>NZ_CP120739.1:1502500-6793026 GCF_029581215.1 Micromonospora sp. WMMD975
GGCGGACTCCTGAAATCTGCCGTGAATCTGCCAGGACCACCTGGTAAGCCTAAATACTTCCTGGTGACCGATAGCGGACGAGTACCGTGAGGGAATGGTGAAAAGTACCCCGGGAGGGGAGTGAAATAGTACCTGAAACCGTTCGCCTACAATCCGTCGGAGCCTTACGGGGTGACGGCGTGCCTTTTGAAGAATGAGCCTGCGAGTTAGTGGCATGTGGCGAGGTTAACCCGTGTGGGGGAGCCGTAGCGAAAGCGAGTCTGAATAGGGCGTTTTTTAGTCGCATGCTCTAGACCCGAAGCGGAGTGATCTAGCCATGGGCAGGCTGAAGCGCGGGTAAGACCGCGTGGAGGGCCGAACCCACCAACGTTGAAAAGTTGGGGGATGACCTGTGGTTAGGGGTGAAAGGCCAATCAAACTCCGTGATAGCTGGTTCTCCCCGAAATGCATTTAGGTGCAGCGTCGCGTGTTTCTTGCCGGAGGTAGAGCACTGGATGGTCTAGGGGGCCCACAAGCTTACCGAAATCAGCCAAACTCCGAATGCCGGTAAGTGAGAGCGCGGCAGTGAGACTGCGGGGGATAAGCTTCGTAGTCGAGAGGGAAACAGCCCAGATCACCAGCTAAGGCCCCTAAGCGTGTGCTAAGTGGAAAAGGATGTGGGGTCGCATAGACAACCAGGAGGTTGGCTTAGAAGCAGCCACCCTTTAAAGAGTGCGTAATAGCTCACTGGTCAAGTGGTTCCGCGCCGACAATGTAGCGGGGCTCAAGCACACCGCCGAAGCTGTGGCATTCACATTTCAACCTCGTCTGGTCTTGATATCAGGTGCAGGTGTGTGGATGGGTAGGGGAGCGTCGTGCCGGGGGTGAAGCGACGGGGTGACCTAGTTGTGGACACGGCACGAGTGAGAATGCAGGCATGAGTAGCGAAAGAAGGGTGAGAAACCCTTCCGCCGGATGACCAAGGGTTCCAGGGCCAGGCTAATCCGCCCTGGGTGAGTCGGGACCTAAGGCGAGGCCGAGAGGCGTAGTCGATGGACAACGGGTTGATATTCCCGTACCCGCGAAAGAGCGTCCCTGATGAACCTCGTTGTGCTAACCACCCGAACTGCGTGATGTCTTCGGACGGATTGTGGGGAGCGTGGGAACCTGGCGGGTAGTAGTCAAGCGATGGGGTGACGCAGGAAGGTAGCTGATCCCGGCCGGTGGTTGTGCCGGGGTAAGCGTGTAGGCCGTGTCGTAGGTAAATCCGCGGCGCATGTAGGCTGAGACGTGATGCCGAGCCGATTCAGGTGAAGTCAGTGATCCTATGCTGCCGAGAAAAGCCTCTAGCGAGTTCTGAGCGGCCCGTACCCCAAACCGACACAGGTGGTCAGGTAGAGAATACCGAGGCGATCGGGCGAACTGTGGTTAAGGAACTCGGCAAATTGCCCCCGTAACTTAGGGAGAAGGGGGGCCGGAGACGTGAAGCCCCGCGCGGGTGGAGCGTTGTATGGCCGCAGAGAGCAGGGGGAAGCGACTGTTTACTAAAAACACAGGTCCATGCGAAGAAGTAATTCGATGTATATGGACTGACGCCTGCCCGGTGCTGGAACGTTAAGGGGACCTGTTAGCTCTTCGGGGCGAAGCGGAGAACTTAAGCGCCAGTAAACGGCGGTGGTAACTATAACCATCCTAAGGTAGCGAAATTCCTTGTCGGGTAAGTTCCGACCTGCACGAATGGCGTAACGACTTCCCCACTGTCTCAACCACAGGCCCGGCGAAATTGCATTACGAGTAAAGATGCTCGTTACGCGCGGCAGGACGGAAAGACCCCGGGACCTTTACTATAGCTTGACATTGGTATCTGAATTAGCTTGTGTAGGATAGGTGGGAGCCGGTGAAGTCTATACGCCAGTATAGGTGGAGGCAATCTTGAAATACCACTCTGGTTGATTTGGGTATCTAACTTCGGACCGTTATCCGGTTCAGGGACAGTGTCTGGTGGGTAGTTTAACTGGGGCGGTTGCCTCCTAAAGGGTAACGGAGGCGCCCAAAGGTTCCCTCAGCCTGGTTGGCAATCAGGTGTTGAGTGCAAGTGCACAAGGGAGCTTGACTGTGAGACTGACAGGTCGAGCAGGGACGAAAGTCGGGACTAGTGATCCGGCACTGGCATGTGGAAGCGGTGTCGCTCAACGGATAAAAGGTACCCCGGGGATAACAGGCTGATCTTCCCCAAGAGTCCATATCGACGGGATGGTTTGGCACCTCGATGTCGGCTCGTCGCATCCTGGGGCTGTAGCAGGTCCCAAGGGTTGGGCTGTTCGCCCATTAAAGCGGTACGCGAGCTGGGTTTAGAACGTCGTGAGACAGTTCGGTCCCTATCCGCCGTGCGCGTAGGATACTTGAGAAGGGCTGTCCCTAGTACGAGAGGACCGGGACGGACGAACCTCTGGTGTGCCAGTTGTCCCGCCAGGGGCACGGCTGGTTAGCTACGTTCGGAAGGGATAACCGCTGAAAGCATCTAAGCGGGAAGCTCGCTTCAAGATGAGGTATCCCACCCACTTTGTGGGGTAAGGCCCCCAGCTAGACGACTGGGTTGATAGGCCGGAAATGTAAGCCCGGTAACGGGTTCAGTTGACCGGTACTAATAGGCCGAGGACTTGACTACCAAGCTGCTACGCGTCCACTGTGCAACTCTGAACAAACACCACCCGCCAGGGGTTGGTTGACATGTTCATAGAGTTACGGCGGTCATGGCGGAGGGGAAACGCCCGGTAACATTCCGAACCCGGAAGCTAAGCCCTCCAGCGCCGATGGTACTGCACTCGGGAGGGTGTGGGAGAGTAGGACACCGCCGGACAAATCTTCAGTCGAGGGCCGCCCCTGCCAGGGTCGGCCCTCGACTGCGTTAGCGTTCTGGCGGAAACGCCATCAGGAAGGATGCACCTGTGAGCTCTGGACCGCAGGGCGGGGACCGCCCCCGTCGCTACGAGGATCGCGCCGATCGTGGGCAGGGGCGCGGCGACGCCCGCCGCGACGATCGGCCCTCGTACCGGGGCGGCCGTGACGACCGCGCCGGTGGCGGGCGAGGCGGCGACCGGCGTGAGGGTGGCTACGGCCGGGACGGTCGCTCCGGTGGTGCGCCGGGCGGTGACCGGCGCGAGGGTGGTTTCCGTGGTGGCGACCGCGAGGGCGGCTTCCGTGGCGGCGACCGTCGTGAGGGTGGTTACGGCCGGGAGAACCGCCCCGGTGGCGACCGTCGTGAGGGTGGTTACGGCCGGGACAGCCGCTCCGGTGGTGACCGCCGTGAGGGCGGTTTCCGTGGTGGCGACCGCGACGGTGGTTTCCGTGGCGGTGACCGTCGTGAGGGTGGCTACAGCCGGGACAGCCGCCCCGGCGGTGACCGCGATGGTGGCCTCCGTGGTGGTGACCGTCGTGAGGGTGGTTACGGCCGGGACAGCCGCTCCGGTGGTGACCGTCGCGAGGGTGGTTTCCGTGGTGGCGACCGCGACGGTGGTCTCCGTGGCGGCGATCGTCGTGAGGGTGGTTACGGCCGGGACAGCCGCTCCGGTGGTGACCGTCGCGAGGGTGGTTTCCGTGGTGGCGACCGCGACGGTGGTTTCCGTGGCGGCGATCGTCGTGAGGGTGGTTACGGCCGGGACAGCCGCTCCGGTGGTGACCGTCGCGAGGGTGGTTTCCGTGGTGGCGACCGCGACGGTGGTTTCCGTGGCGGCGATCGTCGTGAGGGTGGCTTCCGTGGTGGTGACCGTGAGGGCGGTTACAGCCGGGACAGTCGCTCCGGTGGCGCGCCTGGCGGTGACCGGCGCGAGGGCGGTTTCCGTGGTGGCGACCGTCGTGAAGGTTTCCGTGGTGGCGACCGTGAGGGCGGTTTCCGTGGTGGTGAGCGTCGCGACGGTGGTTACAGCCGGGACAGTCGCTCGGGTGGCGCGCCTGGCGGTGACCGGCGCGACGGTGGATTCCGTGGTGGTGAGCGCCGTGAGGGCGGCTTCCGTGGTGGTGAGCGCCGTGAAGGCGGCTTCCGTGGTGGTGAGCGCCCTGAGGGCGGTTACCGCCGGGACAACCAGCCCGGCGGTGACCGTCGCGAGGGTGGCTACAGCCGGCCCGGTGGCGCCCCTGGTGCTGACCGGCGCGAGGGCGGGTTCCGTGGTGGCGACCGTCAGGGCGGTTTCCGTGGTGGTGACCGCGACGGTGGTTTCCGTGGCGGCGATCGTCGTGAGGGTGGCTACGGCCGGGACAACCGCTCCGGCGGCGACCGTGGCGCGGGCTCGCGTGGTGGTGACCGTCGCGACGGATACGCCGGTGGTGACCGTCGCGAGGGTGGTTTCCGTCGGGATGACCGCGAGGGTGGCTACCGGGGTGGGCGTGCCGAGCGGGGCGGGGAACGCCGTGGTTACGGCGACCGGCCGGATCGGGACGAGCACCGCTCGGGCAGTTATGGTCCGCAGCGTGAGCGTCGGGACGAGCGCGGCGAGGGGCGTACCGGCGAGGCGCCGGAACTGCCGGACGAGGTGGTCGCGAGCGACCTCGACTCGCCCGTCCGGGCCGAGTTGCTCTCGCTCGCGAAGCCGGTGGCGGATACCGTCGCCCGACACCTCGTCGCGACCGGTCTGCTGATCGACGACGATCCCGCGCTGGCGCTGGCGCACGCCATGGCGGCCCGCCGGCTCGCCTCCCGGATCGCTGCGGTACGGGAAGCGGTCGGGTTGGCCGCGTACCACGCGGGGGAGTGGCAGACGGCCATCGCCGAACTCCGGACTTTCCACCGGATGACCGGCCTGCAGATCCACCTGGCAGTCCTGGCCGACTGCGAGCGGGCCCTGGGCCGGCCGGAACGGGCGATCGACCTGTTCCGCGGCGCGGACCGGGAGAAGCTCGACCAGGCTGTCGCCATCGAGTTGCTGATCGTGGCCGCCGGCGCGCGGGGCGACCTCGGGCAGAAGGACGCGGCCGTGGCGATGCTCCAGGTGCGCGAGCTGACCGCCGAGTCGTCCGAGCCGTGGGCGGCGAGGCTGCGCTACGCGTACGCGGACGGGCTGCTCGCGGTGGGCCGGCGCGAGGAGGCGCGGGAGTGGTTCTCTCGGGCCGCCGACATCGACTCCGAGGGCGAGACCGACGCGGCCGAACGGCTGCTGGAGCTCGACGGTGTGGTCATCGAGGGCGACGACGAGGACGACGAGCCGGACGCTGAGGTGGACGGCCCGCACTCCTCGGCCGACACCGACACCGAAACCGACACCGACGGCGACCTCGACGGCGACGATGAGGGCGACGACCTCGACGACGAGGACTCGGATCGTGACGGTGACCTCCCGCAGGGCGCCGACCGCGCTGACACGGCGGGCGCTGTCGACCGCGCTGACACGGCGGGTGCCGTCGGGGGCGCCGGTGACGCGGCCCAGGCCGGGTACCGGGACCGCGACGCCGGAGACCTGGGCGACGACGAGTTGACCGACACCGAGGCCGGCTCGCTCGCCACCACCGCCGCATCGACCGACCCGACGCGGGACCGACCGGCGCCCGCTGACGCCGGCGACGCAAAGGCTGACGACACCCAGGCCCGTGACACCCAGGCCGACGGGGACGAGGCGGCGGGTCGCCGGTGACCGGGCAGGCCGGGGAAACCGGCTCGGACATGATCTCGGCCCGATCCGATCGCGACCGGGCGGGTGGGCGGCTTGTCGACGCGTACACTCTGGTCGTTTTCGACCTGGACGGGGTCATCTACCTGATCGACCGGCCCATTCCCGGTGCGGTCGAGGCGGTCGGCCGGCTGCGCGACGAGGGACGGGCGGTCGCGTACGCCACGAACAACGCCTCCCGCCGCTCCAGCGAGGTGGCCGACCTGCTCACCGGCATGGGCGTGCCGGCCGAGCCGGCGGAGGTGCTCACCTCGGCGGGCGCCACCGCCGAGCTGCTCGCCGACCGGCTGCCGGCCGGCGCGCCGGTGCTCGTGGTCGGCGCGGAGGCGTTGCGGGCGGAGTTGCGCGCGGTGGGCCTGCGGCCGGTGTCGACGGCCGAGGAGGAGCCCGCCGCGGTGGCCCAGGGCTACGGGCCGCAGGTCGGTTGGTCCGACCTGGCCGAGGCGTCGCTGGCGGTGCGGGCCGGCGCGCCCTGGTACGCCACGAACACCGACCGTACGCTGCCGAGCCCGCGTGGGCCGCTGCCGGGCAACGGCTCGTTGGTGGCGGTGCTGCGTACCGCGCTCGACCGGGACCCCGACGTGGTGGTGGGCAAGCCGGAGCCGGCGCTGTTCGCCACCGCCGCCCGTCGCGCCGGCGCCGGGCGCGCACTGGTCGTGGGTGACCGGTTGGACACCGACATCGAGGGTGCCCGCCGGGCCGGGTTGGACAGCCTGCTGGTGCTCACCGGTGTCAGCGACGCGGCCGAGTTGCTGGCCGCGCCCGAGCCGCGCCGGCCGGCGTACGTCTCAATCGATTTGACCGGGCTGTTCGATTCGGAGGCCGTGGTGGCGGTGCCGGGCGGTGCGGAGACCGGCGGCTGGTCGGTGACGGAGGCCGGCGGTGAGCTGGTGCTCGACGGCGCGGGACGGACGCTGGACGCGCTCGCGGCGCTCTGCGCGGTGGCCTGGTCGACGCCGGCCGGCCCGCGGGTGCGGGCCGGGTCCCCGGCGGCGGCGGAGGCGCTCACCGCGCTCGGCCTCGACGGCTGAGCGGACGCCTCAGAGCAGTTTGCGGAGCTTCATCAGGTCGAACGGGTTCGCCTTGACGGAGACCCGTCGGGCGGCCACCGCGGACATGATGTCGAGCTTGCCGTGCACCAGGGCGACCAGGTCGTCGCTGCCGGCGCTCAGCGCGATCTTGGCCTTGGGGTCGTCGCCGTCGGTCAGGCCGACCAGCCGGCCGCCTTCGAGCCGTCCGTGGAAGGCGGTGTCCAGGTCGGTGATCCGGCAGGCCAGGGTGCGGTCGAGGTCGATGCGCCCCTGCGCCTCGACGTGCCGGTCCAGCCGGTCGACCAGGTCCTGCAACGCCTGCCGGCAGTCGTCCACGCTGGCCACATCGTCTCCTCACCACGAGCCACACCGTTGCGGGCACCGTACCGCAACGGTGTGTCCCAGGCGCCCGGTAGCGTGGCACCTGCACACCTCGCCCCGCGGAAGGACTCAGGCATGCAGGACGCGTGGCGCGCCTACCTCGAGCTGGCCATGGGCCTGACGGAGGCGCCCCGGAAGAAGGCGCAGGGCGTGGTGAAGCGTGCCGTCGGTCAGAGTGGCGCCACCGCCGTCGCGCTCCAGTCGCTCGCCGAGGAGCTGGTCGCCACCGGCCTGGCCAACCGGGAGGCGTTGACCAAGTTGGTCCGCTTCGAGGTCGACCGGGCGTTGGGCGCGGTCGGCCTGGCCACCGCGGACGAGGTCGCCGAGCTGACCCGTCGGGTGCACGACCTGGAGCGGCAACTGCGCGAGGCGCGGGCGATCCCCGAGTCGGCGACGCCCGCCTCCGGGCCCGAGCCGACCACCGAGCCGACCACCGGGCCGTCCGTCGCCGGGCCGACCACGTCGTCCGCCGCCGGTCCGGACGCCGCGTCGCCGTCGGACGCCGCGTCGCCGTCGAAGGCGTCGCCGTCGAACGCGGTGGCGAAGAAGGCGGTGGCGAAGAAGGCGGTGGCCAAGAAGACGGTCGCGCGCAAGCCCCCGGCGACGGTGGCGCGCACGCCGGCCGGCGGGACACCGGCCGCGCCCCGGGCGGCGCGGAAGGCCGCCGGTCCCCGGACGGCCGGCTCGTGAGCGCGCCCTACCGGCCCGGGCCGCCGCCGGGGCCGCGTCCCGGGCCACCCCCGGGGGTACGCTCCGCGCCGGTCGAGGAGGTCGGCGAGGCGCGACATCCGGCGGTGGACGCCGCGGTGCGGGGCATGGCCAACGCCGAGGCGCTCGCCCCGGCCGACCAGATCGCCCAGTACGAGGCGGCGTACGAGACGCTGCGCGAGACCCTCGCCACCATCGACCAGGCGTGAGCAGAGGCGGAGAACGGACACACTGATGGCTCGTCGTATCCGGCTGGACGCCGAACTCGTCCGGCGGGGCCTGGCCCGCTCCCGGGAGCAGGCCGCCGCGCTGGTGGCCGACGGTCGCGTCCGGGTGCGCGGAGTGGTCGCCGGCAAACCGGCGGCCATGGTCGACCCGGCCGACCCGCTGCTGGTGACCGGCGCCGACCCGACCACCGACTACGTCTCCCGGGGCGGCCACAAGCTGGCCGGCGCGCTCGCCGCGTTCGGGCCGGGCGGGCTGGCCGTGACCGGCCGGAGGTGCCTGGACGCGGGCGCCTCCACCGGCGGTTTCACCGACGTGCTGCTGCGCGCCGGCGCGGCCGAGGTGGTGGCCGTCGACGTCGGGTACGGGCAGCTCGCCTGGCCGCTGCGCAACGACGGACGGGTCCGGGTCTTCGAGCGCACCAATGTGCGTACCCTCACGCCGGAGGCGATCGGCGGCCCGGTCGACCTGACGGTGGCCGACCTGTCGTTCATCTCGCTGCGCCTGGTGCTGCCCGCGCTGGCCGGCTGCACCGCAGCCGACGGCGACCTGGCGCTGATGGTCAAGCCGCAGTTCGAGGTGGGCAAGGAGCGGGTCGGCGCCGGTGGTGTGGTGCGCGACCCGGCGCTGCGCGCCGAGGCGGTGCTCGACGTGGCCGCCGCCGCCGCGGGCCTCGGCCTCGGCCTGGCCGACGTGGCGGCCAGCCCGTTGCCGGGGCCGAGCGGCAACGTCGAGTTCTTCGTATGGTTGCGCCGGGGTGCGCCGGCCGCCGAGCCCGACCGGGTACGCGCGGTGGTGGCCGCGGGTCCGCAGGGTGCCGCCGCGACGGCGGCCACGACCGAGGAGGTGTCCGGGTGAGTCGCACCGCGCTGCTGGTGACGCACACCGGTCGTCGACGCAGCACCGAGCACGCCCGGGCGGTGGCCGCCGACCTGATCTCGAACGGCTTCGAGGTGCGGGTGGTGGCCGAGGAGGCCGACGACCTCGACCTGCCCGGCGTGGTGCCGGTGACCGGCCCGGAGGCGGCCGAGGGCGCCGAGATCGTCTTCGCGCTCGGCGGGGACGGCACGTTCCTGCGCGCCGCCGAGCTGGCCCGCCCGGCCAAGGCGCCGCTGCTCGGTATCAACCTGGGCAAGGTCGGCTTCCTGGCCGAGGCGGAGATCAACGACCTGGACACCGCGGTGCGCGACGTGATCGGGCGCAACTACACCGTGGACGAACGCCTCACCCTCGACGTGACCGCCGAGTTCGACGGCGGGCCGACCATCGAGTCGTGGGCGCTCAACGAGATCAGTGTGGAGAAGGGCGAACGCGCCCAGATGCTGGAGCTGCTCGTCGACGTGGATGGCCGGCCGCTGTCCCGGTACGGCTGCGACGGGGTGGTCTGCGCGACCCCGACGGGCTCCACCGCGTACGCCTTCTCCGGCGGGGGGCCGGTGGTCTGGCCGGAGGTGGAGGCGCTGTTGCTGGTGCCGATCAGCGCGCACGCGCTGTTCAGCCGGCCGCTGGTCACGGCGCCGACCTCCACGTTCGTCATCACCGTCGACCCGTTCACCACGCTCGCGGTGCTGTGCTGCGACGGCCGGCGGGTCTACGACCTGCCGCCGGGCGCCCGGGTCACGGTGCGCCGGGGCGCGTTGCCGGTGCGGATCGTCCGGCTGCGGGCGCGCCCGTTCACCGACCGGCTGGTGGCCAAGTTCGACCTACCCGTGCAGGGCTGGCGCGGCAGCCGCCGCTGACCGGCCGATCAGGACCGTCCGGCTCGGCCGGCGCGCGCGATACGGTGGGGCCACGCGGGCCGTGCTGAGGTGAGCCCGGGGGAGCGGTGGTGAGGCCCACCGCTCCCCCGGGTGCGCGGCCCGGCGGTCGCGGCCCGATCAGGGGGTGGTCGGGCTCGCGACGGTCGGGGTGCCGGACACACCATCCGGCACCCCGCCCGCACCCGCACCGTGCCGGCTGGTCAACTGTCACCCGGCGGGGCTACTGTCGGGTGCTGTGCTGGAAGAGCTGCGCATCACCGGACTGGGCGTCATCGAGGACACCACGCTGCCGCTGGCCGGGGGGATGAATGTCATCACCGGCGAGACCGGCGCCGGCAAGACCATGGTGGTGACCGGCCTCGGCCTGCTCTTCGGCGGCCGGGCCGACGCCGGCCGGGTGCGGGCCCAGCCGGGCCGGGCGGTGGTGGAGGGGCGGCTGCGGCTGCGCGGCCGGGTGGCCGAGGCGGTGCACGCCCGCATCATCGACGCCGGTGGCGAGCCCGACGAGGACGGTTCGCTGCTGCTCAGCCGCACCGTCACGGTCGAGGGTCGGTCCCGGGCGCACCTGGGCGGGCGCGGCATGCCGGTGGCGACGCTCGGCGAGGTCGGCGAGCAGGTGCTTGCCGTGCACGGCCAGTCCGACCAGTTGCGCCTGTTGCGGCCGGCCGAGCAGCGGGGCGCGCTCGACCGGTTCGCCGGCCCGGAGCACGAGAAGCTGCTCGACGCGCTGCGCGAGACGTACGGGCGGTGGCGGACGGTGGTGGACGACCTGGCCGACCGGCGGCGCAACGCCCGCGAGCGCAACCAGGAGGCCGACCTGCTGCGGCTCGGCCTCGACGAGATCACCCGGGTCGACCCGCAGCCGGGGGAGGACGACGAGCTGAAGGCGGAGGCGCAGCGGCTGGAGCACGCCGAGGGGCTGCGCACCGCGGCCCAGGTGGCGCAGCAGTGCGTGGCCGGCGGCGTGGAGGCGACCGACGACACGCCCGACGCGACCGTGTTGCTCGGCACCGCCCGGCGCACGCTCGAGGCGCAGGCCGGCACCGATCCGGCGCTCGCCGACCTGGCGGCGCGGCTGGAGGAGGCCGCCACGCTCGTCACCGACGTGGCCGCCGAGCTGTCCACCTATCTGACCGCGCTGGACGCCGACCCGGCCCGCCTCCAGACGATCTACGAGCGGCGGGCCGCGCTGCGCGCGCTCACCCGCAAGTACGCCGACGACGTGGACGGCGTGGTGGCGTGGGCCGAGCGGGCCCGCACCCGGCTGTCCGATCTGGACAACTCCGACGAGTTGCTGGACGAGTTGGACCGCGAGGCGGCCCGGCTCGCCGGTGAGGTCGCCGACCTGGCCGGCCGGGTGTCCACCTCCCGGCAGGAGGCCGCCGTCCGCTTCGCCGAGCAGGTCACCGTCGAGTTGGCCGGGCTGGCCATGCCGCACGCCCGGATCGAGGTGGCGGTGCTGCCCCGGGCGGCCGGGCGGGCCGAGCCGAGCCTGCCGGTCAACGGCGTCGAGGTCGGGGTGGGCGCGGACGGCGCCGACGAGGTCGAGGTGCGTCTGCTGGCCCACCCGGGCGCGCCCGCGTTGCCGTTGCAGCGGGGCGCCTCCGGCGGTGAGCTGTCCCGGGTGATGCTCGCGATCGAGGTGGTCTTCGCCGGGTCAGGCGGTCCGCCCACGCTCGTGTTCGACGAGGTCGACGCCGGCGTCGGCGGCCAGGCCGCGGTGGAGATCGGCCGGCGGTTGGCCCGGCTGGCCCGCAGCCACCAGGTGCTCGTGGTCACCCACCTGCCGCAGGTCGCCGCGTTCGCGGACCGGCACCTGGTGGTGGCGAAGGACACCGGGGGCGCGGTGACCACGAGCGGGGTGCGGGTGGTGGAGGACACCGAGCGGTCCCGGGAGCTGGCCCGGATGCTCGCCGGTTTGCCGGACTCCGATCTGGGTATCGCCCATGCTGAGGAGCTCCTGGCCGTGGCGGCCAAGGAAAGACGCCCGTGATGCCCCGATTGTGAGCGCAAGCACACCGGGGCGCGCTCCGGTGTGCTTCCCTGGGTAGGCGGCCCTGCTCAGGCATGTCGCGACAGCAGAACCTGCCACACATGCCAGGATGGTCACGATGCGTCTACCCACACTGCGCCGGACCCGCAACGCGGAACCGGGCTCGATCCTCGGCACCGCGCGCCTCGACCGCCGGACGAAACGGCTGGTGGGCCGCCTGCGTCCGGGTGACATCGCGGTCATCGACCACGTGGACCTGGACCGGGTGGCGGCCGACTCGCTCGTCGCGGTGGGTGTGGCCGCGGTGCTCAACGCCAAGCCGTCGGTGTCCGGGCGCTATCCCAACCTGGGTCCCGAGGTGCTGGTCGCGGCCGGCATCCCGCTGCTGGACGATCTCGGCGAAGGCGTCTTCGAGCAGGTCCGCGAGGGTGACCTGGTGCGCATCGAGGGCAACACGGTCTTCGCCGGCACGGAGCCGGTGGCGCACGGCGCGTTGCAGGACGCCGAGACGGTGGCCAAGTCGATGGCCGATGCCCGGGAGGGCCTCTCGGTGCAGTTGGAGGCGTTCGCCGCCAACACGATGGACTACCTCCGGCAGGAACGCGACCTGCTGCTCGACGGCGTCGGCGTGCCGGACATCCAGACCCAGATGCGGGGCCGGCACTGCCTGATCGTGGTCCGCGGCTACGACTACAAGGCCGACCTGGACGTGCTGCGCCCGTACATCCGGGAGTTCAAGCCGGTGCTGATCGGCGTCGACGGCGGGGCCGACGCGCTGGTGGAGGCCGGCTACACCCCCGACATGATCATCGGGGACATGGACTCGGTCACCGACGACGTGCTGCGCTGCGGCGCGGAGGTGATCGTGCACGCCTACCCGGACGGGCGGGCCCCGGGCCTGGCCCGGGTCAACGGCCTGGGCGTGCCCGCGATCACCTTCCCGGCGGCGGCCACCAGCGAGGACCTGGCCATGCTGCTGGCCGACGAGAAGGGCGCCTCGCTGCTGGTGGCCGTCGGCACCCACGCCACCCTGGTGGAGTTCCTCGACAAGGGCCGGGGCGGCATGGCGTCGACGTTTCTCACCCGGTTGAAGGTGGGCGGCAAGCTTGTCGACGCCAAGGGCGTCAGCCGCCTCTACCGGCAGAGCATCTCCGGCTCCTCGGTGCTGCTGCTGGTCCTCTCGGCGGTGGCCGCGATGGCCTCCGCGGTGGCGGTCTCCACCGTCGGCAAGGCGTATTTGGGCGTGGTCTCCGAATGGTGGGACAATTTCGTGTTCCAACTCGGCCAGCTCTTCTAGCTCCCCGACGATCAAGAGGCTGCAAGCGTGATCAACTTCCGCTACCACGTGGTGTCCCTGACCGCGGTCTTCCTCGCGCTGGCGATCGGCCTGGTGGTCGGCACGGCCGCCCTCAACGGCCCGGTCGCCGACGCGCTCCGGGAGAACGTCAACGGCCTGCGCAAGGACAACTCCCTGATGCGCCAGTCGGTCAACGACATGCAGAAGCAGTTGGAGAGCGAGGAGGACTTCGCCGCCCAGATGGCGCAGGTCGTCCTGCCGGGCAAGCTGACCGACCGGCGGGTGCTGGTGCTCACCCTGCCCAACGGCCGGGACCAGGCCGAGGGCGTGCTGAAGATGCTCCAGACCGCCGGCGCCGACGTCACCGGCCGCATCGACATGCAGGACAAGTTCATCAACCCGGACAGCAACAACAACCTGCTGGAGCTGGCGGTCACCGCCGCGCGCCCGAACAGCGCCCCGGCCTCCAACCTGCCCGGCAACGGGCACGGCGTGGAGACCTCCAGCGCGTTGCTGGCCGCCGTCCTGGTGGACCGGCCCGCCGGCAGCGCGCCGGTCAGCGAGGCCGACCGGCGCAGCGTGCTGCAGCAGTACGCCACCGCCGGCTACCTCACCCCGGAGGACAAGATCTCCGGCGCCGCCGAGGCGGTGGTGCTCGTCACCGGCCAGCCGTACGTGGACAAGGACTCGGCGAAGAAGGACGAGTCGGTGGTGAAGATCGCCGAGCAGTTCGACCGGGCGGGCGCGCTCGTGGTCGCGGGCATGGGTTCCAGCGGCGGCAACCTGGTGGCCGTGGTCCGCGGCGACCCGGTGCTGTCGCAGACCATCTCCACCGTCGACAACGCCAACACCGTGCAGGGGCAGCTCGTCACCAGCCTCGCCCTCGCCGAGCAGCTCAGCGGGAAGAAGGCCGGCCAGTACGGCGTGGGCGACAACGCCGCCTCGCTGCTGCCTAAACTGCCCCAGTGACCGCGCGGGCCGGGAAGGTCCGTGCCGCGTCGCGTCGAGAGTCCGGATTCAGGAGGGGTCGCGTGAGACTGGGTCGGCTGCTGGCCGTGGGCGCGGGCGTGCTGACCGCCCGCTACGTGCTGCGGGAGGTACGCGAGTCGCCCAGCGCGCCGGCGTTGGAGCGCACCAACTACCGGGGCCGCACCGTGACCCTGGCCGCCGGCCCCGCGCTGGCCGTGGGCGCCGCGACCGCCGGGGCGCTCGGCGCCGGCAGCGCCCCGGCCGGCGCCGCCGCGCTGCTGGCCGGCGTCGGCGCGGGCGCGGTCGGGCTCTACGACGACGTGGTCGGCGCGCGCCCGGAACAGAAGGCCGCCAAGGGCTTCGCCGGGCACCTCGCCGCGCTCCGCGAGGGTCGGGTCACCGCCGGCCTGGTCAAGATCGCCGGGGTGGGCGCGGCCGGGCTGGGGGCCGCGGCGCTGCTCGCCGCCGACGCCCGGGTCGCCGCGCACCCGCGCCGGCAGCGTGCCGGCGCGTTCGGCCGTGGGCTCGACGTGCTGCTCGGCGCCGGGGTGGTGGCCGGCACCGCCAACCTGGTCAACCTGCTGGACCTGCGTCCCGGTCGGGCACTGAAGTCCGGCCTGCTGCTCGGCGCGCCGCTGTCCACCGGCCCGTACGGGGGCATCGCGGCGGGCGCGGTCGGCGCGGCGGCCGGGCTCGTCGGCGACGACCTGGACGAGCGGGTGATGCTCGGCGACAGCGGCGCCAACGCGCTCGGCGCGCTGCTCGGGGTGAGCCTCGCGGCGCGTACCGGGCCGCTCGGGCGGGCCGGTACGCTGGCCGTGCTCGCCGCGCTCACCGCGGCCAGCGAGAAGGTCAGCTTCACCCAGGTCATCCAGCGGACCCCCGGACTGCGGCACCTCGACGAGCTGGGCCGGCTCGCCGACTGACGTGACGAAACCGGCACCCCTCGCCGCCGCCGGCCGCGTCGCCGGGGCGGCCGCCCTCATCGCCGTCCTCACCGTGGTCAGCCGCCTCGCCGGCTTCGGTCGCACCGCCGTGTTCACCTGGACGCTGTCCACCACCGACCTCGGCGGCGCCTACCTGGTGGCGAACTACGTCCCGAACTTCATCTTCGAGATCGTCGCCGGTGGGGCGCTCGCGAGTCTCGTCGTACCGCTGCTGGCCGGGGCCGTCGAGGCGGGTGACCGGCGGGCGGTGGCCGCCACCACCGGCGCGCTGCTGACCTGGACGCTGAGCCTGCTGATCCCGCTGGCGGTGCTGGTGGCGGTGTTCGCCGACCCGCTGATGGGCCTGCTCGGGCACGGTCTCGGCGAGGTCCGGCAGGCGTCCGGGGCGCGGATGCTGCGGGTGTTCGCCCCGCAGTTGCCGCTCTACGGCGTGGGGATCGTGCTCACCGGCGTCCTCCAGGCGCACCGGCGGTTCGCGTGGCCGGTGCTCGCGCCGCTGCTGTCGAGCGTCACCGTCATCGCGGTCTACCTCGGCTTCACCGCGGTGCAGGGGCGGCTGGCCACCATCGACGAGGCCGGTCGCGGCGGCGAGCTGCTGCTCTCCGGCGGCACCACGCTCGGCGTGGTGGTGCTCTCGCTGTCGCTGCTGATCCCGCTGCGCCGGCTGCGACTGCGGCCCCGGCCGGGCTACCGGTTCCCGGCCGACGCGCGGGCGCGCGTCGGTGGGCTGGTGGTCGCCGGCGTGGTCACCGTGGCCGCCCAGCAGATCGCCCTGGTCGTCGCGCTCAACCAGGTCACCTACGGCCGGACCGCCGACGTCGGCGTCTACAACCTGGCCCAGACGGTCTACTTCCTGCCCTGGTCGGTGCTGGCGGTGCCGCTCGCGATCGCCGCGTACCCGACGCTCGTGGCGGCGCGGGCGACCGGCGACGAGCGCGCCTACCGCGACACCCTGGCCCCGGCGGTGCGTCAGCTGGTGCTGTTCAGCCTGCTCGGCGCCGCCGCGCTGGCCGGCGCCGCGATCCCGCTCGGGCATTTCTTCTTCCCCGACCCGGTCGACGCGGGCACCGCCGCGGCCGGGATCGCCGGGTTCGCGCCCGGTCTGCTCGGCTACGGCCTGTTCGCGATCCTGACCCGGGCGCTCTACGCGCGTGGCGACACCCGCTCGGCAAGCGTCGCGACCGCGTTGGGCTGGCTCAGCGTGCCCGCCCTCGCGGTGCTGTTCGGCCAGGTGCTGCCGCTTGCCGACCGGGTGCTCGCGGTGGCGCTCGCGACCTCCGCAGGCATGCTGCTGCTCGGCGCGCTGCTGGTCGCCGCCGTCCGGCGGGCCGCCGGGCGGGAGGCGCTCGCCGGGGTCGGTCGGGCCGGTGCGGCCGGGCTGCTGGCCGCCGCGGTCGCCGCGGCGGGGGGAGCGGCCACCGCCCGGGTTCTCGGCGGGCTGACCGACGGGACCCCGACGACGATCCAGGCCCTCGTACAGGGCATGCTGTCCGGGGTCGTGGTCGGTGTCCTGTTCCTCGCCGTCGCCTGGCTGACCGACGCCCGCGACCTCCGGCCGCTGCTCGCGGCCGTGGCCCGCCGGCTGCGGCGCCGGCGACCGGCCGCCGGCGCCGACGGCCCACCGGCGGACCAGCACCCCGGCGAGCGGGGCGACGGAAAGGAGATCGTTTCCTCATGACGGACGCCTCGCCGGCACCGCGCTGGCCCGGTTCGGTCGCCCTGGTGCTCGCCTCCAGCACCGGCGGAGTGGGTCAGCACGTCCGCTCCGTCGCCCGCGGGCTCACCGAGGCCGGTGGGTCCGTGCTGGTGTGCGGTCCGACCGCGGTCCAGGACCAGTTCGACTTCACCGGGGCCGGCGCCCGGTTCACGCCGGTGGAGATCCCCGCCAACCCCACCCCCGCCGACGCCCGCGCGGTCACCGCGCTGCGCCGGGCGCTGGCGGAGACGCCCGTCGACGTGGTGCACGCGCACGGGCTGCGCGCCGGCCTGGTCGCCGCGCTCGCCCGCCCGACCGTCCCGCTGGTGGTCACCTGGCACAACGCCGTCCTCGCCGGCGGGCTGCGCGGCACGCTGTCCCGGCTCGTCGAACGCGTCGTCGCCCGGTCCGCCCGGGTCGCCCTGGGCGCCTCCGCCGACCTGGTCGAGCGGGCCGCCGCGCTTGGTGCCGCCGACGCCCGGTCGGCGCCGGTCGCCGCGCCGACGCTGCCCGCGCCGCATCGCCGACGCGCCGCGGTGCGGGCCGAGTTCGACGTCACCGGCGACCGCCCGCTGATCCTGTCGGTGGGCCGGCTGCACCCGCAGAAGCGGTACGACGTGCTGATCGACGCCGCCGCCCGCTGGCGTACCCGGACACCCGCGCCGGTGGTGGTGATCGCCGGCAGCGGGCCCGCCTACCTGCCGCTCGCCGCGCGGATCTCGGCCGCCCGCGCGCCGGTGACCCTGCTCGGGCACCGTACCGACGTGGCGGACCTGCTGGCCGGCGCGGACCTGGCGGTGGTCACCAGCGACTGGGAGGCCCGCCAGCTCTTCGCGCAGGAGGCGTTGCGCGCCGGCGTACCCCTGGTCGCGACCGCGGTCGGCGGCCTGCCGGAGCTGGTCGGCGACGCCGCGGTGCTGGTCCCGGCGGGCGACGTGGACGCCGTGGACGCGGCGGTGCGCGGGCTGCTCGACGACGACGCCCGCCGCGCCGAGCTGGGCCGCCGGGGCGCGGAGCGGGCCGCGAGCTGGCCCACCGAGGCGGACACCGTGGCCGCCCTCGCCGACCTGTACGCCGAGCTGACGCCGCAGCACTCAGCGGGGAACCGCTGATGCTGCGCAGATTGGCTCCGGTGCTGCTGACCCTGGTGGTGGTGGCGCTGGGCATCACCGCGCTGGCCGCCCGCCCGGACGACGGCGACGCCCGGCGCAGCGCCGACTACGTGGTCCTGGTCGGCGCCGCCGGCCTGCGGTGGGACGACGTGGACCCGGAGAACACCCCGACGTTGTGGCGGATGGCCGAGCGGGGCGCGATCGGTTCCCTCTCGGTGCGCTCCGCGCACCGCCCGACCTGCCCGGTCGACGGCTGGTTGACCCTCGGCGCCGGGAACTTCGCCGCCTGGCACGGCACCCGCCCCGGCGGTGGCTGCCCGGCGGGCCCGGTGACCGTCGAGCGACCCGACGGGATCGGCGCCAACCTGCCCGACCAGCCGGCCGTCGTCGCGCACAACCAGAACAAGCTGGCCTGGGGCGCCACGCCCGGTGCGCTGGCCGAGTCGGTGCGCTGCTCGGTGGCGGTCGGCCCGGGCGCCGCGGTGGCCGCCGCCCGCCCGTTCGGCCGGGTCGACAGGTACGAGGCGGCGCTGCCCGACGACCCCGCGGCGCTGCTCGGCTCCTGCGTGCTGAGCATCGTCGACGTGGGCACCGTCGACGACGACGACCCGGCCGTGCGGGCCGCGCAGGCGCGCCAGGCCGACGCCCGGCTCGCCCGGGTGCTGGCCGCCCGGCCGCCGCACTCGCTGGTGCTCGTCGCCGGTGTCTCCGACACCGACTCGCCGGCGCGCCTGCACGTCGCGGTCGCGGACGGCCCCGGCTGGGACGGTGGTTGGCTGACCTCGCCGAGCACCGCCCGGGCCGGCTACCTGCAACTTGTCGACCTGGCGCCGACCGCGCTCGCCGCGCTCGGCCGGCCGATGCCGGAGCGGCTCTTCCTCGGCCGGCCCGCGGTGACCGTCGACGACCGGCCGGACGACCTGCGGACCGCGATCGGCGCGCCGGCCGACGCCGATCGGGAGGCCGCCGCCCAACGCACCGTCGCCGGCTGGTTCTTCACGCTGCTGGCCGCCGCCCAGATGGCGCTCGCGGTGGCGGTGCTGCCGCTGCTGCGCCGGGCCCGCCGGCTCGCCGGACCGCACGGGCCCGCGCCGGTGTCCCGGCGGGTGGTGGCGGTGGTGGAGCTGCTGCTGGTCGCCGCCGCGCTGGCCGTGCCGGCGGCGCTGCTCGCCGACGCCGTGCCCTGGTGGCGCGGGCAGCACGCCGGCTGGTGGTTCGCCTCGGTGACCGTCCTGCTCGTCGTCGGTGGCACGGCCGCGGTCCGGTTCGCTCCCGGGCACGACCGCACGCTCGGGCCGCTCGGCGCGGTCGCCGGGCTGGCCACCCTGGTGGTCGGCGTGGACGTGCTCACCGGTTCCCGGCTGCAACTCAACGGCGTGGTCGGTTACTCCGCGCTCGAGGGCGGGCGGTACGCCGGCCTGGGCACCGTGGGGCTGGGCGTGTTCATCGCCGGCTCGCTGCTGACCGGCGGCTGGCTGGCCCAGCGGGTACGCCGGGGCTGGCGGCCGACCGTCATGGTGACGGTGGGCGGCACCGCCGTGGTGATCGTGGGCAGCCCGTACCTGGGTGCCGACTCGATCGGCGCGATCGCGCTCACCGCCGGCGTGAGCGTGGCGGCGGCGATCTGCACCGGCGGCTGGTTGACCGTCAGCCGGCTCGCCTGGGCCACCATGGCCGGGCTGGCGGTCACCATCGGCTTCGCCCTGGTGGACCTGGGTCGGCCGGCGGCCGAGCGGGGAAGCCTCGGCCGGTTCCTGGCCGCGCTCGGCGACGGCACCGGCGGGCTCACCGTGCACCGGTCCAGCACCGCCAACTTCGAGACGTTCGTGAACAGCCCGCTCACCGTGCTGGCCGTGGCCGGGGCCGCGCTGGTCTGGCTGGCCCTGCTCCAGCCGTGGGGTGGGCTGTTGCGGCTGTTCGGCATCTACCCGGCGATCCGGGCGGCGATGGCCGGCACCGGGGTCGCCGCCGGGCTGGGCGGCGTGCTGGGCGGTTCGGCGCTGGACGTGGCCGGGGCGGCGGGCGCGCTCGTGGTGCCGATGGCGGCCCTGGCCGCGCTGCGGGTGCTCGACCACTCCACCGACCGCACCCTCCCCGACAGCGGACCGCCCGGGGGAGAGGGAGGCGCCGCGCCGCCGGACGGCTCCGGTCCCGGTGGCGCGGACCCGTCCGGCGGCCCCGCGGCGCGGGCGGAGGGGGCCCCACGTGCGCCGACAGCGGGTGCGACGCCGGCTCACGGTCCGAAAGGTGTTACCGTGGAGTCCCGTGGATCGCGTGATCACTTGGCTGATCGGCACGGCGGTTCGCACGACCGCTACGGACGACACGGGAGCAGGCCTTGGCCCCTTCAGCACGGACGACCAGGCACATTTTCGTCACCGGGGGGGTCGCCTCCTCGCTGGGCAAGGGCCTCACCGCCTCCAGCCTCGGCAACCTGCTGAGCGCGCGCGGGCTGCGCGTGGTGATGCAGAAGCTCGACCCCTACCTGAACGTCGATCCCGGCACGATGAACCCGTTCCAGCACGGTGAGGTCTTCATCACCGAGGACGGGGCCGAGACCGACCTCGACGTCGGCCACTACGAGCGGTTCCTCGACCGTGACCTCTCCGGCAAGGCCAACGTCACCACCGGGCAGATCTACTCGGCGGTGATCGCCAAGGAGCGGCGCGGCGAATACCTGGGGGACACCGTCCAGGTCATCCCGCACATCACCAACGAGATCAAGGCCCGGATCCTCGGCATGGCCGACCCCGACGCCGACGGCCAGGTGCCCGACGTGGTGATCACCGAGGTCGGTGGCACCGTCGGCGACATCGAGTCGCTGCCGTTCCTGGAGTCGATCCGCCAGATCCGCCACGACCTGGGCCGGGACAACTGCTTCTACCTGCACGTGTCGCTGGTGCCCTACCTGGCGCCCTCCGGCGAGCTGAAGACCAAACCGACCCAGCACTCGGTGGCGCAGCTGCGCAGCATCGGCATCCAGCCCGACGCGCTGGTGCTGCGCTGCGACCGGGAGATCCCGGACAAGGTCAAGGAGAAGCTGTCGCTCTACTGCGACGTCGACCGGGAGGCGGTCACCGCCGCCCCGGACGCGCCGAGCATCTACGACATCCCGAAGGTGCTGCACCGCGAGGGCCTGGACGCGTACGTGGTGCGCCGGCTCGGCCTGTCCTTCCGCGACGTCGACTGGACCAGCTGGGACGACCTGCTGGAGCGGGTGCACCAGCCGCGCCACACCGTCACCGTCGCCCTGGTCGGCAAGTACGTCGACCTGCCCGACGCCTACCTGTCGGTGAGCGAGGCGATCCGGGCGGCCGGGTTCGGCCACCGGGCGCGGGTGCAGCTGCGGTGGGTGCCGAGCGACGACTGCGTCACCCCGGCCGGCGCGGCCGCCGCCCTGGCCGGCGTCGACGGCATCGTGATCCCCGGCGGGTTCGGGGTGCGCGGCATCGAGGGCAAGGTGGGCACCGCCCGGTACGCCCGGGAGAACGGCATCCCGCTGCTCGGACTCTGCCTCGGCCTCCAGTGCATGACCATCGAGGTGGCCCGCGACCTGGCCGGCCTCGACGGGGCCAACTCGCTGGAGTTCGACGAGGAGGCCGTGCACCCGGTCATCGCCACCATGGCCGACCAGGAGGACATCGTGGCCGGGCGCGGCGACCTGGGCGGCACCATGCGGCTCGGCGCGTACCCGGCCACGCTGGCCGAAGGCTCGATCGTCGCGCAGGCGTACGGCAGCACCGAGGTCAGCGAGCGGCACCGGCACCGGTACGAGGTGAACAACGCCTACCGCGACCAGCTCACCAAGGCCGGCCTGATCGTCTCCGGCACCTCGCCGGACGGCCGGCTCGTCGAGTTCGTCGAGCTGGACCGCAACCTGCACCCGTTCTTCGTGGCCACCCAGGCGCACCCGGAGCTGAAGAGCCGCCCGACCCGCCCGCACCCGCTGTTCGCGGCGTTCGTGGCCGCCGCGGTCGCGTACTCCGAGGCCGACCAGCTCCCGGTGGACCTGGACGGCGCGGCGGAGGCCGCCGCGAGCAAGCCCGGCCGCGCGGCGAAGGCGACCGCGAAGTGAGCGGCGTGGCGCACCGGTACGAGGTGACCGCGCGCCGCGACGTGTGGTCCGGCCGGATCTTCTCCGTGGTCAGCGACGACGTGACCATGCCCGGCGGCGGCACCGCGGCCCGCGACTACGTGCGGCACGTCGGCGCGGTGGCCGTGGTGGCGCTCGACGACGCCGGTCAGGTGGTGCTGATCCGGCAGTACCGGCACCCGGTCGGCCGGCACCTGTGGGAGTTGCCGGCCGGGCTGATGGACGTGCGCGGGGAGGACCTGGCCGCCGCGGCGGCGCGGGAGTTGGCCGAGGAGGCCGACCTGACCGCGGGCCGCGTCGACGTGCTCGTCGACCTGCACAGCTCGCCCGGCTTCACCGACGAGGTGGTCCGGGTCTTCCTGGCCCGCGACCTCGCCGACGTGCCGGCCGGGCAGCGGCACGACCGGCACGAGGAGGAAGCCGACCTCCAGGTCGTCCGGGTCGACCTGGACGAGGCGGTCCGGATGGTCCTGGCCGGTGAGATCACCAACGCCTCCTGCGTGGCCGGGCTGCTCGCCGCCGCCCGGGCCCGGGAAACCGGCTTCGCCGAGCTGCGCCGGCCCGAGGCGCCGCTGCCCCGCTGATCGGGAACCGACGACGAAGGGGCCGCGCGGCGTGTGCCGCGCGGCCCCTCTCCGTGACCGCCGCTCAGTCGCGCAGCGGGCGGCCCTGTCCGTCGACGCCGCCGTTGACCAGGATCAGGATGCCGTCGACGAGGCCCCAGATCGCGCCGAAGCCACAGGTCACGAGCGTGACGACGAGCTGGATCACGCCGGTCTTGGTGTCGCCCATGTAGAACCGGCCGATACCGAAGCCGCCGAGCAGGATCTGGAGGATGCCCGCGACAACCTTGCTCTTGTCCGAGACGCCCTGCGGGTACTGCGGGTACTGCTGGTAAGGAGTGGTCATGAGCGGACACCATAGTGATCCACTGTCGTCCTGTCCGCCTCGCCGCCCACCCGGTGGGAAGATGTCCACCGAAGTCTGTCCTGTCGGCTGAGGGCCGCTCCACCGCCCAGCCCGGTCCATGCCTGACACACCGTCAGCACCACCGGGCACCGGATGTCACAGTGTCGGCGTTCCCGGGCGGCCCGCGCGCCTAGACTGCCGCCGGCGGGACCGGTGGACCGCGTCGGCAACGGAGCCGTCGGGGCGCCGCGCTGCCGGGGTGAGCCGCCCCCGAGGAAGGTGTCTGCATCGTGAAGGTCGGAATCCCCCGCGAGGTCAAGAACCACGAGTACCGGGTGGCGATCACACCGGCGGGCGTCCACGAGTTCACCCGCCACGGCCACGAGGTCTGTGTCGAGGCGGGCGCCGGGGTCGGCTCCAGCATCACCGACGACGAGTTCGCCGCCGCCGGCGCGAAGATCCTGGCCACCGCCGACGAGGTCTGGGACACCGCCGAGCTGGTCCTCAAGGTCAAGGAGCCGATCGCCGAGGAGCACCACCGGATGCGCGCGGGGCAGGTGCTCTTCACCTACCTGCACCTCGCCGCCTCCCGCGAGTGCACCGACGCGCTCGTCGACAGGAAGGTCACCGGCATCGCGTACGAGACGGTCGAGCTGCCCGACCGGTCGCTGCCGCTGCTCGCCCCGATGTCCGAGGTGGCCGGCCGGCTCGCCCCGCAGGTCGGCGCGTTCCACATGATGCGCACCGGCGGCGGCCGGGGTGTGCTGCCCGGCGGCGTCTCCGGCGTGTACGCGGCCAAGACCGTGGTCATCGGCGCCGGCGTGTCCGGCCTGAACGCCGCCGCCATCGCCCTGGGCCTGCAGTCCGAGGTGCTGCTGCTGGACAAGAACGTGGCCCGGCTGCGCTCCGCCGACGCGATCTACCGCGGCCACCTCCAGACCGTCGCCTCCAACGCGTACGAGATCGAACGGGCCGTGCTCGACGCGGACCTGGTCATCGGCGCGGTGCTGGTGCCCGGCGCGAAGGCCCCGAAGCTGATCTCCAACGAACTGGTGTCCCGGATGAAGCCGGGCAGCGTGCTCGTCGACATCGCCATCGACCAGGGCGGCTGCTTCGAGGACTCGCGCCCCACCACGCACGACGAACCGGTCTACAAGGTGCACGACTCGATCTTCTACTGCGTGGCGAACATGCCCGGCGCGGTGCCGAACACCAGCACCTACGCGCTCACGAACGTCACCCTGCCGTACGCCCTCGAACTGGCCAACCAGGGCTGGCGGGCCGCGCTGCGCGCCGACCCGGCGCTCGCGCTGGGCTTGAACACCCACGACGGCCGGGTGGTCTACGGCCCGGTCGCCGAGGCGCACGGCATGGACGTGCTGCCGCTGGCCGAGGTGCTGAGCTGAGCGAGGTGCCGAGCTGACCGGACCCGCGACGGACCGGGCCGGCGCGCAAGCCGCGCCGGCCCTGCGTCGCGCGGTCCGCGGCTACCTGGACCACCTCACCGTCGAGCGTGGACTGTCCGGGAACACGCTCGCGTCGTACCGCCGGGACCTGGACCGCTACCTGACCACCCTGGCCGCCGCCGGGGTGACCGACCTGGCCGCCGCCGGCACCCGCGAGGTCGAGGCCCACCTGGCCCGGCTGCGCGCCGGCGACGACGACCACCCGCCACTCGCCGTCTCCTCCACCGCGAGGGCCGCCAGCGCGGTACGCGGCCTGCACCGCTTCGCGCTGCGCGAGGGACTGACCGGCGCCGACCCCGGCCGCGACGTGCGCCCGCCCACGCCACCGCGGCGGCTGCCCCGGGCGCTGCCCGTCGACGACGTCCGGCGGCTGCTGGAAACCGCCGGACCGGCCGGGGCCACCGGCGACGCGGCGCCCCGCGCGCTGCGCGACCGGGCGCTGCTGGAGTTCCTGTACGGCACCGGCGCGCGCATCTCCGAGGCGGTCGGCGCGGCCGTCGACGACGTCGACCTGGACGCCGGCGTCGTGCTGCTGCGCGGCAAGGGCGGCAAGGCCCGCCTCGTCCCGGTCGGCGGGTACGCCGCCGACGCGACGCGCGCCTGGCTGGTCCGGGGCCGCCCGGCGCTCGTCGCCGCCGGCCGGGGCACCCCGGCGCTGTTCGTCAACGCCCGCGGCGGGCCGCTCACCCGGCAGGGCGCCTGGGGCGTGCTGCGCGCCGCCGCCGCCCGCGCCGGCCTGCCGGTCGACGGGCCCGACGCGGTCTCTCCGCACACCCTGCGCCACTCCTACGCCACCCACCTGCTCGACGGTGGCGCGGACGTGCGCGTCGTGCAGGAACTGCTCGGCCACGCGTCGGTGACCACCACCCAGGTCTACACGTTGGTCACGGTGGAACGGCTGCGCGAGGTGTACGCCACCGCCCACCCCCGCGCGCTGGAATGAGTGGTCCGGGGCGCCGACCCGGCCGGTCGCGGACCGAGCCACCGACGGGCCGCCGACACGCCGACCCGCTACCGAACCTGCTGCTGGCCGGTGGCGTACAGTCGGCATCGGCGCGGGCCTCCAGGTGCGACGGACCGGAGGTGCGCAGCGGCGCCGCGAGGGACGTCGGACGGCTCCGACGCCGGGTGGTCGTCGGGAGGGGGCAACGAGGACATGGCAGGAAACGGTGACCGTGCCGAGACCTGGACGTCGGAGCTCCGTGAACAGCAGGCGACGCTCGGCGCCGACCTCGGCCCCGCCGACCCGGCCGCGTACACGATGCGCAAGCCGATCCCCGAGCCGATGCCGACCGACCGGCACGGCCCGGCGCGGATCATCGCGATGGCCAACCAGAAGGGTGGCGTCGGCAA
Organism: Micromonospora sp. WMMD975; assembly: GCF_029581215.1. Lineage (NCBI taxonomy): Bacteria > Bacillati > Actinomycetota > Actinomycetes > Micromonosporales > Micromonosporaceae > Micromonospora > Micromonospora sp. WMMD975. The sequence goes on from NZ_CP120739.1 coordinate 1,528,080, forward strand.
GACCACGACCACCATCAACCTGGGCGCCGCGCTCGCCGAATACGGCCGCAAGGTGCTCCTCGTCGACTTCGACCCGCAGGGCGCCCTCTCCGTCGGCCTGGGCGTCAACCCGCACAACCTCGACCTGTCGGTCTACAACCTGCTCATGCAGGACGACGTCACCGCCGAGGACGTCCTGATCAAGACCGACGTGGCCGGGCTGCACCTGCTGCCGGCCAACATCGACCTCTCCGCCGCCGAGATCCAGCTCGTCAACGAGGTCGCCCGGGAGATGGCCCTGGCCCGGGTGTTGCGCACCATCCGCAAGGAATACGACTTCATCCTGATCGACTGCCAGCCCTCGCTCGGCCTGCTGGCGATCAACGCGCTGACCGTCGCCCACGGTGTGCTCATCCCGCTGGAGTGCGAGTTCTTCAGCCTGCGCGGCGTGGCGCTGCTGCTGGACACCATCGACAAGGTGCGCGAGCGGCTCAACTTCGACCTGGAGCTCGAAGGCATCCTCGCCACCATGTACGACAGCCGCACCACCCACTGCCGTCAGGTGCTCCAGCGCGTGGTCGAGGCGTTCGGCGACAAGGTCTACCAGACCGTCATCACCAAGACCGTGAAGTTCCCCGAGTCGACCGTCGCCGGCGCGCCCATCACCACGCTCGACCCGGCGTCCTCCGGCGCGCGCAACTACCGGCAGCTCGCCCGAGAGGTGATCGCCGCCCAGTCGGACCGGTAGGGCCCACGCCAGCCGCCCGCCGCGTCGACTACGGTTTCCCGGTGACCGCACCGCCCTTCGACCCGCCGCACGGCGACCCCGTCGCCGTTGGGCCGGCCGCTGCCGAGGTGCTCACGGTCGACCCGGCTCCGGTGGAGGAGACAAGCGGTTTCACCGTCCGGCTGGACAACTTCACCGGCCCCTTCGACCTGCTGCTCCAGCTGATCAGCAAGCACAAGCTGGACGTCACCGAGGTCGCCCTGCACCGGGTCACCGACGAGTTCATCGCCTACCTGCGGGCCATGGGCGACCAGTGGGACCTGGACGAGACAAGCGAGTTCCTGCTGGTCGCCGCCACCCTGCTCGACCTCAAGGCGGCCCGGCTGCTGCCCTCTGCCGACGTCGAGGACGAGGCGGACCTGGCGCTGCTGGAGGCGCGGGACCTGCTCTTCGCCCGGCTGCTGCAGTACAAGGCGTACAAGGAGGCGGCGGCGCACATCGCCGAACTCGAGGCGGTCGGCGGTCGGCGTTACCCGCGCGCGGTCACCCTCGAACCCCGGTACGCCGAGGCGCTGCCCGACCTGGTGCTCGGCATCGGCCCGCAGCGGCTGCTCAAGCTCGCGTTGAAGGCGATGAGTCCGAAACCGGTGCCGGAGGTGTCCATCGCGCACGTGCACATGGTCCGGGTCAGCGTCCGGGAGCACGCCGGCGTCATCGCCGACCGGCTGCGTCGCGCCGGGGTCGCCACCTTCTCGCAGCTCTGCGTCGACTGCGAGATGACGCTCGAGGTGGTGGCCCGGTTCCTGGCGCTGCTGGAGCTGTACCGGCAGGGGCTCGTCGCGTTCGTGCAGGAACAAGCGTTGGAGGAGCTGACGGTCCGCTGGACCGGCCCGGCCGACGGCGACGCCGAGCTGACCGTCGACGAGTACGCCGGCACCCCGGACCCGACCACCACGCCCGCAGGCGCCGTTGACGCGGACGCTGACTCGCGCCGCGAAGCGGCGGACACGACCGCACCGACGCAGGAGTGATCTGATGAGCGACGAGGAACGCCGCGACTCGCTGGCGGACCAGGCCGCCGCCTGGATCCCCCCGTGGGAACGCCCCACCCCGGCAACCCCCGCCCCCGCCGACGAGGACCCGCCACAATCCGACCGTCCCGAGCCCCAGGATCTCCACCCCGCGGCAGATCTTGGAAGCCATGGGCCCCCAGCGGGGCCGTTTCCTTCCAAGATCGCGTCTGTGGACGAGGCGAGTGGAGATCCTGGTACGGTTCCGCCCCTCCAGGGGACGGACCGTACCAAGATCTCGGGGGAGACGTCGGTCGGCGACGACGAGGGCGGCGGTGCGCCGAGCGGCGGTGGGGCGGGCGTTGACGGGGCGGGCGGTGGGGCGGGGGGCGCTTCCGGCGTACCTCCGAAGCGGGGTCGGCGGCGGGCGGCGCCGGAACCCGCGCCCGCGCCGGTGTTGGACGACGCGGAGCTGCGCGGAGCCCTGGAAGCGATCCTGCTGGTGGTGGACCAGCCGGTCAGCGAACTGGTCCTGGCGGAGGTGCTGGAGCAGGCCCCGGAACGGGTGGGCGCGATGCTCGACGACATCGCCGCCGGCTACACCGCCGCCGGGCACGGCTTCGAGCTGCGCCGGGCCGCGGGTGGCTGGCGTCTCTACACCCGGCCGGAATACGCCACCTACGTCGAGCGGTTCGTGCTCGACGGGCAGTCGGTCCGGCTGACCCAGGCCGCGCTGGAGACCCTCGCCGTGGTCGCCTACCGGCAGCCGGTGACCCGTTCGCGCATCTCGGCCATCCGGGGTGTCAACTGCGACGGGGTGCTCCGTACCCTGGTGGGTCGCGGCCTGGTCGAGGAGTGCGGCACCGAGGCGGACAGCGGCGCCTTCCTCTACCGGACCACCATCATGTTCCTGGAGAAGCTGGGGCTCAACTCGGTGGACGACCTGCCGCCCCTGGCCCCGTTCCTTCCCGACGACGTAGAAGAGCTTGCCGATGCCACGCGATGACCGTGCCCCGAAGACCGACGCCCCCGTGTACGAGGGTGCCGAGCGCCTCCAGAAGGTCCTCGCCGCCGCGGGGGTGGGCTCGCGGCGCGCCTGTGAGGACCTGATCTTCCGGCGGCGGGTCACGGTCAACGGCCGGGTCGCGCAGCTCGGCGACCGGGCCGACCCCGCCCAGGACGTCATCCACGTCGACGGGGAGCGGCTCCAGGTCGACACCCGGCTGGTCTACCTGGCCATGAACAAGCCACGCGGGGTGGTCTCCACCATGGCGGACGAAAAGGGACGCGCCGCGCTGTCCGACTTCCTCGGCAACCGGGTCGAGCAGCGCGTCTACCACGTCGGGCGGCTCGACGCGGACAGCGAGGGCCTGCTGCTGCTCACCAACGACGGGACGCTCGCGCACCGGCTCATGCACCCCTCCTTCGGGGTGCCGAAGACCTACCTGTGCGAGGTCTCCGGGCCGATCCCGCGCAACCTCGGCAAGCGCCTGGCCGCCGGCGTCGAGCTGGAGGACGGGCCGGTCCGGGCCGAGGCGTTCAAGGTGGTGGACACACTCGGTAAGACCGCCCAGGTGGAGGTCACCCTGCACGAAGGGCGCAAGCACATCGTCCGGCGGATGTTCGACGAGGTGGGGCACCCGGTGAGCCGTCTGGTGCGTACCTCGATCGGTCCGATCCGGCTGGGCGATCTGCGCGCCGGGCGCACCCGGCGGCTGACCAACGCGGAGGTCGCCGCCCTGTTCAAGGCCGTGGGTGACTGACCGGAGACGATCGGGGAACGGCTCCCGGTAGGCTTCGACGCGGTCCGCGGGCCGGCGCGCACGCGCCCCCGGCGGTACGCCCGCGCGGCGCGGGCATGATTGACGACGACACACATCCGCTCAACGGCGCCGGACACACCGGCGACCCGCGAGGTACGGGCTGAGGAGGACAACGGTGGAGGAAAACGTACCGGCCGGGCGCTGCGTGGTCGCGGTGGACGGGCCGTCCGGTTCGGGGAAGTCCACCGTGTCGCGGCGGCTGGCGGTGAGCCTCGACGCCCGCTACCTCGACACCGGTGCCATGTACCGGGCGCTGACCTGGGCGGTCCTGCGCTCCGGGGTGGAGCTGACCGACACCGAGTCGGTGGCCAAGGTCGCCGGCGAGGCCGACCTGCGCATCGGCACCGACCCCCGGGGGTACGCGGTGACCGTCGACGGCACCGACGTGTCCACCGACATCCGTGGCGCCGAGGTGACCGGCGCGGTCTCCGCGGTCGCCGCCGTCGGCGCGATCCGTGAGCTGCTCGTCGACCGGCAGCGGCGGCTGATCGCCGAGGCGGGCCGGATCGTGGTGGAAGGCCGCGACATCGGCGCCGTGGTGGCCCCCGACGCCGACCTGAAGGTCTACCTGACCGCCTCCGAGGCGGCCCGCGCCCGGCGGCGCAGCGCCGAGGACGCGGCCGACGTCACGGCGACCGCCGCCGACCTGGCGCGGCGAGACCGGCTCGACTCGACCCGCAAGGTCAACCCGTTGCAGCAGACCCCGGACGCCGTGGTGCTGGACACCACCGAGTTGGGCATCGACGAGGTCGTCGCCCGCCTGCGTGACCTTCTCACCGAGCGGGGTGTCGCGTGAGCGGGGTTCCGTGGGCGCCGCTGGCGTTGCCGGCTCCGACGAAGGGTGGCCCGGCGTGAGCGACGACGACTTCGGTGGTTGGGTGGAGCTGCGCGAGCCGGAGGCCGACGCCGAGGAGCCGACCGGTCCGCAGCCCGTGGTGGCCGTGGTCGGCCGCCCCAACGTGGGCAAGTCCACACTCGTCAACCGCCTCATCGGTCGTCGCCAGGCGGTCGTCGAGGACGTTCCCGGCGTCACCCGGGACCGGGTGCCCTACGACGCGCAGTGGAACGGCCGGGCGTTCACCGTGGTGGACACCGGCGGTTGGGAGCCCGACGCCCGGGACCGGGCCGCGGCCATCGCCGCCCAGGCCGAGACGGCCGTGGTCACCGCCGACGTGGTGCTGTTCGTGGTGGACGCCATGGTCGGTTCGACCGACGTGGACGAGGCCGCGGTGAAGATGCTGCGTCGCAGCGCCAAACCGGTGATCCTGGTGGCCAACAAGGCCGACAACACCACCATCGAGATGGAGGCGACGTCACTGTGGTCGCTCGGTCTCGGTGAGCCGTTCCCGGTGTCGGCGCTGCACGGCCGCGGCTCCGGCGACCTGCTCGACGCCATCATGGCCGCGCTTCCCGAGGCGCCGAAGATCGTGGAGAACCGCCCGCGCGGCCCGCGCCGGGTGGCCCTGGTCGGCCGCCCCAACGTCGGCAAGTCCAGCCTGCTCAACCGCTTCTCCGGCGAGGACCGGGCGGTGGTCGACTCGGTCGCCGGCACCACTGTCGACCCGGTGGACAGCCTGGTCGAGATCGGCGGCGAGACCTGGCAGCTGGTGGACACCGCCGGCCTGCGCAAGCGGGTCGGACGGGCCAGCGGCACCGAATACTACGCCAGCCTGCGTACCGCCTCGGCGATCGAGGCGGCCGAGGTGGCGGTGGTGCTGCTGGACTCCAGCGAGGTGATCAGCGAGCAGGACCAGCGGATCCTCACCATGGTGGTGGAGGCCGGCCGGGCCCTGGTCATCGCGTTCAACAAGTGGGACCTGGTGGACGCCGACCGCCGCTACTACCTGGACAAGGAGATCGACCGGGAGCTGCGGCGCATCCCCTGGGCGATCCGGCTGAACCTGTCCGCGCAGACCGGCCGGGCCGTCGACAAGCTGGCTCCGGCGCTGCGCAAGGCGCTCGCGAGCTGGGAGACCCGAATCCCCACCGCGCAGCTCAACCAGTGGCTCACCGCGCTGGTCCAGGCCACCCCGCACCCGGTACGCGGCGGACGCGCCCCGCGGATCCTGTTCGCCACCCAGGCCGGGGTGGCGCCGCCGCGGTTCGTGCTGTTCACCACCGGTCCGCTGGACGCCGGCTACCAGCGGTTCGTGGAGCGCAAGCTGCGCGAGGAGTTCGGCTTCGAGGGCAGCCCGATCGACATCTCGGTCCGGCCGCGGAAGAAGCTCGGCCCCGGCGGCCGTGGCAAGGCCCACGGCTGAGTCATCCGGGCGGAGGCCGCCGAACCCAACCCGGCGGCCTCCTTCCTAGGATGCTCTAGGGGGAGTGGTGCGGGCCGCGCGAGGCGGAGGGGCCTGTGCGTGCCGTGCGAAGATCTTGCGCTAAGCTGTATCGGCTGCCGCGGGGAACTTCACGCGGGGGCATCGGGACGTGGCGCAGTTTGGTAGCGCACTTGACTGGGGGTCAAGGGGTCGTCGGTTCGAATCCGGCCGTCCCGACAAAGTCAAAGCCCTGACCAGCGGGAACACTGGTCAGGGCTTTGACTTTCTTCTATGAAGATTTGAACCGTCCCCCGAAAACCCCCCGCTTACGTGGTGCGGCAACCAAGTTTGTCATCGGTGTGCATCGTTTTATCCTGATGATGATCCTTGGTGCTCGGGTGGCTGCCGAGGCGTTCGAGGATGCCGGACACGTCTGGGGCTTGGACCGGCTTGGCGATGTAGTAGGTGTCGGTGATCTCCTCGCTGGAGTGCCCGAGTTGCGCCGCCGCGCTTCTGGTGTCGGTCTCCTCCTTGATGAGGGTGGCGACGGTCTTTCGGAAGGTGTGCGGGGTGACCCAGTCGAGGTCGGCTTCGGTGCGGGCCTGGCGCCACTGACGGCGGACGTTGTTGGGTGAGAGCCAGGTGCCTCGTCGGGAGGCGAAGATCGCGTCGTGGGGGTTGTCCGCGGCGGTGAGTTTGCGGGCCATGAGCATGCCGACCGCGAACCGGGGGAGGACGACCCTGCGGTAGCCGGCGTCGCTCTTGGTCCAGGGTTGTCGGAAGAAGCCTTGCCCCTTGATGAAGACCAGCGTTCCGCAGATCGTCAGGGTTGGTCGTTCGGCGGCGAGGTCCAGGTCCTCCCAGCGGAGGGCGAGGATCTCGCCGATACGGGCGCCGGTGGCGAGCATGAGGTCGACGACGTCGGCCAGGTCGCCGCTGTGCCGAGGCCCGGGCTTGCCAGGGATCGGTCGCTGCCATTCCCGGATGGCCGTGCGGACGGCTTGGAGTTGCTCGGGCGAGAGGACGACGACGGTGCGGCGGGTTTGCGGAGTCGCCCGGTGTCGCGGAGCGGGTTGGTGGGGATGGCGCCATGGCGTACGGCCAGAGCGAACATCTGACTGAGAGGCGGATCGTGTGTTGGCGGTCGCCCTCGACTGGTTCAAGGTGTGGGTGGGCGACGACCCCGCTGGTGAGCTGACACCACAGGTTGCGGCAGGACGCCGGTGCGGCGCGGACGACCGGGAATGCCGTCCACCGGCCGATCGGCTACCTCGGCCCGTGGCTGGACCGGCACCCGGCGGCCCGGCCGACCAGCGGGCGGGCATCGAAGCGCACGGGGACGCGCTCGCCCAGCTCGGCCACGGCTGAGTTTGCCCCGATCAGGGGGTGGCAGCCGACGAGATAGCCCTGGCACTCCCCGACACGGCGGTGCCCACCGCCGAGCTGCACAAGCCCTCTGCTGCAGGGCCCGGGGCATGAGCGGCGAACCGGCAAGGGACGGGCCCCGGATGGCAGCCAACGGTTCGCCGTCTCAGCTGCTACGACCATGGCGCAGCGGCCGATCTAACGCGGCGGCCAGCGCGTTGTCGACGCGATGTGCGCGACGGAGGGTGGGGCCGGCGCGTTTGTCGCCCAACTCGTCGTACACCTCGGCGAGGTCCACAAGAGTGCACACGAGAGTGGTGGACGGATCGAGCCGGGTGCCGTCACAGTAGTCCCGCAGCGATTCGAGATAGTCGCGTGCCGCCGCGAGGTCGCCGGCCGTACGGCATGCCCGCGCGAGGTTCAACGTGATCTGCGTCCAGCCGTGCTCGCCCCGTCGCACCAGCCTGTCCGCCTGCTTGAGCAGTTCCCGACCTGCGGTGACAGGTGCACCGGTGGAAAGCAGGTGCTTCGCGTGATCGTTGAGGGCCTCGACTAGCAGCCCACGAATGTGGTCCGTGGGGCGTGCCGTGTACAACGTCCGTAGAATCCCGACCGCCTGTTCATGGGTCCGGCTGGCGTCCGCGCTGCTTCCCGCTGCTGCGAGGATGTTGGCGTGCACGGTAAGGCTCTCGGCGTAGGTCTCATGGTCGGTGCCGTACGCCGCGGCGGCGTGGTCCAGGGACCTCGTGGAGGTGCTGACGGCGTCCGCTGTGCGATTGGCCGCCCGGTGCGCCAGCGCGAGGTTGCCCAGAGTGTCTCCCATCAGTTCGTGGTCCTCCACGGCCTGGGCGACGGTGGCGGCCCGTTCCGCGATCGTGGTGGCCCCGTCTGGGTCCTCGACGCCCTCGCGCAGGTACACCGAGGCACGGTCGAGGAGGTATGCGACATCGTTGAGCTGCGTCTGGCGCCGTTCCGCCTCACCGCAGACGGCCAGCACATGTGGGTAGGCGAACTCCCACTCGGCCCAGGCGTCGATGTGGTGGGTGTCGGGGCGCAGTGCGTGGGTGAGAAAGCGCAGCACGGCAGCGGTCCAGTGGGCCGCCTGTTCGAGGGTTACCTGGCCGACCACGTGGGCGGCGACAACTGTGGGCACTGACACGTGGTCACCGTCGAGGTCCAGTAAGCCCCGGGTACGCAACGCGGTACACGTCTCGCGGAGCGCGGTCGGGGAGGCGCACGCGATCTCGGCCAGGCCGGGCAGGCAGTCGCCCGCTCCACGCAGCAACGATTTCGGGAACGGATGATCCGGGGCCAGCCGAGCCAGCACCTGGAGCAGATCGCGGCCCGCCGGTGCCGCGGTCGACAGGCGCCTCCACTCGTATCCGAACGTCGCGGCGTCCATCCGGGGTCCGTCGGGCAGATCGGTGGAGAGCGCGGTACGCAGTTCGGCGACGAGCATCAGTACGCCGGGGAACGAGTCCCTGTCGCCACGCGCGCCGCCGGCCCACATGAGACTCTGCACGCGTTGCCGGAGGGCGGTCGTGCTGTCGGTGGCGGTGTCGTTCAGGATCAGGTGAGGATGAGCGCGGTAGAGCTCGATGGGGGTCAGGCCCTCGTCGATGTAGCGGGCCCAGCAGCGGACCGCCCGGTCCGCAGCGGATCCGGTCGCGCCGCGCTCCAGATCGAGCAGACGGCTGCGGATGCGGGCGACGATCCAGCGTCCGCGGTCCTTTGAGGACGGACCCAACCCGTCGAAGGCGGCACTCTCGGCGACCTTGGCAAGCGCCGCACGCTCGGCTGAGCGAGTGTCACCGCGGTTGACCCTGCGGATGACGTCCCGGACGGTCACCAGCCCCGTGGCCATGGTCCGCCACCTGGCCTCATCTGACATCAGCAACTCCAGACGATCTTCATTCGATCGGCGTTGAATTCATTCGATCGTCCTGATCGGCTGCCGCCATGACCGAGACCCCGCTGACCATGTTGTTCGTCTGCGACGAATGGTCGCCTGCCAAAGGCGGCATCTCTGTGTTCAACCGGACGCTGGCCATCGCGTCCGCCGGTCGCGGCGACACGGTGCTCTGCCTCGTCGCACAGGCCACGGATGCCGAGCGCACCGACGCCGCGCGACACGGTGTCCGACTGATGGTGGCCGATCGCACCCCCGCGGGGCCCGATCTGCACCTCCCGGTGGCCGAGGTCGTCGCCCGGCAACCCGACGTCGTCGTCGGCCATGACCACGTGACCGGACACATCGGCTGGCTCTATGCCCGCAAGTTCTGCACTGCCACGATGGTCCACATCATCCACACCGCCCCGGCCGAGATCGAACCCTACAAGGGTAACGGCAAGGCGTCCGCGCGGGTGGAGGCACGCGAGGCGTACACCCTGGATCTGGCGGGGCAGGCCGATGTCGTCGCTGGCGTGGGTCCCCGTCTGACCCGGTACGCGACGCATCTCCTCGATGACGGCTACGGTGGTCGGCCCGTGCTGCGCCTCGACCCGGGTCTCGACCCGGATCCGCTCGACCGGAAGCGTCGGGTTCCGGTGCGGGCGAACGCGATGGTCCTCGGTCGTACCGGCGACATCGAACTCAAGGGCCTCGACATCGCGGGCGGCGCCGTCGCCGCCCTGCCGGATCGGCCCGACCGCTTGGCTCCGCTGCTGTACGTGCGCGGTGCCCCTGCCGAGCAGTGCGAGCAGGTGCGCGCCACGCTCGTCAGCCTCACCGGCCTGGCCCGGGGCCGGGTCGATGTACGCCCGTTCTCGGAGGACGGCATGGCGGTGAGCCGGGACCTTCGGCGCACGGCGTTGTGCCTGATGCCGTCACGGGCCGAGGGCTTCGGGTTGGCGGCGTGGGAGGCGCTCGCGATGGGTACGCCGATTCTCGTCAGCGCGCACAGCGGTGTGGCGGAGCTGCTTCGGGAGCAACTGGGTGCCGCCGCGGACAACCTGATCGTCGACATCACCGACGACCGCGACCGTGACATCCGGGCGTGGACCCGGGCGGTGCAGCGAGTATTTGACGATCTGCCCACCGCATTCGCCGAGATCCACCGCGTTCGCGAACGGCTGCTCGACCGCTTTTCCTGGTCGGCGACGGTCGCGGCGCTCGGATCTGCGATCCGGGCACAGCGTTCTGGCCGGAACCAGAGCTGACTGCCCTTGTCCGTCGCGGTCTGAAGCCGCATCTCGGAGACGGCGGGTCACGTTTTGGCGGGGACGAGGCCCGCGGTGTCTCCTGCTGGCGGACGCAACAGGAAACACGTTCCGGAAAGGGGGGCGGGCGGTTGACGCTCATGTCAGTCGGCTGGTTGGTCCACCAGTCCGGAAGTGCAGAGGAGAGTGCATGATGTCAGAAACCAGGGTTGCCCTTCGCCGCCCGCTGAGGCGGATGGCCGCGATCGTCGGAGCGGCTGGGGCTCTTGTGGCGGCCACGAGTCTGCCGGCGTCCGCCGCCGGCCCGTACATCAGCTCGAACTCCGGGGGCGCGAACATCCGGGGTTGCGCCAACACCGGGTGCTCGTCCAACGGTTACTACGGCAACGGTACGTCCGTCACGATGGTCTGCTGGACTGATTCCCAGTGGGTCTACCCGCCGAACTCCAACTACGCCTCCAATCGCTGGTTCAGGGTGGCTGCCCCGACGGGTGGCTACATCCACTCATCGCTGGTCGCGGCCCAGGTGTCGACGCCCGCGTGCTGATCGTGGCGGTGGTCCGGCAGCCGTCCCCGGCCGTCGGACCACCGCCCGGTGAGGTTGGCCTTGATACAGTTACCACGTGTCTTGCGGAGACAACGCTGTGCCATGACGGTCCCGCGCAATGATGGACGCGAGTCACCGTCCGACACCGCGGACCGGTTCGGAGAGCGCCTCCGCCGGCTTCGGACGACCGCCGGGCTGTCCCTTTCTGGGCTCGCTCGAAAGGTGAACTACAGCCGTGGCTATCTGAGCAAGGTGGAGACCGGCCGCGCGCCGGGCAACGTCCCGTTGGCAGAACGTTGCGACGAGGCGCTGGGCACCGGCGGCGTCTTGGCCCGACTCGCGCGGGAGCAGCGGGAGGGTCGGTACCCTTCCGAGCGATCGGAGCCACGCGGCCCGCGGGAGGACATCTCGATCGAGGGGCCTCGACAACGTGGCCGCGATGTGGCGGCGTCTCAACGCGACCCCGACGATCAAGGTGGCCAGGCGGTGCTGCCGTTGTCGTCGGCGGCTGCCGTCGCCTTCATGCTGGCTGTCGATGAAGCGCACAACGGCCTACGCGCCGTGGCCCGTACCGACCTGCCGCCCCTGGCACGGCGCGGCCCAGCCAACGACGCGCTCCATGACGCACGGGTGTACGCGCTCCGTGAGCGGCTTCTGGTGCTGGGTGCCGCACCACTGGTGACTGCGGCCGAAGCAGCGTTCCTGCGGCTCATCGCGGTTCGGGACGTGATCCGGGCCGGGGCACGCCTGGAGGAGGCGGCCTATCACCAGGCGTACCACCCGTTCGCCGAGGCGCTGTGGGCCTTCCGGATGGCCCTGCGGGTCGACCTGGGGCAGCCGCCGTTCACACCCGACGCCCTCGGCCGACAGGACTGGTCGGACCGCGAACGGTGCCGCGACTGCGGAGATTGAATCTCGGTAACCACACATCGGTGTTTCCCGGCTCCAGCCAGATTGGAGACAGGATCGCGTGGCGGGCCAGGCACCGTCCGTGAAGACTGGAGAGGTGGAATGGATGCCGATCGTCGGGGCGATCTGTGGAGGGGCAATTGCCCTCGCCAGCGCGGTGACCACAGAGGTGCAGCACAACCGGGCCGAGCGTCGGCGCAACCGTGAGCGCGAGCGCGTCGACTATTGTCTCGACTTCGCCGTAGCGCTCGACTCGGCGCATAGTGCGCTGCGCGCGGTTGCTCAAGGTGACGAGGACGCATCGCACCGACTCCGTTCCGCCAACCGTGTCGTCCACGAAGCGAATGTCTTCGCTGCGCGGGAGCGCCTACTCGTTGCCGGCACGAAAGAGATCGTCAAGACTGGGGAGAGGGCCTACCACGGGTTGATCGTGGTGCGGAACACGATTCGCTCCGGCGCGAGCCTCTCATCCGAGGAGTACCACCGCGCCTATCACGAGTTCGCTGAGGTGACCTGGCGGTTCCGGATGGCGGTGCGCACCGACCTCGACCACGCCCGCCTGGAGCCGGCCGACCTGGAGCGACGAAGTTGGTCCGAGCGGGAGGACTGTCGCGGATGTCTCGACCTGGCGGGACGGTGACCCGGTGACGTCGGCGGACGACGTCGACATCCGGCCTGGGCGCTGACGCACAGTCGGCGCGACAGCCGCGCAGACGGTGGCGAGGCTTATCATCGATGGTGTCCGGATTCCGTAGGAAGCGGTCTCCGCGCGGCTGCTCGCCACGATCAACGACGACTGGCTGACCGATCTGCGGTGAATACATGCGGCCGTGGCCGGCGGCGCTGTCATCGTGGCGGTGCGCTGATGGCTGGCCAGCGCACCGGACGGTCACCGGAAACGCAGCGACGAAATCGGCAGGCGCGCTTCCCGGACATGAGCGGCGGGAGCCGGCTACCGCCGGATGTGCGCCGCCTGCGCCCGCAGCTCGTAGATGTCCAGCAGTACCCGCCAGCCGGGGGCACCGCTCGGGTCGACGCCGTAGGCGACCAGAGCCGCGGCGGCACTTCGCGGGCCAGGGGAAGCGCGGTTCCCGGGCCGGGCTCCGCGAGCCTGGAAGGCTGCGGACCGCGGCCGACGACACCGCAAGCTAGGAAGCTCGGCAGGCTGTGTTTCCTCAGCAGCGCGCCGGTGGGGCGGCAGGGCAGGCCCTTGACGGTTCGCCGTAACGGACCCGGTAACGGTGAAGGCGCGACCGCTGGGGAGTGGCCGACATGGGATGCATTCGAAAGTGATTCGTTATGCCGTTCCGTCCGGGTACGGGGATGTATCGAACCGTTCCCTCAAGGGACATCCTGCCGTGCGCGCTCTGATTAGCGGCCCAAGGAGGTGCGGCTGTGCCGCAACCGGGCGCTGAGCTTCGCCACGATTGGGCCCGGACGGCGTGGCCTTGGAGGCATGCGCACCCGGTCGCTGGTAGCGGCCCAGCCGGCCGCGCCGGCCTGGGGCCACAGGCGGGATCGGCCTTGACGGTGACCGGGCGTACAGCCGTTCGCGAGTCGTCAGATCAGCAGAATAGGTTCGCTGCGCCTGCTGGCGACTGCCAGGATTGCCGAGTGCAGAAGCTTCTGTCGGCTCCGTGCAGAGGAGTTGTGGGCGGCCGGGTGTGTCCGGGCGGCGCTGCCCGGTGTTGTCGTCGGCCAGCACGACGGCAACGCCTCGCCCAACACTCACGACTTCGACCTTGCCCTCCCGGGCGGACCTGCATTCGCTGCGCTCGAGTTGATCGCGGCCATCGACCCGGAGCTGATCGAGTTCTAGAAGATCGTCAACGGCGAGGCGAGCGGTGGATCGACCCGAGCATCACCGGAGGATGAGCGGTCAGTGTCCGGACCGATGCCAGCGCGAAGAAGCTCAAGGGCTGACCTGAAGCAGAAGCTGGGGTCTGCTGCACCGGCAGGACAGACACCTCACGGGCCTACGGTATTCCAGGACTGCGGCAGCACTTGGCGTCTGCAAGGTGGTGTCGTCCATCCGACCGCGGCGGCAGTTGGCCCCGGTTGAACCTCGGACCAGCGGTTTCCGACGCTGCTCATCGATGCCTCGCGCGTTCATCACGCCACGCCGCCGGTAAGGACGGCGCACTATTCGCCGGCTTACCGATCGCAACACCGTCCGTCCGGATGATCCTCGTCGACGGACGGGCTGGCTAGGTTGGGTCGGCTCGCTGCCTGTCGGAGCGCAACTAGCGCAGGCCGACGAGAGAGCGAGTGATGTGCGGCAGGGCTTGCCGGGCAGCCCCGCCGTGGCGCTGACCCTTCGCTGCCGCAGCATCAGGGGCAGGTACGGGGGGAGTGGGTGTGGAAACGCGGGCGTTGCCGCCGAACATCGCGGTGGCCGGCGAGGTGATCGCACAGCGCGGGCCGATGACGCCGGGCGAGGTCGCCGACGTCCTGAGAGCCAGTGGCATCGTGCTGTCCCCCGCTCGCCTGGCGAACCTGCCGTGCCGATTCCCTGCCGCGTTCGTCCTGGACGAGCAGGGCCGCCTGTGTGTTCCACCGACCGTTCCCGTCGAGCCCGAGCAGCCGGCGGCCCCGCCGGCTGCCGGCTCCTCGGGGTTGGCCTGGCGCCAGGTCGTGCATCCCGTGGGCATCACGTCGGCGGATGTCGTTGTCGTGGTCCCTCACCGGCCCGCCGACGACGCGGTGCACCTGGCTGCCCTGCGGATGCGCGACGGCGCCTGCCGGGCCTTCGACCCCGAGCAGCGCGACGAGGTGCGGCAGTTCACCGCCACGGCGAGCGCCGTCGTGGGATTCGGCCTGACCGCGTGGTCGCGGTTGCCGGCCGACGTCGTCGAGTGCCTGCCTGCGCGCCGCATCGACCTGCGAGTACTGGCGCTGCTGCACGAGCCGACCCGGCCCACGGGGACGTTGGGTGAGGTGTGTGCCGCACTCGGCGTGGAGTATCGCCGTGGCGGCGAGCACGAGCAGGCGCAGACGATCGCGGCCTGTCTGTGGGCACTGGACGGCAGGGCCGACCCCGCCGACTCGTCGTGGCAGCTGGCCCGTGCCTGTCTCGTCGCGGGCGGCTCGGACATCGCCCTGTTGTTGCCTGAGGATTCCATGCCGCCGACTGTGGCCGACGCCTTGGTGTGCGCCCCGGATCCGCTGCTGACATCCGCCGGCGACTCCCCGGCCACGGCCGTCGACGCGGTGCGTGACGTGTTCGGCCGGCTCGGCGAGCAGGGGTACGCCGCCCGGCCGGCGCAGCGGGAGATGTCGGCGGCGGTGGCGCACGTCCTCGACGCCGGCGGTCTGCTGGCCATCGAGGCGCCGACTGGAACGGGTAAGTCCCTGGCGTACCTCACTCCGGCCGGCGGACGTGCGGGCCGCGACCGGCCGGTAGTGGTCGCTACGGCGACGAAGGTGCTGCAGCAGCAGCTGCGCCGCGACGTGACCCGCCTGCGGAACGAAGGGCTGTTCCACGCGCCGTTTCGTCAGCTGTTCGGGGTGTCGAACTACCTCTGCTCCCGCGAGATCGCCGCAGCGTTGGAGTCGTCCGACAAGGAAGCCGACATCGGTCACTGGATCGCGCTGGCCGTCGCCGTGCGAGCTTTGGCCGTGGGGGAGACCGGCGTCTGGGACGACGTGGCCGACGCGGACCTCGTGCGGTCCAATGCCAGCTACCGCGCCGCACGGGACACCCTGCGCACCGACGCGGGGTCCTGCGAACGGTACGACTGCGCCTGGGCTGCCCGGTGCCCCCTGTTCACTCGGCTCGCCGGGATGCGGGAGCGGCCCGGTGTCGTCGCGGTCAACCACGCGCTGATCGCGACATGGGCAAAGCTGGTCCAGGAGGGACTGCGCAGCCCCGGGGACGTCCTAGCCGAGGGCCGCGGCGACCTGGTGTTCGACGAGGCCCACGAGCTGGAGGACTCGCTGACGGCCGCGTGGACCGAGACCGTCAGCCGGCGGCACCTTCTCACCCTGGCCGCGCGGCTCGACGGCAAGAGCGGGCTCGACCGGTACCTGCGCCGGCTCGCCGGTGCCGGCCTGGACCTGCGCCGCGACCGCAACCTGCCGGCGACGGCCCGCCAGCTACGCAAAGACTGCGACCAGCTGACCGAGGCGGTACAGCGCTATCTGCACGAATACGGAGGCTCGTCCCGGTCCGCCGTGCCCCGCACCGGGGTGGTGATCGGGCGGCCGGAGTACCGGCTGCTCGTCGAGGAAGTGCGGCACACCGGCCGCGGCCTGCGGGAGCTGGCCGCGGACCTGGCCGCGACGGAGGCGGCGGGCAGGAAGCATCTGCTCGACGCGGCTTCTGGGGTGCGCGGCCTGCTCAAGGCCGTGCTGACCCGCCTGGCCGGCCTGGTGCGCGCGGTGCGCGACGCCCACGACGTGCTCGGCCGGCTGCGCGACCTGCCCGATGAGCATCTGTGGGTCTACCGACTCTCGGCAGAACCGGACACCGAAGGCGAGCCTGCGACGGCGCCCACCGACGCCGTCTCGGAGCCGCTCGGGCACGGCGACTGGACCTTCGAATGCATCCCCGTCGACGTCGGTCCCGCATTCGCCGACGGTGTCGTGCGTCCTGCCCGCAGCGTCACCCTGACCAGTGCGACGCTCACCACCGGCGACAGCTTCGACTACCTCGCCGCCCGCCTCGGTATCCGCGTGGAGCGCGGCAGCGCCGCGCCGGGAGTCTTCGACGGGCGGCAGCTGCCCAGCCCGTTCGACTACTCGGCCCAGTCGGCGGTGGTGCTGACCAACCATCTCCCCGTGCCCGTACCGAGCCAGGAGCGGGAGTTCGTCGAGGAGTTCGCCCGTGACCAGATCGGTCTGCTGTCGCTGACCGGCGGACGGTCGATGACCCTGTTCGCCGCCCGCCGCCGGATGCAGGCCGTCGCCGACCTGATCCGCCAACGCGCCGAACCGCTCTCCGAGCGGGGCGTGCACCTGCTGGTACAGGGCGAGGCCGGACGGGCGGAGATCTCCGACCGGTTCCGCGCCGAGCCCGGCAGCGTGGTCTACGGGCTGCGCTCGTACTGGCAGGGTTTCGACGCCCCCGGTGAGACGCTCAGCTACCTGATCATCGAAAAGCCCCCGTACCCGCACCCGGACGATGCCGTGGTCAGCGCCCGAGCTCGCGCCGTGGCCGATCGAGGTGGCGACCCGTTCCTGGACTATCTGGTGCCCAAGACGGCGGTGCTGCTCGCGCAAGGCTTCGGCCGACTGATCCGCAGCGAGACCGACCGCGGTGTCGCGCTGATCTGTGACCGTCGAATGCAGTCGCCCGGCACCGCCAACCGGCTGTTGCTCTCGACGCTGCCCGGCCCGCAGATCCACCACGCGCGCGACCGCGACGACGCGTGGCGATACGCCCTGCGGTTCGTCACCGGTGAGGAACCGGACCTGACCGCCGCGCTGTCGCTGGCCCGCAGCGACGCCGACGCCGCGCTGCAGCGGCTGCGCCTGGTCCCCGGCGAGGACCCGGAGCCGAAGCTGCGGGAGGCCGCACGGGTGCTCTTCGGCGTGCAGGAGCTGCGAGAGGCGCAGCTGCAGCTGATGCTGGCCCATTTGGCCGGTGCCGACACCGTCGGTGTGCTGCCCACCGGAACCGGCAAGTCGCTGTGCTTTCAACTGCCGGCGTTGCTGCGCGGCGAGGACCGCGCGACCGTGGTGGTCAGCCCGCTCGTCGCGTTGATCAAGGACCAGGTCGACGACCTGCGTGGACGCCGCGGCCTGCGCGGCGTGCAGGGCATCACCGGTAGCACCCCCGCCGCCGTGCGTAACGAGATCCTGCGGGACCTCGCCGTGGGCATGGTTCGGCTGCTGTACGTCTCGCCTGAGCGGCTGGTGCGCGACCCGGTTCTGCGGGTGGCGTTGGAACGCCAGGACCTCGCAGCGCTGGTGGTCGACGAAGCGCACTGCGTCAGCGACTGGGGTCACGACTTCCGACCGGAGTTCCGTCGGGTGTCCCGGGCGGTGGCGCACCTGGACCGGGCGCCGCGGATGGCGCTGACCGCCACGGCCACCGAACCGGTGCGCCACGACATCGTCGGCACCCTGGAACTCAACGACCCGGTGGTGGTGTCCCGGCCGGCGGACCGTCCCAACCTGCGCTTCCGGGTGACGCAGGTCGGTGGGGAGCGGGAGCGGGCCCGGGAGCTGCTGCGCATCGCCACGGCGATGGGCGCCTCGCCGGGCATCGTCTACGCCTCCCGGCGGGCCATGACCGAGGAGGTCGCGGCGTTGCTGCGCCGCGCGGGCGTGCGGGCCCGGCACTACCACGCGGGGATGGTGCCGGAGCAACGCGAAGCCGTCCAGGATGACTTCCTTGCCGGCACCACACAGGTCATCGTCGCCACCAAGGCTTTCGGCATGGGCGTCAACAAGCCCGACATCGGGTGGGTAGTGCACTACGACCTGCCGGAGTCGCTGGACGCCTACACGCAGGAAGCGGGTCGGGCGGCGCGCGCGGCGGACCTGACCGGCCAGTGCGTCCTGCTCTACAGCGGCGCGGACATCGCCCGCCGCCGGGCGCAGGTCGCCGACACCACCGACGCCGTGCGCGTGGGGCAGGCCAGGCGGACCCTGCAGCTGTTGCACACGCAGCGGCGACGCGGCGCCGACGTGGTGTTCGACCCCGAGCAGCTGGCCGAGGCCGTGGCGGTCGAGCCGGACGAGCTCAACGTGCTGTTGGGCTGGCTGGAACGCATCGGCGTGGTGGAGCAGCTGCCGGACTGCTCGGCACGCGGCACCGTGCACGTCGGCAACAGCGAGCCGGAGGATCTGCCGCAACGACGCCGGTTCCGGGAGCTGTCCGTGCTGCTCAAGCTTCGACCGCAGGTGGGCAGCCGGATCGACTTCGACCGGCTCGAGCAGGACCACGGCGTCGACCCCGACGCGTTGGAACGTGACCTCGTCGCCTGGTCGCTGGACCGGCTGGTCACCTTCTCCTCCTCGCAGCGCTACCGGCGGGTGCGGGTGCGCAGCCACGAGGTGGACACCACCGCGCTGCAGCGGGAGATCCGCCGGTGGAACATCTGGCAGCGCCGGCAGCTCGACGCGATGATCGGCTACCTCGCCGCCGGCCGGTGCCGCCGCGCCACCGTCGTGGACTACTTCGGGTTCGCGCCGTACACGTGCGGCCCCGATCACGAGACCTGCGACGTGTGCGGGGGAACCTCCCCGTGGCAAGACCTTCCCGCATCGGCGGTGCCCGACCCGGAACAGCTGGTCAACGTCGAGCTGACGGTCCTGCAGGCGGTCAGTTGGGCATCAGGCCTGCGCACCGGCCGCTACGGCGAGGTCGGACTGAAAGCCGCCGTGCTCGGCGTGGAGATGCTCGCCGGCGGGCAGCCGCTCGGCGCCGGACTACGCCGGTGCCCCCAGTTCGGGGCGCTGCGGCACGTGCGCGGCGCGGACCGGCGCTGGGACCAAGCCACCGATCAGCTGCTCGACGCGGGCCTGCTGGTGCGCCAGCGGGTGCAGCGGGACAGCAGGACCTACACGAGTTTGGCCATCACTGATGGCGGGCGAGAGCGGTTGGGAGGCCGACGTGGGTGACGTGTCGAGTATGGAGCGGCCGATCACCGCAGAGCTGCTCGAAGGCGGCGAGGTGTCCCTCGGACCCGCGGAGGCCACCCGCCTGGGGCTGGCCAACCACTCGGTGGACCTCACGCTCGTCGTCGAGCAGGAGT
Organism: Micromonospora sp. WMMD975; assembly: GCF_029581215.1. Classification (NCBI taxonomy): domain Bacteria; kingdom Bacillati; phylum Actinomycetota; class Actinomycetes; order Micromonosporales; family Micromonosporaceae; genus Micromonospora; species Micromonospora sp. WMMD975. The sequence goes on from NZ_CP120739.1 coordinate 1,547,563, forward strand.
CGCTGCCGGTGACGTGGGTGGCCGGGCGCCGCCGGCTCGTCGGGGAGGCGCTGACCGAGTATCTGCAGGACACCGGGCGCGTCGGTGGCCTGCTGCGGCTGGAGCGCCGCGGCGGCGAGGCGATCCGGCTGATCGTGCTGGCGCCGGGGGCGCGACTGTCCTCGGCGGCCCGCCTGCCTGGTCTGGTCGCTACGGCACCCGCCGGGCCTGTGGCCAGCGGCGCCGGCTCCCGCGCCGACACCGCTCGGCAGCGACGGGCGAGCACCGGCGGACGCTACCGGCTACGCAAGCGCGAGGAATACACCTGGCGCGGCGAGATCGGCTTCCTCAACACCGCGCGCACGCACATGACCGACGCGCTGCGGCAGCGGGGCTGGGACCCCGCCGAAGCGCTGCGCATGCGGTTGGTGGGGGAGCGGCTGGCCACCCTGGACCAGTTCGACGAGCTGCTGGCCATCGACGCCGCGCACATCGAGCACATGCCGCACCAGGAGGCGGCAGCGCGCACCGTGCTGACCCGCATGGGCGGGCGGGGAATCCTCGCCGACGAGGTCGGTCTCGGCAAGACCGTCGAGGCAGGCCTGATCCTCAAGGAGTTGATGCTGCGCGGCCTCGCCCAGCGGGTGCTCATCATCTGCCCGGCGCCGCTGCGGGACCAATGGCGCGACGAGCTGCACGATAAGTTCGACGAGGACTTCACCGTCGTCGCCAGCGGCCAGGACGCGACGGCGTTCGCCCAGGACCGACTGATCATGACCCTGCAGCTGGTGCTGCGCAACGCCCACCGCCTCGACGAACGGTTCGATCTGGTCATCGTCGACGAGGCACACCGGCTCTCGGGCGCGGGCGCCCGCAAGACCCGCGGCATCATCGGCGACCTCATCGCCGAGGCGCCGCGGGTGCTGTTCCTGTCCGCCACACCAGTGCAGAACAACCTGCTGGAGCTGTACCGCCTCGTCGAACTGCTGCGGCCCGGTACCTTCGACTCCGAGCGGGACTTCGTCCGCCGCTTCGTCGACGGCCGCGACCCGCGTAAGCCAGTCAACGCCCCGGAACTGCGCAAGCTCATCAGCAGCGTGGTCGTGCGCACCACCCGTCAGCAGGCCGGCGTCGACCGGGTTCACCGCATGCCGCCACAGGACCACGCCGTCGCGCTGACCGCACCGGAACGGCAGCTCTACGACATGCTCCTGCACACCCTGCGGCACCGGATGACCGGCCCGTCCGACACGATGCGCCGCCGGCAACTCGCGCTGCGGCTGACCGCCTCACCGCAAGCCGTGTCCCGCAGCGCACTGCGCATGGCCGAACGCGAATTCGACGGGGCACTCAAGCACACCCTGACCGAGATCGGCCACCTCGCCGGAGACATCCGACACACCTCCCGCGAACAGGTCGCCCTGGACGTGGTCCGTCGCTGGCTCGACGAACACGGACGGGTGCTGATCTTCACCCAGCACACCGACACCCTCGGCGGCATCCTGCGGCTGCTCGACGCCGACGGCATCGGCGCGGCACCCTTCCACGGCGGGATGAGCCACGCCGCCCGCAGCGCCTCCGTCGCCGACTTCAAATCCGGGCGCGCGCAGGTCCTCGTCTCCACCGACGCCGGCGCGGAGGGACAGAACCTTCAGGTCAGCAACTGCGTGCTCAACTACGACCTGCCGTGGAACCCGATGCGCGTCGAGCAGCGCATCGGCCGGGTGCACCGGCTCACCCAGACCCGCGACGTGCACATCGCCAACCTGTTCGCCCGCGACACCCTCGACGAGTCCGTCTACCGGCTGCTGCACGACAAGCTCGCCATGTTCGAGCTGCTGTTCGGTCAGGTCGTCACCGTCCTCGGCGAGCTGGAGGGCACCCAGGACTCCAGCATGGAACAGCGCGTCCTCGACGCCCTGTATGCCAAGAGCGACGCCACCATGCAGCTCCGCCTCGATGAGCTTGGCGCGCAGCTGGAGCAGGCCCGCAGCCGCGCCATGGCCATGATGAGCGCCGACGCCGGGCTCAGCGACTGGCTCGCCCAACGCAAGGAGGAACGCCGCCAGCGAGCGGCGCAGCCCGAGGCCCGCGAACTGCTGCCGCAGCAGGCACAGCAGCCCCGCCGCCGCCAGAAGGACCTGGAACGCTTCGTCCGGCAGTTCCTGGAGCTGGCCGGCGCGACCCTGACCCATCCCGCCGAAGGCTTCACCATCGCCGCGCTGCCCCCGCCGCTCGCCGCCGCGTTCGGCGGCCGCACGGAACTGTTCCTGGCCTTCACCAACACCGCGCTGGACCACCACCCAGAGACGCAGCTGTGCGTCGTCGGCTCCGAGCTGTTCGACGAGTTGCTGGAAGTGCTGCGCGACCGAGGCGACCTGGCCGGCACCGTCGCGGTGCTGCCCCACCTGCACCAGCGCGCCGTCGTCGCCCACACCGCGGGCCTGCGGCTGGTCAAGCGGCACGTGGAACCCGACGACGGCTGGTCGGCACGGGCCACCTACCGGGTGCAGGAAGGCGCCACCAGCGGCAACCAGCAGCTCGTCACCGTCGACGTCGGTCGTCCCGTGCCGCCGCGCCAACGCCGATCCGCGCAGCCCGACGGCGCGCCGATGCCCGCCACGCTGGCCGAGGCGGCCGTGCTCGACGCCGTGGAACAACAGGCAGCGGTGCACCTGCGCCAACACCTGCGCGACGCCCGGCAGGCCGAGCAACGCCGCCGCGCAGAAGCGCAGGAAGCCCTCGTCGCGAACCTCGAAAAGCAGCTCGGCGAGGCGCAGAAGTCCTGGCAGCGAAGCCGAAACATGGACACCTACCTGCAGGTGATGGAGCGGGAACGGCAACTGGAGCGCGCCATCGAGGCCGCCCGACGGCCCGCCCCCGCGGCCGTGGACACCGAGCTGCGCGCGGAACTGCTGACCCTGGAGATGCACGGCTCCGACCGCCTGATCGTCGTCGAAAGCTGGGAACACACCAGCGGCGTCACCCGGGAGATCCGCTACCCCTGGACGGGAGACCTCACCGACCATCGGCTCGTCTGCGAAGCCACCGGCACCACCCTGAACACCCTCGCCCTGTGCGGAGACGGCCACGCCGTCGACCACAGCGCCCTGTCCGGCTGCCAGGTCTGCGACACCGACTGGTGTCGGGCCTGTGGGCCCCGCCGGACGGTGCAGGCGTGCGCCGGCTGTGGCCGTGACGCCTGCGCCACCTGCCGCCGCAGCGGCGCGTTCTGCGCCGGCTGCGCCCGGCCCCATCGCGCCCCAGAACTGGACACCGACTGGGAGCACGGCTGGCGCCTCGGCGGCGAGGCGTACCTGCTCGTCGGTGCCCGGCACGCCGTCGCCGTCGCCGCCGATGCCACCCGCCGCACCCTGGTGCCCGACGCCGACGTCCGCGACCCGGCCCGGGCCCGCCTGCGCGGCCTCGCCGCCCGACTGCACCTGCCCGCCGGCGCCGGCCTGGTCGCCGCCACACCACCGGTAGCCCCCGACGTGCTCAGCGCCGGCAGCGTCTGGTCGCGCGTACAGCAGTCGGTCTGGTGGACCTGGCAGGACCACGCCGCCGCCGACATCGACGCCACCATCACCGACCTGCTGCCCGACCTGACCGGGCCGGACGTCGTCGGGGAAGGCGACAGCGGGCTCTCCGCGCTCCTGGCCGACCTGCGCCGCCGCACCCCGGCCCCCGCGCCGCCGGCGGTGGCCGCGGTGCCGCACGCCGTGGTCCAGCGCGTCGACCTCACCGACGGGCAGTTCCACTACCGGGAGCTGTGGCACGACGGAGACCGGCCACCGCTGCCGGCCGACGCCGACAGCCAGCCGCTGACCCCGAGCCACCACGAGGTCAGCCCCTCCTGCCGGCCGGTGGCGGCCACCACCGTGGGACCGGTCGGCGTAGAAGTCGACGGGTTCCACGCCTCGTTCGTGTGCCTGCTCACCGACGGCACACACAGCAGCAGCCTGTTCGTTCCCGGAGTCCCCGGCGCCACCCTCGCCGCGGAAGAGCAACTCGCCCGCACCGTCGTCGCCGCCGGACTCCCGCCCACCCGCACGGTGGTCCGCCACCCATGGACCGCCCCACGGGCCGAGGACCTGCGCTACAGCCTCCCCGCCGACGGCACCACGGTCACCCGCCGCGTCGCCGTGTCCCGCACGCTGCTCTACGAAGGCCACGGCGAACCGGAAACCGTCGCCGAGACGACCGGGGCGGCCAGCAGCGAATTCGCCGCCGCCACGCAGGTGGACGACGCGCGGCTGCGCGACGTGCTGGTCGGCTTGGCCGAACCGACGGCACCCGTGCCGATCGGGCAGTACGTGACAGTGCAGGAGCGGTGGCGCTCGCCGTACGGCTCCGCGACCCGCCGCTACCTCGTCGCGCCGGCCGCCCCACTGAATCCGCAGCTGCTCGCCGGGCACACGCTCATCGCGCCCGGCGCCGCACTCGCGGCACGGCTGACCGACGGCAGCGTCGCCGACGGACCCGTCTGCGTCGACAGCCGCGGCCACCTCTTCGCCGACCAGCACGGTGCCACCTGCCCGGTGTGCCGCCGCCTCTACGGGCCCTGCTGCGGACCCGACGGCGCCGTCATCGACTGCGCCTCGTGCCACCGGCCGGCGTGCGGCGTCTGCCGGTCCCACGACCCGTCGACGGTCACCGCCACCCGATGTGAGCGCTGCGGTGACCGGTCCTGCGGCGACTGCGACCGACACCTGCCGCTGCGCTCCTGCCAGCTGTGCGGACGGCAGGTGTGCCCGACCTGCGGCCCGGGCCCTGCCTGCCGCACCTGCCAGGCGCTGGCGCCGGCCACCGACGAGCAGATCGGCCAGCTTCCCGCAGCGCTGCACGCCGATGGGCTGACCGCTCTCCTCGGCCAGGACGACGGCGGCACCGTGGCGGTGCTGCGAGGAGCCCACCGCCTGGAGATCGCGGTCACCGCAGAGTCCGGGCTGCAACGGTGGGAGACCGCGACCGCCGACGACCCCGAACTCCTCCGGCTGCTGCTGGCCACCGCACGGGTCGCCGGCAGCGGCGACGTCGCACTGCACACCGCCCCCAGCCGGATGGTGCCGGTGCCACCCGACTGGCTGGTCCTCACCTACCAGCCGGGCGAGAGCTTCCAGTGGCTGGTGCGGCGCGACGGCACCCGGCAGGCCGGGAACGCACCGTCGCTGGCCGACGCCCCCCACTCCAGCGGACTCGACCCCACCCTGCGCGCCGACCTGGCCGACGCCCTCGGCGTCGACAACGTCCCGGTGCCCACGTCGGCGGCGGCCGCCCGGCGGCAGCTCATCCGCCGCGCCGCCGGTGACGTCTCGGCGTCCCCGGCCCCCGCGGTCGCGGTCGCCTGCCGCCAGCACACCGACCTCACGGTCGCTGTCACCGCGCGTGGACTCGTCCGCCGTCGGGCCCTCGGCGCCCAGATCCACGAGGAGACGGCAGACTGGCAGGTTCCCGACGTCGTCGCAGCGTGGATGTCCGACGGCTGGAACCCCACGCCCGAGGTGCTCGCCGCGGCCAGCCTCGACGGCTGGGCGGCGGTGATCGCCGTCGTCGGGCATCACGGACTGCTCGGTGTCCGCCACGACGACGACAAGCCCACCTGGTACTCGTTGACCGACGACACCGAGGTGGACCTGCTTCGCGCCGCGCTGGGCGTGGAACTGCTCGGCCAGCACACGCTGGCGACAGTCATCGCGCACACCTCCGTGCGGGACGTACGCGGCCCGGTCCTGCTCGGCGCCACCCCGCTGGCACGACGCGCGACGAGGCAGATCACCCGGCTGTCGTTCGGCCAGCCACGCCGTACGGCCATGTCCCCGGCCGCCGCGGTAGCCGCGGTCCTGCCCGGAACGACACCCGCCGCGCCCACCGCCGAGGGGGTGCTGCCGGCGGCGTTGCTGGCCCAGCTGCGTCGGCGGGCAGCGCAGCACCGTGTCAGCGAGGTGGACCTGACCGTCGGTCTGGCCATCGAGGAACAGTGGCGCCTCGCCGACGGCACCGGCATGACCGTCGCCTATCAGCTCGCCGCGGGGGAGACCGTCGGGTACCTCCCCGACGCGGTGACGGGCCAGCAGTTGCACCAGGCCCACGTTTGCCGACGGCAGCACCTGGTGGCACAGGTGACCGTGTGCGCCACGTGCCTGACCGCCACCTGCCCTGCCTGCCCCGACCCGGTGATGCCGTGTGCCCTGTGCTACGGCCACCTGTGTGGCCGCTGCGCGGCGTCACCGGATCGCCGCTGCCCGGCCTGCGCGCAGATCCGTAAGGTCAAGCTGCTCGAGCGCGGAAAGTTCGGGGTGTCGTTGCGCGGCGCCGCATGGCACGGGGTCGGACCCCACGCACAGGTGACCGTACGCAGGGACAAGGGCAACTGGTCGGTGGAGCGGTGGAACAACGCCGGCAAGAGAACGACGCCACTGGCCAGCGACCGTCTGCTCTCGGTGCGACGGATGATCGGAGACCTCGAATGAGGCGAGGTACTGCACCGCGGCCGCGTACCCGGACCGGGGCATGGTCCGGCTCGCCACCCCATCACCGCGAACCGAACCGCGGTGCATCTTGATCCTTACTCCCCGCGTCGAGCACCATCGCATCCGTCATCCGTCCATCGCTGCGACGAGCCGTCGCAGGCCGGCGTGCTCTCGGCGGTTCTCGTGGGTGATCCATTCCTTGCCTTCGGCAGCGATGCTCTCGAGTACGTGCAGGGTGCGTTCGAGGCCCGAGGCGTCGAGGGAGACCTGGGAGGCGATGCGGTCATCGTCGCCGAGTTCCGGCATGCCTGGCCACTCACCGGTGATCGTCAGCTCGTCCCGGGGGTTGTTCGTCAGGGTGAGGGAGAGTTTCTTCTCGCCGTTGCGGGCATCGACGACGTGCGCCGCCACGACCGAGTTGTACTGGTAGGTGAGGCGCTGCTGATCGCCGAGTTCCATGGTTTCGAAGTTGAGGGTGACCGTGACCTGGCGGACGCCGTCCTTGGTGAGGAGGAAGAGGAGAAGTTTGTATCGCGAGTAGCGCCACGGTCCCCTGCTGACCCGGGCTCGCTTGCACCCGGGCACGGGCGCCTCGATGAAGGCGTGCGCTATGACGTCCTGCGCGGCCACGCGGTAGTGCCGCAGTGTGTCCTCGACCAGGATCTTGCGGTCGCAGTCGAGCCAGTGCGCCATCTCCGCGTCGGTCGGCTTCGATTCCAACTTGCGAACCCATTTGTCGTACGCGGCGCGGCGGTCCTCGTAGTCGCGCCGGACTCGGCCCAGGTCGTCCCGGTAGCGGTGGCTCTCGAGGAGAATCGCGATCCAGCCCTGGATGGCGAGCCGGGCCCCGGCCACGATTCCGGCCGTCGCGATCACCGTCGTGAAGGGCGCCTCGGCGAGGGCCTGCCATAGCAGCAGCGGGCCGGTAATCACCAGGGCGAGCACTGCGGTGCCGAAGGCGGTCCGCGTCGAGGATGGCACTCGGGAGTTCTCGGGATCCGCGGTCAGCTCACCGCTGAGCCACTGCCGCTTGACGTCGCCGGCGAGGAATCTCACTAGCCAGGCGACACGCTTGGCGTCGACCGGTTGCTCCCGGTACAGCTCGACCAACTCGTTACGGAGAGTCTGCCGGATGCCCGCCGTCTCAGCCAGCCACGTCTCCCGGGCTATGTCCGGCGGCAGGTAACGTCCGAAGTAGCGGTCGAACAAGGAGTCCATCGCTGAGGCGAACCGGTCGGACTGTGCGGGAGCGCGCTGGGCTGTGAAAGTCAGGCGCTGGCGGGCCGCCCGGCGTCGATGCCGAGCCAGTTTGATCGTGAATCCGGCCCGGACCGCGACGACGGCGGCTCCAAGAACCACCATCAGGTAGCCGGCGGAGCGGGGCCACGAGTGGGCCCAGGCGTACTGGACCACCGCGAAACCCGTGACGAGTAGCAGTGCCGAGCCGCCGAGGGGGCGCAGATAGACCGCCGCGTCGGTGCGGATCGGGTGCGGCGGAACCGGACGGGGAGGGATCGGCTTCGGCTGGAAGAACTTCCAGACCCGCTCCACCCGGTCGTTGGCTGTTCTGTCCTGCCGGGCGGTCGCGAACGTTTTCTGCCAGGTCCAGTCCTGGTGGGGGCCGGCCAGGAGAACCTCGAGGTGGTTGAGGATGCTTTCCTGCAGGGGCGGGTTGAGCGATTCGAACTCCTTGACCACCACGCCGATCGCGGCCGGGTCGGGAGTCTCCGCCGTGGTCTGCGGCAGCGAGTCCAGCAGCGAGCCGACGGCATTGATGCCCCGGGCCCAGGGATCCTCGGAGCGCTGTGCCGCCCAGCGGCGGACGTGTGCCAACTGGGCGAGTTCCTGGTCCGGCAGGCTCTGCAGGGTACGGCCGCTCAACAGGGCCAGCGCCAGATAGAAGTAGGCCCGGGAGTTCCGGTAGCCCCGGGTGATCGCTTTCAGGATCAGTTCCCTTGCCTCAGGTGGGGCGCTGATCTCCAGGTAGCGGAGGCCGACCTCGAACTGCCGCTCCGGCGGGTCGTCGTCGCTGACGTGGTATCCGCCCTCGATGTGGACCTCCTGGGCCTGGAAACCCACCCGGGCATCGCCGTCCGCGACGTTGGTGAACGTCGTCTCCTGCGGTCGGGCGCTCATGACAGATCCCGTAGAGCCGCCATGAGCCCCGCGACCCGTGTGGCCAGGTCCGTCCAGTCCAGCAGCAGGCCACGCAGCTTCCGCAGAGCTGTAGTCGCGCGGCTCCGTGCCTCGTCGTCGGCCGGGGGAACGTCGGCGGCGGCTGCGTCCATCTCCTGCTCCGCCGCGCGGTAGGTGACCGCGTCCACGTCACCCGCCTCATGGCACTTACGGAGCGAGGCGCGCAATTCCGCGAGCTGATCGTGGAATGTCTCCCCGCCCGCACCGACCGGCGCGCCATAAACGGTCGCGTGGTGAACGGTGTGTGCTTGAAATCCAACATGAGCTTTGCCCTTGGCGACGTTACTGATCGAGCCGGACATCAACGCATCACCTGCTTCCTTCCGAGGACGGCGAGGGGAGGGGCCACGTTGCGCCCCGAGTTCCTGGGCGAGCGCGAGGGCGAAGGCCGCGGCGTTGGCGGCGGCATGCGGCTGCCAGTTCTCGCCGTCGGCATGGACCTTGGTCCCGTCGGCACGGTCGCTGATGCCGCGGACGACGACCGCCGGCAGAGAGCGGTTCAGGTGGGCGGCCTGGGCGACCCCGGCCGACTCCATCTCCACCGCCAACGCGTCGTTGTAGTGATCACGGATGCGTGCCGCCTCGGGCGAGGACGCCGAGTCGAGGACGACCTCCCCGGCGGCGATTGGACCGAACCGCACCGTGGGCACTCCTCCGGGGAGGCCCCTCGCCCAGCTTCGCTCCCGTTCAAGATGCCGGGCGAGCTGATCACAGGCATGGGGGATCTCCCACACGCGAGGCCGGGTGCGGAAAGCGTCGTTCTCGCTAGTGCCGCCGTGATAGGCGTACACGTGGGTGGCCACGACGACGTCGCCGAGGCCGACAGAGGGCCAGAGCGCCCCGGCCACGCCGGCGAAGATGACCGCTTCCGGGTCGAACTCGGTCATGGCGCGCTCGGCGATCACGGCGGAGGGATGGTTGCCCTTGCCGACAAGGCCGAGAATGACCTCACAGGAACCTCCGGTCACGGTGCCACGCTCGAAGCGCGTGCCCATCGGATGTACGTGCGGTTCTACTTTCGCGAGGCGCTCGCGGACTGCGTTGTACTCGAGGTCCAGTGCGGTGAGCACGACCACAGGTCTGGTCATCTCTCGTCTCCTCCGGCTGCGACGGTCGGAACCGTGCGGATCATGGGTGGATAGAGGTTCCGGCGCGGACCAGCGCGGTAGACGCGCGCCGGGCGGCCGGTGCCCGTGGCGCGGGGCGGACCGGCGGGGATCACGAAGCCCTTCGTGCTCTGGACCTTGCGGTAGAAGTTGCGGGGGTCGAGCGGCGTGCCCCAGACGGCCTCGTAGACCTGCTGCAGCTCCGTGAGGGTGAAGACCTCCGGGCAGAAGACGGTCGCCAAGTTCGTGTGCTCCAGTTTGGAGCGGGCGCGCTCCACCCCGTCGACGACGATGCGCAAGTGGTCGAAGGCGAGCGGTACGCGCGCGGCCAGTACGTCGTCGACTGGCGTCCACTCAGCGGCGGCGGCGTCGGTTCCCGAGACGGGCTCGGGAAGGCGCGGCACGACGGCGAGGTGGGCGACGGAGACCACGCGTCCACGAGGGTCACGGTCGGGGTCGCCGTATGTACCGAGCTGCTCCAGGTGCGGGATGTCGGTGAGCCCCGCCTCCTCCCGCAGCTCCCGGCGGGCGGCACCGAGGATGTCCTCGCGTTCATCGGCGAGGAACCCACCAGGCAGCGCTGCGCGCCCGATGAACGGCTCAATACCGCGCCGCACGAGAAGCAGGTTCAGACGACCACCGCGCAGGGTGAGGATCACGAGGTCGACAGCGAGCAGGATCAGGGGTGGTTCCCAGGTGTCATCGGGCACTGCTCGACCATAGCTTCTTGTCGATCCGACAAAAATGGGCCACGATGTCATATGGTCGACACCTTGAGTAGTGGCTCGATCGCCGATAGGTTCCACGAGCGCAGTGCCGCGGATGGGTAGCCCGCCTCCGAGTACTCGGCGTGGCGCCTTATCACTTGCCGTGGTCGGTCCGGGCTGGCATCTTCCCGGCCATGATCGAGAGAATCGAGTCCTCCCTCCGCCGGTGAGCGTGACGACCGAGCCTGGATCGCTCGGACCCCAGACCGCCCTGTTCGAACACGCCCTGCGTCTGCATCAGCAGGATCCGGACTCGCCCCTGCCGCGTGACGGCGAGCCGTATCCGGACGACGAGCGCCACCGATTCCGGCGGCAGCGCCCGCAGAACCGGAAAGATCAGCGCCTCCGCGGCGTCGACGTTGCCGTCATCCTCGACGTGCACTTCGGCAAGGCCGATGCGCAACCTAGCGAACTCGCCGACGCGTTCTGCGAGGCTGACGTCCCGATCCATCACAACGAGCACATCGCTGCGGCGGCGCTGCACGCGGACCGGCAGCGGGTGCGGCAGACCGGCCGGTGGCTGGTGCGGAACAGCCCCGATCGATGCTCGGCCACTGTTGGGCTGGCACTGCTCGCCACGGATTGGGCGGAGGAAGACATCCCGCTGATCCAGATCATCGGTCTGCTGTCGCACCGGTTCGGGCCGTTGGCCGCCGAGGCGCTGCGACATCGCCGAGGAGGCAGCAGAGCAGCCTGGTCGAACCTATTCGACTGCTCGGAGTAGGGCGGTCCGCCATGCAGAGACGCGAGCCCGCATGTCAGCGACCTCATGCGGCGCCAGACCGTAGTCGGTGAAGTCTTCGTCGTCGAAGCGGTCGACGTGGCGAAGCATCGCGGCGAACATGCGTCGGTCGAATCCGTCGTCGGCGGCGTGCGCGAGGTCGCAGAGCTGGTCGAGGGTGTACCGGCCGCTGCCGATGGCGGCATCGATGTCGAGGAAGTCGCGGGCGGCTGCGCGGTTGTAGAGGGCGTCCATCTTTCCGGCCATCACATCATCAGGGTGCAGGACCGGACCGATGTCCATCTGGACGGGCGGCTGGGCACGCCAGTTCGCCACCAGTTCCACCCGGTGCTGCTGTTCTGGGTGAGGTGGGTCGGCGACGTGCAGCCGAGCGAAGGTATCGAGTCGAAGGTCGACCTCGACGCGGAGACCTTCGGCGCGTTAGGCGGCGATCACCTCGTCGACGGCGGTGGGGAAGTCGGCGCGGCGTTGCCAGTCGGCGAACAGGTCGACGTCTTCACTGGGGCGGTCGAGGATGCCATGGGCGGCGATGGCGTGCCCGCCGGCCAAAGCGAAACCGTACTGGCCGCCGACCTGCAGGGCGATCTGCGCCAGCCGGCGATGGATCGGTGGAGTCTGGCCGCCCACTACGCGGCGTGTCGGCGCGTGTTGGCCAGCTCGGGGAATTGGGCTTCCCACAGACGGCGAACCTGCGGTGGCACCACGAGGGCCGGCCACAGACGTTGCAGGGTCGGACCGTCCAGCCATCGGGTGAGATCGTCGGGGGCGGTTGCCTCGCGCAGCACGGTCTCGTACATGCTGGCCAGGCGCCGCGGGTTGTCCAGGTCGTAGCGCGCCCGCGCGGACCAGTCGAGCCGGCGATCCAGGCTCACCACGCCGTTGGTCGGCCCCCGCAGAGCGTCGAGCCGGTCGGCGACGACGTAGGGCCGCTGGTCGGCGTAGCGGGAACCCGCCGGCGCTCCGCCGGTGTCTGCACCACCCATGATCGACCAGCCTCCTTCGGCTGCTTCCTGACGACAACGTTCAGGCCCACGGTAGTCGACGGTGCAGCGGGCGAAGGGTTCGTGGCACCGTGTCGGACCTTATCCAGCCTGACGTCGATGATCGGCCCACTGGCGATCGCACGTACGCCGGAGCCCGGCGGACTGCGCGGCAGAGGACGTCCTCGACGATCCGCAGTAACGAGCCCGGTAACGCATTGGAGTGCAACGGACGGATCAGCGGCAAAGCACGACACGGGACAGCATTGCCAGGTGTCGCTCTTGTCCAATTCCGAGAACGTATCAGCCTGTTCTGGCATGCCGTGGCAGAATCGTTGTGAAACTGGGGGTCAAGGGTCGTTGGTTCAAATCCGGCCGTCCCGACAGCGAGAGGGTTCCCGCAGGTCAGCGACTTGCGGGAGCCTCTTCTTATTGCTCGGCATGGATGCCTGGTTTAGCGCGCCGCTGTTGGACTCCTTGACTCGGGCAGGTTGTCATGCCACTACTCGATCTTCAGAAGCTCACCTCGGGAGTGTCCCGGACTTGGGCCGGGTTCCTCCGCGACTGGGACCGGTCGCTGCGGGCCGGGAACTACCCGGAGACCACCCGCTACAACTACCTCCTCGCTGCCGCGCAGTTGGATCGGTATCTGGGGGAGCACTCGCAGGTCGCCGCCGCCAACCAGATCCTGACCGACAACCCGCTCGGCGCAGGCGAACTGTTCTCAACCTCGATCCGACCTCGGCGTGCGTGGCGGCCGCGCACTGGCTGCAGGCCGCCGCCGAGGTGACTTCGGAGCTGTCCGGAACCGCAGTAACCGAGATCTTGATGGAGGCCGACGATATCGAGCGCTACCGTACGCGACGACGGCTGCAGTGCTAGAGCTGATGGAGATCGGTCTGTCGCCCACGCACGTGGTGACCAGCATGATCCAGGACGCCATGGCGGTGGCCGAGGGCAAGGCACCTGACATCGAGCGGCGGCATAGGTCGGATCCTTGATCTGGCAGGGATCGGGTTCACGACTGCCTCGGGTGACCGAGGGCTCCTACGCTGAAATTTGTGGAAGATGTCGATGACGCCCGCGAGCTCGTTGAGCAGCGGATGCGCGCCACGGGGTTCGAGGAGGACCTCCTCGACAAGGTCTTGGATCTGCTGGAACGCTTCGACACCGATCGGGAGAAGCTGTTCGAGGAGATGCTCTCCAAGCTGGAGCAACCGGGCTATGACGGCCTGACCGACCGGTGGGAGACCAACTGCGAGCAGGCCGAGGCGCTGATGGAGCGCCTCGAATCGGACATCCGGTCGGTGCTGGAGGACAGCCAGGCCAACGCGATGTCCGTCGACGAACGGTGGACCGCGGTCGGCCCGCGTGACTTCCTCGCCGGGGAGCGCAAGATCTGGGCGCAGGTCGCCCGGCTCGACGTCCCCGAGGTCGCCACGCTGATGAGCAAGGTCCTGGAGGCCGACCTCGCGCTCATCAAGAAGTGCGAGGAGGACCTCAAGAACGCGCGCAGCAACGACGCGATCGTCGAGCAGTTGCTCCTCAAGAACTTCGGCTCCATCCAGGACACGGTCAAGAGCCTGCTCGTCAAATACCTCCCGACCTCGGGCGCCCGCCTGATCGTCCTCTTCATGAAGGACCCGTCGTCCAAGGAAGCCGCCAACGAGGCGATCAAGAACTTCGAGAAGCTCACCGCGGAGAACCTCATGGCGGCGAAGCAGAAGCGTGCCGCGAAGCAGACGGTGGTCGACAACATCAAGCTGCTGACCGCGGCCCGCGAACAGCTCGACGAGGACTGGATCGACAAGCTCTTCGCCCGCGGCGCCGAGGCGGCGGGGAACTGGCGCGGCATCGGCGCGTCCGGCGACTACCGGGCCACCGACTGGGACTGGATGAAGGAGAACGTCCTCGACCGAGGGCTCGACACGCGGGCCGAGGCGGCCAAGGAGCAGTCCAGCAAGCTCTACGACGGGCTCTTCCCCACGCTCGTGGAGGAGAGCACCAACGCCTTCGCCCAGCTGACCGATGATCCGGGCACGCTGGCGAAGTTCAACGAGGAGCTGAAGAAGGCCTCGGCATCCCTGGAGTCGCTGCTGGCGACCGAGGAGGAATACGTCAAGGACCTGGCCGAGGGACCCTACAAGCAGACGGGCCTCGCCGCGTTCGCACAGGTCAGAGACGCGGTCAAGGTGGGCTTCAAGCTGCTCGCGGACAAGACGGAGGAAGCCGACGACGAGGTGAAGAAGTCATGATCGACCTCTTCGTCGCGGCGGGCGGCCCGGCCGGCGACGGCACCAGGGCCCGGCCGTTCCACGACCCGTGGCTCGCGCTGCGGCAGGCTGCGCCCGGCGATCGCATCCACATCGCGGCGGGCACCTATACCGGGCGTGGCGAGCGCTCCTCGTGGGTCGTCGACACCCCCGAGCTGACCCTGCTCGGCGGATACAGCCCCGACTTCGCCCGCCGTACCCCCTGGCAGACACCGGCGGTCTTCGCGGCAAAGACCGGCCTGCGCGTCCCGAACGAGCCGAACATGCTCCAGGGCATCGGCGGCCACGACGGCCTCGTCCTGGACGGGCTGTTCTTCGACGGGGCCGGGCGCGACGACTACGACGAGCAGGGCGGCCTGCAGCGCGCCTCCTACGGGGACGGCCCGCTGGTGAGCCTGCGCGGCGAGCGCATCACCGTCCGCGACTGCTGCTTCGCCAACGGCAGCTCCGGCGCCGTCGAGCTCGGCGGCGACTCCGTGGTCTTCGAGAACAACATCGTCGTCAACTGCGTCGGCCTCAGCCTGCTCACCGTCCGCGACGGCGCCCCCGAGACCCCGGCCGCGGTCAGCCGCAACACCTTCGCCTTCGCCCACGACGACTCCGACCCGCCGCGCGGCTCCGGCGCCGACCGGGCCGTCGGCGTACGGGTCAACGGCGCTGCCGCGATCGCCGACAACGTGTTCGTCGGCTGCGGCAACGCGGCCGTCGCCTGCCTGCGCGACGTCGGGCAGATCGCCATCGACCGCAACCTGTTCTTCGCCACACCGCGCGACATCGTGCGCAGCCGGGTGTCGGGGGCGCAGGCCGAGCTCACCGAGGAGTACGCCGCGGAGCTCGAAGATGTCGGCCTGCGCTCGGCAGCCGGCAACACCGTCGGCGACCCGCAGCTGACCGGGCTCCCGGCGGCGTGGCTCGACGCGTACACGGTGGACGTCGCCGTCACGTATGAGCGTCCGCCGATCGCCGCCCTCAACGCGCTGCGGAAATCGGCCGGCCTCGGCGAGCTGCCGTCCACATCAGACCATGATGTTCAGCGGCCCGTCATGCGCCGGCTCGCCCCGGCCGAGGTGCTCGCCCTCGCGGTCGGCGCGGCACCGGGCGCGCACCCCGCCGACCTGGCGGCGCCGGAGCCGTTCACCGAGCTCCCGGCCGGTCCGGCGTACCAGGCCGTCGACTGGGCGCGGCTCTACGAGGCCGACCCGGCGCTCGCCGGAGCCCCGGTGCAGGTGCGGGCCGGGGTCGGCTTCGACCAGAACACGCAGATCCTCCCCGAGCTCGCGGAGACGCACATCGGCGTCGCCGTCTACGAGCCCGGCACCGACAACAGCCCGTGGTGGGCGCTCGCCCCGCGCTACGGCCTCGTCCATCATCAGACTGAGGAGGCCGTACGGTATTCGCGCGGCCTCGACGTCGAGTCCACGTACCTGCTCCGCGGCACGTATCGCCTCACGCCGCCCGGCGGGCGTCAGAGCGCCACCATCGTCCTCGACTCCCTCGCGCCCGTGCTCGACGTCACGGCCCCCGAGCCGCCCCGGCGAACCGGCCGCGACTGGTTCGTGCGGGCCGGATCCTCCGGCGGGGACGGCAGCCGGGAGGCGCCGTTCCGCGACCCGTTCCAGGCCCTCGAAAAGGCCGCCGAGGGCGACCGCATCCTCGTCGCCGCAGGTGAGTACACGGGCCGCCTGCGGTCGGGCACGTGGCGCATCCCCGTACGCAACCTGACGCTGCTGGGCGGGTGGGACGCCGAGTTCGCCGCGCGCCACCCCTGGCGCCACCCCGTGCGCTTCGTGCTCACTCCGGAGACCAAGGCGAAGGGCATCTTCGGCGATCCGGTGCTCACCGGCGAGGACTCGGGGGAGGGCCTCATCCTTGACGGGTTCATATTCGACGGGGCGACCTACAACGCGTACGCCGACAGCGGCGCCCTCGACGCGGGCCATTCCCAGTCGGCGGCGCTGCTCGACCTGCGCGGCGGCAGCGGCGGCATCACCGTGCGCAACTGCGTCTTCGCCAACGCGGCGTACTGCGCCGTGCAGCTCAGCGCGGCGTACGGAACGTTCGAGAACAACGTGGTCGTCAACACGAGCGGCACCGCCGTCCGTATCCAGGCACCCGGCGCGGGCCCCTGGACCATCCGCGGCAACACGGTCCTGTTCGCCGCCGACCCCACCGGCCGGGCCTCGACCGGGCAGTCCACGACCGGCTGCCTGCTGGACATCTCCGGCCGGGGTGTCATGCGGGTCGAGGTCAACGTGCTCGCCTTCGCCGACAGCATCGCCGTCCGCGCGACCGTGCCCGACCAGAACCTGCTGCTCGACGGGAACGTGCTCGCCGCCAACCTGTACGCCGACCTCCACGACGGCCGCCACGTGCTCGTCGACGCCGAGAACCGCGACCGGGTGTTCCGCGACGCCCCGTTCGGCGCGCAGACCGGAACCCGGTTCGAGCTGCCGGCGGTGCCGGTCGACGCCGCGTACGCCGACCAGGCCGTCGGCCGTCTCTCGGCGCTGGCCGCCGCGATGCCGAAGGACGGGCTCAACGCCGCTGCGGCGGCGCTCGGCGTCTCGATCACGGCGCCGAAGACGGAGGCACCCGTCGAGGCGGCGCCCCCGGAGCCGAAGAAGGAACCGTCAGTGGCCGACCTGCTCGCGGACCTCGGCCGGGCCCGCAAGGCGTTCGAGGCGAAGGACGCGGCCCCGCCGGCCACAGCCACTCCGCTGTACTGCCCGGTCTATCCGGTCGAGGCGGCGCTGAGGCTGGCCCTCGACGCCCCGCCAGGCGAGCCCGGCGCCCATGCCCCGCCTTCATGATCGAGCTCGCGGGGCGCGCCAAACCGACTCCACCGAAGCCGGGGCGGTTCGTTGCCGGGTGACCGCGCATACCGTTGCCGCCACGAGCCGCGGGCGGCGCTTCAGGTGGAGGTGCGTTCCCGCCACGCCCGCAAGCGGTCACGCAGCCAGTGGTAGCTGGCCTTGGGCGTACGGGATCCGGTGCCGTAGTCGACATGGGCCAGACCGAAGCGCGGCCCGTACCCGCGGGCCCACTCGAAGTTGTCGATGAGCGACCAGTAGAAGTACCCCCGCAGATCGAGCCGGTCGTCGACGGCGGCCGCACGGGCTGCCGTCGCCAGGTGCCCGGCCACGAACGAGATCCGTTCCGGGTCCGGCTCGGGTCCGTCCCGCAGGTCGGCGCAGCCGTTCTCCGTCACGTACACGGCAGGCAGGCCCGGGTAACGGTCCGCGAGCCCGGTCAGGGTGTCGAACAACCCTTGCGGCTCCACCGGCCAGCCCAGGTCGGTGGTGGGCAACCCGTCCGGACGTAGCTGCCGGACCCCGATGTCGAACGCGCTGCGCAGCGCCGGGTCGGGCTGCTCGTACGGGGCGTCGGCGACGTGCACCCGGTAGTAGTAGTTGACACCGAGGAAGTCCAGCGGCGTGGAGATCACCGCCAGGTCACCGTCCCGGCGGAACGACAGATCGCTCACCCCGGCGTAGAGCCGCTCGAACCCGGGCGGGTACGCGCCGCCCAGCACCGGATCCGTGAACTGCCGGTTGAGCATGAGGTCCTGCCGATCCGCCGCCGCCCGGTCGGCCTCGGTATCGCTGGCCGGCACGGCGGGGGAGAGGTTGAGCGTGATGCCGACGCGCGACCGCGGGCCGGCGGCGGACCGGACTGCGGCGACCGCCCTGCCGTGCCCGAGCAGCAGGTGGTGGGCGGCGGCCAGGGCACCGTGTCCTTCGGCGCCGCCGGGCGCGTGCCGGCCCTCCGCGTAGCCGACCATCGACGAGCAGTACGGCTCGTTCAGCGTGATCCAGTCCTGGGCCCGGTCGCCGAGGACGCCCGCCACCGCGGCGGCGTACTCGGCGAACCACTCGGCGGTGTCCCGTACCCGCCAGCCACCCTCGTCCTCGAGCGCCTGGGGCAGATCCCAGTGGTACAGCGTGACGAACGGCCGGATGCCGTGCCCGCACAGGGCGTCGACGAGCCGGTCGTAGTAGTCGAGGCCTCGCCGGTTCACCGCGCCCCGCCCGGCCGGCATGACCCGTGGCCAGGCGACCGAGAAACGGTAGGCGTCCACGCCGAGGCCGGCCAGCAGGTCCACGTCCTCCCGCCAGCGGTGGTAGCTGTCACAGGCGACCGCGCCGGAGGTGCCGTCGTCGACGGCACCGGGGCGGCGGCAGAAGGTGTCCCAGATCGACGGCCCGCGGCCGTCCTCGTCGACCGCCCCCTCGATCTGGTACGCCGCGGTGGCCGCGCCCCAGATGAAGCCGGCCGGCAGGTCCGGCAGCTCGGGCAGGTCCGGCCGGGTTGCGGCCGCGGCGGCGCCTTCGGATGTGGTGGTCATCCCTTCACCGCCCCCTGCATGATGCCGTCGACGAGATGCCGGCCGAGGAGCATGAAGACGACGAGGATCGGCAGCGTGGCGAGCAACGTGCCGGTCAGCGTCAGGGTGTAGTCGGTGGTGTAGCCGCTGGCCAGTGCGGAGAGCGCCACCTGCACGGTCGCGTTGTTCTGTAGCACGACCAGCGGCCAGAAGAAGTCGTTCCACGCCTGCATGAAGGTGAACAGCCCGAGCACCGCCGCGGCGGGGCGGGCCGCCGGCAGGACGATGTGCCAGTACAGGCCGAACGTGCTGGACCCGTCGACGCGGCCGGCCTCCAGCAGTTCGTCGGGTACGGCGCGGCCGAGGTACTGGGTCATGAAGAAGACACCGAACGCGGTTACCAGCCCGGGCACGATCACGGCGGTGAGGCGCCCGGTCCAGCCGAGGTCGGCCATCAGGATGTACAGCGGGATGATGCCGAGCTGGTGCGGCACCATCGAGGTCGCGATGGCCACGACGAGAAGCGCCTTTCGGCCTCGGAACCGCAGTTTGGCGAAGGCGAACCCGGCCAGGGTCGAGAAGAACACCACGGAGACGGTGATCGAGCCGCTGACGATGAAGGAGTTCACCAGGGCTCGGCCGAAGTCGGTCGTGTCGAACACGCGCGCGATGTTGTCGAAGAGGTGCCCGCCGGGCACCAGGGCCGGCGGCACCTTCGTGACGGCGTCGCTGGTCTGCGAGGACACGACGATTGACCAGTAGAGCGGGAAGACCGACCCGGCCACGACCGCCAGCAGGGCGCCGTAGCTCCAGACCGAGCCCTTGCGTGGGTACCCGAAGCTCCGGCGCCGGTGGGACCGGCGTGGCGGCGGCGAGGGTGTGGTGCCGGTCTGAATGGGGTCCGCGAGGGTGGTCACGGCGTTCTCCTCAGTCCTCGTCCTTGGCGATGCGCCGGGTGAGCAGGAAGTTGATGATCGCGAAGATGGCGATGACCAGACAGAGCGTCCAGGCGACCGCCGAGGCGTAGCCGAAGCGGAACTCCCGGAACCCCTGCTCGTACATGAACAGGGCGACGGTCTGGAACTGCCGGTCGGAGCCGCCGGTGGGCGTCTGGGAGCTGGCGAACAGCAGGGGTTCGGCCATGATCTGCAGGCCGCCGATCGTCGAGATCACCGTGGTGAAGATGATCGTCGGCCGCAGCATCGGGACGGTGATCCGCCTGAACTGCTGAGCCTGCGACGCGCCGTCGAGGTCGGCGGCCTCGTACAGGTGGTGCGGAATCGCCTGCATCGAGGCGAGGTAGATGAGGGCGTTGTAGCCGGTCCACCGCCAGGCGACGATGAACGAGATGGCCAGGTGGGAGCTCCAGGTGTTGGCCTGCCAGTCGATCGGGCCGATGCCGACGAGGCCGAGCGCCCAGTTGACCATGCCGAAGTCGCGGCCGAAAAGCTGGGTGAAGACGATCGTCACCGCCACGATCGAGGTGACGTTGGGCAGCAGCACGCCCATCCGTAGCGCGGTGCGGGCCCGCAGCCGGTGGTTGAGCAGGTGGGCGATCCAGAGCGCGGCGAGCAGTTGCGGCGCGGTGGACAGCACCCAGATGCTGAGTGTGTTGCCCAGGGCGTTCCAGAAGTACGCGTCCTGCAGCATCTCGCGGTAGTTCGCGAGGCCGACCCAGCGGTGCGACCCGGAGTCGAGCAGGTCCCAGTCATTGAACGAGACGTACGCCGTGTACAGCAGCGGGAACAGCCCGAACGCGCCGAACAGCAGGAAGAACGGCAGGATGTAGAGGTAGGGCGAGCCCTTGGTGTCGAGCCGGCTCAGGCCGGCCCGCCGGGCCTGGTGGAGGTAGGTGGCCATCGTCGATCCTTCATCGCCGGGCGCCGCCGGCGGTCAGGGGCGACCGCCGGCGGCGCGGGTCGAGTTACTTGGCGAGGCGCTCGACGTCGCTGACCATCTGCTTCCAGGACTCGTCGGAGCTTTGCTTGCCCTGTTCGATGCGGACGAGGGCGTCGCGGATGGTGGTCTGCACGTCTCCGGCTCGCGGGCCCTGGTACTGGGGCTTGAGCTGCTTCGCCGCAGTGGTGAAGAGCTGGCCCACCGGTGCGTTGTTGAAGAAGGCGTCCTTGTACTGGGCAATGTCGGGCTTGTCGTACAGAGCCGGGATGGACGGCAGGTTGCCCCGCGCGGTGAACACCTTGGCCTGCTGTTCCGGGGCGGTCAGCCACGCCGCGAGCTTCTTGGCCTCCTCGACGTGCTTGCCCTGCTTGGGAACGGTGAGGTACGAGCCGCCCCAGTTGCCGCCGCCGCCCGGGACGCTCGCCACGTCCCACTTGCCGGCGGCGTGCTTCGCCTGGTCCTTGATCTTGGTCATCATCCAGGCCGGACACGCGATGGTGGCGAACTGGTCCTTCGCGAAGCCGTTGTTCCACTCCTGCGAGCTGCCGATCAGCTTGGCCGACAGGTTGCTCTGGATCGCCTTCACCGTCAGGTCCCAGGCCTTTCGGACATCGGGGTTGGTGCCCACGACGATGGCGTTGTCCTCGTTGTAGTACCCGACCGGGGCCTGGCCGATGATGGCGTTGAACAGTTGGCCTCCGCCATCGAAGAAGGCGCTGCCGGCCGGGGCCTTCGCCGCGTACCGCTTGCCGAACTCGATGTACTGGTCCCAGCCGCTGCCCCAGGCGGCCGACACCTGGTCGCGGTCGAACGGCACGCCGGCCTTCTCGAACAGGTCACGCCGATAGCAGATGGCCAGGCCGCCGACGTCGGTGCCGTACCCGATCTGCTTGCCGTCCTTGGCCAGCGACGCCGCCCACTTCCAGCCGAGGTACTCGGACTGGCGGTCCTTGCCCAGGTCGACGAAGAGGTTGCCCCGCTCGCGCATCTGCGCGATGAAGCCCGTGTCGACGCCCTCGATGTCGCCCGCGCCGGAGCCGGTGGCCAGGTGGGTGATCAGGTCGCGATGATGGTCGTTGTAGGCGGCCGTGCGCTCCTGGATCGTGATGTTCGGGTGCGACTTCTGGTACTCGGCGTACAGGTCCTGGTACCCGAAGTTGCCGAACAGGTTGACGTTCAGGGTGATCTTTTCGTTGCCGCCGCCGGAGCCTCCCTCGGTGCCGGTGCCACACGCGGTCAGCAGTACTCCGGCGGCCAGGGTGGCCGCCGCCAGTCGCAACAGTCGGTTTGGGTGCATGCCAGGGAACCCTTTCGTGCGATGTAACCGGTTACCTGAAACCGGTTACATTGTCGGCGAAGCGATGGTGGTGGGGGTGGGTGGAGTTGGATGAAGATCGGATGCCGGCCGAGTTGCGGGTGACCGCCGGCGAGTGCCTTTCCTGGGAAGTGTGAACGGGTTTGGTTAGGGGGTGTCAAGTTACGAAACGATAACGGTCGATGCGGATTGACCGGCGGACATCGTTGGCGCTACGGTCGTGAAACCGGTTACAGAGAAGGCGCCACATTGACCACTATCAGGGAGTTGGCACGCCGCTCCGGCGTGTCCGTCGCCACCGTGTCCCGCGTCTTCAACACCCCCGAGGTCGTCAGCCAGCACACCCGCCAGCGCATCCTCGATCTGGCCGCCGAGATCGGCTACCTGCCGAACGGGTCGGCCCGGACGCTCGCCACGAAGAAATCCAACATGGTGGGCCTGGTGTGGGACACCGACCATCGCCGCCCTGGATGGCGCCACCCATTCCTGCAGGAGATCCTCGTCGCGCTCAAGACGGCGCTCAGCGCGCACGGGCTGAACCTGCTCATGCTCGCCGGCCACGACGCGGCGGGGCCCGACGACGGGCAGCGATACGTGCGCGCCGTCCGCCAGCACAACCTCGACGGCGCGGTCATCATCGACAACGGCACCCGGGACCCGGCCGTGCTCGCCCTCGTCGAAGCCCAGGTGCCGTGCGTCGCTCTCGACCTGCGGGTCGACGGCCCGACGTCGACCTACATCACCTCGGACAATGCCGGCGGCGCGGCGCTCGCCGTGCGTCACCTCGTCGAACGCGGCCACCGGCGCATCGCCACCATCACCGGCCCGCTGCGAACCTGGCCGGGAGCCGAACGGCTCGTCGGCTTCCGGGCCGCGCTGGCCGGGGCCGGCCTGCCACTCGCCGACGGCCACGTCGTCGAGGGAGACTTCTATCTCGACGGCGGTCACGCCGCGATGGATCGGCTGCTCGCCCTCGACGACCGCCCTACCGCAGTGTTCGCCGCCGGTGACGAGATGGCTGTCGGCGCGATGCGGGCGGCCCAGGCGGCCGGCCTACGGATCCCCGACGACATTGCGATTGTCGGCTTCGACGACATCGAGGTGGCCGCGCTGATCCCGCCCGGGCTCAGCACCGTCGCCCAGAACAAGCCCGGCTTCGGCACGGCCGCCGCCGAGGCGCTGGTCGCCATGCTGCACGGCGGCGACGACCCGCCGAAGCCGACCGTGTTGCCGACGACGCTCGTCGTCCGCGGCACCACCTGACCCGAACCGCGCGACGTCGGCGCCGTCCCGACCCGGATCGTGCTGCTGCTCGCGGTCGCTGTCGCCGGAGCCGCTGTCACCGACCCCGCAACCGGGCCTGCCTCGAGCGTCACACCCGTGCCTCGGCGCGGCGGCGCGGTCCGTGCCTGCTGGCAGGCTCGAAACCGGACAGCCGTTGATCAGCCGGGGAGCCCGTCGGTGGTCCACCGCAGGTGGACGTTGTCGCCCACCCCGCCGGCGGCAGTGCCAGCGTCGACTCCTCCGCCGCGCGCAGCGCCGCCGGTGGCCGTGGGCATCTCGGGGTGCGGCGCCCGGATGGTTCCTTCCACGGTGACCAGTGCCAGCGGCACCAGCGGCGGCACCGGCGATTTTGCCGATGCGGACGAGGGCGGGCAGGGCAAAGGATGACATCTGTCGATGTAACCCCACCCGTAGGGAGTGCCCGGCATGTCATCACCGACCACCACCCGTCCCCGTTCCCTCGTTGTTCGTGCCGTCGGGATGGCGCTGGCCGCCGTCCTGGCCACCGGCGGCGTGCTCGGCGCGTCGTCCGGCGCCGCGCAGGCCGCGGAGAACCCGTACGAGCGCGGCCCCGACCCCACCGTGGCGATCCTGGAGGCCAGCCGCGGCCCGTTCACCGTCGCCACGCAGAACGTCTCCGCGCTCGGCGTCATCGGTTTCGGCGGGGGAGTCATCTATTATCCGACCAGCACGAGCGCGGGCACCTTCGGCGCCATCGCCATCTCGCCCGGCTACACCGCCGCCTGGTCCAGCATCGACTGGCTGGGACCCCGGATCGCCTCACACGGCTTCGTGGTGATCGGCATCGAGACGATCACGCGTCTGGACCAGCCGGACAGCCGGGGCCGGCAGTTGCTGGCGGCGCTGGACTACCTGACCCAGCGCAGTTCGGTGCGTGGCCGGATCGACGCCACCCGGCTCGCGGTCGCCGGCCACTCGATGGGCGGCGGCGGGACGCTGGAGGCCGCCGCGTCGCGCCCGTCGCTGCGGGCCGCCGTGCCGCTGGCGCCGTGGAACCTGGACAAGACGTGGTTCGGGGTCCAGGTGCCGACCCTGATCGTCGGTGGCGAGGCGGACATCATCGCCCCGGTCGCGACGCACTCCGAGCCCTTCTACAACAGCATCCCGAGCTCGGCCGAGAAGGCGTATCTGGAGTTGAACGGGGCCAGCCACTTCTTCCCGCAGACGGTGAACACGCCCACCGCCCGGCAGATGGTGGCCTGGCTGAAGCGGTTCGTCGACAACGACACCCGGTACGAGCAGTTCCTCTGCCCGGGACCGACAGGTCTGGCGATCGAGGAGTACCGCAACACCTGCCCGAGCGCCTGACCTCGCCGGCCGGCCCACCGTCGCCCGCGCGACGGCGGGCCGGCTGCCGTCCGGTCCCCGGCGCGCCGTGCCCGGTGGGTCCGGGGTCGCCGCCGGCGCGGGCGCCGGGCGGAGGTATTGACGCCGGAGGCGAGAAACGTACACTCCCAGTGTAAATATCGCGCCCCGCCGGACCGAGGGATGGGCCAATGGAGCAAGGGCTCGCGCTGCACCACATCGGGGTGCGCTTCGGTGGTCTCACCGCCCTCGACGACGTCTCGCTGCGGGTGCCCGCCGGCCGGGTGGTCGGCGTGATCGGCCCCAACGGGGCGGGGAAGACCACCCTGTTCAACGTCATCTGCGGCTTCGTCGCCCCGGACGCGGGCACCCTCACCCTCGACGGCCGCCCACTGCGGCCCCGGCCGCACCGGCTGACCCGGCTGGGCATCGCCCGGACGTTGCAGGGCACCGGGCTCTTCGCCGGGCTCACCGTGCTGGAGAACGTGATGGCCGGCGCCACCCACACCGCCCGTGCCGGTTTCCTGCCGGCGCTGCTCGGCCTGCCCGCCAGCGACCGCGACGAGCACCGGCTGCGCCGGGACGCCCTCGACGTGCTCGACCGGCTGGGCATCGCCGGGTACGCCGCCGCCGCGCCGGGCACGCTGCCCTTCGCCGTACGGCAGCGGGCCGCCCTGGCCCGCGCCCTGGTGGCCCGGCCCCGCCTGCTCCTGCTCGACGAGCCCGCCGGCGGCCTCGGCGCCGAGGACATCGCCGAGCTCGCGGCGCTGATCCGCGAGCTGCCCGGTCGTGACCCGGACCCCTGCGCGGTGCTGCTCGTCGAGCATCACATGGATCTGGTGATGTCCGTCTGCGACGACATCGTGGTGCTCGACTTCGGGCGGGTGATCGCCGCCGGCACGCCGGACGAGGTGCGCGACGACCCGGCGGTCGCCGACGCCTACCTGGGCGCGGCCGTGGACGAGGCCGCCGCATGAACGGGCGAAGCAGCCGGCTCGACGCGCCGGCCCCGCACGGCGGTGGCGCGAGCGGCGGCGACCTGCTCACCGTGCGGGGGCTGGTGGCCGGCTACGGCGCCGCGCCGGTGCTGCACGAGGTCGACCTCGCCGTCCCCGCCGGCACCATCGCGGCGGTGGTCGGGGCGAACGGCGCCGGCAAGACCACCCTGCTGCGCGCCCTGTCCGGCATGCTGCGCCCGCTGGCCGGCCAGGTCGTGCTCGCCGGGGAGGACCTGCGTGGCACTTCGGTGGAGCAACTGGTGCGCCGGGGGATGGCGCACGTCCCCGAGGGGCGCGGGGTGATCGGCGAGCTCACCGTGGACGAGAACCTGCGGCTGGGCGGGCTGTGGCGCCGCGACAAGGCCGACTCCGCCCGCGCCCGGGACGAGGTGTACCAGCTCTTCGAGCCGCTGGCCCGGCGCCGTGGCCACCTCGGCCACCAGCTCTCCGGCGGCGAACGGCAGATGCTCGCACTCGGCCGGGCCCTGGTCGGCCGGCCGCGCCTGCTGCTGCTCGACGAGCCGTCGCTCGGCCTGGCGCCGCGGGTGGTCGCCCAGATCATGGCCCTGCTGCGCCAACTGCGGGACGGCACCGGGCTGACCGTGCTGCTGGTCGAGCAGAACGTCCGCAGCGCGCTCTCCGTCGCCGACCAGGGGATCGTGATGTCCCTCGGCCGGGTGGTCCGCGCCGCCCCGGCGCAGCGGCTGCGCGACGACGTCGACCTGCGGCACGCGTATCTCGGATTCTGAACCCTCGTCCCCTCCGAAGGAGGACTGTGGAGCGCTTCGTCTTCCTCACCTTCGACGGCCTCTCCCGGGGCGCCGTCTACGCGGCGTTCGCGCTGGCACTGGTGCTCATCTGGCGGGCCGCGCGGATCGTCAACTTCGCCCAGGGCGCGATGGCCGTCGCGGCGGCGTACGTCGCCTACAGTGTGTCCGCGTCGACCGGCTCCTACTGGCTGGGCTTCCTGGCCGCGCTCGCCGCCGGTCTGCTGTTCGGCGCGGTCGTGGACCGGGCGGTGATGCGCTTCGTCGACCACGCCTCACCGCTCAACCCGGTGATCGTCGCGCTCGGGCTGGTCCTGCTGATCCAGGCCGTCCTCGGCATGATCTACGGCAACGAGTTCCGTCCCGCCGGGACGCCGTTCAGCCGCGCCGCGCTCACCGTCGGCGGGTTCGCCGTCGGCTCACCGTACGACCTTTTCGTCTTCGCCACGGTGGGGGTGGTCATGGTCGCGCTCGCCTGGATCTTCGCGCGTACCCCGGTCGGCCTGCGGATGCGCGCGGCGGCCTTCGCCCCGGAGGTCTCCCGCCTGCTCGGGGTCAACGTGGGCGGCATGCTCGCCCTCGGCTGGGCGCTCGCCTCGGGGGTGGGTGCCCTGGCCGCCATGCTGGTGATCCCCACCGAACTGGGCCTGCACCCGAACGCCATGGACCTGGTCTTCGTCTCGGCGTTCACCGCGGCGGTGGTCGGCGGACTGGACAGCCCGCCGGGGGCGGTGGTCGGTGGACTGGTGGTGGGCCTGCTGCTCTCCTACGTCAGCGGGTACGCCGGCAGCGACGTCACCCCGCTCGCGGTGCTGGTCCTGCTGCTGGCCGTGCTGCTGGTCCGGCCCGGTGGGCTGTTCGCTCCGGTCGCCGCGAGGCGGGTGTGAGCGCCACCCGGGCGGCGGCGCCGCAGCGGGTGGCCACCGGCCCGCGCGCCGACGGCCGCCGCGGGTCGACTCTGCTGCGGCACCTGGCGGTGGCGGCCGTCGCGGCGCTGCTGGTGCTGGCGGCGAGCTACGGCCTGGCGCCGTTCCGCAACTTCCAGCTCGCCACGGTGGCCGCCTACCTCTGCGCGACCGCCGGACTGACCGTCCTGACCGGACTCAACGGTCAGCTCTCGCTCGGGCACGGCGCGCTGATGGCGGTCGGCGCCTACTCGGTGGCGCTCTGCCAGGGCGCGTTCGCCGACCACGGGATGACCGGCGGCTGGCTGCTCCCGCTGTCGCTGGTCGCGGCGGTCCTGGTCACGGTGGGCGTCGGTGCCGTGGTCGGGGCAGCCGCCGCCCGCCTGCGCGGTCCGTACCTCGCCGGCGTGACGCTGGCCGTCGCGGTCGTGGTGCCCGCCCTCACGGTCACCTTCGACGACGTCTTCAACGGCGACCAGGGGCTCTCCGTGCCGGTCGAGCCACCGCCGCTGGCGCTCGGCGCCTACTTCCCGTACGAGCGGTGGCAGCTCTGGATCGCCACGGCGGCCACCCTGGTCGCTCTGGTGCTGCTGGCCAACCTGGTCCGCAGCCGGTACGGCCGCACCTTCCGGGCGGTCCGGGACGACGAGGTGGCGGCCCGCCTCGCCGGCATCCACGTGGCCCGTACCCAGGTGCTCGCCTTCGTGGTCAGCGCGGCCGGCGCCGGGCTCGGCGGCGCGCTGCTCGCGGTGCTCGCGCAGAGCGTCTCGCCCGGGGCGTTCTCGCTGACCCTGTCGCTCTTCCTGCTCATGGCCGTGGTGATCGGCGGTCTCGGCCGCCTCGCCGGGGCGCTCTGGGGAGCGGTCCTGCTGGTCGCCCTGCCCGACCTGACGCACTCCGTGACCGACCTGTTCACCGTCTCACCCGCGGTGGCGCAGCGGCTGGAGGGCAACCTGCCGTTGGCGATCTTCGGGATCACCCTGGTCGTCGTCATGATCGCCGCGCCCGGCGGCATACAGGGACTGCTGTCCCGGTTCGGCCGGGAGCTACTGGCCCGGTGGCCGGGGCGGCGGTCCTAGCAAGCGCCGGCGGCGCGGTCGCCGGCACCCCACCCACCACCCGATTCAGGAGAACCGGACCGAAGAAAGGTCGGTGTTCCACATGCACCGTACGACACGACGTGGTCTCGCGGTCGTCAGCACCATCGCCCTGCTCGTCGCCGCCGCGGGGTGCGGTGGCGACGAGAGCCCAGGCGGCGCCGGGCGCGGGGCGGTGCCCGGCGTCACCGACACCGAGATCGTGGTCGGCACCCACATGCCGCTGACCGGACCGGCCTCGGCCGGTTACTCGAAGATCGCCCCGGCGACCAAGGCGTACTTCGACTACGTCAACGCCAACGGCGGGGTGCACGGCCGGAAGATCACCTACAAGATCATGGACGACGGCTACAACCCGGCGAACACCCAGCAGGTGGTCCGCCAACTGGTGTTGCAGGACAAGGTCTTCGCCGTGCTCAACGGGCTCGGCACGCCGACCCACACCGGCGTGCTCGACTTTCTCAAGAGCAACCGGGTCCCGGACCTCTTCATCGCCTCCGGCAGCCGCAGCTGGGACCAGCCGGACAAGTATCCGGGCTCGTTCGGCTTCAACCCCGACTACACCGTGGAGGGCAAGATCCTGGCCAACCACGTGAAGACCGCGCTGCCCGGCCAGAAGGTCTGCTTCCTCGGCCAGGACGACGACTTCGGCCGGGACAGCCTGGCCGGGGTGGAACAGGTGCTCGGCGCGGGCGCGGTGGCGGTCAAGCAGACGTACGTCACCAGCAACACGAACGTGGCGCCGCAGATCGGCGCGTTCAAGGCGGCCAACTGCCAGGTGGTCGTCCTGGCCACCGTGCCCGGCTTCACCGCGCTGTCGATCGGCACCGCCGCCCGGCTCGGCTTCAAGCCGCAGTGGCTGGTCTCCAACGTGGGCGCCGACCACCCCACGCTTGCCAAACAGCTCGGCGCGGCGGCCGGCCTGCTGGAGGGCATGGTCGGCGCCAACTACCTGCCGATGCAGAACGACGCGGCCAACCCGTGGATCCAGCTCTTCACCAAGGTGAACAAGGAGCACAACGGGGACGCGCCGTTCGACGGCAACACCGTCTACGGGATGTCGGTCGGCTACCTCTTCGTGCAGGCGCTCCAGGCCGCCGGCCAGGACCTCACCCGGGAGTCCCTGCTCAAGGCGGTGGCCAAGGGCGGCTTCCAGGGCCCCGGGCTGGCGCCGTTGCGCTACTCCGACAGCGACCACTCCGGCTACGGCGGGGAGCGGCTGACCCGGGTCGGCGGGGGCGTGCAGGCATACTTCGGGCCGACGTACGAGACGGACGAGCGTGACGGGCCGGTGCGTGAGTACACCGCCCAGCCGGTGACCCCGCCGGCCGACGGGATCCCGACCGCGTCCTGAGCCACCGCGCCGGGCGGGGTTTCCCACGGCCCCGCCCGGCCGGTGCCGTGGCCGCGTCGGCCGGGCGGTCCGGTCAGCTCAGCCGCTCGACGATCATCGCCATCCCCTGGCCGCCGCCGACCAGCCGGCCGTCGTCGCGGGGGTCGTGCCAGCGGGCCGCCCCACCGGTGGCCCGGTCGGCGGTCCGGGCCACCGCGTCGGCGAACCGCGGGTTGGCGCTGCCCGGGTGCCCGTCGCTGCGGCCCCGGTCGTACCGGGAGACGCACTCGACCCCGGCGGAGACGAAGGCATGGCCCTCGCCGGCCCGGATGGCGTGCAGCGCCATCCGGGTGGTCTGCAGGGACGACGAGCAGTACCGGTTCACGGTGGTGCCGGGCAGGTGGTCCAGTCCGAGCAGGACCGCCACCACCCGGGCGAGGTTGTGGCCCTGCTCGCCGGCGGGCTGGCCGCAGCCGAGCATCAGGTCGTCGAGTTCCCGGGGGTCGAGCTGCGGCACCTGGTCGAGGGCGGTCCGGACGATGGTGGCGGCCAGGTCGTCCGCGCGTAGATCGCGCAGGGAACCCTTGTTGGCGCGGCCGATCGGGGATCGCGCGGCGGCGACGATGACGGCTTCCGGCATGACGGTGTCCTCTCCGGAGTGCAAATTGTATTCGCACTGACGGTGCGATTATGAGCGAGCCGTGTCAACGGAATGTGAGATTCTGGACGAGATCCGTCGTTGACGTTCCCCGAAGGGGCTCATACTGTTTGCATCGTGAATGCACATTCAGGACGGCTCGACGGCCGGGTCGCCCTCGTGACCGGCGCCAGCCGCGGGATCGGCCTGGCGGTGGCCCGCCGACTGGTCGCCGAGGGGGCGACGGTCGGGCTGACCGCCCGTCGCCCGGAAGCGCTCGCCGAGGCGGTGGCCGAACTGGGTGGTCCCACCCGCGCCGTGGCGGTGCCCGGCCGGGCCGACGACGCCGCGCACCGCCGGGCGGCGGTGCGCCGCGTCGCCGACGCTTTCGGCCCGGTGGACATCCTGGTCAACAACGTCGGCATCAACCCGGTCCACGGGTCGCTGCTCGACCTGGACCTGGCCGCCGCCCGCAAGCTCCTCGACGTCAACCTGCTCGGCACCCTCGGCTGGGTGCAGGAGGTCTGTGCGGCGGGCATGATCGTGCGGGGCGGCTGCATCGTCAACGTCACCTCGATCGCCGGCGGGGCCCCGTCCCCGGGGATCGCGTTCTACGGGGTGAGCAAGGCCGCCGTCGACCACCTCACCGCCTGCCTGGCCGTGGAGTTGGCGCCCGGCATCCGGGTGAACGCGGTCGCCCCGGGGGTGGTGAAGACCCGCTTCGCCGCCGCGCTGCACGAGGGCCGGGAGGAGGAGGCCGCCCGGGCGTACCCGCTGGGGCGCCTCGGCGTACCCGAGGACGTCGCCGGCGCGGTCGCCTTCCTCGCCGGCCCCGACGCGGCCTGGATCACCGGGCGGGTCCTCGTCCTCGACGGTGGGGTCACCCTGGCCGGCCGGGCCACCGGATGACCGCTCCGGCGCGGACCCGCGGGCTCACCCGACGAGGCGCACCGGCAGTCGCTGGCCCGTCGCGAGCTGCGCCGACACCGCTCCGACGCGCCGTCGGCGCGCGTCTAGACTCGGCGGGCAGTGAGGCGTGACGGCGTCGAGGAGGGCAGCGCGGATGGGTGGGGTGCAGGCACCCGGCCGGGTGGACGGGCGGACGGCCCGGGCCGCGCGGACCCGGGCGGCGATCGTCGAGGCCCACCTCGCGCTCATCTCCGAGGGGGACCTGCGGCCGACCGGCGAGCGCATCGCGGAGCGGGCCGGCATCTCGCTGCGCACGCTCTGGACGAACTTCAAGGACATGGAGACGCTCTTCGAGGCCAGTGGGGCGGAGGTGCTCCGCCAGCAGGACGCCGCGCACCGGCCGATCTCGCCGACGCTGCCGTTGGCCAAGCGGGTCGACGCGTACTGCCGGCAGCGGGCGCGGCTGCTGCAGCTCATCGCGCCATCCGCGCGGGCGGCGCAGATGCGGGAGCCGGTCTCCGACCAACTGCACCGTAACCGGCTGGTGCACATCTCGCGGGTCCTCGAGGAGGTCGAGCAGCTCTTCGCGGCCGAGCTGGCACGGGCCGGGTCCGGTCGGGAGCAGGTGCTGCACGCGGTGGTCGCGGCGAGCATGTGGCCGGCCTGGTCGATGCTGCGCGACGGGCTGGGGCTGGGCGTGGACCAGGCCCGGGCGGTGATGGCCCGGACGGTCGCCGCCCTGCTGGCCGACGCTCCCCGCTGAGCGGTCCGAACTCTTTCCATCCGGTTTCCGATAGGTAACACTCGATGCATGGTAGCTGCATCGTCAGTGCAAATAACTGGGCTGCCGGGTCGGCACACCGAGTGCGCGGCCGTCCGGCGGCTGGCCGACGGCCTGCCGGACGCCGGGGGAGCGCTGCTGGTGTGGGGCGAACCGGGCGCCGGCCGCAGCGTCCTGGTCGGCTACGCCCACCGGTACGCCACCCGCTGTCACCGGCTGGCCGGCGCCGGCCTGGCGGACGAGGCCGCGCTGCCGTACGCGGGGCTGCAACGCCTGCTCGACCCGCTGCTCGACCGGGCCGACGCCCTGCCCGAGCCGCAGCGCGGGGTGCTGCGGCGGACGCTGGCCGGCGCGGGCTGCCCGGCCGACCACCGGCTCGCCCTGTCGATGGCCGTGCGGGGACTGCTCGCCGCCGCCGCCCGGGAGCGCCCGCTGCTCTGCACGGTCGACGACGTCGACCGCGGCGACCCGCCGACCGCGGAGGTGCTCGGCTTCGTGGCCCGCCGCCTGCGTCACCTGCCGGTGGCCATGCTGCTCACCGCCGGCACCGACGCGGTCGCCGCCGGCGTGCCCCGACACCGGCTGCGACCCCTCGACGACCGGGCCGGCGCCGCGCTGCTCACCGACCGGCTGCCCGCGCTGGCCCCCCGGGTGGCCCGGGAGCTGACCGCGGTCGCCGGCGGCAACCCGCAGGCCCTGGTCGACCTCGCCGAGGTGCTGACCGCGGCCCAGTGCCGCGGTGAGGAGCCGTTGCCCGACGGGCCGCCCCTCGACGGCGCGCTGGGTCGCGGGTACCGGGGCCGGCTGGCCGGGCTGCCCGCCGACACCCGGCGCGTGCTGCTGCTCGCCGCGCTCGACTCCGACGGCGATCCGGCCACCCTGGTCCGGGCCGCCCGCGCCGGCGGCACGGCGATCGAGGCGCTCGCCCCGGCCGAGGCCGCCGGGCTGGTCCGGGTCGGCCCGGAGCGGGTGGCCCTGGCGCAACCGCTGGCCCGGGCCGTCGTCGCGGCGGACGCGCCGCTGGCCGAGCGGCGCGCCGCCCACCTGCTGCTCGCCGGCGTGCTCGACGGCCCCGGACAGCACCTGCGCCGGACGCTGCACCGCGCCGCCGCGGCGGAGGGCCCGGACCCGGTGCTGGCGGCGGAACTGGAGGCCGTGGCCGGTGGGGCCGGCGGGGACGACGGGGTGGCCGCCCTGCACCGGGCCGCCGAACTCAGCGACGAGCCGCGGCAGGCCAACGCCCGGCTGGTCGCCGCCGCCGGTCGCGCCTGGGCGGCGGGGCAGCCGCGGCGTGCCGGGCGGCTGCTCGCCGAGGCCGCCGCGGCCGGACCGGTCGACCCGGTCGCGGCCGGCCGGGCCGAGCTGCTCCGCGGCGAGCTGGAACTGCGCTGCGGCTCGCCGTCGACGGCCTCGACCACCCTGCTCGCCGCCGCCCGGGCGGTGTCCGGGGTCGACCGCGTCGCCGCCCTCGGCGCGCTTGTCCGGGCCGGTGAGGCGGTCTGCCACACCGGCGACCAGTTCCGCTACGCCGAGGTGGCGCGCCGAGTGGCGGCCCTGCGTCGGCCTGAGGACCCGCCCGACGCGGAGTTGCTGACCGCGCTGGTCGCCGGGGTGGCGGCGACGCTGCGCGGTGACCACGAGCGGGGCGGCCCGGCCCTGCGCCGGGCGGTCGTGCTCGGCAACCGGCTGACCGGGCCGGCGCTCACCCCCGCCGCGCTGACCGGCGCGGCGGTCGCGGGCCTGCTGGTCGCGGTCGACAGCGCCGCCCACCGGCTCGCCGAGCGGGCCGTCGAGCTGGCGCGTGCCCGCGGCGAGGTGTCCGCGCTGCCCCGGGCGCTGGAGCTGCGCGCGATCGCGGAGTACTGGCTGGGCCGGCACGAGGCGGCGGCGGACACCTCCCGGGAGGGGTTGCGGGTCGCCCGGGACACCGGCCAGGTCAACTCCGCCGGGGTGCACCTGGGCATGCTGGCGGTGCTCGCGGCGGTCCGGGCCGACCGGGAAACCAGCCTGTGCCGGATCCGCGAGATCGGCGAGGCGTCCGCCCCGTACAGCCGTCCGCGCGCGCTCGCCCAGTGGGCGCTCGCGGTGCTCGACCTGGTCGACGGGCGGCACGAGGCGTCCGCCGCCCGACTGGCCGCGCTGGCCCGCCCCGGCACCGGCCGAGGGCAGGTGCTGATCCAGGTGATGGCCACCCCGTACCTGGTCGAGGCCGCCGCCGGCGCGGGCCGGCGACCGGCCGCCACCGCCGCGCTCGCCGTCTTCGACAGGTGGGCCAGCAGCACCGCCAGCCCGTCCCGGCGGGCGCTCTCCGCACGCTGCCACGCGCTGCTGGCCGCGCGCGGCAGCGCCGACGCCGAACGCGGCTTCCGCACCGCGCTGCGGCTGCACCCGGCGGATGCGGGGGCGTTCGAACGGGCCCGCACCGAGCTGCTCCTCGGCCGGGAACTGCGCCGCAGCCGCCGCCCCCGGGACGCCCGGGAGCACCTGCACGCGGCCCGGGAGACCTTCGGCCTGCTCGGGCTGACCGTCTGGGCCGAGCAGGCCACCACCGAGCTGCGGGCGGCCGGCGAGTCGGTCGGCACGCCGGAGCTGCCGGCCGCCCGGCTGCTCACCGGGCAGCAGCTACGGATCGCGCAGTTGGTCGCCGAGGGAGCCACCAACCGCGAGATCGCCACCCGGATGTTCCTCTCCACCCGGACCGTCGACCACCACCTGCGCAACATCTTCCACCGGCTCGGCATCCGGTCCCGCACCGAACTCGCCCGCGCGCTGCACTGAACCCGGCGCGGCGGCGGTCAGGGCAGCACGACGGTACGGGCGCCCTCGCCGCGGGCCATCCGGTCGAACGCCGCCGCGGCGCCGTCCAGGCCGGTCCGGTCGGTGATCAGGGCGGCCGGGTCCAGGGTGCCGTCGAGCACGGCGCGGGCCAGCTCGGGCACGTCCCGGTCCGGGTCGGACGAGCCGTACACCGAGGAACGCAGTGTCCGCCCGGAGTGGAAGATGTCCAGCGCGCTCAGGCTGACCAGGTCGTCCCGCGCGCCCATGCCCACGACGGTGACCTGGCCGCCGCGCCGGGTGGCCCGCCAGGCGGCGCGGATGGTCACGCCGCGGCCGACGCACTCCAGGGCGTGGTCGACGCCACGCCCGTGGGTGCGTTCCCGGACCGCCCGGCTCAGCGCGTCGTCGGCGACGAGGAAGTCGGTGGCCCCGGCGGCGGCGGCCAGTTCGGCCTTGGCGGGCGACACGTCGACGGCGAGGACCGGGTCGGCGCCGGCGGCCCGGGCGGCGGAGACCACCGACAGGCCCACCCCGCCGAGACCGATCACCGCCACCGACTCGCCGGGCGCCACCCGGGCGGTCCGGCGTACCGCGCCGACCCCGGTGAGCACGGCGCAGCCCAGCAGGGCCGCGGTGGCGAACGGTAGCTGCGCCGGAACGTCGATCACCGCCTCCTGCGGCACCACCACC
The DNA here is from genome assembly GCF_029581215.1 of Micromonospora sp. WMMD975. NCBI lineage: Bacteria > Bacillati > Actinomycetota > Actinomycetes > Micromonosporales > Micromonosporaceae > Micromonospora > Micromonospora sp. WMMD975. The sequence continues at coordinate 1,583,122 of NZ_CP120739.1, forward strand.
TCCTCGGCCAGCGCGCCGAGGCCGAGGGCGACGTGCAGCGGCGCACCGGCCGAGGTCCGGCCCCGGGCGGTCGCGGGGGAGCCCGTCCGCTCGCAGAACCACGGCTCGCCGCGACCGCAGTACCAGCACCTCCGGCAGGGCGGCGCCCAGTTCAGCACCACGTGCGCGCCGGGCCGGACCCGGTCGACGCCGGGGCCGACCTCGACCACCTCGCCCGCCGCCTCGTGCCCGAGCACCAGCGGGTACGGCGGCGCGACCGTGCCGTTGACCATGGACAGGTCCGAGTGGCAGACCCCGGCGGCCCGTACCCGCACCCGTACCTCGCCCGGCCCGGGTGCCGGCAGCTCCACCTCCTCCACCGTCAGCGGCTGGTTCACGCCGCGGGCGAGCAGCGCCCTCACCGCTGGATCGCCTTCGTCTGGAGGAACTCGTCGAGCCCGTAGCGACCCAGTTCCCGGCCGAGGCCGGACTGCTTGTAGCCGCCGAACGGGGCGAGCGGGTTGAACGGCGCGCCGTTGATGTCGACGGCTCCGGTGCGGATCCGCCGGGCGACCCGCACCGCCCGCTCCTCGTCGGCGGACCAGACGGCGCCGGCCAGGCCGTACCGGGAGTCGTTCGCGACGGCCACCGCCGCCTCCTCGTCGTCGACCGGGATGACGGCGAGCACCGGTCCGAAGACCTCCTCCTGGGCCAGCGCGCTGCCCGGGTCGACGTCGGCGAGCACGGTCGGGGCGACGAACCAGCCCCGCTCGGGCAGCACCGCGTCCGGGCCGCCGGCGATCAGCCGGCCGCCGTCGGCGAGCGCCCGGGCCACGTGGCCGGTCACCCGGTCCCGCTGGGCCGCGGAGACCAGCGGGCCGAGCCGGGTGTCCGGCGCGAACGGGTCGCCGGTCCGGTAGCCGTCGGCGGCCTTGGCGACCAGGTTCACCGCCTCGTCGTAGCGGTCCCGGTGCACCAGCATCCGGGTCCAGGCGGTGCAGGTCTGGCCGGAGTTGAGGAAGGCGTTGCCCACGCCGACCTTCACCGCGGTGGCCAGGTCGGCGTCGTCGAGGATCACGTTGGCGGACTTGCCGCCGAGCTCCAGCGCCACCCGGGCGATCCGGTCGGCGGCCAGGTGCGAGATCCGCCGGCCGGTGGCGGTCGAGCCGGTGAAGGAGACCACGTCGACGTCCGGGTGGGCGGCGACGGCCTCGCCCACCTCGACGCCGGTGCCGGGCACCAGGTTGACCACCCCCGGCGGGAAGCCGGCCTCGTGGATCGCGTCGAAGAGCAGGTACGCGGTCAGCGGGGTCAGCTCGCTGGGCTTGAGCACCACCGTGCACCCGGCGGCAAGCGCGGGCGCCACCTTCGCCATCACCTGGTGCAGCGGGTAGTTCCACGGGGTGATCGCCCCGACCACGCCGACCGGCTCGCGGACCACGAGCGAGTTGCCGACGGTCTCCTCGGCGGGCGGCCGGGCGGCCAGGTCGACGTAGCTGCGCAGGACGGTCAGCGGCAGGCCGACCTGTACCCGGGTGGCGACCCGGAGCGGGGTGCCCAGCTCCAGCGCGATCGTCTCGGCGGCGATCGCGGCCCGGTTGGCCAGCGCCGCGTGCAGGCGGTCCAGGGCGGCGGACCGCTGCGCCGGGGTGGCGGCGGCCCAGCCGGGGAAGGCGGCCCGGGCAGCCGCGACGGCCCAGTCGACGTCGGCGGCCGTGCCAGCCGGCACCCGGGCCAGGAGCTCCTCGGTCGCCGGGTTGTGCACCGCGATGGTGTGCCCGGAGGAGGGGGCGACCCAGGCTCCGTCGAGATAGATGTCGGTTCGTGCGAGATCCATCGCGCCCCTCACCGTGGTCGAAAACTAGCGCCGGAAGTTTTGACTCTAGCTCCCCGGGTCGGCCGGTGGGAGGGGTGGTAGCGGCCCGACGTGCTCCTGGTAGGTGCGGGAGAGCCCGTGGATGAGCGCGTCGAGGCCGAGCGCGAAGGCACCCTCGTCCACCTGCTGCTGATGCTCGGCGAGCCGGTGCGCCTGGGTCAGGTGCGGATACCGCTCGCCGTACAACCCCGGGTCCTCGACGAAGCCACGGGCGAACGACCCGAGCGCGGAGCCCGCCACGAAGTAGCGCATCAGCGCGCCGATGTGCGTGGCGCGCGCGGGCGGCCAGCCGGCGGCGACGAGTCCGCCGTAGACCGCGTCGGCCATCGCCAGCGCCGCCGGCCGCCGACCCGGCCCACGGGCGAGGTACGGCACGATGTTCGGGTGCGCGGCCAGTGCCGCCCGGTACGAGTGGCCCCACCGGCGCAGCGCCTCGCGCCAGTCGATCTTCCCGAAGAAGGAGACGTCGACCTGCGCCGTGACGCTGTCGGCCACCGCGTCGAGGATCTCGTCCTTGGTGGCGAAGTGATTGTAGAGCGAGGGCCCGCGCACCCCGAGTTCGGCCGCGAGCCGGCGGGTGGAGAACCCCTCCAGGCCGTCCGCGTCGATCAGCGCCGCTGCGGCATCGACGATCCGCTGCCGGCTGAGCAGCGCCTGCCTCGGCCGGGGCATCCGCGCCTCCCTCGTTCGCCCGTGGGTTCGCCGCAACTCTGCCACAACGGGGTCTGGACGGAATTAAACTTGCAGCGCTAGTTTATGCCTCATGGACCTTCAGCTCTCCGCGGAGCAGGCGGCGGTTCGTCAGCTCGCCGCCGAGTTCGTCGACCGCGAGGTGGTCCCGTACGCGGCGGCCTGGGACCGGCGCGAGTCCGTCGACCCGGAGATCGTGGACAAGCTCGGCCGGCTGGGCTTCCTCGGGCTGACCATCCCCGAGGAGGACGGCGGGTCCGGCGGCGACCACCTCTCCTACTGCCTGGTGCTGGAGGAGCTGGGCCGGGGCGACTCCGCCGTCAGGGGCATCGTCTCGGTGTCGCTCGGGCTGGTCGCCAAGGCCGTCGCCGCGCACGGGTCCGCCGCGCAGCGGGCCGAGTGGCTGCCCCGGCTCTGCGCCGGCACCGTGCTCGGTTGCTTCGCCCTGACCGAACCGGACAGCGGCTCGGACGCAGCCGCGCTGACCACCCGGGCGACCCGCGACGGGGGCGACTGGCTGATCACCGGCGCGAAGACGTTCATCACCAACGGCACGTCGGCCGACGTGGTCCTGCTCTTCGCCCGCACCGGCGGGCCCGGACACCGGGGCATCACCGCGTTCCTGGTGCCCACAGACGTCGCCGGGCTCAGCCGGAAAGAGATCCACGGCAAGCTCGGGCTGCGCGGGCAGGCCACCGGTGAGCTGCGCTTCGACGCCGTCCGGGTGCCCGACTCGGCGCGCCTCGGCCCGGCCGGCGGCGGGTTCCGGCTGGCCCTGACCACCCTGGCCAAGGGCCGGATGTCGGTGGCCGCCGGCTGCGTCGGCATCGCCCAGGGCTGCCTCGACGCGGCGGTCGGCTACGCCGGGCAGCGCACCCAGTTCGGCAAGCCGATCGCCGGGCACCAACTGGTGCAGCAGTTGCTCGCTGCCATCGCCGTGGACACCGCCGCCGCTCGGCTGCTGGTGTGGCGGGTGGCCGACCTCGTGGACCGGGGCGAGGCGTTCGCCACCGAGGCCTCGATGGCCAAGCTCTTCGCCAGCGAGGCCGCGGTCCGGGCGGCCAACAACGCCGTCCAGGTCTTCGGCGGGTACGGCTACATCGACGAGTACCCGGTCGGCAAGTACCTGCGCGATGCCCGGGTCGCCACCCTCTACGAGGGCACCAGCCAGATCCAGCAACTGCTCATCGGGCGCGCGCTCACCGGCGTCAACGCCTTCTAGCAAAGGGGAGAACCCGTGACCAGATTCGCCGACCGGGTGGCCGTCGTCACCGGTGCCGGGCAGGGCATCGGCGCGGCGACCGCGCACCGGCTGGCCGCCGAGGGCGCCGCCGTCGCCGTGGTCGACCTCGACGAGGAGCGCAGCCGGGCGGTCGCCGACGAGATCGCCGCGGCCGGCGGCCGGGCCGTCGGCATCGGCTGCGACGTGACCGATCCCGCGGCGGTGGCCGCGATGACCGATCGGGTGGCGCAGGCGTACGGCGGGTTGCACGTGCTGGTGAACAATGCCGGCATCACCCGTGACGACCTGCTGTTCAAGATGCCCCTGCCACACTGGGAGGCGGTGCTGACCACCAACCTGACAAGCATGTTCCTCTGCTGCCAGGCTGCCCAACAGCACATGGTCGCGGCCCGCTACGGCCGGATCGTCAACCTCAGCAGCCGCTCTGCCCTCGGTAACCGGGGCCAGGTCAACTACGCCGCGGCGAAGGCGGGGGTGCAGGGCCTGACGGCCACCCTCGCCATCGAGCTCGGCCCGTACAACATCACGGTCAACGCCGTCGCCCCGGGCTACGTGGCCACCGCGATGACCGCCGCCACCGCGCAGCGGGTCGGCAGCAGCCCGGAGGAGCATCAGGCGATGGTCGCCGAGCACACCCCGCTGCGCCGGGTCGCCCAGCCGACCGAGATCGCTTCGGTGATCGCCTTCCTGTCCAGCGACGACGCGTCGTACGTCAGCGGCCAGACCCTGTACGTCAACGGCGGCGCGCGCTGAGGTGCGCCGGCGGACCAGCACCCGGAGGAAACATGGACTTCGCGCTTTCCGACACCGAGCGGGCGATCCGCGACACCGCCCGCGACTTCATCGCCAGGGAGGTCATGCCGCTGGAGCAGGAACTGCTGCGGCGGGAGCGGGCGCACCGGCCCGGACTGGAGCACAGCGAGCTGCGCGAGTTGCAGCTCAAGGCACGCAAGTTCGGGTTCTGGGGGCTGGCCACCCCGGAGGAGTACGGCGGCATGGACCTGCCGGCCGTCACCCAGTCCCTGATCTGGACCGAACTCGGCCGCTCGTTCGTGCCGTTCCGGTTCGGCGGTGAGGCCGACAACATCCTGTTCCACGCCAACGACGAGCAGAAGCGCGAGTACCTGGTCCCCACCATCGAGGGGGAGCGGCGGAGCTGCTTCGCGATCACCGAGCCCGGCGCCGGCTCCGACGCGGCCAACATCAAGCTCAGCGCCCGCCGCGACGGCGACGACTGGATCCTCAACGGCGAGAAGACCTTCATCACCGGCGGTCACGATGCCGACTTCGCCATCGTGATCGCGGTGACCGACCGGGAGAAGGGCGCCCGCCACGGTGGCGCCACCGCGTTCCTGGTGGACCGGTCGATGGGCTGGCGCTCGGAGTTCATCCAGACGATGGGCGAGGGTGGTCCCGCCTCGCTGGTCTTCGACGACGTCCGGGTGCCCGGGCGCAACATCCTCGGCGAGCCCGGGCAGGGCTTCAGCCTCGGCATGGAGTGGATCGGCAAGGGCCGCTACACCATCCCGTCGCACGCCGTCGGCATCGCCGAGCGGGCGTTGTCGATGGCCGTCGACTACGCCAACACCCGGGAGACCTTCGGCGCGAAGATCGGCACCAACCAGGCCATCCAGTGGATGATCGCCGACTCGGAGACCGAGCTGGAGGCGGCCCGCTGGCTCATCCTGCGCGCCGCCTGGGCCGTCGACCAGGGCATGGACCCGCGGCACGCCTCCTCGATGGCGAAGCTCTACGGCGCGGGCATGGTCAACCGGGTGGTCGACCGTGTCCTGCAGATCCACGGCGGCATGGGCTACACCCGCGAGCTGCCGATCGAGCGCTGGTACCGGCAGGTCCGGCTGTACCGGATCTTCGAGGGCACCGACGAGATGCAGCGACTGATCATCTCCCGCGATCTGCTGCGCGGCTACACGAAGCTGGGAGGGCACCTGGCATGAGGGTCTTCGCGTCCATCGAGGAGTTGGCCGACGTGTCACCCGTGGACGGTGGCGTGCAGGTGGTCACCGCGGTCACCGTGGAGAGCGACGCCGGCGGCAAGCCGGTCTGCGTCGCCGAGACGGTCAGCCGCCTGGTGCGGGACGTGGCCCGATGACCGCGCTGTCGCTGGCCATGGTGCTGGCCGAGTCCGCCCGCCGGCACGCCGACACCGTCGCCGTGGTCGACGGCGACACCCGGGTGACGTACGCCGAGCTGTGGCTGGAGGCGCGCAGCTACGCCGCCGGGCTGCGGGAGCTGGGGGTCGGCCCCGGCGACAAGGTGGCCCTGCTGGCCCCGAACGTGGTGGACTTCCCCCGGGTCTACTACGGGGGCCTCGCCACCGGCGCGGTACTCGTGCCGGTGCACCTGCTGCTGACCGTGGACGAGGCGACGCACGTGCTGACCGACAGCGGCACGAAGCTGCTGGTGTGCCACAGCTCCCAGCTCGCCCTGGGCGCCGCCGCCGCGGCGGCGGCCGGCGTGCCGCTGGTGACCGTCGGGCCGGCGGGCGCCGGCGCGGTCGCGCCCCGCCTGGAGGACCTGAGCCACCCGCTGCCACCGCTGCCGTCGTACGTCACCCGGTCGGCGGAGGATCCGGCGGTGGTGCTCTACACCAGCGGCACCACCGGGGTGCCCAAGGGCGCCCTGCTCACCCACCTCAACCTGGTCCTGAACGCCACCGTGAACGTCTTCGACGCCAACGACGTGCGCAGCACGGACGTCGTGCTCGGCTGCCTGCCGCTGTTCCACAGCTTCGGCCAGACGGTGGCGATGAACGGCACCTTCCGGATCGGCGCGACGCTGGTGCTGCTGAGCCGGTTCACCGGGCCGGCCGCCATCGACCTGATGCTGCGCGAGGGGGTGGACGTCTTCCACGGCGTGCCCACCATGTACGTGGCGCTGCTCGACGCCGCCGGGGAACGGGACGACCTGCCGCGGCTGCGGCTCTGCGTCTCCGGCGGGGCGTCGCTGCCGGTGGCCGTGCTGGAACGGTTCCACGCCGCCTTCCGGACGACGGTCTTCGAAGGGTACGGGCTCTCCGAGACCTCACCCACCGCCACCACCAACCAGCCGCACTTCGGCAACCGCGCCGGGACCATCGGGCACCCGGTCTGGGGCGTGGAGGTGGAGATCGCCCGCGCGGAGGTGGACGAGCGGGTCGAGCTGCTGCCGACCGGAGAGCTCGGCGAGATCGTCATCCGGGGGCACAACGTCTTCGCCGGTTACCTGGGGCGGCCCGAGGCGACTGCGGAGGCGGTGGTAGACGGCTGGTTCCGTAGCGGTGACCTGGGACGCAAGGACGCCGACGGCTTCATCACCATCATCGACCGGAAGAAGGACATGATCATCCGGGGTGGGTTCAACGTCTACCCACGCGAGGTGGAGGAGGTCCTTGCCGGGCACCCGGCGGTCGGCCAGGTGGCGGTGATCGGGGTGCCCGACCCGCACCACGGCGAGGAGGTCTGCGCGGTGGTGGTGGCGGACCCGGCCGGCCCGGGTCTGCCCGACGAGCAGGAGATGATCGACTGGTCGCGGGAGCGTCTGGGCCGGCACAAGTACCCGCGGCAGGTCCGGTACGTCGACGACCTGCCGCTTGGGCCGAGCCACAAGGTGCTCAAGCGGGAACTGCGTCGCCGGATGGCCCCGCCCGACTGACCACCGCCCGCCGGTCCGGTGGGAATTGCAGGCGTGGCGCCGAATTGGCATCAACGCTCCTCAATAGATAAATGCTGACCTGGAGCCCTTGTCATTCGCTCTACACCGGTGTAGGAAATGAAGTGCGCTGGCGTGAATGTGGGCTGTCGCGGCTGCCGGAACGTTTCGGTGGCCGATCTCGATGGCGAGGCGAGTGCCTTCGACGCGGAAGGCCTTGACGCTCTGAGAGGAGCAGCAACGCGATGTCACACACCAGTGGCCCCCGAAGGACCAGCCTTGTCGCCGCCGCGGCTTTGGCGGTGGTGTCAGTCATCGCCGCGGCCCCGGCGGCTGCCGCGACCGACACGTGGCATTCGAACGACGATGTCTATCACTACTTCAAGGTGCCGCAGTCGCAGGCCAGCAGCATCGTCGGCGGAACGCCGGCAACGCTCGAACTGGAGGCGAACATCGGCCCGAGCGGCACCTGGTCGGCGCTCGCGCTCGACCCGAGCGGCTCGGACTACGCCGCGAACGTCGGTCCGCTCGATCCCGGGCTGTACTACTACCAGTACACCGCGACCATGCCGGACAGGTCGAAGGTGTCCTTCCGCCAGCCCGGCAGCCCGGTGGCGGTGACGTCGAAGCCGAACTGGAACACCTTCTTCGTGCCGGGTGAGTCGGTCGCGTGGATGGACGACGTCGCTGCGGGCGGGACGGTGGAGGAACTGTCCTACCCGAGCGCAGCGGCGGCGGAGGACCGCACGGCCCTGGTGTGGACGCCGCCCGGCTACGACTCCGCCCGGGCCGAGGCGTACCCGGTCCTGTACCTGCTGAGCAGCGAGGGGCAGACCGCTCGTGAGTGGCTGGAACTCGGCCGGGCGAAGCAGATCCTCGACAACCTGGTCGCCGGCGGGGACGCCAAGCCGATGGTGGTCGTCATGGCTGACGCCACTTCCGCCGACCCGCGCGCCGAGCTGCTCAACGCCATCGTTCCCGCAGCACGGGCCGGCTACCACATCTCGTCTCGGCCCAGGAGTCAGGCGCTGGCCGGTGTCGCCACGGGTGCCGAGCAGGCGATGAGCATCCTCCGCAGCGATCCCGGCGCATTCGCCTACGTCGGCTCCTTCTCCGGCTCCGTCGACGGCCCGATCACCAAGGCGGAGGCCAAGGCGATCAACAAGGGCACCAAACTGCTCCGGGTATACGTCGGCAACACGCTCGATCCGTCCTACAACGACAACTACGACATGCTGGTGGACCTGAAGAAGTCCGGCGTGAAGGTCGAGTTCGACGGCGTCAATCCCGACGACGGCGCCACCTGGGACGCGTGGCGGGAGAACCTGCGGGACTTCGCCGCTCGGCTCTTCGGACAGAAGGTCGTCCGCCACGGCGCCAGCACGGGACACCGCGCGCTGACCCGGCCGTACGCGCCCCCTGCGGCCGGGTCGATCACGACCCCGCACATCGACCCGCACGGCATCGTCACCTTCGAGACCGGCACCCAGTGGGCCGGCGCCAAGGACGTCACGATCTGGGGCAACTGGGCGCCGAACGGCCAATGGTTCCGGATCCCGATGAACAAGCAGCCCGACGGCCGCTGGCGAACGACGATCGGACCGCTCGACGGCTACTACTACTACCGGTACGTGGTCGACGGCGTCGACATGAAGGACCCGGCCGACACCGTCAACACCCACGTGATGGAGTCGCAGCTCTTCGTGCCGGGCACGTCCGACGCGATGCTCGCCGATGTCCCCGAAGGCAGGGGCGGCACGGTCTCGCTGATGACCTACGACGGAGGCCAGGGCGCGGAGCGCTACGCGTACGTCTGGACGCCGCCGGGCTACGATGCCGACCGCGCAGCTGCCTATCCCGTGCTGTACCTGTACCACGGCGGGGGCCAGAACTACGGTAGCTGGCTCGAAACCGGGCGTGCCAAGCAGATCCTCGACAACAGCTACCGCAACGGGACCATGGTGCCGATGGTGGTGGTCATGCCCGACCAGAACGGCGTCGACTTCTGGACCGACCTCAGCCAGCACGTGAGGCCAACCGCGGCGGAGAAGTACCACATCTCGACTGATCCGAACGAGCAGGCGCTCGCCGGTCTGTCGTGGGGAGCCATGAACACCCTCGGCACCTGGCTCGGCCACCCGGGCGAGTTCGCCTACATCGGCGCCTTCTCGGGGGGCCTGCTCTCCTACCCCACCGCCGTCGACGTCCAGGCGGTCAACGAAAGCACCAAGCTGGCACGGTTGTACTCCGGTGACGTCGACTTCACGTACACGTTGACCCAGAACGCGATGCAGTGGCTGGCCGCCCAGGGCATCGAATACGAGTACGCCGGCACCTGGGTCGGACCGCATGGCTTCGACACCTGGATGGCGGATCTGATCGACTTCGTGCCGCGGATCTTCGCGCCCGAGTACCGGCTCGGCGCGGTGCGGCCACCGCTGGCCGGCGACGGCTCCGACATCGTCAACGCCGGACGCCCCGTGCCGGTCAGGTTCACCGTGACCGACGCGGACGGCGAGCCGGTCACCGACGCGCGACCGCGCCTCTATCTCGTGAAGAAGACCGACGGTGTGGCCGGCCACCGCGTTCCGGCCGCACCTGTCCAGAAGCGGGCGGACAACACCGCACGCTACAGCGCCGCACGAAAGCAGTACATCTTCCACTGGGACACCACCGGGCTCGCCCCGGGTGCCTACGAGTTGCAGATCGACCCGGTCCGCGGCCCCGTTCACACCGTCGCCCTGACCATCAACTGACCTCGCGTCACGCGGCCGGCCCGCCCTGGATCGGGCGGGCCGGCCGCTGCGTCCTGGGGTGGTGAATGGTGCGGTCTTATACGCTGGCCGACGAATCGAGGAGCGGCGGGAGGGGCCCGTGGCACGCAAGACCAACAGGTCGGCGACGATGCGCGACGTCGCCCGACTCGCCGGGGTGTCGATCAAGACGGTGTCCAACATCCTCAACGGCTATCAGTACGTGCGTCCGGAAACCCGCGAGCGGGTGGACGACGCGATCCGTGAGCTGGGCTACCACGTGAATGTGTCGGCCCGGAACCTGAGCCGGGGCCGGACCGGGGCGATCGCCCTGGTGCTGCCGTCGCTGCGCGTCGTGTACTTCGCCGAACTTGCGGACGCCGTCATGCGAGAGGCATCCAGGCGGGGCCTGACCGTCTTCATCGAGCAGACCAACGCTGAGCGCGACCGCGAGCTGCGGGTACTTGACGGCAGCTACCGGTCACGCTTCGACGGCGTGCTGTACTCTCCGCTCGCGCTGGGCCAGCAGGACCTCCCGCTGTTCGACGTCGACTTCCCCCTCGTGCTCCTGGGCGAGCGGGTGTTCGATGGCGGCCTCGACCACGTCACGATGAGCAACGTCGAGGGAGCACGTGCGGCGACCGAGCACGTCCTCGGCCGGGGCGCGACCACGGTCGTTCCCCTGGGAGTCAAGGACGATCCAACGCCGAGCAGCGGAACCCTGCGGTTTCAGGGCTTCCGGGACGCCCTGCGGTCACGAGGGTTCGCCGTCGACCCACGCGCGATCATCGGGGTACCCGACTATTTCCACTCCACCGGCGCCACGACGATCGCTCGCATCCTTGACAGCGGCGTCAAGCCCGACGCGGTGGTGGCGTTCGCCGACACACTCGCGCTGGGTGCGCTCGCCGCCTTTCAGGACCGCGGCCTCCGGGTTCCCGAGGACATCCTGCTGATCGGTTTCGACAACATCGACGAAGCGAACTACTCCCGGCCTCCGCTGAGCACCATCGACCCCGGACGCGACGTGATCGCACACCAGGCGGTCGCCCTGTTGGAAGAGCGGATCCAGCTCCAATTGGACGGTGTGCCGCGAGAGGAACAGCCGGCGCCCCGGAGGATGGTCGTCGACTTCGAGCTGATCCAGAGGCAGTCGACGCTGCGCTGAGGCCGTGCCACACCGTTTTGCGCAATCGTCCGAATTGCATTGACCGTCATCTATGCCGGTGTACGATGGACCTGCCGGTAGATCGAGGGCTGCCCGGCTCACCGGGATCCACCCAACCAGGAACGCCCACCAACAACGTGGGAATTCCTGGCGCGGTCGTCGCTGCGGGCGCCGGTATCGCTCTGCTCGTCGTCGGACCGGCAGCCCGACGCTGAGAGGTTCGGATCCCGTCACCCCCACCATGACGGTTGAGCAGCCGGATCGCGCCGTGCTGCAGCCTAATCCGACCGTCCGTGTCGACCGGCACGGAAGGCAGTTCGAGGATGACGAGCTCCGGCTCGCCGTGCAGCGAAAGGCAGCACCATCGAGAGCTCTGCAGCGTGAAGAGGAGAAGGAGACCGTCAATGGTGAAGACCGGTTTCGCGCCCCCGCGATCAAGGGGGCACGGCGGAGGCGCCAGGAGTCCAGGACGTAGGTCCTTGGCGCTCGGGCTGGCGTGGGCTGTGGCAGCGAGCGGGCTCGCCGCGTTCGCGCGGCCGACGTCGGCCTCCGCCGAGGACACGCCGGCGTACCGGAACACCTCGCTGCCATTCAGCGTCCGTGCGGCGGACTTGGTTTCGCGCATGACGCTGGAAGAGAAGTACGACCAGCTCATAGCGATGCAGCCGCATGCCACCTGGCGTGCGAAGCCGAAGGCGATCGACCGGCTCGGCGTGAGGTCGTACGGGTACTGGGGAGAGGCGAACCACGGGATCTACTTCCCGACCGTCCCCGGCAACGGCAACTACACCCAATATCCGCAGAGCACCTCGATCGCATCGACGTGGAATTCAGATATCACCCAGGAGATCGCCGGCGGTATCGCTGACGAGGCCCGCGTGACCTACAACACGTCCTGCCCGCCGGGTGTGGCGAACCCCAACCCCGCCGGTGGCGCCTGTCACGGCTTGACCTATTGGTCGCCGAACCAGAACCTCAACCGCGATCCCCGCTGGGGGCGGGCGGACGAGTCCTACACCGAGGATCCGTTCCTGGCAGGCCAGGTGGCCGGCGCCTTTGTGACCGGTCTGCAGGGCGACACCGCATCGCGTCCCGACACGGTACCCACCGGGGCGGCCGACTACATTCAGGCGGTCGCCACGCCGAAGCACTATCTGGCGAACAACTCCGAGGCGAACCGTGACTTCGGCACGTCGAACATCACCGAGCGTTCGATGCACGAGTATTTCCTGCCGCCCTTCGCGGCCTCGGCCGGCGAGGCGGGCGCGCGGTCGCTGATGGCCGCTTACAACGCCTTCTCCGTGGTGGAGGACTACACCACGGACTACCCGTCCGCATCGAGCTACCCGACCCTGTGGAGCCCGCGCGACGATGCCACCCCCGGCGGTACTCCCGGTACGCCGGCTGCGGCGAGCCGGTACGCCATCGAGACCATGCTGCGCAGGTCGTACGGCTTCGACGGCTTCATCGTCTCCGACTGCGACGCGATCACCCGCGTGCACGGAACCGGAACGTCGGGCCACTCGTGGCGGCCCGTGCAGCTCGGCGGTGCGACGCAGATCAGCAAGACCCTCGGTAACGCCTGGGCGCTCAAGGCGGGCACGGACCTTGACTGCTCGGGCGGTGACTACCCGACGGCGAGCGGACTCCCGGCGGCTCAGAGCCAAGGCTTTGTCGGCGAGGCCGACATCGACATCGCGCTCGTCCGCGCCTTCACCGCGCGGTTCCAGTTGGGCGAGTTCGATCCCGTCGCCTCGGTACCGTGGAACAGCGAGTCCTACTCGCTGTCGGAGGCCGGCGATCCCGACGTCAAGCTGGCTTCGCCGGCGCACCGTGCGATCGCGCACGAGTCTGCCCTCGAGGCGCCCGTGCTGCTCAAGAACGACGCCAGAACGCTCCCGTTCGCGGGCGCTGTGAGCGGCAAGACAGTCGCCCTGGGGCATGTGGACGCCCTCAACAGGTTCCAGTCGGGTTCCTACTCCGGGCCCACGGCTGTCAACACCACCTTTGCCCAGGCGTTGGCCGGACGGACGGGGTCGGCCACCTCGGCCGTGACCGCGGGCTCCAGCACGCCGTTCCTGTCCAGCCACCTCGCGGTGTTCCCCGACGTCCTCGACGCCAGCGGCACCGCGATCACCACCTCTCTGTGTGCCAGCAGCCCCTGCGATCCCGTCGCGGATGCGGCGACCGCCGAATACCAGATCTCACAGGCCGACAATGTCGTGGTCGTCGTCGGTCACCGGAACAACGACGGCGGAGAGGGTACGGATCGCGCAACGGTCGTCATGCCGCGCATGCAGGCCGAGCTGATCCGGGACTCGATCGCCCCGCTCGCCCAGAAGTACGGCAAGAAGATCGCGGTGTGGATCCAGGCCAAGACCATGGTCGACGTCAGCGCGGTCAAGGACCTGCCGAGCGTGGGGGCGATCGTCTGGTCGTCCTTCAACGGCATGTATCAGGGCAGGGCGATGGCCGAGCTGCTGTTCAACGACGCGGTGGCGCTGGAGGACGGGCGTACCGCGGTGGCCAACTTCTCCGGCAAGCTGCCGCTGACCTGGTACTCCGACATCGACGCACAACTTGGACCGGCGGCCGCGCCGGACCGCGGGATCGAGGACTACCGGATGACCAGGGCGGAGGGCGCCAGGTGCGGCCGGACGTACCTCTACTACCAGGTCGGCCCCGGTTGCGCGGCGCCCCACTACGTGTTCGGTCAAGGTCTGTCGTACTCGCCGTTCGTCTACGGCACCCCGAGACTGTCCTCCTCGAAGATCACTCCCGACGATCCGGTGACGGTCTCGGTGCCCGTGTCGAACCAGGTCGCCAACTGCCCGGGCAAGGCTGTCGTGGAGGTCTACGCCAAGGCTCCGAAGGGCGCCGACGGGAACCAGCGTCCGCTCAAGCAGCTGAAGGGTTTCGTCAAGACCGGCCTGATCACCGGGACCCCCGAGACGGTACAGGTCACCATTGACGCCGGTGACCTGTGGTTCTGGGACAACGTGAAGCACAAGAAGGTGTTCCCCACGGGCGACTGGACCATCCTGGCCGGTCCGAGCTCGGCCGACGCGGACCTGAAGTCGGTGACGGTGCGGGTGGTCGGACACCGCACGGCCGGTGTCGAGGTGGTCTCGGCGCAGCCGGACGCCACCGAGTTGAGCCTGGACACTCCCGACAACCGGATCAACGCCCAACTGTCGGTCACCAAGCACGACATGACGTTCTGGAATCTGTCCGATCGGGCGCTCAAGGTGAAGTACACCTCCTCCGACCCGTCGATCGCGACGGTCGACGCCCGCGGCTCGGTCACGCCCGTGTCCACCGGCACCGTCCTGATCACGGCCAAGGCCACCGCCAACGGGGAGAGCAAGTCGACCACCTTCCCGGTCGTGGTGACGTCCGGCGCACCGGACGCCACCGGCTCGGCGTTCCCGAACGCTTACACGTCGCTGGTCGACTTCGGTGACCGGGCAGTCAAGCTCGACCAGGCCCGCTTGGGGACGCAGCTGTCCGCGAGTGTGTTCCCGCCGAACCCGACAGCGACGTACAGCTACCAGATCGCCCCGATGGACACCAACACCGCCGAGGCGAGCGTCACCTCGGCGGGAGTCCTGACCGCGACCAGGACCGGGCATGCGCGGGTCACTGTCACCGCAACGATTGGCGGCGTGCAGATGTCGGAATCCGCCCTGGTAAGGATCACACGCAGGCACCGGTTGGGCGGGTGCGGCCACCGCTGGCCAGCGGCGGCTCCGTTCACGCCATCGCCCTGAACAGCAACTGACCTCGCGGCGCGCGGCCGGCCCGCCCCGGATCGGGTCGGCCTTGTGCCTGCCGATTCATGCGTCCGTGCTGGTCATTCCTACTGACGGAGCGGGGCCGGACGTGTTCGGCTTCAACAAGTAGTTCAGTTGCTGTGGCAACAGCGACGTGACCACCACCGGCACATGCGAGATTGTGTCCGGCGCCTCGCCGTGCGCGGTGCGGTAAACCCCGTCCGGGCAACGTGCTGATCGACCACCGACAGTGCCTGCGTGCTCGGTCGGAGTTCACTGCCGGTCATGATCCCTTGGCTGCGCCCCGCGTCAGGGAGTCACGGCGATGTTGGTCAACCCCGCGGTGGCGTTGCGGACCGAGTTCGAGGCGTACACGACGTTGGGGTTGCCGGCGCACTTCGACGTCGACGTGACGCGGATCGCGTAGGCGCCCACTCCACCGAGGTCGGCGGTGTTGGCCCGCCACACGTTGCCGCACCCGTTCGCGAACGCGGGCGTGCTGGTCGGGTTGTGTGTCTCGTACCCGTTGGCGAACGTGCCCGGGGTGGCGAACGTGCCGGTGTTGTCGTCGATGGTGTAGCCGATGCCCTTGACGTCGACCCAGGAGTCGGCGGAGTTCCGGCCGGAGATGCCGCGCCCGTCGAACGTGTTGGCGCGGATGACGCCGTCGAACGTGCCCTCCTTGACGTCGATGTGCTCGGCGCTGACGTACGGGCCGATCCGGTTGCCGATGACCTGGACCCGGTCGGAGCGGTCGACGCCGTCGGAGTTGCCGTGACATCCCCAGTTCGATCCGGCGGAGCCGATGTAGACACCTTCGCCGTATCCGGGTTGCGTCAGGCCGGTGTGTTCGACGATCGAGTCACGGATGACCCCGTCGGCCGAGGAACGGCGGAAGTGCACGCCCTCCTCGTCGGTGTGATGCACGTGCAGACCGTCGACGACGACGTGCGGGGAGCCGTCGATCACGACGCCCTTCTTGGCGTCCCGGACGGTGAAGCCGGTCAGGTTCCAGTAGGGCGCGGCGAACACCCACAGGCCGTACCCCGGGTCCCAGCCGGTCGTCGGCACGGGGCACGGGGGTGCGGCGCCGGACGGTCCGTCGTTGACGAGCACCGACGTCCGCGGCCCGGTCAGCGTGATCGGCCTGCCGGCGGTGCCGGGGCGTCGGATGAGGAACGGGCCGTGGTATTCGCCCGCGGCGAGCCGGATCGTCTGCCCGGGCAGGGCTTCCACCAGGGCGGCGTCGAGCTGGTCGGCGGTCGAGACGTCCACCACGGTCCCGGTCGGCTCGGTGGGTGAAGGGCTCGGACCGGGCGACCGGCTGGGCGACGGCGTCGGGCTCGACGGGATGGGGCTTGTGGGCGCGGGACCGCCGGCACACGGCAGCCCGTCGACGGTGCAGCCGGACGGCAGCCCGGCGCCATCGGCGTTGAAGCCGAAGCTCTGCTGCCCACCCGCAGCGACGACGACCTCGGCACCGTATCCGGTGTTCCAGACGGAGGTCTGCACGATCCGGGCGGTCAGCACCGGACCGGCCGCGAGCGCGGGCGCCGCGGCGGACGCGGAGATGAGCAGGAGAGCCGCGGCCAGGCCGGTCAGGGTGCGGTGGCGCATCGTAGCTCCGGCGCTCCGGCCACCGGCTTGTATCCGCAGGCCAGCTCCCAGCCGCCGGGCAGCACGGCCACCCGGTCGAAGCCGACCTCCTTGAGCAGGCTGGTGTAGAACTCGACCTCCCGCAGTCGGCTGACGCAACTGTCGACACCGATCAGGAAGTAGCTCCAGAAGAACTGCATCGCCAGGCGGTCCGGGGTGCGGAACTCCTCGCAGATCACCAGCAGCCCGCCCGGGTCGAGGGCCGCGTACGCCTTCTCGACCAGCCGGCGGGCGACGTCGTTCGGCCAGTCGTGCAGCACCCGGACGAACGCCATGGCGTCGTAGCCGGTGGGCAGCGGCTCGGCGAGGAAGTCGCCGCCGACGAAGCCCAGCCGGGCGTCGTGCCCGGTGCGGGTCCCGGTGGCCTGCACCAGCGGCGCCACCGCCGGCAGGTTGAACACGTCGACCCGCAGCCCCGGCGCGTCGTCGAGGATGTGCGCGGCGAGCGTGCCGTCACCGCCGCCGACGTCCAGCAGACGGCGCCGGTCCGACCACAGCCGGTCGGCGTGGCGGTGCGTCGTCTCGATCACCGGGCCGAGACCGACGGCCATGCTGCGCTCGAAGTCGGCGGTCTGCGCGTCGGTCTTCGGAGGCCAGGCGAAGTCGTCGTCGCTCATGCTCACGTCGCCGCGCAGGCTCTCGGCCAGCCGCCCGTGCAGCAGCCGCCAGGGGTAACGGTCCCGGTCCCGTTCGACGGCGCCGGGGCCGACGACCGCCGTGACGGCGTCCCGGAGACCGGGCACCGCGCGGTACGTGGCCGTCGTGATGTCGTCGTCCGGCTCACTGCGTTCGACGACGCCGAGGCTCTCCAGGCAGTCGAGGAACTTGTAGAGCCGCAGGGGGCGCAGTGCGAACCGGTCGGCCAGCTCACCGAGGCGCGCCGGCCCGGGATCGAGGGCGTCGAGCAGGCCCGTGCCGAGCGCGGTCTCCAGCACGTCCATGGCCTTCGGCCCGTTGGCGAGCAGACTCATCAGCGCCCGGGGGGACAGCGTGACAGTCACCCTTTCAGCTCCTCTTCCAGGGCGTCCATGAACGTGTCGATCTCGTCGAGGGTGTTGTAGACGTGCGGGCCGACCCGCAGGTAGCCCCGCCAGCTACAGACCATGTCGCGCGCCACCAGCCGTCGTTTGACGGCTTCGCCGTCGACGACGTCCAGGCACACGACGCCGCCGCGCCGGTGCGGCTCGGTCGGGCTGACCACGTCGATGCCGGCCGCCGCGGCCCGCTCCAGGATCCGACCGGTGCAGGCGAGCGAGTGCCGCCGGATCGCGCCGGCGCCCACCCCCGCCAGCAGGTCCAGGCCGACCTGGGAGATCAGCGAGGTCAGCGGGAACGGCGTCCCACCGGCGAACCGTCGGGCCCGGTCGGCCCAGCCGGTCGACGGTTGGAACGTGAAGGCCCGGTCCCCGGCCTGCCAGCCGGTCGCCGCCGGCTCCAGTTCCGGCACCAGATCCGGGCGTACGTAGCAGAAGGCGGTGCCGACGCCGCAGAGCCACTTGTGCGCGCCGCCGAGGACCACGTCGACGCCGAGCGTGGTCACGTCCAGCGGCATGACCCCGATGCTCTGGAAGGCGTCGACGACCACAAGCGCGCCGACGTCGTGGGCGCGCCGCACCAGCCGGGGCAGGTCGATGGTGGCGCCCGAGGAGAAGCTGGCGTGCGGGACGCACACCAGCAGCGTCCGTTCGTCGATCCGTGCCTCGACGGCGTCCTCGTCGAACCGCGGGCCGCCGGAGCCGACCACGTCGAGCCGGGCGCCGTACCGGCGGAACGCGTTCCAGATGAACGGCACCGTCGGATACTCCAGGTCGGTGGTGACGATCCGGTTCCGCGGCGGGCGGTAGTCGAAACAGGACGCGACCCGGGCGAGCAGCGTGCTGAGATTCGCGTCGGTGACCACGCTGCCCGCGGGCGCGCCGATGAACGCGGCGACGGAGTCGGCGTACCGGTCGAGGCCGACGTGCCAGTCCTGCCATACCTCGTCCCGCCAACTCCGCAGCGTCCGCCAGTAGCCGGTGAGCACCCGCTCCGCGCCCCGTGGCACCGCGCCGGTCGAGTTGTTGTTCAGGTAGACGCCGGTACTCAGCAGGGGGAACTCGGCGCGCAGCGCGGCGTGCGCGCTGGTGTCGAGGCACTCGGGCGTGTCGGGGTCGGGGTTCCGGTGCGGTGCACTCACTCGGGGCTGCCTCCGGTCGGCTCGGTGTGGGGACGGGGTTCGGGTTTCGCCGGCGACGGAGGTGAAGACCGGGATGGACCGGGCGGCGGCCAGATAGGGCGTACCCTCCGTGTAGCCGGTGCCGGGCCGGGGGCCGAGCATCCGGGTGGCGAGCCGGTGGTGCGTGCGCCGCCACTGGAGCACCGCGGCGGCGAAGGACCGCATCTCCCGCTCGATCCGTTCGCCGTCGGGCGCGGCGAGCAGGCCGTTCCGCGCCGCCGTGCGGTACGCGTCGTCGATCGACGGTTGCCCGGCGTGCACCAGGTCGCGTACCTCCGGCACCTGGCGGTACGCGGCCGAGTCCAACCGCGACCCGTCCGGTGTGCGGCACAGCGACTCCATCAGCTTGTAGGAGCGGGACTGGATGGCGCTGGCGCCGGCGGTGTATTCCCGGAACGTCCGGAACGCCTCCGGCTGCATCGTGGCCAGCAGCGAGAAGAGCGGTCCGGCGGCGGTGAGCGACTCCCGGGCGTACGCCAGCCGATCGGCCGCCCGTCCCGCGTGGCCGGCGGCCAGGGCGGCGATGGTGGCGCGCAGCTCCTCGGCGATCTGAGCGAAGAGACACTCGTACGACTGGAGCACCCGGATGAACAGGTACTCGTCGTGCGACACGTGCACCGGCAGCATGCTCAGCCGCAGAATCAGATCCGCGTTCGGTTCGGCGTCGGCGGCGACGGCCCGCAGCTCGTCCGGGGTCGCCGCCGTCGCACCTCCGGGGACCGTCGCGGCGATGCCCAGCCGGGCGAGGGCGGGCGAGACGGCCCGTACGCCGAGCCGGTAGCGCTTGGCCACCACGTCCCGGCTCGGGCGCCGTTCGGGCAGCAGGTCGGTGGCGCCGGCGGCGGCGGTCAGCTCGAAGGCCAGCGCGTCGGCGACCAGGCGGACGAGGAGCCGGTCGGTGTCCCGGCGGGCGGTGGACCGGCCGGCGTCGGCCCCGACGGTGACGTCGTCCCCGCCGGGCAGCCGGAGCAGTCGCAGCGCCAGGTAGCTGCGGTAGTCGTACCGGCCGTCCCACTTGTCGAGCGCGACGTCGAGGAAGTCACCCAGCAGGCGGGCGCGCGGCTGCCGCGCGGTGAACCGGGTACGGGCCTGGTCGAGCAGGGCGAGCACGTCCTTTTCGACGAAGTGTTTACCGGCTCGGTGAAACTCCGCGAGCACCGCTGAGTACGGAAAACTGCCGGTGGCACCGCCGCCGGACAGCCAACTCGTCAGTTCACGCACGAAGCCGCACCTCGACATTTCGGTCGCCACGCAGGTGGGCGAGAGGAATTGACAATTACTGGTGAACGAGGATTGTCAACCGTGGCCGGCCGGTGATTCGGGTCCGGCGGCGGGCTTCAGGCGGGCTCGCCACAGTTCCGGGAAGAAGCGGTGTCCGACGAGCTTGGCGAGCATCGTCGCCTCGGCGCCGCCGGGATCGTGGCCCCCGACGCGCAGGGCGACCCGATAGTGCCGCGTCCGCCACAGCGACACCCGTTCGTCCCACTCGATGAGCGCCTCGGCGAGCCGCTGGACGGGGTCGGCGGGATCTGGCCGGCCCAGCGTGGCCGGCTCGACGCCCTGGGCTTCGAGGTGCTCGGCGAAGACCCGACCGAGCTGCCGGCTGGCGGCCTGGACCTGCCGCCAGCCGGGTGACTCCGCCCCGGATCCCTTGCCCAGAGCCGGTTGCATGGCCTGGAAGTCGGCCGGGGACAGGTGCCGGAACATGTCCAGCTGGTCGGTGACCAGCCGGATTCCGAGCGTCGCCCGGGCCAGCAGCGACTCGGTCGCCGCCAGTTCGCCGGCACGCAGCCGGGTGACCGCCTCGGTCAACTCGGCGGCGGCGAGCTTCAGCCACAACTCGGTGGACTGGTGCACCACCTGGAAGAGCAACTCGTCGCGGTGGATCATCTCGGCCGGACGCCGTTGCAGGTCGAGCAGCGTGTCCAGTCGCATGTAGCGCGCATAGTCCGTGGCGCCGTCACCAGGCAGCACAGGTGAGTGGTCCTGCTTCACGGAATTGATTCCCTCCGGTCGGCGCGGCGTCGGAGTCCGACGGTGTGATCACGCGCGTGCAGCGCACATTATGCAACGACAGGCAACAATGTGTCATCCGCCTGATGTGATCGTTCCGCGGACGAGCGGCGGACGTTTTTCCGCCACCGGAACGGTCGGACTCGGGTGGGTGGACCACCCCGCCGGCCCGGCAAACCCGCCGCCGGCAGGCAGGATGTCGGCCTGACCGTGGACGGTTCCGGAACCGGCCGGGCGGTTCCGGAACCGTCACCGGCTCACCAGCCGACGGCGACGAGCAACCACTGCGGGTCGCCGTGGGAGACGAACGACGACTGGTCGGCGACGTCGTCGTACGGGAAGCCGTAGGCGCGACCGCCGAGGGCGCGATCGTGCCAGAACTTCGCGTACCAGTTGGCCGGCGACTGCTGGTAGAAGCGGGCCGGGTCCTCCCACTGTGCCCGGGGCAACTGCGCGGTGTGCCGGTTCAGCGCCGCGCAGCCGGTCGGGTCACCGGCGAACCGCCCGGCGCAGCCGAAGATGTCCGACGTGGCCGCGGGCAGCCCGACGGAGTTGGCGTACGCGGTGAAGTAGCCGGCGTACTGGCCGCCGGCCCGGAACTGCGGCGAGCTTCCCGGCGCCGGGATCCGGTAGGGCGCCTCGATGCTGGCCAGGTGCTTGAACTCCGCCGGCACCGCGTCGGCGAAACGCTGGAAGGTCGCCGAGCGGTCCTCGGCGAAGGTCGTCTCGTTCTCGCCGACCGCGACGTCGTAGCCGTCGCGGGCGTGCAGCCGCATCGCCAGTTTGAGGGCGAACGCGTCGACCCGGGTGGTGTTGCCGTTGAACTGGTTCGCGCCGACCGTGAACTCGATGAAGTCGCTGTACTGGCTGGTCGGCGAGCCGAGGCGGAAGTACATCCGGCCCGCCGAGTTCACCGGCATGTCCAGGTAGGGCTGCTCGGCGATGGAGCGCGTCTGACCGTTGAAGCTCCAGTAGACCTGGCTGTCGGGGTAGCGGCCGTTGGTCCGGTTGAGCACCTTGACGGTGAGCACGTTGCGGGCCGGCGGGATGCCTGTGGTGTCGCCCCAGAAACCGCCGGCCGGCGGCGGGGTGGTCGGTGGTGGCGTCGAGCCGCCGGTGGTGGCGACCGCCACCTCCCAGAGCGAGTAGCCGTAGGGCGTGGCCCGTCCGGTGCCGTACATCCGCACGTACCGCCCGGTGCCGGTGACCGCGATGGTCTGCGTGCCGCCGGCGCCGGTGGTGGTGGAGTGGACGGTGGTCCACGGCCCGTCCGGCGCGGCGGCCGTCTGGAGTTGGAAGGCGACGGCGTAGGCGGCCTCCCAGCGGAGGGTGACCTGGCAGATGTCCTGGGTGGCGCCGAGGTCGATCCGCAGCCACTGCGGGTCGGCGAAGGCGCTCGACCAGCGGGTGCCGGTGTTGCCGTCGACGGCGGCCGACGCCGGGAAGGCGGCGCTCTCGACCGACGAGGCGACCGCCTGTCGGCCGGCTGCCACGTTGCCGCCGCAGGCGGCGACCCCCGGGTCGGCGCCGGCCGAGGCGGCGTCGGCGAGCATGCCGCCGGCGAGCAGGGTGAGGGCGGTCGCGGCGGCGGCGAGCCACCGACGCCCGGGACGGCGGCGGTGGTGGACGGGACGGCCCGGCGCGAGCCGGTGCGGGACGGGTGGGGTGGGGGACATGAACGCCTCCTTCGGTGGATCCGACGGAGGGCGCTCTCTCGGTCACCGAGGGTGGACCCGCATCGCGGTCGCTGTCAAGGAGACATCCCTTTCCATGATCTTTTCCGGACCTTCCCCACTTCGTTGACTTGAACGAAGAGCGTCGATGACGCTGGATTCGAGGGCGCTCTCTCCGCACCATCCCGCCACCACCATCCGGGAGCCGCACATGCCCACGACACCACCGCTGCCCGTACCCGCGCGCCGCCGGCACCGCCCGGCCGCCGTGGCGCTGGCGCTGCTCGCCCTCCTCGCCACCTACCTCGTCGTGCCCGGCCCGGCCGCCGGCGCGGCCGGGCCGCTGATCTCGCAGGGCCGCCCGACCACCGCCTCGTCGACCGAGGGCGCGGCGACGCCGGCCGCCGCCGCCACCGACGGTGACGCCGGCACCCGGTGGTCGAGCGCCTTCGCCGACCCGCAGTGGCTCCAGATCGACCTCGGCGCGACCGCCACCGTCGACCAGGTGCAGCTCGTCTGGGAGGCGGCCTACGCGACCGCGTTCCAGATCCAGGTGGCCCCCGCGCCGTCCGGGCCGTGGACCTCCGTCTACTCGACCACCGCCGGGGCCGGCGGCACGCAGACCCTCGCGGTGACCGGCTCCGGCCGGTACGTGCGGATGTACGGCACGGGCCGGGCCACCGGCTACGGCTACTCGCTCTGGGAGTTCAGGGTGTTCGGCAGCATCGGCACCACGCCGCCGCCCAGCGGCCGGCCGATCTCCGAGTTCCGGACGGTCGCCGCGTCCTCGTGGGAGGGCGGCAACGCCCCCGCCGCCGCGCTCGACGGACGTAGCACCACCCGCTGGTCGAGCCAGTTCGGCAGCGACCCGCAGTGGCTCCGCGTCGACTTCGGCGGCGTTGCCACGATCAACCGGGTGGTGCTCGCCTGGGAGGCCGCCTACGCCACCGGCTACCGGCTGGAGACGTCGACCGACGGGTCGACCTGGACGACGATCTACGCCACCACCACCGGCCGCGGTGGCACCGAACAACTCACCGTCAGCGGCACCGGCCGCTACCTGCGCCTGTACGGCACGGCCCGGGCCACCGGCTACGGGTACTCGTTGTGGGAGCTACAGGCGTATGGCAGCGTCGACGACACCGCCACCACCGCGCCGCTGCTCTCCGGCCCCACCCGCCCGCCGGCGACCCGCAACCAGTTCACCCTGACCGCGCCGGCCGACGCGGCGATGGTCACCACCACCCGCCGACCCGCGCTGAGCTGGACGGCGGTCACCGGCGCGACCCGCTACCAGGTGTGGATCAACATCAGCCGCACCGACTACGACTTCACCGCCACCGGCAACCTGCTCGACCTCTACACGAAGGTCGCCGAGCCGACCGGCACGTCCTACACGCCCACCTGGGACCTGCCGGACCGCTGGACCTACCAGTGGTACGTCACCACGGTCGGCGGCACCCCGGTCACCTCGAACATCCGCCGCTTCAGCGTCTACCTGCCCACCCTGGAAAGCGTCGCCGACGGGATCGGCGTCGTCGCCGGCGCCCGCGACCTCAACCGGAACGGGTCCATCGAGCCGTACGAGAACTGGCGGCTGCCGGTCCAGACCCGGGTGGACGACCTGCTGGCGCGGATGACGCCCGAGGAGAAGGCGTACCAGCTCTTCTACAACGCCCAGGCGTACCCCCGGTCGGGGTGGCACTTCGGCCCCGCGCAGGCGGCGGACCTGCACCAGCAACTGCTCGCCTCGGCCGGCACCCGGCTGGGCATCCCGTTCGTCTCCGCGGGCGACACCATCCACGGCTACCAGACGACCTACCCGATGCAGAGCGCGCTCGCCGCCGCGAAGAACTACCCGCTCGACTACCAGCTCGGCGACGTGCAGCGGCGGGAACAGTTGGAGGTCGGCACCCGCGGCGTGCTCGGTCCGCTGGCCGAGGTCGGCACCAAGGTGATCTACCCGCGTATCCAGGAGGGCAACGGTGAGAACGCGCAGGTCGCCGCGGCCCAGGTTCGCGCCCTGGTGGCCGGCCTGCAGGGCGGCCCGGAGCTGAACCCGCACTCCGTGCTGGCGACGGTCAAGCACTGGCCGGGCGAGGGCGCGGGCGGCGAGGCGCTGATCGTCTACGACAGCGTGACGATCAAATACCACATGATCCCGTTCCGGGCGGCGATGGAGGCGGGCGCGGTCAACATCATGCCCGGTTACGCGGGCAGCTCGCTGCTCGACCCGGGCGGTCCCGGCGCCGGGGACAGCGCCAAGATCCTCGCCTACCTGCGGCAGAATCTCGGCTACCAGGGCCTGATCACCACCGACTGGCTGCCCTCGGGATCCTGGATCGGCGCGGCGAAGGCCGGCTCCGACGTGATGGGTGGCGCCGACCCGGGCGCGGCCGGCTTCTCGATCGCCGACTTCGTGGCGAACGTGCCGGCGTCGCGGATCGACGACGCGGTCCGGCGGGTGCTGCGGGTGAAGTTCCAACTCGGCATCTTCGAGGCACCGTACGGCGATCCGGTCAACGGTCCGTACCGCTTCCACCAGCCGGCGTACGCGGCGCTGGCCAACCAGGCCGCGCGGGAGTCGATGACGCTGCTGAAGAACGACGCCGGCACGCTACCGGTGCGGCTCACCGCCGGTGACGACATCGTGGTAGCCGGTCCCCGCGCGGCCGACGGCGGCTCCTGCTGCGTGTGGACGAGCTTCTTCCACGCCGAGTACGGGTCGCAGTCGATCCTGGACGCGGTCCGCGCCCGGGCCGCGCAGGCCGGGGTGACCGTTCACCAGGACGACAGCCCGAACCCCAAGCTGGCGGTCGTCGCGGTCGGCGAAGCGTCCTACACCCACGCGACGAACTGGCCGAAGGAACAGCCCTACCTGCCGCCGGACCAGCTCGCGGTGATCCAGAAGTTCCGCGCCCGGGGCATCCCGGTGGTGGTGGCGCTGGTCCTGCCGCGGCCCTACGTCATCACCGAGTGGCGGGACCTGGCAAGCGCGATCGTGGTCACCTACCGGGGCGGTGAGGAGATGGGTCCGGCCCTGGCCGGCCTGCTCTTCGGGGACTACCAGCCGCGCGGCAAGCTGCCCTGGCAGTTGCCCCGCAACCTGTCCGACGTGCTGCGCCCGGGCGGCACCGACACCCCGGCCGACGCCGTCGAGGCGTGGGACCTGCCGTACGACCTGGGTGCGACCGCGGCCGAACGGTCGCAGATCCGGGCCGCGATCGACGCCGACCAGCCACCGGCGACCACCTACGGCAACCCGCTCTACCCGTACGGCGCCGGGCTGACCGGCTTCTGAGGCGGTCTCCCGGCCGGCGTGCGCGACGCCGGCCGGGAGGACGCCCTCGCCGAGGTGCGTGGGACGAACCAGGGTTCGTCCCACGCACCTCACCCGTTCGGCCGGTTAGCGCTCGACGCCGAGCGCACGGGCTGGCCTTCTTCGTTCGTCACCGCCCTGGAGGCCGGGCGCACCTCGTGGGCCGCGCCGTTGGACGCCCGCAGGCTGGCGCGCCTGCGTCACCCGCCCGGCCGCGCCGCGGTATTGACAGACCGCGCTCCGACCGCAGAGGCTGTGTAGAGCGATGTCTATCGATGCTTACGGGGGCACGATGCGACGCAGGATCTTCGCGCTGGCCACGACCGCCGCGGTCGTCGTCGGCGGGGCCATGACGATGGTGCTACCGCCGGCCTACGCCGCGGCGTCGTGCACGGTGGACTACACGGTCACCCGGGAGTGGTCCGGCGGCTTCTGGGCCGAGCTCACCGTCACCAACCTGGGCTCTCCCGTCACCGACTGGTGGCTGCGGTTCCGGCAGGCCAACGGTCAATCGATCACCATGGGTTACGACCGGCTGCCGGACGGATACACGCTCGGCAGCGGCGAGTTGTACCCGCTGACCACGCTCCGTCCACCGGCCGGATCCACGCTGCCGACCGGCGCCTCGGTGACGGTGCGGTTCGGCGGCAACTACCAGGGCGCGAACCCCGAGCCGACCGAGTGGTTGTTGAGCGGCCAGCCGTGCGACGGGGACGTCGCCAGCCCGCCCCCCTCGTCGCCGCCGGCCTCCTCGCCGCCGCCATCCTCGCCCCCGCCCCCCTCGTCGCCGCCGGTCTCGGGGAGCCCGCGGCCCAGCCCCACCCCCAGCCCGCTGCCGGGCGGGCCGTCGGTGGCGCTCACCTCGCCCCTGCCCGACGACTTCTTCGCCGCGCCGGGCGTCATCCCGATCCGTGCCGAGGCCACGGCGGCGACGGCCGGCCGGCGGATCGAGCGGGTCGAGTTCCGGGAGCGCGGCACGTTGCTCGCCGTGGACACCACCGCGCCGTACGCGTTCGACTGGCGCGGCGTGCCGCCGAACACCGGTACCCGCATCACCGCCACCGCCTACGACAGCAGCGGCGCCCAGGCCACCGCCGAGGTCCGCGGCATCCGGGTGCTTCCGCCGCAGGCGCCCGGCGCCGCGCCCGCGCTGAAGGCGTTCGGCAACCGCATCCGCACGGTCACAACCGACCCGAGGCCGTACCGGCCACGCGGAATCATCCGGTCGGCCGTGCCCGGCGAGTGCGCGTGGGGACCGATCCGCTGGGACGGCCCGGTCGACGACGCGTCCGTAGCCGCGCTGCGGGCCCGCGGCGTCGACGCGGTGCGGGTCGTGCTGAGTGACGCCTGTTACGCCTACCCCGGCACCGAGCGGCAGAACCGTGTCGGCTACCTCGACGAGGCGGCCCGGTACGTCGACCGGCTCGCCCGGGCCGGCATCACACCCATCGTGTCGCTGCGCCAGAGCGACGAATCCGCCGCCCGCAATTTCTGGGGCGCGGTGGCGGAGGTGTTCGGCGACGACAACGCGGTGGTCCTCGACATCTCGCCCGACAGCTTCCCGGCGCTCGGCGGCGCCGATCCCGGGGTGGTCTGGACCTGTTGGCGCGACGGCGGTCCCGCGTGCCTGGGCACCGGCCTACCGACCTTCGGCGTGCAGGAGCAGATCCGCCTGCTCCGCGTCCGGGGCGCGTTCAACCTGGTCCTCGCCGCCGGGATCGACGGCGGCAACGACCTGAGCCGGTGGCTGGAATACCGCCCGGCCGACCCGGGCGGCCGCAGCGTGGCCGCCGCCTGGCGCGTCGACGACCGCTCGGCCTGCGCCACGCCGGCCTGCTGGCAGTCCACCCTGCTCCCGGTCGCTGCCCAGGTGCCGCTGGTCGCCACCGACGTCAGCGCCGGCCCGGCGGCGCCGACGTTCGTGCGGCGGACCGTCACCTGGCTCGACCGGCACGGCATCGGCCACCTGCGCCGGTGACCGGGGCAGGGGCAGGCCACACCGGCAGCCGCGGACCCGCCAGTACCTGCTGCTGGAGCATGCGGGGGGCGTGCGAGCTTCCGAAGTCACCCGGGCTTGTGGGTGTGAAACGTTGGCTGGGCAGCCGATCGACCGCATCTCGCGCCGCACGTGAGGATGGGTGCCGTGCGTCGACTCGTGGTCTGGTGGTCGGCCCGGGCTGAGAAGCTGGTCCATGGGGTCGCGGTGGCGGCGGCTGCGGTGTCGGCACTGGTGATCGCGTGGATGAAGCCCGGCTGGTTGCCGCTGGCCGTCGGCGTGGGCGCGGCCGGCGGCGTGGAACTGCTCGGGTATGTCCAGCGTCGCCAGGCGCGCCGCCGGAAGCACGAGTTGGCCTGGCGGGCGGCGTTCGCCGATCCCGGTGACGAGGTCCCGGACGCCACGGGCAGTTCGTTCGCCCTGCTCGACCCGCACGCCGCCGTGGTCGACCTGGTGCACGTCCCGCAGTTCGCCGCCGGGCTCGCGGACTTCGACGCGTGGTTGGCGACCGACGACGGCACGCGGGTCTGGCGAGTGCAGGGGCCGCCCGGTTCCGGCAAGACGCGGTTCGCGGTGCAGTGTGCTGAGCGGGCGGCAGCACAGGGCTGGTGGTCGGTATGGGCCCGGCCCGGCGCGGGCGCGGACGCCGTTCGCGTCGGAGCCGACGCGGACGTTCGGCTCGTCATTTTCGTCGACGACGCCGACGACGAACAGATGCTCGTGGCGGAGACGCTGCCCGAGCTGGCGAGGCTGGATGGACGGTTCCCGCTGCGGATCGTGCTGATCGCGCGCGACTTCGGCTGGTGGTTCGCCCGCGTCGCCGCGGAGCCCGGCTCGGCGGTGGGCGCGCTCGTCGCCCGCCGGCCCGCAGTGCTCGGCGCTCCGCTCACCGCGGCCGAACGGCGTGCGGTGGCGCGTGCGGCGGCCATCCGGTTCGCCCGGGAGAGGGGGGTCCAGGCACCAGCCGTCGCGCTACGCGACGATCGGGCCGGGACGCCGATGCTGTTGGTCCAAGCAGCCGCACTGCTGACGGTGTACGAACGGGAGGGCGCGGAACCCGCGGGGGTGAGCGTGCTCGACGTCCCGGTCAACCTGTTGCGGGTGGAGCACGACCAGGTGTGGCTGCCGCGGATGGAACTGTTCGAGTTCGACCCGGACGTCGACATTCGCGTACTCGTTCGCGCGCTCGTGCTGGCCATCCTGGTGGGCTTCGAGACCCGCGAGGACGCGTTGACGATGCTACGCCGCCTTCCCTGGTTCGAGTCGGCCGGCGGGTCGGGCCTGGAGGCGGTGCTCGCGTGGATGCGGCAGCTCTATCCGTCGGTCGCCGGCTATTGGCTGCGCCCGCGGCTGCCGTCGATCCTCGGCGAATACCTGGTCGCCAGCACGCTCGCCGGGGACCCCGAACTGGTCGGCGTCCTCGCGCGGATCGTGGCCGCCGAGCCGGGTCGGTACCGCGCGGTGATCCACCGGTTGACGGCGTCGGCGGCGTTCCTCGATGAGGCCAGGCAGGCGCTCGCGGCGATCGTGGCGACCGCGCGCGGGCCGTTGCTCGCCATCACCGTCCAAGCCGCGAGCGCCTCCGCCGTGGTGATCGATCGGGAGATCGCCGGTGTGGTCGCCCGAACCACGCTGAGCCTTCGGCAGCTCGACGAGGTACAGGCCGCCATCGACCAGGGTGGGCCTTCGGCGGCGTACACCGCGGTCGAACTGGCTCGTCAGCGGCTGACCTATCAGACGACCGAGGTGGACCGGGCCGCGGCGCTCAGCGACCTCGGGCGGCGACTGACCCACGGCGGCCACTTCGAGCAGGCACTCGACGTACGACGGCAGGCGGCCGAGCGGTGGCGCGTCGTGGGGCTCGCCGACCAGCCCGTCGAGCCCGTCCCGTCCGTCTGGCGACGCATCGGCGAACGGCTCCGCGGTGGTGCCCGGGCTCCACGGATACCGGTCACCGAACAATACGCGGCGGCGCTGTCCGATCTCGGCGATTCGTTGGGCGTCCTACGGCACCACGACGAAGCGTTGCGGGTCCGCCGGCAGGCGCTGAAACTGTGGCAGAGCCTCGCCACCGGGGACGCCACCGCGTACCAGGCCCGGTACGCCGAGGCCGTGGGCGACGTGGCTCTGTCGTTGGACGGGGTCGGCGACGCGGCTGCGGCGCTTGAGTTGCATCAGCGGTCGGTGCAACTGCTGCAGGCGCTGCGGGACCCGGCGTACTGGCGGAGCCTGGTTCGGCGCACCGACCAGTACGCGACCGCGATCCGGAACAGCGATCCCGACGAGGCGCTTGTCATGCGGCAGCGGATCGTGAAGCTCTGGCAGGAGATGCCGGACACGCACACCCACGAACTGGCCATGGCGTTGAGCGCGCTCGGTGACCTGCTGGAGAGCCGCAGCCTCCACAAGCGTGCGGTTTCCGCGTTGGAGCGGGCGGACGCCCTGTGGGACGAACTGGTCGAGCACCATCCTGACCTCCACGGTCCGGGGCAAGCCCTGGCCCTGCTCGACCTGGGTGCCGCGCAAGCGTCGCTGGGCCTGGTGGTCAGGGCGACCCGCACCTACGCCAAGGCGGTCGACCTGTGGGAACGGCTAGTCTCGCTCGATCCTGGGACGCATCGTCACCTCCTCGCACTGTCCCTCCTGCGCCTCGGCGGCATCCAGATCGAGAGGCGGAAGCCCGCAGCCGGGATGGTGGCGACCCGGCGGGCCGTGGACCTGTTCGAGGAGTTGTTCGCGGAGGCGCCCGACCTGGTCGGCGCTAATCTCGGCGCGGCCCTGTCGAACCTGGGCCGGGGCCATGCCCTGCTGGGTGAGCGCGACCCGGCGGTGGTCTGCGCCCGGCGCGCCGTTGACCTGCTGCGGGGGCGACCGGACGACTCGCTGCGGGGCCGGCCGGACGACCTGCGGGATGCGGCAGCCGCGATGAATCAACTCGGTAGCCTCCTGCTCGACGCCGGCCACCACGACGAAGCACTCGCCCAGGTGCGGGAAGCCGTGCGGGTGACGAAGGGGCTGGCGGGTCGGGACCCGGCCCGGTACTCGAAGGACTACGCGCAGGCCCTGGGCACGCTCGGCGGCGCGCAGTTCAACACCGGCCGCCACCGGGACGCGGTCGCGACGCTTGGCGAACAGGTGCGGGTATGCCGGATCCTGGTCGGCGAGTTCCACGGCGACCGTGGGAAGCTCGCGTCGGCGTTGGCCCGACTCGCGCTTGCGCTGCTCGGTGAGGGGAGGGCGAGCACGGCGCTCGGGCACGTCCGGGAGGCGGCTGCGATTGTCGGCGCGCTCGGCGACGACGCGACGGACGCCGTCGGCATCGGCATCGATCTCGTTATGCTGGGCATGGCGTTCATGGACCTGGCCCATCTCGACGACGCGGAGGCGGCGTTCCGGCGGGCGGTCCGCCTGTTGCGTGGGCACGACAGCGAGGTCGGCAACCTCGGCTACGCCCTGACCGGCCTGGGCGCGACACTGCACGCGCAACAGCGCTATCTCGAGGCGGAGGCGGCCACCAGCGAGGCCATCAGGCACCTGCAGCGGTCCGCCGAGCGGGACGGTCGGCGCAACCACCCGCAACTCGCACACGCGTGGACGAACCTGGCCGGGCATCTGATCGCTATGCACCGGTACCGTGACCTCGCCGCGATCGCCGGCGAGGTCACCGAAGCGGTGGAACGCAGCGACCCGCCGCAGCCGTCGCTGATCGAGAAGCTTCCGATCATCCGGGCAGTGCTGCGGGACAACGTCTGATCTGTCCGGACCGCACGTCGCTCCAGGTGGTGGGCGAGGAGTGGACGGTCGCTGGCCGTGGACGCGGAGACGGTGGCGGTGATTCGCGACGAGGTGCACGGGTCCGGGGCAGCGCCGCGCCACTTGTTCCGAAACTTTCGGCGCGGTGCGGGTCGGGGAGTCGCCCTGCCGTCCGGCGCTCCTGCTGGCAGCGAGGTCATTGACGGATGACGGCGGCAGTTAGTAGCCTCAGCGCACCATATCAGGGCATGTAAATTTCTCGATAATTTTCGGAGGTGACGATCTCGCCGACGACGGGACCACAGCTGACTCGTCGGTGAGGCCACTCGTCGGCTTCTACCCGCGTGTCCCCGCTGGTGAGGACCCGTCGCCCTGATGCGCCACGGTCACCCGACCACCGCCGCTTCACGATCACCGATGGAGGGCCGTTGAATCGCGTCCGGACCACCGCAGCCGTCTTCGCCACCGCCGCGCTCCTCCTCGCCGGCTGTGGGGGATCAGATGGCAAGTCCGACTCCAACACCTTCGAATTCTGGTCGTTCGCCAACATCAACCAGAAGGCCGACGTCGACGTCTACACCAAGGCGCACCCGGATGTGCGCGTCAAGCTCACCGAGGTGGGCAGCACGACCGAGACCGCGCAGGCGCTCACCGCCGCGCTGGCCGGCGGCAAGGTGCCCGACCTGGTGCTGATCCAGGCCGACGACCTGCCGAAGTTCATGCAGTCGCCGGACAACTTCGTCGACCTCACCACGCTCGGCGCGGGCGACATCAAGGGGAACTACCTCGACTGGGTGATGGCACAGTCGACGACCCAGGACGGCAAGATCATCGGGGTGCCGACAGACGTCGGCGGCCTCGCGGTCGCGTACCGTACCGATCTGTTCAAGGCGGCCGGGCTGCCCACCGACCGGGACGAGGTCGCCAAGCTCTGGCCGACGTGGGACGAGTTCATCAACGTCGGCAAGAAGTACGTCCAGCAGACCGGGAAGCCGTTCGTGGACAACACGCCGACGAGCGTCTTCTTCCAGGCGGTCAACCAGGGCAGCCAGCGCTACTACAGCGCCGACCGCAAGATTGACTACGACAACGACCAGGTCAAGGCGGCGTTCGACGTGACGTTGCGGGCCTTCGCCGCGGGCATCTCCGCCAAACAGACGTCGTTCTCGTCCGGCTGGACCGCGGCCATGAAGAAGGGCGACTACGCGGTGGTGTGCTCACCGTCCTGGATGCTCAGCCAGATGAAGACGAACGCCCCCGAGACGGACGGCAAGTGGGACATCGCCACCATCCCCGGTGGCTCGGGGAACTGGGGCGGGAGCTTCCTCGCCATCCCCAAGCGCGCCAAGAACGCGAAGGCCGCGTGGAACTACATCTCCGAGATGCAGTCGCCGAAGGGCCAGCTCGACCACTTCCTGTTGCAGGGATCGCTGCCCACCACGCCGTCGGTCTACACCGACCCGCAGCTGGTCGGAAAGACCGACCCGTTCTTCAGCAACGCGCCGATCGGCAAGATCTACACCCAGTCGGTGGTGGGGATCAAGCCGTTCTACTTCGGCCCGCAGGACGGCCCCATCGGCACCGAGTTGCTCAACACGCTCACCAGCGTCGAGCAGGGCAAGGTGGATCCGGCCAACGCCTGGAACACCGCGCTGACGAATGTCAAGAACGCCGTACGCGAATGACGGAGGGCTGAGGCGCGGCGGCCGGATCCGGTCCGGCCGCCGCACCTCGGGAAGGTGACGCTTTGACCACCATGCTCACCCCGGCCACGGCCACACCTGACGTCCGGCGCCCCGATCGCAGGCGGCGGATCCGGCAGGGCGTACGGGAGTTCCTGACGCCGTACGCGTACATCTCGCCGTTCTTCGTGCTCTTTCTGATCTTCGGTCTCTTCCCGTTGCTGTTCACCTTCTACATCTCGTTGTTCGACTGGGATCCCATCGGCGAGCACCGCTTCGTGGGGTTGGACAACTTCACCGAACTCCTGCACGACCCGCGCTTCTGGGGGGCGCTGCGCAACACGTTCAGCATCTGGGTGCTGTCGACGGTGCCGCAGTTGCTCCTGGCGCTCGGCCTGGCGCACCTGCTCAACCACGCGCGGCTGCGGCTGGCCGCGTTGTTCCGGATGTCGGTGCTCGTGCCCTACGTCACCTCGGTGGCGGCCACGACCATCGTCTTCGCCCAGATGTTCGACCGGGACTACGGCATGATCAACTGGTTCCTCGGGCTGCTGGGCTTCGCGCACATCGACTTCACCGCGTCGCTGTGGGGCAGCCACCTCATGATCGCCACGATGATCGCCTGGCGCTGGACCGGATACAACACCCTGCTGTACCTCGCCGCGCTACAGGCGGTACCCCGGGAACTGTACGAGGCTGCCGCCGCCGACGGCGCGGGCGGCTGGAAACAGTTCACACACATCAGCATCCCCTCGTTACGGCCGATCATTCTGTTCACCGTCGTGACGTCGACCATCGGCGGGTTGCAGGTCTTCACCGAGCCGCTGCTGGCCAACCCGGTGGGCGGACTCACGTGCGGGGCGGCGCGGCAGTGCCAGACCGTCACCCTCTACCTCTACGAGCAGTCCTTCGGTCAGTTCCACTTCGGCTACGGCGCGGCGGTCGGCGTCGCGCTCTTCGTCATCGTGGTGGCCTTCTCCGGACTCAACTATCTGCTGGCCACCCGCATCCGTTCGGAGCGCCCGTGAAGCCCGTACCCTCGAACCCCGCACCCACGCGGACCCGGCGGCGCTCGGCCAACCGCGTCCCGACCCTGGTGTACGCGCTGCTCACCCTCATGGCGCTGGGCAGCGTCTTCCCGCTCTACTGGATGTTCGTGGTGGCGACGACGGACTCCGCCACCGCGACGACCCTCCCGCCGACGATCACCCCCGGCGGCAACTTCCTGCACCTGGCGGATCTGGTCTTCACCATCGTGCCGTTCGTGCAGTCCCTGCTCAACAGCCTCATCGTCGCCACCACGATCGCCGTGGGCCAGGCGGTGCTCTGCGCGTTGGCCGGGTTCGCC
Organism: Micromonospora sp. WMMD975; assembly: GCF_029581215.1. NCBI lineage: Bacteria > Bacillati > Actinomycetota > Actinomycetes > Micromonosporales > Micromonosporaceae > Micromonospora > Micromonospora sp. WMMD975. The sequence goes on from NZ_CP120739.1 coordinate 1,617,910, forward strand.
TTCGCCAAGCTGTCCTTCCCCGGCCGCAACACGCTGTTCCTCATCGTCGTGCTGACCATGACGGTGCCGGCGCAGTTGGCCGTGGTACCGCAGTACCTGATCATCTCCCAGCTGAACTGGGTGGACAGCCTTCAGGCGGTGATCGTGCCGGGGCTGGTCAGCGCGTTCGGCATCTTCTGGATGCGCCAGCACATCGGCGCCACCATCAACGACGAGCTGATGCAGGCGGCGCGGGTGGACGGCGCGACCACCGGGCAGATCTTCTGGCGGATCGCGTTCCCGATCGTCCGCCCGGCGGCGTACGTGCTGGGCCTGTTCACGTTCGTCTACGCGTGGAACGACTTCCTGTGGCCGTTCATCGTCCTGAAGTCGCCGGAGAACTACACCGTCCAGATCGCCATCAAGGCCCTGCAACAGAACCGGGACATCGATCTGGGCCTGGCGATGTCCGGCTCCTTCCTGGCCACCATCCCGCTGCTGGTGTTGTTCGTCTTCGTCGGGCGCCGGCTGGTGCAGGGCATCATGGAAGGCGCATTCAAGGGGTGAGGCACGTGCGGCGCGGGCTGCGCGTGCCGATGGACGACGGCGTGGAGCTGCTCGCCGACCTCCACCTGCCGGTCGGCGCGGCGGAACCGCGCCTGCCCACGGTCGTCGTCCGCTCGCCGTACGGCCGGCACGGCTCCCTCACCCACGCGCCGGCGCTCGCGGGCGCGGGGTTCACGGTCCTGGTGCAGAGCTGTCGCGGCACGGGCGGCTCCGGTGGCCGCTTCCGGCCGCAGCTCGACGAGCAGCGGGACGGTATGGCCACCCACAGGTGGGTACGCCGCCAGCCCTGGTTCACCGGCACGGTCGCGACGTACGGGGAGAGCTACCTCGGCTACACCCAGTGGGCGGTGGCGGGACGGATGTGCCGCGACGATCCGGAGAATGCCCCGGACGCCCTGTGCCTGAACGTCACGATGGCCGACTTCGGCGCGGTCACCTGGCACCGGGGCGCCTTCTCGCTTGCCGGCTCGCTCGGCTGGTCGCGCCGGATGGCGCTGCGCGGCCTGCGCGGCGCCCTGGTCCGGGCGTGGCTCGCGTGGCGGCCGGACCGGAAGCTCGCCGAAGCGTTCGACGTGCTGCCCCTGTCCCGCGGCGACACCGCCGTCGCCGGCCACCCGATCGGCTGGTACCAGGACTGGCTGGCCCACGAGCGGCTCACCGACGACTACTGGACCCGGCAGTCGCACACCGCGTCGGTGCCCGACGTCACCGCACCCGTGTACATGGCCACCGGCTGGTACGACATCTTCCTGCCCTGGCAGTTGCGCAACTATACGCAGCTCGTCGCGGCCGGTCGCCCGCCGCGGCTCACCATCGGCCCGTGGGGCCACGGCAGCGAGCAGAGCCCGTTTCTCGCCGAGTCGATCGCGTTCCTCAAGGAACACTTCGCCGGCGCGCCCGCGACCCGGCCGGCGCCCGTGCGCGCCTTCCTCACCGGCGCGGAACGGTGGCACGACCTACCGGCGTGGCCACCGCCGGGCACCGCCGCGCAGCGGTGGCACCTGCATCCGCACGGGCGGCTCGACCCGGCCGTCCCCGACGGCGGCAGCACCGGCTACACCTACGATCCGGACCGGCCCACACCGGCGCTCGGTGGTCCCGGCCCGGTCGACAACCGCGCCCACGAACGCCGGGCGGACGTGGCCGTCTTCCGCGGTCCACCGCTCGACCGCGCGCTCGTCCTCGCCGGGGAGCCGATCGCCCGGGTCCGGTTCCGCTCGACGGCGGCCAGCGCGGACGTGTTCGTCCGGATCTGCGACGTGCACCCCGACGGCCGTTCCATGAGCGTGTGCGACGGCATCCGCCGCGTCGGCGGCGTCGGCACCGCGGCCACCGACCCGCGGCCCGACGCGGACGGTTTCGTCGAGCTGGAGGTGCCGCTGTGGCCGGCGTTCCACCGCTTCGCCGCCGGACACCGCGTCGGCGTGCAGGTCAGCTCCGGCGCGCATCCGCGCTACGCCCGCAATCCCGGCAGCGGCGCGCCGGCCGCCACCGCGGCCACCACGGTACGGGCGCATCAGGAGATTTCCCACGGCGGCGCCCACCCGTCCCGGCTCGACCTGCCGGTGTGGACGTGAACGGGTCGGCGGCTACGTGCACCACTCGACCAGGAGGGCTCCCCGGATGACATCCGTGTTCCATGTGGCGACAAGCGGTTCGGACCGTGCCGACGGCTGCGCCGAGCGTCCGTTCCGGACGATCAACCGGGCGGCCGGCGTCGCGCAGCCCGGCGACACGGTGGTGGTGCACGCGGGGGAGTACCGCGAGTGGGTGAAGCCACGCCACGGCGGCCTCAGCGACCTCCGCCGCATCACCTACGAGGCGGCGCCCGGCGAGCACGTGGTGATCAAGGGATCGGAGCGCGTCACGGGCTGGGCGCCGTGCGGCGGGACGGTGTGGCGGGCGGTCGTCGACAACGCGCTGTTCGGCTCGTTCAACCCGTTCGCCGAGGAGGTGGCCGGCGACTGGCTCGTGTCCGGCGAGGGCGCGCCACGTCGGCACCTCGGCGACGTCTATCTCAACGGCCTGAGCTTCTTCGAGGTGGCGAGCCGGGCGGAGGTCGACGATCCGCCCCGGCGCACCGAGATCCTCGACGCCTGGACCCGGGTGACCCATCCGATCGGCGATCCCGACCAGACCCGACTCGTCTGGTATGCCGAGGTCGGCGAGCAGACGACGATCTGGGCCAACTTCCAGGGCGCCGACCCGAACACGGAGCTGGTGGAGATCAATGTACGGCGGAGCGTCTTCTACCCGGATCAGCCGCACCTGGACCACATCACGGTCCGTGGCTTCGAGTTGGCGCACGCGGCCAGCCCGTGGGCGCCGCCGACCGCCGACCAGCCGGGCCTGATCGGGCCCAACTGGGCGAAGGGGTGGATCATCGAGGACAACGTGATCCATGACGCCAAGTGCGCGGCGATCTCCATCGGGAAGGAGGGCTCGACCGGGCGGAACCACTCGTCCCTCCGCGGTGACAAGCCGGGCTACCAGTACCAGGTGGAGTCGGTCTTCGCGGCCCGCCGGATCGGGTGGGACCGGGAGCACATCGGCTCGCACGTGATCCGGCGCAACACGATCTACGACTGCGGCCAGAACGCGATCGTGGGTCACCTCGGATGCGCGTTCTCCACCATCGAGGACAACCACATCCACCGCATCGGGGTGAAGCGCGAGTTCTACGGGTACGAGATCGCCGGCATCAAGCTGCACGCCGCCATCGACGTGGTGATCCGGCGCAACCGGATCCACGGCTGCTCGCTCGGCACCTGGCTGGACTGGCAGGCGCAGGGCACCCGGCTCTCCCGCAACGTCTACCACGACAACTGCCGGGACCTCTTCGTCGAGGTCAGCCACGGCCCCTACCTGGTGGAACACAACATCTTCGGCTCGCCCGCCGCGCTGGAGCTGTTCAGCCAGGGCGGCGCCTTCGTGCACAACCTGATCTGTGGCACGGTGCGGCTGGAGCCGGTGCTGGACCGCGCCACGCCGTACCACCTGCCGCACAGCACGCAGGTCGCCGGGTACGCGGTGATCTACGGCGGCGACGACAGGTACGTGGGGAACCTCTTCCTGGGTGGTGACCCGGGCGCGGCCTACGGGGCGGGCGCGGAGAGCGAGGGGCCGGTGCGGGCCGGCACCGCCGGATACGACGGCCATCCCGCGTCGTTCGCGGAGTACCTGGTCCGCCTCGCCGACCAGCCCCCCAGCGACCAGCAGAAATACGTCGACGTGAAACAACCGGTGTACGCCCGGGCGAACGCCTACGCCGCTGGCGCACGGCCGTTCGCGGGGGAGCGCGAGCCGTGGGTGCTGGGCGCCGCGACCGCCACAGTCGTCGCCGAGGACGACGCGGTCTGGCTCGTCACCGATCTCCCCGAGGCGTTCGACGAGGCCCGGGTCGGCGTGGTCACCGGCCGGGATCTGGACCGGGTCCGGTGCGCCGACGCGGAGTTCGAGGAGGCGGACGGCAGCCCCGCCGTCATGGACGTCGACCTGCCGGGCGCGACCCGGCAACCGGGACGGGACGGCGCCGTCGGCCCGATCGCGGGCCTTCGGTCCGGGGCGCGCCGAACGCGCGTCTTCTGACGACGGACGTCCGGGGCGACAAGCCGGGCGGCCGACCGGCGTCGATCCGGCATGGCAATGCTCACAGTCCGTCCACATAGCCTCGCTGTACGTCACGCGCATGCGATCATCGACCCGCGTCACGTCCCTGCGGACGTCGGGTGGTTGGGGGAGCATGCCCACGAGTCAGATGCAGCGCGACCGGTTCGGAGATGTGCTCAGGACCCTCCGCCTGGAGCGGGGACTGACCCAGGAGGAGCTGGCCGAGGCGGCCGGCTCCAGCGTCCGCGGGATCCGGGACATGGAACGCGGCCGGGTGCGCAGCCCGCAACGACGGACGGTCGCGTTGCTCGCGGACGCCCTGCGGCTGGCCGGGGCGGACCGCGACCGCTTCGTCGCCCTGGCCCGGGCCCAGCGCCGGCCGGCCGAGCGCCCGGCGGTGCCGCCCGACCGCCCGGTGGCGGTCGTACCCGGGGAACTGCCCGTCGCCGTGCCGGACCTGGCCGGCCGGGCGGAGATCCTGGAACGACTCTCGACGCTGGCCGCCGACGTCGTCGCCGGGCAGCCGGGCACCGCCTCGGTGGTGGTGCTGCACGGTCCGCCGGGCATCGGCAAGACCAGCCTCGCCGTCACGGCCGGCCATCGGCTGGGCCCGAGCTTCGCCGGTGGACAGCTCTTCGTCGACCTGCATGGTGTCTCGCCGGACGGATCCGTCGACCCGGGTGAGGCACTGGCCGGGTTGCTGCGGTCGCTCGGCGTGCCGGACAGTCGGGTGCCGGTGTCACCGGCCGAACGGGGTGGCCTGTTCCGCACCCTCACCCGGGACCGGTCGCTGCTTGTGGTTCTGGACGATGCCGCGGACGAGGCACAGGTGCGGCCGCTGCTGCCGGCCGGGCCGGGGTGCCTCGTGCTGGTCACCTGTCGGCGCCCGTTGGCCGGTCTCGCCGGTGCGGTCCGTCAGCCGCTCGACGTGCTCGCCCCGGCGGACGGGCGACTGCTGCTCGCGGCGATCGTCGGCGCCGACCGGATCGCCGCGGAGCCGGCCGCCGCCGACCAGCTGGTCACGCTCTGCGGCCGGCTGCCGTTGGCCCTCCGGATCGTCGGCAACCGCCTGGCCAGCCGACCGCAGTGGTCGGTCGGTCGGCTGGTGGACCTGCTCCACGACCAGCGTCGGCGGTTGACCCTGCTGACCGCCGGTGATCTGGGCGTCCGGTCCGCGTTCGAGGTCTCGCACCGGCAGTTGGACCCGACGGCCGCGCGAGTGTTCCGGCGGGCCTCGCTGATTCCCGGCGCCGACTTCGACCCCGCACTGGCCGCCGCCGTGGCCGGCACCGACGAGGACACCGCGGCGGCCGCCCTGGACGAGCTGGTCGAGGCCGGTGTCCTGCTGGACACGAGGAACCGGTACCGGTTCCACGACCTGGTCCGGCTCTACGCCGCCGAACGCCTCGACGTCGAGGAGTCCCAGTCCTGCCGCACGAGGGCGCACGATCAGATGGTCGACTGGCTGCTGCGGCGTACCCGACAGGCCGGTGCGATGTTCGAACCGGGCGCCTGTCGGGCCGACTCGGAGTTCGACGACGACCGGGCGGCGGCGCGCTGGCTCGACCAGGAGTCCGGAAGCTGGCTGGCGGCGCTGCGCGACGCGGCCCGGCGCGGCCGGCACGCCGACGTGGTCGCGGTCGCCAGGGCGCTGCACTGGTATTCCGACGCCAACAGTCACCGGCACGCCTGGGACGAGATCTTCTCGCTGGGAGTGGCCGCGGCCCGGGCCGCCGGCAGCCCGCACGACGAAGCCGTCCTGCTCAACTTCCTGGGCTGGGCCCGGTACTTCTGCCGGGACCGCAACACCGACGGGCTGGCGGCGCTGGCCCGGGCGCTGGAGCTGGCCCGGCGGATCGGTGACCGCCGGGAGGAGGCGTGGGCGCTGACCTACACCGCCGCGATCCAGGTCCGGACCGGCCGCGGTGGGTCCGCCGTCGACCACGGCCGGCGGGCCGTGGAGCTGTTCCGCGAGATCGGGTACGCCCTCGGCGAGCACAGCGCGGCAAGTGTGCAGGGCGCGGCGCTGGCCTCCCTCGGCCGGTTCACCGAGGCGGCCGGCCTGCACCGCGAGGTGCTGGCGTTCTACGGCCGGGACAACGGTCTCAGCCGTACCGGTGCGGCGGTGGCCCGTGCCGGCGCGATGATGAGCCTCGGTGCGGATCTGGCCGGGCTGGGCCGGTGGTGGGAGGCCGCCGCCGAGTACAACCGCGCCCGGTGGGTGTTCCACCGCAGCGGCGCGACGTTCAGCGAGGCCAACGCCGTCCACCGGTACGGGCTGGCGCTCCGCGCGTTGGGTGAGGCCGACGCGGCGGCCGAGGCGCTGGGGTCGGCGCTGGCGCTGTATGCCGCGCTGTCCTGCCCGTGGTGGGAGGCGCAGACCCTGCACGCGCTCGCCGCGTTGGCCGGCGCGACTCCGGACCGGTCCGCCGACGCCCGTCGGCTGCGTCGGCGGGCGCTTGAGCGGTGCGGCGAACTGGACGCGCCCGAGGTGCGGACGCTGCGCGCCACGCTGCGAGGCGAACTGGCCGAGTCCTGACCGGACGACGCCGGGCCCCGCCGGCGATGCGGCGGGGCCCGGTGCTGGTGGACAGGTCAGTTGCAGGTGGTGCCGTTGAGGGTGAACGGCGCCGGGTTGGCGGGGGTGCCGTCCGCGGTGAAGCCGACATTCACGGCGCCGCCGGTCGGGATGCTGACGTTGTGGCTCTCGTTGGTGACTGTCACCTGCGGGCCGGTCTGCTGGAAGACGCCGTTCCAGTGGCCCTGGACGACCTGCCCGCCGGGGAAGCTCCAGCCCAGCGACCAGCCGGTGACGGCCGGGCCGTCGTTGTAGACGGTGACGCTTGCGGCGTAGCCGGTGCTCCACGAGTTGGTGACGACGAAGGAGACCCGGCAGGTGCTGGCGACGTCCGTCGCCGGTACGAGGTCGCCGTAGTCGTCGCGGGCGGTGGCGAAGTCCTGGAATCCGAAGCCCGGGCCCGCCGACCGGGTGGTGGTGCCGGCGGCGAGTACGGTGCCGTCGGCGTTGACGGCGTAGACCGGGCCGCCGCTGTCGCCGCCCCGGGCGGCCTCGTCGCCGTCGAGCTGGGTGGCCTCGACGAGGTCCTCGATGTCGTCGTAGTGGTAGTCGACCCGCAGGTTGCAGACGGGACCGCCGAGCACGCCGGCGGAGGTGTAGCCGGACTGGCACAGCAGTTGGCCGGGGAAGACCTCGGTCCAGCCGGTCACCCGGGCGCGGACCTCGTCGTGTTGGCCGCCGACGTAGATGTGGCCACCGGGCGCCGACGTCGAAATGATCATCGTGTCGTGGTCGTCGTTGCTGTCGACCGCGTAGCCGACGAGCGTGCCGGTGCCGGTGGTGGTGTTCCAGCCGACGTGCCAGGGCGAGCCGATCGCTCCGCAGTGCTCGGCGGTGAGGATGTAGCCGGCGTCGGTGTCCGCGTCGCGTACGCCGAAGCCGGCGGTGCATCCGGGCGTGGTGAACCCGATGCCCGCCCCACCGTCGAACGGCGCGGCGTCGTCGGCCCGCGACCGTTCGACCATCCGGTCGCGTTCGACGACGCGGGTGCGGACGCCGGTGGCCGGCAGCTTCGGCAGGCCGGCGCCGGGGGTGCGGTCCACGGCGATCTCGATGCCGCCGCCGTCGGTGCGCAGCCGGACCGAACGGCGTGCGCCCGCCGGGCCGGCCTTCACCGCCGGGGTGAGTCTGGCGGCGGCCGTGCGTAGTTCGGCGCGGGAATAGGTGGCCGCGGCCACCTCGACGGGCGCGGTGCGGCGGGCGGCGGTGACGGCCGCGGCGACGTCGGTGGGCGGCGCGCCCTTCCACCACAGGGTGACATGGTCGTCGACCAGACCGATGCCGGCGTAGCCGCGCGCCGGGGCGCGGTCCACCGCGGTGCGGATGACGTTGGCCGCATCCACCAGCGGGGCCTGGGCGACCATCCGGTCCAGCGTCGGGGCCGGGATGAGGTCGAGGATGGACTCAGCGGATCCGGCCGCCTCCGGCTGGCCGGAGCCCGCGTGCACGGCCGAGGGACCGGTGAGCGCCGTGGCGCCGACCACCGTCCCGGCGATCACCACTCGGGCGATCACTTTCCGAATGTCTGTCATGACGTTGAGTCAAGCAACGGTCGATGTCGGGGGACAGGCAGGACGCCCGGCAGGTGTGGACCTGCCGGCGGATCGGCCGGTGCGGTCGCGGCCCGCAGACCCTAGGCCGCCGTGACGTCGTCGCCCGTCGTCACGCGCGTCAGGGCGCGCTTGTCCGGCTTGCCGGTCGGCCCCACCGGAACCCGGTCGATCGACCGGATGGTCTGCGGGGTCGACGGTTCCCCGAGCGCCTCCTCCACCAGGGCGCGCAGCCGTCCGGCATCCGGTGCGCGACCGGCAGCCGGCACCACGTACGCGTGCACCGCCTCCCCGGTGACGTCGTCGGGACGGCCGACGACGTACGCCTCGGCGACGGTGGGGTCCGTGGCGAGGACCCGCTCGATCGGGCCGGCGTACACCAGGTTGGCCTGCACGATGATGACGTCCCGGGTCCGGCCGAGCAGGTGCAGGTAGCCGTCGCTGTCGAGCCGGGCCAGGTCCCGGGTGCGGACCCAGCCGTCGACGAAGACGGCGGCGCTCTCGGCCGGATCGGCCCAGTACGCGGCGGCCTGCGCCGGTGTCCGGACGAAGAGTTCCCCCTCGGTGGCGGGACGGCCGTCGGCGTCCCGGATGGACAGCTCGGTGACCGCTGGTGGTCGGCCGACCGAGGCGAGCGTCGCCGGGGATGCCAGCATCTCGGCCGGCGTCACCATCGTGATCATGCCGGTTTCGGTCTGTCCGTAGCCGTGGAAGATCACCGGGCCGAGCACGTCGAGCGCCTCGGCGAGCCGGCCCGGCGCGAGCGGCGAGCCGGAGACCAGCAGGGCCCGCAGACTGCTCAGGTCGACCGGATCGGCGCGTTGGTCGTGCACGAGTTGGTGCAGCTTGCCCACGGTGATCACGCTCGCGGTCGCCCGGTGGCGGGCGATCATGCCGGGGAAACCCGGAGGCCGGGCCGCGACCAGGGTGCCGCCGGCGGCCAGGGTGAGGATGCCGTACTCCAGCATGACCTGGCTGCTCAGCGAACCGAAGACGAGATAACGCTGGAGTCGGGTGGCGAGGTCGGCGATCGCCGGCGGCCAGCGATCCGGGTACGGCGCCCAGGCCGCGCTCATCGCCGCGTACGTCTGGGCGCAGCCCTTCGGACGGCCGGTGCTGCCGCTGGTCCAGGTGATCCGGGCGACGTCGTCCGGGCGTCCGGCGGCGATGAGCGTCCGTCCGTCGTCGGGGGTGCCCGCGAGTTCGGCGGCCCGGGCGTCGTCGACGAGCAGCGTGTGCTCGTCGGGTTGCCCGGTGCGGTGGGCCGGTGTCAGGTCGGGGCGGATGCCGGAGACCCGCGCGCCGACCGCGAACGCCGCGATGACCGTCGCGAACGCCTCCGCGGTGACGCCCAGCCGCAGGGCCACCCCGACGCCGGGGCCGGCCCCGGCGTCGCGGAGCCCGGCGGCGACGCGACGGATCAGCCGGGACATCTGGGCGGTGGTGACGGTCCGGTCGCCCTCCTCGAAGACCGGCCGGTCGTCGCCGGCGGCGAGCAGGTCCAGCACGGGCTGCGGCCAGATCTCAGCCGGCATCGGAGAGCACGCCCTTGACGAAGAGCACGAGCGGCTGGTGGTGCACGTCCGGCAGGTTCCAGTCGTTCTCCAGGTTCTCCGCGAGGTGGTGCGCCGCGACGACCCGGCCGCCGCGGTGGACCCGGACGACCGGGTGCAGGTAGCTGGCGTCGTGTGCGTGCGCGGCGTCGTTCTCGGCGATCCTCGGCACCGTGATGTCGAAGGGGTCGACCTGGTCGTGGTCCGGCCCGTACTCCAGCGTCACCACGAACGCGAACGGCTCCGGACCCAGGCCGCCGTCGTGCAGGTACGCGACCGGCACCTCCTCGTGGTAGAGCGCGGTGGCGCCGGAGACGACGACGACATCGCCGAGGACGGCGAACTGCTGCCACAGGGCCGAGGTGCGGTTGATCCGGGCGATGATCGCCTCGGCGATCGCCTCCGGGGTGCTGTCCAGGGGCGTGGCCGGCCACGGCGTGTCGTGATGGCGGACGTTGAGGATCCGGTGCAGGGCCCGCACGCCGTACCGGAAACCGTGGATGAACCCACTCGTCGAGCGCTTGAAGTCGCGCTGCTGGGTGAGGGTCCCGACGAAGTGCAGGTCGGGCACGTTCACCGCCTCGTACGCCGAGGTCTGCTCGGGGAAGCGGTCGTTGATGACGAGCCGGGGCCGGGCGGACGGGTCGAAGATGCTCGCGTCGAACCGGAATCCGGTGCAGAGGATGACCCGGTCGTAGTCGATCCGCCGGATCGCCTCGACGCTGCGGGCGTACCGGAAGTCGATCCGGTAGCCGCCGCCGTCCCGCCGGACGATCCGTTCCACGGTGCCGTCGAGGACCGCGTTCTGCGACTTGAGCTGATAGGTGTCGAGGAAGTTGTTGTTCACCGCGCGCAGGTGCCCGACGTAGTGCGTCTGCCACGCCAGCTTGACCGAGTGCGGGCCGGCGACGTGGATGACCGCCGCCGTCCCGACGAGCGCGTCCGCGGTCTCGAACGCCGAGTTGCCCTTGCCGATGATGAGGACGCGCTGGTTGGTGAAGTCGTCCGGGTCCACGCTGACGGTGTCGTAGCGTTCGGCGAGTTCGGCGCCCTCGATCGGCGGGACGTACAACTGGGACAGGCCGGTGGCGACGACCACCCGGCGGGCGGTGACGGTGTCGTCGCCGGTGCGGACGGCGAACAGTTCGCCGTCGCGCGCGATCCGGGTGACCCGGGTGTCGTACCTGATCCGCAGGCCGCGGGCGACGTCGGCGAGGTAGCGCACCAGGTCCGCGGCGTCCGGGAAGTAGCGCTTGCTGTAGTTTTTGAACAGCAGGGCGGGATCGTCGGTGAGCAGCGAGTTCCAGTCCGCGCGCAGGTTGAACTCCGGGTCGTCGGAGCCGGTCCAGACCTTGTTGATCGAGATGAGTTGCCGGTGCCGGGGATAGGTGGCGAAGAACGTGCCCGGCGCTGAGCCGGCCTCCAGGACCAGATAGTCGCGGCCGTCGCGCTCGAGCAGGTGAGCGAGCTGCAGCCCGGCCGGTCCGGCTCCGATGATCAGATAGTCGAGCGTCATGCGGCGCAATCTAGCGACCCGATCTCAGAGCGTTCTGAGATTTCGTCTCTAGGGTGCGATCGCATGACGACAGAGGTGGACCTCGATGTCCCACTGCGGATCGCCGATCTCCGCGCCGCCCGTGATCCGATCAAGGTCGTGGTCGGACCTCAGGTCCGGGACCGGGTCACGGCCGCCCGTGCCTTCCTGTCCGAGGTGCTCGGCGACAACCGCGCGGTGTACGGCGCCACCACCGGCTTCGGCGCCCTGGTGGGGTACGCGGGCCGCGCCGACCTGCGGGACCAGGCCGACAACACGCTCGCCCACCTCGGCGCGGGTCAGGGCCCGGATCTCGCGCCGGAGGTGGTCCGCGCGACGCTGTTGCTGCGGGCCGCGTCGCTGGCCCGGGGCGCGTCGGGGGTCTCCCCGCATGTCATCGACGCGCTCGTGGCGATGCTCGCGACCACGTTCGTCCCCGCGGTGCCCCGGCTGGGTTCGGTGGGCGCCAGTGGCGATCTGATCCCGCTGGGCGCGGCCGCCCAGGCGTTGCGGGGCCGGGGCCACGCCTATCTGGGCGGGGCTCGGCTGCCCGCGGCGGAGGCGCTGGAGCGGGCCGGCCTCGAACCGCTGCCACTCGACGGTCGGGACGCCCTCGCCCTGGTCAACGGCACGTCGCTGACCACCGCGGCGACGGCGCTGGCACTGGCCGAGGTCCGCGCCGCGCACCTGGCGGTCCAGGTGCTCACCTGCCTGCTCGCCGATCTGTTCGGCAGCGACCCGCAGTTCCTCGACGCCCGGCTGCTGGCCGCGTACGGCCATCCGGGCGCGATCGACGTGGGCGCGCGGATGCGCCGGGTCAGCGACGGACTCGTCGCGTCCGGCAGACGTCCGTTGCAGGAGCCGTACAGCCTGCGGTGCGCGCCGCAACTGCTCGGCGCGGCCGAGGACGCCCTGCGGCACGTCGACGCCGTCGTCGCGGCCGACCTGGCGAGCGTCACCGACAACCCGCTGTTCTTTCCCGACGACGACCTCGTCGTGCACGGCGGCAACTTCTTCGGGCAGCCGGCCGCGTTCGCCGCCGATCTGCTGTCGATGGTGGTGGCGCAGGTCGGCAACCTCGCCGAACGGCAACTGGACCTGCTCGTCGACCCGAACCGCAACGGTGGCCTGCCGCCGATGCTCGCCGCCGGCCCGGGACAGCAGCACGGGTTGCAGGGCGTGCAACTGGCGGCGACCGCCCTGATCACCGAGATCCGCCGGGACACCATGCCCGCGAGCATGCAGAGCGTGCCGACGAACCTGCACAACCAGGACGTCATCCCGCTCGGCACCCAGGCCGCCCTGCGGGCGCTGGACCAGGCCCGGCTGTTGTGCCTCATCGTCGGGTCGCTCGCGGTGGGGCTGCGCCAGGCGGCCCACGTCGGCGCGCGTACGCCGACCGCGTCCGGTTGCGCCGAGGCGCTCGCCGCGGTGGCCGCGGTCGTACCGCCGGTGGACCCGGACCGGCCGCTCGACGGTGACGTGCGGCGCGCGGCCGAGGCGATCGCGAATTTCTCCGTTTCTCTTTCGTGAGGGGTGACCGCAATGACGCTTGACTATCTGATCGTCGGGGCCGGACCGGCCGGCCTGCAACTCGCCGCTCTGCTGGAGGCCGACGGCAAGCGCGACTATCTGGTCCTGGAACAGGCGGACATACCCGGGGCGTTCTTCGCCACCTTTCCCCGCCACCGGCAACTGATCTCCATCAACAAGCCGCACACCGGCACGGACGATCCGGAGCTGAACCTGCGGCTGGACTGGAACTCACTGCTCAACGACGATCCGGCGCTGCGGTTCACCGGCTACACGGAACGGTACTTCCCCGACGCCGACGTGATGGTCCGCTATCTGGCGGACTTCGCCGCGAAGACGGGGGCGCGGGTCCGGTACAACTCCCGGGTGACGTCGGTCCGCAAGGTGGACGAGATGTTCGAGGTCCGGGCCGGGGAGGAGGTCTTCCGGGCCCGGCGGGTGATCGTCGCCACCGGCGTCTCCCGGCCGTACCGGCCGGAGATCCCGGGGCTGGAGCTTGCCGAACAGTACGCGGAGATGTCCGTCGACCCGCGCGACTACCTCGACCAGAAGGTGCTGATCATCGGCAAGGGGAACTCCGCGTTCGAGACCGCGGACAGCCTGATGGAGACCACCACGCTGATCCACGTCGCCGGGCCGAGTTCGGTCCGGCTGGCCTGGCGTACGCACTACGTGGGGCACCTGCGCGCGGTGAACAACAACTTCCTGGACACCTATCAACTGAAGTCGGCGAACGCGATCCTGGACGGCACCGTCAAGCGCATCGAGCGCGACGACACCGGTTTCACCGTCACGTTCTCGTTCTCCCGGGCGGACGAGGTGGTCAAGGAACTGCGCTACGACCGGGTGCTCGCCTGCACCGGGTTCGCCTTCGACGCGTCGATCTTCGATGAGACCTGTCGTCCGGCGCTCGCGATCCGGGACCGCTTTCCGGCGCAGACCCCGGAGTGGGAGTCGGTGAACGTACCCGACCTCTTCTTCGCCGGCACGATCTCCCAGGAGCGGGACTTCCGGCGTTCGACGAGCGGGTTCATCCACGGGTTCCGCTACTGCGTCAAGGCGCTGCACCGGATCCTGGAGCGACGGTACGGGGACGCGCCCTGGCCGGCGGAGAAGGTGGACGCCACCCCGGAGCTGATCGCGGACGCCGTCGTCGCGCGGATCAACCGCACCTCCGCCCTGTGGCAGCAGTTCGGCTTCCTCGGTGACGTGGTCACGGTGGCCGGATCGGAGGCGCGCTACCACGACGAGGTGCCGGTCGAGTACTTCGCCCGCACCGGCCTGCGCACCGCGGACCACGACTACGCGGACGCCTTCGTCGTCACCCTTGAATACGGCCCCGAGCACGACCAGGTGGATCCGTTCGACGTCACGGTCAGCCGGGTGGCCCAGGACGCGGTCGGCCAGGCCCACGACGCCGCCTATCTGCATCCGGTCGTCCGCCACCACCGGGCGGGCCGGGTCCTCGCCACCCACCACCTGGCGGAGAACCTGGAGAACCGGTGGGACCGGCCGGACGTCCACGTCGCGCCGCTGGCCGCGTTCCTCGACCGCTGCCTGAGCCGTGTCGAGGGTTGAGATGCGCCAGGTGGACGGCGCGGCGTCGGACGGCCCGGCGTGGGACGGCGCGGCGCTGAGCCTGGCCGAGCTGGCCGCTGACGCGCGGCGTCGGCTGGACCCGGTGCACTGGGACTTCTTCGCCGGTGGGGCCGGCGCGGAACGGACGGTCCGCGCCAACGAGGCGGCCTTCGGCCGGCGCTACCTGGTGCCCCGTGTGCTGCGCGGGGTGCGCCGGCGGGACCTGCGGATCTCGTTGTTCGGCAGCCGGCTCTCGATGCCGGTGCTGATCGCGCCGACCGCGTTCCACCGGCTGGCCCACCCGGCGGGGGAGGTGGCCACCGCGCGCGCCGCCGCCGAGGCGGGCACGATCATGGTGGTCAGCATGGCGGCCACCCGGCCGGTCGAGGAGATCGCCGCCGCCGGCGGACCGCTGTGGTTCCAGCTCTACCCGCAGCCGGACCTCGACTTCACCGCGTCCGTGGTCCGGCGGGCGGAGGCCGCCGGCTGCACCGCCCTGGTGGTCACGGTCGACTCGCCCGTGTTCGGTCGGCGGGAACGCGACCTGCGGCACGGCTTCGTCGACCTGCCGCCCGGGATGGTCTGCGAGAACATGCGCGACGCCGACGGTCGGGTGCGCGCCATCGGGATGGACGCCGGGCTGGACTGGGCCCGGATCGCCTGGCTGCGCGAGGTCACCACGCTGCCGATCCTGCTGAAGGGGGTGCTGCATCCGGCGGACGCGGCGCTCGCCGTCTCGTACGGTGTCGACGGTGTGCTGGTCTCCAACCACGGGGGCCGGCAGCTCGACGGCGCGCTCGCCACCCTGGACGCGTTGCCCGCGGTGGTCGAGGCCGTCGGTGGGCGGCTGCCGGTGCTGCTCGACGGCGGCGTCCGCCGGGGGACCGACGTCCTGGTGGCGCTGGCGCTCGGCGCGAGCGCGGTGCTGGTCGGCCGCCCGGTGCTGTGGGGGCTCGCGGTGGGCGGCGCCGCCGGGGTACGCCACGTGCTCGACCTGCTCCACGCCGACCTGGACCGGGCGCTGGCGCTGGCCGGCGCCGCCGGGCCGGCGGACCTGCGCGGTGACCTGGTCGCCACGGTGGCATGCGGATGAACGTCCTGATCGTCCTGGCGGGGTTCGGAGCGCTGTGGTCCGTCCCGTATTGGCTGCCCCGGACGGTGGTCCGGCTGCGGGAGCGGGTGTTCGTCACGGTCAACGGCGCCGAGGGCGTGCCGGTGCCGGGTCCCACGGTCGGCATGGAACATTTCGAGCGGGTGTACGCGGATCCGGCGGCGGACGGACGAAGCCGGGGGGCCGGGCTGTCGGACCTGTTCTGGTACTGGCTGGCGCCCGGACCGCACATGCACCAGGAACACCTGGAGCCGGGCGAGCGCTACCGGACCGTGGCCGCCACGACCCGGCGGGTGCTCGCGGTACGCGGCCGGCGCTGCGACGACCTCGCGACCGCCGCCACCCGGCGGGTGCTCGACCGGTTGCCGACCGACCGGATCAGCCACGTCCGGCTGCGCGATCTGATGATGCCGGTCTGGGCCGAGGTCTACTACGAACTCGTCTTCGGCGAGGCGTGTCCCCCGGACGCGCGGGCGTTGATCGTCGCCAACGCCGACGACGTGGTCAGCGGGCTGAAGTGCACCGGGCTGCGGCACATGCGCCGGCGGAACCGGTTGACCGGATATCTGTCCGACCGGATCCGGGCGGGCACCTGCCCGGTGACGCTGCCGCCGCCGTTCACCGCCCAGGAGACGGCCTGGTACCTCCAGGGCGCGTTCTTCAACACCGCAGTCGTGCAGATGTCCGAGGCGATGGCGCATGTGCTGCTCGCCCTCGCCACGCATCCCGACGTCCAGGCGGGACTCGACGACGACGACGCGCTGGACCGGGTGATCGACGAGACGCTGCGGGTGCACCCGCTCTTCGGCGTCGCGCACCGGATCACGTCGGCGCCGATCACCCTGCCCACCGGGGTGTCGCTGCCGGCCGGGACGGTACTGCTCTTCAACTACCTGGCGTTCCACCGCGGCGGGGCGGCCGGCGACGACCGGTTCGCCCCGGACCGGTGGCTGACGCTCAAGCGCGGCGACGCGCACTTCATTCCCTACGGGGTCACCGCGAACCGGGCCTGTCCGGCCCGTGGGGTCGCGCCGGTGATGATGCGCGCCGCGACCCGCGAGGTGTTGCGCCGGTACGTCCTGGCCTCCTCGGCCTCCCACACCCGGTCGCTGCCCAGCCGGGGTCCGGCCTATCTGACACCGGTCGGGCGCACCGGCCCGGGGCGGCCACGGCTGGCCGCGATGCGGGTGCGGGACCGGTGGGCCGACGTGGGGCGCAGTGTCCGGCAACTGGTGTTCGGCACCTGGATGGTGATCGACGCCCGTCGCAAGCGTCTGTGCACCACCTACTTCGAGAGGGCGGTCCGATGACCCCAACGGAGCTGGCGCCACGGTTCTTCATCGCGGTGACGGTGATCCTGATCTTCTGCAAGGGCGTCGCCTGGCTGTTGGGCCGGGCGGGCCAGCCGGCCGTGGTCAGCGAGATGCTCGCCGGTGTCCTGCTCGGCCCGTCGCTGCTCGGGCTCCTCCTGCCGGACGTGCAGAACGCCCTGTTCCCGGCTCCCCTGCTTCCGATCCTCTACGTCGTGGGCCAGGTCGGCCTGGTGCTGTTCATGTTCCAGGCCGGGTACGCGTTCAGCGCCCACCGGGTCACCGGGCTCGCCGGCACCGCCGGAGTGGTCTCGCTGGCCGGGGTCACCGGGCCGCTCCTGCTGGGGGTGCTGCTGGTCCTGGTGACGGCCGACGCCGTGCCGATCCGGGCGGACGGGACGTCACTGGGCGTGTCGGCCGCGTTCGTCGGCGTCGCCCTGGCGATCACCGCGTTCCCGATGCTGGCCCGGATCATCACCGAACACGGGCACGCCGGCACCCGGCACGGCACCCTCTCCCTGGCCAGCGGCGCAATCGACGACGTGACCGCCTGGATCATGCTGGCCGCCGTCCTGGCGTTCGCCTCCGGCCGGGCCGGTCCCGCGATCGTCACCGCGGGCGGAGCGGTTCTCTTCGGCCTGCTGCTCTGGCTCGGCGGACGGGGGATCGCCGCCGCGTTGATGACCCGCCGTGGCCTCGACGACCGCGCCCGGCTGCTGGGCACGGTCGCCCTGCTCTTCCTGGTCGCCTGGTACACCGACGAGATCGGGCTGTACGCGGTCTTCGGCGCGTTCGCGGTCGGCGTGGTGATGCCCCGCACCGGGAACACCGACAAGGTGGTGGGCACCCTCACCCCGGTCGCCGCGACGCTCTTCCTGCCGTTGTTCTTCACCTACTCGGGCCTGCGCACGGAGTTCGGGCTGCTCGGTTCCGTGCCGGTGCTGCTCTTCGCGCTGGCCTGCGTGACGGTGGCGATCGTCGGCAAGTTCGGCGCCTGCTGGGCGGCGGCCCGGCTCCGCGGCGAGCCGTCGGGGGTCGCGCTGCGGGTCGGCGCGCTGATGAACGCCCGCGGCCTGATGCAGCTCATCGCGCTGAACGTCGGGTTGGAGGCGGGCATCGTGAGCCCGTCCCTGTTCACCGTGCTGGTGCTTGTCGCGCTCGTCACCACGCTGATGACGACGCCGACGCTGAGCTGGATCGAGCGCCGGGAGGCCCGGCGACCGGAAGCCGTACGCACGCCCGCGCTGGCGGTTTCAGATTATTGAAGAGACAACCACCGGTGCTTTCATCGTCAACTATCTATGAGATTGTGGACCGATGCGGGGTGGAGGATCGAACCGGCTGCTGCTGGTCGAGGACGACGCGGACCTGACGGAGCTACTCACCGAGGCGCTCGGTCACGAGGGCTATCTCGTCGACCGGGCCTCCGACGGTCAGCGCGGGCTGCATCTCGGACTGACCCGATCCTACGACGTGATGGTCATCGACCGGATGCTGCCGGCACTCGACGGGCTCGACCTGGTCACCCGGCTACGCGCCCGGGCCGTCCCGGCCCGGACCCTGATGCTCACCGCGCTCGGCACGGTCGACGACCGGATCGCCGGGCTGGACGCCGGCGCCGACGACTATCTAGTCAAACCCTTCGACCTCGACGAGCTGAGCGCCCGGGTTCGGGCGCTGTGCCGGCGTACGTCCGAGTCGACTCGCGTGCTCCGCATCGGGGCCGGGCTGCTCGACCTGGCGCCACGCGACGCGGTGCTTGCCGACGGCACCCGGGTGGCGCTGTCCACCCGCGAGTTCGAGCTGTTGCGGGTGCTGGCGGCCCGGCCGAACGCCGTACATCCACGGGCCGTGCTGCGCCGTAAGGTCTTCGCGGAGGCCGCCGCCGCGTCCATCGTGGACACCTACGTCTACTACCTCCGACGCAAACTCGGCCGTGCGGTGGTACGCACCGTGCACGGGCTCGGCTACCGTCTCGGCACGCTCTGATGGAGACCGCCGAGCGCGCGATCGTCCGACGGACCCGACTACGGATCGGCCTGCTCGTCGGCCTGACCATCGGTGCCCTGCTGCTGCTGGCCGGCGGCATCTCCTACGCGGTCCTGGTCCACGGCCAGCAGGCGCAGATCCAGCGTGAGCTGGCGTGGGGCACGGCGCACGGCACGATCGCCGGCCCCCCCGCCTGCAGTTGGATCTTCCAGTACGACGGCACCACCGTGCACACCGGCACGAACCCGCCGCCACCGGGCTTCCCGCTGCGGGATGCGCTGGACACCGTGGCGCGCACCCGGACCACCGAGATCACCACGGTCGCGGGTGACGGCACGACCTACCATGTGCGCACCGAGGCCCGCGGCGACACCGTGGTCCAGGCGGTGTTCGACGCCCGTTTCCAGCTGTCCGACCGCCGGCACCTCCTGCTCGCGTTCAGCCTCGCGGCGGCGGTCGGGCTGCTCGCCGCCATGCTGACCGGCGTGCTCGTCGGCCGTCGGGCCGTCGCACCACTCGCGGAGGCGCTGACCCGGCAGCGCCGCTTCGTCGCCGACGCCAGCCACGAACTGCGCACCCCGATCGCCCAGGTGCACACCCGGGCCCAGTTGATCGCCCGGCGGGCGCGCGACGACGGCGCCGCCGCGAACCTGGACGACCTGGAGCGACTGATCGGCACCACCCGCCGACTCGGCGAGATCGTCGACGACCTGCTGCTCTCGGCCCGGCTCGCCGCCGCTCCCGCCGACCGGACACCGGACCCGCCCGTCGACCTCACCTCGCTGATCGGTACGACTGTCGCCGCGGAGACCGAACGTGCCGCCGAACGGCAGGTCACCCTCACCCTGGACACGCCGGGCGACGCACTGCGGGTGCGGGGTGTCGAGTCGGCCCTGCGGCGGGTCGTCGGCGAACTGCTCGCGAACGCGCTCGCCCACACCCCGGCGGGCGGTCGGATCACCGTGACGCTCCGGGCCGTCGACAGCCGCGCCGAGTTCGTGATCGCCGACACCGGGGAAGGGTTCGACCAGGCGGACGCCCGGCGGATCTTCGACCGGTTCCACCGCGGCGCGGGCGCCGGAGACCGCCGCTTCGGCCTGGGACTGGCCCTGCTCCAGGAGGTCGTCACGAGCCACCACGGCACGATCGAGGCCGAGGGTCATCCGGGCCGGGGAGCCCGCTTCACGGTGCGCCTGCCCACGACGCGGTCGCCGGTCACCGCGGGCCGGGCCGCGCGGGTCAGGAACCCGTCGTGACGGGTCGGCGCCGCACCCCGATCGTCACGTGATCGTGACGATTTCGCGCTGGTGCCGTCACCTGCCGGGGAAACGTACCTACCGGCGCGACGAGGCGGAGGAGGGACACGGATGGACAGGCGACGGCACCGTACGCGGTGGGCGCTGGCGGCGGTGCCGGTGGGCATCCTGCTCCTGGCCGGTTGCACGAGCCGGCCGGCGGCGCCGCAGCCCAGCCCGGAGCCGACGTCCACCGTCCGGCTGGGCACGGTCGCCCGGGCCGACGTGGGCGAGCGGCTCACCGTGACCGCCACCGTCGAGCGGGTCATCAGCGACACCGCCTTCGTGGTGCACGACGTGGACCTGACCGAGGGCACGTTGCTCGTGCTGTCGACGGCCGCGCCGGCCCCGGAGCCACCGCAGTTGGTGACCGTGCGCGGCACCGTGGTCGACTTCTCCCATCGCGAACTCGACG
This sequence comes from Micromonospora sp. WMMD975, assembly GCF_029581215.1. Lineage (NCBI taxonomy): Bacteria > Bacillati > Actinomycetota > Actinomycetes > Micromonosporales > Micromonosporaceae > Micromonospora > Micromonospora sp. WMMD975. The sequence goes on from NZ_CP120739.1 coordinate 1,638,511, forward strand.
GGCGGTACCGGCTCGGTGACTCCGGGCCGTACCGTGCCTTCGAGGGTGGGCGGGCGCTCGCCGCGGACGAGGTCACGGCCTGGGACTGACGCGGGCTACGTCGCCCGGATCCGTCGGACGATGTCGGGCAGGTGTTCCGGCCGCGCCACGGTGCGCAGGTCGGCGAGCACGGCGTCCAGGAGCCGGGTGATCCGCGGCTGATCCTGCCCGGCCCGCCGGATGTCGTCGATCGCGACGGCGAGGAAGCCGTCGAAGACCTGTGTCCGGGCCCGGACGCGTGGGGTGCCGTCGGGGTCGTCGACGAGCATGCGCTGACCGGGTCGGCCGGCGAGGCGGCGCAGTAGGTCGTGCATCTCCTGCACGCTGCGGACAGCGGTGGTGGTGTCGTTGATCCCGGGGGAGAGGGCGCGCTCGGCGATGTCGGTCAGCTGCCGGAACCCGAACCCGACGTCCTGTCCGAGGGTCCGTTCGACGCCCAGGCTCACCGCGACGCACGCCCGTGCGTCCGGCACCGGCGTGGGGGAGGATCTGCCCGGCAGCGGGTGAACCGCGATCAGCGGTTGCCCGGCCACGACGAAGTCGCCCGGCGCGGGCAGGACCGACAGGGCGCAGTCGTGCCCCCGGGCCAGAGCGGCGAGCCGGTCGAGGTCGACGTGGTCGACCATCCCGGGCGCGGTGGCGGTGATCACCTGCACCGGTGGGGCCAGCGGCGCGACGGGTCCGGGCGGCGGGCCGACCGGATACTGGTCCTCGATGACCCGGCGGGTCTGCGCGCCGACCGCCACGATGATGTGCGAGACCCGCATGACCGTCGTGACGTGGTGCAGGTAGTAGACGAACAGCCCGCTGCTGGCGAGCACGAGGACCATCGTCACCGCGAGCGACAGCTCCGGCAGCCGGGCGTCGGAGCCGGCCGGCAGCGCGGCCAGCACCACCATGGCGAACAGCGCGGTCGCCAGGAAGGTGCCCAACGCCGCCTGCGTGATCCGGTCCTGCAGGAAGGTCCGGAGCACCCGGGGCGAGTACTGGCTGCTGGCCAGTTGCACGGCCACCACCGTGATGGAGAAGACCAGCGCGGTGAACGAGATCATCGCGGTGATGATCGACGACAGCAGCGATCGGGCGCCGGCCACGCTGCTGGGCAGGAAACCGCCGGTCGGCAGGCCCAGCCGCAACTCGGCCACCGACAGCCCGAGCGCCAGCAGCACCGCACCCGCGGCGAACGCCGCCGGCACCAACCAGAATCCGGACCAGGCCGCGGTCAGCCGGGCACGAAGGGTACGCGGGGCGGGGTTCATCCCGCCGTAGTCCCCACTGGTGGCCCTTTGCATACCTGCCGAAGGGTCTGTTTACCTGGTGGGGGGAGACTCCGACCGGATTCGCGAAGGGGGTGGGCCGGGACCCCGGCACGCTGATCATGAAGAGTCGACACATCACGGCAACCGTCACCTCGGCCGCCCTGCTGGTGCTGGCCGCCGGCTGCGGCGAGGGCCCGGACCAGCCCGGCGCGAGCCGGGCGACACCGCCGTCGGCGACCTCGACGGCCCCGTCGACAGGTGCGGCGCCCGCGCCGACCATGGCCTCGCCCTCGGCGGCGTCGCCCACGTCGGCGTCACCCCCGTCGGCGTCGAGCCCGTCGGCGTCGCCCTCGGCGTCGTCGAGCCCGTCGCCGTCGAGCCCGCCCGACGCCGGGGCGCGGGACGCCCTGCGTCGTGGCGACACCGGCGACGCGGTCCGGGCGCTGCAGGAGCGGCTGGACCGACTCGGATACTGGGTGGGCGAGTCGGACGGCACCTTCGGCCTGCTCACCGAGCAGGCCGTCTACGCGGTACAGAAGGCCGCCGGTCTCCGGCCCGACGGGATCGTCGGCGCGAAGACCCGGGCCGCGCTCGACGACGGGAAACGCCCGGACGCCCGCAGCACCGACGGTCACCTCGCCGAGGTGGACCTGGACCGGCAACTGCTCATGATCGTCGACGACGGCGAGGTGAGCCGGATCTTCAACACCTCGACCGGCACGTTCGAGAACTACACCTACCAGGGTGAGACCTACCTGGCGGACACCCCGCGCGGCAAATGGACGATCGACTGGCAGGTCGACGGTTGGCGCGACGGCCCGCTCGGTCGGTTGTACCGGCCGAAGTACTTCCAGGAGCAGGGGATCGCGATCCACGGCTACACAAGCGTCCCGCCGTACCCGGCGTCGCACGGATGCGTCCGGGTGACACTGCCGGCGATGGACTGGCTGTGGGCCCAGGACGAACTGCCGAAGAAGACCCGCGTCTGGGTGTACTGAGCGCTCACCGAGCCGGACGCCGCGAAGCGGGTGTGGCAGGGGGCACGGCGGGCAGCGGGCGGGTATGAGCCCGCTGCTGCTCGCGTACGTCCTGGTCGGGTGCCTCGGGGTCCGGTCGGCGTTCTGGTCGGCCGTCCGCCGGACCGTGCTGTCCGAGCCGCTGCTGGCGCTCCGGAAGCCGCTCGGGACGAACTGGGCCACGGCGATGCCGGGCCGCCGCGGTACGCCGCCGGGCACCACGAGATCTCGAAGCGGTAGCTGGACCGCATGGTCGAGGTACACCGTCCGCGTCGCCCGGCGGGAAGGCCGGCGGTCGGCGCGGTGGGCTGGCAGGGTGGAGGCACCGATTCGGGAAGGAACAGGACGGATGGAACGGTACGCGCCGGTGCTGGCCATGCTCGGGCTGGCCGTCGCCGGAGTGGGCACGCTGTACCTGGCGCACCTGCGCACGGCGGTGGCCGTCGCGCCGTCGACCGTCGCCGCGTTCCGGTCCGGGTTGCCGCCCCGCGAGCACGCCGTCTCCCGCTTCCACGTCCGCTGGTATGCGGTCAGCCTGCTCTTCCTCGCCTTCGACGTGGAGATGCTGTTCATGTACCCGTGGGCGGTGGTGGTCGCTGACGTCGGCACGCCCGCCGTGGTGGAGATGTTCGTCTTCCTCGGCCTGCTGATGGCCGGCGTCGTCTACGGCTGGCGGGAGGGCGCGTTGCGGTGGGCCTGACCGGTGACGTCCTGGCCCGCTGGGCGGGCCGCCGGCCGCACCTGCTGGTCGCCGCCGTGCCCGGCGCCACCGTCGCCCGCCTGGCCGTGGAGGCGCACGCCGATCGGGCCGGGTGGCCGCTCGCGGCGTCCCCGGCGGACGCCGACCTGCTTGTGGTCGCCGGCGAACCGGGACCGGAGCTGGCGGCGGCGATCGAGCGGGTGTGGGTGCAGTTCCCGGGGCCCCGGGCGCGGGCGCGGATCACCGACCCGGCCGCCGTGGAGTCCGGGTTGCGCGCGGCCGTCGCCCGGTTGACCGGGGCGGGCGGCGAGCCGCACGGCGGCGGGCCGGGACCGTCCGGACACGGCGACCACGACGGGATGTCCATGCCGGGCGGCCTGACGATGGCCGAGCGGGCTGAGGACCGCGACGGGCTGAAACTGGACGTGCTGCACCTGGCGCTCGGTCCGGTGCTCGCGGACTGGCCCGCCGGCCTGGTCGTGGAGCTGGCCGTGCAGGGCGACGTGGTGCAGTCGGCGGACGCCCGGGTGCTGCCCCCGGCCGATCCGGCGGCGGTGCGGCCGTACCCGGACGTGGACCATCCTGAGCTGCGCCGACGCCGGCAGGCGGTGGCCCACCTCGACGCGCTCGGCCGGCTCTGGGCGGTGGCGGGCTGGCCGGCGGGCGCGGCCACCGCGCGGCGGCTGCGCGACGCGCTCGTCGACAACGTGTCATTCGCCACGGCGTACGCCGGTTTCCGGCCGCTGGACCGGCGGGCCCGGCGCTCGCGTGCGTTGCGCCGCGCCACCGACGGCCTGGGCGTGCTGCCCGAGGTGACGGCGGGGCGTGCGGGGCTGGCCGGTCCGGCGGCGGTGTGCGGCGACGCGACCGACCGGTGGCGGCGCCGGTTGGCCGAGACGGACCGGCTGCTGGCCGGCGGTGACCCGGCCGCGCCGGAGCCGGACGCGGCGGCGGTGCTGGCGGTGGCCGCCCGGCTGACGGTCGGGCTCGACCTGGCCGCGGCCCGGGTGGTGCTGGCCTCGTTCGACCCCGACCCGGACGCGGTGGTGGCCGCGGGGGTGCGGTCGTGACCGCCGGTCCGTGGTGGGGTGTGCTACCGGCCGCCGGGGTGCTGCTCGGTCTCGCGCTGGCCGCCGCGGTGCTGGCGGGGCTGCTGGACCCGGCCGGCGGCCCGACGGTCGCGTACCGGGCCGGACGGCCGCTGTGGGAGACGGCCCGGCTGCTGCGGCAGCGCCGTCGGCGTGTGGTGGCGGCGGACCTGCTGCTGTGGCGGCTCGGGCTGGCCGGGCCGCTGGTGGTGGCGCTGCTGATGGTCGTGGTGGTGCCGCTGGGCGACCGGGTGGTGGCCGACCTGCCGGTCGGGGTGGTCTGGTTCAACGCGATGGACGTGCTGCTCTGGGCGGCGGTGTGGCTCGCCGGGTGGGGCAGCAACAGCGGGTACGGCCTGGTCGGGGGCTACCGGTTCCTGGCCCAGGCGCTCGGCTACGAGTTGCCGCTGATGTTCGCGCTGACCGCCCCGGCGGTGGCGGCCGGCAGTCTGCGGATCGCCGACGTGGTGGCGGCCCAACGGGGACTGTGGTTCGTGGTGTGGATGCCGGTGGCGTTCCTGGTCATGCTCGGCGCGGTGCTCGCGTTCAGCATGTCCGGGCCGTTCGCCTACCCGGACGGGCGGGACGTGGCCGGCGGCGTGCTGGCCGAACCGTCCGGCGTGGACCGGCTGGTCCTGCTCGCCGGCCGGTACGCGCTGCTGGCGGCGGGCGCGGCGACGGCGGTGGCGCTGTTCCTCGGCGGCGGGTCGGGGCCGCTGCTGCCGGCGTGGCTGTGGAGCGTGGTGAAGACGGGCGCCGTGCTGGCCGCGCTGGTGGCGCTGCGCGGCCGGGTGCCGGTGCTGCGGGCGGACCGGCTGATGCGGGTGGCCTGGCTGGTGGTGCTGCCCGCCACGCTGGCGCAGGTGCTCGTGGTGGCCGTGCTCGTGGTGGGGAGGGGTTGAGGTGGCGGTCGTCGCCTTCGTCGTGCTGGCGCTTGTCGCCGTGGCGTCCGGTGTCGCGGTGTTCACCGTGGACTCGATGGCCCGGGCGACGTTCGCGCTGGCGCTGTCGTTCGTCGCGGTCGGTGGCGAGCTGCTCCTGCTCGACCTGGGTTATCTGGGCGTGGTGACCGTCCTGATGATGGTCATGGAGATGGCCATCATGGCGGTCTTCATGGTGATGTTCATGATGAACCCGGCCGGTCTGATGCCGATGTCGATGCTGCACAACCGGCGCGGCGCGCTGGCGGTCTCGGTGGGCGTCTTCGTCGTGCTGGCGGCCGGCTCGGTGCTCGTGCCGTGGCCCACCCGCCGGGGCGAGCCGCCCGCCGATCCGACCCGGGCCCTGGGCGAGGCGATCATGGGTTCGAAGATGCTGGTCATGATGGCGGTCTCGGCGGTGCTGTTCGCCACCATGGTCGCCGCGTTGGTGCTCGCCACCGCCCGGGGCCGGTACGACCGCGCGGACTCCCCGGAGCGCCCGTGACGCTGCCGATGTTCCTGCTGCTCGCCTCCGCGCTGTTCAGCGTCGGCCTGTACGGCGCGTTGAGCCAGCAGGCGGTCGTGATGGTGATGATGGGCCTCGAACTCATGATCAACGGGGTGATAGTGGCCGCCGCGGCCCTCTGGTGGTTCCTGGCCCCGCAGCAGCCGGACGGGCAGGTGCTGGTGCTTGTGGTGATCGCCGCGATGACGGTGGAGATGGCGATGGGCTTCGCCGTGGTGACCCTGCTGTTCCGGTCGAGCGACGCGGACATGACCGACATGGCGGGGGAGCTGCGCGGATGAGCGCCGCGTTGTGGGCCCTGGTCGTCCTCCCGGCCGCCGCCGGAGGGACGCTGCTGCTCGGCGGGCGACGGGCCGACCGGGTCGCGCCGGCGCTGGCGCTTGCCGTGGCCGCGCTTGTCACCGCCCTGGCCGCGACGGTGGCGCTGACCCGGCCGTCCGCCGAAGCGCCGTTCCTGGCCGGCGCGCGGTGGGGGCTGTCCGTCGACGGGCTCGCCGCGCTCGTCGTACCGGCGGTGGCCGCGGTGGCGCTGCTGGTGCTCGCGTACGCCGCCACCGAGATCCACTCCGACCGGTCCCGGTTCCACGGGCTGATGCTCGTCTTCCTCGCCGCCGTGCTGCTCACCGCCACCGCGACGACGCTGCCCGTGCTGCTGCTGGGCTGGGAGATCATGGGCGCGATGTCGTACGCGCTGATCGCGTACCACTGGCGGCGCGACGACGCCGTCGCCGCGGGCGGCACCGCGTTCCTCACCACCCGCGTCGGCGACCTCGGGCTCTACCTGGCGGCCGGGGCCGGACTGGCCGGCGGCACGCTCGACCTGACCGGGCTCGCCGGCCTGCCGCCCGGCTGGCGGGACCTAGCCGCCGCCGGGGTGCTGGCCGCCGGCTTCGGCAAGGCGGCCCAACTGCCGTTCTCGTTCTGGCTGTCCCGGGCCATGCTCGGCCCGAGCCCGGTCAGCGCGCTGCTGCACTCCGCCGCGATGGTGGCGATGGGCGGCTACCTGCTCGTCCGCGCGCACCCGCTGCTCGTCGCGACCGGCTGGGCGGTGGACGTGGCCGCCTGGGTCGGCGCGCTGACCGCCCTGGCGCTCGGCGCGGTGGCGCTGGCCCAGACCGACCTGAAGCAACTGCTTGCCGCGTCCACAAGCGCCCAGCTCGGCTATGTGGTGCTGGGCGCGGCCGTCGCCCCGGCCGGCGCGGTCGCGCACCTGATCGGCCACGCGGCCACCAAGGCGCTGCTGTTCCTCGCCGCCGGGGCGTGGCTGACCGCGCTCGGCACCCGCCAGTTGTCCGCGCTGCGTGGCGCGGGCCGGCGTTACCCGCTGGTCGGCGCCGGGTCCACGGTAGGCGCCCTGGCGCTGGCCGGGGTGCCGCCACTGGCGTTGTGGGCCACCAAGGACGAGGTGCTCGCCGGGGCCCGCGAGCGGTCCCCGGCGCTGTACCTGGTCGGCCTGGCCGGCGCGTTGCTCGCCGCCCTCTACGCCGGTCGGGCGCTCGCGGTGGTCCTGCGCCCGGTGCCGCCCGGCGTCGAGTCCGGGTACGACACCGAGCGCGCCGGCACCCGCGAGGTGACCGCCGGGCAGCGGGGCCCGCTGGTGCCGCTGGCGGTCGGGGCGGCGGTGCTCGGCGTGCTGGCGCTGCCACCGCTGTCCGGGGCGGTGGCCGACGCGGTCGGGTCGGGCCCGGCCCCGCCGACCCGGGTCACCGAACTGGCCCTGTCCGGCCTGCTGGCGCTCGCCGGTGTGACGCTTGCGGTCGCCGCGCCGGGCCGGCTGCCGGCCCCGGGCTGGGCGCGGGCCTGGCTGGGGCTCGACCGGGCCGCCCGGCTGCTCGTGGTCCGGCCGACGCTGGCGCTGGCCCGGGGGCTGGCCCGGTTCGACGACCGCGTGCTCGACCGGGCCGTGCACGCCGCGCCGGGCGCGGTTCGCGGCGTCGCCCGAGGGCTCGCCCGGTTCGACGACGCGGGGCTCGACCGTGGGGTCGCCGCCGTGCCGGCGCTGACCCGGCGGGCCGCGGACGCCCTGGCCCGGGTGGACGACCACGGGGTGGACGCCCTGGTGCGCCGGCTCGCCCGGGCCGCCCGCCGGCTCGGCGTGCTGGCCCGCCGGCCGCAGACCGGCATGGTCCACGAGTACTACGTCCAGGTGGTGCTCGTGCTGGGCGCCGCCGTGCTGATCCTGCTGCTGGCGAGGTGACCCGTGCTGTCCCTGATCGTCTTCACGCCGCTGGCCGTGGCCGTGGTCCTGCTGTGCTGGCGCGGCCTGCCGGCGCGGGCGGTGTCGTGGCTCTGGATCGCGGTCACCGTCGTCGAGGTCGCGGCGGTGCTGGGCGTGTGGTGGGCGTACCCGGGGGAGGGCTTCGGGTACGAGGTGGACCGGCCGTGGATCCCGGGCGCCGGTGCCGGCTACCACGTCGGGGTGGACGGGCTGTCGCTGCCGCTGCTGGCGCTCACCACAGTCGTCTTCGCCGCCTGCGCGGTGTACTCGCTGCGTCGCCAACCCCGGCCGCGGCAGTTCGCCGCGCTCTTCCTCGCCCTCCAGACCACCTGCCTCGGGCTGTTCGTCTCGCTCGACCTGATCCTGTTCTTCGTCTTCTTCGAACTGTCCATCGTGGGCATGTACGCGGTGATCGCCGGCTGGGGGCACGGCCCGCAGGCCCGCCGCTCGGCGTTGACGTTCTTCCTCTACACGTTCCTCGGCTCGCTGGCGCTGCTGCTGGGCTTCATCGGTCTCTACGTCGCCGCCGCGCCGCACACCTTCGACATGGTGGCGTTGACCCGGGATCCGCCGACGCAGGGCGTGGCCGGCGCGCTGGTGTTGCTGGCGGTGGTGCTGGGGCTGGCGATCAAGACGCCGACGTTCCCGTTCCACACCTGGCTGCCGCCGGCGCACACCGACGCCCCGGCCGCCGGTTCGGCGGTGCTGGCCGGGATCCTGCTGAAGATGGGCACGTACGGGTTCGTCCGGATCGCCATGCCGATGCTGCCGGACGCCTGGCGGCGCTACGCCTGGGCGGTCGTCGTGGTCGGCGTGGTGAGCGTCCTCTACGGGGCGTTGGTGGCGCTCGCCCAGAGCAACTTCAAGCGGATGGTCGCGTACACGTCGGTCAACCACATGGGGTACGTGGTGCTGGCGGTCGGCGCGGCCGGGCTGGTCGCCGGCTCGGACGCGCAGGCCCGCGCGGTGGCGGTGACCGGCGCGGTCACCCAGATGGTCAGCCACGGGCTCATCACGTCTGCGCTGTTCCTGCTCGCCGGCGTCCTCTACGACCGCGGCGGCACCTACCGGATGGACGCCTACGGCGGGTTGGCCGGGGACACCCCCCGGTTCGCCGCGCTGACCGCGGTGGCGGCGTTCGCCAGCCTCGGCCTGCCCGGCTTCTCCGGGTTCGTCGCCGAGTTCCAGATCTTCGCCGGCAGTCTGGGCTCCGCGCCGGTGGCGGTGGCGTTCGCGCTGCCCGGCATCCTCGTCACCGCCGCCCTGTTCCTGTGGGCGTTGCACCGGGTCTTCCTCGGCCCGACCCGGCACCGCCTGTCCGCGACCGCCGACGTGACCGCCGCCGAGACCGCCGCGGTGCTGCCACTGCTCGCGCTCTCCCTGCTCCTCGGCGTGTTTCCCCGGCTGCTGTTGGACGTGGTGGAACCCGCCGCCCGGGCGGTCACCGACCTGGTGGCCCGGTGAACGAGCGTCCGCTCGCCCTGCTGCCGGAGCTGCTCCTGCTGGCCGGCGCGGTCACCACGCTGCTCACCGGCGCGTTCCTGCCCCGGGACCGGCAGTGGGTGGCCCGGCTGGTCGCCGCCGGGGCGTTGCTCGCGGCCGTGGTCGCCACCCTGCCCGCCGTGGGCGAGCGCGCCACCGTGTACGCGCACAGTTACGCCCTCGACGCGGGCACCACCGCCGCCCGGCTGCTGATCCCGCTGGCCGGGCTGCTGGTGGTCGGGATCGCCGCCAGCCGGGTCGCCGGCAACCGGCGGGAGACCGAGTTCTACGTGCTGACGCTGCTCGCCGTGCTCGGCGCGGTGCTGCTCGCCGGCGCGTCGGACCTGCTGCTGCTGGCCGTGGCGTACCTGCTGTCCTCGGTGCCGCTGGCCGGGCTGGCCGGCTGGGGGCGGGACCGGCGGGGCGCCGAGGCGGCGCTCAAGGTCTATCTGATCGGGGCGCTGGCCGGGGTCGGCCTGCTGGCCGGCGCGGCGCTGCTGACCGCGCTCGGCGGCGGGGCGAGCGACTACGACCGGCTGGCCGCCGGCCTGGCCGGGGCGCCGTCCGCCGCCGTCGCGGTCGGGGTGGTCGGGGTGCTGGCCGGCCTGCTGTTCAAGATCGGCGCGGTGCCGGGGCACTTCTGGGTGCCCGACGCCGTGCAGGGCGCCTCGGTCCCGGCCGGCGCGCTGCTGACCACCGTGCCGAAGCTCGGCGGCCTGCTCGCGGCGTACCGGCTGTTCGCGGTCGCGGTGCCCGCCGAGGTGGTCGACTGGCCGCTGCTGGTCGCGGTGCTCGCCGCGGTCACCATGACGCTCGGCAACTTCGCCGCGTTCGGCCAGGCCGACCCGCGCCGGCTGCTCGCGTACTCCACCGTGGCGCAGGTGGGCTACCTGCTGATGGCCGTCGCGGTCGCCGGCCGCGCGGAGCGCGCGCTGCCCGCCCTGCTGGTCTACCTCGCCGGGTACGCGGTGACGAACCTGGGCGCGTTCGCGGTGCTGGCCGCCGAGCCGCACGACACCCTCGACGGCTACCGCGGGCTGGCCCGCCGCCGGCCGTGGCTCGCCGGGGCGCTGGCGATCTGCCTGCTGGGGCTCGTCGGCACGCCACCGACGGCGGTCTTCGCCGGCAAGCTGACCGTGTTCACCGCCGCCTGGGACGGCGGGCTGGCCTGGCTGGTGGTGGTCGCCGCGGTCAACACCGTGGCCAGCCTCTTCTACTACCTGAGGTGGCTGGCGCCCGCGTACACCCGGGGTGGCCGCTGGCCGACCGGCGGCGACCGGAACGGGACGGTGGCGATTGCCGGTGCGGTGGCGGCCGGGGCGGCATTGTTCGGCGCGGCGGTGGCCGTGCCCTGGTATCCGCTGGTGACACAGGCGTTGGCGCGCTGAGGTTTGGTCGACGGTCGACCGGGTAGCCCCGCGGCCTGCGGAGAGGTGGTGGGTGTGGATCGCGGCAGGTTCGGTGACGTGGTGGTGGGAGCGGCCGGTGACGTGGCCGGCAGCGTGGTGGACCCGAAGGCGGGGCTGGGCAGGCTGCGCGCCGCGGTCTCCGCGCGCACGTTCGTGACGCTGGCCGCTGGTGTGGTCCTCGGCTACCTCGCCGCACGGTCGATGCGGCGGTCCTGAGCCACCACGGCCGGTAACGGCTGTCCGTGCTGCCCCGGCCCGGCGGGGCGAACGGTGCCGCCGGGCGGCGGGGAGCGGGACGAGGAGGACGACGTGCAGGAGATCGTGGGCGAGAGCCTGGCCCGACGCCTGGTGGAGTGGGGGGTCGACACCATGTTCGGCCTGCCCGGCGACGGCATCAACGGCCTGATGGAGGGCTTCCGCCGGCAGCGGGAGAAGCTGCGGTTCGTGCTGGTGCACCACGAGGAGGCGGCGGCGTTCATGGCCACCGGCTACGCCAAGGCCACCGGCCGGCTCGGCGTCTGCTGCGCCACCTCCGGCCCGGGGGCGATCCACCTGCTCAACGGGCTCTACGACGCCAAGCTCGACCACGTGCCGGTGCTGGCCATCACCGGCATGCAGGAGACCTCGGTGCTGGGCGCGCACTACCAGCAGGAGGTGCACACCACCCAGCTCTACCAGGATGTCGCCGCCTACAACCTGATGGTCACCAACCCGCAGCAGATGCCGGCGGTGGTCGACCTGGCGATCCGCGACGCGCTGAGCAAGCGGACCGTGGCGCACCTGACGTTCCCCAACGACGTGCAGGTGGCCCCGGCCTCCGACGACCCGTACCGGCACGTCAGCCCGGGCAAGCCGCCGATGAGCGCGGCGGTGATGTCGTACCCCCAACTGCCGCCGGACCCGCGGGAGCTGGCGAAGGCGGCCGAGGTGCTCCGGGCCGGGCGGAAGGTGGCCATGCTCGTCGGCGTGGGCGCGCGCGGCGCCCGCGACGAGGTGCTTGCGGTGGCCGAGGCCCTGGCCAGCCCGATCGTCAAGACGTTGCCCGGCAAGCTGGTGGTGCCGGACGACCACCCGCTGACCACCGGCGGGCTCGGCCTGCTCGGCACCGCGCCGAGCGAGGAGCTGATGGAGGAGTGCGACACCCTGCTGATGGTGGGCACGTCGTTCCCGTACGGGAAGTATCTGCCCGGTCCGGGGCAGGCGAAGGTGGTGCAGATCGACGCCGACCCGAGCCTGATCGGGATGCGGCTGCCGGTCGAGGCCCCGGTCTGCGCGGACGCCCGGCTGGCGCTGCGGGACCTGCTGCCGATGCTCGACCACGGCCCGGACCGGTCGTTCCTGGAGAAGTACCAGGGCAAGATGAACACCTGGCGGTCGGAGATGAGCAGCCTGGTGGACCCGGAGCGGTCGCCGATCGCGCCGCAGTACCTGATGGGCTGCGTCGACGCCGCCGCCGCCGACGACGCCATCCTGACCTGTGACTCCGGCACCATCGCCACGTGGTCGGCGCGGCACTGGACGATCCGCGGGGACCGGGAGTTCTACCTGTCGGGCAACCTGGCCACGATGGCGCCGGGCCTGCCGTACGCCATCGCCATGCAGCACGCGTACCCGGACCGGCAGGTGATCGCGTTCGTCGGCGACGGCGGCTTCGCCATGCTGATGGCGGAGTTCCTCACCGCGGTCCGGCACGACCTACCGGTCAAGGTGGTGATCAACAACAACAACTCGTACGGCCAGATCCTGTGGGAGCAGATCATCCTCGGTTACCCCGAGTACGCGGTGCGGCACCGCCAGCCGGAGGCCGACTTCTCCACCTGGGCGCGCGGCTGCGGCGCGTTCGGTGTCAAGGTGACCGACGCGAAGGCGCTGCCGGGCGCGATCCGGGAGGCGCTCGCCCACCCCGGCCCGGCGCTCGTCGACTGCGACGTCAACCCGAACGAGCCGCCGATGCCCGGCAAGATCAAATATGACCAGGCGAAACATTTCACCGAGGCGTTCCTGCGCGGGCAGCCGCACAAGGTCGCCACCGTCGCGTCCGTCGCCCGCGACAAGATCAACGAGCTGCGCTCATGACCGAGGTGCTGCCCGACCCGGTCCTGCGCCCACCCGAGCCGACCGACGACGTCGACCTGACCGCGCTCGCCGCCGACCTGCGCGCCGAGGTCGACGGCGAGGTCCGCTTCGACGCCGGCTCCCGCGCCGCGTACTCCACCGACGCGTCCAACTACCGGCAGGTGCCGCTCGGGGTAGTGGTGCCCCGCACGGTGGAGGCGGCGGTCGCCGCGGTGGCCGTCTGCCGCCGCCACGGCGCGCCGCTGACCTCGCGCGGCGGCGGCACCAGCCTGGCCGGCGAGTGCACCAACACCGCCGTGATCATCGACTGGTCCAAGTACTGCCACCGCCTGCTGGAGGTCGACGATCGGGCCGGCACCTGCCTGGTCGAACCCGGCATCGTGCTGGACGAGCTGAACGCCCAACTCGAACGGACCGGGCTGGAGTACGGCCCGAAGCCGGCCACCCACAACCACTGCACGCTCGGCGGCATGATCGGCAACAACTCCTGCGGCGCCACCGCCCAGCGGGCCGGCAAGGTGGTCGACAACATCGTCGAACTGGAGGTGCTGCTGTACGACGGCACCCGAATGTGGGTGGGGGAGACAAGCGACGACGAGTACGCCCGCATCCAGCGCGACGGCGGACGCCAGGCCGAGATCTACCGGCAGTTGCGGGCGCTGCGCGACGAGTACCTGGCCGACCTGCGCACCCGCTACCCGCACATCCCCCGCCGGGTGTCCGGCTACAACCTGGACAGTCTGCTGCCGGAGAAGAACTTCCACGTCGCCCAGGCCCTGGTCGGCTCCGAGGGCACGCTCGTCACCGTGCTGCGCGCCCGGCTGAAGCTGATCCCCCGGGTCAAGGCCGACGCGATGGTGTTCCTCAGCTACCCGGACGTCGCGTCGGCCGGCGACGACGTGCCGCGGGTGCTGGCACACCAGCCGATCGCGCTGGAGGGCATCGACGACAAGCTGGTCAGCTTCGAGCGGCGCAAGAGCCTGCACCCGCACGCGCTGCACGAGCTGCCCGAGGGCGGCGCCTGGCTGATGGTGCAGCTCGGCGGTGACACCCCCGAGCAGGCCCGGGCCGCCGCCGACCGGCTGATCGACGCGGTACGCCGCGACGGCGGGCCGCGCGTGCACGAGTTCGCCGACCCGGCCGACGAGAAACGCATGTGGGGAGTCCGGGAGTCCGCACTCGGCGCCACCGCCCACGTGCCCGACGCCGAGAACACCTGGCCCGGCTGGGAGGACTCGGCGGTCGCCCCGGACCGGCTCGGCGACTACCTGGGCGACCTCCAGGCGCTCTACCGCGAGTACGGCTACCAGCAGGCGTCGCTGTACGGGCACTTCGGGCAGGGCTGCGTGCACACCCGGATCCCGTTCCGGCTGCGCACCGCCGACGGGGTCCGCGACTTCCGCTCCTTCCTCGAACGCGCCGCCGACCTGGTGGTGTCCTACGGCGGGTCGTTCTCCGGCGAGCACGGCGACGGGCAGGCCCGCGGCGAGCTGCTGCCGAAGATGTACGGCGAGCGCCTGATCCGGGCGTTCGGCCAGGTCAAGGCGATCTTCGACCCGGACGACCGGATGAACCCGGGCAAGGTGATCCCGCCCTACCCGCTCGACAGCCACCTGCGCCTCGGCGTCGACTACGACCACGGCGGCGTGTCGACCACCTTCGCCTACCCGGACGACGGCGGCAGCTTCGGCGACGCGGTGCTGCGCTGCGTGGGCGTGGGCAAGTGCCGCCGCCACTCCGGCGGGGTGATGTGCCCCTCCTACATGGTCACCCGGGAGGAGGAGCACTCGACCCGGGGCCGGGCCCGGCTGCTGTTCGAGATGCTCGACGGCGCGGCCCGCGGCGGCGCCATCGGCGACGGCTGGCGCTCCGACGCGGTCCGCGACGCGCTCGACCTCTGCCTGGCGTGCAAGGGCTGCAAGGCCGACTGCCCGGTGAACGTGGACATGGCCACCTACAAGGCCGAGTTCCTGTCCCACCACTACGCCGGCCGGCTGCGACCCCGCGCGCACTACTCGATGGGCTGGCTGCCGCTGGTGGCCACCGTCGCCGCCCGGCTGCCCCGCACCGTCAACGCCCTCGCCCACGCCCCCGGGCTTGGCCACCTCGCCAAGATCGTCGGTGGGATCGACAGGCGCCGGGACATCCCGCTGTTCGCGGCGGAGTCGTTCCAACACTGGTTCGCCCGCCGCGCCCCGACCGGCGACGGCTCCCGGGGCGAGGTCGTGCTCTGGCCGGACACCTTCACCAACCACTTCCACCCGGGGGTGGCCCACGCGGCGGTCGAGGTGCTGGAGGCCGCCGGCTGGCGGGTACGCGTACCGGACGGCCCGGTGTGCTGCGGCCTGACCTGGATCTCCACCGGTCAACTCGACGTCGCCAAACGGGTGCTGCGCCGCAGCGTCGACGCGTTGCGTCCGCACCTGCGCGCCGGCACCCGGGTGGTGGGGCTGGAGCCGAGCTGCACGGCGGTGTTCCGCAGCGACGCGCACGAGCTGTTCCCGGCCGACGACGACGTCACCCGGCTGCGGGAGCAGACCGTCACGCTCGCCGAACTGCTGCACGACCACAGCCCCGGCTGGCAGCCGCCCCACCTGGACGCGCACGCGCTGATCCAGACCCACTGCCACCACCACGCCATCCTCGGCACCGCCGCCGACCAGGCGGTGCTCGCCGCGGCCGGCGTCGACGCCGAGTTCCTCGACTCCGGCTGCTGCGGCCTGGCCGGCAACTTCGGCTTCGAACAGGGCCACCACGAGGTGTCCGAGGCGTGCGCGGAACGGGTGCTGCTGCCCGCCGTGCGGGACGCCGCCGAGACCGACGTGATCCTCGCCGACGGGTTCAGTTGCCGCACCCAGGTCGAGCAGAGCGCCGCCGGCGGCCGTACCGCGCTCCACCTGGCCGAGCTGCTACGCGCCGCGCTGCACCACGACGCCGTCCCCCGGCGGCCGGAACAGGGCTGGGGTGACCGGCCCCGACCGCCCGGCTCGGTCACCCGCTGGGCGGCGGCCGGCCTGGTCGCGACCGCCGGGGTGGCCGCGGTGACCGCGCTGGCCCGCCGGTGGGCACGGTGAGCGGCGTCGGCCTCGCCGCCGAGGCGTACCGGATCCCCACCGACGCCCCCGAGGGCGACGGCACCCTCGCCTGGAGCGCCACCACCCTGGTCCTGGTGCGGGCGCGGGCCGACGGGCACACCGGCATTGGCTGGACCTACGGCCCGATCGCGGTGGCGGCCGTGGTGGCGGACCTGCTCGCGCCGGTGCTCGCCGACCTCGACCCGGACGACGTGCCGGCCGCCTGGGACCGGATGCGCCGCCGGCTGCGCAACGCCGGCCGCCCCGGCGTCGCCGGGCTCGCCCTGTCCGCCGCGGACTGCGCCCTGTGGGACCTGAAGGCACGCCGGCACGACCTGCCGCTGGCCCGGCTGCTCGGCGCCGCCCGCCGGGAGGTGCCGGTCTACGGCAGCGGCGGCTTCACCACCTACGACGCCCAGCGGCAGGACCGGCAGCTCGCCGGCTGGGCGCACGAGCAGGGCATCCCCCGGGTGAAGATCAAGATAGGCGAGTCGTGCGGCACCGAGGCGCGGCGCGACCTGGAGCGGATGGCCGCCGCCCGCCGCACCATCGGCGACGACGTCGAGTTGTTCGTCGACGCCAACGGCGCGTACCAGCGCAAGCAGGCGATCCGCGTCGCGCACGCCGCCGCGGACCTCGACGTGCGCTGGTACGAGGAGCCGGTCAGCTCCGACGACCTGCCCGGCCTCGGCCTGGTCCGGGACCGGGTCGCGCCCGACGTCACGGCCGGGGAGTACGGCTACGACCTGGTCTACTTCCACCGGATGGCCCCGTACGTCGACTGCCTCCAGATCGACGTCACCCGGTGCGGCGGGATCAGCGAGTTCCTCCGCGCGGCGGCGGTGGCCGACGCCGCCGGGCTCCAGGTGTCCGGGCACTGCGCGCCGCACCAGCACCTCGCGGTCGCCGCCGCCACGCCCAACCTGCGGCACCTGGAGTGGTTCCACGACCACGTCCGGATCGAGGCGATGCTCTTCGACGGCGCGCAGCCGGCCACCGGCGGCGCGGTGCCGGTGCGGACCGACCGGCCGGGCAACGGGCTGGAGTTCCGCGCCGAGCCGGCCCAGCCGTACCGGGTGGCCTGAGGTGGGACGTCGACGACCGGGACGGGCGCTGCGCGGCGCGGCGGTGACGGGCCGGTTCGCCTGGGGCGCCCTGCTGCTGCTCGCCCCCGGCACGCTGCTGCGGCCGGTCGGCCCGGCCACCACCGCCGCGACGACGACGCTGCGGGTGCTGGGCGCCCGGCACCTCGCCCAGACCGCGGTCGTCCTGCGCTGGCCGGCGCCGGGCGTGCTCGCCGCCGGCGCGGCGGTCGACGGCGTCCACGCGCTCACCGCCCTCGCCCTCGCCGCGGTCGACCGGCGGCAGCGACACGCCGCGCTCGCCGACGCGGCCGTCGCCGCCGCCTGGGCGGCGCTCGGCGCGACCGTAGTACGAGAGGAGAAGCCGTGAGGACCGAGGAACTGCACCAGCCGACCGGCCGGGTGCTGGTCGTCGTCTGTGACAAGGGCGACGAGCCGGTCACCGCCATCGGCGACGCGCTGCGCCGGCACGACCTGCGCGCCGGCCGGGTCACCGCCGTGGGCGGCTTCCAGGAGGCCGAGGTCGGCTGGTTCGACCGGGACCGGGGCGACTACCGGCCCATCCCGGTCCGCGAACAGGTGGAGGTGCTGTCGCTGGTCGGGGACGTCGCCGCCCGCGACGGCGCGCCGGCCCTGCACGTGCACGCGGTGCTCGGCCGCTCCGACGGCAGCACCGTCGGCGGTCACCTGCTCTCGGCCCGGGTGTGGCCGACGCTTGAGGTGATCGTCACCGAGGTCGCCCCCGAGCTGGCCAAGCGGGTCGACCCGGAGACCGGGCTGGCGCTCATCGCCGTACCCGGCCGGTAGGGCGGTCAGCGGCAGGGCTCCACCTGGCCGAGCGTCACCGCGGTCTCCAACATCAGCGCGTGCACGAACCCCTGGGGCAGGTTGCCGCGCAGTTGGCGCTGCCGCACGTCGTACTCCTCGGTGTAGAGGCCCGGCGGGCCGCAGGCGGCCCGGTTGCGTTCGAACCACCGGTTGGCGCCCACCGCGTCGCCGGCCTGCCAGGCGGACAGCGCGGCGGCGAACCCGCACAGCAGGAACGCGCCCTCGGCGTCGCCGAGCGGTCGCCGGTCCGGACGGAACCGGTAGAGGTAGCCGTCCTGGGCCAGGTCGGCGATGACCGCCCGGTGGGTCCGTTCGGTGCGCGGATCCTGCGGCGGGAGCGCCCCCCGGATGCCGGGCAGCAGCAACGCGGCGTCGACCCGGTCGTCGTCGTACGCGCGCCGCCAGCGCCCGTCCGCGGCCAGCCCGTGCGCGGCGGCGTCGGCGAGAATCCGGTCGGCAAGCGCCGACCAGCGCGCGTCCGGCCCCGCCGTCGCGGTACGCGCCGCCGCCCGCAGCCCCGCCACGCAGGTCAGCTTCGAGTGCGTCCACTGCCGCGGCGGCAGCTCCCAGATGCCGGCGTCCGGCTGCGCCCAGCGCCGCTCGATCGCCTCGGCGGCCACCCGCATCGCCCGCCGGCCGTCGCTGTCGAGCCGGTCGCGGCGCTGCGCGGCGGCCAGCACCATCAGCACCTCGCCGAACGCGTCGAGCTGGAACTGGCCGCGCACCCAGTTGCCGGTGCGGGCGCCCGCCCCCGGATAGCCGGGCAGGCCGTCCAGCTCCTCCTCCGGCGGCACCGGCCCACCCCCGACCGTGTACGCCGGCGCGAGGTGGTCGCCGTCGGCCAGCACCCGATCGGTGAGGAACGCGACCGCGTCGTCGAGCAGGTCGTAGCGCCCGACCAGCGCGGCGGCCTGGCCGGCGAAGGACTGGTCGCGGATCCAGGCGTACCGATAGTCGTAGTTGCGGCCCGCCATCGCCCGCTCCGGCAGGGCGGTGGTGGTGGCGGCGACCATGCCGCCGCCCGGGCGGGTCATGCCGCGCAGCACCGCGTAGGCGAGCGTGGCGTCCCGGGCCGCAGGCCCGTCCAGCGACGGGACCGCCGACGCCCAGTTCTGCTCGGTGGCGCGCCACAGCTCCCCGGGCGACTCGCACGGCCGGTCGAGCGGGTCGGCGGCCAGCTCCAGCACCAGGTCGTGCCGGCCGCCCGCCGGGACCGTCAGCTCACCGGCCAGGAAGCCGTGCCGGTCCGGGTGCAGCCGGCCACCGCCCTGCAACCGCAGGTGCAGCCCGCCGGTGCGGGCGAGCCACCGCTCGCCGTCGCGGGTCACGTCCCGCACCGGCTCCCGGCCGAAGCCGGCCCGCGGGTCCAGCACCACCCGCACCCGCGCCGGCCGGTCGAGCGCGTGGACCTGGCGCAGCAGCACCAGGCGACCCGCCTCCCCCGGGAAGACCAGCGCCTCCCGGGACTCGACGATCCCGTCCCCGGTGACCCACCGGCTGCGCCAGATCAGCGAGCCCGGCTCGTAGTGCCCGCCCCAGACGAACCGGTCCGTCGCCGGCGCGACCAGGTACCGGCCCGCCCCGCCGAGCAGCGCGCTGAACACCGCCGGATCGGACCAGCCGGGCGCGCACAGCCAGGCGACGTCGCCGCCGGGGCCGACGAGCGCGCCCCGGTGCCCGTCGCCGAGCAGCGCGTAGTCCCGCAGCACCGCCGGTGTGGTGCCGCCGGCCGGCTGGTCGGCGTCCGCTGCGGCCATGGTGTCGCCCCTCTCGTCGGTGTCCGTGGCGTGCGGTACCCGCCCGGCCCGCCCTGACACGCGCGGACAACCCGAATCGACGCCGCCGGGATGACTGGGCCGGGCGCCGACGGGTAGTGCGGGCAGCAGGACTCGACGACGGGAGACGAGATGGGCAGGCGGCGGCAGGACATCCAGGTGGCGGTGGTGACCGGAGCCAGCGCGGGCGTCGGCCGCGCCACGGTACGGCTGCTGGCCCGGCGCGGCATCGCCATCGCGCTGCTGGCCCGCGGGCGCGTGGGGCTCGACGCCGCCGCCGAGGAGGTACGCGCCGCGGGCAGTCGGGCCCTGCCGATCGAGGTCGACACGGCCGACTACGACCAGGTCGTCGACGCCGGGCGGCGGATCGAGGCGGAACTGGGTCCGATCGACCTGTGGATCAACGACGCCTTCAGCTCCGTCTTCGCGCCGTTCCAGCAGACCCGGCCGGAGGAGTTCCGCCGGGCCATGGAGGTCACCTACCTCGGCTACGTGCACGGCACCCGGGTCGCGCTGTCCCATATGATCCCGCGTGACCGGGGCACCATCGTGCAGGTCGGTTCCGCGCTTGCCTACCGGGGCATCCCCCTGCAGGCGGCCTACTGCGGGGCGAAACACGCCATCGTCGGGTTCACCGAGTCGCTGCGCTGCGAGCTGATGCACGAGCGCAGCAACGTCAAGGTGACCATGGTGCACCTGCCGGCGGTGAACACCCCGCAGTTCGACTGGCTGCTGTCCCGGCTGCCCCGGCACGCCGAGCCGGTGCCGCCGATCTACGAGCCGGAGGTGGCCGCCCGCGCGATCGTCGGCGCCGCCGACCGGCCCGGCCGGCGCGAGTACTGGGTCGGCGCCTCCACCGCGCTGACCATCCTCGGCAACCGGGTCGCCCCCGGGGTGCTGGACCGCTACCTGGCCCGCACCGGCTACAAGTCCCAGCAGACCGGCCGCCCGGCCGACCCCGACCGGCCGAACAACCTCTGGCACCCCCTCGACGGGCCCGGCGGGCACGACTACGGCGCGCGGGGCGACTTTTCCTCCCGGGCGTACGGCCACAGCCCGCAGGCGTGGCTCTCCCGGCACCGGGTGGGGGTGGCCGCCGGCGTGCTCGGCACGGCGGCCGGCGTCCTCGCCTGGCGCCGCGCCTGAAGCCCTCACCGCAGGTCGAGCACGCCCCGGTCGAGCACCTGCCGACCCCGGCCGTCGAGCGCCGCGAAGAGCGCGCCACCGGGCCGGAGCCACACCAGCACGGTGAGGGTGTCACCGGGGAACAGTGGTGCGCTGAACCGGGCGCTGATCCGGCGTACCCGGTCGGGCTCGCCGCCGGCCACCGCGTGGAGCAGCGTCCGGGCGGCGAAGCCGTACGTGCACAGGCCGTGGAGGATCGGGCCGGGGAGACCGGCGGCGGTGGCCACCGCCGGGTCGGAGTGCAGCGGGTTGCGGTCGCCGTTGAGCCGGTAGAGCAGGGCCTGGTCGGGGCGGATGCGGTGGCGGGCGGTGTGGTCGGGCGGCCCGGCCGGGCGCGGCCGGGCCGGGGCCGACGCGCGCCGGCCGTCGGCGGCGGCGCCGATGACGAACATGGTCCGCTCGACGGTGGCCAGGGGGGTGCCGTCGGGGTCGTGGATCTGCGACCGGTGGTGGACCAGGGTCCCGGAGCGGCGGTCGTGGACGCCGGTGACGACGGCGGTGACGTGGGCCCGGCCGGCGGGTGGGAGCGGCCGGTGCAGGGTCAGGGTCTCGCCGGCGTGCCGGACGGCGGCCGGTTCGCCGAGGTACGGCGGGTCGGCGGCGAGCAGGGTGGCGAAGGTCGGCAGGACGGCGTGCGGGTGGCCGGTGGAGTTCTCCGTGGTGAACCGCAGTTCGTCGGCGGGGTCGGTCTGTCCGGCGCCGACGCCGAGGGCGTAGCGGATGGTGTCGGAGGCCGTCCACGTCCGCTCGGTGGTCGTCGGCGCATAACAGCCGGGTGAAGAAAGTCGGGTAGCTGCGGACCCCTCGACACGTTCCGTTACCGGATTGTGCTGGCTCATCAACGGCCGAGATTTCGGATTCGCCCTACCAGGCGGGTTGTTCAGGTGCTCCATGGGTGTTCCCTCCCCGATGCACGGGCGGTGGGATGGGGGAATCGGGCCGGGCCTGCCTACTCTCTGTGGTGAAAGCCCGTCGGACGAAGACCTTGACGTTGTAAAGCGGCTCACAGTAGCGTCCCATATTAAGCAACCAAGACCACAATATGAGCCGCTGAAGTCTGGGGTAGCCATGAGAATGCGAATGCAAGCCGCGGCCGCAGCCCTGCTGATGACCGTCGCCGTGTCGGCGTGTTCCGAGAACCAGTCCGCCGGGGAGTCCGGCGGCGGCGACAGCGGCGCGCCCGCAGCCGCCGTGAACTTCGGGGTCGGAGTCGACCCGGCGTACTCGCCGATCTACCTGGCCGACCAGGAGAAGCTCTTCGAGGAGGCCGGCCTCGACGTGACCGTCACCCAGTACCAGGAGGGCACCGGCGGGCTCGACGCGATCCTGGCGAAGCAGGGCCAGGTCACCGCCAGCACCGAGTCGAGCCTGCTCAACCGGTCCGCCCGTGGTGACATCAAGGGACTCGCGGTGTTCTCGCAGTCCCCCGACTTCATCAAGCTCGTCGCCCGTTCCGGCATCACCGACGTCGCCGGCATCAAGAAGTACGGCGTCGTGCCGGGCACCGTGAACGAGTACGCCACCAACAAGGTCCTCGACAACAAGGGCATCAGCCGCGACGCGGTCGAGTTCGTCAAGGCCTCACCCGCCGAGATGCCGGCGCTGTTGCAGCGCGGCGACATCGACGGCTACATCATGTGGGAGCCGTGGCCCTCGCGGGGCGTCGCCAACGGTGGCAAGGTGCTGCTGACCAGCGGTGACATCGGATACGTCTACAACCTGGTGATCGGCGTCGACGGCGCCTGGTACGAGGCGAACAAGGAGACGGCCAAGAAGGTCGTCGACACCGTCGGCAAGGCGTGCGAGCAGCTCACCGCCGACCCGGCCAAGGCCGGCACGGTCACCGAGAAGGCGATCAAGGTGCCGGCGGCCGAGGCGCAGAACCTGCTCAAGGGCGTGCAGTGCCAGGTCCGGGACTTCACCGACGAGGACATCAAGCGCTACAACGAGATCGCCCAGTTCCAGCTGGACAACAAGATCGTGAACGAGAAGGTCGAGGCGGGGAACGTCATGGTCCGGGGGGTGGCGTGAACCGCTCCGGATCCCCGGTCTCGGTGCGCGACGTCGACATCCGGTTCGGCGACTTCGAGGCGGTCCGCGAGGCGAACCTCGACATCGCCGGTGGGGAGTTCGTCTGCCTGCTGGGTCCCAGCGGCTGCGGCAAGTCGACGCTGCTCAACGCGATCGCCGGCTTCGTCCGGCCGGCCGGCGGGGCGGTGACCTGCGCGGACGCGCAGGTCACCGGCCCCGACGTGTCGCGGGGCGTGGTGTTCCAGAGCGCCGAGGCCCTCTTCCCGTGGCTGACCGTGCGGCAGAACGTCGACTTCGGTCCCCGGATGCGGGGCGTGGGCAAGGCGCAGCGGGCCACCGCGGTCGACCGCTACCTGGCCATGGTCGGACTCAGCCACAGCGCCGACCGGTTCCCCGGCCAACTCTCCGGCGGCATGCGCCAGCGCGCGCAGTTGGCCCGGGTGCTCGCCAACGAGCCGTCGGTGGTGCTGATGGACGAGCCGTTCGGCGCGCTCGACGCGCAGACCCGGCTGGTGATGCAGGTCGAACTCGACCGGATCTGGCGGGAGACCGGCGCCACCATCGTGTTCGTCACCCACGACATCGGCGAGGCGATCCTGCTCGGCGACCGGATCGTCACGATGACCGCCGGCCCGTCCGCGGCGATCAAGAACGTCTACCCGTGCGACCTGCCCCGCCCGCGCGACCTGACCGACCCGGCGAGCGCCGCGCTCTTCCGCCTGCTGCGCGAGGACATCGGCGCCGAGGTGGCCCGGACGTTGCAGGCCCAGGGGCTGGACGACGGGCACGACGGCCGGCCCACCGGCGGCGACAGGGAGGCGTGACCATGAGCGTGGACGTACGTACGGTGGCGGAGCGGACCGGTCGGGACACTCCCGGTCCGGCCCGCCGGCGCCGGCCCGGGCCCCGGCTGACCCGGGTCGGGCTGTCGGTCCTGTCGGTGGTGCTCGGCGTCGTCGTCTGGGACCTGGTCAGCCGCAACTACACCGCCTTCTTCCTGCCGTCGCCGCTGCTCACCTGGCGGGGCGCGGTCGACCTGGTCCAGGACGGCACGCTGTGGAGCTCGGTGAGCGCCTCGTCCACCCGGATCCTGACCGGCTGGGCGCTCGGTGTGGTGATCGGCGTACCGGTCGGGCTGCTCATGGGCTGCGTGCCGTGGCTGCGGCTGATGGTGGACCCGTACATCCAGTTCTTCCGGTTCGTGCCGCCGATCGCCTTCGTCACGCTGGCGATCATCTGGCTCGGCCCGGGCGAGGCGTCGAAGATCGCGCTGATCTTCTACACCACCGTCTTCATCGTCGCGTTGAACACCCTCGCTGGGGTCCTGTCGGTCGACGAGCTGCGGCTGCGGGCCGCGCGGGCGCTCGGCGCCAACCCGGCCCGCACCCTGGTCTCGGTGGTGCTGCCGTCGACCGTGCCGCACGTCGTCACCGGCGCCCGGCTGGCCATGGGCAACTCGTTCCTGACGATCGTCTCCGCGGAGATCGTGGCGGCGCAGAGCGGCCTCGGCTCGCTCATCTGGACCGCCCGCAACTACGCCAAGACGGAGTGGGTCTTCGTCGGCATCATCGCCCTGGGCCTGCTCGGCTACCTCTTCGACTGGATCCTGCGGGCCGTCACCAGCAGGACCCTGCGCCGCTACGGCGTCACCTTCTGATCCGACCGACCGTGCCGGCGGCCCGACGGCGGCCGCCCGGGTCCGCGCGCCCACCACTAGCGAAAGGCTCGCCATGCTGTGCATCGGCGTCGACATCGGTGGCACCTTCACCGACGTCATCGTGTACGAGCCGGCCACCGCCCGGCTCGCCGAGGCCAAGACCCTGTCCACGCCGGACGACCCGGCCGCGGCCATCTTCGAGGGCCTGGCCAAGCTCGGCGTCCGCCTCGACGAGGTCGACCGCTTCGTCCACGGCACCACCCGGGTGACAAACGCGCTGCTGGAGGGCTCCGGCGAGCCGGTGAGCGTGGTGGCCACGGAGGGCTTCCGGGACGTCCTGGAGATGGGGCTGGGGCACCGGCCGCAGCTCTACAGCGTCAAGGAGGCGGCGCGCCCGCCGCTGGCCCCGCGCCGGCTGCGGCACGTGCTGCGGGAGCGGATCGGCGCCGACGGCAGCGTCGTCCGCCCGGTCGACCCCGCCGACCTCGACGCCGTGCTGGACCGGGTGGCCGCCGCCGGCCCGACGGCGGTCGCCGTCTGCCTGCTGCACTCCTACCGCAACCCGGCGCACGAACGGGCCGCCGCCGCCCGGCTCGCCGAGCGTCACCCCGGCCTGGTCTGCACGATCTCCTCGGACGTGGTGCCGGAGCAGGGCGAGTACGAGCGGTTCGCGACCACCGTGCTCAACGCGAGCGTCCGGTCGACGGTCGCCGACTACCTGCGCGGGCTCGGCACCGCGCTCGCGGACGGCGGCTACGCCCAGCCGCTGTCGATCATGACCAGCAGCGGCGGGGTCGTCTCCACCGACGAGGCCGGCCGGCTGCCGATCAACCTGGCGCTGTCCGGCCCGGCCGGCGGGGTCGCCGCCAGCGTCCACGTCGCCGGGCTGGCCGGCTACCCGAACGTGATCACCTGCGACATCGGCGGCACCAGCACCGACGTCTGCCTGATCAAGAACGGCGCCCCGTTGATGACCAACGACGGGAAGATCGCCGGCTACCCGAACCGCACCTTCCAGGTCGAGATCAACACGATCGGCGCCGGCGGCGGCTCGATCGCCTGGCGCGACCTCGGCGGGGAACTGCGGATCGGGCCGCGCAGCGCCGGCTCGACCCCCGGCCCGGCCGCGTACGGCCGGGGCGGCACCGAGCCGACGACCACCGACGCGCACCTGGTCGTCGGTCACCTCGACCCGCAGGAGAGCCTCGGCGGCGAGGTACGCCTCGACGTCGCCGCCGCCCGCGCGGCGATGAGCCGGCTGGCCGGCGAGTTCGGCCTCGACGACCTGGAGCTGGCGCACGGCATCCTCACCATCGCCACCGTCAAGATGACGAGCGCGATCAAGGAGATCTCCGTCGCCTGCGGCCACGACCCGCGCGACTTCGTGCTGATGCCGTTCGGCGGCGCGGGCCCGATGCACGCCACCGCGCTCGCCGACGAGCTGGGCATCCGCCGGGTGCTGGTGCCGCCGGTGCCGGGCAACTTCTCCGCGCTCGGCTTCGTCACCGCCCAGGCCCGCCACGACTACGTGCGGACGGTGCTGGTCCCGGCCGACGAGACCGGGCTGGCCGCCGTCCGCGACGCCGTGGCCGAGCTGCGCGACACGGCGCGGGCCCAGCTCAAGGCCGAGGACGGGGTCGAACCCGACGAGGTCACGTTCGGCCTGTCGGTCGGCATGCGGTTCCGGGGCCAGTCGTTCGACCTGGCCGTGCCCGTCCCCGACGTGCCGGCGACCGCCGAGGAGCTGGTGGAGGCGTTCCACGCCGCCTACGCCGAGCGGTACGCGTACGCCCGGTCCGGGCACCCCGCCGAGATCGTCAACTGCCGGCTGACCGCGTTCGGCCCGCGACCCGCCGTACGCTTCGCGCCCCCGGCGGGCGCGTCGTCGGAGGCGGGGCGCACCCGGATCTACGGCGCGGACGGCTGGGTCGACGCCACCGTCCGGCGGCGCGTCGAGCTGGCCCCCGGCTGCGCGGTGCCCGGCCCGGCGGTGGTCCGCGAGAACGGCAGCACGACCGTGGTCGGCGCCGGGTGGACCGCGACCGTCGACGACCACGGAAACCTGCTGCTCGTCAAGGAGTGATCCGGTGATCCCGCCCGCCTTCGACGCCACCGTCCTGGACCGCGCCGCCCAGGCACCGGACCGTCCGTTGTACGTCTTCGACGACTGGGACCGACCGGTGTCGGCCGGCGAGTTCGCCGACCTCGCCGGTCGGGGCGCGGGGGTGCTCGCCGCGCTCGGGGTCGGTCGCGGCGACCGGGTCGCGGTGTGGGCCGAGAACGGCCTCGGCTGGCTGGTCCTGCTGGCCGCCGCGGCCTGGCGGGGCGCCGCGCTGGTGACCCTGCATCCGGGCCTGACCGCGGCGGAACTCACCGCGGCGCTGGCCCGCAGCCGCCCCCGCCGGCTCTTCGTCGCCGACCGGGTGCGGGACCGCGACGGCGAGGCCACCGCCGCGCGGGCGGTCGCCGCCCTGCCGCCGGACGCCCGCCCGGACGGCTGGCACACGTTCGGCGACGACCTGTCCGGGTTGCCCGGCTGGGCCGGCCCGGCGCCGGCCCCGGCCGGACACCCCGACGCGACCCTGAACATCCAGTTCACCTCGGGCTCGACCGGCCCGGCCAAGATGGTGGCGCTCAGCGCCCGCAACTTGGTCGCCAACGCCCGCTGGACGGCCGACGCCGCCCGGCTCGGCGCTGACGACCGGATCGCCTCGCCGCTGCCCCTGGCGCACGCGGCCGGCCTCGGCAGCGGCGCCGTGCTGGCGCTTGTCACCGGGGCGCTGTGGGTGTCGGTCCGCCGGTTCCGCTCCGAGCCGGTGCTGGCCCAGATCGCCCGGCACCGGTGCACCGTGCTCCAGGCCGTGCCGACGATGGCGACGATGCTCGCCGACACCGTCGAGCCCGCGCCCGAGCGCTTCGACCTGTCCTCGCTGCGGGTCGGCTTCCTCGGCGGCGCCGCGTGCGCGCCGGCGCTGCTCGCCCGGACCCGGCGGGTGTTCGGGCTGGACCGGATCGCGGTGATCTACGGGCAGACCGAGGCCGGGCCGACGATAAGCGTCGACCCCGGGGACGGAAGCTGCGGCCCGCCCGGCGACACCGTCGGCCGGATCGTGCCGGACCTGTGCGCCGTCGTCGTCGCGCCGGGCACCCGGACCGAACTGCCCGCCGGCCAGCCCGGCGAGCTGCTGGTACGCGGCGAGTCGGTGACCGCCGGCTACCTCGACGACCCGGTCGCCACCCGGGCCGCGCTCACCGACGACGGGTGGCTGCGTACCGGTGACCTGGGCGCGCTCGACGGCGACCGGGTCCTCACCCTCACCGGCCGGGTCAAGGAACTGATCATCCGGGGTGGCGAGAACGTCAGCCCGGCCGAGGTGGAGGCGGCGCTGCTCGACGACCCGACGGTCGCCCAGGTGTGTGTGCTCGGGGTGCCGTCGCCGCGGTGGGGCGAGGAGGTCGGCGTGCTCGTCGTCGCCGCCGCGGGCGCCGAGGCCGACCCCGACCGGCTCGCCGCGACCGCCGCCGCCCGACTGGCCCGGCACAAGGTGCCGACGCTGATCCGCACGGTGCCGGGCCTGCCGTTGCTGCCGTCCGGCAAGGTCGACAGGCGCGCCGCGCTCGGCCTGCTCACCGGTGAGGAGGAGCGCTGATGCAACTCGGCTCGTGTTTCCTGGACTCGTTGACCGTCACCAGCTTCTTCGGCAACGCCGAGATGCGGGGGGTCTTCAACGACCGTCAGCTCATGCAGTCCTGGCTCGACGTCGAGGCGGCCCTGGCCCGCGCCCAGGCCGGCCTCGGCGTCATCCCGTCGACCGCGGCCCGGGCCATCACCGACGCGGCCCGGCTCGACCGGCTCGACACGGCGGTGCTCGCCGCCGACGCCGCGGACACCGTGCACCCGCTGGTGCCGCTGGTCCGGGCGCTGACCGCCGCGTGCTCCGACGACGCCGGCCGTTACGTCCACCTCGGCGCGACCACCCAGGACGTGATGGACACCGGGTTCGTGCTGCGGGCCCGGGCCGGCCTGGACATCGTCGCGCGCCAGGTCGACGAGCTGGTGCGCATCCTGCGCCGGTTGGCGCTGCGGCACCGGGCCACCCCGATGCCGGCCCGCACCCACGGCCAGCAGGCGCTGCCGACCACGTTCGGGCTGCGCTGCGCGGTGTGGCAGAGCGAGCTGCAACGGCACCGGGCGCGGCTGGCCCAGATGCGGGCCCGGCTGCTCGTGACGAGCATGGGCGGAGCCGCCGGCACGATGGCCGGCTACGGCCCGCAGGCGTTCGCCCTGGAACGCGCGGTGGCCGACGAACTCGGCCTCGGCGTCGCGGACACCCCGTGGCACGCCACGTCGGACCGGTTCGCCGAGTGCCTGATGGTCCTCGGGCTTGTCGCCGCCAGCGCCGAGAAGCTGGCCCGGGAGGTCTACTTCCTCGGGCGCACCGAGGTCGGTGAGGCGTACGAGCCGCAGCGCGCCACCCAGGTCGGCAGCAGCACGATGCCGCACAAGCGCAACCCGATCCGGTGCGAGGCGGTGATCGCCGCCGCCGGCACGCTGCGCGCGCAGGTGCCGCTGGCGTTGCAGACCATGGTCGCCCAGGACGACCGCGACATGGGCGTCGGCATGACGCTGTGGAAGCTGCTGCCGGAGTGCTTCATCCTCATCGGCGGCGCGCTGGAACGGCTGGTCGAGGTCTTCGGCGACCTCGGCGTCAACCCGGACCGGATGCGGTCCAACCTGGACCTCACCGGCGGGCTGGTGCTCTCCGAGGCGGTCATGCTCCGCCTCGCCGAGCCACTCGGCCGGGAACAGGCCCACCACCTGGTGATGCGGATCGTCCGCGACAGCCTGGAACAGAACCGGCCGTTCGCCGACGTGCTGCGCGCCGACCCGCAGGTGGCCGCCGCCCTGCCCGGCACCGACCTGGCCGGGCTGCTCGACCCGCTGTCGTACGTCGGGCACGCCGCCGCGCTCGTCGACCGGGCCCTTCTGACCTCGGAGTCACCATGACCATGACCACTGACCAGTCCGTGCTGGTGGACCGCTCCGGGCGACTGGCCCGGGTGACGTTGAACCGGCCGTCCCGCCGCAACAGCTTCGATCTCGCCATGCTCGCCCGTTTCGAGGACGTGCTGCACGACCTCGGCCGGGACCGCACCGTCGAGGTGGTGGTGCTGACCGGCGCGGGGACGGCGTTCTGCGCCGGCACCGACCTGCGGGAGTTGGCCGGGCTCGACGCCGGGACCACCATGCACGTGCAGCGCCGCACCGCCGAACTCGTCGAACGCTGGTATCGGTTGGAGCAGACCACGGTCGCCGCCTTCAACGGGCCGGCGATCGGCTCGGGCGCCGTGCTCGGGCTCGCCTCCGACCTGCGGGTGGCCGCCGACAGCACGTTCTTCACCTTCCCCGAGGTGACCTTCGGCATCCCGTTGACCTGGAGCGGCATGGCGATCCTCGCCGACCTGGTCGGCGCGGACCTGGCCAAGCGCTGGCTGCTGCTCGGCGAGCGGGTCGAACCCGCCGAACTGCTTGACCTGCGCCTGGTCAGCGGCGTGGTCGACGCCGGCGGGCTGCCGGACGCCGTCGACCGCATCACGGACCGGCTGCTCGCCACCTCGCCGGTCGGCCGGTCGATGACCAAACGCGCCGCCCGGCTGGCCGGCCCGCGGTTCGACGCGGTGGCGAACGACTCCTACCTCGGCGCGTTGAGCGTGGCGCTGCGCCCGCCGGGCGACTACCTCGACGGGGGTGCGCGGTGAAGGTCTTCGAGGCGATCGCCGACGCCGTCGTCGCGCACGGCGTCGACACCGTGTTCGGCCTGCTCGGCGACGCCAACATGTTCCTCGTCGCCGACCTGGTGCAGCGGCACGGCGTGCGCTTCGTCGCGGCCCGCAACGAGAACGCCGCGGTGATGATGGCCGACGGGTACGCCCGCAGCACCGGCCGGTGCGCGGTCGCCACGGTCACCCAGGGGCCGGGGCTGGCGGTGGCCGGCGCGGCGTTGACCATCGCCCGGCAGGCCCGCACCCCGCTGGTCCTGATCGCCGGCGACACCCCGCCCGGCGACCCGCTGCACGTGCAGCACTTCGACCAGCAGCCGTACGCGCTGGCGACCGCGGGCGCGTTCGTGCCGGTGGCCGCCGCCTCGACCGCCGTACGCGACGTCGGGTTGGCCTTCCGGGCGGCCCGCGAGCGGCCCGGCCCGGTCGTGCTGAACGTGCCGATCGACCTGGCCGACGCGCCGGCGCCACCCGGCCCGGTGCTCGCGCCGCCGGTGGCGCCCCGCGCGCCGCGCCCGCTCGTGCCGGATCCGACCGACGTCGAGGCGCTGGCGCGACGGCTGCGGTCGGCGCACCGCCCGGTGCTGCTCGCCGGCCGGGGCGCCGAACCGTCCGCCGCCGCGATCCGGGAACTCGCCGACCGCAGTGGGGCCCTGCTCGCCACCACGCTGATGGCCGCCGGCCTGTTCACCGGGCACCCGTACGACCTCGGGGTGGCCGGGGGGCTGTCCCGGCCGCTGTCCCGGCGGACCCTGGCCGGGGCGGACCTGGTGGTGACGTTCGGCGCCGGGCTCAACCGGTGGACCGCCGACCACGGCGCGCTCTTCCCGGACGCGGTGGTGGTCGGCGTGGACGTCGATCCGGCGGCGATCGGGGCCCGCTGGCCGGTGGCCGCCGGGGTGGTCGGCGACGCGGGGGAGACGGCCCGGGCGGTGTCGGCGGCGCTGACGCCGGTGGCCCGGCCGGAGTGGCGCAGCCCAGACCTGGCCGCCGAACTGGCGGTCGCCGACCCGTTCGCGGGCCTGGACATCGAGTCCCGGCCGGGCCGGATCGATCCCCGGGAATTCATCCGGATCTGCGCCGAGCGCCTGCCGCGCGAGCGGACCACAGTGGTCGGCGTCGGTCACTTCGGCGGCTGGCCCAACCTGCTGCTCGACTCGGCCGCGACCGACAGGTCGTTCCTCGCGCCGTGGGAGTTCGGCAGCATCGGCGTGGGGCTGCCGTTCGCGGTGGGCGCCGCCGTGGGCCGGCCCGACCGGCCGGTGGTCGCCTTCGAGGGCGACGGCAGCCTGCTCACCGGGCTCGGCGAGCTGGACACCCTGGCCCGGGTCGGCGCGCCGGTGCTGCTGGTGCTGCTCGACGACGCCGCGTACGGCGCGGAGGTGCGCAAGCTGGCCCCGCGCGGGGTGGACCCGGCGCTGGCCCGTTTCCCCGCGCGGGACCTCGCGGCGGTGGCCCGCGCGCTCGGGCTGCCGGCGTGGACGGTCACCGACCCGGCGGGCGCGCGGGCGGCCTTCGACGAGGTGCTGCCGCTGGCCGGGCCGGCGGTGCTGCACGTGCGGATCCGCCCCGACGTAGTGCAGGAGAAGTTTTGACCGCCCCAGCCGCCCCGGCGACCGTCTCAGTCGCCCCGGCGACCGTCTCAGTCGCCCCGGCGACCGTCTCAGTCGCCCCGGCGACCGTCTCAGTCGCCCCAGACGTCGCCGAAGCCGTGGCCGAGCTGGTGGGACAGCTCGTCGGCAGTCCGGCGGGCCGCCGCGGCCAGTTCCGCCACCCGGGTCTCGTCGAGCCGGAAGATCGGGCCGGAGATGCTTATCGCGCCGGTGACCCGGCCGTGGCGGTCGCGGACCGGGGCGGCCACGACCCGCAGCCCCTCCTCGCTCTCCTGGTCGTTGAGCGCCCAGCCCTGCTGCCGGACGGTCGCCATCCGGGCCACGAACGTGTCCAGGTCGGTGATGGTGTTGCCGGTCAGGGCGGTGAACGGCGCGGTGGCGAGCATGGCCCGCAGCGCCGCCTCGTCGGAGTCGATCAGCAGGGCCTTGCCGGCGGCGCTGCACCACAGCGGGATGCGCCGGCCGAGCCGGGAGACGAGCTGGAGGTTGCGGGTGCCCTGCACGACGTGCAGCGAGATCGCGTCGAGGCCCTCCCGGACCGACAGGTTGACGCTCTCGCCCTCCTCCTCGGCCAGCCGGTGCACCAGCGGTCGGGCGACGGTGTGCAGGTCGAGGCCGGCGAGGTAGCGCGCGCCGAGCTCGAACACGGTGACGCCGAGCCGGTAGTTCCCGTTCTCCTCGTTGCGGTGCAGGAAACCGGCGTCGGCGAGCGCGCGGAACAGCCGGCTGGCGGTCGACTTGTGCAGGCCGAGCTCCCGGCTGACGTCGCTGACCTTGCGTTCGGCCTCGGTGCCGCGGAAGGCGAGCAGCACGCTGAGCGCGCGGTCCAGCGCCTGCGTGCCGGACTCGCGGGGGAGCGGCCCGGCGTCCGGGCCGGCGTCAGTGGCGTACGACATCTTGCTTCCCACCTTCTCGGTTGCTAGGTTTCATAATATAACTCTAGGACCACATTATGGTCCAGCCCGATGGTCCCAGCCCGGCAGCGAACCGGAACCAGTGAGGCATTCGCATGACTGTGAACCCGATCGACCTGGAAGTCGTCACCGAAGGTCTCATCTCGATCGTCCGGGAGATGCGACAGACGATCTTCCGCACGGCGCACTCGCCGGTGATCGCCGACGCGCAGGACTTCTCGTGCGCGCTGTTCGACCCGCAGGGGCAGATGGTCGCCCAGGGCCGGGACATGCCCGGTCACGTCATCGCCATGCCGGCCTCGGTCGCCGAGATCTTCGCCGACTTCGCCGACGAGATGCGCCCCGGCGACCTCTACATCGTCAACGACCCCTACCGCGGCGGCAGCCACCTCAACGACGTGACCCTGATCAGCCCGGTCTTCGTCGACGGGAAGCTCTTCCTCTTCCCCTGCGTGCGCATGCACTGGGCGGACATCGGCGGCATGACCCCGGGCAGCGTCTCCGGCCAGGCCACCGAAATCCTCCAGGAGGGGCTGCGGATCCCGCCGATCAGGCTGATCGAACAGGGCCGGCCCAACCGGGCCGCGTTCGACATCGTCTTCGCCAACGTGCGGATGGCCGAGGAACGCCGCGGCGACCTCGAATCCAGCATCGCCGCCTGCCACACCGCCGAACGGCGGCTGCGCGAGCTCGTCGCCCGCCACGGCGCCGATTTGATCGGCGAATCCGTCGCCGCCAACATGGACCGCACCGAGCAGCGGCTGCGCGACATGATCCGGGCCCTGCCCGACGGCACCTACCACTACGAGGACTACCTCGACCTCTACACCGACGGGGACTACGACGCCGCCATCGTGCGGTGCCGGCTCACCGTCGACGGCGACGAGATCGAGGCCGACTTCCGCGGCTCGTCGAAACAGGTGGCGGCCGTGGTGAACTCCTCCCGCGCGATGACCGTCGCGGGCGTCTTCATCGCGGTCAAGTCGGCGCTGGACCCCGGCGGCCTGGTCAACCACGGCGCGTTCCGGCCGCTGCGGGTGCTCACCGAGCCGGGCACCGTCGCGCACGTCAGCTATCCGGCCCCGGCCAACGCGCACAGCGAGGTCCGCAAGCGGGTCATCTCGGCCGTCATGGCCGCCCTCAGCCAGGTCGCGCCCGACCTCATCGCCGCCGACCAGTTCGGCACCACCTTCCAGAACCTCATCGGCGGCGTCGACGAGCACACCGGACGGCCCTACCTTTACTACGACTACCCGGCGGGTGGCAACGGCGGGTTCCTCGAATCCGACGGACCGAGCGCGATGAACCCCGTCGACCTCGGCGACATCTCCACCATCCAGTCCGTCGAACGGCTGGAGACCGAGATCCCGATCCTCGTCGAGGCGTGCGAGCTGCGCGTCGGTTCCTGCGGCGACGGGGTACGCCGCGGCGGGCTCGGCAGCCGCCGGGAGACCCGCCTGCTCGCAAGCGGCGGCGCGTACTCGGTGCAGACCGACCGGACCACGGTCCCGCCGTACGGGCTGCGGCACGGCGGGCCCGGCGCGCCCACCGTGACCCACATCCGGCGGCCCGACGGCGAGCGCGTCGACTTCGCCACCCCCGGCAAGGTCGCCGGTTTCCCGATGCGCGCCGGTGACGTGCTGGTGATGGAGTCGGCCGGCGGCGGGGGCTGGGGCGACCCGCTGGAGCGGCTGCCCGAGGACGTGGCCGAGGACGTCGCCCAGGAATACCTGACCGCCGCCGAGGCCGAGCGGCGCTACGGCGTCGTGCTCGACCCGGCCGGCCACGTCGACGCGACCGCGACCACCGCCCGCCGGGCGCGGCTGCGCGAGGAACGGCGCTGGCTGCGCACCACGGTCACCGCCCACCCGGCCTACACCGGTCGGCGCGGGCAGCGGCGGCTGGCGTACGTGGCCCCCGGCAGCGGCCTCGCCGAGGACACCCTCGTCGAGGTCCACGGTGGACATCCGGCCCCGCTGCGGGCCTGGATCCGGCACGACGCGGCCCTGGCCGCGGATGAACTCGCCCTCGACGACGACGGGCTCCAGATTCTCGGCACCGCCCCGCACGACCGTTCCTACGTGCGGGTGCTCGCCGGGGGAGGACGGTCATGAGCAAGGTATTCCGGGTGCCGCTGGCACCGGCCCGCGGCGGCGCCACCACCGCCCCCCGGGCCCCGCAGCCGACCACCACCGCGCCGCCACGGTGCGGCATCGTCGCCGGCTGCCTCAGCCCGCACCCCCCACACCTGATCTACGGCGAGAACCCGCCGCAGAACGAGCCCCGGTCCACCGGCGGGTGGGAGACGCTGCGCTGGGCGTACGAGCGACTGCGGGCCCGCATCCGCGAGGTGCACAAGCCCGACGTGCTCATCGTCCACGCCCCGCACTGGATCACCATGGTCGGCCACCACGTCAACTGCGTGCCGAACCCGCGCGGCATCTCCGTCGAGCCGATCTTCCCGCACCTGTTCCGCTACCGCTACGACTTCCGCAGCGACGTCGAACTCGGCGAGGCGATCGCCGCGGAGGCCAGCGGGCTCGGGCTGGTCACCCGCACGATGCGGGACCCCCGGGTACGCGTCGACTACGCCACCATCGGCGCCCTGCACCTGGCGAACCCGGCCTGGGACATCCCGGTGGTGTCGCTGTCGGCGAACAACAACCCGTACTTCTACTCCGACGCGTCGCTGGAGGAGATGGAGGTGCTGGGCGAGGCCACCCGGCGGGCCGTCGAGGCCACCGGGCGGCGGGCCGTGCTGCTCGCCTCCAACTCGCTGTCGCACCTGCACTGGCACGAGGAACCCGAACTGCCCGAGGACATGGAACGGGAACACCCGTACAACAACCACCAGTACCGGTGGGACATGAAGCTGCTGGAGGCGATCCGGCGCGGGCCGACCGCGCCGCTGCGCGAACTCATCGTCGAACACATCGAGGCGACCGCCTCGGAGACCAAGGCCGGCAGCCTCACCTGGATGCTCGCCGCGATGGGCTGGCCGAAGGTCGCCGGCGACGTGCTCGGCTACGGCACGATCATCGGCACCGGCAACGCGGTGGTGGAGTGGCTGCCCGAGGGGAGCCACCATGGCTGACCGGACCGGGATCGTCGCCGGGGCGCTGCTGCCCGGCATGCCGCACCTGCTCGCCGACGACCCCGCGCCGAGCTGGTCGGCGCTCGCCGACGGGGCCCGCGACGTCGGCGCCCGGCTGCGCCGCCTCGACCCCGACGTGGTGCTGCTGCTGTCGACCCAGTGGTTCACCGTCCTCGGCCACCAGTTCCAGTGCGACCCCAACCCGCGCGGCCAGCACGTCGACGAGAACTGGTACGCCTACGACTACGGCGTGCTCGACTACGACCTGCGGTTCGACGTCGACTTCACCGAACGCTGGGCCGACCGGGTCCAGGCCGGCGGGTTGCAGGCCCGGCGGACCCGCTACGAGGGGTTCCCGATCGACGCCGGCACCATCGTCACCTCCGCGCTGCTCGACCCGGAGCGCAAGCTCCGCTGGGCGCAGGTCTCCTGCAACCTCTACGCCGACGCCGGGACGCTCGCCGAGGTGGGCCGGGCCGGCGCCGCCGCCGCGCGCGACGCCGGCCTGCGCGCCGCCGTCGTCGTGGTGACCGGGATGTCCTCCGGGCTCCTCCAACAGTGGATCGAGCCCGGCCAGGACCGCATCGGCGAACCCGGCCACGAGCAGTGGAACACCCGCATCATCGACCTGCTCACCAGCGGCAAGGTCGACGAGGCGCTCGCCGTGCGGGAGGACTTCGCCCGGCAGGCGCAGGCCGACAGCCAGTTCCGGGCCTTGGCCTTCGCCGCCGGCGCGAACGCGGCCACCGGCCCGGCTCACCTGCACGCCTACGGCCCGATCTGGGGCACCGGCGGCGCAGTCCTGTCCTGGAACCTGACCGATCACTAGAGGAGAGACCATGCGGAACATGGCCGTGGGCTTCGTCGAAGCCGAAGGCTTCACCCCCGTCTTCGACGCCGTCGACGCGATGGTGAAGGCCACCGAGGTCGAGGTGACCAAGGTCGTCCGGCTCGGCGGCGGCATCGTCGCCGTCGCCGTACGCGGTGACCTCGCGACCGTCGAGGAAGCCGTCGACATCGGTGAGGAGACCGCGCGGGCCAAGAGCCGCTCGGTGCGATCGATCGTCTTCGCGAGCCCCTGCGACGCCGTCAGCGCGCTGGCGGCCGACCCCCAACTCGTCGGCAACTGACGCCCGGACAGGAGAACCAGACATGTCGTCCGACATCGCTATCGGAATCATCGAGACCCGCGGCATCGTGGCCCTTTCGGCGGGCATCGAAGCCATGATCAAGACTGCCGACGTCAGGTGTGTCGGCGTCGAACGGGTCACCAGCGGCTACCTCGCCGCCGCCGTACGTGGCACCCTCGCCGCCGTCCGGCAGGCCGTCTCGGCCGGCGAGGCCGCCGTCAAGGCCCACGGCGAGCTGCGCAGCTCGCAGATCTACCCCAAGCCGCACCCGACCACCGCGGCGCTGCTGGACGGCCCGGAGACCGCCCGGATCCGCGAGGTCATGGCCGCCCTGCGCGGAGAAGGCTGATGGTGCTCGGCGAGGTCGTCGGCAAGGTGTGGGCGGACCGCATCCTGACCCCGCTCCAGGGCCGGCGGCTCGTCCTGGTCCGGGTCCGGCCCGACGGCCCCGACCTGGTCGCCGTCGATCCGCTGAACGTCGGTGTCGGCACCACCGTCCTGGTCGTCACCGACGAGGCAGCCGCCGCGGTGGCCGGTGAGACCACTGTCGACGCCGCGGTCGTCGCCCTGATCGCCGACCCCGACGCCACCGACTCCGCGCCCACCACCGCCTGACGAGAGGTGCCCCTGATGACCGACGGGCTCTGGTCCCCGAGCCTGCTCGCCGGCCGGCCGGCCGGCGAGCCGACCGTGCTGCCGAACTTCGTCGACGGCGAGTTCGACACGTCCGGCGCGCGCTTCCCCAAGGTCTCGCCGGTCACCGGCGACACCATCCGCCACGTCGCCGAGGCCGACGAGTCCACCGTGGACGCGGCGGTGGCCGCGGCGCGGTCGGCGGTGCGCGGGCCGTGGGGCCGGATGGGTGAGCGGGACCGCGCCGCGGTCCTGTACCGGGTCGCCGACGAACTGGAGCGCCGGTTCGAGGACCTGGTGGCGGCCGAGGTCGGTGACACCGGCAAGTCGATCTCGCAGGCCCGGACCCTCGACATCCCACGCGGCGCGGCCAACTTCCGGGCCTTCGCCGAGATCGTGGCGACCGCGCCGACGGAGTCGTTCACCACCGCCACGCCGACCGGCGGGCGGGCGCTCAACTACGCGGTGCGCAAGCCGGTCGGGGTGGTCGCGGTGATCGTGCCGTGGAACCTGCCGCTGCTGCTGCTGACGTGGAAGGTCGCGCCGGCGCTCGCCTGCGGCAACGCGGTGGTGGTGAAGCCGTCGGAGGAGACGCCGTCGTCGGCCACGCTACTGGCCGAGGTGATGGCGGCGGCGGGCGTGCCCGACGGTGTCTTCAACGTGGTGCACGGGTTCGGGCCGGGCTCGGCCGGGGAGTTCCTCACCCGGCACCCGGGGGTGGACGCGATCACGTTCACCGGCGAGTCGGCCACCGGCGGGGCGATCATGCGGGCTGCGGCCGACGGGGTGAAGGCCGTGTCGTTCGAGCTGGGGGGCAAGAACGCCGGCCTGGTCTTCGCGGACGCGGACCTCGACGCCGCGGTCGAGGGCTCGGTCCGGTCGTCGTTCACCAACGGCGGTCAGGTCTGCCTGTGCACCGAGCGGCTGTTCGTGCAACGGCAGGTGTTCGACGAGTTCACCGCGCGGTTGGCGAAGCGGGCCGACGAGTTGACGTTCGGCTGGCCGGCCGACGAGGCCACGGTGAACATGCCGCTGATTTCGCACCAGCACCGGGAGAAGGTGCTCGGCTACTACGACCTGGCCCGCGCCGACGGCGCGACGGTGCTCGCCGGTGGCGGCGTACCCCGGTTCGACGACGCCCGCGACGGCGGCGCCTACGTCAAGCCGACGGTGTTGACCGGTCTGGCCCCCACCGCCCGGATCAACCGGGAGGAGGTCTTCGGCCCGGTGTGCCACGTGACGCCGTTCGACGACGAGGACGAGGCGTTCGCCCTGGCCAACGACAGCGAGTACGGGCTGGCCGGCACCGTCTGGACCCGGGACGTGGGCCGGGCGCACCGGGCCGGCGCCCGGCTGGAGGCCGGGATCGTGTGGGTGAACACGTGGTTCCTGCGGGATCTGCGCACCCCGTTCGGCGGGGTGAAGGCGTCAGGTGTCGGCCGGGAGGGCGGCGTCCACTCGCTGAACTTCTACTCCGAACTGACGAACGTCTGCGTGGACCTGTCATGAGCGACGTGGTTCGGGCCGCGGCGCTGCTCCGCGCCGCCCACGAGACCGGGCAGCCGGTCGCGCCGCTGCGCGGCGACCTGCTGCCGGTCGGTGACGTCGACGCGGCGTACCGGGTGCAGCGGGCGCAGGTCGCCGACTGGGAGGCCGCCGGCCGGCGGCGGGTCGGCGCGAAGATCGGCCTGACGTCGCGGGCGGTGCAGGAGGCGTTCGGCGTCCACCAGCCGGACTTCGGGGTGCTGTACGCGGACATGGCGGTCCCGGACGGCGACGAGATCGACCTCGGCCGGCTGGTGCAGCCCCGGGTGGAGGCCGAGGTGGCGTTCGTGCTCGGCGCGGACCTGCCCTTCGAGCAGCCGACCACCGCTGACGTGATCCGGGCGACCGACCACGTCCTGCCGGCGATCGAGGTCGTGGACTCCCGGATCGCGGACTGGGACATCTCGATCGTGGACACGGTCGCCGACAACGCCTCCTCGGGCCTGTTCGTCCTCGGCAACCAGCCGCGCGCGCTGTCGCAGGTCGACCTCCGGCTGGCCGGGATGGTGCTCGAACACGCGGGGGAGCCGGTGTCGGTCGGCGCCGGGGCGGCCTGTCTCGGCCATCCCGTGCACGCGGTCGTGTGGTTGGCCCGGAAGCTGGCCGCCGCGGGCAGTCCGCTCGTCGCCGGTGACGTGGTGCTGTCCGGGGCGCTCGGCCCGATGGTGCCGGTCACCGCCGGCGCGGCGTACGAGGCACGTATCTCCGGTCTGGGTTCGGTCCGGGTCTGTTTCGGTGTGGGGGTGGGGCAGTGAGCACGGGTGTGGCGGTGATCGGGTCGGGGAACATCGGCACCGATCTGATGATCAAGGTGTTGCGGTTGTCGGAGTCGCTGCGGATGGTGGCGATGGTCGGGGTCGACCCCGCTTCCGACGGCCTCGCGCGGGCCCGCCGGCTCGGGGTGGCCACCACCGCCGACGGGATCGACGGGCTGCTGGCGATGCCGGAGTTCGCCGACGTGGCGGTGGTGTTCGACGCGACGTCGGCCGGAGCCCACCGCCGGCACGCCGCGCTGCTGCGCGAGCACGGCCGGCTGGTGGTCGACCTGACCCCGGCCGCGGTCGGCCCGTACGTGGTGCCGCCGGTCAACCTGGACGAGCACCTGGACGAGCCGAACGTGAACATGGTGACCTGCGGCGGCCAGGCGACCGTACCCGTCGTCGCTGCCGTCGGCCGGGTGACACCCGTGCGGTACGCGGAGATCGTCGCATCGATCGCGTCGCGCTCGGCGGGCCCGGGCACCCGGGCGAACATCGACGAGTTCACCGAGACCACGGCGCGGGCGATCGAGGTCGTCGGCGGCGCCCGCGCCGGCAAGGCGATCATCGTGCTGAACCCGGCGGAACCGCCGTTGCTGATGCGGGACACCGTCTACTGCCTGTGCCCCGACCCGGACGTCGACCGGGCGGCCGTCGCGGCGTCGGTCGAGGCGATGGTCGCCGACGTCGCCGGGTACGTGCCCGGCTACCGGCTCAAGCAGCAGGTGCAGTTCGACCCCGTGGACACCTACGTGCCGGCGCTCGGCGGCCGGTTCACCGGGGTGCAGGTGTCGGTGTTCCTGGAGGTGTCCGGGGCCGGGCACTACCTGCCGGCGTACGCCGGCAACCTGGACATCATGACGTCGGCCGCGTTGCGGACGGCGGAGCGGATGGTCGCACGACGCGCCGAGCGGGAGGTACCGGCATGACCGGGCTGTACATCCAGGACGTGACGCTGCGGGACGGCATGCACGCGGTGCGGCACCGGTTCACCGTCGACCAGGTCCGGTCGATCACCGCCGCGCTCGACGCGGCCGGAGTCGCGGCGATCGAGGTCGCGCACGGCGACGGGCTGGCCGGTTCGAGCGTGAACTACGGGCACGGGGCCGCCTCCGACGCGGACTGGATCGCGGCGGCGGCGGAGGCGGTCACCACCGCCCGGCTGACCACGCTCCTGCTGCCCGGCATCGGCACGATCGCCGACCTCAGGGCCGCCCGCGACCTCGGCGTGACGAGCGTGCGGATCGCCACGCACTGCACCGAGGCGGACATCTCCGCGCAGCACATCGGGTGGGCGCGCGACAACGGCATGGACGTGTCCGGGTTCCTGATGATGTCGCACATGAACGAGCCGGCGGCCCTGGCCGAGCAGGCGAAGCTGATGGAGTCCTACGGCGCGCACTGCGTCTACGTCACCGACTCCGGCGGCCGGCTGCTGACCCGGGACGTCGCCGAGCGGGTCGACGCGTACCGTCAGGTCCTCGACCCGGCGACGCAGATCGGCATCCACGCCCACCACAACCTGTCCCTCGGCGTGGCGAACAGCGTGGCGGCGGTCGAACACGGCACCGTCCGGGTCGACGCCAGCCTGGCCGGGCACGGCGCGGGCGCCGGGAACGCGCCCCTGGAGGTGTTCGTCGCCGTCGCCGAACTGCACGGCTGGGAGCACGGCTGCGACGTGTTCGCGTTGATGGACGCGGCCGACGACCTGGTGCGGCCGTTGCAGGACCGGCCGGTCCGGGTGGACCGGGAGACGCTCACCCTCGGCTACGCGGGGGTCTACTCCAGCTTCCTGCGGCACGCCGAATCGGCGTCGGAGCGCTACGGCGTGGACGTCCGCTCGATCCTTGTCGAACTCGGCCGCCGCCGCATGGTCGGCGGGCAGGAGGACATGATCGTCGACGTGGCCCTCGACCTGGCCACCGCCACCGCCCGGACCGGAGGGGACCGATGACCACCGTCGACCAGCTCGCCGCGCGTCTCGACGCGGCGGCGACCAGCCGGGTCGCGGTCCCGCAGCTCGGCGCC
Organism: Micromonospora sp. WMMD975; assembly: GCF_029581215.1. Taxonomy (NCBI): domain Bacteria; kingdom Bacillati; phylum Actinomycetota; class Actinomycetes; order Micromonosporales; family Micromonosporaceae; genus Micromonospora; species Micromonospora sp. WMMD975. The sequence continues at coordinate 1,680,372 of NZ_CP120739.1, forward strand.
GACGTCGGCCTGGACGTGCCCACCGCCTACCGGGTGCAGGAGGCCGTCGTCGCGCGCCGGGTGGCCCGCGGCGAACGCCCGGTCGGGCTGAAGCTGGGGCTGACCAGCCGGGCCAAGATGGCGCAGATGGGCGTCGACGAGGTCATCTGGGGTCGCCTCACCGACGCCATGCGCATCCCCGACGGCGGCACGCTCCGGCTCGCCGACCACCTCCACCCGAAGGCGGAACCGGAGGTCGCCTTCCTCGTCGAGGGCGGCGCGATCACGGCGGTCGCGCCGGCGATCGAGGTCATCGACTCCCGGTACGTCGACTTCCGCTTCACGCTGCCCGAGGTCGTCGCCGACAACACCTCGGCGAGCGGCTTCGTGCTCGGCGCCTGGCAGCCGGTGCCGGCCGGGATCGACAACCTCGGCGTGCTGCTGGAGGTCGACGGACGCGCCGTCCAGGTCGGGTCGACGGCGGCCATCCTCGGCGATCCCCGGCGGGCCCTGCCCGACGCGGTCCGGCTCGCCGGCGCGTACGGCGTGGACCTGGCCGACGGCGCGGTCCTGCTCGCTGGCGCGGCCACCGCCGCCGTCCCGCTGCGCGGCAGCGCGCACGTCCGGGTCACCGTCGAGAAGCTCGGCACGGCGTCCCTGCGGGTCGGGTCGTGACCGGGCGGAGCGGGGCCGACCCGGGCGGGGTGGTGCCCGGCCTGGCCACGCCGCGCGGCCGGTTCCCGCACGTCCGGGTCGCCGGCGACCTGATCTTCGTCTCGGGTACGTCCAGCCGCCGACCGGACAACAGCATCGCCGGCGCCCGGGTGGACCCGATGGGCGTCACCGACCTCGACATCCGCGCGCAGACCCGCGCCGTCCTCGACACCATCCGCGACATCCTGCGCTCCGTCGACGCCGACCTTGCCGATCTGGTCCAGGTCACCACGTATCTGGTCAACATGAACGACTTCGGCGGCTACAACGAGGTGTACGCCGAGTACTTCGACGAGACCGGCCCGACCCGCACCACTGTGGCGGTGCACCAGTTGCCGCACCCGCACCTGCTCATCGAGATCCAGGCGGTGGGGCGCCGCCGCGCGACCCGCTGACGGGGCTGCTCGCCCATACCTTGACAGACGTCGATGTTAACGTGAACATTCGTTTACCGGCGTGTAACGGCCGAAGGCTGTTCGGCCACGCGAGCTGACGAGGTCGCTGGAGGTTTCCATGGCAGGAGCGGATCGGGCGTCGCGGTCGCGGGGTCGGCGGGTCGTGGCGGTGCTGGGCGCCGTGGGCCTCCTGCTGGGCGCGGGGGTGGCGTACGGGGTGCCGTCCGCCTCGGCGGCGACCGTGGACACGTCGGCGTCGTACGTGTTCGTGAACCGGCACAGCGGCAAGGCGATGGATCTCTACGACTGGTCCACGGCGGAGAACGCGCCGGTCAACCAGTGGACACGTAACGACCTCGCGGTGCAGCAGTGGCAGTTCGTCGACGCCGGTGGCGGGTTCTACAAGGTGCGGTCGCGGCACAGCGGGAAGGTGCTGGAGCTGCCGAACGGCAACGACGGCACCCAACTGGTGCAGTCCACCGACAGGTCGTCGGCGACCCAGCAGTTCCGGTTGCAGGACTCCGCCGGTGGGTTCGTGCGGTTCGTGAACCGGCAGTGGAACAAGGTCATCGACGTGTGGGAGTGGTCGACGGCCGACGGCGGCCGGTTGGCCGGCTACTCCGATCTCGACGGCGCCAACCAGCAGTGGCAGCTCATCCGTCTCGGCGGCGGGACGCCGAGCACCCCGCCACCGGCCTACCCGCAGCCGATGACGGTCTCCGGGGACGTCGGCGTCCACGATCCGACGGTGGTGAAACGACCCGACGGCACCTACCTCGTCGCGCACACCGGTGACAACATCGCGTTGAAGACCTCCACCGACCGGGTCACCTACCGCAACGCGGGCACCGTCTTCCCCGGCGGCGCGCCGTGGACCACGACCTATACCGGTGGCGCGCGCAACCTGTGGGCGCCGGACCTGTCCTACCGCAACGGGCGCTACCACCTGTACTACTCGGCGTCGACCTTCGGCTCCAACCGCTCGGCGATCTTCCTGGCCACCAGCGCCACCGGCGCCTCCGGGAGTTGGACCAACGAGGGACTGGTCATCGAATCGCGGACCTCGGACACCTTCAACGCCATCGACCCGAATCTGTTCGTGGACGACCAGGGCCGCTGGTGGCTCACCTTCGGCTCGTTCTGGTCCGGCATCAAGATGATCCAGATCGACCCGTCGACCGGACGCCGGCTCGGCAACGCCATGCACAGCCTCGCCGCCTACGGCCCCGGCATCGAGGCGCCAGTCCTGGTCAAGCGCGGCTCGTGGTACTACCTGTACGTCTCGTTCGACAGGTGCTGCCAGGGCGCCGCCAGCACCTACCGGGTGATGGTCGGTCGTTCGGCGAGCCCGACCGGGCCGTTCGTCGACCGCACCGGCCGGGACATGCTCTCTGGCGGCGGCACCCAGATCCTGGCCTCGCACGGCAGCGTGCACGGACCCGGCCACCAGGCGGTCCTCGCCGACACCGACGGCGACCTTCTCTTCTACCACTACTACGCCGACAACGGCACGTCGCTGCTCGGCGTCAACCGCCTCCGCTACGACGCCGACGCCTGGCCCTACGTCTCCTGATCCGGCTGTCCCGCCCGACGTCCCGTCCCCCTTGGAGGGCCCATGCGGCTCCGACACCTTCTCCAAACGGCGGCGGTCGCCGACGCCCCGGCCCGCCGGCGTTCGCGGCCGATCCTGGCGGCGGTGCTCGCCGTGCTCGCCGTGTCCGCCGGTCTGCCGGTGGGCGGGCCCGCGCAGGCCGCGCCCGCGGTGAACTACACCAACCCGCTCGTCAACCAGCGGGCCGATCCACACATCGTCCGGCACACCGACGGCTACTACTACATGACCGCGACGGTGCCGCAGTACGACCGGATCGTGCTCCGGCGGGCCACCACCCTGCAAGGGCTGGCCACCGCCGCGGAGACGACGATCTGGCAACGCCACACCAGCGGGGAGATGGGCGCCCACATCTGGGCCCCGGAGATCCACTTCATCAACAACAGGTGGTACGTCTACTTCGCCGCCGGGCGGACCGACGACGTGTGGCGGATCCGGATGTACGTGCTGGAGAACGGAAGCGCGAACCCGATGTCCGGCTCGTGGACCGAACGCGGCCGGATCACCACGCCGTGGGACACGTTCAGCCTGGACGCCTCCACGTTCGTGGTCGGCGGGGTGCGGTATCTGACCTGGGCCCAGCAGGAGCCCGGCATCACCACCAACTCCAACGTCTACCTCGCCCGGATGGGCGCCAACCCGTGGCAGATCACCGGCCCGGTCACCCGGCTGGTGGTGCCGACGTACGACTGGGAGACCCGCGGTTACCGGGTGGCCGAGGGCCCGACGGTGATCCAGCACGACGGCCGGGTGTTCCTCACCTACTCGGCCAGCGCCACCGACGCCAACTACTGCCTCGGCCTGCTGAGCGCGTCCGCCGGCGCGAACCTGCTCGACGCCGCCGCCTGGCGCAAGAGCCCGACCCCGGTGTTCGCCAGCAACGCGGCCACCGGCCAGTACGGCCCCGGGCACAACTCCTTCACCGTGTCCGAGGACGGGCAGAGCGACATCCTGGTCTACCACGACCGCAACTACCGGGACATCACCGGTGACCCGCTCAACGACCCGAACCGCCGGACCCGGATCCAGAAGCTCTACTGGAACGCCGACGGCACCCCGAACTTCGGCATCCCGGTGGCCGACGGGGTCACGCCGGTCCGGCTGCGGGCACACGACCTGACCGACAGCTACGTCCGCCACTACGACTATCGCGCCCGGATCGAGCCGAACGTGACGAACCTGGCCGACTCGCAGTTCCGCATCGTCCCCGGTCTCGCCGGCGGCGGGACGGTGTCGTGGGAGTCGACCAACTTCCCCGGCTACTTCCTGCGCCACCGCGGCTTCGCCCTCTACGTCGAACGCGACGACGGGTCGACCCTGTTCGACGGCGACGCGAGTTTCCACCGGCGGAGCGGCCTGGCCGACAGCGCCGGAATCTCCCTGGAGTCGCAGAACTACCCCGGACGGTACGTCCGCCACCGCGACGGCCTGCTCTACGTGGAGACGGTCACCTCGACCGCCGACCGCGCCTCCGCCACCTTCCACCTCGAGTAGTGACCGCGCCGGATCCGCGCTTCTCGGTCCGCTGTTCATCTGTCGCCTGCCGATCATGCAACCGCAGTTCAGACGGCTCCTCAAGGCTCAGCGCAGGACGTGAGAGACGCGCAACCGAGGAGTGCTCGTGACGGACAAAGACATGGACAACGCCGACCGACCGCAGGTGTCCCGCCGGCAGTTGGTCAAGTACGCCGGTGTCGGCGCGACGCTCGCCGCCGCCGGCCCACTCGTCGGCGGCGAGCCGGCGGCGGCCCGGGAGAACAGGAGCGGAGAGGCTGCGCGGGGTGGGCACCAGAAGCGGGCGTGGCGGGCCGGTGACCACCACGTCCACTCCGAGTACAGCGGCGAGTTCGACACCTCGACGAACCCGCCGACGTTCCACAAGGGCGCCGACGCGGTGTACCCGATCGTCACCAACGCGATCATGGCGAAGAACTTCGGCCTGACCTGGGCGATGTGCACCGACCACGGCGGTCCCACCCACTCGAAGGTCAACCTCGAGCAGGCGTACCCCGATCTGCTGCGCTCCCGCCGGCTGGTGCCGGAGGTGTTGCAGTTCTGGGGCATGGAGTTCGACGCGCCGGCGCTGGACCACCACACGCTGATGATCCCGCGCCACGACGACGAGGCGAAGATGCTCTTCGAGCTGGAGAGCCGCTTCGCCAAACGGGACCCGTTCCCGGCCGACCCGGGCAGCGACACCGAGGCCAAGATGATCGAGTTCCTCAAGGTGGCCCGCGGCATGCCGCTCAAGCCGCTGGTGATCGCCCACCACGCCTCCCGGTCGGCCACCGGGCTCGGCGTCTACGGCCAGGACACGCCGCGGGAGTTCCGCAACGGCCACAACGTCGCCCCGGAGGTGTACGTCGGTTTCGAGGGCGCCCCCGGGCACCAGGCCAGCCCGCTCAACGGCGGCAGCCGTGGCGGCTACGGCAACCATCCGACCTACGGCGGCTTCGACCAGATGACCGCCCGCGTCGGTGGGCTGTGGGACTCCCTGCTCGGCGAGGGACGCCGCTGGTGGATCACCGCGACCTCCGACTCGCACGTGCACTGGACCCGCGGCGGCTCGGACTTCTGGCCCGGCGAGTACAGCAAGACCTACGTGCTGGCCCGGCAGGACTACGGCGACATCATGGACGGCCTGCGCAACGGGCGGATCTGGGTCACCACCGGTGACCTGATCACCAGTCTCGACCTCACCGCCAGGTCCCAGGGCCGCACGGCCGAGACCGGACAGACCATCACGGTGAGTCGCCGCCAGCGTCGCGACGTCGAGATCGAGATCCGGTTCCGGCCGCTGCACGGCCGCAACGCCAACGGCGACCGCCCGGAGGTCCGCCGCGTCGACCTGATCGTCGGCCGGATCACCGGCCCGAACCCCGACCCGGACGCCGACACCAATCCCAGCACCAGGGTCGTCGCCCGGTTCGGCCCGCGGGACTGGCGCCGGCAGGGCGCCGACCACGTCATCCGCCACACCCTGCGCGACGTGGACGGCGACCTCTACGCCCGGGTACGCGGCACCAGCACCGACGAGGCCGAGCCGCTCGCCGACGGGCTGGAGAGCCCGTGGGAGGACCTGTGGTTCTACTCGAACCCGGTCTTCGTCCACGTCCGCTGACCGCGCCGGGCGACTCCGTGCGTGGCCTGGCCACGGCGTGACGCTGTTTCCGGCATTTTGCCAGCGGGACAGCGGAGGTCTTTGTGAGGCTGTCATCGTGGTGGTGGCGCGCGGTGACAAGGCGGTTGAGCTGCGTGTTCACGGAGTGTCAGGCGCCTCGGCGGAGGCGATCGTCGACCATCCGATCGTGGTGCGGGTGGCGGGGGACCGGCACGCCGGCTTCTACCGGGTCCGGGAAGGGCTCGGCTCGGCGGGCGGCGCCACCGCCGGGGTCGTGGTGGAGGCGTACCGGTGGGGGGCCCTGACCGCCGGGGTGGCGGTGCGGACGGCGTCGATGCTGCTGTTGTTGCCGTTCATGCTGGGCAACCTCGCGGTCTGGCTCCGTCCCACGCTGGCGGACCGGTTCGGTCTGCTCGGCGGGCTGTGCCGCCTGCTCGCCGGCTCGCTGACCGTGGCGATCACGCTGGCGTTGGTCGGGGTCACGATGAATCTGCCCGGCTGGCAGTGCGTTCCCCACGTGGAGTGTCGGGACGGGCGGCCGTACCTGTCGTGGCTCGTCGCGTTGCCGATGGGGCCGCGCCTGGCGGTGCTCGCGTTGGTGCCGCTGCTGGCGTTGCGTGTGTTCTGGGCCGTCGGGTCGCGATCGGCCCGCGCCTTCGAGGGCTTCGGTACGGAGCCGGCGCGCGAGCGGTTCCTGGAGTCGACCGCGAGCCTCGCCGCGCCCGGCATCTGGCACGACGAGCGGATGACGTCATGGCTGCGGCAGATCCACGTCGGCCTGGGCGCCGGCACGGTCGACGTGGCCCTGGTCGTCGCGGTGTCGCACGGCCGGTGGAACGGCGTCGCCGTCGGACTTCTCGGCCTCGCCGCCGGACTCGTGGCGTTCTGCGCCGCGCTGCTGCTGGCGACGGTCCCCACGGGGTGGGCCGGACCGTTGCGACGCCTGCTGTGGATCCTCGTCGCGGTGGCCACCGTGTCCAGCCTGGGATATGCCGCCTCCCTGCGGGAGGTTGCCGTGGGGGTCGGGCAGATGCCCGGGTACGAGGGGGCCGTCGCCGGCCTGTTCGCGGCGCAGGGGCTGCTGCTGGTCCTGATCGCCGCCGTGACCCTCGTCCGGCAGCGCACCCGGCCGGCCGGCGCGCACGCCCTGCTCCGCGGACTCGGCACACCGCTGGTGGCGGCGATGTCGGTGACCGTCGCGTCCGCTTACACCACCACGCTGGTGTTCCGAACCGCGGACCAACTCGACCGGGGCCGCATTCCTGATCCGATCCGGCCCAGCCCGCCTGCGCTGGGCCCGCTGGAGCCGCCGGTGGCGTACTGGTGGGCCGCGCTCGCCGGGCTCGCCGCGTTGCTTGTCGTCACCGCCGCGGTCGCCGTCACCCTGCCTGCCGCCCGACGCCGACGACGGGCGTACGCGCGGCGCGTGGTCGAGCGGGACTATCCGGACGTGCCCGCCTCGGCGGCCCCTCGGCTGCACGCGGTCCGCGAGACGATCGCCAGCTCCTTCGTCACCGAGGAACTCGGGCCGACGCTCGTCGCGTTCTTCGTGGTGTCCTCGCTCGGCCTCGCCACGGTCGCGCTCGACCTCGTCGGGATCGGACCGACCCAGCTCGCCGCACGCCTCAACCGGCGGCACGACGCCCTCGCCGTGCTCACCGCGTACGTCACCGACATCGGTATCTGGATCATCAGCCTCCTCGTCGTCGGACTGCTGGTCCTGGGCTACCGGGCGTACCGGTCGCCGGAGACCCGCCGGCTCGTCGGTGTGCTGTGGGACCTGGGCACGTTCTGGCCGCGCACGGTGCACCCGTTCGCGCCGCCCTGCTATGCCGCCCGCGCCGTGCCCGAGTTGACCCGACGGGTGTGCGCGCTCGCCGCCCGGGGGCCCGTGGTGATCTCGGGGCACAGCCACGGCTCCGTGCTGGCCGCCGCCACCGTCCTGCAACTGCCGCCCGAGGCTCTGCCCCGGGTCGCGCTGCTGACGCACGGCAGCCCCCTGTATCGCGTGTACGCCCGCCTGTACCCCGCCTTCCTCGGTGAACGGGTGCTGTGCGATCTCGGTGAGCGGATCGACTGGCGGTGGCGCAATCTCTGGCGCGACACCGACCCGATCGGCGCGTCGATCTTCGACCATCCCGACGTCGCGCCCGACGTGCCGCCGGTGGCCGCCACGGTCGACGTGCGCCTGCGCGATCCGCCAAGCGTCACCGTGGCGCCCGCGGACACCGTCCCACCCCCGGTCGAACGCCACTGGCCCTACCACACCCAACCCGAATACCAGGACGCTGTCCGGTTCCTCCTGGACCGGATGAACCGTGGGTGAGATCGGGCGTGACGGCCGTGAGAACGGTGGCGGGGGCGCGACCAAGTCGACGCCAAGTGGGCGCCATGTGTGGGGCCGCAGACTCGGGGCACGACATCGCACCGAGTGGGCCGCCCACCGAGGCGGCCGGAGGAGAACATGAGCATGACCGGATCCGAGACCGGGCCGAACCTCGTCGGCTTCCGGATCAACCACCGCACCATGCGGGCCGACACCCGACGGCTGGCCGAGCTGGCGGACCGCGTGGCCACCGGCCAGATCGGGTACGACCGCCGCCGGGCCGGGGCCCTGCGGACGTACGTCCGGCTGCTCTGTGACGGCATCCACCATCACCACCGGATGGAGGACGAGGTCCTCTGGCCGGTGTTGGAGCGCTCCGCCGCGGACGAGATCGACCTGCGGGAGCTCAGCGACGACCACGCGTCACTGGATCCGGTGCTCGACGAGGCGCGCGCGGCCGTGGACGACCTGGCCGCCGTGTTCGCCTCCGGCGACGCGGGGAGTGCGCGGGTGCGGGTCGCCGCGGGTCGCCTCGCCACGGTCCTGGCCCACCTGCGTGACCTGCTGGACGAGCACATCGAGGAGGAGGAGCGACTGGTCTTCCCGGTGATCCGGCGGTACGTCAGCGTGGCCGACTGGGACTCGGTGGAGCGGGCGGTCCGCAAGGGCGGCGCGCTGCGTTTCGAACTGCCCCGGATCGAGCGGTACGCGCAGCCGGACGAGTTGGCCGAGCTGAAGCGGACGGCGGGACCGGTGCTGCGGCTGACGCTCGCGGCGTTGCGACCGGGCTTCCGTCGCCGGGAGGCGCGGGTCTTCGGCGGGTGAGCGGGCCGGTGGACCGGCTCAGGCCGGCACCGCCACGTAGGCCGAGTCGTCGCGCCACGGCACCGCGTCGACGGCGCGGGCCAGCCGCAGCCCGGCGTCCCGGTGCGCGGCGGCGGTCGCCGGTTCGCCGAGCGCGGCGGCGAGTTCGGCGAGGGTCTGGTCCACCGGGCCGAGCGAGATCGACCCGCACTCCAGCCCGGCGAAGCGCCCGGCCCACGGCGTCAGCTCCCGGTAGCAGCGCCGGGCGGCCGGGCGGTCGCCGAGCCGGGCCGCGACCTGACCGCGCAGGGTCATCCAGTAGAGCCACAGGTAGTCCGGGCGCACCGGCGCGTCCGGCCGCCACACCGCCCGGGCCGCGTCGTGGTCACCGGCGGAGAGCAGCGCGTGGGCCAGCACGTCGTGGGCGTCGTCCGGCACCCGCGCGTGCACCTGCCGGAGCTCGTCGACCACCTCGTGTCCGCGTCCGGCCACGCTCAGCACGGTGAAGCGACCCATCAGCCCCATCGCCGCCGCGTTCGGGCCGCCGACGCGGCTCATCCGGTCGCTCACCTCCGCGTAGCGCCGGGACGCCTCGTCCAGGTCGCCCCGGAACAGGGCGCGCAGGCCGGTGAACCAGCCCATGACGGCGAGGATCAGGCCGAGCTGCCCGGTGGTCGCCTCCGCCACGGCGCGGTCGACGTGGTGGCCGGCCCGGTCGAAGTCGACGTCGGCGAGCGCCGCCTGGTAGAGGATGTGGTGGGCCTGGCAGCGGTACGCGGTCAGCCCCGCCGCGTCGGCCGTCGCGAGCAGCTCCCGGCCCACCGCGGGCAGTTCGGCGCGGTGCGCCGGCGCGACGGTGACGAAGTAGCGGGCGTTGAGCGCGCGGCACAGCACGCCCGCGTCGTCCTGGCGGCGGGCCAGCGTGAGCGCCTCCCGGGTGACCTCGTCGGCGCGCCCCAGGTCGGCGCCCTCGATCTCGAACGCGAGCGTGCTCAGCAGTTGCGAGCGCAGCGTCGGACGGTCCGGGCCGACCCGGGCCAGCTCCCGCTCCAGCAACCGCACCAGCGGCTCGTCGACCACCCGGTCGGGCCGGATGGTCCAGGTGACCGGGGCGTCGATGCAGGTCAGCGCGGCCTGCACGGCCGCCGGGTCGCCGAGGTCGGCGGCCAGCCGCAGCGCCTGCGCCCGGGCGGCGCGGGCGGTCAGCACGTCCCCGGCGAGCGCGCTGGCGGCGGCCAGGTCCCGGTGCAGGTCCAGCCGGGTCCGGACGGCGGTGGCCGGCGCCAGGTCGACGGCGCGCAGCGCGCCGGCCCAGAGCGCGGCGGCCTCCCGTGGCGCGCCGAGGTCACCGGCGCGGCGGGCCGCCGCGGTGAGGTGGACGACCGCCTCCGCGGCGGTGGACCGGGTGAGGGCCGCGAGCGCGTGCCGCCCCAGCGCCGCCACGTCGTCGGCGCGCTGCTCGCGCAGCACGGCGAGGACGCGGCTGTGGATCCGGGTGCGGCGCAGCAGGGGAACGCTGTGGTAGAGCGCGTCGCGCATCAGCGCGTGGGCGAACCGCACCCGCCCCGGTGCGGGTTCGACGAGCAGACCCGCGGTCACGCCGGCTTCCAGCCCGTCGAGGATCGGCTCCTCCGGGCCACCCTCGATGGCGAGCAGGATGTCGACGTCGGCCTCCGTGCCGCAGACCGCCGCGTGCCGCAGCACGGTACGGGCGCCGGCCGGCAGTCGCGCCAACCGGCGGGCCAGCACGTGGCCGAGGCCGGCGGGAACGCCGTCGAGCGCCGCCGCCGGCCCCTCGGCCGCGACCAGTTTGGCCAGCTCGATGGTGAGCAGGGGATTACCGGCCGAGCGTGTCCACACCGTGTGCGGCAGTTCCGGATCGGCGCTGTCCACGCCGTGGCGGCGCAGCAGCTCGGCGACGGCGTCCCGGCCCAGGCCGCCGAGTTCGAGGTCGACCGCGGGCACCCCCGCCAGCGCCGCCCGCGCCCCCACCAGGTCGTCGGTGACCTCGTCCGGCCGGTACGTCGCCACGATCAGGGTGGGCGCCTCGGCGAGGGCGGCGGCGAGGTGCCGGAGGATCCGCAGGGTCTCCCCGTCGGCGCGGTGCACGTCCTCGATCACCAGCAGCAGGGGTGCCCGGGTGGCCAGCCGGGCCAGGTAGGCGGCCAGCGCCAGGCGGAGGTGGAACTCGTCGTACCCGCCGGGGGTGCCGGGCGTGTCGGTGTCCAGCAGCAGCCGCAGGCCGTGCGCCTCCGCGTCGTCCGGGGGAAGGAACCGGCGGGCGGCGGTGACCACCTCGCGCCAGGCCCAGGCCGGCGGTGCGCCTTCCACCTGCGGGCAGTTCCCGACGACCGGCTGCCAGCCGTCGGCGGCGAGGGAGCCGGCGAGCTGCTGTGCCAGCGTCGACTTCCCCGCGCCCGCCTCGGAGCCGATCCAGCAGATGCCGAGACCGGATCCGGCGGCGCGGGTGGCCGCGGCCCGGAGCCGGGCCAGTTCCGACTCGCGACCCAACGGGTGCGTCGGGTGGGTCGTGGCGGTGGCGAGGGGTCGCGACGTGGCCGCCGGCGCGGGGGCGGTGGCCTCCAGACGCGGGCTCTGGCGCAGCAGATCCGTCTCCAGGGTCCGCAGCTCGCGGCTGGGGTCGATGCCCAGTTGCTCGGCCAACGTGGCGCGGACGGCGCGCAGCACGTCGAGCGCGTCGGCCTGCCGCCCGAGTCGGTAGAGCGCGACCGCGAGCAGCATGGCGCCACGTTCCCGCAGCGGGTACTCGCGGACGTGCGGGTCGAGGTCGCGCACGACCTCGACCGGCCGGTCGAGGTCGAGCAGGACCTTCGCCCGCTGCTCCACGGCGCTCAGCCACAGCTGCGCCAGCCGCTCGCCCTCCCGCTCCGCCCACGGCTCCCCGACGAACTCGGCGTACGGGGTGCCCTCCTGCCAGCAGGCCAGCGCCGCGTCCAGGGCACCGATCGCGGCTGCGGGTCGCCGTTCGGTGTCCGGCGTGAGCGCCCGCAGCGCCGCCTCGAACCGCCAGGCGTCCACGGCCGAGGTCGGCAGCCGCAGGGCGTAGCCCGGGGCGGCGGTGACGAGGACCCCGGCCGGGGTGCGCCGCGGGCGGTCCGGCTCCAGCGCCCGCCGCAGGTTCGACACGTACACCTGAAGGGCCGCCTGGGCGCGCGGCGGTGGGTCTCCCGACCAGAGATCCTCGACGAGCCGGTCCACCGACACCGCGTGGCCGCCGCCGGCGACGAGCCGGGCCAGCACCGCCCGCTGCCGGGGCGCGCCGAGGTTGACCGTGGCGCCGCCGCGGGTGGCCCGCACCGGACCGAGCACGCCGATCGTCGTCACGCTGCGACCCTAGTCGGGCGGGCCGGCCCGGCAGATCCCACGTTCGACGGTCCCGGCCGGTCCGCTCGGGTTCCGGCCCGCCGCCGGTCAGCGGGTCGAGACGCCCCCGGTGAGCGCGTCCGACGTCAGGCCGGCCTCGTGCCCGACCACCACCACGTGCACGAAGGCCTGGGGCATGCCGGTGAAGTGCCAGGTACGCCGGCCGGTGTCCGATGTGCCGGGGACGATCGCCCAGGTGGCGCCGACCTCGGTGGTCGGATAGTCCTCGCCCGGTGTGGTCTGCAACCAGCTCAGGTCGATCCGGTAGTTGTCCTCCCGGACCGAGCTGTCGGTGAAGGTGACGTCCAGGGTGCGCTCGCCCGCGTGGTAGCCGGGGGTCAGGGTCAGGTCACCGGGCGGCACCGGCTGGACGGTGTACTGCGGGCAGGACAGCGGGGCGACCTCGGGCACCGGCTGGCTGCCGTCGGGCACGTTGTTCGCGGTGACGCAGAACCGGTGCGTGCCGGCCACCGCCGAACTGGGCACGGTGAAGGAGAAGCCGACGTAGGCGCCCCGCCCGGCGTGCCACAGGTCCGCCGGGCGGGTCACCGCGGGCGGCACGTCGGTCCCCACCGTCACCCGCACCGGGCCGCCGTTGGGGTCGCTGGCCCAGCCGCTGACCCGCACCGCCCCGCCGACGTACTCCCACGACTCCAGCGCGCCCATCGGGTACTTGTCGCTGCCCACCGGCGGCGGCGGTGGCTCCGTCGGGCTGTCGTCGCAGGCGGGCGGTGGGTTGGGTACGTCGCAGTAGGGGCGGGCGAGCGCGGTTCCGGCGGTGACCGCGACCAGGCCGGCGCTGACGGTGAGCGCCAGGCCGGCGGCGAGAAGTTTCTTCATGGGCGCAGCACAGCAGCCGCCACTTGGGTCCGACTTGGTGGGTGGCCGGTGGGCGCGTTAAGCCGCCGCCAAGCTGTGCGGGAGAGCTTTCCCATCGAATTCCACGCGGTGCCGGGGCGGGCCGCGCGACGACGGAGGGAACGACATGGGCAGCATTCTGGTCACCGGCTCGGTGGACGGCATCGGCCGGTGGACCGCGGCGCAACTTCTCGCCCGGGGGCACCGGGTCGTGCTGCACGCCCGGAACGAGGAGCGGGCGGCGGTCGCCAAGGCGGCGCTTCCGGCGGCGGAGGCCATCGTGGTCGGCGACCTGGCTTCGATCGAGGAGACCACCGCGCTCGCCCGGTCGCTGTCCGGGTTCGGCCGGCTGGACGCGGTCGTGCACAACGCCGGGATCGCCCGGCTGGACGCCCCGGCCCGGGAGCTGACCCGGGACGGGCTGGAGTCGACGTTCCAGGTGAACGTGCTCGCGCCGTACCTGTTGACGGCCCTGTCGCCCCGGCCCGGGCGGCTGGTGTTCGTGTCGTCGGCGATGGCCGCCGACGGCGTGCCCGACCTGACCGACCTGCGGTACGACGCGCGTCCGTGGAACGGGGTCGAGGCGTACTCCACCTCGAAGCTGCTGGACCTGGCGCTCGCGTTCGCCGTGGCCCGGCGGTGGCCCGACGTCCTGAGCAACGCGGTCGACCCCGGCTGGGTACGCACCCGGATGGGTGGCGACGCCGCGCCGACGAGCCCCGACGACGCCGCGCGGGCCCAGGTGCGTCTCGCCGTGGGCACCGAGCCCGACGCCCTGGTCAGCGGAGACTACGTGAGTGACCGCGACTGGCGCCCGGAGCGCGGGCGGATCGACCCGGTGGGGGACGAACTGCTCGTCCGGTGCGCGGAGCTCACCGGCGTCGGGTTGCCCGGGTGACGGTCCCCCCGAGGCCCGCGGCGGCTCGGCCGGGTCACCAGGTCTGGTCGAGCACCCGCAGCACGTTGCCGCCGGTGACGGCAGTGATGTCGGCGTCGGCGTAGCCCTCCCGGACCAGCCAGCCGATGATGTTGGCGAGGCCCTCGGTCGGGTTCTCCACCCCGGCCACGTACTCGACCGGCTCGAACGGCGCGACGAGCGGCGGTTCCGTGAACCCGGGCGACCGGGCCAGTTCCCGGTGCAGCGCGACGTGATCGCCGTACAGGGTGTCCGGGCCGAAGGTGACGTGGTCGATGCCCATCAGGTCGACGCAGTAGCGGAAGTGGTCCATCACCGAGTTGATGTCGTGCCGCGGGTGGGCGGCGGAGATCGTGGTGTGCGGCGCGGCCTCGATGCCGATCAACCCGCCCCGTTCGGCGCAGGCCACCAGGACCTCGTCGGGTTTCATCCGGGACGTCGGCCACACCGCGCGGGCGCCGGCGTGGGTGATCAGCACGGGCGCCGAGGACTCGGCGATGGTGTCCAGGCAGGTGCGGTCGCCGGAGTGCGAGACGTCGATGGCGATGCCGAGGCGGTTCATCCGTTCCACCGCGCGCCGGCCGAACGCGGTCAGCCCGCCGTCGCGCCGTTCCTTGAGGCCACCACCGAGCGTGTTTGCCTCCGAGTAGGCGATTCCCATCTGCCGGATGCCCAGCCCGTAGAGGATGTCGATCCGGTCGACCTGGTTCTCGATCGGGGTGGCGGCCTCCAGCGACAGGACGATGCCGACCGTACCGTCCCGGTGGGCCCGTTCGATGTCGCGCAGGTCCTGCACGACGTGGGCGTACGACTGCTTGGCGAGGTCGGCCCGGCGCATGCCGATGTCGTAGACGGTGTCCTCCCAGCTCCAGCCGGTGTGGCTGACGATGCAGCCGGTGCCGTCCATCAGGTTGTCGAACACCGCGGTGAGCCCGGACGCGGCCAGCCCCTCGTAGCTGGTGAACTGGCGGCCGGCCCGGTTGTACTCGCCGAGCCGGCCCATGTCGGCGGGAAAGTTCTGCGGGTGTTCGTGCAGGCTGATCACGATGTTCTCGCGCAGCAGCCGGGCCGCGCGTTCCGCCTGGTCGGGGGTGAGGCCGAGGTCGTACGCGGGGACCCGGCCGAAGGTCGGGGCCAGGTCGATCCGTGGATAGTCCACACCCGGTCGCAGGAAGGAGAACGCCTGGTAGCCGTCGTAGGTCATGGTGACACCCATCGGTGAAGGAAGTCGGCGACGATCGCGGTCACCTGGGCCTCGCGTCCGTTGTAGAAGTGGTCGCAGCCGGGCACCACGACCGACTCGCACGGCCCGGCGGCCAGGTCCCGGAACCGGGTGCCGGGGAACGTCGCCTCGGGTTCCGTGTCCCCGCGGAGGTAGAGCGTCGGGCAGGTGATCGCCGGCGCGTACGCCAGCAGGTCCGGCACGGTGGTGATCCGGTCGAGGAAGCTGCGCGCGGTGATCACGTACCACCAGCCGGGCATCAGCATCAGCTCGTCGCCGCGCCCGGCCGCCACCATCTCCTCGGCCCGGCGGCGCATCTCGGGCAGCCGTGACCCGGCGAGCAACCCGTCCCGCTGGGTCTGCGCCGGGCCGCCGCGCCCGGCGGAGAGCAGCACGAGGGCGGGTGTGTCCGGCCGTTCGGCGACGTGCGGCGCGGCCATCATGCCGCCGTTGCTGTGCCCGATCACCACCGGCGCGGGGTAGCCCCGTCCGGCCAGCCAGTCCGCGGCGGTCGCGTGGTCGGCCAGCGCCTCGGCGGTGGTCTGGAAGGCGCCGCCCTCCATCCGTTCCTTGTCACCGCGGACGCTGAGCACGTCGTGGGCGCGCCGGTTGAAGGCCAGGCAGGCGAACCCCATGGCGATCAGCCGGGGTGGCAGGAACCGGGGCGGCCCGACGTAGAAGTTCATCGTGTTGCCGTGGAAGAAGATCACCGCCCCGGCGTGGGCGCCGCCCTCCGGTTCGTACAGGAGGCCGTCGAGCGGGGTGGTGTCGGTGGGGATGCTCACCAGCTCACCGCGTAGCGTTGCACCGGTCATTGCGCGAACAGACAGATCAGGCCGGCCACCAGCGCGGTCCGGGCGATCGTCGGCTCGACCAGGATGTGCTCGCCGCGCGCGTGCGCGCCGTCGCCGACGGCGCCGATCCCGTCCAGCACGGGCAGGCCGAGCGCGGCCAGGAAGTTGGCGTCGCTGCCGCCGCCGGCCGCGCACTCGTCGAGGTCCTCGCCGTGGCCGGCGGCAAGCGCCCGGGCCAGGTCGTACATCGCCGCGATGCCTGGTGTGCGGGGCATCGGCGGCCGGTTCCAGCCGCCGCTGATCCGGACGGCGAGCTTCTCGTGCGTCGGCCGCAGGGCGGCGACCGCGGTCTCGATGCGGGTCGCCTCCTCGGGTGTGGTCACCCGGACGTCGAGCATCGCGCGGGCCCGCCCGGCGATCACGTTGGTCCGGGAGCCGCCGGTCACGGTGCCGATGTTGACGCTGGTGCCCCGGTCGAGGTCCTCGAGCGCGCGCAGTCGCAGGACGACGCGCGCCATCTCGTCGATGGCGCTGACCCCGCGTTCGGGGTCGAGGCCCGCGTGCGCCTCCACGCCGTCCACCTCGATCCGGAAGATGCCGACGCCCTTGCGGGCGGTCTTCACCGCGCCGTGCACGCCCGGCTCCAGCACCAGGGCGGCGTCGACCCCGTCCGCGGACGCCTCCACCGTCGGGCGGGAGAAGATGCTGCCCAGCTCTTCGTCGCCGTTGAGGACGATCCGCAACGGCGGCCGGGGCAGTCCGACCGCGTCGAGCGCCCGGATCGCCCAGAGGCCCTGGACGAGGCCGGCCTTCATGTCGAAGATGCCCGGCCCGGTGGCGGTCGGCCCGGACCGGGCGTAGGGCCAGTCGGCGAGCGTGCCGGCGCT
The DNA here is from genome assembly GCF_029581215.1 of Micromonospora sp. WMMD975. NCBI lineage: Bacteria > Bacillati > Actinomycetota > Actinomycetes > Micromonosporales > Micromonosporaceae > Micromonospora > Micromonospora sp. WMMD975. The sequence goes on from NZ_CP120739.1 coordinate 1,697,384, forward strand.
CCACACGGTGTCGTAGTGGCAGAGCAGCAGCAGCCGTCGCGGTCCGAGACCGGGGAAGTCGGCGACGAGCGTGTCGCCGAGCGCGCCGCCGTCGTGCCGGGTCGACGACTCCGGCGGGCCGAGCGTCGCGGTCACCTGGTCGGTGAGCCACCGCAGGGCCTCGTCCAGGTGCGGTTTGCTGTCGCTCGGCGTCTCCAGCGACACGTACGCCGCCAGGTCGGCCAGCAGGTCGTCGGTGTGTTCCGTCAGCCACCGCCGGACCTTGCCGAGGTCGACGTCGGCCGCGCGTGCGGGGCTTGGCAGATCGGTGTTCACATCTGGCTCCCGCCGTTGATGCCGAGCATCTGACCGGTCATGAAGTCGCCGGCCGCCGACGCCAGGAACACCGCCACCCCGGCCACGTCGGCGGGCGTGCCCAGCCGGCGCAGTGGCAGTTCGGCGGCCTTCGCCCGTTCGGCCGCGGAATCGGGGAAGATGTCCTTGTTCATGTCGGTGACGATGGAGCCGGGGCCGATCGCGTTGACCGTGATGCCGTGCGGTCCGGCCTCCGCGGCCAGGGACTTGGTCCAGCTCAGCAGGAAGCCCTTGGTGCCGGCGTAGACCGCGCCACGGTCCCAGGACTTCAGGGCGAGCTGGGACGAGATGTTGATGATCTTGCCGTGGCCCTGGGCGGTCATCGACGGCAGCAGGGCATGGGTGACGCGCAGCGGCGCCCAGATGTTCAGGCCGATGTCGCTGGCCCACTGCTCCTCGGTGGACTCGGCGAACGCGCCGACCGCCATCACCCCGGCGTTGTTGACCAGGATCTCCACCGAGCCGAGGGCGGCCAGCGCGTCCGCGGCGAGTTGCCGGGTGGCCGCCGGGTCGGTGAGGTCGGCCCGCAGCGCCGAGGCCCGGTCGGGGAACCTGTCGGTCAGGTCCGTCACCGGGGTGCGGTGATGGTGCAGCGCCACGGTGGCGCCCTCGTCGAGGAACGCCTCCGCGATGGCCCGGCCGAAGCCCCGCCCCGCGCCGGTGATCAGCGCGGTCCGGCCGGCGAGCCGGCCGCTCACGACGCCACCGCCACGGTCAGGAGCCCGGCCATTTCATCCACGGTGGACAACCACCCGACCGACGTCTCGATCTGGCGTAACCCCATGCGGTGCAGCTCGTCGCCGTTCATGCTGCCGCAGCAGTCGGCGAGCAGCACCACACCGAAGTCCCGGGCCTGCGCGTCGAAGGAGGTGTGCAGGACGCAGTTGTTGGTGTTCACGCCGGCCACCACGAGGGTGCGGACGCCGAGTTCCCGCAGCACGAGTTCGAGTTCGGTGGCGTAGAAACCGCTGTAGCGGTGCTTGACCACCACCGGCTCGGACGGCAGCGGCTCGGTGGCCGGCATGAACTCGGCGTACGGGCTGCCCTCGACGCACTTGCCGTCCTGCCGCAGGAACGACGCGCCGACGATCGGCTTGCCGTTCTGCCAGGCCATGAACGGATTCCGGTGCTGACGCGGCGCGTCCAGCCCGGCCGCCTTCTTCCAGGTCGCCACGTGCACCACGGGCATGCCGGCGGCCCGGGCGACCGTCAGCGCCTCGCCGGTGCGCGCCGTGACCTCGCGCGCCTTCTCCGGCGGCAGCGTGTGGTAGCCCACGCCGTCCACGTCCAGGTGTCGCCGTTGCATGTCGATGACGAGCAGCGCGGTGTCCCGCACGGTGATGCGGTCGGCCACCTCGGGCGGTAGTGCCACGTGTGGCTCCTCTCAGGTCAAGCCGGGCAGCACCCGGGCAGCGGCGTGCAGGACGGACTCGGTGACGGTGCGGGGCAGGTCCGCCGAGGCGACGAACCCGACCGGGTCCTCGTCGGCCATGTCGAACGGATAGTCGCTGCCGACGACGAGGCGGTCGAAGCCGACGATCTCCCCGACGTGACGCAGCACGGTCGGGTCGAAGACCACCGAGTCGTAGTGGAAACGACGGAGTTGGGCGCGCGGACCGGTCGGCAGGTCGGCGAGTTCGGCGCGGTGCCGGTGGCCGTGTTCGAGCCGACCGACCAGGTGGGGCAGGGCGCCACCACCGTGGGCGAGCACGACCGTCAGTCCGGGGTGCCGGTCGAGCAGCCCACCGAAGAGCAACTGCGCTCCGGTGAGCGCGGTCTCGGTCGGATTGCCGACCAGGTTGCGCAGGTGGAATCGGGACATCCGGGCGGCGCCGGAGACGAAGTGCGGGTGGACGAAGACCGGGACGCCGAGTTCGGCGGCGGCGGCCCAGAACGGCTCCAGTTCCGGCGCGTCGATGGGCTCGCCGCCGACACTCGTCAGCACCTCGACCCCGGACATCCCCCGACCCCGGACGGCCGCGACGAGTTCCGCCGCGGCGGCCTCCCCGCCGGCCTGCAGGGGCACCACCGCGAAACCGATCAGGTGCCGGGGGTACGCCTGGACGGCGGCGGCGATGCCGTCGTTGAGCCGGCGGGACCAGTCCACGCCGGCACGTGGCGCGAGTTCGTACCGGACGGCGAACGGGGGAACGAGCAGGACCCGACGGTCGAGCCCCTGCCGCTGCGCGTCGGTGACCTGCTGCTCCGCGTTCAACAACGCCTGCGGCACCCGGTAGTCGGCACCGTCGAAGCTCAGCACGGTCTGTTCCGTGGCCGGGCCCGCCGACACCGGCGAGCCCGGCCCGACCGCCGACGGCGGGAGGTAGTGGCTGTGCAGGTCGACGATCACGGCTACCGCGGGATGACCGGGAGGAGCAGGTAGGACTCCTGCCCGTCGGCGAAGTGCAGGACGTTGGTCCCGCCGAAGACGTCCGCCGGGCGGTCCCGCTCGTCGTCGTGGCGGAAGGGGCCGATGCCGCGCAACGGGTAGCGGGCGCCGGGGGTGGCCTCGGCCCCGTTGTCGTAGTCGCGTCCCCGGATCAGCAGACCGATCCGGCAGCCGGGCGGGATCACCAGGCAGGTCGGCCAGATCTCGATGTCCAGCTCGACCGGCTCACCGGGGGTCAACGGCTGGACCTCGTCGTGCGTGTGCCACGGCCGGTACGGCAACGAGCGCTGCGGGTCCAGCTTCCGGTGCGAGGCGCGCAGCCAGCCCAGCCCGATCGGCGTACGCGGATCGTTCGAGCCCTGGAAGGTGATCTCGTTGCCGTCCGGGTCGAAGACCTGGAGGCAGGCGAACACGTCGGCGTCGGTGGTGTCCGAGGAGAGGAACAGCTTGGCCGCCACCGGCCCGGTGATCTCGGTCTGCTCGGCCAGCGGCGCGCTCAGGAAGGTGACCCCGTCGCCTGTGGTCCGGTAGCTGACCGCGTCGCCGGGGGTGAAGTCGGCGCCCAAGGTGCGGTCCGCGGCGTTCAGGTAGAACTTCGTCCACCGCGTCCGGGCCAGCGGCCACTCCTGTTCGCCGCGGTCGACGAACACCTCACCCGGGTGGCGCACGCGCAGCGCCACCGGTGGCTGCTTCTCCCATCCGGTGTCGGCGCCCTGGAGGAAGTGTCCGAAGAACCGCTTCTGCAGGGCCACCCCGTAGTCGGTGTAGAAGCCCGACGAGTGCGTGTCGCCGTGCATCTCCAGCCACTTCTGCGTCGAGGCGGCGCCCAGGTAGCCCTCGATGTTGCCGCGCGGGTGCAGGCCCTGTCCGCCCCAGTTGCCGCAGGACAGGAACGGCGTGACGACCTTCGACAGGTCGGCGGTGCGGTCGGTGGAGAACGAGTCGAGCAACGGGTGCTCGACCGCCGTCTCGTACGGGTCGACCCGGTTGCGGGCCAACTCCTCCGGGGTGAGCGTCTCCGGGCCGGCGACCGGCTCGCCGGTCACCCGGCTGACCGGGCCGTTGTCACCGAGGCCGTGCTGCACCTGCTTGATCAGGCCCTGGAACCAGCCGCCGAGGAAGCGGCTGAGGATGCCGCCGTGCCGGCAGAACTCGCGGTAGAAGTCGGCGGCGCCCTCCTGCACGAGCATCGCGGTCAGGTGCGGCGGTTGCAGCGCGGCGACGTGCCACTGGTTCATGGCGTAGTAGGAGATGCCGCTGAGCCCCACCTTGCCGTTCGACCAGGGCTGCACCCCGGCCCACTCGATGCAGTCGTAGTAGTCCCGGGTCTCCCGGGGCGACCACGGATCCAGCACGCCCGCCGAGCGCCCGGCGCCACGGGAGTCCACCCGGACGCAGACGTAGCCGTCCGGCACCCACTTCTCCGGGTCGACGGTCTCCCAGTTGGCGTACGCGTTCGAGGTCCCCTCGGCCACCTCGGGGAAGTCCCGGACCAGCTTGTCCCAGTTGAACTTCCAGCCCTCCTGGAAGGCCAGGCCCTTGGCGTACGGGCCCATGGTCATCAGCACCGGGTAACGGCCCTCGTCCACCGGCGCGAACACGTCGGCGTAGAGCACCAGGCCGTCGTCCATCTCGATGGGCACGTCGAAGCTGATCCGCATGCCGTCCCGCAGGACGGTCTTGTCGGTGTCCATGCCGTCCCTCACTTTCCGGCCGATGCCTGGGCGTACTGGTTGTCGTAGAGCTTGGGCAGCTCGGCCGCGTTGAACCCGGTGAGATCCTTGTTCTTGTCTTCCTGGGCGTTCTCCAGCGTCTGGACGAGGTTCTCCTCGTGGATGGCCCCGGACCGGTCGGCGTCCTTGGTGAAGTCGTTGATCCAGTAGTCCCACACCTTCTCCGCGGCGGCCTGGTCCACCTTCAGCTCCTTGGAGATCACCGCCGTGACCTTGTCCTTGTTGGCGGGGTCGTGCATGAACTCCTGGGTGGCCCGGTAGCCCTTGGCGAACCGGGTCGCCGCGTCCTGGTTGGCGTCCAGCCAGCTCCGCTTGCCGACGATCACGTACGACGCCGCCTTCTGCAGCTTCGGCACGCTGTTGGCCTTGCCGATGACGGTGGCGCCGGTGGCGGTGAGCCGGTCCACGTCCGGCGGGGAGCAGAGCACGACGTCCACGGCGCCGGAGATGAGCGCGCTCACCCGGGCGCTGGTGGCCCCACCGGTGACGAACTTGACCTCGTCCAGACCGATGCCGTTGGCTTCGAGGAACGCGGTCGCCGAGTGGTAGTCCTCGCTGGAACCGGCCGAGTTCACGCTGATGGTGCGGCCCTTGAGGTCGTTCACCGAGGTGATGCCCTTGCCGCCCACGACGCTCAGCGGGCTGCCGTTCATCGGGTTGAGGACCATGACCAGGCTCGGATCCTTCTGGTAGGCGATCATGGTCTGCTGGGCGCTGGCGATGCCGAACTGGGTGGAGTCGCCCAGCACCGACGGCAGCACCTGGGCCGCGCCGCCCTGGAACACCACCGGTTCGAAGTCGATGTCGAACTGGTCGAACAGCTTCTGGTCACGAGCGACCGCGACCCACAGGTGCGAGGCGTTGATGGCGCTCAGCCCGAGCTTGATCTTGACGCGGTCACCGGCGGAGGAGCCGGTGGATGCGGGGTCCTCGCCGCCGCAGGCGCTGAGACCAGTCAGCGCGAGCACGGTCGCGGTCACGGCGGCGATGGTGCGGATGGGTCGCATGTACTGCCCCTTCTTCACAAGGGTTAGGGCGTGCGGGATCCGTCGGCCGGCCGGGGGCCGGTCACGGGCGGGGCGAGACCGGTCAGGTCATCGCCATCGAGGCGCGGACCTCCTCCTCGATGGTCTTCCAGATGCGGTCGTAGATGGTGCTGAACTCGGGCGACCGCTTGAGGTCCAGGTTGCGCGGACGCGCGAAGGGAACATCGATGATCTCTTTGACGCGCCCGGGTCGGGCGGTCATCACGACGATCCGGTCGGCGAGGTAGATGGCCTCGTCGATCTGGTGGGTGACGAACATGACCGTACGGCCGTCGGTCTGCTGCCACATGCGCAGAAGTTCGGTCTGCATCACCTCGCGGGTCTGCGCGTCCAGCGCGGCGAACGGCTCGTCCATGAGCAGGATGTCCGGCCGGATGGTGAACGCCCGGGCCAGGTTGACCCGTTGCCGCATGCCGCCGGAGAGCTCGTGGGGGTAGTACTTCTCGAAACCCTTCAGTCCGACCAGTTCCAGGTATTCGGTGGCCTGCTGCTGTGCCGTCCGGCGGTTGACTCCCTGCAACTCCAGCCCGAAGGTGACGTTGCGCAGCACGGTCCGCCAGGGCAGCAGGTTGTCCTGCTGGAAGACGAAGCCACGATCGGTGCCGGGCGCGTTCTGCGGCCGACCGTCGATCAGGAGCTGGCCCTCACTTGCCGTCTCCAGACCATCGACGATGCGCAACAGCGTGGTCTTGCCGCACCCGCTGGCGCCGAGCAGGGCCACGAACTCGCCGGCCCGGACGGTCAGGTTGATGTCGCTGAGGGCGTTGGTGCGGGTCTCACCCCGGTGGAACGCCTTGAACAGGTGGCGCGCTTCGACCTTCGGCGTCGTCACAGGATCTTGCCTCCGTTCTTGCCGTTCTGCCGCCACGGTGCGATGCGGGTCTCCAGGACGTACATGGCGCGGATGAACACCACGCCGATCGCGGCCAGGACGAAGACGCCCATCCACACCGCCGCGGTGTCGAAGTTCTGCGAGGAGATGAAGACCCGGTGGCCCAGGCCGGAGGTGGAGCCGAAGAACTCGGCGACCACCACGCCCATGAGCCCGCGGCCGACGGCCAACCGCAGACCGGTCACGACGAAGGGAACGGACCAGGGCAGGAGGATCTTGGTGAACCGCTGCATCTTGCTCGCGCCGAAGGCACGCGCCGTCTCGATCAGGTTCGGATCGGTGGTGCGGATGCCGGCCGTCGTGTTCAGCACGATGGGGAAGACCGCGAGGGTGAACACCACCGCCACCCGGGCGGTCATGCCGATGCCGAAGACCAGGATGTAGAGCGGCGCCAGCGCGATGAGCGGAGTGGAGTAGAGCGCCGACATCCACGGGTCGAGGAAGTCGAAGATCACCTTGTTGATCGCCATCAGGACGCCGATCAGGATGCCGACCAGGGCGGCCAGGAGGAAGCCCTGGGCGAAACCGGACAGACTCTCGCGGAAGTCGAGCCAGAGCTCGCCGTTCTGCGCCGAGGTGCGGAACGCCGCGCCGATGTCACCGAGCGGCACGATCACCAGCGCGCTGGTGTTCGCGGCGATCACCTGCCACAGCACACAGCCCAGGACCAGCGTGGTGATGGTGTGCAGCACGGTGGAATGGGACTTGTAGAACCGCCGCAGGGGATTTCCGGACGTCCGACCCGGTGGGTCTTCGGCCCGGGTGTCGTCGGCGGTCCGTTCCGTCGTGGTGGTCACGGGTTCTCCTCGGTCACGTCACCGGGTAGCGCCGGACGGGAAGCCGACGGGCGCTCAAGCCGCGCCCAAGGGCCGCGGCGCGGCGGCCCGACGACAGGCGAAATCGGACCGCACGGGCGGCCCGTCCGCCGCCAGCAGCCGTGTTTGTCCTGTTCAGAGGATTGTTCGCCGCTGGACGTGTACGAATTTTGGATCCAAAAAATCAGGGTGTCAACGGCTGTACCAGAATTTGTTCGCGATCCACCGGCCGGAGAGCGCCCGCTTGGGGGCTCTCTGTCCAGGTTTCGAAGCGGCCGGGCCGGGGCGGCTCAGCGCGGCATGGCCTCCGGCCCGCGCTCGCGGACCGCCTTCTCGAACGCGGCCCGGGACAGCCGGACATGCGACCGAGCGGCGCGTTCCGCCCGGCTCGGATCACCGGAGACGATCGCGTCCATGATCAGCTGGTGTTCCCGCAACGCCCGCAGCATGCCGCCGGCCACCTGCCACTGCCAGGCCAGGCGGCTCTGCCCGCCGAGGTTGTCGGTGACCTGCGCCAGTCGCGCGTTGCCGCACCGATGCCAGATCGCCCGGTGGAAGGCCGTGTCCAGGTCCCGCAGCCCGGCCAGGTCACCGGCCGCCGCGCACTCGTGCTGGCGCTCCAGGATCGGCTGCAACTCGTCCCGCACGAAGTCGGCACCCGCCCCGGCCTCGGTCACCTTGCGCGCCGCGATGCCGTCCAACGCCTCCCGCAACTCGTAGATCTCCCGCATGTCGCGCAGCCCGATCTCCGGCACGTAGAACCCGCGGTGCGGGATGGCGACCAGGAAGCCGTCCCGTTCGAGGGCGGCAAGCGCCGACTTGATCGGGGTGGCGGACAGGTCGAGCCGCTCGGAGAGCATGCGGACGATGAGCTTGCGACCACCCGCCAACTCACCGCTGACGATCATCGCCCGGATCTCGTCGTAGGCACACTGGGCGAGAGTGCGGTCATTGGGCACACGGAATGATGACACGGCCGCGGCTCCGGCGCGGAACGCGAACGGCCGGGCACGCGCGGCGCCGGCCTCGGCGCGGGCGGTCTCCGGGGGCGCGCCCGGTACGTCGGGTGCGACCGGCGCCGCGTGCACGGGCGCCCGAATTCGGTCGCGGCGGTCACCGTGGGCGTGCGAGCCTCAAAGGCGGCACACCGCCGCGCCCCGGTGCAGGGGCACCGACCGGCACGATCACGACGAGGGAGCGACAATGCGAGCGGATTCCACGCTTCGGAACCTGGACCGTCCTACCGTGGAGTTCTGCCGTGGCCCTGTTGAACCTCGGAATCGTCGCCCATGTTGACGCCGGAAAGACCAGCCTGACCGAACGCCTGCTCTACGAGGCGGGCGCCGTGTCCCGGCTCGGCAGCGTCGACGCCGGCACGACCCGCACCGACTCGATGGAGTTGGAGCGTCGCCGCGGCATCACCATCCGGGCGGCCGTCACGTCGATCACGATCGGCGATCTGCGCATCAACCTGCTGGACACCCCCGGCCACCCCGACTTCATCGCGGAGGTCGAGCGGTCGCTCGCCGTGCTGGACGCCGCCGTGCTCGTGGTGTCGAGCGTGGAGGGGGTGCAGCCGCAGACCGTCGCCATCTGGCGGGCGCTGCGGCGCACCGGCGTACCGGCGATGGTCTTCCTCAACAAGGTGGACCGGCGCGGCGCCGACGTCGACCGGGCGGTGGCCCAGATCCGCCGGCGGCTCGGCGCGCGACCGGTCATCCTCACCACCGTCGCCGGCCAGGGCGGGCGCGACGCCCGGGTGCGGGCCGTGGGCCTCGACGCCGGACCGGTGGTGGAGGCCGTGGCGGACGTCGACGACGCGGTGGCCGCGCGGTGGCTGACCGACGAGCCGGTACGCGTGCGCGACGTCCGGCGCGCGATCCGGCACGCGGTACGCCGCGACGCGCTCACCCCGGTGGCGTGCGGCTCGGCGATCACCGGCGCCGGGGTGCGGCAACTGTGCCACCTCCTGGCCGACCTGCTGCCCCGGGGCGAGCAGGTCGACGGTCCGCCGGTCGGCACCGTCTTCGCCGTCGACCGGGACGGGCACGGCCGGCGGGCCTGGCTGCGGCTGTGGTCCGGGCGGCTGCACGTCCGGGACCGGGTGCGGTTCGCCGGCGCCCGCCCCGAGACGGTCACCCAGATCGCCGTCATCGAGCCCGCCGGCGTCCTGGTGCGTCCCTCGGTGGCCGCCGGGCAGATCGCCGCCGTGCGCGGCCTGTCGGCCCGGATCGGCCAACACATCGGGGAGCCGCCGCGGCGGCACGCCTACCGGTTCCCGCCGCCGACCCGGCAGGCGGTCGTCGAGCCGGTCGAACCGGACCAGCGCCTGGCGATGTTCGCCGGCCTGGCCGAGCTGGCCGACGAGGATCCGCTCGTCGACCTGCGGCTCGACGAACACCAGGCGGAGGCGGTGATCCGCCTGCACGGTGAGGTCCAGAAAGAGGTGCTGGCCGCGCTCATGGCGGACCGGTACGGCGTGCGGGTGCGGTTCTCCGGCACGCTGACGGCCTGCATCGAACGGGTCGCCGGCACCGGGATCGCCGAGGAGCGGGTACGCGAGCACGGCAACCCGTACCTGGCCGGGCTGGGACTGCGCATCGAGGCCGCCCCGGTCGGGCACGGCATCGAGTTCCGCCCCGGCGTCGAACCCGGCCGGCTCCCGCCGGCGTTCGTCGCCGCCACGGAGGAGGGCGTGCGGGCCGCGCTCCGGCACGGCCGGCACGGCTGGCCGGTCACCGACTGCGTGGTCACCATGACGGCGTCGCAGTACTGGCCCCGGCAGAGCCGGCCGCACCAGAAGTTCGACAAGTCCATCTCGACCGTCGCGGCGGACTTCCGCAACCTCGCCCCGGTCGTGGTCGCCGCGACACTCCGCCAGGCCGGCACCCGGGTGTGCCAACCGATCGAGCGGTTCGACGTCAACCTTCCGCAACACGCGGTGGAGACGGTGATGGCGCTGCTCGGCCGGCTCGGAGCGGCCGTGCACGACGTCGCCGGCGCCGACGGATATCTCGAGGTGCACGGCACCCTGCCGTCGGCGCGGGTCCCGCACGTGGTCGCCGCGCTTCCCGACCTCACCGGTGGCGAGGCCGTGCTGACCACCACCTTCGACCACTACGCGCCGCTCACCGGCGAGGAGCCGGACACGTTGCCCCGGCGCGGACCCGACCCGGACGATCGGGAGGCATGGTTCCGGGCCGTGCCGCGGTAGGCCGCCGCGCCACCGTACGCCGTCACAGGTGCCGGGCGACCGAGGGCGCGTCGCGGTCGGCGCGGAAGAAGCGCGTGACGGCCAGCCGGGTCGCCCGGGGTCGGCTGCCGTCCGCGCCGATCTCAATCAGCAGGTCCCGATCGGCGCGGTCCGCGGCAAGCGTGCTCAGCAGCGACCGGCAGGTCCGGCCGGTGTCGCCGGTCGGGTCGGCCGCCCAGTGCGCCAGCAGCGCCGCCAGCACGTCGGCCCGCAGCCCCGGATCATCGGTGCTCCACAGCGTCCCCGTGGTGACCAGCAGCTGCCCGGCGGCGACGGCCCAGCCCGGCTCCACCAGCCGGCTCCGCAGCAACGCGGGTGGCACCCCGGCCCGCTGGAACACGTGCGCCCCGACGAACGGAGATCTGGTGGTGTTCATCAGGGACATCCAGCCGTCGGGACTCAACTGCCGGGTCAGCGGTCCCGCCGCCAGGTGGTCGACCAGGCTGGGCCAGACCGGGACCAGGGCGTGCCGGTCGGCGCGGAACAGGTCGGTGGCGAGCAGCAGGTCACGGATCCGCTGCGGCCAGTCGGCGAGCTGCCGTGCCGGCGGGTGGGGCGCGTGCGTCGCCGTCCACTCCGCCACCGCGGCGACCGGATCGGTGCCCGCCACGGCCGCGGTCGCGGCGACCTCGACCAGCTCGGTGTGCCGCCCGGCCAGCCAGTCGGCGACCGCCGGGCCCTCCGGCGGATGGTCGCGCAGCGCCGCGCAGGTGGCGTCCAGGTGGCCCCGGCCGCCGCGCAGCAGGGCCCGCACGAAGTTGTCGAGCAGCGCCGCCGGGCCGGGCGGGCCGACCGGGTCGTCGCGCCGGTCGCGCCACACCAGCGCGGCGACGGTGGCGATCAGCGGGTTGCGCACCGGGTTGGTGATCCGCTGGGTGTGCGTCCAGGCGAGGAAGCCCTGGGCCTCGTCGTGGTCCGGGAACCACCTGCGGGCCAGCGCGGTGACGTCGGCGCGGGTGAACGGCGCGAGCTGGTAGGCGGGATAGTCCGCCCCGAGCGTGGCCAGCTCGTTGGCGTCCAACGGCCGGGTGGTGACCAGGATCCGGTACGGCGGCGCGGGGGAGCGGCCCGCCGCGGCGAGCCGGTTGAGCACGTCGCTGCGCTCGTCCGGGTCGGCCACGGCGTCCACCCCGTCCACGCAGACCAGCCAGCGTACGCCGGGCGGCGTCCGGCGGAAGTCCGGCGGCTCGCCGTACGTGGCGGCCAGGGCGTCGGGCAGCGCGTGGCGGACCAGCGCGGCGGCCGGCAGGCGTACCAGCACCGGGCCGCGGGGCCGGCGCCACCGGTGGCCCCGGGAGCGGAGCCAGCGCTCGGCCGACCGGGCGCTCTCGTACGCGACAAGCGTGGTCTTGCCGCTGCCCGGCTCCCCGACGAGCAGCACGTGCCCGGCGCCGCTGAACAGCTGTCCGGCGTCAACCGTCTCCTCGGGGCGACCCAGCCGAGGCGCCACCCGGCGGGGCACGTACACGTCGGAGAGCGGGCGCACCTGCTCGCCGAAGCGGTGCGGGTGGACGACCCCGGCGTCGGCCTCCCGCTCCCACAGCCCGGTGAGCGTCGCCGCCCAGCCCGGTCGGCGCAGGTGCCGGTGGACGGCGACGGCGGCGCCGGCCACCGCCAGACTGCTGCTCACCACGCTGGCGACCTTGGCCCAGAGATCCAGGGTCATCGGCGCTCCGACGCCGGTCCGTCGGCGCCGTGCGCGGCCCCGCAGTCCTGGCAGTACGCCCCGGTCTGCCGCTCGCCGCAGTGCGACCAGGGCGCGACCGGAGACGACGGCGTGGGCGGGCGGCGCTCGTCGCCGTCCGCGCCCCACCGGGTGGTGGTGTGCGCCGCCACCCGGGACGGCTCGGCCCGCCGCCAGTCGACGTCCACCTTGAGCCGGACCAGGCCGGCGGCGGCGTCGTGCACGTCCACGATCCGGGCGATCCGCCGCACGTCGGCGTCCTTGCCGGCGTCGTGCGCGAGCGCCACCGCCCGCCCGAGCCGCTCCTCGGCCTCGCCGATCCGGCCCGCGCGGGCCGCCGCGAGACCACTGTGGAACGCCGCGGCGTAGTCCTGCTGCCCGGTGTAGAAGGCGACGCTCGGGTGGATCTCCGAGTTGCGCAGCGTGTCGTCGGTCCACTCCACCGTCAGCGGCACCTCCACCGTGGCCGCGCCGGCGTCGGTGTCCGTGCTGAGCCAGCCGATCCGCCGCCGGGTGCCGGCGGCGAGCGGGTCCACCTCCAGGCCCAGGTGGTAGTCCCGGTGGTCGTGCGGGCTCCAGGCGCCGATCGGGTACGCGGTGGCCAACTCGCCGTCCGGCACGCCCCGCCCGGTGAGGTCGGCGATCGTCGGGTGCACCTGCTTGAGGAACCGGACCCGGGCGAGCTCGGTGGTGCGGACCCGCAGCCGCGCGTTCGCCACCCGCCGGGCCAGCGCGCGGGTCAGGACCGCCCGGAACTCGTCGCCCAGGCCGGTGAGATCCTCCACCGGGACCACCGGGTTCGCGCCCAACGCCTCGGCGATGCCGAGCAGTTCGGCCGCGTCCCAGTCGTGCACGCCGTCGGCCGAGCCGATCGCCCGGCAGTCGACGGTGAGCTGCCCCTCGCACTCGCCGACGGCGGCCCGCAGGTCCTCGGGACGCTCGGTCTCGTTGCGGCCGTCGGTGAGCAGGATGGCGTGCCCGATCGCGTCCGGCCGGGTCGCCAGCAGCCGCCGGGCCAGCCGCAGCCAGGTGCCGATGGCGGTGCCGCCGTGCGGGGAGAGGGACTGCAACGCGCGGCGGGCGGCGGCCCGGGTGCGTTCGTCGGCGACCGCCAGCCGCTCCTCGCCGGGGAAGACCATGGTGGCGGCGCCGGTGCCGGCGACCACCGCGAAAGCGACCCCGTCGGGCAGCGCGTCGATCGCGGCGACGCCCGCCTGCCGGGCGGCCCGCATCTTGGCCTGCGGTGCGCCCATCGACCCCGACGTGTCCAGCAGGATGACCTCGGCCAGGCCGTCGTGGCGTACGTCCCCGGCCGGTTCCGGGCCGCGCACGGTGGCGATCACGTCGAGCACCGCGCCGTCCGCCGGCAGATATTCCGCGTGGTGCGCGGTGACCGCGAGCGGTCGGCCGTCGGCGTGTTCCATGGGAGCCGTCCTTCGTCTCAGGGCCGTCGGGCCGCGGTCACCACCACGTCACCGGCCGGTACGCGTTGGCCAGGTCCACAAGTTCGATCCGGTCCCGCCGGTCGGCGGTGCGCCGGGCGCGGGAGCGGCACCGGCGCTCGAAGGCGCGGCGCAGGCTGGTGTCGTCGAGCGGTTCCCCGAACAACCGCCGGCCGGCGTGCGACGGGTCGGTGAGGTCGCAGTCGAGCGCGATCCGCAGGATGTCCGACTCGACGGTCTCCCGCTCGGCGAACGGCGGCAGCTTGTCCACGATCGTGGCCGCCTCCAGCGCGGTGGCCAGCCGGCGCCCGTCGTCCGGCGCGTCGCGCAGGATCCGCACCGCGCAGGCGACCGCGTCGGTGCCGGCGCGGGACGACTCCGGCACGCTCAGCAGCGCGTCGGCGGCGCCTCGGGGGTCGTCCGTGGCGAGCCGGCACCGGGCCAGCCCGAAGGCCGCCGCCAGCACGCCCCGGTCGGTGTCCCACACGCCCCGGTAGTGGTCGGCGGCCTCGTCGGGGACGTCGGCGAGTTCGCAGGCGACCGCGTACGCCAGCCGGGTGGAGACCTCGCCGGGCAGCCAGCCGTACACCTGCTCGAACCAGCGCCGGGCGGCGTCGGTGTCCCGACCGACCAGGGCGACCAGGCCGCGGTGCCACCACAGCGCCCAGTCGCGCCGGTCCTCGGGGAAGTCGGCGAGTAGCGTGCCCGCCTCGGCCACCCGGCCGGCGGTGAGGTGGGCCCGCACCGCCCGGTAGACCACCTGCGCGGTCCGTTCGGGGGCGGTGGCCAGCAGCTCGATGAGTTCGTCGGGGTCGGCGGGGCCGAGCGAGGCGAGGAAGCCGGCGGCCGGGTCGGCGCCGTCGACGAGCGGCGCCGGCAGGCCGAGCAGCACCTCCACCGGGTCCACCGGCCCGTCGGTGTGCAGGGCGAACGCGCAGGCCGAGGGGCTGAACAGGGTGGACCGGCTGGGTCGGGGCTCCCCGTCGGCGGCCGAGGCGGCCTGCCGGCGTACCCCCCGGACCTGTTCGCGCATCTGCGCGGCGGACCCGAACCGGTCGGCCGGGTCGGCCGCGGTGGCCCGGGCGAGCAGGCGCATGAACGGGTCGAGCCGGGCCGGTGTGGGCAGCCGCCGCACGGCCGGGCCGGCGGGGATCCGGGACACGTCCACCGACCGGGTGACCAGGGTCAGCGCGGCGAGGGTACGCCCGACGGCGTAGATGTCGGAGCGGATGCTCGGCCCGGCGGCGCCGAGCCGCTTGACCTCGGGGGCGGTGTATCCCTCGGTGCCCCAGGCGGGGCTCACCCGATTGTCGATCTTCCGGGCGGCGCCGAAGTCGACCAGCTTGATCACGTCGGCGCCGACGCCGCCGACCCGCATGACGTTCTCCGGCTTGAGGTCGCAGTAGAGCCAGCCCTGGTCGTGCAGGTAGCCGAACGCGTCGAGGATCTGCGTGCCGTAGTCGAGGGCCTGGGCCACGTCGAGCGCGGCGGGTCGCCCACCCGGGCCCGCCGTGGCGCGCGACTCCTCCAGGGTGCCGCCGTTGACGAACTCCATCACCAGGTAGCCGGTGTCGTGGTGCGCCTCCGGCCGCAGCGCGTGGGTGATGGTGACGATGCGCGGGTGGTTCAGCGCGATGAGCGCCTGTCGTTCCGCGACGAACGCCGCGACGGCCTCCCGGTCCTCCGGGTTGCGCTGCCCCTTGAGCACCCGCCAGGCGCCGTCCATGTCCTGGTCGCGGGCGAGGAACACCCAACCCACACCGCCGTTGCCCAGGCACCCGGCGATCTCGTAGCGGGAGGCGCGCACGTCGCCGACGGCGAGCGGCGGGGTGAACGAGTAGCGGGTGCCGCAGTCCGGGCAGTGGCCGCTGAGCCGGGTCAGCCGGGTGCGGCAGGTGGTGCTGGCGCAGATCCGGGCGGGTTCCGGCACCACCGGCTCGGCGAGCACGGCGGTCAGCGGGTCCCGGGGCCGGGCCGCCGGGAGCAGCGTCGCGACCTCCCAGGGCTGGGACGACACGGGCTGGGACGACACCGGGACCGGGCGGGGCACGACAGGTGTCGGAGCCGCGCCGGCGCCGGCGCACTCGTGCCCCCACAGCCGGCAGAACCCGTCCGCGTCCACTTCGCCGGGGCAGTGGCGTTCCGCGCATCCCTGACGCGTCCCGGTCATCGGGCTCCTCCGTTCACGGCCTGCTGGTAGGCACGGACCGCCCGGCTCGCGGCGGCCACGCCGAACGTCGCGGGGCGCAGCCCGGCCACCGCGTCCCGGTAGGACCGCTCCAGGTCGGGGTGTTCGGCCCGGCCCTCGTCGGCGGCCCGCTGCCGGTATGCCTCGAGCCGCCCGCTCAGCTCCCGGTGGCACCGGACGCGCAGGCTGCGCCGGACCGCGTCGACCCGCTCCAGGTCCCGGTCGAGGGCCGCGCCGAGGGCCTCGGCGTCGGTGTCGGGCCGGTGACCCGGGTCGGCGGCGGCGAGCCGGTCGAGCAGCCCGTCGGCGGTGAGCGGGGCGAGTGGGTCGGCGACGTCGCCGAGCCCTTCGGCGGCGGCCTCCGCGGCGAGGCGGCGCAGCCGGTGCAGCGACGACCGGAGTCGGCGTCCCCGCTCCGCCAGCCGGTGCGGGTCCGGCGTCGGCTCCTCCGGGGCCGGGGCCGCGACCAGCCGGCGGATCCCTTCGGCCTGGTCGGCGGCGTCCTGGACGATCCGGGCGACCCGCAGCTGCTCGACCCGGACCTGGTCACCGGTGGCGGCGGTGAACCGGACCGGGCAGGGCGCGGCGAGCAGCCGGGCCAACGTCGCCTCGTCCGCCGGTTGCGCCGGGTCGAGCCCGGCCAGGTCCTCCTGGCGCCGGACGAGCGCCAACGCCAGGCAGTGCAGCCGCAGCAGGTGCTCCTCGGCCGCTCGCCCGGCCGGCCCGGGGTCGGCCGGCGGAAACCGGCCGGCCACCGCGCGCTCCATCTCCTCCAGCAGGTCGCAGACGCGCGCGTGGGCGACCTGGAAGGCGTGCAGTCGCTCCCGGACGGTCGGCATCGGTCGGCCCCCTCAGTCCGTCGGGGCGGGGGCCGGGCGCGGCGGCGGCCAGGTGGTGACGGGTTCGCCGGGCGAGGGCATCATCGGCGTCCGCGCGCCGGTGACCGGGTCCCGTACCGCGTCCGGATGGTCGGCGAGCCAGTCGCCGTGTGCCCGCAGCCACTCCCGCCGGGTCTCGGGCAGGGCGAGGGCGTAGTTGACGAAGGCGGCCAGCTCCTCGTCGTCGAGCCGGAACGCGAAGGCGTGCGGCTCGTCGGTGAACCAGTCGCACTCGTCGCTGAGGTTGTGGTCGCAGTATCGCTGGTCCCGGCGGGGTGGCTTGGTGACGAGCGCGGTGTCGGGGGCCATCTGGGCGAAGCCGCGCAGGATGTTCTCGTCGGTGCTGACGCCGTCGACCTGGCCCTGGCGGAGCATCACCAGGCAGTCGACGGAGTGCTCCGCCGCCACCGGCACCAGCCGATCGCCGCCGGCCGTCCGGTAGCGGCGGATGGCGTCCAGCGAGGTGGTGTTCCGGGCGGCGCAGACCCGCCGCCCGCCCATCGCCTCCACGCCGGCGAACTCCGGCCCGCCGTCGCGGGCCCGGACCAGCACCGACTGCCCGGAGTCGAGGTAGTCGTTGGAGAAGATCACCTGCTCGGCGCGTTCGCAGGACGCGGTGAGCGACGTGGCCACCAGATCGATCTGGTTCTTGTCGAGCATCTGGAAGGCGCCCTGGCCGGGCGGCACGACCACGAACTCGACCCGGTCGCGGGGGTCGTCCTTCGGCCAGAGCGCCTTGACCACCCGCAGCAGCAGGTCGATGTTGAATCCCTCGAACTGCTGGTTGGCCGAGTTCCAGTGGCTCATGGTCGCGTCGGACGGGTCGACGCCCGCGATCAGCCGCTGCGGCTCCCGCTCGATGATCCGCCTCGGCCGGGTGGCGCTGGCCGGCAGGCTGCGCCGGACCGAACAGATCGGGGTCGCCTCGCCGGCGGGGGCGAGGGTCTGCGCGCCGGGGGGACGGGCCGCCGGCGCGGGGGTGGTCGCCGCCGGCGCGCTGCACCCGGCCAGGGTCGCCAGCAGCGTGCCGGCGAGCAACGCCCGGACCGCCACCGGACCTCCTCCGTGGGTGTTCACTGGTATTCCAGGTAGCGCTGGCGCAGGCCGGCGACCACGCCGCCGCCGGCGAGCAGGACGACCCAGGCCGCCGCGCCGCCGAGCGGGCGGGGCGCCGCGGGCAGTCGTTCCCGCGCGGCGTCCGCGCGGGCGGCGTCCGCGCGCAGGGCGTCTTCCAGGTCGATCTTCGCCGCCTCGAATGACCGGCCGACCGGCCCGTCGCGCAGCACCGTGTCGACGGCGTCCCGGAACGCGTCGGGGGTCCTGCTCTGCCGGGCGGACCAGACGTCCTCCAGGGCCGCGCAGTCGATCGGCGCGGCCCGGCCCGAGGTGGGGGAGCAGAGCTTGCGGGCGTCGAAGTCGGCCCGGTGCCCCGCCGGGTCGACACTGGCGCCGAGGCCCAGATAGAGGTCGGCGCGCCCGGCGAGCAGGTCACCGAGGCGCTGCTGGCTGGTGCTCTGCGCCGCGATGGCCGATTCCAGGTCGTCGAACCGGCCGTCGGCGGCCGGCCAGTGCCACCACGACGCGACGAGCATGGCCAGCGCGGCCACGGCCGCGCCGGAAGCGAGCAGCAGCCCGGCGTTCAACCGCCGCCGGGTTCGGCGACGCAACCAGAGCTGGGTGGCGACGAGCGCACCGAGCAGCGCCAGTGGCGTCAGCACCGAGGCGGCCACCCAGGGCCGGGCGTCGGCGCGGGCGTGCAGCAGCCGGCGCGTGTCGTCGTCCCAGAGCCGCTGGGCCTCGGTGAGCAACTCGGTGGACATGTAGTGGGACGCCTCGCGGGCGTACGCCGAGGCGAGCACCGCGCGGGCGGCGGCCGACCGGGCCGCTCCGGCCGGACCGGGACCGCCGGCCGTCGCCGGCGTCGCCGGGCAGGCCGCCGAGGTGTCCGGGCCCGCGCCGCCGGTGGCGTCCCCGCCGGCGGTGGCCAGGGCCGCGCAGACCACGCCCCGGTACACGGTCAGCCGGGAGCCGATCGCGGCCAGCCGGTTCAGCCGGTCCGGATCGTTGACCGCCTCGCCCGTGGCGTCGGTGAGTTGCCGTTCGACGCGGCGGACCGCGGTGTCGTAGTCGGTGCGCAGCGCGCTGCGCCGGGTCTCGTCCGGCGGGAGCAGGAAGACGGCGCTGGCGGCCACGTCGGCGTCGGCCAACCCTTGGTAGATCTCGCGGGCGGTGGTGCTGGTGGCCATGGCGACGCCGACCGCGCGTTCCCCGAGATTGCCGGCCGGGGCGCTGGACCGCACGGCGACCACGGCGGTGACGAGCAGCGCCAAGCCCAGCCCGACGCCGTGCAGCACGATCAGCGCCGGGGTGCTCCGCACCGTCCTGTTCGGCATCCGCGGTCCCTTCCGGCCAGGCTTCCGCACCTCCACTGTAGAACTCCCTGCGTCACCGGGCTAACACGTGAGCAACCGATGTCGGCGAGTGATCAGCCTCGCAGGGTAGGTCAACAATGCGCAGCGCCATGTCCGGTATCCGACCGGCCGGGCGGCGTCAGGCCAGGTGCACCGCCAGCTCGCGCTTCAGCACCTTGCCGCCCCCGCCGAGCGGGAAGGACGGCAGGAACTCGACCCGCCGGGGACACTTGTACCCGGCGAGGCGGTCCCGCGCCAGCGCGACCAGCTCCGCCGCCAGTTCCGGTCCGGCCGAGAAACCGTCGCGGACGACCACCGCGGCGCACACCTCCTCGCCGAGCCGGTCGTCCGGCAACCCGACCACGGCGACCTGCCGGACCGCGGAGTGCCGGCTGAGGACCTCCTCGATCTCGCGCGGGTAGACGTTGTGGCCGCCCCGCAGGATCACGTCCTTCTTCCGGTCGACGATCGTGAGATAGCCGTCCTCGTCGAACCGACCGAGGTCTCCGGTGCGCAGCCAGCCGTCGACGACGGTCCCGGCCGTCGCCTCCGGCAGATTGAGATAGCCGGCCATGATGTTGTGCCCGCGCACCACGATCTCGCCCACCTCGCCGTCGGGCACGAACGCGACGGTGTCGGCGCGGTCGGCGTCGGCCACCCGCACGTCCACGCCCCAGATCGGGCGGCCCACCGTGCCCGGCTTCGTCGGCCACCATTTCTGGTTGTAGGCGACGCAGGGCGACGCCTCGGTGAGCCCGTAGCCCTCGTACACCTCGCAGCCGAAGGCGGCACGGATGGCCTCGAGCGTGGCGACGTGCAGCGGCGCGCCGCCGCTGAACACGCGGTCCAGCCGATACCGGCCGGCGTCACCGGGCGCCATGGCGGCCAGCATCGTGGTGAACATCGTCGGCACGCCCATGAACAGCGTGCACCCGTGCTTCTCGATCAGGTCCAGCGCCCGCGCCGCGTCGAACCGTCGCATCAGCACGACCGACGCGCCGGCCAGCAGGCAGGTGCCCAGACCGCAGATGAGGCCGAACGAGTGGTAGAGCGGCAGGGCCCCGAGCAGGACGTCGTCCGCCGTCACGTCGAACGGGGACACCCGGGTGACCATGATGTTCATCGTCACGTTGAGGTGGGTGAGCATCGCGCCCTTGGGCCGCCCGGTGGTCCCCGACGTGTAGAGGATGATGGCGATGTCGTCCGGCCGGCGCGGCTCGTACGTGTTCAGCGGCGGCGCCGTGCCGACCAGCTCCACCTCGGTGAGCGCTGGCACCCGCGCCGCACGTGCCGCCTGCCCCGCCTCGGCGATCAACGCCGCCGCGCAGATCAGCAGCACCGAGCCGGAGTCGGTCAACGTGTACTCGACCTCCGCCGGCCGGGCCGACGTGGCGACGGGCACCACAGTCGCTCCGGCGGCCCAGATCGCGAAGCACGCCACCGGCAGGTCCGGGGTGTTCTCCAGCATCACCGTGACCGCGTCGCCCGGGCGGACCCCCCGCGCTTTCAGCGTCCCGGCGGCCCGGAGCGCCCGCTGCCAGAGGTCGCCGTAGGAGACCTCCTCGTCCTCGGTCACGAGCGCGGTGCGCCGGGGGCCGCGGGCGGCGGACTCGGCGAGGATCGCGGCCACCGACATCGTCAGCACGGCCGGTGGCCCCGCACGACCCGGGCGGCGGAACCCTCGTCCGTCGTCACTCCGTCGCCTCCGCCACCAGATGTCCCGCGTTGGCGCGGGGCAGCCCCAGCTCGTTCCAGATGTCGTCCAGGGCGTCGGCGAAGCGGAGGATCTCCGCCTCGTGGTGCGTCGCCGACGGCGTGGCCCGCAACACGGCCTGACCCGGCCGGACACTCGGCGCGTCGATCGGCTGCACGTAGATGCCGTGGCGGTGCAGCAGGATGCTGGAGGCCGTCCGGCAGTTGGCCTCGTCACCGACGAACACCGAGACGATGTGCGACATGGCCGACACGTAGGGGATGCGGCGCTCGTCCAAAAGCCGGTGCGTGACCGCGGCGTTGTGGTGCAGGATCTCCCGCTCCGTCTCCGACGTGGTCAGGTGACGCACCGCCGCCAGGGCGCCGGCCGCCATGGCCGGCGGCAGCGACGTGGTGAAGATGAAGTACGGCGAGAACATGCGCACCGCCTCGATCAACGGTTCCGGTCCGGCGACGTAGCCGCCGACCGTGCCGAATCCCTTGGCGAGCGTGCCCATGATGACGTCGAACTGGTCCTGGATGCCCTCCTGCGCGGCGATCCCGGCGCCGCGCGGGCCGTACATGCCGACCGCGTGGACCTCGTCGAGGTAGGTCAGGGCGTGGTGCCGACGGGCGAGGTCGGCGATGTCGGCGAGTGGCGCGACGTCACCGTCCATCGAGTAGATCGACTCCATGACGATCATCTTCGGCCGGTCCGGATCCACCGAGGCGAGGAGTTCGGCCAGGTGGTCGACGTCGTTGTGTCGGAAGATCCGCTTCTCGGCGCGGCTCTGCCGGATGCCGTCGATGATCGACGCGTGGTTCTTCTCGTCCGAGAAGACGACGGTGCCGGGAACGCGGCCGGCCAGGATCGCCAGGGCCCCGGTGTTGGCCGTGTAGCCGGTGCTGAACAGCAGGGCCCCGTCCTTGCGGTGCAGCGCGGCGAGTTCGGCCTCCAACTGGATGTGGTACCCGTTCGTGCCGCTGATGTTGCGCGAACCCCCGGAGCCCGCCCCGTTCTCGTCCACGGCGCTCTTCACCGCGTCGAGCACGATCGGCGCCTGACCCATGCCCAGGTAGTCGTTGCTGCACCAGACGCTCACCTCGGCGCTGTCGGCGGGCAGCATGGGCGCGTTGGCCCGGGGGAACCTGCCCGCGATCCTCGATATCTCGAGGAATTCGCGACGGCCGTGCGACAGCGCGTCCATCTCGGTGGAGATGAGCTCAAGGAGATGTGTCATGGGTATCGGGCTCCCTTACTCGGCCTCGGTGGGTAGGTATGACCAGGTGGCGACGACAGCCGCTGTGCCGGATGATCACGCGCCGCGCATCTGGCGCAGGGCTTGCGCATCCGCCTTGCCGAACTGCGTCGTCGCGAGATCCGACACCAGTTCGATGACCGCCGGAACGTGCAGGGGAGACATCTTCTCGGCCACGAACTCGGCCAGCTCCTCGGACGTGAGGTCGCCGTGTGCGGCGCGTGGCTGCACGTACGCGCAGATGGAGTCACGCAGGTCGGCGTCGCGGACCTTGATGACGCTCGCCCGGGTGACGGCGGGGTGCAGCAACAGCACGCGCTCGATCTCCGCCGGGTAGATCTTGATGCCGTCGGTCTTGACGACGTGGTACAGGCGGTCGACGAGGTACAGGTAGCCGGCGTCGTCGAAGTATCCGATGTCGCCGGTGTGGAACCAGCCGTCGCGCAGCGCCTTCTCCGTCCGCACCGGGTCGAGGAAGTACTCCGTCATCATCCCGGGGGTACGCACGCACACCTCGCCGGGGACGTTCGCGTCCAGGTCGGCGCCCGTCTCCGGATCGCGGATGACCACCTGGACGGTGGGGATCGGGCGTCCGGCGCTGGCGAGGAGGTTCTTGTCCCGGTGGTCGGCGGGGGTCAGCGCGGAGATCCGGCGGCTCTCCGTCGTGCCGTAGTACTGGACGAAGATGAGACCGAACCTCTCGACGGCCCGCTCGATGCGGGCCGGCGAGATCGGGGTGCCGCCGTACATGACGAGGCGCAGGCTCGACGTGTCGACGTCGTTCAGGCGCGGGTGGTCGAGGATCTGGTACAGGTGCTGGGTGGCCCAGAACGTGCCGCCCACGCGCTCGCGCTCGATGGTCTCGAGCACCCGGCCGGCGTCGAACTGCTCGTGCAGGAGCACGACCCCTTCGTGCGCCAGCACCGAGTCCACCGAGATGCCGGCGTTGCTGAGCGGGATCGTGACGAGGTAGCCCGACGGCCCCAGGTTCATGCTCTTCACCTGGTTCATCGCGCCGACGGTCTCCCGGTGCCACGAGCCGTAGCTGCGGCAGATGCCCTTCGGCTTTCCGGTGGTGCCACTGGTGTAGATGATGGTGGCGGTGTCGCCCTCGACGATCGGCCGGGGCTCCGGCAGGCCGTCGTCGTTCGTGTCGCCGGCGGACAGGTCGGCGTCGACCGGCGCGCCGTCGGAGCCGTAGGTGGCGAGCTTGAGTGGACCCTTGACGGCGTCCCGCAGCCGGCGGGCGACATCGAGACTCTCGACGTCCACGGCGAGCAGCGTCGCGCTCACCTCGTTCAGGATGTCGACCTGCTGGCTCTCGGCCAGCGACTCGGCCGCCGAGTTCGCGTTCACCGAGAGGATGTGCACCAGGCGCGCACCGAGGAGGTGGGCCGCGTAGCGGGTGTAGATGATGGTCGGGCTGTTCGATGCCGACAGGGCGGCGACCGTGTGGGTGCGGTCGATGCCCAACTCCTGCATCCGGCGGGTCGCGGCCACCGTCGAGCGCACGAACTCGCCGGCGGTGATGCTCTGGTCCCGCCACTTCACGACGACCTCGTCCGGGCGGCTGGCCAGCGAGTCGAGGATCCGCATCACGTAGTTCGGGCAGGCCGACTCGGCGGCGGTTCGGTCCATGGGTACCTTCCCTGTTCTTGTCGTCAGCGTCGCCCGATCGGTGTGGGCACCAGGTATCCACGGAGGGCGGTGGGTGGAGGCGGTGCGGTGCGTGCGCGGGTCACCCGCAGATGGTCAGCGTCACGTCGAAGATGGAGAGGTTCACGTTGGTGTAGCCGCGCAGGCTGAACTTCCAGGAACCGGTCTTGCCGAGCATGTCGCCGGCGGTGCCGATCAGCGGAATGGTCTGCGGCTTCCCGGCGACCGCGTCCGCGATCGAGATCGGCACGGTGCCGAAGAGCGTGCCGCCGCTGGGCATCTGCACGGTCACCGCGAGCCACTCCCAGAGCGTGCCGTCGACGGGGTTGGTGTAGACCAGCGCGGTGCCCTCGCCGGTGACGACCAGCTCGCCCGCCGCGTTGTAGACGTCGTCGTGGTAGACGACGGTGTCGCCGTCGGTGGTGCCCGGCGCGCGGCCGTCGTGCTTGGTCAGGTGGGACTGGTCGGTGAGGTCGGCGGTCACCGCGCACGGGCGGAGGTGTGCGGCCGGGACCGCGGACGCCACGGAGCCGCCCAGGACGGCGGTGGTGGCGCCGCCGAGAACGATCGCGGACAGCAGGGCGGTGAGCCGCTTCGGCCTTGGCTTGCGCATGAGCGTCAGTCTCCTTCGCATGGTGGCCGGCCTCCCGGGCATCTGCCCACCGGTGCGGCCAGCCTCGGTGACGACGCTTGCCCCGGCCTTGCAGCCGCCTAAAGCGCGCCCAAGGCGGCCCGGCCGCGCGACGGGCGGAGCCCCGCACGCGCCTGGCGGGGCACCTCAAGGTGCCCCGCCAGGGAGGACGTGCCCGTGCCGCCGCCGTGGCGGTCAGCCGCAGAAGGTCGCCGTCACGTCGAAGATGGACAGGTTCGGGCCCTCGTAGCCGACCAGGCTCCACTTCACCGCGCCGACCTTGCCGACCGTGTCGCCGGCCGTGCCGACCACCGGGATGGTCTGCGGATTACCGGCGACCGCGTCCTCGATCGCGAACGTCGTGGTGCCGAAGTACGTGCCGCCGCTGGGCATCTGGATGGTGATGGCGAGAAACTCCCAGAGCGCGCCGCTCCTGGGGTTGGTGTAGACCAGCACGGTGCCCTCGCCGGTGAAGACGACGTCACCGGCCTTGTTGTAGACGTCGTCGTGGTAGACGACGCTGTCGCCGTCGGTGGTGCCCGGGGCGCGGCCGTCGTGCTTGGTCAACTGGGAACGGTCGGTGAGGCCGGAGGTCACCGAGCATCGCTTCTTGCCGTGCCGGGCCGGGACCGCGGACGCCACGGAGCCGCCCAGGACGACGGTGGTGGCGCCGCCGAGAACGATCGCGGACAGCAGGGCGGTGAGCCGCTTCGGCCGTGGCTTGCGCATGAGCGTCAGTCTCCTTAGCAGGGTTGGCCGGCCCTGCGTGAGACGGAGCCGGCTCGGAGGCGGTACGGCACCCGCCGTACCGATGCCGATCGTGTGTGGCGGCGCTTAAGCGCCGCTAACCCGGCCGGGTCCGGACGCCGGAGCGCCGACGTGGCATAGGGGACGGACGACTTAGGGGCGGGCTAGGGGTGCTGGCCGGCGAGGGGCGTCCCTACGGTGAGCGTGTCCTTACCCGAATGATGGAGGTCTGATGAGCGTCGCGGGAACCTGGCAGCTGATCATCGACAGCCCGATGGGCAAGCAGGAGGGCGAGGTCGTCCTGCACGTCGACGGCGATGACGTCACCGGCACCCTGACCAACAAGACGATGAACCAGCAGTCCGAGATCTTCGACGGCCACGCCGACGGCGACACGGCCACCTGGAAGATGGAGATGGCCCTGGTCAAGGTCACGCTGACGTTCAACGTGACGGTGGACGGCGACACCATGACCGGGAAGGTCACCGCCGGCCTCATCGGCGGGTTCAACCTTGAGGGCAAGCGGGTCTGACACCTGACGCGCCGCCTGCCACGCGGGTGGGCGGCGCGTCAGACGTCGCGCCGCCCGAAGACGACGAAGGCGGCGGCCAGCGCGGCGGACACCAGCGCTGCCAGCAGACCGAGACCGGCCCAGCCGTCGAGCGCGCCGGCGTCCGGCACCACCTTGGTCAGCTGGGCCGCCGCCGTGGTCGGCCAGTAGCGACCGAGCACTGACGACAGCGGCTCGGGCAGCGCCGGGATGAACGACGGCACCAGCACCGTCAGCACCGCGACCGTGATCAGCCCGGCCGCGGTGCTGCGGGTCAGCACGCCGAGCGCGACGCCGAGCACCCCGACCGCGGTCATCACCAGCCCCGCCCCGACCACCGCGAGCAACACCCCGGGCGCGCCGAGCGTCGTCGACGGAGCGCCCTGCGCGGCCATCACCGGTTGCCCCACCAGGAACGCCAGGAGCGCGACGAGCTGGCCCAGGACAAGCGCGCCGGCGGTGAAGACGGCCACCTTCGCGGCGAGCAGGCGGCTCCGGCGCGGAACGGCGCCGAGGCTGGCCCGGATCGTGCCGCTCGCGTACTCACTGGTGATGGTCAGCACGCCCAGGATGCCGAGGACCAACTGGATCGACAGGTAGACGCGCAGGCTGGACGCGGCCGGGTCGAAGGACGCCCGGGCCTCCGCCGACGAGCGGGCGTAGTCGCGGCCGGCCGCATAGCTGGTGAGCATCCCGAAACCGGCGCCCATGGCCAGCGCCAGCAGCGCGCCGTAGGCCATCGAGCGCAGGCTGCGCACCTTGGTCCACTCCCCGGCGAGGACTCCGGTCAGGCTCATCGGGCTCCGTCCTCGATCATGGCGGATGGCGGGGCGGCGTACTCCACGCTGTCCCGGGTGAGGTCGATGAAGGCGTTCTCCAGCGAGGGCTGGACCGGGGTCAGCTCGGTGACCACCACCCGGTGCCGGGCGGCCAGGCGGCCGACCCCCGTGCCGTCCAGACCGTGGACCCGGAGCGCGCCGTCCGGCTCGACGTCGACCGAGGCGCCCGCGCCGCGCAACAGCTCGGCGAAGGCGTCCGCGCCTTCGGCCCGCACGAGCATCGAAGCGGGTACGCGGTCGCGCAGGAGGGTGGTGGTCGGGGAGTCGGCGATCAGCCGTCCCCTGCCGATCACCACGAGGTGGTCGGCGATCAGCGCCATCTCGCTCATGAGATGGCTGGAGAGCAGCACCACCCGGCCTTCGTCGGCCAGCCGGCGCAGCAGCCCACGAAGCCAGACGATGCCCTCCGGGTCGAGCCCGTTGAGCGGTTCGTCGAGCATCACTCCGGCCGGGTCCCCGAGCAGGGCGGCGGCGATGCCGAGACGCTGTTTCATGCCGAGCGACCAGCCGCCTGTCGGTCGGTGGGCCACCTCGGCCAGGCCGACCAGGTCGAGCGTCTCGCGGACCCGGCGTGCGCCGATCCCGTTGCTCTGGGCCAGCGCGAGCAGGTGGTGGAAGCCGTCCCGACGCGGGTTGACCGCCTGCGCGTCCAGCAGGGTGCCGAGCGTGGTCAGTGGGCGCGGCAGTTCGGCGTAGGCGCGACCGTCGACGGTCGCGGTGCCGGCGGTGGGCCGACCCAGCCCGAGGATCAGCCGCATGGTGGTGGTCTTGCCGGCGCCGTTGGGGCCGAGGAAACCGGTGACCAGGCCGGGACCGACGCGGAAGGTGAGATCCGAGATCGCGGTGGTGCGCCGGTAGCGCTTCGTCAGGTGCAGCACTTCGATCACGGAGCCATTCAACCGTGCCTCCTCGCGCCGGAACCAGCCCGGAATGTCGGTTGCGCCCCCTAAGAAAAGTCAGGGGTTCGTGGGCGTCGAACCTAGGGGGTGTGCCTCGCCGGCCGTCGCGCCGAGGCTGGCGGCGAACCCGGACAGCAACCAGTTCAGGCTGGCGGTGAAGGCGTCGTCGGCGGGCCGCTCGGCGAGCTGCGCCAGGTATGGCGCGCGGCCGGCCCGGGACAGGCCGTTCAGGTACGCACCGGTCGAGTCGGCCCACTCGGACTCGGAGAGGCCGTCGCGTTGCCGCATGGAGTGGCCGGCCAGTTCGAGGCCGCCGAAGCCCATGGTGAACGCGTCGATGGCGATCAGGAGGGTGTGTGCCTGCTCGCGCTCGAGGCCGAGCCCCGCGATGGCCGTCATCGACTGGTCGGCGTGCCGCACCGCGTTGGGCCCCAGTGCCGGACGCTGCATGATCGCGGCGATCAGCCACGGGTGCCGGTGGCCGACCGCCCGGGTCTGCGCGGCGATGGCGTGCAGCGCCGCCAGCCAGTCCTCCGGGAGCTGGTCGAGGACCATCTCGCCGAGGATCTCGTCGACCATGAGCTCGATCAGGTCGTCCTTGCGGTCCATGAACGAATAGAGGCTCATCGGTCGGGCGTTGAGCTCGGCGGCGACCCGGCGGATCGTGATGGCGTCGAGCCCGTGCGCGTCGGCCAGGTCGATGGCCGTGCGCACGATCGTCTCCAGGGACAGTCGCCGCCGCGCGGGCCGTGGTGGGCGCGTCCAGACCGAGCCGCTCACCGGCGCGGCGTCGGCGCGGCGAGCGGCGGGCGGATCGGCGGGCTGTTGGTCAACCCCAGAATCGGACGGCTTCGGTGACATGCGGTCAGCATACAGCCTATCGGCTTCTGATACGGTGTATCGCATGGCGATGCGCCGTACCGGTTTCCGTTGCCGGTCCGCTATCAATCGGAGTCGCAGATGACTGTTCCGGCACGATCCGACATTTCCGCGTCCGACGGCGCGGCCACCGATTCCGGCGACGGCGCCCGCATCACACCGGAGCTGCTCAAGCTCGCCGGTGTGATCATGCTCGGCGCGATCATGGTGCAGCTCGACTCGACCATGGTGAACGTCGCGATCGACCGGCTGAGCGAGCGCTTCGACGCCACGGTCAGCACGATCCAGTGGGTGAGCACCGGCTACCTGCTGGCGATGGCCATCGTCATTCCGCTCACCGGCTGGGCGGTCGACCGGTTCGGCGCGCGGGCCACCTGGGCGTTCTCGCTCTCCTCGTTCCTCGTCGGCTCCGTCCTCTGCGGCGTCGCGTGGTCGGCCGAGAGCCTCATCGTCTTCCGGGTGATCCAGGGCCTCGGCGGTGGGATGATCCTCCCGTTGGCGCAGGCGATTCTCGCCGCCGCCGCCGGGCCGCAGCGGCTCGGCCGCATGATGAGCGCGATCGGGGTGCCGGCGATGCTCGGCCCGGTCCTCGGCCCGGTCCTCGGCGGCGTGCTCGTCGACCACCTCTCCTGGCGCTGGATCTTCTACGTGAACGTGCCGATCTGCCTGGCCGCGCTGGCGCTGTCCTGGCGGCTGATGCCGGCGGGCAGCACCGCCTCGGCCGAGCGTAAGGGGCTCGACAAGCTCGGGCTGCTGCTGCTCTCGCCGGGCTGCGCGGCGCTCGTCTACGGCCTGTCCGAGGCCGGCCAGCACGGCAGCTTCACCGCGCGGGAGGTCCTCGTCCCGCTGATCGCCGGCGTCCTGCTGCTGGCCGCCTTCGCGTGGCACTCGCTGTGGACCGCGGGGGAGCCGATCATCGACCTGCGGCTGCTCCGGTCGCGCAACTTCGCCGCCTCGTCGGGTGTGCTGCTGGTCTTCGGCATGGCCATGTTCGGGGCGATCTTCCTGCTGTCGCTGCTCTACCAGCAGGTCCACGGCGACAGCGCGGTCCGGGCCGGCCTGCTGCTCGCGCCGCAGGGTCTCGGTCTCGCCGTCGCGCTCCTGCTCGCCGGGCCGCTCACCGACAAGATCGGCCCGCGCTGGATCGCGGTGACGGGGCTGGTGCTCGCCGCCGTGGGCACGATCCCGTTCGCCCTGGCCAAGGGGGAGGTCAACCAGCTTGTGCTGGGCGCCGCCCTGGTCGTACGTGGCGCCGGGCTGGGCGCGATCCTGGTGCCCTGCATGGCCGCCGCCTACAGCGGGCTGGCACACCACGCCTTCACCCGGGCGAGCAGCGCCCTGCGCATCTTCCAGCAGCTCGGCGGCTCCTTCGGCGTGGCCATCGTCGCCGTGATCCTCCAGCGCCGGGTCACCGACGCCTACACCGGAGCCGGTGGGCACCCGACGCTCGACCAGGTCGCCGGCGCGTACGGCTACACGTTCTGGTGGACCGTGGCGTTCACCGTGGCCGCCCTCGTTCCGGCGCTGCTGCTGCCACGCGTCCTGCGCACCGACGAGGAGGATCCGGCCTCGCGGCCCGCGACGATGGCTTGATGCCACGTCCGGCGCCCGGCCTCCCGGTCGGGCGCCGGACGTGCGGAACGTCGATCACATATTGATAATCTTGCATGTTGACCCGAGGTTCGGCCGGGCGGGTGTCCCGGATGGCGCCGCGCCTGCGCGCCGAGCCACGGGTCGGCGCTACGGGAGGCATCAATGCATCGGCCGGCCGGAGATCTGATCGAGCGTGAGGACCAGTTGCGCACGCTGCGCGGGTTGTTGTCCGGCGCCGTGGCGGGCAGCGGACGGACGGTCGTGCTCGGCGGCGCGTCCGGTAACGGCAAGAGCGTCCTGCTGGACCGGGTGCGCCAGCTGGCCGGCGAGGCGGGCGCCGACGTGGCGACCGCGATCGCGGCCCGCGCCGAGCAGTCGTTGCCGCTCGGCGTCGTCGGGCAACTCGCCGAAGCCGCCGGCCTGGGCCGGAGCGACGCACCGGGACCGAGCGTCGGCGGGCTGCTCGACGCGGCGATGTCGACGGAATGGGAGCCCTCGGCGCACGGCGCCTCGTGCCCGCAGGCCCCGGCGCGCATGCTGCACGGCCTGTGCATGGCGTTTCTGCGCCGCGCCGAGCAACGGCCGATCGTGCTGTGCGTCGACGACGTCCACCACGCCGACGCGTACTCCATGCAGTTCCTGTCCTACCTGAGCCGACGGGTCCGGACCACGCCCCTGCTCATGGTGCTGACCGAGCTTCCGCAGCTGTCACCCGTCCACCCGGCGCAGTACGTGGAGCTGCTGCACGGCTCGATGCCGATCGCGTTGCCCCCGCTGACCCGGGCCGGCGTGGCCCGCCTGGCGCAGCGGCTGCCGGCGACGGTCGAGCCCGGCCTGGACGGACACCTGCACGCCTTCACCGGTGGCAACCCGCGGCTGGCCGCGGCCCTGGTCGAGGACATGACGCGGCGTGCAGAAGGGCCGTATCCGGTCGCTCGCCCGGCCATCGGCGAGGCGTTCATCGAGGCCGTCCGCGCCTGCCTGTTCCGCAGCCCGCCGCCGGCCCGGCCGATCGCCCACGCTCTCGCCGTCACCGGCGGCCCGGCCGACGCGCCGGTGCTGGCCCGGCTGCTGGACCTCAGCGAGGAGATGGTCAACTGGGGACTGCTGGCGCTGCGCCGGGTCGGCCTGTTGACCGGCGACACCTTCCGCGACCCCCGGATCCGGATGTCCGTCCTCGCCGGCGCACCGGCTCAGGAACGGGTCGAACTGCACCGCCGGCTCGCCGTTCTCGGGCACGCGACCGGCGAGTCGCCGGTCGTCGTCGCGCGGCACCTGCTCGGCGCGGACGGAGTCGAGGGCGCCTGGGTCGCGCCGACCCTGCGCGACGCCGCGAGCCAGGCGCTGGCCGAGGGGCGGGTGAAGGAGGCGGTGTCGTTCCTCGACTCGGCCGGCGCGTCGGAGCCCGACGCGCGGCGGCGTGCCGAGGCGACGCTCGCGCTCACCCGCGCCGAGTGGCAGTTCAACCCGGCCGACGCGGCCCGGCGCCTGCCGGAGCTGCTCGCCGCGGTCCGCCACGGGCAGTTGGTCCGGCGCCAGGCCGCGGCCCTGGTCCCGTACCTGCTCTGGCACGGCCTGATCGATGACGCGGTCGCGGTGGTCAACGCGTTGACCTCGGCCGGGCCGCTCGACGACGAGAGCGCGGCGGCTCTGGGCGCACCGCTGCTGCTGCTGACCTACCTGTTCCCCGGCCACGCGCAGCGCGTCGACCGGCCCCGGCGGGAGCTCGCCGCGCGCGGAATTCTGCCGGCGTCCGGTGGCCCGCTGCCCGCCGCCGCCGCGCTTACCGCGCTCGCCGCCCGCAGCACGCACGCCGAGGTCGTGGCCGCCACCGAACAGGTCGTCCGGAACACCCGGCTGGACCACGAGGCGCTGGGACCGATCTCGGTCGTGATGCTCGCGAGCGTCCTGACCGACCGGCTCGGTGACCCGGGCACGAACGACTACCCGCCGCTGCATCCGGGCACCGGGCGGCGCCCACCGACGGCACAGGCCCTCCTGTCGGCCATGGCCGCCGAGGGCGCGCTGCGCCGCGGTGACCTGGCCGCCACGGTCGGGCACGCCGGCCGGGGTCTCGATCTGCTCCCCGCCGCCGGCTGGGGCATCGCCGTGGGCGGCCCGCTGTCCAACCTGGTCCTGGCGGCCACCGCGGGCGAGCGTGACGACGAGGCCACGGCACACCTGGCCGTGGCAGTGCCCGCGGCCATGTTCGACACCCCGTTCGGCCTGAAGTACCTGCACGCCCGGGGCCGTCACCACCTCCGTACCGGATGTGTCCGCGCGGCCCTCGTCGACCTGCAGGCGTGCGGCCGGTTGACGGCCGCCTGGGACATCGACCAGCCCGAGCTGGTGCCGTGGCGTACCGAGTTGGCCCGGGCGCAGCTCGCCCTCGGCCGGCCGGAACGGTGCCGTGAACTGGCCCTGGAGCAGCTGGACCGGTTGCCGGAGCACAACGCCCGGGAGCGCGGCGCCGCGCTGTGGGCGCTGGCCACGGCGAGCGAACCGGCCGACCGCCTGCCGCTGCTGCGGCAGGCGGTCGCCCTGCTGCGCTCCGGGGCAGACGTGTCGACCGGCGGGCACGCCGCCGCCACCGCTGCCGGCTCGCACGGTGTGGGCGGCCCGCACGCGGCCCGACCGCGGTGGCCGGAGTCGGCGGGCGCGCCGGACCGGCGTGACGCCACGCCCCGGCCACGTTGCGGCCCGGCCGACGAGCAGCCGCCCGCGGCCGACGCGGCCGAGCCCGGGCCGGACGTCGCCACCATGCTGGAAGGGCTCACCGAGGCCGAGCGCCGGGTGGCCACGTTGGCCGCCGACGGGCACACCAACCGCGCGATCGCCGCGCGGCTGTTCGTCACGGTCAGCACCGTGGAGCAGCACCTGACCCGGGTCTACCGCAAGCTCCGGGTGAACAGCCGCGGCGACCTGCTCCTCCGGCTCGGCCGGGAGGCGACCCGGGGGCGCAAGCGCGGCCAGGTTAGCGCGGCTTAAGCGGCGCCCCGGACGATCGACACCGGTACGGCAGGTGTCGTGCCGCCTCCGAGCCGGCGCGGTCGCGTGTTCCGGCGGCCCCGCCGGCGCGCCACGACCCGACCCGATCCCGACCTCCGGAGGAGAAAACCATGGACGCTGCCGTCGTCATCGCCGGCGCCGGTCCGACCGGCCTGCTGCTCGCCGCCGAGCTCGCGCAGGCCGGCGTGCCGGTGGTGGTGCTGGAGCGCGACCCGGAGCCCCGGCTGGCCGCGATGGGCATGGCCATCAACGCCGGCGTGGTGGACCTGCTCGCGGAGCGCGGCCTGATGGAGCGGATCGGCGCCGACGGCCTGCCCTGGCCGCGCGCCCACTTCGCCCAGTTGTGGCTGGATCCCGGCCGGCTGCCCGGCCGGCAGACGTACACCTATCTGCTGCCGCAGGCCAAGCTGGAGGAACACCTGCTCGCGCACGCCGAGAAGCTCGGCGTGGAGATCCGGCGCGGGGTGACGGTACGCGGTGTGCGGCAGGACGCCGACGGCGTGGCCGTGGACACCTCCGCCGGTGTGGTCACCGCCGCCTACCTGGTCGGGTGCGACGGCGCCGACAGCGTCGTCCGGGGCGCCGCCGGGATCACGTTCGAGGGCTCCGAGGTGGCGTTCGACGGCATCGCCGGCGACGTCGAGGTGCCCAACGGCCATCCGTTGTACCAGCAGTTGGGCGCCAACGAGTTCAACAGCGGGCTGTTCTCCGTCGCGCCCAGCGGCGTGGGCCTGCTGCGGGTGGCGACAGGTGAGTTCGGTCGCCGGCCGGCGGACCCGTCCGCGCCTCCGGACGCCGGTGAGCTGCGCGCCGCCGTGTCCCGGCTGATCGGGCAGGACATCGACGTCGGCACGCCGCGCTGGCTGGGCCGGTGGAACTGCGAGACCCGGCAGGCCGACCGGTACCGCGTCGGGCGTGTCCTCGTCGCCGGCGAGGCCGCCCACGTCCACTTCCCGCTCGGTGGCCAGGCGCTGAGCACCAACCTGGAGGACGCCGTCAACCTGGGCTGGAAGCTGGCCGCGGAGTTGGCCGGCTGGGCCCCGGGCGGACTGCTCGACAGCTACCACGATGAGCGGCACCCGGCCGGGGCGCGGACCTGCCTCACCACCGCCGCGCAACTGGCGTTGCTCTACCCGGCCGACCGGGTGGCGCCGCTGCGGGCGGTGATGAACGAGCTGATCGAGTTCGACGCGGTGAACGAGTACCTGGTGCGGACGGCCGGCGGCCTCAACGTGCGCCATCCCGCCACCGGGTGCGACCACCCGCTCGTCGGACTCCGGGTGCCGGGCGTGCCGCTGCCGGCCGGGCGCGGCCTGGCCCTGCGGTTCGACCCGTCCGTCCGGCTCGACGTCGACGGTTGGGCCGACCGGGTCGACCTGGTCACCGCGGAGCCGTCCGCCGACATCGCGGCGGTGGCGCTGCTGGCCCGCCCGGACGGCCGGATCGCCTGGGCCACCGACGGGACCGACCCGGACGGCCTCGCCGCCGCGCTCGCCACCTGGTTCGGCGCGCCCACCAGCTCCTGACCCCGCACAGCGGAGACGCGGGGCGCCGGCCGGCGCCCCGCGTCTCCGCGTATCGGACGGTCCCGCCGTCAGCGGGCGGCGCGCAGCCGGGCCGCGCGGACCAGGAGGCGCAGGGGCAGCGTGGGGCGCCCGCGCATGCGCTGGATGGACAGGGCCGTCCACGCCATGCTCTCCAGCGTGTGCTTCGGCGCGCCGTGCACGTCGTCGTGGGTGAGCACCCGGAAGTCGCGGACGTTGTCCCGCAGCATCAGCAGGTCGTCGCGCGGGATGATTTCGTCGCGGGTGCTGGCGACGGCGGCGACCGGGATGCGGAGCGCGGCCAGTTGATCCGCGCTGATGGCCCAGTCGCCCAGCCGGTCGAGGGTGGTGCCGGTGAGGTGGCTCAGGGTGTCGGTGGTGACCCGGGGCAGCCGGGCCTGCCACGCCGGGTCGGTGAAGAACGCCCGGATCGGCGCGCCCGCGGTGACGATGCCCCGCAACCGCGGCTCCCGCAGGGCGCAACGCAGCGCGAGATGGCCGCTGAAGCTGAGCGTGATCGCGTACGTCTGCCGCACGTCGGCGCGGTCGCCCACCGCGTCCAGGAGGCTGGACAGGAAGAGGTGGGCGTCGGCGTCGTAGGGCACGGTGTTGCCGCCGATGCCCGGGATGTCGGCGACCACGGCGGCCAGGCCGAGCCGGCGGAAGACGCCCAGGCGAGGCGCCCACTGCTCCTTGACGGTCAGGTGGCCACCCATGATCACGACGAGCGGGCGCGGCCGGGTCGGGGACAGGCCGGACTGCCAGCACCGCACCGGGTGGCCCCGGTGGGTGAAGTCGAGCGGGTGCAGGTCGCGCCCGGCCCGCCACCGTTCGAAGGTGGCCGTCGCCCGCTCCGCCGCACGTCTCCGGCCGGGCCGGTCGGGATACGGGAAACGGGCCATGATGTGGTGGCGGCTCGCCGGCAGCCACTCGCCGCGCCGTTCGAGGTCCGCCGCCGCGGTCGACCACTGCGCGACCCACGAGCCCGGGCCGTCGCCGTCGTCCTCGATGGCGGCGAGCTTCTCGGCGAGCCGGTCGATGCCCTGCCCGCGCGCGTGGGCGACGATGTACCGCTTGAGTTCGTCCAGGTCATTCATGGTCGGCTGGAAACTCCTCCAGGGACTGCTTGAGGTCGGCCAGGATGTCGGCCGCCTCGGCGCCGTCGATGGCCCGGTGGTCGAAGGTCAGGGACAGCCGCATGACGGGCGCGACGACGATCTCGCCGTGGCGTACCACCGGGCGGTCGACGCTGCGGCCCAGGCCGATGGTCAGGGTGGCGCCGCCGACCGAGTAGAAGCCGTCGACCGGACGGTGCCCCAGCGAGGTCACCGCGAACGTGCCCATGCGACCGGGGCGTTGCCGCAGCGGCCGGACGGCCAGCCGGTAGAGCAGGGCGCCGAGCGGCATCGGGACCCGGTGCAACCGGCGGACGGCCGCGAACTCCGGCATCGTGTCGGGGTCGCCGTCGCGGAACCGTTCGACCTGCCGCTGGATGTCGGCGAGGCTGGCCCGCTCGAGGCCCGGCAGCACGGCCGAGAGCACGACCCGGTGGCCCGACATCGTCTTGTCGAGGGTGAACTTGCCGCCGACGGTGTGGTAGCGGGCCATCCGCCGGCCGCGGAGCGCGACGTTGGCGTCGGGGTGCGCGGCGAGCACCCGGGCCGCGGACCACAACACGTACGTGACGATGGAGTGTTTCGTCGTGCGTCGGTGGGCCAGCACGGCGCTCATGTCGATCTCGGTGTCCAGGAACACCGGTGCGATCTCGCGGATCTGGTCGAGGAAGTAGAGGGTGTGCCGGCGCGGCCGGGGCAGGCCGCTCATTGGTGCCCCGCCGGGACCGCCAGCTCGTCGAGCAGGTGCGCGGCCAGCTCGGCCGGGGTCGGGCTGTCGTAGATGAGCGACGGGCTCAACGCCACCCCGGCCTCGTGGATCCGGGCGGTGAGTTCCATCGCCGTGATCGACGACAGTCCCATGTCGAGCAGGTTGTCGTCCGGGCCGATCGTGTCCGCCTCGTCGAGGCCGAGCGCGCCGGCGACCTGCGCCCGGATGTAGTCGATCAGCAGTCCGAGGCGTTCCTCCGGGGCGGTGGCCGCGAGCCGGTCGGCGAGCGGAACCTCGTCGGCCCGGTCGGTGGGCGCGGCGTCGCCGGCCGGGACGGCGTCGGTGAGCACGACCGTGGCGGGTGCCGACGCGGCCCAGCTCAGGCTGCCGGCGACGGCCCGGTCCGGGAGCGGGCGGGGCCCCGGCTGCACCACGAGTCCCCGTTCACCGGCGGCCACCCGGTCGAGGGCGGTCAGCTCGCAGTACCTGGTGGTGCCGGCGTCGTCCGGCGGGGCGAACAGGACGAACGCCGACAGCCCGAGCCCGCGGGTCAGCTCGTCGAGGTGACCGACCGCCGCGGCGCCGCCGGGTGCCGCGAGGTGCACCACGGCGTCGACCGGCTCGTCGGCCAGCAGGTCGGCCACCGCCGCCCGGTCGGCGAGGTCGCAGGCCACGACGGTCACCTTGGCCCCGAGCGCGGTCAGCTCGGCGCGGTCGTCGGTGTGCCCGGCGTTGACCAGGATCAGCTTCGGCGCGCCGTTGGCGGCGAGCCACCGGGCCGCGTGTCCGCCGAGCGCGGTGTCCGCCCCGGTCAGCAACACGGTCCCGGTCGGCGTCCAGCCGCCCCGAGCGGGGGAGGGGGCGGCGACGAGCCGCCGGACCGACAACCCGGTGTGCCGCAACGCCACAGTCGGTTCGTCGACGGCGCCGGCGAGGACCGCGACGAGCTGCCGCCGCACCACGTCGTCGAGTTCGGCCGGCAGGTCGAGGAGGCGGTAACCGTGCTCCCGGGCCACGCCCCAGGCGGTGGCGGCCTCGGCACGCGAGCCCCGGGCCAGCACCCACCGACCGCCAGGCCCGGAGATGTCGAACGGCTCGGCGGGTCCGGCCGGGGTGACTGTCACCTCGGCTCCCGCGTTGCGTAGGACGTCGGCGAGCACCTCGTCGCGGACGATCCAGCCACCTGCCAACCCGCCCGCGACAGATGGCGCCGGCACCGGGCTCCACGCGTGGGTGTGCCGCCCGGCGATCCGCCGGCGCAGGTCGCCGAGCGCCGGGAGCAGCGCCCGCAGGCCCGTGCGTTCGTCCTCGCTGAGGGACAGCAACGCCTCGAGGCGGGCGGTGTCCGCGCGTTCGACGGCCGGCCAGAAGTCGTCGTGCGCCGCCCCGGCGCCCGACGGCCCGGCGGCGTCGAGCCAGAAGGGCCGGCGCTGGAACGGATAGAACGGAAGCTCCACGGCGGCGGCCGGCTTCGGGCCGAGGACCGTCGCCCAGTCCACGGCGTGCCCGTCGGTGTGCGCCAGCGCGGCCGCGGCGAGCGCGGTGTGCGGCTCCGGCCGGTCGGCGTGCAGCAGCGGCCCGGCGGCGGCGCTCCGGCCGAGCGCCTCGCGGACGAAGCCGAGCAGCACCGGGCCGGGGCCGAGTTCGAGGTACGCGGTGGCGCCGAGCTGGTCCAGCGTGGACAACGCCGCGCCGAACCGGACCGGTTCCCGGATCTGCCGGACCCAGTGGCCGGGATCGTGCAGCTGCTCGGCGGTGGCGACGTCGCCGGTGAGCCCGGTGACGACCGGAACCGCCGGCGCGGCGAACGTGAGGTCGGCGACGGCCGCGTGGAACTCGTCCAGGACCGGGTCCATGTGGTGCGAGTGGAACGCGTGGCTGACCGTGAGCCGCTTGGTACGCCGCCCGCGACGGGCGAACCTCTCCGCCAGCGCGGCGACCCGGTCGGCGTCGCCGGAGACGACGGTACGCATCGGGGCGTTGACCGCCGCGATCGAGACGCCGTCGATGAGCTCGGCGAGCACCTCGTCCTCGGTCGCCTCGACGGCCGTCATGACGCCGCCCGCCGGCGCGGCCTGCATCAACCGGGCCCGGGCGGCGACGAGGCGGGCCGCGTCGGCGAGGGTCAGCACCCCGGCGGCGTGCGCGGCGGCGATCTCACCGACCGAGTGACCGGCCACCGCGTCGGGCCGGACACCCCACGACTCGAGCAGCCGGAACAGCGCCGTCTCCAGCGCGAACAGCGCGGTCTGGGTGTAGAGCGTCTCGTCGAGCCGGGCCGCGTCGGCGAACATCACGGCCCGCAGCGGGCGGTCGAGGTACGGGTCCAGGTGGTCCGCCGCCTCGTCCAGAGCGGCCCGGAAGACGGGATACGAGTCGTAGAGGCCCCGCCCGGCGCCGGCCCGCTGGGCGCCCTGCCCGGTGAAGAGGAAGACCAGCTTGCCGCCCGTACCGGCCACGCCGCGTACCACGTCGCGCGACTCGGTGCCGACGGCGAGCGCGGCCAGCCCGCGGGCGAGCCGGTCCCGGTCGTCGGCGATCACCGCGGCCCGGTGCGGGAAGTGGGTCCGGGTCGTGGCCAGCGCGTGCGCGACCGTCGCCGGGCCGGCGGCGGGCAGGCCGGCGCGCAGCCGGTCCGCCTGTGCTTCGAGGGCCGCGTCGGTGCGGCCGGACAGGAGCCACACGTACGGCCCGCCGGGCTCGTCGCCGGCCGGCGGTTCGGCGGGCGACGCCTGTTCGAGGATCACGTGGGCGTTGGTCCCGCTGATGCCGAACGACGAGACCGCGGCCCGGCGGACCCGGCCGGTGTCCGGCCACGGCCGCGACTCGGCGAGCAGGCGGACCGCTCCGCTGTCCCAGTCCACGTGCGGGCTGGGCGCGGTCGCGTGCAGCGAGCGCGGAAGCTCCCCGTACCGCATGGCCTGGATCATCTTGATGATCCCGGCCACCCCGGCGGCGGCCTGGGTGTGCCCGATGTTCGACTTGATCGAGCCCAGCCACAGCGGCCGGTCCCGGTCCTGGCGTTGCCCGTAGGTGGCCAGCAGAGCCTGGGCCTCGATCGGGTCACCGAGCACGGTGCCGGTGCCGTGGGCCTCCACCGCGTCGATGTCGTCGACGGTGAGCAGGGCGTTGGCCAGGGCCTGGCGGATCAGGCGTTCCTGCGACGGGCCGTTCGGCGCGGTGATGCCGTTGCTCGCGCCGTCCTGGTTGGTGGCCGACCCGCGGATGACGGCGAGCACCCGGTGGCCGTTGGCCTGGGCGTCGCTGAGCCGTTCCAGCAGCAGCAGGCCGCAGCCTTCGGACCAGCCGGTGCCGTCGGCGCCGGCGGCGAACGACTTGCACCGCCCGTCCGGGGCGACTCCCCGCTGCCGGCTGAACTCGATGAACACACCGGGCGTGTGCATCACGGTGACGCCGCCGGCGAGGGCCAGCTCGCACTCGCCGTTCCGCAACGCCTGCCCGGCGAGGTGAACGGCGACGAGCGACGACGAACAGGCGGTGTCGAGGGTGACCGCCGGTCCCTCCAGCCCGAACGTGTAGGCGAGCCGGCCGGAGGCGAGGCTGCTGGCGCTGCCGGTGCCGAGCAGGCCCTCCAGGTCGGGCGGAACGTCGTGCATGACCCGGACGCCGTAGTCGTCGTACATCACGCCGGTGTAGACGCCCACCGGCCGGCGGCGCAGGTCCGCCGGCACGATGCCCGCGTGCTCGAAGGTTTCCCAGGCGGTCTCCATCAGAAGCCGGTGCTGCGGGTCCATCGCCCGCGCCTCCCGCGGGCCGATGCCGAAGAACGCGGGGTCGAAATGGTGCGCGTCGTAGAGGAAACCACCCTCCCGGGTGTACGTCTTGCCGGTGTGCTCCGGATCCGGGTCGTAGAGGTCGGCGGTCGACCAGCCGCGTTCCTCCGGGAAGCCGGCGATCGCGTCGGACCCGTCGGCGACCAGTCGCCACAGGTCGTCCGGGGTCCGTACGCCACCGGGGTAGCGGCAGGCCATCCCGACGACCGCGATCGGCTCGCGGGCCGCGGCCTCCGTCCGGCGCAGCTGTTCCCGGGTTCGATGCAGGTCGGCGGTCACCCACTTGAGGTAGTCGACCAGCTTCTCCTCGTTGGTCATCGCAGCGTCCACGGCCCTTCTCTGTGGATCGGTGGCGTCACACGGCCGGTTCGGCGTCGAGTTCGCGGACCCGCGCGGCCAGCCCGGCCGGGGTGGGTGCGTCGAAGAGGTCGGCCAGCTTGAGCGGGACACCGATGTCGTCCTGGATCTGCTGGAGCAACTGCGCCCCGGCGAGGGAGTGGCCGCCGCTGGTGAAGAAGTTGGCGTCGGCGTCGACCTCGTCGTGGCCGAGGATGGCGCGCCAGTGCCCGACGAGCCGCGTCACCAGCGGGTCGGCGCCGTCGGGTGTCGGGTCGCCGAGGTCGGGGTGCGACGGTGCGGTGGACCGGTCCCGGTGGGCGTGGCCGGCGAGCTGCTCCAGCCGGGGGTAGTCCACCTTCTCGTTGGCGTTGACCGGCAGCGCGTCGACGGGGTGGAACTCCTGCGGGATCGAGGCGTGCGGCAGTTCGGCCCGGGCATGCTCCCACAGCGCCGCCGAGATGTCCGCGTCGCCGGTGGTCTCGACGAACGCGACCAGGCGGGCGTCGGCGCTGCGGTCGCCGACCGCGACGACCGCGACCGCCCGCACCTCCGGGTGGCTGAGCAGGGCCGCCTCGACCTCGCCCAGCTCGATGCGGTTGCCCCGCAGCTTGATCTGGCGGTCGGAGCGGCCGAACAGCTCGATGGTGCCGTCCGACCGCCAGCGCCCGACGTCGCCGGTGCGGTAGAAGCGGCCGTGCACCGGGTGCGTGCCGAACCGTTCCGCGTTGAGGTCGTCCCGCTCGTGGTAGCCGAGGGCGACGCCGTCCCCGGCGATCCAGACCTCGCCGCGGACACCGACCGGCAGTTGGCGGCCGTCCTCGGCGGCGACACCCAGGTAGGTGTTCCAGATCGGGCCACCGACGTCGAGCCGGTCACCCTCGATCCGGTCGACCCGCGCCCAGGTCGCCCACGTGGTGGTCTCGGTCGGCCCGTACGCGTGGTGCAGCTCGCAGCCGGTGTCCAGCAGCCGGCGGGCGATGTCCACCTGCACGATCTCCGCCCCGGTCACCACGCGCCGTCCGCTGAGCTGGTCGGCGACCTGGTCGAGCACGATCCGCCAGGTGGTCGGGGTGGCCTGGAGGATGTGCGGCTGGTGTTGTTCGATCGCCGCGCGCAGCGCCACGCCGTTGCTGCGGGCCTCGTCGGCGGCGACGGCGATCTGCCCGCCGCTGTAGAGCGGCACGTACATCTCCAGGTTGGCCATGTCGAAGGCGAACGTGGTGAGCCAGAGCGTGACGTCGGACCGGGTCGCGTCCAGGATGTCCACGTAGTGGGCGGCGGCGTTCGCGATGCTGCGGTGCCGGATCGAGACGCCCTTGGGCCGCCCGCTGGACCCGGAGGTGTAGATCAGGTAGGCGCGCTCGTCGGGGCCGGGCTCATGCGGGACCGCGGGCAACGGACCGTCCGGCGGCACGTCCGTGCCGTGGGCGTCGTGCAGCGCCAGGACGGTGACCGGGCGGTCCGGCGCCGCCTCCACCGGATGGTCGGCGAGCACGACGCGGGCGCCGGAGTCGCGCAGCACGTGCTGCACCCGGTGGGCCGGGTGTTCCGGGTCGACGGGCAGATAGCCGGCCCCGCACAGCCAGACCCCGAGCGCGTTGGCGATCAGGGTGGCGTCCCGGGCGGCGGCGATGGCGACGAGGTCGCCGGGGCGGACGCCGGCCCCGTGCAGCCGCTGGGCCGCGCCGGCCGCGGCGAACCACAGCTGGCGGTAGCTGACCGGGCCGGTCTCGTCGCGGATCGCGACGGCGTCGGGGGTGGCGAGCGCGTGGTGGCGAACGGCGGCGACGACCGTGTCGAAGGGGATGTCGTGGGCGGTTTCGTTCGCCGCCTCGATGACCGCGTGGTCGGTGGCGGACCAGACGGCGAGCTCACCGGTCGGGGTGTCGACGGTGTCGCCCAACATGGTCAGCAGGGCCTCGTAGCGGTGCAGCAGCGCCACCACGTCGTCCCGGTCCAGCACGTCGGTGGCGAAGCGGGCGACCAGGTCGATGCCGTCGTCCGCCGAGGCGACGAAGAACTCCAGGTCGTACTTGCTGAAGCCGTTGTCGATGACGAGCGGGCGGGCGTCCAGGCCGCCGATGCGGAACCGGGCCTGCTGGAGGGGGAAGTAGTTGAACAGGTGCCGGGTGAGCCGCGGGCGCCTGTTGTCTGCGGTACGCGGCACCAGCCGGGCGATGTCCTCCTCCGGCACGACGGCGTTCATCAGCGCGCCGAAGTAGGTGTCCCGGACCCGGCGGACCAGGGTGCGGAAACTCTCCCGCCGGTCGATCCGGGCGCGGATCGGCAGCACGTTCGTGTGGTGGCCGACGGCGCCGGCGGCCACCTTGCCGCGCACGTTCACCGGCGTGCCGACGGCGAGGTCCGGCCCGGACCCGTGCGAGGCGAGCAGCAGTTGGAAGGCGGTGAGCAGGATGACCGCCTCGGGCGCGCGCACCTCCTTCGGCAGCCGCCGAACGATCTCCCGGGTCGACGCGCTGAGCCGGTGGGTGACCTGGTCGCCGCGCAGGCTCGGCTGGTCCGCGTCGGGCGCGCCGCACGCCAGGCCGAGCGCCGCCGGGTCGTATCCGGCCAGCTCGGTACGCCAGAACTCGACGCTCTCGGCCGCCGGCTCCGCCTCGGTGAACGACGGCACCTCGGCGCGCAGCTCGGCCGGCAACGGTTCCGGCGTGGCCAGCGCGTCGTAGGCCCGGATCAGGTCGGCGAGGATGATCGAGCCGGAGATGATGTCGTAGACGAGGTGGTGGAAGGCGAGGCAGACGACATCGCCGTCGGCGTCCCGGCGCATCCCGGCCCGCACCAGCGGCCGGCCGTCGAAGGTGAACGGGCGGACGACGAAGACCTGC
This sequence comes from Micromonospora sp. WMMD975, assembly GCF_029581215.1. Classification (NCBI taxonomy): domain Bacteria; kingdom Bacillati; phylum Actinomycetota; class Actinomycetes; order Micromonosporales; family Micromonosporaceae; genus Micromonospora; species Micromonospora sp. WMMD975. The sequence goes on from NZ_CP120739.1 coordinate 1,740,570, forward strand.
GGGTCACCGTCCGGCAGCCGCTCCAGCGGCACGTCGAAGTCGCCGGGGGCGACGACCTCCTTCTCCAGCGTCGAGCCGACCGAGTGGTAGACCGTGCGCAGCGTCTCGTAGCGGGCGAGGATCGCCCGCAGCGCGGCGGTCAGCCGGGCTTCGTCCAGCCGGCCCTCGACCTGGAACGCCAGGGTCAGGTTGTTCGGCGCGCTGTCCGGAACGAGGCGCTCCAACAGCCACAGGGCGGCTTCCTTCCGGCTGGCCGGGGTCCGTCCCGTCACCGCTGTCGCTGCGATATCCACCCTTGCCTCCCACCCCGGCCGGTGCCGCTGTCGGTCCGAACTGTAGGGACGCTCCCGGCACGCCGGGTACCCCTTGACCCGCGGACCGGGGGTGGTCGAGTAGGGGATCGATAGGGGTGCGCGAAGCCGGAGCGGCCCCCCGCGCTGACCTAGGCTCGGTCGGCATAGCACACCCGAATGCCCTGACTGGAGCGGAACATGGCGCGAGCTGATGGATGGCGGGTGCTTGCCGAGCCCGACCACGCCGAGCGGGTCATCCTGGCCGTCGACTTCGATGCCACCGGGCGGCCGGAGGCGAGGTTCTCCGATCTGGCGGAACGACTGACTGTCGACTGCGCGTTCTGGGAGACCCTTCCGCCCGGCCCCGACATTGAACGGACCGCGTCCGGGCCGGCGTACATCGAGCACTGGTGGACGGCGTTCCAGCGCCGGCCCCGGCCGGTGGCCGCGGTGATGGGGTTCTGCGGCGGCGCCGTCTACGCGGCAGCCCTGTCCGAGCGCGTCGCCGCCTGGCAGGGCAGCGAACCGCAGCTGCTGCTCTTCGACCCCGAGATCGCGGTGCCGCAGACGCTCGTGTGGCAGTTCCACAAGGTCGTCGGATACCTCGCCGGGGTGCTGCCGATGGAGGACATCCAGCGCGCCCAGGACGCCGCGCAGGACCTGCACGACCGCGAGTGCGGGATGGCGGAGATGTGCGAGACACTGTGCCGGCTCACCCTGGAGATGGGTGACGTGGCGTTCGCGCAGGCCGGGCTCAGCAAACCGCTGCGCGACGAGCTGATGGGGACGTTCTGTTCGTTCCTGCGCTACCTCACCGCCGCCGCCGAGCTGGACCCGCTGCCCCGCTGGCGGACGGCGACCGCCTTCCAGTCGGTCACCGAGCTGAGCGGGCTGCACGCCGTGCGTACGTCCGGCATCGGCGGCGCCGGGCCACTCGTGGGCCGGGAGATCGCGGTCGACGACGAGCACGCGAAGCTCCTCGCCAACGACGAGGTGGCGGCCACGGTGTCCGGCCTGCTCGCCGGCGACGGGAGCGCGCGGTGAGCCCGGCGTCCGCGGCGACGCGCACCGGCACCCCCTGGCTGCGGCGGTTCCACCCGCGCCAGGACAGCGAGGTCGAGCTCTTCTGCTTCCCGCACGCGGGCGGCTCGGCGAGCGCCTACTTCCAGCTCTCGCAGCAGGTGGCGCCGCGGGTGCAGGTCTCGGCCGTGCAGTACCCCGGACGGCAGGACCGCCGCAACGAGCCCCGCATCGACAGCGTCGACGAGTTCGCCGACCGGATGTGCGCCGAACTGCTCGCCCAGCCGGCCCGCCCGTTCGCGATGTTCGGGCACAGCATGGGCGCGGTCATCGCGTACGAGACGGCACAGCGACTGGCCGCCGCCGGCCGGGTGCCGGTCTGGTTCTTCGCCTCCAGCCGTCGTGCCCCGTCCCGCCTGCGGCACACCGACGTGCACCGGCGGGACGACGCGGGCATCGTGGCCGAGCTGCGGTCCCTCGCCGACGGCGAGGTCGGCTGGCTCGCCGACGAGGAGCTGCTCGCGTCGTTCCTGCCGGCGATCCGCAGCGACTACCGGGCCATCGAGACCCATCCGTACCGTCCCGGCCCGCCGCTGCGCTGCCCGGTGACCGCGTTCATGGGCGACCGTGACCCCTACACGACGCCGGACGAGGCCCAGTCGTGGCGCGACCACTGCACCGGGCCGTTCGACCTGCACGTGTTCCCGGGCGGGCACTTCTACCTCGACAAGCACACGGCGCAGGTGGCCGCCCACGTCGGTCGGGTGCTGGGCACCGCGGCCGGGGTGGCGCCGCGCGGGGAGGCGTAGATGCGATACGAACTACTCGGATCGTTGCGGGTGATCGGCCCGGACGGTCCGCAGATGCTCACCGCCCGGAAGATCGAACTGCTGCTCGCCGTGTTGCTGGTCCGCGCCGACCACGTGGTCAGCACCAACCAGCTCATCGGCGAGGTGTGGGGGGAGCGGGCGCCGCACCGGGCGACCGCGGGCCTGCACGTCTACGTGTCGGAGCTGCGCAAGTTCCTGGCCCGGCAGCGGCCCGGCACCGAGACCATCGTCACCCGGTCACCGGGCTACCTGCTGCGGCAGGGCGACGACGAGTTCGACTTCCAGGACTTCCTCGCCCTGGTCGAGGCCGGCCGGGGCTACCACGCCGCCCACCGGTACGAGGAGGGGGCCGAGGTGCTCCAGCGCGCGCTCGCGCTGTGGCGGGGCCCCCTGCTCGGCGAGCCGAGCGACGGCGTCATCGTCGGAAGCTTCGCCGCCTGGCTGGCCGAGGTGCGGATGGAGTGCCTGGAGATCCTCGTCGACGCGCAGCTCGAACTGGGCCAGCACCGCCGGCTCATCGGCCGGCTGCGTCAGCTGGTCGCGGACAGCCCGCTGCACGAGGCGTTCCACCGCCAGCTCATGCTGGCGCTCTACCGGTCGGACCGCACCGCCGACGCGCTCCAGGCATACCAGCAGGCGCGCGCGACGCTCAACCGGGAACTCGGCCTGGAGCCCTGCCGCGCGCTCCAGGAACTCCAGCACGCGATCCTGGTCGGCGACGAGCGGGTGCTCTCGGCGCGGGTGTAGACGCCCCGCACCGCCCGGTTCGGCTGGTCGTACGCCCTGCCTGCCCTCGCGTCCGGCCCATCGTGCACCGGCCCGCTAAAGCCGCGACAAAGCGACCGGGCCGCCGCCCGGTTGGCGGAACCGGCCGCCGCCCGGCTACGACGCGTCGTCGAGACCGCTCTCGTCCCGGCCCAGCATCTCCGCGGCCAGCGCGGAACGGCGCTTGACCTTGAGCTTGCGGTAGATGCGGGTGAGGTGCTGCTCGACGGTGCTGACCGTGATGTACAGGCGCCCGGAGATCTGTTTGTTGGTGTAGCCGTGCGCGGCGAGCATCGCCACCCGCCGTTCGGCGTCGGTGAGCTCATCGAGGCTACGCCCCGCCTGCGACCCCCGCGGCACCAGCACCGTGGGCTCGGCCGGGGCGGCCGGTTCGGCCACCTTCTCGACCGGCGCGGCCTCGGCCCGGGCGGAGCCGCCGCGCAGCAGCTGCAGACCGATGGGTTCCGCGCCGCACTCCTCGGCCAGTTGCGCGGCCCGCCGGATCCGCAGCCGGCCGCGGGCGCCGTCGCCGGCGGCCCGCAACGCGTGCCCCTGGTCGGCGAGCGCGCACGCCAGCTCCAACCGGTCGCCCGCGCCCTCCAGCAGGTCGGCGGCCTCGGACAGCAGCGGCCCGCGCTGGTGGGCCGGAAGCGTGGCGGCCAGCAGCCGCATCGCGACGCCGCGGGTACGCGCGTGGTGCCGGGCCGGCTCGTCCGGCCGGCGGTCGTCGAGCCGGTCCAGCTGGGCGCGGACCAGTTCGGCCGCGGCTGCCCGCCCGCCCAGGTGCAGTTCGACGCGGGCGAGTTCGAGCCGCCACGGCACCAGGCCGTCGGTGTCCATGCCCCACCGGGTCATCAGGCTGCCGCACAGCCGCAGCTCGTTGGCGGCGGTGCGGGCCCGCCCGGTCGCCAGGTGGTGGCGGGCGGCGGCCTGCAGATACGGCAGGCCGAACGGGGTGCGGAACATCGCCTCCGGCACCGGCTGGGTCAGGTGTTTCTCCGCGTCGTCGAGCCGGCCCGCGGTCGTGGCGGCGTTGACGAGCGTGGCCAGGGGCACGCCGACGGCGACACCCCACCCGTGCGGCGACACGTCGGTGAGGGCCGCGCTCGCGTGGTGCGCGGCCCCGGTCAGCGAGCCCGTCCGCAGCAGTGCCTCGGCCCGCAGCGCGTGGAAGACCGCCGTCCAGGTCGGTCGGTGCGCGAACGCGTCGTCGGTGGCCAGCTCGTCGAGCCACGCGAGGCTGTTGGCCGGGCAGCCCGAGTAGGTGAGCGCGGCCACCGCCGGGGCGAGTACGGCCGGGTCGACCGACGTCGGGCCGTAGCGGCGCAGCAGCAGATCGGCGGCCTGTGCGGCGTCCGTCGCCCGTCCGGGCTCGAGTGCCGTGCCGAGCGCCGCGATCGCGTCGAGGCAGGGGTGGACGGCCGCCGACTCGGCCAGCCCGGGTTCGGCCGGCCGGTCCGGACCGTTCGGGTCGGGACGTATCAGCGCGAGGAGCATCTCCGCGGTGCGGATGCGTGCCGGTGGCGTGGTGTCCGGCCGACGAAGCCGCAACGCCTCCGTGGCGTCCTCGGCGCGGCCCTGCCAGAGCAGGTAGGGTACGGCGCTCGCGGCCTCCGCGGCCGGAGCGCCGCGGCGCAGGCGCAGCACGATCTCGTCGAGTTGCGGCGCCGCGGACCGCGGATTGAGCTGCCAGCGGGCGCGCAGCAGCATCATCCGCGCGGCGGCGCGCTGCCGTGGGTCGAGCGGCCCGCGCTGGGCCAGCTGGAGATAGACGTTCGCCCGGTCGGCCCGCCCTCGCGACAGCTCGTGCTCGGCCGCCTCGTGCAGGGAGGAGACCGCCCAGGTGGCGCCGGCCCATCCGGCCGAGACGAGTTGTCCGGCCACCGCGTCGGGGGAGGCGCTGTGCGCGAACAGCGCGGTGGCCGCCCGGCGGTGCAGGTTCCGTCGTTCCTCGTCCGGGACGGCCGCGAGGATCCGCTCGATGATCCGCCGATGACGCAGCCGGTCACCGTCGGCGAGGCCGGCGCTCTCCAGGATCCGCATGGCACGGGTCACCGCCTCGGGGACGACGTCGAGCATCTGCCCGATGGTCTCCGGCGGCGCCGGCCGGCCGAGGACGGCGGCGGCGTGGGCCACCGCGCGGGTCTGCGGCTCCTGCCGGTAGAGGCAGGAGAGCACCGCCTGGTCGAAGGTGTGGCCGGCGACGCCGGGCGTCCGGGCGTGCTCGGCCAGCCAGTCGTCGACGAACGCGCGGGCGAGCAGGGGACTGCCGCCGGTGGTCCGGTGCGCCTCGCCGGCGATCTCGTGCGCGGTGACCGGATCGGTGTGCTCGGCGATCAGCTCGGCCAGTCCCTTTTCCGACAACGGATGCAACGCTATCCGGGAGAGGTGGGGTGAACTGAGCAGTTCGGCGCGGAACTCGGGGTGCGCGGGCACCGCCCGCGGCGATTCGGCGAGCACCAGCATGATCGGGGCGCGACGAATGCGTCGTGCCAGGTGCGAGAGGCAGAACAGCGACATCGCGTCGACCTCGTGCAGCCCGTCGATCACGATGCAGAGCGGCGCGACGCCGGCCAGGGCGAACAGCCCGGCGAAGATCGCACCGAGCAGCGCGGTGACCGCGGGACCGTTCGCCGCGCGCGGGTCGAGCGGGTCGGCCCCGCCGGTGGGCAGGCGTGAGGTGACGGCGAGGATCATCCGGCGAACGCGGTCCGCGACCGCGTTCGGGACGGTGGCATGCTCGAAGAGTTGGGCGATCGAACCGAGCGGGGTGCCGCGCCCGGTGAACGAACCGTCGGTGCCCAGTGTGCGTCCGCCGGCCGAGTGGACCTCGTCCGCGAACGCGTCCAGCAGGGCGGTCTTGCCGCTGCCGGCCCCGCCGGTGACGAGCACCACCTGCCCTCGTCCGGCGCGCGTGTCACGCCACGCGCCGGACACCGTGCTCAGCTGTTCCTGTCGCTCCACAAGTGGCATCGAGCGAGCTTCCCTCCCCCCGAGGGCGCAGGCCGTCTTCTCTGCGCGGGCATGGTCGATCACGTCCGGGACATCGTTCGTTCGCGCGTGGCAACCTCCGGTGTGGACGCCGGGACACGATCTCCGTGCGGTCCGCGCGGACCGCGGGCTGAGGCGGCCGATGCGGGGAACATGCCGAGTGTTCCAAGGTGCCGTCGCGCTGCGCAACGACAGATCACCCCACTGTTTCCGGCCCGCCCCCGGGAAGGAGTCCCGTTGTGGCCCCTAGGGGTTGACCGACGGCGGCGCGATGGATATGGAGGTGCCCGTGGCTAGTCGGTGTCGGTGGCGAGCAACCGGGCCGCGAGCTCGCCCCGCCCGCTCACCGACAACTTCCGGTAGATCCGGGTGAGCTGCTGCTCCACCGTGCTTGTGGTCAGGAAGAGGCGGCCCGCGATCTCCCGGTTGGTGTGCCCCTGTGCGGTCAGCGTGGCCACCCTTACCTCGTCGGCGGTCAACCCGCGTACCGCCTCCGGCATCGGCGTGGCCGTCCAGGCCGACTCGCCGGGCGCCCCGCTGCCGGCCGAGTAGGGGTCGAGGCTCCACTGCTCGACGACCCGGTCCGCCCGGCGCGTGGCGTGGCCGGCCCGCCTGTGATCCTCGGTGAGACGCAGGGCGCCGGCCAACTCGCTCAGCGCCCGCGCCAGCTCGATCCGGTCGCTCGACATCTCCAGGGCCCGGATCGCGTCCTCGAGCGTGGCCGCGCGATCGCGCAGGCCGACACAGCCGGCGAGGGTACGCAGGGCGGCGCCGCGCTCGCCCGGATGCCCCGCGCCGAGCCGGTCGAGCTGATCCCGGACCAGGTGTTCGGCGGTGCTCCGGCGGCCCAGCCTGAGCAACGCGCGGGCGGCCTCGGTACGCCACGGCACCAGCGCGGGCAGGTCGTGGCCCCAGCGGCGCATGAGCTCGCCGCACCGCCGGAAGTCGCGCAGCGCGAACCGGTCCGCGCCGCCGGCCATCGCGTGGACGCCCCGGGCCCGGAGATAAAACAGCCCGAAGACGCTGTCGAACATCACCGCCGGCACCGGGGTGCGCAGCCGGACGGCCGCGTCGTCGAGCTGCCCCAGGTCGGTAAGCGCCCGCACCGACACGGCGAGCGGAAGACCGATGGCGACCCCCCAGGCCGGCGTGGAGAGCCCCCGCAGCGCCTCGTCCGCGAGGTGGTACGCGGTCCGGGCGTCACTGCGACGCAGCGCGATCTCGGCCCGGACGGCGGTGAGCAGCGCTGCCGACAACCGGTCGAGGGCGGGACCGCCGAGCAGTTCCCCGCACCAGGCGTCGGCCCGGTCCAACCGGTCGGCGAACACAAGCGTGGCCAGCGGCCAGATCAGGGTCCAGTGCACCGGCTCCCGGGCCCCGCGCGCCCGCAGCGCGTGCTCGGCCGCTTCGGCGAGGGCGTCGTCCCCGCCCCGGCGTACCGCGGCCTCCAGGCCGGCGATGCCGGCCAGGCGCGTGCGCAGCGTGGCCGCCCCGGCCCGGCGCAGCGGTGGGCGGTGCGGTCCGTCCCGCTGCGCCGCCGCGAGCTCCGGGAACAGCAGATCGATCCAGAGGCCGGCCAGGAAGAGGTCGGCCGGGTCGTCCGGGTGGGCGCCGGCCGCGTGGTGCCACACCTCGCTCGCCTCGGTGACCCGGCCGAACCACAGCAGGTGGCGGATCGGCTCGACGGACCGGGCACAGTCGAGGCCGGCGGTGCGCACCGCGCTCGGGACGTCGGCCAGCTGCCGCAACCCGGCGTCCGGGTCGAACCGCAGCTGGAGGTCGGTGAGAGCGATCCGGATGCGGGCCTGCCGGGCCTCGTCGTCGCAGTGCCAGGCGGCGTGCCGGAGGCAGCGCCGGGCGAGCTCGGGCTCCGCGTCGGCCAGCTGGGCCGCCGCGTCGAGCAGGCTCTCGGCCATCCACGGCTCGGCGGCCGGGTCGATGGCGAGCAGGTGGGGCGCGATGGCGGTGGCCGACGCGCCGTCGCGGCGCAGGGCGGCGGCGACCCGACCGTGCAGATCGGCCCGGGCCGGATCGGGCAGCCCGTCGAGCACCGCCCGCGCCAGCGCCGGATCGCCGAGGCCGCCGTCGGTGACCAGACCGGCCGTGGTCCCGGGTCGCAGCGCCGGCAGTGTCGACGCGGCGCCCGGACCGAGCACGCCGGCCAGGACGTCGCGGGAGAGCCCGTCACCGGCGACGGCAAGCACGCGGACCGGGTCGAGCACGTCGGGCTCGCACCGGTGGAGGCAGGCGAGCACCGCGTCGCGGTACACCGCGCCGGCGACCAGCCGACTGGGCGCGTCCGAACGGCCGAAGGAGTCGTCGAGCAGGGCGCGCACCAGCAGCGGGTTGCCGCCGGTGACCCGGTGGCACTCGGCGCCGAGTTGACGCGCCAGCTCGACGCCGCAACGGTCGGCGAGAACCTCGGCGACGCCGGACTCGGACAGCATGGCGAGGGTCACCCGGCGGACCCGGGCCGGACGCAGCAACCCGGTGAGCGCCGGCGAGCGCGGGCCGACGCGTTCCGCCTCCGCCGTCACCAGCCGGACCAGCGCCGGCCGCGGTTCCCGCATCAGGTGGGACAGGCAGCGCAGGGACGCCGCGTCGGCGTGGTGGACGTCGTCGACCACGATGACGAGCGGCGTGCCGTCGGCGGGGCGCGGGTGAGCCTCGTCGAGAAGGCGACAGATCTGCCGTACCGCCTCGTCCGTCTCGTCCTCGGTGGTCAGCTCGTATGCCGCGGCGAGCCGTTCGGCGATCTCCCGGCCGGTCCGGGCGGGCACCGGCAGGTCGGGGCAGAGCTGCCGGAGCACGTCGAAGGGCAGGGCGCCCAGCCCGGAGGACGCCTCGGCGGTCGCGATCCGCGCGCCGCGCCGGGTCGCCCGCCGGGCGAACGCGTCCAACAGCCGGGTCTTGCCGGAGGCGACCGGCCCGCTCACGACCACCATGTCGGGACCGAGATCATCGGAAAACATTCGCTCAAGCAGTGCGAGCTGCTCGTCGCGCTCCACCAACCGCACCAGTCGGTCCCCTCACGTCACGTTCCGGGGTCTCGACGATCGGTCCGAGGAATGATGAAATCCGGGCGACCACCAGAACGGCGACATCACGGTAATCCCCAGCCGACCCGGTCACAACCCGGACATGCGCGCGCCGGGGGCGATGGCGTCCGCGGCTGAAGGGCAGCTTTAGCGATACGTTGGCCGGAACGCCGACGCTGCGGTGGTGACAGGGACAGAACAACGCGGCGCGGCAGTCATGACTGCCGTCGAGGCGCCGACGCCGGAGAGTGTGCGTGCCGCGGCCCGGCGGCTGGCCGCCCGCGTCGTGACCACCCCGGTGGTGCGGGACGACGAACTGGACCGGCTCGCCGGCGCCCGGCTGTGGCTCAAGGCCGAGTGCCTGCAGATCGGCGGCTCGTTCAAGATGCGTGGCGCGCTGCTCGCGGTCGGCCGGCTGGCCGGCGCCGGCACCGCCGGGGTGCTCGCGCAGAGCACCGGCAACCACGCGATCGCCGTCGCCCGGGCCGCGCGGGAGGTCGGCGTGCCGGCGACGGTGGTGCTGCCGACCGACATCGCACCCGGCAAGCTGCGCCGGATCCGCGCGGCGGGCGCCGAGGTGCTGCTGGCCGGCACCACGCTCGCCGAGCGTCTCGCGGTGCTGGCCGAGGTGCGGCGCACGCGCGGGCTGGACGTCGTCGACCCGTACGAGGATCCCGACGTCGTCGCGGGTCAGGGCAGTGCCACGGCCGAGATGCTGGCCCAGGTACGCGCCGCGGGCGGCCGCCTGGACGCGATCGTGCTGCCGGTCGGCGGTGGCAGCGCGGTCGCCGGAGGTTGTCTCGCCGCCGAGGGCGAGGACGTGCGGGTGGTGGCGGCCGAGCCGGCGGCGGTACCGGCCCTGACCGAGGCGCTGCGGGCGGGGCGCCCGGTGACCGTCCGGACGCGGCCGACGATCGCGGACGGACTCCGGCCGGACCGCATCGGCCAGCTGCCCTTCGCCCTCGCCCGGGGCCGGGTCGCGGACGTGGTCACCGTCGAGGAGGCGGAGATCGCGTCCGCGCTGTGTGCGGTCCTGATGCATGCCCGCCTGCTGGTCGAGCCGGCGGCGGCCACCGCCCTGGCCGCCGCGCTGCGGCTGTCGTCCCGCCCCGGCGACCGGTGCCGGGACATCGGCGTGCTGCTCAGCGGCGGGAACGTCGACAGCGGTCTGGTCACCCGCCTGCTTGCCGGTCACCAGGGTTGAGACGGGGTGCCCGGCCCGGCCGGGCACCCCGGTCACTCCGCGGCTCTGGTCTGCATGGTCCAGCGGAAGATCGGCAGCCCGGTCTCGGTGAACTCGTCCATCCGCTCGAAGTGCTCCCACGCGTTGTAGAACGGGACCTTCACCTTGTTCTCGGCCATGAGCACCTGCGGATTCCGTAGGTTGTCCGGCAGGTAGCCGGGACCGCCCTCCAGGCGGCATTCCTCGTAGCGGACATCGGTCATGATTCGACACCTCCATAGTGTCGCGCCGATTTAGTGGCGCTTCTCACGCTAAGGCGGCGTGGAAATGGCTGTCAACCCTCAGAAAAATCGTTTCGGCGCATCGCGGTCCGCTTAAGCGTCGTATTAGTGACGGGAAAGAAGGATGCCGGACAATCGCTTTCGCGGCCTGGGTTCGCGGATATCGCGTCGGTTGCGGGCCGGCGGGTGCACGTGGGCGGTCGGTGTCGTCGTCCGCCTCGAACTGCTGTTGTGCCCGCGCGGCGGACGGCCCGGCCGGTTCGGCCCGATCAGCGGGAACCTGGCGGAACGGGACCTGCCCGAGCGGCCGTTGACGGCGGACGAGCACCGCGCCTGGCTGCGGCTGGCCGCCGCGCTGCAAACGAACGACGAGGCCGGATGAGACCGACCCCTGCGGACCCGCCGGCATAGGGGGCAGGTTAGGGGTGTCGAGCCAGTTCGACGCGATAATACGATCGGATTCGGCCACTGGACCGACGATTGGTAATCGCAATGGACGATGTCGAAGCGGCAATTCCACCCGCCTTCCCGATGCCTCGCACCTGCCCGGTCGATCCGCCCGCCGGCTATGCGAAAATTGCCGCCGAGCAACCGATCTCGAAGGTGACGCTCCCCACCGGCAGGACCGCCTGGCTCATTCTGGGCCACGATTACCTGCGCCAGATCCTGGCCGATTCCCGGGTCAGCGTGAACCGCCTCGACCCGGCCTACCCGCACCTCGTCGAGATGGACGGGCAGGCGATGGGCGCCATCTCTCTGGTCAGCAAGTCCCTGGTGGGGCTCGACCCGCCGGAGCACACCGTGCACCGGCGGATGCTGATCAACGAGTTCACCGTCAAGAAGCTCGCCGCGATGCGCCCCCGCATCCAGGCGATCGTCGACGAGTGCATCGACAACCTGCTCAAGCAGGAGCAGCCGGCCGACCTGGTGACCGCCCTGTCCCTGCCGGTGCCGTCGCTCGTCATCTGTGACCTGCTCGGCGTGCCCTACACCGACCACGGGTTCTTCCAGGAGCGCACGCTCGTCGCGTTCAACCGCAAGTCCACCCAGATGGAGCGGATGCAGGCCGGCGCCGGCCTGCTGATGTACATGGACAAGCTGGTCACCGGGAAGGAGGCCGCGCCGAGCGACGAGGACCTGATCGGCCGGTTGATCACCAAGTACCGCGAGGCCGGCAACTACGACCACGCGCACCTGGTGGGGCTGTCGATGCTGCTGCTGATGGCGGGCTTCGAGACCACGGCCAACATGATCTCGCTGGGCACGCTCTCCTTCATCCAGAACCCGGACCAGCTGGCGAAGCTCACCGACGACGGCACCCTCGCGGTTCGCGCCGTGGACGAGCTGCTGCGCTACCTGAGCATCGTGGACGTGTCCGGCGGCTCCCGGGTGGCGCTCGACGACATCGAGATCGGCGGCGTGACCATCCGCAAGGGCGACGGCATCATCGCCCTGCTCAGCGGTGCGAACCGGGATCCCGGCCACTACGAGCGTCCGGACACGTTCGACATCGACCGGGGCGCCAGGTCGCACGTCGCCTTCGGCTACGGCATCCACCAGTGCCTGGGCCAGAACCTGGCCCGCCTGGAACTGGAGATCGTCTACCGGACGCTCTTCGAGCGGGTGCCCACGCTGCGCCTCGCGGTGCCGGTGTCGGAGCTGCCGCTGAAGGACGAGGCCAGCATCTACGGGCTGGCCGAGATGCCGGTGTCCTGGTAGGACGGCGCCGACATGAGGATCACCGCGGATCGGGAGGCCTGTGTCGGCGCGGGGCAGTGCGTGCTCTCCGCCGACACGGTCTTCGACCAGGACGAGGACGACGGTCGCGTACTGCTGCTCAGCGAGCGGCCCGACGACGACATCGCCGGGGTGGAGCAGGCGGTGCTGCTCTGCCCGTCGCAGGCGCTCACCCTCACCGACGACTGACCACACACCCCCCTCCACGCCTGCCCCCGGCCTTCGGGCCGGGGGCACGCGGCCTTTCCCTGTGGTACGCGAGCAGAAGCCGGCGGGCACGGCAGGCGGTCACCGCCTGCCGTGCCCGCCGTCGGTCGATCAGGCGCCGAGTTCCCCGTCCAGCATCGCGAAGAGCTCGTCGTCGCTGGCGACCGAGAGGTCCTCCGCCGGGTCCGGCTCGGCGGCGGTGGGTGCGTGCCTGTCGGTCCACTTCCAGAGCAGGCCACGCAGCCGTTCCTCGATGCGCCGCTCCGCCGCCTCGCCCGGCTCCAGCGCCGTGATCCGCGCCTCCAGCCGGCCGATCTCGGCAAGCACCGCGGTCGCCGCCGCGTCCTCGTCGGCCGGGGCGACGGCGCCGTGCAGGAAGGCGGCAAGCGCCTCCGGCGTCGGATAGTCGAAGACCATCGTCACCGGCAGCCGCAGCCCGACCGCCGCGTTCAGGCGGTTGCGCAGCTCCACCGCGGTGAGCGAGTCGAAGCCGAAGTCCTTGAACGCGCGCCCGGCGTCCACCTCGGCGACGGAGGCGTGCCCGAGCACGGTGGCGACCTGGGTGCGGACCAGGTCCAGCAGGATCGCCCGCCCCTCGTCCCGGGAGGCCGAGGCGAGTTGCCGGGCCAGGGCCGAGGCGTCCACGGTGACCCCGGCGGCGCTGCGCCGGGACGTGCCGCGGACCAGCCCACGCAGGATCGGCGGCGCGACCCCGGCCTCGACCTGGGCGCGCAGCGCCCGCGCGTCGACCCGGACCGGCGCCAGCACCGGCAGCGCGGACGACCACGCGGCGGTGAACAGGTCGAGTCCGTCCGTCGTGCTCAGGGCGAGCATGCCGGTCCGACCGAGCCGGGCCAGGTCGGCCCGGCCGAGGTGACCGGTCATGCCGCTGGCCTCGGCCCACAGACCCCAGGCCAGCGCGAGCGCCGGGCGGCCCCGGCCGCGGCGGTGCACGGCCAGCGCGTCGAGCGCCGCGTTCGCCGCCGCGTAGTTGCCCTGACCGGGACCGCCGAGCGTGCCGGCGGCCGAGGAGAACATGACGAACGCGTCGAGCGGCAGCCCGGCGGTCAGCTCGTGCAGGTGCCACGCGGCGTCCACCTTGGGGCGTAGGACCCGGTCCAGCTGTTCCGGCGTGAGCGCGTCCACGGTGGCGTCGTCGAGCACCCCGGCCGCGTGGACGACCGCGGTCAGCGGATGTGCCGCGGGAATCCCGGCCAGCAGCGCGGCCAGGGACTCGCGGTCGGCGAGGTCGCAGGCGGCGATCGTCACCCGGGCGCCTGCCGCGGTCAGCTCGTCGCGCAACGCCTCCGCGCCCTCCGCGGCCGGCCCGCGCCGACTGGTGAGCAGCAGGTGCCGGGCGCCGTGCTCGTCGACCAGCCGGCGGGCCACCAGGCCGCCGAGCACGCCGGTGCCGCCCGTGACCAGAACCGTGCCGTCCGGGTCGAGCGCGGACGGCACGGTGAGCACCACCTTGCCGGTGTGCCGGGCCTGGCTCAGGTAACGGAACGCCTCGGGGGCGCGACGCACGTCCCAGGCGGTCACCGGCAGCGGCCGTAGCGTGCCGTCGTCGAACAGGACGGACAGCTCGTCGAGCATCTCCTTGACCCGGTCCGCGCCGCCGTCCATCAGGTCGTACGCCTGGTAGGTGACGCCGGGGTGGTCGTCGGCGACGCGTTGCGGGTCCCGGATGTCGGTCTTGCCCATCTCCAGGAACCGGCCGCCGCGCGGCAGCAGCCGCAGCGACTCCTCCACGTACTCCTTGGCCAGCGAGTTGAGCACCACGTCCACGCCCTGGCCGCCGGTCGCCGCGAGGAACGCGTCGGCGAACTCCAGGTTTCGGGAGGAGGCGATGTGCGCGTCGTCGAGACCCAACGCCCGGAGGGTGTCCCACTTGCCCGGGCTGGCCGTGCCGTACACCTCGACACCCCAGTGTCGCGCGAGCTGGATCGTCGCCATGCCGACCCCGCCGGTCGCCGCGTGCAGCAGCAGCGTCTCGCCCGGCTGGATCTTCGCCAGGTCGACCAGCCCGTAGAAGGCGGTCAGGTAGACCACCGGGATGGTGGCGGCCTCGGCGAACGTGCAGTTCGGCGGCATCCGGGTGAGCAACCGGTGGTCGGTGACGGCGATCGGGCCGATGCCGGAGACCAGGCCCATCACCCGGTCGCCGGGGGCGAACTCGTCGACCCCCGGGCCGGTCTCCAGCACCACGCCGGCGGCCTCGCCGCCGAGCGGCCGGCCGTCGTTGCGGACCAGGCCGAGACTGATCAGCACGTCGCGGAAGTTGAGCCCGCCGGCCCGTACGGCGAGGCGCACCTGTCCCGCTTCCAGCGGCTGGTCCGCCTCCGGCCACGCGCGGATCAGCAGGTTGTCCGGGGTGCCACCGCCGGTGGAGTCCTCCTGCCAGTGCAGTCGCCACGCGGGGGCGTCCGGCAGCGGCAGGGCGGGCGCGCTGTCGGCGCGGGCCAGCCGGGCCACCTGCACCACGCCCTGCCGGACGGCGAGTTGCGGCTCGTCGAGCGCCAGCACACCGGCCAGCGCGGCCGTCGAGGCGGGATCCCGGTCCAGGTCGACAAGGGTCAGCCGGCCCGGGTGCTCGGACTGCGCCGAGCGCAGCAGCCCCCACGCCGCGGCGGCGGCCGGATCCATCCGGACGTCGTCACCCGGGACCGCGCGTACCGCCCCGGTGGTGACCAGGACGAGCCGCGGCCGGTCCGCGGCCACGTGCTCGCGGAGCAGGTCGAGAGCGGTACGCACGGCGGCGCGGACGCGGTCCGGCAGGTCACCGCCCGGGATCGGCAGCGCCGCGACCGTCACCTCGGGGTCCCCGGCGGTGGCGGGGGGCAGGTGGGCGGCCAGCCCGTACGGGTCGTCGCCATCCACCACCGCGCGCGGCGGCGTCTCCGGGCCGGGCCCGGTGGCCGGCGCGGTGGCCCAGTCCAGGTGGAACAGCCAGTCGTGGTGCGGCTCGCGGGTGGTGGCGAGCGCGGCGGCGGAGACCGGCCGGACCGCGAGCGCGCCGACCCGCGCCACCGGGCCGCCGGCCGGGTCGGCCAGGTCCAGCGTCACGCTGCCCGCGCCGGCCGGGCGCGCCCGGACCCGCAGCCCGGTCGCGCCGGAGGCCAGCAGCGCGGTGTCGGACCAGGAGAACGGCAGGAGCACCTCGCCGTCGCCGACCGGGGCCGCCCCGGTGAGCCCGGCGGCGTGCAGGGCGGCGTCGAGCAGCGCGGGATGCAGGCCGAAACCGGCCGCGTCGGTGCCGTCCGGCAGCTGCGCCTCGGCGTACACCTCGTCGCCGAGACGCCACGCGGCGCGCAGGCCACGGAAGAGCGGGCCGTAGCCGTACCCCTGCCGGTCGAGCCGTTCGTAGTGGCCGTCGAGCGGGATCGCGGTGGCGCCCGGCGGCGGCCAGGCGCCGGTGAGCGGTCCCGGGCCGGCGTCCGGCTCGTCGCCGGCGTCGGCCGGGGCGAGCAGGCCGGCGGCGTGCAGCGTCCAGGGCCGGTCCGTGCCGTCCTCGTCGGAGTCCGGCCGGCTGTGCACGGTGACCGGGTGCCGGCCGGTGGCGTCCGCCGCCGCGACCGTGACCTGGAGGGCCAGCCCGCCGGTCACCGGCAGCACCAGCGGCGCCTGCAACGTCAGCTCCTCCACCCGATCGCAGCCGACGCCGTCCCCGGCGTGCACGGCGAGGTCGACCAGGGCGGCGGCGGGCAGCAGGATCCGGCCGAAGACCGCGTGCTGGGCCAGCCACGGCTGGGCATGCAGCGACAGACGCCCGGTGAGCACCGTCGCGTCCCCGTCGGCGAGCGGGACGGCGGCGCCGAGCAGCGGATGCGTGGTGGCGGTGAGGCCGGCCGAGGTGACGTCGCCGGCCCCGGACGGCGTCGGCAGCCAGAACCGGTCGCGCTGGAAGGCGTAGGTGGGCAGGTCGACGCGCGGTCCGGACGGGATCCGCCAGTCGACGGGTACGCCGCCGACGTGGGCCCGGGCCAGCGAGGCGTGGAAGCGGACGAGGTCGCCGTCGTCGCGGCGCAGGGTGCCGAGGGTGAGTCCCGGCGCCGCGTCGGCCCGCTCGTCGAGCGTCTCCTGGATCGGCACGGTCAGGATCGGGTGCGGGCTGATCTCGACGAAGACCCGGTGCCCGCGCTCGTGCAGCAGCCGGGTGACGTCCGCCAGCCGGACCATCCGGCGCAGGTTGCGGTACCAGTAGTCGGCGTCCAGGACGGCGGGCTCCGGCTCCTCCCCGTCCACTGTGGAGTAGAACGCGATCTCCGCGGGCTGTGGGGTGATGCCGGCCAGGCTCGTCAGCAGCGTCTCCCGGACCGCCTCCACGTGCTCGCAGTGCGACGCGTAGTCCACCGGGACGGTGCGGGCGTCCACCCCGTCCGCCTGGGCGGCGGCGACGAGCGCGGCGACGGCCTCCGGGGTGCCGGCCACCACGGTGGCGGTCGGGCCGTTGACCGCGGCGATGGTCACCGCGCCGGCGGCCTCCAGCCGCGCCTCGACCCGGTCGGCGGGCAACGGGATCGAGGCCATCGCGCCGGTGCCGGCCAGCACGCCGAGGGCGCGGCTGCGCAGCGCGACCACCCGGGCGGCGTCCGGCAGGCTCAGCACGCCGGCGATGTGGGCGGCGGCGATCTCACCCTGGGAGTGCCCGACGACCGCGTCCGGCCGCACCCCGTACGACTCCCAGAGCCGGGCGAGGGCGACCATCACCGCGAACAGCGCGGGCTGCACCACGTCCACCCGGTCCAGGGACGCCGCGCCCGGCTCGTCGCGCAGCACCGGCAGCAGGTCCCAGTCGGTGTGCGGGCGCAGCGCCTCGGCGCACTCGGCGATCCGGTTCCGGAACTCGGGGCTGGCGTCGAGCAGCCCACCGGCCATGCCCACCCACTGCGAGCCCTGGCCGGGGAAGACGAAGACCACCCGGCCCGGGTCCCCGGCGGCCACCCCGGTCACCACGCCCGCCGGCGCGTCACCGGCGGCGAGCGCGTCGAGCGCGGCCGTCCGGTCGCCGGCGAGCACGACCGCCCGGTGGTCGAGTACGGCCCGGGTGGTGGCCAGCGCCGCGGCGATCCCGGCCGGGTCCAGGTCGGGCCGGTCGGCGACCAGGTCGCGCAGCCGCGCGGCCTGGGCGCGCAGGGCCGGTGCGGTCCGCGCGGAGAGCAGCCACGGCGCGGCGTCGGGGGCGGGGGTCGGCGCGGTGTCGTCGCCGCTGGGCGCCTCCGTCGCCGGGGCCTCCTCGACGATGACGTGGGCGTTGGTGCCGCTGATGCCGAACGACGACACGCCGGCCCGGCGGACCCGCTCCCCGCGCGGCCACGACCGGGCCTCGGTCAGCAGCGCGACCTCCCCGGCCGTCCAGTCCACGTGCGGGCTCGGCGCGTCCACGTGCAGGGTGCGCGGGAGCGTCCCGTGCCGCAGGGCCAACACCATCTTGATGATCCCGGCGACGCCGGCCGCGGCCTGGGCGTGGCCGATGTTCGACTTGATCGAGCCGAGCCGCAGCGGCCGGTCGGCGGGCCGGTCCCGACCGTACGTGGCGAGCAGCGCCTGCGCCTCGATCGGGTCGCCGAGCGTGGTGCCGGTGCCGTGCGCCTCCACCGCGTCCACGTCGCCCGGTTCGAGGCGGGCCGCGGCCAGCGCGTCGCGGATCACCCGCCGCTGCGACGGCCCGTTCGGGGCGGTGAGCTGACTGCTGGTGCCGTCCTGGTTGACCGCGCTGCCGGAGATGACGGCGAGCACCTGGTGGCCGTGGCGTTCGGCGTCCGACAGCCGTTCCAGCAGCAGCAGGCCGGCGCCCTCGCCCCAGCCGGTGCCGTCGGCGCCGGCCGCGAACGGCTTGCACCGGCCGTCGGGCGCCAGCCCCCGCTGCCGGCTGAACTCCACGAACAGCCGCGGCGTGGCCATCACCGTCACGCCGCCGGCCAGCGCGAGCGTGCACTCGCCCTGGCGCAGCGACTGCACCGCGAGGTGCACCGCGACGAGCGACGACGAGCAGGCGGTGTCCACGGTCACCGCCGGGCCCTCGAAGCCGAACGTGTAGGCGATCCGGCCGGAGGCGATGCTGCCGGCGCTGCCGGTGCCGATGAAGCCCTCGAACTCCGGCGGCATCGGCTGGATCCGGGCGCCGTAGTCGTTGTACATCACGCCGGTGAAGACGCCGGTGCGGCTCCGGCGCAGCGTCACCGGGTCGATGCCACCCGCCTCGAGCGCCTCCCACGTGGTCTCCAGCAGCAGTCGCTGCTGCGGGTCGATGGTGAGGGCCTCGCGGGGGCTGATGCTGAAGAAGTCCGCGTCGAAGTCGGCGGCGTCGTGCAGGAAGCCGCCCTCGCGGGCGTACGTGGTGCCGGTGCGCTCCGGGTCCGGGTCGTAGAGGGCGTCGGTGTCCCAGCCCCGGTCGTCGGGGAACGCCGAGATCGCGTCGGTCTCGTCGCGGAGCAGCCGCCACAGTTGCTCGGGGGTGCGCACCCCACCCGGGTAGCGGCAGGCCATCCCGACGATCGCGATGGGCTCGCGGGACCTGTCGGCCAGCCGACTCTGTTGCCGGCGTAGCTGTTCGTTCTCCTTCAGGGATGCCCGGAGGGCCGCAACGATCTGGTCGGTCGAGGTCGTCATCGCAGCTCCAGCGTCCAGCGGTCGAAGCGGGCTGCTCCAGGTTGCCGACCTGCGCTAACGGGCGGCTTGCCGGGCGCTAAAGCTGCGTCGGCCGGGCGCCAGCTGCGTCGGCCGGGCGCCGCGAACGGTCGCGGCGCCCGGCCGGCGCGCTCAGGCCCGGCCCAGCTCCCGGTCGATGAAGTCGAAGATCTCATCGGCGTCGGCGGTCTCCAGCCGGTCGGCGACGGCCGTGGCCGACGTCGCCGAGTGCTCGGTCCAGCGGGCCAGGAGCGTCTGGAGGCGCAGGGTGATCCGGCCGCGTCCGGGGTCGTCGGCGGCGACCGCGCCGAGCGCACGCTCCAGCCGTTCCAGCTCCTCGGCGGCCGGGTCCCGGACCTCGGCCGGGGCGAGCCGGTCGCGGACGTGCCGGGCGAGCGCGCCGGTGTTCGGATAGTCGAAGATCACCGTCGGCGGCAACCGCAGCCCGGTCATCGTGTTGAGCGTGTTGCGCAGCTCCACCGCGGTCAGTGAGTCGAAGCCGAGATCCTGGAACGGCCGGTCGACGTCGACGGCGTCCGGCGAGGCGTGCCCGAGCACCGTGGCGATCTGGCCGCGGATCAGGTCCAGCAGCACCGTCTCCCGCTCCCCGTCGCCGAGGTCGGCCAACCGTCGGGCCAGGGCAGCGGCCCCGGCGGAGGTCCGACGCGGCGGCACCCGGACGAGGCCGCGCAGGATCGCCGGCAGCACCCCGGCGCCCGCCTGGGCGCGCAACGCGACGGTCTCCAGCCGCACCGGCACGAGGGCCGGCGCCCCGTCGGCGAGCGCGGCGTCGAGCAGCCGCAGCGCCGTCGCGCCGGGCAGCGGGAGCAGGCCGTTGCGGGCCATCCGGGCCCGCTCGGCGTGCTCCAGCGTCGCGGTCATGCCGCTCTCCTGCTCCCACAGGCCCCACGCCAGGCTGGTGGCGGGCAGGCCGTCCACGCGCCGCCGCTCGGCGAGCGCGTCGAGGAACCCGTTCGCCGCCGCGTAGTTGGCCTGCCCCGGGCTGCCCACCGTGCCGGCGAACGAGGAGAACAGCACGAACGCGGCGAGGTCGTGGTCGCGGGTCAGCTCGTGCAGGTGCCAGGCCGCGTCGGCCTTCGGGCGCAGCACCGTGTCCAGCCGGTCGGGCGTGAGCGCGGTCAGGACGCCGTCGTCGAGGACACCGGCCGTGTGCACGACCGCGGTCAGCGGATGCGCGGCCGGGACCGCGTCGATCAACGCGGCGAGCGCGTCCCGGTCGGCGACGTCGCAGGCCACGATGCGCGGCTCGGCGCCGAGCGCGGCAAGCGACGCGGCCAACTCGTCCGCGCCGTCGGCCGCCGGGCCACGCCGGCTGGCCAGCAGCAACCGCCGGGCCCCGTACACGGTGACCAGGTGCCCGGCGACGTCCGCGGCGAGGGTGCCGGTGCCGCCGGTAATCAGCACGGTGCCGTCCGGGTCGAGGCGCGGCGGGGTCCGCTCCGGCGCCGGCTCGGTGGCGACCAGCCGTGGCACCAGGACCGCCCCGTCGCGTACCGCGATCCGTGGTTCGTCGGCGGCGATCGCGGCGCCGAGCGCGCCCGGGAGCGCGGCCCGCGACGCGGCCGTGTCGTCCAGGTCGACCAGGAGGAACCGGCCCGGGTTCTCGGTCGCGGCGCTCGCCAGCAGACCGGCCACGGCCGCGCCGGGCAGGTCGCGTGGCTGCGTGCCGGCGGCGGTGGCGCCCCGGGTCACCAGCGCCAGCCGGGTGTCGGCCAGCTCCGGCGCGGCCAGGAGGTCCCGGCACAGGTCCAGCACGCGTGCGGTGAGCACGTGCGCCCCGGCGACCGGGTCGGCGTCCGGCCCGGTCGACGCGACGTGCAGCAGCAGCCCGGGCGCGGCCTCGCCGGCGGCGACGGCGGCCCGCAGCGTGGCCAGATCCGGGTGGGACGCCGTGGCGCCGAGCCCGAACGGATCCGGCCCGACCAGCGTGAAACCGGTGTCCGCGGGGGCGCCGGACGCCGCCGTCCAGTCCAGCCGGTACAGGGTGCCGTCGCGGCCACCGGCGCGGCGTAGCTGCTCGACCGCGATCGGACGGATGGCAAGCGACTCGATCGTGGTCACCGGGGTGCCGGCCGAGTCGGCCAGGTCCACCCGCACGGCGCCGGATCCGGCCGGGGTGACCCGTACCCGCAGCGTGTCCGCCCCGGGTACGGGCAGGTCCACGCCGGAGAAGACGAACGGCACCTGGGCCTGCTCGGGGGTGCCCGGGAGCAGCGCGATCGCGTGCAGCGCGGCGTCCAGCAGCGCCGGGTGCAGGCCGAAACCGTCAGGTGTGGTCCCCTCGGGCAGCGTCACCTCGGCGTGGACCGTGTCGCCCTGCCGCCAGGCGGCCCGGACGCCCTGGAACGCCGGTCCGTAGGCCAGCCCGGCGGCGAGGAACCGCTCGTACAACTGGTCGACGGCGACCTCGTCGGCCCCGGCCGGCGGCCAAACCCCGCCGGGCGCGGTAGCCGGTTCCGGCGTGGTCGCGGCGGCGAGCACACCGTCGGCGTGCCGGGTCCAGACGCCGTCGCCGTTCGCGCCGGCCGGCCGGGAGTCGATGGTCAGCGAGCGGCGTCCGTCCGGGTCGGCGGGCCCCGCGACCACGTGCAGCCGCACGCCCGCCGGGTCGTCGAGGACGAGCGGGGCCGCGAGGGTCAGCTCCTCCAGCCGGTCGCCGTCGGTGTGCGCGGCCACGTGCAGGGCGAGTTCGGCGAACGCGGCGCCGGGCAGCAGCACGTGGTCCAGCACGGCGTGGTCGGGGATCCAGTCGGCGGTGTCCGGCCCGAGCCGGCCGGTGAACAGCCAGCCCCCGTCGGGCAGTTCGGTGGCGGCGGCGAGCAGCGGATGGCCCGCCGGGCCGAGCCCGGCCGCGGTGACGTCGGCGGTCGCGGCGCCGCGCAGCCAGTAGGGGCGGCGTTGGAACGGGTACGTCGGAAGCTGCACCCGCCGTGGCCGCAGCGGCGCGAGCACCGGCGACCAGTCCACCTCCACCCCGCGCACGGCCAGCCCGGCGGCGGAGGTCAGCAGCCGGGTCCAGCCGCCCTCGTCCCGCCGTAGCGTCCCGGTCACGGTGGCCTCGATGCCGGCCTGCTCGGCGGTGTCCTGGAGCCCGGTGGTGAGCACCGGGTGCGGGCTGCACTCGACGAAGTGCCGGAAACCGGCGTCGAGCAGCGCCGCGGCCGTCGGCGCGAACCGGACCTGGTGGCGCAGGTTGGCGTACCAGTAGTCGGCGTCCAGGGTGGCGGTGTCGATCGGCTCGCCGGTGAGCGTCGAGTAGAAGGCCACCTGGGCGGTCCGGGGTTCGATCCCGGCCAGCACCTCCCGCAGCCGGTCCTGGATCGCCTCGACGTGGTGCGAGTGCGAGGCGTAGTCCACCGGGATCCGGCGGACCCGCACGCCGTCGGACTCCCCGTCGGCCAGCAGCTCGTCCAGGGCGGCGACATCGCCGGAGACGACTGTGGCAGCCGGCCCGTTGACCGCGGCGACGCTGATCCGGCCGTCCCAGCGGGCGATGAGCTTCTCGGTCGCCTCGACGGGCAGCGGCACCGAGACCATGCCGCCCAGGCCGGCGATCGCGGCGAGCGCCTGGCTGCGCAGCGCCACGACCCGGCAGGCGTCGGTGAGGCTGAGCGCCCCGGCGACGTACGCGGCGGCGATCTCGCCCTGCGAGTGGCCGATGACGGCGTCCGGCCGGACCCCGAGGGCCTGCCACTGCCGGGCCAGCGACGTCATCACGGCGAACAGGGCGGGCTGCACCACGTCGGCGCGCTCCAGCGGCGGCGCGTCCGGCGCCCCGCGCAGCAGCTCCAGCAGCGACCACCCGGTGAGCGGGTCGAGGACGGCGGCGCACGTCTCGATGTGCTGGGCGAAGACCGGCGCGGTGGCCAGCAGCTCGGCCGCCATGCCGGCCCACTGCGAGCCCTGCCCGGGGAAGACGAAGGCGATCGGGCCGGCCGGACCCTCGGTGACGCCGCGCACCAGGTTCGCGGCGCCGCTCTCGGTGGGCAGCGCGGCCAGGCCGGCGAGCAGCTCGTCCCGGTCGGCGCCGACGACGACGGCGCGGTGCGGGTGCCGGGCCCGGCCGGTGGCGAGGGTCTGCGCCACGTCCGCCGGCCGCAACGCGGTTCCGGCCCGTACGAAGGCGCCGAGCTGCCCGGCCTGGTCCACGAGCGCCTGTTCGGTGCGGGCGGAGAGCAGCCAGGCGACCGGCGCGGACGCCGGCGGCTCCGACTCGTCGGCGGGCGCGTCGTCCGGCGCCTGCTCGATGATGACGTGGGCGTTGGTGCCGCTGATGCCGAACGAGGAGACCGCCGCCCGGCGGGGTCGCCCGTTCGGCTGCCACGGCTGCGCCTCGGTCAGCAGCGAGACGTTGCCGGTGCTCCAGTCGACGTGTGGGCTCGGCGCGTCGGCGTGCAGGGTCTTCGGCAGCTCGCCGTGTTGCAGGGCGAGGGTCAGCTTGATGACGCCGGCGATCCCGGCGGCGGCCTGGGTGTGCCCGATGTTCGACTTGATCGAGCCGAGCCAGAGCGGCCGGTCGTCGGGCCGGTCCTGGCCGTACGTGGCGAGCAGCGCCTGCGCCTCGATCGGGTCGCCGAGCTTGGTGCCGGTGCCGTGCGCCTCGACCGCGTCCACGTCGGCGGTGGTCAGCCGGGCGTTGGCCAGCGCCTGCTGGATGACCCGCTGCTGGGACGGCCCGTTCGGGGCGGTGAGGCCGTTGCTGGCGCCGTCCTGGTTCACCGCCGATCCGCGCACCACGGCGAGGATCGGGTGCCCGTTGCGCCGGGCGTCGGAGAGCCGTTCCACGAGCACCACGCCGGCGCCTTCGCCCCAGCCGGTGCCGTCCGCGTCCGCGGCGAACGACTTGCACCTGCCGTCCGGGGCGAGACCGCGCTGCCGGCTGAACTCGGTGAAGATCGCCGGGCTGGCCATGATGGTGGTGCCGCCGGCGACCGCCATGTCGCACTCGCCGCTGCGGATCGCCTGGCAGGCGAGGTGCAGCGCGACGAGCGAGGACGAGCACGCGGTGTCGACCGTGACAGCCGGTCCCTCCCAGCCGAACGTGTAGGCGATCCGGCCGGAGGCGATGCTCGTGGTGGTGCCGATCATCAGGTAGCCCTCGGCGCCGGAGGAGGCCGGCGACGTGCTGCCGTACGCCTGCGCGATCACCCCGGCGAAGACGCCGGTGTTGCTGCCGCGCAGGGTCGCCGGGTCGATCCCGGCCCGCTCCAGCGCCTCCCACGTCGTCTCCAGCAGCAGTCGCTGCTGCGGGTCGGTGGCGATGGCCTCCCGGGGGCTGATGCCGAAGAAGTCCGCGTCGAAGTCGGCGGCGTGCGGGACGAAGCCTCCTTCGAGCGCGTACGTCTTGCCGGCCGCCCCCGGGTCCGGGTCGTAGATGTCGGCGGTGTTCCAGCCGGGCCGGTCGGGGAACCGGCCGATCGCGTCGACGCCGCCGGCAAGCACCTGCCAGAGCTGTTCGGGGCTGTCCGCGCCGCCGGGGAAGCGGCAGGCCATCCCGATGATGGCGACCGGCTCGTCGGCCGGCCGGGTGGTGGCCGTCCGGCGGGTGGTCTTCGCGCGCGTCCCGCCGAACTCGGTACGCAGGAAGCCGCCGAGCGCGGCCGGTGTCGGGTAGTCGAAGACCGCGGTCGGCGACATCCGCAGCCCGGTGGCGGTGTTCAGCCGGTTGCGCAGCTCCACCCCGGTCAGCGAGTCGAAGCCGAGCTCGGAGAACGGCCGGTCCGGGTCGATGTCGTTGGCCGAGGCATGGCCGAGCACGGCCGCGATGTGGGTGCGGATCAGGTCGACGAGCAGCCGATGCTGTTCCGCCTCGCCCAGTCCGGCCAGCCGGTCGCGGAGCGCGTCGCCGTCACCGGTGTCCGTGTTGGTGGCCCGCCGGGCCGGCCCGCGCACCAGTCCGCGCAGGATCGGCGGCACCGCGCCGGAGAGGGCACGCAGCGCCCGGGCGTCCAGCCGGGCCGGCACCACCGTCGGGCGGGCGCCCCGGACCGCCGCGTCGAACAGGGCCAGCCCCTGCGCGGCGGTCAGCGCGGCGAGCGCGCCCGGACGCCGGGGCGTTTCGCCGCCCATCCCCGCCGCGTCCTCCCACAGTCCCCAGGCGAGGGAGAGCGCCGGTCGACCCTGGGCGTGCCGGTGTGCGGCGAGGGCGTCGAGGTAGGTGTTGGCGGCG
This sequence comes from Micromonospora sp. WMMD975, assembly GCF_029581215.1. NCBI lineage: Bacteria > Bacillati > Actinomycetota > Actinomycetes > Micromonosporales > Micromonosporaceae > Micromonospora > Micromonospora sp. WMMD975. Next base: position 1,765,735 of record NZ_CP120739.1, read on the forward strand.
GCGTAGTTGGCTTGTCCGGGGTTGCCGAGGGTGCCGGCGATGGAGGAGTAGGTGATGAAGGCGGTGAGGTGGTGTGTGCGGGTGAGGTGGTGCAGGTGCCAGGCGCTGTCGGCTTTGGGGGTGAGGACGGTGTCGAGTCGGTCGGTGGTGAGGTCGGTGAGCAGCCCGTCGTCGAGGACGCCGGCGGTGTGCACGACTGCGGTGGGTTGGTGGGTGTCGAGCAGGGCGGTCAGGGCGTCGGGGTCGCTGGTGTCGCAGGCGGTGATGGTGACCTCGGCGCCGTGTTCGGTCAGCTCGGTGTGGAGGTCGGTGGCGCCGGGTGCGTCGGGTCCGCGGCGGCTGGTGAGGATGAGCTTGCGGATGCCGTGGGTGGTGACGAGGTGGCGGGCCAGCAATGCGCCGAGGGCTCCGGTGCCGCCGGTGATGAGGACGGTGTCCTCGCTGGTGAGGGGGGTGGGGATGGTGAGGATGACTTTGCCGGTGTGGCGGGCTTGGCTGAGGTGGCGGAAGGCGGTGGGGGCGTCGCGGATGTCGAACGCGGTCACCGGCAGCGGCTTCAGCACCCCCGACGCGAACAGGTCGCCCAGCTCGCGCAGCATCTCCGCGACCAGATCCGGGCCCGCGTCGACCATGTCGAACGCCTGATATTCCACGCCCGGGTGGGCGTCCGCGACCACCTGCGGATCACGGATGTCGGTCTTACCCATCTCCAGGAACCGCCCACCGCGCGGCAGCAGCCGCAGCGAGGCGTCCACGAACTCCCGGGCCAGGCAGTCGAGCACCACGTCCATGCCCGCGCCGCCGGTCGCGTCCAGGAACTGCCGCTCGAAGTCGAGCGTACGACTGTTGCCGATCCGGTCGTCGCCGACGCCCTGGCCGCGCAGCGTCGGCCACTTCGGCGTGCTGGCGGTCGCGTAGATGTCCGCGCCGAGGTGCCGGGCGAGTTGCACGGCGGCGGTGCCGACGCCGCCTGTTGCCGCGTGGATCAGGATCCGCTCGCCGGGCCGCAGCACCGTCAACCGGGTCAGCGCGTAACACGCGGTCAGGAACACGATCGGCGCGGCGGCGGCCTCGGCGAACGTCCAGCCCGGCGGCACCGGGGCGACCAGCCGCTGGTCGGTGACGGCCACCGGTCCCATGGCGCCGGTGAACAGGCCCATGACGTGTTGGCCGGGGGTGAGGGTGGTGACGTCGTCGGCGACGTGGGTGATGATGCCGGCTGCTTCGCCGCCGATGGCGGCGTGTCCGGGGTACATGTCGAGGGCGATGAGGACGTCGCGGAAGTTGAGGCCGGCGGCGCGGACGGCGATGCGGACCTGGCCGGGTGCGAGTGGTTGGGTGAGTTCGGGTGCGGGGAGCAGGGCGAGGTTTTCCAGGGTGCCGGCCGTGGTGACGCCGAGGCGCCAGGGTCCGTCGGGGGCGGTCAGCGTCGGCGCGTCCGTCGTCCGGGTCAGGCGCGGCGCGTAGGCCACCCCGTCCCGGACGGCCAACTGCGGCTCACCGGTGCCGAGCAGGGCGGGCAGCGACGGCACGACCTCCGCCGCGCCGTCCACGAGCACGAACCGGTCGGGGTGCTCCGACTGGGCGACCCGCACCAGACCCCAGACCGCGGCCTGCGCCGGATCGGCCACCCGGTCACCAGGCTGGGCCGCGACCGCGTCCTGGGTACGCAGCACCAACGTCGTACCGGCCAGCCGGTCGTCGGCGAGCCACCGGCGGGTCAGCTCCAGCGTCCAGGCGGCCGGTCCGTGATCGGCGCCGGACCCACCGGCCGGCACCGCCGCGACCACGGTCGCCGGTGCCTCCTGGCCGGCGTCCAGCGCGGCGAACAGCGCCTCGACGTCGGGGTGGTCCCCGGCGCCGAGCACCAACGGGGCCGTCTCGTCCGGCTCGTCGGCGGGCCGCACCGTCGTCCACCGCACCTCGAAGAGCGAGCCGTCCGCGCGCGGACCGGCGGCGGCCAGTTGCTCCGCCGAGACCGCCCGCAGCGACAGCGACTCGATCGACGCGACCGGGGCTCCGGACAGGTCGGCGACCTGCACCGAGACCGCGTCGCCGTGGGGCGCCGGCGCCAGCCGGACCCGCAGCCGGGTAGCGCCGCCGGCGTGCAGCGTCACGCCGGACCAGGCGAACGGCAACCGGATCGCCGGGTCCGCCGCGTCCCGGGCGGCGGCGCCGAGCACCATGCCGTGCAGGGCCGCGTCGAGCAGCGCCGGGTGTACGCCGAAGCCGTCCGGGTCGGCGTCGTCGGGCAGCCGGACGTCGGCGTAGACGACGTCGCCGTCGCGCCACGCGGCCCGGACACCCTGGAACGTCGGGCCGTAGTCGAGGCCCGCGGCGGTCAGCTCGGGGTAGAGCCCGGTGACGTCCACCGGCTCGGCGCCCTCGGGCGGCCACGCCCCGGACAGCTCCTCCGCAGCCGCCTCGGCCGGTTCCGACCCGGGCGGGCGCAGCGTGCCGCTCGCGTGCCGGGTCCAGGGCGCCTGGTCGTCGGCGGCCGGGCGGGAGTGGACGGTGACGGTCCGGCCGCCCCGCTCGTCCGGCGCGCTGACGGCGGTCTGGAGGTGGACGGCGCCGCGCGGGTCGAGCACCAGCGGGGCCTCCAGCAGCAGTTCGTCAACGCCGGCGGACCCGGCCTGGGCGGCGGCGTGCAGTGCCAGGTCCACGAACGCGGTGGCGGGCAGCAGGACGGTGCCGTGCACGGCGTGCCCGGCCAGCCAGGGGTGGCTCTTCAGGCTCAGGTGGCCGGTGAACACCCAGCCGTCCTCGCCGGCCAGCGGCAACGCCGCCCCGAGCAGGGGGTGGGTGGTGCCGCCCAGGCCGAGGCCGCCGGCGTCGCCGGGGCGGCCCTGCACCCAGTAGCGCTGGCGTTGGAACGGGTAGGTGGGCAGGTCGGTGTGTCGGCCGGCGGGTGTGGTGGTGGTCCAGGTGGTGTGGTGTCCGGCGGTGTGGAGCGCGGCGTGGGCGTGCTGGCCGAGGTGGGCGGCGGTGATGGTGGCGTTGTGGTTTTCGGGGAGGCAGGCGTGGGTGAGTGCGCTGAGGGTGTTGTCGGGTCCGAGTTCGAGGTAGGTGGTGACGCCTGCGGCGTCGAGGGTGGTGATCATGTCGCGGTAGCGGACGGCGTCGCGGATGTGTCGGGTCCAGTAGCCGGCGTCGAAGGCTGGGGCGATGTCGCCGGTGCGGTTGGAGATGACCGGGATGGTGGCCGGGTGGTAGGTGACGGTCGCGGCGATGGCCTGGAACTCGTCCAGGATCGGGTCCATGTGGGGGCTGTGGAAGGCGTGTGAGGTGGTGAGTTTCTTGGTGCGTCGTCCCTGCCCGGCCCAGTGCACGGCGATCTGGGTGACGGCGTCGACGTCGCCGGAGATGACGGTGCTGGTGGGGGAGTTCAGTCCGGCGATGGAGACCTTCTCCGGGTCGAGCATCGGCGTCAGCTCGTCCTCGGTGGCCTCGATCGCGATCATCGCGCCGCCTGAGGTGGCGGCTTGCATGAGTCGTCCCCGGGCGGTGACGAGGAGCGCGGCGTCGGGCAGGCTCAACACTCCGGCGAGGTGCGCGGCGGACAGTTCGCCGATCGAGTGTCCGGTGAGGTAGTCCGGCGTGATCCCCCAACTGGTGACCAGGGCGTGCATTGCCACGTGTGTGGCGAACAGGGCGGGTTGGGTGTAGCGGGTTTCGTGGACGGCGTCGACCATGGCCTCGCGCAGTGGCCGGTCGAGGTGCTTGTCCAACTCCGCGCAGACGGCGTCGAAGGTTTCGAGGAAGACGGGTTCGTCGCGGTGGGCCATCTCGGGGTGTTGGCTGCCCTGCCCCGTGCACAGGAAGGCGATCTTCCCCGTCGGGCGGGCGATGCCGCGCACGAGGGAGGGGTGGGGGTTGTCGGTGGCGAGGGCGGTGAGCGCTTCGTGGTGGTTGTCGAGGATGACGGCGCGGTGGGTGTGCTGGGCGCGGCGGGCCAGGGTGTGGGCGACGTCGTCGGTCGGCAGTGACGTGGCGGCGGTGGTGAGGCGGGTGGCCAGGGCGGTCAGCGCGGCGGGGGTCTTGGCCGACAGCAGCCACGGCACCGGCGTACCGACCGGTTCCGGTTCTTCGGTGGCGGGTGGTTCTTCGATGATGAGGTGGGCGTTGGTGCCGCTGATGCCGAACGACGACACGCCGGCCCGGCGCGGGTGACCGTTGCGCTTCCATGGCTGGGCCTGGGTGAGCAGCGCGATGTTGCCGGCGTCCCAGTCGACGTGCGGGGACGGCTTGTCGACGTGCAGCGTCTGCGGGAGCAGGTCGTGGCGCAGCGCCTGCACCATTTTGATCACTCCGCCGACGCCGGCGGCGGCCTGCGCGTGGCCGATGTTCGACTTGATCGAGCCGAGCCAGAGCGGCCGGTCGGCGGGCCGGTCCTGCCCGTAGGTGGCCAGCAGGGCCTGGGCCTCGATCGGGTCACCCAGGGTGGTGCCGGTGCCGTGCGCCTCCACCGCGTCGACGTCGGCGGGCGACAGGCGCGCGTTGGCCAGGGCCTGGCGGATGACCCGCTGCTGCGACGGCCCGTTCGGCGCGGTGAGGCCGTTGCTCGCGCCGTCCTGGTTCACCGCCGACCCACGGATGACGGCGAGCACCGGGTGGTTGTTGCGCTGGGCGTCGGAGAGGCGTTCGAGGATGAGCATGCCGGCGCCCTCGCCCCAGCCCACCCCGTCGGCCGCCGCGGCGAAGGACTTGCAGCGGCCGTTGCGGGCCAGCCCACGCTGCCGGCTGAACTCGGTGAACAGGCCGGGCGTCGCCATCACCGTGGCGCCACCGGCAAGCGCCAGGTCGCACTCGCCGCCGCGCAACGCCTGCGCCGCCAGGTGCATGGCGACAAGCGACGACGAACACGCCGTGTCGACCGTGACCGCCGGGCCCTCCAGGCCGAACGTGTACGCCACCCGACCCGACGCGACGCTCGCCGAGCTGCCGGTCACGACGTACCCCTCGACGCTCTCCAGGCCCTGCATCAACCGGACCATGTAGTCCTGGCCGGTCGCGCCGATGAACACCCCGGTCGCGCTGCCGCGCAGCGACTCGGGATCGATGCCGGCCTCCTCGAACACCTCCCACGACGTCTCCAACAGCATCCGCTGCTGCGGATCCATCGCCAGCGCCTCGCGCGGGCTGATCCCGAAGAAGTCCGCGTCGAACTCGTTCGCCTCGTGGAGGAACCCGCCCTCCCGGACGTACGACTTGCCCGAGGCGTCCGGGTCCGGGTCGTACAGCTCGTCGGTGTCCCAGCCGGGCCGGGCCGGGAACTCGCTCACCGCGTCTGCACCGGTTGCGAGCAGCCGCCACAGGTCCGCGACGGATCCCACCCCGCCGGGGTAGCGGCAGCTCATCGCCACGATCGCGATCGGCTCGTGGTCCCGCGACTCCAGCTCGCGCAGCCGCCGGTTCGCCTGCCGCAGGTCGGCCGTCGCGCGCCGCAGGTAGTCGCGGAGCTTCTCGTCGGTTCGCGCCGGGTCGGTCGTCGGGTTCGTCGTCGCGGCCACATTCTCGGCAGGCATCACAGGTGCTCCGGATCTCGTCGTCGGTGCGGTCGTCGTGGGTGGTCGGGTGGTCAGCGGGTCCGGTCGTCGGCGCGGGCCAGCGCCATCTGCACGAGGTCGTCGACGTCGGCGGCGTCGATGTCGTCCGTGTGGTCGCCGCCGTTGCCACCGGCCGACCCGTCCGGCTGGTTCTCCAGGCTCAGCACCAGCTCCAGCAGACCGGCCTCGCGGAACCGGGCCAGCGGGATGGCCGCGATCCGGTCCCGCAGCTCGGCCTCCGCGTTCCGCTCGGCGGGCGCACCGCCCCGGGCCTCCGCCTCCACCCGCAGTTGGGCGGCGAGCCCGGCCGGTGTCGGGTAGTCGAAAAGCGTGGTGGCGGGCAGGCGCAGCCCGGTCGCCGCGGCCAGCCGGTTGCGCAGCTCGACGGCGGTGAGCGAGTCGAAACCCAGGTCCAGGAAGCCCCGTTCGACGTCGATGGTCGACGGGTCGGCGTGCCCGAGCACACCGGCGACCTCGGCGCGGACCAGGTCCAGCACCAGCCGGTCCCGAGCCGGTCCGGCCAGCCCGGCCAGCCGCTTGTCGAGCGGCACCGAGGTGGCAGCCGCCCGCCGGGCCGGGACCCGGACCAGACCGCGCAGCACCGCCGGGACGAGCCCGCCGGAAGCGCCGGCGGCCAGGTCGAACCGGGCCGCCACCAGGGCCGGCGGCCCGCCGGTCAGGGCCGAGTCGAGCACCGCCAACCCCTGCTCCGCGGTGAGCGGCAGCAGGCCACCGCGCGCCGCCCGACCGGCCTCGGCGTCCCCGCCCATGCCGCCGTCCGCCGCCCACAGGCCCCAGGCCAGGGCGACGGCGGGCAGCCCGCGCGCCCGACGGTGCGCGGCGAGCGCGTCCAGGTAGGCGTTGGCCGCCGCATAGTTCGCCTGGCCCGGGCTGCCGAGCACACCGGCGACCGAGGAGTAGAGCACGAACGCGGCGGACGGCCGGTCGGCGGTCAGCTCGTGCAGGTGGTGGGCGGCGTCCAGCTTCGGCGCCAGCACCGCGTCCAGACGCTCCGGGGTGAGCGACTCGACCACGCCGTCGTCGAGGACACCGGCCGTGTGGAACACCGCGGTCAGCGGATGCCGGCGGGGCACCGAGCGCAGCAGCGCGGCGGCCTGCTCCCGGTCGGCGATGTCGCAGGCCACGAGCTTGACCCGGGCGCCGAGGTCGCGCAGTTCGGCGCGCAGGGCCGCCGCGCCGGGGGCGTCCGGCCCCCGCCGGCTGGTCAGCAGCAGCCGGGTGATCCCGTGGGTGGTAACCAGGTGGCGGGCGAGCATCGCCCCGAGGGCGCCGGTGCCGCCGGTGATCAGGACGGTGCCGTCCGGTTCGAGGGCCGGGCCGGCGGTGGCCGCCGGCTCGGTGGGTGCCGCCGCCAGCCGGGGCACCAGCAGCGCGCCGGCACGCAGGGCCAGTTGCGGTTCCGCGCCGGAGGCCGCGCGGGCCAGTGACTCCGGCGCCACGTCGGCCGGCCCGTCGGGGTCGAGGTCCAGCAGGACGAAACGGTCGGGGTGCTCGTTCTGCGCCGACCTGATCAGGCCCCAGACGGCCGCGCCGGGCAGGTCGGTGACGTCCGCGCCGGGCGCGGCGGGGACCGCGCCCCGGGTCGCGAACACCAACCGGGTGTCGGCCAGCCGCTCGTCCGCCAGCCACTCCCGCACCAGGCGCAGCGCCCAGCGGACCGGCTCGTGGTCACCCGGATCGCGCCCCGCCGGCACCGCGGCCAGCACCGCCTCCGGTGCCGAGCCGGCGATCGCGGCCAGGTCGGGGCTTCCGTCCGGCATCGTGCCGAGGTGGACGACGGCAGGCGCCGAGGTCGACGGGCTGGCCGGCGACCAGTCCAGGTGGTAGCGCAGGTTCTGTCCGCCCGGTCGGACGGCGGCCAGTTGCGCGGCCGAGACCGGCCGGGTCACGAGCGACCCGACCGACGCGACGGGCGCGCCGGTCTCGTCCGCGACGGCAAGCGAGATCGCGTCCGGGCCGTCCGGGGTGAGCCGCACCCGGACCGTGCCGGCGCCGGCGGCGTGCAACGTCACCGCACGCCAGGCGAAGGGCAGCCGCAGCATCCCGTCGCGGTCGCGGTCGCGGTCGCGGTCGCCGTTGCCGTCGGCGGCGGCCGGGTGCAGGGCGGCGTCCAGCAGGGCCGGGTGCAGGCCGAAGCCCGCGGTGGCCGCCTCGGCCGGCAGCTCCACCTCGGCGAGGAGCGCGTCACCGGCGCGCCACACCGCCCGCAGGCCCTGGAACGCCGGGCCGTAGTGCAGACCGGACCGGGCGAGCCGGTCGTAGATCCCGGCCACGTCGACAGGTACGGCCCCGGGTGGAGGCCACTCGCCGGCCGCGAACGGCATCGGCTCGGCCTCCGGCCCGGCCTCGGTGAGCGTGCCGGTCACGTGCTGGGTCCAGGCCGTGCCGTGCGGCGCCTTCTCGTCCCGGGAGTGCACGGCAAGCGCACGGGTGCCGTCGTCGCCGGGACCGTCGACCGTCACCCGCAGCTGCACGCCGCCGTGTTCGGCAAGCACCAGCGGCGCGTGCAGGGTCAGCTCGGCTACCTCGGCGGCGCCGACCTGACCGGCGACATGCAGGGCGAGGTCCGCGAATGCCGCGCCGGGCAGCAGCACCAGGTCCTGCACGGCGTGGTCGGCCAGCCACGGCTGGGCCGGCAGCGAGATCCGCCCGGTGAAGACGCGACCGCCGTCCGGGAGTTCCACCTCGGCCTGCACCAGGGGGTGGCCGGTAGCGGCCTGGCCGAGACCGTCCGGGCTGTTCCGCGCCGCCGGCGGGTGCAGCCAGTAGGGCTGGCGCTGGAACGGGTACGTCGGCAGTTCGGTGTGCCGGCCGACCGCCGGTACGACGGGCGTGGCCAGGTCGTGTCCATGGACGTGCAGCTGGGCGCGGGCCCGTGCGGGCTCGACCGTGGGGACGACTGCCGACTCGTGGTCGTCGGGGAGGCAGGCGAGAGTGAGGGTGCTGAGCGTGTTGTCCGGTCCGAGTTCCACGTAGGTGGTGACGCCGGCCGCGTCCAGGGTGGAGACCATGTCGTGGTAGCGGACGGCGTCGCGGATGTGTCGGGTCCAGTAGGCGGCGTCGAAGGCCGGTGCCACCTGGCCGGTCCGGTTGGAGATGACGGGGATCCTCGCCGGGTGGTAGGTGACGCTCGCGGCGATGGCCTGGAAATCCTCCAGGATGGGGTTCATGTGGGGGGAGTGGAAGGCGTGTGAGGTGGTGAGTTTCTTGGTGCGTCGTCCCTGTGCGGCCCAGTGCACGGCGATGTCGGTGACGGCGTCGGTGTCGCCGGAGATGACGGTGCTGGTGGGTGAGTTCAGTCCGGCGATGGCGACCGCTTCGACGTCGAGCATGGGGGCCAGCTCGTCCTCGGTGGCCTCGATGGCGATCATCGTGCCGCCTGCGGTGGCGGCTTGCATGAGTCGTCCTCGGGCGGTGACCAGCAGGGCGGCGTCGGGCAGGCTCAACACGCCGGCGAGGTGGGCGGCGGACAGCTCGCCGATGGAGTGCCCGGTCAGGAAGTCCGGCGTGATCCCCCAGCTCGTGACGAGGGCGTGCAGGGCGACGTGCAGGGCGAACAGGGCGGGTTGGGTGTAGCGGGTCTCGTGGACCGCGTCGACCATGGCCTCGCGCAGCGGCCGGTCCAGGTGCTTGTCCAACTCCGCGCAGACCGCGTCGAACGTGTCGACGAAGACGGGATCACGCAGGTCCGCCATTGCCGGGTGTTGGCTGCCCTGGCCGGTGCACAGGAACGCGACCTTCCCGGCCGGGCGCGCGATGCCGCGTACCAGGGACGGGTGGGGGTTGTCGGCGGCGAGGGCGGTGAGCGCTTCGTGGTGGTTGTCGAGGATGACGGCGCGGTGGGTGTGCTGGGCGCGGCGGGCGAGGGTGTGGGCGACGTCCGCGTCCGCCTTGCCGTCGACGTGGGTCCGTAGTCGTGCGGCGGACTCGCGCAGCGCGTCGGCCGTGCGGCCGGAGAGCAGCCACGGCGCCGGCGTACCGGTGGGCTCCGGTTCCGGTCCGGCGGCGGTCGGTGGCTCTTCGATGATGAGGTGGGCGTTGGTGCCGCTGATGCCGAACGACGACACGCCGGCGCGGCGGGGGTGGCCGTTCGGGGTCCACGGCTGGGGGGTGGTGAGCAGGGTGACGTTTCCGGCGTCCCAGTCGATGTGCGGGGATGGCTGGTCGACGTGCAGGGTCTGCGGCAGTTCGCCGTGGCGCATGGCGAGGATCATTTTGATGACGCCGGCGGTGCCGGCGGCGGCCTGGGTGTGGCCGATGTTGGACTTGATGGAGCCGAGCCAGAGGGGCTGGTCGTCGGGTCGGTCCTGTCCGTAGGTGGCGAGGAGGGCTTGGGCTTCGATGGGGTCACCGAGGGTGGTGCCGGTGCCGTGTGCCTCGACGGCGTCCACGTCGGCGGGGGTGAGGCGGGCGTTGGCGAGGGCCTGCCGGATGACACGTTGCTGCGACGGGCCGTTGGGTGCGGTGAGGCCGTTGCTCGCCCCGTCCTGGTTCACCGCCGACCCGCGGATCACCGCGAGCACCGGATGGTTGTTGCGCCGGGCGTCGGAGAGCCGTTCCAGGACCAGCATGCCGGCGCCCTCGCCCCAGCCCACCCCATCGGCCGCCGCGGCGAAGGACTTGCACCGCCCGTCCGGGGCGAGGCCGCGCTGCCGGCTGAACTCGATGAACGTTCCGGGCGTCGACATCACCGTCACACCACCGGCCAACGCCAGGTCACACTCGCCGCCGCGCAGCGCCTGACCGGCCAGGTGCATGGCCACGAGCGACGACGAACAGGCCGTGTCCACGGTGACCGCCGGACCCTCCAGACCGAACGTGTACGCCACCCGGCCCGACGCCACGCTGTAGGCGCTGCCGGTGCCCAGGTAGCCCTCCAACTCGTCCGGAGCCTGACCGTAGAGACGGGCGCCGTAGTCGCCGTACATCACGCCGGCGAAGACACCGGTCGAGGAGCCGCGCAGCGTCGACGGGTCGATCCCGGCCGCCTCGAACGCCTCCCACGACGTCTCCAGCAGCAGCCGCTGCTGCGGGTCGATGGCGAGCGCCTCCCGCGGGCTGATGCCGAAGAAGTCGGCGTCGAAGCGGTCCGCGTCGTAGAGGAAACCCCCCTCCCGGACGTAGGACCTCCCGGTCGCGTCCGGATCCGGGTCGAAGAGCGTGTCCAGATCCCAGCCCCGGCCGTCCGGGAACGCCGCGACCCCGTCGGCGCCGGCCGCGAGCCGCTCCCACAGCTCCGCCGGGGTGGCCACGCCGCCGGGATAGCGGCAGGCCATGCCGACGATCGCGATCGGGTCGCCGTCGACCGCCGTCGCGGCCCGCACGGTCGCCGTCTCCCGCCCGCCGCCCAACTCCGTCATCAGGTGTCCGACGAGGGCGTCCGTGGTCGGGTAGTCGAAGACCATCGTCGCGGGCAGCCGCAGCCCGGTGGCCGAGCCGACCTGGTTGCGCAGCTCGATCGCGGTCAGCGAGTCGAAGCCCAGGTCCTGGAAGGCGCGGGCGGGGTCGACCGAGGCGGCCGACCCATGTCCGAGCACGGCGGCGACCCGGCCACGGACCAGGTCGAGCAGCGCCGTCCGCCGCTCGGCCTCGGTCAGCCCGGCGAGCCGCAACCCGGCGCCGGCGATCGCACGCCGCGCCCGGACCCGCACCAGGCCGCGCACCGCCGCCGGCAGCGGCTCCGCCTCCGCCAGCCTTCCCAGATCAAACTTCACGGGTACGACGAGTGGTCCGGCCGCCGCGCGCAGGGCCGCGTCGAAGAGCGCCAACCCTTCCGCGGCGTCGAGCGGGAGTACGCCCCGACCCCGCCCACCGTCGGCCGCCATCCCGCCGTTCGCGGCCCACGGACCCCAGGCGAGCGACGTGCCGGGCAGCCCGTGGGCGTGGCGGTGTGCGGCGAGGGCGTCGAGGTAGGTGTTGGCGGCGGCGTAGTTGGCCTGCCCGGGGTTGCCGAGGGTGCCGGCGATGGAGGAGTAGGTGACGAAGGCGGTGAGGTCGTGCGTGCGGGTGAGGTCGTGCAGGTGCCAGGCGGTGTCGGCCTTGGCGGTGAGGACGGTGTCGAGCCGGTCGGTGGTGAGGTCGGTGAGCAGTCCGTCGTCGAGGACGCCCGCGGTGTGGATGACGGCGGTCAGCCGGTGGCCGTCGAGCAGCGCGGCCAGAGCGTCGCGGTCGCTGGCGTCGCAGGCGGCGACGGTGACCTCGGCGCCGTGCGCGGTCAATTCGGCGTGCAGGTCGGTGGCGCCGGGTGCGTCGGGTCCGCGGCGGCTGGTGAGCAGCAGCCGGCGGACACCGTGGGTGGTGACGAGGTGGCGGGCCAGCAGCGCGCCGAGCGCGCCGGTGCCACCCGTGATCAGCACCGTGCCGTCCCGGTCCAGCCCGATGCCGGCGGCCTCCGGGGCGGGACGCGGAACGTCTACCGGGGCGGGACGCGAAACGTCCACCGGGGCGAGGCGCGGAACGTGGCACCGGTCGCCGCGTACCGCCAGCTCGGGGTCGGTGCCGGCGACGAGCCGCCGGAGCACGTCGGCCGGGATCCCGTCCCCGTCCGCGTCGAGCAGGTGGAACAGGTCGGCGTGCTCGTTCCGGGCGGTCCGGGCCAGGCCCCAGACGGCGGCCCCGGGCAGGTCGGTCACGTCCTCGTCGGGCTCGACCGCGACCGCGCCCCGGGTGACGAGCACCAGGCGGGTGCCGGCCAGCCGCTTCTCCGCCAGCCAGTCCTGCGTCAGCCGCAGGACGTCCCGCACCGGACCGTGGTCGGCCGGGTGCCGTCCGGCGGGCACCGCGACCAGCGCCACCGCGGGACGACCGTCGTCCCCGGCCAGCGCGGCCAGATCGGGGTAGGCGACCAGGCCGGGCCCGGCCGGACCGTCACCCAGGACGGCGACCGGCTCGTCCGCTCTGGCGTCCGCCGTGCCGTCCAGTGGCGTCCAGCCCAGTCGGTAGAGCGTGCCACCGGTCCGGGGGGCGGTCGCGGCCAGCTGCCCGGCGGTGACCGGTCGGGTGGCGAGCGAGGCCACCGTGGCGACCGGGGCGCCGGCCTCGTCCGTCACCAGCATCGAGATCCCGCCGGTGACCTGTCGCAGCCGGACCCGCAGGCTCGTCGCGCCGGTGGCGAAGACCCGTACGTCCGACCACTCGAACGGCAGGTGGGCCTCGTCCAGGGTCGTGGCCGTGGCGGCGGTGGCGTGCAGCGCGGCGTCGAGCAGCGCCGGGTGCACGGTGAAGCGGTCGGCGTCCGGGTGCTGCTCGTCGGGGAGTGCGACCTCGGCGTACACGTCGTCGCCGGCCCGCCAGGCGGCGCGCAGCCCCTGGAAGGCGGGTCCGTAGCCGTAGCCGGCGGTAGCCAGTCGGTCGTAGAGCGACTCGGTGTCCACCGGGGCGGCGCCCGCGGGCGGCCACGCGGTCAGGTCATCCGGGTCGTCGCCGGTGGACCGTCCGGCAAGCGTGCCGCTCGCGTGCGCGATCCAGGCGCTGTCGGGGCCGTCCGGGCGGGAGTGCACCGAGAACGGTCGCCGCCCCCGCTCGTCGGGGCCACCGACGGTCGCCTGGAGCCGCACCGTTCCCCGTTCCGGGAGGACGAGCGGCGCCTGGAGCGTCAACTCCTCCACCCCCGGGCAGCCCGCCCGGTCCGCGGCGTGCACGGCCAGTTCCACGAGCGCGGTCCCGGGCAGCACGACCGTGCCGAGCACGGCGTGGTCGGCCAGCCAGCGGTGCGTGCGCAGCGAGAGCCGCCCGGTGAGCAGCCATCCGTCGTCGTCGGCCAGCGGCAGCGCGGCTTCGACGAGCGGGTGGCCGGTGCCGGTCAGGCCGAGCGCCGCGGAACCGGGCTGGGCCCGGACCCAGAAGTGCTCACCCTGGAACGGGTACGTGGGCAGGTCGATCAGCCGCCCGGCGGGTGTGGTGGTGGTCCAGACCGTTTCACGCCCCGCCGCGTGCAGCACGGCTTGGGCGTGGTGGCCGAGGTGGGCGGCGGTGATGGTGGCGGTGTGGTTCTCGGGGAGGCAGGCGTGGGTGAGGGCGCTGAGGGTGTTGTCGGGTCCGAGTTCGAGGTAGGTGGTGACGCCAGCGTTGTCGAGGGTGGTGATCATGTCGCGGTAGCGGACGGCGTCGCGGATGTGTCGGGTCCAGTAGGCGGCGTCGAAGGCTGGGGCGATGTCGCCGGTGCGGTTGGAGATGACCGGGATGGTGGCCGGGTGGTAGGTGATGCTGTCGGCGATCGTCTGGAATTCGTCCAGGATGGGGTTCATGTGGGGGGAGTGGAAGGCGTGTGAGGTGGTGAGTTTCTTGGTGCGTCGTCCTTGCCCGGCCCAGTGGGCGGCGATGTCGGTGACGGCTTGGGTGTCGCCGGAGATGACGGTGCTGGTGGGGGAGTTCAGCCCGGCGATGGAGACCGTGGCGGGGTCGAGCATCGGGGTCAGTTCGTCTTCGGTGGCCTCGATGGCGATCATGGTGCCGCCGGGTGTGGCGGCTTGCATGAGTCGTCCTCGGGCGGTGACCAGGAGCGCGGCGTCGGGCAGGCTCAACACTCCGGCGAGGTGGGCGGCGGACAGTTCGCCGATGGAGTGTCCGGTGAGGTAGTCGGGCGTGATCCCCCAGCTCGTGACGAGGGCGTGCAGTGCCACGTGCACTGCGAACAGGGCGGGTTGGGTGTAGCGGGTCTCGTGGACCGCGTCGACCATCGCCTCGCGCAGCGGCCGGTCCAGGTGCTTGTCCAGTTCGGCGCACACCCGGTCGAAGGCTTCGACGAAGACCGGCTCGTCGCGGTGCGCCATCTCGGGGTGTTGGCTGCCCTGGCCGGTGCACAGGAACGCGACCTTCCCCGTCGGGCGCGCGGTGCCGCGTACCAGTGCGGGGTGGTCGTTGTCGGCGGCGAGGGCGGTGAGCGCTTCGCGGTGGTCGGCGAGGATGACCGCGCGGTGGGTGTGCTGGGCGCGGCGGGCCAGGGTGTGGGCGACGTCGACGTCCGCCTTGCCGTCGACGTGGTCGTGCAGCCGCACGGCGGACTCGCGCAGCGCCTCGGGGGTGCGGGCGGACAGCAGCCACGGCACCGGCGCGCCGGCCGGCGGCTCCGGCTCCTCCACGTCCGGTGCTTCCTCGATGATGACGTGGGCGTTGGTGCCGCTGATCCCGAACGACGACACGCCGGCCCGACGCGCATGACCGTTGCGCTCCCAGGGCCGGGCCTCGGTGAGCAGCGCGACGTGCCCGGCGTCCCAGTCGACGTGCGGGGACGGCTCGTCCACGTGCAACGTCCGGGGCAGCTCGTCGTACCGCATCGCCAGGACCATCTTGATGACGCTGGCGACGCCGGCGGCGGCCTGGGTGTGGCCGATGTTGGACTTGATGGAGCCGAGCCAGAGGGGCTGGTCGTCGGGTCGGTCCTGGCCGTAGGTGGCGAGGAGGGCTTGGGCTTCGATGGGGTCGCCGAGGGTGGTGCCGGTGCCGTGTGCTTCGACGGCGTCCACGTCGGCGGGGGTGAGGCGGGCGTTGGCGAGGGCCTGCCGGATGACACGTTGCTGCGACGGCCCGTTCGGCGCGGTCAGGCCGTTGCTCGCCCCGTCCTGGTTCACCGCCGACCCACGGATGACCGCCAGGACCGGGTGCCCGTTGCGCTGGGCGTCGGAGAGCCGTTCCAGGACCAGCATGCCGGCGCCCTCGCCCCAGCCCACCCCATCGGCCGCCGCGGCGAAGGACTTGCACCGCCCGTCCCGGGCCAGGCCGCGCTGCCGGCTGAACTCGGTGAACACGGTCGGGTTCGCCATCACCGTGGCGCCGCCGGCCAAGGCCAGGTCACACTCGCCGCCGCGCAACGCCTGTGCCGCCAGGTGGATCGCCACGAGGGACGACGAACACGCGGTGTCGACGGTGACCGCCGGACCCTCCAGACCGAACGTGTAGGCGATCCGGCCGGACGCCACACTTGTCGTGGTGCCGGTGATGCTGTAGCCCTCGATCTCCAGCGGCGCCTCGGTCCCGTAC
Source organism: Micromonospora sp. WMMD975 (assembly GCF_029581215.1). Lineage (NCBI taxonomy): Bacteria > Bacillati > Actinomycetota > Actinomycetes > Micromonosporales > Micromonosporaceae > Micromonospora > Micromonospora sp. WMMD975. The sequence goes on from NZ_CP120739.1 coordinate 1,781,283, forward strand.
TGCTGGGCGACGACACCGGCGAAGACGCCGGTGCTGGTGCCGCGCAGCGTCGCCGGGGTGATGCCGGCCGCCTCGAACGCCTCCCAGGTGGTCTCCAGGAGTAGCCGCTGCTGCGGGTCGGTGGCGGTGGCCTCGCGGGGGCTGATGCCGAAGAAGTCGGCGTCGAAGCGGGCCGCGTCGTGGACGAAGCCGCCCTCCCGGGCGTAGCACTTCCCCGGCGCGTCGGGGTCCGGGTCGAAGAGTTCGTCGATGTCCCAGCCGCGCCCGTCGGGGAACTCGCCGATCGTGTCGGCGCCCTCGGCCAGTAGCCGCCACATCCGTTCCGGGGTGTCCGCCTCGCCGGGGAACCGGCAGGCCATCGCCACGATCGCGATCGGTTCGCCGGGCACGACGGCCGACGGCGCCGGCGTGGCGGTCGCGGTGGCGGCCGGCGCGATGTGGGTGAGCAGGTACGCGGCGAGCGCCTGCGGCGTCGGATAGTCGAAGATCATCGTCGCCGGCAACCGCAGCTCGGTGTCGGCGGTGAGGCGGTTGCGCAGCTCGACCGCGGTCAGCGAGTCGAAACCCAGATCCTGGAAGGTGCGGTCCGGGTCGACGGCGTCCGCGGCCGGATACCCGGCGACCGCGGCGACGTGCTCGCGGACGAGGCCGAGCAGCGCGCCGAGCCGGTCCGGTCCGGCCAGCCGGAGCGCGAGCGCCGACCCGCCCCGGCTGGTCCCCGAGGCGACCGCTCGCCGTGGCGCGGGCCGCACCAGCCCGCGCAGCAGCGGCGGCACGTCCGGGCTCCCGGCGAGGCGTCGCAGCGCGGCCGGGTCGAGGCGGGCCGGGACGAGCGTCGGAGCCGGATCGGCGAGCGCGGCGTCGAACAGCGCGAGGGCCTCCTCCGGTGTCATCGGCAGCAGGCCGCTGCGGCGCATCCGCTGCGCGTCGGCCTCGGCCAGCCCGCCGCCCATGCCGTCGCCCCCGGCCCACAGTCCCCAGGCGAGGGAGGTGGCGGGTAGTCCGTGGGTGTGGCGGTGTGTGGCGAGGGCGTCGAGGTAGGTGTTGGCGGCGGCGTAGTTGGCTTGTCCGGGGTTGCCGAGGGTGCCGGCGATGGAGGAGTAGGTGATGAAGGCGGTGAGGTGGTGTGTGCGGGTGAGGTGGTGGAGGTGCCAGGCGGTGTCGGCTTTGGGGGTGAGGACGGTGTCGAGTCGGTCGGTGGTGAGGTCGGTGAGGAGCCCGTCGTCGAGGACGCCTGCGGTGTGGATGATCGCGGTGGGCCGGTGCCTGTCGAGCAGGGCGGCGAGTTGATCGGGGTCTGCGCTGTCGCAGGCGGCGATGGTGACCTCGGCGCCGTGTGCGGACAACTCGCTGTGCAGTTCGGTGGCGCCGGGTGCGTCGGGTCCGCGGCGGCTGGTGAGGATGAGTCGGCGGATGTCGTGGGTGGTGACGAGGTGGCGGGCCAGCAATGCGCCGAGGGCTCCGGTGCCGCCGGTGATGAGGACGGTGTCCTCGCTGGTGAGGGGGGTGGGGATGGTGAGGATGACTTTGCCGATGTGTCGGGCTTGGCTGAGGTGGCGGAAGGCGGTGGGGGCGTCGCGGATGTCGAACGCGGTCACCGGCAGCGGCTTCAGCACCCCCGACGCGAACAGCAGACCGAGTTCGTCGAGCATCTCCCGGATCACGTCCGGCCCGGCGTCGACCATGTCGAACGCCTGATATTCCACGCCCGGGTGGGCGTCCGCGACCACCTGCGGATCCCGGATGTCGGTCTTACCCATCTCCAGGAAGTGACCGCCGCGCGGCAGCAGCCGCAGCGAGGCGTCGACGAACTCCCGGGCCAGCGAGTCGAGCACCACGTCCATGCCCGCGCCGCCGGTGGCGGCCCGGAACCGCTCCTCGAAATCCAGGGCGCGGCTGTTGCCGATGTGCTCGTCCGGGAGGCCGAGCGCCCGTAGCACCCGCTGCTTCGCCGGGCTGGCGGTCGCGTAGATGTCCGCGCCGAGGTGCCGGGCGAGTTGCACGGCGGCGGTGCCGACGCCGCCGGTCGCCGCATGGATCAGGATCCGATCCCCGCGACCCAGCCGCATCAGACGGGTGAGGCCGTAGTACGCGGTGAGGAAGACGACAGGCGCGGCGGCGGCCTCGGCGAACGTCCAGCCCTCCGGCACCGGCGCCAGGAGCCGCTGGTCGGTGACGGCCACCGGTCCCATGGCGCCGGTGAACAGGCCCATGACGTGTTGGCCGGGGGTGAGGGTGGTGACGTCGTCGGCGACGTGGGTGATGATGCCGGCTGCTTCGCCGCCGATGGCGGCGTGTCCGGGGTACATGTCGAGGGCGATGAGGACGTCGCGGAAGTTGAGGCCGGCGGCGCGGACGGCGATGCGGACCTGGCCGGGTGCGAGTGGCGCGGTGAGTTCGGGTGCGGGGAGCAGGGCGAGGTTTTCCAGGGTGCCGGCCGAGGTGACGCCGAGCCGCCACGGGCCGTCCGGCGGGCTCAGTGGCGTGGGCTCGGCGGCCCGGGTCAGGCGTGGCGCGTAGGCCACCCCGTCCCGGACGGCCAACTGCGGCTCACCGGTGGCGACCGCCGCGCTCAGCACCGCCGCGTCCGCCGGGTCCGGGCCGAGGTCCACAAGCTGGACGAGACCCGGGTGCTCGGACTGCGCGGCGCGGACCAGACCCCACACCCCGGCCGAGGACAGGCCGTCGACCGGGTCGCCGGGACGCGCCGCGACCGCGCCCCGGGTGACGATCACCAGGCGGCCGTCCGCCGGCGGGTCCGCCGCCAGGCGATCCTGCACCAGCGTCAGCGCACGCGCGGCGGCCCGGTGACCGGTCGGATCGTCGCCGTCCACGGTGGCCTCCACCACCTCCACGGCGTCACCGGCCCCAGGTTCGCCCACCGGCACCGGAATCCACTGCGTCCGGTACAGCCCGCGCCGGGTCGGATCCCCGGCCGCGGCGAGCTGTTCCGGCGAGACCGGGCGCACCGTCAGGGCCGCGACGGACGCGACCGGCAGGCCGGCGACGTCGATCAGCTCCAGCGACAACTCGTCGTCGGCGACCACCAGCCGGGCCCGCAGCACCGACGCGCCGGCGGCGTGCAGCGTCACGCCGCGCAGCGCGAACGGCAGCCGTACGTCGTCGTAGGTGAGCGCGGCAGCGTGCAGAGCCGCGTCGAACAGCGCCGGGTGCAGGCCGAACCCGGTCGGGTCGGCGTCACCGCCGAGCGCGATCTCCGCGTACACCGTGTCGCCGTCGCGCCAGGCGGCGCGCAGGCCCCGGAACTCCGGGCCGTACTCCACCCCGACGGCGGACAGGCGCGGGTAGAGGTCGTCGACATCCACCGGCTCGCCCGGTGGCGGCCAGGCGAAGCCCGCTGCCGACGCGGGCGGCGCGGCGCTCACCGTGCCGGAGGCGTGGCGGATCCACCCCTCGTTCTCGTCGGCGCCGGCCGGCCGGGAGTGCACCGAAACCGGCCGCTGGTCGCCCTGGGCCGTCCCGACCCGCACCTGGACCTGCACGGCGCCCCGGGCGGGCAGCGTCAGCGGCGCCTCCAGGATCAGCTCGTCGAGGTGCGGCGCGCCGACTTCGTCGGCCACGTGCAGCACCAGGTCGGCGAGCGCGGTGGCGGGCAGCAGCACGGTGCCGTGCACGGCGTGCCCGGCCAGCCACGGATGGCTCTGTAGGCCGATCCGCCCGGTGTAGAGGAGGCCGCCGCCGTCGGCGAGTTCGGCGGCGGCGCCGAGGAGCGGGTGGTCGGCGGTTGCCAGGCCGAGGCTCGCGGCGGTGCCGGTGGTGGCCGGGCGCAGCCAGTAGGGCTGGCGTTGGAACGGGTAGGTGGGCAGGTCGGTGTGTCGTCCGGCGGGGGTGGTGGTGGTCCAGGTGGTGTGGTGTCCGGCGGTGTGGAGTGTGGCGTGGGCGTGCTGGCCGAGGTGGGCGGCGGTGATGGTGGCGTTGTGGTTTTCGGGGAGGCAGGCGTGGGTGAGTGCGCTGAGGGTGTTGTCGGGTCCGAGTTCGAGGTAGGTGGTGACGCCGGCGTTGTCGAGGGTGGAGATCATGTCGCGGTAGCGGACGGCGTCGCGGATGTGTCGGGTCCAGTAGCCGGCGTCGAAGGCTGGGGCGATGTCTCCGGTGCGGTTGGAGATGACCGGGATGGTGGCCGGGTGGTAGGTGACGCTGTCGGCGATCGTCTGGAACTCGTCCAGGATGGGGTCCATGTGGGGGGAGTGGAAGGCGTGTGAGGTGGTGAGTTTCTTGGTGCGTCGTCCCTGTGCGGCCCAGTGCACGGCGATTTCGGTGACGGCGTCGAGGTCGCCGGAGATGACGGTGCTGGTGGGCGAGTTCAACCCGGCGATGGAGACCGCGGCGGGGTCGAGCATCGGCGTCAGTTCGTCTTCGGTGGCCTCGATGGCGATCATCGCGCCGCCGGGTGTGGCGGCTTGCATGAGTCGTCCGCGGGCGGTGACCAGGAGCGCGGCGTCGGGCAGGGTCAACACGCCGGCGAGGTGCGCGGCCGACAGCTCGCCGATCGAGTGCCCGGTGAGGTAGTCCGGCGTGATGCCCCAACTGGTGACGAGGGCGTGCAGGGCGACGTGGGTGGCGAAGAGGGCGGGTTGGGTGTAGCGGGTTTCGTGGACGGCCTCGACCATCGCTTCGCGCAGCGGCCGGTCGAGGTGCTTGTCCAACTCGGCGCATACCCGGTCGAAGGCGTCGACGAAGACCGGTTCGTCGCGGTGGGCCATCTCCGGGTGCTGGCTGCCCTGCCCCGTGCACAGGAACGCGATCTTCCCCGTCGGGCGCGCGGTGCCGCGTACCAGTGCGGGGTGGGGGTTGTCGGCGGCGAGGGCGGCCAGTGCCTCGTGGTGGTCGGCGAGGATGACCGCGCGGTGGGTGTGCTGGGCGCGGCGGGCCAGGGTGTGGGCTACGTCGAGGTCAGCCTTGCCGTCGACGTGCTCGCGCAACCGTGCGGCGGACTCGCGCAGCGCCTCCGCCGAACGGCCGGAGAGCAGCCACGGCACGGGTGTCCCGACCGATGGCGGCTCCTCGACGGCGGGCGCTTCCTCGATGATGACGTGGGCGTTGGTGCCGCTGATGCCGAACGACGAGACGCCGGCCCGGCGCGGGTGACCGTTGCGTTCCCACGGTTGCGCCTCGCTGAGCAGCGCGATGTTGCCGGCGTCCCAGTCGACGTGCGGGGACGGCTCGTCGACGTGCAGCGTCTGCGGGAGCAGGTCGTGGCGCAGCGCCTGCACCATTTTGATCACTCCGCCGACGCCGGCGGCGGCCTGCGCGTGCCCGATGTTCGACTTGATCGAGCCGAGCCAGAGCGGCCGGTCGTCGGGCCGGTCCTGCCCGTAGGTGGCCAGCAGGGCCTGGGCCTCGATCGGGTCACCCAGGGTGGTGCCGGTGCCGTGCGCCTCCACCGCGTCGACGTCGGACGGCGTCAGCCGGGCGTTGGCCAGGGCCTGGCGGATGACCCGCTGCTGCGACGGCCCGTTCGGCGCGGTGAGGCCGTTGCTCGCGCCGTCCTGGTTCACCGCCGACCCGCGAACCACCGCGAGCACCGGGTGGTTGTTGCGGCGGGCGTCGGAGAGCCGTTCGAGGAGCACGATCCCGGCGCCCTCGGCGAATCCGGCGCCGTCGGCCGTCGCGGCGAAGGACTTGCACCGCCCGTCCGGGGCCAGGCCACGCTGCCGGCTGAACTCGGTGAACAGGCCGGGCGTCGCCATCACCGTCACGCCACCGGCAAGCGCCAGATCGCACTCGCCGCCGCGCAACGCCTGCGCCGCCAGGTGCATGGCGACAAGCGACGACGAACACGCCGTGTCGACCGTGACCGCCGGACCCTCCAGACCGAACGTGTACGCCACCCGGCCCGACGCCACGCTGCCCGCGCTGCCGTTGCCGACGTAACCCTCCACCTCCTGCGGCACCTGGTTGATCAACCGTCCGCCGTAGTCGCCGTACATCAGACCGGCGAAGACGCCGGTGGCGGAGCCGCGCAGCGTGGCCGGGTCGATCCCGGCCGCCTCGAACGCCTCCCACGACGCCTCCAGCAGCAGCCGCTGCTGCGGGTCGATGGCGAGCGCCTCGCGCGGCGTGATGCCGAAGAAGTCGGCGTCGAACCGGTCCGCGTCGTAGAGGAAACCGCCGTGCCGGGCGTAGGACTTGCCGGGTGCGTCCGGGTCCGCGTCGTAGAGGTCGTCGAGGTCCCAGCCGCGCCCGGTCGGGAAGTCACCGATCGCGTCGACGCCGTCGGCGAGCAGCCGCCACAGCTCCTCGGGGGAGCTGACGCCGCCCGGGTAGCGGCAGCTCATCGCCACGATCGCGATCGGCTCCGCGGACGGGTGGCCGGCGCCGGCCACCACCCCGACCGCCGGGCCGGTCCCGAGCAGCTCCGCGCCGAGGTACGCGGCGAGCGCCGCCGGCGTCGGATAGTCGAACACGAGCGTGGCGGGCAGCCGCAGCCCGGTGGCGAGGGTCAGCCGGTTGCGCAGCTCGACCGCGGTCAGCGAGTCGAAGCCGAGTTCGGCGAAGGCCAGGTCGGTGGCGACCGCGTCGGCCGCGCCGTAGGCGAGGACCCCGGCGACGTGCCCGCGTACCAGGTCCAGCAGCAGCCGGTCGCGCGCCTCGGGGGCGAGGCCGGCGAGTCGCCCGGCCAACCCGTCGGCGTCGGGCGCGGTCTGGGCGGCCTGCCGGGCGGGCGTCCGGACCAGGCCGCGCAGCATCGCGGGCAGCCGCCCGGCGCCGGCCAGGGTCCGCAGCGCCGGCAGGTCCAGCCGAACCGGGGCGACCGCCGGACGGTCACCGGCGAGCGCGGCGTCGAACAGGGCCAGCGCGTCCGGCGCGTCGAGCGGCAGCACGCCGCCCCGGGCCAGCCGGGACCGGTCGCCGTCGGCCAGCTCGCCGGTCATGCCGCTGGCGTCGGCCCACAGCCCCCAGGCGAGCGAGACGGCGGGCAGGCCGCGCGCGTGCCGGTGGGCGGCGAGCGCGTCGAGGTAGGCGTTCCCGGCGGCGTAGTTCGCCTGCCCGGGGCTGCCCAGGGTGCCGGCCGCCGAGGAGTAGAGCACGAAGGCGGCGAGGCCGGCGTCGGCGGTCAGCTCGTGCAGGTGCCAGGCGCCGTCCATCTTCGGCCGCAGGACGGCGTCCAGCCGGTCCTCGGTCAGCGCGGTGACGATCCCGTCGTCGAGCAGCCCGGCGGCGTGCACGACGGCGGTCAGCGGATGCGCGTCCGGAACGGCGTCGAGCAGGGCGGCGACGGCGTCGCGGTCCGCCAGGTCGCAGGCGGCGATGGTGACCTCGGCGCCGCGCGCGGCCAGCTCGTCGCGGAGTTCGGCGCTGCCCGGGGCGTCGGCGCCGCGTCGGCTGGTGAGCAGCAGCCGGGTGACGCCGTGGCGGGCGACGAGGTGACCGGCGAGGAGCCGGCCGAGGGTGCCGGTCCCGCCGGTGATCAGCACGGTGCCGTCCGGGTCGAGGGCGGGTGGCGTCGGGTCGGACCCGGTCAGGGTGGTGGCGCGGGCCGCCAGCAGCCGGCCGTCGCGGACCGCGAGCTGCGGTTCGTCGCCGGCGGCGATCCGGGCGAGGAGGTCCGGGCCGGGCTCGTCGTCTGCGTCGACCAGGACGATCCGGCCGGGGTGCTCGGCCTGGGCGCTGCGGGCCAGGCCCCAGACCGCCGCCGCCGCAAGATCAGGAACATCCTCCCCGGTACGGGTGGCGACCGCGCCCCGGGTCAGCAGCACGATCCGCGCCTCGGTGTCGAGCCACCGGCGCAGCACCCGCAGGGCCTGCCGGACCGGCTCGTGGTCGGCCGGATGGGCGCCCGCGGGCAGGCGCACCGCGACCACCTCGGCGTCGGCCGGCTCGTCGCCGTCGAGCAGCACTACCGTCGGCGCGTCCGCCACCGCACGCGGCTCGCTCGGCACCCAGTCCACCGCGTACAGCGGCTGCCGGCCCGCCGGCCGCGCGGCGACCAACTGCGCGGCCGACACCGGCCGGGTGACGAGCGAGTCGATCGTGGCGACCGGCGCGCCGTCGGCGTCGAAGAGGGCCACCGTCACGGTGTCGTCCCCGGCCGGGGTGATCCGGACCCGGGCGGTACGGGCGCCGGTGGCGTGCAGCCGCATGCCGGCGAACGAGAACGGCAGCCGGACGGCGTCCCGGTCGTGCCCGAGGGCGATCGGGTGCAGGGCGGCGTCCAGCAGCGCCGGGTGGATGCCGTACCCGTCGGTCTCGGTCTCCGCCGGCAGCGCCACCTCGGCCCAGACCGCGTCGCCGGCGCGCCACACGGCGCGGACGCCCTGGAACACCGGCCCGTAACCGAGCCCGGTCTCGGCCAGCGCCGGATAGAAGTCGGCCAGGTCCACCGGCTCGCCGGCCGGCGGCCACGCCGTCAACCCGGCCGGCTCCGTACCGCCTGCCCCGGCCGCGCTGGCCGTGCCGGTGACGTGGCGGATCCAGGTCGGGTCCGCGTCGTCGTCCGCCGGCCGGGAGTGGATCGACAGCGCGCGGCTGCCGTCCGGCCCCGGCGCGTCGACCCGCAGTTGGACGTGCACGGCCCCGGACGCCGGCAGCATCAGCGGCGCGTGCAGGACCAGCTCCTCGATCCGGTCCGCGCCGGCCTGCCCGGCCGCGTGCAACGCCAGGTCGGCGAGGGCCGCGCCGGGCAGCAGCGGGTCGCCGAGCACCGCGTGATCGGCCAGCCACGGGTGCGCGTGCAGGGACAACCGGCCGGTGAACAGGTGCCCGTCGGTGTCGGCGAGCGTCACCGTCGCGCCCAGCAGCGGATGCCCCGACGGCCGCAGACCCAGGTCGGCGACGTTCCCGTCGCCGGGCGGCACGTCCAGCCAGTACCGCTGCCGGACGAACCCGTAGGTGGGCAGGTCCCCGGCGTGGACCGGGGCGGCGCCGTGGAAGACGGACCAGTCCACCTCGGTGCCGGCGGCGTGCGCCTGCCCGAGCGAGGTGTGGAACCGGCGCAGGCCGCCGTCGTCGCGACGCAGCGAACCGGTCGCGGTCGCCCCCGGCGCGGCGGTGTCGAGCGTCTCCTGGGTGGCGACGGTCAGCACCGGGTGCGGGCTGGCCTCGATGAAGACCCGGAAACCGGCCGCGTGGAGGGCGCGTACGGTCTCCTCGTAGCGGACGGTCCGGCGCAGGTTGGTGTACCAGTAGCGGGCGTCCAGGCCGGTGGTGTCGAACTGCCCGGCGGTGACGGTGGAGTAGAACGGGACGGCGGACGCCATCGGACGGATCCCGGCCAGCAGGCCGAGCAGTTCCTCCTCGATCGCCTCCACGTGCGCGCCGTGCGAGGCGTAGTCGACCGGGATGCGGCGGGCCCGCACGCCGTCCGCCTCACAGCGCGCGATCAGCGTCGCGAGCGGCTCGGCGTCGCCGGAGACGACGGTGGACGCGGGACCGTTGACGGCGGCGATGCCGAGCCGGTCGCCCGCGTCGGCCAGCAGCGCGGCGACCTCGTCCGCGGGGAGCGGGATCGAGGCCATGCCACCCCGGCCGCCGATCGCGGCCAGCGCCCGGCTGCGCAGCGCCACCACCAGGGCGGCGTCCTCCAGGCTGAGCGCGCCGGCGACGCACGCCGCGGCGATCTCACCCTGCGAGTGACCCACGACCGCGTCCGGGCGTACGCCGGAGGAGCGCCACAGCTCGGCGAGCGACACCATCACCGCGAACAGGGCCGGCTGCACCACGTCGGCCCGTTCCAGCGGCGGCGCGTCGGGGTGCCCGGCGAGCACGTCCAGGATGTCCCAGCCGGTGTGCGGTCGCAGCGCCGCCGCGCACTCCCGGAGCCGGTCCCGGAACACCGGGGCGGTCTCCAGCAGCTCGGTGGCCATCCCGGCCCACTGCGAGCCCTGGCCGGGGAAGACCAGGACGGTCCGGGCCGGCCCGGCGGCGGTGCCGGTCACCACGGCGGCGGACGGCTCACCGGCGGCGAGCGCGGCGAGCGCCTGGCGGAACTCGTCCGGGCCGTCCGCCACGATCGCGGCCCGGTGCGGGAACCGGGCCCGGGTGCTCGCCAGCGCGGCGCCGATGGTGGCCGGGTCGGCCTCGGAGTGGGTGTCCAGGTGGTCGCGGAGCCGGGCGGCCTGGATCCGCAGCGCCGGCTCGGTCTTCGCGGACAGGATCCACGGCCCGGGCGCCGGGCGGGCCGGCTCGGCGGCGGGCTCCTCGGCCGGCGGCTCCTCCAGGATCAGGTGTGCGTTGGTGCCGCTGATGCCGAACGACGACACCGCGGCCCGGCGCGGGCGCCCGGTCACCGGCCACGGCTGGGCCTCGGTGAGCAGGTCCACCGCGCCCTCGGTCCAGTCCACGTGCGACGACGGCGCGTCGATGTGCAGGCTCTTCGGCAGGACGCCGTGCGCCATCGCCTGGACGATCTTGATGACGCTCGCCGCGCCGGCCGCCGCCTGGGTGTGCCCGATGTTCGACTTCACCGAACCCAGCAGCAGCGGCCGGTCCGCCGGCCGCTCCCGACCGTAGGTGGCGAGCAGCGCCTGGGCCTCGATCGGGTCGCCGAGGGTGGTGCCGGTCCCGTGCGCCTCCACCACGTCGATCTGGTCGGAGGTCAGCCGCGCGTTCGCCAGCGCCTGCCGGATCACCCGCTGCTGGGAGGGCCCGTTCGGGGCGGTGAGCTGGCTGCTCGTACCGTCCTGGTTGAGCGCGCTGCCGGTGATCACGGCGAGCACCCGGTGTCCGTTGCGGCGGGCGTCGGAGAGCCGTTCCAGCAGCAGCACCCCCGCGCCCTCCGCCCAGGCCACCCCGTCGGCGGCCTCCGCGAACGACTTGCACCGCCCGTCCGGCGCCAGCCCGCGCTGCCGGCTGAAGTCGATGAACGTGCTCGGCGTCGCCATCACCGCGACGCCGCCGGCGAGCGCCAGCCCGCACTCCTCGTTGCGCAGCGCCTGGCAGGCCACGTGCATGGCGACGAGCGAGGACGAGCAGGCGGTGTCCACGGTGACCGCCGGGCCCTCGAACCCGAACGTGTAGGCGACCCGGCCGGAGGCGATGCTGCCCGCGTTGCCGGTGCCGATGAACCCCTCGAAGCCGGCCGGTGTGCGCTCCTGCAACCGGGAGCCGTAGTCGTTGTACATCACGCCGGCGAAGACACCGGTGTCCGAGCCGCGCAGGGTGTCCGGGGTGATCCCGGCCCGCTCCATCGCCTCCCACGACGTCTCCAGCAGCAGCCGGTGCTGCGGGTCGACGGAGAGCGCCTCCCGGGGGCTGATGCCGAAGAAGCCGGGGTCGAACAGGTCCGCGTCGTGCAGGAACCCGCCCTCCCGGGCGTAGCTGGTGCCGGTGTGCTCCGGGTCCGGGTGGTAGAGCGCGGTGGTGTCCCAGCCCCGGTTCTCCGGGAACGGCGTGATCGCGTCCACCTCACCGGCGACCAGGTCCCACAACTGTTCCGGCGTGCTCACCCCGCCCGGGTACCGGCAGGCCATGCCGATGATCGCGATCGGCTCGCGGCTCGCGGACTCCGCCTCGACCAGACGCTGCCGCGTCTGGTGCAGCTCGGCGGTGACCCGCTTCAGATAATCGCGGAGCCTGTCCTCATTCACCATGAACCTTCATTCCTCCGGATCCGGCGTGCTGAGCGGTGTCACGTCAGGAGATGCCGAGCTCTTTGTCGATCAGGTCGAACATCTCGTCGTCGCTTGCGGTGTCGATGCGGTCGGCGACCGACGCGCCGTCGCTCCGGGCGGCGTGCACCCGGGCGAGCAGGGTCTGCAGGCGGGTGGCGAGCGGGCCGAGCGCGTCCGGTCCCAGGCCGGGCATCCGCGCCTCCAACCGGTCCAGGTCGGCCAGCGGTGAGCCGTCCGCGGGCGCTCCGACCGGGCCGGTGGCGGTCGGTGCCGGGACGACCCGGCCGAGCAGGTGCCCGGCCAGCGCGGTGGGCGTCGGGTAGTCGAACAGGACGGTGGCCGGCAGGCGTACCCCCACCGCCCCGGCCAGCCGGTTGCGGAACTGCACCGCGGTCAGCGAGTCGAAGCCCATGTCGAGGAAGCCGCGCTCCGCCTCGATGCTCTCCGGCCGGTCGTGCCCGAGCGCGGCGGCCATCGTGCCGCGGACCAGGTCCAGCAGGACCCGGCGCCGGTCGTCGTCGCCGAGCGTCGCCAGCCGCCGGGCCAACGCCTCGGCGTCCGCCGCGGCCGTCTGCGCGGTCCGCCGGGCCGGCGCCCGGACCAGGCCCCGCAGCAGCGGCGGCACCGTCCCCGCCGAGGCCCGGGCGCGCAGCCGGGTCAGGTCGAGCCGGACCGGCACCAGGGCGGGCCGCTCCGGCAGCCGCAACGCGGCGTCGAAGAACGCCAGCCCCTGCGCGGCGGTCAGCGGCACCACGCCGGACGCCGCGATCCGGGCCGCGCCGGCCGGGTCGAGCGTCTCACCCATGCCCGCCGCCCACAGGCCCCAGGCAAGCGAGCTGGCGGGCAGCCCTCGGGCGTGCCGGTACGCGGCGAGGCCGTCCATCCAGGCGTTCGCCGCCGCGTAGTTCGCCTGTCCCGGACCGCCGAGTGTGCCGGAGACCGACGAGTACATGACGAACGCCGCCAGGTCGTGCCCCTGGGTCAGCTCGTGCAGGTGCCACGCCGCGTCCACCTTGGGTCGCATCGCGGTGGCCAGCCGGCGCGGGTTCAGGCCGGTCACCATGCCGTCGTCGAGCACCCCGGCCGCGTGCACCACCGCGGTCAGTCGCCGTCCGGCCAGCAGCGCCGCCAGCTCGCCCCGGTCCGCGGCGTCGCAGGCGGCGATGGTGACCTCGGCGCCGAGCGCGGACAGCTCGGCACGCAGCTCCGCCGCGCCGGACGCGGCCGGTCCTCGGCGGCCGGTCAGCAGCAGCCGCCGGGCACCGTGCGCGGTGATCAGGTGCCGGGCCAGGAGCGCGCCGAGCGCACCCGTGCCGCCGGTGATGAGCACCGTGCCGTCCGGGTCGAGCGCCGGCGCGTCACCCCCGGCCGGCGGCACGACCGCCAGCCGGGGCACCACGATCTCCCCGGCCCGGATCGCCAGTTGCGGCTCCGCGCCGGCCAGGGCCCGCCGGAGCAGGTCCGCTGGCAGCGCCGCCGCCGGCACGTCCGAGTCGAGCAGCCAGAACCGGTCCGGGTGCTCGCTCTGCGCGGTGCGCACCAGCCCCCAGACGGCGGCGGCCGAAAGATCAAGGACATCATCCCCGGTACGGGTGGAGACCGCCCCGCTCGTGACGATCGCCAGCCGGGTGTCGTCGAGCCGGTCGTCGCTGAGCCACCCCTGCACCAGTCGCAGGACGTCCTCGGTGGGCCCGTGGTCGGCGGCGGTCCGGCCGGGCGGCACCACTGCCACCACCACCGGCGGCCGGCCGGTGTCCCCGGCCACCTCGTCCGGATCCCGGTAGACGGTCGCGCCCGGCAGCTCCCGCAGCGCGCCGATCCGGTCCGGACCGGCGTCACCCGCGCCGGCGGCGGTCCAGGTCGTCGCGTACAGCGGGTCGGCGACCGCGACCCGGGCGCCGGCGATCTGCGCCCGGGTGACCGGCCGGGCGGTCAGCGAATCGACCCGCACCACCGGGGCGCCGGCGCCGTCGACCGCGGTCAGGCTCACCGTGTCCGGGCCGGTCGGGGTGACCCGCAGCCGGAACCGGGTGGCCCCGGTCGCGTGCAGGGTCACGCCGCTCCACGCGAACGGCAGCAGGATCTCCCCGTCCGCGCCGTTGTCGCGCGCGGCGACGTCCAGCAGCATCGGGTGCAGGGCCGCGTCCAGCAGGGCCGGGTGTACGCCGTACCCGGCCGGATCCGTCCCGGCCGGCAGCGCGACGTCGGCGTAGAGCGTCTCGCCGTCCCGCCACACCGCCTCCAGGCCGCGGAAGCGGGCCCCGTAGCCGTAACCGCGGACCGCGAGCGCGTCGTACAGGCCGTCGAGCCGCACGCTCTCGGCGGTCGGGGGCGCGGCGGTGTCCTCGGGGGCGGCGGTCGCGGCGTCGGTCGCGGTGCCGGTGGCGTGGGTGGTCCATTCGGTGCCGGCCGGGGCCTTCTCCGGCCGGGAGTGGATGGTGAGCGTCCGGTCGCCGTCGTCGCCGGCCGGGCCGACCTGCACCCGCAGGTGGACGGCCCCCTGCTCGGGCAGGATCAGCGGGGCCTCAAGCGTCAGCTCCCCGACGCCGTCCGCCCCGGCCTGGCCGGCGGCGTACAGCGCCAGCTCGACGAAGCCGGTCGCCGGGAGCAGGACCGCGTCGTGGATGGCGTGGTCGGCCAGCCAGGCGTGGGTGGCGAGGCCGATCCGACCGGTGAAGAGGTGGCCGCCGTCGGGCAGCTCGGTCGCGGCCGACAACAGCGGGTGGTCGGCGGTGGCCAGGCCGAGGCTCGCGGCGGTGCCGGTGGTGGCCGGGCGCAGCCAGTAGGGCTGGCGTTGGAACGGGTAGGTGGGCAGGTCGGTGTGTCGTCCGGCGGGTGTGGTGGTGGTCCAGGTGGTGTGGTGTCCGGCGGCGTGGAGCGCGGCGTGGGCGTGCTGGCCGAGGTGGGCGGCGGTGATGGTGGCGGTGGTGTCGTCGGGGAGGCAGGCGTGGGTGAGTGTGCTGAGGGTGTTGTCGGGTCCGAGTTCGACATAGGTGGTGACCCCGGCGGCATCCAGGGTGGAGATCATGTCGTGGTAGCGGACGGCGTCGCGGATGTGTCGGGTCCAGTAGCCGGCGTCGAAGGCTGGGGCGATGTCTCCGGTGCGGTTGGAGATGACCGGGATGGTGGCCGGGTGGTAGGTGACGCTGTCGGCGATCGTCTGGAACTCGTCCAGGATCGGGTCCATGTGGGGGGAGTGGAAGGCGTGTGAGGTGGTGAGTTTCTTGGTGCGCCGCCCTCGTCCGGCCCAGTGCACGGCGATCGCGGTGACGGCGTCGGTGTCGCCGGAGATGACGGTGCTGGTGGGGGAGTTGAGTCCGGCGATGGAGACCTTCTCCGGGTCGAGCATCGGGGTCAGCTCGTCTTCGGTGGCCTCGATGGCGATCATCGCGCCGCCGGGTGTGGCGGCTTGCATGAGTCGTCCTCGGGCGGTGACCAGCAGGGCGGCGTCGGGGAGGCTGAGCACGCCGGCGAGGTGGGCGGCGGACAACTCACCGATCGAGTGCCCGGTGAGGTAGTCCGGGGCGATGCCCCAACTGGTGACCAAAGCGTGCATTGCCACGTGCGTGGCGAACAGGGCGGGTTGGGTGTAGCGGGTTTCGTGGACGGCGTCGACCATGGCCTCGCGCAGCGGCCGGTCCAGGTGCTTGTCCAGTTCGGCGCACACCCGATCGAAGGCTTCGACGAAGACCGGCTCGTCGCGGTGGGCCATCTCGGGGTGTTGGCTGCCCTGGCCGGTGCACAGGAACGCGATCTTCCCCGTCGGGCGCGCGGTGCCGCGTACCAGTGCGGGGTGGTCGTTGTCGGCGGCGAGGGCGGTGAGCGCTTCGCGGTGGTCGGCGAGGATGACCGCGCGGTGGGTGTGCTGGGCGCGGCGGGCGAGGGTGTGGGCGATGTCGGCGTCCGCGTGGCCGTCGACGTGCTCGCGCAGCCGCGCGGCGGACTCCCGCAGCGCCTCCGCCGTGCGGCCGGAGAGCAACCACGGCACCGGCGTCCCGGCCGGCTCCGGCCCCTCCACGTCCGGTGCTTCCTCGATGATGAGGTGGGCGTTGGTGCCGCTGATGCCGAACGACGAGACGCCGGCCCGGCGCGGTGACCCGTTGCGCTTCCACGGTTGGGCCTCGGTGAGCAGCGCGACGTCGCCGGAATCCCAGTCGACGTGCGGGGACGGCTCGTCGACGTGCAGCGTCTGCGGGAGCAGGTCGTGGCGCAGCGCCTGCACCATCTTCACCACCCCGCCGATGCCGGCGGCGGCCTGCGCGTGGCCGATGTTCGACTTGATCGACCCCAGCCACAGGGGCCGGTCGGCGGGCCGGTCCTGCCCGTACGTGGCCAGCAGCGCCTGGGCTTCGATCGGGTCGCCGAGGGTGGTGCCGGTGCCGTGCGCCTCGACGGCGTCGACGTCGGCGGGGGTGAGGCGGGCGTTGGCGAGGGCCTGCCGGATGACACGTTGCTGGGACGGGCCGTTGGGTGCGGTGAGGCCGTTGCTGGCGCCGTCCTGGTTGACCGCCGACCCGCGGATGACCGCCAGGACCGGGTGGCCGTTGCGGCGGGCGTCGGAGAGCCGTTCGAGCAGGAGCATGGCGGCGCCCTCGGCCCAGGCGGTGCCGTTCGCGCCCGCGGCGAAGGACTTCGCCCGGCCGTCCGGGGCGAGCCCGCGCTGCCGGCTGAACTCGATGAACATGCCCGGCGTCGACATCACCGCCGCCCCACCGGCCAACGCCAGATCGCACTCGCCGCCGCGCAACGCCTGACCGGCCAGGTGCATCGCGACCAGCGACGACGAACACGCGGTGTCGACGGTGACCGCCGGGCCCTCCAGACCGAACGTGTAGGCGATCCGGCCCGACGCCACGCTCGTCGTCGTCCCGGTCAGCAGGTGACCCTCGACGCCCTCACCGCCGGTGTGCAGCAGCGACAGGTATTCGTGGGCGGACACCCCGGCGAAGACGCCGGTGGCGGTGCCGCGCAGCGTCGCCGGGTCGATGCCGGCGCGTTCCAGGGCCTCCCACGAGGTTTCCAGCAGCAGCCGCTGCTGCGGGTCGATGGCGAGCGCCTCCCGTGGGCTGATCCCGAAGAACTCCGGGTCGAAGCGGTCCGCGTCGCGTAGGAAACCACCGTGCCGCACGTACGTCTTGCCGCTGGCGTCCGGGTCGGGGTCGTAGAGGTCGTCGACGTCCCAGCCCCGGCCGTCCGGGAAAACCCCGACCGCGTCGACCCCGCCGGCGAGCAGCTCCCACAACGCCTCGGGGGTGTCCGCGCCGCCCGGGAACCGGCAGGCCATGCCGACGATGGCGATCGCCTCGTCGTCGGGACCCGTGGCGCGGGCGGGTGCCACGGCGACGGCCCGGTTCGCCGGGGCGTCGGCGAGGCGTCCGTGCACGAACTCGGCGATCGCCGCCGGCGTCGGGTAGTCGAAGACCAGGGTGGCGGGCAACCGCAGCCCGGTCGTCGCGCTCAACGCGTTGCGGAACTCCACCGCGGTCAGCGAGTCGAGGCCCATCTCCAGCAGCGCGCGGGAAGCGTCGATCCGGTCCACGTCGGTGTGGCCGAGCACCTCGGCGACCCGGGCGCGGACCAGATGCAGGACGGTACGTAGTTGCTCGCCCGCGGGCCGCCCGGCCAGCTGACCGCGCAGCGCCGCGCCGCCGGTCCCGGCGTCGGTGGCGGCCCGCCGCTGCGGGGCACGCACCAGCGCCCGGAAGACCGGGGGCAGACCACCGGCGGCGGCCCGGGACTGCAACGTGCCGTGGTCGAACAGGGCGGGCACCAGGGTCGGCGCCCCGGTGGCGAGCGCGGCGTCGAAGAGCGCGAGCGCCTCCGCGGCGGGCAGCGGCAGCACGCCGGTCCGGCCGATCCGGGTGGAGTCGGCGTCCGGAAGCGCCGCGCCCATGCCGCCGCCGTCAGTCGGCGCCCACAGCCCCCACGCCAGCGACGTCGCCGGCAGCCCGCGCGCGTGCCGGTGGGCGGCGAGCCCGTCCAGGTACGCGTTCGCGGCGGCGTAGTTGGCCTGCCCGGCGCTGCCGATCGTGGCGGCGACCGAGGAGTAGAGCACGAACGCCGCCAACGGGCGGTCCGCGGTCAGCCGGTGCAGGTGCCAGGCGCCGTCGGCCTTCGGGCCCAGCACCGCCGCCAGGCCGTCGTCGTCGAGTGCGCCGACGGTGGCGTCCCGCAGCACGCCGGCGGCGTGGATCACCCCGGTCAGCGGGTGGGCGTCCGGGATCGCGGCGAGCAGTGCGGCGAGTTGGTCCCCGTCGCCGGTGTCGCAGGCGGCGACGTCGGCGTGCGCGCCCAGCTCCGCCAACTCCTCGACGAGCCGGCCGGCGCCGGGTGAGTCCGGGCCGCGGCGGCTGGTCAGCAGCAGCCGGCGCACGCCGTACCTGACGACGAGGTGCCGGGCCAGCAGCGCGCCCAGCGCCCCGGTGCCGCCGGTGATCAGGACGGTCCCGGCCGGGTCGAACCGGCCCTCGACGACCGGCTCGGCCGGGCGGTCGGTGGTGACCAGTCGGGGGACGAAGGCCCGGCCGGCGCGGAACGCGATCTGCGGCTCCTCGGCCGCGAGCGCCTCGGCCAGCGGCTCCGGTGCCAGATCCGCGAGGGCGGCGTCGGCGTCGGCGAGCACGAACCGGCCGGGATGTTCGGTCTGCGCGCTGCGCACCAGACCCCACACCGCCGCCGCGGGCAGGTCGGTGACGTCCTCGGCGTCCTCGGTGGCGATCGCGCCCCGGGTCAGCAGCACCAGCCGGCTGCCGTCCAGCCGGTCGTCGGCCAGCCAGTGCCGGATCAGGTCGAGCGCCGCCCGGATCGGCGCGCGGTCGTCCGGGCCGCTGGCGGACGGCACCGGGGCCAGCACGATCGGGGGTACGGCGCCCGCGTCGGCGAGCGCGGCCGGATCCGGGCGGACCGGCACACCGGCCGGACCGGCACCCGGCACGCCGAGCACGGCAAGCGCCGGTGCCCCGGCCGCCGCCGCGAGGGTCCCAGCCGCAGGCGCGGCGGCCCCGGCGGGCGTGAAGGTCCCGGTCAGCGGCGCGGCGGTCCAGGCGAGGCGGTACAGCGGCGGCCGGGCGTCCGGACGGGACGCCGCAAGTTGCTCCGGCGACACCGGGCGCATGGTGAGGGCGTCGACCGCCAGCACGGGCGCGCCGGTCGGGTCGGCCATCAGCAGCGACACCGTGTCCGGCCCGGACGGGGTGACCCGGATCCGCAGCGCGGTGGCGCCGATCGCGTGCCGGCTGACACCGGTCCAGGAGAACGGCAGCCGCACCGTCCCGCCGTCGTAGCGGAAGTTCAGCGGGTGCAGCGACGAGTCGAAGAGGGCCGGATGTACGCCGTACGCCTCCGGCCCGGACCCGTCGGGCAGCCCGGTCTCCGCGTAGATCGTCTCGCCGTCCCGCCAGGCCGCCCGCATGCCCTGGAACAGCGGTCCGTAGTGGTAGCCGCGCTCGGCGAACTCCCGGTAGAAGCTCTCGGTGTCGAGCGGCGAAGCGCCGGCCGGCGGCCACGCCGCAAGCGCTTCGGCGGGCCGGGGCGTCTCGGCGGTGAGCGTGCCGCTGGCGTGCCGGGTCCACGCGGCCCCCGGCGCGGCGTCCTCCGGTCGGGAGTGGACGGTGAACCTCCACCGCCCGCCCTCCGCGGCGCCCGTGCTGACCCGCAGGTGCAGCGCGCCCTGCTCGGGCACGGCGAGGAAGACGTGGTGGGTCAGCTCCTCGACGGCCGCCGCGCCGATCCGGTCGGCGACCTCCAGGAGCAGGTCGATGAACGCGACGCCGGGCAGGACCACGGTGCCGTGCACGGCGTGCTCGACGAGCCACGGGTGGGAGCGCCGGGAGATCCGCCCGGTGTAGAGCCGGCCGTCACCGTCGGGGAGTTCCACCTCGGCCTGGAGCAACGGGTGGGTGGCGTCGTGCTGGCCGAGGCTGCTCGGGTCGCGCGGGGTGGCCGGTGCGGCGAGCCAGAACGGCTGGTGCTGGAAGGCGTAGGTGGGCAGGTCGAGGTGCCGGCCGGGCGGGGGCGTGGTGGTCCAGACCGTCTCGCGCCCCGCCGCGTGCAGCACGGCGTGGGCGTGCTGGCCGAGGTGGGCGGCGGTGATGGTGGCGGTGGTGTCCTCGGGGAGGCAGGCGTGGGTGAGGGCGCTGAGGGTGTTGTCGGGTCCGAGTTCCACGTAGGTGGTGACCCCGGCGGCATCCAGGGTGGAGACCATGTCCCGGTAGCGGACGGCGTCGCGGATGTGTCGGGTCCAGTAGCCGGCGTCGAAGGGCGGGGCGATCTCGCCGGTCCGGTTGGAGATGACGGGGATCGTCGCCGGGTGGTAGGTGACGGTCTGCGCGATGGCCTGGAACTCGTCCAGGATGGGGTCCATGTGGGGGGAGTGGAAGGCGTGTGAGGTGGTCAGCTTCTTGGTGCGTCGTCCCTGCCCGGCCCAGTGCACGGCGATCTGCGTGACGGCGTCGACGTCGCCGGAGATGACGGTGCTGGTGGGCGAGTTCAGTCCGGCGATGGACACCTTCTCCGGGTCGAGCATCGGCGTCAGCTCGTCCTCGGTGGCCTCGATCGCGATCATCGCGCCGCCTGAGGTGGCGGCCTGCATGAGTCGTCCCCGGGCGGTGACGAGCAGCGCGGCGTCGGGCAGGCTCAACACTCCGGCGAGGTGCGCGGCGGACAACTCACCGATCGAGTGCCCGGTCAGGTAGTCCGGCGTGATCCCCCAGCTCGTGACGAGGGCGTGCAGGGCGACGTGCGTGGCGAACAGGGCGGGTTGGGTGTAGCGGGTCTCGTGGACCGCGTCGACCATCGCCTCGCGCAGCGGCCGGTCCAGGTGCTTGTCCAGTTCGACGCAGACCGCGTCGAAGGTTTCGACGAAGACCGGCTCGTCGCGGTGCGCCATCTCCGGGTGCTGGCTGCCCTGGCCGGTGCACAAAAATGCGACCTTCCCGGCCGGGCGCGCGGTGCCGCGTACCAGTGCGGGGTGGGGGTTGTCGGCGGCGAGCGCGGCGAGCGCTTCGCGGTGGTCGGCGAGGATGACCGCGCGGTGGGTGTGCTGGGCGCGGCGGGCGAGGGTGTGGGCGATGTCGGCGTCCGCGTGGCCGTCGAGGTGGTCGCGCAGCCGGTCGGCGTTGTCCCGCAGCGCCTCCGGCGTCAGCCCGGAGAGCAACCACGGTGACCCCACCGGCGAGCCGGCCGCGCCCTCGCCGGACGGCGCCGCCGGAGCCGGGCCTTGCTCCAGGACGAGGTGCGCGTTGGTGCCGCTGATGCCGAACGACGACACCGCGGACCGGCGCGGCCGGCCGGTGTCCGGCCAGGCCCGCGACTCGGTGAGCAGGGCGACGCTCCCGGCGTCCCAGTCGATGTGCGGGGACGGCTCGTCGACGTGCAGCGTCTGCGGCAGCACGCCGTGACGCATGGCCTGCACCATCTTGATCACCCCGCCGATGCCGGCGGCGGCCTGCGCGTGCCCGATGTTGGACTTCAGCGAGCCGAGCCACAGCGGCTGGTCGTCGGGCCGGTCCTGCCCGTACGTGGCCAGCAGCGCCTGGGCTTCGATCGGGTCGCCGAGGGTGGTGCCGGTGCCGTGCGCCTCGACCGCGTCGACGTCGGCCGGTTCCAGGCGGGCGTTGGCCAGGGCCTGGCGGATGACCCGCTGCTGGGCGGGACCGTTGGGGGCGGTGAGGCCGTTGCTCGCGCCGTCCTGGTTGACCGCCGACCCCCGGATGACGGCGAGGATCGGGTGCCCGTTACGGCGGGCGTCGGAGAGCCGTTCGAGCAGGAGCATGGCGGCGCCCTCGGCCCAGGCGGTGCCGTTCGCGCCCGCGGCGAAGGACTTCGCCCGGCCGTCCGGGGCGAGCCCGCGCTGCCGGCTGAACTCGATGAACATGCCCGGCCCGGCCATGATGGTCGCGCCGCCGGCCAGCGCCAGGTCGCACTCGCCGCCGCGCAACGCCTGACCGGCCAGGTGCATGGCGACGAGCGACGACGAACAGGCCGTGTCGACGGTGACCGCCGGGCCCTCCAGACCGAACGTGTAGGCGATCCGCCCGGACGCCACACTCGTCGTCGTGCCGGTGAGCAGGTAGCCCTCCACCCCCTCCGAGCCGGTGTGGCAGAGCGAGACGTACTCCTGGGCGGACACCCCGGCGAAGACGCCGGTGGCGGTGCCGCGCAGCGTCGCCGGGTCGATGCCGGCGCGTTCCAGCGCCTCCCACGAGGTTTCCAGCAGCAGCCGCTGCTGCGGGTCGATGGCGAGCGCCTCCCGCGGGCTGATGCCGAAGAACTCCGGGTCGAACTGCTCGGCGTCGTAGACGAAACCGCCCGCCCGCACGTACGTCTTGCCGCCGGCGTCCGGGTCGGGGTCGTAGAGCTCGTCGGCGTCCCAGCCCCGGCTCGCCGGGAACCCGCCGACCGCGTCGACCCCGCCCGCGACGAGGTTCCACAGCGTCTCCGGGGTGTCCGCGCCGCCCGGGAACCGGCAGGCCATGCCGACGATCGCGATCGCCTCGTCGTCGCCCGCCCGGGTCCGCCGAACGGTCCGGGTCGGGAACTCGGCACCCGCGTCGGACAGCTCGGCGGTCAGGTGGGCGCCGAGCGCCGCAGGTGTCGGGTAGTCGAAGATCAACGTCGCGGGCAGGGCCAGCCCGGTCGCCTTTCCCAGCCTGGTCCGGAACTCGATCGCGCTCAGCGAGTCGAAGCCGAGTTCCTGGAACTGCCGGTCGGCGTCCACGGTCGCCGCCGACGCGTGCCCGAGCGCGCCCGCGACCTGCGCGCACACCAGGTCGGTGAGGATCCGCCGCCGCTCCGGCTCCGGCCGCCCGGCCACCTGCCGGCGTAGTTCGTCACCGCCGGCCTGGCCGCCGCGGGCCGCCCGCCGGGCCGGCGCGCGCACCAGACCGCGGAGGATGGCCGGCAGTTCGCCGCCGTCGGCCAGCCGGCGCAGCGCCGCCAGGTCCAGCCGGGCCGGCACCAGCGCGGGCCGGTCCCCGGCCAGCGCCGCGTCGAACAGTCCGAGCCCTTCCGCCGGGGTGAGCGGGACGATCCCGCCCCGGGCGACCCGGGCCGCCGCCGCCTCGTCCAGGGTCGCGCCCATCCCGTCGTCCCCGGTCGGCGCCCACAGCCCCCAGGCGAGGGAGACCGCCGGCAGCCCGTGCGCGCGCCGGTGCGCGGCCAGTCCGTCGAGCGCGGCGTTCGCGGCGGCGTAGTTGCCCTGCCCGGCCGTCCCGAGCGTCCCGGCGATCGACGAGTAGAGCACGAACGCGGCCAGGCCGGAGTCGGCGGTCAGCTCGTGCAGGTGCCACGCCGAGTCCACCTTCGCCGACAGCGTGGCGTCCAGGTGCTCCGGGGTGAGCGACGTGAGCGCGGCGTCCCGCAGTACCCCGGCGGCGTGCACCACGGCGGTCAGCGGGTGCGCGGCGGGCACGGTGGCGAGCAGCTCGGCGACCCGGTCGCGGTCGGTGAGGTCGGCGGCGACGATGTCCACGTGCGCGCCCAGCCCGGTGAGGGTGGCCCGGAGCGCGGTGGCGCCCGGGGCGTCGGGTCCGCGGCGGCTGGTGAGCAGCAGGCGGGTGACGCCGTGGCGGGTGACCAGGTGGGTGGCCAGGAGCGCGCCGAGGGCGCCGGTGCCACCGGTGATCAGGACGGTGCCGTCCGCGTCGAGCGGGGTCGGGACGCCGCCGGTCACGGCCGTCACCCGGGGCGCCAGGACCCGGCCGTCCCGCAGGGCGACCTGCGGTTCGTCGCCGTCGGCGAGCCGGGCGAGCAGATCGCCGTCCGGGTCCTCGTCGGCGTCGACAAGGACGACGCGTCCGGGATGCTCGGCCTGGGCGCTGCGGACCAGGCCCCAGACGGCCGCGCCCACCAGATCAGAAACATCGTCGCCGGTACGCGTCGCGACCGCGCCCCGGGTCAGCAGAAGCAGCCGGGCCTCGGCCGGCCGGGGCGCGTCGAGCCAGCGTTGGAGGAGCCCCAGGACGGCCGCGACCGGCCCGTGGTCGGGTCGCTCGCCGGCCGGCACCCGCACGGCGATCCGGTCCGCGAGCTCCGCGGGCCATCCGTCCTCCGCCAGCAACTCCACCGGAGCGCCCACGGCGGCGCCCGGACCCGGCCGGGGCACCCAGTCCACCCCGTACAGCGGCAGGCCGGTGTCCGGCCGGGCGGCGGCCAGTTGCGCGGCCGACACCGGGCGGGTGATCAGCGAGTCCACGGTCGCCACCGGCGCGCCGGTGCCGTCGGCGATGGTCAGCGCCAGCCGGTCCAGGCCGGACACCACGATCCGGACCCGCAGCGTGTCGGCGCCGACCGCGTGCAGCGCGATTCCGCCCCAGGTGAACGGCACCCGCACCTGGCCGGCGTCCGGGTCGTCCACGGGGCGCAGCGCGGAGCCGACCGCGATCGGGTGCAGGGCCGAGTCGAGCAGGCCGGGGTGCAGGCCGAAGTCGCCCGGGTCGGCGCCCTCCGGCAGCGACACCTCCCCGTAGATGGTGTCGCCGTCCCGCCACGCCGCCCGCAGGCCCAGGAAGAGCGGGCCGTAGCCGAAACCGGCGCCGGCCAGCCGCCGGTAGAGGTCCGCGACGTCGATCTCCGCGCCCGGGGGCGGCCACTCGGTCAGCCCGGCCGGCGTCGCGTCCGGGTCGGCGACGGCCAGGACGCCGGTGGCGTGCCGGGTCCAGTCCGTGCCGGGCGGCGCGTCCTCGGACCGGGAGTGGACGCTGAACGTACGCCGGCCGGCGTCGTCGGCCGCGTCCACGGAGACCCGCAGGTGCAGCGCGCCCTGCTCGGGTACGGCCAGGAAGACGTGGTGGGTCAGTTCTTCGATCAGGTCGCAGCCGACCCGGCCTCCGGCGTGCAGCAGCATGCCCACGAACGCGGCACCCGGCACGACGAGCGCCCCGTGCACCGCGTGCTCAGCGATCCACGGGTCGGTACGCGCCGAGATCCGGCTGGTGAAGAGGTGGCCGTTGCCGTCCGGCAGTTCGACCTCGGCCTGGAGCAGGGGGTGCGCGGCGGTGGCCTGGCCCAGGCTGGCGGCGTCGTGCGGGGTGTCGGAGGCGTCGAGCCAGAACGTCTGCCGCTGGAACGGGTAGGTGGGCAGGTCGATGAGGCGTCCGGCGGGTGTGGTGGTGGTCCAGGTGGTGTGGTGTCCGGCGGCGTGGAGCGCGGCGTGGGCGTGCTGGCCGAGGTGGGCGGCGGTGATGGTGGCGGTGGTGTCGTCGGGCAGGCAGGCGCGGGTGAGTGCGCTGAGGGTGTTGTCGGGTCCGAGTTCCACGTAGGTGGTGACCCCGGAGGCGTCCAGGGTGGACACCATGTCGTGGTAGCGGACGGCGTCGCGGATGTGTCGGGTCCAGTAGCCGGCGTCGAAGGCCGGGGCCACCTGGCCGGTCCGGTTGGAGATGACGGGGATCGTCGCCGGGTGGTAGGTGACGCTGTCGGCGATGGCCTGGAAGTCCTCCAGGATCGGGTCCATGTGGGGGGAGTGGAAGGCGTGTGAGGTGGTCAGTTTCTTGGTGCGCCGTCCCTGTGCGGCCCAGTGGGCGGCGATGTCGGTGACGGCGTCGACGTCGCCGGAGATGACGGTGCTGGTGGGGGAGTTCAGCCCGGCGATGGAGACCGTGGCGGGGTCGAGCATCGGCGTCAGCTCGTCTTCGGTGGCCTCGATGGCGATCATCGCGCCGCCGGAGGTGGCGGCTTGCATGAGTCGTCCGCGGGCGGTGACCAGGAGCGCGGCGTCGGGCAGGCTCAACACGCCGGCGAGGTGCGCGGCGGACAGCTCACCGATCGAGTGCCCGGTGAGGTAATCCGGCGTGATGCCCCAACTGGTGACCAAAGCGTGCAGGGCGACGTGGGTGGCGAAGAGGGCGGGTTGGGTGTAGCGGGTTTCGTGGACCGCGTCGACCATGGCCTCGCGCAGCGGCCGGTCGAGGTGCTTGTCCAACTCCGCGCAGACGGCGTCGAAGGTTTCGACGAAGACGGGTTCGTCGCGGTGGGCCATCTCCGGGTGCTGGCTGCCCTGCCCCGTGCACAGGAACGCGATCTTCCCCGTCGGGCGCGCGGTGCCGCGTACCAGTGCGGGGTGGGGGTTGTCGGCGGCGAGGGCGGTCAGTGCCTCGTGGTGGTCGGCGAGGATGACCGCGCGGTGGGTGTGCTGGGCGCGGCGGACCAGGGTGTGGGCTACGTCGAGGTCAGCCTTGCCGTCGACGTGCTCGCGCAACCGTGCGGCGGACTCGCGCAGCGCCTCCGCCGAACGGCCGGAGAGCAGCCACGGCACGGGTGTCCCGACCGATGGCAGCTCCTCCACCTCGGGTGCTTCCTCGATGATCAGGTGCGCGTTGGTGCCGCTGATCCCGAACGACGACACCCCGGCCCGACGCGGGGACCCGTCCGGCGTCCACGGCTGGGCCTCGGTGAGCAGCGCGACGTTCCCCGCCGACCAGTCGACGTGCGGGGACGGAGTGTCCACGTGCAGCGTCTGCGGCAACACACCGTTGCGCAGCGCCTGCACCATCTTGATCACCCCGCCGACTCCGGCGGCGGCCTGCGCGTGCCCGATGTTCGACTTCAGCGACCCCAGCCACAGCGGCCGGTCGTCGGGCCGGTCCTGGCCGTACGTCGCCAGCAAAGCCTGGGCCTCGATCGGGTCACCCAGGGTGGTGCCGGTGCCGTGCGCCTCCACCGCGTCCACCTCGGACGGCTTCAGCCGCGCGTTGGCCAGGGCCTGGCGGATGACCCGCTGCTGCGACGGCCCGTTCGGCGCGGTCAGGCCGTTGCTCGCCCCGTCCTGGTTCACCGCCGAACCCCGGATGACGGCGAGGATCGGGTGCCCGTTGCGCTGGGCGTCGGAGAGCCGCTCCAGGAGCAGGATGCCGGCGCCCTCGGCCCAGGCGGTCCCGTCGGCGGTGGCGGAGAACGACTTGCACCGCCCGTCCGGGGCCAGGCCACGCTGCCGGCTGAACTCGATGAACATGCCCGGCCCGGCCATGATGGTCGCGCCGCCGGCCAGCGCCAGGTCACACTCACCGCCGCGCAGCGCCTGACCGGCGAGGTGCATGGCGACAAGCGACGACGAGCACGCGGTGTCGACGGTGACCGCCGGGCCCTCCAGACCGAGCGAGAAGGCGATCCGGCCGGACGCCACGCTCGTCGTCGTGCCGGTCAGGACGTACCCGTCGACGTCCGCCCCGCCGGCGTAGCACAGCGACGCGTACTCCTGGCTGATCGCCCCGACGTAGACGCCGGTCCGGCTGCCGTGCAACGTCGCCGGGTCGATGCCGGCCCGTTCCAGGGCCTCCCACGAGGTTTCCAGCAGCAGCCGCTGCTGCGGGTCGATGGCGAGCGCCTCCCGTGGGCTGATCCCGAAGAACTCCGCGTCGAAGCGTTCGGCGTCGTAGAGGAAACCGCCGTGCCGGGCGTACGACCTGCCGGCCGCGCCCGGGTCCGGGTCGTAGAGGCCGTCCAGGTCCCAGCCCCGGGTGACCGGGAAGCCGCCGATCGCGTCCACGCCGCCCTCGACGAGCGACCACAGCGCCTCCGGGGTGTTCGCCCCGCCCGGGAACCGGCAGGCCATGCCCACGACGGCGATCGGCTCCTGCCGGTCCGCCTCCGCCTTGCGTAGTTGCCGCCGGGCCTGGGCCAGGTCCGCCGTCACGCGCTTCAGATAATCGCGAAGCTTTTCCTCGTTCACGAACAACCTCGATATCTTCCAGGCGGGCGGCGGCTCAGATCGC
Source organism: Micromonospora sp. WMMD975 (assembly GCF_029581215.1). Classification (NCBI taxonomy): domain Bacteria; kingdom Bacillati; phylum Actinomycetota; class Actinomycetes; order Micromonosporales; family Micromonosporaceae; genus Micromonospora; species Micromonospora sp. WMMD975. Next base: position 1,808,566 of record NZ_CP120739.1, read on the forward strand.
GTCGAGCTCGTTGTCGATGAAGTCGAAGATCTCGTCGTCGGTGGCCGAGTCGATTCGCTCGTGCACGGCCGTGGCCAGGTCGCGGTCCGGATCCCCGTCCCCGCGCAGCGCGAACAGCAGGTCCTCGACGCGGCCGACGAGCACCTCTCGCAGTCGCTCGTCCGGCGGCGACTGCCGGACGGCGGCCTCCAGCCGGTCCAGGTCGGCCAGGGCCGGCGGTGGCACGTCCTCCCCGGCCAGCTCGGTCAGCAGCAGCTCGGCGACGGCGGCCGGGGTGGGCCGGTCGAAGGTGAGCGTCGAGGGCAGCCGCAGCCCGACCGCGGTGCCGAGCCGGTTGCGCAGCTCCACGGCGGAGAGCGAGTCGAACCCGGCCTCCTTGAACGACCGGTCGCCGTCGACCGCGCCCGCGCCGGTGTGCCCGAGGACCGTCGCCGCCTCGGTGCGGACCAGGTCCAGCAGGACGCCGTGCCGTTCAGCCAGGGACAGCCCGGCCAGCCGGCGCGCCCAGGCCGCCGCCGGTGACTCGTCGGCCGCGGTGGGTTCGGCCGCCCGCCGGGCGGCCGGGCGGACGATGCCCCGCAGGATCGGCGGCACCGAGTCGGGGCGGACCCGCAACGCGGACACGTCCAACCGGGTGGGCACCACCATCGGCAGGCTCGTCTCCCGGGCCGCGTCGAACAGCGCCAGCCCGTCCTCCTCGGTGAGCGCGGTGATGCCGTTGCGGGCCATCCGCAGCAGGTCGGCCTCGTCCAGCCGGTCGGCCATGCCCCGGCCGGCCCAGAGGCCCCAGGCCAGCGACGTGGCGGGCAGCCCGACCGCCTGGCGGTGGGTGGCGAGCGCGTCCAGGAACGCGTTCGCGGCGGCATAGTTGGCCTGCCCGGCGTTGCCGAACGTGCCGACCACCGAGGAGAAGAGCACGAACTCGGCCAGGTCGGCGTCGCGGGTCAGCTCGTGCAGCAGCCAGGCCGCGTCCGCCTTGGGACGCAACGTGGCCGTGACGGCATCGGCGTCCAGCCGCTCGACGGTGGCGTCCGCGACCACCCCGGCGGCGTGGATCACGGCGGTCAGCGGGTGCGCCGCCGGCACGGCGGCCAGCAACGCCCGGACCGCGGCCGGCTCGGCGAGGTCGACGGCGGCCACCGACACCTCCGCGCCGAGCCCGGTCAGCTCGGTGACCAGCTCACCGGCGCCGTCCGCGGCGCCGCCACGGCGGCTGGCCAGCAGCAGCCGCCGGGTCCCGTGCCGGGCCACCAGGTGCCGGGCCACGAGCGCGCCCACGCCCCCGGTCCCGCCGGTGACGAGGACGGTGCCGTCCGGGTCGAGCGGCCGGGGCACGGTCAGCACCAGCTTGCCGACGTGCCGGGCCTGGGCCAGGAAACGGAACGCCTCGGGCGCCTGCCGGACGTCCCAGCCGGTCGCCGGCAGCGGACGGAGGGTGCCGTCGGCGAACAGCGGCATCAGCCCGTCCAGCATCGCCCCGATCCGCTCCGGGGGCAGGGCCAGCAGATCGAAGGCGCGGTAGGCGACGCCGGGATGCGCGGCGGCCACCGCCTCCGGATCGCGGATGTCGGTCTTGCCCAACTCGACGAACCGTCCGCCGCGCGGCAGCAGGCGCAGCGAGGCGTCGACGAACTCGTGGGCCAGGCAGTCGAGGACCACGTCGACTCCGGCGCCGTCGGTGGCGGCGAGGATCCGGTCGGCGAAGTCGAGGCTGCGTGAGGAGGCGATCGTGGACTCCGGGAGCCCCAGCTCGCGCAGCGTCTCCCACTTGCCGGGGCTGGCGGTGCCGTACACGTCGGCGCCGAGGTGCCGGGCCAGTTGCACCGCGGCCATGCCGACGCCGCCGGCCGCCGCGTGCACCAGCACCCGCTCGCCCCGGCGCAGGGCGGCCAGTTCGACGAGCCCGTACCAGGCGGTCAGGAACACCACCGGTACGGTGGCCGCCTCCGCGTACGTCCAGCCGGCCGGCATCGGCGCGAGGGTGTGCTCGTCGGTGACCGCGATCGGCGCGAACGCGCCGGTGAGCAGCCCCAGCACCCGGTCACCGGGCACGAACCGGGTGACGCCCGGCCCGGTGTCGAGCACCACGCCGGCGCCTTCCAGCCCCAGCACCGTGTGCTCGGGAATCATGCCCAGGGCGAGCGCCACGTCCCGGAAGTTCAGCCCGGCCGCCCGCACCGCGATCCGCACCTCGCCGGCCCGCAGCGGCCGGTCCGCGTCCGGGTTGGGGACCAGGGTCAGGCCCTCAAGCGAGCCGCGTTCGTGCACGTCCACCCGCCAGCCGCGGTCGGCGGTGGCGGCGGCGAGCGCGGTCTGCGGCGTCACCCGGGCCAGCCGGGGCACGAGCACCGCTCCCTCCCGGACCGCCACCTGCGGTTCGTCGCTGCTCACCGCCGGGACCAGCATGCGGTACGACTCCGGCCGCCCGTCGACGTCCAGGAGGGTGAACCGGCCGGGGTGCTCGACCTGGGCGGCGCGGATGAGCCCCCAGATCGGCGCGGTCCCGAGGTCCGGGGACGTGTCGGCGCCCTCCACGGACACCGCGTTGCGGGTGAGGACGACAAGCCGCGACCCGTCGAAGGCGTGGTTGTCCAGCCAGCCCTGCAACAGGGCCAGGGTCTCGGCGGTGTGCCGGTGCGCGCCCTGGACCGGGTCCTCGCCGGGCACGTGCGGCGGACTGGCGCACAGCACCACCGTGGACAGCGGGCTGCCGGTGCGTACCGCCGCGGCGAGCGTGCCCAGGTCCCGGTAGTCGCGGACGGCCACGCCGCTGTCGGCGAGCGCGCCGAACAGTTCGGCGTCGTCGCCGAGGACGGCCCACGGCGCGTCGGGGGCGCCGGGTGCGGCCGGGCCGGCGGGCAGCCAGCCGAGCCGGTAGAGGCCGTCCCGGTCCTCCGGCGCCTCGGTGAGCCGGTGGCGGGGGACCGGACGCAGCGCGAGGGACTCGACGTCGAAGACCGGCTGGCCGCCGTGGTCGGTGGCGGCCAGCGCGTACGCGTGCGTCCCGGCCGGGGTCAGCCGGACCCGCAGGGCGGTCGCGCCGCCGGCGTGCCAGTGCAGTCCGGTCACGGCGAACGGCAGCAGCAGTTCCCCGCCACCGTCCGGGTCGGCGTCCGCGCCGGCGGTGGCCAGGACGGCGTGCAGCGCCGCGTCGAACAGCGCCGGGTGCACCGGGAAACGTCCGGCGGCGGCCCGTTCCGATTCCGGCAGCCGCACCTCGGCGAAGAGGGCGTCGCCGTGCCGCCACATCGCGGTCAGCCCTCGGAAGGCCGGTCCGTAGTGGTAGCCGCGGGCGTCCAACGCGGGATAGAGGTCGTTCAGGCCGACCGGGGTGGCGCCGGTGGGCGGCCACGGGGCGCCGGTCGGGTTGGCGGGCGTGGTGACTCCGGCAGCGGCCAGTAGCGCGCCGCTGGCGTGCCGTACCCACGGCCCGTCGCCGACGCGCGCCCGGATGGTCAACGCCCGGCGTCCGTCGCTGTCCGCGGGTGCCACGTGCACCTGGAGGCCGACGAAGCCCGGCGCCGGCAGTCGCAGCGGCGCGTGCAGGGTGAGTTCGTCGACGTGACCGCCGCCGGCCTGGTCGACGGCGTGCAGAGCGAGGTCGGCGAACGCGGTGGCGGGCAGCAGGACGGCGTCATGGATGGCGTGGTCGGCGAGCCACGGGTGGGTTTCCAGGGACACCCGTCCGGTGAGCAGTTGACCCCCGTCGGGCAGGTCGGCGGAGGCGACCAGGATCGGGTGTTCGCTGCCGGCGAGGCCGAGGCCGACCGGGTCGGTGGTTTCCGGCTGGTTCAGCCAGTAGCCCCGGTGCTGGAACGGGTAGGTCGGCAGGTCGGTGTGTCGTCCGGCGGGTGTGGTGGTGGTCCAGGTGGTGTCGTGGCCCGCCGCGTGCAGCACCGCGTGGGCGTGCTGGCCGAGGTGGGCGGCGGTGATGGTGGCGTTGTGGTTTTCGGGGAGGCAGGCGTGGGTGAGGGCGCTGAGGGTGTTGTCGGGTCCGAGTTCGAGGTAGGTGGTGACGCCAGCGGCGTCGAGGGTGGTGATCATGTCGCGGTAGCGGACGGCGTCGCGGATGTGTCGGGTCCAGTAGGCGGCGTCGAAGGCTGGGGCGATGTCGCCGGTGCGGTTGGAGATGACCGGGATGGTGGCCGGATGGTAGGTGACGGTCGCGGCGATGGCCTGGAACTCGTCCAGGATCGGGTCCATGTGAGGGGAGTGGAAGGCGTGTGAGGTGGTCAGCTTCTTGGTGCGTCGTCCCTGCCCGGCCCAGTGCACGGCGATCGCGGTGACGGCCTCGGTGTCGCCGGAGATGACGGTGCTGGTGGGGGAGTTCAGTCCGGCGATGGAGACCTTCTCCGGGTCGAGCATCGGCGTCAGCTCGTCCTCGGTGGCCTCGATCGCGATCATCGCGCCGCCTGAGGTGGCGGCTTGCATGAGTCGTCCCCGGGCGGTGACGAGGAGCGCGGCGTCGGGCAGGCTCAACACTCCGGCGAGGTGCGCGGCGGACAGTTCGCCGATCGAGTGTCCGGTGAGGTAGTCCGGCGTGATCCCCCAACTCGTGACCAAAGCGTGCAGGGCCACGTGCGTCGCGAACAGGGCGGGTTGGGTGTAGCGGGTTTCGTGGACGGCGTCGACCATCGCTTCACGCAGTGGCCGGTCGAGGTGTTTGTCGAGTTCGGCGCAGACCGCGTCGAAGGTTTCGAGGAAGACGGGTTCGTCGCGGTGGGCCATCTCGGGGTGTTGGCTGCCTTGCCCGGTGCACAGGAAGGCGATCTTCCCCGTCGGGCGGGCGATGCCGCGCACGAGGGAGGGGTGGGGGTTGTCGGTGGCGAGGGCGGTGAGCGCTTCGTGGTGGTTGTCGAGGATGACGGCGCGGTGGGTGTGCTGGGCGCGGCGGGCCAGGGTGTGGGCGACGTCCGCGTCCGCCTTGCCGTCGACGTGGGTCCGTAGTCGTGCGGCGGACTCGCGCAGCGCGTCGGCCGTGCGGCCGGAGAGCAGCCACGGCGCCGGCGTACCGGTGGGCTCCGGTTCCGGTCCGGCGGCGGTCGGTGGCTCTTCGATGATGAGGTGGGCGTTGGTGCCGCTGATGCCGAACGACGACACGCCGGCGCGGCGGGGGTGGCCGTTCGGGGTCCAGGGTTGGGGGTGGGTGAGGAGGGTGACGTTTCCGGCCGACCAGTCGATGTGCGGGGATGGCTGGTCGACGTGCAGGGTTTGCGGCAGTTCGCCGTGGCGCATGGCGAGGATCATTTTGATGACGCCGGCGGTGCCGGCGGCGGCCTGGGTGTGGCCGATGTTGGACTTGATGGAGCCGAGCCAGAGGGGCTGGTCGTCGGGTCGGTCCTGTCCGTAGGTGGCGAGGAGGGCTTGGGCTTCGATGGGGTCGCCGAGGGTGGTGCCGGTGCCGTGCGCTTCGACGGCGTCCACGTCGGCGGGGGTGAGGCGGGCGTTGGCGAGGGCCTGGCGGATGACACGTTGCTGCGACGGGCCGTTCGGGGCGGTCAGGCCGTTACTCGCCCCGTCCTGGTTCACCGCCGACCCACGGATCACCGCGAGGACCGGATGGTTGTTGCGCCGGGCGTCGGAGAGCCGCTCCAACACCAGCATGGCCGCGCCCTCGGCCCAGGCGGTCCCGTCGGCGGTGGCGGAGAACGACTTGCACCGCCCGTCCGGGGCGAGGCCGCGCTGCCGGCTGAACTCGATGAACATGCCCGGCCCGGCCATCACGGTCGCCCCGCCGGCCAACGCCAGGTCGCACTCGCCGCCGCGCAACGCCTGACCGGCCAGGTGCATGGCCACGAGCGACGACGAACACGCGGTGTCGACGGTGACCGCCGGACCTTCCAGACCGAACGTGTAGGCGATCCGGCCCGACGCGACGCTGCCCGAGCTGCCGGTCAGCAGATAGCCGCCGAGCTGCTCCGGCGCCTCGTGCAGCGGCGGCCCGTAACCGGAGGCCATGCAACCGGCGAACACACCGGTACGGCTGCCCCGCACCGACGCCGGATCGATGCCGGCCCGTTCCAGCGCCTCCCACGACGTCTCCAGCAACAGCCGCTGCTGCGGGTCGATGGCGAGCGCCTCCCGCGGGCTGATCCCGAAGAACTCCGCGTCGAAGTGGTCCGCGTCGTAGAGGAAACCGCCCTCCCGGACGTACGTCTTGCCGTGCGCCCCCGGGTCCGGGTCGTGGATGTCGCCCCAGCCGCGACCGGTCGGGAAGGCGCCGATCGCCTCCGCGCCGGTCGAGACGAGGCCCCAGAGCGCCTCCGGTGACGCCGCGCCGCCCGGGAACCGGCAGGCCATGCCCACGACGACGATCGGGTCGGCGTCGTCGGCGGCGCGTGTCGCCGGGGCACCCGTCGGGGCGTCGCTCTCGCCGAGCGCCCGCGCCCGCAGGTGGCGGACCACCGCCGCCGGGGTCGGATGGTCGAAGAGCAGGCTGCTGGGCAGCCGCAGCCCGGTGATCCGGGCCAGCCGGTTGCGCAGCTCCACCGCGGCGGCCGACTCGAACCCGAGGTCCTTGAACGCGCGACCGAGGTCGACCTCGTCCGGCGCGGAGTGGCCGAGCACGAGGGCCACCGTGCGCCGGACCAGCTCGCGCAACCGGCGGTCCCGGTCGGCCGGCGGCAGCGCCCGGATCCGGTCCGCCCACCCGTCGGCCACCGGCTCCGGCGAGTCGTCCGCGAGCACCGGCTCCGGCGAGCCGGTCGAAGGCACCGGGACGGTCGCGACCGGCGCCGAGGGCCAGTAGTCGCGGCGCTGGAACGCGTACGTCGGCAGCGGCACCCGAGTCCCCGGGCGGTCGGCGAAGAACGCCCGCCAGTCGACGTCGGCCCCGCGGGTGTACGCCTGCGCCAGCGCGTCCAGGATCCGCTGCCAGGCGCCGTGGTCGCGGCGCAGCGAGCCCACCACCAGCGGCTCGGCGTCGTCGCCGTCCTCGCCGGCCAGCCCGGCGACGGTCTCCTGCACGCCGGCGAGCAGGACCGGGTGCGGGCTGCACTCCACGAACACCCGGTGCCCGGCGGCGGCGAGCGCGCGGACCGCCGGTTCCAACCGGACCGGCCGGCGCAGGTTCTCGTACCAGTAGTCCGCGTCGAGGCCGGCCGTGTCGAGGACGCCGCCGGTCACCGTCGAGTAGAACGCGACGGGCGACGACACGGGTGTCACCCCGGCGAGGTCGCGTAGCAGTTGCGCGCGGACCGGCTCGACGTGCGGCGAGTGCGAGGCGTAGTCGACGGGCACCCGGCGGGCCCGGATCTCCTCGGCCTGGGCGCTCTCCACCAGGGCGTCCACCGCCGCGCTGTCGCCGGCGACGACGGTGGCCGACGGGCCGTTCTCGGCGGCGATGGTGAGGCGGTCACCCCACGGCGCGATCCGGGACGTGACCTCGGCCGGGGACAGCGGGATCGACGCCATGCCGCCGGTGCCGGCGATCGTGGCCAGGGCGCGGGCGCGCAGCGCCACCACCTTCGCCGCGTCGGCGAGGGAGAGCGCTCCGGCGATGTGCGCGGCGGCGATCTCGCCCTGCGAGTGGCCGACGACGGCGGCGGGTCGTACCCCGAACGACTCCCAGAGCCGGGCCAGCGAGACCATCATCGCGAACAGCGTGGGCTGGACCACGTCGACCCGGGTCAGCGGCGGCGCGTCCGGCTCTCCGCGCAGCACGTCCACGAGTCGCCAGTCCACGTGCGGCGCCAGGGCGGCGGCGCACGCGGCGATCTGCTCGCGGAACACCGCGGAGGTGTCGAGCAGCTCGCGGGCCATCAGCGGCCACTGCGAGCCCTGCCCGGGGAAGACGAAGGTGACCTCGCCCGGTGCGGCGACGCCCTGCACCAGGCCCTCGGCGTCCTCGCCGGCCGCCAGCGCGTCCAGCCGTGCGGTGAGGCCGGGCAGATCCTCGGCGATCAGGACCGCGCGGTGGGTGAACGCGCCGCGCGAGGTGACGAGCGCCCGGCCGACGTCGCCGGGGGCGAGGTCCGGGTGCCGGTCGGCCCAGGCGCGCAGCCGGCCGGCCTGGGCCCGCAGGGCGGCGCCGGACTGCCCGGAGACGACCCACGGCGTCAGGGCGGTGGCGACGCGGGGCGTCAGGGCGGTGGCGACGCGCGGCTCGGCGGCCTCGGCGGGGGCCGGTGCGGTGCGGGGCGGTTCGGCGACCACCAGGTGGCAGTTGGTGCCGCCCATGCCGAAGGCGCTCACGCCGGCGACCAGCCGCCGCTCCGGGTGCGGCCACGGGCCGTGCGTGGTCCGCACGGCCAGGCCGGCCTCGTCGAGCCGGACGTCCGGGTTGGCGGTGCGGAAGTGCAGGTTCGGGGGCAGCTCCCGGTGACGGATGCTCAGCGCCACCTTGAGCAGGCCGGTGATGCCGGCGGCGCCCTCCAGGTGGCCGACGTTCGTCTTCGCCGAGCCGACCACGAGCGGGTCGCCCGCCGGCCGGGCGGCGCCGAGCGCGTCGCCGAGGGCGCCGGCTTCGATCGGGTCGCCGACCCGGGTGCCGGTGCCGTGCAGTTCCACGTACTGCACGTCGGTGGCGGCGAGCCCGGAGCGGGCGACGGCGTCGGCGATGACGTCGGCCTGGGCGTGCCGGCTGGGCACGGTCAGCCCGTCGGTGCCGCCGTCGTTGTTCGTCGCCCCGCCGAGCAGCACGCAGACGATGTGATCTCCGTCGGCCACCGCGGCAGCGAGCGGTTTCAGCACGACGACGGCGCCGCCCTCGCCGCGGACGAACCCGTTGGCCCGGGCGTCGAAGGTGTGGCATCGCCCGTCGGGGGAGAGCCCGCCGAACGCCGCGGCCCGCAGCGTGCTCTCCGGCGTCAGGATCAGGTTGACGCCGCCGGCCAGCGCCGTCGTGGACTCGCCGCGCCGCAGGCTGGCCGCGGCCAGTTGCACCGCGACGAGCGACGAGGCCTGGGCGGCGTCGACGGTCAGGCTGGGACCGAGCAGGCCGAGCGTGTAGGAGACCCGGTTCGCGATGATCGCCCGGTTCACACCGGTCATGGTGTAGGGGGAGGCGTCCGGCGCGGCGGTGAGCGTCGCGTAGTCGTCCCAGGTGGCGCCCATGAACACCCCGGTGGCGCTGTCGCGCAGGTCGCCGGGGACGATCCCGGCGTCCTCCAGCGCCTCCCAGGCCAGCTCCAGCGTCAACCGCTGCTGCGGGTCCATCGCGAGCGCCTCACGTGGCCCGACGCCGAAGAAGCCCGCGTCGAAGCCGCCGACCCCGCTCAGGTAGCCGCCCCGCCGCGCGCCGGGCTCCGCGGTGGCGAGCCGTTCGGCGGGCCAGCGGTCGGTGGGCGCGTCGGTCACGGCGTCGCCGCCGGTGGCCAGCAGCCGCCAGAACGCGTCCGGGTCGGGGGCCTGCGGCAGGCGGCAGGCCATGCCGATCACCGCGATCGGTTCGTCGGTCGGCTGCCTGTCCGCATCGGTCATCGTGTCGGCCCCTCCCGTTGCACGCCGGCCGACGCGACGTCTCGCGCCGGCTTCTCAGCCTCGGCTCCGGGGCTTGACCGGCCCTTGCCGCGGCCTAAAGCCATGCCAGACCAAGATCAAAATCCAGACCCGGGGGGTACGCGGAGACGCGCGCGACGGCACCCACCGGGTACCGCCCCGCGCGTGGTGTCGGGGTCCGGGCGGCCGGCTCAGGCCACGCTGACCTGGCTGCCGTCGGGGGAGCGTGTTCCGTCCCCGGCGGGGTCGTCGATGAGCCCGGTCGGCAGGTCGGTGCGCCGGCTCACCTGGAGCTTCCGGTAGACCCGGGTCAGGTGCTGCTCGACGGTGCTGACCGTGACGTAGAGCTTGGTGGCGATCGCCCGGTTCGTGTGCCCGACGGCGGCGAGCGCGGCCACCCGTCGCTCGGCGTCGGTCAGCCCGTCGACCGCGATCGCCGCGGCGAGGTGCGGGCAGGAGCCGCCGAGCGCGCCCGGCTCGGCGGGCTCGTCCGGATCGTCCGGGCCGAGGACCCCGCGGAGCCGGTCCAGCAACGGTTCGGCGCCGCTGCGCCGGGCCAGTCGGCGGGCCGTCTGCCAGGCCGCCCGCGCGGCGTCGGCATCACCGGCCCGGTGCAGGGCGTCACCCAGATCGGCGGTGGCACACGCGGTGGACAGCTCGTCGTCGCTGGCCCGCAGCAGACTCACCGCCTCCTGGAGCAGGGCGAGCCGCTCAGCCGGATCACTGGCCAGGGCCAGCACCCAGAGCGCGGACCCGCGCTCGCGGTCGTTGTGCTGCGGCAGCCGGCTGAGCTGGTCGCGGGCCAGCTCCCGGGCCTGCTGGGTGCGGCCGAGGGCGAGGTGCGCCCGGGCCAGTTCGGTGCGCCAGGGCACGAGCTCCGGCAGGTCGAGCTCCCAGGCGATCATCATCCGGCCGCAGGCCTGGAAGTCGATGAGCGCCGCCCGTACGCAGTTGGTTCGCAGGTAGTAGGTGCCGCGCGCGTGCAGGTACTTGAGGCCGAACGGGGTGTCGAACATGGCCGCCGGGACCGGGATGGACAGCCACTCCTCGGCCGCGTCGTAGGCGCCGGAGATGGTGGTGGCCAGCACCATGTTGGACAGCGGCGCGCCGACGGCCACGCCCCAGCCCTTCGCCGGGATCAGGTCGAGGCCGCGCCGGGCGTGCTCCTCGGTCGCCGCCAGGTCGCCGCGGCCCAGGGTGCCCTCGGCGAGGATCGCGGAGACCAGCGCCTGTGTGGTCGGCGTCCGGCGGTCGGCCGCCCGGTGCAGCACCGGGTAGTGCGACGAACCGGTGGCGCCGATCCGGTCGGTGAAGATCGTCGCCAGCAGCGCGATCGAGATCGGGCCGAGCGCTTCGTGATCCACCCGCGTGTTGTGCACGACCTGCTCGGCGGCGGCCACCGCGTCGCCGTGCGGACTGCGGGCGGCCAGCGCGGTCAGCTCCGCCGCCGCGTGCAACGGTCGGCACGGCGGTGGCACCAGGCCACGGGCGGCGAGGTTGTCCCAGGGCCCGCGGACCCGGTCCAGATGGTCGGGGAAGAGGTAGGCGAGCAGGAGCAGGGGCACGCTCAGGCTGGCGGCGAACTCCGGTTCCATCGGGTCGTTCGCGGTGAGCAGGGTGATCACCTCCACCGCGTCGTCGATGTGCGCGTGCCAGAGCAGGTACGCCACCAGTGCGACCGCGTGCCGGCGTACGAGCACGCCGGCACGCACGGCCGCGACCAGCTCGGGCAGCCGGCGGGCGGCGTCGGCGGGGTTGGTCTGCCACTCGATCCGGGTCAGCGCCGAGGTGGCCTCGGCGCGCTGGCGCTCGTCGACGCCCGCCGTGCAGGCCGAGTCCAGGAAGCTGATCGCGTCCTCGACCCGCCCGTCGGCCAGGGCCTGGTCCGCGGCCTCGTGCAGGGTCGGCGCCACCCAGGCCCCGTCGACCCGGTCGGCGTCGACGAGATGGCGGGCCACCACGGTGGCGGGCTCGCCGGCCGCGTGGCTGACGCTCGCCAGCCGCCGGTGCAGGTCCGTCCGCTCGTCGGGCAGCATGCCGGCGAGCACGGCGGTGCGGATCCGCGGATCCCGGAAGGTGCCGTCGGAGAGCAGGCCGACCCGGCGCAGCGTCAACAGCGCGCACCGGACCATCTCCTCGTTGATGCTCAGCAGCCGGGCCAGCACCGCGGGCTCGGTCGGCACGCCGGCCACGGCCAGCGCGCGGGCGACCGGCAGGGCGGGTGGCTCGCTGCGGTAGAGGCAGGTGCGTACGGCCTCGAGGAACGTCTCCCCGACGACCGTGCGGGTGCCGTCCGCGCCGTGGTCGATGCGCCGCAGCGAGTCGCCCACGAGCGCGGTGGCCAACCTCGGGTTGCCGCCGGTGATGGCGTGGTACTGCGCGGTCAGGCCGCGGTCGGCCGGCTGCGGGAGCCGGTCCAGCACCTGACCGATGCCCTGCCGGCTCAGTGGGCGCAGGGACAGCGAGACCGGGGCGGAGCTGTGCAGCAGTTCCGCGTACTGCATCGGATGGGCCGGCGCCAACTGCGGGATCACCGCCAGGACCACGAGCATCCGGGCGTTGCGGACCCGGCGCATCAGGTAGGACAGGCACTCCAGGGACGACGGGTCGGCATGGTGCACGTCGTCGACGTAGACCACGAGGGGCTGGTCGGCGGCCCGGCGCAGCAGGGCCATGCAGAGCGAGTGCAGGATCCGGGCCGACGGCTGCACATGGATCTGCTCGGTCGAGGAGCTGTCCCAGCGCCCGGACATGGCTTCGTCGAGGAGTCCCGCGATCGGCGAGTCGTGCCCGGTCACCAGCCCGGCGCCGTGCGCCAACTGCCCGATCACGCCCAGCGGCAGCGACTGCTCGGTCCGCGACGCCACCGCGGCGACCACCTCGGCGCCGGCCTCGGCGGCGAGGTGGGCGAGCCGGTTCAGCAGGACGGTCTTGCCGCTGCCGGAGGCGCCGCTGAGCACGATCGCCTGTCCCCGCCCCTCAAGGGCGGCGGACAGCAGGTCCTGCAGTATCTGTAAGTGCTCATCCCGCTCGATCAGCTCCCCCGTCGACTGGTTCATGGCTGCCTCCCCGTAGCCATACCGCCGAGTGTCGCGCTCGCGTCAATATATGCATCGGCTCATATTGATGGCAACGGGGAGGCGACATTCCCGGCGTCGGGAAACGCCCCTTTCCCGCAGATGCCGCATGTCATTTTGGCGACAGCGTCTTTGTTACCGGGCGGTCATCTATTCTCACCCGGGGTGGCGCGGGGGTAGATCCGGCCGCATCGCCCAGAGCGGAGCAAACCGATGGAGTCGGTTGCATCACCCCAGATATGATAAGCGTGCTAAATGGCTACATAGCGGCTCTTGGTCGGAGCGGCGATCGGAAATGTGGGGATTCGCTATTCCGGAATGGTTGCGGCGCGGAAATTCTCCGGTGGCCGACGATCGAATTCGAGCGAAATCACGGTGGCGAACCAGGCCCCGGCCATTGCCGTCTCCGGTGGAGGTGTGATCGTGTCCGGCCACGTCCGGGTCGCCCGGATCGCCGAGTGGCCGCCACGGGCGGCGCCCCGCCCACGGCGCCATCCGGCACCCATTCTGTCCCTTTCCCGGCACGTTTTCCGTCCGCCCCCGCAGGAAGTGGAAGAGTGGCTGGCCGTTTCGACCACAAAAGGCGTCGATGCGATTACTCTGTTTCGGCCGCAAAACCGCAGTTCAGGGCCGTGGCTCCCGAGGTGGCGGGGTGGACCGTCCACGCCGGGGCGTCATTCCCGGCCGATGGCGTCGATCGGTGCGAGGCGCATCGTGAACCGGGTGGCCATCGCGATTGCGCCCCAGGAAAGCGCGATCGTCAGCGCCACGATTGCGGCGAGTCCGCCGACCGGGACCCCGCGGTCCTTGCCTACCCCGCCGCCGCGGGTGGGGCAGGCGGCCGGTCATCCGGCTCCCGGCCGGCGGCGTCGACGATCTCCACGGGCGTGCCGAGCTGGACGGTGCGGGAGACGGTGCAGAGCCGGTCGTGCGACTGCCGCAGCGACCGGGGGAGCGCCTCGCGCGCCCGGTCACCGTCCGGTCCCTCCGGGAAGGTCACGGTGAACTCCACCCGGAGGTTCCGCATCCGGTTGCCGCCCGCCTCGTCCCGGATCTTGTCGCCGGTGACCTCGACGGAGAAGTGGGTCGGCTCGGCGCGACGGCTGGTGATGTGGTCGACGTCCACGGCGGTGCAACCGCCGAGCGCGGCCAGCAGCAGTTCCACCGGGGTGAAGCTGTCGTCCTGGCCCGAGCCCATGGAGATCGATCCGCCGCGGGCGTTGCGTGCCGTGTAGCTGGCCAGGCCGGTGCGCTCGATCTCCACCGAGCGGAAGCTGTCGTCACTCATGACAGCGAACCTACGAGGCCGCCCGGCCGTCACCCACCGGACGGGCCGGGTCGGCGTCGCCGGCCCCGGTCCGCCCGGTCGATCGGCTATCCTGGCCCGAGTCGCCCAGGACAGGAGCAGACCGTGGCAGGTGACGACGACATCTCCGGGTGAGAGCCCCGGAGCGGTGACCGACGGAGCGCGACCCGCGCCGTCGCGTCGCCCATGTCGTCCTGCCTTGCCCACGCCGGGCAGCGCCTCCGCGCCCGGATCACCTGTCTTCCGAGGTTCCCATGTCCGACAGTCATGTCGTCAGCTCCGCCCTGTCCTTCGCCTGGCCGGACGACACCCCGGTCTTCGAGGACCTGTCGTTCTCCGTGCCCGACGGGCGCACCGGCCTGGTCGCGCCGAACGGCGCCGGCAAGTCCACGCTGCTTCGGCTGATCGCCGGTGAGCTCCGCCCCACCGGCGGCAGCGTCACCGTCGACGGTGTGCTGGGCTACCTGCCGCAGCACCTGCCGTACGCTTCGCGGCAGACCGTGGCCGAGGTGCTCGGCGTCGACCGCGTCGTCGCCGCGCTGCACGCCATCGAGGCCGGCGACGCCGCCGAGGAGCACTTCACCACCGTCGGCGACGACTGGGACGTGGAGGAGCGGACCCGCGCCGAGCTCGACCGCCTCGGGCTCGCCGACGTCGCGTTGGACCGGCGGCTCGGCACCCTCAGCGGCGGCCAGGTGGTCACTCTCGGGCTCGCCGCCCAACTGCTCAAACGGCCCGACGTGCTGCTGCTGGACGAGCCGACGAACAACCTCGACCGCGAGGCGCGGGATCGTCTGACCGCCGTGCTCCGTTCCTGGACCGGGTGCCTGCTCGTGGTCAGTCACGACCGGGCCCTGCTGGACGAGATGGACCGCATCGCCGTCCTGGAACACGGCGAGATCCGCTGGTACGGCGGCAACCACACCGAGTACGAGCAGGCGGCGCAGGCCGAACGGGAGGTCGCCGAGCGGCAGGTGCGGCAGGCCGAGCAGGACGTGAAGCGGCAGAAGCGCGAGCTTCAGCAGGCCCGTGAGCGGGCGGCACGGCGTGCCTCCACGGCCTCGCGCAACCTGGCCGACGCGGGGTTGGCCCGGATCGTCGCCGGCGGCCTCAAGCGCGACGCGCAGGTGTCGGCCGCCAAGGCCGCCGACGTGCACACCTCCCGCGTCCGCGACGCCCAGGCCCGGCTGGACCAGGCCAGCGGCGCCGCGCGGCGGGACGACCACATCGCCCTGGACCTGCCCGACACGACGGTGCCCGCCGGCCGCACCGTCTTCCACGGCGAGGGCATGCAGGCCGGGTACGACGGCCGGCCGGTCTTCCACCGCGACGGCGTCGACCTGGACATCCGGGGTCCGGAACGGATCGCCCTCGTCGGTGGCAACGGCGCGGGAAAATCCACGCTGCTCCGGCTGATCGCCGGTGACCAGGAACCGGTCGCCGGCACCGTCACACGCGCGCAGGGGCGGGTGGCGTACCTGTCGCAGCGCCTCGACCTGCTCGACCCGGACCGCACGGTCGCCGAGAACCTCGCCGCCTTCGCGTCGGCGCGGCCCGAGGCGGAGCGGTTGAACCTGCTGGCCCGCTTCCTGTTCCGGGGCGCCCGCGTCCACCTGCCGGTCGGCGTGCTCTCCGGCGGCGAACTGCTGCGCGCCACGCTCGCCTGCGTCCTGTTCGCCTCGCCCGCGCCGCAGTTGCTGCTGCTCGACGAGCCCACGAACAACCTGGACCTGGTCAGCGTCGCCCAGTTGGAGAGCGCGCTCCTGTCGTACCGGGGGGCGTTCGTCGTGGTCAGCCACGACGAACGTTTCCTGGCCGAGATCACGGTGGGTCGCTGGCTGCGGCTGGCCGACGGCCGGCTCACCGAGACCGGCGGGCCGCGGTGATCGGCCGGTGGTTCCCGTCCGGCAAGGGGATGGGACAGCCCGCACACCGATGCCTACCCTGACCCGGTGACCTTCCTGACGGTCGTCGTCGTGAGCCTGGGATTCCTCGGATTCGCGATGATCGTGCTGGCGCCGGTCCTGCTGGCCCTGGCGGTGTCGGACGGCCGGCAGCACCGGTGGGTGCGCCGGCACCCGGTCTCCCCGTGCGCCGCGCTGCGCCCCGGCAGGAGACTGCCCTCGCGGCTCGCCGTCTACGGCCGGACCGTGCCGGGGCGGGACGGGTTGATCGTCGCGCCGCTGTCCGGCGTCGAGGCGGTGTGGTTCCGCACCCTGGTCTACTCGACCGTCACCTCCGGTGACCCGGGCCTCACCCAGACGTCCGTCCTCTGGGAACAGTCCGCCGGAGACCCGTTCGGTGTCGCCGACGACACCGGTACGGCCGCCGTGTCGGCGGGCCTGCTCCAGGCGGCCAGCCACGACCCTCGACTGTCGCTGTGGGCGAGCACCCGGCTGCCGGTGGCGCACGCCGGTCCCGTGCCGGTGCGGACCGTCGTCGACGAGGAGACCACGAGCCATCGCCACCACGGCCGGTGGCTCCAGCAGTTCATCGACCGTGGCCTGGTCCCGGCGGACGCGGCGCGGCGGGTGGACCGGGTGCGGGTGATCGAGCAGGTCGTCCACCCCGGCGAGCCGCTGCACGTGATCGGCAGGCCGGCGATCCTGGACGGCGGGGTCGCCGCGTTCACGCTGCCGCGTACCGGCCGTTACCTCCTGCTGAGCCGGGAGCCGGCGGAAACCGAGAGCACACTCGCAGGCGACCGCACGTACGGCATGGGGTGTGCGCTGTGGGCCGCGCTGGTCGGCGTGGCCGCCCTCGCCGCCGTCTGGGCGGTCGGCCGGGTGCTGGCGTAGCGGCGGCTACGGGTGGTCGGCGGTGTCGTGGGCGGCCATGGTCCCCTGCCGGCCGGGTTCCTCGCGCAGGACGGCGCAGTGCAGCCAGGAGTCCGGGATGGCGAAACCGTCCACGAGCGTGCGCATGTGCGGGCGCAGCTCCTTGAGCAGGCCGTTCACCACCCCGGTGATCGCCTTGGCGCGGGCCGGGGTGAGCCGGCCGTGCTCCAGCAGCCAACCCTTGTGGGTCTCGATGACGCTCAGCGCGTAGAGGTCGCAGACCCGGGAGAGCAACGCCCGCGTGGCCGGATCGGTGGCGGTTTCGATGCCGGCCACGAACGCTTCGAGCGTCACCCGGTCGATGTGCGCGGCGGCGACGGCGAGGACATGGTCCTGGACGTCGTTGAAGATGTCGAAGGGGCGGTCCTTCTTCGTGGCCGCGCCGTTGCGCAGGCGACGGACCGCGCCGTCGAGGAGGTGCCGTTCGCGGTCCTCGAAGACCTTGAGGTGCCAGCCGCGGTCGGTCACCGCGACCTCGTCGTCGCGGCCGGGCACGGCGCTGATCAGCCGTTCGATGAGCGAACGCGCGGCGGTGCGTTCGAGCACCATCTCGCGCACCTGCTCGGCGACGAACGAGGCCCGCCCCCAGCCGTCGAGCGAGCCGAACTCGTCCCGGTAGCCGGTGAGCAGCCCCTTGGCCACCAACTGGAGCAGCACCGTGTTGTCGCCCTCGAACGTGGTGAAGACGTCGGTGTCGGCCTTCAGGCCGGGCAGCCGGTTCTCCGCCAGGTAGCCGGCGCCGCCGCACGCCTCCCGGCACATCTGGATGGTGCGGGTCGCGTGCCAGGTCTGCGCGGCCTTCAGCCCGGCGGCCCGGGACTCCAGCTGCCGTTGCCGGTGCTCGTCGGCCGTCCCGTCGTCGCCCTGCACCTCGGCGAGCGCGGTGACCAGCTCGGACTGGGCGAACGTCAACGCGTACGTGGTGGCGAGCGCGGGCAGCAGCTTGCGCTGGTGGGCCAGGTAGTCGTTGAGCAGCACCTCGCGGTCGGCGTCGGGGGCGCCGAACTGGCGGCGGATGTCGCCGTAGCGCACCGCGATGGTGAGCGCCGACTTGGTGGCCGCCGACGCGGCGCCGCCGACGCTGACCCGGCCGCGGACCAGGGTGCCCAGCATGGTGAAGAAGCGCCGGGAGTCGTTCTCGATCGGGCTGGAGTAGGTCCCGTCGGCCGCGACCTGGGCGTACCGGTCCAGCAGCATGTCCCGCGGCACCCGCACGTGAGCGAAGCTGAGCCGTCCGTTGTCGACGCCGAGCAGGCCGGCCTTGGGTCCGGCGTCGCCGATGGTCACGCCGGGCAGCGGGTCGCCCCGCTCGTCGCGGATCGGGACCAACCACGCGTGTACGCCGTGCCGCCGCCCGCCGGTGACCAGTTGGGCGAAGACCACCGCCATCCGCCCGTCCCGGGCCGCGTTGCCGATGTAGTCCTTGCGTGCCGCCTCGTGCGGGGTGTGCAGGTCGAAGGTCTCGGTCCGCGGGTCGTACACGCAGGTGGTGCGCAGTTGCTGGACGTCGGAGCCGTGGCCGGTCTCGGTCATCGCGAAACAGCCGAAGATCCGGCCGGCGATGATGTCCCGCAGGTAGGCGTCGTGGTGCCGTCGGGTGCCGAGGGCCGCGACCGCGCCGCCGAACAGGCCCCACTGCACGCCGGCCTTGACCATCAGCGACAGGTCGACCTGGGCCAGCATCTCGATGGCGACGATCGAGCCGCCGACGTCGGCCCCGCCGCCGTACTCGGTGGGGAAGCCCGCGCCGATGCCCAGCTCCACCGGGAGTTCGCCGAGGAGCCGGCTGATCCGCTCGCGGGCCTGGTCACCGGTCTCGCCGTAGACCGGGAGGAAGCGTTCGTCGAGGTGCTCGCGGTGCGCGTCGCGAACCCCCGCCCACCTGCCGTCGAGCACGGACCGCAGGCGGGCCGGGTCGACCGGGCCGGGCAAACTGCTCATGGCTACCTCGGATGCCGCCGTCATGGCTACCGTTCGTACCCGGTAAACGCCGTCGACCGGCCGCGGTGACGCGGTGAGACCCGTCACGGCGGGGCGGCGGGTGCCCCCAGACCGTGGTCGCGGGCCAGCGCGATCGCCTCGCCCCGGCTGCCGAGGTGCAGCTTGACCAGGACGGCGGAGACGTTGTTCCGCACGGTCTTCGCGCTCAACCCGAGCCGGTG
This sequence comes from Micromonospora sp. WMMD975, assembly GCF_029581215.1. Lineage (NCBI taxonomy): Bacteria > Bacillati > Actinomycetota > Actinomycetes > Micromonosporales > Micromonosporaceae > Micromonospora > Micromonospora sp. WMMD975. Next base: position 1,827,386 of record NZ_CP120739.1, read on the forward strand.
CGCGATGAGCGCGTTGGACAGACCCCGGGCGAGCAGGTCCAGCACCTCGCGTTCCCGGTCGGTGAGTTGCGGGAACGGCGCGTCGGACCGGGCGCCGAGCAGGACGCCGGCCCGGTCGGCGAGCGGGGCGCCGAGGATCAGGTCGCCGCCGGCCACGCCGCGGATGCCGCGTTCCACGTCCGCGGCCGAGGCGCCCTTGACCACGTATCCGCGTGCGCCGGCGCGGAGCGCGGCGACGAGTGAGGCGTCGTCGTTGAGCATGCTCACCACGAGCACCCGGACCGCCGGATGGTCGCGGCGCAGCAGCCGGGTCGCCTCGATCCCGGAGCCCTGCCCGAGGTGGAGGTCCATCAGGACCACGTCGGGTCGTACGCGGGGGACGAGCGTCAGGGCGTCGGCGGCGTCGGCGGCCTCGCCGACGCACTCGATGCCGTCGAGCGTGTCGAGCAGCGCGCTCATGCCGAGGCGGAAGACCGGATGGTCGTCCACCACGACGACGCGGATCGGGTTGTCGGTCATGGCTGCTCCAGGGGGATGGTCAGGCAGACGGCGGTGCCGCGCGGGCCGGCGGGTCCGACCGTCAGGGTCGCGCCCACCGCCTGCGCCCGTTCCCGCATCGCGTGCAGGCCGACGCCGGCGCCGGTGGGGCCGGCCGGAACTCCCCGGCCGTCGTCGGTGACGGTGACCCGGAGTCGGTCGGGTCGCTGGTCCAGCGACACCGTGCACCTGTCCACCCCGGCGTGCCGCTGCACGTTGCGGATCGCTTCGGCGGCGACACCGTACGCGGCGGTGGCGATCCGTTCCGGCAGCGGCTCCATGGTGGCCGGGCCGTGCAGCACGATCCGCAGTCCGGCCCGTGCGTACTGGTCCCGCAGCAGGTCCAGGGCCGGACCGAGGCCGCCGTCGGCGAGCACCGGGGGCAGCAGGCCGTGCGCCAGCTCACGGACCTCCGCCGCGCGTGCGGTCAGCTCGTCGGTCAACCGGTCCAGCAGCTTCTCGGCCCGGTCCGGGTCGCGGCGCAGCAGGTTGCGGGTGGCGGCCAGCCCCAACCCGATGCCGCTGAGCGCCGGCCCGAGACCGTCGTGCAGGTCCCGGCGCAGCGACTTGCGCTCCTCGTCGCGTACCTCCGCCAGCCGTTGCCGCGACCGGGCCAGGTCCCGGTTGGTGCCGGCGAGGTCGACCACCGCGGCGACCACCGGGGCGAGGACGGCGAGGGACTCGGCGGCCCGGGCGCCGAGCAGCTCGCCCGGCCGGGGCCAGGCGTGCAGGTAGCCGACCGACCGGTCGCCGCTGGTCAACGGCACGGTCAGCGGCGGACCGTGCTCGTGCGGTGGCGGCTGCGGTCCGTCCTCGGTGATCCGCACCTCGGCCAGCCGGAGCGCGGCGGCGACGGTGGCGCCGATGTCGGTGGTGCGGCCGACGCTGTGCATCACCTGGTGCAGCAGGGGCTCGGGCGCCTCGCCGTGCACCAGCCGGTCCACCCGCCGCTGCACCGCCACCCGCATGGGTTGGAAGGCCGCCGCGAGGACGCCTGTCACCACGAGCTGCGGCACCGGCGGGGCCGGCGGCAGCAGCCGGTCGAGCAGGGCCACCGTGAGGCAGTAGGCGGCGATCACCACGGCGGTCATGAGATACCAGACCAGGGTGCGGCGCACGGCCAACCGCAGCCCCCACAGTTGCTGGCGCAGCACCACCACCGCCACCGCGGCGGGGAAGAACGCCTGCGAGGCGAGCATCAGCAGCGCCGGCACGACGGCCGGCAGCACCGGCGGCAGCAGCGTGACGCCGAAGGCGAGGGTGAGCAGCGTGCTGCCGGCCGTCGCCCAGCCGAGGCCGTGGCGCTGGCGCGCCGGCCCGCGCCGCCACCGCCAGGCCAACCCGGCGCCGGCGAGCAGGCCGAGCCCGACAAGCGCGTACGGCAGGACGGGCGCCAGCGGTCGCAGCACCGCGGCCCGGGCCTCGCGCAGCTCGGGCGTCAGCGGCAGCACGCCCACCGGCGGCGGCGCGGTGGCGAGGGCCAGCACCGTCACCGCCAGGTAGCCGAGGCCGGTGGTCGCGGCGATCCGGTCCAACCGGCGCAGCGGCCGGTCCGGCAGCAGCCAGGGCATGACCACGACGAGCGCGTACAGGCCGGGCACCCAGGCCCAGACGTGCAGCGCGGTCAGCAACGGGGGCCCGCCGACGGCGAGCTGCCACTGGGCGGCGCACGCGGCGAGCGCGCTGCCGAGCGCCGCGGCGGCGGCGATGCCGCCGGGCAGCCGGCTGCCGGTACGCTGCCGGCCCAGGATCAGCCACGCCACGACCCCGTAGACCACGCCGTCGAGCAGGTCGACGAGCGAGTAGAGCTGGGTGGCCGTGTACGGGGGAGTCGCCACCGCCCAGGCGACGACCGCGCCGACGGTGAGCAGCGCGGTGGCGGCGAGGACGGTCCACGCGGTCCACCGCCCGACCGGGGATGCGTTCGGCATGTCGGGTCCACTGTGTCAGTCCGGCGCCGTCGGCGGGACCACCGGAACGGTGTACGCCGGACGGCGGGCCGGTCACTCCGACCGGCCCGCCGTCCGGGGATCAGCTCTGTGTGATCGCCGTGCCGGTGACCTTCAGCTGGTCGACCACGGCGGCGACCTCCGGCAGCCGCTCCCGGTAGACGTTCGCGGCGAGGCGCTGCGAGTACGTCTCGTAGACCGCGGCCAGCTCGCCGGCCCGCCCGATGGCCACCGCGTGGATGCAGTTGCCGAGGTACTCGTTCGGCGAGTTCGGGCTGTCCGCGCCCGAACACGACGTGCCGAAGATGGGCGCCTGCCCGACCCGTGGGTCGATCTCGGACATCGACTCGGGGCACGGGTCGCCCGGAACCGGCTGCGTGCAGGGCGCGTAGTCGGCCTCGGCGATGGTGTACGCCCGGCTGATGTTCGTGTCCGGCAGCTCCTGCCCGACCGGCGCGCCCGGGTGGCGGTAGTCGCTCGGCAGCAGGTTGCCGCCGAACAGGTAGCCGCTGAGCGAGGCGTCCGCGTCCAACGCCACCGGGAAACCGAGCTTCGTGTACGCCTGGAGCAGCCGGAACGCCTGGGTGACCTGGTTCCCGGCCTGGCGCAGGGGCGAGGTCGGATCGCCGAACCTCTGGTTGACCAACTGGTAGTAGCGCTTCTGCTTGCCCCACAGCATCCGGTCACCCAGTTGACGGGCGATGGTCAACCGCTCGGTGTTGTCGGCGTAACGCGCACCCGTCTCGAACGCCGGCAGGTGCACCGACTCGTCGTTGTGGGTCATGTAGTAGACCTCGTCGTAGCAGTACCCGGTGGGCGGGTTGTCCCGGGTGCTCCACGAGCAGACGATGCCGGCGCTCTTGGTGTTGCGCCAGGTCCGCACGTCCATCCAGAAGGCGCCCTGGTTGACGCTCATCTGCGCGTGCACGGTCAACTGGAGGTCCGCCCTGGTGGTCTCGGCGCGCGGACCGGTGGTGGTCGTGTGGTTGACCAGCTCCGCGTCGTAGCAGATCCGGAAGTGCGGCTGGAACTGCCGGCTGGTGCCGTGGGTGAGCAGTTGGAACGCGTTCGGCAGGTCGCCGAGGTTCACGTTGTTCGGGATGCGCACGCGCGGCAGCGGGCTGAACGGCGCGCAGCCGGACATCTTGGCGTCCGCGTTGTAGGTGCGCTCGTTGTCCGGCGTCCAGTAGGAGCGGGTGTTGGTCAACGGCGTCGGGGACTTCTGGTCCGGCCCGTACCACGGGTTGTAGCCGCCGCCGGTGGCCTCGTCCCGCAGCTTGCGCAGCTCGGCGGACTGGGCGTTCACCGCGCCCTTGTAGTTGTCGACGAGGCCGGTGAACAGCGCGTTGCGGTGCCCGTCGGCGGTCGGCCGGCTGAACCGGCTGCTCGCGTCCAGGATGACCTGGCCGGAGCGGCCCATCCGGGCGGCGAACGAGTTGTCGCCGGTCATGTCCCCGACAAGCGTCGGGTTCTCCAACGCCAGCGCGGTGAACGCCCGCGTCGACATGGTCCAGACCCCGGCGTGCGGGACCTTCGTGGTGGCCGGGTACACCGGGTCCCAGGTGCGGGCCAGGTAGGACAGGTAGTCGATGGCGCCGTAGGGGCTCTTCTCGTCGAGCACCCGCACCGGGTCGACGCCGCCCTGCGACCACTCGGCCGGCGTGAGCACGAAGGGGGCGCTGGCGGCGGTGGAGGTGGCCGAGGTGAACAGCCGCCCCTCCGTCTCGTCGTACTGCGCCACCGAGAGGGAACGGCCGGTGCGCGCCTTGTATCCGACGTAGGTGTTGATGGCGAACTCGGTGTCGCTCAGCGCGTTCTTCTTCAGCGCCTCCTGCATGGAGAGGCTGAGCTGGTCGACGCGGGTCTCCAGACCGTTGATCTGGCGCTTGATCGCGTCGATGTCGCGGATCACCCCGTCGAGGTCGTCGCGCATCCGCTCCAGGACCGACATGACGTCGTCGTAGATCGCCGAGAGCATCGCCTCGACCCGGTCGAACCGTTCGTGCATCTCGGTGCGCAGCTCGCCGACCTGCTCGCGCAGCTTGCCGATCTCCTGCATCACCAGCTCGTGCTCGCTCGGTGCGCCACCAGTGAACAGCGGGAGGAGGGTCATCACGGCGCCGAGGACGTTGCCGGTGAGCACCACCGTGCTCAGCGACCCGATCGCGTCGCTGAGGCTGAGCCCGGCCACCGTGGGCAGGTACTTGTTGATCGCGGTGGCGATGCCGATCGCCGCCTTGCCGATCGCCAGCACCTCCTTGCCGGCCTTCTCGTCGGCGAACCCGGCGAGCGTGGCCAGGATCGTCACCGCGGAGTCCGCCGCGTCGATCGCCACCTGCCGGTTGGCCGCCTCGGCCAGCGCGGCGGTGTAGTCCTGCGGCGTCGGCTTCGGGCCGGGGCCGACCGGATACTTCAGGTCGGCGGCGGCCAGCTTCTCGATGATCTCCGCGTTCTGCGCGGCCACCTTGCCCAGCGCGCCGCGCAGCTCCGTGCGCAGCGCCGCCAGGTACGCCTGCTCGTTGCCCAGGTGCTCCAGGATGGCCTCGGTGTTGACGAACGAGGCGAGCAGCGGATCGGCGAGCAACTGCTCGGTGGTCGCGGTGGCGCGGACGTTGAGCTGCGCCCCGATCTCGCCGTCCCAGGCCGCCGCCAGGTCGCCGTCCTGCGCCGCCGCCCGGGTGAGCTGGCCCCACGCGCGCTCCTGCTGGGCGTAGAGCGCATCCATCCACCGGTAGTTCTGGTAGGCGCTCGTCACCGCGTCCTCGACCTCGGCCGAGGCGGTGATCGTGCCGCCGATCGTGGCGTCCAGCAGCCCCTTGACCATCGGCGCGCCGATGGAGACACCCGGGACGCCGGAGAGCGCGTCGATGACCTTGATCAGGGTCGTGTAGTTGGTGCGGGCCGTGGTGTCGGAGACCCCCGCCGCGTCGACCGCCTGCCGGGTGGCGACCAGGTGCCGCACCACCGCGTCCCGGGACGCGCCGGGGTTGCGGCCCCGCCAGTCCAGCAGCTCCGCGGTGAGCACCAGGTTCTTCAGCCCCGCCACCCCGCCGTTGTGCGCCCGCAGGTACGCGGCGAACACGCCGTCGTGGAACCGGGTCGCCTCGTAGTCCACCGTCTCCGCGGCCACCGCCGGTGTCGGCGACACCACCACCACCGCCGCCACGACCGCGGCGACAAGCGCTCTCCACCGCCGACGCCGTCGCGGCGCCTGCACCATCACACCCACTGGGATTCCTCCGGATCACTCCGTCCGCCGGTCCGGCGGACGCGCAGCGCAGCCTGCCCGCGGGGGTGTCCCGTCGACCAGGGGTGGATGTCCCGGGTCGGCGGGACCGGGGTGGATCGGCCGTCCGGCCGAGGCCGGCGTCCCGGGCCGGACGGGACCGCTGTCCCTGGCGGTCCGGGACACCGCGCCTGTTGACTGCCGCCATGACCGACACCTCGCCGGACCACATCCCGGCCCACGTCAAGGGTTCCTACGTCAACTGCTCCGAGTACACCCGGGCGCCACGGCTAACCCCGCCGCCGGCCGGCGCCGCCACCGACCGCGTCGTACCGCCGGCCACCGCCGGGGCGACCCGGTGACCGTGGCCGCCGCGCCGGGCCTGCTTCCCGCCTGGCGGGAGTGGCTCGCCGAGAACCTGGCGATGGGGATCGCCGCCGAGCAGGCCCGCGCGGCGGCCGTCGACGCGGGTGCGGACGCCGACGCGGTCGACGCCGAACTGGCGGCGCTCGCCACACACCCGTACTTCGCCGTCTGCCGGCGGCTCGCGCTGCGCTACGACTGGATGGAGTCGGTGCTCGACACCTACCGGGTGCTCCGCGACGACGACGGCGGGCGGGACCTGGACCGGCGTACCGACGTGAGCGCGGAGGAGTTCTTCGGCCGCTACTACTACGGCAACCGGCCGGTCGTGCTCGACGGCCTGATGACCGGCTGGCCCGCGCGCGAGTGGACGCTGGCGCGGATGGCGCGCCGGTGCCCGGACGCCGTGGTCGAGGTGATGACCGGCCGGGAGGCGAACCCCGACCACGCCTGGCAGTACGACAGGCACCGCACCACCATGCCGTTCCGCGACTACCTGGCGATGCTCGGCTCCGGAACCCGGACCAACGACTACTACATGGTCCCCCGCAACGAGAACTGGAACGGGGCGCTGCGCCCGCTCGCCGAGGACGTGCGGCCACCGGCCCACCTCGTCGACCCGGCCGGCGGCGGGCACCTGCTGCTCGGCCCGGCGGGCACCGTCACGCCGCTGCACGTCGACAACAGCACGGTGCTGCTCTGCCAGGTGCTCGGCCGCAAACACGTCCGGCTGGTCCCGTCGTACCAGCGGCACCTGGTGTATCCGCGCGGCGGCACGTTCAGCGCGGTGGACGCGGCGCGTCCGGACCTGGACCGGCACCCCCGGTACGCCGAGGCCACGGTGCTGGAGACGATCCTCGAACCGGGCCAGATGCTGCTGATACCGGTCGGCTGGTGGCACTGGGTGCACGCCCTGGACCTCAGCGCCACGGTCACCTTCCACCACTTCCGGGTGCCCGGACAGAACCATCGGATGGCCACCCCGCCGGCCGCCGGGGCGGCCTGAGGCCACGCCGCCGCCGGTTCAGCTCGCGGGGCAGCGGGCGCCGGGGGCGGGCAGCGTCAGGTCGACGAGGTACCGGTCCACCACCGCGATCGTGCAGTCGTTTCGTTCGTACGCGCCGTGCCCCCACCCGTCGTACGTGACCAGGCGTCCGTGCCGGCCCAGTTGCCGGGCGACGTCGGTGGCCCAGGCGTAGCCGGTGCGGGGGTCGTGCCGGGCGTTGATCAGCAGCAGCGGCGCACGGGTGCGCACGTGCAGGCGGTGTGGCGGGTTCCGGACCGGGGACGGCCAGCCGAGGCAGGTCTGCACCGCCAGCAGCCCGGCGCCGTACCGGACGTCCGGCGCGGCGGTCGCCGCCACCCGGACCAAGGCGGCGTACTCGTCGTAGTCACGCACCGGGGCCGGCCAGTCCGCGCAGAAGGCCGCCACCGCGATCGGCAGCTTCACCTCGTCGGGCGGGGCGCCGGCCTCCATCTTCCGGATCTCGGTGGCCAGTTGCGGCCAGCGCGGGCCGGCGAGCAACCCGAGGGCCACGGCGGTCACGTCGAAGGCGGTACGCGGGGCGTACCCGCCGCGGTCGGCGCGGGCCAGCACGCCGGCCCAGACCGACCGCACGTCCCGGCCGTGGAGCACACAGTCGGTCGACCTGTCGCACCAGGACACGAACTCGTCGAACGAGTCCTGGAGCGTCGCCGCCTGGGTCCGCACGAACGGGCGCAGGCCGAGGCCGTGGTCGAACACGCCCTCCAGCACGACGGCCCGCACCCGGCCCGGGTACCGCTCGGCGTACTGCTGGCCCAGCAGCGTGCCGTACGAGCTGCCGTGGAACGTGAGCCGCCGTTCCCCGAGCGCCCGCCGCAACGCCTCCAGGTCGTGCACCGTGCTCACCGTGTCCGCGTGCTCGAAGACCGGGCTGGTCGGGCGGCACCGGTCCCACAGCGCCCGGTTCCAGGCCACCGCGGCGTCGAAGTCGGCCTGGTCGGCGAGCGGGATCGGCGGTCGGCGCAGGCTCGGATCCGGCGCGCAGACCGGCGCGGCGGAGCGGGCCACCGTACGCGGGTCGAAGCTGACCAGATCGAACCGGTCGAGCAGTTCGGGGCTGAAGCGGTCGCCCTTGCGGATGCGTTCCACCCCGGAGTCGCCCGGACCGCCCGGCCCGAACACGAGCGTGCCCACCCGCCGCTCCGGCACCCGGGCGGCCCGGCGCGCCACGGCCAGCTCGAACGTCGGGCCGTGCGGCCGGTCCCAGTCCACCGGCAGGCGGAGCCGGGCGCACCGCACGGCCGGGTCGAGCGGGACGTCCGGCAGGTCGTCGGCGCACGCGCCCCAGGCGAGACCCGGTGGCCCGGGATCGGCGCGTGCCGGCGTGGGCGCTCCGGCGAGAAGGGTGAGCACGGCGACGGCCAGGGCCAACGGACGACGGAACACGGTGCCTCCTGAGGGCTGGATGTCCGTCCATCCTCGACCGGCGCCGCGCCCGAGTCCCATGGGCGATCCCCCGGAGGGGACCCTGAGGTTCGCCCCGGACACACCGCTCAGCCGACCCCACCAGACTTACTTGGCACTTCGTCACCGTCAAGTAGGTAAGTGACGAAGTGGCAATGCGAGTCGTGCCTACGGTCAGGCTGTGAGACTCGTGGCCTTGGCAGACGTCGCCGAGATGCTCGGTGGTGTCTCACGCACCCGGGCGACGGAGATCGTCAGGCGACCTGGCTTCCCGGACCCGCTGGACGTGGTCGGCAACGGCCGGATGCGCATCTGGGCGCGTGCCGACGTTGAGGCGTGGATCAGGGCCAACCGGCCGCATCAACACTCGGATTAACGGTAGTCGCTGACGCCTTTGTGGACCGAGCTATGAGATCACCATCCGTCACCCTTACCCGGCATCCCCACCTCCGCCCGTAGAAAGCGGCGGCAGGTCGACCGTCGCGAATCCATAGTGACGTCGGGATGTCATCTAGCGCGACGGCACAAGAGCCGACAATCAGGTCACTTGGCCGGCGACATTAAGGCGACACGACGCTATGGTGACAAACATGGCCGCGCCGAACACCGCCCTACGCGCCGTCCGCACCGGGATGCGCATGAGCCAGGACGACTTCGCTCGCGCCCTCCAGGCCGCCGGCCACCGCGTCGGCGAACCCAACGACGCCAACAAGAGACTCGTCCAACGATGGGAGTCCGGCGCAATCGCCGCGCCCCGCCCCGTCTACGCCCGCGCCCTGGAGGTCGTCACCGGGCTACCCATCTCACTGCTCGGCTTCGACGCGGTGCCCGGCGGGCATGTCACCGACGACGAACACGGCGGCCACGACCTGACCTCGCCCGTGTCCAGCCTGGCCACGCCGACATCGACGCCCAAGCCCACCACGGCCCACCGGTCGTACGAAGGCGTGTGGCTCAGCCGCTACCAGTAATACTCCAGCGGGCGGGCAGACTCCTTCGCCGGACAGCACTTCGTGGTGCTGCTCCAGCACGGCGACCGGCTCACCGCCCGCAGCCTGCCCGGCTCGGCGTCGTCGTCTCTCTCGCTGGACCTGACCGTGGACGGTGCCGTCGTCACCGGCACCTGGGTCGAACAGACCGACCCCACCGGCTACTACCGAGGCGCCCGCTACCACGGCGCAATCCAACTCATCGCCGAGCCCACCGGCCGACGGATGGCCGGGAAATGGATCGGCTTCGGCAAGGACATGGACGTGAACACCGGCCCGTGGGAACTCGTCTTCCGCGACGCCTCGACATCCAAGGCGACACTCGATCGCTACAACACGCCGGTGACGTAGCACGCTGCCGCGAGTCTTGGGTGAGACGGCTGGTCAGCGGGACTGCTGGCAGGGCACGCAGAAGCGGGCGGCGGGACGGATCTCCAGGCGGTCCGTGGGAATGGCCTGACCGCAACGCTCGCAGACGCCGTACGTGCCCTCGGACATGCGCCGCAACGCCTGCGCGGTGTCCGCGGCGCCGTGCCGGGCCGCCTCGATCAGCCGGCGCAGGGTGTCCGGGTCGTGACCACCGTGGCCCGGCTGCCGTGTGGCCGGCGTCAGTTCGGTGAGCTGGTCGGTGTAGTCGGCGAGCTGCTGTTCCAGCAGTTCGCGCAGCGTCCCGGTGCGGTCGTCGAGGGTGTGCGTCATCGTCGGTGGTCCTTTCCTGGAGAAGCGCCGTGCCGGCCGTGGCGGGGCAGGCATCCGTGCCGGCCCGTGCCGGCCGGGAGCGTCCACGCTGCCCGGGGACGTCTGCGGAGTCCCAGCGTCGCCCGGAAAGTGAGGACCGGCATTGCCCGTCACCGGCCAACAAGCGCCCGCCAGATTGCCGGCGGCGGGCGAGGATGCCGCCCCGCCCGCTCGCTATGGTTGCCACATGCGGCACCAGCAGCACCACCCGCCCGCGTTGCCATAGCGCCGGCCCGCTCCCGGCCGGCCCCGGCAGCCGTCACCGAAGGAGCCCTCCTGTGGTCATCGAACGCACCCATCTGCCGGGCATCGGGGTACGACACGCCTTCACCACCGAACAGGGCCGCCGGATCGCGGTCGTCGAGCACGCGGTGGGTGGCCGCCGGGACGTCGTCCACGACGATCCGGACGACCCCGACGGCATGGTCGGTCTCGCCCTCACCCCGGCCGAGGCGTCCGCGCTGGCCACCCTGCTGGGCTTCCCGGAGCTGGTGGCCGTCCCCGCCTGACGGTCAGGCCGGCAGCGGCCGGCGCGGCCAGTCCAGGGCCCGCGCGCCGAGCACGGCGGCGTGCAGGGTGAACCTGTCCCGCGCATCGGCGGGATCATGGCCGCTGAGCGTCCGGATCCGGTCGAGCCGGTAGGTGACGGTGCGGACGGACACGTGCAGGCGGCGAGCCGCCTCGGTGGCGACCTCGCCGCAGGCGAAGTATTCGGCCAGGGTGTCCACGAGCGGCTCGGCGCCGCCCCGGGCCTGGCCCAACGGGGTCAGCACGGCCCGCACCAGGTCCACCATCGCCGGCTGGTCCCGCAGCAGGACGCGGTAGATGAGCAGGTCGTGGGCGTCGATCACCGGCGCGTCGGCGTGCAGCCGGCGAGCCGTGGCGAGGGCCTCCCGGGCCTCCTCGTAGGAGCGGGCGATGCCGTACAGGCCGGGGTGCGGGCGGCCGACCACCACCTGCCACGGCCGGCCCCGCGCCAGACGGTCCAACTCGCCGTGCATCAGCCGGCCGAGGTCGTCCGTCGGCCCGCCGGGGTCGCGACCCCCGCCGGGCCGTGCCGGTTCGGCCGGGGCGACCACCACGAGCAGCCCTTCCTTCGTCGCCACCAGCACGTCCCGGTCGCCGAGCCGGTCGAAGATGACCCGTTCCAGGGCGCTGACCGCCGGTTCGGTGTCGGGCAGGCGGCGGCCCGGCGCGGCGAGCGCGACCTGGTGGACGCGGGCGAGATCCAACCCGAACGGCTCGGCCCGCTCCACCAGCCCGCCGAGGTCGGAGTCGCCGCGCAGCAGGTCGTCGACGAGTTCGCGGCGTAGCGACTCCTCGTGGCGGACCAGTTCCCGGCGGGCCACCGCGTAGCCCTCGGCGAGCGTGGCCACGGCGGCGTCGACCACGTGGAGGACGGCGTCCGCCGCGGCCCGGACCGTCTCACTGTCGGTGGAGCGGTCCAGGTGCGGCAGGTGCCGCCACAGCCGCCGCGCCGCGGACAGGTAGAGGCGTACCGCCCGGCCGGCCGACACGCCCTGTTCGGCCGCGCGCCGGCCGAGGACCCCGACCGCGTCCAGTTCGCCGCGGCGCGGCCGGCGACCGGTCACCGCCGCGTCCCGGAGCAGCCGGAGATAGTCGCCGAGCAACTCCACAGGTACGCCGTCGGCGTCGGCGCTCGCCCCGCGGGCCACCTCCGCCAGCCACTTGTCGTCGCCGCGCGCTCCGGCCGGCTCCGGCCGGCGGACGCTCTCGGTCATCGCGGTCCCCCCGTGCGGGGCCGGCCCGGACACCGACCCGATCCACCCAGGTTAGGTGGCGACCGGCGGCCTAGCGGTTGCGCTCCACGACGTACTCGGTCAGGTCGAGCAGGAAGCGACCGTCCTCGGTGTCGGCCGCGGCGCCCAGTGCCCGCTGCCCCTCGCGCCGGGCGGCCTCGGCGAGTTCCCGGGCGCTGCGCCGCGCGGACTCCACGCAGTCGTACGCGAGGAGCCGCCGGTGCAGCCAACCCACGTCGGTCGCGGAGCGTCGCGCCCGGGTCCGGCCCAGGAAGTCGATGACCCGTTCGCGTTCGTCGGCGGTGCACCGCCGCATGAAGTCGATGAGGATGAGCGTCCGCTTGCCCTCCCACAGGTCGCCGGCGATCTCCTTGCCGTACCGCGCGTAGTCGCCGGTCAGGTTGAGCGCGTCGTCCTGGATCTGGAACGCGGCGCCCAGATACCACCCGTAGCGGTCGAGGACGTCCACCGCGTTCTCCCGGCCGGTGGCCACGATGATCCCGCTGCGGCACGGATAGATGCAGGTGTACCAGGACGTCTTCTTCAGGCACATCCGGTAGTAGTCGTCGGCGTCCAGGTCGCACACGTTGTCGCGGATCCAACCGATCTCGATCGCCTGCCCCTCCAGCGAGTGGCGCAGCATCAGTTCGGTCTCGGTGAACAGCCGCCAGGCGATCCCGGAGCCGAGCGCCGCCCGGTTCGCGGCGAGTCGCTGCAACGCCAGCAGGTTCGTCATGTTGCCGACGTTCAGCGCCACGCCGACCCCGTACTCGGCGTGCAGGGTCTGCCCGCCGCGCCGCTGCTCGCTCTCGTCCTGGATGTCGTCGTGGATGAGGAAGGCGTTGTGGAACAGCTCCACGGTCACCGCGGCGTTGAGGCCCACCGCCTCCCCGCCGCCGAACGCCCGGCAGGTGGCCAGGCACAACGCGGCGCGCAGCCCCTTGCCCCACCGCCGGGGATATTCCGCGACCAGGCCGTACAGGTAGCGCGGCCCGCCCGCGGGCACGTCGTCGAGCAGCGCGCCGAGGGCGAGGCCGCGATAGCGCTCCAGCATGCGTTCCACGTGCCCGCCGGCCACTCCGGCGGTCGGCGTCATCGCGCCGCTACCGGTCCGTCCGGGCCGGGCCGTGCGGGGTCGGCGACGTCAGCCGGTCCGCGAGCCCGTTGGCCACGTCGGGCGCCAGCCGGGCCAGATTGAGTACGGTGTCCAGCGCGTCGTGCGCGTCCGAGGTGTACCGACGGATCACCTCACCGCGCTGTTCGTCCGCCATCTTCAACTGCCCGACCACGGTGTCGATCAGGGCGTGCCCGTCGGTGCGCACACGTGCGACCAGTTCGTCGAACGCCTCCGGGTCCACCCGGCGGCTCTCGGTCAACTTCTCCTGGAGCCGGCGCGCGCCGGCCAGCCCCGCCGAGAGTTCCTCCTCCAGCACGGTGGCCGCGTGGGTCACCGTCTCGGAGGTCTCCTCGGCCACCTTCTCGAAGCGCTCGTCGGTGCGCTCACGCTCGCCGTCTGTCATGGGCGAATTGTCATCGGACCGCCGCCGACCAGCCAGGCAAGTGTCGAGATGGTGACTCAGCGTGGCATTCGCCAGCGTCTGGGGTCGGTGGGCCAAACGGGTGGTGCGTCCACGCCGGGTCGGCGACCATGGTCGGCATGGCGAGGGGGCGGGCATGAGGCTGCCGCTCCAGGGTGGGCTGCCGCCGGTCCAGACGCCGTCCGGGGCCGTCGTGGAGATCGCCTGTGACGAGTCGGGTTTCTCCGGCACCAACCTGCTCGATCCCGCCACGCCGGTGATCAGCCACGCCAGCGTCGACCTGGGCGTCGACGAGGCGGCCGGGATCGTCGCGACGCTGCGTTCCGGCTTCCGGTTCGCGCCGCACGAGTTCAAGTCCCGGCAGCTCCTGCGCCGACCCGAGGCGGCCGAGGCGTTGCAGTGGTTCCTGGCGGCGTTGCGCGGGCGCGCCCACGTGCACCTGGTCGACAAACAGTTCTTCCTGGTCACCCGCGTCGTGGACCTGCTGCTGGCCGAGCCGTCCTACCTGGCCGGCACCCGGCTGGCCGCGGCGCACCGTACGGATGCCGTCGCGCTGCACCGGGTCGGGCGCGCGGCCGGCCCGGACTGGGACGCCTTCCTCGCGGCCCTCGTCGAGATGCTGCGGACCAAGCGGCGGGACCGGGCCGGCGACGGGAGCGTCGACCGGTTCTTCACGGCCCGGGACGCGCTGCTGCGGCACGCGCCGGACGACGCCGTCCTGTGCGCGCTCGACCGGGGTCGGGTGGCCGCCGTCCAGGCCCGGCTGTACGCCGAGGACCGGTCGATCCCGCCGCCGCTGGAGCCGATGCTCCCGGCGCTGGCCGAGACGGTCCTGTTCTGGAGCGCCGGGCGGCGGCGGGTGCTGGTGGTCCACGACGAGCAGAGCGCGCTCACGGCCGACCGGCTGCGCCGCCTCCAGCGGGCCCTGGCCGAGCGCGCCGGGCTGCCAACGGGGGAGTCGCCGTTGGCCGGGCTGGTGATGACGGACTCCCGGGACGACCCGCGGGTGCAGGTCGCCGACCTGCTCGCCGGGATAGCCCGACGGATGCCGGACGCCATCGACGACGGCCCGCTGCAACCGCTGCTGTCTCCGGTTTCCCCGCACACCGGCTGAACTTGCCTTGATCGACTCCATCTCGCCGAAGTGGCGGGGTTCGACGTGCCGGGATACCGCTACCTCGGAGAAGTGGAGTCGATCAAGCGGAACACCGTTCCGGCCGACGCGGGGCACGGGGCCGAGGGAGCGTGGAGGGCCGCTGGGTACGCGTACTCAGCGCGAATGCCGTCTCGTGGCTCAGGTGTCGACGGGGCGGTGTCGGCAGGATCCTTGGCATGGCCGAGACACTGCACCGACCCGCCGTCCTGCGTACCGTCGACATGCCGTTGCCGGGGGAGGCGACCGCCGGCCGCGCGGTGGCCACGTTGGTCCGGCTGGTCGGCCGGCACCCGGCCGGGTGGCGTTGGCTGGCCCGGCGGCACCACCCGCTCCTGGACCGGCTGGCCGCGGCGAACGCGCGGGCGGCCTGTGTGCGGGCGGCCCGGCGGGTGCCGGCCTACCGCGAGTTCCTGCGGGCCCGCCCGGCGGGCGTCCGCCGCCGGCTGCGGGACTTCCCGGAGACCGACAAGCTCGGGTACGTGGTGGGCCACGACGCCGCCGCGCGGTGCTGGGACGGGCGGCTGCCGGAGCGGGGTGTGGTGGTGGACGAGTCGGCCGGCTCGTCGGGGCGGCCGTTCAACTGGCCGCGCGGCGAGCGGGAGCTGCGCGCGGTGCACCGGGACATCGCCGGCTACACCGGGCTGGTCTTCCCGATGCGTCGGCCGTTCGTCATCAACGCGTACTCGATGGGCGCGTGGGCGACCGGCACCACGACCGGCGCGGCGATGGCCCGGATCGCGGTGGTGAAGAACACCGGCCCGGACCTCGGCAAGATCGTCGACACGTTGCGGGAGTTCGGCCCGGAGCACGACTACCTGGTGACCGCGTACCCGCCGTTCCTCAAGCACCTGCGGGACCGGCTGGACGCCGAGGACTTCCCCTGGTCGCGCTACCGGATCTTCGGCAGTTGCGGCGGGGAGGGGATGACCGAGGCGCTGCGCGACTACCTGGAGCAGCGGTTCGTCCGGGTGCGTTCGGCGTACGGGGCGTCGGACCTGACCATCGGCATCGGCGCGGAGACCCGGTTCACGGTGTGGCTGCGGCGTCGGCTGCGCACCGACCCGGCGTTGCGGGCGGAACTGCTCGGCGCCGACGAGCAGCGGCTGCCGATGGTGTTCCAGTACAACCCGTTCGCGTCCTACCTGGAGACGAACGAGCGGCGGGAGCTGGTCTGCACGGCGGGCGGCCGGGACGTGCTCCAGCCCCGGCTGCGGTACAACGTCGGCGACGAGGCGCTGCTGGTGCCGTACCGGCGGATCGCCGAACTGGCCGTGGCCGACCCGGTGCGCGCGGCCGAGTTCCGGGCCGCGACGGCGCAGGAGCGGATGACGCTGCCGGTGCTGCTGCTGTTCGGCCGGCGCGACTCCACGGTGTCCTACCTGGGCGCGAACCTCTACCCGCAGGACGTCGAGTACGGCCTCTACACCGGCAACCCGCACGCCGCCGCGATCAGCCGGTTCTGCCTGGCGCTGGTGGAGGACGCGGCGCTGGAGACCCGGCCGGTGATCCACGTCGAGCTGCGCGGTGACCTGGCCGCCGCGGATCGCGCCGCGCTCGCGGCGGCCTGCCGCGACGGGGTACGCCGGCACCTCGCCTCGGTCTCCCGCGACTTCGCCCAGTCGCTGACGGAGGATCCGACCGCCGGTGACCTGCGGGTGGAGTTGCACGACCCGGGCACCGGCCCGTTCGCCGGCCCGCAGAAGATCAAGAACGCCTACCTGGTGAGGTGACCATGCGTACCCGAGATTTCTCCCGCGCCCCGGCGCAGGCCCGCGCCGGCGCGATGTTCATCGGCGGCACCCGGTACGCCAGCCCGCTGGTGCTGCTGCGGCTGGCCCCGGACTGGTTCCGGATGGTCCGGGACATGCGCCGGATGTCCGGCTACCGCTGGCACACCGTCTACTGGCAGTTCCCGCTGACGTTGGGCACGATCGCGTTCTTCGCCGACCGGGACGCGATGCTGCGCTTCGCGCGGACCCGGCACCACCGCAAGCTGATGGCGTGGCTGACCGACGGCAACCGCAACGCCACCGCCGGGTTCATCCGGCTCTACACCGCCGACCCGGACGGCTACTCCAACGGCGCGTGGCGGGCCGAGGACGGCGCGATGGGCCACATCGAGGAGTTCACCCCGCTGGGCGCGGAGACGACCGGGCCGGCGGTACGCCGGTGAGCGGCCACCGGTTCGAGCGGGTCACCGACCGGCGCGGCCTGCGGGAGTTCCTCGCGCTCACCGACCGGCTGTACGCGGGGGAGCGCCGGTACGTGCCGACGCCCCGGCAGCAGATCCGCCGCTGGTGGCGCGACGGCGTGCCGCTGTTCGTGCTGCGCGACGCCGCCGGCGCGGTGGTCGGGCGGACCACGCTGCACACCGACGCGGACCTCGACGCCAAGCTGGGCCGCCGCTGCCAGTTGTTCGGGCTGACCGAGTTCACCGCGCCGGCCGCCCGGCCGCTGTTCGACGCGATCGACGCGCACGCCGCCGCCGACCGGGACCTGCTGTTCGGACCGGTGGCGCTGCTGCCCAACCAGGCCGGCGGCGTGATCACCTCCGGGTTCGACGATCGGGGCTTCGTCGACAGCGCCTGGAACCCGCCGCGTTACCCGGCCGCCTACGAGGCGTACGGCTTCACCCGCCGGTTCGTCGCGGACACCTGGATCTGCCCGGTGCCGGCGCCGGGGGAGCCCGCGCCCGCGCTCGGGCCGCAGCCGGACGGCGCGCGGCTGGAGCTGCACCGGGGGAACGTGCGACGGCTCGACGAGCAGCTCGACCTGCTGCGCGGGATGCTCAACGACTCCTTCGCCCAGCTCGGCTACTACACGCCGATCTCGGCGGCCCAGTTGCGCCGGCAGACCGACGGGCTGGCGTACCTGCTCGACGAGTCCCTGCTGCTCTACCTGACCCGGGACGGGCGGCCGGTGGCGTTCGTGCTCTGCGTGCCGGACCTCAGCGATTTTCTGGTCCGGGTGCGCGGCGACCTGAGCCCGGTCAACCAGCTTCGGCTGCTTGCCACCCGCCGGCGCTACCGCCGGGAGGCGGTGCTGATCGTCAAGGGCGTGGTGCCGGAGTGCCAGGGGCGCGGCTACCAGCGACTGCTCTCCACGCACCTGCACCGCAACCTGCACGACGGCGGCTACACGACGCTGCGCAGCACGTACGTCGAGCGGGACAACCCGGCGTCGGCGGCCCAGTACCGGCGGCTCGGCGGCCGGCCGCTGCACGGCTACACCTTCTACGCCCGGGAGCGCTGACATGGACCTCGCCGCGTTCCGCGCGTTGGAGCCGCTGTGCTGGCGGGCCCCGAGCGCGCACAACACCCAACCGTGGCGGCTGCGCTACGAACGCTGGGCGATCACGGTCGGCTGGGATCCCGCCGACGCGCTGCCGGCCGGCGACCCGACCGGTCGGGATCTGCGGCTGTCGCTCGGCGCGTTCGTGGAGACCTGCCTGATCGTTGCCGCCGACGCCGGGCTGCGGCTGGACTTCGTGGCCGACCACGACGAGTCCGCGCATCGGGTGGGCCGGCTGCGTCCGGCGCGGCAGCCGTACCGGACGCCGTTCCGCACCGCTGACGTGTGCGCGCGGCGTACCCACCGGGGCCGGTTCGCCGACGGCCCGGACGCCGCCGTGCTCGCCGCCGCCGACGACGCCGCCCGGTGGGCCGGCGGCGCGGTCCGGGTGGTGCCGGCGGCGGCCGGGCGTCTCGGCGCGTTGCTGCGCGCCGCCGACCGGCAGGTGTACGCGGACCCGGCGGTCGTGGCCGAGTTGCGCCGTTGGCTGCGGCTGGACCGGGCCCGACCGGACTACCGGGCCGACGGGCTCAGCGACCGCTGCCTGGGGCTGTCCCGGCCGGCCGCCGCCGGGTTGCGGACGGCGCTCGCCGCGTATTCGGTGCTGCGTCCGTTCGGGTTGCCGCGCCTGCTGGCCGCCGGCGACGACCCGCTCGCGCGCGGCGGCACGGTGCTGGCGCTTGTCGCGCCGCCCGACCTGGACGCGGCCGGGCAGGTGGAGTTCGGACGGGTGCTGATGCGGGTCTGGCTGACGCTGCACGCGGCCGGCCTGGCGGCGCATCCGCTGAGCCAACTCGTCGACGTGGCCGCCACCCGCGACGCGCTGGGCGCGCTGCTGGACGTGGCGCCGGAGCGGATCGTGCACGTGACCCGGGTGGGCCGGCCGGTGGCCGCGGCGGCCCGCTCGGCCCGCCGGGTCGACCGGGTCGGCGGGCGGCCCGGTTCGAAGTTTAGCGATAACATTCCGGACTCTCGATGTCGGGAACGCGCGCTCCACGGCTGACGGGTGCTCGCCAGGAACTTTCGCGAAACCTGATCGTCACATCTTGACGTGGCCAGATCCATCCATGAGAGTCCATATAGGCGAATGCGGCAGGCGAACGGGAGCCCGGGTGCCGGCAGGCGTCACGGCATGTGGTGCGCGGGTGCATGGGCAGCGCCTGTTAACGCTAACAGAAGGGTTCCGCAACGTGCCCATCAGTCGAAGAGCACTCATCAAGGCCGCCGCCGCGTCCGGCGCGCTCACCGCCGCGTCGGTGGCCGGTCTGCCCGGCGTCGCCTGGGCGGCGAACACCGCGTACGCGATGGCGTACTTCACCGAGACGCCCAACGGTCAGGGCGCGGACTACGGCCTGCACCTGGCGGTGAGCCGGGACGGCCTCAACTGGACGCCGCTGAACCAGAACAACCCGGTGGTCACCCCGACCCAGGGGCAGCTCGGCCTGCGGGACCCGTTCGTGCTCCGCAAGCGGGACGGCACGTTCGTTGTCCTGGCCACCGACCTCAAGGGCACCGACTTCGGCCAGCACAGCCAGTACCTGCACGTGTGGGACTCGACGAACCTGACGAACCTCACCGGTTACCGCCGGATCCGCATGCACACGCTGCCCGACTCGCACACCTGGGCGCCGACCGCGTTCTGGGACGCCAACCGCGGCCAGTACGGCATCGTCTACTCCTGCAACAGCGGCGGCGACGTGCTGATGGTCAACTACACCAGTGACTTCGTCAGCGTCGGCCCGCAGCAGGTGTTCTTCAGCCCCGGCTTCGGCGTGCTCGACGGCGACATCGTCGTCGACGGCGGCACCACCTACCTCTACTACAAGAACCTGTCCACCGGCCTGCTCCACGGCGCCCGCTCCTCGACCGGCGCGCCGAACAGCTTCACCACCTACACCAGCGGGCTGCGGCAGGGCAACGGGATCGAGGCGCCGCTGCTGGTGCGGAACAACGACGGCAGCGGCTGGCGGCTGTGGGGCGACTCGTACAGCCCGGTCAACAACGACTACTACATGTGGTCCACCCCGGCCATCGGCGGCAACTCGTGGACCCCGCTCAACCAGCGTGACTACACCCCGCCGCTGAACGCCAAGCACGGCTCCGTCGTCGGGATCAGCGACGCCGAGTACAACGGCCTGGTCTCCCGGTGGGGCACCCCGAACTGGGTACGGCTCAAGTCGTCGAACCTCCCGGACTACGTCGTCCGGCACCGCGACTACGTCGGCCGCATCGACCCGTACCCGTTCGATCCCTACCAGGACCAGATGTGGCGGATGGTGGCCGGACTGGCCGACTCCGCCGGGGTCTCGTTCGAGGCGGTGAACCGGCCGGGCATGTTCCTGCGGCACTACAGCTACGCGCTCCGCCTCGACACGAACGACGGGACGTCGACCTTCCGCGCCGACGCCACCTTCCACCGGACGGCGGGCCTCGCGGACGGCGCGTGGACGTCGTTCCGCTCCCACAACTTCCCGGACCGCTACCTGCGGCACGCCAACTATCTCCTGCGGATCGACCCGCTCAGCTCCGGTTCGAGCCTGAGCGACAGGCAGGACGCCACCTTCCGCATCACGCCGTGAGGAGTCAGCCGATGTCGAAGACGCCGTCCCTGACCTGCGCCCGCCTCTGATTCGCCCGGCTTGGAGAGCATCATGTCCGACATGACCCGAAGGAACATCCTCAAGGCCGGCGCGGCCGGGGCCGGCGCCGCCCTGGTGCCGGCCGCCTGGACCGCGACCGCCCGCGCCGGATCGGCCGCGCCACCGCAGGTGCTGGCCGCGAACGACCTGGCGCTGTGGTACGACGAAGGAGCCGGCACCGACTGGCTCCGCGCGCTGCCGATCGGCAACGGACGGCTCGGCGCGATGGTGTTCGGCAACGTCGACACCGAACGGCTCCAGCTCAACGAGGACACCGTCTGGGCCGGCGGCCCGTACGACTCGGCGAACACCCGGGGCGCGGCCAACCTCGCCGAGATCCGGCGGCGGGTCTTCGCCGACCAGTGGACCTCGGCGCAGGACCTGATCAACCAGACCATGATGGGCAACCCGGGGGGCCAGCTCGCCTACCAGACGGTGGGCAACCTCCGGCTCGCCTTCGGCTCCGCCAGCGGGGCGAGCCAGTACAACCGGACCCTCGACCTGACCACCGCCACGGTCACCACCACCTACGTGCTCAACGGGGTACGCCACCAGCGGGAGGTGTTCGCCAGCGCCCCCGACCAGGTGATCGTGGTCCGGCTGACCGCGGACCGGGCCAACTCGATCACGTTCTCCGCCACCTTCGACAGCCCGCAACGCACCAGCGTGTCGAGCCCGGACGCGGCCACCATCGGGCTCGACGGCATCTCCGCCAGCCAGGAGGGGGTCACCGGCTCGGTGCGGTTCCTGGCCCTGGCGAACGCCGCCGCGACCGGCGGCACGGTCAGCAGCTCCGGCGGCACGCTGCGGGTGTCCGGGGCGACGAGCGTGACCATCCTGATCTCGATCGGCTCCAGCTACGTCAACTACCGGACGGTGAACGGGGACTACCAGGGCACCGCCCGCAACCGGCTCAACGCCGCCAAGAGCGTCGCGATCGACCAGCTGCGCAGCCGCCACGTCGCCGACTACCAGGCGCTGTTCAACCGGGTGAGCCTCGACCTGGGCCGGACGGCCGCGGCCGACCAGCCCACCGACGTCCGGATCGCGCAGCACGCGAACGTCAACGACCCGCAGTTCGCCGCGCTGCTGTTCCAGTTCGGGCGCTACCTGTTGATCTCCTCCTCGCGGCCGGGCACCCAGCCGGCGAACCTCCAGGGCATCTGGAACGACTCGCTGACCCCGTCCTGGGACTCGAAGTACACGATCAACGCCAACCTGCCGATGAATTACTGGCCGGCCGACACGACGAACCTCTCCGAGTGCTTCCTGCCGGTCTTCGACCTGGTCAAGGATCTGACGGTGACCGGCGCGCGGGTGGCCCAGGCGCAGTACGGCGCCGGCGGCTGGGTCGCCCACCACAACACCGACGCGTGGCGGGGCGCCTCGGTGGTCGACGGGGCGCTGTGGGGCATGTGGCAGACCGGTGGCGCCTGGCTGAGCACGCTCATCTGGGATCATTACCAGTTCACCGGCGACCTCGGCTTCCTCCAGACCAACTACCCGGCCCTGAAGGGCGCCGCCCAGTTCTTCCTCGACACCCTGGTCGTCCACCCGACGCTCAACTACCTGGTGACTAACCCGTCGAACTCGCCGGAGCTGCCGCACCACTCGAACGCCAGCGTCTGCGCGGGGCCCACCATGGACAACCAGATCCTGCGCGACCTGTTCGACGCCGCCGCCCGGGCCAGCGAGGTGCTCGGCGTCGACACCACCTTCCGTTCCCAGGTGCGCACCGCCCGGGACCGGCTGCCCCCGAGCAAGGTCGGCTCCCGCGGCAATGTGCAGGAGTGGCTCGCCGACTGGGTGGAGACCGAACGGACCCACCGGCACGTCTCCCACCTGTACGGCCTGCACCCCAGCAACCAGATCACCAAGCGGGGCACGCCGGCGCTCCACGAGGCCGCCCGTAAGACCCTGGAGCTGCGCGGCGACGACGGCACCGGCTGGTCCCTCGCGTGGAAGATCAACTTTTGGGCCCGGCTGGAGGACGGCGCCCGTGCCCACAAGCTCTTCCGTGACCTGGTACGCACCGACCGACTCGCGCCGAACATGTTCGACCTGCACCCGCCGTTCCAGATCGACGGCAACTTCGGCGCCACCTCCGGCATCGCCGAGATGCTGCTGCACAGCCACACCGGCGAGCTGAACGTGTTGCCGGCGCTGCCGAGCGCGTGGTCCACCGGGCAGGTCGCGGGCCTGCGGGGGCGCGGCGGCTACACCGTCGCAATCTCCTGGAGCAACGGCCAGGTCGACGAGATCGGCATCCGCGCCGACCGGGACGGCACGCTGCGGGTGCGGTCCCGGCTGTTCGCCGGCGGCTTCACCATCGCCGACCCCAGCGACGGCAGCACGCCGGCCACCACCCGACCGGAGACGGACGTGGTCCAGTTCAGCGTCCGCGCCGGTCACACCTACCGGGCGGCCCGTCCCGGTGTGACGCCGTCGCCGACCCTGACCGCCTCACCCACCCCCACCACGACACCGACCAGCACCTCGCCGACCCCGACGCCGACCACCAGCTCGCCCGCGCCGTCCGGCGCACGGGCGACGTACGCGGTGACGGGCTCGTGGTCGGGCGGCTTCCAGGGCGAGGTCACGGTGACCGCCGGCGCGACCGCGATCCGCGGCTGGACGGTGTCCTGGACGTTCCCCAACGGGCAGGTCATCAACCAGATCTGGAGCGGCACGCACACCCAGAACGGCGCGAACGTGACGGTGCGCAACGCCGACTACAACGGCGCGCTGGCGGCCGGCGCCTCCACCACCTTCGGCTTCATCGGTTCGGTGAACGGCACCAACAACCCGCCGACGAACCTCACCTGCACCACCACCTGAGCAGGGTGGGACGCGCCCCGGCCTGGTGGGGTGCGTCCCACCCGATCCCTTCCGCGCGCCGTGACCGGCGGGACCACGCCGCGACCGGTTCCTGGGTGGACGCCGGTCAGGCCAGGAGCGTCTCGCGCAGCCGCGCGCCCAGGTTGATCCGGCCGACCACCCGGGGACCGGCCGGGTCGTAGACGTCGATGCGGTGGTTGCGGCGCATCAACTCGCGCACCGCCGGCGGCAGCCGGGGCGGGTCGTCCATGGCCGCGAGCACCTGCGCGGCGGTGACGGTCAACCGCTCCACCAGGGTGGCGCCGTCGGTGTCCACCCGCACCCGGCCGAACTCCCAGCCGGCGGTGGTGAGGTCGAGCACCTCGAACAGGCGTGCCACGAACGGCTGCGGATCGGTCACCCGGTCGAGGCGTTTCGCCCGGTCACCGATCACCGAGACGGCGGCGGTCACCTGCGCGTACGGGTGCAGGCCGCTGGGCAGCGCGCCGAGCGGCCAGCGCAGCGCCGGGCCGGCCTCCTTCCACAGGGGCCGGTAGTTGCGGCGGTGCACCAGCAGCCGTCGGCCGGTGCGCCGGAACACCTCCTGGGCCTGGGACTGGAGGTCGGCGTGGGCCTCGTCGGCGGCCTCGCAGACGATCCCGGCGGCCACCACCAGGCCGTCGTCGTCGGAGAGCAGGTGGCTGATCGCGTCGACCTGCTCGGGGAACCGGATCCGGGCGTGCGCGCCGTAGGAACGCTGGACGTCCCGCAGGAGCGCCTGCTGGCGCCCCGGGTCCAGGTCGACTCCGCCTTCGCCACCCAGCAACCGCCGGAGCCAACCCATCGTGCCTCGCTTCCGTCGGGCGTCTGCGGACCGGGCAATGCTAGTGCGTCGGCCGGTGCTCGTATGGTGACGGGGTGGCTGAGCGATCCCTGACCCTGATGGCGGTGCACGCGCACCCCGACGACGAAGCGACGAGCACCGGCGGCGTCCTCGCCCGCTATGCGGCGGAGGGCGTCACGACCGTGCTCGTGACGTGCACCGACGGCCGGTGCGGCGACGGTCCCGGCGGTGTCAAGCCGGGCGAGGACGGGCACGACCCGCAGTCCGTGGTGGAGATGCGCCGGGCGGAGCTGGCGGCCAGTTGCGAGGCGTTGAAGGTGACCCATCTGGAGACCCTCGACTACGCCGACTCCGGGATGATGGGCTGGGCGACGAACGACGCTCCCGGCGCGTTCTGGAACACGCCGGTGACGGAGGCGGCCGACCGGTTGGCCGAGCTGATCCGGCGTTACCGCCCCGACGTGGTCGTCACCTACGATGAGAACGGCTTCTACGGCCACCCGGACCACATTCAGGCGCACCGCATCACGATGGCCGCGGTGGAGCGCACCGGCATCCCGGCGAAGGTCTACTGGACCACGGTGCCACGCAGCGCGTTCCAGGAGTTCGGCAAGGTCATGCAGGAGATCGGGGTGGAGTTCCCCGAGCCGGACGCGACCGACGAGATGCCGGCGCTGGGCCTGCCCGACGAGGAGATCACCACCTGGGTGGACACCCGTGGTCACGGCGGGCAGAAGTTCGCCTCCCTCGCCGCGCACGCCAGCCAGGCGGAGAACATCTTCTTCCTGCGGCTGGGGCAGGAGCGGTTCACCGAGCTGATGGGGTTGGAGACGTTCGTCCGGGTCCACGACACCACGGGCGCGCCGACGCCCGAGGACGACCTGTTCGCCGGGCTGCGCTGAGGTCACGGCCGGTCAACCCGCGATGGTCTGGGCGGCCAGGTGGTCCAGCACGGCACGCACGTCCCCGCCGGTGCCGGCCATGATCCGCCGTTGCCGGGTGGCCCCGGTGCCGTCGCGGCGCAGCCGGTCCGCCTCGCGCCGGACCAGGTCCAGGTCCCCGTGCCGCCGTAACGCGGGCACGAGGGCGGCCAGCAGGTCGTCGACGAGGTCCCAGGCCGGCCGGGGCCGGCCGGTGCGCAGGTCCACGAGGTCGCCGTCGACGCCGTCGTGGGCGGCCCGCCAGTGCGCGGCGGCGACCAGGCAGTCGCGGATCCGGGGGGCGGGGCGCCCGGCGCGCACCTCGTCGACCGCGGTGGCGACCAGGGCCCGGACCAGCCCGGCGACGAGCACGGTGTCGTCGACGGTGGGGCAGACGTCGCCGACCCGCACCTCCACGGTGGGGTAGGACGCCGACGGCCGGGCATACCAGTAGACCATCGCGGCGTCGAGCATGATCCCGGTGGCGATCAGGTCCCGCACGGTGGCGTCGTAGTCGGCGGCGGAGTCGAAGTGCGGCGTGGGGCCGATGCTCGGCCAGCGTTCCAACTGCATCGAACGCCAGCTCGCGTGCCCGGTGTCGCGCCCGTCGTGCAGCGGCGAGTTCGTGGTGAGCGCCTGCACCACCGGCAGCCACGGGCGCAGGTGGTTGCAGACCTGCACGGCGAGCTCCCGGTCGGGCACGCCGACGTGGACGTGGCAGCCGCAGACCGCCGGGTCGTGCGCCACCGGGCCGAACCGGCGGGACATGTCGTGGTAGCGCGGTTCGTCGGGCACGGTGCGGTGCGCCTCGCGGACCGGGGTGGCGCCGACCGCCACCAGGCGCGCCCCGACGGCGTCGGCCGCGCGGGCGGCGGCACGGCGCAACGCGACGAGGTGCTCGCGCAGCGCCGCCAGGTCGGGGCTGACCGGCGTCACCATTTCCACCATGCTGTGCCGGAACTCCTGCCGGCTCTGCTCGCGGGCGGTCCCGGAGAGCGCCTCGCGGACCCGGTCGGCGACCGGCATGCTCTCGCCGGTCGTCGGGTCCAGGAGCAGGAACTCCTCCTCGACCCCGAGGGTGAGGGCGGCGGTGGCCGCCGGGTCGCCCGCGGGTCGCGGCCGCACCGACGTCCGAGGTCCGTCGTGGTGAGGCTGCGTCATGTCTCGACGGTACGAGGCCGGCGGCCCTCCGGATGCCGTTTCCACCGACCACCGCCCCCGCGCACGGTCGGCACGCGGGGGCGGTGACGAGCGGGGTACGACGTCAGCAGTCGTAGTACATGGCGAACTCGTGCGGGGTCGGGCGCAGGCGTACCGGGTCGACCTCGTTGGCGGTCTTCCAGTCGATCCAGGTGGAGATCAGGTCGTCGGTGAACACGCCGCCGTCGAGCAGGTAGTCGTGGTCCCGGGCGAGCGCCTCCAGCGCGTGCGGGAGGGAACCGGGGACCTGCTTGACGTCGCCCCACTCCTCCGGGGGCAGGTCGTAGAGGTCCTTGTCGATCGGGGCCGGGGGCTCGATCTTGCTCTTGATGCCGTCGAGGCCGGCCATCATCATCGCGGAGAAGGCGAGGTAGACGTTGGCCGACGGGTCCGGGACGCGGAACTCGACGCGCTTGGCCTTGGGGTTGCTGCCGGTGACCGGGATGCGGGTGCAGGCGGAGCGGTTGCGCTGGGAGTAGACCAGGTTGACCGGCGCCTCGTACCCGGGGACGAGCCGGCGGTAGGAGTTGATCGTGGGGTTGGTGAAGGCCAGCAGCGAGGGCGCGTGGTGCAGCAGGCCGCCGATGTACCAGCGGGCGGTGTCGGACAGGCCGGCGTAGCCGGTCTCGTCGTAGAACAGCGGCTGACCGCCCCGCCAAAGGCTCTGGTGGGTGTGCATGCCGGAGCCGTTGTCACCGAAGAGCGGCTTGGGCATGAACGTGGCCGTCTTGCCGTTCGCCCACGCCTCGTTCTTGATCAGATATTTGAAGAGCTGGAGCTCGTCGGCGGCGTGCAGCAGCGTGGAGAACCTGTAGTTGATCTCGGATTGGCCGCCGGTGCCCACCTCGTGGTGCGAGCGCTCGACCGTGAAACCGGCGTCCACCAGACGGCGGACCATGCTGTCGCGCAGGTCGGCGTAGTGGTCCACCGGCGGGACCGGGAAGTAGCCGCCCTTGTAGCCGGTCTTGTAGCCCCGGTTGCCACCGTCCTCGACCCGGCCGGTGTTCCAGGCGCCCTCGATCGAGTCGATGTAGTAGAACGACTGGTGCGCCGACGTCTCGTGGCGGATCGAGTCGAAGATGTAGAACTCCGCCTCCGCCCCGAAGTAGGCGGTGTCCGCGATGCCGCTGGCGGCGAGGTACGCCTCGGCCTTCTTCGCCACGTTGCGGGGGTCGCGCGAGTACGCCTCGCGGGTGAACGGGTCGTGGACGAAGAAGTTCAGCGCGACGGTCTTCTGCGCCCGGAACGGGTCCACGAACGCGGTCGTCACGTCGGGCAGCAGGAGCATGTCCGACTCGTGGATCGACTGGAAGCCGCGGATCGACGAGCCGTCGAACGCGAGGCCGTCGGTGAAGACGCTGTCGTCGAAGGACTCGACCGGCAGGTTGAAGTGCTGCATCACGCCGGGCAGGTCACAGAAACGTACGTCGACGAACTTCACGTCCTCGTTGCTGAGGTATCGCAGGAGTTCCTCGGGATTGGCGAACACACGTCCTCCTGGCAGGCGTTGTTGATCATGGCCACGTCCCGTGGCCGGACCGCCCGGGGACATGGCCCGCACGATCACCGTACGACGGCGTACCCGTCCCGGCTCGCCAACCGCCCATCAAGGGTTTCCTTGGTCACATGCCGGGTAGTCGCCGACATGTGCGGGATCAGCGGTGAGGCCCGCTTCGACGGGGCCACCCCCGACAGCGGCGCGGTGGCCCGGATGACCACGGCCATGCGCTCGCGCGGCCCGGACGGCGAGGGCCGGTGGAGCGACGACTGGGTGATGCTCGGGCACCGCCGGCTGACCGTCATCGACCTGTCCGAGACCGGTGCCCAGCCCATGGTCCGCGACGACCTCGGCCTCGCCCTGGTCTTCAACGGTTGCGTCTACAACTATCCGGAGCTGCGCGACGAGCTGCGGGCGGCCGGGCACACGTTCCGATCGACGAGTGACACCGAGGTCGTCCTGGTCGCGTACGCCCAATGGGGTGAACGGTTCGTCGACCACCTGGTCGGGATGTTCGCCGTCGCGCTCGTGGACCGACGGCGACGCCGGCTCGTGCTGGCCCGCGACCGGCTCGGCGTCAAGCCGCTCTACCTCGCCGGGTCACCCGGCCGGCTGCGGTTCGCCTCCACCCTGCCGGCGCTGCTGGCCGCCGGCGACGTGGACACCGGCATCGACCCGGTCGCGCTGCACCACTACCTGTCCTGGCACTCGATCGTGCCGGCCCCGCGCACCATCCTGCGCGGGGTACGCAAGCTGCCCCCGGCCACCGTCCGGGTGGTGGAGGCCGACGGCCGCGCCCGCGAGCACGTCTACTGGCGGCCCGACTACCGGCGCGACCCGGCCCACGACGGGATGGACGCCCGCGACTGGCGGGCCGCGATCGGGGGCGCGCTGCGCACCGCGGTACGGCGGAGGCTGGTCGCCGACGTGCCGGTCGGGGTGCTGCTCTCCGGCGGCCTCGACTCCAGCATGATCGTGGCGTTGCTCGACGGCGCCGGGCAGCACCACCTCCAGACGTTCAGCATCGGCTTCGACAGCCGGGGCGACGAGGCCGGCGACGAGTTCCACTACTCCGACCTGGTCGCCCGCGCCTTCGACACCGACCACCACCGCATCCGCCTCGCCGACGGCGACCTCGGCCCCGCCGTCCGGGCCACCGTGACGGCGATGACCGAACCGATGGGCAGCCACGACGTGGTGGCGTTCCACCTGCTCTCCGAACAGGTGGCCCGGCACGTGAAGGTGGCCCAGTCCGGCCAGGGCGCCGACGAGGTCTTCGCCGGCTACGGCTACCACCACCGACTCGCCGAGGCGGCCCGGCCGGACGCCGCCGCCGAGTTCACCGCCGCGTTCTTCGACCGCGACCACGCCGGGCTGAACCGGGTGGTCGACCCGGCGTACGCCTGCGACGCCGACGTCAGCGGCGAGCTGGTCGCCGCGGAGCTGGCCGCGCCCGGCGCGCAGACCGCGGTGGACGCGGTGCTGCGCCTGGACACCCACCTGATGCTCCCCGACGACCCGGTCAAGCGGGTCGACAGCATGAGCATGGCCTGGGGGCTGGAGGTGCGGACGCCCTTCCTCGACCAGGACCTGGTGACGCTCGCCGCCGCCTGCCCACCGGAGCACAAGCTGGCCCAGGGCGGCAAGGGGGTGCTCAAGGAGGTGGCCCGCGAGGTGCTGCCAGCCGAGGTCATCGACCGGCCCAAGGGTTACTTCCCGGTGCCGGCGCTGCGCAACGTCGACGGTCCCGTGCGAGAGTTGGTGGTCGAGGCCCTCGGCGCGCCCGAGGCACGGCGGCGCGGCCTGTTCCGCCGGGCGTACGTCGACGAGCTGCTCGCCGAGCCGGACCGGGCGCGGGCCGCCGCCGGCAGCAACAAACTGTGGCAGCTGGGCCTGCTGGAGCTGTGGTTGCAGACCCACGGCCTCTGATCGGTGGGAGGAGCGCGGTGAGGTTCGTCATCGAGAGCGAGACCGACGGCCGGGTCGGGTTCACCGTGCTCGGCGGCGACGGCCAGGTGCTCGCCACCGGCCGGCCCTGCCCGGACAAGGGGTCGGCGCTGGCCGCCATCGGGGAGTTGATGCACGGGCTCGGTGACGCCTGCATCGAGGACCGCACCGAGGCCACGGCCCCACCGCCGGCCGCGCCCAGTGAGATCGGCGGCGGCGACATGTCGGCCATCGGCCGCTCCGGCATCCCACCGGTCTGAGCGCGGCCCGGCCCCGGCTCACTGCTCGTCGTCGACGACCTCGGTCCGGTCGTCGACGGTGGCGGTGACGTCGAGGTGCTCGTCCGGCTGCGGGGCCTCCGCCAGCGTGTGGTGCGGGTCGCCGTCGGGGGAGAACAGCACGCGGTCGGTCTTGCCGGTCTTCTCCTGCTCCTCTTCCGGCTCCGTCACGGCGTCCCCCTCCGGTCCCGGCCGCCTCCCTGCCCGGCTGCCCTCCTGCCCACGGTATGTGCCACCCGGAGGCAGGGTGCGCGTTTCCGTCTTCCGGCCGGTCACCGGCTCCCGGCGTAGGGGCGGCGGGTGAGCGTCGCGTGGGCCATCGTGGTCAGCGTGACGATGTCGAACACCGGCACGCCGAGCCGCGCCTGGATCCGGTGGGCGAACGGCACCAGGTCGGTGCATTCGATCACCAGCGCGCCCAGGTCGGGGTGGGCGCGGGCGAGCCCGTCCACCCGGCCGTCCACCTCGGCGGCCAGCCGGTCGACGTCGAGCGCGTCGCGCCGCCCCTGAAGCATCACCTCGCGGAACTCCGGCTGCCCGGCCATCCCGGTGACCGCGACCGGCACGTCCGCAGCGCCGACCGCGGCCAGGTGCCGGGGGGTCAGCGCCGCCTCGTCGGCGACCAGCAGCCCCACGGTGCGCCCGACCATCAGGTGCACCATCGGCACCTGCACCAGGCTCGACGACCACAGCGGCACGTCCACCGCGGCGGCGAGTTCGGCCTGGAACAGCACCAGGAAGCCGCACGCGCCGGTGATGCCGGCCACCCCGGCGGCCTGAAGGTCGCGGGCCGCGGCGACGAACGGCTCCAGCAGCGTCGGGTCGGCCTCGCGCACCAGCCGCTGCGGGGTGGCGCCCTCGACCACCCGGTAACGCACCGGGAAGTCGAACGTCGCCGGGTTGCGGATGTGCCCGGGGATCTTGTCGAAGCTGGTGTCGAGGCAGAGCACCCCGATCTCCGGCCGGTCACTCACGAGATCCCCTTCCGGAAGCGGTCCAGGGCGAACGTCTCCAGGGGCACGGCCGGCTCGGCACCGGTCACGAGTTGGGCGAGCAGTTCCCCGCCGGCCGGGGCCAGGCCCATCCCGATGTGCCCGTGCCCGGTCGCCACGCTGACGTTTCCCCAACCGCCGGCCCGGCCGATCAGCGGCAGGCTGTCCGGGGTGCACGGGCGCAGTCCGCTCCACACGTCGAGCCGCCGGTCGGTCTCCAGCGCCGGCAGGTAGCGCCGGGCGGTGTGCAGGATCCCGTCCACCCGGCGCGGCGACACCGAGGCGTCCAGCCCGGACAGTTCCAGCGTGCCGCCGACGCGGACCCGGTCACCGAGCGGCATCACCGCGACCTTGCCCTCGCTGAGCAGCACCGGCCGGGTGGGCGTGCCCGGCCCGGCCGGCACGGTGACCGTGTAGCCCTTCGCCGGTTGCAGGGTCAGCCCGACGCCGAGCATCCGGGCGCACGCCGCCGACCACACCCCGGCGGCGATCACCACCTCGGTCGGGCGCAGGTCGCCCCGGCCGGTCCGGACCGCACGCACCCGCCGGCCGGTCACCTCGAAGTCGCGTACCTCGGCGCCGGTGAGGATCTCCACGCCGCGCGCCCGCAGCTCCTCGGCGAGGCCGACCAGGAACGCGGGGATGCGCAGCGCGGCGCCCTCCTCGTTGAACAGCGCGCCGGCCACGGCGAAGTCGACGCCCGGTTCCAACTCGGCCAGCTCCGCGGCGTCCAGCTCACGCAGCGGCACCCCACGCGCGGTCGCCGCCGGGATCGTCCGGCGCGCCTGCGCGTACCCCTGCTCGGTGTGGCAGGCCAGGATCATGCCGCGGGCGGTGAGCGTGCCGGTCAGCTCGCCCTCGGCGCAGATCTGGCGCAGCAGCGCCAGGCTGCGTTGCTTGAGCGCGAGCAGCGTCTCGAAGCCGGCGC
This sequence comes from Micromonospora sp. WMMD975, assembly GCF_029581215.1. Classification (NCBI taxonomy): domain Bacteria; kingdom Bacillati; phylum Actinomycetota; class Actinomycetes; order Micromonosporales; family Micromonosporaceae; genus Micromonospora; species Micromonospora sp. WMMD975. The sequence goes on from NZ_CP120739.1 coordinate 1,859,445, forward strand.
GGGCGTGCCGTTCGGTGCAGTGCCGGCGGAAGTGCCACAACCAGGTCAGCAGCGCGCCGTCGAGGCGGGGCTTGACCGAGAACGGGCTCTCCGGGCTGAACAGCCAGCGGACGCCCTTCGTCGGCACCCCGGGCTCGGCCAGCGGCGCCGAGCCCTGGGTGCCGACGAAGCCGGTGTTCCCGGCCGAGCAGGCCGACGGGTCGCCGACCTCACCCCGGTCCACCACGGTCACGGTGAGGCCGGCGCGGCGCAGGAACCAGGCGCAGCACAGCCCGACCACGCCGGCGCCGATGACCAGCACGTCGGGGTCGCTGCGGGCCGGTGTCGTCATCGTCGCCGCCGGTCAGAGCGTGACGACGAAGAAGCAGGTGGGCAGGTTGACCACGACCCGCTCCCAGATCTCGGCGCGCAACGCCACTCCCGGTTCGGCGAACGTGCCCGGCGGTGGCTCGGCGAACCCGATCGTGGAGCGGCCGGCGTCGAACAGCAGCGCGCCGTGGCCGAAGTCGCCGACGATCGCGGTGCCCGGGTCGACCAGGCGGGTACGCACGATGAAGACGCCGTTCTCCTCCACGTCGCGCATCAGCGTGCCGTTGCCGAGCAGCCGGTAGTAGTCGGCCGGGTTGATGATCAGCCCGTCCGCGGTGCTGCCCATCTGCTCCACCTCGTTGCAGGCGGACAGGATGGTCGAGCCGAACGGCCCCGGTTCGGTGAGCCGGCCCAGGTCCGGCATGGCCAGCAGCCCGCCCTCGCCGCGCAGGATGGTGTGGTTCTCGGCGGTGGCCAGCCGCACCACCAGCCGGTAGTCGATGAACTGGGCGAAGCTGACCGGGTCCTCCCACAGCGTGTCCGGCACCTGCACCCACGCGGTGGTGGTGAGCAGCGGCGGGATGGGGGAGCGGTGGAAGTGGTTGGCGGCCTCCCGGCGCAGGTCCGCGCCGTCGACCGCCGGGTCGTCCGGCCGGGGTGGGCTCTCGTGCCAGTAGAAGTCCTGCGGATCCCGGGACAGGTCCACCACCTTCAGCACGTTCCGGGACGGGTAGCGCGGCTTGCGCCGGGAGCTGGTCAGCGAGTCGGTGACGGTGACGTCGTAGTCGACGCTGGTGTCGAAGCCGTCCTTGGCGAACGCCTCGACGAACAGTCCGCCCGGCGACATCTGGGTCTTCCGCGCGGCGACCACCTCGGCGATGGTCCGCTTCACGGTCTCCATGGGTTGTGGCATCTGCTGTCCCTTCCTCAGGCCGGCTTGCGGGCGACGAACATGCCCCAGCCGAACTCGCCCCGGTCGATGGCCGCCTGGATCTCGTCGCAGGATTCGGCGAAGCCGAGGATCCAGGTCCGCGCCGCCTCGTCCGCCGTCGTCTCCGCACGCTCCCGGGCGGTGCGGCCCAGCACCCGGTACGTCTGCCGGATGTGCGCGTCGAGGCTGCGGGCCACCACGTCCACGAACCCGGCCTCGGTCAACGCCCGGCGGTAGCCGTCGAGCGAGTAGCCGCCGTTCCACCGCACCCGGTCGTAGACGTGCCGCCGGGCCGCCTCGCCGATCCGCTCGGTGGGCTGGAGGAAGTCGGAGACGGCAAGCACCCCGCCGGGGGCGAGCACCCGGAACATCTCGGCGTGGCTGCGTGGCTTCTCCGGCACCAGGAACAGCGCATCCTGGCTGACCACGTGCGTGAACGTGCCGTCGGCGTACGGCAGGGCGGTGGCCGAGCCGTGCCGGAACGACACGTCCAGCCCGGCGCCGCGCTCGGCGCGTCGCTGTTCGGCGAACCGGACCCGCTCGATGCTCAGGTCCACCCCCTCGCCCCGGCACCCGGTGCGTCCGGCCAGCCGCAGCAGGAAGTTGCCGCAGCCGCAGCCGACGTCGAGCACGTGCGACGACGCGTCGATGCCGGCGTCCTCGGCGAGGATGTCCGAGGTCCGGTCGGCCGCGGCGTGGTAGTCGGCGTCGGCGTCGGCGGCGAAGTAGCCGGTGTGCAGCACGCCCTCGCTGTCCCAGAAGCTGAGGTACGTCTGCGTGGTCTGGTCGAAGAACTCGGAGACGTCGCGCTCGGTGAACTGGCTGGTCGTGGACATCGGCACTCCCTCGTGCGGCGGTCGGGTCGACTCAGGCGTAGGTGTCCTTGCGGATGCCGGTCAGGTGCGGCAGGTCGGGGCCGGTGGCGGCGGCGCCGCCGTCGATCAGGTGCACGCCGGCGGTCACGTACGAGGCCCGCTCGCTCGCCAGGAACGCGGCTACCGCGGCCACCTCCTCGGGGCGGGCCAGCCGGCCGAGCGCGCTGTGGTGGCCCATCGCGGCCAGCCGGGCCTCCACGTCGCCGTCGTCGCCGGCCAGCCGGGCCGCCACGCGTTCCATCGGCGGGGTACGCACCCCGCCGGGCGCGAGCACGTTCACGGTGATCCCGTCGCGGCCCACGTCCACCGCGAGCCCCTGGGCGAAGCGGACAAGCGCGGCCCGGGTCACCCCGGACAGCGCCAGCGGGCCGATCGGCACGCAGGCGGTCTCGGAGGCGACGAGCAGCAGCCGGCCCCGCCCGGCGGCGCGCATGTGCGGCAGCGCGGCCAGCGACAGCGCGACCGCGGGCAGCAGCACCTGGTCGACGGCCGCCCGGTAGTCGTCGGTGGCGAAGGCGGTGGCGGTGCCGAACGGCGGGCTGCCGCCGCTGACCAGCAGCACGTCCACCCCGCCGAGGTCGGCGGCGACCCGGTGGACCCAGCGCGCGGCGGCGTCGGTGTCGGTGACGTCCACGCCGGTGGCGCTGACCCGCCCGGTGGTCACCGCGGCCAGCTCCCGCTCGGCCGCGGCGAGGCGCTGCGGGTCGCGCCCGCAGACCGCCACGTGCGCGCCCTCCGCGGCGAATTCCTTCGCGCAGGCCAGCCCGATGCCGCTGGTGCCGCCGGCGACAAGCGCCACCCGACCCGTGAGCCCCAGATCCACGTCCGTCACCTCTCCGTCTCACCGGCGCGGACCGCCGCGCCGGGGTGCGCGCCGACCGGCGCGCCGGACCGGTAGCCGTAGCGGGCGGACAGCGGCCACGCCAGCGCCGCCACGGCGAGGCGCTGCCGGCCGGTGAGCGTGCGCCGCCACCCGTCGTCCGTGTCCCGGACGATCGTCGGACCGGTGCGGAACCGGTCCGGGTTGCCGGTCACCGTGTGGTTGCCGCGCAGCTCGACGGTCCGGTCCCGGACCGGGTTGCCGGCCGGGTCGACGCCGACCAGCCGCAGCAGGGTGCCGATGCTGCCGGCCGGGTCGGCGGCGAAGTCCTCGTAACGCAGGAACGCCGACCGCCCCGGGTGCCGGCGGTTGATCGCGGCCGAGGCCCGGTTGAACCCGTGCCAGTACGCGGTGCTGCGCGCCGCAGACATGGCGTAGACGTAGTCCTTCGGCTCCCGCCAGGAGTGCGCCACCGCGCGCGGGTCACGGACCAGGTGCAGCCAGTACGGCTCGACGCCGGGCACGTGCGGCAGCAACGCCGACTCGCCGGGGATCTTGGTGCTGTCCACGATCACCCGGGCGTCGGTGCGCGCGGCCACCTCCCGGTAGACCGCGCCGAGCAGCTCGGCGTGCGTGCGGGTGGCCGCGTCGTCCGCGCCCCGGCGCAGCACCCGCCAGGTGTGCCGGGTCCGCAGCCGGGCGCGCTGGCGCCGGATCACCTCGGCGGCGTGTGCGTCCGCGGACACGCCGGCCGGACGGCCGACCGGCAGCACCGCCGACCACAGCGGGCAGTCGGTCAGCGGCAGTCCGCAGCCGCACCTGTCGTTGACCCCGCGACCGGTGGCGTTCTTCCACAGGAAGTGCAGTTCGCCGACGTGCACCACGCCGGGTACCTCGCCGAGGACGTTGCCGATGATGGTGCTGCCGTTGCGACACCAGCCGGTGACGCTGAGCACGGTCACGGGTGCGCTCATGACGTCCGTACCTCCATCGGCACCCGGTCGGCGGCGGGGCGGCCGATGCGCAGCGCCATCGCGGCGGCGACCGCCGCGCCGGCCGCGCCGGCCACGAACACCGCCGGGTAGCCGAACCCGGCGGCGACCAGACCGGTCGCCGGCCCCCACACCGCCAGCCCAAGATCCCAGAACGAGGTGTACGCCCCGATCGCCGCGCCCTGCCGCGCCGGGTCGGTGCGGTTCATCACCATCAACGCCAGCGACGGGTGCAGCAGCGAGAACCCGACGCCCATCACCACGCTGCCGGCCACCGCGACCGGCAGGTTCGGGGCGACCGCGATGACCAGCAGCCCGACCGCCTCGCCCACCCCGCACCAGGTGGCCACCCGGCGGGGGCCGAGCCGGTCGGGCAGGTGACCGATGACGAGCCGGGTGCCGGCGTAGACGGCGCTGAAGCAGCTCAGCACCACCACCCCGTGGCCGATGCCCCGCTCGTCCAGGTGCAGCACCACGAACGCGGCCAGCCCGGCGTACCCGGCGGCGCCGAACGTCAGCGCCACGCCGGGCAGCAGTGCGGGGCGCAGCAGCAGTCCACCACCCCGGGCCGCCGGGGCGGCGCGGGGTGGCGTCGGCGCCACCGCGACGAGCGCGGCCCCGACGGCCGGGGCGGCGGCGCTGAGCGCCCACACCGCCGGGTATCCGGCCTGCTGCACGGTCGCGCCGAGGAACGTGCCGGCGGAGATGCCGCCCCACATGCTCACCCCGTACAGGCCGATGAGCTGGCCGCGCCGGTGGTGCGGGGCGAGCTGGACGATCCACACCGCGCCGGCGGTGAACAGCGCCGCCTCGCCCGCCCCGAGCAGCAGCCGCACCGCCACCAGCGCGGGCACGCTCAGCGGCGCCAGGTACAGCAGGCCACCGGCGGCCACCACGAGCGCGCCGGTCAGCATCACCGTGCGATGGCCGTACCGGTCGGCGAGCGCGCCGGCGACCGGCCGGACCAGCAGCGCGGTCACCGCGGTCACGGTGACCACGACGCCGACGGTGAGGTCACCGGCGTCGTGCCGCTCCCGCAGGAAGCCGGGCAGCACCGGGATGACGGCGGTCAACCCCAGGTAGCCGGCGAACAGCCCGCCGAGCAGCCCGACCAGCGCGAGCCGGGGCAGGCGCTTCGGCTCGGCGTCCGCGCCGCTCACGGCCGCGCCAGCGCGGGGTCGCGGGCGGCGGCCACCTTGCGGACCGCGCGGACCAGGTCGTCGCAGTCGTCCGGGGTGAGGTTCGACGACAGCGGCACGTCGACGGTCTCGGTGAGCAGCCGCGCGGTGCGCGGCAGGGTCGCGCGGATCCGCGCCGGGTCCGCCGTGTCGTCGTAGAGGAAGCGCCAGTTCCAGAACGCGCGGACGTTGAGGTCGTCGTCCGCGCCGATGTTGCGGGCGTCGATCCCCTCGGCCCGCAGCGCCCGCGTGAACCAGCCCGCGTCGCCGCCGGGCACGCGGAACACGAACGCCTCCCCGAGGTACGCCCCGGGCGCGACCGGTCGTCGCACGGCGATGCCGGGCAGGTCGGCCAGGGCCGCGGCGACGTGGGCGTAGTTGCGGTGGAACAACCCCAGCCGCTGCGGCAGCCGGGTCAGCTCGGCCCGCAGCAGAGCTGCCCGGATCTCGTCCATCCGCAGGCTGAGCAGCGGCAGGTCCAGGCCGCTCACGGACGGCTCGCCGTGCGTAAAGTGCCGGCGCAGCCGCCCCTCGTACGCCCCGGAGAGCGCGACCGCCCGGGCGAACAGGGTGCTGTCGTCGGTCAGCAGGAAGCCGCCCTCGCCGCAGTTGAGCGCCTTGTCGGACTGGGTGCTGAACGCGCCGGCCGCGCCGAACGTGCCGAGCTTGCGGCCGTTGAGTTCGGCCCCGAGCGCCGGCACGGTGTCCTCGATCAGCGGCACGCCCATCTCGGCGGCGAACGCGGCGAGCGCCTCGACGTCGGCGGCGAACCCCCGCATGTGCACCACCGCGATGGCGCGGATGTCCGGCCGCCACCGTCGGCGCAGGTCGTCGAGGTCCATCCGCAGGTCGTCGTCGACCTCGACCAGGAATGGTCGGCAGCCGGCCATCATAATGGCGCTCGGAGTGGCGACGAAAGTGAATCCGGGGCAGGCGACCAATGACCCCGCCGGCACGGCGGCGCCCATCAGGGCGAGAGCCAGCGCGGCCGTGCCGCTGGAAACGGCGAGAGCGTGCCGGGTGCCGAAATAACGGCACAGTTCGTCCTCGAAGCGACCGCATTCGGTTTCGTTCTGCGGCCGGTGGTCGTAGCGGAAGTAGAGATGACTACGGATGGCCCGAATTGCGGCCTCCTCGTCCTCGGGATGTACGAATACCGCGCCTTTGTCGTAGGTGGGCCACGGCGTGCGCCGGACCGGCCGACCGCCGTGCAGCGCGAGCTGTTCTTGCAGCTCAGCGCCGCATGAGACCGGCCTTGGCCGGCTCGGCGCGAGAGCGTCGTCGTTCCCCTTCACCGGCGGACTCCTCGGGCGAGCGGCGGCATGTCCTATTCGATCGATGGGTTTTTGCCGGTGCGCGCCGGGCGTGCTCGCCCGGCGGAATCTCGCATTACGGCGCGATCCCGTCGTCAAGTGGGAGAAGCCACCGGATCCGACATTGGCGTGAGGTGGATCCAGTGACCATCATGATTGCCTTTCGATCTCCGGCCGTCAACATGCGATCGGGAATTCGCGCAGGCGTCGCTCACAGTGACAGTGGACAATAGGGAATTGCCCCTCGTGGCGGGCGTCGGGCCCACCGCGGTCCACCCGCGAGGATGAACCGCCCGTGGTGGCCCGGCCGCGCCGCCGCACCTCGCCTACCCGGCCGGCGGAGTGGGACCTTCCACGCCGTTTCCACACCCCGCCTCCAATCTGTCGAGGTCGGCATCAGTCGGACGGAAGGAATGACTCATGCGCAGAATCCGTGCCTGGTCGATGGCGTTGGCGGTCGCGACCGCGACCGCTCTGCCCGGAGGTGCGGCCCAGGCCGCGCCGGAGGGCCCGGTGACCGTCTACGTGGACCCGACCGGGCCGGCCGCCCTCCACGGTGGTCAGCAGCGGGACGGAAGCGCCCCCGAACGGGCGGTGGGTTCGGTGGCCGCGGCCGAGTCGGTCCTGCGGGCCCGAGGTGCGCGCGACGCCCGGGTCCTGCTGCGGGGCGGCGTCCACCATCTCACCTCCCCGATCCGGTGGAGTTACGCCCCGCGCGGCGGCAGGGTGACCTTCTCGACCATCCCGGGCACCGGCGCGGTGGTGCTCGACGGATCGCGGATGCGGTCGGCGGCCGTGCCGACGTCGGCCACGGGGGACGACGTCGGCACGGCCGCAGCCGGCTACGGCATGACGCTGACGTCCGCCGACAGCGGCGTGGTGGTGGAGGGCTACACGTTCCAGTACTTCCGCAACGGGGGCATCCGGGTCGCCGGGAAGCCGGGGGACCGGGCCGGCGACATCGTCATCCGGGGAAACACGTTCCAATACCTGGGGGACCACTACAACGCCAACGGTACGGGCACGGGCTACGGCGGTGTCCACGTGACGAACTCGACCGGCACCCGGATCGAGGGAAACCGCTTCTACTACCTTGCCAACGACGACAGCCCGGCCGCCATTCACGGGGTCTACCTCGCCAACTACAGCAATTCGAGCACCATCGCCGGGAACCGGTTCGGCTACGTCACCGGCGATCCGATCCGGACCCGCCACAACAGCAAGTACAACGTCGCCGACGGGAACATGTTCTGGCGGGCCGGCGCGTACGCCATCATGAGCGACTGGCGCTTCGACAGCGAGGACTGCGGCGTGGGCAACGTGTTCAAGAACAACAAAGTGGGTGACACGTCCTACAACGGGGACGCGTGGAACGAGGATCCGCAGGGGGGCATCGACCCGGTCCGGGTCCGGTTGTGGGGCCACGACGACGCGAAGAACGCGAACCTCGGTGGCTGCGCGAGCGATCCGGTCACGTTCGGCGGCGGCAACGTCTACGTGAGCACGCGCCCCTGGTGAGATCTCCGCCCCCGCCGTGACCATTCGCCGCCGTCTATAGTCGGGGGGTCGGCGATCGTCGGGCGGGGGCGGAGCGTGATCTCGGGTTGCTGCGGGTCGACGTGCTCGGGCCGATCCGGGTGGAGCACGACGGCCGGCCCGTCCGGCTGGGTCCGCGACTCGTGGAACTGCTGGCGGTGCTGCTCGTGGAGGCCGGGTCCGCGGTGCCGGCGGACCGGATCGTCGAGTTGCTCTGGGGCGACCCGGCGCCGGAGGCGGCTCGCGCCACCCTCCGCAGTCACGTCTCGCACCTACGGCGGGCGCTCGCCCCGGCGACCGGCCCGCGACAGCCGCCGATCCTGGTCACCACCGGCCTCGGCGCCGGGTCGGCGTACCGGCTCGACCTGCCGCCGGACGCGGTCGACGCCGACCGGTTCCAGCGCCGCTGCGCCGAGGCGCGGCGGCTGCTGGCCGCCGACGAGTCCGACCTGATCGAACGGGCCGTCGCCCTGTTGACGGAGGCGTTGGCGCTGTGGCGCGGCCCGGCGTTCGCCGAGGTGGCCGACCGTCCCTTCACCCTGGTGCACGTCGCCCGGCTCGACTCCGCCCGACGTACGGCGCGACGCGGGCACGCCGAGGCCCTGTCGGCGCTCGGTCGGTGGGCCGAGGCGATCGACGGGTTGACCGGCCTGGTCGTCGACGACCCCTACGACGAGACGGCACGCCGCCTGCTCGCCCGGGCGCTCTACGCCGACAGCCGGGTCGACGAGGCTGCCGAGGTGTGCCGGGAGGGGCTGCGCCTGCTGCGGGAACGGGGCCTCGCGGCGCCGGAGCTGGCGGAGTTGCAGCGGGAGATCCTGCACCGCCGCCTGCCCGTCGGACCGGCGGTCGCCCACCAGCCGAAACTGGCCCGTCCGTCCTTGCTGCCGCCCGACCCGCCGCACTTCGTCGGCCGCGCCGACGAGCTGGCCACCGCCCGTCGCCTGCTCGACGGGTCCCGCCGGCAACCGGTGACGGTGCTGGTCTCGGGCCCGGCCGGGGTGGGGAAGACGTTCTTCGCGCTGCGCCTGGCGCACCTCGTCGCCGCCGGCTTTCCGGACGGTCAGCTCTACGTCGACCTGCGCGGCTTCGACCCCACCGGGCTGGCGATGGATCCGGGCGAGGCGGCGCGGGTCTTCCTGGATGCGCTCGCCGTACCGCCGTCGCGGATCCCGGCGACCGTCGAGGCGCAGACCGCGCTCTACCGGTCCCTGCTGGCCGACCGGCGGGTCCTGGTGGTGCTCGACAACATCGACGACGCCGGGCGAGCCCGTCCGCTGGTGCCGGGGGTGCCGGGCTGCGCCGTGATCGCGGTCAGCCGTAGCCAACTGCCCGGCCTGGTCGCCGTCGACGGAGCCCGTCCGGTCCGGCTCGAACTGCTCGACCGCGGGCAGGCGCGGCGGTTCCTGGCGCGCCGGTTGGGCGCCGAACGCCTGGCCGGTCAGGACGCGGCGGTGGACGAGATCATCTACTCGTGTGCCCGGCTTCCGCTGGCGTTGGCGGTCGCGGCGGCCCGGGCCGCCATCCACCCGGAGTTCCCGCTCGGATCGCTCGCCGCCGAGCTGCGCGCGGACCGGGGCGGACCGGATCTCGACGCCTTCGCCCACGGCGACACGGGCACGGACGTCCGGAGCGTGCTCTCCTGGTCGCGTCGGGGCCTCACCGAGGCGGCGGACCGACTGTTCCGGCTGCTGGGCCTGCCGGCCGGTCCGGACCTGCGCGCCGAGGCCCTGGCCAGTCTCGCCGGCCGGGACGTCGACGAGGTGCGGTCGCCGTTGCGTGAGCTGGCCACCGCGCACCTCGTCACCGAACACCTGCCCGGCCGGTACGCCTGCCACGACCTGCTCCGGGCCTACGCGGACGAACTGGGGCCGCCGGACGGCAGCGCCGGGCGGCGCGCCGCGTGGGGACGCCTCCTCGACCACTACCTGCACACCGCCCTCGGCGCCGACCGGCTGCTGTGGCCGAACCGCGACCCGTTGCCGGTGCCGCCGCCGGCGCCGGGCGTCACGGTGCTCGGCTTCGCCGACCGGCAGGCGGCGCTGGCCTGGTTCACCGCCGAGCACGCCGGGCTGCTGGCGGCGCTCGAGCAGGCCGTCGCCGACGGGCTCGACAGGCCGGCCTGGCGGCTGTCCTGGGCGATGGCCAACTTCCTGCCCCGGCGGGGCCACCGGCACGACTGGGAACGGGTCGGCCGCGCGGGGGTGACCGTCGCGCGTCGGTTGGGCGACCCGGCCACCGTGGCGGAGGCACACCGGCTGCACGGCAGCTCATGCGTCGAACTACGCCGGTTCGACGACGCGCGGGCGGACTACCGGCAAGCCCTCTCGCTCTATCACGACCTCGGCGACCGGGTGGGCCAGGCGTTCATCTACCGCTGCCTGGGCTGGCTGGCCGAGGAGCAGGGTGAGCTGGCCGAGGCGCTCCGGCACGACGAGCAGGCCCTGACCCTGTTCCGCCAGGCCGGCCACGACCGTGGCGAGAGCTACGCGCTGAACTCGGTCGCCTGGTGCCTCGCCCAGCTCGGCGACCACGAGCGGGCCGCCGCGTACGGCAGGCGGGCGCTGGACCGCCTCCAACGGGCTGGCGACCGGATGGGCGAGGCCAGCGTCTGGGACACCCTCGGACACGCCTACCGGAACGTGGACGCGCACCGGGCGGTGGACTGCTACCGGCAGGCCATCGCCCGCTACCGCGACCTGGGTGACCGGATGAACGAGGGATTCACCCTGCGTCGGCTCGGGGCCGCCCTGGCGGCCGCCGGAGAGGCCGAGGCCGCGCGGCAGACCTGGCGGGAGGCGTTGAACATCCTGCGCGCCAACGACCATCCGGACGCGGATCGGATCGCCGCGCTGCTGTGAGTGTTAAGCGGGGGCCCCGCCTCTGCCGGAGGCGTTAAGCGGGGGCCCCGCCTTGCTCCGGGACGGCGAGGGCGATGGTGAGGTCGAGGACCGTCGCGGGGTCGAGCAGGCGGTCGCCGAACAGCTCGCGGAGCTTGCCCATCCGGTAGCGGACGGTCTGCGGGTGCACGAACAGGTCCGCCGCCACGTCGTCGCGACGGCCCTGGTGCAGCAGCCACGACCGCAGCGTCTCGGCGAGCCGGTGCGCGGTGGCCGGAGGCAGCGCGGCAAGCGGCGCGAGGGCCTGGGTACGCAGGTCGGCGAGCGCCTCCGGGTCCATGCTGAGCAGCAACGTGGACAGGTGACGCTCGGTGTCGACCGGCCCGGCGTCCGGCGCGTCGAGGCCGAGCGCGAGGGCGCGGGTGGCCCGCTGGTAGGACGCGGCGACCCGGTGCCAGGGGCGGGCCGGGCCGAGCACCGCCCGGTGCCCGTGCAACAGCCGGACGAGCTGGCGACGCCGGCCGCCGTGTGCGTCCGGCACCAGCAGCACCGCCAGGTCCTCGGCCGGGCTCATCCCCGGCAGGTCCTCGCCGCTCTCCAGCGTCTGCGGGTTGAGCAGGGCGAGCACCGCGCGCAGGTGCCGGCGGGGCAGCAGGACGACGGTGAGCGTCTGCGGCGGCGGCCAGTCGGCCCGGTCGGCGCTGCGCCGCAGCGACTCCTCCGGCTCGCCGGCGAGCAGCTGCTGGGTGAGCCGCTCCAGGTCACGGCGGCGCACCCGGCCGGCGCTCGCCAGCTCGTCGGCGTGCCCGGCGACGCTCGCCGCGGACAACTCGTCGATGTACGCGAACATCAGCTCGGCGAACTCGGCCACCGTCTCGGCGGCCAGCCCGCTGCGTACCGTCGTGGTGGAGACCTCCCGCCAGGCCACCCGGGCGCCCACCCGGTACGCGGCCAGCAGCGCGTCCATGCTCCGCCCCGACCGGGCCTCGCCGCTGCCCAGCGCGTACGCTGCCTCCAGCGCCGGTGCCAGGGGAGTGCTCGGGTCGTACGCCTGGGTGCCCTCGAGGAGCTGGAGGAAGGTGCCGAGCGCGATGCGTACCGCTTTTTCGATCTTCTCCCGCATGGCGCCGGTGAGCGCGCCGGAATAGTCGGACACCTCGGCGGTGATCGCGCTCACCGTGCGCTCGGCGACCGTCGGCAGCCGATCGCGCAGCATGGCCGCCACGCCGGCGTCGAGATCGAGATGGGCGGCACGCTGCCCGGTCCCGGCCTCCTGCGACATGTTTGTACCCTCCGAACAAAAAACCGTGACCGTTTCACCTTTGCTGGTCAAGATGTTATGCGATTGCGCAGCCACGCTGGTCATATGACCACAACTGCGCCCCGCCGCTCCCAGAAGGTCTCCTTCCGGCACAGGTTGCTGCGGCTGGCCGGCACGGTCACCACCCCGCTGTTGCCCGACGACTACCTCGACCTGATCGCCCCGCTGCGCGCGGGCGCGCCGCTGCGCGGCCGGGTCGTCGCCGTCCGCCCGGAGACCCGGGACGCGGCCACCGTGGTGATCCAGCCGGGTCGTGGCTGGCGGGGCCACCTGCCGGGGCAGTACGTGCGCCTCGGCGTGGACGTCGACGGGGTGCGCCAGTGGCGCGCGTACTCGGTCACCTCGATGCCCGGCGCGCCGGACGGCCGCATCGCCGTGACCGTGAAGGCGATCCCGGACGGGAAGGTCAGCAACCACCTGGTCCGCCGGATCCGGCCCGGCACGATCGTCCAGCTCGACCAGGCGCAGGGCGACTTCGTGCTGCCCACGGTCACCCCGGAGCGGGTCCTGTTCCTCACCGCCGGCAGCGGCATCACCCCGGTCATGGGGATGCTGCGGGCCGGGCTCACCGAACGGGCCGACGTGGTGCTCGTGCACTCGGCGCCGACCCGCGACGACGTCATCTTCGGCGCGGAACTGCGCGCGCTCGCCGGGCGCGGCGCGCTCCGCCTGGTGGAGCGGCACACCGAGACCGCCGGCCTGCTCGACGTGGCCGAGCTGGACGAGCTGGTGCCCGACCACGCCCGGCGGCACACCTGGGCCTGCGGGCCGCTGGGCCTGCTGGACGCGGCCGAGGCGCACTGGGCGGCCCGGGGCGCCGCCGATCTGCTGCACACCGAGCGGTTCCGTCCCACGGTGATAACGCCTGGCGACGGCGGCACGGTGACCTTCACCGGGGCCGGGGTGACCGTCCAGGCCGACGGCGCCAGCACCCTGCTCGACGCGGGGGAGAACGCGGGGGTGCTCATGCCCTCGGGCTGTCGGATGGGGATCTGTTTCGGCTGTGTCGTGCCGCTGCGCCAGGGCGCGGTGCGTGACCTGCGCAACGGCGACGTCACCACGGCAGTGCCGGGCGACGGCGTACGGATCCAGACCTGCGTGTCGGCCGCCGCCGGTACCTGCGACATCGATCTCTGACAGGAGCCACCGACGTGACCGTGATCCAGAAGAAGGCCGACAACCCGATCGCCCACCTGAGCGCCGAGGACATCGAGATCATCGGCAAGGAACTGGACGCGATCCGGGACCGGGTCATCGCCGACCGGGGCGAGCGGGACGCCCGCTACATCCGCAAGGTGATCAAGACCCAGCGGACGCTGGAGATGAGCAGCCGCGCAGTGCTGCTCTTCTCGCTGTTCCCGCCGGCCTGGATCGTCGGCACGGCCGGCCTCACGGTCGCCAAGATCCTCGACAACATGGAGATCGGGCACAACATCCTGCACGGCCAGTGGGACTGGATGCGCGATCCGAAGATCCACTCCACCACCTGGGAGTGGGACCACGTCTCCCCGGCCGCCCAGTGGAAGCAGTCGCACAACGAGCTGCACCACCGCTTCACCAACGTGGTCGGCAAGGACAACGACCTCGGGTACGGCATCATGCGCGTCGACGAGGACCAGCCGTGGCACCCGATGCATCTGGGCCAGCCGGTGTGGAACCTGCTCAACGCCGCCTTCTTCGAGTACGGCATCGCCGCGTACGACCTGGAGCTGGGCGAGCACCTCAAGCAGAAGCGGCTCAAGGACCCGACGTTCCGGGCCAAGGCGAAGGCGGTCGGCCGCAAGATCCGCCGCCAGGTGCTCAAGGACTACGTGATCCACCCGCTGCTGTCCGGCCCGTCGTTCCTGTCCACGCTCGCCGCCACGTTCACCGCCAACCTGATCCGCAACGTGTGGAGCCACTCGGTGATCATGTGCGGGCACTTCCCGAGCGGCGTGGAGACGTTCGAGAAGACCTCCATCGAGGGCGAGACGCGCGGCGAGTGGTACCTGCGGCAGATGCTCGGCTCCGCCAACATCAGCGGCCCCCGCCTGCTGCACATCATGACCGGGAACCTGTCCTTCCAGATCGAGCACCACCTCTTCCCCGACCTGCCGAGCAACCGCTACCAGGAGATCGCCCCGCAGGTGCGGGCGCTGTTCGACAGGTACGGGCTGCGCTACACCACCGGCCCGCTGCCCAAGCAGGTCGCCTCCGCCTGGTGGAAGGTCATCCGCCTGTCGCTGCCCAACCGGCGCGACCGCCGGCAGCCGGTCGCCCCGGGTCCGCTGGTCCCCTCCGGCGCCGCCTGACCGGCACGTGCACGGCGGGTGAACTTCCGCCCGCGGCCACCTGCACGTTCGGTGTCTTCCCAGCTCAGGCCGCATTCCGTGATCGCCGGGGCGGTCCCGCGTCCCCGTACACTCGCGCCGGTCGGGCCGGCGAGGGTGAAGGGGTGTGGTGGCCGATGCAGCGCGACACCGTGACGCGGCGGGTGGTGATGCTCGTCGACAACGCGGTCGAGGGCGACTCGCGGGTGCAGAAGGCCGCCCGGTCCGCCGCCGCCGCCGGCTGGGACGTCACGCTGCTCGGCTGCGCCCACGTCGACGCCGAGCGCCGCTGGCGGCTCGGCGACGCCGAGGTACGGGTGCTGCCGTTGGACGCGCCAGCCGGGGTACGAGTGCTGCCACCGGACGCGCCCGCCGAGGTGCGGGTGCTGCCACCGGACGCGCCCGCCGGGATGCGGGTGCTGCCGCCGGACGCGCCCGCCGGGATGCGGGTGCTGCCGCCGGACGCGCCCGCCGGCCGGCACGACGCGGGCGCGGCGAGCGCCGGTCGAGTCGGTGCGACCGTCCTGCGTGGTGGCGCGCGCGGCCTGCGGCGGCGGCTGGTGGCGCGCGGTGGGCTGGCGTTGCGGGCCGCCCGGCTGGCCCGACGACCGGTCGAGCACGCGCAGGTCCGCTACTGGCAGGCCCGGCTCGGCGACCGGGCCTGGCGCCGGCTGGAGCCCGGCCTCTGGGCGTACGAGCGGCTCGCCGGCCCGGTCATCGACGAGCTGCGCCCCGACCTGATCCACGCCCACGACTTCCGGATGCTCGGCGTGGCCGCCCGCGCGGTGGACCGGGCCCGCGCCCAGGGGCGGGTCGTGAAACTGGTCTGGGACGCCCACGAGTGGCTGCCCGGCGCCCGGCCCCGCCGCGACGACGCCCGCTGGCTGCCCGCCCACCTGGGCTACGTCCGGGAGTACGTCGGCCACGCCGACGCGGTCGTGACCGTCTCCGACACGCTCGCCGACCTACTGATCCGCGACCACGACCTGCCCGAACGCCCGACCGTCGTGCTCAACGCCCCGGTCGCCGAGCCGGCACACGTCACCGCCGCCGAACCCGCAGCCGGTGGGCCCGCACCCGACCTGCGGAACCGCTGCGGCCTGACCGCCGACACGCCGCTGCTCGTCTACAGCGGGGCGATGGCCGTGCAGCGTGGCGTGGACACCGTCGTCGCGGCGCTGACCCGGCTGCCCGGCGTACACCTGGCCCTGGTCGTCGCCGACCCCGCCGCCGGATACGTTCGCCAGGTCGTCGCCCGCGCCACCCGGCACGGCGTCGTCGACCGGGTGCACGTGCTGCCGTACGTGCCGCACCGGCAGCTCGTCGCGTTCCTCGCCGGGGCCGACGTCGGCCTCATCCCGCTGCACCACTGGCCCAACCACGAGATCGCGCTGATCACCAAGTTCTTCGAGTACGCGCACGCGCGGCTGCCGATCGTGGTCAGCGACGTCCGCACCATGGCCGACACGGTCCGGGCCACCGGCCAGGGCGAGGTGTTCCGCGCCCGGGACGTGGTCGACCTCGCCCGAGCGATCCGGGCGGTGCTCGCCGACCCGGCCCGCTACCGCGCCGCCTACGAAGGACCGGACTCCCCATTGCCCACCTGGACGTGGGAGTCCCAGGCCGAGCGCCTGAACGCCCTCTACCACCGCCTGCTCACCCCGACTCCCGCTCCGACCCCGACCCCCTGATCGCTCGCCCCGCCGCACTGCTCCCACCTGCCAACAATTCCTCCCACATCCCGGGAGTAGGACAGATCTGACCGTTAAACAGACCCAGCTTGCACCCGTTTGGCCGTCTTGATGCCCGCGGTGCTCGGGAGACGTCGGTAGGCCGGGCGCCAGTTCGGTGATGTGGCGGTATCCGACCACCGGCGATGCCCCCACTTCACCGAACTGGTGTTGATCATGGCCAAACGATCACCGCCCGCGTTTCCTCGCACGAGACCCGGCCGGAGAGCAGGCCACCGTGCGGCCGGTTGCCCGTTTTCACGCCTGCGCGGCGTCCCGACGAGACCAGGTGACTTGGAAGGAAAGTGCCCCTCCAGGGGCCCTCTCCTTCCAAGATCTCGCCCGGAACATCGATCACGCAGTCGTGACGCCGGCCGTCGACCCTTGACCATGAAGTTGGCGGCGACAAATCAGGCCCTCATGACCGTCAACTTCATGATCACCAGGGCAGGGCAGGGCAGGGCAGGGCAGGGCAGGGCAGGGCAGGGCAGGGCAGGGCAGGGCAGGGCAGGGCAGGGCAGGGCAGGGCAGGGCAGGGCAGGGTGGGGCGGGCGGGCAGGGAAAAGGGGTGGGCGGGGGTGGCGGGGTGGGTTACCGTTGCGGGTATGCAGAGTTGGCGAACCATCACCGCCGCGACCGCGCGAGCTTTCCGCTCGCCGGTTGCCGCCGCCTGACCTGCCTCACCCATCGCCGGCGACCGGAAACGGTCCGCCGGCTTTGTCGTGTCACGCCACCGCTGCGGACCGTCCGGACGCCCATACCCGGAAGGCGCCCGCCATGACATCCGACGAGATCACCCGCATCTTCGAAGACCACTACCACCGCCTCGGTCACCGGGACGCGCCGGAGAGTTCCCTGCTGCCGCCGCCGGGCGACCCGGTGCTGTTCACCACGTCCGGCATGCACCCGCTCACGCCGTACCTGCTGGGGCGCCCGCACCCCGGCGGACGGCGACTGGCGAACGTGCAGCGGTGCCTGCGCACCACCGACCTGGACGAGGTCGGCGACCGTACCCACCTGACCGCGTTCCAGATGCTCGGCTCCTGGTCGCTTGGCGACTACGACATCGCGACCAGCCTGCGCTGGGGCTTCGAGCTGCTCACCGACGGCTACGGCATCCCGGCGCGGAAGCTGCACGCGACGGTCTTCGGCGGCGACGACCACCTCGACCCGGACGCGACCGCATGGGACACCTGGACCGCGCTCGGCGTGCCGGTGGAGGCGCTGGGCGAGGAGAACTGGTGGTCCAACGGGCCGACCGGCCCCTGTGGGCCGGATTCGGAGATCTTCGTGTGGACCGGTGACGGCCTGCCGACCGGCCGCCCGAGCGGCGACGACCGCTGGGTGGAGGTGTGGAACCACGTGCAGATGAGCCATCACCGCCACCCCGACGGTCGGCTCACTCGGCTGCCGCTGACCAGCATCGACACCGGGATGGGGCGGGAGCGGCTGGAGATGGTGCTGCGCGGCGACCGGTCCGTCTTCACCGGCGACGGGTTGGGCCCGTGGGCGGGCGCGGTCCGCGACCGGTGGGACCTGGCCGGCACGGACCTGCGCGTGGTCGCGGACCACCTGCGCGCCGCGGTGGTCGTGCTCGGCGACGGGGTACGCCCGGGCAACACCGGCCGGGGGTACGTGCTGCGCCGGCTGCTGCGCCGTGCGCTCACCGTGCTGTGGCGCGACGACCCGACGCGGAGCCTCGGCGACCTGCCGGTGACCCTCCACGCGGACACGATGCGCCGGTTCCGCCAGCCGGTCGACCCGGGCCCGCTGCCCGAGCTGCTGTGCGACGAGGAGCACCGGTTCCGCGGGCTGCTGCGGCGCGGCCGACCTCTCGTCGACCGGGTCCGGGCGCGGGGTCCGTTGACCGAACGCGACTACCACTGGCTGCACGACACCCACGGGCTGCCCCGCGACCTGGTCGACGGCCTGCTCGCCGACGCCGGTTGAGCGGTGGCCGGCCCGCCCGACCGGTGCCAGACTCGACAGCACACGTCGCGGCGAGGGAAGAGGACCCATGACCGGGTACGAGGTGCGGACGGACGAGGAGACGGTGTCGTTGCTCGGCACCGAGGTGCGCATCGTCGACCCGGCCGGGCTGCTCGCCGCCGCCGCGGACGGGCCGGTGGAACTGCTGGCCGGCGCGGACTTCCCCACCCCGGTGCGGGAGGTCCGCTGCACCGTGCGTGCCGACATCGCCGACGGGCAGCCGGTGCACCGCTTCGAGGCGTACCTGCGGGTGGAGGCCGCGCCGGCCGGTCTGCTCGCCCTCGGGCTGGCCGGGCCGGTCGGTCTGCTGCTCGCCGAGCGGCTCGCCGCGGGCGGGGACGGCCCGGCCGCCGCGGTGGGCCGGGCGGCGGCCGGTGCGGGCCGCCGGCTCGGGCTGCGCCCCGCCGGCGCCGCGCTCGTCGCGCCGCCACGCGACCCGGCCGGCCGGGAGGTGTTGCGCGCCGCCGAGGCCGCCGGCCTGCGTCCCCGCGTGGACCAGGACAACGGCACGGTACGCATCCGCGTCGACGTGCCGAGCGCCGACGTCGGTCCGGAGCACCTGCGCGCGCTGCTCGGCGTGGTGTTCCAGGCCGTCCGCGAGTTGACCGGCGACAACGTGGAGCCGACCGTGTTGCGCGGGCGGACGTACCTGGTGGGGCGGCGAACGGTGGCGGTGGCCGGGCCGCGCAGCGCGACGGTGACCCTCGACCAGGTCGGCGGCCTGGCCGACGTGGTCGCGCGGTTCCGCGAGGTGGCGGTGTCGTTCCGGCATCCGCAGGCGATGGCCCGCTGGGGCGCGCGCCGGCCGCAGGGCATCCTGATGTACGGCCCGCCGGGCACCGGCAAGACCATGCTTGCCCGGGCCCTGGCGAACGAGGTCGGCGCGGACTTCGTGGAGATCCGCACCCCGGAGATCCTGGACAAGTTTCTCGGCGGCTCGGAGCGCAACATCAAGCGCATCTTCCGCGACGCCCGCCGCTACCGCCGGCCCACCGTGATGCTCTTCGACGAGTTCGACTCGATCATCAGCTACGCGGGCGCGGGCGGCGACGCGGCGAGCCAGGCGGTCAACGCGGTCGCCGGCATCTTCAAGCAGGAGATGAACACGCTGTTCGAGGAGAACCCCGACGTCATCGTGGTGGCCACCACCAACTTTCCGCAGCGTGTCGACGCCTCGCTGATCCGCTCCGGCCGCTTCGACCTGAAGATCGCCATTCCGGCGCCGGACGAGTCCGGCCGCGCGGAGATCCTCACCAAGATGATCCGGGAGCTGATCGACCGGCACGAGCGGCCCGGCTTTCGGATGTTCGCCGCCGACGTGGACCCCGCCGCCCTCGCCGTGGACACGGCCGGGCTCACCGGCGCGGACCTGCGCGAGGCGTTACGCCGGGTGCAACTCGCCAAGGCACTACGGGAGGCCACGGAGGGCGCGCCGCCGGCCCCGATCGACCAGGGCGACCTGCGGGAGGCCGTTGCCGGGCTGGGCCGCGGCTGACGACCACGGCGGCGGGACCCGGTGGTGTCCGGGTCCCGCCGGTTGGGGGGTGTCGGTCAGATGCCGTAGATGAATTGGATGTCTACCGGGCCGGCGCTGTTGGTGTTGCGGAGGTAGACGGTGTTGTTGTCGGGGCGGCGGACGCCGGGGGTGTCGGTGTTGTCGTTGTTCCAGTCGCCGGTGACGGGGATGTCGCCGGATCCGCCGTGGCCGTAGATGAACTGGTGGTCGGTGGTGGTGGTGCCGTTGGTGAGGTACCAGGTGGAGTTGCTGGGGCGGAAGACGCCGGGGGTGTCTGTGCCGTCGTTGTTCCAGTCACCGGCGACGGGTTGGTCGCCGGAGGGTCCGTGGCCGAATTTGAATTCGTAGTCGGTGTTGTTGGTGGCGGTGGTGGTGCCGTTGGTGAGGTACCAGGTGGAGTTGCCGGGGCGGAAGACGCCGACGGAGTCGTAGCCGTCGTTGTTCCAGTCGCCGGCGACGGGGATGTCGCCGGATCCGCCGTGGCCGAAGATGAACTGGGCGTCGGTGGTGGTGGTGCCGTTGGTGAGGTACCAGGTGGAGTTGCCGGGGCGGAAGACGCCGACGGTGTCCTTGCCGTCGTTGTTCCAGTCACCGGCGACGGGGATGTCGCCGGAGGGTCCGTGGCCGAATTTGAAGACGCGGGTGGCGTCGCCGCTGTTGGTGTCGCGGAGATAGAAGGTGGAGTTGGAGGGGCGGTAGACGCCGACGGTGTCGGTGCCGTCGCCGTTCCAGTCACCCGACACCGGAATGTCCTCCGGGGACACGTCCTCCAGGATGTTGTCGTAGCGGACCGGGGTGTAGAGGCCGGCGTAGCTGGAACTCCAGGTGCGCTCGATGGTGTCCGCGCTGCCCGTCTGCTCGATGACCACCGGCTCGGTGTGCGCGGAGTTGCCCCACTTCACGAACAGCGCCACGTGGTTCTCGCTGGGGTCACCGGTGTGCCGGAGCAGAGCGTCGCCCGGCGCCAGGTCGGCGCGTGGGATCGTGTGCGACCGGGTGTCCAGGTTTCCGGTCCAGAAGGAACTTCCCGATCCGCCGAGACCCCACGCCATCGCGACGAAGCCCGAGCAGTCGGTGCGGTAGTCACCGTACTGGTTCTTGTAGCAGCGACTCTGGCTGTAGGGGACGCCACCCACGCTGAGCCAGCTTCGGGCCCGGCTGACCGCGTCCGACCGACGCATGTCCTTGTCCGAGCCGTTGCTGTCGCAGGGCACCGGTGTGGTGCTCACCGCGGCGGCCGCCCCCTGACGCGGGGACAGGCCGGGGTACTCGGGCAGCGCCGGGTCGCCCGGCACGGTGGTGGCGGCCAGGCGCGCCGCCGTGCTGTCGAGCGCGGCCGATGCCGGCATCGGCATCGCGACCACGGTCGCGGCCAGCACGGCCACCGGCACCAGGGTACGGCGCGCCAGTGACGCGCGCCGTCGAGCGGATGAGTGCAATGTGTTCTCCTCCCGTGTCGGCGAGCTGCCGCCCGCCTGCTGACGAGTGTGGAGAGCGCTCCTGACGTACCGCTGGAGGGACAGAACCTGTAGTGGACCTCGTACTACGATCCGTCCGAACACGGGGGAGTCAGAAATGGACGATCGTAGACATGAGGGCCTGGGTGACCTGTTGCGGAGCGCGCGGGTCGGCCGTGGCCTGACCCAGGCCGACCTCGCGGACCAGGCGGGGGTCAGCGTCGGTGTGGTACGCGACCTCGAACAGGGGCGCAGCGGGAGGCCGCGGGGCCGCTCACTGCGCGCCCTCGCGGACGCGTTGGGGCTGCACCACGAGGACCGCGAGCGGTTCACCCAGCTCGCCCGGCCGCCGCAGCGCGCCCGGGTCGAGGCGCCCGGCCCGGCCCGACTTTGGGCGCTGGGGCCGCTGCTCGTCACCCGTGCCGGTCGGCCCGTCAATCTCCGCGCCGGCCGGCACCGTGTCGTGCTGGCCCGCCTCGCGCTGGAACCCGGCCGGCCGGTCAACCGGGACGAGCTGATCCACCTGCTGTGGGGGGAGCGGCCACCGCCGTCGGCGGCCAACGTGGTGCAGACCCATGTGAGCCGGATCCGTCGTCTGCTGGAGCCGAGGCGCCAACCCGACCCGACGCCCACGGTGACCCTCGACTCGGGTGGCTACCGGCTGCACGTCGACGGCGAGCAACTCGATCTCGTGGCCTACCGGTCCCGCGTGGCCGAGGCCGCGGCGCCGACCATCCCGCCCCGACGCGCCTTCGACCTGCTCCTCGACGCCTCCACCATGTGGCGCGGTGACGACGTCGTCCAGGACGTGCCGGAACTCTCCGGGGACCCGCTGGTCACGGCACTGGCCGAGGAACGCGTGGAGATCGCCGTCCGGCTGGCGCGACTCGGGGAGGTGGTGGGCGAACAACGCCAGGTCCTCCCACTCCTGCGCCGCCTGGCCGGGCGGTACCCGTGGCACGAGTCGCTGCACGCGCGGTTGGTGGTCGCGCTCGCGGCCTGCGGCCAGCAGGCCGCCGCGATCGAGGCGTTCGAAAGCGTCCGCCGCCGGCTCGCCGACGAACTGGGCATCGATCCCGGCGCCGAGCTGGTCGAGGCCCGGCAGGCCGTGGTCAGCGGAGAGCACGTTCGCGCTGCCGGCACCTCTTCGGTGAGCGGCGGTGCGGTCACGCCGCGGCAGACCCCGGCGCCACCGGCGGACTTCTGCGGACGCGCCGACGAACTCCGGGGGATCGAGCGGGCGCTGCGCTATCCGCGTGGCGGATCACCCGCCGTCCACGTCATCTCCGGCATGGCCGGTGTCGGCAAGACCAGCCTCGCCCTGATGGCGGCCTGGGAGGTGCGCCGCGACTTCCCGGACGGTCAGCTCTACATCGACCTGCGTGGCAGCGACGACCGGCCGGTACCGGTGGCGTACGCCCTGGCCCGGCTGCTGCGGGCGCTCGGCGTCGAGGCGCGGTCCGTCCCCGGCGACGAGCGGGAGGCCGCCGCGCTCTACCGGAGCGTCCTCGCCGACCGGCGGGTGCTTGTCGTGCTCGACAACGCGCACAACGCCGCCCAGGTCCGCCTGCTGCTGCCGGGTCCGGGCGGAAGCGCGGTGCTTGTCACCAGTCGTAACCGGTGCGAGGAGTTGGACGGCGCCGGCGCGACGCCCCTGGCGGTGTTCACGCCGACGGAGGCACTGGGCCTGCTGCGGGCAGCGCTGGGGGAGACCCGCGTCCGGACCGAGCGTCGGGACGCCGAGGCGCTGGTCGAGGCGTGCGGCCGGTTGCCGATCGCGGTGCGGCTGGTGGCGGGCCGGTTGGCGGGCCGCCGAGAGAGCATGATCGCCGAGGTGGTGCGGGGACTCACCGACGAGCGGTCGCGGCTCGCCCGACTGAGCCTCGGCGACCGCACCGTGACGAGCAGCTTCGCGATCAGTTGCCGTGACCTGCCGCCGACGGCGGCCGAGGTGTTCGGCACGGCCGCGCTGATCCCGGGGGAGAGCTTCTCGGCCGACGCGGTCGCCGCGCTGCTCGGCGTCGAGCCGCGGGCCGTCCGCGCGGCGCTCGACCACCTCGTCGCGGAGAACCTGCTCCAGCCCGGCGACGCGGACCGTCGCTACCGCTACCACGACCTGCTGCGACTCTATGCGCTGCGGGACGGTGAGACCCGGGGGGCATCCGTCGACCGCGCCGCCGCGCTGGGCCGCCTCTACACCTGGTATCTCGCGCGGACCGCCTCCGCGATGAGCCTGGTCTACGCCGACATGGTGCGGTTGCCGATCGACGTCGAGCCGACACCGTACCCGTTCCCCGACGTCGATGCCGCGACGGCGTGGCTCGGCGAGGAGGTGGGCAACCTCATCGCCGCCGTCGAAGCCGCACCGGCGGACGGGCACGGCGCACGGTCGTGGGAGCTGGCCGACCAGCTCCGCGGCTACTTCTTCGTCTCGGGCGACCTGGTCGCCTGGCTCGCGAGCGGGGCGGCCGGGCTGGCCGCCGCGCAGGCCGCGGGTGACGTGCGGGCCCAGGCCGCCATGCACCAGACCATCGGGCAGGCGCACTGGGCGGCCGGCAAGCACCACCTCGCCGCCGACGACTACCGCCGGGGCATCGCCGCCGCCCGCGCCAGCGGCTGGCACGTCGGCGAGGCATACCTGTCGCACAACCTCGGGCTCGTCCAGGCCGAGCTGGGTCGGCCCGCCGAGGCACAGGAGCTCTACCAGCGGGCACTGGATCTCGGCGGCGGTCCGGAGTTCCATCACGTGCGGGCGGTGACGTTGAACGACCTGGGCACCCTGTGCCACGAACGGGGGCAACTCACCGAGGCGGCCGACCACCTGAAGGCGGCCCAACGGTTGAACGAGAGGTCGGCGCGGCACCTGTCGGCGATGGCGAACCGGCACAACCTGGCGATGGTCCTGCGGCAGATGGAAGACTTCGAGCCGGCCCGTGCCCACTTCGAAGCCGCGCTCGACTACTACCGACGTACCGGCTCGACCCTGCGCGAGCTGTCGGTGCTCGACGAGCTGAGCCAACTCGACCGCCAGTTGCACGAATGGGTGCCCGCGGTGAACAACGCCGCCGAGGCGTTGCGGCTCGCTCGCAAACAGCGCAACCTGCGGGCCGAGGCGGCCACCCTCAACACCCTGGGGTACGCGTTGCTCGGCAGCCGCGCCGTCGAGGAGGCCCAAGCCCGGTTCATCGAGAGTCTGTCGATCAGCCGGAGCCGCGGCTTTCAATACTTCGAGTGCCAGTCGACCATCGGCGTCGCCGAAGCGGCCCTGCTGAGCGACGCCGCCGAGCAGGCATATCGGGCCGGGACGGAGGCGCTCCGGATCGCCTCGCGCAACGCCTACCGGCCACTGCACGCCGACGCCCTCATCGTGCAGGCCCGAGCGGCGATCTGTCTGGGTGAGACGGAGACGGCCGGTCGGCACGGCAAGGCGCTTCGCGAATTGCTCGGGACGACGCCGCTACCGGACCGGGAGCGCGCCTGCGAGGCGATCGAGGCGCGGTTGGCCCGGTCACCACGGCGGCGGGACCCGGTGGTGTCCGGGTCCCGCCGGTTGGGGGGTGTCGGTCAGATGCCGTAGATGAATTGGATGTCTACCGGGCCGGCGCTGTTGGTGTTGCGGAGGTAGACGGTGTTGTTGTCGGGGCGGCGGACGCCGGGGGTGTCGGTGTTGTCGTTGTTCCAGTCGCCGGTGACGGGGATGTCGCCGGATCCGCCGTGGCCGTAGATGAACTGGTGGTCGGTGGTGGTGGTGCCGTTGGTGAGGTACCAGGTGGAGTTGCTGGGGCGGAAGACGCCGGGGGTGTCTGTGCCGTCGTTGTTCCAGTCACCGGCGACGGGTTGGTCGCCGGAGGGTCCGTGGCCGAATTTGAATTCGTAGTCGGTGTTGTTGGTGGCGGTGGTGGTGCCGTTGGTGAGGTACCAGGTGGAGTTGCCGGGGCGGAAGACGCCGACGGAGTCGTAGCCGTCGTTGTTCCAGTCGCCGGCGACGGGGATGTCGCCGGATCCGCCGTGGCCGAAGATGAACTGGGCGTCGGTGGTGGTGGTGCCGTTGGTGAGGTACCAGGTGGAGTTGCCGGGGCGGAAGACGCCGACGGTGTCCTTGCCGTCGTTGTTCCAGTCACCGGCGACGGGGATGTCGCCGGAGGGTCCGTGGCCGAATTTGAAGACGCGGGTGGCGTCGCCGCTGTTGGTGTCGCGGAGATAGAAGGTGGAGTTGGAGGGGCGGTAGACGCCGACGGTGTCGGTGCCGTCGCCGTTCCAGTCACCCGACACCGGAATGTCCTCGAGACGAGGGGCGGGGACATTCCAGAGGCTGTCGACGATGATCTGCGCGTCCGATGCCTGCGCCTGGTAACGGTCGGGATAGGCCGACACCTGCACCGCCTGGCAGACCTCGCCGATCGGGGCGCTGGCCCAGCTCCCGCTGGGATACTTCCGCACCATCGCGTCGAGGAAGGCGTTCGTGGCGTAGTCCGGGTTCAGCCGCTGCGCCCGGGTGCCCCACCACTCCTGCTGCTGGAACAGGCCGAGGCTGGTGTGGTCCACCTCCTCGCTGATGTTCTGCAGGTGGGTCTCGACGATCACGGTGGTGATCGCGATGACCGCCGCGCGGGAGGAGAGCCCTCGGTCCCGCACCGCCTCGACCACCTCCCGGGCGCAGGAGACGCGATACGCCGACATGTAGCCGCGCATGTCGGCGTTCAACCGCGAGTTGAGCTGGGTCGCGAGCGTACCGTCGGCCCCGGTGGGACCGTCGGGGTCGCACGCCGCGGTCTGGTAGAGCGCGGTGAGCGGGGCGAGCGCCGGCGGCAGGTCCGGCGCCGGGGCCGCCTCCGCGGCGAGGGCGGGGGATGCGCCGATCAGCGTGGCCAGCGCGAACGCGGCGCAGATGGGCGATACTTTCGAGAGAACGTTGTCCACAGGTGGTAATCCGTTCGCCGAGGAATCCAACTACCGGCCGGGTCCGGGTCGACCCGGCCTGCGGTCAGACTCAGGCACGCCCCTGACGGACGGCTGGCACCTGACTTCCCGGACCGATCCCGTATCCGGGTACGACGGAAGGAACCCCGTTGTCGTCGTCCGACCTGCTGCTGTCTCGCCGTGACCTGGCGTTCCTGCTGTACGACTGGCTGGACGTGACCCGGCTGACCGAACGGCCCCGCTACGCCGAGCACTCCCGGGAGACGTTCGACGCGGTGCTCGACCTCGCCGCACGGGTCGCCGCCGAACGCTTCGCCCCGCACAACCGCGCCGCCGACACGAGCGAACCCACCGTCGACGGCGGACACGTGCGCACCATCCCGCAGGTCAAGGCCGCGCTGGAGGCGTTCGCCGGCACCGGCCTGTTCGCCGCCACGCTCGACGAGTCGGTCGGCGGGATGCAACTCCCGCACGCGGTGGCCGCCGCCACGTTCGCCTGGTTCCAGGCCGCCAACGTGGGCACCTCGGCGTACCCCTTCCTCACCCTCGGCAACGCCAACCTGCTGCTCGCCCACGGCAGCGCTGAGCAGGTCGACACCTGGGTCCGCCCGATGGTGGCGGGCCGGTTCTTCGGCACCATGTGCCTGTCCGAGCCGCAGGCCGGCAGCTCCCTGGCCGACCTCACCACCCGCGCCGAGCCGCAGGACGACGGCACCTACCGGCTCACCGGCACCAAGATGTGGATCTCCGCGGGGGACCACGAGCTGGCCGAGAACATCGTCCACCTGGTGCTGGCCCGCATCCCCGGCGGGCCGCCCGGCGTGAAGGGCCTGTCCCTGTTCGTCGTACCCAAGGTGCTCCTCGACGACGACGGCGCGCTCGGCCCGCGCAACGACGTGGTGCTGGTCGGGCTCAACCACAAGCTCGGCTACCGGGGCACCACGAACACGCTGCTGACCTTCGGCGAGGGCGTGCACCGGCCGTACGGGCGGGCCGGCGCGGTCGGCTACCTGGTCGGCATGCCGCACCACGGGCTGGCGCTGATGTTCCACATGATGAACGAGGCGCGCATCGGCATCGGGGCCGGCGCCACCGCGCTCGGCTACACCGGCTACCTGAAGTCCGTCGCGTACGCCCGGCAGAGGCCGCAGGGCCGCCCGGTGGCCGACAAGGACCCCACCGCGCCGCAGGTGCCGATCATCGCCCACCCCGACGTACGCCGGATGCTGCTGGCCCAGAAGAGCTACGTGGAGGGCGCGCTCGCGCTCGTCCTCTACTGCGGACGGCTGCTCGACGAGGAGAAGACCGCGCCCGCCGAGGCCGACCGGGAGCGGGCGCACCTGCTGCTGGAGCTGCTCACCCCGATCGCCAAGAGCTGGCCGTCTCAGTGGTGCCTGGCCGCCAACGACCTGGCCATCCAGGTGCACGGCGGGTACGGCTACACCCGCGACTACGACGTCGAGCAGCACTGGCGGGACAACCGGCTCAACGCCATCCACGAGGGCACCCACGGCATCCAGGCCCTCGACCTGCTCGGCCGCAAGGTCACCATGCGCGACGGCGCGGCGCTGGAACTGCTGCTGGAGACCATGCGGGCCACCGCCGACCGGGCCTGGAAGGCGGACGGGTTCGCCGCCGACCTGGCCGGGCGGCTCGCCACGGCGGTGGACCGGATCGCGGTGGTGACGCGGCGGTTGTGGGCACCCGGTGACCCGGAGCTGGCGCTGGCGAACGCTTCGGTCTATCTGGAGGCGGTCGGGCACGTGGTGATCGCGTGGATGTGGCTGGAGCAGGTGCTGGCGGTGGAGGCGTCGGGGTCACCGGCGGACGAGTTCTGCGCCGGGAAGCGGGCGGCGGCGCGCTACTTCTACCGATGGGAGCTGTCCACGGTGACGGCCCAGTTCGACCTGTTGGAGAGCCTGGACCGCACCACGCTGGACATGCGGGAGACGTGGTTCTGAGCGGATGAGGTGGCGGCGCGAGGGCTGGGCCGCCTGGGAACTTCATACTGTCACTAGCATGATAACGGTCACCCCGATCGCGATGACGCCTATCGTCTCCCCAATGATTGCCGCCATCAAGATGAGCGCCTTCTTCTTGTTTTGATTCTGGACCGCGCCCAATAATATTAGCTGGCTATTTGCGACAGCCCGAACCGCCTCACTCTTCGGGGCGCCCCAATATTTGTCTGTCAGGTGTTCCTTGAAGGCAGCTGGGGCGACGGTCATCGACTTCATGGGTGCATTGCTGTACACCGCCACGACGGCCGAGAGGAGGAACGCCGTGGCGGCGACAGAGATCGGAACCCATGCTCCTCCGGGAAGCGCGTAGGCGGGACGTTGAGCAACGAGGGCCGAAAGTGCCAGCAGTAACGTCGTGAGAGTACCTGCGGAGGTGATCACGGCGAGCCCGCGGGTTTCAAGAGAGGCTTTCGTCGCGCGCTCGGTGGTCAACTGCTTCTCGATGAATGAGGAAACCACATCGCCGGCCGACTCGCTACTCACGCGTCTTGTCCTCTGTTGGATGCGATTTACGACCGGCCTAAAACTTCACCGGCGGGTCGTCTCGGGTCGGCGATGGCGGAATGGGTGGATATGTTGGCGGTGGTGATGATGGAGGAGCTGGAGGAGGCGGGGGCGGTTCTTTCCTGTCAGTCATTCGGTCTCACTGCGTCCTTAAGAGATCCGAGGCGCTTGCCGGCTGATTCTTCCATCCGGGAATTTGAGCTGCTGTCGGATCATCGACAGATGTTCCGCCTTCCAGGGTGCATTGCCAGATGACGTGGCCGGTCGTGCGGTCGTGGAGGGCGCGATACATGCGGGGAGACGTGGTTCTGAGTGGGCGGTGCCGAAATTCGGCTCTGTCCACGCTGGGTGCCGTGACTGCACCGGCTGATGGTGGATCGCCGGGAAGTCCGCGGTGCGTTGGCATCCCCGCCGGTCAGCCGACCGGAAACTCTTCGGTGCCCAGCACGCGCAGCAGGTCGAGGCGCTCGCGGGACCCGGCGTCGGCGGGCGTCAACACCAGCAACTCCTGGCCCAGGTCGGGGGTCACCAGCGTCTCGCAGTCCAGCGCGATCGGCCCGACGCGGGGGTGCACGAACGTCTTGCGATCCGCCCGCCGTACGCCGACCTCGTGCTCGGCCCACAGCCGTCGGAACTCGGGGCTCGCCGCCTCCAAGCGGGCGATCAGGCCGGTCACCGTCGGGTCGCCCGGACGTCGGCCGGCAACGGCGCGCAGATCCGCCACCATCTGGCGGGAATGACCCTCCTGCTCCTCGGGCGGGTGGAAGGGGCGGGAGTGGGGTTCGGCGAACCAGCGGTATGCGAGATATCGCCGATCACCGGTGAAACCGGTGTGATCGCCGGTCAGCAGCTTGGCGGTCGGGGTCTGCGCCAGCACCTCTCCCAGGTCGGACACGACAAGCGCGGCCGTGTCGCCCAGCAGGTCCAGCATGCGGAGCAGGCCCGCGCGGGCGAGTCGGGCCACGCCGTCCGCAGGTGGGGGCTGGTGGCCGGCCAGGCGGAACAGGTGGTCGCGCTCGTCGTCGGACAGGCGCAGAGCGCGGGCCAGGGCGCCCAGCAGTTGCGTGGAGGGCTGGCTGCTGCGGCCCTGCTCAAGGCGTACGACATAGTCCACCGACATGCCGGCCAGCATCGCGACCTCCTCACGCCGCAGGCCCGGTATGCGGCGGCGGGGACCGTCGGCGATGCCCACGGCGGCGGGACGGATGGCCTCGCGGCGGCGGCGCAGGAAGTCGGCAAGTTGCTCACGCTGCATGTTCTCCATGTTCCCCGGCGACTGCCCCGCGTGCGAGGGTCGAAGCAGGGAGTGGCGCTCCCACGATGAGCGGTCCGCTCCCGGCCGTCGGCAACCGGGAGCAGAGTGGGGACATGCGGAAACGAACGTTGGGAACGACAGGTCCGGCCGTCGGCGCGTTGGGTCTGGGCGCGATGGGGATGACAAGCGGTGTGTACGGCGTCTCCGACCGTGCCGAGAGCATCGCGACCGTGCATGCGGCGCTGGAGGCAGGGCTCACGCTTATCGATACCAGTGACCACTACGGCGCCGGGCACAACGAGATGCTGCTGGCCGAGGCGCTGCGCGGTCGGCCGCGGGAAAGCTACGTGCTGAGCGTCAAGTTCGGGGCGCTCCTGGCACCGGGGGGCGGCTTCCTCGGACAGGACAGCCGGCCCGTGGCGGTGAAGAACTTCCTGATCCACTCGATGACCCGGCTGGGTGTCGACTACGTCGACATCTATCGGCCGGCGCGACAGGACCCGGACGTGCCGATCGAGGACACGGTGGGCGCGATCAAAGAGATGATCGAGGCCGGATACGTGCGGCACGTGGGCCTTTCCGAGGTGCGCGCCGAGACGATCCGCCGGGCGTACGCCGTGCACCCGGTCGCCGACCTGCAGATCGAGTACTCGCTGATCTCGCGCGGGGTGGAGACCGACGTACTGCCGACGCTGCGAGAGCTGGGTGTCGGGATGACCGCGTACGGCGTCCTGGGCCGAGGACTGATCTCCGGGCACTGGAAGAGCGCCGCACCGCGGCCGGGCGACAACCGAAGCCGGATGCCACGGTTCTCGGGCGACAACGTCGAGCACAACCTGACCCTGGTGGAGGCGCTGCGGCGGGTGGCCGAGCAGAAGGGCTGCACCGTGGCCCAACTGGTGATCGCGTGGGTGGCAGCCCAGAGCGACCATATCGTCCCGCTCGTCGGCGCCCGTACCCGCGATCGCCTGAACGAGGCCCTGCCCGCCGCCGACCTGACACTCTCCGCGGACGACCTGGCCGAGATCGAGAAAGCGGTGCCGGCCGGCTCGGCACACGGCGACCGCTACCCCGCCGCGATGATGGCCAACCTCGGCGCCGGCAACTGACGCCGGCCGGGCGGGATCCCGGTGCTCGCCCCACCGCCACCGCGCGTGAGCCCGGCAGTCTGGCGGCGGGCGACGGAACGCCTATGGCATAGGGTCGGATCGATGAGTCAGGTCGAGTCGACGATGCGGTTTCGTGCCGCCGACGGTAGTGAGCTGCCGTTGCTGGTCTTCGAGCCGGGCGACGGCACGCAACCTCGCGCGGGCGTCGTCCTGTTCCACGGCGGCGCCCTGCGCGAGGGATCGGCGGCCGGGCTCGCCCCGCACTGCCGGCGATTGGCCGCGCACGGGATCTTCGCCGTCTCCGCCGGGTATCGGCTACTCGGTCGTGGCGCGGTCAGCATCGACGACTGCCTCGCCGACGTGCGGCTCGCGGTCGAGCGGTTCGGCCTGCTGGCCGCGTCGCGCGGGCTCGAAGCGCGCCACCTGGCCTCGGGCGGCAGTTCGGCCGGGGCTCATCTCGCGCTCGTCGCGGCGATGAGCGTGGAGTCGTCCGCCGCGGCACCGGGGCCGGGCGTCGCGGGCGTGGTCGCCCTCAATCCCGCAGGACTGGATCTGCGCTCCCTCGACCCGGCCGTGCGCCGCCGCCTCGAACAGCAGATCGGCATCGCGCCGGGCCGGCTGGCCGAGTATTCGCTCATTGAATTCGTGCGGACGGGGCATCCGCCGATGCAGATCCACCACGGCACCCGCGACGAGGTCGAGCCGATCGACGTGGTGCGGCGGTTCCGGGACGCGATGGCGGGAGTCGGCAACGAGTGCACGCTTATCGAGTACGCACACGCCGGACACGGCTTTCACTACCCGGGCCACGGCGGTCATTTTGGCGACGTCATGGACGCCGCCGCGCAGTTCCTCCTCGACCGGATCGCCGGGCGACGATCTCATTGACGCCTTTCGCGGGTGCATTACCAGCCGGAGAGGCCGTGTCGTGCGGTCATGGTGGGCGCGATGAGCCTGCTGAGCGAGTACCGTCGATGGTGGCGGCACTCCGGAGCAGCAGCCGGTGGCCGGCCGTTACCTGGGAGGCGATGATGACCGATTCCGCAACCTTCGGTGCCCGCCTCCGCGCCTTCCGGGAGCGCGCCGGCAAGACCCGGGCTGTCCTGGGTGGACTCGTCGGTCGCAGCGCCGAGTGGGTCAAGGCCCTGGAGAACGGCCGCCTTCTCCCGCCCCGACTGCCGATGCTTCTCCGGCTGGCCGAGGTGCTGGACATCTCCGACCTGGCGGACCTGACCGGTGACCAGTCGTTGCCGGTGGCATCGGTGACGCGCGCCGGCCACCCTGACATCGACGCCGTAGCCTCCGCCATGCAGCGGTCAGCGACGGCGACCGGTGAGCCTACGCGGGTCGACATACTGCAAGGACTGGTCGACCAGGCGTGGAAGCTGTGGCACCGATCGACCGTCGAGCGCTCGGCCGTCGCCGGCGTGCTGCCCAGCCTGCTGGCCGACGCGCAGCGGAGCGTCCGGCACTTGGCGGGGCAGGAGCGCCGGCAGGCCCTCATCGAGCTGGCGCGCGTCTACCACCTTGCGCAGCTGTATCTGGCCCACCAGCCGTACCCGGAGTTGGTGTGGGTCGCCGCGGACCGGGCCATGAGGGCGGCTCAGGACGCCGACGATCCTGCGGCGATCGCGGTGGCCGCCTGGTACTACGCGCACGTCTACCGAGGCTCCAACCAGGTTGACCTCGCCGAGCATCTGCTGCTCGACGCCGCAGCTCCGCTCGACCCGGCTCGGGGTGGGGAAGAGCTGGCCCGGTGGGGGCAGGCGCAGCTCGGCGTCGCGCTGGGACACAGCAAGGCGGGCAGGGCGGGTCAGGCGTGGCGAGCATGGGACGCGGCTGAGCATGCGGCGAGCCGGCTCGGTAGCACGTATGCCCACCCGTGGCTGATGTTCGGGCCGGCAGCGTGCGCGGCGTACGCCGTCACGATCGAGACGGACCTGTGTCGGCCCGGCGAGGCGGTCAGGCGGGCCGACAGCGCGAACTACTCGGCGCTGCCGTCGCACACCCGACGTGCCGCCGCGCTGATCGACGCCGCGCGGGCGCATCTGCTTGACCGAGGCGAGGTGGCGGCGATCCATCTGCTCGGCCGCGCGCTGCGAGAAAGCGTCGACACGGTGCGGCACAACCCCTACGCCCGGGCAGCCGCTCTCGAACTGTCGAACCGTCCGGGCACGGTCGGGGAAGATGCGCGTGAGCTGGCGCTCGCGATCGGGATGCAGGGGTAGCCCTCCCTCGGGTACAAACTCTCCCCGCCGGCACTCCTCACTATTCGTAACGTCAAAGTCACTTGCGACGGTGACGTCTCAACGTAGACCGGTTGAGGAGTCCGTGTCGCGTCCCTGAACGTGAGCGAGGGAGCGAAAGCGGTGACGTGGTCGGGTGCGGTCAAGCTGTCGCGATTGTTGCATCGGCGGTCGGTGTTGCCGTCGTCTTCCGGGCAGCGACATCAGGAACGCGAACAGAGGGCGGCGCAGCAGCGGCTGCTCGACCAGGCGCGGCAACTGCGTGAGGCGCGCTCGGCCGAGCAGCCGGAGCATGCGGAGTGAGTGCGCCCGAGCGGTTGATCCCGGCTGGCGGCGTACCTCTGTTGGCAGATGGCGCGGGCGGGCGTGGCCCGCTTTCTGGGGGTGCGGGGGTGAGCGCGCACGGGCCGGTGTTGCCGGTCTGGACGTGCGGTGGGTGCGACGGACCGTGGCCGTGCGCGACGCGGCGGCGGGAGTTACGGGAGGAGTTCGAGGGTGCGCCTTTTTCCTTTGGCGTTGTACATGGGCGCGCAGTTCGTGCGGGCGACGGCGGACCTGGGTTGGGCACCGGCCGGGGCGTTGCACCGGCGCTTCCTGGGGTGGTTGCGGTGAGCGTGTTGCGGGCGGGGGATGAGAAGTTCCACTACAGCGACGGGTCGCATCGGTGGATCGCGCCGGGGCCGGACTACGACCAGGCGGTGTGGGGCGAGCAGGTGCGCCAACACAAGCTGGGTAGACCGGTCCGCCGCAGGAACGGTCCGTCAGGTGCCGGTCATGCGTATCCGTTCCTGCGCCTCGAAAAACTCGTCGCCGTACCGAAGGACCCAGTCGACGAGCGCGCGCATCGGTCCGTCGGCGAAGGTCCGCCCCAGAGGCGTCAACGCATAGTCGACGCGCGGGGGCGCCTCGGCGTAGGACGTCCGCTCGACCAGGCCGCCGGCGACGAGCCGGTGGAGCGACTCGGTGAGCGCCTTGTCACTGATGCCGCCGATGTTGGCGCGTAGCGCGCGGCGGCGCTGCGGGCCGACGGTGAGAGCGGCAAGCACCACCGGATCCCACTGATGCGTGAACAGGTCCGTTCCCATCCGCAGCCGGCAGTCCGCCACGAAGTCGTAGCACCCGCCATCGTCGTCACGAGACATCCGGCCATCGTGCCATCGCCGACGCGCACCTGGCGGTGTGTGACGTTCCGATCGGTTCGCGCCGGTCTCGCTACGGTCCGAGGCCATGCGTATCGGAATCCTCGGCACCGGAACTCTCGCCACAGCGCTCGCCACCGCCTGGACCCGGGCCGGACATGACATCAGCATCGGCGGTCGCTCGCCCGAGCGTACGGAGGCCGCGGCGACGGCATCGGGAGCTCGGGCCCGACGGCTGCCCGAGATCTCCGCGAACGCCGACGTCGTCCTTCTCTCCGTGCACTGGGAGGGCATCGCCGAAATCCTCACGGCCGCCGGCGCGCCCGCCGGATCGCTTGTCGGAAAAGCACTTATTGATCCCACGAACGCGGTGGAGCACGGCATCGGCGTGCTGCGCACCGAACCCGGACGCGCGATCGCCCAGCACGTTGCCGAATTAGCCCCGGGCGCCCACGTGGTCAAGGCGTTCCACCTCTTTCCGTCGACACGCTGGACGACGCCCGGGTCGGAGCCGGCGACGGTCGCGATGTGCGGGGACGATCCACGATCACTGGAACTCGTCGGCTCGCTCGTACGCGATGTCGGAGGCGTTCCCGCCGTCGTGGGCGGGCTGGACCGGGCACGCCAACTGGAGGAGGCGGCCGGTTTCGTCATCGCGCTCGCCTTCGCCGGCGTCGACCCGCAGTCGGCCATCCCGGCGGTTCCGTAGGCGGCGTCCGGGCCGGCGGCACGCCGGCGCGGCGGTTACGGTGGACGAGCAGAGGCGGTCGTCGCGGAGGGCGGAGCATGGAGCACGGCATTCGCGATGATCTGCTGCGCTGCCTGGCCGAGGCGGTCGGATCCGTCGCCGTCGGGCATCCGACGCGGGTGGCCGTCGACGGACCGCCCGCCGCCGGCAAGACCACGCTCGCCGACGAGTTGGCTGCGGTCCTGCGCGAGCAGGGCCGCGACGTCATCCGCGCGACTGTCGACGACTTTCTGGTCCCGCGGGCGCGGCGCTATCCGCGCGGTGAGTTCTCGGCCGAGGGCTGCTACCGCGACGCCCACGACCACGGCGCGTTGAACCGGGTCCTGCTCGATCCACTCGGGCCCGGGGGAGACCGACGCTTCCAACACGCGGTCTACGACCACGCTGGGGACACCGTGCTGTCCCCGCCGATCCGGACCGCGCCGGCCGACGCGGTGCTGCTCTTCGACGGTGTCTTCCTCATGCGCCCGGAACTGATCGACCGGTGGGACCTGCGTGTCCTCGTGTCGACCGCGCTCGACACCATCGTGGAGCGTGCCGTGATCCGGGAGCGCCAGGTGTCCGCCCGGGCCGAGGTCGAGCGGCGCTGGCGCGAGCGGTACATCCCCGCCCAGCAGCTCTACGTCGCCACGGCCCGCCCGACCGCGTACGCCGACATCATCGTGCACAACGACGAACCGCGGCGGCCGGCCTGGGAGATCCGCTGACCGCGATCAGGTCAGCTCGATCTCCACGAGCGGGCTTCCGGCGAGCCAGCTCTCCAGGCTGCCGGCCCAGTCCAGCGTCGGGACGATCTCCCCGAACACGCGGGCCCGTTCGTCCGGGTCGGTCACCGCGCGCCCGCGTACCGGAAGGTCCAGGCCGGTCAGGTGCAGCGTGAACGCGGGATGCGCGAGCAGGTTGGCGTACCAGTCACGCGCGCCCGGGCTACCGGTCAGCCAGTAGCGGCCGGCGGCCCGGTAGCGCCAGATCTCCATTCGCTTCGGCTGGCCGCTGCGCCGCCCGATGGTGGTGATGTCCACC
Organism: Micromonospora sp. WMMD975; assembly: GCF_029581215.1. Lineage (NCBI taxonomy): Bacteria > Bacillati > Actinomycetota > Actinomycetes > Micromonosporales > Micromonosporaceae > Micromonospora > Micromonospora sp. WMMD975. The sequence continues at coordinate 1,895,526 of NZ_CP120739.1, forward strand.
GTCTGCTGCCGATCCAGTGCCCGCCGCGCCTCGTCCGTCACCGACATGCGCCGATGATCCGACCTCGACCGGGCTTCACGTCAAGGCGCGGGTTCCAGCACGACCACCGGGATCTCGCGGCTGGTCTTCCGCTCGTAGTCGGCGAAGCCCGGGTACGCGGCCTTCTGCGCGCTCCAGATCCGTTCCCGCTCGTCCCCGTCGGCGACCCGGGCGACCAGCTCGACCGTGTCCGTGCCGATCTCCGCCCGGACCCGCGGCTGGGCGCGCACGTTGTGATACCAGTCGGGATTGGTGGGCGCGCCGGCCTTGGACGCGAACACGGCCCAGCCGCCGTCGAGCTTCTGGTACATCATCGGATGTACGCGAGGCTGGCCGCTCTTCGCGCCGACGGTGTGCAACAGCAGCAGCGGCGCGCCGGCGAACTGGCCGCCCACCTGGCCGCCGTTGGCACGGAACTCCTCGATGATCTTGTCGTTCCAGTCGCTCACGACTACTCCTTGCCCCATGAACCGGCCCCGTGAACCCTATCCTGACGTTGTCGACCGAGGCACGGCGGGAAACGGGTGATGATGGGGCAACCAACACTCTTCCTGACTGTCGGGCTCCCCTGCACCGGAAAGACCACATCCGCTCGACGCATCGAGATCGAGCGGAAGGCGCTTCGCCTCACGAAGGACGAATGGGTGAAGGCTCTCTACGGGCACGACAACCCGCCGTCGGCTTCGGATGTGATCGAAGGGCGGCTCATCCAGATCGGGCTGCGCGCCCTCGAACTCGGCACCAACGTGGTGATCGACTTCGGCCTCTGGAGTCGGGCCGAGCGTTCCGCCCTGCGGCAGGCCGCGGCGGACCTCGGCGCGACGGTGGAGATGCGCTACTTCGCGCTCACCGCGGCCGAACAGCGCAGACGACTCGACAGGCGCCAAGCCGAAGCGCCGCACACGACGTGGCCCATGTCCGACGAGGAACTCGCCGCGTGGGCCGCCGCCATCGAGATCCCCACGCCCGGCGAACTCGACGGCAGCGAACCGATCGGTGACCCGCCGGCCGGGTTCGCGACGTGGCACGAGTGGCGCACCCACCGCTGGCCGCCGTCGGTCTCCTGACTGCCCGTCACTCGTACCCCATGGCGGTGATGATCGTGCCGAGCGCTGCCCTGACGTATTCGCGGGTCTCGTCGTCGAACTGGTTGTCGCGGTGCGCAAGCTTGTGCGACTGGAACGTGGCGGCGGTGACGGCGTCGTCCACTCCGAGCTGTGCGAACAGGGCGCGGCGCTGACCCGGCCAGTCCGCGGCGAGATCCTCCGCCTTCACCTCGACGTACCGCCTGCCGGTGAGGTCGACCGTGTTCCTCCAGGTGAGCCACCGGTGGTAGACCGCCGTGAGGTAGGCGAGCGCGCCGTCGACCGTGGGTGGCGCCCACGGCTGGGCCAGGTGGGACGCGAGCACGGCGAGCGGGTGCCGTTTGATGTGCACGATCGTCGCCTCGGGCACCAGCTCCCAGAGGAAATCCATGCACAGCAGGTTGAACGGTGTCTTCTCGCACCAGGTCGGCTTGCCCGCGTCGACGGCTGCCCCGCCGAACATGGTATCGACCAGGTCACGCAGGATGCCGAGCAGTTCGTCCCGGTCGCGGAAATGCCGGGGGAGTATCCGCCGCCGGCTGGGCGGCGCGAACGGTCCGGCGGGCCGGTCGGCGTCGCCGAAGCCTTCCGCGGGCGTGGGTTCGTCGTACGCGCACGCGACCAACCGTGGCCAGAGCCGGTGCACCGCGTCCCGGTAGCGCCGCTCGCCGACCAGTTCGGGGACGGTACCGCCACGGTCGTCGCGCCGGCCGGGGATTCGTACGGTGAGCAGGTCGCTGAGCCGGTGCAGGGCGTCCTCACCGACGATCGGGTCGTACCGGTGGGTGAGCGCGTCGGCCAGGTCCCGTAGGCCACCCGGGTCGACGATGAACCGGGTCTCCATCGGAATCCGGTGGATCAGCGGGTGTTCGCCGATGATGTCGGCGATCCGTGACGTCCCCGAACGGCCCGTGCCGGCGACGAAGACCGGTGCGGGGGTAGGCATGGCAAGCAGTCAAAGCCTCAACCTGGTGACCGTGCAAGTCACTTTGCCGGAGCCGCGCCGGGGCCGGGTCGCGTGACCCGGCCCCGGCTGTGTCCGGTCAGTTGCGGAGGCTCCACTGCTGGTTCGCGCCGCCGTTGCACGACCAGAGGATGATCTTCGTGCCGTTGGCGGTCGCGGCGCCGTTGGCGTCGAGGCAGAGCCCGGACGCGACGTTGGTGAGCGTGCCGTTGGCGTTGACGTTCCACTGCTGGTTGGTACCGCCGTGGCAGTCCCAGATGATGACCGTGGTGCCGTTCGTCGTGCCCGCGCCGTTCGCGTCCAGGCACTTGTTGCCGTACCCGGTCAGTTGCCTGTTGGCGCCGTAGGTCCACTGCTGGTTCGCGCCGCCGCCGCAGTCCCACAGCTGCACCTGGGTGCCGTTCGTGGTGGAGGAGTTGGGCACGTCGACGCAGCGACCGGACTGGCCACCCACGAGCCGGCCACCCTGCTGGCCGCCGCCGGTGCCCTGCTGCCGGACGATCGAACCCGACTCGGCGGACCGGCCGCCCTGCGCGTCGACCACGTACAGCCGGTACTCGCCCTGCGTCGTCGGCACGGCGATGGAGGTGGCGGTGCCCCCGGCCCGGGTCATCGTCGGACCGGCGGTGAAGGTGGTCGTGCCGGCGGGCGCCAACCAGACCGTCCTGGTCGCGTCGCCGGCGCTCCGGATCGGGATGGAGGACGTCCCGCTGGTGACAAAGGTGCTCGCCGGCAGAACATGGTTCGGCAGGGAGAGGTCGGCCGCCGGGACGATGTCCCGGTACGCGTCCTCCAGGCCGGAGTTGACCGCGATGGCGTACGCCGGGGCCGGCCAGACGTAGTCGGAGGAGACGAGGATGTCGTTGACCGTGCTGTTGGGCAGGTTCTTGTTCGAGACCTTGTTGATCGGGCCGTAGGTCTGCGTGATGCTCAGGTCGTGCTTGCGCCCGAAGTCGTCGGAGTTGATGAGCCAGGTGATGTTCTTGTCCACGCTCAGGACGTTGTCACGGAACGTGATGTACGCCGAACCCTCGTCCGGGTGCAGGCCGTACTTGTGACCGGACGGCACGCCCTGGAGGTAGTTGTTGGTGATCGTGGTCCCCGGCTGGCTGCCCAGGGTGTAGATGGGTGCGGTGTCGCTGAGTCGCTGGACGGTGTCGATGATGTGGTTGTAGCTGATGGTGTTGTTCCGTGCCGTGGTGGTGGGCCGGTTCGGTGCGATCGAGCCCGATGACCCGTCGAAGTTCCACCAGCCCCAACCGAGCGTGATGCCCGACCACGGTGACTTCTCGATCCGGTTGTGCTGCACCGTCAGCGTGTCGACGAAGTACGCCGAGATGGGGCTGTGCCCGTTGAACAGCACCGCGCTGTCGTAGAGGTAGTTGTTGCGGATCTCGATGTTCTTCGGCAGCCCCTCGACCTGCGGGGACCACTTCTCCCGGTTGGTCGACGTCCCGTCGCCGATGTAGACGTGCTGGGGATGGCCGACGGTGATCGCCGAGCCGGCGATGTCGTTGGTGACGTTCCCGACCAACTGGCTGTTCTGCACGTCGTTGACCATGTTGACGCCGTCGACGCCGGTGTGCTGGATCCGGTTGCGCTCCAGGCGGACACCGTCGGCGTTCTCCACCTGGATCATGCCGGGAGTGACGTCCACGTTGCGGTAGTAGTAGTCGTGGAAGTTCTTCTTCGCGTACGCCAACGCCCCGAGGTTGCCCTGCTGTGCCTGCTTGTACGACGAGCCGGCGACGGTGAACAGGTTCCAGTCGGAGTGCTGCACGGTGAGCCCGGAGAACGTGATGTTGCGCGCGTGGCTGCTCGTCGAGGTGCCGGCGACCCGCAGCAGCGTGGTCACGTTGTTCGGCGCGAAGACCGACGCGGTCGCCATGTTCTCGGAACTGCTCTTGTAGTAGTAGACCGTCCGGGCGCTCTTGTCGAAGTAGAACTCACCAGGCGTGTCCAGGAACTCGTAGGCGTTCATCACCTTGTGGGAGCCGCCCGTCTGGGCGTTGCCGTTGAACGCGCCCTGGGCGATGGCGGCGCCCGGCTGCTGGAACAGCGCCACCCGGTTCGCGCCGTCGGAACTCGTGGTCACCTGCCGGACCCCCACGATGGCGGTGGTCCAGGTCGTCGCCGTCTCGATCTCGATGTCGTCGGCGTTGCGGGCGATCGCGGGGAAGTCGTTCAGGCTGTACTTGGCGCCGTCGCACTGCGACCCCGACTCCCAGGCCCACGCGGCCTGCCCGGCCGTGACCGTGTACGTCCCGTAGCAGCCGGCCGAGCCGATCGTCTTGGACGCCATGTACGCCCGCTTGTCGTTGACGTAGAGCGCCCGCAACTTGTTGGCGCGGTCGAGCGGCGCCTTCCAGATGTTGCCGCTGTGCTGGGTCCACCCGGTCACCTGCACACCACCTTCGAGCACCGGCGTCTCGTTCGGGTAGGCGGAATAGACGACCCGGTGACCGTTGGTGCCGGAGTCGGCCGCGCCGAACTCGATCGTGCTGCTCACCGGATAACTACCGCCGCGCAGATATACCTGGATGTCGCCGGTCATGCTCGAATTCACCGTACGCACGGCGTCCCGCGCACGTTGCAGGGTCTTGAACGGCGACTGGAGCGTGCCCGGGTTGGCGTCGTTCCCGTCCGGGGCGACGTAGTAGGTCTGCTGGACGGCGGCCGAAGCCGGCAACTGATTCACGAGGACCGCCGGAAGCGTGGAGGCGACCACAAGCGCAACCGCGAGCAGCAACCGTCGAGCGGTGGAGACGTCTGATCTCACGTGCCATTCCTTTCGCTTACCGCCGAAGGAGATGGTCGCTGGACAGTCATCCTGGGGGCTACCTGGCGATTCCGACCATGGCGGGTTCCTTGGCAAGGGGCAGCGACATGCAGAGGCAAGGTCATGCGTGCCCTACGAGCAGCGAAGCTCACCCGACCGGCCGCACTCACCGTGCCACCGGGAACGTCCGCCGCCCGTTCGCAATCTCTCGCCCATGGTCACAGAATTCCGTTTTGGAGCGTAGGCGTCGGAGACGCCGGACGCAACAATCATCAGACGTCTATGCACAACTGATCGTCGGTCAGGGCGTGGCGGAGGGCCTGGCCTTTTGCGGGTGGAGGGTCTCGTGGCGGGCCAGCATGGCGACGAACTCGCCGATCTTCCGCTCCCGGGTCTCCGCCCGCTTCACAGCGTTGAGCCGGTGGGCGAGAGCGAACCGGTTGGTCCTGGTGAGCACGTCGAACATGGCCTGGGCAGCGGGATCGGCGGCGATCGCGGCGAGCAGATCGGCCGGCACCTCGGTCTCCGACGACGGGGCGTAGGCGGCGGCCCAACGCCCGTCCGCCTTCGCGGCCTCCACCACGGCGCGGCCCGCCGGCTGCATCCGCCCGGCCGCCTCCAGCCGCGCCACGTGCGCGACGTTGCGTTGCGACCACCCGCTGCGGGGCCGGCGCGGGGTGAACCGGATCCAGGAGCTTTCCTGATCCCGCCGGCGGGCCTGCCCGTCGATCCAGCCGAAGCACAACGCCTCGTCGACCGCCTGCTGCCAGGTCAGCGTCGTCACGGTGCCGCCCTTTCTGGTCAGGGCCAGCCACACGCCGGGCGAGGTGGCGTGGTGGGCGGACAACCAGGCGCGCAGCGCCTCGGCGTCCGCGACGATCAACTCGTCCAGCTCGGGGCTCGGCATGACGGAAGGCTAACCGGAGGGTACGACGCACGAGACCGTCCGTCCGTCGACGAGATGTCGGGCCCTCGTGCGACGCTTCGGGCATGGCGACGTTCGTGTTGCTCCACGGCGGCCACTCGGTGGCGCTCAGCCGCCCGAAGCAACTCGCTGATCGGCTGTCCGGCTACCTGCGGCCCTGAGGCCGCTGTCTCACCGGCCGCGCTTTCTCAGCTCCCGCAGCCGGAGCACCTGCGCGCTCGCCACACAGGCCATGCCGAGGGCGGTCGCCCAGGAGCCGACCCGGGAGGGGTCGAGCATGGCCATCACAAGGCTGACGAGACCGACGACGACGGCACCCGCCAGCAGGATCAGCGTGCCCTTCCGTCCCATCCCGTCCGCCCCCCATCCCGTCCGCCGCTGATCAGGAAACCAGTGGCAGTCGACGCTCGCCGTCAAGCGACGGCCAGCGCATGGTCAAACACTGCTCGAAGGCCACCACCCGAGCCTAGCCCACCCCCCGCGTCGGCGTGATCAAGGAGTTCGCGTCGAAGACGACCTCCACAATGTCCCAACTCCTTGATCGCCTGACCTACCGCGAAGGACCGTGACCGGGGCTCTAGGGTCGGGGCATGAGGACCGAGCAGGTGCGCCGGTCGTACGCCGCCGTCGCGAACCAGTACATCGCGTTGTTCGGCACGAGTGAGCAGGTCCACGCCGACGACCGGGCCTTCATCCGACGTCACCTCGGCGGCCGGACCGGCACGGTGCTCGACCTGGGCTGCGGACCCGGCCACCTCACCGACTTCCTCCGCGCGCAGGGCGTCGACGCGATCGGCTTCGACCTCGTCGGCGAGTTCATCGCCCACGCGCGGGCCACCCACCCCGGCGGTCGCTACGTGCTCGGCTCGATGGCGAGGCTCGCCGTCGCCGACCACGCCGTCGCCGGCATCCTGGCCTGGGGGTCGGTGATCCACCTGCCGCCCGACGACCTCGACGCGGTGCTCGCCGAGTTCCGTCGGGTCGTGGCGCCCGGCGGCACGGTGGTGCTGGGCATCTTCGTCGGCGACGAGGTCGCCGCGTTCGACCACAAGGTCGTCACCGCCTACCGCTGGCCGGTCGACGAGTTCTCCGAACGGCTGGCCCGAGCCGGCTTCAGCGAGGTGGAACGGGTGCACCGGCCCGGCGACGGCGTCCGCCGGCCGCACGCCGCCGTCGCGGCGACGCGGACCGCCGGCTGACGCCTGTGCGTCGCACTCCTGGCCGGATGCCCCGGGCGGGGGCACAATGGCCGGGTCCGACGTGGTACGAGCGAACGGGGCGAGCCGGTGGGCGAGTTCGAAGTGGTGGTCGGCGCCGGCTCGTACCGGTCGGGCGCCGCCGAAACGGTCCGGTTCCCCCACCGGTGGACGGCGGAGGGCGTGACGGTCACCGCCGACTTCACCGGGGCCCACCTCCTGCACGTCGCGGCGGCGGGCTGCGTGCTCAACGACGTGTACCGCGAGGCGGGCGAGATGGGCATCCGCGTCGACGGGGTGCGCGTCACGGCCGCGGGGGGCTTCGACACGACGACCTGGGCGTCCACCGGCATCACCTACCACGTCGAGCTTCATTCACCCGCGCCCGCCGACGACCTGGACCGGCTGCTGGACCGCGTCGACGAGGTGGCGGAGATCCCGCGCGCCATCCGCGCCGGAGCCCCGGTGGAGCGCCGCTGAACCCTCCGGACCGGCAGCTCGACCCGGGTCTGACCGACGCTCTGCGACCGCATGAGCGCCGCGCCGGGCAGCAGGAGCGGGGTGGCGAGCAGACACACACCGGAGACGACGATCGCGGCCAGCGGGCCGATGACCGTGGCCAGCACACCCCACACCAGCGTCGACGCGGCCTGCGTCAGCCGGCTGCCGACACTCCACGCGCTCAGCACCCGGGCGACCCGGTCCGGGGGAGTGCGCCGCAGGCGTTCGGCGGCGTGGATCGGGTTGAACACCCCCATGCACGTGATCAGCAGGGCCTCCACGACGATCACCGTGAGCAGCCCGGCGAGGCCCGGCCGGACCAACGCGAGACCGAGCGGGAAGATCGAGCGCAGCCAGCCGGACCCGGTCAGCACCCGGTGCTGCCCGTACCGCCGCACCAGACGGGGGCAGAGCCGGGCGCCCACGAAGCCGCCGAGCGCCGGCACGCCGAAGGCGAGACCGTACTGCCAGGCCGGGAAGCCGTACTCGCCGAGCAGCAGGACAGCCAGCAGTGGCACGGTGGCCGTGATCAGGCCGCCGACCAGCGCCGCGTTGAGGAACAGGCGCCGCAGCACCGGGTCGTACCGGATGAACCGCCAGCCGGCGGCCAGCGCGGCGGCGCGCGACCCGCCGGCCCACGGCGCCGCGACGTCGTCGCCGCGGATGCGGCGGACCGCCAGCGCGGACAGCAGGTAGCTCACCGCGTCGGCGGTGACGGTGACGACCGGACCGAGCAGCCCGACAAGGGCGCCGCCGAGCGGCGGACCGGCCGCGATCGCCACCCAGCTCGTGCCCTCGAACCGTCCGTTCGCCACCACCAGGTGGTCGCCGCGGACCAGATGCTTCAGGTACGCGCCGGACGCCGCCGTGAAGGCGATGCCCGCCGTCCCGGTCACCACCGCGACGACGAGCAACTGCCCGTAGGAGAGAAGACCCAGGCCGTACGCGACCGGCACGCTCACCATGGCGGCGAACCGGACCACGTCCATGGCGATCATCACGGGGCGCTTGCGTCGGTGCTCGACCCACGGGCCGAGCGGGAGCGCGACGAGCGCCGCGACGGCCAGCCCGGCCGCCTCCAGCAGCGACACCGCGAACGCCGACGAGTGCAGCACCTGCACCGCGAGCAGCGGAAACGCCCCGAAGGCGAGCCACGTGCCATACGTGCTGACCGCGTACGCCGACCACAGCCGGCCGAAGTCGGGGCCCAGATTCTCGCGCATCCGCGCATCAGACCGGCCGGGGCGGCGCGGGAGCAAACAACCGGCGACCGGCGAGCCACAACCATCGGTTGTGCGGCCCTAGGGTGGGCCGGTGGACACCGAGGCACTGCGATCGTTCGTCCGGGCGGCCGAGCTGGGGCAGCTGCGACACGCCGCCGACGAACTGGGCGTCACCCAGCAGGCCGTCTCGAAACGGGTCGCCGCCCTGGAGCGGGAACTGGCGGTCCGCCTGTTCACCCGTACCGCCCGAGGGGTCGAGCTGACGCTCGACGGCCAGGCGTTCCTCGCGCACGCCCGGGACATCGTCGCGACCGCCGACCGGGCCGTCGCCGCGGTCCGGCCCGGCTCGCGGGCGCTGCGGATCGACGTGCTCGGCCTGCGCAGCGCGCAGGCCGTCATCCTGCACGACTACTGGCGGTCGCGACCCGGCGTCGACCTCGACGTGGTGACGTTCCGGGTCGACGACCCGCACCTGGTCGCCGCCGCCGTCCGGGCCGGCGACCTCGACGCCGCCTTCCGGACCGTCACCGACCCGGCGACGCTGCCGCCCGGCGTACGGATGGTCCACGCCTTCGACAACCCGCTGGAACTCCTCGTCGGCCCCCGGCACCCACTCGCCGCCGCTCGCACCCTCAGCCCGCCCGACCTGCGCAAGCTCCGGATCTGGGTGCCGGGCATCGTCCCGCGCAGCGAATGGTCCGAGTTCTACGACGAAGTGGCCACCGCCTTCGACCTGCGCATCGACGCGACCGGCCCGAACTTCGGCGTCGAGGTGCTCCTCGACGCGCTGGCCGACACCGCCGACCTGGCCACCTTCGTCGGCGCGCGGGACCGCCACCTCTGGCCGGCCGGCCACGACCTGCGCCGCATCCCGATCATCAACCCGACGCTCGCGTACCCGATCTCGCTCATGCTGGCCGCGACCGCCCCGCACCCGGCGCTCGGGCCGCTCGTCGACCACCTCGCGGGCCTGCCGCCGCCGCCCGGTCCGGTGTGGCGCCCGTCCTGGCCGAGGCTCAGCCCGGCGGCGGCGTCGCGGTGACGCGCCGCCGGCCGGTCCCGGGAGCGGTGGCACCGGATCGCAGCCGTGGCGGCGGCGGTGGCTAGGGTACGGCGATGGACGCACCCGGCTGGCTCGACGACACCCGGATCTCCTACGACACGGTGGCGGCCAGCTACGCCGAGATGCTGCGCGACGCGCTCGCCGAGGAACCGTTCCAGCGCGGCGTCCTCGCGCTCTTCGCCGAGCTGGTGCGGGCGCGGGGGCATGGGACGGTCGCGGACGTCGGCTGCGGGCCGGGTCGACTCACCGCTCACCTGCACGGCCTCGGACTGGACGCGTTCGGCGTCGACCTGTCCCCGCGGATGATCGAGATGGCCCGGCGGGACCATCCGGGCCTGAGGTTCGAGGTCGGCACCATGACCCGCCTCGACCTGGCCGACGAGGCCCTGACCGGGCTGCTCGCCTGGTTCTCGCTGATTCACGTCCCGGACGGCGAGGTGCCGGCGGTGCTGGGCGAGTTCCGGCGCGTGCTGCGGCCCGGCGGCGTCGTGCTGCTCGGGTTCCACGCCGGCGACGGCAGCCGGCTCAAGACCGAGGGATACGGCGGTCACCCCATGCGCGTCCACGTGCACCGCCGCCCGCCGGAGCGGGTCGCGGCCTGGCTGGACGCCGCCGGGTTCACCGTGGCGGCGGAGATGACGCACCGCCCGGCCCCGGGTGTCGCGGGCGGGTTCGTCTTCGCCCACCGGTGAGCGCGCTACCGTGCCGGGGTGACCCAGCCGTTGGCGACGTCGGTCGTCGCCCCGTCCACGCTCGACTACTACCTGCTGGGCCCGGCCGCGCCGGTCGGACTGCTGGTCGAGGAGTTCGAGCTGGCCGACGACCTGTCCGCCACGCGCCTGCGTACCGCCGGCTGGACGCCTGCGGACGGCGGCTGGTGGAGTGCGGCGGCGTTCACGCGGGCCGTCCGCGCGAACCCGGACGTGCGCGCCCGGGTGCGCGCGGTCACCCGCGCCGACGCGGAGGAGACCTACCGCCGGCTCGGCGGCGGCGTGCTGCCGGACGACGACGCGCTGCGCGACCGCTTCCGGGACGACGTGCCGTTGGCGGCCACCGCGCCGCTGCGGCTCGGCTTCGGCCCGGCCGTGCACCGGGTGCTGTTCGCCGGTGACCTCGACGCCGAGCGGTTGACCGGCCTGCGGGTGGCCCTGCGTCTCGACGGGGGCACCGACCCGGGTGTGGTCGGCACGGGTCGGCTGCACCTCGACGGGACGGCGTTGCGCTGGGATCTGCGTCGCGTCGGCGGTGGGGTGGCATGGTGCCTGGACGTGACGGCCGAGCCGCTCGACCGGGAGGCGTTGCGCCCGCTGCTCCACCGGCTCACCGACGTCGTCCGACGCCACGGCCTGATCCCCGCGACGATCGAGTGCTTCACCTGAGTCGATCGACGCGAGCCGGCGCGAAAGGCTTGACGATCATGAAGTTGGCGGCCTGGGGGAGCGCTCTCCCGGCAGTCAACTTCATGATCAGCGGGAGTCGGCGAACTCGACGCCCGCGAGGGTGGCCGAGCGGTGCGCGGCGAGGCGTTCGGCCTGCTCGACGACGGCCCGGCGGCGGCTGTCGGGGAGCTTCTGCCACGGCTGAACGGTGACCGTCAGGCGGGTGCCGGACTTGCGGGGACGCCAGGCGCCGACCAGGTCGCCGTCGATCAACACCGCGCCCGGTCGGCCGAGCACCGGCCACAACTCCTTGGCCCGGGCCGCGTCCGGCGCCAGCGTCGCCCGGTCCTTCGCCTGGAGGAACAGGTCGAACGGGCCGAGCAGGCGGACCCCGGTGCTCCCGGCCGACGCCAACGCCGCCTCGTCGGCGGCCAGGAGCCAGCGGGTCTCGCCGTCGACGGTCACCTCCACCACGTCCTGCGGCCAGCGGGCCTTCACGTCCCTGACCGGGGCGTCGAGGTAGTCGGCCACGTGCTTCGGCGTGGCCGGGCCGAGCAGCCGGAGGTAGGCGCGGACCAGGTCGAATCGCTCGCCCGGGGCCGCCGCCCGACGGAACCGCGGAATGCGGCGCAGGACCGGCGGCGAGGTGCCGGGCGCCAGCTCCAACCCGGCGCGCACGGCGGCCAGCCGGAACGGCATCTCGTAGATGTGGGTGACACCGCACGGCCGGCAGAAGCGCAGGTAGGGCTCGGGCAGCATCGTGGCGAGACGGCCCGAGACGTCACCCTTGACCGTCGGCTCGGTGACGATCGACCGCATGCCGGCGGCCACCTCGTCGAGCGCGTCGAGGATCCCGATGCCGGCCGCCCGCAACGGCTTGGCCGCGTCGTAGATGCGCTTGGCCGCGTCGGCGTCCGAGAACGGCTCCACCGCGGCTGCCACCCGGTCGACGTCGGCACGGCGGTAGAGATGGGGGGCGCCGCGCACGGTCCACAGCACGACCAGCTCGTCGTCGGCCGGCGCGGAGACGTCGACCCCGCGCAAAGCCAGCGCCCACCGGCCGCCGTCGGGGCCGGTGTCCTGCACCCCGAGGTCGAGCACGGCCGTGTCGTCAAGCGCGCCCTTGGCGCGGTCGAGCTGCTGGGCCCGGACGCGGAAGCCCATCACCTGCCGGCGGTCCACCATCGCCACAGCGTAGGCGTCGGCACCGACACCGACCGCGGCACGCGACAGGTGTCGGCACACCGACGACGGCGGGCGGCTGCTCAGCGCACTCCCCGGTCCACGATCGGCGCGGAGACCGAGCTGCTCACCGGGTGCGGCGCAGGACCGCGCCCGTCGGGGTCGGAGACCACGCCGTCAAGCGTGACGAACTGAATGACGATGACGTCGCCCATCGAAGGCTCCCTGCGGTCGTGGCGGCTCCGGTCGGGGCCGCCCTCACCCGCACATACCGGCGCCACGCGCGGAACTCATCGCATCCCGGGCAGGGAGTTCCGCGTAGGCTCGCACGGGGTGGCGGGGGACCCGACGAAGCACGAGGCGTACCGCGGCGATCTGCTGGCGCACTGCTACCGGATGCTCGGCTCCGTCGACGAGGCCGAGGACGTGGTGCAGGAGACGCTGGTGCGGGCCTGGCGGGCCGCCGACAGGTACGACCCGCGGCAGGCGTCGCTGCGCACCTGGCTGCACCGGATCGCCACGAACGCCTGCCTCACCGCCCTGGCGGGGCGGGCCCGGCGGCCGTTGCCGAGTGGCCTCGGCCCGCCCGGCGACGACCCGCACGCGCCGCTGGTGCCGAGCCGGCACGTCTCCTGGTTGCAGCCGTTCCCGGACACCCGGCTCGGTGACCCGGCCGACGCCGCCGAGCAGCGCGCCGGACTGCGGCTCGCCCTGGTCGCGGCGCTGCAACTGCTGCCGGCGCGGCAACGGGCCGTGCTGCTGCTGCGCGAGGTGCTCCAACTGCCCGCCACCGAGGTGGCGCAGGCCCTGGGCAGCAGCGTCGCCTCGGTGAACAGCAGCCTGCAACGCGCCCGGGCGAGCCTGCGGGCCGCCGGGCCGGTCCTCGACGAGTGGCGCGAGCCCGCCGACCCGGACGAGCAGGCGACGGTCGAGCGTTACCTGACCGCGTTCGAGGCGGCCGACGTGCCCGGCCTGACCCGGCTGCTCGCCGACGACGTGGTGCTGGAGATGCCTCCGGTGCCGCTCTGGCTCGCCGGCCGGACGCACTACCGCGAGTTCATGGCGCGGGTCTTCGCCCTGCGCGGCGACGGTTGGCGGCTGCGAGCGGTGGCGGCCAACGGCAGTCCGGCCCTGGCCGCGTACGCGCCGGACCCGGCGACCGGTGGCGGCCGGGCCCACTCCGTCCAGGTGTTCACGGTGCGGGACGGCCTGATCCGGCGCTGCGTGACGTTCGCCGACCCGGCGGTGCTCGACCCGTTCGGGTTGCCGCACACGGTCGACGCCCACCTCGCCGTGTGACATCCGTACCGGCCGACGGCTCACGGTTGCGGGCAGGTCCTCCGACCAGCTCAGCGGCGGGGCGTCGAGTGGTGGTGCACCACCCGCCGGGTCTTCAGGATGCCGAAGATGATGACCGCGGCCAGCGCGATCACGCCGATGATCACGAGCCAGCGGACCGCCTCCAGCAGCAGCCCGAGCAGGATGAGGACGCCGGCGACCACGCCGACCACCCAGAGCAACGCACGCATGTGGTGCCTCCCGTCTCCTACGGTGCGCCCGGCGCTTTCCCACTGCGCCAGCGAGCATGCCCGCCGCCGACGGTCAACGTCGCGCCACGTAGACGGTGTTCGCCGCCTCCCGCCCCTGCAACGGGTTGGGAAACCGGACGACGTGCGCCACCGAGGTCGGGAACACCTCGGTCAGCGTGCGCTGGAACTCCGGGTCCGGCGGGTCGTTCGACCAGAGCGCGAACACCCCGTCCGGGTGCAGCAGCGCGGCCAGCCGACGCAGCCCCTCGACCGTGTAGAACGAGGCGTGGCCGGGATGCAGCACGTGCCGGGGGGAGTGGTCCACGTCGAGCAGCACCGCGTGGAACCGCCGCCCGGGCTCGTCCGGGTCGAAGCCGCCGTCGGCGACCGCGGCGAAGAAGTCCGCCCGGACGAAGCGGGTACGCGGGTCCCCCGCCAGGCCGGCGGCGAACGGCAGCAGGTCCTGCCGGTGCCAGTCGATCACGTCCTCGATCGCCTCGACCACCAGCAGCGAGCGCACCCGGGAGTCCTCGAGCGCGGTGCGCGCGGTGTAGCCGAGGCCGAGCCCGCCGACCACCACGTCGAGCGACTCCCCGGTGAGCGGGGCCAGCCCGAGCCGGGCCAGCTCGATCTCCGCCACCGGGAAGGCGCTGGACATGAGGTATTCGTCGCCGAGCTTCACCTCGTACACGTCGGCGTGCAGTGCCGGGTCGTGTCGGCGGCGCAGGCTGATCTCCCCGATCGGCGTCTCCCGCCAGGCCAGTTCCTCGAAACGCACGCCCACCCGGTGTCCCCTCCGCCGATCCCGTCCCCGGGATGTTACCGGCCGGCACCGGGGTGGCCGGCGGGAACGACCGCCGCCGGTGGCTCAGCCGGCGGGGCGGTTGGCCACCACCACGGTGTCCAGCGCGTCGACCGTGCCGCCGTCCGTGGTCGACACCGGTCGGCGGGCCGTCTCCGCCCGCCGGATGCGCAGCCCGGCCAGCCCGTCGACCACCGCCTCGGGGGTGAGCAGCACGCTCGGGTCCTGCGGGCCGCCGGTGCCGCCGTCCAGGTTCGCCAGGTCGTGGCCGACGACCACGAGCGTGCCGCCGGGACGCAGCGCCGAGCGCGCCGCGGCGAGCACGCCGGCGAAGTCGGCGCCGGGCAGGTGCAGGTAGCTGATCAGCACCAGGTCGTAGCTGCCCGGCACCGGCCGGTACGCGGTCACGTCGGCGATCCGCCAGTCGACCGCGACGCCCCGCGCGGCGGCCAGCTCACGCCCTCGCTCGACGGCCACGGTCGAGAAGTCCACCGCGTTGACCCGCCACCCCTGACCGGCGAGCCATACCGCGTTGCGCCCCTCGCCCGCGGCCATGTCCAGCGCTGAGCCGGGACTCAGACCGGCGACCGACTCGACCACGAAGCGGTTGGGTTCAGCGGTCCACACCAGTCCGGATGCGTTGGCGTACCTGTCGTCCCAGTCGCGACTGTCCACAGTAATCCCTTCTTCGGCGGCCCCACACCGCCACCGTGACCGTACCGGCCGTGGCAAGAACGGCCAGCCCGAGTCCGGCGACCGGCGGCAACTGCCGGGCCAACACGAACACGCCCATCACCACGACGAACCAGCCGAACGCGCGGCGCAGGACGTCCTCCGGGATCCGGCCGGCCAGCCGGCCGCCGAGCAGGCTGCCGACGATCGCGGCGGCGGTGACGGCGGTCGCCAGGCCCCAGTCGATGCTGACGCTGGACAGGTAGCCGGCCAGGCCGGCGAGGGACTTCATCGCGATGACGACGAGCGAGGTGCCGACCGCCACCGGCATCGGCAGGCCGCCGAGCAGCGCCAGGGCGGGCACCACCAGGAAGCCGCCGCCGGCGCCGACGAGACCGGTGACCAGGCCGACGACGATTCCGTCGAGGACGACCCGGAACACCGGCAGCTCGTGCGGCACGGGCCGGCCCGCGGCCGGGCGGCGACCGCGGATCATCGCCGCCGCCGTGGCGAGCATCATCAGCGCGAACGCGGTGAGCAGGACGTTCGCCGGGACGAACTCGGCCAGCCGGCCGCCGGCGTACGCGCCGGTCATCCCGGCCAGGCCGAAGACCAGCCCGGTGCGCCAGCGCACCCGGTGGGCGCGGGCGTGCGGCAGTACGCCGACGGCGCTGGTGGCGCCGACGACGAGCAGCGAGGTGGCGATGGCCTCCTTGGCGGGCAGGTCGGCGACGTAGACCAGCAGCGGCACCGCGAGGATGGACCCCCCGCCGCCGAGCAGGCCGAGGCTCACCCCGATCAGCACCGCGCCGACCAGGGTCAGCGCCAGGGCGGTCACGACCGCCGCCCCGTGTCGCGCAGCTGGCCGACGACGGTGTCCAGGTCGCAGCTCGCGCCCCGGTTGTAGGGCAGCTTGCTGAGCAACATGCCCATGGCGCAGGTGTTCGAGACGGCGGCGACGGTGAGGCCGGCGCCGATGAACCCGGCGACCCACTTCAGGCCGGGCAGCCACACCGAGCCGACGACGGCGGCCAGCACGATCGAGCCGGCGACGAGCCGCACCTGGCGTTCCAGGTCCCAGCGCGGGCGTCCCCGGTTGACCGGGGCGTTCGTGGCCTGCCAGGCGAGCATGCCGCCGTCGAGCACCCGGAGATGGGGCAGGCCGGCGGCGGCGAGCGTCTGCCCGGCCTGAGCGGCGCGGGCGCCGGAACGGCAGATCAGCACCACCTCCTCGTCGAGGTGGTTGCGCAGCTCGTCGCGGTGCTCCCGGAGCAGGTCCAGGGGCACGTTGTAGGCGCCGGGGACGTGTGCGGTCTCGAACTCGCCCGGGGTGCGGACGTCCAGCATCCGGGGGGCGTGGCCGGTGGCGATCAGCTCGCGCAAGGTGGTCGCGTCGACGGTCGACGGGTTGGTCGTGGTCATGGTTCTCCTTCGGGGGCGGACGGCCACCGGGTCGGCGGGAGCCGTCGCGGGCAGGGGGCATCGCCGGCCGGCGCTGTCGGCGCGCCGGCCGGGCGGGGCAGGGGAGGTCAGGCGGCGGGCGCCATGCGGACGCCGGCCGCCTCGGCCCGGCCGAACGCGTCGTCGATCAGCACGACGTCCCGACCGGCGTTGGCCAGCAGGGACGCGGCGGCGGTGGCCCGGTAGCCGGAGCCGCAGTGCACCCAGACCGTCCCGGCGGGGACGTCGGCGAGTCGCGCGGGCAGGTCGGGGAGCGGGACGTGGACCGCGCCGTCGACGTGCCCGGCCGTCCACTCGTTCGTCATCCGGACGTCGAGGACGACCTGCGGGTCCGGCAGGCCGGCCGGGGTGTTTCCAGCCTGCGCGTCGGCCAGGGCGCCGAAGTCGGCCACGGGCAGGTCACGCAGCTCCGACGGTGCGGTGGCCCACCGTTCAGGCGCACCGGTGGCCTGGGCGGCGGGCCGGTCGATCCCGATCCGGACCAGTTCCCGCTGGGCGTCGGCGACCTGGCCGGGGGTCTCGGCCAGGAGCGTGATCGGGACGCCCCAGTCGATCAACCAACCGAGCCAGGTCGACATCGGCCCGTCCAGGCCGAGGCTGACGGTGCCGGCAAGGTGCGACGTCGCGTACGCCTTGCGGTGCCGCAGGTCGACCACCCACTCGCCGGCGGCGATCCGGCGGCGCAGCTCGGCGGCGTCGGCGCGGGCCACCGGCGTGAGGTCGACAGGTGCGGGACCGGCGGCGTTGGCCACGCCCATGTGGGCGTAGTAGGCCGGGTAGGCGTCCAGGCCGGCGAGCGTCTCGGTGACGAACCGGTCGGCGGCCAGTCGCAGCACCGGGTTGACGTCCTTCTCCCGGCCGATGGTCGACTCGGGGGCGTCGGCCTGGCTGGCCGAGCAGAAGCTGCCGAAGCCGTGCGTCGGCCACACCTGCGCGCCATCGGGCAGCAGGTCGGCCAGCTTGCGCGCGGAGGCGTGCTGGTGGTGCGCCAGCTCGTGGGCGTGTCGCTGGCCGAGCAGGTCGGTGCGACCGGTGGTGCCGAACAGGAGCGAGCCGCCGGTGAACACGCCGATCGGCGTCCAGCCGCCGTCGCTCGCCTGGTCCAGCACGTACGACAGGTGGTGGAACGTGTGGCCCGGCGTGCCGACGATCCGCAGTCGCAGGTCGTCCGAGACCGGCACCACGTCGCCGTCGGCCACCGGCGTCCGGTCGAAGCCGACCTGGTCGGCGGCGGCGACCAGGTAACGCGCGCCGGTGAGCCGGGCCAGTTCCAGGCCGCCGGAGACGTAGTCGTTGTGGATGTGGGTCTCCACCACGTGGGTGATGCGCACCCCCTTGGCGCCGGCCAGGTGCAGGACCCGGTCGATGTCGCGCTGCGGGTCGACCACGACTGCCGTCCGGCCGTCGGAGGCCAGGTAGCTGCGGTCGCCGAGCGAGGACGTCGCGATGACGGACACCTCTGCGGTCATGTCTCGTTCTCCTCTCCTCGCCCGCTATACCCCGGGGGGTATGCGGGGCGCAGACTCCGGCCCGGGTTCGGGCGCGGATTACCCGCCCACGTCGCGATCAGGCGACGCGGGCGGAGTTCGGTGGAATCAGGCCAGGGAGAGGAAGAGCCTCTCCAGCTCCTCCTCGGTCATCTCCGGCTCCTCGCCCGCCTGGCGGGCGGTGCCGCAGTGGCGCATGCCGGAAGCGATGATCTTGAAGCCGGCGCGGTCGATGGCCTTGGACACCGCGGCGAGCTGGGTGAGCGCCGCGCGGCAGTCCTCACCGTTCTCCATCATCTCGATCACGGCGTTGAGCTGCCCGCGGGCCCGCTTGAGTCGGGTCAACGCGTCGCCGGTCATCTCGGGTCGCAACTTCACGTCCCACCTCCTGCCCCCAACATACCCCCGGGGGTAACCGAAGCGCCACCGCCCCTGGCTGATCATGAGGTTAACGGTGTTCCTGTCCGTTATGTCGGACGGCAACCTCATGATCGACGAGGTGTGGGCGGGTCGGCGGACGTGGGGACGAGAGTCAGCGGAGGCACGCAGGGTAGCTGGGGGATCGACGGAGTGCTTATTCTGTGCGGCGACGATCCCGGCGGAGGGACCCCGATGGCGTCGCGGCAGGACCAGCTGCACTCGTACCAGTTCACCGTCCAGCGGGCGGTCGCCGCGCTCGTCATGCGGGAGACCGACCCCCCGCAGTCGCCGTTTCGCCGGCTGGCCGGCGCCGGCCTGGCCAGCGTGCTGGTCGCGGCGATCGCACTCGGCGCGGTGGCGCTGTACGGCCTGTTCACCGGCGGCGGCAGCTCCTGGCGGGACACCGGCGCGGTGATCGTGGAGAAGGAGTCCGGTGCCCGGTTCGTCTACCGCGACGAGAAGCTGCATCCGGTGCTCAACTACGCCTCGGCGCTGCTGATCATCGGCGCGGACCGGCCGACGACCGTGCTCGTCACCCGCCGGGCCATCGACGGGGTGCCGCGCGGCCTGCCGCTCGGCATCGCCGACGCCCCGGACTCGCTGCCCGCGCCCGACCGGCTGGTCCGCGACGGCTGGACGCTCTGCTCGTCGGTGACCGGGGAGGCGGGGCAGGACCAGGCCCGCTCGGCGCTGCTGATCGGGCGGGACGCGGCCGGCGGCCGGGCGCTCGGGGACCGCGGCCTGCTGGTCCGTCACCCGGACGGCGGCCTGCACCTGCTCTGGCACGACCGGCGTTACCTGCTTCGCGACACCGACCGGGTGCTCGCCGCGCTCGCCGCCACCCGGGCGCGAGCCGTGCCGGTCGCGGCGGCGCTGCTCAACACGATCCCGGCCGGCGTCGACCTGGCCCCGCCGCCGGTCGGTGACCTCGGCGTACCCTCCGGGGGGATCGCCGGGGCCACGGTGGGCGACGTCTACCTGGTGCGCAACTCCGGCGGCGGCCGGCAGTACGCGGTGGCCGCCCGCGACGGGCTGGCCGGTATCACCGAGTTGCAGGCCGCGCTGCTGCTGGCGCGCACCGGGCAGGGTGAGCCGGAGCCGATCACGCTGGGCCGGTTCGCCGCGCTGCCGAAGCTGCCCGACCTGGTACCCGGCGGCCCGACCGCGCCGCCGGCCGTGCCGCCCCGGCTGGCCGCGTCCGAGGCGGGCGCACTCTGCGCACGGGCCGGCGACGACGCGGGCGTACGCGAGATCCGGCTCGGGGTGACCGCGCCGGACCTGGCTGCCGTCGCGCGTACCTCGGGAGGGCGGGGTGGGCTGGCCGACCAGGTCGTGGTGGAGCCGGGGCGCGGCGCGCTCGTGGAGGCGGTGGCGGCCCCGGGCGCCACCGGCGGCGCGGTGTGCGTGGTCACCGACCTGGGCCGGCGGTACGCGCTCGCCGGTGCGGACGTGCCGGGCATGCTCGGCTACGCCGGGGTGCGTCCGGTGCGGCTGCCGGCGGGCCTGGTCGACCTGCTGCCGGCGGGCAGCCCACTCGACCCGGAGGCCGCCCGCGTGGTCGCCGCTCCGGCCTGACCACCGGCCGCGACTCACCGCGGACCGTGAGGCACGACGGCGACCCACCCGGCCCGTGATCCGGGCCGGTCCGCGACTCAGGCGGGGCGGCGCAGGACGGTGACCACGAACCCGGCGTCGTCGCGCCACGGCCGCAGGTCCCAGGTGGCGAAGCGGTGCTCCGGGCGCAGCCCGGCGGCCACCGCGTCGGCGTCCAGCCCGGCGACCGGATAACCGCGGTCGGTGCCGAAGCCGACCACCACCACGCCGTCCGGGCGCACGTGCGTGGCGATCCGGGTGAGCACGTCCCGTTCGGTGCCGGGGGCGACGAAGGCCATCACGTTGCCGGCCACCACGGCGGCGTCGAACGGCTCGGCCTCGCCGTGCGCGGGCAGGTCCAGCTCGGCCAGATCGGCGACCAGGAAGCGGGGGCGGGGGTGGTCGGCGTGGGCGGCCTCGACGAGCGTCGGGTCGGCGTCCACCCCGACCACGGTGTGCCCTCGGGCGGCCAGCGCGGCGGCGACCCGGCCGGTGCCGCAGCCGGCGTCCAGGATCCGGGCGCCGGGCGGCACGAGCGCGTCGATGAGCCGGGCCTCACCGGCCAGGTCCGCCCCTTCGGCGGCGAGGCGGCGGAACCGGTCGACGTACCACTGCGAGTGGCCGGGTTCGGTGTCGGTCACCCAGCGGGTCGGCTTGGCCATGGGCTCACGTTAACCGTCGGACCTCCCGCCCGCCGTCGTCGCGGGCGGTCGCGTCGACCCCGACCGGCGCCGGGAGTAGCCGTCTAATCACATATGCCCATTTTTGGGGTACGATCGGATCCGGCACCCCCTTCATGCACCCTGGTGACGGAGGACGTGACGCCCTTGACCGGCAGCCTGGCCGCCGGGGTACGCGCCGGCGCGGAACGCGACGCCCGGCTGCGCCGGCTCGCGCTGGCCACGTTGGACGCCAACTGGGAACACGACCACACCGTCCCGTCCCGCACGCTCTATCCGCACCAGTGGAGCTGGGACTCGGCGTTCGTCGCGGTCGGGCTGGCCCACGTGCGCCCGGACCGGGCCTGGCGCGAGCTGCGCACGCTGTTCGCCGCGCAGTGGGCCGACGGTCGGGTGCCGCACATCGTGTTCAACCCGGCGTTGCGCGTCGGCGCGTACTTTCCCGGGCCGGAGTTCTGGGACTCGGCCCGCGTCGACGGCGCACCGGCGGTGGCCACCTCCGGCATCGTCCAACCGCCGGTGCACGCCCCGGCGGCGTGGCTGGTGCACCGCCGCGCCCCCTCCGAGGCGTCGGTGGCGGCGTTGCGGCGGCTCTATCCCCGGCTGGTCGCCCAGCAGCGCTATCTGACCGGGCGGCGGGACGTCGGCGGGGGCGGGCTGGCCGCGATCGTGCACCCGTGGGAGTCGGGCCTGGACAACAGTCCGGCCTGGGACGCCCCGCTGGGGGCGGTGCCGGCCGACGAGTCGGTGATGCGCGTGTACCGCCGGCATGACACCGCGTACGCCGACGCCGCGCACCGACCCACCGACCTGGACTACGCGCGGTACGTCGCGCTGGTGGAGAGCTACCGCGCCGGCCGCTACCGGGACGACCGCCTGCTCGGCCGGCACCCGTTCCTGGTGGAGTGCCCGCTCGTCAACGCCGCCCTCGGGGTCGCCGAGTACGCGCTGGCCCGGATCGCGACGGTCGTCGGCGCGGACCCGTGCCCGCACCGCGACCGGGCGGCCCGGATCACCGAGGCGCTGGTGACCCGCCTGTGGGACCCGGTCGCCGGCACGTTCCGCCCCCGCGACGTCCGCACCGACCGGCTCGTGCCGGCGCGTACCGTGCTCGGGTTGATGCCGCTGGCCCTGCCCGAGCTGCCGGAACGGCAGGTGCGGGCGGTGCTGGCCGAGGCGTGCTCACCCCGGTTCGGCCTGGCCACCCGGATGGCCCGGCCGCTGCCCACGCACGACCGCACCGCGCCGGACTTCGATCCGTTGCGGTACTGGCGCGGACCGAGCTGGGTGAACACCGGCTGGCTGCTCTGGCAGGGGCTGCGGACCCACCGCCGGGCCGACCTGGCGGCCGGGCTGCGGGAGTCCCTGCTCGACCTGGTCGACCGTGCCGGCTGCCACGAGTACTTCCACCCGGACACCGGCGTCGGCCTCGGCTCACCGGCGTTCAGCTGGACCGCGGCGCTGGTGCTGGACGCGCTCGCCGAGGGCTGAGCCACGTCGTTTGGTGGGGGTGGGCGCGGGTACTCGCCGGGGTCGGCGGGCGGCGGCGGGTCGGTGGCCGGCGACGAGGGGAGGGGCGGCATGCGGTTTCCCATGTTCGTCGAGGCGGTGGCGCGCCGCGCGGAGCTTCCCGGCGACCAGGCCGCCACCATCTCCCGGGCGGTGTTGCAGACCCTCGCCGAACGGATCACCGCCGACGAGTCGGCCGATCTGGCGGCCCAACTCCCGGACGACGTCGGCGGCTACCTGACGACGTCCGAACCGGCCGGGGCGACCGGCGCCCTGGTGGACTTCCTCTTCCGGGTGGCCGACCGGGCCGCGGTGGATCCGGCGGTCGCCCAGGTGGGCACCCGGGCGGTGCTGGAGACGTTGCGCGAGACGGTCACCGTGGGCGAGTTCCAGGATCTGGTGGCGCAGTTGCCCAAGGGGTTCGACGCGATGGTGGACCCGATTCCGCGTCCGCCGTACGATGTCTGAGCAGGCTCCCCGCGATCCGGGTCGAGCTGCCGGCATCGGGGCCGCCAGGTGAAGATTTCGCGGCCCGAAAGTATTTTCACCGTAAAATAACTCGCCAGTAGGTGCCTACGCTGAAAATCGTCTTCGCGCTAGAGGGATGATCGGACGGATTCCTCCGCCCGTGGTGCCAGGGGCCTTCCCCCCTTCGGCTTGACCCGCATCGATGCTCTTCCGGTCGAGGGGTCGGGCCATATTCTGCTTCCAACGTGAAGTCCTGGGGGGGAATCAATGATCACGTTCATTCCATGCTGCGTGCCCGCCGTCGGTGGAGAGCCGTCCGTCTCCTGACATGGCAGAGACGACGATCATCAATCGTTTCGGCGCGGTCGCAGCGGTCCACGGTGGCCGCCCGGCGCTTCTCGGCGAGACCCACGAGGTCGGTTACGCCGAGCTGGCCGAGGCAGCCGGCGGGCACGCGGCCCGGCTCGCCGCCGCCGGCTTCCGCCCCGGCGACCGGATCGCGCTGCTCACCGCGCACGGTGCGCCGACAGTCACCGCGTTGCTCGGCACGCTCGCCGCCGGATGCGCGTACGTGCCACTGGACCCGGGCTTCCCGGTCGCGCGGCTGCGGCAGATGGTCGACGCCGCCGACGTGACCGCCGTGGCCTGCGCCGCCGAGCACCGCGAGCTGGCCCGGACGCTTGCCGGCGGACGTGCCGTGGTGCCGCTCGACGACGTGCCGCCGGCCCCACTGCGCCCCGTCCCGGTCGACCCGGACGCGCTCGCGTACGTGCTGTTCACCTCCGGCTCCACCGGCGTGCCCAAGGCCGTCGGGCAGACCCACCGCAACCTGGCCCACGTCGTCGACAACCAGATCGACGCGCTCGCCGTCGGCCCCGCCGACCGGCTCAGCCTGCTCGCCTCGTTCAGCTTCGACGCCGCCATCCCCGACCTCTACCCGGCGTTGCTCACCGGCGCCGCGGTCGTCCCGGTCGACGTGCGCCGGCAGGGCCTGGCGTACGCCGTCGAGCAACTCGACCGGCACCGGACCACCGTGCTGCACTGCACCCCCACCGTCTACCGCTTCCTGCTCGACGCGCTCGGCGAGCGGCGGCTGCCCTCGGTGCGGGTCGTGCTGCTCGGCGGGGAACAGGCCACCTGGGCCGACGCGGCGCGCGGCCGGGACCGGTTCGCCCCGGACTGCTGGCTGGTCAACGGCTACGGGGCGACCGAGATGACGTTCGCCGCCCGACACGTGCTGAGCCTGTCCGGGGTGGACCCGACCGCGACCGGGCCGCTGCCCGTCGGCGCCGCGTTACCCGGCTACCGGCTCGACCTCGCCACCGGCACCGGGGAGATCGTGGTCCGCAGCCGACACCTCGCCCCCGGCTACCTCAACCAGGACAGCGACCGCTTCGGCACGGACGCCGACGGCGTGCCCACGTACCGCACCGGCGACCTCGGCCGGTGGCTGCCCGGCGGCGAGCTGGTCTGCCTGGGCCGGCTCGACCGGCAGGTCAAGGTGCGCGGGCACCGGATCGAGCTGACCGAGATCGAGACCGTGCTCGCCGCCCGGCCCGGCGTGGCGGGCGTCCGCGCCGTCGTCCGCGACGGCGAGCTGCTGGCGTACGTCCGACCGGCCGGCGACCGCCCCGATCCGACCGCGTTGCGCGCGGCGCTGGCCGCCGCCCTGCCCGAGCACGCGGTGCCCCGCGCGGTGGTCGTGGTCGACGAGTTCCCGCTCACCGTCAGCGGCAAGGTCGACGAACGGGCGCTGCCCGACCCGGTCGTCGACGTGCCCGCCGACGCGGCGCCGGTCACCGACACCGAACGCGCCGTGCACGACATCTGGTGCGCGGTGCTCGGCCGCCCGGCGGTCGGCCGCACCGACGGCTTCTTCGACGTGGGCGGGCAGTCGCTGCTGCTGGGCCTGGTGCAGCAGCGGATCGCCGAGCGGTTCGGCGTACGCCTGCCGATGCTGCGCCTGTTCGACCACCCCACCGTCGCGGCCCAGGCGGCGCTGCTCGACGCCCCGCCCGACGCGGTCCGGGTGCCGGTGCTGCCCGCGCCCGCCGCGCCGGTCGGCGTGGCCCGCGCGCACACCGGCGACGAGATCGCCGTGGTCGGGGTCGCCGGCCGTTTCCCGGGCGCGCCGGACGTGGCGACGTTCTGGTGGAACCTGTGCACCGGGGTGGACTCCGTCCACGACCACACCGACGAGGAGTTGGCCGCGCTCGGCATCGGGCCGGAGCTGCGCGCCGACCCCCGGCACGTCCGCGCCAGCGGCCGGCTCGACGGGGTGACCGACTTCGACGCCGAGTTCTTCGCCTTCGGCGCCGACGAGGCCGCCCGCACCGACCCCCAGCACCGGCTCTTCCTGGAGACCGCGTGGGAGGCGATGGAGGACGCCGGGCACGACCCGCGACGCTTCCCCGGGCCGGTCGGCGTCTACGCCGCCACCTCCGCCAACCGCTACTTCCTGTTCCACCTGATGGACAACCCGGCCGTGGTCGGCGACGTCGACCCGGACGACTGGGAGGCGCGGCTGCTCGGCCGGCAGTTCACCGACCACCTGCCCGGGCAGGTCGCCTACCGGCTCGGCCTGACCGGGCCGGCGGTGGCGGTGCAGAGCGCCTGCTCCAGCTCGCTCGTCGCGGTCTGCCTGGCCGCGCAGAGCCTCGCCGACTACCAGTGCGACCTCGCCCTGGCCGGCGGCGCCACCGTGACCTGGCCCCGGCACCGGGCCACCCCCGGCGGGCTCGCCTCGCCCGACGGCCGGTGCCGGGCCTTCGACGCCGCCGCCGACGGCTCCGGGTTCGGCTCCGGCGCGGGCGTGGTCGCGTTGCGCCGGCTCGCCGACGCCCAAGCCGACGGCGACCGGATCTACGCCATCCTGCCCGGCTGGGCGGTCACCAACGACGGTCCGGACCGGGCCGGCTTCGCCGTGCCCGGCCCCGCCGGGCAGGCCGCCGCCGTGGCGAACGCGCTCGCCACCGCCGAGGTCGACCCGGGCGAGGTCCGTCTCGTCGAGGCGCACGGCAGTGGCACCCCCCTCGGCGACGCCATCGAGGTGGCCGCGCTGCACGAGGTGTACGCCGGCGCCGCGCCCCCGGGCACCTGCGCGCTGGGCTCGGTGAAGACGAACATCGGCCACCTCGACGCGGCGGCCGGCATCGCCGGGCTGATCAAGGCGGTGCTCGCCGTCCGACACGGCGTGATCCCGCCGAACCTGCACTTCACCCGCCCGCACCCGGAGATCGACCTGGCCGCCGGCCCGTTCTACGTGCCGACCAAGGCGCGGGACTGGCCCGACGGCGCCCGCCGGGTGGCCGGGGTGAGCGCGTTCGGCCTGGGCGGCACCAACGCCCACGTGGTGGTGGAGCAGCCACCGCCGGTCGACCCGGGCGACCCGTCCGGCGACGGGCCGTGGCTGCTGCCGGTCTCGGCGCGTACCCCGGCGGCGTTGCGGGCCGCGCTGGCCCGGCTGCGCGGCCACCTGGCCGGGGCCGCGCCGCCGTTGCCCGAGGTGGCCGCCACGCTTGCGCTGGGCCGGCGACCGTTCACCCACCGGGCCGCGGTCGTCGTCGCCTCCCGGCCCGCCGCGCTGGCCGCGCTGGACGTGCTGCTCGACACCGACGCCCGGATCGCCGGGGACGGCGGGGCGCTGCGCGAGCTGGCCGCCGACTGGGTGGCCGGGCGCGACGTCGACTGGGCCGCCCTGCACCCGGAGGGCGCCGTGCGGCGTACCGGCCTGCCCACCTACCCGTTCCAGCGCCGCCGGCACTGGATCGACCCCGTGCAGAGAGGCCCACGGTGAACTGGTTCGTCTCCGCCGGCAGCCGACCCGAGGCGCCGGTACGGCTGTTCTGCCTGCCCTACGCGGGCGCGGGCGCCAGCGCGTTCCGGCACTGGCCGGCCGCGTTCGGTCCGGGCGTCGAGGTGCTGCCGGTGCAGCTACCCGGCCGGGAGAACCGGATCATGGAGGATCCGCGCTTCACCGTCGCCGAGGTGGCCGACGCCATCGCCGCCCGCGCCGCCCGCCCGTACGCGATCTACGGCCACTCGATGGGCGGCCGGCTCGGCTTCGAGGTGGTCCGCGAACTGCGCCGTACCGGTCGCCCGCTGCCGCTGCGGCTCTACGTCGGCGGTGCCCGCGCCCCGCACGTCGTCGGGCCGGGCCTCTTCGACGGGCTGTCCCGCGCCGACGACGACGAGCTGCTGCACCGCCTGCGCGACGGTGGCGGGCTCTCCGCCGAGCTGCTCGACCACCCGGAGCTGGTGGACCTGCTGCTGCCGCTGCTGCGGGCCGACTTCGGCCGGGTCGACGACTATCGCTACGTCCACGGTGAGCCGCTGCCGGTGCCGATCGTCGCGTTCGCCGGCGACCGGGACCGGGCGGTCACCCGGGAGCAGAACGTCGCCTGGGCCGAGCACACCGCGGCCGGGTTCACCCTGCACGACCTGCCCGGCGGGCACTTCTTCCTGCACGACCGGCTCGCCGAGCTGGCCGCGCTGATCCGGGCCGACCTGACCGCCGTGCCCGGCACCTCCGACCCCCGCGCCGGTGCACCGGTCGCGGGTCCGGACCCGGTGCGCGCCGCCGGCCGCGGGACCGCCTGCGGTGCGCACCGGGTTCCCCTCGGCGACACCGGGTGGTCGGTGTGGCGCGACGCGATGCTGCGGACCACCGGCTTCCCCGCCGACGGGCTGGAGCTGCTGACCGCGCCCCGGGCCGCCGCCGCCGCCGACGAGCTGCTCGACACCGGCGCCGGCGCGGACCGGTTCGACAAGGAGTTCGACGAGGCGGTCCGCGCCGGCGCCGAGCGGCTCAACGCGCTGGCCGCCGATCCGCTGGTGCGTGCGGCGGTGACCTGGCAGAACCGGGGCGCCCTGATCGCGCTGGACGGGCTGGCGCGCGGCGGCGCCGACACGCGCCGCAACGTGCGGCGGCGGGACCGGGAGCGGGCGCTGCTCAAGTACTGGCAGCGGTACTGCGGTAAGAACGAGACGATCGGCTTCTTCGGCCCCAGCTGCTGGGTCACCCTCGACCCCGACCGGACCGAGGTCGCCCGGGTCGACCCCGGCGACCGGCTCACCCGACGGCGCTGGGTGTGGTTCGAGTCCTGGGCCCTGGCCGCGTACGCCGACCGGATCGGCGCGGATGTGGCGGTCCGCCGCTGGTGGCCGCCGATGCTGCGGCCCCACCTGGCGGTCCGGGACCGGACCGTGCTCCGGCCCGGCCGTCCGCCGCTGACCGTGACCCCGGTCGAGGCCGCGTTGCTGCGTGCCGCCGACGGCCGCCGTGCCGCCGTCGACCTGGTCGCCGACCCGGCGATCGGGCTGCGCCGGCCCGAGGACGGCTACACGCTGCTCGACCGGCTGGTGGAGCGGGAGCTGCTCACCTGGGACGCGGCGCTGCCGGTGAGCCCGGACGCCGAACGGGTGCTGGCCGAGCGGATCGCCGCGATCGGCGACGAACCGGCCCGCGCCGCCGCCCGGTCCGGCCTCGACCGGCTGCGGGCCGCCCGCGACGCGGTGGCCGCGGCGGCCGACGATCCGGAGCCGCTGCGCGCCGCGCTGGACCACCTCGACGCCACGTTCACCGAGCTGGCCGGCGTGCCGGCCGCGCGCCGTCCCGGCCAGATGTACGCCGGCCGCACCATCTGCTACGAGGACACCGCCCGGGACCTGGACGTGGTCTTCGGCAGCCCGCTGCTGGCCGAGCTGGCCGCCCCGCTCGACGTGCTGCTGCGCGCCGCCCGCTGGCTCGCCGGTGCGCTCGCCGACGCGTACCTGGAGGTCCTGCGCGGCCTGCACGACGAGTTGCGGGCCGAGTCCGGCGGGCCGGTGGCGCTGGCCGACCTGTGGTTCCTCGCCCAGGGCATGTTCTGGGGCGACGGCGAACGGCCGGTGGACGCCGTCGCGGCCGACTTCGCCGCCCGCTGGGCCGGGCTGTTCGGCCTGGACACGCTCCCCGCCGGGACGACCGAGATCCGGGTGCGCGCGGCCGACCTGGCCGACCGGATCGACGTGGTCTTCCCCGGCTCCCGGCCGACCTGGTCCAACGCCGCGATGCACAGCCCCGACCTGCAGATCTGCGCCACCGACGCGGCGGCGCTTGGTCGCGGCGACTACACCGTGGTGCTCGGTGAGCTGCACGCCGCCTGGTCCTCGTTCGACTGCGCGGTCTTCACCCCGTCGCACCCGGACGTCGAACGGTTGCGTGACGCGCTCGCCGCGGACCTGGGCGAACGGCGGGTCCGGCTGCTCTTCCCGGCCGACTGGCCGCGCCGCACCAGCCGCACCGCCGAGTCGCTGGCCGGCCCGACCGACCGGCAACTGGCCTTCCAGGACGCGCCGGGCGCGGACCCGGCCCGGGTGCTGCCCACGGTGGACCTCACCGTGGACGCGGTCGACGGCGACCTGGTCGCCACCGCCTCCGACGGGCAGCGCTGGCCGCTCGCCGAGATCTTCGCCCCGGTGCTCAGCGCGCACGCGGTGGACGGCTTCAAGCTGGTCGCCGCCGCGCCCCACACGCCCCGGATCACGGTGGACCGCCTCGTGGTGGCCCGGCAGACCTGGCGCACCACGGTCGGCGAGAGTGGCCTGGCCACCGTCACCGGCGAGCGGAACCGGTTCCTCGCCGTCCGGGCCTGGCGCCGCCGGCTCGGCCTGCCCGAACGGGTCTACGTCAAGCTCGGCACCGAGACCAAACCCTGCTTCGTGGACCTGGCCGCACCGGGGTTCGCCACCATGCTCTGCGCCCTGGTGCGGGCCGCCCGCGGCACCGGGGGCGACGGCGTCCCGCTCACGGTCAGCGAGATGCTGCCCGGCCCGGAGCACGCCTGGGTGCCCGACGGCGCCGGCCGTCGCTACTTCAGCGAGCTGCGCCTGCACATCACCGACCCGGCCGAGCACCTGGGAGCACACCGGTGACCGACGTCCTGCCCGCCACCGCCGCCGTCATCGGGGACGACCTGCCCTGGCCGGACGCGACCCTCGCCGACCTGATCACCGCCCGGGCCGCCCTCGCGCCGGACGCGGTGGCGGTGCGCCAGTGGGACCACCGGCTCACCTACCGGGAACTCGTCGAGCGGGCGGCCGGGGTCGCCGCCGCGCTGCGCGCACACGGCGTCGGCCGGGGCGACCGGGTCGGCGTCTGCGGCGCGCGTACCCCGGACCTGGTGGTCACCGTGGTCGGCGTGCTGCTGGCCGGCGCCGCGTACGTGCCACTGGAGCCGGGCGGCCCGCGGACCCGGCTGCGCGAGATCGCCCGGGACGCCGGGGTGCGGGTGGTGGCCGGCGACGCGGCGGCGGCCGAGTTCGGCGACGAACCGGGCGTGCGGACGCTCGACCGGACCGGCCCCGCGCCGCTGGCGCCGTGCCCGGCCCGCCCCGGCGACCCGGCGTACGTGCTGTTCACCTCCGGCTCCACCGGCCGCCCCAAGGGTGTGCTCACCACCCACCGCAACGTGGTCGAGTTCGTCACCGGGGTGTCCGCGCTGACCGGCGCCGACGCCTCGATGCGCAGCCTCGGCATCGCCTCGCTCGGCTTCGACGCGGCCACCATGGACCTGTTCGTGCCGCTGACCCTCGGCGGCGCGGTGCAGCTGCTCGGCGCCGACGACCGGGCCGACCCGGCGCGGCTGGCCCGGTTCCTCGCCGCGCACGACGTGACCTGGGGGTTCGTCACCCCCACCATGCTCGCGCTGCTCGACCCGGCCACCACGCCGTCGTGGCGGGTGCTGCTCTGCGGCGGCGAGGCGGTCCCGGCCGAGCTGGTCGCCCGCTGGGCGCCGGGCCGGCGGTTCGTCAACGCCTACGGCCCGACCGAGACCACCGTGCTGGCGGTCAGCGGCGACCTCACCCCGGCCGACGCCGATCCGGTGCCGATCGGCCGGCCGCTGCCCAACCACCGCGCGTACGTGGTCGACGCCGACCTGCGGCCGGTGCCGTCCGGGGAGACCGGTGAGCTGCTGATCGGCGGCCCGGGCCTGGCCGACGGCTATCTCGACCGGCCCGGCCTGACCGCCGAGCGGTTCGTGCCGGACCCGTTCGGCGACGCGCCGGGCGAACGGCTCTACCGCACCGGTGACCTGGTCCGGCAGGCGCCCGACGGCCGGCTCGTCTATCTCGGCCGGGCCGACCGGCAGGTCAAGGTGCGCGGCCAGCGGATCGAACCCGGCGAGGTGGAGGCGGCGCTGGCCGCCCACCCCGGCGTCGAGCGGGCCGTGGTGGAGGCGGTGCCCGGCCCGGCCGGCACCGAGCTCGTCGCGTTCCTCACCCCGGCCGGCGCCCCGGACCACGACACGCTGCGGGCGTACGCGCGGCAGCGGCTGACCGCCGCGATGCTGCCGGCCCGGACGGTGCGGCTGGCGGCGTTGCCGGTGAGCCCGACCACCGGCAAGCTGGACCGGCCGGCGCTGCGCGCGCTGGCCGCCACCGCGGCCACGGTGGACGACACGCCCGACGGCGACGACCCGGTGCGCGACGCGGTCCGGCGGCTGTGGACCCGGCTGCTCGGCGCCGCACCCGCCCCGGACAGCGACTTCCTCGCCGCCGGTGGCAACTCGATCGCCGCGATGCGGCTGGTCGCCGCGCTCCGCGCCGAGCTGGGCCGGCAGGTCGACACCCGGGTGCTGTTCACCGACCGCACGTTCGCCGCGCTCGTGGACCGGGTCCGCGCCGCCGACCCGGCCGACGGCGACGGGCTGACCACCGGCAACCCGCCCACGCTGTCCCCGCCGCAGCGGCGGCTGTGGTTCACCGACCAGCTCACCGCGTCCAGCGCGCCCTACAACATCGCGGTCGCCCACCGGCTGCGCGGGCCGCTCGACGTGGCCGCGCTCGGCGTCGCGCTGCGCGCCGTCGCCGAGCGGCACGACGTGCTGCGCTGGCGCATCCCGCAGACCGGCGGCGTGCCGTACGCGGTCCGGGAGGAACCGACAGACGTGGCGGTGCCGGTGGTCGACCTGACCGCCGCCGCCGACCCGGACACCGAACTGGCCGGCATGCTCGCGGCCGGCGCCGGGCACGGGTTCGACCTGGCCACCGGACCGGCCTGGCAGGTCACCGTCTACCGGCTCGCGGCCGCCGAACACGTGCTCGCGATCACCGTGCACCACGCGGTCTTCGACGGCTGGTCCGAGGCGGTGCTCTACGACGAGCTGGCCACCGCGTACGCCCGGGCGGTCGGTGGGCCGGCACCGGGCCGCCCGCCGCTGCCCGCCACGTACGCCGACTACGCGGTGTGGCGCGCGGAACGCGACAGGCGTCGCGGCGAGGCGGACCTGGCCTGGTGGACCGGGCACCTGGCCGGCGCACCGACCGTGCTGGAGCTGCCCCGCGACCGGCCCCGCCCGGCCGTGCAGACGTACGTCGGCGCGGAGGCCGCGGTCCGGCTCGACGCCGCGGCCGACCGGGCGGTCCGCGACCTGGCCGCAAGGCGCGGCGCCACGGTCGCGGCGGTGCTGCTGGCCGGCTTCGGTGAGCTGCTGCGCCGGCTCACCGGCGGCGACGACCACCTGCTCGGCGCCGTCGTCGCCGACCGGAGGCTGGCCGCGTTCGACGAGGTGATCGGCTTCTTCATCGACACCGTGCCGGTGCGGGTGCGCGCCGGCGGCAGCTTCGCCGAGCGGGTCGACCGGTGCGCCGCCGAGCTGCGCGCGGTCACCGACCATCCGGGCGCGCCGCTGGAACGGATCGTCGAGGCGCTCGGCGTCGGCCGGGACACCTCCCGCGCGCCGCTGGTGCAGGTGCTGTTCAACGTGCTCAACTTCGTCCCGCCCCGGCTGGCGCTGCCCGGCCTGACCGCCGAGCCGGTGCCGGTGCCGAAACCCGGGTCGCCGTTCGACCTGACCGTCTACGTGGTGCACCGGGACGGGCGGGCCGGCGTCGAGGTGGTGTACAACCCGGACCTGTTCGACGCCGACCGGATCGCCGCGCTCCTGGCCGACCTGGTCGCCCTGGTCGGCGCGCTCGCCGCCGACCCGGACGCGCCGGCCGGCGAGGTGGCGCCCGAGCTGCCCCGCCCGGCGGTGCGGGTGGCGGCGCTCGGCGCGATGACCGTCGCCGCCGAGCCGGCCCGGGCGTCGCTGCCGGCCGGCCCGGACACGCTCACCGGCACCGAGGCGCTGATCGCCGGCATCTGGCGGGACGTCCTCGGCCGGGACACCGTCGGCGTCGCGGACAACTTCTTCGACATCGGCGGCCACTCGATGGCGCTCGCCGCGGTGCACGCCCGGCTCGTCGAGGCCACCGGCCGCTCGATCACCATGCTCGACCTGTTCCGCCACCCGACGGTGCGGGCGCTCGCCGCCAGCCTCGACGGCGCCGCCGACCGGCCGGAGCTGGCCCGCGCCGCGTTGCGCGCCGCCGCCCGGCGGGGCCGCGCCCGCCGTACCCCGCCGCCCCGCCGACCCCAGCAGCCGTGATGCCGCAACCCCGTGCGAGTGAAGGACCTCCCATGCATAACGACTTTCCCGCCGCCGCCGCCGACGACGGCATCGAACCCATCGCCATCGTCGGATTGGCGGCCCGCCTGCCCGGCGCGGCCGACGTCGACGAGTTCTGGCGCAACCTGGTCGACGGCGTGGAGTCGACCACCGAGCTGACCCGCGAGGAGCAACTCGCCCGGGGCGCCCGCCCGGACGAGGTCGACGACCCGGGCTGGGTCAACCGCGCCCCGCTCGTCGACGGCTACGACGAGTTCGACGCCGGCCTGTTCGGGATGACCGCGCGCGAGACGGAGGTCACCGACCCGCAGCACCGGCTGTTCCTGGAGACCTGTTACACCGCGTTGCAGGACGCCGGTTACGACCCGGGTCGCTACGACGGCGCGGTGGGGGTCTACGCCGGGGCCGGCGGCAACACCTACCTGCACCGCCACGTGCTGCGCAACAAGCGGGTCGGCGGCAACCCGCACGGCCTGGTCTCGATCGCCACCGGCACCTCGCCGAACTACGTGGCCACGAACGTCTCCTACCGGCTGGACCTGCGCGGCCCCAGCCTCACCGTGCACACCGCCTGCTCCACCTCGCTGGTCGCGTTCCACCTCGCCTGCGAGGCGCTGCGCAACGGCGAGTGCGACATGGCCCTGGCCGGCGGCGTCAACATCGAGCTGCCGCACGTGGGCTACCTCGGCATGGACGGCTTCACCTCGCCGGACGGGCGGTGCCGGCCGTTCGACGCCGACGCCAACGGCACGGTGTGGGGCAGCGGCGTCGGCGTCACCCTGCTCAAGCGACTCTCCGACGCGATCGCCGACGGCGACACCATCCGCGCGGTGGTGCTCGGCAACGCGATCAACAACGACGGCGCCGGGAAGGTCGGCTTCACCGCGCCGAGCGTCGAGGGGCAGACCGAGGCGGTCGCCCAGGCCGTCGGGCTGGCCGGGATCGACCCGCGCAGCATCAGCTACGTCGAGGCGCACGGCACCGGCACCGCGCTCGGCGACCCGATCGAGATCGCCGCGCTCTCCGCCGTCTACGCCCGGGACACCGACGACCGGGGCTGGTGCGGCATCGGCTCGGTGAAGTCGAACATCGGCCATCTCAGCCAGCCCTCCGGGATCGTCAGCGTGATCAAGACGGTGCTCGCGATGGAACACGGGCTGATCCCCCCGACCATCAACTACGAGACGCCGAACCCGGCCATCGACTTCGCCGACACCCCGTTCTACGTGGCGAACACGCTCACCAAATGGGACACCGACGGCGAACCGCGCCGCGCCGGGGTCAGCTCGTTCGGCATCGGCGGCACCAACGCCCACGTGGTCCTCCAGGAGGCGCCGGCCGCGTACCGGGCCGAACGGCGGGTCCGCCCGGCGCACCTGCTCCAGGTGTCGGCGAAGACCCCCACCGCGCTGGACGAGGCCGTGCGCCGGCTCGCCGACCACCTGGCCGGCGACAGCGACGGGTCGCTCGCCGACGTCGCGCACACGCTGCGCGTCGGCCGTCAGGCGTACGCCCACCGCGCGACAGTGGTCGCCGGCGACCCGCAGGACGCCGCCGCCGCGCTGCGCGAGCGGCGCCGGACGCACCGGGGCGACGCCGACGCCGCACCCCGGGTGGGGTTCCTGTTCAGCGGCCAGGGCTCGCAGTACGCCGGGATGGGCGCCGAGCTGTACGCCGAGGACCCGGCGTACGCCGCCGCCGTGGACGAGTGCGCCGAGCTGCTCCGCCCCGAGCTGGGCCGGGACGTCCGGGACCTGATCCTCGGCCGCGACCCGGACGCGGCGGCGCTGCTCACCGAGACCCGCTGGACCCAGCCCGCCCTGTTCACCGTCGAGTACGCGCTCGCCGCCGCGTGGCGGGCCGCCGGCGTCACCCCGGCCGCGATGATCGGCCACTCGATCGGCGAGTACGTGGCCGCGACGCTCGCCGGGGTGATCGCCCTGCCGGACGCGCTGCGGGTGGTGGCCGCCCGGGGCCGGCTCATGCACGCCCTGCCGGCCGGGTCGATGCTCGCCGTCACGCTGGACGAGTCGGCGGTGGCCGAGCTGCTGCCCGCGGGCCTGTCGGTGGCGACCGTGAACGGCCCCGGCACCTGCGTGGTGGCCGGCGAGACCGCGCTCGTCGAGGCGTTCGCGGAGAGCCTCGGCGGGAAGCACAAGGCCAAGCTGCTGCGCACCTCGCACGCGTTCCACTCGCCGATGATGGACCCGATCCTCGACGAGTTCACCGCGCTGATGGCGACCGTGCCGCTGCGCCCGCCGGCGGTGCCGTTCGTGTCCAACGTGACAGGCGCCTGGATCACCGACGCGCAGGCCACCGACCCGGCGTACTGGGCCGCGCACCTGCGCCGGCCGGTCCGCTTCGGCGCGTGCGTGGCCACCCTGCTCGCCGAGGGCGCCTGGGCGCTCGTCGAGTGCGGCCCGGGCCGGCAGCTGGCCAACCTGGCCCGGATGCAGGTCGCCAGGGCGGGCGCGGCGCAGCGGGCGCTCACCCCGCTGGGCAGCCTGCCCGGGCCCGGCGAGTCGACGGGTGACCTGGCCACGCTGCTCGGCACGGCCGGCGCGCTCTGGTGCGCCGGCACGGCGGTGAACCTCGCCGCCGACCCCGACGCGCGGCGGGTGCCGCTGCCCACGTACCCGTTCGAGCGACGCCGCTACTGGGTCGAGCCGGACCCGGTGGAGGAGACGGCCGCGGCCCCGGCGGAGACCGGTCCCCGGCCGCTGCCGGAGTGGTTCGCCGTGCCGGTGTGGCGGCAGGTCGCGCCGGCCCGCACGGTCGAGCCGCTGGGCCGCTGCCTGGTGCTTGCCGACGGTCCGCGCGGCGAGGCGCTCGTCGCCGCGTTGCGGGCCGCCGGCGACGACCCGGTGGAGGTACGCGCCGGCGGCGCGTTCACCGTCACCGCGAGCGGCTACCGGCTGCGCCCCGGTTCCCGGTCCGACGCCGACGCGCTCGTCGCCGCGCTCGGCGCGGACCTGCCCCGCCGGATCGTGCACGCGTTCGCGTTCGACGGCGAGCCGGCCGGCACCGACGTGACCGCCGCCTGGGCCGCCCAGGACCGTGGCTTCTTCGGCGCGCTGCACCTGGTGCAGGCGCTCTCCGGCGCCGGCCTGACCGCCGACGAGGCGGGTGTCCGCCTCGACCTGGTCACCGCCGGCATCGGCGACGTGCGCGGCGACGACGTGGTCCGCCCCGAGCACGCCACGCTCGCCGGGCTGGCCCGGGTCCTCCCGGTCGAGCTGCCCGGCCTCACCGTCCGGCTGCTCGACGCCGACCCGGCCGCGCGCGGGGTGGCCGCCGTCGTGGTGGAGTTGCGCAGCCCGGTCGACCCGGAGCACCCGGAGGTGGCGTTGCGCCGCGACCGGCGTTGGGTGGGCGGCTACGAGCAGGTGACCGTGGGGCCCGAGGACGAGCCGGGCGTGCTGCGCGAGGAGGGCCGCTATCTGATCACCGGCGGTCTCGGCGGCATCGGCGTCACCCTGGCCGAGGACTTCGCGGTCCGGGCCCGCGCCAAGCTGGTGCTGCTGGCCCGCTCCGGGCTGCCGGAGCGGGACGACTGGGACGCGCACCTGGCGGTGCACGGTGGCGCCGACCGGGCCGGCCGGGCCATCGCGGCGATCCGCCGGATGGAGGCCGCCGGCGCCGAGGTGCTGGTGCTCGCCGCCGACGTCACCGACCCGGACGACCTGCGCCGGGCCCGCGCCGAGGCGGAACACCGCTTCGGCGGGTTGGACGGCATCGTGCACGCCGCCGGCCTGCCCGGCGGCGGCATGGCCGAGGTGAAGGAGCGGGCCGAGGCGGAGCGGGTGCTCGCCCCGAAGCTCGCCGGCACGCTCGCCCTGGCCCGGGTCTTCGGTGACCTGCCGCTGGACTTCGTGGTGCTCTGTTCGTCGGTCACGGCGGTGATCGGCGGGTTCGGTCAGGTCGACTACTGCGCCGCGAACAACGTGCTGGACGCCTTCGCGC
Source organism: Micromonospora sp. WMMD975 (assembly GCF_029581215.1). Lineage (NCBI taxonomy): Bacteria > Bacillati > Actinomycetota > Actinomycetes > Micromonosporales > Micromonosporaceae > Micromonospora > Micromonospora sp. WMMD975. Next base: position 1,932,879 of record NZ_CP120739.1, read on the forward strand.
GCTCCGGCGCCGGTTTCCGCGCGCCGGTGGTGGCGCAGAACTGGGGCGGCTGGGCGGAGGTCGGCATGGCGGTGGAGACCGACGCGCCGGCCGCCTTCCGGGCCGCCGGGCGGGACACCGTGACCAGCGCGGTCGTCCACCCGGTGCTGACCACCATGGTCGCCGGTCCGGACGGCGCCGTGCTGCACGGCCTGGTCTCGGCGGAGACCCACTGGGTGCTCGACGAGCACCGGATCGGCGGCGTGCCGGTGGTGCCGGGCACCGCCCACCTGGAGTCGGTGCGCGCCGCCGTGGTCGCTGCGCTGCCCGCGCCGGCGCCGGACGCCGCGGTGGAGCTGCGCGACGTGGTGTTCCTGGAGCCGTTCGGCGTCCCGGACGGCGCCGTCGCGCAGTACCGGGTCGAGCTGGCCCCGGCCGAGGACGGGACGGAGTTCACCGTGGCCAGCCTCGCCGCCGGCCGGTCGCGCACGCATGTGCGGGGCACGGCCGGCTGGACCACCGAGGCCGCGCCGCCACCCGCCGCTGTCGCCGTGACCGGGCGGCGGGTGGACGACGACGCCTCGTTCGGGCGCGGTCGCTCCAGCATGCTCACGTTCGGACCGCGCTGGGCCGCGCTCGCCGAACACCACCTGGGCGAGGGGGAGGAGCTGGCCCGGGTGCAGGCGCCCGCCGCGGCGCGCGACGACCTGCCCGCCTGGGGGCTGCACCCGGCGCTGCTCGACGTGGCCACCGCGTTCGGCCGCGGTCAGGGCGCCGGCACCTACCTGCCGCTGTCGTACGGCCGGATCGTGGTGCGCGGGACGCTGCCGGAGACGTTCCACAGTCACCTGCGGCACCGGTCCGCCGCCACCGACGAGGTGGTCGCCGCCGACCTGTCGCTGCGCGACCCGCACGGCCGGGAGCTCGTCGCGATCAGCGACTTCGTGCTGCGCCGGGTGGACCAGGGCGCGGTCGCCGGCACGCTGGCCGAGACCCCGGCGACCGACGAGCCGGCCCCGGCCACCGAGGACATCCGGCCGGTCGACGGCGCGGAGGCGTTCCGCCGCAGCCTCGGCGCCGGCCTCGGCGCGCAGGTGGTGATCGCCACCCGCGCCGTGGCCGACATCCGGCGCCGGGCCGCCCGGGTCACCACGGACAGCCTGGCCGGGGCGACCGACGCCCCGGCCGGCGCGTCGGCCGTCACCGGTGGCTCGGCCGCGCCCGGCACCGACCTGGAGCGCACCATCGCCCAGGTGTGGCGCGACGGCCTCGGCGTCACCGACGTCGGCGTGGACGACGACTTCTTCGCCCTCGGCGGCAACTCGCTCGTGGCCGTGCAGCTCATCGCCGCGATGCGCAAGGCGACCGGGGTGCGGCTGCCGATGCGCAGCCTCTTCGAGACCCCGACCGTGGCCGGCCTGGCCGCCCGGATCGAGGAGTTGCGCGCCGAGGCGACCGCCGAACCACCGGCCGCCCCGGCGGCGATCCCGGCCATCCCGCGGCTACCCCGCGGCTGACCCGACCCGACAAGGAGACACCGCATCATGAGCGAGACAACCGCCACGCTCCCGGTGGTCGTGGCGAACGACGGTCGGGCGCTCACCGACCTCATCGCGGCCCGCCGCGCCGAGCTGCGGGACACCCTCGTCGCCCACGGCGGGCTGCTGTTCCGCGGGTTCGACGTCGGCGGCGTGGACGGCTTCGACGCCGCCGTGCGCGCGCTTGCCGGCGAGCCGTTGACCTACACCGAGCGTTCCTCGCCCCGGCACTCCATCTCCGGACGGGTCTACACCTCGACCGACTACCCGCCGGACGAGGAGATCTTCCTGCACAACGAGAACTCCTACCAGGCGCGCTGGCCGCTGACGCTGTTCTTCTACTGCATCACCCCGCCGCAGACGCGCGGCGCCACCCCGCTCGCCGACGTGCGCCGGGTGTACGAGCTGATCGACCCCGCGGTGCGGGAGGAGTTCGTCAGGCGTCGCTGGATGCTGGTCCGCAACTTCCACGGCGACTTCGGCACCCGCTGGCAGGAGGTGTTCAACACCGAGAGCCGCACCGACGTCGAGGCGTACGCGGCGGCGAACGGCATCACCGTGGAGTGGGTCGGCGCGGACGGCCTGCGGACCCGCGCGGTGCGCGACGTGGTGCACCACCGGCCCGGGTCGGACACCCCGCGCTGGTTCAACCACGCCACGTTCTTCCACCTCAGCACGCTGCCGGCGGACTACCAGGAGGGACTGCTGGCCATGTTCGGCGCCGACGGGCTGCCGTCGAACACCTACTACGGCGACGGCGGCGAGATCCCCGCCGACGTCATGGACCACCTGCGCGCCGCCTACCGGGCGGCCACGGTCCGCTTCGACTACCAGCGCGACGACGTGCTCGTGGTCGACAACATGACCGCCGCGCACGGCCGGGAGCCGTTCACCGGCCCGCGAAAGATCGCCGTGGCGATGGCCGAGGCGTACACCCCCGACACCGCTGGAGCGAACTGACATGGCCGAACCCCGATTCCTGGTCGTCCGCAACGACGAGGAGCAGTACTCGATCTGGTCGGCCGACCGGGACCTGCCCGCCGGCTGGCACGACACCGGCTTCGCCGGCAGCCGCGACGAGTGCCTGGCCCACGTCGACGAGGTCTGGACCGACATGCGCCCACGCTCGGTGCGCGAGGGGCTCTCATGAGCCAGGAGTGGACGTTCCCGGCCTCGTACGCCCAGGAACGGGTGTGGATGGCCAACCAGCTCGACGCGGGTTCGCCGGTGTTCAACATCTCCGTCCCGTGGACCGTCCCGGCCGGGACGGACGCCGCGGCGGCCGTCGCCGCGCTGGACCGGGTGGTGGCCCGGCACGAGGCGCTCCGCACCCACCTGCGGGTCGACGACGGCGCGCTGGTGCAGGTGGTACGCGCCCACGAGCCGCTCACGCTGCCCACCACCGACCTGAGCCACCTGCCCGCCGGCGATCGGCCGGCCGCCTTCGAGCGGCTGCGGACCGAGCTGGCCCGCACCCCGATCCCGCTTGACGCGCCGCCGCTGTGGCGTGCCCGCCTGGTCGACCTCGGCGACACCCGGCGGTTGCTCTTCGTGGTGCACCACGCCGTCTTCGACAGCCACTCGGCGGTGCTGTTCCACGCCGAGCTGGCCGCGTTCAGCGCGGCCGGGCCCGCCGTGCCGGAACTGCCCATCCAGTACGCCGACTTCGCGGTGTGGCAGCGCCAGCAGTTCGCCGGCGACGAACTGGACCGGCAGCTCGCGTTCTGGACCGGTCACCTGGCCGGCGCGCCACCGGTCACCGGACTGCCGCTGGACCGGCCCCGCCCGGCCCAGCTCGGGTTCGCCGGCGACGAGGTGCGCTTCGCGCTGCCCGACGGGCTGCTCGACCGGGTCGGCGCGCTGGCGGTCGGCGCGCAGGCCACGCCGTACATGGTGCTGCTGGCGGGTTTCGCGGCGCTGCTGTCCCGGATCTCCGGCGACACGGACGTGGTGGTCGGCGTCTCCACCGCGGGCCGCGACAACCCCGAGCTGGCGCCGCTGATCGGCATGTTCGTCAACCCGGTGGCGCTGCGCTGCGACGTCTCCGGCGACCCTACCTTCGCCGACCTGCTCGGCCGCGTCCGCAACGGCCTGCTCGACGCCATGGACCACGGCGGCACCCCGTTCCAGAAGATCGTCGAGGCGGTGGCCCCGCAGCGGGACCCGTCGGTGCAGCCGATCTTCCAGACCGCGCTGAACTGGATCCCGGACTCCGGCCTCGACCCAGCGGAGCTGGGCACCACCAAGGACGACCTGGCCTTCGACATCACCGCCGGCGAGTGCCGCCTGGTCTACCGGACCGCGCTGTTCGACCGGGCGAGCGCGGAGACGGTGGCGCGACGCTACGTGCGGCTGCTCGACGCCGCGGTGGCCGGGCCGGACCGGACGGTCGGCGCGCTGCCGCTGCTCACCGACGACGAGCGGGACCGGGCGCTCGACGCCTCGACCGGCGACGCGCGGGACACGCCGGTGACCACCGTGGTCGACGAGGTGCGGCGGCAGGTCGCTGCCACCCCGGACGCCCCGGCGCTGGTCTGCGACGGGGCGACGCTCAGCTACGCCGAGCTGGACACCGCCGCGAACCGGCTGGCCCGGCTGCTGGTGGCCCGCGGTGCCGGCCCGGAGACCCGGGTCGCGCTGGTCCTGCCCCGCTCCTGCGAGCTGGTGGTGGCGCTGCTCGCGGTGCTGAAGTCCGGCGCCGCGTACGTGCCGGTGGACCCCGCCTACCCGGCCGCGCGGATCTCCTACCTGCTGGCGGACGCCACCCCGACGCTCGTGGTGGCCGTGCCGGACACCGCCGCGCTGGCGTCCGGCGACGCGCTGGTGCTCGACGGTGAGGTCGGCGCGGACCAGCCCGACGACGACCTCACCGACGCCGACCGGGTCGCCCCGCTGCGCCCGGAGCACCCGGCGTACGTGCTGCACACCTCCGGCTCGACCGGCCGTCCCAAGGGCGTGGTGGTGGAGCACCGCGCGGTGACCGCCTACCTGGCCTGGGCCCGGGCGGCCTACCCGGGCCTGGCCGGGGTGGCGCTGCTGCACTCGCCGGTGTCGTTCGACCTCACCGTCACCGGCCTGCTCGGCACGCTCACCGCCGGCGGCACGGTGCGGCTGGCCGCGATCGACTCGACGGACGCCCGGGCCGGCGGCCGGCCGTCCTTCCTCAAGGTCACCCCGAGCCACCTGCCGCTGCTCGACGCCGACCTGTCACCCACCGCCGACCTGGTGATCGGCGGCGAGGCGCTGACCGGCGAGCAGCTCGCCGGCTGGCGGGCCGCGCACCCCGAGGTGGCGGTGACCAACGAGTACGGCCCGACCGAGGCCACCGTCGGCTGCGTCACGGCCCGGATCGCCCCCGGCGCGCCGCTGCCCCCGGGGCCGGTGCCGATCGGCACGCCCGCGCCGAACACCGGTGCGCTGCTGCTCGACGGCGCCCTCCAGCCGGTGCCGCCGGGCGTGGTCGGCGAGCTGTACGTCACCGGCGTTCAGCTCGCCCGCGGCTACCACGACCGGCCCGGCCTGACCGCCGGGCGGTTCCTGCCCTGCCCGTACGGCCCGCCCGGCGCCCGGATGTACGCCACCGGCGACCTGGCCCGCCGGCGTCCCGACGGCACGCTCGACTACCTGGGCCGCCGCGACGAGCAGGTCAAGGTGCGCGGCATGCGGATCGAGCTGGGCGAGGTCGAGGCCGCGCTGCTCGCCCACCCGGACGTGCGGGCCGCCGCCGCGGCGGTCCGCGCCGACGGCGGCGAACCGACGCTCGTCGGGTACGTCGTCGGGCCGGCCCGGGAGGACTCGGTCCGCGCCGAGCTGGCCCGGGAGCTGCCGGCGCACCTGGTGCCGGCCGCCCTGGTCCGCCTCGACGCGCTGCCGCTGACCCCCAACGGCAAACTGGACCGGGCCGCGCTGCCCGCCCCGGCGGCCGGCGAGTCGACGCGGGACAGCTACGTCGCGCCGCGCACCGAGGCCGAGGCCCTGGTCGCCGAGGTGTACGCGGACATCCTCCAGGTGGAGAAGGTCGGCGCGCTCGACGACTTCTTCGCCCTCGGCGGCAACTCGCTGCGCGGCATGCGGGCGATGGCCCGGATCCGGGCCGAGGTGGACGTCGAGCTGCCCATGCGGGCGCTGTTCGGCAGCCCCGTGGTGGCGAACCTCGCCGCCCAGATCGAAGCGCTGATCGCCGCCGAACTCGACGGGCTCTCCGACACCGAGGTCGCCGCGCTGCTCGCGGCGGAAGAGGACACCCACTCATGACCGACCTGAAGGATCCGGCCCGCGAGGCGGCCCGGCAGGCGCTCGTCGCCCGCCGGCTACGCGCCCGCCACGGCGCCGCGCCCGCGGCCCGGATCACCCCCCGGCCGGACGGCGCGCCGGTGCCGCTGTCGTACGCCCAGGAGCGGGTCTGGTTCATGGACCAGCTCGCGCCGGGCGAGGCCGCGTACCACATCGCGGTGCCGCTGCGGGTGCGCGGACCGCTCGACGTCGGCGCGCTGCGCGCGGCCCTGGCCGCGCTCGGCGCCCGGCACGAGTCGCAGCGCGCCCGCTTCCCGGCCGACGCCGACGGCCGACCGACCGTGGTGATCGCCGAGACGCCGGACGTCCCGCTGACCGTGGTGGAGGCGGCCGACGAGGCCGCCGCGCAGGCCCTGGTCGACGCGGCGGCGGCCGAGCCGTTCGACCTGGCGCACGGGCCGCTGCTGCGGGCCCTGCTGATCCGCCTGTCCGCCGTGGACCACGTGCTCTTCCTCGGGCAGCACCACATCGTCGGCGACGGCTGGTCGGTGGACGTGCTGCTGCGCGACCTGATCACGCTCTACCGCGGCGGCGAGCCGCCGGCCCTGCCGATCCAGTACGGCGACTTCGCCGTCTGGGAGGCGCGGGAGCTGGACGGGGAGCGGGCCCGGTCGCACGTGGACCACTGGAAGCAGCGCCTCGCCGGCATCACGCCGCTGGACCTACCGCTGGACCGGCCCCGCCCGGCCACCCAGACCTACCGGGGTGACTTCGTCGAGTTCCAGCTCGACCCGGCGGCCACCGAGGCGTTGCACGCGCTCACCCGGGGCAGCGGTGGCACGCTGTTCATGACGCTGCTGGCGGCGTACCAGGTGCTGCTGGCCCGGCACGCCGGGCAGGACGACTTCGCCGTCGGGGCGTCGGTCGCCGGCCGCGCCGCGCCGGAGCTGGAGGACGTCGTCGGCATGTTCGTCAACATGCTGCCGCTGCGCGCGGACCTGGCGGGCGACCCGACCTTCACCGAGCTGCTGGCCAGCACCCGGCGCACCGTGCTGGACGGCTTCGAGCACGCCGAGGTGCCGTTCGCGAAGGTGGTGCACGAGCTGGGACTGCCGCGCGACGTCAGTCGCTCACCGGTGTTCCAGACCATGTTCGTGCTCCAGAACTACGAGATGGGCCGGTTCCGCGCCGTGTCCGACGCCGACGAGGTCACCTTCGCGTGGACCCCGATGGAGCTGAGGGCGACCCGGTTCGACTTCGAGCTGCACGCGGTGGAGACCGTCGACGGGCTCTGGGGCAAGCTCGTCTTCAACACCGACCTGTTCGACCGGGCCACCGTCGAGCGGATGGCGCAGCGGTGGACCACCCTGCTGGACGCGGTCGTCGCCGCGCCGCACACCCCGGTCTCCCGGCTGCCGCTGCTGCCGGACGCCGAGCGGGCGCTGCTGGCCCGCTGGAACGACACCGCGGCGGACTTCCCGCGCGCGCAGACGCTGCACGCCCCGTTCGAGGAGCGTGCCGCCGCCACCCCGGACGCCGTCGCCGTCACCATCGACGGGCACAGCCGCACGTACGCGCAGCTCAACGCGGACGCCAACCGGATCGCGCACCGGCTGCGCGCGGCCGGCGTCGGCCCGGAGACGCTCGTGGGGGTGTGCGCGGAACGCTCGGTCGAGCTGGTCGCTGGCCTGCTCGGCGTGCTCAAGGCCGGTGGCGCCTACCTGCCGCTGGATCCGGAGTACCCGGCCGACCGGCTGGCCTTCATGGTCACCGACGCGGACGCGCCAGTGGTGCTGACCCAGCGGCGCCTGCGCGACGTGCTGCCGGCCACCGACGCCACCGTGCTGGACCTGGACGACCCGGCGGTCTGGGCCGACCAACCGGCCACCGACCCGGCGCCGGTCGCCGGACCGGAGCACCTGGCGTACGTCATCTACACCTCCGGGTCCACCGGCCGACCCAAGGGCGTGCCGAACACCCACCGGGGCATCGTCAACCGGCTCGACTGGATGCAGAAGACGTACGGCCTCGGCGCCGACGACGCGGTGCTCCAGAAGACCCCGGCCAGCTTCGACGTCTCGGTCTGGGAGTTCTTCTGGCCGCTGCGCACCGGCGCCCGCCTGGTGCTCGCCACCCCGGGCGGGCACAAGGACGCCGGCTACCTGCGTGACCTGCTGGTGTCCGAGCGGATCACCACCGCCCACTTCGTCCCGTCGATGCTCACCGTCTTCCTGGCCGAGGACGGCGTCGAGGCGGCCACCGCGCTGCGCCGGGTGATCTGCTCCGGCGAGGAACTGCCGCCGGCCACGGCGGTCGACTTCACCGCCCGGCTGCCCCGGTGCGGCCTGCACAACCTCTACGGCCCGACCGAGGCGGCCATCGACGTCACCGCGTGGGAGTGCGAGCCGGCGCGGCTGGCCGAGGTGAGCGCGGTGCCGATCGGCGCGCCGATCGCCAACCTGCGGCTGCACGTGCTCGACCCGTCCGGCGCCCGCTGCCCGGTCGGGGTCGCCGGTGAGCTGCACATCGGCGGTGTCGGGTTGGCCCGCGGCTACCACCGTCGGCCGGCGCTGACCGCCGAGAAGTTCGTCCCCGACCCGTACGCGGCCGAGCCGGGCGCCCGCCTCTACCGCACCGGGGACCTGGCCCGCTGGGTGGTCGGCCCGGACGGCGCCGGGGTGCTCGAGTTCCTCGGCCGGATCGACCACCAGGTGAAGCTGCGCGGCCTGCGCATCGAGCTGGGCGAGATCGAGAGCGCGCTGCGCGAGCAGCCCGGCGTGACCGAGGCCGCGGTGATCGTCCGCGAGGACAGCCCGGGAGACAAGCGGCTCACCGCGTACCTGGTCGGGCCGGCCGAGCACGCCGCGCTGAAGGCGGCGCTGAAGGACACGCTGCCGGAATACATGGTGCCGGCGGCGTTCGTCACGCTCGACGTGTTGCCGCTGACCCCCAACGGCAAGCTCGACCGTAGGGCGCTGCCCGCCCCCGTGGTCACCCGCGAGGCGTCGGTGGCGCTCGTCGCGCCGCGCGACGACACCGAACGCGCGCTCGCGGTGATCTGGTCGGAGGTGCTCGGCGTCGACACGCTCGGCATCGACGACGACTTCTTCGACCTGGGCGGGCACTCCATGCTCGCCACCCAGGTGGTGGCGCGGATCCGCAAGGCGGACCTGGGCGGCCGGGCGGTCGGCGTGATGGACCTGTTCCAGCAGCGCACCATCCGCGAGCTGGCCGCGTTCGTCGCCGGCGACGCCGCCCAGGAGGGGCCGCGCCGCCTGCTCTACGAGCTGACCGGGCCGATCCCCGCCGCCCAGCGGGTGCTCACCTACGTCTGCGTCCCGTACGGCGGCGGCAGCGCCATCGTCTACCAGCCGCTCGCCGACGCGCTCCCGGCCGGGCACGCGCTGTGGTCGCTCGCCATCCCCGGCCACGACGTCGGCCTCAGCGAGGACGCGCTGCCGTTCGACGAGCTCACCACCCGGGTCGCCGACGAGATCATGGAGCGCGTCGAGGGCCCGGTCGCGCTCTACGGCCACTGCGGCGTGGGCAGCGCCATCGTCACCGAGGTGGCCCGGAAGGTCGAGGCGGCCGGCCGGGACCTGGACGCCGTCTACATCGGCGCGATGTTCCCGTTCGCCCGCCCGAAGGGCCTCTTCGCGGCCACCCGCAACCGGCTGGAGCAGCTGCGCAGCAACAAGCACTACGCGAGCTGGCTCAAGTCGATGGGCGTGGACACCGACGAGCTGGACCCGGAGCAGGCCGACCGGATCATCAGCAACATGCGGGCCGACTCCCGCGCCTCGGAGGAGTACTTCACCCGCCTGCTCGACCGGCAGGCGACGAAGCTGCGCGCCCCGATCATCTCGGTGGTCGGCTCCGAGGACCCGGTCACCGACTACCACCGCGAGCGGTACGCCGAGTGGCAGTTCCTCAGCGACACGCTCGGGCTGGTCGTGCTCGACCAGGCCGGGCACTTCTTCCTCAAGTACCGGGCCGTGGAGCTGGCCGAGATCGTCACCCGGGTACACCCCGCGGTGGTGGCCGGTGACGTCACCGCGCTCGCCCCGCAGGCCCGGGGCGAGGACGCCGGCTGGGCAGTGCAGGACACGCTGCGGGTCGGCGCGGACGGGCCACCCGTCGCCACGGTGAAGCCGAGCATGGGCCGGTTCCTGGCCGTCACGGTCGGGCAGCTCGTCTCCAGCACCGGCTCCGCGCTCACCGCGTTCGCGCTGCCGATCTGGCTGTTCAACCGGACCGGCTCGGTGGCCGACCTCGGCCTGCTCTGGGCGCTCGCGCTGATCTGCGGCGTGCTCATGCTGCCGGTGGCAGGCGCTCTGGTCGACCGGGTCAGCAGGCGTCGGATCATGATGCTCGCCAGTTGCGTCGCCGGCTCGGTCCAACTGGTGCTGGCCGCCCTGCTGTGGACCGACAACCTGGTGCTCTGGCACATCTACCTGCTGGTGGCGTTCAGCTCGGTGGCCGGGTCGTTCCAGCGGATCGCGTTCCAGTCGGCGGTGCCCCAGCTGGTGCCGAAGCGCTACCTCGGCCACGCCATGGGCATCACCCAGCTCTCCACCGGCGTGGCCACGCTGCTCATGCCGGTCTTCGCCGCCGGCCTGCTCGCCGCGATCGACCTCAAGGGCATCCTGGTCATCGACGTGGCCAGCTACCTCGTCGCGGTGCTCACCCTGGCCGTGGTCCGCTTCCCCGACCTGCTCGGTTGGCGGCCCCGGGAACGGCTGCTGGTGGCCATCGCCAACGGCATGCGCTACTCTTGGCGGCACCGCGGGTTCCGACTGATGCTCGGCTACTTCGCGCTGGGCAACATCTTCCTCGCGCCGGCGCTGGTGCTCACCGCCCCGCTGGTGCTGTCGTTCGGGAGCCCGACCCAGGTGGCCCAGGTCGCGCTGGCCGAGGCGGTGGGCGCGGTGCTCGGCGGCGTGCTGATGGCGCTCTGGGGCGGGCCGCGCCGGCGTCGCATGATCGGCGTGCTGATCGGCAACCTCGGCACCGCGACCGGTTGCGTGCTGATCGGCCTGGACGCGTCAGTCGCGATGATCTGCGTCGGTTTCTGTTGGCTGGCCATGGCGATGACCACCGCACAGTCGATCTACGCGACGATCGTGCAGGTGAAGGTGCCGCAGCGCTTCCACGGCCGGGTGTTCAGCCTGAACCAGACCATCTCCTGGTCCACCCTGCCGATCGGGTTCGCGGTGCTCGCGCCGGCCGCCACCGCCCTGTTCGAGCCGATGCTCGCCCCGGACGGCACGCTCGCCGGCACCGTGGGCGAGGTGATCGGCACCGGTCCGGGCCGCGGCATCGGCTTCGCGTACGTCTGCTTCGGGGTGATCCTGATCCTGGTGACGCTCGGCGGCTTCGCGATCCGGTTGCTGCGCCGCTTCGACCTGGAGGTCGAGGACTCCCTGCCCGACGACCTGATCGGCGCCCAGGAGCGGGAGAAGCGCCTCGCCGCCACCGCCGTGCCGTCCCGGCCGGACTCGTCCCGGGGTGGGTCAGCGGTTGCTTGATCCACTCCACCTCGCCGAGGTGGCGGTGTCCTGGCATGCCTGACCCCGCCACTTCGGCGACCTGGAGTCGATCAAGCAACCGCGGCGGCCGTTCGACGCGCCGGTCGGTGCGGGTGTCGGACCCGGGTGGCATGGTGGGGGCATGTGCCGCAACATTCGCGTGCTCCACAACTTCGAGCCGCCCGCCACCGACGACGAGATCGAAGCCGCCGCCCTGCAATATGTGCGCAAGGTCAGCGGCGCGACCCGGCCGTCCACGGCCAACGAGGAGGCGTTCGACGAGGCGGTCCGCGCGGTCACCGCGGCCACCCGGACGCTGCTGGACCAGCTCGTGACGAAGGCGCCGTCCCGGGACCGTGAGGTGGAGGCCGCGAAGGCGAAGGCGCGCGCGGCCGAACGGTACGGCCCGCGGGCGGCGACGTCCTGAGCCGAGCGGGCTCCCACCAACACCGGCGGTCTACCGTCGCGCTCCGCTCATGCCGGGCCCGTCGCGGTCCCGTCGCTCACGGGTGTGCCGGCGTCCCTCCGGTCGCTCGGCGGCGCCGCGATCCGGCTGCCGCGCCGCTTTGACCTGGAGCCTCGGCCTGGTCGCCGAAGGCCGCCGCGAACGCCTGCGTGATCAGGTCGCCCAGGTCGTCGCGGCCGTCATCCTCCGCCCACCGGACCAGCGCGGTGTGCATGGCGGCCAGGCAGGCGCTGGCCGCCGCCGCCGCGTGGAAGGCCGCCTCCGGGCCGTCGCCCTCGCCCCCGAGGCCGTTCACGATGGCCTGTTGCAGCAGGTGGTGGTTGTCCAGGTGCCGGGCGCGCAGGGCGGGCGTCGAGATCATCAGCCGCAGGCGGGCCAGCAGGAACCTGTCGTCACCCTCGGTCAGCGTGCGTGCCGAGTCGACGAGCGCGGCGCCGATGCGGCGCACCAGTGGTTGCCCGGCCGGCGTCGCGGCGATCCGCTCGGCGACAAGCGGACCGTTCTGGTCGAGCAGCACGAGATCCTCCTTCGTCGGGAAGTGCCGGTAGACCGTCATCGGTGACACGCCCGCCGCCTCGGCGACGTCGTTCACGGTCGTGCCGTCATACCCGCGCTCGACGAACAACCGCACCGCATGTGCCTGGATCATGCGCTGCGTCTCGGCCCGTCGTTGCTCCCGCAGTGTGGAGTGCCGCCCGTCCATCTGGTAGACACTATCAGGCTGGTAGTGACTAACAGTTTGGGAGTAGCTCACATCATGAACGATCTGATCGGCAGGACGGCGCTCGTCACGGGCGCCTCGCGCGGCATCGGGCAGGCCATCGCGGTCCGGCTGGCGGCGCGGGGCGCGGTAGTCATCGCCCACCACGGCACCGGCGCGGGCGGCGCGACGGAGACGGTCGACCGGATCGCACGGGCCGGCGGCACCGCGTACCCCGTCGGCGCGGAACTGGGCGTCGACGGCGACGTGGACACGCTCTTCGCGGGCATCGAGGAGCATCTGGCCGGGCGTCCGCTCGACATCCTCGTCAACAACGCGGCGGCGCCACCCGCCGGCCCGATCGGCGTCACCACGCGAGCCGCGTTCGACCACCTGTTCGCGGTCAACGTGCGGGCGCCGTACTTCATCATCGAACGGGCGCTGCCCCTGCTCCGCGACGGCGGCCGGATCATCACCCTCTCGTCCGTGGCGACCCGGATGGCGAACGCCACCCAGACCTCGTTCGCCATGACCAAGGGCGCGGTCGAGACGATGACCCGGACCCTGGCCAACCAGCTCGGCGCCCGGGGCGTCACGGTGAACGCGGTCGCGCCCGGCGCCACCCGCACCCCGACGAACGGGCCGGTCTTCGCGACACCCGGCCTGGTCGAGTTGATCGCCGGCATGACGGCGCTCGACCGGCTGGGCAGCCCCGGCGACGTCGCCGACGTGGTCGCGTTCCTCGCCTCCGACGCCGCACGGTGGATCACCGGCCAGGTCATCGACGCCAGCGGCGGCCTGTTCCTGGGCCCCCGCCCCTGACGTGCAAGGCGGGGGCCCTTATTAACGCTTTCGGTAGAGGCGGGGCCCCCTTTTAACACCCCGGATCGCGCCGAGGCGATCCCCCTCGGCCGGACGACGGTCTGGAATGCTTCGCCCATGCCTTCCTTCCCGCCCACCTTCGCCGACCGGGTCGTCGCGCTGCCGGCCCGTACCCAGTTCGAGGCGTTCCTCGACGAGCACCGGGACGCGCTCAACGCCTGCCTGGACGGGCTGACCGAGGAGCAGGCACGCCGATCGTTGGTGGCCTCCCGGACCACGCTGCTGGGTCTGGTGAAACACGCGACCTTCGTGGAGCAGGTCTGGTTCGACCAGGCCGTCACGTGCCGGTCGCGCGCCGAGATCGGCATCCCGGAGAACTCGGAGGAGTCGTTCCTCCTCGACGCCGACGACACGATCGCCGCCGTCCGGCGGGCGCACCGCGACGCCTGCGACGCGTCCCGCCGGGCCACGTCCGCCCTGGGGCTGGACGACGTCGTACGGGGGCACCGGCGGGGCCCGCTTCCGCTGCGGTGGGTGTATCTGCACGTGCTGCGCGAGCTCGCCCAGCACTGTGGACACGCGGACATCCTCCGCGAACAGATCCTCGAACGTGGTCGTCAGCCGGCCTCGTCGGCGGGCACGTCCTCCGGGTCGGCGACCCAGGCGGAATAGACCGGCAGGCCGTGCCAGGGGCCGCCGGCGGCGTCCGTGGCCACCGCGACCACGGCGTACGGGTGACCGAAGCGCAGGTCGGCGATGCGGGCGACGCCCTCCGGCGGCAGCCCGGCCACCATCCCGAACGCGGTCACCGCGGCGGCCTCGAAGCCGTATCGGCCGAACCGCGCCACCGTCGACTGCGCCGCGGCGAACGGCGGCTCGACCAGTCCGAGCAGCTCACCGAGCGCGCCGGCCGCCGCGTCGAAGCCGAACCCGGGCGCCGTGAGGTCGTGTCGGCTCCGCGCCGCCCAGCAGGGCAGCACGGCGGTGGCGCGTTCCTCCCGGCCGTCCCGGGCGAACGTGCGGGTCGGCTCTTCGCGTACCGTCCACAGCGGGCTCTCGCCCAGCGGCAGCTCGAACAGCGACCGGCGGCCCGGCACCGGCCCGTCCGGGACGGTGGCGGCGGCCCCGGCCAGGTTCCACGCGGCGGCCAGCACCGCACCGGCCGGCACGTCCGGCGCGGCGGCCACGGACACCACGAGCATCCCCGCCCCGTCATCGTCCACCCGGGCCGGCGCCACGTGCACCGCCACGTCGCCGGCCCGGTCGGTGACCGACACCCAGCAACGGTGCCCGACCGGCGGCGTCCGCAGCACCTGCCGCAGCCGACCGGCCCAGACGCTGCCCGCACCCAGTTCCGTGCCCGGCGCCACCTCGAACGGGTCGGCCCAGGACACGCGCGTGGCGAGCGCGCTGGCCAGCACGAGCAGCGTCTCCGGGGCGGCGTCGACCGGGAACCGCTCGATCAGCCCGCCGGTGCGCTCCCGGGCCCAGGCGTCGAGCGCGGCCTGGTCGGGCAGCGGGCCGCGTTCGGTGTACGCGGGGAGGGCGGCCCGCCACTCGGCCAGCTCCTCGAACGGCGTCCGTTCCCACAGCGCGGTGGCCGCCGCGACCATCGGGTGCGGCGCGGCGAGCAACGCCCGGGCCGCCGCGGCGGCGTCGTCGGGGTCGACGCCGAGCGCTTCGGCGAGCGCCGACCGGGCCTGTCCGGTGGCGGCCGGGCCGGTCAGCGCCAGCAGCAGCCAGGCGCCGAGCGGCGAGGCGACGTGGTGGGTGTCACCGGCGGCGCGGTGCAGCCGCTCGGCGTACTGGGCCAGGGGGGCGTGGAGAGGAGTCACCGTTCCACTCTGCCCGCTGACGCGCCCACCGGCACGCCGGTCAGGACCACAGCTCGAACGGCTCGTCGATCTCCTCGCCGTCGAGGAACGCCGGCAGCAGCTCCGGCAGCCGGCCGGGGTAGCAGCGCGGTCGGTCGGCGAGCACCTCGGCAAGCGGCCACCAGCGGAACCCGAAATAGTCCTCCACCTCGTAGTCCAGCCGGTACGCCCCGTCCACCTCCGGACCGGGCCCGGGCAGCCGCACCGCCACCACCACCTCGTCCTGGAGGTGCCGCCGCTGCCGGTGCCGGAAACTGGCCCGCCGCCGCCAGCTCGGCGCGCCGATGTCGTCCGCCGCCACCACGATGCCGGTCTCCTCGCGCAGCTCGCGCACCGCCGCCTCCCGGTACGTCTCGCCCGGGTCCAGCCCTCCGCCGGGCAGCTCCCACCACACCCCCAGGTCGGGGTGTTCCGGGTCGCGGGTGTGGAACAGCAGCACCCGGTCGGCGGCGTCGAGCATCACCACCCGTACCGCGGTGCGCTCCACCACCGGAAAATCGCGAGGCAACTCCATGCCGGCAGCGTAGGGAAGCCGACCGGGCCCGCCGGCACCGCCCGAACCTGGGACGATGGCGGGATGTCGCAACTGTTCGGGGAGACCGCCGACACCTACCACGAGGCGCGGCCGGGCTATCCGGTCGAGGTCACCGAGGCCGTCCGTGCCTACCACGGTGGACCGCCCGGCACGCTTGTCGAGGTCGGCGCCGGCACCGGCCTGGCCACCGCGGCGCTGCTCGGGCTCGGTGCGGCCACCACCTGCGTCGAGCCGGACGCGCGGATGGCCCGCGTGCTCGCCGAGCGGTTTCCGGATGTCGAGGTGGTGACGGCGACCTTCGAGCAGTGGAGCCCACCGTTCGGCGGTGTCGACGCGTTGGCCTGCGCGATGGCCTGGCACTGGCTCGACCCGGCCACCCGCAACCGGCGCGCCCACGACGCGCTGCGCCCAGGCGGCACACTCGCCGTCCTCAGCCACCGCTACGCCTACGTCGAGGCGGCGCAGGCCGAGGCGATCCGGGTCGCGTTCAGCACCGCCGACCCCGCCGACCGGGGCGACCGTCCCGACGGCTGGTTCCGCGACGACATCGCCGACAGCGGCTTCTTCACCGACGTGCGGCTGGACCGGTTCCGCCGCGCCGTGCCGCTGGACACCGCGGCGTACCTGCGGCTTGTCGACACGTTCTCGCCGCAGTTGCGCCGCCCGCCGGAGCTGCGCGCGCGGGTCCGGGCCGCGGTCGGCGCGGCGGTCGACGGCTTCGGCGGTACCGTCGTACTGGACCTTCGCACCGCGCTCGCCCTGGCCCGCCGTCCGGCCTGACCTGGGCGCGGACCGCCGTCCCCGCTGCGCCGCCGCCCGGGTGCGGACCGCCGTCCCGCCGCGCCGCCGGGCGGTCCGCGCGGACCCGATAGGCTGCCCGCCGTGGCAGGACTGTTGAAGAACGTGGCGTCCCGGCTCGGCCGGCTGACCGGGGGCGCCGCCGCGCCGACCCGCACCGGCGGGCCGATCCCGGCCCAGGTCGCGCGGCGACGCCAGGTCAGCGCGTTGCAGCGCCGCGAGCTGTCGTACGCTCCGGAGCCGGACGGGCAGGCGGATCCGGGCGAGATCGTGTGGACCTGGGTGCCCTACGAGGACGATCCCCGGCAGGGCAAGGACCGGCCGGTGCTGGTGGTGGGCCGGCACAGCCGCACCCTGTACGGGCTGATGCTGTCCAGCCAGAGCGACCGGGACGGCCAGCGGCACTGGCTGTCGCTCGGCCCGGGGGAGTGGGACCGGGAGAAGCGGCCGAGCTGGGTGCGCCTCGACCGGGTGCTCACCATGCGCGAGGACAGCATCCGCCGCGAGGGCGCGGTGTTGGACCGGCCCCGCTTCGACCGGGTCGGCCAGGCGTTGCGCGCCGGCTACGGCTGGCGCTGAGCGCAGCGCAGCACGACGCCGTCTCGGCCGGCACGGCACCGGCGCGGCGGCAGGGGCTGGCGCGGGCTGGTCACGGCTGGCGCTGACGCGGCGGCGGGGGCTGGCCTGGGCTGACTACGGCTGGCATTTGACGGCCCGGCGCGGGCCGGTCGAGTCAGTGCTCGGCGACGAGCTGGCGGTGCACGGGGGCGGCGCCGAGCGTCTTCGCCTCGTACATGGCGGCGTCGGCGCGGCAGAGCGCGTCGGTGAGCTGGGCGGGGCTGTGCACCGGGGCGAGCCCGACCGAGGCGGTGACCCGGATGCTGCGACCGCCGAGCGGGATCGGCGCGGCGAGCGCCTCGCAGAGCCGGCGGGTGGCGTGCTCGATCCACCGCCGGTCGGCGGTCGGGCTGGCCAGCAGGCCGGCGAACTCGTCGCCGCCGAGCCGGGCCACCAGGTTGTTGCC
Source organism: Micromonospora sp. WMMD975 (assembly GCF_029581215.1). Taxonomy (NCBI): domain Bacteria; kingdom Bacillati; phylum Actinomycetota; class Actinomycetes; order Micromonosporales; family Micromonosporaceae; genus Micromonospora; species Micromonospora sp. WMMD975. The sequence continues at coordinate 1,950,376 of NZ_CP120739.1, forward strand.
GGCGAACGCGGCGAACCGCTGGGCCACGCTGATCAGAACCTGGTCCCCGGCGGCGTGCCCGAAGCGATCATTTACCTGTTTGAACCCGTCGAGGTCGAGGATCACCGCCACCAGCGGTTGACCGCCGGGGTCGGTGAGCAGGGTGGCGGCCAGCCGGAAGAAGGCCCGGCGGTTGGGCAGGCCGGTGAGCGGGTCGTGGCTGGCGGCGTGCCGTTCGGCGGCCAGTTCGGATTCGAGCAGCTTGATCTCGGCCTCGGCGCGCAGGGCCCGCCGACGCATCTGCCAGGCGGACACCAGCGCGCCTGCGGCGGAGACGCCGGAGGCGACGGTCATCGGATCCGGCACGCGCCCTCCTCACCGCAGTCCCCGGCCGCGCGGGGCGGCTTCCGGGGGCCGGGTTCGGGTCACCGAACGTGAGCGACCCGGCACACCGTACGTTCGGTTATCATGCTCGCAGTCCATTGCAGATGCAATAGCAGATGCACGTGCATCTCATTCCTCAGTCGACAAACGTCGCCACCCACCGCTCCTCCCCGCGGCCACGGCTGGCCTTCCCGAAGGACGCCCATGCAACCGCCTCCGAACGGCGTACCCGTGCCCCACCTGCCCCCGATGAGGTGGTTGAAGAGCCGCCGCAGCAATCCCAGCGGCAACTGTGTCGAGCTGGCCGAACTGCCCGGCGGCAGCGGCATCGCGGTGCGCAACTCCCGGCACCCCGAGGGGCCGGCGCTGATCTACACCGTCGAGGAGATCGCGGCGTTCGTGCTCGGCGCCCGGGACGGGGACTTCGACCACCTGATCCCGCCGTCCCGTACACGGGACTGATTCGGCCGTCCGGGGGAGTTCACCTCACTGTCGGTCCATGGCATGCTTACACGTCGGCCGGGGCGGGCGCCCGGTCCGGGAGCGGCCGGGATGCGAGGGGCGGTCAGGTGACGACGGTGCCTGTCGAGGGCGGACCGACGAGTGGTCCGACAGTGCTGCGCATGCTGCTCGGGGCGCAGCTGCGCCGCCTACGGGAGGGCGCCGGGGTCAGCCGGGAGAGCGCCGGCTGGGAGATCCGCTCCTCCGAGTCCAAGATCAGCCGGATGGAGCTGGGCCGGGTCGGCTTCAAGGAGCGCGACGTGGCCGACCTGCTCACGCTCTACGGGGTCACCGCGCCGGGCGACCGCGACGCGCTGCTCAAGCTGGCCCGGGACGCGAACAGCCCGGGCTGGTGGCACCGCTACAGCGACGTGCTCCCCGCCTGGTTCCAGTCCTACCTGGGGCTGGAGGCCGCCACCGCGCTGATCCGCACGTACGAGGTGCAGTTCGTGCCCGGCCTGTTGCAGACCGCCGCGTACGCCCGGGAGGTGATCCTGCTCGGGCATCGCGGCGCCTCGGCGGCGGAGCTGGACCGCCGGGTCGACCTGCGGATGGAGCGCCAGGGGCTGCTGCGCCGCGCCAACCCCCCACAGCTGTGGGCGGTGCTGGACGAGGCCGTGCTGCGCCGGCCGATCGGCGGCGCCGCGGTGATGCGTGAGCAACTGGACGCGCTGATCGAGGCGACCGCGGCGCCGCACGTGCGGCTCCAGATCGTCCCGTTCACCGCCGGCGGGCACGCCGCCGCCAGCGGCGCCTTCAGCATCCTGCGCTTCGGCGACGAGGACCTGCCCGACATCGTCTACATCGAGCAGCTCACCAGCGCCATCTACCTCGACAAGCGCGACGACCTCGACTACTACGCGGAGGCGATGGAGCGGCTGTGCGTCGAGGCCGCGCCCCCGGAGCGCACCCGCGAGATGCTGGCCCGCATCCGCGACGAGCTCTACCCGGCCTGACCGTCGGGAGACCGGGCGATACCATGGCCGGCACACCGGTGACAGTGGACGGACGCCATGCCACGGCGGTGGCACGCGAGTCGTGGAGGCGGCCTTGACCAGAGACGCGAACGGCACGGCCACCGAGCCGGCGCACCCGGGCGACCGGATCGACACCTCGGTGGTGCACCCGGCCCGGCGATACAACTACTGGCTGGGCGGCAAGGACAACTTCCAGGCCGACCGCGAGTCCGGTGACGCGATGGCCGCCCGCTTCCCGACCATCCGGGTCAGCGCGCTGGAGAATCGGCGGTTCCTGCGCCGCGCGGTGCGGCACCTGGCCGCCGAGGCGGGGATCCGTCAGTTCCTCGACATCGGCACCGGCATCCCGACCGCCGACAACACCCACGAGGTGGCGCAGTCCGTCGACCCGCGCGCCCGCGTGGTCTACGTCGACAACGACCCGATCGTGCTGGCCCACGCCCGGGCCCTGCTCACCAGCTCAGCCGCGGGCGCCACCGCCTACCTCGACGCGGACCTGCGCGACCCGGAGCGGATCCTCGCCCACCCCGAGCTGCGCGGCACCCTCGACCTGTCCGAGCCGGTGGCGTTGATGCTGGTGGCGGTGCTGCACTTCGTGCCGGACGCGGACGATCCCCACACCACGGTCCGCCGGTTGCTGGACGCGCTGCCCGCCGGCAGCTACCTGGCCGCCTCGCACGCCACCCACGACCACCTGCCGGCCCACCTCGCCGCCGAGGCGAAGGAGACGGCCCGCGGCGGCGGCCCGCACGGGATGATCAACGTACGCGGGCGGGACGAGTTCACGCGCTTCTTCGACGGCCTCGAACTGGTCGAGCCGGGCGTCTGCCCGGTGGCCGACTGGCGCGCCGAGGGCGAGCCCGAGCCCCGCCCCGCGGCCGTCGACGTCAGCCTGTACGGCGGAGTGGGCCGCAAACCCTGAACTCTGCAGCGAGGCACTTGGTGACGTACGGGAGGTGGCCGGGCAGACTTGTACATCATGTCGCCGTTCACGCCCGAACTCCGGCTGCACGACCGGTACGTCCTGCGCGAGCGCATCGGGCTCGGCGGGATGTCCGAGGTGTGGCGCGCCGACGACGAGGTGCTGCACCGCCCGGTCGCGGTCAAGGCGCTCGCCGGCCGCCTCGCCGCCGACCCGCAGTTGCGCGCCACCATCCAACGCGAGGCCCGCGCGGCGGCGCGACTGACCCACCCGCACGTGACCCAGGTGTACGACTACGGCGAGGCGACCCTGCCCGGTGGCGTGGTGACGCCGTACCTGGTGATGGAGCTGGTGGAGGGGCAGACGCTCGCCGACCGGCTGGCCGGCGGGCCGCTGGCCTGGCCGGACGCGGTCCGGACCGGCGGTGAGGTCGCCGCCGCGCTGGCCGCCGCGCACCGGATCGGCGTGGTGCACCGCGACGTCAAACCGGCCAACGTGATGCTCACCGAGACCGGCGCGAAGGTGCTCGACTTCGGCATCGCCGCGCCGGCGGGCCCGCACCAGCCGGTCACCGGGCCGGCCGGCGAGCCGTTGGCCGGCACCCCGGCATACTTCGCCCCGGAGCGGCTCGATCCCGGCCCCACCCACCCGGCCGGTGACGTGTACGCGCTCGGCGTGCTGCTCTACCGCAGCCTCACCGGCCGGCCCCCGCTGCCGGTGCGGACCTGGGATGACGTGCTCGACCTGCGGGACCGGCGGCCTGCGGTGCCGCCGCCCCGGGTGCCCGGGTTGCCGGCCGACGTCGCCGCCCTGGTCCTGGACTGCCTGGCCGTGGACCCGGCCCGGCGGCCCACCGCGGCCCAGGTCGCCGACCGGCTCGGCGCGGGCCGACCGGTCGACCCGCCGACCGCGTTCCTGTCCACGGTGTCCGGAGCCGAGCGTCCGGCCACGCTCGTCGAGCGGCGACCCACGCCGGCCCGTCCGGTCCCGCCGGCCCGGCCGGAGGTCTCGCCGAACCGGTTGACCGGCGTGCTCGTCGCCGGCGCGGTGGTGTTGCTGCTCGCGTTGGTCGGCGCGCTTGTCTTCGAGGGCCGCTCCGGCCCGTCGCCCGCCGCCGCCCCGCCGGCCACGTCGAAGAGCACCGCCCGATCCGCCGTCCGGCCCGCGCCGAGCCGCGCCGCACCGACGACCCGGTCACCCCAACCGGTCACCGCGCGTCAGCTCGCGGACCGGTTCGCCGACCTGCTGGACCGGGCCGAGACGGCCCGGCTCATCGACCGCAAGACCGCCGACGACCTGCGGAAGAAGGCCGCCGAGCTGGGCCGGGGCAAGCCGAGGGAGCGCGCCAAGCGGGTCGAGGACCTGCACGAGCGGATCGAGGACGCCGCCGACGACGACAAGATCGACGGTGCCACGGCCACGGCCCTGCGGAAGGTACTCGACGCCTACGATCGGCTGCGCGGCGTCGCCCGCGACGAGGGCTGAGCCCCACCCGCGCGGTGTCCTCAGTGCAGGGTGGCGGTGACCAGTTCGCCGGTGGCCGTGCCGGTCCGCGCCACCGCCCGGCCGGCCGGGGACCAGACGCCCGAGCCGCCGGCCGCGTGCGCGTACCCGCTGCCGGTCGACCCGGCGAAGCTCGCCATCGCCACCCAGATGCCGTGCGCGGCGGCGATCCGGCGGGCGCGTTCGTCCGGCACCGCCGCGTCGTCGGCCGACTCCAGCACCCCGGCCAGGTAGGCGTCGGCGCCCGCGGCCACGGTCGCGTCCGCGTGCGCCGGCACGCCGGTGTCCTTGCAGACCGCGAGGCCCAGCCGCCAGCCGTCCACGGCGAGCACCGCCGGCTCCCGGCCCGCGCGGAACCGCTGCGGCTCCGCGCCACCCAGCCACATCTTCCGGTACGCCACCCGTACGCCCTCGCCGTCGACCGCGAGCACCGCGATGTGCGGTCCGGCCACCGGCGCGCCGGCGAGCGCCAGCGTCCCGGTGTCGGCGCACGCCGCCCGCAGCGGCGCGAGCCGGGCGTCGGACGGGTCCAGTTCGGCGGCGTCCAACTCGTACCCGGTCAGGGACAGCTCGGGGAAGACCACCACCCGGGCGCCGGCGGCCCGGACCGCGGCGGCGTGCCGTGCGGCGTTGCCGGCGACGTCGTGGGCGAGGGTGAGCGGCTGGGCGACCGCGATCCGCAGCGGCGTACGCATGCGCGGCAGCGTAACCGGCCCGGCTTTCCGTGGCCGTTGCCCACCTCGCCCCGTAACGTGGTCGGATGATCGGACACGCACCTCTGCTCGCCGGACCCCGGGCGAGCGCCGCGCGGGCCGCGGAGCCGGCCGGTGAGGGACCCGTCGGCTGGGTCACCGGCCTGGTGGAACGGCTCGGCGGCCCGGGGGCCGGGCTCGCGGTGGCCCTGGAGAACCTGTTCCCGCCCATCCCGAGCGAGGTCATCCTGCCGCTGGCCGGGTTCACCGCCAGCCAGGGCCGGATGAGCCTGTTCGGCGCGATCGCGTGGACCACGCTCGGGTCGGTGCTGGGCGCGCTGGCGCTCTACTACGTCGGCGCGGCCCTCGGGCGGGACCGGATGCGGGCGCTGGTCGGGCGGCTGCCACTGGTCAAGGTGGAGGACGTGGACCGCACCGAGGCGTGGTTCCTGCGGCACGGCGTGAAGGCCGTCTTCTTCGGCCGGATGATCCCCATCTTCCGGAGCCTGATCTCGATCCCGGCCGGCGTGGAACGGATGCCGGTGCCGGTGTTCCTGCTCTTCACCGCGCTGGGCAGCCTGATCTGGAACACCGCGTTCGTGCTCGCCGGCTATCTGCTGGGCGAGAACTGGCACGTGGTCGAGGCGTACGCCGGCACGTTGCAGAACGTGGTCATCGTGGCGGTGGTGGCCGGGGTGGGCTGGTTCGTGGTGAGCCGGGTCCGCCGGTCCCGCCGGTCGGACCCGACACCTGACGCCCCACCCCGGCCGGGCACCGTCTACCGGGGCGGCTGGTACGGCGCCGACGAGGACTGACACCGGCCGGTCACACCACGCCGTGCGCCAGCATCGCCTCGGCCACCCGCCGGAACCCGTTGATGTTCGCGCCGGCCACGTAGTCGCCAGGCAGGCCGTACTCCTCGGCGGTAGCCCAGCACCTGTCGTGCACGTCCCGCATGATTTCGCGCAGCCGCTGTTCCGACCGGGCGAACGTCCACGAGTCACGGCTGGCGTTCTGCTGCATCTCCAGCGCGCTCACCGCCACCCCGCCGGCGTTGGCCGCCTTGCCCGGCGCGAACCGCACCCCGGCCCGCCCGAGGATCCGCACCGCCTCCGGCGTGGTGGGCATGTTGGCCCCCTCGACCACCGTGCGGCAGCCGCCGGCCACCAGCGCGGCGGCCTCCGCGCCGCCGATCTCGTTCTGCGTCGCGCAGGGCAGCGCCAGGTCGCACGGCACCTCCCAGACGGTACGGCCGGCGACCGCGACGGCGTGCGGCACGTGCCGCACGTAGTCGTCCAGCCGGCTGCGGCGCTCCTCCTTCAGCTCCCGCAGCAGCGCCAGGTCGATGCCCTTCTCGTCCAGCACGTAGCCGTCCGAGTCGGAGCACGCCACCACCGTGCCGCCGAGCTGGTGCACCTTCTCGACGGCGTAGATGGCCACGTTCCCGGAGCCGGACACCACCACCCGCTTACCGTCCAGGCTGTCCCCGCTCTGCTTGAGCATCTCCTCGGCGAAGAACACCGCGCCGTAGCCGGTCGCCTCCCGGCGCACCTGTGCGCCCCCGTACGTCAGGCCCTTGCCGGTGAGTACGCCCGCCTCGTACCGGTTGGTGATCCGCTTGTACTGCCCGAAGAGGTAGCCGATCTCCCGGCCGCCCACCCCGATGTCCCCGGCCGGCACGTCGGTCTGCGCGCCGATGTGCCGGTGCAGCTCGGTCATGAAACTCTGGCAGAACCGCATCACCTCCCGGTCGGAGCGGCCCTTCGGGTCGAAGTCGGCGCCGCCCTTGCCGCCGCCGATCGGCAGCCCGGTCAGCGCGTTCTTGAAGATCTGCTCGAACCCGAGGAACTTCACGATGCCCAGGTAGACCGACGGGTGGAAGCGCAGCCCGCCCTTGAACGGGCCGAGCGCGCTGTTGAACTCCACCCGGAACCCCCGGTTGACCCGGACCCGGCCGTGGTCGTCCTCCCACGGCACCCGGAAGATGACCTGCCGTTCCGGCTCGCAGATGCGCTCGACCACCTCGGCGTACCCGGGGTGGCGGTGCAGCGCCGGACCGATGCTCTCCAGCACCTCCCGGACCGCCTGGTGGAACTCGGGTTCCCCGGGATTGCGCGCGACCACCTTGGTGAACACCGTCTCGACGGTCTCCGGCATCACGGGCACGTCCTTCCGCCTCCGGCACGCGCACCGTTGCCCGCACCGCCCCCGGATACGGATCGTCACCGCCGTCCGGTTCACCGGCCGGGTGAACTCCGGACGCCGCTGCCCGCCGCCCGAATGAACCGCGACGGAAACGGAGACGTATGACCCGGTGGGGACCGGTGAGAGGGGACAACCATGACTGCACCGTCGGGAGACGACGCTGACCTGACCGACACACGCTGGTCCGGGGCCGCCCGGCTGCTTGTCGCCGCCGCCGTGGTGGTGGTGGTGCTCGGCGCGGTCGCGGTCGCCGCGACGATGTCCAACCCGGCCCGCCTCGGCGTGGTCTTCTCCGGCGGCTCGTCCACGCCGGCCACCGGCGGCGGCTCGGGCGGGGTGGGCGGCGCGGAGGTCGCCGCCACCGAGACGCTGACCGCCCCGCGCGGGGACCGCCGGCGGGCGGATTTCGAGCTTGCCGACGGCCTGACCAGCTTCACCCTGCGGGCCGCCGACCTCGGCGACGACCTTTACCGGATCGGCGCGCCGGACGGTGCCGGCGTGACGCCGCGCCCGCAGGTCACCGGGGACCGGGTCCGGCTGCGGATCGTCGAGAACGGCCGCCCCGGCCCGGCCGACGTGGAGGTGGTGCTCAACTCCCGGCTGACCTGGCGACTGCGGCTGGTCGGCGGCGTCCGCGAGCAGCAACTCGACCTGGGCGCGGCCCGGCTCGCCGGCATCGAGCTGATCGGCGGCGCGGCGCGTACCGAACTGCGGTTGCCCCCGCTCGGCGGCACGCTCACCGTGCGGATGACCGGCGGGGTCAACCAACTGACCGTCGCCGTGCCCGGTGGGCCGCCGGCCCGGGTGCGGGTGGCCGCCGGCGCCGGCTCCCTGAACGTCTACGACGAGAGCCACGGCGGGATCGCCGCCGGCGACGTGGTCAGCTCGCCGGGCTGGGACCGGGCGGGCGACCGGCTCTACCTCGACCTGGTCGCGGGCGCGAACACGGTGAGTGTCACCGCCGGCTGAGCGTACAGTTCGGGCGGTGGACCGTACCGAATCGTTGCCCGCGCAGACGCTCCCGCCCGGCGTCGGCGCCACCGACCCGGGCAGCGTGCTGCTGCCCGGGCACGACGTTCCCCTCGGCCGCTACACCACGGTGCGCCGGCTGCTGCCGCAGCGGCAGCGGCGGATGGTCGGCGCGTGGTGCTTCGTCGACCACTTCGGCCCGGACGACGTCGCCGAACGCCCGGGCATGGAGGTGCCGCCGCACCCGCACACCGGGCTCCAGACGGTCACCTGGCTGCTCGACGGCGAGATCCTGCACCGGGACAGCCTCGGCAACGTGCAGCCGATCCGCCCCGGCCAGCTCAACGTGATGACCTCCGGGCGGGGCATCGCGCACTCGGAGCGTTCGCCGTTGGTCCATCCGCCGCTGATGCACGGCGTGCAGTTGTGGGTGGCGCTGCCCGATCCGGCCCGGGCCGGCGACCCCGACTTCGCCCACCACGCCGAGCTGCCCGCAGGGCGCGAGGGCGACCTGGACCTGACGGTGCTCGTCGGCGAGTTCGGCGGGAAACGCTCGCCCGCCGTCGCGCACACCCCGCTGCTCGGCGTGCAGATCGAGGCGCGCGGACCGGCGCCGGCCACGCTGCCGCTGCGCCCCGACTTCGAGTACGGGATGCTCGCGATGTCCGGGTCGGCCGAGATGGACGGTGTGGCGCTCGCCCCCGGCGCGCTGCTCTACCTCGGGGTGGGCCGGACCTCGCTGACGCTGCGTGCCGCACCCGGCAGCCGGCTGCTGTTGCTCGGCGGCGCGCCGTTCGAGGAGCCGCTGGTGATGTGGTGGAACTTCGTCGGCCGGTCGCATGAGGAGATCGCCGCCGCGCGCGAGGACTGGATGGCCGGCCGCCGGTTCGGCTCGGTGGCCGACGACGCAGCGCCCCCGTTGCCCGCGCCCGCGTTGCCCACCACCCGGCTCAAGTCGCGCGACCGCAGCGGCGGGGTACGCGACTGAGACTCGTAGGCGACGTGCCGCCCGACACACTTTCGCGAACATCACCCGTTCGGCTGATGCCGCGCCGTATGATGATCGTGGCAGTGATGCCAGCCCGGTTCGGGCGAACATCCACCGCCTGACGATCGCGACCCGATTCGGGCGCGGACCGGCAGGCACAGGTGCTGCGTGGCGCCCCAGGTCGCGGTTCGCGACCCGGGGCGCCCGCCTGTCGAGGAGCCGGCGCCGCCCAGCGCCGAGCCCGGCCGCGTCGTCGACCGGGCGGCTCAGATGCCGCGCAGGTGCTGCGAGACGCGCGAGTGGTCGTCCCTCGCCTGCGCCGCCCGCTGCGACCGGTCCACCTCCGGCGCCGCCTCGATGCCGGCCGACCGGGCCACCTCGACGCCGTTGGCGTAGTCAACCGGCGGCAGCGCACGCAACGCCCGCAACACGTCCGGTGGCGCGCCCTCCCGTTCGGCCTCGCGGATGACGTCGTCCTTCCCGGCCGGATAGTCAAGCGCGGACAGGTACTCAAGGACGTCCGAATAGCTCGCCATGGGTCGGGCTCCTCGCGCCAGTCGTCGGGTCGTGACCGTGCGGCGGTTACCCGTCTCGCGGCGGCTCACGCCAGTGATCCTCGGCTGTTTCCGCCGCGCCGGGACGGGTAGCCCCCTGCGTGCACCGAAGGGGGTAGCAACCGATGGACCACCACACCTTCGTGGCCCGGGTCGCCCGGCTCACCGGCACCGCCGAGAACCGGGCCGCGACGCTCACCGCCGCCACGCTTGAGACGCTCGCCGACCGGCTGACCGGCGGCGAGGTGCTGGACCTCGCGGCGCAACTGCCCAAGCCGCTGTGGGCCATGCTGCGCCCGCACCCGCGCACCGAGGCGGCGGAACGGTTCGGGGCGGCCGAGTTCGTCGCCCGGGTCGCCCGGCGGCCCGACTGCGACGAGAACGCCGCCCGAGGCGCGGCGCGGGCGGTGTTCGCCACGCTGCGCGAGGCGATCAGCGGTGGCGAGTTCGACGACGTCGTGGTGCAACTACCCCGCGACTACCGGGACATGGTGGAGCCGGCACTCGCGCCGGCCGCCGCCCGTCGCCGCTGACGCGTCCCGTCGCCGCTGACGCCGGCCGTGGCCGGGCGCTGCCGGGCCTCGCGGCGGTCATCCGCGCGGGCCGCCGCTGTGGTGCGCGCCGTGCGCGCCCGGTGCCCGACCTCGGCGCCGGCACGACGAAAGCGGCCACGTTCCGTCACGGGCCTCACTCCCGTAGCTGGTCTCCACCACCGCCTTTGCTCTGCAGCCATCGGCGCAGCACGCACGCATGGTCACATCCCTGGTCGACCGTCGTCGCACCGCACTTCCGGCGAACCCCTGCTCAAGGCACCAGTGCGTCCGTGGCTGCAGAGCAAAGGCGGTCGAGGCGACTCCCGTCACCCGCACCGCACGGACACGCTGAGTGACGGCGGCGCGGATTTGCGGTGAGTGATCGTAGGCGAGGGCCGAAAGCCGTGGCGTTATGGTCGTGCATCTCCACCAGTCCGGTCCTCCCGCGACCGGCGACCGGCGGCGGCCGGAGGGCCCGCGGGATGCTTGCTCAGCCGATCGCGCCGGTGGCGCGCAGCGCGGCGATCCGGGCCGCGTCCACGCCCGCCTCCGCCAGCACCTCGTCGGTGTGCTCGCCCGGTCGCGGCGGCGGGCGGCGCACCGAGGTCGGCGTGCCCGAGAAACGCGGTGCCGGTGCCGGCTGGGTGACTCCCTCCGGCGCGACGAACACCCCGCGGGAGGCCAGGTGCGGGTGGTTTGGGGCCTCGGCCCAGTCGAGCACCGGAGACACGCAGGCATCCGTGCCGGCCAGCAGTTCCGCCCACTCGTCCCGGGTACGGGTGCGGAACAGCCGCGCCCAGGCGGCCCGCAACGACGGCCAGTTCGCGGGGTCGTCCCGGTCCGGGGCCTCGTCGCCGTCGAGCGGGAAACCGGTGAGCCGGACCAGCTCGGAATAGAACTGCGGCTCCAGCGCGCCCACCGCCACGTACCGCCCGTCGGCGCACTCGTACGTGTCGTAGAACGGGGCGCCGCCGTCGAGCAGGTTCACGCCGCGCGGATCCTGCCAGAGACCGAGTCCGCGCAGCGCGTGGATCTGGGTGGCCAGCACCGACACGCCGTCCACGATGGCCGCGTCGACCACCTGGCCGGGAGCGCCGCCGCGGACCGCGTACAGCGCCGCGACCACGCCCAGGGCCAGCATCATGCCGCCCCCGCCGAAGTCGCCGAGCAGGTTCATCGGCGGCACCGGACGCTCGCCGGCCCGGCCCACCCCGTGCAGCGCGCCGGTGAGCGCCAGATAGTCGATGTCGTGGCCGGCCGTGCGGGCCAGCGGCCCGTCCTGTCCCCAGCCGGTCATCCGCCCGTACACCAGGCGTGGGTTGGCGGCGAGACACTCCCGCGGGCCCAGGCCGAGCCGCTCGGCGGCCCCGGGCCGGAAGCCCTCGACGAGCGCGTCCGCGCCGGTGACCAGGGACAGCGCCAGATCCCGCGCGTCCGGGTGCTTGAGGTCCAGCGCGACCGAGCGGCGGTTGCGGTTCAGCAGGTCACCGGGGAAGGCGCCGAACCCGCCGCCACCCGGCCGGTCCACCCGCACCACGTCGGCGCCCAGGTCGGCAAGCATCATCGCGGCGAACGGGCCGGGGCCGATGCCGGCCAGCTCGATCACCCGTACGCCGGTAAGCGGCCCGGAGTTGCTCACCCGCGTCACCCTAGGGTCCGGGACCGGCCGACGCCACGTCCGGTCCGCGCGGACAGCGGTTGACCAGGGCAATCAACGTGGCGTTAGTTGGCGTCCGGCCCCCGGTTGGCCTAGCCTGGGGTCGGCGAGGGGAGTACTTCCCACGAACCATTCCGGTCAGTACGGCGAGCCCCGAGGGCGAGCCTCGGGTGGTTGCCCACGAACGGTGGGTGAAGGAGACCTCGAACATGACACGGTGTTCGAGGAGGCCCCATGCCCGAGTTGTCCTACCTGTCCGCGGGTGAGCTGTCGTCGATCGGCACGCCCACGCTGTGGGCCGTGACGATCGCCGGCGTGCTCGCCCTGCTCGTGCTGGACTTCCTGGTCACCCGCAAGCCGCACGAGGTCTCCATCCGGGAGGCGCTGGCCTGGTCGGCGTTCTACATCGCCCTGCCGCTGGCCTTCGGCGCCTGGGTCTGGTCCCGCTGGGGCGGCCAGCAGGGCATCGAGTACCTCACCGGCTACCTGGTCGAGAAGTCGCTCTCGGTGGACAACCTCTTCGTCTTCATGCTGCTGCTGGCCGCGTTCGCGGTGCCCGCCGCGCTCGCCCAGCGGGTGCTGCTCTACGGCATCGCCGGGGCGCTGGTGCTGCGGGCGATCTTCATCGCGCTCGGCGCCGCGGCCCTCCAGACGCTCGACTTCGCCTTCCTGCTCTTCGCCGTCATCCTGATCGCCACCGCGATCAAGCTGCTGCGCGACGCCCTCTCCGGGCACGAGCAGGAGGTCGACATCAACAAGATGCGGTCGGTGAAGCTGCTCCGCAAGGTCATGCCGGTGGTCGAGGAGTACCACGGCACCCGGATGACCATCCGCCAGCAGGGCCGCCGGGCGCTCACCCCGTTCGCGCTTGTCGTGGTCGCGGTGCTGGCCACCGACATCGTCTTCGCGGTCGACTCGGTGCCCGCCGTCTACGGCATCACCGAGGACCCGTACCTCGTCTTCGCCACGAACGCGTTCGCGTTGCTGGGCCTGCGGGCGCTCTACTTCGTGCTGCACGCCGCGCTGAGCCGGCTGGTGCACCTCAGCTACGGCCTGGCCGTCATCCTGGCGTTCATCGGGCTCAAGCTCGGCCTGCACTGGGCGCACGGCATCTGGGCCGGCGTGCCGCAGATCCCGACGCTCGCCTCGCTCGGTGTGATCATCGGTGTCCTGGTGATCGTCACCATCACCAGCCTGCGCGCCACCCGCGACAGTGGCGACGGTGACCGCACCGTCGTGCACGAGGTGCAAGGCGGGGGCCCCGCTTAACGCTTTCGGTAGAGGCGGGGCCCCTTCTTAACTCCGCGTGTTAAGAAGGGGCCCCGCCTTACACCGCGGAAGCCGTTCCCGGACGTCGCCGGGGGTGGTAGGACTGACGGGTGGGAATCGTGTCGCCGGGCTTTCAGGGCCGGCCCCGGTCGTCCGCCCCGGACCTGCCGCCGGGGCAATACCTCACCGAGGACTTCCCGGTGCTCTCCGCCGGCCCGACGCCCCGGGTGTCGCCGGACACCTGGGAGTTCGTGCTGACAAGCGAGACCGGCGCGGAACACCGCTGGTCCTGGGCCGAGATGATGAGCCTGCCGCAGGACACGCCGACGGTGGACCTGCACTGCGTCACCCGCTGGTCCAAACTCGGCACCACCTGGCAGGGCGTCTCGCTGGACACGCTGCTCGACGGCGTGGACACCGCCGCCCGCTATGCCCTGGCGCACTCGTACGGCGGCTACACCACGAACCTGCCGCTCGACGACCTGCGCGGCGGGCGGGCCTGGGTCGTGCACACGTACGACGGCGGGCCACTGCCGGCCGAGCACGGCGGCCCGGCCCGGCTGCTCGTGCCGCACCTCTACCTGTGGAAGTCCGCCAAGTGGGTACGCGGCATCCGGCTGCTCACCGACGACCGGCCGGGGTTCTGGGAGACGGCCGGCTACCACGACTACGGCGACCCGTGGCGCGAGCAGCGCTACCAGGGCGATTGAGGTGACCGCACCGACCACGGGGAGCCGGGTCGTGCCGCTGACCTGGCGGGTGGCCCGGCTGGTCGAGCGGCGGGTCGAGACGTCGACCGCGCAGACGCTCGTGCTGGACGTGCCCGGCTGGCCGGGGCACCTGCCCGGACAGCACGTCGACGTGCGACTGACCGCCCCGGACGGCTACCAGGCGGCCCGGTCCTACTCGCTCGCCGGCCCGGCCGACGGCGAACGGATCGAGGTGACCGTCCAGCGGGTGCGCGACGGCGAGGTGTCGCCGTACCTGGTGGACACCTGGGCCGAGGGCGACCCGGTGGAGGTCCGCGGGCCGGTCGGCGGCTGGTTCGTCTGGCGTACCGACGAGACCGCGCCGGTGCTGCTCGTGGCCGGCGGCTCCGGCGTGGTGCCGCTGATGGCCATGGTCCGGGCCCGCCGGGCCGCGGGCAGCCGGACCCCGTTCCGGCTGATCTACTCGGTACGGACGCCGGACGACGTGATCTACGCCGACGAGCTGCGCCGCCGGGCCCGCGACGACCAGGGCCTGGACGTCGCGTACGTCTACACCCGGACGGCGCCCGAGGGGTGGCGGGGCGAGCCGCACCGGATCGGGCTGGCCGATGTGAACAGTCACGGCTGGCCGCCGGACCTGGAGCCGCTCTGCTACGTCTGCGGCCCCACCGGGTTCGTGGAGACCGTGGCCGACCTGCTCGTCGGGCTGGGCCACCCGACCCGGCGGGTGCGGACCGAGCGGTTCGGTCCGACCGGCTGACGACCCGAGGAGGACGCGTGACCGACCTGTCGTACCTGGACGGCAACATGCTCGACGGACCGCTACGGGAACTCCTCGCGGTCGACCTCAGCGCCACCACCGGGCGCTGCGACAACTGCGGCACGACCGGCCCGATGGCGGGCCTGCACGTCTACTCGCACGCGCCGGGCCTGGTGGGGCGCTGCCCGGCCTGCACCGGGGTGATGGTGCGCCTGGTCCGCGCGCCGGAGCGGGCCTGGCTGGACCTGCGTGGCACCACCTACCTCCAGGTCCCCATGCCGCCGCGCTGACGTCGGGAGGCCCCGCCTGCCTGGCAGGACAGCTAGCGGGTGACGGTCAACCGCTCCACCGGGGTCGGCGCCGGCTCGGCGTGGTGGCCCCGCCCGGGACGCGGCGGGGTGACCGGGACCAGGGCCGGGGCCGGTCGGGACGCCACCGTCGGCGGGTTGCCCCGCCAGCGGCGGCGCAGCCGACCGACAAGTTGGCCCACGGTCACCGGGACCACCGACAGCACGAGCTGGCCGTTGCGCGGGTCGACGGTCGCGGCCACCCCGTACAGCCGGGCGCCGTGCCGCAGCAGGCGGGGACGGCCGGCGGCGAGCCGGGGCGCGCGTACCGGGGCGGCGCCGCGACCGTGGTCGCCGTCCACCTCGGCGCGCACCGGATGGCGCTGGCCGCTGGCCGCGCTGGCGGCCAGCAGCAGGTCCGCCGGGAAGTCGGCGCGCACGGTCCGGCCGGTCGGGTCGCGGGCGTCCAGCCGGGTGGCGCCGGCGACCCGCCCGGCCATCAGCCGGACCGGACCGGCCGCCACGGCGAACCGGGGGTACGGGCTGCGCGCGGTCACCGTCACGGTCTCACCGTCGACCCAGCTCACCTCGACGGTGTCCAGCCGGGCCAGCCAGTCGGCGCGGACATCGGTGACGTCGGTCCACGCGGCCGGCGCGCCCCGGTAGCCGGCATGCCACCGGCCGCCCGTCACCACCGTGTCCGGTACGCCCCGCCGGGTGTCCTGGTCGATGACGGCAAGCAACTCGTCGACGCCGCCGCCGGTCACCGCGCCCAGGCGCAGCCGGGCCTCGATGTCGAGCCGGTTTCGCAGGCCGTCGGTGACGTGCCGCTCGACCAGGCGGCGGACCGTCGCGTGCACCCGTTCCTGCGCGGCCCGGTCCAGCCGGCGGAAGTCGTCGCCGACCAGGTTCGCCAGTTCCAGCCCGACGTGGCGGCGCAGCACGGCGTCCCGCCGCGCGCCGGCCGGGATCAGTCCGGCGACGAACGCGAACAGCCGTTCCACGCTCACCAGGCGCTGCTCGATCCGGCTGTGGTAGGTGATGTTGCGGGCGTCGAGCCGGCGTACCGCGTGGTAGTAGTCGTAGTCGGCGAGCGCCGAGATCCGGCGGGCGTGGTAGCAGGCGGCAAGCGTGAACGGCTGGTCGCTGAGCACCGGCATGTCCTCCGGGAACCGCAGCCCGAGCCGGTCGACGAGGTCCCGGCGGAACAGCTTCGTGTTCGCCAGCGACCAGGGCAGCGCCGAGTCGAACAGGTCCACGTCGACCGCGTTGCCGGCAGCGAACACGTCGGAGAAGACGTGCCGGCCGTTGACGCCGACGACCTTGCCGAGCACCACGTCCGAGCCGTACCGGTCGGCGGCGGCGACCAGCCGTTCCAGCGCCTCCGGGCCGAGCCGGTCGTCCGAGCCGAGAAAGAAGACGTACCGGCCGGTGGCCAGGTCCAGCCCCCGGTTGCAGGGCGCGGCGGGGCCGCCCGAGTTGGGTTGGTGCACCACCCGGACGGCGCCGGGGTGCCGGGCGGCGAGCCGGTCCAGCAGGCGAGCGCTGCCGTCGGTGGACCCGTCGTCCACCGCCACGATCTCCATCCGGTCGAGCCCGATGGTCTGCCGCAGCACCGAGTCGAGGCAGGCCCGCAGGTAGCGCAGCGTGTTGTAGACCGGCACGATCACGCTGACGTCGGGGCGGGCTGTCGGTGGGTCTGTCGCCTCCTCGGCTGCCACTGCTGCTCCTCCGCTGGGGTAGACCGTCCGGTGCCACCCAGCGTGGTGGGACGAGCGGTCCGGGTGACGACGCCGACATGACCGCGAGGTGACCGGGAGGCAGCGGTTCGATACGCGAATGGGCCCGACCCCGTGTTCGTGGGGTCGGGCCCATTCGTGTGGTTGTGGGTCAGGAGGTCGAGTAGCCGCGGGTGGCGATCCAGTCGGCGAGGTGGTCGACGGTGATGTGGTAGGAGGCGGTGTTCGGGTTGGCGCTGTCGGCGATGGTGACGGTCTTGCCGCCGTTCTGGTAGCCGACGATGCTGATGTAGTGGCCGCCTTCGAAGGCGTGGGGGTTGCCGTCGGTGTCGGTGGTGGTGCCGGCGATGTTGGCTACGACCGCGCGGCCGTCGTCGATGGTGCGGACGATGTCGGTGCGCAGGGTGTCGGTCTGCTTGTCGTCGGCCTTGGGTGTCTTGATTTCGACGGATTTGTAGGTTTTGCCGGTTTCCTTGTTCAGGACGGGGGTGATGTCGTTGATGCTGTTGGTGCCGTCTTCGGTGGTGCCCATTTCCTTGGCCATGGTGTCGACGTCGATGTTCTTGCCGAGGACGCTGATGGCGTTGCGGGCGGCGGCGGGGCCGCAGTAGTAGAAGTTGGGCTGGGCTTGGTAGCGGACGTCGAGTTCCCGATCGCCGCTCGTGCGGTCGGCGACGACGGCGGTCTTGGGGGCCGGGGTGGCGTGGGCGGCGATGGCGGGTCCGGCGATGCCACCGGTGGTGGCGGCGATGCCGGCGGCGGTCAGCACGGTCTTACGCAGCAGGGTGGTAGCCATGATGGTTGCCTCCCAGGGGGTTGGGGGATGACGCGGCGGTGCCGCGTGCGGGGGTGTGCGGCGATCGGGGGATGCCGCGACGTTTCAGGTGAGCGCCCCGGCGCGGTGCGGTGCGGGGCTGAGCCGCAGGGGCGCGTCCGGCGGCTGGGCCTGCTCGGACGGCCGGGGGATGTAACGACGGCCGGTGGCCGGTCATTCCGACCGGGGTTGCCTGGGCGGGGGCCGGGCTCCACGCGGTCTGCCAGGTATAACGCCTGACCCCCGGCGGCGATTCCGCCGTGGCGGTGGCCCCGACCACGCTCGACCCACCCAAACCGGACGCCTGGCCTCGGCTTCGGCCCATCGCGGGTGGGGGGAGCGGCCTTTGGGTGCGTCTGTTGTCGCCCAGGCGACAACAGACGCACCCAAAGACGGTGGAGTTCGTGCTCGCCGCTCGATGTCAAAGTGCCCGCCGCGGGAGATGCCCGAATCCAGCCCGCTGTGCCGGGAACCGCCGTTTGCCGGGTTTTGAGACCGCGATCGACTCCAGGTCGCCGAAGTGGTGGGGTCGGACCGCTGGGATGCCGCCACTTCGGCGAAAAGGAGTGGATCAAGGCGCGGGATGCCGCCACGCTCGCCGAAGTGGAGTCGATCAAGGAGCGGATGCGGCTCGAAGCCGTGCTGACCGTTCGGCACGTCGAGCATGTGCGGCGGCAACGGCGTCGCCGGGTGGACCGGTGCGCGCCGCACCACCCCGCTCGGGCCCCGCTGGGGTCGGTGGTCGAGAGTGGGTGGGTGAGATACCTGCGTAGCGATGAGCGGGTCGCGCTCCGCCGGCCCCGACCCGCCGACGAGGCGGAGTTCGTCGCCGCCGCCCGGCGCAGCCGGGACCTGCACCACCCGTGGCTGTCCGCGCCGGACGACAACGAGCGGTACGCGGCGTACCTCCGGAAGATGCGGCGGCGAGACAGCGAGGGCTTCCTGTTCTGCGACCGCAGCACAGGTGAGATCGCCGGGTACGCGAACATCGGTGGCATCGTGCTGGGCGCCCTGCGTGGCGGCTACCTCGGCTATGCGGCGTTTCGCCCGTACGCGGGCACCGGTCACGCCTCGGCCGGGGTGCGGCTGGTGGTCGCGCACGCGTTCGACGCGCTCGGCCTGCACCGGTTGGAGGCGAACATCCAACCGGGCAACGAACCGTCGAAGCGGCTGGCCGGTCGCCTCGGCTTCCGGCTGGAGGGCTTCTCGCCCGACTACCTGTTCGTTGACGGGGCGTGGCGGGACCACGAGCGCTGGGCGCTCACCGCCCCGCCGCCGACGCGCTGAGCCGGCGTCTCAGTTGCCCGGTTTCGGGAACGCGACCGGGCTGGAACGTCAGGTCGGCAGAGGCGGGTGGAGGGTCGAAACGTTTGTCGGAGGTCTGTGCGGGAACGGCAGCAGACATGACGAAACCACGTGTGGTGATCGTGGGGGCCGGGTTCGCCGGGTACCACGCGGCCAAGACGTTGCGCCGACTGGCCCGCGACCGGGCCGAGATCGTCCTGCTGAACGCGACCGACTACTTCCTCTACCTGCCGCTGCTGCCCGAGGTCGCGGCCGGCGTGGTCGAGCCGACCCGGATCTCGGTGCCGCTCGCCGGCACGCTCGACGGCGTCCGGGTGGTCGTCGGCGAGGCGGACCGGGTCGACCTGCAGAACCGCTGGGTCGGCTACCGCTCCGCCGAGGGCGACCACGGGCAGCTCGCGTACGACCGGCTGGTCCTCTCCGTCGGCAGCGTCAACAAGCTGCTGCCCATCCCCGGCGTGACCGAGTACGCGCACGGCTTCCGCGGCCTGCCCGAGGCGCTCTACCTGCACGACCACGTGATCCGGCAGGTCGAGCTGGCTGAGCTGACCGACGACCCGGCCGAGCAGCGGGCCCGCACCACGTTCGTGGTGGTCGGCGCCGGCTACACCGGCACCGAGGTCGCCGCGCACGGGCAGTTGTTCACCGACCGGCTGATGGCCCAGCGCCCACACCTCAAGATCCGGCCGCGGTGGATGCTGCTGGACGTCGCCCCGCGCGTGCTGCCCGAGTTGGACCGGCGGATGTCCGTCACCGCCGACCGGGTGCTGCGCCGCCGCGGCGTGGACGTGCGGATGGGCACCTCGGTCGCCGAGGCGACCCCGGACGGGGTGATGCTCACCGACGGCGAGTACGTCCCGAACTGCAGCCTCATCTGGTGCGTGGGGGTGCGCCCCGACCCGTTCGTGGCGCAGTTGGGGCTGCGCACCGAGAAGGGCCGGCTGGTGGTCGACGAGTACCTCAACGTACCCGGCTTCCCCGAGGTGTTCGCCTGCGGCGACGCCGCCGCCGTCCCGGACCCGACCCGTCCCGGCCAGGTGTGCGCGATGACCGCGCAGCACGCCCAGCGGCAGGGCAAGCTGGCCGCGCACAACATCGCCGCCTCATACGGCCAGGGCGCCCGCAAGTCGTACAAGCATCACGATCTGGGCTGGGTGGTGGACCTGGGTGGGAAGGACGCGGCGGCCAACCCGCTGAAGGTGCCGCTGGCCGGCCTGCCGGCCAAGGCGGTCACCCGCGGCTACCACCTGCTGGCCATGCCGGGCAACCGTCCGCGGGTCGCCGTCGACTGGGCGCTCGACGCGGCCCTGCCCCGACCCGCGGTGCAGCTCGGCCTCGTGCCGGCGAACGCGGTGCCGCTGGAGAGCGAGTCGCCCGAGTTGGTACGCCGGGGCACCTGACCGGCGAGAGTCAGCCGCCGGCCGGCGGGGGGTCCACGGCACCGTCGTCGCGTTCCCCGTCGGCCGGCGCGGCCAGGACCGTCCGGCCGGTGGGTACGAACTCGCGCAGCAGCACCTGCACGATGCCGGCGGCCGGGATCGCCAGCAGGGCGCCCACCAGGCCCGCCAACTCGGCCGCCAGCAGCACGCTGAACAACACCGTCAGCGGGTTCAGCCGGACCGCGCGGGCCATGATGACCGGTTGCAGCAGATGGTTCTCCACCTGCTGGTAGACCACGAAGAAGACGAGCACCACGATGCCGGCGGTGGGGGAGCGCGCGAAACCCGCGCCGGCCGCGACGATCGCCCCCAGCGTGGCGCCGACCAGCGGGATCAGGTCCACCACGGCGACGACCAGGGCGATCACCGCGGCGAACGGCACGTCGAGCAGGAGCAGCACGGCGAAGGTCAGGCCGCCGCAGATCAGGCTGATCACCAGGTTGCCGCTCAGGTAGCCGGTGACGATCCGGGACGAGTCGCGGCCGATGCGCCGCAACCGTTCCGCCGGGCCGTCCCCCACCAGCCGCAGCGTGACGGCCACGATCCGGGGCGCTTCCAACACCATCAGGTACGCCAGCACCACCACCGTGACCAGCGCGGCGACGGCCTGCGCCACGCTCCGGACCAGCCCGACGGTCGGCTCGCCGAGCTGGGAGCCGTACCGGCGCAGATGGCCCGGCTCGGCGTACCGCAGGAGGTGCAGGCGGTCCAGCAACTGGCCGATCGGCCCCCGCCCGGCCTGCGTCTCGTGCACCACCTTCGGCGCCCGGTCGGCGAGCCGGCCCAGCTCGTCGACCAGCGGCAGGACAATCAGCGCCCCCAGCGCGGCCAGCAGCACGAACGTGGCCAGGAAGACAAGCAGGGTGGCAAGCGCCCGCCGGCGTACCCGCCGCTCCAACCGGTCCACGAGCGGTTTGAGGGCGACCGCGAGGAACGCCGCGACCAGCCCCCAGACGAGCACGCGGCGGGTTGCCCAGACCAGCGTCAACCCGACCACGGTCGCCAGCACCAGCACAATCACGATCAACGTCCGGCGGGCGGTGGTCCGGTCGTCGGCGACGCTCATCCGCGCGGCTACCCGCCCTACCGGCCGGAAAACCCGCGCTCAATCCACGTCGGCGTCGGTGACCGGCCAGGCGTCGGCGGCGAACGCGTCGAGCGCCGCCCCGTGCAACACGGTGCCGGGCACCGGGTCGCCGGCGACCCGGGCGGCGAGGCGGCGCACCGGCAGCCGCCCGGCGCGCGCCGCGCCGGCGAGCACCACGTTGCCGTACCGCCGGCCGCGCAGCATTCGCCGGTCGGTGATCAGGCAGACGTCGACGAAGACCGCGCGCAGCGTGGCCACCTGCGCGCGGGTGTGCGCCAGGGGCGGCAGGTCGGCGAGGTTGACCAGGTAGACACCGTCCGGGCGGAGCACCCGGGCCGCCTCGGCGGCAAACTCGACGGCCGCCACGTGCCCGGGCATCCGGGCCGCCCGGTAGACGTCACCCACCACCAGGTCGTACGTCCGGTCCGGCGTACCGGTGACCGCGTCGCGGGCGTCGCCGAGCGTCACCACCACCTCCGGCGGCACCGGCGGCAGCTTCCGGCGGACGAGGTCCACCACACCGGGGTGGCGCTCGACGACCCGCTGCGTCGAGCCGGGACGGGTGGCGGCCAGCCAGCGGGGCAGGGTGAGCGCACCGCCGCCCAGGTGCAGGGCGGTCAGCGGGTGGCCGGCCGGCGCGCTCAGGTCGATCACGGTGGCGATCCGCCGGACGTACTCGAAGTGCAGGTGGCGGGCGTCGGCCACGTCCACGTAGGACTGCTCCACCCCATCGGCGAGCAGCGTGCGCCCGGTGGGCCGGGCCGGGTCCACGACGATCTCCAACACCTCGGCGTCGCTCTCCACCGCGGCAACGCTACCGCCGCGGGCGCGGTGTTAAGCGGGGCCCCCGCCTATACCGGAAGCGTTAAGCGGGGGCCCCTCCTTACACCTCAACCGGCGGTGTCGAGAGCGGCGTCGACGCGCTGGGCCAGGTCGACGTCCGCGGCGGTCACGCCGTCGGCGTGCTGGGTCCGGACGGTGAGCACGGCGTTGTCCGGGTCGGGGCGGCCGATCTGCGGACCACGCCCACCCTCGGCCCGGAGCCGGTCCAGCCGGTCCAGCAGCCGGTCCAGGTCGCCGCCGGGCAGCTCGATGGTGCGCACCAACGACCGCCTGTCGCTGGACCAGTAGGGCAGCGACGCCAGCGCGTCCCGCAGCTCCGGCTCGGTCAGCGGCGGCGTGGCCGAGGAGGCGCCCACCAGGCCACCGCCGTAGTCGGCCGGTGCGAGCAGGTCCCGCAATCCGTCGGGTACGCGCAACGAGCCGACCAGTTCTGCGTCGGCGTCGGCGAGGGCGGCCAGGGTCGCCTCGGCCTGGTAGCGCGCCTGTTCCGGGGTGAGCCGGCTGCGCCGCCCGACTTCGGCCAGGAAATCCGGCAGGTCGTGCCGCCGCTCGATGCCGTCCACCGGCACCACGTCGTGCAGCTTCACCGGCACCGCGTCGAGCAGCCGTTCCCGTTCGCTCTCGTCGAGCGCCCGGGCCAGGGCGAGCACCGTGGCCTCCGCCGCGATCTTCGCCTCGGTGAAGTCGACGCCGGCGCGTCGGCTCACGTCGTCGACGAGCTCCCGGTAGCTCATCGTGGCGGCCCGTCCGGTGGGCGGATCCGGAAGCGGGCGTGGCCGCTCGGCCACCCCGACCGGGGGCGGCGCGGGACCGCCGCGCGTGCTGTCCGGCTTGTGCCGGCCGGCCGGCGGCGGGCCGGACCGGTCGTGGCGGTCCAGCGAGGTGACCTGCTTGGACGCGCTCAGGCTGGCGCCGGTCTGACTCGGTCGCCGCCCCTGCTCGCGGGCCTGGCGGGCGAGGGCCCGGCGGCGCTTGTTGTCGCCCTCCATCTGCTTGCGCATCGTCGCACCTCGTTCCTGGTCGGTTGCGCCTGCGCCGGTCGCCTTCCCAGCGCTGCGGGGAAGCTAACGGGTGCTGCGGGGAAGCTGACGGTCGCGGCCGGGAAGCGCACGGGCGCTGTGGGAGCGGTGGCTTCATTCCCTGGGGGTGAGGAACGGTCACCCCGTCGGGTCGCAGGATCGGGGGTGGACCGGACAACTTCCGACGCACGCGGAAGGGTAGGTCGTGATGAAACGGATCGTGGAGATCGTCCCCGCTCGTCCCGGTTGGTATGCCCGGTGGCGCCTCGGCCCGGAGACCACGCGGTGCTATCCGGTGACCCTGTGGGCGCTGCTGGAGCGCCATGACGGCAGCGGACGCGAGGTGGTCGGCGTCGACTGCGTGGGGCAGTGGCCCGGCGCGGACGACGCCGCAACCGTGGACTTCGTCCGCTATCTGTTTCAGACGCCCGATTCCGGGATGCCGGAGGACGCCGAACCACCCGCGGCGGGTCAGACCCGTGAGACCGGGACGCACGTCGCGGCCGTGCCCGCCGCCTGAGCCACCCCTCCCGGCCCCCGACCCCTGGTCCCAGGGTCGGGGGCCACCCCCTGTCCGGGATCGGTGAGGGGATGGCCTCAGCCCACCTCGCGGGCGTCGGCGGCTGCCGCCCGCGAGGTGACCACGTCGTGGGTGGCGCCGGGCGCCGCGTGCGGGGCGACGGCCAGCACGTCCGCCAGACCGGTGCGGTCGAGCAGCCGCTGGATCCGCGGATTCAGCCCGAGCAGGTGGACCGCGCCGGCGCCGGCGCGGTGCACGACCAGCAGCGCGCTCAGGCCGGAGGAGTCGCAGAGCGTCACGCCGGCGAAGTCGAGCCACAGCTCCTGGTGGCCATCGCGGCGCAGCCCGGCGGCTGCCTCGACGAGGTCCGGCGCGGTGTCGAAGTCGAGCTCACCGGCGAGCCGCAGCCGGGCGGACCCGGCGTCGATCCGGTCCACCTCGATGGACAGCAGCGGCGCGCGCACCGCTTGATGGTCCCAGCCGCCCGTGCCCGGGGCCACCCCCGGGCTCATGCGGACACGATCGAGCCGGGGGCGGGCCGGCCGCCCGCCGCGGGGCGGTCCAGCAGAGCGGTCACCCCGGTCATGTCGAGGATGGTCGCCAGGAAGCGCGGGACGGAACGGAGCTCGATCGCCGTGCCGACCTGCTGACCCTCCCGCCAGGCGTGCACGATCACCGACAGGCCGGTGCTGTCGAGGAAGACCAGGTCGGCGAAGTCCACCACCAGCGTGGCCGGATGCGCGGCGAGCAGGCGGTCCACCTCGGTCCGCAGCGGCATGGCGGTGGTGTAGGCCAGGTCACCTCCGACGCTCACCACCGGCGCGGCGGGATCGGAATCGTCCACGGAGAGGCTCAGCGGCGTCGCGTCGGGCTTTCTCCGTTGGGGCACCACTCATCACGCCTTTCCGCAAGCTGCCGGTCGGGCAGGCACGTTCGGATCGTAACAACCCCGCAACCGGACCGCTCGGCGCGCGTCCGTCACCCGGCGGCGCGCTCGGGTGGCGGTGCGGCCGGACCGGCGTAGGGTGGGGTGACGAGACGTGACCACGGGTGCCGGGTTTCGGCACCCGACGGATGTCGACGAGGAGAGTGGGGCCCCGCTGGTGACTGCTTCCGACGTCAGGGGTTCCGACCCGGGCGACGGACGGATCTCCACGACGAGTGCCGCACGGGCTCCGGCGTGGTCCGCCGTCGCCGCGACCACGTCCGAGCTCCCACCGCTGGCCCCCGACTTCGACGTCGCCGCCGTACCCGAGTGGTCCGAGGTGGTGGAGCACTTCCGCGAAGGCCTCATCGTCTGCGACGCCGACGGCGTGGTGCGTCAGGTGAGCCCGGTCGCGGAACGCCTCGTCCCCGAGGTGGCGCCCGGCGAGGTGCTCGCCGCCGCCGCGGTGGCGCCCCTGCACGGCGACGGCCCGGCCGAGTTCACCCACCACGGACGGCGGCTGCGGCTGCGTCCGGTGTCGCTCTCGCGCGGCCGGCGCTGCTGGTACGTGGAGGACGTCACCGAGAGCGTCAGCCGGGCCGACGCGCTGCTTGCCGAACGGGCTCGTTCGCTGTTCCTCGCCGTGGTCGGCGAGAAGCTCGGCAATCCGCTGCACCCCGACCGCGCCGCCGCCGCCGTGGCACGGCTCGCGGTGCCCGCGGTGGCCGACGTGGCGGTGCTGGTGCTGGCCCCGCGCGCCGGACGGGCCCGCTGGTGGCGGGCGGTGCGCGCGGACGACGAGGCCCCCGCCGTGGATACCGGCGTGCTGCCCGCCGCCGCGCTGCCCGCGGCGATCGAGGCCGGTCTCGCCGGCGCCGAGCCGCACGCGCTGGACTGGCTGGCCGAGCAGGCCGCCGAGGCCGGTTGGCTGCCCGGCCTCGACGTGCCCGGCGCGACCGCCCGGGTGGTGCCCCTGCCCGGCCGGGAGTCGCCGGCCGGTGTGCTGCTGGTGGCCCGCCGGGCCGGTCGCTGGTACGACGAGGCCGACGTCGACCTGGTCCGGGCGTTTGCGGCCCGGGCCGGCGCGGCGCTGACCACCGCCCTGCTCTACCGCGAGCAGGCCGAGGTCGCCGACACCCTGCAGGCCAGCCTGCTGCCGGTCGAGCCGGCCGCGGTCTCGGGCGGGCAGTGGGGCACGGCCTACCGGCCGGCGCAGGCCGGGTTGCGCATCGGCGGCGACTTCTACGGCTCCCACCGGCTCACCGACGGCGGCTCGGTCTTCTTCCTCGGTGACGTGTCGGGCAAGGGCGTGGAGGCGGCGGTCTTCACCGGGCAGCTCCGCCAGTGCCTGCACGCGCTGCACCGGGTCGAGTCGCAGCCGGGCCGGTTGCTGAAGCTGCTCAACGACGCGCTGCTGGAGACGACCCAGGCTCACGGGCAGGGTCGGTTCGCGACCATGGTGCTCGGCGTGAGCCGACCGCACCGCGACGGCGGGCTGACCCTGACCCTGGCCGGCGGCGGTCACCTGCCTCCGCTGGTGCTGCGCGAGTCCGGCGCGGTCGAGGTGGTGCCGTTGAGCGGGATGCTGATCGGCGTGGTGCCGGACCCGCGGATCGGCGAGGTGACCGTGCACCTGGCGCCGGGGGAGACGTGCCTGCTCTACAGCGACGGCGTGACCGAGGCGCGGGGTGGGCGGCGCGGCGCCGAGCAGTTCGGCGCCGAGCGGCTGCTCACCGCCGTGGCCGGCTGCCATCGGATGCCCGCGGCGGCGTTGGCCGAGCGGGTCGAGCAGGTGACCTGCGACTGGCTGGCCCACGGCGACCACGACGACATCGCGGTGCTCGCGCTGCGGGCGACGGGTCCGTCCGGCCGCGCGTCCCGGCACCTGCACGCGGTGCCCGGCCCGACCAACGCCGACCGAGCGAGGGAGCAGCCCGCGTGACCGCGACGAGCACCGGGGCCGACCCGGTCCGCGCCTTCCCCGGCTATCTGGAGTGCCTGGCCGAGGCCGACGAGCAGGGCGCCGTGACGGTGGCCCGGGAGCTGCTGGAGGCCGGTGTGCCGGCCGAGCGGGTCCTGCTCGACCTGGTCGCCCCGGCCCAGGCCGAGGTGGGGGAGCGGTGGGCGCGCAACGAGTGGAGCGTCGCCCAGGAGCACGCCGCCACCCACATCAGCGAGCGGGTGGTGGCCGCGGTGGCCGCGTACGCCGATCCCCGCCCGACCCGCGGCCGGATCGTGATGGCCTGCATGGACGGTGAGTGGCACGCGTTGCCGGCCCGCCTGGTCGCCGAGGTGCTGCGGCTGCGGGGCTGGCAGGTCGTCTTCCTCGGCGCCAGCGTGCCGGCCGCGCATCTGGTGTCCTACCTGCACCGGTACGACGCCGACGCGGTGGCCCTGGCGTGTGCCCTGCCGATGCGGCTGCCGCACGCCCATCGGATGATCGAGGCGTGCCGCCGCTCCGACGTGCCGGTGGTGGTGGGCGGGCGCGGGTTCGGCTCGGACGGCCGCTGGGCGCGCGTGCTCGGGGTGGCGTGGGCACCGGACGCACCGACCGCGGCCGATCTGGTCGCCGACGACCGGGCGCTGCGCGCGACGCCGCCCGCGCGCCTGGACCACCTCGCCGACGACGAGTACGCCAGCCTGGTCAAGCGGCGCGGTGAGCTGATCGACAGCGCGCTCGCCGACCTGCGTGCGCGGGTGCCGGCGGTGACCGACTACACCCCGGCGCAGCTCGACTCGACAGTCGGCGACCTCGGCTACATCGTCGACTTCCTGGCCGCCGCGCTCTACGTGGACGACGGGACGCTGTTCGCCGAGTTCGTCGAGTGGCTGGTGGAGATTCTCGTCAGCCGCGGCGTGCCGGCGGCTGCGGTCGGGCTCACCCTGGACCACTATGGACACGAGTTGCGCGACTTCCCGCGCGCGGCCGGTTTCCTCGGCCGGGGGCGCGCCGTGGTGGGCGGCCGGTCCGCGGCGGCGGCGGGCCGCTGAGCCGCGAAACACCGCACACCCCCTATACTTGCTGCACTGCAAGGGTTCGCCTGCGGTGGGAGCGAGAGGGGCCACGGTGACGTTCACCGTCACGCATGCCCGGCGCGGCGAGGCCGGCGCCTGCCTTCGGCTCGCCGGCGAACTCGACCTGAGCACGGTCGGGACGCTGAGCGCGACGATCGACCGGCTCATCGCCGAGGGTCGGCGTGAGCTGCTGCTCGATCTCAGCGAGTTGACGTTCTGCGACTCCACCGGCATCGCCGCCTTCGTGCGGGGGGACAACCTCGTCGCCGACGACGGCGGGTGGCTGCGGCTCACCGGAGCGACCGGCCGCGTGGCCCGGGTGCTCCAGGTGACCGGCCTGGCCGAGGTGCTGCGCCACGATCGCGACACGTTCGACCCGACGCGGTCGGCCAGCGCCTGATCGGATAGATTTCCCCGCCAGCGGCCGG
Organism: Micromonospora sp. WMMD975; assembly: GCF_029581215.1. Lineage (NCBI taxonomy): Bacteria > Bacillati > Actinomycetota > Actinomycetes > Micromonosporales > Micromonosporaceae > Micromonospora > Micromonospora sp. WMMD975. The sequence continues at coordinate 1,978,400 of NZ_CP120739.1, forward strand.
CCGTGCGGTCGGCGCCCTCCTCGAGACGAAGCAGGTAGCCCCATGGGTCAGCCCAGCCCCAACCCCGTTCGTATCCTGGTGGTGGACGACGATCCGGGCGATGTCCTGATGATCGAGGAAGCGCTTGAGGATTCCGACGTCGAGAAGGTCATCGACGTGGTCGCCGACGGTCAGGAGGCGATGGAGTTCCTCCGTCGCGAGGGTCGGCACGCCGAGGCGCGGCGACCGGACGTCATCCTGCTCGACCTCAACATGCCTCGGATGGACGGGCGGCAGGTGCTCGGCGAGGTCAAGCGGGACGAGAACCTGCGGACCATCCCGATCGTGGTGCTGACCACCTCCAACGCCGACACCGACGTGGTGAGCAGCTACACGCTCCAGGCCAACGCGTACGTGACCAAGCCGATCGACCTGGACGACTTCAACGACGTGGTGCGCCGCATCGACGAGTTCTTCGGCCGGGTGGTCGTGCTCCCGAAGCACGCCTGACGGACGCCCGCGTCAGGCCAGCGCCGCCACCACCGTGACGGCCCGCTTCTCGTGCTTGGCGTACGCGTCGGGGAACGCGGAGACCTGCACCGCCTGGGCCGCGCCGGTGACGCTCATGTCCGCCCAGCCGCGCACCTCGACGAGCGCGGTGAGGAACGCCCGGGCGGCGTACGCCGGCCGCATCAGTTCGGCGACCGTGCCCCAGCCGCTGCTCGGGCGCTGCTGGAACAGCCCGACCGAGTCGTGGTCGGAGCCGCTGCCCTGGTGCGGGTGGTCGAAGGACGCGGGCACCACGTCGCTGGCCAGGTTGTAGAGGTCGCTCTCCTGCATGGCGGTGGCCACCGCCACCACCATCGCCCGGCGCGGCAGCCTCATGTCCCGTCCGACGTCGACGATGGCCTTCGCGTTGTCCATCTGCCGCTGGTCCAGGCCGGCGACGGGCCGCGGGTGCCGGGGGCGGACGACCTTCTTCGGCGCCTTCTTCCGCGTCGGTGTCGGGCTGGGCGTGGCGATCGGCGCGGGCGCGGCGACCGGTGGGGCGGCGCGGGTGAAGTCCCGGGAGGCCCGCTGCTCGACGGCGGCCCGGTCGGCGAGCGCCTCGCGTACGTCCGGGTGCGACTGCCGGGCCTCGCCGACCCCGGCCACGCCGACCAGGCCGAGACAGCAGGTGATGCCGGTGGTCACCGCGATCCGGCCGGGGACGGACCGGGCCGGCCCGCGCCGGGGCGGCTCCGCGGCGCGATGACGCCCCACCCTCCGTCCGGCCGATGCCGGGTCGATCGTTCGGCCGGCCGGGCGCTTCGCGGGCAAGGGCTGGGAGTCGTCGTGGTCGGCATGCACCCGCCGAGGTTAGAGATCTTGCGGGCGCTTGCCATCGGGCTGGTTGGTGGCATGCGCCACAATTCGCCGGAATCGACCCCCGCATTACCGTCACGAGCCCCCAGAACGGGCCATCCGTTCGTGTCCGTAAAGACGTCTATGTCAGATTGGACGGGGTAATTCGGGCACGAGCGGGCCGGTGTCGACCCGAACGGCGGCATCGGCCGTTCGACCCAGGCCGCGCCGGTCGCACGGGTCATGACCTGTGGTGCTGGCGGTGGACCTGTCCGCGTACCGGAATCGGGCCCACCGGCGCCGGGGCTGCTCGATACGATGCGGACGGTGACGGGGCAGATGGTCGACGAGCGGGCCGGCGGAGAGCCCGCCGGCCGCCGGAGTCGGCGGGGCACGGTCGTCATCGTCTGCGCCGTGCTGCTCGCCGTGCTCCTCGCCGGCCACCGGGCGGTCCCCAACGTGCGTGGTCTGGGCAGCCTGGTCGACAGCGCCGTCCCGCTGCTCGGCCTCGGCGTACCCCTGCTCGGGCTCGCGGCGTTGCTGTGCCGCTCCCGCCGGGCGCTGCTCGTCGTGCTGCTGCCGGCGTTGGTCTGGGCCGGTCTCTACGGCCGCGCCTGGCTGCCCCCGCCCGCCGTCGCGGACGCCACCGTGGTCCGGGTGGCCAGCCAGAACCTGCGGGCCGGCAACCCCGACCCGGCCGCCACCGTCGGCGCGCTGGCCGGGGACGCGCCGGACCTGATCGGGTTGCAGGAGGTCGACGACGACGCGCGGGTCGCGCCCGCGCTGGCCGGCCGCTACCCGCACCGGACGGCGGTCTCCACGGTCGCGCTGTGGAGTCGCTGGCCGATCCGCGAGGCCCACGGCGTGGACACCGGACTGGGCTGGGACCGTGCCCTGCGCGCCGTGGTGGCGGCCCCCGAGGGCGACCTGACGGTGTACGTCGTACACCTGGGGTCCGCGCGGGCCGGCCACACGACCACCCGGGACGAGACCGTCGCGGCGCTGGCCGGCACCGTCCGTGCCGACCCGGCCGACCGGCTGGTGGTGCTCGGCGACCTCAACACGGCCACCACCGACCGGGCCCTCGACCCGCTGACCCGGCTGCTCGGCGACGCGCAGGCCGAGGCCGGGCAGGGTTTCGGCTTCACCTGGCCGGCGGAGGTGCCGGTGACCCGCCCGGACCACGTCCTCTACCGGGGGCTCACCCCGACCCGGGCCGGCGTGGTGCACACGCCGGACACCGACCATCGTGCGGTCACCGCCGGCTTCCGCTGGTGAACCGGCCGCTCAGTGCCGGCCGTTCTCGGCCGGGGTGACCGTGAGCCGGTGACGGCTCGGGTCGCCGCTGGAGAACGGCCAGAGCCGGTCGGCGTTCGCGACCAGGTCGGCAAGCTGCTCGCGGGTGAGCCCGGCCGAGGAGATCTCGGCGTGCACGTCGGCCCGGTAGCGGCCGTCGTCGTCGCGGCCCAGCCGCGCCTCGGCGGTCACCTGCACGGTGTGCGCCTCGTCGGTGATCTTCCCGGCGGCCTCCACCGCGGCGTGGTGCAGGCAGGAGGCGAACGCGGCGGCCAGGAGCTGCTCCGGTGTCAGGCCGGTGCAGTGCGGCGCCAGCGGGGACGCCAGGGCGGAGGAGAGACCGCCGTCGTCGGTGCGTACATGACCGCCCGCCGCGGTCGCCGTGGCCGTCTCGGTCAGCCAGGAACTCGGATCCGGCATCGCGTTCCTCCCGTCACTCACCGGCGGGCGTTCCCGACCGCCGACCGGCGAAACCGCCGCCGATCAGGGAGTACGCTCAGCGCACCCGACCGCTTGTGGCTGCCTCCAGGGCCATCGCCTCGGTCGCCTCCGCGGCGGCCCGGCGGGTCCACGGCGACACCTCCGGGGCGCGCTGCCGGGGGAGCAGCACGGTCATCGGCACGTAGATCCGGGCGTCGACCGCCTCGGCCAGCAGCAACGCGGCCATCGCGCTCGTCGGGCGCGCGGTCGGGTCGGAGTCGAGGCAGCGCTCGCACAGCTCGGCCACCTCCGACGGCAGCCCGGGGACCTCCGGCAGGGGCCGGGGCGGCCGGCGGCGGCGTACGCCGAGCAGTTGGGTGGCGCTGTCGGCGTCGTAGGGCAGGCGGCCGGTCAGGCAGTAGTAGAGCAGCACGCCCAGGGCGTACATGTCGGCGGCCGGGGTTGCCGGTTGCCGGTCGAGCTGCTCCGGAGCCAGGTAGGCCGGGGTGCCCACCACCATCCCCTCCGGCGTGCGGTCCGGCGCTCCGGCCGGGGTGGCGATGCCGAAGTCGAGCACCTTCACGCCGGACGGCGTGAGGATCACGTTCGCCGGTTTCACGTCCCGGTGCACGATGCCGTGGCCGTGCGCGGCGGCCAGCGCGGCGCACACCTCGGCGCAGACCCGCACCGCGATGCGCCAGTCCAGCGGGCCGGCGCGCAGGTGTGCGGCGAGCGTCTCCCCCTCGGCCAGCTCCATCACGATGTACGGGACCGGCCGCCCGTCCGGCAGCGTGGCCGTGCCGAAGTCGTGCACGCTTGCGACGTTCGGGTGCACCAGTCGCGCCGCCGAGCGGGCCTCGGCCCGGATCCGCTCCACCGAACCGGCGTCGCCGTCCAGGCCGGGTGAGATCAGCTTGATCGCGACCGTGCGGTCCAACACCCGGTCGTGTGCCCGCCACACCTCGGACATGCCACCCAGCGCGGCTCGCTGTTCGAGCTCGTACCGCCCGCCCAGCGTCCTCATCGAAAACTCCCTGCCGTCATCCGGTCCCCCCGAACCCGCTACCCACGCCCCGAGCTGTGCAAACCGCGAGGGTGTACGGCGACCGACCCGCCCGGATGCGCCGCGCGCCACGGGCACAGCTGGTACACAGGATCGGGACAGCGCCGGTACAGCGGGTGCGCCCACGATGGGGAGCATGGTCATGAACGGGCAGGCCGCGCAGGGCCGCATCGAGCTGCGCCGACCCGACGGTGAGCCGGTGCGGGTGTTGGTGGTGGACGACGAGCCGACGCTCACCGACCTGCTCTCGATGGCCCTGCGCTACGAGGGCTGGCAGGTGGCCGCCGCCGGCAACGGGATGGCGGCGATCAGCACGGCCCGCCAGTTCCGGCCGGACGCCGTCGTGCTCGACGTGATGCTGCCGGACCTGGACGGGTTCCAGGTGTTGCGCCGCCTGCGCGAGCAGTCACCGAGCGTGCCGGTGTTGTTCCTGACCGCCCGGGACGCGGTGGAGGAGCGCATCGCCGGGCTCACCGTCGGCGGCGACGACTACGTGACCAAGCCGTTCAGCCTGGAGGAGGTGATCGCCCGGCTGCGCGCCCTGCTGCGCCGCACCGGGTTCGCGGTCGCCGCGCGGGAGGAGGCGGTGCTCACCGTCGGCGACCTCAGCCTCGACGAGGACAGCCACGAGGTACGCCGCGGCGACGACCTGATCACGCTCACCGCCACCGAGTTCGAGCTGCTGCGCTACCTGATGCGCAACCCCCGCCGGGTGCTGAGCAAGGCGCAGATCCTGGACCGGGTGTGGAACTACGACTTCGGCGGCCAGGCGAACGTGGTCGAGCTCTACATCTCGTACCTGCGCAAGAAGATCGACGCGGGCCGGACACCCATGATCCACACGCTGCGTGGCGCGGGCTATGTCCTCAAGCCCGCACAGTGACCTCGGCGGGCGGCTGCGGCGGCGGCTGGCCGGCTGGTCGCTGCGCCGCCGCCTGGTCCTCTCCGTGGTGGCGCTGCTGGCGCTGGTGAGCGTCGGCATCGGCGGCCTGACCACGGTCGCCCTGCGGCACTTCCTGATCGGCCAGATCGACAACCAGCTCACCTTCGGCGACCGCCGGCCGGCCGACCTGGAACGCTGGGCCCGCCGCGGCGTCGACCCGACCCGGCCCAACCAGGTGGCCCCGCCCGTACCGCCCGCCGGCGAGACGGCGCCGGCGCCGCCGGGAGGCTTCCCGCCGGGCTCGATCGCGGCCCGGGTGCCACCCACCGGCGGCCCCTCCGGGCAGGTCCGGACCGAGAGCGGCGCCACCGAGTCGGTGTCCGCGGCCGACCTGGCCGACCTGGCCACGGTGACCCCCGACGACCGTCCCCGCACGGTCGACGTCGGGGACCGGGGAGACTTCCGGGCCATCGCGGTGACCTCCCCGCGCGGCGACGGCGACGTGCTGGTCCTGGCGATCCCGACGGCCCAGGTCGACGAGACCGTGATGTGGATGCTCGTGGCCCAGGCCGGGGTCATCGGCGCCGGCCTGGTCATCGCCGGCGGCCTCGGCGCGTTGATCGTCCGGGGCACGCTCCGCCCGCTGAACCGGGTCGCCGCGACCGCCGCCCGGGTCACCGAGCTGCCGCTGGACCGGGGCGAGGTGGCCCTGTCGGTCCGGGTGCCGGCCGCCGACACCGACCCGCGTACCGAGGTCGGGCAGGTCGGCGGCGCGCTCAACCGGATGCTCGGCCACGTCGCCGCCGCGCTCGCCGCCCGGCAGGCGAGCGAGACCCGGGTACGCCAGTTCGTCGCCGACGCCAGCCACGAGCTGCGCACGCCGCTGGCCGCGATCCGGGGTTACGCCGAGGTGGCCCGGCGTGGCCGGCAGGAGGTGCCGCCGGACGTGGCGCACGCGCTGCGTCGGGTCGAGTCGGAGAGCACCCGGATGACGAGCCTCGTCGACGACCTGCTGCTGCTCGCCCGCCTGGACTCCGGCCGTCCGCTCACCGCCGAGCCGGTCGACCTCACCGCGATGGCGGTGAACGCGGTGAGCGACGCGCACGTGGCCGGACCGGAGCACCGTTGGCAGCTCGAACTGCCCGACGAGCCGCTCACCGTCACCGGCGACCCCCACCGGCTGCACCAGGTGGTGGGGAACCTGCTGGCCAACGCGCGGGTGCACACCCCGGCCGGCACCGCCGTGACCACCCGCCTCGCGGCGGTCCCGGACGGCGTCGAGCTCCAGGTCACCGACGACGGACCGGGCATCCCGGCGGACCTGCAGGCGGAGGTGTTCGAGCGGTTCGCCCGCGGGGACAGCTCCCGTTCCCGGGCGCACGGCAGCACCGGTCTGGGCCTGGCCATCGTGGCCGCCGTGGTGGAGGCGCACCACGGCCGGGTCGAGGTGGCCAGCGATCCCGGCCGCACCGCGTTCACGGTGTGGCTGCCGCGATCCACAGCGGACGCATAGGTCGTTCACGGGGGCGGGCCAGCGGGCGCTCCGAAGCTTGCCGGCATGGACAGAACCGAGAGCCTGCTGACCGGTGGCCCGGGCGCGACCGCCCCCGAGACCGGTCCGCCCGCGACCGATCCGGCCGCCCACCCCGTACCCCGGCCGACGCCGACCCCGGCGGACCCGCCGGCCGGTCGTGACCCGCGCTGGGCCCGCCCGGCCCTGCTCGCCCTGCTGGTGACGACCGGGCTCCTCTACCTGTGGGGCCTGGGCGCCTCGGGATGGGGCAACGCGTTCTACTCCGCCGCGGTGCAGGCCGGCTCGGAGAGCTGGACGGCGTTCCTCTACGGCTCCTCGGACGCGGCCAACTCGATCACCGTGGACAAGACGCCCGCCTCGCTCTGGCTGATGGCCCTCTCGGTGCGCGTCTTCGGGCTGAGCAGTTGGTCGATCCTGGTGCCGCAGGCGTTGCTCGGCGTCGCCTCGGTCGGCGTGCTGTACGCCTCGGTGCGCCGCTGGTACGGCCCGGCCGCCGGGCTGCTCGCCGGTGCGGTCCTCGCGCTCACCCCGGTGGCGACGCTGATGTTCCGGTTCAACAACCCCGACGCGCTGCTGGTGTTCCTGCTGGTGGCCGCCGCGTACGCGACGGTGCGGGCGGTCGAGACGGCGAGCACCCGGTGGCTCGCGTTGGCCGGCGTGCTCGTCGGCTTCGGCTTCCTCACCAAGATGCTCCAGGCGTTCCTGGTGCTCCCGGTCCTCGCCGGGGTCTACCTGCTGGCCGCGCCGACCGGCCCCGGACGGCGGATCCGCCAGCTCCTGCTGGCCGGTCTGGCCGTGCTGGTCTCCGCCGGCTGGTGGGTGGCGCTCGTGGAGCTGGTGCCGGCGAGCGCCCGCCCGTACATCGGCGGCTCGCAGCACAACAGCATCCTGGAGCTGACGCTCGGCTACAACGGCCTGGGCCGGATCACCGGCGACGAGGTGGGCAGCGTCGGTGGGGGCGGCCGGCCGGGCGGCGGAGGCGGGGGACCGTTCTCCGGGCAGGCCGGGTTGCTGCGGATGTTCGACACCGAGGTCGGCGGGCAGATCTCCTGGCTGCTGCCGGCCGCGCTGATCCTGCTGGTGGCGGGCCTGTGGCTGGCCGGCCGGGCGGCGCGTACCGACCGGCGGCGGGCCGGCCTGCTGCTCTGGGGCGGCTGGCTGCTGGTCACCGGGCTGATCTTCAGCTTCATGTCCGGCATCTTCCACGCGTACTACACGGTCGCCCTCGCGCCGGCCGTCGGCGCGCTCGTCGGCATCGGGGTCACCATGCTCTGGCGGGCCCGGACCGCGCCGGGCAGATGGCGTGGATACGCCGCCACGCTGATCCTGGCCGGCACGCTCGCGACCACCGCCTGGTGGTCGTGGCGCCTGCTCGGCCGCACCCCCGACTGGCACCCGTGGCTGCGCCCCACAATCCTGGCCACCGCGCTGACGACGGCCGCCCTCTTGGCCCTCCTCGACCTCCGCACCCCCCGGACCCTTCCGGTGACCAAGGAGTTCGCGTCGGGAAGCGAGCCGGGCGGCGACGCGAACTCCTTGGTCACCCCGGGCCGGGCGGGCCGGCGGTGGACGCGGTGGGTGGTGGCGGGAGTTGCGGTGGTGGGGGTGGCGGTGGGGATGGCGGGGCCGGCGGCGTACGCGTGGCAGACCGCGGCGACCCCGCACACCGGTTCGATCCCCAGCGCGGGTCCCTTCGTGGCGGGCGGCTTCGGTCCCGCCGGCCGGGGCGGCTTCCCCGGTGGGCGGAGCCCGGGCGGTGGGGAGTTCCCCCGGTTCCCCGCCGGCGGCAACGGCGCGTTCCCCGGCTTCCCCGGCGGTCAGAACGGCGCGGGTCAGAACGGCGGGAGTCCGGGTTTTCCGGGCGGCGGCCAGGCTTCGGGTGTCCCCGGCGGCCCGGACGGTGGCGCGGGCCCGGACGGCGGCACGGGCCAGGACGGTGGCGCGGGCCAGGTCGGGGGTGGCGGCTCGCGCGGCGGCGGCATGGGTGGGCTGCTCGACGCCCGCGAGCCGAGCGCCGAGATGACCGCACTGCTCACGGCCGACGCGTCGGACTACACCTGGGTCGCGGCCACGGTCGGTTCGAACAACGCGTCCGGCTACCAGCTCGCCACCGGCGAGCCGGTGATGCCGATCGGCGGCTTCAACGGCAGCGACCCGTCGCCGACGCTCGAACAGTTCCAGCGGTACGTCGACGCCGGGAAGATCCACTACTTCATCGGGGGCGGCGGGTTCCGGGCCAACGGCGGCAGCAGCGCCTCGGCCGAGATCGCCGCCTGGGTGGCCGAGACCTTCACCGCGACCACCGTCGACGGGGCCACCGTCTACGACCTGAGCAGCGAGGGCTGAGCCATGACCCGTACGTCCGAGCCCCGGGCCGCGGTGCACGCCCGGCCCACCGACGCCACCGCCGTGTTGGACGTGGTGGTCCCGGTCCACAACGAGGAGGTCGACCTCGGCCCCTGCGTACGGCGGCTGCACGCGCACCTGACCGCGCACTTCCCGTACCCGTTCCGGATCACGGTGGCCGACAACGCCAGCTCCGACGGCACCCGGGCGGTGGCCGAGGCGCTCGCCGGCGAGCTGCCCGAGGTGGGGGTGCTGCACCTGGCGGAGAAGGGGCGCGGACGGGCGCTGCGGGCGGCCTGGTCCGCGTCGCCCGCGCCGGCGCTCGCGTACCTGGACGTGGACCTCTCCACCGACCTGGCCGCGCTCCTGCCGCTTGTCGCCCCGCTCCTGTCCGGCCACTCCGACCTGGCCATCGGCACCCGGTTGGCGCGGGCCAGCCGGGTGGTCCGGGGCGCCAAGCGGGAGGTGATCTCACGGGGCTACAACCTGCTGCTGCGCGGCGCGCTCGCGGCGCGCTTCTCCGACGCGCAGTGCGGCTTCAAGGCGATCCGCGCCGACGTGGCGGCGGAGCTGCTGCCGCTGGTCCAGGACACCGGCTGGTTCTTCGACACCGAGCTGCTGGTCCTGGCGCAGCGGGCCGGGCTGCGGATCCACGAGGTGCCGGTGGACTGGGTGGACGACCCGGACAGCCGGGTCGACATCGTCGCCACCGCGCTGGCCGACCTGCGCGGCATCGGACGGCTGGGCCGGGCGCTGCTCACCGGCGCGTTGCCGCTGGCCCGGTTGCGTTCCCAGCTGGGTCGCGCGCCGCTTCCGGCGGCGCAGGTGCCGGTCGGGCTGCCCGGCCAGCTCACCCGCTTCGCCGCCGTGGGGGTGGCCAGCATGCTGGCGTACCTCCTGCTCTTCGTGGCGGCTCGCGGCCCGCTCGGGGCGCAACCGGCGAACCTGCTGGCGCTGCTGCTGACCGCGGTGGCCAACACGGCGGCCAACCGGCGGCTCACCTTCGGCGTCACCGGCCGCCGGCACGCCGGGCGGCACCACCTCCAGGGGATGCTCGCGTTCGCGCTCGGCCTGGCCCTGACCTCCGGGGCCCTGGCCGTCCTGCACGCGACCACGACCGCGTCCCGGGCCGCGGAACTGGCCGTCCTGGTGACGGCGAACCTGACCGCCACCGCCCTGCGTTTCCTCCTGCTCCGCCTGGCCATGCACCATCGCCGCTGAGGAGACGGCCGCCGTCGATCATGAGCTTGCCGTCCCGACACGCCCCGGACGGGGTGACGCCAACTTCATGATCGTCGGCGGGCGGTGGCAGGGTGGGTACGTGTACCGGGAACGTGAGGCGGGGCGGCTGCGCGGGGCGACGGTGTGGACGAGCGTCGCGTCCGGGGCCGGGCCGGTGCGGGTGCTGCCGGACGGGTGCCTGGACCTGCTCTGGTCCAGTCGGGCGGGGCTGCTGGTGGCCGGGCCGGACCGCACCGCGCACCTGTCCACGTCAGCGCCGGGGGAGCGGTGGATCGGTCTGCGCCTGCCCCCGGGCGTCGGGCCGGCGGTGTTCGGGCTGCCCGCCGAGGAGTTGCGGAACCGCCGCGTCCCGCTTGCCGACGTGTGGGGTGGCGCCGCCGACGATCTGGCCGAGCGGGTCGAGGCGGCGGTGTCCGGCCCGGGCGACCCGGCCGGGTGGCCGGGCCGATCGGCGGCGGGCGCCGCGATCCTGGAGGAGATGGCGGGCGCGCGGCTGCGGGCGGCCGGCGGGCCGGACCCACTCGGCGTCCGGGTGGCCGCCCGGCTGGCCGCCGGGGCGACGGTCGCCGCGACCGCCGCCGAGGTCGACCTCGGCCCGCGCGCCCTGCACCGGCGCAGCCGGGCCCTCTTCGGGTACGGCCCGAAGACGCTCGCCCGGATCCTGCGGATGGGCCGCGCGCTGGGCCTGGCCCGGGCCGGGGTGCCGCTCGCCGAGGCCGCCGTGCGGACCGGGTACGCCGACCAGGCGCACCTCACCCGCGACGTGCGGGAGTTGGCCGGGGTGCCGCCGACCCGGCTGCTCAGCCCGCCGGTCGACTGAGCGTGCGGCCGGCGCCGCCTCCCGGCGCTGGATCAGTCAACCTCCCGGCGCTGGGTCAGTCGGCCTCCAGGCGCTGGATCAGTCGGTGGCCAGCGGCGCGAACAGGTCGACGCCGTTGCCGTCCGGGTCGTGCAGGACCGCGTACCGCTGCCCCCAGAAGGCGTCCCACGGCGGCAGCTCCCCGTGGTGGCCGGCGGCGGTCAGCTCGGCGTACCGGCGGTCCACCTCGGCCGGGTCGGCGCAGCGGAACGCGAGGCTCATCCGGGGGCTGCCGGTGGGCGCGGTGAAGCCGGGATGGAAACTCCGGATCGTCTCGACGGTGTCCCAGGCCAGCCGGACGCCGTTGGGCAGGGTGATCTCCACGTGCGGTTCCGCCTCGGCGCCGGCCGGCACCGGCAGCCCCAGTCGGCGGTAGAAGTCGAGAGAGCGGCCCATGTCGGTGACGACCGTCCCGACGAGATCGAACTGCAGTGTCATGCCCGCCACGGTAGGCCGGGGCGGCGCCGGCCGTCTTGAACGGATCGGACGGGCGAGGAGTGCCCGGTGTGCCCGCGCGTATCCGGTCGACCGCGTACCGTAGGGGACGAGTCCGGCCTTTGCGCAATCAAACTCGCGTACCGGGCGGACAGCGATGAACCGGCGAAGGAAGGGAAAGCAGCCGTGACGCACCTGGCCTACCTGGACGCGGGATCCGGCAGTCTCATCGTGCAGGCGGTGGTCGGCGGGGTGGCCGGAGTGGCCGTCACCGCCAAGCTCTACTGGCGGCGCCTGGTGACCCGGTTCCGTCGCCAGCCCACCGACCGGGGCTGACGGCGTGACGGTCCCCGACACCGCCCTCCGCGTCGACCCCGGCTCCTTCCGCGACCCCGGCAACCGGGTCTACCACCGGGGCGCGGAGGTGCTGCGCGGGCTCGACGAACGATCCGCCCGCGACTGGCAGGCGCTGTCCGCCACCGACTTCTTCCGCGACCTCACCGCCGCCGGCCACGTCGTCGGCACCGAGGAGCTGACGCCGACCCCGGTCGACGCGCCCTGGGCCGCGGTGCTGCGCCACGACCGGATCCCGTTCGTCTCGCACCCCTACGAATGGTCGTACGCGATGCTGCGGGACGCGGCGCTGCTGCACCTGGACGTGCTGCGCGCCGCCCTGAACGCCGGCTTCACCACCAAGGACGGCTCGGCCTACAACGTGCAGTGGCGCGGCGCCCGGCCGGTCTTCATCGACGTCGGCTCGTTCGAGGCGCACCGCGACGGCGAACCCTGGGCCGGCTACCGGCAGTTCTGCCAGACCCTGCTCTACCCGCTGCTCATCCAGGCCCACCTCGGGCTGGACTTCCAGCCGTTCCTGCGGGCCCGCGTCGACGGCGTCGAACCGGACCAGATGCGCCGGCTGTTCGCCGGGACCCGCCGCTGGCGCGCCGGCGTGCCCACCCACGTGCACCTGCACGGCGCCATGCAGGCCCGCAACGCACGCGCCAGCACCAGCGACGTCCGCGCCCAGCTGCGCGCCGCCGGGTTCTCCCGCGAGCTGGCCCTGGCCACGGTACGCGGGCTGACCCGACTGATCCGCCGGCTCGACCATCGGCCCGGCGACACTCACTGGTCGGACTACCAGCGCACCTGCGCGTACTCCGTGCCGGACCGGCAGGTCAAGGAGGCGTTCGTCGACCGGGCGATGGCCGCCACCGCGCCCGGCTCGGCCCTGGACCTGGGCGCCAACGACGGCCGGTACGCCCGGATCGCCGCCCGGCACGCCGCGCACGTGGTCGCCGTCGAGCAGGACCCGGCGGTGGTCGACGCCCTCTACCGCGCCCTGCGCGACGAGGGGGAGCAGCGGATCCTGCCGCTGGTGATGGACCTGGCGGATCCCACTCCGGGCGGCGGCTGGCGCGGCGTCGAGCGGGCCGCGTTCGCCGACCGGGCCCGCGCCGACGTGGTGCTCGCCCTCGCCGTGACGCACCACCTGGCGATCGGCCGGAACGTGCCGCTGCCCGAGGTGGTGGACCAGCTCGCCGTGCTCACCGAGACCGGCGGCAGCCTGGTCGTCGAGTTCGTCCACCCCGACGACCCGATGGCCCGCCGGCTGCTGGCCAACAAGCCGGACGGACTCTTCCCGGACTACCGGCCGGAAGTGTTCGAGGCGCTGCTGGCCCGGCACGGACGGGTGGTCGCGCGCGCCGAACTGCCGTCCGGCACCCGCACCCTCCACCAGGTGGTGGTGGGTGGCTGAGGGCACCCTCGCGCCGCCGCGGGAGCGCCCCGCCGGCACCGGGACGCCCCGACGGCGGGTCGCCTGGCGGGCCGAGGCGGCACGGCTGGCGGAAATGGTGGCGCTGATCGGCCTGGTGGTCACCCAGCCGCTGCTGGACGTGCTCGGGCGCAGCCCCGACTTCTTCCTGTTCCACCGGGCCTCCCGGGGCGACGTGCTGCTCCTGGTCGCCCTGATCGCGGTGGCGCCCACGCTGCCGGTCGCGGCGCTCGGCGCGCTGTCCCTGCTCGGCGGCCGGGCCATCCGTGCCGCGGTGCACACCGCGCTCGTCGGGCTGCTGCTCGCCGCGCTCGCGGTCCAGGTCGGCCGGCACCTCACGCCGCTGCGGGGCGTACCGCTGCTGGTCGTGGCCGGCGGGGCCGGCGCCGCCGCGGCGGTCGCGCACCGGCGGTGGCGGGCGCTGCGCCGGGTGCTGCGGGTGGCTGCGGTCGGCCCGGTGGTCTTCGTCGGGCTGTTCCTGTTCGCGTCGCCGGCCTCCGCGGTGGTGCTGCCGAGGGGCGACGGCGGCACGGCCGGCGTGGCCGGGGCGGGCGCCCACCCGCCGGTGGTGATGATCGTGCTGGACGAGCTGCCGCTGGTGTCGCTGCTCGGCCCGGACGGGCGGATCGACGCCACCCGCTACCCGAACTTCGCCGCGCTCGCCGACGGATCGACCTGGTACCGCAACGCCACCGGGGTCAGCGGCTGGACGCCCTACGCGCTGCCGGCGATGCTCAGCGGCCGGTACCCCGACCGGGCGGTGGCGCCGCACTACTCGCAGTACCCGGACAACCTGTTCACCGCGCTCGGCGGCCTCTACCAGATCAAGGCCGAGGAGAGCATCACCCGGCTCTGCCCGCCCAGCCGCTGCGAGCAACCGGCCAGCCCGCCACAGGGATTCGGGGTGCTGGCCCGGGAGAGTGGCAAACTGCTGCGCCAACTCGCCGCGCCGGTGGACAGCCAGGTCGACCCGGAGGACTCCTACCGGGAACAGACCGCCGCCGAGGCCGGACTGGACGCCGCCGAGCCGGTGCCCGACGACCCGAAGTTCCGGTGGGACACCCTCGACGACAACCAGCCCGCCCGGTTCACCTCGTTCCTCGCCGGGCTACGCCCCGCCGACCGCCCCACGCTGCACTTCCTGCACCTGCTGATGCCGCACTCGCCGTGGGCGTACCTGCCGTCGGGGGCGCATTACGACGCGCCGGAGGACCTGCCCAACGACGGCGCCGGCTGGGTGGACCTGGCCCGGGCCCGGCACCTGGCCCAACTCGGCTACACCGACCGGCTGATCGGCGAGACACTGCGTACGCTGCGCGCCACCGGTCTCTACGACCAGGCGCTGCTGCTGGTCACCGCCGACCACGGCGTCAGCTTCCGCCAGGACTGGCAGGGACGCGGGATGGGCGCCATCGACCACGCCGCCAACCAGGTGGCCTGGGTGCCGATGTTCGTCAAGGAGCCCGGCCAGCATGCCGGCCGGGTGGACGACCGCAACTGGGAACACGTCGACCTGCTGCCCACCATCGCCGACGAGACCCACATCCGGGTGCCCTGGCGGATGGACGGCGTCTCCGCCGAGGCCGCCCCGCGCCAGCGGACCGACAAGCGCTTCTACGACCGGCCCGGGCAGCCGGTGACGATCACCGGCGGGGTGCCCGCGCCGGTGCCGCCGCCCCCCGCCGACCCGCTCGTCGGCAGGCGGGTCGGGAACGCGCCGGCCGGCGGGACGGCCACCGTGGCGAACCGCGCCGCGTTCGACGCGGTCGACCCGGCGCGCGGGCTGCCCGCGCTGGTCTGGGGGACCGTGCCCGACTCGGTGCCGGACGGCACCCGGCTCGCGGTCGCGGTCAACGGGACGGTCGGCGCGGTGGTGCCGGTGGTGCCACCGGACGCCGGCGGGCGGCGGTTCGCCGCATTCCTCCCCGACGACCGGCTCTTCGTCGCCGGCGCCAACCGCCTCGACCTCTACCGGGTCGACGCCGGGGGCGCGCTGCGCCGCCTCACGCTGTCCTGACCGCGTCCCCGCCGGTATCCGCCCCGGCCGCTGCCGGCATCCGCCCCGGCCGCTGCCGGCATCCGCCCCGGCCGCTGCCGGCATCCGCCCCGGCCGCTGCCGGTTTCCGCCCCGGCAAGTCGGGAATGAGGTGACGCATACCTCACCGCGAAACCACGCCGGGCGTTGTCCCCCGCACCGTGATTACGGTAGAAGCGAAGGCAATTCAACGAAGATCTTGCCGGCGAAGCGAGGAACAGATGACGGAAGTCAAGCTCGACCACCCCGGTGGGCAGCTGTCGATGCCGGTGCAGTCCGCGGTCGAAGGCCCCGCCGGCATCGGGGTGAGCAAACTGCTCAAGGAAACCGGGATGACCACGTACGATCCCGGGTTCGTCAACACCGCGTCCTGCTCGTCCGCGATCACCTACATCGACGGCGACGCCGGGATCCTGCGGTACCGCGGCTACCCGATCGACCAACTGGCCGAGAAGTCCTCCTTCCTGGAGGTCTCCTACCTGCTGATCTACGGTGAGCTGCCGACCCAGGCGCAGCTCACCGAGTTCAGTGAGCGGATCCGGCGGCACTCGCTGCTGCACGAGGAGATGCGCCGCTTCTTCGACGGTTTCCCCCGTGAGGCGCACCCGATGGCCGTGCTCTCCTCGGCCGTGAGCGCCATCTCGACCTTCTACCAGGACAGCCTGGACCCGTTCGACTCCGAGCACGTGGAGATGTCCACCGTGCGGCTGATGGCGAAGGTGCCCACCATCGCCTCGTACGCCTACAAGAAGGCGATCGGCCAGCCGCTGCTCTATCCGGACAACTCGCTCGGCTACGTCGAGAACTTCCTGCGGATGACGTTCGGCGTGCCGGCCGAGGAGTACGAGGTCGACCCGGTGGTCGCCCGGGCGCTGGACATGCTGTTCATCCTGCACGCCGACCACGAGCAGAACTGCTCCACCTCGACCGTGCGGCTGGTCGGCTCCAGCAACGCCAACCTGTTCGCCTCGGTCTCGGCCGGCGTGAACGCGCTGTTCGGCCCGCTGCACGGCGGCGCCAACCAGGCCGTGCTGGAGATGCTCCAGAAGATCCAGGCCGACGGCGGCGACGTCCGCTCCTTCGTACAGAAGGTGAAGGACAAGCAGGACGGCGTGAAGCTGATGGGCTTCGGGCACCGGGTCTACAAGAACTACGACCCGCGCGCCGCGATCGTGAAGAAGGCCGCCCAGGACGTGCTCGACCGGATGGCCAAGCCGGACCCGCTGCTGGACCTCGCGATGCAGTTGGAGGAGATCGCGCTCGACGACGACTTCTTCGTCTCCCGGCGGCTCTACCCGAACGTGGACTTCTACACCGGCCTGATCTACAAGGCCATGGGCTTCCCGACGAAGATGTTCACGGTGCTGTTCGCGCTGGGCCGGCTCCCCGGCTGGATCGCGCAGTGGCGCGAGATGATCAACGACCCGGAGACCAAGATCGGCCGTCCGCGGCAGCTCTACACCGGCGCCCCCGAGCGGCAGTACCTCCCCGCCACCAACCGCTGAGCTGTAAGGCGGGGCCCCCGCTTAACGCCTGCGGTATAGGCGGGGCCCCTTTTTAACCACCGCCGACGAGTGAGGCCGCCGACCCCGTGCAGGGGTCGGCGGCCTTTCCCGTGCTCCGGAGCGCTGGGGTGTTAAGCGGGGCCCCCGCCTCTACCGGAAGCGTTAAGCGGGGCCCCCGCCTTACCGCAAACCGGCGGCGGTGAGCAGGTTGCCGGCGGGGAGAGCGGGGCGGGTGTGGCCGGCGGCCATGCGCTGTTCGGCGCGGGCGGCGGTGAACGCCGGATCGCCGGCGATGGCGGCGGCGTACGCGGCGGCCGTGCGGGACGCGATCGCCGACCAGGCGTACCTCTCGTGCACCATGGCGCGGGCGCGGCGGGCCAGCGCGCGGGCCCGGTCGGTGTCGGCCAGCACCGCGTGGACCGCCCCGGCGAGCGCCTCCGGGTCCTGCGGGGCGAACGTCATCCCGGTGACGCCCGGCTCGACGATCTCGGCCAGCCCGCCGGTGCGCGACACCGCGAGCGGCGCGCCCGCGGCGGCGCCCTCCAGCGCGACCATGCCGAAGGGCTCGTAGACGCTGGGTACCACGAAGCAGTCCGAGGCGGCCATCACCGCGGGCAGGTCGGTGCCGCCGAGGAAGCCGGGCATGCGCACCGTGTCGCCGAGTCCGAGCCGGCGCACCTCGGCCTCCAGTTCGGCGCGGTACGGGCCGTCGCCGACGATCACCGCGCGTAGCCCGGGGTGCCGGTCCCGCAGCCGGGGCAGCCCGGCCAGCAGGTGTTGCACGCCCTTCTCGTAGACGAGCCGGCCGGCGAAGGTGACGAGCGGGCCGTCGGCGGCGAAGCGGGCCCGGGCGGCGGCGACGGCCGAGGCGGGCGCCCGCCAGCGGTGCGCCTCGACGCCGTTGGGGACCACGTCGACCCGGGACGGTTCCACGCCGAACAGCGCGCCGACCTCGTCGCGCATGTAGCCGGAGCAGACGATCACCCGGCCGGACTCGCCGGTCAGCCAGTGCTCGACGCCGTGGATGGTGCGGTTCATCTCCGCCGGCAGCCAGCCCTGGTGCCGCCCGGCCTCGGTGGCGTGGACGGTGGTCACCAGCGGTACGTCCAGGTGTTCGCGCAGCGTCATCGCGGTGTGCGCGACGAGCCAGTCGTGGGCGTGGATCACGTCGTACGCGCCGGACTGGGCGGCGCGCAGGGCGGCCCGGGTGAGCGTGTGGTTGAACGCCATGGTCCAGGCCAGCAGCGAGTCGGTGGCGAGGGGGAAGCGCACCGGGTCCTCGGCGGCGCGGACGATCCGCACGCCGTCGGCGTACTCCTCCAGGGGCGCGCCCTCGGCGTGCCGGGTGACGACGGTGACCTCGTGCCCGGCGGCGGCCAGGGCGACGGAGAGCGCGTGCACGTGGCGGCCGAGGCCACCGACGAGCACCGGCGGGTACTCCCACGACAGCATCAGGATGCGCCGGGTCCGGGGCGCGCCGCCGGGCTGCGGCGGCGCGGTCGGGCGGGAGGTGAGGGTGGGCCGGTGGAGCCGGTCCGTCGCGGTGGCGGTCTGCGCGCCGACCCGCAGAGAGGTCACGTCGATCTCCGTCCATGCATGGGGGGACACGCCGGCGTCGGTGACGGCGGGGGACAGCGGTGAGGGTGGCCGAACGGCCGGGGTGGACCCGCGCGGGCGCACGTCCGCGGTCCAGGAAAGTGCATCCGGGCCGAACCCGCATCTTGAAATGGACGATCGTGACGGACGACACCCGGGGCGTTCGGGTCTACCGTCCGAACGGGTGGATTGGTGGCGGGTGCGGCGGGGCATCATCGGCGTGTGTGCCGGCCGCCCGTCCGGTGCGCTCATGATCATGGCCCGAAGGAGCGACATGCAGGTCTGGCCGGGCGACAGCTACCCCCTCGGCGCCACCTACGACGGGATGGGCACCAATTTCGCGATCTTCTCCGAGGTGGCGGAGCGGGTCGAGCTGTGCCTGTTCGACGAGTGGGACATCGGCACCGAGCGGCGGGTCGAGCTGCGTGAGGTCGACGCGTACGTCTGGCACGCCTACATTCCGGGAGTCGAGCCGGGTCAGCGCTACGGCTACCGGGTGCACGGGCCGTGGGATCCCGCCATCGGGCTGCGGTGCAACCCGCACAAGCTGTTGCTCGACCCGTACGCGAAGGCGGTCGACGGCGAGGTCGCCTGGGACCCGGCGGTCTACGACTACGAGGTGGGCGGCGACCCGGACCTGATGAACACCGCCGACTCGGCGCCGCACATGCCGAAGTCGGTGGTGGTGAACCCGTACTTCGACTGGGGCAACGACAAGCCGCCGCGCACGCCCTACCACCACTCGGTGATCTACGAGGCGCACGTGCGCGGGTTGACCATGCGGCACCCGGACATCCCGGAGGAACTGCGCGGCACGTACGCGGCGATCGCCTCGCCGGTGATGATCGAGCACTTCCAGCGGCTCGGGGTGACCGCGGTCGAGCTGATGCCGGTGCACGAGTTCGTGCACGACCACCGCCTCGTCGACCTGGGCCTGCGCAACTACTGGGGCTACAACACGATCGGCTTCTTCGCCCCGCACCACGGCTACTCGGCGCTGGGCCGGCTCGGGCAGCAGGTGCAGGAGTTCCGCGGCATGGTCAAGGCGCTGCACGCCGCCGGCATCGAGGTCATCCTCGACGTGGTCTACAACCACACCGCCGAGGGCAACCACCTCGGGCCGTCGCTGAGCTTCAAGGGCATCGACACGCCGAGCTACTACCGGCTGTCGGAGGAGGATCGGCGGTACTTCGTCGACTACACCGGCACCGGCAACAGTCTCAACGTGCGCAGCCCGCACTCGCTCCAACTGATCATGGACTCGCTGCGCTACTGGGTCACCGAGATGCACGTCGACGGTTTCCGGTTCGACCTGGCCGCCACGTTGGCCCGCGAGTTCTACGAGGTGGACCGCCTCTCCACGTTCTTCGAGGTGGTGCAGCAGGACCCGGTGGTCGGCCGGGTGAAGCTGATCGCCGAACCGTGGGACATCGGCCCCGGCGGCTACCAGGTGGGCAACTTCCCGCCGCAGTGGACCGAGTGGAACGGAAAATACCGCGACACCGTACGCGACTTCTGGCGCGGCGAGCCGGCCACGCTCGCCGAGTTCGCGTCCCGCATCTCCGGCTCCGCCGACCTCTACCAGGACGACGGGCGCCGTCCGTTCCACAGCATCAACTTCGTCACCTGCCACGACGGGTTCACGCTCACCGACCTGGTCTCCTACAACGACAAGCACAACGACGCGAACGGCGAGGACAACCGGGACGGGGAGAGCCACAACCGGTCCTGGAACTGCGGCGTCGAGGGCGACACCGACGACCCGGGCGTACGCGCGCTGCGGGAGCGGCAGCGGCGCAACTTCCTGGCCACGCTGATCCTGTCGCAGGGCGTGCCGATGCTCGGGCACGGCGACGAGCTGGGCCGCACCCAGCGCGGCAACAACAACGCCTACTGCCAGGACAGCGAGTTGGCGTGGGTGGACTGGGAGAGGGCGGACGACGAGCTGCTCGCGTTCGTGCGGCGGCTCACCGACTTCCGCAACCGGCACCAGGTGTTCCGCCGCCGCCGGTTCTTCACCGGCCTGCCGGTCGGCGGTCGGGCCGCCGGCTCCGGCCTGCCCGACCTGGCCTGGTACACCCCGGACGGCCGGGAGATGACGGGCGAGGACTGGGGCAACGACTTCGGCCGCTCGGTGGCCCTGTTCGTCAACGGCGACGGCATCCCGGAACGCGGCCAGTACGGCCAGCGCCACCGGGACAGCTCCTTCCTGCTGCTGTTCAACGCGCACGACGCGCCGCTGGACTTCACGCTGCCCGGGGAGGAGTTCGGCCCCGGGTGGGAGCTGGTGATCAGCACCGCGGAACCGGATCCGGAGAAGACGACAGTGGTGGAGGCCGCCGGCACGGTCTGCGTACCGGACCGCTCGCTGCTGGTCCTGGAGAGGACGCCCTGACCATGCCCGACGCCCCCCGCTCGACCTACCGCGTGCAGGTGCGCCCCGGTTTCGACCTGGCCGCCACCGCCGACCTGGCCGACTACCTGGCCGGGCTCGGCGTCACCCACCTCTACACCGCGCCCCTGCTCACCGCCACGCCCGGCTCGCCGCACGGCTACGACGTGGTCGACCACCGCGCGGTCAACCCGGAGCTGGGCGGCGAGGCCGGCCGGCGGCGGCTGGTCCGGGCGCTGCGCGCGGCCGGGCTCGGGCTGGTCGTGGACATCGTGCCCAACCACGCCGGGGTGGCCCGGCCGGCGGCCAACCCGGCCTGGTGGGACGTGCTGCGGCGGGGGCGCGACTCGGCGTACGCGGACTGGTTCGACATCGACTGGGACCGGGGCCGGCTGCTGCTGCCGGTGCTCGCCGACGCCCCCGACGCGCTCGACGACCTCAAGCTCGTCGACGGGGAGCTGCGCTACCACGAGCACCGGTTCCCGGTCGCCGACGGCACCGGCGACGGCACGCCCCGGCAGGTGCACGACCGGCAGCGTTACGAGCTGGTGAACTGGCGGCGCGGCGACACCGAGCTGACGTACCGGCGGTTCTTCGCCGTCTCCGACCTGGCCGGGCTGCGGGTGGAGGACCGGGCCGTCTTCGACGCCACCCACGCGGAGGTCCTGCGCTGGGTCGACGCCGGGGACGTCGACGGCATCCGGGTCGACCACCCGGACGGGCTGCGCGACCCGGCCGGCTACCTGGCCTGGCTGCGCGCCGCCGCGCCGGACCGCTGGCTGGTGGTGGAGAAGATCCTGGAGTACGGCGAGGAACTGCCGGACTGGCCGGTCGACGGCACCACCGGCTATGACGCGCTGGCCGCCGTCAGCGGGCTCTTCGTCGACCCGGACGCCGAACCGGACTTCACCGCGCTCGACGGTCGGCTCACCGGACGGCACACCTCCTGGGCGGACCTGACCCACGCCACCAAGCTGGAAGCCGCCACCCGGCTGCTCGCCGCCGAGCTGACCCGCCTCGCCGCGCTCGTGCCCGAGCTGCCCGGGGAGCAGGTCCGCGCCGCCCTGGCCGAGCTGGCGGCCTGCTACCCGGTCTACCGCGGCTACCCGCCCGAGGGCGCCCGGCACCTCGCCGCCGCCCGCAGCGAGTCCGGCCGCCGCCGCCCGGACCTGACCGGCGTGCTGGACCAGGTCACCGCCCGGCTCCGCGAGCCCGGCCACGAGCTGGCCGCCCGGTTCCCGCAGCTGACCGGCGCGGTGATGGCCAAGGGCGTGGAGGACACCGCCTACTACCGGTGGAGCCGGTTCGTGGCGCTCAACGAGGTGGGCGGCAGCCCCGCCCACTTCGGCGTGCCGCCGGCCGAGCTGCACCGCTTCGCCACCGCCCGCCAGGTGCGCTGGCCGGCGAGCATGACCACGCTCTCCACCCACGACACCAAGCGCGGCGAGGACGTCCGCGCCCGGCTGGCCGTGCTGAGCGAGATGCCGGGCCGCTGGGCCGAGCGGGTCGCCGACTGGATGTCCCGGGCGCCGCTGGCCGACCCCGCGCTGGCCCACCTGCTCTGGCAGACCGCCGTCGGGGCCTGGCCGATCGAGCGGGACCGGCTGCACGGGTACGCCGAGAAGGCCGCCCGGGAGGCGTCGGTCAGCACGAGCTGGGCCAACCCGGACCCGGCCTTCGAGCACGAGATGCACGCCCTGGTCGACCGGATGTACGACGACCCGGAGCTGCACGCCCAGATCACCGCGTTCGCCGCCGAGATCACCCCGGCCGGCTGGTCCAACGCGCTCGGGCAGAAACTGGTCCAGCTCGCCATGCCCGGCGTGCCCGACACCTACCAGGGCACCGAGCTGTGGGAGAACTCGCTCGTCGACCCGGACAACCGCCGCCCGGTCGACTTCGCCGTACGCCGGAAGGTGCTGGCCCGGCTCGACGCCGGCTGGCGGCCCGCGGTGGCCGCCGACGGAGCGGCCAAGCTGCTCGTGGTGTCCCGGACGCTGCGGCTGCGCCGCGACCGCCCGGACCTGTTCGGCGGCTACCGGCCGGTGCCGGCGCGCGGCCCGGCCGCCGCGCACGCGGTGGCGTTCGACCGGGGCGGCGCGGTAGCAGTGGCGACCCGGCTGCCGCTGCGGCTGGCCCGCGCCGGCGGCTGGCGGGACACCACCCTGTCACTGCCCGTTCACGAGTGTGCCGACTTGTTCACCGGACGGGTCTACAGTGGTGCTGAGCTGCTCCTGGATGATCTGCTGAGCACCTATCCCGTCGCCCTCCTCGCGCCCATCGACTTTGTGGAGGCCGCCGCATGACCGAGTTCACGGTGTGGGCGCCCGAGGCCGCCCGGGTACGGCTGCGCCTGCCCGGCGTCGCCGACCACGAGCTGCGTCCGGGGCGGGACGGCTGGTGGCGGGTCGAGGCGCCCGACGCCGGGCCGGGCACCGACTACGCCTTCCTGCTCGACGACGACGAGCAGGCGTTGCCCGACCCCCGGTCGGCCTGGCAGCCGGCCGGCGTGCACGGACCCAGCCGGGTGTACGACCAGTCGGCGTTCGCCTGGACCGACCGCGCCTGGACCGGCCGGCAACTGCCCGGCAGCGTCCTCTACGAGCTGCACGTCGGCACGTTCACCCCGGAGGGCACGTTCGACGCCGCGATCGCCCGGCTCGACCACCTGGTCGACCTCGGTGTCGACCTGGTCGAGCTGCTGCCGGTCAACGCGTTCAACGGCGAGCACAACTGGGGCTACGACGGGGTCTGCTGGTATGCGCCGCACGAGCCCTACGGCGGGCCGGACGGCCTGAAGCGGTTCGTCGACGCCGCCCACGCCAAGGGCCTGGGGGTGATCCTCGACGTCGTCTACAACCATTTCGGGCCCTCCGGGGCCTACGCGCCGCGATTCGCGCCCTACCTCGCCGAGCAGAGCAACACCTGGGGCCGCACGGTCAACCTGGACGGCCCGCACTCCGACGGCGTACGCCGTTACATCGTCGACAGCGTGCGGATGTGGCTGCGCGACTACCATGTCGACGGGCTGCGGCTGGACGCCGTGCACGCCATGCCGGACGGCCGTGCCACCCACTGGCTGGCGGAGGTGGCCGCCGAGGTCGAGGCGCTGTCCACGGCCCTGGGCCGGCCGCTGTCGCTGATCGCCGAGTCCGACCTGAACGATCCGACGCTGATCACCCCGCGCGAGGCCGGCGGCTACGGCCTGCACGCCCAGTGGAACGACGACGCCCACCACGCCCTGCACACGCTGCTCACCGGCGAGCGGCAGGGCTACTACGCCGACTTCGGCTCGCTGGAGTGCCTCACCGACGTGCTGACCGGCGCGTTCTTCCACGCCGGCACCTGGTCCAGCTTCCGCAACCGCAGCCACGGCCGCGCGGTGGACCGCCAGCGCACGCCCGGCCACCGGTTCGTCGCGTACCTCCAGAACCACGACCAGATCGGCAACCGGGCCACCGGCGACCGGATCTCCGCCACGCTTTCGGCCGGGATGCTGCGGGTCGGCGCCACGCTGCTGATGACCGCGCCGTTCACCCCGATGCTGTTCATGGGGGAGGAGTGGGCCGCGACCACGCCGTGGCAGTTCTTCACCAGCCATCCCGAGCCGGAGCTGGCGGTGGCGGTCGCCACCGGCCGCCGACGGGAGTTCGCCGCGCACGGGTGGGCCACCGACGACGTGCCCGACCCGCAGGACCCGCAGACGTTCACGCGGTCCCGGCTCGACTGGGCCGAACTGGACAAACCCGAGCACCGCGAGATGTACGAGTTCCACCGGCGGCTGATCGCGCTGCGCAAGTCCCGACCCGACCTGTCCGACCCCCGGCTGCACCGGGTGGAGGTGCGTCACGGCGACCAGTTCCTGGTGATGCGGCGCGGCGACACGCTCGTGGTGGCCAACCTGGCCGACCGGCCGCAGCGGGTCAACCTGCCCGGGGTGGTGCGTCGGGTGCTGCTCGCCACCTCCGAGGGCGTCACCGTGATGCGCGACGGCCTCCAACTGCCCGCCGAGAGCGCGGCGATCGTGTCGCTCTGAGCCTCGCGGCTGCGGCGCGGCTTCCTGTTCGCCGATCCGGCTGCGCCGGTCGGACCATTGAGGTTCGGGCCCTGCGTCAACGTGCGTGACCAGGTGTCGGGCGGCTCGCCGCGGGCCGGCGAGGTCGTTGACGCCCTGCCTACAAACTTGATGTCGTGAACGACTCACGCCCGGTGCCACCCACCCACCCACCCACCCACTCCCGGGGCCGTGATCATGAAGTTGGCGGCATCGGCGGAGATCAACACTGCCGTCAACTTCATGATCACGGCATTGAGGGTGTTTGTGGGGTGGGGGTGGTCTTTGGGGGACGGCTCGAATATTTGGAGGGTGCATGTCCGACGAACTGTGGGGGCTCGCGCACGCCGAGCGGGCCGCCCTCGCCGACGACCTGGCCGGACTCGACGCGGCCCCAGTGGGCGCGGCGCTCGCTGTGCGGCCGGTGGACGGTGGAGGAGGTGGTCGCGCACCTGACCGCGGCGGCGAGCCTCGGCCGGGTCCGCTGGCTGGCGAGCGTGCTGGGCGCCCGGTTCGACTTCGACAGGCCCGGGACTTCACGGTGGCCGGGCGGGTCGCGTACTGCGACGACCTCAGCGGGCCCGGCCTGCCCACCCTGCGGGAGCGCTGCGTGCCGGCCTGACCGTGTTGCCAGGGCCCGCCGTCGCGCGGAAGGGCATACTGAGTATGCTCGCGGACATGCCACCCGCCCGTCACGTCCTGGCGCTCGTCGCCCCCGTCGCCGGTTTCCTGCTCGGCTTCCTCGACTTCGTCTGGATCACGCGGGTGCCGTACCCGTTCGCCGAGCTCGGCAACTCCACCGCCACCTGGGCGGTCGCCGCGTTCGCGCTCGGCTGGTGGGCCGGGGCCGGCGCGCTGCGGGCGGCCGTGGCGGGCGTGGTCCTGCTCGTCGTCGCCGTGCCCAGCTACTACCTGGCGGCGACGCTCCTCCAGGGCGACGACCTGGCCGTCATCTGGGCGCCCAGTTCGCTGGTCTGGATGGCGTCCGGCGTGCTCGCGGGCGTGGTGTTCGGCGTCGCCGGCGTCTGGGCGCGGTCGGCCGGGTGGCGGCGGGTGGTGGCGATCGCGCTGCCGGCGGCCGTGTTCGTCGAGGAGGCGCTGCGTTTCGCCGGCCGGGCCCGGACCGGCTACTACCCCGGGGCGTGGTGGAACGTGGCCATCGACCTCGGGCTCGCCGCGCTGGTGGTGGTGCTGGTCGGCCGCTCCGCCCGGGTGCGACTGCAGGCGGCGGTGGTGGCGCTCCCGCTCGCCGCCTTGGGCGCGGTGGCGTTCGGCGCTGTCGGCGGTTGACCTTAACCCGGCCCGGAGGGTACGCGCAGGACAGGCGATGGTATGCCGGTTATTCCGGATATGGAGGGCGTTGTCGATTACTTAGCGTGGTCGGATCGCCGGTAATGCCGGGTCGCGATGTTACTTACCGTATGGAGGTCATTTCGACAGCTACCTGAACAGGAGCACAACCATGTCCGAGCACAACAGACCCTGGCGGCACGCCATGACGGCCCTCGCCCTCTGCGGCGCCGCCGCGGTCGTGGTGGTCGCCCCCGCCACCCCGGCCTCCGCCGCCGTCCCCGGCCTGGTGCGGATCTCCGCGGTCAGCGCGAACAACTCGAACGACTTCCGGACGGTCACCGCGACCTGCCCGGCGGGCAAGGTCCTCGTCGGCACCGGCTACGAGCTCAACGGCGCGACGGGCGAAGCGGTCGTGGACGACCTGCGGCCCAACGGCGGCGCGGCCACCGCGCCCACCGCGGTGACCGTGGGGGCGTACGAGGCGGACGCGTTCGCCGGTAACTGGAGCGTCACCGCGTACGCGATCTGCGCCAACCCGATCGCCGGGCTGGTCCGGACCACGGTGACCGGCCCGAGCAACTCCAACGACTTCCACAGCACGGTCGCGACCTGCGCGGCCGGCAAAGTCCTCACCGGGGCCGGCTACGAACTCAACGGCGCGACGGGCGAGGCGGTGGTCGACGACTTCCGGCCCAACGGGAGCAGCGTCACGGCACCCACCTCGATCACGTCGGGCGCCTACGAGGAGGACGCCTTCGCCGGCAACTGGACCCTGACGTCGTACGCGATCTGCGCGACCGCGTAACCCGCGGCGCGGATGCGGGCCGTCCCCGGGCGGGGGCGGCCCGCTCAGGGGATCGGCCACTCGTGCACCGGACGGTTGCTGTGCATCAGGTCGACGTAGTGGCGGACCACCTCGCGCAGCGCGGCCGGCCGGTCCAGGTGGTCGGCGGACTCCAGTCGGTGCAGCGTCTCCACCTGCCAGGTCGCGCCGTTGCGGCCGGTCAGGCAGCGCTGCTCGATGATGCCGAGCAGCCGGTCCCGCTCGGCCGGGTCCAGACCCCACCGGTCCAGCCCGTGATGGGCCATCGGCAGCAGCCGGCGCAGCACCAACTCGGTCACCGGCAGGTAGCCCAACCCGGGCCAGAACACCTGGGCGTCGATGCCGTGCCGGGCGCACACGTTGAAGTTCTCCTCGGCGGCGCTGAACGACATCTGCGACCACAGCGGACGGTCCGACTCGGCGAGCGCCCGGACCAGGCCGAAGTAGAACGCGCCGTTCGCCACCGTGTCCACCACCGTCGGGCCCGCCGGCAGCACCCGATTCTCCACCCGCAGGTGCGGTCGGCCACGCAGCACGTCGTAGACCGGCCGGTTCCAGCGGTAGATGGTGCCGTTGTGCAGGCGCAGCTCGGCGAGCTTCGGTACGCCGCCGCTCGCGAGCGTCGCCGCCGGATCCTCCGGGTCGCACACCGGCAGTAGCGCCGGGAAGTAGCGGACGTTCTCCTCGAACAGGTCGAACACCGACGTGATCCAGCGTTCCCCGAACCACACCCGCGGGCGTACCCCCTGGGCTTTGATCTCCTCCGCCCGGGTGTCCGTGGCCTGCTGGAACAGCGGGACGCGGGTCTCCCGCCACAACTCCCGGCCGAAGAACAGCGGCGCGTTCGCGCCGAGCGCCACCTGGATGCCGGCGATCGCCTGGGCCGCGTTCCAGTAGTCGGCGAACTGCGGCGGACTGACCTGGAGGTGGAACTGCGTGCTGGTGCAGGCCGCCTCCGGCGTGATTGAGTCGGCGGTGGTGGCCAGCCGCTCCACCCCACTGATCGAGATCGGCAGGTCCTCACCGCGGGCGGCCAGGATCTGCTCGTTGAGCAGCGCGTACCGGGGGTTCGTGGAGAGCGTGTCGGCGGTCAGGTGCGCCGGGCGCAACGTCGGCAGGATGCCGATCATCACCATGTGCGCGCCCACCGTACGGGCCTTGGCCTCGGCCGCGTTGAGGCTGGCCCGGACGTGCTCCTCGAACTCGGCCGTGCCGGCGCCGGCCAGCCGGCGCGGCGCGACGTTGATCTCCACGTTGAACCGCCCCAGCTCGGTCTGGAACGCCTCGTCGGCGATCGCCTCCAGCGCGTCGGCGTTGCGCATGGCCGGGTCGAAGCTGTCGTCGACCAGGTTCAGCTCGATCTCCAGCCCGGTCATCGGCCGCTCCACGTCGAACCGGGACTCCCGCAGCATCTCGGCGAAGACGTCCAGGCACCGCCGGACCTTCTCCCGGTAGCGGGCCCGATCCTCCCGGCTGAAGGTGCGTACACCGACGTCCTCGCCCATGGTCACCACCCTGTCACCGTTGGTTTCCCGCAACCTGTACCCCATCCCGCCCTCGCCAACGCCTGCGGTGCAAGGAGGGGCCCCTTGTTAACGCCTGGGGTATAGGCGGGGCCCCCTTTTAATAACACCCGGTCGGAGGCCGGCCGGCTACCATGGCCGCCGACGGCGACTCCGGGAGTGGTTGATGCGCGACGGGTGGATTCGGGCGTTCGTGGTGGCGGCCGTCGCCGAGGCATGCTCCTGGGCGGCGCTGCTGGCCGGCATGGCCGTCAAGTACGGTCCGCCGCGCAACGAGATCGGCGTGCAGGTGTTCGGCCCGATCCACGGCGCGCTCTTCGTGGCGTACGGGCTGCTGGTCCTCGTGGTGGCGCGGCGCTGTCGCTGGTCGCTGGTGCAGACCGGGCTGGCGCTGGCCAGTTCCGTGCCGCCGTTCGCGACGGTGGTGTTCGAGCGCTGGGCCCGCCGCCGCGGCCTGCTCTCCGCCGCCGTTTCCGCTCCCGCCGCCGCCGAGCCTCCGCGCGTCGGCGTCGGTGGTTAAGAGGGGCCCCCGCCTATACCGGAGGCGTTAAAAGGGGCCCCCGCCTTTCACGTCAACGCGGAGCAGGCGGCCACGGTGAGCAGCAAGAGGGCGCCCAGGGTCGCCTGGAGCAGCAGCGCCGGGCCCAGGTGCGACCAGAGCGTCGCGGTACGCGGGGTGAGCAACTGCCCGGTGGTCAGGTTGACGATCCGCTCGATCCGGGGCGGCAGGTCCGGGTCGCGCTGCGCCCGCAGTGTGAGCTGGACGTGGTCGCCCGGGTGCAGGGCGCTCTGCGGCAGGTGCCCGTGCAGCTCCACCTCGACCAGCCGGTCGGCGGTGTCGCGTACCCGCACCGGGGTCACCAGGAACTCGGGCCCCTTCTTCAACTCCTTGAAGCTGCGCTTCGCGCCCCCGCCGCCGCTGCTGAGCAACGCGCGGACCACCCGCAGCAGCAGCCCCACCACGCCCGCGGCGGTCAGCACCGCGACCAGCACGGGCTGGCCCACCCGTACCTCCCGGGCGTAGCCCTCCATGAACCGGACCATGCGCCCGGTGACGATGCGTTCCGTCGGACGGGCCACGCGTCGGGTGTGCAGCTCCGTGTCCATCTTCACCACCCAGAGTTCCGTTCCGTGCACAGATGGTATCGATCCTTCGGGTTGAACGACGTGAATGAACGGCGGTCACGCACCGGCGCGCGGAAGGTGACATCGGCCGGGGCGCGGGTATGCGTGCGGCCGAGCTGGAAAGGGGTCGAGCATGCAGCTGTCCTTCCTGCGCCCGCTCTACGACCGTCCCGGGCCCTGGTGCTCGGTGTACCTGGACGCCTCCCGGGACACCCACGACTCCCGGCCGCAGGTCGACCTGCGCTGGCGGGCCCTCAAGGGTGACCTGCTCGCCCAGGGCGCCGACCAGGTCACCGTGGAGGCGGTGGAGGAGGTGGTCCGCCGGCACGAGCCGATGCCCGGCGACTACGGCATCGCCGTCTTCGCCAGCCGGGGCCGGGTGGTGCTGACCGAGTACCTCTCCGCGCCACCGCTGCGCGACCTGGGCACCTGGGCGGCGCTGCCGCACACCATGCCGCTCGTCGCCCAGCGCGGCGAGCAGGTGGCGTGGGTGCGGGTGCTGGCCGATCGCACCGGCGCGGACGCGATGGCGGTCAGCGCCGGCGGGGTGCCCCGGCGGGCCACGGTGAAGGGCCGGCAGACCCGCCAGCTGCGCCGGGTGCAGCCGGGCGGCTGGTCGCAGTCGCGCTACCAGCGCGCCGCCATGGAGGCGTGGCACCAGAACGCCGGCGACGCCGCCGCGGCCACCGCCGACCTGGCCGAGCGGGTCGGCGCCGACGTGGTCGTGGTGGCCGGCGACATCCGGGCCACCGGCATGATCGCCGCCCAGTTGCCGGAGCGCTGGCAGGACGTGCTGGTCCGCACCGACGCCGGCTCCCGCGCCGGCGGCGCGGAGGACACCCTGATGGACGACCTCACCGTGCAGACCGTCGCCGAGGTCGCCGACCGCCGGGTCGCCGCCGCGCTGGACCGGTTCGGCGTGCAGGAGGACGTCGGCGCCGGACTCGACGCGGTGGTCGCCGCGCTGCAACGCAACCAGGTCGACACCATGCTGCTCGTCGACGACGCGTCCGCCGACGGCGAGCTGTGGGTCGGACCCGAGCCGACCGAGATCGCCACCGACCGGACGCAACTGGCGGACATGTCGGTGGCCGACCCGCAGCGGGTACGCGCCGACGCGGCGCTGCTGCGCGCGCTGATCGGCACCGACGCGGACCTGACCGTGCTCGCGCCCGAGGAGGCGCCGGAGCTGACCGACGGGGTGGGCGCGGTGCTGCGCTACGTCGACGCCGGCACCCCGGGGCGGGACGATGGCTGACCGTACCGTCGCCGACCTGGTGGTCGAGCGGCTGCGGGCGTGGCGGGTGCCGCGGGCCTTCGGCTACCCGGGCGCGGCGCTCGCCCCGCTTGTGGCCGCGCTCGTCGACGCGGGCGGCGACCCGGCGTTCGTGCCGGCCCGGCACGAGGAGACCGCCGCCTTCATGGCCACCGGGCACGCCAAGTTCACCGGCGGCATCGGGGTGTGCCTGGCCACGCAGGGCCCCAGCGCGGTGCACCTGCTCAACGGTCTCTACGACGCCAAGCTGGACAACAAGCCGGTGGTGGCGATCATCGGCGAGGACGTCGACGGCCCGCTCGGCGGGGCGCACGAGGAGATCGGGCTGAGCCGGCTCTTCGGCGACGTGTGCAACCAGTTCATCCGCTACGGTCGCCGTCCGGACCAGGTGCCGGCGCTGCTGGACCAGGCGTTCCGCACCGCGGCGGCGACCCGCAGCCCGACCTGTGTGGTGCTGCCCCGGGCGTTGCAACTGGCCCCCGTACCCGACCTGCTGCCGCAGACCGCGGGCGTGGTCACCGCCACGCCCGGCGAGCCGCTGGCCCGGGTGCTGCCGCACGCCGCCGACCTGGACGCCGCCGCCTCGCTGCTCGGCGCCGGACAGCGGGTGGCCCTGCTTGTCGGCCAGGGCGCGCACGGCGCGGCCGGGGAGATCGTCGCGCTCGCCGACCGGCTCGGCGCGGGCGTCGCCACGTCGTTGCTCGGCAAACCGGTGCTCGACGAGCGGCTGCCGTTCCACACCGGTGTGCTCGGTGCGGTCGGCACGCCGGCCGCCGCGCAGCTCATGGGTGGCTGCGACACGCTGCTGCTGGTCGGCACCAACGACCCCTGGACCGACTGGTTCCCGATGCCGGGGCAGGTGCGCACCGTCCAGATCGACGTCGACGGCCGGCACATCGGCGCCCGCTATCCGGTGGACGTGCCGCTGGTCGGCGACGCCGCCGAGACGCTGCGGGCGCTGCTGACCCGGGTGCCGGAACGGCCGAACGCCCAGTGGCGTCGTGTGGTGGAGAGCGCGGTGGAGCGGTGGCGTACCGTCGCCGCCGACCGCGTCGCCAGGCCGGCCGAGCCACTCAACCCGCAGTTGGTGCTCCGCGAGCTGTCCGCCCGGCTGCCGGCGCGCGCCGCGGTCGCCGTCGACATCGGTTCGGTCGTCTACTGGTACGCGCGGCACCTGGAGCTGCCGCCCGGGGTGCAGGCCCGGCTCTGCGGCACGCTCGGCTCGATGGGCTGCGCCCTGCCGTACGCGGTGGCCGCGAAGCTGGCCGAACCGGACCAGCCGGTGCTCGCGCTGCTCGGCGACGGGGCGATGCAGCTCAACGGTCTCGCCGAGCTGATCACCGTGGCGCACCACTGGACCGGGTGGCCCGATCCTCGGCTGGTCGTGCTGGTGCTGAACAACCGGGACCAGTCCGGCGTGGGCGACGGCCGCCCGCCCGGCCTCCCGGTCGGCCGGCGGCCCGACGTGCCGTACGCCGGATGGGCCCGGCTGCTCGGGCTGCACGGCGTCCGGGTGGACCGTCCGGATCTTGTCGGCGCGGCCTGGGACGAGGTGCTCGCGGCCGACCGGCCCAGCGTGCTGGAGGCGGTGGTGGACCCGACCGTGCCGCTGGAGGTGCCCGAGCCGGCGCTAGCCGACCTGCGCGGCCTGATGGTCGACGGGGAGGCGGCCCGCCGGGTGCGGGAGCGGGTGAGCCAGACCGAGGCCATCGCGGCGGAGGACCTCGTCTAGCCGCCCCGCCAAGCGGGGCCCGTTCCTCTACCGGAGGCGTTAAGCGGGGGCCCCTCCTTTCCGTCGCGTCCCGCCGTGGCCCCGAACCCGCACCGCCGTGCCGTTGCGCCCGCGACGGCGGTTCAGCGGCGCGACGGCACCGGACCGGGCATTGGTCCGCGTCGTGGGGAGATGCCCCGTTTAGACCCCAGAGGGACGGGAAGCCGGGCCGCGTGGTGAGCGAACGAGGCAAGCGAGCGCCGGTGGTCGACGCCGGGCTGCCCGGCGAGCGGGTGGTGACGGCGGGCAGCGCCGCCCGGATCCTGGTCGCCGCGACCGCCCGGGCGCTGCGCGGTGACGACTGCGGCGACCTCGGCCACCCGGGCCCGCTGGCCCGCCTCTCCGGTACGCCGGAGCCGGTGCGCCGCGCCGCCGCCGCCCGCGCCGCCGGCCGGGCCGCGCTCACCGCCGCCCAGGTCGCCCGCGTCGACGCCGAGCGGGTGGCCGAATGGTTCGTCGGCCAGTATCCGGAGCGGCACTGGCCCGGGGCGGTGCTCGGCTCGCCGCACGGCGCGGCGGCCCACCTCGCGGTGGCGCTCGGCGTGCCCTGGCTGCCCGCCGGTTTCGAGCTCACCGCGCGGTGGGGCCGGGGTGCGGTGGACCGCCCGGACGCCGCGCTGGACCACGGGGCGGCGCTCGCCGGCCGGCTGCTCGCCGGAAACCCCCGGGTGCACGTACGTCAGGTGCACTGCCCGGCCAGCCGGGGCGTGGCGGCCGGCGCCACGGTGACCCTTGCCGCGCGCTGGCGGGCGCTGCCCGGGGCGTACGCGCGGTTCCTGGCCGACCGGCTGGAGCCGTCGGCGCCGGTGCTGCTGTTGCACGACGCGCGCACGTGGCCGGTGCGGGACGACGGCGCCGGGCACAGCTTCCAGGCCGGCTGCCCGGCCAGTGGCCTCGACCCGGTCGACTTCCACCCGGACGCCCGCGCGCTGCGCCATGTGCTGCGGGCGGCCGGCGCTGACGAGACGCACTGGACGTCGCCCGAGGTCACGGAGTCGGCGGCGTTCGCCGAGCACGGCGTGGAGTCCGGTTTCGAACACGGCGCGCGGGAGTGGGGCGACACGCACGGGCACCCCCTGCACCGGGTGGTCGTCCCGCAGCCGGACGCGCTGAGCGCGGCCACCGCCGACCTCTACCGGCGTTGGCTGCGCCGGGCCGGCAAGACCGGAAACCGGCTGGTGGTGGAGTGCGGCCGGCTGCTCGACCCGGGGCAGGTGCTTCGCGCCGGACTGGTGCCCTACTGGTGCGAGAACGCCACCCGTCGCCGGGTGGAGGGGGCCGAGTGGTGGTTGGCCGGCAGCGAGCCGTTCAGTTCGGTGGACGTGCTGCCCGAACCGCCCGGGCTGCGGTCGCCGGCGCTCGCCGGCCTGCCCCAGTGGCTTGCCGTGGCCGGATTCGGGCGGCGGCGGCGGGCGTTGGACCGGGGTGCGGCGCGCGGTTACCCGGTCACCTCGGTACCGACCCGACGTGCCACGGAGGTGTTGCGCAACCAGCCCTGTGACCTGCCCGTACCGCCGCCGCTGCGGATGGCCGAGGCGCTGTCCGCGCTCCGCGACGCGGGCGCCCACCAGGGGCTGCTGGTCTGCTGACCCGGCCGCCCGGGCAACCTGGCGAAACATACTCGCGATCCTGCGGACCGTGATTGAGTACCTACGGAGCGGGAAGACCGCTCGCCGCGGAACGGCCCACGACGCCGCGCGGCGGGCAGCGACCGCTTCCGACGTATTCCGTCACGTAACCCAACTTCCTCACCCGGTGCGTGGTCCGACCACGCGCGTAACCGGTTCCGACCGGGCGGGGGACTTCGGCGAGGGAGGCGCGGATGTTCGGACAGACCACCACACCCACCCCACCGACCACCGAGCGGGGACTGGAGGACCTGGACGCGGCGGCGCTGGCGTACGCGGCCCGGATCGCGGGGCTGCCACCCGAGCGGCGGCAGGAGGCGCGGGACGACCTGGTCCGCTTCGCGTTGCCGTTCGCCGGGCGGCTGGCCCGTCGCTACCGAGGCCGCGGGGAACCGCTCGAGGACCTGGAACAGGTGGCCCGCCTCGGCCTGGTCAACGCCGTCGACAGGTACGACCCGGAGCGCGGCTCGTTCACCGCGTACGCGGCGATCACCATCGTCGGCGAGATCAAGCGGCACTTCCGCGACCGCACCTGGGGCGTGCACGTGCCGCGCCGGCTGCGTGACCTGATCCTCGAGGTGGGACAGGCGACGGCGACGCTGACCAGCGAGCTGTCCCGGGCCCCCTCGGTCGCCGAGCTGGCCGCGCGGCTGGAGACACCGGAGGAGGAGATCCTCGCCGCGCTGGAGTCGGCCGCCGGCTACAGCCCGGCCTCGCTCAACGCGCCGGTGGGCGGGGAGAGCTCGGCCGAGTTCGGTGACCTGGTGGGCGAGTCCGACAACGCGTTGGAGTCGGTCGACGACCGGGTCACGATCAGTGGCCTGCTGCACCGGCTGCCGTGGCGGGAGCGGCGGATCCTGGCCATGCGCTTCTACGGCAACCAGACCCAGGCGGAGATCGCGGCCCGGTTCGGCATCTCGCAGATGCACGTCTCCCGGCTGCTGTCCCGGGCGCTGACCTGGCTGCGCCAGGCGATGCTCGCCGACGCGCCACCGCCGTGGCAGAACGGCGCCGCCGAGACCGAGCCGGCGAAGGCCCGGATCTCGGTGAAACACAACGGCGACCGGGTGGTCGTCGAGGTGGGCGGGGAGGTCGACCGGGCCGGCGCGGACCAGTTGCGCCGGGCGGTGCTGGAGGCGGTCACCGGCCAGCCCCGCGAGGTGGTCGTCGACCTGGTCGGCGCCGGCGGCTTCGACGCCGGCGGGATCGCCGCGCTGATGGCCGGCCGGGACGCCGCCGTCCGGACCGGGGTGCCGCTGCGGCTGACCCGGGTGCAGCCGGCGGTGCGCCGCTCGCTGACCGCGGCGGGCCTGCCGGCCGCCGACTGAACGGTCCGCGCGCCGCCGGCCCTCGACGGGCCGGCGGGCCGCGCCGCGGCTTCGGCGCCTCGATGGGCATGTTAAGCGGGGCCCCCTCCTCTACCCCAGGCGTTAAGCGGGGGCCCCTCCTTTCAGTTCTGCGGGGTGTCGCCGTGTCCGCGCGGGTGCCGCCAGCGGTCGTTGGGTTGGTCCTCGCGCTGGGCGCCGAGGATCGTCTCCTCCGGCTCGTCGGTCTCCTCGAAGCTGGCGCGGCGCACCTCCTCCGGTTCCGGCACGACCACGGGGCGGGCGCCGGACTGCGGCGCGGGCTGGTATTCCACCGCCTCGCGGGCGCCGTGCGCGCCCTCGGCGGCCGGCGACTCCGGCACCAGCATTTCGCGGTGGAACTCCTCGGTGAGGCGCTGCGGCGGCTTGGTGGTGCGTTGCGGCAGGTCGCGGCCGAGGTTGGAGACGAGCGGGCCGTACTTGGCGTCGAACGCCGGGCGCTCGGACCGGATCCGTGGCATCCGGTCGAAGTTGCGCAGCGGCGGCGGGCAGGTGGTGGCCCACTCCAGCGAGTTGCCGAAGCCCCAGGGATCGTCGACGGTGACGAGCGCGCCGTAGCGCCACGACCGCCACACGTTGTAGATGAAGAACAGCGTGGACGCGCCGAGCACGAACGACCCGATGCTGGAGATCTCGTTCAGCCCGGTGAAACCGTCGCCGGGCAGGTAGTCGGCGTACCGGCGGGGCATGCCCTCGGCGCCGAGCCAGTGCTGCACCAGGAAGGTGGCGTGGAAGCCGACGAACATGGTCCAGAAGTGCATCTTGCCCAGCCGCTCGTCGAGCAGCCGGCCGGTCATCTTCGGGAACCAGAAGTAGACCCCGCCGAACGCCGCGAACACGATGGTGCCGAAGAGCACGTAGTGGAAGTGCGCGACCACGAAGTACGAGTCGGTGACGTGGAAGTCGACCGGCGGGCTGGCCAGCAGCACCCCGGTCAGGCCGCCGAGCAGGAACGTGACCAGGAAGCCGACCGCGAACAGCATCGGCGTCTCGAAGGTGAGCTGCCCCTTCCACATGGTGCCGATCCAGTTGAAGAACTTCACCCCGGTCGGCACCGCGATCAGATAGCTGAGGATGCTGAAGAACGGCAGCAGCACCTGGCCGGTGGCGAACATGTGGTGTGCCCAGACGGCCATCGACAGCACCGTGATGGCGAGCGTGGCCAGCACCAGACCGGTGTAGCCGAAGACCGGCTTGCGGGAGAAGACCGGGATGATCTCGGTGATGATGCCGAAGAACGGCAGCGCCACGATGTAGACCTCGGGGTGCCCGAAGAACCAGAACAGGTGCTGCCACAGCATCGGCCCGCCGGTCGTCGGGTCGTAGACGTGCGAGTGCAGGATCCGGTCCGAGGCGAGCGCGAACAGCGCGGCGGCCAGCAGCGGGAACACGAAGATCACCAGGACGCTGGTGAGCAGCAGGTTCCACGTGAAGATCGGCATCCGGAACATGGTCATCCCGGGCGCGCGCAGGGTCAGCACCGTGGTGATCAGGTTGACCGCGCCGAGGATGGTGCCCAGCCCGGAGAGGGCCAGGCCGACCACCCACATGTTGGCGCCGACGCCCGGGCTGTGCTGGGCGGTGCTCAACGGCGTGTAGGCCGTCCAGCCGAAGTCCGCCGCACCCTGGGGCGTGACGAAGGCGGCCACCACCATCGTGCCGCCGAACAGGTACAACCAGTAGGCGAACGCGTTGAGCCGGGGGAACGCCACGTCCGGCGCCCCGATCTGCAGCGGCACGATGTAGTTGCCGAACGCGAAGACCAGCGGGGTGGCGAACAGCAGCAGCATGATCGTGCCGTGCATGGTGAACATCTGGTTGTACTGCTCGGGCGAGAGGAACTGCATCCCCGGCCGGGCCAGCTCGGCCCGCAGCACCAGCGCCAGCACGCCGCCGACCAGGAAGAACAGGAACGACGTGCCCAGGTAGAGCAGGCCGATCAGCTTGGCGTCGGTGGTCCGCAGCAACCGCCACAGCGAGTTGCCCTTCGTAGCCTCCCGGACCGGGCCGGGATACCCCCCGAACCGGGCCGGCGCGAGGATCGCGGGCCCCCGGTCTCGTGCCGGATCCGTGACTACCCGCTTGGGCATGGCATCTCACCCCGTATGACGACAGACAGGACGGGCGCGCGTACCCGACCCCGCTGCCCATGAAACCAGGCGAGAGCGGAGAATTCGGTCAGTTCGCCGGGAGCATGGCCCAGACGACCTTGCCGGCGCCGACCGGCGTGCTGCCCCACCGCTGGGTCAGCTCCCGCACCAGCATCAACCCGCGGCCCCCCTCGGCCGACGGGTCGTTGCCGGCCGCCGCCCGCGCGTCGGCCGGGCTGCCGTCCATCACCGCCACCCGCAGGTACGGCCGGCGCAGCGTGAGCGTGACCTGCATCGGCGTGCCGGCGTGCCGGACCACGTTGCCGACCAGTTCGCTGAGCACCAGCGCGGCCGGCCCGGCCAGCTCTGGCACGTTCCACCTGCCGCACGCCTCGGTGACCAGCTCCCGGGCCCGCCGGCAGGCCCCGGCGACCGGCTCGAACCGGGCCCGCAACCGCGGCGACGCGGCCGTGCCGGCCAGCGCGGTCGCCTCGGTGCAGTCCCGGCGCACCGGCACCACCCGGCAGGCGATCGTCTCTTTCAACCGGGCCGCCGCCGACGGCGGGGCGGAGAGCACAAGCGGCACGGCCGGCCAGTCCGCGGCCCGCCGGCAGGCCGCCGCGAAGACGGACAACGCGAGCGGGTCGAGGACGTCGAGCTTCTCCAGGTCGACCACGAGCGCGTCCGGCTGCGCGGAGAGGCAGCGGTCCAGCACCTCGTGCACGGAACGCGTCGTGCCCAGGTCGAGCGCGCCGGCCAGCCGTACGACCGTGACCGGGGACTCGTCGCGGACCTCGCACCTGATCCGGGTCGACATCGGGCCCTCGTTTCCAACTCGTCGGAGGACTACCGACGTACCCGCGCCCCGGACCACCGAAACCGGGGGCTCCGGAGTCCTCCGTCGCAGGTCAGCCCCGTTGCCAGCCCGCCTGCGACAGGTGCGGGCCGCGCGCCGGGGACCCGAGCGCGACGCGGAGCGGCCCGGATCCGCGCCGGCCCGAAGGCGCGAGGCCGACCGGACCGGCGACGGCGACGCCCGGGTCTCAGGCGGGCTGCAACGGCTTCGTGGCACCCTGGCGGACCCGGTCGTACAGCTCGACGTACCGCTGCGCCATCCGGGCCGGGGTGAACCGCCCGGCCGCCTCGCGCCGGCACTCGCCGGCCGCCAGCAGGCCGGCGGCGAGCACCAGGTCGCCCAGCTCCTCCTCGTCGGCGGCGAGCAGGCCGGTGCGGCCGTGCTCGATCAGCTCCGGCAGGCAACCGCGGGCGGTGGCCACCACCGGGGTGCCCAGGGACAGCGACTCGACCACCGCCGTGCCGCCCGGCTCCTCCCAGCGCAGCGGGAACAGCGACGCCCGCGCGGACGCGACCAGGTCGTCGCGCTCCGGCCCGGCCACCGTGCCGACCCAGCGCACCAGGTCGCCGTCGACGTACGGCGCGACGTGGTCGTGGAAGAACCGCACGTCCGGGTTCTGCCGCGCCTCGTCGCCGGCCGCGGCCAGGTCCGCCGGCCGGTGGTACGGGCCGACCGGCCCGGCCAGCACCAGCGGGAAGCCGACCTCCCGGGCCAGCCGGGCCCCCAGATCCTGCCCCTTGCCCGGGTTGATCCGGCCGAGGATCACCACGTGGTCGCCCTTGTCGACCGCCGGGCGGCGGTCCGCGTCGACGGCGAGCGGGGTGGCCAGGTGCACGTGGCCGACCGAGTGCTCCCGCAGCGCGCGGGGCGCGCGGGCCAGCTGCGACGCGGACACCCCGTTGACCCGGACCCGGTCGCCGCCGTCCAGGTTGCCGTACAGCTCCGGGTGCTTGGCCAGGTCCCAGTGCAGCGTGTGCAGCACCGGCGGCGCGTCCGGTCCCATCGCGGTGAGGGTGGCCAGCCCGACCGCCTCCACGTGGTCGTGCACCAGGTCGATGTCGTCGCGGACGTGCAGCGCCCGCACCACGGCGGCCAGGTGCGCCTGGGAGACGCCGCAGACCTGGTTGTACGGCCGCTGCAACGCGTGGAACTGCCCGTCCGGGAAGACCGCGATCCGCTCGTCCACCGGCAGCGTGCTGCTCTCCACCGAGGCGAGCACCACCCGCACGCCGAGGCGCCGCAGCTCCGGCACCAGCGTGGCGACCACGTTCTCGATCCCGCCGTAGCCCGGCGGCGGCACGGACAGCCACGGACCGGCGTTCATCAGCACGGTGAGCGTCATGCGCCGCCTCTTCCTCGCTCGGACGTCGCGGTCACGCGGGCACGCGCCGGCGGGGCACCCGGTGGCGCAGCTGCGCCAGCGGCGGGCGTTCCTCGACCGAGACGTCGGTGACGACGATCTCCCGGTCCAGGTGGGGCAGCGTGTCGGAGCCACCCCGGCGGAACTGGGTCAGCAGCGGGGTCGGCGCCGTGCCGGTGGCCGCCCAGCCGCGTCGCTGGAGCCGGGACCAGGCGGTCAGCATGATCTGCGCGGACATCCGGCCCAGCGCGGCGGTGTCCTGGTGCCGGTGCTTGCGCTCGCCCAGGTCGACCTGGGCCAGGGCGTCCAGTCCGACCAGTTCCAGCAGGTCGATGAGCATCGCCGTCTCGACGCCGTACCCGGTGACGAACGGCACCCGCTCCAGCACCGCGCGGCGGCCCGCGTACTCGCCGGCCAGCGGCTGCACGAAACCGGCCAGATCCGGCCAGAACAGGTTGAGCAGCGGGCGGGCCATCAACTCCGTCACCCGGCCGCCGCCGTCGGGTTCCACGCTCGTCGCGCCGACGAGCGGCCGGTGGTAGAAGCCCTTGACGAACTCGACGCCCGGGTCGGTGAGCAACGGCCCGAGCAGGCCGGTGACGAAGTGCGGCCGGAACTCGCGCAGGTCGGCGTCGACGAACGCGACCACGTCCCCCTCGGCCGCGGCCAGGCCGGCCCAGAGCGCGTCACCCTTGCCGGTCAGCCGCGGCAACCCGCGGGTCATCGCGTCCTGGCCGACCACCTCGGCGCCGGCCGCGCGGGCCACCTGGGCGGTCCGGTCGGTGGACCGGGAGTCGACCACGATCAGCTCGTCGACGAGCGGCACCCGGTCCATCAGGTGCTCGCGGATGGTCGACACGATCGCGCCGACCGTCGCCTCCTCGTTGCGCGCCGGCAGCACCACGCTGACCCGGCTGGTGCCCTTGGCCCGCACCAGCCGGCGGGCCGGCCAGTCGTCGGCCGTGCTGGTCCGGTACGTGGCCCACGCCTCCACCACAGGTGAGACGGTCGAATCTGATTCCCGCACGGGCACCCCCATCAGTGGCGGAATCGCGGGTTCCTGTTTTCCCGGTTCCGGACCCGCGCTAACCGGATCCTGCCCACTCTCGTGATCAAGCGGATGAACGTCACGTTGCGCCCCCGGTCGCGTTTGCCGGGACACCGGCCGGGGGAGTGCTCCGCGCGGGTGTCGAGGTCACGGTGAGGGGCGGTCGGATGCGGGTGGGACTGGTCGGGGCGGGCGGGGTGGCGCAACGCCACGCCCGCGTGCTCAGCGGCTTCGAGGACGTGGACCTGCTCGGCGCGACGGATGTCGCGCCGGGCGCGGCGGAGGCGCTCGCCGGGACGTACGGCGGCCGGGTCTTCCGCGACCCCGACGAGTTGCTCGCCGCCGGCCCGGACGCGGTGTACGTGTGCGTGCCGCCGTTCGCGCACGGCCCGGTGGAGGAGGCGGTGATCGCCGCCGGCGTGCCGATGTTCGTGGAGAAGCCGGTGGCGGCGGACCTGGAGACGGCCGAGCGGATCGCCGCCCTGGTGCGGCGACGCGGGCTGCTCACCGGCGTCGGCCACCACTGGCGCTACCTGCACGTGGTGGCCGAGGCCCGGCGGCTGCTCGGCGACCGCCCGGTGCGGATGGTCAACGGGGCCTGGCTGGACAAGGTGCCGCCGGTGGCCTGGTGGGCGCGCCGGGACCGGTCCGGCGGCCCGGTGGTGGAGCAGGCCGCGCACGTGCTCGACCTGGTCCGGCTGCTGGCCGGCGAGGTGGCCGAGGTGACCGCGTACGGCGACGGCGACCCGCCGCCGGTCGACGGCGCCGACATCGACTCGGTGACGGCGGCGACGCTGCGGTTCGCCTCCGGCGCGGTCGGCACGCTCGCCGCGGCCTGCGTGCTCACCTGGAAGCACCGGGCCGGCCTGGAGATCCTCGCCGACGGGTTGGTCCTGTCGCTGGCCGAGGACGGCCTGACGGTCCGGGACGCCGACGGCGAGCGGCACCTGTCCGCCGACCCGGACGCCGCCCGGGTCGCCGTCGACCGGGCCTTCGTCGACGCGGTCCGCGGCGTCGGCGACGACGTGCGGGTCCCGTACGCCGAGGCGCTGCGTACCCAGCGGCTCGCCGTCGCGGTGGCCGAGTCGGCGCGGACCGGCCGCCCGGTGGCCCTGCCGACCGGCCCGGCGGCCCGGGCCGCGGTCGCCGACGCGGGGGTGGCCGTCGATGCGTGACCGGGTGCTGGTGGTCCGCGGACCCGGCCGGGTCGAGCTGGTCGAGCAGGACGCGCCCGAGCTGCGCGACGGCACGTTCCGGGTGGAGACGATCTACAGCGGCGTCTCCGCCGGCACCGAACTGAGCTACGTCAAGGGCACCAACCCCTACCTGCACGTCACCTGGGACGCCGGCCTCGGGCTGTTCCGGCCGGGGGCGGCGACCACCCCGTACCCGGTGACCCGGCTCGGCTACATGCAGGTCGGCCGCGTGGTGGCGAGCCGCACCCCGGCGGTGGCGGTGGGCACGGTCGGCGCGATGACGTACGGGCACCGCAGCGGCTGGGTCGCCGACCCGGTCGCCGAGCGGTTCGTCCCGCTGCCCGACGACCTCGACCCGCTGCTCGGCGTCTACGTGGCGCACATGGGGCCGATCTGCGCCAACGGGCTGCTGCACGCCGCCGCGGACCTGTGCGGCACGGACGTGCGTACCCTCGGCGACGGGGTCCGTGGGCGCCGGGTGGCGGTCGTCGGCGGCGGCGTGGTCGCCCTGCTCACCGCCCTGTTCGCCCGCCGCCACGGCGCCGCCTCGGTGGTCGTGGTGGACCCGACCCCGGCCCGGCGGCGGGTGGCCGAGGCGCTCGGCCTGGCGACGCTCGACCCGGACGCGGACGACCCGGCCGTGGTGCTGAAGACCCGGTGGCACCACGCCGCCGGGGACCGGGGCGCGGACGTCGTCTTCCAGTGCCGGGGCCAGGACTGGGCGTTGCAGCTCGCGCTGCGGCTGCTGCGGCCCCAGGGCACGGTGGTCGACCTGGCGTTCTACCAGGGCGGCGCGGAGGCGGTGCGGCTCGGCGAGGAGTTCCACCACAACGGACTGTCGCTGCGCTGCGCGCAGATCGGCCGGGTGCCGCGCGGTCTCGCCCCGACCTGGGACCGGGAGCGGCTCTCCGCGGAGACCATCGCGCTGCTGCGCCAGGACGGCGCGGAGATCCGCGAACACCTCGTCTCCGCCGTGGCGCCGCTGGACGAGGCGCCCGCCCTGCTCACCGACCTGGCCCAGCGGCGACGGTCGGAGTTGCAGGTCGTGCTGACCGCCTGACGGCGGCGCGGGGGCGCCGGATCCGTGCGGCGCCCCGCTACCGTTTCCGTCATGACCGTCGAAGCCGGCCCGATGCCGGGGCTCGCCGCGCTGCTGCCCTATCTGCGTGCCCACCGCGGCACCCTCGCCGGGGTGGGTGGGTTGTCGCTCGCCGGGTCCGTCGCCGCGCTGACCCAGCCGCTGCTCACCCGCACCGTGCTGGACCGGATCACCGCCGGCCAGCCGGCCGCGTTGCTCGTGGTCGCGCTCGTCGCCCTGGTGGTGGTCGCCGCGCTGCTCGGCGGGCTCCGGGACTACCTGCTCCAGCGGACGGCCGAGGGGCTCGTGCTGGGTGTGCGCCGTCGCCTGGCCGGGCACGTGCTGCGCCTGCCGATCGTCGAGTACGACAGGCGTCGCACCGGCGACCTGCTGTCCCGGGTGGGCGCGGACACCACGCTGCTGCGGGCGGTGATCACGTCCGGCCTCTTCGAGACCGTCACCGGGGCGGTGATGGTGGTCGGCGCGGGCACCGCCATGCTGCTGCTGGACCCGCTGCTGTTCGGGGTGACGCTGGCCGCGGTCGCGGTCGGTGTGGTCTTCGCGGTCACCGTCGCCCGCCGGGTGCGGGGCCTGGCCCGCCGGGCGCAGGAACGGGTCGGCGAGATGACCTCGGCCGTGGAGCGGGCGATCTCCGCGGCGCGCACCATCCGGGCCAGCCGCGCCGAGGGCCGCGAGACCGACACGGTGGTGACGAGCGCGACCGCGGCGTACCAGGCCGGGTTGGGGGTGGCCCGGGCCGAGGCGCTCGTGGGCCCGGCGAGCACGATCACCGTGCAGGGCGCGTTCCTGCTGGTGCTGGCCGTAGGCGGGGCCCGGGTGGCGTCGGGGGCGATCAGCGTGGGTGACCTGGTCGCCTTCGTGATGTTCCTGTTCTTCCTGGTGATGCCGCTGGGCCAGGGCGCCCGCGCGTACACCCAGTTGCAGAGCGGGTTGGGCGCGCTGGCCCGGATCGAGGAGATCCTCGCCGTGCCGGGCGAGGGCGCGGACGACCGTCCCGCCGGGGCGGGCACGCCGTCCGTGGACGTTCCGGCCCGGGTCGAGTTCGACCGGGTCAGCTTCGGCTATCCCGGCGGTCCGCCGGTGCTGCGCGGGGTGAGCTTCACCGTGCCGGCCGGCACCCGGACCGCCCTGGTCGGCCCGTCCGGCGCCGGCAAGTCCACCGTGCTGGCGCTGGTCGAGCGCTTCTACGAGGTGGGCGAGGGCGCGATCCGGCTGGACGGGGTGGACGTGCGGGAGCTGCCCCGGGACGCGCTGCGCGCCCGGCTCGGATACGTCGAGCAGGAGGCGCCGGTGCTCGCCGGCACGCTGCGGGACAACCTGCTCATCTCCGCCCCGGACGCCACCGACGACCGGCTGCGCGCGGTG
Organism: Micromonospora sp. WMMD975; assembly: GCF_029581215.1. NCBI lineage: Bacteria > Bacillati > Actinomycetota > Actinomycetes > Micromonosporales > Micromonosporaceae > Micromonospora > Micromonospora sp. WMMD975. The sequence continues at coordinate 2,022,974 of NZ_CP120739.1, forward strand.
CTCGACGAGGTGAACCTGACGCACCTGGGCGACCGCACCACCGACGGGCTGGACGTGCAGGTCGGTGAGGGCGGCGTGCTGCTCTCCGGCGGGGAACGGCAACGGCTGGCCATCGCCCGGGCGCTGCTGGCCGGGGCGCCGGTGCTGCTGCTCGACGAGCCGACCAGCAACCTCGACGCGCGCAACGAGGCGGCGCTGCGCCGGGCGATCGACGCGGTGGCGGTGCGCCGCACCCTGTTGATCGTGGCGCACCGCCTCTCGACCGTGGTGGACGCCGACCAGATCGTGGTGCTCGACGGCGGCCGGGTGGCGGCGATCGGCACCCACGACGAGCTGACCACGGTCAGCCCGCTCTACCGCGAGCTGGCCGCGCACCAACTGCTCGTGGACTGATACCGCCCGGACCGGCCCTGACCTGCGGTGACCGGCCGGAACCCGGACACGTTCCGACCGCCGTGCCGGGCGGGGGTCACAATCGGCTGCGGTTCGCGTACCGTTGCGGCTCATGGGTGTGTCGCAACGGTTGAAGACCAGGCTCCGCCAGTTCCTCCAGCGCCCGGGGACGACTGTCGACCTGGCCCCGCTGGAGAAGCTGCTGCCGGCGATCGAGGCTCGCGAGACCGAGCTGGAAAAGCTCTCCGACGCTGAGCTGACCGAGGCCGCCGGCCGGGCGGAGAAATACGAGGAGATCTGCGCCGTCGGCCGTGAGGCGGCCCGCCGCGGGCTCGACCAGCGTCCCTACGACGTGCAGCTGCTCGGCGCGATGGCGCTGCTCTCCGGCAAGGTCGCCGAGATGGCCACCGGCGAGGGCAAGACGCTCACCGCGACCGTCGCCGCGTACGGGCACGTGCGGCTGGGCAACGGGCCGGTGCACGTGCTCACCGTCAACGACTACCTGGCCCGCCGGGACGCCGAGTGGATGGAGCCGGTCTACACCCTGCTCGGGCTCACCGTGGGCTGGGTCAACGAGGCGTCCACCCCGGAGGAGCGGCGCGCCGCGTACGGCTGCGACGTCACCTACGTCGCCGTCAGCGAGGCCGGTTTCGACTACCTGCGCGACCAGCTCGCCACCGACGTCACCGACCGGGTGCAGCCCTCCTTGAAGACCGCGATCGTGGACGAGGCCGACTCGATCCTCATCGACGAGGCGCGGGTGCCGATGGTGCTCGCCGGCGCGGTCCCGGGCGAGCAGGATCCGGTGCACGCCGCCGCCGCGCTGGTGCGCGGGCTGCGCAAGGGCCGGCACTACACCGTCGCCGAGGACGGTCGCAGCGTCGCCTTCACCTCGCTCGGCCTGGCCACCGTCGAGGCCAAGCTCGGCGGCATCGACCTGTACGACGCCGAGCACGTCGGGCAGCTCTCCGCGGTGAACGTGGCGTTGCACGCGCACGCCCTGTTGCACCGCGACGTCGACTACATCGTGCGGGACGACTCGGTCGAGCTGATCGACGAGATGCGGGGCCGGGTCGCCCAGCGGCGGCGCTGGCCGGACGGGCTCCAGGCCGCGGTCGAGGCGAAGGAGGGGCTGGACGCCACCGCCGAGGGCGAGGTGCTGGGCACGGTGACCGTGCAGGCGTACATCGCGCTCTACCCGACGGTCTGCGGGATGACCGCGACCGCGGTGCTCGTCGGCGACCAGCTCCGGGAGTTCTTCGGCCTGGAGGTGGCGGTGATCCCGCCGAACACGCCGTGCGTCCGGGAGGACGAGCCGGACCGGATCTACGCCACCCGCGCCGAGAAGGACGAGGCGCTCGTCGACGAGATCACCCGCTGCCACGAGGCGGGGCGTCCGGTGCTCGTCGGCACGCTCGACGTCAAGGAGTCCGAGGCGCTGGCCGCCGCGCTGGGTGAGGCCGGGGTGCCGAGCGTGGTGCTCAACGCCAAGAACGACGACGAGGAGGCCGGCATCATCGCCGAGGCCGGCGCGTACGGCGCGGTGACGGTCTCCACCCAGATGGCCGGCCGGGGCGTGGACATCCGGCTCGGCGGCAGCGACCAGTCCGACCGGGAGCGGGTGGCCGAGCTGGGTGGCCTCTACGTGATCGGCAGCGGTCGGCACGACAGCCGCCGGGTCGACGACCAGTTGCGCGGGCGGGCCGGCCGGCAGGGTGACCCGGGCGGGTCGGTCTTCTTCGTCAGCCTGGAGGACGACCTGGTCGTGCGGCACGCCGGCGACACCGTGCCGGCGTCGCCCCGGATGAACGCCGACGGTCTGGTCACCGATCCGGTGGTCGACTACGCGGTGGAGCACGCCCAGCGGGTCGCGGAGGGCGTCAACCACGAGATCCACCGCAACACGTGGCGCTACAGCCATGTGATCGAGCAGCAGCGCAAGGCCCTCGCCGAGCGGCGGGAGCGGCTGCTGACCACGGACATCGCCGCGCTCATGCTGCTGGAGCGCGTGCCGGAGAAGGCCGGCGAGATGGACGAGGACCTGCTCGCCGACGTGGCCCGCAAGATCGCGCTCTATCACCTGGACCGGCTCTGGGCCGAGCACCTGGCCGAGTTGTCCGAGGTGCGCGAGGGGGTGCACCTGCGGGCGCTGGGCCGGCTCGACCCGCTTGACGAGTTCCACCGCAGCGCGGTGCCGGCGTTCAACGCCCTGGTGCCGGAGATCGAGACGCGGACCGTCGCCACGTTCGAGGAAACCGAGTTCGACGAGGGCTGGGAGCCGGATTCGTCCAAGCTGGTGCGGCCCACCGCCACCTGGACCTACCTGGTGCACGACAACCCGTTCGGCTCGGAGCTGGACCGGCTGATCGCCTCGGTGGGGCGGCGGCTCATCTCCGGGTCGCGCTGACCCCGAGCGCAGGGCCCCTTCCGCCGATCCGGTCGGAAGGGGCCTTTTTGCGCGGTTTCGACGGTGGTCTGGGAGGGTAGTAGGCCGAGGCTCGGCAGAGAGAGGGCGGACATGGGACAGGCAACGACGCCGGACACGGACACCGCGCGGGCGGACGCGGGGGCGGTGGGGGCCGCGACGCGGTGAACCTCCACACCTGCCATCCGACAACCGAGGATCTCGGCGTGCTGGAGACCGCCGCGCTGCTGCGCGAGCTGACCGCCGGCCTGATCGCCGTGACCGATTTCGACGAGGCGCTGGACCGGCTGGTCCGGATCGCCCGGGCCGCGGTGCCCGGGGTGGACTGCTGCGGCTTCACCGCGTTGCGCGCCGGTGAGCCCGCCGGGGTGGCCGCCTCCGACGCGCGCCGGGCCGAGCTGGACGACCTGCGGTACGGCCCGGACACGCCGGCCCTGAGCGCCATCCGCCGCCGGGAGATGACCATCGCGGGCGCGCTGGCGGAGGAGACGCGCTGGCCGGCCTGGTGCGCGCGCGCCCGGGCGCTCGGCGTGCACGGTGTGGTCTCCGCGCCGGTCGATGTGGACGACCACGTCATCGGCGCGATCAACCTGTACGCGGAGTCGCCCGGCGCGCTCACGCCGAGCCACCAGCTCACCGCGATGCTGCTGGCCGAGCACGCCGGGCTGCTGCTGGCCGCGGTCCGCGACCGGGAACGGGTGGCCGCCCGGGCCGGTCAGCTCGACGGCGCGTTGCTGGTCGAGGGCGTGGTCGGGCAGGCGGTCGGCGTGATCATGACGCAGCGGGGCTGTCCCGCGCCGGAGGCCCTGGACGTGCTGCGCAGCGCCGCCTCCTCGTTGGACATTCCGCTGCGCGCGGTGGCGGAGCGGCTCGTGCTCACCGTCTCCCGTCCTCGGGACAACTGAGCGACAGTCGTTTCGCTCCACGGGCCGTCGGGTAGCACCCTGGACTGGTGAGCCGCGCCGACGTGGGGAGGACGCGATGGAGAGCCGACTTCGGGTGCAGGGGCACCCGATCCAACCGATGCTTGTGACGTTCCCGTTCGGGCTCTTCGTCAGCGCCGCCGTGTTCGACCTGGCCGATGTGGTCGGCGGGCCGGCGTTCCTCGGCGAGGTGGGCTACTGGACGGCGGTCGCCGCCCTTGTCGCCGCCGCGCTCACCACGGTCGCCGGGATGGTCGACCTCTGGGACGTACGCGCCGGTCGGGCCGACCGGACCGCGCTCACGTTCAACGTGGTGAACGCGGTGATGGCCGGGCTGTTCCTGCTGACCTGCCTGGTCCGGGCGCAGGCGCCGCAGCGGGGCGCGACCACCGGCCAGCTCGTCACCGAGCTGGTGGCGCTGGTCGTGGGCGCGGTCGGGGTGGCGCTCGGCGCCCGCTTGATGCAGCGGTCCGACCGGAGCCACCCCGCCGAGCCGACCGGGCTGGAGGCGCTCGCCGAGATCCCCGGCGCGACCGTCGAGATCTCCCGTCCCCGGCCGTTCTGACCGTTCCCACCCGCAGGCCGCCCGCCACGGGCCGCCCGTCCGCCGGCGCGGCGCCTCTCCGGCGTGCGGCACGGCCGTGCCGTACCCCGGCCGTGCCGTACCCCGGCCGTGCCGTACCCCGGCCGTGCCGTACCCCGGCCGTGCCGTACCCCGGCCGTGCCGTACCCCGGCCGTGCCGTACCCCGGCCGTGCCGTACCCCGGCCGTGCCGTACCCCGGCCGTGCCGTACCCCGGCCGTGCCGTACCCCGGCCGTGCCGTACCCCGGCCGTGCCGTACCCCGGCCGTGCTGGACCCCGGCCGTGCCGCACGGCCGGTGGGCCCCAGCCCGGTCCGCCGCCGGGGTACCTGCTCCCGTTTCTCGGGATCGATCTTCCAAGTCGCGAGACCAGGAGAGATCTTGGTAGAAATCGGCCCCTATAGGGGCCATTTCGTACCAAGATCTCCGTGCGTCGCCACCGAAAGGCACCGACCGCGTCGGCGGCGGGAACGCCGAGAGCGTCCGGTCCAGTGCCGAGGCCGGGGTACGGCGAGGCGGGGGTACGGCGGTCGGCCGGCGCGCCGGGTAAAGGCGTTGCCAGCCCCCGGCGCCGGCGGCAGGCTGCGTCCATGACGATGGAACGGGGGTTCGACGAGCTGGTCGCCGAGGCCGTGGCCGCGCCGGTCGAGGGTTGGGGCTTCTCCTGGCTGGCCGGTCGCGCCACCGAGGAGCGCCCGCCATGGGGTTACGCGCGCCTGGTCGGTGCCCGGCTGGCCGCCGCCCGGGCCGCGCTGGACATCGACACCGGCGGCGGCGAGGTGTTGGCCGAGGCGCCCGCGCCACCGCCGCTGCTGGTCGCCACCGAGGCGTGGCCGCCGAACGTGCCGGTGGCCCGGCGCAACCTGCGCCGGGTCGGCGCGTCCGTGGTGCGGGTGGCCGACCGGCCGCCGCTGCCGTTCCGGGACGCCGGGTTCGACCTGGTGGTCAGCCGGCACCCGGTGGACACCTGGTGGGACGAGGTGGCCCGGGTGCTGCGCCCCGGCGGCAGCTATCTGTCCCAGCAGATCGGCCCGGGCACCGTGCGGGAGCTCAGCGAGGCGATCCTCGGGCCGTTGCCGCCGCCGGCGCACCGGCACCCGGAGCGCGCGGTGGCCGACGCCGAGGCCGCCGGGCTGACCGTGGTGGACCTGCGCACGGCCACGCTGCGTACCGTCTTCCACGACATCGGCGCGGTGGTCTGGTTCCTGCGCAAGGTGGTCTGGACCGTGCCCGGCTTCACGGTGGAGCGGCACCGCACGGCGCTGCGCCGGCTGGACGAGCGGATCCGCGCCGAGGGGCCGTTCGTCGCCCACGCCCGACGGTTCCTCATCGAGGCGCGTCGCCGGTGACCGGGCGGTGCGCGGCGGCGTGGTGGGCGGCCAGCACGTCGGCGCCGAAGTCGGCGGCCGGGCGGCGCAGCACGGTGTGCGCGTGGTTGCCGTCGTCGGTGGTGTTGTCGTACTCGATCAGCAGGTCGTCGCCCTGCACCCGGTAGTAGTGCCGCCGGCCCGGCTCGACCGGACCGGCCCAGGCGAAGTGCAGGTCGCCGCCGTCGAGCCGGGCCGCCTCGCGGGCCGCCAGGTCGGCCGGGAGCCGGTCCAGGTAGAGCGCGACCAGGCGGTCGAGCAGCGCGCGGCCGGTCGGCCCGAGCCGACCCCGTGGTACGCCGAGCGGGTCGAGTCGCTTGGGCGCGGTGGCCCGGGTGGCGCTGATGATGTCGGCCGGCGCCTCCTCGGCGATGATCGCGGCGGAGCGTCCGGCCGGGCCGAGCGCGTCCAGCAGCTCCCGGGCCAGGTCCTCCTCCGGGCCGAGTGGCCGGGAGACCGGCCGGCCGGCGTGCCGGACGGTGGCCGGGTTCGCGCCGAGGAAGATCGGGGCGGGGGAGACCAGGTCGTCGGCCACGGTCATGCTCACCGACAGGTGGTGTCCCTCGAACCGCCAGGCCCAGCGGTCGTCGCGCGCCGGGTCGCCGAAGACCGCCACCCAGTAGTCGCCGCTGTGCCGGCCACGCCGCCAGCCCTCGGCGCGGTCGAGCACCTCCTCAAGGGCCACCACGGCCATCGCCTGGGCGTACGCGGGCGGGCTCAGTGCGGTGGCGAGCAGCCGGTGGGCGGCCTTGCGGGCGGTGACGTCGAGGACGGCGACCGGGACGCCGGGCCGGGGGCGGGGCCGGTACTCCAGCCACCGCCGGGCCGGCTCGTCGTCGAAGTCGTGCCGGGCGCGCCGGCGGGCCGGCTCGTCGAGCGCCGCCAGCAGCGCGCTGGCCGCGGTGCGCATCTGCTCGGGTACGGGTTCCTCCACCGGCCCTGTATACCGCAGGTCAGTCCCGACCGAGCAGCGTCAGCATCTCCGGCAGGTCGAAGAAGCGGGCGGTCTCGACCGCGGAGGGGCCACCGTGGTCCGGGTCGGCGCCGGCGTCGAGCAGCGCCCGGACCGCCGCCGCGTTCTGCCGGAACACGGCCGCCGCCAGCGCGGTCTGCCCCCGGTCGTTGACCCGGGCCGGGTCGGCGCCGCGGGCGAGCAACGCCGAGACGGTCTCCGGGTGGGCGTGGTAGGCGGCCAGGATCAGCAGCGTGTCGCCCTTGGCGTTGGTGAGGTTGACCGGCAGTCCGCCGTCCACGTTGGCGGCCAGTTCCTCCGTCGCTCCGCTGCGGGCCAGGTCGAACATCCGGTGCGCGAAGGCGATCGTCTCGCCGTCCAGTTCGTCGGGCATCCGCCCAGCCTAGATCATCCCAGCATCTGGAATTACCTACTAAACCTATCGGGTTTGCCGCCTAAGGTATGGGAGTACGCGCCGCTCCGCACCGTGAGGACGTCCCGCCGATGACCAGCACCGACCCGACCGACCTGCGCACCGTCGCCGCCCGCTGGGCCGACCCGACCGGCTGGCCGGTGCCGTTGCGCTTCGACCGGTCCGAGCGGTGGTACGCGCGGCTGCACGCCGACGGCGAGCACGAGGTGTGGGCGCTGAGCTGGTTGCCGGGGCAGGGCACCGACCTGCACGACCACGGCGGCTCGTCCGGCGCCTTCCTGGTCGTCGTCGGCGTGCTCACCGAGGAGACGGTGAGCGGCAGCCGGCTGCGTCCGCACCGGCTCGCCGCCGGCGCCGGCCGGCGTTTCGGCGCCCGGCACGTGCACCAGGTCACCAACCGCGGCGACCAGCCCGCGGTGAGTGTGCACGTCTACCGGCCCGCGCTGCGCCGGATGACCCGCTACCGCCTCGACGCCGGGCGGCTCCGGGTCGCCGAGGTGGCCGAGGCCGGCGTCGCGTGGTGAGCCGGCCCGCCACCCCGATCCCGAACCCCGTCGAACGGAAGGACGCCGACATGGCGCTGACCCCCGCCCTCGTCGAGAGCTGTCCGGTCCCCCCACCCGGCTCCCGGGGGATCGACGACCTCCTCGCCGCCGCCCGCGCCCGGCTGCGGCGCCTCGACCCGGAGCAGGCGCACCTGGCCCACCGGGGCGGCGCGTTGCTCGTCGACATCCGCCCCGCCGGCCAGCGGGCCGCGCACGGCACCGTGCCCGGCGCGCTCACCGTCGAGCGCAACGTCCTGGAGTGGCGCTTCGACCCGCGCTGCCCGGCCCGGCTGCCGCAGGCGGTCGACTACGACGTGCCCGTGGTCGTCCTCTGCCAGGAGGGCTACACCTCGTCGCTGGCCGCCGCCGCGCTACAGGACATCGGCCTGCGCCGCGCCACCGACGTGGCGGGTGGCTTCGCCGCCTGGCGCATCGCCGGCCTGCCCACCCTCGGCCCCACCCCGCCGTCCCGACCCTCGTCCACCGCGCCCCCGGTCACTGCCGGCCGGGCGCTCCGCTGACCGTCCCGCCGCACCCGGCGGGGCGGGGAGCCCGCCCGCACAGGAGGCACCCATGTCCGTCGTCGCCCTCACCACCCGTCCGGCCCGACCGGGCCGCACCGACCGGGTCCTGCCGCCCCGGCCGCGTACCGGACCGACCCTGACCGTCACCCTCGACCTGGGTGCCGGCCCGCTGACGCCCGGCCTGGCCCGGCTGGTCGAGCTGCTGGACGAACTCGCCACCGCCGGCGAGGACGCGGTCCACCCCGACGGGCACCGGGCCGCCCCGGCCGTGCTCGACCTGCGCCGCGTCGCCGCCCGACCTGCCGAACCCCGGGAGACGCCGGCCGAGCCGCCACCGGCGACGCCGGACCTGTCCGGCGGCCTGCGCATCCTCACCGGCACCCGGCGGGTCCGGCACGGCGGCGTCGAGGTCGCCCTCACCCGGATCGAGTACGACCTGCTGCTGTTCCTCGCCGAGCACCCGCGTCGGGTGTTCACCCGGCGGCAGCTCCTCGCCAACGTGTGGGGCTACGAGCACGCGGTGGCCCGCACGGTGGACGTCCACATCCGTCGGCTGCGGGCCAAGTTCGGTCCGGACACGCCGCTGGTGACCACCGTGTACGGCGTCGGCTACCGGCTCGCCGACGACGCCCCGATCGAGGTGGACCGCGACGCCTGAGCCGCCGCCCGCCGACACGCGGCGTACCCGGCTTCCGGGTGCGCCGCGTTCACGTTCCGTGCCCTACCGGCCATTGTGAACCGGGCGGGGACCCCCCGTAACACCGCGTTTCGTCGCTCTGCTGTAATCAACGGGCCTCGCACGCAGAGCGAGCACTCCGCTCCGGTGTGTTCGTCAATTGTCACATTCATGCAACGCAATGGCCCCTTGACCCCCACGCGAGCGCCGGGAAGCATCGATGAAGCGGTGTCCCGGGCCGCGGGGAGATACCCGGACCAGCCAAGGAGGACCATGTCGGTCAGCCCCGCCTCGCCGCGTGCCGGATGGCATACGTCCCAACCCGTGGTCCCCGGTCGTCCGCCCGGCGGTCAACGTCGCCCCGCCAACACCGCCACGCCCGTGCTCACGGTGACCCTGAACATTCCGCTGGCCTGCGAGGAGTCGCTCACCCCGGCCGCCCGCCGGCTCCTCGACGCGGCTCGTGAGCTGCTCGAACGCGGCGACGCGGTGATCAGCACGGGGACCGTCGCGGCGGAACGCCGCCCCGAGGTGCCGACCGGTCGGGCCCCCGCACGTCCGCTCGCCTCGACGATGACGACCCTGCACATCCTGGCCTCCTCCCGGTCGGTGCTGCGCGACGGCGAGCCGTTGCCGCTGACCCGCCTGGAGTTCGACCTGCTGCTGCACCTGGTCGCCCACCCGCGCCGGGTCTTCACCCGACTGCAACTGCTCAACGCCGTCTGGGGGTACGAGCACGCCGGCGTCCGCACCGTCGACGTGCACGTGCGCCGGCTGCGCGGCAAGGTCGGCGTGGACGTGCCGCTCGTCACCACCGTCTACGGGGTGGGCTACCGGCTCGCCGACGACGCCCGGGTGACCATCGACCGCACCGGCTGACCCGCACGCCACCCCTGCGAGAGCCCGCTCGCCGGACGGAGCCCCGACCGCCCGGACGCGCACTCGTGGTCGGTCCGCGCGGCTGGCCGGGCAGGATGGACGGATGCGTGTCCGTCCGATCAGCCCCGACCGCCTCGTCGCCGAACTGGTCGCGCGGCTCACCTCCGCCGAGACGCCCGGGCGGCTGCGGGTGGCCGTCGACGGGCCGCCGGCCGCCGAACCGGACGCCCTCGCCGCCGCCCTCGTCGACCCGCTGCGCGCCGCCGGACGGCCGGTGCTGCACGTACGGGCCGCCGACTTCCTCCGTCCCGCCTCGGTGCGCCTGGAACAGGGACGCACCAACCCGGACGCGTACTACGAGGGCTGGCTCGACGAACCGGGCCTGCGCCGCGAGGTGCTCGACCCGGCCGGTCCGGACGGCAGCGGCCGGCTGCTGCCGTCGCTCTGGGACGCCGACACCGACCGGGCCAGCCGGGCCACCTACCGGCGGGTGCCGGCCGGTGGCGTGGTCCTGGTCAGCGGCGCGCTGCTGCTCGGCGGCCCGCTGCCGTTCGACGTCGCCGTGCATCTGGTGCTCTCCCCGGCGGCGCTGGCCCGGCGCACCGACCCGGCGTGGCGCTGGACCCTGCCGGCCTTCGCCCGCTACGCCGACGAGGTCGACCCGGCCTCCTTCGCCGACGTGGTGGTACGCGCCGACGACCCCCGCCACCCGGCCCTCGTGGAGACCGGCTGAGCCGATGCGCGCACGCGGGCACGAACTCACCGGAAAGTGACAGGAAATCTCCGGTTTGGCCCGCTGGGGGCAGGGGTATTCGCCCGGCTCACAGGGCACGGGTGAGTTCGCCCGCCCACCACGTCCCGGACCGGGTCCGCCGGCGCTCGTCGCTCCGGCCGGACCCGTTATGAGACCGCAGGAAAGGCAGGCAGCGATGCTCGTCCACGACACGACAGCCACGGGCCGCTCCCAGGCGGAGGTCGACCAGATCCGGCAGTCCCTGCGGTCCCGGTACGACGAACTGACCGCGGAGTACGACCACGCCGTCGCGCAGAGCCAGGTGCTGCGTCTGGTCGAGGTCGGCGACACCGCCGGCGACGACCAGGCCGACAGCGGCACCAAGACCGCCGAGCGGGACACCGCGCAGTCCCTGCTGCGCACCATCCTGGAGCGGCGCGCCCAGTTCGAGCGCGCGCTGGCCCGCCTCGACGAGGGCACCTACGGCTACTGCGAGGGCTGCGCCGCGCCGATCCCGGTGGAACGGCTGGAGATCTTCCCGTCCGCCACCTCCTGCGTGGCGTGCAAGCAGACCCGGGAGCGGCGGGCGGCCTGAGCCCGCCCGGTCGTCGGTCGGTCCCGTGGGTGAGATCGAGGTGGGCACCGCGTCGTGGATCGACCGGACCCTGCTCGACTCCGGCTGGTACCCGGCGGACGCCGACACCCCGGAGCGCCGGCTGTCCTACTACGCCCGGCAGTTCCCGTTGGTCGAGGTGGACGCCACCTACTATTCGCCGCCGGCCGAGCGGACCGCTCGGCTGTGGGCGGACCGCACGCCACCCGGGTTCACCTTCAACGTCAAGGCGTTCAGCCTGCTGACCGGCCACCCGACCCGGGTCTCCGCGCTCTACAAGGACCTGCGGCCGGCCACGCAGAAGCGCACCGTCTACCCGGGTGACCTGCCGGCGCAGGCGTACGAGGAGGTCTGGACCCGGTTCCTGTCCGCCCTCGACCCGCTGGTCTCCGCCGGCAAGCTCGGCGCGCTGCTGTTCCAGTTCCCACCCTGGTTCACCCTCCGGCGGGACAACAAGCAGTACCTGCTCGAGGTGGCGCGGCGGTGCGCCCCGCTGCGCCCGGTCTTCGAGTTCCGGCACGCCTCCTGGTTCGACGGCGACCACGCCGACGAGACGCTGGAGTTCCTGCGCGGGCACGAACTGCCGCTCGTCTGCGTGGACATGCCGCAGGGCCACCGGTCGTCCGTACCGCCGGTGCTGGCCGCCACCGCGGACCTCGCGGTGGTCCGGTTCCACGGGCACAGCGACAAGTGGACGAGCAAGGACATCCACGAGAAGTTCGGCTACGACTACTCCGACCGGGAGCTGCGCGACTGGGCGCCGAAGCTGCGCGAACTGGCCGGGCGGGCCGAACGGACGCACGTGCTGATGAACAACTGCTACCGCGACCACGCCCAGCGCAACGCCACCACGCTCGTCGGCCTGCTGGCGAACTGAGCGCGCTTCACCCACACCGGGTGAGGCCCGCTCACCCGTCCGCCGCGCAGCATGGGCGGTGCGCGCGGCCCGCCGGACCGCGCGCGGCGACGAGGAGGTGGGTCATGACGGTACGGGTGGTGGCGGATCGACGCCGCGGCGGCGTCCTGCACGTGGTCGGCGACACCGGTGTGCCGCGCGGGCGCGCGGGGCGGCCCGGCCGCTTCAGCCCGACCCGGCTCTGGCGGGGGCCGAGCGGGCCGCCGCGACGCGCCGACGACCGACGCTGGGAAACCGACGCCCGGGGGTGAGCCGGATGGCTGAGCAGTTGATGTCCGCGTTCGAGTCCTCGCTGGACAAGACGAACGTGATCCTCAAGGAGATCGAGTCGGCGTACGGCTGGCCGGCGGATCGCCGCAACCAGTCCTACGCCGCGTTGCGCACGGTGCTGCACCTGCTGCGCGACCGGATGCCGGTGGGGGAGAGCGCCGAGTTCGCCCAGCAGCTGCCGGTGCTGCTGCGGGGCATCTACTTCGACGGCTGGCAGCCGGAGAACGTGCCGATCAAGCTCAACCGCGACGACTTCCTCTACGAGGTCCGCCAGGGCTTCCCGTACGACACCGACGGCGGCCCGCGGCGGGTGGTGCAGGTCGTGCTGGACACGCTGCGCCGGCACGTCACCCAGGGCGAGTGGCAGGACGTCAAGGCGAGCCTGCCGCGGGATCTCGGTCAGCTGATCCCCTGACCGGCCGGTGGCGTCCGGGGGACCGGCGGCCCGGCCCGCCGGTCCACCCTCCGCGTCCTGGCACCGACCGGGTCCGCCCGCCGTGCCGGCGCGAACCGTCCGCGCGTGCCGGTCCGGACGTCTACGGTGTGTTAGAGAAGATCGAATGTGGGGTACCACCCGCTGCAACACGGTCCCCGGGAACACGCGGGGCGGCACACCGAGGGAGCACCCATGGCTTTGAACGACGACGACATCCAGACCAGCGGCGGCGGCGGGCTGGAGGGTCCGGCCGACGGTGGCGCGACGCCGGGTCAGCACGACGGTGGCGCGGACGGCGGCGCGGAGGGTCCGGCCGACGGCGGCGCGGCCCCGGGTCAGCACGACGGTGGCGCGGACGGCGGCGCGGAGGGTCCGGCCGACGGCGGCGCGACGCCGGGTCAGCACGACGGTGGCGCGGACGGCGGCGCGGAGGGTCCGGCCGACGGCGGCGCGACCCCCGGCCAGCACGACGGCGGCGCCGACGGCAGCGCCTGAGCGATGACCATGACGCACGTCGACCCGCCGGGTGGCCACGGCCACCCGGCGGGTCCGTCTCCTGCCGCCGGGGCGCTGGCCCGCTGCGTGGCGGTCGAGCCGGCCACGTTCGTCGCCGACCACTGGGGCCGCGGCCCACTGCTGTCCCGGGCCGCCGAGCTGCCCAACTCGGACGGCTTCACCGACCTGCTCAGCCCCGCCGACGCCGACGAGTTGCTCAGCCGCCGCGGCCTGCGTACCCCGTTCCTGCGGGTGGCCAAGGACGGCCAGCTCGTGCCGGCGGCGCGGTACACCGGCGGCGGTGGCGCCGGCGCCGAGATCGGCGACCAGGTGCGCGACGACAAGGTGCTGGCGCTCTACGCCGACGGCGCCACGCTCGTGCTCCAGGGCCTGCACCGCACCTGGCCGGCGCTCGTCGACTTCGCCCGTGACCTGGGCGCCGCGCTGGCCCAGCCGTTGCAGGTGAACGCCTACCTCACCCCGGCCGGCAGCCAGGGTTTCGCCACCCACTACGACACCCACGACGTGTTCGTGCTCCAGGTCGACGGCCGCAAGCACTGGCGCATCCACCCGCCGGTGCTCGCCGACCCGCTGGAGCGCCAGCCCTGGGGTGGCCGGGCCGACGAGGTCGCCGCCACCGCCGACGGCCGGCCCGCGCTGGACGTGGTGCTCGAACCGGGCGACGCGCTCTACCTGCCCCGCGGCTGGCTGCACAGCGCCCAGGCGCAGGAGTCCAGCTCGCTGCACCTGACCGTGGGGATCCGGGCGCTGACCCGCTACGCCATGGTCGAGGAGCTGCTGGCCCTGGCCGCCGAGGACGCCCGACTGCGCGCCGGCCTGCCGTTCGGCCTCGACCTGGCCGACGCCGACGCGATCGAGCCGGAACTCACCGAGACCGTCGAGGCGCTGCGCGACTGGCTGCTGCGGGCCGAGCCGGCGGCGGTGGCCGCGCGGCTGCGGGACCGGGTGTGGCCGGCCGCCCGCCCGGCGCCGATCCGACCGCTCGCCCAGGCCGAGGCGCTGGCCCGGCTGAGCCCGGACAGCCGGATCGCTGTCCGGGACGGCCTGCGCTGGCAGCTCACCCCGACCGGCGACGGTCGCGTCGCGCTGCGCCTGCTCGACCGCACGCTCACCCTGCCCGGCACCTGCGAGGCGGCGCTGCGCGCGCTGCTGGCCGGCGAGGTCACCCGGGTCGGCGACCTGCCCGGCCTGGACGACGACGCCGACCGCCTGGTGCTGACCCGCCGCCTCCTGAAGGAAGCCGTCCTGACCCCCGCCTGACCCACCCCACCCACCCACCGTCCCGCCGCGGTGATCATGAAGTTGACGGCGATGTCGATCTCCGTTGATGCCGCCAACTTCATGATCGCCGGGCCGGCGCGGGGTGGGGTGGGGTGGGGGCGGGTCAGCGGGTGTAGGTGACGGCCAGCAGGAGCAGCGTGGTGGCCAGGCCGCTGGCGGCGACCAGAATCATCGGGCGCGGGGTCAGCACCGCGTGCCGACGGTCCGCCAGCAGCCGGGCCGGCGCCAGCCCGACCAGCGGACCGAGCAGCGTGATCACCAGCGCCAGCACCGGCAGGCCCACCGCCAGGTCACCGCCCGAGCCGGCGCCGAGCGCCCGCGTCCCGATCCCCAGCAGGTACGCCACCAGCGCGCCGCCCACCCCGCACGCGATCAGCAGCGGGTTCACCGAACCGGGCAGCTCGCCCGGCGTTCCGGTGCGCTCCAGCAGCTCCCGCACGCCGCGCAGCAGCGGCACCGGGTCACCGGCGACGTCCCGGGCCGGCCCGGGCGGGTCACCCAACCGCCGCACGCTCATGCCCAGCCGATCGCGGAGCTGCGCCCACAGGTGGGTGACCTCGCCGTCCACCCGGTCCACCATCCGCTGCGCCGCGGTCACCTCCGCCTCGGCCCGTCGGACCGCCTCGGCCGCCTCGGCCACCGCGCGGTCGGCGGCGGCCACCTGCTGGGCGTACCAGGTGTGTGCCTCGGCCCGCTGGGCGGACACCCGGGCGGTCAGCTCGGCGAGTCGGCGGATCTGGGCGCTGTACGTCTCACTGGAGACCGGTTCGTTCATCGCGATGGACCATAAGGGATGATCACCTGCCCGGTGCGGTGCACCGCGCGGTCGAAGAAGAGACCGCGCCACGGCCGGGGATACCAGTCCGGCCCGCCGCTGCCCGGGTAGAGCGACGAGCCCAGCTCACCGCCCTGCACGTCGAGCGCCACCCAGGCGCCGATCTGGTCCGTGCGGGCGCCGGCGCCGCCCAGGTCGGCCCGCATCCGGGCCACCCCGCGCCACCAGGCCAGCACGTGGGTGCGGCGTTCCGGCCCGTCGTGCAGGATCCGGCGTAACTGCGCCAACCCGGTCCGGGTGCCGGCCTTGCCGGCCAGCGACCCGGCCGCCGCGTCCACCGCGTACAGCAGCAGGAAATGGGGGGTACGCGGGGTGCCCGGCGCGGCCAGGCCGTCGCCCACCTCGGCCATCAGCTCGGGCACCGTCTCCTCGTCGTACCAGGAGGCGTCGCCGGGCAGGTCCTCGTAGAGCGCCCGGGCGGCCGGGTCGGCGTCCGGGTCGAGGCAGGCGATGGAGAAGCGGGCGGCGCCGGGACGGTACTGCCGGGCCAGCGAGCGGGCGGCGGCGTCGAGCACCGCGCACGCCTCGTCCACCCGGGTGCCCAGCACGGCCAGGTTCCGGCCCGGGGCCCGGGGCAGCCGCAGCGCCGCCGAGCGGGACTGCACGTCGATGATCTCCCCGAGCACCGCCACCGGGTTGCGCGGCAGGCCCTGTTCGGGGGCGGTCAGGGCACGGAAGTCCGGCGCGTCGGCGAGCCGGGGGATCGCGTCGCCGTCGAAGAGCCGGGCCGGCGCGGCGTCCTGCGGGCGCATCCGCCACAGCCGGTGCTGCAACTCGCTCCACGTCTCCCAGTCGCTCGCGGACGGGATCCGGGCGATCTCGTTGCCCTCGGTCAGGCCCGACTCGGCGTTGACCACCGCGTGGTGGCGGGGCAGCGACTGCGCGGCGTCGTTGCGTTCGGCCAGGATGCGCAGCGCCTTGGGCAGCGCGATGCGCAGGGTGAACTGGGCGACCAGGGCCGGCCGGCCCCACAGCGCCTCGATGCCCCGCACGTCCTGGGACGCGAGCACCAGGTGGATGCCCTGCGACCGGCCCCGCCGGGCCAGGTCCTCCAACAGGTCGGCGGCCTCCCGGGCGACCACGTCCCGGCCGGCGAGCAGCGCCTGGAACTCGTCGACCACCGCGACGATCCGGGGCCAGTGCCCGGTCGGGTCCACCGCGCGCAGCTCGGCCAGCTTGGTGACCTCGTGCTTCTTCGCCGCGTCGGCCCGCCGGCGCAGCTCCTCGGCGAGGAACCGGAGCAGGCCCAGGCCGAACTCCCGGTCGGTGTTGACGTTGATCCCGACCAGCCGCATGTGCGGCAGCCAGCTCGGGTCGCGCCGACCCTTCGCGAACCGGGCGAAGGACACCCCCTCCTTGAAGTCGAGCAGATAGAACTCCAGCTCGGCGGGGGAGTAGCGGGCGGCGAGCGCGCCGATCCAGGCGAAGATCAGGTTGGTCTTGCCGGTGCCGGACGGACCGCCGATCAGCGCGTGCGGCGGGTAGTCGCCGAGGGTGAGCAGCACCGGGCGCCCGTGCGGGCCCTCGCCGATCGGGGCGCTGAGCCCGTGCGCCGAGTCCTCCCGCCAGTATTCGTCCGGCGCGGGCAGCAGGTCGGTGAAGGGCGTCGGCGGCGGGCCGGCGTTGACCCGGGAGGCGAGCGTGCGGCAGGTCTCGGTGACCAGGGCGGGCGGCGGCGGGTCGTCGAGCACCACCGGCAGCCCGGCGATCCGGGCGTCGTCCGGGTCGACCACGATCCGGGTGACGGTCCGGTCGTCGGGCAGGTCGATGCCCCGGACCACCAGGTGCACCCCGCAGGCCGCGCCGGTGCGCACCACCCGGTCGAGCTGGCCGCGCTCGTGCCGGGACAGCTCGTCGCCGCCGAGCAGCACCGCCACCCGCCACGGCTCGGGACGACGGCCGGTGGCGGCGGCCAGCTCCCGCAGCGAGCCGTACTCGCCGGCCAGCACGGTGGCGTTGATCCGGCGGATCTGCTCCACCAGGTCGTCCAGGAGCCGGCCGAGACCACCCGGGCCGACGAAGGTGAGCAGGCCGGCGGTGCCGAGCGGGGCGAACCCGGCCAGCCCGCCGCCGAGGTGCTCCGGGTCGTACCCGAACAGCCGGACCCCGCCCGGGTCGGCCCGGCCGACGGAACGCAGCAGCAGCGCCGGCACCACCGCGGCGAGGCCGTCCCGGTCGCCGCCGGCCAGGTGCGCGTGCCCGGCGTCGAGCAGCGGCACCAGCGCGGGCACCGGCGCGGCGCCGGGGATGCGTACCGTGCCGATCCGGACCGCGCCCGGTGGCTCGCCGCGACCGGCGGGCGCGGCCTGCCAGTGCTCCCACGGCGTGGACGCCGCGCCGGGCGCCTCCCGCCGCGCGGCGTCGGCGGCCCGGCCGGCCAGCTCGGCCAGCCGGGTGGTGTGCCGGGCGTCGATCTCGGCGAGCCGCCGGTCGCGCGCCGCGCCGACCCGCTCCGGCACCGCGGCGGCGGCACGTCGGGTACGGTCCAGCCGCTCCCGGTCGGCGGCCAGCTCGGCCTCGGCGGTGGCGAGGCGGGTGCGGGTGGCGCCCAGGGCGTCGGAGAGCATCCCCCGGACCCGCGTCACCAGTTGGGCGCGGACGTCAGCCACGCGACGGCTCCCGTTCCTCGGTGTCCCTGGGCAGGTCCCGGCCGAGCCGTTGCAGGAGCACGCCGGTGACCACCCCGGCGGTGACCGCCGGGTCGGCGGCGTGCGGCTGCTCCTGCCCGTCGTCGCGGCGCGGCGGTGGCATCCGGCAGACCCGGGTGAGCAGCGTGTCGAGCACCGGCGGCGGCAGGCCGGGCAGCAGGTCGCGGACCCGCCCGTCCAACTCGCGGCGCAGCCGGGTCAGGTCGTCCGCGCGGGGCGGGTGGCCGAGCAGTTCCCCGGCCAGGTCGCGCAGCATCGGCGGGGCGATCGCGGCCAGGCCGAGCCCGACGTCGGCGTGGGCCCGGCGGAGCTCGCGGTGCAGCCGGTCCCGGTCGCCGGAGCGGATCCCGACGACCACCCGGCGCAGCAGCTCCCGGGAGTCCTCGATCCGCTCGTCCGGCTCGTCGGGGGCGCCCTCCCGCCCGCCGGTCAGCTCGGCCACCCGGACCGCCCACCACCGTTTCACCGCGGGTTGCTCGTCCGGCTCGGCGTCCGGGCCCGGCGCGGGCGGCGCGTCGCCGCGCGGCGTGTCGTGCCGGGGCCGGCGCTCGCCCGGCGGCGGGGGCGGCGCGCCGTCCGGGGACAGCCCGATCGCGGCCAGGTACGCGGTGAGCTGCTCCTGCGCCACGCGCAGCGCGTAGCCGGTGGTCTCGGCGTGCTCGATGGCGGCGGACAGCTCCGGCACGCCCATCGGGTCGGCCGACTCCTGGCGGACCCAGCGCAGCCGTTCCTGCGCCTGGCCGAGCTTCTCCAGCGCGGCGGCGAGCTGCGCCAGCGGCAGCTCCTCGGCGGCAGCGCGGACCTGCGCGCCGATGTCCTCGACGATGGACACGGCCGGCCCTCAGAGCGTCGACACGTAGAGCTGGGCCTGCTCGACCGCCACGAGTGTCGCCGCGAGGCAGTCCTCCAACCCCTGGCTGGCCTGGGTCAGCGAGGACTGGGCCGCCTCGACGGTCTCGTGGCCGCTGCCCTCCAGCGCGCCGGCCAGGGTCTGCTGTGCCTCGGCCAGCTTCTCGCCGGCCGCCTGCACCGCTGTCTGCCCGTCACCGATCTGCTGGAGAGCGACATCGATGGCGGCCTTCAGCTCGGCGACGCTCGCCACGTGGACCTCCTGGGGGCAGGGGAGATCTCCATTACAACCCATCCCACCGGATGGGCGAACATCCGCCCTCGCGCCGTTCCTGCCCGGGTGTCCGATCAGGGCGCTGACGTGCGCGAAGACCGCGCCGCCCGGCCTCCGCTGGTCCCACCGACGGGCGGGTCGGTCCCACCGGCGGGACCCCCGGGTCAGCGGCCCAGCCAGCGCGGCCCGCGTACCTCCGCGCCGAGCGCGGTGACCCGGGCACGCAGCTCCCGGTCGGCGGTCACCACCACCCGGCGCCGGTCCGGCGCGGCGGCGACCAGCTCGACCACGGTGTCGTCGCCGGACCCGGAGGCGGACACCACGTCGACCCCGGGTGACGGCGCCACCCGGCGGGCCGCGCCCTCCACCACCAGCACCACCTGCACCGGTGGTGGCAGCTCCGGCGGCACCCCGGCGTCGGCGAGCGGCGCCAGGGCGTCGCGCAGCCGGACCGCCGCGCCGGCCCGGTCGCGCCACCAGCCGTCCGGCCGGGAACCCACCACGTTCGCGCCGTCGACGACCAGCAGCGGCCTGCTCTCCATGCCCCCAGCCTGCCATCCGGTCGCGTTTGCCGCGCACCCCGCCGGGTAGCCACCGCCGACCGTGCCGTGTCGTGTCGCGTCCCGGTCGTGCCGACCGACTGCGGAGGACGAAGATGACGGGACCCGGTGACTTCGGCAACGACCCGTGGGACGAGTTCCTGGCCCGCTACTTCGGCCGGGGCGAGGGAGGCCGCCGGCCGGCCCACCGGGTCGACATCACTCGCCTGATGACCGCCGACGCCCGGGAGATGCTCGCCGACGCCGCCCGGCGGGCCGCCCAGAAACACAGCACCGACCTGGACACCGACCACCTGCTCTGGGCGGCGTTGCAGCGCGCGCCGCTGCGGGACCTGGTCCGCCGCGCCGGCGCCGACCCGGACGCGCTCGTGAACGCGCTCGGCGGGCGGGCCGAGGGCGCGCCCGGCGGCGACGTGCCGCCGAACCTGTCGCTCACCCCGGCCGCCAAGCGGGCGTTGCTCGACGCCCACCAGCTCTCCCGGGCCATGGGCGCCAACTACATCGGCCCCGAGCACATCCTGATGGCGTTGCCGCTGAACCCCGAGTCGCCCGCCGGGCGGATGCTCGCCGCCGGCCGGATCCAGCCGGAGTCGTTGCAGGCGGCCAGCGCCGAGCGCGGCGCCGCGAACGGCCCGCGCCCGGACCACGGCACCCCCACCCTGGACCAGTACGGACAGGACCTGACCGAGCTGGCCCGGATGGACCAGATCGACCCGGTGATCGGGCGCGCCGACGAAATCGAGCAGGCGGTGGAGATCCTGTCCCGGCGGACCAAGAACAACCCGGTGCTGATCGGGGAGGCCGGCGTCGGCAAGACCGCCATCGTGGAAGGGCTGGCGGAGCGGATCTGCGACGGCGACGTGCCGCAGACGCTGATCGGCAAGCGGGTCATCCAGCTCGACCTGTCCGGCCTGGTCGCCGGCACCCGCTACCGGGGCGACTTCGAGGAACGCCTGAAGAAGGTGATCGACGAGATCCGGGCCCACCGCGACGAGCTGATCATCTTCCTGGACGAGATCCACACCCTGGTCGGCGCCGGCGGCGCCGGCAGCGAGGGCGGGATGGACGCGTCGAACATGCTCAAGCCGGCGCTCGCGCGCGGCGAGCTGCGGGTGATCGGCGCGACCACGCTCGACGAGTACCGGCGCAGCATCGAGAAGGACGCCGCCCTGGCCCGCCGGTTCCAGCCGGTGCTGGTGCCCGAGCCGGGCGTCGAGGACACCGTCGCCATCCTGCGCGGCCTGCGCGACCGCTACGAGGCGCACCACCAGGTCCGGTTCACCGACGAGGCGCTCGTCGCCGCCGTCGAACTCGCCGACCGGTACGTCACCGACCGGTTCCTGCCGGACAAGGCGATCGACCTGATCGACCAGGCCGGCGCCCGGGTGCGGCTGCGCACCCGGACCCCCGCCTCCGACGTGCGCGACCTGGAGCAGCAACTCGACGAGGTACGCCGGGACAAGGAGCAGGCGGTCTCCGACGAACAGTACGAACGGGCCTCCGCGCTGCGCGACCGGCTCGCCGAGCTGGAGGACCAGATCCGCCGCGCCCGCGGCGACGAGGGAACCAGCCAGGTGCCCGCGGTCGGGCCGAAGGAGATCGCCGAGGTGGTGTCCCGGGCCACCGGCATCCCGGTCAACCAGCTCACCGAGGAGGAACGCGACCGGCTGCTGCGCCTGGAGGGACACCTGCACGAGCGGGTGATCGGGCAGGACGACGCGGTCGGCGCCGTCGCCGAGGCGGTGCGCCGCTCCCGCACCGGGCTGGCCGACCCGAACCGGCCGATGGGCAGCTTCCTGTTCCTCGGCCCCACCGGCGTCGGCAAGACCGAGCTGGCCCGCGCGCTCGCCGAGGCGCTCTTCGGCGAGGCCGACCGGATGGTCCGGGTGGACATGAGCGAGTTCCAGGAGCGGCACACCGTCAGCCGGCTGGTCGGCGCCCCGCCCGGCTACGTCGGCTACGAGGAGGCCGGCCAGCTCACCGAGGCGGTCCGCCGCCGCCCGTACGCGGTGGTGCTGCTGGACGAGATCGAGAAGGCGCACCCCGATGTGTTCAACGTCCTGCTCCAGGTGCTCGACGACGGCCGGCTCACCGACAGCCAGGGCCGGACGGTGAACTTCCGGAACACCGTACTGATCATGACCAGCAATCTCGGCTCGGAGCTGATCACCGGCACCCAGCGCACGGTCGGCTTCGCCACCGGCGAGCCGGGCGAACAGGAGGCCACCGAGCTGCGGGAACGGCTGATGCGCCGGTTGCAGGAGAACTTCCGCCCGGAGTTCCTCAACCGGATCGACGAGGTCATCATCTTCCAGCGGCTGGAGGCCGAGCAACTGCGCCAGATCACCGGCCTGCTGCTGGAGGAGACCCGCCGCCGGCTGCACGCCCAGGACATCCAGGTCGAGATCAGCACCGCCGGGGTGGACTGGCTCGCCGAGCACGGCTACCAGCCGGAGTTCGGCGCCCGGCCGCTGCGCCGGGTGATCCAGCGCGAGCTAGACAACCGGCTGTCCCGGATGCTGCTGGAGGACGAGATCTCACCCGGGCAGAAGGTCACCGTGGACGCCCGCGACGACCGGCTCGTCCTCGACGTGTCCGCCGGCGAGCGCGGCTATTCGGCCGCCACCACGTCCCACCCCCGGTGACCCGCCACCGGGGGCCGGCCGGCACGTGAGGATCGGAGGGCGGACATGACCGAACCCGAGGAGACCCGGGAGGACGCGGCGGCCGGCGAACCCATCGAGGTCGCGCCGACGGCCAACCCGTCCCGGGTGCGGGTGCCGCCGGAGGGCCTGACCCCGCGGACACCGACGAGCGAGGGCGAGCCGGAACCGTCCGGGCCGCCACCGGAGGAGGAGGCGTGATGGTACGCGAGGCGCGACTCGACCCCGAGGTCGAGGTGATCTGGGACGACTTCCACGCCGAGGTGAACGTGCCCTCCGAACAGTTGCGACAGTGGCTGCTCACCCGCGGGTCGGGGGAGGAGGCGTTCGGCCCGGACCCGGACCTGGACCTGCCCGAGCCGGGCCGGCAGATCCTCGCCGTGCTGCGCAAGCGCAAGGTCGACCTCACGCCCGAGGACATCGAGGTGATGCGGGACGCGATCACCCGGATCCGGGAACTCAGCGCCGAGCGGCCCGACCGGGGCAACGCCGACGACGAGTGGCGGCACGCGCTGCTCGACCTCGGCCACGACGTGCTCGTCGAGCGCTGAGCCGCCGACCGGGCGGCCACGCCGCCCGGGCCGACCGGGCATGGCCTCACGGCCCTCGCTTCGCTCGGTGCGTTCGCCCCTGCGGGGCCTCCGGTTACTCCGACTCCACGCTGGGCAGTCGCAGGCCGGCGGCGTCGGCCGCGGCCTGCCGGTCCGCCCGGGCCCGCTCCTCGCGGCTGAGCAGATCGGCGTACTCGGTGACGTCCGCCGGATCCGGCACCTCCGGCAGGCGGCGCAGGAACGCCTCCACGTCGGCGGCGGCGGTGGTGTGCGCGGAGGCCGCCCGACGCAGCAGCTCCCGCTCGTCGGCGGCGGGATACAGATCAGTCATGTCGTCGGTGATACCCGCGTTCAGCCGGTTCGCACCCCGCCCGCGCCGTGCGACTGCGCCCCGAAGTCCGGGTGGGCCGGCAGCCAGGACAGATAGTCCGGGTGGTGGGCCAGCGCGTCGGTGTACGCGGCCACCGCCGTCCGCAGCACCGGCTCCGCCACCGCCGCCGCCGGCGCCTCCGGGTGCCAGCCGAACAGCAGCCGCCAGCGCAGCGGCGCGCCGGCCAGCCGGCGGGTGACCAGCCCCGCCACCGGGCGGAACGTGGCCTGGCACAGCGCCACCGCGGCGCCCGCGTCCACCAGGTCCAGCGCGGCCCGCACGTCCGCCTCGTACACCTTGCGGGGGGTGAAGCCGGCGCGCGCGCAGGTGGCGGCGAAGCAGTCGCCGAAGCAGCCGTCGCCCGGCGCAGCCACCCACTGTTCCCGCCGCAGCTCCACCAGGTCGATCTCGTCCCGGCCGGCCAGCGGGTGGGTCTGCGGCAGCAGTACGAGGACCGGGTCGACGGCCACCTCGCGCCAGCTCAGCCCGAACACCGGCGACGGGGTGGCGTCGCCGCACACGCCGGCGAGGGCGAAGTCGAGCCGGCCGCCGGCCACCATCTGCGCCAGCTCGTCCACCGACCAGGACGCGTACGTGGTGATCTGCGCGTCCGGGCGCTCCGCGGCGAGCCGGTGCACCAGCCGGCCCAGGATCGGGCTGTTCACCCCACCGAACCGGTAGCGGCGCAGCGGGTCTCCCGCGCCGGCCATCCGGGCCGCCTCGTCCTGGAGGCCCTTCATCGCCGGCAGCAGCACCCGGGCCCGGTCCAACACCAGCTCGCCGAGCGCGGTGGGTCGGGCGCCCCGGCGGTCCCGCTCGAACAGCGGCCCGCCGAGGACCCGCTCGATCCGCTGGAGCTGGGCGGTCAGCGCCGGCTGGGCCAGGCCGAGCAGGGAAGCCGCCTTGGTGACGCTGCCCGTCTCGGCGATCGCGCACACCACCCGCAGGTGTCGCAGCTCCAGGTTCATACCGTGACGGTAGGACCACGAACGGGTGTCCGGGAAGAGGCGGATCGGCTCAGGCGTCCCGGCGATGCTCCAGGTCGGCCAGGCGGGTACGCCGCCCGGTGACCGCGTCGCGCACCTTGTCCACCACGCCCACCGCCGGCTCGACGATCTTGTTCCAGGGCGGCCGGGCCGGGGTGCCCGGATGCGGCCGGGTGGGCGCCGCCTCCTCGGCGATCTCCCACCGGTTGCCCAGCCGGATCAGCTCCGCGTCGCTGGCCACCTCCCGCAGCGGCGTGACGAGCGCGTCGACCCGGCCCACGTGCCGGCGTACCCGCTCGGCCACGTCGGCGACCGCCGCGTCGTCCGGACCGGACAGTCCCTTCAACGCGGCCAGCAGCGCGGCGTCCGCCTCGATCTCGCGCGCGACCAGCTCGCCGCTCTCCGGCACCGCGGCACAGGTGGCGGGGAACAGGTACTGCTCCTCGGCGGAGAGGTGCCGGGACACGGCGGCGGTGAGCACGTCGAGCACCCGGCGGCGACCGGCCGGGTCCAGCCCCGGCTCGGTCACCCGGTCGGCCAGGTCGAGCAGGGTGCGGTGCTCGGCGTCCACCAGGTCGGCCATGCTCCGCCCACCCGGCCGGTAGGCGTCGTCGGCGGTGGGCGGTAGCGGCGGCAGGGGGACGGTCACGGTGCCCTCCTCGTGGCGGCCGGCGTGGTGCCGGGATCGATGTCCGGCGTTACCCGCCCGCGCGCCCCGCGAAACCGGTCCGCACCGCGCCCGCCGTCGCGACCCGTTCGGCTGGTATAAGGAAGCGATGACGACCTCCTCCCCGCCCCGGCCCGCCGACGAGGTCGTGGACCTCTGCCGGGACCTGCTGCGCATCGACACCACGAACACCGGGGACAACGACACCAGTGTGGGGGAGCGGCGCGCCGCGGAGTACGTCGCGGAGAAGCTCGCCGAGGTCGGTGTCGACGCCGAGATCCACGAGTCGGCGCCGGGCCGGGCGAACCTGGTGGCCCGGATCCCGGGCCACGAGCCGGGCCGGGACGCGCTGCTGGTGCACGGTCACCTCGACGTGGTCCCCGCCGACCCGGACGAGTGGTCGGTGCACCCGTTCTCCGGCGAGATCCGCGACGGCTACCTGTGGGGCCGCGGCGCGATCGACATGAAGGACTTCGACGCCATGGTGCTGGCCGTGGTCCGCGACTGGCAGCGCACCGGCGTCCGGCCCCGCCGCGACATCGTGCTCGCGTTCACCGCCGACGAGGAGGCCGGCAGCGACTACGGCGCGCACTTCCTGGCCCAGCGTCACCGCGGGCTCTTCGACGGTTGCACCGAGGCGATCGGTGAGGTGGGCGGCTTCTCCTACTCCGTCGACGAGTCCCGCCGGCTCTACCTCATCGAGACCGCCGAGAAGGGCATCGACTGGCTGCGCCTGCACGCCAAGGGCCGGCCCGGCCACGGCTCGATGGTGCACGACGACAACGCGGTCACCGCGCTCGCCGAGGCGGTCGCCCGGATCGGCCGGCACCGGTTCCCGGTGGTGATGACCGACACCGTGCGCGCGTTCCTGGCCGAGGTCGGCGACGTGCTCGGCATCGAGATCGACCCGGACGACCCGGAGACCGCGATCGCCAAGCTCGGCCCGATCGCCAACATCATCGGCGCCACCGTCCGCAACACCGCCAACCCGACCCGGTTGGCCGCCGGCTACAAGGACAACGTCATTCCCGGCCGGGCCACCGCCACCATCGACTGCCGCAGCCTGCCCGGGCAGAGCGAGGAGTTGGAGCGGCAGCTGCGGGAGCTGGTCGGGCCGGACATCGTCATCGAGTACGTCCAGCGCCAGCCGGCCCTGGAGACCACGTTCGACGGTGAGCTGGTGGCACAGATGTCCGCCGCGCTGCGCGCCGAGGACCCGGGCGCGCACCCGGTGCCGTACATGCTCTCCGGCGGCACCGACGCCAAGGCGTTCTCCGCGCTCGGCATCCGCTGCTTCGGCTTCGCGCCGCTGCGGCTTCCCGCCGACCTCAATTTCTCCGGCCTGTTCCACGGCATCGACGAGCGGGTCCCGCTGGACGGACTACAGTTCGGCGTGCGGGTTCTCGACCGCTTCCTCCGCAACTGCTGACCGCGCCCGCCGCGGCGCCGCCCGCGCGGACCTCCCCCATCGCGAAGGGACTGCCTCACATGACCGACCAGCACGGTGAGCTGGACGCCGCCCTCGAGCAGGTGATCGACGCGGCCCGCGCCCATCTGGCCGCCGTCCGGGCCGCTCATGGCCGGATCGACGACGACGCCGTCTGGCAGGCGTACGTCGCGTTGAACAACGCCTCCTTCGCGTACGACGAGCGGCTGCTCGACGCGTTCGGCGAGGTGACACCCTGGGACGTGGAGTCGATCGACCCGGACGAGGCCGACGAGCGGTTCGGCGCGGTCGAGGGCGGTGAGCCCACCGACCCGCACCCGCGGGTGATCTCGGTGCGGCAGCGGCGCGACTACCGGGTGCCGAGCATCGCGGCCCTGCTCCGGGTCGCCGAGGTGGCCCGCCGGGAGGGCACCCCGGAGGACGACGAGCCGGCGCCGGTGGAGGGGGTCGGCGAGGCGGTGCTGGAGCTGTTGCAGAGCGGTGACGGCTCGCTGTCCGCGCTCGACGTGCCCGAGCTGGAGCCGCTCGACGGTGTGGTCATGGTCAGCGAGGTCGGCACTCCGGTCGACCTGGAGTCGTTCGACGACGACGACCCGGTCGGCCCGTTCCAGCCGGCCGTTGACGACCGGCTGGTCGGCCGCCTCGACGAGCACCCGTTCCTGGACCTCGACGAGGAACACGACCACGCCCACTAGGCCGTGACCGTCCCGGGGCCGCACCGCGCGGCGCGGCCCCGGGTACGGGGCGGGGTCAGTACGACAGGCCCGGTTGCGGCTTGTTCACCACGCGGCGGCGCAGCATCACCTGCCGTGTGCCGTCCCGGTAGAGCCGCACCCGGGCCAGCTCCCACCCGGAGAACTCCGCCTGGATCGCCAGTTGCGCCGCGGCGGTCAACCGGTCGACGTTCGAAGGCAACCGCAGCGGCGCGTATTCGTAGTCCATGTCCCCATGCTGCCCAGCTCGCGGCCCCTCCGCCACCCCCCTGGCGGTGGCCCGGGTCGCGGCGGCGGGTCAGCCGTCGCGCTCCGGGTAGCCGACCGGCACCGCGGAGACGTCGTCGAGCGCGGTGACGATCTCGTCCGGCAGGGTCATCCGCTCCACCTGGAGCGCGCCGAGCAGCTGCCCGACGGTGCGGGCGCCGAGGATCGGCGCGGTGACGCCGGGCCGGTCCCGGACCCAGGCCAGCGCCACCTCCGTCGGCGACACGCCGAGCCCGCCGGCGGCGATGGCCACCGCCTCCACGATGCTGGAGCAGCGGGGCTCCAGGTAGGTGGCCACGAAACGCTCGAAGTGCGGCGACACCGCCCGCGAGTCCGCCGGGCGGCCGTTGCGGTACTTGCCGGTCAGCACCCCCCGCCCCAACGGCGACCAGGGCAGCAGACCCAGCCCCATCCCGGCGCAGGCCGGCAGCACCTCACGCTCGATGCCGCGCTCCAGCAGCGAATACTCCACCTGGGCGGCGACCACCGGGGCCCGCCCCGGCCAGGCGGCCTGCCAGGCGGCGGCCCGGGCGGTCTGCCAGCCGGAGAAGTTCGACACGCCCACGTACCGGGCCTTCCCGCTGGACACGGCGTGGTCCAGGGCCGAGAGCGTCTCCTCCAGCGGCGTGTCCGGGTCGTACCCGTGCACCTGCCAGAGGTCGACGTGGTCGGTGCCGAGCCGGCGCAGCGACGCGTCGAGCGTGCGCAGCAGGTGCCCGCGCGAGCCGTCCCGCCGGCGACCGCTGCCCGGCCGTAACCCCGCCTTGGTGGCGATGAGCATCTCGTCGCGGTCCACCAGGCTGCCCAGCAAGGAGCCGATCACCGACTCGGCGTCGCCGTCGGCGTACACGTCGGCGGTGTCGACGAGGTTGCCGCCCGCGTCGAGGTAGCTCTTCAGCTGCGCGGCCGCGTCGTCGGCGTCGGTGTCCCGTCCCCAGGTCATGGTGCCGAGCGCGAGCCGCGAAACCGCCAGCCCGCTTCGGCCGAGCGGTCGCTGTTGCATGCGTGAACCTTATTTCGAACCCGGTGTCACGGGTATCCTCGCCGCAGTCAACTTCCCGCGCGACCGCAGAGCGGTGTGACGTGTTCGGGCGAGCCGGTGGTCGGCGGCGTCACCGGCATTGCGTAACCTGATGCGACCTGTGGTGCGGACGGTGGGAGGACCATTGCGACTCGGGCTCAGCCTTGGCTACCAGACGGCGTGGAGCACGCCTGCGGACCACCTGGCGCTCGCTCAGGAGGCGGACCGGCTCGGCTACTCGGTGGTGTGGGCCGCGGAGGCGTACGGCTCCGACTCGCCGAGCATGCTGGCCTGGATGGCCGGGCAGACGGAGCGGATCGACCTCGGCGCCGCGGTCATGCAGATCCCCGCCCGCACCCCGGCGATGACCGCGATGACGGCCGCGACCATCGACGCCCTCTCCGGTGGCCGGTTCCGGCTCGGTCTGGGCGTCTCCGGCCCCCAGGTCTCCGAGGGCTGGCACGGCGTCCGGTTCGCCAAGCCGCTGGCCCGCACCCGGGAGTACGTCGACATCGTCAAGCTGGCGGTCGCGCGCAAGGAGGTCGTGTACGACGGCGAGCACTACACACTGCCGCTGCCGGACGGCCCGGGCAAGGCGTTGCGGCTGGGCTTCCGTCCGCCGCGCGAGCACATCCCGATCTACCTGGCCGCGGTCGGCCCGAAGAACCTGGAGCTGGCCGGCGAGATCGCCGACGGCTGGTTGGCGGTCTTCTACGCCCCGGAGTTCGCCGAGGAGCAGCTCGCCCCGGTCCGGGCCGGGCGGGCGCGGGCCGGCCGGGAGCTGGCCGGCTTCGACGTGGTGCCGTCGGTGCCGGTGGTGGTCGGTGACGACGTCGCCACCTGCGCCGAGCTGGTCCGCTGGTACGCCGCGCTCTACGTCGGCGGGATGGGCAGCCGCGAGCAGAACTTCTACAACCAGCTCGCCACCCGGATGGGCTACGGCGACGCGGCCCGCGAGGTGCAGGATCTCTACCTGGCCAAGCAGCAGCGTGCCGCGGCGGCGGCGGTGCCGATGGAGTTCATCGACCGCACCTCGCTGCTCGGCCCGAAGGAACGCATCGCCGAGCGGATGCGGGAGTACGCCGCCGCCGGTGTGACCACGTTGTCGGTGACGCTGTTCGTGGCCGACCGGGACAGCGGCGTGCAGACGCTGCGCACCGTCGCCGAGGCCCTCGACCTGTCCGGGGTCGGCGAGTGACCTGGGTCGAGGCCATCGTCCTGGGCGTCGTCCAGGGCCTGACGGAGTTCCTGCCGGTGTCGTCGTCGGGGCACCTGCGCATCACCTCGGCAATCTTCTTCGGCCGGGACGCGGGCGCGTCGTTCACCGCGGTGACCCAGCTCGGCACCGAGGCCGCCGTGCTCATCTACTTCTTCAAGGACATCTGGCGGATCGTCCGGACCTGGTGCCTGGGTCTGGTCGACCGCTCGGTGCGTTCCAGCCTCGACTACCGGATGGGCTGGTACGTCATCGTCGGCACCATCCCGATCGGCATCCTGGGGCTGATCTTCAAGGACCAGATCCGCACCGCCGGCCGGAACCTCTACCTGATCTCCTTCACGCTGATCTTCTTCGCCCTGGTGCTCGCCTTCGCGGAATACTGGGGGCGGCAGACCCGCACGCTGGAGAACTTCCGGATGCGGGACGGCGTGGCGATGGGGCTGGGCCAGGCCATGGCGCTGATCCCGGGCGTCTCCCGCTCGGGCGGCACGCTCACCGTCGGCCTGTTCCTCAACCTCACCCGGGAGACCGCGGCGCGGTACTCGTTCCTGCTGGCGATCCCCGCCGTGGTGATCTCCGGCGTGTTCAGCCTGCCGGACGTCTTCGAGCCGTCCGCGCCGGGCACCGCCGCGCCGAGCGTGGCGCAGATGGTGGTCGCCACCGCGATCGCCTTCGCCATCGGGTACGCGGCGATCGCCTGGCTGCTGCGCTACGTCGCGCACCACACGCTGTACCTGTTCGTGATCTACCGGGTGGCGCTCGGCACGCTCGTGCTCTGCCTGCTGCTCACCGGCACCATCAGCGCCACCTGACGTTCGCCCGGCACGCCGACGGCCGGCACCCGTTCGGGGTGCCGGCCGTCGTGGTGTCAGCCGTTCCAGTGCTGGCCGACGAGGTCGGCGGCCTGCTGCTCCCACTGCGCGTACGCGTCCGGGTAGGCGCTGACCTGGACGGTCTGCGCGGCGGCGGTCAGCGGCATGTCCTGCCAGCCGTCGACCTGCTTCAACCCCTTGAGGAACGCCAGGGTCGAGTATTCAGGGTCGGTGATCTGCTCCGGCGTGCCCCAGCCGCTGGACGGGCGCTGCTGGAACAGGCCCAGCGAGTCGTGGTCGTTGCGGTCGCCGAGGTGACCCAGGTTCTCCAGCTTGGACTCCTGGAGGCTGGTGGCGATCGAGATGACCGCGGCCCGTTCGGGCAGGCCGGCCTTCTTCGTCGCCGCGATGATCGCCTTGGCGTTGGCGGTCTGCTCGTCGGTCAGGTCGATGCGGGACTGGGCGCCCTGCACGCCGTGCGGCACGAGCGCGGCGGGGTCGGCCTGCGCGGTGACGGCGACCTCGCGGGCGGTGGGGCTGGTGTCGTGGTGGTTGAGCGGGCCGGCGGCCAGGCCACCGGCGACGGTCAGTCCGGCGATGCCGAGGATGCTCTTGCGCAGCATGGTGTTCATGGGGGGCTCCATTCGGGGGTCGACACCCGGGGGTGGGGTGCGCGAGCACCGTCAGGCGCTCTCGGGGGATCCGACCGGTCACGGGGCGGGGGCCTCGTCGTGCCGGCGGAACGATGTGCAACGACCGGCGACCCGCCGTCATTCCGCGGATCCGTGATCCGGAGTGGCGGGCGTTTCCGCTGCTCAGCCGCGCACCGGGTATAACGCCCCCGGCCCGGCGCCGATTCCGTCGAGCGGGTGTCGCCCACCACCCGGAAACCCGACATCTCACCCGCCTCGGATTGACCGGCAACGTCCCACCCCACTCGCCCGGCCCCCGGCCCGGCCGAAACGCCCGCCGGTTCGCCGAGGTGGCGGTATCCCGGTGCACCTGATAGCGCCACCTCGGCGACCTGGAGTCGATCCAGCCAGGGCATCTCGCAATTTGGGAGTTATCTCCCATCTTGTGGGGCGCTCGGGCATGTCGGCACGAGAGCGCCCCCCTGATGGGCCGCATCTCCGCACCACGGGACCGCCGAACCTCCGCCGTGCCACCTGGTTGGCGGCGGCGGCCCGGCGCTGTGGTGGGGGCCGGGGAGCTCGTTGCCCGTGCGGAGGGGCGATGGCAGGCAGGGTGCCCGAGGAATCTCCAGGCCGACCGTCGGGCGATATGTCTGTTTTGTGCGTTTGTGACGTGCGGGCGCCGCCGGACCGACCCGCCTCCGCACGTGATCACCGAGCGGGGGCGGGCGTCGCCGTGGCACGGCCTAGGGTGGTGGGTGTGGCGACCCTTCTGCTTCTGCGACACGGCCGGACCACCGCGAACGCCGACGGCGGCCTGGCCGGCCGGCAACCGGTCGAGCTTGACGACACCGGGCGGGACCAGGCCACGGCGGTCGGCGGGCGGCTCGCCGGGCTGCCGCTCGCGGCGGTGGTGACCAGCCCGCTGATCCGCTGCCGGCAGACCCTGGCGCTGGCGCTGCCCGGAGCCGAGCCGGTGGTCGAGGACGGGTTGATCGAGTGCGGCTACGGCACCTGGGAGGGGCAGGCGCTGAAGAAGCTGGCCAAGGAGCCGCTCTGGCCGGTGGTCCAGCAGCACCCGAGCGCCGCGGCCTTCCCGGAGGGGGAGTCGATGGCGGGGATGTCGGCGCGGGCGGTCGCGGCGGTACGCGCGTGGGACGCGCGGGTCACCGCCGAGCACGGGCCCGAGGCGGTCTGGTTGGCGTGCAGCCACGGTGACGTGATCAAGGCCATCGTGGCGGACGCGCTCGGCGTACACCTGGATCTTTTTCAGCGGATCGTGGCCGACCCGGCGTCGGTGACGGCGATCCGTTACACGTCGCTGCGACCGTTCCTGGTCCGGCTCAACGACACCGGCGGGGACCTGTCGGCGCTGGTCCCGCCGCCGGGCAAGCGGCGCCGGCGGGCGGCCCGGAGCACCGAGTCGGACGCCGCGGTGGGTGGTGGCGCGGGGGCGGCCCGGTGAGCGGTGCCGTCGCGACCGCCGGCGGCCGGGGCGGCGGGGCGGGTTGCGCTCTGGGCGGATTCGGCGTCGGTGGGCTGCGCGGTGCTTCCGCCCGCCGGATAGGGTCGTGGGTATGACGCACCAGGTGCACGCCTTCGAGCCGCCGGAGCGGTTCGTCGCCGGGACGGTCGGCCCGCCGGGGGAGCGCACGTTCTTCCTCCAGGCGCGTGGCGGCGGCCGGCTGGTCAGCGTCGCGCTGGAGAAGGTCCAGGTGTCGCTGCTCGCCGAGAAGCTGGAGGAGCTGCTCTCCGAGGCGCAACGCCGGTTCGGGGTGAAACTGCCGGAGGCCGCGCCGGTGGTGCTCGGCGACAACGAGCCGCTCGACACCCCCGTCGACGAGGAGTTCCGGGTCGGCACGCTGGGCCTGGCCTTCGACGTGGACACCGCCACCGTGGTGATCGAGGCGATCGCCGTGGGCGAGGCGGAGGTCGAGGTCGAGCTGGGCGACGCGGACGACGAGGTCGAGGTCGAGATCGACGAGGAGCCGGACGAGCCGGACGAGGACCTCGACCGGCTCCGGGTGCGGCTGACCCCCGAGGCGACCCGCGAGTTCATCGAGCGCGCCAAGCGGGTGGTCAACGCCGGCCGGCCGCCCTGCCCGCTCTGCGGCCAGCCGCTCGACCCGGCCGGCCACCTCTGCCCCCGGCACAACGGCTATCACCGGTGACCTCGTCGGAGTTGCAGCCCCGACAGGACGGCGCCGAGGCGCTGCGGCTGCTCGCCGACGGTGAGCTGACCCTGGAGGGGCGCCTCGTCGACGCCTCCAACACCACGCTGCGCGGTGTCATCGCCCTCGGCGAGGTCCGCGCGCACTGCGTCTACAAGCCGGTGCGCGGCGAGCGCCCGCTCTGGGACTTCCCGGACGGCGCGCTCGCCGGCCGGGAGGTGGCCGCCTACCTCGTCTCCCGGGCCACCGGGTGGGACATGGTGCCGCCGACCGTGCTGCGCGACGGCCCCTTCGGTCCCGGCTCCTGCCAGCTCTGGATCGACGAGCCGGCCGACGCCGAGCCGCTCGTGGGGTTCGTGCCGGCCGAGTCGGTGCCGCCGCGCTGGTTCCCGATCGCCGCGGCGCGCGACGACGACGGGGCGGCCTACGCGCTGGCGCACGCCGACGACCCGCGGCTGGCCCGGCTCGCCGTTCTCGACGCCGTGATCAACAACGCCGACCGCAAGGGCGGGCACGTGCTCGTCGGCGCGGACGACCGGATCTACGGCGTGGACCACGGCGTCAGCTTCCACGTGGAGGAGAAGCTGCGTACGGTGCTGTGGGGTTGGGCCGGGCGCCTGCTCCCGCCGGACGCGGTGGAGATGCTCGACGGCCTGGCCGGCCTTCTCGGCGGCGCGCTCGGCGAGGAGCTGGCCGACCATCTCACCATCGGCGAGGTCGCCGCGGTGACGGCGCGGGTGGAGCGGCTGCGGGACACCGGCCGGTTCCCGCTGCCCCCGGAGGAGTGGCCGGCCATGCCCTGGCCGCCGATGTGAGCCGTTGTCGCGTTGATCACCCGTGGGGCGGCATCCGCGTGCCGGACGGCTCGTTAGGCTGGCGGTCATGGAGTCTTGGGCGGGACACGAGGTGCCACGGCTGCCGGGCGAGGGCGCGCCACTGAGGTTGTACGACTCGGCGCGACAGGGTCTCCACCCCAGCCGGCCCGACGGCGTCGCCTCGATGTACGTCTGCGGCATCACCCCGTACGACGCCACCCACCTCGGCCACGCCGCCACCATGATCACGTTTGACCTGGTGCAGCGGATGTGGCGTGACGCCGGCCTGACCGTGAGCTACGTGCAGAACGTCACCGACATCGACGACCCGCTGCTGGAACGCGCCGAGCGCGACGGCGAGGACTGGAAGGTCCTGGCCATGCGGGAGACCGCGCTGTTCCGCGAGGACATGGAGGCGCTGCGGATGATCCCGCCGGCGCACTACGTCGGCGCGGTCGAGTCGATCCCGGACATCGCCGACAAGGTGCTCGTGCTGCTCAAGGACGGCGCGGCGTACCGGCTCGACGACGGCACCGGCGACGTCTACTTCGACATCTCCGCCGCCCCCGAGTTCGGCTACGAGTCGAACCTGTCCCGCGCCGAGATGCTGGAGATCTTCCCGGAGCGCGGCGGCGACCCGGAGCGGGCCGGCAAACGCGACCCGCTCGACCCGCTGCTGTGGCGCGGCGCCCGCGACGGCGAGCCGTCCTGGCCCGGCGGCGAGCTGGGCCCCGGCCGTCCCGGCTGGCACATCGAGTGCACGGTCATCGCGTTGCACCTGCTCGGCGACCGGATCTCCGTGCAGGGTGGCGGCAACGACCTGGTCTTCCCGCACCACGAGTGCTCCGCCGCGCACGCCGAGCGGCTCACCGGCGCGGCGCCGTTCGCCGACCACTACGTGCACGCCGGCATGATCGGCCTGGACGGCGAGAAGATGTCGAAGTCGAAGGGCAACCTGGTCTTCGTCTCCCGCCTGCGGGCCGACCGGGTCGACCCGATGGCGGTGCGGCTGGCGCTGCTCACCGGCCACTACCGCAGTGACCGGACCTGGACCGACGAGCTGCTCGCCGAGGCGCTGCGGCGGCTGGACCGTTGGCGGCGGGCCGCCGCCGCGCCGTCCGGCCCGTCGGGGGAGGCGCTGCTGGCCGGGGTACGCGAACGCCTCGCCGACGATCTCGACACTCCCGGCGCTCTGGCGGTGGCCGACGCCTGGGCCGAGCGCACGCTGGCCGGCGACGGCGCCGACCCGACCGCCCCCCACCTGTTCGCCGACACCGTCGACGCTCTCCTCGGCATCCGCCTGTAAGGAGGGGGCCCTTGTTAACGCTTTCGGTAGAGGCGGGGCCCCCGCTTAACAGGTGCCGGTTAAGAAGGGGCCCCGCCTAACCACAGCCGGGCACGGACCGGGCCGCCCCCGCGGGCGGCGCTCAGCCGAGGACGAGGCCCGGGTCCGGGTCCGGGTCGGGTGCCGGCGCGGGGATCTTGTACTCCTCGGTGAGCGTGGTCATCGGTCCGGGCCAGGTGGCCTGCGCGACCTCGATCGGCTTGCGCCGCTCGTCGTACGCGACGTGCAGCAGGTGCAGCACCGGGGTGTCCGGGCGGATCTGGAGGATCTCCGCCTCCTCCCGGCTGGGCTGGCGGGCGCTTATCGTGTCGGCCGCCGTGACGTACCGGCGGCCGGTCGCCTCCTCGGCCTCCTGGTAGAGCGGGCGGCCGAACGCCTCGGCCCGTTCCAGGGAGGTGCCGGCGGTGTCGGCGGGCAGGAACCAGGAGGCGCCGACCTCGACCGGGGAGTCGTCGGTGCGGACCAGGTGCCGCCGGCAGAGCAGTTCGGTGCCGTCGGTGACGCCGAACACGTCGGCGACCTCGGGCGGGGCGGCGGCGCGACCGACCGAGACGAGCTGCTGCCGGTATCGGGCGGCCAGGTCGGTGTGGTAGCCGCGGAAACCGCCGTACCGGCCCCGGGCGAGGCGGTTGAGTCGGCGCCGGGTGCCCCGGACGTACGTACCGGAGCCGGGTTTGGTGATCAGGATGCCCTCGACGCGGAGCTGGTCGACGGCGCGTTGGACGGTCTGCTTCGCGACGCCGAACATCTCGGCGATGGCCGGGATGGACGGCAGCCGCTCGCCCGGCCCCCAGTCGCCGCGCCGCACCTGCGCCTTGAGCTGCGCGGCGATCTGCCGGTGCGGGAACTCGGCCGCGCCCGGGTTGATCTGCATTGCCCGCCTCCTCAGAACAGCTAGGTTCCTAGGATGCCCTAGAGGGCGTGACGGCGCCACCCCGGACACGCGGAAGGCCGGGCCCGACGAGGACCCGGCCTTCCGCGGAGCGAACTACCAGGAGCCGGCGGTGGGACCGGCGGAACCGCCCCGACGGCGCAGGTACTTCTCGAACTCCTGGGCGATCTCGTCCCCGGTCAACGGGGTGATGCCGGCGTCGCCGACGCGCTCCTCCAACTCACGCACGTATTCACCCAGCTCGGCGTCCTGCTCGGCGGCGCTGCGTACCCGCTGCTCCCACTCGGCGGCCTCCTCGGCCAGGTCGGCCATCGGCACCGGCAGGTCGAGCACCTCCTCGACCCGGTGCAGCAGCGCCAGGGTCGCCTTCGGGCAGGGCGGGTTGTTGGCGTAGTGCGGCACGTGCACCCAGAACGACACCGCGTCGACCTCGGCCCGGGAGCTGGCGTCGTGCAGCACCCCGACGATGCCGGTCGGGCCGTCGTAGCGGGTGGGCGTGAGCTGGTAGCGCCGGGCCGCGTCGGCGTCCGACGCGCTTCCGCTGATCGGCAGCGGCCGGGTGTACGGCACGTCGGCCAGCAGGGCGCCGAGCAGCACCACCCGTTCGACCTCCAGGCTGTGGCAGATCTCCAGCACCTGCTCGCAGAAGGTGCGCCAGCGCATGCTCGGCTCGATGCCGCGGATCAGCACCACGTCCCGCTCGGTGCCCTCCGGGCTGGCCACCATGAAGCGCGTCGTCGGCCACTCCACCCGCCGGGTCTCCCCGTCGGCCATGGTGATGGTCGGTCGGCTCACCTGGAAGTCGTAGAACTCCTCCGGATCCAGCTCGGTCACCTGCCGGGCCTGCCAGACCTGTTCCAGGTGTTCCACGGCGGCGGTGGAGGCGTCCGCGGCGTCGTTCCAGCCCTCGAAGGCCGCGATGGCGACCGGTGAGCGTAGAACCGGCAGCCCGTCGAACTCGGTCACGCCGTCACCTCACCCTGCTCGTCGGGAGCGGCGTGGCCCCGTCGCCCGGTCGCGTCCCTGATGTCCTTCACGTCCGCCAGCCTACGTGCCGCCGCCGGAGCCGGCCCGTCGGCCGCGCCGGTCGCCCGGCCCGACCACCCGGTCGAAGCGGATGAGGGTACGCGGTGATCCAGCCGACAGTATGTGGGAAGGGACCGTTGGGGTGCCCTTCGCGTCCGTCGCCGCACTAACCTGGGTTTGTGTCTACTTCGTTGCGCGACCTGCTGGCGGACCGGATCCTCATCGCCGACGGGGCGATGGGGACGATGCTCCAGGCAGCCGACCTCACGCTCGACGACTTCGACGGCCTCGAGGGCTGCAACGAGATCCTCAACGTCACCCGGCCGGACGTGGTCCGTGGTGTGCACGACGCCTACCTGGCCGCCGGCGCGGACTGCGTGGAGACCAACACGTTCGGCGCCAACCTGCCCAACCTCGCCGAGTACGGCATCGCCGACCGGATCTGGGAGCTGTCCGAGGCGGCGGCGCGGATCGCCCGGGAGGCCGCCGACGCGTACGCCACCCCGGAACGGCCCCGGTTCGTGCTCGGGTCGATGGGGCCGGGCACGAAGCTGCCGACCCTTGGTCACGCGAGCTACGCCTCGCTGCGCGACGCGTACCAGCAGAACGCCGCCGGCCTGATCGCCGGCGGCGCGGACGCGCTGATCATCGAGACCTGCCAGGACCTGCTCCAGGTCAAGGCCGCGGTGGTCGGGTCGAAGCGGGCCCGCGACGCCGCCGGCCGGGACGTGCCGATCATCTGTCAGGTGGCCGTGGAGACCACCGGCACCATGCTGTTGGGCAGCGAGATCGGCGCGGCGCTGACCGCGATCGAGCCGCTCGGGGTCGACCTGATCGGGCTCAACTGCTCCACCGGCCCGGCCGAGATGGGCGAGCACCTGCGCTACCTGTCCCGGCACTCCCGGATCCCGGTGTCGGTGATGCCGAACGCCGGCCTGCCGGTGCTGACCGCCGACGGCGCGTACTTCCCGCTCGGCCCGCAGGAGATGGCGGACGCGCTGGAGCAGTTCGTCGACGACTACGGCGTCGGGCTGATCGGCGGCTGCTGCGGCACCACGCCGGAGCACGTCCGGGCGCTCGTGGAGCGGCTGGGCGGGCGTCGCCCGGCGGCCCGGGCGCCGGAGCCGGAAGCGGGCGTTTCCTCGATCTACCACCACGTGCCGTTCGCCCAGGACGCCAGCGTCCTGATGGTGGGGGAGCGCACCAACGCCAACGGCTCGAAGGCGTTCCGCGAGGCGATGCTGGCCGCCGACTGGCAGGCTTGCGTGGAGATCGCCCGCAACCAGGCCCGGGACGGCTCGCACCTGCTCGACCTCTGCGTCGACTACGTCGGTCGGGACGGCACGCAGGACATGCGGGAGCTGGCCGGCCGGTTCGCCACCGCGTCCACGCTGCCGATCGTGCTGGACTCCACCGAGCCGGCGGTGATCGAGGCGGGGCTGGAGATGCTCGGCGGTCGCTGCGTGGTCAACTCGGTGAACTTCGAGGACGGCGACGGCCCCGACTCCCGCTACGCGCGGGTGATGCCGGTGGTGAAGGAGCACGGGGCCGCCGTCGTGGCGCTGCTCATCGACGAGGAGGGCCAGGCCCGCACCCGGGAGTGGAAGGTACGGGTGGCCAGCCGGCTGATCGACGACCTGACCGGCCGGTGGGGGCTGCGCCGGTCGGACATCCTGATCGACGCGTTGACGTTCCCGATCGCCACCGGGCAGGAGGAGACGCGCCGCGACGGCATCGAGACGATCGAGGCGATCCGGGAGATCACCGCCCGCTATCCGGGGGTCAACTTCACCGCCGGCATCTCGAACGTGTCGTTCGGCCTGAACCCGGCGGCCCGGCAGGTGCTCAACTCGGTGTTCCTGCACGAGTGCGTGCAGGCCGGCCTGACGTCGGCCATCGTGCACGCCAGCAAGATCCTGCCGATGACGAAGATCCCGGACGAGCAGCGCGAGGTGGCGCTGGACCTGGTCTACGACCGCCGCCGCGAGGGCTACGACCCGGTGCAGCGGTTCATCGAGGTCTTCGAGGGCGTCGACGCGGCGTCGGCGCGGGCCACCCGCGCCGAGGAGTTGGCCGCGCTGCCGCTCGAGGAGCGGCTCAAGCGCCGGATCATCGACGGCGAGCGCAACGGCCTGGAGGCCGACCTGGACACCGCGATGGCGCAGGGGCGCACGCCGCTGTCCATCATCAACGACCTGCTGCTGGACGGCATGAAGGTGGTCGGCGAGCTGTTCGGCTCGGGCCAGATGCAGTTGCCGTTCGTGCTCCAGTCCGCCGAGGTGATGAAGACCGCGGTGGCCTACCTGGAGCCGCACATGGAGAAGGCCGACTCCGAAGACGCTGCCGGAAAGGGCAAGATTGTTCTTGCCACGGTGAAGGGCGACGTGCACGACATCGGCAAGAACCTGGTCGACATCATCCTGTCCAACAACGGCTACGACGTGGTCAACATCGGCATCAAGCAGCCGATCACCGCGATCCTGGACGCGGCCGAGGAGCACCGTGCCGACGCCATCGGCATGTCCGGCCTGCTGGTCAAGAGCACGGTCATCATGAAGGAGAACCTGGCCGAGATGGCCACGCGCGGCGTCGCCGAGCGCTGGCCGGTGCTGCTCGGCGGGGCGGCGCTGACCCGGGCGTACGTGGAGGACGACCTGCGGTCGATCTACCCGGGCCAGGTGCACTACGCCCGGGACGCGTTCGAGGGGCTGTCCCTGATGGACCGCGTGATGGCGGCCAAGCGGGGTGGCGCGCCGGTGGTCGACCCGGAGCGGGAGGCGGCGTTGGCGGCCCGCCGGGAGCGGCGGGAGCGGCAGCGGGCGCAGGTCCGGGAGGCGCTGCCCGAGCTGGACGACGCCTCCGTCCGCTCCGACGTGGCGCCGGACGCCGTGGTGCCCACGCCGCCGTTCTTCGGCACCCGGGTGGTCAAGGGCGTGCCGCTCGCGGACTACGCGGCGCTGCTCGACGAGCGGGCCACGTTCCTGGGCCAGTGGGGGCTGCGCGGCGCGCGCGGCGGCCAGGGCCCGTCGTACGAGGAGTTGGTGGAGACCGAGGGCCGGCCGCGGCTGCGCTACTGGCTGGACCGGCTCATCGCCGACCAGGTGTTGGAGGCGGCCGTGGTGTACGGCTACTTCCCGGCCTACTCCGAGGGCAACGACCTGGTGGTGCTGGACGAGAACGGGCACAGCGAGCGAGCCCGGTTCTCCTTCCCCCGGCAGCGGCAGGAGCGCCGGCTGTGCCTGGCCGACTTCTTCCGGCCCAAGGGCGACCAGCTCGACGTGGTGGCGTTGCAACTCGTCACCGTCGGGCAGCCGATCAGCGAATACACGGCGAAGATGTTCGCGGCGAACGAATACCGCGACTACCTGGAGGTGCACGGTCTGTCGGTGCAGCTCACCGAGGCGCTTGCGGAGTACTGGCACCGGCGGATCCGGTCCGAGCTGGTGCTGCCGGGTGGGCGTACCGTCGCCGAGGACGACCCGGGCGACCTGGCCGGCCTGCTGCGCACCGACTACCGGGGCTGCCGGTACGCGTTCGGCTATCCGGCCTGCCCGGACCTGGAAGACCGGGCGAAGGTGGTGGGGCTGCTCGGCGCGGAGCGGATCGGCGTGGAGTTGTCGGAGGAGTTCCAGCTCGTGCCCGAGCAGGCCACCGACGCCATCGTGGTCCACCACCCCGACGCGAACTACTTCAACGCGAAATAGCCCGCGCTTGATCCACTCCACTACGCCGAGGTGGCGGTAACCGGCTTGCCCGGATGGCGCCACTTCACCGAGCTGGTGTGGATCAAGGGGCGTGGTCTCGGTCGGAATATGATGACGATCATGAGCGGGGGGCTGGCGTCGGGGGTGCTCGGGCGCGCCTTCGCCTGGCTCGCGTTCTGGTACACACTGGCGTGTGTCCTGCCGGTCGGCCTGCTGGTGATAGTCCGGTGGCCGCAAGGGGGCACCACCCCCGGCTACTCGTACGTCAACGGCCGCAGCGTCGAGTGCACCGGCAAGTTCGGGTGCCCGACCGCGTCGGTGGATGTCGGCGCGGAGCTGTACGACATGATCGTGATTCTGGCGCCGACCTTGCTCGTGGCGGTGCCGCTGTGTGCGTACCTGGTGCGAAGGTGGCAGCTTCCGGCGTTGGCGGGATTCGTCGCCGCGGTGACCGGCTGGCTGCTTCTCTGCCTGGGTGGCTGGCTCCGTCTCCATCTTTGAGCGCGGGTGGTGGACACGCCCGGCTCCTGACGGAGCGCGTTTGTCCCATCGGCACTTGTCTGCGTCACCCGGAAGGGTTTTCGCATCGCCTTCCGGTTATGTGAGTAGGTGTCTGGTTCTAGCGTGAATGTTGCACGCCAGCGGACGGTGTGACCCGATCGAGAGTCCATGACCATGCACGACATCTCGCGTCGAAAGCTGCTCCAGGCGACCGCCGCCGTGGGCGCCGGTGCGGTCGTCGCCCCGGCCGTGTTCACCGGACCCGCCCTGGCGACGACCGGCACCGACGGCTCCGGAGCACCCATCTGGGCCGAGTGCCCGCCGGTGGAACTGACCGGGCGGATCGTGCGCTTCGGTGATCCCGACTACCCGACCGCGAGCGTCGGGTGGGACGAGTTGTTCGTGCACAACCCGCTTGTCATCGTGTTCGCGCAGAACACCCAGGACGTGGTGAACGCCCTCGCCTGGTCCCGGCAGAACAACGTCGCGCTGCGGGTACGCAGCGGCCGGCACAGCCTGGAGGGCTGGTCCAACGTGGACAACGGCATCGTGATCGACGTCAGCGAGCTGAAGTCCGCCGAGATCAACCGGCCCGCGCTCACCGCGCGCGTGGGCGCCGGGCTCAACCAGTTGGAGGCGGTCACCACGCTCGCCCAGCAGGGTCTCGCGGTGACGACAGGTACGGAGGGGAGCGTGGGTCTGTCCGGCGCGACCCTGGGCGGGGGTTTCGGCTTCCTCACCCGGTGGCTCGGCATGGCCTGCGACAGCCTGATCGGGGCGGAGATCGTCGTCGCGTCCGGGGCGAACGGCGCCAGGGCGGTCGAGGTGGACCTGCGGAACCACGCGGACCTGCTCTGGGCGTTGCGCGGGGCGGGTAACGGCAACTTCGGCATCGTCACCTCGCTCACCTACCGGGTGGCCCCGCTGCGCGGCGTCGCCTACCTTCAGGCGACCTGGTCCGGCCTGGACGACCTGCCGGGCGTCTTCGACAGGTGGCAGCGCACCGCGCCGTTCACCGACGTCCGCCTCGGCTCCCAACTGGAGATCCACAAGTCGCAGATCCTGCTGTTCGGCGTGCTGGTCGAGGGCACCGAGGCGGAGGTGCGGCGGCTGCTGGCGCCGGTCCTGTCGGTCGGCAGCCCGCAGGTCACGGTGCAGATCGGCGGGTGGGGCGAGCTCTACGCCGGGTTCCAGGTGCCGATCGAGGACGAGCCCGCGAACTGGAAGTTCTTCTCCCAGTTCACCCGCCGGCCGTTCCCGCCCGAGGCGATCGAGATCATCCGCTCGTTCATGGCGGTCGCGCCCACCGACGACAGCAACTTCTTCACCCAGGCGTTCGGCGTCGGCGCGCAGGCGAAGCAGCCGGCCGGCGGCTCGGCGTTCCCGCACCGCGACGCGATCTTCTACTCCGAGCCGGGCGCCGGCTGGGGGACCCGGGGCGTGCCGGACAGCGGCGACGCCCTCACCCCGGCCGCCCAGGCGTGGATCGCCGAGTTCAGCCAGGCGCTGCGCCCGTACGTGGACGGCGCCTACGTCAACGTGCCGAACATCGGCATGCAGGAGTGGGAGACCGCGTACTGGGGGCCGAACGTCGAGCGCCTGCGCCGGGTCAATGCGTGGTACGACCCGCACAACGTCTTCCAGTACGAGCAGAGCATCCCGCCCGCCTCATGCTGAGCCGGGATGACCGCGTCGGGCAGGTCAGCTCGCGCGCGGCGCGTACATGATGATCGCGACGCCGACCAGGCAGACGGCCGCGCCGGCGAGGTCGTAGCGGTCGGGCCGGAACCTGTCGACGAGCATGCCCCAGGCGAGCGAACCGGCGACGAAGACGCCGCCGTAGGCGGCGAGGATGCGCCCGAAGTTCGGGTCGGGCTGGAACGTCGCCACGAAGCCGTAGAGGCCCAGCGCGATGATCCCGCCCGCGATCCAGAGCAGCCCGCGGTTCTCCCGCCAGCCCTGCCAGACCAGCCAGGCGCCGCCGATCTCGGCCAGTGCGGCGACCAGGAACAGCAGGATGGAACGGGCGACGGTCATGCGTCCGACCGTATCGTCACGATCTTGTCGGTGGGCTACCGGAGGCAAGCCCGTCCACAACAATACAGTCAGTGATGTACTGTCGTCGCATGCAGACGCTCCCGCACGCGCAGGTGCTGGCCCGCTTCGGTCACGCCCTCTCCGAGCCGATGCGCGCCCGGCTGCTGCTGGCCCTGCGCGACGGACCCGGCTATCCGGCGCAGTTGGCGGACCTGCTCGGCACCAGCCGGCAGAACGTGTCCAACCACCTGGCCTGCCTGCGCGGTTGCGGCCTGGTCGTGGCCGTGCCCGAGGGCCGGCGCGCCCGTTACGAGTTGGCCGACGCCCGGCTCGCCCACGCGCTGGGCGACCTGCTCGGCGTCGTGCTCGCCGTCGACCCGGCCGTGTGCGCCGACGCCGCCTCAGGTTGTTGCTGATGACGCACCTGCCACTCGTCCCGCTGACGGCCGCCGGTCCCGCGCCGGCCCGCCGCGCCGTGCTCGCCCGCCGGGTACGGCTGCTGGTCGCCGCGACGATCACCTACAACGTCGTCGAGGCGGTGGTGGCGATCGGCGCCGGCACCGTGGCGTCGTCCACCGCCCTGATCGGCTTCGGTCTGGACTCGGTCATCGAGGTGGCCTCGGCCAGCGCCGTGGCGTGGCAGTTCGCCGGCCGGGACCCCGAGGCGCGGGAGCGGATCGCGCTGCGGGTCATCGCGATCTCGTTCTTCGCGCTCGCCGGGTACGTCACCGTCGAGGCGGTCCGGGCGTTGCTCGGCGGCGCCGAG
Source organism: Micromonospora sp. WMMD975 (assembly GCF_029581215.1). Lineage (NCBI taxonomy): Bacteria > Bacillati > Actinomycetota > Actinomycetes > Micromonosporales > Micromonosporaceae > Micromonospora > Micromonospora sp. WMMD975. The sequence continues at coordinate 2,067,209 of NZ_CP120739.1, forward strand.
GCCGCGCACTCCACGGTCGGGCTGGTGCTGGCCGGCGTGTCGGTGGCGGTGATGCCGGTGCTGTCGGCCGCGCAGCGGCGGGCCGGTCGGGAGTTGGGTTCCCGATCGGCGGTCGCCGACTCGAATCAGACGTTGCTGTGCACGTACCTGTCGGTGGTTCTGCTCGTGGGGCTGGCCGTCAACGGCCTGTTCGGCTGGTCGTGGGCCGACCCGGTCGCGGCACTGGTGATCGCCGTGGTCGCGGTGCGGGAGGGCCGGGACGCCTGGCGTGGCGAAACCTGCTGCGCGGTTCCGCCGGCCTCCGGTGGAGCGGCCGAGGACGCCCACTCGTGCGGCTCCGATTGCTCCTGCTGCGGCGTGCCGGTCGGCCGTGAGCCGTCGGTCAGCGACGCGGACCATCCGCGATGAAGATCCAGTCGAGGCCGTCCTCGCCCGGCACGTCCAGGTGCGCGGCGTGGCGCAGGCCGGCCCGTTCCGCGACCCGCCGGGAGGCGATGTTGGCCGGGCGGATCCGGGCGGCCACCGGCAGGTCGGGCCGGTGCGTGCCGGCCCAGCCCACGACGGCGGTGGCCGCCTCGCCGGCCACGCCGTCACCCCACCCGGCCGGGTCTAGGCGGTAGAACAGGTTCAGCACGTCGCGTTCGTGCAGCCGCATGATCTTCAGGCCGCAGAAGCCGAGCCGCCGGTCGTCGCGGCACACCACCCAGTAGCCGAAGCCGTGCACCCGCCAGTGCCCGTCCCAGCGCCGGAAGCGCTCCTGCGCCTCGGCGCGGTCGCGCAGCAGGTCGGAGGGGTTGTGCGCGCAGGCCCGGGGGTCGGTGTGCAGGGCGTGGAGCAGGTCGACGTCGGCGTGGGTGGGGCGGCGCAGGCGCAGCCGTGCGGTGGTCAGCTCCTCGTGCTCTCCCATCGCCGTTCATCATTCCAGCCGGTGCCCGGGCCGGTCCGGCCCGGGCACCGGGAGGGCTTCAGTACGCGTAGGTGACCGAGATGGTGGCGGCCGGGCAGTTGTTCGCCCAACTGGTCAGCGCGCTCTTCTCCGCGCTGTCCACGGTCAGCCGCCAGCGGATCTTCACCGCCACCCACTCGCCGACGTAGCGGCAGCGGGCCGAGGCGTACGGCGGCAGCCACGTCGCCGGGTCCTGGTCGCCCTTGGACTGGTTGACGTTGTCGGTGACCGCGGCCAGCGCCCGCGCGTCGCCCAGGTCGTTGGCGTACGCCTGCCGTCGGCTGGTGGTCCAGGTGCGCGCGCCGGAGTCCCATGCCTCGGCGAGCGGGACCATGTGGTCGATGTCCACGTCGCCGGTGGCGGTCCAGGTGGCGTTGTCGTAGTAGGAGTACCAGCGACCGCCGGAGAGCGTGCAGGTGCCGCTGATGGTGGGCTTCGTGGTGGCCTCGGCGTAGAGCACCTCGTTGCGGGTGTTGCAGCCGTCGCCGTCCGCGTCGATCCAGTGCGGGAACAGGTCGCGGCTGTAGCCGGTGCGGACCTCGGTGGCGACGCTCAGGCCGGCGACCGCGGTGGTGAGCGGGGCGGAGTAACCGGCGGCGCGGGCGGGCTGGGTGAGGCCGAGGGTGGCGGCCGTGATCGCGGCGAGGCTGATGGCCGTGGCGCGCAGGGTGCGGGACATGGGACTCCATCCAAGCGGGATTGGCTCTTACCGGTGCCCTCTTATATAGACAGACGTGGAAGCGATGGTCCAGTTCAACTTCCGTGAACATCCGCTGACGATCCCACCCCTACCTGCGCCGGGGTCCGGAATAAGGGGTGTGCGGTCCGGCCCGGCGGGCTACCGTCCGGAGTACGGCACGCCGAGCGCCGCGTCCCCACCCGCGCCGTCCGGTTGACGCGGCCGAGACGCCGAGGGGCGAGCATGAGCACGACGAAAGGGGCGGAGATGACCGACGAGGTGACGTCGAAGGTTCCGCCGGACCCGGCCCCCGTGCTGACCGCGCTTCCCCGCCCGCCGCAGGTCGGGCCGCCCAGCAGCCTCGACCTGTGGGCCCGCGCCCAGGTGTTGCACCGCTGCTTCGGCGACGACGACGGCGAGCCGCACATCATGCGCGGCCTGGACTAGGCGTACATCCGCTCGCCCGCGCCCCCTATCGTGGCGGATATGACGGCGGCGCTGGCGACGGTGATCGTGGTTCTGCTCGTGGCGGGCGTGGTCGGCTACGTCTCCTGGCGGGACCGGCGGCGGACCATCGACGAGGATCCCACGGCGGTCCGGGCGGCCCGGGCCGAGCGACACCGGCGGGCCGCCGAGCAGGCCCGCGCCCAGCACGACGGCTGGAACAGCGGCGGGCACGGCTTCACCGGCTGACGGCATCGTCGCGCCCGCGACACCTGAACGTTTCCCGACGCCGGTACGTGCAAGCCGGTGAGCGTAGGGGTACAAGCGCTCACACGGGTCGGACAGCCGGGAGGTAGTCGTGGGGGACAGGGTGGAACGCCGGCGGCTCGGACCGTTGGCCGGGCTGCTGGTGGCCGTGGTGGTGGCCGCCGGCTGCATGGGTGGTGGACTCGACCAGGGGGAGCCGCAGCAGCCCGCCCCGCGGCCGAGCGGGGAGCCGGCGTCACCGGACGCGGTGACCACCCGGGCGGACGGGACCACGAGCGTCGCCGAGTTCAAGCAGGACTTCGCCGACGCCGTCGCCGTCGCCGAGCAGTACTGGACCGCCCGGTTCCGCGCCTCCGGGCAGCGGTTCCAGCCGATCCGGCGGGTGGTGCCCTACACCCGTGCGGGCGAGGTGACCTGCGGCGGGCAGGGGCTGCCGCGCAACAACGCCGTCTACTGCTCGGCCGGCGACTTCATCGCCTACGACGTGAACTGGTCGGTCTCGGCGTTCCGGCAGGTCGGGGACGCGTTCCTGTTCTACCTGCTGGGTCACGAGTACGCCCACGGCGTGCAGACCCGGCTCGGCATCCGCTACAACTTCACCATCCAGCAGGAGTTGCAGGCCGACTGCATGGCCGGGGCGTACCTGGGCGACAGCGTGCGCGACGGGACGCTGAAGCTGGAGGACGGCGACCTCGACGAGTTCCGGGAGGGGCTGCTCGCGGTCGGCGACGACCCGGACCAGCCCTGGTTCGCCGAGGGCGCGCACGGCACCGCCGAGCAGCGCAGCGAGAAGTTCTTCGCCGGCTACGAGAACTCGCTCGACGCCTGCGGCCTCGGTTGATGCCACAGGTCACCCCGGGAGGGGACGATGCCGTGCGGGCGGCGGGCGGCTGGCAGGATCGCCCCGGTAGGCGTACCGAAGGAGGCCCCCGCTGAGCAGCCCACACCCCGCCGCCGTGCTTTTCGACATGGACGGCACCCTGGTCGACAGCGAGAAGCTGTGGGACGTCGCGTTGCAGGAGATGGCCGCCGTCTACGGCGGCACGCTGTCCGAGGCGGCCCGGCAGGCGATCATCGGGACCTCGATGGCCGACGCCATGCGGATCGTGCACGACGACCTCGGCCAGCCGGAACGGGATCCGCAGGCCAGCGCCGACTGGATCAGCACGCGGATCCTCGACCTGTTCCGCACCGGACTGCGGTGGCGGCCGGGCGCGTTGGCGTTGCTGCGGGCGGTGCGGGCCGCCGGCATCCCCACCGCGCTCGTCACCTCCAGCGGCCGGTCGCTCGTCGAGGTCGCCCTGGACACGCTGGGGCGCGACAGCTTCGACGCGGTGGTCTGCGGCGACGAGGTGGGCGAGGCCAAGCCGCACCCGGAGCCGTACCTGACCGCCGCGAAGCTGCTCGGCGTGCCGATCGAGCGGTGCGTGGCGATCGAGGACTCACCGACCGGCGTGGCGAGCGCGCTTGCCGCCGGGGCGGCGGTGCTGGCCGTGCCGGCCGAGGTGCCGCTGCCGCCGACCGACGGCGTGCACCAGTCGGAGAGCCTGACCGCCGTCGACCTGGAGTTGCTCGCCGCCCTGCTGAACCGTTAGGCGGGGGCCCTTCTTATCGCCCAGGCGATAAGAAGGGCCCCCGCCTTTCACCTCAGTCGTGGGCGATGGCGCCCAGCACGTTGATGCGGGCGGCGCGGATGGCCGGCAGCACCGCCGCCACCACGCCGATGATCGCGGCCAGGACCAGGAACGTCACCATCTGACCCCAGGGCAGGACCAGGTCGGTGATGCCCTCGTCCTTGAGCGCCCGCACCACGGCCGCGCCGAGACCGGTGCCGACCACGACGCCGAGCAGCGCGCCGAAGACCGAGATCACCACCGCCTCGACGGTGATCATGCGCATGGTCTGCGCCCGGCGCAGGCCGATCGCCCGCAGCAGACCCAGCTCGCGGGTCCGCTCCAGCACCGACAGGGCCAGGGTGTTGATGATGCCCAGCACGGCGATCACGATGGCCAGCGCCAGCAGGATCTGGATCATCCGCAGCGGGGTGTCCAACTGGCTGGTCTGCTGCTTGATGAACGCGGCCCGGTCCGCCACCGACACCTCCGGACTGTCCGCCAGCAGCCGTTCGATCTGCGGTTGCACCGCGCTGACCGGCGTGCCCGGCGCGAGTTGCACGAAGCCCTGGCTGGGCTGTGGGATCGCGAAGTCGGTGACCGCCTGCGGCGGGAGCACCACCGGGTTGGTCAGCTGGGAACTCTCGTAGATGCCGCTGACCGTGTAGGTGCGCGCGTCACCGCGGGACAACTGCACCGGCACGGTCGAGCCGACCGACAGGTTGCGGGACTTCGCGGTGTCCGAACTGAGCAGCATCTGGTCCGGGGCCAGCCGGCTGATGTCACCGGCGGTGGCCTTCGCCCCGAAGATCCGCTCCAGCGCGGACACGTCGCTCGACGCCGCCACCCAGGTCCGCTTGCCGCCGACGGTGGCCATGTCGCCGTACTCGCCGTCGACGAGCCGCACCCCGGGGATCGCCGCGGCCTGGGCCAGCACCGCCGGGTCGAAGCTCGCCGGGCGGGGCCCGGACATGCTGCCCGCGATCACCAGCTCGGCCTTGATCCGGTCCTCGGCGAGGGCGCTGATGCTGCCCTTGGCCGAGTCCAGGATCACCGTCACGCCGGTCACCAACGCGATGCCCACCATCAGCGCGGCGGCGGTGATCGCGGTCCGGCGCGGGTTGCGGCCCGAGTTGAGCCGGCCCAGCTTCCCCGGCACCGACCAGGCGAACAGGGCGCCGAGCAGGGCCACCACCGGCCGGCTGATCACCGGGGTCAGCAGCGCCACCCCGATGAACGCGAACAGCACGCCGCCGAGGATGGTGGCCAGGGTGTTGCCGCCGGCGTTGCCGCTGAGCCCGAGGAAGAGCAGGACCGCCCCGATCGTGGTGACCACGGCGCCGCCGACGGTCACCTTGGTCAGTGGCCGGTCCGGTGTGGCCACGTCCTGCATCGCGGCGATCGGCGGGATCCGCGCGGCCCGCAGCGCCGGCAGCAGCGCCGCGACCACCGTGATCAGCAGACCCACCGTGAACGCGCCGATCACCGCCGCGGGCGGCACGCCCAGCCCGGCCAGGGTGAGACCACCGGCGAGCGTGCCGAACAGGTACGCCAGCAGCGCGCCCACCCCGATGCCGGCGGCGAGCCCGAGCACCGAGGCGACCAGGCCGACCGCCACCGCCTCCAGCACCACCGAGCCGATGACCTGCCGGCCGCTGGCCCCGATGGCCCGCATCAGCGCCAGCTCACGGGTGCGCTGGGCCACGATGATCGAGAAGGTGTTGAGGATCAGGAACGTGCCGACCAACAGCGCCACCGCGGCGAAACCGAGGAGGATCTTGTTGAAGAACGACAGCCCCTCCTTCAGGCTGGCCGAAGCGTCGTCGGCGAGCTGCTCGCCGGTCTTCACGTCGTAGTCGGCGCCGAGCGTGCGGGACACCTCGTCGCGCAGCGCCTCCGGCGTGGTGCCGTCGGCGGCACGCGCGCTGACGTGCGTGAACACGTCCGGCTTGCCGAGCATCAACCGCTGGGCGACGGGCGTGGTGAAGGCGATTTCGTTCACCCCGCCGATCGAGTCCCGGCCGCCGCTGTAGCCGAACACGCCGACCAGGGTGAACTCCTTCTTCGGCGACAACGTCAGCACACCGACCCGGTCGCCGACCTTCACGTTCGCCGCCTTGGCCAGCGCGGCGTTGACCGCGATCTCGTCGTCGGCCCGCGGGCCGCGGCCCTCGCGCAGCTTCATCAGGTCGTCCTCGCCGAGCCAGTTCTCCCCGAGCTGCGGCGGCCCGAACGAGGTGACCACCTTGCCGTTGCTGCCGATCAGCCGCGCGCCGTCGGCGGCGACCGCCCCGCGTACGTCCGTGGCGCCCGGCACCGCCGCGACCCGGTCGACCACCGACGCCGGCACCGGGGCGGCCACCGGCTCGCCCTCGGCCTCGGAGACCTCGACCTTCGGCTTCGCCGCCACGTTCACGTCGATGGCGGCGTAGGCGTCGGAGAAGACCGCGTCGAAGGACCGGCCCAGCGTGTCGGTGAGCACGAACGCGCCGGAGACGAACATGACGCCGAGCACCACCGCCAGGCCGGACAACACCAGGCGCAGCTTGCGCGCCAGCAGGCTCTTGAGCGTCGCCCGGAACATCAGTTGCCCACCTCGACCGGCGCGTCGAGCTTCTTCATGGTGTCCAGCACCGTCTCGGCGGTCGGCTCGACCAGCTCCGAGACGATCTCCCCGTCGGCGAGGAAGACCACCCGGTCGGCGTACGCCGCGGCGGTCGGGTCGTGGGTGACCATGACGATGGTCTGGCCGTGCTCGCGCACCGAGTCGCGCAGGAAGTTGAGCACCTCGGCGCCGGAACGAGAGTCCAGGTTGCCGGTCGGCTCGTCCGCGAAGATCACCTCGGGCCGGGCGACGAGCGCCCGGGCGCACGCCACCCGCTGCTGCTGGCCACCGGAGAGCTGCGCCGGTCGGTGCCCGAGCCGCTCCCGCAGGCCGACCGTGTCGATCACGGTGTCGTACCAGGCCGGGTCGGGTTTGCGCCCGGCGATCGACAGCGGCAGCAGGATGTTCTCCTGCGCGGTGAGCGTCGGCAGCAGGTTGAACTGCTGGAAGATGAAGCCCACCTTGTCCCGGCGCAGCTTCGTCAGACCCGAGTCGTTGAGCCCGGTCACCGTCGTCTCACCGATCATCACGGTGCCACGGGTCACCGAGTCCAGGCCGGCCAGGCAGTGCATGAGCGTCGACTTGCCGGAGCCCGACGGGCCCATGATCGCGGTGAACCGGCCGCGTTCGAACTCGGCATTCACCCCCCGCAGCGCGATGACCTGCGCCTCACCGCTGCCGTACACTTTCCACACGTCGTTCGCCCGGGCCGCGGCCTGCGCCTGCTGGCCTACCGTCGCGGTCACGTCATCTACCTCTTCCGTCGTGCTCGGAGATCCGCACCGCCCCCGCTGGCCGGTGCGGCAGTTCCCATCCTCGGCGCCGCCGGTCGCGGATCCGTCCGACCCCGGGCGGAATCCGTGCCGAATTTCTGGTGGGGGTCGCCCCCCAGGCCGGCTCGGGGTGATCCCTGACCGGGCGGCGGCGTCGACGGTAGGACCCCACGTCGCGTGAGGGTCAACTACGCGCCGCCGCCGTTGGTCACGGTACGTGGATGCCGCCACCTCAACCGCCCGGCCGCACCAACCCCGTCTCGTACGCCAGGACCACGGCCTGCACCCGGTCGCGCAGCCCCAGCTTGGTCAGCACGTGCCCGACGTGGGTCTTGACCGTGGTCTCGCTCACCGACAACTCCCGGGCGATCTCGGCGTTGGACAGGCCGCGCGCCACCTGGGTCAGCACCTCCCGCTCGCGTTCGGTGAGCGGATCCAGCACCCGCGGCGGCGCGGCGGCCGGATCCGGCAGCACGTCGGCGAAGCGGTCCAGCAGCCGGCGCAGGATCCGCGGCGCCACCACCGCCTCCCCGGCCGCCACCGTGCGGATCGCGGTGACCAGGTCCTCGGCCGGCACGTCCTTGGCCAGGAAACCGCTCGCGCCGGCGCGCAACGCCCCGACCACGTACTCGTCCAGCTCGAACGTGGTCAGCACGAGCACCCGCACCGGCAGCCGGGCGTCCACGATCGCCCGGGTGGCGGCCACCCCGTCCATCCGCGGCATCCGGATGTCCATCAGCACCACGTCCGGCAGCAGCCGCCGGGACAGCTCCACCGCCTCCACCCCGTCGCCGGCCTCGCCCACGATGTCCAGGTCACCCTCGACGCCGAGGACCATCCGGAACCCGGTACGCAGCAACGGCTGGTCGTCGGCGAGCAGGACCCGCACCGGTCGGGGCGCGGCGGCGTCGGTCATGTCTTCCCCTCGTCGTGCCGGTCGGCGGTCGGTCCGCCGACCGTGCCGGCCGGGTCCAGCGGGATCCGGGCGTACACCCGGAAGCCGCCGCCCGGCGCCGGTCCGGTCCGCAGGATCCCACCGTAGAGGGCGACCCGCTCCCGCATGCCGACCAGGCCGGGTCCGATCCGGTCGGGCGACGCCGGGCCGCGTCCGGTGTCGGTCACCTCCACGGTCAGGAATCCGTCAGCGGCGGTGAGCCGGACCGACGCGGTGGCCGGACCGGCGTGCCGGAGCACGTTGCGCAGCGCCTCCCGCACGACCCGGTGCGCGGCGAGCGCGACGCCGTCGCCCACCGGCGTGAACGAGCCCTCGGTCCGCAGCGTGACCGGCAGCCCGGCGTCGCGGGCCTGCCGCACCAGGGTGACGACGCCGGCCAGGCCGGGCAGCGGCGCCAGTTCGGCGGCCGGGCCGGCGTCGGCGCGCAGCACCCGCAGCAGCCGGCGCAGCTCCCGAAGGGCCGCCCGGCCGGTCTCCTCGACCGCGGCCAGCGCGCGGTCCGCCGCCGCCGGATCCCGGGGCAACGCCCGGCGGGCCCCGGTGGCCAGCACCCCGATCGCGGCGACCTGGTGGGCCACCAGGTCGTGCAACTCGCCGGCGATCCGTCGACGCTCGTCGGCGACCACCGCCGCGCCGGCGGCGGCGTCCCCAGCGTCCGGCCCCGCCGCGCCGGTGGCGGCGCCCCGGACGGCCAGCCCCGCCGCGCCGGTGGCGGCGCCCCCGGCGGTCGACGTCGGCGCCCCGGGGCCATCCGCGACGGGCGGTGTCCGCGCCGGGACGTCCCCGTCGGCGCCCGTGCGGGCGCGGACGGGCCGGGGTCGCGCCGCCCGACCCACCGCGTACGCCACCGCGGCGGTGAGCAACGTGTCGAGCATCCGGCGGGCCGGTAGCCGGTCGGTCATGCCTGGAGACGCTAGGCCGACCCGGCGCGCCTCTCGTCGTCGCCGGAGCCGAACCCGGCCTCCTCCCCGAGGAGGAGCGTCACTCGTCGGCCCCCGGGGTGGCGGGGCGGGACCGGGCGTCCACGAGCGGGTCGGGCGCGGCGGCGGCCACCGGGAACGGCGGCGGGGTGCCGCCGAAGCTCGGACACCGCGACTGATGGCTGCACCAGTCGCAGAGCCGACTCGGCCGGGGCCGGAAATCCTGCCGGACGGTGGCCTGCTCGATCGCCCGCCACAACGCCACCACCGTGCGCTCGAAACGCACCAGTTCCTCGGCGTCGGGGGCGTAGTCGCACACCTCGGCGTCCTTGAGGTAGAGCAGGCGCAGCACCCGCGGCACCACCCCCCGGGTGCGCCACAGCACCAGGGCGTAGAACTTCAGCTGGAACAGCGCCCGTGCCTCGAACGCCTCCCGCGGCGCGCCGCCGGTCTTGTAGTCGACCACCCGCAACGCGCCGTCGGGCGCCACGTCGAGCCGGTCGAGGTAGCCCCGGATGAGCAACTCGTCGTCGACCACCGCGGAGATCAGCGCCTCGCGCTCGGCCGGCTCCAGCCGGCGCGGGTCCTCCACCGCGAAGTAGCCCTCCAGCAACGCCGCCGCCGAGCGGAGGAACCCCTCCACGCCGGCCGTGTCGTCGTCGGCGAACAGCGTCGACAGCTCCGGCTCCGCGGTGACCAGCCGGTCCCACTGCGGGGCGACCAGGTCACCCGCCGACTCCGGGGTGCGCGCCGGCGCCGGCAGGTCGAACAGCCGCTCCAGCACGGCGTGCACGAGCGTGCCCCGGGCCTGCTCGACCGTCGGGCGCTCGGGCAGCCGGTCGATGCTGCGGAACCGGTAGAGCAGCGGGCAGGTCTTGAAGTCGGCCGCCCGCGACGGCGACAGCGACGCCCGCACCGTGACCGGCGCCGCTTCCGCCGTCGGGTCGCCCTGCGTGTCGATCACCGGTCTCGCCGTCATGCCCGGAAGGTTAGGCCACCGGTGTGACACCGCCGCCGTCGCCGCACCGGTCGATGATCTCCCCCGCGTAGCATCGCCGGAATGGAGCAGCGGACCCGACGACCGCGCCGGCCCGGGCTGAGCCTCGGCCGGGTCTTCGGGGTGCCGCTGCGGGCCGACGCCTCGATGCTGCTGCTCACCGTCGTGGTCACCGTGCTCTACGCGGCGCTTGCGCGCCGCCAGCTCGACCTCGGCGGCCCCGGCAGCTACCTGATCGGGCTCGGTTTCGTCGTCTCGCTGCTCGGCTCGGTGCTGCTGCACGAGCTGGCACACGCGCTCACCGCCCGCCGGTTCGGCATCGGAGTGCGGGGAATCACGCTGGAACTGCTCGGCGGCTACACCGAGATGGACGCCGACGCGCCCACTCCCCGGGTGGAGCTGTTGATCTCGCTGGCCGGCCCGGCGGTGTCCGCCGTGCTCGGCGCCGGCGCGGTCGCCGCCACCCTGGCGCTGCCCGCCGGCACGCTCGGCCATCAGCTCGCCTTCCAACTCGCGGTCGGCAACGCGGTGGTGGCGATCTTCAACAGCCTGCCCGGGCTGCCCCTGGACGGCGGGCGGGCGCTGCGCGCGGCGGTGTGGGCGCTCACCCGGGACCGGCACCGGGGCACCGAGGTGGCCGGCTGGGTCGGCCGGGCGGTCGCGCTGGGCACGGTGGCCCTGGTGGTGGCGCTCACCCTGCGCCGGGCGCTCGTCCCACTGGCCCTGCCGCTGCTCCTGCTGGTCGCGCTGACCCTGTGGCGGGGCGCCGGGCAGTCCATCCGGCTGGCCCGGATCGGCCGCCGGCTGCACCTGGTCGACGTGGCCCGGCTGGCCCGCCCGCTCCTGCCGGTGCATACCGGCACTCCGCTGGCCGAGGCGCAGCGCCGCCGTGACGAGGCGGGCCCGCCGGACGCGGCGCTGGCCGTGGTCGACTCGACCGGCCGCACCGTGGCGCTGGTCGACCCGGCCCGCGCCGCCGCCGTACCCCGGGACCGCCGGCCCTGGCTGGCGGTGGACGAGGTGGCCCGCGGCCTGGCCACGCTGCCCGTCCTGCCGGTCGGCGCGGACGGCGAGCGGGTGCTGGAGACCGTGCGCGCCCACCCGGGCGCGCAGTACCTCGTGACGGCAGGCGAAGATGTGGTGGGCGTGCTGCACGTCGCGGATCTCGCCCAGCTCCTCGAACCGAAACGGAAGACGAACACGTGACCGCAGAGATCTCCACCGTCCCGGCGCTGCCTCCCGTGCACCGCGGGCCGTTCCGGCCCGGCGACCGGGTGCAGCTCACCGACCCGAAGGGCCGGATGCACACCGTGACGCTGGAGCCCGGCAAGGAGTTCCACACCCACCGGGGCATCCTCAGCCACGACACCCTGATCGGCCTGCCCGACGGCAGCGTGGTCACCACCACCGGCGGCGGCACCGCCTTCCTGGCGCTGCGGCCGCTGCTGTCGGACTACGTGCTCTCCATGCCGCGCGGCGCCCAGGTGATCTACCCGAAGGACTCCGCGCAGATCGTCGCGATGGGCGACATCTTCCCCGGCGCCAAGGTGCTGGAGGCCGGCGCCGGCTCCGGCGCGCTGTCCTGCTCGCTGCTGCGGGCCGTCGGCACCGACGGTGAGCTGCACTCCTTCGAGCTGCGCGACGACTTCGCCCAGATCGCCAGGCGCAACGTCGAGGCGTTCTTCAACGGCCCGCACCCGGCCTGGCGGCTGCACGTCGGCGACGTCGCCGGGTGCGCCGAGACCGGTTTCGACCGGATCATCCTCGACATGCTGACCCCGTGGGAGATGCTCGACATGGTCGAGCGGGCGCTCGTACCCGGTGGTGTGCTGATCGGCTACGTGGCCACCACGCCCCAATTGTCCGAGCTGGTCGAGGCGCTGCGCGAGCGCGGCGGCTGGACCGAGCCGCGGGCCTGGGAGTCGATGGTCCGCGACTGGCACGCCGAGGGGCTGGCGGTCCGGCCCGACCACCGCATGATCGCGCACACCGCGTTCCTGGTCTCCGCGCGCAAGCTCGCCCCGGGGGTCACCGCCCCGCCGCGCCGGCGCAAGCCCAGCAAGGGCGCCGAGGCGTACGCCCAGCGCCGCGACGCCCTGCGCGCCGCGGCGGCGGCCCGGTCGGTGGCAGAGCCGGAACAGCCCTGACCCCCGCCGCGCGAAGCCCCACGGACGGGCGGATCATGTGTGCCCGTGGGGACGACGACACCGGAGACGGTAAGCATGAGGGAGCGGATCGGGGCGCGTGACGGGCGGGCAGCCCGTCCCGGCGGAGCGGGGCGGGAGGTGGCGTGAGCAGTCCCGGCTACGGCAACGGCGAGATGCCCGCCGTCTTCCCCGACTGGTCGCCCTACGCCGACCTGGAGTCGGCCGCCCGGGCCTACCTGCGTGACCCCGACATCGCCCTGGAGGCGCTCGGCGGGGTGCTGCGGGGCGCCTCGGTGCTCGGCTTCACGCTGGAACGCTTCGTCAACGAGGTGAACGGCGTGTGGCAGGAGGTCGTCGTCTGCGACGGCAGCCGACTGGTGCTCTGGCACGGCGAGGACGTCCCGCCGGGGGAGGGGCCGCCCGGCGCGATGACCTCCTCGCTGCGGGTGGTGCCGGTCTCCACCGTCACCGAGGTCGGCTGCCGGCGCCGGCTCACCCGCGCCGAGGACGGCACGGTCCGGGTCGACAGCATCGACGTCTACCTGCTGCTCAGCTCGCTGGACGAGGCGCCGCCGAGCGACGAGGTGGCGGGCACGCCGCGGCACGACGCGCTGCGCTTCGGCAAGACGCTCGACGACGGCGGGGCCGGACAGATCGGGCGGTTGGAGGAGTTCGCCCGGCTGGTGGCCTCCGTCGTCGGTCGTCCGATGCTCTGAGACGCGGGTGGGCCGGGGACCCGTCCCCGGCCCACCCCGCTCGTCCGCTCAGCCCTCGGCCTCCGGGCCGGCCACCTCGACGCCGTCGCCGGCCCGCACCACGTGGATGCACTCGCCGGGGCACTCCTTCGCCGAGTCGATCACTTCGAGGCGCAGGTGCTCCGGCACGTCCACCCGGGCGCCGGGGCTCAGCCGCAGCTCGCCGTCCGGCCCCTTGACGTACGCCAGGCCGTCGACGTCGAACTCGAAGACCTCCGGCGCGTACTGCACGCACAGCCCGTCGCCGGTGCAGAGGTCCTGGTCCACCCAGACCTGCACCTGGTCCGTCGCGACGTCGGTCATCGAAGCACCCCCCATGTTCTCCCGTACCGGACTCCGACGGTACCCGAACGCCCGTACCCGCCCGTCAACCAGCCCTTGGCGATCAAGCTTCGGTGACGAGCGCGTTGCGGAGGACCGAATCGGGCTCATAGCGGCTAGTGTTAGCTCAGAACGTTCAAGCCCCCCGGGGAGGTGGGACGTGGCACGCAGCGACGACGCGGACTCGCGCGCCGCACGGTGGGAGAAGGAAGCCCACGATCTCTCCACGCAGGTCGCGTTCCTTCAGGAGGAACTCGCTCTGGTGCGACGCAAGCTGACCGAAAGCCCCCGACACGTCCGGCAGCTCGAAGAGCGGCTGGCGGCCACCCAGGCACAGTTGGCCCGGCTGACCGAGAACAACGAGCGGCTCGTGAGCACCCTCAAGGAGGCTCGCGCGCAGATCGTCACGCTGAAGGAGGAGATCGACCGGCTCGCCCAGCCGCCCAGCGGCTACGGCGTCTTCCTGGCGAGGCACGACGACGGCACGGTGGACGTGTTCACCGGCGGGCGCAAGCTCCGCGTCGCCGTCTCGCCCTCGCTGGAGGTCGACGAGCTGCGCCGAGGCCAGGAGGTCCTGCTCAACGACGCGCTCAACATCGTCGACGCGTTCGGCTACGAGCGGGTCGGTGAGGTGGTGATGCTCAAGGAGATCCTGGTGGGTCCCGACGGCGCCCCGGGTGACCGGGCGCTCGTGGTGTCCCACTCCGACGAGGAGCGCATCGTGCACCTCGCCGAGACCCTGATCGGCAGCACGATCAGGGCCGGCGACTCGCTCATGATCGAGCCCCGCTCGGCGTACGCGTACGAGCGGATCCCGAAGAGCGAGGTCGAGGAGCTGGTGCTGGAGGAGGTGCCCGACGTCAACTACGAGGACATCGGCGGCCTCCAGTCGCAGATCGAGCAGATCCGCGACGCGGTGGAGCTGCCCTTCCTGCACGCCGACCTGTTCCGCGAGCACCAGCTCCGGCCGCCGAAGGGCATCCTGCTCTACGGCCCGCCCGGCTGCGGCAAGACGCTGATCGCCAAGGCGGTGGCCAACTCCCTCGCCAAGAAGATCGCTGAGCGTCGCGGTGAGGAAAAGCACACCAGCTTCTTCCTCAACATCAAGGGTCCGGAGCTGCTCAACAAGTACGTCGGCGAGACCGAGCGGCACATCCGGCTGATCTTCCAGCGAGCCCGGGAGAAGGCCGGCGAGGGCACCCCGGTGATCGTGTTCTTCGACGAGATGGACTCCGTCTTCCGCACCCGCGGCTCCGGCGTCTCCTCGGACGTGGAGAACACCATCGTCCCGCAGCTGCTCAGCGAGATCGACGGCGTGGAGGGCCTGGAGAACGTCATCGTCATCGGCGCCTCCAACCGGGAAGACATGATCGACCCGGCGATCCTGCGACCCGGCCGACTCGACGTCAAGATCAAGATCGAGCGGCCGGACGCCGAGGCGGCCAAGGACATCTTCTCCAAGTACATCCTCGCCGGCCTGCCCCTGCACGCCGACGACCTGGCCGAACACGGCACCGATCCCCAGGCCACCGTGGCCGCGATGATCGACGCCGTGGTCCTGCGGATGTACTCGGAGACCGAGGAGAACCGCTTCCTCGAGGTGACCTACGCCAACGGGGACAAGGAAGTCCTCTACTTCAAGGACTTCAACTCCGGCGCGATGATCCAGAACATCGTCGACCGGGGCAAGAAGATGGCCATCAAGGAGTTCCTCACCTCCGGGCGCAAGGGGCTGCGGCTGCAGCACCTGCTCGACGCGTGCGTCGACGAGTTCCGCGAGAACGAGGACCTGCCCAACACCACCAACCCCGACGACTGGGCGCGCATCTCCGGCAAGAAGGGCGAACGGATCGTCTACATCCGCACGCTCGTCTCCGGCGGCAAGGGCGCCGAGGCCGGCCGGTCCATCGAGACCGCCAGCAACACCGGCCAGTACCTCTGAGGTCGGCCCATCGGGGCGGCGCCGCGCCGGCGCCGCCCCGATCGGTCGTTTCCGGGGCCACGAAAACGCGGCATCCCCGCTAGTGTCTGCCGGTGCGTAGATCACTTACCCCGCTCCTGGCCGTCTGCCTCGCCGCCCTGCTCGCCGCCTGCGGCACCACCACCGACGGCGGCGGCACCGAGCCGGCCGGCCCGTCGTCGGCGTCCACCGCCGCCGCGGACCCGGTCGACGCGATCCGCCAGGGCCTCGGCCGCAGCCTGGAGAAGACGGCCAAGATGGACGTCACCATCAAGGCGGGAGAGCAGACCATCACCATGCGGTCCGCCATCGAACCCGCCACCGGCGCGATGATGCTGGACATGACCACACCCGACCCGGTCAGCATGGTCCTCACCGCCGACGCCCTCTACCTCAAGCAGGACGAGTCCGACGGCAAGCCCTGGGTCAAGCTCGACCGCAAGCGGCTCCGGCCGGACGGACCGCTGGCCCAGGGCCTCGACGTCCGGGCGCAGGCCGGCATCCTCGGCGGCGTGGAGTCCGCCGAGCCGGCCGGCGACGGCCGCTACACCGGCGTCGCCGACGCCGACAAGGCCGTCGCGGCGGCCTCCACCGAGGGCGAGCGGACGACGCTGCGGAACGCGTTCAAGGTCCTCAAGAACAAGTCGGTGCCGTTCGAGGCCACCCTGGATCCCGAGGGCCGGCTCACCCTGCTCACCTACACGTTCGACACGGCCGCCGGGACCATCGAGAACGAGATGAAGATGCACAGCTTCGGCGAGCCGGTCCGGATCACCGCACCGAAGGCGTCGGACACCGAGGAGGCGTCGGCCGAGATGTACCGCTTCTTCTGACCTGTCGCGGCGGGTGGCCGGAGCGGAAGACACCGCTCCGGCCACCCCGGGTGCCGGACCGTACCGCCCACCCGGGGCCCGGCGCGCCACCTATCGTCGACGCGCCGACTACGCTCGACATGACGGGGACCCCGACGGCGAGCGGAGCGGGCAGGTCGATGAGCGTCAGACGGATCATGGGCACCGAGGTCGAGTACGGCATCTCCGTGCCCGGCCAGGCCGGAGCCAACCCGATGGTCACCTCCTCGCAGGTGGTCAACGCCTACGGAGCACGACCCGAACTCAACCGGGGCGGGCGGGCCCGCTGGGACTACGAGGAGGAGTCGCCGCTGCGCGACGCCCGCGGGTTCACCTACTCCGGGGCGGCGTACGACCCGGCCGAGGCGCTCGCCGACGAGGACCTCGGGCTCGCGAACGTGATACTCACCAACGGCGCCCGGCTCTACGTCGACCACGCGCACCCCGAATACTCCACCCCCGAGGTGACCACCCCCCTCGACGTGGTGCGCTGGGACAAGGCGGGGGAGCGGGTGATGGCCGAGGCGTCCCGCCGGGCCGCCACGATTCCGGGCACCCACCCGATCCACCTCTACAAGAACAACACCGACAACAAGGGCGCGAGCTACGGCGCCCACGAGAACTACCTGATGCGCCGGCAGACGCCGTTCGCCGACATCGTGGCGTACCTGACGCCGTTCTTCGTCACCCGGCAGATCGTCTGCGGCGCCGGCCGCGTCGGCATCGGCCAGGACGGCGGCCAGAGCGGCTTCCAGATCTCCCAGCGGGCCGACTTCTTCGAGGTCGAGGTGGGCCTGGAGACCACGCTGAAGCGGCCCATCATCAACACCCGGGACGAGCCGCACGCCGACGCCGACAAATACCGCCGGCTGCACGTCATCATCGGCGACGCCAACCTGTCCGAGATCTCCACGTTCCTCAAGGTCGGCACCACCTCGCTGATCCTCGCCATGATCGAGGAGAAGGCGCTCGGCGCGGACCTGGGCATCGCCGACCCGGTCGGCGAGCTGCGTGCGGTCAGCCACGACCCGTCGCTGAAGCACCTGATGCGGCTGCGCGACGGCCGCCGGCTCACCGCGCTCGACGTGCAGTGGGCCTACCTGGAACGGGTCGGCTCCTTCGTGGACGACCGCTACGGCCAGGACGTGGACGCGCAGACCGCCGACGTGCTGCGTCGTTGGGAGAGCGTGCTGGACCGGCTCGGCCGCGACGCCTTCGAGTGCGCCGACGAGCTGGACTGGGTGGCCAAGCTGCGGCTGCTGGAGGGCTACCGGGAGCGGGAGAAGCTCGGCTGGGGCTCGCACAAGCTGCAACTGGTCGACCTGCAATATTCCGACGTGCGGCCGGAGAAGGGCCTCTACCACCGGCTGGTGCAGCGTGGCTCGATGAAGACGCTGCTCAGCGACGAGCAGACCCGCACCGCGATGACCGAGCCGCCGGAGGACACCCGGGCCTACTTCCGGGGCCGCTGCCTGGCGCAGTACGCCTCCGAGGTGGTCGCCGCGAGCTGGGACTCGGTCATCTTCGACGTGGGCCGGGAGTCGCTGGTCCGGGTGCCGATGATGGAGCCCGAGCGGGGCACCCGCGCGCACGTCGGCCAGCTCTTCGACAGGTGCGAGAGCGCCAAGGACCTGTTGGAGATGCTGACCGGCGGCTGACCCGGATGCCGGAAGGCCCGCCGAGTGCCGGAACCCGGCGCGCGGCGGGCCTTTCGTCGCCCGCGCGAGGTAAGTTGATCGCAGGCGATCGTGGAGGAGGCACCACCATGGCGACGCAAGAGGGTGGGCAGACCCAGTCCGGCAAGTCCCGCGAGGAGGTCGAGGAGGTCACCGCTGAGGCCAACCCCGAGGTTGCCGAGCGGCACGCCGAAATCACCGAGGACGTCGACGACCTGCTCGACGAGATCGACTCCGTCCTGGAGGAGAACGCAGAGGAATTCGTGAGAGGATACGTACAAAAGGGAGGTCAGTGAATATAACGGTTTAAAACGGACATGTCGCTCCCGCTGGATGATCAGGACAGCCGACGCCGTTGCCGCGACTGCGGGGAATGGAAGCCGCTCGAAGATTTTGTGCAAGCAGCAAGCGTCCCACCGGCCGCGGCAGCTACTGCAAGCCTTGCCACAACAAGCGGACCACGGAATCCAAACAACGGCTCTACGACGGTGATCGCGAGTATCACCTGCGGCGCCGGTACGGGGTCGGTGAGAAGGAGTTCCAGGAGCTCCTGGCCGAGCAGGGCGGCGTGTGCGCGATCTGCCGGCGCCCCGATCCGGAACACCTGGACCACGATCATCGCACCGGATGGGTGCGCGGGATACTCTGCTTCAACTGCAACGGTGGTCTCGGCCAGTTCAAGGATGACCTCGACAACCTGGCCGGGGCGATCACGTACCTGAGAGGAACCACGTGGCAGCGGGTTTTGATCCATCCGGGCGTCTTCCAGATGTGTTCACCAACGCGGGGACGTCCTCCTTCACCACATTTCTGAGCAAGGTGGCCCCCGAGATGCTGCCCGGCCGTCGGCCGCTGCCGCCGGGCATGGCCGCCGACATGGCGCCGCACGCGACCACGATCGTGGCCATCTCGGCCGCGAACGGCGTGGTCATGGCCGGTGACCGCCGCGCCACCATGGGCAACCTGATCGCCCAGCGTGACATCGAGAAGGTGCACCCGGCCGACGCGTACTCGCTCGTCGGCATCGCGGGCACCGCGGGCATCGGCATCGAGCTGATGCGATTGTTCCAGGTGGAGTTGGAGCACTACGAGAAGATCGAGGGCGCGATGCTCTCGCTCGACGGCAAGGCCAACCGGCTGGCCTCGATGATCCGGGGCAACCTGGGCGCCGCCATGCAGGGCCTGGCCGTGGTGCCGCTGTTCGCCGGCTTCGACCTGGCGGCGAGCGACCCGGCGCGGGCCGGCCGGATCTTCAGCTTCGACGTGACCGGCGGCCCGTACGAGGAGACCGGCTACGACGCGATCGGCTCCGGCTCGTTGTTCGCCAAGTCGGCGCTGAAGAAGCGTTTCCGGGCGGGCCTGTCGGTCGAGGACGCGACGCGGCTGGCCGTCGAGGCGCTCTACGACGCGGCGGACGACGACACCGCCACCGGCGGCCCCGACCTGACCCGGCGGATCTACCCGGTCGTGATGACCGCGACGGCCGAGGGCACCCACCGGCTCACCGACGCCGAGACGGCGGCGCTCGCCGAGGGCGTGGTGTCCGGCCGGATGGAGAATCCCGGCGGCTGACGCCGTCCACCCGTCACCGAGCCAGCAGTCCCGAAGAAGGAGAACCGCCGCCGTGGCCATGCAGTTCTACGCCTCGCCCGAGCAGATCATGCGCGACCGTTCCGAGCTGGCCCGCAAGGGCATCGCCCGGGGGCGTAGCGCGGTGGTCCTGAGCTATGCCGGCGGGGTGCTCTTCGTCGCCGAGAACCTCTCCAGCACCCTGCACAAGGTCAGCGAGATCTACGACCGGATCGGTTTCGCCGCCGTGGGCCGGTACAACGAGTTCGAGAACCTGCGGCGCGCGGGCGTGCGGATGGCCGACCTCAACGGCCTGAGCTACGACCGGCGGGACGTCAACGGCCTGGCCCTGGCGAACGCGTACGCGCAGACGCTTGGTGCGATCTTCACCGAGCAGTCGAAGCCGTTCGAGGTGGAGATCTGCGTGGCCGAGGTGGGCGCGACGGCGGAGGACGACTCGCTCTACCGGGTGACCTACGACGGCTCGGTCAACGACGAGCCGGGCCGGATGGCGATGGGTGGCCAGTCCGAGGCGATCGCCGGCGTGCTGAAGAACGAGCACCGTCCGGAGATGTCGCTGGCCGAGGCGGTCCGCGCCGCGATGAAGGCGTTGAGCAGCGTCGGCGGTGAGGGTGGGGCGGCCCGGACGATCGCCGCCAACCAGTTGGAGGTGGCGGTCCTGGACCGCGCCCGGGTGGGCCGGACGTTCCGGCGGATCACCGGGGCGGCGCTGTCCGGGCTGCTGGACGGCGACGCGGCTGCCGACACGTCGCCGGCGCCGGGCCGGGCGAAGACCCCGACGGTGCCGACCGAGGAGGCGAAGAAGCCGACCACCTCGGCGGGTTCCGCCGATCTGGAGGGTCACGCGGAGGACAAGCCCACCGAGTGAGACGTGCTTTCGGACCCCGCCACTTCGCCGAAGTGGCGGGGTCCGCTGCTGTGCGATGGCACCACCTCGCCGTACCGGCGGCCTTCGCGCGTGACGCTGACCGTCGGCGCTGCCCATTGCGGGCTCCGGGCGGCTAATGTCTCATCATGGAGCGGCGAATCTTCGGCCTCGAAACCGAGTACGGCGTCACCTGCACCTATCGCGGGCAACGCCGACTGTCCCCCGACGAGGTCGCGCGGTACCTGTTCCGGCGGGTGGTGTCGTGGGGCCGGTCGAGCAACGTGTTTCTGCGTAACGGCGCCCGCCTCTATCTGGACGTGGGCTCGCATCCGGAATACGCGACGCCGGAGTGCGACTCGGTGACCGACCTGGTGGCCCACGACCGGGCCGGCGAACGGATCCTGGAGGGTCTGCTCGTCGACGCGGAGAAGCGGCTGCACGACGAGGGCATCGCGGGCGAGATCTACCTGTTCAAGAACAACACCGACTCGGCCGGCAACTCGTACGGCTGCCACGAGAACTACCTGGTGTCCCGGCACGGCGAGTTCGGCCGTCTCGCCGACGTGCTCATCCCGTTCCTGGTCACCAGGCAGTTGATCTGCGGCGCGGGCAAGGTGTTGCAGACGCCGCGCGGCGCGGTCTACTGCTTGTCGCAGCGGGCGGAGCACATCTGGGAGGGTGTCTCCTCGGCGACGACGCGCAGCCGGCCGATCATCAACACCCGGGACGAGCCGCACGCGGACGCGGAGCGCTACCGGCGGCTGCACGTGATCGTCGGTGACTCGAACATGAATGAGGTCACCACGTTGCTGAAGGTCGGCACCGCCGACATCGTGCTGCGGATGATCGAGGCCGGCGTGGTGATGCGGGACCTGACGTTGGAGAACCCGATCCGGGCGATCCGTGAGGTGTCGCACGACATCACCGGTCGGCGCAAGGTTCGGCTGGCCTCCGGCAAGGAGGTCTCGGCGCTCGACATCCAGCAGGAATACCTGACTAAGGCGACGGAGTTCGTGGAGCGTCGGGGCGGCGACCAGACCGCCAAGCGGGTGGTGGAGCTGTGGGGGCGGGTGCTGCGCGCGGTGGAGACCGGCGACCTGGACCCGGTGGCGCGGGAGATCGACTGGGTGTCGAAGCTGAAGTTGATCGAGCGCTACCAGCGCAAGCACGACCTGCCGCTGTCGCATCCGCGGGTGGCGCAGATGGATCTGGCCTATCACGACGTGCGGCGCGGCCGGGGCCTGTACGGGCTGCTGGAGCGCCGGGGCGAGGTGGACCGGATCGCGAACGACCCGGAGATCTTCGAGGCGAAGGAGACGCCGCCGCAGACCACCCGGGCGCGGCTACGGGGTGAGTTCATCCGGCACGCGCAGGAGAAGCGACGCGACTTCACCGTCGACTGGGTGCACCTGAAGCTGAACGACCAGGCGCAGCGCACGGTGTTGTGCAAGGACCCGTTCCGGGCGTACGACGAGCGGGTGGAGCGGCTGATCGCCAGCATGTGAGGCCGGTGGCGGGCCCGTGCTCCGGCGGACCGGAGCACGGGTACGCTGGCGGTGCCATGAACACTTCCGATTCCGCTGGCCGCGATTCCGGCGCGGAGAAGCTCAACTGGATTGACCGTCGCCGGGAGAAGATCCGCGCCGAGATCGAGCGGAACCGTCGTGGCGAGCACAGGGTGCCGACCTGGGTGTTGGCTGCGGTGCTGGTGTTGATCGTGGTCGGCTGGTTGTCGTTCGTCTTCCTGGCCGGCTGAGCCGGGTCGCGCCCCGCCGGTCGCGCCCCGCCCGTCGCGTCAGTTGTAGGGCATGGTGGGGAACCAGCCGATCCCGAAGCGGGCGGGCAGGCGCACGTCCCAGTAGACGACGGTGAAGACGCCGAGCGCGACGAGCAGCGCGCCGGTCACCACGGCGGCGCGGCGAGGGTCGGCCATCCAGGTCAGGAAGCGTCCCCGGCTGGCCATGACGACGATGCCGAAGATCAGCGTGACGAGCAGGATGTTACCCAGCGACTGGAGAGCGAAGGCGAGCGCGCCGTAGAGCGGGTTGCCGGTGTCGGCGGCCCAGTGGAACAGCTTGTTGAACATCGGGTAGGGGCGTCCGATGAGGAATCCGCCGACGAGCGCGCCCATCGTCACGACCCGGCCGACGGGCCGGCGGGCGAAGACGTCGGGGAGCAGGCCGAGCGCGGCGAGCCCGAGGTAGATCAGCGCCAGGCCGATGACGCCGAACACGACCGACGACTGGACGAGGCGGACCGGCATGCCGTCGACGTCGGCGGTGGAGAGTTGGGGGAGCCGGTCGCCGAGCAGGACGCCGATGGCGCCGTAGCTGGCCGAGACGGTGATCATGCCGAGGGCGAGCCATCCGACCGGGCGTAGCAGGGCCCGTAGCGGCGCGGTGGTGGCGTCGGTGCCGGATGCCTGGCTCATCGGGCCGACCGAGGCGGCCATGGCGACGTTGCAGGCGGTGAAGGTGCCGGCGAAGCCGGAGACGAACGCGAAGAGCAGCCCGGCGGCGGTGCCGGTGATCGCGGTGCCCTTGGCGTCGTGGCCGAGCACGGTGTTCGCGACGTTGTCGCCGATGACCTTGTCGACCAGTTCGAACGACCACAGGACGGCGAGCAGGACGCCGGTCGCGGCGCTGAGCAGGACGACCCGCGCGCGGCGCCGGGCGCGGGGCGGCGGGACGTCTGGCCGGCGGCCTGTTTCCGGAAGCTGTCGCAGGGACATGGCGCCTCACCTTCCGTTGCGGGGACGCGGCGGCCCGGGGCCGCGGCGGGGGTGGGGATGGGGGTGGGGGTGGGGGTGGGGGAAGCGTGCCGGGATGGTGCGTCCGGGACAGGGAAAGGATAGGACCGGTGGGTCGGCGTGCGGTCTTCCAGCTTGCGCTTCTCGTGGTCACACCATGGAGGGCATCGGTGGTCGCGGATATCTTGGGCGGGACGCCGCGGCCCGGTCGGGCATGCCGGGTGGCCGGGCCGGGCGGTTCGACGCAGGGAGGGCACCGCCGTGGCGCACATCGATCTTGGTCTGGACGAGAAGGCGCATCCGGGCATCAACGGGCCGATGCGGTTCCGGCCCGAGACGGCCGGGCCGCTCAACGCGCTCGCCGAGCAGTTGCTGCGAGCCCCGCATCCCACGCTGACGCCGGGCGAACGGGAGCTGATCGCCGCGTACGTCTCAAGTCTCAACGAGTGCGTCTTCTGCTGCGCGGCGCACTCGGCGTTCGCCGCCGCCCAGTTGCCGACCGGGATGACGCTCGTGGATCAGGTGCGGCGGGACGCGTCGTCGGCGCCGGTGAGCGCGAAGCTACGCGCCCTGCTCGACATCGCCGCGGCGGTGCGGCGCGACGGCCGGGAGGTCACCGTCGAGTTGGTGGACGCCGCCCGGGCGCGCGGCGCGACCGATCTGGAGATCCACGACACGGTGCTGATCGCCGCCGCGTTCTGCATGTTCAACCGGTACGTCGACGGGCTGGGCACGTGGGCGCCGCAGGACCCGCAGGTGTACGCGGTGGCCGCCGAGCGCATCGTGGCGCACGGCTACCGCGCGGGCTGAGCGGCGGCGGTCAGCCGAGCAGGCCGGCGGCGTGCCGGCCGGCGGCGGCTGCGGTCAGGAAGTAGGCGTGGTCGGCGTCGAGGCCGCGGCCCATCGTCGACAGCCCGACCGGGCTGGCGCGCAGGGCCGCGTCGAGGCCGTCGGTGGGCACGGTGACGATCCGGTGCCGGTCGGCCAGGGGCGTCAGCGCCGCCGTGACGGCCGCGGTCAGCTCCGGGTCGAGGCCCTCCGGCACCACCAGGTCGGCGGCGGCCAGCGCCACCCGGCCGTACGCGGTGAGGCTGTGGTGGGAGACGCCGCGGTGCCGGGGGCGGGGGTCGGCGGCGGAGACGCGCAGCGAGCCGACCGGGCGCCCGCCGAGCGTGGCGACGGCGTTGACGGCCTCGCCGACGGCCACCCCGGAGAAGCCCCAGCGGGTGCCGGTGCCGAGGTTGCCCGGTCCCTGGGCGACGATCGCCAGGTCGGCGTGGAGCACGTGCCGGGCGGCGAGCAGCCCGCTGTGCAGCGTGCTGGCCTCCAGGTCGCCGCCGAACGCCTGACCGACGCTCACCGTGCCGGCGAGGTGGCCGGCGAGCCCGGCGAGGGTGCGGGAGAACCAGGCCGGCAGCGCCCCGCCGTCGGTGAGCAGGTAGGCGACCCGGGCGTGGGGGGCGTCGGCGTGCACGCCGGCCAGGATCGCCGGCAGCGCGGAGTGCAGGTCGGCGGTGACCACGGGCATCCCGTCGAGCGACTCGGCGGCGGCCAGCCGCGCGTGGTGCGGGGAGGCTTCCTCGTCCACGCCGAGCAGGATCGGTTGCAGCGGGGTGTAGCGGGCCTTGACCAGATGCCCGGCGTCGCGGCTGTCGCCGGCCTGCGGCGGGTCGGCGGGGAGCCGGTCGGGCAGCGCGACGACGAGGGCGTACCCGCCGGTGCCGAGGCCCATCAGCAGGGCGCCGGCGTTGAGCAGCACCCGGTCGCCGGGCTCGGGGTCGCCGACGAGCGCCGGGTAGGCCAGGGCCCGCATCCGGTCGCCGCCGGGCAGGTCGACGTCGAGTTCGACCGCGCCGGCCCATCGTCGCCGTACCGCCGTGACCGTGCCGGACCGCCATCGCACCATGACCGGCACGCTATCGGCCGACGTCCGGGCGGGCGCCGGCCGGGTCAGGTCTCCTGGTCGACCGGCCGGCCGGTCTCGTCCTGGGTGGTCCGGGCCGGCCGGCCGGTGGAGCGGGACCGGGTCGGGTCGAGGAAGACGTACGCGATCTCCGGGAACTGCCCGGTGAGCCGGCGCTCGGCCTCGTCGGAGGCGGCCTCGATCTCGGCGCCGGTGGCGTCGTCGCGGAAGTCGACCTTCGCGGCGACCAGGATGTCCTGCGGGCCGAGGAACATGGTCATCAGCGTGTCGATCCGGTCCACCGTCGGCAGCCGCGTCAGCTCCTGCTCGATCTGGCCGTGCAGCCGCTCGGAGACGGCGCGACCGACAAGCAGCGAGATGTTGCTGCGGGCCAGGATGGCGGCGACCACCAGCAGCAGCACGCCGATGAGGATCGAGGCGATCCCGTCGTACAGCTCGTCGCCGGTGAGGTGGGACAGGGTGAGCCCGGCGGCGGCGAGCAGTAGGCCGACCAGCGCGGCGCTGTCCTCCAGGAAGACCGCCTTGACCGTGGTGTCGGCGGTGAGCCGCAGGTAGCGGCGCGGGGTGGTACGCCAGCGTCGCGACTCGGCGCGCACCTGTCGCACCGCCCGAGCCAGCGACACCGACTCGATGACGAACGAGACCGCCAGCACCACGTACGCGACCAGGTAGTCGCCGGTGTGCTCGTGCATCAGGATGGTGGTGACGCCGTGGGTGATGGCGAAGCCGGCGCCGGCCACGAACGTGAACAGCGCGGCGAGGAACGCCCAGACGTAGCTCTCCTTGCCGTACCCGAAGGGGTGCCGGGGGTCGGCGGGCCGCGCGCCGCGCCGCAGCGCCAGGTAGAGCAGCACCTCGGTGGTGGTGTCGGCCATCGAGTGGGCGGCCTCGGAGAGCATCGCCGCGGAGCCGGAGAGCAGGCCCGCGACCAGCTTGGCGATGGCGATGGCGAGGTTCGCCGCGCCGGCCACCACGACGGTGCCGACGCTCTCGGTCTTGACTTCCGCTTCCGCCACGCCCTCACCCTATGGCCGGTCCCGGCGGGCCGCCCGTCGAGCCGGAGCCGCGCCGCGCCCGCGCGGGTGCCCGCGTCGGACGTGCGGGCTGCTAGCGTTCGGTACGTGTCCCGGACCCGTACCGAACGCCTGGTCAACCTGGTGATCTGCCTGCTGTCCACGCGGCGTTTCCTGACTGCCGCCCAGATCGCCGCGACCGTGCCCGGCTACGAGCACGACCCGGACGACGCGAAGGACCACGAGGCGTTCCAGCGCAAGTTCGAGCGGGACAAGGCCGAGCTGCGGGAGTTGGGCGTGCCGTTGGAGACCGGGACGGCAAGCGTCTTCGACGCCGAGCCGGGCTACCGGATCGCCCACCGGGAGTACGCGCTGCCCGACATCCCGCTCGAGCCGGACGAGGCCGCCGCGGTGGGCATCGCGGCGCGGCTGTGGCAGCACGCCGGCCTGGCCGCCGCCGCGTCGTCGGGGCTGGCGAAGCTGCGTGCCGCGGGCATCGACGTGGATCCGCAGGCCACCCTCGGCCTGGAGCCGATGGTGACGGTCGACCCGGCGTTCGCCCCGTTGACCGCCGCCGCGCGGGACCGGCGGGAGGTCAGTTTCGACTACCGGGTGCCGGACCGGGACGCGCCGACCCGACGCCGGGTGCAGCCGTGGGGCGTGGTCTGCTGGCGCGGCCGGTGGTACGTGGTCGCCCACGACCTGGACCGGGCGGCGACCCGCTGCTTCCGGTTGTCCCGGGTGGTGGGCGCGGTCCGGGCGACCGGGGAGCCGGGGGCCTACGAGCCGCCCGCCGGGGTGGACCTGATCAGCCACGTGGCCCGCTGGTCGGGGCCGGTGGAGCGCACCGGCCGGGCGACCGTGCTGGTGGCGCCGGGCCGGGCCGCCGGGCTGCGCCGCTGGGCGGTGGAGAGTGACGCCGGCCCGGACGGCGACCGGCTGGTGCTTCCGTACGCCGACGCCGACTTCCTCGCCGGTCAGATCGTCGGCTACGGCCCGGACGTGCGGGTGTTGGAGCCACCGGAGGTGCGGGAGGCGGTCATCCAGCGGTTGAAGGAGGTCGCCACCCGGCACGACGAGCTGGCGGTGGCCGGGGGTGCCCGGTGACCCGGCCGTCGGCCCGCGCCGGCCGCGCCTCCGCCGACCGGCTGGCCCGGCTGCTCAACCTGGTGCCCTACCTGCTGGCCCGCCCCGGCATCGAGATCGCCGAGGCGGCGCACGACCTCGGCGTGACCGACAAGCAGCTCCGGGAGGATCTGGAGCTGCTCTGGGTGTGCGGGCTGCCCGGTTACGGGCCGGGTGACCTGATCGACATGGCATTCGACGGCGACCGGGTGACCATCACCTACGACGCCGGCATCGACCGGCCGCTGCGACTCACCCCGGACGAGGCGTTGGCCCTGGTCGTGGCGCTGCGGATGCTCGCCGAGACGCCCGGGGTGGCCAACCGGGAGGCGGTGGAGCGGGCCCTGGCGAAGATCGAGGGCGCGGCCGGCGACCTGGCCGGCGCGCCGGTGGAGGTGCGGCTGCCCGGCGACAACGCCCGGGTCCGCGAGCTGCGCGCCGCCGTCGAGCGGGGCCGGGCGCTGCGGATCACCTACTACACGCCGGCCCGGGACGAGACCACCGAGCGCACCATCGACCCGTTGCGGATGCTGATGGTCGCCGGCCGGGCGTACGTGGAGGCGTGGTGCCGCCGGGCCGAGGCGGTCCGGCTGTTCCGGGCCGACCGGATCGACGCGGTCACCGAGCTGCCGGAGCGGGCCGTGGTGCCGCCGCAGGCCCGCCCGCACGACCTCAGCGACGGCGTGTTCCGGCCGTCGGCCGACCTGCCGCTGATCACGCTGCGGATCGGCCGGGGCGAGCGGTGGATCACCGAATACTATCCGTGCGAGCGGGTCGAGGCCGACGGCGAGCACTGGCTGGTGTCACTGCGGGTCACCGACCTGGGCTGGGCCCGCCGGTTCGTGCTCGGGCTGGGCCCGGAGGCGACCGTGGTGGCCCCGGCCGAGCTGGCCGAGCAGGTCCGCGCCCAAGCGGTCGCGGCGCTCGACGCGTACGCGGTCCCGACCGGCACCGCCGACCCGGCGGCGGCCGGCGGCACCCGATAGGCTGACCGCCGTGGTGATCTGGATCGTGCTCGGGGTCGTCCTGTTCGCGCTGGTCGTGCTGGCCCTGGCGGTCCGCCCGGTGGTGGCGCGGCTGCCCCGGCTGCGCCGCGCGGCGGTGGCGTTGCAGCGTCGGGCGACCGAGGCGGAGGCGCTGCGCTCGGCCGCCGAGCAGTTGCAGGCGCGGGCCGAGACGCTCCAGGAGCGGGCGGCGGTGGCGCAGGAGCGGATCGTGTTGATCAAGGCCAAGCGCGGGGAGTGATCGACGCCCGTCGTCTCTGGGCGGTAACGCGCCCGAATGCGCCGCGATGGGCGGTTGACGGGACACTTCGGGTTGGTCGAGACTTCACCGACCGGGCCGCACCAGCAGGCCCGGCGGGGATGGCAAGCCGCCGCGACGCACGTACGATGGGCGGCGACCCACCCACACACCGACACAGAGCGACTGGAGCTTCCCATGGGTGCCCTCAAGCCGTGGCACATCGCCGTACTCGTGGTCGTGCTGATCCTGCTCTTCGGCGCGAAGCGGCTCCCCGACGCGGCCCGCTCGCTCGGCCGCTCGCTGCGGATCATCAAGGCCGAGACCAAGAGCCTGCAGGACGACGACCGTGACCTGGCCGAGAAGGCCGACGCGCAGGCCGGCTACCAGCCGCTCCCGCCGCAGCAGCAGTACGTGCAGGGCCAGCAGCAGTACGCCCAGCCGCAGCAGCCGGTCGCCCCGCCGGCCGACCCGGTGCAGCGCGTCCGCGAGAACTGATCCGAAAGGGCCTCCACCACCGTGGCCTTGGGTTTGAAGAAGCGCGGACCGAGCACGTTCGCGCGCGCGGCGGACGGCTCCATGACGCTCATGGAGCACATCCGCGAGCTGCGTAACCGCCTTTTCCGGGCGTCGCTGGCGATCCTGATCGGCTTCGGCGTCGGCATCTGGCTGGCCACGCCGGTCCGGGTGTTGCTGTCGAAGCCCTACTGCGACCTGCCGCAGTCGATCGATCCGGACACCGGCAAGTGCAACTTCGTGCAGCTCGGCGTCGCCGATGTCTTCCTGCTGAATCTGAAGATCGGGCTCTGGGTCGGCCTGATCATCGCCGGGCCGGTGTGGCTCTACCAGCTCTGGGCGTTCATCGCGCCCGGCCTGCACCGGCACGAGCGGCGCTACGCGTACGTCTTCACCGCCCTGGCGGCGCCGCTGTTCGCGGCCGGCGCGGTGCTGGCGTTCTTCGTCACCACCAAGGGCCTTGAGTTCCTGCTCAACGTCTCCGGCGACGACATCTCGACGAACCTCGAGGTGACCCGCTACATCTCGTTCGTCACCAACCTGATCCTGCTGTTCGGGGTGGCGTTCGAGTTCCCGCTGATCGTGCTGATGCTCAACTTCGTCGGCCTGGCCAGCGCCAAGCGGCTGCTGAGCTGGTGGCGGGTGGCGATCTTCGTGTTCTTCGCGTTCTCCGCGGTGGTCACGCCGACGCCCGACCCGTTCGGCATGACGGCGTTGGCGGTCTGCCTCTCCGCGCTCTACTTCGGGGCGGTCGGGGTGGCGTTCCTCAACGACCGCCGGCGCCGGCGCGGGCAGGAGGTCTACGCCGGTCTCGCCGACGACGAGGTGTCGCCGCTCGACCTGTCGGACGAGCCGGTGCCGACCGGCGCCCGGATCGAGGCGTCCGCCCCGGTCGAGGCGCCCGAGCCGATCGCCGCCCCGGCGCCGATCGAACGCCGCTACGACGACATGACCTGATCCTCGCCCGCACCTCCACCCGAACGCCGCCCCCGCACTCGCGAGGGCGGCGTTCCCGTCCTCGCCCTCGCCCCGCCCTCGGGCCCGTCCCTCGCCCCCTCGCCCCCGTCGATCTTGGACTTGTGGCGCCTCGAATGCCGGTTAGGCGACTTTTGTGAACGACCACAAGTCCAAGATCGACGAGGCGATGGCGGGCCGGGGCGAGACGGGGGTCAGGCCACCCGGCGGGCGGCGGTGGGGGAGACGGGTGGGACGGCGTCGGGGTGCAGGATGGCGGCGATCGCCTCGACGCCGTC
Organism: Micromonospora sp. WMMD975; assembly: GCF_029581215.1. Lineage (NCBI taxonomy): Bacteria > Bacillati > Actinomycetota > Actinomycetes > Micromonosporales > Micromonosporaceae > Micromonospora > Micromonospora sp. WMMD975. The sequence continues at coordinate 2,097,398 of NZ_CP120739.1, forward strand.
AACCAGGCGGGGGCCGGCGCGCACGACCAGACCGTCCGCGTCGAGCGCCCACACCTGCGCGCCCGGGAAGTGACAGGCCACCTCGGCCGCCTGCCCGGCGGCGCCGTCCAGGTGGAAGCCGCACGGCGCGACGAGCACCACGTCCGGGCGCGCGGCGCGTAGGTCCGCCCAGGTGGTCGGCGTGGACCTGGCGCCCGGGTGGGTGGCCACCGGCGTGCCGCCGGCCACGTCGACCAGGTCCGGGATCCAGTGCCCGGCGCCGAACGGCGGATCCACCCACTCGACCACGGCGACCCGCCGTCGGGGCCGGCCGGCCACCGCCGCGCCGACCGCCGCCAGCCGGGCGCGCAGCCCGTCCACCAGGGCCTCGGCGCGGTCCGGCACCCGGGCCGCCGCGCCCACCGCGCGGATCGTGCCCAGCACGTCGTCGAGGGTGTACGGGTCAAGCGACACCACGTCCGCCCGGGCGCCGAGATGGTCGACGGCGTCTGTCACCCGGCCGGCGGGCAGCGCGCAGACGCGGCACAGGTCCTGGGTGAGGATCAGGTCCGGATCCAACCCGGCCAGCGCGCCGGCGTGCAGCGTGTAGAGGTCCGCGCCGGCGGCCAGCCGCTCCCGCACGTACGTGTCGATCTCGCCGGGACTCATGCCACCGGTGTCCCGGCCGCCCACCACCACGGTCGTGCCGGCCCGGTACGACGGGGGCACCTCGCACTCGAACGTCACCCCGACCAACTCGTCGCCGAGGCCCAGGGCGTACACGATCTCGGTGGCGGAGGGGAGCAGGGAGACCAGTCGCATCCCGCCATCATCGCCGCAGCGGAGCCGGACGACCGAACCGCCCTCGGGCCTTGCCGGGGCCGGCCGCCCGCTTAGACTCTGCTGACTCCGCCGAGTCCCACCCGTCCCGGTCAGCGCGCTGACCTCCGCTCCGGAGAGCCCGATGAGAAGCCGTACCGCCGTCGTCCTGACCGTCCTCTGTGCCACCACCGCGCTCACCGCCTGCGGCGACGACGAGCCCGCGCCGAAGGGCGAGCAGGTCCCGGTGACCGCCACCGACACCAGTTGCGAGGTCACCACCACGCTGTTCACGCCGGGCACGGTCACCTTCAGCGTGACCAACCGGGGGGAGCAGGCCACCGGGGTCTACGTCTACGGCCGGGAGGGTGAGAAGTTCACCAAGATGGTGGGCGAGGTGGCCGACGTGCCCCCGGGCCGCACCGGTGACCTGCGCGCCACGCTCGCCACCGGCACGTACGAGGTGGCCTGCAAGCCGGGCCGGCAGGGCGACGGGGTACGGACCAGGATCACCGTCACCGACGACGGCGCCGTGGCCAGCGCCGCGGCCGAGACGGAGTACGACCGGGCGGTCGCCATCGAGCTGAGCGGTGACACGCTGACCGGCGTCGACGGGCTGATCGCCGAGCCGGGCGAGAAGCTGGCGCTGAAGGTGACGAACAAGACCGCCGGCGCCCGGACCCTCTACCTGCTCAACCCCGACGGCAAGCGGGTCGCCGAGCTGAAGGCGGAGCCGAACGGCACCGCCGAGACGGTGGTGGCGCTCGGCGCCGCCGGCACCTGGACGTTGAAGGTCAAGGGTGACGGCGTCCCCTCGGTGAGCGAGCGGCTGGTGGTGCGCTGACCCGGCGACCCGGACGACCGGGTCGAGTTCCGGCCCGGCGGGCGTCGTCCCTGGTGGGTCGCGCGCCTCGTGTCGTACCGTGCTCGCCGTGACCGCGTCCGATCATGTTCCGTCCGGCCCCGTCGCCGTGCTCGCCAACCCGGTCGCCGGACGGGGGCGGCGCCGCGGTCTGCTGCCGGCGATTCTGGAGCGTCTCGGCGCGGCCGGTCGCCAGGTGGAGCTGCTGCGCGCGCGTACCCCCGGGGAGGCGGAGGCGGCGTGCCACGCCGCGGTGGCCGGCGGCGCCGGGGCGCTCGTCGCGGTGGGCGGGGACGGCACCGTGCACCGTGCGATACAGGCGGTCGCCGGCACCGCCGTGCCGTTCGGGCCGGTCCCGGCCGGCACCGGCAACGACTTCGCGGCCGACACCGGCTTCCCGGCCGATCCCCTCGCCGCCGCCGACGTGATCGCCGCCGCGCTGGCCGCCGGTCGCCGCCGTCCGGTCGACCTGGCCCGGATGTCCCGGCCCGACGGCGACGGGCGCTGGTACGGCGCGGTGCTCGCGGCCGGCTTCGACGCGATCGTCAACGAGCGGGCCAACCGGATGCGTTGGCCGCGCGGACCACGTCGCTACGACCTGGCGATCCTGGTCGAGCTGGCCCGGCTGCGGCCCCGTCGCTACCGGCTGTCCCTGGACGGTGTGCCGCAGGAGGTGGACGCGGTGCTCGTCGCGGTCGGCAACACGGCCGGCTACGGCGGCGGCATGCGGATCTGCCCGGACGCCGAACCGACCGACGGCCTGCTGGACGTGGTGGTGGGGGGTCGGTTCGACAGGCGCACGCTGATGCGGGTGAAGCCGCGGATCTACCGGGGCACCCACGTGACGCACCCGCTGGTGCGGACCTACCGGGCGCGGACGGTGGAGTTGGCCGCCGAGGGCATCACCACGTACGCCGACGGGGAGCGGGCGTTCGACCTGCCGGTGACCGTCACCGCCGTGCCGGCGGCGCTGCGGCTGCTGCGCTGACCACCGTCGGCGGGACGGGCGGCGTCGGCGGTCCCGGCGGCGGCGGTGGTCTCGGCGTCGACGGTGGGGGCGCCGCGGCGCGGACCGCGCCGACGCTCGCGGCCACCACGAGCGCGATGGCGAGCACCTCGACCGGGCGCAACGCCTGGCCGAGCACCAGCCAGCCGGCCAGCGCGGCGATCGCCGGCCCGAGACTCATCAGGACCGCGAACGTCGCCGTGGGCAGCCGCCGCAGCGCCGCCAACTCCAGGCTGTACGGCAGCACGGAGGCGAGCAGCGCCAGCCCCGCGCCGAGCCCCAGCACCGCCGGGTGGGCCAGCCGGCCACCGGCGCCGACCAGCCCGATCGGCAGGGTGACGAGCGCCGCCACGGCGAGGGCGAGGGCCAGCCCGTCGGCCCGGGGGAACCGCGCGCCGACCCGGGCCGAGCAGACGATGTACGCGGCCCACATGCTGCCCGCGGCCAACGCCAGCGCGGCGCCGACCGGGTCGAGCCGGTCGAACCCGCCCTGCCCGAGCAGCGCCACCCCGGCCAGCGCCAGCCCGGCCCAGCACCAGGCCGCGACCCGGCGCGCCCCGACCACCGACAGCGCCAGCGGGCCGAGCACCTCAAGCGTCACGGCCGGACCGAGCGGGATCCGCTCGATCGCCTGGTAGAAGATCGAGTTCATCCCGGCCAGCGCCAGCCCGAACGCGACCACGGCGGCCCAGTCACCCCGAGCGTGCCCGCGCAGCCGGGGCCGGCACACCATGAGCATCAGCAGCGCGCCGAGGGTCAGGCGCAGCGTGACCGCGCCGGCCACCCCGGTACGCGGGAACAGCAGCGCGGCCAGCGCGGAGCCGAACTGCACCGACAGCGCGCCGCCGAGCACCAGCGCGACGCCACCGAGCCGGCCCGGCGCGCGTCCCGGTGTGCCGTCGCTCACCCGACCCCGGCCAGGTCGAGCACCGCCCCCAACCCGTTCGGCCGGCCGGCGTCGGCGCACGGCAGCACCAGCACCCCGCACCCGGCCGCCACCGCGCCGGCGTCGGCCGGGGTGTCGCCCACCATCAGCGTGTGCTCCGGGTCGACCCCGAGCATGCCGCAGGCGCGCAGGAAGATCCCCGGGTCCGGTTTGCAGCGCCCCACCTCGTACGACAGGGCGTACGCGTCGACGAGCGCGTCGAGGTCCCAGGCGGCGAAGAGCGGCCGTAGGTCGAAGCCGATGTTGCTGACCACCGCCACCTTCACCCCGGCGGCCCGCAGCGCGCCGAGCACCGGGGCGGCGTCCGGGTAGGGCAACCAGCCCTCCGGGACCAGCACCCGCTCGTAGAGCGCGTCGGCGAACCCGTCGATGCCGGTGTCGACGGTCTCCGCGAGCCCGGTGTAGGCACCCCGGTGGGCGTGCGGGTAGAGGTCGCGGTCGGCCCACAGCTCGGCCAGCCGGGGCGGCACGCGGGTCGGCCGCGGCCCGCCCGCCCGACCGGCGGTGAGCAGCCGGTCGGCGAGCGAGGTGGCGCGGATGCGGTCCAGCTCGACCCCGCAGGCCGCGGCGGCGGCGCGTACCCAGGCCAGCGGCTCCTCCACCTGGGCGAGGGTGCCGTGGAAGTCGAAGAGCACCGCCTCCACCGGCCGGCGGGACGGGCCCGGGCGGACGGCGTCGTCGGCACCGTTCGAGGCGTGGGGGAGTTCGGTACGGTCCGGCACGTGGTGCACCCTACCGACCCCCTCCGACCCCCCTGCCGGACGGCCTTGACCGGTGGTCGTCGGCGGTACCGATTAATCTTGGATGCATGTCGAGCCCCGCCGAGCGGTACGCCGCGGCGCGCCGCCGGGCCGCGCAGGCCTCCGCCTTCCCGGCCCTGGACGAATTCTCCCACGATCTCGGGTTCGACCTCGACGACTTCCAGCGCGAGGCGTGCCAGGCGCTGGAGCGGGGCAGCGGCGTCCTGGTCTGCGCGCCCACCGGCGCCGGCAAGACCGTGGTGGGCGAGTTCGCCGTGCACCTGGCGCTGCGCGGCGGGTCAGTCGACGGCGACGCCCCGGCCACCCGGCGCAAGTGCTTCTACACCACGCCGATCAAGGCGCTGTCCAACCAGAAATACCACGACCTGGTCGACCGCTACGGCGCCGAGCGGGTCGGGCTGCTCACCGGCGACAACGCGATCAACGGCGACGCGCCGGTGGTGGTGATGACCACCGAGGTGCTGCGCAACATGCTCTACGCCGGCTCGGCCACCCTCGCGGGCCTGGCCTACGTGGTGATGGACGAGGTCCACTACCTGGCCGACCGGTTCCGTGGCGGGGTCTGGGAAGAGGTGATCATTCACCTGCCGGAGTCGGTCACGCTGGTGTCGCTGTCGGCCACCGTCTCCAACGCCGAGGAGTTCGCCGACTGGCTGGTCACCGTGCGCGGCGAGACCACGGTGGTGGTCTCCGAGCACCGGCCGGTGCCGCTCTGGCAGCACATGCTCGTCGGCAAGCGGATGTTCGACCTGTTCCACGACGCCGACGCGGCCCGCAAGCACGACGTCCACCCCGAGCTGCTGCGCTACACCCGGGACACGGTGCGCCGGTTGGAGCTGGGCGAGGGGCGCGGCGCCGGCCCCGGCGGCGGGCGGCGCGGTCCCCGCTGGCGCGGTCCGATGCGCCCGGACATCGTCGAACGGCTGGACCGGGAGAACCTGCTGCCGGCGATCCTGTTCATCTTCAGCCGGGCCGGCTGCCAGGCGGCGGTCCAACAGTGCCTCGCCGCCGGGCTGCGGCTGACCTCCGCCGAGGAACGCGCCGAGATCCGCCAGGTGGTCGAGGCGCGGATCACCGCGATCCCGGGCGAGGACCTGACCGTGCTCGGCTACTGGGAATGGCTCGACGGGTTGGAACGCGGCCTGGCCGCCCACCACGCCGGCATGCTCCCCGCGTTCAAGGAGGTCGTCGAGGAACTGTTCGTCCGCGGCCTGGTCAAGGCGGTCTTCGCCACCGAGACGCTGGCCCTGGGCATCAACATGCCGGCCCGCTGCGTGGTGCTGGAGCGGCTGGTGAAGTTCAACGGCGAGGCGCACGTCGACCTCACCCCGGGCGAATACACCCAGCTCACCGGCCGCGCCGGCCGGCGCGGCATCGACGTCGAGGGCCACGCCGTGGTGGTCTGGTCGCCGGAGACCGACCCCCGCCACGTGGCCGGCCTGGCCTCCACCCGCACCTATCCGCTGCGGTCCAGCTTCCGGCCGTCCTACAACATGGCCGTCAACCTGGTCGGCAGCGTCGGCGCGGAGCCGGCCCGGGCGCTGCTGGAGTCCTCCTTCGCGCAGTTCCAGGCGGACCGGTCGGTGGTCGGGCTGGCTCGGCAGGTGCAGCGCAACACCGAGACGATCGAGGCGTACGGCGCGGAGGCCGCCTGCCACCACGGCGACTTCGACGAATACTTCGCGCTGCGGGTGGCCATCGCCGACCGGGAACGGGCCATCGCCCGGCAGGGGCAGACCCAGCGCAAGGCGGCGGCCGTCACCTCGCTGGAGCGGCTGCGGGTCGGCGACGTGATCCGGGTGCCGTCGGGGCGGCGGGCCGGCCTGGCCGTGGTGCTCGACCCGGCGACCGGCGGTTTCGGCGAGCCCCGCCCGCTGGTGCTCACCCAGGACCGCTGGGCCGGCCGGGTCAGCCCCGGCGACTTCACCACCCCGGCCGAGGTGCTCGCCCGGATCCGGGTGCCGAAGCACTTCAACCACCGGTCGCCGGCGGCGCGGCGCGACCTGGCCGCCGCGGTCAGCGGCACCGGGCTGGACCGGCACGGCGGCCGGCGCGGCGGGCGGTCCCGCCAGGCGGTCGGGGAGGACCACCGGCTCAGCCAGCTCCGCGTCGAGATGCGCGGGCACCCCTGCCACGCCTGCCCGGACCGGGAGGAACACGCCCGCTGGGCCGAGCGCCGTCGCCGGCTGGAGCGCGACACCGAGGAGCTGCGGCAGCGGGTGAGCGGGCGGACGGGCTCCCTCGCGCGTACCTTCGACCGGATCGTCGCGTTGTTGACCGCGCGCGGCTACCTGGCCCCCGACGGTGAGGTCACCGACGCGGGCCGGATGCTGGCGCGGATCTGGACCGAGGCCGACCTGCTCGTCGCCGAGTGCCTGCGGCGCCGGGTGTGGGACGGGCTCTCCCCGGCCGAGTTGGCCGCCGCCGTGTCGGTGGTGGTCTTCGAGGCCCGGCGGGACGTCGACGAGCGGGCGTCGCTGCCGCGCGGCGCGGTCGGCGACGCGGTCGACGAGACGCTCAAGCTGTGGGGCGACATCGAGGCGGACGAGGCGGCGCGTGGCCTGACCGCCACCCGGGAGCCGGACCTCGGCTTCGCCTGGCCGATCTACCGGTGGGCGCGCGGGGAGGCGCTCGCCAAGGTGCTCGCCAGTGGGCACCAGATCGACGGCGAGATGCCGGCCGGTGACTTCGTCCGCTGGTCGCGGCAGGTGGTCGACCTGCTCGGCCAGCTCGCCGACTCCGGTGGCGCCTCCACCGAGCTGCGCGCCACCGCGCGGCAGGCGATCTCGGCCGTCAACCGGGGCGTGCTGGCCTACCACGCCTCCGCCTGACGATCACTTTCGGTCACCATCCGTCAAGAATCGACGCAGCTTTGCGTCATCACGACACCACCGCCCGGATACCCGGGGGGCGGTGTTGTGCCTGATCAGGCGTTGCCGGATCATTGCGGGGCGCGATGTCTACGCGTCGGTAGCGGATCGAGGATGGTCACCGTGGGCGAGATCAATCACTTTGAGTACGGGTGGATCACACCCGCGCTCAGCTACGCGCTGTCCGTGCTCGGTTCCGTGCTCGGTCTGGTCTGTGCCGGGCGGATCCGGACCGCCGCCGGCGCCGGTCAGCGGATGTGGTGGGGTCTGCTCGCGGCCTGGGCCCTGGGCGGCACCGCCATCTGGGCGATGCACTTCATGGCCATGCTCGGCTTCGCCGTCAGCGGCACCCGGATCCGCTACGACGTGCCACTGACCGCCGCCAGCACGGTGATCGCCGTGGGCGCCGTCGGCGTCGGCCTGGCCATCGTGGGCACCGGCCGGCTCACCGCGCCCCGGCTGCTCGCCGGCGGCCTCTTCACCGGCGCTGGGGTCGCCGCCATGCACTACACCGGGATGGCGGCCATGCGGCTGGACGGCACACTCGGCTACGACCGGCTGCGGGTGACGCTCTCCGTCGTCGTCGCGCTGGTGGCCGCCACCGTGGCGCTGTGGCTGGCGATGACCGTCCGGCGGGGTGTCGCGATCATGGCGTCGGCACTGGTCATGGGCGTCGCCGTGAACGGCATGCACTTCACCGGCATGAGCGCGCTGTCGGTGCACCTGCACGACGGTGCCGGCCCCCCCAACACCGGTACCGAGGTCAGCGGCCTGCTGGTGCCGATCGTGCTCGCCGTGGTCTTCGGCGTGGTGGGGCTGGTCTACGCGCTGCTCGCCGCACCGTCGGACGACGACCGTGCCGGTGCCGCCTACGTGGCATCGCGGCTCGACGGCGTGTCCCCGGCGGCCGAGGCCGAGCCGGCACCGGACCCGGTGGGCCTGCGTGCCCGCTCGGCGTCGGACTCCTCTTCGCCGGACCCGGTGGGGCTGCGGGCGCGCTCGACGCTGGCGCAGCCCGGCGCGCAGTTCCCCTCCCGTCGTGGGACCGACCCCCGTCGCTAGGCCATCCGCGCGTTGCGCTGTCCGTCGCCGCGCCGATGGTGCGGCGTGGCGATGTAGCGGCGTGCTCATGGTGCTCCCGCACTCCGAGATCGATCTTCCGAGCTGTGGAAGTGCCAGAGATCTTGATACGGAAGTGCCCCTATGAGGGCCATTTCGCTTCAAGATCTGCCGCTGCCTTGATCCTCGACCGATGGGTCCGGGCACGTTGGGGAAACTGCCGCCCGTTTGGGCCGGAGCAGTCGGTCCTGCTTCCGCGCCGGAGGGAGGCGAGGCGTGGCGTGACGGTGACGCGTTCCAACAGGCTCATGGCTGGACCCGGTGGCGAGCGCGTGCTCATCGGCCGGCGGCTGGTGGAACCGGGGTGTCCGACGGTCGGCGGCGCCACCCGTCAGGTGCGGGGGGTGGCGAGCGCGTCGACCAGGCGGCGGCACGAGCCGGCCAGGTTCCAGCGCTGCGCCAGATCGAGCAACCGGTCGGGATCGGCCGGGGACGTCGGCAGTGCCGGGTCCAGCTCGGGCAGCGGCACGTCGGTGGCGACCCGGACCACCTTGGGCGCCACGGCCAGGTAGTCGCGGGCGCCGTCGAGCTTGCCGCGCAGCCCGGGGGCGAAGCCGGAAGCGGGGTCGTCGAGCGCGGCGAGGATGCCGTCGAGCCCGCCGTAGCGGTCGATCAGCCGGGCGGCCGTCTTCTCGCCCACCCCGGGCACCCCGGGCAGGCCGTCGCTCGGGTCGCCGCGCAGCGCGGCGAAGTCGGCGTAGCGGTCGGCGGGGACGCCGTAGCGGGCCCGCACCGCGGCGTCGTCGCAGTCGTCCAGCTTGGCCACGCCCCGGCCGACGTAGAGCAGGCGCGTCGGGTGGGCGTCGTCGACCAGTTGGAACAGGTCGCGGTCGCCGGAGACCACCTCGACCGGGCCGGGCTGGGTCACCGAGAGCGTGCCGAGCACGTCGTCGGCCTCGTAGCCGGTGGCGCCGACCGCCGGGACGCCGAGCGCGTCGAGGACCTCCAGGATCATCGGCACCTGCGGGGACAACGTGTCCGGCACGACCTCGCCGCCCTCCGGCGCCACCCGGTGCGCCTTGTACGAGGGGAGCAGCTCCACCCGCCACGCCGGCCGCCAGTCGTGGTCGAGCGCGCAGATCATCCGGTCGGGCCGCCGGGTGCGGACCAGTTGGGCGAGCATGTCGAGGAAGCCGCGGACGGCGTTGACCGGCTGGCCGTCGGCCGTCTTCGCGGCCGACTCGGGGATGCCGAAGTAGGCGCGGAAGTAGAGGCTGGGGGAGTCGATCAGCAGGATCGGACGTCGGTGTGCCACGCCGCCCAGCGTGGCACACCCCTCTGACGATCTGGGGAAGGCGGCACCCTGCGGGAAACCGGCGTACGCGGCGGGGGCGGCGTCGGCGCACGATGTGCTCACCCGTTCGGGCCGGGTCCGCCGGACGGCGGCGGCGGTGCCGCCGGACTGACGCCGACCCCGCCGCCCGGCGGGGTACCCCGGCTTACGCTTTGTTCCGGACTTTTCACAAGGCGCGAAAAAAGCCCTCCGAGGCGGGCTCGGGAATTGACACACGCCACTGCGCCCGGGGAGGGTCCACCGCACGGGTCGGCACGCCGACCCGTCCGGACCCGTTCCCCCGCCCCGCACTCCACCCGTCCCGGAGATGCCCATGTCACCCGTACCGATGTCGTGGACCCCACGGCGACTGCTCGCCGCGCTGGCCGCCCTGCTCGCCACCGTGGCGCTCGTCGCGCCACCCGGCCCGGCCAGGGCCGCCGACCCGTTGATTTCCCAAGGCCGCCCCACCACCGCCTCCTCGACTGAGAACGCCGGCACCCCGGCGTCCAACGCCACCGACGGCAACACCGGCACCCGCTGGTCGAGCGCCTTCGCCGACCCGCAGTGGATCCAGGTCGACCTCGGCGCCACCGCCACCGTCTCCCGGGTCAACCTGACCTGGGAGGGCGCGTACGCCCGGGCGTACCAGGTGCAGACCTCGACCGACGGAACCACCTGGACCACCGTGTTCAGCACGACGAACGGCGACGGGGGCACCGACGACCTGGCCGTCAGCGGCTCCGGACGCTACGTGCGGGTGTACGGCACCGCGCGGGGCACCGCCTACGGCTACTCGCTCTGGGAGTTCCAGGTCTACGGCAGCGCCGGCGCCGGCGGCGGCTGTGACACCACGACGAACGCCGCCCGGGGACGACCGGCCACCGCCTCGTCGACGGAGAACGCCGGCACCCCCGCCTCGGCGGCGGTCGACGGCGACCCGGGCACCCGCTGGGCCAGCGCCGCCGCCGACCCGCAGTGGCTCCGGGTCGACCTGGGCAGCGTCCGGACCATCTGCCGGGTGGTGCTGAGCTGGGAGGCCGCGTACGCGCGGGCGTACCAGGTGCAGACCTCGACCGACGGGACCACCTGGACCACCGTGTCCAGCACGACGAGCGGCGACGGCGGGACCGACGCGCTCACCGTCAACGGCTCCGGCCGCTACCTGCGGGTGTACGGCACCGTGCGGGCCACCGGATACGGCTACTCACTGTGGGAGGTCGCCGTCAACACCACAGGCGGCGGCACCGTGCCCGGCGGCGGGTCGCTCGGACCCAACGTCATCACGTTCGACCCGTCGATGTCCGCCGCCAGCATCCAGGCCCAACTCGACGCCGTCTTCCGCACCCAGGAGTCGAACCAGTTCGGCACCCAGCGGTACGCGCTGATGTTCAAGCCGGGCGACTACTCCGGCATCAACGCGCAGATCGGCTTCTACACCTCGATCATGGGACTCGGCCGGAACCCCGGCGACGTGCGCATCCACGGCGACGTCACGGTCGACGCCGGCTGGTTCGGCGGCAACGCCACCCAGAACTTCTGGCGCTCGGCGTCGAACATGCAGGTCTTCCCGTCCGCTGGGTTCACCCGCTGGGCGGTGTCGCAGGCCGCGCCGTTCCGCCGGATGGACATCCAGGGTGACCTCAACCTGGCCCCGAACGGCTACGGCTGGGCCAGCGGCGGCTACATCGCCGACAGCCGGGTGACCGGCGTGGTCCAGCCGTACTCGCAGCAGCAGTGGTACACCCGGGACAGCAACGTGGGCGGCTACCTCAACGCGGTCTGGAACGTCACCAACTCCGGGGTGGTGGGCGCGCCCGCCACCAGCTTCCCGAACCCGCCGTACACCACGCTCGCGCAGACCCCGGTCAGCCGCGACGTGCCCTACCTCTACCTCGACAACGCCGGCGCCTACCAGGTCTTCGTGCCGTCCACCCGGACCAACGCCAGCGGGGCGTCCTGGCTGGGCGGCTCCACCCCGGGCACGTCGATCCCGCTGAGCCAGTTCTACGTGGCGAAGCCCGGCGACTCGGCCGCCACCATCAACAGCGCGCTGGCCCAGGGACTGAACCTGCTCTTCACCCCGGGCGTCTACACCGTCGACCAGACCATCGCGGTCAACCGGGCCGGCACGGTGGTGCTCGGCGTCGGCTACCCGACGCTGGTGCCGCAGAACGGCGTGGTGCCGATGACCGTCGCCGACGTCGACGGGGTCCGCCTCGCCGGGCTGCTGTTCGACGCCGGTGCGGTCAACTCGCCGGTGCTGTTGCAGGTCGGCCCGGCCGGCTCGACCGCGAGTCACGCCACCAACCCCACCTCCGTGCAGGACGTCTTCTTCCGCATCGGCGGCGCGCACGCCGGGAAGGCCACCACCAGCCTGGTGGTCAACCAGGACGACGCGCTGATCGACCACATCTGGGCCTGGCGGGGCGACCACGGCACCGGCATCGGCTGGACCGTGAACACCGCCGACACCGGCCTGATCGTCAACGGCGACCGGGTCACCGCGCTCGGGCTCTTCGTCGAGCACTACCAGAAACACGAGGTGATCTGGAACGGCGAGAACGGGCGGACCATCTTCTTCCAGAACGAGCTGCCGTACGACCCGCCGAACGCAGCGGCGTGGATGAACGGCTCCCGGGTCGGCTACGCGGCGTTCAAGGTCGCGGACGCGGTCACCTCGTTCGAGGGCTGGGGGATGGGCAGCTACTGCTACTTCAACGTCGATCCGAGCATCGCGGCCTACCACAGCTTCGAGGCGCCTACCCGGGCCGGCGTACGGTTCCACGACCTGCTCACCGTGTCGCTTGGCGGCAACGGGTCGATCACCCACGTCATCAACGACACCGGCGCCACCGCGCAGGGCACGAACACGGTGCCGGTGAACGTGGTGAGCTACCCCTGACAGAGGTGAGGAGGGGCCCCTTTTTAACAGACGTCGGTTAAAAAGGGGCCCCTCCTTCGGGGAGGGCGGGCCGGCGGCGACCCGAGGGGGGAAGGGCCGCCGCCGGCCGCCCGGTCAGGAGGTGGGGAAGTTGTCCGGGGTACGGATCCGGTTACGCATGTACGCGCCGGACTCGGTGAGCATCGACGTGCCGGAGAAGTTGCCGGCCGCGCAGGTGCCCGGCCGCAGCGCCGCGCTGCCCTCGGCCGCGTCCGAGAACGTCCAGTTCGCGTAGCTGATCTTCAACCGGTCGAGCAGGTCGAGCCAGGCGTTGCTGCTGGCCGTGTCGACCGCGCCGTCACCGGTGTAGGTCACCGTGCCGAACTCGGTGACGAACAGCGGGAGCCGGGAGGCCGCACGCTGCACCTCGTTGCGGTAGTTGTCCTTGTGCGACGCGGCGTAGAAGTGGAACGTGTACATGATGTTCTCGGCCCGCACCGGGTTGTTGACGACCTCGTCCGAGTTGCCGCCGTCGGACACGCCGAGCGAGGACCAGCCCCGGGTGCCGACGATGACCACGGCGTCCGGGTCGTTGGCCCGGATCACCGGGATGACCTGCTCGGCGTAGCTGCGGATGGTCGACCAGCTCACCCCGTTGGGCTCGTTGGTGATCTCGTAGATCACGTTCTTCTTGGCGGCGTTGCGCGACGCCACGTTGGCGAAGAACGTCTTGGCCCGGTCCAGGTTGTACATCGGGTCGCCGGGGGTCAGCGTGTGGAAGTCGATCAGCGCGTACATGCCCCGGGCCTCGGCCTTGTCGACGAGCGTGTTCACCTGGTTGGTGAAGGCGGCCGGGTTGGTCTCGTAGCCCTTCTCCTGCACGTACATCGAGATGCGCAGCAGGTCGGCCTGCCACTCGTCGGCGAGCGCGGTGAGCGAGGTGTCGGTGTAGCAGTTGGCGAACCACTGCAACCCGTGCGTGCTCATCCCGCGCAGCTGGATCGGCCGGCCGTACTGGTTGCAGAGGTTGACCCCGCAGACCCGCAACTGTCCGTTGATCGCCACCGGCGTGGTGCCGGTCGGCGGCGGGGGCGTGGTCGTCGGGGGAGTGGTGGTGGGCGGCGTGCTCGTCGGCGGCGTGGTGACGCCGCCGGTGCAGACCGCGCCGTTGAGCGTGAACGAGGTCGGGTCCGGGTTCGACCCGGTCCAGGAGCCGTTGAAGCCGATGCTGGTGCTGGCGCCGGTGCCGAGGGAGCCGTTGTAGTCCACGTTGCGCGCGGTGACCGCGGAGCCGCTCTGCTGCCACGTGGCCGACCAGCCCTGCACCACCCGTTGGCCACCGTCGGGGAAGGTGAAGCCCAGCGTCCAGTTGCTCACCGGGTCGCCGAGGTTCTTGACCGTCACATTGGCGGTGAAGCCACCCTGCCAGGAGTTGGTGGTGTAGGTGACGGCGCAGCCGGTCGCCGCCATCGCGTTCGTCAACGGCAGGGCGGCCGTGGTCGCGAGGGCGAGCGCGCCGACGGCGCCGCCGACGAGCAGGTGCCGCCGGGACGGCCGGGGTATCGAGGACATGCGGGAAGGTCCCATCTGGTGGATGATGAATCGGACGTTGCCCGTCGTGAACCTGCCCGGAAAGCCCGACGTGGCGGCCGGGGGAGCGCTCCCACGCCGAGGGTAGAGGCGGATACCGATACGTGCAACCAGCACCCCGGCGGATCAGCGCCGGGTACGGCGCCCGCCGTAGAGCCGCAGCGCGTTGCAGACGTCGAACACCCCCGGCACGTCCCACGCCAGCTCGGCGGCGACCCGGCGCGTCTCCGGATCCGCGACCAGGCCGGCGAGGATGACCACCCGGTTCTGCACGGTGACGGTGATCTGCTGCCGCCGGGTGGTCCAGTCGGCGCTCAGCCGCTGGGCGACCAGGGACGTGAGCCGCACGTCCGCGCCGTCGGGCTCCGGCCCGTCGCCGGGGAACGGAAACTCGGGGTACGGCCAGGGCATCATCGCGGGGAGGGCTCCTTCTTCTTCGGTCATGCGCGCCGACCGGGTGCGGCGCCCGACGTCGGGGCGGGATCGTCGACCACGGCGAAGACGCCGTCGAGCCGCATGGTGTGCAACACGGTGAGCACGAACCGGGACGGGGCCACCAGGCACAGCTCCCGGCCGTCGCGCCGGGTGTCCTGGTGCGCCCGCACCAGCAGGCCGAGGCCGACGGAGTCGATCACCTCGATCCCGGCGAGGTCGACGAGCACCCGGTCGTCGCGGACGATCCGGTCGGCGAGCGCCCGGCGTACCCCCTCCGCGGAGTCGCCCTCGGGGGCGGTCCGCGGTCCGGTGACCTGCTCCAGGTCGTCGGCGCCGAGGCCGTCGTCGGCGACGGCCGCGCGGGCGCTGCACCGGGGGCAGTGGTGCGGGCCGGAGGCGAACGGCGAGCCGACCCAGTCGTGTTCGAAGACAAGCGTCCACACCACCTCGGCGTCCGGCAGCGTGGTGCCCGCGCCGGTGACGCTGTCGCCGCAGCCGTCGCAGATCAGCATCATCAGGTGTTCCGCCGGTACGACCGTCACACCTCCTCCTTCCGCCGCGCGCCCGGGTCGGAGGGCGCCTGCCGGTCCGCCGCCGACCGTCCGGCGGCCAGCACCGCCAGGATGACCGCCACGGCGGCGAAACCGGCCTGCACCAGCAGCGGCAGCAGCATCGAGCCGTCGGGCCGCCGGTCGACGAGCCCGGTCACGATCGCCCCGAGCAGCGCGGCGGCCACCCCGAGCGCGAGTGTCAACCAGACCGGGACGGCCTTGCGTCCGGGGACGGCGAGACGGCCCACGCCGCCGACCACGAGACCGACGACGAGTGCTCCGACGAGCGTGCTGGTGGTCACCACTCCTCCTCAGCGCGGCTGGGACCGGACCCGGGCCCGGCCGCGTACGGCCGGAACCGGCGTGTCGACGACGGTTACGGCCGCGCCCAGTCCGCCGGTGGCGAGGATGCGCCGGATCCGGGGATGCGGGTTGCTGAGGGTGAGGGTTCCGTCCCGGCGGGCCAGCCGGCGGCGGACGTCCAGCAGCAGCGCGATGGCGGCGGCGTCCAGGTGACGACACCGGGCGAGGTCGATCGTGATCTCGCCCGGCTGCAGCGCGAGGACCCGGTCCAGCACGTGCGCCACCTCGGGGAGACCGGCCAGGTCCAGCTCGTCGGTGATCTCCACCCGCACGTGCGGCACGGCGGACTCCGGCGAGGCGGACGGCAGGGAGACGGTCATCAGGTCGCTTCCGTGACGGGGTTCCGGTGTCCGTCCCACTCTGGTCAGCGATCTTGGAGGTCACCGGACGGTTGGATGACGGTTCGGTGACAAAAGTCGTGAACGGCCGACGCGATTGGGCGACCCGTGGTCGGCCGGTCATGATGCCCATATGACGGCCGTACTGGTGATCGAGGACGACGACCGTATCCGACTCGCGTTGCAGCTCGCCCTGGAGGAGGAGGGCTACACCGCCGCCGGGGCGGCCACCGCGGAGGAGGGGCTGCGCCGGCAGCGGGAGAGCCCGGCCGACTACGTGCTTGTCGACCTGATGCTGCCGGGAATCGACGGCTTCGACTGCATCCGCCAGTTGCGCCGCGACGACGACGTCCCGGTCGTGGTGATCAGCGCCCGCGACGACACCCACGACATCGTCGCCGCGCTGGAGGCCGGCGCCGACGACTACGTGGTCAAGCCGGTCGCGATCAAGGAGCTGTCGGCCCGGTTGCGCGCCCTGCGCCGGCGGGCCCGGACCGTGGCCGGACCGGCGCCGGCCCAGTTCTTCGGCGACCTGGAGATCAGCCCGGAGGCCGGCGAGGTCCGCCGCTCCGGGCGGCCGGTGCCGGTGACCCGGACCGAGTTCCGGCTGCTCTGCGAGCTGGCCGAGCACGCCGGGCGGGTGCTCTCCCGCCAACAGTTGCTCAGCCGCGTCTGGGGCTACGAGACCGGCGACGAGCGGCTGGTGGACGTGCACGTCGGCCGCCTGCGGCAGAAGATCGAGCCGGATCCGGCCAACCCCCGCCACCTGGTCACACTCCGGGGCCTCGGCTACAAGCTGCAACGATGAGCCGACCCGGACTGCGCGCCAGGGTCACCGCGGCGTTCGCCGTCGGCGCCCTGCTGCTGGCCGCGCTGATGGCCCTCTTCTCGTACGACCTGACCCGGCGCTCGCTGCTCGACGAGCGCGAGCGCGCCGCGGTCCGGGCGGCGTACTACGACGCGGCGGTGGTGCGTTCCGGCCTGGACACCGGCACCCCGGACGTGGTGGCGGTGCTGCGTTCGCTCGACACCGGCAGCGCCCGTCGTCCGCTGCTGCACCTGCGCACCGGCTGGTACGCCCGCACCGCCGACGTGGGAGCCGGCTCGGTGCCGGTGGAGTTGCAACGGGTGGTCGCCGACGGGCGGCCCGCCGTGCAGCGGATCCGCCTGGACGGCCAGCCGACGCTGCTCGTCGGCGTGCCGTTGCAGGGTGAGCTGGGCTACTACGAGCTGACCTCGCTGCGGGAGGTGGAGGACACGTTCCAGGTGGTCGGGCTGGCACTGACCGCGGTCGCCATCATGATCGCCGGCGCGGGCGCGGCACTCGGCTGGTACGCCACCCGCAACAGCCTCCGACCGCTCACCGCCGTCGCCGACGCCGCCGAGCGGATCGCGGCCGGCGACTTCGCCACCCGGCTCGACCCGACCACCGACCCGGACCTCACCCGCCTGTCCACCTCGTTCAACGCGATGGTCGACAAGCTGGTGCAGCGGATCGACCGGGACCGGCGCTTCGCCGCCGACGTGAGCCACGAGCTGCGCTCACCGCTGCAGACCCTCGCCGCGGCGGCAAGCGTGCTGACCCGCCGCAAGGAGCACCAGGACGAGCGCACCGCCACCGCGGCCGGTCTGGTCGCCGACGAGGTGGCCCGGTTCCAGCGGCTGGTCGACGACCTGATCCAACTCGCCCGCACCGAGCAGCCCGCGCACCGGCAGACCGTCGACGTGGCCGAGCTGGCGCGCGCCGCCTGCCGGGAACGGTCACTGCCGGAAAGCCTGGTCACGGTCACCGACGGCGTCCCGGACCGGTGGTGGGTCGACCGCCGCCGGTTCGCGCAGGTGCTGCTGAACCTGCTGGAGAACGCCGAGCGCTACGGCGGCGGTCCGGTCGCCGTCCGCCTCGACGCGGAGGACGGCGTGGGCGTGCTGGAGGTCGACGACGACGGGCCTGGTGTGCCGCCGGCGGACCGGGAGGCGATCTTCGACCGGTTCGTCCGGGGACGCGCCGCCCACGCCCGGGCCGGCACCGACGGCACCGGCCTCGGGCTTGCCCTGGTGGCCCAGCACGCCGCGGCGCACGGCGGGACGGCCGCCGTGCTCGACCGGGCCCGGGGCGCCCGGTTCCGGGTCGAGTTGCCGGGGGCGGTCCGATGATCGGGTGGCGGGGTCCGGGTCGGGCGGCGGTGGGTGGTTCGTGGCCCGGTCGGCGGGGTGCGGGTCCGGCTGCCCGGCGCCGGTTGGTGGTCCCGACGGTGCTCGCGGTCGTGCTGCTCGCCGGCTGCGGCGTGCCGGTCGACGACGAGCCCAGGCTGGTACGCGAGCCGTCGGGCCGGTTCCCGACGCCGTCGGGCACCACGACCACCGCCCCGGCCGGGCGGGTCGACGAGCCGTTCTGCTTCGTGCGCGACGACGGACTGGTGGTGGTCAACCGCCGGGCGGACGGCCTGCCGGGGGTGGACGCCCACCTCCAGCACCTGCTGGCCGGGCCGAACGGCGCGGAACGCCGGAACGGGCTGGCCACCGCGTTGCCGGGCACGGTGGCGGTGGCCGGCGCCACCCTGACCGGCGCCGTCGCCACGGTCGAGGTGCGCCAGGCCGGCGAGGAGACCGGCCGCAGCGACGAGGTGTTCGCGTTCGGGCAGATCGTGTGCAGCCTCACCCAGCGGCCGGACGTGGACAGCGTCGCGTTCCGCCGGGACGGGCAGCCGTTGGAGGTGCCCCGCGCCGACGGCAGCGTCTCGTCGCTGCCGTTCACCGCCGCCGACTACCGCCCACTCCTGCATCGCTGACCGTATGTCCGAAATGACATTAGATATCCATCGTCCGTTCGGTTGATTTGACGGTGACCTTTGGTCTAGTGTGGCTGGCACGACCGGTGTGGGAGACCACCCGTTCTTCTAGGACAGGAAGGGCAGCATGACCACGATGACCATGGCACCGTCCGTCACCGAGGTGCACCGCGCGCCGCAGACCGGTGAGGAGAGCCGCGCCAGCGAACTCATCGCGGCGCTGGCCGAGCTGCCGGCCGGTCACCCGCGCCGGGCGGCCCTGCGTAACCAGGTCATCGAGGCGTGGCTGCCGCTGGCCAACCACCTGGCCGCCCGCTACAGCGGTCGCGGCGAGCCGGCCGGTGACCTCGCGCAGACGGCGGCGCTCGGCCTGATCAAGGCGGTGGACCGGTTCGACGCCTCCCGCGGGGTCGACTTCGCCGGCTTCGCGATCCCCACCATCCTCGGTGAGATCAAGCGGCACTTCCGCGACCGCACCTGGAACATCCGGGTGCCGCGTCGTCTCCAGGAGCTGCGGCTGCGCATCTCCGAGGCGAACAGCTCGCTGACCCAGACCCTCAACCGGGCGCCGACCGTCGCCGACATCGCCACCCACCTCGACGTCACCGAGGAAGAGGTGCTGGAGGGCCTGGAGGGTGCCCGCGCCTACAACGCGGTCTCGCTCTCGACCCCGATCGGTGACGGCGAGAGCGCCACCGAGCTGGGCGACACCCTCGGCAGCGAGGACAACGAGTACGAGCTGGCCGAACTGCGCGCCTCGCTCGGCCCGGCGCTGGCCACGCTCGACGAGCGGGAGCAGAAGATCCTCACGCTCCGCTTCTACGGCAACCTGACCCAGAGCGAGATCGCCGCCCGCGTCGGTGTCTCCCAGATGCACGTGTCCCGGCTGCTCGCCCGCGCCCTGACCAAGCTGCGCGGCCAGCTCACCGAGGCCTGAGAGGTAAGGAGGGGGCCCCTCTTAACGCCCTTGGTATAGGCGGGGCCCCTTCTTAACACTTCTGACCGCACCACGACCGACCGCCACCGGCAACGGCGCCAGTGGCGGTCGCGTCGTTCCACCACCTGCCTGGCGGGTGCCTGGCACCCCGCCAGTTCGCCGATGTGGCGGCATCAGCCGGCCGTTGATACCGCCACATCGCCGAGATGGTGTTGATCATGCCGCCCGCACCTCGGGCCGCGCCCGGTCACCCGGCCGCCGCCCCGGACCGCGCCCGGTCACCCGGCCGCCGCCCCGGACCGTGTTCGGGTCACCAGGTCGCCGGCGGTGGGGGCGGCACCACTGCCGGGCGGTCGTCGCAGGTGATGGTGTTCGGCAGCAGCCACGGCGCGAGCCAACCGCCGTCGTTCCCACCGAGATCGGTCAGGGCGAACTCCGACCCGGCGGGGGTGAAGTGGAACGAGCCGCAGTTGTTCACCCCGACCGCGCCCACGTGGCGCGCGTCGACGTCGGCGAAGCTCGCCCCGCCGGCGGTCCGGGCGCTCACCACCGAGGTGCCCGTGCCGTCGACCCGGATGTCGCGGAACGCCACGTTGTCGATCCGTACGCTGTCCTTCACCGGCCAGTCGCTGACCAGCATGATCGCGTTGTAGGTGCTGTCCAGATAGGTGTCGCCGGTGACCCGGATGTCGGCGTCGATGCTGCGGTCCAGCGCGTAGAACCAGATCGCGCCCAGGCCGATGTTCCAGTTCAGGTCGTAGGTGCCGGCCCGTACCGTGGTGTTTCCGGTGATCCGCACCCGGCCGGTGAACGGTTCCGCGCCGAAGCGGGAGCCGACGTGGATGGCGCTGCCCTCGCGTACCGGATCGGCGATCAGGTTGTGCGCGACGGTCAGGTCGGCGCCGCCGTAGAGCGCGATGCCGTTTGCCAGCACCGGCGACTGCACGGTGTTGTACGCGAACGTGTTCGCGGCGTTCGCCGTCCCCTCCGACCACATGGCCAGCGCGTCGTCGCCGCTGTTGCGGACCACCGAGTTGGTGACCGACGAGTGCGTGACGCCGGTGTGGAAGTTGACCCCGTCGGCGATCTGGTCGGCGATGACGGTGTTCGTGACCCGCAGGCCGGTCATCGGCCCGTCGAACCACATGCCGACCTTGGTGTGGTGCAGGTAGAGCCCGTCGACGGTGCTGTGGTTGAGCGCCCCGCCCACGCCGTTGACCTGGTCGGTGTCGATCCGCTCACGGACGTCGCCCTCGATCGCGAAGCCGGAGAGGTGCACGTTCCGACTGCCACCGTCGGCGGCGTCGCGGCCGTAGAAGCCGACGCCCGTGTGCCGGGAGCCGTCGGGCGCCGGGGTGTCGAGGGCGACCTCGCGTCCCTTCACCACCGTGTACCAGCTGCCGGCGCCGGTGATGGTCACGTCGTCCACCACGATGTGCCGGTTGACCTGGTAGGTGCCCGGCGGCAGGTACAGCGGTCGGTGCACCCGGCGGGCGTACGCGACGGCCCGGTCGAACGCCCCGGCGGACTCCCGCCGGCCGGTCGGGTCAGCGCCGAAGGTCAGCACGTTCACCGCGCGGGGGAGCACCCGGGGCGGGGCGACCAGGTGCGCGTCGAGCAGGTCGATCACGGTCCAGGCGGCGGCCGTGCCGGTGGGCGCGGTCAGCCGGACCACCTCGCCGGCCCGATGGGTACGGCCGAGCAGCAGCCGCTGCTCGTCGTAGAAGTGGTGCGGTCGGAACGGCTTGGTGATGACAGGCGTGGGGGTGGTGGCCGCCGGCACGCAGGCGCACTCGGTGATCCACCAGTCGGGGTGCAGCAGGTCGGCGTCCGGGTCGTTGGTGAACGGGTACTGGTTGTAGAGCCAGGCGTACTGCGAGGTGAGCGTCATGGTGCGCGCGGGTGTCCGCCCGACGGCGACCCGCAGCGGCGCGGTGATCCCACCCCCGCCCGGCGCGTCCGGGATGCTGTAGCGCACGGTCAGCGCGTTGGTGGCCCGGGGCAACGTGAACTCGACGTACTGGCCGGGAAGCAGGCGCACGGCGCGGCGGCCGGACGCCTCGCCGGCGAGCGTGTACGCGGACCGGTCCGGGCCGATGACCGTGCCGGTGGTCCGGGCGTGCTCGGCCTCCTGTTCGACGTGGTCGACGGTGGCGCCGCGTCCGGCGACAAGCGCCGGGTCGAGGGCGGCGCGGGTCGTCGCGGTCGGTGGGCCGCCCGGGACGGGCGACGCGCCGGCGGCCCCGGACGGTACGACCAGGGCGATCGCGGTGGCCGCGGCGGCGAGAATCTTGGGCACGGACGGACGGCCCGCCGGGCCGGGAACGCTCCGCTGCATCGGAGCACCCACTTTCTCAGGGGAGGGACGGTGGCGGCCATGTTATTCCTTAGTTCTGTCGCATTTCAAGCATCTAGATGCTCGGATCTTTCGCCGAGTCTGGGGCGAAACACGGCAGGACTGCTGTTCATTTCTTGCAAGAATCCGACGTAGGATTGACGCCGTGACGAAACGACTGACGGAGGTGGCTCGCAAGGCGGGCGTCAGCGAGGCGACCGTGAGCCGGGTGCTCAACGGCCGGGGCGGCGTGTCCGAGGCGACCAGGACGGCCGTGCTGACCGCGCTCGACGTGCTCGGCTACGAGCGCCCGACCAAGCTGCGCGGAGAACGCGCGCGGCTGGTCGGCCTGGTCCTGCCGGAGTTGCAGAACCCGATCTTCCCGGCGCTGGCCGAGGTGGTCACCGGCTCCCTCGCCCAACGCGGCTTCACCCCGGCGCTCTGCGCCCGCACCATCGGCGGCGTGCCCGAGTCCGGCTACGTGGAGATGCTGCTGGACCACCAGGTCAGCGGCGTCATCTTCGCCGGTGGCTCGTACGCGCTCGCCGACGCCTCGCACGAGCACTACCGGCGCCTGATCGACCGGGGCCTGCCCGTGGTGCTGGTGAACGCCGGCGTCGAGGACCTGAGCTTCCCCCGGGTGTCCACCGACGACGCGGTCGCGGTCGAGCAGGCGTACGGGCACCTGCGGTCGCTCGGGCACGAGGTGATCGGCATGGTGCTCGGCCCGGAGGACCATGTGCCCTCCCGGCGCAAGCTGGACGCCATGGTCCGGATAGACGAGTGGGGCGAGGACCCCAGTTACGTCGAGCGTTCCAGCTTCTCCATGGAGGGGGCCCGGGTCGCGGCGACCAAGCTGATCGAACGCGGCGTGACCGGCATCGTCTGCGCCAGCGACGTGCTGGCGCTCGGCAGCATCCGGGCGGCACGCCGGCTCGGGCGCGCGGTGCCGGCCGACGTGTCGGTGGTGGGCTTCGACGACTCGGCGTTCATGACCTGCACCGACCCGCCGCTGACCACGGTGCGGCAGCCGATCGAGACGATGGGCCAGGCGGCGGTGGACCTGCTGGTCACCCAGATCGAGGGGGCCGGCGTGCTGCACGACGAGCTGCTCTTCGAGCCCGAGCTGGTGGTACGCGGCTCCACCGCCCCCGCCCCCCGCGCCTGACCCCTTCGTCACCCCGGCATCCCGTTCCGCTCCTGCCCAGCCCGCACGACACCATCCGAACGGCCGTCGACCGCACCCGCGGTCGGCGGCCGTTCGCGTGCCGGGAATCGCCTCGGTCGCGACCAGCCGTTGCAAAGTCGTGTTCTTTCGTCATCCAGTCGACACCTTGCTGTAAAGAGTCGACGTCGCTACATTGACTCCACTCACAGCGGTCCCGCACCTCAGTGGAAGTCACCGATACATCAGTTCCCGAAGGGATGGACAGCATGTCCGTACCGCAGTACCGGAAGGTCGCGGCGGCGGCGCTCGCGGCCGGCCTCGGGCTCAGCCTCGCGGCCTGCTCCACGAAGAGCGACGACTCCGGCGACGCCGGCGGCAAGGTCACCATCACGGTCGACTGCCAGCCGGTCGGCGCGCAGAAGGAGCTACTCCAGAACTGGAACGACGACGTCGCCGAGTTCCAGCGGCAGAACCCGACGATCGTGGTGAAGAGCGTCAGCGTCGGCGAGCAGTGCAACAACCCGCCGGACTTCACCGCCCGCCTCGCCGGCGGCACCGTCACCGACGTGTTCTACGGCTACATGACCGACCTTCAGCAGGTGCTGGACTCCGGCCAGGCCATGGACATCACCGAGTACGCCACCAAGGACACGATCCCCACCTGGGACAGCGTCGACCCGGCGCTCAAGGAGGTCTTCACCGACTCCGGCAAGCTCTACGGCGTACCGGTGAAGAACTACTCGATGGGCCTGATCTACAACAAGGCGCTGTTCCAGCGCGCCGGGCTCGACGTGAACAACCCGCCGAAGACGTGGCCCGAGGTGCGTGCCGCGGCCAAGAAGATCTCCGCGCTCGGCGGC
Source organism: Micromonospora sp. WMMD975 (assembly GCF_029581215.1). NCBI lineage: Bacteria > Bacillati > Actinomycetota > Actinomycetes > Micromonosporales > Micromonosporaceae > Micromonospora > Micromonospora sp. WMMD975. The sequence continues at coordinate 2,121,283 of NZ_CP120739.1, forward strand.
GGCGTCGCCGGCTACTCCGAGTACAGCGCCGGCAACACCGGCGGCTGGCACTTCACCTCGCTGCTCTACTCGCAGGGCGGCCAGGTGCTCACCGCCGACGGCAAGAAGGCCGACTTCAACAACGCCGCCGGCAAGCAGGTCCTGCAGAACCTCAAGGACATGCGGTACGGCGACAACAGCATGGGCAGCCGGCAGTTGCTCCAGTGGGGCGACCTGCTCACGAACGCCGGCGCGGGCAAGGTCGGCATGTTCATCGGCGCGCCGGACGCCACCCAGGCGATCGTCAGCCAGTTCCAGGGCAAGTACCAGGACTGGGCGATGGGCCCGCTGCCCGGCCAGGACGGGCCGGCGAAGGCGACGCTCGGCGGCGGCGAGGGCTACTTCTTCAAGAAGGGCCTGAGCCCGGAGCAGGTCAAGGCCGGTCTGAAGTGGATCGCCTACCAGAAGCTCACCCCGGGCAAGGGCCAGTTCGACTACGCGCGGGCCAAGCCGCAGAACTACCCGGTGGGCCTGCCCCAGCCGCTGCTGTTCACCAACGGTAGCGACGCGCAGAAGCAGGAACTCGACCTGCGCAAGGCCAACGCCAACGTCGACACCACCAACTTCGCCGTCTTCGAGGCGAACCCGGTGCCGATCAAGGGGGAGCCGCGCAACGCCCAGGCCATCTACGCGGTGCTCGACGGCGCGATGTCCGGGGTGCTGACGAACCCGAACGCGAACGTCGACGCGCTGCTCAAGACCGCCGAGGACAAGGTCAACCAGTTGCTGGCCGCCGAGAGCTGAACCGACAGGTGTGGGGGCCGGCGCGCCCGGCCCCCACACCCCGAGCACCGCAGGAGTTGCCTTGGCGCTCACCACCGCCCCGGGTGTCACCCGCCGGTCGAGCCGTTCCGCCCCGCCGCCGCGGCGTTCCGCCGCGCGCCGCGCCGGCCTCGGTCGGAAGGTACGCGACAACCTCACCGGGCACACGTTCCTCATCGGCGCGGTCGCGTGCTTCGCCGTCTTCTCCTGGTATCCGATGGTCCGCGGCGTGGTGATGAGCTTCCAGCGCACCCGACGCGGCGAGACCACCTGGGTGGGCTGGGACAACTACGCCCGGATCGTGGCCGATCCGAGCTTCTGGACCGCCTGGAAGAACACGTTCGTCTTCACCGTCCTGGCGCTCGTGCTCGGCTACGCGGTGCCGTTCTTCGTGGCGATCCTGCTCAACGAGCTGCGCCACGCCAAGGGCTACCTGCGGGTGCTCGTCTACCTGCCGGTGATGCTGCCGCCGGCGTCCGCGCTGTTCCTGTTCAAGTTCTACGCGTACGACCCGAGCGAGGCGGGGCTGTTCAACGCCGTCCTCACCGCGCTCGGCCTGCCCACGTCGGAGTGGATGCAGTCGCCGACCATGACGATGCCGGCGATGGTGCTGGCGTCGACCTGGATGAACATGGGCGGCGCGGTGCTGATCTATCTCGCCGCGTTGCAGAACATCCCCGGCGAGCTGTACGAGGCGGCCGAGATCGACGGCGCCGGCGTGTGGCGGCGGATCGTGCACGTGACGATCCCGCAGACCCGGCTGATCCTGGCGCTGCTGGCGATGCTCCAGATCGTCGCCACCATGCAGCTCTTCATCGAGCCGCTGATCCTCGCCAACGGCGCCGGCACGCAGGACTCGGCGACCTCGGTGGCGTACCTGATCTATCAGCACGGGTTCTTCCAGAACGACCTCAACGGCGCCGCCGCGCTCGGCGTGATCATGCTGGTGGTGCTGGCCGGGTTCTCCGCCGTCTACGTGCGACTGACCGCGAGGCAGGACTAGGACATGGCAGCCGACCTCACCACCCGTACCCTGATTTCCCCGGCCCAACTGCGGCGCGGTCGCGGCCGGGTCCTCTACTGGGCCGTGCTCGCCGTCGTCGTGGCGGTCTTCACGCTCGTCTTCCTCGGCCCGCTCTACTGGATGGTCACCGGCGCGCTCAAGAGCGGCCAGGAGATCGCGCAGACCCCACCGTCGCTGTTTCCGCGCGACCCGCAGCCGCAGAACTACGTGGACGCCTGGACCAACCTCGACCTGGCGAAGCTGCTGTTCAACACGTTCTACTACGCCACCGGCGCGGTGCTGTTCCAGTTGGTGTTCGACACCGCGGCGGCGTACGCGCTGTCGAAGCTGCGCCCGGTGCTCGGCGGGCTGATCCTCGGCATGATGCTGGCGACGCTGATGATCCCGGCGATGGTGCTGATCGTGCCGCAGTACGTGACCGTGATCGACCTGCCGATCGTGCACGTCAACCTGCTCGACTCGCCGTTCGCGATCTGGTTGCCGCTGGTGGCCAACGCGTTCAACATCTTCCTGCTGAAGCGGTTCTTCGACTCGATCCCGGAGGACCTGATGTCGGCCGCGGTGATGGACGGCGCGTCGCCGCTGCGCACGCTCTGGTCGATCGTGCTGCCGATGTCCCGCCCGATCCTCGGTGTGGTCGCGATCTTCGCGGTGACGGCGGTCTGGAAGGACTTCCTCTGGCCGAAGCTGGTCATGCCGTCGCCGGAGACGCGCACGGTGAGCGTGGGCATCTACGCCTTCGCCGGCGGCACCCCGATGAACGTGGTGATCGCCGCCTCGGTGATCGCCGCGATCCCCACCGTCGTGCTGTTCCTGATCTTCCAACGGAACATCATGTCCGGCCTGACCACCGGCGGCCTCAAGGGCTGACCGGGCGCCGCCGCCCGCAGCCCGCCGCGAGTCCCGTCGCAGCAGAACCGATCCGCAGAAAGCAGGTGACCGTGTCCATGGTCGACAGCAGCCCGTGGTGGCGCTCAGCGGTGATCTACCAGGTCTACCCGCGTAGCTTCGCCGACGGCAACGGCGACGGGATCGGCGACGTCGCCGGCATCCGGTCCCGCCTGGACCACCTCGCGGCGCTCGGCGTCGACGCGATCTGGTACAGCCCCTGGTATCCCTCGCCGATGGCCGACGCCGGCTACGACGTGTCCGACTACCGCGACATCGACCCGGTCTTCGGCACCCTCGGCGAGGTGGAGGCGCTGATCACCGAGGCGCACGCGCTCGGCATCCGGACCATCGTCGACGTGGTGCCCAACCACTGCTCGGACGCGCACCCGTGGTTCCGGGCCGCGCTTGCCGGCGGCCCGGACGCGCCGGAACGGGAGCTGTTCTGGTTCCGCGCCGGGCGCGGCCCCGGTGGCGACCTCCCGCCCACCGACTGGACCGGCGAGTTCGGCGGCCCCACCTGGACCCGCACCACCGACCCGGACGGCACCCCCGGCGACTGGTACCTGCACCTGTTCGCCCCGCAGCAACCGGACTTCAACTGGGACCACCCCCGGGTCCGCGCCGAGTTCGAGGACATCCTGCGGTTCTGGTTCGACCGCGGGGTGGACGGCATCCGGATCGACTCGGCCGGCCTGCTGGTCAAGGACGGCACGCTGCCCGAGGTCCACCCGGACCGGCCGCACCCGTTCCGCGACCTGGACGGCGTGCACGACGTCTACCGCGCCTGGCGGCGGATCGCCGACAGCTACCCGGGCCAGCGGGCGCTGGTCGGCGAGGTGTGGCTGCCGGACCGGCAGCGGTTCGCCAACTACCTGCGCCCGGACGAGCTGCACACGGCGTTCAACTTCGACTTCCTCGGCTGCGCCTGGGACGCCGTCGCGCTGCGGGAGAGCATCGACGGCACGCTCGCCGCGCACGCGCCGGTCGGCGCGCCGGCCACCTGGGTGCTGTCGAACCACGACGTCACCCGGCACGTCACCCGCTACGGCCGGGCCGACACCACGTTCAGCTTCGCGGCCAAGCGCGAGGGCATCCCCACCGACCTGGAACTGGGCACCCGCCGGGCCCGGGCCGCCGCGCTGCTCTCCCTGGCGCTGCCCGGTGCCGCCTACGTCTACCAGGGCGAGGAACTGGGGCTCTGGGAGGTCGAGGACATCCCGTACGAGCTGCGGCAGGACCCGATGTGGGAACGCTCCGGGCGGGTCGACCCGGGCCGCGACGGGTGCCGGGTGCCGCTGCCCTGGCAGGGCGACACGCCGCCGTTCGGGTTCAGCCCGGACGGCGCGACAGTCGCCCCCTGGCTGCCGCAGCCGGCGGACTGGAAGGACCGCACGGTCCGCGCCCAGGCCGGCGACCCGCACTCGATGCTGGAGCTGTACCGGGCGGCGCTGGCGCTGCGCCGGGCCTCACCGTCGCTCGGGGACGGCGCGTTGACCTGGCTGCCCGCACCCGACCGGGTCTTGGCGTTCGCCCGCGAACCCGGCCTCACCTGCGTGGTCAACCTCGGCGACGAGGCCGTGCCGCTGCCCGCGTACGACCGGCTGCTGCTGGCGAGCGGACCACTCGACGACGACCGGCTACCAGCGGACACCGCCGTCTGGTTGCGTACCCGATCGGCCTGACGGCGGCGTGCCGGCGGCACCGTCCCGCCGCCGGCGCGCCGCGCCCGGGGAGAAAGGAGCAGCGCACCGCCGCACACGGGGGACCTGGCCACCGATGAAAGGGAGCACACCCCGCATGGCCGAGTACCGCACCACCCACCGCCACCGCAGGACCGGGCTGGCGGCCCTGGCCGCCGCCGCGCTCGCCGCCTCGACACTCACCGTCGTGGCGTTGACCTCCACCGCCACCCCGGCGCAGGCCGCCGGGCTGTCCCCGTTCGACATCTCCGGCCGCGGCGCCACCGTGCCGTTCCGGGAGCAGGAGGCGGAGCAGGCCGCCCACAACGGCACGAAGATCGGCCCGGACCGGCGCTACGGCACGCTGCCGTCGGAGGCGTCCGGCCGGGAGGCGGTCACCCTCGACGCGGTCGGGGAGTACGTCGAGTTCACGCTCGCCGCCCCGGCGAACGCGGTCACCTTCCGCTACAGCCTGCCGGACAACGCCGCCGGCACCGGCCGCGACGCCAGCATCGACCTGCGCGCGAACGGCACGCTGGTCAAGGCCGTCCCGGTGACCTCCCGGTACGGCTGGTTCTACGGCGGGTACCCGTTCAACAACAACCCGGGCGACACCAACCCGCACCACTTCTACGACGAGACGCGGACGATGTTCGGCACCACCTATCCGGCCGGCACGAAGATCCGGCTCCAGGTGTCGTCGACCGCGCAGTCGCCCACGTTCACCATCGACCTGGCCGACTTCGAGCTGGTCGGGTCGCCGATCGCCAAGCCGTCCGGCGCGCTCGACGTGGTCACCGACTTCGGTGCGGACCCGACCGGCGCCACCGACTCGACCGCGAAGTTCCAGGCCGCGGTGGACGCCGGGAAGGCGCAGGGGAAGACGGTGTGGATCCCGGCCGGCACGTTCACGCTCTGGGACCACGTGGTGGTCGACGGCGTGACGCTGCGCGGCGCCGGGCCGTGGTATTCGGTGCTCGGCGGCCGGCACCCGACCGACCGCAAGCGCGCCGCCGGCATCTACGGCAAGTACGTGCCGGGCGGCGGCTACTCCGGTGAGATCCGCTCGCACGAGGCCGGCGGGCCGAGCCGCAACGTGACGCTGCGGGACTTCGCCATCATCGGCGACATCCGCGAACGGGTGGACGAGGACCAGGTCAACGCGCTCGGCGGCGCGATGACCGACTCGGTGGTGGACAACCTGTGGTTGCAGCACACCAAGGTCGGCGCGTGGATGGACGGGCCGATGGACAACTTCACCATCCGCAACAGCCGGATCCTCGACCAGACCGCGGACGGGGTGAACTTCCACTGGGGGGTCACCAACTCCACGGTCACCAACACGTTCGTCCGCAACACCGGCGACGACGGCCTGGCCATGTGGGCGCAGAGCATGCCGAACGTGGGCAACTCGTTCACCCACAACACGGTCGGCGTGACGATCCTGGCGAACCACCTGGTCACGTACGGCGGGCGCAACATCACCATCGCGGACAACGTGACCGCCGACTCGGTGACCAACGGCGGCGGCATCCACGTGGCCAACCGCTATCCCGGCGTCACCGGCCCGACGGCGGTGGCCGGCACCATCACGGTCGCCCGCAACACGCTGATCCGCAACGGCAACTCCGACTACAACTGGAACTTCGGGGTGGGCGCGATCTGGTTCTCGGCGCTGAACGAGCCGATCCAGGGCGCGGCGATCAACGTCACCGACACCGACATCCTGGACAGCTCCTACGCGGCGCTGCACTGGATCGAGGGGCAGACCAGCGGGATCAGCTTCAGCAACGTCCGGATCGACGGCGCGGGCACGTACGCGCTCCAGGTGCAGGCGCCCAGCCAGGTCAGCTTCACGAACGTGCGGGCCACGAACATCGCCCAGGCCAACCCGATGCACAACTGCGTCGGCAGCGGCTTCCAGATCACCCAGGGCAGCGGCAACTCCGGTTGGTACACGGCCACCCCGTACTGCGGTCCGTGGCCGCAGCCGCAGTGGGGCAACGGCCCGTCCAGCCCGCCGCCGACAAGCGTGCCCCCGACCACCGCGCCGCCGACCACGACCCCGCCGACCACCGCACCCCCGACCACCCCGCCGCCGGCCGGCGGCAACCTCGCCCAGGGACGCCCGGCGACCGCCACGAGCGTCAACCAGGTGTACGCCGCGGGCAACGCGGTCGACGGCAACGCGGCCAGCTACTGGGAGAGCGCCAACAGCGCGTTCCCGCAGTCGCTGACCGTCGACCTCGGCGCGTCGCGCACGGTCGACCGGGTGGTGCTGAAGCTCCCGGCCGGCTGGGAACGCCGCACCGAGACGCTGTCCGTGCTCGGCTCCACCGACGGCTCCATGTTCTCGACTCTCGCCGCGTCGGCGGGCCGGGTGTTCGACCCGGCGGCCGGCAACAGCGTGTCGATCGCGCTGCCGTCCGGCGCCCGCCGGTACGTCCGGGTCACCGTCACCGGCAACACCGGCTGGCCGGCGGCCCAGCTCTCCGAGCTGGAGGTGTACGGCGGCGGCACGACCACCCCGCCGCCCACCACCACCCCGCCGCCGACCACCGCGCCGCCGACCGGGAACCTGGCCGCCGGCCGCCCGGTCGCGGAGACCAGCCACGCCGACGTGTACGGCGCCGGCAACACCGTCGACGGCAACGCCACCACCTACTGGGAGAGCGCCAACAACGCCTTCCCGCAGTCGGTGACCGTCGACCTGGGCAGCGCCCGGCCGGTGGCCCGGGTGGTGCTCAAGCTGCCACCGTCGGCGGCCTGGCAGACCCGCACCCAGACGGTGACCGTGCTCGGCTCCACCGACGGCTCGTCGTTCGCCACGCTCAAGGCGGCGGCCGGCTACACGTTCGACCCGGCGGGCGGCAACAGCGTGTCGATCGCGCTGCCCTCCGGTGACCGCCGCTTCGTGCGGCTGACCTTCACCGGCAACACCGGCTGGCCGGCCGGCCAGCTCTCCGAGTTCGAGGTCTACGCCTCCTGACCGGCGCGGCGGGGACCCACCCGGGTCCCCGCCGTACCACCACATCCCCCCACCCCCGTCAACGCCTCTCCACCTCCCCCGGGAAGAAGGTGTCCGTCCACCATGTCCAGACTCCGTACCAGAATGGTCGCGGTGCTCGCCGCGGTCGGCCTGGCCGTCACCGCGGCGCCGGCCCCACCGGCCCTCGCCGCCGGCGGCCCGAACCTCGCCGCCGGCCGAACCGCCACCGCCAGCAGCGTCAACGGTCCCTACGTCACCGCCAACCTCACCGACAGCAGCCAGGGCAGTTACTGGGAGAGCAGCGGCGCGCTGCCGCAGTGGGCCCAGGTCGACCTCGGCACCAGCCGCGCCGTCGACCAGGTGGTGCTCAAACTCCCGGCCGCCTGGGAGGCGCGCAACCAGACGCTGTCCGTCCAGGCCAGCGCCGACGGCAGCGGCTTCACCACGGTCGTCGCGTCCGCCGCCCGCTCGTTCAGCCCGGCCGCCGGCAACGCGGTGACGCTCGGCTTCACCGCCACGAACGCCCGCTACCTGCGCGTCGTGATCACCGCGAACACCGGCTGGACCGCCGCGCAGCTCGCCGAGCTGGAGGTCTACGGCACGGCCAGCTCGTCGACGAACCTGGCGCTCGGCAAGGCGATGACCGAGAGCGGCCACTCCGACGTGTACGGGGCGGGCAACGCCAACGACGGCAACGCGGCCACCTACTGGGAGAGCCCGAACAGCGCGTTCCCGCAGTGGATCCAGGCCGACCTGGGCGCCGCCACGAGCGTCAACCGGCTGGTGCTGCGGCTGCCCACCGGCTGGGGCGCCCGCAACCAGACGCTCACCGTGCAGGGCAGCACCAACGGCTCGACGTTCGGCACGCTCGTCGCGTCCGCGTCGTACGCGTTCGACCCGTCCGGCGGCAACACGGTGACCGTCACCGTGCCCACCGCGTCCACCCGCTACCTGCGGCTGCTGTTCACCGCGAACAGCGCGTGGCCCGCCGGTCAGCTCGCCGAGCTGGAGATCTACGGCCCGGCGACAGGCGACACCCAGGCGCCGAGCGCGCCGGGCAACCTCGCGTTCACCGAGCCGGCCACCGATCAGGTCCGGCTGACCTGGACCGCGTCCACCGACAACGTCGGCGTCACCGGCTACGACGTCTACGCCAACGGCGTGCTGCGCACGAGCGTCGGCGGCAGCACGCTCACGTACACCGACACCCAGCCCGCCGGCAGCACGGTGTCGTACTACGTCCGGGCCCGGGACGCGGCCGGGAACGTGTCCGCGAACAGCAACACGGTGACCCGCACCGGCAACACCGGCGACACCACCGCGCCGACCGCGCCCGGCAACCTGGCCTACACCCAGCCGGCGAGCGGGCAGATCAAACTGACCTGGACCGCGTCCACCGACAACGTCGGGGTCACCGGCTACGAGGTGTGGGCCAACGGCGCGCTGCGTGCCACGGTCGGCGGCTCCACGCTGACGTACACCGACAGCCAGCCGGCCAGCGCCACCGTCTCCTACCAGGTGCGCGCCCGCGACGCGGCCGGAAACGTGTCGGCGAACAGCAACACCGTCACCCGTACCGGCAGCGGCACCGGCGGCACCAACCTGGCCGTCGGCAAGCCGGCCACCGCCTCGTCGGTGGTGCACGTGTTCAACGCCGCGAACGCGGTCGACGACGACGTCGCCACCTACTGGGAGGGCGCGCCCGGCGCGTACCCGAGCACGCTCACCGTGGCGCTCGGCGCCAACGCCAGCATCAGCGCCGTGGTGGTGAAGCTCAACCCGGACCCGGCGTGGGGCGCGCGCACCCAGACGTTCCAGGTGCTCGGCCGGGACCAGTCCGCGTCCGGGTTCACCAGCCTGGCCGGCTCCGCGACGTACTCCTTCAACCCGAACACCGGCAACACCGTGACCGTCCCCGTCTCGGCGACCGCCGCGGACGTGCGGTTGCAGTTCACCGCGAACTCCGGCTCCTCCAACGGCCAGGTCGCGGAACTCCAGGTGATCGGCGTGCCGGCGCCCAACCCGGACCTCACCGTCACCTCCCTGACCGCCGCACCGTCCGCGCCGGTCGAGACCGACGCGATCACCCTGTCCGCCACCGTGCGCAACGCCGGCACCGCCGCGTCCGCCGCCACGAGCGTCAACCTCTACCTGGGTACGACGAAGGTCGGCACCGCCTCGGTGGGCGCGCTCGCGGCCGGCGCGTCGAGCGCCGTCTCGGCGAACATCGGCGCGCGTGACGCCGGCAGCTACCAGCTCACCGCCAAGGTCGACGAGTCGAACGCGGTGATCGAGCAGAACGAGGCGAACAACTCCTACACCAGCCCGAGCGCTTTGACGGTCCGCCCGGTGGACAGCTCCGACCTGGTGGCCTCCGCGGTGACCTGGTCGCCGGGCACGCCGGCGGCCGGCGCGACGGTCAGTTTCGCGGTGACGCTGCGCAACCAGGGCACGATCGCCTCGGCGGGCGGCGCGCACGGCATCACGCTCACCGTGCTCAACGACTCGGGTTCCGTGGTCCGCACGCTCACCGGCTCGTACTCCGGCACGATCGCCGCCGGGGCCACCGCCGGCCCGGTGTCGCTCGGCACCTGGACCGCCGCCAACGGCCGCCACACCGTGCGGGTGGTGCTCGCCGACGACGCCAACGAACTGCCGGTGAAACGGCAGAACAACACGAGTGACCGGGCGCTGTTCGTCGGTCGCGGGGCGAACCTGGGCTACGACATGTACGAGGCCGAGGACGGCTCGGTCGGCGGCGGCGCGCAGGTGATCGGACCGAACCGCACCATCGGCGACCTGGCCGGCGAGGCGTCCGGCCGGCGGGCGGTCACCCTCAACACCACCGGCGCGTACGTCGAGTGGACCACCAAGTCGGCCGCGAACGCCCTGGTCACCCGCTTCTCCATCCCGGACGCCCCGGGTGGCGGCGGGATCGACTCGACGTTGAACATCTACGTCAACGGGGTGCTGCACAAGCCGATCAGCCTCACCTCGAAGCACATCTGGCTCTACGGCGCGGAGGCGGCGCCGAGCGACTCACCGAGCGCGGGCGCGCCCCGGCACCTCTACGACGAGGCGAACGTGCTGCTGAACTCCACCGTCCCGGCGGGCAGCCGGATCCGGCTCCAGAAGGACCCGGCGAACAGCACCACGTACGCGATCGACTTCGTCAACACCGAGCTGGTGTCGCCCCGGGCCAACCCGGACCCGACCCGCTACAAGGTGCCGACCGGGTTCAGCCACGCCGACGTGCAGAACGCGCTCGACGCGGTGCGGATGGACACCACGGGCACGTTCGTCGGCGTCTACCTGCCCGCCGGCACCTACGAGACCGCGCAGAAACTCCAGGTGTACGGCAAGGCGGTGAAGGTCGTCGGCGCGGGCATGTGGTACACCCGCTTCCAGACGCCCACCAACCAGCAGAACACCGACGCCGGGTTCCGGGTGGAGTCCTCGGCCAGCGGTTCGACCTTCGCCCACCTGGCGTTCTTCGGCAACTACACCAACCGGATCGACGGTCCGGGCAAGGTGTGGGGCGAGCTGAAGGACGTGGACGACCTGACGCTCGACAGCGTCTGGGTCGAGCACACCGTCTGCGCGTACTGGGGGGTGAGCGTGGACGGGCTGACCATCCGGGACAGCCGGTTCCGCAACACCTTCGCCGACGCGGTGAACATGACCAACGGCAGCACCAACGCCCTGGTCACCAACTCGGAGGGCCGCTCCAACGGCGACGACGCGTTCGCGTTGTTCTCCGCCACCGACCAGGGCGGCTCGGGCGGCAACCACGGCAACGTGTTCGAGAACCTGACCGCCACGCTCACCTGGCGGGCGGCGGGCATCGCCGTGTACGGCGGCTACGACAACATCTTCCGCAACCTCTACATCGCCGACCAGTTGACGTACTCGGGCATCACCATCAGCTCGCTGGATTTCGGCTACCCGTTCGTCGGGTTCGGCGCGAACCCGCCCACCCGGTTCGAGAACATCTCGCTGATCCGCTCCGGCGGGCACTTCTGGGGCGCGCAGACGTTCCCGGCGATGTGGCTGTTCTCCGCGTCCAAGGAGTTCCGCGGCATCCGGGTGACCGACGTCGACATCGTCGACCCGACGTACTCGGGGATCATGTTCCAGACCAAGTACACCGGCAGCCAGCCGGAGAACCCGATCACCGACACGGTCCTGACGAACGTCTCGATCTCCGGGGCGCGGCGCAGCGGTGACGCCTTCGACGCGAAGTCCGGCATCGGCATCTGGGTCAACGAGATGCCCGAGGCGGGCCAGGGGCCGGCGGTCGGCTCCGCGACCTTCACCAACCTGCGCCTGACCGACAACGCCCAGGACATCCGCAACACCACCAGCACGTTCACCATCACCCGCAACTGAGGTAAGGCGGGGCCCCTTCTTAACGCCTGCGGTATAGAAGGGGCCCCATCTAACGCCTGGGCGACTGGCGTGTCGGGATCACCGCTCCCACCCGCACCGTCGCAATTGAGGGAACACCGGGTTCCGAGGGCGGGGTGGCGGTGACAGCCGCCGCCCTGCGGTGGTAATGCCTCCGATAGAAGGATCAATCCGACATAACCTCCAAGATCGCCGGATCGGGTCGCGGCATCCGGGCGAATTTATTGGGCTTCGGGGATATCGTTCCGGCCTTTTGGTGACCGGTCCCTTATGCAGGGTGTGGCGCGAATGTGGGAAGAGGCGCCCTTGGCCCGGCTGCTGAAAATAGATGGGCCGCATCGGTATTTTCGGCGGTCGACGGCGCTCCGGTATAGTGCGTTCAATCCCCATTGGAGTTCGTCGGGAAGCGTTTTGCTGCGTGATGACAACTGGGCTGGATAATGTGCCAACGGGCCCCCGTTTCGTCGGGCGGCGACCACTGTTGGCGCGTATCGACCGGGCCCACGACGCCGCCCTGAGCCGCGGGCGACAGGTGGTCTGCGAGGTGGTCGGCGAGCCGGGGATCGGCAAGACCCGACTGGTCCGCGAGGCCCTGCACCAGTGCGTCCCCCAGGTTCCCTGGACGGTCGGGACCTGCGCGCCGGAGGAGCGGGGCGTCCCCTTCCACGTGTTCCGGCACGCCTTCGCCGCGGGGCAGTCACCGCGACGGGGGCTGGGTGCCGGGCGACCCACCGGAGCGACCGGGGAGATCTGGGGCTTCGCCGCGGCGCCGCCGACGTCGGCGTCCGACGCGCGGCGGTTCCGCGCCTTCCAGTTGGCCCGCCGGCTGATCGGCCTGGCCGCCCGGGACGGCCTGGTGCTGGTCCTCGACGATCTGCACTGGGCGGACGCCGCCTCCGCCGGCCTCATCGCCCACCTGCTGCGATATCCGGTGCCCGCGCCGCTGCTGCTGGTGCTCGTCTACCGGCCGCGGCAGACGGCGACGCCGATGCCGTTCGGTCCACCCGATCCCGGTGGACACGTCGAGGCGGAACCGGCCTCACACGACCGGCTCGAACTCCACCCCCTGAGCCTCGCCGAGACCGCGCTCCTGCATCCTGGCGTCGATCCGGCGGAGCTGCGCGCCCGCTACGAGCTGACCGGCGGCAACCCCGGCTACCTGGCGGCGCTGCCCGGCGGCCCGGCCGCGGAGCGCGCCGAGGAGGTCCGTGAACCGCCGGGTGCCCGGCTGTCCGACGCGACGATGGCGGTGCTGCGCCGCGAGTGGGCGGACCTGCCCCCGGTCGACCTGGCCTGCCTGCGCGCCGGGGCGATCCTCGACGCGCCCTTCGCCCCCGATCTGCTCGCCGAGGTCGCGCAGGTGCCCGCGGCCCTGGCGGTCGAGGCCGGTTGGCGGCTGGCCCGACGCGACCTGATCCGCCGGGTGCCCGGCACCGGACGGTTCGCCCTCCGGCATCCGGTGCTGCGGATGGCGGTCGCCCAGGATACCGATCCGGCGTGGCGGGTGGACGCCTGCGCGCGGGCGCTCACCGCGCTCGTCGATCTGGGCGCGTCGCCCGCGGAGCGGGCCCGCTACGCGGAGCGGCTGCTCGCCCTGCCGAGCGGCCGTTGGGCCGAACGCTGCGTGGACGTGCTCTGCCGGGCCGCGCAGGAGATCCGGCGCGAGACACCGGACCTGGCCATCCACTGGCTGCGACTGGCGTTGCGGGCGCTGCGCCCGACGGCCGGCTCGACGCCGCGTCACCGGGAGGTGTCGCTGGCGTTGGCCCGGGTCATCGGGGAGGCGGGCGACCTGGCCGAGAGCCGGGCCCTGCTCCAGGAGATCGTGCCGTTGCTCCCCGCCGACCCGGAGGGGCGACGGGCCCAGGCGGTCGCGCTGTGGGCGCGGGTGGAGCGCCTCCTCGGGAACTACGCGGAGGCGGCGGCCATCAGCCGGCGCGAGCTGGCCGCCCTTCCGGTCGGCACCGGACCCGCCGGCGGCTACCGACTCGCCACCGAGATCGGCGCCGCCGGCATCCTCGCCGGGCGGCCGGTGGCCGGACTGCCCGACGCGCTCACCGGAGACCCGGACGGCTCCGGCGCGGACCTGGCCGGCCTGCTGGCCGTACGCGGCCTGGCCGCCGTCCACGGCGGCGCGGTCGACGACGCCCGGGGTCTGCTCGACGCCGGCGCCCGGATCGTCGACTCGCTGCCCGACCGGGACGTGCGCGACCATCCGGACTGCCTGACCGCGCTCGGCCTGACCGCGTTGTATCTCGAACGTCAGGCCGACGCGGTGCGGCACCTCGACCGGGGGTTGACGCTGGTCCGCGCCGCGCACCGGGACGACGGCCTGTGCCAGCTGCTGCTCGGTCGCTGCCAGGTGGCCTACCACAGCGGCCAACTGACCGCGGCCATCGGGTTGGCCACCGAGGCGGGCATCGTCGCCCGGCGCATCGGCAGCCGCCACCTGCTGTGTTTCGCCCTGGCGTTCGAGGCGGAGGCGACGGCGTGGCGTGGTGGCCTCCGCGACGACGAACGGGCGGTCGGGCTGGCCCGCAGCGCCGTCGACCTCGCCACCGACCTCGCCACCTGGTCCGGCCGGACCGCCGCGACGGCGTTGGCGACCGCGACGTTGCTGTCCGGTGATCCGGCCACCTGCGCCGATTTGGTGCGTTCGGCCGGGGGCGACAGCCGGCTGAGCCACCTCCAGGACACGTTGCGGCCGATGTGGCACGAACTGCTCTGTGCCGCCGCGCTCGCCGCGGGCGAGGTGGCCGACGCCGAGCGGCAGGCGCGGCTGGCGATGGCCGAGGCGGAGCGGGTCGAGCTGCCCGGGCAGCGGGGCTTCGCCGAGTCGGCGTACGGCGAGGTGCTGCTCGCCCGCGGTGAGGTTGAGGCGGCGCTGCCTCATCTGGAGACCGCGGCCGATCTGTTCCGCGTCGGCGGGATGGCGCTGCGCCGCAGCTTCGCGCTTGCGTCCCTGGCCCGGGCCGCCGAGGCCGCGGACCGGGGCGTTCCGGCGGCGCGGGCGCGCCGCCGGGCGCTGGAACTGGCCCGGTGGTGCGGGACGGAACGGGTCGGCGCGCGACTGGCCAGTCCGGTCGGAGCGCGCGCGGTCGCCGCCCTGACCGATCGGGAGTGGCACATCGCGCAGTTGGCGGCGACCGGGGTCACCAGCCGGTTGATCGGGCGTCGGCTGAACATCAGTCCCCGCACGGTGGAGGCGCATCTCACCCGGATCTACCGCAAGGCGGGCGTCGCGTCCCGGTCGGCTCTGGTCGCCTGGGTCGCCCGGCTCGATGTCACCGATCGGTGACCGCGATCCGGCCCGGATGACGTCATTCGGTGCAACGCCGGATGGCCCGGCAGCATGAGGCCGCGCCGCCACCGGCGGGCTCCGACCGTCGCTCACATACTCGACTGCATCGGGCGCGATTCCCGTGCACCGGTTTCGGATGGAGGACGAGATGCTGGGCAGTAGATCCGTGGGGAGCCCGCGCCGCCTCGTCGCGCCGCCGATGCCGGTCGCCGCCGCCGCGCTGGCGTTGCTCGTGCTGGCGGGCTGCGGGGACGAACCGGTGGATGCGGCCGCGCCGGCGGCGTCCGATTCGGCCACCTTCGGCAGGGACCGCGCCGCGCTGGTGCTCACCGCCTTCGACTCGGCCGACTCGGCGGCATCGGTGGCCGGAGACGTCGAGGCGCTGCGGACCCAGGAGGTCTCGCCCTCGCTGGACCTCAGCATCGCCGCGGTCCGCCGGGCCACCTACAACAAGCGTCCGCAGCCGTCGTTCCAGCACCTCAACCCGGCCTTCGCGGTGCCGCCCGGCGACCCGGCCTGCTTCCTGGCCACGGCCACCCTCCGGCTGGCCGGCTCGGAGCTGGCCCCCACCGACGTCAGCCAGTTCGTGCTCGACGCCGACGGCCAGTGGAAGCTCAGCCACAACATCCAGGTGACCCAACCGTCGCTCGTGGTCGCCCGGAGCATCGACGGCCGACCGGCCACGGAGGGCGGCGAGGCCCTGGACGAGACCAGCCGCCGGGCCCTCGCCGCCGAGGTGTTCGCCCGCAGCATCGGCTCCACCACGAGCAACAGGTCCCTCGTCGCGTCGAGCCCGCTGCTGGACGGCCAGTTCGCCGGCGGTTGGGAGGTCTACGGGCAGCAGCTCGCCGGCGCCGGCGCGACGGTGCGACGGACGATGGACCGGGCGGAGTGGTCGGACTGCGCGGTCGAGGTGCCGACCGGCACGCTCACCTTCCTGACGATCCACGCGACCGACACGCTGAGTCCGGCGCCCGACGGCCCGGCCACCGTCAAGATGGTGCCGCAGAGCCCGGACCTGATCGCCACCGGCCATCGCGCGCCGGTGAGCGGGAAGTCGATCCGGGTGGCCCGGGTGGAGACCTTCCTGCTGCTGGTGCCGGCACAGGCCACCGGCACCTCGGTGCTGGGTCTCAACGACACCGCGCTGACCGTCACCGCCGCCTGACGGTCACCGCCTGACGGTCACCGCCTGACGGTCACCGCCGCCCGGACCGCCCTGACCGTGCCGTCGTCTGACAGCCGGTGCCTGACGGCGACGCCGCCGGACCGCCGCCGGACCGCGCCGGCGACCGGCCGGGCTGCCGGCGACGGCTGAAACCGGTGGCAGAACTCGGGATCGGACCCCCGGGACCGCGACGATGGCAGCAGCCCTGATCGCCGGCGGGGCCGGGGCACAGTCGCGGTCCGGCCACCAGGCCCGGGAGGAACCATGTGGCGTCCGCGCTTCCGATCGGACTACCTGCCGGTGCGGCTGCCCGACGGTCCGCTCGTGGTGCTGGGGGAGACCCGCAGCCTGCTCATCGACGACCCGGTCACCGCCGAGCTGGCCGATCGGCTCGACGGCACCGTACCGCTTGCCGACGTGGTGGCCCGGCTGGCCGCCCGGCACCCGATGGCCGCCGTCGCCGCCGCCCTCGCCCGGCTGCGGGACCACGGCCTGCTCGTGTCCGGTCCGGCGCACGCGTCGCCGGCCGAGGCCGCCGGTTGGGACGCCCGGGGTGTGCCCCCCGAGGCCGGGCTGCGGTGGGTGGCCGGCGGCCGGGTCACCATCGTGGACCTCGGGGCACCGCGGGTCGCCGAGGTCGCCGGGGCGTTGCGCGCCCTCGGGCTCACCGCGACCGTGGTCGGGCCGGACGCCGAGCCGGGCGCGCTGGACGCCGACCCGGGCGCACCGGACGCCGACCCGGGCGCGCTGGACGCCGACCCGGATGCGCCGGACGCCGACTCGGGCGCCGCGCAGGTGCTGGTGCTTCCGTCGTCGATGCTCGACCCCCGGCTGGCCCGGCTCAACGAGCGCCACCTGGCCGCCGGCCGGGCGTGGACCCTGGCCCGGCCGCACGGCAACGTCGTCCTCCTCGGGCCGCACCTGGTGCCCGGCCGCACCGGTTGCTGGGCCTGCCTGCGGCAACGCTGGCAGGAGAACGAGCAGGTGAACGCGTTCCTCGGCGGGCAGGACCTGGCCGGTCCGCTGCCGCAGCCCGGCCGGGCGGTCCTGCCCGGACTGGCCACCACCGCCGCGGGGCTGCTCGCCGCCGAACTCGCCGTGCTCGCCGTGCGGGGCACGTCGCCCCGCCTCACCGGCCGGATGGTCGCCCTGGACACCCGGGACCTGAGCACGGAGAGCCACCAACTGGTACGCCAACCGCAGTGCCCCGCCTGCGGCGACCCGGATCTCGTCGGTAAGGCCGAGCCCCGGATCGACCTGCCGCCCAGCGGCGCGGAGCCCAGCCGGGGCGCGGAGGCTCGCACCCGTGACCCCGCCGAGGCGTACGCCGCGCTCGCCCACCACGTCAGCCGCTACCTGGGGGTGGTGAGCCGGCTGACTCCGCTGGAGGCGACCGACAACGGCGTCACCCACACCTATTCGGCCGGGCACAACTTCGCCCAACCCCGCCAGCTCGCCGCGCTGCGCCGCAACCTGCGCGGGCAGAGCGGCGGCAAGGGCCGCACCGACCTGCAGGCGCGGATGAGCGCGGTCGGGGAGGCGGTGGAGCGCTACTGCGGGGTGTGGCGCGGCGACCGCCCGGTGCACCGGGCGACCTACCGGCAGCTCGGCCCGGACCGCGCGCTGCACCTGCGCGAGTTGCTGCTGTTCTCGGACCGCCAGTACGCCGACCGCGACCGGCTCAACCGCGACCTGGGCCATCTGCACCGCATCCCGCGCCCGCTGGCTGACGAGACGGAACTGGACTGGACCACCGGCTGGTCGTTGACCCGGCAGGCGCCGCGCGAGCTGCCCGCCGCGTACTGCTGGTACGGGCATCCGGAGCAGGCCGGGCCCGGGGTGTGCGCGGCCGACTCGAACGGCAGCGCGGCCGGCGGCACCCGCTCCGAGGCGATCCTGCAGGGCTTCTGCGAACTCGTCGAGCGGGACAGCGTGGCCCTGTGGTGGTATCACCGCTCCCGGATGCCGGGGGTGGACCTCGCCTCGTTCGCCGACCCGTGGACGGCCGCCTGCGTGGCGCACCACGCCACCGCCCTGGGCCGCGAGCTGTGGGCCCTCGACCTGACCGCCGACCTCGGCGTACCGGCGTTCGCGGCGGTGTCCCGGCGGGCCGACGGCGGGCCGGAGGACGTGCTGGTCGGCTTCGGCGCGCACCTGGACGCACGGGTCGCGCTGACCCGGGCGCTGACCGAGGTGAACCAGTTCCTGCCCGCCGTTCCCGGTCCCACGTCGAGCCGCAACAGGTACGGCGTCGACGACCCGGACACCGCGCGCTGGTTCGGCACCGTTCGGGTGGCCGACCAGCCCTGGCTGTCCCCGGACCCGGCCCGGCCGCCGCGCACCGCCGCCGACCACCCGACGCTTGCCACCGGCGACGTCGGCGACGACGTGCGTCGCTGCGTCGGCCGGGCGGAGCGCGCCGGCCTGGAGGTGATCGTCGTCGACCAGTCCCGTCCGGACATCGAGCTGGCGGTGGTGAAGGTCGTGGTGCCGGGGCTGCGGCACTTCTGGCGCCGGCTCGGTCCGGGCCGGCTGTGGGAGGTCCCGGCCCGCCTCGGCCGCGGTCCGGTGGCCGTCGACGAGACGTCGGCGAATCCGTTGAACGTCTTTTTCTGACCGACGCTGTCGACCTGCCGGGAACCGGGGGAGGGACGTGGAGATGAGCACCGATCCGGACGGTCGGCGGTCGCCGTGAGCGGCTCCGGCGGCGGCCCGCCGATCCAGGAGTCCTACCGGCTGCGCCGCGACGCGGAGTTGCGACTCGGTGAGGACGGTTCGCTGACCCTGCGGCAGACCCGCTTCCAGCTCACCCTGGAGCGACCGGGGATGGGCCGGCGGGCGCTGCTGCTGCGGCTCGCCGCCGACTGGGTCGGTGACGTCGAGGTCGGCCGGCTGATCAGCGGCCTGGAGGGGGAGAGCCGGGTGCTGCCGGCGCAGTTGCTGCTGCGCCGGCTGCTGGCCCACTCCTGGTTGGAGCGCCGCGTCCAGGTCGACGACCGGGCGCTGCTCGACCTGGTGCCGACCGGCCTGGGCCGGGGCAGCCTGCCGGAGAGCCGCACCCACGCCCCAGGCGTCCGCTACCGGCTGTCCCGCTTCGCCACCCTCCAGCACGAACGGGACATGCTGGTGGCCGCGTCGTCGCTGAGCACCCTCGTGGTCGGTTGCGCCGACGCCGCCGTCGGCGCGGTGCTGGCCGCCGCCGTGCCGGGCGTCGGCCCGGACACGGTGGCCCGCACGCTCGGCGTGTCGCCGGCCGCCGCCGGTCGGGTGCTCGACGAGCTGGCCACCGCCCGGGTCCTGGTCACCGACGCCGAGTTCGAGGCGGAACGCGACGACGCGCCGCTCGCCTACTGGTCGCCGGAGGAGTTGCGGCTGCACCAGCGGTCCCGGGCCGGCCGGCACGCGCTGCCGGTGGGCGGCACCTACCGGATGCGCGAGCGGTTCGCCCCGCAGCCGCTGCGCCGCCCCTACGACCGGGACCGGGCGGTCGAGCTGCCGCTGCCGGACCTGGCGACGATCGCCAAGGCGGATCCGGGGTTCAGTCAGGTCGTCGCCGACCGGCGCAGCATCCGCGAGCACGACGACGCGGTGCCGTTGCCGATCGAGCGGCTGGCGGAGTTCCTGTACCGCTCGCAGCACACCACCGCCGTCGGCGAGGCCGGCGGGCAGGAGGTGGGCCACCGGCCCTATCCGGGCGGCGGCGGGGTCTACGAACTGGAGATCTATCCGCTTGTCGCGCGCTGCGCCGGGCTGGACCCCGGGCTCTACCACTACGACGCCGTCGGGCACCGGCTGGAGCCGGTCGCCGGCTGGGCGCCGGCCGCCGACCGGCTGTTGGCGTACGCCCGGGCGGCCGGCGCCATGCCCCGGCCGCCGCAGACGGTTCTGCTGGTCACCGCGCGGGTCCAGCGACTGATGTGGAAGTACGAAGGGATGAGCTACGCCATGATTCTCAAGGACGCGGGTGTGCTGACCCAGCAGATGTATCTCGTCGCCACCGCCATGGGGCTGGCGCCGTGCGCGCTCGGCGCCGGCGACTCCCAGGCGTTCGCCGAGTTGTCCGGGCTCGATCCGCTGGTCGAGCCGAGCGTGGCCGACTTCCTGCTCGGCTCGCGCGGCGCCGACGTGCCGCCGGGGCTCGGGCGGGCGGGGGCCCGGCCGTGAAGTTCCGACGGCAGGCGTTGCGCCAGTTGGAGGCGCCCGAGCAACTGGACCTGGCGGTCCGGCTGACCACCGTGCCCAGCTGGTTGGCCACCACCGCGCTCGTCATCGTCGTGATCGCGGCCGGTGTCTGGTCGGTGCGCACGGTGGTGCCCCGGACCGTCGAGGCGGCCGGGGTGCTGATCCACTCCAACGGGATCTCCGCCCTCGACGCGCTCGACAGCGGTCAGGTCACCAAGGTGTGGGCGTCCCCGCACCAGCGGGTGCCCAAGGGCACCCCGCTCTACAGCCTGCGCACGTCCGACGGCGCGGTGCGGGTGGAGACCGCGCCGGGTGATGCGTACGTCGTCGCCTGGCTGGTCTCGGAGGGCGAGATCGTCACCCCGGGCTCGCACCTGGCCGACCTGGAACGGCTCGACACCGCCGGGGACGCGTTGCAGGCCGTCGTGTACGCACCGGCCGTCGCCGCGCCGCTGCTGCAACCGGGCGTACCCGTCGAGGTGGCCGCCGCGGCGGCGCCGCGCAACGTGTTCGGCACCCTGGCCGGTCGGGTGAGCACGGTCGGCGCCTTCCCGGAGACGGAGGCGTCGCTGCGTGCCTTCCTGGGCACCGGGCCGGACGTCCGGCGGCTGCTCGCCCGGGGCAGCGTGGTCCGGGTCACGGTCGCGCTGGAGGCCGACCCGGCCGCGCCGGGCGGTCTGCGGTGGACCAAGTCCCCGCCGCCGTTCCAGCTCAATTCGGCAAGCGAGGTCACCGCCTGGTTCACCGTGGACCAGGATCACCCGATCGACTGGTTGCTGCGGCGATGAGCGGGCCGAGGACCGCCGCGATCGGCGCGCCGGAGCTGCCCCGGATCCGACGTCGACGGGTGCGTACCCCCACCCTGATCCAGATGGAGGCGGTGGAGTGCGGCGCCGCCGCGCTCGGGATCCTGCTCGGTCACCACGGCCGGCACGTGCCGCTCGAGGAGCTGCGCCGGGTGTGCGGCGTGAGCCGGGACGGCTCGACCGCAGCCACCGTGCTCAAGGGCGCCCGGCGGTACGGGATGGTGGCCAAGGGTTTCCAGATGGATCTGGGCGGCCTGGCCGGGGTGGCGTTGCCGGCGGTGCTGTTCTGGCGGTTCGAGCACTTCGTGGTGCTGGAGGGGCTCGGCCGCAAGGTCCACATCAACGATCCGGCCACCGGGCCACGCGCGGTGAGCTGGGAGGAGTTCGACGGCGCCTTCACCGGCATCGTGCTCACCATGGAGCCCGGCCCGCAGTTCGAGCCCGGTGGCGCCCGCTACCGGCTGCTGCGGGTGCTGGCGCAGCGGTGGCGCGGCCCGGGCTCGGCGATCGCGCAGATGCTGTTGCTCGGCCTGCTGATCGCCCTGGTCGGTCTGACCATCCCGGTGATGGCCCAGATCTTCGTCGACCGGGTGCTGTTGCAGGAGGACCGGGCCGCGTTCGCCGGCCTGGTGGCCGCGGTGGCGGTGGCCGCCGTGCTGACCTTCCTCGCCAGCCTGCTCCAGCAACGCCTGACCGTACGGTCGGAGACGACACTGGCCCTGGGCAGCGCCGCCCGGTTCTTCCGACATCTGCTGCGGCTGCCGCCGACCTTCTTCGACCAGCGGCAGGCCGCCGACCTCAGCCAGCGGGTCCGCGGCAACGAGGTCGTCGCCGAGGTGCTCACCCGCCGGGCGGCCACCACCGTCGTGGACACCGCCCTGGTGCTGGCGTACGGGGCGCTGCTCTGCCAGTACGACCTGTTGCTCGGGCTGTGCGCGGTGGTCCTGGCCGGGTTGAACGTCAGCGTGCTGCGTTACGTCGCCTCGACCCGGTCGACGGCTGTCGCCGGATTGCAGGCGGACCGCAGCAAGCTGGTGACCACCGTGTACACCACCGTCCAGATGATCGAGACGGTGAAGGCCGGTGGCGAGGAGGAACGGGCCGTGGCCCGGTTCGCCGCCCGCAACGCCACCGTCACCAGCCGGCAGCAGCGGCTGGGGGTGCCCACCGCGGTGCTCTCGGTCCTGCCCGTGTTCCTCGCCTCGGGAACCACCGCGGTGCTGTTGGGGCTGGGCAGTCGGCAGGTGGTGGCGGAGGCGATGAGCGTCGGCGTGCTCGTCGGCATGCAGAGCCTGGCCGTCGCGATGAACCGGCCGTTGGGCAACCTGGCCGCGCTGGGCTCCCGGCTGCAGGACATGAGCGCCGACCTCAACCGGCTGCGCGACGTGGAGCGCTATCCGCTGGCACCGGTCGAGGACCGGTCGGCCGGGCCGCTGGCGCCGATGGAGGGTCATCTGCGGATCGAGGACGTGACCTTCGGCTACAACCCGTTGGGCCGTCCGCTGTTGGAGAACTTCAGTCTGGACCTGCCGCCGGGCGCCCGGGTGGCGCTCGTCGGGCGGTCGGGCAGCGGCAAGTCGACGGTGGGCCGGCTGGTCGCCGGCCTCTACCGTCCGTGGACCGGGCGGGTCACGGTGGACGGTCTGGAACGGTCGGAGGCAGACGGCGGGCTGTGGGCGGCCACCGTCGCCATGGTGGACCAGGACCAGCGGCTGTTCGAGGGAACGGTTCGGGACAACGTCACCATGTGGGACCTCACGATCGCCGACGAGGACGTCGTCACCGCGCTCACCGACGCCTGCCTCTACGACGAGGTCGCCGCCCGCCCGGGCGGCCTGGGCAGCCCGGTGCGGGAGAACGCCCGCAACTTCTCCGGTGGTCAGCGGCAGCGGTTGGAGATCGCCCGTGCGCTCGTCCGCAACCCCCGGGTGCTGGTGCTGGACGAGGCCACGAGCGCGCTCGACGCCGAGACCGAGCGCCGGATCGACATGCACCTGCGCCGGCGCGGGGCGACCTGTCTGATCGTGGCGCACCGCCTGTCCACGGTCCGCGACTGCGACCTGATCGTCGTGCTGGACGGCGGTCGGGAGGTGGAGCGCGGCACCCACGAGCAACTTGTCGCCCGGGACGGGGCGTACGCGCGCCTGGTCCGGGACCACTGACCACGACGATCCGAGGAGACACTGATGAGTGGCGCGGTGGAGGACCTCCCGGGCGGTGGCCTGATCGGCCTCTGCGGCGACGGCGTACGGGAGGTCTGTCGCCTGGACGGCCCGGTGGCCGGCTGGCTGGTGTCCGGTGGCGAGGCCGACCTGTTCGCGGTGCGCCGGGCGGGGATGAGCCCGTCGCGCCGCCACCACGTGGCCCGGCTGCCCGCGGGCGGCCTGGTGCCGACGTCCACCGCGATCGGCGCGTGGCAGTTGATCCTGGTGCCGCTGCCCGGCACGGAACTGCGGGGGTTGCCCCGGCACCACCTGTCCCGGTTGGAGCGGCACGTCCGGGTCGGTCGCGCCGGGGACGAGGAGGTGCCGCCGCGGGCGCGGACCGCCGCGACGGAGCTGGTCGCGGCGGTGGACCTGGTGCTCGTCGCCGTCGCCGACGCGATGCGCCGGGGGCAGGCGCCCCGGGAGGCGTCCACCCTGCGCGGACGCGAGATCGTCTCGCTGGCGCCGGGGAGCGCGGTCACCTCCACCGCCGGCGCGTGGTGGCTGCGCAGCGCCGGGGCGCAGCTGCGCCGCAACGACGGCGGCCCGGCGGAGATGTCGGGGGAGCGGGAGCTGCTGCTGGTCGCCGAGCGCGACTGGGTGGTGGCCGAGTCGGCCTGCGCGGTGGAGAGCCACGGCAGCTGGGACCTGCTGGTCACCGGTCAGCTCCGGGCGGCGGTGGACCAGCACGTGGCGCGGCTGCTGCGGATGGTGGAGACCCGGATCGAGGAGGCCGACGCCGCCCTGCTGCGCGCGGTGGAGCGGCGCCGGCAGATCGACGCCGCGGTGCTCGCCGCGGCGGCCCGCCGGTCGATCGGGGTGATCGGCGCGGGGGAAGCGGTGCCGGTTCCGGAGGATGAGCCCGGCTTCGACAGGTACGGTCGGGCGGTTTCGGTGGTCGGGGTGGTCACCGAGGGCATGGGTTGCCCGGTCAACGAGCCGGCCGATCGCAGCCGTGTGCCGCTCGACGACCGGGCGGCGGTGCATGCGGTGTCCCGCGCGTCCAGCCTGTTCCTGCGCGAGGTGCGGCTGCCGGCCCGCTGGTGGCGGCGGGACCTGGGCCCGCTCGTGGGGTGGCGGGTCGCGGTCGACCCGGAGCGCGCCGTCGCGGTGCCGCTGGTGTTCCGCCGGGGTCGCTACCACCACGTCGACCCGGACACCCGGGCGCACGGCCCGGTCGACGCGACGGTGGCCGCGACGTTCGCCGCCGAGGCGACCCAGGTGCAGGCGCCGCTGCCGTCGACCGCGCGGATGCGCCACCTGCTGCGGGCCGGGCTGGTCGGCGCGGCCCGCGACGTGCGGGGCCTGCTGGTCGCCGCCGCCTGCGTGGGGTTGCTCGGCCTGGGTGTGCCGCTCGCGACCGGCCAGGTGCTCGGCCAGTTGGCCCGGCAGGGCGAGGTCGACGGGCTGGTCGGCTTCCTCGCGCTGCTGCTCAGCGCCGCGGTGGTGGCGGGGCTGGTCGGCGTGGTGCAGAATCTGCGGCTGCTGCGGTTGGACGGGCGGTTGCAGTCCGGCGCGCAGATGGCGATCTGGGACCGGCTGATGCGGCTGCCGGCCCGTTTCTTCACCGGCCGCAGCAGCGGTGAGATCGCCAACTCGATGTTGGGGATCTCGTTCGTCGGCGAGGCGCTGAGCGCGCTGTTGCCGCAGGTCGTCTCGGCGGCGGCGACCGTCGCGGTGACCCTGGGCCTGCTCCTGGTGGTCGAGCCCGTGCTCGGGTTGTGGGGGTTGGCGATCGTCGCGGTCACCACGCTCGCGTTCGTCGCGTTCGCCGTGCTCATCGTCCGCCGGCAGCGGTCCGCGTTGCCGGCCGAGCACCGGACGGCGACGATGACCAACCAGCTGCTCGGCGGCATCGTCAAGATCAAGCTGGCGGCGGCCGAGGCCCGGGCGCACGCCAGGTGGTCGGAGACGGCCGCGGTGGCCCGGGCGGCGCTGCAACGGGTCCGGCAGAGCCAGTCCGGCCTGGTCGCCTTCGCCACCGTGCTGCCGGTCGCCGGCCAACTGGTCCTGTTCGCCGTGCTGATGGGACCGCTCGCCGGCCGGGTGGCGCCGGCCGACTTCTTCGTCCTCAACGTGGGCTTCGCGATGCTGCTCGGCGCGCTGCTGGTGCTGGTGTCGGCCGGGGTGGAAGTGGTCGCGGCGGTGTCCCGGCTGGGCAGCCTGCGGGAGATCCTGCGCGCCGAGCCCGAGGCGCGGCCGGACCGGGTGGACCCCGGCGAGCTGCGCGGCGAGATCGCGCTGCACCGGCTCACCTTCGCCTACCAGCCGGACGAGCCGCCGGTGCTCGTCGACATCGACCTGCACGTCCGCCCGGGTGAGTTCGTCGCCATCGTCGGGCCGAGCGGCTGCGGGAAGTCCACCCTGCTGCGGCTGCTGCTCGGCTTCGAACGCCAGCAGCAGGGCGCGGTGCTCTACGACGGCCAGGACCTCTCCGAGCTCGACGTGCACGCGGTCCGCCGGCAGTGCGGCGTGGTCCTGCAGGACGGCCAGCTCTTCGCCGGCTCGGTGCGGGACAACATCTGCGGCGCCGGCAGCTTCCCGCTGGACCAGGTCTGGGAGGCGGCGCGGATGGCCGGACTCGCCGACGACCTGGAGGCGCTGCCGATGGGAATGAGCACCATGGTGCCGTTCGGCGGCGGGACGCTCTCCGTCGGGCAGCGCCAGCGGGTGCTGATCGCCCGCGCGTTGGCGCCCCGGCCCCGGATCATCTTCTTCGACGAGGCGACGAGCGCACTGGACAACCGGACCCAGGAGGTGGTCACCCGGAGCACCGCGACGCTGGCCGCGACCCGGGTGGTCATCGCGCACCGGCTGTCGACGGTCCGCGCGGCGGACACCATCGTGGTCCTCGACGCCGGGCGGATCGTCCAGCGGGGCAGCTACGACGAGTTGATGGATCAACCCGACGGGCTGTTCCACAGGTTGGCACGGCGGCAACTGCTGACCGAGCCGGAGCCCGCGGACGTGGTGGTGGAGAGCCGGAAGCCGGACGGTCAACCCGCGACGGGCTGACCACGGCGGTCAGCCGTTGTCGATGACACTGCTGTCCTCCAGGCACACGTCCGTGTCGAGGTGGTTCTCCAGCAGCTCCGCGACGTGCGCCTCCGCCTGGTTCTCCACGGCCAGCCGGAACGCCTCGCTGAGCACGTTGACCACACCCTGGGTCAGCAGCAGCGTCTCCCGGTCCAGGTCGGCCCAGGACGACCGGGCGCCGCCGCGTACCAGGTCCGGCGCGAGGGCCAGCAACCGCGCGGTGACGGCGGCGACCAGTTCGTCGGCCACCGGCCGGAGGCTGTCCAGCACCTCGCTGAGGGTCTGCAGGGCCGGCGCCGTGCCCACCCGTACCCGCTGCAGGTCCAGGGCGGCGCGCAGCGGGCGCGGCCGGACGGTGCGCACGGTGCCGTCGCTGGTCCGTCCGATCACGCCGTGCCGGGTCAGCGCGTGGGCCAACGCGGGACGGTCGGTGGTCAGGCGTTGCAGCATCGCGGTCAGCCCGTCGGACGCCTCGTCCCGGGCCCGGACCCCGAGCATCGCCTCGATGGAGACGAGGTTGAAGCCCTGCCGTTGCAGGGCGAGGATCGCGTCCAACCGGCGCACGTGGGAGTCGTCGTAGAACGCGGCCCGGCCGTGCCGCACCGGCGGGGGCAGCAGTCGACGGGCCTGGTGGGCGCGGATGTTGCGCGGCGACATCCCGACCTTGCGGGCGAGTTCCTCCACGGTGTACCCGGCCGAACCGCCGGGCGTCGTCGTCACCTCGTCGATGGTCACGGTGGCCTCCGGCAACATCTCGGTGACGGAACACGGCGCGCCGTCGAACCGCTGTCACGGGGGACGGCCCGACGATCGCAGCGTAGGTGCGGGCACCGGTCGGGTGACAGGCGAGGAATTACTACTTGTCCACAGTGGTGCCGGTCATTAGAATCGCAAACCGCCGCCCGTCGCTCATTCCCAAATTACCCGGCTTTCGCCGCAGCGCGACCTTTTCGCGGCCACATTCGATGAAATTGCCCCGCTCCGGGCGGACCGGCTCCACCGGTGCCCCACGATGAAGCGAACCGGCGGCCCGGAATCTCCCGCGCCGCCTGTGGCCGCCGGCGGCGACGCCGCCGCCGGCCCGCCGTCGAAGGGAGTAGGGGTGTGACACCTGTCGATCGAGCGGTCTTCGTGGCCGCGTACAGCCGACTGGTCGCCGACGTCTGGGCCGACCCGGCCAGGGAACAGGCGCTCGACGCGGATCCGCGCGGATTCCTCGCCGGCTACGGGCTTGAACTGCCCGAAGACGTGCAGGTCCGAGTGGTGCGCGACGTCGCCGACGCCGATCCGGACCTTGAGGTGCAGGTCGAGTCGTGGGAGCGGGCGGGGGCCACCGGCGCCTTCGTGCTCTTCGTGCCGTCGCTGCTGCCGGTGGCCGAGGCGGAACTGGCCGAGGACGAATTGGACAGCGTCGTCGCCGGCCTGGACTCCAGCTGCGCCTGCTGCTGCCCGTGCTGCTGCACCTGACACCGATGTCTGCCGCCCAGCGGGTGGCGCGGCACATTCTGATGGCAGCCGGAAGAAAAGCTTGATTGTCGAACACCGCTATTCCTAGCGTTCTCGCCACAACGATTAACCCTCCTCCCGCAGCGACCCCCGAGGAAAGGACCGAACGATGAGCAACGACGACCAGGAATACGGCGCGAGGTTCGTGACGAAGTACTCGGAACTGGTCACCGCGGTGTGGCGCAGCGACGAGGAACTGCAGCGGCTCCTCGCCGACCCGACCGCGTACGCGACCGCCGCCGGCCTTCCGGTCGCCCCCGGCGCCACCGTCGAGGTCGACCGCGCCCAGCCCGCCACGCTCTACACCAAGGACCAGATCGTCGCCGACTGGTCCGGCACGCCCGGCCGGCACGTGCTGCACGTGCCGGAGGTGCCGTTGGTCGACCTCAACGAGCTGACCGAGGCCGAACTGGAGACCGTCGCCGGTGGCGTGGCCCCGGTCGCCGACAACAACGTCAACGTCATCGCCGTTCTCATCCTCTGAGTTCCACCCCCGCCGGGAGCCTCGATGACTGACACGACCGAGACCATCGCCTTCCGATCCGGCACCTACCGGACGGCCACCGTGGAGCAGACCTGGGCACGGGTCGGTGGCATGCTCGACAGGTTCCGGATCACCCGGGTCGCCGACATCACCCGACTCGACGAGATCGGCCTCCCGGTGCACGTCGCCTACCGGCCGGTCGGCGCCACCATGGCGGTGAGCGTCGGCACCGGCGCCACGGCGACGCAGGCCCGGGTCAGCGCGGTGATGGAGAGCATCGAGTCCTGGCACGCCGAGAACCTCCGGCCGGGGACCGTCGTCCGGTCCCCGGCCGAGGCGCTCGACCTGCCGTACGACGTCCGCTGGCTGCACCTGGCCGAGCGCTCGCCCGTGACCTCCGCCGTCGAACTCGACTGGGTGGCCGGCCGGGGGCTGGTGACCGGCGCGGACTGCCTGGTGCCCCGCGCCACCATCGAACTCGACTTCACCGTCCGGCGCGGCTGGGACCGCGCCCTGTTCACGCCCAGCAGCAACGGACTCGCCACCGGGAACACCTTCGCCGAGGCCAGCCTGCACGCCCTGCTGGAGGTCATCGAACGCGACTGCATCGCCCCGTACTGCACCTCGCCGTTGTCCGAGCGCGTCTACGCCGACCCCGGCACCGCCACCAACGCGATGACCCGCGCCGTGCACGAGGCGCTGGTGCGGGCCGGCTGCTGGGTGGAGGTCTGCGACATCACCAACGCCCTCGGCGTGCCCTGCTACGCCGCCTCGATCTGGTCGGAGGACCTGCCGGTCACCTTCGGCGGCTTCGGCTGCCACGTGGACCCGGAGATCGCCGTCGGCCGGGCCATGGCCGAGGCGGCGCAGTCGCGGCTGGTGATGATCTCCGGGGCCCGGGACGACATCGACGCCACCGCGTACCGCGACGTCGGCGCCGCGCCGGTGCCCCCACCCACCGTCGACCGGCCGGTCCGGCCGGTCCGCCGGGATCCGCCGCCCGCCGGCGATGTCACCCAGGTGCTGCGCGAACTGGCGTCGCGGGTACGGCGGGTCACCGGCGTCGAGCCGTTCAGCGTCGACCTGACGCACGACGACATCGGCATCCCGGTGAGCAAGGTGTTCGCCCCCGGCCTGCGGATGTTCGACGAGCGGGCCCTGAGTACCCGACCGGGAGTGCCACGTGACTGACGTCGTCTACATCGGTCCGAGCCTGCCGGCCGACGAGGTCGGCCGGCTGCTGCCCGACGCGGTGGTGCTGCCCCCGGTGGCGCACGGCGACCTGCTGCGCCTCGACGTCGGCCCCGGCGACCGGGTCCTCGTGATCGACGGGTTCTTCCTGCAACACCCGCCGGTCCGCCACCGGGAGATCCTCGACCTGCTCGACCGGGGGGTGACCGTGGCCGGCGCCGCCAGCATGGGCGCGCTGCGTGCCGCGGAGCTGTGGCCGTTCGGGATGCGCGGCGTGGGCGAGGTGTTCCGGCTCTACCGCGACGGCGTCGTCACCGGCGACGACGAGGTGGCGGTCGTACACGGGCCGGCCGAGGAGGGCCACCGCGGCCTGAGCGAGCCGCTCGTCAACATCCGGGTCGCGCTGCGCCGCGCCGTCGCCGCCGGTGTGCTCAGCGACGCCGAGGCCACGCTGCTGCTGGAAACCGGCCGGGACCTGCCGTTCCGGCGGCGGTCGTACCGCGCGCTGGCGCACACCGCGCCGCCCGGTGCGGCGGCCACTGTGGACCGTTTCCTGGCCTGGCACCGGCGGAACCCGTGGGACGCCAAGAGCGCCGACGCGCGGACGCTGCTGTCGATGGCGGCGCGTAACGCGCCCGAGTTGTGCCCGGCGCACGCCGCCGACCAGCCGATCGACAATCTGCACACCCGCTTCCTCGACAGCTGGCGGGCGCGGTTCGCCGGGGCGTCGGTCGGCGGGCACCGGGTGAACGACCGGGACGCCGCCGCGGTGCTGATGCTGACGCACCCCGAGGCGCCGACCTGGCACCGGCGCGCGGTGCTGGCCGGACTGGTCGGAGCCGACCTCGCCGACCCGACAGTCGAGGAACGCGCCCACGAGGTCGCCCGCCGCCGCGGACTGACCCACCCGACACCGACCGGGTCCGACTGGCTGACCGAGCGCGAGCGCGCGCTCGACCAGCGCGAGGCGGTGCTGCGGGTGCTGGTGCGGGCCTTCGGCACCACGCCCTACCGCAGCCTGGCCCTGTGGATGGTCGCGGCGCCGCTGCGTACCCCCGCGATGCTCGCCGCGGCCCGGCAGGTCGCGGCGACCGCGGCGTCGCTGAACGAGACGCTCGTCCCGCGTACGACGGGACGCCGCCGCCCGGGTGGTCGGCTGCACTTCCGCACCGAGGTCGTCGACGAGTGCTTCGCCGCGTTGTGGGGCTGCGGCGCCGACGGGCTTGAGGCGGCGGCGTGGGACCGGGGCTTCGTCGACCTGGCGGCGTTCCGGTATGCCGCCGAACCGTTGGTGGCGTACGTGAAGGCGTTCGGCGCCCCCCGGCTGCCGGCGGTGGCGCAGCGCGCGCCGGAGGAGACCCTGGCCGGTTCCGCGGCCCGGGTCGGCTGAGGAGGAATCGATGAGCGGCATGGTGAACGCGGCACTGATCTACCCCCCGCTGACCGATCCCACCTCGGGATACCACTCCCTGAACTACCTCGACTCGTACGCCCGGGCGCAGGGACACCGGCCGGCGGAGATCATCGACGCCAACATCGAGGCGTTCCACCACTCGTACACCCCGTCGGCGTACGAGTGGCTGCGGCGGGAACTGTCCCGGCGCTCGACCGACGACCTCAGTGGCCCGGACGCGCTGATGGCCCGGGCGAACCAGCTCGGCCTGCCCGACCCCGACCCGGAGCGGCTGCGCCGGTCGATCGGCGTGTTGCAGGACCCGACCCTGTTCTACGACTACGCGCACTACCAGGACGCCGTCGAGGGTGTGATCTCCTGGATGGACGCGCTCGGCGCGGTCGGCTTCCCCGGGCAGTTCCGCGCCGGCTTCCGGCTCCACCCGCCGCCGATGATCTCGGTCGGTTCGGTCGCCGCGCTCACCGACGAGACGTTGCTCGGCCGGCTCAACCGGCCCTTCCAGCCCTACTACGAGGACGTGCTGATCCCGCGGCTGGTGGCGGGCGGGCACCAGGTGATCGGGATCAGCGCCACCTACCAGTGGCAGCTCCCGTTCGCGCTCTGGATCGCCCGGCTCGTCCGGCGGGCCTGCCCGGACGTCTTCCTCATCGCCGGCGGCACGGAGATCTCCGACGTCTGGAAGTGCGCCAGCCGGCCCGAGTACGTCTTCCAGGTGCTCGCCGACTTCGACGCGATCGTGGTCGGGGAGGGGGAGAGCGCGTACACGGAGATCCTGGACGCGGTGGCGACCGGGACCCTGCCGGCCGGGCATCCCAACGTCCGCCTGCACCCGAAGTACGGCCGCCAGCGCCAACTGCCCCTGCGCTACGAGCGCCTGGCGCAGGTGCCCGTCCCGGACTTCTCCGGCCTGCCCTGGGACCTCTATCTCAGCCCGGAGCGGTTCGTCTACTACTCGCCGACGCGCGGCTGCTACTGGAACAAGTGCACGTTCTGCGACTACGGCCTGAACACCGACGGCCCGACCAGCCCGTGGCGGCAGGACACGGTGGACACGATGGTCGCGGACGTCACCGAGCTGTCGAAGTTCGCCAAGTTCATCTACTTCTCGGTGGACGTGCTCGCGCCCGCCACCATCCTGCGTTTCGCCGAGCGCGTCGTCGAACGGGGGCTGGACTTCCGCTGGGGCGCCGAGATCCGGCTGGAGAAGTACTGGTCGGACGAGCGCTGCGAGCTGTTGCGGCGCAGTGGCTGCGTGGCCATCTCGGTCGGCTTCGAGTCCGGCAACCAGCGCATCCTCGACCTGATCGACAAGGGCACCAAGCCGGAGCAGGTACGCCGCACCATGACGGCGATGACCAAGGCCAACATCGGGGTGCAGATGATGGGCTTCACCGGCTTCCCCACCGAGACCCGGGAGGAGGCGCTGGACAGCATCACGTTCCTGCGCGACAACCCGGACCTGTGGACCCTCGGCGGGCTCGGCGACTTCATGCTGACCCCGGGCGCCATCGTCGCCAAGGAGCCGGAGCGGTTCGGCCTCACCAACGTCCGGCCGGTGGAGGGTTCGGACATCGTCCGGGTTCTCCAGTACGACGAGCCGGTGACCGAGGCGGCGCGCGACGAGGTCGCCCAGGCCAAGGCCGACCTGAACCCCGGGCACTTCCACCGCCCGTGGCTCGGCTCCACCGACACCCCGCACACGTTCTTCTACCACGACCGCTACGGCACGTCGGTGCGTGGCGTGCTCGCCGACGACCGGGTCCGGCTGGACTCCGACGACCGGACCGAGTTCCTCGCCAACGGCTGCTTCGTCGACCACGACGACGAGCAGCTGCGGGAGGCGTACCGGCGGATCCAGTCGGACGACCAGGACGGCACGGGCGAGCTGCCGCCCGGCCGGCACCTGTTCCGGCGGGCCGACGGGCAGGTGTTCGCGCTCAACCGCAGCAGCCGGCTGTTCCTGGACCTCTTCACCGCGCCGCTCACCCTCGCCGACGCGCAGCGCCGGCTCTGGATCGTCGAGCCGACGGTCGCCGAGCGGGTGTGGCGGACCTTCATCGGGCAGCGCCTGATCCGCCGCCTCCGCACCCCCGATGTGAGGTAAGGCGGGGCCCCTTGTTAACGCCTCCGGTATAGAAGGGGCCCCGTCTCACGACCTCGGGAAGAGATTCTTCGCCGGCTGGGCGTCATCTGTTCGCTCCCGGGAGCCGGGCAGCCGTCGTCGCCTGTCCCATGGGCCGGCTCTGACCCTGCCGAAAGCCGCTGGTGGGCTGCGCGAAGCGCTTGCCGGTCCGCCTGATCCACGGGCCCGGCGCGGTGTCCGGCATCGGCCGGCGGTTGTGGTCACCGCAGCGGTATGCGCGGTGGTCGGTGAACGCAATGGTTGTGTCCCGGCACCGCAGACACCCGTGCCGCTCCACTCATATCCCACCCTGCCCGCGGCTGGAACGCCGTGGGTGCGTCCGAGCGCCACGGGCACCCATGGCGTTCCACCCGACTGCCGGACAACGCGCCGAGGCGACACTCCCGGCCCTGCGCCCCGTGACCACCGCCCTCACGGGTAACCGCCGCCGCCCACCGACACAGTCGACGGCCGCCGAAGCGCTTCCCCACCACGCGCCATTGGTCCGCCGGTGCTGGGAGCCAGCAGGTGATCAAGGAGTTCGCGTCAGCCACGGAGATCGACTTCGACGCAAACTCCTTGATCACGGCTAATGGGGCTGCCGCCGGGCGGAACGAGGAGCGGCAGAGAAGGGTGATCATGAAGTTGACGGCTTCGGTGGAGATCAACACCGCCGTCAACCTCATGATCGCCGGGCCGGGCCGGGCCGGGCCGGGCCGGGCCGGGGGAGGGGGCGACGTGACTGGTCAATCGGTATTCGTGAGTTCAAACTCCGCTGTTGTCACGACTTCGGCGTGTGGAACTCATCGGCCGGTCATGACTCATCGCACTGTGCCCCGCCTCCGCCTTCCGGTTTGATTGACATCAACCGATCAGGCGGTGGAGGCATCCGACATGGACGAACGGTACGACTCGTACTGCGCGGTCGATCCGCTCTTCTACGACTCGCTGGCGAGCACCACGGCCGAGGCCGACGGCTACTCGACCGGCCCGGTCCCGCCGGGCTGGGAGTGCGAGGCCAAGGACGACTGGATGATCCACGGCCCGGTCGACGGTTCCCTCCCCGCCCAGGGCTGGAAGATCCACATCTCCGCGTGCCTGGACAACGCCGAGCACGTCCTCGCCCAGGTGGTCGACTACTGCCGGCCCCGCGGCATCCCGTTCAAGCACCTACGCGGCCCGCGCCTGCTGCTCATGCGCAACAGCAAGTACGCCCGGCGCGGCGCCAGCGGGAAGTTCGTCACCGTCTACCCGCGCGACGACGCCGAGCTGGAGCTGACGGCCAAGGAACTCGCCGGCCTCCTCGACGGCGAGCAGGGACCGTACATCCTCAGCGACCTGCGCTACGGCGACGGCCCGGTCTACCTGCGCTACGGCGGTTTCGCCGCCCGCTACTGCGTCTCCGCCGACGGGCAGACGGTGCCGGCGATCGAGGACGCGGACGGCGTCCTGGTGCCGGACCGGCGGGACCCGGTGTTCCACGTGCCGGAGTGGGTGACGCTGCCGGACTTCCTCGCCCCGCACCTGGCCGCCCGGAACGCGGCGACGACCACGGACCTGCCGTACCGGATCGAGAAGGTGATCCACTTCTCCAACGGCGGCGGTCTGTACGAGGCCCGCGACACCCGCACCGACGAGCGGGTGGTGCTCAAGGAGGCGCGCCCGCACGCCGGCCTGGACGCCACCGGCGCCGACGCGGTGACCCGGCTGCGCCGCGAGGCGCAGACCCTTCGGCGCCTCGCCGACGTGCCGCACCTGGTCCGGGTGCACGACGAGTTCAGCTTCGGCGGCCACGAGTTCCTGGCCCTGGCCTTCGTCGAGGGTCGCCCGCTCAACCAGGTGGTGGTGGAGCGGTACCCGCTGGTCCACCCGGACGCCGACCGGGCCGACTACACCCGGTGGGCCCTGGAGGTGCACCGCCAGGTCGCCGAGGCGGTCG
Organism: Micromonospora sp. WMMD975; assembly: GCF_029581215.1. Taxonomy (NCBI): domain Bacteria; kingdom Bacillati; phylum Actinomycetota; class Actinomycetes; order Micromonosporales; family Micromonosporaceae; genus Micromonospora; species Micromonospora sp. WMMD975. The sequence continues at coordinate 2,156,427 of NZ_CP120739.1, forward strand.
CCGCCATCCACGCGCACGGCGTCGTCTACGGCGACCTGCATCTGTTCAACATCATGGTCGGCGACGACGGCGAGGTGACCCTCGTCGACTTCGAGGTCGCCACCAGTGTCGACGAGGCGACCCGGCCCGCGCTGCGCAACCAGGCGTTCGCCGCGCCCCGGGACCGCACCGGCACCGAGGTCGACACGTACGCGCTCGCCTGCCTGCGCCTGGCCCTGTTCCTGCCGTTGACCGCGATGCTGCGGCTGGCGCCCGCCAAGGCGGCGCACCTGGCCGACGTGGTCGCGGAGAGCTTCCCGGTGCCGCGCGAGCTGCTCGACGAGGCGGTCGAGGTGATCGTGGGCGGCCGGCCGGCGGACCTCCGGCACGTCGTCGCGATCGACCCGGACGACTGGCCCGGCCTGCGCGACCGGATCGCCGAGGCGATCACCGCAAGCGCCACACCGGAACGCGACGACCGCCTCTTCCCCGGCGACATCCGCCAGTTCGCCGGCGCCGACGGCGGGCTCAACCTCGCGTACGGCGCGGCCGGGGTGCTCTGGGCGCTGCACGCCAGCGGCGCCGGCACCGACCCCGCGCACGAGCGGTGGCTGATCGACCGGGTCCGCCAACCCGCCTCCGGCAGCCGGCTCGGCCTCTACGACGGGCTGCACGGCATCGCGTACGTGCTGGACCTGCTGGGCCACCGGGACGAGGCGGTGCGCCTGCTCGACCTCGCCCTCGACCAGCCCTGGACCGAGCTTCGTGACGACCTGACCGGAGGGCTGTCCGGCATCGCGCTGAACCTGGCCCACTTCGCCGCGCGCACCGGCGAGCGGCGGTACGCCGACGCCGCCCGGCGAGCCGTCGACGTGGTGGTCGGACGGCTCGGCGACGTCGACTCGGTCGCCGAGGTCAGCGGCGGGCAGCACCCGTACGCCGGGCTGGCCCGGGGCGGGGCCGGCGTGGCGTTGATGCTGCTGCGGATGTACGAGCGGACCGGCGACGCCGATCTCCTCGACCACGCCCGCACCGCGCTGCGCCAGGACCTGCGCCGCTGCGTCCGCCGTGACGCCGGGCACCTGGAGGTCAACGAGGGCTGGCGGACCATGCCCTATCTGGCCGAGGGGAGCGTCGGCGTCGGGCTGGTGCTCGACCAGTACCTGCGGCACCGCCCCGACGACGAGCTGCGCGACGAGGCGACCGCGATCCGCCGCGCCGCCGACTCCCCGTTCTACGCGCAGTCCGGCCTCTTCGCCGGCCGCGCCGGGATCGTCGCGTACCTCGCCGAGCACGGTGACCGGGAGGCGGCCCGGCAGCAGGCCCGGCTGCTCGGCTGGCACGCCCTGCCGTACTCCGACCGGCCCGCCTTCCCCGGCGACCAGCTCCTGCGGCTCTCCATGGACCTGGCCACCGGCGCCGCCGGTGTGCTCGCCGCGCTCGCGGCGACCCGGCCGGCCGACCCGCTCCACCTGCCGTTCCTGACTCCGCTGCCCGACGCGCCGCGCGTCGCGGGCGCGGACCGAACGGCCACCGACCCCCCGGTTTCCCCGGGGCGATCCCGTACCGACGTGACCGGAAGGAGGTGAATCGACATGGTTCTGCTCGATCTCCAGGGCATGGAACTGCCGGCCGCCGAGCGCACCGGCGGTGGCAGCCGCGCCAGCCTGCTGCTCTGCGGCGACAGCTCGCTGAGCGTCACCACCTGCAAGTGATCCGTCCGACGACCGACGTCACACGAGAGAAACGAGGAAGCGACATGACTCTGCTCGACCTCCAGGGAATGGAACTGCCGACCGTCGAGCGCACCGGCGGTGGCAGCCAGGCCAGCCTGCTGCTCTGCGGCGACAGCTCGCTGAGCGTCACCACCTGCAACTGACGATCAGTCGCTTGGCCCCGGACCGGCGTACGCCGGCCCGGGGCCCGCGCCCGTGGGAGGCCCGATGACCCCCGCCGACCGGCTCGCGCTTCGCGCCGTGGCCTTCGCCGGATGGTGGACACCGTCGTTGGCGGTGCTCGCCGTGGTCGAGGCCGCGGCCGAACTGGCGCTCCCCGCCGTCCTGGGGCGCGCCGTGGACGCCGTGGTCGGCGCCGCCCCGCAGTCGTCGGCCGACAGGTGGATCGCGGTGGTCGCCGCGCTGGTGCTGGTGCTGATCGGCACGCGGGCGGCAAGCGACTTCGGCGACGGCGTGGCCGGGGCCCGCTCGGTCGCCGCGCTGCGGCACGCCCTGGTCCGGCACCTCTTCACGCTCGACCCGCGCACGGTGGCCCGCCGACCGGTGGGCGACCTGGTCGGCCGCCTGGTCGGGCAGGTCGCCGACGCCGGGCAGGCCGCCCCGACGGTCGTGCTGGCCGGCAGCGTGCTGCTGCCACCGCTGGGCAGCCTGGTCGCGCTCACCCTGCTCGACCCGTGGCTCGGCCTGACCTTCGTGGTCGGCCTGCTGCTCCTGGCGCTGCTGCTGCGGCGTTTCGTCAGCGAGGCGTCCGACGCGGTCGCCGGCTACCAGCGGGCCCAGGGGGATCTGGCCGGGCGGCTCGTCGAGGCGCTCGCCGGCGCGCGGACCATCACCGCCGCCGGCACCGCCGGGTGGGAGGTCGACCGGGTGCTCACCCCGCTGCCGGAGCTGCGCCGGCACGGCGTACGCACCTGGCGGGTGCTGGCCGGGGCGTCCGCCCGGGGCGCGCTGCTGAATCCGTTGCTGCAACTGGCGGTCGTGGCGGTCGGCGGCTGGTCGCTGTCGGCCGGTCGGCTGACCCCGGGCGAACTGCTCGCTGCCCTCCAGTACGCGGCGATCGGCGCGGGGCTGGGCGCCGCGATCAGCGCCGTGAACACCGCCGTCCGGGTCCGCGCCGGCTGCGCCCGGGCCGCCGAGATCCTCGACGAGCCGGCCCGCCGGCACGGCGCCCGCGACCTGCCGCCCGGGTCGGGCCGGCTGGAGCTGTGCGGCGTCGACGTCCGTGGCGACGACGGCGAGCCGCTGCTCGACCGGGTCGACCTGCGGGTGCCCGGTGGCACGCTGCTCGCCGTCGTCGGGCCGTCCGGCGCCGGCAAGTCCCTGCTCGCCGCCGTGGCCGGCCGGCTGCGGGACCCGGACTCCGGCGAGGTACGCCTGGACGGCGTACCGCTGCCGCAGTTGACGCCGGCGGCGCTGGGTCGGGCGGTCGGCTACGGCTTCGAGCGGCCCGTGCTCGTGGGCGACACGGTCGGCGCGGCGGTCGGCTGCGGCGACGACCCGGTGCCGCTGACCCGGGCGGCGCAGGTGCACGACGTGGTGCGGCTGCTGCCCGAGCGCTACCGCACGCCACTTGCCGGGCTGGCCCTGTCCGGCGGGGAACGGCAGCGGCTCGGCCTGGCCCGCGCGCTACGGGCCGAACGGCTGCTGATCCTCGACGACGCGACGTCCAGCCTGGACACCGTCACCGAGCACCGGGTGGTGGACGCGATCACCGGCCCGCACGACAGGCGTACCCGGGTGGTGGTCAGCCACCGGGTGGGCACCGCCGCCCGCGCCGACCTGGTCGCCTGGGTCGACGGCGGCCGGGTGCGGGCGGTGGCGCCGCACGAGGTGCTCTGGGACGATCCGGCCTACCGGGCGGTGTTCTGGTCGTGACCACGGTGGGCGCGACGACCCGCGCGGCGCTGGCGCAGCGCCGCGGTCCGCTGCTGCGCCTGGCCGGCTGGTCGCTCGCCGAGGCGCTGCCGGCGGCGTTGACCGGGCTGCTGACCGCCCGTGCCGTGGACGACGGGTTCCTGGCCGGCCGGCCCGGCGTCGGGCTGGCTTGGCTGGGCCTGCTGGCAGTCGCCGTGCTCGTCGGCGCGGTCGGCACCCGGCAGGCGTACGGGCTGCTGGGCGAGGTGGTGGAACCGTTCCGGGACGACCTGCTGCGGCGGGTGGTGGCGGGGACGCTCGCCGGCGCGACGGACGGGCGGGGCGACGACGCGGCGGTCACCCGGCTGACCCACCAGGTGGAGATGGTCCGGGACACCTGGGCGGGCCTGCTGATGGTGGTCCGGGGTTTCGTGTTCGCCGCCGGCGCCGCCGTGGTCGGCCTCTGCTCCCTGGCCGCTCCGGTCGCGCTGCTTGTCACCGGGCCGGTCCTCGCCGGTCTCCTGCTCTTCGCCGCCGCGCTGCCGGCGATGGTCGCCCGGCAACGGGAGTACGTCCTGGCCGGTGAGCGGCTCGGCCGGGACGCGGTCGTGGCGGTGGCCGGGCACCGCGACGTCACGGTCAGCGGGTCCGGGGACCGGGTCGTCGGCTGGCTCGGCGGTCACGTCGACGCGCAGGCGCGGGTGGAGCGGCGGTTGGCCGTCATGGCCGCCGCGCGGAGCTTGAGCCTGGCCGTCGGCGGATGGCTGCCGGTGCCGCTGCTGCTGGTGGCCGCTCCGTGGCTGCTCCGCCAGGGCCTCGGGCCGGGCGCGTTGCTCGGGGCGCTCGTCTACGTGGTCCGCGGCATCCAGCCGGCGCTGCACACGCTGTTCCAGGGTGTGGCGGCCGGCGGTCTCCGCTTCGTGGTCACCCTCGACCGGCTGCTGACGACCTGCGTACCCCCTTCGGGGTCGGGAGGCGCAAGGGCCGCGTCGCCGCGCGACCCGGCCGCGCCCGCGTTGTCGTTGCGGGCGGTGACGTTCCGGTACGGCCCGGACGCGGTGCCGGTGCTCGACGGCTTCGACCTGGTCGTGCCGGCCGGTGACCACCTGGTGATCGTCGGCGCGAGCGGGATCGGCAAGTCCACCCTCGCCGGCCTGATGGCGGGCGTGCTGCGCCCCGGGGCCGGCACCGTCCACGTGGCCGGGACGCCGACCGCCACGGCCACCGCCGCCGAGCTGGCCGCGCACCGGGTGTTGATCCCGCAGGAGGCGTACGTGTTCACCGGCACGGTCCGGGACAACGTCCGCTACCTGCGACCCGACCTCGACGACGCGGCCATCGATCGGGCGGCGGACCGGATGGGCCTGGCCGACCTGGTGGCCCGGCTCGGCGGACTCGACGCGACGTTGCGGCCGGCGGGCCTGTCCGCCGGGGAACGCCAGCAGGTGGCGCTGCTGCGGGCCTGGCTGTCCCCGGCGCCGCTGGTCATCCTCGACGAGGCGACCTGCCACCTGGACCCGGCCACCGAGGCGCGCCTGGAGACGGCGTTCGCCACCCGGCCCGGGACGCTCGTGGTGATCGCGCACCGGATCAGTTCGGCGGCGCGGGCCCGCCGGGTGCTGCTGCTCGACTGCGGGTACGCCCACCTGGACAGCCATCGCGGCCTGCTGGCCGGTTCGGCGGCCTACCGGGAGCTGGTGGGCTACTGGGCCGGCGACGGGGTCAGATCCAGCAGGACTCCCGGGCGATCCGCACCGCTTCCAAGCGGGTCCGCGCCCCGGTCTTCGCCATGACGTGGGACAGGTGGTTGCGGACCGTGCCGGGGGACACGCCGAGCTTATCGGCGATCTCCCGCACCGGTACGCCGGCGGCGGCCACGTCGAGCACCTCCCGCTCACGCGGGGTCAACGGATTGTCCGCCACCTCCAGCGCGGCGACGACCAGATCCGGGTCGAGCACCACCTGACCGTCGGCGACCTGCCGCACCCCTTCGGCGATCCGTGCGGGTGGTACGTCCCGGTCGAGGAAGCCGATCCGGCCACGATGCGCGGCGAGCACCGCGCGGAGGCGACCGGCCCGCCGCCGGTCCACGAGCACCAGCAACCGGCCGCCGTGGTTGCCGTCGGCCGCGGCGGCCAGGCACACGAGCCGCTCCACCGGTACGACGTCGACGTCGATGACGGCGACGTCCGGGCGGACGTCCAGCAGCGCGTCGTGGACGGTGTCGGCGGTGTCGGCCTCAGCGACGACATCGATGTCCTCCTGGGTGGCGAGCAAATGGGCGAGCGCCCCCCGGACGAGCCGTCCCTCGATCGCGAGCAGCGTGCGGACCATGTCGACTCCCAGCCATGACCCCCGCCTTCCTGACCCAATGTGAACAGCCGATAACCAGCCGTCAGGATCTTATGTAAATCATTGGCTCGGCGACACCCGTATCCGGGTGTCGGCAATCAGATCCAACCGGCGTCGCGGGCCCGTTGCACCGCCTCCCACCGGTTCCGGCCGCCGGCCTTGCGCAGGAGGCTGGACAGGTGGTTGCGGACCGTGCCCGGAGCGAGGTGCAGCAGCGCGGCGATCTCCCGGCTCGGCAGTCCCTTCGCCGCGACGGCGGCCACCTCACGCTCCCGGTCGCTGAGCGGGTTGTCCGCGGTGTCGAGCGCGGCGAGCGCGGTCACCGGGTCGATGGTGCGGCGCCCGTCGGCGACCGCCCGCAACCGGGCGAGCATCTCCTCGGGCGGCACGTCCTTCGCGACGACCCCACGGGCCCGAAGCCGCAGCGCCGAGCGCAACACCCGGGCGGTCGGCCGGCCCGTCAGCACCACGACGGCGCAGTCCGGCACCGCGCCGCGCAACGCCGCCACCACGGCCCACGGTTCGTGCTCCGGGTCCTCACGTTCCGGGTCCTCGTGCTCCGGGCTCAGGTCGACGAGCACGAGATCCGGGTGGGCGGCGGCGAGACGGCACAGGTCGGTGGCGTTCCCGTCGCACTCCCGCACCACCTCGAAGTCGGGCGCCGACGCCACCACCCCGGCCACGAGCGTCCGGCACAGCCCGGGTTCACCGAGCACGGCGACCCGGACTGTCGATGTCGACCCTGGGGACGGTAAGGATGGAGTATCACTCACGGGACCACAGTGCCCGACGGAGCGTCACGGATAAACTCCTTCCGCGGCACATTCCCGGCCGTCCCGTCATGTGGTCGGGCGCGGCGCACGCCGCGCTCACCGCCACGTCGTCGACGCCGTCCGGCAGCCGGACTCACAGGTCCGCGCACAGCCTTCGGGGTACGTTCAGGCCCACTACGGAGACGCCGCCCAGCGGTAGTGCTCCCGCCACGCCCGCGATGATCAGCTCAGGGCATGTCACTTCGGGTACGAGGAATTGTCGTCTTCCTGGTCATCGCGTTCGGCGGGACGTGGCCGTACCTCTTCTTCGCCAGGTGGGGGATGGGCTGGTCGCTGGTGAACCCGCTGGTCCAACTGCCGGTGGCGCTGATGCCCGCGCTCGGGGCCGTGGTGGTGCGGCGATGGGTGACCCGGGAGGGGTTCGCCGACGCGGGCCTGCGGTTGCGGCTGCGCGGCGCGTGGCCGCACTGGCTGCTCGCCTGGTTCGCGCCGCTCGCCGTGACGTTCCTGGCCCTGAGCTGCGCCGCCGCCCTCGGGTGGTGGCGGCCGGATCTGTCGCCGGCCGGCGGACCCGGCGGCATCGCGCTGCTGCTGATCCTGCAACTGGTGTCGACGCCGGTCTACTGGGGGGAGGAGTTCGGCTGGACCAGCTTCCTCTGGCCGCGACTGGTTCCCGGCCGCCCGCGTGTCTCGGTGGTCGCAACCGGTTTCGTCTGGGCCGTGTGGCATTACCCGCTTGCCTACCTCGGGTACGCCGAGTTCACCGACCACACGGTGAGCATGGCGCTGTGGACCGTGATGTTCGTGCTGTTCCAGGTGATGCTGTGCTGGCTCTACGCCCGCACCGGCTCGGTGTGGGTCACCAGCCTGGCGCATGCCGGCAACAACATGGTGATGGGGCTGCTCACCGAGCAGTTGTTCGGCGACCTGACGCCCGTACGGAACATGATCTGCGTCAACGTGGCGCTGGCCCTGGTCTGCGTGCCGCTGCTCTGCTCGGCCGCGTTCGGTCCGACGCGGCGCCGATCGTCGACCGCCCGTGTCTAGCCCGCCCGGACCTCCGGCCGGCGAGCGGCCCGCCGCTCGCGCCCCCACGCGGCCAACGGCCGGAGTGCCTCGTTGACGCGCCTGCCGTCGTCGGTGAGCGAGTATTCGACGCGGGGCGGCACCTCGTCGTAGGCGACCCGGAGCACGATGCCGTCCGCCTCCATCTCGCGCAGGTGCGAGGCCAGCACCTTCTCGGTCACCCCCGGGAGGAGCCGGCGCAACTCGCCGAAGCGGCGGCGCGGGTGCTCGTGGAGCGCCCAGAGGATCAGGACCTTCCACTTGCCGCCGATGACCTCCATCGCGGCGTCGATCCCGCACGTGTGCCCGTCCGGTGCGCCCGGCCGGTTCAACGTCGTCATGCCCCACCCTCCGGCCTGCTCGCTCACCCCAGGGTAACCACCCACTCCGAAGTGCGTACTTGATCATCGTCGGGCCGGTGGCCAGCCTGGTCGACATGGCACCGAACACTGTGGAGAAGACACCCGTCACACTGCTGGGCCTCGGCGCGATGGGCGCCGCGCTGGCCCGCGCCTGGATCGCCGCCGGCCACCCACTCACCGTCTGGAACCGCACCCCGGCCCGCGCCACGAGGCTCGCCGGCGAGGGTACGCGGGTCGCCGGCACCGCCGCCGAGGCGGTCGCCGCGAACACCCTCGTCGTCACCTGCCTGCTTGACGACGCCTCGGTCGACCAGGCGCTCGCCGACGCCGACCTGACCGGCCGGGACCTGGTCAACCTGACCACAAGCACCCCCGCCCAGGCCCGCGCCCGCGCCCGGTGGGCCCACGAGCGCGGCGCCCGCTACCTGGACGGCGGGATCATGGCCGTCCCCCCGATGATCGGCGTGCCGGAAGCCGGCGGCTACATCCTCTACAGCGGCTCGGCGGAACTGTTCGAGCGGCACCGGGAGACGCTCGCCGTCCCGGCCGGCGCCACCTACGTCGGCGCGGACGCCGGCTTCGCGGCCCTGTACGACGTGGCCCTGCTCAGCGCCATGTACGGCATGTTCGCCGGCACCGCGCACGCCTTCGCCCTGATCCGCAGCGAGGACATCGACCCCGCATCGCTCGCCCCGCTGCTCGCCGACTGGCTGACCGCGATGGCCCCCTCGGTCCACCAGACCGCCGGCCACCTGCGCAGCGGCGACTACACCAGGGGTGTCGTCTCCACCCTCGCCATGCAGGTGGCGGGCGTGCCGACGTTCCTGGACACCGCCGAGCAGCAGGACGTCAGCCCGGAACTGCTCATCCCCTACTTCGAGGTGATGCGCCGCCGCCTGGCCGAGGGCAACGACGCGGAGGGCCTGACCGGCGTGATCGACCTGTTGGTGCGCCGATAGCCGGGCTGAGGGAAGTGCTGCCGCACGGTCTGCGGCTCACGGAGTTGACCGGTACCCGCACGGCCGAGGCATGCCTCCGGTCGATCCGAGCGTAGTCGCGCGGTCACCGGATCGCGGTCCGGCTTCGACGCGCTCTCGCACCTACCGGTGTACCGTCCGTTGTGGCAGCCTGCCGGAAAGTGATCGGCAGGGTTTCTCGTGTGTCTGGGAGCGCCGCTGATGCCTCGCCGTCCCATCCCCGCCGATCCGTCTATCGGCGACCGCATCCGGGCCCGCCGGGAGTTGCGCGGGTGGAGCATCCGCTACGCGGCCAGCCGCGCCGGCATCTCCCACACGTCCTGGTCCCGGATCGAACGTGGGCAGCAGCGCACCGACAGGTACATGGTCGTGGACCTGGCCGCCGCACTCGAATGCTCGGTGGTGGACCTGACCGGGCAGGCGTACACACCGGCCGACCGGCAGCTCGACGCCGCGCGCATCGACGCGGAGCGGGTCTGGCGGATCATGATGGACACGCCGATGACCGGGCGGTCCGACGCGCCGGCCACTGTCGAGCAGGTGCGTCGCGAGGCGACGCTCGTGCGTGGACTCTACGGTCGGTGTGACTACGCGGGCGCGTTGCGGCGGCTCGTCGATCTGGTGCCCGCGATGCACGGGCTGACCGAGCGGCGTGCGGCGTTGGCGGAGATGGTGCCGGTGTACGGCGTGGCGATGGGCTCCCTGCTGAGCGTCAGCTATCCGGTTCACGCCTGGCTGGCGGCGGAACGCTGCGCCGAGGCGGCTGCCCTGCTCGACGATCCGATCGCGGTCGGTGTCGCGACGGCCAACCGGGCACGGGTGTCCGCCTACTCGGGGGCGTACCGGCCGGCTCGGGCGTGGTGCGACGCGGCGGCGGCCGATCTCGCGGGCAGCGCGGTGGGCGGCGCGTTGGACGTTCTGGGATTCCTGCACCTCGCCCGGGCGCATCATCTCGCCGGCCTGCGGGACCGGGCGGGTGCCGAGGACCATCTCGACGAGGCGGCACAGATCGCCGCGCGGACCGGGGAGACGGACAGGTGGGATCTCGCCTGGGGTCCGCGGAACGTGGCGATGTGGCGGATGGCGTTCCTGCTCGACACGGGCCGGCCGGAGGAGGCCATGGCGGTGGCGGCGGGTGTGGACCTGGCCGGTCTGCCGGCGGTGCGACAGGTGTACTTCTGGCTCGACATGGGGCGCGCCGCCGAGGCCGTCGGCCGGGATCGGGAGGCGGTGCGGATGCTGCTCGCCGCCGAACGGGTCGGCCCGCAGCACGCCCGATCGTCCGTCTCGGCTCGGGAAACAGTGCGTTCGTTGCTGCGTAGGGGAGCGACGTCGAGCGAACTGCGGGGGCTCTGCGAACGAATGAGCCTCACGACGTAGTAGTGGTGCGTAAGCGTTCCAGCCGTTCCGTGCACGTTCCGTAGCGTCCCGATCACAGGCGTGGCGGCGGCGTTCCTGCCGGATCCGCGTCTTTGAACCGGCGCGACGGAGGCGGGTCCTTTCGCCGTGCCTCGTGTCCAGAGGGGAGCACCGATGGGACAGGGCGAAAGCGCTGGCGAACAGGCTGACCGGGCGGAACGGGAGGCGGCGCGGCAGCGGATCATCGCGCAGGCCGAGGCGGAGCGGACACCTGTTGACGACATCACCCGGGCGGTGCCGGATCGGCGGTGGCGGCGTGAGCGGTGAGCGGGTGCCGATCGGTCGGCGGGTGGCCTACCTGCGGGTGCGCCGGAAGCTCTCGCAGCAGACGTTCGCCGACCGGTTGGGCAAGTCGAAGAGCTGGGTGGACAAGGTCGAGCGCGGCGTGCGGTCGCTGGAACGGGTGTCGACGATCCGGGAGATCGCGGCGGTGCTGCGGGTCGACGCCGCCACCCTGCTCGGCGACGATGCCCGGCCCGCCGGGACGGCCGAGCGCACCGAGGGCGTCACGCGTATCCGCGCGGCTCTGTCCACGTACGGGATGACGCCGGCCCGCGACGACGTGCCGCCCGATCGGTTGGTCCAGGCGGTGCGGCACGCATGGACCACCTACCAGTACGCCCGGTATCCCCAGTTGGTCGAGCAACTGCCGGCGTTGCTGACCGGTGTCCAACGGTGGCAGGCGCGGGATACGCAGGCGGACCGTGCGGCGGTGGTGGACGCGTACCGGGTGACGGCGGCGCTGCTGACGAAGCTGAATGAGGCTGGCCTCGCGTGGTTGGCCGCGGATCGGGCGATGGCCGTCGCGGCGGGGGACCGGGTGTTGCTGGCCTGCGCGGCGGTGCAGCTCGGTCCGGTGTTGCGGGCGTCGGCGCGGGCACGGTCGGTGCTGCTGGCCGCCGCGTACCGGATCGCGCCACGCGACCTGGATTCCGGTACGCCGGGGGAGGTGTCGCTGTGCGGGACGCTGTTGACCCAGGCGGCGCTGACGGCGGCCCGGGCAGGCAACGGGCGCGCGGCCGGTGACCTGCTGGACGAGGCGGGGGAGATGGCCGCCCGGGTGGGCGACGGGTGCGACCACCACCGGACCGCGTTCGGGCCGGCTGCCGTGGAGGTGGCGCGGGTCGTGGCCGCCGTGGAGTTGGGTGACGGTGCGGAGGCGGTCGCCCGCCACGAGTCCGCGATCGAGGGGCAGGGGTGGCGGTGGTTGCCGCTGGACCATCGCGCGGCGCACCTGGTGGACGCCGCGCGGGCGTACCTCCTGGTCGGTGACGCCCAGAGCGCGGCGCAGGTCCTGGCGCGGGCGGACCGTCTCGCGCCGGCCGAGGTCCGGCACCGGCCGGCGGCGTGTGAGGTGGTCGCCCAGGTCGCCCGGTGCGCGGACGCCGCCGCGACGCTCGGCCGGCTCGCCCGGGGCCCCGGGGTGGTCTGAGGTAGTGCAAAAAACCTGCAAACGCCAGCCCTTGCCATCCACGAAAGCGCTTTCATACGATTGCGTTACATCGATGTTTCATTTGCGGACCGGGCTCCGCGAATGAATGAGAGCGGCCGGCGACGCGCCTGATCGCGTCGCGGCAATTCACCTTTCCCTTTTCGGCGACAGCTGGCTGTTCCGGCGTGCCCGAATACGAAGCGAGGCGGAAAATGAAACGACCAGTCGCACTGCGACTACAGGCCGCAATGGCAACGGCGGCGGTGGGAGCCGCGGTGGTGGTGGCGCTGCCGACACCCGAGGCGTCGGCGGCGGCCGGCGTCGCCACCGGCTACGCGACCCAGAACGGCGGGACCACCGGCGGCGCGGGCGGGCAGACGGTACGCGCCACCACCGGGACCGCGATCCACACCGCCCTGTGCAACCGGGCCAGCAGCAGCACCCCGATCATCATCGAGGTCAGCGGCACCATCAACCACGGCAACACCGCGAAGGTCTCCGGTTCGAGCTGCAACACGGCGGCCGGCGTGATCGAGCTGAAGCAGATCAGCAACGTCACCATCATCGGGGTGGGCGGCGGCGCCGTCTTCGATCAGCTCGGCATCCACATCCGCGAGTCGCGCAACATCATCATCCAGAACGTGACCGTGCGGAACGTCAAGAAGTCGGGCTCGCCGACCTCCAACGGCGGTGACGCCATCGGCATGGAGAGCACTGTCCGCAACATCTGGGTGGACCACGTGACGCTTGAGGCGTCGGGTGGGGAGTCGGAGGGCTTCGACGGCCTGTTCGACATGAAGAACGACACCCAGTACGTCACCCTGTCCTACAGCATCCTGCGTAATTCCGGTCGCGGCGGGCTGATCGGGTCGAGTGAGAGCGACCGCTCGAACAGCTTCATCACGTTCGACCACAACCTCTACGAGAACATCGACTCCCGTACGCCGCTGCTGCGCGGCGGCACCGCCCACATCTACAACAATCACTATGTGAGCCTGCACGAGTCGGGCATCAACTCCCGGGCCGGGGCGAAGGCGAAGGTGGAGAACAACTACTTCCGCAACTCGAAGGACGTACTCGGCACCTTCTACACCAACGAGCGCGGGTCCTGGCAGGTCAGCGGCAACATCTTCGACAACGTGACCTGGTCCGCCACTGGCGACGAGAACTACCCGGCGGGGCCGAACCCGACGTCCAACACCACCGTCGGCATCCCCTACTCGTACCGTCTCGACGGGGCGAGCTGCGTGCCGGACATCGTGCGGCAGACCGCCGGCGCGAACACCGGTCTGCGGGTGTCCGACGGCAACTGCACGCCGCAGTCCCCGCCGCCGACCACGCCGGGGCCGACCACGCCCGCGCCGACCACGCCGCCGCCGACGACCACGCCGCCGCCGTCCGGCGGGACCAACCTGAGCCTCGTCTCCGGCGCCGGCGCGGACGGCTCCAGCAAGGCCAGCGGCACCAGCTACGGCAACGTGCGTGACGGCAACCTCGGCACCTGGTGGTCGCCGTCCGGTTCGACCGGCACCATCTCGATCAAATGGGGCTCGGCCACCCGGGTGTCCCGGGTGGTGATCCGGGAGCCGTCCGGTACCCAGGGTTCGATCGGTTCCTGGCAGCTGGTCAACAACGACACCGGGGCCGTGTTGGCCGCCGGCAGCGGCGCTGGCGCCATCAGCTTCGCCGCCACCTCACTGAAGAAGATCAACTTCAAGATCAACAGCTCCAGCGGTACGCCGAGGGTCGGCGAGTTCGAGACGTACGCCTGACCGGCGCAAACGAGGCGGGGCGGCCGGATTGGCCGCCCCCGCCCCTGTGCGTCCCTCCGTCAGAGGGTGAGCAGTCTTCTCATGACCTCTTTCTCTCCGTGCCTCAGCGCTGGAGGGTGAGCAGGCCCGGGCGGTAGGGCAGGAGGCCGTAGTCGCCGCCGGAGTTGGGGGAGCGGCCCTGGTAGAGGAGTTGGAGGTTGCAGGGGTCGACGGTGAAGGTCTGGTCGGCGGTGGTGCGGATGAGTTCGCCGTGGCTGATGTCGTTGGTCCAGGTGGCGCCGCTGTTGGCCTTGCCGGCGAAGGGGTTGCTCTCGCTGGTGGCGTTGGGGGTCCAGGAGCCGCCCAGGCTGGTGGCGGTGAAGGAGCGGAAGTAGCGGCCCTGGGAGCCGATGGCTTCGACGATCATGAGGTAGCGGGTCTGTCCTTGGAGTTTGTAGACCTGGACGGCTTCGAACAGGTTGTTCGTGCTGTCGCTCATGATGGTGGTGTAGTTGGAGCCGAAGTTGCCGGGGAAGTTCCCGATCGGCATGCTGGCGCGGTAGATCTTGCCGTTGTCGCCGGCGAAGAACAGGTACATGTTCTGGTCGTCGGCGATCAGCGTCTGGTCGATCGGGCCGGTGCCGGAGCCGGAGATGCTGCCGGTGAACAGGGGTTGTGCCGAGGACCAGCCGTTGGGGTTGGTCGGGTCGGACGAGGTCTTGTAGGAGAACGCCGTGCCGCCCCACTGGTAGGCGAGCACCCAGATGTTGCGCGGGGCGAAGTAGAACAGGGTGGGTGCGACGGTGCCCTGGTTCATGCCGTTCTGGCTGGCCGAGGCCATGTCGGACCAGTTGGTGAACGGGCTGAAGTTCATCGAGCCCCACGACGAGCCGGTGTTGTGCGTGGTGGCGTAGACCAGGTGCTTACCGTTGTAGGGCACCACGGTGAAGTCCTTCAGCGACACCCAGCCGGACTTCGGCTGCGCCAGCGCGCCGGTCGACGACCAGCGGTACGACGTCGGCAGACTGCACGTGTTGTTCGGCGGCGGCGTGGTCGTCGGCGGCGGCGTGGGCGAGTTCGTCGGCGACGTGGTGGGTGAGCTGGTCGGTGACGTGGTGGGGTTGGTGGTGCCGCCGGTGCAGGTGACCCCGTTGAGGGTGAAGCTGGTGGGGGCGGGGTTGCTGCTGTTCCAGGCACCGTTGAAGCCGAACGAGGTGGTGCCGTTGGTGGGGATCGAGCCGTTGTAGCTGACGTTCTTGGCGGTGACGGCGGCGCCGCTCTGGGTGACGGTGGCGTTCCAGGCCTGGGTGACGGTTTGTCCGGCGCCGTAGTTCCAGGTGAGTGTCCAGTTGGACAGTGAGTCGCCGAGGTTGGTGATGGCGACGTCGGCGCCGAAGCCGCCGCCCCACTGTGCCGTCACGGTGTACTTCACCGAGCAGCCGGCAGCCGCGGCCCCGGCCGGCAGCGCCGCGACGACTCCGGTCGTGGCCAGCAGCACGGCGCCGGCCGACGCCAGGCCGACATTGGCGGCCCTAAATCTAGGCATAACGCTTCCTCCTGTGGTGGTGGCGGCCGGTGCATTCGCGGGGATGATTGTGTTGTGAACGTTAACAGCCGCGTCAGGTATGTTACGGGAGCGCTCCCAGGGGCTCAATGGGGGAAATTCTTAAGAAAGACGCCCGGCGATCAACCGATTGCCGGGCGGGTGGACGACGATGGCCCGGTGTCGCTGCTGCGGGCGGTGGGTCAGGGGGTGGCGCAGGGGGTGTTGTCGGTGGCGCAGGCGGCGGGGGCGTTGTGCAGCGGGTCCGGGTCGCGGATGTCGAAGCGGATGGTGACCGACCCGTCGGGCGGCAGTTCGGCGCCGGTGAACGTGACCACGGTGCCGTCCTGCGCCGCCTCGGCACCCTCCACCGAACCCACGGTGGCGTTGTCGCCGATGGTCACCGTCACCGTCCACTCCGGGCGTGGGACCTGGCCCGGGTTGCGCAGCACGACCTCGCCGCGATAGCCGAACACCCGGTCGGTGACGGTCTGGTAGGTCGCGGCCAGCGGAAGGGCGGCCGGCGGCGTCGGGCTCGGCGTACGGCTGGTGGAGGGGGACGCCGACGGCGACGGCGAGGCGCTGCGACGGCTGGCGCTCGGCGTGGGCCGGGCGGTCGTGGGCCGGGGCGACGCGCTGGCCGTGGTGGAGGGCAGGACAAGCGGCGGCGGTGACGGCGGCGGCGCCTCGGACGCGGCCGGGGTGTCCCGGTTCGCCCACAGCGCCGCTGCGGTGGCGGCGCCGAGCAGCACCACCGTGGCGACGGCCAGCAGCACCCGCCGCCGGGACCGGCGTCGCTTGTCGCCGGACAGCCGGACCACAGGCAGTTCCGCGGTCAGCCCGCCCTCGGCGCGGCGCAGGTCGACCTCCTGGAACGCGAGCCAGTCGAGGATCGCCGGTAGCCGTCCGGTCACCGCCTGCCCGTGCTGCGCGGCGCGGGCCTCGGCGTCCCAGTCGCCCTCCTCCAGGACCTCTCGCACGGAGAGTCGGGTGCCGTGCGCGGTGGGGACCAGGTCGCAGGCCAGACGGGTGGCCCGACCGGCTTCCCGGCACCGTACGACCAGCCGTTGGGCGACGCGTAGCTCGACCACCTCGACCTCGGTGTCGGCCTGGTAGCCGGACAGCCCCGCGGTCGCCAGCACCCAGCGGTCGTCCTCCGATGTGCTCTCGGCGAACCACTTGGCCAGCAGCGACCGTTCGGTCAACGCCTGCCAGATCCGGGCCGACGGATGGGACAGGTCGACCTCGGTGACGATCTCGATCACGCGGAGACTCTAGGGCCTCTGTCAAGTAATGGGTCACTCCGTCCCATCCTCGCGCCACCGGGCCCGCCAGGCGGCCTCGCGCTGCTCGCCGCTGACCCGCTCCTGGTGCACCATCCGCCGTAGCGCGGTCCGGGCGTCCGCGTAGACGACCAGCTCGACCGCGACGAGCGCCACGCAGATCGTGGTGAGCAGTCCGAGCGCGCCGAGCGCCGGCAGGTGCCGGCCCACGGGCAGCGCGATCGCGAGCGCGACGAGCGTGCCGACCCGGGTCCACGACAGGGTGCCCAGCGTGCGCCACTGGAACGCCATGTTGGCGGCGAGGTAGACCATCACGCCGGCGAAGAGCAGCGGCGCGGCCGGTCCGTGGCCCCGCTCCGCCGCCCCGCCCGACGGGTCGGTGACGGTGCGGACCAGCTCCTCCGCGCCGATCGCGAACAGGATCACCCCGGCGATCATCGGCAGGTAGAGATAGGCGTACGCGTCGCGGGCCATCGCCACCCGGGGATGGCCCTCGGCGGTGTGCAGCGCGATCCGCGCCGCCGGCCCGATCATGTCGAAGTGGGCCCACCACAACGCGGCGGTGAACAGGATGCCGAAGATCGCCGCCGGGATGGCCGGCCAGGTCACCGTCTTGCCGAGCAGGTTGCCACCGACCCCGACCGCGATGACCGACTCGCCCAGCGCGATGATCAGGATCAGGTCGTAGCGTTCGGTCCAGTGCTCGGCCGAGGCGATCCGCCAGCCGTCGGTGCCGGCCAGCAGCCCGCTGCTGTACTGCACCGCGACGACGGCGATCCACAGCCCGTCGCGCAGCCACGGCCCGTTCTGCGGGTCGACGTGTGGCGGCAGCAACGCGGCCACCAGCAACAGGCAGGTCGAGAGCACCAGCTCGGGCAGGAACAGCCACACCTTGTGTCGGGCCGGTGGGTCGCCACGGGTGGCGTACCAGTACAGCGACGTGTGCACGACCCGGATCACCACGTAGCTGACCGCGACCAGGATCGGGCCGGCGGCGCCGTTGCGCAGGTCGCCGAAGGTCTGTGGCAGGGCCAGCGCGAACGTGAACAGCGCGACCATGCCGACCACCATGAGGATCGGTACGAAGCCCTCGCCCAGCCGCAGCCGGGCGGCCACCGCGCTGTGCACCACCCAGCACCACCAGAGCACGGCGAGCACCAGCAGCGCGTGCAGCAGTTCCCGCAGCGTCAGGTTGGCGGCGGTGGCCCGGGTGATGAGGAAGAAGGACACCACGAAGACGAGGTCGAAGAAGACCTCGAACTTGTCCACCCGGGTGGCCGGGGCGACCTCGGCTGCGGGTCCGAGGCCCTTACGCCACCGGTCGCCGCCCACCGGCCGAGTGTGTCAGCCCAGCTCAGAGGCCGTCCCGAATTCGGTGGTCAGGCCACCCATCCGCAGCCGGGGCGGCGCCGAATCACCAGTTGTGACGGACCATCTCGAACGCGTGGGGCGGTACCGGCTGGTGCGCTGCGTCGGCCAGGGCGGCATGGGGCGGGTGTGGCTGGCCCGGGACGAGTTGCTCGACCGCGACGTCGCGGTCAAGGAGGTGCTTCCGCGGGCCGGCGCGTCGCCGCCGGAGACCGCCGAGTTGCACGACAGCACGCTGCGCGAGGCGCGGGCCGCCGCCCGCCTGGACCACCCCAACGTGGTACGCGTCCACGACGTCATCACCGCCGACGGCCGGCCCTGGATCGTCATGCAGTACGTCCCGTCCCGGTCGCTGCACCGGATCGTCACCGACGACGGCCCGCTGCCGCCCCGGTCGGTGGCCCGTATCGGGGCCGAACTGGTGGAGGCGCTGCGTGCGGCGCACCGGGCCGGGGTGCTTCACCGGGACGTCACTCCGCGCAACGTGCTGGTCACCGCAGACGGGCAGGTGCTGCTCGGCGACTTCGGCGTGGCGGCGGTGGAGGGGGCGGCGGCGTTGAGCCGGTCGTGGGGGATCACCGCCACCCCGCAGTACGTGGCGCCGGAGCGGGTCCGCCGGGGCGTCTCCTCACCCGGCACCGACCTGTGGGCGTTGGGTGCCACGCTCTACACCGCGGTCGAGGGACGGCCACCGTACCGCCGGGACGGCACCATGGCCACGTTGCTGGCGATGGCGACCGAGCCACCGGACCGGATGCGTCGCGCCGGCCCGCTGGCTCCGGTCGTCGCCGGTCTGCTCGCCCGGGACGAGCGGCAGCGGCTGACCGCGGGGGAGGCGGCCCGGATGCTGCGCCGGGTCGCCGGCCTCGACGGCCGGCGCGGGTTCGGCCGGCTCCGCCCACCCTCCCGGTCCGTCGAGGGGGCGGACCGGTCGCGGGTCACGCCACCGGCGTCGCCACCCGGCGCCGACGTGACGCAGGCGCTGCCGGCACCGGAGACCACGGGACCGCCGCGGACAGCGGAGACCACGGGACCGCTGCCGTCGGGGGCGGAGGTCACCCAGGCTCTGCCGGCGGGTGGTCACGGTGTCCGCCGGACTCCCGTCGTACCGGGGCTCGACGTCCTGCCGCTGCGCGTGCCGAGCGGCGGGTCGGACCGGCGTACCGGATGGCGTTCCGCGGCCACCCTGGCCGCCGTGGTGGTGGCGCTGGCGACGGCCGGTGGGGTGGCGGTCGCCGGCGTGCGGACCGCGCTCGGCGAGTGGCGCGACGGCGTCGGGGGTGGTCCGTTTCCGACGGCGGCCGGACCCGTGCCGCCCGGCCCCGCGCCCGCCGGGACGGGTCCGACGCCGGCCGGGACGAGCCCGGCGGCGGCCGGGGCGGGTGCCGCGCCGGCGGTGCCGGGCGCGCCGTGTCTCAGTCGGCCGTCCGCGCCGACGCCGGTGACCGCCGGTCGGGCGCCGGCTGGTGGTGGCCGGCTGCCGACCGGGTGGGTGTGGCACCGGGACCGGGTCGGCTTCGCCGTCGGCCTGCCGGCCGGCTGGACGCGCGACGTCGACGGCGCGGTGGTCTGCCTGCGCGACCCGGCCGGCACCCGGGTGCTGGGGGTGCAGGTCGCCGGTGGCCGGGCAGCGGACCCGAGCGGGCTGTGGCGGCGCGAGGCCGAACGGCTGCGCGCCGCCGGCGGGCTGCCCGGATACGAGCGGGTCAGCATCGGCCCGGTGATCCGGCCGGGCGGCGCGGCCGAGTGGGAGTACACGTGGGACGGACCCGACGGCCGGCTGCACGCCCGCCGCCTGGTCGCCAACGGCACCGGGGCCGGCAGCCGGCACCGGCTGGTCTGGGTCACCGCCGACGACCGCTGGTCGGCGGAGCAGGAGGTCCACCGGGTGGTGCTGGCGAGCTTCCGCCGGCCCGCGTGAGCCGCGACCCATCCGGTCGCCGCGCCGCTCCGAATGCCTGACACGTCCCGGCGCCGGTGCCGGGACCGGCGACGAGGAGAAACCGTGAAACTGTCCCGAACCCTGCTGGCGCTGCCGGCGGCGGCGCTCGTCCTCGGCTTCCCCGGGGTGGCGCACGCCGACGAGAGCGTCCGGGTGGCCCTGCTCGACCTCAACGAGACCGGGGCCCGCGGCACCGCCACGCTGACCACGACCGACGGCGGCGACCTGCGGGTGCGGATCACCTCCACCGGGATGACCCCGAACTCCCCGCACGCGCAGCACATCCACGGCGCGGTGAACGGCATGGACTTCCACTGCCCGGACAAGTCCGCCGACGCCGACGGCGACGGCTACGTCAGCACCGAGGAGGGCCTGAAGATGTACGGCGACATCTTCATCTCGCTCACCACCGCCGGTGACACCACCCGGGCCAGTGGCCTGGCGGTGGACCGGATGCCCAAGGCGGACGCCCAGGGCAAGCTGACCTACGACCGGGTCATCAAGGCCGCCGAGCTTCCGGCCGGCACCATCGACCACCTCAAGGACCTGCACCTGGTGCAGCACGGCATCGACGCCAACCGCAACGGCAAGTACGACATGGAGGCGCTCGGCGAGTCCACGTTCGCCAAGTCGGTCGGCGTGAACGGCATCCCGGAGGAGGCCACCGACCCGGCCACCTGCGGCATGGTCAGCGGCGCCGCCGCGGGCTCCGTACCGGCCGGCGGGGTGGCCACCGGCGACGGCAGCACCGAGCCGACCCCGATGGGCATGTACGCCGCGGGCGGACTGGCCCTGCTCGGGGCGGCCGGCCTGGTCGTCGCGCGGCGTCGCGTCGGCCGGCAGGGCTGAGCCGGCCGTGGACAACCCGGAGAATCGTACGGCCACCGGCCCCCGCCGTCAGCGCACCGCGCTCGCGGCGGGGGCGGCCCTGCTCGCCGTCGCCGCCGCGGTCGCCGTCGGCCTGACGGTGTCCGGTGGGAACGACCGCCCGCCGCGGGTTACGGTCCCGGCGGCGACGAGCCCGGCTCCGGCGCCGCCCCCCGCCGGGCGTGCGGGTGTGCTGACCAGCGGGCCGTTGATGGCCTCGTCCCCGCCGGTGCGCATCGGCATCCCGAGCCTGGGGGTGGACGCGCCGATCGTCCCGCTCGGACTGCGGCCGGACGGCGCGATGCAGGTGCCGGACAGCGCGACCGACGTCGGCTGGTTCACCCGGGCCCCGACGCCGGGCTCTCTCGGGCCGGCGGTGCTGGCCGGACACGTGAACTGGAAGGGGCGCGAGGGCTCCTTCTTCGACCTGGCCCGCCTGCGTCCGGACACCCCGCTGGCGGTGCGGCGGCGTGACGGCAGCACCGCCACGTTCGTCGTCACCCGGGTCGAGCAGCACCCGAAGGACCGGTTTCCCAGCGACGACGTCTACGGCCCGACCGATCACGCCGCGCTGCGCCTGATCACGTGCGGCGGTGAGTTCGACCGGAAGCGGGACAGCTACCGCGACAACGTCATCGTCTACGCGCGGCTCGCGCGCGCCCAGCCGGCGTGACGCGGCGGCTCAGCCGGTCGCCGGCGTGGCGTGGGCGAGGACGTCGCGCAGCACGTCGCGCAGGGGCATGTCCGGGTGCTCGATCCACTGCTGGGCGGCGACGCGGAGGGTGGCCAGGAACGTGGCGGCCAGGATGCGCGCCCGCAACGGCGCGTCCGGGCCGGTGAGCCGGCGGGCGATCTCCGTGGACAGGTCCCGCTCGATCGCCGCGTACGCGCCGACCTGGTGGGCGATCAGGCTCGGGTGGCCGTGCAACTGCCGGCGCCGGGCCAGCCAGGGCTCGGCCGGGTCGTCGTGGCTCTCGTCGGCCTCGGCCACGGCGGCCCGGGTCAGCGCGGTCCAGGGCGGCAGCTCGGCCGGCTGCTCCGCGACGAGCGCCAGCATCCGGCGCAGCCGCAGCGTGTCGCCGTGGAAGAGGGCCTCCTCCTTGCCGGAGAAGTAGTTGGAGAACGTGCGTCGGGAGACGTTGACGGCGTCGGCGATGGCCTCGACGGTGACCCGGTCGGGGCCGTGCTCGACGGCCAGGCGCAGGGCCGCCTCGTGCAGCGCCAGGCGGGTGGCCGCCTTCTTCCGCTCGCGCAGGCCGGTGCACTCCTCCATGCCGGCCAGCGTACGTGATCCTTTTCTCAATGGGCAAACTTGCCTCATGGGCAACATTTGCTGATGATTGCTTGGGGCAACCAAGCGGCCACCCTAACCGACACACCTGGAGGACGCGCGATGAGCGCACCCACCGCGACGGCCGAGGCCGCGCCGATGAGCCGGCGGCAGACGCTGGAGGCACTCAGCGGGCTGCTGCTGGTGCTCTTCGTGGCCATGCTGAGCAGCACCGTCGTCTCGACCGCCCTGCCGAAGATCATCGGGGCGCTGAACGGCTCGCAGACGCAGTACACCTGGGTGGTCACCGCCACCCTGCTCACCGCCACGGCGACCACCCCGATCTGGGGCAAGCTGGCCGACCTGTTCAACAAGAAACTGTTGATCCAGGTCGCCATCGTGGTCTTCCTGGTCGGCTCCGTCGCGGCCGGCTTCTCGCGGAGCGCCGGCCAGCTCATCGGCGCCCGGGCCTTCCAGGGCATCGGCGTCGGCGGCCTCCAGGCGCTGGTCCAGGTCGCCATCGCGGCCATGATCCCGCCGCGCGAGCGGGGCCGCTACAACGGCTACCTGGGCGGTGTCATGGCGCTCGCCACGGTGGGCGGCCCGCTGCTCGGCGGCCTCATCGTCGACACCTCCTGGCTCGGCTGGCGCTGGTGCTTCTTCGTCGGCGTGCCGGTCGCGATCATCGCGCTGTTCCTGCTCCAGATCACGCTCAACCTGCCCACCGTCCGCCGGCAGAACGTCAAGATTGACTATCTGGGCGCCACGCTCATCGCGGCCGGGGTCAGCGTGCTGCTGATCTGGATCTCCTTCGTCGACGGCTCGTTCGCCTGGCTCTCCTGGCAGACCGGCGCCATGGTCGGCGGCGCGGTGCTGCTGCTCGCGTTGGCCGTCTGGGTCGAGGCGCGGGCCGCCGAGCCGGTGGTCCCGCTGGCGATCGTCCGGGAACGCACCACCGCGCTCGCGATCCTCGGCAGCCTCGCGGTCGGCATGGCCATGTTCGGCGGCGCGGTCTTCCTCGGCCAGTACTTCCAGATCGGCCGCGGCTACAGCCCGACCGAGGCCGGCCTGCTCACCATCCCGATGATGGGTGGCGTGCTGATCTCCTCGATCGTCGCCGGCCGGATGATCACCTCAAGTGGAAAGATCAAGCCGTACATCGTGTTCGGCTCGATCGTGCTCGTCGCCGGCTTCGCGCTGCTGGGCACCATCGACCACCAGACCTCCCTGGTGATCGTCGGGGTGGCCATGTTCGTCGTCGGCGTCGGCGTCGGCATGACCATGCAGAACCTGGTGCTCGCGGTGCAGAACACGGTCGCGCTCAAGGACATCGGCGCGGCCAGCGCCAGCGTCGCCTTCTTCCGCTCGCTCGGCGGCACCATCGGCGTGTCGGTGCTCGGTGCGATCCTGGCCCGGCAGGTCACCGACCGGATCACCCGCGATCTCGCCGCGGCCGGCATCCCCGCCTCCGGCAGCGGTGGCAGCAGCACGTTGAACCTCGACGCGCTGCCCGAGCCGGTACGACAGATCGTCCGGGCCGCGTACGGGGACGCCACCGGTCACATCTTCCTCATCTCGGCCGCGATCGCCGTCGTCGGTGTCGTTGCGGCGCTGTTGCTTCGCCCCGTTACTCTTCGCTCCAGCCTCGATCTTCCGGACGTCGGCCGATCGGTGGCGGTGGGCGCCGACGCGGTCGACGGGGCGCCCGCGTTCGACGGGGTGGGTGCTGACCCGGCCGGCCGGGAGGAACACGCCCGCCGCTGAGCCCGTACCCCAGGGCCGTCGCCGACCACGGCGGCGGCCCTGGTGCGTGCGTGCCGGCCGGCGGGCGGACCAGGTGAAGGAGGAGCGGGTGCAGACCAGCCAGGGCGCGTCCACACGGGGAGGCGCACTGCGCCGGGCGGCCCGCGAGCTGACGCTCGTCGCGGTGCTCTTCCTCGCCTACAAGGTGGGCCGGCAACTGGTCGCCGGCCGGGCCGGCACCGCGCTCGCCAACGGCGAGCGGATCTGGTGGCTGGAGCGGCTGCTGCACCTGCCGAACGAGGCGCTCGTGCAGGCGCCGCTGCTGGCGCACGAACTGCTGGTGCGGCTGGCCAACAGCTACTACGCCTACGTGCACTTCCCGGCCACCGTGCTCTGCCTGATCTGGCTCTACCTGCGCCGGCCGGCGCACTACCTCCGGCTCCGGCGGGCCCTCGCGGCGCTGACCGCCGCGGCGTTCGTGCTGCACGTCTGCGTACCGCTCGCGCCGCCCCGGCTGACCGCGCTCACCCACCTGGTGGACACCGGCCGCCGGTACGGCCCGACCGTCTACGGCCCGCCCGAGGCCGACCAGCTCAGCAACCAGTACGCGGCGATGCCCTCGCTGCACGTGGGCTGGGCGGTGGCGGTGGCGCTGGCCCTGATGGCGGTCACCGCCGGGCGCTGGCGCTGGCTCTGGCTGGCCCACCCGCTCGTCACCATGCTCGTGGTCGTCGGCACCGGCAACCACTACTGGCTCGACGCCGTCGTCGCGGTGCTCCTGCTCGCGCTGATCCTGGCCGCGCTGCCGCGACCGGTCGAGCCGTCCCGGCAGCCGGCACCGCCGCCGGCCGAACCGCCGCGCCCGCACGTGGTGCCCGCGCCGCGCCGCGCCGGCCGCCGCCGGACCGTGAAGGTCCCGACGACGGCCGACGCCCGGCTCCGACCGTCCGGCCGGGGCTGAGGCCCGGCTCAGCCGCGCACGGTGCAGACCATGCCGTTGAGCCGGAACACGCCCGGCGGTACGTTCGGCCCGCTGTACGCCCCGACGAAACCGGCGCTCGTGCTCCCGCCGTCGGCCGCGAGCCGGCGGTTGTCGGCGGTCGGGGTCACCCGGACCTCCCGGCCGGTCTGGGCCCAGGTGGCGTTCCAGCCGCTGCTCACCTGCTGCCAACCGGTCGGCCAGGTCCAGGTCAGCGTCCAGCCGTCGATCTCGTCCGGGCCCGTGTTCACCACGTCGACGGTGGCCACGTAGCCGTTGCCCCAGTCGCTGTCGTTGTGGAAGCGGACCGCGCAGCCGCTGTCGGCCGGGCTGCCGGTGGCGAACGTCAACGGCGGCGACGACCAGGACACCCGACCGGCGGTGTCCCGGGCGAGCACGTTGACCGTGTAGCGGGCGCCCGGTTCGAGGTTGCGTACGGTGAACGAGGTGCCGGCGGTCTCCCCGAGCTGCTCGCTCACCGCGCCGAACTGCCGGTACACCTCGTACTTCGCGATCGGCGCGGCGCCCGCGGTCGCCGCCGGCCAGGAGATGGTCGCCGCGCGGTCGGTCACCGCGCTCGCCGTCGGCCGCCCCGGCGCGGTCGGCCGCCCGGCCGTGCCGCCGGCCGGTCGCAGCACGAGCGTGGTCAGGGAGTACGGCGGAAGCGTCCGGGTGGTGGCGCTGCCGGAACGGTCGGTGCTCACCCCGGTCGCGCCGTTGGTGAGCGTGTGCACGGTGGGCGCCTCGTCCGCCGGGGTGAACCCGGCATAGTCGACCGCCACCGGGTACGCGGTGTCCGGGTCCTTGTTGAGCAACTGGACCGCCAGGCTGCCGTCGGGTCGGCGTACCGCGTGCGCGGCGACAAGCGGCTGGTCGGTGCCGGCGCGGACGAACTGATCGCCGGGGCGGGCGAACAGGTTCATCATGGACAGCGCGTGGTAGGGCGCGAACGGCGTGTTGAACGGCGGCTCGCAGACGTCGCCGTCGCTCGTGCAGTTGCCGCTCGACAGCAGCCCGAAGTCGCCGTAGTCGGTCTGCCCGGCCACCTCGGAGACGGTGCCGAGGCCGTTGTGCACGTTCCACCACTGCACCGTGAAGACGCCCTGTTCCAGCAGGCCGCTGTAGGCGTCGGCGAGGAACAGCGCGCCGGGCTGGGTGTTCCGGCCGGCGTCGACGTTCAGCTCGGTGAGGCTGATCCCGATCCGGTCGGAGTCCGGGCCCGCGTACCGGGAGATCTGCTGGCGCAGCAGCCAGGCGGCGTCGGGGAGCTGGTTGGTGCGGGTCAGCGACTCGGCGGCGGTGCCGCCCGGGTACCAGTGCACGTCCACGAAGTCGATCTTCGGGCCGGCGAGGGAGAGCACGGTCTGGTTCCACGGTCCCGGATCGGCGCCGGCGGTGATCCCGTCGGGCCAGTTGCCGGGCATGGTCAGCACCGCGCCCACCTTGACGCTCGGGTCGACCGCCTTCATCGCGTCGGCGTACTCGATCACCAGCTTGGCGTACTGGGTGGCGCTCTTGTCGGCGTGGTCGTCGGCCTCCCAGGCCGACCCGTAGTGGCCGTTGCCGTAGTTCTCGTTGCCGACGGTCCACCACTTCGCGCCGTAGCCCTTGGTGACGTTGGCGTAGCGCACCCAGTCGGCCGCCTCGGCGGGCGTCCCGGTGCCGTAGTTGGCGATGATCATCGGCTGGGCGCCGACCCGGCGCGCGCCGGCCATGAACGTGTCGAAGTCGGTGTCCGGCGCGACGTAGCCGCCGGGCGCGGTGTGCGTCTTCCAGTGGTAGATGTCGGCGTACGAGCCGCCGGGGTAGCGCAACATCCGCACACCGGCGGCCTTGAGCAGGTCGGACGTCTCGGCGCTGCCGAGTTTGGCGTCCCAGATGGCGTGGTTGACGCCGAGCGCGGTGTCCGGCACGGTGGCCAGCCCGGCGCGGGCGTTCACGGTCACCGCGACCGGGTCGGCGGCGGCGCCGGCGGCGGGCGCCTCGACGGTGGCGAGCGCGGTGGTGGCGAGCAGCAGACTGGCCGCGTACGCGGTCCAGCGGCGTACGTGGGGCAGGGATCTCCACATGGGGGTGTCCTTCGAGAGGCGGGTTCCCGGGTCGGTGCCGCCGTCCTCCCGGATGCCTACCGGCGCCCGGGTGCCCAGGAACGACGATCGGCTCCACGCGCTGATCAGGATCACACGCGCGAGGCGAAGCTCTCAAGGCTTAATTTATAGACAGGAGTCTTTACTGTTAACAAGGTTTAATTTATGTTCGTGACACCTTCCGTACCCCCCGAAGGAGTTGCCACCATGCGCCGAAGAATCACCCTCCCGCTGCTCACCACCGGTGCCGTCACCGCGACGCTGGCGCTGGCCGCACCCGCGCAGGCCCACGGCTACGTCTCCTCGCCGCCCAGCCGCCAGGCGCTCTGCGCGCAGAACCGGGTGCCCGACTGCGGCCAGATCCGGTACGAGCCGCAGAGCGTCGAAGGACCCAAGGGCCTGAAGAACTGCCACGCCAACATCGCCGGATTCGCGGTGCTCAACGACGACAGCCGCAACTGGCCGGCCACCGCGGTCGGCGGCACGGTGACGTTCACCTGGATCAACACCGCCCGCCACGCCACCGCCAACTGGGAATACTGGATCGGCAACACCCGGGTCGCGGTCGTCGACGGCGGTGGCCGCCAACCCGACGCCACCGTGTCCCACACCGTCAACCTGGGCGGCTTCTCCGGCCGGCAGAAGCTGCTCGCGGTCTGGAACATCTCCGACACCGCGAACGCGTTCTACTCCTGCGTCGACCTCCAGATCGGCGGCGGCAACCCGTCACCGTCACCCACCCCGACCCCGTCACCGACCCGCACCGCCACGCCGCCGCCCACCCCCACCCCGACCGCCAGCGCCACGCCGGCGCCCGGCGGCACCTGGGCCGCCGGCAGGACGTACCAGGTCGGTGACACGGTGACCTACGCCGGCCGCAGCTACCGCTGTCGCCAGGCGCACACCGCGATCGCCGGTTGGGAACCCCCGAACGTGCCCGCCCTGTGGCAGCAGCTCTGACACCGCCCCCACCCTCTGTTGCCTGCTGCACTTTCACGGAAAGAGTGGTCATGTCACGCGGAACAACCACTCTTTCCGTGAATCAGCGCTCGGCCCGGCGTGCGGG
This sequence comes from Micromonospora sp. WMMD975, assembly GCF_029581215.1. Lineage (NCBI taxonomy): Bacteria > Bacillati > Actinomycetota > Actinomycetes > Micromonosporales > Micromonosporaceae > Micromonospora > Micromonospora sp. WMMD975. The sequence continues at coordinate 2,184,275 of NZ_CP120739.1, forward strand.
GTCGGCTCTTCTGGTGGGGGTGGTGCTCGCTCTGGGCGGGTGCGGGGGTGCGCCGGCGACACCCGTCGGCGCGCCGTCGACGTCGGCGGGTGCCGCCGAGACCAGCGGAATCGACGCGTTGTTCCTCGCCATGATGGTGGCGCACACCGAACAGACCCTGGAGATCGTCGGGCTCGGCCTCGACCGGGCCATCGACCCCCAACTCCGTACGCTGATCGCCGCCGTCCGGGCCACCGAGACCGACGAGCTGGCCACCATGCGCGGCTGGCTGCGCGAGGCCGGTCCGTCCGCGTCGGCCGCCGCCGCCCGGCACGACCACTCCGGGCACAGCGACGCCGTCGCCGGCCTGGCCCGGCTGCGGGCCGCCCCGGCCACCGGCTTCGACCGGGTGCTACGCGAGGTGCTCGCCGCGCACCAGCGCACCGCCGCGGCTCTGGCCCGCGCGCAGGTGGCCGCCGGCACCAGCGAGCGGGTACGCGACCTCGCCGCCCGGATCGACCGCTCGCGCACGGCCGAGGTGGCACTGATGACGTCTTCCGCTCCGGCCCCTTCCTGAGGGCCCTTCCGCCGCTCCCGGTCTGCTCCGCTCCCGGTCTGCTCCGCTCCCGGTCTGCTCCGCTCCCCGGTCCACCCCGGGCTGGTCTGCTCCGGTGCGATCTGGTCTGGACCTCGGGGAGATGACGGCTGGTCGAGGCGGACGGTGCCCGTCCCGGGCTCAGGGGGCGAGCGATCAAGGAGTTCGCGTCATCGGGGGACCCAGCTCCGACGCAAACGCCTTGATCACGCGGAGACGTCGCCCCGACGGCCAGCCCGCAGCCGGAGGGAGGGCGTCGATCATGAAGTTAGCGGCGGTGGGGAGCGCTCTCCCAGTGGCCAACTTCATGATCAGCAGGGGAGCAGGGGAGCAGGGGAGCAGGGGAGCAGGGGAGCAGGGGAGCAGGGGAGCAGGGGAGCAGGGAAGGGGGCGGGTGGGGGACGGACTGGTGTGGGCTTGTTGTTGCGGCGCTGGCTTGGGGGAATGGGGTTGTGGTCGGTGGCGGACGCTGCCACTTCGGCGGAGTGCTCGCTTGCGGTCCCGGCTGCCGTTGATTCGGGCGGGGGAGGGCTCGACGGGGGCATGACCTTCGTCACGGTGAGTGGTGCCGCCTCGGTGTGCCGCAACGGCCGACGAAACGGGTCGCATCGGTGCTTTCCGCTTGGCGAAGTGCGGTACGCGCGCCGGAAAGCGGGCCGCGCGCGGGGCGCGGAGGCCGGTCGGCGGCTGCGCGGTCGTTCGCCTCTCGGCGAAACGGGCCGCGCGATGTCGCAGCCCGTGGCTAGGCTTTCCGCCGAACGTCGTCCCCGCCTCACGTCCGTCCGTGCGCCCCATGGCGCGCGGCGCCGCCACGGCCCCTCGGACCGGACCGGAACCAGGAGATTGTCTGTGACCCAGCAACCCGTCGCGACATCGAACAAACTCGACGCCGCGGTGCTCAAGGTGGCCGGCGTCGTCGTGCTCGGTGCGATCATGTCGATCCTCGACGTGACCGTCGTCAGCGTGGCCATCCCGACGTTCCAGAGCGAGTTCGACGCCTCGTACGCGCGCGTCGCCTGGACCATGACCGGCTACACCCTCGCGCTGGCGACGGTGATCCCGCTCAGCGGGTGGGCCGCGGACCGGTTCGGCACCAAACGCCTCTACATGGTGGCGTTGGCGCTGTTCACCATCGGCTCCGGGCTGTGCGCCACGGCCGACTCCATCGGTGAGCTGATCGCCTGGCGCGTCGTCCAGGGCCTCGGCGGCGGCATGCTCATGCCGCTGGGCATGACCATCATGACCCGGGCCGCCGGCCCGCACCGGATCGGTCGGCTGATGGCCGTGCTCGGCATCCCGATGCTGCTCGGCCCAATCGGCGGTCCGATCCTCGGCGGCTGGCTGATCGACACCGCGAGCTGGCACTGGATCTTCCTGATCAACCTGCCGATCGGCGTGGTCGCGCTGGTCTACGCCCAGCTGGCGCTGCCGAAGGACGCTCCCGAGCCGTCGGAGTCGTTCGACTTCCTCGGCATGCTGATGCTCTCGCCGGGCCTGGCGCTGTTCCTCTACGGCGTCTCCTCGCTGCCGGAGGCCGGCACGGTCACCGACCCCGAGGTCTGGTTGCCCATGGCCGTCGGCGCCGCGCTCGTGGTCGCCTTCGTCCGCTACTCGTTCCGGCCCCGGCACCCGCTGCTCGACCTGCGGCTGTTCCGCAACCGCAACCTCACTGTCGCCGCGCTCACGCTGTTCGTCTTCATCATCGCGTTCATGGGCGCGGGCCTGCTGTTCCCGAGCTACTTCCTGCAGATCCGCGGCGAGACCACGCTCACCGCCGGCCTGCTGATGGCGCCGCAGGGCATCGGTGCGATGATCACCATGCCGATCGCCGGCATGCTCGCCGACCGGGTGCCCGTCGGCCGGACGGTGCCGTTCGCGCTGGTCCTCCTCGCGGCTGGGTTCTTCACCTTCACCCAGCTCGGCACCGACACGTCCTACCTGCTGCTCTGCGGTTCGCTGTTCGTGATGGGCCTCGGCATGGGCGGCACCATGATGCCGATCATGACCTCGGCGCTGAAGACGCTTCAGGCCGCGGAGGTGGCTCGCGGGTCGACGCTCGTCAACATCCTCCAGCAGATCGGCGGCTCGGTCGGCGCGGCGGTGATGTCGGTGATCCTCACCAGCGAGCTGAACGGCTCGCGGCCGATCCCCGGCGTGACCGATCCGGGCAGCGGCGCCCCGGTCACCGAGGCGCAGCTCGCCATCGCCGTGCAGCAGCAGCCCGAGCTGGCACAGCAGTTCCCGGTGCCGCCGTCGCTGATCGAGCGCGGCCTCGACTTCGCGGCCAGCTCCTTTGCCACCACGTTCTGGGTGGCGTTCGGCCTGGTGCTGCTCACCTTCATCCCCGCCGCCCTCCTGCCCCGCCGGCGCGAGCCGTCGCACCTGCTCGACGGCGAGCCGGGGGAGGAGCAGCGGCCGATGCCGGTGCCGATCCACTGATCCTCGCCCGTCTCGCATCGGGCCGACCGCCGCCGGCGGTCGGCCCGATGACGTGTCGGCCGGGCCGCGCCATGGGTCGGCGGGGGTCGGGGCGTATCGCCACCGGCGGGCCGGGCAGCGCCTAGGCTCGACCCAGGACGCCGGCGAGAGGCGGGCAGGGTGAGCGCAGGCGGCGAGGACCGGTCGGCGCGGCGGCGCAGGCGCCTACTGCTGGCGGGCCTCCTGGCCGTGGTCGCGTTGATCCTGCTGCTGCTCGCACTCACCGTCGCCACCGGCACGGTCGCCGGCGTCGAGGTGGTGCTCGCCCTGCTGCTGCTGGTGGCCAGCTACGCCGTCCAGCGGGTGGCCCGCCGGGAGACCGTCTACCGCGACGAGCGGCGGCGGTGACCGGCGTGACCACCTGACCCGGCTAGGCTGACCGGGTGGATCAGGAAGACCGGATCGCGCTGTTCCTCGACTACGAGAACCTGGCGCTGGGCGTACGGGACCATCACGGCGGTCGGCCGTTCGACTTCCGTCCGATCGCCGACGCCCTCGCCGAACGTGGCCGGGTGGTGGTGCGCCGGGCGTACGCCGACTGGTCGTACTTCGACGAGGACCGGCGGATGCTCACCCGCTCGCACGTCGAGTTGATCGAGATCCCGCAGCGGATGGGCTTCTCGCGCAAGAACGCCGCCGACATCAAGATGGCCGTGGACGCGGTCGAGTTGGCCTTCGAGCGTGGCTACATCTCGACGTTCGTGATCTGCACCGGTGACAGCGACTTCACCCCGCTCGTGCACAAGCTGCGCGAACTCAACAAGCGGGTGATCGGTGTCGGGGTGGAGAAGTCGACCTCGGCGCTGCTGCCGCCGGCCTGCGACGAGTTCCTCTACTACGACCGCCTCGAAGGGGTCGACGTGCCGCCGCCCGCGGCCCGCCGCACGCGCCCGTCCCGGCCGGCCGGGCCGTCGCCGGTGGAGCCGGCGCCGGAGCCGCCGGTGGAGACCGCCCCGGCCGAGGACGAGTCGGCGCGCGACGTCGACACGCTCGCGGTCCTGCTCGTGCAGACCGTGGCCGGCATGCAGGGCAGCTCCAGCGGCGAGGTCACCGCGTCCGGCCTGAAGCGTGCCCTGCTCCGCAAGGACCCGACGTTCAGCGAGTCCGACTACGGCTTCCGTACCTTCGGTGAGCTGCTGCGGCACCTGGCCGCCTCCAACGTGGTGGAGTTGGCCGCCGGCCCGGCCAAGGGCGACCCGGAGGTGTCGTTGCCCGAGCGGGGTGACCGGGAGGTCGCGTTCGGGCTGCTCCGATCCGTGGTGGTGGACCTGACCGGCGAGGGCGGCGCGGTGGCGCTGTCCGGCCTGAAGGACCAGCTCCGGCGCGCCCGGCCCGACTTCAGCGAGAAGAAACTCGGCTACCGCAGCTTCCTCCAGTTCTGCAAGGCCGCCGCGACCGACGGGGCGGTGGAGCTGCGGTGGAGCCCGGACGACGGCGACTACCTGCTCACCCCGCAGCCCACCTGAGCACGGCACACGTCGCCATGGCCCGGATCGTGCAGCTGCTGGCCTCGCCGGTGCACCGCTACGTGGGCCGGCCGGCGGACGGACCCGCCCCGGCACCGCCCGGCGAACTTGTCGACCGGGTGCGCGTACGCGCCGGCCTGGGCGTCGTCGGTGACCGCTATTTCGGTCGGGCGGCACACCGCACGGCGAGCGTCACGCTCATCGCGCAGGAGTCACTGCCGCCCGGCGCCGACCTGACCGAACTCCGCCGCAACGTGCTGACCAGCGGCATCGCGGTGGACGAGATGGTCGGCCGGGTGCTCATCCTCGACTCCGGCGACGGGCCGGTCAGCCTGCGGGTGCACCGGGCCGCGCCGCCGTGCGCCTGGCTGGACGTGGTGGTCGCGCCAGGCACCTGGAAGGCGCTGCGGCGGCGGGCCGGCGTGCGCTGCGAGCCGCTCACCGACGGCGTCCTGCGGGTCGGCCCGGTCACGGTCGCCGTCGACGGCTGAGGGTGCGCCGGAACTTTTCCCGCCCGCCGGCCGACCAACCTCGGGGTCACCGATCGTCGCGGTCGGCGGCGGGGTGACGGAGAGGACGCCAGGGATGAACCGAACGACGCCCGCATCCGTACCGTCCGACATGATCGTGTCGGAGCGGCGGGCGAGCCGCGGATGAGCCTGGACGCCGACGACGAGCAGGTGACCCGGTGGGCGCACCTCGCCGGGCAGGGCGACCAGCAGGCCGCCGCGGCGTTCGTCCGGGCGCTCCAGGGCCCGGTGTGGCGGTTCCTCGCCCACCTGGCCGGGCCGGCGGAGGCCGACGACCTCGCCCAGGAGACATTCCTGCGTGCGCTGCGCAGCCTGCCCGGCTTCGCCGGCCGTTCCTCGGCCCGGACCTGGATCTTCACCATCGCCCGCCGGGTCGCCGTGGACCAGGTGCGGGCCGCGACCGTACGCCCCCGGGTGGCCGCGCTTCCCGACTGGCAGGCCGCCGCCGAGGCGGCCGGGGCGGTGACCGCCGGCGGGGACGACAGCGTGGCGCTGCGCGGGCTCATCGCCGGGCTGGCGCCGGACCGGCGGGAGGCGTTCGTCGCCACCCAGGTGCTCGGCCTGTCCTACGCCGAGGCCGCCGAGGTGTGCGGCTGCCCGGTCGGCACCATCAGGTCCCGGGTCGCCCGCGCCCGCGAGGACCTGGTGTCGGCCTGGACCACCGACACCCGGGACCGCCGCGCCCGCTGAGCCAGCGTCACCCGCACGAGCCGAGCGCTGATTCACGGAAAGAGTGGCTATTCCGCGCGGAATAGCCACTCTTTCCGTGAAAGCGCAGCAAGGGCGGGTGGGGCGGGGTACGTCAGGCGGCGCGGCGGTCGTGGGCCTGTGCGGTGTACGGGCCGGGCGGCACCAACCGCAGCGGGGCCGGCGCGGGTGGCTCCTCGGTGCGCAGCGCCCAGCGCGACCCGGACGACCGCTGGTCGGGCGGCGTGTCGCCGGGCCGCCAGCCGGGCCGGGACAGCACCAGCATCACCGCCCAACCGACCAGCAGGAAACCGTGGCTGACCAGCCGGGTCACCGCCACCTGCCCGGTGATCAGGTCGTTCACCGACAGCAGTACGAGCGTGACGACGAACGCGCTGAGCATCGGCAGCAGCCCGGACGGGGTGGACCGGCGCAGCGCGACGTAGAGGAAGCCGGCGCCGACGGCCACGTTCCACGCCGCCGACTCGTGCCACAGGTGCTGGCCGGTGGTGTGCGCGTGCGCGACCACCGCCTCCCGGCCGATCTGCGCCAGGCCGAGCACCAGTTGCACGGCCCCGAGCAGGCCGAGCGCCGCGCGCAGCCCCAGCGCCAGCTGCCGGCGGCGGCTCCGCCGGGGCGGCGGCGCGGCGGCCAGTACGGACGCGACCAGGTCGGGCACCTGCGGGGCGAGTTGGGTACGGGCTCGCCGGTTGACCGCCGCGGCCGAGTCGAACCAGCGTCGGCACCCGGCACAGCCGCTCAGGTGCGCCTCGGCCGCCTCGGTCTCCGCCCGGGACGCCTCACCGTCCAACTGGGCCGACAGGATCTCCCGCCACTGCTCACACGCCATGTAGAGATAGTCGTCCGGCCCGGCCACCTGGTTCCCGGTGGGGTGCCGATCACGCTGGTCGGGGGGCGATCGGCGCTGTTCGCGCCACCGGCGTGCCGCCGGACGCGGCGGTCCGCCGGGCCGCCGCCGCCCGTTAGCATGTGCCGATGACCTTCGACGCCACGCTCACCCGTATCAACGAGGGCGTGCAGTTGCACCACCAGCAGGGCGAGCGTGCCGCCGCGCGGGACCTGTTCGCCCAGGTGTGGGACGAGATCGGCGGGGAGCGGGGCGACGCGCTGCACGTCTGCGTCCTCGCCCACGCGATGGCCGACGTGCAGGACGACGTCCGCCAGGAACTGCTCTGGGACGAGCGCGCGCTGGCGGCGGCCGACCGACTCACCGACGCCCGGGTCGCCGAGTCGGGGGTGCCGCTGTCGGTGGCCGGGCTCTATCCGTCGCTGCACCTCAATCTGGCCGAGTGTCACCGCAGGCTCGGCGACCTCGACCGGGCCCGCGAGCACCTGCGGCAGGCCGAGGCGGGCATCGACGCGCTCGGCGACGACGGGTACGGCAAGCTGATCCGGGACGGCCTGGACCGGCTGACCCAGCAACTCGCCGCCGGGTAGCGGCTACGGGCCGCCCGCGGTAGCGGCGACGGGCGGCGGGACCGGTCGAGCCACGCCAGGAAGCGGTCCCACAGGACGGCCGGCTCCGGAACGTCGTGCGGGTTCAGCGCGTACAGGTCACCGACCGCGTCGTGCAGCATCCCGGCCAGGTAGACGGCCAGGCCCACCATGTCGCCGTCGTAGTCGCGCAGCATAGCGGCCCGCGCCGGCTGGCACGGCCAGTGCGTACCGTCCAGGCGGCAGAGCCAGATCGGGCGTACGGGACGATGCCCGTTGTCGCCGCCCGTCGTGTCGCCGCCGGTCATCGCAGCCTCAGCGCAACGGCGCGGGCCTCCTCGTCGCTCAGCGAGAGGAATCACAGGAAGCGGCGGACGATCGCCACCGGGTCCGGGCCGCCCGGCCGCCCCCGCAGGTCACGGATCGCGTGGCGGGTGATCCGGGAGAACTCCGGCAGCAGCGTCGCCCGGCGCGCGGCGTCCGTCGGGATGGACCGCAACATCGGGCAGGGCCAGTCCCGTCCGCACTGTTCGCAGACCCAGTCCGGACCGCAGGCCCGATGGCCGTACGGGACATGTGGTGTCTCCTCGCGCACCGCGTCCTCCCATTTCTTGGCATGGCGTCGGTGACACTCTGCTGTGGAGGCACTACGGTCGGAAGGGCCGCCGTTGGTCCGGCGAGCGTTGGGAGAAGCGTTCGCTGCGGCGTGGAGCCGTGGATTGCCGATCTCTGGTTTGGAGCGCACTGGATGGCCGAGGTGCCGGGGCCCGTCGCGGGCTTCATCGTTGCCGAGATCCGCCGGGCCCGGGGCGCGGCGGGCCTGACCCAGGAAGCGTTCGGCAAACACGCCGGCTTCAGCGCGTCGCACGTCAGCGCCGTGGAGAGTGGGACCCGCGCGCTCACGGTCGACTTCATCCGGGGCGCGGACCGGGCCGTGCGCAACGGCGGGCTCTTCGAACGGCTGGCGGCCGAGCTGGGCACGCCGTCGTGGTTCCGGCCGTGGCTCGACGCCGAACGCGGAGCGACCCAACTCCGCTACTTCGAGCCGAACCTGATCCCGGGACTCCTGCAAATCGAGCACTACGCGCGCGGCGTGCTCCGAACGGTCGACAGCCTCACCGACGAGGAGGTGGAGCAGCGCACGTCGGCGCGGCTGGACCGGCAGAAGATCCTGACCGGGGAGCGCCCACCGCAGTTCGTCGCGGTGATCGACGAAGGAGCGCTACGTCGAGGCGGTGACGGGATTAGCGGGGTCATGCCCCAGCAGATCGCCCATCTGATCGCGCTCACCGACCTGCCGCACGTGCACATACTCGTCATTCCGTGGGACAGCGGTCTGCACGTCGGGCTGTCCGGCCCGTTCGCGTTGGCACGGTCGAGTGACGGGCAGTGGGTGGGGCACCTGGAGAATCAGCTTGGCGGTGACGTGGTCGACAAGGACGATGAGGTGGCTACGCTCCACGCGCGGTGGGAGAGCGTGCGAAATGAGGCTCTGCCGCGCCGGCAGTCCATCGACCTGTTGAAGGAAGTGGAGAACCAGCATGGACCTCAGTGACGTCAGGTGGCGCAAGTCCACCCGGAGCGGGGCGAGCGGCGGCAACTGCGTCGAGGTCGCCGACGTCCTTCCCGGCGTCGTCGCCGTACGCGACTCCAAGGACCCCTCGGGCCCGACGCTCACCTTCACTCCGTCAACGTGGCGCACCTTCCTCGCCCAACTCCCCGAACAGCCGTAACCGCCCCGGTCACCCCGTACCAAGTAGCCCATTCGTCCAGAAGGTGGGAAAGCGCTCCCGATAAGCGAGAACCTCGCGCTTGATCGACTCCAGTCCGCCGAAGTGACGGGGTCGAGCGGGGGCGGATAGCGCCACCTCGCCGAAGTGGAGTCGATCAAGACGTCGGCCGCCACCTCGGTGAAGACGCGAAACGGCGTGATCCACCCACGCGACCCATTTGGGGCATGGCCCCCGGCGTTTGCGGCGGATTGTGGTACGCGGGCGCTCTCAGCGGGGCGGTTGCGCACCAAGCCGGTCCGCTCGGACCGTCGTGGAGCGGCAACAGCGGGGCAACCGGGGCAAGGTGGGTCTGCTTCCGGTCAGATCCGCCGCGCGCCGAGCGCGATGAGTTCGGGGGAGTGGGGCGGTCTACCGTGCGACTGAGGCGATCAACTCACGGGAGTCACGGCATGGGGCGCATTCACATCGAGCTGTTCACCACCCTCGACCTCGTCGGGCAGTCGCCGGGCGGCCCGGACGAGGACCCGGTGGGCTTCCCGTTCGGCGGCTGGCAGGCGCCCCTGCTGGACGAGGTCACCGGCGCGCAGGTCTACCAGGCGTACGAGGGCACCGACGCCCTCCTGCTCGGCCGGCGGACGTACGACATCTTCGCCGCCTACTGGCCGCACCAGGAGGGCGGTGCGGACAACGCGATCGCCACCCTCTTCAACCGCATCCCGAAGTACGTGGCGTCGCGCGGTCGGCCCGATCTGTCCTGGGCGGGGTCCACGAAGCTCGGCGCGGATCTGGCCGGCGCGGTGCGGGAGATCCGGGACCGGCACGAGCACGTCAAGGTCGTCGGGAGCCTCAACCTGGTGCAGACCCTGTGGCGGGAGAAGCTGTTCGACCGGATCGACCTGTGGGTGCACCCGATCATGTTGGGGGTCGGGAAGAAGGTCTTCGACGGTGGCGCGGTGCCCACGAACGTCACCCTCCTCGAACCGCCGGTGGCGAACCCGAAGGGCACCGTCTACCTGCGCTACGGTCTCGCCGACGGCACGCCCGCGACCGGGGACATGAGCGCGCCGGACCGTGGCGTCTGAGGGCGTCAGCCCTCGGCCAGCCGGCTCTTCTGCACCTTGCCCATGGCGTTGCGGGGCAGCGCGTCGACAAGCCGCACCTGCCGGGGCCGCTTGTGCACGGACAACTGCCGGGCCACGAAGTCGATCAGCTCGGCCTCGCCCAGGCCGTCGCCGACCACGTACGCGGTGACCTGCTGGCCCAGGTCGGGGTGGGGGAGGCCGACGACGGCGGCCTCCCGCACGCCCGGATGGGCCAGCAGCGCGTCCTCCACCTCGCCCGCGCCGATCCGGTAACCGCCACTCTTGATCAGGTCGGTGGCGGCCCGGCCGACGATCCGGTGCCAGCCGTCCGGGCCGACCGTCGCCACGTCGCCGGTGCGGAACCAGCCGTCGGCGGTCCGGGCGGCGGCGTCGGCGTCCGGCCGGTTGAGGTAGCCGTCGAAGAGCGTCTCCCCGCGCACCTGCAACTCGCCCATGGCGTCACCGTCGGCGGGCAGCGGGGCGCCGTGCTCGTCGACCACGCGGGTGCGCACGCCGGGTAGCGGCACACCCACCGTGCCCGGCCGGCGCGGACCGTCGGCGCGGGCGCTCACCGTGATCAGCGTCTCGGTCATCCCGTACCGCTCGACCGGCCGGTGCCCGGTCAGCCCGCCGAGCGCCGCGAAGACCGGCTCGGGCAGCGCGGCGCTCCCCGACACCAGCAGCCGGGCGCCGCGCAGCGCCCGCGCCGCCGCCGGTTCCGCCGCGATCCGCGACCAGATCGTGGGTACGCCGAAGTAGAGCGAGCCGCCGGCTGCCGCGTACCGGTCGGGGCGGGGCCGGCCGACGTGGCGCAGCCGGCTGCCGACGCGCAGCGGGCCGAGCACGCCGAGCACGAGCCCGTGCACGTGGAACAGCGGCAGCCCGTGCGCCAGCAGGTCGTCAGGTGTCCACGCCCAGGCGTCGGCGAGCCCGTCCAGGCAGGCGGCGACCGCGCGACGGGACAGCACCGCGCCCTTGGGCGCGCCCGTGGTGCCGCTGGTGTAGAGGATCAGCGCGGTGGCCGCAGCGTCCGGCTCGGGGTGCCGGGTGTCCGAGCGCCGGGTCAGGTCCACCGGCACGACCGGCAGGGGCGCGGAACCAGCGCCGGGCGGCGTCACCAGCGCCTCGGCCCCGGAGTCGCGCAGGATGTGGTCGCGTTCCACCGGCCCGGCGTCCGGCGGCACCGGCACCACCGCCGCACCGGCCAGCAGCCCGCCGACCACGCCGACCACGGTCTCCAGGCTGGTTGTGGCGGGCACCGCGACCCGCCGGGCCCCGCGTAGCTCGTCGGCGACGGCGGTGGCCGCCCGACGCAGCTCCACCCAGGACATCGACCGGTCGTCCACCCGGACCGCGTCCGGACGTTCGTCGGTGGACTCGGCGAGCCAGCTCAGCAGCGCCACGAATGCCCCTCTCCGGCCACCGCCGACGTCGGCTCCCGCGCCGGCCGTGGCGGCCGACCTCACACGCCCTGACCGTATCGGCCCCCCAAGCGGAACCACCACCCCTACGCGCTCCGCGCCCCCGGCTTTGGGTGCACCCGTTGTTGCTATGACGACAACGAGTGCACCCAAAGGGCGCCGGACCAGAGCGCTCCGCCGTGCGCGGTGGCAGCGGCCGGTTCGGCGGTACGGGCGGCCGGGCGATCACGCTCGTGGTGACCGTGCTGCGCTTCCCGCCGGGCGGGGCGGACGTGCGGGCCCGGTGGTTCGACCGAGCCGGGTCAGAGCGTCTCGACGAGCCGGAAGCGCTCCAGCACGGCCGGCGTGTCGTCGTCCACGGTGAACGCCGGGTCGCCGAGCCACCCCCGGTAGTCGCCGCCGTGCCAGTAGCGCTCGTGCCCGGCGCGCCAGTCGGCGACCGACTCGTACCCCTCGCCCTCGTCGCGGGCGTGGTCGAGGTCCACGTCGCCGACCCGGGCGACGCGGACCTCGACCACCTCGATCACCGCCACCGGCGCGCCGGCGGAGTCGACCACCGCGAACCGGGCGCCGACCTCCGGCAGCGCCTCGCCGTCGATCTCGTAGTCCTGGAGCAGCCCGGTGGTGCTGGTCTTGGTCCCGTCGAGCACGGCGGCGACCAGCTGGTCGCGCAGCGGGCCGGGGAAGGCGAACTCGGCGATCGGCAGCTCGGCGGCGGTCATGGCGGGCAGCCTAGCCACGGCGGCGGTCAGCGGCGAGGCGATTCCGGAGCCGGCAGTCGCCGGCCCAACCAGTCCAGCAGGACCGCCTCGTACTGCGCGCTGACACCGGCCAGGTCCTCGCGCTCGTCGAGCGTGGGCGCGTGGTCGCAGCCGGTCAGCCGCGCCACGGTCAGCTCGGCGTCGCGGGCCGCCCGCCGCCACACCGCGAGGCTCTCCTCGATCGGGACCCACGCGTCGGTCTCGCCGTTTGCCGGGCAGTCAACCACGCCGCCCGACGTCCGGCCGTCCCGCGCCGCCGGAGGACCGGCATGCTGCGTACCCTGGCCCGGTACGCCGAACCTCGACCGTGGAGCGCCGATGAACACCCGTACCGCCCGGCCCGCCGACGTGCCCGCCCTGGTCGACCTGATCGAGTCGGCGTACCGGGGGGACCGCGCCCGGACCGGCTGGACCCACGAGGCCGACCTGCTCGACGGGCAGCGCACCGACCCGGAGATGGTGGCCGCGGCGGTGGCCGGCCCGGACGGCGTGGTCCTGGTGGCGGAGCGTGACGGACGCCTGGTCGCCTGCTGCCAGCTGGAGCGGCGCGACGACCACGCCTACTTCGGCATGTTCGCGGTCGCGCCGGCCGAGCAGGGCGGCGGGCTGGGCCGTGAGCTGCTGGCCGGGGCCGAGCGGTTCGCCCGGGACCGCTGGCACGCCGGCGAGCTGCGGATGACCGTGATCGTGCAGCGCGAGGACCTGATCGCCTGGTACGAGCGGCGCGGCTACGTCCGCACCGGCGAGCTGAGCCCGTTCCCGTACGGCGACGAGCGGTTCGGTCTGCCGCGCCGCCCGGACCTGGCGTTCGAGACGCTGCGCAAGAAGCTCGGTTGAGCGGGGACGCTCAGGCGAAGGCGAAGTAGCGCAGCCACAGGTACGGCATCGCCAGCCCGACGGTGACCAGGGTGACCAGCAGGCCGTAGCGGGTGAACTGCCAGAAGGTGATCCGCTGTCCGGCGCGTTCGGCCAGGCCGAGCACGACGACGTTGGCCGAGGCGCCGACGGCGGTGGCGTTGCCGCCGAGGTCCGCGCCGAGCGCCAGCGCCCACCACAGCACCCGCGACTGCCCGCCGCCGCCCTGGGCGTGCACGAGATCCGCCACGACCGGGCTCATCGTCGCCACGTACGGGATGTTGTCGACGATCGCCGACAGCACCGCCGACCCCCACAGCAGCACCAGCGACGCCGGCAGCAGCCGGCCTTCGGTGGCGTTGATGGCGGCCTGCGAGATCTGCTCGACCACGCCGGTGTTGACCAGCGCGCCGACCATGATGAACAGGCCGGCGAAGAACACCAGGGTCGGCCACTCCACGTCCCGGCTGACCTCCCCGGCGTCGAGCCGGGAGAGCGCCAGCAGCAGCAGCCCGCCGAGCAGCGCGACCACCGCCGGTTCCAGGTCCAGCACGGTGTGCAGCACGAACGCCACGGTCACCGCCGCGAGCACGGCCAGTCCGAGGATCAGCAGCCGGCGGTCGCGGATGGCGTCGCGCTCGCGCAGGGCGGCGATCTGCGCGGCCCGCTCCGCGTCGTAGCGGAACGCGTCGCGGAACATCAGCCGGCACAACCCGAGGAAGACCACGAGCAGCAGCACCACCAGCGGCGCGAGGTGGACCAGGAAGTCGTTGTACGACAGCCCGCCCCGGCTGCCGATGATGATGTTCGGCGGGTCGCCCACCAGGGTGGCGGTGCCGCCGATGTTCGAGGCCATCGCCTCGGCGATGAGGAACGGCACCGCCGGCACCCCGAGCCGTTCGCAGACCAGGAACGTCACCGGGGCGATGAGCAGCACGGTGGTGACGTTGTCGAGCGCCGCCGACGCCACCGCCGTGATCAGCACGAGGATCACCATCACCCGGTACGGGCGGCCCCGCGCCCGCTTCGACGCCCAGACCGCCACGTACTCGAAACCGCCTGTGCGTTTGAGTACGGAGACGATGAGCATCATGCCGATCAGCAGGAAGATCACGTTCCAGTCGATGCCGGACTCTTCGGAGAAGAAGGCGTGCCCGGCGTCGGTGGCGCCGATCAGGAACATCACCGCCGCCCCGCCGAGCGCGGCGGCGACCCGGTGGATCTTCTCGGTGGCGATCAGGACGTACGCGACGGTGAAGACGGCAACCGAGGCCCAGGCCAGCCCGGTCATGCGGCCAGCATCCGGTCGAGCAGGGCGTCCAGGGTGATGCCGCCGATCATCGGCTCGCCGCGGGGCGCCACCGCCACCAGCGGGCTGAGCCGCTGCGCCATCACGGCGGCGACCTCCAGCACCGTCGCCTGCGGTTCGACCACCGGCGGCTCCGGCCGATCGCGGGGCAGCAGGTCCCGCACGGTCCGACCTTCCGCTCCCCGGAAGAACACGTCGGCGGTGGGTTCGTCGATCATCCGGGCCAGGGTGGGGTCCTCCCGGCAGTAGCCGGGGATCACCAGGCGCAGCACCTGCGCGCCGGGCAGGACGCTCACCGGGCGCTCCCGGTCGTCGACGACGATCAGCCCGGGCAGGTTGTTGTCCGCCAGCAACCGGGCCGCCTCCAGCACGGGCGAGGACAGCGTGATGGAGGGGAACGGGACAGCCAGGTCTCGGGCTCGCACGATGACTCCTGCCGCAGCTTCGGAACACGACGGTCAACTACCGGCCGGCTTGCCGGCACGCCGGTGCTCACCCTAGTCGCCCGTTCGGCGCCGCCTCGGCGTACCTCTGGTGATCCTGCCGGTGCTCAGGCCCGGGTGTCGGGATCGGTGTCGCCGGCCGTCGTGGTGCCGGTCGGCTCCGCCGCCTCGCCGTCGGGCCCGGTCGGTGGCGTCGTCGGCGGCTCGGTCGTCCCGGTGGGATCGGCGGTCGGTGGGGGCGGTGTCGCCGACTCCGACGGGGTGGCGGAGCGCGACGGGCTGGTGGACGGCGACGGCGTGGCGGAGTGCGACGGTTCGTCGCTCGCCGGGCCGGACGGCTGGGGATCGGCGGTGGGCTCGCTGTCGGGCATGGCGTCGGACGGCGGAGCGTCGGCCCGGACCGGCTCGGTGGTCGGGGGCGCCTCGGGTCGGGACGGGCCGGTCGCGGAGCGGGTGTCGCCGATGGTGACGATCGCGGACCGTCGGCACGGCACGCCGCCGACCGCGAACGAGTCGGCGGCGGTGCCGGTGCGGTCCGTCCAGGTGCCCCGCAGCGGGAGCCGCGTCGTGCCGGCCCGGTCCACCGTGACCGGCAGGCGCACCTGGCGACCCGACTGCCAGCGGTCGAGCGGCGCGGTGAGCCGCTGGCCGGGGGGAAGCCGGAAGGACAACACCGGCTCGCCGGCCGGTCGCGGCCCGCTCACCTCGACGGTGACGTCGGCACCGAACGTGCCGTCCGTCGCCCGGTCCGACGACCAGGCGACGGCACACCCGAACGGCGCGGCGGACGGCAGCTCCGCCGCGCCCTCGGCGGCGTCGCCGGTCGAGGAGAGCCCGGGCAACTGGGCGGCGAGCACCGCGCCCGCCAGGGCGACCGGCAGGCTGCCCACCAGCAGCGCCCGGCGGCGTCGCGAACGGGCGGTCCCGGTGGCCACCGTCGGAGGGGCGGCCGGGTGGCCGGCCACGGCGGGCCGCATCCGCGCCTGGGGGGCCGCGACGGTCGCGCCGAGCCGGCGGGCCACCTCGTCGGCCGTCGGCCGGTCCCCGGCCTGCGGCGCCAGGCAGGCCCGTCGGAGGCCGTCGACGGCGTCCGGGACGCCGTCGACCGGGAGGTCGGCGAGGTGGTCGTCGCGTTCCGGCTCGTCGGGGCGCACCGGGCGGCGCCCGGTCAGGCACTCGGTGAGCAGCAGGCCGAGGGCGTAGACATCGCTGGCGGGCACGGCGACCTCGCCGAGCAGTTGCTCCGGCGCCATGTAGGCGGGCGTGCCCCGGATCTCGCCCCGACCGTTCACGGTGTCGGCGCCGACCGCGAGCGCGATCCCGAGATCGACAAGCTTCGGCCCGGCGGGCGACAGCAGCACGTTGCCCGGCTTCAGGTCACGGTGCACCAGGCCGGCGGCGTGCACGGCGGCGACCCCGGCCGCGACCTCCGCGCAGACCCGGACAGCCCGCGGCCAGTCCAGGGCCCCGTCGCGGCGTAACGCGTCGGCGAGCGTCTCGCCCTCGACGTATTCCAGCACCAGGAAGGGCAGCCGGCGCAACCCGGCGGTGCGGGCCTCGCCGTAGTCGTAGACGGCGGCCACGTTCGCATGGTTCAGGCGGGCTGCCGCCCGCGCCTCGGCCCGTACCGCGGCCCGCCACCAGCGGTCGTCGGCGGCGTCGGAGTCGAGCAGCTTCACCGCTACGGTCCGCCCGAGGAGTTCGTCGACGGCGCGCCAGACGATCGCCGTTCCGCCCCGGCCGATCTGCTCGACCAGCCGGTAACGCCCTGCCAGCACCCGCACGCTCACCCCCCGGCGGTCTCGTCGGCCGCGTCGGTCGCTGCCCCCGGGACCTGCGCGGCGACGGGCCCGGGTTACGGCAGTGCTACCCCGGACACGGTAGCCGGAAACGGGGTGACGGCGGCACCCCCGGCGGGTCGGGTCACATCGGGCCGAACGGGCGCGTGACCCGTGCGACAAGCTTCTTCGGGGCGAGCACGCAGTAGCTCTCGGTGAGCAACTCGGCGACCTCGGCCCAGTCCGTCCGGCCGTCGAGTGCCATGCCGACCACGTCGGCGCCCCACCCCGGCTTGAAGAACGGCGGACCGGCGGCGATCAACCCGGCGATCTCGTCGCCGGGGGAGCGGAACGTCAGCGCGCAGATCGGCTCGCCGGTCGCCGCGGCCCGCGCGTACGCCGCCTGGTGGTCGGGGTCGACGGTGAGCACGTGGGCGAACGTGCGCGTGCGGACCCGCCAGCGCGTGCCGACCCAGGCCGGCTCCTCGTAGGTCTCCGGCAGGCCGAGGCAGACCGGCCGCAGCCGGTCGAGGTAGGCGGGGGGTACGTCTCCGGGCCCGGTCATGCGCGCAGGGTAACGACTCGCACCGACATTCCTCGGCGGCCGGCGTGGCGACCCCGCCGCCACCTGCGCCTACGCCGATTGTCGTACCCGGGGAGTACGACAGCGATGAGTTTCGGCGCGGCGCACGGTCGGACCTGGGGAACCATCGAATGGAGGACGAGACGTGACGACGACACGGGTACTTGTGGGCACGCGCAAGGGCGCGTTCATCCTGACGTCCGACGGGCGGCGCGGCGACTGGACGGTCGACGGGCCTCACTTCGGCGGCTGGGAGATCTACCACCTGACCGGTTCGCCGGTCGCACCGGAGCGGCTCTACGCGTCCCAGTCCGGCGGCTGGTTCGGGCAGCTCATCCAGCGCTCGGACGACGGCGGCCGGACCTGGACGCCGGTCGGCAACGACTTCGCCTACGCCGGCGAGGTCGGGGAACACCTCTGGTTCGACGGCACGCCCCGACCGTGGGAGTTCAAGCGGATCTGGCACCTCGAGCCGTCCCGCCACGACCCCGAGACGGTCTACGCGGGCGGCGAGGACGCCGCGCTCTACCTGTCCACCGACGGCGGTGAGAAGTGGTCGGAGCTGACCGCGCTGCGCCAGCACCCGACCGGCCCGTCCTGGCAGCCCGGCGCCGGCGGCATGTGCCTGCACACGATCATCCTCGACCCGACCGACCGCGACCGGATCTACGTCGCGATCTCCGCCGCCGGGGCGTTCCGCAGCGACGACGGCGGCGCGAGCTGGCTGCCGATCAACAAGGGGCTGCGCTCGGGGGAGATCCCCGACCAGGATTCCGAGGTCGGCCACTGCGTACACCGCCTCGCCCAGCACCCGTCCCGGCCGGACACACTGTTCATGCAGAAGCACTGGGACGTGATGCGCACCGATGACGCCGGCGCGAGCTGGCGGGAGGTCAGCGGCAACCTCCCGAGCGACTTCGGCTTCCCGATCGCGGTGCACGCGCACGAGCCGGAGACGGTCTACGTCGTGCCGATCACCAGCGACTCGCTGCACTACCCGCCGGAGGGCAAGCTGCGCGTCTACCGCAGCCGCACCGGCGGCGAGCGGTGGGAGCCGCTGACCGAGGGCCTGCCGCAGTCGCACTGCTACGTCAACGTGCTGCGCGACGCGATGGCGGTCGACACGCTCGACCCGTGCGGCATCTACTTCGGCACCACGGGTGGCCAGGTCTACCACTCGGCGGACGACGGCGACACCTGGGCGCCGATCGTGCGCGACCTGCCCGCGGTGCTCTCCGTCGAGGTTCAGGTGCTGCCGTGATCCGGGTCGTGCTGCCGGCCCACCTGAAGAACCTGGCGCACGTCGCCGGCGAGGTCCGCGTCGAGGTGGCCGGGCCGCCCACCCAGCGCGAGGTGCTCGACGCGCTGGAGGCGGCGTACCCGATGCTGCTGGGCACGATCCGGGACCGGCGCAGCGGCGAGCGCCGGCCGTTCGTCCGCTTCTACGCCTGCGAACTGGACCTGTCGAACGAGCCGCCGGACGCGCCGCTGCCCGAGGAGGTGGTCGCCGGCAAGGAGCCGTTCATCGTGCTCGGCGCGATGGCCGGCGGCTGAGCGCCGCGCGTCGGGGAACCAGGTCCGGCGCGGTCACGTCTGACGAACCATGACTGGCAGAACCCGGACCGTCGGATGGGCGATGGTCGCCGCGCTGACCCTCGCCGGATGCACCGCGCACCCGTCCGCCCCACCGCCCCGCGACCGGGGCGGGCCGGCGGGCGGGCTGCGACTGGTCGCCTTCGACTCGTGCGACGAGGCGCTGAAGCAGCTGCGGAGCGCCGCGAAGGCCGCGGTCGGCCCGTGGGGCTTCGGGCCGGACGGCGACGTCGCGCCGTTCGCCGCCGCGGAACGCGCCTCCGCGGCCGGCGCGGCGAAGGACGCCGCGGGCGCGTCCACGGGCGGCTTCTCCGGCACCACCGTGCACGAGGCCGGGGTGGACGAGCCGGACCTGGTCAAGACCGACGGGCGGCGGATCGTGACGGTCACCCGGGGCGTGCTGTCCGTGGTGGACCCGGTGAGCCGCAAGCTCACCGGGCGGCTGGCGATCGATCCGCCGTCCGCGCAGCGGTTCTCCGGCGGTGACGCCGGCCTGCTGCTGCACGGCGACCGGGCGCTGGTGCTGCTCCCCGCCCGGTGGGTGGCCAAGCCCGCCACGTCGAAGGGTCGACCGGCCCCGAGCGCACCCGAGGCCCGACTGGTCCTGGTGGACCTGGCCGGGCCGCCGAAGGTCGTCGGCGACTACCGGATCGACGGCAGCCTGGTCGACGCCCGGCAGGTCGGCGCCACCGCCCGGGTGGTGGTCCGCTCCACGCCCCGGCTGGCCTTCGCGCCGCCGCCCAACGGCACGGACGCCAGGCGTACCGCCGCCAACCGCGCCGTCATCGCCAGGGCGACGCTCGACGACTGGCTGCCCCGGTACGAGGTTCGCGAGGGTGGCCGCACGACCGGCGGGCGGGTCGGCTGCGACCGGGTCAGCCGGCCGGCCGGCTTCTCCGGCGCCTCGATGGTGACCGTGCTCAGCTTCGACCTCGCCGCGACCGTCCTCGGCACGGGCGACCCGGTGACCGTCGCGGCCGACGGCGACACCGTCTACAGCAGCGGCCCGCGGCTCTATCTCACCAACGACCGGCGTTGGTGGCGGGCGGGCACGTCGTCGGTCCGGCCGGCGGAAACCACCGAGATCTACCAGTTCGACACCCGCTCGGGCACGCCGCGCTACGTGGCCGCCGGCTCGGTGCCGGGCTGGCTGATCAACCAGTACGCGCTGTCCGAGTGGAACGGTCACCTGCGGGTGGCCACCACCACCGACGACGGCAGGCGTCGCGGGACCGACTCCACCTCCGGGGTGTACGTGCTGCGCACCGACGGCGCGAAACTCAAGCCGGTCGGCCAGGTCACCGGGCTGGGCCGCGGTGAGCGGATCTTCGCGGTGCGGTTCCTCGGCGAGAGCGGATACGTGGTGACGTTCCGGCAGACCGACCCGCTCTACACGGTGGACCTGCGCGATCCCGCCGCGCCCCGGGTGACCGGCGAGTTGAAGATCAACGGGTATTCCTCGTACCTGCACCCGGCCGGGGACGGCCGGTTGTTCGGCGTCGGGCAGGAGGCCACCGACCGGGGTCGGGTCCAGGGCACGCAGGTGTCGCTGTTCGACGTCGCCGACCCGGCCCGGCCGACCCGGGTCGCCCGGCACCACGTCGCGCAGGGCTGGTCCGACGCCGAGTCCGACCCGCACGCGTTCCTCTACTGGGCGCCGGAACACCTGCTGGTGATCCCGGTGACCCGGCCCGGCGTGGCCACTGACCGGGCCGGCGGCGGGGTGGGCGCGGGTGAACCGGGCACCGGGGCGCTGGCGCTGCGGGTCGGCGACGGCGGGTTCACCGTGGCCGGCACGGTCGAGCACCCACCGGCCCTGACCGACGGCGTGGACTGGACGCGGATCCGCCGGTCGCTCGTGGTCGGCGACGTGCTCTGGACGGTCTCCGACGCCGGCCTGAAGGCGACCGGCCTGGCCGGCATGACGACGCTGGCCTGGCTCCCCACAACCTGACCGCCGACCGACCCGACCGACCCGGCCCGGAAAGCTGTGTCGGGAGGCCGGGTCAGGGGGTCGGCGCCGGGCCGGTCGAGTCGCGGACGATGAGCGTGTGGCCGGTGGAGCGCCGGCGCGGCCGGGTGGCCCGGGGCTTCAGGGCGAGCTGCAACGCCGTCCGTCCCATCTCGGTCATCGGCAGCCGCACCGTGGTCAGGCTCGGCGCCAGGTCGGCGGCGACCGACACGTCGTCGAACCCGACCACGGAGATCCGCTCCGGCACCGGGATGCGCCGGGCCCGCAGCACGGAGAGCACCCCGATCGCCATCGCGTCGTTGAGCGCGACGATCGCGGTGCTCTCCGGGTGGGCGCCGAGGATCCGTTCGGCCGCCACCCGACCGCCGTCGCGGGTGAAGTCGGAGTGCACCACGGCCATCTCGTCGGGGGAGTGGCCGGCGGCGACCAGCGCGGCCGTCACCCCGGCTAGCCGGTCGGCGACGGTGGTCAGGCCGGGCGTGCCGGCCGCCACCGCGATCCGGCGGTGCCCGAGGGCGAGCAGGTGCGCGCCGAGGGCGTGGCCGCCGGCCTCGTTGTCCGGCACCACCGCGTCCACGCCGAGCGCGTGTCGCCCGACCACGGCGACCCGGCCGCCGCCGCGTTGGAAATCGGCCAACTCGTCGCGGGCCTGCGCCTCGACACCCGGGTCGTCGTAGCCGGAGCCGGCGATCAGGATGATGCCGACCCGCTGGGCGATCAGGTGCCGCAGTTGGCGCAGCTCGTTCTCCGGGTCGCGGCCGGAGTGGGCGATCTGGACGAGGAGCCCCTGCTCGGCGGCGACCTCGATGACTCCGCTGGCGATCTCGGAGAAGTAGGGGTCGTCGATCTGGTGCACGATCAGGCCGACCGTGGAGGTGGCGCCACCGGCCAGGGTGCGGGCGTACGGGTTGGCGACGTAGCCCAGCTCCCGGGAGACCTGCCGGACGTGCCGGGCGAGTTCCTCGCTCACGCCGTCGCGGCCGGCCAGGGCGCGGGAGGCGGTGGCGAGGGACACGCCGGCGCGTTCGGCGACGTCGGCGAGGCGCAGCCGGGGACCGGGTCGGGGCATCGACAAACTCCTGGAAGGCCATTGATCCGCGCCGCGCTCTTGCCTGGGGCGTGCCGACAAGCATAGGGTACGAAAGCGCTTACGTAAGCGCTTTCGCAGCTTGGTGATCCACCTTCGACACCACCTCACACCGACGAAGGGAGCACCACCACCATGAGAAGACCTCAGACGGCCGCCGCGGCGGCCACCACCGCGCTGGCGCTGGCACTCGTCGCCGCCGCGAGCCCGGCCACCGCCGACCGGCCCGGACCGCCCGACGTCCACCCCGCCCTGCGGTCACACCTGGTCGCCTACTACGACTTCGACCACCCGGTCCCCGGCGATCCCGCGCTGGAACGCGACCAAGGGCGCTCCGGCACTGAGATCGAGCTGGTCAACGGCGGCGCGGCGATGCGGGTGCCGGACCGCGCGTACCCGGGCAGCGGCCGGGCGTTGCAGACCCGGCAGATCGCGCCGGCGGCCACCGGCAACGACGACTGGAAGGCGGGCATCTGGTCCGCCAGCGGCGTACGCACGCTGCGCCTGTTCGCCGCGACCGGCGGCACCACCGTGATGGGCTGGTTCAAGCGCGAGATGGACGGCCCGGCGCTGAACTCCACCACCGCCGACCCGACGGACCGCTACAACGCCATCGGCCTGGCCGGCGTGCTCACCGGCGACTCCGACGGGCACGGCGTGCGCGCGCTGCTCGAACTCATCGACGTCAACGGTGAGCTGCGGCTGGTCGCGCTCGGCCGGCGCGTCGACGGCGGCGCCTCGCAGACGTTCGCCGCCCGGGAGGACTGGCGCACGCTGCTGCCCAAGGGCACGTGGGTGCACCTGGCCGCCACGTACGACTTCACCCGGGGCACGATGGCGCTCTACCGCGACGGCCGCCCGGTCGACGGCTTCTACACCACCGCCGGCGACCCCTGGCAGCTCGACGGCCCCGGCCCGCACGTCACGAGCGCCACCGACCCGCGTGGCATCAAGCTCGGCGGGAGCTTCCCGCAGGACACCCTCGAACGCAATCCCTGCGACTGCCGGATGGACGGGCTGATGTTCCTCGACACCGTCGTGCCGGCCCGCGACATCGCCGCGCAGTACCGGCTGATGAGCCGATGACGCGCCACCGCCCGACCGAGAAGGAGAACCGCGTGTCCCACCGCCGTGGCAGCGCCGGCCGGCTCCGCAGAGCCGTGTTGACCGCCGGCGTCACCGCCGCCACCCTCGTCCTGTCCACAGTGGTCGGCGCGCCCGCCCAGGCCGCCGGGGCGGTCTACGACCCGATCCCGGCCAGCCCCACCCAGTCCCGCCTCGGGCTGGTGCTCCAGGAGTACGCCAGCTTCCCGCAGTCCACCCCCAACCCGGCGCCCGTCGACGAGCGCCTGAACCGTAAGGCCCGGATCAACACCATCAGCGAGCTGCCGGACCGTTCCGGCCGCCGCGCGGTGCCCGACCTCAACGGCAACCTCTATCTCGTACGCGACGGGGTGCCGCACGTCTACCTCGACGTGGCCGCCACCTTCGCGCCGCAGTTCTTCTCCGGCCGCGGCCTCGGCCAGGGCTTCGGTTACGTGGCGTTCCACCCGGAGTTCGGCCGCAACGGTCGCTTTTACACCATCCACACCGAGCAGGCCACGCTCGCCACCCGGACGCCCGACTACGCCCAGCCGAACACCATCTACCAGGCCGTCATCACCGAGTGGACGGCGAGCGACCCGGCCGCCGACACGTTCGCCGGTACCCACCGGGAGCTGCTGCGCATCGGCTTCGCCGGCCAGATCCACGGCGTTCAGGAGATCAACTTCAACCCGACCGCGAAGCCGCGCGACCGGGACTACGGGATGCTCTACCTCGCCGTCGGCGACGGCGGCCAGGGCTACCGCAACGGCGACCCGCAGAACATGGGCCTGCCGCACGGCAAGCTGCTGCGCATCGACCCGCGCGGCGCCAACGCCCCCAACGGCCGCTACGGCATCCCCGCCGACAACCCGTTCGTCACGCGCGCCGGCGCGCTCGGCGAGATCTACGCCGTCGGCTTCCGCGACCCGCACCGGTTCTCCTGGGACCAGGCCACCGGAAAGATGTACCTGGGCCACATCGGCGAGCACGCGGTCGAGTCCATCTACGAGGTACGCGCCGGCGACAACTTCGGCTGGAGCGAGCGCGAGGGCAACTGGGTGTTCGACAAGACCGCCACGAACCCGTGCGACAAGCTCTACCCGCTGCCGGCCGACGACGCGACGTACGGCTACACGTACCCCGTCGCCGCGTACGACCACGACCCGGCCGCGGACTGGAACTGCACCTCGGACGTCGGGGTCGCGGTGGCCGGCGGGTTCGTCTACCGGGGCCGGACCCTGCCGGCGCTGACCGGCAAGTACGTCTTCGGCGACCTGGTCGACGGCCGCGTCCTCTACACCGAGGCGAGGGAGATGCGGCGCGGCCGGGGGCTCGCCGAGATCCACCGCCTCGCGCTGTACACGCCCGCCGGTGACCTGGTGCGCATGCAGGACCTGTCCGCGCCCGGCGCGCCCGGCGACCCCAACCGGGTCGACCTGCGCTTCGGCACCGACGCGGCCGGCGAGCTCTACCTGCTGGCCAAGGCCAATGGCACAATCTGGAAGGTGGTCGGCACGAAGAAGGTGGCGGACGGCGACGTGGGCCGGACCCGGGTGACCAACACCGGCGGCGCCGGGAACTGGGCGCCGCGGACGCCGTCGAAGTGGCGGTTCGAGGGCAACCAGGTGATCCTCGCCGAGGCCGGTGACGCGCCCGAGGGCCCGCGGCGTCCCTTCGAGTACGCGGTGCTGACCAAGGGCCCGGCCTGGACGTCGGTCCGGATCGACGCCAAGGTACGCCTCGACACCCCGGTCGAGGTGACCAACCGCGACGTGATCATCGTGTTCGGCTGGCAGTCGGACACGCAGTACTACTACGCGCACCTGTCCACCGACAACACGATCTATCCGCACAACGGCATCTTCAAGGTGGACAACGCCGACCGCGAGCGCATCGACCACCAGTGGAACGGCCGCTCCCGGGGCGCGAACCCGGCGGTCACCGACGCGAAGTGGCACGACGTGCGGGTGGTGCACCTGCCCGCCACCGGCGAGATCGCCGTCTACGTCGACGGGCACTCCGATCCGTTGATGACCGCGAGGGACACCACGTTCACCTCGGGTCGGGTGGGCTTCGGCTCGTTCGACAACGAGGGTCGCACGCGGAACCTCACCGTGACCGGCAAGCCGGCCTGACGCACCCCCTCCGCCGCGCTGATTCACGGAAACCGTGGCTATTCCGTGGGGGATGGCCACTGTTTCCGTGAATCGGCGGGGTCGGTGAACGCGCGTGGTAGGCAGGGTGGTGACGGAACGCGCGACGGGAGGAACTGCCATGCCGACGTTCATCACCATTGGGTACGGCGACCAGGCGGGCTACGACCGCACCGACCCCGCCGTACGCGACGCGGCGCACGCGCACGACGAGCGGCTGCGGGCGGCCGGGGTACGGATGGGCGTCGCCGGCTCGCCGGTGCAGGTGCGCAACCACGACGACGCGGGCACCGACATGCGCGACGGGTCGTTCCTGACCTCGGCGCTTCCGGTCGGCGGGTTCGCCGTCATCGAGGCCGCTTCGATGGAGGAGGCGATCGAGATGGTGTCGAGGACCCCGTGCGCGGTCGCGCACGGCGTGGTCGAGGTGTGGCCGCTGCGGGACACGCCCTAACCGAGCCGGCGCAGGGCGGCGTCCACGGTGTCGTCGGGCCTGCTGTTGAAGGCGATCGCCGCGCCCGGCGCGTGCCGGTGCACCAGGTTGATCACCTGCTCGAAGAACGCCAGCAGCGGCTCGTGCTTGCGGATGCCGCCGCCGATCACCACGCAGGCGTAGTCCCGCCGGGTCAACGCCGCCGCGATCTCCCGTTCGGCGTCCGCGTCGGTCGCGGTGAGACACAGGTCGGCCTCGATCCCGTGTTCGGCGAAGCGGGCGTGGCCGCGCGCGATCGCGGCCACCACCGGCTCCGGGTCCCAGCCGGGGATCCGGACCGGGTCGAGTCCGATGACGAGCACCGGGCCGTGCGCCATGGGTCCTCCTCGGGTGCGACGGTTCGTCCGACCATCACACCCCGTCGACGGTGGTCCGGCCAGCCCGCCACCCGGTTTGATTTTTCGTTGCCCCGGGCAATCAGTCGGTCGACTCGTACCCCCGTGGAAGGGCGGCAACCATGCACGTCGGCGGCATCGTCTCCGGCATCATCATCGGCCTGGTCATCGGCGCGGCGGGCCGGCTGGTCGTACCTGGCAAACAGAACATCCCGATCTGGCTCACCCTGGTCATCGGCGTGGTCGCCGCACTCCTCGGCACGGCCGTCGCCGGCGCGCTCGACGTGGCCGACACCAGCGGCGTCGACTGGATCGAGCTGCTGATCCAGGTGATCTTCGCCGCGGTCGGTGTGGCCATCGTCGCCGGCACGTACGGCCGACGGCGACTCTGACCCGACCGCACCCCCGGGCCCGCGTGACGGCGGGTCCGCGCCCGGACCCCGGCGTCATGCCGGGGTCCGCTCCGCGGTCGATACGGCATAGGCCGGACGTGATCGGCGCGGCGCCGGTTGCCGGCACTGTGTACGCTGCGGCTTCGGCGAGGACGCGCCGACGTCCCGGCCGCGGAGCCTGATCGGGAGGTACGCATGCCTCGACGTGCGGTCGTCGGCGTGACCGTGCCGCTGGTGATCCTGGCGGTGGCGCGGACCCTGCTCACCGAGGAGAGCCGACCCGATCCACGCGCGTTCCGCAGGTACGAGCCGCCGGGCGAGTTGAACAAGGCCGAGCGTGACTACGTGAGCTGGGCCCAGAGCCACATCGCGGCGGTGGTCGGCGTGGCACGGGTCCGCTCGATCCGTTACCAGTGCGTCGCCGTGGCGTCGGGCGTCTCGGCGCTCGCGGTTCCGTTCGCGCTGGCGGTCTCGGCGCCCACCTGGGTGCCGGCGGCACTCGGGCTCCTCGCCGCATCCGGCCAGCTCGTGCAGGGGATCGTCCGTGACCGCGAACAGTCCATGCTCGGTCACCAGCAGGCGGTCAGGCTGCAACGGACGTTGCGCGTGTTCCACAGCGAGTCGGACGAGTCGCAGTCCGCGCCGGAGGTCAAGCGGCGGTTCCGCGCCTTCCGCGACGCGTTCGAGACGGCCAAGGAGGAGTACGGCGCACCGATCCTCGACGTCCGCCGCCAGGAGCCACCCCCGATCGTGGGGACCCGCACTCCCTGACGGAGCCGGCCGGGACGCCGCGAGCGTTCCGCCCGGGCCGGTTTCTCAGGAAGGGACGGCGGCGAACGGGCCGCCCGGGCCGAACGCCAGCGCGGCGAAGCGCTCGCCGATCCGGCGGTCCGCGACCGGGTCGGGGTGCAGCTGGTCGGGCAGCGGCAGTTCGGCGAAGTCCGCCTCCCCATACAGCTCCAGCCCGTCCAGGTAGTGCAGGTGCGGGTCCTCGGCGGCCCGGGCGGCCACGATCCGGGCCAGTTCCGCGCGGATGACCCGCAGGGTGAGCTTGCCGGCGGCCTGGTCGGCCGGGTCACCCGTGGCACGGAACTGGAGCGTGCCGGTGCTGAGGTCGGCGGCGCCGGGGCCGGGCGTGTCCTCCTGCACCGGGCACAGGATCGACGAGACGACGAGCAGCGGGGTGTCCGGGTGCCCCTCGCGGAGGGTGTCGAGGAACCCGTGCACCGCCGGGGTGAACGCGCGCAGCCGCATCACGTCGCTGTTCACCAGGTTGATGCCGATCTTGACGCTGATCAGGTCCGCCGGGGTGTCCCGCATCGCCCGCGCGGTGAACGGGTCGAGCAGCGCGCTGCCGCTGAACCCGAGGTTGACCAGCTCGACTCCGGCGAGCCCGGCGGCGATGGCGGGCCACGTGCCGGTGGGGCTCTCCGCGTCCGAGCCGTGGCTGATCGAGCTGCCGTGGTGCAGCCACACCCGCCGGCCGCGGTCGCCGACGGTCTCCACCGGCGCGTCGGTGCGCAGTGCCACCAGTTCGGTGATCTCCCGCTGCGGCAGCCAGATCTCCACCTCCTTGTCGCCGGCGGGCAGGTCGGTGAAGCCGACCGTGGCGACCGGACCCGGCTCGTTGGTCACGGCGCCGGTGGTCAGGTCGATGGCGAGCACCTTGCCGCCGCCGGCCGTGCCCTGGCCGGCGAGGCGCCCGTCGACAAGCAGGTCGTAGCGGCCGTCCGGGCGCGGCGGCGCGCCCCGGTAGACCATCTTGGTGGCGAGCACGTCCAGCTCGACGACGGTGGCGCGGGTGCGGAACAGCAGCCGTACGCCGGACGGCATCGCCTCCGCCATCGCCACCTGCGGGTCGGTGTTCTGCGCCCGGGCCCGGGCGGGCAGCCGGTGCGGCAGCACGCCGTGCGCGGTGGTCTCCAGGTCGAGCGCGCCGCGCAGCAGCTCGGGGGTGATCGGCGTGGTGATCGAGGGGTGCGGGGAGGTCATGATCCGATCGTGGCGCAGCTACCCGCCGGACGGCCACCTGTTTTGCCCGACAGGCCGGACTTGTGCGGCGAGCCGGCCGCCCGCCTCGCGCAGCCAGCGGCCCGGGTCGGCCAGCGCCGACGCCGTCGACCCGGCCAGCTCGACGAGCGACACCGCCGCCGTCACCGGCTCCGGCGGCGCCGCGCCGAGCTGACCGGCGACCACCTGCACGGGTACGCTGGCGGCGGCGGCCGTGTCGAGCAGTGCGCCGACCACCTTGCCGCGCAGCGACGTCTCGTCGAACCGGCCCTCGCCGGTGACCACCAGGTCCGCCCCGGCCAGTGCCTCGGGCAGCCCGGCCAGCTCGGCGACCGCCGCCGCGCCGGGCACGATCCGCGCGCCCCAGAGCGCCGCCAGCCCGTACCCGGCGCCGCCGGCCGCACCCGCGCCGGGCTGGTCGGGATCGCCGCCGGCGGAGTCGGCGAGGCGGCGCAGCGCGGCGTCCAGCACGGCGACGTCGTCCGGGCCGGCGCCCTTCTGCGCCCCGAACACGACGGCGGCGCCGGCCGGCCCGGTCAGCGGCGCGGTCACGTCCACCAGCAGCCGCACCCCGCCCGGCGGTGGTGGACGCAGTCCGGCGCGGTCGAGGTATGCCAGCCCGGCCAGCGCGGCGCCGCCGAGCGGCAGGTCCCGGCCCTCGCGGTCCCGCAGCCGCAGCCCGAGGGCGCGCAGTGCGCCGGTGCCGCCGTCGGTGCTCGCGGACCCGCCGAGACCGATCACGAGCGCGGTGGCCCCGGCGTCGAGCGCGGCGGCGGCGACCGCGCCCAGGCCGTAGGTGTGCGCGTGCCGGGGGTCGGGGCCACGCAGCAGCGGCAACCCGCTGGCGCGGGCCAGCTCCAGCACGGCGGTGCACCCGCCGGCGGTGCCGACGCCCTGCCCGGCGACCTGGTCCTCCGGCAGCAGCAGCCAGCCGGCGTCGACCGGCCGCCCGTCCGGCCCGGGCACGGTGGTGGTGTGCCAGACCGCGTCGGGCCGGGCGGCGGCGAAGGCGTCGAGCGTGCCCTCGCCGCCGTCCGCGAGCGGCAGCAGCCGTACGTCGTCGTCGGGCCGGCGGGCCCGCCAACCGTCCGCGACGGCGCGGGCGGCGTCGGCGGCGGCGAGCGAGCCCTTGAACGAGTCGGGCGCGACGACGACCCGCATCAGTCGGCCAGCACCAGCTCGACGTAGCGGTCGGCCATGGTGGCGAGGACCTCGTCCGGGTCGGTCGCCCACACCTCGGCGTTGAAGATCTCCACCTCGGTGTCCCCGGTCCAGCCGGCCGCCTCGACGGCCCGGCGCAGCGGCGGGAAGTCGATGTGCCCGTCGCCCATCATGCCGCGACCCAACAGCACGTCGGCCGGCAGCGGGGTGAGGAAGTCGCAGACCTGGAAACTGGCGATCCGCACCCCGGCGCGGGCGATCTGCCGCCACACGTCCGGATCCCACCACACGTGGAACGTGTCCACCACGACGCCGACCTGCTCGGTCGGGAACGCCTCGGCCAGGTCCAGCGCCTGCCCGAGCGTGGACAGCACCGCCCGGTCGGCGCAGTACATCGGGTGCAGCGGCTCCAACGCCAGGCGCACGCCGCGCTCGCCCGCGTACGGGGCCAGCTCGGCGAGCGCGTCGGCGACCCGGTGCCGGGCCCCGAGCAGGTCACGGGAGCCGGGCGGCAGACCGCCGACGACGAGCACCAGGCAGTCGGTGCCGAGCCCGGCGGCCTCGTCGATGGCGCGCCGGTTGTCGACGAGCGCCTCGGCCCGCGCGCGTTCGTCGACGGCGGTGAGGAACCCGCCCCGGCACAGCGACGACACCCGCAGCCCGGCGTCCGCGACGAGCTTCGCCGCGGCCGGTACGCCGATCTCGGCGACCGGCTCACGCCACAGCCCGATCGCCGGGATGCCGGCGCGCACGCAGCCGTCGACCGCCTCCCGCACCGACCAGCGCTGCGTGGTGCGCTGGTTGAGCGACAGCTTCGCCAGTCGCGGGTCGGCGGTCATCCGGTCACCCCCGCTACGGTCAGGTAGCCGCGCATCCGGTCGGCCGCCAGCTCCGGGTCGAGCAGCAGCCCGGCGGCGTCGGCCAGCCGGAACGTCTCGACCAGGTGCGGGACGCTGCGCCCGCCGTGCAGGCCGCCGACCATGGTGAAGCCCGGTTGCCGCCCGTTCAGCCAGGACAGGAACGCGATGCCGGTCTTGTAGTACGGCGTGGGCGCGGCGAACACGTGCCGGGACAGCGGCACGGTCGGGTCGAGGACCGCCCGGAAGCCGGCCGGGTCGCCCGCGTCGAGCCGTTGCAACGCCGCCGACGCGGCCGGGGCGATGGCCGCGAACGCGCCGAGCAGCGCGTGGCTGGACCGGGCGCCGTCGCCTTCGATCAGCTCCGGGTAGTGGAAGTCGTCGCCGGTGTAGACCTTCACCGTCGGCGGCAGCAGCTCCCGCAGCCGCACCTCCCGCCCGGCGTCCAGCAGCGACACCTTCACCCCGTCGATCACGTCGGCGTGGGCGTGCACCAGCGCGACGAACGTCTTGGTGGCGTCGTCCAGGTCGGTCGAGCCCCAGTAGCCCGCGAGGGCCGGGTCGAACATGTCGCCGAGCCAGTGCAGCACCACGGGCGCGCCGGCGGACCGCAGCACCTGCTCGTAGACGCGCCGGTAGTCGTCCGGTCCGGTGGCGAGCGCGGCGAGGTGCCGGCTGGCCATCACCACCGCGACCGCGCCGCACTCCTGCACGTACGCGACCTGCTCGGCGTACGCGGTGACGACCTCGTCGAGCGTGTCGGGCACGGCGGTGAGCTGGTCGGTGGCCGCCCCGGCGACGATGCGCCCACCGCAGGCGGCGGCCTCGGCGGCGCTGCGCCGGATCAGCTCCTGGGTGGCCGCCCAGTCCAGCCCCATGCCGCGCTGCGCGGTGTCCATCGCCTCGGCCACGCCCAGCCCCCAGGACCAGAGGTCGCGCCGCACCGCGAGGGTGGCGTCCCAGTCCAGCCGGGCCGGGGCACCGGGGGCGTTGTCGGCGTACGGGTCGGCGACCACGTGCGCCGCCGCGTACGCGATCCGGCTGGCCGGCGGCGCGGCCGGCCGCTGCCAGCCGGCCGGTTCCCGCAGGGTGAGCGTCTCGACGCCGCCGCCCCGGGTGGGCAGGGTGATCCGCGCGGTCACCTGTCGATCTCCCCGATCTCGATCCGCCGGCCCTCGCGGGCGGAGCGCAGCCCGGCCTCGGCGAGCTGCACACCGCGCACGCCGGCGAGGAAGTCCCACGGGAACGGCTCGTTGTCGACGACGTGCCGCAGGAACGCCTCCCACTGCACCTTGAAACCGTTGTCGTAGTCGGCGTTGTCGGGCACGGTCTGCCACTGCGCGCGGAACGGCTCGGTGACCGGCAGGTCCGGGTTCCACACCGGCATCGGGGTGGCGCCGCGGTGCTGGATGCGGCAGTCGCGCAGCCCGGCGACCGCGCTGCCGTGGGTGCCGTCGACCTGGAACTCGACCAGTTCGTCCCGGTAGACCCGCACCGCCCAGGACGAGTTGATCTGGGCGATGATGCCGCCGGCCAGTTCGAAGATGCCGTACGCGGCGTCGTCGGCGGTGGCCGGGTAGGTGACGCCGTTCTCGTCGACGCGCTCCGGGATGTGCGTGGCGGTGACGGCGGTGACGGCGGTGACCTCGCCGAAGATCTGCTCCAGCACGTAGTGCCAGTGCGGGAACATGTCGACGGTGATGCCGCCGCCGTCCTCGGCGCGGTAGTTCCAGCTCGGGCGCTGCGCGTCCTGCCAGTCGCCCTCGAACACCCAGTAGCCGAACTCGCCGCGCACCGACAGGATCCGGCCGAAGAAGCCGCCGTCGACGAGCCGCTTGAGCTTGCGCAGGCCGGGCAGGAACAGCTTGTCCTGCACCACGCCGTTCTTGACGCCCCGGGCGGCGGCGAGCCGGGCCAGCTCCAGCGACCCGTCCAGCCCTTCGGCGAGCGGCTTCTCGGTGTAGATGTGCCTGCCGGCCTCGATCGCCGCCCGGATCGCCTTCTCCCGCTGGGCGGTCACCTGCGCGTCGAAGTAGATCTGGTGGCTGTCGTCGGCGAGCGCCGCGTCCAGATCGGTGGTGTACGAGGTGAGCCCGTGCCGGGCGGCGATCTCGGCGAGCCGGGCCTCGTTGCGGCCCACCAGGGTCAGCTCCGGCCAGATGCGGCTGCCGTCGCGGGCGGGCAGTCCGCCCTGCTCGCGGATCGCGAGCAGGGATCGGACGAGATGCTGCCGGTAGCCCATCCGTCCGGTCACGCCGTTGAGGATGATCCCGATAGACGTGCGCTCCACGTGTGTGTCCTTCCCAGTGCTCAGTCGGCCGACGTCGTCGCGCCCAGCAGATCGCGGATGCGTTCGGTGACCCGGGCGAAGACCGGGTCGGACATGGTCCGGCCGTAGTCGCGTTCCGCGGGCAGGTCGACGTCGATGACCTCGGCGACGGTGCCGGGTCGAGGGGTCATGACGATCACCCGGTCGGCGAGGTAGGCGGCCTCGGCGATGGAGTGGGTGACGAGCAGGACGGTGGTGCCGGTCTCCCGCCAGATGCGTCGCAGCTCGACGTTCATCTGTTCCCGGGTGAGCGCGTCGAGCGCCCCGAACGGCTCGTCCATCAGCAGCACCGGAGGGCGGTGCAGCAGCGCGCGGCACAGCGCCACGCGCTGCTGCATCCCACCGGACAGCTCGTTCGGGTACGCGTCCTCGAAGCCGGTCAGCCCGGTCATCGCGATCAGCTCGTCCACCCGGGCGCGGGCCTGCGCCTTGGGCATCCGGCGCATCTCCGCCTGGAGCAGGATGTTGCGCCGGGCCGAGCGCCAGTCCAGCAGCGCGGCGCGCTGGAAGACGTACCCGATGTCGCGGCGTGGCCCGCGGACGTCCTCGCCGTCCAGGCGGACCTGGCCGGACGTCGGACGCAGCAGCCCGGAGACCAGCTTCAGCAGCGTCGACTTGCCGCAGCCGGACGCGCCGACGATGGCCACGAACTCGCCGGGGGCGATCCGCAGCGTCACGTCGCGCAGCGCCGTGGTGTCCTTCTTCTTGGTGCGGAAACGGACCGCCACCTGGTCGATCTCGACCGCGGCGCCGGTCGCCGTGGCGTCCGCGGCGGCAGCGGCGGTGGGGTTGCCGACCGTCATCGCGTTCATCCCTTCGGGGCGAAGCTCGCGTCCCAGTAGGACGCGGGCGACTCCGCCTTGCTGATCACGCCGGAGTCGGCGAAGACGGAGATGGTCTTCTGCCAGTCGGCCTCGTCGTTGACACCCGGGGCCATGGACTTCGTGGCGTCGGTGTGCAGCAGTTGCAGGGTGGCGTTGAACTGGTCGGTGAGCACCTTCTCCGAGGGCAGTTGCTGGGACGCGCCGGCCATCGCCGCGACCGCGCCGGCCGGGTCGGACTGGGCCGCGGTCCACGCCTCGCTGCTCGCCGCCACCATCCGCTTCACCAGGTCCTGCTTGTTCTTGATGGTGTCGGTGGAGGCGATCAGCCCGTTGCTGTAGAAGTTGAGCCCGTGCTCGGCGAACTTCAGGTACGACACCTGCTTGCCGGCCTTCTCCTGCATGGTCGGGCCCTGGTCGCTGGCGAAGCCGAGCAGCGCGTCGGTCTTGCCCGACATGACCGCGGCCATCTTGCCGGCCGGGTCGGTGTTCTGGAGCGTGACGTCGCCGGCGGAGAGGCCGTTGGCCTTCAGGAACGCCGGGAACGTCTTGCTCAGCGCGTCGCCGGCGGTGGAGGCGATGGTCTTGCCCTTGAGGTCGGCCGGGGCGTTGATGTTCTTGTCGGTGAAGAACTGCACCGACGACGGGGTGGTCTGGAGGAAGACGCCGACGCTCCTGACGTCCATGCCCTGGCCGACCGCGGCGAGCAGCGCCGGGGTGTCGGCCCAGCCGAAGTCGGTCTGCCCGGCGGCGGTGGCCTGGACGGTCTTCTGCGAGCCCTGCCCGGCGTTGATGGTCAGGTCGATGCCGTGCTTGGCGAAGATGTCCTTCTTCTGGCCCAGGTAGAACGGGGCGTGCTCGCCGTACGGGTACCAGTTGAGCGTCAGGGTGACCTTGTCCTTGCCGTCGGCGCTCTTGGCCTGCTCGCCCCCGGAGGAGGAGCCGCAGGCGGTGACGGAGATGAGGAACGCCGGCAGCAGCGCGGCGGTGAGGAAACGCTTCTTCATCTGCGGATGACTCCGTTTCACATCGTTGTGGTGGTGGCGTCGGTGCGGCGGCTGGCGTGCCACGGCAGCAGGACGTGTTCGAGCAGTTCGACGACGACGAACAGGACGACGCCGAGCAACGACATGACGACCAGCCCGGCGAACAGCGTCGGGGTGTCGAGGTTGCCGTTGGCCTGCAGGATCACGTAACCGAGGCCCTCGTTCGCGCCGACGAACTCGCCGACCACGGCGCCGGTGACGGCCATCGTGGCGGCGACCTTGAGGCCGGCGAACAGGTGCGGCAGGGCGGCCGGGAACCGGATCTTCCGGAATGTCTGCGCGGGCCCGGCGCCCATGGTGGCGGAGAGTTGCAGCATCTCCGGGTCGATGGATTTCAGGCCGGTGACGGTGGAGATGACGATCGGGAAGAACGCCATCAGGACCGCGACGACCACCTTCGGCGACAGCCCGAAGCCGAGCCACACCACGAACAGCGGCGCGATCGCGATCTTCGGGATGACCTGGGCGAACAGCAGCAGCGGGTAGAGGCTCTTCTCGACCGTGGGGGAGTAGACCATCACCACGGCCGAGAACACGCCGACGGCGATCGCGATGACGAAGCCGAGCACCGTCTCGTAGGTGGTGATCCAGGTGTGGTGGGCGAAGTAGCCGGGTTGCGCCCGCACCACGTCGAGCGTGTCCGCGGGCGAGGGGACCAGGTACGGCTTGACCAGGTCGGCCGCGGTGACCACCCACCACAGGACGAGGATCGCCGCGAGGACCGCCGCCGGGCGCCAGGTGCGTGAGGCGAACCGGAGCGTGGCGGCGCCGGGCCGGCGCGTACGGCGGGCGGCCGGGGCGTCGCGTCCGGGCGGGCTGGTCCGTCCGGGCTGCTCGATGGTGCTCTGCGCGGCCATGACCCTCCGTTCTCGGTGGGGCCGAAACCCGGTGAGGTCGGGAATCGACACTGAATGCGCTTTCAGTAAGCGCTTTCAGGGTGTTACCGTAACCACGCCGAAACGAGCAGGTCAAGACGTACCGCAGGGGGAAAACGATGCAGCCACGGACGCACGTGACCCTGGAAGACGTGGCCAAGGCCGCCGACGTCTCGCTTGCCACGGCCTCCCGCGCGCTCAACGGCATGCGGGTCACCCCGCAACTGCGGGACCGGGTCCTCGCCGCCGCCGCGCACCTCGCCTACGCCCCCAACGCGCACGCCCGGGCGCTGGCCGGCGCCTCCCACCGCACCGTCGGCGTGATCTGCCACGACGTCACCGACCCCTACTTCGCCGCCATCGCCGGCGGCGTCATGCGCGTCGCCGGCGCCAACGACCTGCTGGTCATGCTCGCCAGCACCTTCCGCGACCCGGAACGCGAGATCGCGTACGTGTCGATGCTGCGCGCCGAACGCGCCCCGGCCATCCTGCTGGTCGGCTCCGGCTTCGAGGACGCCCGCTGGGAACGGGCCATGGAGGCCGAGCTGAAGCCCTACCTCGACGGCGGCGGCCGGGTCGCCGTGGTCAGCCGACACCGCAGCCTCAAGGTCGACAGCGTGCTGCCGGAGAACCGGGCCGGCGCCGCCGCCATGGCCCGCGCCCTGCTGGAACTCGGCCACCGCCGCTTCGCGGTGCTCTCCGGCCCTCGCGCGCTCACCACCGTCGCCGACCGGCTCGGCGGTTTCCGCGACGAACTGGCCGCCGCCGGCGTCCCGCTCGACCCGGCGCACGTCGTCGAGGGGCCGTTCACCCGCGACGGCGGCTACCAGGCGATGACCGAGCTGCTCACCCGCGGCCTCGACGCCACCTGCGTGTTCGCGCTCACCGACGTGATGGCCATCGGCGCGTACGCGGCGCTGCGCGACCACGGGCTGTCCGTGCCCGCCGACGTCTCCGTCGCCGGGTTCGACGACATCCCCATCGTCCGCGACCTCACCCCGCCCCTGACCACTGTCGCCCTGCCGCTGCGCGAGCTCGGCGAGAAAGTGATGGAGATGGCACTGACCGAGAACACCGGCCGCCGCCGGCGGATCCTGCGCATGACCGGCGAGGTCGTCCTCCGCGCCAGCACCGCCAAGGTGGGCGCGTGACCGCGCTCGCCGGCCTCACCGTCGACCGCGTCGACACGTACGCGGTCGCGCTGCCCACGATCCGCTCGTTCGGCGTCTCCGGCGGCGCCGTCGCCGTCGCCGGCACCCCGAGCATCCGCGTGCTGGTCAAGGTGAGCGCCGACGGCATCACCGGCTGGGGCGAGGCCACCCCGATCCCGGCCTGGACCTACGAGACCGCCGAGTCGATCGTCACCACCGTCGACCGTTACCTCGCCCCGGCGATCCTCGGCCGCCCCGCCTGGGACCTCGACGGCGTCACCACCGCCTTCGACCGGGCCGTCAACCGTGGCTTCACCATCGGCGCGCCGCTGGCCAAGGCCGCCGTCGACATCGCGCTGCACGACCTGCTCGGCCGCGCCCTGGGCGTCTCCGTCGGCGTGCTCTGGGGCCAGCGCCGCCGGCACACCGTCGACCTGGGCTGGATCGTCGCCGGGCAGGACGCCGCCGAAGTCGCCGACGCGGTCGCCGAGGGACGGGCCGCCGGCTACCGGGCGTTCAAGGTCAAGGTCGGCCTGCACACCGAGGCCGAGGACGCCGCAGTGGTCCGCGCCGTGCGCGACGCCGCCCCCGACGCCGCGCTCTGGGTCGACGCCAACCAGGCGTACACCTCCGACGCCGCGCTGCGGATGGCCCGCCGCCTGGCCGACCTCGACGTCACCGCGTTCGAGCAGCCGCTGCCGGCCAACGACGTCGCCGGGCTGCGCCGGCTGCGCGCCGCCTCACCGGTGCCGGTCGCCCTCGACGAGAGCCTGCGCCACCCCAGCGACCTGGCCACCTTCGTCAAGCTCGACGCCGTCGACGTGGCCATCGCCAAGGTGCAGCGCAGCGGCGGGCTGACACTGTCCCGGCGGCTGTGCGCGCTCGCCGAGGACGCCGGGGTGCGGCTGATGGGCTCCGGGCTCACCGACTCCGACCTCGGGCTGGCCGCCTCGCTGCACCTGTTCGCCGCGTACGGCATCGACACCCCGGTCGATCTCAACGGCCGGCAGTTCCTCACCTCCTCCTACGCCACCGGCGAGACGGTGCGGATCCACGACGGGGTGGCGACCGTGCCCACCGGGCCGGGCCTCGGCGTGGACGTCGACGAGTCGGTCGTGCGCGAGCTGGCCGTGGACGTGCTCGCCCGGCGCTGACACGGGCCGGTAGGGTGCCGCCATGATCGAGGACGCGGCGTGCCGTTGACCAATCCGTGGCTGGCCGGGCCGACGCCGACGAAGGAGCTCGACCGGGAGCGCCTCGAGGAACGCATCCTCAACCTGCTGTCCGCGCAGAACATGTGCGTCCTCGCCACCGCCGGGCCGGACGGGCCGCTGGCCACGC
The DNA here is from genome assembly GCF_029581215.1 of Micromonospora sp. WMMD975. NCBI lineage: Bacteria > Bacillati > Actinomycetota > Actinomycetes > Micromonosporales > Micromonosporaceae > Micromonospora > Micromonospora sp. WMMD975. The sequence continues at coordinate 2,222,132 of NZ_CP120739.1, forward strand.
CGGTGCGCTACTACCCGCTCGACTTCACGTTGATGTTCACCGCCGCGCCGCGCTCGCCGAAGATGCGCAACATCGCCGCCGACCCGCCCGTGTCCGTCGGCGTCTTCGCGCCGCTGGTCGGGCTGGCCAGCAGTCGCGGCGCGCAGGTGTTCGGCGCCGCCCGGGTGCTCGCCCCGGACCATCCGGACCACGCCCACCACTGGTCGGCGTTCCGCTGGCAGAACGAGCACGCCGAGCGGGGCCGATCGCTGACCGAACCGCCTCAGGAGACGCTCGTGCTCGTCGAGGCGGAGCGGATCGTCTACACCGAGCACTGGCTGCGCCGCGAGGGCTACGCCCCGCGCCAGCACTGGCACCGCTGACCCCCTGCCCCGCTGCTCCTGGCTGCTCTCGCTGCCCTCGCCTCGCCTCGTCGCTGCCCTCGCCTCGTCAATCTTGGACTTGTGATGCCAATGTCTGCGGCTTGTGCACCTTGTGCGAGGTGCCACAACTCCTAGATCGACGGGCGCGTCCGCGACGCGGGGTTCGGTCGAGGGCTGCGCTGCCCCGGTGTAAGCGTCGCCGCCGGACTGACCGGGCTGACGGGCTGGCCGGCTGGACGCGGTGGGCCGCCGGCCGGGTCTGTGGCATGCTCGGGCGGTGGCCAGCTACGACGTCGCCCTCGTCCTGCTCGTCGACCCGTCCGGCGCGGTCCTCATGCAGCACCGCGACGGCAACGCGCCGGTCTCGCCCCACCAGTGGAGCCTGCCCGGCGGCGGCATCGAGCCCGGCGAGACACCCGAGCAGGCCGCCCGTCGCGAGCTACTTGAGGAGACCGGCCTGACCGCCGGGGAGCTGCACCTGTTCTGGAGCGGTCCGCGCCCACACGAGGAGGGCTTCCCGCACACCGTCACCGTGTACGTGTTCCGGGGCGCCACCGACGCACGGCAGGAGGACGTGGTGCTCGGCGAGGGCCAGGCCATGGTCTTCATCCCCCGCGACCAGGTGCTCGATCGGGAGCTGGCGGTCAGCGCCGCGAAGGTCCTGCCGCTGCACCTGGCCGACGGCCGGTAGCCGGCGACCCGCCGCGACTCGGTCCGCCGGTGGCCCCGGTCCTGAGGACGGCAGGGGCCGAGGGTGCCGATTCCTGTCCTACAAACTTGATGGCGTGAATGACTCAGGCGACGCCGGACCACACGCGGGCGCGCTGAGTCACCCGTGCCGTCACGTTTTCAGGCATCGGGAAGCAGCCGGTGGTGGGCGCGTACGCCGCGGCTGCGCCTGCGCCACGGCTGATCACCTGGGGTGGCGGCGGCGCTGCGGATCACCTGGGGTGGCGGGCGGTGCTGCGGATCAACGCGCCACCAGCAGGTCCAGCGCGTCGGTCATCGGGCCGGCGTCCACCCGCGCGGCCTCGCGCAGGCGCACCACGCCCGCGGCGTACTCGTCGTCGGTGATCAACTGGAGCGGGGTGTGCGCCTCCCGGCGCAGCATGCCCGCCGCCTCCCACAGCGACGCGGCGGTGACCTGCGGGACCGGCACCACGGACGCCGCGGCGAAACCGGCGTCGGCGAAGGCCGCCTCGACCTCGGCGACGCTCGGGTAGGTGTCGAGCACGCGCACCGCCTCCGGGAAGAAGCGGAACAGCGTGATCGCCTCGTGCCGGCCGGCGAACGCCGACCGGATGAGTACCGGCCCGCCCGGCCGCACCACCCGCCGTAGTTCCCGGGCCGCGGCGGCCAGGTCGGGCACGTGGTGGATGACCGTGGAGAGCCACGCGGAGTCCACGCTGGCGTCGTCGAGCGGGAGGTGCGCCGCGTCCCCGGCCAGCACCGGACGGACCACGCAGCGGGCCCGCATCGCCGCCGACGGTTCCACGGCGACGACCTCCAGCCCGGGGAACCAGGTGGTGAAGCGTCGCGCCCAGCTCCCGGTGCCGGCGCCCAGGTCGAGCAGCCGCAGACCCGGCCGTGGGGCGAGGTGCCGGGTGACGGCGTCCCGCCAGGCGGTGAGCCCGTCGTCGCTGAGGTGGCGGGTCGCCGCGAAGGCTTCCGCGTCGGTGTCGTCGTACGCGATGCGCGCCATGCCGCAAGCCAACTATCCGGCCCGGACGCGCGGCAAGCGTTGTGACGAACGGCGCAGACCCGGTGTGGTCCACCGCGCGTACGGTCGAATCCATGAGCACCGACGTCGATGTGCGGGCGTGGCTGCGCGACCGGGGAGCCGAGACGATCGAGCATCCCGGCGGCACCCTGTACGCCCACCTGTGCCGCGTGCGGGACCGCCTCGCCGAGCTGGGGCAGGAACCCGCGGTGCAAACGGCCGGCCTGGCGCACGCCGTGTACGGCACCGACGGTTTCGACGTGGCGTTGCTCGACCGCACCGACCGGGACGCGTTGCGCGACCTCGTCGGGGCCGACGCCGAAGCCCTCGTCTACCTCTACGGCGCGTGCGACCGGAAGCGCTCCTGGCCGCGGCTCGCGACCACCGGGACGGTCCACGACCGCTTCACCGGGGAGACGACGACGGTCCGGGGCGACCAGTTGACCCCGCTGATCGACCTGAGCATCGTCAACGAGTTGGACGTGCTCGACCACTTGCCCCGCGTGTCCGACCGGCATGTGGCGTACCTGCGGGGGTTGTTCGCCGCATGGGCGCCGGCCGCGTCCGCGGCCGTCCGTGGGGAGGTGGCGCGGGTCCTCGGCCCGGAGGTCAGCGGGTGAGGCTGGCGTGCCAGTCCCGCAGGAACGCCTCGGCCAGCGCCCGCGCCCGGGGCCGTACGTCGAAGGTCTCCTCGACCCGGCGGCGGGCCATGTGCGACAGACCGTCCGCAGCCTCGTTCAGCGCGTGCCCGCTGTGGCCCTTGACGTGGCGGAAGGCCAGGTCCGGCCGGTGGCTCACCCGGTCGGCGAGGCGCACAAGTGTTGGCCGGTCGGCCCACCGGCGCTGCCGCACGCTGTAGCCGGCCGGCATGGCCGCCACCTCACCGTCCTGCCAGCGGCCCAGCCAGCGCAGCGCGGCGAGACTGTCCACCAGCACCGTCATCCCGGCCGGCGGTTCCGGGTACGCGGTGAGCAGGAAGTCCACCGCCCGCAGCTCGTTGACAAGCACCCGGGACGCGCCGGTCGGGTCGAGGCGACCCGTGCCCCGGCTGCGGAGGCCGTACCGGCCGTCGCTCGCCACGTACCCGATGCCGCCGGCACGGCCCTTCCAGCTGGCGTCGGTCGCGGCGACGACCGGCGCGGACGTCGCCGCCCAGCGTCCGACCTGGCCGCGTCCCCGTTCCTGGTCCGGTTGCGGCCGGCAGGCGGTGCCGTGTTCCTCGGCCAGCCGGGTGGCGTTGTCGAGGAGCTGACCGGCGGAGGTGAGCTGGTCGTAGTGGGCCGCGGTGAGCGCCAGCGTGACCGCGTCGCCGATGCGTTGGCACTGCGGGCAGTTGGTGCGGAAGACGTAGCGGCGCAGCGGGAGGACGCGGTCGTGCAGGGCGGCGGGGAGCAGGTTCAGGGCCTGGCGGAACTCGTCGGGTCGCACGGGTGCCTCCTGACGTCTCGGAGCGGCTGAGGTCGAACGGGGAGGGGTGCGGGGCGGACGGCGTGGCCCGCCCCGCGTGGGCGGCCGGTCAGGCGAGGGAGACGGTGACGCCGCCGGAGAACGGCGAGTCGTGCAGTTCGAGCCGCGCGAGCTTGACGTTCTTCGGGATGTCGAAGACGACCACGCCGGTGACCTTGTTGCCGGGGTTGATGTCGTTGAGGAACGTCTCGGCGTCCTGGTTGGCGTAGAGCGCGGCCGTGCCGTCGGCGGAGTATTCGGTGCCGTTGGCGGCGTACGCCTTCTGGCTGCTGCCGTCGAACATCTGCGACTCCTTGCCGATGTTCTTCACGTTGACGGTGACCAGGCAGAACTGGCCCTGCGCCTTGGCGCCCAGCATCGACGAGCCGACCTTGGCGACGCCGCACCTGGCCGACTTCACGGTGAACTCGAACTTGCCGTCGCGGGCCGGCTTGCCGATGGTCGCGGTCTTTGGCTTGTCGTCGCCCTTGGCGGCGTCGGCACCGGCACCGGTGCCCGCGCCGGCCTTGCTGCTGCTGGTGGTGTCGTCGGTGGAGCCGGCGCCGCAGCCCAGCGCGACGAGGGCACCGGCGATCAGAGCGAGCATCGTGGTCTTGCGCATCGTTTTCCTCCTGCTGTGAACGTGGCGGCGTCAATGAGAGTATCATCTGTGAACGCTGTCAACGGACATGATGCTTGACGGGTGTGACACACTCCGAACGTGCAGGAGACACCGACCATCACCGCAGCGGAGATCGCCCGGCTCGCCGGTGTCGGCCGCGCCGCCGTCAGCAACTGGCGCAAACGGCACGACGACTTCCCCGCGCCGGTCGGCGGCAGCGCCACCAGCCCCGAGTTCGACCTCGCCCAGGTCGAGCGGTGGCTGCACGCCCAGGGCAAGCTCCCCGAAGTCGCCACCGCCGACCGGCTCTGGCGACACCTCGCCGCCACCAGCGCCTCCCCGGCCGCCGGCCTCGCCGCCGTCGGCGCCCGTCTGCTCGCCCGGCAACGTTTGTTAAGCGGGGGCCCCGCCTATACCGAAAGCGTTAAGCGGGGCCCCCGCCTTAACCTCACCCCGCTGCTGCCCGACGTCGACGCGCTCGCTGGCGAACTCGGCCCGCAGGGCGCGTTCGACGCGCTGTGGCAACGCTTCTCCGCCCCCGGACCCGGCCGCCCCTTCGCCACCCCCGACGACCTCGCCGACCTGATGGTCGGGCTGGCCGGCGTCGGCGGCGGCTCCGTCTTCGACCCCGCCGCCGGCTCCGGCGCCACGTTGCGCGCCGCCGTCCGCGCCGGCTGCACCTCCGCGTACGGGCAGGAACTCGACCCCGACCTCGCCCGCCTCGCCGAACTGTGGCTGGCTCTGCGCGACGTGCGAGGGGAGGTCAGCACCGGCGACTCGCTGCGCGCCGACGCCCACCCCGGCCGCACGTTCGACGCCGTCGTCTGCCACCCGCCGTTCGGCGCCAGCAACTGGGGCGACGACGAACTCGGCCACGACCCCCGCTGGATCGTCGGCACCACCCCGCGTACCGAACCGGAGCTGGCCTGGGTGCAACACGCCCTCGCGCACCTACGCCCCGGCGGCCACGCCGTACTCCTGATGCCTCCCACCGTCGCCGGCCGCCGCGCCGGCCGCCGCATCCGCGCCGAGCTGCTCCGCCGAGGCGCGTTGCGCGCCGTCGTCGCGCTGCCGCCGGGGGCGGCGGCGCCGCACGGCGTACCCCTGCATCTGTGGGTGCTGCGACGCCCGCCCGCCGACGCGCCGCCACCGGCGCGGACGCTGCTCGTGGACGCCGCCGACCTCGCGCGCGTCCTGGACACCTGGCGGGCTTTCACCGCGGGTGCGGACGTCGAGGAACCCGGCTACGCCCGCGCCGTGCCGGTCATCGAGCTGCTCGACGAGGAGGTCGACCTCACCCCCGCCCGCCGCCAACCCGCCGTCGTGGGCGAGGCGACCGGAGAGCAGTTGGTACGCACGCGCGAACGTCTCGCCGCCGTCGTCGCGGACCTGCCGGCGCTGATGCCGCAGGTCACGCCCGCACCCGACGGGGTCGACGGGGAGTTCCTCACCGTCGGCGAGCTGGCCCGGGCCGGGGCGCTCCAGCTCCTCGGGCCGATCCGGGGCGCGGCTGGTGACGGTGGTGAGCCGGCCGGCGACGGGCGGCCGGTGCTGACCGTGCCGGACGTGCTGGGCGGCGTGGCGGCGTCCGGGCGCGACGACGGGCGGCTCGGGCAGGAGATTCCGCTGGCCGTGGGCGACGTGGTGGTGCCGATGATCGCGCGGCAGCTCACCGCGCGGGTGGTGACCGTCGACGGGGTGTTGTTGGGGCGCAACCTCTATCTGCTGCGGCCCGATCCGGCGGCGTTGGACCCGTGGTTCCTGGCCGGGCAACTGCGGACGTCGACGAATGAGCGGCAGGCGTCGAGTTTGTCGGGGACGCTGCGGTTCGACGTGCGGCGGGCGCAGGTGCGGCGGGTGTCGCGGGAGGCGCAGGGGGCGTACGGGGAGGCGTTCCGGCGGCTGGACGCGTTCGAGTCGGCGTTGCGGCAGGCGGCGACGCTCGGGGCTGACCTGGTGCAGCTCACCGCTGACGGGTTGGCGCGCGGCGCGGTCCGCCCCGAGGGGGAGCGGCGATGACATCCCGTCAGATATCCGACGGTGGCGCGGCGCTCCGACGACACATGCGGAAGCCTGCGGGCCGGTGGCCGGGCGTGCTTCCTCTGCCAGCGACAACACGCTGACAGTCGGTTGATCAACTCGGCCGAGTGGGCGAGTACGACGATGCAGGGCGGCAGGCATACTGCTCGCCTTAAGGCAATCGAAAGGAACCTGGTGAGCACCAAGCACCAAGAGTTGGCCAACTTCATCTGGTCGGTGGCCGACCTGCTCCGCGGCGATTACAAGCAGTCCGAGTACGGCCGGGTGATTCTCCCGTTGACCGTGCTCCGCCGGTTGGACTGCGTGCTCGAACCGACCAAGGACGCGGTGCTCGCCCGGCACCAGCAGCTCAAGGACGCGGGCGTGCAGAACGTTGACCCGGTGCTGCGGAGGGCCGCCGGGCTGTCGTTCTACAACACGAGCGAGATGTCGTTCCGCAAGCTGCTCGGCGACCAGGACAACGTGGCGCTCAATCTGCGCGCCTACATCGGCGCCTTCTCACCCGGCGCGGTCGACGTGCTGGAGAAGTACGGCTTTGACGCCCAGATCAACAGGCTCGCCGAGGCGGGGCTGCTCTACCAGGTGGTCGCCAAGTTCGCCGACATCGACCTGCACCCGGACGTGGTCACCAACCACCAGATGGGTTACGTCTTCGAGGAACTCATCCGCCGCTTCTCGGAAATCAGCAACGAGACCGCCGGTGAGCACTTCACCCCGCGCGAGGTCATCCGGCTGATGGTCAACCTGCTGCTCGCCCCCGACGAGGACGACCTGGTCACGCCCGGCATCGTCCGCAAGGTCTACGACCCGGCCTGCGGCACCGGCGGCATGCTCACCGAGGCGCAGGAGCACATCCAGGCGCACAACCCGCACGCCACCGTCGAGGTGTACGGGCAGGAACTCAACGGCGAGACGTACGCGATCTGCCGCTCGGACATGATGCTCAAGGGCGGCGACCCGACGAAGATCACCTTCGGGAACTCGTTCAACCAGGACGGCCACGAGGGCGAGCGGTTCGACTACATGCTCGCCAACCCGCCGTTCGGGGTGGAGTGGAAGAAGGTCGAGAAGTTCGTCAAGGACGAGGCGGCCCGTGGCTACGCCGGCCGGTTCGGCGCGGGGCTGCCCCGGATCAACGACGGCTCGCTGCTCTTCCTCCAGCACATGATTTCAAAAATGAAGCGTCCCGAGGACGGCGGTAGCCGCCTCGCCATCGTCTTCAACGGCTCGCCGCTGTTCACCGGCGCGGCCGGCTCGGGGGAGTCGGAGATCCGCCGCTGGATCCTGGAGAACGACCTCCTGGAGGGCATCGTCGCGCTGCCCGACCAGCTCTTCTACAACACCGGCATCTCCACGTACTTCTGGATCCTCACCAACCGCAAGGACCCGGCGCGGGCCCGCAAGGTGGTGCTGCTCGACGGCCGCGAATTCTGGACCAAGATGCGCAAGAGCCTCGGCGACAAGCGCAAGATGCTCACCGATGAGCACATCACGGACCTGACCCGGGCATACGTGGATGCGCTGACCATCGCGGACGACCCGGAGCACCCGCAGCACGCCAAGGTGAAGGTCTTCAAGACCACCGACTTCGGCTACCAGCGGATCACCGTCGAGCGCCCACTGCGGCTGCGCTTCGAGGTCACCGAGGAGACGGTGGCGCTGCTCGCGGAGGCTCGCGCGGTCCTCAAGTACGCGGAGCGGGAGTCCCTGCTGGCGGCGGCGAAATCACTTGTCGGCACGTCGTCCGCGACGCGGGCCGAGTTCGCAATGAGGCTGAACGGGCTGGGGAAGCTGCCGGCGGCGGTGGAGAAGGCGGTGTGGGAGGCGTTCTCGGTCAGCGACCCGGAGGGGGAGGTGCAGACCGACCGCAAGGGCAACCCGCTGCCGGACGCCGACCTGCGCGACAACGAGAACGTGCCGCTGGACGAGGACATCCGCGATTATCTTAAGCGCGAGGTGCTGCCGCACGTCCCTAGCGCCTGGATCGATGAAACCAAGACGAAGATCGGGTACGAGATTCCCTTCACTCGCCAGTTTTATGTATACACGCCCCCAAGGGCGCTCGCCCAGATTGACGCTGATATCAAGGCGCTGGAGTCGGAAATTCAAGCTCTCCTCAACGAGGTTATGAAATGATCGACTCATACGCTCATATTCCAGCTCACTGGAAGTTGTCGCGGGTCGATCGCGTTGCCACTGTCAGTGCCCGCATTGGATGGAAGGCTCTGACGGCGGCTGAGTACCAGCCGGACGGTTTTGCATTTCTGGCCACTCCAAATATCAAGTCCCGAACAATAGATTTCGAAAACGTCAATTTCATATCTGGGTTCCGATACCATGAATCGCCGGAACTGAAGCTCGCTGTTGGTGACGTCCTGCTCGCAAAGGATGGGAACACTCTGGGAATCGTCAATCTTGTCCGCAGTCTGCCTCGCCCTGCGACGGTCAATGGATCTATCGCTGTTTTGCGGCCATTCGCTGTCCATCCCGCATACTTGCTGTACGTCCTTGCAGGCGATGCGACTCAGCAGTCCATCGCTCTCCTTAAGGGCGGCATGGGTGTGCCTCACCTCTTCCAATGGGACATAAGGAGACTGCGCATTCCGCTTCCGCCCATGGATGAGCAGCGCAGGATCGCCAGTTTTCTAGACGCGCAAACCGATCGCCTAAATTCGCTTATTGCCGGCTACAGGAGGAAGCGTCGGCTGCTCGACGAGCAGTTAGAGGCGATGCGGGACAAGTTGTTTGTCGATCATGCTGGCGTGCGAATGACGCCGCTTATGCATCTGACAGACCCAAGGCGGCCGATTGTCTATGGGATCGTTCAGGCGGGCCCTGAGGTGCCAGGGGGAGTACCTTACATCAAGACCGGAGACCTGCCCTCTATTGACGTGTCGGTGCTTAGTACGACCTCTCCGGAGATTCATGCTCAATATCGCCGGGCGAGCGTTGTGCCGGGAGATATCATCATGGCGATGAGAGCCTCTATTGGCGCAGTTGGAGTGGTTCCAGGAAATTTGTCCGAAGCTAACTTGACGCAGGGGACCGCGCGCATTGCCGGACGAAAGGGTGTCGACAAGCGTTGGCTATTCCATGCCCTGCAAACTCGCGCAGTCCGTGACCAGTGTGACATCCGGGCGGTGGGTTCAACGTTTCGAACGCTTAATATCTGGGACCTTCGACGGATTTGTCTGCCCCTTGTTTCAAGCGTCGAGCAAGCCAGAATGGCTGAAAAGTTCGATGAAGTTTTGTATCGACATGGGGTAATAGCGTCAAAGCTTGAACGTCAGATCGCATTACTTCAAGAAAGAACGCGATCGCTGATTGCGGCTGCGGTTCAAGGGCAAATTGATGTGACGACGGCTCAGGAGGTCGACCTATGAGCCTTATTCATCAGGAGCAGTCGTTCGAGAAGGGTATCGACGAGACGCTGCTTATGTCAGGCTGGTTCGCTGGGGCTCCCCTCCATTTCGACCGGAAGATTGGCCTGGACACCTCTGAGCTGTTTATCTTCATCGGAGCGACGCAGAAGCTTGCCTGGGACAAGCTGTGCGCGTACCACGGAGGACAGCCCGAGGCGCAGCGGCAGTTCGCCCAGTACCTCGCCAAGCAGATCGACGAGCGCGGCCCCCTCGATGTCCTCCGCCGTGGCGTCAGGGACAAGGGCGTCCCGATCCGCCTCGCCTACTTCAAGCCCGCCCACTCCATCACCGACGACGCCCTCAAGCTCTACCGCGCCAACCGCCTCACCGTCACCCGCCAGCTCGCCTACTCGACGAGCAACAACAACACCCTGGACCTGGTCCTCTTCGTCAACGGCATCCCCCTCGCCACTGCCGAGCTGAAGAATCCGCTCACCGGGCAGACCGTCGAGGACGCCAAGGAGCAGTACCGCAAGACGCGCGACCCGAAGGAACTGCTCTTCGCCCGGCGTACCCTCGTGCATTTCGCCGTTGATCCCGACCTGGTCTTCGTCACGACGAAGCTGGCGGGGGAGAAGACGCGGTTCCTGCCGTTCAATACCGGGTCGAACGGGCCGGGCGTGTCCGGCGGTGCCGGCAACCCGCCAGCCACCGGCACCGGCTACCGCAGCTCCTACCTGTGGGAGCAGATCTGGCATCCAGACGTCTTCATGGACCTGGTCCGGCGGTTCCTGCACTACGACAAGGAATCCAAGGCGCTGATCTTCCCGCGCTACCACCAGTGGCACGCGGTCACCCAGCTCACCGACCACGCGGCACGCCACGGTTCCGGCCACAACTACCTGGTCATGCACTCCGCCGGATCGGGCAAGTCGAACACCATCGCCTGGCTGGCGCACCGGCTGTCGAGCCTGCACACCGCACCCGACGTCGCCACGGAGGGGATGCGCCCCAACGAGCCGGTCTTCGACAAGGTCATCATCATCACCGACCGGGTGGTGCTGGACCGGCAGTTGCAGGACACGGTGTTCCAGTTCGAGCACGTGCCCGGCGTGGTGCAGCGCATCGACAAGGACTCGGCCCAGCTCGCCGCCGCGCTCCAGGGTGAGACGGCAAAGGTCGTCATCACCACGATGCAGAAGTTCCCCTACGTGCTCAACCAGGTGCAGGGGCTCAAGGGCAAGCGGTTCGCGGTCGTCGTCGACGAGGCGCACTCGTCGCAGTCCGGCGACTCTGCCGCCGCGTTGAAGAAGGTCCTGCTCAAGCTCGGCAGCGACGACGTCGACGAGTCGGGTGACCTGCTCACCGCGTCGGCGCTGGCGCGCGGCCGGCACGAGACGCTGTCGTACTTCGCGTTCACCGCCACCCCGAAGGCGAAGACGCTCGAACTCTTCGGCACGCCGCACCCGGTGACCGGGGACGCGCAGCCGTTCCACACCTACTCGATGCGGCAGGCCATCGAGGAGGGGTTCATCCTCGACGTGCTGCGCAACTACCTGACCTACAAGTCGTACTGGAAGCTGGCCAACGCCAACCCCGACGACCCGGAGGTCGACCCGAAGAAGGCTGGCTCCCAGCTCGCCCGCTTCGCCAGCCTGCACCCCACCATGCAGGCGCAAAAGGCGGAAATCATCGTCGAGCACTTCCGCCGGCACGCCGCGCCGCGCCTCGGCGGTCGCGCCAAGGCCATGGTGGTCACCGGCTCCCGCGAGGCCGCCGTCCGCCTGCACACGGCCATCAGGAAGTACGTCGACATGCAGGGCTACGTCGGCTGCGACTCCCTGGTCGCGTTCTCCGGTGACCTGGAGGTCGACGGCGTCGAGCACACCGAGGCGCGGACCAACGGCTTCGGCGAGGGCGAGCTGCCCGAGAAGTTCGCCTACGCCGCCGCCGACGACAAGCACGCCGGCACGCCGAGGGCCAAGCAGGACACCGAATACAAGATCCTGGTCGTCGCCGAGAAGTACCAGACCGGTTTCGACCAGCCGCTGCTCACCACGATGTACGTCGACAAGCTGCTCAAGAACGTCGCGGCGGTGCAGACCCTGTCCCGGCTCAACCGCACCCACCAGCTGAAGAACCAGGGTGACGTGTTCGTCCTCGACTTCGTCAACGAGGCCGGGGACATCGCCGCGCACTTCAAGCCGTACTTCGAAACCGCCGCCACCACCCCCACCGACCCGAACCTGCTCTACACCGCGCAGAACGCGGTCACCGGCTACCCGGTGCTGGTGCGATCCGAGATGCAGGCGTACGCCGAGGCGCTGCTCGCCGCGGAACGGAAGGCCACCACCGAGACGGGCCTCCAGCGGGCCCACGCCTCCCTCTACCGCCTCACCGAACCGGCGGTGCAGCGCTTCACGGCCCTCGCCGCCGACGACCCGGAGGCCGCGGACGGCTTCCGGTCCGCGCTGCGCGACTACACCCGGATGTACGCGTTCCTCAGCCAGGTCGTGCCCTACCACGACGAGGACCTGGAACGGCTCTACCTGTACGGGCGGGCGCTGCTCAACCGGCTGCCACGCCGGCAGGACCCGTCCGTCGACATCGGCGAGGTGCAACTGACGCACCTGCGGGTCAGCAAGACCGGCGAGCACGACGCGTCGCTGTCGCCCGAGGGAGAGCAGATGCTGCCCGGCTTCGTCGGGGGCGGCGCGGGCTCCCAGCACGACCCGGAGAAGGTCGCGCTCTCGGAGCTGATCGACGCCTTCAACGACCGGTTCGGCATCGGGCTCGGCGAGGCCGACAAGGTCTGGGTCGAACAGCAGATCGTCGCCCTGGCCGAGGACGGCACCCTCGAAGCCGCCGCGCTGGTCAACGACGAGAGCAACTTCGGCGTCGTCTGCGACCGGCGGATCGAGGACGTGATCCTGTCCCGGCACGACGACAACGGCAAGCTGATGCAGCGTTACCTCGACGACGAGAGCCTGCGGTCACAGCTCAACCAGTTCGCGCGCCGGCAGGCGTACCAGATGATCCGCCGCCGCAAGGGCATCGCCTAACTGAATACCCGCCGAGAGGAGGACGGTTGTCCCCGTCCGAACCCACCTTCCACCTCTGGATCGCCGTGGACCCGTCGCGGGTCATGACCGCGCTCGCGCCGCTCAAGGTGACCAGTTCGCCCCTCAGGCACGAGTGGGGCAGCATCACCGACCTGCGAGCGGCTCCTGTCGGCCCGGAGCCGTCGAAGACGCCCGCCGTGATCGTGCTCTGCACCGTCGCGCTGCTCGTCTCCGCCGGGCTCTGCGCCTCCGGCGCCCCTCTGCTCGTCACACTGTTGCTCGTGGGGCTTCTGCTGGCCCTCGGGTCCGCCGGCATCACGTCGAAGAAGCCACCGCCCCGGGTGGAGGCGCCCGACCAGGCCGCCTACCCCAACCTGCATCACACCCTGACCGGTGGCGAGGAGCGGGAGGACTTCCTCGACCTGGTCGAGCTGGCGGAACGCGCCGGCCGCGCCCTGCCCGAGGTCAGCCACGTCATCGACAACGTGGAAGGTGCCGAACTCTTGGCGCAGGTGCTGTGGGAGGCGAGCGACGTGCTGAGCCGTCGACAACAGTTGCGCGGCCAGGTGCGCCGCCAGCAGCAGGCCGCCACGGCCGGCGATGCGGGCAGCCGCGTCTCCCAGGCGCTTACCGAGCAGCGGCGACGCGCATCAAGCCTCTGGGACGAGACCGAGGCGGAACTGACCCGCATCCGTGACGCTCTCGAACTCGCGGCCGTCGCCGCCGAGAACGCGGCTCACGACCCGAGCGTCGGCGAGGCCGTCCGCGAGGCGTACCGGGAGCTGGCCGATGTCTACGGCGAGCGGTATTAGTCGGCGGCTTGCCGAAAGTAGCTGACGGGGCGCCGAGGGGAGAGGCATTGCAGGCCCAGGAGCGGGTAGCCGATCGGTATGAGCTGACGTATCCGGTCGGGCACGGTGGCATGGGGGAGGTGTGGGCCGGCTTCGACGAGAAACTGGACCGACCGGTCGCGATCAAGTTCCTGCGCAAGCTCGCCGTGGCGGAAGGCGACCGGGACACCGCGATTGACCGGTTCGTCCGCGAGGCCCGGGTGACCGCGCGGCTCGACCACCCCGGCGTGCCGAGCGTGCACGACGTCGGTCACCACGGCGACGACCTCTACATCGTCATGCAGCTCGTGCCGGGCGTACTCCTGTCCGACCTGATCGCCGAGCGCGGCTGGCTCGCGGTGCCCTGGGCCGCCGCGATCGGTACGCAGATCTGTTCGGTGCTGGCGGTGGCGCACGCCGCGTCGCTTGTGCACCGTGACCTGAAGCCGCAGAACGTGATGGTCACCCCCACCGGCGCCGTCAAGGTCCTCGACTTCGGCGTGGCCGCCCTGCTCGGGCCGGACGTCCCCCGGCTGACCGCCACGGGGCACACGCTCGGCACGCCGACGTACATGGCTCCGGAGCAGGCACTCAACAGCGTCGTCGGCCCCCGCGCCGACCTCTACGCGCTCGGCTGCGTGTTGTTCGAGCTACTCACCGGCCAGACGCCCTACCGGGCCGACAACCCGCTCGGGATGCTGCACCGGCACATGAACGACCCGGTACCGTCGGTCACCGACCACCGCGCGGGTGTGCCGGACGTCCTGGTGCAACTCCTCGTCCGGCTGCTGGCCAAGGATCCGCAGCACCGGCCGGAGTCGGCCGTCGAGGTGTACGAACTGCTCGCGCCGTTCGGCGCGGTCGCCACCGACGCGGCGGCCGACCTCGCCCTGACGGTGGCGGACGGGCAGCGGGTCGACCCGACCATGCCGTACCGCTATCCGTTCGGACCGTTGCCGCCCCGGTCTCCGCTGCCGCCGACCCGCGTCGACATCGCCCGGCCGCGAGTCGCGGCAGAGATCGTCGAGCCGCTGTCGCTGGCCCAGCTCGCCGAGGTGGAGGACCGCGTCTGGGCGCTCGCCGAGGAAGAGCGGTTTACCCAGGCCGCCGACCTGCTCGAATCGGCTTTGCGGCCGGTCGGCAGAGGACACGGGTCCAAGCAACCTCGAATTCTGGAGCTGCGGCTCAACCTGGCCAACCTGTACGTTCTCGCGGGCGCGTTCCGGCAGGCGCTCCCCGAGTTCCAGCGGCTCGTCGTCGATCTCGCCGAGCGTCCGGTGCCCGACGAGGAGCTGATCTGGCAGTGCCGGCAGCAGGCGGCAAGCTGCCAGGCCGAGCTGGGCGAAGCAACCGAGGCGCTGCGGGAGCTACGGGCGCTCCTCGCCGAGGAACAGCAGGCGATGCGGGCGGACTCGCCGGAACTGTTCCCCCTGCGGCAACAGATCGCCATGCTCGTCGCCGGCCTCGGTGACGTGCCGGATGCCCGGCGCCAACTGGAGGGGCTGCTGCGCGACGTCGGTGGGCTGCACGGCCCACGATCCGCCCCGGCCGCCGAGGTCGAGGCGTTGCTGAACCACCTGGATCGGCTGGGGGAATAAGGCTCCGGCGCGTCCGAGGGTAGACCGGCACGCTGGAGCGCCTACTTGGAGCTGTCCTGCAAATCGGGGCGGTGATCCCGGATCCACCGTTCCACGTCCTCGGTCAGCCAGATGCGGCCGACGGACAGCACTGCTACCGGGTCGGGAAACGTCTTCGAGTTGGTGATCTGGTAGGCGCGCGTACGCGAGACGCCGAGCAGGTCCCGCACCTCTCGGCTCGCCACTAGCCGAAGTGTCCCCATGAGGAGCGGCCTACAACCTATGTCCCGGACTGCCGGCGACGAAGACGCCGATGCCCTGTCGGCCCTCCAGGACGCCCGACTCGATCAGGATGTCGATGGCCTTTCTGACGGTCACGCCCGAGGTGTCGTACTGCTCCGCAAGCTCTCTGGTCGTCGGCAGTTTGTCGCCGGGCTTGAGGAGCCCGGCATCGATTCGGTCCAGGATGTCCTGCCGGATTCTTCGCCACAGCGGCACGTACGGCACCATGCGCCGACTTCACCACAGCCAGCAGGAGGTCATGGAAGCTATGCCTTGTTTAAAGTCTATAGCTTGTTTGACTTGTTTGGTTGTAAAGTGAACCGACGTGGATGGTCGTGGAAGGGAGCGGCATGGGTTGGCGGTGGACGTGGTTCGTGCGGTCGAGGAAGGGTGCCGTCGAGGCGGCGGGGCCTGCCGTACCGGATGACGACGTACCGGGGCGCTGGCGGCAGCCGAGCGCGCCGCCCGGCGTACCCGAAGAGATCGTGACCTCGCGGTGCGACGGCGCGGAGGTCTACCAGCGGGCCGAGCGGTGCCCGGCGGCTGCGGCGCGCAACCAGCGCCCGGACCGCTACCGCCCGAGGGCGTCCGGCAGGCGGCCCGGCGGGCCGTGCCGGGAGACCGGTCCGGCCGAGGGGAGGCGCGCGGATGGCTGAGCTGGCGGGGTCGTCGGTGCCGCGCCGGGCGCTCGGGCGGGTGTTGCGGGAGCTGCGCACCGAGGCGCGGATGACGCTCGACGGCGCGGCGGCGGCGTTGGAGTGCAGCCGGCAGAAGGTGTGGCGGATCGAGAGTGGCGTCGGCGTGGTGCGCGGGGTCGACGTGTGGGCGATGTGCGAGCTGTACGGCGCACGGCGCGAGCTGACCGCAGCGCTCGTCGCCCTGGCCGGCGAGACGCGGGGGAGGGGCTGGTGGCACGCGTACGGCGATCCCGTACCCGACTGGTTCGACCTCTACGGCGGCCTGGAGTCCGCCGCGTGCCGGCTGCGCGAGCACGCCGGGGCACTGGTCCCCGTGCTGTTGCAGACCCGGGGGTACGCTGCCGCGACCTGCCGGTCCCGCCTCGGCACGACGGAGGGGGATCGGGAACGGTTGCTCGATGCGCGGTTGCGCCGGCAGGGCCTGCTCCGGCGGCGTCTGCCCCGACCGCCCCGGATCGAGGTGATGCTCTGCGAGGCGGTGCTGCTGCGGCAGGTGGGCGGCGCCGCGACCATGGCCGGGCAACTCCGGTATCTGGCGGACGCGGGCCGGCTGCCACACGTGTCGATCCGGGTGCTGCCGCTCGCCGCGGGCCCGCACGTAGGGGCGATCGCCGGCCCGTTCGTGCTGCTGGACTTCCCGCCGGGGCTGCGCGCCGACCCCGACCCGCCGGTGGTCTACCGCGAATCGTTGACCGGGGCGCTCTACCTCGACCGGCCGGCGGAGTGGGCCGCGTACGAGCGGGCCTGGTCGGGGCTGGACGCGCTGGCCCTGAGCGAAGACGAGTCGCGTCGGCTGATCGTCAAGACGGGCGAGGAGATGGACCCCGGCTGAGGGCCGGTGGGCGGCGTCCGGGTGTCGCCAGGTGTTTCAGTGGGCCATCGACGCGAGCGCCAACCAGCTAACGTGATCCCATCGGGGATCATCGCTGGGAGGATCGGTGCGGCCGAGTCGACGTCCACCTATCGTCCTGCAACTGTCACTTCTGATCGTCGCGGTTCTGCTGGAGATCGCGGCGAACTTCTTCGCCAACGCCGACACCTCGCCGTTGAACGCCGGAATCCGCGGGGTCGCCGGGCCTGCGCTGATCGTCCTGCTGGTGGTGCTGATCGTGGGCAACGGCCTGGTGCTGTGGTGGGAGGCGCCACGCACCGCCCGGCCCGTGTGGCAGTCGGATCGGAGCCCCTACCCTGGGCTTTCCGCCTTCACCGAGCAGGACGCGTCGGTGTTCTTCGGGCGGGACGAGCAGGCCACCGAGCTGGTGCGACGGCTGCACGAGCTGGGCCTGGACGGGGCCGATCGATTCGTCTGTGTCACCGGCGCGTCCGGCAGCGGCAAGTCGTCGCTGGTCCACGCGGGCGTCGTTCCCCGATTGCGACGCGGACGGTGGCAGGTGTTGCCGGCGGTGACACCAGGGGGCGAACCCCTTGCCGGGCTCGCTGATCTGGCAGTCACGTTGGGCGCTGGCGACCGTGCCCGTGCGCTGCGGGACGTGCGGTCCCGTCCGGACAGTCTTGCCCGTAGCCTGGCGGCCTGGCGGACCCGAACGGGTCATCGGCACGGGCGCGTCCTGCTGATTCTCGACCAGCTTGAGGAACTGGTCACGCTGTCGAGCGCCGCCGAGCAGGCCACGTTCCTGGCGCAGGTCGCGACCGCGCTCGACACCGATCGGAGGCTCTGGGTTGTCGCGACGCTCCGCGTCGAGTTCCTTGTCGGCCTGCTCGCGGGTCCACGTCCGGACCTGTTCGCAAATCCGGTGACGCTGGGCACCATGCGGCCGGCGGACCTCGTCGCGGTGGTGGAGCAGCCCGCACAGCTCGCCGGGATGCGCTTCGAGGACGGCCTCGTCGAGGAGATCATCGCCGACGCGGCCACGCAGGACGCGTTGCCGCTACTGGCGTACCTGCTTCAGGAGCTACACCGGGCGGCCGGGCCGGGCCGGACGGCCACCCGCCAGGCATACCGGGCGGTCGGCGGCGTCGCGGGTGCGCTGGGCCGCCAGGCAGACAGTGTGATGGCAGATTTGCGCGGCGACACGAGCACCGACGAGGTGTTGGCGATTCTGCTACGTCTGGTGGCGATGGAGGGCATCGAACCGACCCGGCGTCGGGTGACGTTGCGTGAGTTCTCCGCCGACCGGCGGCGGGTGATCGTCGCCTTCACCGACGCGAGGCTGCTCACCACCGATGTGCTCGACGGTGAACCGTACGTGCAGGTGGCCCACGAGGCGTTGTTCCGCCGGTGGGCGCCGCTGCGGCAGCAGGTGGAGGCGCGTTCGGAGCAGCTCCGGCGGCGTACGGAGTTGGAACGGTGGGCGGCGGACTGGGTGCACGCCGGGCGCAATGCCGACTACCTGCTCACCGGAGAACGGCTTCAACTGGCCGGGCAGTGGCTGGAGGCGATGGAGTCGGCCGGTCAGGACAGCCCCGCCGCCCGTGCCCTGGTGACCGCGTCCCGCAGCCGGGACATCGCGTTCCTGCACCGGGTCTCCGAAGCGATCGGCCAGTTCGCGCTCGGCAACGTGGACCGATATCCGGAGCTGGCGGTGCTGCTGACGTCAGCAGCCCTGCGCGAATGTCCGCCCACACCGGTCGCCCGACAGGCGTTGATGGCGTCGCTGGCGTTCAGCCACGCCGAGGCGGTGCTCGCGGGTCACACCGACGCCGTACGTGGGGTCGCCTGGTCACCGGACGGCACGCAGTTGGCGACGGGCTCCCGGGACGGCACCGCACGGATCTGGCACGCCGACACCGGAACGGTCGTCCGGGCGCTGCGCGGGCACACCGGGATGGTGGAGGCTGTCGACTGGTCCCCCGACGCCACCCGGCTCGCCACCGCCTCCCGGGACGGCACCATCCGGGTGTGGGAGGCCACGACGGGTACGACGGTCGCAGTGCTGCCCTGCGGCGACGTGGCACGCGGCGTCGCCTGGTCACCAGATGGCCGCTGCCTTGCCGGATCAAGCCGGGATCGAACCGTGCGGGTGTGGGACACCTCGGCCTGGCAGCTCACCACCCACCTGGTCGGCCACGAGGGCGACGTGTGGGGCCTGCGCTTCGCCCCCGATTCCCGAACGCTTGCCTCGGCTTCGCACGATCGGTCCGTCATCGTCTGGGACCTGGCCGCCGGCCGTCCCGAGCGGAGGCTGACCGGCCACGGTGACTTCGTCGAGGCCGTCGCCTGGTCACCGGACGGCCGGCGAATCGTCACCGGGTCCGGCGACCAGACCGTCCGCATCTGGGACGTGGCGACCGGCGAGACTCGGCACGTGATCGGCGGTCACGGGGCACCGGTGTGGTCGGTCGCCTGGTCCCCGGACGGTCGCACGGTCGTCTTCGCCAGTGGCGACGGCAGCATCCGCGCCTGGAACGTCCAGCGGTTGCGTGAGGTGGCCGAGCTGCGCGGACACAGCCAGGTCGCCTGGTCCGTCGCGATGTCGCCATCTGGACGACGGGTGGTCAGCGGCTCCGGTGACGGCACCGCCCGGGTCTGGGCGGTGCAGCCACGCGGGGCCGAAAGCCGGCTGCTCACCGGGCACGAGGGGCCCGTCACCGCTCTCGCGCTGGATCGGACCGCGAAGATCGTGACCGGCGGCGCTGACGGCAGCGTACGGCGGTGGCAGCCGGACGGAACGGCCGCCGTGACGACGTGGCCCGAACCGGTCGTGGCGCTTGCCTGCTCACCGGTGACTGACGTGCTGGCTGTGGCACTGCGAGATGGCTCGGTCCACTTGGTCGGTGCCGGCGGAGAGGTGCACTTCGGCGAGGAGGCGGAGTCGCTCGCCTGGTCACCGGACGGCTCCCGGCTGGCGGCCGGCTGCAAGGACAACTCGATACGGTTGTGGGACGTCCGTACGCGCAGCGCCGCCGGAGTCCTGCGCGGACACGCGGACTGGGTGGGCGCGCTCGCCTGGTCGCCGAGCGGTCGCTATCTCGCCTCAGGATCCGACGATCGCACCGTCCGGGTCTGGGACATCGAGCACCCGGGTGACTCCACGGTCCACCCCGGCCATCAGAACTACGTGGACGGGCTCAGTTGGGCGCCGGACGAACGCCGACTCGCCTCCTGCTCAGCCGACTGGACCATCCGCGTGTGGGACCTCACCGGCGCCGACCGGCCGAGGGTGCTGACCGGCCACGAAAAGCGGGTGCGTGTGGTTGCCTGGGCACCCGGCGGCCAGCGCCTCGCCTCCGGTTCCGACGACCGGACCGTGCGGCTCTGGAGCCCCGACGACGAGCAGGGCGAGGTGATCGGCGTGCACCGCGATGGCGTGACCAGCATGGTATGGCTGCCGGACGGGCGACAGGTCGCCACCGGCTCGGCTGACGGCACCGCCCGCGTCTGGGCGGACTCCGTCGACGTGGACGAGTTGACGGCAGCGGCACGTTCGCGGGTGTTCCGTGCGCTCACCGAGGACGAGCGGCGGGCCCACCTGCTACCGGCCGATCCGGGCTCATAGCGTCTGCTCGACCTCGCGGGTCTCCTCACCCACCAGGTAGTCGCCCGGGTCCAGGCCGAGCGTCTTGCGGCGCTCGGATGCCCAGTAGGCGGCGTTCGCCTCTTCGAACGACTCGGGCCCGTCGTAGGAGATCACCCAGATGTGCTGGCTGCGCGCGTGGTCCTTCCACGAGCCGTGGACCTCGAAGCCCAGATCACGGCGCAACGGCACGACCAGGCGCTGCCACTTGTCCACCCACTCGTCCAACAGCCCAGCCCGCACGGTGTAAACGCGGATCTGCACGGTTCTTGGCATGCCCGCCACCCTCACCGAGCCGTGTCTGATTACGCCATCGACCCTAGCCCCACCGCGCGTCGGTGCCGGCGGCGGTGGCCCCCGTGCCGGTCGTCCCGCGCGTGTCCGTCGCCGCCGGGGATGTGGTCCAGGTCGCCGACACCGACTGCCGCTACGCCGAGGGCTCCGTTGCGGCTGCGGGTCGTGCGGGTCCGGCCGGACCTGAGCGAGTGGTACGACGGCGAGTGGGTGTGGCTCGACGGCGTCGAGATCGGCCCGGACGGCGAGGACGGCCCGTTCCGGCCGATGCTGGCCCGCGTCGCCGCCCTGCGACCGGATAGCTGAGGGGGCAACGTCGGCGTGCGCCGGGTTACCGGGACCTGCCCTGCGCCGGAGCGCTGATCACCGAGTGCACTTCGGAGCTGATGTCCCTGACGGGGACCACCGCGTCGACCAGTGCTCGGAGGGCGAACTCCGTCGGCTGCTCGGAGAACAACACCGTCTTGCCCTGCCCCACGGCGTAGCCGACCTCGATGCACACGCTTACGCCCGCGTACCCACCGGTGGCCACGACGAAGATCGCATCCGACTTCGCGATCTTCGCGAGGAAGTCCCGGGTGAGCCGGATCTTGTCCGGCTCGTCGACCTGCACGTGCTGCTCGCTGAAGTCGTAGCGCGGGGTGTAGACGGTCAAGCCCAGGGCGCGGAACGACGCCTCCGCACGCTGAGCGGTGTCGTAGAACTTGGAGCTGCTGCAAATCGTGATCGCCTCGATGGCCGGCATCGGTCCTCCAGATGTGCGCGGTCGATGGTTGTGCTCAGGTGAGCGTTATCAGATGCCGAGGCTCGTCGCGGTACCCGACACCGGCGTGCCGCCGCAGAATCCTCTCCCACGCGGTCGTTGCTTCGACCCGTCGGGAGCGTCCATCAGGCGAGCATCTCCATGACCGCGGCTTCGATCTCCGCGGTGGTCGGATGGCCGGCGAGTGCGGCTCGGACCCGCCGACGCAGGGTCACGAAGTACCGCCCCTCCTCAAGGTCCAGTCCAGCCACGAACTGACACTGGTCCTGGCCGAGTTCGGCGAGCCGTCGGTGTGTCCGGTCCGCGTCGTCGTACCGGGGAATGGGTAGTTTCCAGACGTGTTTGTCGATGTGCCGTTCGTCCTTGCTGTAGGACATCAGGGGGCGGGCGAGCGTGGTGAGAGCCGGGCTGTTCAGGATCGCGCTGAGATAGTGACCCTCCGCCCGGCTGTCGATCGCGCAGTAGTAGAGCGCGTGCTCGATGATCGCGGCCGGGTCGTCGACGATGGCAGCGGCGACGTGCATCCCGGAGGCCGCGTAGGCCAACCGAAGGGGCGGTGCGGGGAGCTGCGAGGTCAGCTTGCGTCGGAAGTCGAGTTGCTCACCCAGGGTGAGACGTGGGCTGTTGCGATGCGCTTCCCAGGTGGCTTCCGCCGTCCGCCACCATTCGGCCAGACCGAAGTAGTAGTCGAGTCGAGAGTCAGGCCCGGTCATCAGCGTGGCACCGTCGAGCGGCAGCACCGCCTGCTTTGCCGGCAAGATCCGGTACGGTAGCAGCGTCTCGCCGAGCAGCACCGGTCGGATGAACTCGCTCTCGACGACGCCTTCGAGAGCGGGCAGATCCTTCCACGGGGGATTCTCCATGATGCTGCGGGCCGAGCGAACGGCGTGACGGCCCACGCCGAGACCCAGTCGCCCACCGGAATCTGTCTCGACGAAGAACAGAATCTTGGGAAAGATCGTCGCGCCGTTGTGCACATGTGGTTTGTACGGTGACTCGGCGATGGGCGACCTTCCCAGCGGGGCAGGTTCCCGGTGAATGGACGGTGCGGCCTGTGCCCAGCTCCTGGCGTCGTTGCCGAGGTGTCCCGTCCACAGCTCGGTGACCGAGGGAAGGCCGCGCGGGCTGCCCGTGGCCGCCTTGTTGCCGAAGACGACACCGGCTCCGCGCGGGAATGGGTGGGGACGCAGGCGGCGCAGGTCCCAGGAACCGGTGAAGGCAACATCTGTCGGCTCGGCCTCGTCCGTGTACCGCCCGTTGCGGAAGGCCTCGAAGTGCTCGCGGTCCAGCACGGCGTTGGGCAGGACGAAGGCGAACGCGCCACCGTCACGGAGATATTGCTGGACGGTTCGGGCGACGAAGAGGGTGGAGAGGTCCTGCTGCGTCGCGAACTGACTCCCACGCCACAGCCCGCGATCACAACAGAGCTTCTTGAACATCACCTGCATACCGGCAGGCATGTGACGGTACGAGAGCCACGGCGGGTTGCCGATGAGGACGTCCACCCGGTTGTTCCTCATGGCCAGCCAGACCGGCCGGGCCAGGTTGCGCAGGTAGTAGCTCCAAATGTGGTCGCGGCCCTCGTCGTGCAGCCGGCACATCGCCTCGAAGGTGCCACGGATCATCGGCTGGTCGTCCGGCTCGATCTTGAGGTGATGGAAGAAGGCCGCCAGCGACGGCGGGTTGTCCGGGTCCCGCGGCTTGGCCGCGATGCCGGCGAGTCCGGAGACGATCTGGTCGAAACGGCTCGGCTCGTTGAGCAGCCTGTTCGGAAACCGGAGCCACTCCTCGGCGTCGTTCGCGTTGTAGCCCGCGCTGATTCGTACGTGCTCCTCCGTGAAGAGATCGAGGCGCTCCCGCCACTGCATGCTGTCGCCGAGATAGACCGGAATGGTGATGGCACCCCGCTGGTCGGTCAGCCGTCGGTGGCCGATGGCGAGCAGATAAGTCACGCGGGCGAGCGCCACGGCGACCGGGTGCAGGTCGACACCGATCACCTGATGGGTGAGCTGCGTCAGTGCGGCATCCAGCGGCAGGTCCGCCGCCTCGGCGGCGGCGAGATACCGGCGGACCGCGTGGAAGAGGAAGGTGCCGGAGCCGCAGGCGGGATCCAGCACACGTTGCCGCAGCGGATCGGTGACGACGGTGTCGACGAGGTGCTCGGCGAGCCAGTCTGGGGTGTAGTACTCGCCCATCCGCTTACGTGTCTCCGGGCCGATCATCGACTCGTACAGCACCTTGAGGATGTCGTGGTCGGCCCGCAACCAGTCGAATCGCGCCAGTCGCCGGGTGAGCCCCTGGATGAACTCGCGACCGCCGGGCACCTCGGTGGTCCAGCCGAAGAAGTCGTGCTCGACCACGCCCAGGATGCGGGCCTGGTCGAACCGTTGCCCGGTGATGAGATCCTGCGGCTGCAACTCCAGGGCGTCGATGCCGACAACCAGGTGCGCGATGATGTATGCGCTGTTCATCAGCAGGGTGTGCTCGACGAACAGGTCCGGGTCGTCGACGAACTGGGTGCCCAGGGCGCTGTCCAGCAGCTCAGCCCACAGCTTCCGCTTCAACTCCACGGTCGGCAGGTGCTCGTGCTCGGCGTAGAGGGCGGCGAGCGCGGCACGATCCAGCTTGTGGGAGGTGCTCTGCGCGCCCAGGCGGCGAGCCACCTCGGCGGGAGCCGGGCGTACCCGCCGGCTCGTCGCCAGCACGCCTTCCAGCCAGTAGAAGAGGGCCAGACCGTCGGGGCGGGTGGCAGCGACCGCGTGGGTGTCGATGAGGGTCAGCGCGTCGCCGGCCAACTGGTACGCCCGCCAGGTGGTGCCGTCGGTGAGGATGCCGACGTACCGCTGGCCGCTCACCATGCTCCGCGAGCGCACGTAGCCGCCAAGCTGGCGCTCAGCCGCCAGCAGGGGGCGACCGGCCTGTAGCCTTCGCTTGACCTCGATGATGGTGTAGCCGACTTCGATGTCGATGCGCCGGCCACCGCCGGCAGGGGTCTCGAGGTCGACCTCGTCGAGGTGGGAGTCGCAGAGCCCGAAGTCGCCGGCCAGCAGCAGTTGGCGGATGTCAGCCTGCAGGGTCGCCTCGCTGCGGGCGGCACGCCGGTCGGCGATCCGCGCCAGCAGGGGCTGCAGTGATGGGGGGAAGCCGTCGGGCGCGCGTACCTGTGGCCGGGGCGACGGGCGGCGGCTTCCGTTTACGTCTGGCGTACCGTCCGAGCGGGCCATACATCAGTGTGGATATTGGGACTCGCCGAAGCCAAGCGATTACGAATGACTGTCGGATGAAGGACAGCTCACAGTCCGTGACCCTATATGGTCCAGTCCGACGGATCCGGCAGCCGGTAGGGTCGCACCCACCGCCTCGATCGAACGTGCAGGAGGCCGCTTCGTGCCGCAGCTCGCCCTGGCCAACAGCTTCTGGCAGAGCTACGACGTCCTGGGAAAGCCAGTGAAGTCCGGCGTACGCAAGGCGATGGAGAAGTTCCAGCAGCTCACCATCGCCGAGCTGTACGCCAACAAGGGCCTGCACCTGGAGTCGGTGAACAACGCGCGTCACCCCCGCATGCGGACCATCCGGATCACCGACTTCTGGCGCGGGGTGGTGCTGGCGACCGACGACGACAGCGACACGTTCCTGCTGCTGCTACCGGCCGATCCGGGCTCATAGCGTCTGCTCGACCTCACGGGTCTCCTCACCCACCAGGTAGTCGCCCGGGTCCAGGCCGAGCGTCTTGCGGCGCTCCGAGGCCCAGTAGGCGGCGTTCGCCTCTTCGAACGACTCGGGTCCGTCGTAGGAGATCACCCAGATGTGCTGGCTGCGCGCGTGGTCCTTCCATGAGCCGTAGACCTCGAAGCCCAGATCACGGCGCAACGGCACGACCAGGCGCTGCCACTTGTTCACCCACTCGTCCAATAGCCCAGCCCGCACGGTGTAAACGCGGATCTGCACGGTTCTTGCCATGCCCGGCACCCTCAACGAGCTGTCAGCCGAGGCGGCTGCAGGGGTGCCACCGCGCGGGCGAAGAACACGTCGAGCGGCTCACCGTCGTGGTAGAGCGACTCGATGAACGCCTGGCCGTGCGCTATCAATTGCGGGTCGAGCCAGCGCCAGCCCTCGCCCAAGGCTCCTTGAAGCTCTGCTGCGAGCATCGAAAATGCGCTGGCCGACTCCCCACGTCGTCCACTCACCTCGGCCTCCGGACGGGAATTGCTCGGCGCTCGTCGTAGGACACAACGAGTGAATTGAACGCCGCCCGGCTGGCTGTCGACTATCCGACGGGGCAACTCTCGCTGCGTGTTGCCCCGGGCCGCATTGATCTGGTTGTCTTGCCGGCTCAGGGGCGGGTCCGAAGGGGACGGGTGCGGAATGGTCACGGCGCAGGAAACCACGTTGCAGGCTCTGTTGGAGGGGGCGAAGCAGTATCACGTTCCGCTCTACCAGCGGACCTACTCGTGGACCGAGCTACAACTCAAACGGATCTGGGATGACGTCTGCCAGCTCGCCAGGGACCGGGCCGAGCACCCGTCCGCCACTCACTTCATCGGCTCGCTGGTGCTCGCGCCGAGCCCGGCCATGGGCCCGGTCGGTGTCGCCGAATACCTCGTGGTGGACGGTCAGCAGCGGCTCACCACGCTGACCATCCTGCTCTGCGTCATCCGCGACCACCGGGCCCAGCACGAAAGCGAGAAACACCGGCTGCGGCTCGACCAGCAGTACCTGACCAACCCGTTCGAGGAGCAGCGCTGGCTGAAGCTGGTCCCCACCCAGGCAGACCGGGACGCGTACGTGGCTTGCGTGCGGTCGACGCCGCAGGCCGGCGGTGACAACGCGGTGGGTCGGGCGTACCGGTTCTTCGCCAAGGCGCTGGAGGCGCTCGGCACCGCCGAGGAGCCGATCGCCGTCCAGCAGATCGAGAGCGCCGTGATCACCGGGCTCGCGCTGGTGGCGATCACCGCCAAGCCCGGCGACAACGTCTACCGGATCTTCGAATCGCTGAACAACACCGGGCTGACGCTCACCCAGGCCGACCTGCTGCGCAACTACATCTTCATGCGACTGCCCAACCGGGGACAGACCGTCTACGAGTCGCTCTGGCTACCGCTGCAGCAGCGGTTCACCCCGACGGAGCTGGTCCTGCTTTTCTGGCTCGACCTGGTCCACCGCGACCCGAAGGTCAAACAAACCGACACGTACGCGAGTCAGCAGGCCCGCCTCGAGAAGCTGCGGACGGAAGCGGAGGTGGAAGCCGAGGTGCAGCGGTTCAGCCGACTCGGCGCGCTGCTGCGGGTGATCCTGCACCCCGCCGAGGAGCAGGACCCGGCCGTACGGCAGCGGCTGGAGCGGCTCAGCGCGTGGGGCACCACCACCGTCTATCCGGTGCTGCTGCACCTGCTCGACCGGCGGGACCGGGGCACGGCAACGTCCGAGCAGATCGCCGCCGCGATGCTGTTCCTGGAGAGCTTCTTCGTCCGGCGGCTGCTGATCGGCCGTAGCACGATGAACATCAACCGGATCCTGCTCGCCGTGGTCACCGAGATGGACCGGGACCTGCCGGTCCACGAGGCGGTGCGGAGATACCTGTCGACGGGCCGCAAACACTGGGCCACCGACGCGAGCCTGCGTGTCCTGGTACGGACCATCCCGTTCTATCTCAACGGCCGGGCCAGTCAGCGCAACCTGGTGCTGCGTTGGCTGGAGGAGTCTTACGGCAGCAAGGAGCCGGTGGCGCTGGAGAAGCTGACCATCGAGCACGTGCTGCCGCAGACCCTCAACGACGAGTGGCGGCAGATGCTCGCCACCAACCTCGACACCGACGAGAACCCCGACGAGGCCCACGACGCGCTCGTGCACACGCTCGGGAACCTGACGCTCACCGGCTACAACTCGGAGCTGAGCAACAAGCCGTTCGCTGCCAAGCGGAACGCCCTGGCGAAGAGCGGCGTCCAGTTGAGCCGGGACATTGCCGACCAGCAGCGGTGGAGCCGCTCGGAGATCCTGGCGCGGGCCGACGCCCTCGCCGACCGGATCGTCACCATCTGGCCCGGCCCCACCGAGGAAATCGGCAACCAGTCCGACGTCCCCTGGGACGTGCTGGCGAAGGCCCTCGCCGAGCTGCCGACCGGCTCGTGGACCACCTACGGTGACCTGGCCGCCCTCATCGGCACGGCCCCGCAGCCGGTGGGTAACCGGCTGGCCAACCACCCGACCCTGAACGCCCACCGGGTGCTCCAAGCCGGCGGGATCGTCGCGGGTAACTTCAAGTGGCTCGAGCCCGACCGCACCGACGACCCGCGCGACGTGCTGCGCGGCGAGGGCGTGACGTTCGACAAGAACGGCCGCGCCGACCAGGCCCAGCGCATCACCGTCGAGGAACTGGCGCAGCTGGCCGGGGTGACGCCGCCCGACCTGCCCGCGCCGCGACTCCGCGCCACCGGCGATGTCGACCGCGCCGCACGGTTCATGGAACAGCTCACCGCCTCGCAAGGACCTGCGGTCGCCACGGCCGTCGCCGTCGTGCTCGACGCGTGGACCACCATGGGCGGGATCCTGGGCTACGGCGACGGCGACTACACCTCGTGCTTCCTCCTGGCTCGGGGGAAGGAACACGAGTACGGCAGCATCTGGCCGGTGGCGCTCTACCCCAGCGGGAAGTGCGAGGTCGTCTTCCAGCACCTCAGCATCCGTACGCCGTTCGACGCGGTGGCCCTGCGGGAGGAACTGCGGCAGCGGCTGAATGAGTTGCCAGGTGTCCAGATTCCCGCCGCGAAGCTCGCCCTGCGCCCCGGCTTCCCGCTGGCGGTCATCGCCGACGCCGACGCCCGCGAGGCGTTGCTCGACCACCTCCGCTGGTTCTACGACCAGGCGCAGGCACCCGCCTCGGACGAACTGATCGACGACTGACCGTCCACCACCCCGAAAGGTCCGCCCGTGCCGCAGCTCGCCTTCGCCAACACCTTCTGGCAGAGCTTCGACGTCCTGGAGAAACCGGTGAAGGCGGGCGTACGCAAGGCGATGGAGAAGTTCCAGCAGCTCACCATCGCCGAGCTGTACGCCGACAAGGGCCTGCACCTCGAGTCGGTGCACAACGCCCGCGACCCGCGTATGCGGACCATCCGCGTCACCGACTTCTGGCGTGGGGTGGTGCTCGCGCCCGACGACGGCAGCGACACGTTCCTGCTGCTGAAGGTCGTGCCGCACGACGACGCGTACACCTGGGCGACGAAGCTGCTCTACACCGTCAACACGGCCACGCGGGCGTTGGAGGTGCGCAATGTCGTGGCCATCGAGCAGCTCACGCCGGCGCTCGAGAAGGCGGCGGCGCAGGCGCCGAGCCTGCTGTTCGCGAAGCACTCCGACACCGCGCTGCGTCACCTCGGCATCGACGACCAGGTGCTGCGAGCCGTACGCACGATCACCGACAAGCCGCAACTGGAGGCGTTCGGCACCCTGCTGCCCGAGGACCAGTTCGAGGTGCTGCAACACCTGGCGGAAGGGTTCACGCCCGACGACGTCTACCGGGATCTGGTGACCGAGCGGCGGCCGGCCGACGCCACGCCCGAACCGAGCGAGAGCCTGGCCGTCGCGATCGCCAACACGCGCAGCCGCATCATGCTTGTCACCCGCCCCGACGAGCTGGCGGAGATCCTCGACAAGCCGTTCGCGGCCTGGCGAGTGTTCCTGCACCCCTCGCAACGGCGCGTCGCATACCGGGTGTCCTACCGGGGGCCCGCTCAGGTCAGCGGCGGGCCGGGCACCGGGAAGACGGTGGCGGCGCTGCACCGGGTCAAGCACCTGCTGTCTCGTACGCCCGACCAGCGGGTGCTGCTCACCACGTACACCAATGCCCTGGCCGCGACGCTGCGCGAGCACCTGGCCCTGCTGCTCGACGACGAGAAGCAGCTCTCCCGGGTGGAGGTGACCACGGTCAACGCGTTCGCCAACCGCGCGGTTCGCGCCCTCGCCGGCCGCGTGCCGACCCCCGTCGGCGACGTCGACGAACGGCAGGTCTGGCGACGGGTGTGCCGGTGGCTCACGCTGCCCTGGCCGGAGCAGTTCCTCGCCCAGGAATACCGGCACGTCATCCTCGCCCACGACGTGCGCAGCCGGGAGGACTACCGGGCGGTCAGCCGGCGTGGCCGCGGCTCGGTGCTGGGCGCACGGCAGCGCGACCGGCTGTGGGACGCCGTCGAGATGTTCCACGCCGAGCTGTCCGCTGCCGGCTCGGCCACGTACCTGCAGATCTGCGCCCGCGCCGCGGACCTGCTCGCCGACGCGGACCTCGCCGCGCACGGCTTCGGTCACGTGGTGGTCGACGAGGCGCAGGACCTGCACCCGGCGCAGTGGCGGGTGCTGCGCGCAGCCGTGGCACCCGGCCCCGACGACCTCTTCATCACCGGCGACCCGCACCAGCGCATCTACGACTCACGGGTGTCGCTGGCCTCGCTCGGCATCTCGGTGACCGGGCGCAGCAGCCGATTGCGCGTCAACTACCGCAGCACCGAGGAGATCCTCACCTGGGCGACCCAGGTGCTCGTTGGCGCGCGGGTCGAGCAACTCGGTGGCGACGGCGAGGACAACCTCGCTGGCTACCGGTCGCTGCTGCACGGCCGCAAACCCCAGGCTCACGGGTACGCGTCGCCGCAGGCCGAGGTCGCGGCGTTGGTCGAGCAGGTGCGGGAATGGGTGGCGCAGAGCGTCGGGCCGAGCGAGATCGCCGTCTGCGCCCGGTTCACCACCACCCTGCGCAGCGTGCACGACGCTCTGACCGCCGCCGGCATCCCGACCGCCTGGGTACGGGACCAGCCGGGCACCGATGTCGACGGGGTGCGGCTGGCCACCATGCACGCCATGAAGGGGCTGGAGTTCCGCTGCGTGGCGTTGGCCGGCGC
This sequence comes from Micromonospora sp. WMMD975, assembly GCF_029581215.1. Taxonomy (NCBI): domain Bacteria; kingdom Bacillati; phylum Actinomycetota; class Actinomycetes; order Micromonosporales; family Micromonosporaceae; genus Micromonospora; species Micromonospora sp. WMMD975. The sequence goes on from NZ_CP120739.1 coordinate 2,252,553, forward strand.
GACGGCAAAGACGATCCCGTTCGCCAAGGAGGTCACGCCGGCGGAGGTGGACCAGGTGCAGCACGACAACGACTTGCTCCGGGAGCGGTGCCTGCTGTTCGTCGCCGCCACCCGTGCCCGTGAGGCACTGTACGCGTCCTGGAGCGGCGCACCCAGCCCGTATCTGTCGTTCGCCGCCGGTAACCGATTCTGACGGGAGACACATGAGCCAACCCCTCACCCTCGTCGACATGCTGGCCGTCCTGGACGGCGCCGGCTCCGTCGACGATCTCCGGCGTTATTTCCACGGGACCGGCGATGCCGCCTACACCGGCGGCCAGTTCGACGTGCTGGGCGGCGGCGGATCCCGGCCCGAAGTCGCGGACACGGTCACCGCCGAGGATCTGATCGCGGTGGAACTGCTAAGCGTGCGCATCCCTCCACGGCAGCGGCTCGAACTGCTCCAGGGCCGGCTCGGCCGCGAGGTCTCCGAGGAACTGGCCAAGATCCCAGCCGACGTGAAGATGGGCGACAACGACGCGTTGCCGTACATCGTCGATGGCGGGCCTGCGGACACCGCATGGCACCTGCTTTGTGCCGCCACCGGCATCGACTGGGTGATCGCCGGCAAGCTGCTGGCCCGCAAGCGGCCGAGGCTCGTGCCGGTCTACGACGGCGTGGTGTCCTGCGCCTACGGCACCCGGGGCGGCTTCTGGACATGGCTGCACGGCAAGCTCGGCGAGGACGGCGGCACCTTGGCGGAGCGCCTCGACGCCCTGCACCGGGAAGCAGAGCTGCCGGCGGCGGTCAGCCGGCTGCGGGTGCTCGACGTGGTGGTCTGGATGCGGCACCGCAGAGGTCACCTCCCCAGCGGCTGCCCCGGCCTGCGGCTGCCCGACATCCTGGAGCGATCAAATGCGTGAGATCACGATCTGCTTCGACTGCCGGAACGACCCCGACAAGTACGCAGACGTCGCCAACGCCGTCTGGGCGATGATGAACGCGACCGGCTGCGATTTTACCGTCGCGGTCGACGACCAGGCCGATGCGGTGGCGATCGACAAGCGGTGGGACGACTACAGCACGGTGTCGTGGGAGGCCGGCGGTCGACGCGGCACCCCGCAGGCGATCGCGGCCGCGGCGGCCCGGACGGGCACCGCGAACGAATGACGGGCCGCCGAGAAAGAGCTGATCGACCCAGCCGGGTGATCTGCGTCAACTGCGGCGATGCCGTCCACGGCCGGGCGAATTCGCGCGGGCGCGGCCCCGACATCGCGTGGTACGCCCACTGCCACCCGTGCGCCGCCCTGGTGGCGGATCAGATGGAGCGGCTCGACGCGCTGCCGGAGGGTAGCGGCGTCGCCCTCTACCGGTGCCGTACCTGTGGCGACCACCGGATCTGCCGCACCTCCTGGCGTACCCGATGCCATGTCTGCCTGGACGAGCGCGCCGCTGGCTATGCTCTCGCGGCCGGAGTGCGCCTGCTCGGCCGCATCCCACACGATCTCGCCCTCGGCGCACAGATGCGCCGGTTCGCCGGCCTTACGCCAACAGACGCCATCTCCGTGCGTGCCGCTGCGGAGTTTCAAGCGGCGGTCGCTCTCGGCGCCGAGCTCGATCGGCGTCGCCGTGACGGCTGGACCGACGTAACCGGTGACGTCCACGGCCTGCCGTGGTGCGGCGAACGGACCGGGAATTCCTCCCACGGCACATGGGGTGTCCACGAGCGGTGTGGGGCGTGGCAGCGGCTCCGGGACCGGGCCTGTCCCCAGTGTCTGCCCGAGCCGGGCGACCGGTCTTTCGCTGCTCTCCAGGACACGTCCTATCTGCTCTACCTGGTCCGGCACCGCGGTCTGCTCAAGTTCGGAGTCGGTGGCGCGCGTCGGGTACGGCAGCACCTGCTGGCAGGTGCGGAGCTGGTGGAGGTTGTCGAGGGCCGGCACGCCGATGTGATCGCCGCCGAGGCGATCCTCAAGCGGCAGAAGAGGGAAGCGGCGGTACCGCTACGCACGTGGCGCACCTGGCGGATGCCGGCATCGTTCGGGGTCGGCACCGAGGTGGTGCGGGCGGGTGTCCCGATCAGGCTCGCCAACGTGCTGACCAACGGCCGTGACGTCACCGCACGTTTCGCGACGGGAGAGCGCCTGACCGGCACCTGACATTGATGGATGTCGTCGGCTTCCGTAACGTGGCAATCACATTCAACCTAACGGGGAGGAAGAATGATGGTGCAGCGTGCACTGGTGCGGACCCTGTCCGCCGTCCTGCTGGCCCTCGTGGCCGTCGTCGTCGCTCCGGCTGCCGGCGCCTCGGCAGCCGTTTCCTGTGTCAGCCCTCCGCACCCCTACAACGGTGAGGGCGGAGGCGTGATGACCAAGACCGCCAACTTGAAGGTCGCGCCGTACTCCGAGTGCGGCAATGTGCGGACCCTCTACGCCGGCGACGTCGTCTACTGGCACTGCTTCCACCGGAATGGCTACGGAAACCTGTGGTGGTGGGTCCGGGTCGAGGGCACGTCGACGTACGGCTGGATGTCCGACGACAATATGCGCGAGATCTGGACCGACGAGGACCACGACGGTTACCAGTACCACGCCGGCTGCATGGTCGGCTGAGCCGGCCGAAGTCCGAACGCCGACGCGGGGGCCTGCGACACGGGTACACGGCACGTAGGCTGGGTTCGGCCATCTCCCTGTCACCGGAGCGCGCCTTGACCCTCACGTACTACCTCTACCTGTCGCACCTGAAGCTCGGCCTCCTCGCGGCCCAGCTCACCTCCGACGCGCAGCACGAGACCGAAGTCGCCGTGGATCTGAAGTTCGTTCGCTACAGCCGCAAGGCGGTCCGGCCGGAGCGCCACGACCTCGACAAGCTGGCGAAGGTGGTCCGGCACCTGCAGGACGCCGACCAGATCGGCGCCGCCGGCGACTCCCGCCCCTACTTCCAGGCCGGTATGAGGATGCGCTGGCAGGTCTTCCCGACCGCCGGCATCGTGGTCTTCGCCGGGATGCTCGACGGCCAAGTCGTCGTCCTCGGCGGCTCGGCGTCGCACGTGGTCGGCGGCGGTGCCGCCGAGCCGGTCGGGTCGGTCCCGCCGTACCTGTTCCGCAAGCTTCAGGAGCTGCGACCGGACCCGGGCGAGTTCGACGACGAGCGTTTCCACGAGGCGTTGTCGCAGATCGGTGCCGGCCTTCCGGGGCCGGCGCAGCGGGTCGAGTTCATCGCCAAGCGGCTGACCGAGGGGCCCGGACCGGGCGGCGCGCTGCTGGGCAGCCCGATCTACGTGGCGCTCGCCGACTAGGGCCCGACGTGGACGCGGGGGAGGTCATCCGGTGGCGGCCGGGGGAGACCGTCCTCGACACGTACCGCATCGACGAGGTGGTCGAGACCGGCGGCATGGGTTTCGTGTACCGCGCCCACCATCTCACCTGGAATGTCGACCTGGCCGTGAAGACGCCGCGCCCCGACCTGGCCGCGGCGCCCGGGATCCTTGATCTGCTCGCCCAGGAGGCACAGTCCTGGACCGACCTCGGCCCGCACCCGAACGTGGTCGGGTGCGCCTACGTGCGGCGCGTCGGCGCGTACCCGGTGGTCTTCGCGGAATGGATCGCGGGCGGTGACCTGACCGCGGCGGTGCGGGAGGGTCGCTGCCGCGACCTCCCGGCGGCCCTCGACGTCGCGATCCAGACGCTGCGCGGCATCGGGCACGCCCACGCCGCGGGCCTGGTCCATCAGGACATCAAACCCTCCAACATCATGTACGACGGCGAGACGGCGCGGGTGACCGACTTCGGCACCGCCAAGGCGAAGGCGTACGCCTCGGAGCCTGCGCCCGGTGATGCCGGGACCGCCTACGCGACCCTCGGCGGGTTCACGCCGCAGTACTGCTCTCCGGAGCAGGTCGACCCGGACGGCCGGATCGGTCGGGCCAGCGACATGTGGTCGTGGGCGTTGACGGTGATCGAGCTGCTGCACGGGCGTCGGCTCTGGGAGTGGGGCCACGAGGGCGCGGACGCGCTCGCCGCGCTGCGCGCCGATCTCCCGCAGGCGCTGCGCGACCTGCTGGCCGGTTGCCTCGCGCGCGATCCCCGGTCGCGGATCAGCGACACCGCCGAGGCGGAGGCCGTCCTTGCCGGCCTGTACGCGGACTGCGCGGGCGGCACCTACCCGCGTTCCGACCGGGTCCCGCCGGCGTTGAAGGCCGACGGCCTGTCGAACAAGGCGTTGTCGCTGTGGGACCTTGGCGAGCAGACCCGGGCGGTCGAGCTGTTCGAGCAGGCGAGGGCGATCGACCCGCACAACGTCCACGCGGTCTACAACCACGGGCTCCTCAGGTGGGCCGACGGCCTCGTCACCGACGAGACCCTGCTGTCGGAGCTGCGCGCCACCGGCGACTCCTGGGAGGCGGACCACCTGGCCGCGATGGTCCACCTGGAACGCGGCGACGGCGTCCTCGCGGCGCGGCACCTGGCCGAGGCGGACCGGAAGCACCCGGGGGCACCCGAGATCACGACCGCGCGCGACCGCTGCGCGCAGTTGGCGCCCCGGGGCACGCTTGAGGTGTTCGGGCAGTTCACCGGCGAGGCCGCGGCGATGGCCAGCGACGCCGACGCGACGCACGTGGTGGTGGCCGAGACGTCGGGCCGGATGCGAATCTGGGACGCCTTCGCGGGGCGCGTGGTCACCGAACTCACCGGTTCCGGCCGGGCGCCCGTCGACGTCGCGATCGACCACGCTGCCGCGCGGGTGCTCGTCTGCCGTCAGGACTCGACGGTCGAGCGGTGGTGCCTCACCGACGGGACCGCCGAACTCGAAGGCCGGCTGGCCGGGGGAACGGCCGTGGCGCTCAGCCCCGACGGCGGCTTCGCGGCGGTGGGCACGGCAGACGGCCACGTCCTGGTCTTCCGCACCGGCGGGTGGGAGCCCGTCGTCGACATCCGGCCCCACGAGGGGCGTGTCACGCGGGTGATCCTCGCCCCGGAGGCGGAGGTGTGCGTCTCCGCCTCGCTGGGGCATCCCGACGCGGATGACCGGGTGGAGCAGTGGTGGCCCCTGCGTCGTACCAGGATGCGGGGTCTGCACCTGCCGCCCGACGGGTTGAACCCGGAGCGGCGGACCGCCCTGGCGACGGACGGGTCGATCGTCCTGCGGCTCGGCGTCCGGTCGATGATGACCGTGGACATGCGGGTGTGGGACGAGCCGCGACGGTGGGAGATCCCCTGGCTCCTCGGCTACGACGTGCTCGGCGTCTCCGGCCGGGCCGGTTGGGCCCTGCTCGACCCGGGCAGCGGTGACCTCCAGGTCCTCGAACTGGCCATCCGCCGCTGCGTCCGCACCTTCCCCAAGGACTGGAACCGCGGCTCCCATCGCGACGCGACGGCGTTCAGCGGCGACTGCGGATACGCCGTGGTCGCCGAGCGGGACGGTTTCCGCGACCGGACCTCGCTGTCGCGCCTCCCCATGCCGCTACCCGGACATCTCGCCCCCTGGTCGTACGCGCCACCCCGCCCGGTCGGCGCCCTCGCGCACGAGGAACGAGCGTTCGACCAGGTCATGGCGCGCATCGACGGGATGATCGCGGCCGGTGAGGGGCAGCGCGCCACCGAGACCATCCGCGAGGCCAGGGCGATCCCCGGCTTCGAACGCCACCCGCGACTGCGCCGGGCCGCCCGGGCCGCGGGCCGGGACCTGGAGCGCACCGGCCTGCACGGCATCTGGCTGGAGCAGGAGCTGTCCGATGTGATGCTCACCCGCGGGGCCTTCGACGTCAGCGACTCCGGGCGGCAGTTCGCCTTTCCTACCGACATCGACCAGGTGGACATCGTCGACCTGGAGACACTCCAGAAGGTGGGTTCCGTGGTCGAGAAACGGAACCCCGCCACCAGCCTGCGTTTCGCCCGGGGCGGACGCGACCTGATCATCGGCTACTCGGACGGGTCGGTCGCGTGCCACGACACCGCGACGGCCGAGCCGCGGTTCAAGGTCGCCGGCGCCCAGCCCCACGACGAGGGGAAGACGACACTCGACGTCTCCGGCGACCTGGTCACGGTCGGATTCGGGTACGGGCTGGCGACGGTGTGGTCACTCGACGCCGCGGCCCGCGTCGCGACGATCCGCACCGGGCGGGGGACGATCGGCGGCGTCACGGCCGACGAGACGTCCCGCGCGATCGCCGTGAAACTGCACACCGGCGACAGCGCCACCGTGGAGGTCCGGTCGATCGACACCGGAAAGTTGCTGCGGACCTTTGCGAACCTCAGTCCCCACACCGAGATCCGCTTCGCCTCCGGCGTGCTGCTGGTGGCCGAGATGAGCCACCTCACCGCGTGGCGGCCGGGCCGCAGGCGTCCGCTCTACCGTCTCGACGGCGTCAAACACAGCTCGTCGGCGGACCTGGCGTTCGCCGACTCGCGTCGCCTCGCCGCCATCGCCGGAATGACAGGCTTCGTCGTCTGGCACGCCGGGACCGGCGCTCTGGTGTACGACGGGCGGGCCGGTGCGGAGCATCCCCTGCACGGGATCGAGGAGATGGCGGTGTCGCCCGACGGGCGGTTCGCCGTGACGGGAGCCGGCGGCGACGAAACCGTCGACGTCTGGGACCTCCGCGCCGGGCGCCGGATCCGGTCGCTGCGCGGCCACCCCGTCCGGGTGAACGCGATCCGCGCCGACGCCTCCTTCCGCACCATCGTCACCGGGGACCACCAGGGCAACGTCCGGGTCTGGGGCCTCGACTGGGACCACGGGAGTGAACAATGACGTCCAGAGACGAGTCGCCGGCGACGTTCCTGGCCAACCGGGAACGCGTCCGGTCCTGGCTTGATGCGTGGGAGATCCCGGAGATCGTCTGGACCGACGAGTTCAGCGAGATCCCCCGGCCCTGGGTCGTGGCGGAGCGGGACCGGAAGAGGTGGCTCAGGGACCACGCGCCCCACCTGGACGCGTACCAGTGGATGTTCGTCGGACGGCCGCTGACCCCCGGCGTTCGCAAGGTGCGGGCGCTGTGGCACTTCGGGGCGGGACACCGGTTCGACAAACTCGAACTGACGATCATCAGCGTCTGCGATCCCGCCTACCTGGCCGAGAAGTTGACCCTGGCCGTCCACCACGCCGCGCTGAAGGGATGGCAGGAGGAGGACGCGCAGCCGGTCTACCAGTGGCTCGTCGAAGGCGTGAACACCAGGCCGCTCGACAACGCCGTCCGGGGAAACAAACGACTGGGCTTCGTCCTACTGCACTTCACCCGCTTCCCGACCTCGGACGGCGACGTGACCGTGTCGCTGACCGCCGTCGAGACGGACCGCGCGATGGACGGTTCGTTACTCGACGCCAACGGAGTCTCCATTCCGCCCGCGCAGTGATCCGACCCGCAGGTCAGCCGGGAAGCCTCCGTCGTCCGCCGCGCGCGTCCTGACCTCGCCGCCCGAACGGTGTTCGGTAGAACGCTATGGGTGCCGAACGAGGCCGGAGGCATCCGTGGCGTACCACCCATTCCGCCAACTAACTCGCGAAGATCATCCTCGGGGGAAAGTCACCGCCGGTGCGCCAGGAATTGACGATCTTGGCGGTGATAGCGCTGGCGGCGGCATTGAAATCGCCGTCCTCGACGCGGACGTCGAGGGTCTGCGGATCGATGACGAGAAGGCGATCGAACCTGTCCTCGAACCCGAACTCGTAACGCACCTCGTTCGCCGGAGCATCCACCCGACGTGCGACCACCATCATGCCCATGCCACTATTCTCCGAACCTTGAGTAGTCCTCGTAGGTGGGGCCGGGAACCGACTCCTCCCAGTTAGCGATGCGATTCGCGGCGAGATGAGCTTCCCGGTAGCTCGCCTGCGGATTTGTTGTGTAGTACCTCGACTCTGCCAGTTCATGTTCCAGAAGCGTGAAGTCCTCCGGCAGGGGTTCACCGCGTCGCAGGCGCAGCCACGCCTCGGCCATCGGTGCGCTCGGGTCGTACCTCTGGTGAACGATCCCGCCGGCGTAATCATCCATCGGATGCTCTTCGAAGAAGATGTGCCGACGAATCTGCTCGACCTCTGCCAGGGAGAAGCCACGGGATCCGTCGAGCCGGGGTGCCTCGGCGAGGTTGCGCGTGATGGGGGTGGCATCCTCCTGCTGGCGGATTGCCGTGTAGGCGTCCTTGGCCCAAGTCTCCTGACGTTCGTAGTCAGTCAGGTTGCGCGGGCGGGTGGTGTGCCCGCCGTGAACCCTGTCCGCCGGTCTCGTCGGCGAATGCGGGGTAGGCCCGACGAGCCGGCTCAGCGCCTGCTTCAGCTTCTCGATCAGGTCGCCGAGCCGTCGCACCTCCGGCATCAGCCGCCGCAGGCTCGCCAGCAATCCCCGCAACAACCGCACGATCCGCGCGCCCCACGACGCCACCGTGGTGGTGACCTGCTCCACGACCAGCGGCGTCGCGAGCCCGGCGCTGGCGACGAGTTCCGCCGCGTACACGATCAGGCGGGAGACGCACGCGGCGACGGCGTCGCGGACCAGCAGCCGGACGGCGGCGACCAGGCCGGCGGCGCCCTCGGTGATCGCGGCCATCGCCTCGGCGCCCTGGGCGAGCCCGGCGACGGCCTGCTGCTGCTCGCTGGCCCACCGCCGGTAGCCGGTGCCGGCGGCGCCGGTCCAGCCGGCGGCCTCGGCGCGTACCGCGTGGGCCAGGTCGGCGGCGTCCTCGCGCAGCGAGACGGCGACGTTGCGCCAGGTCTGCGCGTGCGCGGTGATCTCGGCGGGGTCGCCGGCGAGCCAGTCCAGGGCCTCGCTGAGCGGTTTGACGTGTTCGATCAGCCAGGCGATGCCGTATTGCAGCAGCGCGCTGGCCGGGTCGGAGACGAGGGCGAGCGCGTCCAGGCCGGCGCTGACCACGCCGAGGCTGCCGTCGATCCAACTGCCGGCGCGGACGCCCTGGGCGATGAGTTCGATGTCCTCGCAGATCCAGATGCCCGCCCAGGCGCTGGGGCCGGTGTCCGCCGCGCCGGCGACGAGCGGGTTGGTGGTCATCGCCGGTTGCGCACCTGGTCGAGCAGGTGTGCGGCCTGGACGTCGGAGGAGCGGTAGCGCTCGGCGCTGCCGCGCACCTTGCCGGCGGTGTCGCGCACCGAGGTGCCCGCGGCGGCGACGCCGTCGACCATGGCGCGCTGGAGATCGCCCAGCAGGACCGGCATCACCGCGCAGAGCTGCCCGTACGCATCGGCGCCGAGCCGGACATGCTGACCGGCCCGACCGGCGGTGTCGATGCTGTCGGCGCAGCGGTCGAGGTGGGCGGCGTGGGCGGTCAGGTCGTCCGGGTCGACCCGGAGGATCTCACCGGCGCTCATCCGGCGCGCCCTGGTCGGGGTCGAGCCGTCGCCGGTGGGAGTCGACGATCGCCAGCCCGGCGGGGTCGTCCACGCCGAGGGTCTCGGTGGTCGCCTCGGTGAGCCGGCGCAGCAGGTCGACGCGGGCGGCGCGGGTGGTGGCCACGACCTGCCGGGCGGTGTGGGCGGCGGAGTGCTGCCGGGTGCGTTCGTCGAGCCGCAGGTCGGCGAGCAACCCGGACGCGTCGACTGTCACCTCGACCAGGCCGTCGTCACTGCGGGCGGCGCCGGTCAGCGTCTGCGCCCGGGCGGACAGGGCCTGCGCCCGTGCGGCGCGGTCGGCCAGGCCGGAATCCCACTCGTCGAGTCGGCGCCCCGCCGCGTCCAGCGCGGCCTCGTCCGCCCACATGGCCACCCTCCCCAGAGGACATCGGTGACGGCGACGATACCAACCGGTCGCGCTCCGTGGTGCCCGGTCAGGAGGCGGCCGACGCCAGCCGGGTGATGGCCGCCACCGACCTGTCGACGTCCGCCTCCGTGGTGGTGGCGTTCGACACCGAGATCCGCATCAGTCGCCGGCCCCGCCACGTCGTACCGCCCACCCAGCACGTCCCGTCGGCCTGCACCGCGGCCACCGTCCGGTCGGTGAGCGCGTCGTCGCCGAAGCCGACGAGCACCTGGTTGAGGACGACGTCGTTGACCACCTCGAACCCGGCCGCGGTCAGCCCGGCGGCGAACCTGCGGGCCAGCGCGCAGCACCGCTCGACAAGCGCGGCGACGCCGTCGCGGCCCAGCTCCCGCAGGCCGGCCCAGGCCGCGAAGCCACGGGCGCGGCGCGAGGACTCCGCGGTCAGGTCCGCGCCCGCCGGCACGCCACCGGAGCCCACGAGGTACGCGGCCGCGTACGACATGGCCGCCGCGTGCACGTCGGGCCGGGCGCAGAACGCGAACGCGGTGTCGTACGGCAGGTTCAGCCACTTGTGGCCGTCGCAGGCCCACGAGTCGGCGGCCTCGATGCCGTTCACCAGGTGCCGGGTGGTCGGGCTGGCGGCGGCCCACAGCCCGAACGCGCCGTCCACGTGCACCCAGCCGCCGTGCCGGTGGACCAGGTCGCACGCGGCGCGCAGCTCGTCGCAGGCGCCGGTGTTCACGTTGCCGGCCTGGAGGCAGACGATCGTCGGGCCGGGGCCGGCGTCCCGCAGCGCCGCCGCCAGCGCGGCCGGGTCGACCGCGCCCTGCGGGCCGGCGGGCACCTCCCGCAGCGCGTCGGTGCCGAGCCCGAGCAGGCGCAACGACCGGTCGACGGTGGCGTGCCGTTCCGCGCCGGCGAGCACCCGCACCGGCGGTGCGCCGGTCAGGCCGCGCCGCTCCACGTCCCAGCCGGCGTCGGCGAGCACCTGGTGCCGGGCCGCGGCGAGGCCGGCGGTGTTGGCGGCCTGGCCGCCGGTGACGAATCCGACCGACGCCGACGCCGGGATGCCCAGCAGTTCCTTGAGCCAGGTGCCGGCGGCCGTCTCGGCGGCCCCGGCGGCCGGCGAGGTGACGGCGTTGAACGCGATCTGGTCCCAGCCGGCGGCGAGCATGTCGGCGGCGGTGGCGGCCGGGGACGCGCCGCCGACCACGAAACCGAAGTAGCGCGGCCCGGCGGTGGCGACCAGTCCCGGTTCGGCGGCGGCGACCAGGTCCGCGAGCACCTGCTCGGGCGGCGTGGGGGCGGCCGGCAGTCCGGTGGCGAACGCCCGGTTCAGCGCGGCCTGGTCGACCGGCACCCCGACCGGCCGTTCCGGCAGCGACCGCCGGTAGTCGGCCGCGTGGTCGGCGGCCCGCCGGAACAGGTCCCTCAGCTCGTCCATTGCCGCACCCTAGCCCCCTGCTCCCCGGTCGCGCCGCCCCGAGGGCGGCGGCGACCGTCGGTCAGTCGGGACCGAGGGCGGCGTCGAACCGGTCGAGGTGCGTCGCGACCGGGCCGGCGGTGAGCATGCCGCTGCCGGCGCCGGCCAGCTCGTGCGCCGCCGGGGCGAGTGCCGCCCGGGCCCGCCGGATCGCGTCCCGGTCGCCGAGCGCCATAGCGGCGTGGCCGGTGAGCGTCCACAGCGCTTCCTGCAGCAGGTCGCGCGGCGGCGCCGGGGTCCGGCGCAGCGCGGCGGTCGCGTCGGCGCGGCGACCGGCGGCGAGCAGGGTCAGCGGGCGGGCCCAGGGGGCGTACGGTCCCCAGTCGGTGTCGTCGGGGAAGTCGGCGGGCCGGTCGTGCCACACCCGCAGGCAGAGCAGCGCCAGCGGGAGCAGGCCGAGTTCCACGCCGGGCATGCCGCAGCCGGCCAGTCGGGTCGCCGCCGACCGGTAGGCGGCCTCCGCCTCCGGGTGGGGCGCGCCGGTGGCCGCGGTGCGCATGGCCCGGTACCAGGTGGTGAAGACGCCGGTGAGCGGGGACTCGTGGCGCGCGGCCAGCCGGTCGGCGGCGTCGGCGTGCGTGTCGGCCGTGGCGAAGTCGGCGAGCGCGCCGCGCGCCTGCACCCGGATCAGGTGCCCGAGGATCTCCACCGGGGCGAGGCCGTGCCGCGCGGCAAGCGTGACCAGCTCCGCGCCGACCGCGTCCCGTTCGGCGGCCAGCCCGGCCCGGTGGAACGTCTGCATGAACACGCCGTTGAGCGCCTGGGCCAGCAGCGCCGGGTCGGCCAGCCGCCGGGCGATCGCCTCGGCCTGCCGGGCCGCCTCCGGGCCGCGCGTCGACGGCAGGCCGCGCGACTCGACCGCGACGGTGGCGAGCAGCCGGGCCCGGGTCGCCTCCGGCGCGTCCGGACCCAGTCGGGCAAGGGCCCGTTCCGCCGCGGCCACCACCCGGGCCGCCTGCTCCGGGTCGTCCGCGCGGGTCCAGATCGCGGGCACGTCGTACCCGCCGATCACCCGCGCGGTGAGGTCCGGGTCGCCGAGCTGCTCGGCCGCGTCGATGGCCGCGACCCGCTGGTGCCGGGCCGCCTCCAGGCCGCCCGGCCCGGTCACCGCGAGGCTGCGCAGCAGGCCGACTGTCGATTCCAGCCGGGCCCGCGAGCCGGGCACCACGCTGCGCTCGTACGCCGCCGCGGCGTCGGCCCACACCCGGGCCGGGCCGGTCGGCTCCGCGTCGGCCTGGCGTCGCAGGTCGTCCTCCAGCCCGCGCAGCCGCGGGCCGGGGTCCAGGCCGAGCTGGTCGCGCAGCAGCTCGCGGGCGCGGCGCAGCACGGCGAGCGCGTCGGCCTGCCGCCCGGCCCGGTAGAGCGCCAGCGCGAGCAGCCGCCAGCCGTCCTCCCGCCAGGGATGGTCCGCGACGTGGGCGTCCAGGTCGGGTACGGCGTCGGCGGCCCGCCCGAGCGCCAGCAGCGCCTCGGCCCGCCGTTCCACCGCCGTCAGGCGTAGCTGGTCGAGGCGGTGGCGGTCGGCGCGCGCCCACGGCCTGTCGAAGTCGGCGTACGCGGGCCCGCGCCACAGGCCCAGCGCCGCGTCGAGCCGGTGCAGCGTCGACCCGGGGAGTGCGTCGGCGGCGCCGGTGACCGCCTCGGCGAACCGCCAGGCGTCGACGGCGTCCGGGGCGGCGCGCAGCGCGTACCCCGGTCCGTCGGTGATCAGCAGCCGCGCCGGCTCGCGGGGCGGGCGGTGCGGTTCCAGCCGGCGGCGCAGCGCCGCGACGAACGTGCGGACCGCACCGACCGCGCCCGGCGGCGGGTCGTCCCACAGGTCCTCGACGAGGTGGCCGACGGGCACCACCCGGCCCCGGGCCACGATCAGCCGGGCCAGCACCGCGCGGTGCCGGGGGCCCTTCAGGTCGACCGGCGCGCCGGCGCCGTCCCAGGCCGTGACCGGCCCGAGCACCCCGAAGCTGACAGGCACCGACCCCTCCTCGACCGGGTCACCGTACCGCGCTCATCGGTTGCTCATCCGACGCCGCCACGCTTGGCCGGTACGACGGAGAAGAGAGGCACCGAGATGACCACAGGCATCACCGGATTCGACCACAAGCGTGTCACCGTCGCCGACGGTGTGGCGCTGAACGTGGCGGTGGGCGGCGCGGGCCGCCCGATCATGCTGCTGCACGGCTTTCCGCAGACCCACCTGATGTGGCGGCACGTCGCCGCCGACCTGGCCGCCGACCACACCGTGATCTGCCCGGACCTGCGCGGCTACGGCGCCAGCGACAAGCCGCCCGCGCGCACCGAACAGACGTACGCGAAGCGGACCATGGCCGCGGACGTGGTGGCCCTGGCCCGGGCGCTCGGGCACGACCGGTTCGCGCTGGCCGGGCACGACCGGGGCGCCCTGGTGGCGGTCCGCGCCGGCCTCGACCACCCGGACGCGGTCACCCACCTGGCGTCGCTGGACGTGCTGCCCACCCTCGACATGTGGGACGTGCTGCACGGCGTGTCCGCGTCGGTGGCGTTCCACCTCTACCTGATGGCGCAGCCACCCGGCCTGCCGGAGCGGATGATCTCGGCGAGCGCGGACGACTTCTTCGGTCACTTCCTCGACGCCTGGACCAGCGACCCGGCGGCTGTTCCGGCGGACGTGCGGGCCGAGTACCTGCGGGCCTCCCGGGAGGCGGTCGACTCGATCGTCGCCGACTACCGCGCCTCGGCCGGGATCGACGTGGCGCACGACCGGGCGGACCGGGACGCGGGCCGGCGGCTGACCATGCCGGTCACGGTGGTCCAGCAGGACTGGGGCGCGGCGCTCGGCTACGACGCGGCGGCGGTGTGGCGGGCCTGGGCGCCGGACCTGGACCACCGCACCACCACGGCCGGGCACTTCATGGCCGAGGAGGCGCCGGCCGAGATCAGCAAGGCGCTGCGGGAGCTGCTCACCCGGTAGCGCGACCGGCGGGGGCGGCGGGACCGCCCCCGCCGGCGAGGACGACCAGTTCGCGGGTGGCCCGGGTCATCGCCACGTAGCGGTCCACCGCCCCGGAGATCCCGTCGCCGAACGCCTCCGGGGCGACCAGCACGACCAGGTCGAACTCCAGGCCCTTGGCCAGCTCCGGGGTCAGCGACCGGACCCGGTCCGACGCCGGGAACTCCGGGTCACCGATCACGCAGGCGATCCCCTCGGCGTGGGCGGCGAGCCACGCCGCCACCACCGCGTGCAGGTCCGCGCGGGCGCCGTGCCGCACCGGCACGTCGCCGGTACGGACGGACGTCGGCACGTTGGCGTCCGGCAGCACCGTCCGGATGACCGGTTCGGCCTCCGCCATCACCTGTGCCGGGGTGCGGTAGTTGACGGTGAGTGAGGCCAGCTCGATCCGGTCGAGACCGACCCGTTCCAGCCGTTCCCGCCACGACTCGGTGAACCCGTGCCGGGCCTGGGCCCGGTCGCCGACCACGGTGAAGCTGCGCGACGGGCAGCGCGCCAGCAGCATCTGCCACTCGGCGTCGGTCAGCTCCTGCGCCTCGTCCACCACCACGTGCGCGAACGGCCCGGCCAACAGGTCCGGGTCGGCGACGGCCAGCACGCTGTCGTCGACCAGGCTGGTCCGCATGTCCGCGCCGGCCAGCATGGTCATCAGCCCCTCGCCGTCGTCGTAGGCGTGCGAGGCGATCAGCGCGTCCACGACCGTGTCCATCCGCTCCCGCTGCGCGTGGAGAGCCGCGTCGTTGCGGCGCCGCCGCCGGGACGCCTCCGGGTCACCGACCCGCCGCCGCGCCGCGTCCAGCAGCGGCAGGTCGGCCACCGTCCAGGCCCGGGCGTCGGCCCGCCGCAGCGTACGGATCTCGTCCACGCTCAGGTCGGGAGCGCACCGGCGCAGGTAGGCCGGCACCGACCACAGGTCCGCGACGACGTCGGCCGGGTCGAGCAGCGGCCACGCCCGGCCGAACGCGGTGACCAGCTCGCGGTTGCCGGCCAGCGACCGGCGGACCGCCTGCTCCGGCGCGTCGCCGTCGTACCGCTCCAGCAGGATCGTGACCAGTTCCTCCCACACGTCGTCGCGGGCCTCGTTGTGTGGCGCGCCGGGCCCGGCCGCCGCGAACGCCTCCGCCCAGTCGCCGGCGGTCAACCGCAGCTCGGCGTCCTCGACGACGACCGTCAACGACGTCGTGGGCGGCTCCTCGTAGAACCGCACCGCCTCCTCGACCGCGTCGACCAGCCGCGCGGACGACTTCAGCCGGGCCACCTCCGGGTCCGTCTCGGCGCCCGCCGCCGCGCCCTCGGGCACCAGGTCACGCAGCGTGCAGATCTGCACGTCCTCCTCGCCGAGGCTCGGCAGCACGTCGGAGACGTAGCTCAGGTACGGCTGGTGCGGCCCGACGACGAGCACCCCGCCGCGCCGTTCGCCCAGCCGTGGGTCGGCGTGCAGCAGGTACGCGGTGCGGTGCAACGCGACGACGGTCTTGCCGGTGCCCGGCCCGCCGTCGACGACGAGCGCACCCCGGGAACCGGCCCGGATGATGGCGTCCTGATCGGCCTGGATGGTGCCGAGCACGTCGCGCATCCGCGCCGACCGGGTGTCGCCCAGGCTGGCGATGAACGCGGACTGGTCGTCGAGGGCGGCGTGCCCGGTGAGCCCGTCGGCGGTGAACACCTCGTCCCAGTAGTCGGTGATCCGGCCCAGGGTCCAGCGGTAGCGGCGGCGGCTGGCCAGCCCCATCGGGTCGGCGTGGGTGGCGCCGAAGAACGGTTCGGCGGCGGGGGAGCGCCAGTCCAGCAGCAGCCGGCCGCCCGCGCCGTCGGTGAGGCCCAGCCGTCCCACGTACACCGGTTCGGCGCCGTCCGCGCCGACCATCCGGCCCAGGCACAGGTCCAGGCCGTAGCGGCGCAGGGTACGCAGGCGCGCGGTCAGCCGGCGGATCTCCTGGTCCCGGTCGACGGCCTGCCGGCCCTTGCCGCCGGCGGCCCGGCGTGCGGTGCCGAGCCGGTCGGACAGCTCCGCGACCGACCGGCGCAGACTGTCCGCGATGGTCGCGAAGTGCCGTTCGTCGTCGGCGACCAGGGCTGGATCGGCCTTCGCCGAGAGGCGGTCGGGAAGATCGAAGACGCTTGTGGTGGACGGGTTCACGGGCGTGGGCTCCGATCTGCGGGCACGCGAGGGCCTCCGCTCTTCACGGCTTTCTCAGGTGCGGGGAAATGGGCTTCGGCCGGCAATTCTGCGCCGTCACCGGGGGCTTGCCGCAAGACCGGGGGTGCGCTATATGTTGGTAATGGCGGGAGATCCCGCCATTCTTTCTGCGCCTGTCCCGTCGGCCGCGTGCGGATTCCGCGGTCGGTAGGATGACGGCACCATGTCGACCGACCGCAGGCGCAAGGCCGACCCCGCCCGCAGCCTGGCCCTTCTCTGGCGTACGCGGGAGCCGACCAGCCGCGGCGCCGGGCCCGGCCTCAGCGTCGACCGGATCGTGCGGACGGCCGTCGAGATCGCCGACGCCGAGGGCATCGACGCGCTCACCATGCGCCGGGTCAGCGACGCGCTCGGCGTCGGCACCATGTCCGTCTACACCTACGTGCCGGGCAAGGCCGAGCTGCTCGACGTCATGGTCGACGCCGTCCTCGGCGACCTGCCCCGCCCGACCGACGTGCCGGGCGGCTGGCGTGGCCGGCTGGAGCGCATCGCCCGGGACAATCTGGCGCTCTACCGCGCCCACCCGTGGCTGCTGCGCGCCGAGACCACCCGGCCGGTCCTCGGCCCCAACGTGCTCGCCAAATACGATCACGAGCTGCGGGCGGTCGCCGACATCGGGCTCGACGACGTGGAGATGGACGCCGTGCTGACCCTCGTGCTCGGGCACGCCAAGAGCGCGGCCCGCGCCGCCCTCGACGTGGTCGAGCTGGAGCGCGAGACCGGGATGACCGACGACCAGTGGTGGCAGACGCACGCGCCCTGGTTGGAGAAGTTCATGACCGCCGGCACGTTCCCGCTCGCCGCCCGGGTCGGCACCGCCGCCGGCATGGCCCACGGCGCGGCGTACGGGCCGGACCACGCGTTCGAGTTCGGTCTCCAGCGGGTCCTCGACGGCATCTCCGTGGTGGTCGCCGAACGGTCGACGGCCGACTGACCGGCCCTATCCGCCGTCCGGGCGGCGCGCGGCGGCGGCGTAACGCCGGGCCAGGTGGGCGAAGGCGGCCCGCAGCTCCGGTGGCCCGACCACCTCGATGTCGGCGTCGTAGCGGCCCAGCACGGCCGCCAGGCCCGGCCAGGACCAGGCGCCCAGCACCAGCCGGCAACGGTCCGGGCCGATCTCCTCGACCAGGCCGTCGCGGGTCCACGTGGAGACCGTCCGGGCGGGCAGGTCGAGGATCACCTCGCCCTGGCACGGCCAGTCGCCGGGGCCGCCGGCGCCACGGAACCGCCCGGCGACAAACGCGGCCACGTCCCCGCCGGGCAGTTCACGCGGGGTGAACCGGGGGCCCGTGGGGGTACGCGGGCGGAGCCGGTCGACGCGGAACGTGCGCCAGTCGTCGCGGTCCAGGTCCCAGGCGACCAGGTACCAGCGCCCGCCCCAGGTGACCAGGTGGTGCGGCTGCACCCGCCGGGGGAGCGGCGGGCCGTCGGTCGGGTCGGCCGTCGGCGCGGGTGGATAGTCGAAGCGCAGCACCTCCCGGGCGTGCACGGCGGCGCTGAGCGTCATCAGCAGGGCCGGCTCGACCCGGGGCTTCGCCGGCGCGCCGGCGCGCTCCACGGCGACGACCCGCAGGGCGTCGACCCGGTGGCGCAGCCGCGCCGGCATCACCTGCCGGACCGTGGTCAGCGCCCGCGCGGCGGCCTCCTCGATGCCGGTGACCGTGGTCGCGGCGGTCTGCAACGCCACGGTGAGCGCGACGGCCTGCTCGTCGTCGAAGAGCAACGGCGGCAGGGCCGAGCCGGCACCCAGCCGGTAGCCGCCGTCCGGCCCCTTGGCGCCGGCGATGGGGTAGCCCAGCTCGCGCAGCCGGTCGACGTCCCGGCGCACGGTGCGCGGGCTGACCCCGAGCCGTTCGGCAAGCACCGCCCCCGGCCAGTCGCGGCGGGCCTGGAGCAGGGACAGCAGGGAGAGCAGCCGGGCGGAGGTCGTCGACATGGTCCGCATTCTGCCGGCAGTAGCGGACACAACCTGTCCGCTACGGCTGGGACGGTGGGACCGTACCCGATCAGGACCGGAAGGAACCGATGACCATGACCGTCCCGACCACGACCCCTGCCGCGCTCGACGCCGAGCGGGCCGACCTGCTCCGCGCGCTCGCCGCCGCCCGCGCCGCGCTCACCGCCACCGTGCGCGGCCTGACCGACGCGCAGGCCGGCGAGCGTCCCACCGTCAGCGCGCTCTGCCTGGGCGGCGTGCTCAAGCACGTCGCGTCCGGCGAGGAGGACTGGCTGCGGTTCGTCACCGAAGGGCCGGACGTGATGGCCTTCACCCTGCCTGACGGCGTGACCTGGGCGGACTTCATGGCCGGCACGGCCCGCGAGTTGCCGACGTGGGCGATCGACCGGGAGCGGACGTTCCAGATGCTGCCCGAGGACACGCTGCCGGCCATCCTCGACCGGTACGCCCGGGTGGCCGCCCGCACCGAGGAGATCATCGCCGCCGTCGACGACCTGTCCGCGACGCAGCCGGTGCCGGACGTGCCCTGGCAGGAGCCGGGCACCGTGCTGAGCGTGCGCGAGGTGCTGATGCACGTCATCGCCGAAACCCGGCAGCACACCGGGCACGCGGAGATCCTGCGCGAGACGCTCGACCGGCGGAGCGCCGGCTGAACCCGGCGGGGGCCGGTCAGGCGGCGGCCGGCCCCACCGCCCGGCCCATCCGGGTCACCGCCTCGGTCAGCACGGCGGGTGAGGTGGCGAAGTTGAGGCGCACGAAGCCGGCGCCGCCGGCGCCGAAGACGTGCCCGGAGCTGAGCGCCACCCGGGCCTCGTCGAGGAACATCCGCGCCGGGCCGGCCAGGTCGCTTGCCACCCCCGGCCCGTCACCCGGCGACTCGGTGGGCACGCCGAGGCGGGTGCAGTCCAGCCAGGCGAGGAACGTGCCCTCGGGCCGGTGCCAGGTGACCTCGGGCAGATGCTCGGCGAGCAACGTCCCGAGCAACGCGCGGTTGGCGTCGAGGCCGTCGAGCAGCAGGTCCAGCCAGGGCCCGCCGGCGCGGAACGCGGCGGTGTGCGCGAGCACGCCGAGGTGGCTGGGGCCGTGGCTGACCTCCTCCGGCATTCGGGCCAGGTCGGCGGCGGCGGCCGGGCCGGCGACCGCCACCGCCGCCTTGAGGCCGGCGAGGTTCCACGCCTTCGACGCCGAGAGCAGGGCGAACGCGTCCTCCGCGCCGGGAACCATGAGGTACGGGGTGAACCGCGCGCCGGCAAGCGCCAGCGGCGCGTGGATCTCGTCGGAGAGCACCCGCACGCCGTGCCGCGCGGCCAGCTCGGCGACGGCCGCCAGCTCGTCGGCGCGATGCACCACCCCGGTCGGGTTGTGCGGGTTGCAGAGCAGGAACGCCGGCCGGTCGCCGAGGGCCCGCGCCCGGCGGAACGACTCGTCCAGCGCGGTGAGGTCCAGCCGCAGGTCCGGCCCGAGCGGAGCCTCGACCACCCGCCGGTCGGCGTGCGTGACGAACGCGTAGAACGGCGGATAGACGGGGGGACAGACCACCACCGCGTCACCCCGCCCGGTGACCAGACGCAACACCTCGACCACGCCCGTCATCACGTCGGCCACAAGCGCGCTGCGCCCGACCGGGAAGTCGGCCCAGCCCCAGCGTTGCGCGGCGAACCCGGCGAGCGCCTCCGCGAACGCCGTCCCGTACGCGTAGCCGGTGTCGCCCAGGTCGATCGCGCGGCGCAGCGCGTCGGCCACCGGCGGGGCCAGCGGCACGTCCTGCTCCGCCACCCACAGCGGCAGCACGTCCGGCGGGTGCAGCCGCCACTTGACGCTTGTGCGCTGCCGGAGCTGGTCGAGCGTGAGCCGGGTGAGCGGATTGCCGTCGTCGGCGGAAACACGCATGGGGCCACCCTAGGCTTCTGCCTACCATCGCCCGATGGCCCACCCGACGTACCCGCTGAACACCCCGCGGCTGCTGCTGCGCCCGGTCACCGTGGATGACCTCGACGACGTGCACGCCTGGCAGCGCCGCCCGGACGTGGTCCGCTGGATGCGCGACGCGGAGCCGCGTACCCGGGCGCAGTCCCTCGCGTCGGTGGCCGCGATGGCCGGCGAGGACGCGCTGCGCGCGGAGGGTGACTGCCTGACCCTGGGCGCGGTCGCCGAGGGCCGGGTGGTCGGGGCGGTGGAGCTGGTCTGGCGCAGCGCGGCGGACCGCACCGCCGAGCTCGGCTGGGTCTTCCACCCCGACCACGGCGGCCGGGGCCTGGCCACCGAGGCGGCCGGGGCGCTGCTCGACTGGGGTTTCGGTGCGTTCGGGCTGCACCGGGTGATCGCCCGGTGCCACGCCGACAACGAGCCGTCCGCCCGCCTGGCCACCCGGCTCGGCATGCGGCGGGAGGCCCGGCACGTGCGCAGCTACCGGTTCCGGGGCGGGTGGGCCGACCAGTTCGTCTACGCGGTCCTGGCCGACGAGTGGCGGACGCGCCCGAGCTGAGCCGGGGTCAGCCGGCGACGACCGGGTCACCGACCCGGATCTCGCCGGTGGTCACCGGGATCAGCCACACGCCGAACCAGACCTTGCCGTCCTGCCGGCGGTGCCGCGCCAGCGTGCGGATCGGTTCCTTGCCGCGGGTGAACGTCACCGGGTCGATCAGCGTCAGCTCGCAGCGGTCGCAGCGGTCGGCGACCCGGAAGTCGACCGCGCCGATCCGCAACCGCGTCCAGCCGTCCTCGGCGAACGGCTCGGCCGGCCCGTCCAGCACCACCGTGGGGCGGAACCGTGTCATCGGCAGCGGATCGGGCGCCGGCTCGCCCCGCTCCAGCGCGCCCTCGACGATCCAGTCGCGCAGCCGGCGCAGCGACGGCAGCGTGGCGACGAGCAGCGGACCGGCGTCGGAGAGGTTGAGCGGGTCACCGGGACGGCCGCCGTACGCGGTGGAGACCGGCCGGCGGCGCGGGTCGTCCAGCCAGCCCAGCCGCACCGGACGGTCCAGCCGCTCGGAGAGCCAGTCGTGCGCCTCGCCGGCCGCGAGCCGCACCGTGTCCAACCGGGACAGCGTGATGGCGGCCGGCGGCCCGTGCACCGGCTCGGCGACGGTGAGCGACGCGCCGCCGGAGTCGGTGAGCGTGACCGACCCGGGGCCGGGCACGGCGGTCAGGCCGAGCATCCGGGGCGCGGCGCGGGCGGTCAGCACCCCGCCGTCGGGTTGCAGGAGCACCCAGCGCCGGTCGTGGCGCAGCCCCCACGGCTCCACCGTGGCCCGGTCCACGTCGACGCCGGCCAGCGACTTCACCGGGTGGATGTGCGTCGAGACGAGCCGCACGGCTCAGCCGACCTTCGGGGTGGCCCGGTCGATGATCCCGGCGAGATCGAGCCCGCCGGGCAGCGTCCCGTACGCCTGGCCGTGGTCGCCGTCCAGGCGGGACGCGCAGAACGCGTCCGCGACCGCCGGGTGGCCGTGGCGCACCAGCAGCGCGCCCTGGAGCACCAGCGCCAGCCGCTCGACCACCCGGCGGGCCCGCGACTCCAGGTCGGTCCGGTCGGACAACTCGTCGCGCACCCGGCGGACCGCGGCGTCCAGGCGCGCGTCCGCGCCGGCCGCCGCCGCCACCTCCGTCTCGTACGCGGCCAGCACCTGCGGCTCGCGGGTGAGCGCGCGCAGCACGTCGAGCGCGGCGACGTTGCCGGACCCCTCCCAGATCGAGTTCAGCGGCGACTCGCGGAACAGCCGCGGCATGCCGGACTCCTCGACGTAGCCGTTGCCGCCCAGGCACTCCAGCGCCTCGGCGGCGTGCCCCGGCCACCGTTTGCACACCCAGTACTTCCCGACCGCGAGCGCCAGGCGCTTGAACGCGGTCTCACCGGCGTCGCCGCGGGCCGACCGGTCCGTCGCGCCGGCCAGCCGCATCATCAGCACGGTGGCGGCCTCCGACTCCACCGTCAGGTCGGCCAGGACGTTACGCATCAGCGGCTGGTCGGCCAGATAGCCGCCGAACGCCCGCCGGTGCGTGGCGTGGTGCACGGCCGTGGTGACGCCCTGGCGCATCCCGGCCGCCGCGCCGATCACGCAGTCCAGCCGGGTCAGGTTGACCATGTCGATGATGGTACGTACGCCCCGACCCTCGTCGCCGACCCGCCACGCCACCGCGTGGTCGTACTCGATCTCGGCGGAGGCGTTGGAGCGGTTGCCGAGCTTGTCCTTCAGCCGCATCAGCCGCATCGGGTTGCGGCTGCCGTCGGGCAGCACGCGGGGGACCAGGAAGCAGGTCAGCCCGTCCGGCGCCTGGGCGAGGGTGAGGAACAGGTCGCACATCGGCGCCGAGGTGAACCACTTGTGCCCGACCAGCCGGTAGCTGCCGTCCGGCTGGGGTCGGGCGGTGGTGGTGTTGGCGCGTACGTCCGAGCCGCCCTGCTTCTCGGTCATCGACATGCCGGCGAGCAGGCCGCGCTTACCGAGCGGCGGGCGGAGCCCGAAGTCGTACTCGGTGGTGGTGAGCAGCGGCTCGTAGCGGGCCGCCAACTCGGGGCTGTGCCGCAGCGCCGGGATCGCCGCGTACGTCATCGAGATCGGGCAGCCGTGCCCGGCGTCGGGCCGCCACACGTAGAAGCCGGCGGCCCGGGCCACGTGCGCGCCCGGCCGGTCGTCGGCCCACGGCGCCGCGTGCAGGCCGTGCCCGACCGCGGTGCGCATCAGCTCGTGCCAGGACGGGTGGAACTCCACCTCGTCGACGCGGTGGCCGTACCGGTCGTGGGTGCGCAGCACCGGCGGGTGCTCGTTGGCCAGCCGGCCGTGTTCGGCGGCCGGCTCGTCGCCGGCCAGCCGGCCGAGGTCGTGCAGCCCGGCGGCGGCCCAGTCGGCGCCCTCGCGGGCCAGCCCGTCGAGCAGCGCCGGGTCGTCGGCGGTGTCGTATCCGACGAGCGGTGGGACCTGGTTGACGACCTCGTGTGTGGTCACGGTGACACTCCCGGCGCACGGTGGCGGAAGCTGGATTGAACCACCGTTCAATCCCGGCCGGCAACCGCGCGTGGACCAGTCAGTTTGGCTCGATTCGTTTGACATCATCCCGCCCGGCGAGAAGACTCGCCGAAACTTTCTTTTGTTCGGAAAGCGGCAGGGGGGCCAATGTCCAGGAACAAGATCGGCGTGATCGGCGCGGCACTCACCCTCGCGGTCGGCGTCCTGTCCGGATGCACCGGCGGTGAGAGCGTCGACGTCGGCGACGACGGGGGGAACGCCGGCGGCGCCGGGGGTGTCCTCAACGCCGCGATCGGCGGCGAACCGGACCAGCTCGACCCGCACAAGACCTCGGCCTACTACAGCTTCCAGGTCCTGGAGAACGTCTACGACACCCTGGTCGAGCCGGACGCCGACCTGAAGATGGTGCCCGCGCTCGCCACCAAGTGGACCACGAGCGAGGACCAGCTGACCTGGACGTTCACCCTCCGCGACGGCGTCACGTTCTCCGACGGCTCGCCGCTGACCTCGGAGGACGTCGTCTACTCCTATGAGCGGATCATCAAGGAGAAGCTCAACAACGCCTACAAGTTCGACACCGTCAAGTCGGTGACCGGGCCCGACCCGGCGACCGTCGTGGTGACGCTGAAGGCGCCCACGCCGAACCTGCTGGCCAACCTCGGTGGGTTCAAGGGCGTGGCGATCGTCGAGAAGGAGAACGTCGAGTCCGGCAAGGCGAAGACCGCCCCGGTCGGCAGCGGCCCGTTCAAGGTGGCGAGCTACACCTCCGGCGACAGCATCAAGCTGGTCCGCAACGACGCCTACTGGGGGGACAAGCCGAAGCTGGACGGGGTCACCTTCACCTTCGTCAAGGACCCCACGGTGGCGTTGCAGAACCTGCGCAGCGGTCAGGTCCAGTGGACCGACAACCTGCCGCCGCAGCAGGTGAAGTCGTTGCAGGACGGGGACGACCCGGTGGTCGAGTCGGCGCCCTCCACCGACTACTGGTACGTGGCGCTCAACGAGGCCCGCAAGCCGTTCGACAACCCCGAGGTCCGGCGCGCGATCGGCTACGCCCTGGACCGCGAGGCGATCACCAAGGCGGCCAAGTTCGGCCTCGCCACGGTCAACCAGACCGCCATCCCGAAGAACAGCGCGTTCTTCTACGACTACGCGCCCTACTCGCACGACCCGGGCAAGGCGAAGCAGATGCTCGGCCAGGCCGGCGTCAGCAACCTCACCATGGACCTGATGGTCACGAGCGAGTACCCGGAGACGGTCACCGCCGCCCAGGTCATCGCCGCGCAGCTCAAGGACGTCGGGATCACCGTGAAGATCCGGACGCTGGACTTCGCCCAATGGCTCGACGAGCAGGCCAAGGGCAACTTCGACGGGTTCATGCTGGGCTGGCTGGGCAACGTCGACCCGGACGAGTTCTACTACGCCCAGCACCACACCGGCGGCGCGTTCAACTTCCACAAGTACAGCAACCCGGCCGTGGACAAGCTGCTGGACCAGGCCCGCACCGAGACCGACCAGGACGCCCGCAAGCAGGCGTACGACCAGGCGGCGAAGCAGATCGTCGACGACGCCAGCTACCTCTACCTCTACAACCCGGACGTGGTGCAGGCGTGGTCGAAGAAGGTCTCCGGCTACGACGTCCGCAGCGACCGGGCGATCCGGTTCCGCACGGTCGCCCTCGGCAAGTGAGATGACCCGCTTCGTCCTGCGGCGGCTCCTGCAGTCCGCCGTCGTGCTGCTCGGGGTGACCCTGGTGGTCTTCCTGCTGCTGCAGCTGGTGCCGGGCGACCCCGTCCGGGTGGCGCTCGGCACCCGCTTCGACCCGCAGACGTACGAGGCGCTGCGCTCCCGCGCCGGCCTGGACCAGCCGCTGCCGGTGCAGTACGTCAGCTATCTCGGTCACGCGCTCACCGGTGACCTCGGGGTCAGCTTCCGCACCGGCCAGCCGGTCAGCCGAATCGTGCTGGAACGGCTGCCGGCGACGCTGTCGCTCGCCGTCACCGCCGTGGTGTTCGCCCTGCTCGTCGCGTTCCCGCTGGGCATCGTGGCGGCGGTGCGCAGCGGCTCGGCGGTCGACCACGCGGCCCGCGTGTTCAGCCAGTTCGGTGTCTCGGTGCCCGACTTCTGGATGGGCATCATGGGGATCATCCTCTTCGCCGGCGTGCTGGGGTGGCTGCCGCCGTCGGGTTACGTGGCGCTCACCGAGGATCCGGGCCGGTGGGCCTCGCACGTGGCCCTGCCGGCGGTCACCGTCGGCCTGGTCACCGCGTCGATCCTGACCCGGTTCATCCGCTCGTCGGTGCTGGAGGTGCTCTCCGCCGACTACGTGCGCACCGCCGAGGCGAAGGGGCTGCGCAACCGGGTGGTGATCCTGCGGCACGTGCTGCGCAACGCGCTGATCCCGGTCGTCACCGTGGTCGCGGTGCAACTGGCGAGCCTGCTCGGCGGCGTGATCGTGATCGAGGTGCTGTTCGCCTGGCCCGGCATCGGCCGGCTCACCTTCGACGCCGTGCAGGCCCGCGACTACCCGGTCCTGCAGGGGGCCGTGCTGCTCGTCGCCGCGCTGTTCCTGCTGGTCAACCTGTTGGTGGACATTCTCTACGCCCGCCTCGACCCGAGGATCACGGTCAAGTGAGCGCCGCATCCGAGAGCACCGGACGCCGGGTCCTGGACGCGCTGCGCCGCGACCCGCTCGCCGTCGGCGGCACGGTCGTCCTGCTGCTGCTGGTCGTGGTGGGCGTCGCCGGCCCGTGGCTGGCCCCGGCCGGCGTCAACGACGTCGACGTGGACCACATGCTGCGACCACCGAGCGGGTCGCACCTGTTCGGCACCGACGAACTGGGCCGGGACGTGCTCAGCCGGGTGCTGGTCGCGGCCCGCGTCTCGCTCGAGGTGGGCGCGGTGAGCGTCGGCATCGCGCTGGTGGCCGGCGTGACGCTCGGGCTGTTCGCCGGCTACTACCGGGGCTGGCTGGACAGCGTGCTGATGCGCTGCATGGACGTGCTGTTCGCGTTCCCGGTGCTGCTGCTCGCGGTGGCCATCGTGGCGGTGCTGGGCCCCGGCCTGCTCACCGCCATGGTCGCCATCGGCGTGGTCTACACGCCGATCTTCGCCCGGATCACCCGGGCCGGCGTCCTCTCCGTCCGCGAGCAGGTCTTCGTCCGGGCGGCCGTCTCCATCGGCGCGTCGGACCTGCGCATCATGCGCCGGCACGTGCTGCCGAACATCGCCGCGCCGCTGATCGTGCAGACGTCGCTGTCGCTGGCGTTCGCGATCCTCTCCGAGGCGGCGCTGTCCTTCCTCGGCCTCGGCATCCAACCGCCGGCCCCGGCCTGGGGGCGGATGCTCTTCGACGGGCGCGGGTTCGTCACCGACGCCTGGTGGCTGGGCGTGTTCCCGGGCGCGGCGATCTTCCTGACCGTGCTCGCGTTCAACCTGGTCGGCGACGCGCTGCGGGACGTGCTCGACCCGCGCCAGCTCACCGTCAGCGAAGCCCGGAGGGGTACCACCGCATGAGCGAGCGCACCGAGCGGAGCGAGGGCCACGAGCGCATGCCCAGCCAGCACCGCATGAGCGAGCGCACCGAGCGGAGCGAGGGCCACGAGCGCATGCCCAGCCAGCACAGCAGCGAGAAGGCCGTGTTCTCGGTCGAGGACCTCACCGTCACCGTCGGCACCCGGCGCGGGCCGGCCAGGGCGGTGGCCGGGGTGTCCTGGCAGGTCCGCGCCGGGGAGACGTTCGCGCTCGTCGGCGAGTCCGGCAGCGGCAAGAGCATGACGCTGCTCGCGGCCACCGGCCTGGCGCCGCGCGCCGCGACGGTCACCGGCCGGGTGCGGCTGCTCGACACCGAGCTGAGCGCGCTGCCCGACGACCGCCGCCGCAAGCTGCGCGGCCGGCACGTCGGGTTCGTGTTCCAGGACCCGATGACGTCGCTCAACCCGGTGCTGCCGGTGGGCCGGCAGGTCACCGAGGCGGCCGAGGAACACCTGGGGCTGACCCGCCGTGCCGCCCGCGCCCGGGCGGTGGAGCTGCTCGACCTGGTGGGCATCCCGTCCGCCGCGCAGCGGGTGGACGCCTTCCCGCACCAGTTCTCCGGCGGCATGCGCCAGCGCGTCGTCATCGCCATGGCGCTCGCGTGCGAGCCGGACCTGCTGATCGCCGATGAGCCGACCACCGCGCTCGACGTGACCACCCAGGCGCAGATCGTCGAGCTGGTCGCCGACCTGCAACGGCGGCTCGGCACCGCGGTCGTCTGGGTCACCCACGACCTGGGCGTGGTCGCCGGCATCGCGGACACCGTCGCGGTGATGTACGGCGGACGGATCGTCGAGCAGGGGCCGGTCGACGACGTGTTCGACGCGCCGGGCCACCCGTACACCCGGGCCCTGCTCGCGGCCCGGCCGGACCCGGACCGGCGGGGCGAGGATCTGGTGGCGATCCCGGGCGCCCCGCCGAGCCCGCTCGACCTGCCGCCCGGTTGCGCGTTCTGGCCGCGCTGCCCGGTGCGCGCCGACCCCCGGTGCGAGCACGAGCTGCCCCCGCTGACGCCGGTCGGGGCCGGGCACACCGTCCGCACCTTCTACCCGGGAGAGACGTCATGACTGCCGCGGACGTGGTCGCCGAGCTGGACGACCTGGCGGTGCACTTCCCGACCCCGGCGGGCCTGGTCCGCGCCGTGGACGGCGTCACCCTGGCGGTACGCCGGGGCGAGACGCTCGGTCTGGTGGGCGAGTCGGGCAGCGGCAAGTCCACCGCCGGTCTGGCGTTGATGCGACTTGTCGATCCGACCGCCGGGCGGGTCCGGGTGGCCGGCGCGGACGTGACCCGCCTGTCCCGGCGTCGCCTGCGCGGCATGCGCCGGCACGTGGCCATGGTCTTCCAGGACCCGCAGGCGTCGCTGGACCCGCGTCGCACGGTCGGGGACAGCATCGCCGAGCCGCTGACCGTGCACCGGCTGGCCGGGTCCGCCGCCGCCCGCCGGGACCGGGTGGCCGAGCTGCTGGACCTGGTCGGCCTGCGCGCCGACACCGCCGGCCGGCACCCGCACGAGCTGTCCGGTGGCCAGCGCCAACGGGTCGGGGTGGCCCGCGCGCTGGCCGGCGAGCCGGACCTGATCGTCCTGGACGAGCCGATCGCCTCGCTCGACCTGAGCGTGCAGGCGCAGATCATGAACCTGCTCCGGCACCTGCAACGCGACCTCGGGCTGACCTACCTGTTCATCGCGCACGACCTGTCCGCCGTGGAGCACATGAGCGACCGGATCGCGGTGATGTACCTCGGTCGCATCGTCGAGACCGGGCCGCCGGAGCGGATCTACCGGCGGCCGGCCCACCCGTACACGGCCGCGTTGCTGTCGGCGGTGCCGGTGGCCGATCCGCGGGTCGAGCGGGAACGCCGCCGCATCGTTCTCTCCGGCGACATCCCCAGCCCGGTGGACCCGCCGAGCGGCTGCCGCTTCCGGACCCGCTGCCCGCAGGCCCGCCCGGAGTGCGCCGAGACCGACCCGGCGCTGGCCGAGGTCGGCGCCGACCACCACGCGGCCTGCCTGTTCCCGCTCGACGGCGAGCGGCACCCGGCCGCCGGGCCGGCGGCCCGTGCCACCGGCGAGGCCCGCGACGCGGGCGAGTCCGGCGGCGGCACGGCGTAGGCTCGGCGGGCCGCCGACCCACCCCAGGAGCCGCGATGACGTTCACCACCCGGCCGACGCTGCGGGGCACGTTCGGCATGGTCTCCTCGACGCACTGGCTGGCCAGCCAGTCCGCGATGGGCGTGCTGGAGCGGGGCGGGAACGCCTTCGACGCCGCGGTCGCCGCCGGGTTCGTGCTGCACGTGGTCGAGCCGCACCTCAACGGTCCCGGCGGCGAGGTGCCGGCCGTGCTGGCCACCGCCGGCGATCCCACCCCGAGGGTGCTCTGCGGCCAGGGTCCGGCCCCGGCCGGCGCCACCGTCGCGCACTTCCGCGCGCTCGGTCTGGATCTGGTGCCCGGCTCCGGCCCGCTGGCCGCGGTGGTGCCCGGCGCGGTGGACGCCTGGCTGCTGTTGCTGCGGGACCACGGCACCCGTTCCCTCGACGAGGTGCTGGCACCGGCGATCGGCTACGCCGCCGCCGGCCATCCGCTCGTCGGGGCCGCCGGGCAGACCATCGACCGGGTCCGGGCGCTGTTCACCGAGCACTGGCCGACCTCCGCGCATCTCTGGCTGCGCCACGGCCGGCCACCGGCGTCGGGGGAGATGGTCACCAACCCGGCGTACGCGGAGACGCTGCGCCGGCTCGTCGACGCCGGCCGGGCGGCGGGGGCGGACCGGACCGCGCAGATCGAGGCGGCCCGGCGCGCCTGGCGGGAGGGTTTCGTCGCCGAGGCGGTCGACAGCTTCAGCCGTCTTCCGTTCCGCGACTCCAGCGGCCGGCCGCACGCCGGGCTGGTCACCGGCGACGACCTGGCCGGCTGGTCGGCCACCTGGGAGGAGCCGGTCACGCTCGACTGGCGTGGGCACACGGTGGCGAAAACCGGTTTCTGGGGCCAGGGTCCGGTGCTGCTGCAGACGCTCGCGACGCTCGACGCGCTCGACGATCCCGCCGTGCTCGATCCGTCCACCGTGGACGGGATGCACGCCCAGGCCGAGGCGCTCAAGCTCGCCTTCGCCGACCGGGAGGCGTGGTACGGCGACACCGACGTGCCGGGCGGGGCGCTGCTGTCGCCCGGATACGCGCGGGAGCGGGCCGCGCTGATCGGTGACCGTGCCTCGACCGCGTTGCGCCCGGGCCGCCCGGCGGGCGCGTCGCCGCGACTGCCGGCGCACCTGCACGCCGACGCCGCCCGGCGGGCCGGCCCGCCGGATCCCACCACGGGCGAGCCCACGGTCCGGGCCGACGGGGTGACCCGCGGCGACACCTGTCACGTCGACGTGGTCGACCGGTGGGGCAACATCATCTCGGCCACGCCGAGCGGCGGGTGGTTGCAGAGTTCGCCGGTCATCCCGGAGCTGGGCTTCCCCCTGGGCAGCCGGTTGCAGATGTGCTGGCTGGAGGAGGGGCTCGCCTCGACGCTGCGGCCGGGCCGGCGTCCGCGTACCACGTTGAGCCCGACGCTCGTGCTGCGCGACGGCGAGCCGGTGCTGGCCTGCGGCACGCCCGGCGGTGACCAGCAGGACCAGTGGCAGCTGTTGTTCCTGCTGCGCCACCTGGCCGGCGGCGTGGAGTTGCAGGAGGCGATCGACGCCCCGGCGTGGCACACCACGAGCCTGCCGGCGTCGTTCCACCCCCGCGAGATCGAGCCGGGCGTGCTGGTGGTGGAGGACCGGATCGACCCGGACGTGCTGGCCGCGCTGGGCGCGCGGGGGCACACCGTCCGCCGTTCCGGCCCGTGGAGCCTGGGCCGGCTGTGCGCGGTCACCCGGGACCCGCGCACCGGCGTCCTGTCCGCCGCCGCCAACCCCCGCGGCGCCCAGGGCTACGCCACCGGCCGCTGACCCCGCCCCCGCTCAGCCGTCGATCCGGGTGATGTTGCGGATCTTGTTGGCGGCGTCAAGCGCCGCCACCTTGTACGCCTCGGCGAGCGTCGGATAGTTGAACACCGCGTCGAGCAGATAGTCGACGGTGCCGCCGCAACCCATGACGGCCTGCCCGATGTGGACGATCTCGGTGGCGCCGGTGCCGAACACGTGCACCCCGAGCAGTCGCCCGTCGTCCGGGGAGACGAGCAGTTTGAGCATGCCGTACGAGTCGCCGACGATCTGCCCCCGGGCGAGTTCCCGGTAGCGGGCGATGCCCACCTCGAACGGGGTGGATGCCTCGGTCAGCTCGTCCTCGGTCTTCCCGACGAAGCTGATCTCCGGGATGGTGTAGATGCCGATCGGTTGCAGCTCCGACATGGTGCGGGCCGGTTCGCCGCAGGCGTGCTGCGCGGCCAGCCGGCCCTGTTCCATCGAGGTGGACGCGAGCGCCGGGAACCCGATGACGTCGCCGACGGCGTAGATGGTGTCGACCGCGGTGCGGTAGTTGGCGTCGACCTCGATCCGGCCACGGTGGTCGGCGGTGAGCCCGGCCGCCTCCAGCGCGAGGTCGTCGGTCTGCCCCTGCCGGCCGGCGGAGTACATCACCGTGTCGGCGACGATCTTCTTGCCGCTGCGCAGCACGCAGAGCGCGGCGGTGCGGTGCTTCTCCACCGCGGCCACCTCCTCGCCGAAGCGGAAGGTCACCGACAGGTCCCGCAGGTGGTACTTGAGGGACTCGACGATCTCGTCGTCGCAGAAGTCGAGCATCCCGTCGCGGCGCTCGACCACCGTCACCTTCGTGCCGAGGGCGGCGAACATCGACGCGTACTCCATCCCGATCACGCCGGCCCCGACGACCACCATGCTGCGGGGCACGGCCTGGAGGTTGATGACGCCGTCGGAGTCGACGATGGTCCGGTCGTCGAAGTCGACGCTGTCCGGGCGGGCGGGTCGGGTGCCGGCGGCGATGACCGCCTTGTCGAAGCTGACCCGGGTCTCCCGGCCGGAGCCGGCGTCGACCCAGACCGCGTGCGGGTCGGCGAACCGCCCGGTGCCGGTGATCATCGCGATCCGGTTGCGGGCCAGTTGGTTGCGGATGACGTCGGTCTGCCGGGTGATCACGTGCTGGGTGCGGGCGGCCAGGTCGGCGACCGTGATGTCCTCCTTGACCCGGTAGCTGCTGCCGTAGAGGTCACGCTGGCTCAGCCCGGTCAGGTAGAGGACGGCCTCGCGCAGCGTCTTGGACGGCACGGTGCCGGTGTTGATGCACACCCCGCCGAGCATGTCGCGGCGGTCGACGATGGCCACCCGTCGTCCCAGTTTGGCCGCGGCGATGGCCGCCTTCTGTCCACTCGGTCCTGATCCCAGCACCAGTAGGTCGTAGTCGTACACGAGAGTCAGCCTCGCAGGATGTGCGGCCCGACGCCAGCCGTGGGGCCCCGCGTGGTGCGCGGGGCCCCACGGTGTCAGCGGCCCTGGAGCGCGCGGACGTTGTCGCCGAACGTCCAACCCTTCGACCCGTCCCAGTTGATCGACCAGGTCATCAGCCCCTTGAGGCCGGGGACGGAGCGGTACGCCTGGCCCACCGACGACGGGTTCAGGTATCCGCCGCCCGCGCCGGGCTGTGCCGGCAGGCCGGGGACCTGCTTGTCGTAGGGGACGCGGATCGTGGTGCCCTGGACGCTGAGCCCGTTGTTCAGGCACTGCGTCTGCACCGTGAAGCCCTGCACCGTGCCGGCCGGGTACGAGTCGCCGGCGCAGCCGTACATCGAGCCGTTGTAGTACTGCATGTTCAGCCACCAGAGCCGGCCGTTGTCCGCGTACTTCTTGACGATCGGCAGGTAGGCGCCCCAGATCGAGCCGTAGGTGACGCTGCCGCCGGTGACGTACGCGGTCTCCGGCGCCATGGTGAGCCCGAAACCGGCCGGCATCTGGGCCAGCACCCCGTCGATGATCCGGATCAGGTTGGCCTGCGACGGCGAGAGCTGGTTGATGTTCCCGCTGCCGGTGAGCCCGGTCTCGATGTCGATGTCGATGCCGTCGAAGTTGTGCCGCTTGAGGATCGGCACGACGGTGGCGACGAACCGGTCGGCGACCGTGGCGGAGCTGAGGTCGATGCCGGCGGCGGCGCCGCCGATGGACAGGAGCACGGTCAGCCCGGCGGCCTTGGCCTGGCACACCTGCGCCGGGGTGGGCACCGTGACGCCGGCGTCCATGCCGTCCTCCCACAGCACGGTGCCGTCGGCGCGGATGACCGGGAACGCGGCGGTGACGACGTTGTAGCCGTGCCCGGTGATCCGGGCGTCGGTGATCGGGATCCAACCGAGCCCGGGGTGCACGCCGTTGGCCGCGCCGTCCCAGTTCTCCCAGTAGCCCTGGAGCACCTTCCCGCCGGGCCGGGACTTCAGCGCGCAGGTGCCACCGCCGGTGGCGGTCGGGGTCGGCGTGGGCGTCCGGGTGGGGGAGGGGGACGCGGTGGGGGTGGGTGACGGCGGCCGGGTGGTGGGGCTGGGTGACGGCGTGCCGCCGCCGGTGCAGGCGCCGAGGTCGGTCCAGAGCGCCGGTACGGCGGCCGGGTTCCAGCCCGCGCCGGGCGGCGGGGTGTGCGTCACCAACGCCTGGTAGAGCCGGCCGGCGTAGCTGGCCCGGCTGCCGGCGGTCCAGGTGACGCCCTCGGCCCAGGCCGGCGCGTCGCACGCCACGAGCGCGCCGCGCGCGGTCGCCCCGCCGCTGGCGGCCGGCAGGGCGACGGTGGCGGCGAGCAGCGCGCCGCCACCGAGCACAGCGGTGATCAGACGTCCGAGTCGCATGACATACCTCCTCGTCGATGCGCCGCAGGCTATCAGTTAACTTTGTTAAATGTAAATGCGCAGTAGTCTGTCACCACTTGGTTCACGACGTGAAAGCAGGTCGCCGGCGGGCGGCCGGGGGAAGGACGGCGGCGGACGTGGACGCCAGACGCACCACGGTGCGCGACATGCGCCGGGCCAACCGGTCGGTCCTGCTCACCCGGATCTGGCTGGACGGCCCGCTCAGCCGGCACGAGCTGGGGCAGTCGACCGCGCTGAGCCTGGCCAGCGTGAGCAACCTGGTCGGCGAGATGATCGCCGAAGGGCTGGTCGAGGAGGCCGGCTCGGTCGAGTCCGACGGCGGGCGCCCCCGGGTGCTGCTGCGCGTCGCCCCCGGCTACGGCTACCTGGTCGGCGCCGACGTGGGCGAGACCCGGGTGCAGGTCGAGCTGTTCGACCTGAGCATGACCGCGTTGGCAAAGGCGGAATACCCGATCGCCGCCGCCGAGCCCGACCCGGCGCGGGTCGCCGACCACCTGCGGCACGGCCTCGCCGCGGTGACCGAGCAGTCCGGCGTCGACCCGGCCGCGGTGCTCGGCTTCGGCGTCGCCGTCGCCGGCACGGTCGAGCGCACCGCCGACGCCGTCGTGCACGCCCAGACCCTCGGCTGGGACGGCGTCCCGCTCGGCGCGATGCTGCGCGCCGGCACCGACGTCCCGGTGCACGTCGACAACGGCGCCAAGACGCTCGGCCAGGCCGAGATGTGGTTCGGCGCCGGTCGGGGCGTCCGGCACGCGGTGGTCGCCCTGGTCGGCTCCGGCGTGGGCGCCTCCGTGGTCGCCGACGGCGTCGGCTACCGCGGCGCGCACAGCAGCGCCGGCGAGTGGGGTCACACCACCATCGTGTACGGGGGGCGGCGCTGTCGCTGCGGCAACCACGGCTGCCTCGAGGCGTACGTCGGGGCGGAGGGGGTGCTCGACCGGTTCCGGCAGGCCAACCGGGGTCGACCGGCGGCCGGCGGGGACGAGGAGACCGCGTTCGGCGAGCTGCTGCGCGCCACCGGCCGCACCGCCGCGAAGGTGATCGACGAGACGGTCGGCTACCTGGGCGCCGGCGTCGCGAACCTGGTGAACCTGTTCAACCCCGAGCGGGTGGTGCTCGGCGGCTGGGCCGGGCTGGCGCTCGGCGAGCGCCACCTGCCGGCGATCCGCGCGGCCACCGCGCGGCACGCGCTGCGCCAGCCGTACGCGCAGACCTCGATCGAGCTGTGCCGGCTCGGACCGGACGCGGTCGCGATGGGCGCGGCCACCCTGCCGATGACCCGGCTGCTGCGCGACGGCGGCGTGCCCCGCGAACCGGCGTTCCGCCCGGCACCACCGGCGCGACGGCCGCGCGGACGCTGACGGGCCGGGCCGGCGTTTCCGCCGACCCGGCCACGCTGGTCAGGACGGCAGCGTCCACTTCTGGTTGGCGCCGCCGGTGCAACTCCACACCTGCGTCTTCGTCCCGTCGGCGGAGGTGTTGCCGGTGACGTCGAGGCACTTGTTCGCCTGCGGGTTGACCAGGTCCCGCCCGGCGGTCCAGGTCCACTGCTGGGCGGCGGTGCCGTTGCAGGTCCAGAGCTGCACCTTCGTGCCGTCGGCGGTGCCGCCACCGGCCACGTCCAGGCACTTGCCGAGCGCCCGGAGCGTGCCGTCGGCGGCCCGGGTCCACTGCTGGTTGGTCCCGCCGGTGCAGCTCCAGATCTGCGCCGGCGTGCCGTCGGCGCTGGCGTTGTCGGTGACGTCCAGGCACTTGCCGCCGATGCCGGTGACCGGGCCGGTCGGCGTCGGGCCGCCGCCGGACGGGGCACCGGACCAGGTGAACGTGGCGGTGGTGCGGGCCGGCAGCGTGTAGGTGAAGGACTGCCCGCCCCACACCACCCGCACCGACTGCGCCGAGGTGCCGCCGTTGTGCGCGAGCAGCGCCTTGGAGCCGTCCGGGTTGCGGTAGGCGACGTTCGGCACGGCGCCGTCGGCGGTGGAGTCGATCCGGGTCGCGCCGGGCCGGACGAACTTGGTCAGGTGCCCGGTGGTGTAGTACTCGATGGTGTAGTCGACCTGGCCGGCCCGGGCGCCGCCCTCCTGCACGGTGATCAGGCCGGTGCAGGTGCCGCAGCCGCCGTTGTGCGGGCCCATGTTCTGGTTGACCGCGAGGCTCCACTTCACCACGCTGCGGCTCCAGTTCCGGGCGTAGGTGACGATGTCGGCCATGTCCTCGTTGTGCTGGTTGGTGATCCAGGTGCCGCCGGAGTGCTCGGTGCTGAACTGCGGCACCGCCGGATACTGCCCGCGGACCTGGCTGCCGACCGCCGGGTCGCCGAAGTAGCCGTGCCAGGCGATGCCGCCGAAGAGCGGGTCGTCACGCACGCCTGAGTCGCCGAGCAACCCGGTGCCCATGGTGGCGTAGTCGCCGTAGTTCCAGTCGTGCACGAGCACCTTGGTGGTGAGGCCGGCGGCCCGGAACGCCGGGTAGACGAAGTTCTTGGTCAGTTCGACCAGGCCGGAGGCGTTCCAGCTCATGCCCGGGTAGTCCATCGCGGTGGGGTTGCCGGACTGGCAGCAGTTCGGCTCGTTCTGCACCGACAGGTAGTCGACCTTCACGCCGCGCGCCGCGTACGCCTGGATGGTCTTGACCAGGTATTGGGCGTAGGTGGCGTAGTGCTCCCACTTCAGCCAGCCCATCTGGTCCATCCGGCCGTTGTCCTTCATCCAGCCGGGGGCGCTCCACGGCACCACCATCACCCGCAGCGCCGGGTTGAGCTGCCGGGCCTGCGCGGTGAGCAGCTCGACGTTCGTGTCGTAGCCGTTCGCCCCGAAGTCGTTGAGGTCGCAGCAGGTGTCGTCGAGGGAGACGTTGCCGGGGCGGGACAGGTCGGACGCGCCGATCGGGTTGCGCACGAACGACAGCCCGATGCCGTCGGTGGGGCTGAACAGCTTGCGCATCACCGCGTCCCGGGTGGTGGCGCTGACCGCGCCGCCGCGCAGCAGGTGGGCGGTGGTGTCGGTGATGGACGCGCCGGCGCCCTCGAACGGCTGGTACCGGGTGTTCTCGTCGACGGTGATGGTGTGGGTGGCGCCGGCGCTGGTGGGGGCGAAGCTCGTCGGGCTCTGCTGTTGCAGCCCCCGGGTGACGGTCCGGCCGCCGGCGTCGGAGGTGGTGGTGAGCCAGATGTTGACGGTCTCGCCGGCGGCGTGGGCCGCGGTGGTGGGGACGAGGGCGCCGGCGGTGAGGCAGAGCGACAGGGCGACGCGGCCGGCGAGGCGGGGAACGGTGGTGGGAGACACGGATGCTCCTTCCGGTGAATCGACATCCGCAAATGAGAAAACCGCTCATCCCGCCTTATGTCAAGGCATGAAAAAAGTGGCCCGGGGCGCGCCGGGGCGGCCACCCGGGAAGCTCCCGCGCGGCCACCCCGGACAGGTCGGGTCAGCGCTGCCCGCGCACCCGCCGAACGGTGTCGCGGTACCACAACGCGCTGCGCTTCGGGGTGCGGCGCTGCGAGTCGTAGTCGACCCGGATGATGCCGAACCGCTTGTCGTAGCCGTACGCCCACTCGAAGTTGTCCAGCAGCGACCACGCGAAGTAGCCGCGCACGTCCGCGCCGGCCGCCCGGGCCCGCGCCACCGCCCGCAGGTGCTCGGTCAGGTACGCCACCCGGTCGTCGTCGGCCACGAACCCGTCGGCGTCCGCCCGGTCGTCGAACGCCGCCCCGTTCTCGGTGATCACCATGGGCACGCCCGGGTAGTCGCGGTGCAGCCGCACCAGCAGGTCGGTGAAGGACTCCGGCACGATCTCCCAGTCCATCGCGGTGCGCGGCAGGTCCCGGCGGACCACCCGGCGCACCGGCCTGCCGTTGTCGTCGCGCTCCCGGCCCTGCTCGTCCACCCCGGAGTGCAACTGCCCGAAGTAGTAGTTCACCCCGAGGACGTCGATCGGGGTGGCGATCACCGCCAGGTCACCGTCCTCAACCGGGATCCGCACCCCCTCGGCGGCCAGGTCCGCGACCACGTCCTGCGGGTACGTGCCGCGCAGCACCGGATCGAGGTAGAGCCGGTTGCCCAGCCCGTCCGCCGCCCGGGCCGCGTCCCGGTCCGCCGCGCTGTCGGTGGCCGGGTCGGCGGTGGTCAGGTTGAGCGTCAGACCCAGCTCGACCGGACCCGGCGCCGCCGCGCGCAGCCGTTGGGTGGCCAGGCCGTGCCCGAGCAGCAGGTGGTGCGCGGCGGCGATGCCGTCACCCAGGTTCCGCCGGCCCGGGGCGTGGTCGCCGTAGGCGTACCCGAGCATCGCCGAGCACCACGGTTCGTTGAGCGTGGTCCA
The DNA here is from genome assembly GCF_029581215.1 of Micromonospora sp. WMMD975. NCBI lineage: Bacteria > Bacillati > Actinomycetota > Actinomycetes > Micromonosporales > Micromonosporaceae > Micromonospora > Micromonospora sp. WMMD975. The sequence continues at coordinate 2,290,479 of NZ_CP120739.1, forward strand.
GGTGCGGACCCGGTCGCCGAGCGCGGCGAAGACCAGCTCCGCGTAGTCGGCGAAGCGGTAGGCGGTGTCCCGGTTCGGCCAGCCGCCCGCGTCCTCCAGCTCCTGCGGCAGGTCCCAGTGGTAGAGCGTCACCCACGGGTCGACGCCCCGGCCGAGCAGCTCGTCCACCAGCCGGTCGTAGAAGCCCAGCCCGGCCGCGTTGGCCGGGCCGCGCCCACCCGGCTGCACCCGTGGCCAGGCCACCGAGAACCGGTAGGTGTCCAGCCCCAGGTCGGCGATGAGCGCCACGTCCTGCGGCATCCGGTGGTAGTGGTCGCAGGCCACGTCGCCGTGGTCGCCGTTGGCCACCGCCCCCGGGACCCGGCAGAAGGTGTCCCAGATCGACGCGGTGCGGCCGTCCTCGGCCACCGCGCCCTCGATCTGGTACGACGACGTCGCCACCCCCCACCGGAAGGTCGGCGGCAGCGTGTCGATCGGGTCGGCCTGACCCACACTCGGGCGGTTGAGGTCGGTGTCCATGGTTCTCCTCGCGGTAGCGGTGGGCTCGGGCGGGTCAGCGGGGCAGGGGTGCGACGGCCGGGTGCAGCCAGCACGCGACGGCCCGCGTCGGATCGTCGACGCCGGGCGGCCCCAGCACCGGCACCCGCTCGTCGCACCCGTCGAACGCCTTCGGGCAGCGCGGGTGGAACGCGCAGCCGGCCGGCATGGCACGCAGGTCCGGCGGGGAGCCGGGGATGCCGGTCAACTCGCGGCGCGGCCCGTGCAGCGCCGGGAACGAGTGCAGCAACCCCTCGGTGTACGGGTGCAGCGGCTCGGCGTACAGCCGGGCGGCGGGCGCCTCCTCGACGATCCGACCGCCGTACATGATGGCGATCCGGTCGGAGAACTCCACGAGCAGCGACAGGTCGTGGGTGATGAACAGCACCGCGAAGCCGAGCCGTTCGCGCAGTTCGGCGAGCTGGCTGAGGATCTGCCGTTGCATCACCACGTCCAGCGCGGTGGTCGGTTCGTCCATGATGACCAGTTGTGGCTCCAGCGCCAGCGCCATCGCGATCATGACCCGTTGCCGCATGCCGCCGGAGAGCTGGTGCGGATAGCTGTCCAGCCGGTCGCCGGCGATGCCGACCAGCCGCAGCAGGTCCTTGGCGCGGGCCAGCCGGCCGGACGCGGTGCTCCCCGGCTCGTGCGCCTTGATCACGTCGAGGAGCTGGGTGGAGACCTTGTGCACCGGGTTGAGCGAGTTCATCGCGCCCTGGAACACGATCGACGTCTCCGCCCAGCGGAACTCGCGCAGCCGGGCCGGGCTGAGCGTCAGCACGTCCACCGGCGGGCCGTCGACCGGGTGGTAGATCACCTGGCCGCCGCTGACCACGCCGGGCGGGGGCAGCAGCCGGGTCAGCCCGTACGCCAGGGTGGACTTGCCGCTGCCGCTCTCCCCGGCCAGGCCGAGCACCTCGCCCCGGTGCAGCGTCAGGTCGACGTCACGGACCGCGTGCACCGCGTCCGCGCCGACACCGTAGTCGACGCACAGCCCACGGATCTCCAGCACCTGGTCGCTCATCGGGCCCTCCTTTCGTTCGCGACTGCGGGGCTCCGCTGCGCTGCGCTCCTCGCGCTCACGGCTCAACGTCCTTCCGGCTGTCCTGCATCGGCACGGCGGCGGCCTTCGGGGCCAGCACCGGGGTGAAGCCCACCCGCATCCGCACGGTGCGGCCGTCGGCGGTGCGGATCCGGGTCCGGCCGCCGGTGCGCAGCCGGGGGCTGACGAACTCGTCGATGCCGAAGTTGATCAGCGCGAGCGCGGTGCCGAGCAGCGCGATGGCCAGCCCGGCCGGCACGAACCACCACCAGGCGCCCTGCGCGAGCGCCTGCTGGCCCTGCGCCCAGAACAGGATGGTGCCCCAGTTCCACGACGACACCGAGGAGATGCCGATGAACGCCAGGGTGATCTCCGACATCACCGCGAAGATCACCGTGCCGACGAAGCCGGAGGCGATGATCGCGGTCAGGTTGGGCAGGATCTCGAAGCCGATGATCCGCCAGGTCCGCTCGCCGGTGGCGCGGGCGGCCTCGACGTAGTCGCGGCGGCGCAACGACAGCGTCTGTGCCCGCAGCACCCGGGCGCCCCAGGCCCACGAGGTGAGCCCGATGATCAGCGCGACCAGCAGCTCGCCGGCCTGGTCGACGAGCGACGCCACGATGATGATCAGCGGCAGCGCGGGGATCACCAGGAACACGTTGGACAGCGCCGACAGGCTCTCGTCGGCCGCGCCGCCCAGGTAGCCGGCGGTCACCCCGATCAGGATGGACAGGACGGTGGCCAGCACGCCGGCGATCAGCCCCACCACCATCACGCTGCGCGCGCCGACCAGGATCTGACTGAAGATGTCCTGGCCGAGGTGGGTGGTGCCGAACCAGTGCCGGGCCGAGGGCGCCTGCAGCACGTCGGCGCCGCGCGCGTCCGGGTCGTACGGCGCGATCCACGGCCCGATCACCGCCAGCAGCGCGTACACCCCGAGGATGGCCAGGCCGGTGGCGGCCTTGGGGTTGGCGACGAAGCGGAACCGGCGGCGTCGGGGCCGGGCCGACGGTTGGGCCACCGCCCCCTGGCCGGGAGTGACCTGGTCGATGCTGGACGGGGAAAGTGTCATCGCTCAGCTCTTTCGGGTCCGCGGGTCGAGGAGCAGGTAGGCGACGTCGGCGAGCAGGTTCGCCACCAGGACCGAGATCGTGATGATCAGGAAGATGCCCTGCATGAGCGGGTAGTCCTTGTAGCCGACGGCCTGGAAGAGCTGGAATCCCAGACCCGGATAGGAGAAGACGATCTCCACGAGCAGCGTTCCGCCGACGATGAGGCCCAGCGACAGCGCGAAGCCGGAGACGTTCGGCAGCAGCGCGTTGCGGGCGGCGTAGCTCAGCGCCACCCGCCGTTCGGAGAGCCCCTTGGCGTGCGCGACGGTGATGTAGTCCTCGCTGGCGACGGTGACCATCATGTTGCGCATGCTGAGGATCCAGCCGCTCATCGAGGAGACCAGGATGGTCGCCGCCGGCAGCAGACTGTGCTGGATCGCGCTCGGGATGAAGTAGGCGTCGAACGCCGGCACCAGTCCCGGCTCGTAGCCGCCGGAGGAGGGGAAGAAGCTGCCCGGCCCGGCGAACAACGCGATCGCCACCAGCCCCAGCCAGAAGTAGGGGATCGAGGAGAGGAACGTGGTGGCCGGCAGCAGCCCGTCGACCCACGAGCCGCGCCGCCAGCCGGCGCCCACGCCGAGCGCGGTGCCGAGCAGGAAACTGATGATCGTGGTGACACCGACCAGGCCGACGGTCCACGGCAGGCTGCTCCCGATCACCTCGGACACCGGCGCCGGGAAGAACGTGAACGACAAACCGAGGTCGCCGTGCAGGAGTTGGCCCCAGTAGGCGACGTACTGCTGCCACAGGTTGCGGTCGGAGTCCAGCCCGAACAGCACCCGCAGCGACGCGATCGAGTCGGCGCTGATCCGGCCCTGGTTGCGGGAGATCAGCGCCTGCACCGGGTCGCCCGGCACGATCCGCGGGATGAAGAAGTTGAGGGTGATCGCCGCCCAGGCGGTGAACAGGTAGAAGGCCATCCGTTGCAGCAGGAACCTCATCGGCTCGCCTCCCGTCCGGTGGCGTCGGCGCTCCCGGCCGTGGCGGTGGGGTCGGCGCTCCCGGCCGTGGCGGTGGGGTCGGCCTTCCCGGCCGTGGCGGTGGGGTCGGCCTTCCCGGCCGTGGCGGTGGCGTCGGCCTTCCCGGCCGTGGCGGTGGCCGGGTCGAACAGCCAGCAGGCGGCCCAGTGCCCGGGCCGGTCGTCGATCGGGATCGGCGGCGGCAGTTCCGCGCTGCACCGGGGCATCGCGTGCGGGCAGCGCGGGTGGAACCGGCAGCCGCCGGGCGGGCGGATCAGGCTCGGCGGTTCCCCGTGACCGCGCTCGCCCGCCGCGTCGGCGTCGGTGACCGCGCCGGTGATCCGCTCCGGGTCCGGCGCCGAGTCGATCAACAACCTGGTGTACGGGTGGGCCGGCCGCTGGGTGACCGTCTCGCTGTCGCCGCCCTCGACCATCCGCCCGGCGTACATCACGATCGTCTCGTCGGCGAAGTAGCGGGCCGAGGCGATGTCGTGGGTGATGTAGAGGATGGCCAGGTCGAGCCGGTCCTTCAGGTCCTGGAGCAGGTTGAGCACGCCGAGGCGGATCGAGACGTCGAGCATGGAGACCGGCTCGTCGGCGAGCAGCACGTCGGGGTCGGCGCCGAGCGCCCGGGCGATCGCGACGCGCTGGCGCTGGCCGCCGGAGAGTTCGTGCGGGAACGCGTCGAGGTAGCGCTCCGGCGGGGTGAGGCTGACCCGGGTGAGCAGGTCGGCCAGGGCCTTCTCCAACTCGTCCGGGCCGGACCCGGCGTTGCCGTGGATGCGCAGCGACCGGGTGAGGTGGTAGCGCACGGTGTGCACCGGGTTCAGCGAGGCGAACGGGTCCTGGAGGATCAACTGCACCTGGCGCACGTACGCCCGGAACCGGCGTCCGCCGCGGACCCGGGTCGAGACGCCGTGCAGCCGGATGTCGCCAGCGGTGCGCGGGTAGAGCTGGGCCAGCAGCCGGGCCACCGTGGACTTGCCGGAGCCGGACTCCCCGACCAGCGCGGTCACCCGGCCGCGGCGCAGCGCGATCGAGACGTCGTCGACGGCGTGCACCGCCGCCGGGGTCCGGGAGAGGAGGTCGCGCAGCCGCCGGCGGACCGGGAAGTGCTTGGTCAGGCCGACGGCCTCCAGCACCACCTCGTCGGCCGGCGCCGGGGCGCTCTCGGTCGTCGTCATGCCGAATTCCTGTCTGGGGTTGCCGGGGTGAGGGACGGGGGCCGCCTCCCCGGCCGGCGCGGGCCGGCCGGAGAGGCGACGCCGGGTCAGCCGGCGGTCGGCGTGAGGTGCAGCACCACGTCCAGCGCGTTGGGCTGGGTGGGCTGGAGCGCGCCGTACGGGTTCGAGTCGTCCGGCCAGCCGGTCCAGTTCTTCGCGCTGTACGCGCCGCCGATGTTGTCCGCGCCGACCGGGATCATCGGCGTCTCCTCGACGAAGATCTTCTGCAGCGTGGCGAGCGCCGTGGTGCGGGTGGCGTCGTCGGTCGCGTTGGCGTACGAGACGAGCGCGTCGGTCGCCGTCTTGTTGTCGAAGCGGCCGAAGTTGCCGGCGGGGGAGGCGGTGCCGATCGGCTTGAGCACCCGACCGTCCATGATCGTCCGGTAGATGTCGTACGGCGTCGCGCCGCTCTCGGTCCACCGGAACGTGGCGTCGAAGTTGCCCTGCTCCACGTTGCGGAACCAGGCGTCCTGGTTGGCCTTGTCGATGGTCGCCGCGATGCCGATCTTCGACAGGTTGTCCTTCACGATCTCCAGGCTGGTCTGGTAGTCGGACCAGCCGGCCGGGTCGGTCAGCTTGATCGTGACCGGCTTGCCGGTCTTGTCCTTCAGCGTGGTGCCGTCGAGCTTGTAGCCGGCGCCGGTGAGCAGCGTCTTGGCGCCCTCGACGTCGACCTTGTGCTCCTGCCCCTGGTACTCCGGCGCGATGAACGAGTCACCGGCCGGGCTGGGCAGGCCGGTGACGCTCTTGACCTCGGGGTGGAAGTAGGCGGCCTCGGCGGTGGTGAAGATGTCCGCCCGGTCGACGACCATGTTCATCGCCTTGCGCAGCGTCGGGTCGTCGAACGGCTTCTTCGTGGTGTTCAGGTAGAGGCCGTGGATACCAAGCACCGCCGGCGCCCACACCTTGTGGTTCTTCTCGTCCTTGGCCACGAACACGGTCTGGTAGTTGGGGATGAAGACGAAGCTCCACTCCGACTCGCCGTTCGCGAGCGCCGTGGTCTGCGCGCTGTTGTCGGTGTACGAGGTGAAGCGCAGTTCCTTCACCTTCGGCGCGTCCTGCCAGTAGCCGCTGTCGCGCACGGTGAGCGTGGTAGTGGCCGGCGTGAACGACTTGAGCGTGTAGGGGCCACTGCCGACCGGCTGCTTCACCGGGTCGGTGGTCGGGTCGGCGATCTTCTCCCAGAGGTGCTTGGGCACGATCGGCACCCGCCACAGCACCTTCTGCTGGTTGACGAACTGCGGGCTGGACATGGTGATCGTGACGTCGTTGCCGCTCGCGGTCGCGCCGGTGTACGGCACACCCTGGTCGTTGAGCGCCGGGAACTTCTGGACCAGGTTGTAGGTGAACGCCACGTCCTCGGCGGTGACCTTCTGCCCGTCGGACCAGGTGGCGTCGTCCCGGACGGTCACCTTGACCGACTTGTAGTCCGCCGACCACTCGGCCTTGGTGGCCAGCCACGGCTTGAACGGCTCGGCCGGCTTGACCGGGTTCCACATCATCAGCGGCTCGTAGATCTGCCAGCGGTAGCCGAGCGACGCCGCGGCCGAGGTGGTGAGGAACGGGTTGTTGTTCTCGGCCTGCGGACCGTTGGGCATGCCGACGTTCAGCACGGTCGCGGCCTGGCCGTTCTTCTTCTCCGCGTTGGGGCTGTCGCCGCAGGCGGCGACCGTGGTGGTGACCATCGCGCCGGCGAGCGCGACGGCGAGGAGTTGCCTTCTTCTCATGGAGGTCTCCCTCGGTGGTCCCGCGTGTCTCGGGCGGGATGTGGTGGATGAAGGGTGTGCGGTGGTGCCACCGGCGGGCGGGTGCCCGCCGGCGTGGTCGCCGGGTTCGGCGGTATCGGGGTCAGGTGACGCCGGTGGAGGCGCGGGCGGCGAAGCGGGTCGGGATGACGGTCGGGGCGTCGGGTAGCGGGGTGCCGGTGAGGTGGGCGATGAGGAGCCGGGCGGCGGCGGCGCCCATCTCCCGCATGGGCTGGTGCACCGAGCTGAGCGGCGGGTGGGTGTGCCCGGCCAGCGGCAGGTCGTCGAAGCCGACCACCGCCACGTCCTCCGGGACGCGCCGGCCGGCGTCGCGTAGCGCCTGGAGCGCGCCGGCGGCGGAGAGGTCGTTGTGCGCGAAGACGGCGTCGAACGGCGCGTCGTCGGCGAGCAGCCGTCGCACCGCCGCGCGCCCGCACTCGAAGGTGAAGTCGCCCTCCACCACCCGGATCGCCTCCACGGGTACGCCGGCTTCGGCGTAGGCGTGGGCGAAGCCGGCGAGCCGTTCCCGGGTGCAGCCGAAGCGGCGCAGGCCGGTGACGACGAGCGGCCGGCGGCGTCCGAGCGCCAGCAGGTGCACGGCGGCGGCCCGGGCCCCGGCTTCGTTCGTGGTGCGCACCGAGGGGAAGCCGGGCTGGTGGCCGCGGTCGTCGATGAGGATGACCGGCAGGCCGCGCCGGTGCAGCCCGGTGATGTAGTCGAGCGTGCCCTCCGGTTCGACCACGAGCAGGCCGTCGAAGGACTTGGCCGAGACCTGGGAGGCGAACCGCCGCATCGACTCGTCGCCGTGGGTGCAGGTGAACAGCAGCATGCCGTAGCCGGCGGCCTCGACCGCGTCCACCGCGCCCTGGAGCACCTCGCCCATCCAGGGCCAGGTCAGCGCCGGCACCAGCATGCCCACCACCCGGGTACGCCCGCGGGCCAGGCCGACCGCGCGGGCGCTGGGCACGTACCCGAGGTCGCTGATGACGGCGCGGACCCGGTCGGCGGTGCGGATGTGCACCTCGCCCTTGCCGTTGAGCACCCGGGACACGGTCGTCTTGCTCACCCCGGCGCGGGTGGCGACGTCGGCGATGGTGATCGGCACGTGACGCTCCCGGGTCGCGGGGATGAGGGGGGTGTTTCGGAACCGGTTGCGGTAGCGGTTCCGTGGCAGTCAACCGAAGTGGCGCCGGTCACGTCAATAACGGCCAGGTAACGAAACACGGCTAAGTTCGACGCCTGAAAAAAGCGGTCGGGCAGCGGATGTGCCGATCAGGGCGGTGAGCAGGGTCGATGTGGTGCCGAAGATGCTGTCCGAAGTGGACCGAGGTCAGATCCGCGCGTACACGTCGCCCGAGTTGGCCTCGTGCGGCAGCGCGCGCAGGTACGCCGCCACCTCGGCGGCCGACCGCCAGCCCGGCGCGGCGAACGCCATCTCGTCGCCGAGCGCCACGGCGAACCCGGTGAAGCCGAGCGCGGTGAGCCGATCCAGGCAGCGTTCGGCCAGGTCGCGGGCGATGGTGGTGAACTCGAACGACAACGCCGGCACCGGACGGCTCAACCCGGCCAGCACGGCGTCCTCGAAGCCCTCCACGTCCACCTTCACGAACGCCGGGACGCCGTGAGCGGCGACGAGCGCGTCAAGCGTGGTGCCGGCCACCTCGATCTCGCCGTCCCACGTCTCGCCCTCCCAGCCGGCGGCCCGGCCGGCGGCGCGGACGAAACTCCGGGAGGCGGTGGAGACGGTCGGGTTGGCGGAGTTCACGTGCAGCCGCACCGGTCCGGCGGCCCGCCCGCAGGCCGCCTCCACCACCGTCACCGCGCCGTCGCCGGAGTGCAGGGCCCGCAGCGCCCGGGCGCAGAGCGGCTGCGGCTCCACGGCGACCACCCGGGCGCCGAGGCGGCGGAAGCTGTCCAGCCGGTCGCCGACGTGCGCGCCGACGTCGAAGACCAGGTCACCGGCTCCGACCAGGGGTGCGTAGAACGCGTCGAGCGCCGCCTCCCGCGCCGGATCACCGTGGTAGAACTCCAGCGACCGGCGCAGGCCCGACATCGCCGGATCGGCCTTGAGCGCCGCGATCACCTCGTTGCGATCTTCCACACCACCGACCGTAGCCCGCCCTTGATCGTCACGGGCGGACCGACGCGTTCCCGCCCGTCCGCCACCACCCCACCCTCCTAGGACGCCCGAGCGGTGGTGACCTGGCTCGCCGGAGTTCCCGCCGAGGGCATTTTCAAGGTCCTCCCGTTGAGCGAGAACACGCCCTTGATCGACTCCAGTCCGCCGAAGTGGTGGCATCACGGCGTCGGGATGCCACCACTTCGCCGAGGTGGAGTCGATCAAGGGACGGGAGATGCCGCCACCTCAGGGACATGGCGTCGGTGCGCCACGCCGAGGCGAGAGCGGGGCAACCAGACGTCGTTCCGGATCATGAACTCAGGGGGTTTCGACGACCTCCTGGCCCAGCGGCCAGAGCGCCGCCGGGACCAGCTTGAAGTTGGCCACCCCGAACGGGATGCCGATGATCGTCACGCACAGCGCCACCCCGGCGAGGATGTGCGACAGGGCCAGCCACCAGCCGGCCAGCAGCACCCAGAGCACGTTCGCCAGGCCGGAGGGCACGCCGGCGCCCGGCTTGGGCACGATCGTGCGCCCGAACGGCCACAGCGCGTACGAGGCGAGGCGCAGCGAGGCGACGCCGAACGGGATGGTGACGACCAGGACGAAGCAGATCAGGGCGGCCACGCCGTAGCCGAGGGCGAGGACGAGGCCGCCACCGAACACGAGCCACAGCAGGTTCAGCAGGAAGCGGATCACCACCCCATGGTGCCCGTCGCCCGCAACTACCCCGCCGAGCCGGTGCTGATCCACGCCGGGCTTCGGACCTGACGCCCGCCACGGCGCCGACGTCGAGGTCCTCGAAGCTCTCGTGTGGACGCCGGTCACCCCGTGCCGACCGCGGTGCGGTCCGGCGTGGTCAACAGGGCCGCCACGGCGTGCGCGGAGGCCGGGTCACCAGGGCCGCCACGGCGTGCGCGGTGGCCGGATGCGCGGTGAGCAGCGCCGCCGCGGCGCCCGCCACCGGGGCCCCGCCAGCGCCGCCGGATATCTGGGCCGCGTCGGTGGGGGAACGCCACGGTGCGTCGCAGCCGAGCAGCGCGGCGATCGCGTCGACCGCCTCCGGGTGGGCGGTCAGCAGGTCGTGCGCCGGCCCCGCCTGGACGGTCGGCGTCGGCACGGCGGGCGCGCCCGGGTCGGCGGCCCACGGCGGGGTCCAGCCGTCGAGCGCGGGCAGCGTTGCGGGGAAGGTGCGTTCCGCCTCGCGGACCAGCAGCGGTACCAACTCGGGACCGTGCTCGCGGAGCGTGGTGATCAGGGTGGGCAGCCAGGGCAGCAGCACCGGGTCGGGCAGCCCGGCGAACGCGGCGGACATGGTCTCGACCACGAACGGCGCGAGCCCGGGCACCGGGTCGAGCGCGTGCACGAAGCCGGACAGGTACTGCGGGAACGCCGGCACCACGAGCGGGTTGGCCAGCAGCTCGGCGCAGCGCTCGCGCAGGCGCGCCAGGGGCAGCAGGCCGAGCTGGTGGCGGGCGGCCCAGAGCAGCGCCAGCTTGGCCGGCGCCTCGGGGTGGGCCTGGGCGACGGCCAGTTCGAGCTGGGACCGGTCGCAGCCCAGCGACAACGCGAGGCTCTCCATGCTGAACAGGAAGCCGAGCATCGCGCCGACCTGCCGTACGCCGGTGGCCTCGTCGACGAACGCGGTGGGCAGCAGGGTGCAGTAGTGGGCGTAGCCGGTGGTGACGAACGCCCGGCACCAGGCGGGCAGCGCCGGCGCGGTGGTGCGGTGATGGGCGAGCAACCGGCGGATGCGGCGCAGCACCTCCGGGGCGTCGTCGACGGTGCGTTCGGCGGCGAGCAGCTCCACCGCCCGCGTGCCGAGTTCGTCGATCAGGCGGGGGCTGCCGAGCAGGCGGATGGCGTCCTCGACGGCGGCGAGCGCGCGGGCGGCGGTGGCGTCCGGGCCGCGGACGGCTCGGCGGAGTCGCTGTTCCAGCACCTGCTCGACGGTGACGCCCTCGTAGCCCAGCTCGATCAGGGCGCGCTGGTTGCGGCCGAGGGCGAGGTCCCAGCTCTCCTGGGTGGAGCGGTGGCCGAGGCGGTGCTCCCCCATGATCGGGCGGACCGCGTCGGCGGGCAGCAGGTGCCGCAGCATCCAGAGCAGGTCGGAGCAGGGCGCCAGCGTCGGGTCCGCACGCAGGTCGAGCAGGGCGCGCTGCACGGTGCGCCGCTGCAGGTCGAGGCCGAGCGGGGCGAGCCGGTCGAGGACGTCGCGGGCCAGCGGCGGCAGGGAGTCGTATCCGACCTGGCCGATCCGGTCGCCGCCGAGCAGGATCTCGCAGAGCCGGCGGACGTCGCGCCGCCCGGGCACCACGTCCTTCTCGATGCAGGTGACCGCGGCGTCGGCGAAGTCGTACGGTGTGGGTCGGGCCCGGTTGCGCAGGTTGGCCAGCAGGATCGAGGTCTCGAACACGGCGATCGCGTCGGCGGTGCTGGCCAGGTAGCCGTTGCGGCGGGCGAGCCGGACGATGTCGACGCACCAGCCGCGCAGCTGCGCCTCGTCGAGGTCGTCGAGCGCGGGTGGCGCGGCGAGGAAGCCGGTGAGGCGGTCGGCGGCGTCCTCGGGCGTGGCGGGCGCGGTGCCCGCGCGGGTCCGCCGGCCCTTCTTCCCGCTTGGTTGCCCGGTCAGCCGGTAGGGGGTGAGCTTGCTGCGGCTGAGCGCGGTGGTCCAGTTGGCGGCGGCGATGGAGACGGTGCCGGGGGCGAGCCCGAACTGCGCCTCGATGGCCGAGTGGCTGGACGGGATGAGACCGTAGCGCCAGCGGGTGCCGGTGCGGGGGCTGATCGGGAAGTCCGGCGCGGTGGCGTCGAGGCCGAACTGCTCGACGTGGCTGGCGGCGTGGTAGGCGCCGCACACGTAGAGGCAGTCGTTCGGGTCGGCGCCGGTTGCGGTGAGGTGTTGGCGCATCCGGGTCCACATGTGGCGTTCGCGGTCCTCGTCGCGGTCGTCGTGGGCGGCCCGGGTCGGGCGCAGCCGCCGGAACAGGCTGCCGATGAGCACCATGACCTGCCGGTAGGTGTCGTGGTCGGCGTCGGCGAGGGGTCGTTCGACGTACTGCTCCCACCATTCCGACCAGTGCCGGACCTTGCCGTGGTGCAGCAGGTGCGCCTCCAGCTCGGCGAACCGGGGGCGCAGGTCGCCGATCTCCACGCCGATCGCCTCGCCGTGCAGCGCGGCGTCCTCGTCGGACGTCGGGGCCGCGTCGGCGCCGTCGGGGCCGTCGGGGCCGTCCGCGCGGGGGGTCCACTGGTAGACGTGGTCGGTGGAGCGGTCCACGAGGACCAGCTCCACGCCGGGGGTGTCCAGGGCGTACGCGATGGCCTGGTATTCCGCGGAGGCCTCGGTGATCGGGGCGATGACGCTCAGCGGGCTCCACTCGACGGGGAAGCCGTCGAGCTCGGTGGCGAACGCCTGGACGGCCACCGGCAGGCGGCAGTTGCGCAGCTCGTCGAGGAGGGGCCGCAGGTCCTCGCAGAGTTCGAGGTAGATGACCTTGGGTGGGCGGGCGCGCAGCCGGCGGGCCATGGCCAGCGCGGACGCGGGGGAGTGGTGGCAGACCGGGAAGATCTCCAACCGTTCGCGCAGGGCCCGGTCGACGTCGTCGACCATGCCGGCGAGGATGTCGGCGAGCGCGTCGGGGGAGTCGGCGAACGCGGCGGCGGCGTCGGTGAGCTGTTCGCGCAGCGCGCCGAACAGGCCGGTCGGGGCGGGCGCGGTCACGACAGGGACGCGATCGCCTGGCGGCCGCCGTCGAGGAAGCCGTCCCAGTCGCCGCCGTCGGCCTTGGCGCGGGGCTCGACGACGCCGTGCAGGTATTTGTTGAGGATGGCGAGGTCTTCCGGGCTGCGGCGGGCCAGCGACCCGACGAGGGATCCGGCGAGGGTCTGCGCGCGCAGGACGCGGTCGCCGAAGAACTGGCTGTGCAGGACGGCGTCCTCCAGCACGCCGATCTGCTCGGCGGTGGACAGCGCCGACTCGAGCTTCTCGTCGTCGCTGGTGGCGGCGGACGCGGCGGCGCGCAGGTCGGCGAAGCTCTGCAACAGGATGTCGAGCAGGGTCGGGGGGACCTCCAGCTCGATGCGGTGCCGGCGCAGCAGTTCCTCGGTGCGGAAGCGGACGATCTCCGCCTCGCTGCGCTTGTTGGTGACGACCGGGATGCGGACGAAGTTGAACCGGCGCTTGAGCGCGGAGGAGAGGTCGTTGACGCCCCGGTCGCGGCTGTTGGCGGTGGCGATGATCGAGAAGCCGGGCTGGGCGAAGACGATGTTGTCATGGTCCAGCTCGGGGATGGAGACGTATTTCTCGGACAGGATCGAGATGAGCGCGTCCTGCACGTCGCTCGTGGAGCGGGTCAGCTCCTCGAAGCGGCCGATGACGCCCTGTTCCATCGCGTTCATGATCGGCGAGGGGATCATCGACTCGCGGGACTGGCCGCGGGCGATGACCATGGAGACGTTCCAGGAGTATTTGATGTGGTCCTCGGTGGTGCCGGCGGTGCCCTGCACGACCAGGGTGGAGTTGCGGCAGATCGCGGCGGAGAGCAGCTCGGCGAGCCAGCTCTTGCCGGTGCCGGGGTCACCGATGAGCAGCAGGCCCCGGTCGGAGGCGAGCGTGACGATGCTGCGTTCGACGAAGCTGCGATCGCCGAACCACTTCTGCGGGATCTCCCGGTCGAGGCCGTCGGCGCGTTCGGAGCCGAGGATGAACAGGCGGACCATGCGGGGGCTGAGGCGCCAGGAGAACGGCTTCGGCCCGGTGTCGACCGATTCGAGCCAGGCCAGCTCGTCGGCGTACTTGACCTCGGCGGGGGCGCGGAGCATGTCGGACATCAGGGGTGCTCTCCTAGGTGAGGAAGTTCTTCAGCTCGGTGACGAGCTTGCGGATGTGGCCGGAGATGACGGGCGTGCCGAGGTCCTTGAAGCGTTGCCGGAACCAGGGGTTGACGCTCTGGTGGCCGGAGCTGTTGACGGAGCCGACGGGGATGAACTTCACCCCGGAGCGGTGCACCGCCTCGATGCCGTCGAACAGCGGTTGGGAGCGGTCGAACTCGTAGAAGTCGGAGATCCAGACCAGCACGGTGTTTCGCGGCTCGACGATTTTGGGGCGGGCCAGGGCCATGGCGACCGGGCCGTCGTTGCCGCCGCCGAGGTTGGTGCGCAGCAGCACCTCGAACGGGTCGTGCACCCACGGGGTGAGGTCCAGCGCCCGGGTGTCGTAGGCGATCAGGTGCACGTCGACCTTGGGCAGGCCGGCGAAGATGGACGCGAGGATGGTGCAGTTGACCATGGAGTCGACCATCGAGCCGGACTGGTCGACGACCACGATGAGCCGGGCCGGGGTGGTGCGGCGGGCGGTCTGCCGGTAATAGAGCCGGTCGACGTAGAGGCGTTCGTCCTCCGGGCTCCAGTTGGTCAGGTTCTGCCAGATGGTGCGGTCCAGGTCGAGGTTGCGGAAGACCCGCTTGGGCGGCACCGACCTGTCGACGGCGCCGACGGTGGCCTGCGCCACCTGGGTGCGTAGCACCTCGGCGACCTGGTCGACGTAGCGGCGGATCAGCGACTTGGCGTTCGCCAGCGCCACCCCGGACAGGTTCGACTTGTCGCGCAGGAGCTGCTCGATCAGGGACATGCTCGGGGTCAGCCGGGCGGCGAGCACCGGGTCGGCGAGGACCTCCCGCAGGCGCATCCGGCGGACCAGGTCGCCCTCCAGGCCGGCGAGCGTGGCGCCCAGGCCGGTGCCGTCGCGGCGCAACTCGCCGGGCGGGACGCCGCACGCCTGCTCGAACCAGCCGGCGTCGGCCTGCCAGCGGGCGAGCTGCCCGGCGCTGACCTCGCCGGCGCCGGTGGCGAACACGTTGAGCAGCAGTTTGGCGGCGAGCGCGGCCCGGCGTACCTCGGTCTCGCCCGCCTGGAACGGCCCGGTGCCGCCCGGGGTGTCGTCGGCGGTGAGCAGGCCGCGCAGCTCGTCGGCGAGCGCCGGGAAGCGCTGGACGACGGTGTCCACCGAGACGGCCGGGTCGAGCAGCGCGGGCGGCAGGCCGAGGTCGTCGACCACGGCGACGCTCGCGGACTCGAGCGTGGGCTGCTCGTCGGGGTGGAACAGGCGGGCGAGCAGCCGCCAGTAGAGCACCTGGCGGCGGTTGGCGTGGTCGGCGGTCATCGGCGCAGCAACCTTCCGGCGCGTTCGCGCAGCACGGCCACGGCGTCGCCGGCCCTGGCCTCGGCCTTGGCGACCTTGGCGTCGGTGACGCCGCACGCCCAGTCGCCGTTGTGCGCCTCGACGGTCTGCTTCTTGACGGTGGCCCGGACCGCGAGGGGTTGCAGCAGCCAGCGGCCGTCGTCCCAGCGCAGCAGGCCGAGGCAGGCGGTGGTGGTGGCGAGCAGGGCCGGGGTGAGCGGCCCGGCCGCGGGCAGCCGGTCGGTCGCCAGCGGGATCGCCCGGCCGCCGAGGTCGACGAGCAGGGCGCCGTCGCCGTCGCGGGTGACCCGGCCCTCGGCCAGGACCGGCTCGGCGATCGCGGCGGGGTGGCGTTGCAGCGGCGGGGTCGCGGCGGCGGTGGCGTCGGCGAGCAGCACCCGGGCCGTGGCGAACGGGTCGGCCGGGTCGCCGAGCGCGGCGCGTTCGTCGACCCAGCGCAAGTCGCCGCCGTGCGCGGGCATGTCGGTGACGGTCACGCTCCGTCGTTCGGCCAGGGCCTTGAGCAGCACCGGGTACGCCTCCAGCAGCCGCCAGCCGGCCGGGCCGACGATGGTGGCGACCTTCGCCGCGGCCACGCTGACCCGGACCAGCCGGACGGTGCCGCCGCCGGCCGGTTCGAACACGGCGTGCACCTGGGCCTGGAAGGCGGTGTCGTGCTCGTGCACGTCGACGCCGAGCGGCAGCAGCCGGCCGGAGACCGGCTCCGGCGGCGCGGTCTCGTCGGCGGCGCCGGCGGCGAGCAGCACGGCCCGGGCCCACAGATCGGCCCAGCGGCGGGCGGGCACCCGCGCCGGGTCGGCCGCCGTGCCCGTGCGCAGCTCGGCGGCGAGACCGTCGAGCAGCACCGCGAGGCGGCGCAGCGCCGGCACGGCGAGCGCGGCCTCCACCGGCGCGGCGACGCCGGAGAGCAGCTCGTGGTCGGCGCCGCGCCATCCGGCGAGCGCCAGTTCGTGCAGCCAGGCGCGCGCCCCGGCCCGCCCGGGGGAGTCGTCCGGCGCGGCGTCCGGCGGCGCCCCGGACGGCGCGGTGTCCGACGAGGATCCGGACGGCTCGGTGTCCGACGAGGATCCGGACGGCGCGGCGTCCGACCGGGAGCCGGCGGCGGAGTCGGGCGGGGCGGCGGCCCACGGGGAGCGGGAGCGGTGCAGCGCCTCGTCGAGCCGGTTCAGCAGGGCGTCGTGCGCGGCGCCGAGCAGCGCGGCGCGGGCGCCGGCGAGCACGGCCAGGTGCGCGTCGGTGAGCGCGCCGGTGGTCGCCGCGCGGACCGCCTCGGCGGCGGGTTCGGCCAGCGGGGTGCCGCCGACCGCGGCGGCCAGCGCGGCCCATGCGGCGGCGTCCGGCTCGCCGGGGCGGGCCAGGCCGCGGGTGAGCGTGTCGTCGACGCCGTCGACCACGGTGAGGGCCTCGGCCATCCCGGGTGGCAGGCCGTCGTCGAGTTGGGTGAGGTGCGCGGCGAGCATCAGCGCACCCCCGCCGTGGCCGGGAACCAGTGCAGTTCGGGCACGGGCGCGCCGCTCGGCGGGACCTCCAGGTAGGCCAGGTGGCGCAGGAACCGGCTGAACACCACCGCCGCCGGGCCGGGTTCGTGCCGCGCGTCGGTGCGGGCCAGCAGCTCGGCGCCGCCGGAGACGCCGTCGCCGACGTCGACGCGCAGGTAGCCGGCGACCTGCGCGACGCCGTACTGGAGCACGGCCTCGTCGGCGAGCGCGTGCAGGTGTTTGCAGAGCATGCTGCCGCGCAGGCCGCCGCAGGGCCGGTTGTTGTTGGTGCTGCAGTTGACCGCGTGGCTGCCTGCGGTCACCGAGGAGACGTAGACCCGCTCCACGTCGGAGCCGCTCGACACCACCCCCTGCAGCCGCCCGTCGGCCAGCTCCACGAAGGGCACCTTGGCGAGCTTGCGGGCCCGCGCGGGTGGCGCCACCCGCAGCACGCTCCGCCGTCGCCACGAGGCGTCCTGGGCCTCCGTCATTGTCCCGACCTCCCCGCCGGCGGCCGGCGCCGGGCACGCCGGACCGCCGTCGCCGGCCCGTGATCCGTGCCGCTGTGACGACAAGGATCATGGATCACGGGTACGACAGGAGCGCGCGTGCACCACCTCGACCAAACGAACGTTAAGCTTCAGGGGTCCACACCACGGATGCCGCACCGGCTCACTTACCCCACGGAGCTCAACCCGCCATGGACGTCGACCGGATCCTGCCCACCGACGAGGCCCACGACCTGCTGGACCTCGCCACCGAGCTCGCCGACCGGGAGTTGGCCGGACGGGCCGCCGACTTCGAGCAGCGCGGCGAGTTCCCCCGCGACGTGCTGCGCACCCTGGGCCGGGCCGGCCTGCTCGGGCTGCCGTACGCCGAGGAGCACGGCGGCGCCGCCCAGCCGTACGAGGTCTACCTCCAGGTGCTGGAGATCCTCGCCAGCCGCTGGCTGGCCGTGGCCGAGGCCGTCAGCGTGCACACGCTGTCCTGCCACCCGCTGGCCGCGTTCGGCACCGACGAGCAGCGCAAGCGGCTGCCCGACCTGATCGGTGGGGAGTTGCTCGGGGCGTACTGCCTCTCCGAGCCGCAGGGCGGGTCGGACGCGGCGTCGCTCACCACCCGGGCGGTCCGCGACGGCGACGACTACGTGGTGACCGGCACCAAGGCGTGGATCACCCACGCCCGGGTCGCCGACTTCTACGACATCTTCTGCCGCACCGGCGGGCCCGGCGCGAAGGGCATCTCCTGCCTGCTGGCCGACCGGGACACGCCCGGCATCCACCCGCAGGCCGCCGAGCGCACCATGGGCCTGCACGCCTCCCCGGTGGCCCAGATCGCCTTCGACGACGCCCGGGTGCCGGCGGAGCGGCTGATCGGCGGCGAGGGCGCCGGTTTCGCCATCGCGATGTCCGCGCTGGACTCCGGGCGTCTCGGCATCGCCGCCTGCGCGGTGGGTCTGGCGCAGGCGGCGCTCGACTACGCGGTCGGCTACGCCCGGGAGCGCCGGCAGTTCGGCCGCGCGATCATCGACTTCCAGGGGCTGGGGTTCAACCTGGCCGACCACGCCACCGGCATCTCGGCCGCCCGCGCGCTCATGCTCGCCGCCGCGCGGCTGCGCGACGCCGGCCGGCCGTACTCGATCGAGGCGGCGAAGGCGAAGCTGTTCGCCACCGACCTGGCCATGCGGGTGACCACCGACGCGGTGCAGGTGCTCGGCGGCGCCGGCTACGTCGCCGACCACCCGGTCGAGCGGTACATGCGCGAGGCGAAGGTGCTCCAGATCGTCGAGGGCACCAACCAGATCCAGCGCCTGGTGATCTCCCGCGCCCTGGCCAAGGGCTAACCTGTCGCGGTGACCTTCCCCCGGATCACCGTCGACCCCGACGTCATGGGTGGCGCGCCGTGCGTGCGGCAGTCGCGCATCCCGGTGGCCACGCTGCTGGCCATGATGGCCGAGGGCATGTCCGTCACGGACATCCTCACCGATCTGCCGTTCCTCGACGAGGAGGACATGGCGGAGGTGTTGAACTACGCCGCGGACGCGGTCCGCGACCGCGCGGCGCGCTGAGCGTCACCACGGCGGGGCGGGGACGGCGTGGGAGCGCTGTCTCCGGTAGGTTTCAGCGCGTGGAGGAGATCGACCGCGCGATCGTGGCGGCGTTGACCGGGGACGGCCGCCTGTCGTACACGGACCTGGCCGAGCGGGTGGGCCTGTCCGTGTCCGCCGTGCACCAGCGGGTCCGCCGGCTGGAGCAACGCGGCGTGCTCAAGGGGTACGCCGCGCGGGTGTCGTTCGAGGCGCTGGACCTGCCGCTGACGGCGTTCGTGGCGATCCGGCCGTTCGATCCGTCGCAGCCCGACGACGCGCCGGAGCGGCTGGCGCACCTGCCGGAGATCGATTCCTGCTACTCGGTCGCGGGGGAGGACTTCTATCTCCTGCTCGTGCGGGTGGCCGGCCCGGCCGACCTGGAGCGGCTGCTGCAGGAGATCCGCACCTCCGCGAACGTCACCACCCGCACCACTGTCGTGCTCTCCACACCCTATGAGCACCGGCCGCCGCGGATCAGTGCCGAGCTGCCTGGTCGGGTCCGTTCCCGGTCGGCGTCGGAGCCGGCAGGTTCCAGCGCTTGACGACCCGCCGGCCGTGTTCGTGACCGAGCACGCTGAGCGTGGCGGTGTCCAGCCGCAGCAGCCCGCCGGCCGCCGGCGGCAGCCCGATCCAGCGTGCCCCGAGCACCCGCAGGCTGTGCCCGTGCCCGACGAGCGCGACGCTGCCGTGTTCCAGCAGCGGGGCGATCCGGTCGAGGACCCGGTCGAGGCGTGCGCCGACCTGGTCCGGTGACTCGCCGTCGGGGCCGCCGTCGGCCCAGATCGTCCAGCCCGGTCGTTCCTCGGTGATGGCGGCGGTGGTGCGGCCCTCGTACTCGCCGTAGTTCCACTCGGCCAGGTCGGGGTCGGTGGCGTCGACGGTGAGCCCGGCCAGGAGCGCGGTGCGGGTGGCGCGCTGCCGTGGGCTGGACAGCACGCGTACGAAGCGTCGGCCGGCGAGCAGGGGGGCGAGCGCGCGGGCCTGTCGTTCGCCGTCGGGGGTCAGCTCCAGGTCGGTGTACGAGGTGTGCCGGTGGCTGGCGCTCCAGGTGGTCTCGCCGTGCCGGACCAGCAGGATCTCATTCACCGCCCCAGTCAAGCATGCCCCGGACGGGGCCGCTCGGCGTCCACCTTCAACCTATTATCCTAGGACGCTCTACCGGGTGTGCCCACCCGCACCGCGTTTGCCCACGCCCACACCGGGGACGCGACAAGCGCAACGGGCAGCCCAGACGAGGAGGGCGAGATGAGCTTCACCGACAAGGCGAAGAACAAGGCCCAGGAGATGACCGGCATGGCGAAGGAGCGCATCGGTGACGCCACCGACAACGAGCGGTTGCGGGCCGAGGGCGCCAGCGAGCAGAGCACGGCGCGCGCCAAGCAGGCCGGGGAGAACGTCAAGCAGGCCGGTCGCGACGTGAAGGACGCGTTCGAGAAGTGAGCGTGCGATCGGTGGGCCACCGAGATCCGGTGGCCCACCGACGTGTCTCCGGGGCGGGAACGGCGTCGCCCCCGCGGCCGGCTCGGCCTGCGGGGGCGACGGCTGGCGTGGAGATCAGTCGTCGCGGTGGGTGTGCCACCAGGACTGGCCGGCGTCGGGCAGGGTGTCGATCGGGTCGTAGTAGGCGTAGCGCTTGTTGAGCGCTTCCAGGTCGGCCGACTCGATCGAGGTGCGGTAGTTCTTGGTCCAGTAGGAGATGCCGTGCTCGCGGTCGTAGTCGGTGAGCATGTGCACCCAGCGCTTGCCGACGAACGGGACGTCGCAGACGATGCGCGGGGTGGCGTAGCCGGGCAGGTAGCCCATGATGTCGTGCTGGAGCTGCTGGGCGTGCCAGACCGGGACCCGCCAGTGTTCGGCGTTGGGGATCATGTCGCACATGTAGAAGTAGTACGGCAGGATGCCCGCCTCGCCCTGGAGCGCGAAGCAGAGGTCGAGCAGGTCGGCGCTGGTGGCGTTGACGCCGCGCATGAGCACGCCCTGGTTGCGGACGTCGCGTACGCCGACGTCGAGGGCGGTCTGGGTGGCCTTGGCGACCAGCGGGGTCAGCGACTGGGCGTGGTTGACGTGGGTGTGGATGGCGAGGTTGACGCCGCGGCGGGCAGCGGTGCGGGCGACGCGTTCGAGGCCCTCGACGACGTCGGGTTGGAGCCAGTGCTGGGGCAGGCCCATGAGGGCCTTGGTGGCGAGCCGGATGTCGCGGATGGTCTCGATCTCCAGCAGGCGCATGAGGTAGGACTCGAGGTTGCGCCAGGGCACGTTGGCGACGTCGCCGCCGGAGACGACCACGTCGCGGACGCCGGGGTGGGCCTTGAGGTAGGTGATGTGGGCGTCGTACCTGTCGACCGGTTTGAGGGTGAGCTTGAGCTTGTCGACGGCGGGGGTGGAGTTGCCGACGAGGTCCATACGGGTGCAGTGGCCGCAGTACTGCGGGCAGGTGGAGAGCAGTTCGGCGAGGACCTTGGTGGGGTAGCGGTGGGTGAGGCCCTCGGCGACCCACATGTCGTGTTCGTGGAGGCTGTCGCGGCTGGCGTAGGGGTGCGAGGGCCAGTCGGTGCGGCGGTCGGAGGCGACCGGGATCATGTAGCGGCGGATCGGGTCGGCGAGCAGCGCCTCGGTGGTCATGGGCGCGAACGGCACCATCGTGTTGATCATTTGTGGTGGCACCAGCATGGACATGGTGGCCAGGGCCTTCTGGTCGGCCTCGAGGTCGGCGTAGAAGCTTTCGTCGACGAGGTCACCGAGCACGGTGCGCAGCTGCTTGATGTTCTTGACGCAGTTGACCCGCTGCCACTGGGCGTTCTCCCATTGCTCGCGGGTGACGTGGCGCCAGCCGGGGAAGCGGGTCCAGTCGGGTTCGACCAGGGGGGCGCGCCGGTATTCGTAGGGCTGTCCGGCGGCGGGGACGGCGACCGGCGTGGAGCGGGGCGTCGGGATGGTTTCCACCGGTTGGGTCTGTGTCACGGCCCCTCCTCGTCAGTGGTGCGGGTAGATCAACCTTGCGAAGGCTACTGGAAAATCTGCGGTCTAGAAATTAGTCTGCCGTAAGTTTTCCCGCGACGCGAACCCTGGCCGGGGTTTCGGGCGGCTGGACATAGGGGGTCGGCGTGACGTCACCGGTGGGTCTGCACCGAGTCGTGGAACCTGCGGGGGTGCTGCCGCAGGCGGCCTGGCGCTTGGACGCCGATCCCGCTGTCGCGGCGAACGAGGTGCGGATCCGGGTGCAGCGGCTGAACCTGGACGCGGCGAGTTTCCGGCAGCTGGCGGAGAAGCACGGCGGGGACGGGGAGAAGGTCCGCGCCGAGGTGCTGGAGATCATCTCGACCCGGGGGAAGATGCAGAACCCGGTGACCGGTTCGGGCGGCATGTTGATCGGCGTCGTGGAGGAGGCGGGTCGCCGCTCCCCGCTGGGACTGCGGCCGGGGGACCGGGTGGCGACGCTCGTGTCGTTGACGTTGACGCCGCTGATGATCATCGACGGGCTGGCCCGGTGGGACGGGCGCAGTGAGCAGGTGCCGTGCGACGGCTACGCGATCCTGTTCGCGCGGTCGATCGCGGCGGTGTTGCCGGACGATCTGCATCCGGAGTTGTCCCTCGCGGTGCTGGACGTGTGTGGGGCGCCGGCGTTGACGGCGCGGGTGGTGGCCGAGCAGGTGGCGCGGCGTGGCCGGGAGGGTGATCCGCGTCCGGTGGCGGTGGCGGTGATCGGTGGGGCCGGCAAGAGCGGGTCGCTGTCTCTCGCGGCGGCGCGGCGGGCCGGTGCGGGTCGTACGGTCGGGGTGGTGCCGGTGGCGGCGGAGCGGGACGCGCTGGAGCGGGCCGGGTTGGCCGACGCGGTGGCCCTCGCGGACGCCCGGGATCCGGTGGGGTTGTCGACGGCGGTGACCACGGCGCTGGGTGTGCCGGCGGACGTGACGGTGGTGTGCGTGGACGTGCCGGGGTGTGAGCACGGCGCGGTGCTGGCCACGGCGGACGGCGGCACGGTGGTCTTCTTCTCGATGGCGACGAGTTTCGCGGCGGCGGCGTTGGGCGCGGAGGGCCTGGCGGCGGACGTGACGATGCTGGTGGGGAACGGGTTCGTGCCGGGGCACGCGGAGCTGGCGTTGGAGTTGTTGCGGGCCGAGCCGGGGGTGCGTGGTCTGTTCGAGGCGCGGCTGGCGGCAGACTGAGGCCATGACGAACCCCTCGACGCTGTACCGCGGTGGAGTGCTGCACTGTCCGGCCGAGCCGAGCGCGACGGCGCTGCTGGTGCGGGACGGGCGGATCGCCTGGTTGGGTGCGGACGCGGACGCGCCGCCGGCCGATCGGGTGGTGGAGTTGGCCGGGGCGTTGGTGACGCCGGCGTTCGTGGACGCGCATGTGCACGCCACGGACACGGGGCTGGCGTTGTCGGGGCTGGATCTGTCGGCGGTGCGGTCGGCCGGTGAGTTGTTGGCGGCGGTGTCGGCGTTCGCGGGCGGGTTGCCGGGTGACGCGGTGGTGCTGGGGCACGGGTGGGACGAGTCGTCGTGGGTGGATCCGGTGTTGCCGGACGCGGCGGCGGTGGATCGGGCGGCGGGGGGCCGCCGGGTGTATCTGTCGCAGGCGTCGATCCATTCGGCGTTGGTGTCGGCGTCGTTGCTGGCAGCGTGTCCGGAGGCGGCGGGGGCGGCCGGTTTCGACGGGTCGGGGTGGTTGCGGCGTGACGCGCACCATGTGGTGCGGGCGGCGGCGTTCGGGTCGGTGACGCGGGCGCAGCGGGTGGCGGCGCAGCGTCGGGCGTTGGCGCATGCGGCGTCGTTGGGGATCGCGGCGGTGCACGAGTGCGGTGGTCCGGACATTTCCGACGAGGAGGACTTCACCGGGCTGTTGGCGGTGTCCGGGGACGGGGTGCCAGAGGTGTACGGGTACTGGGGTGAGCTGCTGGGTGCGGCGCGGGCCCGGGATCTGGGTGCGGTGGGCGCCGGTGGGGATCTGTTCGCGGACGGGGCGTTGGGGTCGCGGACGGCGCACGTGTCGGCGGCGTACCTGGACGGGGAGTCGGGGGCGTGCGGGCACGGGTACGTGTCGGCGGAGCAGGTGCGTGACCATTTGCTTGATTGTGCGGCGCACGGGATGCAGGGCGGGTTCCACGCGATCGGGGACGCGGCGATCGACACGGTGCTGGCGGGGTTCGCGCAGGCGGCGGCGACGTTGGGCACGGAGCGGGTGCGGGCGGCCCGGCATCGGGTGGAGCACGCGGAGATCATGAGCAAGCGGTTGATCGCCGGTTTCGTGGAGTACGGGATCGTGGCGTCGATGCAGCCGGCGTTCGACCGGTTGTGGGGTGGTTCGGGGCGGATGTACGAGTCGCGGTTGGGGTTGGCCCGGTCGTTGGAGTCGAATCCGATGGGCGCGATGCACGGGGTGGGGGTGGCGTTGGCGTTCGGGTCGGATTCGCCGGTGACGCCGGTGGATCCGTGGGGGTCGGTGCGGGCGGCGGCGGCGCATCACAACCCGTCGCAGCGGATGAGTGTGCGGGCGGCGTTCGCGGCGCACACGCGCGGCGGGTGGCGGGCGGTGCACCTGGACAACGAGGGTGTGTTGGCGTTGGGTGCGCCGGCGACGTTCGCGGTGTGGGACACCCCGGCCGGGGTGGAGCGGGGGCTGCCGGTGGTGTTGGCGGAGGACCCGGAGTTGCGGGGGCCGGCGGATCCGACGCCGTTGCCGGTGTGCCGGGCCACGGTGTTGCGCGGTGACGTGATCTATCAGGAAGGCAGTTCGTGAGCAAGCTTGGGTTGGATCCGGCGCTTGTGGCGCGGGCGCGGGAGTTGGCGCGCCGGGCGGGGCAGCCGGTGGTGGATCTGGCGCGGAGTCACACCACGGTGTCGGTGGAGCGGGCGGTGCTGCGGTTGGCGGGGGTGTCCGGCGCGGACCCGGACGGTATTCCGTGGGTGAACCGTCTCGTCGACGCGGTGGTGGCGGACGTGGGGTTGGGGCACGGGGTGGCGTTGCCGGTGTTCGACGCGCTCGCGCGGGAGGGTGTCACGGATGTGACGTTGCTGGCGCAGAAGGCGGCGGCCGGGTCGGTGCGTTTCGACCGGCCGTCGGGGAAGGCGGCGACGGCGGCGCGGCGGGCGTCACGGCGGGCGGTGGCGGCGGGGATCCGGCAGGTGGATCGGCGGCGGGCGGAGCGGGACCGCCTGGTGAAGCGGTTCGGGGATCCGAAGCAGCGGCCGTGGATCTATTTGATCGTGGCGACGGGGGACATCTACGAGGACATTCCGCAGGCGCAGGCGGCGGCGCGGGCGGGCGCGGACGTGATCGCGGTGATCCGGTCGACGGGGCAGTCGTTGTTGGACTACGTGCCGGAGGGGGCGACCCGGGAGGGGTTCGCCGGGACGTATGCGACGCAGGAGAACTTCCGGTTGATGCGGGCGGCGTTGGACGAGTCGTCGAAGGAGTTGGGCCGGTACGTGCGGTTGACGAACTACGCGTCGGGGTTGTGCATGCCGGAGATGGCGACGCTGGCCGGCCTGGAGCGGCTGGACATGATGCTCAACGATTCGATGTACGGGATCCTGTTCCGGGACATCAACCCGATCCGGACGTTCGTGGACCAGCGGTTCTCCCGGCAGGTGCACGCGCGGGCGGGGATCATCATCAACACCGGTGAGGACAACTATCTGACCACCGCGGACGCGGTGGACGAGGCGCACACGGTGACGGTGTCGCAGTTGTTGAACGAGTTCTTCGCGCACGAGGCGGGGTTGCCGGACCGGTTGTTGGGGTTGGGGCACGCGTTCGAGATCAACCCGGATGTGCCGGAGTCGTTCCGGTTGGAGTTGGCGCACGCGTTGTTGGCGCGGGAGTTGTTCCCGGACGCGCCGTTGAAGTGGATGCCGCCGACGAAGCACATGACCGGTGACGTGTTCCGGGGGAATCTGCTCGACGGGTTCTTCAACCTGGTGGGCGCCATGACGGGGCAGGGGATCCTGCTGGTGGGGATGATGACGGAGGCGGTGGTGACGCCGTGGTTGTCGGACCGGGACGTCGCGTTGCAGAACGTGCGGTACGTGTTGGGCGCGGCGGGCAATCTGCACGAGGATTTCGCGCCGGCGGCGGGTGGGTTCATCCAGCAGCGGGCGAACCGGGTGCTGGGTGAGGCGGTGGAGTTGTTGGAGCGTATCGGTGGGCAGTCGTTGTTGACGGCGATCGCCGAGGGCACGTTCGGGATCATGAAGCGGCCCGCGGACCGGGGCAAGGGCATCGACGGTGTCGCGAAGCACGAGACCGGCTACTACAACCCGGCCACAGAGATCCTGGAGCAGCCGGCATGAGCGAACGCACCGAGCGCAGCGAGGGCCGTGAGGGCATGCCCAGCCGGCACGGCATGACGGGTAAGACGGTCGTGCGGCCGTACGGGGACACCACCGGCGACGGGATGGTGCAGGTGTCGTTCACGTTGCCGGTGCCGCACGACAAGCGGGCCGAGGGCGCGGCCGTGCAGTTGGCCAACAAGATGGGCATGGATCCGGCGATGCTCGTGCACGCCAAGCCGATCGGCGACGGGTTCACGTTCTTCGTGGTGTACGGGCGGGTGAACCACCTGGTGGATCTGGACCGGGTGCAGGTGGTGGAGCGGGACTTCCCGTTGTTGTCGGCCAAGGAGGTCAACGCGGTGGTGAAGCGGAGGTTGCGCCGCAAGTTGTCGGTGGTGGGCGCGTGTATCGGCACGGACGCGCACACCGTGGGCATCGACGCGATCCTGAACGTGAAGGGCATCGCGGGGGAGAAGGGCCTGGAGTACTACCGGGAGTTGAAGGTGACCAACCTGGGTGCGCAGGTGAGCGTGCCGGAGTTGGTGGAGGCGGCCCGGCAGGAACGCGCGGACGCGGTGCTGGTGTCGCAGGTGGTGACGCAGCGCGACGCGCATCTGCACAACACGCGGGAGATGTCGGCGGCGTTCCGGGAGGCGATGCCGGCGGGACGGCGACCGCTGCTGATCGTGGGTGGGCCGCGGTTCGACGAGACGATGACCGGCGAGTTGGGCGTGGACCGGATCTTCGGTCGGGGCACCACCCCGGGCGAGGTGGCCAGCTTCCTCGTGCACGCTCTGATCACCTCCAGGAAGGCGAACGCCGCATGAGTGACCCTCGGCTCGGTCTGACCGTCACCCACCGCCGGTATGTGCCGTACGCGCACGCCCACTACGCGGGGAACCTGGTCGACGGGGCGTACGCGTTGGGGTTGTTCGGGGATGTGGCGACGGAGGTGTGCATCCGCGCGGACGGCGACGAGGGTTTGTTCGCCTCGTACTCCGAGGTGCAGTTCCGCGCGCCGATGAGGGCCGGTGACGTGCTGGAGGTGGTGGCGACGGTGACGCGGGTGGGCACCCGTAGCCGCACGATCGACTTCGAGGCGCGGGTGGTGTGCCGGGGCCGCCCGGACCGGGGCGACTCGGCGGCCGAGGTGTTGGAGCCGCCGATCGTGGCGGTGACGGCGACCGGCACGGTGGTCGTGCCGCCGGCCCTGTGAGCGCGAGGAGCGAGCCGGTTCTGCGAGCCCCGCAGTCGCGAACGAACGACAGCCCTGTGAGCGCGAGGAGCGAGCCGGTCCTGCGAGCCCCGCAGTCGCGAACGACGGACAGCTCCGCGTGAGCGTCGTGGTCTGCGCCGACGTCGGGTCGACGTACACGAAGGCGGCGGTGGTCGACCTCGACGGCGGTCGGCTCGTCGGCGCGGCGTCCGCGCCGACGACCGTCGGTTCGGATGTGCTGCACGGTCTGGACGCCGCGGTCGGTGCGGCCCGCGCGGCGGCCGGGGTCGGTGACGTGCCGTGGTACGTGTGTTCGTCGGCCGGTGGTGGGTTGCGCCTGGCCGTGGTCGGCTACGAGCCTCTGGTGACGGCGCAGGCGGGCCGGCGGGTGGGCCTGTCGGCGGGGGCGAACGTGGTGCACGTGGCCGCCGGCCGGTTGGGCGCGGCGGAGTTGACGGCGTTGCGGGCGGCCCGCCCGGACGTGGTGCTGCTGGTGGGTGGCACCGACGGCGGCGACGCCGACACCCTCACCCACAACGCGACCCGGCTGGCGCGGGCCCGGTGGCGGGTGCCGGTGGTCCTCGCGGGCAACGTCGACGCCCGCGACGGGCTGTACGCGGTGTTGGCCGGCGCGGGTGTGCCGGTGACGGCGGCGGACAACGTGCTGCCCCGGATCGGGGTGTTGGCGCCGGGGCCGGCGCGGGCGGCGATCCGGGAGGTGTTCCTGCGGCACGTCATCGGCGGGAAGAAGTTGTCCCGTGGGGTCCGGTTCGCGCGGCTGGTGCGGGCGGCCACCCCGGACGCGGTGCTGACCGGCGTGGAGGTCCTCGCCGACACCGTCGGCGGTGACCTGGCCGTGGTGGACGTCGGCGGCGCCACCACCGACGTGTATTCGGTGTTGACGCCCGACGAGCGGGAGTCCGGCCCGGGTCGGGAGGTGACCGGCACGCTGTGGCGGGCCCGCACCGTCGAGGGGGACCTGGGCGTGCGGTGGTCGGCGCCGGGGGTGGTGCGGGCCGCCGCGGAGGAGCGGCTGCTCGCCGCCGGGGAGCGGGACGCTCTGGCGGTGGCGGCGGCGGCGCGGGCCGCCGACCCGGGGTTCCTGCCCGGCGGGGACGCCGAGCGGGCCGTCGACGGCCGGATCGCGGCGTTGGCGGCGACGGTGGCGTTGCGTCGGCACGCGCGCGGCGCGGCGACCGGGGAACGGGCCGGGCGGGACCTGCGGGAGGTGCGGCTGCTCGTCGGTTCCGGTGGGGTGCTGCGGCACGCCGAGCCGGCGTCGGCGGTGGGTGTGCTCGACGCGGTGCTCACCGATCATGCGGGCGGGTGGGCGTTGCCGCGGGCCGCCCGGCCGGTCGTCGACGTCGACTACGTGCTGGCGGCGGCCGGGTTGCTCGCCGGCGAGCATCCGGTCGCGGCGGCGGCGGTGCTGCGGCGCCACCTCGGCGGCTGACCGGACGGTCCACCCATCGAGACGCGCCGACGCGACACGCCGTGGCGCAGCACACGACAGGCCGGGGTGGGTTGACAGCGGCGGGGGTGCACGCCGTACCGTCTTTGAGTCCTACCACGGGAAGCGGCTGTTGTTCGCTTCGTCCTCTCGTCCGCTGGCCGAGCGACCGGAAGGTTGCGGCGGCCAGGTCCAGCGGGCGGGGGTCGGCGGGGCGGCGCGAACCGGTCGCGGTTACCGGTGTACGGGCAGGGTGAGAGGAACGGCCAGTAGACAACGGCCAGGCGGGGGCAGCCAGTCCACGTCGGGTCGGTCCGAAGGTCGGCGCCGATCATCTTCGCCCCACCGGCCGGGAAGGGCCTGGGAGCGTCGGGGCGCGGCTTACGCCGCGCCCCGATTTCCGTTTCCGGGGCCGCCCGTGGGCCGGTCGGCGGCCGGGCCGGGTAGCCTTCGGCCCGTGATCGTGGTGAGGTGCCGGTGACGACGCTGGACCGGGAACAGCCGCGTGCCACGGGCGGGGCACGCCCGGGCGGCGTGGCGCGTCGCCCGCTGCCGCTGACGCTGGCCGCGCCGGCCGCGGTGCTGGCGGGGCTGGCGTTGCTGCTGGCGTTCCCCCCGTACGGGGTGTGGCCGCTCGCGCCGGTCGGGGTGGCGTTGCTGGCCGCCGCGGCGCACCGGCGGCGGGTGCGCGCCGGCGCCGGGTTGGGGTTCCTGACCGGGGTGGTGCTGTTCGCGCCGCTGCTGGAGTGGACCAACCTGCACACCGGTTGGCTGCCGTGGGTGCTGCTGTCGGTGTCGCAGGCATGTTTTCTGGCGCTGCTCGGCGCCGCCACCGCCTGGGTGTCGCCGCTGGCCGACCGGCGGGCGGCGGCGTGGCCGCTGCTGACCGGTGTGTTGTGGGTCGGGCAGGAGGCGCTGCGTGACCGCATCCCGTTCGGCGGGTTCCCGTGGGGTCGGTTGGCGTTCAGCCAGGACACGTCGCCGCTGCTGCGCCTGGCGGCGCTCGGCGGCGCCCCGCTCGTGACGTTCGCCGTGGCGTTGGCCGGGGGCATCCTGCTCGCCGCCGGGTGGCGGGACTGGTCCCGCCCGGCCGGGCAGTGGCGGCCGGTCGCCGCGTTCGCCGCCGCGCTGGCCGCGTTGCTCGCCGCCGGGCCGGTCGTCCCGGCGGGGGTACGCGGCGCCGGGGACACCGTCACCGTGGCCGTCGTGCAGGGCAACGTGCCCCGCCTCGGTCTGGACTTCAACGCGCAGCGGCAGCAGGTGTTGAACAACCACGTCGACGCCACCCTGAAGCTGGCCGAGCGGGTCGGTCGGGGTGAGCAGGCCCGCCCCGACGTGGTGGTGTGGCCGGAGAACTCCAGCGACATCGACCCGCTGCGCAACCCGGCCGCCGGCTACCGGATCTCCCAGGCCGCCGACGCGATCGGCGCGCCGATCCTGGTCGGCGCGGTGCTGCTCGGCCCCGGCGAGGGTCAGGTCCGCAACGCCGGCCTGCTGTGGCGGCCGGGCAGCGGCGCGGACCTGACCCAGCTGTACACCAAGCGGCATCCGGTGCCGTTCGCCGAGTACGTGCCGCTGCGGTCGATCGCCCGGAAGGTCAGCGCGGAGGTCGACCGGGTCCGCTCCGACTTCGTTCCCGGTGACCGTCCCGGGGTGCTCGACGCCGGGCCGGCCGTCCTGGGCGACGTGATCTGTTTCGAGGTGGCCTACGACGGGATCGTCCGGGACACCGTCACCGGCGGCGCGCAGCTGCTGGTGGTGCAGACCAACAACGCCACCTTCGACGTGGCCGAGGCCCGCCAGCAGTTGGCCATGGTGCGGCTGCGGGCCGTGGAGCACGGCCGTGCCGCGTTGATGTCCTCCACGGTCGGGGTGTCCGGGTTCGTTTCCCCCGACGGGCGGGTAGACGGTGCCACCGGGTTCAACACCGCCGAGGTGGTGGTGCGGCAGATGCGACTCGGGGACGGGCGTACCCCGGCCACCGTGGCGGGGGTGTGGCCGGAGGTGGCGCTCGCGGCCCTGGCGGTCGCGGCCCTGGCCGGCGCGGCGGTGCTGCGCCGCCGCCGGGAGCCCACCGGCGGTTGAGCCGACGAGAGGCGGTGCGACGGTGGGTGTGGCAGCCGGCCATCCCGGGGTGGGGCGGGTCCTCGTGGTCATCCCCACCTACAACGAGGCGGACAACGTACGCCGCATCGTCGCCCGGGTCCGCGCGGCGGCGCCGGCGGTGGACGTGCTCGTCGCCGACGACGGCAGCCCCGACGGCACCGGCGGTATCGCCGACATGCTCGCCCGGGTCGACCCGCAGGTGCACGTGCTGCACCGGCGGAGCAAGGACGGCCTCGGCGCGGCGTATCTGGCCGGGTTCGGGTGGGCGCGTGAGCGCGGCTACGACGCGGTGGTGGAGATGGACGCCGACGGCTCGCACGCCCCGGAGGACCTGCCGGCGCTGCTGCACGCCGCCCGCGACGCCGACGTGGTGATCGGCTCCCGGTGGACGCCCGGCGCGCGGGTGCTGAACTGGCCGTGGCGGCGGCTGCTGCTGTCGCGGGTGGGCAACCTGTACGCGCGGGTGGCGCTGGGCATGCCGGT
Source organism: Micromonospora sp. WMMD975 (assembly GCF_029581215.1). NCBI lineage: Bacteria > Bacillati > Actinomycetota > Actinomycetes > Micromonosporales > Micromonosporaceae > Micromonospora > Micromonospora sp. WMMD975. The sequence continues at coordinate 2,321,517 of NZ_CP120739.1, forward strand.
CAGCGACGCCACCGGCGGGTACCGGGTGTACCGGTCGACGGCGTTGGAGGCCATCGACCTGAACTCGGTGCGGTCCCAGGGGTACGCGTTCCAGGTGGAGTTGTCCCGGCTGGCGCACCGTGCCGGGGTGCGCATCGTGGAGGTGCCGATCACGTTCGCCGAACGGGAACACGGCGACAGCAAGATGAGCCCGTTGATCGTGGCGGAGGCGCTGTGGCGGGTCACCCGGTGGGGGGTGCGGGACCGGCGGGCGGCGGTGCGGGGCCGCCCGCGGGCGTTGGCGCGGTGGCCGTGAGCGCGGGCGTGTCATGCTGGAGGGGCGTGACGACGCACCGGATGGGGTGAGATGCGCCGAGGACTGCGATTCATACCACTGGCTCTGCTGCTGTTGACGCTGCTGGAGCTGGCCGTTTTCGTCCTGGTCGGCCGGGCCGTCGGGTTCGGCGCGGCGCTGCTGCTGGTGTTCGCGGCGTCGCTGCTGGGGTTGGTGCTGCTGCGCCGTGAGGGCATGCGGGCGTGGCGGCGTTTCCGGGCCGCCGCGCAGGCCGGGCAGCCGCCGGGTCCGCAGGTCACCGACGGGCTCGTCGGGTTGGCCGGTGCGTTGCTGCTGGCGTTGCCGGGGCTGGTCAGCGGGGTGGTGGGGCTGCTGCTGATGGTGCCGCCGGTGCGCCGGCTCACCGCCGCCGGGGTGCGCCGGTCCACCGAGCGGCGGGTGTCGTCGATGGTCGCCGGTGACCTGTTCGGCCCGCGTCGGGTGCGGGTCTACCCGGGCGCCGCGCAACCGGCGCCCCCGCAGCCGACGCCGACGCCGACGCCTGAGCAGCCCCCGGCCGCGCATCAGCCGGGCGCGGCGATCGAGGGCGAGATCGTCGACCGCTGACAAGCGACGCTCGTGACGTGACGAAACGCCCCCGGGGTGATCCCCGGGGGCGTTTCGACGGTTTCGGTTTGTTCAGGCGCGTCCGCGGCGGGTGCGGACCTCCTGCAGCCGCTCGGCGAGGATGTCCTCCAGCTCGGCGATGGAACGCCGCTCCAGCAGCATGTCCCAGTGCGTGCGCGGCGGCTTGGCCTTCTTCTGCTCCGGCTCGTTGCCGTCGACCAGCCGGGCGACGCTGCCGTCGAACTTGCACTCCCAGGTCGTGGGGACCTCGGCGTCGACGGCGAACGGCACCTCGAACTGGTGGCCCTTGGCGCACAGGTACTCGCGGGTCTGCCGCGGCGCGAGCTCCGTGTTCCGGTCGGATTCGTAGCTGACCGCGCCCAGCCGGCTACCGCGCAGCATGCGCTCGCCCATGATCGACTTCCCCTCGTCCGTGGTGCTGGTCCTCAGGTGTAACGGCCGGTCACCGCCCACCCATTCCCCACCCACGTCGGATGAGGCCGTCCGCGGGTCGGGAACCTCAAGGGTAACCGGCCGCGACAGCCCCTCGAATCGGTGGAGTGTTCCGGCCGTCACCGGGGATGGTACCGACCACGCGCGCCGGAGGTGACGATGAGCAGTGACGCGCCGGTCGGGGCCCGCCGGGAAGACCTTCCTCCGCCGCCGCGCGGCTCACCGCGCCGGGGTGGGCGGCAACGGCAACGGCAGGCCGGGCAGCCCGTCGATGCTCGTCGCCACGTGCTCCTTGCCGGCGAAGTACGCCGACAGCGACGCGTCGTCCTCCCGGGCGAACCGGCGGCCGTGCAGATCCCGGTCGGTGTCGTAACTCATCAGCGGCACCGCGTAGCCGCATGTGTCGCGGATCAGCTCGGCGCGCACCACGATCACTGCCCGCAGGCCGTGCGGGCCCGGGTCGATGTCGGGGAAGTGCCGCAACAGGTCGGGCCAGCGCGGGTCGTCGCGGAACACCGGCTCACCGCGCCCGTGCACCCGCACGATCGTCGGCGGGCCGGCGAACGCGCACCACATCAGCGTCACCCGGCCGTTCTCCCGCAGGTGGGCGATGGTCTCGGCGTTGCTGCCGGCGAAGTCGAGGTAGGCCACGGTGCGTTCGTCGAGCACCGCCAGCGCGCCGCGCAGCCCCTTGGGGGACAGGTTGACCGTGCCGTCGCCGGCCAGTGGGGCGGTGGCGACGAAGAACACCGGCTGCGCCTCGATGAACTCCCGCAGCCGGCCGTCGATGCGCTCGTACGTCTTTCCCATGCCAACATCCTGGCCCGGCGGGCCACCGCCGCGCTGCCCCGTCCCGGTCCGTGGCCGGGCTCCCCGGATCGTGGTGCGGGACGGCCCCCCAGAAGGCGCGGTCTCCGCCTGGACGCCGCCGGCGGACGGGTCAGCCGGCCCGCGAGCCGAGCGCGGCCAGCGCCCCGGCCAGGTCGCTGACCTGGTCGGCGAGCTGCCCGACGCGCCGTTCGGCGGCGTCCCGGTCGGCGTCGGCCGCGACCAGCCGGGCCGCCGACTCCTCCGCCCGGGCCTGCGCGGCGGCCACCGCCCGGCGGGCCTCGACCAGCTCGGCGGCGAGCGCCGCCACCTCCGCCCGGGTCGCGTCCGCCGCCGCGACCGCCTCGGCGCGGGCGACGTCGGCGCGGTCCCGCTCGGCGCGGGCGGTGTCGGCGGCGGCGACGGCCTCGGCGCGGGCGGCCTCGGCCCGGTCCCGCTCGGCGCGGGCCGCCCGCGCGGCGACCGCCTCGGCGTCGGCCCGCTCGGTCGCCGTCTGCGCCGAGCGGCGGTCCTCGACCGCCTGCGTCCGGGCGGCCTGCGCCTCGGCGCGCGCCGCGTCGGCCTCGGCGCGCAGGCGCTGTGCCCGGTCCAGGGCCTCCGCGGCGGACCGGGTGGCGCGTTCGGCGTCGGCGCGGGCGGTGTCCCGTTCGGCGGTCAGCTCGGCGACCCGCTGCCGCTCGCCGTCGCGTTCGGTCCGCACCGTACGCAGCTCGGCGCGCGCGGCGTCGCGGTCGCGTTCGGCCTGCACCCGCAGCGCCTGCGCGGCGCCGGCCTCGGCGCGGGCGGCGTCGCGGGCGGTCTCCGCGGCGGCGGCCCGCTCGACGGCCGCGTCGGCCGCCGCCCGCGCCTGCTCGGCGTGGCCCCGGGCCGCGTCGCGGTCGGCGTACGCGGCCCGGGTCTCCTGCCGGTCCCGGGCCGCCGCGGCGGCGGCGTCCTCGGCGTCGCGGCGGGCCTCGTCGCGTTCGGCGTGCGCCGCGGCGACCTGCGCGGAGGTCTCCGCGCGTACCTCGGCGAGCTGCCGCTCCACCCCGGCCGGGGACAGCTCGGCGTGCAGCGCCTCGGTGAGCGTCTCCACCACCTGGTCGAGTCGGTCCACCGCCTCCCAGGTGCGGGCCACCTGCCCGGGCAGGCCGGGGGAGTTACGGTGCCGCATCCGCGAGTTGCGGGCGGCCCGCTGGCAGGCGCCGTCGTTGTCCCGGCAGTAGCGGAACGGCCGGCCGGCGCCGACGCGCTGCGGCACCTCCCGCCCACAGTGGGCGCAGGGGCGGGTCTCGGTGGTCAGGTCGGCGTCCATCGGGGGCGAAGTCTAGTGGCCGCCGTCGGCGCGGGCCGCGCCGTCGAGGGTGTAGCGGCGCTGCACCAGCACCGCGACCACCATCACGGCGGCGGGCAGCAGACCGAAGCCGTACCGCAGCGCCGCGAGGGCCTGCGCCGACTGGGTGACGGACTGCCCGGCGGTCGACGCGACGAAGCCCCCCGCGGCCAGGCACAATGCGTACGCGTAGGGGCCGAGCGCCGCGCCGGTGGCCTCGGTGGCGGTCCACACCCCGGTGTAGGTGCCGGCCCGTTCGGCGCCGGCGGCGCGGATCACGTCGGGCAGCATCGAGAACGGCAGCAGCTGCATGCCGGCGAACGCCACCCCGAGCACCGCCACGGCGGCGACCAGCACCGGCAGCCCGGCCGGACGGCCGACCGCCAGCACCATCGACCCGGCGGCGAACGCGACCTGCGCGCCGAGCAGCGCGCGTTGCTTGCCGACCCGCCGGGCCAGCGCCAGCCACGCCGGTGTGACAAGCAGCGCCGGCGCGACGAACGCGGCGACCAGCACCGTGGCCAGCCGGGCCCGGCCCAGCTCGTACTGCGCGTAGTAGGGCACCCCGGCCAGGACCAGGTGGGTGGTGGTGGACATGGCCAGGTACGCGCCGGCCAGCCGGCGGAACTGCCGGTCCCGCAGGCTCGCCGCCAGCGTGCGCCACCCGCCGGCGCCGGGCCCGAGCGTCGGGGTGGACGCCGTGCGGCGCAGCCGGCCGATCCCGGCCACCCCGACCGCCATCGCGGCGAGCATGCCGGCGGCCAGCGCCACGGCCATCCGCAGGTAGCCGCCGCGGGTGGCGGCGTCACCGCCGGCCAGCAGCGGCGCCAGCAGCCCGGAGACGAGGATGCCGAGCGTGAGCACCACCATCCGGAAGGCCATCAGCCGGGTCCGCTCGTGATAGCCGATCCGCAGGTCCGCCGGCGTCGCCAGGTAGGGCACCTGGTAGGCGGCGAACAGCAGGTTGCCGGCCACGAAGAACACCGCCACCCAGGCCGCCGCACCCGCGCCGGTCAGCCCGCCGGGCACCGCGAACAGCACGGCGAACGCCGCCGGCAACGCGCAGCCGGCCAGCAGCAGCCGCCGGCGGTGGCCCCGGCGGGCCTGCTCGAGGTCGCTGCGATGCCCGACCCACGGGTGCAGCAGCACGTCGGCGACCTTTGGCAGCAGCAGGGTCAACCCGGCCAGCCACGGCGCGACCGCGAGGACGTCGGTGAGGAAGTAGAGCAGCAGCAGGCCGGGCACGGTGACCCACACGCCCATGCCCAGCGACCCGGCGGCGAAGCCGAGCAGCGGGCCACGCGGCAGGGCGACGGTCTCGTGTCGCTGCTCCATCCCGGTCATCCTCGGCACCCCAATCCAACGGTTGCTGGATTGTAGGGGTGACAATGGCCGGATGACCATGCCCCGCCGCCGGCCGGGCCGGCCCCGCCGCGACGACCAGCGACCCACCCGCGACCTCGTGCTCGACGCCGCCACCGCGCTGTTCGCGCAGCGAGGCTTCGACGCGGTCAGCGTCCGGGACGTCGCCGCCGCGGCCGGCGTCGACGTGGCGACCGTCGCCCACCACACCGGCGCCAAGGCGCAGCTCTACGACGCCTGTTTCGCCCGGGTGTTCACCGCCGAGCGGGCGGCGCTGGAGGCGGCCGGGGAACGCGCGCGCGCCGCCCTGGCGGCCGGGCCGACCGATGCGCTGCGCGCCCTGCACGACCTGGTCGACGTGTTCGTCGACTTCCTGGAGGACCGGCCCGAGACGACCGCGCTGTGGCTGCGTCGTTGGCTGGAGCCGCAGCGGCACGCCGAACTGGACCGGCGCTACGCCGCGCCGCTGTACGCGCAGGTCGAGCAGTTGCTGGCCGCCGCGTCCGCCGCCGGGGCGCTGGTCGAGCCGGCCCCGCACGTGACCGTACGCAGCCTGGTCTGGGCGGTGCACGGGCACGTGGTGGCGCTGGCCGCGGGCACCGGTTCCGGGGCGCGGGAGCGGCGGGAGTTCCGCGCGTTCGTGCACCGGTTCCTCGACGGGCTCTACCCGCCGGCCACCGCTTGACGACGGCACGCCCGCCGGGGAATTATCCAGCAGTCGTTGGATTAAGGGGGGCGGTCATGGCGGCACCACCCAGGGTGGCGGTCATCGGCGCCGGAGCGGCCGGGCTGGCCACACTCAAAGCGCTCGCCGACGTCGGCGTGCCGGCGGTAGCCTTCGAGACCGCCGACACAATCGGCGGGCTCTGGGTCTACGGCGCGCCCGGCTCGCCGGCCTACCGGACGCTGCACCTCAACACCAGCAAGGGGCGCACCGAGTTCGCCGACCATCCGATGCCGGCCGACTGGCCCGACTACCCCGACCACGCCCGCGTCGCCGGCTACCTCGACGACTACGCCGACCGGTTCGGCCTGCGCGAGGCGGTGCGGCTGCGGCACACCGTCGACCGGGTCACCCGCGCCGGCGACGGCTGGCGGGTACACGCCGAGGGTCCCGCCGGGCCGGTCGAGGTCGACGTCGCGGCGGTGGTGGTGGCAAACGGGCACAACCGGGTGCCGCACCGGCCCGAGCCCTACCCGGGCGAATGCGCCGCCGAGCAGATGCACAGCCACGACTACCGCGGGCCGGAGCAGCTCGCCGGCCGGCGGGTCCTGGTCGTCGGCGGCGGCAACTCCGCGATGGACATCGCGGTCGACGCCTCGTACGCCGCCACCCGGACGCTGCTGTCGCTTCGCCGCGGCGTCTGGGTGGTGCCGAAATACCTGCTCGGCCGTCCCTCGGACACGCTCAACGGGGCGCTGGCCCGCCACCTGCCCTGGCGGCTGCGGCAACGGATCAGCCAGGCCACGCTCACCGCCGCCGTCGGCCCACCCGCCCGCTACGGACTGCCCGCCCCGACACACGGCTTCCTCCAGGACCACCCGACGCTCTCCGACACGCTGCTGTCCCGGCTCACCCACGGCGACATCCAGGCCCGGCCTGGGATCGCGCGTTTCGCCGGCGGGCGGGTCGCGTTCACCGACGGTCGCGTCGACGCGATCGACCTGGTCATCTGGTGCACCGGCTACCGGGTGCGGATGCCGTTCATCGACCCGAGCCTGCTCGGCGACGGCGCCGACCGGCTGCCGTTGTACCGGCACGTGTTCCACCTGGATGCCCCCGGGCTGGCGTTCGTCGGGCTCATGCAGTCCACCGGCGCGGCGTTCCCGCTGCTGGAGGCGCAGGCCCGGCTGGTCGCCGCACGCCTGGCCGGCACCTGGGCACCGCCGGATCCGGCCCGCCAGGCCGCCGCCTGCCGGGCTGAGCTACGCGCCGCCACCGCCCGCTGGGGGCAACGCCGCCCGCACATGCGGGTGGACTTCGACGCCTACCTGGCCGAGCTGCGCCGGGAACTGGCCGCCGGCGCGCGGCGCGCCGGAGCGACCCGGTGAGCGCGCTGGCCGGCCGCCGGGCGCTGGTCACCGGCGCGCGGGGCACCTTCGGCCGGCGCCTGGGCGACGCGCTGACCGCCGCCGGCGCGCACGTGGTCGGGCTGGACCTGCACGCCGACACCGACGCCACGCCGCCGGTGCTCGGGGTCGACCTGACCGATCCGGCCGCGACGGCACCGGCGGTGGCCGCCGCCGTCGACCGGCTCGGCGGGCTGGACCTGCTGGTCAACAACGCCGGCGTCGGCGGACCGGCGCCGGCCGAGCTGCCCCCGGACGAGGTGGTGCGCCGCCAGCTGGAGGTGAACCTGCTCGCCGCCTGGCGCACCACCGCCGCCGCGCTGCCCGCCCTGGAGGCCACCCGCGGTCGGGTGATCTTCGTGGCCAGCCGGATGGCCGTGCTGCCGCTGCCCCTGGCCGCCGCGTACGGGGTGAGCAAGCGGGCGCTCGTCGCGTACGCCGACGCGCTGCGCCACGAGGTCGGCACACACGTCGGAGTCAGCGTCGTCTACCCCAGCATGGTCCCCTCCCCGATCCACGACAGCACCGAGGCCGCCGGACTGTCGCTGAGCGGGGTGTCCCGGCCGGAGCCGGTCGACGGGGTGGTCGCGGCGATCCTGCGCGCCGCCGCCGCCCGCCGCGCCCCCCGGGACGTGGCCACCACCCGACGCGGCCGGGTCGAGCTGGCGCTGGCCCGGCACGCGCCGGGCCTGGCCGACCGGCTGGTGCGGCGTACCGTCGCCGGCCGCATCGCCGCGGGTGACCTCGACGGCGCGGCGCTGGCCGCCGGGATGCTCCGGCGGCACCGGCGGGCCGGCCGGTAGCGTGCTCGCCATGCCCGTGTCGCCCTACATCGCCCGGCTGCGCCAACACGTCGGCCACGACCTGCTCATGCTCTACGGGGTCAGCGCCGTGGTGACCGACGACGCGGGGCGGGTGCTGCTGGCCCGCCGCGGCGACAACGGCCGCTGGTCGGTGCCGGCCGGCACCGTCGACCCGGGCGAGCAGCCCGCCGACGCGCTGGTCCGCGAGGTCCGGGAGGAGACCGGTGTCGACGTGGCCGTGGACCGGCTGGCCGGGGTGGCCACCCACCCGGTGGTCTACCCCAACGGCGACGCCTGCGAATACCTCAACGTGTGGTTCCGGTGCCGGGCCGTCGGCGGGGCGCCCACCGCCGACGGCGACGAGTCCCTCGCGGTGGCCTGGTTCACCCCCGACGCGCTGCCCGACCTCGACGACTGGGCCCGGCTGCGGATCGACTCGGCGCTGACCGACGGCGCCGCGCCCTGGTACGCGGCGCCGGGGGAGCACCATCCGGCGCTGCGCCGCCCGGACAACCTCTGATCACCCGACGCTGGTGTCGCGGACGGTCAGCCGGGGCTCCAGCAGCGTCACCTCCGGCACCGGCTCGTCGCGCAGACGCCGCATCAGCAACGTCACCGCCTGCCGGCCCACCTCCTCGGCCGGCACCGGCACGCAGGTCAGCCCGGACGGCTCGGCCAGCTCGTCGGGGCAGACCGCGACCACCGCCACGTCCTGCGGCACCCGGCGACCCAGCAGCGGCAGCGCCGCCAGCACCGGGCCGACCGCCGACTCGTTCTGCACCACCAGCCCGGTGACGTCGGGATGCTCGGCCAGCAGCGCCGACAGGTCCCGGCGCACCGCCGCCGGACCTTCCTCGCAGGACCGGGTCACCGCGTCCACGCCGAGCCGTGCGGCGGCGGCCACCACCCCGTCGCGGGTGCGGTGGGCGAAACCGGTGCCCCGGTCGTAGACGGCGGCCGGGGCGCCGAGCAACGCGACGCGGCGGTGCCCGGCCGCCGCCAGGTGCTCCACGCACAGCTCCCCGGCCCGCCGGAAGTCCAGGTCCACACAGGCCAGGCCGGTGCTGTCGGCCGGATGCCCGATCAGCACGCCCGGCAGCGCCAACTCCCGCAGCAGCGGCACCCGGGAGTCCTCCAACTCCACGTCCATCAGCAGCACACCGTCGACGAGGGCGCTGCCGGCGATGCGGTGCAGCCCGGCCGGGCCCTCGTCGGCGGTGACCAGCAGCACGTCGTGGTCGTGGCGGCGGGCGGTGGTGACCACCGCGGTGGCGAACCGCATCACCACCGGCACCTGCATGCCGGTGCGCAGCGGCAGCACCAGCGCGATCACGTTGGCCTTGCGGCTGGCCAACGCCCGCGCCCCGGCGTTCGGGTGGTAGCCCAGGGCCCGGACGCTCGCCAGCACCCGGCCGCGGGTGGTCGCCGAAATGGTGCGCTTGCCGCTGAGCACGTACGACACGGTGCTCGCCGCCACCCCGGCGTGGCGGGCCACGTCGGCGATGGTCACCTGCTCGCCGGCGGCCCGGCCGCTCACCGGGCGGCCCCGCAGCGCCGCGCCACCGACCCGACCGGCGCGTCGCCGCCGGTCACGGTGAGCGCCCCGACCAGTCGGACGTCGCGGGCGGAGCGGCCGACCAGCACCGAGTGGGTGGCGTCCTCCACCACCGCCGCGGCGCGGTCGGCGTCCCACCAGCACAGTTCGGCGGTACGCAGCCGCAGCGTCACCCGGGCCGCGCAGCCCGGCTCCAGGGTGACCCGGGTGAAGTCGCGCAGCTGCCGCAGCGGCTGCTTGACCCGGGAGCGTCGCTGACGGGTGTAGAGCTGCACCACCTCGGTGCCCGGGCGGCGGCCCGTGTTGGTGACCTCGACGCTCACCTCGACCTCCTCGCCGGCCTGCGCCGTCGCGGTGCTCAACCGGAGATCATCGTAGTCGAACCGGCCGTAGCTGAGTCCGTGGCCGAACGGGTACAGCGGCTCCCCGCGGTGGTAGAGGTAGGTGGCGTCGGCGCCGATGACGTCGTAGTCGAGCAGGTCGGGCAGCTCGGCGGTGTCGGCGTACCAGGTCTGGGGGAGCCGGCCACCCGGGTCCTCCGCGCCGAGCAGCACGTCGGCGAGCGCGTTGCCGTGTTCCTGCCCGCCGTGGGCGCTCCACACCACCGCCGGCAGGTGCTCGCGGGCCCAGCCGACCGCGTACGGGTAGCTGCTGGTCAGCGCCAGCACGGTGCGCGGGTTCGCCGCGTGCACGGCGCGTAGCAGCTCCTGCTGGCCGCTGGGCAGGGTCAGGTCGGCCCGGTCCTCGGTCTCCCGGCCGTTGACCATCGGATGGTTGCCGAGCACCACCACGGCCACGTCGGCGGCGGCGGCCAACGCGGCGGCCTCGGCGGCCCCGTCGACGCGCAGCTCCACCGTGAACGCGGCGGGGTCGCCGGTGGTGACGCTGAGCCGGCCGTCCGGGTCGACGCCGACGTGCCGGCCGGTGGCCAGGTGGTGCAGCAGCGCGGTGCCGTCGGGCCGGTGCTGCGGGCGGAACGTCTCGCGGACCACCCAGCCACCCGGGCCGGGCCGGTCGACGACGAGCGCGCCGTCCTCGTCCGCGCCGACGTACCGGCCGGTGTCGACCGCGCGCAGCGCGACCACCCCGTGGCCCCAGTCGACCACGTCGAACTCGGTGGGCGCCGCGTCGGCCAACGCCAGCGGCCCGCCGTCGGCGCGGCACACCGCCCGGCCGGCGACGCGCAACGCGATCCGGTCCGCGCCCGGGTGGGTGGTCACCTCCGGCAGCCGCCCGAGCAGCCCGGCGTACGGGCTGACCGCGTACGGCAGGGTGCCGCTGTACCAGTCGGTGAGCACCGTGTCGGCGAGCGGGCCGAGCACCGCGACCCGCAGGCCGGCCGGGAGCGGCAGCAGCCCGTCGTTGGACAGCAGCACGATCGACTGGCGGGCGGCCTCGCGGGCGAGTTCCCGGTGGGCCGGGCAGTTCACCACGTCGGCCGGCACGTCGGCGTACGGGTCGTGGCCGGGCGGGTCGAGGTCGCCCAGGCGCAGCCGCACCGACAGGATCCGCCGGACCGCCCGGTCCACGTCGGACTCGCTGATCAGCCCGCGTGCCAGCGCCTCGGTGAGCCGCGCGACGGTCGGCTCGGGGTCCTCGTCGTCCTCGGTGAAGCTGTCCACGCCGGCGCGCAGCGCCGCGGCGAAGCCGGTCACGTGGTCGGGCAGGTGTTCCTGCACGCCGGCGATGTTGCCGACGGCCCCGGCGTCGCCGACCACCATGACCTCGTCGTCGGCCCAGCCGCGCAGCTCGCCGTCGATGAGCGGGCTCAGGTGCGCCGGCACGCCGTCGACCAGGTTGTACGACGCCATCACGGCGACTGCCGCGCCGGCGGCCAGCGGCGCGCGGAACGCCGGCAGCTCGTACTCGTGCAGCACCCGCGGCGGCAAGTCGCTGGAGGTGACGGCCCGGTCGGTCTCGTTGTTGTAGCCGAGGAAGTGTTTGAGGGTGGGTGCGGTCCGCAGCAGCGTCGGGTGGTCGCCGCGCAGCCCACGCGCGTAGGCGGTGGCGAGGTGGCCGGTCAGCCAGGGGTCCTCGGACCAGCCTTCCTCGTTGCGGCCCCACCGCGGGTCGCGCAGCGGGTTGATCACCGGCGCCCACACGTTCAGGCCGACCCGCTGCGGGTCGGCCCGGTGCTTGGCGCGCACCTCGTCGCCGACGGCGGCGCCGACGGCCCGGATCAGGTCCGGGTTCCAGCTGGCGGCGAGGCCGAGCGCCTGCGGGAACACGGTGGCCTCGCCGAGCCAGGCGACGCCGTGCAGCGCCTCGGTGCCGGTGCGGAACGCGGGCAGGCCGAGCCGGGGGACCGGTGCCTGCCACTGGTGCAGCAGGCCGAGCTTCTCCGGCGTGGTGAGCCGGGCCAGCAGGTCGTCCAGCCGGTGGTGCGGGATGCGGTCGGTCATGTCGGGCGCCTCCGGGTGGGCGTACGGGTCGCTCCGCTTCCCTGTGTCGAAGCGCTTCGACACAGGGGCCGGTGAACGGCGACGCGCACGCGTCAAGGTGTTGGTGGTAGGCCGGCGGCGTCGGCCCGGAGCGATGGTGAAGCGCTTCGACGACCGCCGGAAAACACGCCGCCCGCGGAAGTGCCCGGTCCCGGTGGCGGCGCTACCGAGGTTGGCACCCGGCGGCGGCGCGGTCAAGGGTCACCCGACGGGCAGTTGCCCGGCCTCCACGGTGGCCAGCGCGGCGGTGGCGCCGCCGAGCGCGCTGGCCGCGGACCCCAACGCGCTGGCCTCGATCCGGACCGCGGCCGGTGGTCCGGGGGCGCGGGCGGCCACTTCGGCGCGGGCGGCCGGCAGCAGCCACGGCGCGAGCGCCGCCAGGTGCCCGCCGACGGCGACGACCTCCGGGTCGAGCAGGTCGACCAGGACGGACACCGCCTGCCCGAGCTGCCGGCCGATCTCGGTGAGCCCGGCGCGCACCGGCTCGTCACCGGCGCGGGCGAGGGCCTGGATCCGTTCGATCTCCGGCAGGTAGTCGGTGATCGGGCCGTCCAGCGCCGCGTCGGGCAGCAGGCGGCGCACCACGGCGTCCACGCCGGCGAGCGCGGTCAGGCAGCCGTGCCGGCCGCACCGGCACGCCGGCCCGTCGGGCGGGCCGGCCAGCACGGGCAGATGGCCGATCTCGCCGGCGAAGCCCCGGCCGCCGCGCAGCAGCCGGCCGCCGCTGACCAGGCCGGCGCCGATGGCCAGCCCGCCGGTCAGATGCACCAGGTCGGCCGTGCCGGCGTACGGGCCGTGCCGCAGCTCGGCGCAGGCGGCGAGGTTGGCGTCGGTGTCGACGCCGACGGGGTAGCCGGGATCGTGTAACGCGCGGCGCAGCTCGGCGGCGAGCGGCACATCGCGCCAGCCCAGCGCGGGCGCGGACGGCACGGCGCCGGCGGCGTCGACCAGTCCGGGCACGCCCACGGTGAGGCCGAGCACGGTGCGGTCCGCGCCGGTGATCCGGGTGACCGCCCGGCGGGTCAGCGCGGCGAGCGCCCGTACCGTCTCCTGCGGTCCGGCGGTCGCGGCGGCGAACGCCCGCCGCCAGGTGAGCAGCGGCCCGCCGGTCAGGTCGGCGGCGACCACGACCAGCTCGTCGGCGCCGATCTGCAGGCCGAGCCCGACGTATCGGGAGCCGTCGAGCACGAGCATGGTGGCCGGCCGGCCGACCCGGTTCTCGGTCAGCCCGGTCTCGCGCAGCAGCCGGTGCTCGATCAGCTCGCTGACCAGGCTGGAGACGGTGGCCTTGTTGAGCCCGGTGTGCGCGGCCACGTCGGCGCGGGAGCAGGGCGCGTGCCGGCGCACGTGGCGCAGCACCACCGCCCGGTTGGCCACCCGCACGTCGCCGAGGTCGGCCGTCTGGACCGGCCGGTCGATGCTGATCACGTGGTGCCCGCCTCCCGCGCCGCCGACCATCGAGTTCGGCTACAGCTTAAACTAAATAGGCGCGGCGCCCGTCAGGTGCCGAACCAGGGCTCGAACGGAGTCACCGGCACCGGTTCGCCGTTGAGCGTGATCCGGCGCGGCGCGTCCGCGCCGACCACGCTGACCCGGCGGACGTCGAGCGGCCCGTCCACCCGGACCCGCAGCGTGTCGCCGTCGCGGGTGGCGGTGACCGTGGTGTCGCCGCCGTCGTCGTGCACCACGCCCACCCCGTCGACGCCACCCCACGAGACGAGTGTGACCTCACGGAACGGGCCCTCGGCGACGGTCGTCGCGGGCGGCGCCACCGGCACCAGCGCGCCCCGACGCACGTACAGCGGCAGCCGGTCGAGCGGCACGCGTACCCGCAGGTGCCGGCCGCCGGCGTGCCGCTGCCCGGTGGCCGCGTCCAGCCAGTCGTCACCGGCCGGCAGGTAGACGGCGCGCTCCCCGCACGGGTCGAGCACCGGCGCCACCAGCAGGTCGGTGCCGAGGCGGTACTGGAGGTCGCTGGTCCAGGCGGTCGGGTCGTCGGGGGTGTCGACGAGCAGCGCCCGCATCATCGGGGCGCCGGTGCGGGCCGCGGCCACGGCCGCCGACCACAGGTACGGCAGCAGCCGGTAACGCAGCCGCAGCGCGGCCACCGCGTGGCGTTCCGCCTCGGGCGGGAAGTCCCAGGGCAGGCGGCTGGTGGTGCCGTGCAGCCGGACCAGCGGCGACAGTGCGCCGAACTGGGTCCAGCGCACGTACAGGTCGGGTTCCGGGGTGCCGTGGAACCCGCCGGTGTCGTGGCTCCAGAACGGCACCCCGGACAGCCCGTGGGACAGCCCGCCGCGCAGCGTGCTGGCCATGCCCGGCCAGGTGGCGTTGACGTCGCCGCTCCACTGCGCGCTGTGCCGCTGCCCGCCCAGGTACGACGAGCGCGCCCAGACCGTGCGGTGCCCGGCGACCTCCTCGGTGACGTCGGCGACCACGTCGTTGAACAGCAGCGCGTAGACGTTGTGCAGTTCGACGCCGCTCATGCCGTTGTGCGCCACCGCGTCGGCGGGTACGGCCTCGGCGAAGTCGGTCTTGAAAACCGCGACGCCCTGGGCCAGCAGGGGGCGCAGCAGGCCCTGGAACCAGCGCACCGCCGCCGGGTTGGTGAGGTCCACGATGGCGCAGACCGGGTAGCTGCCGTGCCAGGTGTCGGCGACGTACGTGGCGCCGTCGGGGCGGCGCAGGAAGTAGCCGGCGGCCTCCGCCTCGGCGTAGAGCGGGCTGTCGGTCATCAGGTAGGGGTTCATCCACAGGCACACCCGGAAGCCCTGTTCGGCGAGGTCCTTGAGCATCCCGGCCGGGTCGGGGAACGCCTGCTCGTCCCAGCGCAGCTCCGACCAGCGCCCGGCGACCTGCCAGTAGCAGTCCAGGTGCAGCACGTCGCAGGGGATGCCCCGGTCCCGGATCAGCCAGGCCCGCTCCCGCACGCGCTGCTCGCTGTCCGGGAAGAACCCGGAGGAGATCCACGCGCCGAACGCCCACTTCGGCGGCAGGTACGGCCGGCCGGTGAGCGCGTCGAGCCGGTCCAGGACCTGCGCCGGGGTCGGGCCGGCCAGCACGTAGTAGTCGAGCAGGTCGTCCGGGACCAGCAGCTGCACGCTGCTGTGGGTGCTGGCGCAGACGTCGAACTGCACCGGCAGCCCGCTGTCGACGAGCACGCCGTAACCGCGGTCGGACAGGTAGAACGGCACGTTCTTGTGTGACCGGTCGGACTCGCCGCCGAACGCGTCGAAGTTCCACATCAGGGGCCGCTGGCCGCGCTTGTCCAGCGGGGTGAACTTCTCCCCGAAGCCGACGAACCGCTCGTCGCCGGGTGCGACGAAGCTCTCGTGCCAGGCGACCGGCTCGCCGTCGACGGTGGAGCGACCCAACGGCAGGGTGCGTCGCCGGCCGCTGATGTCCCGGGTGCCGCTGTCGCCGGCCAGCAACAGCCGACCGTCCGCGGCGAAGAAACGCAGCCCCCACGGGTCGAGGCGGATCTCGGCGACCACGGCGCCGGCGTCCACCCGCGCGTACGTCTCGTCCACGGTGACCTCGGCCGGGTGCGGTTGCGGCCGGGTCAGGTCCAGCGCGCGGGCGGAGCGGCTGCGCACGGAGAGGTCGTCGGTCAGGCGTACCCGCAGGATCCCGTCCCCGGCGGCCTCGACGCGGCCGACGAGCGTGCGACCGGAGCCGCAGGTGACGGTGAGCGTGACACCGTGCGGGTCGGTCGCGGCCACGCGCGCCCGCAGCACGTCGTCGGCGCCCTCCTCACCGGGGGCGCGGACCGGCAGGTCGGGCGGGTCGGCCACGAACGTCTCGTACGGGACCAGCGGCGGGCGGTACGGCATGGGCGTCTCCTCGCGGCGACACGGGCGGTCCCGCAAGTTTCTTTGGAACCACAACTAACTGTCAATGATCGACGGCATTGACTTTCCGCCCCACCTGTTCCTACTTTGGCGCAGATGACAACTAAAGCGCTGTGGAGCGACGGCGGGCTCCGCTACGGCGGCGACTGGAACCCGGAGCAGTGGCCGCCCGAGGTGTGGCGCGACGACGTCGCCCTGATGCGCGCGGCCGGCGTCGACCTGGTCACCGTCGGCGTGTTCGCCTGGTCCCGCCTCGAACCCGCCCCCGGCCGCTACACCCTCGACTGGCTCGACCGGGTGCTGGACCTGCTGCACGACAACGGCATCCGGGCCGCCCTGGCCACGCCCACCGCCTCCCCACCGCCCTGGTTCACCCTCAACCACCCCGGCGCGCTGCCGGTCACCGCCGACGGGGTACGCCTGCACCACGGCAGCCGCGACACCTACTGCGCCGCCGCGCCCGCCTACCGCGCCGCCGCCCGCCGCATCGCCGAGGTGCTCGCCGCCCGGTACGCCCACCACCCCGCGCTGGCGCTGTGGCACGTGCACAACGAGTACGGCACCACCTGCCACTGCCCGCACGTCGAGACCGCGTTCCGCCGCTGGCTCACCGACCGCCACGGCGACCTCGACGCGCTCAACGACGCCTGGGTCACCAGCTTCTGGAGCCAGCACTACTCCGACTGGGCGCAGATCGGCCCGCCCCGCGCCACCCAGTACCTGGGCAACCCCGGCCACCTGCTCGACTTCCGCCGCTTCTGGTCCGACACCCTGCTGTCGGCGTACACCGAACAGCGGGACCTGCTGCGGGCGGCGAACCCGTCGGTGCCGGTGACCACCAACTACGTCCTCGGCGACTGGGTGCCGGTCGACCACGCCCGGTGGGCGCGCGAGGTCGACGTGGTCGCCGTCGACCACTACCCGACGCGGGTCGACCGGGGCGCGGAGGAACAGACCGCGCTCGCCGCCGACCTCGCCCGCGGCTGGGCCCGCCACGGCGCCGGCCGACCCGCGCCGTGGCTGCTGATGGAGAGCGCCCCCAACCAGATCCACACCGCCGGGCGGATGCACACCAAGGAACCCGGCCGGATGACCCGGCACAGCCTCGCCCACGTGGCCCGCGGCTCCGCCGGGGTGATGTTCTTCCAGTGGCGCGCCCCGGCCGGCGGCGCGGAACGGTTCCACTCCGCGGTGGTGTCCCACGCCGGCGCGGACACCCGCGTGTTCCGCGAGGCCAGCGACCTCGGCGCCGCGCTGCGCCGGCTCGAAGGGACCGCGACCGGCCACGTGCAGGCGCGGGTGGCGATCGCGTACGACGCCGCCAGCGGCTGGGCGCTGCGCCACCCCGGGATGCCCCGCGACGGCCTCGACCACCCCGGCGAGGTGGCCGCCGCGCACCGGACGCTGTGGCACGCCGGCATCACCGCCGACCTGGTGATGCCGGGCGACCCGCTCGACGGGCACCGGCTGCTCGTGCTCCCCGCCCTCTACCTGGCCTCCGACGCCACCGCCGACTGGGTACGCCGGCACGTCCACGCCGGCGGGCACCTGCTCGTCACCTGGCTCAGCGGCGTCGCCGACGAACACGCCCGGATCCGCCTCGGCGGCTACCCCGGCGCCTACCGGGACCTGCTCGGCGTGCGGGTGGAGGAGTTCCACCCCCTCGCCGACGACGAACGGGTGCCGTTGACCAGCGGCGGGATCGGCCGGATCTGGTCCGAGACGGTGCACCTGGCCGGCGCCGAGACGGTCACCGCGTACATCGGCGGGGTGCTCGACGGCCGCCCCGCGGTCACCCGCCACCGGATCGGCGCCGCCCGCACCTGGTACGTCTCCACCCGACCCGACGACGACACGTACCGCCGGCTGCTCGTCGACGCGGCCCGGCTCGCCGGCGTCGTCCCGACCTGCCCGGCGGCCCCGCCGGGCGTCGAGGCGGTCCGCCGCCGCGACGGCGACCGGAGCTGGCTGTTCCTGCTCAACCACACCGACCGGCCGCAGCGGGTGCCGGCCACCGGACACGAACTGCTCACCGACGAGCCGGTCGACGACGCGGTCACCGTGCCGCCCGGCGGCGTGGCGGTGCTGCGCGAACCGCCCGGCTGACCCGCGTACCGCCTCAGGGCGTGGCGACGGCGGCGCGGGAGCGGTCGGCGGCGATCCGCACCGCGAGCCCGGCCAGCACGGTGCCCATCACGTACCGCTGCAGGCGCGCCCAGCCCGGCCGGCGGGTGAGGAACGTCGACACCGCGCCGGCGCTGAGCACGATCACCGCGTTCACGGTCAACGCGATGCCGATCTGGGTCGCCCCGAGCAGCAGGCTCTGCACCGCCACGTGCCCGCGCGCCGGATCGACGAACTGCGGCAGCAGTGACACGTACAGGATGGCGATCTTCGGGTTCAGCAGGTTCGTCACCAGACCCATGGTGAACAGGCGCCGGGGCCCGTCCGGCGGCAGCGGCAGCGGCGTGAACGCCGACCGGCCGCCCGGGCGCAGCGTCCGCCACGCCAGCCAGAGCAGGTATGCCGCACCGGCCAGCTTCACCGCCGTGTAGAGCGGCGGGACCAGCACGAACACGGTGGCGATGCCGGCCACCGCGGCGGCCAGGTAGACCAGGAAACCGACCGCCACCCCCAGCAGCGACACCAGACCGGCCCGCCGCCCCTGGGTGACCGAGCGGGACACCAGATAGACCATGTTCGGCCCGGGTGTGAGCACCAGACCGAGCGCCACCAGGGCGATCCCCATCACCGCACCGAACGTGACCACGCCGCCTCCCGCCGTAGACCCTGCCCGGACCCTACGCCGCCCACCGCCGCCGGGAGGTCCGGGCTCGCGGCCGGGGCGGGTGACGCGCGACACTCGACAGATGCCCGTCGTGCTGTCCGCCGCCGCCACCCCGACCGCGCCCGGTCTGCTGCTGCGACCGTGGCGTGACGGCGACGCCGAGGCGTTGCTGGAGGCGTACCGGGATCCGGTGCTGCGCGCCTGGACCCGGTGGCCGGTGACGACCCGCGCCGACGCGCGGGCGTTCCTGCGCCGCGCCCGGCAGGGCTGGGCCGCCGACCGCCGGTTCAGCTTCGCCGTGCTGGAACCCGAGCCGGCGGGGGAGCGGCTGGTGGCGTGCGTGCTGCTCAAGGAGGTCCGACCCGGGTGCCCGGCCGCCGAGATCGGCTACTGGACCGCCGCCCCGGCTCGCGGGCGCGGCGTCGCGCCCCGCGCGGTCGACGCGGTCACCGGGTGGGCGTTCACCCGGTTCGCCGCCGCCGGCCTGACCCGGATGGAGCTGTTCCACCAGGTCGACAACCCGGCCTCCTGCCGGGTGGCGGAAAAGAGCGGGTACGCCTTCGCCGAGGTGCTGCCGGCCCGCCCGCCGTTCCCCCGCGACGGCCACCGGCACGTACGCCGACTGCCCTGAACCGACGCCGGCGACGTGCCCCGGCGTCGCGTCACCGGCGACGTGCCCCGGCGTCGCCGAGCAGGCGCAGCAGCAGCCGAGGCTCACCCGGCCACGCGTCGAGCAGCACCTGCCGGGGCACCTGCCGCCCGGCGTAGCGCAGGGCGAGGGCGACCACGACGACGTCGTCAAGCGGGCCGATCACCGGCAGGAACTCCGGGATCAGCCAGTCCCGCACGCCACCGCCCTTCTCTCGCCCGCCGGCACACTACGTGCATCCGGCCGGGTTCCGCCTTGATCGTGACGCGCCGGTGCACCTGCACCATCAGCCAGCAGGCAGGTCCCGCGTCAGCTGCATGGCCGCACGGTAGTGGACCGCTGTCCGACGGCACCGCCTGCCAATCCCCACGATCCCTCCGTCAGCGCATACTTGTCGTCCCACCCGAGCGCGGCGGCATGGGCCGCGCCGCGCGAGCGGGAACACCCGTGACGCGTCTACGAACGGTGCGAGGAGGCCTCCAGCATGGCGCAGGTTCCCGAACCGTCAGATCACGGCCGGACCGGTGCGGCATGGGGCACCACGCCGATGTCCCAAGAGATCTACGGCTGGCTCGGGACGAGATTCGCCGTGCTGGAAGCGCCACGCCACCGCGCTCACATGGTCGGCCAGCGCAGCGAGAGGACCCACATCGACACGCACGGCGTCGCGCGTGACCTGGGATGCGCCCGACCAGTCGAGGTCCGCGTCGGCCACGAACTCCACGACGACACGAGCGTCGACGTCACCACCGTCCGAGACGCCACCGGAGGCTCGGTCGTGCATCACCTCTGGGCGACGCTGATCAACTACCAACTGGCCCTCGCCGGGCGTCGAGGCGCACCACCGTGGGGTGGCGGCCCACCGCCACCGCAATTCATCGACCGGCTCGACACCAACAATCCGCCCGAGCCCACCGGCACCCACGCCCTGACCATTGACGGCAAGCGCGGACCGGCATGGCTCTACCTCGCGTGCCCCGACATGTCCAGCGAAACCCCGCTGGCCGCATGCGGCGGCCACATCGACGACTCCCTGGTCATCGTCACGGGACCGCGCGACACCGTACTGGCCGCACAACTACGCATGTTGCCGGAGTGAGAACGGCTCGCCATCACTCGCTGAGCCGAAGCCGACGCACTGCCGAGACCTCTTTCGGCCTTACCGGCGCGTCACGACATCCGGACCATGATCGGTCTCCCGACCACGGTTCGATCGATCCTCCCGCGCCGGATACGGTGTATGCGGGAGGTGACGGCGGTGACGTACGGCTGGGAGGCCGCGGTCGAGGCGCAGATCCGCTCGGCCCAGGAGCGTGGGGAGTTCGACAACCTGCCGGGCGCCGGCAAGCCGATCCCGGGCCGGGACATGCCCTACGACGAGGGCTGGTGGATCCGCGGTTTCATGGAGCGGGAGCAGATCCCGTCGGACCTGATGCTGCCCACCCCGCTGCAACTGCGCCGGCGCATCGAGCAGCTTCCCGACGAGGTGCGGGACCTGACCACCGAGGAGGCGGTCCGGTCGTACGTGGCGGTGCTCAACGCCGAGGTGGTGGCCTGGCTGCGCGCCCCCACCGGCCCGCGCGTGGTGGTCCGCCCGGTCGACGTCGACGAGGTGGTACGCCGCTGGCGGGCCGACCGGCAGCGCGCCGTCCCGGCCACGGCCGTCGAACCGGTGCCGCACGTCGCCCGTCCGGCGCGGACCCGGCGGCGGTGGCGCTGGTGGCGCCGCTGAAACCCGCCCCGGTTCACCGCATCGTCATGGCCTCCGGTCACACGGTCCGGCCGCCGACCGCGGCCGTCCCGAGACGTCAGGTCCGGTCGGTGGCGCGCTCATCGCCGCGGTCAGGAACGTGATCGCCCAGTTCCGGGCGGCCTGGCCCGTTTCCGGGGGGAGGCTGGCCGGAGGATCCTGGTGGTAGACCCCGACGCGGTCCACGGCGGTCACGGCGAGGATCCCCCGCATCCGGAACCACAGCTCTTCCTGGGGGAGGCCGGGCAGGGCGCGCTCGAAGGCCGCCACGAAACGGTCGCGGACCGTGTCCGCGGCCGGGCCGGTCCAGTTGCGCACCTCCTCGGCGGGATCGCTGAGGATCATCACGATCAGCCGGGACGTCCGGGCACCGCCCTCGTCGCCGGCCCGCATCCGGTCGAACAGCGGCCCCGCGAACGCCTCCACCAGGTCGGCGACGGGCGGGTCCGGGGTCTCGGCGAGCACCCGGTCGAGGCCGGCGGCCTGCGCGGCGGTGATCGGCTCGATCACCCGGCGGGCGACCGCGGCCAGGAGTTCCGCCTTCGAACCGAAGTGGTACCCGATGGCGGCCAGGTTCGCTCCGGCGCGGTCGGTGATCGCGCGGATCGAGGCACCACGGTAGCCGTGCTCGGCGAACAGGTGCTCGGCCGCGTCGAGGATCTGGGTGCGGGTATCGGATGACCCCATGAGCAGCTACTCTACAGACGTACGATTTAAACGGACGTATGAATGACTGGGTGGGATGGACATGAAACTGCTGGTGTACGGCGCCGGGGTCTGCGGCAGCCTGCTCGCCGCCCACCTGCACGAGGCCGGGCACGACGTGTCGCTCCTGGCCCGGGGTGAGCGCCTGGCCGCCCTGCGCCGGCACGGCGTGCGGCTCGCCGAGCAGACCAGCCCGACCGTCCGGCGGGTGCCGGTGCCGGTGGTCGAGCACCCGGACGGTGCGTACGACCTGATCGTCGTCGTCGTCCGCGCGCATCAGGTGGACGCGGTGCTGGAGTCACTCGCCGGCCTCGAAGGCGACGTGCTGTTCCTGGTCAACTGGGCAGCCGGCGCGGCGCCGCTGGGCGCGGTGATCGGCCACGAGCGGGTGCTGCTCGGCTTCCCCACCGCCGGCGGCACGATGGACGGTGACGTGGTCCGCTACCGCGCGCCCACCTTCCTGAACCGCCTGGCCCCGATGCCGATCGGCGAACCCGACGGCCGCGCCACCCCACGGCTGGAACGGATCGCGCGGGCGTTCCGCGCCGCCGGCATCAACGTCAAGGTCGAGCCGCGGATGGACGCCTGGCTCACCACGCATGCCGCGTTCGCGACGCCGCTCGGGCAGGCGGTGTACGCGGCGGGCGGTCCGGTGGCGCTGGCCGACGATCCGGACGCGATCCGCCACATGATCGGCCTCATCCGGCAGAACCTGGCCGCCATGCCGAGCCCGCCGGTCCCGCGCGGATTCGGTGCGTTGCGGACGCTGCCGGAAGGGCTGCTCGTGGCCGTGCTGCGGCGTTTCCTGCGCAGCTCGGCGGCGCTGCACAGCGGGCTCAGCAACACCGCGCCCGCCGAGGCGGCCGAACTCGCGCGGACGGCCGAACAGCTACGAGCCGCCGCAAAGGTGGGAAGGCGGTAGACGCTCCGCCTGCGCCGGGACGGAGCCTGCCGGGGACCGGCCGCCCGGTCTGACGACCGGAGAGCGATCGCGAACCGGGCCCCGCGCGGGCGTCGCATCGTGGCCAGACGGTCGGGCCACGTCGCGGACACTCTTCGTCCGCAGCCGGTGGCGTTGGGGGCGTCAGCCGATCGCGGCTCGCCAGGTCCACGACGTTCTGCGGGGCCGCTCGCCCAGCGCGGCCCGGCCGGTCAGCCAGAGCAGCACCGACGCCGGGTCGCCGGCCGGCGCGTCGGGAAAGAGCCGCCGCACCACCCCGGCGCACAGCCCGGCCGGCATCGACCAGCCCAGGTCAAGGCCGGCGGCCACGTCGTGGGTGTGCAGCAGGGTCTCGGCCACGCCCATCGCGGCGAAGCCGCCCGGATCGCAGGGACCCCAGTGCCAGGCCCGATCCGTCGGGTCGGCGCTGTCCACCAGGGCGGCCAGCATCCCGGCGGCGGCGGTCGCCACGGCCAGCACGTCGGCCGGTCGCGCGTCGGGGCGTACGCGCAGGTCGAACGGGAGATACGCGTCGCCGGGACGACCGGCGTACCCGGCCAGGTCGTGCGCGACGTGCGCGGCGGTGGTCCAGCACGACCAGTCCAGGTCGCCTGCGCGTACCGTCCAGTCCCGGTCGGTGACCGGCCCCAGCGCGGCGGTCATCGCGGCGGCGGCGCGGCGGACGTCCGTGCCGTTCACCGGCGCCGCACGCGCAGCACGCAGGTCAGCATCGGGAGGGTGAACTCGCCGTCGGCGGTTTCCGGCCGGCTGGCCAGGAACGCGCGGATCCGGCCGAGCGTGCGCTGCCGTTCGCCTGCCGGCATGACCAGCATGCCGGCCCGCGTGGCGAGCGTCGCCACCAGGGAATCGGCGGTACGGCGCTGCCCGTGCGGGAACTCGGCCTGCTCCGGCGCGTCGAACCGAGCGGGTTCGCCGTTTATCGGCAGGTGCATCCGCGCCGTCTCGACCCGCCAACCGACCGGCGTGTCGCGGGGGCCGACGGCGGCGCTGCCGCTGACCTCGGCCAGCCCGGCGACCCAGTCGACCCGGTCGTCCAGGACGTTCCACAGCCCGGCCAGGACGCCGCCGGGCGCGAGGACCCGGGCGATCTCGGGACCGGCCACGGTCATGTCGAACCAGTGCATGGCGTTGCCGGCGACCACGGCGTCGACGGAGCCGTCGGGCAGCGGGATCGCCTCGGCGCTGCCGGGCAGCGCGCGGACGCCGGGCAGCGCGCGGCGCAGCTCGGCCAGCATCGCCGGGTCCGGCTCGACCGCGGTGGCGTCGACGCCGACCGCGTTGAGCGTGGCGGTGAGCTTGCCGGTGCCCGCGCCGAGGTCGAGCACCCGGCGGCCGGGCGCGGTGTCGAGCGCCCAGCGCACCGCGGCCTGCGCGTAGTCCGGGCGGTGCTCGGCGTACGCGGTCGCCGCCGCGCCGAACGACGAGGAGTGCCGGAGCTCATGCTGTTCCATCGTGTTCCTCTCGTGCGCCTCAGCGCTCGCCCGCGCCCCCGGCCAGCGCAGCCATCAGGGGCAGCGGGTTGATGTAGTCGCGGTACGACACGACCTGGCCGTCCCGGACCCGGAACACCGCGATCACCGTCTGCTCGAACGGCGCGCCGGTCGCGACGACGGTGCCCACCGCCTCGTACTCCACGACGACCACCTCGGGGTCGGTGGTCTCGTGCGTCACCACGTCGCGGTGCTCGTCGAAGGTGATGAGCGTCCCGGCCGTCTCGGTCAGGTGCCGGCGGATCTCCGCGCGCCCCCGCACCCGCCCGGGCACACCCGCGGGTCGGAACGGCCACTCGATGTATCCGTCCGGGGCCATGGACGCCACGAACGCCTCGACGTCCTGCTCGCGGCCCGCGCGCAGGACCCGTTCGACGACCTCCCGCGACGACGCTGCCATCGATGCCTCCTTCGTGGATGCGGTAGACGGGTCAACCGTAGTGCCGGTCGCGGCCCGGCGGGGTGCCCGAGCCTTCGCATTGATTTAGCGAATTACCGCTAATGAAAATCTGCTAAATCACCGCCACGAAAGCCGCAAATCGCACGCACACCATAATGACAGTTCTTGTGCGTAAGGAATCAGGGTGGTGTATTCGGTCGCGCAGCCCGCGATCGGTCCCGCCGTGAACTCAGGGCCGGTAGCCGGCCTTCGCGGCGGCGACCTCGGCGGCACGCCGCTCGCGCCATCGCCGCTGGGCGTCGCTGTTGCAGCGGCGGCACACCCTCCGGAGCCGCCCGGTGGCCGGGTCGAGCTCCCGGTCGTGCCCGTTACGGCACGTCGACGGCTGCCGACGCTCCCGACAGTTGTCGGCGTGACTGAGCTGGCGCAGGTGGGTCGGCTCGATGCAGTCGGGGACGCCGCAGTCGTGACGTACCTCGAGATCGGGCCGGTAGCCACCCACGAAGACCGCGTACGCGGCGACGTGCGCCCAGGCCCGACCGGCAAGCTTCTGGTGGACGCCGCGCTGGCTGCCGTAGCCACGCACGACGAGGCAGCCGCTTGGTAGTCGCTGCGACCGCGCCAGCAGATAGGCCCTCAGCGACTCCTCGGTGAAGTGGCGGGACAGCCCGGTCACCTGAGACAGCATCCGGTGAGCATAGGCAGCGCCATCTCGCCGAGGTGGCGGCATCGGTGCGAGCGGGACACCTCCACCTCGGCGAGGTGGCGTCGATCATGCGCCCCGGTGGAGCCAACCCCGGCCGGAGCGGCTCGACCGACGCGGTCAGCCCTGCGTGCGGTCGTCGATCTCGGTGCCCGACTCGCCGGGCCGGGCACCGATCGCCTCCTCGGCGGCCCGGCCGCCGGTGCTCTCGTCACCCTGCCGCAGGGAGCTGCGGGGCAGCCCCGCCAGGTGCGCCGGGTCCTCGATCGGCTGGTCGGGCCAGTCGTCCTGGGTGCCGTCGGCCAGCCCGGCCCGGCGCAACACCTCGACCAGGTCGTCGTGCGACAGGCGCTCGGCATCCGAAATCCCGGCGCCACGCGCCATCGATCGCAGCGTCTTCAGGTCTTCGCTCGCGAATGTCTCGGCCATGCCGGAGCCTTCCCGGCGCCCAAGACAAGGAAACCTACCCCGGCCGGCCGTACGCTTTCGTTCCGCGGTGGGTGGTCCTGCGCCGAAACGAGCCCGATGGGGGAGACGCGCGGGCTCGACCCTCTGGTCGAATGGTGACCATGCCGCCAGCACGTCCCGGTCGTATGCGCCCAGGACCGTGGCCCGGCCGACTACGTCGCGTCCGAGTGTCCGCCGCCGACCCGCCTCGCCGCGACCTGGCCGCCTGGACGGGGGTCGCCACCGCCCTCGTCGCCGCCCTCGGCGCACTGGTCTTCAACGGCATCTCCGCCGTCTCTACCAACCGGCAGACCGAACAGGCCCGGCAGGGCCAATTGACCGACCGCTACGCCAAGTCGGTGGAGCAGCTCGGCGGCGCCTCGGCCGAGGTGCGCCTCGGTGGCATCTATGCGCTTGAACGCCTGATGCGGGACTCACCCGCGGACCAGCCCACGATCGTCGAGGTCCTCGCCGCCTTCATCCGGGACAACGCCAACCGGCGGACCGTCACCGGCGCTGTCCCGACCGCTTCCGCCGGGGCGGACCCGCGCTCCGCCTACCGGCACCGGGAGGAGGACATCCTGGCGGCGATCGCGGTCCTCGGTCGGCGTGACACCCGGCACGACACCGCCCGACAGCGCGTCGACCTGTCGTTCACCAGCTTCGCCGGACTGAACCTCACCGGCGTACGCCTCGCCCGCACGACCCTCACCGGCGCCGACTTCCGCGGCGCGGTTCTCAGCGGCGCCGATCTCGACTACTCCATCCTGGCCGGAGCGGACCTGCGCGAGGTCAGCATGCGGATCACCTCCCTGCACTGCGCCGCGTTGACCAACGCGAACCTGACCGGCGCGGATCTCACCGGCGCCGACCTGTCCGGCGCGCGGCTCGACCTGGCGCGCCTGGACAACGTGAACCTGGACGGCGCGACGCTGCCCGCGGCGGCGGACCTCGACCTGTCCGTGGCCAGGGGAACTCCCGATCCGAGCGGGAGCGCGACGGCGCCCTGGCAGTGCTGACCGGGGCAACGACCACCGGTGCGCCGTCCTCGGCGGCCCGCTCACCGGCGGGCGGGTTTGCGCTCCGGGCGGGGACGGCCGCGCTCCGGGTCGACGCCGACCTGGACGGCGAAGGCCGGATCGACGGCGAGCAGCGGCCGGGGGCCGAACAGCGCCATCGCGGTCAGCAACGCGTCGGTGTCCCGGCCGGCCCAGGTGGGACGGCGTTCGGGGTCCAGGTCGGCGTGCTCACGGCGTAGCCGGCGCAACAGCCGGCGGGCGGCGGCGCCGGTTTCCGGCACCTCGGTCAGCCACCAGCCACCGAGCGCGGTGGCGAGGCAGCACAGCAGCAGCCCGGCGACCGAGGCCGGACCACCGGCGGTCCGGCCTTCGACGGCGCTCTCCAGCAGCCGGGTCACGCCGACCGCGGCGACCAGGAACAGGGGCACGGTGCCCAGGGCGACCCGCCGCCGCTGGGCGCGGGTGAGCAGCCAGCCGTCGCGGACCAGCCGGCCGACCATCCGGCGCAGCGCCCGGCCGACGTCGGGGTCGGCGAGGACCGCGGCCCAGGTCTGCGGGCGGCGCAGCGCGGTGTGCAGGGCGCGGACCAGGGCGGCCGGCCGGGGCGGCGGTGGGCCCTCGGCGTGGAGGGTGGCGAGGTCACCGACGCTCACCCCGCCGGCGCGGCGCAGCGCGGCCACGCCGACCTGGCAGGCCAGTAGCGCCCGGTCGGTGAGGTACGCCAACTCGACCTGGTCGGGTGTCGCGCCACGGGTCCGGCGGCCGGTCGACTCGCGTACCGCCAGGGCGACCGCGACGGCCACGGCGACCGCGCCCAGGTAGTCGAGGAGGAAGAGCGGCCCGCTGACACCCCAGAGCATGGCGACAAGTATGGCCCGCGGTTTTCGGGGGGCGGGACGGCCCGCGGTGTCGCCGGCCCGGATGACCGGAAAAGCGGTGGCGGGGCGTACCGGGCCGGCGCTAGCGTGCCGGCGATGCGCATCCGCGACTGCACCGACGCCGACTGGCGGCACATCTGGCCGATCGTCGAGGACGTCATCACCGCCGGCGACACCTTCGTCTACGACCCGGCGTGGCCGGCCGAGGTGGCGCGCAAGGTGTGGATGGAACGCCCGCCGGGGCGTACCTCGGTGGCGGTGGACGACGACGGCACGGTGCTCGGCACCGCGAAGATGGGCCCCAACCGGCCCGGGCCGGGGTCGCACGTGGCGACGGCGAGCTTCATGGTCTCCGCCGCCGCCCGCGGCCGGGGCGTCGGCCGGGCGCTGTGCGAGGACGCGCTGGACTGGACCCGCCGGGCGGGTTTCGCCGCGATGCAGTTCAACGCCGTGGCGGAGACCAACACCGCGGCCGTGGCGCTCTACCTGCGGTTGGGGTTCACCGTGATCGGCACCGTGCCGGAGTCGTTCGCCCACCCGACGCGCGGTCGGGTGGGACTGCACGTCATGCACCGGTTCCTGTGACCGGCCCCGGCGAGCGCGTCGGAGCCGGCCGGGAAGTGTCGGGGGCTCCGGTTAGGTTCGCCCGGACGACAGCCGCCGAAGGAGCCTCGCGATGACCACGCTCACCGACCGTCCGCACACCGCACTGGTGGTCATCGACGTGCAGAACGGCGTGGTGGGCGACGCCCACGACCGCGACCGGGTGGTCGCCAACATCGCCGCCCTGGTCGACCGGGCCCGCGTCGCCGGCGTGCCGGTCGTCTGGGTGCAGCACCGCGCCGAGCATCTGCCCGCCGACAGCGAGCCGTGGCAGATCGTGCCGGAGTTGACGCGCCGCGACGGCGAGCCGCTGGTGCACAAGACCTACGGCGACTCGTTCGAGGGCACCGACCTGGAGCAGGTGCTCGCCGCCGCGCGCGTGGGTCGGCTGATCGTGACCGGTGCACAGACCGACGCCTGCGTCCGTTCGACGTTGCACGGGGCGTTCACCCGGGGTTACGACGTCACCCTGGTCGCCGACGCGCACACCACCGAGGACCTGTCCGCCTACGGCGCACCGCCGCCGGCGCAGGTCATCGCGCACACCAACCTCTACTGGGGTTTCCAGAGCGCCCCGGGTCGCACCGCCGGCACGGTCGACACCGCCGACGTCGACTTCGACGCCACCGTCCCGGCCTGACCCCGCCACGGTCCCGGCCTGAGCCCGCCACGGTCCCGGCCTGAGCCCGCCACCGTCCGGGCCTGGCCGCCGGGCGCCCGGACGGAAAACGCCTGGCCGTCTCCGGGGGCCGGTGGCAGGCTGCCGGTCATGACCGCTCAAGCTCTGGCGGGGGCGCTCGCCGACGAGCGTCGCCGCGTCGCGTTCGCCGCGATCGCGCTCGGCGCCCGGGACGTGCCCGACGTGGTGGCCCGCACCGGCCTGTCCGCCCGCGACGCCGCCACCGCCGTGCGTCGGCTCACCGACGCGGGCGTGCTGGTCGACGACGCCCCCGGGCTGCGGGTCGACGGTGACCGGTTGCGCGAGTTCGCCCGGGCCGGCGCGGCGGCGCCGGCGGCACCGGCGGCCGACCCGCGCGAGACGATCCTGCGCACGTTCCTGCGCGACGGCGCGCTGACCCGGTTGCCGGCGCAGCGCGGGCGCCGCCGGGTGCTGCTGGAACACATCACCGCGCGCAGCTTCGAGGTGGGGCGGCGCTACCCGGAGCGGGCGGTGGACGACGTGTTGCGTCCCTGGTGCGCCGGCGGCGAGGCCGATCACGTGACGCTGCGCCGCTACCTGATCGACGACATGCTGCTCAGCCGCGAGCACGGTGTCTACTGGCGGACCGGTCCGTGACCGGCCACCGCCCTCGCCGCGGCGGGAAGGCCGCCGCGGGATCGACGGCTTGACGGCGTGGCGACGCCGCGCTAAAACAGAAACCGGAAGTTGAGTCACCTCGACTCAACACGAGACCTTGGATCAGGAGAACCGAGGAGGCAAGGGCCATGTTGATGCGTACCGACCCGTTCCGTGAGATCGACCGGATCGCCGAGCAGTTCTTCGGCACCACCGCCCGCCCGGCCGTGATGCACCTGGACGCCTACCGCGACGGCGACCACTTCTACGCCGCCTTCGACCTTCCCGGCGTCGATCCGGACAGCATCGACTGCACCGTCGAACGCAACGTGCTGACCGTCCGCGCCGAGCGACGCCGCCCCACCGGCGACAAGGTCGAGCTGGTCGCCGCCGAGCGGCCGATGGGCACGTTCACCCGGCAGCTGTTCCTGGGCGACACGCTGGACACCGACCGGCTGGAGGCCGGCTACGACAACGGCGTGCTGACGCTGCGCATCCCGATCGCCGAGCGCGCCAAGCCGCGGCGCATCACGGTCACCGCGCCCGCCGAGAGCAACGGCCACCGGCAGCTCACCACCGCGTGAGCGCCTCACGCCGACGCGGGGGACGCCGGAGCGCCGGCCGCCCCCGCGCCGGCGTCGGCCGGATAGAGCCGGGTCAGCGCCCGCGCGGTCGCGGTGAACCGGTCGCGCAGTTCCGCCGGGGCCAGCACCTCCACCTCGGCGCCGAGCTTGAGCAGCTCGGCGTGGGCGTGACGCACCGACTCGATCGGCACGGTGGTCTCCAACCAGCCGTCCGGTCCGGGTTCGCCGGCCGCCGTCCGCGCCGCCCGGCTCATCTCCGGCGGGAAGACGTACGGCATGAACTCCAGCGCGGCGGCGGTGAGCCGGATCCGCGCCTGGTCGCGGTAGACGTCGCGTTCGTACCGGGCGGTCCACTCCCGCCAGTAGGCGGCCAGGTCGAACCCGTCCGGCCGCTCGTACCGCTCGTCGGTGACCGCCGCGTCGAGCACCGCGCCGACCCGGTAGGTGCGCAGCTGATCCGCGCACCGGGCGACCAGATACCACCGTCCGGCTTTGAGTACCACGCCCAGCGGGGCGACCAGCCGGGTGACCTCCCGTGGGGCGCGCCAGCGCCGGTAGCGCAGCCGCACCCACCGGTCGTCCCACACCGCGCCGGCGAGCGTGGCCAGGTGCGGGGTGGCCTCCGGGTGACGGAACCAGCCGGGTGCGTCCAGGTGGAACCGCTGCCGGATCCGGCCGCTGCGGTCGGCCAGGTCGTCCGGTAGCGCCGCGCGCATTTTCAACTCGGCGGCGGCCACCACGGACGCCAGGCCCAGTTCCGCGGCGGGGCCGGGCAGTCCGGTGAGGAACAGCGCCTCGGCCTCCGGGCCGGTGAGCCCGGTGAGGCGGGTCCGGTAGCCCTCCACCAGTCGGTAGCCGCCGGCCGGGCCGCGGTCGGCGTACACCGGGACGCCGGCGGCGCCGAGGGACTCGACGTCGCGGTAGACGGTCCGCACCGACACCTCCAGGGCGTCGGCGAGTTCCTGGGCGGTCATCCGCCCCCGGGTCTGCAGGAGCAGCAGGAGGGAGACCAGCCGGCTGGCGCGCATCCGGTGACGGTAACCCGTGCCGGGAATCCGGTCGGCGGCGCGCCTCGTCGCGAAACGCGCCGCCGACTGAGAACCTTTCTCACATGCTGCGTCCCGAGGTGCTTCCCCGCGCGCGTCCTGCCCTGCCCGGTGGCCCGGCCGACTTCACCGAGGCGTGGCTGCGCAACCGCCGCCTGTCCGAGCACACCCGCGACGCGTACCGGCGGGACGTCACCGGTTGGTTGCGCTGGTGCGCCGAGCGCGGGTTGGAGCCGCTGCGGGTCACCTTCCTCGACGTCAACGCGTACGGCCGGGACCTGGAGTCCACCCCGAGCGGGCGGGACGGCCGCCCGCTCACCCCGGCCACCGTGGCCCGCCGGCTGTCCGCGCTGTCGAGCTGGTACGACTTCCTGGTGAAGCTGGGGGCGGTGCCGGCCAACCCGGTCGCCGCCGCCGACCGGCCCCGGGTCGACCGGGACCACTCCGCCACCGTCGGGCTGAGCCCGGACGAGGTCGACGCGCTGCTCGCCGCCGCCGAGGCCGACACCGGCCCGACCGCCGCCCGGAACCGGGCCGTCGTCGCGCTCCTGGCCGACCTGGGGCTGCGGGTCGGCGAGTTGGTCTCGCTGAACCTGGCCGACCTGGGCGCGGAGCGCGGGCACCGCAGCGTCCGTTTCGTCGGCAAGGGCGGCAAGGTACGCCGCCGCGCGCTCACCCCGGGCACCGCGTACGCGCTCGACGCCTACCTGGCCGACCGGGCCGCCGCCCATGGTGTGACGGTGCCGGAGCTGACCGGTCCGCTGCTGGTCACCGCCTCCGGCGGGCGGCTGGACCGGCACGCCGTGTTCCGGCTGGTGCGCCGCCTCGCGCAGACCGCCGGGATCGCCGCCTGGGCGCGGTTGTCGCCGCACTCGCTGCGGCACGCGTTCGCCACCACGGCCCGCTCCGAGGGGGTGCCGCTGGAGGACGTGCAGGACGCGATGGGCCACGCCGATCCACGCACCACCCGCCGCTACGACCGGGACCGGCACAACCTGGACCGGGACCCGGCGTACGCGATCTGGGCGGCCCGGGCCCGCCGACGCGGCTGAGCGTCGAACCCGGCCGTAGTTCGGGTCGCGGTCGCCCGCGGTCCGCTGCGCTGAACCCTCAGACTGACACCGGGGCGGCGGAGGGCCGCCGCCCCGGTGCTCCGGTCAGCCGGGATCCCGTTCCGGCCGGGCGGTCAGAAGTTCTTCGTGAAGTCGTACAGCACCAGCGCGGTGTCGTCGAAGTACGGTGACGCCACCCAGGTCGCCCGGTCGGCCCGGCTGTTGATGCCGTTGACCAGACCCCACTGCCCGTCGTAGTTGATCAGCCAGGAGCCGCCGCTCGCCCCGCCGGTGAAGTTGCACGGGGTGATCTTGATGGTCTGCGTCCACACCGCCGGGTTCTCCTGCACGGAGCTCGCGGCGCACTGCTTGAGCCGGCGGCCGTTGAACGGCGCCTCCGCCGGGTAGCCGAACGCGTTCATGAACTGGTTCACGCCGGCGTTGACCCACAGACCCTGCGCGCCGTACCGGTTGATGTGCTGGCCGCCCTGCGTGCCCATGACAGCCACGGCCATGTCCTCGGCGAAGTTCGAGTCGTTGATCCACGCCGTCATGGTCCACAGCCCCGTCGCGGTCCAGGTGCCGAGCGGACGCGGGTTGGCCGCATCGCCGTTGTACGCCGGGACGAAGGTCCAGTTCGAGGCCAGGGTGCCGCCCCGGCCGCCGTGGATGCAGTGGCCGGCGGTCCAGACCTCGTTGCCGGCGGCCGTGTTCACGATCGTGCCCGAGCAGACGTAGTTCTTGCCGTCCATGGTGAAGAAGACCTTGCCGGCCGTGAACGCGGTCGGGTGGCTGGTCGGCAGGTTGGGGTCGGTCGCCTGGGTCGTCATACCCCCGGTGGTGGCGCCGCGAGCGGGCGGGACGATCAGCTCCTGGCCGCTGTTGCGCGGCGCGGGCGCGGACTTGAGGCCGGCCTGCGGCACCGTCAGGGCGCGCCGGTACTGCTCGGACTCCTCGACCGGGCGCGCGGCGCGCATCCGCGCCGGGGTCCAGTACGCGGCCAGCACCGCGTCGCGCGACAGCCGCTGTCCCGCCGCCGCCTCGGCGGCCCGGGTCGCGTCAGCGGTGACCGTCGGGGTGAAGCCGGTGATCCCGGCGGCGGCGCCGGGCGCGTCGGCCACCGCGTCGCGTTCGGCCGCGTCGGCTCCCGGCCCGACGACCAGCACGGGCACCACGATTGAGGCGATCGCCAGGGCCCGAAGGGCCCGTCGTGATCCGGTCGACCAAACCTTCATCTGTGCGGTCCTCCCTTTGCGGCGCCACCTGTCGCAGCGCCTCTGCGTACCGTGACCCTGGGCCCTGCGCACGTTCGGGAGGGCCGATCATGGACACGGCTGGACAGGGTTGGACACGCCTGGACGGCAGCGCCGGCGGGCCGCGGCCCGCCGCGCCGGATCAGTCCTTGCGGCGGGGGCACAGGCAGAACGGCTGCCCGATCGGGTCGAGCAGCACGGTCCAGCCCACGCCGCCCGGCTGGAACTCGGGTCGCGTCGCGCCGACGGCCAGCAGGTCCTTCTCGGCCAGCGCCACGTCGTCGACGACGAGGTCGAGGTGGTAGCGCTTGGCGCCGGTCTCGTCCGGCCAGACCGGGGGTGTCCAGCCGGGCACCAGGCCGAAACCGATCGAGGTGCCGCCGGAGACGATCATGGCGTACTCGGCCTGGCTGTGGGTGATCTCCCAGCCGAGGGCGTGGGCGTAGAAGGCGGCGTGCGCGGCCGGGTCGGAGCTGTCCAGGTTGACCATCGCGAGGTCGGCGTGTGTCGTCATGGCGGGCAGTCTGCCGACCCTACCTGCCATCTCCTGTCAGGTACGTCCGGCGGATCGGGGCGGAGGGGCGGGCCGGGCGCAACCGGCTGCGGGCCGCCCACCGGTTGCCTACCGTCGGTGGTGATGGGCAGGGAGCAGGTGTGGCACCGACCGGCCCGGCGTCGCCAGCCGCTGCGCGCCGGTGCGCTGGCCGCCGGCCTCGGGCTGGGCACCTGCCTGATCGGCGTGGCCGGCCTCGCGGTGTGGAACGCGCAGGTGGTGTTGCAGGCCGGCGGGCCGGTGCGGGAGACCGCGGACGGGTTCTTCCGCGACGTCGCGGCCGGCGACACCGACCGGGCGTACGGGCGGCTGTGCCGCGACGCGCGTAGCCGGTGGAGCCGGGCCGGGTTCGGCAGTTGGGTGCGGACCCCGCCGCTGGTCAGCGGCTACGAGATCGTCGACGTGTCGGTGACGACCCGCGCCGGCCGGCCGCGCGCCACGGTGGTGGTGCGGCTCAACCGCGACGGCGGCGGCAGCGAGGAACGCGAGTTGCCGGTGGTGTCGGAGGACGGGACGTGGCGGGTGTGCGGGGACCCGTTCTAGCGGCTCAGGCGCGGGGGCCGAGGTCGCCGGAGCGGTAGTGCCGCCGGCACAGCACCTGGTAGCGCACGTCCGCGGTGTCGACGGTGTCGCCGATGACGACCTGCGCGCCTTCGCGGACCACCCGGCCCTGCACCACCCGGGCGTTGAGCAGGCCCTCCCGGCCGCACCAGCACAGCACCTCGACCTGGATGCGGGCCACCTCGTCGGCCAGTTCGAACAGTCGCTGCGCGGCCGGGAAGAGGCAGGAGCGGAAGTCGGTGGCCAGGCCGAAGGCGTAGACGTCGACGTCGAACCTGTCGACCAGTTCGGCCATCTGCTCGATGTGCTCCAGGTCGTAGAAGGACGCCTCGTCGCAGATCAGGTAGTCCACGCGTACCCCCTCGGCCCAGGCGGCGCGGACCAGGTCGCGCAGGTCGAGGCCGTCGGTGACCTCGATGGCCTCGTGGGCCAGGCCGATGCGGGTGGTGACCTGCGGGCCCAGCGACCGGTCGATGCGGGTGGTTACCAGGCCCCGGCGGCCCTGCCGGGCGTGGTTGTAGTTCATCTGCAACGCCATGGTGGACTTGCCGCAGTCCATCGGCCCCCAGAAGAACTTCAGCGCGGCGGCGTGCAACGGCCGGCCGTCGACGCCGCGGGCGGCGGCGCAGCCGCCGGCGCGGTCGTCGCCGGGCCCCGGCAGGGGGCGGGCCAGGCAGGTCGGGGCGGCAGCGGCGTCGTCGGTCACGTCGGGGCAGCCTAGCCGATCGACGCCGCTGCATCCGGTCCGCGATGATCCACCGCGGGGTGCGTCTCAGAGCACCCGGGGCGGGGTGTTGCCGGCGGCGACGATGGCCCGGCGCATCGGCACGGCGGCCAGCAGCGCGAAGCCGACCACGAAGAAGATCAGCAGGGAGACCAGGCCGACCCGGTAGGACGAGGTCAGCTGGAAGACCAGGCCGAACGCGAGTGGGCCGAGCCAGCTCGTGCCCTTGTCGCTGATCTCGTAGAAGCCGTAGTACTCGCCTTCCTTGCCGGCGGGGATGAGCTGGCTGAACAGCGACCGGCTCAGCGCCTGGCTGCCGCCGAGGACCAGGCCGATGCAGCCGCCGAGGATCATGAACGGCACCGGGGCCTCGGCGGGCAGCCGGAACGCGGCGATG
This sequence comes from Micromonospora sp. WMMD975, assembly GCF_029581215.1. Lineage (NCBI taxonomy): Bacteria > Bacillati > Actinomycetota > Actinomycetes > Micromonosporales > Micromonosporaceae > Micromonospora > Micromonospora sp. WMMD975. Next base: position 2,356,932 of record NZ_CP120739.1, read on the forward strand.
ATCACGCCGGTCCAGAGCACCAGCGACAGCAGCACGGTCTTCCAGGCGCCGATGCGCTTGGCCAGGGCACCCAGGGCGAGCGCGCCGCCGAAGGCGAGGAACTGCACCAGCAGGATGGTCACGATCAGCGTGCCCTGTTCCAGCCGCAGCTCCTCGGTGCCGTACTGGCTGGCCAGGGTGATGACGGTCTGGATGCCGTCGTTGAAGACCAGGAAGGCGAGCAGGAAGAACAGCGTCAGCGGGTACGTCTTGATCTCGCGCAGGGTGTGCCCGAGTTGCCGGAACCCGTCGGTGAGCACCCCACCGCCGCCGTGGCGGGCGGCGGCGGTGGGGTGTTCACGCAGCCAGCGCAGCGGCAGCAGGGTGAACGCGGCCCACCACACGCCGGCCGACACGATCGACCAGCGGGCCAGGTCGAGGGTGCGCTGCGCGTTGCCGTCCTCGCTGAGCATCGTGACCGCGACCAGGTTGAGCGCGAGCAGCACCCCGCCGCCGAGGTAGCCGATGGCCCAGCCGCGGCTGGAGATGCCGTCGCGGTCGTCCGGGCCGCCGAGCTGCGGCAGGAACGAGTTGTAGACCACCACGGCGGCGCCGAAGGAGATGTTCGCGACCAGGAACAACGCGCCGCCGAGCAGGTAACGCTCGCCGGTGACGAACGCGAACGCGATGGTCGCCCCGGCGCCGGTGAACGCGGCGGCGGCGAGCAGCCGCTTCTTGTGCGCCGACCGGTCGGCGATCGCGCCGACCACGGGCAGCACGAACACGGTGAGGAAGACCGACAGCGAGATCAGGTACGGGTAGTAGGAGCCGGCGGCGACGCGGATGCCCAGCGGGTGCACCACGCCGTCGCACCTGTCGGCGCCCAGCTCGCAGCCGGCGGCCAGTTCGGTGACGGTGGTCAGGAACGGCCCGAGGAAGACCGTGATGACGGTGGTCTGGAACGCGGAGTTCGCCCAGTCGTAGAAGTACCAGCCGGTGCGTTCGCGGCGGGTGCTGCCCGGTGGGGCGGGGTCGACGACGACGGGGGTGACCGGATCGGCCATCGGGGCGGTCCTCGGGGGCTCAGGCGGCCCAGTGGCCGCGACTGCGGTAGACGTCGCGGAGCACGCCGACGTGATCGGTCATGATGCCATCCACCCCGAGGTCAAGTAAGTGGTGCATCTGGGTGGGTTCGTCGATCGTCCAGACGTGCACCTGCAACCCGATCCGGTGGCAGTAGGCGATCAACCGCCGGTCGACCACCGGGATCCGCCCGTAGGAGACCGGCACCTGGGCGGCGACCACGGACGGCGGCAGCCGCAGCGCCCGCCCGTGCAGGGACGCCATCCGCAGCCGGGCCACGCCGCGCATGCCGAGGCCGGTGGCGACCGTCGGCCCGGCCAGCGCGCGCAGCCGGGTCAGCCGGGCGTCGCTGAACGAGGCCAGCAGCACCCGGTCGCCGGCGCCGGCGCGCTCGACCGCGGCGACGGTGGGTTCCACCCCGCCGTCGGCCTTGACGTCGACGTTGAACCGGACCTGCGGCCAGGCGCCGAGGACGTCGTCGAGGCGGGGCACCACGGCGGCGCCGCCGACGCGTACCGAGGCGAGGTCGGCGAAGCGCAGGTCGGCGATGCGGCCGTTCTCGCCGGTGACCCGGCGCAGCGTCGGGTCGTGGAACACCACGGGCACTCCGTCTGCGGTGGCGTGCACGTCGGTCTCGACGTACCGGTAGCCCAGGGCGACCGCGCGGGCGAACGCGGCGGCGGTGTTCTCGTCGCCGTCGGCGGCACCCCCGCGGTGGGCGAAGGCCAGCGGCGCGGGCGCGTCGAGATAGCCGTGACGAGGCTGCACGCCGGCAGTATGCCGGCCGGAGATGACGCCCGGATGGCCGGCCGACGAAATTCCCTATCGTTCCCTGTTCCGCTATCTTAGGGTGCGATGGGTAACGACATGTACTCGGTGGAGCAGGTCGCGGCGCTGCTCGGGCTGCACGTGCGCACCGTGCGCGGCTACATCCGCGCCGGCCGGCTGCGCGCGGTGCGCATCGGCAAGCAGTACCGGATCGCCCGCGCCGACCTGGACGCGCTGACCGGCCGGCCGGCGACAGCCACGCCTTCGGCGGCGGAGGTGTCGAGCATCGTCGCGCTCGACGGCGTCGACCGGGCCGCCGCCGACCGCCTGGCCACGCTGGTGCTGGCCGGCGTCAACACCCACCCCGACCCGGACCGTCCACTGCGGGTGCAGACCGTGCACGACGAGGAGCGTCAGCGTATGAAGTTGGTGATCCTGGGCGATCTGGCCGCCACCGCCGACCTGCTGCGCCTGCTCGACGCGGTGCTCGACGGCGACAACGGCCTGCTCGACGGCGGCCACGGCCCGCGCACGGGGGAGGAGGCCGACCGTGGCTGACGAGCTGGTCGAGCGCGCCGGGGTCACGGTGCTGCTCTGCGACCCGGCCGGCCCGCCGATCGCCACCGAGGCCGACGCGCTGGACCTGATCGGCGCGGCGTTCGCCGGCGCGAGCGTGGTGGCGGTGCCGGCGCAGCGGCTCGACCCGCGCTTCTTCGCGCTGGGCACCCGCTTCGCCGGGGAGGTCATGCAGAAGTTCGTCACCTACCGGCTGCGCCTGGCGGTGGTCGGTGACATCTCCGCGCACCTGGCCGAAAGCGGCGCGCTGCGGGCACTCGTCGCCGAGTCCAACCGGCACGACCAGGTGTGGTTCGTGCCGGACCTGGCCGCCCTCGACGACCGGCTGCGCGCCGCCGGCTGAGCCCGGTTCAGCCCGCGCGGTGGCGGCGGTGCGCGCGGCTGGGGTCGCTCGGTCGGCCGGGGTCGACGTGCCGGGGCAGGTCGGGCTCGTGCGGGCGCAGCGGGACCAGGTCTTCGGTGATCGCGTCGATGATCCGGTCGGTGGCGTGGCGGGCCGCGCCCGGCGCGTCGTGGCGCAGGTCGGCCAGGGCCACCGGGGCGCCGAAGTGCACTCTGATGACCGGCCGGCGGCGCAGCGCGCGGGCCAGGCCGCGCAGCATCCCCTTCGGGGCGCGGTAGGGCAGCACCTCGTGCGAGCCCCACTGGGCGACCGGGACGACGGCGGCGCCGCTGGCGAAAGCGAGCCGGGCCGCGCCGGTCTTGCCCCGTTCGGGCCACATGCCGGGGTCGAGCCCGATGCGGCCCTCGGGGTAGACGAGCACCACCGAGCCGCCGGCCACCGCCTCGGCGGCGACCTCCAGCGAGCGGTGCACGGCGGTGGTGCCGCGGTCGACGCGGATGTGCCCGGCGCGGCGCATCAGCGGCCCGATCACCGGGGCCCGGAACAGCCCGGCGGTGGCCATGATGCGCGGCGCGACGCGCCGGACCCGGCAGGCGGCGGCGAGCACCACCGGGTCGAACGGGCTGATGTGGTTGGCCGCCAGGATCAGCGGCCCGCGCCGCAGCTCCTCGGGCACGTCGCCGGTGACCTCGAGCCGGCCGATCAGCGCGACGAGGGCGCGGGCGAGCGTCTGCGCGCCGCGCCACAGCAGCGGCGCGCGCCAGGGGGAGGTGTCCATCAGTGGTGGATGGTCGCACGACGGGCCCTGCGGCAAGGTGATCAGGGTCATTGGTCCCGGGTCGGTTCGGGCCGGGTGGCCCTCACCTTTTCTCTACGACGGCGAGTAGTATTTACTACGTCTCGTAGTAAGAAGGCTGGGGGTTTCAGGTGGACGCGTTGGACGTCGCCCGCTGGCAGTTCGGTGTCACCACCGTCTACCACTTCCTGTTCGTGCCGCTGACCATCGGCCTGTCCGTGCTCGTCGCCATCCTCCAGACGATGTGGCACCGCACCGGCAACGAGCGCTACCTCAAGCTCACCAGGTTCTACGGCAAACTGTTCCTGATCAACTTCGCGATGGGCGTGGTCACCGGCATCGTGCAGGAGTTCCAGTTCGGCATGAACTGGAGCGACTACTCCCGCTTCGTCGGCGACATCTTCGGCGCGCCCCTGGCCATCGAGGCGCTCGTCGCGTTCTTCCTGGAGTCCACGTTCATCGGCCTGTGGATCTTCGGCTGGGACCGGCTGCCCAAGCGACTGCACCTCGCCGCGATCTGGGCCGCCGCGATCGGCACCAACCTGTCGGCCTACTTCATCCTCGCCGCGAACTCGTTCATGCAGAACCCGGTCGGCTTCCGGATCAACCCCGACAGCGGACGCGCCGAACTCACCGACTTCCCCGCCGTGCTCACCAACAAGGTCGCCCTGATCACCTTCCCGCACACCCTCGCCGGGTCGTTCCTGGTCGCCGGGTCCCTCGTGGTCACCGTCGGACTGTGGCACGTGATGCGCAACCGCGACAGCGCCGACACCGGCGCCTACCGCTTCGCCACGAAGTTCGGCTCCTGGGTGGTGCTGGTCTCCTCGGCGCTCGTGGTGCTCACCGGCGACATCCAAGGCAAAATCATGACCGAGGTGCAGCCGATGAAGATGGCCGCCGCCGAGGGCCTCTACACCACCGAGAGCCCCGCCTCGTTCTCCGTGCTCACCGTCGGCAGCCTCGACGGCAGCCGCGAGATCCTCGCCGTCAAGATCCCGTACCTGCTGTCGTTCCTCGGCACCGGCGACCCGCACGGCACCGTGCAGGGCATCAACGACCTCCAGGCCCAGTACGCCAGCCAGTACGGCCCCGGCACCTACGCCCCGATCATCCCGGTCACCTACTGGAGCTTCCGCTTCATGATCGGCTTCGGCCTGGCCGCCGCCGCGATCGCCCTGCTGGTCCTCTGGAGCCAACGCCGGGGCCGCACCCCGACCAACCGGTGGCTGCTGCGCGCCGGCCTGGTCATGCCGGTGCTGCCGCTGCTCGCCAACTCCTTCGGCTGGATCTTCACCGAGATGGGCCGCCAACCCTGGATCGTCTTCGGCGAGATGCTCACCCGCAACGGCGTGTCCCGCAGCGTCTCCCTGACCGAGGTGCTCACCTCCTTCACCGCCTTCACCCTCATCTACGCCACCCTCGCGGTGATCGAGTTCAAGCTGCTCGTCCGCTACGCCCGCGCCGGCGTACCCGACGTCACCGACCAACCCACCGACGACGACACCGACGACGCGCAGCGCCCGCTCGCGTTCGCCTACTGACCCGGAGCCCACCGTGGAACTGACCACCGTCTGGTTTCTCCTCGTCGCCGTGCTCTTCACCGGCTACTTCATCCTCGAAGGCTTCGACTTCGGCGTCGGGATGCTGCTGCCCGTGCTCGGCCGCGACGACCGGCAACGCCGCGTCCTGATCAACACCATCGGCCCGGTCTGGGACGGCAACGAGGTCTGGCTGATCACCGCTGGCGGCGCCATGTTCGCCGCCTTCCCCGAGTGGTACGCCACCCTGTTCTCCGGCTTCTACCTGCCGCTGCTGCTCATCCTCCTCGCCCTGATCGCCCGCGGCGTCGCCTTCGAATACCGGCACAAGCGCCCCGAGGCGGCCTGGAAACGCCGCTGGGACCGGGCCATCTTCTGGGGCTCGGCGGTGCCGGCAGTGCTGTGGGGCGTCGCGTTCGCCAACATCTTCCGCGGCGTACCCCTTGCCGCCGACCACGAGTACGCCGGCGGCCTGCTCGACCTGCTGCACCCGTACGCGCTGCTCGGCGGCCTGACCACCCTCGGCCTGTTCGGAACCCACGGCGCGGTGTTCCTCGCGCTCAAGACCACCGGCGACATCCGCCACCGCGCCGGCGCCCTCGCCGTCAAGCTCGGCGCCGGCACCGCCGTCGCCGCGGTGGCGTTCCTCGGCTGGTCACTGACCATCCGCGCCAGCGCCGCCGCCGTCGTGCTCGCCGCCGGCGCCGCCCTCGCCCTGCTCGGCGGCCTGGCCGCGGCGAGGGTACGCCGGGAGGGCTGGGCGTTCACCGGCACCGCGGTGGCCATCGCCCTGGCCGTGGCGACGCTGTTCGCCGCCCTGTTCCCGAACGTGCTGCCGTCCACGCTCAACCCGGCCGGCACGCTGACGGCCACCAACGCCGCGTCCACCCCCTACACCCTGAAGATCATGACGTGGGTGGCGGTGGTGTTCACCCCGATCGTGCTGGCCTACCAGGGCTGGACGTACTGGGTGTTCCGCAGGCGGATCGGCGTGGCCAACATCCCGCAGCACTGAGCGTCACCGCCGCCCGCGGGGCTCCGACCCCCGCGGGCGGCGGCTATGCTTCCCGCCGACCACGATCCCGCCGCCCCCCGAGGACACCGCATGCCGTCAGCGGCCGTCGACACGCCGACGTCACCCTCCTCGCCGCGCCGGTGGCGGCCCCGGCCCGCGCACCTGCCGCTGGCCGTCCTGCTCACCGTCTACCTGGCCGCCCGGCTGCTCATCCTGACCCGCTTCACCGTCTACACCTCCGTCGACAGCACCTCCTACGCCGACCGGCCCGGCAACACCATCGACCTGCTGTCGTTCACCGGCCACGCACCCCGGCCCTGGGGCGTGCCGCTGCTCTACGCCCTCGCCGGCTCCGACCGTGCCGGCACGACCGTCCAATGGGGCATCAGCACCCTGGCCTGGTCGCTGCTGATCGGCGCCACCTGGCTGCTGCTGCGCACCCTGCCCGCCCGCCTCGCCGCCGCCGCGGCGCTGGTCGGCCTGGCCCTGACCCGGTCGGTCTACCCCTGGGACCACGCCGTGCTGTCCGAGTCGCTGTCCATCAGCCTCGGCGTCGCCGCGCTGGCCCTACTCGCCATCTGGGTACGTACCCGGTCCCGGGTGGCGCTGGGCGCGCTGGTCCTGACCACCCTCTGGTGGACCTTCACCCGCCAGGACGTACTGCCGTACGTGCTGCTGCTGCTCGTCGTGCTCACCGGCTACGCCCTGCTGCGCCGCCCCCGCCGGGCCGCGCTCGTGGCCGTGGCCGTCCTGCTCGGCGGCCTCGCCTGGAACACCGCCACCGTCCACCCCACCGACGAGAGCTACCGGGCCTGGTACTCCGGGCTGAGCCTGTCCGAGGCGACGTTCCTGTACCGCCTGCGCTTCCAGATCCTCAACGACCCGCCGGTCGCCCGCGCCTACCGCCGAGACCTGGGCATGCCCCGCTGCGCCCCGGCCGAACAGATCGCCGCCGGCACGCCGTGGCAGATGACCGAGTTCATCGCCGCCTGGCGCGGCTGCCCCGACCTGGTCGACTGGACCGCACGGGAGAAGGACACCGTCGCCTACCGGTACGCCCTGACCCACCCGCGGCACGCCGCCGCCACCACCGGCGAGGTGCTGCCCACGCTGCTCGGCGGCACCACCGGCCGCTACGCCGACCCGGTGGCGGCCCTGCCGACCTTCCCCGAGCGGGTCTTCTTCCCCGACCCCGACCGGGTACTCCCGGTGACCGGCCTGATCGTCGTGCTCGCCGCCGCCGTCGGCGCGCTCACCCGCGGGTTCCGGCGGGCCCGCTGGAGCGCCGCCGCCGGTGGCCTGCTCGTGGCCGCCAGCACCGCCAGCGCGGTGGCCGGCACACTGTTCACCGCCGGCGAGTATGCCCGCTTCGGCATCCAGGAGGCGGTGCTGCTGCGCGTCGGGCTGATCCTGCTCGTGGCCGCCACCGTCGAGGCGGCCACGACGGCGCTGCGCGACCGCGCCGCCGCCCGCCGGGAGCCCACGCCGACGCCGACCACGCCCACCGACTCGGCGGTCGACGCGCCGGGCGCGCCCGCCGAGCCCGCGCCGGCCGGCGACGGCCAGCCGGACCCGGCGGGCGCCCCCCGCTCCTGACCGGCCGTCCGCTCAGCGGGCCTCGCGCAGCTCCGCCAGCCGCGCCTCGATCTCGGCCAACTCGGCGCGTAACTTCTCCGCCTGCTGCTCCGCCTCGGCCCGCTCGGCGGCCAGGATCTGCTCCACCGCCTCCTGCACCCCCGGCACGTCCACCAGCGCCACCATCCGCAACGCCTCGGCCGGCTTCACCACGTACGGCCGGGCCAGCGCCTTCGCGCCCTGCTGCGCGGCGACCGTCCACTCGCCCTCGCCGTACGCCAACGTCACCGTCAACCCGGGCGGGGTCTTCGGCTTCACGGCCTTGACCGCCCGCTTCGCCGGCTTCGGCTCCGCCGGCTGCTGCTCCTGCGCCTTCTGTTCCTGGCGCGGCGCCGGCACCCGCGGCGTGTCCAGCACGAACTCCGGCTCCGCCGCCGCGGGCGGCTGCTCCGGCTCCGGTTTCGCCTCGACGGCGGCGGGCCGCCGCCCGGCGCCCTTGGGCGCGACCGCCACGTCGGCGGGGGAGAAGGGCAACTCGTCGCGGCCGAACCGCACCACCACGAACTCCTCCGACACCGCCGGGTCGGTCAACTCCACCACCTGCCCGAGCTGCCCGGCCATCTGACCGGCCGCCTCGGTGAACACCACCCGTGGCTTGCGGCCCGCCGCCAACGACTCGCGGATCTGCTGTACCTCGTCAGTGGACAAACCCTGGACCGCCATCACGCCCTCTTCCGTACACCTGTGTGACGCACCTTGATACCAGCCGGCTGCGACAACACGAAGATCAGCCCCCGAGCGCGCGCAATGCCGCGTCGGCGTGCTCGTTCATGCTCATCTCGCTGTGCACCACGGCCAGCACCCGCCGGTCCGCGCCGATCACGAACGTCATCCGCCGGGTGCTCAACGCACCCAACGGCAACCGCCGCCGCACCCCGAACGCCGCCGCCACCGCCCCGTCGACGTCGGACAGCAGCGGATAGTCGAACCCGTGCCGGGCGGCGAACTCCGCCTGCCGATCCACCGGATCCCGGCTGATCCCGACCCGGGACGCGCCCAACGCCGCGAACTCCGCAGCCAGGTCCCGGAAGTGACAGCTCTCCGCCGTGCAGCCCCGGGTCATCGCCGCCGGGTAGAAGAACACCACCGCCGGCCCGGCGGCCAGGAACTCCGACAGCCGCCGCGGCGTGCCCGTCTGATCCGGCAGCGTGAAGTCCTCGACCAGGTCACCGACACTGACACCCACCGCGTACCTCCCACGCCTCGCCGCCGACCCGGTGAGCCTAGGCGATCACGCCCAGACCGCCGCCACCTCATCGGCCACGGTCGCGGCCTGCGCGAACCCGGCCCGCGCCGACGCCGCCCGCCGCGTCGGGTCCAGCACGTTACGACCGATCGCCGCGCGCGCCGCCCGGTCCGGCGCCACCACCGCCACCCGCGCCCCCGCCGACCGCAACGCCGACACCTGCGCCGCCAGCCGCGGCATCGGCCCGACCGCGGCGCTCGTCGGCGCCAACACCACCACCTGAGCAGCCCCGGCGGCCAGGTCCGCGTTCACCGGCGACCGCACCCCGCCGTCGACGTAACGCCGGCCGTCGACAGTCACCGGCGGCCACACCCCGGGCACCGCGCAACTCGCCCCGACCGCGTCGACGAGCGACACCCCGCTGTCGGCGTCGAAGACCACGAACCCACCCGAGGCCGCGTCGACGGCGGTGACCAGCAGCCGCCGCGCCGGCCACTCCCGCGCCGGCAGCCGCGCCGCGATCACCGCCCGCCGGGACTCCTCCGACGGGGTACGCGCCGCCAACGCCAACGCGCCCACCCGCGCCCGGGCCCGCGCCGCGTCCCGACCCCGCGCCCCGGCCCACGCCCACCGGGCCAGCACCCCCAGACCGAGCCGGGCCGGCACCTCGTCGCGCGGCGGACGCAGCTGCGCCGCGTACCACTCGGACAGCGGCACCCCGGAACAGACCTGCGCACCGACCACCGAACCGGCCGACGTGCCCACCACCAGGTCCGCCTCGTCCAGCGGCACCCCCCGCTCAGCCAGCCCGGCCAGCAACCCCAGCTCCCAGGCGACCCCGGTCACCCCGCCGCCGCCCAGCACCAACGCCCGCCCCATGTGACCGTCCTCTCCGTCCCCGGTGGTCCCGCCCACGGTAACGTCGCCCCCACCACCAGGGCAGAGGAGAACGCATTGACCTCCGTCACCATCATCACCGGGGGTGGGCGCGGCATCGGCGCGGCCACCGCGCGCCGACTCGCCGCCGACGGACACGACCTGATCATCGGCTACCGCGCCGACCACGACACCGCCGCGACGGTCGCCGCCGACGTGCGCGCCACCGGGCGCCGCGCCGTCACCGTCGCCGCCGACACCCGCGACCCCGACCAGGTACGCCGGCTGTTCGCCGCCGCCGACCAACTCGGCCCGCTCACCGGCCTGGTCAACAACGCCGGCGTCACCAGCCCGATCGGCCCCTTCACCGACCTGCGCGCCGACGACCTGCGCGAGGTCGTCGACGTCAACCTCGTCGGCTACATCCTCTGCGCCCAGCAGGCCGCCAGCCGGATGACAGGCGGCGGCGCGATCGTCAACGTCTCCTCCGCCGCGGCCACCCTCGGCAGCCCCGGCGAGTACATCCACTACGCCGCCGTGAAGGCCGCCACCGACACCCTCACCGTCGGCCTGGCCAAGGAACTCGCGCCGCGCGGCATCCGGGTCAACGCGGTCGCCCCCGGCATCATCCGCACCGACATCCACGCCCGCTCCGGCGCACCGGACCGCCCGGACACCGCCGCCGGCCGCATCCCGCTGGGCCGCGCCGGTGAGCCCGACGAGGTGGCCGGCGCGATCGCCCACCTGCTCGGCCCCGACGCCACCTACACGACAGGCGCGGTCCTGCGGGTCGCCGGCGGTCTGTAGCAACGACGCGGCGGCCCGGGGGAGACCCCGGACCGCCGCTGCCCGCCCACCGTCACCCGGTGAACAGCTTCGCCGCCGTCATCAGCGTCTGGATCACGCCGTAACCCAGCAACACGGCCACCAACAGCCACGACACCACCAGGCGGACCTGCTGCCCGCCACCGGTCCGCCCGTTCACGATCCGCTCCTCTCCGCCGCCACCGGCTGCCCAGGCGCCATCTCGTCCCGGCCCGACGCCGGCTCGTGGAACCGCTGCGGCACCGGCCGGATCAGCAGGTTCGCCACCAGCCCTACCGCCAGCACCCCGACCATCGTGAACAACGCCGGCCGGTACGCCGACGCGGTCAACGAACCCGGCTCGCCCTGCGCGTCGAGGAACGCGTTGACGATCAGCGGCCCGGCCACGCCCGCCGCCGACCACGCGGTCAGCAGCCGACCGTGGATCGCGCCCACCTCGAACGTGCCGAACAGGTCCCGCAGGTACGCCGGCGCGGTCGCGAACCCACCGCCGTAGAACGACAGGATCACGCAGGCCAACAGCACGAACAATGCCGTCGCCGTCTGCCCGACCAGCGCCAGCGCCAGGTACAGCGCCAAGCCCACACCCAGGTACACCACGTAGATCGGCTTCCGGCCGATCACATCCGACGTCGACGACCAGACGAACCGGCCCGCCATGTTGAACAACGACAGCAGCCCCACGAACCCGCCGGCCGCCGCCACCGACACCGAGGAGGTGCCACCGTCGCGGAAGAAGTCCTGGATCATCGGGCTGGCCTGCTCCAGGATGCCGATGCCCGCGGTCACGTTGCAGAACAGCACCACCCACAGCAGCCAGAACGACCGGGTCTTCACCGCGTTGGCCGCCGACACGTTCGCGGTGGTCACCATCGGCTTCTTCGCCACCGTCGACGGGTCGAACCCGGCCGGACGCCAGTCCGCCGCCGGCACCCGCACGTTGAAGACGCCGAACATCATGATCGCGAAGTAGCCGACACCGAGCGTGACGAACAACCACACCAGCGCCGAACCGGACGCCGTCGACCCGCTGACGGACGGGTCGTAGCCCGAGTCGAACAACGACAGCAACTGCCGGGACAGGGGAGAGGCCACCATCGCCCCACCACCGAACCCCATGATCGCCAAGCCGGTCGCCAGGCCCGGCCGGTCCGGGAACCACTTGATCAACGTGGAGACGGGGGAGATGTACCCGATTCCCAGGCCGATACCGCCCAGCACGCCGTACCCCAGATACAGCAGCCACAGCTGCGAGGTCGCGATGCCCAGCGCGCCGACCAGGAACCCGGCCGCCCAGAAACACGCCGAGACGAACATCGCCTTACGCGGCCCGTTCGCCTCCACCCACGTCCCGGCCACCGCCGCCGACAGACCCAACATCACGATCGCGATGCTGAAGATCACCCCGATCGCCGTCTGCCCGGTGTCGAAGTGCGCGATCAGGGAATTCTTGTACACGCTCGTCGCGTAGACCTGCCCGATGCAGAGATGGATCGCCAGCGCCGCCGGCGGGATCAGCCACCGGCTGTACCCGGCCGGCGCAATGGTGCGCCGACGATCAAAAGCGGAAAGCATCCTTGCTCCCTCCGTCCAGATGGCGAGAACCCCTCGCTTCATGCCCCCACCGCATGCGCAGCCCAAACCCACCCCGCGCCCGACGGTCGAAACCCTGAGCCGAGCGGCCGACGCTACCCCCGCCCGCCACCGGACGACCACCGAGCGTGACCATCGGCCGGGATGCGACGATGGGCCGGTGAAGATCCTGTCCATCCAGTCGTCCGTCGCCTACGGCCACGTCGGCAACTCCGCCGCCGTGTTCCCCCTGCAACGCCTGCGCCACGAGGTCTGGCCGGTCCTGACCGTGCACTTCTCCAACCACACCGGCTACGGCGCCTGGCGCGGCCCCCTGCTCGCCCCCACCGACGTCGCCGAGGTCATCGCCGGCATCGCCGACCGCGGCGTGCTCGGCACCGCCGACGCCGTGCTCTCCGGCTACCAGGGCGACCCCGCCGTCGGCGCGGTGATCCTCGACACCGTCGCCCAGGTCAAGGCCGCCAACCCGGCCGCGCTCTACTGCTGCGACCCGGTCATGGGCGACGTCGGCCGCGGCATGTTCGTCCGCCCCGGCATCCCCGAATACCTGCGCGACACCGTCGTCCCGCGCGCCGACATCGTCACCCCCAACCAGTTCGAGCTGGAATTCCTCGCCGGCCGCCGCACCGACACCCTCGACGACCTGCTCACCGCCGTCGACACCGTCCGCGCCACCGGCCCCGAACACGTCCTGGTCACCAGCGTCCTGCACGGCGACCTGCCCGCCGGCCACCTGGAGGTCGTCGCCGTCTGCGCCGACGGCGCCTGGGCCGTCACCACCCCGCTGCTGCCGATCAACCCCAACGGCGGCGGCGACGTGACCGCCGCCCTCTACCTGGCCCACCTCGCCACCACCGGCTCACCCGCGACCGCGCTGGAACACACCACCAACTCGATCTTCGCGGTGCTCGAGGCGACCCTCGCCGCCGGCACCCGCGAACTCCAACTCGTCGCCGCCCAGGACGCCATCGCCGACCCGCCCACCCGGTTCACCGCCCGCCGGCTGCGCTGACCCCACCCCGGCCCTCCGCGCCAGTCGCACCCCACCTGGGAAGATGTCCCCGTGCAGGACCACGACCCGGCGTTCGCCCAACGCCTGCGCGACCTCACCCGGCTGCGCCGCGTCCGCGACCGCATCGACCGCGAGTACGCGCAACCCCTCGACGTCGAAGCCCTCGCCCGCGGCGAACACATGTCCGCCGGCCACCTCAGCCGCCAGTTCCGCCAGACCTACGGCGAATCCCCGTACGCGTACCTCATGACCCGCCGCATCGAACGCGCCATGGCCCTGCTGCGCCGCGGCGACCTCACCGTCACCGAGGTCTGCTTCGCCGTCGGCTGCCAGTCCCTGGGCACCTTCAGCACCCGCTTCACCGAACTCGTCGGCGAACCACCCAGCGCCTACCGCGCCCGCCACGCACCCGCCACCGCCGAACCACCGGCGTGCCTCACCAAACAGGCCACCCGACCGATCAGGAATCGAGAAGCCCGGACCGACCGCCCCCACTAGCGTGACCACCATGACCATCACGATCCACTACGCCTTCCTCCCGCACACCGACGCCGACGCCGCCATCGCCTTCTACCGCGACACCCTCGGCTTCGACCTCCGCAACGACGTCGGCCACGGCGACACCATGCGCTGGCTCACCGTCGGCCCACCCGAACAACCCGAAACCGGCATCGTCCTGCACCCACCGGCCGTCGACCCCGGCATCACCGACGACGAACGCCGCACCATCCACGAACTCATCGCCAAGGGCAGCTACGGCGCGCTCACCCTCGCCACCGACGACCTCGACGCCCTGTTCGACCGCCTCCAGGCCGCCGGCGCCGACGTCGTCCAGGAACCCACCGAACAGCCCTACGGCGTCCGCGACTGCGCCTTCCGCGACCCCACCGGCAACCTCATCCGCATCAACCAGCGACGCTGAAGCCACCACCGGACGGAGACCCCATGACCACGGCCCACGCCGACAGCCACGACATGATCCGCGTCCACGGCGCCCGCGAGAACAACCTGCGCGACGTCGACGTCGAACTACCCAAACGCCGCCTCACCGTGTTCACCGGCGTCTCCGGCTCCGGCAAGAGCTCCCTGGTCTTCGGCACCATCGCCGCCGAGTCCCAACGACTCATCAACGAGACCTACAGCGCGTTCGTCCAGGGCTTCATGCCCACCCTGTCCCGACCCGACGTCGACCTCCTCGACGGCCTCACCACAGCGATCATCGTCGACCAGGAACGCATGGGCGCCGACCCCCGCTCCACCGTCGGCACCGCCACCGACGCCAACGCCATGCTCCGGATCCTGTTCAGCCGCCTCGGCCAACCCCACATCGGCCCACCCAACGCCTACTCGTTCAACGTCCCGTCCGTCCGCGCCACCGGCGCCATCACCGTCGAACGCGGCGCCGGCAGAACCCAGGCCAAGAAGGCCACCTTCACCCGCCTCGGCGGCATGTGCCCCCGCTGCGAGGGCCGCGGCGCCGTCAACGACATCGACCTCACCGTCCTCTACGACGCCGACCGCAGCATCAACGACGGCGCCATCACCATCCCCGGCTACAGCATGGACGGCTGGTACGGCCGCATCTTCCGCGGCAGCGGCATGTTCGACCCCGACAAGCCCATCCGCGACTACACGAAACGGGAACTGCACGACCTCCTGCACAAGGAACCCACCAAGATCAAGGTCGAGGGCATCAACGTCACCTACACCGGCCTGATCCCCGCCATGCAGAAGTCGATGCTCAGCAAGGACGTCGACGCCATGCAACCCCACATCCGCGCCTTCGTCGAACGCGCCGTCACGTTCACCACCTGCCCCGACTGCGACGGCACCCGCCTGAGCCCCGAAGCCCGCTCCTCGAAGATCAACGGCATCAGCATCGCCGACGCCTGCGCCATGCAGATCAGCGACCTCGCCACCTGGGTACGCGACCTGACCGAACCCTCCGTCGCCCCGCTGCTCACCGCGCTGGGGGACACCCTCGACTCCTTCGTCGAGATCGGCCTCGGCTACCTCAGCCTCGACCGCCCCGCCGGCACCCTCTCCGGCGGCGAGGCCCAACGCACCAAGATGATCCGCCACCTCGGCTCGTCCCTGACCGACGTCACCTACGTCTTCGACGAACCCACCATCGGGCTGCACCCGCACGACATCGCCCGGATGAACAACCTCCTGCTGCGCCTGCGCGACAAGGGCAACACGGTCCTGGTCGTCGAACACAAACCGGAAACCATCGCCATCGCCGACCACGTCGTCGACCTCGGCCCCGGCGCCGGCGCCGACGGCGGCGCCATCTGCTACGAGGGCACCGTCGCCGGCCTGCGCGCCAGCGACACCACCACCGGCCGCCACCTCGACGACCGCGCCACCCTCAAGGACACCCCGCGCACACCCACCGGCACCCTGCCCATCCGCGGCGCCCGCACCCACAACCTGCGCGACGTCGACGTCGACATCCCCCTCGGCGTCCTCGTCGTCGTCACCGGCGTCGCCGGCTCCGGCAAGAGCTCCCTCATCCACGGCTCCCTGGCCGGCCGCGACGACGTGGTAAGCGTCGACCAGACCCCCATCCGTGGCTCCCGACGCAGCAACCCCGCCACCTACACCGGCCTGCTCGACCCCATCCGCAAAGCCTTCGCCAAAGCCAACGGCGTCAAACCCGCCCTGTTCAGCGCCAACTCCGAGGGCGCCTGCCCCACCTGCAACGGCGCCGGCGTCATCTACACCGACCTGGCCATGATGGCCGGTGTCGCCAGCACCTGCGAGGACTGCGAGGGCAAACGCTTCCAAGCCGCCGTGCTCGACTACCACCTCGGCGGCCGCGACATCAGCGAGGTCCTCGCCATGTCGGTGAACGAGGCGGAGAAGTTCTTCGGCGCCGGCGACGCCCGCACCCCGGCCGCCCACACCGTCCTCGACCGGCTCGCCGACGTCGGCCTCGGCTACCTCACGCTCGGTCAACCCCTCACCACGCTCTCCGGAGGGGAGCGGCAGCGACTCAAGCTCGCCACCCGGATGGGGGACAAGGGCGGTGTCCACGTCCTCGACGAGCCCACCACCGGCCTGCACCTGGCCGACGTCGCCCACCTGCTCAGCCTGCTCGACCGGCTGGTCGACGCCGGCAAGTCCGTCATCGTCATCGAGCACCACCAGGCGGTCATGGCGCACGCCGACTGGATCATCGACCTCGGCCCGGGCGCGGGGCACGACGGCGGCCGGATCGTCTTCGAGGGCACCCCGGCCGACCTCGTGGCGGCCCGGTCCACGCTCACCGGCGAGCACCTCGCCGCCTACGTCGGGGCCTGACCCCGGCGGCGGACGCGGGACGGTGGTGTCCGGCACCTTCCACCGTTCCGCACCGGTTCGATAATCTACATTATGTCAAGTAAACCGGATGGGGGCCTCCCCGAACCTCACTCCCGCCACCGGATCGGCCAACCCCCGCGCCCGCTCCTCGTACAGTCCCCGTGCGAGTGTCACGAGCGCCTGCCGCCACGCGTCGACCGGGTCGCGGAACACCGCGCGCGCCACGCCGACGCACCACGTCCACGCCGGCACCAGATCGCACGTCGTCGTCGAGGCGAAACGTCCGGTTGTCCCACCCCTGCCGGGGCCACGGCGTCGACCGGCAGGTGCGCCCAGTGCGGGAACTGCGCGGCGACAAGGGTGCGGACGAGCGTTTCGCCGATCTCCACCCATGGGGCCCGGTCCGCGGTGTGCGGCTAGCGTTTTTCGGCCGCTCTCCCCCGGAGCGCCGGCCTGGCGGGAACGCGAAATTCATGCATAATATCCCTTATGCATGACAAACCGGACGAAACGGTAGGGGCGCTGATCGAGGAGTTCCTGACCGCTCGGGCCACCCGCAAGCCCTCCCCGCACACTTTGGCGGCGTACCGGCGGGACCTGAACGCGGTGGTGGCGCTGGTCGCGGCGGACGGTGACGACCGCACTCCCCTCCCCCTCGGCCGGCTGCCCGTCGGCGCCCTCTCCGCCCGGGTGATGCGCGCGGCGTTCGCCCGCTTCGCCGCTCCCCGCGCCGCCGCCTCCGTCCACCGCGCCTGGTCCACCTGGAACAGCTTCTTCACGTTCCTGGTGGCCGAGGGGGTCGTGCCCGGCAATCCGATGCCGGCGGTGGGGCGCCCGCGCACGCCGCTCCCCCGGCCCAAGCCGCTGCGCGGCGAGGACACCCCGGAGGAGCTGCTGGCGGCGGTGGCGCGCGCGGACGGCCGGCAGCGTGACCCGTGGCCGGAGCGGGACCTGGCGGTGCTGGCGCTGGCGCTGTGCGCCGGGTTGCGGCTGTCGGAGCTGCTGGCGCTGCGTGTGTCGTCGGTGGTCGGGCGCGGCGGCGAGCGACGCGTCGACGTGGCGGGCAAGGGCGGGCGGCCGCGGACGGTGCCGATCGAGGTGGGCGTGGACCGGGTGCTGGCCGGTTACCTGGAGAGCCGGCGGGTGCGTTTCGGTGGGCGCAGCGTGCGGCCGGACGGGCCGTTGCTGGTGGACCGGGCGGGTGAGCCGTTGCGTCGGGGCGGTCTGCAGTATCTGGTGGAGTCGTGTTACCGGCGGGCGGGCATCGGTGACCGGGTGCCCCGGGGGGCGCGGTTGCACGCGTTGCGGCACACGTTCGCGACGCGGTTGGCGGAGGACGGGGCGGGCGCGGCGGAGATCATGCGGTTGCTGGGACACGCGTCGTTGGCGTCGTCGCAGACGTACATCGAGGTGACGGCGGGTCAGCAGCGGGCGGCGGCGGCAGCGAACCGCACGAATCGGGTGTTTTTCGGGTTGCCGGGCTTCTGAGGTGTGGGCTCGTCATCGGGTCCGCGCGTCGAGGTCGATGGCCGACTTGGCCAGTTCGGTGGACTCCTCGGAGGGCGGACCGCCGGGATTCTCCGTGGCGAGTGCCTGGTTGAGCGTTACGAACCGGCGCATCCGTTGTTCGTAGCGATCGAGCGCGGCGCGGTGGTCGTCGGTGGCGTCGGCCAGGGAGTCGGCGAGCACGTACGCGCCCACCAGCGCCAGGCTGGTGCCTTGTCCCGACAGGGGCGAGGGGCAGTAGCCGGCGTCGCCGAGCAGCGTGACCCTGCCGGTGGACCAGCGGTCCATGTGGATCTGGGCCATGGCGTCGAAGTAGAAGTCAGGGGCCTGCCACATGGCGGCGAGTAGTCGTGGGGTTTCCCAGCCGACGCCGGCGAGTCTTTCCTCGATCAGTGCGCGTTGGGCGTTGACGTCGTGGCGGTCGTAGTCGAGCGGACCCGACTCGAAGCCGAGGTTGACTCGGATCTCGGTGTTGTCACGTGCCGAGTAGATGCCGTAGCCGACGTCCGGCGCGCGGAGCCAGACCTGCCAGCGGTCCAGGTCGAGGAAGTTGGGGGCGGTGAACACGCCGACGTATGCGTGGAGGTGGCGCACGTGGGGCTGCTCCGGCCCGAAGGCGAGCCGCCGCACCGTGGAGTGCAGACCGTCCGCGCCGACGACCAGGTCGAATGTTTCGGGCGGGGCGTGGTCGAAAGTCACTCGGATGCCGTCCCGGTGTTGTTCGAGTGCGGTCACGGAGTCACCGAACAGGTAGCGGGTGTGTGGTCGGGTCGCCTTGATGAGCATGTCGGTGAGGTCTTCCCGGAGCACCTCGATGTCGTCGCTGTCGAGTCGGCCGCTGCTGAGTGCCATCTCGGTTGAGCGCATGATCTCGGTGCCGTGGGCGTCGAGCATCGACATTCCGCGCATCTGGGTGCGGGCGCGGCGTAGTGGTTCGGTCAGTCCCATTCGGTTGATCACCTGGAGCGCCACCCCACGCACGTCCACCGCGTGGCCACCGGCTCGTGGCGCGGGCGCCTGCTCTACCACTGTCGGGGTGATGTCGTGGTGGCGCAGCCAGTACGCCAGGGCCGGTCCGGCGACGCCGGCGCCGGAGATCAGCACGGTCTTCACGGGGTCCTCCTTGTGCTTCGTACGCTGTACGCGTCATCAACGTACGATGTACATAGTTGAATTTAAAAGGGATGCGGGCGATGCTGCATTAGCGCAGGAGCGCTCGTGTATCAGCACAGAGGGTGCTCCAGTGACCGTTGAGCCGCCGTACCTGCATATCGCCGCGGAGCTACGCCGACGCATCGCCGCGCGGGAGCTGCGGCCCGGTGATCGACTTCCTTCGATTCGGGCGCTTGCCGCCGGGTGGGGAGTCGCGCCGGGCACTGCGGCGAAGGCGTTGAACGAGTTGCGTCAGGCTGGTCTGGTCCGCGCTCAACCGCGGGTGGGTTCGATCGTGGCGCCGCCGGCTGCCCGTGCAGGATCGCGCACGGCGCCGCGAGCGCGGCCGGCGTCGACGGGAACGGCCGCGATGCCGGAGGTCGAGTTGAGCCGCGACCGCGTCGTACGCGCCGCCATGGCGATAGCGGATGCCCAGGGGCTTGAGGCCGTGTCGATGCGGGCCGTCGCCGCGCGGTTGGGGGTGGCCACCATGTCGCTGTATCGGCACGTCGCGGGTAAGGACGAACTGGTGCTGCTGATGGCGGACGTGGCGTACGGGGAGGGTGAGTATCCGGCGGTGCCGCCTGACGGTTGGCGCGCCAGGCTGGAGTTCGGCGCTCGCCTGCTGTGGGGTCTGCACCGCCGCCATCCGTGGCTCGCTCACCTGGGTCCACTGGCCAGGCCCCTGCCACTACCCAACCTGTTGCGTCATGGCGAGTGGATCATCGGCGCGTTGGCCGATCTGGGCCTGTCCGCGGATCGTGTTCTTGACCTGCAGATTCTGTTGTTCAGCCACGGTCAGGGCCTCGCCGTTCACCTGGAGCGTGAGGCCCGTGCGCGAGCGGAGACCGGCTTGTCGGATGAGCAGTGGGGTGACGCGCAGGCTGCGGACATGCACGCGTTGGCCTACTCCGGACGGTATCCGAACCTCGCCCAGATGATGGACGGACTCGTCGGCGGCTACGACTTCGATCTCGACGCGCTGTTCGCCCTGGGTCTGCAGGCGTTGCTCGACGGGTTCGAGCGCCTCGTCGGGGCGCGGCAGGACGGGGGCGAGGCGGCCTGAGTCGGTGACCGGGTGCCGCGGGGCGCAGCGAACCGCACGAACCGGACGCTGTGGGGGTTGTCCGGCTCGTAGTCCGGTCGCCTAGCCTCGACACCGTGGTTCACGCGCGGATCCCGCTGGCCGGGTTGGTCTTCGACATGGACGGCACCCTGATCGAGTCGCACGCGGCGGTGCCGGCGGCGTACCGGGCGGCGGTTGTCGCCGGCGGTGGTCGCCCGCCCAGCGACGAGGAGGTCATCGCCGGTTATCCGCTGGGTGCTCCGGAGCACCTGCTCGCCGCGTTGCTCCGTCGTCCCGCCACCCGGGTGGATCTCGACCGCTACCACGACGAGTTGGCGAGGGCGGCGGACCGGGTCACGGTGTACGACGGGGTGGCGGATCTGTTGGCGGAGGTCGGGCGGCGGTTGCCGGTGGGGGTGTTCACCGGCGCCAGCGCGCGGGCGGCGCGGATCCTGCTGGATCGGACCGGCCTGGCCGCGCACGTGCGGGTGATCGTCGGGGGCGACCAGGTGGCTCGGCCGAAGCCGGATCCGGAGGGTGTCCTGCTGGCGTGCCGGCGTCTGGGTGTCGAGCCGGCGCGGGTGGCCTATGTGGGTGACTCGCCGCTGGATCTGGGGGCGGCCCGCGCGGCGGGTGCGTTGTCGGTCGCGGCGGCCTGGGGGCACCTGTACGACCCGGGTGTGGCGGCTGATCTGGTCGCGGGGCGGCCTGGTGACCTGGTGGCGCTCGTGCGGTGACCCGGTCGGTGGCGCGTGCGGCTCCGGCGTGTCGGCCCGGGTGGTGTGGGGGCTGGCAGGATCGGCCGGATGCGGGTGGGTGCGGCGCGGGCGGTGGCGGTCGGGTGGGTGCGGGAGCGGATGCGGGTTGACTCGTCGGTCGAGGGGGCGTTGTTCAGCGGGTCGACGGTGGGTCTGCCGGATGACGCGGTGGTGCCGCCGTGGTCGGACGTGGACGTGTTGCTGGTGCGGGACTCCCCCGGTGTGAAGGTGGGCAAGTTCGTCCATCGTGGGGTGTTGTTGGAAATCAGCACCGTGACGTGGGCGGAGGTGGGTGGCCCGGAGGACGTGTTGGGGTCGTGGGTGTTCGCGCCGATGTTCCGTACCGATTCGGTGATCGCGGATCCGTCGGGGCGGTTGGCGGCGGTGCGGCGGCGGGTGGCGGCCGGGTTCGCGGATCCGGTGTGGGTGCGACGGCGGTGCGCGGGCGTGCGGCGGCGGATCGAGGGCGGGCTGCGGGTGCTGGACGCCGGGGCGCCGTTGGCCGATCAGGTGTTGGCGTGGGTGTTCCCGACGTCGGTGCTGGCGGTGTGGCCGTTGGTGGCGGGGTTGGCGGATCCGACGGTGCGGCGGCGGTATGTGCGGGCGTCGGAGGTGTTGGCGGGTCACGGGTTCGGTGGGCGGTATCCGGAGTTGTTGGCGACGCTCGACGGCGGCGGGGTGGACGCGGGGCGGGTGCGGGCGCATCTGGCCGGGTTGGCGGTGGTGTTCGACGAGGTGGCGCGGCTGCCGCGGGACGGGTTCGCGTTCGGGGCCGATCTGGGCGCGGCGGGGCGGGCGGTGGTGTTCGACGGTGGCGCGGAGTTGGTGGCGGCGGGGCGGCACCGGGAGGCGATGTTCTGGGTGGTGGTGACGTACGCGCGGTGCCTGTCGGTGGTGTCGGCGGTGGCGCCGGAGCGGGAGGGGGTGGCGCGGCCGGGGTTGGAGGCGGTGTTGGCGGATCTGGGGGTGGCGTCGGCGGCGGATCGGCGGCGGCGGGCGGACGCGGTGTTGGCGTCGTTGCCGGCGTGGCAGTCGGTGATGGATGCGGTGGCGCGGCGGGCTGTGGCAGGCTGGGGGTGACGCGACTGGCGGCACGGGGATGGGTGGAAACCATCGGGGAGCTCGTCGTGGGGGTCGACCGCCTGGGCCTCCGCGGGCGAGGTGTCGCGTGCCTTCTTCTTCGGGTTCGGCGGTCCAGGGTTCGGCGGGTCAGGGTGCGACGGCGCGGCTGTTGCCGGGTGGGCCGGTGGCGGAGCGGGTGTTGACCGATGTTGCCGCGTCGGTGGCGCGGTTGCGCGCGGCCGGGGTGACGCCGGCGTTGGCGACGGTGTTGGTGGGTGACGACGACGCGAGCGCGGGTTACATCCGGATCAAGCAGCGTCAGGCGGCGGAGTTGGGGTTCGCGTCGCCGCACGTGCATCTGCCGGCGGCGGCGTCGCAGGCGGATCTGCACGCGGTGGTGGCGGATTTCAACGCCGACTCCGATGTGCACGGGGTGTTGGTGCAGCATCCGATTCCGGTGGGTCTGGACTACGACCGGGCTCTTGCCGAGGTGGATCCGGACAAGGACGTGGACGGGATGCATCCGGTGAACATGGGCCGGTTGGCGTTGGGGTTGCCGGGTCCGTTGCCGTGTACGCCAGCGGGGATCGAGGCGTTGTTGGCGTTCCATCAGGTGCCGGTGGCGGGCCGGGAGGTGGTGATCCTGGGTCGGGGCGCGACGTTGGGTCGGCCGTTGGCGTTGTTGTTGGCGCAGAAGCGGCCGACGGCGAACGCGGCGGTGACGGTGGTGCACACGGGGGTGGCGGACTGGCCGCGGTATACGCGCCGGGCGGAGATTCTGGTGGCGGCGGCGGGGGTGCCGGGGATCGTGCGGCCGGAGCATGTGCGGCCGGGTGCGGTGGTGGTCGGTGGTGGGGTGCGGTATGAGGGGCGGCGGTTGCTGCCGGACGTGGACGAGTCGTGCGCGCGGGTGGCGGGGGCGATCACGCCGCGGGTCGGTGGGGTGGGTCCGACGACGGTGGCGATGTTGTTCCGTAACGCGGTGGAGGCGGCGCGGCGGCAGTCCGGGGTGGGGTGAACGGTTTCAGCCGAGGTCGACCACGAGGGGTCGGTGGTCGGAGATGGTGGACAGTGGGGTGCCGACGGCGGTGACGGGTGGGAGCCGGTCGAGGTGGTGCCGGTCGGCGAGGGCGTGGTCGAGTTGGACGCGGGGTTGCCCGGCCGGGTAGGTGGGGCGTCGGGCGAGGGGTCGCCAGCGGGTGAGGGTGGCGGCGGGGCCGGCGGGGAGGTTGAGGTCGCCGAGCAGGATCCGGGGTGCGGGCAGGGCGCGCAGGGCGCGTACGACGCGGCGTAGTTGCCAGATGTTCCAGCCGGGGACGAAGGACAGGTGGGTGGCGGCGACGGTGATCCGGCCGTGGGGGGTGTCGAGGACGGCGGCGAGGACGACGCGGGGTTCGTCGCGGAGCAGGAGGAGTCCGCCGCCGGGTCCGGGCGCGTAGATGGGTGAGCGTACGGGTGCCGGTGGTAGGCGGGTGACGTGCCAGGTGCGGACGGGGTGGCGGCTGATGAGGCCGACGCCGTAGAGGGGTTCGCCGTGTCCGTCGTCGTCGTGGGTGAGGGGGCGGAACTGTTCGCCGGGGGTGCCGACGACGGCGGCGGCGAAGCGGTGGTGGTCGGCGTGCAGGGCGCGGGCGGCGATGGCGGTGAGGTCGTGGTTGCCGCTGCGGGTCTGGTCGCGGTCGACTTCCTGGAGGGCGAGGATGTCGGCGTCGAGGGCGGTGACGGCGGCGGTGAGCCGGTCGGGGTCGACGAGCCCGTCGGTGAGGGATCGGCCGTGCAGCAGGTTGAAGGTGGCCAGGCGCACCTGCACACCCTACGTCGGGGGTGGCAGGCTGGCCGGGTGCTGAAGCTGTTGTGCTGTTCGGTGGTGGTGTTTGTGGCGGTGGCGTCGGTGGGGGTGTGGTTGCGGCGGCGTCGGGGTCGGTGAGGCTGGCCACAGGGGTTCTCGCCGCTGGTGGCGGGGTGGGCAGAATCGCGGCGTGGATCCGTGGGCGTTGACGACGTTGCTGGCTGCGGCTGCCGTGGCGGGGTGGGTGGACGCGGTGGTGGGTGGCGGCGGGCTGTTGTTGTTGCCGGCGTTGTTGGTGGCGGCGCCGGGGGTGCCGGTGGCGACGGCGTTGGGGACGAACAAGTTGGCGGCGATCTTCGGGACGTCGACGGCGGCGGTGACGTATGCCCGGCGGACGACGGTGGACTGGGTGGTGGCGGGTCCGGCGGCGGGGTTGGCGGTGCTGTCGGCGGGGTTGGGTGCGGCGTTGGCGGGTGTGGTGCCGGCGGGGGCGTACCGGCCGGTGGTGTTGGTGGTGTTGGTGTCGGTGGCGGTGTTCGTGGTGCTGCGCCCGCGGCTGGGTGTGGTGGCGCAGCCGGCGCGGCGGACGCCGGCGCGGGTGGCGGTGGCGGTCGGGGTGGCCGGGGTGGCGGTGGCGTTGTACGACGGGTTGATCGGTCCGGGTACGGGGACGTTTCTGGTGGTGGGGTTCACGGCGGTGGTGGGCGCGGATTTCCTGCACGGTTCGGCGATGGCGAAGGTGGTCAACGCGGGGACGAACCTGGGCGCGTTGGTGGTGTTCGGGGTGACCGGGCACGTGTGGTGGCTGCTCGGGGCGGCGATGGCGGTGTGCAACGTCGCCGGGGCGGTGGTGGGGGCGCGGATGGCGGTGCGCCGCGGGTCGGGGTTCGTGCGCGTGGTGCTGTTGGTGGTGGTCGTGGCGTTGGTGGCGAAGGTGGGTCATGACCAGTGGGTGGCGGGTTGAGGTGGCGGTGCGCGCGGAGCACGACCGGGTGGTGCTGGCGGGTCTGTTGGGTGGGGATCCGGTGTTGCACGCCTACCAGTTGGGTGATCTGGACGACTTCTTCTGGCCGTACACGTCGTGGTTTCGTCGGGGTGAGCAGGTGGTGTTGCTGTATCACGGGGTGACGCCGCCGACGGTGTTGGCGTTCGCGGCGCCGGCGGGGCGCGCGGGGATGGCGGCGTTGTTGGCGGAGGTGGCGCCGGTGTTGCCGGCCCGGTCGTACGCGCACCTGTCCCCCGGGCTGGTGGGGGCCCTGTCCGGGTCGTTCCGGTGTGAGTCGGGTGGGCGGCATCTTCGGATGGCGTTGACGGATCCGGGCCGGTTGGCGGGGGTGGCGTCGGCGGGTGAGGTGTTGGGCGCGGCGGACCTGCCGGCGTTGCGCCGGTTGTACGGGCGGGCGTATCCGGGCAACTGGTTCGACGCGCGGATGGTGGAGACCGGCCAGTACGTGGGGGTGCGCGACGGCGGTGAGCTGGTCGCGGTGGCGGGGGTGCACGTGTGGTCGCCGGTGTACGGGGTGGCGGCGGTGGGCAACGTGGCGACGGATCCGCGGTGGCGGGGTCGGGGGTTGGGCGCGGCGGTGGTGGCGGCGGCGTGTGCGCGGCTGCGGGAGAGCGTCGCGCACGTGGTGTTGAACGTGAGCGCGGGTAACGCGGCGGCGGTGCGGTTGTACGAGCGGGTGGGGTTCACCCGGGTCGCCGACTATGAGGAGTTCACGTTGACGGCCCGGTCGGGGTTATCGGCTGCGGCTGGGTGAGTCGAACCGGCCGGCGCGGATGTCCCGCAGGGCGCGGCGGCGGGTGTCGCCGCGCAGGGTGTCGACGTAGAGCCGGCCGTGCAGGTGGTCGGTTTCGTGTTGCAGGATGCGGGCGAGGAAGCCGCTGCCGGTGATGGTGAGCGGTTCGCCGTGCTGGTCGTGGCCGTGGGCGGTGGCGTGCATGGCGCGGGGGGTCGGGAAGTAGAGCCCGGGGATGGACAGGCAGCCCTCGTCGTCGTCCTGGAGTTCGTCGGACAGCTCCAGGGTGGGGTTGACGAGGTGGCCGGTGTGGCCGTCGGCGTGCCAGGCGAACACCTGGGTGTTGACGCCGATCTGGGGTGCGGCGACGGCGGCGCGTCCGGGCGCGCCGAGAGTCGTGTCGATCAGGTCCTGCACGAGGGCGCGCAGTTCGGCGTCGAAGGTGGTGACCGGTTCGCTGGGGGTGCGCAGGACGGGGTCGCCGATGATCCGGATCGGGCGCATAGTCATGTCCGGAAGGCTAGTCGTTACTTACCGGCCGGTGGCGCCCACCCGCCGGTCCGATGTCGTGGGAGGGCCCGCCGATGTATCCACCGATCGAGCCGTACGCGGAGGGTTTCCTGGACGTCGGGGACGGTCAGCGGGTGCGGTGGGAAACCTGCGGCAACCCCGACGGCCGGCCGGCGCTCGTGGTGCATGGCGGGCCCGGTTCCGGGGCGGGG
Organism: Micromonospora sp. WMMD975; assembly: GCF_029581215.1. NCBI lineage: Bacteria > Bacillati > Actinomycetota > Actinomycetes > Micromonosporales > Micromonosporaceae > Micromonospora > Micromonospora sp. WMMD975. The sequence continues at coordinate 2,383,260 of NZ_CP120739.1, forward strand.
GCGTCGTGGCGGCAGTTGTTCGACCCGGCCGTCTACCGGATCGTGTTGTTCGACCAGCGTGGCTGCGGCGGCAGCACCCCGTCGGCGGCGGATCCGGCCACCGACCTGTCGGTGAACACCACGGCGCACCTGCTGGCGGACATGGAGGCGCTGCGCGCGCACCTGGGTGTGGACCGGTGGTTGTTGTGCGGCGCGTCGTGGGGGTCGACGCTGTCGTTGGCGTACGCCCAGGCCCACCCGCAGCGGGTGACCGCGCTGGTGCTGTTCAGCGTGGTCGCCACCACCGCCCGGGAGGTCGAGTGGGTGACCCGGGACATGGGTCGGGTGTTCCCCGAGCAGTGGGCGCGGTTCCGCGACGGGGTGCCGGTGGCCGACCGGGACGGTGACCTGGCCGCCGCGTACGCGCGGCTGGTCAACGACCCGGATCCGGTGGTGCGGGACCGGGCGGCGCGGGACTGGTGCGCGTGGGAGGACGTGCACGTGTCGCTCGCCGGTGGGGACGCGCCGAGCCTGCGCTACGCCGACCCGGTGTTCCGGTTCGGCTTCACCCGGCTGGTCACCCACTACTTCGCCCACGCCGGGTTCCTGCCCGACGGGCAGTTGCTGCGCGACGCGACCCGTCTCGCCGGGATCCCCGGGGTGCTGGTGCAGGGTCGGTTGGACGTCAGCGGTCCGCCCGACATCGCCTGGGAGTTGACCCGGCGGTGGCCCGACGCCCGGCTGGAGATCGTCGAGGCGGGGGGTCACGGCAGCGGTCACGGCATCGGCGAGCGGGTGGTCGCCGCCCTGGACGCGCTCGCCGCCGCCTGAACGCGTCGGCCCCGGAGGCGGCGCGGCGGCACGCCCGGCGCATCGACCGGTACCTGTGGGAGCGCTTCCACGACGTCTGGGCGGTTCCGGATCATCCGTTCAGCCGAATCTACGTGAACAAGCCGCAACCTTGCTCGATGCCGCGCGGTTTCACTTGGTACTGTGCGTCACTGGTCATGTGAACCATGACACAGTGCCCCCACAGTCCGGAGAACCCGATGTGTCAGCACCAGCCCACCTGCCCCTCCGCCGACGCGACCGACCGCGAAGCCGCCCGCGTCCTCGCCTGCTTCCCTGAGCAGGGCTGGAGCCTGCTCTGCAACGGCGTCATCGTCTTCGAGGACACCGGTGAGCTGCTCCCCGACGGGCGGACCATCGCCCCGCACCGGGGACCGGCCCGCCACGCCCTCGTCGCCTGAGCGATCACGCAGCGTCGCATTGCGTACGCGCCGGCGGTGACCGTCGGCGCGCCGGCCGGGGCGGAGATCCACCACCGCCCCGGCGTGACCCCGCTCAGCCCTCCTCGAACGCCTCCGGCGCCGGGCAGGAGCAGACCAGGTTCCGGTCGCCGTACGCGCCGTCGACCCGCCGCACCGGCGGCCAGTACTTCCCCGCCCGGTCCACGCCGCCCGGGTAGGCGCCCACCGACCGCGGGTACGGGTACGGCCACTGGTCGCCGGACACCATCGCCGCGGTGTGCGGCGCGTTCGCCAGGGGGTTGTCGCCGGCCGGCCACCGCCCCGACGCCACCTCGTCGATCTCCCCACGGATGGCGATCATCGCGTCGCAGAACCGGTCCAACTCGGCCAGGTCCTCACTCTCGGTGGGCTCCACCATCAGCGTCCCCGCCACCGGGAACGACATCGTCGGGGCGTGGAAACCGTAGTCGATCAGCCGCTTCGCCACGTCGTCGACGCTCACCCCGCTCGCCCGGGTCAGCGGACGCAGGTCCAGGATGCACTCGTGCGCCACCAGGCCCTTGTTCCCGGCGTACAGCACCGGGAAGTGCGGGCGCAGCCGCGCCGCCACGTAGTTCGCGGCCAGCACCGCCACCCCGGTGGCCCGCACCAGACCCGGCGCGCCCATCATCCGCAGGTACGCCCACGGGATCGGCAGGATCCCCGCCGACCCGTACCGGGACGCGGAGATCGCCGGCCGGCCGTCGGTGCGCGCGCCGAGCGGGTCGCCGGGCAGGAACGGCGCCAGGTGCGCGCGTACCGCCACCGGCCCCACACCCGGGCCGCCGCCGCCGTGCGGAATGCAGAACGTCTTGTGCAGGTTCAGGTGCGACACGTCCGCCCCGAACATCCCCGGCCTGGCGAACCCGACCAGGGCGTTGAGGTTCGCCCCGTCGACGTACACCTGACCGCCGGCGTCGTGGACCTTCGCGCACAGCTGCGCGATGCCCGTCTCGTACACCCCGTGCGTCGACGGGTACGTCACCATGATCGCCGCGAGGGCGTCCCGATGCTTGTCGATCTTCGCGTCGAGGTCGACCAGATCGACGTTGCCGTCGGCGTCGCAACCGACCACGACCACCCGCATCCCGGCCATCACCGCCGACGCGGCGTTGGTGCCGTGCGCCGACGACGGGATCAGGCACACGTCGCGGTCCCCGTCGCCGCGGTCCCGGTGGTAGGCGCGGATCGCCAGCAGCCCGGCCAGCTCACCCTGCGACCCGGCGTTGGGTTGCACGCTCACCGCGTCGTAGCCGGTCACCTCCGCCAGCCAACCCTCCAACTGGGCGATCAACTCCCGGTAGCCGGCGGTCTGCTCCTGCGGCGCGAACGGGTGCAGGTGCGCGAACTCCGCCCAGCTGATCGGTTCCATCTCGCTGGTGGCGTTGAGTTTCATCGTGCACGACCCCAACGGGATCATCCCGCGGTCCAGCGCGTAGTCGAAGTCGGCCAACCGGCGCAGGTACCGCAGCATCGCCGTCTCCGAGTGGTGGGCGCCGAACACCGGATGGGTGAGGAAATCCGACGTGCGCGCCAGGCCGTCCGGCAACGCCGCGTCCACGTCGCCGTCGACGCCGTCGACGCCGAACGCCGCCCACACCGCCGCCACGTGCGCCGCCGTGGTCGTCTCGTCGCAGGACACCCCGACCCGGTCGGCGTCGACCAGCCGCAGGTTCACGCCCCGGGCCGCCGCCGCGGCCACCACCCGCGCGGCCCGGCCCGGCACCGTCGCGGTGACCGTGTCGAAGAACGCCACGTCCGCCACCTCGACGCCACCGGCGCGCAGCCCGGCCGCGAGCCGCGCCGCCACCGCATGGGTACGCCGGGCGATCGCCCGCAGCCCGTCCGGCCCGTGGTACACCGCGTACATGCCGGCCATCACCGCCAGGAGCACCTGCGCGGTGCAGATGTTGCTCGTCGCCTTCTCCCGCCGGATGTGCTGCTCCCGGGTCTGCAACGCCAGCCGGTACGCGGGATCACCGGCGGCGTCGCGGGACACCCCGACCAGGCGGCCGGGCAGCATCCGCTCCAGGCCGGCGCGCACCGCCAGGTAGCCGGCGTGCGGCCCACCGAAGCCCATCGGCACCCCGAAACGCTGGGTGGTGCCGGCGGCGATGTCCGCGCCGATCTCACCGGGCGGACGCAGCAGCGTCAACGCCAACAGGTCCGCCGCGACCGTGACCAGCGCCCCGGCGGTGTGCGCGGCGGCGACCAGCGGCGCGTGGTCACGGACCGCGCCGGACGCCCCCGGGTACTGCAGGTGCAGGCCGAAGAACTCCGCCGGCAACCCGTCGACGTCCACGTCGACGACCCGCACCTCGATGCCGAGCGGCTCGGCGCGGCCGGCGAGCACGGCGATGGTCTGCGGCAGCGCGTCGGCGTCCACCACGTACACCGGGCTTGTGCTCTTCGACGCCCGCCGGGCGAGGGTCATCGCCTCCGCCGCGGCCGTGCCCTCGTCGAGCATCGACGCGTTCGCGGTGGCCAGTCCGGTCAGGTCGGTGACCATGGTCTGGAAGTTCAGCAGCGCCTCCAGCCGACCCTGGCTGATCTCCGGCTGGTACGGCGTGTACGCGGTGTACCAGGCCGGGTTCTCCAGCACGTTACGGCGGATCACCGCCGGGGTGTGCGTGCCGTGGTAACCCAGGCCGATCATGGACACGGCGACGGTGTTCCGCGCGGCCAGGGCGCGCAGCTCCGCGACCGCCTCCCGCTCGGTCGCTGGTTCCGGCAGGTCCAGGGCGCCGTGCCAGCGGATCACCTCGGGGATCGCGGCGTCCATCAACTCGTCGACGGAGCTGTAACCGACGGCCTCCAACATCCGGCGCTCCGCGGCCGGGTCGGGGCCGATGTGCCGGTCGGCGAACTGCTCAACGGTCATGCGCGGCGCTCCTTGCGAGGGGCGAGGTCGACGGGTCGGCCTCCCCCTGAGTCGCGCTGACGCGCTCCACAGCGCCTGCCCACGTGGTCCTTTTGCCTGAGAGGTTCCGGGGAGAATCTGCCCCTTCGGCGCCGCCTGATCGACGGTCTCTCCCACGTGGGTGGTACCGGCAACCCCCACGCTACCAGCGGCCGTGTTTCCCGCTCATGTCCCGGTGGTTGATCACACCGAGGCGCCCGCCGGCGCGGCCAGGGCGGCGGCGAGCCCGGTCAGGGTGGCGCCCAGCGGGGCGTCCAACCGCACCGTGGCGTACCCGTCGCCGCGGGTGGCGCCCTGGTTGACGATCCCCACCGGGATGCCGTGCTTCGCCGCCCGCACCACGAACCGCCGCCCCGACATGACCGTCAACGACGACCCGAGCACCAGCAGCGACAGGGACCCCTCGACGAGCGCGAAACAGTCCGCCACCCGCGGCGCCGGCACCGTCTCGCCGAAGAACACCACGTCCGGTTTCAGCATCCCGGAGCCGCACACCCCGCAGTCGACCGTGCGGAACCCGGACACCGCCTCGTCGGGCAGCTCCACGTCACCGTCGGGGTTGACGTGCGCCACCCGCGCGTCGAACCCCGGATTCGCCTCGGTCAGCCGCCGGTGCAGCTCGTCGCGGCCGGTCGCGTTGCCGCAGTCCAGGCACGTCACCTCGTCGAGGCGGCCGTGCAACTCGATAACGCCGGTGGCGCCGGCGGCGGTGTGCAGCCCGTCGACGTTCTGGGTGATGATCCCGCCGAGCAGCCCGGCGCGTTGCAGCCGGACCACCGCCCGGTGCCCCTCGTTCGGCGCGGCCCGGGCGATGGTGCGCCACCCCAGGTGACTGCGCGCCCAGTAACGCCGCCGGGCGTCCGGATCCCGGGTGAACGCCTGATACGTCATCGGGGTGTGCCGGCGGGCCGCGCCGCTCGGCCCCCGATAGTCCGGAATGCCCGACTCGGTGGACAGGCCGGCGCCGCTGAGCACCACCACACCCCCCGCCGCCACCAGCGACGTCAACGCCTCCATCGCATCACTCACCCACCCATGTTCCCTCGCCCCCGCGCCCACTGCCCCCACCCGCCCCCGCCACGCTTGCGGTGATCATGAGGTTGGCGGTGCGACACGCCGCGGCGGACCGCCGCCAACCTCATGATCGGCGTCGCCGACGCGCTCGCCACCTGACCGGCGAACAAGGAGGGACCCCTCGGCGACGCCGAGGGGTCCCTCCTCACCCGCTCAACGCTGGTGACGCGGCAACGCCGGCTGCGGCTCCGCGCCGACCGGCGGCACCTCCCGGGCGATACGCTCCATCGTCCGCGCCAACTGCTCACTGCCGTCGTCGAGATGCCGGGCCGCCGCCCGCATGTGCGACATCATCATCTCCCCGAAAATCCGCAACGCCTCCCGCGTGGCCACCGCGTCGTCGACGTTCCCCCCGGCGTTGCTGCGGTACTCCACCACCGCCCGCTCGGCCTCCCGCTTCGCCTCCTCCGCCGCCGCCCGCATGTAACTCTCGTACTGCGCCCGCGCGTACTCGGCGACCCGGCGGGCATAGTCGTGCGCCTGCGCGATGATCTGCTCCGCCTCCCGCTGCGCCGCCGACAACAGGTTCACCTCCTTCGCCGCCGGCATCACCGGCTTGTCGGCGCTCGGAATCACCCCGTGCCGATGCAACTCCAGATGGTCGTTGAGCCGCTCGTTCTCCGCCCGCAGATTCGCCACCTGCGCGGCCAACAAATCCAACTCGTCAGCCACCTGCATCCGGAACCGGTCCACATCGGTCTGCTCGTACCCGCGGCGCGTGAACGCCGCCGCCCCGAACTCCCACCGCCGCACCCGGTCCGACGTCAACCGCACCTGCACCGGACCCGACACGTGCTGCGCGTCGTCATAACTGCTGATCGGAGTCGCACTCACCGGATACCTCCGTCAGGGATGGTCGCCGTACGCCACGTCGGCCCGTACCAATGCTTGCCGTAACCCTCGTGATGCACCTGACCCGGCGCGTAACCCGCCCCGGTCAACGCCGCCACCGACTGGCTCACCATCTCGTCGGACCCACACACGTACACGTGCCTCGACCGCCAGTCCCCCTCGGCCAACACCCGGTCGACGACCGGCGTCACCTCACCCGGCCGCCGCGGATCCCCACCCGACACGTACGACACCCGCAACCACGGATGCTGCGCGGCCAACTTGTCGATCGCCTCGCTGTCGTAGAACTCCGTCCGCGACCGGGCCCCCACATACAGGTCCACCCGCCGCCCCGAACCCTCCGCCGCGACCTGCTCCACCAACGCCTTCACCGGCGCCCAACCCGTCCCACCGGCCAGCAGCAGCAGATCCGACGACCCCGCCGACCACAACGCCAACCCGTCCCCCACCGGCGCCGCCAGGTGAATCTGATCCCCCTCCGCGCACCCGTACACCAGCCGCGACGACACCGCCCCACCCGGCGCCGCCCGCACATGCAACTCCACCGTGCCGTCCGCCCGCGGCGCGTTCGCCGGCGAGTAGTACCGCCACGACCGCACCGCCGGATGCGACACCCCGATCGACTGACCCGCGGTGAACGGCAACAGATACTGCGGCCGCACCGTCAACACCGCCACGTCGAACGTGCGCCGCTCGTGGACCAGCACCTCCCCCACCCACCACGGCGGGGAATGCGCCTCCGCCGCCTGCGCCGCCTCCGTCATCACCCGCGCGACCAGCCCGTACGCCGCCACCCAGTCCGCGGCCAACTCGTCGGTCCACGCCGCGCCGCTGAAATGCCGCAACGTCGCCACCAGCGCCTCACCCACCGCCGGGTAGTGCTCCGCCCGCACCGCGTACTTACGGTGGTCCGCGCCGAGCTGCCGCAGGAACCCGACCAGCAGATCCACCTGGTCCACGTGCGACACGATGTGCCCCAACGCCGACACCAGACGGTCCCGCTGCCCGGCCATGTCCGTGCCGAACATCTGCCGGGTCTCCGGATGCGCCAGGAACAACGTCGAATAGAAGTAGAGCGGCACCTGGTCGCCGTGCCCGGCCACCAGCGCCCAGCTCTGCTTGAGCCGCGCCGCGTCCACGCTCAGGCGTTCCCCGCCGACACGACCTGATCGCGCACCTGACCGAGCACGCCCCGCACGTCGTCGATCACGTCACCCGGCACACCCAACTGCGCCAACGTCGCCGTCAGGTGCTCACCGACCTTCGCGTAGTGGTCCGCCGGAATGTGCAACGGCTGATGCGCCTCGGCCAACCCCCGACCCGCGTACTCGTTCGGACCGCCCAACACCACCGCCAGCATCAACGCCAGATGCCGCCGCTGCTCGACCATGTCCACCCCGGTGAAATAGCCGGCCAGGTCCGGGTCCGCCAACACCCGGTCGTAGAACACCTCCACCGCGGCCTTCACCGCCGCCGCGCCGCCGATGCGCTCGTAGTGGGACACCGGGGTCGTCTCGTCCGTCACCGTCATGCTCGGTCCTTCCGCGAGGGGCCCGCGGCAGCGCCGCGGCAGGGGACGTCGCCAGCGACACGACATCACGCGCCGTGACGTCGGCATGCCGGCGACCGTCAGGGACCATAGCGTGCCCGCCGCCACCCTTCACGCCCACCCGGTCGGAATCCCGACAACCGTCGACCACGGACAGTCAACGCTGTAACCCGATTCGCTCGATACGACCCAAACATGTCGCCCGGCCGGGATCCCGACCGTCTCTTTCGGACACCGCACCGACACCCACCGCGACCTGCACACACCGCCGACCACCCCACACCCGGCCGACCCCGGCCGCCGAACCCGCACCCCCGAACACACACCGTCACCAAACGACGAATCGCGCCGGACCGAAAAGGCCACGACGCGATCCCGTACACGAGACACCGAAACGATCACCCGGCCCGGCGCCGCGCCCGCCGCGCCGCCAACTCGTCCCCCACCGAATCGACCTCAGGCTCCGCCGCCACGACATCCCGCTCCGGCCCACCCGCCGGCTCCGCCGGCAGATGCGACAACGAACCCTGAATCTCCTTGAACGCGCCACCGATCGCGATGCCGAACACCCCCTGGCCGCCCTGCAACAGGTCGACCACCTCCTCCGGCGACCGGCACTCGTACACCGTCGTCCCATCGGAGATCAACGTGATGCCCGCCAGATCATCCACCCCACGCGACCGCAACGCCTCAATCGCCCGACGGATGTTCTGCAACGACACCCCGGCATCCAACAACCGCTTCACGACCTTCAACACCACCAGGTCGCGGAACGAATACAACCGGGACGTCCCCGAACCCGACGCATCCCGCACACTCGGCACCACCAACGCCGTCCGCGCCCAGTAGTCCAACTGCCGGTAACTGATGCCCACCGCCGAACACGCGGTCACACCCCGGTAGCCCACCTCACCGTCAGCGAACGACCCAGGCCCCACACCCGCCTGCTGCTCCGAACTCGGACCAGGATCTCGCGGCTCGTGCATCCGGACCAACCTCCCCGCCCGTGCGGCGCCACGTCCCCGTACGGGCACCCCTCGACACGGCAACCCTAACGCCGAGGAGACGACAACACCGGCAGGAGACACCCGACACGCCGCGCTACCAACCCACAACAGCACACACGGCGGCCAGCCGTCACCACCGTGACAACCACCGCCGCGCCACCCCGACCACCCGGCCGGACCCACTCAACCCGCGAAATCCTCCGGACGCACCTGCTCCAGGAACTCCCGGAACTTCTCCACCTCGTCCTCCTGCTCGTCCGGAATCACGATCCCTGCCTCGCTGAGGACCTGCTCCGCACAACGAATCGGCGCACCCACCCGCAACGCCAACGCGATCGAATCACTCGGCCGCGCCGACACCCGCACCCCGTCACCGAGCAACAGATCCGCGTAGAAGACGTTCTCCTTCAACTCGGTGATCTCCACCGCCCGCAACGGCGCCTGCAACGCCGCCAACACATCCCGCAGAAGATCATGCGTCAACGGCCGCGCCGGCTTGACCCCCTGCTGCTCATAGGCGATGGCCGTCGCCTCGACCGCGCCGATCCAGATCGGCAGATAGCGGTCCCCCTCGACCTCCCGCAGCAGGACGATCGGCTGGTTGCTGGGCAACTCCACCCGAACTCCGACCACGCTCAGCTCGCGCACCGCCGCCTCCGTGTCGTCGTCACCATCGCACCGCGCCTTCCCCTGCACGGTACACGGACACAGGACACGCAAGTCCCACGCGCTACGTGCACCACGCCTCGACAGACGGGCATACCCCGGCAAGCCTACGACACGCCCACGCCGCCCGAACGTCGCGCGCCCACCCACCACGAAGGGCCGGGCACCCCACGGCACCCGGCCCCCCACCAACACCTCACCGACCCAACGTCGACCGCAACCCCACCCGCACCAACGCCGCATGCAGCTGCTGCGACAACGCCATCAACTCCCGCGCCGTCTCCGCCGCCCGCGCCCGCGCCGCCGGATCACTCTGCCGCACCAACGGCGCCACCAACTGCGCGAACAAACCCACCTCACGATCCGCCGCCGACCGGTACGCCCGCAGATGCCGCGGCTGGAACCCGTACGCCGCCAACCCCGCCACCGCACCCGCGATGATCAACGCATCCGCGTCATACCACCCCGGCGGATCCGACACCACCACACCGAGCCGCTCCAACTCGACAAGCGTCGACTCGTCGAGCCCGCTGCGCGACAACAACTCCGACCGACCCAGCCGCACCTCAACCGACTCGACCGGCTCCACCGACTCCCGACCCGGCACCTCACCACCCGGACCGACCGCCACCAGATTCGGCCGCGCCCGACCCGACGGCGCCCCGTCGGCATCCCACTGCGCCAACTGCTCCCGGATCACCCGCAACGGCAGATACTGATCCCGCTGCGCGGTCAACACGAACCGCAACCGCGCCACGTCATCCCAGCCGTACTTCCGGTAACCCGACGGCGTCCGCTGCGGCTCCACCAGGCCCTCGGCCTCCAGGAACCGCAACTTCGAGATCGTCACGTCCGGAAACTCCGCCCGCAACCGCGCCAACACCTCGCCGATACTCATCAGCGCAGGCGCACGCCCCGCCCCGGACGGCGTCGAAGCCGCAGGCTCGTTCACCCCCGGCCGGCCTCCTCCTCCGGGCGCGGACCGGCGATGAACACCACCCGGAACTTGCCGATCTGCACCTCGTCACCATTGCTCAACGTGGCCGCCTCGACCCGCTCCCGGTTCACATACGTGCCGTTCAGGCTGCCCACGTCCCGCACCGTGAACGTGCCACCGTCCCGGTGGAACTCCGCGTGCCGCCGCGACACCGTCACGTCGTCGAGGAAAATGTCACTGTCCGGGTGCCGCCCACTCGTCGTCACATCGTGGTCCAACAGGAACCGGGCACCCGCATTCGGGCCCCGGCGAACCACGAGCAACGCCATTCCCGGCGGCAACGAACCGGACATGCGGCTCGGCACCACATCGGTGTCCGGCCCCTCCAGCACTTCGTCGAGCGAACCGAGATTGAGCGTCGAAGTGACGTCGAGCGGGGGGAACTCGTCGTCTGGGCGCGTCATGGGACCACCTCACGGATCTGTTCGGTCGGCGTCGAGGAAATGGCGGGTCTGGCCGCCGGGCAAACACACACCCGGCGGCTGGCTCCCCATGCCCGGGAAGGCGCATTCCGCAACGCTCAAACTATTGGTTCTCGGTCGACTGGGCGAGCCTAGCCAGCGCCGAAATGCAGGGCAACCGGACGCGCGGAACCAACCCCGCCGCCCGGCACGACACGACCTCAGCTCTCGGTGAGCCCGCGGTACGCGTCAGCGGTCAACAGACCATCGACCGCAGCCGGATCATCCGGAGTGATCTCCACCAACCAACCCGCACCGTACGGATCCGTGTTGATCACCTCCGGGGTGTCGGTCAACGCCTCGTTGCGCGCCGACACCGTGCCGCCCAACGGCGCGTAGATCTCCGACACACTCTTCGTCGACTCGATCTCCCCCAGCGACTCACCCGCCGCCACCACCGCACCGGAGTCCGGCAACTGCACGAACACGATGTCACCCAGGGCGTCCTGCGCGAAGTGCGTGATACCGACGCGGACGACACCACCGTCACCACCGACGACCCACTCGTGCTCGGCGGTGTACCGCAGATCCTCAGGAATCACCAACTGCGTCCTTCGTCATCGGCGCACCGGGCGAACCGGCGCGGCCGCGACCGGTCAGGAAACCGGCCGGGCGTGGTCCAGCTTGATCGGCGCGTGCAGCTGCGAAACCTCCACAACCTCACGATCCTCGGACGTCACGTTACCGCCGGCCTCCCGCACCGCGGAGACCACCCCGCCCGGAATGTTCAAGGCCGTACGCATCGTCGCCGGATCACCGATCACCAGGAGCGAGTACGGGCCACCCAACCGCCGCCCGTCCACCAGCAGGCCACCACCCGACGCTTCCACGAAATACGTCGACGCGATGATCCGCACCGCGGTGCCGTCCGCACCCTGGATCTGCATCGCCTCCGCGCCCGCACCCCGCAACTCCTGCACCGCGTCCAGGATCCGCGTCGACGACATCGCCTTGTCCGGCCCCGAGAACCGCACCTCCAGACCCGGCCCCACCGCCGGCAGGGTCCCCGCCAGAATGCCCAACTCGTCCGCCCGCCGCGTCGCCTCCTCCAGCGCCGCCTGCCGACCCTGCTCACCCGAACGCAACTGCCGCTGGCTCTCCTCCAACGCCTCGATGTCCTGCCGCAGCCGCCGCTCCCGCGCGTCCAGGTCCGACGAGATCCGGACCAGGTCCTCCTCCCGCGTCGCCGCGAGCGTCGGATCCGTCGACGTCGTCTTCAACTGCACCACCAGGGTGAAACCCAGCAACGCCAGCAGCACCGCGATCATCGCGCCCGCCGACGTCAACCGCCGCGCCCCGGACACCCGCTCCGGCCGCGCCCGCGCCCCCGGCTCCTCCGCCGGCGCCGGCACGTCCTCCCGTTCCGCCGGCTCGACCGGCGCCACCGGCTCGGCAGGTTCCACCGGCTCGACCGGCGCCAACGGGCTCAACTCGTCCGGATCCGGCGCATCCGGACGAGGATCCGGCTCACCAGCCGGACCCGACGGCCGCCCCGGCTCCGCCGGCTTCGGCCACCCCGTGCCCGTCTCCCTGTGCTCCTCGCTCATCGCCACCAACCTACGCCCGGAACAGGTGCCGACGGATCGCCGCCACATTTCCGAAGATGCGCACCCCGAGCACGACCACCACACCAGTGGACAACTGACCACCCACGCCCAACTGGTCACCCAGATACACGATCAGGCCCGCCACCAGCACATTCGAGATGAACGACACCACGAACTGCTTGTCGTCGAAGATCCGGTCCAGCTTCGCCCGCACCCCACCGAACACCGCGTCCAACGCGGCCACCACCGCGATCGGCAGATACGGCTGCAACGCCGCCGGCACCGTGGGGTCCAGATACACCCCGAGCACCACACCAGCGAGCAACGCCAGCACCGCGATCATCGGCCACCTCCCGAAGGGCTGGAAGAAACACCCGAGCCGGACGACCCAGGACTGGACGAACCCGCGACACCCGAACCCGACGGACGCGGACTCGCCGACGGCTCGGCGTAGCGTAGCTGTGGCTCCGGAGCCGCCGGGAGCGAGAGGTCGTCGACCTCCTTCACCCCGAACGACAACCCCGTCGTCCGCGCCACCTCCCGCATCAACCCCGCCGCCCGGCCGTCGTCGAACTTGCCCCGCATCGACCCCGGCCCGATCGCCTGCACCTCGTACGGACTCGTCACCGGCCGGTAGTCCACCAGGATCGCCTCACCGGCCTGCCGGATCGTCGACGTCGCGGTCAACCGCTGCCCGTTGATCGACACCGCCTCCGCGCCCGCCGCCCACAGACCGTTCGCCACCTTCTGCAGGTCGGAGTACAACACGTGCGACGGACCGGCCTCCGCCCCCGTCACCGCGTCGGTGTCCCGCGGCGCGTCGGCCAACCGCACCACCACACCGTCCCCACGCACCCGACCCAGGCCCGTGCCGGCCTCAAGCGTGCGCAACCGGGACGCCTGCGAACCGCTCAACGCCGCGTCCCGCTGCCGGCCGACCTCCTCGCGCAACTGCTCCGCCCGCGCGGTCAACCGGTCCGTCTCCGCCTCCCGCTGCTTGATCGCGGCGATCAGACCGGCCCGCGCGGTCGCCCGACTCGGCTCCTCCGCCACCGTCTCCCGGTAAGCCACCGCGAACAGGAACCCGATCACCGCCAGCACCACCAGGCTCACCGGACGGCCCAGCACCTCCCGCATCCGCGACACCGGACCCACCGCCCGGCGGGCCGACGCGTCGGCGTAACCCGGATCCAGCGGATTGCGGAACAGCTCGGTCAGGAAGTCCGGCGCGTACACCCGCGCCGACGGGTCCCGTTCCCCGTCCCGGGGCGACGCCGCCGTCACGCCGTGACCCCCGCGCGTCGTGCCCGCATCGCCAGGACCAGGCGGCGCGCCTGCACCACGTACATCGCGCCGGCCACCCAGTAGAGAACGAGGCCCCACCAGCCCAGACCCCAGCCGATCGCGCCGGCCGCGGTGGCCACGCCCGGCGCGGCGTCGGCCAACAGCAGGATCGGGAACGCCGCCAGCAGCAGGAACGTCGCCGTCTTGCCCATGTAGTGCACCGGGGGCGGGCCGTAGCCGTAGCGGCGCAGCACCCCCAACGAGCCGAGCAGCAGCAGCTCACGGGCCAGCAGCGCCGCGGTGAACTGCCACGGCACCACCTCACGGGCGGTGAACGCCAACAACGTGGCCAGGATGTACAGCCGGTCGGCCAGCGGGTCCAGCAGCTCGCCCAACCGGCTCACCTGCCGCAGGCGCCGTGCGATCCAGCCGTCGACCCAGTCGCTGGTGCCGCCCAGGGCCAGCACCACGACGGCGACCACGTCGGCCCGGGCCACGAGGAAGAGATAGAGGAACAGCGGCACGCCGAGGAGCCGGACGAAGCTGATCAGGTTGGGCAACGTGAGGACGCGGTCCGTCGAGACCGTCGCCGCATCCCCCGGTTGCTCCGCCGGAGCCGGCCGATGCGACACCCCAACCCCCCTCCGCAGCACGGTCCGGCAGCCGAACGAGCGGCCGCCGGAGGAACGTGCGCGTTGTCGGCCGGTCGGATGCCGGCGCCCTCCCCGATGCGGCCCACCATCGAACGGATCGTGGGCCGGCCAGTTGCGCTGCCACTATATCGGGCTGCCGGCTAGCTCTCAGTGTCGTGACGGTGTCGGCCGTCACCACCGCTAAGGCATCCTAGGACATTAGTGGAGGCGAGCGCGCCGGATCAGGCCGTGCGGGCGGTCGAGTCGGAGCCGGCCTGCGGCGTCGCCATCGCGGCCGCCTGGCCGAACGCCAACAGCGCCAGCAGCAGGTCGTGCTGCACCCGGTGGGGCATCCGGTCGAGCACCGCCTGCACCGCCCGGTGCCGCCGCTCCTGCAACTCCCGCAGCAGCGACTCGGCCGCGTTCGTGGGGATGAGCCGCACCTCGCGCCGGTCCCGCGGGTCGGCCGCCCGGCGCAGCAGGCCCACCGCCTCCAGCCGGTCACAGAGCCGGCTGGCCGACGACGGAACCACGTCCAGCAACTCGGCCAGCCGGTTCACGTTGGTGTCGGGATGCGACACGATCAGCGACAGCACCCGCAGCTGGGTGGGCGAGACGCTCACCGTGTGCCGCGACGTGGCCGAGTCGAGCACACCGATGAGCGCCTCGGCAGCCGCCTCGACGGCCGCGGCAAGATTCGGAGGTCGCTCCACCCGCTGTCCCCTGCGATCGTCTCGCTCGTGTTCGCCCCGCCGCTGGTCACCGCCGCGTGACGTCACCCGACCGGCTGGAACCGCGCCAGTCCAGACAGACGACTACCGCGTCGTCGCGAAGATCCGCGTCGGCATGGTACGCGTGCAGTTCGCGCATCACCGTACCAACTGCCTCGGCGGCCGGCTGCAGCCGAGTGGACCGCATGGCCCGCGCCATCGCCCGCGCCCCGTAGGGCTCCTGCTCATCCGGCTCGGCCGCGTACACCCCGTCGCTGACCACGAAGAGCCGGTCCCCCGGCTCCAGGCCGAACTCCTGCACCGCATACCGCGTCTCGGCGAACATGCCGAGCGGCAGCTGCTGCTCCAGGCTGACCGGGGTGACCCGGCCGCCGCGCAGCCGCAGCACGCGAGGGGAACCCGCGTCCACCGCCCGCACCACGCCCCGCCGACCGTCCAGCTCCAACAGCAGCGTGGCCACGTGCCGGCTCCCCCGGTGCTGGTAGAAGATGGTGTCGGAGGCCAGCTCGGCCTGCTCCACCAGGCTGCCGCCGGAGCGGCGCGCGTTGCGCATCGCGTTCACCGTCACCGCGGTGAGCAGCGACGCGGACAGTCCGTTGCCGGCGCCGTTGAGCACCGTCAGCGTGAGCCGGTCGCTGTCGACGGACCAGTCGAAGTGGTCGCCGCCCACCGTGTACGCCGGCTCGAGCTGCCCGGCGAGCAGCACGTCGCCGTGCTCGACGCTGCGCCCGGGCAACAGGTCCCACTGCATCTCCGCGGCCATGCTGAGCCGCTCCCGCCGGCGCACCCGACGGTAGCGGTCGGTCTCCCGGTCGGCCGCGCGGATGGCCACCGCCAGGTCACCCGCGGCCTCCCGGGCCGCCGCCACCGTCGCCGCGTCCGGGACGCCGGGAAACTCCACGAGCAGCACGCCGAGCCGCTCCCCCCATACCGACAGCGGCAGGTGGGCCAGGCAACGGCCGTCGTCCGCGGTGTCCAACACCGGCTGCTGGCTGCTGAAGCAGCGCTGCGCCACGCCGTGCGAGCGGAGCGGGCCGCCGTCGGCGCGCTCCTGGTCCCGCACCGGCCACAACCCGCTGGACCGGTAGTCGGCGACGAACACCTCCGACCGCGCGGCGCCGAGCGTCTGGCGGAGCACCGCGTCCGCGGCCTCCGGCAACTGGTCGGGTGGCGCCGTGCGCAGGGCACGCGACACCGCTCCGGACGCCTCCGGCATGTGCTCATCCTCCGAGAATGACGATTGCTACAGGACAAGCATCATACGGAGGCCACCGACACCGACGTCGTCGGCTCAGCCGGTCGGACGCCGGGCCAGCCCGCCGTGGAACGCGTCCGGCACCGGCTCCGGCTCGCCCACCGGCCGCCACCGGGCCACCGGCACGAGGCCCTCGCCCGTCGGCTGCCAGCGACCGAGCAGCGGCGCGAACTCCCCGGGGGAGCGCATCCGGAACGCCGGGCCCATCATCGCCAGCGCCCGCGGGTGCCCGGCCAACTCCTCGCCGTCGAAGTCGATCGCCAGCCAACTGCCCGGCGCCACCGCCTCGTAGAGCTCGTCGAGCGTCCGGACGAGCGTGTCGTCGTCCAGGAAGGCGGCCAGCCCGAGGAAGACCACCCCGACCGGTCTCCGCCCCCAGCCCGGCACGAAGCGGTGCAGCAGGGCCGGATCGAGCGTACCGATGTCGGTGGCGTCGCCGTAGCCGTAGCCGGCGCGGTCGCTGCCGGCCAGCAGGCGCTGGCCGAGCCGGACCGTCTCCGGGTCGACGTCGGTGTAGAGGACGGTGGCGTCCGGCGCCGCCTCGTGGACGTTGCCCCGGGTCGGCACGCCGGCGCCGAAGACCAGGAACGCGTCCACCCCTTCGGCGGCGATCGCCCCCACCGCCCGGCCGAGGAAGGCACGCAACGAACGGAAGATCGCGGCGCACGGCCCGTACGCCGCCTCGAACGCGGCGGCCGCGGCGACATCCACCGGACGGTGGTGCTGCCCGCCGAGCCAGTGGTCGATCATGCGGGCGGTGCTCGGTCGGTCCGGTTCGGCCATCGATGAGGATCCCTCCCCTGGGCGCTTGTCGCCAGCGTACCGACCGGCCGACTCCCGCGGTATCGCCGCGAAGGGGGCGCGCCGGCCGCGATACTGGCCGCGGGTCGAAGCCGCCGGCGCGTGCCCGCCCCGGCCCGCGACGAGGAGGTACGGGGTGAACTCGGCGAACGGCGCGGCGGTGGTGGTCGGCGTGGACGGCTCGGAGTCGGCGGCTCGGGCGGTGCGCCTGGCCGCCCGGGAGGCCGCCCGGCGGAACCGCCCGCTACGGGTGGTGCACGGATTCATCTGGCCGCTGCTGCGCGTGCCGGTGACCGCGCCCGACCAGGCGCCGCCCGGCGCCGGCCTGCGCCACCAGGCCGAGCAACTGGTCGGCGACGCGGTCGCGACCGCCGAGGCGCAGTGTCCCGGGCTGCGGGTCACCGGCGAGATCATCGACGGGGAGGCCGCCGCCGTGCTGCTCGGCGAGTCGCCCGCCGCCGCCCTCGTGGTGCTCGGCGACCGGGGGCTCGGCGGATTCGCCGCGCTCGTGGTCGGCTCCGTCGCGGTGCAGGTCGCCTCGTACGCCGACTGTCCGGTGCTGGTCGCCCGCGGGACGGCCCGCGACGCCGGTCCGGTGGTGGTCGGCGTGGACGGGTCGCCGCGCTCCCGGGCCGCGGTCGAGTTCGCCGCCGCGACCGCGTCCACGCGCGGCGCCCGGTTGCACGCGCTGCACGCCTACACCCACCCGGCCTCCGCGGGCCCCGGGGACATGCAGCCCCTGGTGTACGAGGAGGGGCGGCTGCGCGGCGAGGAGGACGAGGTGCTCGTCGGGTCGCTGGCCGGGATCGAGGAGCGCTGGCCGGACGTGCCGGTGACCCGCGAGGTGGTGCACGCCCGGCCGGTCGGCGCGCTCACCGCGGCCTCCCGCGCGGCCCAGCTGGTCGTGGTCGGCCGGGAGGGTCGCGGCGAGCTGAGCGGGTTGCTGCTCGGCTCGGTGAGCCAGGGGCTGCTGCACCACGCCGACTGCCCGGTCGCGGTGGTCCGCGCGCCCGACTGAGCGGCCCCGAGCGGACGGTTCGCGCGCCCGACTGAGCGGCCCAGGGCGGACGGTCCGCGCGCCCGGGTGAGTGGCCCAGGGCGGACGGTTGGCGCTGCCCGGGGCGGGTAGACGGGGCGGACAGCCGGAAGCGACCGCGAGGAGGCAGCGATGCCAGGACCACGGCCGGGCAGCAACGCGTACGACAAGCAGCGGGCGCGGTTGCGCGACCGCGTGGAGCAGTCCGGGCGGGCCGCCGACCAGGAGGCGAACGAGGTGGCGAACCGGATCCTCCAGGACGACCGGGGTCAGCGGGGCGTGGCCCGGGGTGACCGGACCTACGGGCCCAAGGGCGAACGCGAACCGGGCGACCCGAAGTGAGGGCGGCGCCCCTCGTCGACGGCGCCATCGCGGGCGCCGTCGGCAGCGCCGCGCTCAACGTCGTCAGCTACCTCGACATGACGCTGCGCGCCCGCCCGGCCAGCACCACCCCGGAGACGACCGCCGGCCGCCTCGCCGACGTGGCGCACGTCGACCTCGGACCGGGCGAGGAGGCGGCGAACCGCCGTGCCGGCCTCGGCCCGATGCTCGGATACGTCACCGGCGTCGCCGCCGGCGCCGCGTTCGGCCTGCTCGCCGCCCGCCGCCGGATGCCGCTGCCGGTGGCGGTGACGCTGCTCGGCGGCGGGGTGATGGCCACCTCCGACAGCTCGATGACGGTGCTCGGCGTGACCGACCCGCGCACCTGGCGCCGGGTCGACTGGCTCTCCGACCTGGTGCCGCACCTGGCGTACGGGTTGGTGGCCGCAGCCACCTGGCGGCGGCTGCGGCCCGGTTAGCGGTCGCGCGTCCGGTCAGCGGTCGCTGTCGTCCTCGGCCACCGGCTCGCCGGCCGGGCCGTACGGCGACACCTGTCCCTTCGGCACCGGCCGGCCGGCGTCGCCGCGGGACGTGCCGGCGCCGCGCGAGCGGTCGCCGCCCCCGGCGGCGGCCTTGCGGCTGTCCTGGCTGGTCGCGCCCAGGTCGCTGCGGCGCAGTTCCTCCTGCTGCGGCTTGACCACAGGTCTCTCCTTCCCGGTGGGGACGCGCGGTGCTCGGCCGCGCGCCTGAGCCGGTTACCCGCCGCCGCCGGGCGCATTCCGGCAGTGGCGCGGGGTCTGGGCCGGCCCCGGACGGGTATCCCGGTGCCATGCCGGACGATCGGAACGTGGCGCGGGCCCTGCTGGACCGGCAGTCCCGCACGTACGCGGAGGAGGCCGGGATCACGCTCGCGGACCGGCCCGGCCCGCTCTACCAACTGCTGGTGCTGACGACGCTGTTGAGCACCCGGATCCGGGCGTCGGTGGCGGTGGCCGCGGCCCGGGAGCTGTTCACCGCGGGCTGGCGTACCCCGCAGGAGATGGAGGCGGCGAGCTGGCAGGACCGGGTCGACGCGCTGGGGCGGGGTCACTACCGGCGCTACGACGAGCGGACCGCCACCATGCTCGGCACCGGCGCCCGGCTCTGCCTGGACCGGTGGCACGGCGACCTGCGCCGGCTGCACCGGGAGGCCGGCGCGGACCGGTCGGTGCTGCGCCGGCGGCTCACCGAGTTCCCCGGGATCGGCCCGACCGGTGCAGACATCTTCCTGCGCGAGGTCCAGGCGGTCTGGCCGGACGTGCGCCCGTACGCCGACCGGCGGACCCTGGCCGGGGCGCGGCGGCTGGGTCTGCCGGCGAACCCGGGCAGCCTGGTCGGGCTGGTCGGGGAGGCCGACTTCGGGCGGCTGGCCTCGGCGCTGGTGCGGGTGGCGCTCGGCGAGGAGTCGGCCGGCGAGGTGAGCCGCACCGCGGCGGCGGGCCGCTGAGCCGCCGGGCTACTTCGCCGGGCCGGGTCGGGTCAGGTGCCAGGCCAGCAACGAGGCGAGCAGGGCGAGCAGCACCACCCCGCCGGAGATGCCGCCACCCTCGCCGCCGCCGGCCCGGTGGCCGGTGGCGCCGAAGTAGATCACCGCCAGGCCGGCGAGCACGGTCACGAACGTCCGCATTCCTCGGTCCCTCACGCCCCGGACGGTACGTCCGGCGGCGGCGCCGGTGGCCCGTTTCGCCCCGGTCGTCCCCCGGACGGGTTCAGTCCGTCTCCAGGTCGTCGAGGGAGACGGCGTGGGTCATCAGCCAGCGGGCCAGCGCGGCCATCCCGAACAGCCACAGCGGCGCCGACTCGGTGGTGCCGTTCGTGGCGAAGATGGCGAACCGCAGGTCCGGCGCCCGGTACGCCTCGATCCGCCACTTGTGGTTCTTGTCCCGCCAGACCGCGGAAGGGTCCATGGCGTCACGGTAGGTGACCGGGGCGGGCCGTCGGCGGCGGTTGGCTCAGCCGCCCGGCACGACGTAGCGGCCGAGCACCATGCCCGCCACCGCCAGCACGAGGGAAATCGCGATGCCGCCGAGGATGAACCACCCGAGCCCGCTCCAGCCCGAGCGGCGCGGCCGGGTGGCCGGTACGTCCGCGCGCCATCGTTCCCGCCAGGTCCAGGCGAGCACGCCGAGGCCGAGCGGCAGCAGCCCGACCCAGAACCAGTACCAGCGGGTGCCGACCACGGGAGGCGGCCCGGCGACGAGCATGAGCAGCCAACCGACGCCGATCACCAGGGCCAGCGTCGCGGCGGCGTTGGCGAGCGCGTCCGCCAGGGTGTCCCCGCCGTGGGTGACGGCGTCCCGGGCCCGCGGATCGGCAAGCGGATCGGCGAACGGATCCGGTCCCGGCCACGTCGCGGCGTCCGGTTCCGGGCTCGCCTCCGGACCCGGGCCGACGCCCGTAATGTCGCCCTCGGTCGGGGTCCGCGCCGGCAGGTAGGTGTAACGGAACTGGCCGTCGGGGCGGGTCCAGACGACCGTCGAGCCGCCCGGCGCGTAACGGGGCTCGGGGCGCCGGCCCCAGGGCCCGCCGGTCTCCCACCCGTCTACGCGGGTGATCGTCAGCACCCGGCCGGCCGCGAGGTCACGCGCCAGGTCGCTCTGGTCCGCGGCGCGCGGCGCGGACCACCAGGCGAGCGCCGCCCAGACCAGCCAACAGGTCAGCACAGCCGCCGGCAGCGCCCGACGGCGCAGCCATGCCCCGTCGAGCCGGACGGTGCGGAGCCTGTCGATCATGCCGACACCATGCCATCCGGACGCAACAGGTCAGCCGGGCGGGCGGACCACCTCGCGGGCGTCTCCGGGCAGCCGGCGGGTGGCCCCGCGGCGGTCCAGCAGCTCCAGCAGCGGCACCGCCACCCGGCGGGTGGTGTCGAGGGCCTGCCGGGCGGCGCTGAGCGTGAACGGCTGCGGCAGCCCGGCGAGGACCCGCACCGCGTGCTCCGGGGCGCCCGGCAGCAGCACCACGTTCTCGGCCAGCCTCAGCAGCTCGCCGGCCCGCACCGCGGCGCCGATCTCCCGGGGGCCCAGGCCGAGGTCGGCGAGGTGGTACGCCTCGGGGGCCTGGAACGGCCGGTCGCCGTACTCGGCGCGGACCGCCGCCACGGCCCGGGCCACCGGTTCGGGCAGCGTCCCGGCGGGCGCGGCGGTGACCAGGCCGGCGTGCAGTCGCAGCGGCGGGCGTAGCAGCGCCGTCACCAGCGACCGGTCCGGCAGGCCGAGGCGGTGACGCAGTACGTCGACCGGCACGCCGGCGGCGAGCGGCTGCTCGGCGGCGTACCGGGTGACCTCCGCGGTGAGCCGCCGGCCCAGGTCCCGCCAGTGGTCGGGGTCGGCCAGCCAGTCCCCGGCCACCGGGGTCGCGGTCGGCGGCACACCCATCCGGGTGAGCTGCCCGGCCCGGACCAGCCGCCGGCGGCGCAGTTCGCCGGCCGGGTCGGGGCGCCCGTCGAGGCCGGCCAGGACGGTGGCGCGGGCCGCCGCCGCGCCCCGCCGGCGCAGCGGCGGCGGGTCCACGTCCAGCACGGTGATCCCGCCGGCGACGTGGCGTCGGCCCGGGTCGCGCAGCAGCGCCCGGTCGCCGATGAGCAGCGGCAGCGGGCGGGCCAGGCGTAGCCGTACCGTGTCCGGGCCCAGCGGCCGGACGTGGGCGGGCACCGCCGCGGAGCCGACGTGCAGCGTGAGGGCGGCCGGCAGGTCGGCGGCCGGGTCGCCGGCCAGGCGCACGTCGACCAGGTCGGTGCGGCCGAAGCGGCCGGGGCTCAGCAGGGCGTCGCCGCGCCCGACCCGGTCGCGGGGCAGGCTGCGCAGGTTGACCGCCACCCGGGCCACCGCGTCGACCCCGGGGTGGGCGACGCCGAGCGAGTGCAGGCCGCGGACCCGCACCGGCTCCCCGGTGGCGGCGAGTTCGAGTTCGTCGCCGACGCGCAGCCGGCCGCCGCCGAGGGTGCCGGTGACCACGGTGCCGCTGCCGCGCACGGTGAACGCCCGGTCCACCCAGAGCCGCACCGGGGCGTCCCGGTCCGGGTCGGGCAGCCGGGCGACCAGGCGGTCCAGGGCGGCGCGCAACTCGGGCAGGCCGGCGCCGGTGACCGCGGAGACCGGCACCGCCTCCACCTCGCCGAGCGACGTCGCGGCGATCTCCGCGCGGGCCCGCGCCGCCGCCGGCCCCGGGTCGGCGAGGTCCGCGCGGGTCACCGCCAGCAGCCCGTACGACACCCCGAGCGCGTCGAGCGCGGCCAGGTGTTCGGCGGACTGCGGCATCCAGCCCTCGTCGGCGCCGACGACGACGAGCGCGGCCGGGACGGGGCCGACCCCGGCCAGCATGTTCGGCACGAACCGTTCGTGCCCGGGCACGTCGACGAAGGCGAGGGTGCCGCCGGAGGGCAGCGTGGTCCAGGCGAAGCCGAGGTCGATGGTCATGCCCCGGCGGCGTTCCTCCGCCCACCGGTCCGGCTCCATCCCGGTCAGCGCGCGGACGAGAGTGGACTTGCCGTGGTCGACGTGCCCGGCGGTGGCGACGACCCACACCGGCTCAGCCCGCCACGCGCAGGATCGCGGCGCGGACACGGTCGTCGGCGGTGTCGGGCACGGCGCGCAGGTCCAGCAGGAGCCGGCCGTGCAGCACCCGGCCGAGGATCGCCGGGTCGCCGGTGCGCAGCGGCAGCGCGTACCGCTCGGGCAGGCTCAGCGCCCACGAGTCCAGCTCCACGCCGGGCGCGCCGCCGCCGCCGACGACCGCCGCCGCCGGCACCACCTCGGCTTTGCAGCCGTCGACGCCGAGCAGGTCACGCAGGTGTTCGGTGCGGGCGCGCAGCCGGCCCGGGTCGGCGTGCAGCGCCGCACCGGTCGGGGTGGCCGGCGCGTGCAGGGTGGCGGCGAGCGCGGCCAGGGTGAGCTTGTCCACCCGCAGCGCCCGCGCGAGGGGGTGCCGGCGCAGCCGGTCAACCAGGTCGGCGGCGCCGAGCAGCAGGCCGGCCTGCGGGCCGCCGAGCAGCTTGTCGCCGCTGGCGGTGACCAGGTGTGCGCCGGCGCGCAGCGTGGTCGCCGCGTCCGGCTCGTCGGGCAGCAGCGGGTCCGGGGCGAGCAGCCCGGAGCCGATGTCGGCGACCACCGGCACGCCGAGCGTGGCCAGCTCACCGACCGGCACGGCCGAGGTGAAGCCGGTGACCAGGAAGTTCGACGGGTGCACCTTGAGCACGAAGCCGGTGTCCGGGCCGATCGCGGCGGCGTAGTCGGCCCGGCTGGTGCGGTTGGTGGTGCCCACCTCGCGCAGCCGGGCGCCGGTGCTGGCCAGCAGGTCGGGCAGGCGGAACCCGTCGCCGATCTCGACCAGCTCGCCGCGGCTGACCACGATCTCCCGGCCGGCGGCGAGCGCGGTGGCGGCCAGCACCAGCGCGGCGGCGCCGTTGTTGACCACGTGCACGGCGGGCGCGTCGGGCACGGCCGCGGCGAGCGCGTCCAGCGTGTCCCGGCCGCGCCTCGCCCGCCGGCCGGTGGCCAGGTCGAGTTCCACGTCGGTGTGCCCGGCGGCGGCGACGAGCGCGTCCACGGCGGCCGGCGCGAGGGGCGCGCGGCCGAGGTTGGTGTGCAGCACGACGCCCGTCGCGTTCAGGACCGGCCGTGGGGTGCGCCCGGTCAGCCCGGCCAGCGCCGCGTCGCGTACCCCCTCGGGGGTGAGCTCGCCGCGGCGGGCCCGCTGCTGGGCCGCGACGATCGCGGCCTTGACCCGGTCGCGGCCGAACGTGCCGGCGGCAGCCGCCAGCGCCGGGTCGGCGAGCAGCGCGTCGGTGCGCGGCACCCGCCGACGCGGGTCCGCCTCACGCATCGACGCTCCCCCTCGGACGGTTGTGGCGGAGACGGACGGGAATCGAACCCGCCTGGCCCGGGTCCCGGACCACACCGGTTTTGAAGACCGGGAGGGGCACCAGCCGCCTGAACGCCTCCACGCAGCAGTCAACCACAGCGGCCCACCGGCCGCCGGGCGAGGTGCTCAGGCCGCCCGGTCGGCGCGTTCCCGCTGCGGGACGACCGTGTACTTCGGGTCCCGGGCCGAGGCGACGCCGCCGTGGAAGATCCCGAAGCGGGTGCAGACGGACGCGGCGAGCAGCGCGCCGCCGGAGACCGCGGAGACCAGCCGGCTGCGGCGGCCGAGCCACGCGCCGGCCACCCCGGCAGCGGTGAGCGCCCGCCCGGCGCGCAGCAGCTTTCCCGCGGTGCCCTCCGCGTAGGGCTCGCTGAGCAGGCCGAGCCGGTTCTCCACCCGGTGCGCGCCCCACAGCTCCAGCGCCGCGCCGGCCACCGCGAGCCGCCGCGCCGGCCCGGTCTGGCCGGCGGGCGCGGCCAGCAACCCGACGCCGGCGCCGCTGGCGAGCGCGCTGCCCGCGAAGATGACAGGCAGTTCCGGGTACGCCTCGTGCCACGACGGCACCGCCGTGTCGGCAAGCAGCACCCCGGTGTACGTGGCGAGCGCCGGCGCGGTGACGGCGGCGACCAGCCCGGCGGCGTGCCCGGTCGGGGGCAGCAGCCGGCGGGCCAGCCCGGGCACGCCGCGTTCGGGCAGCCGGTGCGCCGCCTCGGCGACCGCGGCCAGCCCGGCGGCCGGGCCGAACGCGGTGAGCACCCAGGTGCCCACCGACATCGGCGAGGTCACCTTCGCCACCCGCAGCATGTGGTGGAAGCGGCTCGGCCGGCCCAGGTCGTGGACCAGGAAGAACGCGCTGGCGCCCACCGCGGCGAGGGAGGCGACCCGGCCGGCGCGGCGCAGCGCCGGCCGTCCGGTGAGCTGCCCGCCGGCGGCCAGCAGTGAGGAACCGGCGGCGAGCCCGCCGGTGAACAGGTACGCGGGGATGTCCCACTTCCAGACCGGCGGTTTGAGGACCGGCCGGCCGTAGTAGGAGGTGAACTCCGCCGGCGGCACGGTGAGCTGCTCGCCGCCCCTGCCGCCGCGGCGACGCCGGGGGGCGGTGTCGCGGGCGGGGTGTGGGGCCAGCCCGGCGTCGCGGGCGCCGGCGTCGGTGCGGCCGACGCCCGGGCCGGTGGCCCGGCTGCCGCTCTCCGGGGTCACGCCGTCGGCGGCGAGGCGGTCGCGGAAGCGACGGAACAGGGCACCCACCTGGCGGTCCGGGCTCACGACGACCCTCCGACGAACGCGGCGACGGTCGCCGCCGCCATGGCCAGCGCGGCCAGCCCGGCCCGCTTCCACATCTTCGGCAGGTCCCGGGTGGTGACCACCGGGTCCGGCGGCAGCCCGTACACCTCCGGCTCGTCCAGCAGCAGGAAGAACGCGCCGTCGCCGCCGACGCCGTCGGTCGGGTCGTGGCCGTAGAGGCGGGCCTCCGGCACGCCGCGCTCGTGCAACGTGGCGACCCGCTGCGCGGCCCGCTCCCGCAACTCGTCGAGCGGGCCGTACTGGATCGACTCGGTGGGGCACGCCTGCGCGCAGGCCGGGGTCATGCCGGCGCCCAGCCGGTCGTAGCAGAGCGTGCACTTCCACGCCCGGCCGTCGTCCTCACGCTTGTCGATCACGCCGTAGGGGCAGGCGGAGATGCAGTAGCCGCAGCCGTTGCAGATGTCCTCCTGCACCACCACCGTGCCGAACTCGGTGCGGAACAGCGAACCGGTCGGGCACACGTCCAGGCAGGCGGCGTGCGTGCAGTGCTTGCACACGTCGGACATCATCAGCCAGCGGAAGTCGGTGCGGCTCTCCGCGCCGGTGCCCCGCCCCGGCGGCTGCGCGCCGGGCATGCCGAGGAACTCCGGGCCGGCGGACATGCGCGCCGCCGCTTCCGGGCGTCCGGACGGCAGGCCGGGGTCCGTGCCGGTGTCCGGTGCCGCGGCGGCGCCGACCGACGCGGACGTCGGACCGCTGGACGCCGCGCCGGTCGGGTCGCCGGCGAACGGCGGCGTGCGGTCCCCCGCCGGGCGGGGCTGCTCGATGAACGCGACGTGCCGCCACGAGTTCGCAGTCAACGCGCCGGTGTTGTCGTAGGACATGCCGAGCAGGTCGAAGCCCGAGTCGGGGACGCCGTTCCACTCCTTGCAGGCCACCTCGCACGCCTTGCAGCCGATGCAGACGCTGGTGTCGGTGAAGAACCCCATCCGCGGCGGCGCGGACACCCAGCCCGCGTCGGGGGCCGGGTCGAGCGGTCCGTACAGGCTGTTGGCGTCAGGCATGACCGTCTCCGTCGCGCGCCGCGGCCTCGGGCGTCTGCTCGTCGGTGCTGCCGGCCGCGTTCTCCCCGCCCAGCACGTCGGTGGTCACGATCGGCACTTTACGGTCCGGGGCCATGCCGGCCCGTCGCTGGTAGTCGCCGACCAGGTCGAGCAGCGCCGGCCCGGTGGGCCGCCGGCCGGACCGGATGTCACAGGTGCCGATCTTGCTTTCCTGGATGAGCACGTTCGGGTCCAGGGTGATGCCGAACAGGTCGTTCGCCGAGTCCCCGGTGACCAGCCCCTCACGGCCGAAGTGGTAGGGCAACCAGACCTGGTGGATGATCCGGCCGTCCACCCGCAGCGGGGTGAGCCGGTCGGTGACCAGCACCCGCGCCTCGATCACCGCCCGCCCGCTGATCAGGTGCGCCCAGCCGAGATGCGCCAACCCCACCTCGGCGGCCAACTCCGGGGACACCTCGACGAACATCTCCGGTTGCAGCTCGGCCAGGCGCGACACGGTACGGCTCATCCCGCCGGCCGTGTGGTGCTCGGTCAGCCGGCTGACCGTGAACACGTACGGGAAGACCTCGCTGTGCGGCTCCGGCGGGCTCGGGTTGATCCGGTTCACCGGGTGCTCGTAGATCTTCCGGGTCGGGTTGGCCTGCTGCCCGTACAGCGGGTTGCGCATCGGCGACTCGGCCGGCTCGTAGTGCGTCGGCAGCGGGCCGTCGAGCACGCCGGTCGGCGCGTACAGCCACGCCTTGCCGTCGCCCTGCATGACGAACGGGTCGTCACCGGCGAGCGCCGCCGGCCCGGAGGCGTCGGCCGGCGGCCGGTACGTCGGCGGCTTCGTCTTCTCGAAGTCCGGCACGTCGTAGCCGGTCCACTCGCCGGCGTCCGGGTCCCACCAGACGTACTTCTTGCGGTCGCTCCACGGCCGGCCCTCCGGGTCGGCGGAGGCGCGGTTGTAGAGCGTGCGCCGGTTCGCCGGCCACGCCCACCCCCACTCGGCGGCCACCCAGTCCTGCTCGTGCCGGGACCTGCGGCGGGCCGCCTGGTTCACCCCGTCGGCGTAGACGCCGGAGTAGATCCAGCAGCCGACGGCGGTGGAGCCGTCGGCTTTCGCCTCGGCGAATGCGTTGAGCGGGCGGCCGGTGGCCACGTCGAAGCCGTTGATCTCCTTCAGCACCGCCTCGGCGCTCGGCTCGGCGTGCGCGCCGTGCGTCGGGTAGTCCCAGGTCAGGTCCAGCAGCGCCCGGTCGCGGGGTTTGCTGGAGGCGGCCAGCTTCTCCCGCAGCACCCGGCCCAGGTGGTAGAAGAACCACAGCTCGGAGCGGGCGTCGCCCGGCGGGTCGACGGCCTTCTCCCGCCACTGCAGCAGCCGCTGGGTCTGGGTGAAGGTGCCCTCCTTCTCCACGTGCGAGGCCGCCGGCAGGAAGAACACCTCGGTCCGGCACTCCTGCGGCACGATCTCCCCGGTGGCGATCTCCGGGCTGTTCTTCCAGAACGTGGCGCTCTCGATCAGGAACAGGTCGCGCACGACCAGCCAGTCCAGGTTGGCCATGCCCAGGCGCTGGGCCCGGCCGTGCGCCGAGCCGACCGCCGGGTTCTGGCCGAGCAGGAAGTAACCCTTGATCCCGCCGTCGATCATGTTGAGGACCTGCTGGTAGGTCCCGTGGTCGCCGGTCATCCGGGGCAGCCAGCCGTAACCGAAGTCGTTCTCCGGCGTCGCCGCGTCCCCCCAGTACGCCTTGAGCAGGCTCGCCGCGAACGCCCGCGAGTTGCCCCAGAAGCCCTTCTGGCCGGGGTGCCGGATGCTGTCCACCCACTTGTCGAACGTCGGGTGGTCGGCGTGGTGCGGCATCGGCAGGTAGCCGGGCAGCAGGTTGAACAGCGTCGGGATGTCGGTGGAGCCCTGGATGCTGGCGTGCCCGCGCAGCGCCAGGATGCCGCCGCCCGGCCGGCCCATGTTGCCAAGCAGCGTCTGGATGATCGCCCCGGTGCGGATGTACTGCACGCCGACGCTGTGCTGCGTCCACCCCACCGAGTAGACGAGCGCGCCGGTGCGCTCCCGGCCGGAGTTCTCGGTCCAGGCACGGGCCAGTTCCAGGAACTTGTCCTCCGGGATGCCGCAGACCCGGGCCACCATCTCCGGGGTGTAGCGGGCGAAGTGCCGCTTGAGGATCTGGTAGACGCAGCGCGGGTGCTGCAACGTCTCGTCCCGCCGGGCCCGCGCCGGCACCGGCTCGCCGTGCGACTCGTGCTCCAGCCCGGACGCCGAGTCACGCTCCTTGCCGGTCCCCCGGATCGTGGTGCTGCCCTCGTGGCCCTCGTACTGCCAGCTGGCGTGGTCGTAGGAGCCGGTCTCCGGGTGGTAGCCGGAGAACAGGCCGTCCAGGTCCTCAGTGTCGGCGAACTGCTCGCTGACGATGGTGGCCGCGTTCGTGTAGGCCAGCACGTACTCCCGGAAGTCCAGCTCGTTGTCCAGGATGTAGCGCACCACGCCGCCGAGCAGCGCGATGTCCGTGCCCGCCCGGATCGGCAGGTAGGTGTCGGCGAGCGCGCTGGTGCGGGTGAACCGCGGGTCGACGTGGAAGACCTTCGCGCCGCGCCGCTTCGCCTCCATCACCCACTGGAAGCCCACCGGGTGGGCCTCGGCCATGTTGGAGCCCTGGATGACGATGACGTCAGCGTTGGCGAGGTCCTGCTGGAAGTCCGTCGCGCCGCCGCGACCGAAGCTGGTCCCCAGACCGGGGACGGTGGCGGAGTGTCAAATGCGGGCCTGGTTCTCGATCTGGAGCGCCCCCATCGCCGTGAACAGCTTCTTGATGAGGTAGTTCTCCTCGTTGTCGAGGGTCGCCCCACCGAGGCTGGAGATGCCGAGCGTCCGGTTCAGCGGGCGTCCGGCGTCGTCGACGTCCTCCCAGGTCTCGTCGCGGGCGGCGAGAACCCGGTCGGCGATCATGTCGAGCGCGACGTCGAGGTCCAGGTCCTCCCACTCGGTCGCGTACGGCCGGCGGTATCGGACCTTCGTCTGCCGCAGCGGGCTGGTCACCAGGCTCTTGCTCGCCGAACCCTTCGGGCAGAGCCGGCCACGGGAGATCGGGCTGTCCGGGTCACCCTCGATCTGGGTGACCCGACCGTCCTTGTGGAAGACGCGCTGCCCGCAGCCGACCGCGCAGTACGGGCAGACCGACCGGGCCATGCCGTCGGCGGTCTCGGTGCGGGCGGTCAGCTCGGCGGAGCGTGCCGACTGCGCGGCGGCCCCGCGCCCCAGCGGGTCGGTGCCGGTGAGTTGCCGGTAGACCGGCCAACCCTGGATGAACGTCTTCAACCCCACCCGCGCACCCCCTCCACGCTGAGATCGGCGGACACTGAGCACACTAGGCCAGCCGAACCGGGCTCGCGAGTCGAGTGGAAAACAGCGCCGCCCCGGCCTGGTGACCGGGGCGGCGCTGGGCGTCGGTGTGCAGGTCGCCTCTCGGCGAGTGGCGCGACGCGGCTCCAGCCGAACGGTATTCCGCGAAGGCAATTTAGGTGAGGCCCGGGGACACTGGTCACACCGACGCTCTGCACAACGGTACCGGGCGGTCGGTTCTTCCGCCGGGCCGTCGTGACGCCGGTCACCGACTTCCGCGCTCGCCACGCCGGGCAGGGGTTACCCTGATGCCATGTCGGCCACCGCCAGCGCGTACCTCGCCCGACCCGGGCGTCCCGCGGTGGTGGCGCGCACCCTGGCCGAGCTGACCGGCCCCACCGCCGGCATCGTCGAGCTGCCGGTGCGCCTGATGTGGTGCGGCGAACGCGCCTTCGACCTCGCCGACCCGGACGAACTGCTCTGGATGTACGAGAACGTGCTGCGCGAGACCAGCCGGATGGACGACCTGCGGGAGCTGATCCACGCCGGCACGCTGCGCCGGGTGTGGCCGCTGCTCAACCTGCCCCGGGGCGTACGCCTGGCCTGGGAGGCCCGGCACCGGAGCCTGCGCGCCGCGTGACGCATCCGCACGACTTCTACCGGGAGGTGGCCCGGGTGGCGCTGGCCGCCGCCGGCCCGCACCGGTTCGTGCTCGGCGGCGGCGTGGCCTGGGCGGCGCACGGCCTGGTCACCCGCCCCACCGAGGACGTCGACCTGTTCGCCGACGTCGAGGGCGCCGCCGCCGCGGCGGCCGCCGACGTGCGCGCCGCGCTGGAACGGGCCGGCTACCGGGTGGACGAGGCCGACCCGGACGGGTTGGGCGAGGTGTTCGACGGCTTCGACCGGGACCTGCGTGACTTCGTGGTCAGCCGCGGCGACCGCCGGATCCGCCTCAGCCTGGCCCGGCTCGACCGCCACCGCAGCCCGGTGGTGATGGACTTCGGCCCGGTGATGGACGTGCGGGACCTGATCGCCAACAAGACCGCCGCGCTCGTCAACCGGCGGGAGGTACGCGACTACATCGACGTGGCCGCCGCGCTGGACCGGTACGCGGTGACCGAGCTGCTGGCGTTGGCCCGCCAGGTCGATCCGGCGCTGGAGGACGCCGACGTGCGCGCCGCCGGCCGCTACCTCGACGGCCTCGCCGACCGCCGGTTCACCCGCTACGGGCTGGACCCGGCGCGGATCGCCGAGGTGCGCCGCCGGATGGCCGCCTGGCCCCGCTGACCCGTCCGGGTCACTTCGTCAGCCGGCCGCCGGTGACCCCGAGGATCTCCCCGGTGACGTAGCTGGACTCCTGGGAGGCGAAGAAGACGTACGCCGGGGCCAGCTCGGCCGGCTGGCCGGGGCGGCCCAGCGGCACGTCGGTGCCGAACTGCTCGACCTTCTCCGCCGGCATGGTGGCCGGGATCAGCGGGGTCCAGACCGGGCCGGGCGCGACCGCGTTCACCCGGATGCCCCGGTCGGCCAGGTTCAACGCCAGCGCCTTGGTGAAGGTGGCGATGGCCGCCTTGGTGGTGGCGTAGTCCAGGAGCTGCGGCGACGGGTCGAACGCCTGGATCGACGACGTGTTGATGATCGCCGAGCCCTCCTTCAGGTGCGGCACCGCGAACCTGCTGAGCCAGAACATGGCGTACACGTTGGTCTTGAAGACCCGGTCGAACTGCTCGGTGCTGATGTCGTCGATGCCGTTGTCCTGCGACATCTGGTAGGCCGCGTTGTTGACCAGGACGTCGATGCCGCCCAGGTCGGCGACCGCGCGGTCGATCAGCTCGCGGCAGTTGGCCTCCTCGCGCAGGTCGGTGCGGACGGCCAGGCCCCGGCGGCCGGCCTGCTCGACCAGGTCGACCGTCTCGCGGGCGTCCGCCTCCTCCTCTTCGCCCAGGTAGGACACCAGGACGTCGGCGCCCTCCCGGGCGAAGGCGATGGCCACGGCCCGGCCGATGCCGGAGTCGCCGCCGGTGATGACCGCCCGCTTGCCGCTGAGCCGGTCGGCGCCCCGGTAGGACTCCTCGCCGTGGTCCGGCTTCGAGCCCATCTCCTGCTCCGTGCCGGGGGTCGACTGCCGCTGCGCCGACCGGCCCGGCTGCTGGCCGTACTGCTCGGTCGGGTCCTGCCGGGTGTACTGGTCCTCGCTCATGCCTGCGCCCCTACCCCGAGGCGCGCCCGAAAAACGCCTGATGGTCTATCGTGCGCAACGGCGCCCACGAGGCGCGTACCCCCATGGAAAGGCACCGCATTGACCTCCTCCTCCGGCGCCTCCCGGCGCCAGGTGCTTGCCGTCGCCGCCGCCGCGGCGACCGCTCCCCTGCTCGCCGCCGCGCCCGCCGAGGCGAAGCCGAAGCCGCCGAAGCAGCCGAAGACCTGGGACCTGACCGTCCTCGGCACGTCGGACACCCACGGCAACGTCCACAACTGGGACTACTACCGGGATTCCGAGTACGACGACAGCGCGCACAACGACGTCGGCGTCGCGAAGCTCGCCACCCTGGTCAACCAGATCCGGGCCGAGCGCAGAGGCAGAGCGACGCTGGTCCTGGACGCCGGCGACACCATCCAGGGCACGCCGCTCGCGACCTACTACGCCAAGCAGGAGCCGATCACCAGCACCGGTGAGACGCACCCGATGGCCAACGCGATGAACGTGTTGAGGTACGACGCGGTCACGCTCGGCAACCACGAGTTCAACTACGGCCTGCCGCTGCTGGCCACCTGGATCAAGCAGCTCGGCTTCCCGGCCCTGGCCGCCAACGCGCTCAACGCGAAGACCGGCAAGCCGGCCTTCCTCCCGTACGTGATCAAGCAGGTCCGACTCGGCGGGCACGGCGCACCGAAGCTGCGGGTGGGCATCCTCGGCCTGACCAACCCCGGCGTGGCCATCTGGGACCGGGCGAACGTCGAAGGCCGCCTGGTCTTCGCCGACATGGTCGCCACCGCCGCGAAGTGGGTGCCGGAGATGCGCCGGCGCGGCGCCGACGTGGTCATCATCTCCGCGCACGGCGGCGACAGCGGCACCTCCAGCTACGGCCCGGAGCTGCCGAACGAGAACCCGACCGCGCTGATCGCCGAGCAGGTGCCGGGCATCGACGCGATCCTGTTCGGCCACGCCCACAACGAGGTGCCGCAGAAGTTCGTCACCAACGCCAAGACCGGCCGGGCGGTGCTCACCTCCGAGCCGTCCAAGTGGGGGCAGCGGCTGACCCGGATGGACTTCACGCTGACCCGGGACAAGGGCTGCTGGAAGGTGGTCGGCTCGTCGGCCACCACGCTGAACACCAACACCGTGGTCGAGGATCCGGCGGTGCTCGCGGCCGTCCGGGGCCAGCACGCCAAGACCGTCGACTACGTCAACAAGGTCGTCGCCCAGTCCAGCGTGGAGCTGTCCGCCGCCGAGTCGCGCTACAAGGACACCCCGATCCTGGACTTCATCAACCACGTCCAGACCGAGGTGGTCACCGAGGCCCTGGCCGGCGGCGCGTACGCGGGCCTGCCGGTGCTGTCCATCGCCGCGCCGTTCAGCCGCACCGCCGTGTTCCCACAGGGCGACGTGCGGATCCGCGACGTGGCCGGCCTCTACGTGTACGACAACACGCTGGAAGCCGTCGTGCTGACCGGCGCCGAGGTGAAGGCGTACCTGGAGTACTCGGCGAAGTACTTCACCACCGTCGCGGTCGGCGCCCCGGTCGACGTGGCGACCATCAACGACCCGACCGTGCCGGACTACAACTACGACGTGTTCTCCGGCGTCGACTACGACATCGACATCTCCAAGCCGGTCGGTCAGCGGATCACCCGCCTGACGCTGGCCGGCACCGACACCCCGGTCGCGGCGGACGCGCAGTTCGTGGTGGCGGTGAACAACTACCGGCGCAGCGGCGGCGGCAACTTCCCCGGGATCGTGAAGACCCAGGTCTACAACGCGCAGCAGGAGATCCGCCAGCTCCTGATCGACTGGGCGCAGGCCGAGGGCGTCATCGACCCGGCCGACTTCTTCGTGCCGAACTGGAAGCTGGTCCGCGAGGGC
Source organism: Micromonospora sp. WMMD975 (assembly GCF_029581215.1). Lineage (NCBI taxonomy): Bacteria > Bacillati > Actinomycetota > Actinomycetes > Micromonosporales > Micromonosporaceae > Micromonospora > Micromonospora sp. WMMD975. The sequence continues at coordinate 2,417,292 of NZ_CP120739.1, forward strand.
GTACCGGTCTTCTGACCCGCCCCAGCCCGGTTGATCATGAAGTTGGCGGTGCTCCCGGTCCGTTTTGTCACCGCCAACTTCATGATCGACGCGACCGAGTGGAGATCTTGGAAAGAGAGGGCCCCTGGAGGGGCCGGGAGCTTCCAAGATCTGTGGCGAGATCAGGGATGGCCTGCGCGCCAAGATCAAGGCGGCCCTGTCACGGATGGAACGGCATTGGCTGAGGGTCAGCCGCCGGCGCGCAGGTGCCACTCCGACTCGCCGCCGGTCGGGTCCGGCCGGTCCGGGCGGCTGTCCGTCTCGGTGGACTCCGCGCGCTCCTCGGGGCGTACCCGCGGTGGCAACTCGCCGAAGCGGACATGCCGCAGGAACGCGTACTCCTCGTCGGTGAACGACTCGACCGGCTCGCTCATGCCCGCATTGTGCGCCACGCGCGCGAGGACAGCCATCCTGCGCTCGGTGGAACGGTATGGACGTCAAGACCGACCGAAGACGGCCACCGTGCTCCACTCGCGGGCCGGATGGAGCGGCGCATCAACGGCGGCGGCACGGGTATGCCGGCGCGACGACTGCGGGCGACGAGGTGGGAGGCGACGCGATGCGCGCGGTACGGATGACCGCCCCCGGGGTGCTGGAGCTGACCGAGACGCCCACTCCGGAGGCCGGCCCCGGTGAGGTGCTGCTGCGGGTCGGCGCGGTCGGCGCCTGCCACTCGGACCTGCACATCCTCGACGCGGAGGCGGGGATGTTCCCCACCCCGATGACGCTCGGCCACGAGATCGCCGGCACGGTGGAGACCGCCGGACCCGGCGTGGACGGCTGGTCGTCCGGGGACCGGGCCGCGGTCTACGGGATCATCGGCTGCGGCCGGTGCCGGGCCTGCCTGCGCGGCGAGGAGAACCGCTGCCGGGTCGTCCCGGTCGGCGGCATCGGCCTCAGCCGTGACGGCGGGCTCGCCGAGCACGTGGTGGTGCCGGCGTCCCGGCTGCTGCACGTGGGTGACATGGACCTGACCCAGGCCGCCCCGCTGACCGACGCCGGGCTCACCCCGTACCACGCGGTGGAGCTGGCCCGGCCCCGGCTGCGGCCCGGCACCACCTGCGTGGTCATCGGCATCGGCGGGCTGGGGCACATGGCGGTGCAGATCCTGGTGGCCACCACCGCGGTGCGGATCGTCGCGGTGGACACCAGCGTCGCGGCGCTGGACCTGGCCGGCCGCCTCGGCGCGCACCACGTGGTGCAGGCCGGCCCGGACGCCGTGGCGACGATCCGTGAGCTGGTCGGGCCGCCGCCGGACGGCGCGGACGTGGTGCTCGACTTCGTCGGCGCGCAACCCACCCTGGACACCGCCCGGCAGGTCGTCGCGACCGGCGGTCAGCTCCTGCTGGTCGGACTGGCCGGTGGGACGCTGCCGGTCCGGCCGGTCGCCGACGAGCCGCCCCCGGTGCCGCTGGAGACCGGCGTGGTGGTGCCGTTCTGGGGCACCCGGGCCGAACTCCAGGAGGTGATCGCATTGGGCCGGGCCGGGCGGCTGCACGCCGACGTGCGGACGTTCCCGCTGGCCGAGGCGCCCGAGGCGTACGAGGCGCTGCGCCGGGGCGACATCCACGGGCGGGCGGTCATCGTGCCCTGACCGGGGGCAGCCGGTCGACGAGCGCCAACCCGGCCCGCACCGGCCGCCGGTGCAGGGCCTCGGCGAAGCTGGCCTTCCCCTGGCAGAACCGGACGAACATCCGCCAGCCGGGCGGGCTGGCCAGGACGGCGTGGAACACGTCCGGCCGCCGTTCGAAGACGTCCAACAGCCGGTGCCCGGCCCGCATCTCCGGCGTCAGCCGCGCCTCGACCTCGCGACCGTAGGCGTCGAGATCCCCGCCGGCGACCGCCGCGCCGGCCAGCCGGCCGGAGCGCAGCGCGTAGCTGATCCCCTCCCGGCTCCACGGCTCCAGCAGGCCGGCCGCGTCGCCGGCGACGAGCACCCGGCCGTGGCGCAGCGGGGAGTCCTCGGCCCGGCAGCGGGTGAGGTGGCCGGAGTCGTGCTCCGGGTCGATCCCGGCCAGCCCCAGCCGGGCCACGAAGTCCCGCAGGTAGGCCCGGGTCCGCTCACCCTCGCCGCGGGTGGCGATGACACCCACGGTGAGCCGGTCGCCCTTCGGGAAGACCCAGGCGTACGAGCCGGGGACCGGCCCCCAGTCGATGAGCACCCGACCCCGCCACCGGTCCCGTTCGGCGGCGGACACCGGCAGCTCCAGTTCCAGCCCCAGGTCGACCTGGCGGAAACGCACCCCCACGTGGCGGGCGGTCACGCCGGAGGAGCCGTCGGCGCCCACCACGGTCCGGGCGCGTACCACCTCGCCGTCGGCCAGCCGCAGGCGTACCCCGTCGGGGTCCTGCTCCACCGCGCGGACCGCGACGCCCTCGCGGACCTGCGCACCGGCGGCGACCGCGGCGGCGCGCAGCCGGTCGTCCAGCTCCTCCCGGCGGATCATGGTCACCAGCGGCGTGCCGTTGCGGCGGGTGAACGCCCGCCGCCCGTCGCGGGTGAACGTGACCCGGTCGGTGCGGTCCTGGGCCGGCACCTCGATCAGGTCGCCGACCTCGGCGAGCGAGGTGCCGATCAGGCCGCCGCCGCAGGTCTTGTACCGGGGATGGGTGGCCCGCTCGACCACGAGCGTGCGCACGCCGGCCCGGGCCGCGGCGTGCGCGGCGGAGAGTCCGGCGGGCCCACCACCGACCACCACGAGGTCCCAGATGATCACGCGTGCAGCCTAGGGCACCGGTACGTCGCCACGCCCGCGACGACCCTCGTTCGGGTGGGCATCATCGCCGTCCGCCCGGGTAACCGCCGGTCGCCGGCCGTCCGCGGGTCGGGCGGCCCACCGGCGAGGAGGGAAGCCATGCCTCAGGTCCAGCTGTCCGCGGCCGAGGAACGGGTGTACCAGGCGGTCACCGCCCTGGAGGTACGGGGACACGTCCCCTACCCGGACCTGATCGCCGAGGAGACCGGGATGACCGAGGAAGAGGTGCACGAGCCGTTGCACTCGCTCACCGAGCGGGGGCTGCTGCACCGGGAGGACTCGCCGATGTCGGGCCTGGACTTCGGGCCCCGTTGGTGTGCGCGTCAGACGGCCTGATCATGTCGTTTGCCCCTCCGGGGTCCGGGTAGCGATCGGGGATGCGTGATCGACGGTCTGTGGACGGCACGATGAGCGGCAACCGGTCGCCGGAGGCCGGGTACGACAACCGGCGCCGCTGGCAGGCGCTGAGCGTCGGCCTGGTCGCGGCGTTCATGACGCTGCTCGACGTCAGCATCGTCAACGTCGCCGTACCGTCGATCGACCGGGCGCTCGACGCCACCCCGAGCGACCTGCAGTGGGTGCTGTCCGGGTACGCGTTGACGTTCGGCCTGGTGCTGGTGCCGGCCGGACGGTTGGGCGACGCGCGCGGCCGGCGGACCGCGTTCGTGGTCGGGGTGGGCCTGTTCACGCTCACCAGCGCGCTGGCCGGCCTGGCCACCTCGTCGACCTGGCTGATCATCGCCCGACTCGTCCAGGGCGCCGCCGCAGGCATCGTGAACCCACAGGTCAGCGGCATGATCCAGCAACTCTTCCGGGGCGCGGACCGGGGTCGCGCCTTCGGCCTGCTCGGCGCCACCATCGGCATCTCCACCGCGGTCGGACCGCTGCTGGGCGGGCTGCTCATCCAACTCGGCGGCGAGGAGCACGGCTGGCGGTGGGTGTTCTTCGTGAACATCCCGGTCGGCATCGTGGCGATGGTGCTCGGCTGGCGGCTGGTGCCGGGCCGCCCCGAAGGGCAGCCCCACCGGCACCGGCTCGACCCGGTGGGCGTGCTGCTGCTCGGCACCGGGGTCACCGTGATCCTGCTGCCGCTGGTGCAGCGGGAGCAGTGGCAGGGTTCGGCCAAGTGGCTGCTGATCCCGCTGGGCCTGCTGCTGCTGGCCGGCTTCGCGTTCTGGGAACGCCGGTTCGCCCGGCAGGCCACACCCCTGTTCGACCTGCGGCTGTTCGGGCTGCGCTCGTACGTCCTCGGTTCCCTGATCGGGCTGATCTACTTCGCCGGGTTCACCGCCATCTTCTTCATCTTCACCCTCTACCTCCAGATCGGCCTGGGCTACAGCGCGCTGGTGGCCGGCGTGGCGATCACCCCGTTCGCGCTCGGCTCGGCGCTCGCGTCCGCGCTCGGCGGCCGGGTCGTCACCCGGTACGGTCGGCCACTGGTCGCGGTCGGACTGCTCGCCGTGGTGGTCGGGCTGGTCGCGACCGACCTGGTGCTGACCGGTGGGTCGCACCAGAACGTGCCGTTGCGGACCGCGCTGCCGCTGCTCGTCGCCGGGCTGGGCAGCGGCCTGGTGATCGCCCCCAACCAGACGCTCACGCTCTCCGAGGTGCCGGTGCCGATGGCCGGCAGCGGCGCCGGCATGCTCCAGACCGGGCAGCGGATCGGCACCGCCGCCGGCATCGCGGCGGTCGGCGCGCTGTTCTTCTCGACGCTGGCGCAGAATCAAAACGACTGGGGGCTGGCGTTCCGGCACTCGCTGCTGCTGGCCGCCGGAATCATCGTGCTGGCCCTGGCCGTCGCCGTAACCGACATCGTCGCCGGCCACCGCTCCGCACGCAAGGCGGGGGCCCCCGTTAACGCCTCCGGTAGAGGAAGGGGCCCCGCTTAACACAAGCGGTAGCACGAGAGCCGGCACCCTGGGCGGGTGCCGGCTCTCGGGTATCCGTTACTTGTTCCAGTGCTGGGTGACGAGGTCGGTGGCCTGGTTCTCCCACTGGGCGTAGGCATCCGGGTAGGCGCTCACCTGGACGGTCTGCGCGGCCTCGGTCAGCGGCATGTCCTGCCAGCCGTCGACCTGCTTCAGGCCCTTGAGGAACGCCAGCGTCGAGTATTCGGGGTCGGTGATCTGCTCCGGCGTGCCCCAGCCGGAGGAGGGGCGCTGCTGGAACAGTCCGAGGGAGTCGTGGTCGTTGGTGTCGCCCAGGTGGCCCAGGTTCTCCAGCTTCGACTCCTGCAAGCTGGTGGCGATGGAGATGACCGCCGCCCGCTCGGGCAGGCCCGCCTTCTTCGTCGCGGCGATGATCGCCTTGACGTTGGCGGTCTGCTCGCCGTTCAGGTCGATCGTCGACTGCTTGCCCTCGGCCTGGACGGTGGCCGTCACGGGCTTGCCGGTGTGGGGGGTGTCGGCGTGAGCGGCGATCGGACCGGCGAACACACCACCGGTGAACGCCAGACCAGCGATACCCAGGACACTCTTACGCAGAATCGTGTTCATCAGGGGGCTCCATTCCGGGGGTCGACACACACACCGCACGGGGGAAGGCTGGGCGGCGTGTGCGCAAGCACCGTCAGGCGCTCACAAGCAGGGGGATCCGGCGTGGTCCGCGGGCAGGGCCGCACCGCGGGGCCGGGAGGATGTGTAACGACCGGCTGCCCACCGTCATTCCCGGGGGCGGGGTCGGCCGCGCGGCATGGGCGCGCCGGCCTTCCTCGGTCGTTCACCGTGTTACAACGCCCCCACCCCCGCGACGATTCCGCCGCCAGAGTGCCACCCACCACCCCCGAACCCGACACCCCACCCACCCGCACACGAAGACACCCACACCGTTCCACCCGCGCTCCGTGCAGGCGACGACTGGAACGGTGTGGGTGTCTCCGGGCGTCCCAGACATCCACGCCGTTCCACCCGCGCTTTCGCCGGGCCATGAGTGGAACGTCGTGGGTGTATCAGCGCTCCGCGCCGGGACTGGGACAGCGACAGGTGTATCAGCCCATAGGGCACACCGGCCTGAATGTCCCGCACATACCAAATGTCCCGGCTCGGGGCGGGCACGCCCGACCGGGGAAAGCCGACCGGCCGGCCCCGGTAGCGGGGCCGGCCGGTCGGGGGTGACGGTGTCACCAGAGTTGCTGCACGATGTCCGCCGCCTGCTCCTCCCACTGCGCGTACGCGTACGGGTAGGCGGACACCTGGACCGTCTGCGCCGCGCTGGTCAGCGGCAGGTCCCGCCAGCCACCGATGTTCTTCAGCGCGCCGAAGAACGCCTTGCTGGCGTACTCCGGATCGGTGATCTGCTCGGACGTGCCCCAACCGGACGACGGACGCTGCTGGAACAGGCCCTCCGAGTCGTGGTCGTTGTAGCTGCCGAGGTGACCCAGGTTGTACAGCTTCGACTCCTGGAGTGAGGTGGCGACGCCGATGACGGCGCCCCGCTCCCCCACGCCGGTGTCCTTGGCCGCCTCGACGATGGCCTTGGCGTTCTCGACCTGCGCGTCGTCGAGCGGGATGCGCGACTGGGCGCCCTCGACGCCGTGCGGCATGAGCGTGTCCCGGCTCGGCCGGTCGGCCTTGGTCGGCACCTTGTCGCTGCCGGTGGTCAGGCCGGACTTCGCCACCTCGGTGCCGGACTTCCTACCGGTGGCCAGGTCGATGGCGGCCACGGCGCCGGCGTGCGGTCCGCTTGTCACCGGGGCGGCGACGGCGGTGGGGCCGTAGGCGAGCCCGCCCAGGGCGGTCACGCCGGCGACGGTGAGTACGGCCCGACGGTTGCGGGTGATGCCGCTGGTTTTCTCGGCGGCGGTCTTCGCGATGGCGGGGAGCCATCGAGCGACGTGCTGCTTCACGATGGTTGCCCTTTCGATCGTTACGACGCGCTCCGGGGTGAGCGCCCCTCGGGGGTCGACCGGCGGCACGGGTTTGGATGCCGACGGTACGGGGGACTCAACCAGCCCGGCGTGTCGGTCATTCCGGTTATGTCGGTCTAGGCGCGAGCTGCGGTCCAGGTCACCCGCAGCAACGGACACCGGGCGCGTCACTCCGACAGAAGGGACGATCAGGTCGGACCGCCGAACCGCACCAGGACGTGCCAGAGTTGCTTGAGGTGTTGCCAGGTCAACTCGGCCGGCCCGCGGTCGGCCCAGCGCTGCGGCTCGCGGGCCAGGGAGGCGGCGGCGCGGCCGATCAACGCCGCGTGCAGCGGCTCCCCCGGCCGGCCGAACTCGGCGTGCACGCGGGCGGCCAGCGGCGGGATGTCCGGTCCGCGGAAATCGGCGTCGACGCCGTCGACGGGCAGCTCGAACCCGGCGTGCCAGCGCAACTCGAAGCCGTGCCGGCCAGCGATCCCGACGAGGCGGCGTCCCACGTCGGTGTCGCGGAACGACGGGTCGACCACCACCGCCACGACGTCGCGGGCGAGGCGGACCTCACCGTGCACCTGTGCCTCGATGTAGTCGTCGAGCGCGCGGCCGGCCCGCTCCGATGCGCGCTCCCGGCGCGACAGCAGCGTCCGCAGCAGGGTGCCGGTGTCCATCTCGGACACGCCCAGGCTGACGCCGGTGTCGGCGGTGGAGGTGAGCAGCGCGGCGAGAACCGGCTCGAAGGCGGTGGCGGTGCCGACCTCGGTCGGCCGGAGGTGGCTGTCGCCGAAGGTGAACGTCGTCCGGGCCAGGACCTCCGGGCGCAGCCGCAGGTGGCAGGAGCCGAACCGGGGGCAGGCGCCGTCGGGATGGTCGAGCAGATTCAGGCCGCCGTACTTCGGACGCTCCGCGGGTAGCACACCCGGACGCTGGTACGCGCCGCCGAACATCGCCTCCTCCCAGACGTCCCGGTCCCCGCCGGGATACGCGGTCAGTCCGCCGTTGCCGATGCCGGTTTCGAACTGGCTGCGGTAGACACCCTCGGCGTCGAGCGCCTCGACCACGGTACGGCCGTCGCGCAGCAGCCGGTCGGGGTGGAAGTTGACGGTCAGCCGGCCGTACCCGGTCACCGCCGCGACGACCTCCTCGCCCCGGACGACGGCGCCGGCGTCGGCGAGGTGTGCCGCGATCACGGCGAGCGCGGCCGGGCGGTCCCGCAGCGCGACGTCGCGCACGTGCCGCAGGGCGGCGGACTGGGCGGCGGTCAGGGTCGTCGCGGGCACGCGGCCGAGTATCGCCGGGCCGGGCGCGGGCGGGCCAGGGAATTCCTTCGGGTACGCCGCGGGCGGGGGCGAGCCGACCGTCCCTTCGTTACGGTGCGGCACCGGTCCGGATGCCGCACCTGCCCGGCGGACGATCACCGGTGCTCCGGACGACGGCCGCCCGGCCCGGCGGCGCTACCGGGCCGGGCCGGTGGCACTGTCGGACCGGGCCAGTAGCACCGCCGGACGGTTCAGTAACCCCGGGCGATCCACTCGTCGAGGTGCGGCGCCTCCGCGCCGACGCTGGTGTCGTCGCCGTGCCCGGTGTGCACCACGGTCTCCGGCGGCAGAGTGAGCAACCGGGCGCGGATCGACTCGACGATGGTGTCGAAGTCGCTCCAGGAGCGGCCGGTCGCGCCGGGACCGCCGGCGAAGAGCGTGTCGCCGGTGAAGACCGCGGTCAACTCCGGGGCGTGGAGGCTGCACGCGCCCGGGCTGTGGCCGGGCGTGTGCAGGACCCGCAGCGTGGTGCCGGCGACGGTGACGGTCTGCCCGTCGACGAGGTCGCCGTCCGGCGGCGTGTCCGGGTGGACCTGATCCCACAGCACCCGGTCCGCCGGGTGCAGCAGCACCGGCGCGCCGGTCGCCCGGGCCAGCTCGGGAGCGACCCGGACGTGGTCGTCGTGGGCGTGGGTGGCCAGAATCGCGAGTACGCGACGGTCGCCGACGACCGCGCGGATGGCGGCCACGTCGTGCGGCGCGTCGACGACGACGCACTCGTCGTCGTCGCCGATCACCCAGACGTTGTTGTCCACGTCGAACGTCTGCCCGTCAAGCGAGAACGTGCCGGACGTGACGGTGTGGTCGACGCGGGCGGTCACGGGAAGACCACCACCGACCGCAGCACGTCGCCGTGGTGCATCCGGGTGAACGCCTCCTCGACCTGGTCGAGGGCGATCTCCTCGGAGACGAACGCGTCCAGGTCGAGGCGACCCTGCCGGTAGAGCTCGGTGAGCATCGGGAAGTCGCGGCTGGGCAGGCAGTCGCCGTACCAGCTGGACTTGAGCGCGCCGCCGCGGCCGAACACGTCGAGCAGCGGCAGGTCGACGGTCATCTCCGGGGTCGGCACGCCGACCAGGACGACCGTGCCGGCGAGGTCCCGCGCGTAGAACGCCTGCGTCCAGGTCTCCGGGCGACCCACCGCGTCGATCACCACGTCGGCCCCGAACCCGCCGGTGGCCGCGCGGATCGCCTCGACCGGATCGTCCTCGGAGGCGTTGACGGTGTGGGTGGCGCCGAACTTCCGCGCCCAGTCGAGCTTGCGGGAGTCGGTGTCCACCGCGACGATCGTGGTCGCGCCGGCCAGGACCGCGCCGGCCACCGCGGCGTCACCGACACCGCCGCAGCCGATCACCGCGACGGAGTCGCCCCGGGTCACGTTCCCGGTGTTCATGGCCGCGCCGAGGCCGGCCATCACGCCGCAGCCGAGCAACCCGACGGCGGCGGGCCGGGCGGACGGGTCCACCTTGGTGCACTGCCCGGCGTGCACGAGCGTCTTCTCCGCGAACGCGCCGATACCCAGCGCGGGGGCCAACTCGGTGCCGTCGGTGAGGGTCATCTTCTGCGCCGCGTTGTGGGTGGCGAAGCAGTACCAGGGCCGGCCGCGCCGGCAGGCCCGGCACTGCCCGCACACGGCCCGCCAGTTGAGCACCACGAAGTCGCCGGGGGCCACGTCGGTCACGCCGTCGCCCACCTGCTCGACGACGCCCGCGGCCTCGTGGCCGAGCAGGAACGGATAGTCGTCGTTGATGCCGCCCTCGCGGTAGTGCAGGTCGGTGTGGCAGACGCCGCAGGACTGGACGCGTACCACCGCCTCGCCCGGCCCCGGGTCGGGCACCACGATCGTGGTCACCTCCACGGGTGCGCCCTTGCGCCGCGACAGGACTCCCCGGACTTCCTGACTCACTCTGCCTCCTCTTTCGTTCGCGACTGCGGGGCTCGCAGAACCGGCTCGCTCCTCGCGCTCACCGTGCCTCCTTCGTTCGCGACTGCGGGGCTCGCAGAACCGGCTCGCTCCTCGCGCTCACCGTGCCTCCTTCGTTCGCGACTGCGGGGCTCGCAGAACCGGCTCGCTCCTCGCGCTCACCGGCTGCTGGTCCCCCGCCGAACCTACCGCCGATCATCGCCGGTGGCCCGGTGGCACCGGGCGGATTGTCCCGGTCGACGCCGGGTATCCGCCAGTGCCGGTTCTCCGACGTCGAACGGGAGTGATCATGAGGTTGACGCATGCGCCGCTGCGGGTGGCCATCGGGGCGTACATCCTGAACTCCGGGCTGTCCAAGCGGACGCTTGAGGGCGAGGCCGCCGCCGGGGTGCACGGCATGGCCGCCGGGGCGATCCCGCAGTTGGGGCAGGTCCCGCCGGACCGGTTCGCGGTGCTGCTCTCCCGCGGCGAGATGGCCCTCGGCGCGGCGCTGCTCGCCCCGTTCGTCCCGTCGCTGCTCGCCGGCGCCGCGCTCACCGCGTTCGGCGCCGGGCTGGTGCAGCTCTACCTGAAGACGCCGGGCATGCGGGAGGGCACCAGCCTGCGGCCGAGCCAGGCGGGCATCGGCCTGGCCAAGGACGTGTGGCTGGTCGGCGCGGGCGTGACCCTGATGCTGGACTCGCTCACCCACCGGCGGCGCCGCTGACCGGGCCGCGTCCTCAGGCGGGCACCGCCACCGGCGCCCGCTCGGTGGCCAACCGACGCCGGGCCGCGTTGCGGTAACGCAGCACCTGCACCGCGCCGAACGCCCAGAGCAGATACTGCACCGCGAACGCCAGGCGGAACGCGGACAGCGGCGGGGCGGCCCGCCCGGCCGGGGTGGCCAGGTCGAGCACCACGCCCACGGCCAGGATGAGCACGATCGAGGCGGCGAACCCACCGACGTTGACGATGCCGGTGGCACTGCCGATGCGGTGCACCGGGTTGAACGTCCGGGCGTAGTCGAAGCCGATCACCGCGCCGGGGCCGTTGACCGCGAGCACCACCACCAGGGCCACCATCAACCCGTGCGGGGCGCGGCCCGGCCAGGACAGCACCACCGCCCAGACCGCGGCGGTGGCGGCGGTGATGGCGAAGACCACCACCGAACGGTGGTACGGGTGCCGGGCGCACAGGTGCGCGACCACCGGACCGCACGCCAGCGTCACCACCGTCATCAGGGTCAGCAGCCCGGCCGCGGCGGTGGGTGAGTAACCCTGCCCCTGCACCAGGAACGGGTAACCCCACAGCAGCGCGAACACCGAGCCGGAGAACTGGGTGACGAAGTGCGTCCACAGGCCCAGCCGGGTGCCGGGCTGCGCCCACGCGTCGGCGAGCTGCCGACGCACGGTCGCGAACCCGGGGGCGAGCGCGGTGACGTGCCCGGCGTGCGGGGTGTCCCGCACCACGGCGAGGACCAGCAGCAGCACCGTGACACCGAGCGCCGCCGCGGTCAGGAACGCCGGGGTCCAGCCCGCGTGGTGCAGCAGCGCCACCAGGGGTACGGCGCCGAGCACCGCCCCGAGCTGACCGATGGTGCCGGTGAGCTGCACCAGCAACGGGTTGCGCCGGCCGGGGAACCAGAACGCCACGATCCGCAGCACGCTGATGAACGTCATCGCGTCGCCGAGGCCGACGAGCACCCGGGCGACGACGGCGAGGCGCACGTCGACGGCGACCGCGAACACGAGCTGCCCGGCCACCATGAGCGCGCCGCCGGCCAGCAGCAGCCGGCGCGAACCGTACCGGTCCAGCAGCACCCCGACCGGGATCTGCATGGCCGCGTAGACGGCGAGCTGGGCGACGGAGAAGGTGGCAAGCGCGGACGCGTTGATACCGAAGCGGTCCGTCGCGTCCACCCCGGTCACGCCGAGCGAGCCGCGGTGGAACACGGCGGCCACGTACGCGGTGACGGCCACCGCGTAGACCAGGCCGGCGGGTCGGCGGCCGACACTCACCGTGGCGTCCCGAGCCTGGTGGCGGCGGTGTTGAGGCGCCACCGCCTCGCGCCACGCCTGCCTCATGCATCCATGGTGCGCGCCCGTCCCCCGCCCCCCATCCCCCGCCCCCACACCGTGGCGCAGACCACCCACCCCACCCACCTCACCCACCCCGCGCCACGGCGGCGCGATCATGAAGTTGGCGGCGACAGATCGGACACCCGACGCCGTCAAGTTCATGATCAACCTGGCGGGGTGGGCCGGTGGGGTGGTGGGGTGGGTCAGAGGGCTGGGCGGGCGGACCAGAGGTCGCGCAGCAGCGCCTCCACCTCGATGGTCCGCTCGATCTGCGGCATGTGGCCGGTGTCGCGGAACAGGTGGGCCCGTGCCCCGGGCAGCCGGGTCCGCGCGTACGCCAGGTGCGCGGCGGGCAGGATCAGGTCGCGGTCGCCCCAGACCAGCAGCGTGGGCAGGTCCAGCGCGGCCACCGCGTCGAGCAGCTCGGCGCGCCAGCGCGGGCGCACCCCACGCCAGGTGCCGAGGTGGCGGACGAGTTCCCGGATCACCCGGGCGGCGTGCGGCTGCCGGGCCACGGCCAGCGCGGTGGCGACCCGCTCGTCGGTGACGTACGCCGGGTCGAAGAAGATGGCCCGCTCGGTGCGGCGGGCGATGGCCGGGTGCGGGCGCAGCAGCAGCCGGGCCAGCGGGCGCACCGCGAGCAGCCGCAGCGCCACGGTCACCTCCCGCCCGAAGCCGGCGCTGTCGAGCAGCGCCAGGTCCGCCACCCGGTGCGGGGCGTCGGCGGCGACGCGCATGGCCACCGCCCCGCCGAGGGAGTTGCCGACCAGGTGGGCCGGGCCGGTGACCCCGGCGGCGTCGAGGAACCCGGCGACCGCGCCGGCCAGCGCGGGCAGCGTGTGCGGCCCGTCGAGCGGCGCGGAGCCGCCGTGGCCGGGCAGGTCCACGGCGAGCACGCGGTGGTCCTGGGCCAACGCGGCGTGCAGCGCGGTGAAGTCGTCGAGGGTACGGCCGATGCCGTGCAGCAGCACCACCGGTGGCCCGTCGCCGGTGATCCGGCAGCGCATCCGCCGTCCGCCCACGGTGCGCTCGTCGACCGCCGGCAGGGCGACGGTCACGCCGACCGACCGGGCCCCGGGGCGGCACGGGACACCGGCGTACGCGGCGGGCGCATGCCCAGGGCCAGCACCCGGCCGTAGCCGGCGGGGGCGATCCGGGCGAGCAGGTCGGGCAGCTTCGCCGACCAGCCGATCAGCACCCGGCCGCGACGACGCTGCGCGCCGCGCAGGATCGTCTCGGCGGCGGTCGCCGGGTCGATCGTGAGCAGCTTCTCGAACTGTCGGAGGCCCACCTCGTACTCCTGGATCGGGACGCCGCTGCCGACCCGCGCGCGGGCCGCGATCCGGGTGCGGATGCCGCCCGGGTGCACCGAGGTGACGCCGATCCCGTCGTCGACCAGCTCGTGCCGCAGCGCCTCGGTGAATCCGCGTACGGCGAACTTGCTCGCCGCGTAGGCGGCCTGCCCGGCGGGGGCGATGAGGCCGAAGAGGCTGGAGACGTTCACCAGGTGGGCGCCCGGCTCGGCCTTGAGCGCCGGCAGCAGCGCGTGGGTCAGCCGCACCACCGCCCGGAAGTTGATCTCGATGACCCAGAGGAACTCGTCCAGCGTGACCTGGTCGAACCGGCCGCCGAGCGCGACGCCGGCGTTGTTGACGAGCAGCCGGATCCGGGGATGGGCGCGGTGGATCTCGGCGGCGACCCGGTCGGTGGCGTCGGCGTCGGCGAGGTCGACCAGGTGCGTCTCGACCCGCCGGTCCGGGTGCGCGGCCCGGATCGCCGCCACCACGGCGGCCAGCCCGTCGGCGTCGCGGTCGAGCAGGACCAGGTCGGCGCCGCGTCGGGCCAGGCCGTGCGCGAGCGCCGCGCCGATGCCGCTCGCGGCGCCGGTGAGCACCGCCGTGCCGCCGGAGAAGTCCAGGTCACGCATGGTTGCCTCCAGAGTGGGCGGCGGTGGCTGGCACGCCGGACCGGGCGAACCGGACGCCGTCGGTGAGCGGCCCGTGCCGCATCAGGCGTACGTCCCGGGGGTAGTTCTGGTGCAGCCGCCACGGCGCGCGCGGCCCCTGCTTGGGCAGGTGGTCGACGGAGCGCAGCACGTACCCGGACCGCAGGTCGATGATCGGGGCCAGGTCGTCGGTGTCCGGGGCGAGAGGGGTGACGATCTGCTGGCCGGTGTCGTCGAGGTGGCGCAGCAGCCGGCAGACGTAGGTGGCGACCAGGTCCGCCTTCAGCGTCCAGGACGCGTTCGTGTAGCCGATCGTCATGGCGAAGTTCGGCACGCCGGAGAGCATCATGCCCTTGTAGGCCACGGTGGCGGCGAGGTCGACGTCGACGCCGTCGACGGCGAGCGTCATGCCGCCGAGCGCGAGCAGGTTGAGGCCGGTGGCGGTGACCACGATGTCGGCCGGCAGCTCCGCGCCGGAGGCGAGCCGGATGCCGTACGCGGTGAACGTGTCGATGGTGTCGGTCACCACCGACGCGCGGCCGTCGGCCAGGGCGGTGAACAGGTCCCCGTCGGGCACCACGCACAGCCGCTGGTCCCACGGGTCGTAGCGGGGCGAGAAGTGCCGGTCCACGTCGTACCCGGCCGGGAGCCGACCCTTCGCGGCCCGGCGCAGGTACCGCTTCACCAGCCCGGGCGCGCGCCGGCTGAGCTGGAAGTTGGCCACCCCGAGCAGCACGTTCTTCCACCTGGTGACGGCATAGGCGGCCGTGGGGGGCAGCCACCGCCGGGCGGCGTCGGCGAACCTGTCGCGTGAGGGCAGCGAGATGACGTACGTCGGTGAGCGCTGGAGCATGGTGACGTGGGCGGCCCGCTCGGCCATGGCGGGGACCAGGGTGACCGCGGTAGCGCCGCTGCCGATCACCACCACCCGCCGGCCGGTGAAGTCGAGCCGCTGCGGCCAGTGCTGCGGGTGCACGAGGGTGCCGGCGTACCGCTCGACGCCGGGCAGGCGCGGGGTGTAGCCCTCGTCGTAGCGGTAGTAGCCGGAGTTGGCGAACAGGAACCCGCAGGTGAGCGTCGTGTCCTCGCCGGTGTCGTCGCGGTGGGCGTGCACGGTCCAGCGGGCGGTCGCGCTGTCCCACTCGGCGCGTACCACCCGGTGGTGGAAGCGGATGTGCCGCTCGACGTCGTACTCCCGGGCGGTCTGCCGGACGTAGCGGCGGATCGACTCGCCGTCGGCGATCGCCTTCGGGTCGGTCCACGGCTTGAACGAGTAGCCGAGGGTGTACATGTCGGAGTCGGAGCGGACGCCGGGGTAGCGGAACAGGTCCCAGGTCCCGCCGATCGCGCCGCGGGCCTCCAGCACCGCGTAGGTCTTGCCGGGGCACTCGCGACCCAGGTGGACGGCGGCGCCGACGCCGGAAAGGCCGGCGCCGACGATGAGGACGTCGACGTGGTCGGGGGCCATCGCTTCTCCCGTTCTGCCCGCGGTGGACCGGACACTAGCCACCGCTCCCGAAACCAGTCAACACCCTGTCGAGTGGAATCGACAGGGTGTTGACCGGGTGTAGCATCGGCCGACATGAGCCCCGCCCGTACGCCGACCGGCGCCGCGCCGACGCGCGGGCGGCGGGCCGGCCGCTCCACCGGCGACGACCGGGAGGTCGCGATCCTGGCCACCGCCGAGCGCCTGCTGCGGGAGCGACCGTTCGGCGACATCTCCATCGACGACCTGGCCCGGGGCGCGGGCATCTCCCGGCCCACCTTCTATTTCTACTTCCCCGCCAAGGACGCGGTGCTGCTCACCCTGCTCGACCGGGTCACCGAGGAGGCCGACGCCGCCGCCGGCGACGTGCTGGACCGGCTCGCCGAGGACCCGCGCGCCAGGTGGCGGGAGTTGATCGCCCGGTTCCACGCGATCTTCGGCGCCCACCGGGACGTGGTGCTGGCGTGCGCCCAGGTGCGCGGCACCAACGCCGAGGTGCGGCGGCTCTGGGCCGAGGTCCTGGAACGCTGGGTACGCGCGGTGCAGGCCGCCGTCGAGGTGGAACGCGCCCGCGGCGCGGCCCCGGACGGGCTGCCCGCCCGGGACCTCGCCATCGCGCTCAACTCGATGAACGAGCGGGTCTGGTACGCGACGTTCGCCGGGGACGGCCCGGCGGTGGCCGAGCGGGACGTGGTCGACGTGCTGCTCGACGTCTGGTTGACCGCGATCTACCGCACCACCACGCCACCGGCCACGCCGCCCGGGCGCGCTCGGCCCACCGGCCCCTCGGCGCGCACGTCGGCCAGGTAGCCGGCCAGGTCGGGCGCCTCGGGCGCGAGCACGTGCTGGATCCACGCGAGCCGCTCGTGCTCCAGCACGCCAAGCTCCCAGACACACCCCACCCCGGGCCGGTCCAGGTCGACGAAGTGCGCCGGGTCGTCGTCCGGGCAGGCCAGCGCCGGTTGCCCGGCGATCCCGATCCGGCACTCGACGACGTTGTCGAAGAACCAGCTGTACGCCAACAGGTACGCCCCGGTGTCCGCGCCCCGGTGCAGCACCACCCAGCTCGCCGGCGGGGTGCCGCCGTCCGGGGCGGGCAGCAGCGACGGCAGGTACGCGGACGCGGCGGCGACCACCTCCGGTTCGAGGCGACGCCGCGGCTGGTCGATGTGGTAGCGCTTGACGTGCCGGCCGGCGACCTCGACGGTCCCGGGCACGGTCAGCTCCTTGTCGTGGAAGGCCATGCCGGGGACCGTAGGGCCGCTCCCCTGACAGCTAGTGTCAGCGGATGCGGGCCAGTCGACTCCTGTCCATCCTGCTGCTCCTCCAGGCGCACGGCCGGCTCACCGCCGCCGACCTGGCCGCCCGCCTGGAGGTGTCGGCACGCACGATCTACCGGGACGTCGAGGCGCTGCACACCGCAGGCATCCCGCTGTACGGCGAGGCCGGACACGCCGGCGGCTACCGGCTTGTCGACGGCTGGCGTACCCGCCTGACCGGGCTGACCGGGGAGGAGGCCGACCGGCTGCTCTTCGCCGGGCTACCCGGGCCGGCCGCCGAGCTGGGCTACCAGTCGGTCGTGGCGGCCGTGCAGCTCAAGCTGCGCGCCGCGCTCCCCGCCCCGCTGGCCGACCGGGCCGCTCGGCTGGAGCAGCGCTTCCACCTGGACACGCCGGGCTGGTACTCCGACGGCGACCCGTCACCGCACCTGGCCGAGGCGGCCGAGGCGGTGTGGCGGGAACATCGGGTCCGGGTCCGCTACCGCGGTTGGCGCGGCGAGGTGACCCGGGTGCTGGAGCCGTACGGGCTGGTGCTCAAGGGTGGCCGCTGGTACGTGGTCGCGGCCCGGCCGGACCGCGCCGAGCCGGCCACCTACCGGGTCAACCAGATCCTCGACCTCACCCCGCTCGACGAACCGTTCGACCGGCCGGAGTTCGACCTGCCGGCGTGGTGGCGGGCGCACGTGGTCGCGTTCCGGGCCGGGCTGCACCGGGACGAGGCCACCGTCCGGCTCTCCCCGGGCGGGCGGGCGCGGCTGCGGGAGATCGGCAGCGACGTGGTGGTCGCCGCCGCCGAGGCGTCCGCCGGCCCGCCCGACGCGGCGGGTTGGGTGCGGGCCGTCATCCCCATCGAGTCGCTCACCCACGCGCACGGCGACCTGCTGCGGCTCGGCGCCGACGTGGAGGTCCTCTCTCCCGCCGCGCTGCGCACCCGGCTGGCCGACACCGCCGCCGCCCTGGCCGCCCTCTACCAGCGGAAGCGGCCCTGACACCCGCCCCGCCGATCATGAGGTTGCCGGCGACAATTCGAACGGCGGGCGCCGCCAACTTCATGATCGCGGGGCGGGTGGGGTGCGGGTGGTGGGCCAGCGGAGAATGGACCGGATGTCGGAGGGGCGGCGGATGACCGGTGAGCGCGAGGGGTGGGAGTTGCGGGCGGACTGCGCGCGCTGCGCGGGGGTCTGCTGCGTCGCGCCGGCGTTCGCCGCCTCGGCCGACTTCGCCATCGACAAGCCGGCCGGGCGGCCCTGCCCGAACCTGCGCCCCGACTCCCGCTGCGGCATCCATTCGGAGCTGCGGCAACGCGGCTTCCCCGGGTGCACCGTGTTCGACTGCTTCGGTGCCGGCCAGCACCTCACCCAGGGCACCTTCGCCGGCCGCGACTGGCGCACGGACCCGGCGACCGCACGGCGGATGTTCGACACGTTCGCCGTGCTGCGACCGCTGCACGAGCTGCTCTGGTATCTGACCGAGGCGGTGCGGCTCACCCCGCCCGGTCCGCTGCGCGACGACCTGGCCGCCGCGCGGGACGAGACCGGCCGGCTCACCGACGGCACTCCGGAGGAACTGCTCGCGGTCGACGCCGACGCGCACCGGGACCGGGTCAACCGACTGCTGTCGAGCGCCGGCGAGCAGGCCCGCGCCGGTCGGGCCGGGCCGGACCGCCGGGGCGCCGTGCTGATCGGCGTGGACCTGCGCCGCGCCGCGCTGGCCGGGGCGAACCTGCGCGGCGCCACCCTGATCGGGGCGGACCTGCGCGGGGTTCGGCTCGGCGCCGCCGACCTGACCGGGGCCGATCTGCGCGGCGCGGACCTGCGCGGCGCCGATCTCGGCGAGTGCCTGTTCACGCACCAGTCCCAGCTCGACGCCGCCCGCGGCGACCACCGCACCGTCCTACCGCCCGGCCTGCGCCGCCCCGCGCACTGGTTCCTGACGCTAACCCCGTCCCGCCCCCCAACCCCCACCGCGCCCCCCACCGCACCTCGCCCACCCCGCCACCGCCCGGCCCACCATCCCCGCCCGCGCCATCCCCGTTGATCAAGGAGTTCGCGTCTCGACAACGCGGCCTCTCGACGTGAACCCCTTGATCACCGCTGGGGCGGGGGACGGCGGGTGGGTGAGGTAGGCGGGCGGCGGGGCGGGGTGGGTGGGGTTTTGGTGGGGGTGGGGTGGGTAGGCGGCGGGAACAGTCGAGGTGGGACGGGGGCGGGACCGGTGGGATATCGGGCACGTGACGGTGCGGAACCCGTCGACCCGGCGCACGCCGAGGACGCGGCCGGACAGGCCCGGCTGGTGCAGGTGCCGGCGGACACCGAGGTGCCGGCCGCTGAGCCGGACGCGCCCGCACCGGACGAGGTGACCGAGGACGACGGGTCGGGTATGGCCGGCGGGGCGTCCGGCAGCAGTTCGGGCGGCTCGTCGATGCCGACGCACCCGGACGCGGCCCGCTGAACGTTTGCCGTCACCGGATGCGGGCAGGAGTGCGACATGACCAGTGAAGAGTCCTTCGGCCGCGCGGCCGGCGACGAACCGGACGGCGCCACCGCCTACGAGGCGTCCCTGCGCCCGCCGGGCGAATCCCTGCACACCACTGACGACAGCGGCGACGACTTCGCCGACCTGCCGGCCGAGGACCGGCGCTCGGCGCGGGACACCAGCCGGGCCGGCTACGACGTGGACGCCGTCTCCGGCGCCGCCGACCCGGCCGACGGGCCGGAGGAGATCGAGGAGGGCCGCCCGCTGCGGTGAGCCGCCGGCGTGCGCGGGGTGGCCGGTGAACCGCCGCCCCGCGACTCGCTCATCCCCCGGTTGGCGAGCGCGTCGGCGCGTTCGTTCTCCGGATGTCCGTTGTGGCCCTTCACCCACAGCCAGGTGACGTCGTGCCGGGCGCAGGCGGCCTCCAACCGCTGCCACAGGTCGGCGTTCTTCACCGGCTGCTTCGCGGCGGTGACCCAGCCGTTGCGCTTCCACCCGTTCAACCACCCGGTGATGCCGTTACGCACGTAGGTGCTGTCGGTGTGCAGCCGCACGGTCACCGGGCGGGTCAGGCTCTCCAACGCCTCGATCGCGGCGGTCAGCTCCATCCGGTTGTTCGTGGTGGAGGCCGCCTCGCCACCGCACAGCTCCCGCTCGTGCCCGCCCCAGCGCAACACCGCGCCCCAGCCACCGGGCCCGGGATTGCCGCTGCATGCGCCGTCGGTCCAGATCTCCACGACCCGGCCGGTCTCCGCCTCCGCCATGCCGGCAACCTACCGGGTGCGCCGCCCGACCCTCGACGGCGTACCGTCTCACGGCTCCGGCGGAGGGACGTCGACGACGAAAAACCGGGCGACGCCGACGCGGCGCTCTGGCAGGCTCCCTGACCGTGGACGACCGATGGGACGGCCTGCGGGCCGAAGTGCGCGCGACGATCGACGACCTGGTGACCTCCGGGCGGGAGGCCGGCGTGCAGGTCGCCGCCTACCTCGACGGCGCGCCGATCGTCGAGGAACAGGCCGGCCTCGCCGACACCGACGCCGGCCGGCCGATGACCGCCAACACGCCGGTGCACGCGGTCTCCACCGGCAAGGGCCTCACCGCGACCGTGGTGCACGTGCTGGCCGAGCAGGGCCGCCTCGACTACGACGTTCCGCTGGCGCGGGTGTGGCCGGAGTTCGCCCGCAACGGCAAGGACGGCATCACGCTGCGGCACGTGCTCACCTACACCGCCGGCCTGCCCGCCCTGCCCGCCGACATCACCCCCGCCGACTTCACCGACTGGCAGCGCATGTGCGATCTGCTCGCCGACGCGAAGCCGTTGTGGGCGCCCGGCGAACGGCTGGCCTACCACGCCTGGACGTGGGGCTGGCTGGTCGGCGAGGTGGTCCGCCGGGTCACCGGCAGGTCGATCTCCCGGGTCCTCGCCGAGGAGGTGGCCGGGCCGCTCGCCGTCGACCGGGAGCTGTTCCTCGCCGTACCCGAGGCGGAGCTGCCCCGGCTGGCCCGGCTGGAGGACGCCGGCCTGTCCGCGATGATGACCTGGGCCGGCGCCAACCTGCCGCACTTCGACGCGGTGGCCCCGCCCGCGGTCCGGCCGGACGCGACGATCGGCGGCAACCCGGACGTGCTCCGCGCCGAGGTGCCGTCGGTCGGCACGATGAGCGCCCGCGCGGTGGCCCGGATGTACGCGGCGCTGCTCGGCCCGGTCGACGGGGTCCGACTGATCTCCCCCGAACGGCTGCGCGCCGTGTCCGCGCCCGCGGTGCGCGCGCAGGAGTGGGTGTTCGGGCAGGAGAGCACGTTCGGGCTCGGGTACGCGGTCGACGACGACGGGTCGTTCGGCACCGCCGGCAGCGGCGGCAGCCTCGCGTTCGCGTACCCGGAACTGGGGTTGACGGTGGCGGCGGTGCGCAACCGGCTCGGCGCGGGCGACGGCGACCCGATGGAGCGGCTGCGGGCGCTGGTGCGCGACCGGGTCGCCGCGACCCTAGGCGGGGCGCAGCCGGGCGCGTAGCCGGCCGGCGGCGTCCCCGAGGACCGCGCCGGTCATCGGCAGCAACGGGCTGGACCGCATCACCGCCAGGTCCTCGACCGGGCTGGTGACGCCGTCGAGGAAGCGCAGCACCCGCTCCGGCGGGTTGCGGTCGAACAGCCGCTCGAAGAACTCCACCCCGGCCACGTGCCCCCGGTCCAGGGCCCGCAACGCCACCGCGTCCATCCACAGGTGCCGACCCGGGTACGCGGGCGCGGGCACCGGCGGGCGACCCGCCGCCACGGCCCGGCCCACCTGGTCGGCCTGGCGCAGCATGGCGGAGAACGTGAACCCGGTGGACGGCCGGGTCGCCCCACCGGCGGTGCCCAAACGCACCACCCGAGGGCTCGGGCGGGCCACGAACGGGCCGTCGGTCATCGGGATCACCCCGTTCTCCACCTCCCGCACCCGCAGCGCGCCCAGGTCCAGACCGAGCAGCCCGGCGTAGCCGCGCAGCGCCGCGTCGTAGCCGGCGTCGTCGAGCACCGCCGGCCCGAACTCGGTGTACTCCACGAGCGCGAACCGGTCGTCGACCGGCAGCACGTACCCGAAGGACACCCCGCGCTCCGGCTGCGGGGTGCGGAAATCCATCAACACCGCCCGGCCCGGGTCGAACGTCGGCTTCTCGGCCGCCAACCACCACCCCCGGAAGTGCTGCAACCAGGTCGTACGCCCCGGCCGCGCGGGCGGGCGGGGCCGGGAGTCGAGCACCCAACCGGCCCGCACCAACACCCCACCGGCGGGGTCGTGCACGGTCACCCGAGCACCGTCGTCGCGTACCTCCCCCGCCGCCGCGCCGATCCGCACCGCGTCCAGCCGCCGTTCCGCCTCGGCAGCCCGGTCGTAGACCGGGGCGGAACGCAGCATGGCGTACCGCAGCGGGTCCAACGGCAGGACGCGGCGGCCCGCCGCCGTCACCACCTCCACCCGCGACCAGCTCGCGCTCAGCAGCGGATCGAGGTCGCCGCCGGGGGTGCCCCAGAACGCCCAGGTGCGGTCCTGGCCGCGCTTGCGGACCGGATCCACCACGGCCACCCGCACGCCGCGCACCCGATGCCGGTCCAGGGCGGCCAGGACCAGGGAGGCGGCGCCACCGCCGCCGACCAGCGCGAGGTCGACGTCGACCGGGGAGGAAGCGGGCACCCACCCACGCTGCCACACCCGCGGGACGATTCAAGGAGGGGGCCCCGGTTAACGCCTGCGGTAGAGGAAGGGCCCCCGCTTAACAAACCGGTGGGCAGTTCGCGCGCGGGGGCTATCCGGTGGCCAGCTCGCGGACCTCCGCGACGGCCGGCTCGGCGTACGCGGCGGCCACCGTGGCCCGGTCGAAGACCCGCCACGTCGCGGCGATCACCGCGACCGCCACCACGAAGCCCACCCAGTACGGGGCGGTGATGCCGTACCGGGCCGCCACCACGCCGCCGAGCAACGCGCCGACGCAGTTGCCGCCGGCCGCGACGAACAACGTCGTGCTGCCCACCCGACCCAGCATCGCCGGCGGGGTGAGCCGCTGCCGCAGCGAGTTGGCCACGATGTTCCACAACGCGCCGTGCACCCCGAACGCGAACAACGCGAACCCGACCACCGCCGCGCTGCGCGACGCGGCCAACGCCAGGTGCAAGCCGGCCTCGACAAGCAGGCCCACCCGCACCGTCCAGGTCGCGGTGAAGGCGGCGATCAACCGGTCACCGACGACCGAGCCGAGCAGCCCACCCACCGCCAGGCAGGTGAACAACGCGCCGTAGCCGACCGAACCGAGGCCCAGACGCTCGGTCGCGAGCAGCACCAGCACCGCGATCGCCGCGGTCAGCGTGACGTTGAGCAGCCCGATCAGCACGGCCATGGTACGCAGCAGCCGCTACGACAGCAGCCACCGGAAGCCCTCGGCGATCTCCGCCCGCGCCGAGCGCGGCCCGGTCCTCGCCCCCTCCCCGCGATACGTGCCGGCGAGCAGACCGACGAGCACGGCGCTGAGCGCGTACGTGCCGGCGTTGAGCGCGAACGGCGCCGCCGCCGCGAGCACGAACAGGAACCCGCCGAGCGGGCCGGCGACCATGTTCTGCGTCACCTGGGCGCCGCCGCTCAGCCAGCCGTTTGCCCGTTCCAGCCGGGACCGGGGCACCACCGCCGGCAGCACCGCCTGGGCGGCGACGCGGAACACCACCTCACCGGTGTTGACCACGAACAGCACCAGGTAGAGAAGCACGATCCCGGCCCGGTCGGCGAGCATCGCCGCGGCCAGCGCGGCCAGCGCGACGACCCGCACCCAGTCGATGAGCACCATCAGCCGACGCCGGTCCACCCGGTCCGCCAGCACCCCGCCGGGCAGCGCGAACAGCAGCCACGGCAACCACGACACCGCCGCGCCGGCGGACACCACGAGCGGGTCGTCGGTACGCGACGCCACGTACAGCGGGGCGGCCACCGTGGCCGTGCCGCTGCCGAGCGCGGACAGCGTGCTCGCGGTCCACAGGCGGGCGAAGCGCCCCCCGAGTCGTTCCCCCGTCACGACGGGGCAAGCTACCAGCGACAGCGCCGCCCGCCGAGCAATTTACGGAGGCCCCGCACACGCCACTCCGCTCAGTCGGGCTCGCCAGGGAGGGGAATCGGCAGCGCGACCGGGGCCGCCGGGCCGACCGCCGTGACCGAGTGCGCAGGTGCCGGCCGGTCCGCCACCGGTCGCCGCGAGTGCAGCCGCCCCCGGCCGGCCGAACCGTTGCGGCGGGACACCTCGACCGTCACCATCCGGATCGGCGCGGGTGGCGCGGCGAACCCGGGTACGCCCCAGCGCAGCCAGATCGGGATCCGTCCGGCCCCGGCCTCAGCCAGCAGCTTCTCCACGGTCCGTCGACGGTCGGTGTGGTCGACCTCGACGACGACGGGTGGACCGTCCGGCCGGGCGCAGGCGACGTCGAGCACCGACTGCCGCCCGGACAACGGCGGCGGCAACGGCAGCACGCTCGCCGCCCGGCGGTAGACCCGCCAACCCTCATCTGTCGCCCACTCGACCACGGCGTCAACGAGCCGGGCGGTCACCTGGTCGGTGGCCAGATCCTCGAAGGTCAGCCGGTCGAGTCGGCGCGCGAGGGACACGGCCACCCGCTCGCCGTGCGGCCCCAGATCCATGCCCGCAGGCTAGCGTGTGGCGAGGCGCGCCATCGGAGCCCACCGTCGAGGACCCCACCGGCCACCGCCGACGGTTCAGCTCGACGCCCGCCGTACCCGGCTCACCGGGTGTTCAGGCGGGCGGCCTGGCGGGTCAGGTGGTCCCGCTCGGCGATGCTGGTGGCCTTGCGGGCCGCGTCGGCGTAGAGCCGGGCCGCCGTCGGCCGGTCGCCGTCGCGTTCGTGCAGGTACGCCGCCACCGCCGCGTACCGGGGCAGCGTCTCGTCCAGCTCGGCGAGCGCCGCCAGCCCGGCCCGTGCGCCGTCCGCCTCGCCGACCGCGACCGCGCGGTTGAGCCGGACGACCGGGTTGTCGGTGAGGCGGACCAACTCGTCGTACCACTCGACGATCTGCACCCAGTCGGTCTCCGCGGCGGTGGGCGCGTCGGCGTGCAGGGCGGCGACGGCGGCCTGCGCCTGGAACTCCCCCAGCCGGTCCTGGGCCAGCGCCCCCTGCAGGATCTCCACGCCCTCGGCGATGAGACCCGTGTCCCACCGGCGGCGGTCCTGCTCGGCGAGCGGCACCAGACCGCCGCCGGGGCCGATGCGGCTGGCCCGGCGCGCGTGGTGCAGCAGCATGAGGGCGAGCAGCCCGGCCACCTCGGGATGGTCGATGGCGGCGGCGAGCTGCCGGGTGAGCCGGATCGACTCGGCCGCGAGGTCGACGTCGCCGGAATAGCCCTCGTTGAAGACCAGGTAGAGCACGCGCACAACGGTCGCGACGTCGCCGGGCTGGTCGAACCGTACGCCGGTGACGGTGCGCTTGGCCCGACTGATCCGCTGCGCCATGGTCGCCTCGGGCACCAGGTACGCCCGGGCGATCTGGCGGGTGGTGAGCCCGCCGACGGCGCGCAGGGTGAGCGCGACCGCCGACGACGGTGTCAGCGCCGGATGCGCGCAGAGGAAGTAGAGCCGCAGCGTGTCGTCCGCCCCGGACACCGGCCCGGGCGCCGGCTCCTCGTCGACGGTCTCCTCACGCCGGCGCCGGGCGGCGTCGGCGCGCGCCATGTCGAGGAACCGGCGCCAGGCGACGGTGACAAGCCACGCCTTCGGCTCGCGCGGCGGGTCGGCCGGCCACACGCGGAGCGCCTCGACAAGCGCGTCCTGCACGGCGTCCTCGGCCGCCGCGAAGTCAGCTCCGCGGCGGACGAGGACACCGAGAACGCTCGGCGTGAGGCTGCGCAGCATCACGTCGTCCATCGGATCAGGTCACTCCGTGATGGTGGGCGGCTCGGTCAGGAACGGGCGCAGCTCCAGCCACTCGTGGATCGGCCGGCCGCCCTGCCCCGGCGCGGCGGACAGCTCCGCGGCCAGTTCGAGGGCACGCTCGTAGCTGTCCACGTCGATCACCATCCAGCCGGCGATGAGGTCCTTCGTCTCGGCGAACGGGCCGTCGGTGACCGGCGGGCGCCCCTCCCCGTCGTAGCGGACGAAGGTGCCCTCCGGGGAGAGTGCCTGACCGTCGACGAACTCGCCGGAGGACTCCAGGCGGGCCGCGAAGTCGTTCATGTACTGCACGTGCGCCGTGACCTCCTCCGGCGTCCACCGGTCCAGCATCGGCATGTCGATGACCGGCTTCGGGCCGCCACGGTAGTGCTTCAGCAGCAGGTACTTCGCCATGATGCTTCTCCTCGATGCGGGTGCGACTCATTCTGGCCGCGTTCGGACCGGGGACGGAGCCGGCCCCGGGTTCTCGACATCCCGAGCAGAAAAATTCGTAGCCGAGTCCCGACAGCTGCCGAGGGAGGTGCGGCACCGCCCCTAAAGCGTCCTAGGAGGCTAGCCGTATCGCCTCGGCGGTGGTTGCTGGCTTGATATCACCGGACGACGTTGGTCACCCAGCGCAATGATTGCCGAGCGTGATGGCACGGCCCGGGACGGACTGATGCCCCCCGTGCCTTTGCTCTGCAGCCATCCGCGCAGCAGGTGGTTGAGCTGCTCAGACGCACGGTCCGCCACCGGCGGGGGTGGACCGGTTCGGTGACGTTCCGTGCCTGCTGCGCGGATGGCTGCAGAGCAAAGGCGGGAGCGAACCACACCCGGGCCCGCGCGAATGTCACGCACCGTGACAAACCGGAGCCGCCCACCCCCGTCGCGGGCGGTCCCGGCCCGGCCGGTCAGCGCGCGGCGGTACGCCGCAGGCCGGGCACCAGCACCGCGCCGGCGAGCAGGTGCAGGATCACGAGCGTCACCGTGGCCGCCCGGCCCACTCCCCCGGTCAGCGGCCCGACCAGGGACAGCAGCAACACCAGCGCCGCGACCACGCTCCAGACGGTCCGCGCCCGGCCGGTGAACCGCTCCAGCAGGGCCAGCAGCGCCCAGCCGGCCAACCCGGCGAGCACCGTGCTGACCGCCACCGCCACCGGCGTCACCCGCTGCTCGGCGCCGCCGCCGCGGGCGGTCAGCTCCACCCCGGCGAGCGGCACCGCGACGGCCCAGCCCAGCAGCGTGGCGGCGGTGGCGGCGAGCACCGTGAACAGCCGGTCGCGGCGGCGGGACGGACGGACGGTGGCGCTCGGGATCGTGGTTTCCATCGGTGCGTACCTCCGGTGCGGCGAAATCGACTGCGGACGACGCTAGGGCCGGCGGGGCGTCACGCGGATCGCGCCGCGGGCCGGTTCCCGGCTCCGTCCCGGGAACCACGGGCGCGCCGGATGTCCGTCTCGCGGCCGATGAGGTCAGGTGGGTCGGCGGCCTAGCATCCGGGACATGAAGTGTCTGTCCCGGACCCGGTTCCTGCTGCTGCTCGACGGCGGCATCGCCGCGGCCTGTCTCGGCGTGTCGCTGCTCGTGCTGCTGACCTCGGACGTCGGCCCGGCCACGCCGGGCGGGACCGCCGCCGCGGTCGGCCTAGCGGTGCTGCAGGCCAGCTGCCTGCTCTGGATCCGGCGCCGACCCGGGTACGCGCTCGCGGTGGCCGCGCTGGCCGGCGTCGGCCTGGAGGCGCTCTGCCCGACGCTGGGCTGGCTCGGTCTGGTGGCCGCGCCGCTGTCCTACGTCGCCCGGCTCCGACCGCCGCGGTTCTCGCTCGTCGCGCTCGCGGTGCTGGTGGCGCCCACGCCGTGGAAGCTGGTCAGCGGCGGCTGGCGGGACATGCTGCTCGCGGTGACCGCGCTCGGCCTCAGCTGGTCGATCGGCGAGCTGCTCCGCGCCCAGGCGCAGCGGCGCTGCGAGTGGGAGCGGCAGGTACGCGCCACCGAGCGGGAGCGCATCTCCCGCGAGCTGCACGACGTGGTCGCCCACCACGTGGCGGTGATCGCCGTGCAGGCCGTCGCCGCCGAGGACGTCTTCGACAGGCACCCGGCGCAGGCCCGTGCCGCGCTCGGGTCGATCAACACGGCTGCCCGGTCGGCGCTTACCGAGCTGCGGGCGATGCTGCACGCGCTGACCGCCGACGACGGGTCGGACCCGGACGGGCCGCAGCCGGGGCTGGCGCAGCTCGACGCGCTCGTCGACGCCGTCCGCGCGGTGGGGCTGCCGGTGACGTTACGCCGGGAGGGCGACGGCGAGGCGCTGCCCGGCGGGGTGCAGCTCTCCGCGTACCGGATCGTGCAGGAATCGCTTACCAACGCGCTGCGGCACGGGCACGCGACCCGCGCCGACGTCAACGTCCGCTACGGCGACGGGATGCTGCGGCTGGAGGTGGTCAATGACGGCTCGGCGCCGGCCCGCCGACCCGGCGGGCGCGGCATCGTCGGCATGCGGGAACGGGCCCGGCTGCTCGGCGGCACGCTCGACGCCGACCCGCTGCCGGCCGGCGGTTTCCGGGTACGCGCGCAGCTCCCGGTGCGGGCGGCGGTCCGGTGAGCGCGAGGAGTGAGTGCGTACGGGTGGTGGTCGCCGACGACCAGGAGCTGATCCGCGCCGGGCTGCGGATGGTCCTCGACGCCCGGCCCGACCTGACCGTGGTCGGGGAGGCGGCGGACGGCGTCGAGGCGGTCGCGGTGGCGACGCGTACCCGGCCCGACGTGGTGCTGATGGACGTGCGGATGCCGCGGCGGGACGGCATCGCCGCGACCCGGGACCTGGTGGCCGCCGGCAATCCCGCCCGGATCGTCATGCTCACCACGTTCGACGTCGACGAGCACGTCTACGCCGCGCTGCGCGCTGGGGCGAGCGCCTTCCTGCTCAAGGACACCCGCCCGGCCGACCTCGCCGAGGCGGTGCGGGTGGTGGCCGGGGGTGAGGCGCTGCTGGCGCCGACCGTGACGCGACGGCTGCTGGACCGGTTCGCCGACCGGCTGCCCGGCCCGGCACCCGCCGCCGACCGGGCGCTCGCGGCGTTGACCGCCCGGGAGCGGGAGGTGCTCACCCTCACCGCGCGGGCGCTGTCCAATGCGGAGATCGCCGCCCGGCTGCACCTGAGCACCGCAACCGTGAAGACCCACGTCTCCGCGATTCTCACCAAGCTGGGGCTGCGGGACCGCATCCAGGCGGTGGTCCTCGCGTACGACACCGGGCTGGTACGGCCGGAGCCGCCGTCCGGCTGAGCCGCTCAAACCACGATCACGGGGGTACGACATGACTGATCTGACGCTGCGCCGCACGGGCCGCCGACTGTGGACGCTGACGGCGGGGACCTCGCCGCGCGGGACGCTGCACGCCGACCGTGGCCTGGTCCGCGCCGACGCGACCACGTCCGAGGGCGCCTGGTCGTTACGCGCCCAGGGCCGACGCCGGCTGCGGATCACCGCCGGGCCGGCGGACGCGCCGCTGCTCGAACTGGAGCCGCCGTCGGCCCGGTGGGCCGGTGTGGACACCCCGGCCGGGTGGCGGACGACGCGCGGGTTCCGGCGGTACGAGGGTGTGCTGACCCGGCCCGGGGGGACCGTCACCGCGCGCACGTCGGGCCGGCCGGGCGCCCCGGTCGACGTCGAGGTGACCGGGCGGCATCCGGACCTCGTCGTCCTCGCCGTCTGCTTCGCGCTGTTGAGCCGGCGAAGCCGGGACCGCCGGATCGCCCTGTGGTCGGCGGCGCTCAGCCCGCACGGGTCGTCCTGACGCCTGTCCGGTCTCATCCTCGATGTGCCGACATGTCCGTCGGCCGGTGGCGAGAGGGGTAACACCGGACGGCAACGAAGATTTCTCAATTACCCCCAGTGACTGTCGCAACCCTCCTAGTGTTGGCCACACCGGTGCTAGTCACGGAGTTGGCCACCCGAACGACGTCCCACGCAGACAGCGGACGAAAAGTGAGGGAAGACGCGGATGAAGGCACAGTCAATTCTCGGCACGGCGGCGGTCGGCGTGGGCCTCGGCGCACTGCTGCTGCCGGCCGCCGCGCTGGCGGACACCAGGGTCTCACCGGCCACCACGCCGGTCGGCGGCACGGTCGTGCTCACCACCACGTGCAACCCGAAGGCCGGTGACGCGATCTTCCGGGTCACCGGGCCGGACCGCGACCAGAACGTCAGGTCCACCACGGCCGCCGCCGGCGGCGGCCTGAGCGCCGAACTCTTCACCGCCGGGTTCACGCTCGGCACGTACACGGTGGCCGCGACCTGCGGCGACGGCAGCGACGGCGGCAGCGCCACGTTCACCGTCACCCCGATCGGCGGCGCGCAGGCCGGCACCGGCGGCCGGGACGGCGACACCGGCGTGCTGGTCGCGGGCGGCGCGCTGGCCGCCGGCGCGCTCGGCGGCGGAGCGTACGTCCTGATCCGCCGCCGGCGGCGCGCGGGCGCCACCGCCTGAACGGCACGCCGAGCGGGTCGCCCGCGCCGGTCCACCCGGCGCGGGCCCCCGCGTCCACGTCGGAGGGAGCCGGATCCGTGTCCTCGTCCCACCGGCGCCGGGGCGGGCCGTCGCGGGCCCGCACGGCCGCCGTGGTCACCGCCGTCACCCTCGCCGGCGCCGCCGGCGCCGGGCTGGTCTCGGCCGGTCTCGGCAGCACCTCGGCGTCGCCGCCGCAACCCGGGTCCTCCGCCGCGCCGGCCACCGAACGCCCCGGCGCCGACGGCCCGACGCTCCCCCGTTCGACGCCCGCCCGGGTCGTCATTCCCCGCATCGGCGTGGACGCCGAGATCGTGCCGGTCGCCACCGACGACGGCGCGCTTGAGGTGCCGCCGCTGGAGCGCCCCGAGGTGGCCGGCTGGTACCGCCCCGGCCCTGCGCCCGGCCAGGCCGGCAACGCGGTGCTGGTCGGGCACGTCGACACGCAACGCGGCCCGGCGGTCTTCTTCGACCTCGGCCGGCTGCGCCCCGGCGACACCGTCCGGGTGGTCCGCGCCGACGGCCGGACCGCGGCGTTCACCGTGGACGGCGTCGGGACGTACCCGAAGGACCGTTTCCCCACCGAGCGGGTGTACGGCGGCGGCGCGGCGGCCCGGCTGCGCCTGATCACCTGCGGCGGGCGGTTCAACCCGCGCACCGGCAGCTATCCCGACAACATCGTGGTCTTCGCCACCGCCACCCGCTGACGCTGCTCCCGGCGACGCCCGCGATCACCCCGCGCCGGCCGCTCCTACTCCGATGCCGTCCCGTGAGCGGCCGGCCCGGACGCTTCTCAGCCGGCGAGGTCGGCCAGCTCGGCGTCGAGCAACTCGGCCTGCAGCGCCACCCGACCCGGGTCCGTCTCCGCGGTGATCGCGCGGCTGGGCATCTCCACGGTCATCAGCAGATAGAGATACAGCCGGTAGAGGCCGAGCCGCCGCCGCACCCCGGCGTCCCACGGAAACGGCGCCACCGTCCGGTACGCCCGCACCAGCGGGTCGTCCGGCTCGTCCTCCGCCCGGCGGAACAGCAGCGGCGAGACCAGATCGAGCAGCGGGTCACCCCACAGGTACCGCTCGCCGTCGACCAGGCCGCTGAGCCGTGGCGTGCCGTCCGGCCCCTCGACGGCAAGCACGTTGCCGGCCCAGCCGTCGAAGTGCAGCAGCGCCGGGCGGCGTACCCGATCGAGGACGGCGGCGTGCCGGGCGACCAACTCCCGGATCCGGGACGCCGGCGCGGGCAACGGCACCGCCCAGTCCGCCGCGTCGGCGAGCAGGTCGTCCACCATCGCGGTGTACGCCTCCCGCCAGGTGGGCGCGGCGGCGCGCCCACCGTCGTAGCCGTACCGGTCGCCGGTGACGGCGTGCAGCGCGGCCAGCGCCAGGCCGAACTCGGCCCGCAACGCCGCGACGTCCGCCCCGGCGAGGGTCAGGTCCCACAAGGTACGACCGGGCAGCCGCTCGGTGAGCAGCCAGTCGCCCAGCTCACGGTGCCGGCCGTGGTGCAGCAGCGCCGGCGACGGGACGGTGGGCGCGCGGACGGCCACCAGCCGCAGGTAGCGCGCCTCTGCCCCGATCATGTCGCGCTCGTAACGCAGCAGCGGCACGTGCGGCGGCGGACCGACCTTGAGCACCACGTCACGCCCGTCGGCGAGGCGAACCCACCACACCGCGGCGAACCCGCCGCCGGTCAGTGGGCCGCAGTCGGCCACGTCGACGGCCGGCCCCAGCGAGGCGGCGACGTAGTGGCGCACCGCCTCCGGGTCCAGGTCGCGCCGGGTCGGGCTGCCGCTCATGATCCTCGAAGACTAGTGCGCCCCGCCGAGCCCCGCTGCCCCGCTGGGGTGTAAGGCGGGGGCCCTTCTTAACGCATTCGGTATAGGCGGGGCCCCTTCTTAACGCCTTCCGGGCGGAAGGCGAGAATCGCGGCATGGCGAAGCGGACAACGGCCTGCCCCTGCGGCTCGGCGCGACCGTACGAGGACTGCTGCGCCCCGGTGCACCAAGGCACGGCGACGGCGGCGACCGCGGCGGCGTTGATGCGTTCCCGGTTCAGCGCGTTCGCGCTCGGCGACGCCGGCTACCTGCTGCGGAGCTGGCACTCGCGGACCCGGCCGGAGCGCCTTGAGCTGGACCGGGGTACCCGGTGGATCCGGCTGGAGGTGCTGGAGACCGGGCAGGGCGGCCTGTTCGACAGCACCGGCACGGTCCGCTTCCGGGCGCACTACCGCGAGGGCGGTCGGCCCGGCGTGCTGGCCGAGCACAGCCGCTTCGCCCGGGAGGACGGCCGCTGGGTCTACCTCGACGCGCTGCTGGAGTGAGCAGTGGTGTTAAGCGGGGGCCCCGCCTATACCGAATGCGTTAAGCGGGGCCCCCGCCTTGCACCTCAGGCGAGGGTGCGCGCCGCGGCGACGACGGCGTGCACGCCGATGCCGGCGCGGTCGAGTTGCTGGGTGGGGGTGCCGGAGCCGGGCAGCCCGCGTACCGCCAGGTGCCGCACGCGCACCGGTTCGGCCAGGTCGGCCAGCGCCTCCAGCACGGCCGAGCCGAGGCCGCCCTCGGGGTAGTGGTCCTCGACCACCACGAGCCGGCCGCCGGTGTCCCGGACCGCCGCCAGCAGGCGCTCCCGGTCGACCGGCTTGATCGAGTAGAGGTCGACGACCCGGGCGTCGATGCCCTCCCGGGTCAGCTCGTCGGCGGCGGCCAGGCAGACGTGCACGGTGACGCCGGTGCCGAGCAGCACCACGTCGCCGCCGTCGCGCACCACCCGGCTGCCGCCGATCGGGAACTCCTCGCCGTTGTCGTACAGCACCTGGTACGCGCCGCGGGTGGTGCGCAGGTAGGCCACGCCCGAACGGTCGGGCATCTGGGCGACGAGCGCCGCGCAGGAGACCGCGTCGGCCGGGCAGAGCACCGTGGAGCCGGGCACGGCGCGTACCGCGGCGATGTCCTCCAGCCCCATCTGCGACGGGCCGTCCGGGCCGATCTCCACCCCGGCGTGCGAGCCGACCAGGGCGATGTCGGCGCGGGAGACGCCGGCCATCCGGATGAAGTCGTAGGCCCGGGACCAGAACGCGGCGAACGTCGCCGCGAACGGCCGCCGGCCCCGGACCGCCAGGCCCACGGCGGCGGCGACGAGCTGCTGCTCGGCGATGTACATCTGGAAGAACCGGTCCGGGTACGCGGCGGCGAAGCGGTCGGCCCGGGTGGAGTCGCCGACCTCGCCGTCGAGGGCGACCACGTCGGGTCGGGCGGCGCCGAGGGCGCGCAGCGCGTCCCCGTACGCGTCCCGGGTGGCGACCTTCGCGCCGCGCTCGTACCGGGGCAGGTCCGGCTGGCC
Source organism: Micromonospora sp. WMMD975 (assembly GCF_029581215.1). Taxonomy (NCBI): domain Bacteria; kingdom Bacillati; phylum Actinomycetota; class Actinomycetes; order Micromonosporales; family Micromonosporaceae; genus Micromonospora; species Micromonospora sp. WMMD975. Next base: position 2,450,681 of record NZ_CP120739.1, read on the forward strand.
GTGTTCGGCGGGGGTGGCGCGCGGCGCGGCGTGCGGTCTCGGCGCGGCGACGCGGATCCGCCGTGGCCCGCCGAGCGCCCGTACCGCCCGGTCGGCCAGCTCGGGGTCGAGCGGCTTGCCGTGCCAGGACGGGTCGTTCTCGACCTCGGACACGCCCTTGCCCTTGACCGTGCGGGCCAGCACCACGGTCGGCCCGGCGCCGTCGCGGGCCTGCCCGTACGCCTCGTCGATCGCGCCGAGGTCGTGCCCGTCGACGACGATCGCCCGACAGCCGAACGCCTCGACCCGCCGCCGGTAGGTGTCCAGGTCCCATTCCAGCTCGGTCGGTCCGCGCTGGCCGAAGCGGTTGACGTCGACGATCGCGGTGAGGTGGCGCAGTCCGTAGTGGCCGGCCTTGTCCAGCGCCTCCCAGATCGATCCCTCGGCCATCTCGCTGTCACCGCAGAGCACCCAGACGTGGGCGCGCGACCGGTCCAGGTACTGGGCGGCGATCGCCACCCCCACCCCGACCGGCAGGCCCTGCCCGAGCGAGCCGGTGGCGACGTCCACCCAGGGCAGGACCGGGGTGGGGTGGCCCTGCAGGCGCGAGTCGGCGCGGCGGTACGTCTCCAGCAGTTCCTGCTCGCTGATCGCGCCGACGGCCCGGAACACCGCGTAGAGCAGCGGCGAGGCGTGGCCCTTGGAGAAGATCAGGTGATCGTTGCCGGGGTTGCCCGGGTAGGACCAGTCGTAGCGTAGGTGCCGGGCGACGAGCACGGCGAGCAGGTCGGCGGCGGACAGGCTCGAGGTGGGGTGCCCGGATCCGGCCATGGTGCTGCACCGGATCGCGTCCACCCGCAACTGGGCTGCCAGCTCCGCCAGCCCGGTCAGGTCCTCGTCGCGCAGGGTGCGCTGTGCTTGCAGGGTCACCGGACCCACCGTAGCGGCATGCTCGCTTCTGGTTACTTCTTCCCCTGATTCACCGCCCGATCGGGGGGTACAGCCAGAGCGCCACCAGCAGGTACGGCAGCACGGCCACCGCGAACGCGACCGGGTTGCCGACCGCGCCGGCGAGCAGCCCGTACGCGCCGTAGAAAACCACCGTGGTCAGGTCCGTGGCCATCCCGGCCAGCGACGTGACCGTGGCCCGGGCGTCGCCGCTGATCCGGGCCTGCAACCGCACGTCGGCGAGCACGGTGGCGAGTTGGAAAGCGGCGAACGCGACCGCCAGCAGCAGGAACCCGGCGGGATGGCGCAGCAGCGCGCCGGCCGCCGTCGCCGTCGCCGCGAGGACCAGCAGGCCGGCGTACCCCCGGTCGGAAAGCCGCTCGCCCAGCGGGGCGAGCAGTCCACCCGCGGTCATCCCGCCCCACAGCAGCAGGAGCAGCAGTGGCACGGTCGTCTCAGCGACACCGGTGTCGCTGGCCAGCAGCCCGGTGTACTCGTCGAGCCCACCCCAGATCGTGGCCACGGCGGCGACCAGCAGCACGGCGGCCCGGACGGCGCGGTGGGCGCGTACCTCGGCCAGTCCGCCGCGCACGCGGTCCCGCCAGCCGGGCTCGCCGGGCGGCTGCTCCCCCGTGGCGCCGCCGGACGGCGGCGGCGCGGCCGACCCGCCGGCCGGCACGGCCTCACCAGACGGGGGCCTGACGTCCGGCACGGCCTCGCCAGAGGCGGGCCGAACGAGAGCCGGCACGGCCCCACCGGACGAGGGCCGAACGAGAGCCGGCACGGCCCCGTCCGGCGCCGGCCCGGTGGCGGCGGGCACCGGCGCGGGCGTGGCGGTGGGCCGGCGTTCCGGGAGGCGGGCCGCGACGGCGGCGGCGAGCAGGCAGGTCAGTACGCTCGCGGCGCCGACCGCGAGGTAGCCACCGAACGCGAATACCGGCCCGGCGAGCAGCCCCGAGCCGACCGCGCCGAGCACCTCGGCGGTGCGGGCGCGGCCGATCAGCCGGGCGTACCTTTCGGCCCCGCCGAGGTGGTCCAGCTCGGTGTAGACGAGCGCCTCCAGCGCGCCGGAGCGCAACGCGCCGCCGGCACCCCAGAGCAGGAACCCGACGGCGAACGCGGGGTAGGACGGCAGCAGCACCCAGAGCGCGAAGCCGGCGGCCGTGAGCAGCGGCGCGAGGCGGAGCAGCAGCCGCCGGGACAGCGCGTCGGCCCACGCCCCCGAGGGCACCTCCAGCAGGATGCCGGCGGCCGACCAGAGGACGAACAGCGAGGAGATCTGCCCGACCGACAGCCCGGTGTCGGCGAACAGCAGCACGTAGAGCGGGTAGAGCAGGACGAGGTCGGTGAGGAACGCGTAGCCGTAGAGGGTCGCCGCCAGTCGGCGGGTCGCGGGCACGCGGGCAGGAGCGACGAGCATGGGCCTTCCCACGGGTCGGAGCGGACACCGGTCGGAGTGCACGGTGTCCGCGGCGGCCCGCGGGCTCGTCGTTCAGGTGGGCGTCACCATCGCCAGGTCATACCGACGATCCTAACCGGACCGCGCCCTTGACGGCAGGCTCGGTCAGGCGGGCCGACGCCGTCGGGCATCCTGCTGATCATGAAGTTGGCCGCTGCGAGAGCGCTCCCCGCCGCCGCCAACTCCATGATCGACGCCCTCCCTCCGGCTACGGCTGGCCGTCGGGCGACGTCTCGCGCGATCAAGGACTTGCGTCGGAGCCGAGTCTTTCGATGACGCATTCTTTTTGATCACTTGGGGCGGGACCCGATTGGATCCCGCCCCGGTGGTTCGTGCGCCGTCGGCTCAGCGGCGGAACTTCTCCGCGTCCGCCTGCGGGATGACCATCGTCGTCTCGCTCTCCGCGGCCGGCTCGGCCGTCGACTGACGCGGCGTGGCCGGCGCGGTGCCGGCGGCCGGCTGAGCGCCCTGAGCCGGCTGGGTGCTTTGAGTCGGCTGGGTGCTTTGAGTCGGCTGGGTGCTTTGAGTCGGCTGGGTGCGCTCGGAGTCGGCGAGCGACGGGATGACCTGGGTGGTCTCGCCAGCGGCCGCCACCGCCGGGTCGCCGCCGACCTGCGTCGGCGTCGTCTGCGCCGGCACCTGCTGCGCCGGCACCGGCTGGGTCGGCTCGGCGGAGCCCGCGTACACCGGAACCGGCTGGGTGCGGTCCGCCTCGGCGTCCCGCGTCACCTGCGGGGTCGGCTCGGCGTCCCGGGTCACCGGCTGCGTCAGCTCGGCCTCGCGGTCCGCGGCGAGCCGGGCCTCCAGGTCACGCCGGCCGGCCTGGTAGGCGCGGGCGTGGGTGGCGATGGCCCGGGACTCCTCCTCGGCCCGGCTCAGCCAGCTCTCCCAGCGGCTCTGCATCGGCCGGACCAGGCCGCCGCCGACACCCACCACCAGGATGCCGCCGACGGTGGCCAGCACCGCGATCAGCACCGGCGTGGTCACCGCGGTGGCGACGCCGATCTGGTTGAGCGCGGCGATGACGCCGAGGCCGAGGATGAACACCGAGGCGAGGTTTGCGAGCACCCGGCCGTAGGAGAGACCGCCGAGGGCGCTGGAGATGATGTCCTTCACCGCGCGGGCGATGGCGGCGGCCACCACCACGATGACGATCGCGACGAACGCCTTGGGCAGCCAGGCGACCACGCCGGCGATCAGGTCCGAGATCGGGTTGGGCCCCCAGATGCCGAACGCGAGCTGGAGCGTCACCAGCAGCACCCCGTAGTAGGCGAGCTTGGCGACGATGTCGCTGGCGTCGTACTTCGAGCGCGCCAGCGCGGTCTTGATCCCGCCACGTTCCACGGCCCGGTCGAAGTGCAACCGCTCCAGGATCCTGTCGACCAGCTTCAGCACCGCCTTGGCGATCAGCCAGCCGGCGACCAGGATCGCGACGAACGCGACCGCCTTGGGCAGGAAGAGCATTACCGAACGAAACGCGTCGCCCACCGCGTCGCTGAAGTTGTCTCTCATCTAAGGGCCTCCACGCACGGGGTCAGGGGTAGTTCCGGGTGGGCCTACCCTGGGCGGCGCGCAGGGAAACGCTCAACCGCCGGGGCAGCGGTAGCTGACGCGCGTGCCGGCCTGCACCGGCGACGGTTCGACGATGTTGACGGTGGCCGTCCCGGTGGTCGCGCCGACCCCGCTGAACGTCCACTTGAGGGTGAGCATGGTGGTCCGCTGCCCGCTGCCGACCCGTTCGGAGAGCAGCGCGCCGGGCGGCGCGTCCGAGCGGAACCACTGGTAGCGGATGGTCCCGGCCCGCCCGTTCGTGCGGACCGTGGCGACCACATCGACGGTCACGTCGCAGGCCACCCCGGCCGGCCGGGGCACCGCCACCGAGACCTGCTCGATCTCCAGCGGCCGCAGCCGCTGCCACAGGTAGAGCCCCACCACCACCAGCAGCGCCGCGGTGAGCACTGTGGACAGCACCGAGACGAACCGGCGCCAGACCGGACGCGGCGGGCGGGCCGGCGGCGCGACCGGCCAGGCCGGGGCCGGCGGCGGCGTCGCCGGCACGCCCGGGCCGAAGCGCAGCTCACCGCCGGGCGCGGGCCCGAACCCGCCGTTCACCGCCTGCGCCGTCGGTTCCCGGTACGCCCCGACGGTCGCCCCCGGCACGGTCGGTCCGGCGCCCGTCGACCGGTACGCGACGGTCGGCTGCCCGCCGGGCTGCCCCGGTGGGCCCAGATGCGCTGTCGGCTCCGTAGCGCCAGCGCGTGACGGCTTGTTCTTCTCCGCGCCGACCGGGCCGGTCAGGTGCCCGGTCGTGGCGGCTCCGGCGGTCGGGCGCGCGAGGTGCACGGTCGGCTCCGACGCGCGGCCGGCGGTCAGGGGCGCGGTGGCCTCGGCGTCGACCGAGGGCCGGGGCGGGACAAGGTGGACGGTGGGCTCGTCCCGGGGCGGGTCGGTGGGCAGGGCATGGGTGGGCAGGGCCTCGGTGGGCTCCTCCGGCCGGGTCACGCCGGCCGTCCCCGGTCCGGGCTGCGGTGTTGGGCAGCGGGCACGTCGTACTCCTAGCCGGGGGTGCAGTAGTGGTAGAGCGTCACGTACACCGGTTTCGCCGAGGTGGCCGTGTTGCCGGCGGCGTCGACGGCGGTGACCTGGATCGGGATGCGACTGCTCTGCTTCGGTGCGGCCAGCGGACCGAGCGTGCCGGTGAACACGCCGCGCCCGGCGGCGGCCATCCGGACCGTCCCGGTGGCGCCCTGGAGGGTGTAGCGGAACGTGACCCTCAGGGCGGCCGGAGAGTCGCGGTCGTCGGTGACGGTGGCGGTGACGGTGCTGCTCTGGACGCCGAACGGGCAGCCCTTCGGTTCGAGCTCGCCGGGGTCGGCGCCGACGCCGCCGACGACCGGCGCGGTGACGTCCCGCGGGGGCGGCGGCGCGCTGCTGCGCGACGGGGTGGGAGTCGGCGCGCTGGTGCGTACCGGGGGTCGGGTCGGCGCCCAGGTCGCGTCCGGCGTGGTCGCCGGCGGGGTGGGCAGAGCGGACGGGGTGGGGGTGGCAGCCGGGGACGCGGCACCCGTCGGGGCCGGTGTGGCCGGGTCGGTGGAGGCGGAACCGGCCGGCGTCGGGCCGCCGGGCGCATCGGCGGCGACCGGGGTCTCGCGGGCGGCGTAGCTGTAGCCGGCGCCGCCGACCAGCACGGCGGCGACCAGGGCGCCGGCCGCCAGCACTACCCGCTTGCGTCCCCGCCGGAACAGGCCGCCCCGGCCGGCGGTGGTGCCGAGCGCGGTGCTGGCCAGCGCGGTCGCGCCCTCCGCCCGTTCGGGAAACGGCCACAGCGCGGCGAGCAGGGCGGCCCGTTGGGCCAGCTCGCGCAGCCCGCGCTCCTCCCACTCCGGGCCGTATCCGGCGCCGGCCACCCGGTCCAGCAGGTCCAGGAAGACCTGAGCCGGTTGCGGCCGGTCGTCGGGGCGTTTGGCCATGCCGTGCCGCAGCAGCTCGTGCACCTCGGCGGGCGCCGGGTCGGTGGGGATCGGCGCGGTGGCGTGCTGGTCGCGCAGGAAGAGCAGACCCGGACCCGGGTACGGGGGCTGCCCGGTGAGGCACTCGAAGAACGTGGCGGTGGCGGCGTAGATGTCGCAGGCCGGGCTGGCGGGAGCGCCGGTCCACTGCTCCGGGGCCATGTAGCGGGGCGTGCCGGAGACGGTGGTGTCCGAGCCCTGGCCGATCGGCATGGCGATGCCGAAGTCGGCGAGCTTGCTCGATCCGGCGCCGGTGACGAGCACGTTCTCCGGCTTGTAGTCGCGGTGCACCACCCCGTGGGCGTGCGCGGCGGCGAGCCCGGCGAGCGAGCCCTTCAGCACGCACAACGCCGCCTCGGGTGTGGTCGGGCCGTGCGCGCGCAGCATCTGCCGCAGCGAGACGCCGTCGACCAACTCCATCACGATGGCCGCGCCGTGCGACGACTCCACATACTCGTAGAGCCGGCTGACGTGCGGGTCGTCGACCTCACCGAGCAGCCGGGCCTCGTCCCGGAAGGCGGCGCGGAAGGAGGAGTCGGCGCCGAGGTCGCGGACCAGGTACTTGATCGCAACCGGGGTGCCGGTGACGTCGTGGGTGGCGAGCACGACACTGCCCGACGCCCCCGAGCCGAGCGTACGAACCGGCGTGTAGCCGGACAGCTGCCAGCCGCTCATGCCACGAACCCCACAGCGCTCCCGGGGCGGATGTCGGTGGCCGCCTCGCTGGTCATTCTGGTCCCGTCGACGCTGCCGTCCATCGGCGCAACGGACGCTTCCGCACGCCGGACGGCGATCCCGGGCCGGGGACGTCGCCCGATCCCGGTGCCGGGCGGCGGATGGTCGGTAACGGACACGCCGTCACTGGTAGCAGACGCCGGCAAGCGTCAGCCGGTCGGCCGTTCCCAGTCGGCGGCGCGGCCCGGCGCCACCTTCCGCTGCGTCTCCTCGCGCCGGCGCACCAGCAGCATCCCGGCCGGGAACGTGACCGGCGGGCGGGGCGCGGGGGCGGTCAGAAGGCGCGGAACGGGAGGACGCCCTCAGGCGGGGACCGGCGCAGCAGCCACAGCGGGTTGCTCGCGGCAACGATGCTGCCGTCACGATCGCGGATCTGGGTGCGTACGTAAGCGCCGGCGCCCACCCGCACCGGCAGGTCGTGCCAGCCCTGGCGCAACTGCCGCCACGGCACGTGTCCGGTCCGGATCGCCGGGTTCGGGTCCGCGGCGCCGGCCATGTCGACCTCTCCGGTGACCACCTCCAGGGTGGCCCCGGCCGGCAGGTCGGTGGCGCGCAGCCGGACGGTGGCGGTGTCGTCGGTGACGGCGGGTTGTGCGCCCATGGCACTGTGGCCACCGAGTTCCAGGTCCAGCGCGCCCCGGTAGCGGGCCAGGTCGGCGAAGTACGCCTGCCCGGCGCGGAGCGCGGCGAGCAGGTCGTCGCGGTCGGTCGAGGCGGCCCAGACGGAGGTGACGTACCGGTCCCGGCCGGCCCGCCAGTCGGTGCCGTCGTGGTCGTCGGTCACCCCCACCGAGGTCAGCGGGAGGGCGTTGCGGGCCGCCACGTCGTACGCCCAGAGGTGGTCCTCGACAGGCGTCCGTCCGATCTCGATCAGGTCGACGCCGAGCGCGCGCCGGGTGACCAACAGCCGGGCCAGCGCGTCGCGCCGCTCGACGTCGAGCGGATGGTTCCAGCAGACCACGCCGCCGTGGGCGTGCAGGAACTCGACCATCCGTTCGGTGGCGTCGACGTCGTTGTCCCGGTACGGCGGGGACGGGAAGCGCGGCAGGGTGCCGTCTCCGCCGAACCAGTTGAGGTGCCGCACCATCGACACCTCGTACGCCCGGTGGTGGGTGACGCCCGGGTACGCCCCGGCGTAGCCGCGCAGCACCTCGGCGCGCATCTCCTCGCCGGCCTGCCCGGCCCGCCGGGCCCGGTCGAAGACCAGCCGGTCGACCAGGTACGCGCCCCGCGCGCCGCCGGTCACGGTCACGCCGAGGCGCAGCCCGCGCAGCGAGTTGTCGCCGGCCACCACGTCGGGCCAGAGCCGCCGGACGTCGGCGAGCAGCGCGAACGTGTGCCGCCGCCAGGCGCCGGCCGGGGCGGGGAGGTCGACGGTGCCGCGCCGGCCGTCGACGGTGTGCCGGACGGTGTCGGCCGCGCCGAGACGGTAGCGCAGCACGAGTTGGCCGGCGGGGCGGTCGGGTCCGGCCGGGTGGTGGGACAACGCGATCTCGACGGTGAGCGTGGCGTGCGGGCCGGTCGCCTCGGGTCGCACGTCGAGGTGCAGCGTGGTGTCGGAGATGTTCCCGGTGTGCGTCCAGTTCCAGGCTTTGCCCGCGTACCAGTGGGTGCCGGCGCCGGCGGCGGTGAGGCGCAGCGCGCGGCCGGGGCCGTCGGGCGCGTCCGGCGCGGCCACGAAGTCGGCGGCCGAGTCGCTGAGCCGCCCCTCGGTGGTCGGGCGCCAGGTCCAGGCCAGACCGCCCTCCAGTTCCTCCGGGCCGTCGAAGTGCACGACGCGGCGGTGGTCGTGGGCGGCGACCCGGAAGTCGTGGTCGGTCCACCAGAGCACGTCGACGGCGTTGCGCCGGGCCTGGTCGAGGTGGGCGGCGTAGCTGGCGACGCCCTCGCTGAACGAGGCGTGCAGGTGCATGGCCATGCTGATCGGCCGACGCGCGCGTGCCGCCGGCGGCGGGCGGTCGCGGGTGGCGGCCAGCCCGAGCGGTACGCCGACCCCGGCGACCGCCAGCCCGCCGGCCGCGGCCAGCACGCTACGCCGGTCCAGTCGCGCCCGACCGCCCCTCATGCCCGCTCCCCTCCCCCCGCGCGGCACCAGCGTACGGCTGGATCGGCGGGTGCGGTATTTGTCCTCTGGCGCTCGCGGGGGCGATGGCAATATTCTTCGGCTCGCGTGCCGAAACTGGAGTTCCTTTACATCGCCCGGCCTCGGTCGGGCCATCGAGGAGATGCCATGCACTTCGATCATTCCGAGCTGGACCGCCGTACGCTGCTACGGGCCGGACTCGGCGCCGCCGCGGTCGCCGTCGTCGGGAGCGAGCTCGCGCTGCCGGCCGCCGCGCAGGCCGCCCCGGGCGCGGACCTGGACTGGATCATCGGCTGCGACGGGTGGGCCGCCCGTCCGCCGTCCGGTCCGCTGTCGGTCAGCGCCACCCCGACCAACAAGATCATCGTGCACCACATGGCGTTCCCCAACGTCACCGACTACTCGAAGGAGCACGCCGAGCAGCTCGCCCGCGACTGCCAGGACCTGCACATGGACGGCAACGGCTGGTCGGACACCGGGCAGCACTTCACGGTGAGCCGGGGCGGTCACGTCCTGGAGGGACGGCACGGCAGCCTGGAGCGGCTGCGGGCCGGCGACCGGCAGATGATCGCCGCGCACTGCCCGGGCGAGAACGGCCGGGCCATCGGCATCGAGAACGAGGGCACCTACGTCACCGAGACGCCGCCGGAGGAGCTGCTCGACGGCCTCACCCGGCTGTGCGTCGCGATCTGCCGGCAGTACGGGCTGCACGCGCACGATATCTTCGGCCACTGGGACTTTCGCGAGACCCAGTGCCCGGGGGCGATGTTCTACCGCGAGTTCCCGGCGCTGCGGCGGGCGGTGTTCCGCACGCTCGGCACCCGCCTGGGCGACGTGCCGGCGCGGCGCTGGCCGGACATCTGGCGCTTCGTCGGCGGCCCGACGGTCCGGGTGGCGCAGTACCTGCTCACGTTCCGCGGCTACGCGGTGCCGGTCACCGGCGTCTTCGACGCGACCACCGTCGCGGCGGTGCAGGACTGGCAGGCCCGCAACGGCATCCCGGTCGACGTCGACGCCACCCTGACGGCGCCGACGTGGGAGACCCTCGCACCGGAGCTCAGCCAGCGCGACAGCGGCGTCCCGGTGACCGCCGCGCAGTTCATGCTCGCGTCCAAGGGCTACGCCGAGGTCACCCCGAGCGGCGAGTACGACCACGCGACCCGCAGCGCGGTGAAGGACCTGCAACGCCTGCACGGGCTGCCGCCGACCGGCAAGGTCAGCACCACCACGTGGTGCGCGCTGGTCGGGGGTGTGGTGCGCCAGTCGTTCCGCAGGCGCTGACGGTGGGGGTGGCGACGGGGCCACCCCCGGCGTCACGTCCACGGGCGGCGGGGCGGGCGAAACGTCGGCATTGGCGGGTGGTGAACGACGGCTATCCGGGGCGACGGTCCGCCGCCGATCATTGCCCGGAGATAGATATGAGTCATTCTCACCTCCGGGTGGAACGCCCGGGCGCGGAGGGCGAGACGTCGGCACGGCAGCCGGGCGCACCGAAGGCCCGACTCCGCGTCCCCGGAGGATCGCCATGCCCCGTCCCCCACTCCGCGCCCGGCTCGCGGCACTCACCGCCGCCGCCCTGACCGCGAGCGTCCTGACCGTCACCCCGCCGTCACCGGCGCTCGCGGCCACCACGTTCGCCGCCAACGACTACTGCCTCGGCCAGTGCGCCGACATCCTGCCCCCGGGCCAGAACGGCAACGCCACGCTCGTCGCCATCCTGGCCCACCAGGCGCTCGGCACCCGTCCGGCGCACTCCAGCGACCAGCTCGACGAGTACGCGAACCTGGTCTACAACTACGCCGGGCTGACCGACGAGCAGATCGCCCAGTTCTACAACGACTCCTCGTTCGGCGTCCCCGCCGGGCAGGTCGAGAGCACCGTCTCGCCGCGCTCCGACGTCACCATCGTGCGGGACAAGGCCACCGGCGTACCGCACGTCACCGGCACCACCCGTGGCGGCACCATGTTCGGCGCCGGCTACGCCGGGGCGCAGGACCGCCTCTGGGTGATGGACCTGCTGCGGCACGTCGGGCGCGGCAACGTCAGCTCGTTCGCCGGCGGCGCCCCCGGCAACCGGGAGCTGGAGCAGAGCGTCTGGGCCAACTCGCCCTACACCGAGGCGGACCTGCAGGCCCAGGTGGACGCGCTGCGCACCCGGGGCGCCCGGGGCCAGCAGCTCTACACCGACGTCGTCGACTACATCGCCGGCATCAACGCCTACATCGACAAGTCCATCGCCGACGACAACTACCCCGGTGAGTACGTGCTCGCCGGCGCCGGCAAGCCGAAGCACTTCACCATGACCGACCTGATCGCCACCGCCGGCGTGATCGGCGGCCTGTTCGGCGGGGGCGGGGGCAGCGAGATCCAGTCCGCGCTGGTGCGGGTGGCCGCCCGAGCCAAGTACGGTGCCACCGAGGGCGACCGGGTGTGGGCGGCGTTCCGCTCCCAGAACGACCCGGAGACCGTGCTCACCCTGCACGACGGGCAGAGCTTCCCGTACGGGGCGACGCCGCCCGGCGCGACGAGCGTGGTGCTCCCCGACGCCGGCACCGTGACCGCCGAGCCCCTCGCCTACGACAAGCGCGGCGGAGCCACCGCCCGCACCGGCGCCAGCACCACCACCAAGGACCTGCTCGGCGGGCTGTCCAACCTGCGCAAACACGGCATGTCCAACGCCGTGGTGGTCTCCGGCCGGCACACCACCACCGGCAACCCGGTCGCCGTGTTCGGGCCGCAGACCGGCTACTTCGCCCCGCAACTGCTCATGCTCCAGGAGTTGCAGGGGCCGGGGATCAGCGCGCGCGGCGCCGCGTTCGCCGGGCTCAACCTCTACGTGCTGCTCGGCCGCGGCCAGGACTACGCGTGGAGCGCCACCTCGGCCTCCCAGGACCTGACCGACACGTACGCGGTGCCGCTGTGCACCACCGACGGCAGCGCGCCGACGCTGGGCAGCAACCGCTACCTCTACCACGGCCAGTGCGTCGCGATGGAGGCGCTGGAGCAGCGCAACTCCTGGTCGCCGACGCTCGCCGACTCCACCCCGGCCGGCTCGTACACGCTGCGCGCGCTGCGCACGAAGTACGGCCTGGTCTCCCACCGGGGGCTGGTGAACGGGCAACCGACTGCGTTCACCAAGCTGCGGTCCACCTACCGGCACGAGGCCGACTCGGCGATCGGCTTCCAGGCGTTCAACGACCCGGCGGCGATGGGCAGCGCAGCGGCGTTCCAGGCGTCCGCGGCAAGCGTCGGGTACGCGTTCAACTGGTTCTACGTCAACTCGACCGAGGCGGCGTACTTCAACTCCGGCGCGAACCCGGTCCGGTCGTCGGTCACCGACCCGAACCTGCCGGCGAAGGCCGAGCCGGCCTACGAGTGGGCCGGCTGGAACCCGGACACCAACGACGCCAGCTACACCCCGGCGTCGGCGCACCCGCAGTCGGTGAACCAGGACTACTACGTCAGTTGGAACAACAAGCAGGCGCGGGACTTCGGGGCGGCCGACGGCAACTTCAGCTTCGGCTCCGTACACCGGGGTCAGTTGCTCGACGGGCCGGTGCGCGCGGCGATCGCCCAGCGCAAGCTGGGCCGGGCAGACGTCGTCAAGATCATGGCGGACGCGGCGGTGACCGACCTGCGCGGCCAGCAGGTCCTTCCCGACCTGCTGCGGGTGCTGGACAGCGCGCCGGTCACCGACCCGGCGCTCGCCGACGCGGTCGGCAAGCTGCGCGCCTGGCAGCAGGCCGGCACCCGGCGGGTGGAGACCTCGCCCGGGTCCAAGGTCTACCAGCACGCCGACGCCATCCGGATCTTCGACGCCTGGTGGCCGCTGCTGGCCTCGGCGGAGTTCCGCCCCGGGCTCGGCCCCGACCTGTACGCCGCGCTGGTCGACGCCATCGAGGTGAACGAGGCGCCGTCGGGCGGGCAGAACGGCGGTCGCGACGGCGCGGTCAGTTGGGCGCTCCAGGGTCAGGCGCACAAGGGCTCGTCGTTCCAGCATGGCTGGTGGGGCTACGTCGACAAGGACGTGCGCGCCGTGCTCGGCGACCCGGTGGCCGGCGGGCTCGGGCGCGCGTACTGCGGCAACGGCGACCTCGGCGCCTGCCGCACGGCGCTGCTCGGTGCGCTCGGCCAGGCCGCCGCCGCGCCGGCCAGCACGGTCTACCCGGGCGACAAGTCCTGCTCCGCCGGTGACCAGTGGTGCGCCGACTCGATCGCCCAGTCCGGCCTCGGCGGCATCACCCACCCGCTGATCGCCTGGCAGAACCGCCCCACCTACCAGCAGGTCGTCTCATTCCCGGCCCGCCGGGGCGACGACGTCACCAACCTGGCCCAGGGACGCCCGGCGAGCGCGTCGAGCACCCAGTTCCTGACCGGCTACACGCCGGACAAGGCGGTCGACGGCAGCCTGTCCAGCCGGTGGGCCAGCAGCTACAACGACAACCAGTGGCTGCGGGTCGATCTCGGCGCGGCCCGCACCGTGGGCCGGGCGGTGCTGCGCTGGGAGTCCGCGTACGCCACGTCGTACCGGATCGAGGTCTCCGGCGACGGCAGCTCCTGGACGCCGGTGTTCGCCACCACCACCGGCAACGGCGGCGTCGACAACGCCACCTTCGCTCCGGTCACCGCCCGCTACGTGCGGGTGTACGGGGTCAAGCGGGCCACCTCGTACGGCTTCTCACTCTACGAGTTCGAGGTCTACGGACGGTGACACCGGCGGTCGGCCGGCGGGGAGCCACCCGCCGGCCGGTCGCCGTCCCGGCGGGCCGGGAGCGTCCCCTCCTCCCCGGGTAGGAGACGCCCGTCGGACCGGTGGCCGCGACCGCGGCTCCCGGTCGGGCGCGCACGGCCGGGCCGGTCACGAGCATCTACAGGCATGACAACCGTGTGGAACCGGGCGGCCGGATGGCACCGCCCCCTGATGCTCCTCGTGTCCGCGATGGCGGTGCTCACCGTCGTCGCCGCGGTCGGCGTCGTCGCCGACCCCCGGGTGCTCACCGGCGCGCCCGCCTGGCTCAAACCGTTGAAGTTCGCGCTCTCGTTCGTGCTCTACGGCGTCACCCTGGCCTGGATGCTCTCGCTGCTGCCGAGGCGCAGCCGGCTCGCCGAACGGGCCGCCACCGTGATCGTGGCCGTGGCGGTGGTGGAGATGGTGGCCATCGTCGTCCAGGTGGTCCGCGGCACCACAAGCCACTTCAACGGCACCACCACGTTGAACGCGGCGCTGTTCGACGTCATGGGCGCGGCGATCATGGTGCTCTTCCTGGCCCAGGCCGTGCTCGCGGTCGCGCTGCTGCGGCGGCCCACGCCGGACCGGGCCGGCGGGTACGCGGTCCGGCTCGGCCTCGGGGTGTCGCTGCTCGGCATGCTCGTCGCGGTCCCGATGGTGATGCAACGTCCGGCCGGCGCGCCGGCCGGGATCAACGGGGCGCACAGCGTCGGCGTGCCGGACGGCGGCCCGGGCCTGCCGCTGGTCGGCTGGAGCACCACCGGCGGCGACCTGCGCGTCGGGCACTTCGTCGGGCTGCACGCGTTGCAGGCGTTGCCCCTGCTGGCGATCCTGCTCGACCGCTTCGTCGGCGCCCGGCTGGACGCGCTGACCCGGGCCCGGCTGGTGCTCGTCGGCGGCGTCGCGTACGCCGCGCTCACACTGCTGCTCACCTGGCAGGCGTTGCGCGGGCAGCCGCTGTCGCGCCCGGACGGGCTCACCCTGACCGTGGCGGCGGCGCTGGCGCTCACCACCGCGGCGGCCACCGGGCTGGTCCTGGCCCGCCGGTCCCGGCGTACCCCGGTGGTGCTGGTCGGATGAGCGGCACGCTGTTCGGCCTGACGTTCGCCCTCGCCGCGCCGTTCTGGGCGCTGATGATCCTGGCGCCCCGCTGGTCGTGGACCGCGCGGGTGGTCGGCTCGCCGCTGATCGTGGCGCCGGTCCTGCTTGTCTACGCGCTCCTGGTGCTGCCGGCGCTCGGCGCGGTGCTGCCGGTGGTCACCGCGCCCACGCTCGACGGTCTGCGGGACCTGCTCGGCACCGCCGACGGCGCGGCGGCGGCCTGGGCCCACATGATCGGCTTCGACCTGTTCGTCGGGCGGTGGATCTGGTCCGACGCCCGGGAGCGGGGCATCCCGGCCCTGCTCACCGCGCCGGTGCTGGTGCTCACCATCCTGCTGGGCCCGCTCGGCCTGGCCGTCCACCTCGCGCTCCGGGCCGGGTGGCGGCGGACGGCCGGCGGCGGGACTCGGCGGGACGGCGGGACCGACGCGGTGGCCCCGGCCGCGCCGGTTGCCTAGGCTGGCGCGGTGAGCTGGGTGGGGCGGCTGTTCGACGCGCGCGACACGCTCGCGCGGATGCTGCTGCTCGACCTCAGCGGCGTCGGCTACCTGGTCGTCGGCGTGCACGGCCGGCCCGGGCCCACCGCGACGCAGTGGGCGTTCGCGCTCGCCGCGTTCGCGGTGGCTCTGCTGTGCCACCGCCGGCCGCTGCTGAACCTGCTGCTCCAGTGCGCCCTGCTGGTGGCGGCCCTACCGCTCGTCGACGACTCGCTGATCAACCAGGTCGGCGCGAGCTGGGCGCTGCTGGAGCTGACCATGCGGGCCACCCGGCCCCGGACGTTCTGGCTGGCGGCCGGGCTGCTGGCCGCGATCGACGTGAGCGACCTGGTCGGCGACCCGGTCCGGAAGGTGCTCACCGGCGTGTTCGGGCTCGCCGTCACCGTCGGCCTGCCGGTGCTGCTCGGCCTGGTCGTCCGGACCACCCGGGAGTTGGGCCGGCAGGCCGAGGAACGGGCGGCGGCGGAGCAGCGGCGGCGGGAGTCGGAGAGCCGGGCCGCGCGCGCCGACGAGCGCAGCGCCATCGCCCGCGAGTTGCACGACGTGCTCGCCCACCACGTCGCGTCGATGGTGCTGCGGGTCGGGGTGGCCCGGCACGTGCTGCCCGACCTCGATCCCCGGGTCGGTGCGGTCTTCGACGACGTGCACGGCACCGGCACGGCGGCGCTGGCCGACCTGCGCCGGCTGGTCGCGGTCCTCCGCCAGCCGGACGGCGTACGCGACGACGCCGCGCTGACCGCGATCGAGCCGTCGGCGCTGCCGGCGGCGCTCGGCGCGACGGTGGACCGGGCCCGGCAGGCCGGGATCACCGTGGAGGCCGACGTGGACCCGGCGGTCGGCACGCTTGACGCGGTACGCGGCCAGGCGGTGCTGCGGCTGACCCAGGAGGCGTTGACGAACGTGGCGAAACACGCGGGCGCGGCGGCCCGGGCCCGGTTGACCGTGTCCGTGGTGGACGGCGCGGTACACTGGGCGGTCGCGGACGACGGGCGGGGCGCGGCGCCGGCCGTGGTGCCCGCCGGCGGCGGGCACGGCATCGTCGGGATGCGGGAGCGGGTCGAGGTGCTCGGTGGCCGGCTGGAGGCCGGTCCGACCGGCGACGGCTGGCGGGTGCGGACGGTGCTGCCGGCGGGGAACGGGGCGGACCGGCCCGCTCCCCGGTCCGGCCCGGCCGCGCCGGAGCCGGCGTGATCCGCGTGCTGCTGGTCGACGACCAGCACCTCATCCGGGCCGGGCTGCGGATGCTCTGCGACGCCCAACCCGACCTGGAGGTCGTCGGCGAGGCCGACAACGGCCGCGACGCGGTCGCCCTGGCCGCCCGGCTGCGGCCGGACGTGGTGGTGATGGACCTGCGGATGCCCGGGGTGGACGGGATCACCGCGACCAGCCGGATCCTCGCCGACCGGCCGGCCACCCGGGTCATGGTGCTCACCACGTTCGGCGACGACGACCACCTCTATCCGGCCCTGACCGCCGGCGCCTGCGGCTTCCTGCTCAAGGACGCGCCCCCGGCCGAGCTGCTCGACGGCATCCGCCGGGCCGCCACCGGGGACAGCCCGTTCAGCCCGGAGGTGCTGCGCCGGCTGGTCCAGCGGGCGGTGCACGCCCGGGCCGGCGCGCCCCGGCGGGCCGCCGAGTTGACCGCCCGCGAGCGGGACGTGCTCGACCTGGTCGCCGAGGGGCTGTCCAACACCGAGATCGGCGACCGGCTGCACATCGGCGTGACCACGGTGAAGACCCACATCACCAGCCTGATGGCCAAGACCGGCAGCCCCAACCGGGTACGCCTGGCGTTGTGGGCCCGCGGCGGCTGAGGCGGCAGGTGCCGGGTCAGCCCCGGAAGGTGCGGTCGAGCAGATCGAACAGCGCGGCCCAGTGCCGCTCGGTGGCCCGCTCGTCGTACATCGGGGTGTCCGCCTGGGTGTAGCCGTGGCGGGCGCCCGCATACACCTCGGAGCGGTAGGTGACGCCGGCGGCGTCGAGCGCCTTCTCCAGGACGGCGATCTGGTCGGCGGTCATCGACCCGTCCTGGTCGGCGTGGCCGAAGTAGAGCTCGCCGGTCACCGCGCCGACGCCCCGGTGCGGGCTGTCCGGCGCGTCGGTCACCACGTGCCCGGCGTGGAAGGCGGCCACCGCGGCGATCCGGTCCGGAAGGGCCTCGATCGCCCGCAACGCGTTGGTGCCGCCCATGCAGTAGCCGGTGATCGCGGCCGGACCTGGCGCGACACCCGGCTGGGCGGCCAGGAAGTCGAGGTAGGCAGCGGTGTCCCGGGCCACCGCGTCCGGCGTCAGCGCGGCCATCATCGGCCCGACCCGCCCGAACAGTTCGGCGCGCCGGCTCTCGTCGGCCAGGGCGGACATGTCGACCGGCTGGGTGGGACCGGCACGGTGGAACAGGTTGGGCGCCAGCACGACGTACCCGCGGTCGGCGATCGTCGCGGCCATCTCGGCCAGCCGGGGCCGCAGCCCGAACGCGTCCATGAACAGCAGGACGCCCGGGAACGGGCCGCCGGAGTCCGGCCGGGCCAGGTAGGCGTCCGCCGTCCCGTCGGGGGTGGGTACGTCCACGATCGTCGGCTGCACTCTCCGGACCTCCTCGCTGCGGGTTTCCGCGACGCACGCTACTCCCGGCCGCACCGGGCGGCACCTCGGGCCTTCCGGCCCGGCCGCCCCTGGGGCATCCGTGGTCGATGGGAGGGGTACGACCGATGCCCGCCCTCGGTGACCTGCGCGGCGAGGATCGGCCCCTGAGCCACGCCGTCGCGCGCGGCGGGCGGTCCGTTTGCCCGGCCCGAGCGCGGGAATCCCGCTGGCCCGGCAGAGGGAGGCGGCGAGATGGACCAGGACCAGTTCATCGGCGCGGTGGCCACGCGCTGCGGGGTGTCCGCGGAGCAGGCCGCCATGGTCACCCGGGGCACGCTGGCCCTGCGGATCGACGGCGGGGAGGCGCGCGACCTGGTCGACCGGAGCGCGCCGACCGGACGGCGGGCGGCGCGATGAGCGAAGACGCGCTGCGCCGCCCGCCGGAGGCCGACGCGCAGGAACAGCGGCAGGACGAGACGGTCGTCGGCCCGACCGAGCGGGTGGCGGACGCCGTGCCCGAGGCGGCCGACGCGGACCTGGCCGAGCAGGGCGTGCTGCGCCCGCCGAGCGACCGCGCCGGCTTGGGCGAGTCGGTCCGCGACGACCTGACCCCGGCCGACGCGGTGGAGCAGAACCAGGAGATCCCGCTGCCCGACGAGGAACACTGGATCTGACCGGTCAGCAGGGTCCCCTGTTCCCGAAGCGGCCACCGCCCGCCCGGGCATGCGCGTCCAGGTTGCCCTCGATGGTCCGGCGCAGCGCGTCGAGGATCACCTTGTCGTCGGGCTCGGGCCGGCGAGCTGGTCGAGGTGCGCGGCGAGCAGGTCACGCAGCCGTTGCGGTGGCATCCGGTCGGGGTGCAGCAGCGCGTGCAGGGTGAGGCCGTCGAGCAGGGCGTGCAGGCGGGCGGACGCGGCGTCGTCGGCCGGTTGTTCGCCGGTGAGCCGGGCCACGGCGATCTCGGCGGCGCGGCGGATGCCGTCGTCGGCCTCGGCCATCCGTTCCCGGGCCGCCGGGTCGACCTGGGCCCGGGCGGCGAGCAGCAGCCACACCTCGGCCTCCCGGACACGTTGCCGGTCCAACGGCAGCAACTCCTCCAGCATCCGCTGGACGACGTCGCGGGCGGCGCCGGTCCGGTATTGGGCGGTGAGCCGCTCGGCCGCCTTGACCATCACGTGTTCCATCGCGAAGACCAGCAGCTCGGTCTGGGTGGCGAAGTAGTGCCGCAGGGCACTGGGCGACCAGCCGGCCTCGGCGGCGACGCTGCGCACCGTGGCCGCGCCGACTCCCTCGCGGTAGACCACCCGCCACATCGCCTCGGCCAGCTCCGCGCGGCGGGCGTCGTGGTCGACGATCTTGGGCACGGAGCCCTCCCGGGGCTGGTGGACGGCGATTGCTAGGGTTGTTATCGCACAGCGTACTAAAACGGGGAGGTCGAATGCTCATCGGAGTCATCGTCGCGTGCGAGGTGGCGTTCTGGCTGTTCCTGGCCGCCGGGCTGATCGCCAGGTATCCGCTGCGCCGGCCCCGCCTCGGCGCCGCGCTGCTGCTCGCCGTGCCCGCCGTCGACCTCGTCCTGCTGGCCGCCACGATCATCGACCTGCGCCGCGGCGGCACCGCCACGTTCGCCCACGGCCTCGCCGCCGCCTACCTCGGCTTCTCGGTCGCGTTCGGGCACAGCATGGTGCGCTGGGCCGACGAGCGGTTCGCGCACCGCTTCGCCGGCGGACCGCCGCCGCGCCGCGCGCCGCGCTACGGATGGGCCCGGGCCCGGCACGAGTGGCGGGAATGGGGCAAGGGCATGCTCGGCTGGGCGGTCGCCTGCGCGGTGCTGCTCGGCGGCATCGCCCTGGTCGGCGACGCGGAGCGGACCGAGGAGCTGTGGGCGTGGACCGCCCGGCTCACCCTGGCCATGGCGGCCTGGCTGGTGTTCTGGCCGGTGGCCTACACCGTCTTCCCCAAGCGGGCGCCGCGGTAGCTGAGGCTCGCCGGGTGGGCGCAGGCCGAACAGCGGGGCGCGAACAGGCTGCCGTGCAGCCGCACCACGGAGGCGACACCACCCCGCTCGTGCAGGTCGTCGACGTTCTGCGTGTTCACGACGGGGCCGGGAAGGCGGGCCTGGATCGCGGCCACCGCCCGGTGTCCCGGGTTCGGCTCGCGGCGAGCAGTCGGCCCGCCTGGGCCAGGTCGCCGGCGGTCACACGTCCACCGTCAGCCGGACGTCCACCAGGTCGCCCAGCTCGATCCCCTCCGCCCGGCGCGCCGCGACCCGCAGTGGCACCACGTAGCGCCCGTCCTTCGGCCACAGCGACGTGCGCCAGTCGGTGCCGCCGATCCGGACGCCCACCGGGATCATGCCCCAGCCGTAGGTGACCGACGCGGCGGCGGCCTCCAGCGCCGCGCACTGCTCGTCGGGCACGGTGACGAAGTGGTAGGGCGCCGGCCCCCGCCAGAACCACACCTCGCCGCTGAACGCCAGTTCCACCCGTTCAGGATAGGCACGTCCGGGGTAGGGCCAGGCCCACCCCGATGCGGGGCCTGGACGGCTGGGCCGGCCGGCTGCCGGCTGGCTAGCGTCGGGCCATGACTCAGCCGTCGCACCTGGCCGGGGCGTTGCGCCACCGCCGGTACCCGCTCACCGCCTGGCCCTGGCGCGCCCTGGCGTACGCCGCGAGCACGCTCCCGGTCGTTGGCGTCCTGGCGGTCGCGTGGTCCGTGGTCGCCGCGCCGCTGCTGCTGGTGGCGAGCGCGCTGCGGCGGGGCCGGCCGGTCGACGTGCCGGTGCTGGCCGCGCTCGCCGTGCTGGCGCTGGCCGCGCTCGCGGTGGCCCCGCTGGCGAGCGCGCCGGTGGCCGCTCTCGAGCGGTGGCGGCTCCGCCTGGTCGACGACCGACCGCTGGCCGGCCCGCTCCGGCGCGGGCCGGCCGCCCGATGGGCCAGCGCCGCCGCCTGGCGGGAGGTCGCGTACGCCGCCTGGCTGGCCACCGCGGTGCCGCTGGCCTACGGGACGTTCGGCCTGCTCGTGCTGCTCGACGTCACGCTGGTCGCCGGGCCCTGGCTGACCGGCGGCGGGGAACGGATCGTGTTGATCTGGGCCACGGTCGACTCGCCGGCCGGAGCGGTCCCGTACGCCGTCGCCGGCGTGCTCGCCGCGCCTGCCCTGGTCTACCTGGCCGGCCTGCTGGTCGTCGGGCAGGCGACGGTCGCCCGGTGGCTGCTCGACGGCGCGCCCGACGCCGTGGCGCTGCGCGAGGTGACCCGTTCCCGGGCCCGCCTGATGGGCGCGTACGAGGCGGAGCGCCGCCGCATCGAGCGGGACGTGCACGACGGGGCTCAGCCACGCCTGACCAGCCTCAGCCTCCAGCTCGGGCTGGCCCGCCTGGACGTGCCGGACGGGTCGCCGGCCGCGGGGCCGCTGGACGCGGCGCACGAGCAGGCCAAGGAGCTGATGGTGACGCTGCGCGGCATCGTTCAGGGCATCCGCCCGCGACAGCTCACCGAGCTGGGCCTGGCCGGCGCGGTCGGTGACCTGGCCGGCCGATCGGTGGTCCCGGTCACCGTGCACGCGGACCTGCCCCGCCCGGTGCCGGAGCTGGTCGAGGCCACCGCCTGGTACGTGGTCTCCGAGGCGCTGGGAAACGTGGCGCGGCACGCGCACGCGAGGCACGCGGTGGTGCGGTTGACCCGGA
The DNA here is from genome assembly GCF_029581215.1 of Micromonospora sp. WMMD975. Lineage (NCBI taxonomy): Bacteria > Bacillati > Actinomycetota > Actinomycetes > Micromonosporales > Micromonosporaceae > Micromonospora > Micromonospora sp. WMMD975. The sequence continues at coordinate 2,471,992 of NZ_CP120739.1, forward strand.
CCGACCGCCGGCTGGTGGTGGAGGTCGAGGACGACGGCCGGGGCGGCGCCGACCCGGCCCGGGGCACCGGCCTGACCGGGCTCGCCGACCGGGTGGGCGCGGTGGACGGCAGGTTGCTGCTGGCCAGCCCGCCCGGCGGGCCTACCCTCGTGCGGGTGGAGCTGCCGTGCCGTCCGTGACCCGGGTCGTCCTCGCCGAGGACGAGGTCCTGCTCCGGGAGGGCCTGGTCGGCCTGCTGACCCGGTTCGGCTTCGCGGTGGCCGCCGCGGTCGGTTCCGCCCCGGCGCTCGTGGCGGCTGTCCGCACGCACCGACCCGACCTGCTGGTGACCGACATCCGGATGCCGCCGGAGCATCGGGACGACGGCCTGCGCGCGGCGGTCGCGCTGCGCGCGGAACGGCCGGACCTCGCCGTGGTCGTGCTCAGCCAGCACGTGCAGAGCGGGTACGCGGCGGCGCTGCTGGACAGCGGCGACGGCCGGCGGGTCGGGTACCTGCTGAAGGACCGGGTCGCCGACGTCGCCGAGTTCGCCGACACGCTGCGCCGGGTGACCGCCGGCGGCACGGCCGTCGACCCGGACGTGGTGCGGCACCTGCTGCGCCGCCCGCGCGACCCGCTCGACGCGCTGTCCCGCCGCGAGCGGGAGGTGCTGGGCCTGGTCGCCGAGGGGCACTCCAACGGCGCGATCGCGGGCCGGCTGCACGTCACCGAGGCGGCGGTAGGGAAGCACGTCGGCAACATCCTGGCCAAGCTGGACCTGCCGCCGGACGACGACACCAACCGCCGGGTGCTGGCCGTGCTCGCCTACCTGCGCGCCGGTGGCCGAGCGCGGTGAGCGGTCAGGCCGGCCAGGCGTGGCCGATGCCGTCGAGCAGCAGGACCACCCCCTCGGTCGCCGCCTCCCGGTCCCGGGAGATCTCCCGGTATTCCGGCGAGGTGGACCAGCGCTCGAAGTCCTCCCGGCGGTCGAAGGACACCAGGACCACCTTGTCGTGCGGCCAGTCGCCCTCCACCACCCGGGGGGCGGGGTCGGCGACGAGCAGCCGGCCGCCGTGCCGGGCCAGCACCGGCAGGAAGGCGGCGACGTACGTGTCGTAGCGCGCCCGGTCGTGAACGGTGAGCTGCGCGAGGGCGTAGACGGTCACCGCGTCAGGCTAGCGAGCCGCCGGCGTCCGTGGCCTCCGCCCTCGGGCCGGCGGTCACGGGATGCTCAGGCCGTACGCGGCGAGGATCTGCAGGATCGGCTGGTAGTAGCTGGTGCCGCCGCTGGCGCAGGTGCCGCTGCCACCGGAGAGGATCCCGAGGACCGTGCCGGTGGCGGCCACGTAGAGCGGCCCGCCGCTGTCCCCCGGCTCGGCGCAGATGTTGGTGCGGATCAGGCCGGTGACGCGGCCCTCGGCGTAGTTGACGGTCTGGTTCAAGCCGGTGACCACCCCGCACCGCACGCCCGTGGTGGCGCCGCTGCGGCAGACCGCCTGCCCGACGTAGGCGCTGCCGGCGCCGGAGATCGTCACCTGGCCGGGGTAGGTGTACACCGCGCTGGGGTGCGCGACCGTGCCGGTGTAGCGGACCAGCCCGTAGTCGTTGCCGGGGAAGCTGCTGCCGGTACGGCTGCCCAGCACGCTGGTGCGGGCGCTGTCGGCGTACCAGGTGGCGCCGAGGTTCGTGCAGTGCCCGGCGGTGACGAAGTACCAGGTGCTGCCGCTGCGCGCGTTGACGCCGAGCGAGCACCGCCCACCGCCGCCGTAGATCGCCTGGCCGCCGGCGATGAGCGTGCGCAGCCGGCCCGGCTCGTGCCGCAGAACCGCGCCGGAGCGGGTGGCGGCCCGGCGCAGCGCGGCCAGCTCCGATCCGCGTACCGTGTCGTCGACGGTGACGGTCAGGCGGCCGGTGGCCGGGTCGTGCCCCCAGGCGGTGCCGGCGGTGCGCAGCTCGGTGAGTGGGGCGGCGCCGGCCCGGGCCGCGGCGGGGGTGGCCGCGAGCAGGGCGGCGAGGACGAGGACGACGAGCGACGGTCGGCGCATCCGGAGAACCTCTTCCATCGTTTGGTGTCGATGTAAAGACAGGATCGCGCCCCGGGCCCCCGCGCTCAAGCGCCGACGCCGTCCGGTCGCGGACAGCGGACCGGGCGACCCGGGCCCGCCCGGTCTCGTGCCTCCGAAACTTCCGGGCCCGACGCACCGGGCCCGGCACCGCCCGCCGACCGCCTCCGGCCGGCGCGTTCGACGCCTCGACCGCCGCGCCCCACCGGGGAATCGACATATCGAGAGCGTTAAGTTTTCGGAACGGTTCCGGTAGGCTCGGGGCACAGATTCACGTCGATCAACCCACGGTGCCGGGGAGTCGTCTCCCCGCCCGGCGCGGCCTCCGGGCGGCCGCGCCCGAGCCGACACCGTGACGGGCGGTGGTCGACGTGGACGATCCTATTCACCAGGCTAGGAGAGGTTCTCAGATGGACAAGGTGCTCGCCCGCGACAGCGGGAGCGGGACAGCCCGGTCACGCCCGCGTGCCGCGGTGGTATCAGCGCTGGCCGGGGCCGCGGCGGTCGCCGCGACGGTCGCGGTCGCGACAAGCGCCAGCGCCGGCACGACGCTCGGCGCCTCGGCGGCGGAACAGGGCCGCTACTTCGGCACCGCGGTGGCCGCGAACAAGCTGTCGGACGGCACGTACGTCGGCATCCTGAACCGCGAGTTCAACATGGTCACGCCCGAGAACGAGATGAAGTGGGACGCCACCGAGCCGTCCCAGAACCAGTTCAACTACAGCAGCTCCGACCGGATCGTCGCGCACGCCCAGGCCAACGGCATGCGGGTCCGCGGGCACGCGCTGGCCTGGCACCAGCAGCAGCCCGGCTGGGCGCAGAACATGTCGGGCACCGCGCTGCGCAACGCCATGATCAACCACATCACGCAGGTCGCCACCCACTTCAAGGGCAAGATCTACTCCTGGGACGTGGTGAACGAGGCGTTCGACGACGGCAACGGCGGCCGGCGCGACTCGAACCTCCAGCGCACCGGCAACGACTGGATCGAGGTCGCCTTCCGCACCGCCCGCGCCGCCGACCCGGGCGCCAAGCTCTGCTACAACGACTACAACACCGACAACTGGAGCTGGGCCAAGACGCAGGGCGTCTACAACATGGTCAAGGACTTCAAGGCCCGGGGGGTGCCGATCGACTGCGTCGGCTTCCAGTCGCACTTCAACAGCGGCTCGCCGTACCCGGGCAACTACCGCACGACCCTGCAGAGCTTCGCCGACCTCGGCGTCGACGTGCAGATCACCGAGCTGGACATCGAGGGCTCGGGCAGCAGCCAGGCCACCGCGTACGGCAACGTGGTGAAGGACTGCCTGGCCGTGGCGCGCTGCAACGGCATCACGGTCTGGGGCATCCGGGACAGCGACTCCTGGCGGGCCAGCGGGACGCCGCTGCTCTTCGACGGCAACGGCAACAAGAAGGCCGCGTACACGTCGACGCTCAATGCGCTGAACGCCGGCGGCACCCCGCCGCCGACCAGCACCCCGCCCACGAGCACGCCGCCGACCAGCGCACCCCCCACCACCACGCCGCCCACCTCGGAGCCGCCGTCGACGCCCCCGACGGCCGGCGCCTGCACCGCGACGCTCTCCACCAACCAGTGGCCGGGCGGCTTCGTCACCAACGTGCGGGTCACCGCCGGCGGCAGCCCGCTCAACGGCTGGTCGGTGTCGCTGACGGTGCCCTCCGGCTCGTCGGTCACCAACGCGTGGAGCGCGCAGACCAGCGGCTCCACCGGTCTGGTGACGTTCCGTAACGTCGACTACAACCGTCAGGTCGCCGCCGGTGGCAGCACCGAGTTCGGCTTCCAGGGCACCGGCACCGCCCCGTCCGGCACCGTGAGCTGCACGGCCGGCTGATCTAACTCACGCCCTGTTTCACGGAAAGAGTGGCTATCCGGCGCCGGATAGCCACTCTTTCCGTGAACTGGCGCGCAGGGCACGGGGGTCACGGGGTCAGTCCTCGGTCTCGGGGCCCAGCAGGCGGATCTCCTCGATGTCCGTGGCCGCCTGGAGTTCCCGCAGCACCGCGTCGTCGATCTGGTTGCTGTTGCGCAGCCGGGTGACCTCCCGACGCTTGCGGTCCAGCATCGCCAGCTGCAACCGGCGGGACAGCTCCCGCTCCCGCTCCGCCTCCTCGCTGCGCGGGTCGCGGACGTCCGCCAGGTGGTCCTGGTAGCCGGCGCGGAGCCGGTCCACCGTGTCCGGCGCGACGCCCAGGTCGGCGGCGACCCCCGGCAACGCCTCCAGCACCACCTCGGTGGCCCGGATCCGCGCCCGGCGCACCTCGTCGTCGCGTTGCCGGTCGCCGGTCAGGCCGGCCCAGCCGACGACGGCCGGCAGCGTGGTGCCCTGCACCACCATGATCAGCACGATCACCACCACGGTGACGAAGATGATCAGATCCCGCTCGTACACCCGGGTGCCGTCGTGCATGGTCACCGGCACGGCGAGCGCGGCGGCGAGCGAGACCGCGCCCCGGAAACCGGCCCAGCCGGCGGCGGTACGCATCCGCGCGTCGAAATGCGACGACCGCCGCGACTCCCGCCGGTCGACGCCCTGCAACACCGACACCGCCAGGTGCACCCACCCAAGCCGGGTGGCGACCACCACGAGCGCGACGAGCGCGGCGATGCCGAACGACGCCGCCGGCGAGTGGCTGGTGATGTTACGCAGCGAGCCGGGCACCTGCATGCCGAGCAGCACGAACAGACTGCCGTTGATCATGAAGGTGGACAGGTCCCAGAACGCGTACGCGGTGAGCCGCGACCGGGCCCGGATCACCCGCGGTCCCGCGTACGACACCAGCAGCCCGGAGACGACGACCGCGAGCACCCCGCTGGCGTGCACCGCGTCGGCGAGCAGGAACGCGACGAACGGGGTGAGGATGCTCAGCCCGCCCTCGCGCATCGGGTCGTCGACGTGCTTGCGGATCAGGATCACCAGCCCGCCGACGAGCAGCCCGGCGAGCACCCCACCCAACGACTTGCCGACGAACTGGCCGGCGAGCGCGAACGGACCGGGCACCTTCCCACCCGCGATCACACCGGCCGCCACCGCGAAGAGCACAAGCGCCGTACCGTCGTTGACCAGGCTCTCCGCGCGCAACGTGGTGAGGATGCCACGCGGCATCCGCTTGGCCAGGCCGGCGACGGCGGCGGCGTCGGTGGGCGCCAGGACCGCGCCGAGCACCCAGGCGGCGTGCGGTTCCACACCGAGGGCCAGGGTCACGTACGCGACCGCGACCATCGTGATGATCACCAGCGCGACGGCCAGCAGCACGATCACCGCGAGGTTGGCGCGGATCTCGCGGAGGCTGGTCACCAGGCTCTCCCGGTAGAGGATCGCCGGGAGGAACAGCACCAGCACCACCTCGGGTTCGAGGACCACGTTCTCGAACGGTGGCAGCAGGCCGAGCAGCGCGCCCATGGCGATGAGCAGCACCGGCGGCGCGACGCTGTACCGGCCGCCGATGGTGGTGCCGACGACCACGGTGACGCCGAGCACCGAGATCAGCACGAGTGCGTTCACGCCGTACCCCCGTCACGGTCCGCCGGATCCACCGTGCCGCACCCGACGGCCCGGTGGGGCGGAACGGGCCGATCCCTACTCGAAGCGGGAGGGGTCGCCGACACCGCGGCGCAGGATCTCCGGTTCCGGGCCGGACAGGTCGACCACGGTGGTGGGTTCGAGACCGCAGTCCCCGGCGTCGACCACGGCGTCGACCTGGTGGTCGAGCCGTTCCTTGATCTCCCAGCCCTGGGTCATCGGCTCCGGCTCACCCGGGAGCAGCAGGGTGCTCGAGAGCAGCGGCTCGCCCAACTCGGCAAGCAGCGCCTGGGTCACGGTGTGTTTCGGCACCCGTGCGCCGACCACCCGGCGCCGCGGGTCCTGGAGCCGGCGGGGCACCTCCGAGGTGGCCGGCAACAGGAACGTGTAGCTGCCCGGGATCACGGCCTTGACCTGCCGGAAGACCGCGTTGCTGAGCTTGACGAACTGGCCGAGCTGGGCGAAGTCGGCGCACACGAGCGTGAACGGGTGCCGCTGGTCGAGCCGCCGGATCTCCCGCATCCGCTCCACGCCGTCGCGGTTGCCGAGCCGGCAGCCGAGGGCATAGCACGAGTCGGTCGGGTAGACGATCACCCCGTCCGCCCGTAACAGGTCCACCACCTGCCGGATCACCCGCGGTTGGGGATTGTCCGGATGCAGGTCGTAATACCTCGCCACGCCGGCCAGCCTATGCCCGCTCCCGATCATCCGCAGGTTTGCCCGGGGCCGGTTCCGGAAACAGGTGGGGGCCGTTCACCACAGGGGGGATCGACCATGTCCGGAGTCAACACCGAGCGTGCCGAGGACCGTCCGGCGGAGGTGACCGACCCACTGCTGTGGGACCTGTCCGCCGCGGTCGCCGACGCGCACCAGCCCGACGCGACGCGGAGGTGCGCCAGCCCGAGCTGCGCCGGGGCGGCCTGGCCGTGCGCCGCCTGGGACACCGCCCAGGTCGGGCTGGGCGCCGCCCGCACGCCCGGCGCCACCGCCGCCTCGGGGCCGCGCACCGAGGTACGGCCCGCCGCCGATGGCGATCGTCCGGACGTCGCCCCGGCGGCGACGACCGACGACCGGCTCGCCACCGCCGCCTGACCCGATCGGCTGACCGAGTCCACCCACGGTCACTATCGGCCACGGGTGGAACGCGGTAGACGTGTCAGGTCCCGTTTGACGTCCCTAGCGCTCCACCGATGGTCACGGTCGGCCGCGGGTGGAACGCTAGGGACGTCTCAGCCCCGGTTGATCTCCATCGTGCTTCCACCACCGTCGGCGCCGGGACGGACGCGCGCCGGGAGGCAACCTCCACACGACCCAGAGAGCGCTCTCTTGGGCAACAAAACATTGACGAGCGCGTAACCGGAACCTAATCTCGCTTCTCAAGAGAGCGCTCTCTCGACTGTCGGATCACCATCCGAACACCACCTTCTCCTGAAGGGGACCTCCATGACACTCCCCCTGTGGGACGTCTCCCCCGCGACCCCCGTCCCGTCCCCCGCCCGCCGACGCCGTCAGCGGGCGACCGCCCTCGCCGCCGCATCCGTACTCGCCGCCGGCCTCCTCGGCGTCGTGGTCACCGGTGGTGGCACCGCCACCGCCGGCACCGTCGGCGCGGGCAGCTACACCGAGACGCTGCCGCCCGGCGCCGCGTTGCCCAAGGGCTGCGGCGCCGTCAGCACCAACCCAAGGATCTTCGCCACCTCGGACGCGCCGGCCGGCGCGATCCCCACGAACGACTGGTGGTCCTCGCTGATCTGGAAGCGCAACAACTGCGGGACCAGCGAGAACCTCCAGGCCCACCCGCTGGCGTTCCACGCCGAGAACAACGGGCTCGGGCTGTCCTACACCACCACGCCGGCGATCAGCGGCACCGCCACCGGAGTCGGCGAATACCACTACCCGTACACGGAGGACGTCCGGGTCGGGGTGGCCGGGCTGTCCGCGCCGGTGGTCAAGGCCGCCGACTGGACGGACTGGACGGTCACCGCCGACTGGAGCGACGGCAACCGGAGCATGCGGGCCACCATCGGCCACGGGCTGCCGTTCAGCTACTACACCGTCAGCGGTGGCGGGGCCGCGCAGCTCACCGCCGCCGCGACGCCCACCGTGTGGCGCAACTCCGGCGCCACCATCGGCTTCACGGTCCACGGCCACGACTACGTCGCGTACGCGCCGACCGGCGCGACCTGGACCGTCGACGGCGCGGGCATCAGTTCGACGCTTGCCGGCAAGGGCTACTTCTCGGTCGCCGTGCTGCCCGGCGGCGCGGACAAGGCCGCCCTGGCCGACACCTACGGCAGGTACGCCCACGCGCACGTCACCGGCACCCGGATGAGCTACGCGTACGACCCGGCGGCCGGCACGGTGCGCACCACCTACGCGTTCACCACCACGCCCCGGGAGGGAACCGAGTCCAAGACGGTGGTGGCGCTCTACCCGCACCAGTGGCGCAGCCTCACCGGCGCCACCCCGATCACCCCGACGTACGTCTCGGCGCGCGGTGCCATGCGGGTGCTCGCCGGCGTACCGTCGTTCACCACCTCGATGCGTTTCACCGGCGTGCTGCCGGAGGTGCCGGCCGTCGGTGACGCCACCGGCGCGGACCTGAACACCGTCACCGGCTACCTGAACGCCGAGCTGGCCAACCCGGAGGGGGTCAGCGGCACCGACACCTACTGGGCCGGCAAGGGGCTCGGCCGGGCCGCCCGGATCGCCGAGATCGCCGACCAGCTCGGGCTCACCGCCGTGCGAGACAAGGCCGTCACGGCCATGAAGGCCCGGCTCACCAACTGGCTCACCGCCGGCTCCGGCGAGACCGGCCAACTCTTCTACTACGACCGCAACTGGGGCACGCTCATCGGCTACCCCGCCTCGTACGGCTCCGACGAGGATCTCAACGACCACCACTTCCACTACGGCTACTTCGTCGCCGCGGCGGCCACGGTGGCCAAGTTCGACCCCGGCTGGGCCGACGACACCCGCTACGGCGGCATGGTCGACCTGCTCATCCGCGACGCCAACAACTACGACCGCGCCGACGAGCGCTTCCCCTACCTGCGGGACTTCGACATCTACGCCGGTCACGACTGGGCCTCCGGCCTGGCGCCGTTCTTCGCCGGCAACAACCAGGAGTCGTCCTCCGAGGGGATGAACTTCGCCAACGCGCTGATCCAGTGGGGCCAGGCCACCGGCGACACCGCCGTCCGCGACGCCGGCGTCTACCTGTGGACCACCCAGTCCGCGGCCATCTCGGAATACTGGTTCGACGTGCACGACGAGAACTTCCCGGCCACCTTCGGGCACAAGACCGTCGGCATGGTGTGGGGCGACGGCGGGTCGTACTCGACCTGGTTCTCCGCGGCCCCCGAGATGATCCAGGGCATCAACATGCTGCCGATCACCGGCGGTCACCTCTACCTGGGCGAATATCCCGACTACGTCAAGGCCAACTACGCCGAGCTGGTCGCCAACAAGGGCGGCCCGCCGACGGTGTGGCAGGACATCCTCTGGGAGTTCCTGGCCCTCGGCGACGGCGACCAGGCGTTGCGCAACTTCCGGGCCAACAGCGGCTTCACGAGCGAGGAGGGCGAGAGCAAGGCGCACACGTTCCACTGGATCCGGAACCTCGCCGCCCTCGGCACGGTGGACACCTCGGTCACCGCCAACCACCCGCTGGCCAAGGTGTTCCGCAAGGGCACCGCGCGCACGTACGTGGCGTCGAACATCACCGCCGCGCCGCTGACCGTCACGTTCTCCGACGGCACCACGCTCGCCGTGCCCGCCGGGAAGACCGCCACCGCCGGGGCGTACACCTGGAGCGGTGGTAGCGCGACCGGCGGCGTGGCGGTGCCGACCGGTCCCCCGCCGACCTCGACGCCGACCCCGACCCCGACCACGCCCAGCCCGACGCCGACCACGGCGAGCCCGACGCCGACCAGCCCGAGCCCCGACCCGAGCACCCCGGCGCCGCTGAACCCGACCCGCTACCTGCGTTCCGGCGGGGAGCTGGGCGCCACCGCCGGCCCGGCCGGCACGGTCACGGTGACCGCCGCCAACGGCAACCACGACGGCACGCCGACCAACCCGCAGGTGTTCACCGCCACCGGGCTGACCGGTACGTACACCGGCGGGAACACCGCCTTCGACCTGGGCGTCGACGCGGGTGTCGTGGTCGGCAACGGCGTCCAGGCCCGGGTGTCGTACGACCTGACCGGCGACGGCAGCTTCGACCGGGTGGAGACCTACCGGTACTTCGCCACCGACCCGATCGTCGGGATGGAACGCTACCGGCAGACCCAGGGCCTGGCCTCGGCCACCGGCACGCTCGGCGACCTGGCCGGCGGCACGGTGAAGGTCGAGCTGTGGAACGCCATCGGCAACGCCGCCACCACGGTCGGCACCGGCGACGGCTCCACCGTCACCCTGCCGTACACCGGGTGACCGGTGCCCGGCGCCCCGGACCGGGGCGCCGGGCTCACGGCCGGCGAACGGCGGCGGCCGGTGACCGGGTCAGGCCGGGAGCCGGTCGCGCACCCACGCCGGGTCGGGGTTCACCACCGCGCCCTCCGGCAGCACCACGGTCGGCACGGTCTCGTCGCCGCCGGTGACCGCCCGGACCGCCGCCGCGGCCTCCGGGTCCCGCCAGATGTCCACCCAGTACGCCCGCCCGGCGCGCCGGCCCAGTCGCAGCCGCAACCGGAGGCAGTAGGTGCAGCCCGGCCGCCAGTAGATGACCGGCCGGCCGTTCTCGGCGCTGCGCCGCCGCGCCTGGGCCGCGGTCAGCGACCGGGGGAACGCGAGCGGCGAGAAGAGCACCCCCAGCACCGCGAAGGGCAGGAAAGCCAGAGCGAACGACGCCGGACCCGACTGGCCGACCCCCGTCACCACGCCCGCGATCAGCATCAGGCCGGCGAACCACCAACTGCGCACGCGTCACCTCCCCCACCACCCTAGCCGGGCCGACTCCACAAGCCCGTTGATCATGAGGTTGGCTGCCTCCGCCGTCCGAATTGTCACCGCCAACTTCATGATCACCGGCGTGCCTCACCGTGCTCGGGGTGGCCTACGACGGGGCCGAACCGGCGGCGGTGAGCCGGGCCAGCACCCGCCGCTGGAACGCGCGGGCCGCCGGTCCGGAGGGTGGCGGGCCACCCCGGCGGGCGGCGATCGCGCGGTGGATCAGCGCGGCGTCCGGGTCGTCGACGGCCACCCGCCGCCCGGCGTCGGCCTTGGCCAACCAGACGCCGTCGCGGGAGCGCACCAGCGCACGGCAGGCCCCCAGCACCGCGTCCTCGGCGCCCGGCGCCGGTTCGTCGCCGGGCGGTGTGGGCAGCGCCAGCCACCAGCGCAGCGCGTCCACGAGCAGCGCCCGCAGCGCGGCCGGCGGCGGGTCGGCGAAGGCGTCGGCGGCGCTCGGGCCGAGCAGCGTCAGGCCGGACTGGCGCAGGATGCTGCGGTCCAGCGCGTACCAGAACCGCCCGTCGGCGGCAGGCCGGTCGGCCGGGTCGTAGGTGGCCCGGAACGGCATGGTCGCGCCGGTGTTCAGCTCGACCTCGAAGCCCGGCTCGGGGAGGCCGGCGGCGGCCACGTCCCGCCGGTAGACGACCAGTTCCAGGCCGCGTGCCGGGCAGGGCAGCGACTCGTGCCGCAGCCGGTCCACGAGCGACCGCTTCGCCACGCCGGCCGGCGGACCGGCGACCAGCAGCGCCACGTCCACGTCGCTGCGCCCGGGCTGGTACGCGCCCAGCCCGACCGAACCGGCCGCGTACGCGCCGACCAGGTCCGCGCCGAGCACGTCCCGGGCGCGTCGGACCAGGTCGGCGAGGTAGTCACGGACGTCGTCCCGCATGCCCGCATCCTGCCCGGCGGGCGCCGGGCCCGTCCGCCCGGGTCGGCGCGCCGCATGCCGGTGACGTCGATGCCGGTCGGTTAGCCTGCGAGCCGGGCATGGACGATTCGGCCGAGCAGTCGGAGGCATCGCGTGCGGCACAGCGGAGAGATCGGCGCGGTCCCGGCGCGACCGCGACGCCGGGGCCGGCGCCTGCTCGTCATCCTGGCGGTCGTCGCGCTGCTGGCCGGGGCCGGGCTGGTGGCCGGCGGATACTACTTCGACAGCGTGCCGACCCCCACCGACCTGAAGCTGCCCGAGTCGACCACGGTCTACTACGCCGACGGTCGCACCCCGATGGCGAAGCTCGGGGCGCAGAACCGCACCATCGTCCCGTACGAGGCGATGAACGACTCGGCGAAGCAGGCCATCGTGGCGGCCGAGGACCGGACCTTCTGGACCAACCGCGGCATCGACGTCAAGGGCGTGCTGCGGGCGGCGTGGGCGAACGTCAGCGGCGGGCAGCGGCAGGGCGCGTCGACGCTCACCCAGCAGTACGCGCGGGTCGCCGCGGACCTGCGCGGTGTCACCTACTCGCGCAAGCTGCGCGAGGCGGTCATCGCCTGGAAGCTCGACGACAAGTACAGCAAGGAGGAGATCCTCGGCTTCTATCTGAACACGGTCCCGTTCGGCCGGGGCGCGTACGGGATCGAGGCAGCCGCGCAGACCTTCTTCGGCAAGACCGTACGCCGGGACGCTCCCACGTCGCAGCAGCTCACCCCGGCCGAGGCGATGGTGCTCTGCGCGATGGTGAAGCAGCCGGAGGCGGACCCGGCCGACCCGCAGGGCGCCCCCGGTTACGATCCGCGCCGCAACGCCCTCGCGAAGCAGAACTCGATCGACCGCTGGAACTACATCCGCGACGGCATGGTGAAGCTCGGCTACCTCACCCCGGGGCAGGCGGCGGATCTGGCGTACCCGGACACGGTGCGGCCGATCGACCGCGACGCCGGCCGCTCCGACCTGGACCGGCCGACCGGGCTGGTGGTCAACCACGTGCTGGCGGAGCTGCGCGGCGCCGAGCCGTTCCGCGGCAAGCCGGACGAGGTGATCCGCGACGGCGGCTACCGGATCGTCACCACGATCGACAAGCGGGTGCAGGACGCGGCCGAGGCGGCGGCGGACATCCGCCGGGACAGCGCGCCGGCGGCGGTCCGCGGCCAGCCGAAGAACTGGCAGGCGGCGCTGGTCGCGGTGGAGCCGGGCACCGGCCGGGTGCTCGGCTACTACGGCGGCGACCGCGGCTCCGGCGCCGACTACGCCGGCTGGTACACCGACGAGCAGGGCCAGGCGCGCGGTTTCGGCCAGCATCCGCCGGGGTCCTCCTTCAAGGTGTACGACCTGGCCGCCGCCGTGCGCGACGACATCTCGGTGAAGCAGCGGTTCGACTCCCCGGACACCAAGGAGTTCCCCGCGTCCGGGCGCACCCGGGGCAGCGCGGCCGGGCCGATCCGCAACGCCGAGCACGCGCCCTGCCAGCCGGACTGCGCGCTCTGGGAGGCCACGGTCGCCTCGCTGAACGTCACCTACTTCGAGCTGACCGAGAAGCTCGGCACCGCGAAGGTGATCGAGATGGCCCGCCAGGCGGGCGTGGAGTCGATGTGGGAGACCGTCCGGGGCAATCCGCGACCGCAGCGGGTCGACCTGCGCGACGACCCCGCCGACGGGTTGGCGGAGCATTTCTCCACCGAGGTGGGCATCGGGCAGTACGGCATCACCGTGCAGGACCACGCCAACGGGATGGCCACGTTCGCGGCCGGCGGCAGGCGGGCCGACGCGCACTTCGTCCGGTCGGTGACCAAGGGTGACGACACGGTGTGGACGGAACGGCTCCGGCAGACCGATCTCGACCTCGACGCCGAGGCGGTGAACCAGCTCGACTGGACGTTGCGCCGGGTGCGGGCGGCCCGGCTGGACAACGGCTGGGACTCCGCCGGCAAGACCGGCACCTGGCAGGCCGGGCAGAGCACCACGAAGAACGTGCACACCTGGATGGTCGGGTGGACCGGCGCGCTCGCCTCGGCGGTCTGGTTGGGCACCACCGACGGCAAGCCGTTGCGGACCAGTGGCGGCAGCTACGAGGTGTACGGCTCGACCGGGGCCGCGCCGATCTGGCGGCAGTTCATGACCCGGGCCACCGAGGCGATGAAGCTCGACCCGGACCGCTACCGCTTCCACGACCCGGCCTTCCCCCGCGACGCTCCGGAGCCGACCCGCCCGGCGCCGACGCCGCGCACGGTGGCACCGAGCCGGTCGGCCGCACCGACGCCGAGCGCCACGCCGTCGAGCCCGACCCCGAGCGCGAGTCCGAGCGGGACGCCCCTCCCGGGGCCGACCGGTTCTCCCTCGCTGCCGCCGGTGCCGACCGGGCTGCCGACGCGGACCCGAGGGCCGCGCTGAATCTATGTGCGCCATCGGCGAACAGCGGCATTGCACGCAGGTCGGACACCCGCCGGGCGGTCGCCGACAATGTTCCCCCTGATCAGGGGCTATTGAAGATCATGGCTTCCTGAATTCGCCGTGCCGGCGGGATGTCCGACGGCTGTCGGTTGCCCAGGTCACCCATTGCTCCCGGATCCAGCGGCGTGTGATCGTGCTCTCCGAGCCGCCAACCCCCGGCGGCCCGGACGGTCGATCCGTCGACCCGGAGCCACGCCGGCAGCTCCGGAGACCGACCGTCACCTGCCTCGCACCATCGCGCCGCCCGACCCCACCGGGCTCCGTGCGGCGCGCCTCAGAACAGGAGCGAACCCTCTTGAAGCTCTCACCTCGCCTCGCCGCGCTCACCGGCGCGGCTGCCGCCGGCGTGCTCGCCGCCGGCACCGCCGCGGCGGTGCAGGCCGCGCCGCCCGGGCCCGCCGCACCCAGCCTCGCCCAGGCCCGCGCCACGGCCGCCGAGTCGGCCCGCACGCTCGTCGCGAACCGTCCCGCCTACCTCCAGGCCGGTTCCGACGACGCGTTCGTGCAGAAGCCCGTCATCTCCTCCGAGGGCACCCAGTACGTGCCCTACGAGCGCACCTTCAAGGGCCTGCCGGTGGTCGGTGGCGACTTCGTGCTCGCGACCGACTCCGCCGGCAACCTGAAGTACGCCTCCGTCGCGCAGCAGCGCCCCATCGGCGCCCTCGCCACCACCCCCAAGCTGACCTCGGCCGCCGCCGTCAAGACGGCACGTGCCCAGCTCAAGACCGTCAGCGCGGTCGAGGGCAGCACGCTCGTCGTCTACACGCTCGGCGCCAAGCCGGCGCTGGCCTGGGAGACCACGGTGCGCGGCACCGGCGCCGACGGGCCGAGTCGACTCACCGTCGACGTCGACGCCCACACCGGCGCCGTCCTGGGCACCCTGGAGCACGTCGTGAACGGCACCGGCACCGGCGCCTGGAACGGGCCGAGCCCGCTCACCCTGAACACCACCAAGTCGGGCAGCACCTACACCATGAAGGACCCGAGCGTCACCAACCTCAGCTGCCAGGACGCCGCGAACAACAGCACGTTCAGCGGCACCGACGACGCCTGGGGCAACGGCACCGCCACCAACAAGGAGACCGGCTGCGTCGACGCGCTGTTCAGCGCGCAGACCGAGCACAAGATGCTCAGCCAGTGGCTGGGCCGCAACGGCGCCGACGGCAACGGCGGCTACTGGCCGATCCGGGTCGGCCTGAACGACCAGAACGCCTACTACGACGGTTCCCAGGTCCAGATCGGCAAGAACACCGCCGGCCAGTGGATCGGCTCGCTCGACGTGGTGGCCCACGAGATCGGCCACGGCATCGACGACCACACCCCGGGCGGTATCTCCCGCGGCGGCACCCAGGAGTTCGTGGCGGACACGTTCGGCGCGGCCACCGAGTGGTTCGCCAACGAGCCGTCCAGCTACGACGCGCCGGACTTCCTGGTCGGCGAAAAGATCAACCTGGTCGGCTCCGGCCCGATCCGCAACATGTACAACCCGTCGGCGCTGGGCGACCCGAACTGCTACTCCAGCAGCGTGCCCTCCGGCGAGGTGCACGCCTCCGCCGGACCAGGCAACCACTGGTTCTACCTGCTGGCCAACGGCAACAGCCCGACCAACGGGCAGCCCAGCAGCTCGACCTGCAACGGCGGCAGCGTGACCGGCCTGGGCATCCAGAAGGCCATCAAGATCATGTATAACGCGATGCTGCTGAAGACCTCGTCCTCGTCGTACCTGAAGTACCGCACCTGGACGCTGCAGGCGGCGAAGAACCTCTACCCGAGCGGCTGCACCGAGTTCAACACGGTCAAGGCCGCCTGGGACGCGGTGAGCGTGCCGGCGCAGTCGGGCGACCCGACCTGCTCCGGCGGCGGCACGCCGTCCCCGACCGCCACCACCACCCCGCCGTCGGGCGGCTGCTCCGGCAACAAGCTCGCCAACCCCGGCTTCGAGTCGGGCAGCGCGAACTGGGCCGCCTCGTCCGGCGTCATCACCACCGACAGCGGCCAGGCCTCCCACAGCGGCTCGTACAAGGCGTGGCTCGACGGCTACGGCTCCTCGCACACCGACACGCTCAGCCAGTCGGTGACCATCCCGTCCGGGTGCCGGGCGACGCTGAGCTTCTGGCTGCACATCGACAGCGCGGAGTCGACCAGCACCACCGCCTACGACAAGCTGACCGTCAAGGCCGGCAGCACCACGCTCGCCACCTACTCCAACCTGAACAAGGCCACCGGCTACGTGCAGCGGTCCTTCGACGTTTCGTCGCTGGCCGGCACCACGGCGACCATCTCGTTCAGCGGCGTGGAGGACGCCTCGCTCCAGACGTCCTTCGTCGTCGACGACACCGCGGTCACGCTGAGCTGACCGCGACGCGGAACGGCCGGTCGTCGTCCTCCTCGACGGCCGGCCGTTCCGTATCCCCGGCTCCCGGCTCCCGGCTCCCGGCTCCCGGCTCCCGGCTCCCGGCTCCCGGCTCCCGGCTCCCGGCTCCCGGCTCCCGGCTTCGAGATCTTGGTACGAAACGGCCCCTATGGGGGCACTTTCCTACCAAGATCTCTGCCGTTCCCGCTATTCGGAAGGTCAATCCCAGTAAGCAGGCCAGGGAAGGCGCGTTCGCCGACGCCGGCGCTTTGCCGGAGCACCGGGCGAGCAGTCGGACGCGGCGCGGCCGGTGCCGCATGGGCCGGCCGGGTGGACGGACCTGGTCAGGCGGGGCGGGCGGCGCGGGACGCGACGGCGCGGTCTCGCCGGATGCGCGCGGCCACCTCGTGCATCGCGCGGCTGAACAGCTCCGCCTGGTCGGGCAGGCCGCCGAGCCGGGCGGCGAGCGCGTCGGTGTCCGCCCGGGCCGAGGCGCTGACCTGCGCGTCCAACTCGGTCAGCGCGGCGTTGACGGCGACGACGAGGTGTCCGCAGAGGACGTCAAGCGGCTCGTCGGCCAGCGCCGGGTCGACGGCGACGGAGTCCAACCGGCCACCCTGGACGGCGACCGCGCGCACCCGGCCGCCGGCCGCCGTGCCCTCGGCCCGGAGCAGCTCGCCCGGCTCGCCGTCGGCGTGCACGGTGGCCCGGGACCGCATCGCGGCCAGCGCCTGCTGGGTGCGGGTCAGCAGCTCGTCGAGGCTCGCGGCGGCCGAGAACGCATCGTTGGTCATATCCGCGCTTTCTTCACGTCCTAGCCAAGCCTCGTGACCATAGCAACCGTCGACGTCGGAACCTCGTCACCCGCCGCACCGGACCGGCCGCCGACGCCGCACGCAGGACGTACGCCGGCCGTTCCCGGCGTGTCGCGCGACGGCGAACGCCCGGCCGGATGGCCCGGCCGGGCGTTCGCATCGCTCGTGGGGCGCGACGCGGTCCCCAGGATCGCGACGCGACACGACTCAGGATCAGCGCAGGCGCAGCCGCTGACCCGGGAAGATCAGGCCGGGGTCCGCGCCGACCACGGCCCGGTTATCCGCGTACAGCGCACGCCAGCCCCCGTCGACGTGCTGGGTCGCGGCGATCTCGGAGAGGGTGTCCCCGGGCCGCACCAGGTAGGTGCCCGCGACCGGCGCGCTGCTGGAGCGCTTCGGCGCGGACGCCTTCTTCGGCGCCGACGCCCTCTGCGAGGAGGTGGCCTTCTTCGCGGACGTGGTCGAGCCGGACTCCTTGGCGGCGTACGTCTTCGTCGACCCGCCCTTCTTGCCGCAGACCGGCCAGGCGCCGATGCCCTGCCCGCGCAGGACCTTCTCGGCGACGGCGATCTGCTCGGAGCGGCTAGCCAGGTCGGCCCGGTCGGCGTACTTCTGGCCGCCGTAGCCGTTCCAGGTGCTCCGGGAGAACTGGAGCCCGCCGTAGTAGCCGTTGCCGGTGTTGATGTGCCAGTTGCCGCCCGACTCGCACTGCGCGACGGCGTCCCAGTTCACGCTCGCGGCGCTGGCCGGCGCGGCCGGCCCGAGCAGTGCCGCGGCGCCGGTGGCGGCGCCGGCGACGATCGCGCCGACAGCGGTCCGGCGGGCCGTGGCGCGGTGGGCCACGCTCCGGCGGTGCCGGGCTGAGTATGCAGTTGACATGTGGATTCCTCCACGCCGACGAGGTGAGCTGTCGGGTTCGGGCCGAGGAGCCCGGCCGCCGGTGGCGGCTTCACCCCGAGGTGACGTGCACCGTGGAACCTGTGGGTCCCCCGCTCCCGCCCGAGTTTCGGTTCCGCCGGGCCGGCGGCGGGATTAGGCGTTACCGGCCCGTGGTGTCCGCGTCTGCGAACGGAACCGACGCTAGGGACGAATATCCGCGATTGCCCACTTCTTGTGACGTTCTTCACCCAGCCGGGCGATCGGGCCAGGCGAGCGCGGTGGGGGCGGAATCGGTCGCGCCGCAACGGGATCGGTGCCGGGTACACGGCCGTCCGGCCCGACGACGGAGCTACCGTGGGCGGGACCGGGCAAGATCACGCGAGGAGCGGGGCGGATGACCGAACACGGACACGAGCTGACCTTCGGCGGCTTCCTCACCCCCGCCGCCGGGCACCCCGAACAGGTGGTGGCGCTGGCGACCCTCTGCGAGCAGGCCGGGCTGGACCTGGTCACGTTCCAGGACCACCCGTACCAGCCCGGCTTCCTGGACACGTGGACGCTGATGTCGTACGTGGCCGCCGCCACCGACCGGATCGGCCTGGCCGGCAACGTGCTCAACCTGCCGCTGCGTCAGCCGGTGGTGCTGGCCCGCAGCGTCGCCAGCCTGGACCTGCTCACCGGTGGCCGGATCGAACTCGGGCTGGGCGCGGGCGCGTTCTGGGACGCCATCGAGGCGACCGGCGGCCGGCGGCTCTCCCCCGGCGCGGCGGTCGACGCGCTCGACGAGGCGATCACCGTGATCCGCGAGGTCTGGGACACCGGCCGGCGCGGCATGATCCGGGTGGCCGGCGAGCACTACCGCGTGGTCGGCGCGAAACGCGGGCCGGCCCCGGCGCACCCGGTGGGCATCTGGGTCGGCGCGTACAAGCCGCGCATGCTGCGGCTGGTGGGGCGCGCCGCAGACGGCTGGCTGCCGTCGCTGGCGTACCTGCCGAAAGGGCCGGACGACCTGCCGGCGCTCAACACGCTCGTCGACGACGGCGCGCGGGCCGCAGGCCGGGACCCGGGCGCGATCCGCCGGATGCTCAACGTCACCGGCACGTTCGCCCGCTCGTCCACCGGCTTCCTCGCCGGCCCGCCGGAACAGTGGGTGGAGGAGCTGGCCGGGCTGACGCTGGAACACGGCATCACCACCTTCATCCTCGGCAGCGACGAGCCGCGCGCGATCCAACTCTTCGCCCAGGAGGTGGCGCCGGCCGTCCGGGAGCTGGTCGCCGCCGAGCGCACCACGCCGGGCAGCGGCGCCCGCGCGGTCGCCGAGGAGCAGGCCGCCACCGGCTTCCCGACCGCGCTCGCGGTCACCCCCACCCCGGATCCGGGGGTACGCCTGAGCGCGCGCCGCCTCTGGGACGAGGCGGACCGGCCGAGCGCCCCACCGGCGCCGGCCGGACACGTCTACCCGGCCCGTGCGCAGGCCGCCGGGCAGCACCTGGTGGACGTGCACGACCACCTGCGCCAGGAGCTGGCCCAGGTGCGTGACCTGCTGGCACAGGTCAAGCGTGGCACGGTCTCGCCGGGCGGGGCGCGGGCCGCGTTGAACGAGATGACGATGCGGCAGAACAACTGGACGCTCGGCGCGTACTGCGCCGCGTACTGCACGGTGGTGACCCAGCACCACGGCCTGGAGGACGCCTCGATCTTCCCGCACCTGCGCCGCTCCGACGCGGGCCTGGCACCGGTGCTGGACCGCCTCGAGGAGGAACACGTGGTGATCCACGGGGTGGTGGAGAGCGTCGACCGGGCGTTGGTGGAGCTGATCGGCTCGCCCGGCGACTTCACCGCGTTGCAGGAGGCGGTGGACCTGCTCACCGACACGCTGCTGTCGCACCTGTCGTACGAGGAGCACCAGATCGTCGAGCCGCTGGCCCGCCACGGCTTCTTCCCCGGCCAGCTATGAAGGCGGGGGCCCCGCTTAACGCCTGCGGTATAGGAAGGGGCCCCGCTTAACAGTTCTGATCCACCTCCCCCGGCTCGCCCGGCAGAGGTGTTAACCGGGGCCCCTTCCTATCGCGTAGGCGATAAAAAGGGGCCCTTCCTTGCACCTACAGGTTGCGGGCGAGACGGTCGGCGAGGACGCGGGTGAAGCGGGCCGGGTCGGTCAGCTCGCCGCCCTCGGCCAGCAGCGCCATGCCGTACAGCAGCTCGGCGGTCTCGGTCAGCGCGGCGCTGTCGCCGCCCTCGCCGTGGGCCTTGCGCAGCCCGGTGACGAGCGGGTGGGTCGGGTTCAGCTCCAGGATCCGCTTGACCCGCGGCACCTCCTGCCCCATCGCCCGGTACATCTTCTCCAGCGTCGGCGTCATGTCGTGCGCGTCGCCCACCACGCAGGCCGGTGACGTGGTCAGCCGGGTGGACAGGCGGACCTCCTTGACGCTGTCGGCGAGCGCGCCGCCGAGGAAGGTGAGCAGGTCGGCGTACTCCTGCCGTTCGGCCTCGGCCTTCTCCTTCTCCTCCTCGGTCTCCAGGTCGACCTGGCCCTTGGCCACCGAGCGCAGCGTCTTGCCGTCGTACGCGCCGACCCGCTCGACCCACACCTCGTCCACCGGGTCGGTGAGGATCAGCACCTCGTAGCCCTTGGCCCGGAACGCCTCCAGGTGCGGCGAGTTCTCGATGGTGGCCCGGTTGTCGCCGGTGGCGTAGTAGATCTCGGTCTGCCCGTCCTTCATCCGCTCGACGTAGTCGCGCAGCGTGGTCGGCTCGGCCGGGTCGTGGGTGGAGGCGGCGCGGACCAGGTCCAGCAGCGCGTCGGTGTTGTCCGGATCCTCCAGCAGACCTTCCTTGACCACCGGCCCGAACTCGGTCCAGAACGTGCGGTACGACTCGGCCGACATGTCCTTGAGCGTGCCGAGCACCTTCTTGACCAGCCGCCGGCGCACCGCGCGGATCTGCCGGTCCTGCTGGAGGATCTCCCGGGAGATGTTCAGCGACAGGTCGTGCGCGTCCACCACGCCCTTGACGAAGCGCAGGTAGTTGGGGATCAGCGCCTCGCAGTCGTCCATGATGAACACGCGCTTGACGTAGAGCTGCACGCCGCGGCGGCCCTGCGGGGAGAACAGGTCGAGCGGGGCGTGCGAGGGCAGGAAGAGCAGCGCCTCGTACTCGAAGGTGCCCTCGCCGCGCATGTGGATGGTTTCGAGGGGGTCGGCCCAGTCGTGCGCGACGTGCCGGTAGAACTCCTTGTACTCGGCCTCGTCGACCTCGTCCCGCGAGCGCGCCCAGAGCGCCTTCATCGAGTTGAGCGTCTGCTCCTCGCGGGTGGTCTCGCCGTCCTCGCCGGGCTTCTCCACGGTCATTCGGATCGGCCAGGAGATGAAGTCGGAGTAGCGCTTGACGATCTCCCGGATCGTCCACTCGGCGGTGTAGTCGTGCAGGTTGTCCTCGGCGTCGACGGGCTTGAGGTGCAGGGTGACCGAGGTGCCCTGCGGCGCGTCCCCGACCTCCTCGATCGAGTAGGTGCCTTCGCCGCTGGACTCCCACCGGGTGGCGGTGGTCTGCCCGGCGCGGCGGGTCAGCAGGGTCACCTTGTCGGCGACCATGAAGGTGGCGTAGAAGCCGACGCCGAACTGGCCGATCAGCTCCTGGGACGCGGTGGCGTCCTGCGACTCGCGGAGCTTGCGCAGCAGTTCGGCGGTGCCGGACTTGGCGATGGTGCCGATCAGCGCGACGACCTCGTCGCGGGACATGCCGATGCCGTTGTCCCGGACGGTGAGCGTGCGGGCGTCCCGGTCGACGTCGAGGGAGATGTGCAGGTCGGACGTGTCGGCCGACAGCTCCTTGTCGACGAGCGACTCCAGCCGCAGCTTGTCCAGCGCGTCGGACGCGTTGGAGATCAGTTCACGCAGGAAGACGTCCTTGTTCGAGTAGATCGAGTGCACCATCAGCTGCAACAGCTGACGTGCCTCGGCTTGGAACTCCAACGTCTCGACCCGGTCGCTCACACCGGCTCCCTTCCTCTCGTGGCGGGCCTACGGCGGAAAGGATACGAGGGGTGACGGCGACGGCACGCACCGGCCGGCGTACCCATGCGACGAACACTGGTACAACCAGTTGACGGGTTGATGTGTTCGGGGCCACACTGCTGGCCATGGACTTCGTCCCCGCGCCCCGCGCCTCGGTCTCCGACCACGTCTTCGGCCAACTCCGCGACGCGATCGTCGCCGGTCGCCACCGGCCGGACGAGACGCTGCCCGGCGAGCGCGAGCTGGCCGCCGCGTTCGCGGTCAACCGGCACGCGGTCCGGGAGGCGCTGCGCCGGTTGCAACAGCTCGGCCTGGTCCGGGTCAGTCAGGGCGGCGCCACCCGGGTGCTCGACTGGCGGGTGCACGCCGGGCTCGACCTGGCGCTGGCGCTGGCGCGCTCCGGCGACGTACTCCCGGTCGAGACGCTGGTCCGCGACATGCTGGAGATGCGGGCCTGCGTCGGGACCGACGCGGCCCGGCTCTGCGCCGAGCGCGGCGACGCGGCGACCGGCGCCGCGCTGGTCCGGGCCGCCGAGGAGTACGGCGCGCTCGCGCCGGACCTGGACCGGATGGCCGAAGCGAACATCCGCATCTGGCGGCTGGTGGTGCGCGGCAGCGGCAACACCGCCTACCAGCTCGCCTTCAACAGCCTGGTGGCCGGCACGTTCGCGGTCGGCGACGTGCCCCCGGACGCCCGCACCGCCGAACTGCTCGACGTGGCCGGCCACCGCAGCCTCGCCGCCGCGATCGCCTCCGGCCAGGGCGCGGCGGCGGCCCGGCAGGCCCGGACGTTGCTGACCGCCCCGGTCACCACCCCCACCCCCGGAAGGGAAGCGCGCGCATGATCCCCGCTGTGCTGTACGCCGTCCCGGCGTTCCTGCTGCTGATCGTCATCGAGGCGGCCTCCTACCGCTTCCTGCCCGACGACGACGAGCGCGGCTACGAGCTGCGTGACACCGCCACCAGCCTGTCCATGGGGCTGGGCAGCCAGCTCGTCGGCGTGCCGTGGAAACTGCTCACGGTCGGGCTCTACGCGGCGCTGTGGACGGTTGCGCCGGTGCACCTCTCCCCCGGCGACTGGTGGACCTGGGCGATCGTCTTCTTCGCCGACGACCTGGCCTACTACTGGTTCCACCGGTCGCACCACGAGGTGCGCGTGCTCTGGGCGAGCCACGTGGTGCACCACTCCAGCGTCCACTACAACCTGTCCACCGCGCTGCGGCAGAGCTGGACGCCGATGACCTCGCTGCCGTTCTGGCTGCCGCTGGCGCTGCTCGGCATTCCGCCGTGGATGATCTTCCTTCAGCAGTCGATCAGCCTGCTCTACCAGTTCTTCCTGCACACCGAGCGGGTGGGCCGGCTACCCCGGCCGATCGAGTGGATCTTCAACACGCCGTCGCACCACCGGGTGCACCACGGCTCGAACACCGAATACCTGGACCGCAACTACGGCGGCATCCTGATCGTCTGGGACCGGGTGTTCGGCAGCTTCGCGCCGGAGCGGGCCGCGGCGCGCTACGGGCTGACGAAGAACATCCAGACCTACAACCCGCTGCGGGTGGCCACCCACGAATTCGCCGCGATCTTCTCCGACGTACGCCGGGCCACCTGCTGGCGGCACCGACTCGGCTACCTGCTGGGCCGCCCCGGCTGGCAGCCGGTCCGGTGAGGCGCTCCTGGCTCACCCTGTTCGGCGTCATCGCCGCGGTCGAGCTGGTCGGCGTCGCGCTCGACTCGACAGTGCTCCAGTGGCTGGCCAAGCCGCTGCTGGCGCCGGTGCTGCTGGCGTACCTCATCGCGCACCGACGCCGGCTGGACGCGGTGGCCGCCGGCCTGGTCGCGGCCACCGCCGGCGACGTGGCCCTGCTCGTGCCGGGACGGGCCGCGTTCCTGCTCGGGATGGGGTTCTTCCTGATCGCGCAGCTCGCGTTCCTCACCGGTTTCCTGCGTCGGGGGCGACCGGCGGCCGTGGCGTGGGGCGGCTACCTGCTCGCCTGGGCCGCCGGGAACGCGCTGCTGTGGGGCGCGCTGGGGCCGTTACGGCTGCCGGTGCTCGGCTACAGCCTGGCGCTGTGCCTGATGGCCGCCGCTGCGACCGGCGTGTCGGCGCGGGTCGCCGCCGGCGGCGCGTGCTTCCTCGTCTCCGACCTGCTCATCGGCGTGGGCGCGGCCGGCACGGAGCTGCCCGGCGCGGGTCTGCTGGTGATGGGCACCTACGGTGCGGCGCTGCTGCTGATCGTCACCGGCTGGGTGGCCGACCGCGTCGGCGCGGACCGGGAGCCGGAGGCGGTGCCCGCCTGACCGGCGGGGGCGGCGGTGCGCGGCGCCGCCCGCGCGTCGGCGGGTCCCGGTCCGGCCACCGCCGGAAGCCGGGTGGTCAGCGGGCCGCGCCGGGCCCCAGCAGCCGGGTGACCACGGTCAGGTCGTCGCCGCCGAGCCCCCGGCCCACCGCGTCGCGCCACTCGGCGGCAAGCGCCTCGGCGGCCGGGAAGCTGCCCGTCGGCGCCTCGCGCAGCGCCAGCTCGACGTCCTTGAGCGCCAGCGTGAGCGAGTATTGCGGGCCGTGCTCGTCGCGGGCGACCCGCGCCAGCTTCTCCGCCGCCCACGGCGAGACGAGCGGGCTGCCGTCGAACGCCTGCCGCACGGTGTCGCGGTCCAGGCCGAGCGTGTCGGCGAGCGCCATCGCGGCGGCGACGCCCTCGTTGACGAACGCGAGCAGCAGGTTGTTGACGAGTTTGAGCCGCGAACCGGCGCCGGCCGGGCCCAGCCAGAGCGTCCGCTGCCCGACCGCGTCGAAGACCGGGGCGACCCGGTCGCGGACCTGCTCGGGGCCGGACGCGAGGACGGTCAGCTTCCCCTGCTCGGCCGGGCCCCGGCTGCCGGCCACCGGCGCGTCCACGAACGTGACGTCGGGTCGCTCGGCGGCGACCAGCTCGACCAGGCGCTGCGTCTCGGCGACGCCGACGGTGCTCATCTGCGCCCACACCGCGCCGTCCGGCAGGGCGGCGAGCATGCCCTGGTCGACCGCGACGGCACGGACCGCGCCCGCGTCGGTCACCATGGTCACCGCCACGTCGGCCCGGCGGACCGCCTCGGCCGGATCGGCGGCGACCTCGGCGCCGTGGTCCCGGAGCGCGCGGGCCCGGTCGGTACGCCGGTTCCACACCACCGTGTCCAGTCCGGCCCGGATCAGGTTCGCCGCCATCGGCGTACCCATGCCGCCGAGCCCGAGCACCGCCACCCGTGTCATCCGCCGCTCCCCTCCGTCACCGTCCGAACCGCCACCCCCACTCCCTACCCAACTCCCCGTCACCGCACCCGCGCGCTCATTCCCGGAAACAGTGGCCACGCCGGCCCGGACCGGCACTCTCTCCGGGAATTCGGGGGTCCGGGGGGCGCGGGTATCGTGCGGGGGTGGCCAGGGAGAACGGGCGCAAGCTGATCGCCTCGAACAAGAAGGCACGGCACGACTACGACGTCCTCAAGACCTACGAGACGGGCATCGTGCTGGCCGGCACCGAGGTGAAGTCGCTGCGCGAGGGGCGGGTGTCGCTCGTCGACGCGTTCGCCCAGGAACGCGACGGCGAGATCTGGCTCTACGGGCTGCACATCGCCGAGTACGGCTTCGGCACCTGGACCAACCACGCGCCCCGGCGCACCCGCAAGCTGCTGCTGCACCGGGTGGAGATCGCCCGGATCCTGGTGAGGCTGCGCGACGGCGGGGTCACGCTGGTGCCGCTGTCGATGTATTTCGCCGACGGCTGGGCCAAGGTGGAGTTGGGCCTGGCCCGGGGCCGCCGCTCGTACGACAAGCGCCAGGCGCTCGCCGAGCGGGACGCCAAGCGGGAGATCGCCCGGGAGATGGGCCGCCGGCTCAAGGGGCGGGCCTGACCTTCCCGCGGGTCGCGGACAGCGCCTGACCGCTGTCTGGGGCAGGCTGGCCGGGACCCGACCGAAGGAGAGCCGAGATGGCCCGCGACGTGCAATTCACCTTCGACTGCGCCGACCCGGCCACGCTGGCGGCGTTCTGGGCCGAGGCCCTCGGCTACCAGGTCCAGGGCCCACCCGAGGGCTTCGACTCGTGGGAGCAGGCGCTCACCGCGTTTGGCGTACCGGTGGAGCGGCACAACGACGCCTCGGCCGTGGTCGACCCCGAGGGCGCCGGACCACGGCTGTTCTTCCAGCGGGTGCCCGAGCCGAAGCGGGACAAGAACCGGGTGCACCTCGACGTACGGGCCGCGCCCGGGCTGACCGGCGACGCCCGGATGGCGGCGCTGGAGGCGGCGGCCGACCGGCTCGTCGCGCGCGGCGCCACCCGCGTCGGACGCCACGAGCCCGCTCCCCCGCTCGACGCCGGTCACCTGGTGCTGGCCGATCCGGAGGGCAACGAGTTCTGCCTCGACTGACGCACAAGGAGCCTTGTACTTCCCTTCTTGTCGGTCTAGCCTGGCGGCATGGCGGACGAGCCGAACCACGTGCACCTGACCGACCCCCGTGCCATGCGGGCGTTGGCCCACCCCACCCGGTTGCGGCTGCTGGGCGAGCTGCGGCTGCGCGGCCCGCAGACGGTGGGGATGCTGAGTGAGCGCGTCGGCGAGGCGGTCGGCTCGGTGAGCTGGCACATCGGCAAGCTGGCCGAGCACGGCTTCGTGGCCGAGGCCCCCGACCTGGCCCGCAACCGCCGGGAGCGGTGGTGGCGGGCGGCGCACGCCACCACCGACTGGGATCCGGTCGAGCTGCTCGACGACCCGGAGCGGCAACTCGCCGGCAGTCTGCTGCGGCGGGCCGCGATGGAGCGCTACGTGGCCCGCTACCAGGCCTATCTGGAGTCCGAGGCGAGCCTCGACCTGGCCTGGGTGCGTGGCACCACGAGCAGCGACACGGTGCTGCACCTGACCCCCGACGAGTTGGGTGAGTTGCGCGACGAGCTGTCCGAGCTGGGTCGGCGTTGGCACCGGCGCGGGGCGCCCGGCCGGCCCGGCGCGGAGATGGTCACGCTGATCTGGCAGGCATACCTGGGGCCGCAGTGACCCGCGACCGCCGGCCGTTGGCCGGGCTGCTGATCGGGCACGCCGTCTCGCTGACCGGCAACGTGCTGACGCTCATCGCGTTGCCGCTCTACGTGCTGGCCGAGACCGGTTCACCGGCGGCCACCGGGCTGGCCGGCGCGTTCGCCACCGCGCCGGTGGTGCTGGGTGGCGCGTTCGGCGGCGTGCTCGTCGACCGGATCGGCTACCGCCGGTCGAGCGTGCTTGCCGACGTGGTCTCCGGCGTGACCGTCGCCGCCGTGCCGGTGCTGCACGCCACGGTCGGCCTGCCGTTCCCGGCGTTGCTGGCGCTGGTCTTCGTCAGCGGGCTGCTGGACACCCCGGGGCAGACCGCCCGCACCGCGCTGCTGCCGGAGGCGGCGGCCGTGGCCGGGGTGCCGATCGAACGGGCGATCGGTTGGGCGGAGGCCACCTCGCGCGGCGCCCGGATGATCGGCGCGCCGGTGGCCGGCCTGCTTGTCGGCCTGCTCGGCGCGCTGCCGGTGCTGGCCGTGGACGCGGCGACGTTCGCCGTCTCGGCGCTTGCGGTGACGCTGCTGGTGCCACGCGGCCTGCGCCCGTCCACCGAGGACGACGAGGCGGAGGCCGGCGGCTACTGGCGTCAGTTCGCCGCCGGGCTGCGCTTCCTGGTCCGGGAGCCGCTGTTGCGCGCCATGGTGCTGCTGGTCCTGGTCACGAACCTCTTCGACGCGGCCAAGAGCAACGTGCTCCTGCCGGTCGTCGCCAACCGCGATCTGGGCGGACCGGCCGCGTTCGGCCTGCTTGTCGGCGTCATGGGCGGCGGCGCGCTCGTCGGCTCGCTGGTGTTCAGCGCGATCGGGCACCGGCTGCCCCGCCGGGCCACGTTCGTCACCGCGTACGCGGTGTGCGGCGCGCCGCCGCTGTGGGCGCTGGCCGCCGCGCCGCCGCTGCCGGTGGTGGTCGCGGTCGTCGCGGTGGCCGGGTTGGCCGCCGGCGCGCTCAACCCGCTGATGGGCGCGGTGGAACTGGAACGGGTGCCGGCCGGGATGCGGGCCCGGGTTTACGGGGTGATCGGCGCGGGCGCCTGGGCCGCCATGCCCGTGGGCGCGCTCGGTGCCGGGCTGGCCGCCGACCGGTTCGGCACCACGTCCACGCTCGTCACCATCGGCGCCTGCTACCTGCTGGTGGTGCTCACGCCGCTGCTGGGCGGTCCGTGGCGAACGATGCGCCGGCCGAAGCCACCGCCGCAGGTGCGTCAGCCCGAACCGGAACGGGATCGGCGGGAAGCGGTCTCTTGACAGTGGACGACTTCGTTCATACCTTCATCGAAGACTATCTTTGAAGTTTGTTTACCGTTCCGGCGCGGGGCCGGCCGACCGGACGGTGAGCGACCCCCACCACCGCAGGAGGCACCCCGTGCGCAGCATCCGTAGCGTCGCCGCCCTGGCGATGGCGGCGGTCGGCCTCACGGCCGCCCTCACCGCCGTCCCGAGCACCCCAGCGGTGGCCGCCCCCGGCGCGGTCACCTGGTCCGACGACTTCAACGGCCCGGCCGGCGCCGCCCCCGACGCGAGCAAGTGGCGTTACGACATCGGCGGCGGCGGTTGGGGCAACAACGAGTTGCAGTACTACACCAACAGCACCCGCAACGCCGCGCTCGACGGCAACGGCAACCTGGTCATCACCGCCCGCAAGGAAAACCCGTCCGGCTACTCCTGCTGGTACGGAAGCTGCCAGTACACGTCGGCCCGGCTGCTCACCAACGGCACGTTCGCCCAGGCGTACGGCCGGTTCGAGGCCCGCATCAAGATCCCGCGCGGGCAGGGGCTGTGGCCGGCGTTCTGGATGCTCGGCAACGACATCGGCAGCAACCCGTGGCCCAACAGCGGCGAGATCGACATCATGGAGAACGTCGGCTACGCGCCGTCCACGGTGTGGGGCACGCTGCACGGTCCCGGCTACTCCGGCGGCAACGGCATCGGCGCGTCCACCTCGCTGCCGAACGGCCAGGCGCTCGCCGACGCGTTCCACACGTTCGCCGTCGACTGGGCCCCGGACTCGATCACCTGGTATCTCGACGGTGTGGCGTACTCCCGCAAGACGCCGGCCGACGCGGGCGGTAACCGCTGGGTCTTCGACCACCCGTTCTTCATGATCATGAACGTCGCGGTCGGCGGCAACTGGCCCGGCTCGCCGGACGGCGCCACCACGTTCCCGCAGACCATGACCATCGACTACGTCCGGGTGCAGGCTTGGGACAACGGCGGCGGGGGCACCGGCGGTCAGATCGTCGGGTACGGCAACAAGTGCGTCGACGTGGCCAGCGCCGCCACCGCCAACGGCACCGCCGTGCAACTCTGGACCTGCAACGGCACCGCCGCGCAGCGTTGGACCTGGAACGCGGACGGCTCGGTGCGCGCGCTCGGCAAGTGCCTCGACGTGGCCTCCGGGTCGACCGCCAACGGCGCCAAGGTGCAGCTCTACGACTGCAACGGCACCGGCGCGCAGAAGTGGGTGTTCAGCGCCGCGGGCGACATCGTCAACCCGCAGGCCAACAAGTGCCTGGACGCCACCGGGAACAGTTCGGCCGACGGCACCCGGTTGCAGATCTGGGAGTGCGGCGGCACCGCCAACCAGAAGTGGCGGCGCTGACCGCTTCGGTGAGCCGGGGCGGGCGGCGCTCACCGCCCACCCCGGCGTCACGCCCCGCCGACGAAACGCCGGTAGCGGTCCGCACCGTCCGGCGCGGGCCGGTCCGCCTCGGCCTCGACATACAGCGTGGCCAGGTGGATCAACAGCGCGGGCCGGGCCTCCCGGTAGGCGGCCAGCAGCCGCAGCTTCGCCGCCGAGCAGGGCCAGGCGATGCCGCAGGCCCGGCACCGCCACGTCGGCCGCGACGGGACGTGCTCCCGGCGACCCCGGCTCATCGCAACCGCCGCGCGACCGCCCGCGCCTCCTCGTCGTTCAACGACAGGAACCACAGGAACCGCCGGACGATCTCCGGCGGCTGTGGTCCGCCGGGACGGCCGCGCAGGTCGTGGATCGCCCGCCGGGTCAACGGGACGAACTCCGGCAACAACTCCGCCCGCCGCGCAGCGTCGGACGGCGCGGACGTCCACGCCGGACACGGCCAGTCCGCACCGCAGTCGTCGCAGACCCAGGCCGGTGCCGCCGTCGAGTGCAGCGCGCTCATCGCCGACACCGTCCACGATTCGTCCGGCTCCCCGGTCGGTACGTCCGGCCGCTCACCGCGCGCCTGCTCCTCCGGCATCAAGCGTCCCTCTCCGTCGCTCCGACACGTCGTTCACCAGAACCCTGCCGAGCGTTGCGGGGCAGTCACACTGCGTTGCAGGATGGCATCGGGATGGCCGGGATGTTCGAGGAGGACACAGGGATGAACCGAGCCGTGGTGGCCGCGATGTCCGAGGCGGGGCACACCGCCGAGAGCCTGGCCGAGCGGGTCGGTGTCGACCCGAAGACCGCGGCCCGATGGGCGAGTCAGGGGCGGATTCCGCAGACCCGGCACCGCGCCCAGGTCGCCGAGCTGCTCGGGAAGGACGCCGCCGAGTTGTGGCCGGACGCGCTCAAGCGCCGGGAGCCAGCCTGGTTCCGCCCGTGGGCCGACATCGAACGCGAAGCGACGGCACTGCGCTGGTACGAGTCGGCCGTCCTACCCGGTCTCCTGCAAACACCCGAGTACGCCCTCGCGGTCCTCCGGAGTGGACCACTGTTCGCAGACGCGGACACCCTTCTGGAGTCGCGGTTACGCCGCCAGTCGGCAGTCCTCGACCGGCCGCGCCCGCCGCTGATGGTCTTCGTTGTCGACGAGGCAGCGCTACGCCGGGGCGATCCCGAGATCATGCACCCTCAGTTGGACCACCTCATCGAAATCGCCGGACGTCAGCACGTGATGGTGCACGTCCTTCCCCTCCGAGCCGGGCTCCACCCCGGTCAGGCCGGCCCGTTCATCATCGCCACCACCCCTGACGGTGAGGAAATCGGCCACCTCGACGACCAGGCGGCCGGACGGATCCAGAATGATGTTGCGGCTCTTTGGGCGGTCTGGGATACCGTGAGGTCCGTTTCGCTGCCGCGGGACCAGACCATCGACTTCCTGAGAGCACGATCATGGATGAGCTGATCGGTGCGCGCTGGCGCACCAGCACTCGGAGCAGTTCCAACGGAGGCGCCTGCGTCGAGGTGGCCGAGAACCTGGCCGCTGTGGTCGGTGTTCGAGACTCGAAGGATCCCGGCGGTCCGGTCCTCGTCTTCGCGCCGCCGGCATGGCGGGCGTTCGTCGCCCACCTGGCGCACCGGCGCTGACTTCCGATGAGCGGGATCGCGCCGGAGCCCATCCCCACCGACCGGCTGCTCCTGCTGCCGCTCGGCGTCGCGCACGCCGAGGAGATGGCCGCCGTGCTCGCCGACCCGGCGCTGCACACCTTCATCGGCGGCGGCCCGGCCGATCCGGCGTCGTTGCGGGCCCGCTACGAACGACTGGTCGCCGGCTCCCCCGATCCGGCGGAGTCGTGGTGCAACTGGGTCGTCCAGCTCCGCGACGACGGCCGGCTGGCCGGCACCGTCCAGGCCACCGTCACCGAACCTGAGGCTCCGACCCGGCACGCCGCCACGGGGAGCGCGCGGGCGGTCGGGCACCGGCACCTCGACGACGCGGATCCGGTCGACGACGGGCCGGTCGCCGAGATCGCCTGGGTGGTGGGCACACCCTGGCAGGGGCGTGGCATCGCCACCGAGGCCGCACGCGGGATGGTCGGCTGGTTGGGGCGGCGCGGTGTGCGTACCCTCGTGGCCCACATCCATCCCGACCACCGCGCGTCGGCGGCGGTGGCCACGGCCTGCGGCCTGGCCCCCACGGACGTGTGGCACGACGGCGAGGTCCGGTGGGCCGGCCCCGCCACCCGCTGAATCCACGCCGTTCTCTGAGTGGAGTTGTCGAGGGGTTGATGAGGTGGCGCGTTCGGGCCGCTTCCCGGCTCGGTGGGCGAGCTGGCCGGATCCGGGTGGGAGCAGGCGGGGGCGCGAGGAGCGGCGATCATGAAGTTGACGGCATCAACGGAGATTGACACCGCCGTCAACCTCATGATCGCGGCGTTGGAGGCGGGGTAGGCACGGACAGCATGGCACCACAAGTCCAAGATCGACGAAAACCCGCGGCAGGGTCAGAAGGGGGCGTCGACGGGTAGGCGGCGGACGTGGGTGAGATAAGGATCCAGCTCGCCGACCTCGAAGCGGCAGGTGCCGATGACGTGCCAGAACTGGCCGCCCGGGTCGCCGTCCAGCTTGTACCGGCCGTCGGGACTGACCGCCGCCCAACCGTCCGGCAGGCCGATGAGCGTGGTCCGCAACTGGGCGTGCTCCGGGTCCGCCACGTCCCACAGCCGGACCGTCCCGTCGTCGCCGGCGCTGGCGAGCAGGCTGCTGTCCGGGCTGAAGTGCACCGACCAGACTCGCCGGGTGTGCGCGGCCAGGGTGCCGTGCAGCCGCCCGGTGCCCGGATCCCACAGCCGGATCACCAGGTCGTCCCCGGCGGTGGCGAGCAGGTTGCCGTCCGGGCTGAACGCGCACGACCAGAGCCGCCCGACGTGCGCGGTGAGCACGGTGCGTCGCTCGCCGGTGGACACGTCCCAGATCACCGCCGTGCCGTCGTTGCCGGCGCTCGCCAGCAGCGTGCCCTCGGCGTTGAAGCCGACCGAGTAGACCCGGTCGGTGTGGTGTTCCAGGGTCAGCCGGCAGGTGGCGGTGGCCGCGTCCCACAGTCGTACCGTCCGGTCGTCGCCGCCGGTCGCGATGGTCTCGCCGTCGGGGCTGAACGCCACCGTGCGCACCCGCCCCCCGTGCGGGGTGAGCGTGGCGAAATGCCGGCCGGTGCGGCGGTACCACAGGCGTACGGTGTCGTCGTCGTTCGCGGTCGCGAGCGCGTCGCCGTCCGGGCTGAACGCGACCGCCCAGACGTGATCGGTGTCCACGTTGAGTTCCCGCTCGTCGGCGCCGGTGTCGGTGTTCCACAGGTGCACGCCGCCGTCGCCGCTGGGCGTGGCCACCATCGGCTCGTCCGGGCAGAAGACCACCGAGAGCAGGCGGTCGGCCGGGGTGGCGAGCCGCCGCAGCAGGCGGCCGGTGCGCGGCTCCCAGAGCCGGATCAGGCCGTCGTTGCCGCAGGCCGCCAGCACCTCCCCGTCGTCGCGGAAGGAGAGCGCGGTGACCCGCCGCCCGTGCCCGCGCAGCGTCTGCTGGAGCTGCCCGGTGCGCACGTCCCACAGCCGGGTGGTGCCGTCGTTGCTGCTGGTCGCCACCTGCGCCTGGTCCGGCCGCCACACCACCGGCCAGACCGAGCCCCGGTGCCGGGTCAGCTCGTGCCGCACCTGACCGTCGTCGGTGTCCCAGAGCTGGATCGCGCCGTCGCTCGCGGAGGTGGCGAGCAGGCTGCCGTCGCCGTTGAACCGGACGCTGTAGATGGCGCCGCGCTGCCGGCCGAGCACCCGCACCGGGCGGCCGGTCTCCGTCTCCCACAGCCGCAGCGCGCCGTGCGTGTCGCCGGTGGCCATCAGCGTGCCGTCCGGGTGGATGTCGAGGGCGTACACGTCGGCCTCGTGGCCGCGGGGCTGGCGCAGCAGCTCGCCGTCGGTGGCCCGGCGGATCCAGACCCGCCCGTGCTGCCCGACGGCGGCCAGCAGCCGGCCGTCCGGTGAGTGCACCACCCGGTAGACCACCTCCGGCTCGCGCACCTCGAACGCCAGCCGGCCGGTGTGGACGTCCCAGCCGCGGACCGTGCCGGCGCTGTCCGCCACCACGACCCGCCGGCCGTCCGGGCTGAACGAGGTCCCCCAGATCGGCGCCGCGTGCCCCCGCCACGTGTGGCGCAGCCGTGCGGTGCGGGTGTCGTAGAGCCGGACCACGCCGGCCGCGTCACCCACCACCAGCCGGCCCCGGCGCCCGTCGGTGAGCAGCGGCCACACCCAGCCGGTGAAGACGTCCTCGATGACGTGCCGCACGTCGCCGTGGTCGGCGTCCCACAACCGTACGGTGAGGTCCGCCGCGCCGGTGACGAGCTGGTGCGAGGCGGCGTCGTAGCGGACCGCGTAGACCCGGGACCGGTGGCCCTGGAGGGTACGCACCGCCAGCCCGGTGGCCGTGTCGCAGAGCAGCACGCCACCGTCGTCGTTGCCGACCGCCAGCACCGCGCCGTCCGGGCTGTAGGCGACCGGCACCGGCAGCCGTCCCACCTCGAAGCCGTACCCGACTCCCACCGCGGGCGGGGCCAGGCCCGGCGTCACCGGCCGGCCCGGCGCGACGACCGCGCCGCGCAGCTCCGGGGCCCGCAGCAACCCCGGGTCGGCGTTGACGTCGATCAACGCCGTCCGGTGCCAGCTGCTGCCGGCTGTCCGCGCCCCGCGCAGGTCGGCCCGGAACAGCCGGGCGCCGGCCAGGTCCGCGTCGCGCAGGTCCGCCCCGGCGAGGCGGGCCTGGTCGAGCCGCGCGCCCCGCAGCCGGGCGTGTTCCAGCCGGGCCTCGGTCAGGTTCGTGGCCACCAGCCGGGCGTCGGTCAGGTCGGCGCCGGTCAGGTCGGCCCCGGCCAGCTCCCGGTGGGACAGGTCCTCGCCGCGCAGCACCGCGCCGCGCAGGTCGGCCCGGTCGGGCAGGCGCAGCCGGGCGCTGAGCCGCATCGCGTTGGCGCGCAGCGTCTCGCCGGCCGACTCGTCGCCGAGCACGCGGGCCGTCCACGCGGTGCAGCGGGCCGGGTCGGCGAGGTCGCCGAGGAACTCCACGGCCAGCGCGGACAGCGACCGCACCGCCAGCGCGGTCGGCTCCTCCCCCCGGTTGAGCTGGTTCGCGACGCCGTCGGCGACCAGCCACTCCATCACCGAGGTGTGGATGAACCCGAACAGCCCGTCGTCGGTGCGGACCAGCAGGCTGCCGGCGCCCACCGCGTGGGCGGCCTGCGGCCCGGACAGCCGGGACTCGGCCCGCCCGGCGAGCTGGCCGGTGGCCTCGGTCAGCTCGGCCAGCCGCAGGTAGGACTCGCCGCTCTCCCAGAGCTGGAACGCCAGCCGGCTCACCGCCTGCCACAGCTCGGGCCGCCGCAAATTCACCGGCGCGCCCGGGATGCCCTGGGTACGCCGTTCCTCGAAGTCCAGCCAGGCGGCCAGGATCTCCCGGTAGAGCGTGGCGGCGCTGAACGTGCCGCCGGCCCCGGCCACCGCGGCCAGCCGCCCCTCGTCCAGGTTGGCGATGAACCCGAGCATGCGCGGGTTGCGGGAGAGCCCGAGCAGGTCGTTCACGCCGGCGAGCAGGCTCATCCGATCCCGGGCCGCCGTCTCGTCGCCGCCGTAGCGGTTACGCAGGAACGACTCGATCTGGCCCGGGGTGAAGTCCTCCACCGAGAGCACGCGGCGGTGCGGCAGCAGGCCGACCCGCTCGCCCAACGCGGTCAGCACCTGCGAGTTGGTCTTGAAGTGCTGGGTGCGGCTGCTCACCACGATCTTCGCGGCGCCCTCGGCCGCCTGGAGCAGTGTCTCCAGGTGGTCGGCCGCCCGGTCGTAGGTCACCCGGGCCACCAGCTCGTCGAACCCGTCGAAGAGCAGCACGATGCGACCCTGGCGCAGCATGTAGCGGAACGCCTTCAGGTCGATCACCTGCTCGCCGTGGTTGGCCAGGTGCGCGGCGACCAGGCCGTCGACGGAGTGCGCCTTGTCCAGCGCACGCAGCTCGACCAGGATCGGGATCAGGTCCGGCGCGGCGGTGGGCAGCCGGCGGGCCACCTCGCGCAACGCGAACGTCTTGCCCCGGCCGAAGTCGCCGAGCACGAGCACGAACCGGCCGTCCGGCGCGGAGACCGTCTCCAGCAGCTCGTCCACCACGTCCTCGCGGACCCGCTGGTCGGCGCCGACCAGGTGGCGGTAGCGCTGCGGCACGTACTGGCCCGGCGGGTAGAGCCGGTCGGCCTGGAGCCGGGCGGTCTGCGCGGCGACGTAGTCGCGCAGGTCGAGCAGGCCCTGGAACTCGGTCAGGTGCAGCACCCGGACGCCGCGCCGCTGTGCCTCCTCGGCCAGCCCGCGCGGCACCCGGTCGCCGTCGTAGACAAGCTCCGAGGGAATGTCCGGGTCGGTGGCGTGCACCCGGCGGGCGAACCGGTCCACGTCGGCCGGCGCGGGCGTGCCCACGTGCGCGCCGACCCGCTGCTGCCGGACCACGCCGTCGGAGCGGTAGCTGACGTACAGGTGCGGCGGGTCGGCGTCGACCCGGCGCACCAGCACCCGGTCGTAGCGGGCCTCGCACACCTCGGCGAGACGGTCGAGCAGCCGCTCCACCGGGGTCGCCGCCGCCACCGCCGGGGCGGCCTCGCCCTGGGTGGGGCCCTCCCCGGTGGCCGGACGCCGCGGGTCGGGCACCTGGGCCGGGCCGGACGCGCCGAACGTCGCCTCGGCCCGGGGCCAGCCCACCGCGGTCGACTCGCCGGCGTCCCGGCGGTCGTCGCGGCCGAGCACCCAGCGCGTCATCCCGTCCGCGCCGAGCCGCAGCACCTGGGCCCGGCCGTCGCGCGGGGCGGCGACGAGCGGCACCACCGGGTCGGCCCGCCCGGTCGGCGCGGCGTCGGAGAGCAGCAGGTTGAGCATCGGGCCGACCAGCCGGTTGACCGAGCCGCGGTCGCGCAGCGACACCCGGTCCGGCGGGACCTCGTCGGCGTACGGGCTGCGGGGGCCGGGGGCGTGCGCCATCGCGCCCAGCCGCAGCCAGCCGGACTGCTGGTAGTGCCGCAGCCGCTGGGCGAACCAGGCGGACTGCGCCTCGCCGAGGAAGCCGTACCGGTCCTCCTCGCGGTGGGTGATGGCGATGGTGGAGTTCAACCCGGCCACCACCACCCGCAGGTCGGGCACCGCGAACAGCGTCCAGGGCTGCTCGCTGTCGAAAATCCGGTCGTCGAGGCCCTGGTAGAGGTCGTCGAAGAGCCGCGCGTAGTGCCGCCACTTGGGCCAGTAGGGCGGCTGCGGGTCGACGTCGTCGGCCTCGCAGGTGGCGAAGTAGGCCCGGGACGCGGCCATCGTCACGTCGCGCGGGCCGGGCACCACGACCAGCCGGTGCGGCTCCAGGCCGAGCAGCACCCGCAGCCCGGTGAGGAAGCTCAGCGCGTCGGAGAACTCGCGTGCGCTGCCCGACTCGGTCAGATTGCCGGCCACCACCAGCAGGTCCGGCCGGGGCACCCCGTCGTTCATCAGCAGCGTCAGGTCGCCCATCAGGTGTTCCTGAACCTCGCCGGGGGTGACCGGGGCGCCCGGCGAGATGACGCCACGGCCGAACCGCGGGCCGCCCACCTGGAGCACGGTGATGGTGTCGCGGGCGGTCGGCGGCGCCGCCGCGGCCGGCGGGAACGGCGGCGGGTTGATCGGGGTACGCCGTGGCCGGCGCTGCGCGGGCGCACCGGCGACGGGCCCGGCGAGCACGCCGGCGGGATCGTCGAGGTGGCGCGGGAACATCGGCTGGCGCATCGGTTTGGCCCGGCCGTCGAGCGCCTCCCGGATCCGGTCCAGCACCCGGGCGCGGGCACGCGCAGGGTCGTCCACCCCGACCAGGTCGACGTAGGTGATGGTGGCGAGCAGGCCGTCGATCGGGCAGTCCTCCACCCGCACCGTGACCAGCTTGTTGCCGGTGCCGTCCGGGTCGGCGCGCAGCGCCGCCTGCCACTCCAGCTTGCCGTACGTCGAGTGCAGGTAGCGTTCGGACAGCACCGCCACCACCACCTCGGCCTCGCGGACCCCACGGTCCATGAAGTCGATGAAGTTGGTGCCGGCGACGAAGTCCCACGCCTGGAGCAGGGTGCGGTAGCCCGCCTCCTCGAACTCCCAGGCCAGCCACGTCGCCCAGCGCTCGTCGGCGGGCGAGTAGCTGATGAAGAAGTCGATCGGGCGGTCGGACCGGGTGGGGTGCGCGCCTACAGCCACGTGGTCATTATGACCACCGACGGTCAACGGATCGACACCCACGGCAGCTCGGACCGGGGGTCGCGTCGGGTCGGACCTCCGACACCTGATGTGCGAGGATCGTCGTTCGTGGAGACCGTCGGCGACCCGCCGTCCGCCGCGCCGGACCGGCCCCGTCGGCAACTGCACCCGTTGGACTGGATCGCGATCGGGCTGGCCGTGGCCGGCGTGCTCTGCGTCCTCACCGGCCTGCTGCCGCGCGCGGACGCCGAGGCCACGATGCGCCGGATCGGCCCCATCCTGATCTTCCTCGGCACGGTGGTGGTGCTGGCCGAGTTGACCGCGATCGCGGGCGTCTTCGACGCGCTCGCCGCCCGGGTGGCGATCACCGCGCGGGGCAGCTTCCGGGCGCTGTTCTGGCTCTGCGTCGTCGTCGCGTCGGTGACCACCATCGCGCTCAACCTGGACACCACTGCGGTGCTGCTCACGCCGGTGATGATCGCCCTGGCCCGGACGCTCAACGTGCCGCCGACGCCGCTGGCCATGACCACGGTGTGGCTGGCCAACACGGCGAGCCTGCTGCTGCCGGTGTCCAACCTGACGAACATCCTGGCCAGCAACCGGATCGGCCTGGACCCGCTGCCGTGGGCGGCGCGGATGTGGTGGCCGCAGGTGGTCGCCATCGCCGTCACCATGCTGCTGCTGTGGTGGTGGTACTGGCGGCCGGCGCGCGCCGACGCCGACCCGTTCGTCCCGCCGCCGCCCTACCAGCCGCCGGACCGGGTGGTCTTCCGCACCGCGCTCGTCGCCTGCCTGCTCTTCGTCGCCGGAGTGCTGGCCGGCGTGGAGATCGGCGTCGCCTCCGGGGTGGCCGCCGCGATCCTGGTCGCCGGTTTCGCGGTGCGGGCCCGGCACCGGCTGCGCCCGGCGCTGGTGCCGTGGCGGCTGCTGGTGTTCGTGACCGGGCTGTTCCTGGTGGTGCAGACCATCGGGCGACACGGCCTGGACCATGTGATGGGCGTGCTGATCGGCACCGACCCGGGTGCGGAGGGCGCGCTGCGGGCGGGCGCCGTCGGCGCGCTGTTCAGCAACGCGGTGAACAACCTGCCCGCGTACCTGGCCGGTGAGGCGGTGATCGCCGCCGACCGGCACACCCAACTGCTGGCGCTGCTCGTCGGCACGAACGTCGGCCCGCTGGCCACGCCGTGGGCGTCGCTGGCCACGCTGATCTGGTACGAGCGGTGCCGGGCCGCCGGCGTGGCGGTGCCGCTGGGCCGGTTCGTGGCGACGAGCGCCGCGCTCGCCGCCCTCGCCACCGCCGGCACGGTGCTCGCCCTGCTGGTCGGCCCGGGCGCCTGACCGCCGCCCCGGGAAGCGCCCGCACGGCCGGCGCGCGTCAGCGCCGGCGCGGGCGGCGGATGGCGTAGTGCGCCGCGCTCGCGGCGAACAGCACGGCGGTGACCGCCAGCCAGCGGCCGAGCAGGGGCCGGGGCGACAGGCCGGTGGCCGCCGCGTACGTGCCGTCGCCGAGGCCCAGCACGGTCGGCAGGTAGACCCCGAACAGCAGCGCCGACAGGTACGCCGGCACCCGGACGTGGTTGCGCAACGACGGGCCGGCGCGACGCAGCGCCCGGTCGAGGGCCGCGTACAACGGGAAGAGCACCAGGTCGTGGGCGATGACCGCGCCGAGGAACCAGAGCAGCATCCGGCCGGCGGTCGGCTCGCCGGCCAGCCGCAGCGCGATCCACCCGGTCACCGCGAAGCAGCCCAC
This sequence comes from Micromonospora sp. WMMD975, assembly GCF_029581215.1. NCBI lineage: Bacteria > Bacillati > Actinomycetota > Actinomycetes > Micromonosporales > Micromonosporaceae > Micromonospora > Micromonospora sp. WMMD975. The sequence continues at coordinate 2,511,700 of NZ_CP120739.1, forward strand.
CAGGAGCAGCAGGTGCCAGGCCGCCGCGCCGTACGCCCGCCGGAACTCAGCCATCGAACACGATCTCCTCCACCCACTTGGTGCAGTGCACGCCCGGCAGCGCGGGCACCACGACCCGCGCCGGGAAGCCGTGGTCGGGGCTCAGGTCCACGCCGTTGACCCGCAGCGCGAGCAGCGCGTCCGGGTCGGACACCTGGCCGCCGTGCAGGGTGGCCCGGCTGAACAGCCCGCCGCGCTCCAGTGACCGGACCCGCGCCGCGCCGGCCCCGGCGGCGTCGACGAGCGCGGCGAGGTCGCGCAGGCGTACCCCGGTCCAGGTCTGCGACGTCGACCAGCCCTCCACGCAGGCGATCGGCAGCGTGGCGGTGTGCTGCGGCAGCGCGAGCAGCCCGGCCCGGTCCAGCGTGACCGTGCGGGCGCCGGCGCGCAGCGCCAGCCGCCAGCCCGGCCCGACCCGGTCGGCCGTGACGCCGGCCGCGGCGGCGGTGCGGTTGACCGGGAAGCCGGTCGGCCCGTCGTCGGCCCGCCGGCCCCGGGGCAGCAGCAACGCGGTACGCCGCAGCGCGTCCACGCTCTGCCCCACGGTCAGCGCGGCCAGCAGCAACGCGCCGCCGCCGGCGAGCGCCAGCACCCCCCGGCGGCTCATCGTCGCCGGCCCGGGGTCGCGGGCCACCAGGCCGTCCGGATCCGCCGGCTCGGGCCGGGTCCGTGCCACCGGGGTACGCGCGAAGCCCGGCCCGCGCAGCGCGGTCACCATCCGGGGCAGCTTGATCGCCACGTGGACCACGAGCGCCACCGTGAAGACCCACGCGCCGTACCAGTGCGCGGTGTAGAAGTCGAAGCCGAACAGGTACGCATACTGGACGTTGAGCAGACCGGTCGCGCTCTGGAACAGGATGCCGCCGACCAGCAGCAGCAACGACAGCCGCTCCAGCACCTGCGCCGCCGAGCGGGCCGGCGGCCACGCGAACAGTTTCGGCACCACCGACCAGAGCTTCGCCAGCACCACCGGCACCAGCACGATGCCGAGCGTCACGTGCAGCCCCTGGGTGACCCGGAACAGCCAGGCCGGGCGCGTCGGCCAGTCGAACACCGGCGGGTGCAGCCAGCCCACGTCCCGGGGGAACGCCTGGTCGAAGCGGGGACCGTAGGCGATCCAGTCGAGCAGCCCGGTGACCACCACCAACGGCAAGGTGGCCAGAAGCACGGCGCCCAGCACGGAGGTCAGCCACGGCCCGCGTACCGGGCTGCGCCAGGCCCGCCCGACCGCGTCGACACCAGGCGGACGGCTCCGGTCCAGGGCGCGCCAGAACCGGGCCGGCGCGGCGTACCCCGGCTCGTCCGGGGGTGGGGCGTCGGTGGTGGTCACGGGATGGGACGCTAGACCGCGACGGCGGCCGGCGACGGCGTTTGCCGCATTACCGAAGCCTTACCGCCGCCGACCCTTACGGACCGCTGACGTCCGGCGTGAACCGGCCTCCGACCCGGCCCGGGTGCCCTAGCGTGGGCCGGTATGCGGGTACTGGTCACCGGCGCGGCCGGGTTCATCGGATCGCAGATCGCCGACCTGCTGGCGGCCGAGGGCCACGAGCCGGTCTGCGTGGACGCCCTGCTGCCGCAGGCGCACGGCGGGACGCTGCCGGAGTGGTCCCGGCGGCACGACCCGGTGGTCGGCGACGTGCGCGACGCCGCGCTGCTCGACCGGCTGCTGTCCGGCGTGGACGCGGTCTGCCACCAGGCGGCCATGGTCGGGCACGGACTCGACCCGTCCGACGCGCCCGACTACGCCGCACACAACGACCTCGGCACCGCGGTGCTGCTGGCCGCCATGCACTCCGCCGGGGTACGCCGGCTGGTCCTGGCGAGTTCGATGGTGGTCTACGGCGAGGGCCGCTACACCTGCGCCCGGCACGGCGTGGTCCGGCCCGCCCCGCGCCGCGCCGCCGACCTGGCCGCCGGCCGGTACGACCCGACCTGCCCCGACTGCGGCGGCACGCTCGCCCCGGCGCTGGTGCCCGAGGACGCGCCGCTGGAGCCGCGCAGCACGTACGCGGCAAGCAAACTCGCGCAGGAGCACTACGCCGCGGCGTGGGCCCGGCAGACCGGCGGCGGGGTGTGGGCGCTGCGCTACCACAACGTCTACGGCCCCCGGATGCCCCGCGACACCCCGTACGCCGGGGTGGCCTCGCTGTTCCGTTCCGCGCTTGCTGCCGGCCGGGCCCCGACGGTGCTGGAGGACGGCCGGCAGCGCCGGGACTTCGTGCACGTCACGGACGTGGCGCGGGCGAACCTGCTGGCGCTGACCGCCCCGCCGCCCGAGGGCCTGGTGCCGGTGAACGTCTGCTCCGGCGAGCCGCACACCGTCGGCGACCTGGCGACGGCGCTGGCCCGGGCGATGGACGGCCCGGAGCCGGTGGTCGCCGGCGGCGCGCGGGCGGCCGACGTCCGGCACGTGGTGGCCGATCCGGCGCGTGCCCGGGAGCTGCTCGGCTACACCGCGCGGGTCACCTTCACCGAGGGCGTGACCGCCTTCGCGACCGATCCCCTCCGCTCCCCCGCCACCGTCTCCCCTCAACCCGCCTGACACCCCTCGGCGCCGCTCGGCGCCGGGCTGGGCGGTGGCCCGCAGGGCACGTCAACCGGCGGTTGCCCTGCTCTCGAATGGCGGGCGGGCCCAGGTTCCCACCTGCGCGACGCCGTGGCGTGACGCAGTTAGCCGGGATTGCCGGGTGGCCGGATGGCCGGGATTGCCGGGTGGCCGGGTGGCCGGATTGCCGGGTGGCCGGGTGGCCGGGTGGCCGGGTGGCCGGGTGGCCGGGTGGCCGGGTGGCCGGGTGGCCGGGTGGCCGGGTGGCCGGGTGGCCGGACGCCAGCTCGGCGAGGTGGCGGTATCCGGCCGGCGGGGATGCCACCACTTCACCGAACCGGTGTCGATCATCGACCGAAAGTTGCCACGCGCTCTCCTCCCGCCCCAAATCCAACCGAAGGGGCCCGACGTCGATCATGAGGTTGGCGGCATCAGCCGAGATCAACAGAGCCGTCAACCTCATGATCGCGGCATCGGAGGCGGGATGCCGCCCACTCGCACCGCGATCTTGGACTTGTGGCACCTCCGATAACGGGCGTAGCCGGCATTCACTGACGCCACAACTCCATGATCGACGAATCATGCTCGTGCCCGGTCGGCGGGACACATGCCTCGGGTGGTCAGGAGACTGTGAGGAGCAGGTGGTTGACGAGCAGGGCGGTCAGTGCCTGGGCGGCCAGCCACCAGCGGCGGGCCGGCGGGGGCAGGTGCGCGACGGCGACGAGCAACCAGACCACGAACGGGAGCCAGATCCGCTCCACTTCGGCCTTGCTCATTCCCGACAGGTCGGCGGCGGCCACCACCAGCGCGGCGGCGGCCGGTAGCAGCACCGTCGGCCCGAGCCCGACAAATCGTCGCGCCCGGAGGGCCCGGGCCGGCCAGCCGACCGATGACGGCACGTCGCCCGTGGAGCCCTGGAAGCGACTGCCAGCCGGCCCAGCCTCCACAGCGCCCGACCTCACCAACCCGGCGGCATCAGGCCCGACGACGGCATGCCCGACGACGGCGTGCCCGACGACTCCCTGCCCGACGGCTGCGTGCCCGACGACTCCGGGACCGCCAACGGCGTGCCAGGTGGCTCGGGCGGCGACGGCGGTGCGGCGCAGCGCCGGCCCGAGCACCGGGCCGGCGGAGAGCAGCAGCGCGGCCAGGTTCGCCCAGACCCAGTAGGCGTACGGGCGGTCGGCCGCCCAACCCTGGTAGTAGCGCTCGACGACCCGCTCGTACCCCTCCCACCAGCGGAAACCGCCGAGCACGAAAAGCGCCGTGACCGCCGCGACACCGGCAACGGCGGCGAGCAGGGCTTCCCGGCGGCGGTCCGGCCGCAGCGCCAGCACGGTCACCGCCAGCACGCCGACCAGCACGAACCCGTACGACAGGTGCAGCGCGAAGCCGAGCAGCAGCCCGCCGGCCAGCGCGGCGAGCGGCCCGCGTACCGCCAGCAGGGCCAGCCCGGCGGCGACCACGCCGGTGAACACCGCGTCGGCGGAGGCGCCCAGCCACACCGCCCCGGGCAGCAGCACCAGGAACGGCAGCACCGCCCGGGCCGCGTCGGCGGCGCCCAGCGCGCGCAGCGTGGCCGGTACGGTGACCGCGACCGTCGCGCCGACAAGCACGCAGCAGAGCGCGGCGGCGGCGCCGCCCCCGAGCCCGACCCGGTCGAGCCAGACGAAGACCAGCAGCGCGCCGGGCGGGTGCCCGGCGGTGTGGGTGGACCAGGAGTCGGGCTGGAAGTCGAGGATCCGGTCGGTGAACCCGGCCAGCATCCGGGGGATGTCGGTCACCCCGGGCACCTCGTGCAGGTATTCCGCCTGCGGCGTCAACCGCCGGGCCAGCCCCACGGTCCACCCGTCCACCAGGGCCAGCGCCAGCGTCCAGGCCACCGCCGCCAGCCAGCCGGCGGCCAGCAGCGGCCCCCATCGGGCGGTACGCGCCCACCGCAGCCCCGGCCCGAGCACGGCCAGCACGACGAGCGCCGCGAGCGGCGTACCCCAGCCGAGGTGTGGCCGCCAGGTGGCGTACAGCGGCGCGGTGTCGGCGTGCAGGCCGACGCCGCGCCGGTTGAGCACCAGCCCGACCACGACGGCGGCGGCGAGCAGCGCCACCTCGACGGCGACCGCGGCCAGGTCGCCCCGGTGCGGGGGGCCGGTGCGGTCCGGGGCGGGGGCGCGGCGCAGCGTGGGTGCGGATCTCATGACGACCGCACGGTACGGCCCGCCGGCGCCGGCCGGGACGGCAATCGCCGGCCCGTCACGAGATGGTAAGAAATACCTGGTCGGTAAGGGTTCCGTAAGCACGATCGGGGCTCAACCGGGCGGCTGCCGGCCTAGCGTCGGCGGCATGCGGACACAGATCGACGTGGTGCTGCCGTGCCTGGACGAGGCCGCCGCCCTTCCCGGGGTGTTGACCGCGCTGCCGCCGGGCTACCGGGCCATCGTGGTGGACAACGGCTCCCGGGACGGCTCGCCGGAGGTGGCGGCCCGGCTCGGCGCGCGGGTGGTACGCGAACCCCGGCGCGGCTACGGCGCGGCCGTGCACACCGGGTTGACGCACGCCGAGACCGAGCTGGTGTGCGTGCTGGACGCGGACGGCTCGTTCGACCCGGGTGAGCTGCCGGCGCTCGTCGCCCCGGTGGCCGCCGGCACGGCCGACCTGGCGGTGGGCCGCCGCCGGCCGGTGTCCACCGGGGCCTGGCCGTGGCACGCGCGGGCCGGCACCGCGCTCGTCGCCGCGCTGCTGCGGCAACGTGGGGTGCCGCTGCGCGACCTCAGCCCGATCCGGGTCGCCCGGCGCAAGGCGCTGCTCGGGCTCGGGGTCACCGACCGGGCGTTCGGCTATCCCCTGGAGCTGATGATCCGGGCCGCGGCGGCGGGCTGGCGGATCCACGAGCGGGACGTACGGTACGCCCCGCGCGCCGCCGGCACGAAGTCCAAGGTGTCCGGCTCGGTACGCGGCACGGTGCGGGCCACCCGCGACTTCCTCGCGGTGCTGCGCAGTGTGGAGGGTCCCCGGTGACCGTGCTGCTGGTGGTGGCGAAGGCCCCGGTGCCGGGCGCGGTGAAGACCCGGCTCTGCCCGCCGGCCACGCCGACGCAGGCGGCCCGGATCGCCGCCGCCGCGCTGCGTGACACGGTGGCCGCGGTGGCCGCCACCGAGGGCGTGGTGCCGGTGCTGGCGCTGGCCGGGCGCCTCGCCGACGGCGAGGACGGTCCCGGCCTGGCCGCCGCCGTCACGGGCTGGCCGGTGCTGGCGCAGCGGGGCGACGGCCTGGCCGACCGGCTGGCGTACGCGCACGCCGACGTGGCCGACTCCTACCCGGGGCGGCCGGTGGTGCAGATCGGCATGGACACGCCGCAGGTGACGCCGGCACGGCTCGCTGACGCCGTACACCGGTTGTCGGTGCCCGGCGTGGACGCGGTGCTCGGCCCGGCCGCGGACGGTGGTTGGTGGGGGCTGGGCCTGCGCGACCCACAGCGGGCGGCGGCGCTGCGCGGCGTACCGATGTCCACCGCCGCCACCTGCCGGCTCACCTGGGCGGCGCTTGTCGGCGCCGGCCTGCGGGTCGACGCGCTGCCCACGCTGCGCGACGTGGACGACTGGGCCGACGCGCTGGCGGTGGCCCGGTCCACGCCCGGCGGCCGGTTCGCCCGCGCGGTGGCCGCGGCACGGCCGGCGGTGCTTGCCGGCGGTGCCCGGTGAGCGCGAGGAGTGAGCCGGGGTTGCGAGCCCCGCAGTCGCGAACGCAGACCGGCCCCGCGAGCGCGAGGAGCGAGCCGGGCTTGCGAGCCCCGGACGGCTTCGGTGGTGCGCTGCGGTGGCGGACCGGTGTGCACTGGCTGGTGCACGCCGACGGGGTCCGCCGGCGGCTGCCGGTGGAGCGGTGGCACGGCCCGGCGGAGGCGGCCACCGTCGCGGTGGTGGCCCGCTGCCACGGCCCGACGCTGGACCTGGGTTGCGGGCCGGGACGGGTCGCGGCGGCGTTGACCCGGGCCGGCGTCACCACGGTCGGGGTGGACGTCTGTGCGCGGGCGGTGGCGTTGACCCGGGCCCGGGGCGCGGTCGCGGTGCGGGCCGACCTGTTCGGGCCGCTGCCCGCGGAGGGCCGGTGGCGGCACGTGGTGCTGCTGGACGGCAACATCGGCATCGGCGGCGACCCGGCCCGGTTGCTGCGCCGGTGCCGGGAGTTGCTGCGCCCGGACGGCGCGGTGCTTGTGGAGTTGGAGCCGCCCGGCAGCGGCGCCTGGCAGGGCGAGGCGCACGTGGTGTCCGGCCGGCGGCGGGGGCCAAGCTTCGGCTGGGCGCGGCTGGACACCCGGGCGGTGCACGGACCGGCCGCCGCGGCCGGCCTGGCCGTGCGGGACCTGCACAAGGCGGGCGGCCGTTGGTTCGCCGAGCTGGCCGCCGCCTGAGCCAGCGGCGCCGGCCGGGCGGGAGCCGGCCTCGGACGGACGGCAACTGACACCGGCCGGGCGGAAAAACGGCTACGGCCGGGCAGCGGCCAGCAACTAACGTGCCCGCATGACCGCCACCCTGCATTTCCACGCCGACCCCGGTGAGTTCCTGGACGCCGCCGGCAACCACCTGGCCGCCGACCCGGTGCTCAACACCGTGGTCGCCTCCGTCGCGCACCGGATGGCGGCCCGCAGGGCCGACGGCATCGCACTGCCGGAGGACGACTGGTGGCTGGTGGTCCGGGACGCCTCCGGCGCGGTGGTGGGCGCGGGGATGCGGACCGCGCCGTTCCCGCCGCGCCCGCCGTTCCTGCTGCCGATGCCGGCGGAGGCGGCGGTCGCGCTGGCCCGGACCTGGCACGAGCGCGGCGAGAAGGTGTCGGCGGTCAACGGCGCGCTGCCGGCGGCCCGTGACTGCGCCGCCGAGGTGGCGCGTCTGGGCGGCGGCCGGGTCGAGGTCGCCCAGCACACCCGGCTGCACGAACTGGACACACTCGTGCCGCCGACGCCGGCGCCGGGCGCGCTGGCGGTGGCCGGCGCGGACGACGTGGACCTGGTCACCGCCTGGTTCGACGCGTTCATGGCCGATGCCGACGAGCAGGCGGGACGCCCGCGCGGCGCCAGCGCCCACGCCACACCCGAGCGGGGCGAGTTGCTGCGTTGGATCCGCAGCGGCCGGATCTGCTTCTGGACCGACGGGGCGGGCCGTCCGGTGCATCTCACCGCCGCGAACGCGCCGGCGTTCGGCGTCGCCCGGGTGGGCCCGGTCTACACGCCGCCGGAGCACCGTGGGCGCGGGTGGGCCGGCAACGCGGTCGCCGAGGTCAGTCGCCGGCTGCGCGCCGAGGGCGTCCGGGTGTGCCTCTTCACCGACCAGGCGAACCCGGCCTCGAACCGGCTCTACGCCCGGCTGGGCTTCCGGCCGGTGGTGGACATGGCCAACCTGGTCGTCGTGCCCTGACCGGGCGACGGAACAGCCCGAGGCGGAGGGCTCAGTCGGTGCGGCCGAGCACGGCCAGCCGGTGCGGGTCGGCGATCACGTCCACCGCGGCGATCCGCCCGCCGGTGACCGTGAACGCCATCACCGACAGCGGCCGGCCGCCGGCGCTGACGAGCACCCCGGCGGCGCCGTTGACGAGCACCGGCCGGGCGAACGGGAAGAGCCGGCCGAACGTGGTGGCCTGCGCGGCCACCTCACGCGCGCCGGTGAGCACGGTCGTGTGCCGGGCGCGGGCGGTCCCGCCGTCGGACCGCAGCACCACGTCCGGGTGCAGCACCTCGATCAGCGCGTCGAAGTCGCCGTCGCGGGCGGCGGTCAGGAAGGCGTCCACCACCGCCCGCTGGCGGGCCAGGTCCGGGTCGGGCGTGGGCGCCTGCCCGCGTACCCGGCGGCGGGCCCGGCTGGCGAGCTGCCGGGCCGCCGCCGGTGAGCGGTCGACGAGCGGGCCGATCTCGTCGAACGGCACCCCGAACATGTCGTGCAGCACGAACGCGAGCCGCTCGGTGGGGTTGAGCGTGTCCAGCACCACCAGCAGCGCGAGGCCCACCGAGTCGGCGAGCACCGCGGCGTGCGCGGGGTCCACGTCCGGCGTCGGCGTCTCGACCACCGGGTCGGGCAGGCGTACGTCGAGCGGGTCCTCCCGGCGGGCGGCGCGCGACCGCAGCGTGTTCAGGCTGACCCGGGCCACCACCGTGGTCAGCCAGGCGTCCAGGTTGTCGACCGCGTCGGCGTCGGTGCGGGCCAGCCGCAGCCAGGTCTCCTGCACGGCGTCCTCGGCCTCGGTCAGTGAGCCGAGCAGCCGGTAGGCCACCGCGCGCAGGCGGGGGCGCTCCCGCTCGAACCGTTCCACCAGCCAGGTGTCGCCGTCCATCGCCGCCTCCTCGTGCTCACCGTTCCCGACCCGCGGCGCCCCCGCCGTGTGACGACTGGTGACCCGGATCACATCGGTCACACAGCCGGGGCGCCGGGGGTCGACCGGGTACGGCAACCGATCCCGGAGGACGACATGAACGCACCCATTCTGGTCACCGGCGGCACCGGTACGCTCGGCCGGCACGTCGTGCCGCTGCTGCGGGCGGCCGGCCACCCGGTCCGCGTGCTCAGCCGACGCGGCGGCCCGCCGGGTGACGGTGTCACCCACGTGACCGCCGACCTGACCACCGGTTCGGAGCTGGAACCCGCGCTGCACGGTGTGGCCACCGTGCTGCACCTGGCCGGCGGCGCGAAGGGCGACGACCGGGCCGCCGCGAACCTGGTCCACGCCGCGCGGCGGGCCGGGGTGACGCACCTGGCGCACATCTCGGTGACCGGCGTCGACCGGGTGCCGCTGGCCTGGCTGCGCGCCAAGCTCGACGCCGAGCGGGCCGTCGTCGACTCCGGCCTGCCGTGGACGGTGCTGCGGGCCGCGCAGGTCCACGACCTGGTGCTGACCATGCTGACCGCGATGGCGAAGCTGCCGGTGGTGCCGGTCCCCGGCGGCCTGCGGCTGCAACCCGTCGACGCCGCCGAGGTAGCCGCGCGGCTGGTGGCACTGACGCTCGGCGCGCCGGCCGGGCTGGCGCCCGACCTGGCCGGGCCGGCCACGCTCGGCCTCGACGACCTGCTGGCCGGCTATCTGGCTGCCACCGGGCGGCGCCGGCTGCGGCTGCCGGTGCGCCTGCCCGGCAGGGCCGGACGGGCCTACCGCGACGGGGCGAACCTGGCCCGGCCGGGCGCGACCCGGGGCGTACGGACCTGGGACGACTTCCTGGCCGAGCGGCTGCCCCGGCCGGGCGGTCAGCTCACCAGCCGACCGAGCCGAGACTGACCGGGGTGAGGCGGCGCACCTGCGGTTCGATCCACTGCGCCGCGGTGACCAGCTTGACCAGCCGGTCGATCGTCTCCGGCGGGCCGGCCACGAAACTGCGCCGGTCCGCCGGGGTGCCGTACCTGTCGTCGAACGTGCCGCCGTCGAGCGCGCGCACGGCCATCCCGGCCTCGGCGGCCAGCAACATCCCGGCCGGCAGGTCGACCGCTTCGGGGTGGTAGCCGACGATGCCGTCGATGTCGCCCCGGGCCAGCATCACCCAGGACAGCAGCGGCGCCCACAGTTGCAGCACCCGGCGGGCGGTGCTGTCGAGGACGACCTTCAACGCCCGGGCGGTGCTGTCGTCCCGGCGTACCCCGTGCCCCTGGGTCCAGGCCAGCACCGGCGCGGCCGGCACCTCCCGGCGCGCGGCGCGCAGCGGTCGGCCCACCGCGTCGGCACCGTGCACGAACGCGCCCCGGCCACGCACCGCGGACCAGGTCCGGCCGGCGACCGGGTCGTGCACCACGCCGAGCACCGGTGAACCGTCCCGGCACAGGGCGATGCCCACCACGTAGGCCGGAAGCCCGATCGCCACGTTGTTGGTGCCGTCGAGCGGGTCCACGAGCCACGCCCAGGCGGTGTCCGGCGCGTACTCGCCACCCTCCTCGGCGATCACCCCGTGTGCCGGCCAGCGGGCCCGGATCCGGTCGACGATCAGCCGCTCGGCGGCCAGGTCGAGGTCGGTGACCAGGTCACCGGAGTCGTCCTTGGCCCGGGCGTGCACCTCCCCGCGCAGGCCCCCGCGCAGCAACCGGCCGGCCGCCCGGGCCGCCTGCACCGCGAACCGGTGCGCGTCGCGCAGGTCGGGTCCGCCTCTGTTCGGCTCCACGTCCATGGCTCCTCCAGCCAGTCAGCCCCGTGCCACAAGTCGCGCGATCTGCCGCGCCATCCGCGCGGTCTCCGCCGCGTCGCAGCGGTCCCGGCGTACGCGGTGGCTGCGCCCGTCCACCGCGCCGAGGCTCAGGTCGCACGCGCCGGGGGTGGTCCGGCCGAGCGCCACGGTCACCGCCGGCGCGCCGGGGGTGACCTCGGAGGTGTGGAACCCGCCGGCGCGCAGCGCGTACGAGGCGCCGGTCGTGTGCGTCTCCACGGTCGCGGTCATGGCGGTGACCAGCCGGTCGGTGGCCGCCACCTCGTCCACCTCGCCGAGGCTGTGCACCTCGTAGACGCGCCAGGACGGGTCGGCGGGCGCGTCGGTGACGTCGATCAGCTCGTTGCGGACCGAGCCGTGCAGCACGTGGCTGAGCAGGTCCCAGCTGTGCGAGTGCACGGCCGAGGTGGTGGGGCGCACCGGCGGCGGCTCGGCCGGCCAGGCGTGCACGCAGATCCCGTCCGGGCCGTCGCGCTCCACCGGCAGGCAGGTGAAACCGAGCGGGTGCCGGACCGCGCGCAGCGGCCGTCGCCCGTCGGCGACGTCGCCGAGCACCTCAAGCACCCAGCCGCGCAGCAACTCCGGCCGGGTGCCCCGGTCGATCTCCCGTGCCAGTTCGGCGTAGCTGGTCATGCGTACGGGTTCCTCGCCTGGAGGGCCTTGCGCACGACGTCGGCCACCTCCCGGTCGCCGAACGACCGGGGCAGCGTCAGCCCGAGCGCGGTGAACAGCCGGCGGACCTGCTCGACCGACGGCTCGTCGTCGAGCCTGACCTGGCCGGCCGACTCGACCGGCACCCGCCGGCTCTGCCGGCGGCTGTAGTCCAGCTCGATGTTGAACCGGTTGTAGTAGACCTCACCGCGGTCGATCCGCAGCGCCGGCGTCTGCGGGTTCTCCTGGGTGATGACCACGCAGGAGGACGAGAGGTCGTAGCGGAACGTGGTCATCTGGGCGGAGAGCCGGATGTCGACCGTGAGCAGGCCGGACCGTTGCAGGTGCCAGCAGGCGGCGAGCACCGTCGCGTACGACTCCTTGCGGGTGCGGTCGACCGTCCACGGCTCGACCGGTTTCGCCGACTCGCCCGACTCCAGGCTGCGCCGGAACCGCGCGTACCGCTCGCAGACCTCCTCGTCGGTCGGGTCGATGATCTCGACGGCGAGGGTGAGGGTGGCGTTGCGGCGGCGGGCGTGCTTCACGCACTCCGGCAGCGTGACCGCGCGGAGGTAGGTGCCGGTGCCGCCCTTGAAGTCCCACCTGTCGGTGTGCTGACGTGCCTCGTCGAGCGCCTGGCCGACCTCGCTGCCGTGCAGCACGCGCACCATCGACGAGCTGTGGATCGCCTCCCGGGCCCGGCTCAGGGTGCCCTCCGGGCCGGTCAGCTCCCGCATCGACGGCGCCAGGGCGGTGAGCCGCTCCCGGGTGTCCACGATGACCTGACGGACCTCCTGCTCGGCGGTGCGACGGCGCAGCCGGTCACGCAGCACCGCCTGCGCGAGCAGGGCGAGGACCAGCAGGATGGCGCTGTTGACCACGTCCTGGCCGACCGTGTTGGTCAGGCCGAGGACGGCCACCGTGACCGCCAGCACCAGACCGATGAACGCGTCGAGACTGCTGACGACCCAACCGAGCAGGCGCGCCATGACATCCCCCGGTCCACGACAGAGCCTCCATGATAGCCCTTTGTCAATGCGTAATCACGCGCTGTTTCCGGGCGGTGGCGGCGCGGCACGCCGCCGGGCCGCGCAGATCAGCGATCCGCCGAGCCCGGGGGCCACCCGGGCCAGCCACCGCGAGGAGACCCACCGCCCGCCCGGCAGCCGCCAGCCGACCTCGTTGGAGCGCATCGCCAGCGGGGTGAACCCGGCCCGACGCAAGGCCCGACGCAGCAGCGACGCGGTGAACGGGCGGATGTGCAGCCACAGGTAGGGGTGCAGCGGGTCGACCTGGCGCGGTGCCCGCCCGGCGAGGAACGCCAACCGGTCCTGCGCCGGGGCCAGGTTCGGCGTGGTGAGCACCAGCAGGCCGTCCGGGGCCAGCACCCGGTGACACTCCCGCAGCAGCGCCAGCGGGTCGTAGACGTGCTCGATCAGCTCACCGGCGAGCAACCCGGCGAAGCTGCCCGCCCGGAACGGCAGCCCGCGGGTGGCGTCCAGGCAGACCGGCAGCGCCGGGCCGCCGGCCGCCCGCCGGGCCGTGCCCAGCGCCGTCTCGGCCATGTCGGCGAGCACGAGCGGGCCGGACAGCGCGGCCGGGTCGAGCATGGCGCGCGGCCCGCAGCCCAACTCCAGCACCGGCCCGCCGCCGGTCACCCCGTCGGCCACCAACCGGGCCGCGACGCCCCGGCGCACCCGGTGGTACGGGTCGTCGACGTACCCGTCGACCTGCGCGCCGTCGTGGTAGCTGCGGTGGTTGGCGTGCCGGCCGTGCGCCTGCGCGCGGTGCGCGGACGCCCCGGTCGGCGGCTCGGCCATCACACCTCCCACGGCGGTCGCCGGCCCCGTTGGCGGCGTCCGCCCCAAGCCTCGCACCATCACCGCCGCTGGCGTGCACACCACCCCGGGAGCACGCCGACGCGGCGGCCGGTCGTCCGGCCGCCGCGTCGATGGGGTACGTCAGATCGCCCGCGCCCAGTCCAGCCGGGAGCTGTCGTCGTACTCGTCGCCGGGGACCCACCACGGCTCGCCGAAGCCGCTGGTGGAGACGATGATGTTGCCGCCGTCGGGGTACTCGTTCTCCGGCGGGATGGACAGCGCGGCGCAGTAACGCCCGTCCGGGGAGAACACCGGCGACAGGTAGAACCGCGGTTCGTCGGTGAGCTGCTTCAGGCCGGTGCCGCCGAGCCGCACCGACGCCAGCGACTGGTTGTTGACCGGCAGGTCGGGATACCAGCGGGTGGTGCAGAACACCACGCGCTGGGAGTCGGGGGTGAACACCGGGCTGTTGATCCGCTCCCCCGCCTGCGGCGCGTAGAGCCGCCGCACGGTGCCGGTCGCCACCTCCAGCACCCGCAGCTGCAGGCCCTCGGACCGGCTGCGCCACTGCATGACGATCATCGAGCCGTCGCGGGACCAGTCCGGGTCCCGCATGGAGTGCCCCTGCACCAGCACGCGGGTGGCGCCGGTGGCCACGTCCACGGCGATCAGCGTGTCCTCCTGCGCCCCGGTGACCAGGGCGATCTCCTTCCCGTCCGGCGACCAGGTCGGGGCGCCGTAGTGCACACCGAACGGGTCGGCGAGCAGCGTGCGCCGCTGCCCGGTGACCCGGTCGTACACCGCGACGTACGGCTCCAGCGTGCCGTCGCCGGAGCGGGCGGTGTTCACCCAGGCCACGTACCGGCCGTCGGGTGACGCCTTGGCGTTGTCGCCGTCGTCGAGCAACCCCCGCGGGGTGGTGCGGCCCGGGTCGACCTGGAGCACGCCCCAGCCGACGCTCACCAGCCACGGCCCGTTGACGCCCGCGGCGGCGGACGTGGCGGCGGTCGTGGCGGCGGTCGTGGCGGCGGAGGCGGACGTGGCGGCGACGAGTCCGCCGGCCAGCCCGGTCGCGGCGGCGGCGCCGGTCAGTGTGGCGGCGCGCAGCAGCGTACGACGATTCATTCCGGTCATGCGGTCTCCCCCGTGATAGGTGTCGCTTCACCCTCCTGACCGGACGATCGCGGCGGGATCGGATGAGTGGACCGTTCACCGTCGGCCACTCGGTCACCACAGGTGGTGAGCCGCACGCCGCCGGGTACCCTCGCCCCGGTGACCTTAGACGCGCTGCACCGGGCCCTGACCGAGCCGGGTGACCCGCCGCTGCTCCCGCTGCCCGGCGTGGCCGTCGAGCTGCTGGCCGCCCTGGACGCGCCGCCCCGGCTCGGCGCGCACCTGCGGCTGGTGCACGACGTCGCCTGGCACCTCACCGCCGCGTTCGCCGAGCGCTTCGGGGCGGTGCCGTTCGACCGGCAGGCGGTGCTGTTCGGCGCCGCCGTGCACGACCTCGGCAAGGTCGAGCATCCGGCCGAGCTGACCGGCCCCGGCTCGGCGCACGAGGAGGCCGGCTACCAGTTGCTGCTGCGCTTCGGCGTACCCGAGGAGCGGGCCCGTTTCGCCGCCACCCACGCCGCCTGGCACGCCCCCGGCGTGCAGTTGGAGGACCTGCTGGTCAGCCTCGCCGACAAGGTGTGGAAGGGCCGCCGGGTCACCGATTTGGAGCAGCTCGTGGTGGACCGGCTCGCCGGCATCACCGGGCAGGAGCCGTGGCAGACGTTCCTGGACCTCGACGACGTGCTCGCCGAACTGGCCGCCGGCGCCGACCACCGGCTGGCCTTCCAGGCCGAACACCCGGTGTACGGCTGAGTGCGCCTCAACCGAACCGATTGACTTTCGATAGGTTACGAGCGATAGTCGATATATGGTGACTACTGAGCGCGCGGTAATGGCACTCCGCGCCTTCCTCGTCCTGCTGTTCGGCATCCTGCTGCTGTTCCAGACCATGTCGCTGCCCGGGCAGTTCGCGTACATGGCCCGGGAGAACCCGGACGACGTGTACCTGCGCTGGCCCGCCACCGCGATCACGGTGTTCTGGGTGCTCTGCGTCCAGGTGGTGATCGTGTGCACCTGGCAGTTGCTCACCCTGGTCAAGCGGGACCGCATCTTCACCGAGGCGTCCCTGGCCTGGGTCGACGGCATCGTCTGGGCCGTCGCCGCCGCCTGGGTGACGCTCGTCGGCGTCTTCCTCTGGGTCGGCTTCAACGCGAACGACCCCGGCCTGCCGCTGCTGCTCTTCCTGCTCACCACCGGGGTCACCGTGCTCGGCCTGCTGATGGTCGTGATGCGCGCGCTGCTGCGGCAGGCCACCACGCTGCGCACCGACATGGAAGCGGTGATCTGATGCCCATCGTCGTGCGCATCGACGTCGAGCTGGCCAAGCGCAAGATGAGCGTCGGTGAGTTCGCCGAACGCGTCGGGCTCACCCCGGCAAACGTCGCCGTGTTGAAGAACGGCCGCGCCAAGGCCGTTCGATTCAGCACCCTGGAGGCCATGTGCCGGGTCCTCGACTGCCAACCGGGCGACCTGCTCGAATGGGTCGACGAGGAGGAAGAGGAACGGTAGGGCCGGCGCCCGGAGACGCCGGCCCTGCCTCAGCCCTTCACGCAGACCACCTGCTTGAGGTGGACGACCACCTCGACCAGGTCCTCCTGCTGGGCCATCACCTCGGTGATGTCCTTGTAGGCGCCGGGGATCTCGTCGACCACCCCGGCGTCCTTGCGGCACTCCACGCCGGCCGTCTGCACGGCCAGGTCAGCGGTGCTGTACGTCCGCTTCGCCTGCCCCCGCGACATCCGCCGCCCCGCGCCGTGCGACGCCGAGCAGTACGCGTCGACGTTCCCCCGCCCCCGCACGATGTACGAGCCGGTGCCCATCGAGCCCGGGATGATGCCCAGGTCGCCCGCGCCGGCCCGGATCGCGCCCTTCCGGGTCACCAGCACGTCCACCCCGTCATAGCGCTCCTCGGCCACGTAGTTGTGGTGGCACGAGATCGCCTCGTCGTAGCCGACCTGCGGGAACGCCTCCCGGACCACCTGGCCGAGCACGGCCAGCATGACCGCCCGGTTGCGCCGCGCGTACTCCTGCGCCCACCACAGGTCCCGCCGGTAGGCGTCCATCTCCGGCGTGCCGGCGAGGAACACCGCGAGATCACGGTCGGGCAGGTCGGTGTTGTGCGGCAGCCCGCGGGCCACCGCCATGTGCCGCTCGGCCAGCTCCTTGCCGATGTTGCGGGAGCCGGAGTGCAGCATCAACCAGACCCGACCGTCGTCCGGGCCACCCTGTTCGAGGCAGACCTCGATGAAGTGGTTGCCGCCGCCGAGCGTGCCGAGCTGCCGCTGCGCCCGCGTCTGGAGCTGCGCCACCCTCCGGTCGAGCGTGCCGAACCGCCGCCAGAAGTCGTCCCAGCCGGCCTGCTCCAGCCCGCGTACCCGGCGCGGGTCGACCGCGTCGTCGCGCATCGCGAAGCCCACCGGGATGGCGGCCTCGATCGCCGACCGCAGCGGCCCGAGGTCGTCGGGCAGGTCGGCGGCGGTGAGCGAGGTACGCACCGCGGACATGCCGCAACCGATGTCGACGCCCACCGCGGCCGGCGACACGGCCTGCCGCATGGCGATGACCGAGCCGACGGTCGCGCCCTTGCCGAAGTGCACGTCCGGCATCACCGCGACGCCCTGCACCCAGGGCAGCGCGCCGATGTTGCGCAGCTGCCGGGCCGCCTGCGCCTCGATCGCGTACGGGTCGGTCCAGACCCGGACCGGCGCCCGGGTACCGGCCAGCGGGGTGAAACCCATCGTCATCTCCTTGCTCGCGGGGCAGGCTTGTCAATGCGTCTATGTGTCTGTCAGGCCCGGGCGTCGGATCGAGCAGGAGGAGCCCGCATGCCCGCACTTCGTCGGATCGCCGCAGCCACGGTGCTGGCCGGGGCGGTGTCCGCAAGCATCCTGGTCGGTGGCCCGGCCCAGGCCGCCGAAACCAGGTCCTACGTGGGTCTCGGGTTGAACAACAACTACTTCACCGCGCTCTACTACGCCACGAACGACGCGTGGGCCCAGGCCAGCGCGGACGGATTCGATCCGGCCACGCAGTGCAGCCCCGGCGGGAACTTCGCGACGCAGCCGTGGCCGGGCCTCTACCAGGTGCGGGCGCTCGTCAACTGCACCCGGTGACCGTGGATCGGACGCCGCGGCTTCGAACCTACGCGGTCGTTCGTCCGCCCGCCGATGGAAGCAACTCCCGGACGTCGTAGCGCCACGATCGGTCTCGGCGACGGCCGGCACCCGGTGTGGAGAGCAGGGCACCGGCGCGCGGCGCGGGCCGCTCGGCTCGGGTGCGATTCTGCTGCGACACGGTGGGCTCCCCCGGGTGGATCGGGCTGACGTTGCCCGATCACGGTACGGGCGCCGCAACGGAGACAGCAACGCGATATTCCCCAGCCCTGATCGCACCACGAAGCAGCGCGAGTTGCTCTCCGTACGCGTGGTGACACCTGCGGAAGCCGGATCGGGTGTACCGTCCGAAGTGGTAGCCCGACATCGGTCCAGCGGGCGTGCGCCCGCATCCGTGGAGATGAGGATCGCCGGTCATGCCACCCGTCATCGATGGTCGGTTCGGTGCCGAGCTGCGTCGGCTCCGCACGGCGGCGGGCCTCTCGCTGCGACAACTCGCCCCGCTCGTTCTGTCCAGCCGGGGGCACCTGCACGACTTGGAGACAGGGCGACGCCAGCCGACCGTCGACCTGGCCGGCCGTCTCGACGCGACGCTCGACACCAACGGCCTTCTGTCGAGCATGCTGCGTCCGGCACCTCCACCGGCCGATCCGGAAAGGTGGGCCTACGTCACCCGCCATCCTCGCCGGATCGATGCCGCCACGCTGCACGCGTTGGTCGATTCGCTCGCCGCACACCGCCGGCTCGAAGACAACCTGGGCGCCACGTCGCTGCTGCCGACGGTTCGCGCCCAACTGGACATGGTGAGCACGCTGGTGGCCGAGACCGCCGGCGCGCTCCGGTCGCAGGTCGTCGACGTCGCCGCGCAGTGGGCCCAGTTCGGCGGCTGGTTGTACGCCGCGAGCGACAGAGGCCGTCTCGCCGGCCGGTGGTACGGCGTCGCGCTGGAGTGGGGCACGGAAGCCGGAAACCCGGACATGACCGCCACCGTCCTGAGCATGCGTGGGCATCTGGCCTGGTCGGAACGCCGCGCGGAGGCGATGATCGACCTGTCCGCCGCAGCGGCCCGACAATCCGCGAGTCCCGGCGTACGGGCCATCGCGACGCAGCAGCAAGCCCGTGGTCACGCCCTCATCGGCGACACGAGCGCCGTCACGGATCTGCTCGACAGAGCCGTCGAACTGAGCCAGACGGCCAGCCAGGCACCCGACCGTGAACCGCCGTGGATCTACTTCCACTCGTCCGCCTATCTGGCCATGCAGCGTGGTCTCGCCTACCGGCTCCTCGGCTGGAATGCGGACGCGATCGAACACTTGCGGCGCGGGCTGACCGGGCTGCCGGCGGAGTCGTGCGGCGCGGCGTGGACCGGCCCCTACCTCCTGCGTCTCGCAGCGGCGCTCGCGGACACCGGCGACGTGGACGAGGCGTTCGCCATCTATGAACGGGCCGAGAGCCTCGGACGGGTCACCCGCACGACCGCCCTCGTCGATCAGGCTGAGGCCGCCGTCCGCGCATTGTCCGCACGTCGGTAGCGGACGCGTTGGTTCTCGACCGTCGTCGCTCAATCGCTGGATGCTGACCTCATGGCCGGCTTGTCGGAAGAGCGCCACTTCCACCACAAACCGTGTCCATCGTCGAGGGTGACGGTGACGGTCCTTCACGAACCCGCCGACACCCTCCAACAACGGAGGTGGGTATGCGTAAGCGTGGTGACAAGCCGACGGTGAGCCGGAGCGAGCAGATTCAGGAGGCCGAGCGGGAGGCGGCGCGACAACGGCTCCTCGCTCAGGCCGAGGCGGACCGGATACCGGTCGAGGAGACGACCACCGCGGTGCCCGACCGGCGGCGTCGTGACCAGCGGTGAGGTGCCGGTCGGCCGGCGGGTCGCACAGTGGCGGGTCCGGCGTCGGATGACCCAGCAGATGCTCGCCGACCGGCTGGGCAAGTCGAAGAGCTGGGTCGACAAGGTCGAGCGTGGTGTGCGTAGCCTCGATCGGTTCTCCGTCATCCAGGACGTGGCCAGGGTGCTGCGGGTGGAACCGGCGACGCTTGTGGGTCGGGAGTCGCGGCCGGCGGGCAGCGTCGACGTCGAGGGCGTGGACGGCCTGCGGGCCGCGCTGGCGCGCTACGACCTGCCGCCGGCCGCGACCGGATCCGCGGCGCCGACGCCCGACCTGGGCCGGCGGGTGGAGCACGCGTGGTCGGCGTACCAGCACGCACGTCATGCGCAGGTGATGCGGCTGGTGCCCGACCTGCTCGACGCCGCGCGACGCGCGCACGCCGCCGGTGGCGGGCACGGCACGACCGGTCTGCTGGTGCGGGTCTACCGGATCACGGCGTCGGTGCTGGTGAAGCTGGGCGAGCCGGACGTGGCGTGGCTGGCGGCCGACCGGGCCGTGGCGGTGGCCGCCGGTGACCCGGGATGGACCGCGGTCGCGGCGGTGCCGCTGGGCCAGGCGCTACGGGCCACGGGGCGCGGGCGGTTGGCGACGATGGTGACGATCGCCGCCGCGAACCGGATCGCCGCGGCGCACGACCGGTCGTCGGCGGGGCCGACGCTCGGCGGGACACTCTGGGTCGAGGCGGCTCTCGCGGCAGCGTCCTGCGGCGACGCGCACAGCGCCGCGGAGTGGCTCGGGCTGGCCGCCGAGATCGCCGGGCGGGTCGACGACCGCCACGACCTGCACCTCGGTGGGTTCGGGCCGGCGACCGTGCAGGTGGCGCACGTGGCGGCGGCGGTCGAACTCGGTGACGGCGGCGAGGCGGTCGCCCGGCACGAGGCGGTCATCGGGACGGACGGCTGGCGGCGGTTGCCCGTCGAGCACCGGGCCGCGCACCTGGTCGACGCCGCGCGGGCGTACCTCCAGATCGGTGACCTGCTCCGGGCGGGCCGCACCCTGACCGAGGCCGACCGGATCGCGCCGGAGGAGGTCCGGATGCGACCGCTGGCGCGTACCGTGATCGGCGAGGTGGCGCGCGGCGGCCCGGCACCGGCCGGCGTGTCGCACCTGACGACGGCGATCGGCCTCACCCGGCGGGCCGGTCAGGCGTGACCGGCGCCGGCTGCGTGCGTGGTCGCCCGGGCGACCACGGACGCTCCGCGTCCCTAGCCGGCCTGGGCGACCGGGTGGCGCTTCATCTGCTCCATGAACGGGAACCGCGCGGTGAGCTCGGCGACCGTGGCGCCGGCCCGCCAGGCGTCGGCCACCTGCGCGACCTGGAGCAGGTCGGTGGCGTCGCCGCGGGCCTGGACCTCGCCGTCGATCCGCAGGTCGATCATGAAGTAGCGGGCCTGGGCGCCGAGGCTGACGCAGACCACCCCCCGGCCGGAGGTCAACTCGGCGCAGGTGAACCGGCTGCGGCCCTGCTCGGGAGCGCTGACCTGGCCGACGTCGAGCCGGTGCGCGGTCGCGGTCCGCGCGAGCGCGGGGGCCAGGCCGCCGGGCTCGACCAGATCCGGGTAGAGGCGCACACCCAGTGCCGCCGAGACGTCGCTCATGCCTGACTCCCACTTCCTCGTGACAGAGACCAGCAGCGCGCAGGTTACGAACACGTTTCCGGCACGCAAGGCCATCCTGACCCGCCGGGACGGCCCGCGGCAATAGGAACGGTGCATCCGGCCTCCATCGGGACCGGGGGTACGCTGCCGGCTCATGGCCCGGATCCGCTGTGACTTCTTCTCCCAGGCGCTCGGCATGGGCACCTCGATGACCGTGCTGCTGCCCGACCGCGGCACGGCCGGGATCGGCATGGCCGGGGCTGTCGGTGACGGCGAACCGCCGGTGCTCTACCTGCTGCACGGCCTGACCGACGACGACACGGCGTGGACCCGGCGCTCGTCGATCGAACGCTACGTCGCCCCGCTCGGCCTGGCCGTGGTGATGCCGCAGGTGCAGCGGAGCTTCTACCGCGACGAGGAGCACGGCAACAGATACTGGACGTTCCTCAGCGAGGAACTGCCCGAGGTGTGCCGGTCGTTCTTCCGCCTGTCGACCCGCCGGGAGGACACGTTCGTCGCCGGTCTGTCGATGGGCGGCTACGGCGCGATGAAGTGGGCGCTGCGCCACCCCGACCGGTTCGCCGCGGCGGCCAGCCTCTCCGGCGCGCTCGACGTGGTGCGTCGACGTCACCACCCGACCAGCCCGCTCGACCCGGCGGTCTGGCACACCGTCTGGGGCGACCGCACCCCGCCCGACGAGGACGACACCGTGGCGCTGCTGGAACGGGCCGGCGACGACCTGCCGGCGCTCTACGTCGCGTGCGGCACCGAGGACTTCCTCCACGACGACAACGTCCTGTTCGTCGACACCGCGCGGCGGCTCGGTCGGCCGGTCACCGTCGACTTCGGTCCGGGCGACCACGACTGGGCGTACTGGGACGCGCGTATCGCCGACGTGTTGGCCTGGCTGCCGCTGCGGGTGTAAGGCGGGGGCCCCGCTTAACACCCCTCAACGGGTGAGCGCCACCTTGAGCGCGCCGGTCTCGGCCGGCCGGGCGAACACGTCGTACGCCTCGATGATCCGGTCCAGCGTGTACCGGTGGGTCACCATGTGCGCGGTGTCGAGCTGACCGGCGACCAGCATGTCCAGCAGCTTCGGCGTGGTGCGGGTGTCCACCAGGCCGGTGGTGATGGTGACGTCGCGGATCCAGAGCCGCTCCAGGTGCAGTGTCGCCGGGGCGCCGTGCACGCCGACGTTGGCAACCCGGCCGCCGGGGCGGACCAGCGTGGCGCACAGCTCGAAGGTGGCAGGCACGCCGACCGCCTCGATCGCCACGTCCGCGCCGAGCCCGCCGGTGACCGAGCGGACCGCTTCGAGCGGGTCGTCGTCGGCGAGCACGGTCAGGTCGGCGCCGAACCGCTTCGCCGCGTCGAGCCGGCTCTGCGCCTTGTCCACGGCGACCACGTGGGTCGGCGAGAAGAGCCGCGCGGTCTGGATCGCGGCCAGGCCGATCGGGCCGGCGCCGACCACCACCACGGTGTCGCCGGGGCGCACCCCGCCGTTGAGCACGCCGACCTCGTACGCGGTGGGCAGGATGTCGGCCAGCAGCACGGCCGCCTCGTCGGAGATGCTCTCCGGCAGACGGTACGAGGACAGGTCGGCGAACGGGATCCGGGCGTACTCGGCCTGCACGCCGTCGACGGTGTGCCCGAGAATCCATCCGCCGCCGCCGAGGCACTGCCCGTACACGCCGTCCCGGCAGTAACGGCACACGCCGCACGCGGAGATGCAGGAGGCGAGGACCCGATCGCCCGGGACGAGGTTGGCGACCCCGTCACCGACCGCCACGACCGTGCCGACCGCCTCGTGGCCGAGCACCCGGCCCGGCTGGACCTCGGGCACGTCCCCGCCGAGGATGTGCAGATCGGTCCCGCAGATGGTGGCCGCGTCGACCCGGACAATCGCGTCCCGGGGGCCGGCGATGGTGGGATCCGCGATCTCGGACCAGGACTTCTCGCCCGGACCGCCGTACACGAGAGCCTTCATGGCTCCTCCTCACGCCGTTTGTCAACCCCCACGCTTCTCGCCGGAGCGGGCGGGTGGCAGGGCCGGAGGACCCGGCGCGCGGGACCTCGGTCCCACGCGTCCATGATCGACATGTTAAAAAGGGGCCCCTCCTCTACCGCAGGCGTTAACCGGGGCCCCCGCCTTACACCCCGACGGTGCCGTCGAGGGCCTCGCGGAGGAGGTCGGCGTGGCCGTTGTGCCGGGCGTACTCGTGCAGCATGTGCACCATCACCAGGCGCAGCGAGACGTCCTCGCCCCAGCGGGCCTGGTGGCCGGTCACGTCGAGCGACTCGGCCGCCCGCTCGATCCGCCGGGCGTGCTCGACCTCCCGTCGCCACGCCTCGAACGCCTCCGCGCGGTCGGCGTCGGCCGCGTCGTACGCGGCCTGGAAGTCACCGGTGTCGGACCAGACCAGCGGGATGTCCTCGGCGTTGATGACGCGCCGGAACCAGGTGCGTTCCACCTCCGCCATGTGCCGGACCAGGCCGAGCAGGGACAGCGTCGACGGCGGCGAGGACTGCCGGCGCAACTGCTCGTCGGTCAGGCCCTCGCACTTGAGGGCCAGCGTGGCCCGGTGGAAGTCGAGGAACGCGCGCAGCGTCTCCCGCTCGCCGGCCAGCAGCGGCGGGCCGATCCGTTCGGTCTCCACAGGCATCCTTCCGCGCGGGTGTCGGTCACCGGGCGCCCGACACCCGCGCGGGGTGGCGGTCACCTGCCGTCCGACCGGTGTGGATCATGAGGTTACCCCCGTCACCGCAACGACGAGCGGGCCACTGGGAAGTCGAACCAGGTGTCCGGGTACGGCTCGTCCACGTACCGGTAGTGCCACCACTCGCGCGGGTAGTTCTCGAACCCCTCCCCGGTCATCAACTCCCGGAGCAGCTCGCGGTTCGCGCGGGCGGCGCCGATGACCCGTACGTCGGCGGTGTGCGCCCGGGGATCGAAGCAGTCGAAGCCGGTGCCCATGTCGACCGAGTCGTCGGCGAAACGGTCGCCGGCCGGGGCGGTGCAGGGCCGCAGGGGCTGGCCGGGGGTGTAGTCGGGCTGCCCGGGGGTGGGCACCGGGACGAGCGTCAGGTCGAGCGTGCTGGCCCGGCTGTGCGCCGTGGGCGCGCCGAGGTAGCCGTCGGCGAAGAGCCGGTCCTTCGGCAGGTCGGGATAGAACTCCGCCTTCATCTGCTGCTCGTCGGGGCGCTTCGCCCAGGCGACGAACTCGTCCACCGCCCGCTGTGGGCGGTAGCAGTCGTACACCTTAAGGCTGCGGTCCCGGGCGAGCGCGGCGGCCTGCACCCGGTGCAGCGCCTCGGCGGCCCGACGGGTGAGCAGGCAGAGCGGCTCCGGGTAGCCGTCGATCGGCCGACCGACGAAGTTGTGCGCGGTGGCGTACCTGATGTCGGTGCGGATGCTCGGGTCGACGGTGGCCAGGTCGACGACGTCCGCCGGGGCGCGGGGGCCGGTCGGGGTCGGCGTGGGCGCCGGTCGCGGCGCCGGCCGCTGGCAGGCGGCGGCGAGGGCCGCGACCACCACGACCAGGACCGCTGCCGTACGTCCGCGCACCCTGCCGTGTCTACCACGGGGTGAGGCGGGGGCCCTTGTTAACAGACGTCTGTTAACAAGGGCCCCCGCCTTACACCTCCAGCGTCGCGCGGAGGAAGTCGACCGCGGCGGCGTCGTCGTCGATGCCGCCGGCCTCGTGGCCGTTGAACCGCCACACCGTCAGGTCCTTCTCCCCGCGATAGTCGTGGTAGGCGGCGTAGACCGTGGACGGCGGGACGATCTCGTCCATCAACGCGACGGAGAATCGGGCCGGCACGGCGGCGCGCCGGGCGAAGGCGACGCCGTCGACGTAGGAGAGCGTGCGCAGGACCTGTTCCTCCCGGTCCCGGTGCACCGCCAGGTAGTCCCGGATCTCCCGGAACGGGGCCGCGTCGGTGATCGTCACGGCGCGCGGGATGTCGCAGAGGAACGGCACGTGCACCACCGCCGCCCGTACCTGCGTCGCCAGCGCGGCGGCGGCGAGCGCGGCGGCGCCACCCTGGCTGTGGCCGAGCACGGCGACCCGGGCCGGGTCGACGGCCGGCAGCTCGCGGACGGCGTCGACGGCCCGGACGGCGTCGGTGAGGAAACGCCGGTAGTAGTAGCGGCGCGGTTCCTCCACGCCCCGGGTGGCCATCCCGGGGGCTTGCGGCCCGGCCGCCGCGATGTCGGGCGTGTCGCCGCGGCTCCATCCCGAGCCCTGGCCACGGGTGTCCATCTGGAGGTGGGCGAAACCGGCGGCCGACCAGAGCAGGTTCTCCAGCGGGTGGCCGCGTCCGCCGCCGTAGCCCACGTACTGCACGACGGTCGGCAGCGGCTCGGACGCGCCGCGGGGCACCCGTAGCCAGGCCCGGACCGGCTGGCCGGCGAACCCGGGGAACGTCACGTCGAAGACGTCCACCCCGGTCAGCGGGGTGGACAGCGGGGTCGCCGCCACCGGGTCGCCGCAGGAGCGCGCCTCGGCCAGCGTCTCGGCCCAGAAGTCGTCGAAGTCCGGCGGTTCTTGCAGGTCGCTGCGGTGCTGGCGGAGTTCCGCCTCGGACAGGTCGGTGAACACGCCTGGAGGTTCCTCGTCGGTCGGCGGCGGCACGTCGACGCGGGGCGGTCGACGCATTTCCGGAAGGTTTCCGCAACTTGTGCGAACGCTAGGACCGGGTCGATCTGTCGTCAAGCCCTCGCCGTACGGCAAGATGTCGGTGGGGCGGGACGGCTTTCCGGTCGGTTCCGGCTGCCGGCGAAGGGAACACGGGTGAGCGGGGACGACGAGCGCAGGGTGACCATCACCGCGATCGCACGGGAGGCGGGCGTCTCCGTGCCTACCGTGTCGCGGGTCCTCAACGGGCGGTCCGACGTCGCCCCGGACACCCGGGAACGGGTCGAGGAGCTGCTGCGGCACCACGGCTACCGGCGTCGGGGCAGCCGCACGGTGCGCCGGGCGGACCTGGTCGACCTCGTCTTCAACGACCTGGACAGCCCCTGGGCGGTGGAGATCATCCGTGGGGTGGAGGACGTCGGCCATGCCGCCGGGGTCGGTGTGGTCGTCTCGGCCGTCCACCGCGAGTCCAGCTCGACCCGGCAGTGGCTGCACAACCTGCGCGCCCGCGCCTCCGACGGCGTGATCGTGGTGACCTCGCACCTGAGTCCGGCGGTGCAGGCGCAACTGCGCCGGCTCAACGTGCCGGTGGTGGTGGTCGACCCGGACGCCGGGGTGGCCGGGACGGACGTGCCGGCGATCGGCGCCACCAACTGGACCGGCGGCCTGTCCGCCACCGAGCACCTGCTGAAGCTGGGGCACCAGCGGATCGGCTTCGTCGCCGGCCCGCCGCACCTGCTGTGCAGCCGGGCCCGGCTGGACGGCTACCGGGCCGCGCTGGCCGCCGCCGGCGTGCCGGCCGACGACCGGCTGGTCCACCCCGGCGACTTCTACCACGCCGCCGGCTACACGGCCGGCAGCGCGCTGCTCGACCTCGACGACCCGCCCACCGCCATCTTCGCGGCAAGCGACCAGATGGCGTTCGGGGTCTACGAGGCGGTACGCCGGCGCGGCCTGCGGGTCGCGGACGACGTCTCCGTGGTCGGCTTCGACGACCTGCCGGAGGCCCGGTGGGCCTCGCCGCCGCTGACCACGGTGCGCCAGCCGCTCGTGGAGATGGGGCGGCTCGCCGCCCGTACCGTGTTGCGCCTGGCGCAGGGCGAGGAGATCGAGTCGCCTCGGATCGAGTTGGCCACCGAGTTGGTGGTGCGGGACAGCACCGCGGGCCCGACCGGCGGCTAGCCCGGACCGGGCGTTTCAGTCACCTTCCGGAATTTTCGCCCCCCGCAGGACGGTGCCTGTCGACGCCACCGCCGCGGCGTGCCGGCGACGGCGTGCCAACAGCACCACTCCCCCGGCCACCAGCACCGCGCCCACCGCGATCGACAGGCCCGTGCCCGGGCGCTTGGCGGGGGCCGCCGCGCCGCCACCCAGGTCGGCGTGCCCGGCCAGGGCCGACGCCGCCCCGGCCGGGGGCGCCGCGGACCGGTCCAGCTCACCGGGCTCCACCAGCCGCCCGACCGCCGCGTCCCGGGGCAGCCCGAACCCCCAGTCCAGCAGCGCCGCGCCCTGCTGCCACCCGCGTTGGGTGGGGATCTCCGCGCCGAGCAGCGTCACCACCAGCCGGCGCCCACCGCGCTCTGCCGCGCCGACGTACGTGTGCCGGGCCACGTCCGTGAAGCCGGTCTTGCCGCCGATCGCGCCCGGGTAGTGGTCCAGCAGCATGTTGTCGTTCTGGATCTGGAAGGCCCGCTCCCGCAGCGCCGGCTGGGCGGGCACCTGCGCGGTGCGGGTGGCGGTGTAGCGGCGGAACGCCGGATCGGCGAAGCACGCGCGGGCGATCAACGCCAGGTCGTACGCGCTTGTGAACTGCCCGGGACCGTCCAGGCCGGACGGGGTGACCGCGCGCGTCTGCCGGGCGCCGAGCCGGTGGGCCTCGGCGTTCATCGCCCGGATCCCCCCGGCCAGCCCGTCCGGGCCGCCGCCGAGCCGGGCCAGCGCGTTGGCCGCCTCGTTGCCCGACTTCAGCAGCAGGCCCAGCCAGATCGTCTCGATCCGGTAGTGCCCGCCCTCGGCCAGCCCGACCGCGGAGCTGCCCGGCTCGATCGCCAGGTCCCCGGCGGTCATGGTGACCTCCCGGTTCGGGTCCAGCCGGGGCAGCATGGTGGCGGCCAGCAGCAGCTTCTGCACGCTGGCCGGGGCCGCGTACTCGTGCGGGCCACAGCCGCCGAGCACCGCACCGGTGTCCAGGTCCGCCACCAGCCACGAGGTCGCGGTCACCGGCGGCGGCGCGGTCGCCACCGGCGGGACGACGAGACCGGCGGTGTCCAGCGCGGCGCCGCCGACCGATCGGGCGGCCGGATCGGGCGACGGCGGGGCCTGCGGCGGGCGGGTCGCCGGGGCCGGCACGTTCGGGCACGGCGGCGCCCCGCCGGGCAGCCGGCGGGCCGGCGCGGCGGAACGCGCCGCCACGGCGGGCGTCACCGGCGTCGACAGGGGCAGGAGCAGGACGGCGGCCAGCGCCACGGACGGTCCCCAGGTCCTCATGACCCGCACGCTAGCCACGCCGACCCGAACGGGTCGCCGGCTCAGGGATTCGCGTCCCGACCGCGGTGTCGCGGGGTACGATGCCCCACTCCCCTGGTCAGCGCGCGACGAGCCGGTGGGTGGCGAGCGGCCCGACGCGCCACCCGCGCCGGCGGCACTCCGCGAGCAGGCCGGGCAGGGCGGCGAGCGCGGCCCGCCAGGCGCCCGGAGCGGCGGCGCAGGAGGAGTCGTGCAGCAGGACCGTGCCGCCGCCGTGCAGCCCGGCCAGCACGCGGCGCGAGACGGTGTCGGCGGTCGCCGTAGCGGTCCAGTCCCGCCCCCAGCAGCTCCACAGCACCGGACGCAGACGCAGCCGGCGGGCGGCCACCAGCGTCGCGCCGGTGAGTACCCCGTACGGCGGGCGCAGGAACGCCGGCGGCCGGCCGGTCACGTCGGCGACCAGGTCGTACGCCCGGGTCAGGTCACGGACGGTGCCGATCGGCCCGCGCCGCAGCAGATTGTCGTGCCCCCACCCGTGCAGGGCCACCTCGTGGCCGGCGGCGACCAGCCGGCGGCCCAGGTCCGGCCGGCGGCGCAGCATCACGCCGAGCACGAAGAACGTGGCCCGGACGCGGTGCTCCGCGAGCATGTCCAGGAAGTACGGCGTCGACTCCGGGTCCGGGCCGTCGTCGAAGGTCAGCGCGACCCGGTCGGGCGATCCGAGGCCGTGCAGGCCGGGCAGCAGCCGCCGGCGCAGGGCCGGCAGCGCGGTCACCGCCGGCGCCGCCTGGACCACCGGCAGCGCCACCGCCGCGGCCCGGGCGAGGGTGGCGGCCCTCACCGCAGGCCGCCCGAGGACTGGAGCAGCGCGGCGACGACGGCCACCGCGTCACCGACCGGGTCGAGCAACGGCCGTCGCCCCCGGTCGGCCGGTCCGGCGGGGGCGGCCGACCGGGCGGCCTCGGCGACCAACCCCGCCGGATCCTCGGGCGTCGCGCCGCCGCGCGCTCCCGCCGGATCCTCGGGCCTCGCGCCGCCGCGCGCTCCCGCCGGATCCTCGGGCCTCGCGCCGCCGCGCGCTCCCGCCGGATCCTCGGGCCTCGCGCCGCCGCGCGCTCCCGCCGGATCCTCGGGCCTCGCGCCGCCGCGCGCCCCCGCCGGATCCTCGGGCCTCGCGCCGCCGCGCGTCGGGGCGGGCCGGCCGGCGCCGACCACCGCCGCGAGCACCGGTCCGAGCTGTTCGGGCGTGCTGGCCCAGCGCGTGAGGCCGGAGCGGGCCAGGATCGCGGCGTTCGCCCGGCCGTGCCCGGGAATGGGACGGTAGGTAACCACCGGTACGCCGGCCGCGAGCGCCTCCTGGCAGGTGAGCCCGCCGGCGTTCTCCACCACCACGTCGACGGCCCGCATCAGCGACGGCATGTCGTCCACCCACCCCAGCACGTGTCGACCGGCGCCGCTCAGGCGCCGGCGCAGCGCCCGGTTCCGTCCGCAGACCACCACCGGCCGGACCCCGGTCGATTCGACCTCCGCGGTCGTGGCCGCCACCTCGCCGGCGCCCCACGAGCCGGCCACGATCAGGGCGAACACGCCGTCCGCCGGCAGGCCGAAGCGCTGTCGGGCCTGCCACCGGTCGAGGCCGCCCGCGCCGGCGAACGCCCTCGACACCAACGGGTGGACCACCGCGACGTCACCCCCGCAGTCGTGTCGCAGCTCGGCGTGGCGCACCGTGCAGTACACGTCGACTCCCGGTGCGAGCCAGGTCGGATGCACCACCAGATCGGTCACGTAGGTGAGGACCGGGACGCCGAGCCACCCGCGACGCCGCAGCGGCCCGAGGATCTGGTTGGCGAACGGGTAGGTGGTCACCACCGCCCTCGTGTCCGGGGGGATGCGGCGGCGGATCCGGGCCCGGAACGGGCGTGTCAGCAATCGGATGGCCCGCACCGAGGTACGGGACCGGCTGGTGAGCCGGAAGAGCAGGTGGTAGCCCCAGGGGAACCTGTTCAGCACCCCCCGGTAGGTTTCGCGCACCGCGCGGTGCACCGGGGCGGGCAGGAGGTGGAGGAGGTTCAGCCGGTCCACCTCGAAGCCCCGGCCGCGCAGCCGCTCCGCCAGCTCGTCGGCGGCCCGGTCGTGTCCGGCGCCGATGTCCGCGGAGACCACCACGATGCGTCCCGGGTGCGCCATGCGCGGCGCATACCCACCCCGGGGGCGTCCACGCGGGCGGGCCCCGGTCGGTGACCGGACCGTGCGCCGGACCCAGGGCCGGTCAGGCGCGGCCACGGCCCGGACCGTGCGCCGGGCCGAGGGCCGGTCAGGCGCGGCGACGGCCGGGCCGGCGGGACCGGCCCCGCCGGGCGGCGAGCACCGCCACCACGCCGCCGACGGCGAGGGCCAGGAGCCCGGCGGCGGGCACGATGAGTTGCCAGTCCCCGTCGGCCATCCGGCGCAGCGCGGTCCCGGCCGGGCCCCGCCACGGCTCGGTCCTGGGGTGGGGGGTGGCGGCGGCCGGGGCGGCCTTCTCCGCCGGCCCCGGCGTCGCGGCCTCCAGCTCGCCCGGTGCGACGAGCCGGCCGACGGAGGCGTCCCGGGGCAGCCCGAACCCCCAGTCGAGCAGCTGCGCGCCCTGCTGCCAGCCGCGTACCGGCCGGGCCTCGGCGCCGAGCAGCGTGACCACCAGCCGCCGGCCGCCACGCTGGGCGGCGCCGACGTAGCTGTGCCGGGCCAGCTCGGTGAAACCGGTCTTGCCGCCGAGCGCCCCCGCATAGCGGTAGATCAACTGGTTCTCGTTCTGGATCTGGAACCCGCCCTTCTTCAGCGCCGGCTGGGCCGGGATCTGGGTCCGCTCGGTCAACGCGTAGCGGCCGAACGTCGGGTCGGCGAAACAGGCCCGGGCGATCAGTGCCAGGTCGTACGCGCTGGTGAACTGCCCCGGACCGTCCAGCCCGGAGGGGGTGACGGCCCGGGTCTGCAACGCGCCCAGCCGACGGGCCTCGGCGTTCATCTCGGCCACCCCGGCCCGGGCGCTGCCGGCGCCCAGCCGGGCCAGCATGTTCGCCGCGTCGTTGCCGGACTGGAGCAGCAGGCCCAACCAGAGCGTCTCGACCGGGTAGCGCCCGCCGACCAGCAGCCCCACGGCCGAGCTGCCCGGTTCGATGTCCAGGTCGGCGCGGGTGGCGACGGCCACCTGCTTCGGGTCGAGCCGACCCAGCATGGTGGCGGCCAGCAGCAGTTTCTGCGTGCTCGCCGGCGTGCCGTACGCGTGCGGGCCGCATCCACCGAGCACGGCGCCGCTGTCCAGGTCGGCGACCAGCCAACTGGTGGCGGTGACCGCCGGCGGCGCCGGACTGCCCGGCGGGGTGACCAGGCCCGGCCCGGCCAGTGCCGCACCGCCCACGACCTGCTGCTCCGGCACCGACGCCGGCGGGATGGGGCGCGGTGGTCGGGACACCTTCGGGGCGGGTAGGCGCGGGCAGGGGGCCGTGGCCGCGGGGGCCGCACCCGCCGGAGCAGGCGCCGCACTCGCCGCCGGAGCGGGCGCAGCCGGAGCGGGCGCCGCGGCGACGAGCAGGGTGACGGCGGGGACGGCGGCCAGGACCCGAGCTCTCACGAAGAGGCACCTTACCGAGCGCGGCCTCCGGGCCGGCGCGCCTCACCGGGCCGGTGACGCTGCGCCGACACGCCGGCCCCGCGCCGTGGCCGGGCGAGCGGCGTCAGCGGACCCCGCGCAGCCACCACCGCTGCCACGGCGTCTCCACCGCACGCGGATGGTAGTGGGCGCGCACCCACGCCACCGCCCGGCCGGGGTCGAGCCCGTCCAGGACGGCCAGGGCGGCGAGCGCGGTGCCGGTCCGCCCGACGCCGCCGCGGCAGGCCGCCTCGACCCGCTGGCCCGCGTACGCGCGCCGCCACGCCTCGCGCAGCGCGTCGAGGGCGTCGGCCCGTTCCAGCGGCACCCAGAAGTCGGGCCAGCGGATCCGCCGGGCCGGCCAGGCCGGGTCGGGTGCGGGTGCCAGCACCAGCGCGAAGTCGGCGGGCGAGGCCGGTGCGGCGATCCGACGCCCCCGCACGGTGGCGCCGCCGGGCAGCGTGAGCAGACCGGTCGGGTCCGTCCACGGTGTCGTCGTGTCCACCTCGCCATTCTGGCGCGTACCCCGGACACGCGGGTGCCCGCCGGACCTTCGTCCGGCGGGCACCTCACGGCTCGCCCGGGGTTCGCCCCGGGGCGCCTCGGTCAGCCGAGGCGGCGGCGACGCCAGGCCAGCGAGCCCAGCAGCAGCACCGCGCCGGCCGCGGCCAGGCCGCCACCGAGCTTCAGCGGCGTACCGATGTCGCCGCCCGTGACGGGCAGGTGGTGCGGCGGACGCGGCTTGTGGGTCGGCCGGACCGGAAGGACCGTGCCGGTCGTGCTGGCGGTCCGGCCCGTCGTCTGACCGGTGGCGGTGAAGGTGTAGCGACCGACGCGGGTCGGCCGGTACGTGACGCGGAAGCTGCCGTTCGCGTCGGCCTGCACGGTGAAGTGCGTCGGCGCCGGCTGCGGCGCGGCACGGTCCGGCGTGTACGCCACCGCGGCCATCGCCACCGTGCTGCCGTCGCTGCGTCGCGCGGTCCCCTCGGCCGGCGCGGCGGCCGGCAGTCCGGTGATGGCGACGTCGATCGACACCGTCTCGTTCGGCCCGAAGCCCGTGCCGACCAGGGTGAAGGTCTCACCGAGGAAGATGGTCGGGTCGACCAGGGTCAGTGACGGCTGTGCGGGCGGGTAGACCGGTGGCTGCGGCTGTGCCGCCCCGGCCGCGGTCGGCGCAGCCGCGACGGCCAGGCCCACCGTGAGCGCCATGATGATGCGGGATAGCCGCATGATGGTTTCCCTCCTACTGTTCACATCTAGGTGCGTTGACTATCTGGGTGGTCCACGGGGTGACGGTGGGAGTGAGCACCAGCTCGGCCGTGCCCGAGCCGTTCTGGCCGGTGAGCAGCGTGACGTCGAGCGTCCGGGTCTGCCCCGGCCCCACCTCCACGTTCGCGAGCGCGACCTGGCGGCGGCCGTCGGTTCCGCTGCCCATCGCGATGTCCTTGCCGTCCAGCCGGCCGGTCAGGATCGCGCCTCCGCTCGGCGTGTGTACCGAGACGAAGGTCCGGGCGGTGTACTTGTCGCCGGACAGGGCGAGGCCCGTGACCGACGTGGTCAGGCCCGACCGCGGGGCGGTGGAGCGCACCGTGACCCGCAACCGCTGTTCGCGGCGTCCGTCCGGCTGGCATTCGCCGACCGTCAGGGTGGCCGAGAACCTGAGGTAGTAGCCGAGCTTCGCGCCGCTGCCGTCGTTGAGGAACACGCCGACCGTCGGCACCGTGTCCTTCTCCGGAAGCTGTCCGGCCAGCCGGCTGCCGGCCAGTACGCGCTGCTCCTCGGATCGGACACTCCAGAACAATATCCGACGTTCGCGTATGGAGCGGTCAATAACGGATAAAAGCCCTTTTGGGTCGACCGATCTGGTGAACAACGCGTCGAACACGCCCGAGGTCGCCCGCGCGTAGAAGTCGTCCTGCCCGCGTACGTCCAGGTCCCGGTACGAGTCGCTGAGCAACGTCCGCACGGCGGTGTTGCCGGACAGCTCCGGCCCGTCCGGGACGGACACCGGGCCGATGGCGCCGAGCAGGTACGACAGCATCACCGGGTCCACCGCCATGACGCCGTCCACCGTGGTCCCGGTGCGGCGGCGCACCATCTCGCGGTAGAGCGCGGCGGCGGTCGGGAAGTCCGGGCTGAGGTTGACGTCCGCCGGGAACATTCCCGGCAGGTCGGACCAGAGCCGACGCATCTCCGGAGACACATCGAGCGGCGGATCGAAGGACTTGAGGTCCATCGCGGAGCCCTGCCCGGCCAGCTTGACGCGGCCGTCGTCGGCCTGCAGCACGGCGTACGCGCCGAACATGCCACCGGTGGCGCGCAGCTCGGCCGGATTCTGCGACACGATCAGATAGCTGCGCGGACCGTCGGCGCCCAGCAGCGGCGGCAGCAACCGCACGGCGCGGTCCGCCGCCGAGGTCAGGTCCCCCAACCGGTCCAGCTCCTCGCGCAGGGCGGCGACCGCGTCCCGCACCTGGGCGACCAGGCCACCGGTCGGCACCGACCGCAGGCGGTCCGACGTCCGTCGGACCGCCTGGTCAGCCGCGGACACCTCGGCCGAGACGGAGCGCAGGCGAGCCAGGTCGAGTCGTCCCCGCTTCGGCAGGAACGACGTGAGGTCGACCCGGAGCAGCGTGGGAAAGGCGAGCCGGGCCAGGTCGTCCACCGACACCGAGATCTGGCGCACCGCGGTCAGGTCGTCCCCGGCGTACGGGGTCCGCTGGCCGAGCCCCCAGAGCACGCCGCCGGTCGCCCCGCGGGCCGCGGTGGCCTGCTCCTGCAACGCGGACAGGGTCCGCTGCGCCCGCGCCACGTCGCCGACCCGCACCTGGGCACTGAGGTCCTTGGCCAGCCCGGCCGCGTTCACCAGGTGAGCGCGGGCCTGCCAGCCCCGGAACGTGACCCAGCCGCCCGCGCTCAGCAGCACCGAGGCGACGACGAGCCCGACGAGCAGGGCCCGGCGGACCCGCGCCCGACGGCGTCGCCGGGCGCGTCCCCGCCCTCGTCGGCGAGGCAAGACACCGGATTGCGTCACACCACTCTCCCCACACGCGAATCGGGCGTTGAGCACGTTTGACTGCTTTGTAGCAGGAAAAAGAGGGCGTTTGTCGGTTTTTAGGTGATGAGTCAACTAGACGGTTTCCGCGAGTTTTATTCGTTCCGTCCCGGTCGGACGGCGACCTCGCGCAGGAGGCCCTCGATCCGCTCGACGCCGGCCCGCAGCGACATCTGTCGCAGGTAGGCATCCCGGCCCCGGCGGCCCATGTCAGCCCGGGCGGCCGGCGGGATCGCGGCGGCCAGCCAGAACCGGTCGGCGAGCGCGGTCCAGTCCCCGGGCGGGCAGGACAACCCGGCGCGGGCCCGCTCCACCAGCTCCGCCGTGTCGCCGCCGGCCGAGACGACCACCGGGGCGGCGCAGGAGAGCGCGGCCTGCAACTTGCCCGGCACGGTGCCACGCAACTCCGGCAGGTCGCGCTGCATGACCAACTGGTAGTCCGCAGCCGCGTACAGCTGCGGCATGTCCGCCGCCGAGCGCCGCTCGACGAACCGGACGTTGTCGGCGCCGAGTTCGGTGGCGAGCCCCCGCACCCGCCCTTCCTCGCTGCCCGAGCCGACCAGGACCAGGTCCGTCCGGTCACCGAGCGCCGCCGCCGCGCGCACGGCGGTCTCCAGGCCCTGCCGTACGCCGATGGTGCCGGCGTGCATCACCACGCACCTGCCGTCCCGGCGGACCAGCCGCCGGGCCACCGGGCCGGGTTCGGCGGGGCGGAACAGGCGCTCGTCGGTCCAGTTGAGCACCGTGCGCACCCGGTCCGGCCGGGCCCCGCCGGCGAGCACCAGGTCCCGCATCGACGGCGCGCTGACCGCGACCACGCCCGCCTCCCGGTACAGCCGGCACAGACCGGCGTCCAACCGCCGCGTCCACCCGCCCGGTCCGCCGGGCCGGGCCGGGTCCTCCTCCGTCCACACGTCCTGCACGTGCAGCACCGTCGGCACCCGGCCCAGCAGCCGGAGCAGTCCGGCCGCGGCGAAGGTCACCGCGGGGAGCTGGAAGACGTACAGCGCGTCGAGGTCTCGCAGGTAGCGCCGGCCGGCGAGCGCCGCGCTGCCGGCGAAGGAGAGCCAGCCGGCCGCACGCGCCCCGGGTGAGGCGTCGCCACCGGCGTACCGGGGCACCCGGCGGACGCTCAGCCGCTCGCTGTGCGTCTGGTGCTGCCACCGCTGCCGCCAGCCCGGGTAGACCTGGCCTCCGGGATAGTCCGGAAAGCCGGTCAGCACCCGCACCTCGTGACCACGGGCGGCCAGTTCCTCGGCGAGACTGCCCGGGATGAACGCCGGTTCCGGCGGGAAGTGGTAGGACAGGATACCGATTCTCATGCTCACGCCCCCGGCGCGGCCCGCCGGGCCGTCGGCGTCCGCGCCGCGTACGATGCCGGCATCCCCTCTCCGACCGGCTGCGACCGCCGGCCGTCCGCCGTCGCGGCGCCGTTGCCGGCCGCCGCGCCGACCAGAGGGGTACGAATGCGCGACGGGTTGCTCTTCGTGTGCCAGGCCAACATGTGCCGGTCGCCGATGGCCGAGTTCATCGCCCGCCGGTTGCTCGCCGACCTCCCGGTGGTGGCCGCCAGCGCCGGCACCGACGCGGTCGACGGCGGCGGCATGCACCCGTACGCCGTCGAGGTGACCGGCGCGGACGTCACCGGTTTCCGCACCCGCCGGTTACGTCCGGAGCACCTGACCGGTGCCGCGCTGGTGCTGACCGCGACCCGGCGGCAGCGTTCGGCCTGCACCGCGCTGGCGCCGGCCGCGCTGGGCCGCACGTTCACGCTGCGCCAGTTCGCCCGGCTCGCCGCCGCGGCGGCGCCCGCCCGCGCGGACGGGGACACCCCGCTGCGGGCGGCCGTGGCCGCGGCCGTCCGCGCCCGGGGGCGGCTGCAACCTGCCGCCCCCGGCGCGGACGACCTGCGGGACCCGATCGGAGGGTCGCCGGCCGACTTCAGGCGCTGCGCCGAGGAGATCGAACGGTCGATCCGGCCCGTGCTCGCGCTCATCGCGACAGCCGGGTGAGTTCCTGCGTCCGGTCGCCCCTGGGCTCCTGCGCATCCCGCCGGGTCGCCCCGGCCCGGTCGGTCGGCACCGGCGGCGCGGGCACGACCACCTTGTACGTCTCGTACTGGTAGGCGTCCGCCTTGCCCACCTTGGACATGTTGAGCACACAGCCGAGCAGGCGCACCGACACCGAGCTGAGCGCCCGGGCCGCCGAGGCCACCTGGCTGCGCGAGGTCCGCCCCTGCTGGGTGACGAGGAGCGCGCCGTCGGCCTGCACCGCCACCACCACGCCGTCGGTGACCGCCAACAGCGGCGCGGTGTCGATGATCACGATGTCCGCGGACTCGCGCAGCGCCACCAGCAGGTCCGCCATCGCCTTGGACCCGAGCAGTTCGCTGGGGTTCGGCGGGGTCGCGCCGCTGGGCAGCACCAGCAGGGACTTCTCGCCCCACCGCTGCACCACGTCGGCGACCTGGACGTCGCCGACGAGCACGTCGGTGAGGCCGACCCCGCCGTCGAGCCCGAGATAGTCGGCGGCCTTGGGGCGGCGCAGGTCGGCGTCGATGAGCAGGACCCGCCAGCCCGCCTCGGCCAGGGCGATGGCCGTGTTGCAGGCCATGGTGGTCTTCCCCTCGCCCTGGAGCGCGCTGGTGACCGCGATGACTCGGGCCGGCTCGTGCACGTCCACGAAACGCAGGTTGGTCCGCAGCTTGCGGACCGCCTCCGCGCGGGCCGAGGTGGCCGCGTCGCCGACGATGAGCGGCGCCGACCGCGCGGACGTCTCGTACGGGATCTCACCCAGCAGCGGGCTGCC
Source organism: Micromonospora sp. WMMD975 (assembly GCF_029581215.1). Lineage (NCBI taxonomy): Bacteria > Bacillati > Actinomycetota > Actinomycetes > Micromonosporales > Micromonosporaceae > Micromonospora > Micromonospora sp. WMMD975. Next base: position 2,549,247 of record NZ_CP120739.1, read on the forward strand.
GGTCACCCGCTGGAGCGCGGCGGCGTCCCGCATCCGGACGTCGGCCAGGCCGCGCAGCACCGCCAGGGCGGCGCCCGCCAGCAGGCCGAGCAGCCCGCCCAGGACCAGGTTGCGCACGGGCTGGGGCGAGACCGGGCTGGACGTCACCCGCGGACCGCTCACCACCTCGATCTTGATCGGTGACGGCTCGTTGTCCCCCGGGGTCTCCACCTTCTTGACCAGGTCGGTGAACTTGGCCGAGAGCGCCTCGGCGGTCTTGAGCGCCCGGTTCTGGTCGGTGTCGGTGACGGTGGCGGTGAGCAGCACCGTGTCCGGCTTGGTGGAAGTGGCGATCCGGCCGCGCACCTGGTCAGCGGTGAGCCCGAGCGGGGCGTCGGCGACCACGCTCTGCGCCAGCCGGTCACTGGTGAGCAGGTCGGCGTAGGACTTCACCCGCTGCTGGAGGAAGAGGCTGCCCTGGTAGGCGGCGGTGACGCCCTGGCTCGGCGTGTTGACGAAGAAGGTCACCGAGGCCTGGTAACGAGGCGTGGTGCGGACCGTCACCAGGGCGGCGGCACCCACGGTCAGCATCACCGTGACGAGCACGATCCACCAGTGGCGTCGGACCAGGCGCAGATAGCCGAAGACATCCATCAGGCTCCCCCTCGCGACACGCCGGTCTGCCGATGAAACTGCACGAAAGCCCCCTAAAAGCCCCAGTAGCCATGCCAGGATCGAATCACCCATTCACCACGTCAGGTGACCGGATGAATATAAACGACCAGACATGCACGGATGACGCAAATCCGCTTAATATGGATGGACTGCAGAGGGCAACCCATGGATCGTGAAGCCACCGCCGCCGAGGACGCCGTGCGACCCCACAGCCGAACCACCCACCGCGCCGCCAACCTCTCCCTGTTAACGCTCGATACGGCTGCGTGGTGCGGAGGATTTCTCGGCGCCGCCTGGACCCGGTACGAGTTCGAGCTGACCGGCGCCCGCAGCGCCCGCACCCTCGGCGTGGCGCTCGCCTGCGCCGCGCTCTACGCGCTCCTCGCCTTCCTGCGGTCCCGCCTGTACGGCCGCTACCCGATCGGCAGCGCCGGCGACGCCCGCGGACTGGCCGCCACCGTCGGGATCGCCGCCGTGGTCACGCTCGCCGCCGTGCTGCCCTGGGCGCAGCGGCCGGTCCCGGCGACCACGCCGCTTGTCGGCGGCGCCGTCGCGCTCGTCCTGATGGCGGCCGGCCGAGGACTGTGGCGGGCGCACGCCGACCGGCGCCACCCGACCCCGCGGCACGCCGAACGGTGCCTGGTCTACGGCGTCGACGCGGCAAGCGAACGCCTGGTCCGGGTGCTGCTGCACGACCCGGACAGCAACTACCGGCCGGTGGGCCTACTCGACGACGCCCCGGACAGCCGCGGCCTCCGGCTGGAAGGGCTCCGGGTGCTGGGCGGGCGGGAGCAGCTCGGTGCCGTGATCCGCGCCACCGGCGCCCGTACCGTCATCTTCTCGATGAGCGGCTCGGACCCGCGGCTCCTGCGCGACGTGCGGGCCGGCACGCTGGAGGCCGGGGCCGCGTTCAAGGTGCTGCCCCCGGTGCGCGAGCTGCTCGCCCGTCCGGTCGCCGCCACCGACGTACGCGACCTCCAGCTCACCGACCTGCTCGGCCGCGCCCACCGGGTGGCCGAGCTGACCGTCGAACGCGGCGGGCTGGCCGGACGGCGGGTGCTTGTCACCGGCGCGGGCGGCTCGATCGGCTCGGAGCTGTGCCGGCAGATCGCCAGGTGCGAGCCGGACGAGCTGATGATGCTCGACCGGGACGAGTCGGCGCTGCACGCGCTCCAGATGTCGCTGCACGGCCGGGCGCTGCTGGACGGCCCCGAACTGATCCTGGCCGACATCCGCGACGCCGAGGGCATCGCCCGGGTGATCGCCGACCGGCAGCCCGACGTGGTGTTCCACGCGGCGGCGCTGAAGCACCTGACCATGCTCCAGCGGCACCCCGGCGAGGCCGTCCAGACCAACATCCGGGGCACCCTCAACGTGCTGGAGGCATGCCGGGACGTCGCCGAGTTCGTCAACATCTCCACCGACAAGGCGGCCAACCCGACGAGCGTGCTCGGCTACACCAAGCGGATCACCGAACGGCTCACCGCCCACCAGGCGCAGCGGCTGGGCGGCACCTACCTCAGCGTGCGGTTCGGCAACGTGCTCAGCAGCCGCGGCTCGGTGCTCACCGCGTTCCAGGCGCAGATCCGCGCCGGCGTCCCGATCACCGTCACCCACCCGGACGTGACCCGCTACTTCATGACCGTGCAGGAGGCCGTGCACCTGGTCCTCCAGGCCGCAACGATCGGTCGCGGCGGCGAGGCGCTGGTGCTCGACATGGGTGAGCCGATCCGGATCGCCGACGTGGCACGACGGCTCGCCGCCGAGGCCGACCACCCGGTGGACATCGTCTACACCGGGCTGCGGCCGGGCGAGAAGCTGCACGAGCACCTCTTCGGCGCCGACGAGTCGGACACCCGCCCGCTGCACCCGCTGATCTCCCACGTCCCGGTGCCCCCGCTCGACCCGGAGGAGGTACGCGGGCTGGACCCGTACGCCGACCCGGACGAGCTGATCAAGCGGTTGGCGGTGTTCTGCGAAAGCGGCGCGTCCCTGCCGGCGTTGCCCGGGCAACGGTGAGCCGCCGGCCGGTGCCGCCGCGCCCGGATGATGAGAGGTGCGTCCCACCGGCTCCGCTCGCCGCCGCCGGGAGCAGCCGGTACGGTTGATCTCGGTGTGCCGGGAAGCCTGGTCGGCGTCCACGTCGTCGACCCCTGCTCCCGAACGGATGCCGCATGCCCGAGCACACCCCGCCCCCGATCCGCCTGCTGTCCCGCCGCTCCTGGCCGGAGGCCCGCTTCCTGGCCGACGTGCTGCGCACCGAGACGGTCGGCGGCGGGTTGCTGCTGCTCGGCGCGGTCCTCGGCCTGATCTGGGCCAACTCGCCGTGGCGCTCGGCGTACGCGGAACTGGGCCGCCTGGTGCCCTGGCCCGGCGGCGCGCCGCTGCACCTCGACCTCAGCCTCGGCACCTGGGCCGCCGACGGGCTGCTGGCGATCTTCTTCTTCGTGGTCGGCCTCGAACTCAAGCGCGAGTTCGTCGCCGGTGACCTCCGCGACCCCCGACGGGCCGCGTTGCCGGTGGTGGCCGCGCTCGGCGGCATGGTGGCACCGGCGCTGATCTACCTGGCGGTCACCGCGAGCGCCGGCGGCTCCGGACTACGCGGCTGGGCGATCCCCACCGCCACCGACATCGCCTTCGCGCTCGCCGTGCTCGCCGTCGTCAGCTCGCACCTGCCGCAGGGGCTACGGGCCTTCCTGCTCACCCTGGCGGTGGTCGACGACCTCTTCGCCATCACCGTCATCGCGGTGTTCTACACCGCCGACTTCCACCCCCTGCCGCTGCTCGGCGCGCTCCTGCCGATCGCCGTGTTCGCGCTGCTGGTGCAGCGGCGGCGCACCTGGTGGTGGGCGCTGATCCCGCTCGCGGTGACCGCCTGGGCGCTCGTGCACGCCTCCGGGGTGCACGCCACGGTCGCCGGCGTGCTGCTCGGCTTCACCGTGCCGGTGCTCCGCAACCGCCGGGGCGAGCCCGGGCTCGCCGAGCGGCTGGAGCACCGCTGGCGGCCGATCTCCGCCGGCCTCGCCGTACCGGTGTTCGCGTTCTTCGCCGCCGGCGTGACCCTCGTCGGCGTGGACCTGGGCGACGTCCTCACCAGCCCGGTGGTGCTCGCCGTGACCGCCGGGCTCGTGCTGGGCAAGGTCGTCGGCGTGTTCGGGTCGGCGTACCTGCTCGCCCGGTTCACCCGGGCCGAGCTGGACGACGAGATCACCTGGACGGACCTGCTCGGCTTGGCGCTGCTGGCCGGCATCGGCTTCACGGTGTCGTTGCTCATCGGCGAGCTGGCGTTCGGCGCGGGCAGCCCGGAGGAGGACGGCGTCAAGGTGGCGGTGCTGCTCGGCTCGCTGATCTCCGCCGTCCTGGCCGCGGCGGTGCTGATCCGCCGCAACCGGGTCTACCGGCGGATCAGTGAGCGGGAGAGCCGGGACGCCGACGGCGACGGCATCCCGGACGTCTACCAGGAGCGGCCGGCCTGACCTGCGCGACGCCGGCCGCCGTCCCCCGGGCTTCGGGGCACGACGGCCGGCGTCACGGGCGGTTCAGCGCCGCCCGGCGCGACGGGCCCCGTCGCCGTCCTCGGTCTCCTCCAACGCGTCGGTGACCGGCTCGGTCAGGTCGTCCCCCGGCACCGCGACCTGCTCGGCGCGGTCCTGCTCGTCCGCACGACCGCCGGCCGGCGGCTCCGGCGCCGTGGCGCCCCCGGCGAAGCCGTACTCGTTGGGCTCGTCATGCCTGCTCATGCGCGGAACCTCCCGGTCGTCCGATCTTCACATCACCACGGGTACTTACCCACCGAGGTCGTTCCCGATCATCCGAGCCGGAATCAGCTCAACTCCCGGATCGCCTCGAAGATCAGCCAGAGACCGCAGATGGCGAAGAGCACGGCCGCGCCGTAGCGGATGGCCCGCTCCGGCAGGTGCCGGCCGAGCATCCGGCCGACCAGGATCGCCAGCGCGTCCGCCGCGACCATGCCGAGCGTCGAGCCGAGCCAGGTGCCGAACCAGCCGTACTTGGTGGCGAGCGTGATGGTCGCGAGCATGGTCTTGTCGCCCAACTCGGCCAGGAAGAACGCGACACCGACCGCGACGATCGCCGACCTGGTGCTGCGTTCGGCCTTGCGCTTCTCCTCCTCGGTCAGCTTGTCGCCGCGGAGCGTCCAGGCGCCGAAGCCGAGGAACGCCAGGCCGGCGATGAGCGAGATCCAGCCCGTGGGCAGGGCCGCGTTGAGGCCGACCCCGATGGCCACCGAGGCCAGGTGGACGACGGCGGTGGCGACGGTGATGCCGATGAGCACCGGCACCGGGCGAAAGCGCGTGGCGAACGTCAGGGCCATGAGCTGGGACTTGTCCCCCAGCTCGGCGACGAAGATGACGCCGAAGCTGACCACCAGCGCGACGAGGAAACCCTCCATGTGAACCTTCCCGATCAAGCCGGGAGGAGAGACAGGGGTGCCCTCGACCCGGCTGCGACAGCCTGGTCGAAGGTCTCGCCCGCCCCGGTGACCGGGGCCGCGTGGCCGGGTGCGGAACGCACCAGTGTGTCGACCACGACATTGGGGGCTACTCCCCTTCGCGCCGGCCAGCCTAGCCGATCACCGTCGCCCGCGGTCGCCCGGTGTGGCCGGAACCACGGCCGCGGTCACTCGGCTCGGGCCAGGCTCACCCCGAACAGCCCGGCCGGGTCGGTCCAGAACGCCTGCCGCGCGAAGCCCGCCCCGGCCAGCTCCGCCGCGATCCCCGCCGGCCGGAACTTGGCCGACACCTCGGTGCGCAGCTCCTCACCCGCGGCGAACGCGACGTCGAGGTCGAGCACCCGGGCCCGGGTCGGGCGCTCGGCGCGCAGCCGCATCTCGATCCACTCCCGTGCCGGGTCCCAGACCGCCACGTGGCGGAACGCCGACAGGTCGAAATCCGCGCCCAACTCCCGGTTGATCACCCGCAGCACGTTGCGGTTGAACTCGGCGGTCACCCCGGCCGCGTCGTCGTAGGCGGGCACGATCACGCCCGGGTCCTTCACCAGGTCCGTGCCGATCAGCAGCCAGTCACCGGGCTCCAGCGCCGCGCGCGTCGCGGCCAGGAACCCGGCCCGCTCCCCCGGCAGCAGGTTGCCGATGGTGCCGCCGAGGAACGCCACCAGGCGCCGGCCGCCGGTGGGCAGCCGGTCCAGGTGCCGGGTGAAGTCACCCACGATCCCCCGCACCCGCAGCCCCGGGTACGCGACGGCGATCCGCTCGGTGGAGGAGCGCAACGCGCTGACCGAGACGTCGAGCGGCACGAACGTGCCCAGGTCGCCGTGGCGGGTGAACGCGTCCAGCAGCAGCCGGGTCTTGTCCGAGGAGCCCGACCCCAGCTCGATCAACGTCTTCGCACCGGTCATCGCCGCGACGTCGTCGGCGTGCGCCGCCAGCACCGCCCGCTCGGCCCGGGTCGGATAATATTCCGGCAGGCGGGTGATCTCCTCGAACAGCTCGCTGCCCCGGGCGTCGTAGAACCACTTCGGCGGCAGCCACTTCGGCGCCGCGGTCAGCCCGACCCGTACGTCCTCCCGCAACGCACGGTCGAGGTCCTGCTCCTCCAGGTGGATCTCCAACGGCTCCGCGTTCATCAGGCGTCCTCTCTGCTCCCGGTCGATACGGATGGCTCGGCGGCGGTCAACTCCCGGATGTCCAGCCCGGTCGCGGTGGCCAGCACCAGACGCCCGTCGGGCACCGCCCGCCAACCGGGGTCGTCGTCGAACGGTTCGGAGGCCAGCAGCACCGAACCCGGGCCGCGCCGCACCGACAGCCCGTGCCCGGCTACGCTGGCCGCCACCGTGGCCCCGTCGGTGAGCAGCAGGTTCAGCCGCGAGCCGGGCGCCGCCGCGGCCACCGCCGTGACCGTGTCGGCCACCGCCTCGCCGAGCCCCGCGCCGGCCCGCAGCCGGTGCCGCACCAACGCCCAGACCAACGCCGCGTCGGTCGGCACGTCCAGGGTGAGCAGGTCGCGTACGGGCAGGTCGGCGGCGAGCGGGACGAGGCTGTCCGGCCAGCCCCGGACCACGCCGTTGTGGCTGAACAACCAGCGCCCCTCCGCAAACGGCGCGGCGGCGGTCTCGTGCAGCGGCATGCCGACCGTCGCCGAGCGGACGGCGGCCAGCACCGCCCCGGCGGACGTGACCGCGGCCAACTCCGGCAACGTGGTGTCGCTCCACATCGGCTGGGCCCGCCGGTAGCGGACCGGGTCGGCGCCGTCCGGATACCAGCCGACGCCGAATCCGTCGGCGTTGATGGTGCCGCCGCCACGCATGTCGCGCGGCGCCCACGACTGCCGCAGCAGCCCGTACGGCGGGTCGTGCAGCAGGCTCCGCAGGGTGACCGGCGGGCCGAGGTACGCGAGGTGACGACACATCGGGGCGCGTCACTCCCCGGGATCGGCGTCGCGGGCGCAGCGGAAGCCGCTGAAGATCTGCCGCCGGATCGGGTAGTCCCAGTTGCGGAACGTGCCCCGGCAGGCCGACCGGTCGGTGCCGAACGAGCCGCCCCGCAGCACCCGGTGGTCGTCGCCGAAGAAGACCTCCGAGTATTCCCGGTAGGGGAACGCGGTGAAGCCGGGATGGCCGCGGAACGGGCTGGCGGTCCACTCCCAGACGTCGCCGACGAGCTGGTGCACACCGAGCGGTGAGGCGCCCCGCGGGTACGCGCCCACCGGCGCCGGCCACAGGTGCCGCTGCCCGAGGTTCGCGTGCGCGACGCCGGGGTCCTCGTCGCCCCACGGATAGCGGCGGGAACGGCCGGTCGCCGGGTCCCAGCGGGCCGCCTTCTCCCACTCCGCCTCGGTGGGCAGTCGCTTGCCGGCCCAGGCCGCGTACGCCTGCGCCTCGTACCAGCAGACGTGCACCACCGGCTCGTCGTCGCGCACCGCGGACCAGCGGCCGAACCGGCGGTAGGCCCAGTCGTCGCCGTCGCGCCGCCAGTGCAGCGGCGCGCTCAGGCCGGCCTCGACCCGGTGCCGCCAGCCGGCCTCGCTCCACAGGCGCGGCTCGTCGTAGCCACCGTCGGCGATGAACGCGCGGTAGTCGCCGTTCGTCACGGGCGTCGCGTCGATGCGGTACGCCGGCAGGTCGACGGTGTGCGCCGGACGCTCGTTGTCGAGCGCCCACGGATCGGTGGAGGTGCCCATGGTGAACGGCCCGGCCGGCACCAGCACCTCGCCGCCGACGCGCACCCGGGGCTCGGGCGGGGGCGGGGCGGGGAGCACCGGAGCCCCGGCGCGCAACTGGTGGGTGGCGAGCATGGTCTCGTCGTGCTGCTGCTCGTGCTGCACGATCATGCCGAACGCGAAGCCGTCCTCGACCAGTCTGCGGTCGGTGAAGCGGATCCCGTCCAGCAGGTCGTAGACCTTGTCCCGCACCGTGCGCACGTAGGCGCGGGCCTCCGCCGGGGGCAGCAGCGGCAGCGACGGCCGGTCCTTGCGGGGCTGTTTGAAGGCGTCGTAGAGGTCGTCGATGTCGCGACGCACCGGCTCCCGCCCGCCCACGTCGCGCACCAGCCACAGCTCCTCCTGGTTGCCGACGTGCGCCAGATCCCAGACCAGTGGTGACATCAGGGTCGAGTGCTGCCGGACCAGGTCGTCGTCGTCCACCGCGTCGGTCAGCGACGCGGTACGGGCGCGGGTGCGCTCCAGCTCGGCCGCGATCCGGGCGCGCAGCCGCTCGGCGTCGGCACCCGGCCGCTCGATGGTGGTCACCGGTGTCCCCTCTCCGCGGCGGCACGTCGCCGCCGGATCGCTCGGTGGGTCTGGTCGTGGCGGCCGGCCGGCAGGCCCAGCCCGGGCAGGGCGGCCAGCGCCAGGTCGAACAGGGTCGCCGCGGTGGTCGCCAGCGGACGGTCGGCCAGCCCGTGCCGGGCCGCCGCGTGCCAGCGGTCGGCGACCGGCGCGGCGGCGGCCAGCGCGTCGCGGGTGGTCGCCGGGTCGGCGAAGAGCGCGGCCAGCACCGCCACCGGCACGGTCCACTCCCGGCCCGGCTGGGCGTCCAGATAGCGCAGTTCCAGGTAGCCGCGCGGGCGGACCGGCGGGAACAGCGTGCTGACGTGGTATTCCAGGTCGTCGGTGGTGGGCGGGCGGGGCAGCGCCCCGGCCAGCCAGTCGGCGAAGGTCACGCCCGCCGGCGGGGTCCAGTCGGGGCCGTCGCCGCGGACGCAGAGCAGTGGCGCGGCGAGCGCGTAGCCAGCCCAGGCCGCCGCCGGGTCCGGGTCGGCCCGACCTGGCGACCACACCGGGCGGGTCCGCGCCGGCTCGATGGCCAGCCAGGCGGCCATCCGGGCGGACGCCCAACCGGTCCGCCGGCCCGCGTGCCGGTCGGCGGTGGCGAAGGCGGCCAGCAGCGGCGGGCCGACGGCGTGCGCGGCGGCCCACCGCTGCCCCACCTGGTCCGGCTCACCGGCGTCGAGACAGACCTGGAGCCCGGCCGTGCTGTACATCATCGTCCGGCCGGCCGGGCCGTGCCGGTCGAAGACGCCGCGCATGGCGCGGTAGCGGGGGGTTTCCACCACCGGTCGCGGCGGTCGCCACCGGTCCATCCCGGAGAGGCCCAGCACGAGGCCGGCGGTGTCGAGCAGGGCCCGCAGCTCGGCGAGATCGGCCTCGGTGGCCGCGAGGAGCGCGGCGACCGAGGGTCGCGGCGGGGTCGAGATCTCCACCTGCCCGCCGGGCTCCACGGTCACGGCGCTGCCGTGCCGGAGCTCGTCGCCCGGGCTGGTGGGGTCGAGGGTGACGGGGCAGTGCCGCCCCAACGCCTCACGCAGTCGCTCGCGGTCGACCGGACGGGTCGGGTCCGCGGCGTCGTGCACCGTCCACTCCAGTTCGACGCCGGTGAGCGTGGGTGGACCGGTCTTGAAGCAGATCCGGGCCAGGTGCCCGCGGGCCGCGGCCTCGTCCCCCAGGACGGTGCCCTGATCCAGCTCGGGCGACATCACCACGTGACGGCTCCTCTCCCGGAGACGGGACCGCACCGTCGGCCCGCGCGTCCCACCATCCTCTGTCTAGCAGAAGGATGTGACGCTCCCGGGAAGATGAATATTTGTCCGGAATCCCGTGCGGGACAGTGGCTCAGTCCTCGTCGCCGGGGCCGGGCCTGCCGTCGTCCTCGTCCGGCGTCTCCTTCGGCGACGGCCCCTTCGGCGTCGATTCCTTCTGCGCCGGTCCCGTCGGTGTCGGCGACATCGCCCGGCAGTAGCTCTCCACCCGGTCCGGACCACCGGCGGCGGCCACCAGGTCGGCGAAGCCGGGCTTGGTCAGGGCCTTGGCCCGTTGCCGCTCCGGCTTGGCCAGGTAGGCGCGGCACTGGCCGGCGAGCTTGCCGTCGACCGGCGGCGGTACGGACGGGGCACCAGTCGGCGCGGCGGAGACCGACGGCGCGGGCGACGGCACCGCGCCGGACGCCTCGCCGGGCGGGCCGCTGGGCGTCGGCCGCGACGGCCCGGCCTCGGAGGGCCCGGTGCCCGACGTAGCGGCGCCGGACGGGCCGACGCCGGTCGAGGTCGACACCGACGGGCTCACCGGCGGCTCCGGGCCAGGGTCCAGTCGGACGGCGGCGAACGCCACCCCGGCGACCGTGGTGGCGGCGAGCCCGGACAACGCGGCGGCGACCCGCAGGCGGCGACGCGGACGCGACGCCGCAACCGGGGCCGCCGGCGCCGCTCGGGCGGCCCGGAAGGCGGCGAGCGCCCGCTCCTCCCCGTCGAGTTCGTCGCCGGTGGCCGGGGCCGCCGCGGCGGCGAGCAGCCGGGCCAGCGCGTCGGTACCGGCCGACGGCGGCGTCGCGGCATGCGCGGCGTCGACTTCCGGCGGCGGCGCGGCGTGCGCGGCGTCGGCCACCGGGGGCGTCACGGCGTGCGCGGCGTCGAGGAGCCGGTCGGATTCGGACCGGTCGGCCGGCCCGCCGGGCCGGGGAGAGTTCATGCCGATTCCCCTCACGTCAGCCCTCCGCCGGCTCGGCCTCGGGCGCGTGCGGCGCCGGGCGGTCGGTGCGGGGACGGGGCGCGACCGCGCCCGGTGCGTTCTCCGGGCTGGCGCGCTCCAGCAGCGCGGCCAGCCGGCGCAGCCCGCGGTGCGCCGCCGTGCGCACCGCGCCGGCCCGCCGGCCCAACACCCGCCCGGCGGTCTCCGCGTCGAGGCCGATGACCGCGCGCAGCATCACCGCTTCGGCCTCGGCCGGCGGCAGCGTACGGATCAACGCCAGCGCGCTCGCGGTGCCGAGGGCCTCACCGGCCCGGTCGGCGGTGTCGGCATCCGCCGCCAGGTCGCTGAGGTCCTGCACCGGCACCGGCACCGTGGGACGACGTCGCTGCCGACGCAGGTGGTCCATGGCCCGGTTGCGGGCGATGGTGACCGACCAGGCGCGGAACTCACCGCCGGTGAACGACGGCAGGTCCCGGGAGATCTGCAGCCAGGTCTCCGAGGCCACGTCCTCGGCGTCGGCCCCCACGAGCGTGGTCAGGTAACGCAGCAGGGCCGGCTGGAGGGTGCGGTAGAGGAGGCGGAACGCCTCCTCGTCACCGGCCTGCGCCGCGGCGACGGCCTCGTTCAGCTCCACGCTCACGATCGGCGCCCGCGCGGGGCACGTGTGCGGGATCGGGCGTTCGCCGACGCGGGAGAGCACACCGCCATCCGCACCCTCGGCCCCCCGCTGAGCTGCTCGGCACCGGCACGGAAACCGGTGCGCACCTGGACACTGCCGCCGGCACGGCCGGGGCGGGTCATACCGTACCGGCGTCCCGAGGCGAGCGGGAGCCGGGCCAACGCTAGGAGGCAACGGCGGGGCCGACAAGGCACGGACGGGCGAAAAGAGGAGAGAAATGTCTACCGCCGGCCTCGGCGTGTCGATGTAACGAAGACCACCACCGGGTGCCGCCCCGTCGCGGAGAGCAGGCGAAAAGAACGGGCATCCGACGGGAGACCGGCATTTTCTGGCCGATCGTACCCGGTCGGTCACGGTCAGCGCACCGGCCGCACGGCCGCCGACCGTTCGGTTGACCGGTGCGGAGCCGGTCGCCGGCAGCGACGGGAGAGATCGCCGGAAATACTCCGGGACCGCTGTGGGTACGGTATGGGGATGCTCACCTCCGACGTCGTACTCAGCGGTCGGTACCGCCTGGATGACCGTGTCGCCACCGGCGGCATGGGCGACGTCTGGCGCGCGAAGGACCTGGTGCTCGGCCGTCAGGTGGCGGTGAAGGTGCTCCTGCCCGCGCTGGTCTCCGACCCCGACTTCATCGCCCGGTTCCGCTCCGAGGCGCGGATCATGGCCTCGCTGCGCCACCCCGGGGTGGTCCAGGTCTTCGACTGCGGCGAGGACGAGCTGCCCGACGGCAGCCGCGCCGACTACCTGGTCATGGAGTTCGTGGCCGGGGAGCCGCTGTCCCGGCGGATCGAGGAGGCCGGGCAGCTCGAGGTCGCCGAGACCATGTCGATCGTGGCCCAGACGGCGCAGGCGCTGCACGGGGCGCACGGCCGGGGCATCGTCCACCGCGACGTCAAGCCGAGCAACCTGCTCGTGCAGGAGGACGGCACCGTGGTCCTGGTCGACTTCGGGGTCGCCCGGTCCACGAACGTCACCAGCATCACCAGCGCCAACGCGGTTCCCGGCACCGCTCTCTACATGGCGCCCGAACAGGCCGCGGGGCGTCCGGTCTCGGGCGCCACCGACCTGTACGCGCTGGGCGCGGTGGCCTACTGCTGCCTGACCGGGAGCCCGCCGTTCACCGGCGACAACCCGCTCCAGGTCGCCGTGCGCCACCTCGACGACGAGCCGCCGGAGCTGCCGGCGGAGATTCCGGCGCCGGTCCGCGAGCTGGTGGCCCGCGCCCTGGCCAAGGACCCGGCGGACCGCTACCCGAGCGCCGCGGCGATGGCCGACGCGGCGCGGGCGGCCGGCGCCGGCTCGGCGACCGCGACGGTGCCGGCGGCGCTGCGTGGCGCGGCCGGTCCGGGGCGGACCCGCGACGAGCAGCCGGTGACACGGACGGCGGCCACCGTCGCCCGGCCGCGGCGCGGGGGCCGGCGCGGCGCGCTCGTGGGCGCGCTGGGCGCGGTGCTGGTGGCGGTGACCGCGCTGGGCGCGCTGCTGGCCGCCAGCAAGGACGCCAACGCGCCGGCCACCCAGATCGACTCCACCCGGCCCGCGGTCGCGCCGAGCAACTCGGTGGCGGACACCGCGGTCACCGACGGGCCGTCGAGCGACGACGACTACACCTACCGTCCGGCGGGTCCGGGCGGCCAGCCGTCGACCTCGACCTCCGTCTCGCCGAGCGCCTCGCCGAGCCCGTCCGACCAGCCGAGCCCGTCGAAGACGCCGTCGACGGCGCCGACCGCCCCGAGCAACCCGCCGACCACCAGCTCGGCGCCGTCCCCGACCAGCGCGCCGACCGAGACGACCACCACCACGACCGCTCCGGCCGGGGGCGACGGGGGCGACGGGGGCGGGGCCGACGGCCAGCCGGTCACCCGCCCCTGAGGCGTACGCCGGGGGGTCAGCCGCCCGGGGTGACCAGCCCGGTCTCGTAGGCCAGCACGACGGCTTGGACCCGGTCGCGGAGCTGGAGCTTGGCCAGGATCCGGCCGACGTGGGTCTTCACGGTCGCCTCGGCGACGTGTACCCGGGCGGCGATCTCGGCGTTCGAGAGCCCCTGCGCGACGAGCAGCAGCACCTCCCGCTCCCGCTCGGTCAGCCGGGCCAGCCGCGGGTCCTCCGCCGGGGCCGGGCCGAGCTGCCCGGCGAACCGGTCGAGCAGCCGCCGGGTGATCGGCGGGGCCACCACCGAGTCGCCCTCGGCCACCACCCGGATCGCGGCGAGCAGCTCCTCCGGCGGCACGTTCTTGAGCAGGAAGCCGCTCGCTCCGGCGCGCAGCGCGGCGAAGGCGTCGGCCTCGGTGTCGAACGTGGTGAGCACCAGCACCCGCGGCCGGGCGCCGGCCGGCCGGGCGCAGATCCGCCGGGTCGCCTCCACCCCGTCCATGGTGGGCATCCGCAGGTCCATCACCACCACGTCGGCGTCCACCCGGTCCAGCACCCGCAGCGCGTCCGCGCCGTCGATCGCCTCGCCGACCACCGTCAGGTCGGGTTGCGAGTCGAGCACCATCCGGAAGCCGGCGCGCACCAGCGCCTGGTCGTCGACGATCATCACCCGCACGGTCACGCCGCCGCGCTCCCTTCCTCGGCGCCGGCCGCGACGGGCAGCGGCAGCCGCACCTCGACCCGCCAACCGCCGGCAAGCGTGGGGCCGGCGGCGAGGCTGCCGTCGTACACCCCGACCCGCTCCCGCATGCCGACCAGGCCGTGCCCGCCGGACGGCGCCGGCCGGACCACCGGACGGCCGCGCCCGTCGTCGACGGCCCGGACCGCGACGGTGTCGGCGTCCCAGTCGAGCGTCAGCTCCACCGACGCGCCCACGCCGGCGTGCTTGAGCGCGTTGGTCAGGCTCTCCTGCACCACCCGGTAGACGGTCAGCTCCAGGCCGGGCGGCAGCGGCACCGGCGTGCCGGCGCCGGCGCAGTCGATCCGCAGCCCGGCGGCCCGGAACCGGTCGAGCAACGCGGGCAGCTCCACGAGCGCCGGGCGCCGGTGCGCCGGCTCGCCGGCGGGCTCGTCCGCCACCGCGGCCGGCTCCGGCCGGCTGGGTTCCCGGAGTACGCCGACCAGACGCCGCATGTCCTCCAGCGCCTGCCGGCCGGTGTCCGCCACCACCTTGGCCGCCTCCCGCGCGGTCGCCGGGTCCCGGTCGAGCGTGAACCGCACCCCGTCCGCCTGCACGATCATCACGGCCAGGCTGTGGGCGACCACGTCGTGCAGCTCGCGGGCGATGCGGGTGCGTTCCTCGGCGACCGCCGCCCGGGACTCCGCCTCCCGCTCCCGGTCCGCCGTCGCGGCGCGTTCCTCCAGGCTGAGCACGTAGAGGCGGCGGGTCCGCACGTTCAGCCCGACCAGCCACACCGCGCCGGTGATCAGGCCGTAGTAGAGCGCGCCCGCCCACCAGGGCGCCGGCCCGGGCCAGGAGAGCGCGGAGAGCAGCACGCCGATCGCGGCGCCGATCCCGGCCAGGATGCCGTCCCGCGCGCGGTCGGCGTACTTGACCACGCTGTAGAGGGCGATCAGCACGCCGATGTCGTAGCCCAGCGGACCCCAGCCGACGATCACCTGGAGCAGCGCCAGCGCGGCCACCGCGACGGCGACCGCGGACGGGTGGGTACGCCGGAACAGCAGCGCCGCCGCCATCGCCAACCCGACCGCGAGCGCCGGCCGGCCGCCCTGCTCGGCGAAGAGGCCGAGCACGGCGAAGAGGACGACCAGCCCGGAGACGGCGACGTCGAAGGCGACGCCGCGCAGCGGGCGGCCGAGGATCAGGCGGTCCACGGTCACCCAGCGTACGGGGTGGGCTCAGGGGGTGAGCAGGGCGCGCATCCGGCAGATCTCGGTGGTCTGCTCGACGGCCACCCCGTTGGCGAACTCCTGCATGGCCGGGTCGGCGCCGACCCTGAGCAGGTCGGTGGAGATCACCACGGCGCCCTGGTGGTGGGCGGTCATCATCCGCACGAAGAGCCGGTCGAACGCCGCGCCGTGGGCGCCGGCGAGCTGCCGCATCGACTCGGCGGACTGCATCCCGCGCATGGTGCCGTGGTCGTGGCCGGTGACCTCGGCGGGCAGGTCGCGGGTGCTGAGCCAGGCGCGCAGCACGCCGACCTCCGGGCCCTGGGCGGCGCGGATCCGGTCGGCGACGGCGCGGACCCGGGGGTCGGCGGCCCGGCCGGGGGCCAGCTTCGCCATCTCCAGGGCCTGCTCGTGGTGCGGGATCATCATCCGGACGTACCAGACGTCCAGGCTGTTCCACCGCGGGGACGCGGCGTCGCGGACCTGTCCGGCGGCGCGGGTGGCGGCCGGCTCCCCCGGTCGGCCGGGGACCAGCACCGGTGGCGCCGAGACGGCCGGGGCCGGGGCGGTGGTGGCCGGGGCGGTGGTGGACTGGCTCGGCCGGGCCGCCGCCGGAGCGGTGTCGTCGCAACCGGCGAGCGCCACGCCGCCGGTGGCCAGCAGCGCCACGAACGCTGTGACGGGGAGCCACACACGAGCCTGCCGGACGGTCATACGACCCTCCCTCCGGTCGAGGTGACAGCGATCCTATCCATAGCGGAAAGTTCCCCGATGTGACCGGCATCACATTGATGACGGTCACATGTCGGTAAGGTGTGGCGAATCATCATCCCCTTTCGAAGGGTGTTGCCGATGATCAACCTCCACATGTCCCGGACCCGGATCGTCAGCCTCGCCGCCGCCGGCCTGCTGCTGGCCGGCGTGGTCGCCGCGCCGCCGAGCAGCGCCCAGGAACTCCCCCGCGCCCAGGCCGCGCCGGCCACCGTGGACAGCGCCGTCCCCGGTGTCGACGAGATCTCCAGCAGCCCCAACCTGCGCCAGGTCGCGAACCTGCCGAAGCAGGGCCCGTTCGACACCACGTCCGCGCTCGGCACCGACATCGCCTTCCAGGGCCGGTACGCGTTCGTCGGCAACTACGAGGGATTCGTCATCTACGACGTGTCGCGGCCGAGCCGGCCGACGATCGTGGCGCAGGTGCTCTGCCCCGGCTCGCAGAACGACATTTCCGTCAGCGGCGACCTGCTGTTCCTGTCGACCGACTCGTCCCGCAGCGACGACTCCTGCGCCAGCACCTCCCAGCCCGCCTCGGTGAAGGAGTCCTGGGAAGGCATCAAGATCTTCGACATCCGCGACAAGCGCAACCCGCGCTACATCAAGTCGGTGGAGACGGCGTGCGGCTCGCACACCCACACGCTGGTGCCGGGCAAGAACCGGCGCGACGTCTACCTCTACGTCTCCTCCTACAGCCCTCGGGACGACTTCCCGGACTGCCAGCCGCCGCACGACTCCATCTCCATCGTCAAGGTGCCGGTGAAGAGCCCCACCTCGGCCGCGGTGATCGCCACCCCGAACCTCTTCCCGGACGGCGGCTACCCGGGCGTGCCGGGTGAGAAGTCCGCCACCACCGGATGCCACGACATCACCGCGTACCCGTCGAAGGACCTGGCCGCCGGCGCGTGCATGGGCGACGGGATCCTGTTGGACATCGCCGACCGGGAGGCGCCGCGAGTGATCGAACGGGTCACCGACACCGAGAACTTCGCGTTCTGGCACTCGGCCACGTTCAACAACTCCGGCACCAAGGTCGTCTTCACCGACGAGCTGGGCGGCGGCGGCGCGGCGACCTGCAACGAGGTGGTCGGGCCGAACCGCGGCGCGGACGCCATCTACGACATCACCGGCCGCGGAAACGCCCGCAAGCTGGCGTTCCGCAGCTACTACAAGATCCCTCGGGCCAACGCCGACACCGAGAACTGCGTGGCACACAACGGCTCGCTCATCCCGGTGCCCGGTCGCGACATCATGGTCCAGGCGTGGTACCAGGGCGGCATCTCGGTGTGGGACTTCACCGACTCCCGCAAGCCGAAGGAGATCGCCTACTGGGAGCGCGGGCCGCTGGACGACACCCAGTTGCGCACCGGCGGCTCGTGGTCGGCCTACTGGTACAACGGCCACATCTACTCCAGTGACATCCAGAAGGGCCTGGACGTGCTGGAGCTACGCGACCCGCGTACCTGGCTGGCCCAGTTCATCCGGGTGCCCGAGTTGAACGCCCAGACCCAGTCGGGTTACCTGAGCTGGTGACCCTCCCCCACCCCGGGCGCCGCAGTTTCACGGGAAGAGGGCCCATTCGCGGGCCGGAGGCCACTCTTTCCGGGAAACAGCGCGCTCCCGGGGTGGGAGGGGAGAGGGTGGCGGTGCCGACGGATGAATTGATCCGGGCGCTGCACGAGCGGGCAGCGCCCACGCCGGAGGCGTTCCATTTGGTCTGGACGCACTGCCGGATCGTGTGCGAGGTGGCCGAACACCTGCTCGCCCGGCACGGCGCGGGCCTGGACGCCGCCCTGGTACGGGCCGGCAGCCTGCTGCACGACATCGGCGTCTACCGCCTCTACGGCGCCGGCGGCCGGCTCGACCAGGAGAACTACGTCCGGCACGGCGTGCTGGGGCACGCGCTGCTGCGGGACGCGGGCCTGCCCGAGTCGCTCGGCCGCTTCTGCTCCCGGCACACCGGCGTGGGGATCAGCCGCGAGGACGTGCTCCGGCAGCGTCTCCCGCTTCCGGTCGCCGACTACACGCCGACCACCGGCGAGGAGCAACTGGTCATGTACGCGGACAAGTTCCACAGCAAGACCACGCCGCCCACGTTCGTCTCCGCCGCCTCCTACGCCGCCGCCGTGGGTCGCTTCGGAGCCGACAAGGTCGTCCGGTTCGCGGCGCTCGTCGAACGGTTCGGCGAGCCGGACCTGCGCGCGCTCGCCCGCGCCCACCGGCAGCCGATCGTCTGACCACCGCGCCGGACGACGGGTCGACCGGGCCGGGTCAGCTCATCGGCAGCCGGTAGTCCCGGGCGCCACCGCCCGCCGTGACCAGCCGCACCTCGCCGCCGCGCAGCCCGTACGTCACCGACCAGCGGGTGTGCGCCTGGCGGACGCCGTCGAGCAGCCGCAGCGCCCCCGGCGCGTCCAGCACGCCGCCGACCCGGTCCAACTCCTTCGCCAGCACCCCGTACCGGTGATCCCGCCGCAGGTCCCGGTCCGGCACGCCGGCGGCGGGCACGTTCGTCAACGCCTGCCAGGGACCCCGTCGCCGGTCCACCGTCAGCTTCCCGTCGACGAACTCCACCACGGCGGACGCCCCGGTGGCGTCGGCGAGCAGGTAGTGCAGCGGCGGCCCGCCGTCGAAGTCCAGGTTGTAGCGCTCGAACACGGTGACCGCCTCGTCCACCGTGGCGGCCGAGTCGAGCACCAGGCGCAGGATGCGTACCGATCCCACGGTGGGTCGACCGGACACCGGCTCGGCGCGCGCGCCGTCGTCGGCGGCCAGCCCGACCGCGAGGCCCCGCTCGTTCATCCCGTCGAAGGGCAGCAGCGGCGCGTCGAGCAACCGCCGGTCCCCGGCCGGGTCGGCGGTGACGCCCAGGTAGGAGATGTCCACCAGGGAGAGCGAGGCGTACCCGTCCGGTGGGTCGGTGCGCAGCACCAGCGCCGGGTTCGGCTCCCAGTCGAAGTTGCGGGCGAACAGCGGACGGTCGCGGTCACCGAGGGCGGCGAAGAGCGAGCAGCCGAACGGGCTCGGCGGATCGGCGCCGGCCACCCCGGCCGTCGGGTCGTAGTCGCCGACGTACGTCATCTCGTACAGCGGCAGGTCGTCGACCTTGCGCAGACTCGCAAGCGTGCGCTCCACCTGGCCGGGGTCCTGCCGGGAGGCGGTCGCCGTGCCGGCGGCGACCGGCGCGACCGGCGCGCGGCCCTCCCCGCACCCGGTGCCGACGAGCAGCAGCGCGAGCACGGTGGCGACGACGGTCCTCCGCATGCCCGCGACGTTAGAAGAGACGGCGGTCGCTGTCCATCGGGCGACCGGGGCCAGCGGTTCCACCGGCCGGGCCCCGGGCCGCCACCGTCGGGCCACCACCGGGCCGCCACCACCGGGCCGCCACCGTCGGGCCGCCGCAGTCGGGCCGGGCCCGGCTCAACCCGGCAGCGGCGCCTCGTCGCCGCCCCGGGTGCGACGCGGGTTGACCAGCCGACGGACCACCGGCGCGGCGTTCCACCGGGCCGCGCCGACCAGGTCCCGGGCGTGCTCCAGCACGGTGTAGTCGGGCCGGGCCAGGCCGTCGGCGATGGCCCGGTCCAGGTCGTTGCCGCAGCGGGTGAGCACGCTGTCGAAGTCCCGCCGGACCGGTTCCAGCAGGTCGTAGCCGAAGGAACGGTGCAACCGGGCGAAGAGCGGCTTGTAGAGCCGGGCCCGCTCGTGCAGCCCGGACGAGTACGACATCGGGTTCTTCGGCCGCCGCCGGACATAGTCGGGCAGCAGGTCGGCGAAGGCCCGGCGGACGATCCACTTCTCCTGCCCGCCGCGCAACTTCAGGTCCAGCGGCAGCCGCATGGCCAGCTCCACGACGTCGAGGTCGAGGAACGGCACCCGGGCCTCCACGCCGTGGCCCATGCTGGCCCGGTCCACCCGCTGCAACTCGGTCCGGCACAGGTTGCGGATCCGGTGCAGGAACAACCGGCGGGACCGCTCCGGCCCCACCTGGTGATACATCGGGTAGCCGCCGAACAGCTCGTCCGAGCCGTCGCCGGTGAGCACCACCTTGACACCCAGCTCGGCCAGTCGCCGGAAGATCGGCACCGAGACCACCGCGTTGATGATGTCGCCGTACTCGGTCAGCTCCGAGATCCGGATGGCCTCGCGCACGTCGGCCAGCCGGATGTCGCGCGGGCGCAGCTCGATCACCTCGTGCGCCACGCCGAGGTCGGCGGCGAGACGCTGCGCGTACGCCACGTCGGGGCTGCCCGGCGCGCCCACGGTCACCGCCACGCAGTCGGGGTGCCGCTCCCGGGCGTGCAGTAGCGCGAGCGTGCTGTCCAGGCCGCCGGAGAGCACCACGCCGACGGTGAGGTCGGTGTCCAGGCGGACCCGCATGGCGTCGGTGAGCGCGGCCCGGACGAGCAGGGCGGCCTCGTCCGGGTCGTCGACCACCGGTAGCCCGGCGCCGAGCGAGAGCAGGTCGACGTACGGGCGCAGCCGGACCGCGTCCGTCCCGGCCCAGCCGTGGTGGCCCGGCGGCACCTCGTTGATCGGGGCGCCGTGCCCCACCAGCGCCTTGACCTCGGAGGCGAGGTGCAGGCAGGCCGGGCCGCAGGACCAGTAGAGCGGCTTCACCCCGAGCGGGTCCCGGGCCAGGTACGCCCGGCCGCTGTCCCGTTCGACCACCACGAACGCGTACTCGCCGCGCAGCCGGCGCACCGCCTCCTCGCCCCACTGGCGGAACGCGGCCAGCACCACCTCGGTGTCGCCGGCGGTGCGGAAGTCGTGCCCGAGCCGGGTCAGCTCGACGCGCAGGTCGTGGTGGTTGAAGATCTCGCCGTTGAAGCAGAGCAGGTGCCGCTCGTCGGGCGGGACCCAGGGTTGCACGGCCCGGTCCCGGTCCACGATCCGCAGCCGACGCACGCCGGCGAGCAGGCCGTTCTCCTGCCGGGTCTCCGTCACCTCGCCACGCGGGGCGAGCGCGGCGAGCATCCGCCGGAAGGTGGCCGGGTCGGCCTCGGGGCCGATGCTCAGCGCGATCCCGCACACCGCCTCACACCCCCATCTCGGCCTCGTACGCCCGCCGGAACCTGCGCCGGGCACCGGGCGCGAGGCAGAGGTGCCAGGCCTGCCCCTCGTCGACCACGTTGATCTCACCGGCGTCCTGCCGGGCCAGCAGCAGCCCGGCGAGGGCCGCACGGGCGCCGAACCGCTCGAACCATTCCAGCTCCACGTCGGCGGCCCAGCCCAGGCAGTGTCCGCTGGGCACCATGGCGGCGTACCCCAGTCGGCGCAGCCGGTGCTGGTGCTCGGCGCTGCGGGCCAGGCTGGTCACCCAGAGCGGCGGCGTGCCGGGCCGGGTCGCCGCGGCGAACTCCCGGGCCAGGTCGTTGAGGAAGGCGATCACCTCGCGACGGGCCCGGGGGAAGAGCAGGCCGGCGGTACGCGGTGTGGCGTCAGGGCGTACCCGCCGCCCGAACGCCCGCAACCCGCGCCCCAGCACCGTGGCGGGCTGCTCCCGGTAGCGGAACTCGAGCAGCCCTCGGCGACGCAGCCATTCCAGGTCGACCAGGTCGACGGTGCCGCGCACCTGGTCGTCGGTGCGGAAGGTCGGGCTGTCCCGCCACCACAGCACGTCGACCCGGGACAGCAGGTAGATCCGGACCAGGGCGGTCAGGTCCTGCGCCGAGGTGCGGGAGTTGGGCCGGTAGCGGGCCATCTCCAGCAGCAGCGTCTCCCGGGCGCCGACCAGCCCCTGCGGGGTGGCGTCGAGCACCGCGGCGATGGCCGGCTCGCGGAGCCGTTGGTCGAGCAGCACCTGCCGGGCGCCGGCCGACGGCGCGTCCGTCAGCGCACCCACCTCGACCAGCAGTTCCGCCACCGCGGCCCGGTACGCGGCCAGGTCGGGGCCCGCGTCGGGGTGTGGGGCACCGGGCGGGAGCCGGCGGGCGTGGGTGGTGGACGCGACGGCGGAACCGGGTTGACGGCCGGGGCTTCGGCTGGGCACTCGCATGGTCTCCGTCCCCTCTCGGCAGGACACGGTGTAGTCAAACCTGCACACACGGTAATGAGTCCGGAGGGCGCCGCCGCCCGTAATGCCCGGATCTCCCCCGAACTGTGCCCGCTCAGCCGACGCCCCGGGTCGTCGGTCGCCCCACCCCCGGCTCAGCCGCCCGGCCGTGGGCAGGTGGCGACCAGCTCGCTCACCGTGCGGGTGTCGCCGTCGTAGCTGCGGGCCGCCACGAACTCGCCGGACGGCCGGTGCGCCCCGGCGACCGCCCGGGCCCGGCGCCGGTCCGCACCCCGGAAGCGCAACGCCAGGCTCAGATGCGGGACCCACCGGCCCGGCAGGTGCCACGGGTGCGCGCCGGTCGCCTCGGCCAGCACGTCCCAGACCGCCCCGTGCAGCGCGACCAGCTGCGGCGTGGGGTGGACCAACCAGACCAGCGGGGCGCTGCCGTCGAGGACCGTCAGCCGGTCCAGCCGCACCGGCAGCGGCAGCGCGGCGTCGCAGAGGTCGGCCAGGCGCTGCTCGGCGCCGGGCGGGAACACGTCGACCGCGGCGAGCGTCACATGCGGCCGGTTCGTCGGGTGCGTGTTGCGGGCCAGGCTGGGCAGCCCGGCGGCGGCGAGCCGGCTCCAGGCCGCCCGCACGGTCGCGTCCAGCTCCGGCGAGAGGAGCAGTTCCACCGTCCGCACCAGATCAGGCTAGTCCCCGGCGACGCGCCGCGACGTCCCGTGGGCCGGGTCCGCCGAGCCGCCGCCGGGAGCGGGCCGGGTGGCGTGGCGAACGTTTGCGCCGGTCGCCGCGACCCGCTTCGGGCGGTGATGAAAGGCTTGTCACATGAGCGCCGCACCGACCCCGACCGACACCGACACCCCCGCCGACGCCGAGGACGCCACCGCCTTCGCGGATCTCGGGCTGCGCACCGAGCTGCTGGGGGCGCTCGCCGCCCTGGGCTACGAAGAGCCGACCCCGATCCAGCGCGAGGCCATCCCGCCGCTGCTCGCCGGTCAGGACCTGCTGGGGCAGGCGGCGACGGGCACCGGCAAGACCGCCGCGTTCGCCCTGCCGCTGTTGCAGCGGATGCCGGCGGCACGGCCGGACGGTGACCCGGTGTCGCTGGTGCTGGTGCCGACGCGGGAGCTGGCCGTGCAGGTCTCCGAGGCGTTCCACCGCTACGGCAAGGACCTGGGCGCCCGGGTGCTGCCGATCTACGGCGGGCAGCCGATCGGACGGCAGTTGCGCGCCCTCGACCACGGGGTGGACGTGGTGGTGGCGACGCCGGGGCGGGCGCTCGACCACATCGCCCGGGGCACGCTGCGGCTGGGCTCGCTGGCGACCGTGGTGCTGGACGAGGCGGACGAGATGCTCGACATGGGCTTCGCCGAGGACATCGAGGCGATCCTGGAGCACGCCCCCGCCGGCCGGCAGACGGTGCTCTTCTCGGCCACCATGCCGGCCCGGATCGACGGGCTGGCCCGCCAGCACCTGAGCGAACCGGTGCGCATCCGGATCGAGCGCGAGCGACAGGTGGCCGGGGCGGCGCCGCGGGTGCGGCAGAGCGCGTACCTGGTGGCCCGGGCGCACAAACCGGCCG
The DNA here is from genome assembly GCF_029581215.1 of Micromonospora sp. WMMD975. Classification (NCBI taxonomy): domain Bacteria; kingdom Bacillati; phylum Actinomycetota; class Actinomycetes; order Micromonosporales; family Micromonosporaceae; genus Micromonospora; species Micromonospora sp. WMMD975. Next base: position 2,572,658 of record NZ_CP120739.1, read on the forward strand.
CGCTGGGCCGGGTGCTGGACGTCGAGTCCCCCACCGCGGCGATCGTGTTCTGCCGCAGCCGCGAGGAGGTGGACCGGCTCACCGAGACGATGAACGGCCGTGGCTACCGGGCCGAGGCGCTGCACGGCGGGATGAGCCAGGAGCAACGGGACCGGGTGATGGGTCGGCTGCGGGCCGGCACCGCGGACCTGCTCGTCGCCACCGACGTGGCGGCCCGGGGGCTGGACGTCGAGCAGCTCACCCACGTGGTGAACTACGACGTCCCGTCCGCGCCCGAGTCGTACGTGCACCGGATCGGCCGGGTCGGCCGGGCCGGCCGGGAGGGCGTGGCGATCACCCTCGCCGAGCCGCGCGAGCACCGGATGCTGAAGACGATCGAACGCGTGACCGGCCAACGGATCGTGGTCGACAAGATCCCGACGGTCGCCGACCTGCGGACCCGGCGGTTCGAGCTGACCCAGGCCGCGGTGCGCGAGTCGGTGCTCGAGGACGATCTGGAGCCGTTCCGGGCGATCGTCGAGTCGCTCACCGACGAGTTCGACCTGATGGAGGTGGCGCTCGCCGCGGTGCGGCTGGCGCACGAGGCCACCCTGCCCGGCACGGCCGACGAGGAGGAGGAGATCCCGCAGGTCGCGGTACGCCCGGTCCGGGAGGGACGGGCCGGGCCCGAGGGCCGGGACCGGCGGGGTGGCGTGCGGTCCCGCGCCGCCGGCACCACGCAGGTCTTCATCGGGCTGGGCCGACGGGCCGGGGTACGACCGCAGGACCTGGTCGGCGCGATCACCGGCGAGACCCGGATGAGCGGGCGGGACATCGGCTCGATCGAGATCGCGGACCGGTTCTCGCTCGTCGAGGTGCCGCAGACGATGGCCGACGAGGTGATCCAGGGACTGCGCGGGAGCACCATCAAGGGCCGCAAGGCGACCGTCCGGCGCGACCGCGACGGCACCGACCGCCGCTGACGTTGTTAAGCGGGGCCCCCGCCTATACCAAATGCGTTAAGCGGGGGCCCCGCCTTACCTCACACCGCGGCGAGCGGCTGGGCGTCCACCTCGGCGGGACGCAGCGCCAGGGCGAGCACGTCCGCGACGTCGGCGAGGGTGTGCACGGTCAGCGCCGCGCGGACCTCGGCCGGCAGGTCGTCCAGGTCCGGCTCGTTGCGCTTCGGGATGATCACCTCGGTCAGGCCGGCCCGGTGCGCGGCGAGCAGCTTCTGCTTCACGCCGCCGATCGGCAGGACCCGGCCGGAGAGGGTCACCTCGCCGGTCATCCCGAACTCGGGTCGGACCGGCCGACCGGTGACCAGGGACGCCAGCGCGGTCACCATGGTGATGCCGGCGCTCGGGCCGTCCTTGGGCACGGCGCCAGCCGGGAAGTGCACGTGGATCCGCCGCCCGGCCAGCGTGTTCGGGTCGATGCCGAGGCGCCGCCCGTTGGAGCGCAGGTAGGACAGGGCGATCTGCGCCGACTCCTTCATCACGTCGCCGAGCTGGCCGGTGAGGGTCAGCCCCGGCTCGCCGTCCATGCCGGTGGCCTCGATGAACAGCACGTCGCCCCCGGCACCGGTGACAGCCAGGCCGGTGGCCACCCCGGGCACCGCCGTCCGCTCGGCCGACTCCGGGGTGAACTTCGGTCGGCCCAGATACCGGACCAGGTTGTCGGCGTCGACGCGGACGGGTCCCGGGTCGGATGCCAGCCCCACGGTGACCTTGCGCAGGATCTTCGCCAGGGCCCGCTCCAACTGCCGGACCCCCGCCTCCCGGGTGTACTCGCCGGCGACCAGCGCCAGCGCCCCGTCGGCGACGGTCACCTCCTCGGCGGTCAGCCCGGCCCGCTCCCGCTGCCGGGGCAGCAGGTGGTCGCGGGCGATGGCCACCTTCTCGTCCTCGGTGTAGCCGTCGAGCGTCACCAGCTCCATCCGGTCCAGCAGCGGGCCGGGGATCGCCTCCACCACGTTTGCGGTGGCCAGGAAGAGCACGTCGGACAGGTCGAGGTCGACCTCGAGGTAGTGGTCGCGGAAGGTGTGGTTCTGCGCCGGGTCGAGCACCTCCAGCAGGGCCGCCGCCGGATCGCCGGAGTAGCCGGCGGCCAACTTGTCGACCTCGTCGAGGAGCACGACCGGGTTCATCGAGCCGGCCTCGCGCAGCGCCCGCACGATCCGGCCGGGCAGCGCGCCGACGTAGGTGCGCCGGTGGCCGCGGATCTCCGCCTCGTCGCGTACGCCGCCGAGGGAGACCCGGACGAAGTTCCGCCCGAGCGCCCGGGCGACCGACTCGCCGAGGCTGGTCTTACCGACGCCGGGCGGGCCCGCCAGGGCGAGCACCGCGCCGGAGCCGCGTCCACCGACCACGCCCAGGTTGCGCTCCGCGCGACGGTTGCGCACCGCGAGGTACTCCAGGATGCGTTCCTTCACGTCGGCCAGGCCGGCGTGGTCGGCGTCGAGCACCGCCCGCGCCGCGGCCAGGTCCGTGTGGTCCTCGGTACGCGTGGTCCACGGCATCTCCAGCACCGTGTCCAGCCAGGTACGGATCCAGCCCGCCTCGGGTGAGGCGTCGCTGGCCCGCTCCAGCTTGCCGACCTCGCGCATGGCCGCCTCGCGGACGTTGTCCGGCAGGTCGGCGGACTCGACCCGGGCCCGGTAGTCGGCGGAGCCGTCCGGCTCGTCCTCGCCGAGTTCCTTGCGGATCGCGGCGAGCTGCTGGCGGAGCAGGAACTCGCGTTGGGACTTCTCCAGCCCCTCGCGGACGTCGCTGTTGATCTGCTCGGTGACCTCCTGCTCGGCCAGGTGCTCCTTCACCCATCCGACCAGCAGTTCCAGCCGGGCGGTGACGTCCGGTGCGGCGAGCAGTTCGGTCTTCTGCGTCAGGCTGAGCCAGGGCGCGTAGCCGGCCGAGTCGGCCAGCTCGGAGAGGTCGGTCATCCGTTCCATCGCGTCGATGACCTGCCAGGCCCCGCGTTGCTGGAGCACCGAGGTGGTCAGCGCCCGGTACTCGCGGGCGAGTTCCCGCGCCCGGCCCGCCGGGGTGGGCTCGTCGAGCGGGGTCGCCTCGACCCAGAGGGCGGCGCCGGGGCCGGGCACGCCGGAGCCGATCCGGGCGCGGGCGAGGCCGCGGACCACTGCCGCCGGCTCACCGCTTGGTAGCCGGCCCACCTTCTCGATGGTGGCGACCACGCCGACCGAGCCGTACTCGCCGTCGATGCGGGGCACGGCCAGCAGTTCCTTGTCGCCGGTCGCGCGGGCCGCGTCGACCGCGGCCTGGGTGGTCGGGTCGAGGGTCACCGGGATGACCATCCCGGGCAGCAGGACGGCGTCGGTCAGGGGAAGTACCGGAAGAGTTGCCATCGAACACCTGCCATCACGTTGGTTGAGCGTGTCTGACTCAAGTAACAAAACGTGCCCCTTGTTCCAAGGTGTGACCCAAGCCACTTCCGGATCCCGACGGCGCCGCCACGGCCCGCGCCGGCCTTTTGCCGGCCACGATTTCGCGACCCGCCGAATGGAACGGGGCGGGTATTGTTGCGGAATTACCGCCAGGTAGGTCAAACTCTTAGCCACACCCCGCCCGACACAGGGAGTAATGGCGATGGCAAGGAAAGTAATCACCGTTCTGACCGACGACCTCGACGGCGGAAAGGCCGATCGGACCGTCGAGTTCAGCCTGGACGGCGTCGCATACACGATCGACGTCTCGGACGAGAACGCGGGCGTCCTGCGTAAGGCGCTGGATCCCTACATCAGCGCTGGCCGGCGCATTGGCCGCGGGCCGGTCGACGCCGGCCGCACACCCCGGCGCGCATCCCGGCCGAGCACCTCGGGAATGGATCGCGAGCAGAACCGCGCCATCCGGGAATGGGCCGCCAAGAACGGCCACGAGATTTCCGAGCGGGGGCGCATCCCGGTCTCGGTGGTGGAGGCGTACAAGAACCGCTGAGTCCTCCCGGTTCACCGTCGGGCACCCCGGGGTCACGCTGAGAAATCAGCGTGACCCCGGTCTGCTTTTCGCCACTGATTTTCATCCGGCAGGATCGTCACGGCACGAAATTTCTTCCGGCCCGACCCGACCGAGGCACGCCGCGGCCGGAAGGCTTTTCCCACCCACCCGGAGGATCGGGTCGCACGCGAAGCGGCCGGTGCCGCCCGGGGACGCCCCGGGCCGCACCGGCCGCCGGTGTCGAACTCAGTTGACCTGGATGCGCACCACGTCGATGGCGGGGGTCTGGTTGGCCCGCTCCATCATCGGAATGCGGTGCGAGCCGTCACCGGCCCAGACCGAGCACTGGGCCAGGCCCGAGTCCGGCAGGCCGGGGATCTGGATCAGCACGTCGTCCGGCTGGTTGCTGCCCTTGCCGTCCTCCGTGGCGACGAAGAACGCGGGCACGTCCTGCGGGTTCGGGGGCTGCCGGGTGCTGCCGAGCATCCGGCACGCGGTGTGGAAGTGGCCACGGACCAGGCCCTGGTCGTTGAGCAGCGAGCTCTCCACGTAGTAGCCACCCTGGCCGGCGGCGAGGAAGCGGTCCCGCACCAGGTTCTTCGTGGTGACCCGGAGCGTGAACGGCTGGTTGCGCTGGACCTGGTTCGGGAACTGGGTGATCAGCAGCGACGGGTTGCTCGCCGCGGCGCCGACCTCACCGAACGCGGTGCTCACGCACCGGTTGCCGTTCTGGAATCCGTCGTGCCCCTGGAGCTTGCTGTTGGCGCAGTCCTTGGCCAGCACGTCGAGGCCGTTGTTGCCGCCGTTGTTGTTGCCGCCGCCGTTGTTGCCGCCGCCGTTCTGGCCGCCGTTGTTGCCGCCGCCGTTGTTACCGCCACCGTTCTGGCCGCCGTTCTGCGCGTTGTCGGCGAGGGCACACGGAGCGAGCTTGTCCAGGCCCTGCGGACGCTGGCCGCCGCGCCCGATCGCCGTGGCGATCCGGTTCAGCGTCGCGGTCCGCTTGTCGGCGAGCGGACGGAGAATGGCGTTGTTGATGAAATCGCCGCCGTTGCGGCCCTCGGCCGCGAGCCGCCGGTTCGCCTCGGCGATCTGGGTGCCCAGCAGGGCCAGGTTGCGGTCCACCTCGGCGCGGGCCCGGCCGGGCACCTGCGGCAGCTTGCTCTTGACGTCCGGGCAGGCCACGGTCGGGGTGCCCGCACCAGCGCCGCCCGCCTTGGTCTGCTGGCACTCGGCCGCCGACATCTGGCCGTCACCCCAGTGGTTGCGGACCCAGCGGCCGTTCTGCCAGGTCCGGGTGGTGCTGCCCTGACCGCCCGGAGCGGTCGCCCCCGGGCTCGAGGCCACACAGGACGCCGAGGCGACACGGGTGGTCCTCCGCTGGTCCTGGGCGGACGAGATCTGGGTGACGGCGACAATGCCGCCGAAGACCGCGAGCGTGCCGACCACGGCCAGCATCCGCTTGCTCCGCGCGTTACCGGATGACCGGCGCGCCCGTGTGGACCTGCGCATCGAATTGCTCTCCTTCTCGATCCGGTAGCTGACTGGTGGTCCCGGTGGAAACTCGGGGTGGAACCACTGCGACATTGCGGTCGCGCGTCAATGGCCGACGATGCCCTTCCGCACCGTCTCCGCGCCGTCGGTGGCGCGGCGGAGGATCTGCGTCCATTCCCGCTTAGGTACGGAGTGCCGTCGGCGAAGGTTCAACCGGAGATCGGAAAAAAATTGCGTGACCGGTCGGTCACCGCAGTGGTGGATCAGTCGGCGCAGAGATGGGCGAAGGCGAAGCCGCCGTCGAAGGAGTCGCGCCGGTCGGCGAGACGCCGCACCTGTTCGCGGAGGTCGTCGCGGTCCACCAGGAACGCCGCGGCAGGATCCGCGGCGCGGAGCCGCTCCCCCAGCGCCACCGTGGCCAGGTCCTCGGCGAGCCGGCCCGGGTCCACCCCGCAGCCGAAGCCCCGGGCCGTCAACCGCACCCGCTCCAGCAGGCAGCGCCCGGGCCGCGCCTCGACCCAGCTCCACCCCTCCGCGGGGCCGTCGGTCCACCGCACGTGCAGACCACGCACGATCGGGTCGGCCAGCCGTCCGGCCACGTACGCCTCGACCGCGTCGGCCCGGGCCAGCGCGCCGAGGTCGTTGACCGGACCAGGGCGGCCGTCGGGCAGCCGGCCCACGATGTCCCGGAATCCGACCGCGTCCCCACCGTCCGGGTCGGTGCCCTCGGCGTAGGCGCGGGCGTCGAGCACGTACGCGACGAACCGGCGGACGTGCTCGCCCCCGCCCAGCGTCGACGACTCGACCCGCAGCAGCGGCAGGCCCACCGCGGCGCAGACCGCGTCGGTGAGCCGCTCGGCGCGGCGAGCGGGTGAACCGTCGGGCGCGGGCGGGCCGAACCGCACGGCGAAGCGCGGCAGCCGGGTGTCGGCGGCGCACACCACCAGGTCGAGCGCGGCCCGCCCGGCGGTGCTCCACTGGCTGCCGGTGACCCCGGGCGGACGAGCCTGCACCAACTCGGCGAGACGCCGGTCGGCGAAGCCGAGGTGACCGGCACGGGTGAGTCGCGGTGCCGCCTCGGGCGGGACCGGCCGCAGCCAGGAGGCGGTCACGCCGCCGGTGCTCGTCATCTCGCCACAGTCCGTCCGTCGCTCTCGTCGACGCCCGAGTCTAGGGCGTCGATCATGCGGGCTGCCTCGGCGGTACGGGGGAGAATCCGGGCCACCCTCGGGCGGTGCGCCGCCGGGTCCGACGATCTACGCTCTGCGGGTGCAGAGCGGACGGACCCCGGAGCGGTTCACCAAACGCAGTCTCGTGGCCGTGTCCCACGCCATCGAACGGGCGGCGCTGGCGGAGGCCGAGGACGGTCCACTCGTCGTGCTCGCGCTCTTCCAGCGGCTGCCGTACTTCGACCGGGAGCGGGAGGTCTACCGACGGATCGCCGGCCGGGCCACCGCCACCGTCGTCGGCATGGTCGGCGGTCCCCCACCCGACCTCCCCGACGGGGTGTGCGCGGTGGTGCTCGACGAGACGGAGGACCTGGCCCGGGAGTGGAGCGTGATGGCGCTGACCCCACGCTTCGGCGCCAGCCTGGTGGCGTACGACCGGGGTGAGGTCACGCCGGCCGCGACGCTGGAGACCGGCCGGCTCTTCGACGGTCGTTGGGGATTCCGCCGGGACGCCGCGTTGCACGAGGTGATCCGGCTGCGGGAGCGGCTCGCCGAGCGGCTGCCCGGTCCGGCCCGGGCGGCGCTGGACGAGGCGGTCGGCCGGGTGCGGGACATTCCGGCCGGCGCGGGCGAGTCGCGGGCCGACGCGGCGCTGCGGTTGCTGGTCCGGCGCGGCGACCGGGGCGCGCCACCGGTCGAGACGGCGGACGGGATGCTCGACGAGGCCGGTCTGCGTCGCTGGTCCGGTGCGGACGGGGTGACCGCCTCCGGCACCCTGCCGGTGGCGCTCGTGGGCCTGCGGGTGGCCGAACCGGCCGGCGCGCCGGAGCGTTTCGGGCGGCGCAGCGCCGCCCGGGAGAGTCAGGCCGTGCTCGCCGCGGTCACCAGCGTGCTGCGGCCGGTGGACCGGGCGGTCCGGGTCGCCGACAACGAGTTCCAGCTCGTGCTGCCGGCGCTCGGCGAACCGGAGGCGCTGGCCGTGGTGGGCCGGCTGCACGAGACCATCGGCGCGCTGGCCCGGGCGTTCCCGTTCGTCGCGTACACCGTGCACGCCGCCGTCGCGGTGACCACCCGGCGGCCGCTGCCGACGACGGACCTGCGGGCCGCGGTGGAGTGGGCGGTGCGCGAGGGTGTGCCGGTGGCGGGCCTGCCGCCGGAGCCCGCGCCGGTCGGGGCCCACTGACCGGCCGTGCGAGTGGTGTCGCTGGTGCCGTCGCTGACCGAGGCGGTCGCGGCGACGCGGCCGGAGGTGCTTGTCGGCGCGACCGACTGGTGCACGCACCCGGCCGGGCTGGACGTCCCCCGCGTCGGCGGCACGAAATATCCCGACCTGGACCGGGTGTTGGCGCTGGCGCCCGACCTGGTGCTGCTCAACGAGGAGGAGAACCGGCTGGCTGACGCGGAGGCGCTGCGTGCGGCCGGCGTGCCGGTCCGGGTCACCTTCCCGCGTACCGTGCCGGAGGCCATCGACCAGCTCGGTGAGCTGGCCGCCGCGCTCGGTGTCCCGGCCGAGCCGCCGTGGCTGCGCGCGGCCCGCCGGGCCTGGGCCGCGCCGCCCGAGCCGGGGCGGGTCCGGACCGCGGTGGTGCCGGTGTGGCGGCGCCCGTGGGTGGTGCTGGGTCGCGACACGTTCGCCGGGGACGTGCTGCGCCGGCTCGGGGTGGTCAACGGCTGGGCCGGCGATCCGGAGCGCTATCCCCGCCCGACGCTCGACGAGCTGCGGTCCCGGTCGCCGGAGCTGGTGGTGTTGCCGGACGAGCCGTACCGGTTCACCGCCGACGACGGGCCGGAGGCGTTCCCGCGGGTGCCCTCGGTGCTGGTCTCCGGCCGGCACCTGACCTGGTACGGCCCGTCGCTGGCGGAGGCGCCGGCGCTGCTCGCCGCCCAGCTCGCCGCCCCGGTCTGAGCCGGCCCGGTCCCGTCCGCGCCGGTCCCGTCCCGGGCCGACCGGACCGGGCCGGGACGGGACCAAGGACCCGGGCAGGAGGCACCGACGGCCCTGCTTCCGGCCGGCGCGCGACGGTGGAATGGAGATGCCACCGAAGCGCGGTGTCAGGTACAGAAGGGACGTGGACACCATGACCGCGACACGCGAGCGGACCCCCGCCATCACCACCGCTCCGGCGGCCGAGACCCCCCGGCAGAAGGCCACCCGGTACGTCTGGGCCGGGCTGCGCATCGCCCTGGGTTGGGTGTTCCTCTGGGCCTTCCTCGACAAGATGTTCGGTCTGGGGCACGAGACCCCGGCGAAGAACGCCTGGATCAACGGCGGCAGCCCGACCAAGGGTTTCCTCGGCTTCGGCGTGGCCGGCCCGTTCGAGGGCATCTACCACGACATCGCCGGCGCCGCCTGGGCGGACTGGCTGTTCATGCTCGGCCTGCTCGGCATCGGCGTGGCCCTGCTGCTCGGCATCGGCACCCGGATCGCCGCCGTCGCCGGCGGGCTGCTGCTGGTCCTGATGTGGACAGCCGTGCTGCCCCCGGAGAACAACCCCGTCATGGACGACCACCTCATCTACGCGGGACTCCTCGCCGGCCTGGCGCTTGTCGGCGCCGGCAACACCCTCGGGCTCGGTCGGGCCTGGGCGACGCTCCCCCTGGTCCAGCGCTTCCCCTGGCTGAGGTGAGAGCCGCTCGCCCGGGGTGGGCGTCGCCGACCGGCGACGCCCACCCCGTCGTGTGCCCCGGCGTCGGCGGCACGGCGGGTACCGGAGCGTATCGGTCGGTCACGATCGGGCAGGATCGACGGTGATTACCCCGTCAGCACCGAGGAGACCCGTTCATGGAGAAGCCCGAGGTTGGCCCGATCGAGGGCGCGCCGCCCGCCGATCTCGTCGTCGAGGACATCACGGTCGGCGACGGCCCGCAGGCCCAGGCCGGCCAGTTGGCCAGCGTGCACTACGTGGGCGTGGCCCACTCCACCGGCCGCGAGTTCGACGCCTCGTGGAACCGGGGCGAGACGTTCGAGTTCCCGCTCGGCGGCGGCCAGGTCATCGCCGGCTGGGACCAGGGCGTGATCGGCATGAAGGTGGGCGGCCGGCGCCGGCTCACCATCCCGCCGCACCTGGGCTACGGCGCCCAGGGCGCCGGCGGCGTCATCAAGCCGAACGAGACGCTCGTCTTCGTGGTGGACCTGCTCGGCGTGCGCTGAGCGCTCCCCCGGACCACCGGGCCGTCGGCGTCCTGCCGGCGGCCCGGCCGGCGTTCAGGCCGCCGCGCCGACAAGCAGCTCCGGACCGCGACCCGACTCGCGCACCGGGACGACCCGGTGCAGGCCGGTCACCCGCAACACCCGGGCCACGACCGGGTCGGGGTCGACAAGCACCAGCTCGCCGCCGCGGGCTCGCACCCGCAGGTGGGCGGCGGCCAACGCGCGCACCCCGGCGGCGGAGAGCAGGCGCACGCCGGACAGGTCGACCCGCAGCACCGGCCGCGCCGGGGCCGCCCACAGCGCGGCCCGGAACGCCGACACGGTGGCGATGTCGATCTCGCCGACCGGGCGCAGCTCGACCACGTGGTCGCGCACGTCCATCGCCACCGCGAACCGGTCGCCGCTGTCTCTCATACCGCCAAACCTACCCCCGCCCACCGACAGTTTCGGCTGCTCGCGGGCGGGGTTCCGGGTAGCACCCGGGTGTCGACCCGGAGCCGTCTCAGGGTCATCCCGCAGCCGCTCGCCCGCCTGCTGGGGCCGGTCCGCGTACGCGGACCGACCCCGGCCGTTCCTCCCCGGTTCAACCGCCGCTGTTGCTCCTGGTCGGGGTGGGCGCGGGCGACGAGCCCCCGGCCACCGCGCCCGGGTGCGGCGTCGCGCTCGGCGTCGGCTTCAGCCCCGCCGGTACGGGCAGCGCGCTGCCCTTGGCGAACTCGTCCCAGCTGACGTTCCAGGCGGTGAAGCCGTTGCCCTGCTGGAGCTTCACCTCGGTGCCCTTGACGGTCACCAGGTCGCCGACCTGGGTGACGCCCATCAGCCAGTCCGCGCCGGTGGCCGAGACGTTCGTGCAGCCGTGCGAGGTGTTGTTGTAGCCCTGCTCCCCCTCCGACCACGGTGCCGAGTGGATGAACTCGCCACCCCAGGTCAGCCGCTGGGCGTCGTCCACGTCGACCACGTAGCCGCCGTCCGGCTCGCCCCGCGTGTCGAACGTGGTGTGCTCGTGCTTCTCCATGATCACCATGGTGCCGCTGGAGCTCGGCGTGCTGGGCTTGCCCAGGCTGACCGGCAGCTTCCTGAGCACCTTGCCGTCCTGGTAGACAGTCATCTGCTTGGTGGTGTTGTCGATGTCCAGCGACACCCGCCGACCCACCCGGGCGGTCGCCACGTGGTCGACGTCGCCGACCGCCTCCTTGCCGATGGGCAGCCCCTCCAGCGCGCTGCGCACGCTGATCCTCGTGCCGGGCTTCCACTGGTCGGGGGCCCGGTACTCGGCCTGCTTGCCGTCGGACATCCACGACCAGGTGCCCGGCTGCGGCGGGTCGGTCTTCACGAACAACCGCCGCTGCACGTCCGCCCGCGCCTGTTCCGGAATCGGCGGGTCGAACCCGAGCACCACCGGCATCGCCGTCCCGTAGGTCTGTTTGTCCTGGAAATACAATTCGCTGGTGACGGCCGGTTTGGTGGATTTGGCCATCGTCGTGAACGTCGTCTTCCGGGTCGCGGTCTTCCCGGAATCGCCGGTCACGGTCACCTCCGCCGTGTACGTCCGGGAATTCGCCAGCGGACGGTCCGGCACCCACCCCGATCCGTCCTCGCGTGGCTGCGCCGGCACCGGGCGGCCCTTGTCGTCGGTCAGCTTCACGGCGGTCACCCTGCCGTTGCTGACCTTCGTGCCCACCTCCGCGCTGATCGGCACGTCACGAGCCCGGTCGGCAGGCGTCACCGTGACCGACGGCGGAGCCGCCTCGGCCTTCCGGACCACCGACTTCGGGCCGGCGGTGCACGCGCCGACCGCGAGCGGCGTGATCGCGACAGTCACCGCGAAAAGCGTCAGTCGCCGCCTCACAAACATATGTCGCCCCCCATTTCCGGAACCCCCTCGCCCACATTCTGTAGGCCCGGCGTCACCGAGTGGCACCTTCGGCGGAATTACTCGGAAACGGCTGCGAAGTATTGGGTGGGCGACGACCGGATCGGCATTACCCGGTCCGATCGTCCGGTTGCTCGGCGCGATCTTCCCGCTTTTCCGGAGCCTTGCTCCGCCGCACGGGCGATCAGGCGTAGCCGGCCACCAGCTCGGCGAGATGGCAGCGGCCACCGGCGACGGCGATGCCGCTGGCCGCGCGTCGCCCCACCTTCCCGGACTTAGATCTTGGTACGAAATGGCCCCTGGAGGGGCCATTTCGTACCAAGATCTGTTGTGGGGCGGGCGGTCAGACGTTCGCGATCAGCAGTGCGGGCCGTTCCACACAGTCGGCCACGTGACGCAGGAAGCCGCCGGCCACCCCGCCGTCGCAGACCCGGTGATCGAAGGTGAGGCTGAGCTGGGTCACCTTCCGGACGGCGAGCTGCCCGTCCACCACCCACGGCTTGTCCACGATCCGGCCGACGCCCAGCAGCGCCGCCTCGGGGTAGTTGATGATCGGCGTGGAGCCGTCCACCCCGAACACGCCGTAGTTGTTGAGCGTGAACGTCCCGCCGGTCAGCCGCGCCGGGGGCAGCGTACCGGCTCGGGCCGCCGCGGTGGTCTCGGCGAGCGCGGCGGCAAGTTCCCCGGTGGTGAGCCGCTGGGCATCGCGCAGCACCGGCACGACCAGCCCCCGGTCGGTCTGCGCGGCAATGCCCAGGTGCACCCCGGCGAACTGGACGATCCGCTGCCCCTCGGTGTCGACATGCGCGTTGAGCTGGGGATACTTCCGCAGACCGCTGAGGCAGATCCGGGCCAGCAGGGCTAGGACGCTCACCGGCGCGTCCGGGGTGGCGGCGTTGATCGCGGCCCGGGTCTCCAGCAACCCGGTGGCGTCCACGTCGACCCAGATGGTCACCTCGGGGATCTCCCGGCGGCTGCGGGAAAGCTTGTCGGCGATCACCCGGCGGATGCCGGTGAGCGGGATGACCACGTCGCCGTCGGCGGCCGGCGCCGACCCGGCATGCGCGACCGGCGCCGGCCCGACCCGCGTGGCCGACGTCGCCCCGCCGTGCGGGTCAGGCGCGTCCGGCACCGCCGCCAACCGGGCCGCCGAGGCGTCCGCGGCGGACTCCACGTCGGCTCGGCGGATCACGCCGCCCGGCCCGGTTCCGCGCAGCGACGCCAGGTCGACGCCCCGTTCCCTCGCCAGCCGCCGCACGATCGGCGAGATGACAAGCGGCGCGGCACCGTCCGACAGAGCGGTCTCCGTCGAAGGAACGGGCACCGCCGACGGACCGGCCGCCGCCGCCTGGACAGGTGCTCCCGACTGACCGGAGCCCGCCGCGGCGGGTGGGTCCGGCCGCGCCGAGGTGGCGGGTTCCGGGGCCACCGCCAGGCGGGGACGGCGTCGCCGCCGGCCCGGGCCGCCGTGCCCGGTGCCGTACCCGATCAGGACGTTGCCGGAACCGGCCCGCTCCTCCTCGCGGTAGGTGGCGTGCGGGTCCGGCGCGTCGCCGCCGTCGAGCGGGGCGATGGTGATCAGCGGCTGACCGACCGGACGGACCTCACCCTCCGCGCCGTGCAGGGCGACGACCCGACCGGGGTACGGGCAGGGCACGTCGACCACGGCCTTGGCGGTCTCCACCTCGACCACGCTCTGGTCCACGGTGACCACGTCGCCGACGGCGACCCGCCACTGCACGATCTCCGCCTCGCTCAACCCCTCACCCAGGTCCGGCAGGAGAAAGTCACGGGTTCCGACAGTGCTGGTCATGCCGTGCTGGCCGGGCATGCCCTCACGGCCCTCGCTGCGCTCGGTGCGTTCAGTCATGCCGCGCCGGTTGGGCATGCCCTCACGGCCCTCGCTGCGCTCGGTGCGTTCGGTCATGCCGCCACCCACCGGGGGTCGGGCTGGTCGTCCCACTGCAACCGGGCCACGGTGTCCAGCACCCGGTCCACCGAGGGCAGGTGGGTGTGCTCCAGCATCGGCGCGGGGTAGGGGATGTCCAGCCCGGACACCCGCAGCACCGGAGCGTGCAGGGCGTGGAAGCAACGCTCCTGGACGCGGGCGGCGATCTCGGCGCCGACACCGGCGAAGCCCTGCGCCTCCTGGATCACCACGCAGCGGCCCGTGCGCCGCACCGAGGCGGTCACGGTGGCGTCGTCGAACGGCACGATGCTGCGCACGTCGACCACCTCCAGGTCCCAGCCCTCCTCGCGGGCCGCCTCCGCCGCGGCCAGCGCCACCGGCACGGCCGGGCCGTACGCGACGAGCGTGGCGTCGGTGCCGGGGCGGCGCACCACCGCGGCGCCGATCGGCGCGGTGCGCGCCGGCAGGTCCGCCTCGGCGCTGGCGAAGTAGAGCTTCTTCGGCTCCAGGAACACCACCGGATCCGGGTCGTCGATCGCGGCCCGCAGCAGCGAGTACGCGTCGTCGACGGTGGCCGGGGTGACCACCTTCAGCCCGGGGGTGTGCGCGTAGTACGCCTCGGAGGAGTCGCAGTGGTGCTCCACGCCGCCGATGCCGCCGGCGTACGGCACCCGGATGACGATCGGCACGCTGAGCGCGCCCCGGGTGCGGTTGCGCAGCTTCGCCACGTGCGAGGCGATCTGCTCGAACGCCGGGTAGGCGAACGCGTCGAACTGCATCTCGACCACCGGCCGCAGCCCGGACATGGCCAGGCCGACCGCGAAGCCGACGATGCCGGCCTCGGCGAGCGGGGTGTCGAAGCAGCGCTTGTCGCCGAACCGGGCCTGCAACCCGTCGGTGATCCGGAAGACGCCGCCGAGTTGGCCGACGTCCTCGCCGAAGACGACCACCCGCTCGTCGTCGAGCATCGCGTCGGCGAGCGCGGCATTGAGCGCCTTCGCCATGGTCACGGTGGCCATCAGGCGTCCCCGTCCCCGTCGTCGGCTGCGGCCAGTTCGGCCCGGACCAGTTCGCGCTGCTCGACGAGCTGCGGCGTCGGCTCGGCGTAGACGTGGTCGAAGAGGCTCAGCGGGTCCACGGCCGGCTGTTCGTCCATCCGCCGGCGCAACGTCGCGGCGTACGCCTCGGCCTCCTCGGCGACGGCCGCGACCGCGGCGTCGTCGAGCACGCCCCGGGCCCGCAGGTACGCCTCCAGCCGGGCGATCGGGTCGCGGTCGCGCCACGCCTCGACCTCGTCGGCGTCGCGGTAGCGGGTCTGGTCGTCGGCGTTGGTGTGCGGCTCCATCCGGTAGGTGTGTGCCTCGATCAGGTAGGGGCCCTTGCCGGCGCGGGCGTGCGCGACCGCCCGGTCGAGCACCGCCAGCACGGCCACCGGGTCGTTGCCGTCGACCTGCTCGCTCGGCACGCCGTAGCCGACGCCCTTGTAGGCCAGGCTCGGCGCGGCGGTCTGCCGGGACAGCGGCACGCTGATCGCGTACTTGTTGTTCTGCACCAGGAAGACCACCGGCGCTTTGAACACGGCGGCGAAGTTGACGCCCTCGTGGAAGTCGCCCTCGCTCGTGGCGCCGTCGCCGATGAACGTGAGCGCCACGGTGTCCCGCCCCTGGTACGACTCGCCGTAGGCCAGGCCGGCGGCGTGCACGCACTGGGTGGCGAGCGGCGTGCACTGCGGCGCGGTGCGCGTGGCGGCCGGGTCGTACCCGCAGTGCCAGTCGCCGCGCAGCAGCGTGAGCACCTCGACCGGGTCCAGGCCGCGGGCGGTCAGCGCCATCGACTCCCGGTAGGTGGGGAAGACCCAGTCGGTGTCGCGCAGCGCGAGCACGCCGCCGACCTGGCACGCCTCCTGGCCCCGGGCGGACGGGTAGACGGCGAGCCGGCCCTGCTTGGTCAGCGCGGTGGCCTGGGTGTCGAAGCGGCGGCCGACGACCATCCGGCGGTACATCTCGCGCAGCGTCTCCACCGGCGGTTCGGGGTAGTCGTCGCGGGGCGGCAGCGGGGTGCCGTCGGGGTCGAGCAACCGGACCGGCGTGGACTGCGGGAGCAGGCCGGCGGACGGGTCTTCGGCGGCCGGGGTGGCCGGCCGGCGGGTGCGCGGGGATGCCCTGCGGACCGCCTGGGGTGTGGTCGTCACGGCGGGGGACCTCCTGGACGTGTGGTGGCCCTATGCTCCTGCTCAGGGATGATTGACTCAACATCCGCGATGAACGCGGGACGAATGGCACAGGAAGGTGAGCGGAGTGAGCCAGGAGACCGGCGCCACAGCGGGCACGGCGGGCGGGACGGGACGTTCGGCCGGACCGCTCGACGAGGTGGACCGGCAGATCCTGCGGGAACTGGTCGCCGACGCCCGGATCTCGATCCGGACGCTCGCCGAACGGGTGCACGTCTCGCGCACCAACGCGTACGCCCGGGTGGAGCGGTTGCTGCGCGACGGGGTGCTCACCGGTTTCACCGCCCGGGTCGCGCCGGAGCCGGCCGGGCTGGGCACGTCGGCGTACATCGCGCTGACCATCCAGCAGAACACCTGGCGGGAGGTCTCCGCCGAGCTGGCCCGGGTGCGCTACATCGAGCACGCGGCGCTGCTCAGCGGCGAGCACGACGTGCTGGCGCTGGTCCGCGCGCCGGACAACGCGACCCTGCGGGACGTGGTGCTGGACCGGGTGCAGAGCATCGCCGGGGTGCTGTCCACTCGCACCTGGCTGGTGTTCGAGGAGTTCGACGGCACGCTCAGCCCGTGGGCCTGACGCGCTACCGCTCCGGCGGCGGCTCCAAACCCTCGGAGTCGGCCAGCTCCAGCAGCGGCTCCAGGGAGTGGCGCCGCTCGTCCAGGCCGGCGTGCGGGTCGCCGCGTTCGGCGAACCGGGCCGGCATGCCCACCACGTCGAAGTCCTCCGGCCGGGCGTCGTCCAGCTCGGCCCAGTCCAGCGGCGCCGAGACCAACGCCGCCGGGGTGGGCCGGATCGAGTACGCCGAGGTCATGGTGTGGTCGCGGGCCATCTGGTTGTAGTCGACGAAGACCGGCCGGTCGCGCTGTTCCCGCCACCACGTGGTGGTGACCAGGTCCGGCCGCCGGCGTTGCATCTCCCGCCCGAGCGCCAGCACCGCCCGCCGGCACTCGCCGAAGCTCCACCGTGGCTCGATCGACACGTAGACGTGCAGGCCCCGGCCGCCGGTGGTCTTCGGGAACCCCACCAGGCCCAGCTCGGCCAGGAACGCCCGCACCTCGTGCGCCACCGGCACCACCCGGGCGAACTCCACCCCCGGCATCGGGTCGAGGTCGATGCGCAGCTGGTCGGGGTGCTCGACGTCGGCCTTCGACACCGGCCACGGGTGGAACCGCAGCGTGCCCAGGTTGGCCGCCCAGATCACCACGGCCAGCTCACTCGGGGCGACCTCGTCGGCGGTCCGGCCGCTGGGGAACGTGATGTGCGCGGTACGCACCCAGTCGGGCGCGCCCGCCGGCAGCCGCTTCTGGTAGAACGCGTCGCCCCGGTTGGTCTGCCGGGTGGCCACCTTGGCGCCCTCGAACACCCCGCGCGGCCAGCGCTCCAGCATCGTCGGCCGGTCCCGCAGCGCGCGCAGGACGCCGTCGCCGACGGCGAGGAAGTAGCGGACCACGTCCAGCTTCGTCAGCCCGCGCTCCGGGAAGTAGGGCTTGTCGGGGCTGGAGACGCGGACCAGCCGCTCCCCCACCCGGATCTCCTCGGCCGCCGCGGTCGCCACGCAGAACACGGTAGGGCACCGGTCGGCGTCACGCGGACATCTCCTCAGGAGACCAGCAGGATCCCGACCACGATCAGCGGGATCGACACGAACAGGAAGATGCCGACGCCGGTGAGCACCCGGCCACCGCCGCCGTCCTCCCGCTCCGGCGCCAGGCCGAACGTGGACCGGGCCGGCAGCATGCCGATCCGGCTCAACGTCAGGTCGCCGGTCATCCCGATCAGGCCGCCGACAAGCATGAACGCCACACCCACCCGGTGCACGAAGGCGCCCCCGCTGATCATGACCCAGATGGCCACCGCCACGGCGATCACCGTCACCGCGATCACGAAGAGCACAAGCGCCTCGCGCAGCCCCCGCACCACCGTCGACATGCCCACCTCCCCCCGAGCGGACCGGCTCCGCCCGGCGGACATTGTGCCGTGTCGATGCTGGCCCGCGCAGCCCCGAACCAGGGGAACCCGGCGACGAGAGGGCCGCGCACTCCCACCGGGCCGACGCGGTTACCGGGCGCGGGCCCCGGGTACCGGGAGCCGCATGGCGGAGATGGCATCGCTCTGGATCGTCCGGCACGGCGAGAGCACCGCGAACGTCGCGGCCACGGCAGCCGAGACGTCCGGCGCCGAGCTGATCGACCTCACCCACCGGGACGCGGACGTGCCGTTGTCGCCCACCGGCGAGGAGCAGGCCCGGGCGACCGGCCGCTGGCTGGCCGGGCTGCCCGCGGAACGCCGGCCGGACGTGGTGGTGGTGTCGCCGTACCTGCGCGCCGTGCGCACCGCCGAGCTGGCGCTGGCCGGCTCCGGCCTGCCGATGAGCCTGGACGAGCGGTTGCGCGACCGGGAGCTGGGCATCCTCGACGGGCTCACCGGGCACGGTGTGCGCACACGCCACCCGGAGGAGGCGCAGCGGCGGGCCTGGCTCGGCAAGTTCTACTACCGCCCGCCCGGCGGCGAGTCGTGGACCGACGTGGCGCTGCGGCTGCGGGCGCTCCTCGGCGACCTGCGCCGCGACCACGACGGCGGGCGGGTGCTGCTGTTCGGCCACGACGCGCTTGTCTTCCTGCTCCGTTATCTGGTGGAGGGGCTCACCGAGGCGGAGCTGATGGCTCTGACCCGTCAGCAGGTCATCGCCAACTGCTCGGTGACCGGCTGGCGCGCCGACGACGCCGGCCGGCTCGTCCCCGAACTGTTCAACGACGTCGCCCACCTGCACCAGCAGGGGGCGCGGCCCACCAGGGAGGACGATGTCCATGCCGAGCCGGTCTGACGTGATCACCCCCGCGCTGCTGCGGGACTGGGCGCTGCCGGTGCCCACCGGCGGCAAGGAGGCGCGCGGCACCGTGCTGGTGGTCGGCGGCTCCCGGTTCACCCCCGGCGCGGTGCTGCTCGCCGGAGTGGCCGCGCTGCGTGCCGGGGCCGGCGTGCTCCAACTGGCCGCCGCCGAGTCCACCGCGGCGTCGCTGAGCATCCAGGTGCCCGAGGCGCTCGTCGTCGGCCTGCCGGAGACCGACGACGGCGCGGTCCGGGGCGACCCCGGTGACCTGCTCGGTGGCCTGGTCGCCGACGCGGACGTGGTGGCGGTCGGCCCCGGGCTGCGGGACATCGACGCCACCGGGGAGCTACTGCGCGTGGTCCTGGACGCGGCCGGGCGGGAGACCGCGCTGGTGTTCGACGCGTACGCGCTGGGGGCGCTCAGCCACGCGCCGGACCTGCTGGTCGGCTCGGGCCGCAAGGTGGTGCTCACGCCCAACCTGACCGAGGCGCGTCACCTGCTGGGTCGCGACCCGGGTGACGACCTGGACGCCGAGGCGGTGGCGCTGGCCGACCGGTACGACGCGGTCGTGTCGCTGTACGGCCACATCGCGACGCCCGACGGCCGGGCCTGGCGGGAGGAGAGCGGGGACGCCGGGCTGGGCACCTCGGGCAGCGGCGACGTGCGGGCCGGGCTGCTCGCCGGGCTGCTCTCCCGGGGCGCCGACCCGGCACAGGCGGCCTGCTGGGCGGCGTTCGCGCACGCGGTGAGCGGGCAGCGGCTGGTGCCCCGGTACGGCCGCATCGGCTTCCTCGCCCGGGAGCTGCTGAACGAGATCCCGTACACGCTGGCCACCGTCTGATCCGCACGGTTTGTGCCGATCCGGGCGGGGGTACGGGGGGCGTCATCAGCCGACCTAGGAGGTACCCGGTGTCCACCGACGCGATCGTCCTGCTCAAGGAGGACCACAAGGAGATCCGCCGCCTGTTCACGGCGTTCCAGGACGCCGAGGACGGGCCGGCGAGCCGGCGCGGGAAGATCGTCGGGCAGATCATCGAGGCGCTGACGGTGCACACCTACCTGGAGAACGAGGTGATGTACCCGGAGGTCCGAAAGCTGGTGCCCGACGTCGAGGACGACATCCTCGAGTCGTACGAGGAGCACCACGTCGCGGACGTGCTCTGCCTCGAACTGCACGCCATGGACGCCGACGACGAGCGGTTCGTCGCCAAGACGACGGTGCTGATCGAGAACGTGCTGCACCACGTCGAGGAGGAGGAGCAGGAGTGGTTCCCGAAGGTGCGTGACGCGCTCGGCCGTAACCAGCTCCAGGAGATCGGCCAGCGCATGCTCGACCTGCGCCCGAAGGCCCCGAAGACGCCGACCGCCCCGAAGGCGCTGAAGAAGGCACGCGACGCCGTCGTCGCCTGAGCGTGGATGTAAGGCGGGGGCCCCGCTTAACACGTGGATGTTGAGCGGGGCCCCCGCCTCTACCGAATGCGTTAATAGGGGCCCCCGCCTTACACCTCCCCGCGGGTCCGGACCGGCGCGGACCGCTAGGATCTTCCACGGGCCGTGACTGGCGCGTGGAGATGGAGCACCATCGGGGAGCGGCCTCGTCACGAGGACGCATGCCGAGCGCCTGGGCCTTCCGCACGTCACCAGGAGGTCGCATGTCGCACAACGCCGAATCCACCGCCTTCCGCAGCGCGCTGGAGGTGATCCGCGCCGTGGAGCCGCGGGTGGCGGACGCCATCGGGGCGGAGCTGGCCGACCAGCGCGAGTCGCTGAAGTTGATCGCCAGCGAGAACTACGCCTCCCCCGCGACGCTGCTGGCCATGGGCAACTGGTTCAGCGACAAGTACGCCGAGGGCACGGTCGGGCGCCGCTTCTACGCCGGCTGCCAGAACGTGGACACGGTCGAGGCGCTCGCCGCCGAGCACGCCAGGGAGCTGTTCGGGGCCGCCCACGCGTACGCGCAGCCGCACTCCGGCATCGACGCCAACCTGGTCGCCTTCTGGGCGATCCTGGCCGACCGGGTCGAGTCCCCCGCGCTGAAGCGGGCGCAGGTGCGCCAGGTCAACGACCTCACCGAGGCGGACTGGTTCGCGCTCCGCCGGGAGCTGGGCGACCAGCGGATGCTCGGCATGTCGCTCGACGCCGGCGGGCACCTCACCCACGGTTTCCGGCCGAACATCTCCGGCAAGATGTTCGACCAGCGCAGCTACGGCACCGACCCGGCCACCGGCCTGATCGACTACGACCGGGTGGCCGAGGCGGCGCGCGAGTTCAAGCCGCTGATCCTGGTCGCCGGCTACTCGGCGTACCCGCGGAAGGTCAACTTCCGGATCATGCGGGAGATCGCCGACT
Source organism: Micromonospora sp. WMMD975 (assembly GCF_029581215.1). Classification (NCBI taxonomy): domain Bacteria; kingdom Bacillati; phylum Actinomycetota; class Actinomycetes; order Micromonosporales; family Micromonosporaceae; genus Micromonospora; species Micromonospora sp. WMMD975. The sequence goes on from NZ_CP120739.1 coordinate 2,593,590, forward strand.
CGGTCGGCGCCACCTTCATGGTCGACATGGCGCACTTCGCCGGCCTGGTCGCCGGCAAGGTCTTCACCGGCGACTTCGACCCGGTGCCGCACGCGCACATCGTCACCACCACCACGCACAAGTCGCTGCGCGGCCCGCGCGGCGGCATGGTGCTCTGCGGCCCGGAGCTGGCCGACCAGGTCGACCGGGGCTGCCCGATGGTGCTCGGCGGGCCGCTGCCGCACGTGATGGCCGCCAAGGCGGTCGCGCTGGCCGAGGCGCGTCGCCCCGACTTCGCCGACTACGCCCGGCGGATCGTCGACAACGCGCAGGCGCTCGCCGACGGGCTGCTGCGCCGCGGCGCGACGCTCGTCACCGGCGGTACCGACAACCACCTGGTGCTCATCGACGTCTCCGGGTACGGCCTGACCGGTCGCCAGGCCGAACAGGCGCTGCTCGACTCCGGCATCGTGACCAACCGCAACGCGGTGCCGCAGGACCCGAACGGCGCGTGGTACACCTCCGGCATCCGGATCGGCACGCCGGCGCTGACCACCCGGGGCCTCGGCGCCGCCGAGATGGACGCCACCGCCGAGCTGATCCACACCGTGCTCACCCAGACCACCGCCGGCACCGGACCGGACGGCGCCCCGTCGAAGGCGAAGTACGTGCTGGACCCGGCGGTGGCCGAGCAGGTCGGCAAGCAGGCCGCCGACCTGCTCACCCCGTTCCCCCTCTACCCCGAGGTCGACCTGACCTGAGGCCACCCACCCGCCTCGGTTGATCAAGGAGTTTGCGTCGGCAGGCGCACGAACGCCGACGCAAACTCCTTGATCGACGAAAGTCGGTCCGGTCAGCGCAGCGGGCGCTTGAGGTGGTAGCGGTGCACCTCCGTGCTGCCCTGCACGTTGTTCACGTCCTCGGCGGCGGTGACCAGCTCCCACCCCTCCCGGCCGACCCGGTTGAGATGCGCGACCGCGGTGTCCCCGTACGCGGTGACGTCGGTGCGGGACCCGTCCGGGCCGTACCAGACGAACGAGACGTGGAAATTCCGGCCCTGCCCCTGATAGCGGCGGACCAGCAACGCGTACTCCCAGGCAACCATCCGTCCATTATCAACGGATACCCGGCGCGCGGGAACACGTGGGGTGCCGGCACGACGACGGTACGGCGTCAGGCCGGCGCGCCCACCGCGGCCGTGGTGTCGGTGACAAGCGCGGCGAGCCGGTCCAGGCCCAGGTCGATCTGCGCCGGGGTGACCGCGCTCACCGACAGCCGCAGCGCGCGCACCGGCGTGCCGGCGTCGTAGAAGTGCGCCATCGGCGTCCACAGCACGCTGTACTCCCGGGCCGAGCGGTGCAGCAGCGCGTCGTCGACCGCGAACGGCACGGTGACCACCACGAAGAAGCCACCGGCCGGCACGGTCCAGCGCACCGGGCCGCCGGCCGGGAAACGCCGGGCCAGGCCGTCGACCAGATGGGCCAGGTTGCGGGCGTACGCGGCCCGCTCCCGGACGTTCGCGGCCACGAGCGAGCAGTCGTGCGCCAGCAGCGCGCCGCCGATCACTGCCTGGCTGATCGGCGAGGTGTTCACCGTGACCATGCTCTTGATCTTCGCGAGCTGGTCGGCGAGCGGGCCGACCGGGCCGACCGCGCCACCCACCCGCTGGTCGGCCACGACGTAGCCGACCCGGGCGCCGGGCAGCACGGTCTTGGCGAACGAGCCGAGATAGACCACCCGGCGTGCGGTGTCGAGCGCCTTCAGCGTGCGGCGGCGGTCCGTGCCGGTGGCCGGGAAGAGGCCGTACGGATTGTCCTCGATCAGCAGCAGATCCTCCTCGGCGGCCAGGTCGAGCAGCCGCCGCCGGTGCGCGGTGTCCATGCTGACCCCGGACGGGTTGGCGAAGTCCGGCATCACGTAGCAGGCCCGCGGTCGGAGCCCCTCGGCGCGGGCCCGGCGCACCCCGGCACGTAGGTCGGCCAGGTCGACGCCGTCCGGGCCGCCGGCCACCGGCCGCACCGGCAGGTCGACCAGGCGGGCCGCGCCGGTCAGCCCGACGTACGTCGGGCTGACCGCGAACAGTACGTCGGCCGGGCCGGCCCGCAACGCGCGCAGCACCAGGAACATGGCCTCCTGGCAGCCGACGGTCACCACGATCGACTCCGGGTCGACGGTGAGCCCCTCGTCGACGGCCAGGTTGCGGGCGATCAGGTGGTGCACGATCCCCTTGGTCCGGCCGTACTGCAACAACGTCCGGTCGACCTGCGCCGGGGTGAGCCCGAGGTCGTCGGCGAGGTGCCGGCGGAACCGGTCCAGGTGCGCGTGCAGCAGCGTCGAGTCGAAGAACTCCTCGTACGGCCGGCCGGCGGCCAGCGACACCGCGTCCGGATAGTGCTGCGCCACCTCGTTGAGGAAGTTCATCGAGTTCAACGCCGGGTCACCGACGCTGCCGTGCAGCGCCTCGACGGCCAGGTCCACCGGCTCCACGTCAGCCTCCGATCCGGGTACGCAACCGCCGGGCCGACGCCGGGTCGGGGCAGCCGCTGAGGATGAGAGCGTCGCGCAACTCGGCCGCGAGCAACGCCAGGGCGGCCTCGGCGCCGGCCCGGCCGCCGGCCGCGAGGGCCCAGAGCAGCGGCCGGCCGACAAGCACCCCGGACGCGCCCAGGGCCAGCGCGCGCAGCACGTCGACGCCGCCGCGGACGCCGCTGTCCAGCAGCACCGCGCACCGCTCCCCCACCGCCTCGACCACGTCCGGCAGCACGCTCGCGCTGGCCGGGGCGGCGTCGAGCTGCCGACCGCCGTGGTTGGAGACCACCACCGCGTCCACGCCGACGTCCGCCGCCCGGACCGCGTCGCGCGCGTCCAGGATGCCCTTGACCAGCAGGGGCACCGGGGTACGCTCCCGCAGCCAGGCCAGGTCCGCCCAGCTCAGCGCCGGGGCGAAGACCGCGCCGGTGTGCTTCGCCACGGCCGAGACGCCGGGCGTGCCCTGGTGGGCCAGGTCGTCCCGGCCGCCGGGCAGGTTCGCGGCGGTGACGTGCGGCGGCAACGCGAACCCGTTGCGCGCGTCGCGCAGCCGCCGGCCGAGCACCGGCACGTCCACGGTGACGACCACCGCGGCGCAGCCGGCGGCCAGCGCCCGGTCGAGCAGGTCGGACACCAACGCCCGATCCCGCAACCAGTAGAGCTGGAACCACACCGTCGCGCCGGCCGCGGCGATCTCCTCGATCGGCGTGCTGGACAGCGTGCTGGCCGCGTAGGGCACGCCGGCCGCGCCGGCCGCCGCGGCGAGCGCCGGCTCGCCGTCGGGGTGCAGCAACCGCTGGTACGCCATCGGCGCGACCGCCACCGGCAGCGCGTACCGGCCGCCGGGCAACGGCGCCTCGGTGGACGGCTCGTCGACGCCGGCCAGCATCCGGGGCAGCACCGCCACCCGGTCCAGCGCGGCCCGGTTGGCGGCAAGCGCGGTCTCGGTGCCGCTGCCGCCGTCGACGTAGTCCCAGACGTCGGCCGGGAGCACCGCCCGGGCCAGCGCCGCGAAGTCGTCCAGACAGGTCGGCACCGGGCCGCCGGCCGGCGTCCCGCCGGTCGACTCAGCCATGGGCGCCGACCCCGGTCGCGCTTCCGGCCGATGCTCCACCCGCCGACGCCGGGTCGGCCGGGTCGAGGCCGAAGCGCCGGCGCAGGAAGGCGGCGACCCGCTCCTGGGCCTCGCGGCCGGCGTCGAACACGCCCGGCATGGCGAAGAAGCCGTGCACCATGCCCGGGTAGTCGACCGTCTCGGTGGGCACGCCCGCCTCCCCCAGCCGCTCGGCGTACCGCCGGCCCTCGGCCCGCAGCGGGTCGTGCCCGGCGGTGACCACGAGCGCCGGCGGCAGGCCGGACAGGTCCTCGGCGAGCAGCGGCGAGGCCAGCGGGTGCGCCGCGTCGCCCGAGTCGGCCAGGTAGTGACCGCGGTACCACGCCACCGAGTGCCGGTTGAACAGCAACGGGTCCTCGTCGCCGGCCGGACGCGATCCGGGACGCTGGTCGGTGTTCGGGTAGACGAGCACCTGGGCGGCGAGCGCGGGGCCACCGTCGGCGCGGGCCAGCAGCGTCACCGCCGCGGCCAGGTTGCCGCCGGCGCTGTCCCCGCCCACCGCCAGCCGCCGCGGGTCCACCCGGAACTCGGCGGCATGGGCGACCAGGTGGCGCAGCGCGGCCTGACAGTCCTCCACCGCCGCCGGGAACGGATGCTCGGGGGCGAGCCGGTAGCCGACCGTCACGGTCTGACAGCCGGTCAGGTTGACCAGCCGGCGGCAGATCCCGTCGGCCGTGTCCACGCTGCCGAGCGTCCAGCCACCACCGAAGAAGTAGACGAGCGTGGGCAACGGGCCGTCGCCGGCCGGCCGGTGGATCCGCACCGGCAGCGGCCCGGCCGGGCCGGGCACCCGCGTGTCGCGTACCTCCTCGACCGGCTCGACCGCGCCGGCGCCGGCGCGGATCGCGGCGAGGTCGGCGGCGCGGGCCTCGGTCAGGGTCTGGGCGTAGAGCGGCGTGACGCCGGCCGCCGCGCGCGCGGCCCGCCACGCGACCACCTGCGGATCGAGCGTCATCCGGCCTCCCCGGTGGTGACGAAGAGCTTGTCGATGCCGCGCAGGAAAAGGCTACCGCTGTAGGTGTACGGCTGGGTGACCGCGAGCCGGGGGAACCGGGCGAACAGCCGGGGCAGCGCGAGCCGCCCCTCCAGTTTCGACACCGCCGAGCCGAGGCAGAAGTGCAGCCCGACGCCGAAGGCCAGCGACGGCGGCCCGTCGCGCCGCGGGTCGAAGCGGTCCGGGTCGGGGAAGCGGACCGGGTCCCGGTTGGCGGCGGCGATCAGCAGCAGCACGTTCTCGTCCCGGCCCACCGGGACGCCGTCCAGCTCGGTGTCGGCCGGCGCGGAGCGGGCCAGGAAGTGCACCGGACTCTCCATCCGCAGCACCTCGTCCACACAGCCCCGGGCCAGCGCGTCGTCGCCCGGTAACGCGGCGGTCACCGCCGGGTGGTCGAGGAGCAGCGGCAGGCCGTTGCTGAACATGTAGACGGTGGTGACGAAGCTGGCGTTGAACAACACGATCAGGTTGCTGACCAGCTCGTCCTCGCTGAGGTCGACGTCACCGGCGTCGAGCACCTCGACCAGCCCGCTGATCAGGTCGGCGCCGGGCGAGCGACGCCGGTGGGCGATCAGGTCACGGTAGTAGGCCCGTAGCTCCTCGGCGGCCTGGTTGGCCCGGGCCAGCCGCTCCGGCGTCTTGCCGGAGACGTCCATGTACTCGTCGATCCAGTCGACCCGCTGCCGGTACCAGGCCAGGTCCGCCGCGGGCAGACCGATGAACTCGGCCATCACCAGGGCCGGGACCGGGTACGCGAAGTCGGCCACGAAGTCCACCTCGGCGCCGCCCGCGCCGGCCTCCGCCATGTGGTCCAGGCGCTCGTCCACGATCCGTTCGATCACCGGCTCCAGCGCGCCGAGCCGGCGCGGGGTGAACGTCTTCGCGAACACCGCGCGCATCCGGGTGTGGTCCGGCGGGTTGACGAACATCATCGAGGTGAGGAACGTCCGCAGGATCTCCTGCTCCTGCCAGCCCGGCGGGAAACCCTTGTACCAGCCGGGATCACGCAGGATCCGATCGACCACGTCGTACCCGCCGGCGACGGCGGTGACGGTGCTGTGCTCGGCGCGGGTCGGCACGGCACTGATCGGCCCGTGCTCGTGCAGGGCCGCGTAGAAGGGATACGGGTTCTGCCGGCCCTGCTCGCTGTACAGGCCGGTCAGGATCTCGCTGACGCCCACGGCGCTTCCTCCCCAGGAAAAGGCGGCGGGGGCGGCCGCCGTGCGCCGCCGCCCCCGCCCGGTGTCACAGCCCGAGCAGCCGCAGCGGGACGGCGTTCGCCATCGCCTGCGCGCCCGCGTCGTTCGGGTGGATGTGGTCCCCGGCGTCGTACGCCGGCAGCAGCCGGCTCGGCCGCGCCGGGTCGCGCAGCACCGCGTCGAAGTCGAGCACGCCGTCGAACTCGGCCCGGCCGGGGCCGCGCAGCCACGCGTTCACCGCGTTGCGGGTGGCGTCCTTCTCCTCGGTCCACACCCCCGGCCCGCCGTTGCCCTCGTACGGGGTGATCGTGCCGACCAGGCTGGTCAGCCCGCGCGCCTGCACCTGCCGGTTGAGCTGCCGCAGCGACGCGATGATCGCCTCGCTGCTGTCGCCGCTCATCCAGATGTCGTTGATGCCCAGGTGGGTGACGACGGTGCGCACGCCGGTCTGCGGGAACACGTCCTCGTTGAGCCGGGCCAGCGCGTTCGGGCCCAGCTCGTAGTAGCCGGGGAAGCCGCCCGCGCCGGGCTCCGTGCCCTCGTGGTTGAGCCGGTTGCCGGCCAGGCTCAGGTTGAGCACGCCCGGCGTGCGGGCCTCCGGGCGGGCGTCGACGAGCCGCTTGGCCAGCAGGTCCGGCCACCGCCGGTCGGTGTTGACCGTGCTGCCGTTGCCGTCGCCGATGGAGTCGCCGAGCACCACCACCGAACCCGGCGCGGCCCGGCGCTCCACGTCGATGCCGGACAGGAACATCCAGCAGCAGTCGGGCCTGGTGGTGAAGCCGGCGCCGCCGGCCGCGGTGGTCAGGTCCGTCGCCCCGATGAAGTTCGTGACCCGGGACTGGCCGTGGAACGTGACCGGGCCGGTGAGCACCGGGAAGTACAGGGTGACCACCAGGTCCTCCTGCTCGCCCACCGGATAGGACAGCGGGTCGCTGAGCAGCTCGGCGCCCTTGTTGATGGTGGCCGAGGCGCCACCGGAGAACTTCAGCTCCCGGACGCTGGCCGGGTCGACGTCGGAGCGGTCGTCGGCGGTGGCGGTGTTCGGCCGGGCGATGGTGGCGTGACCGACCGTGACGGCCTGCTCGCCGTACAGGTTGGTGAGCCGGACCCGCAGGCGCGGACCGCCCACCGTGGTCTGCACCGTCATCCGGATGCTCTGGTCGTTGAGGCCGGTGTTGGTCAGGCCCACGGTGTTCCCACGGGTCACCGCCGCGGCCCAGCTCCCCGCCCACTCGGCGCGCCCGTGCCCGTGCCCGGCGCGGTCGGTGTCGGTGGGGCCGGCGCTCGCGGTCACCGCCGGGGTGCCGGCGAGCAGCAGCGTGGCGGCGGAAGCTATGACGTGCCATCTCTTCGGGGTCGGCATCGATCCTCCATGGTCGGCAGCCCCGGGCGCGACGCGGTCGGCGCCACCGGCCCGGGCGATGGACCGGAAACTAGCCGCCGCCGGTGACGAGCGTCAATCGACCTCATCGACATGATCAAATGCCCGCGGGATGCCCGGCGCCGACGTTCGGCTCTGTCCCCGGTGGACCGCCGCTGCCTAGGCTCGGACCTGGCGGCGGTGCGGTCGCCGACCCCGGCACCCGCCGTCCCGTCCCGGCCCTGACCTGGCCGGACGCCGCTCGCGGACCACGATGGGGGCTGCCCGATGACCGATCGGCCGAACTACGTGCACGAGGCGCTGGAGCTGTTCGCCGGATTCGGCGACCGGGAGGCGCTCGTCGGCGACGGTCGCCGGCTCACCTACCCACAGGTCGCCGCCGAGGTGCGTCGCCTGGCCGCGGCGCTGCGCCGGCACGGCGTACGCCCCGGGGCGGCGGTGCTGGTGATGCTCGGCAACACGGTCGAGGGTCCGCTGCTGCACCTGGCGCTGCACCTGCTCGGCTGCCGGAGCATGTGGGTCGCCCCGGTCACCTCCCGGCGGGAGATCGACGAGTTCGTCACGCTCGCCGCGCCGGAGGTGTTCGTGCACGACCCGCGCGACCCGGCGGCCGGGCAGCTCGCGGCCGGGCTACCCGGCGTACCGGTGCTCTGCCTCGGGCCGGGGGGCGCCGGGCCGGACCTGACGGCGGCCGGTGCGGGCGACGGAGACCTGCCGGCCGCGGTGCCCGCGCCGGAGTCGTTCCTGCAGACCAGCGGCACCACCGGCACGCCGAAGCTGGTGCACCACCGGGAAAGCTTCTACCGCCAGGTGCTCGCGATCGCGGCCGACTTCCGGGCCGCCGGGTTCCCGCTGCTGCGGCACCTGTCGCACTCGCCGATGTGGCTCGCGAGCGGCCAGATCACCACGCTCGTCAACCTGTTCACCGGCGGGGTGCTGTTCCTGCGCGAGCGGTGGGACCCGGCGGCGTTCGTCGCCACCGTGGACGCCGAGCGGATCACCTCCACGTTCGTCACCCCGCCGATGCTCTACGAGGTGCTCGACCACCCCGACCTGCCGGACGCCGACTTCTCCGCGATGTTCATGTTCAACGTCGGGGCCGGTCCCGCCGCGCCGGCCCGGCTGCGCCAGGCGATCCGCCGGTTCGGCCCGTGCCTGCGCATCGTCTACGGACTCAGCGAGGCAGTGGTCATCTGCGCCCAGCCCGGCCTCACCGAGGACCCGGAGCACCCGGAGCGGCTGCGCTCCTGCGGCCGGCCGTACGGGGACGTGACGGTGGAGATCCGCGACGCCGACGGCCGGGCGCTGCCGGCCGGCGTCGACGGCGAGGTGTGGGCCCACACGAAGTTGAGCTTCGCCGGCTACCACGGCCAGCCGGAGCTGACCGCCGAGACGCTCGTCGACGGCTGGGTCCGTACCCGCGACCTCGGCCACCTCGACGACGACGGCTACCTCTACCTGGTCGACCGGTTACAGGACCGGATCCTCACCCGGCAGCGGAGCTGGCCGATCTACTCCCGGCCGATCGAGGACGTGCTCGCCGGCCACCCCGAGGTCCGCGCCGCCGCGGTGATCGGGGTGCCGGACCCGGTCGCCGGGGAACTCCCGTTCGCGTACGTGGTGCCGGCGCCGGGCGCGTCGGTCACCGCCGACGACCTGATCGCGCTGGTGACCCGAGAGCTGAGCGAGACCTGGGCGCCCGGCGCGGTGGAGTTCGTCGACGCGCTGCCGCTCAACCGGTCCGCCAAGGTCGACAAGCTGGCGCTGCGGGAGAGGTACGCCACCACGCACCCGATCGGCAGCCCGACATGAACCCGCGCCGGGAGTTGTACACCCTGGTCGGCGCCGACCTGCTGTCCAACCTCGGCACCCGGATCTCGGTGGTCGCCATTCCCTGGCTGGTGCTGGAGACCACCGGCAGCCCGACCCGGATGGGCCTGGTCGCCGCCGCGGAGACGCTGCCGTACATGCTCTCCAGCGCGCTGGCCACGCCGTGGGCGGACCGGTTCGGCGTACGCCGCACGTCGGTCTTCGTGGACGCGGCGAGCGCCGCCGCGATGGCGGTGGTGGCGCTCGCGCCGTGGCTCGGGTTCGGCACGCTGCTGGTGCTGGTGGCCGTCGCCGGCGGGCTGCGCGGCATCGGTGACCGGGTCAAGCACGTGCTGTTCAAGCCGGCCGCCGAACGGGCCGGCGTGCCGTTGATCCGGCTCACCTCCGCCTACGACGGGCTGGCCCGGGGCATGACGTTGTTCGGCGCGGTGCTGGGCGGGCTGCTCATCGACTGGGTGGGGCTGACCCGGGCGATCTGGATCGACGCCGCCACGTTCGCGGTCTGCGCGCTGCTGATCGGGGCGCTGGTCCGGCCGCCCGCGCCCGCGCAGCCGGCGCCCCGGGAACGCTACCTGCGGGCGCTGCGCGGCGGATTCGCGTACCTGCGCACCGACCGGACGCTGCTGACCATGCTGATCGTGGTGTCCGCGTCCAACATGTTCGCCAACGCCAGCGTCGCGGTCTGGATCCCGCTCTGGGTGAACCAGGTACTCGGCGACCCGGCCGGGTTCGGCTTGCTGCTGGGCGTGTTCTCGGCCGGCGCGCTGCTGGGCAACCTGCTGTTCACGCTGCTCGGGACGCGGTTGCCGAGCCGGGCCACGTTCGCCCTCGGGCTGGCGCTCAGCGGCACGCCGCGACTGCTGGCGCTGGCGCTCAGCGACGACCTGGTGGTGGTGCTGGCGGTGACGTTCCTGTCCGGCATCGGCATCGCGGCGGTGAACCCGCTGCTCGGCGCCGCGCTCTACCAGCGGGTGCCGGAGGCGTTGCAGACCCGGGTGCTTGGTATCTCCGGCTCGGTGGCCTTCCTCGGCCTGCCGGTGGGCGCGTTGCTCGGCGGCTGGTCGGTGGCGCTGCTCGACCTGACCCCGGCGCTGCTGGTGATGTCGGTGGCCTGCCTGGTGCTCACCGTGGCACCGTTGCTGCTCTTCCGGTCGCCGGCCGACCGCCCGGCCACGCGGCCGGCCACGCCGACCCCGGCCTGACCGGCCCGGCCGGATCCGGCCCCCGACGCGGCGGGGCAGCACGGCGCGTGCCGTTTCGCTACTGTCGGGATTCGCGGGCCGTGCCCGCGGCAGCTACACGGGGGAAGTCGACAGCACCGGCACCGCACGCGCCCCGGCGCGTGTGGCGTCGCACCCTGTCGCAAAACAGGCGGCGGTTTGCCGTCCACTGATCGACCTCTCTCCCGGTTCGCCGGTTCTCCGGCGGCGTCGCCTGCTCGAACGACCGGAAAGAGGAACATGAGACTCATCCGAAATCGCCGCACCCGCGCGATGGCGACGCTGCTCGCCGTCGTCGTGGCGGCAAGCACCATCGGTGGCGGCTCGGCGCAGGCGGTCAGCGGCGTCAGCCCGGTGCCCGCCGGCAGCTACCCGTTCACCGCCAAGATCCAGAACGACCTGCGGGCCTGCTCCGCGGTGCTGGTCGAGCCGACCTGGGTGCTGACCACCGCGAGCTGCCTGGCCGAGCCCGGCCAGCAGCTCGTCGCCGGCCCGCCCGCCCGGCGCACCACCGTCACGGTCGGCCGGACGGATCTGCGCACCACGGCGGGGCACGTCCTCGCCGTCACCGCCGTGATCCCCCACCCGACCCGCAACGTCGCGCTCGCCCACCTGGAGAAGGCCGCGGACGGCGTGCCACCGATCGCCATCGGCGGCGCCGCCGCCCAGGGCGAGACGCTGCTCGCCGCCGGCTTCGGCCGCACCGCCACCGAGTGGGTGCCCGACGAGCTGCACGCCGGGGCGTTCACCGTCACCGGCGTCACGGCGGACACCCTCACCGTCGACGGCAGCGCCTCCGCCGCCAGCCTGTGCCGGGGCGACGCCGGCGGGCCGCTACTGCGCACCGGTGCCGGCGAGCCACAGCTGGTGGCCCTGCACGACCGCTCCTGGCAGGGCGGTTGCCTCGCCGAGACCGACACCCGGCGCACCGCGACCGAGGTACGGGTGGACGGCCTCGCCCCCTGGATCGCGGCGAGCACCAGCACCAACTACGTGGCGCTCTCCCCCGGCGCGTCCCTGCTGGACACCCGCACCGGCACCGGCGCCCCGGCCGGGCCGCGCGGTGCGGACAGCACCACCGACTTCCCGGCCCTCGGCGCGGGCGGGGTCCCCTCGACGGGCGTGTCCGCGGTGCTCGTCGACGTGACCGCGGTCAGCCCGACCGCCAACACCTTCCTGACGGTGTTCCCTCAGGGCACCACCCGACCGGCGCTGTCGTCCTCCCTCAACGCGTCGACCGGGGAGATCATCTCGACCACCCAGGTCGTCAGGCCGGGGGCGGACGGGCGTCTTTCGGTCCACAACCGCGCCGGAAGCGTCCACATCGTCGTCGAGGTGCACGGCTACTTCACCACCGGGGCGGGCGGAGGACTGGTCGCCGTGCCGCACACCCGCGTGGTGGACACCCGCACCGGCACCGGCACCACCGTGGGCAAGGTCCCGACCAACGGCTCCCGGACGTTCACGTTCACCGGCGGCGTCGTCCCGAGCGGCGCGACGAGCGTGTTCCTGGACGTGGCAGTGGTCGGCTCGACCGGCACCGGCTTCCTGCGCGCCCATCCGGAGGGCGGCGCCGACGACACGAGCGTGCTCGACTACGTCAGCGGGGTCACCTCGCAGGGCATCGCGGTCAAGCTCTCGTCCGCGGGCAGGGCCACGGTCGTCAACAAGGGACCGGCGGTCGACCTGGTGATCTCCGTGCAGGGTTACGTGACCGCCGACCTCACGGTCGGCGCTGATCTGCGGCCCACCTCGGCGGTCCATCTGGTCGACACCGGGGCCAACGGCGGCCAGCCGCTCCCGGCCCGGGGCGAGCTGTTCGTCAAGCTGACCGATCCGCTCGGCGTCTCACCGGAAGCGATGGGCGGCGCCATCCTCGCCGTGACGGTCGCCGGTCCGACCGCCTCGGGTTACCTCACCGTGGAGTCCGGCGTCGGCCCCTTCCCCGCCGACCAGAACGGCCCCATCGTCACGAGCCAGTCCGTGGCGAACTTCACCGCCGGCCAGGTCGCCCGGACCACGATGGTGATGGTCAAGGTGGACCGGGCCGGGCAGAACCGCGCGACCGGGAGCGTCCGGATCTTGAACGTCAGCGGCGGCACGGTCCGCGTCATCGTGACCCTGCACGGCTGGTTCAACCCGCCACCCGGGTCGAGCAACTGAAACCACGACACACCGGCCTCCGCCGCCTCGACCGTACGACCGGTCGGGGCGGCGGACCGCTTTCCCCGGCCCGGCGGCTCGGCTAGCCTGCCGGACATGTCATCGACGGTGACCGAGGCGACGGATCCGTGGTGCCTACGCCCCGGCGAGGCCGATGAGCTGCTGCGCGACCATCCCTGGCACCGGTTCGTGGTGCTCGGGGACAGCGTCGCCGAAGGGCTGTGCGAACCGGTCGCCGGCTACTCCGACCTCCAGTGGGCCGACCGGATCGCGGCCGAGCTGCGCGCTTTCCGGCCCGAGCTGGCATACCTCAACCTGGGCCGGCGCGGGCTGCGCGCGCACGAGGTCCGGGCCACCCAACTGGCCGACGCGCTGGCCTTCCGGCCCGACCTGGCGCTCGTGGTGTGCGGCGGCAACGACGCCTTCCGCCCCGGATACGACCCGGACGCGGTCGACGCCGAACTGACCGCCATGGTCACCGCGCTGCGCGCCGCCGGGGCGGACGTGCTCACCGTCGGCATGTTCGACGTGTCGCACAGCCCGGCCGTGCCGGACACGCTGCGGGCCGGCCTCGGCGAGCGGATGCGGCGGCTGTCCCGGCACACCCGGGCGGTGGCCGAGCGGCTCGGCTCGATGCACGTGCACCTGACCGAGCATCCGCTGGTCGCGGACCCGTCGCTGTACAGCAGCGACGGCCGGCACGGCAGCGCCCGCAGCGACGCGGTCGCCACCGCCGAGACCCTCCGCGTCCTCGCCGCCCGCGACCCCGGTGTGCAGCGCGTCGGCGGCCGGTAGCCGCGACCCGCCCGATCGTCGTCCGCGCCGCCGCACACCGCCCGGCTCCGTCCACGACCCCGCCGTTCGGACAGGTCCTGCCGTTCGGACAGGTCTCGCCGTTCGGACAGGTCTCGCCGTTCGGACAGGTCTCGCCGCTCAGACAGGTTTGCCCAGCCGGAGCTGCCGCCGCCGGACAAACGGTCGTGGGTGTCACTCCCGCTGCCCACCGGGCTCGCGAGTTGCCTACAAACTTGATGGCGAGAACGACTCAGGGCCCGAGACTGCCGCCGACACACGTGATCAGGGGGCGGTTCGAACATTGCGGGTCGAACAGTGCAGGTCGGCGGAGGCTGACGCTCCCCCGACGCCCGACGCCCGACGCCCGACGCCCGACGCCCAATACCCGACGCCCGGCGAGGCGTCGGTGAATCGTTCTCGTCATCAAGTTTGTAGGCACCCGGAACTACATCGATTCCCGGCATGAGGGCCTCGGAGACCGCGGCCGGGGCCGGAGGGTCGCCTGCGGTCCCGGCCGCCCCGGCTGCACCAGCCGATCGGGATTCAGAACGGCTCGCCGATCAGACCGGTCAAGGGTCACGGCCCGTCGAGAGTCACAGCCGGTCGAGAGTCACGGCCGGTCGGCGATCAGGAGGCCGGTGAGCAGGGCGCGCAGGGTGCGGTCGAACAGGTCGTCCCCGGGGGGCGGGGCGGGCGAGGGGGTGGCGAACGCCGCCGCCAGGTGCGGGTAGGTCGCCAGGTCGACGTGGTCGAACGTCATCGGGCCGGTGGCCGTCGCGGCACGGGCGAAGAGCGTCACCACGCCGGTGACCATGGCGATCGCCTCGAACTTCGCGTTGGTGGTCGCCGGGACCGGTTGCAGGATGCGCAGGCAAGCGTCGAAATGGGCGAGCGTGTTCGGCCCCGGAGCGGCGCGTCGGGTGAGCGCGTCGGCCAGCCACGGGTGCCGACCGTGCAGCGCGAGCTGACGGCGGGCGAGCAGGAGGAACTGCTCCACCCAGGTTCCCTCGTCGGGCGAGTGGGGGCGCATCTCGCCCACGCACCTGTCGACCATCAGCTCCAGCAGGTCGTCCCGGGAGGACAGGTGCCGGTAGAGGGAGCCGGCGGCCATGCCGAGCGCACCGGCCACCGCCCGCATGGAAACGGCGTCCAGACCGCCGGCGTCGGCCAGCTCGACGCCGGCCGCGGCGATCTCGTCCCGGCCGTGCGTGGGGGTCGGGCCGCGGGTGCCGCGTACCGGCCGGCTCCAGATCGAATTCGTGGATGCGCCGCTCACCTCTCCCACTGTAAACTGCAAACGGCGTTCGCAGTTTAGAAGAGTCGGAGGAGACGGTCATGCAGCGAATCTCGGCACCGGACGGCGCGGCCATCGCCCTGCACACCACCGGCACCGGGCCAGGGCTGGTGGTGGTGCACGGCGGCGGGGTGACGATCACGGAATACCGTCGGTTGATCGCCCGGCTGGCCGCTCGGTTCACCGTGCACGCCTACAACCGGCGAGGGCGGGCCGACGCGCCGCCGCGCCGCGAGCCGTACACGGTGGAGCAGGAGGTCGACGACCTGGGCGCGGTGCTCGCGCACACCGGCGCCCGCTGGGCGGTCGGGCACAGCTACGGCGCGTTCGTCGTGCTGCGGGCCGCGTTGCGGCTGCCGCTGGCGCGGATCGCGGTCTACGACGCTCCGCTGCGGCTGGCCGGTCGCGGCATTCCGATGGCGTTCCTCGACCCGGCCGCGGCGGCGGTGCGGGCCGGCGACACCGCCCGGGCCATGGCGATCGTGGCCGCGGCCGTCGACCCGCAGAACCCCGCGTCGCGGCTGCCGCTGGCGGTCCGTACGGCGATCACGCGGCTCTTCCTGCGCACCGAGGTCGGGCGGACGATGGGCGCGCTGGTGGGGATGACGCTCGCCGAGTCGCGGCAGATCGAGGCGTACGAGGGACCGGCCGAGCAGTATGCCGGCATCACCGCCGAGACGCTGCTGATCAGCGGCGCCAAGGCCGCGCCGTTCTTCACCGAGACCAACGGCATGCTGGCCGCCGTCCTGCCCCACGCCCGCACCCTGCGCATCCCCGGCAGCGCCCACAACGGCATCGCCGCCGCACCCTCCACCCTGATCACCCCCCTCGCCGACTTCTTCACCACCCCCGGTGATCATGAGGTTGACGGCGACAAATCAGACGTCGAGCACCGCTAACCTCATGATCACCGGGGCGGGGGCCGGCGGCGGGGGCGGGGGCGGGGTCAGTCGGTGAGCAGGATGCCGGTCATGAGGACGCCTCTGGCCAGGTTCAGGATGCCCTCGCAGCCTGGGTAGCCGACCCGCGCCAGGGCGCCGGAGCCGGTGCGGCCGAACAGGTAGGGGGCGAGGCTGTACGGGACCTCGGCGGTGACCGTCTCGCCGGTCTCGATCTGCACGAAGTCCATCGCCACCCGGTCCGCCTCGTGATAGCGCTGCAGGATGTGACCGCCCTCGTCGATCGCGGCGCGTACCCCGTCCGCCCAGGCCACCGCGCTGCACTCCGGCCCGATCAGCACCCCGTGCCCGGCCGACCCGCCGGCCGGCTTCGCCACCAGGTCGGCCTGCTCGGCCAGCGCCCGGTCGAGCTGGTCGGCGGTGAGCGCCACGGTGTGCGGCACGTACCTGCGGATCAGCGCCCGGTCCGGCTCCGGCAGCAGGTCCAGGTCGGCCCAGAGCCAGGCGTAGTTCAGCTTGTTGCTGAGCAGCCAGGCCGCGCTGCTGACGAACATCGGCAGCGTGCCGGCGGCGAGCGCGCCGGCCACCGCGTCCAGGCCGGCGCTCGGGGTGACCCGGTTCGGGACGAAGAGCCGGAACAGCGCGTCCACCGGGGCGCCGCCGACCACGAGCCGGCTCGTCCCGTCCAGCGTGGCGGCGGCGACCGGCGCGATGACCAGGTCGATGCCGAACCGCCGGGCCTGGTCCGCCAGCGGGGACAGGATCCGGATGAACGTCTCCGGGTCGTCCAGCCCCGGATATTCCGCCTCGAAGTCCATCAGCAGCGCCACCCGTGCGCCGTCGCCCAGGCCGAGGGTGTCCCGGATGGCGACGAACCGCTGGTCCAGCAGGGACGGCGCGGGCCGGGTCCGGTCGAGCAGGCCGTGCGCGCGGTACAGGTCCGCGTACCGCTGGATCACGGTGTCGGCGTCGAAGCCGCCGCCGAGGCTGCTGTCGATGTTGTACTCCACGATGCACGGCACGCCGCCGGAGAACAGCACGTCCGGCCGGTACGCGGCGAGCAGCCCGTCGTGCAGCACCTCGTCCGGGTCCAACAGCCGGGTCTCCCCCTCCGGCACGTCCAGCAGCCGGCGCAGCTCACCTGCGGTGCGGGCCCGCCGCTGGCACGCCTCCAGGATGAGCTGCGCGATCCGGTCGCAGACCTCGTTCAGCTCGCGGAAGGCGTCCGCGGCGAGCACCGGCGGGCGGGCCAGCCGCCACTGCTTGTTGTAGGTGGCCCGGCCGTGGAAGATCTCCTCCCAGGCGCCGGCGCCGGCCGTCACCATCGCGGCGCGGGTGGGCTCGGGCAGGTCGGTCCACGCCTGGTGCAGCGGCGGCCACGGATAGTTCGGGTCCATCTGTCATCAGTCCTTGAGGGTCAGTTGGATGGCGGCGGTGAGCTGGTCCCGGCCCGGCTGCACGGCCCGGTCCAGGGCCGGCGCGAAGGGCAGCACCGCGCCGTCGGGGCGGGTGACGCGCCGGGGCGGGGCGGCCAGCCGGACCCGCTCCACCACGGTCGCGATGATCTCCCCGGCGATCCCGCAGGAGCGGTTGCCGTCGTCGACCACGACGAGTCGCCCGGTGCGGCGCACCGACTCGACCAGCCCGTCCCAGTCGAACGGGTACACCGTGCGCGGGTCGAAGACCTCCACCGACGCCTGGCCGGCCAGCTCATCGGCGACCGCGAGCGCGTCGTGCACCAGGTGCCCGACGGCGACCACTGTCACGTCGTCGCCCGTCCGGCGCACCACGCCCCGGCCCAGCGGCACCGGCGCCGGGTCGGTCACGTCCTCCCGCAGGTCCAGCGCCCCGGCCGGGGCGAAGACCACCACCGGGTCGTCGCAGCGGATCGCGGAGACCAGCAGCCCGTACGCGTCGGCCGGGGTGGCCGGCACCACGGTGGTCACCCCGGCGTGGGCGAACAGCGCGTACGGGTGGTCGGAGTGCTGCCCGGCCCAGCCGGTGCGGGAGCCGGAACCGGGCACCAGGTAGGTGACCGGCACCGCGCACTGGCCGCCGGTCATCAGCGGGAACTTGTGCGCGTGGTTGACGATCTGCTCGAAGACCAGGAACAGCAGCGACGGGATCTGGAACTCCACCACCGGGCGGGCCCCGGCCAGCGCCGCCCCGGTGGCGAAGCTGGTGAACGCCTGCTCGGACAGCGGGGTGTCCCGGACCCGCTCCGGGCCGAACTTCTTCAGCAGGCCGGTGGTGACGTTCGCGGCGGCCACCCGGATGTCCTCGCCGAGCACCAGCACCGACTCGTCGCGGGTCATCTCGTCCGCGAGCGCCCGGGTGAGCGCCCGACGGTAGGAGAGCCGGGGCATCAGCCACCTCCGGTCCGGGCGGTGAGCCCACTGGCGTACAGGTGGTCCAGGGCGGTCGCCGGGTCGGGGTGCGGGCCGGCGAGCGCGAAGTCGACGGCGGCGGCCAGGACCGCCTCGACTGTCGCGTCGACCTCGGCCCGCACCGCCGGGTCGAGCCGGGCGCCCTGGATGTCGACCGGGTCGCGGGAGCGTCCTTCGGCCACCTCCTCCGGCGGACGGTAGTCGAGGCGTACCCGGTGTTCGAAGGTGTGGTGGGCGTCGAACCGGTAGGTGTGCGCCTCGACCAGCTCCGGGCCGCCGCCGGCGCGCATCCGCGCGACGGCGGCGGCGCTCGCCGCGCGTACCGTCTCCGGGTCCTGACCGTCGACGGCGGTCGCCGGCAGGCCGAACGCGGCGGCCCGCCCGGCGATGGTGCCGGCGACCGCGCCGGCGACCGGCATGGTGGTGGCGTAGCCGTTGTTCTCGCAGACGAACAGCACCGGCACCCGCCAGAGGGCGGCCAGGTTGAACGCCTCCAGCAGCATCCCCTCGTTGACCGCGCCGTCGCCGAAGAACGTCGCGCCGACCACGTCGGTGCCGCGCCGCCGGCGCTCCCACACCGCACCGGTGAGGATCGCGCCGGCGGCCCCGACGATGGCGTTGGCGCCGAGCACCCCGACGCCGAAGTCGGCGGCGTGCATCGATCCGCCCCGGCCCCGGTTGAGCCCGGTGACCCGGCCGCACAGCTCGGCGAGCATCCGGGCCGGGTCGGCGCCCTTGGCGAGCACGTGGCCGTGCCCCCGGTGGGTGCCGGTGACCAGGTCGTCGGCGCGCAGCGCCGCGCAGACCCCGGCGGCGATCCCCTCCTGGCCCAGGTACGGGTGGATGCCGCCGACGATCTCCCCGGCGTCGACCAGCTCGATCGCGCGCTCCTCGAAGCGGCGGATCAGCCGGACCGTCCGGTAGAGCGCGACCGGGTCGGATCCGGTCACGCCGGACGGCCCTCCTTGATCGCGGCGAGGATGTCGTCCCAGAGGCGGGCGCGGGCGGCGAGCGCGTCGTTCACCGTGTCCGCGCACTCCTGCCACTTCGTGTCGTCGTCGCCGCACAGGTCGGCGAGCATCTGCATGGCCATCGGCGTGTGCTGCTCGCCGTCGACCTCGATGTGCCGCTCCAGGTAGTCGACGAACGTGTTGAGCCGGTTGCTGCGCTCGTTGACGGCGACGACCTGGGTGAACATCTCCGGGATGAGGTCTTCCCGGCCGAACGCGAACGCCGCCGCCTGGCAGTGCACCGGCGTGGTCTCGATGATCCGCCAGGTGGTGCCGGCGAACGCGGCCGAGGCCGCCGGCACGCCGGCCGCGCCGAGCGCCTCGCCGACCGGGCGGCCGGCGCGCAGCAGGTCGACCAGGCTGTTCACGGCGGTGGTGTCGGCACCGGCCTCGGTCATGCCGTTGACGTACAGCTCGAAGTGGCTGATGTAGCCGGTGCCCAGCTCGTCGCTCTCCTCCACCATCACGATGTCGTTGATCAGGCGGCGGCTGCCGGTCGGGCCGGTCGGGATCCACGGCACGGTGACGCAGGTGAGCTGGCGTTGCAGCGACTTCAGCAGGGACATGAAGTCCCAGACCGCGAAGACGTGGTGCTCCATGAACGTGACGAGCGCCTCGTGGGTGTCCAGGTTGGCGTAGAGCGGGTGCTTGACCACCACGTCGCGGCGCTCGGTCACCGCCCGCTCCAGCCGCTCGATGCCCGGGTGCGTCTTTCCCCAGTCGTACCGTGACATTGTCAGCCTCCCTGCTGGGCGCGGTCGCGCCAGATGACCGGGCAGTAGTCGGGGTCCGCGTAGTCCGGCCAACCCTCGTGGGTGCGGCGGACCAGCACGTCGTGGTTGTACGCGGCGAGCGTGCCGTCGGAGAGCGGATACTCCCGCCAGGCGTTCGCGCCGTCCTGCAGGTGCAGCGAGACGGCCCGCCGGGGCCGCCCGCTGACGTTCGCGCCGCTGCCGTGGTAGGTGCGGCAGTGGTGGAAGCTCATGTGCCCCTTCGGGATCACCATCGGGACCTTGCGGATCTCGGCGTCGTTGTACGCCGCGTTCTCCGCGAGCATCGCCTCGAGCTGGTCGCGGTCCCGGTCGGCGAAGTGCCGCACCACCGTGTCGTCCGCGCCGATCTCCCGCCACCGGTGCGAGCCGTCGACCATGGTGATGGTGCCCATCTCCGGGCCGCAGTCGTGGAACGGGATGAACGCGGTGAGCATGTCCTCCGACGACGAGGACGCCCAGTAGTGCTTGTCGAAGTGCCAGGGCACGATGTTCGACGGCTCGCCGGCGATCGGCGGCTTCCAGATCAGTGTGGACTGGAAGATCCGGATCTCGGTGGCCCGGGCCAGCCGGGCGGCGACCGCGCCGATCAGCGGCTTGCGCAGGATCCGGGCGATGCCGTCGTGCTCGTGGTGGACGTAGTCGTTGTGCCGCTGCACGTCGCCCTTGGACGGCTCCCAGTAGGCGAGCTTCGGCGGGCGCGCCGGCAGCCGCCGGTCGCGTTCCCCGGCGTAGTAGCGGTCGGTCGCCGCGACGAGGTCGTCCACCTCGTCGTCGGTGAACAGCTTCTTCGACAGGTACCAGCCGTGTTCGGCGTAGTGCCGGACGTCGTCGTCGGAGGGCAGCAGCGCCTCCTCCTCGGCGGTCAGCCCGGGATCGATGGTGGTCATGGGCCCTACCCCTCCAACCCTCCGGCCGCGACGGCGGGGGTCGCCCCCGCCGCGGCCAGCTCGCGTTCCTTGGCCTCGTAGAGGGCCTTGATGTTGCCGCTGCCGAAGGTGCGCGCCCCGCGCCGCTCGATCACCTCGAGGAAGAGCGTGCGACGCACGTGCATCGACTCGGTGAAGATCTGCAGGAGCTGCCCGTCGTGGTCGGAGTCGACCAGGATGCTCAGCTCGCGCAGCCGGTCCACCGGCGCGTCCAGCCGACCGACCCGCTGCTCCAGGTCGTCGTAGTAGGCGTCGGGCGTGCGGGCGAACCGCACGCCACGGCCGGCGAGCGCGCCGACCGTGGTGACGATGTCGTCGGTGCGCAGCCCGAGGTGCTGCACCCCGGCCCCGGCGTGCCAGCGCAGGAAGTCCTCGATCTGCCCGGGCCGGGCGCTCGTGTCCGGTTCCAGCAGCACCAGGGTCACCTGGCCGGACGAGTCCTGCACCACCTTGGAGTTCATCGCCTGCCCGGCGACCTCGATGTGCTCGGCGAAGATCTCGGCGAAGCCGAACACCTTCTCGTAGTGCGCGACCGTGGCGTCGAGCTGCCCCGGCGGCACGCAGACCGCCAGGTGGTCCACCTCGGCCAGCAGCGCGTCGCCGTCCGCGACCGGCACCGGCTCGATCGCGCCGGGCAGGAACACGGTCGGGTCGCCGCGCCGCTCGACGAGGCGGTGCAGCACGTCGCCGAAGCCGCCGACCTCGGCGACCACCACCTCGGCGTCCGCGCCGGTGTGGGTGCGCGGCGGCGTCACCCCGGTCGCGCCCCGTTCGACCAGCTCCGCGTACGCCCCGGCGGCGTCGTCGACCGCGAGCGCGACCACGGCGATGCCGTCGCCGTGCCGGTGCACGTAGGTCGCCGCCGGGTGCTCCGCGGACAGCCCGGTGGTCAGCAGCAGCCGGATGCCGGCCTGGGCCAGCAGCAGCGAACGCTGCCCGGCCAGCCCGGTCTCCGGTCCGCCCTGGCCGTGCAGCCGGAAGCCGACCGCGGTGTCGAAGTAGAAGGCCGCCTGCCGGGCGTCCCCCACGTACAACTCCAGATGGTCTATGCCGTTGACGTGCATGGGCTTCCCCTCTTCCCCCCGTGATCGCGGCCCGGGCGCCTCGCCCGGGATGGAGTCCGGTCAGCCCGCGACCGGGGTGGCGACCCGGCGCAGCAGCAGGCTGACGTTCTGGCCGCCGAACCCGAACGAGTTCGTCAGCGCGTGGTCGGTCCGGGTGGGCCGGGGCACGGCGCGGACGTGGTCCGCCTCGCACTCCGGGTCCGGGTCGTCCAGGTGGTACGTGGGTGGGAGCAGACCGCGGCGCAGCGCCAGCGCGGTGGCCGCGGCCTCCAGCACCCCGGACGCGCCGAGCAGGTGCCCGGTGAGCGCCTTGGTGGAGCTGACCGGCACCCCGCCGACGCCGAACACCTCGGCCAGCGCGGTGGTCTCGGCGACGTCGCCGAGCCGGGTGCCGGTGCCGTGCGCGTTCACGTAGCCGACGTCGGCCGGTTCGATCCCGCCGGCCGCGAGGGCCCGGCGCATGCACGCGGCGGCCCCGGCGCCGTCCGGCCGGGGCGCGGTCGGGTGGTACGCGTCGGTGTTCGTCCCGTAGCCGGCGACCGCGGCGTAGCCGGTCACGCCCCGGGCGGCGGCGTGCCCGTCCCGTTCCAGCACCAGCAGCGCCGCGCCCTCGGAGAGCACGAACCCGTTGCGCCGCTTGTCGAACGGGCGGCTCGCCTCGGTGGGTTCGTCCCAGCCCCGGGCCAGCGCCCGGGCGTTGGTGAACGTGTCGGCGAACGTGCCGAACAGCGGCGCCTCGCTGGCCCCGCAGACCACCACGTCGGCCTCGCCGGCGCGGATGAGGCGTACCCCGTCGGCGACCGCCTGGGCGCCGGAGGCGCAGGCCGTGCCGACCGACGAGCTGTAGCCGCGGATGCCGTGCGCGATGGCGATGCGCGCCGAGGGCATGTTCGGCAGGATGCCGGTGAGCAGGTACGGGCTGACCGCCGCCCGGCCCCGGTCGGCGCGGGCCACGATCTGCCGTTCCAGCGTGGACATCCCGCCGACCCCGCCGACGATCACCGCGGTCCGCTCCGGGTCGACGTCGCGCCCCACCTGAAGGCCGGCGTCGGCGAGCGCCTCGGCGGCGGTGAGCAGGGCGAGCAGCACGACCCGGTCGAGCACCTTGGTCTCCGGTCCGGAGGCGACGCTGCGCGGGTCGATCTCCGGCAGCACCCCGGCCACCTCCAGGCTGTCCCGCGCCGGGTGCCCCTCCGGGGGACGGGACAGCCCGGAGCGGCCGGTGAGCAGCGCGTCGAATGTCTCCGCCACGCCCCGGCCGGCCGGCGTGAACAGGCCCATGCCGGTGATCAGGGCGGTCATGACGGCGACTCGGTCAGGTAGCGCTCGCGCAGCGCCACCTTGCGGACCTTGCCGGTCACGGTGACCGGGATGTCGTCGGCGCGTACCGGCACGACCCGGCGCAGCGTGGCGGCCACGTCCGGGCCGAGCGCGGCGCGGATGCCGGCGGTGCGGTCCTGCGCCGGGTCGGCCCCGGCGGCCAGTTCCAGCAGCACGTCGGTGGTCACCGTGCCGTCGGGCCCCTTGACGATGACCACGGTGCAGTCGGTCACGTCGGGGCAGGCGGCGAGGATCCGTTCCTCGGACAGCGCGGTGAAGAAGCGCTTCCCGCCGCCGACCTCGACCGAGTCGACCGCCCGGTCCAGGTGGTAGTAGCGGCCGGCGTCGTCGGCGTACACCAGGTCCCCGGTGAGGTACCAGCCGCGCAGCCGGTAGCGGTAGGTGGTGACCGAGTCGTTCCAGTAGCCGCGGAACAGCGACGGCGAGTCGATGCCCAGCCAGCCGACCTGGCCGGCGGGCAACTCGTTGCCGTCGGCGTCGAGGACCGCGACGGTGGTGAACCGGTACGGACGGCCGACGCAGCGGCCGTAGCGGTCGGTGTCGACGGTGTGTGTGACGTGGAACATCGAGTGTCCCATCTCGCTGGAGCCGAGCCCGTCGATGAAGACCGAGCCGGGCATCCGGGTCACGCCGCCGCGGGTCACCACGTCCCGTGAGCCGGCCGCGACCAGCTTGCGCACGTGCGGCTCGTGCGAGCAGTCGCCGGTGTTGAACCACAGCCGCACCGAGTCCAGGTCGTAGCCGGACAGGTCGAAGCGGGCCAGCTCGGCCCAGGTCACCGAGAACCCGAAGACGCCGTCCGGGCGCCACCGCTGGATCGCGTCGAGGACCCGTTCGCCGCCCTGCTCGGAGAGGAGGAACATCTCGGCCCGGTTACCAAGCGCCTGGTTGACCATGAGCACGGTGGCGGTGTGCGGGGCGGGCAGCGCGTTGAGGATCCGGCTGGTGCCCTGCGCCTGCGGCATGGACAGCAGGTGCCGGGTGGCGGCGAAGAGGCTGGCGTGCGAGTGCAGCACCGCCTTCGGCACGCCCGTGGTGCCGGAGGTGTGGGTGATCACGATCGGGTCGTCCGGGTGGTGCCGGTAGTGCGCCGGCGCGGCGTCCGGGTCCCCGCCGCCGGCCTGCGCGGGTTCGCCGATCATCGGGGCGCCCAGGTCGTGCCCGGCCAGCGCCTCGGCGTGCGCCGCGTCGGCGAGCACCCCGACGGCGCGCAGCCGGCGGATGTACTCGGCGGCGATCTCCGGGCGCAGCCTGCCGTTCATCAGCGCCGGGATGGCACCGAGGCGGGTCAGCGCCAGGAACGACAGCACCATGTCGGCGGCCGTGCCGGCCCACACCGCCACCGGGTCACGCGGCGTCACCCCCCGTTCGTGCAGCCAGGCCGCCCGGGCGGTCACCATCCGGTCGAGTTCGCCCAGGGTCAGCGGAGTCTCGGCCGGATGCCCGTCGACAGCGGTGTCGAACGTGAGCCCCGGACCGTCCGGGTCGGCGCCGTGGGCCAGCACCCGGGCGAGCACGTTGCCCGCGCCCAGGTCGGTGTCGGCGGCCAGCGCGCCGCGTAGTCCTCGCGTCCTCATTGACGTGTCTCCTCCCCCAGCAGCACCGCGCGCGCCTCCCCCGACGTGCCGTCCGGTGCCAGTTCGATCAGGATCAGCAACGCCTGCGCGGCGTCGCCGTCGTGGCACAGCAGGTCCGCCTCGGCCTCCCCGTCGGCCCACGGGTCGCCGGTCGGGCTGAGGCACACCACCGGCCCGTCCAGCCCCCAGCGGGCCGCGACGTGCCCGGCAACGCTGTTCGGCACCGACTGGAAGAAGAACAGCGGGCCGACCCGCCCGCCGGCCGCCACGGTCGCCCGCACGTGCGCCGCGCCGGCCGTGTCCCCGCCCGCGCTGACCAGCAGCACCGCCGTCCGGTTGCCGGCCGGCAGCGGCCCGCCGCCGTACCGCCGGGTGAGGCACCGATCGGCGACGGCCGCCACCAGCGGCGCGAACGCCGAGTGCACGAACCCCGGCAGGGCCGGCGCCGCCGCGTCCCCGTCCTCGGGCCACCGCGCCTCGGCCAGCACCGCGGGTCGGGCCGGCGGGGTCACGGGACACCGACCAGGAGGGCGGTGTTCGCGCCGCCGAAGGCGGAGTTCAGGGTCAGCGCGTGGCCGGTGGCCACCGGGCGGGGGGCGTCGCGGATGACGTCCACCGGGCAGTCCGGGTCCGGGGCCAGCCAGCCGGCGGTCGGCGGCAGCTTGCCGTGCCGCAGCGCCAGCACGGTGACCACCAGTTCGAGCAGCCCGGACGCCTCCAGCGCGTGCCCGTGCACCGACTTGGTGGAGCTGACCGGCAGCCGCCCGGCGAGGTCGCCGAAGACCCGGGTCAACGCCGTCGCCTCGGCGGCGTCGCTGAACGGGGTGCCGGTGGCGTTGGCGTTGACGTAGCCGACCACGTCCGGGGGCAGCCCGGCGCGGCGCAGCGCCGCCTCGACCGCCCGGGCCAGCCCGTCCCCGCCCGGGTGCGGCTGGCACGGGTGGTAGGCGTCTCCGGCCCGACCCCAGCCGGCGACCGTGGCCACCGGCTCGGCGCCCCGTCGGGCGGCGACGCCGGCCGACTCCAGCACCACCGCGGCCACCCCGTCACCGAGCAGCAGACCCTTGCGGCCGGCGCTGAACGGGCGTACCGCCCCGTCGGCGGCGAGCGCCCGGCCGGCGTCGAAGAGCGCGTACTGGTCGGGTTCGACCAGGTAGCCGGCCGCGACCACGACCCGGTCGGTGTCACCGCGGCGGATCAGCGCGGCGGCGTCGGCCACGGCGGTGCTCGCCGAGACGCAGGCGGTGGTGTAGACCCGGGTGGGCCCGCCGAGGCCGCACCGCGCGGCCAGGTGACCGGCGAGCGCCGGCACCGTCGGCTCGTCCACCCCCGACGGTACGGGCAGCGAACGCGGCCCGCCGTGGGTAGCCAGGAACAGCGCGGTGCCCGCCCGGTCGGCCCGGTTCAGCCCGGCGTCCCGGCCGGCGTGGTCGACGGCGTCGGCCAGTTCACCGGCGAGCGTGTCGGTCTCCGGCAGGGTGGCGGCCACGGTGACCCGGCGGCCGGTGGTGTCGAAGCGGCGCACCGGGGCGAACGCCGGGGCGCCGGTGAGCACCCCGGCCAGCAGCGCGTCGGCGCCCCTGCCCAGGGCGCTTACCGCGTGCGTGCCGGTGATCCGTACGGTCTCCCGCTCAGCCATCTGCGGGAGCGGTGAGCGAGGTCCGGAACACCGTCAGCGCGTCGTCGACCGTGCGGATGCCGGCGAGCTGGTCGTCGGCCAGGTCCAGCCGGCGGTCGTAGCGTTGCTCGACGAGGTGTACCAGCCAGGCCAGCTCCATCGAGCCGAGCCGGTCCGGCACCGCGTCGACGGGCTTCGCGGTCAGTTCGGCGAGCATGGTCACCAGGTCAGCTCGCCCCAGGTCGGGCTGACCGGACATCAGGACGGGTCGCTGTTCGTGGCCGCCCGGTCGGCCACCATCGTGGTGAACTCGCCGACCGTCATCAACGCCAGCTTCTCCGACTCGTCGTCGGCGAACTTCAGCCCGTAGCGGTCCTCGACCCGGACGGCGAGGTCGGCCAGGGCCAGCGATTCCAGGTCGACGCCGGAGGGACCGAGGGTGGTGCCGTCGTCGACCCCGTCGACGTCGTAGTTCATGTCGGTGAGCTGCTCGATGACGAAGGTGCGGACCTCGTCGCGCATGGGTGTGACCTCATTTCGGTACCAGTTACCGGTGCCCGGTCGGGACACCGTGTCCGTCCGGACCGGCCGTGACCGCGGCGTCCAGCGGGAGCTGACGCGGCGGCGGATCCGGCGCGCGGGTGGCGCGCCGCCCGGCCGGACCGGGGTGGGGGTCGGGGTGGGCCGGACGCCCGGCGGGCGCCAGGTGGCGGTC
Organism: Micromonospora sp. WMMD975; assembly: GCF_029581215.1. Lineage (NCBI taxonomy): Bacteria > Bacillati > Actinomycetota > Actinomycetes > Micromonosporales > Micromonosporaceae > Micromonospora > Micromonospora sp. WMMD975. The sequence goes on from NZ_CP120739.1 coordinate 2,620,398, forward strand.
GTGGCCGCGCAGCGGGCCGGTCACGACGCCGCGTCCCGCAGTGCCGGAGCGGAGCGGACCAGCTTGCCGGTGGTGGTACGCGGCAGGTGGTCGAGCAGGCGCAGCGTGCGGGGCCGTTTGAAGCCGGCGAGCCGCTCGGCGAGCAGGCGGTCGAGCGTGTCCTCGGTGAGCGTGCCGTCGGTCTGCACGTAGGCGCTGATCCCGTCGTCCCAGACCACCACCGCGGCGGTGATCCCGGGCAGCCCGGCGACTGTCGCTTCCACCTCGGTCAGGTCGACCTTCAGGCCGCCCACCGACACCTGCGAGTCGAGCCGGCCGGCGATGGTCACCAGCCCGGTCTCCGGGTCGACCCGGCCGGCGTCGCGGGTGTGCAGCCAGCCGTCGGCCCAGCGGGTCGGGTCGGCGAGCCCGACGTACGGGTTGGCCGGGCAGCTCACCCACAGCTCGCCGTCCTGCGCCCGGACCCGGATGCCGGGGGCGGGGGCGATGGCGGGCCGGTGCCGCCCGTGCAGGTCGGTGCCGATGACGCCGACCTCGGTCATCCCGTACATGTTGCCGAGCGGGACGCCGTAGCGGTCGGTGAACGCCCGGGCGACCGCGGCGGGCACCAGCTCACCGCCGGTGGTCATGCGTTTGAGCTGGGGCAGCGGCCCGGTGGGCGCGGTGGAGGCCAGCAGTCCGATGTGGAACGGCACGCCGAGCACGGTGGCCGGGGTGTCCTGCGCGGCCACGGCGGCGAGCACGGCGTCGCCGCTCAGCCGCTCCGGTGGGCACAGCTCGACGCCGGCGTGCAGCCCGTAGAGCAGGCCGCCGACCAGGCCGAGCACGTGCACCATGCTGGGCAGCAGGATGATCCGCTCGCCGGGCCGGGCCACCCCGTCGATCTCGGTGTAGCGGCGTACCTCGGCGACCAGGTCCGCGGCGGTACGACCGATCACCTTGGACGGTCCGGTGGAGCCGGAGCTGAGCTGGATCACCGCGTGCGGGCTGCCGGCCGGCCGGTCGGACCAGGCGCTGACCCCGGCGGTGACGTCGACGAAGACGCGCAGCGCGCCGCCGCCGGTGCGCACCGGCGCGACCACCACCTGCGGGGTGAGCCGGTGCAGTGCCCGGTCGACCTCGTGGTCGGTGAGCCGGTGGTCGAGCAGCACCGCCTGCGCGCCGGTGCGCCAGGTGGCCAGCAGGTGCGCCACGTAGGCGAGCGACGGCGGCAGGCGCAGCGCCGCCGCCCCGCCGGGGCGCAGCCCGACCTCGGTCAGCCGCTCCTGCGCCTCACCGACCAGCCGGCGCAGCGTGCCCCGGTCGACCGGTTCGGGTAGGCGCAGGCAGACGTCCGTGTCGCGCCCGGCCAACAGGATGTCGTCCACCCAGTCCACCGTCGTCGACGCAGCATTGTCCGCCACGGGATGTGCAACCACGACCCGCCACCGCCCAGCCTAGAAGTGGGGCGAGATCCGCCCTTCTCTGTGCTGGGGGAACCCTACGACGGGCCCACCAGCATCGCCAGATGCAAATGGCTAGATCCAAAACAGCGGCTGGGTGGATTGCTCAGGATCGATCGGGCAGGAAGGATCGGGCGCACGCCGGCTTGGTGGCCCGCCGGCCGCGCCCCCCTGCGCGGACGCCGGCGCCGGCCGGCCCGGCTGCCCGACTCAGCGTCCGGCTGCCCGACTCGGCGTCCGGCTGCCCGGCTCAGCGTGCGGTGGCCGGTGGGGGCGCGGCGCCGCGCAGCACCAGCGCGCTGTTGAACCCGTCGAAGCCACGCGCCCCGACAAGCGCGATCCGGCTGCGCGGGCGGCGGGGCTCACGCAGGAACGTCAGCTCGCACCCGGGCGCCGGGGCGTCCGGGCCGGCGGACACCGGCAGCACGTCCCGCTGGAACGCGAGCAGCGCGGTGGCCGCGTCCAACGCCGAGGAGCCCTGGTGGGCCCGCCCGGTAAGCGGCTTCTGCGTGGTCACCGGCGGGGTCCGGTCGCCGAACACCGCCCGCAACGCGGTGGCCTCGGCCCGGTCGTACGCCGGCACCCCGAGCGCGTCCGGCCAGATCACGTCCACGTCGTGCGGGCGGACCGCGGCCCGGTCCAGGGCCAGCCGCAGCGCGCGGGCGTAGTGGGTCGGGTCGGGCCCGGCCCCGGCGTCGGTGGGGGCGGCGTCGTGGGTGGCCGCCCAGCCGGTGATCTCCCCGTAGATCCGGACGCCCCGGCCCAACGCGTGCCCCAACTCCTCCACCACGAACACCGCGCCGCCCTCGGCCGGCACGTAACCGCGGGCCGCGGCGTCGAACGGCAGGTACGCGCGGGCCGGGTCGGCGACGTCGCTGAGCAGCCCGGAGCGGAGCTGGCAGGCGAGCGCGTACGGGCTGAGCGGGCACTCGGTGGCCCCGGCGATCACCACCGGGGTGCCCCGCCGGACGGTACGCACCGCGTGCGCCAGGCTGTCCAAGCCGCCGGCCGACTCGGACACGGTGACCCCCGACGGGCCCTTGAACTGGTGCCGGATCGACAACTGCCCGACGCTCGCGGCGTAGAACCAGGCGATCGACTGGTACGCCCCGACGGTGCGGGTCGGCCCGCCCCACAGCCGTTGCAGCTCCCGCTGCCCGAACAGGTTGCCGCCGGAGGAACTGGCGAGCGTCACCGCCCAGCGGTACGGGTCGGGCGACTCCTCCGGCAGCCCGGCGTCGGCGAGCGCCAGCCGGGTGGCGGCGAACCCGAGGTGGGTCCACCTGTCGGTCTGCACCCGCTGCCGGGCGCCGACGAACCCGGCCGGGTCGAAGTCGGCCACCTCGCCGGCCACCCGGGTCGGGTAGGACGCCGGGTCGAACAGGGTGACCGGGCCGGTGCGCCGGGTCCCGGCCGCCACGGTGGCCCAGTGCGCGTCCGCGCCGACGCCGCTGGGCGCGACCACGCCGATGCCGGTCACCACCGCCCGCGCCGTCATGACGCCGTCCTTGTTCGCGACTGCGGGGCTCGCAAACCCGGCTCACTCCTCGCGCTCATGACGGTGCCACGGCGAGCCGGCGGAACACCATCGCGGACTGGAAGCCGCCGAACCCGCTGCCCACCGAGAGCGCCACGTCCACCGGCACCTCCCGCGCCTCGTTCGGCACGTAGTCCAGGTCGCACTCCGGGTCCCGGGTGGCCCAGTTGGCCGTCGGCGGGACCACGCCGTACTCGATGGCCATGGCGCAGGCGGCCATCTCGATCGAGCCGATGGCGCCGAGAGAGTGCCCGACCATCGACTTGATCGAGCTGATCGGCACCCGGTACGCGGCCGGGCCGAGCGCCCGTTTGAACGCCGCGGTCTCGTGCCTGTCGTTCTGCCGGGTGCCGGAGCCGTGCGCGCTGACGTACGACACGGCCGACGGGGCGAGCCGGGCCTGCCGCAGCGCGTCGGTGATGGCCACCGCCATCTCCGCGCCGTCCGGGCGCAGCCCGGTCATGTGGAAGCCGTTGCTGCGGCCGGCGTAGCCGGCCACCTCGCAGTAGACGTGCGCGCCCCGGCGGCGGGCGTGTTCGGCCTCCTCCAGCACCAGCACCGCGGCGCCCTCGGCGAGCACGAAGCCGTGCCGGTCGGCGTCGAACGGCCGGGAGGCGTGCGCCGGGTCGTCGTTGTCCGGACTGGTCGCGCCGATGGCGTCGAACGAGGCGACGGTGACCGGGGAGATCGGCGAGTCGGCGGCCCCGGCCAGCACGATGTCGGCCTCGCCGTCGGCGACGAGCTGGTGGGCGTACCCGATCGCGTCGATGCCCGAGGTGCAGCCGGTGGAGATCACCTGGGCCGGGCCGTGCAGGCCGTGCCGGCAGGCCACGTCCGCGGCGAGGCTGCTGGGGACCAGCGCCTGGTAGAGGTACGGCCCGCCGAGGGTGTGGTCGACGAGCCAGTGCCGGCCGGAGTCGCTGACCCGGACATACTCCTGTTCCAGCGCCATGGTGCCGCCGACGGCGGTGCCGAGCACCACGCCGGCCCGCTCCCGCTCGGCGTCGGTGAGGGTCAGCCCGCTGTCGGCGAGCGCCTCGGCGGAGCAGGCGAGCGCGAACTGCACGTACCTGTCGGCGCGTTGCCGTTCGGCCAGGGTGATCCCGGCGGCGTCGGGGTCGAAGTCGCACTCGGCGGCGATCTGCGAGCGGAACGGCGACGGGTCGAAGAAGCTGATCCGCCGGGTGGCGGTGCGCCCCTCGGTGATGGTCTTCCAGAACCGGTCCCGGGTGGCGCCGCCGGGCGCGACGACGCCGACGCCGGTGACCACCGTGCGCCGGCCGGTCACGACGGCTCCCGTGGCGGTGGGGCGGCGCTCTCGGTGTCGACGTGGCCGAGTTCCGGGCGCGGCGCCAGCGGTCCGAGGTGGAACACCACCTCGGCCGGCTCGTCGCCGGTGTTGCGCAGCCGGTGCCGCGTGTCCTTCGGCACGTAGAGCGCCTCCCCGGCGGCCACCGGCACCGGCTCGTCGTCCAGGTCCACGGTGATCGCGCCGCGGGCGACGTAGAGGAACTCCTCGCTGTACGGGTGGTAGTGCTCGGCGATCCGCTCCCCCGGGGCGAGGGTGGCCACCCCCAGGAAGCCGGAGGTGCTGCCCACGGTCTTCGGGCCGAGCAGCACCCGCAGCTCGCCGCCGCGCCGCCGGTCGGCCGGTATGTCGTGGACGGAGACCCGGGCGGTGGTGGTGTCGGTCATCGCGCGCCTCCCGCGTACGCCCGCTCGATCTTCTCCTTGATCACGGCGAGCTGGATCGCGCTGTTGGTGTTGATCCGCGCGGTCATGCCGGCGTTGTCGACCGGCGCGGTGGGCTTCATGGCGAAGTCCTGGGTCCAGGTCATCCGGGTGCCGCCGGGGATCTCGTCGTAGCGCCAGTGGATGCGCATGTACTCGAACGGCCCGGTCTCCACCCGCCGGGCGTGCACCTGTCGGGTGGTCGGGTCGGCGGTGCGTTCGCTGACCCAGCTCCACGCCACGCCGTTCTCGTCCGGGTGCATGGTGAGCCGGAAGCGGACCGTGTCGCCGTCGCGGTGCAGGATCTCGGCCACCGCGTACTCGGTGAACAGGTCGGTCCACCCGGCCACGTCGTTCGTGATCTCCCAGACCAGCGGCAGCGGCGCGGCGATGTCCACCGCGTTCTCGGTGTGCCCGGGCGGGTCGGCGCGGCGGGCGACCAGGTCGGCGACGCCGGCGATGCTGAGCGCGCCGGCCTGCTCGGGGATCTTCACCCGCCACCGGTCGGCGACCACCGCGGCGAGTTCCAGCAGCGCCAGCGAGTCCATGCCCAGTTCCTCCAGGCTGGCCGCCGGCGCGGTGGCGGCGGCATCCGGGTCCAGGCCGCAGCGCGTCACCAGGATCTCGGTGATCTCGCTGGTCAGCGGTCGGTCGGGGGCGAGGGTCATCGGTTCCTCCAGATGGTCGGGCCGGCGGTGGGCACGGCGGGAACGGCGGTACGGCCGGTCGGGTCGGTCGCGGCGCGCGGGTCGGACACCACGGGCGGCACCGCCACGGCGGGCCGGGCGTCGTCGGCGGGCCGGGCGTCGTCGGCGGGCCGGGCGTCGTCGGCGGGTGGGGTGAGCAGGCGCTCGACCAGGGCGGTGGTGTGCCGGGCGGCCCGGAACGCCGGGTCACGCAGCACCCGCCGGGCGAACGGGATGGTGGTGCGCACCCCGGGTCCGGCCACGTCGAACTCGGCAAGCGCCCGGTCCAGCCGGTCCAGCGCGGCGTCCCGGTCCGGCGCCCAGGCCGCCACCTTGGCGAGCAGGGAGTCATAGTGCGGGCTGACCAGGTAGCCGACGTGGCCGTGCGTGTCGACCCGGGTGAACGGCCCGCCGGGCGGCCGGAACCGGTCCAGCCGGCCGGGCGCGGGCGCGAAGTCACGGTCCGGGTCCTCCACGTTGACCCGGCACTCGATCGCCACCCCGTGCAGCCGCACGTCGGACTGCCGCAGGCGCAGCGGGACGCCCGCGGCCACGTACAGCTGCTCCCGCACCAGGTCCACGCCGGTGACCATCTCGGTGACCGGGTGCTCCACCTGGATCCGGCAGTTGATCTCCAAAAAGTGGGCGCGTTCCGCGTCGTCGACCAGGAACTCGACGGTGCCGGCGCCGGTGAAGCCGACCGACAGCGCGCCGCGTAGGGCGACCTCGGCGAGCGTGTCCAGGGTGGCCGGTCGCAGCGCCGGCGCCGGCGCCTCCTCGACCAGCTTCTGGTGCCGGCGCTGCACCGAGCAGTCCCGGGTGCCCAGGTGCACGCCGTTGCCCTCCCCGTCGCAGAGCACCTGCACCTCCACGTGGCGGGCGTCGGCGAGGTAACGCTCCACGTACACCCGGTCGTCGCCGAAGGCGACCTGCGCGGCGGCGCGGGTCCGGGCGTACGCGCGCGGCAGCTCGGCGGCGGAGCGCACCACTGTCATCCCGCGCCCGCCCCCGCCGGCCGCGGCCTTGACGATCACCGGGTAGCCGACCTCGGCGGCCACCTCCTGGGCCTCGGTGACGGTCGGCAGCGTCCGCACGCTCCCCGGCGGCAGCGGCAGGCCGGCGCGGCTCATCAGCGCCCGAGCGGTGGACTTGTCCGCGAGCGCGGCCATCACCTGCGGCGGTGGTCCGACGAACACGAGCCCGTTCTCCGCGCAGATCTCGGCGAAGTCGGCGTCCTCGGAGAGGAAGCCGTAACCGGGGTGCACGGCCTGGGCGCCGGTCTGCCGGGCCGCCTCGACGATCGCCGCGGCGTTGAGATAGCTGCGCCGGCTGGCCGCCGGGCCGATCCGTACCGCCTCGTCGGCGAGCCGCACCGGCAGCGAGTCGGCGTCGGCGCTGGAGTGCACCACCACCGTCCGTACGCCCAGTTCCCGGCACGCGCGCAGCACCCGCAGGGCGATCTCGCCCCGGTTGGCGATCAGCACCTTGTCGAACATCAGCCGTCCTGTCCGGTGACCGGGTCCAGGGCGATCAGCGGCTGGTCGTACTCGACCGGCTTGCCGTCGGAGACCAGCACCTCGACCACCCGACCGGCCTGGCCGGCGGTCACCTCGTTCATCAGCTTCATCGCCTCGACGATGCCGATCACCTGACCCGGCCGGACCAGGTCACCGACGGAGACGTACGGCTCGGCCCCGGGCTCGGCGGCCCGGTAGAACGTGCCCACCACGGGCGCCCGCACGGTCGGCCGGTCCGCCGTGGACGTCGCCTGCGCGCCGCCGGGCGACGCCGGCTCGCCAACCGGTTCCGACCCGGTACGCGGCGCCGGCGGCACCGGGTCGTGCCACTCCACCTCCAGCGCCGCGTCGCCGCTGCGCAGCCGCACCCGGCGTACCGGCCCGGCCAGGTCGGCGACCAGTTGGCGGGCCTGCCGGCGCAGCCCGTCCAGCACCTGTTCGGCCCCGTCGTCCGCCATCACGCCACCTCCGGGCGGCCGTCGGCCGACGCGCCGGCGGTTCGGGCGGCGCCGAAGCGGCGGAAGCGCTGCCGGCGACGTCGCACCAGCGTCGCCGGTGGCAGCGTGAGCAGCGGGGCGAGGGTCGCCGCGACCGCCCGGCCGAGCAGCTCGGCGGCGACCGCCGGATCGCCGTGCGCGGCCGGGTACGGCTCCGGCACCAGCTCGTCGACCACGCCCAGCCGGCACAGGTCGGCGCCGGTGAGGCGCAGCGCCCGGGCCGCCTGCGGGGCGGCGGAGCTGTCCGGCCAGAGGATCGCGGCGCAGCCCTCCGGGCTGATCACCGAGTAGACGGCGTGCTCCAGCATGAGCACCCGGTCGGCGACCGCCAACGCGAGCGCGCCGCCGCTGCCGCCCTCGCCGGTCACCACCGCCACCACCGGGGTGGGCAGCACGCTCAGCGCGAGGATGTTCTCCGCGATCGCCGCGGCCTGGCCCTGCTGCTCGGCGGTCACCCCCGGGTCCGCGCCGGGCGTGTCCACGAGCGTCACCACGGGCAGCCGGAGCCGGGCCGCGAGCCGCATCAGCCGCAACGCCTTGCGGTGCCCGGCCGGGCTGGCCATGCCGAAGTTGCGGGCCACCAGCTCGGCGGTGGTGTGACCCTTCTGGTGGCCGATCACCATCACCGGACGGCCGTCGAGCCGGGCGACGCCGCCGACAATCGCGGGACAGTCCGCGCCGAGCCGGTCGCCGTGCAGCTCGACGAAGCCGTCGAAGGCGGTCTCCAGGTAGTCGAGCGTGGTCGGTCGGCCGGGGTGCCGGGCCGTGCGTACCGTCTCCCAGGGGTCACCGGCCGGCCGGGCGGCCGGCGGCGCGACGGCCGGGCGCGGCGCCGGACGGGCCGTGGAGCGGGCCCGGCCGGCCTCGGCGGCGGCGAGCAGCGCGGTCAGCCGCCCCCGCAGCGCGTGCCGGGGCACCACCATGTCGACCTGCCCGTGCCGCAGCAGGTACTCCGCGGTCTGGAAGCCCTCCGGCAGCGCCGCGCCGGTGACCTGACGGATCACCCGGGGGCCGGCGAAGCCCAGCCGGGCGCCGCTCTCGGCGAGCACCACGTCGGTGTTGGTGGCGAACGACGCGGCCACCCCGCCGTACGTGGGGTCGGTGACCACGCTGACCGTGAGCAGTCCCGCCTCGCGCAGCCCGGCCAGGGCCTGGCTGACGGTGGCCATCTGCATCAGCGACAGCGCGCCCTCCTGCATCCGTGCCCCACCGGAGGCGGTGACGAGCACCAGCGGGGTGCCGTCGGCGAGCGCCTGCTCGGCGGTCCGGGTGATCAGCTCGCCGACCGCGCAGCCCAGGCTGCCGCCGAGGAAGCGGAAGTCCATCACCGCCAGCGCGACCGGGTGCCCGCCCAGCCGGGCGGTGCCGCAGACCACCGCCTCGTCCAGGCCGGTGCTCGCGCGGGCCGCGCCGAGCCGGTGCGGGTACGGCAACGCGTCGACGAAGTCGATCGGGTCGACCCGGACCGCCCGGTCCGGCAGCGGGGTGAACGAGTCCGGGTCGACCAGGTGGGCCACCCGGTCCGGCGCGTCCAGCCGGGCGTGCGCCCCGCACTCGGGGCAGACGTCCAGGTTGCGGCGCAGCCGCTTGCGGTAGAGCAGCGAGGCGCAGCCGTCGCACCGGGACCAGAGCTGCTCGTCCCGGGGCGCGGTGGTGGTCACGGCCGCCGCCCGGCGGCGTCGTACCGGTAGAAGCACCGGGCCATGGCGTCGCGGGGCGAACGCCACGTCGGCAGGTACGGCGAGATGTACGGACGCAGTCGCTCGCTGACCCGGACGAACTCGGGATGCCCGCGAGCCTCCTCCACCGCGCCCTCGGCCGGCGTCTCCGTCTCCAGCAGGTGCACGTAGAGGTCGTGCAGCCGGTAGAGGGACCGGTGCCGCACGCCGACCAGGCCGGGCAACTCGGTCGCGTCGGACTGGGCGAAGATCTCGGCGACCCGGTCCTCAGCGGTGGGTACCACCTTGGCGACGATGAGCGAACGGTCCATCCGCGGCCTCCCCTGGTATGTCCCGGTGCGCGGCGGACCGGTCACGCCGCGCGGATCACGTCACGGTGCCGTCCGCCGCGTCACCCGGGCGTCAACCGGGCACCCTGGGGCCAGAAAAATGGTGACGCTGCGTTGACGCAAACTGTGCGTGAGCTATGCGAAGATCCACTTACGTCTGCCCATTGACGACACTTATTCGCAGATCACAGGCGACTTACGAGTCCGCTACGGAAGACCAACGGTGTCATCGGCCGTTGACTGAGAGTAACATGCGTTGATATTCTCCGTTCCGGTAGGCCCGACCGCGGCACAGGTCCGGCGAGGCGTGGCGGAGGCGTAGGGGGGTGCGCCGTGTCCAAGGGAGCGGGAATGCCGACGGCGGGACATCCCGCCCCCCGGGTGGCGCTGCGCCTGCTCGGCGGTTTCCAACTGCTGCACGACGACGTGCCGGTGGTCGTGCCCCGCGGCCTGCAACGGGTCATCGCGCTCATCGGACTGCGCCCGGCCGCCACCCGCAGTCACCTCGCCGGCCTGCTCTGGCCCGAGACCTCCGAGGAACGGGCGCTCTCCTCCCTGCGTACCGCGCTGTGGCGACTCCGCCAGGACCCGTGCTGCCCGTTACGGACCGACGGCGACACCATCCGCCTCGGCCCCACCGTCCACCTCGACACCGACGAGCTGGTCGAGACCGTCACCCGGGTCCGCGCCGGCGCGGCCCCCCGCGGCGCCACCGGCGCCGGCCGGCACGACCTGCTCCCCGGCTGGTACGAGGACTGGGTCCTGCTGGAACGGGAACGGCTGCGCCAGCTACGCCTGCACATGCTCGAAGAACTCGCCGGCAACCACCTCGCCGCCGGCCGCCACGGCGAGGCGCTCGAAGCCGCGCTGGAGGCGATGGCCGCCGAGCCGCTGCGCGAGACACCGCACCGCCTGGTCGTCCGCATCCACCTCGCCGAGGGCAACGCGTTCGAGGCGGTCCACTCGTTCTACGTCTACCGGGACCTGCTCCTGCGCGAACTGCGCCTGGAACCGTCCCCGGCCATGACGGCGCTGCTCGACGACACGCTCGCGCCGATCCGGCGGGCCAGCCGCCCGGACCCGCCGCCACCCCCCGCACGGCCCGCCGCCACCCCCCGCCCGCGCGGCGGGGCACGGCCGTCACCGCCACCATCAATGCCCAGGGGTACGCCGTGACGGCGAGGTGACACCCGCGCCGGCACGGTGGACACACGACGACAGCCGCCGTCCGGCCGGGGTCGACGCGGCAGCAGCGCGGCGGAAGGGGTTCCGATGAGTCGACTGTTGGTGGTCAGCCGGATCGCGCCCGGAGCGCAGGGCCGGGTGGCGCAGATCTTCGCCGAGTCCGACGCGACCGAGCTGCCCCGGCTCACCGGCATCCGGCACCGGTCGCTCTACTACCTGCACGACCTGTGCGTCCACCTGATGGAGACCGTCGACGTCGTCCCCGACCCGGCCGAGCTGCGCGACCACCCGCTCTACGAGAGCGTCAACGAACGGCTGTCCGCGCACACCTCGCCGTACCTGCCGACCTGGCACTCCCCCCGGGACGCCGTGGCCGGCTGCTTCTACAGCTGGGACTCCGCCGACACCCCCGCGCCCGACCGGATCCGCTGACACGGGACCGGGCCACCGACGGGGCACCCCGGGACCGCGCACGGCACCAGGTCCCGGGGTGCCCTCCCCCACCCACGGTCATCCTCCGGACACCGGCCGACACGGTCCGTCCCACCGCCGCCGCGCCACCGCCGACCTGCCTGTCGCGCCGCGCGCACGTGTGCGAAGCTGCCCCGAGCTTTCTCGTGACCGTTGTGCGCGTACATAGAAGGAGGTTGGCCATGCCGTCGAGCTTCGGGCAGTGGCTGCTCTTGATCCTGGCCCTGCTCATCGGACTGGGTGTCGGTTGGGTGGTGAGCGGACGCCGCGCCGGCGCCCGCGACACCAGTCCCACTGTGGACGGTGCCGCCGCTGCGGCCCCCGCGGTGACCGCCACCGTCGACGAACCGCAGCCGGCCGCGGTGGTCGACGAGACGCCGGCCCCGGCCGCCGTCACCGACCAGTCGGCCCCGACCACCGCTGACGCCGCCCCGACCACCGACGCCGAGCCGGCCCTCGCCACCGGGACCGACGCTGAGCCGATCGTCGTCACCGCCGAACCCGAGCCGGCGCCCGCCACCGCGGCCGGCCCGGAGCCGACGCTCGCCACCGGGGCCGACGCTGAGCCGATGCTCGCCACCACCCCGGACCCGGTCCCGGCGGACACGGTCCCGGCGGACACGGTCGCGGTGGACGAGCCGGTTCCGGCGGAGCCGAGCCGGACCGAGGCGACCGCGGATCTGGCCGGCGCCGCCGGCGAGCCGACGCCCGCCACGCCGGAGCCCGCCGCCATCGCGGAACCGGAGCCGGCTGCCGCGGACGCCGCGTCCGCACCTGTCGTCGACGAGCCGGCGCAGTCGCCGGTGGCCGCGGAACCGGCGCCGGTCGCCGCGATCGCGGAACCCGCACCGGTCGCCGTCGAGCCGGCCGCCGCGCCGATCGTGCCGGCGCCCCGCGCCTCGGCCGAGAACGACGCGCCGGACGACTTCCGCCGCATCCAGGGCGTCGGGCCGAAGCTCGCCGCCGCCCTCCAGGAGGCCGGCATCCGCACCTACCACCAACTGGCCGAGATGGACGAGGCCACGCTGCGCGAGACCGTGAAGGCCGCCGGCCTGCGCGCCGCGCCCGGCCTGGCCAGCTGGCCGCAGCAGGCGAGGGTGCTGGCCGGTGCCCGGTCCGAGGCCGACCGCGTGCTCCCGACCAGCGCCGAGTAGCCAGCGCCGAGCAACCCACACCCGCCTCCGGGCCGGTGGCGACCCGGGTCGCCACCGGCCCGGCGCGTCTCCCCCGGCTGCGCGCCCCCGCAAACCGCGCCGCACCGGCGGCCAGGCACACCGGAGCGGCGGCCCGGCCTGCCACCTCCCTGAACCGGAGACGCCGCCCGCCGCGTACCTCGTCGGGTCGTCGGGTGTCGTCCGGGCGACGCGGACGCCGCGCGGCCCCGCGGGCCGGGCGCGGCGGAATGCCGGAAAGCCGACGGGCGCGGACGGGCATCGTTACGGTCGGTGAGGGGGTGGGGCGGCCCGAATCCCGCCACCGCAGGAGCAGCCCGTGCCCACCGCGATGCCGGAGCCCGCCGGCCGGCGACCGCCGGTCCGCGATCCCGAGGCGTCGCGCCGGGTGACGCTGCTGGAACTCTTCTTCGACCTGGTGTACGTGGTGGCGCTCGCCCTGATCTCGCGTTACCTGGTGGGCGCGGTCGGTTGGGAACGGGCCGCGCAGTCGCTGATCATGCTGATGGCCATCTGGTGGACCTGGGCGATCACCACCCTGGTCACCGACCTCTACGATCCGCAGCGCGCCGAGATCAAGCTGCTGGTGGTGGCGGCGATGTTCGGCGCGCTGCTGATGACCACCGCCATCCCGGAGGCGTTCGGCGCGCGTGGGCTGATCTTCGCCGGCACGTACGTCGCGATCCATCTCGGACGCGGGCTGTTCCTCATGCCGGCGGTTCATCGCGAGCCGCAGACCCGCCGCCGAGCCATCCGGGTCTTCGTCTGGTTCGCGGTGTCGGCGGTGCCGTGGCTCGTCGGGGCGCTCGCCGCGCACGGTATCGCCCGGATGTGGTTCTGGGCGGCGGCGCTGGCCGTCGACTACCTGGGCTTCCGGCTGGCGTATCCGGTGCCCGGCCTCGGCGCGGTGCCGGACGCCCAGCGCAACGTGACCGCCGAGCATCTGTCCGAGCGTTACCAGCAGTTCTTCATCATCGCGCTCGGCGACGCCGTGCTGGTCTCCGGCACCGTGTTCAGCCGGTATCACTCCGAGGTGGAGAACATCGCCGCGTTCACCATCTCGTTCGGCGTCACGCTGCTGCTCTGGCGCATCTACGTGCACCGGTCCGGGGAGCTGCTGCCGGACGCCATCGCGCGGTCCAACCAACCGAGCCGGTTCCTGAACACCGCCCCGTACACCCATCTGCTGATGGTGGCCGGCGTGGTGACCACGGCGGCCGGCTTCGACCTGGTGCTGCTGGAACCGACCGGGCGGACCCCGCCGGCCTGGTTGGCGGTCATCCTCGGGGGCCCGGCACTGTTCCTGGCCGGTCGGGCCGCCTTCGAGTACGAGGTGTTCAGCCGGGTGTCGTGGTCGCGCCCGGGCGGCGTCCTGGCACTGCTCGCCATCGCGCCGGCGCTGGCGTTCCTCGCCCCGGTGTACGCCGCCGGCGGCGCTCTGCTGGTGCTGGCCGGGGTGGCCGTCGCCGACCACCGGCGCAGCCGTGGCCGCCCGCCGGAGGAACCGGCGCCGCCGCATTGAACCACGACACCGGTAATCGGAATCGGCCGCACGGGGCGGGGGCGCCCGTTTGGCGGACAACCCCCGCGGGGTACATGCCCTGCACCTCGAATCCACCACAACCCCAGTGGAGGCAACTGATGCGCGGCACCTCGATACTCGGCGTCCTGGTCGTCATCTGGCTCATCATCGGCGCCATCGCCGCCGGGCAGCGCGGCTACTACGGCAACGACGAGACGAACTGCGCGGAGGCCGGCACGATCCTGGTCACCATCGTGGCCGGCCCGCTGAACTACATCGGCGCCAACCCGAAGATCGACTGCAAGCTTCCCGAGCCGTCCAAGTAGGCCGCCTCAACCGCACTCCCCCCGGCCCGCGCCCGCCCATCTCGGCGGGCGCGGGCCGGTTCGTGTCCCTGGTACCCACCGTCACCACCCCTTGGCCATCCTAGGAGGCTGGGTTTTAGGCGTGCGGTGTTAAGAAGGGCCCCCTCCTCTACCGAACGCGTTAACCGGGGCCCCCTCCTTACACCTCAACCACCGACGTGAATGCCCGGCCTACGGGTGCGGTCGGGCTCGGACTTGCGGATGATCTCGCGGACCACCGGCGGGGTGTCGCCGCGCCCCAGGATCAGGTAGCGCAGCAGGTGCGCGATCGGGTTGCCCTCCGACCACTCGAAGTGGCAGTGCGGGCGCACCCCGGTGGCGTCGCGCAGCGCGAGCAGGATCGCCGCGATCGCGTTCGGCGCGGCCGGGCTGCCGGCACGCAGGATGCGGTGTCCGCCGACCTCCACCCCGTGCACCCGCAACACCTGGCTGAACTGCGACGGGTCGCTCACGTCGATCTCCAGGAAGATCACGTCGGCGGCGCCGGGCACCGGATTCATCGACCGCTGCGCCCGCTCCTTGACCCGGTACTCCTTCACCGATCCGCGCTGCCGCTTGTTGGCGATCAGGTGCAGCCGCCCGTCCCGGGCGACGGACTCGTCGACGAACCGCCGGGCCGCCCCGTCGAACTCGATCCGCTCGGCGCGCAGCTCGGTGGTCCGGGTCACCCGGGAGATCAGCGAGACCGCGATGATCCCGGCGATGAAGAACCCGGAGATGGTGATGCCGTCGGGTTTCGCCACGACGTTCTCCGCCAGCGCGTACAACAGCACGGCGGTGAGCACCGCGAATCCGGTCGCGGCGGCCCGGTGCCGGCCGCGCAGCGCGGAGATGGTCACCGCGATCGCGCCGGAGACCATCATCGCCAGGATGCCGGTGGCGTAGGCGCCGGCCTGGGCGTTCACGTCGGCGGAGAACGCGACGGTGATCGCGATGCTGATCGCGGTGTAGACGAGCACGACCGGGCGGACCGCCCGTCCCCACTCCGGCGCCATCCCGTACGAGGGCAGGTAGCGCGGCACGATGTTGATCAGCCCGGCCATCGCCGAGGCGCCGGCGAACCAGAGGATGAGCACGCTGCTGAGGTCGTAGACGGTGCCGAACGCCTCGCCCAGGTGCCGGTGCGCGAGGTATGCCAGCGCCCGGCCGTTGGCGGCCCCGCCCGGGGCGAAGGCGGCCGGCGGGATCAGCACGGTGGTGACGAACGTGGTGGTGACCAGGTACACCGACATGATCAGGGCGGCCGTGGTGAGCAGCCGCCGGGTGCTGCGGATCCGGGCGGCCAGCCGGCGCTCCGGGTCCGCGCCGTCACCCCGCACCAACGGCATCATGCTCACCCCGGTCTCGAAGCCGGACAGGCCCAGCACCAGCAACGGGAAGGCGAGCACGCTTGTGGCCAGCACGTCCCCGGCGCCGCCGACCCGGGTCAGCCGGCCGCTCCAGTCGGCGAGCAGCCCGGGCGCCGCGGCGATCTCGGTGAGACCCGCGACCACCACCACCGCGTTCAACCCGAGGAAGACCACCACGAGCGGGATGGCGACCTGCACGGCCTCGCTGAACCCGAGCAGGAACACGCCGCCGAGGACCAGCAGCAACACCACGGTCACCAGCACCGCGGCGGTGGCGCCGTGCGGGAACGACGCGGGCAGGACCGGGTTCTCCAGCAGGTGCACGGTGGCGTCGGCGGCGGAGAGCGTGATCGTGATGATCCACGAGGTGGCCACGAAGCCGAGCAGCACCAGCACGAATATCTTGCCGCGCCAGAACGGCAGCAGCCGCTCCAGCATGGCCACCGAGCCCTGCCCGTGCGGGCTCTCCCGGGCCACCCGCCGATACATCGGCAGCATCCCGAACAGGGTCAGCGCCACGATCAGCAGCGTGGCCAGCGGGCTGAGCGCGCCGGCCGCGACCGCCGCGATGCCGGGCAGGTAGGACAGGGTGGAGAAGTAGTCGACGCCGGTCAGGCACATCACCTGCCACCAGGGATGGGCCCGGGACTGGTGTTCCCGTATCTCCGGGCCGACCGGCTCGACCCGGTGCTGGAACAGCCAACGGTGCAGCCGGTCGGCCGGAGCGGTGGGCCGGGCCGGCGTGTCGACCCGCTCCGGCAGGGCGCCGGGGACCAGGCCGGCCCGTTCGCCGGGCTCGGCGTGGTGGCCGGCTCGGGCCGCGGCGGCGTCGTGCGCCTCGCGGCGCCGGTCCCGCGTACGCCGGGGCCGCTCCCCGTCCCGTGCCTGCGCCATGACCCGACGGTAGGCGGTGCCCGGGTCACGTCCCGCCGGAATGCCGGATCGGGGAAGGGAACGAGTCGGACGGCGTCCCCGCGTCCCGCGCCCGGACGGCGGGACGCGGGGACCCCCCGTCCCGGCTATTGCAGGAACGCCCCGAGGGGCGACAGCAACAGCCGGCCGAGCAGCGCGGCGTTGTCGTCCAGCCGCGTCCGCTCACACTCGCGGGCGTGCGGGTCGTGGCGGCAGTGCCAGATCTTCTGCGCGTTGCGCCAGGCCACGTTGCGGGTGTATTCCACCAGCTCGCCCTGGTACCAGTCGTCAATGTCGCCGTTCACCATGTCGATCATGAGTTGCCAGTGGTCCAGGTAGCCGCGGCGCAGGTCCGGGATCCGCTCGGCGAAGATCTTGTTGATCTCCAGGTAGTCGCGGTGCTGGTCGCTGCCGTCGACCGGCTCGGACTCCAGGCTCTCCAGCGTGGTCACCAACGCGAACGGCAGGTCGTAGTTGATGTGCGCGTTCACCCCGGCGGCGGCCGACGGCAGCGGCCGGGCGTCCGGGCCGCGCATCCGCTTGAACAGGCACGACCAGGCTCGCGGCGTGCTCGGGCTGGCGTCGGTCCAGAACCGCAACGCCTCGAAGTAGCGGGCGGCGAACTCCACGTCGAGCCGGGCCAGGAACGCCGGGTCCACGAACCGGTCCTCGTAGAGGCCGTCGAGCACGGTGCTGGTGATGACCAGATAGAGCCGGTTGAAGTCGGCAAGCGGGCAGCTCGCCTCCAATGGCGGGAGCCGGACCAGCAGGTCCTGCAACTTGGTGAGATGGTCGACGACCGCCGGCACGTCGGCGGGGTGGTCGGCGAGCAGCCCGACGATGTCCTGGTGCACGGGACCCCAGACCGGTTCGGTCATCTCTCCTCCACGATGGTCGGCGCCCCCACGACGCCACCCGATTCCGTCGGACAGCCTGCCAGCCGCCGGACACGCGTCGGATCAGTAGAACGACGTATTGCCGACGTACGTCTATACCGGCCGGTTACGCAGGAAGATGGCGCTGGCCTGCACCCGGGTGCGGACGTGGAGCTTGTCGAAGATGTGCGACACGTGCACGCCGATGGTCCGCTCGCTGATGAACAGCCGCTGGCCGATCTCCTTGTTCGTCAGCCCCTCGGCCACCGCGGCGAGCACCTCCCGCTCCCGCGCGGTCAGGTCCGCCAACTCGTCCACCGCCGGCACGGCCGGCGCCGCCACCCGCTGCCGGGGCACCGGCGCGAGGGTCGGCGCGTCCTCCAGGGTGATCCGGGCCCGGCCGGCCAGCGTACGGATCTCCGCGCTCAACGGCACCGCGCCGAGCGACAGCGCCATCGCGTGCGCCTGGCGCAGCAGCTTGCCGGCGGTGGCCACCCGGCTACGCCGGGCCAGCAGCGCCTCGGCCTGCCGCAGGCGGGAGTACGCCGCCGGGTACGGATGGTGACGCCGGTCCCACTCGGTGGCGGAGCGACCCCACAGCTCCGGATCGCCCCGGCCGTCGTCCAGCCGGCTCAGCTCGGCGGCGCACAGCGCCAGGAAACCGTCGGCGACGTACCGCACCGGCGCGCCCGCCTTCTCGCTCTTGCCGGCCACCCGGTCGACCACCTCGCGCAGCCGGCGCACCGCCGTCGGATCCACCTCGACCGTACGGCTGGCCGCCGCCTCGGCCTCCGCGCGCAACCCGTGCCAGGCCAGCGTGGCCAGCACGATGACGTCGTCGGAGCGGCTCTCGGTCAGGCCCCGCTGGACGGCCTGCCGGGCCAGGTCGTGCCGGCCCTGCCACATCGCCAGCCCGGCGCGCAGGATGAGCATCGGCAGCACGTGCCGGGCCCCGCCGCCGGCCAGCACCGTGGCGACGGCCTCCAGGTCGCGGTCGCTGGCCTCGACGTCGCCGTACCCGACGGAGAGCCGGCAGCGGGCCAGCAGCAGCTCGACCGCGTCCGCGCCGGACGGGCGGTGCCGCAGCGCGGCGGCGACGACCTTCTCCGCCTCCGCCCACTGCCCCACCCGGAACAGCCCGTTCGTCGCCACCGCCAGCAGCCGCGTCTCCCAGGTGCGGCCGAGCCCCAGCTCGGCGACGCGCTCGGCGCCCCGGCGGGCCACCACCACCCCCTCCTCGCAGATGTTGAGCGGCCCGGTGAGCAACTCGGCCAGGTGCAGGTAGGCGCAGGCCACGTCCTCCGGCCGGCCGGAACGCTCGGCGGTGTCCAGGGCCCGCCGCATCACCGCCAGCCCGGCGGTCGGGTCCTCCAGGAACGCCTCGCTGAAGCCCAGCGCGGCGCTGGCGAGCACCACCTCCGAGGTGGAGCCGGGCACCCCGGCGGCCAGGTCGAGTGCCTCCCGGGCCTGGTCGCCGGCCTCGGCGTAGCGGCCCAGGTGCAGCAGCAGCTCGGCCAGCCGGGCCGCGGCCGTGCACCGCTCGCGCGGGGTGCAGTCGGCCGAGTCGAGCACCCGCCGGTATTCCTCCTCCGCCGGGGCGGAGCGGCCGGCGGCGGCCAGGTAGCGGGCCCGCCGGATGTGCAGCGCGCAGGCCGGCGGGCCGGTCGGCTCGGCGGACAGCTCCGCCAGCAGGCTCAGCGCCCGGGCGTGCTCGCCACTGTGGTGCGCGGCCTCGGCGGCGTTGCTGAGCAGCTCGGCGCGGTCCACCTCGACCGGCTCGGGTCGGCTGCCGTCCGACGGCACCGGCGGCGGGGTGGCCGCCAGGGTCAGCGCGGCGGACCAGTGGCGGTGCGCCTCGGCGTACCCGTGCAGTCGTTCCGCCTCGCGGGCGGCGGCCATCGCCGCCGGCAGCGCCCGGGCCGGCTCGCCGGCCTGCCGCCAGTGGTGGGCCAGCCGGGCCTGGTGCAGCTCGGCCGGTACGGCGGTGAGCGCCTCGGCGTAGCGGCGGTGCAGCGCGGCCCGCTCGGCGGGCAGCAGCTCACCGGCGAGGATCTCGGCGACCAGCCGGTGCCGCAGCCGGTAGCCCTCGTCGGCGCCGACCAGCAGGCGGTGCGCCACCGCCTCGCGCACCGCGTCGAGCAGCTCGTCCTCGGGCAACCGCACCACCTGGCCCAGCAGCCAGTGCTCGACCGGCTCGACGCCCGCGGCGACCGCCTGCACCACCGCGTGCGCCGGCTGGGGCAGCGCGTCGACCCGGTCCAGGAAGACCTCGCGCAGCGTGTCGGAGAGACCGTCGCGGCCGTCGCGCCGGTCACGGGCCAGCTCCTCCACCACGAACGGGTTGCCGCCGCTGCGCTGCCACAGCAGGTCGGCGGCGTCCTGGGGCAGGGGCGCGCCGGCGATCGCGGCGGCCAGTTCGTCCGTGCCGGCCCGGTCCAGCGGCAGCAGGTCGACCACCCGGACCGAGCGCAACCGGCGCAGCTCGGTGAGCACCCGGCGCAGCGGGTGCGCGCCCCGCAGCGCCTCGGCGCGGATCGCGGCGAGCACCGACAGTTGCAGGTCGCCCAGGCCGGCGAGCAGATAGAGCAGGAGTTGGCGGGTGCTCCGGTCGACCCACTGCAGATCGTCGAGGACGAGCACCAGCGGCCGACCGCCGGCCACCAGGTGCAGGCCCTGGGCGACGCGTTCCAGCAGCGCGCCGGCACCGTCCGGACCGGGATTCTCCTCGTCGAAGACCTGGAGCAGGCCACGGACCGCCGAGGTGGTGCGCGCCTCGGACTGGTCGGCGTCGAGCCGACGCAACGCCTGACGCACCGGGTGCAGCGGCGAGGCGTCGCCGATGTCGAGACAGGTGCCGGTGAGCACCAGCGCGCCGGCCTGCCGCAACCGGTCCCCGACCTCGGCGAGCAGCCGGGTCTTGCCCACCCCGCTCTCGCCGGTGAGGAACACCGCCGCGGTGTGCCCGGGCGCGACGCCGTCGAGCAGCGCCGACCGCAACGTCGCCACGGTCCCGGCCCGGCCGACGAGCGGTGCGGTGTCCACGTCGCTGGCCATGGAACGCAGCCTAGTCACAGGGTCCCGGACCGTTCTACGGCCTTATGGCTCCACTCGTACCTCTCGCGTCGACAACACGACTAACGGTTGCGCGTGGTCGACATACGTCGTCCTACCGATCCCCCGAGGACCCGGTGGTGACAGTGTCCGGAGGTCGTCGGGCACCGGACCAGGGAAAGGGTGGGTGCGATGTTGATCACCACGCCCGTGGGGAGTCGGGAAGCCGTCACCGCGGCGCGCTGGCCGGTGCCGGAGGAACGCCGCACCGTCACCGTGCTCTTCGTCGACATCGTCGGCTCGACCGGCCTGGTGGAACGACTCGACCCGGAGGACGTCCGGACGCTGCAACGGGTCTACTTCGGCACCGTGTCCGGAGTGCTGCGCCGGTGGCGGGGCGTGGTGGAGAAATACGTGGGCGACGCGGTGATGGCGCTGTTCGGCGCGCACGACTGCGACGGCTTCGACGCGTACCGGGCGGTCCGGGCCGGACTCGAGATCCAGGCGGCGCTGGACCGGCGGACGCCGGACGAGGCCCGGCTGCGGGTCCGGGTCGGCGTGGCGACCGGCGAGGTGCTCGTCGACCTCGTCGGCGCCCGCGACGGCGGCCACGGCGCGGCGAGCGGCGCGGTCATCACCACCGCCGCCCGGCTCCAGGCGTACGCGCCACCCGGCGGGGTGGTGGTCTGCCCGAGCACCCGGCGGGCGGTCGCCGGGCTCGTGGAACAGCGTCGACTCGCGACCGTGACGATCGCCGGCAAGGCGGTGCCACTCGACGTGTGGCGGGTCACCGGGGTGTCCCGGCGCCAGCCGGCCCGGCACCACGAGCCGCTCGTCGGCCGGCGGCGGGAACTGGCCGGCGCGGCCGACGAGGTGACCCGTGCGCTGCGGGAACGCCGACCACGGTGGATCTCGCTGACCGGGCCGCCGGGCAGCGGTCGCAGTCGGCTCCTGCACGAGCTGGCCCGCGCCGTGCCCACGGTGGACGGCGCGACGGTGCGCTGGTGCGTGGCGCACTGCCCGCCGTACCCAGACGGGGACCTCGCGCCAGTCGCCGACCTGGTGCGCGCGCTGCTCGCACCGGACCCGACCGGCCGGGCAGCCACCGTACGTCCGCTGTCCGGCACGGCGGTGGGCGGCGCCGCGCTTGCCGCGTTCCTCGCCGCGCCGCACGACGCGGCGGCCGGGGCCCGGGCCGCCACGGCCTGCCGTGAGCTGCTGCTCGACCGCGCCGCGGGCAACCCGCTCGTGGTGGCCGTGGACGACCTGGACCGGGCCGCGCCGGCGCTGCGCCGGTTCCTACGCCAGTTGCAGGTCGCGGCCGGCGACCGGCGGCTGGCACTCGCGGTGGTCGTCACCCACGGCGCCGGCTGGGCCGACCCGGGGCCCGCCCCGGGCGGTCGCCGCCGGGTGTGGCTGCCGCCGCTCGGCGCACGGGACACCGGACGCCTGTTGCGGCACCTGCTCGACCGGGCCGGCCGGCCCGCCGCGCTCGCCGCCCGGCTGCTGCCGCTGGTCGGCGGCAACCCGGCCGTCGCCGCCGCGTACGCGACGGCCGACCCCGCGGACGAGCCGGCCGGGGTCCCCGCCCCGGTACGCCGGCGGGTGGACGCCCGGCTGGACCGGTTGGACGGTACGCAGCGCGCGGTGCTGATGGCCGGCGCCGCGCTCGGCGGCACGCTCGCCGCCGGCACGGTCGAACGGATGCTCGGCTGGCCGGCCGGACGGTCCGGGCCGGCGCTGCGCGCCCTGGCCGCGACCGGCCTGCTCCGCCGCGCCGACCGGGCAGCCGGCGCGGGTACGGGTGGACCGGAAGCGCCGGACTGGACCATCGCCGAGCCGGTGGTGATCCAGGTGGCCGCCCACCGGCTGACCCGCGCGGTACGGGCGGACTTCGCCCGCCGGCTCAGCGGCGTTGGGCCGGTCCCGGCGATCCGCCCCGACCGCGTCGATGTCCGCGCCGTGGCCCGCACCGGCGTCAACGCCGGACCTGGCGCACTCGTCCGCCGGGGTGCCGACACCAGGGCACGTGCCAACGCCGGTCCGGGCGCGAACGCCGGACCGGGCACGAACGTCCGGCCAGGCGCCGGGACGGGTTCCGGTGTGACCGACCGGGCCGCCGGGCCAGGCGGGGCGGCGGGGCCGGGCATCGGCATCGGTCCGGGAGCCGGCACCGGTCCGGAGGCCGGCGGCGGCATCGGTCCGGGAGCCGGCGGCGGCATCGGTCGGGGGGCTGGCGGCGGCGCAGGTGCCGGCGTCGGAGCGGGCACGAGCGTCCGGCCAGGTGTCAGAGCCGGCAACGGGGTCCCCGAGTGGGCGGGCCCCCTCGTGGTTCGACGGTCGGCCGGACAGCCGGCTGATGCTCCCGCCGCGCGCCCTCCGGCCGCGGCGGGCGCCGGGATCGGTGTCCCCGCGCCGGACGCCGACGAGCGGGTGATCTGCCCGCTCGGGGCGGGACGGTCGCACCGGTCGGGTGGAGGGGCCCGACCGGCGCCCGTCCCGCCGTCCCGGTCGGACGGGTCCGACGCGACCGGGACGCTGCCCGAACGACCTGGGTACGCCGGTTCCGGCATCGCCCGGGCCGGTCCCCCACGGACGGCCGCGACCGGACGGGACGCGCCCGCCACCGGGCCGGGCGTCCGGGCCGGGGTCATGCCGCGTGTCCCGGCGACGCTCGGGTGGACGACCGGCCCGCCCGAACGGGTGCGCCGGAGCCGACGGGTGGCCGCCACGCCACCCGTCACCCCGCTCGGCGTCGCCGCCTGAGCGGCCGGGTCCGGGTCGGAGCGGGCACGGGGCCGCTCCGACCCGCGTGGGCGCGCGCCCCCGCGGGCACGGGTGTCCGCCCCGGCGGGCCGCGTGGGCGCGCGCCCCGGCGGGCACGGGTGTTAAGCGGGGGCCCCTCCTCTACCGGAGGCGTTAAGCGGGGCCCCCTCCTTAACCACCCGGCTGCGCCCGCGGAACTCGGCCACCACCTCGTCGCCGCGCCGGACGGTCACGTCGTAGATGCCGCTGCGGCCGTGCCGGACCCGCTCGGTGGCGTACGCCTCCAGCACGTCACCCTCGCGCACCGGGCGCAGGAAGCTGATCTCGCCGCCGGCGGCCACGGTGACCGGTCCGTGACTGTTGCACGCAAGCGCGAACGCGGTGTCGGCGAGCAGGAACACGTAGCCACCGTGGCCGATCGCGTGCCCGTTGAGCATGGCCGGGGTGACCCGCATCCGGGCCACCGCCGCGCCGCCGCCGGCCGAGACGAGCTCGATGCCGAGCCCTTTCGAGGCGACGTCGGCGTCGAACATGTCGTGCGCCGCGGTGCGGCCGGCGTCGAACATGTCGTGCGCCGCGGTGCGGCCGTCGTCCGCCGCCATCTCAGCGCTCCCGCCGCTTGTCGACGATGCGACGCATCTTGCCCATCGAGCGCTCCACCCCGTCCGGCTCGATCACCCGGACCGCCACCGAGACCCCGATGGTGTTCTTGACCTGCTCGACCAGCGCCGCGCCGGCCCGTTCGGCGTCGGCCACGGCGGCGCCGGCCCGCCGCTCCACCTGGACGGTGAGTGTGTCCAGCCGCCCCTGCCGGTCGAGCACGCACTGGAAGTGCGGCGACAGGGCGGGGGTACGCAGGATCAGCTCCTCGATCTGGGTCGGGAACACGTTCACTCCCCGGACGATCATCATGTCGTCGGTGCGTCCGGTGATCTTCTCGATCCGCCGCATCGGACGGGCCGTGCCGGGCAACAGCCGGGTGAGGTCCCGGGTGCGGTAGCGGACCACCGGCGTGGCCTCCTTGGTGAGCGAGGTCAGCACCAGCTCGCCCCGCTCGCCGTCGGGCAGCACCGCGCCGGTGACCGGGTCGATGATCTCCGGGTAGAAGTGGTCCTCCCACAGGTGCAGGCCGTCCTTGGTCTCCACACACTCGACGGCCACGCCGGGACCCATCACCTCGGACAGCCCGTAGATGTCCAGCGCGTGCATGTCCAGCCGCTGTTCCAACTCCCGGCGCATGTCCTCGGTCCACGGCTCGGCGCCGAAGACGCCCACCCGCAGCGAGGTGGCGCGCGGGTCGACGCCCTGGCGTTCCATCTCGTCCACGATGGCCAGCATGTAGCTGGGGGTGACCATGATGACCTCCGGTTCGAGGTCGCGGATCAGCATGACCTGGCGCTCGGTCATGCCGCCGGACACCGGGATCACGGTGCAGCCCAGTTCCTCGGCGCCGTAGTGCGCGCCGAGCCCGCCGGTGAACAGCCCGTAGCCGTACGCGACGTGCACCCGGTCGCCGCGCCGGCCGCCGGCCGCCCGGATCGACCGGGCCATCAGTGTCGCCCAGGTGTCCAGGTCGGCGCGGGTGTAGCCGACCACGGTGGGGCGGCCGGTGGTGCCGGAGGAGGCGTGCAGCCGGGCGATCCGCTCGCGGGGCACGGCGAACATGCCGAACGGGTAGTTCTCCCGCAGCTCGGCCTTGGCGTTGAACGGGAAGCGGGCCAGGTCGGCCAGGTCGCGTACGTCGTCGGGGTGCGCGCCGGCGGCGTCGAACGCGCGACGGTAGTGCGGCACGTGGTCGTACGCGTGCCGCAGCGACCGGCGTAACCGGTCCCGTTGCAGGGCGCGCAGCTCGTCCACGCCGATCCGCTCGACGGGATCCAGCTCGTCCGGCCGAGGGGTGCGGTCCTGCACGGGTGCCTCCTGCGCGACGGGCCCGACGCCGCCGCGCCGGGCGGGATGCCGATCACCGTACGCCCGTACCGGGGGTCCTGCCAGGTCAGCGCCGTTCCGCAGGTCGCCGGGGCCCGCCGCGGGCGGCGCGGACGGGGCGGGGTTATGCTCGGATGAGACCGGCGGTGGGGCCCGCCGTCCCGGGGCACGCCGGGAGAACCGCGACATCGCCAACGGTCCCTGCCAGTGATGCCCGTCCTGGTGGGAGGCACCGTGGCACGACCCCCCGAGTCCCGCGTCGACCCCGACGTCGATCTCCGCGTACCCGCCGACCGGGCGGAGCTGGCCGCGCACCCGGCGGCGGTGCTCGGCGTGATCGCCGCCGGCGGCGCGCTCGGCGCGCTGGCCCGCGCCGGCGCGCAGGCCGTCGTGCCGCGGACGCCCACCGGCTTCCCGTGGGCCACGTTCGGCGTCAACGTCACCGGTTGCCTGCTGATCGGCGTGCTGATGGCGGTGCTCGCCGCCCGGCCGGCCGGCCCGCTGGCGCGGCCGTTCCTCGGCGTCGGGCTGCTCGGCGGGTTCACCACGTTCTCCGCGTACGTGGTCGACGCGCAGCGCCTGGTGACCGATGACGCACCGGGCACCGGGCTCGCCTACCTGGCGGCGACCGTGCTCGGCGCGTTGCTGGCGGTCGCCGCCGGGGACGTGGTGACCGGCCGGCTGCTGGCCGCGCGGCGGGGGGCGGCCCGGTGACCGTCCTGCTGGTCGCGCTCGGCGCGGCGCTCGGCGCCCCGCTGCGCTACCTCACCGACCGGGCGGTGCAGGCCCGGCACGACTCGGCGTTCCCGTGGGGCACGCTCACCGTCAACGTGGCCGGTTCGCTGCTGCTCGGCGCGGTGCTCGCGGTGCCGGCCGATCCGGCCGTCACCGCGCTGGTCGGCACCGGTTTCTGCGGCGCGCTGACCACCTGGTCCACGCTGAGCTACGAGACGCTGACGCTGGCCCGCACCGGCCCGCGCCTGCACGCGTACGCGAATGTGCTGGTCAGCGTGGTCGCGGGGCTCGGCGCGGCCTTCGTCGGGTACGCGCTGGCCACCGCGGCCGGCGGTTGACGGGGCAGCCGGCCGCGCGGGACGGCGATAGCATCCGGCGGAGCTGCGAGAGGATCCCGCCATGGAGCTGCGCCACCTGGCCGACCGGGTCTGGTTGGCCCCCGGCGACCCCGACCCCGGCGCGATCCGACCCGCCGTGGCGGTCGTGGCCGACGACCGGGGCAGCGTGCTCGTCGACGCCGGCCACAGTCCGGCACACGCCCGGGAGATCCGCGCCGGGATCGCCGCGGCCCGGCTGCCGGAGCCGCGCTGGCTGGTCTACACCCACCACCACTGGGACCACGTGTGGGGCGCCGCCGCCTGGCCGGACGTGGAGATCGTCGGCCACGAGGCCGGCGTCGAGCCGCTGCGTGCCGAGGCGGCCCGCCCGTGGAGCCACCGGCACCTGCGGGAGGGGGTACGCGCCGAGCCCCGGCTCGGGCCCAGCCACCGGGCCCGGGCGCTCGCGGTGGACGACTGGGACGACTTCGCGGTGCTGCCGCCGACCCGCACGTTCACCGACGAGCTGATGCTGCCGACCGGCGTGGTGCTGCGGCACGTCGGTGGCCGGCACGCCCCGGACTCGACGGTGGTGCTGGTGCCGGACTCCCGGGTGCTGCTGCTCGGCGACTGCTGGTACCCGCCCCCGCTGCACGAACGCACGCCCACCGACGGGCCGGACCTGGCGCTGGCCCGCAGCCTGCTCTCCGACCACGTCGAGTGGTACGTCTCCGCACACGACGAGCCGCTGCGCCGGGACCAGGCCCGCGCCGCGCTCGGCGACTGAGCGCGGCGGTCAGCGTTTACGGCGTTCCGGGTGCGCCCGGTTCCACGCCCGCATCCGCTCCGGGTAGCCGGTGCGCGCCGCCTCGTAGAGCGGCACCGCGTGTCGCCTGGCGATCGTGCCGGCGACCCGGGGCGAGCCGGTGCGGCGGCGGATCCACTCGCCGTCGTGGGCGATGGCGACCACCGTGGTGTCGGTGGCGGTGGTCTCCGGTTCCAGGTAGAACTCGACGCCGCGCCGGCTGGTCACGAACGCCTCCAGTTGCGCCAGGTCCTCCCGGTTCGCCTCGCGGTCGAGCTTCGTCGGGGTCGTCGGGTCGGCGGCCCGTCGGCTGAACCAACGCATGCCCGCCTCCTCTCCTCGCCGTCGGAGTCCCAGTGCAGCACGCCCGCCTGGCAGGCGGCTGGGAGGATCGTGGGAGTCGGCTGGGCCCCGCTCAGCGGGCGGACGGCTCCGCGCCCGCGGGCGGGCGGAGCACCGGCACCAGCGCGAGTGTGGGCAGCAGGAGCAGCGGCACCAGGCCGAGCGCGTTCAACACGCCGAAGTGGTCGCCGAGGAAGCCCAGCAGCGGCGGCCCGGCGAGGAACGCGGTGTAGCCGATCACCGCGACCACGCTGACCCGGGCGGCGGCCCTGTCCTCGTCGTCGGCGGCGGCGCTCATCCCGACCGGGAACCCGAGCGACGCGCCGATCCCCCACAGCGCCACGCCGGCCACGGCGAGCGGGCCGGAGCCGGCGAGCACGGTCAGGGCGGTGCCGGCGACGGCGATGCCGATGGTGCCGAACAACACCGGCACCCGACCCCAGCGGTCGATGGCGACCGTGCCGGCGGTGCGGCCCAGCGTCATCCCGACCACGAACACGCCGAACACGGCGGCGCCGACCGCCTCGTCGACGCCGTACCCGTCCACGAACGCCACCGCCAGCCAGTCGTTGGCGCTGCCCTCGGTGAACGCCATGACCAGCACCAGCAGGCCGACCAGCAGGGTGCGCGGCTCCCGCCAGGCGGCCAGCAGCGCCCGCCGCCGGGCCGCCGGCTCACCCGCGTCGCCCGTCTCGGCCGGCGCGGACAGGAACGACCGGGCGCCGAGCAGCGTGCCGGTCAGGATCAGCACCGCCAGGACCGGCAGGTGCACCTGGATGGGTACGCCGAGCTTGGCGGCGCCGGCGCCGAGCCCCGCCCCGGCGACCGAGCCGAGACTCCAGGCGGCGTGGAACCGGGGCATGATGGTGCGCCCGAGCCGCTTCTCCACCGCCGCGCCCTCGACGTTCATCGCCACGTCGCACAGGCCGGAGCCGAAGCCGAACGCGGCGATGCCGAGCCCGACGCCGACCACCCAGCCGGCCAGCCCGGTGGCCAGGCCGGCGACGGTCATGCCGAGCGCGACCAGCACGGTCGCCACGACCACCGTGCGGGCCGGGCCGAGCCGCTGGGTGACCAGGCCGGCGGCGGGCATGGCCAGCAGCGCGCCCGCCGACATGCAGAGCAGCAGCAGGCCGAGCCGGCCCGGGCTGAGGTCGAGCGCCTCCCGGACCGCCGGCACCCGGGAGAACCAGCTCGCCACCGCGAGCCCGTTGAGGGCGAAGACGACGGCGACGCCGGTGCGGGCGGCCAGCACCGGCCGCGGCGCCGGTGGCCGTGGCGCGGCCGGCGCGTCGAGGGTGTCGCTCACGGTGCGGTCGTCCCTTCCCCGAATGGTTCCCGACGACCATCGCACACCTGAGAGCGCTATCACCACAAGCGCGCCCACGCCTTACCTCGCACGGCCCGGACCGGGCATGATGCTTCACATGGGTACGCCGACCGCACGACCGGCCACGCTCGACGACGTGGCCCGGGCCGCCGGGGTGTCCCGGGCCACCGCCTCGCGGGTGCTCGGCGGCTACGGCTTCGCCTCGGCCGGCGCCCGCGCCCGGGTGAGCGCCGCCGCCGACCACCTGGGCTACGTGCCGGACCCCACGGCCCGGGCGCTGGTGCGTGGCGCCGGGGTGCGGCTGGTGGTGGCCGTGGTGGGCCGGGACGACTCGGTCTTCGACGACCCGTACGTGCACCGGGTGGTGAGCGCCGCGTCCCGGGTGTGCGCGCCGCACGGGGTCGGGGTGGCGCTGGAGTGGCTGCCGCTCGACGATCCGTCCGGCCTGGTCCGGCTCGGCGCGGACCGGGGCGTGCACGGGGTGATCCTGGTCAACACCACGCAGGCGGCGTTGGACGCGGTGCCGGCCCGGTTGCACGGCCGGGTCGCCTCGATCGGCCGGGGTTCGGCGACGGTGCCGTCGTTCGACGTGGACAACGCCGCCGGCGCCGGGGCGGTGCTGCGTCACCTGTACGCCACCGGGCGCCGCCATATCGTCATGGTGACCGGCCCTCGGTGGCTGACCTGCGCGGAACGGTCGGTGACCGCCTACCGGGAGTTGATGCGCGCGGCGGGGACGCCGGTGCGGCTGGTGACGGGCGACTTCACCGCGGCCCGGGGTGGCGCGGCGGCACTGGAGGCGCTGCGGCGGTGGCCGGACGTGGACGGGGTCTACGCGGCGAGCGACGCCACCGCGTTCGGGGTGATCGCCGCGCTGCGCGGGCAGGGCCTGGGGGTGCCGCACGACGTGGCGGTGGCCGGTTTCGACGACCTGCCGTACGCGGCGGTGAGCAGCCCGGCGCTGACCACCGCGACCCATCCGGTGGACCGGATCGCCGCCGCCGCGGCGTCGGCGGTGCTGGCGCAGGCGCCGGTCCCGCCGGAGACCGCGTTCGGGTCCACGCTCGTGACCCGGGAGAGCGCCTGAGCGGGGTCAGCGCTCCGGCCCGGTGACCGCGGCGTCGACCCGGCTGAGCACGGTGGCGTCGTCGTCCACGCCGACGCCGCGCAGCAGGTCGATGGCGGTGGCCCGGATCTGCCCGATGATCATCGCGAGCGGCAGGTTCGGGCCGGCGGTGAAGAGCCGCCCGGCCACGCGCACCGCCGCCAGCGCCGCCGCGTCGACCCGGGCGGCGTGGCCGTCGGCGACCTCCTCCTGCCCGCCCAGGTCGGCGGCGAGCGCGTCGCCGGCCGAGCGGACCGCGTCGGCAAGCGTGCGTACCGTCGCGCCCAGGTCGGCCGGGACGGGCGCCGCGCCGCGGGTGAACGTGACCGCGGCCCGGGCCAGCACGCGGACGTTGCGTACGGCGTAGTCGATCTGCCGGATCGAGCCCTCCACCGAGCGCAGCCGGCCGAGGTGCCGGCGGCGGCGGACGTTGAGCCGCAGCGCCTCGCCGGCGGCCTGGACCGCGTCGCGCAGCCGCTCCACCCCGGCGTCGGCGTGCCGGGCCCGGTCCAGCGCGGCCAGGGCGGCGGTGTCGTCGGCGCGGTCGAGCGCGTCGGCGATCTCGTCGAGCACCTCGGCCAGCTCCGCGAACGTGTGCCGGAACTCGGCGACGAGCGGGGCGAGCGGCCGGCGGGCGTCGACGAGTTGACTGGCGACCACCGCCACCGCGCCGCCGATCAGCGCGTCGACGAACCGGAACGGGATCAGCGACTCGGTCGGCGGCGACACCACCACGAGGTAGAGCGCGGAGACGGCGGCCTGCACCACGGTCACCGAGCTGGCCCCGACCGCCACCGCCAGCGAGACGGTGAGCAGGATGACAGTGAGCACGGTCCAGGTGGTACGCGGGCCGAGCGCCTGCACCACCAGGTCGGCGACGAGCACGCCGGCGGCCACGCCGAGCACCACCTCCACCGCCCGGCGGATCCGCTGGCCCCGCGCCTGACCGAGCACGATCAGCGCGGCGGCGGGGGCGAAGAACGGTTGCGGGTGACCGACGAGACGGGTGGCGAGCATCCAGGCGACGGTGGCGGCGAGGGTCGCCTCGACCACCGGCAGCCAGCCGCGCCGCAGCCGCCCGGCCGCCTCGCGTACGGCCGGTCCGACCCGTCCCCTGGTCACCGTCGCCATCGCCCGCCTTCCTGTCGCGCCCCCACCATCCTGCGGCCTCGCGGGCCGGCCGGCAGTGATCGCCGGCACCTGACCTGGTGGATCACCGTGGACCGGCCGGCGCCGGGAAAGGAGTTGCGACAACCTTTCAGAATATCGAGCGGGCGCGTTTCCGAGGTCGTCCGAATGGGAGAGGAAACCGGTAAGATCGGCGACAGAGCGGCGGCCGATCGCTGACTGCCGAGCCCGGCACGACCGCTCACACTGAGCGCATGAATTCGAGACTCCGCCGCAGCCGGGCCTTTCGCCTAGCGGTGTGTCTCGCCCTCGTGGCGGCACTGAGCGGCTGCATGCAGCTCAATCTCGGGTTGACCGTGAACCCCGACGACACGATCTCCGGCCAACTGCTGCTGACCGCGCAGAAGTCCGTGCTCAAGCAGCGCAACCCGGACGTCGCGGTGGCCTTCGCCGAACTGCGGCAGAACATTCCCACGCTTCCCGCCGGCACCGAGACCCGGTACGAGGACGCCACCTTCTACGGCATTCAGATCACGTACCGGAAAACGCCGCTGGCGCAATTCACGAGCGAGAGCGTGAATCTTGTTCGGGACGACGATCTCTATCGCTTCACGCTTCCGCTTGATCCCCAGAAATACGGCGGAAAGGTGGCCGAGCAGGATCCGCGGAACCAGCAGGCTTTCATGACCTTGATGGCGTTCGAGATATCCGTGACGTTCCCCGGCCGGGTGCTCGACACCAACGGCACGATCACCGGGCGCTCGGTGAGCTGGAAGGTGGTCGCCAACCAGCCCAAGCCGGCCGAGCTGCGGGCCGTCGCCGAAGCGCCGCCACCCCCCGCCACCAGCCCGGCCGCCGCCGTGGTCAGTGGTGGCTCGTTCCCCTGGCTGCCGGTCGTCGGCGGGGTGGTCGTGCTGCTGCTGGTCGTCGCCGTGGTGGTCGTCCTGCTGCTGCGCCGCTCCCGGGGCGGAAGCAAGGACACGGCACCTACCGGGCCCGCCACCGGACCCCCCGCACCACCTCACCCGACCGCACCACCACACCGTCGACAAGGGGGATCATCGTGAACGATCTCTTCACCTGGGCCGCCCTGGGCAGCCTCACCGGCGCCAGCGCCGCCACCCTGCTCGCCACGAACGTCATCGGCGGCCTGATCGGACCGAGCGGCGACAAGGCCCGCAAGTGGGTCGCGCTGGGCTTCGCGCTCCTGCTGTCCTACCTCACCGCCGCGTTCGCCGACGCCGGCCCGGAAAAGTGGATCATCGCGTTCTTCAACGGGCTGGTCATCTTCTCCGCCGCGCTCGGCATCAACCAACTCCCCCCGGGCAACCGGCAGGCGACGCAGGCGTCGCCCACCCAGCTCGCCCAGGGAAACGAGCCCCGCTTCGTCCGCTCCTGGGTCTGAGAGAGGTGACCGGACATGATCTTCGGCATCCTCAGCGCCGCCGTCCAGACCGTCTTCGGCGCCGTGCTCGGGCAGGCCGCCGCCGGCACCGTCGGCCTGCTTGTCGGCGCCGTCGTCGGCCTGCTCGTCGGCGCGCCCTTCGGCTGGGCGACCACCTCCGCCGGCACCTACCACGCCAGCCCGAAGGGGATCCTCCTCTTCGTGGTCGACCACACGTGGAGCCTGCTCAACACGTTCGCCGGGGCGCTCTACCTGGCCCTGCACCTGGTCTTCGGCCACCAGCTCGACCGGGTCGTCTCGGCCGGCAGCGGCCGGGTCAACGTGCTCGAGGGCGTCTCGCCCCGCTACGCCACCACCATCGGCACGGTCTGCGCCGGGTCCAGCCCCGGCATCCAACGGCACGAGGACGTGCACGTGTTCCAGGCCCGGCTGCTCGGCCCGCTCTACCTGCCACTCGTCGCGCTCAACTACGCGCTGTTCACCATCGCCCCGGTATGGCTGCTCTGGCACGACCACACCAACGCGCCGATCAACAGGTTCACCCGCTACTTCGAGATCGGCGTCTACCCGCACGTCTGGAACGAGGCCATCGCGTACCGCATCCAGGGGACGCCACCGCGATGACCGGTGCGATCGAGACGGCCGTCGCGGACGTCGCGACCTGGCTGACCGGGACCGCGGGCGAGCCCGTCCCGGTCGGCCCGCCCCGCGACGACCCGGCCGGCGGCCTCACCGTCTGGCCGCTGGAGCTGCGGCCGGCCCGGCAGACCGCGTCCGGCGGTACGGCACGCGAGCCGTACCGCTTCGTGGTCCGGCTGCTGGTCAGCGGCGGCGGGCCGGCGGCGCTGCCGGCGCTGGACCGGGTGCTCGCCGCAGCCGCCGAGGGCGGCCACGCGGAGCTGGTGCTCGCCGCCGGCGACCCGGCGCTGTGGCGGGCGCTCGGCGTGGCGCCCCGGCCGGCGTTGCTGCTCGACGTGCCGGTCCGGATCGACCGTCCGACGCCGACCGCGCCGCCGGTGCGGCAGCCGCTTCAACTCCGCCAGCTCGAACTGCGCACCCTCGACGGTCGGGTGGTGGGGCCGCAGGGCCAGCCGCTGGCCGCGATGCGGGTGGAGCTGGTCGGCACCGCCCAGGCCACCGAGACCGACGCCGCCGGCCGGTTCCGGCTGGTCGGCGTGCCGCACGACCCCGACGCGCCGGACCGTCCGGTGCGGATCCGGCTGATCGGCCGGGGCCGGGTCCACACCGCCGAACTGGACCCGGCCGGCGACGACCTGGTCGTCGTCCGCGCCCCCGACTGACTCCCCAGGAGGACCGATGCCCACCTACTTCTCCCCCGGCATCTACGTCGAGGAGGTGCCCTCCGGGGCCCGCCCGATCGGGCCGGTCGGCACGAGCACCGCCGCCTTCGTCGGGGTCGCGCCGGACCGGACCGCCCACGTCGACCGACCGCAGGCGGTCAACAGCTGGACCGACTTCCTGCGCCTCTACGCCGACGGCGAGCACCTGGAGAGCACCCCGCTGGCCCGGGCCGTGTTCGGCTTCCTCGACAACGGCGGCACCCGCTGCTGGGTGGTGAACGTCGGCGAGGGCGGCCAGCTCACCGGCGCCCGCGGGCGACGCGGCGGCCTGGAGGTGCTGGAGGCGATCGACGAGATCTCCATCCTGGCCGCGCCCGGCTACCACGACCCGGTCTCGCACGAGGCCCTGATCAGCACCGCCGAACGGCTGCGCACCATGGTGGCGATCTGCGACCCACCGCCCGAGGTGGCCGACGTCTCCCGACTCACCCGGGTCGCCACGCCCGCCAAGCCGTCGTCCGGGTCGGCCTCCGGGCCCGGGTCGGCGTCCGGGTCGGCGTCCGGGAAACCCGCCGACGGTACGCCGAAGGACGCCGACGGCGACGCGCCCGGCACCGGTGGCGACCGGCCCCGGCAGTCCGACTTCGCCACCTTCTACTTCCCCTGGATCCGGGTCCGCGACCCGCTCAGCGGCGACCTGGTGCTCACCCCGCCGAGCGGGCACGTGGCCGGCATCTGGGCCCGTACCGACGCGCTGCGCGGCGTGCACAAGGCGCCGGCCAACGAGCCGGTACGCGGCGCCGTCGACCTCGCGTACCGGGTCACCCGCCCGGAGCACGACGTGCTCAACCCCAAGGGCGTCAACGTGATCCGGTTCTTCGCCGGCGAGGGCATCCGGCTCTGGGGCGCCCGTACGCTCGCCGCCGAGGCCAGCGAGTGGCGCTACCTGAACGTGCGGCGGCTCTCCATCTCCATCGAGCAGGCCATCGCGGCCGGCACCCGCTGGATGGTGTTCGAGCCGAACGACTTCACCCTGTGGCGCTCGATCCGCCGCGACATCGGCGCGTTCCTGACCCGGGTGTGGCGCGACGGCGCGCTGCTGGGCCGCACGCCCGAGGAGGCGTTCTTCGTCAAGTGCGACGAAGAGACCAACCCGGCCGACGTACGCGACGCCGGGATGGTGGTGGCGCACATCGGCATCGCGGTGGTCAAGCCCGCGGAGTTCGTGGTGTTCAAGCTGAGCCAGTGGGCCGGCGGCACCGAGACCGAGACGATCGGAGGCTGACATGCCGACCACGGCCACGCCGCAGCCGGGCGCACCCGTCGACCCGTACCGGGCGTACCACTTCAAGCTGCTCATCAACGGCGTCACCAACGGGCACTTCACCGAGGTCAGCGGCTTCGAGGTGGCGATACCGTCGCTGGCCTACCGGGAGGCCGGCAACGAGCGCATCCGCGCCGTACCCGGGCAGGTGGAGTACGCCCCGGTGACCCTCCACTTCGGCCTGACCAACGCCCGCGAGCTGTGGGACTGGGTGAACGCCGCGGCGAAGGGCACGGTCAACCGACGCAACGTGTCGGTGGTGCTGCTCGACCCGGCCGGCACCGCCGAGGTGCTGCGCTGGAACATGATCAACGCCTGGCCCACCCGGTGGCGGGGCGCCCACCTGAACACCCTCTCCCAGGAGATCGCCATCGAGGCGCTGACCCTGGCGTACGAGGGATTGGAACTGGAGTCCGGCAGTGCCGCCGCCCCGGCGACCGCGTGAACGGCTGGCCCGCGCCCTGCGGGTCACCGCCGACCACCTGACCGCACCCGCCCCGCGCCCGACCAACCGTCCCCCCGCCGCCCCGCGCCCGGCCGACCCGCTCCCACGTCGTCCCGGCGAGCCGCCGGAGCACTGGCTCCGCCTGGTCGCCGCCCACGCCCCCGGCCTCCTCCACGACCTGCCCCGGCCCGTCGATCAAGGAGTTGGCGTCGGTTCCGACCTGATTCCCGACGCGAACTCCTTGATCACCGGAGGGTCCGCGGGTGGGCCGTCCAGATCTTGGTACGAAATGGCCCCTGGAGGGGCCATTTCGTACCAAGATCTACGCCGGCTTTCGAGTGGTGGGACGGAGAACTCATATCTCGGGAAGGGACGTGGCGGGGAGGCGGGGCGTGGTTGGGAGGCGGGGCGGGGTTCGAGGTGGGGTGGAGGGCGGAGGGCTCGGGGTGGGTTCGGGCTCTTGAGTGAGGTGCTGCGGCGGTGGCGGGAGGTGGTGGCGCGGCTCGTCGCCAGCGCCTCCGCCACGGCCGGGTTCTCCGCGGGTCACGGTGGAGCGGGGTCGCGCGCGAGTGCCGTCCACGATCCGGCGGGCACGTCGCCCGGTCACCACGGCTGGCCGGGCGCAGCATACGGTCCGGGCGGTGCGGGACCGGCCGGTGCGGGACCGGCCGGAGGATTCGCCGGACCCGGACGAACGGATCGATCTTGGGACGGCCTCACCGGGCCGGGGTGGCGTTCCGGCGGGACCGGTGCCGCGCCCGACGATCATCTCGGCGCCCCGCCCCACGGGACCTCGGCGCCCGGCATCGGTCCATCGCGATCCGGCGCGGGCCGGGCGGGGACAGTCGCGGGCACACCATGGCACGGCGCACGAGCGGCGGGACCTCCCGGCCCAGCCTGGGACGGTGCTCGGGCCGCCGGACCGGCGTGGCACAGCGCCGGACAACCGGGCGCGGGCACGCCATGGCACGACCCGGGACCAGCCGGTTCCGGCGCGACTTGGCACGGCCCAGGACCAGCGGGCACACCATGGCACGGCCCAGGACCGGTGACGACCGGCGCGACAATCCGACCGGGTGTCGCCGGCACCCACCCGGGCGGTCGGGCCGGCGCACCGGATCCGACCGGAGCGTGGTCCGGGACCGCGGGATCAACCGCTCCGCCGAACCCGACCGGGTCGGGCGCGAACGCGACGGGCACAAACGGGTCGGGCGCGAACGCGACGAGCACGACCGGGACGAGCGCGAACGCGACGAGCACCAACGGGACGGGCGCGGACGGCACGGGGTCCGGCCGGAGCGCGGCTGACGCGGTCCGAGCCGTCGACCGGGGACGCACCGGCCGAGGTCGAGGCGGCACCGGCGGCACCGGAGGCGGCGGCACCGCTGGATCGGCGGCAGGCGTGGCCGCCGGGACCTCGGCGGGCAGCGCGTACCCGACGGATCCCGGCGGCGGGCCGCTGTGGTTCGCGCCCGATCATCCGCTCGCCCCACCACACCGGGGTACGCGCGCCGCGCACACCGGGTCCGGATCCGCCGGCCACGCGCCGGGTCGCGATCGGGTTCGGGTGCACCTGTCGTCGCCGGGACGACAAGAAACGCACCCGAAGCCGACGGCGGGCGGCCGGGAGCGGGACGTACGCCCGGGGCCGTGGCCGGTGCTGCCGGACCAGTCCGCGGTGACACCCGCCCGGGATCCGTGGCCGGCGCTGCCCGACGATCCGGCGCCCCGGGCGGCGACGCGGGCGGCCCCGTGGGGTGACGCGGTCCGACTGGACCGGGAACAGGCGGGTGGCTGATGGAACGCGTCGCCTTCCTCGTGGACGAGTCCGGCACCCGGGTCGACTGCCTGCTCAACCCGGAGACCGTGCAGGTCACCCGGCTGGCCGGGGTACGGCCGCGGGGCGGCCCGGACGGTGCGCTGACCGGCGCCGGGCTGGCCGACGACCCGCTCGTGTTCACCGGCGGCGGGCGTACCGAGCTGGTGCTGGACCTGCTCTTCGACGTCGACTTCGTGGAGTCCCCGGCCCGCCCCGAGGACGTCCGCGCGCTGACCCGCCCGCTGTGGATGCTGGCCGAGAACTCGGCGGTGGAGCACGGCTGGCCCCGCCCGCCGCTGGTCCGCCTGGTGTGGGGCAAGACCTGGAACGTGCCGGGCGTGATCGCGGCGATCGCGGAGCGCTTCGACGCGTTCACGCTCACCGGCACGCCACGCCGCTCCTGGCTGCGCCTGCGGCTGGTCCGGGTGGCGGAGACCGCCGAGGCGGCCCGCGCCGGCTTCGAGGAGGAGCTGGCGGCGGCGGGCACGCCCACCGTGGCGCCCGGTTCCGCGGTGGTCGCCGCCGCGGACGGCGCGGCCGAGCCGGGCTGGTCCGGGGTGCGGTTCGACCTGCTCGCCCACGACGCGTTGGGTTCGCCGCTGCGCTGGCGGCTGCTGGCAGAGCACAACCGGATCGCCGACCCGCTTGCGGTGCCGGCCGGCACCGCCCTCGCGGTCCCCCCGACCGGTGGCACCGCACCACCGCCGGACGCCACCACCACGACGGGAGGCGCGCCGTGACCGCCACCACCACCGGAGGTACGCCGTGACCCACCACGACGGGAGGCGCGCCGTGAACCGGGCCGCGACGGTGACCGTGGACGGCCGGCCGCCGGCCGACCCGGCCCGGCTGCGCGGGATCCGGGTGGCCGCCCGGCTGGACGTGCCGACGCAGTGCGAGGTGACCCTGGCCGCCCCGCCCGGTCCGGGCGCCCTCGACCCACAGGTACGCCCCGGCGCCGCCCTCGACGTACGCCTGGACGGCACCCCGGAGGCCCTGTTCACCGGTGAGGTGACCGCCGTGGAGGTGGAGTACGCGGGTGACGGCGCGGCACTGCTGCGGATCCGGGCGTACGACCCGCTGCACCGGCTGCGCAAGCGTCAGGAGTTGCGGGTGTTCGAGTCGGTGACGGCCGCCGAGCTGGCCGGGGAGCTGTGCGTCGGGCTGGGCCTGCGCCTCGCCGCCGAGGCCGACGGGCCGCGCCTGGACCGGCTGCTCCAGCACCGGCACACCGACCTGGAGCTGTTGTGCGAGGTGGCGCAGAGGGCCGGGCTGCACCTGAGCGTGGACGGTGACCGGCTGCGGCTGTTCACGCTGGACGGTCACGGCGAGTCGGTGCCGTTGACCCTCGGCGAGACCGTGCACGCGGTGCGGATCTCCGAGAACCTGGACCGGGCCGGCGCCCAGTGCGCCGCGCTGGGCTGGCATCCGCAGCGCGCCGAGCCGCTGGGCCAGCGGGCCGGCGAGGCACGCAGCGGGCGACGGATCGCGTTGCGCCCGGCGCCGGGCGACGTCGGCGCGGACGGGGTGCGTACCGCCGTGGACCAGCCCGGGCGCAGCGACGACGAGCTGGCCGCGCTGGCCCAGGCCGGGTTGGACGCCCGGGTCGCGTCACTTGTCACCGTCGAGGGCACGGCCGAGGGCGATCCGGCGTTGCGGCCGGGCCGGCGGATCGCCCTGGCCGGGGTCCCGGATCCGGTGTGCGGCGTGTACGTGCTCACGGACGTGGTGCACACAGTGGACGCCGACGGCCACCTGACCCGGTTCTCCACCGCCCCGCCGGAGCCGCCCCCGGTGGCCGCGCCCCCGGCGGCGACGGTCACCCTCGGCACGGTCACCGACGTCGACGACCCGGACGGGCTGGGCCGGGCCCGGGTGTCGCTGCCCGCGTACGGCGACCTGGACGCCGGCTGGTTGGCCGTGGCCTGTCCGGGCGCGGGCCGGGGCAAGGGCATCGTCGCGCTGCCCGACCCGGACGACACCGTGCTTGTGGCGCTGCCCGGCGGCGAGCCGGCGGCGGGCGTGGTGCTCGGCTCGCTGTTCGGCGCGGTCGAGCCGTACGACGCGGGGATCGTCTCCGGCCGGTCCCGGCGGTGGTCGGTGCGGACCGGCACCGGCCAGTCGATCGTGATCGACGACGACGGGCGCACGCTGCGGCTGGCCACCGACGCGGGCAGTTTCGTCGAGCTGCGCCCCGAGTTGACCACCGTGCACGCGGCCGGTGACCTGGTGCTGTCCGCGCCGGGTCGGGCCGTGGTGGTGCGCGCGAGGACCGTCGACTTCCTGCACGCCCCGGCGGCCGAGGACGCCGGGACCGCCGCCGCCCAGGCCCGTACCCTCGCCCGTTCCGCCGGAGGTGGCTGATGCGTTGGATCCACCGCGACTCGCTGATCACCTGCGGACACGACGGGCGGGTGGCGAACCGCCCGTCGCAGCAGTGGGTGCGCGTGCGGGGCGTGCCGGTGCTGGTGCGGCCCGACCCCGAGGAGCGCGACATCACCGCCTGCCCGAACTACGGCCCGACGATCAAACCCTGCCTGCACACCATGACCGTGACCGTCGGCTACAGCGCCTGGCTGCGGGTGGACCGGCAACCCGTGGTGCTGTCGCACCTGGACGGCCTCACCGACGGGACCCCGCCGGGGACCGTGCACCACCAGGTCCGCGACCCGCGGCAGAGCTTCCTGGGGGCGGACGCATGAGGGCCTTCCGGTTCGTCGGCGCCGGCTTCGACGCGGGCCGCGCCGGTGGTCTCGCGCTCACCGCCGCCGGCGGTCTCGCCATGACCGAGGGGGACGAGACGGTACGCCAGGCGTTGTGCCTGCTGCTGTCCACCACCCCGGGCGAGCGGCTGATGCGTCCCGGGTACGGGTCGCGGCTGCACCGGCTGGTCTTCGCGCCCAACGACGACACCACCGCCGGCCTGGCCATCCACTATGTCCGGCAGGCGATCCGGCGGTGGGAGCCGCGGGTCGAGGTGTTGGACGTGGACGCGGGGCCGGACCCGGACGATCCGTGGCGGCTGATGATCCGGCTGGACTACCGGGTGCGGGCCAGCCTCTCCCCCGGCCAGTTGGTGTTCTCCGTCGACCTGCTGCCGCCCGACGACGACCTCGACGCCGACCCGGCCGACCGGACCGAAAAGGGGGCCACCTCATGACGCTGCCGGTGCCGCACCTCGACGACCGTGCCTTCCTCGACCTGGTCACCGAGGCCCGGGAGCGGATCCGTCGCTCCTGCCCGGACTGGACGGACCTGTCCGCGCACGACCCGGGGATGGCATTGCTGGAGGCGTTCGCCTACCTGACCGAGGTGATGATCTACCGGCTGAACCAGTTGCCGGAGAAGGCGTACGTCGCGTTCCTGAACCTGCTCGGCGCGACCCGGCACCCGCCGGCGGCGGCCTGGGCGGACGTGCGCCTCGCCCGCACCGGCGCCGATCGCGGCCCGGTCCGGGTGCCGGCCGGCACCCGGGTCGCCGCCGCCCGCGGCGCCGACCCCCGGCCGGTCGTCTTCGTGACCACCGAGCCGGCCCTGCTGCCCGCCGGCGAGACCGAGGTGACGGTACGGGTGCACCACTGCGAGCCGGTCGAGGCGGAGCTGCTGGGCACCGCCACCGGTCAGCCCGGGCAGACGTTCCGGGCCGCCCGCGCGCCGCTGACCCGCACCGCCGAGGCGCTGGACCTGCTGCTCGGGGTGGAGGTGCCGACCGGTTCGGTGGAGCTGGGCGCCGCCGCCCGCGAGCACGAGGGCCGCACGTACGAGATCTGGCGGCCGGTGGACAGCTTCGCCGGTCTCGGCCCGCAGGCCAAGGTCTACCTGGTCGACCGGGCCTCCGGGGTGGTCACGTTCGCCCCGGCGCTGGACCTGCGCCCGGTAAGCGCCACCGGGACCGGACCGGACACCGGGAACGGACCGGACACCGGGAACGGACCCGGGAGCGGCCCGGCCGTCGAGGGGGCGGCCGGGCCGACGACGGTGGCGGCGATCCCGCCGGCCGGGCGGCAGGTGCGGCTCTGGTACCGGTGCGGCGGCGGGCCGGCCGGGAACGTGGCCGCCGGGGTGCTGACCAGCCTGCGGGACCCGCTGCCGGGGCTGCGGGTGGACAACCCGGCGCCGGCCACCGGCGGGCGGGAACTGGAGTCGTTGGAGTCGGTGCTGGCGCGCGGGCCGTACGAGTTCTTCGCCCAGCAGCGCGCGGTGACCGCGCGGGACTTCGAGATCCTCGCCACCGGCTCCGGCGCGGTCGCTCGGGCCCGCGCGTTCACCCGGGCCGCCGTCTACAGCTTCGCCCGCCCGGGCGAGGTGGAGGTGGTGCTGGTGCCGTACGTGCCGGAGGCGGCCCGCCCCGGCGGCCGGCTGCCGGTGTCGATGCTGCGCGAGCACGAGGTCGAGGAGGCCCGCCGCCGGGTCGAGGCGGACCTGGAGCGGCGCCGGGCGCTGGGTACGGCGGTGCGCGCCGGCTGGGCACGCTACAAGGCGGTCTCCGTCCGGGCCCGGGTGGTGGTGCGCCGCGAGGAGGACGTCGACGCGGTCCGCCGCCGCATCCACGACCGGCTGCACCAGACGTTGAGCCCGCTGCCCACGCCGCTCAACCCGGCCGGCTGGGCGTTCGGCGAGCCGCTGCGGGCCTCGAACGTCTACCGGATGCTGGAGCACGCCGAGCCGGGCGTGCGCTACGTCGAGTCGGTGCGCTTCGTGGTGGACGAGGCGCCGGACGCGCAGGTCCGCACCGTCGCGGTGGACCAGTACCAGCCGGGCACCTGGTACGCCGGGCGGGGGCCGGTGCTGTTCCGGTCGACCGACGCGGGCGCGGGCTGGGAGCCGGCCGGCCGGTTCGACGACGAGACGGTGGTGCGGGTGGCCCCCGCGCCCGCCCCCGTCCGCCCCGGCGTGGTGCCCCGGGCCGGCTCGGTGGCGGTGGTGAGCACCCGCGACGCCGGTGGCTCCCGGGTACGGCTGAGCACCGACCTGGGCGAGAGCTGGACGCTGCTGACCGACCTGGAGGCCGGGGTGCGGGACCTGGCCTGGATCGACCGGGACGGCACCGGCGCGTTGCTGCTGGCCACCGACGCGGGCCTGTACGAGGTGCCGCTGCTGCCCGGCGCGGTGCCGTTGCAGATCCTGGTCGACCCGGCCGACGCCGACCGGGGTTTCTACGCGGTGCGGTCGTTCGTCTCCGAGCGGGGCGCGCCCGGGGTGGCGGTCGCCGCGCAGGCCGGGTTCGGGGTCTACCTGTCCACCGCCGCCGGCCGCCCCGGCACGTTCACCCACGTGGGTCTGGCCAACGTGGACAACCGGGTTCTCGCCGTGCAGTACGACGGCCCGGCCACGCTGCTGTGGTGCGGCGCGGGTGAGCCGGACCCGAAGAAGCCCGGCCAGGGCGCCCACCGCACCCGCCTGTTCGAGTCCGACGTGCAGTGGCAGTCGATGTCCGCCGGCTGGATCGGCGGCACCTGCCGGGACCTGGCGTTCAGCGGCCCGCTGGCGCTTGCCGCCACGCAGAGCGGCGGGGTGGTCCGGCTGGACACCCTCGCCGGGCAGCCGCAGTGGCGGTCGGTGATGGTCAACTGCGGCCTGCCGCTGCGGGACCGGACCCGGTTCTCCCCGGTGGACGCGATCGCCGCCACCGCGCCGGCCGGTGACGGCGGGCGGCTGGTGCTGGCCGGCGGCGAGCGCGGCGTGTACCGCAGCGGCGACGGCGAGGACTGGGCGGCCAGCGCCAACCAGTCCACCGCCGACGTGGTCACCGTGCCCGGCACCTGGCTGCTCTGCTCCGGCGAGCACGACGTCGAGGTGGTGCGGCAGGATGCGTCGAGCGGCGATTGAGCGGCTGCTGCCGGCCGCGTACCAGCGGGCCGCCGGCCCGGGCAGCGTGCTGGGCGCGCTGCTGGACGTGATGGAGGCGCTGCACGCCCCGGACGAGGCGGTGCTCGCCGACGTCGACGCGTTGTTCGGGCCGTACCGGACGGCGGACGGGTTCGTGGCGTACCTGAGCCGGTGGGTGGCGATGGACCACGTGGTCGCCGCGCCGCGCGCGGACGCGCCGCTGCCGCTGCCGGTGGGCCGGCTGCGCGACCTGGTGGCGCACGGCGCGCTGCTGGCCCGCTGGCGGGGCACCCCGTACGGGATGCGCACCGCGTTGGAGCTGGCCACCGGGGTGACCGGGTTCGTCCTCGACGAGCCGGCGCAGCGGCCGTTCCACCTGGTGGTGCGCGTGCCGCCGGCCGCCGCGGACCGGCTGGCGCTCGTCACCCGGATCGTCGAGGCGGAGAAGCCGGCCGCGGTCACCGTCGAGGTGGTCGCCGCGCCGGCCGGCGCACCCGCCGGCCCGACGCCGCCCACCGAACCGACGCCGCCCACCGAACCGACGCCGCCCACCGAACCGACGCCGCCAGAGCCGGTGCGCGCGGTCGGCCGGGCGCACGTGCCCCCTCCCCCGCCGCACGATCCGCCCGAGGAGCCGTCATGACCACCGAATGGACAGTCGTCGCCGCCGCCGAACAGTTCACCCTGGACGCCCGCAACACCGGCGAGCTGACCTTCACCGTGTCGAACCCGGGGGCGGCGCCGGACACCGTGGTGTTCGACGTCGCCCCCGGCGAGGGCAGCCAACGCGCCTGGTTCACGGTGGCCGAGCCGCAGCGCGTGGTGCCCGGGCAGGGGTCGGTGTCGGTCCTGGTCCGGCTCGCCGTGCCGCCCGGCACCCCGCCCCGGCGCTAC
Organism: Micromonospora sp. WMMD975; assembly: GCF_029581215.1. Classification (NCBI taxonomy): domain Bacteria; kingdom Bacillati; phylum Actinomycetota; class Actinomycetes; order Micromonosporales; family Micromonosporaceae; genus Micromonospora; species Micromonospora sp. WMMD975. Next base: position 2,664,192 of record NZ_CP120739.1, read on the forward strand.
GACGTGACCGGGTTCGCGTACTCGGCGAACACCGCGCCGGAGGAGAGTTCCCGGTCCAGCGGCCGGGTGACGTACGACGTGCGGGCGGTCGAACGGCCGAGGCGCTCGCCGTGGCCGTGGGTGGCCGCCGCGGCGGTGCTGCTGCTCGTGGTGACCGGCGTGGTGGTGTGGCTGGTGACCCGCGGCCCGGACACGCCCCCCACGCCGGCGGTGCAGCCGGTGGCGGTGGAGGCGGAGACGCTCGTCGCCGGCGCCGAGGTGACGTCGAAGAGCGCCACGAAGGCGGCGGTGGTGGCGCAGGACAACTGCTGCGGCGTGGTCTTCTCCGGCGACAAACAGTTGTTCTTCCTGGGCCGGGCGGTCGGCGACCGGGTGACCGTGTCGGTGGACCTGCCGGCGGACGGCAGGTGGCGGTTCTCCACCGTGCGCGTCACGTCGTACGACTACGCGAACACCATCTGGCTGGTGGACGGGCGGCAGGTCGGCGACACGTTCTTCGGCTTCACCCCGACCGTGGTGCGCACCGACGAGCTGGACGTGGACACGGTGGAGCTGGCCCGGGGGCCGCACACGCTGACGCTCGTGGCGGTGAGCAAGACCCAGGGCACCGACGGCTACTTCGCCGGGGTGGACCTGATCCGGTTCACCCCGGTCGACCTGCCGTGAGCGCGAGGAGTGAGCCGGTGTTGCGAGCCCCGCAGTCGCGAACAGGATCGGCAGCATGACCGGGCGGCAGAAGGTGCTGCTTGTCGCGCTGGCCGGGCTGCTGGTGGCGCTCTGGCTGGTGGCGGTGGCCGGGCGACGTGACGGTCCGGGCGACCCGGCCGCCGGGCCGGGCCCGCTGGGCCGGCTCGGGCGCGGCGCCGGTGCGGTGGACCCGGCGACGGTGACCGTGGCGTGCGTGCCGCCGGCCGCCGCGCCGACCGCCACCGCCGACGGGGTGGTGGTCGGCTTCGACGCCGTCTGCCGGCTGCGGGTCGCCGATCCGGGGTCCCTGCGCACGCTCGTGCTGCGCGGCGGGACGCCGTTCGAGGTGACGGCCCCCGCGCCCGGCGACGCGGACGTCACCGTCACCGACGAGGTGACGCCCGGGCCGGACGGCGGGCCGGTGGCGAAGGTGGCGGTGGACCGGGTGACCGAGGTGGTCCTGCGGTGCCCGGGAGGTGGCGGGTGCGCGGTCACGATCGCCCGGTCCTGACCGGGCCCGCCCGGGGAGGAGCGCGCCCGGTCCGGACCGGGCCCGTCCGGGAGGGGACGCGACATGGGTGAGCTACGCAAGCCGTTCCTGCTGCTGGCGTTGCTGGCGGTGGCGCTCGTGGTCGGGGTGGAGCTGGGCGCGGCGGCGCTGACCGGCGGCGGGGACGCGGGTTCCGCGCTGCGGGACAGCGCCGGGCAGCTCGGCGTGGAGCTGGGCGACGTGGGCGGGGTGGCCGAGCCGTCCGGCCGGGGCACCGGCTATCTCGCGCTGATCGACGTGGTGGCGCTCTGGACCACCGGGCTGTTCGCGTTGAGCCTGGTGCTGCCGGACCGGGTCCAGGGTCGGGTGCAGGGCGTCGCCACGCTCGTCTTCTCGATCGTGCTGCTGCTGGTGGCGCTGGTCCTGCTGATCGTCGCGTTCGTCGAGCTGACGGTGATGGTCTCGCTGTTCCTGGCGCCCCCGTTCGGCACGCTGGCGTACCTGGCGGTGTGGGGGTTCTTCCCGGTCGGTGACGCGGCCGTGCTGCTCGGGCTGGTGCTGCTGCTCAAGCTGGTGTGGGCCGGGCTGCTGCTCGCCGCCCAACCGCGTTTCCTGCGCAACAAGGGCCTCGTCGCGCTGGCGCTGACCACGTTGTTGTGCACGGTGGTGCTGCAGTTCCTGCACGGCCTGCTGCCGGTGATCCTGGTCAGCATCCTCGACGACCTGGGCGCGGTGGTGTTCGCCGTGGTGGCGCTGATCTGGGCGCTGGTGCTGCTGATCGGTTCGATTCCGGCGATCGTGAAGGCGATCCGCACCACCGCCACCACGTCCGGTCGCACGGTCAGCTGACCGGGTCCCCGGTGGCGAGCGCGGCGAGGCGCGGGAGCTGCGCCGGGTCGGTGAGCGCCGAACCGACCGCCACCACGCGCACCCCGGCGGCCAGGAAGTCGCCCGCGTTGCCGGCGTCGATGCCGCCGGTGGCCACGAACCGGGCTTCCGGCAGCGGTCCGGCGACCGCCCGGAACCAGGCCGGGCCCAGGCTGACCGCCGGGAACGCCTTGAGCCAGATCAGGCCGTGGTCGAGCGCCCGCTGCGCCTCGGTGGGGGTGGCCACGCCGGGCAGGTGCGGGATGCCGTAGCCGCGGGCCGTGTCCGCGACGGCCAGGTCGAGGCCGGGGGCGACGGTGAACGCCGCGCCGGCGCTCATCGCCTGGCGGACCTGGGCGGGGCTGCGGACCGTGCCTGCGCCGACGATCCGGTCCCGGCGCCGCCCGGCGGTGACGGCGGCGCGCAGCGCGGGCACCGCCCCCGGGGTACGGATCGGCACCTCCACCACGTCGATGCCGAGGTCCCAGGCCACCTCGGCGAGGCGGACCGTCTCCTCCGGCGGCAGGTCCCGCAGGATCACCATCACCCGCGCGTCGCCGAACAGCGGTGCGAAGTCGTGTGCGCTCATGTGCCGTTCCCTCCGTCGCGTCGCCGTACCGGCGTCGCCCAGTCCCGGTCGGTCAGCGCCAGCGCCCGGGCGATCCGCGCCGGGTCCGGCGGTGGCGCGGTGTCGCCCGGCACGGCCAGCACCGGTGCCGCGGTGAGGTGACCCAACCGCAGGCACGATCTCAGGTCAACCTCGCGCAGCAGTCCGGCGAGGAAGCCGGCGGCGAAGGCGTCCCCGGCGCCGACCGGCTCCACCACGTCCACCTGCGGCGCCGGCACGAAGACCGCCGGCCCGGTACGCGGCAGCGCGGTCGCGCCGACCGGCCCGTCCTTGACCACCACCAGTTCGGGTCCGGGCAGCAGGTCGCGGACGGCGGTCGGGTCGGCGCTGCCCCAGAGCGTCGCCGCCTCGTCCAGCCCGACGAGCACCACGTCGGCGCGGTCGGCCAGGTCGCGCAGGATCGGGGCGGCCCGGTCGGCGGGCCAGAGCGCGGGCCGGTGGTTCACGTCGAAGACGATCCGGGCGTCGGGCAGCGCCCGCCCGGTCAGCGCGTGCGCGAGCAGCCCGTGGCAGGAGTCGGAGAGCGCGGCGGTGATCCCGGACAGGTGCAGCAGCCGGACGCCGGCCAGCCGGGGGTCGGTGAGGTCCGGCGCGTCGAGGCGGCTGGCCGCCGATCCGGCCCGGTGGTAGTGGACCCGGGTGCCGGCCGGGCCGGGGTCCTTGAGGTAGACGCCTGTCGGCGCGGCCGGGTCGACGGTGACCAGGGAGACGTCCACGCCGGACGCGGCGATCTCGGCGATCACCCGGCGGCCGAACGGATCGTCGCCGACCCGGCTGAGCCAGGCCGCGCGGTGGCCGAGCCGGGCCAGCCCCATCGCCACGTTGGACTCCGCGCCGCCCACCCCGACGGTGAGCCGGGCGGCGTGCTCCAGCGGACCGCCGTCGTCGGGGGCGAGCACCACCATGGTCTCGCCCACGCAGGCCACCTCCGGCCCGCTCATGAGGTGGCCTGCACGGCGGGCCGGGCCGGTCACGACGTGGCCTTCGCGGCCAGCCGGGCCGGGACGTCCGCCGGGTCGAGGTGACCGTCGACGACGAGCACGCGGTGCCGGTTGCGGCGGGGGCGGTCGACGGCGACCACCGCCGGCCGGTCGAAGGCGTACGCGACGCAGACGCCCGGGTACATCGCCGTCCGGACGAACCACCTGTCGCCCGGCCCGAGGCCGGTGAACACGAGCGTGTACGCGCCGCCGCCGGACCCGGTGCCGAACAGCGCCAGCCAGGGCGCGGCCGAACCGTTGACCGCCTCCTCGCCGGCGGCGTCCACGGTGCGCACCCGGGGTTCCGGCCCGGCCGCGACCCGCCAGAAGAAGCCGCCGTAGCCGGCCCCGCCGGGTCGGCCGTTCGTGGCCGGGCTGCCCAGGTGGACGTCGCCGCCGGTGGCGGACGTGAGGGTGGCGCTCAGGTCGAGCCACCAGGCGTCGTCGCCGGCCGGGGCGGCGGTCAGCCGGCGATGCTCGCGCAGCAACGGCCGCCCGCCCGCGTCCCGCCATTCGAGGTCGTGGTCGAGGCGGTCGGCGGCCCGGTCCCGCCAGCCGGTGTGGGCGATGACGCCGTGGTCGTCGCGCCAGGTGTAGCCGGTGCCGCGCACGTACGTCCGGCCGCCCCACAGGTTCGCGCCGGCCACGTCCTGCACGGCGAGGGACGCGCCGAGGTGCCAGACGTGGTCGGCGGGGAGCGCGTCGGTGACCGGGACGCCGGCCCGGGTCCGCACCGGGTGCAGGTAGGGCCGGGGCCCGTGCCGGGGGTCCAGGTCGGGCCGGACCACGTAGCGGGCCACCTCCACCCCCGCCACGACCAGCCGCTCCGCACCAGTCGCGGCGGCGTCCGGCGTGCCGGCCCGGGCCGCGTCCGGAACGGCGGCGGCAGCGTCCGTCCCGGCGGCGGCAGCGTCCGTCCTGGTGGCGGCAGCGTCCGTCCTGGTGGCGGCAGCGTCCGTCCTGGTGGCGGCAGCGTCCGTCCCGGCAGCGGCGGCGCGGGGATCGGCGGTCACGACGCCTCCGGTCCGACTGCCGGGTGGTGGGCCCGCGCCGGCTCCGGCGCGCCGCCCGGACGGCCGAGGGCACCGGCGAGGGCCGCTTGACGGTCGGCGAGGCGGACGTCGATCGCGTGCAGCGCGGCCAGGGTGTACCCGCCGAGGATCGGCACCGCGACCGGGGTGACGAGCGCGGCGAGCAGCACGGCCAGGCCGCAGGTCCCGGCGGCGGCGGCCCACGCGCCGGGCCGCTGCGGGCAGGTGCGGGCGACGTGCCGGGCGGCGGCCCGCCAGCCCCGGCCGCCGGTGCGCCCGATCGCGACGGCGACCAGGCCGGCGTACCCGAGCAGGGCCGCGGCCACGACGGCGGTGACGGCCAGGGCGGGGCCGCCGCCGGGTGCCCGGCCGGTGGCCAGCGCGAGCAGGTCGGCGCCGAGCGCCACGGCGACGGTGAGCGCGACGGCGCTGGCGGCGAGGCCGGCGGGCAGCGCCCGGCCGAACCGGGTGAGGGTGGTCCGAGCCGCGGGCCACGACCCGGTGACCGCGCGGTCGTGCAGCGCGGCACTGGCGGTGGCGATCGCCGGGGCGAGCGTGAGCACCGGCAGCGCGGCGAGCGCCACGGCGAAGCCGAGCAGCGCCAGGTCGGTCGCCTCGGCGAGGGTGTCCCGCCAGTCCCGGCGGGGGCGGTCGGCGCTCATCCCTTCAACCCGCTGGTGTTGATGCCCTCGACGAGCATCCGCTGGAAGGCGAGGAAGAACAGGAACACCGGCAGCAGGGACAGCACGGACATCGCGAACATCGGGCCGACCGCGCTCTGGCTCGTCGAGTCGATGAACAGGGTCAGCGCCACCGGAACGGTGTAGTCCTCCAGGGTGGACAGGAAGACCAGTTGGCGGAAGAAGTCGTTCCAGGTCCAGATGAACGAGAAGATCGCGGTGGTGACCAGCGCGGGCCGGCTCAGCGGCAGGATCACGTGCCGGAACACGCCGTACGGCGTGGCGCCGTCGATCTTGGCGGCCTCGTCCAGCTCGCGCGGGATGCCGCGCATGAACTGCACCATGAGGAAGACGAAGAACGCCTCGGTGGCCAGGAAGTGCGGGATGAGCAACGGCAGGTACGGCCAGTCGCCGCCGACCAGGCCGAGGCTGCGGAACAGGATGTACTGCGGCACGATCAGCACGTGCCCGGGCAGCAGCAGGGTGCCGATCATGACGGCGAACCACATCTTGCGCAGCCGGAACCGCAGCCGCCCGAGGGCGTACGCGGCGAGCAGGCAGGACAGCGCGTTGCCGACCACGGTGAGCAGGCTGACCATGGCGCTGTTCAGGAAGAACCGGCCGAAGCTGACGTCGAAGTTGGTCCAGCCGTCGACGTAGTTGCCGGGGGTGAACGTCTCCGGCAGCAGGCCGATGTTGTTGACGATCTCGGCCTGCGACTTGACCGAGGTGCCGAGCATCCAGATCAGCGGGTAGAGCACCACCGCCACGATCGCCACGAGCACCAGCAGGCGCAGCGTCTGCCGGTTGCGCGGGCGACGGCGGCCGGCGACGGCGGTCACCGCGGTCATGAGTCGTCCCCTCCGTCCGAGTAGTGCACCCAGAACCGGCCGGTGCTGAAGAACACGGCCGTGATGAGCGCGATGGCCAGCAGGAACACCCAGGCCATCGCCGAGGCGTAGCCCATCTCCAGGTCGGTGAAGCCGGAGATGTAGAGCTTCAGCGTGTACATCAGGGTGGAGTCGACCGGGCCGCCGGTGCCGTTGCTGAGCACGAACGCGGCGGTGAAGCCCTGGAACCCGTGGATGGTCTCCAGCACCAGGTTGAAGAAGATCACCGGGGAGAGCATCGGCAGGGTGACCGCGCGGAAGCGCCGCCACACCCCGGCGCCGTCCACGGCCGCCGCCTCGTACAGCTCGGTGGGGACCTGCTTGAGCCCGGCCAGGAAGATCACCATGGGCGCGCCGAACTGCCAGATGGCCAGCACCATGAGCGTCTGCAGGGCCCAGTCCGGGTCGGCGACCCAGGGCAGCCCCTCGATGCCGAACAGCGCGAGGAACGAGTTGAACGCGCCGTCCCGGTTGAACATGTTGACCCAGACGATGGCGAGCGCCACGCTGCCGCCGAGCAGCGACGGCAGGTAGAACAGGCCGCGGAACAGCCCGACGCCGCGCCAGGCGCGGTTGAGCAGCAGCGCCACGCCGAGCGCGGCGGCCAGCTTCAGCGGTACGGCGACCAGCGCGAACGTCAGCGTGACCCGCACGGCGTGCCAGTACGACGGGTCGGCGGTGAACATCCGTTCGTAGTTGTCCAGCCCGACCCAGCGCACCTCCGACAGCGGGGTGAGGATGTCGTAGTCGGTGAAGCTCAGCCAGAGCGAGAGCAGCATCGGGATCGCCGTGATGCCCATCAGTCCGATGAGCCAGGGCGAGAGGAAGACGTACCCTGCCAGGCCCTCACCGAGCCGGGCCCGGCCGGCCCCGCGCCGCGTGGGGCGGGGGCCGGCCGGTCCGGTTCGTGGGGTCCGGCCGGGCGCCGTGGTGAGGGCCACGGGCCGGTTCCTTTCTTCTCGGCGGCGGGTTGTCAGGCGATCGCGGCTTTGCAGGCGGTGACGAACTGCTCCGCGGCCTGGGCCGGAGTGGCCCGGCCGTACTGGGCGTTCTCGGCGGCCTTGGTCAGCTCGGACTTGACCTTGCTGTGTCCCTTGATCGGGACCTGCGGGGACGGGCCGAACTTCTGCGCCAGGTCGGACTCGACCTGGATGGACTGCTTCATCGCCGGGTCGGTGGCGGTCTCGCTGACCTTGGCCCGTAGGTCCATGTTGGACGGCAGGCCCCGGTCGGTGCCGAGCAGCGCGACCGCCTCCGGGTCGTTGTTCAGGAAGTTGATCACGTCGACCGCGGCGTCGCGGTGCTTGCTGCCCTTGAACACCGACCAGTACATCGAGGCGCGGGCCCACTGGCCGCTCGGGTCACCCGGGTACGCCACCACGCCCAGCTCGTTCTTGGTGTTCTTCTTCAGGTCCGGCATCTGGTTGACCCACGCCCAGGAGGTGGCCGCCTTGCCGGTGACCACGAGCTGCTTGGTGACGTCGCTGGCGTTGCCCTCGTGGATGACGTCCGCGGGCGGGGTGGCGCCGGAGTCCCGCGCGCCCTTCCACAGCTCGAACCACTTCGTCACGTCCTCGACCGTGAAGCCGAGCTCCTTGCCCTGGTAGAGATCCTTGCCCTGCTGGCGCAACCAGACCCAGAGCGCCTTGTAGTCGGCGCTGGGGTCCTGGGTGCCCGGGACCTTCGTCTTCTTCGCCACCTGCTCGGCCCAGGCGATGTGCTCCTCCCAGCTCATCCCGGTGGTCGGCTCGGGCAGCCCGTTCTCCACCAGCAGCGTCTTGTTGTAGACCAGGCCCTGGGTGTTCTCCCCGGCGGCCACCCCGGCGAGCTTGCCGTCGACCACGCCGTACTCCAGCAGGCTCTTGGGGAACTTCGACACGTCGAGCTTGCCGGAGTCGCGGTAGCTGCCCAGGTCGAGCGTGGTGCTGCGGCCGGCGTACTCGGCCAGGTAGTTGTCGTCGATCTGGAACAGGTCGGGCGGGTTGCCGCCGGCGGTGAGCGTGGCGAGCTTGTCGAAGTAGCCCTGGTTGGCCTGCCAGGTCTTCTCGAAGGTCACCTCGGGGTGCTTCTTGGTGTAGAGGGCCAGGGCGTCCTCGGTGAGTTTGGCCCGGGCCTCGCCGCCCCACCAGAAGATGGAGAGCTTGACCTGGCCGCCGTCACCGCCGCCGCCGTCGTCGCCGCAGGCGGCGGCGCCCAGGGCGAGCGGCGCGGCCAGCGCGACGGCGGCGAGGCCGCGGACGAATCGACGTCGGGACAGGGGGGTACGGTGATTCCGCCCGGCGGGTGCGCCGGCGGTGGGGGACGTTGCGGGGTGCATCTGCGCTCACTCCTCGGCTGTGGGAGGCGACGACGTCACCGGTGGCCGTCCACGGGCCGCCCGGGTCCGCACCGCTATGCGGGCCCGGGCCACCCGGTCAGGTCCCGGCGCCGTCCCGACCGGGCTCGGGCACGGGCCCGGTCGAGTCGCGGACGACAAGTACGGTCTGGAGCATTACCTGTGCGGTGGTGCGACGGTCGCCGGCCGCCGCGCCCCGGCCCCGGGCGCCGCGCGGCGCGTCGGAGTCGAGTTGCAGCAGCATGTCGACGGCCGTCCGGCCGGCGGCCGCGGTCGGCGTGGCCACCGTCGTCAACTTGGGGCGGGTGAGTCGGCTCAGCGCGATGTCGTCGACGCCGACCACGCTGACGTCCTGCGGCACCCGTAGCCCCAGCGCGTCGAGCCCTTCGATCAGGCCGAGCGCCATCAGGTCGTTGTAGGCGAGCACGGCGGTGACGCCGCTGCGGCGTACCGGTTCGGCGAGCGCGCCGCCGCCGGTCTCGGTGGGCTGGTTGGGTCCGAGCAGGGTCAGCTCGCCGCCGCCGCTGCGGGCGGCGGCCGAGGCGGCCCGGCGCATCTCCCGCGCGGTCCACGAGCCGCGCGGGCCGCCGAGCAGCGCGATCCGCCGGTGGCCGAGGCCGAGCAGGTGCTCGATCGCGGACCGGGCGCCCTGCCCGACGTCCATCATCACGCAGGGCAGGCCGGCGACCTGGCGGTTGATCACCACCACCGGGACCTCGCGGCTGACCTGCTCGATCAGGCTGTTGCTCATCCGCGGGCTGCACAGCAGCACGCCGTCGACCTGCTTGGCCAGGGCGTGGACGAGGTCCTCCTCGGCGATCACGTCCTCGTTGGTGTCGGCCACGAACACGTGGTAGTCGCGGTGCCGGGCCTGCCCCTCCGCCGCCTTGATCAGCGGCGGGAAGAACGGGTTGGCGATGTCGGCGACGATCAGGCCGATGTTGTGCGTCCGACCGGTGATCAGGGCGCGGGCGGCCCGGTTGGGGCGGTAGCCGAGGTCCTCCGCGCAGGCCAGCACCCGGCCCCGGGTCTCCGGGTTGACCAGGTGCGGGGCCGAGAACGTGCGGGAGACGGTGGAGATGTGCACGCCGGAGGCCCGGGCGACGTCCCGGATGGTGGCTGGCACGGCGGCTCCCTGGTCCGATGTGGTGGGGGTCACGGGTGCCGCCAATTAATGCAAACGGTTGCTCCGGTGTCAACGCCTCATTGTTACGGATCGATTTCAACCGCACGCCCGGTGGGCGGATATAACCACACGAATCAGGATTCATGGTACGGGAAAGCCATCGACCATTGACGACGCGTCGCCCGGCATGGTTTCTTCGGCTGCAAACCTTTGCAGCACCGCGGGAGGCCGACGTCATGTCATCACCGGCCCGGAGACGGGTCCGCCACGCCCTGGTCGGCGCCGGAGCGCGCGCCGAGATGTTCGTCCGCGCGCTCGCGCTCGACCACGCCGACACCACCGAGCTGGTCGCCCTGGCCGACGTCAACCAGACCCGGATGGACGCGCACAACCGCTGGCTCGCCGAGCTCGGCCAGCCGCCGGTGCCCACGTACGCCGCTGCCGACTTCACCACCATGCTGGCGAAGGAGCGCGTCGACGTGGTCCTGGTGACGAGCGTCGACGTCACCCACGACGAGTACGTGGTGGCCGCCCTGCGGGCCGGCTGTGACGTCATCACCGAGAAGCCGATGACCGTCGACGCGCCCCGCTGCCGGCGCATCCTGGACGCGGTCGCGGAGACCGGCCGGCAGGTCACCGTCGCGTTCAACTACCGCTACAACCCGTTGCACGAACAGCTCCGGCGGCTGCTCGCCGACGGCGCGGTCGGCGAGATCGGGTCGGTGCACTTCGAGTGGCTGCTCGACGTGCGCCACGGCGCCGACTACTTCCGCCGCTGGCACCGGGACAAGGCCACCTCCGGCGGACTGCTGGTGCACAAGGCCAGCCACCACTTCGACCTGGTCAACTGGTGGCTGGACGCGCGCCCGGTCGAGGTGCACGCGGCCGGGCGGCTGTTCTTCTACGGCGAGACCGGCCGCCGGCACGGCTACGCCCGCGACTACGACCGGGCGCACGGCGCCCCGGCCGCCGCCGACGACCCGTTCGCGCTGCGGCTGGCCGAGCACCCTCGGCTGCGCGAGCTCTACCTCGACGCCGAGGCCGAGGACGGCTACCACCGCGACCGCAACGTCTTCGCCCCCGGCGTGACCATCGAGGACGACCTCGCCGTGCTGGCCCGCTACTCCACCGGCGCCACCATGACCTACCACCTCACCGCGTACGCCCCCTGGGAGGGCTACCGGGTGATGGTCAACGGCAGCCGGGGCCGCCTCGAACTGGAAGTGACCGAGAGTGACCACGTCAGCCCCGGCGACGCGTCCGCGCTCAAGGGCGCGGCGCTGCACGGCGACGAGGCCGCCGTGGAACGCGGCGAGGCCCGGCTCACCCTGCGGCCGTTCTGGGAGCCGCCGGTCCAGATCCCGGTGGACGGCTGGACCCGGCGCGGGCACGGCGGCGCGGACACCCGGATGACCCGGGTGCTGCTCGGCGGCGAGGCCGACCCGCTCGGCCGGGCCGCCACCGCGTACGACGGCGCGCTCGCCCTGCTCACCGGCCTCGCCGCCAACCGCTCGCTGGAGACCGGCGCGCCCGTCCGGGTCGCCGACCTGCTCACCCTGCCCTGACCGAGGAGCCCGCACCCGTGCCGATCATCTCCCCCAGCGATCTGCTGCTGCCCGCCGAACCCGGCCAGCGCGCCGTGGCGCGCGAGCTGTACGCCCTGGCCGCCGAGCAGCCGATCATCTCCCCGCACGGGCACGTCGACCCGGCGCTGCTGGCCGAGGACCGCCCGTTCCCCGACCCGGCCCGGTTGCTGATCGTGCCCGACCACTACCTGACCCGGATGCTGCTCAGCCAGGGCGTGCCGCCGGCCGACCTGGGCGTGCCGAGCGTCGACGGCAGCCCGGTCGAGACCGACGGGCGCACCATCTGGCGGCGGTTCGCCGCGCACTGGCACCTGTTCCGGGGCACCCCGTCGCGGCTGTGGCTGGAACAGACGTTCCGCAACGTGTTCGGCGTGGACACCCCGCTGGGCCCGGCCACCGCCGACGCCGTCTACGACGCGCTCGCCGCCCGCCTCGCCGAGCCGGCGTTCCGGCCCCGGGAGCTGTTCACCCGCTTCGGCATCGAGGTGCTCGCCACCACCGAGTCGCCCCTGGACGACCTGGGCCGGCACGCCAAGCTCGCCGCCGACGGCTGGGGTGGGCCGGGTGGCCGGGTGGTCACCACGTTCCGCCCGGACGACGTGGTGGACATGGAGTTCGACGGCTGGGCGGCGAACGTGGACCGGCTCGCCGACGTCTCCGGCGAGGACACCGGCACGTACGCCGGCTACCTGGCCGCGCTGCGGCAGCGCCGGGCCGCGTTCGCCGCCGCCGGGGCCACCTCCTCCGACCACGGGCACCCCACCGCCCGTACCCTCGATCTCGACCCGGCGGAGGCCGCGGCACTCTACGACAAGGGCCGGCGCGGCCTGGCCGACCCGGGCGACGCGGAGGCGTTCCGGGCGCACATGCTGCTGGAGTTCGCCCGGATGTCGCTCGACGACGGCCTGGTGATGCAGCTGCACCCCGGCGCGGTGCGCAACCACAACCGCTGGCTGTACGCCCGGCACGGCCGCGACGTCGGCGGCGACGTGCCGCAGGCCACCGACTACGTGCACGGCCTGGCGCCGCTGCTGGACGCGCACGGCAACGACCCGCGGCTGACCGTGGTGCTCTACACGCTCGACGAGGACACCTTCACCCGGGAGCTGGCGCCCCTGGCCGGCGGCTACGCCGCGCTGCGCCTCGGCGCGCCCTGGTGGTTCCTCGACTCGCCGGAGGTGCTGCGCCGGTTCCGGGAGGCGGTCACCGAGAGCGCCGGTTTCTACAACACGGCCGGGTTCGTCGACGACACCCGCGCGTTCTGCTCCATCCCGGTACGCCACGACGTGGCCCGCCGGGTCGACGCCGGTTTCCTGGCCCGCCTGGTCGCCGAGCACCGCCTCGGCGCGGACGAGGCCGCCGAGACGATCGTCGACCTGGCCTACCGGCTGCCCAAGCAGGTCTTCAAGTTCGGAGGTGACCGCGCGTGACCAGGATCGTCGACGTCACGGTGCACGACGTGCGCTTCCCGACCGCCGCCAGCGGCGACGGATCGGACGCCATCAACCGGGGCGACTACTCCGCCACGTACGTGGAGCTGACCACGGACGGCGGGCCGACCGGCGCCGGGTTCACCTTCACCAACGGCCGGGGCAACGAGATCACCTGCGCCGCGGTGCGGGCCCTCGCCCACCACGTGCGCGGGCGCACCGTCGCCGAGATCGCCGCCGAGCCGGTGGCGTTCTGGCGCTCGCTCAGCGCCGACGTGCAGTTGCGCTGGCTCGGCCCGGAGAAGGGCGTCATCCACATGGCCACCGGCGCGCTTGTCAACGCGGTCTGGGACCTGCGCGCCAAGCTCGCCGGCAAGCCGATGTGGCGGTACCTCGCCGAGATGCCCACCGACGAGCTGGTGGCCACCGTCGACTTCCACCACATCACCGACGCGCTCGCCCCGGACGAGGCAGCCGCCCTCCTCGACAAGGGACGCGACGGCCTCACCGACCGGTTGGCCGCGCTCGAACGCGACGGCTTCCCCTCGTACACCACGTCGGTGGGCTGGCTCGGCTACCCGGACGAGCAGGTGCGGGCGCTGACCCGCGACGCGTACGCCCAGGGGTGGCGCGCGATGAAGATGAAGGTCGGCGGACGGCTCGACGACGACCTGCGACGGGCCCGGATCATCCGGGCCGAGATCGGCCCGGACGCGCTGCTGATGATGGACGCCAACCAGGTCTGGGACGTCGACGAGGCGATCGCCGCGATGGCGGTGCTCGTCGAGGTCGACCCGTACTGGATCGAGGAGCCCACGCACGCCGACGATGTGCTCGGCCACGCCCGGATCGCCCGCGCGGTGACCGAGCTGTCCGGCGGCCGGTGCCGGGTCGCCACCGGCGAGGTCGCCGCCAACCGGGTCATCTTCAAACAGTTGCTCCAGGCCGAGGCGATCGGCGTGATGCAGGTCGACGCGTGCCGGGTCGGCGGCGTCGACGAGGTGCTCGCCGAGCTGCTGCTGGCGGCGAAGTTCGGGGTGCCGGTCTGCCCGCACGCCGGCGGCGTCGGGCTCTGTGAATACGTGCAGCACCTCGCCGTCTTCGACCACCTGCGGGTGAGCACCGGCCTGGACGGCCGGATGGTCGAGTACGTGGACCACCTGCACGAGCACTTCGTCGACCCGGTCCGCACCCGGGGCGGGCGCTACCTGCTGCCCACCGCGCCCGGCTACAGCGCCACCATGCGGCCGGAGTCGATCGCGGAGTTCCGCTTCCCCGAGGGGCCGGCATGGCGGTGACCGTCGACACCGGCCGGCTCGGCCTGGCCACGCTGCGCCGGCTGCCCGAGGCGAGCCGGCCGCTGGTGCGCCCCGGCACCGTGCCGGCCGGCATCGTGCACCTGGGGCTCGGCGCGTTCCACCGCGCCCACCAGGCCGTACACACCGAGGCGGCGATCGGCGCGGCCGGCGGCGACTGGGGCATCATCGGCGTCGCGCCGCGCAGCACCGACGTGGTGGAGGCGCTCGCCGCCCAGGACGCGCTGTTCAGCGTCACCACGCTCACCGCCGACGGCGCGTCGACCCGGGTGATCGGCGCGCTGGCCGGGGTACGCCACGCGGCGAGCGACCCGGACGCGGTGGTGCGCCTGCTCGCCGACCCGGCGATCCGGGTGGTCACGCTCACCGTGACGGAGAAGGCGTACCAGCTCGACCCGGTGACCGGCGCGCTCGCCGCCGACCCGGAGCTGACCGCCGACCTCACCACCGACCGGCCGCCGCGCACCGTGCCCGGGCTGCTGGCGCGCGGGCTGCTCGCCCGCGCCGCCGCCGACGCCGGGCCGATTGCCCTGGTGAGCTGCGACAACCTGCCCGCCAACGGCCGCCGGCTGCGCTCGCTCGTCGACCAGTGCCTGACCCTGGCCCGGGTGCCCGACGCCACGCTCGACCGGGTGGCCGCCCAGCTCACCTGCCCCGGCACCATGGTCGACCGGATCGTGCCGGCCAGCACCGACGAGACCCGGGACACCGCACGCCTGGCGCTCGGCGTCACCGACCTGGCGGCGGTCGCCGCCGAGCCGTGGTCGCAGTGGGTGATCGAGGACGACTTCCCCGGCGGCCGACCCGCCTGGGAACGGGCCGGCGCGGTCCTCACCGACGACGCCGGCCCGTGGGAACGGCTGAAGCTGCGCGCGCTCAACGGCGTGCACTCGGCCACCGCGTACCTCGGCGCGCTGGCCGGCGCGGAGACGGTGGTCGACGCGCTGGCGCTGCCGCACCTGGACGCGGTGCTGCGCCGGCTGGTCGCCGAGGAGATCGCGCCGAGTTTCACCCCGCCGCCCGGCGTCTCCGTGCCCGACTACGGGGAGCAGGTGCTCGCCCGTTTCGGCAACCCGGCGATCCGCTACCGCACCGCGCAGGTCGCCTCGGACGGTTCGCAGAAGCTGCCGCAGCGGGTGCTGCACACGGCGGCCGACCTGCGGGCCGCCGGCCGGTCCGCGCGGTGGAGCGCGCTCGTGGTCGCGGCCTGGCTGCGGTTCCTGCTCGGCCACACCGACGACGGCCGCCCGCTGCCGCTCGACGACCCGCTCGCCGACCGGCTGCGCGCGGCGCTCGCCGACGGCCGACACACCCCGGCCGGTGTGGTGGACGCGATCTTCGCGGTCCGCGAGGTCATCCCCGCCGACCTGGCCGCCGACGACGAATTCCGCGCGGCCGTGACCGGCTGGCTGACCGCGCTGGAACGACACGGCGTCCGCGCCACCCTGGCCGGTGCCCGGTGACGGGCGGGTTCCCGCGTCGATCCGGCGGCGCTGGTCCGGCCGGCGGCGGCCCGCCGGGGGTGGCCCGGTGAGCGGCAGCGGGCCCCCGCGGGTGGCGCTCGTCGGGGTGAACGGGCACGGCCGCTGGCACCGGCGGGTGATCGCCGCGCTGCACGCCGCCGGCCGGCTGCGCCTGGTCGCCCTCGTCGACGTACGACCGCCGGAGGACGAGCCGGACGCACCGACACCACCCGGGACGCGGATCTTCACCGACCACCTGGCGATGCTCGCCGCGTCCCGCCCCGACGCGGTGGTGGTGTGCACGCCGCCGCACACCCACCTGCCGATCGCGCGGGACGTCCTCGCCGCCGGCGCGGATCTGCTGCTGGAGAAACCGCCGGTGCTCGACCTGGCCGAACACCGCGCGTTGCGGGCCGCGTCCGCCGCCGCCGGCCGGGCCGTGCAGGTCAACTTCCAGGCGCTCGGCTCGGCGGCGCTGACCGCGCTCACCGGCGCGCTGACCGCCGGGCGGCTCGGCCCGGTCACCGGCATCGCGACGGTCGCCGCCTGGCAGCGTCCGGACGCCTACTACGCCCGCTCGCCCTGGGCCGGCCGCCGGTCGGTGGACGGCCGGCCGGCGGTCGACGGGGCGCTCGCCAACCCGCTCGCGCACGCCGTCATGCAGTGCCTGGCGGTGGCCGAGTCGGTGACCGGCGCGCCGGTGCGGCCGACCCGGATCGAGGTGGAGCGCTACCGGGTCCGCCCGATCGAGGTGGACGACACCACGATCCTGCGGCTCACCCCGCACGCCGGCCCGCCGGTGCTGGCCGCGTTGACCCTGGCCGCCGAGGAGCACGTCGCCGGCGACGTGCTGGTCACCGGCGAGCGGGGGCGGGCGGTGTTGGAATACCCGACCGACCGGCTGCGCCTGCCCGGCGACACCCACCCGCGCACCGTGCCCGGCCGGCAGGGACTGCTGGCGAACCTGCTCGACCACCGCGCCACGGGCGTGCCGCTGATCGCGCCGCTGGCGCGTACCGAGCCGTTCACCGCGGTGCTCGACGCGCTGCGGGACGCGCCGGAACCGACGCGGCTCGACGGCGACCCGGTGCGCGCCGTCGGCGACGGCCCGCAACGGGTGCGGGTGATCCGGGGCGTCAACGCGGTGCTGCGCGCGGCGGCGGAGACCGGCGTACTGCCGTCCGAGGCCGGGGTGCCCTGGGCGGTCCGACCCCACGACGTGCACCTTCCCACCACCTGACAGGACGGAACCGAGCCATGCGTACCCGAACAGTCGGCGTCGCGGCCCTCGCCGCCACGCTCACCCTCACCGTCGCCGCGCCCGCGCCGGCCGCACCCGCCAAGCCGTCCCGGGCGGCCGAGCTGATCGGCCGCCAGGCCCTACCCGCAAACGACGGCTGGGCCGCCGAGGGCGCCGGCACCACCGGCGGCGGCGCGGCCACCGCCGACCGGACCCGCGTCGTGCGTACCCGGGCCGAGCTGGTCGCCGCGCTCGGCGGCGACAACGCCACGAACGCCACCGACGCCACCCCGAAGATGGTGTACGTCACCGGCACGATCGACGGCTTCGAAGGCGCCGACGACACGCCGCTCGACTGCGCCGACCTGGCCGACCCGGAGTACACGCTGCCGGCCTACCTGGCCGCGTACGACCCGGCGGTCTGGGGGCGGGTGGACCCGAGCGGCCCGTTGGAGGCGGCCCGGGTCCGGTCCGTGGCCAACCAGACCCGGCAGACGCAGATCAACGTCGGGTCCAACACCACAATCGTCGGGCTGCGCGGCGCCCGGCTCACCGGCCTCACCCTGATGATCGACCGGGTGGCCAACGTGATCGTGCGCAACCTGACGTTCGACGACGCCCGGGACTGCTTCCCGGCCTGGTCCCCCGACGACGGCGACACCGGCAACTGGAACTCCCAGTACGACCAGATCTCGGTACGCCGCAGCGAGCACGTGTGGGTCGATCACAACACGTTCACCGACGGCGACAACCCGGACAGCGCCCAGCCGATCTACTTCGGCCGGCCCTGGCAGGTGCACGACGGCTCCCTCGACGTCACGCACACCGCCAGCCTGGTCACCGCCTCCTGGAACCGGTTCACCGGCCGGGACAAGCTGATGCTGATCGGCTCCTCCAACACGGTCGGCCCGGACGTCGGCCGGCTCAAGGTCAGCGTGCACCACAACCTCTTCGACGGCGACCTCCAACGGCTGCCCCGGGTGCGGTTCGGCCAGGTGGACGTGCACGAGAACCACTACCGGCTCGGCGGCGCCGGCTTCGAGTACGCCCTCGGCGTCGGCGTGCAGTCCGCCATCTACGCGCAGAACAACTTCTTCACCCTCACCGACGACGTCGACCCGGCGGACCTCATCCACGACTGGGGCGGCACCGCGCTGACCGAGCGCGGAAGCTGGGTGAAGCAGGGCCGCCACCTCCCCCGGCCGGTGGACCTGCGGGCCGCGTACAACGCCGCGCACGACCCGGACCTCGGCGGCGACGCCGGCTGGACGCCCACCCTGCGGGCCACCCCGCCGCTGCCGACGCCGCTGGTCCCGCCGGTCGTCGACGCCTGGGCCGGGGCGGGCCGGCTGCCGCTCTGACCGGTCGCGCCCACGCCGCCGGCGTCCCCCGCCCGGGACGCCGGCGGCACCCACCCGTCGGGGGGTCGGCGGCTCCCGTCGGGGGGTCGGCGGCTCCCGTCCGGATGTCGGCGGCGTCCCGTCGGGCTGTTGCCGGCGGCCCGCCCGGGGGTGTCGGCTGACACGCCGGCCGCGATGCGCGATGATCACCTTTGACGATCCCGGTCGCCGATGGCATGAAACAGTGGCCATCGGGGACAGGAGGGTGAGAACAGTCGGTGACAGCGCGAGTGGCGCCCACGCCCGGGGACGGGCACGGGACGGAGGACCGGACGTGACGGGTGGGACAACCGGCCGGGTCCTCACCATCGACCTGCCGGCCGACCCCGGCCTGCTGGCGCCCACCCGGGAGCGGCTGCGCGGCTGGCTGCACGCGCACGGCGTCGACGAGTGGGACGTCGAGACCGTGCTCATCGCCACCGGGGAGGCGTGCGCCAACGCCATCGAACACGGCTACCGCTTCGCCCCCGAGGGGATCACCACGGTCCAGGTCGAGCTGCGCGACGACCGGCTGGAGATCGAGGTACGCGACCAGGGTGGCTGGCGGCCGACCGACGGCGGCGACGGCAGCGACCGCGGTCGCGGGCGGCTGATCATGGCCCGGGTGATGGACGAGGCGACAATCGTCGGCACCCCGGACGGCACCTGCGTACGCCTGGCCAAGCGGCTCATCGGTTACGGCGGCGCCAAGGATCACGGCGTCGCAAAGGATCACGGCGTGGCCGAGGGTCCCGGCGTCGGGAAGTCGACGGCGGCCTCCAGCGAAGATCAGCTATAAGGGAGCCATGGACTTCCCCGCGTACCTCGCCACCATGCCGATGCACGCGATCACCGAGATCCACGGCGAGCCCGGCCTGCTGGCCCGCTTCCGGCTGGAGATCGCCGCGTTCGACGACGCCGCGCGCGCCCGGCTGACCGAGGCGCTGGACCTCGCCGCCGACCTGCACCGCGACGACCGGCGGGTCCGCGAGCCGTACCTGAACCACCTGCTCCGGGTGGCGATCCGGATGATGCACCACTACCAGGTCCGGGACGTCGACGTGATCGTCGCGGGGCTGCTGCACGACGCGGTGGAGGACCACCCCGCCGAGCTGGCCGGCGTGCCGGCGTCCGCGGCGGACGCCGGCGACGACGTGACCGGGGCGGCGCTGGCCACGCTCGCCGACCGCTTCGGCCCGCGGGTGGCCCGGCTCGTCGCGGCGGTCACCAACCCGGCGTACGATCCGGGCCGGGACCGGCACACGCAGTACCGGGAACACGTGGCGGCCAGCCTCGACCGGGAACCCTGGGCCCGGGTGATCAAGGTGTCGGACTTCACCGACAACGGCGTGGGCGTGATCCACACCGTCGGACCGAAGGTAGCCCGGTCGGCCGCCAAGTACCGCCCGCTGGTGCCGGTCTTCCGCGAGCTGGTCGCCCGCCCGGACACCCCCTTGTCGGCGCCGGTCAAGCAGCACATCTTCGCCCAGCTGGACCTGGCCGAGGAGCGCTTCAGCGCCATCCTCGACCCCCAACCTGACCCACCCACCCCCACCCCACCACCCCCATCCTCACCCCGTTGATCATGAAGTTAGCTGCCCGGAGAGCGCTCCCGGACTGCGCTAACTTCATGATCACCGAGGTCGCCCGCCCACCGGGGCGTCTCCTCGGCGTGATCAAGGGGTTTTGTCGGGCCGCCCGAGCCGGCGAGAATCCGGCCGAGCAGCCACACCACGGCCCGAACTGGCGCCACTTTGCCGAAGTGGCGGCATCCACGACCACCCGAGCACGCCACTTCCCCGAGCTGGCGGACGGCGAGCGGGCACGCGAGCGGCGGGGAGGCGACGGGGGGCGTGGTCAGGTGGCTTCGGGGGCGCCGACGTGACCGCCCAGGGCGGCGGCGATGCGGTCGCGCAGGGCGGACAGCCGCTCGGGGGTGTCGCGCAGCACCAGCCGCAGGCTGGCATGACCACCGGCGGCTGCCGCGCCGAGCACGTCGAGGAACGTGCCGAGCTGGGCGGGCGGCTCGTCGGCGAGCAGGTTCGCCGCGTCCCGCACGACGAGGGTCAACGGGTCCGGCCCGATCCGGTCGGTGAGGACGTCGGCCAGGGCGTCGGCGAGGGCGTCCCAGTTGCGGCCGTACCAGTCGGGCAGGGACATCGCCACGGCGAGCGTGTCGTGCAGGGCCGCCCGGGTGCGGGTGGCCGCACCGGGGACCGGCACGCCTGCCGGCTCGGGCGCGGAGTCGGGGTCGAGCGTGAGCCAGGCCGGCGGCTGCGGGGACGCTGCGCCCATCGATCCGTCCTTTCCGGTCGGCGCCGGCCGGAGCGGGCGCCCGGCCGGCGTCGACGTGCGTCAGTGCCGGTACCGGCACAAGCTCAGAGCCGGTACGACTCAGAGCCGGTAGAAGTTGGCGTAGTGGTCGGGTGAGAACCAGGTCGTCCCGGTGCTCTTGTTCACCACGATCCGGTACGCGTCACGGGAGGCGTTGCAGGCGCGCGGGTAGACGTCGTACTCGTAGTAGGTGGCGTTGGCGGGCAGTTGACCCTCGCGGTTGTAGAACTGCCCGCCGGCGAAGTTGCACGTGCCGCCGCTCCACGAGTACCAGCCGCGGCTGGTCGGGAAGCTCTTCGCCGACCAGCCGGAGCGGGCGGTGCGGGCGTCCGCGCAGCGGGACAGCGTGCAGGAGCTGTAGACGGCGGCCCGGGCGGGCTCGGCGAGTCGGGTGGAGACGGCGGCCGGTGCGACGAGCGCGACGGCGGCCAGGGCGGTGACCAGGGCGGACGCGGCCAGGGCGCGGCGTACGCGGGTGGCGGCGGCGCGGAACGGGGTCAAGGGGTCCTCCTTGAGCGAACCGGACATGACATCGACCATCGTCGTTGGGTGGCCGGCGCTCAGTCTGCCGAGGATCCTGCCCGGCGTACAGCCCTCACCCGGCGACCGCGCCCCGAACCCCCGGTGAACACGCGATGGCGGATGCGGACGGGCCGGTGCGCCGGTTGGGCGGGAACCGTCGCGCCTCAGGGCCAGATCATGCCGCCGCCGGTGTTGTGAGCGACGATCTGGCCGTGGCCGAGCAACGTGCCGCTGCCGACCCGGAACACCTGGCCCGGATCGGTTTCCGCCTCGGTGCTCGCCCCGACGACAACCTCGCGCAGCGGCTCGAGTTGATCCGGGTACACCTCCAACATGGCCTCGAACCGGCCCTGCCAGCGAGTGGCCACGATGTCAGGTGAAGAGTTCCCGCCCAGCACGGCCCGGCGGGAATCCTCCAGCGCGTCCGCGACCTCCGTGGCCCGGCCCTCGCTCGTCCGGGCGTAGAGCCGGGTCAGCCGGTCACGCAGGATCGGCCACATCTCGGAGGCCATCGCGGCCACGACCGCCTGACCGGCCTGCCGGGCCAGCGACATCACCACCGGATCCATCAGGTGCCCGTCCGTTCCTGGTCGCTCATCGCCGCCTGAATCTCGTGCAACAGTTCTCTGGTCGCCGCAAGCTGTGGATGTTCTGCGGGCAGGACCCGCTGTTGCCGACTCAACGCCTCGGCGAGCAGGCGTTGTGCGGCGGTCACCTCGCCGAGTCGCTGTCTCGCCCGCGCCGAGAGGAACATCGCGCGTAAGGCATCCGGGTGATCGGAACCCAGCAGTGCGCCGTAGCGTTCGACCAACAACTCGTAGGTCTCCGCGGCGTCGTGCTTCTCCCCCAGTTCGAGCTTGATCGAGGCGATGTTCTCCAGGGACGCCAGGGTGAGCGGATGGTGCGCGCCGAGTCGTCTCAGCCGCATGTCGTGCACGATCCGCTCGCAGTCGAACGCCTCCGGCAACCGGCCCACCCCGAACAGCATCGTCGCCCGGTTGCCCAGGGCCACAAGCGTGTCGGGATGGTCAGGCCCGAGCGTCTCCCGCCGCCGGGTCAAGAGTTCCTCGTTCTGGTTCAACGCCTCCTGGTGCCGGCCCTGGCTCCACAACATCACCGCGAAGTTGTTCAAAGCGGCGAGGGTGTCGCCGTGTTCCGGGCCGAGCAGGTCGCCTCGCTGCGTCCAGACCTGTCCGGCCAGATCGAGAGCCGTACCCCCGTCACCGGCCTGCCAGGTCACGGCGGCGAGGGTGTGCAGCGCCGCGACCGTGTCCCGGTGGTTCGCGCCGAGCAGCACGGTGAAGCGTTCCACCACTTCCGCGCTCAGGCTCCTCGCCCGGTCGATCTCACCGGCGGCGGCGAGGTAGCCGCACAGGAGCAGCACCAGTGCCCGCAACGACTGTCCCTGGGCCCAGTCCGCGGCCACCACATGCGGGAGCAACCGCCGGTAGCGGGGCCAGCTACGCGCGTCGACCGGGTCGCCGAGACGGGCGGAGACGAGTAGACGCTCCCCCTGGCGTCGGTACGACTCCTGGGCGACGGCGGTCAACTCCTCCCGCACGGTCGCCTGCACCAGTGGATGCACACGGAACCAGTCCTCGTCCCGCTCCACCATGCTGTAGTCGTGCAGCCGGGCCAGCAACTCCTCGAAGTTCGAGCCCCGCGTCATCGCGTACCGCAGGCCCGGGTGGTCCGCCGCGGCCGGGGTGTCGACGAAAAGGCTGACCGGGATCGGCTCGGGCGCGAAGAACGCCACGACACGCAGCAGTTCGACGGCGGCCGGTTCGTCGGCCCACAGCCGCTGCCGCGTCCATTTCCAGGCCGGCGCGAGGATGTTGCCGAACGACCGCTGCTGGGAGTCGTCCCGAAGCTGGGCCGCCAACGTGGAATCGGTGGCCACCATCCGCAGCGCCAGCGGCAGGCCACCCAACAGACCGGCGACCTCCCGCGCGGATCCCTCGCTCAGGTCGGGCTCGATGCGGCGGAGCAACTCGACGGACTCCGCTGAAGACAGGACCGGCAGCTCGTGTCGGACGACGTCCGAGCCCCACGCCTGAAGCCGAGAGGTGATGAGAACGTCCACTCCGGGCGGCGGGGCGACCGCGAACCGGCTGCGGACGTCCTCGACGTTGTCGAGGATCATCAGACACCGCCGGCCGTCGAGCAGGTACATCAGCTCCCGGAGCGGCTCGTGCAGGTCGTGCCCCTTTGCGCCGCCGAGGGCCACGGCAAGCTCCGAGATATCGAGAACGATGTCGTCGCGGGAACCAACGGAGATCCACCAGACGGCGTCGTACGTGGGCGCGAACCGGTAGACGAACTCAAGGGCGAGTGCCGTCTTGCCAACCCCGGCGGGTCCGCAGACCACCTGCGCCCCGCCGCGGAGCCCCTCGAAACCGGACCACAGCTCGAAGATCTCGTCCTCCCGCCCCACCAGGCCCTTCGGCCGCGGCGGCGCGTTGAATATCTTCGGCAACCGCCCGGGGAAGTCGCGGAACGTCGCAGGTTCGCGGCGGGGATGGTGGCCGCTGGACCGGGGCTGCACCAGCCGGATCGCCGAGAGCAGCCGCTGGTGCGCGGTCTTCTCGTCGATGCCGACCAGCCGGATGCCGTTCAGATCTCCGAGCCCGGCCGGCATCCTGCATTCGACGACCTGCACGGGGACCAGGCGTGCGGCCTCGCCGCCCGGATCGATGTCGTGGGCGAGTTGCCGTTCCCGCGCGACGTCCGGCGATCGGAGCGCCGCGGGGGACAGCAGCGCGAGCGTCACGTCGCTGGACAGGATGATCTTCTCGATCTCCTCCGACCAGCGGGCGCCGGGGCGAAGGTCGCGCGACCCGACCGAGACCCGATATCCCGCCTCTTCCAGTTCGGCGGCGATCCACTCGGCCCATTTCCGGTCCGCGGGATGATGGCTGAGGAAGAAGTCGTACAGGCTGACTCCGACGGTCTGCCGCCAGAAGCGTCGGACCAGCGCCTCCCGCTCCACCTCGCCCAGCGGCGCGGCCTCGGTCACCCGGCCGTCCGTCACACGTGCGGTCAGCCGCTCGTAGGCGGCCAGCAACGTGCCCTCCTGGTGGGGGCGGTCGCCGACCGACGCCAGGATTTCCTCGTACGCGTAGAAAATCTTGTAGGGGATCTCGACGTCACCCCAGTAGCGGTCCCGCTCCTCCCGACTCTGATTGTCGAGGAAACGCCGGAAGCCGTGGCGCACATAGCTGCGGGCCGTCTCCAGCCGGGCCTTCTCGCCGTCCTCCACCCGCGACGGCACCGGAAGGATGCGCAGTTCACGATCGGCGCGCTGCCGGCGGACCGAGTCCGCGACGGCGAGTGCTCCGGTGACGCTCTGGTTGTTGAGCGTGAAGCAGATGACGAGAATGTCGGGAAGCTGCACCGTGCAGATGCCCGAGGTGTCGTTCAGCCCGGTTCGACTGTCGATCAGGACGTAGTCGTAGTGCCGGCGCATGCTGTCCCTCATCTCGTCGATGAAGGAGCCACCGTGCAGCCGGTCGTAGAAGTTGTCCCAGTCGAACGACATGGCCCGACTCGCGTAGGACCGGTCCTGCCGGCCGGCGGACAGCAGGTCGATGAACCCGCCCAAGGCGAAACGATGGCGCAGCGACACCGCGTATTCCAACACGTCGGCGTGCTTCTCCCGCCATTCCTCGCGGTTGTCAAGCGACGGATCGACCATGCCTGCCGCGTAGTTCCAGAACATGTCCATCAGGCCGGTCGTGGAGGTCAACTCCGTGTCCGGAAGGAACGGGTGGAAATACCGGTGCAGGCCGGGCGCTTCCAGGTCCCAGTCCACCACGAGCACGCGGTGGCCGTTGCTGGCCAGGATCCAGGCCATGTTGGCCAGCGCCATCGAGCGGCCGGTCCCGCCCTTGTACGAGTAGAAGGTGACGATGCGTCCCTCGGTCACGTCGGCACCCATCAGCCGGCACCCGGCCCGTCGAGGATCGGGCGGGCGACGATCGGGGCGGCATCCGCGAAGTCCGGCACCGGGTGCTTCTCGAAGACGAACTTCTGGGTCCGGATGAGGACCTGCCGCAAGGCGTCGGTGAACTCGTCCACATTGCGGAGCGAATGGTGGAAGGTCGGGTGCGGCACGCGGATGTTCTTCGCGAACAACGTCGTCACCGATTCCTTCAACACCGCCACGTTCGACGTCGACTCCTCGTCCGCCGGGTTCCACGGCACCAGCACGGCGCAGTTGCCGTAGAACCCATCGTCGTAGGGCGCCAGCGCCTCCACGTAGGCGGGTATGAGTGTGGCCCAGGCGTCCACAAGCAGGACGACCAACTCGTTCGCCGACTCCGCGTCGGCGAGCAGGTCGGGCAGTTTCTCGGCGGCACCGACCGGGTGCGAGGTGAGGTCCTGCTCGTCGGCCACCGTCATCGCGTAGCGCACCACGGGTTTGACCGCCTCCGGCAGGTAGGGCATCCAGTCCTCGGAGCGTGTCCCGTAGCGGTGCACGTCGGTGCGCTTCTCCGCGGCTTCGGTCGCGGTTGGCGCCGCCACCACGAGGTGCACGTGGCGCGGACCGCTCGTGCCCGGTTCCCCCGGCCGCGGCCGGGGGACCAGGCACTCGTCGCCGTCGCCCGCAGGCCGGAAGACGTCCGCCGCGGTGTCAAAATCGATTGCCGCATCGTACGCCGGGAGTTCGTGTTCCGCGGCGACGGCGCGGATCCGCGCGACCAACTGGTACACCACGTCGTGATACTCGTCGCGGTATCTGGCCTTCTGCTGCACCAACCTGCGCACGCCGGTCGGTTTCTGGGCGTCGCCGAGCGTCCCGCTTCGGGCCCAGATGTCCTCGGCGAGCCTCGGAATCTGGAGTTGCCCGTCGTCGAACACGTCTTCCCACAGCACCGGCACGATCAGATCCGGCGTGGTCCCGTGCTCCTGCTCGTACGCCCGCAGCCGCTCGGCGAAGATTCCCCACTCCTGACCGCAGAAGCGCGCCCGGAAATATCGCGGCGAGTAGAGCGGCACGAACACGCGGCAGGTGGCGAGCGCCTTCGCGACGGTCGGGCGCCACTGTGTCCCGTCCCGCATCCCCCCGTACGCGAACCCGATGCGGCTTTCCTCCAAGTCGGTGCTACGCCGGATCTCCTCGGACAGATCCTTGAAGAACTCGCCGACGTAGACGCCGTTCCCGTCAACGCCGCTATAGCTGAGAAAGAAAAGAAATGACATCCCCTGCACACCCTCGCCGACGCCGAGGAGACAGTCTGAACCAAGGACCGAGGAGGCAGCAATTGTCCGTTTGCCGACAGTTCGACGAAGCCGCTGCTCAAGCAAGTATCGCCAGGGCGAATCCGGTTACGTAGACGACGGCGAACGACACGGGTATCCACTGTTCGAGGTGGGTCAACGGCCAGTACCGCGACGGATCACGGCCCTCGCCGAGCGCCTTCCACTCCGCCCGCCAGTACGGCGAGGCCGGCAGCCGCTCCTCCAGCGCGCCGATCACGATGTACTTGGCGGAGTTGAGCTGGCGGTAGGAACGCAGCAGCCAGAACCAGGCCGCACACTGCAACAGCAGCGCCGCCACCGGGACGGTCAGATAGCTGGGCTCGACGCCGCCGCGACTGCGCCAGACCACCCCGGCGGCGGTCGCGATCAGCGTGTTCAAGCTCAGGAAGAACGTGTTGGTGAGACCGCGCCGGGCACTCACCCGGTCGGCCATCTCCACATATGTCTTGTACTGCTCCAGGATGACCTTGCGGCGCTCGCCCGCGTCCGTGTGTTCCTCCTCCTCAGCCGGGTCCCACAAGGTCGCGGTCACCTCGTCGAAGCGGGCCGTCGTCGTCCTGAGATACCTGCCCATGTTCACCGCTACAGTGTGGCGATCTCGTCTCCGGCCGCAAGGCCGGCCCCCGGCAGTAGGTCATCCGCTACGGTCGCGCCATGACCGTGGTACCCATGCGGGACAACGCCGGCCGGATGGTGGCAGTGCCGGCCCACCTCCCCTCGGTGCGGGTCGAGAGACCGTGACCTGTCGCCAGCACGTCGCACGGGCGACGACCACCTCGCCCTCCGCGTTCCGGCGGGCCTTCCGCGCGGACGGGACCGTGGGCGGATGAGCGTGGAGGAGGTCCCGCTCGCCGGTGGGAACGTGACGGCCGGCGTGGTGCGGGTCGGGGACACCGTACGCCGGCAGGCCGGTCCGTGGACCCCGGCGGTGCACGCGCTGCTCGGCCACCTGCGGTCGGTCGGTTTCCGGGGCGCGCCCCGGCCGCTCGGTGTCGACGAGAAAGGGCGGGAGGTGCTCACCTACGCGGCGGGTGAGGTGCCCTGGCCGCACCGGTTCGACCTGCTCGCACCGCTGGACCAGCTCGCCCGGGTGGGCCGGCTGGCGCGGGAGCTGCACGACGCGCTCGCGACGTTCACGCCGCCGCCCGACGCGCGGTGGAACGCCCTGATCCCGGCCGACCGGGACGAGATGATCGTCCACCACGACCTCGCGCCGTGGAACCTGGTGATCGGGGACCGCTGGGTCGTCATCGACTGGGACAACGCCGGGCCCGGGTCACGGCTGTGGGATCTCGCCTACGCGGCGCACGGCTTCGTCCCGCTGTCGGCGCATCATGACTGGCAGCGGGCGGACGCGGGGCAGCGTCTGCGCGCCTTCGTGGACGCGTACGGGTTGGACGAACGGCAGCGCCGCGACCTGGTGCCGTTGCTGACCGTCCGGACCCGGGCGATGCACGACTTCCTGCGCGATCAGGCCGCGCTCGGGGTCGAGCCGTGGGCGACGCACTGGCGGACCGGGCACGGCGACACGTGGCGCGCCGACGCCGACTACACCGAGCGCCACACCGACAAGTGGACGAGTGCCCTGCTGGACTGACGCCGCTGTCTACGGCTCGCGCATCCACGTCTTCGGGTCGGTGACGAAGACGCCCTTGCCCTGCTGACGCCGGATCACGCGCAGCGCTTCCAGCCGGGCATAGGCCATCTGGACCGTTCCGTGGCTGACGCGGTAGTTCTCGCGCAGCTCAACGATCGAGGGCAGCTTGTCCCCCGGCTTCAGCTTGTTCGACCTGACATCGGCGATCACGTCATCGGCGATGCGCCAGTAATCCGGCACTTCTCGCATAGCACTCCTCGCGTGGCGATCCGATTCGATCACACCGCGACGCGCCTAACAAGCAGCGTTGACTCATCTGACATGTCTAGATATGTTGGACCGGAGCCGCTCCTCGCGTGGCAACGAGTTCGGCTCATTCCCCCGGTCGGGGCGGGTGCGCGTGCCCGTCCCGGCCCACCGGAACGCTCTGTCTCCGATCGCCGCTGCCCTTTGGGTGCGCTTGTTGTCGCCAGGGCAACCACAAGTGCACCCAAAGGCGCGGACGCAACCGCGAAAGGACCGACGTGACCGAGGTGTTTCGCTCCGGCCAGCTCTACGGAACCGGCCTGCCGGCCCGGATGACGCCGCGCGAGGCGCGGACCCGCGCGTTCGATCCGCGTCGTCGTGGCGTCGACCCCGAGCAGGTACGCGCGTTCCAGACCGAGGTCGCCGACGAGCTGACCGACCTGCACCGGCAGATCCGCCGGTTGACCGTGGAGAACGAGCGGCTGAAGCGGGCGCTGCGCGACTGGCAGGCCATGCACGCCCGCGAGTGCCGCCCACCGAACCAGGGCCACTGGTAGCGGTGCTCCCACAACCGGGTGACCTGCTGCGGATCGACGGCCGCGCCTCGGTGCAGTTCGGCGGCGACCGCGCCCTGACGTTCCGGGTCGTGTCGGTCGGCCCCGAGCTGACCCACCTCGGCTGGCTCTGGTTGACCGGCTACGTCGTCGACCGTCGTGGCCTCGCCACCGCCAAGCGGGAGGTCTTCGTCCAGCTCGCCGGGCTGCGTCCCGCGGCGGCGCCGGCGTACCCCCGGCGTGCGGCTCAGTGCCGCGTGCAGGCGAACAGCGTCGAGGCGTCCTCCTCGGTGGGATCCAACCGTCGGGCCGGAAGGTAGGCGGACAGGTCCCGGAAGTCGGCGATGGCGTTGTGGACGCACACCGTGAGCGCGCCGTCGAGCAGGTCGCGGGCGGTCTGCGCGTCGGGCGCCGTCACGTCCGCCAGCAGCGGGCTCCAGACGTCGAGCGCGAACACCACGTGGCAGGCGCGCCGGTCGGCCGTGACGACGCAGTAGTAGCGCCCGCCCTCGGCGAGCCGGTTCCTGATGTTCGCCCACTCCATCGCCTCGGCCGTGTCGGTCACGTCCGCGCCTGGAGCGCAGGCCATCCGGAACAGCCAGCGGGTCGGTTCCCCCGGCGCCACCCCGCTGTGGACGAGCACGAGCGCGCCGCCGTGGAAGATGACGAAGCCCCGCACGTCCGGGTTGTGGCTCAGGAAGTCCGGAGTCCACACCCGGTCGTACCGCCGCTCGGCGAGGGACTTCAGGAACTCGAGGGTCCGGTCGGCGGCCTGGCGAGCTTCCACGCCCATATGTTCAGTCCCTTCCCGTATGTTCAGTCCCTTCCCGCGCCCGGCTCGGCGGGCGGCGGTGTGTCGGCGGCGTCCACCGGTACGGCGAGCCAGCGGAACCGGCCGTTGCGTCCGGGGAGTTCGGTGAAGTCGCGCCAGCCGAGCCGGTAGTCGCCGGTGAGGTGGCGCCGGTTCGGCTGGAAGTAGCGCCCGTCGACGCCCCACTTGAGGATGCCGGCGAGGCGGCGGCCCTCGTGGAGCCGGAACTCGCGGTCCCGGGTCGGCCGGTCGACGGCGGGGGCCTGCCACAGCCCGTGGGCGTTCGTGAGCAGGAGGGCGAGGCCGTTGGTCCGCGCCGGGCCGGCGCGGACGAAGCGTTCCAGCCGTTCGATGTCGAAGACGAAGTTGCGTCGGGCCACGTCGGCGGCGGCGTGACTGCGCAGGGCGTACGCCTCGTCGGTGTGCGAGTCGACGCCGTTGAACCGGGCGGTGAAGTACTTGAACTCGATCGCCGTCCGGCCGGCCGGGCCGTGGCAGAGCAGGTCCAGGTGTTCGTCCTGCTCCTGCCGCACCTCCAGGCGGACGCGGAGGCCCGCGTCGAGGCGGCGCACGGTCCAGGCGAACGCGTGTTGGAAGTCGGCCTCGGAGTGGAACAGGGACCGCTCGGCGCGCAGCTCCGCCATGACGCTCGTGACAGGTACGGCTCCGGCGATCAGCATGCACACCCCACAGTGACGACCGCAGCCGCTGGCGGCGCCCCACCGGCCGAGGGGTTGCGGAGCCTCACGCTACGAAGCGCGACCTAGCGGAATCAAGACATCACCGTCCGATGGCGTCCGGTTTGGACGGTCGGTCCCGTGGACGGGACCGACCGCATGAGAACGTTAACAGGCCCGCCACCGAGTCCCACCGATCGGACTACGCGACACGTCGTCCGATCGGCTGCCCGCTCCGGGCGGCTTCCGTTGTGAGGTTGGAGCGCGGATCGTCGCGCACGACGACCCGTACACCCCATCACGGCATCGGGAGGCGGGGGCGGTGGGGTGGGGTGGGGTGGGGTGGGGTGGGGGGCGGTCAGCCGAGCAGGGTGGCGTAGCGGCCCTGGTGGTCCAGCAGCGAATCGTGGGTGCCGGACTCGACGATTCGGCCGTGGTCGAGGACGGCGATGCGGTCGGCGTCGCGGACCGTGGAGAGGCGGTGCGCGATGGTCACCACGGTGCGGCCCCGGGCCAGCTCGTCGAGCGCCCGCTGCACCGCGCGTTCGGTCTCCGTGTCGAGCGCGCTCGTCGCCTCGTCCAGCACCAGGATCCGCGGGTCGCGCAGCAGCGTCCGGGCGATGGCCAGGCGTTGCTGCTCACCACCGGAGAAGCGGTGGCCGCGGGAGCCGACCATGGTGTCGTACCCGTCGGGCAGCGCGGCGATCAGGTCGTGGATGCGGGCGGCGCGGGCGGCGGCCTCGATGTCGGCGTCGGTGGCGTCGGGGCGGGCGTACCGCAGGTTGTCGCGCACGGTGGCGTGCAGCAGGTAGGTCTCCTGGCTGACCACGCCCACGACGGCGGCCAGGTCGGCCAGGCGCATGTCGCGCAGGTCGACGCCGTCGACGGTGATCCGGCCGGCGTCCGGGTCGTGCAGCCGGCTGATCAGGGCGGCGAGGGTGCTCTTCCCGGAGCCGGTCTCGCCGACCAGGGCGAGGCTGGTGCCGGCGGGGACGTCCAGGCTGACGCCGGCCAGCGCGGCGGTGTCGCTGCCCGGGTAGCTGAAGGTGACGTCCTCGACGCGCAGGTGGCCGCGGACCGTGGCCGGGTCGAGCGCCGCCGGGCGGGACGGTTCGGCGACCTCCACCGGCAGGTCGAGGTATTCGAAGATGCGGGCGAACAGCGCGAGCGAGGCGGTCAGCGTGACGCCCACGTTGAGCAGGCCCATCAGCGGGCGGAACAGGTTGGCCTGGAGCGCGGTGAAGGCGACGAGCGTGCCGATGGTGAGGGTGCCGGCGGTGCCGGGCAGGCCGGCGCCCAGGTAGATCACCGCGGGGATGGCGGCGAAGACGATCGTCATGGCGGCCATCCGCCAGCGGCCGGCCAGCTCGGAGCGCAGCTCCAGGTCGACCAGGCGGGCCGAGGAGGCGGTGAACCGGTCGACGAGCGCCGCGCCGGTGCCGAGCGTCTTGGCCAGGCGTACGCCGCTCACCGACAGCCCCTCCTCGATGGTGACGGTGAGGTCGGCCAGTTCGCGCTGGCGGCGGGCGGTGATCTCCCGGCGGAGCCGGGCGACGCGGCGGGTGAGCCAGAGCGCGGGCGGCAGCACGACGAGCGAGACGAGCGTGAGTCGCCAGCTCAGCGCCAGCATGGCGACGGTGGTGGCGACGACCGTGGTGAGGTTCGCGGCGATCGAGGTGGCGGTGGAGGTGACCACCGACTGCATGCCGCCGATGTCGTTGGTGATGCGCGACTGCACCTCGCCGGTGCGGGTGCGCACGAAGAAGCCGATCGACTGCCGCTGGAGGTGGGCGAAGACGTCGGTGCGCAGGCGGTGCATGACCTCCTGGCCGACCCGGGTGGAGATCCAGGTCTGGGCGACGCCGAGCACGGCGGTCACGGCGGCCACCGCGATCATGGCCGCGACCAGCCAGGCCAGCAGCGTCAGGTCACGCTCGGGCAGGGCCCGGTCGATCACGGTACGCAGGAGGAACGGCGAGGCCATCGCGATGATCGAGGACGCCACGATGATCGCCACCACGGCGGCGAGCGGGCGTCGGTGTGCGGTGAAGAGGCCGCCGATGCGGCGCAGCGACACGTCGCGGGCCTGGGCCTTCTCGGCGGGGGACACGGTTCGGCCGCCACCGCGGCCGTCGGGGGTGTGATCCAAGGGGGTTCTCCTCTGTCGGGTAATGCTGAGGTTACCTCATCATGAGGGAACAACAGGACCTGCTGCTACCGTATTCCCGTGACCGGCAGCGACGAGGAGAGCCTGGCCGAGACGTTCTGGGCGGTGACCCGGCGGCTGCGCCACCAGGCCAAGCGCGCGCTGGAGCCGTGGGAGATCAGCCCCGGGCAGGCGCGGGCGCTCGGCGTGCTCATGCGGCACGGCGCGTTGCGGCCCGGCGCGCTCGCCGAGCACCTGCGCATCGCGCCCCGCTCGGCCACCGAGGTGGTCGACGGCCTCCAGGAACGCGGCCTGGTCGAGCGGCGGCCCGACCTCGGCGACCGGCGGGCCACGCTCGTCGCCCCCACCGCCGAGGGCGACCGGGTCGGCGCCGCCATCCAGGCCGCCCGGGCCACCGAGGCGGAACGGTTCTTCGCCGCCCTCGACGCGAGCGACCAGGCGGAACTGTCCCGGATCCTGCGCCGGCTGCGCGACGGTTAGGCGCTCAGGCGACGCCCGGGACCGGCACCCGGACGGTCAGCACGGTGCCGGTCCGCGGCCCGCCGGCCAGCGCGCCCGGGTCCCACCGCATGGTGACCAGGTGCAGCGTGCGCCCGTCCGGACCGCCGAGGGCACAGGCGAAGCAGCCCCGGTCCAGCTCGATCCGGTCGAGCACCTCGCCGCCCTCGGCCACCCGCACGGCGCACTGGTTCGGCACGTCGCCGTACCAGACCGCGCCGGCGGCGTCGAGGCAGATGCCGTCCGGCGCGGAGTCGGCCACCGCCGCCCAGACCCGCCGCCCGCCGAGCGTCCCGTCGGCGGCGACGTCGAACGCGGTGAGCTGCCCCGCGTACGACTCGGCGACGATCAGCGTCCGCCCGTCCGGGGTGAGCGCCATGCCGTTCGGGAAGGCCAGGTCGCCGGCGACCAGCCGGACTGCGCCTTCCGGCGTGACCAGGGCCACCGAGCCGGGCGCGAACGTCCCGCCCGGGAAGTCGAAACCGATCGTGTTGACGTACGCGCTGCCCCGCGCGTCGACCACCACCTCGTTCCACGGGTGCGGGTCGAGCGCGGCCAGGTCGGCGTGGACGGTCAGGGCGCCGTCCGGTTCCCGGCGCAGCAGCCGCCCGTCCCGGCCGGCGACCACCAGCAGCCGCCCGTCGGGCAGCCGGTCGAAGCAGATCGGCAGGCCGTCGACCCGGACGACCACCTCGGTCCGCCCCTCGGCGTCCACGGCCAGCACCTCACCGGCGCCCCAGTCGGCCAGCCAGAGCCGGCCGTCGAGCCAGCGGGGCGACTCCCCGAACGCCAGGCCGTCGACGAGCAGTTCCGGTGTGTTCACGTGGTCTCCCTCGATCGGTCGCGCCGGCGGCGCAGGAACTCCCGCTCCGCCTCGTTGCCGGTGCCGGCGATCGCCGCGTCGTACGCCGCCCGCGCCTCGACCGGCCGGTCCAGGCGGCGCAGCAGGTCGGCCCGGACCGCGTGCCACGGGTGGTATCCGCGCAGGTCCAGCCGGTCCACCTCGACAAGCGCGGCGGCCGGTCCGCGTACCTCGGCCAGCGCGACCGCCCGGTTCAACGCCACCACCGGGCCCGGCGCGCAGACCAGCAGTTGGTCGTAGAGGGCGAGGATCTGGGCCCAGTCGGTGGCGACGGCGGTGGCCGCGTCGACGTGCACCGCGTTGATCGCGGCCTGGATCTGGTACGGGCCGGGCCGGTTGCGCCGCAGGCAGCGCCGGACGAGGTCCTGCCCCTCGACGACGAGCGCCCGGTCCCACCGGCCGCGGTCCTGCTCGGACAGCGACACCGCCACCTGGTCCGGCCCGGTCCGGGCGGTCCGTCGCGACTCGGTGAGCAGCATCAGCGCGAGCAGCCCGAGCGCCTCCGGCTCGTCCGGCATCAACGCCACCAGCAGCCGACCTAGCCGGATCGCCTCGGCGCCCAGCTCGACCCGACCCAACCGCTCCCCCGCGCTCGCCGTGTGCCCCTCGTTGAAGATCAGATACACCACGGCCAGCACCCCGCGCAGCCGGTCCGGCAGGTCGGCGTCGCGGGGCACCCGGTACGGGATCCCGGCGTCCCGGATCTTCGCCTTGGCCCGGACCAGGCGCTGCGCCATGGTCCGCTCCGGCACCAGGAAGGCCCGGGCGATCTCGGCGGTGCTCAGGCCGCCGAGCAGCCGCAGCGTCAACGCCACCCGGGCGTTGGCCCCGAGGGCCGGGTGGCAGCAGGTGAAGATCAGGCGCAGCCGCTCGTCGGGCACGGGCCCCTCCTCGGCGGGTGGGTCGGCGGCGTACAGCCGGGCGGCCTCGGCGTGCCGCGCGGCCCGGGTGGACTCGCGGCGCAGCCGGTCGATCGCCCGGTTCCGGGCGGTGGTGACGATCCAGCCGGCCGGGCTGAGCGGCGGACCGTCGACGGCCCACCGCCGCGCCGCGACCGCGAACGCCTCCTGGACCGCCTCCTCGGCGAGGTCGATGTCGCCGAGGAGGCGGACCAGGGTGGCGACCACGCGGCCGTACTCGGCCCGGAAGACCCGTTCGACCTCGGTCATCCCTCGCCCTGGAACGGGCGCACCTCGATCGGCAACGTGGTGGCGCGGGCGTACCGGCGGCCCCAGTCCAGCGCCGCGTCCAGGTCCGGGGCGCGGATGACGGTGACGCCGCCCAGGTATTCCTTGCCCTCGACGAACGGCCCGTCGGTGACCAGCACCTCGTCGCCGGCCGGGCGCAGCACGGTGGCGGTGTCCGGCGCGTGCAGCCCGTCGCCGAACACCCAGCAGCCGGCCTCCCGCAGGTCCCGCCCGATGGCCTCGACCTCGCGCATCACCCCGGCCAGGAACTCCGGGTCCGGCCGGTCCACGCCGGTGGGCTGGTACATGCTGATCAGGTACTGCTTCACGGGTTCCTCCTCGTCGCCGCCGGCGCCCCCGGCGCCGCCCTCCACCTTCACACGAACGGCGGACGCCGGTTTCGACACGCCGGGCGTACGGGATTTCGGTGGGGATCGGGTATGCCGGGCCGTGCGCGGTGGCCGGGTGATCGTGGTGGGGGCGGGGTTCTCCGGGCTCGCCTGCGCGCTCGCGCTGCACGCCGCCGACGTCGACGTGCTGCTCGTGGAGGCCCGGGACCGGGTGGGCGGCCGGACGCTGAGCCGCCCGCTGCCCGACGGCGGCTGGCTCGACCTCGGCGCGCAGTGGATCGGCCCCACCCAGGACCGGATGTACGCGCTCGTCGCCGCGTACGGCCTGGCGACCTTTCCATCGGCGGCGCACGGCGCGCCGACGCTGCTCCTGGACGGGCGGCGGGTCACCGAGCCGCCGGCCGGCCTGGCCGGGCTGCTCGGCACGCTCGACGAGCTGGCGGCCGGGCTCGACCCGGCCGCGCCGTGGCGGGCCGCCGGGGCGGCGGAGTGGGACGGGACCACGCTCGGCGGCTGGCTCGCCGCCACCGCGCCCGACCCGGTCACCGCCCGCTACGCCGGGCGCCTGCTCGCCGGTGGGCTGCTGGCCGTCTCGCCGGCCGAGGTGTCGCTGCTGCACCTGCTGTTCTACCTGCGCAGCGGCGGCGGCGCCGACGCGCTGCTCGGCATGGCCGGCGGCGCCCAGCAGGACCGGATCGTCGGCGGACCGGCCGCGCTGGCGCAGCGGATGGCCGACGCGCTGCCGCCCGCGCGGCTACGCCTCGACGCCCCGGTCGACGCCGTGGCGCAGGACCGCGACGGCGTGCGGGTCCGGGCCGGCGACGAGACGCACCGGGGCGACGCGGTGGTGGTCGCGCTGGCACCGGCCCTGGCCGGCCGGATCCGGTACGACCCGCCGCTGCCGGCGCTGCGCGACGGCCTGACCCAGCGGATGCCGATGGGCGCCGCGCTGAAGGTGCACGCGCTCTACCCGGAGCCGTTCTGGCGCACCGCCGGCCGCTCCGGGGTGGCCACCACGGACACCGGGCCGCTCACCGAGACGGTGGACAACTCGATGCCCGGACTGCCCGGCGGGGTGCTCACCGCGTTCAGCTACGGCGCGCAGGCCCGGGCGTTGCGCCGGCTGCCGGACGCCGCGCGCCGGTCCGCGCTGCGGGACGCGCTCGGCGCGCTCCTCGGCCCGGCCGCCGCCGACCCCGAGAACCTGATCGAGTACGACTGGTCGGCCGATCCGTGGACCCGGGGCTGCTTCGGCGGCGTCCTGACGCCCGGCTCGTGGCGCGACTTCGGGCCGGAGCTGCGGGCGCCGGTGGGCCGGGTGCACTGGGCCGGGACGGAGACCGCGACCCGGTGGAGCGGCTATCTGGAGGGCGCGGTGACGGCCGGCGAGCGCGCCGCCGCCGAGGTGCTCGCCGCACTCGGCTGAGCCCTGAAATTCAGAGAGAATCTTCGATACGTCTATTGAAAAGTTTCTCCGTCCTGTGTCCTAATGTCGACAGATCCTTTCGTCATACTCCCGCCGCCAGCAGGCGGCAACCCCCCGGGAGGAAAGATGCACCGTCTCCTGCGATCGGCGTTGCGCACCACCGGCGCCGCCGTGCTAGCCACCGTCACCGCCGCCGCGGCGGCCCTCACCGGCGCGGCCCCCGCCCACGCCGCGCCGGCCGGACTACCAGGCATGGACGTCTCCAGCTACCAGGGCAACGTGAACTGGTCCGCCGCGTGGGCCAACGGCGCCCGGTTCGCGTACGTCAAGGCGACCGAGGGCACCTACTACACCAACCCGTACTTCGCCCAGCAGTACAACGGCTCCTACAACGTCGGGATGATCCGCGGGGCCTACCACTTCGCCCGCCCCGACACCACCACCGGCGCCACCCAGGCCAACTACTTCGTCGACCACGGCGGCGGCTGGTCCAAGGACGGCAAGACGCTGCCCGGCGCGCTGGACATCGAGTACAACCCGTACGGCGCCACCTGCTACGGGCTCAGCCAGGCGTCCATGCGGAGCTGGATCGCCTCGTTCGTCAACCAGTACCACGCCCGCACCGGCAGGTGGGCCACCATCTACACCACCACCGACTGGTGGAGCACCTGCACCGGCAACACGTCGCAGTTCGCGGCGAACAATCCGCTGTGGATCGCCCGCTACGCCAGCGGCGTCGGCACGCTGCCGGCCGGCTGGGGCACGTACTCCTTCTGGCAGTGGTCCTCCGCCGGCACCTTCCCCGGCGACCAGAACGTCTGGAACGGCAGCCTGGACCGGCTCCGGGTGCTGGCCTGCAACGGCGCCTGCTGACCCGTCCCGGCGGGGCGGGCCGTGACCGCCCGTCCCGCCGTCGTGTCCGTACCCACGAGGAGGCCCCGATGTCCGTTCCACTCCCCCGGCGGTCCGTGCTGCGCGGCGCGGTCCTGCTCGGCGCCGGCGCGCTCACCCAGGCCGGCGGCGCGGCGCGGGCCGCCGCGGCCCGGGTCGACCAGCCGACCATCGCCAACTGCGCGACCTGGGGCGCCCGCCCGCCGTCGTCGCCGGTGAGCGTGGTGTCCAGCCGCCCCAACAAGATCATCATTCACCACACGGCGTTCCCCAACACGACCGACTACAGCCTCGCCCAGGCGTACCGGAACTCCCGCGACATCCAGGACCTGCACATGGACTCCAACGGGTGGCTCGACTCCGGCCAGCACTTCACCAACAGCCGGGGCGGCCACCTGACCGAAGGCCGGCACGGCAGCCTCTACGGGCTGCTGCACGGGCAGTCGATGGTGCAGGGCGCGCACTGCGTCGGGCAGAACAGCCAGGCCATCGGCATCGAGAACGACGGCATCTACGTCGACGTGCAGCCGCCGCAGGCGCTCTGGGACAGCCTGGTCTGGTTCTGCGCGTTCACCTGCCAGCAGTACGGCATCGCGCCCACCGAGATCTACGGCCATCGCGACTTCGCCTCGACGCAGTGCCCGGGCCTGCTGCACGACCGGCTGCCCGAGCTACGCCGCACCGTCGCCACCCGCCTCGGTTGAGGTGTAAGGCGGGGCCCCCGCTTAACGCATTCGGTAGAGGAAGGGGCCCCGCTTAACACCACGGAACCGGCGCACCCAGCGTCCCGCGTACGCGCCGTCAGCCGACCGGCACCGGCGGCGTCCGCTCGGCCGCCCGGCGCCGTCGGGCGGGCCGCCACCAGTTCGCCCGGCCGAGCAGTGCCATGGTGGCCGGCACCAGCAGCCCGCGGACCACTGTGGCGTCGACCGCGACCGCGACCGCCATGCCGAGGCCGAACATCTTGATCACCGGATCATCCTGGAGCACGAAGCCGGCGAAGACGGTCACCATGATGAGCGCGGCCGAGGTGATCACCTGGCCGGTGCCGGCCAGCCCCTCACGGACCGCCACGAGGTTGTCGCCGGTGGCCCGCCAGGACTCCTGCACGGCGGTCAACAGGAACACCTCGTAGTCCATGGAGAGGCCGAAGAGCAACGCGAACAACATCATCGGCAGGTAGCTCTCCACCGGCACCGGGCCGGACAGTCCGGTCAGCCCGGCGCCCCAGCCCCAGGCGAAGACCGCGGTCAGCACGCCGTACGCGGCCCCGATCGACACCAGATTCATCACCGCCGCCTTGACCGCGACGACCGGCGCCCGGAACGCCGCGTACAGCAGCACCGTGGCCAACCCGACCACCACCGCGATGACCCAGGGCATCCGCTCCCCCACCCGGTCGGCGAGGTCGACCCGGGTGGCGGTCGCGCCACCCACGTGCACGGCCACCCCGGGCGGGCCGACGGTCCGCAGCGTCCGCACCAGCCCGGCGGTCGCCGGGTCGCCCGGCGCGGTCCGGGGGTACGCGGTGAGCACCGCGACCCGCCCGCCGTCGGCGAGCCGGACCGGGGCGACCCGGGCGACGCCGGCCGTGCCGGCCACCCGGGCGGACAGCTCGCCCACCCGGGCGTCGGCGCCCGATGCGGCCGGCGGCTCCAGTTCGGCGACCACGGTCAGCGGTCCGTTCACGCCCGGCCCGAACCCGGCCGCGAGGCGGTCGTAGCTGGTCCGGCCGGCCGTGCCGACCGGGCTGTCCCCCGGGTCGACCTGACCCAGCCGCAGGTCGAGGGCGGGCGCGGCGAGCACGCCGAGCAGCAGCAGCGCGAGGATCGCCCAGCGCCACGGCCGGCGGGTGACCCGGTCCGCCTGCCGGGCCCAGCCGGTCAGCCGCCGCTCCCCGGTCCCGCCGCCGCTCGCCGTGGCGGCACCGCCGCCGGTCGCCGTGGCGGGGCCGGGCGCGGCGGGTGATGCCGGGGCCGGGGGTCGGCGGCGGATCCGCAGCCGGTCGAGCCGGTGCCCGAGCAGGGTCAGCAACGCCGGCAACAGGGTCACCGCGCCGGCCACCGCGGCGACCACCACCAGGCCGGTGGTCCAGCCGAGCGTGCCCAGGATCGGTACGCCGGCCACGGCCAGCCCACCGAGGGCGACCACCACGGTCCCGCCGGCGAACACGACCGCGCTGCCCGAGCCGGCGACGCTGCGGGCCACCGCCTCGGGCACCGGCACCCCCTCGGCCA
The DNA here is from genome assembly GCF_029581215.1 of Micromonospora sp. WMMD975. Taxonomy (NCBI): domain Bacteria; kingdom Bacillati; phylum Actinomycetota; class Actinomycetes; order Micromonosporales; family Micromonosporaceae; genus Micromonospora; species Micromonospora sp. WMMD975. The sequence goes on from NZ_CP120739.1 coordinate 2,703,941, forward strand.
GCAACCGGCGGTGCCGGGTGACCAGGAACAGCGCGTAGTCGATGCCGACGCCGAGACCGACCATGGTGGCGAGCGTCCCGGCCACCGACGGCACCGCCGCCAGGTGCCCGGCCAACCCCACCGCGCTGACCGCGCACGCGAGCGTGACGAGCGCGGTGACAAGTGGCACCGCCGCGGCGACCAGGCCACCGAAGGCGAGCAGCAGCACCAGCGCGGCGACCGCCAGGCCGAGCAGCTCGCTGTCCCGGGAGCCGCCGCGTTCGGCCGCCGAGGCGAGCACCCCTCCGGGGGTGACCTCGATGCCGGCCGCCCCGGCGGGCGCCGCCGCGTCCGTGACCGCGCGGGCGAGCGCCTTGTCCACCTGCCGCGGCGACACGTCGAGCCGTACGGTCAGCCAGCCGGTGCGCCCGTCGGGGCTGAGCGTGCCCGCGGCGGCGTCCACCCCGTCCACGTCTGTCACGTGGGGCACCCCGGCGATCTCCCGGATTGCCCGCGCGAGCGCGTCCTGCCGGGCCGGGTCGTCGAGCCGGCCGCCGTCGGCGTACAGCACGAGCTGGCCGTCCGTGCCGTCGCCCGACCCGGCCCGGCCGAGCAGGTCCCGGGCCTGCTGGGCGTCGCTGCCGGGCAGCGCCACGTCGTTGTCGACCGGCCGGCCGAGCACCGCCGCGGCGCCGACGAGCGCGACCGCGAGGAGCAGCCATCCCGCCAGCGCCGTGCGGGGGCGGCGGGCGCAGAACCGGCCCAGCCCGCCCAGGGCGCGGTGCACCAGATTTCCGTCGTCGACCCGCATCATGCTCCTCCGCAGCGTGCGCCGGTGCGGCCACCGCCCGCCGGCAGGGTGAGATCGTGTCCATCGACCCGGACGAGGAGCCCGTCGGCGGTCGCCGTCACCGACCGGTAGGACAGGCCGGTTGGCAGGGCCGGTAGGTCGCGCCCCAGGTCGGGGCCCCCGCCGAGCCGGTCGAGCAGTTTGCCGGCCGGACGTCGGATCCCGAACACCTCCACCTCGCTCGGGGTGAAGGTGAGCCGCCCACCGGTCAACGTCGGTCGGACCAGCAACGTGACCGGCACTGTCGACATCTGCGTCTCGACGCCGAGCAGCCCGTCGGCGTAGCGGTAACGCAACGTCCGTCCCGCCGCCTCGGTGGGCAGCGCCGCGTAGCCGACGAGCACCTCCACCGCCGCGGCGCCGATCCGCGCCGGCCCGTCACCGGACCGGACGTTCCGCAGGTCGGCGTCGGCACGGGCGACCCGCAGCCCACCGGCCCGGGCGTCGGTCACGCCGACCCGGAGCCGGTCCAGCCGGCCGCCGAGCACCTGCGGCAGCACCGGGAAACCGGACAGCTCCACCGAGGGCCGGGGCACCCCGGCCGCACAGGCGAGCCGGTCGGCGAGCCGCCCGGCGACGAGCCGGGCCGCCACCCGGTCGGCGACCACCGCCGCCACGACGAGGAACAGGACCGCCGTTCCGGCCAGCAGCCGGCGGCGGGTGAATTTCCGCATGTCCCGAGCACACCAGCGCCGGCTGGGCGTCCGACCGGAGCCGGATGAGAGAACGTCAAGAGTCGGCCCCGGGCAGGCGGACCCGGACCGCCGTGCCGGTCCCCTCGACGGTGTCCAGGCCCAGCTCGCCGCCGTGCGCGGCGACGATCTCGGCGACGATGGCCAGCCCGAGCCCGCTGCCGCCGGCGCCGCCGTGGCTGAACCTGTCGAACGCCCGAGCGGCCAACTCGGGCGGCATCCCGGGGCCGGTGTCGCGGACCGTCATCTCGACCCGGTCGCCGCGACGGCGCACCTCGACGACGGTCGGGGTGCCCGCCGGGGTGTGCGCGCGGACGTTGGCGAGCAGGTTCGCCAGCACCTGACGCAGCGCGTCGGCGTCGCCGCGTACCGGGGCCGCGTCGGGTGCGTCGACCCGCAACGGGCGGCCGGGCTGCACGGCGAGCGCGTCGGCCACCGACTCCCGGGCCACCTCGGCCAGGTCGACGTCGCTGCGGTCGAGCCGGGGCTCGGCGTCCAGGCGGGCCAGGTAGAGCAGGTCGTCGAGGATCCGGCTCATCCGGGTCGCCTCCTCGTCGCCCCGGCGCAGCACCTCCGGCCGGCGCGCGGGCTCGACCATGTCCCGGCGCAGCAGGTGGAGGTAGCCGCGGATGGAGGTCAGCGGCGTACGCAGCTCGTGCGAGGCGTCGGCCACGAAGGTGCGCAGCCGTTCCTCGGACCGGACCCGGGCGGTGATCGCCGACTGGAGCCGGGCGAGCATGCCGTCGACCGCGCGGGTCAACCGTCCCACCTCGGTCCGGTCACCGCCCTCGACCGGCACCCGGCGGTCCAGGTCGCCTCCGGCGATCGCGGTCGCCGTGTCGGTGATCCGGTCCAGCGGGCGCAGCCCGCGCACCAGCAGCACCCGGGCGAACGCGGCGAGCAGCACCAGCACGGTCACGCCGCCGGCCACCTGCACCAGGACCAGGCGGCGCACCGTCTCGCGTACCGGTGCCAGTGGAAGCGCGATGAGCACGACCGTCGCGCCGGCCCGCACGGTGACCGCCCGCCAGTCCCCGTCGCCGAGCGTGGTGGCCGGGCCCGGAGCGCCGCCGGCGGGCGGCGCGGGGGCCCGGTCGAGCAACGGTACGGCCGGCGGTGACCCGCCGAGCCGGGTCAGCGTGCCGTCCGGGTGTCGGATCTCCACCAGGTAGTCCGACGGCGCGACGATCGCGCGGGCCACCCCGCCGGGCTCGCGCTGCAACACCCCGACCCGTTGGGTGGCGAGCGTCGCGCCGGCGCGGAGCTGGTCGTCGGTCCGGTCCAGCAGGTACGACCGCAGCGCCGTGACGCTGACCACGCCGGCCACCAGCAGCGCCACGGCGGTCAGCGCCACCATGCCGGTGAGCAGGCTGCGCCGCAGCGGGAGCCGGGTCATCCGCCGGCCCGGAGCGCGTATCCGAACCCGCGTTGGGTGACGATCAGGGGTGGCCCGAGCGGGTCGAGCTTGCGGCGCAGGTAGCCGATGTAGGTGTCGACCACGTTCGACGCGCCGCCGAAGTCGTAGCTCCACACCGCCTCGAGGATCTGGGTGCGGCTGAGCACCCGGCCGGGGTTGAGCATCAGGTAGCGCAGCAGTTTGAACTCCGTGGGCGAGAGCGCGAGCAGCTGCCCGGCGCGGCGGGCCTGGCAGGTCTCCTCGTCCAGCTCCACGTCGGCGTAGCGGAGCAGGCCGGCGCCGGTGTCGGCGTCCGGGCCGATCCGGCGCAGCACGGCCCGCACCCGGGCGACCAGCTCGTCGACCGAGAACGGCTTGGTCACGTAGTCGTCGCCGCCCCAGGTGAGCCCGGCGATCTTGTCTCGGGGCGCGTCCCGCGCGGTGAGGAAGACGATGCCGAACCGGTGCCCCGCGGCGCGCAGGCGGCGGCAGAGCGCGAACCCGTCTCCGTCGGGCAGCAGCACGTCCAGCACCACCAGGTGCGGCGGCTTCTCGCCGGACAGCCGCTCCGCCTCGCGCGCGGTGCCGGCGGTGACCACCTCGAAGTCGTGGAACCGCAGCACCGTCGCCACCATGTCGACGATGTTCGGCTCGTCGTCAACCACCAGGACCGTCGTACGCATCAGGGCCAGCAGAGCACAGTTCGATGAGAGTTCGATGAGATTATAGCGCTCGCTTATATAAGCCGAGTCTGATAGAAACAGGTCGTGCACGCTTTCGACGTCCTCGGCGATCCGGTCCGCCGCCGGATCCTGGAGCTGCTCGCCGACGGCGAGCAGTCGGCCGGCGCGCTCGGCGACACCGTGCGGCGCGAGTTCGGCATCAGTCAGCCGGCCGTCTCCCAGCACCTCAAGGTGCTGCGCGAGCACGGCTTCACCACCGTGCGCGCCGAGGGCACCCGCCGGCTCTACGCGGTCGACCCCGGCCCGCTGCGCGAGATCGACGCCTGGCTGGCCGGGTTCCGTCGCTTCTGGGCCCCGCCGCTGGCCGCGCTCGCCACCGAGCTGGCCCGGGGCCGCCGCGAACGGCGACTGCGCGAGGACGACACCGACGAGAGGAAGACCAACCCATGATCGACGTGACCGGGCAGATCAGCGCCGTCGAACGCCGGATCGGCGACCGTACCCTCCCCGCCGGCCAGGCGCGGGTGCTGACCATCAGTCAGACGTATGACGCGCCGGTGGCCGACGTCTTCGACGCCTGCACCGATCCGGCGCGGATCCCACGCTGGTTCCTGCCGGTCTCCGGCGACCTGAGCGTCGGCGGCCGGTACCGGCTGGAGGGCAACGCCGAGGGCACGGTCGAACGCTGCGACCCGCCGCACGGTTTCGCCGCCACCTGGGAGTTCGGCGGCGAGATCAGCTGGATCGAGGTGCGCCTGAGCGACGCCGGCCCCGACCGCACCCGGTTCGAGCTGGAACACGTCGCGCACGTCGACGACAACCGGTGGGCCGAGTACGGTCCGGGCGCGGTCGGCATCGGCTGGGACCTCGCGCTCCTCGGCCTCGCCTCGCACGTCGGCGCCGCACACGTCGCGGCCGGCACCGGCGTGGACCCGGCCGCGGCGGCCGAGTGGATGGGCTCCGACGAGGGCCGCCGGTTCGTCACGGAGTCCAGTGACCGGTGGACGGCAGCCAGCGTGGACGCCGGCACCCCGGTCGACGAGGCGCGCGCCGCCGCCGAGCGGGTCACCGCCTTCTACACCGGCGCTGAGGTGTAAGGCGGGGCCCCTTCTTAACGCATTCGGTAGGGGAAGGGGCCCCGCTTAACACCACGCCGCCAGGCGTGGCGGGGATGTCGGTGGGGGTGGGCAGAATGCCGGTGTGCTGATTCGATCCGTCGCCGAGCTGACCGTCGCGCTCGACTCCGGCGCGCCGGTCAGGTTCCTGCACTTCTGGGGGCACCGGCCGCAGCGCGACGGCGGCGTCGGCGCCGGCTGCCTGAGCCAGTGGTGGCCGGCGGCGTTCACCGTGGACGGTCGGCACTTCGCCACCGCCGAGCACTGGATGATGTGGCACAAGGCCACCCTCTTCGGCGACCACGCGATCGCCGAAGAGGTGCTCGCCGCCACGCATCCGCACCGGGCCAAGGCGTTCGGCCGCCAGGTGCGCGGCTTCGACGAGGCCGTCTGGACGGCCCGCCGCTGGGAGATCGTGGTGGCCGGCAGCGTCGCCAAGTTCGGCCAGCACGAGCCGTTGCGGCGGTTCCTGCTCGGCACCGGGGATCGGGTGCTGGTGGAGGCGAGCCCGACGGACCGGGTCTGGGGCATCGGCCTGGCCGCCGGTGACCCCCGCGCCACCGACCCGGCGACCTGGCGGGGCGCGAACCTGCTCGGCTTCGCCCTGATGGAGGCGCGCGCCACGCTGGCCCGGCGGGGCGGGTAACGTGCTGCGGCGTGACGGCGTACTCGCACTGCTCGTTCTGCGGCGCGGCCTATCCGGCGGACGCCGGGTGGCCGCGTGTCTGCCCGGCCTGCGGGGAGACGGTGTGGCGCAACCCGCTGCCGGTCGCGGTGGCGGTGCTGCCGGTCCGCACACCCACGGGGCTCGGCGTGGTGGCCGTGCGCCGCGACATCGAGCCGGCACGGGGTGAGCTGGCGCTGCCCGGCGGCTTCGTCGAGTACGGCGAGGAGTGGTCCGAGGCGCTGGTCCGCGAGCTGCGCGAGGAGACCGGGCTGCGGGCCGAGGCCGGCGAGGCGCGGCTGTTCGCGGTGTACGGCGCGCCGGCCGGCGGCACGATGATGCTCTTCGGTGTGCTGCCCGAGCGGCCGGTGGGTGACCTGCCGCCGTCCGCGCCGACCGAGGAGGCGACCGAGTGGGTGGTGCTCACCGAGCCGGTCGAGCTGGCGTTCTCCACGCACACCCGGGTGCTCGCCGACTTCCTGGCCGGCCAGCGCCCGGCCTGACCCGACCCACGCCGGCCCCGGCCGGGATGCCCTCGAACCCGGCGCCGCTCAAAACACTCGCCACGCCGGTGTCCTCCGGCCGCACCGGGAAGCACCGGGGGCGAGGCAGCCCACCCCGTCACGATGTGCTGACCGCCAGGTAGGCCGGCGGGACGGTGTCGGTCAGCCACACCCCGTTCGCGGACCGGTAGAACAGGTGGCCGTGCTCGGCCATCGCGGCGGCGTCGACCGACAACACCACCACCGCGCCCGCGCGCCGCGCGCCGACCCGCCGGGCCGTCGCCACATCTGGCGACAGGTGTACGTGGTGTCGATGGCCCCGGCGCAGCCCCTGTGCCCGGATGGCGGTCAGCACGGCCTCGCCGGTGCCGTGGAAGAGCCGGCCCGGCGGCACGGCCGGGGTCAGACCGAGGTCGACCGGAACGGAATGCCCCTGGTTGGCGCGGACCCGGTCGATCCCGTCCGGGCCGGGCTCGACGGCGAACCGCTGCTTGTCGTTGCCGGCGACCACGGCGTCCAGGTCGGCGCGGCTGATCCGCAGCGCGGCGAGCAGGTCGGCGACCGGCGCCCAGCCGGCCCGGTCGAACGTCAGCCCGAACCGGTCGGGGCGGTGGCGCAGCGCCAGCGACATCCGCTTGCTCACCCGCACCAGGTCACGGTGTTCCATCCGGACAGTCTGGGCGCTCAGCCGGCCGGCGTCGACCGGGTTCCACGACAGGCGGCGAGTGCAACGGGCGGCACCGGCGGCGGTTGGTTCCGCGGTGCCCGGACAGCTCGGCGCGCTCTCACACTCCACGATCCTCGTTCCGCCCAACAGGATTGGCGTAGATCTGACCGGTAAACAGACCCAGCTTGCACCCGTTTGGCCGTCTTGATGCCCGCGGTGCTCGGGAGACGTCGGTAGGCCGGACGCCAGTTCGGTGATGTGGCGGTATCCGACCACCGGCGATGCCCCCACTTCACCGAACTGGTGTTGATCATGGCCAAACGATCACCGCCCGCGCTTCCTCGCACGAGACCCGGCCGGAGAGCAGGCCACCGTGCGGCCGGTTGCCCGTTTTCACGCACGCGAGCGCCGTCAGGCGGCGGCGCGTTCGGACCGCGGACGGCGGCGCAGGGCGGGATCGGTGAGCGACGGCGGGGCCCACGCTCCGTCGGGCTGGTAGAGGTTCGTGCCGGGCGGCACGATCTCGTCGATCCGGTCGAGCACCGCGTCGTCGAGCGTCAGCGTCGCGCCGGCGAGCAGCGCGTCGAGCTGGTCCATGGTGCGGGGTCCGATGATGGTGGAGGTGACCGCCGGGTGCGCCGCGGTGAACGCCACGGCCAGTTCCGGCAGCGTGCAGCCGACCTCGTCGGCGAGCGCCGCCAGTTGCTCGACGGCGGCGTACTTGGCGGCGTTGCCCGGCAGCGCGGGGTCGAACCGGGCCGGGGTGAGCGCCGGTCGACCGGTGGTGAGGTCGACCGGCCGGTCGCGCCGGTAGCGCCCGGACAGGAAGCCGGAGGCCAGCGGGCTCCAGACCAGCACGCCCATCCGGTAACGGTGGCAGACCGGCAGCACCGACGTCTCGATCCCGCGCGCCAGGATCGAGTACGGCGGCTGCTCGGTGCGGAACCGGCCGAGCGCCCGCCGCTCGGCGACGTGCTGCGCCTCCACGATCTCGTCGGCCGGATAGGTCGAGCAGCCGAAGGCGCGGATCTTGCCGGCGCGAACCAGGTCGGTGAGCACGCCGAGCGTCTCCTCGACGTCCGTGGTGTGGTCGGGCCGGTGGACCTGGTAGAGGTCGATCCAGTCGGTGCCCAGCCGGCGCAGGCTCTGCTCGACCTCGTGGACGATCCAGCGCCGCGAGTTGCCGCCCCGGTTGGGGCCCTCGCCCATCGGGAAGTGCACCTTGGTGGCGAGCACCACGTCGTCACGCCGGCCGCGCAGCGCCTTGCCGACGATCACCTCGGACTCCCCCGCCGAGTACATGTCGGCGGTGTCCACCATGTTGACGCCGCGGTCAAGCGCCGCGTGCGTGATCCGCACGCAGTCGTCGTGGTCGGGGTTGCCGACCGCGCCGAACATCATGGTGCCGAGACAGTGGACGCTGACCTCGATGCCGGTGCCGCCGAGGACGCGGTAGCGCATGGGAACTCCAGGGGTGACGCCGCGCTGACCGGGCGGCGGCCGGTCCGGTCACGGTAGGGGTTCGAGTGCGCTGGAGGTCAACGGTCGGCGGCCGGCTCTCCGGCGCCGGCCAGGTAGTCGGCCGCCTGCAACTCGAACAGCTCCCGGTAGGGACCGTCCTGGGTCATCAGCGTGTCGTGGTCCCCGGACTGCACCAGCCGGCCGTGGTCGAGCACGAAGATCCGGTCGGCGTGCCGCACGTTGGCCAGCCGGTGGGTGATCAGCACGACGGCGCGGTCCGGGTGCCGGCGCAGGTGCTGGAAGAGGGCGTGCTCGGCGCGCGCGTCAAGCGCCGCGGACGGCTCGTCGCAGATCAGCAGCCGGGCGTCGCGGTAGAGGCCGCGGGCGGCCACCAGCCGCTGCCACTGCCCGCCGGACAGGTCTTGGCCGTCCTTGAACTGCCGGTCCAGCAACGTGTCGTACCCGAACGGCAGCTCGCTGATCATGTCGTGCGCGGCGGCGTCCCGGGCGGCGGTCTCCACGCTGGGGCCGGGCCGGCCGGCCCGGTCGTGGCGGCCGACGCGGATGTTCTGCCGGGCGGTGAACGGGAACTTCCACCAGTCCTGGCTCATCACCGCGACCTGGGCGGCGATCTGGCGCGGGTCCAGCTCGGCGGCGTCCACCCCGTCCCACCGGATCGTGCCGCCGGTGGGCCGGTAGAGGCCGGCGATCAGCTTCGCGAGCGTGGTCTTGCCGGAGCCGTTCTCGCCCACGAGCGCGACCACCTCGCCGCGCCGGAAGCTGAGGCTGACCTCGTCGACGGCGGCGCCGTCGGTGTCCGGGTAGCGCAGGCTGACCCGGTCGAGGTCCATCCGGTCGAACCCGTCGACCGGCCGGTCGCCGCCGGACGGGATCCGCCGCCCGGCCCGGTCGAGGAAGTCGCGGTAGTCCTGGTAGTAGAGGGCGTCCTCGTAGAGCGAGTTGGTGGCGAAGATCGCGGTGCGCAGGTTGCCGCGCGCGGACTGTAGGGCGAGCAGCGCGGTGGCCGCGGCGGCGAGGGCGACCACGCCGCCGGTCAGCAGCGTGCCGAGCACCAGGTAGAGCCCGAACGTGGCGATCCCGGTGACGGACAGCCCGATCCCCCGGGTGATCGTCTGCGCGCGGGCCAGGCGCAGCTCGGCCCGCGTCTCCAGGCGCGTCATCAGGCGGTATTCCGAGAGCAGGAAGTCGCGCATCTGGTAGGCGCGGATCTCGGCCGCGGTGTGCCGGTTGGCCATCAGGTCGCCGAGCATCCACTTGCGGCGGCGTCGGGTGATCCGGGCCAGCCAGTCGACGTGCTGGCGGCGGGCCATCCGCACCGCCGTCACCGCCTCCGGCGCGGCGGCGACCAGCAGGCAGGGCAGCAGCAACGGGTGGATGATGGTCACCGCGGTGGCGGTGGCGACCACGCCCACCACGCCGGTGACCAGGTTGACCGTGTCGTTGACCAGGGCCCCGGCCTCGACCAGCCCGCGGTCGCGGGCGCGGTCCATCTCCTCGGCGAAGCCGGCGTCGTCGAAGGCCGCCAGCTCGACCTCGGAGGTGGTCTCGAACAGCCGCCGCTCCACCGCGAAGTTGATCTGCGGGATGAGTCGGGCCTGCGCCCACCCGGCCGCGACGGTGAGCGCGCCGCGCCCGGTCACGGCCGCCGCGGCCACCGCCAGGGCGGGCAGCGCCGCCCGGATCCGCGCCGGGGTCGGTCCGGCCGCGAAGAGCTGCTGGAGTACGCCGGTGGTGGCGAGCAGGCCGAGCGTGGTGAGCACCCCGGCGGCGATGTTGAGGCCGAGCGACGCCGCCGTGTCCCGCCGGCTGGTCGACCAGGCCAGGCTGGTCGCCTCGCGCACCAGCGCGGGCAACCGCCGCGCCACCGACCAGAAGCCGGTGTGGGCCAGCTCGGTGGCCCGGTGCATCCAGTGCGGATCGACGAGCTCCGGCAGCGCCGACCCGCCGACCGGCTCGCCCGGGTCGGACGGATCGACCGGATCAGCCGGGTCGGACGGGGGACGAGGGTGGGCGACCCCGGCCATGGCACCTCCCGCGAGTGGTCGAGCAGCAGGATCTTACTGTCGGCAATCGTGGACTGTCAGCTAGTAGTCGGCGTGTCGAACGGGTGTCCGAAGCGCGTGTCGTGCCGGTCGCGCGACGCGGGTCGCGTCGCGGCGGCCGGCGCCGGGTGGCAGGCTTGTGGGGTCGTGGGCGGATGCCCGCCGACCGCCCGTCGTGAAGGAGAAGATCGACCCGATGGCTGTGGACGTCACCACCACCGACGAATGGCAGGCGCTGCGCAAGCACGCCGAGGCGATGCGCGGCACCCACCTGCGTGAGCTCTTCGCCGCCGACGGGCAGCGGGGCGAACGGCTCACCGGCGAGGTCGCCGACCTGCACGTGGACTACAGCAAGAATCTGGTCACCGACGAGACGGTCGCGCTGCTCGTCGCGCTCGCCGAGCGGGTCGGCCTGACCGGGAAGATCGCGGCGATGTTCGCCGGCCGGCACATCAACGTCACCGAGGACCGGGCCGTGCTGCACACCGCGCTGCGCCTGCCCCGGGACGCCTCGCTCACCGTGGACGGCCAGGACGTCGTCGCCGACGTGCACGCCGTGCTGGACCGGATGTCGGCCTTCGCCGAGCGGGTCCGCTCCGGCGCGTGGCGCGGTCACACCGGCGAGCGGATCACCACCGTGGTCAACATCGGCATCGGCGGTTCCGACCTCGGCCCGGTGATGGCGTACGAGGCGTTGAAGGCCTACCGGGACGCCGGGATCAGCTGCCGGTTCGTGTCCAACATCGACCCGACCGACATCCACGACAAGACCGCCGACCTGGACCCGGCGAGCACCCTGTTCGTGGTGGTCTCGAAGACCTTCTCCACGCAGGAGACGCTCGCCAACGCCGACCAGGCGCGGCGCTGGCTGCTCGCCGGGCTGGACGCCGACGACGATGCCGTCGCCCGGCACTTCGTCGCGGTCAGCACCAACGAGCAGCGGGTCCGCGACTTCGGCATCGACCCGGAGAACATGTTCGGCTTCTGGGACTGGGTGGGCGGGCGTTACTCGCTGCCGTCGGCGGTCGGGCTGTCGGTGATGCTGGCGGTCGGCCCGGACCGGTTCCGCGAGATGCTCGCCGGCTACCACGCCGTCGACGAGCACTTCCGCGCCAGCCCGGTCGAGCGCAACGTGCCGGCGCTGCTCGGCCTGCTCAACGTCTGGTACACGGATTTCCTCGGCGCGGAGACCCACGCCGTGCTGCCGTACGCGCAGTATCTGCACCGGTTCCCGGCGTACCTCCAGCAGTTGACGATGGAGAGCAACGGCAAGTCGGCGCGGGTCGACGGCTCACCCGTGACGTGCCCGACCGGGGAGATCTTCTGGGGTGAGCCCGGCACCAACGGTCAGCACGCCTTCTATCAGCTCATCCACCAGGGCACCCGGCTGATCCCGGCGGACTTCATCGCGTTCAGCCACCCCAACCACGACCTGGGCGACATGCACGACCTGTTCATGTCGAACTTCTTCGCCCAGACCGCCGCGTTGGCCTTCGGGCGGACCCGGGAGCAGGTGGAGGCCGAGGGCACCGCGGCCGACGTGGTGCCGCACCGGGTGATGGCGGGCAACCACCCGACCACCTCGATCCTCGCGCCGAAGCTCACCCCGGCGACGCTGGGGCAGCTCATCGCGCTCTACGAGCACATCGTGTTCACCGAGGCCGCGGTCTGGGACATCAACGCGTTCGACCAGTGGGGCGTGGAGTTGGGCAAGGTGATGGCCAACCAGCTCGCGCCGAAGCTCACCGGGACCGACCCGGACCTCGCCGAGGTGGACACCTCCACCGCCGAGCTGATCCGCCGCTACCGCGCCGAGCGCGGCCGGGGCTGACCCCGCGTCCGCCGTCTCCGGCCGAAAGCGGCCGGGGACGGCGGGTCAGGGGCGCAGCAGGTCGGCGTGGGCGGCGCGGAGCCGGTTGAGCGCCGGATCGCCGGCCGGCGCGCGTCGCTCCAGCTCGGCCCACGCCTCGGCGAGCGCGTCGGTGAGCGCCCGCAGCTCGGCGGCGTGCCGCCGGCTGGACTGCCGGTGCAGCTCCTCCAGGCGACGGGCCCAGCCGGCGCTGACCGCGGCGACCCGATCGGCGCTGACCGCGGCGACCCGATCCGCGTCGGCGCGGGCCTGGGCGCCGGTGCGGGCGGCCGGGGCGGGCACGATCGCGGCGATCGGGCGGGGGTCGCCGTCGCGGGTGACGAGGGTGACGGTGTCGGTCAGCTCGGCCAGGGAGACGAGCTGGGTGAGCCGGGTGCGGACCTCGCGCAGCGGCAGGGCGCGCGGCTGCGGGGACCGGTCGGCCAGTGCGGGAACAGCCATGGACACATGTTGACGTCCGGGTGTGACAAGAATTCGCCTCAGGCCGTCCACTCCGGCGCCAGCACCGACCAGACCTCCATGTCGGCCCGGCCCTCAGGCGTCGGCGCGGCACCCCGGAGCACGCCGTCGCGGCGCATGCCGAGCCGCCGGGCGACCGCGATGCTGCGTTCGTTGCCGGCCCGGGTCACCCACTCGACGCGGTGGATGCCGCGCTCGACGACCGCCCAGTCGATGACCACCCGGGCGGCGCGGGTGACCAGGCCCTGCCCCTCGGCCTCCGCCTCCAGCCAGCAGCCGGCCTCGCAGACCCCGCGCGCGGTGCTCAGCGACACCAGCAGCACTCCCCCGACGAGCGTGCCGCGCTGCCAGATGCCCCAGATGCCGCCGTCGTCGCGGGCCCAGCGGTCGGCGTAGTTCTGGAGCACCCGGCGGGCCGAGTCGGCGTCGGTGGCCACGAAGGACGCGCCGACCCAGGGGGCGATGTGCTCCCGGCAGCGGTCCAGGTTGGCGAGGAACTCGTCGGCGTGCCACGGCTGGAGTGGCCGCAGCTCGGCGTCGTCGGTGAGCGCGATCGCGAACATGCGTGCAACCTACCGGCCGGGCCCCCGGGAGGCCGACCGCCCGGTGCGCGGGCGGCTCAGCCCTTGACCGCGCCGATCAGCACGCCCTTGATGAAGTGCCGCTGGACGAACGGGTAGACCGCGACGATCGGCGCGACGGTCAGCACCACCACCGCCATCTTGACCGCCTCGGTCGGCGGCATGTTCACCCCGGTGGTGCCGCCCGCGGTGTGCGGCGCCTGCCCGGCCAGCAGGTAGCTCTGGAGCACCCGCTGGATCGGGTACATGTCGTTGCGGTCGATGAACAGCAACGCGTCGAACCAGACGTTCCAGTAGCTGACCGCGTAGAAGAGGCCGACCACGGCGATGACCGCGCGGGACAGCGGCAGCACGATCCGGGCCAGGGTACGGAAGTCGCTGGCCCCGTCGATGCGGGCGCTGTCCAGCAACTCCTGCGGGATGCCCTGGAAGAAGCCGCGCACCACGACGAGGTTGAACACGCTGATCGCCGGCGGGAGGACCAGCGCCCAGATGGTGTCCTTGAGCCCCAGCCCGGTGACCACCAGATAGCGGGGCACCAGCGGGGGGTAGACCAGGAACGGGATGAGGAAGTAGGCGAGCAGCCAGCGGTGCCCGAGCGACCCCGGCCGGGACAGCCCGTACGCGGCCAGCACGGTGACGGTGAGCGCGATCGCGGTGCCGCAGACGGTGACGAGCGTGCTGACCCACAGTGCCCGGGTGACCGCGCCGCCGGCGAGGATGGTCTGGTAGGCCGAGGTGTCGATGCCCTTCGGCACGATCACCAGGCCGCCGGCGTCGGCGATGGTCTGCCGGGAGGAGAGGCTTGTCACCAGCACCACCCAGAGCGGGAAGAGCACCCCGAGCACCAGCAGCGTGAGCACGAGGGCCTTGAACCCCTGACCGACCGGGGTCGGGGGCTCCTCCCAGATCGGGCGGCGGGCGCGGGCGCCGGACGGCCGGCGGGTGAGCACGGTCATGACTTCGAGTAGACCCCTCGCTCGCCGAGCATGTGCGCCACCCGGTTGGCGGCCAGGATCAGCACGAGGCCGATGACGGCTTTGAACAGCCCGGCCGCCGCGCCGTAGCCGTAGTTTCCGGTGGCGATGGAGAAGTGGTAGACGAAGGTGTCGAGCACCTCGGCGGCCTGCCGGCCGACCGCGTCGCGTTGCAGCAGGAACTGCTCGAAGCCGACCGAGAGCGCGTCGCCCAGACGCAGGATGAGCAGCAGGACGATCACCGGACGCAGGCCGGGCAGCGTGATGTGCCACAGCCGCCGCCACCGCCCGGCGCCGTCCGCGGCGGCTGCCTCGTAGAGGTTCTGGTCGATGGTGGACAGCGCGGCCAGGAAGACGATGGTGCCCCAGCCGACGTCCTTCCACACCGCCTCCGCGGTGACCAGGACGATGAACGTGTCCGGGTTGGTCATCACGTGCCACGGCTGCATGCCGGCTTCGCGCATGGTCTGCGCCAGCAGCCCGGCGCCGCCGAGCATGGCGACGAAGAAGGTGACCACAAGCACCCAGCTGAAGAAGTGCGGCAGGTAGACGACGGTCTGGACGAAGCCGCGCAGCCGGCTGGAGAGCAGGTTGTGCAGCATGACCGCGAGCAGGATCGGCAGCGGGAAGAAGAACACGAGTTGGAACGCGGTGATGGCGAGCGTGTTGCGGAACGCGTCCCAGAACGCCGGGTCGTCGAAGAGGAGCTGGAACTGGCCGAACCCGATCCAGTTGCTGTGCGTGAACGCCTGCCAGGGGTTGTCGCCGAGGTAGGGGTTGTAGTCCTGGAACGCGATGACGTTGCCGGCGATCGGCAGGTAGCTGAAGACCAGCAGGATCCCGAAGCCGGGCGCCACCATGGCCAGCAGTTGCCAGTCGCGCCGCAGCCGGGTGCCCAGCGGCACCCGACGACGGCGGGGCGCGCGTACCGGTGGGGCCGGCTCGTCGGGTCGGGCCCGCTCGGGCCCGACCACGACGGCCGGCTCGCTCACTTGGCCGCCTTGGGCAGCGAGTCGGCGAGCAGCTTGCGGGCTTCCTCCCCGCCGTTCGACTTCCACTCCGCGACGATGGCGTCCGCGTCGCTGAGCGGGCGTCGGCCGCGCAGGACGTCGGTGAACTTGTCCTCGGTGGGCACCTGGTTGGCCTTGAAGGCGGCCGGCATCTCCAGCTTGACCCCGGCCCAGGGGTTCTTCTCCAGGAACTTGACCATCTGGTTGGAGTAGTTCAGCACGTCCGGCACATAGCCGGGGGTTTCCGGGTACGGCCCGATGGTGGGGTTGCGACCGCTGATGAAGAAGTATTGATTCGCGATCTCCTTGAACGCCAGGTCGGTCTTCACCGGCCCGTTCGGCGACGTGGTGTGGTGCTTGCCCTCGACGCCGTAGTCGCGGAGCTGGGCCTCCTGGCTGCCGAGCGGCGCGGAGCACCAGTTGATGATCCGCAGCAGCTCCTGGACCCGGTCCTTGCCGAGGCCCTTCTTGACGAAGGTGTAGGAGATCGGCTTGTCCTCGCCCCAGACCAGCGGGTCGCCGCCGGTGGCGGAGAAGATCGGCACCGGCTGGATGTTCAACTTCGGGTTGGTCTTCTGGTGCTCGGCCTGGGCGCCCTGCCACATGCCCATGCCGTCCTGCTTGAACACGATCGCGCCGTTCTTGGCGAACAACTGCTTGGCGTCGGCGCCCCGGCTGGCCACGATGTCCGGGTGGACCAGGCCGTCCTTGTAGATCTTGGCCATCACCTCAAGCGCCTGGCGGAACTCCGGAGTCTCGTACTTGAACTCCGGCGTCCCGTCGGAGCGCAGCCGCCATCCCTGGTTGGCGCCGGGCACCCGGTGGAACATCTGGATCATGGCGAAGACGTCGTCGAACGCCCACACCTTGCGGGCCGGGTCGGTGACCTGCTTGGCGATGGTGAGCAGGTCGTCGAGGTTTGTCGGTATCGACAGGCCGCGCGCGTCGAGCACATCCTTGCGGGCGAACAGCGCCCACGGGAACGGCGAGTCGGTGGGATTGGGCACGGACACCAGTCGCTCGTTCCACACCGCCTGGCGCCAGGCCCCGGTCGGGAAGCTCGCCAGCATCGGGTACGCGGACACGGCGTCGCCCTTGAGGTGGTCGGTGAGATCCTCGAAGAGCGCCTTGATCGCCTCGGCGAAGCGCGGGATCTTCTCCACCTCCCAGCTCGGCACGCAGAGCAGCTCCGGCACGTCCCGGGCGCTGAGCATCGCGTTGAGCTTGTCGGCGTAGGTGATGCCGTCCTGGATGGTGAAGTTGACGGGCGTGCCCAGCTCGGCGTTGACGGCCTGGAGGTAGGCGCTCTGCGCGATGCCGGTCGGCGCCGGCCCCCACGCGGGCGTCATCGCGGTGACCTGCTTGCCGCTGGTGCCGGGCTTGTCGGTGATCGCGTCGACGAGGGTGGCCGGATAGCTGGTGTAGCCGTCGGCCACCGGGCGGGTGCCGACGATGTCGGGCTTGATGGCGCCGGTCAGGTCCTTGTGCGTCGGCAGCAGGCCGGAGACGGCGTCGAGCTGCTGGGCGCCGCCGGAGCCGGCGGGTTTCTCGGAGCAGCCGGCGAGCAGCGGGCCGGCGGTGGTGGCGGCCACGCCGAGGCCGACCAGGCCGAGGAAGCGGCGACGGGAGGAGCCCGGATCGGGGTGGTGCTCGCTCATCGGTCCCCCTTCGGGAGGGATGCACGGTGGAGTGTTCGTATGGATGGTCAACAAACTAACTTCGACCGTGAGCTTGCACAAGAGCGAACCGGGAGCGGCGTTGTGGTCAGGCCGGACAGCGGTCGGACAGCGCGTAACGGGTGAGCACCACGTCGCCGATCTGGCGTACCTCGATCACCCGGGCGCGGCGGCCCGGATGCCACGGGAAGCGGCCCTCCCCGACGAACCGGGGCGCCCGGCCGTCCCCCACGAAGAACGGCGCGACCACCAGATGCAGCTCGTCGGCGAGGCCGGCGGTGAGGAACTGGCGGTGCATCATGCCGCCGCCCTCGACCATCAACCTGCCGATCCCCCGCCCGGCCAGGTCGGCGACCACCACGGCCGGGGTGGCCGGCTCACCGGCGTCGACCACGGTGGCCACGGCGCCCACCTGCTCCCGGGCCTTCTCCACCACCCCGCTCGGGCAGTAGACGAGCTTGAGCCCGTCGCCTGTGGTGAAGAACCGGGCCCCCGGGTCGAGGTCGCCGCTGCCGGTGACCGTCACCTTCACCGGCGACGGCGGCAGGCCCCGGGCGACCCGGACGGCCCGCCGCCGCTCGCTGCGCACCAGCAGCCGGGGATCGTCGCGGCGGACCGTGGCCGCGCCCACCATGATCGCGTCGCAACCGGCCCGCGTCGCGTCGACCCGGTCCAGGTCGTCGTCGTTGGAGAGCAGCAGCCGCTCGGTGGTCGCGTCGTCGATGTAACCGTCGATCGACATCGCGCAGCTCAGCAGCACGTACGGGCGGGTGGTCACGGCACGAACGGCAGGTCGAGGGCATGGTCGGCGCGGGTGACCTTGGCGGCCAGATAGCCGGCGTTGGCCGGGGACAGGTGCACGCCGGTGGCGACCCGGTCGGCCACGGTGATGCCCAGCCGCTCGATCTGGTCGGCCTTGTCCGGGTTGTTGCTGAGCAGGGCCACCCGGTCCACACCCAGCGCGGCGAGCATCTGCGCGGCCACGGTGTAGTCCCGCTCGTCCGCGCCCCGGCCCAGGGCCAGGTTCGCCTCGTACGTGTCGAGGCCGTCGTCCTGGAGGGCGTACGCGTCGAGCTTGGCGTACAGGCCGATCCCCCGCCCCTCCTGGCGCAGGTAGAGCAGGTAGCCGCCGGCCTCGGCGATCCGCTCGACCGCCTCGCGCAACTGCGGGCCGCAGTCGCAGCGCTGGCTGCCGAACACGTCACCGGTGAGGCACTCGCTGTGCGGGCGGACCAGCGGCGGGGCGGCCCCACCGGGCTCGCCCAGCCCGAACGCCAGATGCTCCCGGCCGTCCACCAGGCCGTGGAAGGTGTGCACCCGCGCGGTGGTCACATATCCGTCGGGGAACCGTAGCGGGACCGTGACCCGGGTCCGGATCGTCGCGCTGGGCAGGGGCTCGTCCATGGTTCTCCTCCGTTCGGTCGCCGGGCAGGCCCGACGACGCACACCTCGCACCCTCACCGTATGCGGGATCACCGACAGTTGCCGGGCTCCCGGGTCGGCAGCCTGCGGGCCAGCAGCACCACGGCGCCGGGCAGGCTGGCCACCAGGACCAGCGCCCCGTAGACGGTGCCGGTGGCGACGCCCTGCGCGGCGGTCAGGCCGGCCGCCGCGAACGCCCAGGCGGCCACGCCCTCCCGCGGCCCGAAACCGCCCACGTTCAGCGGCACCGCCATGGCCAGCAGGGCGAGCAGGGTCAGCGGCAGCAGGCGGGACAGCGGCGCGTCGACCCCGGCGGTGCGGGCCGCCACCAGGAACGTGGCCAGGTGACCGGCGAACACCACGGTCGAGGCGATCACCACACCGGCCCAGGTGCGCCGGGCCAGCAGCCCGGAGCGGACGTCGGCGAGCGCGGTCCGGGCCAACCGGGCGGGCCGGGACGCCCCCGACCGGGGCACCGCGCGGGCGGCCAGCACCAGCGCCACGGCGACCACCGCCAGGACAACCGCCAGCACCGGCAGGTAGGGGCGGACCGGCGACGGGAACGCGGCAAGCACGGTCACCGCGATGACCACCTGCACCACCTGTCCCGCGGTGCGCTCCCACACCACGGCCCGCACTCCCCGGGCCACGTCACCGGCGTCCCGGCCGTGCCGCACCGCCCGGTGCACGTCGCCGAGCACACCGCCGGGCAGGGTGGAGTTGAGGAAGATCGCCCGGTAGCAGTGCGCGACGGCGGCCCGCATCGGCAGCCGTACGCCCAGCCCGCCGGCGACCAGCGACCAGCGCCAGGCGCAGCACACGGTGGTGACCACACCGATGGCGAGCGCGGCGGCGAGCGCCGGGGCGTCGATCAGCCGCAGCCCGGCCAGGAACGGGCCGGTGCCCACGTACCCGACGAGCGCGACGAGCACGGCCAGCCCGGCGGCCGGACGGACCCAGGCCCCGCGTACCCGGGTGGTGCGCATCCAGGCCGGTCGCGCCCGGAGCCGGCGGAGCCGGGCCGGTACGGGCGCGGCGATGGCGACATGTGACAAACGGTCCTCCCTCGTTCCCACCGGATGTCACGTGTCGGCGGGCCGTACGGTTCACCCGGCGAGCAGGTCGGCATGGTGCAGCACCACCTCGACCCGGCCGGCGGCGGCCTCGGCGAGCCGCCACTTCCTATACGTCGCGGCGGGGCCGGCCAGATGCGGGCGTTCCTCGACGGCCGCGTCGACCCAGCCGGACAGCCACTCGGCGGTCAGCGCGGCCCGCTCCGGGCCGAGCCGCCACGGGGTGGACCGCACCGCCACCCCGACGCCGTGGCGGCCGAACGCGGCCACGGTGGCGTCCACCGCGTCCGGCCCGAGCAGGACCCGCCCGTCGACGGTGCGCCGCTGGTGGGCGTTGAACGCGTCGGCCAGGTCGGCGTCGAGCGGGTCGGCCGGGGTGAACTCGGCCCGGCCGGACACGCTGAGCGCGAACAGGGTCGGGTGGCCGGCGCAGGCCGTCACCATCCGGTCGACCTCGTCGGCGGTGAGCATGTCCAGCAGCGCCGACGCGGTCACCAGGTGGGCGTCGGCCAGGTCGGCGGCGGTCAGCCGGGTGATGTCCGAGCCCCGGGTGGTCACCGTGACCGGGGCGCCGTCGGCCGCGGTGAGCCCGCCGCCGGCGAGCGCCAGCAGGTCCCGGTCGCGCTCGTGCAGCATCCAGTGCTGCGGGCCGGGCAGCCGGGGAGCCAGCCAGCGGGCCATCGAACCGGTGCCGCTGCCCAGGTCGTGCACGACGAGCGGCCGGTCGGCGGGCAGCCGGTCGCGGACCGCGTCGACCAGCTCGACCGAACGGGCGTCGGCGTCGGCCGGCTCACGCAGCCGCAACCAGTCCGCGAAGTCGGGTGGGAGCGAGGTGGTCATGCGGTCGCCTCCTTCAGCGCCGTCGCCAGCCGGTCCACGGTGACCGGCCAGCCGGTGAGGGTGTCCCGCCGCTGCCGGGCCGCGCGACGCAGCCGGTCCCGCAGGCCGGGGTCGGTGAGCCAACGGCGCAGCGCGCCGGCGGCGGCGCCCGCGTTGTCCGGCGGCACCAGCAGGCCGGGCCGGTCGCCGCCGGGGGCGCGCCCGAGGGTGGCCGGCAGGCCGCCGGTCTCGCTTGCCAGCACCGGTACGCCCCGGGCCAGGGCCTCGGTCACCACCATGCCGTAGGTCTCCCGCCGGGACGGCAGGACCAGCAGATCGGCGGCGGCGTACGCGTCGGCCAGGTCTGCTCCGGCGCGCGGGCCGGCCAACCGGACCCGCCCGGTCAGTCCGGTGGCGGTGAGCCGCCGGCGCAGCCGGTGCACGAACGCCGGGTCCCGGTCGAGCGGGCCGATCCAGTCGCAGGTCCAGTCCAGGTCGGCGATCTCGGCGAGCGCGGCGGCCAGCAGGTCGTGCCCCTTGATCGGGGTGACCGCCGCGACGCAGAGCAACCGGCCGCCGCCGGGCGTGCCGGGGGCGAGCGGCGCCGGGTCGACCCCGGGCGGGGCGACACTCACCCGGTCGGGGGCGAGCGGATAGCGCGCCAGCAGCCGGCGGCGGGTCCACTCGCTCGTGGTGACCACCGCGGTCGCCGCCGCGAGAGCCCGCCGCTCGGCCTCGTCCTCGATCGGCAGGTGCACGAGCACCGCCAGGCGCAGCCGGGCGGCGTGCGGGGCGAGCACGTCCGGCACGGTCGAGGCGACCAGGCCGTCGAGCAGGACCGTCGCGCCGTCGGGCAGCGCGCCGAGCAGCCCGGCCAGCGCGGTCCGTTCCGGCTCGCCCGGGTGCGGCCAGCCGCCCGGCACCTGGTGCTCGCGCACCGTCCAGCCGAGCGCGGCCAGCCCCCGGCAGACGTGCCGGTCGTACGCGTTGCCGCCGCTGGGGTTCGCCGGGTCGTCGATGTCGCCCGGCAGCACCACGTGGACGGCGGTCATCCGGTCACAGCGACCGCTCGTAGCTCGCCCACGCGACGTGCGACTCGTGCAGGGTGACGGTGATCCCGGCCAGGCCCCGCGCCCCCTCCCCCAGCCGGCCGGCGTGCGTCGCGTCGGCGAGCCGGTCGGCGACGGTGCGGGCCAGCACCTCGGTGGTGGTGTTCACCCCGGCGAAGGCCGGCTCGTCGTCCAGGTTTCGGTAGGTCAGCTCGCCGAGCACCGCCTTGAGCTGCTCGGTGGCCAGCCCGATGTCGACCACGACCCCGTCGGCGTCCAACTCCGGCCGGCGGAACGTGGCGTCGACGACGAAGGTGGCGCCGTGCAGCTTCTGGGCCGGGCCGAAGACCTCGCCGCGGAAACTGTGGGCCACCATCATGTGGTCCCGGACGGTCACGCTGAACACGATCACTCCTCGCCGTAGGTGATGAGATGGCAGAGCGCCGGCAGCTCGCCCGAGGCGAGCCGGTCCAGCACGTCGGGCAGGTCGGTGAAGCGGGACCGGCCGGTGAGCAGCGCGTCGAACGCCGGGTCGGCCAGCAGGTCCAGGGCGAGGGCGAGCCGGTCGGCGTAGCTTCGGTCGGCGCGCCGGGGCGACACGGTGCCGACCTGGCTGCTGCGGATGCCGAGCCGCCGGGAGTGGAACGCGCCGCCGAGCGCGAGGGTGACCGGGCGGTCGCCGTACCAGCTCAGCTCCAGCACGGTGCCCTCCGGGCGGAGCAGTTCCAGCCCGCGTTGCAGGCCGGCGGCGCTGGCGCTGGCGTGCACCACCAGGTCACGGTCGCCGGTCGCGTCGGCGGGCGAGGCGAAGTCGACCCCGAGCGCCGCGGCCACCGCGGCCCGGGCCGGGTCGGCGTCAACGAGCTCGACCCGCACGCCGGGGAAGCGGGCCAGCAGGGCGGTCACGCTGAGGCCGACCATCCCGCCGCCGATCACGGTGACCCGGTCGCCGACCAGCGGCGCGGCGTCCCAGAGCGCGTTCACCGCCGTCTCCACGGTGCCGGCCAGCACGGCGCGCTCCGCCGGCACGCCGTCCGGCACGACCACCACGGCGTCGGCCGGGACCACGTACGCGCTCTGGTGCGGGTACAGGCAGAAGACGGTACGGCCGAGCAGCCGTTCGGCGCCGGCCTCGACCGTGCCGACGCTGAGGTAGCCGTACTTCACCGGCGCCGGGAAGTCGCCCTCCTGGAAGGGTGCGCGCATGGTGGCGTGCTGGTCGGCGGGGACCCGGCCGGTGAAGACGAGTGTCTCGGTGCCCCGGCTGACCGCGGAGAACCGGGTGCGGACCAGCACCTCGCCGGGGCCGGGCGGGGCGAGCCGGACCGGCCGGAGCTCGCCCTCGCCGGGGGCGCGGAGCCAGAAGGCACGGGCGTCGACGGTCACGAACCCTCCTCAGGTCCCGCATTCCGGTCAGGTTGTCGATCATAAACACGGGACCGGGAGGCACATGGTTCAGACCGCCCGACGGGCCGGCCGTTCAGGCGGCCCGCCGCCGTTCCCCGGCCGCACGGCCGGTCGACTCGTCGCGGCCGGCGCGGCGGCCGGTGTCCCCGGCCAGTCGCATCGCCCGCCGGGCCGAGTCCAGCGGCTCGCAGGGCGCCGGCCGGCCGGCGCAGAGCAGGCTGGAGCACCGGCCCTGGGCGTCGGGCCGGTGGTTCGCGGCCACGTCGTACGCGGCCCGCCACAGCAGTGGGTCGGTGACGCCGTACGGCAGCGCGGCGTCCTGACTGGACCTGGTCCGGATCGTGTCGGGCACCGGTGTCCCCTCTCGGTCGTCACTCCCGGTATCAGTGACCCGGTGAGCCGGGATCAAACCTCTCACCTGCGCAGTTGTGCCCGCCAGCGAGCAATGTCACGTCCGGCCCGCGCCCGGGGCGCTGCCCACCGGGGGCTTGCCCTGCCAGGGCCAGCGACCGTCCAACTCGACCTCCAGCGAGAAGCTGAGGAACGTCCGGACCGCCACGATCAGCGCCAGCACGCCGACGCTGGTGAAGGTGGGCGACACCGCGACGGTGCGGATGATGTCGCCGCCGACCAGGAACTCCAGGCCGAGCAGGATGGCCCGCCCCACCCCCTGCCGGTACGCCCGGTAGTGCGCCACCACCTGCCGGGTCCGGCCGCAGCGCACCGCGTACACCACCGTGGCGACCATGACACCGACCCCGATGACAAGCACCCCGGCGAGGTCCAGCAGCGCCCCGATGTGCTGGATGATCTGCTTGGTCGGCACCCGACACCCCCGTACGCCTCGGCCTCAGCCTCGCGCATCCGGCGCCGTCGGCGGGCCGGTTTGCCGGTGACGGACGATCGGCCGGGACGGCGGGGAGCTGACCCGCCCGCCGTCCCGGCCGCCGACCTCAGGCGACGGTCACATCGGGTTCCAGCCGTCGGTGCCGGCCAGGTACCTCTGCGGGGTGTAGTTGGCGGCCTGGGCGTCGCTCATCTGGGGGCGGTTGCCGTTGACGGTCGCGCCGGGGCCGGTGTTGCGGTATTCGGAGAAGCGGGCGTTCTGCCAGGTGTTGCCGCTCATGTCGGTCCATGGCTGGCTGGTCTTGATGGTGTTGCTGAGCGTGGACTCGCGGTAGAGCACCTGGGCGCCCTGGCCCCAGGGGCGGCCGAGCGTGGTGTTGTTGCTGCCGGTGCCGGTGATGGTGGACCGGTAGATCAGGAATCCGTAGGGCTTGGCGGGGTCGGTCCGGGCGGCGGTGATGGGGGCGCCGGTGGAACGCTTCTCGTGGATGGTGGAGGCGTGGATGACGACGGTGCCGTCGCCGAAGATGAAGTCGACGGTGCCCTCGATGTAGGAGTCGACCACGTAGGCGCGGGTGCGCACGTTGACCAGGAAGGTGTCCTGGTCACCGAGGAGCCGCACGTTGCGCAGCACGGCCCGGTCGGCGTTGAGGTGCAGCGCGACGGCCTGCTGGTCGACTGTCGTGTTGTTCTCGACGTAGTCGTTGGCGATGGTCAGGTTCTCCGCGACGAAGTTCGCGCCGTCGACGAACACGCTGGCGCTGGCGAAGGTGCCGTTGCTGCCCGCGGAGTTGTTGAACACGAGCACCGTGTTCGACGGGGACGAGCCGAGGCCCTGGAAGGTGATGTTCGGCTTGTTCGACGGCACGCGCACCACCTGCCGGTAGGTGCCGGGCTTGATGGTGATGACCCGCCGGGTGGTGTTGTTGGCCGGCACCGCGTCCACCGCCTCCTGCACGGTGCGGTAGCTGCCGCTGCCGTCCGCGGCCACGGTCGGCCTGCCGGCCGGCGGGGTGGTCGGCGGCGGGGTGGTCGGCGGCGCAGTGGTCGGCGGCGCAGTGGTCGGCGGCGCAGTGGTCGGCGGCGCAGTGGTCGGCCCGGAGGTCGGGGTGGATGTCGGTGTGGGGGTGGACGAGTCGCCGCAGGCCACGCCGTTGAGCGTGAACGCGGTCGGGCTCGGGTTGGTGGTGCCGCTGGACACGCCGTTGAAGCCGACGTCGACACTCGCGCCGGCGGCGATGGTCGCGTTCCAGTCGACGTTCGTGGCGACCACGGCCGCGCCGGACGACGTGGCGGTGAAGCCCCACGACTGCGCGACGGTCTGCCCGGCCGGGAACGTCCAGCCGAGACGCCAGCCGGTGAGCGTGTCACCGAGGTTGCGGATGGTGATGGCCGCGCTGAAACCGCCGGGCCACTGCGCGGTGACCCGGTAGTCGACCTGGCAGCCCGCGGCGGCCTGGGACGGGCGGGCGGTGACGACGCCCACGGCGGCGATGGCGGTGGTGACGAGGACGGCCAGTACGGCCGCCGTCTGTCGTCGGACGAGATGTCTCACGGTTCTCCCGGGTTCGGTGCGGATGCGGTGTGGTCGCCCCCACCGGCACCGCCATCGCTGGCGGCGGCCCTCGCGGCGGGGAGCGGTGCCCGGAACGGGTGCTGCCCGGCGACCCGTCAGCACACAGACGGGCCCACCGCGACCGCGACAACGGGTTTCCGCGGATTTCCCAGAAGGCGGTCGGGCCGGCGCCGGTCCCGGCCGGCCGGACCCCGACCGCGGCGCGCCGCCCGGCCGGGGCCGCCGGCCCGGCAGGCACCGGCCGCGCCTGCTCCGGCCCGGCCCGATGTCCGCCGGCCGCGAGGCAGCGCGGGCAGGCAAGCACGTGCCGGCCCAGCCGCTTGCGCCAGAGCGGGGCGAGCGCACCGTCCCAGCCCCGCGCGGCGAGGGCCAACTCCGGGCAGCGCGGCGTGGCCCGCCACGCGCCCAGCACGGTGTACGCCTGCGCCAGACGGGTGCGCATCCGCTGGATCCGGACCGCCGCGTGGGCCGGGCCGACCGCCAGCGCCGCGGCCAGGTCGGCGCGGTTGAGCTCGCCGTTCAGCTCCCGCCACCACAGGGCGAGCACCTCGCGGTCGTCGGGGTCGAGCCACTCGACGGCGCAGTGCACGTCCCGCCGCTCCGCGTCCCGGCCCACCCCGGCCAGCGCCGCGCCGGCCACGTCCGCGGCCGGGTCCGGCGGCTCCGCGGACGGATCCAGCGGCACCTGCCGGGACGCGGCCCGCCGGCGGGCGTGTTCCCGGACCTGACGGATGGCGATGGTGACCAGCCAGGCCCGGAAGCGTTCCGGGTCGCGAAGCGCGGGCAGCCGCTCGACCACCCGCAGCATGACCTCCTGGGTCACGTCGTCGACGTCCGCGTGCCCGGCGAGCGCGCGTCCGACCACGCGGTACACGAGCGACAGGTGCGCGGCGAGCAGCGCGGCGAGCGCGCCCCGGTCGCCCCGGCGCGCGGCCGTCACCAGCTCGACGTCCACCGGCGCCGCCACGACGCACCGCCCTCCGGCCCCCGGGGATGCCGACCACCGGCGATCGTGGGAGCGCGCCCAGAGGCTGACACACCGTCACCGGCGTGTAAACCTCCGGCGACGCTCAGTCCTGGGCGCGCCAGCGGTAGAAGACGGTTGCCACCTGGTCCTGCGGGCCGCGGCAGAGATCCGGCCGGTACGGCTCGACGTACGGGCCGAGGTCCTGCATCACCTTGCCGAAGGCCGGCTTGGCGGCGTGCTGGTCGCGGGTGGCCTCGGCGGCCGACGACTCCTGCTCCAGCAGGTGGACGTAGACGTCGTCGATCGAGTAGAGCCAGCGGCCGGTGACGCCCAGGTCGGTCGGGAGCGACCCGGCGTCGGACTCGCCGAACACCCGGGCCACGTCCGGTTCGGCGCCCGGCTTGATCCGCCCGACGATCACGGTGAGCGTGGTGTCCGCCGGTGGCTGGCCGGCGGGCGTCCAGTGGTAGAACTCCTTGGCCACCGAGTCCGACGGGTTCTTCCAGTACCGCGGGTACGGCGTCACGTACGGGCCGATCTCCTCGGCGATCTTCTGGAACGCGGGCAGCCCGCGGGTCTGCCCGGAGATCCGCGGGTCCTGCTCCCGCTCGATCACGTGCAGGTAGAGGTCGTGGTGGGAGAGCAGGTAGCGCCCGACGACCCCGAGGTCCTGCGGGCGGGTGACCTGGTCGTAGTGGCCGAAGACGTTGCCGACGACCTCGTCGCTGCCGGGGACCATGTGGCAGACGATCACGTTCCGGAAGACCATGACTGCTCCTTGGGTGAGTGCGGCACGGAGAAGGTGACGGGCAGTTCCAGCAGGCCGCGGAACGGCGAGGCGGCGGGCAACCGGCGCACCTCGGCGGGCGGGACGGCGAGGCGCAGCCCGGGCAGCCGGCGCAGCAGCGCGGAGAGCGCGAGCAGCGCCTCCATCCGGGCCAGCGAGACGCCGAGGCAGTAGTGCACGCCGTGCCCGAAGCCCAGGTGCGGTCCCCGGACCCGGCGCAGGTCGAGCCGGTCGGGGTCGGTGAAGTGGTCCGGGTCGTGGTTGGCCGCGTTGATCGCCACCCCGACGATGGCGCCGCGCGGGATGCGTACCCCGTGGTAGTCGAGGTCCTCGGTGGCGATGCGCGGGCTGGCCACCGGCAGCGGGCCGTCGAACCGCAGCAGTTCCTCGATCGCGGTGGGCAGCAGGCGCGGCGTGGTGCGCAGCAGGTCGAGTTGTTCCGGGTGGGTGAGCAGCGCCAGCACCGCGTTGCCGAGGAAGTCGGCGGTGGTCTGGTGCCCGGCGAACAGCAGCAGGAAGGTGGTGGTGACCAGCTCCGCCTCGGACAGCGTCCGGTCCCGGTCGACGGCGTCCACGAGCGCGCCGATGATGTCGTCGGCCGGGTCGTCGCGCTTGGCCCGGACCAGGTCGGCCAGGTAGTGGTGCAGCCGCAGCTGGGCCTCCTGCACCGCGGCGCGTTCCTCGGCGGGCGGCCGGCTGGTGGAACCCGAGGTGCGGATGACCTGGGTCCAGTCGAGCACCCGGTCGTGGTCGGCCGGCGGCACGCCGAGCAGCTCGCAGATGACAGTCATCGGCAGCGGGATGGCGAACTCGCGCATCAGGTCCGCCTCGCCCCGCGGGATCATCTTGTCGATCAGGTGGTCCACGATCGTGGCCACCCGGGGGCGCAGCGCCTCGATCCGCCGCGGCGCGAACGCCTGCGACACCACCCGACGCAGCCGGGTGTGCTCGGGCGGGTCGGAGTTGAGCATGTTGCGGTTCAACCCCTCCGAGTTCGGGCCGAAGATCCGCAGGTAGTGCTGGTCGGGCCCGTAGAGGTCCTTGGACAGGCGCGGGTCGGTGAGCGCCGCCCGCGCGTCGTCGAACCGGGTGATCAGCCAGGAGTCGAAGCGCGGCGAGCCGACCGGGCAGACCGGTCGGTGCGCGCGCAGCCGGGCGAAGGTCGGGTAGGGGTCGGCCGCGAACGCGTCCGTGTACAGCTCGGCGGCGGGCACGACGTCCTCGGTCATCGGGCCTCCTCCCCCGGCTCGCCGGACACGCTGTGCAGCACCTGGTATGTGTGCCGCTGGGCGGACTCGCGCAGCTCGCGGACCACCCGCAGCAGCCGGTCCCGGTGCGCGCTGCGGCCGAACGCGTCCAACCGTTCCCGGTCCGCCCAGTCGCTGATGATCAGATAGCTGCGCGGGTCGTCGGCGTCGCGGACCAGGTCCTGGTGCAGGCAGCCGTCCAGGGTGCGGATCTCCTCGGCGGCGGTGCGCCACTCGGCCTCGAAACGCTCCGCGCAGCCCTCCCGGGTCCGCATCGCCAGGACCGTGCGGACCCGGCTCACCGGGCGCCGCCGAACACCAGGCCCAGGTGCTTGCGGAGCGCGTCGGCGTCGACCGGGGCGCCCCGGAAACCGACGTGCCCGTCCGGGCGGATCAGGTAGAGCCCGGTGCCGGCCAGGCCGTACCCGGCCCGGAACCGGCGGTCGGCGTCGCGCAGCACCGGCGGGTCGGCCAGTCGCGGCTCGTCGACGTCCGGGTCCAGCAGCAGGTACGCGTCGAGCTCCCCGCCGGCCTGCCGACGCGCGTCGGCGCAGAGGTCGGCGAGACCGGCCAGCTCCGCCGCGCCGGCCGTGGCGTCGGCGTAGAGCAGCAGCGTGTGCCGGGTTCCCCGGGTCAGGTCCCGGAGCCGCAGCGGGTGGCCGACGCCGCGCCGGCGCAGGCCCTCGACGTCCGGCGCGCGGTCGCCGGGCCGGGGCGCGTCGCCGAGCGCGGCCGGGTCCGCGACGGTCTCCCCGACCAGCGGGCTGCCGGCGTAGCTGAGCAGCAGCGACATCTCCTGGCGGAACTGCCGTTCCAGATCGGCGCGGTCCAGTTCCTCGGTGCCCGCCAGCCGCACCGCCCGGCCGACGATCTCCTCGCCCTCCGGGCGCCGCTCGGCCTCGTAGCTGTCGAGCAGCCCCGGCGCGGCGAGCCCGCGTACCGCCAGGGCCAGCTTCCAGGCCAGGTTCCAGGCGTCCTGGATGCCGGTGTTCATGCCCTGCCCGCCGGCCGGCGGGTGCAGGTGGGCGGCGTCGCCGGCGACGAAGACCCGGCCGTGGCGGTAGCGGTCGACGATGCCGTGGCTGATCCGGAACACCGACGACCAGCGCAGGTTCGACGCCCGGGTGCCGGGCGGCGCGAGCCGGTCGAGGGCGGCCTGCACGTCGTCGAGGGTCGGTGAGGCGAGTTCCTCGCTGAACCCGGGCGGGGCGTCCTGCCCACCGGTCTGGGCGAAGAACCGGGGCGGGGCCAGGGTGGCGATGCGGTAGCGGTGCTCGCCGCGCAGCGGCACGCAGACGAGCATCCCGTCCATCTGCCCGTCGGTGGTGTGCAGGAACCGCAGCAGGTGCCCGTCCGGCATGTCCCAGTCCACGTCGACGTCGACGAGCATGAACAGTTGCGGGAAGCGGCCCAGCCCGCCGGTGAAGGTGAGCCCGAGCCGCTCGCGCACCCGGCTGTGCGCGCCGTCGCAGCCGACGAGGTACGCCGCCCGTACCGTCTCGGTGGCGCCGTCGGCGGTGCGGACGGCGGCGGTCACGCCGTCGGCGTCCTGGGTGAAGTCGACGAGCTCGGCGCCGCGTCGCGGACGGACGCCGAGCGTGGCGAGCCGGGCGGTGAGGATCCGCTCGGTCTCGTACTGCGGCAGGCCGAGGTGGGCGTAGGGCAGGCCGGGCAGCTCCCAGCTCATCCGGTGGGTCTGCACGCCGTTGACGAAGACCATGTTGCCGGTGAGCCAGATGCCGGCGTCCATCGCCTCCCGGACGACGCCCTGCTCCTCCCAGATCTCCATGGTGCGGCAGTGCACGCCGATCGCCTTGTCGGCCTGGCCCGGCGGGGCCGCCAGCTTCTCGATCACCTGGCAGTCGACGCCGCGGCGGGCCAGCTCGACGGCGGCGGTCAGCCCGGTGGGGCCCGCCCCGACGACAAGTACGTCAGTTGTCCTCTGCACGTCGGCCTCCCTGACCGTGGTGTGGTGTCGGCGGTCCCCACCGTCGGGCACGACGTGGAAGAGGCGGCGCCGGATGTCCAGCAGGAACGGTGCGATCGGCCCGGCCTGCGCCGAGGCGTGGGCCGGATCGGCGATCCAGTCGAGGAACTCGGCCGCGCCGTCCCACTCGGCGACGATGTGGTGCGTGTCCGAGCCGGGTTCGCGGAGCAGTTGCTCGCGCCGGTAGCCCGGCACGGCGGTCATCCGCCGCACCACCTCGGGGTAGCCGCGGTGGAACTCGGCGAGTCGGGCGCACGGCACGGTCAACTCCACGTCCACGTAGACCGGGCCGGCGCCCTCCTCCGTCTCGGTCAGCAGCGGATAGTCGGGCGGCCCGGCCGGGTCGGTCAGCGGCCGGAGCAGGTCGGCCAGGCGCGTCGCCACCGGACCGTCCCGGTACGCGCGCAGCGCCGCCTCGTCGGTCCACTCGGTGACCACGACGAAGCCGTACGGGTCCAGGGCGTCGCGGAGCAGCTCGTGGCGCAGGCCGCCGCTGAGGGCGCGGAGCTGCCCGACCACGTCCGCCCAGGCCGGACCCACCGCCGGCGCGCAACCGGGACGCGCCCGAAGCCGACGCATCGTCCTGATCATGCCGCCCCCTCGCGCCGTGCCGTCCTCGTGCCGCGACCCTGCCGCAGGCCGCGTCACCAGGTCGTCACCGGCACGACGGGACGTGTCGCCGGGCGGTGACGCCACCGAAACGACCGCGCCTGTCAGTCCGCCGCGGTCCGTGGCCGCATCGCCGGTGACCAGGTCACGTCGTACCGGTCGGCGGCGACCGACTCGGCGAACGCCGCCGAGGCGTCCGGCGAGCCGGCCACGCGCCAGTCCTGCTCCTTGTCCACCTCGAACCAGATCAACCCGATCAGGTACGGATAGCGGGGCAGCGCCTCGAACGTGTCCCGGATCCACCGGGCCTTGCGCCCGCCGGTGTCCGCGGCGCCGGTCTCGGTGACGACGAGCGGCCGGCGCGTCACGGCGCGGATCTCGGCGATGGTCGGCCCGAAGATCTCATCGAAGGTCGAGTAGGACGTGGTGAACGCGCCCATGCCGTAGTAGCCGGTGACGCCGACCCAGTCGACGTAGTCGTCGCCCGGGTAGAGCCCGGTCAGCCCGGCGGTGGTCTTGTCCCACCGCGCGTTCGGGCTCCACACCCAGGTCACGTTCGTGGCCCCGGCGGCGGTGAAGACGTCGTGCACGTGCCGCCAGGCGCGCACGTAGTCGCCCGGGTGGTTGCCGTTGGCCCGCTCGCACCACGGGTACCAGTCGCCGTTCATCTCGTGCGCGAACCGGATCGCCACCGGATAGCCGAGCGACCGCACGCCCTCGGCCCACGACCGCAGGTAGCCGTCGAAGTCACCGGCGGCGATGCGGGCCAGCCGGTAGTCCGGCTGGGTGGAGCGGAGCCGGTCGACCTGGCGGGCCGGCAGGCCGGTGTCCCGGGCCGCGACGTCCACCGCGTGGTCCCACGGCTCCCAGCCCAGCATCGGCATCATGTGCCGCTCGGCGATCCGGTCGAACAGGCTCCGGTCGAAGGCGGCGGACGCCCAGCCGGCGCTGAAGAGCATCACCTGCGGCGCCCGCCCGGCGGCGTCGGCGAACCGGTCCACGGCGGTCAGGTCGTACGGTCCCTTCTCGGTCATCACCCCGACGAACGTCCGGCCGGCCGGCGGGAACACGCCGGCGGGACCGGTCGTGGCCGCCGCCGGGGCGTCGGCCGTCGCCACCGCCTCCGGCGCGGTTCCCCCGGCGCGCCGGTCCGGTACGTCCGCGCCCGGGCCGCGCCACACGCCGGGCGCCACCACGAAGGCGTACGCCAACAGCAGCGCGCCGGCCAGCGCCAGGCCCACCCGGGGCACGCTCAGCCTCAGCACGGCGCACCCCCGCCGGTCGGCGCCGACGACCCCGGCGGGTCGTCCCGCCGGGAGCGCACGTTCTCCGCCCAGGCGATCAGCGGTGGGGCGAGACCGGTGACGAGCGTCAGCGCCGGCCACACCCGCAGCAGCGGGTGGCCGTGGTCGAACGCGAAGCTCGCCGCGAGCAGACCGGCGGACGCGCCCGCCCAGCACAGGTGCAGCCGGAAGGTGCGCAGCGACTCCGCGGTGCGCAGCGACCCCTTGGCGGTGACCACGAAGCCGAGCCGGCGGCGCAGCACCGCGCCGGCCGCGGCGGCCAGGTAGACCGGCCCGGCGAACAGCGCCAGCGCCATACCGACCATGCCGACCTCCTCCCGTTCGTGCGGCGCGATGTTGAAGCGGCGCAACCACAGCCAGAGCAGGAACCAGGTGCCGATCGTCGCTCCCCACAGCGTCGCCCACATTCGCGGGTCGAGCCGGCCCGCCTCGACGCCGGTGAGCAGGTACAGCGCGGTGGCGGCGTTGCCCAGCAGCAGGCTGACCGCGACGCTCGGGTAGTAGAACTGGAGCAGGCGGTACTGCCAGCGGCGGCGCGACGGCAACTCGCGCGGGGCGCGCAGGTTCCGCCGGAGCAGGATCTCGCAGACGCCGGCCGCCCAGCGTCGCTGCTGGTTGAAGTAGTCGGCCCAGGAGGTCGGGCCCTCCCCCAGCGCCACCACGTCCGGGGTGTAGACGCCCTTCCACCGGCGGCCGGTGGCCGGGTTGACGGCCGCGTGGATCCGGATGCTCGTCAGGTGGTCCTCGATGATCGAGTCCTGGTAGCCGCCGATGGTCCGCCACGCCGCCGGGCGGTAGAGGTGGCCGGTGCCGGTGAGCAGCGGCGCGTCCAGCCCGTTGCCGCCCCGGGCGATCAGGCCGTTGTAGAGGTACTGCTGCACCGAGGCGCCGTGGGCGACGAAGTTCTGGTGCATGTTGCCGTACACCTGGGGGGTCACCACGAACGCCACGTCGGGGTCGCGGAAATAGCCGAGCGTGCGTTCCAGGAAGTGGGGCAGCGGCACGTGGTCCGGGTCGACGTTGGCGACCACGTCGTAGCGGTGCTCGTGCTCGGCCCGCCAGGCGTTGTGGTTGCCGGACTTGGTCCGGGCCCGGAACTCCCCGCGCGGCTGGTTGTACTCCGGCCGGCCCCGGCGGCTGAAGTGGCGGACGCCCAGCCGCGCCGCCATCGCCCGCACCGCCGGGTCGTCACCCTCGTCGAGGATCCACACGTCGACCTGTCCGCAGTAGACGATCTCCCGGAGCCGGCGCAGCGTGCGCTCCGCGACGGCGAGCGGCTCCCGGCTCGGCACGATGGTGGTGAGCAGGGCCACCCGCAGGCCGACCGGCGGATCGACGGGCACCGGATCCTTGGCGTGGAAGGCGAACACCCACACCACCAGGTTCTGCGCCAGCCGGATCAGCTCGATGCCGACGACCACGCAGAACGCCAGCCGGGCGGCGACCGTCGACCAGCCGCCGAGCCCGATCACCCCCGGGCCGGGCACGTGCCGCGGCAGCAGCAGCCAGCCGACGAGGAGCAGGCCGGCGGCGCTGTTGACGAGCACCAGCAGGGTCAGCACCAGCCGCGCGGCGACCGAGGCGGCCGGGCGCAGTTGCACCGTCGCGTCGGGGTGGCGGGGTGGGCGCAGCGGCCCGGCGACGGCGCCGCAGCGCGCGTACGCGAGGCGGGCCCGGATGTTGCGCTGCCGGCGCTCCGGCGCCGGCCGGCCGGCCGGTCCGGGCGGCGCGGCCGGCGGCGGACCGACCGGCGGTGGCCCCGGCGCCCTCGGCGTCGCGGCGCGGGACAGGCGTGAATCGGCGGCGACGGCCAACGTTTCCCCCATGGTCTGCATCGGGCTCGCCCGGAACCCCGACCGATGCTAAGCCGGCAATAACCACCAAAGTGGGCGATCAGCCGCATCCGGACCGTTCGGCCGTCAGGAGGAGGCCGCCCCGGGGCGCAGCCGGGCCAGGGCGACCGCGCCGAGCACCGCCCAGGCCGGCACCGTGAAGAGCAGGGCGTCCGGCGACCAGACCGGGGCCGCCCGGGCGACGACGAGCAGGCCGAGCGCCGGCACCAGCGCCCACGCGGTGCAGATCGCGGCGGCGTACCGGAGGGGAAGGCTGAACAGGGCCAGGCCGGCGAGCGTCGCGCCGAGCGCGGCGGCGCCGAACAGCTCCCGGGGCGTCGCCGCCAGCGCGGCCGGATCGATCCGCACGCCCGGCGGGAACAGCCCGTCGGCGCGCACCCCGGACCCGACCAGCGCGGCGACCGCGAGCACCCCCGGCGCCGCGGCGGCCAGCCACCGGCCGGCGGCGCGGCGACGGAAGGCGAACACCACCCAGCCGTGGCCGGCGAGCAGCAGCAACGCGCCGACCTGGCACAGGCCGAGCAGGACCACCGCGCCGGCGTAGGCGGCGAGCCGGCGCGCGCGCGGCCGGTCCAGGACCGGCAGCAGCAGCCAGGTGGCGAGCACGGCCGCGAACACCGCCAGGGCGTACGGCTGGGCCTCGCGCGCGCACCGCGCCGAGACGGGCAGCGCCGCGAGGAGCACGCCGGCCAGCACGCCGGTGCCGGGCGCGAACATCCGGGCGGCAAGCGCGCCGACGAGCGCGGCGGCCCCGACCATCGCCAGCAGCGAGGGTACGCGCAGGGCGACGGGGTCGGCGCCGAAGAGCGCCGCCCAACCACGCATCAGCAGGTGGTACGGCACGAGCGGGACCGGACCACCGCCCAGCGCGTCGGGCCACGGCGACGTGGCGGCGCGCCAGGTGGCCGCCTCCCCGGCCCGCGGCCCCGCGGTCCCGAGCCCGGCGCCGCCGAGGCCGCCCATCAGCAGCGCCGGCAGCAGCCACGCGGCCACCCGCCACCGGGCGGCGCGGGCCGCGGCGCGGGCGGTGGACCGGCGCGGACGGGGCGGCCCGTCCTCACCCCACGGGTCCTCGACGCCGACCTCGGCCGACCCGAGCCGGGGCAGGACCATGGTGTCCGCGTCGTTCACGGTGACTCACGCATCCCTTGAGGGCCGGCGCCGGCTGACACCCAGGAGCCTACGGAGACAAAACGGGCCATATGGCCGATATGCCGCTAAACCGCTCAGGGAACGAGGGTCCGCCGGCCGCCCCGAGACGGCCGGCGGACGGACGTCAGCCCAGCTTCGTGGTCGTCCAGCGCGGAGAAGCGTTGGTGACCTCGACGACGTCGCCGACGAGCGTGGTCGACGCCTGCGTGTCCTGCCGGACGCTCGTGCCCACCCACAGCTCGACGTCGCCGGGCTCCACCACCCGGGTGAGCGTGCGGTCGGAGAAGGCCAGGCGGGTGGTGGGCACCGTCAGCTCGACGGTCACCGACTGCCCCGGCTCCAGGCGCACCCGCTGGTAGCCCAGCAGCTGCGCCACCGGCCGGGTCACCGAGGCCACCACGTCGCGGCCGTAGAGCTGGACCACGTCGTCGCCGGCGACCGCCCCGGTGTTCGTCACCCGCACCGTCACGCGCAGCGCCCCGTCGGCCGGCACGGTGGCCGGCACGGTGAGGTCGGAGTGCGCGAACGTCGTGTACGACAGGCCGTGACCGAACGACGCCACCGGCGTCGCCGGTAGGTTGGTGCCGTTGCTGCCCTCGCCGAGCGTCGGGTGCAGATACGAGTACGGCTGCGCGCCGGCCGAGCCGGGCAGGCTCACCGGCAACCGGCCCGACGGGTTGACCCGCCCCGACAGCACCCCGGCGATCGCGCCGGCGCCCTCCTCGCCGGGGAAGAACGTCTGCACCACTGCCGCGCACCGGGACAACGCCCAGCCGACCGCGTAGGGCCGGCCGGTGAGCAGCACCAGGACCACCGGAGTGTCCGTGGCCAGGACCGCCTCGACCAGCTCCCGCTGGACGCCGGGCAGCTCCAGGTCGTCCCGGTCGCAGCCCTCCCCGACCGTGCCGCGCCCGAAGAGGCCGGCGTGGTCGCCGACGACCAGGACGGCGACGTCGGCGGCGGACGCCGTGGCGACCGCCTCGTCGAAACCGGACCGGTCGTCGCTGTCCACGTCGCAGCCCCCGGCCCAGGTGACGTGGTCGGCGCCGAACTCGCCCCGCACCGCGTCGAGGACGGTCGGCACCTCGATGCCGGTCTCCACGCCGGGGTGCTGGACGAGCACGTGGTTGAGGAAGGAGTAGCACCCGAACAGCGCGCCCTGCCGGTCGGCGTTCGGACCGACGACCGCCACCCGCCGACCCGCGGGCAGCGGGAGGACGCCGTCGTTGCCGACCAGGACGACCGACTCCTCGGCGAGGCGGCGGGCGATCGCCCGGTGCTCCGGCGGGTCGAGGTCGATCGCGCCGGGCGGCTCCTCGGTGAACGTGGCGTCGAGCAGCCCCAGCTCCAGCTTCTGGCGCAGGATCCGCAGCACCGCCCGGTCGACGAGCGTCTCGTCGACCACTCCGGCCCGCACCGACGCCGGCAGCGTCAGGTAGGCGTCGCCGGTCGGCAGCTCGATGTCCAGGCCCGCGGCCAGCGCCTGCGCTGCCGCGTCCGCGTTGTCGGCCGCGACGTGGTGCAGCAGGTTCAGGAAGGCCACCCCGAAGTAGTCGGCCACCACCGTGCCGTCGAAGCCCCACCGGTCCCGCAGCACGCCGGTCAGCATCGCCGGGTCGGCCGCCACCGGCACGCCGTCGACCTCTGCGTAGGAGTGCATGACGCTGCGCGCGTCGCCGTCGAGGATCGCCATCTCGAACGGCGGCAGCAGCACGTCGGCCATCTCGCGGGGGCCGGCGTGGACCGGGGCGAAGTTGCGCCCGGCCCGGGAGGCGGAATAGCCGGCGAAGTGCTTCAACGTCGCGTGCACCCCCTGCGACTGGAGGCCCCGCACGTACGACGTGCCGATGGTGCCGACCAGGTAGGGGTCCTCGGCGATGCACTCGTCGACCCGGCCCCAGCGCGGATCCCGGATCACGTCCAGCACCGGGGACAGGCCCTGGTGGATGCCGAGCGCCCGCATCGACGCCCCGATCGCCGCCGCCATCTCGGTCACCAGATCGGGGTCGAACGCGGCGCCCCAGGCCAGCGGCGTGGGGAACGTGGCCGCCTTCCACGCCGACAGGCCGGTCAGGCACTCCTCGTGGACGAGCGCCGGGATGCCCAGCCGGGTGCCGGTCACCAGGTCCCGCTGGAACTTCCACAACCACGCCGCCCGGGCGGCGGCGTCAACCGGGCGGGTGCCGTAGGCGCGGGTGAGGTGACCGAGCCCGTGCCGGGAGAAGTCCTCGAGTCGGCCGCTGTCGGCGAACTCGCCCTGCAGGGGCGCGACCGCCTCGCCGTCCTCCTTCTCCCAGAACCCGACGAGCTGCGCGACCTTCTCCTCGATCGTCATCCGGCCGAGCAACTCCCGGACGCGGGCCTCACCGGCCGGTGCGTCCCGCCGGTCGTGATCCGGACCTGCCTGGGCCGGCACCGGCCCGCCCACCACCGCGTGGACCTCTGTCATGGTGTGCCTTTCCCTGTGTTGTGCGCTGACCGCTGCCGCTCAGCCCTTGACCGCGCCCTGGAGACCGCCGACGATCTGCTTCTCGGCGAGCGTGAAGAAGAGCAGCGCCGGCAGCATTGCCAGCGAGGTGAAGGCGAGGACGCCGGCGGTGTCGGTGGTGTACTGGCTGGAGAAGTTCTGCACGCCCAGCGGCAGGGTGTGCAGGTTGACGTCGCCGAGGACGAGCAGCGGCAGCAGGAACGCGTTCCAGCTCGCCACGAACGCGAGGATGCCGACGGTGACGAGCGCCGGTCGGGACAGCGGCAGCACGATCCGCCAGAGGAACCCGAGGCGGTCCGCGCCGTCGATCGCGGCGGCGTCCTCCAACTCCCGCGGGATGGCGGACAGGAACGGCCGCAGGATGACGATCGTGATCGGCAGCGAGAACGCGACCTGCGGCAGGATCACCGCGTAGTAGGAGTTGATCAGGTTCAGGTCCCGCAGCATCAGGTAGAGCGGCAGGATGGCCGCGCCGGCCGGGAAGAGCAGGCCGAGCGTGAAGAACGTGTGCAACGCCTCCCGGCCGCGGAAGGTGTAGCGGGCGATCACGAACGCGGCGCAGAGGCCGAGCACCACGACACCGAGCGTGGTGCCGAGCGCGATCACCGCGCTGTTGAACGCCTGCCGCCAGAAGTCGCTCTGGGTGAGCACCCGGGAGTAGTTGTCCCAGACCCAGGGGTCGGGCAGGCCGGCCGGATCCGCCACGATCTGCGGCGTGGTGCGGAAACCGCCGATGATGACGTAGACGATCGGCGCGATCGACACGGCCGCGACCGCGAGCGCGAGCGCGTACGTCAGCGGGGTGCCCCAGGACAGCGGACGGCGGCCGGCGGGCCGGGAGACGACGGTGTTAGCGCTCACGTCAGTTCGCCCTTCTCGTGATGGCGCCCTCGATGTCCCGACGGAGCAGGAAACGCTGGAACAGCAGCGCCGCGACGAAGGAGATGACGAACAGGATCACGGCAATCGCGTTGCCGTAGCCCCAGAGCCGGGCGAAGAACCCGTTGTCCACCATGTACGTCGCCATGGTGGCCGACGCGCCGAGGGACCGCACCGCGGGCACGGAGGTCACCCAGACCACGTCGAAGACCTGCAACGAGCCGATCATGGACAGGAACATCCAGATCCGGATCGTCGGGCCGAGCAGCGGCAGGGTGATGTGGCGCTGGATCTGCCACCAGCTCGCGCCGTCGATCGCGGCGGCCTCGGTCAGCTCGTCCGGCACGTTGGACAGGCCGGCGAGCAGGAGGATGATGGCGAAGCCGACGTACTTCCAGGTGAGGACGGCGAGCAGCGTCCAGATGACCACGTCGAGGTCGGCCAGCCACGCCTGCACCAGGCCGCCCAGGCCGACCGACCGCAGTAGCACGTCGACGGTGCCGTCGCCGGTGAGGATCAGCTTCCACATGATGCCGACGGTGACCTCGGCGAGCACGTAGGGCACGAAGGCCAGCAGGCGGAACGCGGAGCGCCCGCGGAAGCGGCGGTTGAGCAGCAGCGCGACGCCGAGCGCGACCGGCCCCTGGATCAGCAGCGAGCCGAACACCACGATGGCGTTGTTGCGCAGCGCGTCGAGGAAGATCGGGTCCTGGAAGGCCAGGGTGTAGTTCTTGAAACCGATGTACTCGGTGGGTGGGCCCACCCCGCGCCACCGGAAGAGGCTGTAGTAGAACGCGAAGCCGATCGGCACCAGCACGAACATCACGTAGATGATCAGCGCCGGCGTGGTCAGCCCGATGATCTCGTACCACTTGCGCCGGGTCTGCGCCCGGCGGTTGGACGGGCGTGCGGCGGGCCGGAGGCCCGCCGGCGGCGCGGAGACGCCGCCGGCGGGGAACCGGGTCTGGTCGGTGGAGGTCACTTGCTCGCGGCCGCCTTCATGGCGTCGACGACCTTCTCCGGCGTGCCGTTGCCGGCGAAGATGGCGATGATGGCGTCGTTCATCGCGGTGCCGACCGTGCTGCCGAAGGCGGTGTCCAGCCAGAGCTGCACGTAGGTGGCCTCGGACGTGGCGGTCAGGATCGACTTCAGGGCCGGATCGCTCACCCCGTCCGCCGCGGCCTTGACCACCGGCAGGCCGGTGCCGGTCGCCGCGTAGCCCTTCTGCACCTCGTCGCTGACCAGGTACTTGAGGAACTCGACGCACTCGGCCGGAGCGTTCTTGGCGCAGGAGAAACCGTCGCCGCCGCCGAGGGCCGCCTTCGGGTCACCCGCCGAACCGGAGATCGCCGGCACCGGGAACCAGCCGAGGAACTTGGCCAGCTTCTCCTTGTCCGTGGCGACGGTGTCGAGCGTGCCGCGGTTCCAGTCGCCCATCAGCTCCATCGCGGCCTTGCCGTTGGCCAGCAGGCCGTTGGCGCTGGTCGGGTCGTTCTGCCCCGGCGTGGCGATGAAGTTGTTCTGGAACGGCTTGGTGTCGATGAAGGCCTTCAGGTCCTGGCCGGCCTTCACGAAGCACGGGTCGTCGAAGTTGCGGTCGGTGGACGCCTTCTTCAGCGTGTCGACCGAGCAGGCGCGCAGCGCGAAGTTGTACCACCAGTGGGCGGCCGGCCACTTGTCGCCCGCGCCCAGGGCGATCGGGATGACGTTGATGGCCTTGAGCTTGGTGACCGCCTCGTTGAGCTCCTCGAAGGTGGTCGGCGGCGCGCTGATGCCCGCCTGGGCGAACATGTCCTTGTTGTACCAGACGCCTTCGATGCCCATCCGGAACGGCAGGCCGTACTGCTTGCCGTTCACCTGCCAGATCTCCGCCGCGCTGCCGATGTCGCCGACCTCGTCCTTGACCTGGTCGGTCACGTCCTTGAGGTAGTCGGCCTCGACCTGCTCGCGCATCTCGCCGCCGCCCCACGCCTGGAAGATGTCCGGCGGGTCGTTGCTCAACAGCGCGGCGGGAAGCCGGGTGCGCTGGAGCTGGTTGGTCTCGATCGCCTCGATCTCGATCGTGACGGTCGGGTGGGCGGTGGAGAAGTCCTTGGCGACCTTCTCCCAGTAGGTCTTGCCGGGGCCGTCCTGGGAGGCGTTGTGCCACCAGGTCAGCGTCACCGGGTCCTTGTAGAGCTCGCCACCCTTGTCCGCGTCGTCCTCGCCACCGCCGCCGCATCCGGCGGCGACGAGAGCGGTGGTCATAAACAGTGCCAGGACCGCGCCGGCACGTCGTTTCATCACCATAGAGATTGTCTCCTCGACCACAGTCGGGTTACCTGACGGGGAGTGTTACAGCCACGTAACTCGAAGTCAATCGGTATCGATAACGTTTTCGACACCGTCGGGACACGCTCCCTGACGCCCTCTATCATCGTCGGCGTGGCCTACCCGCAGCGCGTCAAGATGTCCGACGTGGCACGTACCGCCGGCGTCTCGGTGGCGACCGTATCAAAGGTTGTTAATGGCCGGTACGGCGTCGCCCAAGCCACCGTCGAGCGCGTGCAGCAGGTCATCCGCGATCTCGGGTACGAGGCCGACCTCGGTGCGCAGAGCCTGCGCAGCCACCGCACGCACGTCCTGGGCATCCTGGTCGCGGAGTTCGAGCCGTTCTCCACCGAGTTGCTGAAGGGCGCCTCCCGGGAGGTCGCCGGCAGCGGCTACCAACTGCTCGCCTACTCCAGCGGCGACGGCGAGGCCGCCGCCGTCGGCTGGGAACGGCGCTCCCTGGCCCGCCTGTCCGGGACGCTCATCGACGGCGCCGTGATCGTGACGCCGACCGTGGTCGAGACCAAGCACGGCTTCAACGTGGTGGCCGTCGACCCGCACACCGGCCCGTCCGGCCTGCCCACCGTCGACTCGGACAACTTCGCCGGGGCCGTGCTCGCGACCAACTACCTGCTCTCCCTCGGCCACCGCCGGATCGGGCACATCAGCGGTCGACCCGACCTGGAGTCGGCCCGCCTGCGGGAGGCGGGTTACCGGCAGGCCATGGCGGACGCGGGCGTCGCGGTCGACGAGCGGCTCGTGCGCGTCGGTGGCTTCCGGATCGAGGGCGCCGCCGGCACGGCGGCCGAGCTGCTCGCGCTCCCCGACCGGCCGACCGCCATCTTCGCCGGCAACGACCTGTCGGCGATCTCCACGCTCGACGTCGCCCGCACCATGGGCATCCCGGTGCCGGACGACCTGTCGGTGATCGGCTTCGACAACGTCCCGGAGTCGTCGCTCGTCAACCCGCCGCTGACCACGATCCGGCAACCACTGCAACGCATGGGCGCCGAGGCGCTGCGCCTGCTGATCGACCTGATCGCCGGCGTCGACCGCGACGCGCACATCCGGCTGCCCACCGAGCTGGTGGTGCGGGCCTCCTGCCGGTCGCTCGACTAGACAGCCGCGCGTGACCACTGCTGGTTGGCGCCGGCGTTGCACGTGTACTGCTTGAGCACCACGCCGTCCGCGGTCGACAGGGCCGGCACGTCCACGCACTTGCCGCTGTGTCGCGCCCGGAGCTGGAACCACCCGCCGTTGGCGACCATCTGGAACTGCTGGTTCGCGCCGCCGCCGCAGGTGTACTGGATCAGCTCGGCGCCGTCGGCGGTGGACGCGCCCACCACGTCGAGGCACTTCCCGCTGTTGCGGCTGACCAGACGCCAGTAGCCGCTGCCGGCGTCGGCGAACTGCCACTGCTGCCACGGGTTGCCGTTGTAGGTGTACTGGCCGACGCGGGCGCCGTTGTCGGTGTTGGGCGACTGGACGTCCATCGCCTTGCCGCTGTGGCGCACGGTGACCCGGTAGAACGTTCCGGTCGTCGGTGGCGGCGTCGTGGTGCCGCCGTCGACGGTGTCGCCCCATCCGTAGCGGATCCGGTCGGCGCCGGAGGCGTTGCGGACGGTCAGGTTCAGGTCGGTGCCGCCGCCGCTGAGCGAGTACATCGAGTACCAGTCGTACCCGATGGTGCCGGGCTTGCCGCCGAGCGCGGGCCAGTAGGTGCCGCCCATCCGGTTGTCCCGCATGACCTGGGCCATGGCGCGGATGTACCGCACGAAGTTGTCGGTGCTGCCCGCGTCGGCGTAGTTGCGGCCGTCGTTCATCGGCGCGCCGAACTCGGTGGCGACCGCGCGGGAGGCGCAGTTGCCGAGGCGGGTCTGGATGTGGCTGCGGAAGGCGTCGTAGGTCATCTCGCCGTAGAAGAACGCGTAGTAGTGGAACGAGAGCAGCGTCGCGTTGAAGCGGGAATCGTTGCAGATGTCCCGCAGGTCCTGGCTGAAGCCGGTGCCGCCGATGAGCACCCGGCCGGGCACCGCCGAGTAGTGGTAGCTGAGCCAGTCGGCCGCGACGTTGCGCCACTCCGCCGAGCTGTAGCCGTGCGGCTCGTTCATCGGCTCGAAGTAGACGTTGGGGTTCGCCCCGTACGTGTTGGTCACGGTGGACCACATCGCGTTCCACGCGGCGAGGTTGGTGATCCGGCCGCCGGAGGCGGCGCCGTCCTCCCAGTAGGCGAGGATGACCTTGAACCCGCGGGCGGTCGCGGCGTCGATGGCGCCCCGGTACGCCTCCCACCACGCCGTCCCCACCGTGTGGGTGTTGATGGGCAGCCGGACGGTGTTGACCCCCATGGTGGCGGCCATGTCGTCGTAGAGGGCGTTGGCC
This sequence comes from Micromonospora sp. WMMD975, assembly GCF_029581215.1. Lineage (NCBI taxonomy): Bacteria > Bacillati > Actinomycetota > Actinomycetes > Micromonosporales > Micromonosporaceae > Micromonospora > Micromonospora sp. WMMD975. The sequence continues at coordinate 2,746,744 of NZ_CP120739.1, forward strand.
TTGGCCCGCACCGTCGCGTTGCTGTCGGACGAGCTGAGGCCCTGCACGACGAGGGGCCCGGTGCTGAAGTTGTCACCGAGCACGGCCCAGTTCATGCCCCGGAACCCGTCGGTGGCGGCGGCGGCCGGCGACGACGACGCGACGACGACGCCCACGAGCGCGGTCACCACGGCCACCAGCGCGACAAGCAACCGGCGTGTCGGCCTGCTGCACGTCATCTCGTCCACGCGAACGACCCCCTTAGACAGATGAGTATCGATGTTTGCGTTAACAACGCGACATGTCAAGGTTTCGGGCCGACGAATTGATTGACGTGAGCACGTCACCCGTCGTAACGTGCCGATCGAGTTTCGGAAATGTTCCCGGAAGTTTCGCCACGCTTACCGGAAGGCACCCATGAAGCCGAGCCGCTGGATCGCCGCCGGCGTCGTCGCCGTCGCGACCGCCGCCGCCCTGAACGTCGCCCCCGCCACCGCCGGCAAACCGTACGACCCGACCGCGCAGAGCCTGCGCGACCTAGCCAAACGCCACGGCCTGTACGTGGGCACCGCGGTCGACATGGACACCCTGGGCAACGCCGCCGAGCCGCGCTACCGCGAGCTGGCCGGCTCCGAGTTCTCCACCGTCACCGCCGAGAACGTGATGAAGTGGGAGAGCCTGGAACCCACCCGGGGCACCTACAACTGGGGTCCGGCCGACGAGCTGGTCGCCTTCGCCCGCCAGCACCACCAGCGGGTCCGCGGCCATGTGCTGGTCTGGCACAACCAGCTACCGACATGGCTGACCAGCGGCGTCGCGGACGGCTCGATCGACACCGCCGAGCTGCGCCGGATCCTGCGCGACCACATCACCGCCGTGGTCCGGCACTTCAAGGGCCAGATCTGGCAGTGGGACGTGGTGAACGAGGCGGTCAGCGACCCCTGGGACACCCCGTCCACCCTGCACTACAAGGGTTTCTGGGCCGAACACCTCGGCCCCGGCTACGTCGCGGACGCGTTCCGCTGGGCCCGCGCCGCCGACCCGAAGGCGCTGCTGTTCTACAACGACTACAACATCGAGGCGTTCGGCTCCGGCAACCCCGCCGACGACAAGACGCAGTTCGTCTACGAGATGGCGCGGGACCTGCGGGCCCGGGGCGTGCCGATCGACGGCGTCGGCAGCCAGGGCCACCTGGGCACCCAGTACGGCAACTACGACACCCTCCAGGTCGTCGCCGCGCTGCGGAAGTTCGCCGGCCTGGGGCTGGCGACCGCGTTCACCGAGGTCGACGTGCGCAGCCAGATGACCGACGGCGTCCAGGCCGGTGACTCCGCCGAGATCAACCCGCGCCTCCAGGCGTCCGCGGCCAACTTCAGCACGCTGCTGCGGGCCTGCCTGGCCGAACGGCACTGCCTGTCGTTCACGCTCTGGGGCTTCACCGACAAGCACTCCTGGGTGCCGGGCGCGTTCTCCGACCCGCCGGAGGGCCTGGCCACCGTGTACGACGAGAACTACCAGCCGAAGCGGTCGTACCAGGAGTTGAAGGCCGACCTCATCTACTCCGGGCCGCCGTTCGTGCTGCCCCGCGTACCGCAGCGGCCGCACCGGTAGGCCGTGCTCACGCTGACCGGCGGCGACCGAGTTCCGACTCCAGCCGCCGGATCAGCGTGCGGCGGGCCTTGCCGCGGCGCTCCCGGCGCAACGCCGCGTCGAGCTGGCGTTTGTCGAGACCCCGCACCAGCTTGACCCCCTCGGCCACCGGCAGCTCGTCCACCCGCGCGGCGGCGGTCGCGTCCCGGCGCGCCCGCTTCGCCGGGCCGGTGTTCGACACGTACTGCCGGCCGGAGCGGGAGGCGCGACGCTTGCGGGTGTCGGTGGCGCGCCGGTCGGACTCCGACAGCTCCTCCCATGCCTGTTTGGGCAGGTAACGCTCGGTTTCGCCGTCGTGTCGCGCGCGCGTGCCACCCGATCGGGTCTGCCACCGCTCGCCGCCCCACCGTTGCAGGGAGCGCTGCCGCGCGTCCTTCGGCCCCTCGAAGCCGCCGCCCTGTTTCTTGTACTCGTTCGTCAGCAGTTGCGACTTGCGGGCCGACCACTGCCCGGGCCGCCCGCCCTTGTCGGCGGCCTTGATCTCCTCCTTGAGCCGCTCCCGCAGTTCCGGCTTCGTGTACTTCGCCATGGCGCAGCGTTACCCGCACCGGGCGCGGCCATGCCCCGCCTCACCTCCGCGGCACCGCCCATGCCGGCCGGGTTCCCGCCGAGTTTGACCGGCGGCCGGGGCGGAAAGAGAGGCGGGATGAGCTGGGCCAGAAGAGCCGTACCCACCGCCGTCGCCGCCGTCGCCGCACTCGCCGCACGGGACCTGCTGCAACGTGACCACGCGCTGCGGCGCAACTTCCCCGTCCTGGGCCGCGCCCGCTACCTGCTCGAGTCGATCGGACCCGAGCTGCGCCAGTACATCGTCGCCGGCAACGACGAGGAACGGCCCTTCACCCGCGACCAGCGGCGCTGGGTGTACGCCTCGGCGAAGCAGGAGAACAACTACTTCGGGTTCGGTACCGACAACGACATCGAGCACACCCGCGGCTACCCGATCGTCAAGCACCGCACGTTCGGCCGGGCCGTGCCGCCGTCGACGCCCGCCGCCGGGCACGACGTGGCGCTGCCCTGCGCCAAGGTGCTGGGCGCGGCCCGTGGGCGGGCGCGGGCGTTCCGGCCGGAGTCGGTGGTCAACATCTCCGGGATGAGCTTCGGTTCGCTCTCCGGCAACGCGGTCGAGGCGTTGAACCGGGGCGCCGCGCTCGCCGGCTGCCTGCACAACACCGGCGAGGGCGGGCTGTCGCCGTACCACCGCCACGGCGGTGAGCTGGTTCTCCAGCTCGGCACCGCCTACTTCGGCTGCCGGGACGAGCACGGCCGGTTCAGCCTGGACCGGCTCAAGGACCTGGTGGCGGGCGCGCCGGTGCGGGCGCTGGAGATCAAGCTCAGCCAGGGCGCCAAGCCGAGCCTGGGCGGCCTGCTGCCGGCGGCGAAGGTCTCCGCCGAGATCGCCGCCACCCGGGGCATCCCGGTGGGCCGGGACTGCGTCAGCCCGTCGCGGCACGCCGAGTTCTCCGACTGTGACAGCCTGCTGGACTGGGTGGAGCTGCTCGCCGCCGAGACCGGCCTGCCGGTCGGCATCAAGTCCGCCGTCGGCGACCTGGGTTTCTGGGACGAGCTGACCACGTTGATGCGCGACACCGGCCGGGGCGTGGACTTCGTGACCGTGGACGGCGGCGAGGGCGGCACCGGCGCCGCCCCGCTGATCTTCAGCGACTCGGTGTCGCTGCCGTTCCAGCAGGGCTTCTCCCGCGTCTACCGGACGTTCGCCGAACGCGGCCTGCACGAGCAGGTGGTGTTCGTCGGGGCCGGCAAGCTCGGCCTGCCGGACAACGCGGTGGTCGCGTTCGCGCTCGGCGCCGACATGGTCAACGTCGGCCGGGAGGCGATGCTGGCGATCGGCTGCATCCAGGCGCAGAAGTGCCACACCGACACCTGCCCGACCGGCGTCGCGACCCAGAACGCCTGGCTGGCCCGGGGCCTCGACCCGGCCCGCAAGTCGGTGCGGGCGGCCAACTACATCCGCACGTTGCGCCGCGACCTGGTCAAGGTGGCCGAGGCGTGCGGCGTGGAGCACCCCGGCCTGATCGGCACCGACTCCGTCGAGATCGTCGACGGCCGGACCGCCTCCACCCCGCTGGACCAGGTGTACGGCTACCGCCCGGAGTGGGGCCTGCCCTCTCCCGCCGACCAGAAGGAGATCGCCGCGCTGATGACCCCCGCCGCACCGCGCGGCAGCAGCGCGCCCCCCTCCCCCACCGCCGCCGGCTGAGCGGTAAGGCGGGGCCCCCGCTTAACGCCTTTTGCATAGGCGGGGGCCCTTCTTAACGTCCGGTCCCGCAGGGCCGGGAAACCGCTTCGGTCCGCGCGGGGTCAGCGCGTAGCGTGCGCCGCATGGCTCTGGACACCCGGCCGGCGGTGCGCGCCGGCCCCTTCCGGCTGCTGCCGCTGGCCCTGCTGTTCCTCACGGTCGGCCTGTCCGTCGCCGTGGTCATGCCGTTCCTGTCGCTGTTCCTCAACACCGAGGTCCAGGCCGATCCGGTGCGGGTCACCGTGATCCTGGTCGTCGCGCCGCTGTCCGGGGTGGTGGTCGCCTCGCTCGTCGGGCGCCTGTCCGACCGGTGGCCGATCCGGCGCAGGCTGCTCATCGGGGCGGCGCTGGCCGGGGTGGTGGGCACCGGCCTGATCGCGGTCGTCCGCGACTACTGGATCCTGCTGGCGCTGACCGTGACCGCCATGGCGTTCGCCAACTCGACGTTCCCGCAGTCGTTCGCGTACGCCCGCCAACTCCTCGACCGGGACAGTCCCGGGCGGGCCGCGCTGGGCATCAGCGCCATGCGTACCGTCTTCTCGCTGGCCTGGGTCGCCGGGCCGCCGCTGGCCGCGGTGCTGCTCTCGAGCGGCGGCTTCCGGCTGCTCTACGCCACCGCCGCCGCGATGTACGCGCTGGCCGCGCTCGTGGTCGTGGCCCGGCTGAAGGAGCTCCCCCTGCCGCCCCGGCCGACCGCCGACGAGCGGGGTGCCCTCCCGGCCGAGGCGTCGCGGTGGCGGCTGGCGCTGACCGTGGTCACCTTCACCATGTTGCAGTGCCCGATGACGCTCGGCGTGCAGGTGCTGCCGCTGTTCATCGGCCGGGACCTGCGCGGCGACCCGGCGGACGCGGGTCTGGTGCTGGGCCTCTGCGCGGCGCTGGAGATCCCGCTGATGCTGGGGCTGGGCGCGCTCACCGCGCGGTTCAGGCTGCGCGCGCTGATCCTGGTCGGCGCCGGCTGCGGCGTCGTCTACTACCTGATCGCCGCCGGGGCGTCGAGCGTCGGGGTCCTGCTGCTCGCGCAGCCGGTCAACGCGCTGTTCATCGCCGCGGTGTCCGGCGTCGCCATCGCCTACGTGCAGGACCTGTTGCCGGGGCAGCCCGGCCGGGCCACCACGCTGTTCACCAACTCGTTCCCGATCGGCGCCATGCTCGCCGGCCCGTTGCTCGGGCTCTCCGCGCAGGTCGGCTTCCGGTGGGCGTACGGCATGAGCGCGGCGTTGTGCGCGGGCGGCCTGCTGGCCCTGGCGCTGACCCGGCCCCGGCCGCCCGTGCCGGCCTGACGGCGCGCCGCGGCCCCACCGCGCCGGCCCGACCGCCCGGGTTCGGGTACGTCGGTGGTCGCCGGGGCGACCATCGACGCGGCCGGACGGCGTGCGCGGTCAGCGGCGGCGGGCCAGCACCACGTGGTCGACGAGTTCCCCGGTGTGGCCGTCGTGGGTGGCGATGCGGCGGAACTCGCCCAGCCGCTCGGTCTCCCAGCTCTCCGGGTCGAGGGCCATCGCGGCCAGGATCTCGTCCGGGGTGGCGAACCGCGGGTCGTCGGGGTCGAGCCCGGACCACGGCGGCGGCGCGCCGTGTTCGACGACGAGCAGCCGCCCGCCGGACGCGACCGCCCCGGCCGCCAGGGGCAGCACCTGCTCCCGGGGCAGGATCAGCGGGGACTGGAAGAACTGGGCCGACACCAGGTCGAAGCGGCCGGCCGGGAAGTCGTGCAGCACGTCGTGCCGGGCGGTGGTGATCCGGTCCGCCACGCCGGCCCGCGCGGCCTCCACCGCGAGCCGTTCCAGCGCGACGGTCGAGATGTCCACGGCGGTGACCCGCCAGCCGCGGGCGGCCAGCCAGATCGCGTCGCCGCCCTCACCGCAGCCCAGGTCGAGCACGGTGCCGGGGGTCAGCTCGGCGGCCACCTCGGCGAGCACCGGGTTCACCTGGCCGCTCCAGATCCGGTCCGACTGTCCGTAGCGCTCGTCCCAGAACCGGGTCGGATCGGTGTCCGCCGGCGGGTTCTGCTGGTGGTGGTGCCCGGTCATGCCTGCCTCCTTCGCCCCGGGCGCTCCAGCGGCCCGGCCCCGCCATCGTGCGCCCGGGTAAACCCGGCGGCAAGGATCCTTGCCGTTCCGGCAAATACCGCGCTCAGGGAAGGGCGGTGAGCCTGGGGAGGACGTCGTCGGCCAGGCGGCGGGTGAACTCCACCGGATCGCGGTCCGGCACCGTCTGCACCTCGGTCACCCCCAGCTCCGCGTACGCGGCGACGTCGGCGAGGAACGCGTTCACGTCATCCAGCGGTGAGCGGCTGACCAGGACCGTCTTCTCGATCTCGTGGTAGTCCCGCCCCTCGTCGGCGCAGTGCCGGCGCAGCACGTCGAGCTTGTGCGCCACCTCGTCGCGGCCGGCGCCGAACAGGTTGCAGGCGTCGCCGTAGCGGGCCACCAGCAGCAGCGTCTTCTTCTCGCCGCCGCCCCCGACCATGATCGGCGGGTGTGGGCGGGTCAGCGGCTGCGGCGAGTTGAGCGTCTCGGCGAGGCGGTGGTGGCGGCCCTCGAACGGACCGTCGTCGTCGCTCCACATCTGCTTGCAGATGCGCAGCGTCTCCTCCAGGCGCTCGAACCGCTCCGCCATCGGCACCACCGGCACGCCCAGGCCACGCTGCTCGCGTTCGTACCAGGACGCGCCGATGCCGAGCCGGGCCCGGCCGCCGGAGAGCACGTCGAGCGTCGACACGATCTTGGCGAGCAGGCCCGGGTAGCGGTACATCACGCCGGTGACCAGCACGCCGAGTGTCATCCGCCGGGTCAGCGCCGCCACGTACCCGAGGGTCGTGTACGCCTCGAGCATCGGCTCGCTCGCCGGCGCCATCGCCTCCATCTGGAAGTAGTGGTCCATCACCGTGAACGAGGCGACCCCGGCCTCCTCGGCCAGGGTGGCGGTCTGGGCCAGGGTCGGCGCGATCGCCGCCGGGTCGGCCGGCGTGGAGTAGGTCCAGTAGTGCAGTCCGAGCTTCATCTTCGGCACCTCCGGATCGAGCCTAGGCAGGATTAGCCCACCGCGCGCGGGGGCAGACATTTCCCATCGACCACGGATCGAGGGACATGGCGGCCGACCGTGGCACCGAGCACGTGATCAAGAAGCAGGACGGCACGATCGGGGAGAAGAACACGTACCCCCGCAGCCGCGACCCTCGGGAGATCCCGGGCTGAACCGGTACGTCCCGACCGCCGCGCGACGCCGGACCCGATGGGGCCCGGCGTCGTCCGCGTTTTGGCTAAAAAGTTTTGTGCGGTTCCTACAACGGTCCCCGCTCCGGTTCGGCGGTTACGGCATGGCGCCGCCCGCTGGCAGACGGAAAGGTGAGGCAGGCCGGAGCATCGCCGCCACCCGGCGTTCCACCGTGGGTCTACCGAAGGGGACGGTCACGTGTTCACCCGTGTCGCCATCGTCAACCGGGGTGAGGCCGCCATGCGGCTCATCCACGCGGTCCGTGAGCTGGCCGCGGAGACCGGCAGCCGGATCGAGACCGTCGCGCTCCACACCGACGTCGACCGCACCGCCACCTTCGTCCGCGAGGCGGACGTCGCCTACGACCTGGGGCCCGCGTCCGCCCGCCCGTACCTCGACCTGAAGGTGCTGGAGCGCGCGTTGGTGGAGACCGGCGCGGACGCCGCGTGGGTCGGTTGGGGTTTCGTGGCCGAGGATCCGGCCTTCGCCGAGCTGTGCGAGAAGGTCGGCGTCACGTTCGTCGGGCCGAGCCCGGAGGCGATGCGCAAGCTCGGTGACAAGATCGGCTCCAAGCTGATCGCCGAGGAGGTCGGCGTGCCGGTCGCGCCGTGGAGCCGAGGCGCGGTGGAGAGCCTGGAGGCGGCGCTGGCCGCGGCGGCGCAGATCGGCTACCCGCTGATGCTGAAGGCGACCGCGGGCGGCGGCGGGCGCGGCATCCGGGTGATCCGCAGCGACGACGAGCTGGCCGACGCGTACGAGCGCACCAGCCAGGAGGCGGCGCGGGCGTTCGGCAGCGGCGTGGTGTTCCTGGAGCGCCTGGTCAGCGGCGCCCGGCACGTCGAGGTGCAGGTGATCGCGGACGGGCAGGGCACGGCGTGGGCGCTCGGCGTCCGGGACTGCTCGGTGCAGCGGCGCAACCAGAAGGTGATCGAGGAGTCGGCGTCGCCGGTGCTCGCCCCGGAGCAGGTCGCCGAGCTGAAGGCGTCGGCGGAGCGGCTGGCGGTGGCGGTCGGCTACCGGGGCGCGGCGACGGTGGAGTTCCTCTACCACCCCGGCGACCGGCTCTTCGCCTTCCTTGAGGTCAACACCCGGCTCCAGGTCGAGCACCCGATCACCGAGGCGACCACCGGCTTCGACCTGGTCAAGGCGCAGCTGCACGTGGCCGGTGGCGGTCGGCTCACCGGCGGGCCGCCGGCCGAGCGCGGGCACGCCATCGAGGCGCGGCTCAACGCCGAGGACCCGGACCGGGACTTCGCCCCCTCCCCTGGCCGGATCACCCGGCTGGACCTGCCCGCCGGGCCGGGCATCCGGGTGGACACCGGGGTCAGCGAGGGCGACACCATCCCGGCCGACTTCGACTCCATGATCGCCAAGATCATCGCGTACGGCCGGGACCGGGACGAGGCGCTCGGCCGGCTGCGCCGGGCGATGGCGAACACCACCGTGGTGATCGCCGGCGGCGCGACGAACAAGAGCTTCGTGCTCGACCTGCTCGACCAGCCCGAGGTGATCGACGCCAGCGCGGACACCGGCTGGATCGACCGGGTCCGCGGCGAGGGCCGGCTCGTCGCGCACCGGCACTCCGCGGTGGCGCTGGCCGCCGCCGCGATCGAGGCGTACGAGGAGGACGAGGCCGCCGAACGGCAGCGGCTGCTCTCCACCGCGGCCGGCGGTCGGCCCCAGGTACAGCACCGCAGTGGCCGGCCGCTCGACCTCAAGCTGCGCGGCGCGACCTACCGGATGCGGGTCGCCCGGGTCGGCGCGCACCGGTTCCGGGTCGGCGTGGAGGCCGGCGGCGACACGGTCACCGCCGATGTCGAGCTGGACCGGTTCGACAGGCACACCGGGCAGATCGTCGTCAACGGCGTCCGCTACCGCCTGCTCACCGGCACCCACGGCCCGGTCCACCTGGTCGAGGTGGACGGCGTCACCCACCGGATCAGCCGCGACGAGGGGGGCGTGCTGCGGTCCCCGATGCCGGCGCTCGTCGTCGCCACCCCGCTGGAGATCGGCGCCGAGGTGGAGGCCGGCGCGCCGGTGCTGGTGCTGGAGGCGATGAAGATGGAGACGGTGCTGCGGGCGCCGTTCCGGGCCCGCCTCAAGGAGTGCGCCGTCGCGGTGGGCACCCAGGTGGAGGCCGGCGCGCCGCTGCTGCGCCTGGAGCCGGTCGCCGAGGAGGAGGCCGGGGCCGTCGCCGCGGTCGAGCCGGCGGCCGAGCTGGACCTGCCCGCCGCCGCCGGGGACGTGCCGGCGCGGAGCCGGGCCGAACGCGGCCGGGAGGACCTGCGCGCCCTGCTGCTGGGCTTCGACGTCGACCCGCACGACGAGCGCCGGGTGCTCGACGACTACCTGGACGCGCGGCGGGCGGCCACCGACGCCGGGCACCGGCCGCTGGCCGAGGAGCTGGAGCTGGTCGAGGTCTTCGCCGACCTGGCCGAGCTGAGCCGCAACCGGCCCGGCGGCGAGGACGTCCCGAGCGGCCACCTGCACAGCGCCCGCGAGCACTTCCACACCTACCTGCAGAGCCTCGACGTGGAGCGGGCCGGGTCACCGGAGTCGTTCCGGGCCCGCCTGGCCAAGGCGCTGGGCCACTACGACGTCACCGAGCTGGACCGTACCCCCGCCCTTGAGGCCGCGGTGTTCCGGATCTTCCTGGCCCAGCAGCGGGCCGCCGTCGACGCCACCGCGATCGCCGCGCTGCTGCGGTCGTGGCTGCGGGAGCCGCCGCCGGACGAGGCGCTGCGTGAGCCCGCCGGCCTCGCGCTGGAACGGCTGGTCTCGGCCACCCAGGTCCGCTTCCCGGTCGTCGCCGACCTGGCCCGGGGCGTGGTGTTCGCCTGGTTCGCCCAGCCGCTGCTGCGCCGCAACCGGGCCAAGGTGTACGCGCGGGTCCGGGCGCACCTGCGGCACCTCGACGACCGGCCCGACGCGCCGGACCGGGCCGAGCGGATCGCCGAGATGGTCCGCAGCACCGAGCCGCTGGTCCGGCTGCTCGGCCAGCGGCTGGTGCGGGACAACCTGGACAACGTGCCCATGCTGGAGGTGCTGACCCGGCGCTACTACGGCAACAAGGCGCTCACCGGCGTGCGCACCCACACCGCCGGGGACTGCGTGTTCGTGGTCGCCGGCCGGGCCGAGTCGACGGTGGTCTCCACGGCGGTACGGTTCGACGCGCTCGGCGACGCGCTGCGCGGCCTGGCCGAGGTGGCCGGGGACGCCGAGGCGGTCGACGCCGACGTCTACCTGGCCTGGGAGAGCCAGCCGGAGGACCTGGCCGCCATCGCCGCCGCGCTGCTCGACGTGATCAACGCGCATCCGCTGCCGGACCGGGTCCGCCGGCTCACCATCACCGTCGCCGGTCGCAGCGGCGCGGTCATGCACCACCACTTCACGTTCCGCCCGGACGGGTCCGGGAGCCGGATGGTCGAGGAGCGGCTGATCCGCGGCCTGCACCCGTACATCGCGCAGCGCATGCAGATGGAGCGGCTGCACGGCTTCGACCTGACCCGGCTGCCGTCGCTGGACGAGGAGGTCTACCTCTTCCAGGCGGTCGCCCGGGAGAACCCGTCGGACCAGCGGCTGGTGGCGTTCGCGCAGGTGCGCGACCTGACCGGGCTGCGGGAGCAGGACGGGCGACTGGTCGCGCTGCCGACCGCCGAGGACACGGTCGCCGCCTGCATCGACTCGATCCGCCGCGCGCAGTCCCGGCGGCCGTCGAAGGTCCGGTTCCCCACCAACCGGATCGTCATCTACGTGTGGCCGCCGAGCGAGCTGACCCGCGAGGAGATGGAGTTGATCGCCGGGCGGATGCGCCCCACGACGGTCGGCGCCGACCTGGAGGAGGTCCTGTTCATCGCGCGGCAGCGCGACCGGCGCACCGGCGAGCTGACCAAGGTCGGCGTGCGGATCACCTTCGACGTCACCGGACGGGCCGAACTCACCATCGGCGAGCCGCCGACCGGGCCGGTCGAGCCGCTCGACGACTACCGGCTCAAGGTGCTGCGGGCGGCCAGCCGCAACACGGTCTACCCGTACGAGCTGACCGGCCTGCTCGGTGACTTCGCCGAGCACGACCTGGACGCCGACCACGTGCTGGTGCCGGTGGACCGCCCGAAGGGACGCAACGCCGCGGCGATCGTGGCCGGCGTGGTGACCACGCCGACGCCCCGGCATCCGCAGGGCGTGACCCGGGTGGTGCTGCTCGGCGACCCGACGAAGTCGCTCGGCGCGCTCTCCGAGCCGGAGTGCCGGCGGGTCATCGCCGCGCTCGACCTGGCGGAGCGGTTGGGGGTGCCGCTGGAGTGGTACGCGCTCTCCGCCGGCGCCCGCATCTCGATGACCTCGGGCACCGAGAACATGGACTGGGTGGCCGCCGCGCTCAAGCGGATCGTCGAGTTCACCCAGGCCGGCGGTGAGATCAACATCGTGGTGGCAGGCATCACCGTGGGCGCCCAGCCCTACTGGAACGCCGAAGCGACGATGCTCATGCACACCAAGGGCGTGCTGGTCATGACGCCGGACTCGGCCATGGTGCTCACCGGCAAGCAGTCGCTCGACTTCTCCGGCGGCGTGTCCGCCGAGGACAACTTCGGCATCGGCGGCTACGACCGGGTGATGGGCCCGAACGGTCAGGCCCAGTACTGGGCGCCGGACCTGCCGGCGGCGCGCGACGTGCTGATGGCGCACTACGACCACACGTACGTGGCGCCGGGCGAGGACGCGCCACGCCGGGCCACCACCACCGACCCGGTGGACCGGGACGTCTCCACCTTCCCGCACACGGTGGCCGGCAGCGACTTCGCCACCGTCGGCGAGATCTTCTCCGCCACCGCGAACCCGGACCGGAAGAAGCCGTTCGACATCCGTACGGTGATGCGGGCCCTGGCCGACCAGGACCACCCGGTGCTGGAGCGGTGGGCCGGCATGGCCGACGCGGAGACCGCGGTGGTGCAGGACGTGCACCTCGGCGGCATCCCGGTGTGCCTGCTGGGTATCGAGTCGCGGTCGGTGCCCCGGCGCGGTTTCCCGCCCACCGACGGCCCGGACACCTACACCGCGGGCACGCTGTTCCCCCGGTCGTCGAAGAAGGCGGCGCGGGCGATCAACGCGGCAAGCGGCAACCGGCCGCTCGTGGTGCTGGCCAACCTGTCCGGCTTCGACGGCTCGCCGGAGTCGATGCGCAAGCTGCAACTGGAGTACGGCGCCGAGATCGGCCGGGCGATCGTGAACTTCCGCGGCCCGATCGTCTTCTGCGTCATCTCGCGCTATCACGGCGGCGCGTTCGTGGTGTTCTCCAAGGCGCTCAACCCGAGCATGACGGTGCTGGCGATCGAGGGTTCGTACGCCTCGGTGCTCGGCGGCGCGCCGGCCGCCGCCGTGGTGTTCGCCGGCGAGGTCGCCGCGCGCACCGCCGCCGACCCCCGGGTACGCGACCTGGAGGGCCGGGTCGCGTCCGCCGCCGGCACCGAACGCGCCACGCTCACCGCGGAGCTGGACGAACTTCGCTCATCGGTACGCGCCGAGAAGCTGGGCGAGGTGGCCACCGAGTTCGACCGGGTGCACAGCATCCAGCGCGCGGTCGAGGTCGGCTCGGTGGACGCGGTGATCCGCGCCGCCGAGCTGCGTCCCCGGGTCATCGAGGCGATCGAGGCGCGCCGGGGCTGATCTCCGCTGACACCGCTGCGGCGGACGGGCCCTGGCCCGTCCGCCGTTTCGGCGTGTGCCGGTGCCTGACCGCTCCCCGTCCCCGTGGTGTGCTCGTCACAACAGATGGAAACGATTTCCATTACCGAGTAGTGGAGGACCGCCATGTCGCTCACCGTTCCGCCCGCCCTGCTGCACGCCGCCGAGACCGGCGCGATCGACGAGGAGGCGTTCGTCACCTGCGTCCGCGACTCCCTGCCGTACGCCTGGGAGACGGTCAGTCGGGTGGTCGCCGACCTGGAGACGTCCGACGCCGACTTCACCGACAACCTCGTCCCGCCGCCGGGCGAGACCGAGCGCGGGCAACTGCTGCGCGCCCTCGCCAGCGACGCGATCCGCGCCGGCCTGGAACGCCACTTCGGGGTGAAGCTGGCGTTCCAGAACTGCCACCGGGTGGCCGCGTTCCGGCCGTCCGCCGCCGACTCCGAGGCGTACCGCCGCTTCACCTCCAGCCGCGGCCAACTGCTCAACCAGTCACCGACGCTGCGCAACTGCTGACCGGCGGCTCTGGGTGCGTCTGTTGTCGCCCGGGCGACAACAGACGCACCCGGACCTCGCCCGGGCTGTGCGTGAGGTGATCGAGCGCACCGGGCGGAACTAACCGCCCCTCGACCTCGACCAACGGTACGAAGACTCATCGTCGAGGGGAAACATCATGCCCAGCACCACCAGCGGCCGGCTCCGGCGCCCGGCGGCCCTGATCGGCGCCGCCCTGCTGGCCGCGTCCGTCGCCGCCTGCGGCTCCGCCGACGGCTCGACCACCGCCGCACCGTCGGCGACGGCTTCGGCTTCGGCGAGCGCGGCAGCCGGGGTGCTCGGCATCAGCGACCCGTGGGTGAAGGCCGCCGACAAGGGCATGACCGCCGCGTTCGGCACCCTGGTCAACGACGGCGACGCGGATGTGACGATCACCAAGGCGGCCACCGAGGTCTCCCCGATGGAGCTGCACGAGATGACCATGAAGGACGGCAAGATGGTCATGCAGCCCAAGGAGGGCGGCATCGTGGTCAAGGCCCACTCGCGGGCCACGCTGGAGCCCGGCGGCGACCATCTGATGCTGATGAACATCGCCAAGCCGGTGCAGGCGGGCGACGAACTCAGCTTCACGCTCACCTTCGCGGACGGCCGCACCCAGACGTTCACCGCCGTGGCGAAGCCGTTCACCGGCGCCCAGGAGTCCTACGCCCCCGGCGACGGCGAATCCCCGATGCCGGAGATGAGCATGAGCCCGGCCTCATGACCGAGGGCTCCGCCACGGCCCGCCCGGTGAGTCGGCGCGGCCTGCTCGCCGGCGGCGCGCTCACCGTCGGGGGCGCGCTGGCCGGCGCCGGCGCGGTCGCCGCCGCCGGTCCCGCCGATCCCGGGGTACGCCCGGAGCCGGTTCCGGTCGCCCGGGTCGGTGACGCGGTCGAGCCGTTCCACGGCGCCCGGCAGTCCGGCGTGACCACCGAGCCGCAGGCGCACGCCGCGTTCGTGGCGTTCACCCTGAAGCCCGGCACCGACCGGGCCGCGCTCGGGCGGATGCTGCGGCTGCTCTCCGACGACGCGGCCCGGCTCACCCAGGGCCGGCCGGCGCTCGCCGACACCGAACCGGAACTCGGCCTGCTGCCGGCCCGGCTGACCGTCACATTCGGCTTCGGCCCCGGCCTCTACGCCGCCGCCGGGCGCGACGACCGCCGGCCGCCGTCCGTGGCCGAACTGCCGGCGTTCCGCGTGGACCGGCTGCAACCGCGCTGGTCGGGTGGGGACCTGCTGCTCCAGATCTGCGCCGACGACCCGCTCACCGTCGCCCACGCCCAGCGCGTCCTGGTCAAGGACAGCCGCCCGTTCGCCACCGTGCGCTGGGTGCAGCAGGGCTTCCGGCGGGCCGCCGGCGCCGAACCGGGCCGCACCCAGCGGAACCTGTTCGGGCAGCTCGACGGCACCGCCAACCCGAAGCCGGGCACGCCGTCGGACACCGCCGTGTGGGTCACCGACGGGCCGGACTGGCTGCGCGACTCCACCACCCTCGTGGTGCGGCGGATCAGCATGAACCTGGAGACCTGGGACCTGCTCGGCCGCACCGACCGGGAGGTCGCGGTGGGCCGGCGGCTGGACACCGGCGCACCGCTGACCGGCGTCGCCGAGCACGACGAGCCGGACTTCGCCGCGCTCGGCGCGGACGGGCTCACCGTCATCCCGGACTTCTCGCACCTGACCCGGGCGCATGTCACCGACGACCGGCAGAAGATCCTGCGCCGGCCCTACAACTACGACGGCGCGCCGACCGCCGACGGGCACGCGGACAGCGGGCTGGTCTTCGCCGCGTACCAGGCCGACATCACCCGCCAGTTCCTGCCCATCCAGCGCCGGCTGGCCGAACGGGACCTGCTCAACGAGTGGACCACCCCGATCGGCTCCGCCGTGTTCGCCGTACCGCCCGGCTGCCCCGACGGCGGCTGGATCGGCCAGCAGGTGCTCGGATGACGACGACCCGGAAGGCCCGGTCCGACATGCGTACCCGTACCGTCGCCACCCTCGCGGTGGTGCTCACCGCGCTGCTGCTGGCACCCGCCGCGCCCGCCGCGGCGCACAACTCGTTGCAGGCCGCCACGCCGGCCCAGGACGCCCGGCTGACCGCCGCGCCGACCACTGTCACGCTGCGGTTCGCGCAACGGCTGAACCCCGAGTTCACCACCATCGTGCTCAGCGACGCCGACCGGCGGAAGGTGCCCACCGGCGCGCCCACCGTGGACGGTACGGCGGGCCGCGTCACCATCGACGGACCGCTGCCCAACGGCGCCTACACGGTCGCCTACCGGGTGGTCTCCGCCGACGGCCACCCGGTGCAGGGGTCGTACCGCTTCACGGTCGCCGACCCGGCCGCGCCCACGCCGCCGGCGGTGCCGGGCGGGTCCGGGGCTTCCGGAGCGCCTGGCGCGTCCGGGCCCGGCGGGGAGCCGGCCGCGTCCGGGGCGCGCGCGAGCGGCGTCGACGCGGCGGGGAGCCCGGTGTCCGGCGGTGACGCCGGGGACGGCCCGCCGGTGGTCCTGCTGGCCGGTGGGGTGCTCGTCGCCCTGGCCCTGGCCGGCGCGGTCGTGCTGCTGCTCCGGCGTCGCCGCGCCTCCTGAACACCGAGGCCGGGCCGCCCCCGGCCGACCGATCCGAAACCAGGTTCCGCACCGTGTACCAGTCCACGTCATCGTCCCCGCAGTCCCCCGAGCGGCCCGACCGGGCCGAACCGGTCCCCGCCGAGACGCTTCCCGCCGAACCGGCGACCGCCGAACCGGGACCGACCGAACCGGCGACCGCCAAACCGGGACCAACCGAACCGGGACCAACCGAACCGGGACTGACCGAACCGGCGACCGCCGAACCGGCGACCGCCGAACCGGGACCGATCGAACCGGCGACCGCCGAACCGGGACCGACCGAACCGGCGACCGCCGGACCGAGACCGACCGAACCAGGATCGATCGGACCGGGAACGGCCGGACCGGGAACGGCCGGAAGGACGACCGCCCGACCGGGGGCAGGTGGTGGGACGGGGCCGGTCGGCGGCTGGCTCGTCGGGCTGGTGGCGGTCGGCTCGGCGGTGGCCGTACTGCTGCTCGCGCTGCGGGCCGGCGGCGCGCTCGCCGCCGCGATCCCCGGTCTGCCCGACCCCGGGCCGGTCACCACCTGGGCCCTGCCGCCGGTCCGGCTGCTCGTCGACGGGCTGGCCACGCTCACCGTCGGGTTCGCGGTGACTGCCGCGTTCCTGCTGCCGGGCGACGGTACGAGCGTGTCCGCGCACGGCTGGCTGCTGCTGCGCCGCGCCGGGCTGGCGGCGGCCGGCTGGGCGGTGGCGGCCCTGGCGTTGCTGGTGCTCACCGTTTCCGACCTGCTCGGCGTACCCCTGGACCGGCTCGGCACGGCGAGCGTGGTCAGTTTCGGCACGGACATCTCGCAGGGGCAGTCGCTGCTGGTGCAGGCGGGCCTGGCGGCGGTGGTGGCGGTGGCCGCCCGGGTCGGCGTGTCCCGCCGGACGGCCGCGCTGGTGTCGGCGCTCGCGCTGGTCGGGCTGCTGCCGCCGGCGTTGACCGGGCACGCCGCCGGGGCGGGCAACCACCAGATCGCGGTGTCCAGCCTGGCCCTGCACGTGCTCGCCGCCGCGCTGTGGGCCGGCGGCCTGGCCGCGCTGCTGACCATCAGGCGCAGCCGGCACCTGCCCGGGGCCGCCGCGCGCTACAGCCGGCTCGCGCTCGCCTGCTTCGGGACCGTCGCGGTCAGCGGGCTGGCGAACGCCGCGGTGCGCCTCGGCGCCGTCGACCAGCTCTGGCGGTCCGGGTACGGCGCGCTGGTGCTCGGCAAGCTTGCCGCGCTCGTACTGCTCGGCCTGCTCGGCGCCGCGCACCGGCGGCGTACCCTGCCGGACCTGGCCGCCGGGCGACGCGGCGCGTTCATCCGCCTGGCCGCCGGGGAACTCGTCGTCTTCGCCGCCACGATCGGCCTGGCGGTGGCGTTGTCCCGCAGCCCGACGCCGGTGGTGGAGCCGGCGGACGCCGACCCGGTGACCGCGGTGCTCGGGTTCGCGATGCCGGCCGCGCCCACCGCGGCGCACCTGCTCGGGCAACCGCTGCCCGACCTCTTCTTCCTGACCGTGACCGTGGTCGGCGTCGGCGGCTACCTGGCCGGGGTGCGCCGGCTGCGCCGGGGCGGGCACCACTGGCCGGTGGCCCGCACCGCGAGCTGGATCGGTGGTCTGCTGGTGCTGGCCGCCGCCACCGGCCTCGGCTTCGCCCGCTACGCGTACGTGCTGTTCAGCGCGCACATGGCCCAGCACATGGTGCTGTCCATGGTGGTGCCGGTGCTGCTGGTCGGTGGCGCCCCGGTGACGCTCGCCCTGCGGGCGCTGCGCCGCCCGACCGAGCCGGGGGTACGCGGAGCCCGGGAGTGGCTGCTGCGCGCCCTGCACAGCCGGGTAACCCGCCTGCTCACCCATCCGCTGGTGGCGCTCGGCGTCTACGTGGCCGGGCTGTTCGGCCTCTACTTCAGCGACCTGCTCGGCACGCTGATGCGGTCCCACCTCGGCCACCTGGCCATGCTGGGTCACTTCGTGCTCTCCGGTTACCTGCTGTTCTGGGTGCTCATCGGCATCGATCCGGGGCGGCCCCGGCTCCCCCACCCGATCCTGGTGCTCCTGCACCTGGCCGCGATGATGGCGCACGGCTTCTTCGGCCTGGCGCTCATGCAGACCACCACCGTCATCGCCCCGGACTGGTATCTCGGCGTCCACCCGGACTGGGCGTCGTCGCTGCTGACGGACCAGAAGCTGGGCGCGGGCATCGCCTGGGCGTTCGGTGAGATCCCCGCCGCCGTCGTGATGGTCCTGCTGGTCCGGCAGTGGATCCGGGCCGACCAGCGCGAGCAGCGCCGGGTCGACCGGGCCGCCGACCGGGCCGAGGCGACCGGCGAGGACGACGACCTGGCCCGGTACAACGCGTTCCTGGCCGCCACCGCCCGCGGTGACGACCGGAACTGATCGGGACATCGGCGGGAACTTCCGCCCGGCGCGGGCCGACCATTCCACCGGGAGGCGGCAACCGCGCACCACGGCACGGCTCGACGGGCAGCGGGCCGGCCCGTACCCCAATTCCTTTTTCCCGATCGGAGTTGCCCAGATGTCCGTGACCGAACTGCCCGGCGACCGCGCGCCGGACTCATCCACCACCCCGGCCGGTCCCGTCCGGCCGGCGCGCCGATCCGCGGCGGTGGCGCTGCTGACCCGCCTGCACTTCTACGCCGGCGTCCTGGTCGCGCCGTTCCTGCTGGTCGCCGCGCTCACCGGGCTGGCCTACACGCTCACCCCGCAGCTCGACGACGCGCTCTACGGCGACAAGCTCACCGTCTCGACCGTCGGCGGGCAGCCCCGGCCGCTCGCCGAGCAGATCGCCGCCGCCCGCGCCGCGCACCCCGACGGCACGCTCACCGAGGTGCAGCCCGGCGACGGCGACCGGACCACCCGCGTGGTCTTCGCCCGGGACGACCTCGGCGACCGGCAGCACACCGTCTACGTCGACCCGTACACCGCTCGGGTGTCCGGCCGGTTGACCACCTGGTTCGGTTCGACGCCGGCCACGACCTGGCTCGACGACCTGCACCGCAACCTGCACCTGGGCGCGGTCGGGCGGCACTACTCGGAGATCGCGGCGAGCTGGCTGTGGGTGCTGGCGCTCGGCGGTGTGGTGCTGTGGTGGCGCCGGCGCGCGGCGGGCCGGTCCCGGGCCCGGCACCTGCTCGTGCCCGACCTGTCCGCCGCCCGGGGCGTGCGCCGGACCCGGGGCTGGCACGCCACCACCGGTGTGTGGCTCGCCGTCGGCCTGCTTTTCCTCTCCGCCACCGGCCTGACCTGGTCCCGCTACGCCGGGGCGAACTTCGGCGCCGGGCTGGACGCGCTGCGGGCCCGTACCCCGGAGATCTCCACCGCGCTCGCCGGCGCGCCGCCGGCCACCGGCGGCGGCGAGCACCAGCACGGCGGCGCGGCCACCGCGACGGCGACGGACCCGGCGACGTACGACCGGGTGCTCGGCGGCGCCCGCGCCGCCGGCCTGTCCGGCCCGGTCGCGATCACCCCGCCCGGCGAGGCCGGTGCCGCGTGGACGGTCGCCCAGACCGACGACAGGTGGCCGGTCGGGTACGACCGGGTCGCGGTCGACCCGGCCACCGGGACGGTGACCGCGCGCAGTGACTTCGCCGACTGGCCGGTGCTGGCGAAGCTCAGCAAGCTCGGCATCCAGGCGCACATGGGCCGGCTGTTCGGGCCGGTGAACCAGATCCTGCTCGCCGCGCTCGCGCTCGGCCTGCTCTGCGTCGTCGTCTGGGGCTACCGGATGTGGTGGCAGCGCCGACCCACCCGCGCCGACCGCCGCGCGCCGCTCGGCGCGCCGCCGGCCCGCGGGGCGGTACGCGGGCTGCGCTGGTGGACGCTGCTTGTCGGCGTGCCGGTCGTGGTGGCGCTCGGCTGGGCGCTGCCGTGGTTCGGTGGCCCGCTGCTCGGCTTCCTCATCATCGACGCCGTGGTCGGGTTGCGCCAACGTCGCCGCCGCCCGGCGGTCCCGGTCTCGCCCGCCCCGGCCGGCAGCTGACGCGCGCGCCGGGGTGTTAAGCGGGGGCCCCGCCTCTACCGAATGCGTTAAGCGGGGCCCCTTCCTTCGGGTTGACACGCCGGGGGGCGACATGTGGTGTTGCGTGCGGGCCTTCATCGCCATATATGGTGGTGCCGCAGCTGGTTCGGCCGCGCCTTCGGGGGTGGTCGAGGCAAGAGGGAACCCGGTGCGAGTCCGGGACTGCCCCGCAGCGGTAAGTGGGAACGACCGCCGTCATCAGCACTGGGCCACCGGCCTGGGAAGCGACGGCCAGTAGGCGACCGAACCCGGTCCGGCCCGCGAGTCCGAAGACCTGCCAGCGCGCCGCGCGCCACCGCGCGCGGCGGTCGAAGGTCGCGCGGGACGACCGACGCCAGCAGCCGGGCCGGCCGTCGTGCCGCGCCCGTTGGCGTTCTCCCGCCGTCCGAGGCCATCGCCAGTGACAGCGAGGAGAGGTCATGACGGTCGTGCGGGAGAGCCCCCCGGAGCAGCGCCGGTCGGCGATGCGGGTCCGCAAGCGGGACGGCGACACCGAGCCGGTCGACGTCAACCGGATCGTCCGGGCGGTCGAACGCTGGGTCGCCGACCTGGACCAGGTGGACCCGTTGCGGGTCGCCACCAAGACGATAAGCGGGCTGTACGACGGGGCGAGCACCGCCGAGCTGGACCGGTTGTCGATCCAGACCGCGGCGGAGCTGATCGGCGAGGAGCCACAGTACTCGAAACTGGCGGCCCGGCTGCTTGCCGCGTACGTGCACGAGGAGGTCCGCGGGCAGCAGGTGGCGACCTTCAGCCAGTCGATCGCGTACGGGCACGCCCTCGGGCTGGTCGGTGACGACACCGCCGCGTTCGTGGCCCGCCACGCCGGCGAGCTGGACGACGCCGTGGACCCCGCCGGTGACCTGCGCTTCGAATACTTCGGACTGCGCACGGTGGCGGACCGCTACCTGCTGCGGCACCCGGAGTCGCGGCTGGTGGTGGAGACACCGCAGTACTGGCTGCTGCGGGTGGCGTGCGGGCTGTCGCACACGCCGGCCGAGGCGGTCGGCTTCTACCGGCTGATGTCCGCGCTGGCCTACCTGCCCAGCTCCCCCACGCTGTTCAACTCCGGCACCCGGCACACCCAGATGTCGTCGTGCTTCCTGGTCGACTCGCCGCGCGACGAGCTGGACTCGATCTACGAGCGCTACCACCAGGTGGCGAAGCTGTCGAAGTTCTCCGGCGGCATCGGCATCTCCTGGTCGCGGATACGCGGCCGGGGCGCGTTGATCCGGGGCACCAACGGGCGCTCCAACGGCATCGTGCCGTTCCTGAAGACGCTCGACGCCGGGGTCGCGGCGGTCAACCAGGGCGGCCGGCGCAAGGGCGCGGCCTGCGTCTACCTGGAACCGTGGCACCCGGACGTGGAGGAGTTCCTGGAGCTGCGGGACAACACCGGCGAGGAGTCCCGGCGGACGCACAACCTCAACCTGGCCAACTGGATCCCGGACGAGTTCATGCGCCGGGTCGAGGCCGACGAAGACTGGTCGCTGATCGACCCGTCCGACGCCCCGGAGCTGCCCGACCTGTACGGGGAGGCGTTCGACGCCGCGTACCGGGCGGCGGAGAAGAAGGCGGTCCGCACGGTGAAGGCCCGGGACCTGTACGGGCGGATGATGCGCACCCTGGCGCAGACCGGCAACGGCTGGATGACGTTCAAGGACGCGGCGAACCGGCTGTCCAACCAGACCGGCGAGCCGGGGAACGTGATCCACCTGTCCAACCTGTGCACCGAGATCCTGGAGGTCAACGACGACGCCGAGACGGCGGTGTGCAACCTCGGCTCGGTCAACCTCGGCGCGCACGTCACCGCCGACGGCGTCGACTGGGAGAAGCTGCGGGCCACGGTGCGCACGGCGGTGGTCTTCCTCGACCGGGTGATCGACATCAACTACTACCCGGCCGCGCAGGCGGCGGCGTCGAACCCGCGCTGGCGGCCGGTCGGGCTGGGGCTGATGGGTCTTCAGGACGCGTTCTTCACGCTGCGCCTGCCGTTCGACTCGGCGCGGGCGCGGGAGCTGTCCACCCGGGTGCAGGAGGAGATCTTCCTGACCGCGTTGGAGACGTCCGCCGGGCTGGCCGAGCGGTTCGGCCCGCACCCGGCGTACGACCGGACCCGGGCCGCGAAGGGCGACCTGCACCCGGACCTGTGGGGCGCGGAGCCGGCGCGGACCGCCCGCTGGACGGCGCTGCGCGAGCGGATCGCCGCGCACGGGCTGCGCAACTCGCTGCTGGTGGCGATCGCGCCGACCGCCACCATCGCCTCGATCGCCGGCTGCTACGAGTGCATCGAGCCGCAGGTGTCCAACCTGTTCAAACGCGAGACCATGTCCGGCGAGTTCCTCCAGGTCAACACGTATCTGGTGCGGGAGCTGAAGGCACGCGGGCTCTGGACGCCGGAGATCCGGGACCGGATCAAGCGGGCGGAGGGCTCGGTGCAGGGCATCGACGAGTTGCCCGCCGAGGTGCGGGAGCTGTTCCGCACCGCGTGGGAGCTGCCGCAGCGGGCGCTCATCGACCTGGCCGCCGCGCGGGCGCCGTTCGTCGACCAGTCGCAGTCGCTGAACCTGTTCCTGAGCGCGCCGACGATCGGCAAGCTCTCCTCGATGTACCGGTACGCCTGGCAGGCCGGGCTGAAGACCACCTACTACCTGCGGTCGCGTCCCGCGACCCGGATCCAGCAGGCCACGGTGCTGGCCCCGGTCGTGGACGCGGCGGCGGCCTGTTCCCTGGAGAACCCCGAGAGCTGCGAGGCCTGCCAGTGACGCACACCGAGACCCGGCCCCTGCTGCTCGACCCGGGCATGAACCTGACCCTGCGACCGATGCGCTACCCGCACTTCTTCGACCGCTACCGGGACGCCATCCGCAACACCTGGACCGTCGAGGAGGTGGACCTGCACGCCGACCTGGCCGACCTGGACCGGCTCTCGCCGGCCGAGCGCCACCTGGTGTCCCGGCTGGTGGCGTTCTTCGCCACCGGCGACACCATCGTCGCCAACAACCTGGTGCTCAACCTCTATCAGCACGTCAACTCCCCGGAGGGCCGGCTCTACCTGTCCCGGCAGCTGTTCGAGGAGGCGGTGCACGTCCAGTTCTACCTGAACCTGCTGGACACCTACGTGCCGGACGAGACCGAACGGTTCGCCGCGTTCGCGGCGGTGGAGAACATCCCGTCGATCGCCCGCAAGGCCGAGTTCTGCTTCCGGTGGATCGACTCCATCTTCGAGCTGCGGGAGCTGCGCACCCGGGCGGACCGGCGGGCGTTCCTGCTCAACCTCATCTGCTTCGCCGCCTGCATCGAGGGGCTTTTCTTCTACGGCGCGTTCGCCTACGTCTACTTCCTGCGTTCCCGGGGGCTGCTCAACGGGCTGGCGTCGGGCACCAACTGGGTGTTCCGCGACGAGTCGATGCACATGGCGTTCGCCTTCGACGTGGTGGACACGGTGCGCGCCGAGGAGCCGGACCTGTTCGACGACGAGATGGAGCGGCAGGTCCGGGACATGCTCGCCGAGGCGGTGGAGTGCGAGGCGCAGTTCGCCGAGGACCTCCTCGGCCAGGGCGTGTCCGGGATGTCGCCGACGGACATGCGCGCGTACCTGCAACACGTCGCCGACCGTCGGCTGGCCGCGCTGGGCATCGCGCCGATGTACGGCAGCGGCAACCCGTTCGCGTTCATGGAGTTGCAGGACGTGCAGGAGCTGTCGAACTTCTTCGAGCGGCGGGTGTCGGCGTACCAGGTCGGGGTGACCGGCAGCGTCACCTTCGACGACGACTTCTGACCGTCGTCGGTCGTCCCGGCCGCGCCCGCGGCGGCCGGGACGACCGACCGCACACCGCCGCCGGGTCCGCAGTCCGGCCGGCGACATCCCCGGTACGCGCATGCGCGTATCGCCCGCGTCCACGCCGATCCGCACAGTTGTCTGCGCCGGTCCCGGGCGGGCGTCGGCGGACGAGGGGGGAACGCGTGAAACGGATACGTCAACGGCTGCGGCCGTTCCTGGCGGCGGCGCTGGCCACGGTGGTCGGGGTGGCGTTCGCCGCCGCGCTGCCGGCCGCGCCGGCCGTGGCCAGCTACGGCTCCACGGTCACCGTCACGGTCGACGAGATGCACACCACCGAGTGCCTCGACCGGGTCTGGTTGGTCATCTGCGACCCGCCGGAACTGTTCGGCGTCGCCGTCATCACCCAGGACAACGGCCAGCAGCAGCGCTGCGAGATGGCGCTGCCGGCCACGTCGGGGACGGACATCGTCACGCCGAGCACGGTCTGCGCCGGGCGTTCGGTCACCGGCGACTTCCGGGTCACCTTCGAGCTGTGGGAGGACGACTCCACCGAGGGCGGCAGCCGCGAGCAGGCCGACCTCAACCCCGGCGCGGCGAAGGACTGGGCGACCACGAGCCTGCTCGGCGGCCGGAGCGGCACGTCCCGGTGGAGCACCAGCGGCGGGCCGTCGCGGGCGATCTTCACGGTGACGGTCGCGCCCCGGCCGACCACGATCGGCATCACGTCGCCGCCGCCGACCGGCACGCCCCGGGAGTTCGACCCGCGGCTCG
This sequence comes from Micromonospora sp. WMMD975, assembly GCF_029581215.1. Taxonomy (NCBI): domain Bacteria; kingdom Bacillati; phylum Actinomycetota; class Actinomycetes; order Micromonosporales; family Micromonosporaceae; genus Micromonospora; species Micromonospora sp. WMMD975. Next base: position 2,771,255 of record NZ_CP120739.1, read on the forward strand.
GCGAGCGGCTGACGATCAGCGGTTCGCTGTCGGTGCCGTCGGCGCTGCGGTTCACCGTCACCGCGCAGGCGACAGGCGCGTCGTTCACGCTCTACGAGGCCCCGTTCTACGGCGGCGCGTTCAACGTGGACTGGGACGGCCGCTGGTCCGACGGGTCGTACGCGGCGGTCGGCGGGTACGACATCACGGTCGTCGACCCCATCGACGCCGGCTCGGCGAAGCGCACCCAGGCGCGGGTGATCCAGCGGGTCGCGCTGGCCTTCACCGACATGTCGAGCCAGCCGGCCACCAACTGGCAGTACCGCAGCGGTCCGATCGTGGTCAGCGCGGTGGTGCCGACGGCCGGCACGTTCCGGATGCGGGTGCTGCGCGGCGGCGTCGAGGTGTTCCGCAGCCCCGACGTGCGCCGTGCCGCCGGCCCGCTGTCGTTCTCCTGGACCGGCCGGCACGCCGACGGCTCCTGGGCCACACCCGGCAGCTACGTGTTCACGCTCGAGGGCGCCGCCGACGACGGGCGGACGTTCCCGGCCGCCTCGCGTACCGTGCCGGTGTCCGACCCGCCGCCGGGCCTGGAGGTGTACGCGCTCGCCGAGCCCGGTGTCCCGGCGGTCAACCCGCAGGCCGTGCCCGGCACGTCGATCCGGGCCAGGGTGGTCGCGACCGACCACACCGCCCGGCCGGCGGCCCGGATCACGGTGGAGATGAGCCCGGCCGGCTGGATCGGCCGGCCGGTGGCGCTCGCGCCCCGCGTGGTGCGGACCTGTGAGCAGGTGAGCGAGTGCCAGGCGGTGATCCCGGCGGACATCCTCGCCGGCGCGGCGGTGGCCTACCGGGTGACCGCGAGCGAGGCCGACGGGGTGCCGGAGGCGCGCACGGCGGTGGCGGACTGGCGGATCACCGACCTGAACCCGCCGGAACCGTCGCAGACGCCGGAGGTCACCCTGGTGCCGCTGTGGCGGGCCAGCGTGCCGGCGGTGGTGGACGCGGGCGGGCGGGTGAACACCCGGCCGCTGAACCAGACCATCGACGTGGCGTACGCGCCGGGCACCGGTTACGACACGTCCACGCTGACCGGCGCGCGGCAGTTCGGCAACGCCGTCGACGACAACGCGTGGCAGTTGCTCGGCATCCGCTCCCGGGTGTTCCCCAGCTCGATCGGCACGCACTGGTCGCAGGTGGGGATCTGGGTGCAGAACGTGCCGGTCGAGGTGACGGTCAGCCCGGACGGCGACGCGCTGTGCCGGCGCGGCGGGTTCAGCCCGGTCAGCTTCGCCGAGACCAACGGCGTGCTGCACACCGTGAACTGCCGGGACAACGCCTCCGGCAATTCGTTCAGCGCCGACTCGCCGATCGTGGGTTGGCACGAGCTGCACCACAGCGCTTACCACGAGGGCGACGAGTACTGCTGCGACGGCGGCTACTGGTACGGCGAGGGCAAGAACACCTACCACTCGCTGCGGGACTGCCAGCGGGGCGGGTCGGACCCGAGCACCTGCAACGAGATCACCGACGGGGTGAGCCCGACCGGCTGGTGGCGCAGCGACGGGCCGATGGCCGACGTGATGATCAACAACTCGGTCGAGCGGGCCGACGACATCCGGGCCGCCGAGGCGACCTTCGCACGATGCGGGAGTGGACAGTGCTGAACCGACGGATCCGTACCCTGGTGGTGGCGGCGCTCGCGCTGCCGTTGCTCGGCGTCGTCGCGGTCGCCGCGCCGGCCGCCCCGACGCCGGCCGGCGCGGCGCCCGTCGTGCCCGCGCCGACAGTCGACCCGGCGAACCCGACCACCGGCACCCACCTGCGGCTCGGGCTGCGGGTGTCGACGCGGAGCGCCACCGCGAACCTGTTGGAGATCGACCGGGGCTTCCCGTCGTCGCTGCGCGGCGCCGGCGGGCCGCTCCAACTGGTCGTGCGCGACACCGCCGGCGGCGTGCTGGACACGCTCGCGCTCGACGACCCGCTCGCGGTCCGGGTGTACGGCAGCAAGGAGAACGCGCACGACACCCCCCGGGTGAAGGAGGCGGACGTGGTGGTGGACCTGCCGGTCGGCGACACCGCGGCCGTGGTGGACGTGGTCCTGTCCGACAGGCGGATCGGCCGGGTCGAGGTCGACGCGCTGATCCGGGCCTGCCGGGGCGCGCCGCTGCCCTGCGCCACCATCTAGGACCGCGGGCCGGGCACCTCCAGGATGCCGAGTTCGACCGCCCTCATCACGGTGGCGACCGGCCCGGAGGTGCCCAGCTTGCGGTGCACGTTCTCCAGGTGCTTGCGGGCCGTGCCGGCGGCCAGGCCGAGCCGGCGCGCGGTGGCCGGCACGGTCAGCCCGTCGGCGATGCCGCGCAGCACCTCCACCTCCCGCCCGGTCAGCGCCGCGCCGCCGGGAAGAGCCGCGCCGCCGGGAAGAGCCGCGCCGGGCCGGCAGTCGCGCCCGTGCACCGCGATCAGCGCCGGTTGCAGGCGGGTGAGCAGGTCCATCTCGCGCGGGTCGAAGGCACGGTCGCGGTTGAACTGGTACCAGCGCAGCACCGGGGTCGGACCGACCACGAGCGCGACCGTGTGCGCCCCGATGCCGCGCGGCGCGAGCACCTCCCGGTAGAGCGCGTGCTGCCGCCACCGCCGCTCCGACACCACGTCGGTCACCTGCGTCGGCGGCCCCGGGTACGGATGCGACAGGCGCACGGTCGGCGCGAACAACGGATGGTCGGTCACCTGGTGGTGCATCCGGCGCACGAGCGCCCGGTCCACCGGCCGGTCGGCGGCGAGGTCGGGCAGCCGCAGCGTGGCCAGGTCGAGTTCGGCGTACGTGGACAGCTCGCTGTCGAGACGGCGGGCGACGGCGGCCAGGACCGTGTCGACGAGCGCCCGGCCGCGCAGCGCCCCGATCCCGGTCGCCGTCTCGCGCACCCACGCCTGGTCCGCCGCGGTGGTGGAAAGCGTCACACGGGGACCATAGAAGACCGCGCGGGATTCCCACGTCAGCAAATGGACACCGGTCGCCTTTTCCCCACCGCGCGGGCCGGAGCCGCGCCGGTCAGGCCGCCGTGCTCTCGCCCGGCAGCGCCCGGGCCTGGACCCGGCCCATCAACGCCACGATGGCGAGCGCCAACACGGCCACCACCACGAACGCGGTACGCAGGTCCAGCGCGCCGGCGAGCAGGCCGATCACCGGCGCCGCGAGCAGCGCACCCGGCCACTGCCCCATCGCCACCACCGAGACGCCCTCCCCCGAGGTCAGGCCGGGCTGCTCGCCGGCGAAGCCGAGCACCGTCGGGGTCACGCAGGCCAGCCCGAACCCGAGCAGCCCGAAGCCGGCCATCACCGCCGCGGGATGCGGGTACGCCACCGGCAACGCCACGCCGGCGGTGGCGACGAGCGCCGACGCCCGGACGAAGCGGACCCTCCCGATCCGGCCGGCCAGCCGGTCGCCGACGAGCCGGGCCACGGTGGCGGCGAGCGACAGGCAGGTGTACGTGGCGGCGGCCAGCACCGCCGCGGCGCCGGCCACCTCGGTGGCGTAGAGCGCGCTCCACTGCGCGCCGGCCATCTCGACGAACGAGGCGAGGAACGCGATCGCCGCGAGCAGGACGAGCTGCGGGGTGAACCGCTCGCGTAGCCCGCGCCGGGCCTCGCCGTCCTTCGGCTCCTGGCGGGGCGTGTCCGGCAGCCAGCGCTGGGTGCCGATGAGCAGCGCGCCCAGCAGCACGCTCGTGACGGCCATCTGCGCCGACGGGGACAGGCCGACCGCGGCGGCGCCGGTGCCGCAGAGCCCGCCGGCGAGCATGCCGATGCTGAAGCCGGCGTGGAAGGTGGACAGGATCGGCCGCCCGTAGCGCTTCTGCACCTCGACCGACTGGGCGTTCATCGGGGTGGCCAGCAGGTTCGCCGCGAAACCCCAGACCGCGAGCCCGGCGACGAGCGCCACCAGGCTTGTGGACGCCGCCAGCAGCGGCGCGTTGACCAGGATCAGCGCGGCCCCGGCCAGCGCCAACCGGCGGGTGTTGATCCGGCTGATCAGCACCGCGACCACGACCAGGGAGATCAGTTCCCCCGCGTTGGTGGCGATGTTGGCCAGGCCCCAGCCGGTGTTCCCGACGCCGACCGCGTCGCGGACCTCGGGCACCCGGGCGGACCAACCGCCGATGGCCAGGCCCATGATGACGAAGAGCAGCACCACCGACCAGCGGGCCCGGACAGCCGTCCGGGGCACCGGTGGCGTGGGCGACTCCGTCGTGTGCGGGTGCGTCGAGGTGTCCGTCATGGTCGTCGTACCTCTCTCGGATCGGTCCCGGTCAGTGTCCTACCCCGTGGCGTGGTCGAAGAAGCACGCACCGTCAGGCAGGCGCAGCCGCGCCGGGGGCAGGTCGGGGTCGGTGACGAGCGCCGACACCACCGCCACGTAGTCGTCGATCAGCCCGGCCACGAGGTCGTCGCCGAAGACGCCCCGGTTACGGATGATCACGCCGCCGGCCCGGTCGTCGTCCACCACCACGATGGGCGAGCCCCGTTTCACCCAGACCGGCAGGCAGTCGGGTGGCACGTCGGCGGCGAGCACCGGGGGCGGGGTGCCGGGCGCGGGCCGGGCGGTGATGTCGACCGGCTCGACCCGCAGCTCCGGGCAGCTCAACACCGGCGAGGCGGACGCGGCGGACTGGAACCAGGCGTCGAACAGGTGGTTGTCCGGCCAGGGGCGCACGCGCGGGAAGTCGGGCCGGACCGCCCGGGCCACCCGGTGGAACGGGGCGGCGTGGTCGATCGCCTCGGCCAGGGCGGCGTGCGCGGCGGCGACCACGGCGCGCATCGGCGCGTCCGGGTCGACGGTGGCCGGCAGGTAGACGTTGTTGGTGAACTGGCCGATGAGCTGCCGCGACAGCGGGCTCTCCCGGCCCAGCGTGGTGGTGCCCAGCACCACCCGCCGCCGCCCGGCCCGCGTCGACAGCACCACCAGGTAGGCGGCGAGCAGCAGGACGTACGGGCTGGTCCGGGCCCGGCGGGCGGCCGGGCGCAGCCGCGCGGTGACCTCCGGCGGGAACGCGAAGCGGGTGGCCACCTCGGCGCTGAGTTCGACGTCGGGGCCGGGTGGCGGCGCCGGGAAGAGCTGGTACGGCTCCACCGGGCGCAGCCGGTCGGCCCAGTAACCGGCTCGGGCGGCGGCGTCGATCCCGCCGCCGGCCAGCTCCGCCTCCTGGAGCGCGGCGAGCCCGGCGAAGTCCACGCCGAGCGGCGGCTGCGGGTCGGCCGCGCCGAGCCGGGCCGCGTACGCGTGGCAGAGGTCCTCCACGAACACCCGGCAGGACCAGCCGTCGGAGACCATGTGGAAGAAGCAGAGCGCGAGCACGTGTTCGGTCGCGGAGAGTCGGACCAGCGCGGCCCGCCACAGGGGCGCCCGGCCCGGGTCGAACGCGACGTTGCGGTGCGCGTACGCGATCTGCTCGACGCGGGCCTGCTGCTCGTCCGGCGGGAGGCCGGACAGGTCGACCTCCTCCAGCGGCGAGTCGACGTGCGGCAGGATCGTCAGGGCCGGTTCGGGGCCGATGCGGTCGAACCGCATCCGCAGCGCGTCGTGCCGCCGCACCACGTCCCGCATCGCCTGCCGCAGCGTGTCGACCCGCAGCGTGCCGCGCAGCCGGCGGAACTCCACCACCACGAGCCGGGCGTCACCCGGGTGGGCCGGGTCGAGCGCGGTCATGAACTCCCACATCATCTGCTGGCTCGGCGCCAGCGGCAGCGTCGTCGGCATGGCGTCCCCCTCAGGCCGCCACCGGCTGCGCCGCCGCGGGCGTGACCGGCTGGTAGTCGGCCTCGTCCGGCGCGCGGAAGCCGGTGAAGAGCAGGTCGGGCCGGCCCAGGCGGAGCGCGGTGACGAACGCGGCGCCGTCGAAGAGCGTCTCGATCGCCGCGCAGGCCGCCGACTCGGCGACCGCCCGCGGCCCCCGGTCGCCGCCGAGCCGGCCGGGTGTCTTCGCGGCGATCACGGCCGCCGCGACGGCCGGCACCGCGAGCAGGCTGCGCCCGGAGCTGCGCCGGGCGGTCAGCAGCCCGGCCAAGGCGGTGGCGGCGAGCAGGCTCGCGGTGTTGAGCACGAACCGGCGCCGGCGCGGGTGGGCCAGGCAGAGCCACTGCTCGGAGCGGCCGTACGTGGTGAACCGGTAGGCCACCGCGCGGAACGAGTCGGCGACGCCGGTGTCGTGGGTGACCACCCCGTCCGGCTCGGCGAGCAGCACGTAGCCGGCGTCGGTCAGGAGCAGCCCGAGGTGCAGGTCCTCCCCACCGATCGGCATCGGGGAGTCCTCCGGGAACCCGCCGACCGCGTCGAACGCGGCGCGCTTGAGCGCCGTGTTAGCCCCGGCGCCCCAGGAGACCCGCTCGTGGTGCAGCGGTCGGGTCAGGTCGCCGAGCAGCAGGTAGGAGCGGCTCATCACGCGGAAGAACGCGCTGTCACCGGGGTCCACGAGCACCGGGCCGGCGACACCGGCGACCTCCTCGCCGCTGGCGCGCAGCCGGGCCGCGTACCTGGTGATCAGGTCGGCCGGTACCCGGCAGTCGGAGTCGGTGAAGAGAAGCAGGTCGTGGCGGGCGTGCCGGACACCCAGGTTGCGCTTGGCGCCGACGTGCCGTGGCCCGCGCACGTAGCGGGCGCCGTACTCGGCGCAGGCGGCGCGGTGCGCGGCGGCGGCGGCGGGCGCGGAGTCGTCGACCACCACCACCTCCACCGGCTCCGGACAGTTCGGGGCGGCGTCGCGCAGGCTGCGGAGCTGGCGGCGCATCTCCGGCACCCGGTCCTTGACCGGGATGACGACGGAGACGCCGCGCGTGACGGCGCGGGGTTCGGTCGGTTCGCCCACGGGCGATGCGGATCGGCTCATGCCTGAAGCGTCGGCCACATCGATACAGGATTGATACACGGCAACCTCTTGCGCAGGTATCCGGCGTGTATCGCCGATGTATCGACGGCCATCAAGGTCGAAGGCATGACGACCTCCATTCCGCTCGACCGGCGGCTCGCCGTCGACGGCGGCCGGCCGGTCCGTCCGCCGGACCGACCGTGGCCGCGCTGGCCGATCCCCGCACCGGACGCCGCCCCCAACCTCGCCGCCGTGCTGCAGGGCGGGCGGTGGGCGATCAGCAGCCCGACCGTCGGCGACGGCGTCCTGTTCGAACGCCGCTTCGCCGCCGACTTCGCCCGTTACGTCGGCACCCGGCACTGCGTGCCCGTCGACCATGGCTCCAGCGCGCTCGTGGTGGCGCTGGAGTCGCTCGGCCTCGGCTACGGCGAGACCGTGCTCGTCCCGGCGCTGACCTGGACCGCCTCCGCCACCGCGGCGCTGCGTGCCGGCCTGGTGCCGGTGCTCGTCGACGTGGACCGCGACACCGGCTGCGTCGGGCCGGACGACCTCGACCTGTCGGTGGACCCGCGGGCCGTGGTGGCCGTGCACTGGGCCTCGAACATGGCCGACATGCCGGCGCTCGACGCGGTCACCGGGCCGCGCGACATCTCCATCGTGGAGGACTGCGCGCAGGCGCACGGCGCCACCTGGCAGGGCCGCCAGGCCGGCTCGTTCGGCCGGCTGGGCTGCTTCAGCTTCCAGCACGGCAAGGTCCTCACCTGCGGCGAGGGCGGGGCCGTGGTCACCGACGACGACCGCCTGGCACCCGTCCTGGAGGAGTTGCGGGCCGACTCGCGTCGCTACCGCGGCGACCGCACGCCCCCGGGTGAGCTGGATCTGGAGGAGAGCGCCGGGGTGCAGGGCGCCAACTTCTGCCTGAACGAGTTCTCCGCCGCGGTGGCGTGCGCCCAACTGGCCACCCTGGACGCCCAGCACGAGGTGCGCAACCGCAACTACCGGCTGCTCGCCGAACTGCTGGCCGACGTCGACGGCGTCCGGCTGCTGCAACCGGCGACGGCGCAGACCCGCATCTCGATCTACGAGGGGACGCTCGTCCTCGACGACCTGCCCACCGGCATGGACAACGCCGCCGTGGCCGCCGCGCTCACCGCCGAGCTGGGCAGGCGGTTCTACCTCACCGACGAGCCGCTGCACCGCAGCAAGCTGCTCCAGCCGTGGACCAAGCCGCTGCTCGCGCCGCTCGCCGAGCGCTTCGCGGCGATCCACGCCGACCGCACCTACCCCAAGACCGAGTGGCTCGCCGCGCACACGGTCCAGACGCACCACAGCACCTTCCTCGGCACCGAGCAGGACATGCACGACGTGGCCACCGCCGTCACCAAGGTGCTGACCCGCTGATCCGCGCCACCGCCGGCGCACCCACCAGAAGGGACCTTCCCGTGACCGTCACCCAGCGTGAGACCTCGCACAATCCGACCCCCGAGGCCGACGGACCCGTCGGCGTGTGGCTCAACGGCGCCCGCGGCTCGGTCGCCACCACCGCGATCACCGGCCTGCTGGCGCTGCGGGCCGGCATGACCGACTCGACCGGCTGCGTCACCGACACCGGCATGCTGCGCGACGCGCCGCTCGCCGACTGGGCCGACCTGCTCGTCGGCGGGCACGACATCGTCGACACCCCGCTGGAGAAGAAGGCCGAGTCGCTCGTCGACTCCGGCGTCATCCCGGCCCCGGTGCTGGCCGCCGTGCGGGGCAGCCTGCCCGAGGTCGAGCGCGACCTGCGCACCGGCTACGACGCGCGGACCGAGACCGGTCCGCTGGCCGAGGTGATCGACCGGCTGGCCGGTGACATCGAGGAGTTCCGCACCCGCCACGGCCTGTCCCACGTCGTCGTGATCAACGTGTCGTCCACCGAGCCGCCGGTCGAGCACCGGCCCGAGCACGACGACCTGGACGCGCTGACCCGCAGCCTGGCCGACCCGGCGGACCGGGCGCTGCCGGCCAGCGCGGTCGTCGCGTACGCGGCGTTCCAGGCCGGATGCGGCTTCGTTGACTTCACCCCGTCGACCGGGGCGCGGCTGCCCGCGCTGGAGATGCTGGCGCAACGCGAGCGGGTGCCGTTCGCCGGCTCGGACGGCAAGACCGGGGAGACGCTGCTGCGGACCGCGCTGGCGCCGATGTTCACCTGCCGCGCCCTGCACGTGCTCTCCTGGGCCGGAGTCAACCTGCTCGGCGGCGGTGACGGCGCCACGCTTGAGGACCCGCGCAACGCCCGGAGCAAGCTGAGCTCCAAGTCGGGCGTGCTGCCGGCGCTGCTCGGCGAGGACGTCACCGCCCCGCTGCACATCGACAACGTGCCGGACCTCGGCGACCACAAGACCGCCTGGGACCACGTCTCGTTCGAGGGGTTCCTCGGCGTCCGGATGTCCATGCAGCTCACCTGGAGCGGGGTCGACTCCACCCTGGCCGCCCCGCTGGTGCTCGACCTGGCCCGGCTGACCGCCGCGGCGCACCGCGCCGGGCACGTGGGCGCGATCGAGGAGCTGGGGTTCTTCTTCAAGGACCCGATCGGCTCCGACGAGCACGCCCTCGCCGAGCAGGCGTCGGTGCTCTCCGCCTGGGCCAGCGGGCTGGACGGCCGTACCAACCGCTGACCTTCGTCCCGGCCGCCGGCGCGGTCCGTTCCGCGTCGGCGGTCCCCGCCCCCTGTATCCGTTCCGAGGAGCCCTCCATGTCACACGTCCCGAACGCGCCCGACCCGCCGACCACGGATCCGGTGTGGACACCGATCCTGACCGGCCTGCGCGCGACCGCGCTGGACTGCCTCCAGACGAGCTTCGCGCTGCTGGCCGACCACGTGAACGGATCCGGCAGTCACCTCGCCCTCGGCGCCCGCTTCGGGTTCGCCACCCGGGAGCGGGACGGCCTGGTCACCGTCGAGGCCACCTCGGACGACCGGGCCGCCGAGGCGGCCGACCTGCTGGGCCTGTGGGTGGAGGGCCGGTGGATGCAGCTCGACGGCCCGCAGGTGCGTCAACTGTGCGGCCCGGGCCAGCCGCTCTACGTCATCGCCGACGCCTACGACCTGCCCTGGTGCCCCTATCACGGGCACGAGCACATGCGGCACAGCTTCCTGGTCACGGCCGCCACCACGGACGAGGTCACGGTGGTCGACGCCTACCACAACGACACCGCCTGGGGCGCCGCCCGGCCGGGCGTGTGGCGGCTGCCCACCGCCGGGTTCGACGCGGCGCTGGCCGGCGGCGCGCACACGCCCGCCGTGGCGGTGCACCCGGCGCCGGCGATCGACGTGCCGGCCATGCTCGCCGGCAACGCCGACCGGGCCCGCCGGGCCCGCCCGGAGATCGCCGCCTACCTGGACCGGACCGCCGCCGCCCTGGGCACCGTGGCCGGGCTGCACCGCTTCGTGCTCGACGTCTGGTTGCTGGCACGCGGTCGCGACCTGCACGAACACTGGCTCGCCGCGGCGGCGCCGGACGCCGCCGCCGCGCTGGCCGGCCAGGGCCCGCGCTGGCAACAGCTCGCCACCCGCAGCTACGTCGCGCTGCGCCGCGCCCAGGCGGGTCGACCCGCCGCGCCGGAGCTGGCGGACGCGCTCGGCACCCTCGTCGAGAGTCACCTGACAGCGCTGGAGTCGGTCGGCGCCGACGCCGCGCCGGCCGGCGCGGGTCCGGCGGGCGGGGACGGCGTACGCGCGGCCGTGCTCGGCGCGCTCGGCGACACCCTGCACCTGGACGGGTCCGAGCTGCACAGCACCGACGTGCTGCGGGAGCTGCCCGGGTTCGACTCGTTCCGGCTGGTGGACGTCATCGACCGGGTCGAGCAACGCCTCGGCGTCGAGGTGCCGGCGACCGCGCTCTCCGCCGCCGACCTGCGGGACGTCGGCTCGCTGTGCGCCATGTTCGGCGCCGCCGCCGGGGGTGCCCGATGAGTGCCGACCTGCTGCCCGACCTGCTCGACGGCACGGCCGCCGCGCGTCCCGACGCGCCCGCCGTCGACGACGGCACCGCCTGCCACACGTACCACGAGGTCCGGACCGCGAGTTTGCGCCTGGCCGGCTGGCTGCGCGCGGCGGGGGTCCGGCGCGGCGACCGGGTGCTCGTCGCGCTGCCGACCGACGCGACGCTGCCGGCGCTGCTGTACGCGGTCGCCCGGGCCGGCGCGGCCTTCGTGGTGGTCCGGACCCCGGCCCCGGAGGTCGCCCTGGCGCACGTGCTCGACGACGCGGAACCGGCCCTGGTCCTCACCGACGACGCCCCCCTCGGCGAGCTGTCCCGGGCCCGGGGCGTCCCGGCGCGTGGCGCCGCCGACGTGGCGCACGCGGCGGCGACCGGCGACGGGGACGCGCCGGCCGGCGACGGCCCGCTCCCGGTCGACCCGGTCTGCCTGATCTACACCTCCGGCAGCACCGGGATGCCGAAGGCGGTGGTCTCCACGCACGCCCAGGTCACCTTCGCGGTCCGGGCGATCCAGTCGGAGCTGCGTTACCGGCCCGACGACGTGGTGCACGACGTGCTGCCCACCTCGTTCGACTACGGCCTCTACCAGATCTTCCTGAGCACCGTGGCGGGCGCCCGGCTGCGCCTGGGTGACCCGGCCGAGACCGGCGGCCGGCTGCTGGCGAGCCTGGTCGGCTCCGGCGCGACAGTGCTGCCGTGCGTGCCGTCGCTCGCCATCAACCTGCTGCGGCTGCTCGGCCGGCCCACCGCGCCGCGCCCACGGCTGCGCCTGCTGACCAACACCGGGGCGGCCATGCCGCCGGAGGTGCTGGCCGGCCTGCGCGAGCTGCTGCCCGGCCTGAGCGTCCAACTGATGTTCGGCCTCACCGAGTGCAAACGCGCGGCGATCATGCCGCCGGACGAGGACCTGCGCCGGCCCGGCGCCTGCGGCCGGGCGCTGCCCGGCACCGAGATCTTCACGGTCGACGCCGACGGGCGGCGCCAGCCGGCCGGGAGCACCGGCGAGCTGGTGGTCCGCGGCCCGCACGTGATGGCCGGCTACTGGCGGCGGCCCGAGCTGACCGCCGAGCGGTTCCGGCGCGTGCACGGGCTCTTCCCGCAACTGCACACCGGCGACCACGGCCACGTCGACGCCGACGGGTACGTCCACTTCGCCGGCCGGCGCGACGACGTCTACAAGGAGAAGGGCACCCGGGTCAGCGCCACCGAGGTGGAGGCCGCCGCCCACCGGGTCGACGGCGTGGACGCGGCGGGTGTGCTGCCGCCGGCCGCCGGCTGCGACGGAGCGACGCTGTTCGTGGTGGCCGAGCTGACGCCGGGCGACGTCCTGCGCCGGCTGCGGGACCAGTTGGAGGAGATGAAGGTGCCGGCGCGCTGCGTCGTGCTGCCGGACCTGCCACTGACCGGCAACGGCAAGGTCGACCGACGGGCGCTGGCCCGGCTGGCCGGTGAGCGCCGTGGCTGACCTGCCCTTCGACACCCCCGCCTACCGCTACGACCTGGCCGGGGTACGCGCCAACCACGCCACGCTGCGCGCGGCGCTGCCCGCGCCCAGCCGGCTCTACTACTCGCTGAAGGCCAACCCGCACCCGGCGGTGGTGGCGGCGCTGCACGAGGCCGGCTGCGACGCCGAGATCTGCTCCCCCGGTGAGCTGGCCGCGGCGCTGCGCGCCGGGGTGCCCGGCGACCGGATGCTCTACACCGGCCCCGGCAAGCGGGACGCCGAGGTGGCCGGCGCGGTCCGGGCCGGCGTCCGCTGGTTCTCCGTCGACTCGCCGGTCGGGCTGGACCAGGCCGACCGGATCGCCGCCGCGCACGGCGTGGATCTGCGCTGCCTGCTCCGGGTCAACGACCGGGTGCCGAACCCCGGCCAGGGGCTGACCATGACCGGTGTCGCCTCGCAGTTCGGCGCCGACGTCGACTGGATCGAGCGGGCACCGGAGAAGTTCCGCTCCCGCCCGTCGGCCCCGGTACGCGGGTTCCACCTCTACACCGGCAGCAACGTCGACTCGGTGGACGCGCTCGTCGCGCAGTTCACCACCGCCGCGACCACCGCCCGCCGGCTGCGCGACCTGCTCGGCGTCGACCTGACCGTGCTCGACCTGGGCGGTGGCTTCGGCGCGCCGTTCGCCCGGCCGGGCCGCAACGCGGACCTGTCCGGGCTCGCCGACGCCGTCGGCGCGGCGCTCGACGGGCTCTTCCCCGGCTGGCGCGACGGGACGCCGACCGTGGCGTTCGAGTCGGGGCGGTTCCTCACCGCCACCGCCGGCACGCTGCTGACCCGGGTGCTCGACGTCAAGCGGTCGCAGGGCACGCCCGTGGTGGTGCTGGAGTCCGGCATCAACCACCTGGGCGGGATGTCCGGCCTGCGCCGGCTGCCGCCGCTCGTGCCCGCGCTGCACGCCGCCGACGACCGCGACGGCGAGCCGCTCGACGCCGCGATCGTGGCCGGTCCGCTGTGCACGCCGCTCGACACCTGGGCCCGCGCCGCGAGCCTGCCCGACGTACGGCCGGGCGACGTGCTCGCCGTGCCGAACGTCGGCGCGTACGGGCTCTCGGCGAGCCTGCTGGCGTTCCTCGGCCATCCGGCCCCGGTCGAGGTGATCTGCGACGGCGACCGGATCGTCGAGACCTCCCGGCTGACGCTGACCCGGCAACCCGCCGGCCACGAAGACCCACGAGATGAGAGGTGACGTCATGAACGCCGAATTCACCGAGTTGCTGCGGCCGTTCCTCAAGTTCGCCGGCCCGGACGAGATCACCGAGGAGGCGCGGCTGCGCGACCTGGGCCTGGACTCGATGCGCGAGATCGAGCTGCTCTTCACCATCGAGGAGACGTTCGGGGTGGCCGTGCCGGACGACAAGCTCGTCGACTCCACGTTCGCCACCGCGGGCGGGCTGTGGGGCGTGATCGAGGAGCTGCGGACCCCCGTGGGCGGTGGTACCCGATGACCGCCGCCGGGTGGGCCCCGGCCGTCGAGACCGTGTCCGAGGTGGCGGCGGCGCACGCGCGCCAGTCGGACGAGAACGCCACGTTCCCCACCGAGGCGCTCGCGGCCATGCGGCGTACCGGGCTGTTGGGGCTGCTCGTCCCGACCGCCGAGGGCGGCGCCGGCGGCACGCTGTCCGACCTGGTCGACGTCACGCTGGCGCTGGGCCGGGTGGACATGTCGGTGGCGATGGTCTTCGCCATGCACTGCCAGCAGGTCGCCGCGATCACCGCCTTCGGCGGGGAGAAGCTGCGGACCGAGGTGCTGCCGGCGGTGGCCCGGGGCGAGCGGTATCTCGGCTCGGTCACCACCGAGGCCGGCAAGGGCGGTCACCTGCTGACCGCCGAGTCGGCCCTGGCACACGACGGCGAGATGCTGCGCGTCGACCGCCAGGCGCCGATCGTGACCGGCGGCCCGTACGCGGACGCCTTCCTCATCACCACCCGCGCGCCGGGCGCCGAGTCGGCGTCCCAGGTGGACCTGGTCTACGCCGCCCGCGACCAACTTGAGGTCGAGGTGACCGGCGGGTGGCGTCCGCTGGGCATGCGGGCCACCCACAGCGTGCCGATGCGACTGCGCGGCGCGGTGCCGCAGTGGCAGGTCGTCGGCGAGCACGGCGGGTTCCGGGAGATCGCCACCACGGTCTTCGCGCCGCTGGCGCACGTCGGCTGGGCCGCCGCCTGGCTCGGCACGGCGGCCGGGGCGTACGAGCGGTTGCTGCGGCACGCGCGCGGCGAGGCGGGCCGGCGACAGTTCAACCCCTCCTCGGAGCTGGTGCTGCTGCGGCTGGCCGGGATCCGCATCCGGCTGGACGCGGCGCACGCGCTGCTGCGGCACACCGTCTCGGTGGTCGCCGACGCGCCGGACATGTCCGCGGCGCCGGTGCAACTCCTGCTCAACACGTTGAAGATCCGCGCGGCGGAGGAGTCGTTCGCCGCCGCCGACGAACTGGTCGAGCTGTCCGGGCTGCGTCACGGCTACCTGACCGACTCGCCGCTGGCCCTGGAGCGCACGTTCCGGGACCTGCGCTCGGCGTCGCTGAACTACGCCAACGACCGGCTGCGGCTGGCGAACGGGGCGCTGGCGCTGCGCGACCAGGCGGTGCGTCTTGCCTGAGCCGACGCCGACGCCGAGGGCTGCGACGCCGACGCCGACGCCGAGGGCCGCGACGCCGACGCCCCTGACGCCGACGCCGACGCCGACGAAGGCGTCCGCGACGCCGGCCGGGAACCATGCCGCGCGGGTGCGCGTGGCCCTGGCCGGCGTGGACGTCGCCGACCCGCGCGCCGTGTGGCGGGCACTCGGCGCCGGCGGCGTCACCGCGGCCCTCTACCCGGACGGCGAGCAGCCGGACCCGGTTCGGCTGTCGGCGCTGCTCACCGAACTGGACGCCCACTGCCCGCTGGGCGTGACGCTGTCGGTCTGCGTCCAGGTCGCCACCGTACTGCCGCTGCTGGCCGGCGCCGGTGGGCCGGCGGAGACCGCGCGCCGTGGCATGTTGCGCGGCGAGACCGTGGTGGCGCTCGCCGTCACCGACGCCGCCGGGTCCGGCTCGGACCTGCTCGACGCCACCACCCGGGTGAAGCTGGGCGAGGGCACGGCCACCCTGGACGGCGGGAAGACCTGGATCACCAACGCGACGACGTGCGACGCGGCGCTGGTGCTCGCCCGGCACCGCGAGGCGCGCCACTTCACCAGCTTCTGCTGGCTGCTCACCCCGGCCGCCGCGCCGGGCGTGACGGTCTCCTCCGCCGGACGGGCGTTCGCCGGCGCCGGCACCGGTCACCTGCGGTTCGCCGCCGTCGCGCTCGACCCGGACGCCGTGGTGGGCCGCCCCGGCCGGGCGCTTGCCGGCTTCGCCCGGCAGGCCGGCGTGGAGCGGCTGGCGAGCGCGCTGTGGGCGCGGGCGATGTGCCACCGGATGCTCGCCGGCCTGCGCGACTGGCTGCGCGGCCGGCCGGCCGCCGAGGGGACGCTGTGGGACCGCCCGGCGATCCGGGAGCGGTACGCCCGCTGCCTGGTGGCGGTCCGGCAGCTCGACGCGCTGTGCGCGCCGCCGCTGGCCGCGCCGGACGCCGTCCCGTCCCCGGTGACCGGCATGCTTCTCAAGATCACCGCCGCCGAGACGGTCGAGCGGGTCGCCGCCGAGGCCGTGCACCTGCGCGGCGCGGACGCCTTCCGCGACGGCGGCGAGGCGCACCTGCGCACCGAGGCGGCCATGTTCGGCATCGCCGGCGGTGCCACCGGCGCAATGCTCGCCGGCATCGCCGACCACGCCGACGAACTTGTCGACGCCGGGCGCTGACCGACGACGCCAACCGCGCCGGCAGCACCGACAACGCGGACCGCACCGACCGCACGAGGAAGGCCGACAGCACGAGGAAGGGAGTACCGCCGTGAGTCTCTACAAGTGGTTCCAGTGGAGTGTGGAGCGCGCGCCCGAGGCGGTCGCGTTGGAGGTCGACGGGCAGTCGGTGACGTACCGCCGGCTGCACGACCTGGCCGGCGGCCTCGCCGGGCGGATCCACGCCGAGGTGGGGCGGCGTCCCCGGGCGGTCGGCCTGCTGGCCGCCCGCAGCCTGCCCGCGTACGCCGGTTATCTGGCCGCGCTGCGTGCCGGCGCCGTCGTGGTGCCGCTCAACCCGGCGTTCCCGACCGCCCGCAACGCCGGGCTGTGCCGCGACGCCGGGGTGGACGCCGTGGTGGTGGACGCCGCCGGCGCGCAGGTCGCGGCCGGGGTCGCGGGCGGCGCCGCCACGGTACGGCTCGACGACGCGCCGGCCGGACCGGCGCCGGAGCCGGCGAGCGGTCCGGACGACGTGGCGTACCTGCTGTTCACGTCCGGGTCGACCGGGCGGCCCAAGGGTGTGCCGATCCGGCACCGCAACGTCGACGCCTACCTCGCCCACTGCCTCGACCGCTACCCGGTCGGCCCGGGCGACCGGCTGTCGCAGACCTTCGACCTGACCTTCGACCCGTCGGTGTTCGACATGTTCGTCGCCTGGGGCGGCGGCGCGACGCTCGTGGTGCCGCAGCCGGACGAGGTGCTGACGCCGGTGCGGTTCGTCAACGAGCGGCGCATCACCCACTGGTTCTCGGTGCCCTCGGTGGTGTCGCTGGCCCGCCGGATGCGGATGCTCTCCCCCGGCGTCATGCCCGGCCTGCGGCACAGCCTGTTCGCCGGTGAGCAGCTCACGCACGAGGCGGCGCGGGCCTGGGCGGTGGCGGCGCCGAACAGCGTGGTGGAGAACCTCTACGGCCCCACCGAGCTGACCGTGACCTGCGCCGCCCACCGGCTGCCGGCCGACCCGGCGGACTGGCCGGCGACCTCGAACGGCACCGTGCCGATCGGCGACGTGTACGACACCCTCGACGCGATCCTGCGCGACGAGGACGGCGGCACCGGCGGCGACGACGGCGAGCTGTGCGTCCGGGGGCCGCAGCGCTTCGCCGGCTACCTCGACCCGGCGGACGACGAGGGCCGGTTCGTCACGCACGCCGGGCAGCGGTACTACCGCACGGGCGACCGGGTCCGCCGCGAGCACGGCACGCTCGTGCACCACGGACGCCTCGACGACCAGGTGAAGCTGCGCGGCTACCGGATCGAGCTGGGCGAGATCGAGATGGTGCTGCGCGGCCACCCCGGCGTGGAGGACGCGGTGGTGCTGGCGCTCGGTGAGGGCGACGCCGTCACCCTCCAGGCGGTCTACACCGGCGCCGCCGGGATCGCCGCCGAGCTGGCCCGCCGCTGCGCCGACCGGTTGCCCGGCTACATGGCGCCGGCCCGGATCCACCACGTGGCCGCGTTGCCCACGAACGGCAACGGCAAGACCGACCGACGCCGCACCGCCGCCCTGGTCGGCGACGGGGCCGGCGGGACGAGAGGAGAACGGTGATGACCGGGATCAGCGAAGCGGACGAGCAGCAACTGGCGTTCCGGTCCGTCGCCGGGCGGTTCGCCACCGGAGTGGCGGTGACCACGGCGGTCGGACCCGACGGGCCGCTCGGGATGACCGTCAACTCGTTCACCACCGTGTCCCTGTCCCCCCGGATGCTGCTGGTCTGCCTGCGGCGGGACTGCCGGTTGCTCGGCGCGGTCCAGCGCACCGGCCGGTTCGCGGTCACCGTGCTCGCCGACGACCAGCGCGAGGACGCCGCCTGGTTCGCCAGCCGGGGCCGACCGACCGGCGCCGAGGGTTTCGCGGGTGTCGCGTACGACGCGGAGCGGGCGACCGGCTGCCCCCGGCTGACCGACGGGGTGGCGTACTTCGGGTGCGAGGCGGTGTCGGCCGAGCCGGTCGGTGACCACGCCGTGCTGATCGGGACCGTCCGCGCCGCCGGCCTGCTCCGGTCCGCGCCGCCGCTGCTCTTCGTGGACGGCCACTACGCGCAGGTCGCCGACCTGCGGGAAGCGGAGGTGGCGCGATGAGCGTCGGCGGCGCCCCCGGCGACCTGCGCCATCTCAGCCTGCGCGCGGCCCGGGCCGGCGCGGACGCGATCCGCCAGACACGCCACCACGGTTTCCGGACCGCCTACAAGGGAGGCGCGGCCCAGGATCCGGTGACCACCGCGGATCACGCGAGCGAACGTGCCATCCTCGACCTGCTGGCCCGGGACCGCCCGCAGGACGCCGTGCTGGCCGAGGAGTCCGGGCTCAGCGCCGGTTGCTCCGGCCTGCGGTGGATCGTCGACCCGCTGGACGGCACGTTGAACTTCAGCCACGGCGCGAGCCGGTACGCGGTGAGCGTGGCCGTGGCGGCCGGTTGCGACGTGGGCGACGGCGACGGCCGGGTGGTCGCGGCCACCGTCCTGCAACCGGCCAGCGGCGCCTTTCTGGTGCTCGACGGCGACGGCCCGCACGACGGCGACGCCCCGGTGGCGGTCAACCGGGAGGCGACGCCGGGGCACGCGCTGGTGGCGTTCGCGGTGCCCAACGCGCCCGCCCCCCGGCGGCGGGCCTACCAGGCGCTGGTCGACCTCGCGCCGCGCGTCGCCGACCTGCGCAACTCCGGCTCCACGGTGTGCGACCTCGCCTCGGTGGCCACCGGCGAGCTGGACGCGTTCGTCAGCTTCGACCCGGCCCCGTGGGACATCGCCGCGGGCACCGCGCTGGTCGAGGCCGGCGGCGGGGTGAGCCGGCGGTGGCGCCGGGACCGGACGACCGTCTTCGCCACCGGCGCGCCGGCCGTGGTGGAGGCGCTCGCCGACTGGCTGGGACCGGACCGTACCGGCCCGGAGGGCACCGACGAGGAAGGGGAACGACGATGACCAGGAATGACGAGTTCCGGCTGGCGCTCGTGGGCGCGGGCCGGATGGGCCGGCACCACCTGGCGGCGCTGGCCGGCAACCGGACGGTCCGGATCGGCCACGTGGTCGATCCGGTGCCGGCGGCGCGCGCGGCGGTCACCGCCGCCGGGCTGCGGGCGTACCCGAGTGTGTCGGATCTGCTCGCCGAGACCGTGCCGGACGGGCTGCTGGTGACCGCGCCCACCGGCCGGCACGGCGAGCTGGCCGCCGCCGCCGCGAAGGCGGGGGTGCCGGTGCTGTGCGAGAAGCCGGCGGGGCTGGACGCGGCCGAGGCCGCCGAGGCCGGGCGGGTGGCCGCCACCGCCGGCATCGGGTTCCAGGTCGCCTACTGGCGACGGTACGTGCCCGAGCTGCGGCGACTACGCGAGCGGATCGCCGGCGGCGACCTCGGTGAGGTGCTGTTCGTGGCGGCGTCGCAGTGGGACGGCGAGCCGCCCGCGGCGGCGTTCCGCACCGGCAGCGGCGGGATCTTCGTGGACATGGGCGTGCACGAGTTCGACCAGATCCGCTGGCTGACCGGGCAGGACATCGTCCGCGTCGCGGCGCAGCCGGCCGGGCCGGTCACCGACCCGGCGGTACGCGGACACGACGTGGACAGCGCGCAGGCGTTGCTCGGCCTCGCCGCCGGCGGCACCGCGCTCGTCTCGCTCGGGCGGCACTTCCCCGGCGGGGACATGGCCACGGTGGAGGTCTTCGGCACCCGGGGCCACCAACGGCTGATGTTCCTCGACCCGGCCGACGGCGACGCCACCATGTACGCGGCGCTGGCCCGCCAGGCGGAGGACTTCGCCGAACTGGTCCGCACCGGCCGGTCCGCGGGGGCCGGGGTGGCGGACGCGGTCGCCGTGCTCGACGCGGCGCACCTGGCGACGGCCCAGCTCACCCGGGCTCAGGAAGATAGCCCCGATCGGTGAGTCCTTTCACCATCTGGGGGCGGGTTAATCCCTAGTCACAGGTGGGAATTTCATCCGCCACAACACTGTGGACGGTACCGCGGAGCGAGGGACCAAAACCCATGCAGTTCAGTGTTCTCGGTCCGCTGACCCTGTCTGCGGACGACCACGCGATCACCCTGACCGGCACGAAACCACGCCTCCTGCTCGCCGTGCTGCTGCTCAGCCCGGGTCGTACCGTCTCCACCTCCCGGCTGGTCGACGGCCTCTGGCCGGACGCGCCGCCCGCGTCGGCGGTGCGCAACCTGCGCACGTACGTGCACCGGCTGCGGCAGTCACTCGAACGCGGCGGCGACTCGGCCGACCGGCTGGTCCACGACGGCCCCGGCTACCACCTACGGGTCGACGAGCACGAGCTGGACCTGCTCCGGTTCACCCGGCTCGCCGACGACGCGCGCCGGGCCGCCCGGGAGGACCGGCCGGAGGACGCCGCCGACCTGTTCGAGCGGGCGATCGAGCTGTGGCGCGGCCATCCGCTGGAGGACCTGCCGGAACTCGGCACCGAACTGGACGCCACCGTCACCGCCCTGCGGGAGCAGCACCGGGAGATGACCACCGAGCTGACCGACCTGCGGCTGCGGCTGGGCCAGCCGGCCCGGGTCATCCCGGCGCTGCGCCGGATGGTGACCGAGGAGCCCCTCGACGAACAGCGGCAGGCGCAGCTCGTCGTCGCGTTGACACTCGAGGGGCGCGTCGCCGAGGCGCTGGCCGCGTACCAGCAGGCCCGGCGCGGCATCGTCGACGAACTCGGCGTCGAACCCGGTCCCACGCTCCAGGGCGCGCTGCGCGTCGCGCTGGACGCCGACTCGGCCGCGATCCGGCCGCCGTCCGGCTGGCCGGCCGTGGTGGCCGGCCCCGGTCCCGCCGCGCCGCCGCCCGCCCCGCCCGGCGGCCGGCAGGCGCTGCCGATGAAGCCGCCGGCCCTGGTCGGCCGGGACACCACGGCCAGCCAGCTCCGCGCCATCGCCGAGGGGATCGCGGATCCGACCGGCGCGGACGAGCACGCCGGCGTGGTGCTCGTCTCCGGCGCGCCGGGGGTCGGCAAGTCCTCCTTCTCCGTGTCCAGCGGCTACGACCTGGCCGATCTCTTTCCCGACGGGCAGCTCTTCGTCAGCTTCGACGGTGGCGGGGAGCCGGCCCGCGGCAGCGGCGAGCTGATCCGGGAGCTGCTGGTCGAGCTGGGCGTGCCGCTGACGGACATCTCCGACGACCTCCGGGAGCGGGCCGCCGTGCTGCGCTGCGCGCTCGCCGGTCGTCGCCTGCTGCTCATCATCGACGACGTCGACTGCGCGCAGCAGGTGCGCCCGCTGCTGCCGGGCGCGGGCCGCAGCCTGGTGCTGGTCAACAGCCGGCAGCGCCTGCTGGACCTGGACGTCGGCTGGCGGCTGACGCTCGGCGCGCTGGACCGGGCCGAGGCGGTGGAGCTGCTGGCGGCGATCGCCGGCGAGGGCCGGGTCCGGGACCAGCCGGAGGTGTTCGGCCGGATCGCCGACGCCTGCGACCAGTTGCCGCTGGCGTTGCGGATCGTCGGCAGCCGGCTGGTCGCCCAGCCGGACGGGGCGCTGTCCGGCTTCGCCGAGCACCTGGAGGACGAGGAGCACCGGCTCGCGGAGCTGGTCGTCGGCGACATCTCGGTGCGGGACAGCCTCTCGGTCAGCTACCGAGGGCTGGACGTGGACGCCCGCCGGGCGCTGCGCGCGCTGGCCGCCGCCGACGCGCTGATCACCGCGACCAGCGCGGTGGAGATCCTGCGCCTGCCCCGGCAGCAGGCCAACCGGCTGGTCGAGCACCTGGTCCACCACAACATGCTGCTGCCGGTCGACTCCGGGTCCGGCCAACGCTTCCATCTGCCGGAGCTGCTGCGCATCTTCGCCAACGAGTGCGTGTAAGGAGGGGGCCCCGCTTAACGCTTCGCGTATAGGCGGGGCCCCCGGTTAACACTCGTCTACTTCAGGAAGCGGTCGAGCGCCGCCTCGATGGTGCCGCTGTCCGGCGCCGCGTACGACTTCATCGTCGTCTTGTTGTAGGAGATGAAGCTGGGGCAGCGGGCGGTGGGCGCGGTGACCGTGCCGCCGTCGCCGATCTTCTCGCCGGTCTTGGCGGCGTGGAACGTCAGCGTGTAGCGGGAGGAGATGTAGTCGACCGTGACGATCTTGCCGTCGGTGGCCTTGTACTGGCACTTCTTCGGCGTGCCCTCGCTGCCGTCGACCACCTTCAGGCAGCCGATCACCGACGCGCTGGCGAAGTCCGCCGACTTGACGTAGTAGCGCTTGTCCGAGCTGAACGACTTCTGCGACCAGTATGTCGGCCGGTCCGGGGCGTTGGAGAAGACGTACGCCTTGGCGTTCGACGGCCCGGTGTACGGGGCGGCGTTGAGGATCGAGCCGCCCTCGCACACGGCGGACATCTCGCTCGAGTAGCGGGCGGTCAGCGCGTCGTTGCTGGACGGCTCCTCCGGCCCGGTCGACTCCGGCGCCGACTCGGTGGGGGCCGGCGTCGAGCCGTCCGGCCCCGGGGTGGTGCTGCCGGACGCGACGGGCGTCGGGTCGTCCTTGTCGTCCCCGCCGAACGCGACGTAGGCGAGCCCACCACCGCAGCAGAGCAGCGTCAACGTCACCGCTCCGGCGGCGAGGCCGACGATCAGACCCTTCTTCGACCGGCCGGGCGGCGGGGCCGGCGCGAACGGCGCCGGCTGCCCCGGGTAGCCGGGCTGGCCCGGGTACGGCGCGCCGGCCTGCGCGCCGAACGGCGCGCCGGACCCCGGCTGCGCGCCGTACGGCGCACCGGAGGCGGGCGGCGTGCCGTAGGGCGCACCCGACGCCGGCTGCTGGCCGTACGGCGCGCCCGAGGCGGGCGGCGTGCCGTAGGGGGCGCCGGAGGCGGGCTGCTGGCCGTACGGGGCGTTGGGGTCGGGCTGGTTGCCCCACGCTCCGGCGTTCGGGTCCGGATAACCTCCGTAGGGAGGGTGATTGTCACTCATCTGAGGTTCTTCCACCTGTCGTCCGTGGTTCCGGCGATCAACCACCCGCAGCGTAATGACGGCTGCAAACTGACGCTCGCCGAAGTTCGATCACTCTTCACCGGCGGTGCCGGAGCCGTTCCGGTGCGTGCCCGACCGGCCTCCGCACCGGCCCGGCATCCGGGTGTCACCTGGTGGGATCCGTTGTCGCGCAACGGATCCCGGGTCCAGCGGCGGACATGTTCTGTGTCAGAAATGTGACGCACTTGACACCGGCCCGGTCAACGCGGCACCGGCACCGTGTCCCGCGCCAGGGCCAGCGCGCCGTACAACGCGGCGTCGTCGGCGAAGCGGGACCGCACCACGTCGGGCGGGTGCGGCAGGGCCTCGGTCAGCCGGTCGACGAGCATCCGCCGGATCAACGCGCTGCGCGTCACGCCGCCGACCAGCACGATCCGCTGCGGGTCGAGCAGCAGGCAGCAGGTCGCCAGCGCGCGGGCCGCCTCGTCGACCCGGGCGGCGAGCGCGTCGCGGGCCGCGCCGGGCCGCTCGGCGGCGGCGGTGAGCCCGGCCGCCCCGTCCGGCACGCCGAGGTCGGCGGCGAGCCGGTCCAGCGCCCGGCCGGAGAAGTCCAGCTCCAGCATCGTCCCCGGCCAGGGCGCGCCGGCCACCGCGTACCCGATCTCGCCGGCCGCGCCCCGGTGGCCGGGCAGCACCGCGCCGCCCACCGTGACGGCCGCCGCGATGCCGGTGCCGATCCCCACCACCAGGCCGGGGTCGACGCCGCGCAGGTCGCCCAGCCGCAGCTCGGCCAGGGCGGCGGCGTTCAGGTCGTTGTCCACCGCGACCCGCGGCACGTCCAGCGCCTCGCCGACCGCGTCGGCCAGGCGCAGCCGCTCCCAGCCGGGCACGTTCGG
The DNA here is from genome assembly GCF_029581215.1 of Micromonospora sp. WMMD975. Classification (NCBI taxonomy): domain Bacteria; kingdom Bacillati; phylum Actinomycetota; class Actinomycetes; order Micromonosporales; family Micromonosporaceae; genus Micromonospora; species Micromonospora sp. WMMD975. Next base: position 2,795,209 of record NZ_CP120739.1, read on the forward strand.
CGCCAGGTCGATGCCGTCCGGGCGGACCACGCCGGGCGAGGCCACCCCGGCCGCCGCGAGCGGGCCGCCGACCTCGCCGACCAGGTCACCGGCGAGCGCCAGCGCCCGGGCCAGCGCCTGCGGCGCGCCCTGCTCGGCATGGGTCGGCACCCGGCGGTGGGCCAGCAGCCGGCCGTCGGCGTCGGCCACTCCGACCGCCATCTTCGTGCCGCCGAAGTCGATGCCGAGCAGCAGTCCCGCGCCGCGCGTGTCGGCGGCCGGCGGGCCGGACAGCCGCACGCTCACCGGATCGAAATCTCGGCGGCGACGGCGTCCAGTTCCTCATCCGCCCGGCGCAGCAGGTCGCGTACCCCGGCCAGCCGGTCCGCGACCGGGTCCAGCGCGGACCGCAGCACGCCCACCTGGGCGCGGACCGCGGCGGCGCCCGGCCCGTCGGCCTGCGCCCGCTGGAGCACCAGCTCCGGCCGGACGGCGGCGGCGATCAGGTCGGCCACCGCCGCGTCGTCCAGCTCACCGGTGGTGTCGGCGGCGGCGGCGCGTACGCCCTCGGCGGTCCAGGTGTCCGGCCCGCCGGCCCGGACCAGCCGCCCGACGAGCGAGTGCGCGGCCCGGAACGGTACGCCGTGGCGGGTCAGCGCGTCCGCCGCGGCCGTGGTGGTGGCGCCGGAGGCGACGATCTCCTCCCGGCTGGGCGGGTTCAGCGGCGCGATCTCGGCGAGGAAGCCACCGACGAGCGCGAAGAAGCGTTCCGCCCGCTCGTTGCTCTCCCAGAGCCGCACCTGCACGTCGGTGGTGGCGTTGTTGGAGTCCTCCCACCAGGCGGCGCCCACGTTGTTGAGCACCGAGGCGGCGTCCGCCGCGGCCTGCCCGGCGTAGGAGACCAGGTGTTCCAGCACCACCGGATTGCGCTTCTGCGGCATGATGCTGCTGCCCTGGGTGAAGTCGCCCGGGGTGGTGACCCACTGCCAGCTCAGCCAGTCCATGAGCGTGCGGGCCAGCCGCGCGCCGGTGGCGAGCGCCCGCGCGTTGATCGTGCCGACCCGGACCAGGTGGTCGGCGCCGGCGACCGCCTCGTACGAGTTGGTGACCAGGCCGGCGAAGCCGAGCAGCTCGGCCAGCCGGGCCGGGGAGATGTCCAGGTCGGTGCCGGCGAACGCGCACGAGCCGAGCGGCGAGACGTTGAGTTGGTCGATCACGTCGGCGTAGGTGGCGGCCTGGCCGGCGAGCGCCTCGGCGTAGCCGGCGAGCGCGTGCCCGATGGTGGTGGGCTGGGCCGGCCGGCGGTGGGTGTAGCCGGTGATGACCACGTCGGCGTACCTGTCGGCCTGGTCCAGCGCGGCGCGGCCGGTGTCAAGCACCCGCTGGAGCACCTCGACGAGCTGGTCGCGCAGCAGCATCCGGAACACGCCGGCGTCCAGGTCGTTGCGGCTGCGGGCGAGCTGCACGTCCAGCTCGGACGTGGGGATGCCGCACGCCGCCGCGAGCCGCTTCTCCAGCAGGTAGTACGTGTCCTCGAAGCTGCCGTCGTACGCCGGCGGGGCGGTGGTGTCGGCGCGCAGCTCGGCCAGCCCGCGCAGCAGGCGGGCGCCGCGCTCGGCCGGGATCAGCCGCTGTTCGGTAAGCATCACCACGTGCGCCTGGCTGGCGCGCACCATCGCCGGGTAGAGGTGCCCGACGTGGTGGTCGTACGTCGGCGCCAGGTGGTTGCGCTGGTAGGTGGTCAGCGTGCTCATCGGGTTTCCTTCCGGTTCGCGGTCGGGCCGAGCAGCCGCTCGGCGTTCCCGGCGAAGATCGCGCGCAGGTGGTCCTCGGGCAGGCCCAGCTCGTGGCAGACGCGGAGCTGGTCGTCGAGGTAGCGGGTGACGTAGCCGCGCGGGAACCAGGACGAGTCGCTGCCGTAGACGATGCGCTGCGGCCCGATCGTCTCGTAGCAGCGGCGGAACAGGTCCTCGAGTGTGAGCTTGTACGGCATCCAGCGCACCCACTGGTTCGAGCCGGACGTGTCGATGTGGATGTTCGGGCAGCCCCAGGCGGCGAAGGACAGCTCCTGCACGTGCTGGACGCCGAAGTGCGGCACCACCACGGCCAGCTCGGGGAAGCGGCGGGCCATCCGGACCAGCTCGTCCGGCCCGCCGTACCGGCCCACGGGCAGGCCACCGGCGCTGCCGTAGTGACCGATGTGGATCAGAACCGGGACGCCGAGGCGCTGGGCGGTGGCCCAGAGCGGGTCGAGGTCGGTGTGGTCGAGCGGGCCGCGCAGCAGCGGCGCGAACAGCTTCAACCCGCGCAGCCCGCGCTCGGTGACCGCGCGGTCCAGCTCGGCGGCGGCGTCCGGGCCGTACGGGTCGTGGTGGGCGAAGCCGAGCAGCAGGTCCGGGTGCCGGTCGACGACGTCGGCGAGCGCGTCGTTGCCGCCGCCGGTGACGAAGACCGCCCGGCGCACCCGCGCCGCGCGCAGTTCCTCGGCCCACCGGTCCGCCTCGTCCTCCCAGCGCTCGGCGGGCGGCTCCGGGTCGGGGAAGCTCCAGGCCCGGCGCCACTGCCGGGAGTACGGCGCGGACCCGGCGGCCCGCACCGCGCGCTCGGGTGCGCCGCCCGGGTGCATCCCGGCGGCCTCCTCGCAGGCGTGGATCGTCTCGTCGGCGCCGATGCGGAAGTGCATGTGGAAGTCGACGACGTCAAGCCCCCGGTCGACGGTCATGCGCGCTCCTCACCCGATGAGTCGGGCAGCGGGTCGGCGGTGGGCGGGGCCGGCATCGGGGCGGCCACCCAGGCGGTGACGATCTCGCGCAGCCGCTCGCCGGCCGTGGCGCGCACCGTGCGGCCGGCCTCCTCGGTGGCCCGCGAGACGTGCCCGGACCAGCCCTGCCACGGGTCGGGCCGGGACTCGACGAGCACGTACGGGTGGGTCACCGGCAGCTTCGGGCGCGGCGGCAGGTCGGTGGCGGCGTCCAGGCGTACCGTCTCCGGCGCGAAGCCGAGCACTCCGGACGTCTCGTACGCGCCACCGTGTCCGCGAGCGATCACGTCGCCGTACAGCTCGCCGGTCTCCGCCGGGGTGACCAACTGGAACCAGTTGACCAGCAGCAGGCTCGCGGTGCGCCGCCCGGAGACCCACTCCATCGCGGCCCGGACGGTGGACATGTTGGCGTCGTGGCCGTTGACCACGAGCAGGCGGGGGAAGCCGGCGGCCACGATGCCCTCGATCACGTCGGCGAGGTAGCCGACCGCGATCTCCGGTCGGATCGCCACCGTCCCCGGCCAGGGCCGGGTCTGCCCGGGGCAGGCCGCGTAGGCCACCGGCGGGAACAGCACGCCGCGCGGGCCGGGGCCGGGCGCGGCGCTCTCGGAGGCGAAGCCCTCGGCGAGGATGAGGTCGGCGCCGAGCGGCAGGTGCGGTCCGTGCCACTCGACCGCGCCGACCGGCAGCACCGCGAAGTCGGCCGCCGCGACGACCGCGGCGAGTTCGCCGCCGGGGATCCCGGCGGCGGGCAGCAGCCCACCGCCGGCCGGCCAGAGGTTCGTCACGCTGTCCATTTCACTGCCTCCCGGGCCGCCCGGCCGCCGCTCTGGAGCCGGCCGGAGATCACCATCACCACGAAGATCAACACCACCTGGAGCATGCCGTACGCGGCGGCGGTGCCGACCTCGAACGAGTACATCCGGTTGTTGATCTCCACCGAGATCGGCGCGGTCTCCGAGGTGTAGATCAGCACCGAGGCGACGAACTCCCCGACGCCGTTGACGAACGCGAGCAGCGCGCCGGCCAGCACGCCCGGCAGCATCAGCCGCAGCGTGACCGTGCCGAACGCCCGCCACCAGGACGCGCCGAGGTTGCGGGCGGCCTCCTCCAGCGACGGGTCGAGCTGGGCCAGCGTGGCCGAGCTGGACCGGAACACCAGCGGCAGGAACCGCACGAAGTACGCCAGCGGCATGATCCAGAAGGTGCCGATCAGCACCTGGCCGAAGCTGAACGCGTTGCCGGTGCTGAACGCCGAGATCAGGTTGATCGCGACCACCGTGCCGGGCAGCGCCCACGCCAGCATGACCGCCACGTCGAGCAGGCCACGCCCGCGGAAGTCCAGCCGGCGCACCGCGTACGCGATGAGCACGCCGACCACGACGCAGCCGAGCGTGGCGAGCAGGCTCATCTGGAGCGAGTTGACGATCGGCCGGTAGGCCCCCGGGTCGGAGAAGATGGTGGTGAAGTTCTGCGTGGTGTAGCCGGACGGGATGACCTCGGTGGTCCACGAGCCGTCCTGCGAGAACGCCACCAGCGCGATGGTCGCCACCGGGGCGAGCAGCACCACGACGGCGAGCAGCGAGGCGGCCAGCGCCAGCCAGCGGGCGAACGGGTTGGTCAGCTCGCGGCGGTGACTGGCGACGCCCTTCGACTGGGAGCGGTAGCTGCGCCGCCCCTCGTACCAGCGCATGCCGAGCAGGAACAGCACCGACACCACGGCCAGCACCGACGCGTAGGTCGAGGCCATCGGCAGGTCACCGTTGGTGCGGTTGATGTAGATCTGCATGGTCATGGTGCGGTCCACCCCGAACAGCAACGGAGCGGTGTACGACGCCAGCGACGTCATGAAGACCAGCAGCGAGGCGGAGACCAACGCCGGGGTGAGCATCGGCAGCAGCACGGTGCGCCACACCCGCACCCGGCCCGCGCCCAGGTTGTAGGCGGCCTCCTCCACCGACGGGTCCATGCCGGTCAGCGCGGCGGACGCGGCCAGATAGAAGAACGGGTACATGGTGAACGTGTGCACCACGAGCACACCGGCGATGCCGCTGAACGGCAGCACCGGGTTCTCCGTGCCGAAGAGCTGTTGCAGCGCGCGCGGCAGGATGCCGGTCTCGCTGTAGAGGAGCTGGAACGAGATCGCCCCGATCAGCGGCGGCAACGCCGCCGGCACCAGGATGATCGCCTCGATCAGCCGGCGGCCGGGGAAGGAGAACCGCTTGAGCAGGAACGCCATGGCGACGCCGACGATGCCGCAGAGCAGCACGCTGGCGGCGGAGATCAGCAGCGAGGTGAGCAGCGCGGAGCGGGCCACCCCGTCGCCGGTGAGGAAGCGGGACCAGTTGTCCGGCCCGTCCACCCCGACGCTCTCGCCGAACGTGGCGAGCATCGGCTGCACCACGTAGCCGAAGAGGATCAGCACCAGCGGGAACACCAGGACGTACGGGAACCAGCGCGAGTTGGCGCCGATCGTCGGGCGGCGGAAGCGCCGGCCGCCCGGGGGCGTGGGGTCCTCGGTGACCGGCGGGACGGTGGCCGCGCTCGGGGTCGCGGGGATGGTGCTCATGCACTCACCACCCACATCCGCTCCGGCGGCAGCCGCAGCCCGACCTGGTCGCCCACGGCCAGCCCGCCCGGCACGTCGATCGCGGCCACCTGGACCGCCTCGCCGCCCACGTCGACGAGCAGGTTGGTGGCCATGCCGGTGAACTCCAGCTCGGTCACCCGGCCGCTGAGGATGCCGTCGTCGGTGGGCGGGCCGAGGGTGATGTGCTCGGGGCGTACCGACACCAGGGCGGTGGCGCCCTCGCGGAGCCCGTGCTCGGCGGGCGCGGCGACCGGGACCTGCCAGCCGCCTGGTAGCGCCACGGTCACCGTGTCCGGTCCGGCGCTCACCACCGGCAGGCTGAGCACGTTGCTGCGGCCGATGAACCGGGCCACGAACGAGGTGGCCGGCCGGTGGTAGATCTCCTGCGGCGTGCCGACCTGCCGGACCCGCCCGGACTCCATCACCGCGATCCGGTCGGACATGGCCATCGCCTCGGACTGGTCGTGCGTGACGTAGAGCGCGGTGGTGCCGGAGTCCTTCTGGATGCGGCGGATCTCGACCCGGGTCTCCTCGCGCAGCTTGGCGTCGAGGTTGGACAGGGGTTCGTCGAGCAGCAGCGTGCGGGGCCGGATCACCAGCGCCCGGGCCAGCGCGACGCGCTGCTGCTGGCCGCCGGAGAGCTGGTCGATCCGCCGGTCACCGTAGCCGCCCAGGTGGACCTCGCCGAGCACCTCGTCGACCCGCCGCTTGGCGTCGGCCCGGCCGACCTTGCGGATCTTCAGGCCGTACGCCACGTTCTGGGCGACGCTCATGTGCGGGAAGAGCGCGTAGTTCTGGAACACCATGCCGGTGTCGCGCTTGTTCGGCGGCCGGTTGGTGACGTCCTCGGCGCCGAAGCGGATCCGGCCCGAGCTGGGGAAGTAGAAGCCGGCCACCATGCGCAGGGTGGTGGTCTTGCCGCAGCCGCTCGGGCCGAGCAGGGTGAAGAACTCCCCCGCGCCGATGCGCAGGTCGACGTCGTCGACCGCCGCGGTGTCGCCGGCGCGTGGGAAGCGCTTGCTCACCGACTCCAGCGTGACATCGATCATGATGTCTCTCCTTGCGTCCGGTAACCGGGTCCGACCGGTGACGGGTGGGGGCGGTTCGGGAGGCGACGGCGGTACGCCGGGCGCGTGGTGCGCCCGGCGTACCGTCCGGTCAGCCCTTGTTCTTGATCTCGCTGTTCCAGTGGTTGATCCACTCGGTCTCGTTCTTGCCGACCACGTCCCAGTCGACGTTCATCGGCTTGAGGTTGAGCTGGGCCAGCCACTCCGGCTTCTCGGCGATGTCGATGGCCGGGATCTGGAAGTAGTCCTTGGCCAGCTCGGCGCGGAGCGAGTCGTCGAAGAGGAACTCCAGGAACTTCTGCGCGCCCTCGCTGTTGCCGCCCTTGACCTGGGCCAGGCCGTCGACCAGCACCGGAGCGCCGGAGGCCGGCATCACGTAGCCGAACGGCATGTTCGCCTGGTTGGCCTGGAGCAGGATGTCCTGGAGGTTCCAGGCGCTGAGCGTGCCCTGCTGGCGGGACAGCTTGAGGTAGAGGTCGGTCGGGTTGGCCGCGTACGCGCCGGTGTTGGCGTCGAGCTTCTTCAGCCAGTCGTAGCCGGGCTGCGGGTTGCTGCCGTCGGGCGACTTCTGCTGGATCATCGAGGCGTAGATCGACCGCATGGTGCCGGACGCCGCCACGTCCCGGATGATGATCTTGTCTTTCCACTCCGGCTTGAGCAGGTCGTCCCAGTCCTTCGGGGCCTGCTCCGGGGTGAGCGCCTTGTTGTTGTACATGATGACCTCGGGCAGCAGGATCTCGCCGAACCACCGGCCCTGCGGGTCCTTGTACGCCTCGTCCATCTTGTCGGCGAACGCCGGCTGCCAGCCGGTGAGCAGGTCCTCGGACGCGCCCGCCGCGAGGCCCTGCTGGGTGCCGCCCCACCAGACGTCGGCCTGCGGGTTGGCCTTCTCCGCCCGGACCCGCTCCAGGATCTCCTGGGCGCCGAGGTTGAGCACCTCGACCTTGCCCTGGTACTCGGGGTACTTGGCGGTGAACTTGTCGACGACGAAGGTGGTCACCTTCTTGTCGCGGGCCGTGTAGATCGTCAGCTTCTCGGCCTCGCCGGAACCGGAACCGGAGTCACTGGAGCCGCCGCCGCAGGCGGTGCCGGTGGCGAGGACGGTGGCGAGCGCACCGGCGAGCAAAAGTCGACGTCTCATGGGGTACCTCCGAGGGTGTTTTGAGTGGTCAGGCGGTCAGGGAGCGGGTAACAGGGTGGACAAACCGGACGCGGCGGCGGAGAGCGCGTAGCTGATCGCGCCGTGCAGCACCGCCTGGTCACCGAGGACCGCACGGCGGACCTCGGTCGGGCTGGGCGCGCCGAGGGACACCAGCGCCTGGAGCCGCTCCACGGCGTCGTCGTCGAGGTCGGCCGCGGCGCCGCTGAGCAGCACCCGTCCGGGGTCGATCACGCACGCGCAGGAGACGATGAGTCGGGCCCAGGCGGTGAGCACCTCGGCCAGGTACGCGGCGGCCCGCTCGTCGGTGGCGGCCAGCTCGACGAGCGCCCGCACCGGCGCGGACGGCCGGCGGCCCGGCGCGAGGGCCACCACCCGCTCGGCGATCGCGCCGGCCGACCAGCGCGCCTCGAACGGGCCGATGCCGTCGTGCCCCCGGTCGGCCGGGTCGAGCGGCAGGAAGCCCACCTCGCCGGCCGCGCCGCCGGCACCCCGGCGGACCTGCCCGTCGAGCACCAGGCCCGCGCCGATGCCGTCGGCGACGTGCAGCAGGAGCAGGTCTGCCACGTCGGTCCCGGCGCCGGCGGCGTGCTCACCGGCGGCCATCAGGTTCACGTCGTTGTCGATCACCACCGGCACGCCCAGCCGCCGCTGCACCGACTCCCCCACCGGGCGCGCCTCGACCAGCCCGACCGAGGGGGCGAGCCGGACCGCGCCGCCGGTGGAGACGCCGGGCGCGGCGATGGCCACGCCGCGCAGCGCGGGCAGCCCGTCGCCGGCCAGTTCCGGCACGGCGGTGCAGATGAGGTCGACGATGTCACCGGTACGCCGCACCGCGCGGTGGCCGATCACGGCGCCGTCGCTGTCGGCGATCTCGCAGCTGATCCGGGCCGGCTCCAGCGCGACGGCGGCGACCAGCTCGGCCCGGGGGTTGAACTCCAGCATGGCGCGGGGACGGCCGGCGCGGGAGGCGCCGGGGCCGCGCTCGATCAGGTAGCCCTCGGCGATCAGGTCCCGCACCAGCGGGGTGAGCGTGGCGGGGCTCAGCCCGGTCAGCTCGGTCAGCTCGGCACGGGACAGCACCCGGGCCGAGCGGGCGGCGGAGATCACGCTGCTGCGCTTGATCTCCTTCGACCGCTCTCGGCTCACCGGGCTCGTCGGTGGGGTCACCACGTCTGTCACACTTCCTTCCTACGGCGAACGAACTATTGCGTCAAGTCACGATCTGGTCTCGCGGGCCCGGCACCTCGGCCCGCGAACTGGACAAATGGCAGCGATGAGCGCGTCCGGACGAGTCTGGCTCCGCCGATGCCACCACCTCGGCACCCACGATCAACCCGCCTTTAGTTCGCGTCACGAAGAAATACCGTCGCGCCCTTCTCCTGAGCGCCGTGATGACCCTGCCATTGAGGACAGTCACCCTTCCGGCCGGGGCGTCGACCAGCCGCCGGCAACTCTCCGGCGCCCGGCTCTCCGGTGCCCGGCTCTCCGGTGCCCGGCGCCCGGCGCCCGGCTCTCCGGTGCCTTTCGAGCTGAGAGCAGAAACGACTCACCCGACCGCACCCTCGACCAGGCCCCCTTTGGGTGCGCTTGTTGTCGCTCCCGCGACAACAAGCGCACCCAAAGCCCTCGCTCGTCGCCGCCCGCCCCCCGCTGCAAGAAACGGGCGATGCCGCCCGCACCGCTACCGTCGCGACCGAGATCCTCGCCGGTCCCTGCCTCACGCCGGCCGGCGATCAGGTCGGGACACCAACCGCCGGTGGCGGCACCTACAGTCGGGCCATGCGGACCGAGACAGCCGAACCGGTGACACGCTCACGCCCGGCGCGGCGGACCGCGGGGCGCGCGCCCGTCCGGGCCGTCTATCCCGGCACCTTCAATCCCTTCACGCCCGGACACCTGGACGTGGTGGAGCGGGCACGCGCCCTCTTCGACGAGGTGATCGTGCTCGTCGCGGTCAACGGTGACAAGCAGCCGGGCAGCGACCCGGAACAGCGGGCCGCCGCCGTTCGGGCCGTCCTGCCGACCGGGTGGACCACGGTGACCGTGGCGGCGTGGAGCGGGTTGACCGCCGCCTACTGCCGTCGACACGGCGCGGGAGTGATCGTGCGAGGTGTGCGGAACACCACCGACCTCCAGGCCGAACAACGGCTCGCCGCGATGAACCAGTCGTTGGGCGTCCCCACCGTCTTCCTACCGGCGCGGCCCGAGCTGGCCGCCACATCTTCCACTGCGGCACGAGCGACCGGACAGGGGACTCTCCGAGGTCATCGCCGTCGAGGCGCCGCTTGACGTACCTGTGGAACTATGCGGATGGGATCGTCCGGGTGGCTTGGACGGCGCGGCGCAGCCGACCGTCGGCAGCCAACTCCCCGAACATGTAGACGGTCAGCATGTCCCGTACCGCGTCGATCTCCCGGGGACCGACGGCGACGTTGCCACCCTGCGCACGCCGGCCCCGATCCGCGATCTCCTGCCAGGATTCCAGTGGAACAGCGAGCGCCGCCAGCGAGTACAGGGCGGTGAGCCCGAACGCTCGTCGCTCCAAGTTGGCTCCCGACTGTCAGAAGATCGTGGGGACCGCGAACAAGCGCTCTGCAAGGCGGTAGTCAGGCTACGGGCGCTCGCCTCGCAGCTTCAGGTTGTCGACGAACGCGCCCCAGGCCGCGGTGTCGAAGCTCAACATCCCGGCCGCGGGGGCCTTGGAGTCGCGCACGTCGACCACGACGCCCCGGTCCCGCACCTCGACGCACTGCCCGTTGCTTCCGGATCGGCTCGACTTGCGCCAGGCGTCACGTTCCATGCTTGCTCAGCTCCTTGATGAACGTCACCGACTCGGCCGGCGACCGTGCCAGCGTCTTCAGATTGTCGTACGCCGCCGACAGCCACACCAGGTCACGGCTCGATCCTCAGGCAGATCACGCATCGACGGATGACTCGGCCCGCTCAGGCTGCCTCGGTCTTGAGTCGGCCGTCCCGATAGGGCTGGGAAGGCCGCTGAAAGCACGCACCGGAGACGCGCGACTCGATGGTGCGAACGTGCCGGAAGCTCTGTCGGCGGTAGTAGTCATGCAGGCGGCGGTTCGTGGTCCAGGCGTCGAGCCGCAGCCAGGTCAGCCCGGCGTCGTACGCCCGACCGCCGGCCCAGTCCAACAACTCGCCGCCGAGATTCTGGCCCGCATGAGCGAGTGGGATGATCATTTTGGCTGCGTACAGCGCGTCGGCCGGGTCATCCTCCGGATACCACAGCGCCTCCGGATCCCGGTCCGGCTTCCACAAGCCGTCCACGTCCACATAGGCGGTGAGCGTGATGGTGGCTACCGGCTCGTCACCGTCCCAGACCATCCACGTCTGCCCGGCGGAGACGGTAGCCGCCACAGCAGTTCGCGGTAGCGCGATCGACCACTGCTCCTCGCCCCGACCGGACAACCATGCCACCCGCTCGCGTCGCCAGCGCATGATCTGGTGGACTTCCCTCAGAAGCGCCGGCGCGATGATCATTTGCTCATCGCCCGGGGAGTAGGGTCTGCGAACCGGCCGGACCGCAGCACCCGCGCTTGGAGACATCAACTTCGGTACTCCCCTCCTGGCTTCAGGGCGTCACCTGCCCTCCCGTGGTCGTTCCCTTGGCGAACGCGGCGGCCCGCTGATCGAGTCGCTTGGCGAAGGAGGGCAGCCGTGCGCCGAGGCTGCCGAGTCGCGTCCTGATGTTCTTTACCGCTGCGGACGCCCGCCCGGACTGAACCCCCGCCATCGCGTCCATTGCACGGTTCCAGTTCTCGACCGCGCCCCGCAGCCGTCCCTGAGCGCATTGGACGTCGGCGAGGTTGGCAAGGGTCAACGTGTGAGTGCGGCGGTACGCCTCGGTGTCCCGGGTCGCGATCGACCGCCGGAGTTGGGCCTCGGCCGCCGGGAGGTCGCCAAGGTCCCGCAAGGCTTGACCGGCTTGGCTGGCGAGGGAGGTTTCGGTGAACCCGCTGGTCCTGATCCAGGTCGGCTCGTCATCGGGTGAGGCGTCCGCGAGATGCGCTTCGGCCGCACGAATCGCCGCCGACGTGCGGGTGCTGTCGCCCGTTGCCCCATGTCCCCGGGCGCTGACGATGGTGAACAGCGCGGTCGCGGCCGGCGTTGTCCTACCCTTCGACCATTCGATGGACGAGTTGGCGAGTTGAAGGGCCTCCTGGCCATGGCCGAGGTCGACCGCCTGGTGTGCCATCGCGCGCAGCGTGAAGCCGGCGAGGGCGCGATCGTCTGCTTCGTTCGCGAGGCGCAGCGACTGGACGTAGTAGCGCTGGGCGAGCCCGTGCAGGGATGAGTCGAAGGCTTTCCAGCCGGCGAGGTAGGTCATCTCGGCGGCGGCACTGAACATCGCCACCCGGTCGCGGTCGGAAGAGAACCGCCCCTGGAGAAAGCCAGCCACGTCGGAGGTGAGGTATTGGACCACGGCGAGCCGGGCGTGTCCTCCCCCGAACCGTTCGTCAGCGTTGCTGAACACGGTCAGCATGTCCCGTACCGCGTCGATCTCCCGGGGACCGACGGCGACGTTGCCACCCCGCGCACGCCGGCCCCGGTCCGCGATCTCCTGCCAGGATTCGAGTGGCACAGCGAGCGCCGCCAGCGAGTACAGGGCGGTGAGCCCGAACGCTCGTCGCTCCACAGAGGCCCTCCCTACTGTCAGGAGACCGGTTGGGGGACCACCAACACGCGCTCTACAAGAGCGGTGGGCAAGGCTACGGACGCTCGTTTCGCAGCTTCAGGTTGTCGACGAACGCGCCCCAGGCCGCGGTGTCGAAGCTCAACATCCCGGCCGCGGGGGCCTTGGAGTCGCGCACGTCGACCACGACGCCCCGGTCCCGCACCTCGACGCACTGGCCGTTGTTTCCGGAACGGCTCGACTTGCGCCAGGCATTACGTCCCATGCTTGCTCAACTCCTTGATGAACGTCACCGACTCGGCCGGCGAACGTGCCAGCGTCTTCAGATTGTCGTACGCCGCCGACAGCCGCGCCAGGTCGCGGCTCGATTCAAGGAACAACTCCCCCGCCAACGTCTCGATGTAGCCCAACGGCGGGTCATCCTGCTCGAAGGTGAGCAGCGCGAAGCCGCTGCTGATCGCCAGGTGCGCGCCGGCCTCGAAGCGCAACACCTGGATCGTGACGTTCGGCAGGCGACTCAGCTTGACCAGGTGGTCGAGCTGCTCACGCAGCACGTCCGGACCGCCGACCTCGGTCCGCAGGGACGCCTCGGACAGGATCGCGTGCATCCGCAGCGGCCTTGGCTTCCGGCGCAGCACCTCCTGCCGGGTCATCCGGGCGGCAACCCGCTCGTCGACGGTCTCCGGGTCGGTCTCCCGGCCGATGACGTTGACCTCGCGGGCGTAACGCTCGGTCTGGAGTAGACCGGGCACCAGCATCGGCTCGAAGTTCTTGAGTTCGGCGGCCTCCGTCTCGTACGCGATGTAGGTCGCGTACTTGCCGCCCAGGCGTTGCCACCAGCCGTCCTCGCGCAGCCCACGCGCCTGCTCCAGCAGTGCGACGCCGGGCTCCTGGTCAATCTTGACGCCGTACGCGACCAACAGCTCCATCACGTCGCCGACGCGGGGCCTGATCTCGCCGGACTCGATCCGGCTGATCCGTGACGGTGAGCAGCGGACGACGTCGGCCGTCGCCTCACCGGTCAGACCGCTGGCTTCGCGGAGCTTGCGGAGTTCCCGGCCGAGTCTGCGGGAGCGCGGTGTCGCGGGCGTGAATCGAGGCATGTCATCGATTCTGCACCCCTGAGCCTCTGCTCACATAGCACGCCGCACGTGCGTGTCGATGTGGATCACGCAAGGAAGCTTGATTTGCATCATGTGATGCGAAAAGCTGTGAAGCGCACACTACAGAACGTCATCACGATCCCCGGAGGTGCGCGCTCGTGGTTTCCCACGCCGTGTCGGTGGTGTTCGGTGGGCTGGTGCCGGGTTTCCTGCTCGGCCTGCTCGCGTTCCGGGTGAAGTCCCGCTGGTGTCCGCGCTGTGGACAGTCCACCGAGGCCATGCGCCCGCCCGTGGAGCGGCAGCGGTGACCGGACAGCGGCTGCGGGACACCGACGAGGCGCCGATCGGGCGGCGGGTGGCCCGCTGGCGGGCCCGCCGGCGGATGACCCAGCAGATGCTCGCCGACCGGCTCGGCAAGTCGAAGAGCTGGGTCGACAAGGTCGAACGCGGCGTGCGCGCCCTGGACCGCTACTCGGTGATCCAGGAGATCGCCGAGGTGCTCCGCGTGGACCCGGCGGTCCTGCTCGATCCGCGCCGGCCCGCGCCGGCTGCGGCGTCCGGGTTGGACGGCGTGGAGGCGGTCCGCGCCGCGCTCGCCCGCTACCACCGCCCGGCCGAGCCGACCGCATCACCGGACACGGTCCAACGGCACGTCGCGCACGCCTGGCTGACCTACCAGCACGCCCACTATGCCCAGCTTCTGCGCGCGTTGCCCGCCCTGCTGGACGCCGCCCACGGCACCCCCGCCCTGCTGCCGCCGGCGTACCGGCTCACCGCCTCGGTGCTGGTCAAGCTCGGCGAGGCCGACCTCGCCTGGCTGGCCGCCGACCGGGCCGTCGCCGCCGCCGGTGATCCGGCTCGCGCCGCCGCCGCGGCCATCGCCGTCGCCGAGGCGCTGCGCGCCCTGGGCCGCGACCACCTCGCCCGCACCGCCGCCCTCGCGGCCGTCGACACCACCACCGATCATGGGGTACGCGGAACGCTGCTCGTCCAGGCCGCCGTAGCCGCTGCCGGTGGTGGCGACCGCCGCCACGCCGACGACCTGCTCGGCCGCGCCGCCGCGCTTGCCGATCGGGGTACGGCCGACGACGGCCCGCATCACACCGAGTTCAATCCCACAGTCGTGCTGCTGACCCGCTTCCTCGCCGCGCTCGCACTCGGCGAGCACGCCGAGGCGGTGCACCGGCACGAGCATGCCGTGCGCACCGACGGGTGGCGTCGACTTCCCGCCGAGCACCGGGCCGCCCACCTGGTCGACACCGCCCGCGCGTACCTCCAGGCCGGTGATCTCACCGCCGCCGGGCAGGCGCTCGTCGACGCCGACCGGATCGCGCCCGCCGAGGTCCGGTGCCGGCCGGTCGCGCGTACCCTGCTCGCCGAGATCGCCCCGCGCGACCCGGCGGCGGCCGACGTGGCCCGGCTCGCGGCCCTCGTCGGCCTGGCCCGCTGAACGAGCCCCGACGGCCCACATACCCGGCTCGCATTTAGTGAGGGCCATCTATATTGACGGATCTCATAGGCGCGGACAGACTCTCGGCACCACCACCCCCATGATCCCGCTCCGGGAGGGCGCCATGAACCGTCCCCGCCTGCCGTTCGCGCGTACGGCCGCACGACTGGCCGCGCTCGCCGCGGCCACCGCCGGCGTGCTGCTCGCCGTCACCGCACCCGCGCACGCCGCCGTGCCCTCCGGGCGGTACGTGGCGCTCGGCGACTCGTACACCGCCGGCCCGCTCATCCCCACCCAGGTCGACCTGAACTGCCTGCGGTCCAACCGCAACTATCCGTCCCTGGTCGCCGCGTCCGCCGGCTCGTCGTCGTTCGCGGACGTGAGCTGCTCCGGCGCCACCACCGACGACATCCTGTACGGCGGGAGCGGGCAACTCGGCATCAACCTGCCGCCGCAGCTCAACGCCGTCACCTCGAACACCGCTCTGGTGACGGTGCAGATCGGCGGCAACGACATCGGATTCTCGGGGATCATCAGCGCCTGCGCGGAGGACAGCCTCAGCAGCCCGCTCGGCTCACCGTGCAAGAACCGGTACACCGCCGGCGGCACCGACCAGCTCCGGGCCCGGATCGCCGCCGCCGCCCCGAAGGTGACCACGGTGCTGCGGTCGGTGCGGCAGGCCGCGCCGAACGCGCGGGTGGTGGTGCTCGGCTACCCGGCGATCGTGCCGGACAGCGGGTACGGCTGCTGGCCGGTGGTGCCGATCGCCTACCAGGACGTGCCCTACCTGCGCGGCGTCGCGAAGGCGCTCAACACGATGCTGTCCGACACCGCGGCGGCGAACGGCGCGAGCTACGCCGACGTCTACACCCCGTCGATCGGGCGGGACGCGTGCAAGAGCAGCGGCACCCGCTGGGTCGAGGGCCTGGTGCCGCAGAACTCGGCCGCCCCGTTCCACCCCAACGCCCGAGGTGAGCAGGGCATGGCCACCGCCCTGCTGGCACACCTGAACTGAGCGGGTTCCTGGAGCCGGTCCCGCCGCGCTGCGGGACCGGCTCAGACCGGGCTCGGACCGGGCTCGGACCGGCTCGGACCGGGCCTGGCCGGCGCAGGGTGGCCGCAGCACGACGCCTCCCGCCCACAATGAGGGATTTCCCTCCCACTTTCCAGGACGCTTGTAGATCTTGGAAGCAACGTGCCCCCATAGGGGCCAGCTCCTTCCAAGATCCTTAGACGACGGGTGTCGTCGCGTCACCGCGAGACGCCGGACCCAGCCGAGGAACCGGTCGTGGAGCGCCGCTCCAGGTGTGACCTCCCGGGACGGGTCGGGTTCGCGGATGGCGCCCCGTCCCGCCGGGCGTCGCCTCCAGCGGCACGGGGCAGGGCTGAGCGCGCCCTCGACACCAGCTCGGCGAAGTGGCGGGGTCGGAGGGGCCGGGATGCCACCACCTCGCCGGAGTGGAGTGGATCAAGGGAACGCGCTCGCCGGACCGGCTTCGGTCAGGTGGTCTCGAAGCGCTCGCGGGTGAGGAACGCCAACTGGGCGCGCTTGTCCGGCATGTCGATCTCGTCGGCGAACGTGAAACCCTCCGTCCGCAGTCGACGCAGCGCCGCCTCGTTGCGCACGTCCGGCTCGACCACGATGCGCCGCGCCGCCGGGTCCCGCAGCAGGAAGCGGGCCAGCGCCGGGGCGACGGCGGCGGTCAGCCCGCGCGCGTACCGCCGGGGCGGGTTCAACAGCAGGTGCATTCCCACGTCGCCGGGCTGGACCGGGTACCGCTCCCCCACCGGGTCCGCCTCCGGGCGGTAGGTCTGGAACAGCCCGATCGGTTGCTCGTCGAGCAGGATCAGGTAGGCGTGGTGGGTGTCCAGCCCGTCCAGGAACGTGTAGACCTCGCGTACCTCGTCGAGGGTGTGCGACCCCATCCCCCAGAACGCGTTGCGGGGCAGCGTGACCCAACTGTGCAGCAGCTCGGCGTGCCGGTCCGGCCGCACCGGCTCCAACGCGAGGTCGCCGAGGGGAGTCCGTTCCAGGGGGATCACGATGGTGTCGTCCTTTGCGAGAGGGCCGGTGGGCACCGGGATCAGCGTCCCGGCCGCCCAGTGGGTCAGTTGGTCGGTGAAGTGCGCGTCTCCGGGCCGTCCGGACGCGCCGAACGGGACGATCCAGCGGCTGGCCGCCCGGTCGGTCAGGTCCCACACGTAGCGGGCGACCGGGCCGCGCCAGCAGTCGTCGGAGACACCCGGCACGCTGGCGGTGGCGAGAACGCAGTCGGTGTCACCGGCGAGCGCCACCCGCTCCCGCATCGCCGCGACGGCGTCCACCGTTGCGGCAGCCACGCCCAGGTGCACCGGGTGCGGCAGGTGCCGCCGGCCCCACGCCCCGGGCGGCGGCGCGGCGGCCACCTCGACAAGCGCGTCGCCACCGAGCGACCCGACATCGAACCCGGCAATCCCAGGCGACCCGACATCGAACCCGGCAGCCCCGGGCGACCCGACATCGAACCCGGCAGCCCCGGCATCGAGCCCGGCAGCGCCGGCATCGAACCCGACAGCCCCGGCATCGAGCCCGGCAGCCCCGGCGTCGAGCCCGGCCTCGACGAGCTGGTCCAGGGCCAGGCCGATCCGGGTCGCCGGGTCGGTCCAGGGGGTGAACAGCTCGTCGTACCCGGACGGTTGGTGCAGCGCCCGCAGCGACGGGTGGGCGGCCAGCCGGCGGGCGAGCGCGGACCGCCAGGCCGCGTACGCGCCGGCCTCGATCGAGTCGGCCGCCATCTCCCGGTCCCAGGACAGCAGCCGGTCGCGCAGCGCGCGGGCCGGCGCGTCGAGCCGGGCCGGGTCGAGCCGGCGTAGCAGCCGGTACGTCGGTGTCTCCGGGAGTCGGGCGTCGGTGTGCACGGTGGACGACCCGACGCCGTCGGCGAGCAGGGCGCGGATCCGCCGGGCGCGGTGCGGCGGCGCGAAGTCGACCCCGTGTCCGGCGACATCCGCGCGCCGGTCGTTGGCGCAGACCGCGACACCGCCGAACGCCGGGCCCGCGCGACCATCGACAGCGCCGCCGAACGCCGGGCCCGCACGACCATCGACAGAGCCGTCGAACGCCCGCCCCGCGCGACCGTCACCGCCCGACACGGTCTCGTCCACCATCGGCAGGTGGTCGCCGCGCCAGTGGTGTCGCGGCTCCCAACCGGGCACCGGCTGCCGGCGGCACCGCTCGTCGCGTACCGGGACCAGGCCGGCGACCAAGCGGCGGACCGCGCCCCCGGTGTCGGCGGCGAGCACGCTGTTGACGGGCTCGACCCAGCCGCGCAGCGCGTCGGCCACGTCGCCGGCCCGGCGGGCGCGCAGCAGCGGCAGCAGCGCCTCGAAGCCGAGGCGGGCCTCGACCCGGCTCGGCGTGCGCAGGCTGATCGCCTCGCCGGTGACCCGGTCGTGGTCGATCACCGGGCCGCGCGGCGTCTCGATGATCTCGACGGTCTCCGGGGCGCCGCCGCGCACGGCGATCTCTTCGACGTGACGTGCGACCGGCAGCCAGCCGGACGGGCCGCGTGCCAGCACCCGGTCGCCGTCGCGGCGGAGTTGCTCGCGGTAGAGGTCCTGGTAGTCGGCCATCGCGTTGGTGACGGCCCAGGCCACGTGCCCGGCGTGGCCGAAGTGCGGCAGCCCGGGTACGCCGGGGAAGGCGAGCCCGACCACGTCGAACTCCGGGCAGGCCAGCCGGATCTGCTGGTAGATGCCGGGGAGTTCGAGCAGCCGGTGCGGGTCGCCGGCGAGCACCGGGCCGCGTCCGGTGGCCGGGTCGGCGGGCAGCGCCCAGGCGTTACTGCCGGACGACGCCGGCCCCTCCACGGCGAACAGGCCGACCGCCTCCGGGCCGAGCGTGCGGGCGACGTGCGCGTGCCAGAGCTTGTTCGGGAAGGTGGAGAAGAGCACGTGCTGGACGAGGAAGACGCCCAGCGGGGTCCACGGCTGCCAGGGTTCGGGGGCGCTGCCGGTGGCGGCGAACTCGGGTGCGGCGGCGGCGCCCTCGGCGAGCCCGGAGTTGACGCCGTCGACGTACGCCCCGACCCACCGGCGGGTGTCCGGGTCGAGTCGTTCGTGGCAGCGCCGGGCCGTGTCGTCCAGCCGGGCCCGCCGGGCGAAGCGGTCCCAGGCCAGCTCGGTCGGGCCGACCCGGGCGGCCAGCCGGCCCTCGGCGCGCCACCGCTCCACGCAGATCTGCCACGCCCGGTCCAGGGCGGCGACGCGGCCCTGGAGGCGGGCCAGCGCGTCGGTGTCGCCGGCCCAGAGTTGGGGCACGCCCCACCGGTCGCGATCGACGCGCGTCACCGGCTCGGCCCGACCGGACGGCAGTTCCCTCGACTAGACACTTAGGTTACCCTCCCCTAACTGAGGTCGACCTTACCGGGAGGGATTCGTGAAACGGAACTGGGAGGGCCTGGTGCTGAGGGCCATGGGCGGCCGGGACTTCCGGCTCACCGTGCTGGGCACCGAGTCGGTCGACGGGCACTACCAGCGCCTGCTCCTCGACGACGGCGGCCTGCTCACAGCGCACGGTACGCACCCCACCATGTGGATCCGGCTCTGGTTCGACAACGGCGGGCGGGCGCACCAGCGCGCGTACACGCTCGTCGACCCGGATCCGGCGACCGGACGGTTCACGCTGGAGTTCGCCCTGCACGACGGCTGCGCCGCCAACTGGGCCGCCGCCGCCACGGTCGGCGACACCATCGACGCGACGCTGCAGGGCAGCGCGTTCCAGTTTCCCGATCCGGCCCCGGAGCACCTCTATCTGGTCGGCGACGCCGCGTCGCTGCCGGCGGTCAACAGCCTGCTCGACGCGGGCGCCGACATCCCGGCGACGGTCTGGTTGGAGTACGCGCACGAGGGCGAGAAGGCGTTGACCCCGCGCGCCCGCGCCCACCACGACGTGACCTGGGTGCCACGGCGCGACGCGGGGCGGCACCTGGTCGACACGGTCCGCGCGGCGCTGCCCGCCGCCGGGTCCGCGCACTACTGGCTGGCCTGCGAGGCGGCCACCACCCGCGACCTCACCCGGCACCTGCGGCGCACGCTCGGCGTCGGCAAGCACCAGCTCACCTCGCTCGGCTACTGGCGGGCCGTCTGATGGGGCGTCTCGGCACGCTGACCGCGCTCTACGTCACGCAGTATCTCGGGGTCGGCTTCATCACCGTCGGGCTCACCGCCATCCTGCGCGACGGCGGCACCTCGCTGGACACGCTCGCGCTGGTGCAGGTCGTCGGCCTGATCTGGCCGATCAAGTTCCTCTGGGCGCCGATCCTGGACCGGTACGGCTCCCGGCGCCGCGGCCACTACCGGTCCTGGCTGCTGGTGTTGCAGACCGCGCTGGTGCTGACGTTGCTGGCGCTGCTGCCGTTCTCCCGCCCGGCGGACCAGCTCGGCCCGGTCGTGGCGGTCTGCGCCGCGTTCGTGTTCTTCTCGGCCACCCAGGACATCGCCGCCGACGCGGTCGCGGTGCGGCTGCTGACCGCCGCCGACCGGGGCACCGGCAACGGCATCCAGGTGGCGGCCAGCTATCTGGGCAACCTGCTCGGCGGTGGCGCCTGCGTGCTGGTGTACGACATGTTCGGCTGGGCGCCGGCGATCGGCCTGCTGGCCGCGCTGACCGCGGTCGGGCTGCTCGTGGTGTGGCGGTTCCGGGAGCCGGAGCGCACCGACCGGGCGGTCCGGATCGGCGCCGCGTACCGGGCGCTGGTGTCGGTGTTCGGCCAGCCCGGCTGCCGGTGGTGGACGTTCGGCGTGGTGCCGCTCGTCTACGTCGGCGCCGGCATGGCGTACGCGCTCGTGACGCCCGCGCTCGTCGACGCCGGCTGGTCATTGGGGCGGATCGGCGTGGTGACAGGCGTGGTGACGAGCGTGCCGGCGATCGTGGCCGGGCTGGTCGCGGGGATCGGCGTCGGCCGGTTCGGCCGGGCCGGTGTGCTGGTCGCAGGCGGGGTGACCCTGGCGCTGTCCACGGTGGCGCTGCTGCCGCTGATGAACGGTCGCGCGCCCCTTGGTGGCACGGTCGCCGCGCTGTCCTTCTTCCTGGTCGCCTACACGATCGCCAACGTGGTGCTCTACACGGTCAACATGGACTACTCCCGGCCCGGCAGCGGCGGCACCGACTTCACCGTGTTGTCGTCGTTCGGGCTGGTCTGCTCGTTCGTGGCCGCCTCGGTCGGGCTCGCCGCCGCCGAGCGGTTCGGTTATCCGGCGGTGGCGCTGGCGTCCCTTGTGCTCGTCGCCGCGGGAGTCGTGGTGGGTGTCGCACACCAGCGGCGGTTCCCGCCCTCCGGGGCGGTGTCGCGGCCGACTTCCGTGCGGGAGCCGGACTTGATTGTTAGGTAAGGCTACCCTAACCTGATGTCCGCGTGGCCATGGCCGCGTTCCTGTCCGCACGACTACCGGGAAGTCGCATGAGTTCGATCGGCACCGCAGCGCGCGCCCACCTGTTCAACGCCGACTCGCTCGGGCGATACCGGGACGTGCTGGCGCGCGGCGTCGACCGGGTCGCCCGCCGGGTCGGCGAGGTGGACCGCCCGTGCACCGGCATCACCCCGGAGGCCCTCGCCCCGCTGGTCGGCGGCATCGACCTGGACCGACCGCTCGGTGACACCGACGCCGCCCTGGACGAGCTGCACGACGTCTGGTTGCGCGACGCGGTGTACTTCCACCACCCGCGCTACCTGGCCCACCTGAACTGCCCGGTGGTCATCCCGGCGCTGCTCGGCGAGGCGGTGCTCAGCGCCGTCAACTCCTCACTGGACACGTGGGACCAGAGCGCCGGCGCCACGCTGATGGAACGGCGGCTGATCGAGTGGACGGCCGGACGGATCGGCCTCGGCGCCGCCGCCGACGGCGTGTTCACCAGCGGCGGCACCCAGTCCAACCTCCAGGCGATGCTGCTGGCCCGGGAGGAGGCGTACCGCCGGGAGGTGGGCTCCGCGGCCACCCGCCCGGCCCGGCCCGAGGTGCTCGCCCGGCTGCGGATCATCACCTCCGCCGCCGGCCACTTCAGCGTGCAGAAGGCCGCCAAGCTGCTCGGCCTGGCCGCCGACGCGGTGCTCACCGTGCCCACCGACGCCGGCCGCCGGATGCGCACCGACGAGCTGGCCCGCGCCATCGACCGCTGCCGGCGCGACGGGCAGGTGGTGATGGCCGTGGTCGCCACCGCCGGCACCACCGACTTCGGCACCATCGACCCGCTGCCGGAGATCGCCGACATCTGCGTCGCCGCCGGCATCTGGCTGCACGTGGACGCCGCGTACGGCTGCGGGTTGCTGGTCTCCCCCACCCGCCGGCACCTGCTCGACGGCATCGAGCGGGCCGCCTCGGTGACCGTCGACTACCACAAGTCGTTCTTCCAGCCGGTCAGCTCCAGCGCGCTGCTGGTACGCGACGGCCGCACGCTGCGGCACGCCACCTGGCACGCCGACTACCTCAACCCGGCCCGGGCGGTCGAGCAGGGCATCCCGAACCAGGTCGACAAGAGCATCCAGACCACCCGTCGGTTCGACGCCTGCAAGCTCTGGCTGACCCTGCGGATCATGGGACCGGACGCGGTCGGCGCGCTCTTCGACCAGGTGGTCGACCTGGCCGCCGACGCCTGGCGGCACCTCGACGCCGACAGCCGCTTCGAGGTGGCGGCCCGGTCCGCGCTCAGCACCGTGGTCTTCCGGTACGCGCCGCCCGGCGCGGCCCCGAACCTGGTCGACGAGGCCAACCTGCACGCCCGCGAGGCCCTCGCCGCCTCCGGCGCGGCGCTTGTCGCCGGCACCAAGGTCGACGGCGCGCACTGGCTGAAGCTGACGCTGCTCAACCCGGAAACCACGGTGGACGACATCGCCGCCGTGCTCGACCTGATCGCCGAGCACGCCGCCTGGTACGCCGGGACCGCCGCCACGCTGTCCCCGGTCGGGTGAGGAGAGACATGCCGGACTTCATCGCGATCGGCCTCGGCCCGTACAACCTCGGCCTGGCCTGCCTCACCGCGCCGCTCGACGACCTGGACGGGCTGTTCCTGGAGGCCCGCGACGGCGTCGACTGGCACCCGGGGATGATGCTCGACTCGACCCGGTTGCAGACGCCGTTCATCGCCGACCTGGTCACGCTCGCGGACCCCACCTCGCCGTACTCGTTCCTCAGCTATCTGAAGGAGACCGGACGGCTCTACCCGTTCTACATCCGGGAGAGCTTCTTCCCGCTGCGCGCCGAATACAGCGACTACTGCCGCTGGGCCGCCGCGAAGCTGCCGAACCTGCGTTTCCGGCACGCCGTCACCCGGGTCGAGCACGACGGCGACCACTACGTGGTGCACGCCGACACCCCGGACGGGCCGGTCACCCACCGGGCCCGGCACCTGGTGCTCGGCACCGGCACCCCGCCGTACCTGCCGCCGGCCTGCGCCGGCCTCGGCGGCGACCTGATCCACAACTCCCGCTACCGGGACCACCGGGAGGCGCTGCGCGCCAAGGGCAGCATCACCGTCGTCGGCAGCGGCCAGAGCGCCGCCGAGATCTACGCCGACCTGCTCGCCGACATCGACACGTACGGCTACCAGCTCACCTGGGTCACCCGCTCGCCCCGGTTCTTCCCGCTGGAATACACCAAGCTGACGTTGGAGATGACCTCACCGGACTACGTGGACTATTTCCACGCGCTGCCCGAGCCGACCCGCTACCGCCTGGAGGCGGCACAGAAGCCGCTGTTCAAGGGCATCAACGCCGACCTGATCAACGACATCTACGACACGCTGTACGCCAAGAGCCTGCGCGGGCCGGCGCCGACCCGGCTGCTGACGAACACCGAACTCGTCGACGCCGAGCACGTCGACGGCCGCTACCGGCTCGGGCTGCGCCACACCGAGCAGGACCGGGCGTTCACCCTCGACACCGAGGGCCTGGTGCTTGCCACCGGCTACCACTACCGGGTGCCGGAGTTCCTCGCGCCGGTGCGCGACCGGCTGCGCTTCGACGCCCACGGCCGTTTCGACGTGGCCCGCAACTACAGCGTCGACCACACCGGCCGGGGCGTGTTCCTCCAGAACGGCGGCACGCACACGCACAGCATCACCTCCCCCGACCTGGGCATGGGCCCGTACCGCAACTCGTGGATCATCCGGGAGCTGACCGGCCGGGAGCACTACCCGATCGAGAAGACGATCGCGTTCCAGGAGTTCGGGGTGGCCTCGTGAGTACGTTCTCGCATCGGGACGACCGGCTCGGCGCGTTCACGCTGCGCCCGCTGGACGCCGACGCGGACGCGCCGCTGCTGCACCGCTGGGTCACCCATCCGAAGGCGGCGTTCTGGCTGATGGGCGACGCCGACGTGGCGGGTGTGGCCGAGGCGTACCGGCTCATCGCCGCCCATCCGCACCACGCCGCGTACCTCGGCTCGTGGCGCGGCCGGCCGGCGTTCCTGGCCGAACGGTACGACCCGGCCCGGGTCGAGCTGGTCGGGTTGTACGACCCGGAGCCCGGCGACGTCGGCATGCACTTCCTCTGCGCACCCACCGACACCCCGGCGCACGGCTTCACCCACGCGGTCCTCACCACGATCATGGCCTGGCTGTTCGCCGACCCGGCGACCCGCCGGGTGGTGGTGGAGCCGGACGTGCGCAACACCGCCGTGCACGCGCTCAACGCC
Source organism: Micromonospora sp. WMMD975 (assembly GCF_029581215.1). NCBI lineage: Bacteria > Bacillati > Actinomycetota > Actinomycetes > Micromonosporales > Micromonosporaceae > Micromonospora > Micromonospora sp. WMMD975. The sequence goes on from NZ_CP120739.1 coordinate 2,819,641, forward strand.
GCCGTCGGCTTCACCGTCGTCGGCGAGATCCGCAAACCGGAGAAGGACGCGCTCCTCAGCGTCTGCACCCGCGAGCGGTTCCGGAAAGCCATCGAAGGAGACCAGCGGGCATGATCGACCACCTGACCCCCGAGGCGTGGGCGACGGCCAACCGGCTGCTGGTGCGCAAGGCGCTCGCCGAGTTCGCCCACGAACGCCTGATCGTCCCGGAGCCGGCCGGGCCCGGACGGTGGGTCGTGCGCGGCGACGACGGCACGGTGGAGTACCGGTTCGCCGCGCGGCGGCTGGCGCTGGACCACTGGCAGATCGACGCCGCCAGCATCACCCGGCACCGCGACGGCGCGGAACTGCCGCCCGACGCCGTCGACCTCTGCGTGGAGCTGCGCGGCGCGCTCGGCCTCACCGACGCGGTCCTGCCGGTCTATCTGGAGGAGATCACCTCCACCCTCGCCGGCACCGCGTACAAGCTCGGCAAGCCGCCGGTCACCGCCGCCGAGCTGGCCGCCGCCGACTTCCAGGCCATCGAGACGCAGATGACCGAGGGACACCCCTGCTTCGTGGCGAACAACGGCCGGCTCGGCTTCGGCGCGCACGACTACCACCGGTACGCCCCGGAGGCCGCCGCCCCGGTCCGGTTGCTCTGGCTGGCCGCGCACCGCGACCACACCACGTTCACCGCCGCCGCCGACCTCGACTACGACACGCTCGTCCGCGCCGAGTTGGGCGACGAGACGCTGGACCGGTTCGCCGCCACGCTCACCGGGCTCGGCCTCGACCCGGCCGACTACCTGCTCATCCCCGTGCACCCGTGGCAGTGGTGGAACAAGCTCGCCGTGACGTTCGCCGGCGAGGTGGCCACGCGGCGGCTGGTCTGCCTCGGCGAGGGGCCGGACGAGCACCTCGCCCAGCAGTCCATCCGTACCTTCTTCAACGTCACCGACCCGGCGAGGCACTACGTCAAGACCGCGCTGTCGGTGTTGAACATGGGCTTCATGCGGGGCCTGTCCGCCGCGTACATGGAGGCCACGCCGGCGATCAACGACTGGTTGGCCGCGCTGATCGACGGCGACCCGGTGTTCCGCCGCGCCGGCCTGACCATCCTGCGGGAGCGGGCCGCGGTCGGCTACCGGCACCGGCAGTACGAGGCGGCCACTGACCGCTCCTCGCCGTACCGGAAGATGCTCGCGGCGCTCTGGCGGGAGAGCCCGGTGCCCGGCCTGCCGCCCGGCCGGCGGCTGGCCACCATGGCGTCGCTGCTGCACCTCGACCGGGACGGTCGCCCGCTGGCCGGCGCGCTGATCGACGCCTCCGGGCTGCCGCCGGCGGACTGGCTGCGCCGCTACCTGGACGCCTACCTGGTGCCGCTGCTGCACAGCCTGTACGCCCACGACCTGGCGTTCATGCCGCACGGCGAGAACGTCATCCTGGTGCTCGACAACGGCGTGGTGGAACGGGTGATCTTCAAGGACATCGCCGAGGAGATCGTGGTGATGGACCCGGACGCGGAGCTGCCGGAGCAGGTCCGGCGGGTCCGGGCGGCGATCCCGGAGGACGAGAAGATCCTCGCCATCTTCACCGACGTGTTCGACTGCTTCCTGCGGCACCTGAGCGCCGCCCTGCACACCTGCGGCGTGCTCGACCAGGACGACTTCTGGCGCACCGTGGCCGAGTGCGCCACCGGCTACGCCGCGACGGTGCCGCACCTGGCCGACCGGATGCGCCGGCACGACCTGTTCGCGCCGGAGTTCACCCTGTCCTGCCTCAACCGGCTCCAGCTGAGGAACAACAGGCAGATGGTGGACCTGGCCGACCCGTCCGCCGCGTTGCAGTTCGCCGGCACCCTCGCCAACCCGCTGGCCCGGTTCGCACCGCCCCGATGACCGACGCCCCGGTGACCGATGCCCCCGACGGTCGACGTGGCGAACCTCGCAGAATGGGATGTTTAGGATAGGCTTGCCTAAACGTGAGCGCGAGGAGGCGGGATGCGGCTGTACCTGACCGCGTTGAACCCCACCGACGCCGTCCTGGAGGGCTTCCTCCCGGCGGCCGACGCGCTCGACCGGCCGGTCACCGTCCTGACCGACCGGCCGGGCGAGTGGCCCACCGGCACGCCGGTGCGGCGCTGCGCGGTCCGCGACGCGGCGGCTGTCGTGGCGGCCACGGCGGCCGAGCCGCCCGCCGCGTTGCTGTCCAACAGCGACCACCTCCAGGAGGCGACCGCCGTCGCCGCCGGCAAGCTCGGCCTGCCCGGCAAGGACCCGGACGCGGCCCGGCGGTGCAAGGACAAGGCGGCCATGCGCCGCGCGCTCGCCCGCGCCGGCCTGGACCCGGTCCGCGTGGTGACAGTCGACCCGGGCGCGCCGCCCGACGTGCCGGACGGCCTCCTCCCGGCGGTGGTCAAGCCCCGCGACGGGGTGGCGAGCGAGGACGCGTACCTGGTCACCGACCGGGCCGACCTGGCGGCCCGGGTCGCCGCGATCCGCCGGCGACGACCGGAGGTGGCTCTCGTCGTCGAGGAGTACCTGACCGGGGACCTGCACACCTACGACACGCTCGGCGACGGACGCTCGCTCGCGACGCTTGGCGGCTGGCACACCGGCCTCGGCCCGCCACCCACCTTCACCGAGGTCAGCCTCGACTGGTCACCCCCGCCGCCGGCCCACCGCGCCCGGCTCGGCACGCTGCTCGACGCGCTCGGCGTCGGCTTCGGGGCCTGCCACACCGAGTACGTCGTGCGGGGCGACCGGATCCGGCTGATCGAGGTGAACGACCGTCTGATCGGCGACCGGATGGACCTGATCCTCACCGACCTGCTCGGGGTGCCGCTGTTCGCCCACGTCATCCGGCTGCACCTGGGCGAGCCGCTGGCCGCGCTGGACCTGCCCGACCCGGCCACGCTCGACCGGCACGCCCGGGTCGAGTACGTCTGCGCGGACCGGTCCGGCCGGCTCGTCGCGGCACCCGGACGGCGGGACACCGTCCGCGACGGCGTCCGGCTGTCCTGCCGGCCGATGCGTCAGGTGGGCCGGGTCGCGGAGCACACCGGCACCAACCGCGACTACCTGGCCGCGCTGCACGGCATCGGCCCCGACCCGGACGGGGTGCGGGCCGCGCTCGCCGCGTTCCGCCGCGAGCTGAGCTGGACCATCACCTGATGATCGACGCCAGCGAGCGGCAGGTGTTCGCCCGGGTGCTCGACGCCCTGCTCCGCGAGGACCACCTCGGTCTCCTGCGTCACGGCCGGCTCGTCGGCGACCGGTGGGAGACCCCGTGCCCGGCCGGGCTGCTGCGCGTACCGGTCCGGGTGGACGGTTTCCAGGCGGCGCTGCGCTGCGCGACCGCCGCCGTGGACGTCCGCGTCGCGGGCGGCGGCGACCGCCGGGTGGACACCCTCGACGGCCTGCTCGTGCTGCTCACCCCGAGCGGCGACGCCGAGGCCGAGGCCGGGTGGCGCACGTTCGCCGCCGAGTGCCACGCCGACCTGCAAGCCCGCCGGCTCGCCGCCCGGGTCCGACCGGCGGTGTTCGCCGCGGTGGCCGCCGAGCGGGCGACCGCGCCGGCCGGCATGGCGGCGGCGCTGCTCGACGACGTGCTCGCCGCGCACGCCGGCCACCCGGTCTACCCGACCGACCGCTGCCGGCACGGGCTCCACGACGACGACCTGATCCGGTACGCCCCGGAGCACGCGCCCCGCTTCACGCTGCGCTGGCACGCCGCGCCCCGGGCGGCGGTGCGGCTCACCGGCCCGCTGCCCGCCTGGTGGCCGGCGGCGGAACGGGCCGGCGACCTGCTGCTCCCGGCGCACCCGCTCACCGCGGCCCGGCACGCGCTGCCGGTGACGGACCGGCCGGCGGTGACCGTGCGGCCCACCCTCTCGATGCGGACGGTGGCGCTCGCCGACGACCCGTACACCCACCTCAAGCTGCCGCTGCCCACCGCCACGCTCGGCGCCCGCAACCGGCGCGGCCTGCGACCGGACACCCTCGCCGACGGCGCGGCGGTGGCCGGGCTGCTCGACCGGATCGCCGCCGCCGAACCCGCCTTCGCCGGCCGGATCCGGCACGCCGACGAGCACACCTACGGTCACCTCGGCGACGCCGACGGACCGGCGTTCCTGCTCCGCCGGTTCCCCCGGGACCTGTCCGGCACCCGGGTGGTGCCGGTGGCGGCGCTCGCCGCGCCGGACCCGGCGGGCGGCACCGTGCTGGAGCGGATCGGCGGCGACCGTCCCGTGGCCGTGCTGGAGTCCTATCTGGACCTGCTGCTCGACTGGCACGTCTGCCTGTGGCTGCGCTACGGCGTGGCGCTGGAAGCCCATCCGCAGAACATCCACCTGCTGCTGCGGCCGGACGGGACACTCGGCCTGCTCTACAAGGACGACGACGGCGCGCGGCTCGACCGGCGGCACCGGGACGGGGTGACCCTGCGGGACGCCCGGATGTGGGCGGCCGACCCGGGCGAGCTGGCCGACGTGTTCGTCACCATCACGCTGCACCTGGCCGCCGCCGCGCCGCTGCTGGCGCTTGCGGCCCGGGGCGTGCCCGTGCCGTCGCCGGCCGCCGCGCTGGCCCCCCGGCTCGTCGCGGCGCGGGACCGGTGGGGCGACGGGCCGGCGGCGCGGACCTTCACCGAGCGGGTGCTGCGGGCCGACCGGTTGCCGGTCAAGGCGATGGTCACCGCCGGCACCCTGCTGCCGAAGCAGCGGCTCGGCTGCGCCGACGTGAACAAGTACTACCGGCGCACCGGCCCGAACTACCTGCGGGAGACGCGATGACGAGCACGGGCCTGCGCCGCCGGGCGGCGCCGCACACCCGCCCGGCGGACCTGGCCACCGCGCACGCCGTGTTCGGCTGCCTGGTCCGCGAGGTCGCCGCGCCGGCCGGCGCGGTCACCGTGACCCCCGACGAGGTACGGGTGCGGCTCGGCGCGACCGGGGTGGTGCTGCGGTGCGCGGTGACCCGGGTGTCGCCGGTCGGCGCGCACCGCTACCACGGCCCGGTGCGACACCGGCTCGACGGCGGCCGGTGGGCCGGGGTGGACGCCGAGCGACTGGCCGGGCTGGTGGCGGCGGAGCTGACCGCGCGCACCGGCCGCGACAATCCCGAGTTCATCGGGCAGGTGCTAGCCAGCCGGGACGTCGTGGCCCGGCTGCTGGCCGGGCGGCCGGCCGCCGACCCGACGCCGACCGGTGACGCGGCCCTCGACGCCTACGTGGCGTCCGAGCAGTCGCTCGTCCTGGGCCACCCGCACCACCCGACGCCGAAGTGGCGCAGCGGCGATCCGGACGGCTGGCGGGCGTACGCGCCGGAGCTACGCGCCGCGTTCCGGTTGCACTGGCTCGCCGTGCCGGACGACCTGGTGGCCGAGGCCGGGCCGGTCGAGGAGCTGCTGGCCGCCCTGGACCCGCCGCGCCCACCGGCCGGGCACCTGGTGCTGCCGGTGCACCCGTGGCAGCTGACCCTGGTGCCGCCGGCGGATCCCCGGGTACGCCGGCTCGGCCCGGCCGGCGCGCCGGTGCGGCCGACCGCGAGCGTCCGCACGCTCTACTCCCCCGACGCGGACCTGTTCGTGAAGACGAGCCTGCACGTGCGGATCACCAACTGCCTGCGCAAGAACGCCAGGTACGAGCTGACCGGCGCGGTCGCGCTGACCGGACTGCTCGCCGGGATCCCGCTGCCCGACGGCGTGGCGTTGCTCGCCGAACCCGCCTACCGGACCGTCGACTGCCCCGGCGCGGACGAGGCGTACGGGACGATCCTGCGCACCGGGCTGCGCGCCCACCTGCGGCCCGGGCAGACCCCGGTGCTGGCGGCGGCGCTCGCCGCCGCGCCGCTGCCGGTCACCGACCCGGTGGGCTGGTGGCGGCGCTACGTCGGGCTGCTGGTGCCGGCCGTGCTGTGCGCCTGGCTGCGGCACGGCGTGGTGCACGAGCCGCACCTGCAGAACGTGGTCGTGGTGCGCGACGCCGACGGTCACCCGGCCCGGATGCTGCTGCGCGACCTGGAGGGGGTGAAGCTCGACACCAGCCGCTGGACCGCCTGGCCGGACGGGGTGCCGCGGCAGGCCGGGTACGGCCCGGACGACGCCCGCCGCCGCGTCGTCTACTGCCTGTTCGTCAACCACCTGGCCGGCGTCTGCGGCGCCCTGGCCGACGCCCGGCCGGGGATCGAGCCGGCCCTGTGGCGGGAGGTGCGCGCGGTGGTCGCGGCGGTGGCCGCCGAGCTGGGCGATCCGCCGGAGTTGCGCGCGCTGCTTGCCGGTGATCCACTTGTGGCGAAGGCGAACCTGCTGGTGCGGTGGCGGCGGGACGCGGACCGGGCCGCGCCGTTCGTGCCGGTGCCGAACCCGTTCGGCGGTCCCCGGTGACCCGTCCGGTGTACGTGCACGACCTCGACGCGCTGACCGGGCACGCGCGGGCGATCCGCGCGGCGCTGCCCCGGCCGGTCGAGCTGCTCTACGCGGTCAAGGCCAACCCGGAGCCGGACGTGCTGCGCACGCTCGCGCCGGTCGTCGACGGCTTCGAGACCGCCAGCCGCGGCGAGCTGTGCCGCCTCGCCGAGGTGCTGCCCGGCCGGCCCGCCGCCGGGTACGCCGGGCCGGGCAAGACCGACGCGGACCTGCGCGCCGCGCTCGGCGCGGGGGTGGCGCGGATCCACGTGGAGTCCCCGGCCGAGCTGCGTCGCCTCGGCGCGCTTGCGGTGGCCACCGGCCGGACGGCACGGGTGCTGCTGCGGGTGAACCTGCCCCTGGACGTGCCCGGGGCGAGCCTGGTGATGGGGGGACGGCCCAGCCCGTTCGGGATGGACCCGGCGGACGCGGTGGCGTGCGCCCGCCGTCCCCCGGCCGGGGTCGAGGTGCACGGCGTGCACGCCCACCTGGCCAGCGGGCTGGACGCCCCGCTCGCCGGGGCGGTGGCCGAGGCAGTGGTCCGGTGGTCGGTCGCCGAGGTCGGGGCGCGGGAGGTCGACGTGGGCGGCGGCATGGCCGTCGACTACGGCGACCCGGCGGCCCGGTTCGACTGGGCCGGTTACGGCCGGGCGCTCGGCGACGTGCTCGACGCGTACCCGGGGGTGCGGCTGCGGATCGAGCCGGGCCGGTCGGTCACCGTCCACTGCGGCGCGTACCTGACCGAGGTGATCGACGTGAAGCGCTCGTACGGCGAGTGGTTCGCGGTGGTGGCCGGCGGCACGCACCACCTGCGGACGCCGGCGGCGAAGGGGCACGCGCAGCCGTTCACCGTGCACCGGCGGCGCGACGGCGGTGGCCCGCGCACCGACGGCGGGCCGGTGACCGTGGTCGGGCAACTGTGCACGCCGAAGGACGTGTTGTCCCGGTCGGCGGACGCCGGCCCGGTGGGCGTGGGCGACGTGCTGGTGTTCGCCATGGCGGGCGCCTACGCGTGGAACATCAGCCACCGGGACTTCCTGCTGCACGAGCCGCCGGAGTTCCGGGTCGGCGACCCGGACCGGATCGCGGCGGAGTGGGCCGCCCGGCCCGTCGACGGCTGACCGGCGACGGTGGCCCGACCGCCTCAGCTCTCGGCCCGACCGGCCCGCCAGTAGCCCATGAACGCCACCGCCCGCCGGTCGAGCCCACGTTCACTGACCAGATGCCGGCGCAGGCCGCGGATCACCGCCGCCTCACCTGCCAGCCAGGCGTAGAGCGCCGCGCCGTCGGCCCGGTCCGGCACCTCCCAGAGGATCTCCGGCTCCGCCTCCCCGCCCCCGCCCGCCGGCGCGTCGGCGGACGGACCCGCCGGCCGGTCGGCTGACGGCGCGGCGGGCGCGGCGGTCGGCGCGGGCAGCAGCCGGGCCGCGAGGGCGGTCACGGCCGGGGTGAGCCGACTGCCGTGCGGGGCCCCGTCGCGCGGCAGCCAGGTCACGGTCACGCCGACCGGCGCGCGGCACGGCAGCTCGTCCCCCGCCGCCGGCACCTCCACCACCGCGTGGCCGCGCGCGCCGGCCGGCAGCCGGTCCAGGATCGCGCAGATCGCCGGCGCGGCGGTCTCGTCGCCGGCCAGCAACAGCGTCGCGTCGGCCGGCGGCCGGAACTCGACCCCACCGTGCTCGCCCGCGTAACCGGCGTCCGGGCCGACCACCGCGAGCCGGTCACCGAGGCGGGCCCGCCGCGCCCACCGGGTCGCCGGGCCGCCGTCGCCGTGCAACGCCATGTCCACGTCCATCTCGTACGCCTCCGGGCGGACCGCCCGGACCGTGTAGGTGCGGATCGGGCTGCGCCGCTCCGCCGGCAGGTCCCGCCACCGGGAGAACCAGTCCGGCCCGTCGGGCAGTTCCCCGGCCGCTCCGTCGACCACCGGCAGGGCCAGCTTGATCCGCTGGTCGTACCCGTTGTCGGCGAACCGGTCCAGGTCCGGCCCGGTGAACGTGACCCGTAGGAACGACGGGCCGAGCCGGCGCAGCGCGCGGACCTCCACGGTGAACACGCGCCACGGCGCGACGGCGAGCGTGCTGGTCATGATGACGTCCTCTCGGTCTCAGTGGCCACTGGCCGCGGTGCGGGAACGCCACAGCAACCAGACGAAGTAGGGAGTGCCGATCATGGCGGTGACCAGGCCGGCGGGGATCTGCGCCGGCGCGATGACGGACCGGCCGAGCGTGTCCGCGAGGCTGACGAGCGTGGCGCCGAGCAGCACCGCCACCGGCAGCACACGGGTGTGCCGGCCGCCGACGAGCGCCCGCGCGGCGTGCGGCGCGACCAGGCCGACGAAGCCGATCACGCCGACCGCGGACACGGCGGTGGCGGTGAGCAGCGCCGCCAGGCCGAGCGCGACCAACCGGGCGCGCTCCAGCCGGACCCCGAGCACCCGGGGCGTGTCGTCGTCCAGGGCGAGCAGGTCCAGCTCCCGGCGTACCGCGGCCACCACCGGGACGGCGAGCAGCAACGCGAGCGCCACCGGCAGGACCTGCGGCGCGGTGCGCCCGTACGTGGAGCCGGACAGCCAGGTCAACGCCTTGCCGGTGTTCCACGGGTCGGAGGACACCACGATGAACGTGATCACCGCGGCGCCGCCCTGCCACACCGCGAAGCCGATCAGCACGAGCCGGTCCGAGTTCAGCCCGCGCCGCCGGGCCAGCCCGTAGACCAGCGCGAACGCGGCGACCGCACCGAGCCCGGCCGCGCCGGAGAGCGCGAGCACGCCGGCCATCGGGGCGAACGTCAGCAGCGACACCGCGCCGATCCCCGCGCCGCCGGTGATGCCGAGGATGCCCGGCTCGGCCAGCGGGTTACGGCAGACCGCCTGCACGGTGGTGCCGGCCAGGGCGAGCGCCGCGCCGGCCAGCAGCGCCGCCGCGACGCGCGGCCACCGCGCGTCCAGCACGAAGGTGTACGCCGGCCCGGTGCGCCCCTGCACCCAGTTGACGATGTCGCCGAGCAGCACCCAGGTGTCCCCGGCGAGCATGCCGAGCGCCAGCGCCGCGACCGCCGCCACCGCGACGGCCACCACCACGGCGGTGTGGAAGGCACGCGAGCGTACGGCGGCGTGGCCGCCCGGCGGTTGCCGGGTGGGCCCGGCGTCGCGGTGCCGGCGGGCCAACCAGACCAGCAGCACCGCGCCGAAGAGCGTGGTGACCACGCCGGTCGGCACCTCCACCCCGGCCTGCCCACCGAGCACGGCGCGCAGCAGGACGTCGGAGCCGAGCACGACGATCACGCCGACCATGCCGGACAGCGGCAGCAGCACCCGGTGCCGGTGCACCTCGGGCACCCAGCGGCCGAGCAGCCGGACGATCACCGGCGCGCCGAGCCCGACGAACCCGATCGGGCCGGCCAGGGTGACCGCCGCGGCGGAGAGCAGCACCGCGAGCAGCACCACGCCGAGCCGGGTGCGGCGCACGTCCAGCCCGAGCACGGTGGCGGTGTCGTCGCCGAGGGCGAGCAGGTCCAGCTTGTGCCCGAGCGCGACGAGCAGCATCGCGCCGACCCCGATCACGGGGGCGAGCTGGGTGAACGCCACCAGGTCGCCCTGCACGAGCGAGCCGTTGCCCCAGGCGAACAGCCCGATGGTGGCCTGCTCGAAGAGAAGCAGGAGCAGCATGGTCAGCGAGGCGAGCGCCATCGCGGTGGCCGAGCCGGCGAGGATCAGCCGGGTCGTCGCGGCCTGACCGCCGGCCGACAGCAGCATCACCAGTCCGGCCGCGGCGAGCCCGCCGCAGAACGCGAGCCCACCGGCGGGCAGCGCCGGCAGCGCGATGCCGAACGCGGCGGTGGCCACGATCGCCAGGTGCGCCCCGGCGTTCACCGCGAGGGTGTCCGGCGAGGCGAGCGGGTTGCGGGTGGTCGACTGGAGCGCCCCACCGGCGAAGCCGAGCGCGACGCCGACGGCCAGCCCGGTCAGCAGTCGGGGCAGGCGGGAGGCGACGAGCACCCGGGCGGTCTCGTCGTCGCCGCCGGTGAGCAGCCGGAGCAGGTCCAGCGCCCCCACCGCGGAGGTGCCCTGGGTGAGGTGGACCGCGGTGATCGCCACCAGCAGCGCGGCGGCGAGGGCGAACGCGCCGGCGACCCGGCGGCGGGCGGGTGGCGGCCCGACCGGGGCCGGCCGGGTGGCCGGCTCCGGCGGGGCGGTGGCGATCATCGGGCTCAGGCCGTGTAGACGGCGACGAGCTGGTCGACGTACTGCTTCGCGGAGAGCGTGCCGCCGAAGGTCCAGATGCCGTTCGGCATCTTGTGCAGCTTGTTCTGCTGCACGAACGGCAGCGAGCGCCAGATCGCGTTGCCGGCGAGCCCGTCGGCGAAGACGTCCTCGCCGTCCGAGGCGTTGTAGAAGAAGTGCAGGTCCTGGCCCTTGAGGACGGTCAGCCCCTCGACGTCGGTCTGCCCCAGCCCCCACATCGGGTCGGTCTTGCCGGTCCACGCGTTCTTCAGGCCGAGCTGGATGCCGAGCTGGGAGACGAGCGCCCCCTGGCCGAACATGCGGATCGACACCGTGCTGCCCTCCTTCCAGCCGTCGGCGAAGGCGAACTGCCGACCGGCCGCGCCCGCGTCGGCGATCTTCTTCCGCCCGTCGGCGAGCGCGGCGTCGAAGTCGGCGAGCAGCTTCTCCGCCTGCGCGGTGCGGCCCGTGGCGGTGGCGATCATGGTGAGGTCGGACCGCATCCGGCCGAGGTTGTCGGTGGCGTCACTGCCCTTGGTGACAAGCACCGGGACGTACTTCTCCAACTGGGTGACGATCGCCGCGCCGCGTTCGGCCTCCATCACCACCAGGTCCGGCTGGAGCGCCACGATGGAGTCGACGCTCGGCTCGCCGCGCGTACCCACGTCCTTCACGCCCGGGTCCAGCGACGCGGCGGTGACCCAGGTGGCGTACCCCTTGGGGTCGGCCACGCCGACCGGCATCACGCCGAGGCCGACGAGCATCTCGACCTCACCCCACTCCAGGCCGACGACCTTGGCCGCCGGGCTCTTCAGGGTGATCGCCTTGCCGCGGCTGTCGGTGACGGTGACCGGGCCGGTGGCCGGCGCGTCCGAGGCGGAGGGGGCGGCGGCGGGCGCCTCGGTGGTGCCGCAGCCGGCGATCAGCAGCGCGGTCGCGGCGGCGGCCAGCAGGGTGAATCGGGTACGCAACATCGGTTTCTCTTCTGTGGCAGGGATGGATTCAGTGGGTGGCGCGGCTGGTGTGCCGGCCGACGGGGCGGGTGGAGAGCAGGCCGGTGACCGCGTCGACGGTCACCTCGACCCGGATGCCGTACGCCTCGGTGAGCGCCGCCTCGGTGAACACCTCGCGCGGGACGCCGGCGCCCCGCACCCGGCCGGAGTGCAGAAGCACGACCTGGTCGGCGACGGCGGCGGCCTGGTTGAGGTCGTGCAGCACCACGCCGACGGCGACACCGGCGGTGTCGGCGAGCTCCCGCAGCAGGTCGAGGATCTCCACCTGGTAGCGCAGGTCGAGGAAGGTGGTCGGCTCGTCCAGCAACAGCACCGCGGTGTCCTGGGCCAGGCAGGTGGCCAACCAGACCCGCTGGAGCTCACCGCCGGACAACTCGTCGACCGGACGCCCGGCCATGCTGTCGACGCCGGTGACGGCCATCGCCCGAGCGATCGCGGCCGGCCCGTCCGGGTCGCCGGCCCGCCACCGCTGCCGGTACGGGTGCCGGCCGTAGCCGACCACGTCCCGCACGGTGACCCCGCTCGGGGTGGGGCGGCTCTGCGCCAGCAGCGTGACCCGGCGGGCGAAGTCCCGGGCGGACAGCGCCCGCGCCGGGGTGCCGTCGGCGAGCACGATCTCGCCGTGCTCCAGCGGGTGCAGCCGGGCCAGCCCGCGCAGCAGCGTCGACTTGCCGCTGCCGTTCGGACCCACGAGCGCGGTCACGGCCGCCGGCCGTAGCGTGATCGCGGCGTCGTGCACCACCGTGGTCCCGTGGTAGCCCAACCGCAGCTCACTGCCCCGCAGGCCGTCCGCCCGCACCGTTCCGCTCGTCACGAAGGTTAGGCTAACCTAATCCCCAAGAGCGATGTCAAGCCGCCCTCGGCCTTCCCTCATTCCGCCGACCCGACTCGCCCGGCTGATCGACGTTGCACCCCTCCCTCCCCCGAAGCGCGCGGGCGCTCGTCCCGCCAGGCCGACAGCGGAACCCACACCACCCTCGCCAGCGGGCCGCCCTCGCCACCCTTGCCAGCGCCACCCTCTCGCCGGCGCAACCCTCCTCGCCCCGCCCGCGCCGACCCACACCCGGACTCGCGCGCGGTCACGGAGAGTAGCATTGACAGAGAGTAGCGCCCCGCCGGAGCACCTCCCGAATTCAGCGCGGACAGATAACCCACAAAGGACAAAAACGCTCGACGCCGGCCCGCGCGCCCCTCCCCTCCCGCTGCCTTTGCTCTGCACCCATAGACGCATCGCTAACGGAAGGTGTCCGATGCGTCTATGGCTGCAGAGCAAAGGCGACGGAGGAGGAGTCAGCCGTCCGGAGGAAAAGTTACGCAGGGTCACAGTCGCCCGAGGACTGCCGGCCCCGTGACCCGCCCGGCCCATTCACTTGCTCGGCCGGAACGTGGCCGGCGCCGGCTACCGTGATGCGGGAGCCAGTGCCGCGAGCCGCTCCGAAACCACGGCACGGCGCCATGCTCGACCCTCCCCCGCCCGACCCCGCCGCCCCTCGCCGCCGTCCCGCCCCGCCGCACCGCCGCACCGCCGCGCGGGAGCACCGCCGCGCGGAGGGGGGCGGTCCGTGCCACGATTCGGGCCACTGGACGATCTGACCGGTAAAACAGGCCCCACCTTGTACCCATTTGCCCCGTCTTGATGCCCGTGGTGTCGGGGAGACATCGGTAGGCCGGACGCCAGTTCGGTGAAGTGGCGGTATCCGACCACTGGCGATACCACCACTCCACCGAACTGGTGCCGATCACTGGCCAAACGATCGCCGCGCACGAGACCCGGCCGGAGAGCAGACCACCCCGCGGCCGCCCGTCGATGGGACCGACGGGACGGCGGTGGGACGGGATGGCACCAGGGGGAAGGGGCTACAGGGAGACCACCCGGCCGCCCAACGTCACGACCAGGCGCCCGTCCGAGGCGAACGACCAGCCGAGCGCGCCCGACCAGCCGGAGCAGCGGGAGCCGTTCGAGCCGGACCAGAACTGGTTCGAGCTGTCCACGTTGCCGACCGTCTTGTCGTTCGAGCCGCTGCCGCTGCGGCAGGACGTGTTGCTCCGGAAGACCGAGGTGCCGGCGTCGAACGAGAAGTTGCGCTCGCCGTTGTCGATGCTCAGGTTGTTGGAGATCGTCATCGAGCCCGGGTTGCGGTTGTAGGTGAAGCCGTGCTTGCCGTTGCGGTACGCGATGGTGCGCCGCACGGTGTGGTTGACCGCGATGTCCTCGCCGCCGAGCTTGAAGCCGTTGCGGTCACCGTTGGTGTTCTGGGTGCCGTTGCTGAGCGTGCCGTTGTTGTAGGACAGCGAGTCCTCGATGGTCACCGGCCCGATCGCGCCGGTGTCGGTCTTGGTGTAGAGGTCCCAGCCGTCGTCGATGTTGTTGTGCGAGACCGCGTACCGGAACGTGTTGCCACTGCCGACGGTGAGCTTGGCGGCGAACCCGTCGGCGTCCTCGCCGTCGGAGTCGGCGTTGTCGTGCGACTCGACGCTGATCATCAGGTTGTTGGCGGGCCACTGGTCGCGCGGAGTGCTGGAGGAGATCCGGGACAGTTGCAGGCCGGTGTCGCGGTTGAACCGGGTCACCGTACGCTCGATGATGTTGTTGCTGCCGCCGACGGCGATGCCGTTGTCGCCGGCGCGTTCCACCACGATGCCCCGCACGTGCCAGTAGGACGCGTTCAACGCGAGGCCGCGGTTGGCCGAGTCCTCGCCCATCGCGGAGAAGTTGAGGATCGGCGTCTCGCCCGGGTAGGCGTACAAATTCTTGCGGGCGCTCGCGGTGCCGTTGTTGCCGGCGGCGATGGTGACGGTCTGGGCCAGGCTGTAGGTGCCGCCGCGCAGGTAGATGGTGCCGCCCGCGCTGACCCGGGTGATCGCCGCGGCGATCGTGGTGGGGCTGGCCTGGGTGCCGGGCGCGCTCGCGCTGCCGTTCGGCGCGGCGTACACCGCTCCGGTCGTCGGCGGCGGCGTGGTCGGCGGCGGAGTCGTGGGCGGCGGCGTGGTCGGCGGCGGAGTGGTGGGCGGCGGGGGTGCGGTGGTCGGTCCCGGCGGCGGGGTGTTGGTCCCCCCGGGGTCGGTGGGTATCGCCCCGCCGCAGGTGACGCCGTTGACCGCGAACGACGTCGGCTTCGGGTTGCTGGCGTTGTTCCAGGTTCCGTTGAAGCCGAACGACGTGGTCGCGTTGGTGCCGAGGCTGCCGTTGTAGCTGACGTTGGCGGCCCGGACCGAGGCGCCGGTCTGGGTGATGTCGGCGCTCCATGCCTGGCTGACGGTCTGTCCGGCATCGAAGGACCAGGTGACGGTCCAGCCGTTCAGCGGGTCGCCGAGGTTGGTGAGGTTGACGTTGGCGGTGAAGCCGCCGGACCACTGCGCGGCCACCGTGTAGTCGACCCGGCAGCCGGGCGCCGCCTGGGCGGCGGTCGCGCCGAGGGCCAAGCCGGAGGCGACGAGCGTCGCCGCCGCGGCGGTGGAGGTCCACAACGCCGTACGGCGCTGTCGGTTGATCATGAGGTTCTCCTGCGGGTGGTGGTACGGTGCCAAGCCGACATCGACACCGATGCCCTGTCGGTGTCGCCGGCTGGCCTTCCAGCCCGGACGCCAGTCCCCTCGCGCGCCTCTCGCGCAGAAAGCGCTTTCAGCGCAGACTACTGACGTACCTCGATGCGGTCAATCGGATCAGCGGACGGTGAACGATCCGGCCGCCGCGCCCGTACCCATGCCCGACAGGGACATCGTCCGGAACCGCGATGCCGGAGCGGGCACGAGCACGATTCCTGCGTCTCACTTCGCACCGCGGAGTGGCGGAGCGGCACGCACGCCGCGCCGACCCTCCAGGTCAACCAAAGGAGAGGTGCATGGCCAGGGGTACGCGCAACAACGCGGTCCTGAAACTCGGTGGGGTGGGCGCCCTCGCGGCGCTCCTGCTCGCCGGCGGGCTCCAGCTGGCGTCCGCCGACGAGAACGGTGGGTCGGCCGCGTCGGCCGCCGCGCAGACCGTCAACTGCCCGACGGTACGCGACAAGCTGCCCGCGGTGCCCGCGGCGGCGAACGCCGAGGTGGAACGGGAACTGGCCAACCTGGACCAGGAGATCGCCCGGCAGAACGAGCGGCTGGCCCGGCTCGCGGTCCGGCCGGAGGGCGGGCCGGCCTTCATCGACAACGCCATCCTCGGCCCGCTGAAGAGCAAGCGCACCGCCGCGCTCGACCGGATCGAGATCGCGTTCAACCGGATCGGCGCGCAGCGCCCCAACCTGGACGCGCTTGCCACCTGCGGACTCAACGCCGCCGGCGTGCCGAGCGCCGTCAACGGCAACGCTGGCCAGAACGGCGGCGCTGGCCAGAACGGCGGCGCTGGCCAGAACGGGGGCGCGCAGAACGGTGCGGCGGCGCCCGGGCAGGCCCGGACCGTCAACTGCCCCGGCGTACAGCTCGCCGCGGTCCCCGCGGCGGCGGCCGGTCAGGTGCAGGCCGAGCTGGCCGCCCTGGACAAGCAGATCGCCGAGGCGAACGCCCGGCTGGCCCAGCTCGCGGTCCGGCCGGAGGGCGGGCCGGCCTTCATCGACAACGCCATCCTCGGGCCGTTGAAGGACAAGCGTGGCGCCGCGCTCGACCGGATCGAGATCGCGTTCAACCGGGTCGGCGCGCAGCGCCCGAACCTGGACGCGCTGGCCGCCTGCGGCCTGAACTGAGGTGTAAGGAGGGGCCCCCGCTTAACGCATTCGGTAGAGGCGGGGGCCCTTCTTAACGCACGCCGGAAATGGGACCGCCGAGCCGGGGTGGTCCGCTCGCCGTACGCTGCGATGACCATGCATCTCCACTTCGCGTTGCTCGGGCCGTTGACGCTGGCGAAGGACGGCGTCCTGGTCGCGCTCGGATCGGCGAAGCAACAGCTGGTACTGGCGGCGCTGCTGCTGCGCCCGGGCGAGGCGATCCCCGCCGACGAGCTGGCGGCGATGGTCTGGGGTGACCGACCGCCCGCCTCGGCCGCGGCCAACATCCGCACCTACCTGCGTGGCCTGCGCATGGTTCTCGGCGGTGCGGCCGGCACGGACCGGATCCGTACCACGCCGGGCGGCTACCTGCTGTGGGTCGGACCCGGCGAACGGGACCTGGACCGGTTCGACGCGGCGGCGGCCCGGGGCCGGGCGGCGCTGGCGGCGGGTGACCCGGCGGGGGCGCAACCGGAGCTGGCGGACGCGCTCGGCCTGTGGCGCGGGCCGGCCCTGAGCGGCCTTCCGCTGCCCCGGGTGCTCGCCGGCCGGGTCGACCGGCTGGAGGAGCGGCGGCTGCTGGTCGAGGAGGACGCCGCGGCGGCGGGACTATCGCTTGGCGACGCGGCCCGGGTGGTGCCGAGGCTGCGTGCGCTGCTCGACCGTCACCCGCTGCGGCAGCGCGCCTGGGCCCAGCTCATGACCGGTCTCTACCAGCTCGGTGACGTGTCCGGGGCGCTGGCGGCGTTCCGGCAGGCCCGGCAGGTGCTGGTGGAGGAGACCGGGATGGATCCGGGCCCCGAACTCACCCGGCTGCACGACGACATCCTGCACCACCGCCTCGGGCAGCGGCCCGCCACGACCGGGGCGGCCGGGGCGACAGTGGTGCCGGCCGGCGCGACGATGGTGCCGGCCGGCGCGACGGTCGTGCCGCCGCGCCAACTACCACTCGCGGTCGCCGGGTTCGTCGGTCGCGGCGCGGAGATCGCCGTGCTCGACGCGGCACTCGGCCGCCGGATCGAGCAGCCCGGCGCCGTGGACATCGTCACCGTCAGCGGCATGGCCGGCGTGGGCAAGACGACGCTCGCGCTGCACTGGGCGCACCACGCGGTGGACCGTTTCCCGGACGGCCAGCTGTACGTCAACCTGCGCGGCTACGACGACGGTGACGCGGTGCTCCCGGCCGATGCCCTGCTCGCCTTCCTGGAGACGCTCGGCGTGCCGACGGGTCGGATGCCGAGCAGCATCGACGCCCGGGCCGGACTGTTCCGCAGCCTGCTGGCGTCGCGCCGGATGCTCGTGCTGCTCGACAACGCGCGGGACGCCACGCAGGTGCGCCCGCTGCTGCCCGGTGCGGGCCGGTGCGCCGTGCTGGTGACGAGCCGCGACCAGCTCACCGGGCTGGCCGCGGCGGAGGGTGCCCGACCGGTGACGCTCGGGGTGCTGACCGCCGGCGAGTCGACGCTGCTGCTGCGCCGCCGGCTCGGCGACGGCCGGGTCGCCGCGGACCCGGCGGCGACCGCTGAGATGATCGAGTCGACCGGTCGGCTACCGCTCGCCCTCTCGATCGTGGCGGC
Source organism: Micromonospora sp. WMMD975 (assembly GCF_029581215.1). Classification (NCBI taxonomy): domain Bacteria; kingdom Bacillati; phylum Actinomycetota; class Actinomycetes; order Micromonosporales; family Micromonosporaceae; genus Micromonospora; species Micromonospora sp. WMMD975. Next base: position 2,837,540 of record NZ_CP120739.1, read on the forward strand.
GCGCGTCGCCGCCCGGCCGGCGTTTCCACTCGACGCCGTGGCGGCCCAGCTACGCTCGCCCGACAGCCGGCTGCGGCTGCTGGCCGGCGGCGACGTCAGGCGGGTCTTCTCGTGGTCCTACCGGGCGTTGAGCGCCGACGCGGCCCGGCTGCTGCGGCTGCTGGGCCTGCACCCCGGTCCGGACCTGACCGGTGACGCCGTCGCCGCGCTCGTCGGTGGCCCCGGGGCCGCGGTCGCGCCGCTGCTGGCGGAGCTGACCCGCCTGCACCTGCTGACCGAGCACCGACCCGACCGGTACGCGCTGCACGACCTGCTCCGGTCGTACGCGGTCGAGCTGACGCAGTCGTACGACCGGCCGGAGGAACGGCGGGACGCCCGACACAGGATGTTCGACCACTACCTGCGCGTCGGGCTCTCCGCCGCGGCGCTGCTCCAACCGACGTGGACGCCGGTCGGGCCGATGCCGCCGCAGCCGACGGACGTTTCGGTGCCGATGTCGGACCGGGCCGCGGCGGAGGCGTGGTTCCAGGCCGAACGGTTCGTCCTGCTGCGGGTGCTGCGGCAGACCGCGGCGACCGGTTTCGAGCGGCACACCGGCCAGTTCGCCTGGGCGCTGGCCGCCTACCTCGCGCCCCGTGGCCTCTTTCAGGACCAGTTGGCGGTCCAGCGGGTGGCGCTGGACGCGGCCAAACGGGTCGGTGACCTGGGGGCGCAGGCGCTGGCGCGACGCATGCTGGCCCGCGCCCTGATGCGCCTGGGCGACCAGGACACGGCCGAGCACCACCTGCGGCGGGCGATCGAGTTGTACGAGCAACTCGGCGACCTGGACGGTCTCGCGCTGATCCTGCGGCACCGCACCGAGCTCTGCACCCAGACCGGCCGGCTGGCGGAGGCGCTCGGGCACAGCGTGGAGGCGCTGCGCGTGTCCCGCCTCATCGGCAACGACTACGCCGAGGCGCGGGCGTTGAACAACAAGGGTTATCTGCACGCGCTCACCGGCGACCACCGGCAGGCGGTCGTCGACTGCACCGAGGCGCTGGCCCGGCAGCGACGATCGGGTGACCGGGTGGGGCAGGCGTCGACGTTGGACAGTCTCGGCTTCGCCTATCACCGGCTCGGCGACCCGGCCCGGGCCGCGGCCTGCTACGAGCAGGCGGTCCGGCACTTCGTCGAGTCGGCCAACCGGTTCCACGAGGCGCTGACCCTCATCCGTCTCGGTGAGGCCCGCGCGGCGATGGCGGACGTGACCGGGGCCGTCGAGGCGTGGCAGCGGGCGCTGCGGATCTACGACGACCTCGGTGATCCGGCCGCCGAGGAGATACGGGGACGGCTGGCCGGACTGCCACCCGGCTGACCCGGTCAACCGGGTCGGGCGGTCTGGAGCTGGTCGCGGATCAGCGCCTCGTAGTGGCGCCCGTGTGCGATCAGCTCCTGGTGGGTGCCCTGCTCGACCAGCTGCCCGTCCTCCATCACCCCGATCAGGTCGGCGTTGACCACGGTGCTGAGCCGGTGCGCGATCACGATCCGGGTGCACGACAACGCGGTGAGCACCTCGTCCACCTGGCGTTCGGTGACCACGTCCAGGTGGCTGGTCGCCTCGTCGAGCAGCAGCAGCGGCGGCTTGTGCACGAGGGCGCGGGCCAGGGCGAGGCGTTGCCGTTGCCCACCGGAGAGCCCGCCGCCCCCCTCGGTCAGCTGCGTCTCGTACGCCATCGGCATCATCATGATCTCGTCGTGGATCTGCGCCCGCTGCGCGGCGAGGACGACCTCCTCGTAGGTGGCGGAGGGGTGGCCGAGCGAGATGTTGTCGCGGATCGAGCCGGCGAACAGGGCGGGCTCCTGCGTCACCATGCCGCACGACCGGCGCAGGTCCCGGAAGTCGAGGTCCTGCAGGAGGCGGCCGTCGAAGCGGACCTCCCCCTCGGTGGGCACGTACAGCCCGATGATGGTCTTGGCCAGCGTCGTCTTGCCGGATCCGGTCCGGCCGACCAGTGCCACCTTCGCGCCGGCCGGGACGGCCAGGTCGATGCCGCGTACCGCCCACGGCGCGTTGGTGCTGTAACGCATGCCGACGCCGGTGAGGGTGACCTGGCCGGTGATACGTCGCGTCGGGCGGCTCGTCGACGCGTCCTGTTCGACGGCCTCGTCCATGACGTCGCGGATCCGTTCCAGATGGGTGCCGACGGTCTGCAACTGCCGGGCGGTGTTGACCAGGCCCATCAGCGGGGTGAGCACCGCGGCGGCGAGCGCGTTGAGCGCCAGCATGGTGCCCAGCGACATCCGTCCGGCCACGACCTGGTGGGCGCCGACCCACAGCAGCAGCATCGGCGAGCCCATCCGGAACGCGGTGAGCAGCGCCTCGACGCCGGTCTCCAGGCGGCGGCGGTGCAGGGACGCGAACTGGCGGCTCTGGAACAGCCCGGACCAGCGGCCGAGGACCTGCTGCTCGGCGCCCATCGCCTTCACGGTCTCGGCGCCGGCCAGCACCTCGACCGCGTAGTTCTGCTCGTCGGCCTGGGCGGCGATGTCGCGGTGGGTACGTTCGCGCATGGCCCGGTAGGTGGCCACGATGGCGGCGAGCTGGGCCAGGCCCAGCCCCAGCACCAGCGCGGCGTAGAGCGGGGTGAGCGCCAGCAGCAGGCCGACGTAGGCGACCACGAACAGCCCGTCGAGGACCAGCGACATGGTCTGACTGGTCAGCATGTCGCGGATGACGGTGTTGCTGGACATCCGCATGAGCAGGTCGCCGCTGCTGCGGAGCTGGAAGTAGGAGTACGGCAGGGCGAGCAGATGGTCGAAGAAACGCCGCATCATGGTGTCGTCCATGCGGGCGTGCAGCACGTTGAGCGCCAGGCCCCGGGTGTAGGTGCCGACACCCTGGACCGCCAGCAGCAGCACCATCCCGGCGCCGAGGACGGTGAGCGCGTCCACCTGCCCCTGCCCGATCACCACGTCGACGGCGAACTTGGTCACCAGCGCGGGCAGCAGCACCGCCAGTTGCAGCAGCAGCGAGACGAGCAGGACGAGGCCGAGCAGCGGGCGGGAGAAGGTGAGCATGCCGTGGGCGAACCGCAGCGAGGCCAGCCGGCCCGGTCCGGGGCGACGCGCGAACCGTTCGTCGGGGGTGAGCTCGATGGCGATGCCGGTGAAACCGGCACCGAACTCCTCCCGGCTCAGCCGCCGCCGGCCCATCGCCGGGTCGACGACGACCGCGCCACGTTTGTCCCAGCGTTCCAGCACCAGGTAGTGGCGGAAGTTCCAGTGCACGATCGCGGGCAGTTCGAGCTGTGGCAGCGCGTCGAGGTCGACGCTGACGCCGCGGGCCCGCATGCCGTTCTCGCGGGCGAACTGGGCCATCTGCAACGCGGTGGCGCCGTCGCGGCCGACGCCGAGCCGGTCGCGGCACTCGGCGACCGAGGTCCAGCGGCGGTGGTGGGTGAGGACCATGGCGAGGCACGCGGCGCCGCACTCGGTGGCGCTCATCTGGAGCATCACCGGCACCCGGCGGCGCGGCCGGGGCGGGGTCCCGCTCACCGCAGCGCCCCGGTGACCTCGGGCAGCATCTGCAGCAGGGTGGGTTCGGCCACCACGAGGCTGAGCCGGCCGTAGGCGTGACCGGCGGGCGCGCCGGACAGCAGGACGACGGTGGCCGGGCGGGCCACCTCGGTGGGGATCCGCCAGCGCCGGGCGGCTGCCTCGTCGTCGACGATCTCCGAGCGGACCACGCGCACCGTGGTCCGTCCGGTGTCCTGGTTGAGGGTGACCTCGGCGCCGGGCGCCGGGTCGACGCGGCCGGCGAACACCGCGACCAGGTGCGGCCCGTCGGCGCTCAGGACGGCGCCGTCGACCGCCCTGGGCACCCGGGTGACCGCCGCGAACCCCACGCAGACCATCAGCAGGGCGGCGAGCGCGACGAGCGGCCGGCGCGAGGACCGGATCGTACGCCGGGCCGGTTCGCCGGGCGGGCGGTGGTGGTAGGTCGCGAGCGCCTGTGGACGGTAGGGCCAGATCGGCGCTTCAGCCACGGTTGTCACGCTCCCCGGCCGGTCGTGGCGGTTCGACGAGCAGCACCGACGGGACCCGGTCGGGCGCGGCCAGGCGGAGCAGGTTGTAGCCGATTCCCGCGATGCCGCTCATCAGGCCGGGCGTCTCCGCGCCGAGCGGGACTCCGCACAGCCAGCCGTCCTGGTCGATGTAGTCGAGGATGCTCGCCGCGACCAGTTCGGCCTGCCGGGCGGCGGCGTCGTCGCCGAGGACCCGGGCGGCGGCCAGCACCGCCTCGATGTTGCCGAGGTCGCCGTGGCAGATGCTGTGGTTGCCGGTGCCGGTGATGACCTCGCCGGTCAACCCGAAGCGGAGCATGCCGGCCAGGGCGTCGCGCAGGTCACGCTCGACCGGTTCGCGGTCGTCGACGTAGCCGGCCAGGTCGGCGCGGGCGAGCGCGATCCCGGGACCGCCGTGGCACCAGGCGATCATCGAGTATCCGTCCGGTGTGGTGTCGCGCAGGTCGAGCCAGCACGTCTGCTCGGGGTCGAAGGCGGAGCGCTCGTAGCGGATCGCGCCCTCGACCAGCGGCAGGTGGTCGCGGTGGCCGAGGACGCGGTCCAGCCGGGCCAGGGCGACGGCGATGCCGGACCCGCCGTGCGAGAAGCCGGCAAGCGGACGGCTGGGGTTCACCGAGCCGGCCCAGCCGACCCCGTCACCGGCCGGCTCGGCCTTCGCGCGCAGGATGGCGGCGAACGTGCCGGCCGCGTCGAGCAGGTGCGGCGACGGGCGCGCCGCGTGCAGCGCCAGCAGCCCCAGGATGGCGCCGGCCGAGCCGCTGATCACGTCGTACGCGTCGTCGGCGGGGGCGAGGTGCAGCAGCACCGGCACGATCCGCTCGGCGGCGTCGAGCAGGTCCTCCCGCCGCCACAGCGCGCCCAGGTGACTCAGCGCGTACAGCGGGCCGCCCAGCTCGTTGAACGCGCCGACGGTGAACTTCTCCAGGTTCGCCTTCGGCGTCTCGTCGAGCAGGTCGACCTGGCGGGTGAGCATGGTCGCGACGACCTCGGCCGCCGCCCGGAACCGCTGCTCGCCGGTGACCTCGCCGAGCTGGCCGAGGAACAACGCGATCCCGGACAGCCCGTTGTAGAGGTCGATCCCCACCGGGCCGAGCTGCCAGATCCGGTCGGCGACCAGGGTGTGCCCGAGCCAGGCCAGCGAGTCGTCGCCGGCGTCGGCGGTCAGCAGCAGCCGGTCTCCGGCGGCGCGGGCGGCGGCGAGGAACCGGTCGGCGGGGGCCGGGGTGGTGGCGGCGGTGACCCGGTACTGCGACCACTGGCCCTGGCTCTCCACGCCCATCGTCAGCGCGGCCAGGGAGCTGCGCAGGATCCACGTCTGCTGGGCCAGGTGCGCCTCGGAGAGCCCGCCGATGCGCTGCCGGGAGCGGTCCAGGCCGCTCGTGGTGAGCACGTCGGCGATGACCGTGCCGTCCCCGGCGACGAAGTCGCGCGAGGCGGGCGTGGTGCCGAAGATGGGGATGTCGCCGCGGCTGAGCTGCGCCTGCTCGGCGGCGGCGATCCGGGTCTCGGCGCCGGGCCAGTCCTCCTGGAGCCAGAGGAAGCTGAGGAACCGCTCACGGTCCAGCGCGTTGCGCAGCAGGTCCGGGTGCCGGCTCTCCTGGAGCAGGTTGCCGTAGGTGCGGGTGGCGCGCAGGATCACCCGTACCTCGTCGCCGGCGAACGCCGCGACCGGCCCGTCCGGGGCCAGGAGGTCGTCGCGGTGGCGGTGCAGCAGCCGGTACGTCCGGTCGAAGCCGGCCAGGATGTCGTCGCTGAAGTCGAGCGTGTGGTGCGTCGCGCCGTCGAGGCTGGGGAGGTTCTGCCCGCCGCCCATCTCGATCCGCTTGCGGACCAGGCGCATCCGGTCGGTGCCGGACTCCTCCCAGGTGGCCACCGGGGCGGGGGTGAGCTGACCGGCGGTGCCGGCCAGGCCGCTGAAGTCGACCCCGCCGATGCCGTCGTCGTCCTGGTAGATGATCGGCCGGGGCAGGAGCCCGACCTCGAGCACGGACTCGCGCATGGTGCGGAACGACTCCACCGAGACGCCGACCTGCCGGTCGGTGTGCTCGCTCTCGGGGTGGAACAGGGCTTCCAGGTCGACGAGCATCGGGTGCTCGCCGGCGGCGATGACGTTCTCCAGGTGGAAGTCGACGGCGGCGAGGCTGTGCAGCAGCGCCAGGTAGCCGCCCTGGCGGGTGTAGAAGCGGCGCAGCGCCTCCTGGTCGGCGCACGGCCCGGCGGCGACGAACTCCGACCAGCCGTACTCGCCCCGGTCGAGCACCCACATGGTCCGCAGCGGCGGCTGCGCGCCGCGGTCGTTGAGCCAGTCGAGCAGTTGCTGGAAGTGCAGCTCCACCTGGAGTCCGCGCGGCTTGTAGACGGCGCGGGCGCCGTTGGCGAAGCGGACGAAGCCGACCGAGCGCCCGCCCCGGTGCGAGTCGCCCGCCCCGAAGGACACGCCGGTCACGGCGCCGAGCCCGGCCGGGTCGCCGAGCCGGTCCGCGAGCGCGGCCTGGTCGGCGACGAGGCGGCGGGCGAACTCGACCCGGGCGTCGACCCAGTTGTCGACCAGGACGGTGGCGTCCCGGGCCAGCACCGGGTATTCCATCAGGACGTCGAGGGCGTATTTGGGGTCGCGCAGGCGTCGGGTGAAGTCCTGGAATCGTTCCTGCGGCGTGTCGCCGGTCAGTTGTCCCTGGACCCGCAGCACGTTGAGTTCGAGCACCAGCACCCGGCCGACCAGCAGGTTGATCGCCGCGGTGGGCGGGTCGCAGAGCTGGTCGGCGAGCAGGTCCGCGTCGACGTGCGGTCCCGGTGCGGCGGCGCACGCCTCGCGCACGGCCGCGCGTACCCGGCGCAGCCCGTCGTCGACGAGCGGGCGGACCAGTTCCACGAAGGCCGCGTGCGGGTGCGGGTCGTGCCGGTGCTCGTGGTCGTGGTCGTGGTCATGCTCGTGGTCGTGGTGGTGCTCCTGGTCGGCGGCGGTCCCGCGGGGGCGGTGGTCGTGCCAGGCCCGCTCGATGGTGCGCACGTGGTCCGGCACGTCGGCGAACCGGCTGCGGACCGTCTCCGGCATCTCCCCGAGCACCCGGACCAGGGCGGGCTCGTCGAGGCCCAGCGCGCGCAGCCAGCTGTCGAACAGCTCCGAGTCGCCGGCGAAGACCGGCTCCTCCCGCCACCGCCGCAGCCGCAGCCGGCCCCGCTCCTCGTCCACCGGACCGACCGGCGCCCCGGCGCCGAGCCGCTCCGACAGGGAGTACGCCAGATACCAGTCGGGGTGGGAAACGTCCACCGGTCCATCGCCGGTCAGGTGCGACTGCGTCATCGGTGCTCTCTCTCGCGCGGCGGTCGGGTCTCGCGGGTCCGACGGCGCCCGGGCGCGTCCCGTACGCCCGGGCGCCGTCGGTGTGGTGGATGGATCAGGCGGTGCACAGCCCGCAGGTCGACTGCGTCTGGCAGGTGCCGCAGGTGGTGCCGCCGCAGGTGGCGCCGCAGGAGCCGCACGGCGTCTCGCGGGCGGTGAAGCCGCCGCAGCAGCCGAGCGTCAGCAGGTACTCGGTGCGCGCGCCGGCGATGTGCGCGAGCACCTCGTCACCCAGCTCGACCACGCCGCAGGGGTGCTCGGGCAACGCCGCGAGCTGCTCGGCGGACAGGCTCGCCCGGTACTCGGGGTCCTTCCAGGCTTGCACGATGTTCATCGGGGTTCTCCTCGGTGAATTCTTCGATGGCCGGCGGCGGAACGCGCCGTGGAGGGCGGGTGCGCGTCGGGCCGCCTCGGTGGATCGGTCAGCCGCAGCAGCCGACGGTCAGCGCCGCGCAGGTGCCGTTGCAGACCGTGCCGTTGATGGTGAAACAGCCGGCGACCCCGGTGACCGCGGTGATGGTCGGGGTCGGGGTCCACGTGCCACCGGGTGCGGTGTCGAGTTCCTGGTCGCTCAGTTCGACGAAGCCGGCCGGGTTGGCCGGCAGGGCCGCCCGCTCCTCGTCGCTGAGCGACGCCCGGTAGACCGGGTCCTTCCACGCCCTGATGTAGTCCATACGAGTCTCCGATCGAAGTGGTGATGCATGGTGTCCGGGTGGGCCTCCACGGCCGGAACCGTAGGGCCGGCCTATGGCAGATCGATGGCACCGCGATGGTCACGCGGCGGCTCCAGCAGCAACACCGACGGCACGCCCGCCGGATCCGCCCGGCGCAGGAACGCGTAGCCGACGCCGGCGAGGCCGCTCATCAGCCCGGGCGTCTCCACGCCCCGGGGTACGCCGCACCGCCAGGCGCCCGCCTCGACGTCCGCCACCGCCCCGGCCGCGACCGTGGCGGCGTGCCGGGCCGCCGCGTCGTCGCCGAGGACCGCCGCCGCGGCCGACCCGGCCTCGGCGTTGCCCAGGTCGCCGTGGCAGATCGAGTGGTTGCGCAGCAGGTTCCGCGGATCACCGAGGGCCGTCAGCGCGTGCCGCAGGTCGGCGCGGACGAGCGCGTCATCGCTGGCGTAGCCGAGCAGCTCGGCGCGGGCCAGCGCGATCCCGGCCGCGCCGTGGCACCAGGCGACCATGCCGTCGCCCGTCGGGGCGTCCGGGCGCAGGTCCCGCCAGTTGCCGGCGGCGTCGTCGTAGACCGTGTGTTCGTAGCGCAGCGCCGCGTCCACGGTCGCGCGATGCTCGTCGACGCCGCGGTGACGGTCCCAGCGGGCCAGCGCGGTGGCGATGCCGGACGCGCCGTGGGAGAAGCCGGCGAGGGGCCGGTCGCCGGAGAGCGCGCCGAGCCAGCCGAGGCCGCCGGCCACCGGGGACGCGCCGCCGGTCAGGTGCCGGGCCATCGCGCCGGCGCCGGCCAGCAGGTCCGGGTCGTCGGTCATCCGGTGCAGCGAGAGCAGGGCGAGCAGCCCGCCGGCCGTGCCGCTGATGATGTCGTACTCCCGGCTGTCGGCGGTGTGCGCGACCATCGCGGCGGCCAGCCGGGTGGCGACGTCGAGCAGGTCGTCACGGCGCAGGTCGGCGGCGAGGTGGCTGAACGCGTACACCGAGCCGCCCAGGTGGTCGAAGCCGCCGACGCCGAGGGTCTCGGCGACCGGCGCGGCGAGCCAGGCCCGCGCCTCGCGGAGCATCATCGTGGCGGCCCGGTCGGCGGCCCGCCGGTAGGTCGGGTCGCCGGTGACGGAGGCGAGCCGGCCGAGGAACAGGGCGATGCCGCTGATGCCGTTGTAGAGGTCCATGGCGCTGGGCCCGAGCACCCACACCCGGTCGGCGACCAGGCCCAGGCCGAGCCAGCAGATCCGGTCGCCGTCCTCGAGCGCGGTGGCCAGCAGCCGGTCCCCGACGAGGCGCGCCGCGTCGACGTACCGTTCGGGTGGGACCGGTCCGGGCGCCGGGCTCGCCGGGCTCGCCGAAGCCGGCGGTCGCCAGGTGCCCGCGTCCCCCATGATCAGGGCGGTCAGGGAGGCGTCGATGATCCAGCTCTGCTGAGCCAGGTGCTCCTCCGACATCCCGGCGAGGCGGTCCCGGACGGCGTCCAGCCCGGTCTTCCGCAGCGCGCCCGGCAGCACGGACCCGTCCCCGGCGACCAGATCCGTCGACGACGGCGTGGTCACGAAGATCGGCACGTCACCGGCGTGCATTTGCGCCAGTTCCGCGGCGACGAGCGCGTCCCGCTGCGGGCGCCGGTCGTGTCCGGCCCAGAGGTTCTCGAACCAGCGGTCCCGGTCCAGGGCATCGCGCAGCAGGTCGGGGTGGTGCGCCTCGGTGAGCAGCCGGACGTACGACTCGGTGGCGCGCGCGACCACGCGGACCTCGTCCCCGGCGAACGCCGCCAGCGGGCCGGCCGGGGCGAGCAGCTCGTCGCGGTGCGCCAGCAGCAGCCGGTAGAGCCGGCGGTAGCCGTCGACGATCTCCGGCGCGAACTCGGTCACGTCGACCGCGCCGTCGCCGAGCGTGGGCAGGTTCGCCGAGCCGGGCAGCGCCACCCGCCGCCGCTCCAGGCGCATCTCGTCGGTGCCGAGGCCGTCCCAGACCGCCACCGGCCGGGCGGTCAACTGCCCGCCGGCGCCGGCCATCCCGCTCATGTCGAAGCGGTTGACCTGGTTGCCCTCGGTCCAGATCACCGGGGCGGGAAGCAGCCCCACGGTGACCGCCGAGCGGCTCATCAGCTCCACCCCGACGGCCTGGAGGTAGCCGGCCTGATCGTCGTCGCCGGCCGGCCGCTCCCACTGCCAGTTGTGCAGCATCGCCTCCAGGTCGATGAGCATCGGGTGCTCACCGGCGGCGATCACGTTCTCCAGGTGGAAGTCGGTCGCGCCGAGCGTCTGGAGGAGGGCCAGCAGGGCGCCCTGCCGACGGTGGAACCGGCTCAGCGCGTCCCGGTCGGCGCAGGGTCCGCCCGCCACGAACTCGGTCCAGCCGTACGCGCCGCGGTCGAGCACCCAGAACGTCCGCAACGGCGGCTGCGCGCCGCGCTCGTCGAGCCAGCGCAGCAACTGCTGGAAGTGCCGGTCCACCTGGAGGCGGCGGGGCTTGTACATGACCCGTACGCCGGAGGTGAAGCGCACCACCGCGACGGAGCGTCCGCCGCGGTGGCTGTCGCCCGCGCCGAAGCTGACCCCGGCCAGGTCGCCGAGGGCGTCCGGGACGCCGCAGCGGTCGGCGAGGGTGGCGTGGTCGGCGACGAGACGCCGCGCGAACTCCAGCCGGGCGGCCTCCCAGTTGTCGACCACCCGGACCAGGTCGCGGGCGAGCACCGGATACTCCCGCAGCAGGGCCAACGCGTGCTCCGGTTGCCGCAGCCGGCGCAGGAAGTGGTGGAAGCGTGCGTGCGGGTCGTCGCCGGGCAGGTCGCCGCGCACGCGCAGCACGTTGAGCTCCAGCGCCATGACGCGGGCCAGCATCCCGTTGAGCGTGTCCGACGGGCCGGGCCCCAGGTGCGCGGCGAGCGCCGGCGCGGTCAACTGTGGATGGCCGGCGACGAGGGCGTCGATCCGGGACCGGAGCCGGTCCCGGGCGCTCGCGACGAGCGGCGCGGCGATCGTGGCGAACCCCGCGGCGTCGTCGTCGCCCTGGTCGGCCGGTGGGTGGCGGCGCCACGCGTCGGTCAGCCGGCGCGCGTACCCGGGCTCCTCGTCGAACCGCTCCCGGACCGTCTCCGGCGCCTCGCCCAGCATCCGGGCCAGGCCGTCGGAGTCGAGGCCGTGCTCGGCCAGATGCCGCGCCATCAGGTCGGGCCGCCTGGTGTGCACGGGCTCGTCCCGCCACATCTTCAGCCGGATCCGGCCGACCTCGACGTCGACGGGTCCGGCGGGTGACCGGCCGGTCAGCCGCTCCCGCAGGGAGTGCCCCAGGAACCAGGCGGCGTCCCCGGGCCGCACCGGGTCGGTGCTGTCGTGCATCTGCTCCGCCTCACTGCGCGGTTCGTCGCGCGTCACGTGCCGGCCGCCCGGATCCGGGCGGCTCATCTCGGGATGGGACCGGACGGCGCGGCGAGACCGCCGCGAAGCATCGAGGTGTACGCGTCGCTGAGCGCCGGGGTCGGCTCGACGCCGAGTTCGGCGTCCAGGCGGCTGCGGAAGGCGCCGAAGACCTGGACCGCCTCGTCCTGCCGGCCGGCCTGGTAGAGCGCCGTCATCAGCATGATCGCCAGCCGCTCCCGCAGGGGATATTCGGTACGCAGCGCGAGGAGCGCCGGGATCGCCTCGTGGAAGTTGCCCAGCCGCAGGTGCAGTTCCATCCGGTGTTCCAGGCACACGACGCGGCGTTCCAGCAAATGGTGTCGGCGGCTCTGCGCGTACGGACCGGGCAGGCCGGCGAGTGGCTCACCGGCCCAGATCTTCTCCGCCACGGCGAGCGTCGCGGCGGCGGCGGCCAGGTCGCCGGACGCCTCCGCCGCCGCGGCGCGCTCCACCGCCTCGTCGAAGTCGCCGAGGTCGATCCGGGCGCCGCCGAGGCGCAGGCGGTAACCGATGCGCAGGGTGTCGATCACCGGCCCGTCGGGACCTGCGGAGGCCGCCCGCAGGGTGCGCCGAAGCCGGTAGATGTAGGGCGGGATCAGCTTCGTGCCGGTCGGCGGGGCGTCACCGCCCCAGACGCCCTCCAGGATCGACGTCGGGGTCACCACCCGGCCGGCGTTGAACAGCAGCAGGGCGAAGACCGCCTGCTGGCGTACCGGCCCGAGGTCGAGCCACTCGCCGCCGACCTGGGCGTGCAGCGGGCCCAGGACGAAGAACCGGGTCCGCGTCACGGATTCGCACCGCTCACACCTGGCACCGCCATCGCTTCTCCTCCCCTGACCGCGAACCTGGCCGCCCCCCGGCCGCCACGAAGATCAATGCGTTCGGGGATGCTACGGGGGCCCGCGTACAGCCCGTGCACAATGCGCGTACGAACGGCGCGCGTGGACGACGTCGACCTGCTATGCAATTGATGCTTCTTGATGGCTGCCGCCATTCCCCGACGGTGTCGGTAGTGCCTGCGCCACCATCGCTCCGGCAGCAGGCGGGATGGAGGACGGACGCCGGCCCGACAAGGCTGGAAGCCGTACCCGTTTCCCGCCGACGAGGAGTTGCGATGAACCGCCGAACCTTTCCGGTCGCCGGCGCGGTGGCCGTGCTGACCGCCACCGCCCTGGGCGTGCCCACCGCGTCCGCCGCGCCCACCCACGCCGGGCGGCCCGACGCCGTGCAGGGACACCTCGACCGGCTGGTCTCCGACCAGGGCTTCCCCGGGGCGCTGGCCTCCGTCCGGGGCGCCGGCCACCGGGTGCGTGACTACACCGCCGGGGTCGGCGACCGCACGACCGGCCGCGACGTGCCCACGAACGGCACGGTGCGGATCGGCAGCAACACCAAGACCTTCACCGCCGTGGTCGTCCTGCAACTCGTCGGCGAGGGCCGGATCGACCTGGACGCCACCGTCGAGCGCTACCTGCCCGGGATGGTGCGGGGCCACGGCAACGACGGGCGGCGGATCACCGTACGCCACCTGCTCCAGCAGACCAGTGGGCTGCCCGACTACGACGAGGTGCTGTTCACCGGGCCGCAGGACCTGGTGGACCGCGCGCACGCGTACCTCGAGCCGCGTTCTCTGGTGGACGCGGCGCTGACCCGGCCGTCGCGGTTCGCCCCGGGCGCGAAGTGGGAGTACAGCAACACCAACTACGTGCTGGCCGGCCTGATCGTCGAGCGGGTCACCGAGCGTCCGGTCGGCGAGGAGATCACCCGGCGGATCATCGAGCCGCTGCGGCTGCGCGGCACCTCCTGGCCCGGCGTCGGCGAGCAGCGCCTCGCCGGCCGGCACCCGCGGGGCTACGTGGCGGTCGCGCCGGGCGCGCCGTGGGTCGACGTGACCGAGATGGACCCGTCCTTCGGCTGGGCCGCCGGTCAGCTCGTCTCGACCCCGGGCGACCTGCGGACGTTCTTCGAGGCGCTGCTGGCCGGCCGGCTGCTCAAGCCCGCGCAGCAGGCCGCGATGATGCGGACCGTGCCCGCGCCGGAGTTCGAGCCGGGCGGCGTCTGGGCGTACGGGCTGGGCATCGCCCGGCACGACCTGCCCTGCGGCGGGCACGCCTGGGGGCACGGCGGCGACATCCAGGGCTTCGAGACGCGCAACCTGGCCACCACGGACGGACGCAGCGCCGTGGTCGCGGTGACCGGGCTCCCGACCTCGCTGGAGATGACCGAGGCGGTCTCGGACAGCGTGGACGCGGCGATCTGCGCCACGCCCCGCTGACCCCCGCGCCACGCCACACCGCACCGCGTCACGGCCGGCGCGTCGCCTCGCTCAGGCGGCGCGCCGGCCGTCGTTCAGGTAGCGCAGCACGGCGGTGACCCGGCGGTCGGCCCGGTCGTCCGGCGGCAGGTGCAGCTTGGCGAAGATGTTGCGGATGTGCTTGTGCACCGCGCCCTCGGTGACGAACAGCCGCTCGGCGATCGCGGTGTTGCCGAGCCCCTCCGCCATCAGCGCCAGCACCTCCTGCTCGCGCGGCGACAACTGGGCCAGCGCGCCGTCGTCCCGGCGGTTACGGGCGAGCAGCTGCCCGACCACCTCGGGGTCGATCACGCTGCCGCCGGCCGCCACCCGGTGCAGCGCGCCGAGGAACTCCTCGACCCGCCCGACCCGTTCCTTGAGCAGGTAGCCGAGCCCGGTGGCGCCGACCGAGAACAACTCGGTGGCGAACGCCTGCTCGACGTACGCGGAGAGGACCAGCACGGCGAGGCCGGGCCGGCGCCGGCGGGCCTCGACCGCGGCGACGATGCCCTCGTCGGTGTGGGTGGGCGGCATCCGCACGTCGACGATCGCCACGTCGGGCCCGTGCGCGTCGACCGCGGCCAGGAACTCGTCCGGGTCGCCGGCGGTGGCCACCACGTCCAGGTCCTCGGCCCGCAGCAACAACGCCAGCCCCTCGCGCAGCAGCGCGTCGTCCTCGGCGATCACGATCCGCATGGCAGCTCCACGTGCATTCTCGTCGGCCCCCCGGTGGGGCTGGTCAGTGTCATCCGGCCGTCGTACGCCTCGACCCGCCGCCGGATGCCGGTCAGGCCGGACCCGCGGGTCTCGTCCGCGTCGCCGTGGCCGTTGTCGGAGACGGTCACCAGCAGCCGGTCCCGCTCGCGGCGCACCGCGACGTCGACCGCGCTCGCGCCGCTGTGCCGGACCACGTTCGTGAGCGCCTCGGCCACCACGAAGTAGGCGGTGGCCTCGACCGCGGCGGCGCAGCGCACGGAGACGTCCACGGTGAGCCGGCACGGCACCGTCGATCCGCCGGCCAGGCCGGCGAGCGCGCCGGCGAGCCCCCGGTCGTCGAGCACCGGCGGCAGGATGCCGCGCACCACCGTACGCAGTTCACCGAGCGCCTGCTCGGCGGCGTGCTGCGCCCGTTCGAGGATCTCGTCGGCCCGGGTCGGGTCCCGCCGCAGGGCCCGCCGCGCCGCCCCGAGCAGCACGTTCACCGCGACCAGCCGGTTCTGGGTGCCGTCGTGCAGCGACCGTTCGATGCGGCGCAGCTCCACCGCGTGCGCGTCCAGCGCGGCGGCCCGGGTGGCGGTGAGCTGGGCGACCCGCATCGACAGGTCGACCCCGGGTGGCGGGGCGAGCAGCCACCGGCCCGGCCACGCCTGGACGCGCGCCAGCGCCGGGCCGACCGCGACGCCGAGGACCAGCCCGGCCAGGCCGAGCAACCCGACCGCCAGGGCGTCGGGCAGTCCGTCGATCCGCCACCAGACGATCCCCGGCGCGCCGTCCTCGGGTCGCAGCAGCCGGAACCACAGCGGGAACGTGACGTCCTGCACGGCGGTGAGCGGAAGCGCGAGGCC
Organism: Micromonospora sp. WMMD975; assembly: GCF_029581215.1. Taxonomy (NCBI): domain Bacteria; kingdom Bacillati; phylum Actinomycetota; class Actinomycetes; order Micromonosporales; family Micromonosporaceae; genus Micromonospora; species Micromonospora sp. WMMD975. Next base: position 2,852,874 of record NZ_CP120739.1, read on the forward strand.
CACGATCCCGGCGCCGAAGCCGAGGGGCGCGTGCAGCGCGGTCCAGCCGAGTTCCCGCCGCACGACCGGGTCGCGCAGCGCCGCGCGCAGGTCGGTCGGCGCCGGCCCCGGCGTGGGGAGCGGGCCGCCCCAGCGGGACAGCCGGGCGCGTTCCCGGTCGGCCACCGAGCGCACCCCGCGCAGCGCGCCGGGCGCCAGCAGCAGCCCGACGCCGACCAGGCAGGCGGCGGCCACCGTGAGCGCCCAGAGCAGCACGCCCCACGCCAGCACCGCGGTGCCCAACCCGCCGACGAGATGCTCAAGCGCGTCCACCGCGGCGCGGACCCGCCTCCGCACGTACCCCACGTCGGCCCACCCCCGGCGTCACGATAGGTGATGGCGGCCGTCGCCGGCAGCGTCGGCGGCGGAAAGTACAGCCTGCTGTACCAGCAGCGGTACGTGAGAGCGCTAACATCGCCGCCTTTGGATCTTTTGTCGCGCCCGGCACCGCGTCCATCCGATGACCGACGTGTTGACAGTCGCCTATATGAACGCCAGGCTAAGGGCAATTGTTAGCGTTAACTCGATCGTCATCTCCGTGGAGGAGGATCGATGGGCCCCACCACCCGTCGCCATCGCCTGGCCGTCGCCCTCGCACCCCTGGCCCTGTTCGTCGCGGTCACCGCGGCGGTGGTCGCTCCCAGCGCCGCGGCGCGTGCCGCCGGGACCGGCCCCTGCGACATCTACGCCTCCGGCGGCACCCCCTGCGTCGCCGCGCACAGCACCACCCGCGCGCTCTACGGCGCCTACGCCGGGCCGCTCTACCAGCTGCGACGCGCGTCCGACAACACCACCCGCGACGTCGCCCCGCTCGCCGCCGGCGACGTCGCCAACGCCGCCACCCAGGACGCGTTCTGCGCCGGCACGAGCTGCCTGATCAGCGTCATCTACGACCAGTCCGGCCGCGGCAACCACCTCACCCAGGCCCCACCCGGCGGGTTCTCCGGCCCGGCCGCCGGTGGCTACGACAACCTCGCCGACGCCACGCTCGCCCCGGTCACGCTCGGCGGACGCAAGGCGTACGGCGTCTTCGTCGCGCCCGGCACCGGCTACCGCAACAACAACACCAACGGCATCGCCAAGGGTGACCAACCCGAAGGCATGTACGCCATCTTCGACGGCACCCACTACAACGGCGGCTGCTGCTTCGACTACGGCAACGCCGAAACCAACAGCCGCGACAACGGCAACGGCACCATGGAGGCCATCTACTTCGGCAACATCAAGGTCTGGGGGTACGGCACCGGCAACGGCCCCTGGATCATGGCCGACCTGGAGAACGGACTCTTCTCCGGCGTCAACCCCGGCTACAACGCCAACGACCCGTCGATCAGCCACCGGTTCCTGACCGCCATCGTCAAGGGCGAACCCAACCACTGGGCGATCCGCGGCGGCAACGCCCAGTCCGGCGGCCTGTCCACCTTCTACGACGGCAAGCGCCCCAACGCCTCCGGCTACAACCCGATGAAGAAGGAAGGCGCGATCATCCTCGGCATCGGCGGGGACAACAGCATCGGCGCAGCCGGCACCTTCTACGAAGGCGTGATGACCTCCGGCTACCCGTCGAGCGCCACCGAGGACGCGGTCCAGGCCAACATCACCGCCGCCGGTTACGCGGCGAGCACCGGCGGCAGCCGGCAGAACGTCGAGATCGTGGGCGGCCAGTCCGGACGCTGCGTCGACGTGCCGAACGGCACCACCACCAACGGCACCCAGACGCAGCTCTACGACTGCCACGGCGGGACCATGCAGCGCTGGACCTACACGTCGGCGCGGCAACTCCAGGTGTTCGGCAACAAGTGCCTCGACGCCAACGGCCAGGGCACCAGCAACGGCACCGCCGTGATCATCTGGGACTGCCACGGCCAGGCCAACCAGCAGTGGAACGTCAACAGCAACGGCACCATCACCGGCCAGCAGTCCGGCCTGTGTCTCGATGCCAACGGCGCCGCCACCGCGAACGGCACCAAGCTGATCCTCTGGGCCTGCAACGGCGGCGCCAACCAGCAGTGGAGCCTGCGCAACTGAGCCACCGGCCGGGCGGAGCACCTCCGCCCGGCCCCGGCCCGCGCCGCCGGCCCGTACCCCCGCCACCAGCCCGTCCCGTCACGAAAGGCCCCTCATGCCCGCTCCTTCGATGAACCGCCGGATGCTCCTGCGCGCGACCGGCGCCACCGCCGTCGCGACCGCGGCCGGCGCCGCCGTCGGTTCCCTCGCCGGCGGCGGCCCGGCCGGCGCCGCCCTGGCCCCGGCCCGTCCGGACCTCGGCGTCTCCGCCTACACGTTCGACCCCGGCCAGGTACGACTGACCGCCAGCCGCTGGTTGGACAACCAGAACCGCACGCTGAACTACCTCCGGTTCGTCGACGTCAACCGGCTGCTCTACAACTTCCGCGCCAACCACCGGCTCTCCACCGCCGGCGCCGCCACCAACGGCGGTTGGGACGCGCCGAACTTCCCGTTCCGCACCCACATGCAGGGCCACTTTCTCACCGCCTGGGCGCAGGCGTGGGCGGTGGCCGGCGACACCACCTGCCGGGACAAGGCGGTCACCATGGTCGCCGAGCTGGCGAAGTGCCAGGCGAACAACGGCGCGGCCGGCTTCAGCACCGGATACCTGTCCGGCTTCCCCGAGTCCGACTTCAGCGCGCTCGAAGCCCGGACGCTCAGCAACGGCAACGTGCCCTACTACTGCATCCACAAGACGCTCGCCGGCCTGCTCGACGTGTGGCGCCTGATCGGCAGCACGCAGGCCCGCGACGTGCTGCTGGCGCTCGCCGGCTGGGTCGACTGGCGCACCGGCCGGCTCAGCTCGGCCCAGATGCAGGCCATGCTCGGCACCGAGTTCGGCGGCATGAACGCGGTGCTGACCGACATCTACCAGCAGACCGGCGACGCCCGTTGGCTGACCACCGCCCAGCGCTTCGACCACGCGGCCGTGTTCAACCCGCTCGCGGCCAACTCCGACCAGCTCAACGGGCTGCACGCCAACACCCAGGTGCCCAAGTGGATCGGCGCGGCCCGGGAGTACAAGGCCACCGGCACCACCCGCTACCGCGACATCGCCACCAACGCCTGGAACATCACCGTCGGCGCGCACACGTACGCCATCGGCGGCAACAGCCAGGCCGAGCACTTCCGCGCCCCCAACGCCATCGCCGGCTACCTGAGCAACGACACCTGCGAGGCGTGCAACACCTACAACATGCTCAAGCTGACCCGGGAGTTGTGGCAGCTCGACCCCGACCGCGTCGCGTACGTCGACTTCTACGAGCGGGCGCTGCTCAACCAGATGATCGGCCAGCAGAACCCGGCCGACAGCCACGGCCACATCACCTACTTCACCCCGCTCAAACCGGGCGGGCGGCGTGGCGTCGGCCCGGCCTGGGGCGGCGGCACGTGGAGCACCGACTACAACTCCTTCTGGTGCTGCCAGGGCACCGGGCTGGAAACCAACACCAACCTGGCCGACGGCATCTACTACCACAACGGCACCACGCTGACCGTGAACCTGTTCCTGCCCTCGGTGCTCACCTGGAGCGAGCGCGGCATCACGGTCACCCAGAGCACCACGTATCCGGCCTCGGACACCACGACGCTCACCGTCACCGGCTCGGTGGGCGGATCCTGGACGATGCGGATCCGGATCCCGTCGTGGACCACCGGGGCGACGGTGAGCGTCAACGGCACGGCGCAGGGCATCGCCACCACGCCGGGCAGCTACGCCGTGCTGACCCGCGACTGGGCCTCCGGCGACGTGGTCACCGTGCGGCTGCCGATGCGGGTGACCACGGTCGCCGCCAACGACGACGCGGCCGTCCAGGCGGTCATGTACGGGCCGGTGGTGCTCTCCGGCAACTACGGCAACACCACGTTGAGCGCGCTGCCGACGCTGGAGACCGGCTCGGTCACCCGGACCGGCGCCGACTCGCTGGCGTTCACCGCCCGGGCCAACGGCGCCACCGTCAACCTCGGGCCCTTCTACGACGCGCACGGATTCAACTACACGGTCTACTGGCGGGCCGGCACGAGCAGCGGCGGTGGCGGCGAGGCAAGCTTCCGGCTGGCGAACGCCGCGAGCGGTCTCGTGCTCGGCGTCCAGAACATGTCCACCGCCGACGGCGGGCTCGCCCTCCAGTGGGGCGACACCGGCACCGCCGACCACGACTGGCAACTCGTCGTCGACGGGTCGGCGCTGAAGCTGCGCAACGTCAACAGCGGCAAGGTGCTCGGCGTGGAGAACATGTCCACCGCGGACAACGCGCGGATCCTCCAGTGGGCCGACAACGGCACCGCCGACCACCTCTGGACCGTGGTCGACGTCGGCGACGGCACCCACAAGCTGCGCAACTCGCACACCGGCAAGCTGCTCGCCATCTCCGGCGGCTCGACCGCGCAGGGCGCGATGGCCGTGCAGGACCCGGACAACGGCAGCCCGGACAACCAGTGGCGGTTCCTGCCGAACGGGGCCCGCCGGTTGCAGAACCTCGGCAGCGGGCTCGTGCTCGGCGTGCAGAACATGTCCACCGCCGACGGTGGCCTCGTCATCCAGTGGGGCGACACCGGCACCGCCGACCACCTCTGGACCGCGCTCGTGGACACCGGCGGCTACCTGCGGCTGCGTGCCTCGCACAGCGGCAAGGTGCTCGGCGTCGAGGGCGCCTCCACCGCCGCCGGCGCCCGGATCGTGCAGTGGGCCGACAACGGCACCGCCGACCACCGGTGGCGGCTGCGCCACGGCGGCAACGGCTACTTCCGGATCCAGTGCGCCAACGGCGGCCGGGTCCTCGGCCTCAGCGGCGGCTCCGGCAGCCAGGGGGCGCAGGCCGTGCTCGCCGACGACACCGGCGCCGCGCACCAGCGCTGGCGGTTCGTCTGAGATCCCGGGTACGCGGGTCCGGCCGTCGCGGCCGACCCGCGTACCCCCGGAGACGCCGTCGTCGCCGGGCCGGGCGACCCGGCGACGACGGCTCCGCCCCACGGTCGACGGCTCGGGCTCGGGCTCGGGCTCGGGCTCGGGCTCGGGCTCGGGCGGGATCTTGGTACGAAGTGGCCCTCATGGGGGCCATTTCGTACCAAGATCTACTTTCGTCCCATTCAGTGGAACACGGTCCCGAAGGGCGGGAGTTTCAGCGCTGATCAACTCCACTTCGCCGAGGTGGCGGGGTGGAGGCATCTGGGATCACGCCACTTCGCCGAGGTGGAGTCGATCAACTGCTGGACGCCGGTGACCGTGGGCCGGCATCGACAGCGTGAGTCGATTCACGCCATCAGCTCTCAACGCACCGAGCGGGCCAGCACCATCCAACCGGCACGGCGGCGAGTCAGATCGCCGTAGCGAGGTCAGAACGATCTCGACGACCTCCGGGTGGACGTCGGCCGCCGGACGGAGTGCCGCCGGAGCAGGGTGGAGCCGACCGACAAGGATGGGAGCTGACGACCGCCACCCGGCGAGGGGTCAGCGCCGGGGCGGCGGCCCGACGCTGCGCCGGGGCACGAGCGTCGGGGCCACGGTCCGCCGCAGCGGCCCCACGCTTGCCGACTCGATCTGCGCCAGCAGCAGGCCGAGACTCGCCCGGGCCACGGCCGCGAAGTCGGGTCGCACAGTGGTCAGCGGCGGGATGAAGTAGGCCGCTTCGGGCACGTCGTCGAACCCGACCACGCTGAGGTCGTCGGGCACCCGCCGGCCGTGCTCGTGCAACGCGCGCAGCACCCCGAGCGCCAGGTGGTCGTTGGCGGTGAAGACCGCGGTGACCTCCGGCATCCGGGCCAGCATCTGCCCGCACCGGTAGCCCGCCGCCGCCGACCAGTCCGCCGGGACCAGCGGGGGCACCTCGGCCCCGGCGAGCCGCAACGCCTCACGCCAACCCTCGATCCGGCCGGCGCTGTCGAACCAGTCCGACGGGCCGGACACGTGCCATACCGTGCGGTGCCCGGCGTCGAGGAGATGCTGGGTGGCGGCCCGCGCGCCGGCGACCTGGTCGACCGTCACGAGCGGGATCGGCCGGCGGGGATCGCCGTCGACGGTCACCAGCGGCACGTCGTGGGGCAGCCGTTCGAGCGCCTCGCCGGCCGACTCGACCGGCGCGATCACCACGATGCCGGCCACCCGGTGCGCGAGGTGGCGTTCCACCGCCTCGGAGATGGATCGGTGGTCGAGGTCGCTGACGCTGCCGATGCTGACCGCGAAGCCGGCTTCGGCGGCGGCCTGTTCCAGCGCGGCCAGAAGTGAGGCCGGGCCGTAGAGCGTGGTGTTCTGCGCGACCACACCGATCACCTGGGACCGGCCGGTCACAAGCGTCCGGGCCGCACGGTTGGGCCGGTAGCCGAGTTCGGTGATGGCCGCCTGCACCCGGAGCCGGGTCTGCTCACGCACGTTCGGATGCCCGTTGAGAACCCGGGAGACCGTCTGGTGCGAGACACCGGCGAGGCGAGCCACATCAGTCATCGCAGGACCGCGCACGGCCACCTCACTTTCGCACATGCCCGCGTGGCCGAGACGGGTCGCCGTCGACCGGGTCGACCCGGGTGGCGACAGTCTACGCCAGAGGTCGCGCCGGTCACGGTGCGATCGATCACCATTCGAGTGGCGGCATCGGAATGTCGGGGAATTGACGGCCGAACCCGGGGCGGGGCAATTCCGATAACTTCGGAACCCCCGCCCCGGGCAATTACCGGACGACTCAACGGCGGATAGCGGTGGCCCGTGTCACGGCGTCGTCAGCGAGAACTGCCGCACCGTCACCGCGCCGCCCAGCGCCTGGGTCGCGTAGTTGAACATGCCGAACCGGTATCCCATGAAGAACTGCCATGCGTTGTTGAGCGTCAGCGCGTTCCCCAGCGGCACGAACGTGACCCCGTCGGTGCTGTAGGAGAACGTCGCCTGCCGGCCGGAGCCGGGCCGGATGTCGGCCTTGGCCCGCAGCCATATCCGCCCGCCGGAGACCGGAGCGCTGGCGATCTCCGACCCGGTGGAGGTGGTGTTCCAGGCGCCGCTGGCCATGGTCAGGCCGTTGGTCATGACCACCCGGGTGGCGCCGTTGTCCCGCCGGACGCCGATCCACGCCGAACTGTCGCGCAGCATGGCGAGTCCGGACCGGTCGCCGTCCCGCATGGCCGAATAGTCCAGCTCGACGGTCGCGGTCGAGGTCGGGCCCTGGATCCGGTGGGTCAACGTGTTGCGGGCCTGGTAGAGGTCGTTGGTCACGCTGGCGGTCTGCAGGCGGAGGCCGTTGTTCACCGACCACCGGCTGTTGTCCGGGTTGTGGTTCCACTCGTACTGCACGCCGAGCGTGGTGCCGGCGAACGTGTCGGTGCCGGTGAGCGGCTTGACCGGATGCAGCGGCAGCGGGTTGGGGTAGCTCGCCCCCCACGCCCCGTTCACGGTCTGCACCTGCGGCCAGCCGTCGGCGGTCCAGGTGATCGGCGCCAGCGTCGGCATCCGGCCACCCGGGTACGCGTCGGTGAAGGCCATGTAGTACCAGGAGCCGTTCTGCGTCTGCACCAACCCGCCCTGGTGCGGCACGCCGCCGCCGGAGATCGGGCCGGGCAGGTTGAGCAGCACCTGCCGCTGCTCGTACGGGCCGAACGGGCCGTTGGTGGACTTGAGCACATACTGGCCGTTCGCCGGCCGGGTCAGCCAGATGTAGTAGGCGCCGTTGCGCTTGTAGAAGCGTGCGCCCTCCAGCGTGCCGATGTTCGACGGGGTCTGGTAGACCTGCTGGGCCCGCACCTGGGTGCGGCCGTCGGCGGAGAGCTGCGCGACGCTGATCGTGCCGTTGCCGTACGCGACGTACATGGTGTCGTTGTCGTCGATCAGCATGCCGGCGTCGTAGTAGCAGTTCGGGATGGTGGTGAGCTTGCTCCACGCGCCGTCGACCGCGCCGGCGGTGTAGATGTGGGTCTGGGCGAAGTCGATGCACCCGGCCCAGTAGTAGGTACGGTTGCTGGGCCGGTAGTTCAACGTCGAGGCCCAGATGCCGTCCACGTACGCCCGGCTGCCGGGAGGCAGGTCGTACTTCGTGCCGAAGTCCAGCCGGGGCACCGAGTGCCCGGCGAACTCCCAGTTCACCAGGTCCCACGAGCGCAGGATCGGAGCGCCGGGCGAGTAGTGCATGGTGGAGGCGGACATGTAGTAGACGTCGCCGACCCGGATGATGTCGACGTCGGCGAAGTCCTGCCAGACCGCCGGGTTGGTGAAGGTGCCGCCGGGCGGCGGGTCGGTCGGGGTGCCGCCGCCGTCGACGCGGACGAGCTGCCACTGCTGGTTCGCGCCGTTCCAGTCGTCGTACTGGACGATGTTGCCGCCGTCGGCGGTCGAGGCGTTCTGCACCTCCAGCGCCTTGTTCGAGTTGCGGTTGATCAGCCGGACGTAGCCGCCGTCCGAGTCCGCCAGCCGGAACTGCTGGTTGGTCCCGCCGTGGTCGCTCCACTGCACCACGGCCGTGCCGTTGGCCGTGGAGGCGCCGGTCACGTCCAGCACCTTGCCGGAGTGCCGCGAGCGCACCCGGTAGTAGCCGCCGCCGGAGTCGACGAACTGCCACTGCTGCCAGGCCCCGTTGTTGCGCGTCCACTGGGTGATCCGCGCCCCGTCGTTGGTGGCCTGGTTGTACAGGTCCAACGCCTTGCCGCTGTTGCGGTTCACCAGCACGTAGTACGCGGTGGTGTCCACGGTCGCCGCCGAGGCCGGCCCGGGGGCCACCCCCACCAGCACCCCGCCGACCACCATCGCCACCAACCCCGCCAGGAGCCGGGACAGCCGACCTGTCGCCACCATGACCCTCCTCATGTGATCGTTAACAGCGGCCCCCGCCTGAGGGGAAACCGGACGCACGGCAACCGCGGCGCATGCTGAGCACGGAACGGCCCGCGGAAGGCGCCGGCGATCCCAATGCATCGACTGTGAGCGATAACATGCCGTACGTCAAGCCGTAACGTCCCGGACACGAACCGGGTGGCGCGCCCCGACGCGAACGTCGGCGCACGCCACCCGTGGCGGTGGTCCCGGCGGTCAGAAGCCGCGAGCGAGCCGGTAGTACGCCTGGTTCCAGCGCAACTCGTCGGCGAACCGGTGCGGCTCGGTGTCGCCGTCGATGACCGCCAGCTCGGTACGCGCCATCTCGGCCAGATCGCGCAACTCCTCCACACCCACCGCCTGGGAGAGCACGGTGTGGTGCGGCGCGCCCGCGGTGATCCACGCCTCCGCCGAGCCGGCCAGGTCGGGGCGGGGCCGCCAGACCGCCCGGGCCACCGGCAGCCGGCGGAGCGGCTGCGGCGGCGGCACCACGTCGACCACGTTGGCCACGAGCCGGAACCGCTCCCCCATGTCGGCCATGCCGAGCACGACGGCCGGGCCGGACGCCGCGTCGAAGACCAGCCGGACCGGGTCCTCCCGGCCGCCGATGCTCAGCGGGTGGATCTCCGCGGTCGGCACGTCGGCGGCGATGCTCGGGCACACCTCGAGCATGTGCGCGCCGAGGACCACCTCGTGTCCGAACGTCAGGTCGTAGGTGTAGTCCTCCATGAAGGACGTGCCGCCCTCGACGCCGACCGCCATCGTCTTCAGCGTCCGCACCAGGACCGAGGTCTTCCAGTCACCCTCGCCGCCGAACCCGTACCCGTCGGCCATCAGTCGCTGCACCGCGATGCCGGGGAGCTGGCGCAGGCCGCCGAGGTCCTCGAAGTTGGTGGTGAACGCCCGGAAGCCGCCGGCGTCCAGGAAGGAACGCAGACCGATCTCCTGGCGCGCGGCGTACCGCAGGGAGTCGTGCCGGTCCCCGCCCGGCCGCAGCGCGGCGTCCAGCCGGTAGGCGTCGTCGTACTCCTTGACCAGGTCGTCCACCTGCGCGTCGGCGACCTGGTCGACGGCCGCCACCAGGTCGTTCACGCCGTAGGTGTTGACCGAGACGCCGAACCGCAGCTCCGCCTCGACCTTGTCCCCCTCGGTCACCGCGACGTCGCGCATGTTGTCGCCGAAGCGGGCCAGCCGCAGCGTCCGCAGCGACGACCAGCCGATGGCCGCGCGGGCCCAGGCCCCGACCCGACCCACCACCCGCGGGTCGGTGACGTGCCCGGCGACGGTCTTGCGGGCCACCCCCAGGCGGGTCTGGATGTACCCGAACTCCCGGTCGCCGTGCGCGGCCTGGTTCAGGTTCATGAAGTCCATGTCGATGGTGTCCCACGGCAGCGCCACGTTCGCCTGGGTGTGCAGGTGCAGCAGCGGCGTCTGCAACGCGTCCAACCCGGAGATCCACATCTTGGCCGGCGAGAACGTGTGCATCCAGGCGATCACCCCGACCGCGCCCTGCACCGCCGCGTCCCGGCAGGCCGCGAGGATGTCCGTGCTGGTGGTGAGGACCGGCTTCCAGACCACGCGGACGGGGATGTCCGGCGACTCGTCCAACCGGGCGGCGATCTGCCGGGACTGGTCGGCGACCTGCCGGAGCGTGTCCTCGCCGTAGAGGCCCTGGCTCCCGGTGAGGAACCAGACCTCGGGCTGGGGGTGAGTTGCCATGTTGTTGCCTTCCGCGCTAGTTGCCGTCACTTGAACCGGATGCCGATGAGGCGCTGGAGGAGGATGAACGCGAAGAGCAGCCCGCCAATCACGATCTTGGTCCACCAGGAGTTGAGGCTGCCGTCGAAGGTGATCAGGGTCTGGATGACGCCGAGCACCAGCACGCCGAGGACGGTGCCGAAGACGTATCCGGACCCGCCGGTGAGCACGGTCCCGCCGATCACCACCGCCGCGATCACGTCCAGCTCCATGCCGACGGCGATCAGCGGCGCGCCGGACAGCGTGTAGAACGACAGCAGAAGGCCGCCGATGGCCGAGCAGAGCCCGCTGATCGTGTAGACGGCGATCCGGGTCCGCCCGACCGGCAGGCCCATCAGCAGCGCCGACTGCGCGTTGCCGCCGACCGCATACACGTTGCGGCCGAACCGGGTGTACGCCAGCACGTACGCGGCGACGAGCACCACCGCGAACGCGATGAGCACGCTGATCGAGACGAAGTTCCCGGCCGGGTTGCCGATGCGCTCCTGGGACATGCCGGTCCAGAAACCGTCGGTGATGGAGATCGAGGAGCCGCTGATGAACGTGCACATGCCCCGGGCGAAGAACATCCCGGCGAGTGTGACGATGAACGGTTGGATCTCGAAGAAGTGGATCGCGCAGCCCATCAGGAACCCGAGCGTGGGGCCGATGAGCAGCGCGATGACCAGCACCAGGGCCGCCGGCATGCCGTCGCGGAGCAGGGCGGCCGACACCATCGCGGTCATCGCGACCACCGAGCCGACGGACAGGTCGATGCCGCCGGTGAGGATCACGAACGTCATCCCGACCGCGACCACGAGAACGAAACCGTTATCGATGAAGACGTTGAAGATCACCTGGACGTTGGAGAAGGCGCGGTACTGGGACACGCCGATGCCGTACATGACCAGCAGCAGCGCGAGCGTGGCCAGGACCGGGACGTGTCGCCGGGGCAGGCTGGGCCGCCAGGACCGGACGGCGGACAACGACGTGCTGCTCATGCCGAAACCTGCTCCTTCTCCCGCTGCGGCGTGGCCGGACCGGGCTCGACGCCGCGCCGGCGCCGCCGGAACCGGGCCCGGAACGCCGGGGCCTGCACCAGGCAGACGGCGATGACGACGACGGCCTTGAACAGCAGCGACGTCTGTGGCGAGATGTTCATGGCGTACACGGTGGTGGTCAGGGTCTGGATGATCAACGCGCCGAGGACGGTGCCGCCGAGGGAGAACCGGCCGCCGGCCAGCGAGGTGCCGCCGATCACCACCGCGAGGATCGCGTCCAGCTCGATCCAGAGCCCGGCGGCGTTGCCGTCGGCGCTCGACACGTTCGCGGTGACCATGAAGCCGGCGAGCGCGGCGCAGGCGGCGCTGACCACGTAGACGAGGAAGACCACCCGGCGCGACCGGATGCCGGCCAGCCGGCTGGCCTCGGCGTTGCCGCCGACCGACTCGACGATCAGCCCGAGCGCGGTGCGGCGGGTGAACGCGGCCACCAGCAGCGCCGCGGCGAGCGCGATCAGGATGGCCAGCGGCAGGGTCAGGAAGTGCCCGAGCCCGATCGCCCGGTAGGGCTCGGAGTTGATCGTGATGATCTGCCCCTCGGTGACCAGCTGGGCGATGCCCCGGCCGGCCACCATCAGGATCAGCGTGGCGATGATGGGCTGGATGCCGATGACGGAGACCAGCACGCCGTTCCACGCGCCGAGCACGAGCGCGGCCCCGAAGGCCAGGGCCAACGCGGTGAGCACGGTGGACGGGCTGTTCTGGTCGGCCGACTCACTGATGTGCAGGCAGGCGATCGCGCCGCTGATGGCACAGAGCGAGCCGACGGACAGGTCGATGCCGCCGGTGGCGATGACCAGGGTCATGCCGAGCGCGACCAGGATCAGCGGCGCGCTCAACCGGAGGATGTCGATCGGCGTGCCGTACAGGTGGCCGCTCTTGACCTCCACGGCGAGGAAGCCGGGCCGGTAGACGGTGTTCGCGGCGAGCATCACCACGAGCACCAGGACCGGCCAGAACAGGCGGTGCCCGGTCAGCGGGCGGAGGCGGTCGGTGACGGTGTTCATCGGTTCACCTCCTCCCGGGGGGTTCCGCTGGCGATGGTGCGCATGACGCGGTCCGCGTCGAGCGAGCTGTCGTTGTCGAGCTGGGCGACCATCTCACGGTCGCGCATGACCGCGACCCGGTGGCTCAGGCGCAGCACCTCCTCCAGCTCGGCGGAGATGAACAGCACCGCCATGCCGCCGTCGGAGAGCTGCACCACCAGCTTCTGGATCTCGGCCTTGGCGCCGACGTCGATGCCGCGGGTGGGCTCGTCGAGGATGAGCAGGCGCGGCTCGGTGATGAGCCAGCGCGCCAGCAGCACCTTCTGCTGGTTGCCGCCGGACAGGTTGCGCACCGGCAGCTCCGGGTTCGCCGGCCGGATGCTGAGCGCCTCGACGTACTTCTGGACCAGCTCGTCCTGCCGGCGGCGCGGGATCGGCCGCAGCCAGCCGCGCGCCGCCTGCATCGCCAGGATCATGTTCTCCCGGACCGACAGCTCGGGCACGATGCCCTCGGCGCGGCGGTTCTCCGAGCAGAAGCCGATCCCCCGGCCGATGGCCTGGATCGGGGTACGCAGCGGGGCCCGGCCGCCGTCGACGAGGACCTGACCGTGGTCGGCGCGGTCGGCGCCGAAGAGCAGCCGGGCCACCTCCGTCCGGCCGGAGCCGAGCAGACCGGCCAGCCCGACCACCTCACCGGCGTGGATGCGCAGGCTGAACGGGGCGACCGCGCCACGGCGGCCCAGCTCGGCGGCGTCCACGAGCGGGGCCTTGTCCGACGCGACGGTGGCGCGCTGCTGCTGCACGTCGAGCCCTTCCAGCACGTCCAGCTCCTGGCCAATCATCTTTTCCACCAGGCTGAACTGCGGCAGTTCCTCGGTCCGGTACTCCCCCACCAGGCTGCCGTTGCGCAGCACGGTGATGCGGTCGGCGATGTCGTAGACCTGGTCGAGGAAGTGGGTGACGAACAGGATCGCGATCCCGTCGTCCCGCAACTGGCGCATGATCCGGAACAACTGGGCGACCTCGCCGGCGTCCAGACTGGACGTCGGTTCGTCGAGGATGAGCACCCGGGCCTGGACGTCGATGGCGCGGGCGATGGCGACCATCTGCTGCACGGCGAGGGAGTATGTCCCGAGCTGCGCGCCGACGTCGAGGGCGAGGTCGAGCCGGGCCAGGAGCTGACGCGCCCGCCGGCGCATCTCGCCCCACCGCACGGCGCCCAGGCGGCGGGGTTCGCGGCCGATGAAGATGTTCTCCGCCACCGACAGGTTCGTGCAGAGGTTGACCTCCTGGTAGACGGTGCTCACACCGGCCGCGGCGGCCTGCATCGGCCCGCTGAACGACACCTGGTCACCGGCGAGCGTGACGGCGCCGGCGTCGGTGCCGTAGACACCCGTCAACACCTTGATCAGGGTGGACTTGCCGGCGCCGTTCTCACCCATGAGCGCGTGGACCTCGCCCGGGAACAGCCGGAAGTCGACGTCGTGCAGCGCGCGGACGCCGGGGAAGGACTTGCTGATTCCGGTCATGGTCAGGACCGGACGGTCACCCGTCATGCCATCGGACCTCTTCTGGGAACGTGGTGGCACGGGGGCCGCCGTCGGTGTGACGGCGACCCCCGGTGTGGATCAGTACTTGCGGTTGGGGAGGGCTTCCTTCGCCGTCGTCTGGGTGAAGGTGGTCTCCTCGGTCTCGATCCGGGCCGGCACCTCCTCGCCGGCCTTGACCTTCTTGGCGAGGTCCATCAGCTGCGGGCCGAGCAGCGGGCTGCACTCGGCGATGAAGTTGAACTTGCCGTCCGCCAGGGCCTGCATGCCGTCCTTCACCGCGTCGACGGTGATGATGGTGATGTCCTTGCCCGGCACCTTGCCGGCCGCGGTGATCGCCTCGAGCGCGCCCAGGCCCATGTCGTCGTTGTGCGCGAAGAGCACGTCGATCTTCGGGTTGGCCTTGAGGAACTGCTCCATCACCTGCTTGCCGCCGGCGCGGGTGAAGTCACCGGACTGCGACGCGACGATCTTGAGGTTGGGGTTGGCCGCGATGGCCTCGCCGAAGCCCTTCTTCCGGTCGTTGGCCGGCGCCGAGCCGGTGGTGCCCTGAAGCTCGACGATGTTCACCGGGCCGGTGGCGGACTTCTTCTCCTCCACCAGCCACTCGCCGGCGAGCCGGCCCTCCTTGACGAAGTCGGAGCCGAGGAACGTCTTGTAGAGCGACTTGTCGGCCGAGTCGACCGCGCGGTCGGTCAGGATGACCGGGATCTTCGCGTCCTTGGCCTCCTTGAGCACGGTGTCCCAGCCGGACTCCACCACCGGCGAGAAGGCGATCACGTCGACCTTCTGCTGGATGAAGTTCCGGATCGCCTTGATCTGGTTCTCCTGCTTCTGCTGCGCGTCGTCGAACTTCAGCTCGATGCCGGCCTCGCCCGCCGCCTCCTTGATCGAGGTGGTGTTGGCGGTACGCCAGCCGCTCTCCGCGCCGACCTGGGAGAAGCCCAGGACGAGCTTGTCGTCGCCGCCGCCGGAATCGCCGCCGGTGTCGCTGTTGCCGCAGGCGGCCATGCTGCCGGCGAGCAGCACGCCGGCAAGGGCCGCGATGACCGTACGGGTCATACTCCTGGTTCGCATCGTTCTCCTCGTGGGTGGGGTGATCCGGGCGCGCGACCGGCGGGGCCGGGGCGACCGGTTGTGGTGGTGGGATGAGAGGTGGTGCTGGTCGGGGTCACCCGGTGGGCGGGCGCTGGCCGTACACGTTCTGGTAGCGGTCGTGGAGCGCGTCGATGTCGGCCGGCGCGATCGGCAGCGGCTGCCCGAGCGCGCGGGCCAGGTGCGCCGTGCGGGCGACGTCCTCGCACATCACCGCGGCCTTGACCGCCGCGCGCGCGTCCTTGCCGATGGTGAAGACGCCGTGGTTGCGCATGAGCACCGCGGGTGACCGGTGCCCGGACAACGTGCTGACGATGCCCTTGCCGATGTCGTCGCCGCCGATCAGCGCGAACGGCCCGACCGGGATCTCGCCACCGAACTCGTCGGCCTGCGCGGTCAGCCAGCACGGGATCGACTCGCCCCGGGCCGCCCAGGCGGTGGCGTACCCGCTGTGCGTGTGCACGACGCCGCCGACCTCGGGCATCGCGCGGTAGACGTAGGCGTGCGCGGCGGTGTCGCTGGACGGCGAGCCGCCGCCGTCGACCACGACGCCGTTCAGGTCGCAGAGCACCATGGTGTCGGCGGTCAGGTCGTCGTAGTCCACCCCGCTCGGCTTGATCACCATGAGGTCCTGCCCGGGGACCCGCGCGGACACGTTGCCGGCGGTCCAGGCGACCAGGTTGTAGCGGGTCAGCTCGCGGTGCAGGCCGGCGACCGTCTGCCGCAGCGCGGCGATCTGCCGGGCGACGTCGGTGTTCATCCGACCACCTCCAGGGTCGAGTCGTGCGGCGCCGCGGCGGCGTCCACCGCCGCGTTCCGGATCGCCCGCAGGCGGAGCATGACGTCGTTCCCGCCGCGACCGAAGTGGTCGTGCAACGCCCGGTATTCGGCGTAGAGCGCGTCGTAGGCGCGGACGTTGTCCGGGATCGGCCGGTAGACGCCCTCGTCGACCCGGCCCATGGCCGCCGACGCCTCGTGCACCGTCGGGTACGCCCCGGCGGCGACCGCGGCGTGGATGGCGGACCCGAGCGCCGGCCCCTGGGCCGAGCCGATGATGCCGAGCGGCCGGTTGGTGACGTCGGCGTAGATCTGCATCAGCAACCGGTTCGAGGTCAGCCCGCCGGCCACCACCAGGTCGTCGACCGGCACGCCCGCCTCGGCGAACGCCTCGATGATCATCCGGGTGCCGTAGGCGGTGGCCTCCAGCAACGCGCGGTAGACGTCCGCCGGGCGGGTGGCCAGGGTCAGCCCGACGACGAGCCCGCTGAGGTCGTGGTTGACAAGCAGCGAGCGGTTGCCGTTCCACCAGTCCAGCGCCACCAGGCCGTGCACGCCGACCGGCTGGGCGGCGGCCAGTTCGGTGAGCCGCTCGTGCGAGTCCAGGCCGGCCGGGGCGGCGTGCCGCACGAACCAGCCGAAGATGTCTCCCACGCCGCTCTGCCCGGCCTCGTAGCCCCAGGCGCCGGGGCTGATGCCGCCGTCGACCACACCGCACATCCCGGGCACCTCGGCCGGGTGGGTGCCGTTGAGCACGTGGCAGGTGGAGGTGCCCATGATGGCCACCAGCCGGCCCGGGTGCAGCGCCTGGGCGGAGGCGGAGGTGACGTGCGCGTCGACGTTGCCGACCGCGACCGCGATGCCCTCGGGCAGCCCGGTCCAGGCGGCGGCGCGCGCGCTGAGCGTGCCGGCCCGGTCGCCGAGCGGCAGCAGCGGGCCGTCCAGCTTGGTCACGAAGTCGGTGAAGTCCGGGTCGAGCGCGGCCAGGTAGTCCTGTGACGGGTACTGGCCGTCCTGCCGGATGCCCTTGTAGCCGGCGGTGCAGGCGTTGCGGGTCTCCGCGCCGCACAGCTCCCACACGATCCAGTCGGCGGCCTCGATGAAGCGGTCGGCCCGTCGGTAGACCTCGGGGTCCTCGGCCAGGATCTGCAACCCCTTGGCGAACTGCCACTCGGCGGAGATCTTGCCGCCGTAGCGGCCGATCCACGGCTCGCCCCGCTCGTGCGCCAGCGCGTTGATCCGGTCGGCCTGCGGCTGCGCGGCGTGGTGCTTCCAGAGCTTGACCCAGGCGTGCGGCCGGTGGCGCAGCTCCGGCACCTCGCACAGCGGGGTGCCGTCGGCGAGCGTCGGCAGCACGGTGCAGGCGGTGAAGTCGGTGCCGATCCCGATCACCCGGGCCGGGTCCACGCCGGCGGCGGCCAGCGCGGCGGGCACCGCCTCGCGCAGCACGTCCCGGTAGTCGTCGGGATCCTGCAACGCCCAGTCCGGCGGCAGCGGCGGGCCGCCGTCGGGCAGGGCCGTCTCGATCACCCCGCGCCGGTATTCGTGCACCGCCGTGCCGAGTTCGGCGCCGTCGCGGACCCGCACCACGAGCGCCCGCCCGGACAGCGTGCCGAAATCGACCCCGATCACGTACCGGTCGGCCGCGTCCACCTCGCTCATTTGCACCTCTCCCGTGTCACGGAGTTAGTGTTAGCGCTCACATATACATCCGTCAAGACACCCGAACGCAACGGCTACGTAACGGGAACGGTCGCCGCGCGACACCCGCCGCGGACGGCGCGGGTACCGGCCCGCCCACCCCTCGCGCGAGATCCACGAGAGCGACCGGCGGTCGGCGGATCCGGACCCGCGCGCCGCAGTGTTAGCGAGAACAATCGATGCCTTGCGTGGACACTCGTCGATCATCCGCCCGCGCCCCGGTACGGACACCGGGCCAGCCGCCCGGCGGGCCGGCAGAGGGGCTCTCAACGGCACTTTTTCCGTCCGGCCGGGTTCCCGTCGACCCGGTCGGCAAGCGTTGCGAGACGCCTTCAACTATTTACACAGTTTGATGTCAGCGATAACATCCGCGGCATCACTGCACCGGCGTGCCGATCCCCGGGCGGACGCAACCGGCACGCAGCGAGGTGGCGGCCGGCGGCGTCCCGGCCATCGCCGAATCCACCACCGAAGAGCGGCTGCCGGCGGTCCACCGGTCCCCTCGACGCCACGGCCTCCCCGGTGCCCACCGACGATCCGTGGCACGGGCCGCGGCCGGCGGTCGCTCCCTGAAGGACGCCGGCTTCGTCGGCGCCCGTCAACCGAGGAGGACCTGTGCGCAGAAGGACACGATGGATGCTCGCCGCCCTGGGAGTGGCGGCGGTCGCCCTCGCGGCCACCGTCACCGACGGGGTCGTCACCCCGCACCCGGCGCGGGCGCTTGACAACGGTGCGGCTCGTACGCCGCCGATGGGGTGGAACAGTTGGAACACGTTTGGTTGCAATATCAGTGAGTCGTTGATCCGGCAGATGGCGGACGCGATGGTGAGTTCCGGTATGCGGGATGCCGGGTATGAGTATGTGGTGGTGGATGACTGTTGGATGAACCCGAATCGGGATTCGGCGGGGAATCTGCAGGGGGATCCGGGTCGGTTTCCGTCGGGGATGAAGGCCCTGGGTGACTACATTCATGCGCGGGGGTTGAAGTTCGGGATCTATCAGGGTCCGTTGACGAAGACGTGTGCGCAGTATTTCAACAGTTATCCGGGGTCGACGGGGGCGCAGGGGCATGAGGTGCAGGACGCGCGGCAGTTCGCGTCCTGGGGGGTGGACTATCTGAAGTACGACTGGTGTTCGCCGTCTGGGTCGATCGATGAGCAGGTGCGGGTGTTCAACCTGATGCGTGATGCCCTGGCGGGGACGGGTCGGCCGATCGTGTACAGCATCAACTCCAACAGTGTGCATTCGAAGACGGGTCCGCAGCGGGACTGGGGTGATGTGGCGAACATGTGGCGGACCACGGAGGACATCACGAACACGTGGAACTCGGGGCAGACCAACGGGTATCCGATGGGGATCCAGAACATTGTGGACGTGACGGTGCCGCTTGCGGGGCGGGCGAGGCCGGGGGCGTTCAACGACATGGACATGTTGGAGGTGGGTCGGGGTGGGATGACCGACACGGAGATGCGGAGTCATTTCGCGTTGTGGGCGGTGTTGGCGTCGCCGTTGATCGCGGGTAACGACCTGCGGAACATGAACGCGGCGACGCAGACGATCTTGAAGAATCCGACGTTGATCGGGATCAGTCAGGATGCGTTGGCGTTGCAGGCGGCGCAGGTGTCGTTCGACGGTACCCGCCGGGTGTTGGCGAAGCGGTTGGCCAACGGTGATGTGGCGGTGGCGTTGTTCAACCAGGGCAGTGGCACCACCACGATCTCCACCACCGCGGCGGCGGTGGGTAAGAGCGGCACCTCGTTCACGCTGCGCGATGCGTGGACCGACACGACGAGCACCACCTCCGGCGCGATCTCGGCGAGCGTCCCCGGCCACGGCACCGTCGTCTACCGGGTCAGCGGGGGCGGCACCACCACCCCGCCGCCCACCCCGACCACGTTCCGGCTGCGCAGCGAGTCGGCCGGCCGGTGCCTCGACGTCGACAACGGCGGCACCGCGAACGGCACCGGCACGCTGATCTGGGACTGCCACGGCAACCCGAACCAGCAGTTCACCGCCAGCGGGCAGACGCTCCAGGTGCTGGGCAAGTGCCTCGACGTGCCGACCAACGCGACCACCGGCACCCGGGTGCAGATCTGGGACTGCAACGGCGGCACCAACCAGCAGTGGACGTTCAACAGCAACGGCACGGTGAGCAACGGGCGCTTCCCGTCCCTGTGCCTGGACGTCGACGG
Source organism: Micromonospora sp. WMMD975 (assembly GCF_029581215.1). Taxonomy (NCBI): domain Bacteria; kingdom Bacillati; phylum Actinomycetota; class Actinomycetes; order Micromonosporales; family Micromonosporaceae; genus Micromonospora; species Micromonospora sp. WMMD975. The sequence continues at coordinate 2,872,803 of NZ_CP120739.1, forward strand.
CGGCGCCACCGCCAACGGCACCCGGGTGATCCTCTGGACCTGCCACGGCAACACCAACCAGCGGTGGAGCCGGGCGTGACCGTGCGGCCGGCCGGACGGCTTCCCCGCCGTCCGGCCGGCCGGCCGGGCTCAGCGGCTGCCCGCGGCGCGGCGCTTGTTCCAGATGTCGAACGCCACGGCGGCGAGAAGCACCAGGCCCTTCACCACCGACTGGATGGACTGGTCGACGCCCATGAGCTGCATTCCGTTGCTCATCACCGCCATGATCAGGCCACCGACCATCGCGCCGACGACGGTGCCGACCCCACCGGTCACCGCCGCGCCGCCGATGAAGGCCGCCGCGATCGCGTCCAGCTCGAACATGTTGCCGGCCGCCGGTTGGGCCCCGTTGGAGCGGGACGAGTAGATCACCCCGGCCACGGCGGAGAGGAAGCCCATGTTGACGAAGACCCAGAAGTTGACCGTCTTCACCCGCACACCGGACAGCGTCGCCGCCGGCAGGTTGCCGCCGATCGCGTAGACCTGACGGCCGAAGACGGTGCGGCGGGTGAGCAGGCCGTAGATGAGCACCAGCACGGCCAGGATGATCAGCACGATCGGCAGGCCACGCGCGTGGGCGAGCTGCCAGGCGAACCACATGACGACGGCGCCGACCACCACCACCCGGACGACGAACAGCGGGAACGACTCCACCGGCTGCTCGTGGCGGATCCGGGCCAGCCGGGTCCGGAAGACGCTCGCCGCGTACCCGACCACCGCGAAGACACCGATCAGCAGCGTGAAGGCGTCGAAGCCCTGCCCACCGAGGAGCCCGTTGAGGAAGCCGGCGGCGACCCGCTGGTATTCGGACGGGAACGGCGACAGCGAGATGTTGTCGAGCACACGCAGGGTCAGGCCGCGGAACAGCAGCATGCCGGCCAGGGTGACGATGAAGGCCGGGATCCCGGCGTACGCGACCCACAGGCCGTGCCAGGCGCCCACCGCGACGCCCACGGCGAGCGCGGCCAGGATGCCGACCCACCAGGGCATGCCCTCGCGGATCACCAGCACGGCGGAGACCGCCCCGGTGAGCGCCACCACCGAGCCGACAGACAGGTCGATGTGCCCGCCGATGATCACGATGACCATGCCGATCGCGAGCACCAGGATGTAGGAGTACTGAAGGACGATGTTGGTGAGGTTGCCGGGGCTGAGCGAGACGCCGTCGGTGAGGATCGCGAACAGCGCGACGATCACCACGAGGGCGATGTAGATGCCGCTCTGACGCAGGTTGCCGAGGATCAGCGTCCGCGGGTCACTGGTCCCGGTGTGCAGGGTGGCGCCCGCCCCGGCGTCGGGCGCGGTGGCCTTCGGCGAGGTGGAGGGCTTCGTGCTGGTCATCCGACGAGATCCCTGTCCTTGGTCATGAGTTCCATCAGGTTCTCCTGGGTGGCCTCGCCCACCGGCAACTCCCCGGTGATCCGACCGGCCGCCAGGGTGTAGATGCGGTCGCACATGCCGAGCAGCTCGGGCAGCTCGGAGGAGATGATGACGACGGCCTTCCCGGCCGCCACCAGGCGGTTGACGATCGTGTAGATCTCGAACTTCGCGCCGACGTCGATGCCCCGGGTCGGCTCGTCGAGGATCAACACGTCCGGGTCGGTGAACAGCCACTTCGCCAGCACGACCTTCTGCTGGTTGCCGCCGGAGAGCTTGCCCACCACCGACATGACGGTGGGCGCCTTGATGTTCATCTCGCGCCGGCCCTGCTCGGCGACCTTGATCTCCTCGTTGCCGTCGATCCAGCCGTTGCGCGCGAGCTTGCCCAGCGCCGCGGCCGAGATGTTGCCCCGCACGTCGTCGATCAGGTTGAGGCCGTAGTGCTTGCGGTCCTCGGTCGCGTACGCGATGCCGTTGGCGATCGCCTCGGCCACCGTCCTGGTCCGCACCTCGCGGCCGTTGACGAAGATCCGGCCGGAGATGTCCCGGCCGTACGCGCGGCCGAACACGCTCATCGCCAGCTCGGTGCGGCCGGCGCCCATCAGCCCGGCGATGCCGACCACCTCGCCGGCGCGGACCGAGAGCGAGGCCCGGTCGACCACCAGCCGGTCCTGGGTCGGATGGCGCACCGTCCAGTCCTCGATCCGCAGCACCTCGTCGCCGGGCGTCGAGGTGCGGGTCGGATAGAACGCGGCGAGGTCGCGGCCGACCATGCCACGGATGATCCGCTCCTGGGTCGCCGTGCCGTCGCTCATGTCGAGCGTCTCGACCGTCCGGCCGTCCCGGATCACCGTGGTCGAGTCCGCGATCGCGGTGATCTCACCGAGCTTGTGGGAGATCATGATGCAGGTGATGCCCTGGTCCCGCAGCCGGCGCAGCAGGTCCAGCAGGTGCGCCGAGTCGACCTCGTTCAGCGCCGCGGTCGGCTCGTCCAGGATCAGCAGCCGCACCTTCTTGGACAGCGCCTTGGCGATCTCCACCAGCTGCTGCTTGCCCACGCCCAGTTGGATGACCGGGGTCAACGGGTTCTCGTCCAGCCCGACCGACCGCAGCAGCGCCGTGGCCTCGGCGTTGGTGCGGTGCCAGTCGATCAGCCCGCTGCGACCGCGCCGCTCGTTGCCGAGGAAGATGTTCTCCGCGATCGACAGGTACGGCACCAGCGCCAGCTCCTGGTGGATGATGACGACGCCGCGGGACTCGCTGTCCCGGATGCCCCGGAACTCGACCGGCTTGCCGTCGAGGACGATCTCGCCGTCGTAGCTGCCGGTCGGGTACACCCCGGACAGCACCTTCATCAGGGTGGACTTGCCGGCGCCGTTCTCGCCGCAGATCGCGTGGATCTCGCCGCGCCGGACGGCGAGCGAGACGTCCTGGAGCGCGGCCACTCCGGGAAAGGTCTTCGTGATGTTCCGCATTTCGAGGATGTGATCGCTCATGGAAACCGTCCTGCTCGTGGCCGTCGCGTCGGTGCGCCGGTGGACCCGGTGACGCGGTGCGCCACCGGGTCCGCCGCACGGATCAGCCGGCCCGGCCGGCGGCGACTTCCTGCTCGGTCAGGTAGCCGGAGTCGATCAGCGCCGACTTGATGTCTTCCTTGTAGACGGTCTGCACCGGCAGCAGGAACGCGGGCACGACCTTGACACCGTTGTCGTACGCCTTGGTGTCGTTCGCCTTGGGCTCCTCCTCCTTGAGGAACGACTCGGCGGCGGCCACGGCCTGTTCGGCGAGCAGACGGGTGTCCTTGAAGACGGTCGAGCTCTGGACGCCGTCGTTGATGAGCTTGACCGAGGCGACCTCGGCGTCCTGGCCGGTGATCACCGGCATCTTCTTGGCCCCGCCGCGGTAGCCGGCGTTCTGCAGGGCGGTGATGATGCCCCGGGAGATGCCGTCGAACGGCGACAGCACACCGTCGATCTTGGTGCCGTCGTTGTAGCTGGAGGTGAGCAGGTCCTCCATCCGCTTCTGCGCGGTCTCCTGCTGCCAGCGCAGGATGGCCATCTGCTCGATCTTCGTCTGACCCGACTTCACCTTCAGCGTGCCGGCGTCGAAGTACGGCTTGAGCGTGTCCATCGCGCCGTTGTAGAAGAAGTGGGCGTTGTTGTCGTCGAGCGAGCCGGCGAACAGCTCCACGTTGAACGGACCGGTCGCGCTGCCCTTCGAGCCGTCCTTGTTCTGCAGCCCGAGGCCGACCAGGAGCGCGTTGGCCTGCGCCACGCCGACCTTGTAGTTGTCGAAGCTGACGTAGAAGTCGACGTTGGGGCTGTTGCGGATGAGCCGGTCGTAGGAGATGACCGGGATCTTCGCCGCCGCGGCGGCCTGGAGCTGACCGCTGAGCGCGGTGCCGTCGATCGGGGCGATCACCAGCACGTCCGCGCCCTGCGTGATCATCTGGTCGATCTGCTGCGACTGGGTGGGGATCTCGTCCCCGGCGTACTGCAGGTCGACCTTGTAGCCCTTGGCCTGGAGCTTCTCCTTCACCGAGTTGCCGTCGGCGATCCACCGCTCCGAAGTCTGGGTCGGCATCGACACGCCGATCGTCAGGTCGCTGGGCTTGGCCGAGCTCTTGTCCTCGCCGCCACCCGCGCCGTCACCGCTGCACGCGGCCATGCTGACGGCGATCGCGACGCCGCCCAGCGCGGCCAGAAATCGTCTGCGCACGAGCTTTCCTCTCCCCTACGTACTCCACGAACCGCACAGGTATTCCTCCCGGCGAGTGTTAACGCTCACAAGTTGCAACGTCAACCGATCGGGCGAAACGCGCATGTCTCGTTCTCGTAACAAGACCGCCGTGCGGAGGAGAGGAAGCCGCGGGGCGGCGCGACGACGGGCCGTCGCACCGCCCCGACGGGCCGGTGGATTCAGGAAGCCGCGCAGGTCGGGGTCAGGCCCGACGCGCTGCCGTTGCCCTGGAACCCGAACTCGGCGCTCTGGCCGGCGCCGAGCTGGCCGTTGTAGTCCACGTTCGCGAACCGCACCGTGCCGGTGCTGCCACTGGCGGTCGCGCTCCACGTGTTGGTGACACTCGCGCCACCCGGCAACGTCAGGCTGACCGTCCAACCCCGGGTACCACCGGAACCGGCCGTCACCTTCACCGAAGCCACGAAACCACCGGTCCACGAGTTCACCGACACCGACGCCGAACAACCACCCGTGCTCGGCGGCGGGGACGTCGTGCTCGGCGGCGGCGTGGTGGGACTCGGCGGCGGCGTGGTCGGGCTCGGCGGCGGGGTCGTCGGGCTCGGCGGCGGCGTGGTCGCGCCGGTGCCGTCGAAACCGAGGAACCGCACCGCCTGGGCGGCGTCGAACGGGATCGAGTGGCCGTAGCCCTGGAGGCTGATCGCCTCCACCGGCGGCATGCCACCGGTGCCGCCGTAGCGGGTCCGGGTGGCGCTGGCCTGCGGATAGTCGGTCATGCTCGGCGTCTGCGACACGCCCAGCACGTTCGTCCACTGCTTGATCTGCTCGCCGAAGTTGACGTAGCTGAGCGTGGTGTCCGTGGTGCCGTGCCAGATCTGCATCCGGGGCCGCCGGCCGGTGTAACCGGGGTAGGCGTTGCGGACCAGGTCGCCCCACTGCTGCGGGGTCTTGGTGATCCGCCCGCCGGAGCAGTCGCTGTTCCACTCCGAGCCGTTGGTGGTGGCGAAGCAGCCGTACGGCACACCGGACGAGCTGACCCCGGCGTGGAACACGTCCGGGTACACGCCGGCCATCACGTTGGTCATCATCGCGCCGGACGACGCGCCGGCGACGCCGATGCGGGCCGGGTCGACCGGGTAGCGGCTCGTCACGTAGTCGATCATCGACTTGAGACCGACCGGGTCGCTGCCGCCGCCGCGCCGCAGCGCCTGCGGCGACGACACGTCCCAGCACTTGCTGCTGCGGGTGACCGACGGGTAGATCACGATGAACCCGTAGCGGTCGGCCAACGGGCTGTAGCCGGAACCGGTGTGCATCGCCGGACCGCTGCCGGTGCAGTAGTGCAGGACCAGCAGCAGGGCCGGCCGGGCCGGGAGCCGGTCCGGCACGTACAGGTGCATCTGAAGGTTCGTCGGGTTGGTGCCGAAGTTGGTGACCTGGGTGAGCGCGGCGGCGGACGCCGGGCCGGCGGCGGTGACGACGGCGACCGCCGTCGTCAGGACCGTCGCCAGCACGGCCGCGAGCAGCGCGATCTTCGCTCTCATCGGCGGTTCCTCCATGGTGGGGTACGGACGGAGGCCGCCGGCCCGGCCCACGGTGACGTGGGCCGGGCCGGCGGGTGGATCAGCTGGCGGAGCAGGTGGGCGTGATGCCCGACGCGCTGCCGTTGCCCTGGAACCCGAACTCGGCGCTCTGGCCGGCGCCGAGCTGGCCGTTGTAGTCCACGTTCGCGAACCGCACCGTGCCGGTGCTGCCACTGGCGGTCGCGCTCCACGTGTTGGTGACACTCGCGCCACCCGGCAACGTCAGGCTGACCGTCCAACCCCGGGTACCACCGGAACCGGCCGTCACCTTCACCGAAGCCACGAAACCACCGGTCCACGAGTTCAGCGTCACCGACGCCGAACAACCACCACTGCTCGGCGGCGGCGTGGTCTGGTTCGGCGGCGGCGGCGTGGTCGTGTTCGGCGGCGGCGTGTTGGTGCCGCCCGCGTTCAGCGCGTTCAGCACCGACGTGTACGCGGCCTTCTTGTTGCCGGAGCAGTCGAAGAGCAGCGCGTTGTCCGAGCCACGCCACGAGTCGCAGTCCCGCACGCCCCACACGGTGATGCCGGTGCAACGCGACACCGCCAGGCAGGAGCGGGTGACCGTGCCAAAGATGTTGGCCTGGTTCCCGCCGGTCATCACGTCCAGCTCGGTGATCTGCACGTCCACGCCGAGGTCGGCGAAGCGCTGGAGGTTGGCCTGGTAGTCACCGGGGATCGTGGTGCCCAGGTGCGACTGGAAGCCGACGCAGTCGATCGGCACGCCACGGGACTTGAAGTCCCGCACCATGTTGTAGACGCCCGTCGACTTCGCGTTGATGCCGTCGGTGTTGTAGTCGTTGTAGCAGAGCTTCGCGCCCGGGTCGGCGGCCCGCGCGGCCCGGAAGGCCGCCTCGATCCAGTCGTTGCCGGTGCGCTGGAGGTTGGAGTCGCGACGCCCACCGCTGCCGCCGTCGGCGAACGCCTCGTTCACCACGTCCCAGGCGTAGATCTGGCCCTTGAAGTGGGTGGCCACCTGGGTGACGTGGTTGATCGCCGCGTTGCGCAACGCGGAGCCGGACATGCCCTGCGCCCAGCCCGGCTGCTGCTGGTGCCAGAGCAGGGCGTGGCCGCGGACGCTCATCCCGTTCGCCCGGGCGTGGCTGACCAACCGGTCGCCGCCGGAGTAGTTGAACCGCCCCTGCTGGGACTCGGTGGCGTCCCACTTCATCTCGTTCTCGGCCACCACGGAGTTGAACTCACGGTTCAGCACCGTCACGTACGTGTTGTCGGACAGCTTGTTGGTGGCGACCGCCGCGCCGAAGTAGCGGCCCTTCTCGGCCGCCGACGCGCGCAGGGTGGTGCCGGCGCTGGCGGTGGGGGCCAGGGCCACCGCCATGCCGGCGGCGAGCACCCCGGCCAGCAGGCCGGTGGACAGCAGGGCTCTCGTGGGTCTCATGCAGGATTCCTCTTCCGGGTTACAGCGGTGGTGACACGACCAGCGCGGCTCGCCCGGAGAGCCTGTGCTGCGGATGCCCTGCCATCGACTGTGAGCGATAACATGCCCCGCGTCAAGTCCGGCGTCACGGGTGTGCGCCCTCGTGCGCCCGCCGATGGTCGGCCGACAATCGTGTCGGGGCAGCCTGTTACGGTTCCGCCGCCCTTGCCGCTGCCGCACCGGAGGTTGGTGTGATCAACTCTCACGTCTCGTCGTTCGCCGGGTTGCCGGTGCTGCCGTTCACACCGGGGGCCCCGCTGCCGGCGGATCCGTCCGCCGTCGCCTGGCGGCTGGAGGTCGAGGAGTTCGACGCCGATCCGGCCGAGTTCGCCGGCCTGCTCGCCGCCATGCTGGACGAGGTGCCGGCGGAGGCGGTGCGGGCCGTGGTGGTGGGCGAGTGGGGCGAGGCGTACGAACGCCCGTTGCCGGTGGACGTGCTTGTCGACGCGGCGCGGCGGTGGACCGGGCTGCGGGCGCTGTTCCTCGCCGACCTGGTCGCCGAGCAGTGCGAGATCTCCTGGCTCACCCACGGGGACGTCACCCCGCTGCTGGCGGCCTGCCCGGCGCTGGAGGTGCTGGGCATCCGCGGCGCCCAGGGCCTGCGGCTGGAGCCGGTCCGGCACACCGGGCTGCGCGAGCTGCGCATCGAGTCGGGCGGCCTGCCGGGCACGGTGGTGCGCGCGGTCGGGGAGTGCGACCTGCCGGCGCTGCACCGGCTCGACCTGTGGCTCGGCGTCGCCGACTACGGCGGTGACGCCAGCGTCGACGACCTGGCGGCGGTGCTGGCCGGCGACCGGCTCCCGGCGCTGCGGCACCTCGCGTTGTGCAACGCGGAGCACGCCGACGCGATCGCCGCCGCGGTGGCCGACGCGCCGGTCGTCGACCGGTTGGACGTCCTCGACCTGTCCATGGGCGTGCTGGGCGACACCGGCGCGGCGGCGCTGCTGGCCGGTCGGCCGCTGACCCACCTGCGCCGGCTCGACCTGCACCACCACTTCCTGTCCGACGAGGTGGCCGCGTCGGTGGTCGCCGCGCTGCCGGGCGTCGAGGTGGACGTCTCCGACCCGCAGACCGCCGACAAGCACGACGGCCGGTTCTACTACTTCACCGCGGTCGGGGAATGACCGCCGCCGGCCGCCGCCCGCGCGAGCGGAAACGCCTGTGACATGCGGCTGACCGTCGTGGGTAACCCCGCCAACCGCCGGGTGGCGATGTTCACCCGGGCGGTGTGCGGCGCGGGCCTGCCCGCCCCCGACGTGCTCCCCTGGGCCGACGTGCTGACCGGGGCCGCGCCCCCGCCGGCCGGCGCGGTGGTCCGGGTGGACTCGGCGGGCGAGGACCCGACGGTCGACCGGCTGCTGCGGGGTGCGCCCACCGCCGCCCGCCACGGTGAGCTGGTCGGCCTCGCCGGCGCGTACGCCGGTCTGGTCGCCGGCCTCGCCCGGGTCGCCGCCGGCGGCGCGGAGCTGCTCAACGCGCCGGCGGACGTCGCGACGCTGTGCGACAAGCGACGCTGCCACGCGGTGCTGTCGGCGGCCGGCGTGCCGGTGCCGGCCGCGCTGCCGCCGGTCACCGGCTACGCCGCGCTGCGCGACGCGATGGCCGCCGCCGGCTGGCCCCGGGTGTTCGTCAAGCCGGCGCACGGCTCGTCGGCCGCCGGGGTGCTCGCGCTGGCGGTCGGCCCGCGCGGCGTGCGGGCCGACACCACTGTCGAGTCCACCCCGGACGGGCTGTTCAACTCACTGCGGGTGCGCCGCCTCACCGACGAGTCGACGGTCGCCGCGATCGTCGACCAGTTGGCGCCGGACGGGCTGCACGTCGAGCGGTGGCTGCCCAAGGCCGGTCTGCGCGACCGGGTGGTCGACGTGCGGGTGCTCGTGGTCGCCGGCCGGCCCACGCACGCGGTGGTCCGCGCCGCCCGGGGGCCGCTGACCAACCTGCACCTCGGCAACGCGCGCGGCGACCTCGCCGAGCTGCGGGCGGCGGCGGGGCCGGCGGCCTGGTCCGCGGCGATGGAGACCTGCGAGCGGGTGGCCGCCTGCTTCGCCGGCTCGCTGCACGTCGGTGTCGACCTGATGTTCCGCACCGGGTGGCGCCGGCACGCCGTCGCCGAGGCCAACGCCTTCGGCGACCTGCTGCCCGGCGTGGTCACCGACGGCCGGGACAGCTACGCCGAGCAGGTGCACGCGCTGACAAGCGGCCGATGGCGGCAGTGGCGGGCGGAGGTGGCCGGGTGCGCGGCCTGATCGGCAGCCACGACCTGCTCCTGGTCACGCTCGACACGTTGCGTTACGACGTGGCGGCCGAGCTGGCCGCGGCCGGGCGCACGCCACGGCTGGCGCGGGCGCTGCCCGGCGGCCGGTGGGAGCGGCGGCACTCCCCCGCCAGCTTCACCTACGCCGCCCACCACGCCTTCTTCGCCGGTTTCCTGCCCACCCCGACCGTGCCGGGGCGGCACGAGCGGCGGTACGCGGCGGCGTTCCCCGGCAGCGAGACCGCCGGCGCCGACACCTGGGTGTTCGACGCGGCGGACCTGCCGACCGCGCTCACCGGCGCCGGCTACCACACGCTCTGCCTGGGCGGGGTGGGCTTCTTCAACCGGCGCAGCCCGCTGGGGTCGGCGCTGCCCGACCTGTTCGCCGAGGCGCACTGGGAGCCGGAGTTCGGGGTCACGTCCCCCACCTGCCTGGACGCGCAGCTCGACCGGCTGGGTGAGGTGCTGACCCGGCTGCCGGCCGGCCGCCCGCTGTTCACCTTCCTCAACGTCGCCGCGCTGCACCAGCCCAACCGGCACCACCTGCCCGGCGCCGAAGCCGACAGCCGGGCCACCCACGCCGCCGCGCTGGAATACGTGGACGGGCGCGTCGACCGGCTGTTCCACCTGGTGACCGGCCGGGGCCGCCCGGTGTTCGCGATCGTCTGCTCCGACCACGGCACCGCGTACGGGGAGGACGGCCACACCGGTCACCGGATCGGCCACGACGTGGTGTGGACCGTCCCCTACGCCGATTTCGTCCTGCACCCGGGAGCATGGTGACAAGCACCGATCCGAGCCTCGACGGCTCCGCCTACCAGCAGTACCTCTACGCCTACCCGCACAAGACCTCCTACCGGCCGCTGCGTCCCCGGCCCCGGCTGGCCGACGTGTGGCGAGCCGAGGCACGCGAGGCGCTCTTCCTCTACCTGCACGTGCCGTTCTGCGAGATGCGGTGCGGCTTCTGCAACCTGTTCACCCGCGCCAACGCGCCGGCCGAGCAGGTCACCGCCTACCTGCGGCAGCTCCGCCGGCAGGCCGGGCAGGTCGCCGAGGCGCTCGGCGACGACGCCGGGTTCGCGCGCGCGGCGTTCGGCGGCGGCACCCCCACCTACCTCACCGCCGACGAGTTGACCGAGCTGTTCGCCATCGCCACCGGCACGCTCGGCGCCGGCCTGCCGGGCGTACCGCTGTCGGTCGAGACATCGCCGGCCACCGCGACCCCGGACCGGCTCGCGGTGCTCGCCGCGCACGGCGCCACCCGGGTGAGCATCGGCGTGCAGAGCTTCCTCGACGTGGAGGCGCGCGCCGCCGGCCGGCCGCAACGCCGGGTCGAGGTGGAGGCGGCGCTGGCCGCGATCCGCGCGGCCCGGTTCCCGGTGCTCAACATCGACCTGATCTACGGCATCGACGGGCAGACCGCCGACACGTGGCGGCAGAGCCTGGACGCGGCGCTGGCCTGGCAGCCGGAGGAGTTGTTCCTCTACCCGCTCTACGTCCGGCCGCTGACCGGCCTGGGGCGACGCGCGCACGCCCGCGCCGACTGGGACGCCCAGCGGCTGGCGCTCTACCGGCAGGCGGTGGAGACGCTCGGCGCGGCCGGCTACCGGCAGGAGTCGATGCGTCAGTTCCGCCGCGCCGACGCGCCGACGCCGGACGGCCCGGGCTACTGCTGCCAGGACGACGGCATGGTCGGCCTGGGCTGCGGCGCCCGTTCCTACACCACGGCGCTGCACTACTCCTTCGACTACGCGGTGAGCGTCACGCAGGTACGCGCGGTGCTCGACGACTACCTCGCCCGCCCCGCCGCGGATCTCGCGCACGCCGAGTTCGGGTTCCGCCTCGACGGCGCGGAGCAGCGCCGCCGCTGGCTGTTGACCTCGCTGCTGCGCGCCGAGGGCGTCGACGCCGCCGCCTACCGGGCCCGCTTCGGCCGCCCGCCGTCCGAGGACTTCCCGCAGCTCGGCCGGCTCGTCGAGCGGGGCTGGGCCACCGACGGGGGGCTGCGGCTCACCGCCGCCGGGTTGGCCCGCTCCGACGCCGTCGGCCCGTGGCTCACCTCCGCCGAGGTGCGGCACGCGATGACCGGGTACGCGCTGCGGTGAACCTGTCCATCCTCTATCGGGGGCCGTTGGCGAGCTGCAACTACGACTGCCCGTACTGCCCGTTCGCCAAGCGGCGCGATCCGCCGGAGCTGCTGCGCGCCGACCGGGCGGCGCTGGCCCGCTTCACCGACTGGGTCGCCGCGACCACCGACGTGCGGCTGTCGGTGCTGTTCACGCCCTGGGGCGAGGCGCTGACCCGCAGGTGGTACCGGGACGCGATGGTGTCGCTGTCCCACCTGCCGCACGTCGACCGGGTGGTGGTGCAGACCAACCTGGCGGCCCGGGTCGACTGGCTGGCCGACGCCGACGCCGGCGCGGCGGCGTTGTGGACGACCTACCATCCGGGGCAGGTCGACCGGGCGCGGTTCCTGCGTCGCTGCGCGCGCCTGGCCGAGTTGGGCATCCGCTACTCGGTCGGGGTCGTCGGCCTGCCGGAGCACCTCGACGAGGCGCGGGCGCTGCGCGCCGCGTTGCCGCCCGCCGTCTACCTGTGGGTCAACGCGGCCGAGGGGCGCCGTTACACCGCCGACGAGGAGGCGGTGTGGACCGCCCTGGACCCGCACTTCGGTCACAGCGTCCGCCCGCACCTGTCCCTCGGGCAGCCCTGCCACGCCGGCGAGACGGCCGTCTCGGTGCTCGGCGACGGCACGGTTCGGCGCTGCCACTTCATCGCCGAGCCGATCGGCAACCTCTACGACGGGTCGTGGCGGGCCGCGCTGCGACCGCGGGCGTGCGGCAACGCGGTCTGCGACTGCCACATCGGATATGTCCACCTGAAGCCGCTCGGGCTGCGCGAGGTGTTCGCCGGTGGGGTGCTGGAGCGCATTCCGGCCGCCTGGCCGCCGAGGGCCACGGCGCCGCGCTGACCGGCGACGCCCGGCGCGGCGCGCCGTTGACATCCATGCAATGTTAACGCAAACATAGATGAGCGGGCCTCCCGGAGAGGCCGCCGGGAGCTTGCCACCTCGCACCACCGCCGGTCCAGGGCAGACCGGTGCCGTTCGACGCGCATGGCTGACGGGCCGCCGGGGTCGACACCCGGCCGCCTCCGGAGCGCGATCCACATCGGACCGACGCACGTGAGCGTCAACCGTGGTCAGCCGGGCGTGCCGTCCCCCTCACGGACCGGGAGGTCCCCGTGCCACTCACCAGCCGTTCCCGCCGACGCTGGGCGTCGATCGCCGCCGCCGCCGCGCTCACCCTCACCGCCGGCCTCACCGGCACCCAGCTCGCGTCCGCCGCCGCGGCCGGCTGCTCCGTCACCTACACCGTCTCCTCGTCCTGGCCCGGCGGCTTCGGCGCCAACGTCACCGTCACCAACCTCGGCGACCCCGTCAGCAGCTGGCGTCTGACCTGGAACTTCACCGCCGGACAGACCGTCACCCAGTACTGGAACACCACCCTCACCCAGACCGGCGCCGCCGTCACCGCCGCCAACGTCTCCTACAACGGCGCCATCCCCACCGGCGGCAGCACCAACTTCGGCTTCAACGGCGCCGCCACCGGCAGCAACCCCGCACCCACAAGCTTCGCCCTCAACGGCACCACCTGCACCGGCGGCGTCAGCACCCCACCGACGACAACGCCACCGACGTCGACGCCACCGACCAGTGCCCCGCCCACGACGCCACCACCCACCACGCCGCCGCCGACCGCCAACGGCCCCTGCGACATCTACGCCGCCGGCGGCACCCCCTGCGTCGCCGCGCACAGCACCACCCGCGCGCTCTTCCGCGCCTACAGCGGCCGGCTCTACCAGGTCCGCCGTTCCTCCGACAACACCACCCGCGACATCACCACGGTCAGCGCCGGCGGCCCCGCCAACGCCGCCGCGCAGGACTCCTTCTGCGCCAACACCACATGCGTCATCACCTGGATCTACGACCAGACGACCCGGGGCAACAACCTCGGCTACCAGGGCTCCGGCGGCATCGGCGGCGCGGTCCAACCGGCCGTGGCGAACCGCGAGTCGATCACGGTCGGCGGGGCCAAGGCGTACTCGCTGTTCATCCCCGGCAACAGCAGCTACTGGCGGAACGGCCGGGACACCGGCATCCCCACCGGCAGCGCGCCCGAGGGCATGTACATGGTCACCAGCGGCACCCACGTCAACAGCGGCTGCTGCTTCGACTACGGCAACAGCGAGACCACCCGCCGGGCCGACGGGGCCGGGGCGATGGACGCGATCAACTTCAGCACCAGCTGCTGGTTCGGCGGCTGCTCCGGCAGCGGCCCCTGGGTGCAGGCCGACCTGGAATGGGGCCTCTACCCCGGCGGCAGCCAGTCCTGGAACCCCAACCAACGCGCCTTCACCAGCAAGTTCGTCACCGCCACGCTGAAGAACAACGGCACGTCGCGCTTCGCCATCAAGGGCAGCAACGCCCAGTCCGGCAACCTCTACACCCTCTACGACGGATCGCTGCCCCCCGGCTACAGCCCGATGAAGAAGCAGGGCGCGATCATCCTGGGCAGCGGCGGCGACTGCTGCATCGACAACCGGAACCAGAGCGTCGGCACCTTCTACGAGGGGGCCATGGTGGCCGGTTATCCCTCGGACGCGACCGAGAACGCGGTCCAGGCCAACGTCGTGGCCGCGGGTTACCGCTGAGCCGACCCGGCCGTCGCCTCCCGGGCGGGGGAGGCGACGGCCGGGTCCCACCGGACCGGGGTCAGGACAGCAGCTCGACGTACCCGCCGGAGCCGTGCACCCGGATCCGCTGGCCGTCCCGGATCAGCCGGGTGGCCCCCGGCACGTTCACCACAGCCGGCAGGCCGTACTCCCGGGCGATCACCGCGCCGTGGGTCATCTGGCCGCCCACCTCCGTGACCAGGCCGGCCACGGCGACGAACAGCGGCGTCCAACTGGGGTCGGTGTGGGCCGTGACGAGGATGTCGCCCGGGTCGAGGTCGGCCCGGGCCAGGTCCAGGACGACCCGCGCCCGCCCCTCGACCGTCCCGTGCGAGACCGGCAGGCCGGCCAGGGCGCCGCTCGGCACGTCGTCACGACGGTACGCCCCGGTGACCGCCTCGCCGTCGGAGGTGAGCACCCGGGGTGGCGTCAGCGCCTGGTGGGTCCGGAACGCGTCCGCGCGCTCGCGGATCAACCGCCGGTCCACCCGCCGCGTGCGCACGGCGTCGCGGAACTCCGGGAAGGTCAGGAAGAAGACGTCCTCCCGGTCGGCCAGCACGCCGGCGCGCACCAGCGTGTCGGCCTCCGCCATCAGCGCCTGCTTGTAGACGAGGTAGCGGCTCACGATGCCGTACTTCGGATACTCCCGGTAGCCGATGAAGGTCCGGACCCGGTCGATCATCCGCCGCGCCTGGTCGGCCTTCTCCGCCCCGTCCGGCAACGCCCGCAGTCGCGCCAGCACCTCCCGGGCCTTCCGCTCCGCCGCCCGCCGGCCCTGCTCGAAGCGCCGCGCGGCGGCCCCGGGCGCGAAGTTCCGGACGTGGTCGAGGATCAGCGGTACGAGGGTGTCCGGCCGCTCGCTCCACCGCGGCCTGGTGATGTCGATCTCGCCGACGCAGCGCATGCCGTACCGGTCCAGGTAGGCCGAGATGGCGTCGCGCGCCTCGACCCCGCCGGGGAGCTTCGGCAGCTCGTCCAGGAAGCCGCCCCCGCCGGCGTCGCGCAGGAACGCCACCACCTCGGGGTACGGACGGATGACGTCGGCGACGTCGAGCAGCGCCAGCCCCATCTCCGAGGTGACGTTGCCGGGGGCGGACAGCGTGAGCGTGTCGGCCGCGTTGGGCTCGCCCAGCCACTCCCCCAGCTTGTCGTTGAGCCACCAGGTGGCTTCCATGCCCGCCATGATCGCCTGAATGCTCAGTGGATCGGTGAGCACCCGCTTGTGCTCCTCGAACGCCTCGGTCAGGAAGTCGAACAACGCGGGCCCGGACCGGGTCCGGATGTCGCGCCGCAACGCGGCGAGGCTGTCCTGGCTGCCCTCGATCAGCGCCGTGACGATGGCCGGATCCGTCTCGATCGTCGCCGGCGGCAGACCGGCCGGCGGACCGGCGGGACCCGCGTCCGGCACCGTCGGCACGAAGTCACCACGTTCCAGGATCGTCTCCAGCGCGTCCCGGGTCAGCGGATCGGACCGCGTCATGAGGTCCAGGAAGGCGGCGCGGCCGGCGGGCGTCGCCAGGTGCCGGGTGGCGTCGACGAACAGCCGGCCGCCGGCGGAACGCATGGGCGCCATGGCGGTCAGCTGCCACATCGACAGGCCCAGCGGCTTCATCGCGTCGGTCATCATCTGCTGGTGACCGACCGACAGGTAGACGTGGTTCTGTCCGTCGTCGACGGCCGGGACGGGGAACAGCGTGGTGATCGGCCGGCTCTGGAGGATCTGGAAGTCGCCGTCGACCAGACCCCACTCGATGTCCTGCGGGCGACCGAACCGGGCCTCGATCAACCGGCCGAGCCGGACCAGCCTCAGGACCTGCGCGTCGGTGAGCGCGGGCCGCTCCTGGCGGGCCGGGTCGATCGTCTCGATCCGCGTGCCGCCACCGGGCACGGCGCGTACGGCCCGCCGCTTGACGGCGATCGTCCGGCGCTCGATCGCGCCGTCACGCACCGTGAACACATCCGGGTTCACCAGCCCCGAGGCCAGCGCCTCGCCGAGGCCGACGCCGGCGTCCACCGAGGCGACCTTCCGGTTGCCGGTGACCGGGTCGGCGGTGAACAGGATCCCGGCCGCCTCCGGCAGGACCATCCGCTGCACCACCACGGCCATCCGCACGGAGCGGTGGTCGATGCCGTTACGGAGGCGGTAGGTCACCGCCCGCTCGGTGAACAGCGACGCCCAGCACCGGGCGACGTGGGTGCGGATCGCGGCCGGACCCACCACGTTGAGGTAGGTGTCCTGCTGCCCGGCGAACGACGCCGTCGGCAGGTCCTCCGCGGTGGCGCTGGACCGGACCGCGTAGGCGGCGTGCTCGCCGAGGTCGGCCAGGGCGCGGGTGATCGCCGCCGCGACGTCGTCGGGAACGCCGAGGCCCTCGACGACGCGGCGGATCTCCGCGCTGATCGTGCGGATGGTCTCCCGGTCGTCCGGCCGCGTGCGGCAGAGCTGGTCGAGCCGGTCGTCGAGCGCCGGCACCTCGGCCATGGCCCGCCGGAAGGCGTCGGTGGTCACGCAGCAGCCGGCGGGCACGCTCACCCCGTCCGTCCGGGACAGCGCCCCGAGATGCGCGCCCTTGCCGCCGACGACGGCGACCTGCCCCTCATCGATCTCGTCGAATCCGACCACATAGCGTCCGGTCATTCCGTGCCCCCGTTTTCCCAGGTGAACCGCGTCCGGCCGACGATTCTGCGGCACCACCCGGGTCTTGCCGCAAGACCCGGGGTGCGATATACGTTAGAGGTGGCAGGGAGTGGTCTCCCTGCCTTTGCCGTGTGCGGCGCGGCCTTTGCCGTGTGCGGCGCGGCCTTTGCCGTGTGCGGCGCGGCCTTGCCGTGTGCGGCGCGGTCGGCCTCCGACGAGGAGCGGCGAAAATCCGTCACCGGCAGCCGGTCCGCGTTGCGAGAATGCCGAGCGTGCCCGTGGACTTCATGCCCGGCGTCGAGCTGTCCCGCCGGCTTCACGACGACGCGGTCCGGCCCCTGTTCTCTCGTCACCTGCCCGACCTCACCTACAGCGCGGCGTTGATCGGCACCGGGTCCGAGGTCCTCGGCTTCGACACCCGGCGGTCCACCGACCACGACTGGGGTCCGCGACTGCACCTGTTCCTCACCGCCGATGACCTCGCCCGCCACGGCGCCCGGGTCGACCACCTGCTCGGCGAGCGGCTGCCCGCCACGATCGCCGGCTATCCCACCAGCCTGGTCCGCACCGGGCACGGCACCCGGCACCTGCGACACACCACCGGGCCCGTCCAGCACGGCGTCGTGATCGCCGAGTTCGGCGACTGGCTGACCGGCCACCTCGGCTTCGACCCGCTGAGCGGCGTCACACCGGAGGACTGGCTTGCCACTCCCACCCAGACCCTGGCCGAGGTCACCGCCGGCGCCGTGCACCACGACGGACTCGGCGTCCTGGCCGCGGCGCGACGCGCGCTGGCCTGGTATCCCGACGACGTGTGGCGCTACGTGCTGGCCTGCCAGTGGCAGCGCGTCAGCCAGGAGGAACCGTTCGTCGGCCGCTGCGGCGAGGTCGGTGACGAACTGGGCTCGGCGGTCGTGGCCGCCCGCCTCGTCCGCGACCTCATGCGGCTACGCCTGCTGATCGACCGGACCTACCCGCCCTACAGCAAGTGGCTCGGCACCGCCTTCGCCCGCCTCCCCGACAACGACCAGCTCGCCGCCACGCTGGCCGCCGCCCTGGGCGCCGACAACTGGCGCGACCGCGAGCGCCACCTCGTCACCGCCTACGAGACCATCGCCGCCCGGCACAACGACCTCGGCCTGACCGCGCCGGTCGACCCGCGTACCCGGCACTTCCACGGCCGGCCCTTCCGCGTCCTGCACGCGGAACGCTTCGCCCGGGCGCTGATCAACGCCATCGAGGACCCCGCCCTGCGCGCGTTGCCGTTGACCGGCGCCATCGACCAGTTCGTCGACAGCACCGACGTGCTCGGCCACCGCACCCGCAGCCGTAAACTCACCGCCGCCCTCTACCCGCCCGACCGGTAGCCACGCGCCCGCGCGGCCCGCCCGGCCAGCGGGGACGTCCGCGAGCGGGCCGCCGCTCCGGCCGCACGGCCGAACTGTGGCACTCCCGACGCCGGCCGGCGGCATGGCGGGTACGCCGTCGGGGCAAGACCCACCCGGAGAGCTGATTGGGCACGACCCGAGACGGTGAGGGAGACTCAGGCGATGACCGGCGCTGGCACCGACCCGCGGGCACGTGCCGACGTGTTCGCCGTCGACGGTGAGATCGGCCCGGACCTGGCCCGGGTCGACTGGTCGGCCCACCCGCTGGGGCAGCCCGGCGACTGGCCGCACAGCCTGCGCACGGCGGTACGCATCCTGCTGTCCTCCCGCTTCCCCATGTGGATGGCCTGGGGACCGGAGCTGACCTTCTTCTGCAACGCCGCCTACCGGCGCGACACGCTGGGCCGCAAGTATCCGTGGGCGCTGGGCCGACCGGCGAACGAGGTGTGGGCGGAGATCTGGGACGACATCGGCCCGCGCATCGACACCGTGCTGCGCACCGGCGAGGCGACCTGGGACGAGGGGCTGCTGTTGTTCCTGGAGCGCTCCGACTACCGTGAGGAGACCTACCACACGTTCTCCTACAGCCCGCTGCGCGACGACGACGGCGCCCTGGTCGGGATGCTCTGCGTGGTGAGCGAGGAGACCGAGCGGGTGATCGGCGAGCGGCGGATGGCCACGCTGCGGGATCTCGGCTCGGACCCGAGCGTGATCCGCACCGAGCAGGAGACGCTCGCGTTCGCCGGCCGCCAGTTGGCGCGTAACCCGCAGGATCTGCCGTTCACGCTGACGTACCTGTTCGGCGACGACGGCGACGCGCGACTGGCGGAGGCGACAGGCGTCGCCGCCGATCACCCGGCGGCCCCGGCGACGCTGTCGCCGGACGACCCCGGGGCGCTCTGGCCGGCCCGGGCCCTGACCGAGGGGGAGTCGGTCCGGGTGCCGCTCGACGGCGACGCGTTCGCCGGCCTGCCGACGGGCGGCTGGCCGGACCCGCCGACCGAGGCGCTGCTGGTGCCGCTGCGCCAGCAGGGCGGCACGCCGTACGGCTTCCTGGTGGCCGGGCTCAACCGCTACCGGGCCCTCGACGACGGCTACCGCGGGTTCGTGGAGCTGACCGCCGGGCACGTGGCGACCGGGATCGCCAGCGCCCGCAGCTACCAGGCCCAGCAGCGGCGGGCCGAGGAACTCGCCGAGCTGGACCGGGCCAAGACCGCGTTCTTCTCCAACATCAGCCACGAGTTCCGCACCCCACTCACGCTGATCATGGGCCCGGTGGACGAGCTGCGCGGCCGGCTGCGGGACGCCGACGGGCCGGTCCGCGAGGAGCTGGAGGCCATCCGCCGCAACGGGCTGCGCCTGGGCAAGCTGGTCAACAGCCTGCTCGACTTCTCCCGCATCGAAGCCGGCCGGATGCAGGCCCGCTACCAGCCGGTGGACCTGGCCGCGGTGACCGCGGACCTGGCCAGCGCCTTCCGCTCCGCGATCGAGCGCGCCGGCCTGGCGTTCGAGGTCGACTGCCCGCCCCTGCCCCAGCCGGTGCACATCGACCCGGCCATGTGGGAGAAGGTGGTGCTCAACCTGCTCAGCAACGCGTTGAAGTTCACCTTCCACGGCGCCGTACGGGTGGTGCTGCGCGCCGAGGACGGGCAGGCCGTGCTGCGGGTCGTCGACACCGGCATCGGCGTCGCCGAGGACGAGATGCCCCGGCTGTTCGAGCGGTTCCACCGGATCGAGAACGCCCGGGCCCGCTCCGACGAGGGCAGCGGGATCGGCCTGGCGCTGGTCAAGGAGCTGATCGGCCTGCACGGCGGCACGATCAGCGCCACCAGCGCGCCCGGTCGCGGCACGGAGTTCACGGTCCGGCTGCCGTTCGGCGCCGCCCACCTGCCCGGCGACGCGATCACCCCGGCCGCCCCGGGTCGGCCGACGGTGTCCGCCGAGCCGTTCGTGCAGGAGGCGCTGCGCTGGCTGCCCGACGACCCGACCGCCGAGATGGTCCCGGCGGACCCGCCGCCGGTCGACGGGCCGACACCGGCGATGCCCGGGCAGGCGCCGGCCCGGGTCCTGATCGCCGACGACAACGCCGACATGCGGGAATATCTCACCCGCCTGCTGCGCTCCGCCGGCCACCGGGTGCAGGCCGTGGCGGACGGGCAGGCCGCGCTCGACGCCGCCCGTACCAACACGCCCGACCTGGTGGTCAGCGACGTGATGATGCCCCGGCTCGACGGCCTGCAACTGGTGTCGGCGTTGCGCGCCGAGACCCGGACGGCCGGCACCCCGGTGCTGCTGCTGTCCGCCCGCGCCGGGCAGGAGGCCGCGATCGAGGGGCTGGAGGCCGGCGCCGACGACTACCTGGTCAAGCCGTTCCCGGCCGCCGAGCTGCTGGCCCGGGTGCGGGCGAACGTGGAGCTGGCCCGGCTGCGCAACCACCACGCCCGCTGGCGCACCGCGCTCGTCGACTCGTTGCAGGAGGCGTTCTTCGTCTGCGACTCCGACGGCTCGGTCGTCGAGATCAACGCGGCGTTCACCGACATCCTGGGCTACGGTCCCGAGGGTCTTCCGTACCGGCCGGTGCAGCCGTGGTGGCCGGACCCGGACGCCGAGCCCGAGGCGCACCGTCAGGTGTCCGCCGCGTTCTCGGAGTTGATCGGCCAGCCCCGGGGCAGCTACACCATCCCGGTGACCCACCGCAACGGGCACCGGCTCTGGACCGCGGCGGCGTTCAACCAGGTCGACGACCCGGACACCGGGCGCCGGGTGATCGTGGGGACGTTCCGCGACGTGACCGCCGAGCACTACGCCGTGCAACGCGAGACCGCCCTGGCCGGGCTGAGCGTGCGCCTGTCCCGGGCGGACGACCTGGCCGACGCCCTGCACGGGGCGCTGGACGAGATGCGCAAGCTGTGGCGGGCCGCCGGCGTGGTGACCGCCGTCTTCAGTGACGCCGCCGTGCCCGAGGTCCTCGCCACCGACCCCGCGCTGCGCTGGGAGTCGCTGCCCGACGAGCGCCGGCAGGCGCTGCTCGCGCTGCGGGACACGCCGCTGCTGACTCCGGTGGCGACCCGGGCGCACGGTGCCGGCATCGCGGTGGAGCACCCGTACGGCACCATGGGGCTCTGGATCGACCTGGGTGAGAAGCGGCCCTTCACCGAGCAGGACCAGACGTTGCTGGCGCTTCTCGCCGGCCACCTCGGTCAGGGCCTGCACCGCGTGCACCAGATCGACCAGCAGCGCGAGACCGCGCTGGCGCTGCAACGGGCGATCCTCGGACCGGCCCGGTTGCCGGCCGGCTTCGCCGTGCGCTACTCCCCCGCCACGCTGCCGCTCAAGGTCGGCGGCGACTGGTACGACACGGTCGAGTTGCCCGACGGGCGGATCGGCATCGTGGTCGGCGACTGTGTCGGCCACGGCCTCCGGGCCGCCACCGTGATGGGGCAGTTGCGCAGCGCCTGTCGGGCGCTGCTGCTCCAGGACGCCAGCCCCGCCCCGACGCTGATGGCTCTGGACCGGTTCGCCGCCCTGCTGCCGGGCGCGCAGTGCGCCACCGTCTTCTGCGGTGTCCTCGACCCGGCCACCGGGCTGCTGCGCTACTCCAGCGCCGGGCACCCACCGGCCATCGTGGTGCACGCCGACGGCACGCCCCGGTTCCTCGACCAGGGTCGGTCCCGGCCGCTCGCGGTGCGTACCGGGCGGGAACGCCCGGAGGCCGAGACGGTCGTGCCGGCCCGGGCCACGCTCATGCTCTACACCGACGGTCTCGTCGAGCGCCGACGCCAGCCGCTGACCGCCGGCATCGACCGGGCCACCACCGCGATCCAGGAGGGTCGGAGCATCCCGGTCGAGGCCCTGGCCACCGAGGTGATGGAGCGGCTCACCCCGGCGGGCGGGTACGACGACGACGTGGCCCTGCTCCTCTACCGTCATCCGGGTCCGCTGGAGTTGGACTTCCCCGCCGAGTCGACCCGTCTGGCCGAGGTCCGCACCGCGCTGCGCGGGTGGCTGGACCGGTGCGGGCTGGCGCCGGCGTACTCCTACAACGTGCTGGTGGCCGCCGGGGAGGCGTGCGCCAACGCGATCGAGCACGGCCACCGGGACAGCCCCGGCGGCCGGATCCGGCTGCGCGCCGCCGCCACCGCCGACGCGCTGCGGCTGAGCGTGACCGACAGCGGGCACTGGCGGGAGCAGAACCGGCCCGCCGACCCGAGTCGCGGTCGGGGGCTGGCGCTCATGCGTGCTCTCATGGACAGCATCACCGTGACGCCGGGAGCCACCGGCACGACCGTCGACATGCAGGCAAGGATCATCCGATGAGCACGGCCCTGAAGCTCACCACAAGCAGCGGTCCCGATGGCGCGCGCGTGCTGATCGCGGTCGGCGAGATCGACCTGAGCAACGCGGCTTCCTTCGCCGCCGCGCTCGACGACGCCCTACGGCCCGACGGGAAGCCCCTGGTGGTGGACCTGACCGAGGTCGAATATCTGGACAGCGCCGGCCTGGCCGTGCTGTTCCCGCACGCCGAGCGCATCGCGCTCGTCGCCGGCCCGTTGCTGGAGCCGCTGCTCACCATCTCCGGGCTCGCGGACCTGACGACCGTGCGGAGTCGCTGACGCGTCGACGAGCCCGATTCCGATGCTTTTAGAATCGTCGATGTTAACGTTAACCACGATGGTCCAGCTCACCGGTGAGACATAAGATGTATGACCGGGCTTTTCCCTCAATCCATCATTGACGTTACCTGCCGGAAACGCTTAACGTCTGATGTCTGAGACACCATCACCGTGTTCTGGAGGGATCCCCATGTCCCGTCCGCACTACCCCCGTCGCTCGATTCTGACCGCCCTCGGCGCGAGCGGCGCCGCGATCGCCGTCGGCGGCGTCCTCCGCCCCGGGTCCGCCGCCGCCGCCATCCCCGGCCCGTCCTCCTACGCCGAGACCTGGGCGTCGGTCGGCCAACACCCGGCCGCGCCGGAATGGTTCCAGGACGCCAAGTTCGGCGTCTACTTCCACTGGGGCGCGTTCAGCGTTCCGGCGTACGCCAACGAGTGGTACCCGCGCAACATGTACAACAACGGCTCGAACGAGAACAACCACCACAAAGCCGTCTACGGCGACCCGTCTGCCTGGCCGTACCACAACTTCATCAACGGAGCCCGCGACAAGGCCGGCAACCTCGTCCAGTTCGCCCCGAAGCTGAAGTCCGCCGGTGGCAACTTCGACCCGAACGAGTGGGCGCAGTTGTTCGCCGATGCCGGGGCGCGCTTCGCCGGCCCGGTGGCCGAGCACCACGACGGCTTCTCCATGTGGAACAGCCAGGTCAACGAGTGGAACTCGGTGGCCAAGGGCCCCCGCCTCGACCTGCTCCGCCTGCACACCGACGCGATCCGCGCGCGTGGCCTCAAGGTCATGGTCGCCATGCACCACGCGTACAACTTCACCGGGTTCTACCAGTGGGCGCCGCAACAGTCCGACGCCAGCCTGCGCAAGCTCTACGGGCAGCTCGGCACCGCCGCGCAGGAGCAGCTCTGGTACGACAAGCTGCGCGAGGTCATCGACCAGGCCCAGCCGGACATGATCTGGCAGGACTTCAACCTCACCCGGATCAGCGAGGCGCAGCGGCTGCGGTTCCTGGCCTACTACTACAACCGGGCGGTGGCGTGGGACAAGGAGGTCGTCGCCACCTACAAGGACGGCCTGGACCTCGGCGGCACGGTCTTCGACTACGAGCGCGGCGGTCCCGCCGCCCTGCGCCAGCCCTACTGGCTCACCGACGACAGCATCAGCAGCTCCAGTTGGTGCTACACGGTGGGGATCGGCTACTACTCGCTCCACCAGATGCTGCACTCGCTGCTCGACCGGGTGAGCAAGAACGGCAACATGGTGCTCAACATCGCGCCGATGGCCGACGGCACCATCCCCGCCGGGCAGCGCACCGTCCTGCTCGGCATCGGCGACTACCTGGCCCGCTTCGGCGAGTCCGTCTACGCCACCCGGGCCTGGACCACGTACGGCGAGGGCCCGACCCAGATGGGCGGCGGATCGTTCAGCACGCCGCGGGCCGGCACCGCCCAGGACATCCGGTTCACCCGCAGCAAGGACAACCGGGTGCTGTACGCCACCGTGCTCGGCTGGCCGGGCAGCACGGTCACCATCACCACGCTCGCCTCGAACCGGATCGACCTGAGCAGCCTGGCCGGCGTGCAACTGCTCGGGTCCACCGCCGGCAGCTACGTCAACCTGCCCACCCGGAGCCAGGACACCGGCGGCCTGCGGATCACCCTGCCCTCGGCCGCGGCGCCGTTCAGCGCGCCCGCGTACGTGCTCAAGCTGACCTTCAACGGCCCGATCCCGGCGTTGGGCGGCGGCAGCACGACCACCTGGCGGCGGATCACCAACGTGACGAACGGCCTCGCGCTGGACAGCGGCGGCAACGTCGCCTCCGGGTCCACGCTCAAGCAGTGGAGCTGGGACGGCAGCCCCAACCTTCAGTGGCAGCTCGTCGACCTGGGCACCGGCTACCACCGGATCGTCAACCGGACCAACGGCATGGTCGTCGACGGCTTCGGCCGCACCGGCAACGGCGTCGCCGCCGCACAGGCGCCGTGGAACGGCGGCAACACCCAACAGTGGCAGCTCACCGACCAGGGCAACGGGCGGTACCGGATCGCCAACCGGGCGACCGGCCTGGTGCTCGACGGTGGCGGCCAGGTCGCCTCCGGGTCCCCGGTCAAGCAGTGGACCTGGGACGGCAGCGCCAACCTGCAGTGGACGATCACCGCCGTCTGAACCGCGTGACGACTCCCCCGGAGGATGGAGGCAGCACCATGACCCGTAGGGCTCTCCTGAGCGCGGGCCTGACACTGATGCTCGCCGCGTCGGTCGTGTCCGCGGCCGGCTGCGGTGACCGCACGACCGGCGGCGGATCGGACGGCTCCCGTCCCCTCGTCGGCGTCGACTACCCGCGCTCCGACACCGACTTCTGGAACTCGTACATCAGATATGTGCCGCAGTTCGGTGCCGAGCTGAAGGTCGAGCTGAAGACCACCAACTCGCAGAACGACATCGCGAACCTCATCTCCAACGCCCAGACGTTCATGAGCCAGGGCGTCCGGGGCGTGGTGATGGCGCCGCAGGACACCGCCGCCATCGCGCCGACGCTGAGCCAGCTGGAGAGCAAGAAGATCCCGGTGGTCACCATCGACACCCGGCCGGACACCGGCAAGGTCTTCATGGTCGTCCGCGCCGACAACCGCGCCTACGGCACCCGGGCCTGCCAGTTCCTCGGCACCAAGCTCGGTGGCAAGGGCAAGGTCGTGATGCTCCAGGGCGGCCTCGACTCGATCAACGGTCGGGACCGCACCGAGGCGTTCGGCGAGTGCATGCGCAAGGACTTCCCGGGCATCACCGTGTTCGGCGAGGCCACCGACTGGAAGGCCGACGTGGCCGCGACGAAGTTGCAGACCCGGTTCGCCTCCGACCCGGACGTCAGGGGCGTCTACATGCAGTCGTCGTTCGCGCTGTCGGGCACGCTCCAGATCCTCAAGCAGCGGGGCCTCCAGGTGCCGCCGACCGACCCGAAGCACGTCTTCGTCGTCTCCAACGACGGCATCCCGGAGGAGCTGACGAACATCGGCAAGGGGCTGATCGACGCCACCGTCAGCCAGCCGGCCGACCTGTACGCGAAGTACGGGCTGGAGTACGTGCGGGCGGCGATCGAGGGAAAGACGTTCCAGCCCGGCCCCACCGACCACGACAGCACCATCATCCAGGTCCGGGACGGGCTGCTGGAGGACCAGCTCCCGGCGCCGCTCGTGACGCTCGACGGCGCCCCGGTCGGGGGTCAGCCCACGCTGAAGTTCGACGACCGGTCACTGTGGGGCAACCAGGCATGAACGCCGACCCGCGGACTCTCGACGACGGGCCGGTAGGCGAGCGCCGGCCCGTCGTCGAGGCGGTACGCGTCACCAAGCGCTTCGGCTCGACGGTCGCCCTGTCCGACGCGGGCATCGTGGTCCGGGCCGGTGAGACGCACGCGCTGGTCGGGCGCAACGGGGCCGGCAAGTCGACGCTCGTCGGCATCCTCACCGGGTTGCAGGCCCCGGACGGCGGGGCGGTGGCGTTCGACGGCCGCCCCGCGCCGCCGCTCGGTGACCGCGACGCCTGGCGGCGGCGGGTGGCCTGCGTCTACCAGAAGTCCACCATCATCCCCACGCTCACCGTCGCGGAGAACCTGTTCCTCAACCGGCACGCGCGAGGCCGGGACGGGCTGATCCGCTGGTCGCGCCTGCGCCGCGAGGCGGAGCGGACGCTCGCGGCGTGGTCGGTCGAGGTGGACGTCCGCAGGCCCGCCTCGACCCTGTCGGTGGAGCAACGGCAGTTCGTGGAGATCGCCCGGGCGCTCTCCTTCGGCGCCCGGTTCATCATCCTCGACGAGCCGACCGCGCAGCTCGACGCCGCGGGCATCAGCCGGCTGTTCACCCGGATCCGGGACCTGCGCGCCCAGGGGGTCACGTTCCTGTTCATCAGCCACCACCTCCAGGAGATCTACGACATCTGCGACCAGGTGACGGTCTTCCGCGACGCCCGGCACATCGTCACCGCGCCGGTCGCCGAGCTGAGCCGCCCGGCGCTGGTGGCGGCCATGACCGGCGAGGACGTGACGTTGCCCCGGGCGGACCACCGGCCGCTGCCGGCCGACGCGCCGGTGCGCCTGTCGGTGCGCGACCTGGTCACCGCCTCCGGCGTCGAGCTGTCGGTGCAGGCCCGGGCCGGCGAGGTGGTCGGTCTCGCCGGCGGCGGTGGCAGCGGCAAGGTCGAGGCCGCCGAGGCGATCGTCGGGCTGGCCCGGCGCGCGGGCGGGACGGTGCACGTCGACGGGCGCGCGGTGCGGCCGGGCAGTGTGCCCGACGCCCTCGCCGCCGGCGTCGGGTTGGTGCCGCAGGACCGGCACCGGGAGGGCCTGGTGCCGTCGCTGTCCATCGCGGAGAACGTCACCATGACCGTGCCGGACCGCATCGCCCGGCGTGGGCTGATCTCCCCCGAGCGGCGCGACGCGCTGGCCCGGCGGACCATCGCCGACCTGGCGGTCAAGGCGGGCGGGCCGCACGTCCCGGTCGCCGACCTGTCCGGCGGCAACCAGCAGAAGGTGGTCATGGGCCGGGCCCTGGCCAGCGAGCCGAAGGTGCTGGTCCTCATCACCCCGACCGCCGGGGTCGACGTGCGGTCCAAGCAGACGCTGCTCGGGGTGGTGGAGGGCGTACGCCGGCGCGGCGCGGCCGTGCTCGTCGTCTCCGACGAACTCGACGACCTGCGGATCTGTGATCGCGTGCTCGTCATGTTCCAGGGCCGGGTGGTCGGCGAGCTGGCGCACGACTGGAGCGACAACGACCTGGTAGCCGCCATGGAAGGGGTGGATCTCCACCATGTCTGAGACGCTGTCCGCCGCCACCCCGTCCCCGGCCCCGCCGGCGTCGCCACCGACGCCCTCGTCGCGGAGCCTGGCCGTCGCCCGGCTCCGCGACCTGGCCCTGGTGCCGGCGATCGTCGCGGTCGCGATCGTCGGGTGGGTCGTCAGCCCGGTCTTCCTCAGCCCCGACAACATCATCAACGTGCTGCAGAGCATGTCGGAGATCGCCATCGTGGTCCTCGCCCAGACGATCGTGCTGATCGCCGGCAAGATGGACCTGTCGTTGGAGTCCACCTTCGGCCTCGCGCCTGGCATCGCGGCCTGGCTGACCGTCGACCCGGCGCTCACCCGAGGGCTGGGGCTGGATCTGCTGCCCGGCGCCTGGGCGGTGCCGGTGGTCCTGCTCGTCGGCGCGCTCGTCGGCGCGTTCAACGGGCTGCTCATCGTGCGCTTCGGGCTGAACGGGTTCGTCGTCACGCTGGGCATGCTCATCGTCCTGCGCGGCCTGCTCACCGGCATCTCCGGCGGGCAGACCTTCTTCGCGCTGCCGGAGTCGATGACGTACCTCGGCTCCACCACCTGGCTCGGGGTGCCGGCGTCCATCTGGGTGTCGCTGCTGCTGTTCGCCGCCGGAGTGGTCGTCCTCGGCTTCACCCGCGCCGGTCGGGCGCTCTACGCGATCGGCGGCAACACCGATGCGGCCCGGGCCGCGGGCATCCGCACCGACCGGGTGCTGTGGATCGCCCTGATCGTGGCGAGTGTCCTCGCCGCGCTGGCCGGTCTGCTGATCAGCGGTCGACTCGCGGCGGTGCCGGCCGCCCAGGGCAGTGGCGCGATCTTCCAGGTCTTCGCCGCCGCGGTGATCGGCGGTGTCAGCCTCAACGGCGGCCGGGGCAGCGTCTTCGGCGCCTTCACCGGCGTCCTGCTGCTCTTCATGATCATAAATGTGCTGACCCTGGCCGGGGTGCCCGCGCAGTGGACCAACTTCCTCAACGGCACCGTCATCCTGGTGGCCCTGGTGGTCTCCCGCATCACCGGTGGCAAGGCACAGACCTGAGACCGTCCGACCCCAGGAGACCCGTTGAGCGAGCGCATCACGTCCGTAGAAGCCATCGACGTACGGTTCCCGACGTCCCGCCAGCGCGACGGGTCGGACGCGATGAACCCCTTCCCCGACTACTCGGCCGCCTACCTGCTCCTGCGCACCTCGGCCGGCGCCGAGGGTCACGGCCTGGTGTTCACCGTCGGGCGGGGCACCGAGCTCGTGGTCGCGGCGCTGCGGTCACTCGCGCCGATGGTGGTCGGTGAGCCGGTCGACCGGCTCCTCGCCGACCCCGGCGCGCTCGCCCGCCGGCTCGTCGGCGACAGCCAGATGCGCTGGCTGGGCCCGGAGAAGGGGGTCGTGCACATGGCCGCCGGCGGCCTGGTCAACGCGGTGTGGGATCTCGCCGCCCGGCGCGCCGGCAAGCCACTGTGGCGGCTGCTCGCCGACCTCACCCCGGAACAGGTGGTGGCGCAGGTCGACTTCCGCTACCTGCGCGACGCCCTCACCGAGGAGGACGCGCTGGGGCTGCTCCGGGCCGCCCGGGACGGACGCGCCGAGCGGGAGCGCCGGCTGCTGTCCGAGGGCTACCCGGCCTACACCACCACACCGGGCTGGCTCGGTTACGACGACGACAAGCTGGCCCGGCTCTGCAAGGAGGCGGTCGACGCCGGATTCCGCCTGATCAAGCTCAAGGTCGGCGCCGACCTCGGCGAGGACGTCCGCCGCCTGGGCATCGCCCGGCAGACCGTCGGGCCGGACGTCCGCATCGCGGTCGACGCCAACCAGGTCTGGGGCGTGCCGGAGGCGATCCGGTGGATGCGCGCGCTCGCGCCGTTCGACCCGTACTGGATCGAGGAGCCGACCTCGCCCGACGACGTGCTCGGGCACGCCGCCGTCCGCACCGCCCTGGCGCCGGTGAAGGTCGCCACCGGCGAGCACGCGCACAACGCGGTGATGTTCAAGCAGTTGTTGCAGGCCGGCGCCGTCGACGTGGTGCAGATCGACGCCTGCCGGGTCGCCGGCGTCAACGAGAACCTGGCGATCCTGCTGCTCGCCGCGAAGTTCGGGGCGCCGGTCTGCCCGCACGCCGGCGGGGTGGGGCTGTGCGAGTTGGTGCAGCACCTGGCCATGTTCGACTTCCTCGCGCTCAGCGGCAGCACCGAGGACCGGGCCATCGAGTACGTCGACCACCTGCACGAGCACTTCGCCGACCCGGTGGTCGTCCGGGACGGCCGCTACCACGCGCCCCGGGCGCCGGGCATGAGCGCGGAGATGCTCGCCGCCTCGCGGGCCGCGTACCGGTTCCCCGACGGCGCGCGGTGGGCCGCGGCGAAGGAGGCCCGCACGTGATCATCGACGCGCACCACCACCTGTGGCGGCCCGAGCACGGGTACGACTGGCTCGACGGGCCCGGGCTGGACGCCATCCGCCGTCCCTTCACCCCGGCGGACCTGACCGCCGAGCTGAGCGCGTCCGGCGTGGACGGCACCGTGCTTGTCGAGGGCGGCCGGTGCCACCGCGACGAGGCGCCCGAGTTCCTCGGGTACGCCGCCGACACGCCGCCGATCCTCGGCGTGGTGGCCTGGCTCGACGTCGCGGCCGACGACGTCGCGGCCACCGTCGCGCGCTACCGGGGGTTGCGCGGGGGCGAGTTCCTCGTCGGCGCGCGCTCCCAGGTGCAGGGAAAGGCGGACCCGGACTATCTGGACCGCCCCGAGGTGCTGCGGGGTCTCGCCGAGGTCGCCGCCGCCGACCTCGCGTTCGACCTGGTGATCCGCGCCGACCAGTTGCCGGCGGCGGCCCGGGCCGCGCGCGCGGTCCCCGGGCTGCGCCTCGTGCTCGACCACCTCGGCAAGCCCCGGATCGACCAGGGCGCGGCGGGGCTGCGGAGCTGGCGCGACCCGCTCGCCGCGCTCGCCGCGAACGCCAACGTCACCGCCAAGCTGTCCGGCCTGGTCACCGAGGCCACGCCGGGCTGGGCACCGGCCGACCTGGCGCCCTTCGTCGACGTCGCGGTGGACGAGTTCGGCCCGGATCGTCTGATGTTCGGCTCGGACTGGCCGGTCTGCCTGCTGCGGTCCGACTATCCGGGGGTGCGCCGGGCGTTGGAGAGCGCGCTGCCGCCGCTGCCGACCCGGGACCGCCAGGAGATCTTCGCCGGCACCGCCGTGCGGACCTACCGCCTGGGGTCACCGGCGTGACCACACGCCGCCGCGCCTCACTCGGCCGCCGCCTTGGCCGCCAGCACCGTACGCAACCACGCCTCGGAGGTGTTCACATGCAGCAGCGCGCTGGCCTGGGCGAGCAGTTGGTCCCGCGACCGCAGGGCGAGGTAGATCGCGTGGTGCTCGTCGATCGTCGTGTGCGCGGCGTTGGCCTCGATCAGGCCGCGCCACACCCGGGCCCGCAGGGTGCGGCCGGACAACCCGTCCAGCAGCGAGGTGAGCGTCTCGTTGCCGGTCGACGCCACGACGGTGTGGTGGAAGGCGGTGTCGAAGGTGATCAGCTTCTCGGCGTCGCCGGCCGCCGCGCGCATGTCCTCCAGGATCCGGGCCAGCTCGTCGAGGCCGGCGTCGGTCATCCGCAGCGCCGCCATCCCGGTCGCCACCGGCTCCAACATCCGGCGTACCTCCATGACCTCCAGCAGCGTGTCGTCGCGCAGCAGCTCCACCGCGACGCCGAGGCCCTCCAGCAGCAGCCGGGGCGCGAGGCTCGTCACGTACGTCCCGTCGCCGCGGCGCACGTCGAGCACCCGGGCCGACTCGAGCACCTTCACCGCTTCCCGGACACCGCTGCGCGACAGGCCCATCTGCGCCGCCAACTGCGGCTCCGGTGGCAGCCGCGCGCCCGGGGGCAGCTCACCGCTGGAGATCATGCCGCGGATCCTCGCGATCGCGTCGTCGGTAAGTGCCATCCACGCCCCCTCCGGACCGGCTCGCCGTGCGCGGTAGCCCCGACCGCGTGCGGGGTGGCGAGCCTCGGCGACGCTCCCCACTATAGAGACGTCGGATCTTTGACCCGGTCGTGGCCGAAGGGAGCGTGATCGGCGTGCGGTACCGCCCCCTCGGCCGGACCGGCCTGGACGTGTCGATGCTCGGCTACGGCGCCTCGCCCCTCGGCGGGGTCTACGGCCGGATCGACGAGCGGGACGGCATCCGCGCCGTCCGTACCGCCCTCGACCTGGGCGTGAACATCATCGACGTCTCGCCCTACTACGGCGCCACGGTCGCCGAGACGGTGCTCGGCCGGGCGCTGCGCGGCGTCGACCGGTCCGGCTACGTCCTGGCCACGAAGGTCGGCCGGTACGGCGACGCGGCGTTCGACTTCTCCGCCGCGCGCGTCACGGCGAGCGTGGAGGAGAGCCTGGGCCGGCTCGGCACCGACCACCTCGACCTGATCCAGTGCCACGACATCGAGTTCGGCGACCTCCACCAGATCATCGCCGAGACGCTGCCCGCGCTGGAGAAGCTGCGCGAGGCGGGGAAGGTCCGTTTCCTCGGCGTCACCGGCTATCCGCTGGCCGCGCTCACCCGGGTCGCCGCGGCGACGCCGGTGGACACCGTGCTGTCCTACTGCCGCTACACGCTGCTGGACCGCGCGCTCGCCGACAGCGCGCCCGGGTTCGCCGCCCTCGGCACGGCGGTGATGAACGCGTCGCCGCTGGCCATGGGGCTGCTCTCGCAGCGGGGCGCGCCCGACTGGCACCCGGCGCCACCACCGGTGCGGCGGGCCGCCGCGACGGCGGCCGAACTCTGCGCCCGCCGGGGCGTCGACATCGCCCAGGTGGCGCTGAGCTTCGCCGCCGCGCCGTCGGCGTTCGCCACCACCTTCGTCGGGACCGCGAGCGCCGGGAACATGGCTCGCAACGTGCGCTGGGCGCTCACCGAGACCGACCCCGACCTGCTCGGCGAGATCGAGGCGGTGCTGGCCCCGGTGCTCGGCTACGCCTGGACCAGCGGTCGGGACGAGAACAACCCGGCCACCGGAAGGGCGTGACGTGCGACGACCAGGCGACATCGAGGAGGCGGCGTGAACCGCAGCGCACACTACGTCGGCGAGCGGAGCTTCGTCGTCGAGGACACCGAGTCGGTGCCGCCCGGCCCCGGCCAGGTGCGCATCGCGGTCGCGTACACCGGGATCTGCGGCACCGACCTGCACATCGCGCACGGCGCGATGGACCAGCGGGTCCGCCCGCCGGCGGTGCTCGGCCACGAGATGTCCGGCCGGATCGCTGAGCTCGGGCCGGGCGTGGACGCGTACCGGGTGGGCGACCCGGTGACCGTGATGCCGCTGGACTGGTGCGGGCAGTGCCCGGCGTGCCGCGCCGGCCACCCCCACGTCTGCCACCGGCTCACCTTCGTCGGCGTCGACTCGGCCGGCGCGATGCAGCGCTCCTGGACGGTCCCGGAGCGCATCGTGGTGCCGCTGCCGGCGGACCTGTCCCTGCCGCGGGCCGCGCTCGTGGAGCCGACCGCGGTGGCCGTGCACGACGTCCGCCGCTCCCGTCTCGCCGCCGGCGAGCACGCGGTCGTCATCGGCGCCGGGCCGGTGGGGCTGCTCATCGGCGTGGTCGCCCGGAACACCGGCGCCACGGTGACGGTCCTGGAGATCGACCCGGACCGGCGTGCGCTCGCCGCCGACCTCGGGCTCACCACGCTGGACCCGGCGGCGGTCGACGTGCCGGAGGCGATCCGGGAGGCGACCGGCGGCGCGGGCGCCGACGTGGTGTTCGAGGTGTCCGGCTCGGCCAGCGGGGTACGCCTCGCCACCGACCTGCTGGCGGTACGCGGACGCCTGGTGGTGGTGGCGATCCATCCCACTCCGCGGCAGGTGGACCTGCACCGGGTCTTCTGGCGGGAGCTGGAGCTGATCGGTGTGCGGGTGTACGAGCCGGACGACTACGCCGAGGCGGTCCGCCTGGTGCACGGCGGCCGGGTGCCCGCCGACCGGCTCATCTCCCGGATCGTGCCGCTGGACGAGGTGTCGCGGGCGTTCGAGGCGCTTGCGGCCGGCGGCGACGTGAAGGTGCTCGTCGACTGTGGAGGGGACGCGTGAACCCGTTCGATCTCAGCGGCCGGGTGGCGGTCGTCACCGGCTGCCGGCGGGGCATCGGCCTGGCCATGGCGGAGGCTCTGGCCGCGGCCGGCGCCGACGTGGTCGGGGTGAGCGCCGCCCTGGAGAAGACCGGCAGCGAGGTGGCGGAGCGGGTGGCGGCGCACGGGCGGGAGTTCGTGCCCCGCCGCGCCGACCTGTCCGACCGGGCCGCCGTGCGTGAGCTGGCCGAATGGCTGCTCGCGCGCGGCCCGGTCGACATCCTGGTCAACAACGCCGGCACGATCCGCCGCGCGCCGGCCGCCGAGCACTCCGACGACGACTGGGACCACGTGCTGGAGGTCGACCTGTCCGCGCCGTTCGTGCTGGCCCGGGAGGTCGGCCGGGCCATGGTCCGACGTGGCTCCGGCAAAATCATCTTCACCGCGTCGATGCTCAGCTTCCAGGGCGGCGTGACCGTGCCGGGTTACGCCGCGGCGAAGTCCGGCATCGCCGGGCTGACCCGGGCGCTGGCGAACGAGTGGGCGCCGCACGGCGTGAACGTCAACGCGATCGCACCCGGCTACATCGCCACGGACAACACCCGCGCGCTGCGCGAGCAGCCGGAACGCAACCGGGCGATCCTGGACCGGATCCCGGCCGGACGCTGGGGGCGACCCGACGACCTCGGCGGCGTCACCGTCTTCCTCGCCTCCGACGCGGCGGCCTACGTGCATGGCGCGGTGATCCCGGTCGACGGCGCCTGGCTGGCCCGCTGACCGCGGCCCGCGGTGGCCGGGACCGCTGCGGTGGCGGCGCGGCGGTAGCGTGTCGCCCGTGAGCGGGGCATGGGTACGCGAGACGCCGGGATCCGGCCGACGAAGGCTGGGTGCCGTCGCGGTGACCGTCGCGCTGGCGCTTCTCGGGTGCGGTGGGCACCGCGGCGCCGGCCAGGAGAGGGACGACGCGTGGATGTCGGACGCCGCGCGGAACACCGACCCGGCGACGGACGCGGCGGAGCGTCTCAACCAGTCGCTCGGGCACCGTGACCGGATCCGGGACGCCGCGTCGATCGCCGCCACCGAGGTCGTGACGGACGTCGCGACGCCGCCGCCGGGCGCCGACCCGGCCGTCCGGCAGGAGGCCCTGGCCTGGTCGGGTCGCGTCTACGCGGACGAACTGGCGACCATCGACGTCCGGTTCGTGTCCCTCGGGGAAGGGCCGACGGCCCGGCCCGGCGAGAGCAGCCAACCCGCCGGCCGGACCACCCGCTGCTACCGCTACGAGCTGCGGCTCTACCGCTACACCACCTACCGGGAGATCGACTGCCCGCCCGGGGCCGCTCCCCCGCCGCCGAGCGCCGCGCCGGTGCCGGCGCTGCCGGCGGACGGACGCAAGCGGCTCACGACGGTGCTGCGCGCCGCCACCCCCGCGACGCTCGCGGGCGCGGTGCGGGCGGCGTTCCCGCAGGAGTGGATCACCGTGGACACGGTCACCCACGAGGGCGCGCTCGTCGCCGCCGTGGGCGTACCGCCGGAACGGCAGTGCCTCCTGCTGGTCCGCACGCCGGCTGGCAAGATCGAGGAGCCCGGGTACGACCGGATCTGGTTGGAGCCCGGCGAGACGGGCTGCAAGACCGGCCTGTACGTCGCCCCACCGCGCTGACTGTCACGGTGGCGGTGACGGATCTGTCCCTCCTGTCCGAGATCGGGGTCGCCCGCGCCCGGCTGGACGAGCGGGAGCTGGAGCTGATCGACCGGGCCCGGCACGACGGCGTCACCTGGGCGGAGATCGCCGGCGCGCTGGGGTTGAGCAGCCGGCAGGCCGCCGAGCAGCGCCGGCAACGGCTCGTGGCGGCCCGGCGCGCGCGGCTGGGGCGACTCGACCGGGCCTGGTCGACAGAGGTGGTGGCGCTGCGGGTCGCCGTGACCGACCTCGGCCGGTGGATCGGGGCGGACCGGGCGTGGGACGGCCGCTTCCGCCGGGCGGCGCTGGTGCGTCGTACCTGCGCGTCGGCCCTGGACGCCGCGCCGGGACCGTTGTTCGCGCTGGCCGCGTACCTCGTCGGGGACCTGGCCGGGGTCGGACCGCGACTGCCGGCGCCGGCCCGCGAGGCCGCCGGACGGATCGCCGCCGCGCTGTCAACGAGAGATTGACATACGCCAGCAGTATTGCGTCGATTCCACTCAGGATTTGAGGATGTGAGTCTTCCCCGCTCAACTCCGGAGGGCTCATGCGCCGCAACGCCGTGCTGTTCGTGGCCATCTCGGTGCTCTCCGGGCTGGGCGGCAGCGCCATGGCGCTCGTCGCCGGCATCTGGGTGCTCGACCTCACCGGCTCGACCGGCCTGGCCGCGCTCGCCGGGCTCTGCGTCTACGCCCCGGTGCTCGCCGGTCCCTGGCTCGGCGGGCTGCTCGACCGGGCGCCCCGGCGACCGCTCGTCGTCGCCGTCAACCTGGCGCTGGCCGCCGCCCTGCTCAGCCTGCTCGCGGTGCGCGGGCCGGGCCAGACCTGGCTGATCTTCGCGGTCACGCTCGCCTACGGCGTCAGCTACGTGGTGATCGACGCCGGCGAGACGGCGTTGCTGCCGGCGGCGCTGCCCCCGGCGCGACTCGCCGACGTCAACGGCTGGCGCTCCAGCGCCCAGGAGGGCATGAAGCTGGTCGCGCCGCTGGCCGGGGCGGGCCTCTACGCCTGGCGGGGCGGGCACCCGGTCGCCGTGCTCAGCGCCGCCGTGCCGCTGTTGGTCGCCGTGCTCTACGGCGCGCTGCGGCTGCGGACCACCGACGCGGCCCCGGCCGACCGGCCCGCGGCGGGCGACCCGGCGCCGGCCCGTCCGCCCGGCCTCCGGGTCGGGCTCGCCGTCCTCCTCCGCCGGCGCGCGGTGCGCGTACCCGTGGCGTTGGCGGCGGTGTCGATCGCGATGTCCGGCTTCACCACCGCGGCGCTCTACGCCGTGGTGACCGAGGAGCTGGCATTGCCGTCCACGTTCCTCGGCGTGCTGGCCAGCGCGCAGGGCGCCGGTTCGGTGCTGGCCGGGCTGGTCGTCGGCCGGCTGGTCCGCCACCGGGGCGCGTCCGCCGTCGGCGTGACCGGCGCGGCGCTGTTCGCCGCCGGCTGCCTGGGCCGTTGCCTGCCCTGGTGGCCGGCCACGGTGGCCGCCTCGGTGGTGATCGGGGTCGGCCTGCCGTGGACGCTCGTCGCCGCCGTCACCGCGGTACAGACGCACACGCCGCCGGAGCTGCTCGGACGGGTGTCCGGCACCGCGAACACGGCGATGTTCGGGCCGATCACGCTGGCCATCCCACTCGGTTCGGTGGCCGTGCACGCCGGCGGCCGACCCCCGTTCGTCGCCGCCGCCGCGGTGTGCCTGGCCGCCGCGCTGGTCGCGGTCGTCGGACGGCCGGTGGCCCGGCTCCGGACGCGTGCGGGGGCATGACCTCGGGGTACGACGCAGCCCGCCCTCGACGAAGGAGGACGGGCCGCGCCGTCGGCCGCTACCGCCAGGTGTCGGTGTTGGCGCGGGTGCCGCCGGCCGGGGTGGTGAAGGTCCGGTTCGCGCCGGACTCCCAGGTCACCGTGCCGTCCGGGTTCTTCTTCACGTACTTGTACGCGACCGCGGTGTTCGGCGGCAGGTCGACGGTGGCCCGCCAGACCGGGTAGGTGGCCGGGGAGAGCGCGACCGCGTTCGCCGGGTTCCACCCGCCCAACGCCGCGACGTCACCGACCACGAACACGTTCTGGCCGTACGTGGTGGTCGCGGTGACCGCGAACGAGGTGGCCACCGCCGTGGAGACGGTGTCGCCACGGAACGTCCCGGTCACCGCGTACGTGCCGGCGGCCGGCGTGGTGAAGCTCCGGTTCGCGCCGGACTCCCAGGTCACCGCCCCGGCCGTGCTGATCTTGACGAGCTTGTACTCCACGGCCGTCGACCGGGGCAGGTCGACCGTGGCACGGTACGCGCCGCCGCCCTGCGCGGCGAGCTTGACGCCGTTGGCCGGCGTCCACGAGCCCAGCTCGGCGACGCTGCCGACGACGTACACGTCCTGGCCCGCGGCCGGGGACGCGCTCACGGTGAACGTGGTGGCGACCCGGTCGGTGGGGTTGCCGGTCGGGCTGGTCGTCGGCGACGCGGTCGGCGACGGACCGGTGCCAGGCCGCGCGTTGACGTGGACCGCGACGGCGTTGTTGGCCGGGATGGTCACGGTCGCCCGGCCACCGGAGACGGTGATCGTGCCGCCGGTGCAGCCACCGGCGGTGGCGCTGCCGGAGACGACGTCACAGTAGCTGCCGTCGGCGAGACCCGTGGTGAACGTGGCGGTGGCGGCGGAACCGGAGTCGTTGATGCCGATCCAGGCCCGGTCGCCGCGGTGGAAGCCGATCACGTTGCTGTTCACGGTGGTGAAGTCCGAGACCGTCTTCACCTGCCGCGCCGCGTTGGCCCAGCCGACCATGCCCTTGATGCCGGCGCTGCGGGTCAGGCAGTTCCACGCGGCGCCGCAGACCGTGTCGGTGACCCGCCCGGTGCCGTCGCTCGGCGGGGACTGGTTCCGGTTCGACCAGGTGAAGCTGTCGTAGACCGACGGCTTGCCGTGCGGGTAGGCGAGCGCGAAGTAGTTGGCGAGCACGTAGTCGGCGCCGTTCTGGTACGACAACACCACCCCGTCGCGCTCCAGGTCGTGGTTGGTGACCATGGCGAAGACGTTGGCGCTCGGCGCGTCGAGGTTCCAGTTCGGCACGTTCGCCAGCGTGGAGATGGAGCCGAGGAACGCCGAGCGGATGCCCTTGGCGTACCCGAAGTCGAGCACGTCGCCGTTGCCGACGTACGCCCGGGCCTGCAACGCCGGGTTGCTCGCGCCGTCGAAGATCTCCTGGGCGACGTACGGGCGGCGGCCCTCCGCGACGGTGTTGCTCAGCTTGCCGAGGATCGCCGCGAAGTCGTCCTTCTTGACGTGCTTGACCGCGTCCACCCGGAACCCGTCGACCCCGAGGCCGATCAGGTCGTTCAGGTAGCCGGCGATCTTGGTGCGGACCGCCTCCTTCTCGGTGTAGAGGTCGGACAGGGAGAGCAGCTCACAGCTGGTCACCTGGGCTTCGTTGTTCCAGTCGCTGATCCCGCCGCCGGTCGGGCAGTTGTCCCCCGGTCGGTGGAAGTCCCCGCTGCCGTAGGGCACCGCCGGGTAGCTGTAGCCGGAGAACTCGGTGCCGGCGTAGCCGCGCGTGCCGGCCGGGTTGTTGGTGCCGGCCATGTGGTTGACCACCGCGTCGACGTAGACCCGGACGCCGGCGGCGTGGCAGGCGGTGACCATGGCGGCGAACTGCTGCCGGTTGCCGAACCGGCTGTCCAGCTTGTACGACACCGGCTGGTACACCTCGTACCAGGGGTGCACGCCGTCGGGGCTGTTCGGCAGGCTCACCGACTCCTGCGGCGGGGCCACCTGCACCGCGCCGTACCCGGCGGGGCCGAGGTGGTCGGTGCAGGCGGCGGCGATCGACGTCCAGTTCCATTCCCAGAGGTTGGCGGTCACCTCGCTGTCGTTGAGGACGGTGGCGGCGCGGGCGGGGGTGGCGGTGGTGGCGGCGGCGACGACGGCCGTGCCGCCGGCCGCGACGAGCGCGGCGGCGAGCAGCAGACGACCGGCGCGGCCACGGGGGTGTGGCCTGACGGATTCCATGACAGGGGGACCTCTTCCGGTGCTCGAAAGGGCTCACAGGGGGAAGGACGGCCGTCCAGGTGCGACCACGATGCGGCATCCATGAAAGTCTTTGCAATACCTTGCGGCAAACTTTTTGAAACTTGCAAGCAACACCCGCGCCCGCCTTCCCCGCACTCTTTCCGTGAATCTGCACGGAGGTCAGCCGAAGAAGGGGGTGATCATGAAGTTGACGCCGCCTACGGAGATCAACGCCGCCGTCAACCTCATGATCGCTCCCCGGCGGCCACCACACCCACCGGTGCGGCGTTCGTGCCGTTCGCGGCATCGGCGGCGGGCCGTCAGTCAGGTGACCGTCGCGGCGGTCAGGAAGAACGTCACCGCGTAGGTGAACCGGCGCGCAGCGACGGCATCGTCGAACTGGTCTTCGAACGCGCGGGCGTCGGCCGGGTCGAGTGCTCCGCGTCGCGCGGCTGTGGCGGCCCAGCTGCGGAGGCCGAGCACGTTGTCGACGGCGGTCGGGTTCCGCACCACCAACGTCCGGGGCTCCACGGTGACGTCGACCAGGCCGTGCGCGGCCAGAAGGCCGGCATGCTGGTGAGCCAGCGCGCCGTTGCGCAGGAGGACGTCGGCCCGGAACCTCAGCACGCGCCGCGCCAACCCCTGGTCGGCGATGTCGAGCGCCTGGGTGTCGTAGTCCGGGTCGGCGAGGACGACACGGCCACCCGGGCGGACGACCCGGACGAGTTCCCGGATCGCGGCGTGGGGATCGGCGAGGTGTTGCAGCGTGCGGTCGGCCCATGCCCCGTCGCAGGAGTCGTCGGTGAACGGCAGGTGATGGGCGTCGGCGACGGCGCACCGGGGCAGACCGCGCGCCCGCATGGCGGCGGCCATGGTCCACGCGTGATCGACGGCCACCACGCTGACGTCGTATTCGTCCGTCAGGGAGGCCGCGCCTGCCCCGGTGCCGGCGCCGACGTCGAGGTAACGACCACCGGGCAAGGGGTCGAGCAGCTCCCGGACCCGCCGCTGGTACGACCGGTAGAAGGGCTCCTCGCCGAGACGGTCGAGCACGCCGACCCAGGCGTCCGGGGTCGGTTGACGGTCGACGTCGGTGAACCCGTGCATGCGCGAAAGCCTATTGGCTGCCGGACGCGCTTCCCGCATGATCGACTCGTGGACACCTACCTGGAGACCGAGCGCCTGGTCCTGCGCCGTTTCACCGCCGACGACGCGGAGCTGCTGATCGAGCTGGACAGCGACCCGGCGGTGATGCGCTACCTGACCGGCGGCACACCGACCGCGCCGGAGATCATCCGCGAGCGCTATCTCCCGAACATCCTCGCCGGTTACGAGAGATGGGGCGGCGACCTCGGGTTGTTCGCCGCGCACGAGAAGGACGGCGGCGCGTTCATCGGCTGGTTCATCCTGCGTCCCGCGCCGCAGGGCCCGCTGGACGAGGTCGAACTCGGCTATCGGCTGCGGCAGGCGGCCTGGGGCAACGGCTACGCCACCGAGGGCTCGCGGGCGCTGCTGGGCACGGCGTTCACGAAGCTCGGCATACGCATGGTCTGGGCGGAGACGATGGCGGTGAACCACGGTTCGCGCCACGTCATGGAGAAGCTCGGCATGACGCTCGTGGGCACCCTCCCCACTCCCCCGGACCTGGAAATGATCGAGGGCGCCGAGCACGGGGACGTACGGTACGAGATCACCAAGGAGCGGTGGGAGCGGCAGTAGCCGGACGAGCCCCGATCGGTCCGTGACGGATCGACCGGGGCTCGTCGGGTGGAACAGGCGGATCAGGACCTGTCGAACCGGTCCAGCTCCATCACCTTGGTCCAGGCGGCGACGAAGTCGGTCACGAACTTCTCCCGCGCGTCGTCGCTGGCGTAGACCTCGGCCAGCGCCCGGAGCTGGGAGTTCGAGCCGAAGATGAGGTCGACCGCGGTGGCGGTCCACTTCACCGTGTCGGTGGCCAGGTCGCGGACCTCGTACACGTGCTCCTCGGACTCCGACGCCTTCCACCGGGTGCCCGGGGAGAGCAGGTTGGTGAAGAAGTCGTTCGTGAGCACGCCGGGCCGGTCGGTGAGCACGCCGTGCGCCGCGCCGTCGACGTTGTTGCCGAGGGCGCGCAGGCCACCGACGAGGACGGTCATCTCCGGCGCGGTCAGGCTGAGCATGTACGCCCGGTCGACGAGCAGCACCTCCGGCTCGGTCTTCTCGCCCGGCCGCAGGTAGTTGCGGAACCCGTCGGCGCGCGGCTCCATCACCCGGAACGACTCGACGTCGGTCTGCTCCTGGGTGGCATCGGTGCGCCCCGGGTGGAACGGCACCGTCACCTCGACCCCGGCGTCCCGCGCCGCCTTCTCGACCGCGGCCGAGCCGGCCAGCACGATCAGGTCGGCCAGCGAGATCCGGGCGCCGCCGGCGGCGTTGAACTCCCGCTGGATGCCCTCCAGGGCCGCCAGCACGGTGGCGAGCTGCTCGGGCTGGTTGACCTCCCAGTTACGCTGCGGCTCCAGCCGGATCCGCGCGCCGTTCGCGCCGCCGCGCTTGTCGGTCGAGCGGTAGCTCGCGGCCGAGGCCCAGGCGGTGGAGACGAGCTGGGCGGTGGTGAGGCCGGAGTCGAGGACCTTCGCCTTGAGCGCGGCGACGTCGGCGTCACCGACGAGCTCGTGGTCGGCGGCCGGGACCGGGTCCTGCCAGAGCTGCGCCTCCGGCACCCACGGGCCGAGGAAGCGGCTGACCGGACCCATGTCGCGGTGCAAAAGCTTGTACCACGCCTTGGCGAACGCCAGCGCGAACTCGTCCGGGTTCTCCAGGAAACGACGCGAGATCTTCTCGTACGCCGGGTCGACGCGCAGCGACAGGTCGGTCGTCAGCATCGTCGGCCGGTGCTTCTTGGCCGGGTCGTGCGCGTCCGGGATGATCGCCTCGGCGTCCTTGGCGACCCACTGCTTGGCCCCGCCCGGGCTGGTGGTGAGCTCCCACTCGTAGCCGAAGAGGATCTCGAAGAAGCGGTTGCTCCACTGCGTCGGCCGGTCGGTCCAGGTCACCTCGAGGCCGCTGGTGATCGTGTCACCGCCCTTGCCGGTGCCGTGCGTGCTCAGCCAGCCGAGGCCCTGCGCCTCCAGCGGGGCGCCCTCGGGCTCCGGGCCGACGTGGTCGTCGGCGACGCCGGCGCCGTGGGTCTTGCCGAACGTGTGGCCACCGGCGATGAGGGCGACGGTCTCCTCGTCGTTCATCGCCATCCGGCGGAAGGTCTCCCGGATGAAGTGCGCCGCCGCGAGCGGGTCCGCGTTGCCGCGGGGGCCCTCCGGGTTGACGTAGATGAGGCCCATCTCGGTCGCGCCGACGCCGGCGGTCATCTCCTTGTCGGAGGCGTAGCGCTCGTCGCCGAGCCAGGTGTCCTCCGGGCCCCAGAAGATCTCCTCGGGCTCCCAGACGTCCTCGCGGCCGAAGCCGAAGCCGAAGGTCTTGAAGCCCATCGACTCCAGCGCGACGTTGCCGGCCAGTACCAGCAGGTCGGCCCAGGAGATCTTCTGGCCGTACTTCTGCTTGACCGGCCAGAGCAGCCGGCGGGCCTTGTCCAGGTTGGCGTTGTCCGGCCAACTGTTCAGCGGGGCGAACCGCTGGCCGCCGTCACCGGCGCCACCGCGGCCGTCCTCGATGCGGTAGGTGCCCGCCGCGTGCCAGCTCATCCGGATCATCAGCCCGCCGTAGTGGCCGAAGTCGGCCGGCCACCACTCCTGCGAGGTGGTGAGCACCTGGGTGATGTCGCGCTTGAGCGCCTCGACGTCGAGCTTGGCGAACTCCCGGGCGTAGCTGAACTCCGGCCCCAGCGGGTTGCCCTTGGACGAGTGGGCGTGCAGCACCGACAGGTCGAGCTGGTTGGGCCACCAGTCCCGGTTGGTGCGCGGGCGGCCACCGGTCTTCGGGGTCGGCGAGTCGATCGCCGGGTTCTCGCTCTCGCTGCCCTGGGCGGTCACGGAGTCGTGCGCGACCGGGCAGCCGGCCGCCTCCTTGGCGTCCACGCCCTGGGCGCTGACGGGCCCGTTGTCCTGGGTGTCGCTCATCTGTTTCCTTCCGAACTGGCGGATCACTGGCCGAACTGGCTGATCACTTGGTGGTGCGGTCGGTCGCGCAGTCGGGGCAGGTGCCCCAGTAGACGACTTCCGCCTCGTCGACCACGAACCCGTGGTCGTCGGCGGCGGTGAGGCAGGGGGCATGACCGACGGCGCACTCGACGTCGGCGATCGTGCCGCACGAGCGGCACACGATGTGGTGGTGGTTGTCCCCCACCCGCGACTCGTAGCGGGCGACGGCGCCGGCGGGCTGGATGCGGCGCACCAGCCCGGCGTCGGTGAGCGCCCGGAGCACGTCGTAGACCGCCTGGTGGGAGACCGTGGGCTG
The DNA here is from genome assembly GCF_029581215.1 of Micromonospora sp. WMMD975. Classification (NCBI taxonomy): domain Bacteria; kingdom Bacillati; phylum Actinomycetota; class Actinomycetes; order Micromonosporales; family Micromonosporaceae; genus Micromonospora; species Micromonospora sp. WMMD975. The sequence goes on from NZ_CP120739.1 coordinate 2,916,509, forward strand.
GTCCGCCCGGACCAGTGCGATCACGGTGTCGGTGTCGACGTGCGGATGGTCCCGCAGGGCGGCGAGCACCGCCAGGCGAGGCCGGGTCACGCGCAACGAGACCGCCCGCAACTGGGTCTCGAAGTCGGACGTCATGCCACGACCTTAGTCCAGTCTTCTGGAATCAATCAAGTTTCGGCCCGGGTGTGTCGGCCGGCACACGCGACGGTGGGGGCGCCGCTGTCGCGGCGCCCCCACCCGGGCGAAAGGTCGGCTCAGCTGGCCGAACAGGTCGCCGTCGGCGTGTTGCTGTTGCCGTTCTTGTAGAGCGTGATGCCGAAATTGTTGCCGTTGCCGTTCGGACGTGCCGTGAGCGTGCCGCTGTTGCCGCTGATCGACGCGTTCCAGCTGTTCTGCAGGCTCTGCCCGCCCTGGGTCTGGATCCGCACCGTCCAGTTGCTGCTGCCGCTGACCGAGAACGTCGTGTTGAACCGGTCACCCCACTCCTCGGCCCGGTTCACGCTGACCGTGCAGCCGCCACCGTTGTTCGGCGGCGGGGTGGTCGGGTTCGAGCCGCCGGTGCCGTCCACCGTGACGTTGGAGTTTCCGCTGCTCTGGTAGCCCTCGGTGGCCAGAATCTGGTAGTCGTGGTTGCCGAGGTTCATGCCGAGCCGGGACCAGGCGCTGAAGTGGTTGCCCGCGGAGATGGTGCCGCCGACCCGCTTCGACTGTCGGACGCTCCAGTACTGGTAGAAGGTCTTGTTGTCGCCCTCGATCGACGGCGCGTTGACCCGCTGGGTGCGGTAGATGTCGTACGTGCCGCCGTCCGAGCTGACCGAGCCCATGTAGCCGCTGCCCGGCGGGCGCCAGCTGCCCCAGCTGTCGACGATGTAGTACTCGACCAGGGGGTTGTGGGTCCAGCCGTACAACGTGAGGTAGGCGTTGCCGGACGGGTTGAAGCTACCGGAGTACGTGACGTTGCGCGCGGTGCCGGGATTCCAGCCCTTGCCGGCCACGAAGTTGTTGATGCCGCTCCACTGGGTGCTGTACTGACCGCCGTTCCCCATGGTCATGGAGACGTTGCCACTGTCCTTCCAGAAGGAGAAGAAGTAGCCGTTGTTGGTGCCGGTCTGGTTCGACGTGACGGTCGTGTCGGCGTAGGCCGGACTGGACAGGACCGCCGTCGTGCCGGCGGCGGCGAGCGCCACGGCGCAGGCGCCGCCGAGGAGCATCCTGAGGCGTCCGCGCCTGCGGCTGCCCGAGCGGACGGGGGCGTCGTTCATGGGCGTGTTACCTCCCTGTGGTGGCGGGGCGCGGCCGGCGGGTGGCAGCACCACGACCGGCCGACGAACCTCGATCGCCATCGAGGCGAGTCGATGGCCACAGTATTGGAGACGTCGTTCATTGTGTCAACAACTTCCGGAAACATCATGGAAACCGATGACCGCGGCAGAGGGGCCATGGAGACGGCATAGGTGCTGGCAGACGGTCAGGTGAAGCGCTTCGACACCGCACGTCCGGTGGGCCCTGACGGAGATCAGGTACCGAAACTTTCGGAGACTTTCCGGTCCAGAAGATCGGGACCGGGGCCTTCGGTCGCCTGCCGCTCCGGCCGCCGCGCTCACCGCGGGTCAGCCCGCCTGACCGGGCCGCGCCGGCCGGCGTGCGGGGACGCGAAGCCCGCGGACGCCGGCCCACGTTCGGTACCCGGCTGATCAGCGAACACGGTCTCGAATGTCGGGTTCTCCGGCCAGGACGGCGGCGCTCACCTCGCGCACGAACGCGGGCACGTCGCCGGCCCGGCCCGGATCACTGTCCAGCCCGGATTCGTACCACCAGTCGCGCGCCCAGCCGATGAGGCCCGCCCAGTGCGGGAACGCGGCGGCGGTCGGTTCGGCGGCCTGCCGCTTGGACAACTGCCGACCGCACCGGAGGCGCTGGTAGGCACGGCACAGGGTGAGCACCGCGTAGGACTGCGCGCCGACGCCGGTCATCTCGACCACCCAGTCCGGCCAGTCGCGCACGTGGTCGAGCAGGGCCGCGCGGACGCGACCGGGATCGATCTCCGGCAGCAACGCGTCGGCCGCCGGGCCGAGCAGCGTACGGCCATGCTCCCGCACCGATGACCAGGTGACCACGCGATGGCTGGTGGCGGGCAGCAGGTGCAGCAGTTCGCCGGGACTGACCCGGGCGATGACGTGCTGCCGGTCGGCCTGCCCGCGAGCGGCGTCGCGGACCGCCGCCACCGAGACGTACTCCACCTCGATCCGGCCGGCCCACTCCGGATGCCGGCGGTCCAGGTCGGCGTGCAGCACGGCGAGCACGCCGAGGAGCGGCTCGTCCGGGTCGCGGTCGAGCACCGCCAGCAGGTCGAGGTCGCTGCGCCCCGGGGCGAAGTCGCCGCCCACGAGCGACCCGTGCAGGTAGAGACCGGCCAGCCGGTCGGAGAGCTCGTGCGCCCAGGCGGTACGGAGGTCGGTCAGAACGGGTTCTGGCGAGATCACTTCGCCATCCTGCCCGACGCCGGAGCGACGGGACCCCGCGCTCGTCACCCCGGCGGTGCGGCGCACGGGTTCGCGCGTACCCCGGCAAGCAGGTCGGCGGTGGTGTGCGCCCGGACCTCCGGCGACGCGCCGCCGGCGTGCCCCGCGACGACGTCCCGGACGTGCCGCTCGGCGGGTTCGGCCAGGCCGTCGTAGACGGCCGCGAACAGGTCCCGGGCCGCCTGCCGGGGCCAGCCGGCCGGCAGCAGCTCCAGCGGCAGTTGCGGGTCGAGCGTGGGGAACCGCCGGTAGGTGTCCATCACCTCGGTGCGCGCCCGCACCGCCGCCGCGCCGTCGACCGACCCGGTCCGGGACGCCAACGGGGTCCACCGGCGCAGGAACTCCTCGTACTGCCGGCTGATGGCGGTGATGTCCCAGGCTTCGATCGGCGGGCGTCCGCCGGCCGCGTCCAGCTCCGCGTGCCGACCCCGGAACACCGTGACCGCGCCCAGGGTGAGCTGGGCCAGCCGCGCACGCGCCGCCCGGGTCAACTCGTGCGGCGAGATCCACAGCCCGTCGTACAGCGGCGCGTAGCCGAGCCAGCGGAGCTGGCCGCGCAGCGCCCGCCGCTGCGCGCTGTGATCCTGCGGCAGCGAGAAGGCGACGATCGTCCAGCACCCGTCCCACGGCGCCGCGGGCGAGGTGGAGTCGAGGATCCAGTGCCCGCCGGCGGAGAGGTTCGCGGCGACGGATTGGCTGAGCCGGTAGGAGCTGTTGCGGCCCGCCCGGCTGCGCTCCAGCACGCCGCGGCGGGCCAGCCGGCTGATCGCGGTCCGGGCGCCGGCGCTGCTCACCCCGGCCTCCGCGAGCAGTGCCACGATCGCCGCGGACGGAAGAGCCGCCCGGGTACGCAGGGTGTAGTCCGCCATCAGCGTCACCGCGACGCCCTGCGGCGCGGTGCCGGACTGCCTCCGGGGCAGCCGCACCGACGGCTCGTCCGGGTAGATCTCCTCGATGTCGAACGCGCTGGCCACGGGCGCTCCGGACTCGGCTCGGGGATGGGACCTCGACTGTAGACGGATCACGCCGGTGTCATGCACATCGTGATACGTCGATTGACACTTCGCGGACCGGCGAGAACACTATGTGCTACCCGACGCGGAGCCGGGCAGGGCGCACCACCGACGACCCCAACCTGCACAGGTGATCGAAGGAGTCTCCGTGAAAATCAGAGGGAAGATGCTGCTCGCGCTGGCCGCCACGCTGGCGGGCGCCGGCCTGGTCATCCCGGCCATGCAACCCGCGTACGCGGCGTCGCTGACCGAGGTGACCAGCTTCGGCGACAACCCGGGGCGGATGCGCATGCACGTCTACGTCCCGGACAACCGGCCGGCGCGACCGGCGACCGTGGTGGCCATGCACGGCTGCGGCGGCTCCGGACCGGGCTTCTACTCCGGCAGCGAGTTCGCCTCGCTCGCCGACCGGTACGGGTACATCGTGATCTACCCCAGCGCGACCCAGCAGGCCGGCTTCGGCAACTGCTTCGACACCTGGTCCGACGCCGCCAAGCGCCGCGGCGGCGGCAGCGACCCGGTGTCGATCGTCTCGATGGTCCGCTATGTCCAGCAGCAGTACGGCGCCGACCCGGACCGGGTCTACGCCACCGGCAGTTCGTCCGGCGGCATGATGACCAACCACATGCTGGCGCTCTACCCGGACGTGTTCAAGGCCGGCGCGGCATTCATGGGCGTGCCCTACAACTGCTTCGCGAACGCGGCGGACTACCCGCCGGGCAGCAGCCAGTGCACCGGCGGCAACATGAACCGGACCCCGCAGCAGTGGGGCGACGCGGTCCGCGCGGCGTACCCCGGCTACTCGGGGCCCCGCCCCCGGGTGCAGCTCTGGCACGGCACCGCCGACACCCTCGTGCCGTACTCGCTGCTCCAGGAGACCATCGAGCAGTGGACGAACGTGTTCGGCCTCAGCCAGACGCCCACCTCCACCGACACGCCGCAGGCCAACTGGAACCGGCGGCGCTACGCCGACGCCAACGGCACCGTCCAGGTCGAGGCGTACAGCGTCCAGGGCGCCGGGCACAGCCTGCCGTCCGGCGGCATGGCGGCGGTCGCCATCGCGTTCTTCGGCCTGACCGGCACGAACCCCACCACGTCGCCGACCGTCTCGCCCAGCCCGACCGTCTCGCCCAGCCCCACCACCTCGCCGAGCCCGACCACCTCGCCGACGCCGCCCCCGACCACGCCGCCGCCGGGCTCCGGCGCCTGCCGGGTGAGCGTCGACCTGAACGCCTGGAACACCGGGCTGACGGAGAACATCACCATCACCAACACCGGATCCGCCGCGGTGAACGGCTGGTCGCTGGGGTTCACGCTGCCCGGTGGACAGAACATCACCTCGGGCTGGAACGCGTCGTACTCCCCCAGCTCCGGCCAGGTGACGGCGCGCAACGTCAGCTACAACGGCACCATCCCGGCGAACGGATCGACCACGATCGGATTCCAGGCCACCCACACCGGTAACACCGGCCGCCCGAGTTCCTTCACCCTCAACGGCGCCACCTGCACCCTCGCCTGACCCCGTCCCGCTGATTCCCGGAAAGAGTGGCTGTCCAGGCTCGGACAGCCACTCTTTCCGGGAATCCGGCAATGGCGCGCGGGGGCACGGGGTGTCAGGGCAGTGGGGCGCCGCGGGCGGTAACCCAGAGGTCGTACCAGTCCTCGCGGGTCAGTTCCGGGTCGCGGCGGGCCGCGTCCCGGCAGGCGCGGATGCGGTCCGGGTCCGCGGTGCCGATCACCGGCGCCACCCGCGCCGGATGCCGCTGGATCCACCACAGGACGATCGCCTCCGGCGTGGTGCCCTTGGCGCCGGCGAGCGCGGCGACCCTCTCGGCGGTCTCCCGGTCGGCCGGGGTACGCCCGGCGCCGGTGAAGCGCCCGCGCGCCAGCGGACTCCATGCCTGGACGCCGATCCGGTGCGTCCGGCAGTGCTCCAGGGTGCCGAGCGGGAACCCGGTGCCGGTGGACTCGGCGGTGTTCACCAGGACGCCGGCCTCGACCCAGTCGCGGCGGGCGAGGCTCATCTCCAACTGGTCGACGACCAGCGGCAGGTCGAGCGACGCCTGGAGGTGGGCGATCTGCGCCGCCGCCATGTTCGACACGCCGAACTGCCGCACCAGGCCCTGCCGGTGCAGCGAGGTCAGCGCCTCGGCCACCTCGTCCGGGTCGGCCAGCGGATCCGGCCGGTGCAGCAGCAGCACGTCGAGCACGTCGGTGCGCAGCCGGGCCAGGCTCCGTTCGACGCTGTGCACGATGTGCGTGCCGCGCAGGTCGTAGCGGCCCGGCCCGTCCTCGCCGGCCAGGCGGATGCCGCACTTCGTCTGGATCACGACGCGCGAGCGGAGTTCCGGCGCGCGGGCGAGCACCTCACCGAAGACCGCCTCGGCCTTGCCGTTGCGGTAGATGTCCGCGTGGTCGAACGCGGTGACGCCGATCTCCAGGGCGGCCTCGACGGCCGCCTGGGCCGCCGCGATCTCCGGCGCGCCGTACGGTTCGTCGTCCCACCCGCCGCCCAGCCCCATGCAGCCATAGATCAGTCGGTGGTCGCGGATGTCGGCACCCGCGGGGAAAACGTGCTGGTCGTCGGCCATGCGTCGTGGATAGCACAGGGCGGTCCCGCACCAAGATCTCGGGGACACGATCCACGACGGCTCGCCTCGATGACATTTGGTAATTGTTCGACTACCGTGGATCAACGCCCGGTGCGTCCGTACGGGTCAGGACCGGCGGCATCGGGGCAGTCGGGCCGGGCGGAGATCGGGGAGACGATGGGGAACGCGACGAACTATGTGATCGGCGAGCTGCGCCTGTTCCGGGCGTCGGTCGAGATGAGCCAGGAGGAATTCGCCCGGAAGATCGACTACTCGGGGTCGCACGTCAGCGGGGTGGAGACCGCCGGACGCGCCCCGACCAAGGAATACATGCGGACGATCGACGAGCGGTTCGGCACCGGCGGCCGGTTCGAGCGGATGCTGCGCGCGCTGGGGTCGCTCGACGCCGATCCGGCGTGGCTGCGGGAGTGGATCGTGTTCGAGCGGGAGGCGACCACGCTGCGCTGGTTCGAGCTGGCCTACCTGCCGGGCCTGTTCCAGACCGAGCGGTACGCCCGCGCGACGCTTGCCGGCGGCCGGTTCACCCCGGAGGAGTGCGACCGCATCGTGACGAGCCGTCTCGGTCGGCAGGCGGTCCTGACCGGGCCGCATCCGCCGCAGCTCATCGCCGTCATCGACGAGTCGGTGCTGCGCCGGCCGGTGCTCGACGCCCCAGGGCTGATGGCCGAGCAGTTCGACCGGCTGGTGGAACTGGCCGTGCTGGAACACGTCCAGGTGCACGTGGTGCCGGTCGACGCCGGCATGTACCTGGGCCTGGCCGGGCAGTTCATCATCGCGGAGCTGCCCGACGGGAGCCGGGTGGTTCATGCGGACAACCAGCTCACCGCGCAGATCGTCGAGGCGCCGGCCGACGTTGCTAGGCTCGCGAAGACGTGGGAGATCGTGCGGAACGAGGCACTCCCCCGCCGGCAGTCCCTCAAGCTGATCAAGGAAGTGGCGAAGTCATGGAACTGACCACCCCTCAGTGGCGGAAGTCGACCCGGTCCGGCGGCAACGGTGGCTCCTGCGTCGAGGTCGCCGACAACCTGCCGGGCGTCGTGCTGGTCCGCGACACCAAGGACCGCGACGGCGGCACCCTGCACGTCGACGCCGCGTCCTGGCGGTCCTTCGTGGACCTGGCCAAGCGGCTCGGCCCCGCCTGACCCGTCCGCGTCGATGCCCTCCGGCGTCACACCGGAGGGCATCCTTGCCGTCGGGTCGGCACCGACCACATCGACCTCCCGACCCGGCCGGAGCAGCGCTCGCGCAGACCTACGCCGTGGTCACCGCGCCGGCTCGGGCGGCTTCGGGTCGGTCAGGTGGAGGTGAGGCCGCCCGAAATCAGCCCGACCACTCCGCAGCAGAGCGGCACCATGACGGCCAGCGCGACGAGCGCGACGGTGTAGTTCGACCAGAGGCCGAAGCGGGTCACGTCGGTGCCGTAGCCGTCGTGCACCCGGTTGCGCCACGCGCCGAAACGGAACGACAGGTGATGCGCCGCCCCCGGCTGGGCCACCAGCGACGTGGTGACGATCGGGATGCCCATGAAGTCGGTGTACCGGACGTCGTGCGGGCCGGGCGGGACCGCGATGTGCCAGGTGCCCTCGCCGGGGATCGGCACCGCCAGCTTGTCGACCTTGAAGCGGCTGGTCGTCGGCACCGGGATCGCGTACGGCCCCCGGTTCACCGAGACGACGAGCACCGCGTGGCCCGGCGGCGGCGTGATCGGTTGCGGGTAGGCGGTCAGTGGGGCGGCCGGCATCGGCTGGTACGGCTGTGCGGGTAGGTAGGACACGGCTGCCGATTCTGGCACGTCCGCGCACCCCACGACCGATCAGTGGTCGGTCGGAACCTTGAGCGCGGGCCCGGTGCGTTCGTCGGTGGGGGGTCGGGAACCCACCGCGCGTGCACCGGATTGCCGACCTCCCGCCCGGGGCCAGCGCCGTGGCCGCATTCCCGCGCCGCAGACACCCATGACGTTCCACCCACCCTCCGATCAACCCACGAGTGGAACGCCACGGGTGCATCAGGCCGCCCAAGACACCCATGACGTTCCACCCACCCTCCGCGCAGCCCGCGAGCTGGTGACGCCGGTCGGCGTGGCCGGTGGCCGTCCATCGGGACGCGGACTGTCCGGCTCCGGTCAGGGTGAGCCGACGAGGACGGCGAGCGCGACGCCGAGCCCTCCGACGAGAGTGGCGACCGTCACCGCTGCCAGCCAGCGGGCGGGTGTACGGGCGGCGTCCGGGGCCGCCGGCAGGTCGGTGACGGGGTGGCGGCGGCGCAGCGCCACCGCCGCGGCGACGACGATCGCGGTCGCGCCCGTGACGGCGGCCAGGAAGAGCCACCCGCCGCGGTGCGGCAGCAGGAGCCGGCCGGCCACGGCCGCCGCCACGACGAACGCAGCCGCGGTACGCCGCCAGGCCAGCACCGTCCGTTCCACCTGGAGCCCCCGGTCGGTGGGCGCGTTGGCCGCGGGGCCGGACGACACAGGGCCGGACGACGCACGGCCGGACGACGCACGGCCGGACGACGCACGGCCGGACGACGCACGGCCGGACGAGACGGGTGGCGGGAGGCCGGGTCGGGTCACAGCACGAGCCCGAGGAGAACCAGGACGCCGACGAGCAGGAGACCGGCGCCGAGCGGCACCGCCATCACCGGTGGCGGCAACCCGCTCCCCCGCCGCAGGGCCAGCTCGGTGCGGAGCCACCCCAACCACGCCTGGGCCGGGGCGGCGGCACCCAGCACGATCAGCGTGATCGCGGCGGCCCGGCGCAGCCCGGGCACCATCGGCAGGTGCACCGCCTCCAGTGCCACGCCGGCCGCGAACAGTGCGAGGGAGGTGCGGATCCAGGCCAGGAACGTGCGTTCGTTGGCCAGGCTGAAGCGGGGGTCCGGGTCGCTGCCCTGCCCGAAGACGCGGTGCGGCCAGCGGGTCGCCGGTGATCGTCTCACCACGCTGCCACCCCCTTGCCGATCGCGATGACGCTGCCGGCGAGAGCCAGGGCCAGCATCCAGCGTCGGGCCGCCCGCTCCGGCAGCCAGCGTCCCAGCCAATGCCCGCCGCCGATGCCCACGGCCATGGCCGCCCCGCAGGCCAGCAGCATCCGCCAGGACAGGGTCGGTGGGCCCTTCGCGGCCAGCGACAGCACGTTGGTGACCAGCCCGACCAGTTGCACGGTCGGGACGAAGCTGCGGTGTTCCCAGTCGGTGGTTGCGGCGTACACGGCCAGGGGCGGTCCGCCCGTGCCGGCGGTGGTGTTGAAGAAGCCGGACGCGAAGCCGGACGCCACCGCCCCGCCCCGGTTCCGCAGGAACGGCATGCTCTGGCCCAGCGCCACCCAGCCCACGGAGCCGGCGGTGATCAGGCCGATGCCGACGAGCAGGACCGGACCGGGGAGTTCCCGCACCACCCAGACGCCGAGCGGCAGGGCCAGGATCACTCCGGCGATCATCTGGAGGGCGAGGCGACGGCGCAGCGCCCGGGCGGTCACGCAGAGCACGATCAGGTTGATCACCGCGGAGAGCAGGTTGGCCAGGGTCACCCCGGAGAACGGCCCGAGGATGACGACCAGGAACGGCGCGGCGACCAGGGCGAAGCCGAGACCTGTCGCGCGCTGCATGGCGGCGCCGACCGCGACGGCGCCGACGGCGAGCAGGTCACCGACGGGCAGCATCTAGCGCGACACGGCGTCGTCGACCACGTCGGCCAGGCGGCGCAGCCGGTCCACGGAGATCGTCCGGAGGTCGTCGGCCATGGTGGGGCTGCCGACCACGGAGGCCCAGACGGCCCGGCCGGCGAGGAAGCCCGAGGCCCCGGCCCGGCAGGCGAGGCGCACCGCGTCGGGGAAGACCTCGGCGGGTACGCCGGAGGACAGCACCACCCAGGGGCTGCTGATCGCGGACGTGAGCGCCGCGCAGCCGGCGGTGATCTCGTCCGGGGTGCCCTTGCCGTGCGTGGGCACCTCCGACTTGTAGAGGTCGGCGCCGAGGTCGCCCAATTCGCGGGCGGCGGCGAAGATGCCCGCCTCGTGGTCGTAGGCGCCGCCGTCGCGCGGGCCACGGGACACGGGTTCGACGATGCTCACCAGGCCGGCCTCGCGGCAGCGGGCGACGAAGTCGGTGACCAGGGCGACGCGGGGCTCCGGCGCCTCGTCGGGCCGGTAGAGCACGAGCAGCTTGAGGGCCTTCGCGCCCTCCTCGCGGACGGTCGCGGGGTCGACCTCGGGGTCGATGGTCACGTCGGCCACGAACTCGGTGGCGCTGGGCGTGAACGCGTCGGCCGCCGCGATCAGGGCGCAGCCAGGGTCGACGGCGTCGTTCGCGACGACCGCGTCCCAGCCGAACTGCTTGTCGACGAGGAGCGCCGACGCGTAGGGGCTGAGGGCGCGCGCGGCGTCGACCTTGAACGCGGTGAGCTGCGCGTCGGACACCGGCTCGTCCTGGTGAGCGGCGAACATGGCCCGCAGCGCCTCGCGCTGGTCGACGGCGAGCATGGCGTAGCCGCCGGACGGGCGGGCGAGGATCGAGGGGTCGACGGTCACGGTTCCTCCAGGGGACGGCCGCGACGCCGCCGGGGGTCGGCGACGTCGAGTCGGCTGAATCAACGGTTGTTCGAAAAATAACATCCGTTGGTAGTCGAAGAACAGGGGCTACACTACCGCCGTGTCCCTGGAAGCCATGCGCTACGACGGCGCCCCGCAGCGTCGGACGCACATCATGGCGGCGCTGCGCCGCGCCGGCTTCCTCTCCGTCGCCGACCTCAGCGCACAGCTCGGCGTCTCCCAGATGACCGTCCGCCGTGACCTGCGGCGACTCGCCGACGGTGGCGAGGTCCTGCTGGTGCACGGCGGGGTCAGCCTGCCGCCGGGCGGCGCCGTGGGCCAGGGGTACGCCTCCCGCGCGCTCAGCCACGCCGGCGCCAAGCGGGCGATCGGCGCCGCGGCGGCCCGCCTGGTCCAGCCGGGCGACACGATCGGCGTCGACAGCGGCACCACCGCGGCCGAGGTGGCGCACGCGCTCCCCGAGGACTTCGACGGCTGCGTGCTCACCCACTCCGTGCCGGTCCTCGCCCACATGCTGTCCCGGCCCAGGTCACGGGTGATCGGCATCGGCGGGGAGCTGCTGCACGACAACCAGGCGATGGTCGGTTTCGCCGCGCTCGACCTGGTCCGGCGGATGCGCGTGCGCCTGCTGTTCCTCGGCGCGAGCGCGATCGACGAGCGGGGCGCGTACGTGCGCTCGGAGGTCGAGTTGAGCGCCAAGCACGCCCTGATGGACATCGCCGACGAGGTCGTGCTGCTGGCCGACACCAGCAAGCTGACGGCCACCGCGCCGGTCCAGGTGTGCGGGTTCGACCGGATCGACACACTCGTGGTGGACGGTCCGCTGCCCGAGCCGGTGGCCACCGCGGCCCGGCGCACCGGCACCCGCGTCCTCACCGCCTGACCTACCGTCCCGCCGCGGCCAGCGGCAACGCCGCATCCTGAGCACCACCATCGGCCCGGTCTGGGACACCGCCAGCAGCGAGCTGCGGCGCAGCGGCGCCACCAGCAGCGCCACCGGCAGCAGCGTCACGCCCCGTCGAGGATCACCCGGAAGCGCCCACCCCGGCACGGATCTCCCCCGGCGGGCCGCCGGCCGGCGAATTCTTTGTTTCCGGCTCTTGACGTTCCGGTCACGCACGTTCAACACTGCATGCAGTTAACGTCGAACGTGAGAGAAGGCACATGGACCTCGATGTCAACCCCGCAGTCGGGCGGAGCCGCGCCGTCGCGCTGCCCGACGCCGCGGTGGTGGACGTGCGGTGCCGCGTCTTCCGGGCGCGTCCCGCCGAGCGGATCGCCATGTCGTTCGCGCCGCTCACCCACCGCGTGATGGTCCTGGTCGAGGTCGAACTCGCCGACGGCTCGGTCGGCGTCGGCGAGAGCTGGGCGAACTACCCGTCCTGGGCGTGGCGCGAGCGGGACGCCACGATCCGCCACGGCATCGCGCCACTGATGACCGGCCACCGCTTCCCCGACCCGGCCACCGCCCAGCGGGCGCTGCTCGCCCGGCTGGTGCCGCTGGGCCGCCAGTGGGGCGCGCCCGGCCCGGTCCACCAGGCGGTCAGCGGCGTCGACATGGCGCTGTGGGACCTCGCCGCCCGCCACGCCGGCACCAGCCTGGCCCGGCTGCTCAGCGCGAGCCCCCGCACCGAGCTGCCCGTGTACGGCTCCAGCCTCGGGCCCACGGGCGTCGCCGAGGTGGCCCACAGGTGCGCCGCGCTCGGACTCACCGCCGTCAAGGTCAAGGTCGGCTTCGGCGCGGACACCGACCTGACGAACGTCGGCGCCGCCCGCCGGATCCTCGGTGACCGGGTCCAGATCTTCGCCGACGCCAACCAGGCGTGGACGCTCCCGGACGCGCTGGAGATGGTCCGCGCGCTCGCCGACCTCGGCGTCGCCTGGGTCGAGGAGCCCCTCGCCGGCGACCGCCCCGCCGACCTGGCCGAGCTGCGGCAGCGCACCGGCATGCCGTTGGCCACCGGCGAGAACCTCTACGGCGCGGCGGCGTTCACGCCGTACCTGGAGGCGGTCGACATCGTGCAGCCCGACCTCGGCAAGGTCGGCGGCGTCACCGAGTATCTCGACGTGCTGACCGCGGCGGAGGCCGCCGGACGGACCGTCAACCCGCACCTCTACAACGGCGCCGTCGCCACCGCCACCACCGTCCAGGCCGGCGCGATCTCCCCCGCCACCCGGCTCATCGAGTGGGACATCCGCTCGAACCCGCTGCGTCGGGCCGCCGACGACCTGCTCACCGACCACGGCACGGTCCGCGTGCCGGACGGGCCCGGCTTCGGCATCGCACTCGACACGCACCCGCTCGACGCCTACGAGGAGCAGCTACCGTGACCGACCCCATCGTCAACGACGTGCTCGCCGCCGCCACCGCCGTCCGGGTGGCCGACCGGACGGCCGACGGGCCACGCCTCGCCGTCCTCGACCCGGCCACCGGCCAGGCGTACACCGAGGTCACCACCGGGTCCGGCGCGGACGCGAGCGCCGCGCTCGACGTCGCGCGGCGGGCCCTGCCGGCCTGGGCGGGCACCCCGCCCCAGGCCCGGTCGGCGGCGCTGCGGGCGATCGCCGCGGACGTGGAGACGCTGGCCGCCGAGCGCGAGTGGCCCGCGCTGATCACCCGGGAGACCGGCAAGCGGCTCGCCGAGTCCACCGCCGAGCTGGGGCTGACCGTCGCCTACTTCCGGATCATGGCCGACCTGCTGGACCGGCAGGAGACCGAGCGCCTGTCCGTCGTACCCGGGATCGCGCACCGGGTGACCGCCCGGCCGGCCGGCGTCGCCGCGGTGCTCACCCCCTGGAACTTCCCCGTCTCCATCCCGGCCCGCAAGATCGCGCCGGCGCTCGCCGCCGGGTGTCCGGTGCTCTTCAAGCCCTCCGAGCTGAGCCCGCTGTCGTCGGTGGTGCTGGCCTCGGTCGTGGAACGGCACGTGCCCGCCGGCGTGCTGTCCACCGTGCTCGGCGCCCCGGGTGACGTGGTCGACCCGTGGCTCGCGGACCCGGCCGTCGGGGTGGTGTCCTTCACCGGGTCGACCCGGGTGGGTCGGCTGGTGGCCGCCGCCGCGGCGCCGCGCTTCCTGCGCACCGTGATGGAGCTGGGCGGCTGCGCGCCGTTCCTGGTGCTGCCGGACGCGGACCCGCAGGCCGCCGCGCAGACGCTGCTGGTCGCGAAGTACCGCAACAACGGCCAGTCCTGCATCGCCGCCAACCAGGTCCTGGTGGCCCGCGAGGTGGCGGCCGAGTTCACCGAGGCGTTCGTCGCGGCCACCGGGAAGATGGTCGTCGGCGACCCCACCGACCCGGCCACCGACCTCGGTCCCCTGGCCCCGGCCGGCGACCCGGCCCGGATGGCCGCGCTCGTCGACGAGGCGGTCGCGAAGGGCGCGCGCCGGATCAGCGGCGGCGCGCTCCCCGACCGGGGGCACTTCGCCCCGGCGACCGTGCTGCTGGACGCGCCGGTGCACGCCCGGGTGATGACCGACGAGATCTTCGGGCCGATCGCGCCCGTCCACGTCTACGACGACCTCGACGACGCGCTGGCCCTGCACCGGGCCACCGGGTACGGCCTGGCCGGTTACGTCTGCGGCACCGACCTCGACCGGGCCCACGCAGTGGCCGAGCGGCTGCGCGCCGGGATCGTGGGCATCAACACCGGCACCCCGAACACGCCGTGGATCCCGTTCGGCGGGGTGGCCGACTCGGGGCTCGGCTACGAGGGCGGTCGCCCCGGCCTGGAGGCGTTCCAGACCTTCCTGTCCGTCGGCGCGAAGGCGCAGGTGTGACATGCGCCTGCTGATCGGACAGACCGGCGCGCCGACGAGCGTCGTCAACGCCAGCCTCCGCGGCTTCCTGGAGGCGGCGGCGGAGCACGACGTGCTGGCGTTGCGGGGCGGCCCGGACGGTCTCGTCGAGGGCCGGTTCACCCCGGTCACCGCCGCCGACGTGCCGGTCGCGGTCACCCGGCACGGCGGGTCCTGGCTCGGCGCCGGGCGACGGGCGGTCACCGGGGCCGACCTCGACACCGCCCTCGACGTGCTGACCGCCAACGGCGTCGACGGCCTGGCCCTGATCGGCGGCAACGGGACCATGGCCCTGCTGCACGCGCTCGCCGGCCGGGCCGCCGCGACCGGCCGCGACCTCGCCGTCGTCGGCGTCCCGAAGACCGTCGACAACGACCTCGTCGGGGTGGACCACTGCCCCGGGTACGGCTCCGCCGCGCGCTACCTGACGACAGTCGTCCCGGACCTGGCCCGCGACCACGCCGCCATGTCCGGCATCGAGCCGGTCCGGATCGTGGAGACCCTCGGCCGTTCGGTCGGCTGGCTGGCGCTGGCCGCGACCTGGCACCGCGACGACCCGGCGTACGCGCCGCACCTGGTCCTGATCCCGGAGCTCGCGTTCGACCGGGCGGCGTTCCTCACCGCCGTGCAGGACGCCCTGCGCGTCCACGGCCGGGCGTTCGTGGTAGTCAGCGAGGGCGCGGCGAGCGGGCTGACCGACGATCCGTTCGAGGCCGTCAACCATGCCCGGATCATCGTCGGCGGCGTCTCCCGGGCGCTCGCCGGGCTGGTCGGCGCCGAACTGGGGGTCACCGCCCGCGGCGAGGTGCTCGGCATGGTCCAGCGCAGCAGCGGCGCGCTGGCGAGCGACGTCGACCGGGCGGAGGCGACGCAGGCCGGGCGGCACGCGGCCACGCTGCTCGCCGACCGCGCCACCGGACTGATGGTCGGCCTGCACCGCAGCGCCGGCGCCACCACGTACGACCCGGTGCCACTCGCGGAGGTGGCCGGCCGGACCCGGCCGGTGCCCCCGCGGTGGCGCAGCACCAACCCCGCCGACCTCGGCGACTTCCATGACTGGCTCGCCCCACTCCTCGGTCAGAACTGAAAGGCACACTGATGCGGAACAAGATTCTGAGCGCCGGGTTCGCCCTGGCCCTCGTCGGCGGGCTCGCCGCCGGCTGCGGTGGCGGCGACGCCTCGGGCGACGGCGCCGACGAGATCACCCTCGTCATGTCCAACCACCCGTGGCAGAAGGCCATCGAGCCGCTGATCCCCGAGTTCGAGCAGGAGTCGGGCGTCCGAGTGAAGGTGCAGACCTTCGCCGAGCAGCAGGCCCGCGACAAGATCTCGCTGACGTTGCAGTCGCGCAGCTCGTCCATGGACGTGTTCATGACGCTGCCGTCGCGGGAGGGCCTGCAGTTCAGCAAGGCCGGCTACTACGCCCCGCTGGACGACTACATGAACAAGTCGGCGGAGTACGACGTCGCCGACTTCCCGGCCGCGGTCAAGACCGGCATGACGATCCAGGACAAGACCATCGCCGCGCCGGTGAACGTCGAGGGCGTCGTCCTCTACTACCGCACGGACCTGTTCGAGAAGTACGGCATCACCCCGCCGAAGACCCTCGACGAGCTGCCCACGGTCGCCGCCGCGATCAAGCAGAAGTCCGACGGCAAGATCACCCCGATCGCCCTGCGCGGCCAGTCCGCCGCGCTGCCGTTCACGTTCGGCCCGTTCCTGCACTCGCAGGGCGTGGAGTGGACCAAGCCGGACGGCACCCCGAACTTCGACTCGCCCGGCGCCGCCGACGCGATCGCCCGGTACGCGACCCTCGCCAAGGACTTCGGCCCGCCCGGCGTGGTCAACAACACCTTCACCCAGTCGTCGGCGCTCTTCGCGGCCGGCAACGCGGCGATGGAGCTGGAGTCCAGCAACGAGATCAGCGCCATCAACGACCCGAAGACCTCCAAGGTCGTCGGCAAGATCGGCGTGCTGGACTTCCCGGCCGGCTCGGCCGGCTCGAAGTCGACGGTCCTGAACTGGGGCGTCGCGATGTCGTCGTACTCCAAGAACAAGGACGCCGCCTGGAAGTTCATCGAGTGGGCGACCGGCAAGGCGACCCAGCTGAAGCTCACCGAGGGCGGCATCGCCCCGCCCCGGACCTCGGTGGCGCAGGACAAGAGCTACACCGACACGCTCGACACCGACACGCTCAAGCAGTGGAGCGCTGCCCTGGCGAACGTGCAGGCCAACGGCTCCACCGAGGTCGGCCCGGTGGGTGTCGCCGCGCCCGAGATGCGCAAGGTCGTCGGCGACGCGGTCGGCAAGGCGATCCTCGGTCAGGCGGACGCGGCCACCGCCGCCAAGGAGATCCAGGACGGACTGACCCCGCTGCTGGCGAAGAACGCCGGATAGCGCCATGAGTGACCTGATGACGAAGCCCTCCGCCGCCTCCGGACCCGCCACCGCGGGCCCGGGGGCGGGGGCGGCCCGCCGTAGGCGCCGCCGGCACGATCCGACCGCGCGGGGCGTGTGGCCGTTCGCGCTCCCGGCGGTGCTGGTCACGGCCGTGCTGGTGCTGGTGCCGGTGGGGTACGCGATCTGGCTCTCGGTGAGCGACCGGCAGGCCGACGGGACGAACTCGGGCTTCCTCGGGTTCGCCAACTACGCCGATATGTTCGGCAACCCCGAGTTCTGGAACTCGCTGAAGATCACGCTGTTCCTCTTCGTGGTCTGCCTGCTCGTGGAGACCGTCCTGGGATTGGCGCTCGGCTACGTGATGAGCCTCGACGTGCCCGGCCGGCGGATCTTCCAGGGCATGATGCTGATCCCGGCGATCACCGCGTCGGTCGCGGTCGGCCTGGTCTGGTTGCTCATCATGGACCCGACGCTCGGCGCGGCCAACCAGCTCCTCGGCAAGGTCGGCATCGACCCGGTGGTGTGGCTCGGCGACCCGGACATCGCGCCGTGGTCCATCGCGCTCGTCGACATCTGGCAGTGGACGCCGTTCATGGCGCTGATCATCGCGGCCGGGATCCGGTCGCTGCCCGAGGAGCCGTTCGAGGCCGCCGCCATCGACGGGGCGAGCGGCTGGCGTACGGCCTGGAACATCGGCCTGCCGCTGCTGCGCCCGGTGCTCACCGTGGCGATGCTGCTGCGCACCGTGGACCTGGTGCGCTTCTTCGACACGATCTACATCATGACCCAGGGGGGTCCGGTGAACTCCACGAACACCCTCAACGTGTACGGCTACAACGCCGGCTTCGTGGACCAGGAGCCGAGCTACGCCGCCGCCCTCCAGATCGCGCTGCTCGCCCTGGTGGTCGTCATCGCCGGCGCGTTCACCTGGTTCCGGCAGCGGGCGTCGCAATGAGCAAGCGACTCAGCGGCGTGTACGCCGCGTACCTCGTGTTCACCCTCGTGTTCTTCGGCCCGGTCCTGTTCATGCTCTGGTCGTCGCTGCGGAACAACGTCGACATCACCGGCTCGCTGTTCGACGTCGGGTCACCGCTGACGCTCGAGAACTTCACCAACCTCTTCGAGCGCTTCACCTTCGGCCGCTACATCGCCAACAGCTTCATCGTGGCCGGCGGCTCGACGATCCTCGGGCTGGTCCTCGGCGCGCCGGCGGCGTACGTCATCGTGCGCCGCAAGCTGGCCGCGCTCGGCTTCCTCACGCTGCTGGCCCGGATGGCGCCCGGCGTGCTGTTCGTGCTCCCGCTGTTCGTGCTCTCGGTGCGTGTGGGCGGCCCGGACAGCGTGGCGCTCAACTACACCCTGCTGATCGTCGCGCACCTGATCATCACGCTGCCGCTGTGCATCTGGCTGCTGGTGCCGTTCTTCGAGGAGATCCCGATCAGCATCGAGGAGTCGACGCTCATCGACGGCGCGAACGCCTGGCAGCGGTTCCGCCGGATCGCGCTGCCGCTGGCCCTGCCCGGGGTGTCGGTCGCGCTGACGCTCAGCTTCGTCTTCAGCTGGAACTACTTCCTGTTCGCGCTGGCCCTGGCGAACGACCGGACGCTGCCACTGACCGTGATCGCGTTCAACTTCATCGGCCAGGGATCCAACGACTTCGGCGGCCTGATGGCCGCGAGCACGCTCATCTCCGCGCCCGCCCTGCTGCTGACGATCTTCGCGCAGCGCTGGTTGGTGCGCGGCATCACCGGAGGAGCCGTCAAGTGACGTCCATGCGGGCCCGGTTCCGGGGCCACGGCGAGATCGAGTTCGAGAAGGCGCCGCTCGGTGACATCGCCGACGGCGACGTACGCCTACGGGTCGACGTCTGCGCGCTCTGCGGATCGGACAAGCGGCTGCTGCACAGCGGCTCGCCGGTCGTACCGGGCCACGAGATCGGCGGCACGGTCGTCGGGGGCGCGCTGCCCGAGGGCACCCGGGGCATCGTCTACATCCCCGTCTTCTGCGGCGCCTGCGTCCGCTGCGTCGCCGGCCGCACCAACCAGTGCCTGCACCTGTCGGAGCTGATCGGCTGGCAGCGCGACGGCGGTTTCGCCGAACACGTGGACGTGCCGGCGCGGTGCGTCCTGCCGGTGCCGGACGACATCCCGCTGTCCGTCGCGGTCCTCGGCCTGGACACGGTCGGCACCGCGGCGCACGCCCTGCGGCTGGCGCTGCGCACCCAGGACACGGTGGACCGCGCGCTCGTCGTCGGGGCCGGGCCGCTCGGCCTCGGTGTCGTCGCGGTCGCGCAGGCCATGGGCGTCGCCGTGGACGCCTTCGACCCGAACCCGGCGCGCCTGGCGACCGCCACCGCGCTCGGCGCCCGCCCCGCCGGCGACCTGTCCGCCGAGAACCAGTACGACATGGTCGTCGAGGTCAGCGGCGCCGACGCGGCCCGGGAGACGGCACAGCGGGTGGTCCGGCCCGGCGGCACGGTCGTCGCGCTCGGCGAGTCGAACGAGCCGTACACCATGCCGGCGACGCCGCGCTGGCGGCGGACCGACTGCTACACGGTGCGGTCGTTCTACTTCCCCGTCGACGAGGTCGACGCGAACTGGGACCTGCTGCGGGGCGTCGGTGCCGCCCTGCGCGACCTGATCGTCAAGCCCCTCACCCTGCCCGAGCTGCCCGAGGCGTTCGCCCGCTTCGTGGCCGGCGACCACGTCAAGCCCTGCATCGTGTCGACGGACGCCCATCTCACGGAGGTAACCCGATGAGCCTGTTGATCCTCGCCGTCGACCAGCGTCCCTGGCTCACCCAGGCGCTCTACGGTCACACCCGGACCGCGCTGCCGGCCGAACGCGCCGCGGTCACCGACGGCAAGCACATGGTCCTGGACGGGCTGCTCGCCGCGCTCGACGCCGAGCCCCGGCTGGCCGAGCACGCCGGCATCCTGGTCGACGAGCAGCTCGGCGCCGGCGTACCCGAGCGGGCCCGGGCCCACCACGTGACGCTGAGCATGCCGGTGGAGCGTGGTGGCCGCGAGCTGTACGAGACCGAGCCGGACGACCTGCCGGGTTTCCTCGCCCACTTCCGACCCGAGCTGCCCAAGGTGCTGGTCCGCTACCAGGTCGAGGGATCGGCCGCGGACAACCGCGAGCAGCGGTCCCGGCTCGCCAAGGTCGCCCAGGCGGTACGCGACGCCGGCGGTCGGTTCCTCTTCGAGCTGCTCGTCCCGCCGACGGCGGAGCAGCGGGCCGTCCCGACCGAGGTGTTCGAGACCGAGGTACGGCCGGCGCTCATCCACCGGGCCATGACGGAGATCGCCGAGGAGGTGCCCGTCGACGTGTGGAAGCTGGAGCACCTGGGCGCGCCGGAGCACTACCGGACCGCCGCCGCCCTCGCCGCGCAGGCCGGCGGCGAGTGCATCCTGCTCGGCGCGAACGCGCCGCGGCCCACCCTGGACCGGTGGCTCACCGACGCGGCGGACAACGGATTCACCGGCTTCGCGATCGGCCGTAGCATCTGGTGGGAATCGTTGCGCGGACTTCTGGCCGGCGAGTTGACGCGGCCCGAGGCGGTCGCGGCGGTCGCCGCCAACTACCGCCACTTCGCAGGGACGTTCCTCAGGTGACAAGTCTTCTCCAGGCCGACCAGCAGCGCGTCGGCGAGGTGCTCTACAAGACCCTCCGCGACCGGATCATCTCCGGTGAGCTGCGGCCGGGCACCCGGCTGAGCGTCCCGGCCCTCGCCGAGGAGTTCCGGGTCAGCCGCAGCCCGGTCCGGGACGCGGTGATCCGCCTGGTGCAGGAGAACCTGGTCACCGAGACGATGAACCGTGGCGCGGAGGTCGCCCGCATCTCCCCCGCCGAGCTGGTCAGCCTCTACGAGGCGCGCGAGGTGCTGGAGGGCGCGGTCGCCCGGCTGGCCACCGGGAAATACCACGCGACGCTGCGGCGGACGCTGCTCGCGCTGCTCGCCGAGCACCGCACCGTCGCCGCCACCGGCGACTTCGCCCGCCACATCGAGCTGGACGCCGCGTTCCACCGGGAGATCCGACAGGCGGCGCAGAGCCCGGTGCTGGCGCAGATGCTCGACAGCGTCCAGACCCGGGTGCTGGTGGCGATGCGCTCGACCAGCCTGACCGGGGGCATGGTCCAGGCCGTCCACGACCACCAGGCCATCTTCGAGGCGATCGGGTCCGGCGACGCGGAAGCCGCCGAGGAGGCCGCCCGCGCCCACATCCGGCGACTCAAGGAGCTGCTGCGTGCTGCTGACTGAGGCCCGTTTCTTCGGCGCCGGGGACGTCCGGCTGCTCCGGTCCGCGCCGCCGCCGCTGGGCCCGGCCGAGGTGGCGATCGCGCCGCTCGCGGTGGGCGTCTGCGGCACCGACAGCCACATCGTCGCCGGCAGCTTCCCGGCCGCGCCGCAGGTCGTGCTCGGGCACGAGGTGTGCGGCCGGGTCACCGAGGTGGGCGCCGAGGTCGACGAGCTGACCGTCGGCGACCTGGTCACCGTCGAGCCGCACGACTACTGCACCAGGTGCGCCTACTGCCGCCTCGGGCAGGAACACCTCTGCGACCGCAAACGCGGCTACGGCGTCAAGCTCGACGGCGGGATGACCGAGCGGATGACGGTGCCGGCGCGGATCGCGTACCGGCTGCCGGACGGGACGCCGCCGTGGATCGGGGCGCTCACCGAACCGCTCGCCTGCTGCCTGCACGGGGTGGACCAGTTGGACCCGCGTTCGGGGCTGCCGATCCTCATCTTCGGCGCCGGACCCGCGGGCGCCATGATGGTCGCCCTGGCCCGGGCGCGCGGGCTCGCCCCGATCGTGGTGCTCGACCCGCGCGCCGACCGGCGCGACGCCGCCCTGCGGATGGGCGCGGACGCCGCCCTCGACCCGGCGGCCCTCGCCGAGGCGGTCGCGCTCACCGACGGCCTGGGCTTCCCGCACGTGATCGACGCGGTCGGGTCCGGCCGGATCCTGGAGTCGGCGGTCACCGCGTCGTCGCGCGGCGGCCGGATCCTCGTCTTCGGGGTGGCCCGGCCCGACGACGAGGCCCGGGTACGCCCGCACGACATCTTCTCCCGGGAGCTGACGCTCGTCGGCGCGGTGATCAACCCGTACACCCATCACCGTGCCGTGCGGATGCTGCCGACCCTCGGCCTGGACCGGCTGCGACCGGCGTTCTACGGCCTGGACGACCTTCCGGCGGCCCTGGACGCGCAGCGCGCCGGCACGGCCGACAAGGTGTTCGTCGCGCCGCACGGCGTCGCCGCCGCGCGCGGCTGACGGCGACTTCGGAGCGGACGCCGGCTGTCCGCGCGCGGCTGACCGGGCCGACGCCGGCTGTCCGCGCGCGGCTGACCGGCGGGTCCGGGGCCGACGCCGGCTATCCGGCGGCCGGCGCCCCGGCGTCGGCCAGCAGGCGCTGGCGCATGAGGAACTTGCGCACCTTGCCGGTGGGTCCCATCACCACGCCGTCCTCGGGGACGGTCACCACCCGCCGCAGCGTCGCGGCCACCGCCGGGCCCAGCGCCGCCCGGACCCGCTCGGTGCGGTCGAGCGTGGGATCGGCGTCGTCGGCGAGCAGGAGCAGCACGTCGGTGACCGTCCCGCCGCCGTCGGCGGTGGCGGCCACGACCGTGCAGTCCCGCACGTCCGGGCAGTGCGCGAGGATGCGCTCCTCGGACAGCGCGGTGTAGAGCCACGCGCCGTCGCCCAGGTCGACCGCGTCGCTGGCCCGGTCGACGTGGTGGTAGTCGCCGTTCGGATCGCGGTACATCAGGTCGCCGGTCAGGTAGTAGCCGTTCAGCCGGGTCCGCCAGGTGGTGACCGAGTCGTTCCAGTAGCCGATCGCCAGCGTCGGCGACTTCAACCCGACGTGCCCGACCTGCCCCTCCGGGACCTCCTCGCCGGTGCGCACGTCCAGCAGGGCGATCTCGGCGAACGGGTACGGCTTGCCGACGCAGCGGTCGTAGCGGTCGCTGCCGAGCCGGTGGGTGATCCGGAACGCGCCGTGGCCCATCTCGGTGGAGCCGAGCATGTCGACGAACTTGGAGCCGGGCACGTCGACCATGCCGTCCCGGGTCCAGGTGGGGTGGCTGCCGACGGCGACCAGCCGGCGTACGTGCGACTCGTGCGCGCAGTCGCCGGTGTTGAACCAGTTGCGCACCGAGCTGAGGTCGCGGGTGCTCAGGTCGACGCGGGCCAGCTCCGACCAGGTCACGGCGAAGCCGAACACGCCGGTCGGACGCCACCGCTCGATCGCGTCGAGGATCGTCTCGGCGCTGCGCGCAAACGGGCCGCCCTGCGCCGACAGGCAGAGCAACTGGTAGCCGTTGCAGAGCGCCTGGTTGAGCGTGATGATGCCGGCGGCGTGCGCGGCCGGCAGCGCGGACAGCTCCCGCACCTCGCCGTACGGCCGGGACTCGGTGAGCCGTACCGCGCGGATCGCGGCGAACAGGCCGTGGTGCGAGTGGACGATCGCCGCCGGCACCCGGGTGGTGCCCGAGGAGTGGGTGATGACGACCGGGTCCTCCGGGTGGTGGCGGTGGTGCGGCGGGGCCTGCGCGGGGTCACCGGCGCCGATCTCCGCCGCGTCGCCGAGGATCGGCACGCCGAGGTCGTGCTCGCGCAACGCGGCGTGGTCGGCGTCCACCACGACACCGACGCCGCGCAGCCGGCGGACGAACTCGGCGGCCAGCTCGACCGGCATATTGCCGTTCATCAGCGCCGGGATGGCACCGAGCCAGGTGAGGGCCAGGAAGGTGAGGAACACGTCCGGCGCGGAGGTCACGTACACCGCGACCGGGTCCCGCCGGCCGATGCCACGCGCGGCGAACCAGGCCGCCCGGGCGGCCACCCGCTCGGTGAGCGTGGCGAGTGACAGCGGGGTCCAGGCGGGGATCCCGTCCACGTCGACGTCGAACGTCACCCGGGGCATCCGCATGTCAGCCCCGTGCTCGGCCAGCCGCAGCAGGACGTTGCCCGCGCCCAGTTCCTGGTCCGCCGCCAGGGTCGCCCGGAAGTTGTCGGCACCCAACGCGTTGCCTCCTCTGTGTGACACGCCCACCGAAGCCACGCCCCCGCGCGCCCTCACCGCGCGAGGACACGATCAGGCTAGAGCGCCCGTCACGGCGAGACAATGGTCTATATAGGACGGTCAGGAGACCTCGCGGTTGAACAGGTGCGACGACCAGAGGAGGCTCGCGGCGGCCAACCCGACCATGATGAGCGCGCCCTGCCACACCACGGTCTGGAAGATCTGGCCGGCGAACAGCGCCCGCATCCCGTCGGTGGCCCAGGCGAACGGGTTCCAGAGCGCGACCCGCTGGATCCACATCGGCGCGAGCACCAGCGGAATGAGCACGCCGGCGAGCAGCGAGATCGGCTGACCCACGGTGTTCACCAGCACGCCGAGGCTGTTCTCGTTGCGGACCAGCAACGCGATGTCGTACGAGATGGACGTGCTCAGCAGCACCATCACGCCCAGCAGCCCGTACGAGACGAGCAGGTTGACCAGGTGCACGCGCAGGCCGAACGGCAGCGCCACAAGCGTGACCACGACCGCCTGCGTCACGTTGAGGCACACGTGCATCAGCGCCCGGCCGAGCAGCAGCGCGGTGCGGCTCACCGGCGTCACCCGGCACCTGTCGATGATGCCCGCGCGCAACGCGCTGAGCAGCCCGTAGCCGGCGAACAGGCCGCCGAACAGCCCCATCGCCACGAACAGGCCGGGCACATAGATGCGGTAGGCGTCGGCGTACGTGGACGCGCCCCGGTCGACCATCACCACCTTGAGGAACGGGGCGAAGAGGATGAGGTAGGTGATCGGCTGGGCCAGGCTGAACGCGACCATCACCGGGTTGCGCACCATCAGGCCGGCTTCCTGCTGGAAGATCAGCCAGGTGTCACGGACGAGTCGCACCGTCACTCCTCAAGCGAACGGCCGGTCTTGGCCAGGAACACGTCGTCGAGGCTGGGCCGGCGGGTCTCGATCGCGGCCGGCTCGACGCCCCGGTCGTAGAGCGCCCGCATGATCTGCGGGATGGCCGTGGCGGCGCTGTCGACGTAGAGCCGCAGGGTGGCGTCGACCGGCTCCGCCGCGCGGACGTAGGGCGCCTCGGCCAGCAGCTTCGTCGCGGCCGGCAGGTCACCGCCGGCCGCGTCGACGAGGTCGGGCGCGGCGAAGTCGATCGCGACCACGTCGCCGGAGATCTCGCGCTTCAGGTCGGACGGCGTGCCCTCGGCGACGATCCGGCCGGCGTCGATGATGGACACCCGGTCGCACAGGCTGTCCGCCTCGTCCAGGTAGTGCGTGGTCAGGAAGATCGTCATGCCCTCGTCACGCAGCCGCCGCACCTCCTGCCACATCCGGGTCCGGCTGGGCGGGTCGAGCCCCGCGGTGGGCTCGTCCAGGAACATCACCTGCGGCGAGTGGATGACGCCGAGCGCCACGTCGAGCCGGCGGCGCTGCCCACCCGAGTAGGTCCTGATCTTCCGGTCGGCGAAGTCGTCGAGCTGGAACGCGCGGATCGCCGCCGCCGCCAGCTCCTGCGCCACGCTCTTCGACCGGCCGTGCATCCGCGCCTGGAGCACCAGGTCCCGGCGGGCCGTCGAGTCGTCGTAGGTGCCGCTGGCCTGCGCCACGAACCCGATCCGCCGCCGCACCTGGGCGGGCGAGCGCAGCAGGTCGACGCCCGCGATCGTGGCCGCTCCCCCGCTGGGCTTCAGCAGCGTCGCCAGCATCCGCAGGGTGGTGGACTTCCCCGCGCCGTTGGGGCCGAGGAAGCCGACGATCTCGCCGCGCCGCACCGCGAAGTCGACCCCGCGTACCGCCTCGACCGTGTTGGCGCCACGGCCGCGACCCACCTGGAACGACTTGCGAAGGCCGGTGGCCTCGATCATCGAGCCTCCTCGTGCGGCGGCCACGCCGGGCCGACCCGCCACGGCGCTCGCGCGGGTGCGTCAGGTCAGGCTAGTGGGGCCCGGAGCGTTGGACAACGGTCGATGTGCGCGGGCCAGCTCGGCGAGGTGCGCGGCGGCGGCCCGGGCACCGCCCGCCGCCGCGAACGACTCCCCCACCCGACACGCCCCGGCCCGGTACGCCGGGTCGTCGAGCACGGCGGTCACCGCCGTGGTCAGCTCCGCCGGGGTGGCCGCGTGGAAGGACACCTCGACGCCGGCCCCGGCGCGCGTCACCTGCCGCGCCACGGCCGGATGGTCGTGCCGGATCGGCGCGACCACCACCGGCACGCCGTGCGCCATCGCCTCGGTGACCGTACCCAGCCCGCCGTGCGACACCACGGCGTCCAGGCGCGGCATCAGCTCCAGCACCGGCACCCGGGGCGCGACGAGCACGTGCGCCGGCGGGTCCGGCACCAGCTCCGGCGAGGCGGTAAGGACCACCTGGAGGCGGTCGGCGAGCGGCGCCGTGGCGGCGAGCGTGCGGTGGAAGAAGTCGCGGGCCAGGTGCTCGGCCATCGTCCCGACCGTGACCAGCAGATGCCGACGGTCCGGATCCCAGGCGTCCCAGGCGAAGCCGGGCGCGTGCGGGCGCCGGCCCAGGGCCGGCCCGACGAGCACGCACCGCGCCGGCATCGCCGCCGGACCGGTGAGCGCCGCCGTGGTCAACCCGATCACCAGGTACGGCGAGAAGCGCAGATCCAGCGTCCCGTCGACGGGCAGGTCGGTCATCGCCCACACCCGCGTCAACTGCGCCCGCACGTAGTCGGCGAACTCCGGCATCTCCTCGCCCGGCGGCGTCAGCTCCAGCATGCCGACGCAGAACGTCGCCCACGGCAGCCCGTGCCGGTGCGCGGCGAGCGCGCCGGCCAGCGCGTACTGGTCGGCGACCACCACGTCCGGCCGGTAGTCGACGACCGCCCGCTCGGCGGCGTCCCGGATGAAGCGGTTGGCCGGCAGCACGTGCCCCTCCCAGAGGCTGCGCACCGAGGCCATCCCCGTCCCGCCGTCCGCCCGGTAGTGACGCTTGCCGGTGGGATAGAGCGTGGCGTCCGCGCCGATCATCGGCCGCAGGTCGCTGCGCGGCCCGCACCACGCCACCTCGTGCCCGGCGGCCTCAAGCTGCTGGGCGATGGCGTAGGGCGCGTTCAGATGCGAGTGCACCGGCAGCACCACGAAAAGGAACCGAGCCACGTCGATATGATGGCACGCGTGACGGTGTACGGATGACGGCGATCGACGCCGTCTCGGTGTTCCTGCCGAGCCACCGGGTGCCGATCGAGACCCTGGCCGCGCCGCTGCGCCTGACCGAGATGCAGATCCGGCTGTTCCGGCGGTTCCACGGCCTGACCGAGGTGCGCCGCGACCCCGCCCGGTCCCTGCCCGACCTGCTGCTGCGCGCGGCCGACGGCCTCACCGCGCTGCGCGGCGCCGAACACCGGGTGCGGTTCGTCCTGTACGGCCGCGCGTTCCCGGTGGTGGCCCCGTACCCGGCCAACCCGCTGCACGACGTCTGCCGGGCGCTCGGCCTGGGCCACGCGCTCGCGTTCACCCTGACCCAGCAGTCCTGCGCCAGCGCGCTCACCGCGATCGAGGTGGCCGGCCGGCTGCTCGCCGCCGAACCGCACCAGCCGGGCGAGGAGCCGCTCGCGCTCGTCCTCACCGGCGAGAAGGCGTTCACCCGCGACGCCCAGTTCATCCCGGAGACCTCGGTGTTCAGCGAGGGCGCGTCCGCCTGCCTGGTCAGCGCGCACGGCGACCGGGACCGGCTGCTGGCGTACGCCTGCGCCCAGCGCGGCGAGTTCGACGTGGCCGGCGGCGAATCCCCGGCCCGGTTCCAGCGCGCGTACCGCCCGGCGCTGGCCGACGTGATCGGCCGCGCCCTGGCCGACGCCGGGGTGGGGCTGGCGGACCTGCGGCTGGTGCTACCGCACAACGTCAACCTGATGACCTGGAAGCGGCTGTGCAAACTGATCGGGCTGCCGCTCGACAAGGTGCTGCTGGACAACATCACCGGGGCCGGGCACGTCTACTGCGCGGACGCGTTCGTCAACTACCGCACCGCCCGGGAACGCGACCTGCTGCGCCCCGGCGACCGCTACCTCGTCGCGGCCGTCGGCGCCGGCGACGGGGCGACGTTCGCCGCCATGGTGTTCGAACACTGACCTGGGAGGCGTCCTGCTGCACCTGATCCGCGCCGCGCGCCGGGAGTTCACCGGCGCGGCCGACCTGCTCGCCGACCCCGACCTGCGGGACCGGACCGCCGAATACCTGACGGACCTGACCCGCCCGTACGGCCTGCCGGTCGACCCGGCGGCGCTCGGCCAGTCCTACGGGGAGATGGCCGCTTCGCTGATCCCGGCGCTCGTGCCCGACGACGAGCCGGTGGACCTGCTGGTGCTGGCGTTCGCCGTGCACGACGCGCTGCCCGGCCGGGCCACCGCCGCGTACCTCAGTCACGTCTGCCCGGGCACGCCGATGTCGTTCGCGCTCTGCGACCAGGGCTCGGCGGCGGCGTTCACCGGGCTACGGATCGCTGGCGCCCAGCCGGCGGGCCGCCGTTCGTTGGTGCTCGCCGTCGAGCAGTCCGTCCTGCCGTACGACCCGGGGGTTGCCGTGCCGGAGCGGCACCGGGCCGTGGCGCTGCTGCTCGGCGGCGGCCCGGCCGTCGGGGGTGACATGGCGCCGGGCGACGGGCCGGCTGCCGGCGCGGGCGCGCGGGTGACCGCGTTGCGGCAGCACGCGGACGTCGGGCCGGACGACGTGGCCGGGCTGGCGGCGGCCGAGCTGCGCGGGCTCGGCGCCGGCCGGGCGGATGTGGCGGTGGTGCTTGGCGCGGGCCTCGCCGGGGTCGCGACCGGTGCGAGTCCGGTCACGGTCGTGCCGCCGGGGCAGCCGATGACCGGCGTGTGGTGGGCGCTGCTGGACCGGCTCGACGAGGGCCCGGGACGGGACGGGACGGTGGTGGCCGCCGACTACGACCCTGAGCTGCGCTACCTGTGCCTGGCCAGAAGCGAGGGCGGCGTATGACCACCACGATACTGTCGTGAGATGATCTCCCCTGCTCGTCCGCCGTTGCCACCCGATGTCGACCCGCATTTGTGGTTCGACACCGAGCGATGCGGACGGCACTACCTCCTCGATGGCAACCCGCACACGTTCGCCGGGCGCATGCTTGCCTATTGTGCGGAGCGCGGCATCCGCACCGCGGTGTCGAGGGGAGAGATCGGCGCCTGCTCCGAGCAGACCCGGTACTTCGTGCGAGGGTTCCTGTCCGGCAACGAGCCGGCACCGCCAGAGTCCGGCGACATCGAAACCGCCGCGTCGGAGGAGACCGAGGCGCATACCGCTGGCGGGGTGGCCAGCGAGGCGGAGTCGGAACTCCCCGACGAGTTGCGGGCCGTGATGCGAGAACAGGCGACCGCGCGGGTGGCACTCGTGGTCGACGTGCCGAACAGCGACGCGGACCGCGCCGTCGAGGTGGCCACGACACTCGCCGAACGGGTTGGTAGGCGGGCCTGTGACGGTCCCGGTCCGGTCGAGATCAGTCGGCCGGTGTCGTTCGCCCGGGTGTACGCGCTGGTCGGCGTCACCGGACACCGCCCGTGGGTGGCGGTGCAGGCGGCGGTGACGGCACTGGGCCGCAGCGGCTGGGCTCCCTCGACCGCGGTCGAGGGCGAGCAGTACGTGACGGCGGAGTTCAAGGCGCACCGCGCACTCAACCGAGGTCTCGACGCGCTGGGAGTCAGCGCGGTGGAGATTCACGCCGGATATGGAGTGGGCCACGACCCGTCGCGTACGCCGGGGAGTCGGTGGCCGGGCGAGTGACGGCGGCGGTCGGGCCCGGACCTACGATGGCCTCGATGACCATTCCTGCACGTCGACCCGACGACGTACCGACCGACGAAACCCGGATCGACGAGGCCCTACGGCTGCTCTCCGGCATGCCTGTCGAACTCGATGTCGCCGTCAAGCGGCTCAGCCGTGGCAGCGGTCTCTATGCCTGGTGGGCTGCTCCTTCGGTCTTTCCCGGCCTTCCCGGGCCGCCGAACGAGAACATCCCGTCGTTACGGCTGCTGTACCTCGGACGGGCGACCAGCCTGCGGGGGCGGATCCTGCGCAACCATCTGCGGCGTTCGGGCAGCTCGACTCTGCGCCGTACCCTGGCGGGACTCCTTGTCTCCGAGGGATACCGAACGACCTGGACCGACCGGGTCGTCCTGGTCCCCGAGGATGAGGCGCGGCTGACCGCGTGGATGCACACGCACCTGCGCCTGACGTGGGCGGAGGATGCGGAACCCGCAACGATCGAGGCCGAAATCGTCAGGCGTGTGCACCCGCCGCTCAACGTCCACGGAGTGGATCCCGAGCACATCCAGGCGGCCGTCGTCGCCGCCAAGAACTCGTACAACGCCAGCAGCAGCCCGACCGAGCCATGACCTCCTCACGCCATGGGCTCAGTCGTGGGCGCGGATCTGGCGGAGCCACTCGGCGGCGAGCCGGCGTCCGGCCGGGAGCCGGTCGTGCCGGTCCCAGCGCCAGGTGGTGACCATGGTCAGCGTGAGCGTCCGGCAGGCGCGCAGCAGGTCGTGGTCGACATCCGGATAGTGCTCGGCCACCTCCTCGGGCGCGTGCGCGAGATCGAACTCGACCGGTCCCCGGCAACAGGTCTCCAGGTCGATGAAGAGCGGCCCGGTCCCCGTCGACACCAGATTGCCCGGGTGCGGCTCGCCGTGCAGGATCTGCTCGACACGGCCGCGTTCGGCGACAGCGCGACGAAGCCGGCGCAGGGTCGCGTCGAGAAACTCACGGTCCGCGTCGACGAGGTCGGGCGTGCGATCCCGGTCGGCCACCAGCCGCTGTGCCTGCTCGACCCGGTCCGTGTAGTGCGGTGTCGGAAGGCGCAGGTCGCGCATCCCGGCGTGCAGCCGTAGGAGCGCCCGGGCGTAGTCGGGCGGCGGGATCGTACGAGTCGACGGCTCGTAGTAACTCCACAGCGTGACCGCGTAGCCGTCGTGTTCGTGGACGCGTGGCCGCACGCGGGGATCGGGAACCGCGACCGGGCTTCCCTCGGCGGTCAGTCGCCGTGCGATGTCGAGTTCGAACCGGGCGGCGCCGTGGTCCGCCGCCGGTGACACCCGGGCCACCACGTCACTCGGCAGCAGGCGCAGCGTGGTCCGGTTCGAGTCCTGGAGGATGATCGCATCCCGACTCGGCAGACCGAGCGACGACGCAACCGATCGAGCCGCGGCTACGGCATCCGTCGTCGCCAAGTCAGACTCCGGGACGCGTGGCCCGGTGCCACGACGATGCGGCACGGGCGACGAACGCGTTGTCGAGATCGAGCAGGATCACTCGCACGCACCGATGGTAGCGGCCTCGGCAGTTGACCGGGACCGCGCGGCCCGGATCCGGCAACCGGGATCCGGGCCGCGCGCCGTCGGGCGATCAGCCGTTCGGGTTGCCGACGCCGGTGAGGATCCGGCTGCGGAGATATCGGCCCGCCTCGGTCAGCACGCCGTTGCCGGCGAAGCTCGTACCGGCGCAGGTACCCTGCTGGAACGCCGAGTTGGTTTCCCGGCCGTCGGAGAAGCTCCACATCCCGTACGAGATCTTGTTGCTCTTGAGCAGGTCCAGCCAGGCGGTGGTGCTGGCGAAGTCGTTGGTGCCGTCGCCGGTGAAGGTCTGCGTGCCGAACTCGCTGACGAACAGCGGCAGGCTCTTCGCCGCCCGAGCCACCACCGCGCGCCGGTCGGCGCCGTGCGAGGCCGCGTAGAAGTGGAACGTGTACATGACGTTCTCGGCGTCGACCGGATCGTTGACGACCTCGGTCTCGTCGCTGCCCTCGCTGAGGCCCAGCGACGAGAAGCCGCGGGTGCCGACCAGCACGACGCTGTCCGGCGAGTTCTTCCGGATCACCGGGATCACCTGCTCGGCGTACGTCTTGATGCCGTCCCAGCTGACCCCGTTCGGCTCGTTCGCGACCTCGTAGAGCACGTTGTCGTTCGCCGCGTGCCGGGCCGAGACGTCCGCGAAGAACGTCCTGGCCAGATTGAGGTTCACGTTGGGGTCGCCCGGGGTGAGGATGTGGAAGTCCACCAGGACGTAGAGCCCGAGCCGGGTGGCCTCGTCGACGAGGCCGTTCACCTTGGCGGTGAAGCCGACCGGGTCGGTCTCCAGGCCACCCTCCTGCACGTACATCGACAGCCGGATGAAGTCGGCGTTCCAGTCGGTGCGCAGCGCCGCGAGCGAGTCGGCGTTCACGCAGTTCGGGAAGAACTGCAGGCCGTGGCTACTCATGCCGCGCAGTTGGATCGCCTCGCCGGCCTCGTTGCACAACTGCACACCGCACACGCTGAGCTGACCGTTGACCGCCACGGGCGTACCGGCCGGCGCGGACGTGGATGCCCCCGGCACGGCCGCGGATTCGGCGGGTGCCGGCTCGGCCGCCGCGCCGGTCGTCGGGGCGGTGGTGGGCTTGGTGACCGGTGCCGCCCTGGTGCCGTCGCTGAGCGCACAGGCCGACAAGCCCTCGGCGTCGAGGTCGGGCTTCGCGGCGTTACGGCCGATCGCCGTCTCGATCCGGTTGATGGTGGCGAATCGCTTGTCCCGCAGCGGGCCGAGGACCGCGTTCCGGGCGAAGTCGGGACCGCCCTGACCAACCGCGTCGCGCAGCCGCTTGTCGGCCTCGGTGATCTGGGTGTCGAGCAGTTCGAGGTTGCGCTGCACCTCGGCCTGCTGTGGAGCCGGGATGTTCACACCGACGGTGACCTTCGGGCAACTGACGGTGGGCGCCGACTCGTCGGCGGAGGCGATGCCCAACCCGACGCCGACGGCGAGAACCGCGACCCCGGCGACGGCGCCGAGCCGCCAACGACGCTCTGAACTGCGTGACCTGCCGAACCTCGAACTGCCCATCGGAACCGCCACCTCTCGCCGGGTGTCTCACATCCGTACCGAGGGGTTTACGGGAGCGCTCCCGCCACGGATCAGCCCGCACCCTTGTCATGTTGCGACAGGTACCTTGTTATGGCAAGGTATTGGTATGCAGACCGATCCGAAGCTCGTGGCGCTGCGGCGCGGCCTGCTGGAGCCACTCGTCCTGGCCGCGGTCGAGTCCCGGCAGCGGTACGCGGCGGAGATCCTCGCCGCGCTCCAGGAGGCAGGCTTCCCCACCCAGGAGGGCACGCTCTACCCGCTGCTGAGCAGGCTCCGACGAGACGGCCTCGTGCACCACGAGTGGCACGAGTCGCCGTCCGGGCCGCCCCGGAAATACTTCTCCCTCACGGATGCCGGCAGAAGCCAACTCACCGCGTTCCGCGACTACTGGAACGAGCTGACCCACATGATCAACACGATGGGACGATGACCCGTGAACGAGCCGACAGCCATTCGTCTCACCGGTCACGTCGCGGCCTATCCCGCCACCCGCGAAGCACACGACGCCCTGCGGCACTATCTCGACGAGGCGCGGCGCGCGCTGCGCGGCGACCCGGACGCCGACGAGATCGTCCGAGATCTCGAATCCGCGATCGGCGACCGGTTGGGCGCGCTCACCGGCCCGGGCCACGAGCCGGTGACCGGCGCCCAGATGGCGACGGTCCTGGCCGAGCTGGGGCCGGTGAGCCCGGCACGCCCCGCGCCGCCCTCCCCCGCCGAGGGACGGCCGCGTGGGCGGTTCTGGTGCCGGATCGACGAGGGTAAGTGGTTCGGCGGCGTCTGTCTCGGCATCGCAGCGTACGGCGGGTTCGGCGTCGACTGGGTACGAACCGTCGTGTTGCTGCTGACCCTGCTCACCGGCGGCGCGCTCGCCGTGCCGTATCTGGTCCTGCTGCTCCTGCTCCCCGTCGTCCCGACGGTTGCCGACTACGAGCGCCAACGCGACGGCAGGTGACCAGGGCCGGGCGGACGCCTGGACGCGGCCCGGCACCGAACTGCCTCGTTGAGCACGTCCTGTCGGCGGCTACCGTGCCCTGATGGCCATGTCGTCGCATCTCGCCCGGCTGCGGGCCATGATCGGCCACGAGTTGATCCAGCTCCCGTCGGTGTCGGTCCTCGTCGTCGACGACCACGCCCGGCTCCTGCTGGTGCGCCATGCCGGAAACGCGGACGGATGGGCGGTGCCCGGCGGCGCGGTCGACGTCGGCGAGTCACCGGCCCAGGCGGCCATCAGGGAGATCCGCGAGGAAACCGGCATCCAGATCAGCACGCCGCGACTGCTGGACGTGCTCGGCGGCGCCGACTACGAGGTGACCTATCCCAATGGCGACCGGGTCGCCTACGTCACCGCCGTCTACCAGGCCGGCATCACGGACGGGACACCGGCGCCCGATCACGACGAGATCAGCGAGCTGGGCTGGTTCACCCCGCCGCAGCTTCCCGGCGTCGACCTCAACCGGTTCGCCCGCGCGCTGCTGTGGGCCACCGGCCACCTCACCACCTGATGACGGCGAGCCGCACGGCATAGGGAATTCCGCGGAACCGTCAGGGCTGCTCGTCGTCTCCGCCGCGGAGTTGGTTCGGCCGATACTGCCTGATCCACGCTTCCACGTCGGCGCGGTCCCACACACGGACCTTGCCGCTCGCCACCGTGTCGATGGGTGCCGGGAAGGTCGACCGGTTGGTGATCTCGGTCGCTCGCGTCCGCGACACGCCGCCGAGCATGTCCGCGATATCGGAGAGCGCCACAAGCCTCACGTCGTGACCGTATGCACGTGGCTCCTGCGCACGTTGCCACTTCCAACCTTGACGGTGTGCACGTTGAAGGGGAGGCTGGTGAGGCACATCCGGTGAGCGGTCCGGGTATCTGAACGGGGTTCGGTGCCCGGATCTGCCTGTCTCGGGAGACAGCCATGATCGAAAGGGAAGCGCCCCGGTCGGAGTGGGTGCCGGACCTGGCGAAGCGGATCATCCGGCGACACTGGATCCTGGGCTACTGCCATCGGTGCCCGGACAGGGCGGGCGAATGTTCGTCCCTACGCTGGGCGCGGGACCGCCTCAAGTCGCGGCGACTGGACGGCAACGCCCGGGCTCAGCCCTGACTGAGCGGACCGCACCGCCGCCTGCATGGCAAGCGTGCCGCCGGCAAGGCACTCTCATGCCGATGAGCGCGCACGTGATCTTGGCTGGATGGGCTGTCCGGCGTTCGGGATCGGACCGCGCGTGCCACGTCGTGTCGGAGAATGCGTTGATGTCGCACCCACGGGTCCTCGTCTCCCCTTCGTCGTTGGGCGCACGTGCGCAGAAGTTTTGACCGCGCACGCGCGGGTGGTGCCAGTCGAGGCGGGCCCGAGTGACGACGAGTGCCGGGATGCGATGCGCTCGGCGCTCGGGTACAGCGACGAGAGTGCCCTCGCCACGTTCCGACGCACTGAGGTTCCGCCGAATCGGACGCACCGTCAGGCGCGGGCGTGGGCGTGGTCGGCCGCGGCGGCGCGGGCGGCTCGCACGAAGGCCGCGACGTGCCGTGACCGGCTGCCCTCCGGCCACGCCACGACCAGCGTCGCAGGCGGGGCGTCTCGCACCGCACGGTACGTCACGCCGCGGTGCGGCCGGTCCAGCGCCGACTCGCCCACCATCGCCACCACCCGACCCAGCGCGACGAGCTGCATCAGCTCGCCGACGTCGCCCACCACCGGTCCGGGGCCGCGGTCGACTGCCTCCGGCCACTGCGGCATCGTCTCGCCGGCCAGGTCCGCCAGGCACACGCTGTCACGGGCCACAAGCCGATGCCCCTCGGCCAGGGCGACCACCCGCCGCTCCACGCTGAGCGCCTCGCTTGCCAACCCCTGTAGGTCATTCTGCGGATGGTGCAACAGGCCCACGTCGGCTCGCCCGCTGTGCAACATCGCGGCCCGCTCGCCCAGCGAGAACGCGAACTGCACCGGCAGCGCGTCCGGTTCCGACTCGTACGCAGCCAGGATCCGCGGCAGCAGGCCCCCGTCGCCGCCGGGCTTCATCGCGATTACCAGCGAACGCTGCGCAGCGCCGGCCCGACGCGATCGGCGTACCGCCGCCGATATCGCATCCAGCGCCACGCGGGCCTCGTCGAGCAGCACCTCACCCGCCGCGGTGAGTTGATTGCCGCGGCTCGTGCGCTCCAGCAGCGCGACACCCATGCGGTGTTCCAGCCGCCGGATCGCGCGGGACAGCGGCGGCTGCGCGATGCCGAGGCGGGCCGCGGCCCGGCCGAAGTGCAGTTCCTCGGCGACTGCCACGAAGTACCGCAGCTCGCGGGTCTCGACGTCGTCCATACCGCAACGGTATCGGCACCCACCCGATCGGTCTTGGACGGCGATCTCGCCGCGCTGGTCGGATAGGGGTATGTCGACAACAAGGATCGCCCTGGTGACCGGGGCCAACCGGGGTATCGGCGCGGCGATCGCGCAAGGGCTCACCGAGCGCGGCATGACCGTGGTCGTCGGGGCGCGCGACGCCGCCTCCGGCGAGCAGACCGCGCAACGTCTCGGCGGCCGTGCGGTGCCGCTCGACGTGACCGATGACGGCTCGGTGCGCGACGCTGTCGCTCAGGTGGAGCAGTGGTACGGACGGGTCGACGTGCTCGTCAACAATGCCGGCATCTCGGGCGGTCCCGCAGGTCAGCTCGCCGGCGAAGTGGACTTGGCGGTCATGCGTGCGGTGTTCGACACGAACCTGTTCGGCGTGGTGCGGCTCACCGACGCGTTCCTACCGCTGCTGCGCAAGGCGGCTGGCGCCCGCGTCATCAATGTCTCCAGCGGCACCGGCTCGATGGCCTGGCAGTCCGACCCGGGCCGTGTATTCGGCTCGTCGCAGATCGCGCTCGCCTACCCGGCGTCGAAGGCGGCGCTGAACATGCTCACCGTGCTGTACGCCAAGGCCCTGGCCGCCGACGGGATCACGGTCAACGCAGTGGCGCCCGGCGCATGTGCCACGGACTTCGCCGCCGCACTGGGCCTGTCGCTGGAGCGTACCGCTGAACAGGGCGCCGCGATCGCCGTACACCTGGCAACCGTGTCGGACAGCCCGACCGGCGCATTCCTGCAGGACGACGGGCCCGTCCCGTGGTGAGCCGAAGAGCCCACGCCCCGTCCGCGGCACTCAGCCCGGGCTAGCTGACGCGGCGTTGGATGCGCCACAGGCCGACCGCTGCGAGCAGCGCGCTGAGACCGAGATACAGCGCCAGCTCGATCCACTGGAAGGGCCAGAATCGCCGGTTGGGCTGGTAGACCAGGTCCACGTGCAGGTCGAGCTTGCCGAGACATACCGCAGTGTCACCGAACGTCCCGGTGGCGCCGGTCTTCGGGGCGTTGGTGAAGCACTCGTCGAAGGCGGCGTCGGACAGTTGCCGGCCGTCGGGTGTCAAGAGCTTGCTGGTGTCCGTGACCCAGGCGTCCGGTACCTCCAGCCCTCCGACGACCGGCCCGCCGGTGATGCTGCCCAGCATTCGGGCCTCATTGATGGCGTCGGCACGCATCGCCACGGTGACCCGCTCGGCGGGCAGGTAGTGCGGTCGAAGCAGGTTCGGCACGGCGACCTGCACCGCGATCACGGCGAGGAACACCATCGCCATCGCCGGCAGGGTGCGGCGGACCAGAAGCCCGGTGACGGCGCCGAAGGTGAAGCCGAAGACGGCGTACCCGATGGGCGCGATACCGCGTGCGCCGAACAGGAGGGTGCTGAACCGGTCGCCGGTCACCTGGTCGACTGGGGTCGCCGCCCAGGTCAGCAGGGCGCTGAGTGTGCCGGCTACGGCCATGCTGGCAAGGCCGAGAACCGTCAGCTTGACCGCGAACCAGCGGCGGCGGGGCACACTTTGGTTCCACACCAGCCGATGGGTGCCGGTCTCCAGTTCCCGGGCGATGAGCGGCGCACCCCAGAACGCACCGATGAGCGCGGGTACCAGACCGGTGCCGGCGGCGAGGAACAGCATCGTCTGCCCGTACCGGCTCGGAAGCTGGGATGTGTCACGTGCGGCATGGATGTCTCCGCCGAGTTGGAGCAAATAGATGGCGGCCAGGACCAAGAGGATCGCTCCGACGAGCGCCTGGATGCGGAACTGCCGCAGGCTCATCCTGATCATCGTGGCACCGCCGCAC
Source organism: Micromonospora sp. WMMD975 (assembly GCF_029581215.1). Classification (NCBI taxonomy): domain Bacteria; kingdom Bacillati; phylum Actinomycetota; class Actinomycetes; order Micromonosporales; family Micromonosporaceae; genus Micromonospora; species Micromonospora sp. WMMD975. Next base: position 2,954,430 of record NZ_CP120739.1, read on the forward strand.
TCGCGCGGGGCGCGGCACCCGTTCCGGCGGCCCGCGACATGTAGGCGAGGACCAGCTCCTCCAGCGTGACCGGCTCGGCGTCCCCGGCCCGTACCGCTGCGTCGCCCCGGACCAGGGCGCGGCCGTGCTCCGCCCAGATGACCTCGACCCCGGCGGGTATCGTGGCCGGCATCTTCGCCGGATCGCCGACGATCCGGCGGTGCGCGGTGAGCAGGTCCCGGACCGGACCGGCGATCTGGATGCGCGAGGCGCAGAGCACGACGAGGTAGTCACAGACCTGCTCGACGTCGCTCAACAAATGCGACGAGAGCACGGCACTGGCGCCGAGATCGCCCACGAACTCCACGAGTCCGCGCATGAAGTCCATGCGTGCCAGGGGATCCAGCGCGGCGGCGGGCTCGTCGAAGATGAGCAGCTCGGGTCGCTTCGCAGCGGCGATGGCCATCGCGAGCTGCGCGCGCTGGCCGCCGGAGAGCCGGCCCGCCTTCTGTGCGGGGTCCAGGCCGACCTCCACGATCCGCCGCTCGGCCAGCGCCGGGTCCCAGGACGGGTTCAGCCACGCACCCATCTTCAGATGGTCGGCGACGGTGAACGCGGCGTACACCGGGGTGTCCTGGGCGACGAAGCCGACCCGGGCCAGGTGCGCCGCGTCGGCTGCCGGTCTGGACCCGAGGACGGACAACGTACCTGAGGTCGGTCCGATCAGGCCGCAGGCCAGTTGGAGGAGTGTGGACTTGCCGGCACCATTCGGGCCGACCAGCCCGACGACATGCCCGCGCGGGATTCTCAGGTCGCAGTCGGTCAATGCGGTGCGGCGGCCGTACCGTTTGGTCAGCCGCTCGGCGTGCAGGACGAGTGGTGTTTGCATAGGCTCATCCTGCGAACGGCGGGCGGGCTGCGCATCGCTCCAAAGCGTGGGTCGGTACGCCGACGACCCTACTTTTGACCGGTTCGCGTTGGGCGGCGATTTCCTAGCGTCCTCGGCATGAACACGACACACCGAATGGCGATGAACGCCATGCTCGGGTTGGTCTCCGTCACCGGGCTCGGGCTCACGGCGTACCTGATCGCGGACAGTTGGGGCGGGCTCTACTGGCTGTTCGACTGCGTGGCCGGGACGGTGGCGGGGGTGCTCGCGCTGCTGCGCGGGCCGCGGCGGACCTGGCCGGTGGCGGGCGGGCTCGCGGTCGCGGCGGTGGCCGTCGTGGTGGCCCGGGTCGCCGGCCTGCCGCAGGAGCCGGGACCGGTCAGCGCACTCGCACTGGCCGTACTCGTCGGATCGGGGATCCGGACGCTGCCGGGACCGCGCGCCGCGGCCGTCGCGGCGGGCGGGTTCACGGTGGTGGTGGGTACCTGGCTGACCGCGCTTCCGGACGCGGCGGGCTTCACCGTGGTGACCGTCGTGAACACAGTCACCTGGCTGGTTGCCGTGGCGCTCGGGACCAGCCTGCGTGCGGCCGGAGGGGCCTCGTAACTTGAACAGGGTGAGCATCTGTCACCGGCTGTTCCGGGCCGCGGCCACGGCGGGACTCGCCGTGGTCTTCCTCGCCGCGATCGGCATCGAGGCCGCGGCGATCGCCCAGACCTGGGGCGTCCGGTACTGGCTGGCGGGCGGTTCGGCCGCCGTCGTGGTCTGTGTGCTGGCGCTGGTACGACGGCGGCAGCGGGCGTGGGCGGCGATCGCCGGTCTTGGGATCGCTGGACTGGCCATCGCGGGGGCCCGGCTGTTCCACCTCCCGACCGAGCCGGGACCGGCCATGGCGCTGGCGCTCGCCGTCCTCGTCGGGTCGGCGGTGCGAGCCCTGCCTCCCGTACCGGCTGGTGTACTTGCCGCCGGAGGGCTCGCGGTGGTCGGCGGCGCCTGTCTCGCCGCACGGCCGCATGCCTCGGACACCACCTCGGGCGCCTCCGGGGTCGTGTTGATGAATGTCGTGGCCTGGCTCGGCGCGGTCACGGCCGGGCTGGCACTGCGGCTGCTGGACGACCGGGCGGCGGCAACCGCCGAGAAGGTGCGCCGGGACGAGCGGCTGGAACTGGCCCGGGAACTGCACGACGTGGTGGCCCACCACATCACCGGCATGCTGATCCAGGCGCAGGCCGCCCACGTCGTCGCGCGCAAAGACCCGGGGCAGGTGGCCGAGTCGCTGACGGGGATCGAGGCCGCCGGCACCGAGGCGATGCGCGCGATGCGCCGCGTGGTCGGGTTGCTACGCGATGCCGAGGACGCTCCACCCGCCTCGGCCGGGCCGGAACAGCTCGGCGTACTCGTCGAGCGCTTCAACCGGCAGGGCCCGCCGGTGCGCCTGCGGATGCCCGAGCAGAGGACGGCATGGCCACCGGAGGTGACCAGCACCGTGTACCGGATCGTCCGGGAGGCGCTGACGAACGTGGCCCGCCACGCGCCGCACGCCCACGGCGTCACCGTCACCGTCGACCAGAACCCCGCCGGCGTCAGGGTCGAGGTGGTCGACGACGCGCCACCGGGCCCCGCCCGCGCCGCCCACCGGGGCGGGTACGGCCTCGTCGGCATGCGCGAACGCGTCGAAACCCTCGGCGGTTCGCTCGCCGCCGGTCCCCACCCCGACGCCGGCTGGTCGGTCCTGGCCACCCTGCCTATCAATGAGGGACGGCCGCGATGACAATCCGCGTACTGCTCGCCGACGACCAGGCGATGATCCGCAGTGGCCTGAAGCTCATCCTCGAAGACCAGTCGGACATCAGCGTCATCGCCGAGGCGTCAGACGGTGTCGACGCGATCGCCCAGGCCCGCCAGTTGCGCCCCGACGTCTGCCTGGTGGACATCCGAATGCCCCGGCTCGACGGCATCGAGGTGACCCGGGCACTGGCCGGGCCCCGCGTACCCAACCCGATGCGGGTCATCGTCGTCACCACATTCGACCTCGACGAATACGTGTACGGGGCACTGCGCGGCGGCGCGGCCGGCTTCATCCTCAAAGACGCCGGCCCGGCCCTGCTGGTCGAGGCCGTACGCGCCGCCCACAACGGCGATGCGCTGGTCTCCCCGTCGGTCACCGTACGGCTGCTACGCCACCTGACCGCGCCGAAACCAGAACCCGACAAGTCGCTGCCGTCGTTGTCGGAACGCGAGATCGAGGTGGTACGGGAGATCGCGCGCGGCCGGACCAACCTGGAGATCGGGTCCGAGCTGTTCATCTCCCTGAGTACGGTCAAGAGTCACGTCTCGACCATCCAGACAAAGCTCGGCCTACGCAACCGCACCGAGATCGCCGTTTGGGCCTGGGAACACCGGATCGTCGAAGCTGCTTGAACGGCAGCCACGGCAGCGGTACCGCGCCGTGGCCGCCCAGGATGTGCTTACCTTCTGGTATGCCGCACCCCATCATGTTCGACGAGGCGGACCCGCTCCTGGGCCGGCTGCGAACGCTCGCCCTGGCCTTCCCCGACGCGGCCGAGAAGATCTCCCATGGGCGTCCCGCCTTCCACACCACCAAAGTCTTCGCCTACTACGGGGGATCGGTGAAGGTCGACGGCGTCTATCAACAGCACGGACAGTCGGTGATCGTGCTGGTCGACCCCGACGAGCGCACGGCGCTGCTGGCAGAAGACCGTTGCTTCGTTCCGGCCTACCTGGGGGCCTCCGGGTGGGTCGGTGTGGACCTCACCGATGACATTGGCTGGGATGAGGTCGGCGAGCTACTCGACGCCAGCTACCGACGTACGGCCGGGGCACGCAGGATCACGCTGCTCGACTCCCGACGGCCCTGAGCAACCCGACGCTGCTCGGCAGCCAATCTCAGTCGACGATGCCGTCTGATGCGCTCCTGCCGGCAGACCAGTGACGAGGGCGACGGTCATCTGCGGCGCGGCGTTAGGCTGCGGCGGTGCGCCCTGTCCTGATCGCCGACGTCGCTCTCCCGCCGGTGGGATGGATCAGCGAAGTCGCTGGAGTCGGGTGGATGGTCACTCACCCGACAGAGTCGTCGGCGACCGTTTGCGGTGGCAGGCTGACGTCGACTACGGCCTCGACATGACCCAGAACGCCATCGCGGCCAACAACGGCCAAGGCCGTTGGCTCACCAAAGGGCCGGACGCCACCGTGCGCCTGTGGCAACTCCCTGACCGCATCACCGACGAGGTTCCCGGACAACTCGACCTCTGGTGAAACCGATGCCGTCAACCCGCGCAGTCGGGCATCCGGATCTACCGCGAGTCGCGCGCCGCGGGAACTCGCGGCCACCGGAGGCGTGGACCCGTCTGGTCGACGTGAACCACCATGATCGCTGGACGGGTCACCTGACGGACCTACCCGAGCAGCGCCGCCGCCGCGGCCAGGGTGGCGAGCGACAGCGTCGTGGTCACCGCCACCGCCCGGTTGGCCACCGCCTCGCCGACGCCGTACTCCTGGCTGTAGATGAACGTGTTCTGCGCGGTCGGCAGGCCCGCGCACACCACGACGGCGAGCAACTGCGGCGCGGACAGGTGCAGCGCCAGCCCGGCCGCGTACGCGAGGACCGGCTGCGCGACGAGTTTCAGCGCGGTGATCAAGGCAAGCTCGGCCCACTCGGCCGGCGCGGCCCGCGACGGCGCCGGGCGGTGCAGGGACGCGCCGAGCGCGACCAGGGCGGCCGGAACCGCGGCGCCGGACAGCAGGGTGAGCGACGCGCCGACGGCGGCCGGCGGACGCAGGCCGGCGGCCGAGCACGCGACACCGAGCAGCGACGCCAGGATCACCGGGTTGCGTACCGGCAGCGAGGCGATCCGGCGGACCCGGGCTCGCGCGGCCGGGTCGCGGTGTCGGTCCAGGGGGACCAGGATCACCGGCGTCACCACAAGCACCTGCAACAGCACCACCTCCGCGAGGAACGACACGTCGCCGAGGATCTGCGTGGCGATCGGGATGCCGAGGTTCGCCGAGTTCACGTACCCGGCGGCCATGCCCCAGATCGGCCGTTCGCCGGGTCCGCGACCGAACAGCCGGCTCGCGCCGGCCCAGCCGAGCCCGACGACCGCGACGGTGCTCGCCGCGAAGGCGAGCAGCGAGCGGCCGGCGAACCCGGCCAGCGGCGTTCGGGACAGGGCCAGGAACAGGGCGGCCGGCATCGCGAGGTGGAACACGAACCGGCCGAGCACTGACGCCGCCGCCGCGCCCAGCAGCCCCCGACGACAGGCCGTGTAGCCGACCGCGGTGAGGATCCAGATCGGCACGAACGCCGACACCAGGCTCATCCGGGCGTCACCGGCGGACGGGCCGGGTGGCCCCGGTCAGTCGGCGAGCGGGCGGTAACGGAGGAGGACGACGCCGTTGCGGAACCGGCGTTCGCCGAGGAACTCGTAGTCGGTGCGTACGCCGGTGGGCAGTCCCGGCTTGCCGCCGCCGACGGTCGTGGGCCAGACGATCAGCTGGCACTCGTCGACGAGTCCGGCCCGGATGGCCTGCGCCGCCAGGTCGGCACCGCCGATGGTGATGTCGCTGCCGGCCGTGGCCTTCAGCCGGCGCACGGCGGCGGGGTCGAACCGGCGCTCCACGCTGGTGCGGGCCGTGGCCGTCGTGGTGAGGGTCGTGGAGTAGACGATCTTGTCGGCCACCTGCCAGACGCTCGCGAACTCGGCCATCAGGTCGGACCGCGCGGCCAGCGAAGCGTCGGTCTCCCAGACGGCCATCGACTCGTACAGGCGCCGCCCGTAGAGGAAGGTGCCCGCCGACCGCAGGAGATCGGTGGTGAACGTGAAGACCTCGTCGTCGGGTGGCAGCCAGGCGAAGACTCCTTTCTCGTCCTCGATGTAGCCGTCGATCGACACGTTCGTCACGTAGATCAGCTTCGCCATGCCTCCGCCTTCCGGTGCGCGTGGGACCCGATGGGATCGTCTCGCCTGTTCTACGAACGACCCGGCCGGAATTCGACGGCACGGCGGGAAGAAATTCTAGAAGCCCTCGGCGAGCAGGTCCCGGACGAACGTGCGGAGCCGGTCGTTCGCCTCGTCCGAGCCCACGGTGATCCGCACCCCGGCCCCGGGCAGCGCCATCACCAGGATCCCGGCCGCCCGGGCCCGGTCGGCGAACGACACCGCCCGCTCCCCCAGCGGCAGCCACAGGAAGTTCGCCTCACTGGCCGCCACGGTGAGCCCGAGGTCGCGCAGCGCGTCGGTCAGCCGGGTACGCGCCGTCACCAGGTCCGCGCACCGCCGGGTCAGCTCCGACTCGACCTCCGGCGTCAGGCTGGCCACCGCCGCCGCCTGGGCGAGCGCGTTGGGGAAGAACACCGCGCCGGTCATCGCGGCCGGCGGGACCAGCCGGGGTGGCAGCACGGCGTAGCCGATCCGCAGCGCGGCCAGCCCGTACGCCTTGGAGAAGGTGCGCAGCACGCAGACGTTGTCGTACGCCCGGTACAGCTCCATCCCGTCCGGCGCGGCCGGGTCGGTGACGAACTCGCGGTACGCCTCGTCCACGATGACCGGCACGTCGGCCGGGATCCGGTCGAGGAACGCCTCCACCCGGTCCCGGCGCAGCGCCGCCCCGGTCGGGTTGTTGGGGTGGCACAGCAGCACGCACCGGGTCCGCTCGGTCACCGCGTCCGCCATCGCGGGCAGGTCGTGGTCGTACCCGTCGAGCGGCACCGGCACCGAGCGGGCGCCCGCGTTGCGGATGATCAGCGGGTAGCCCTCGAACGACAGGGCCGCGTGCACGACCTCCGGCCGGGGGCCGAGGGACTGCACGAGGTGTTGGCACAGCCCGGCCGAGCCGGGGCCGACCAGGATCGCCTCCGGCCCCACCTCCAGGCGCGCGGACAGCGCGGCCACGAGCGCGGCGGCGGTGCGGTCCGGATACCGCTGGAGGGCGGCGGCGCCGTCGGTGACGAGCCGAAGAACGCCGGGCAGCGGCGGGTACGGCGTCTCGTTCATCGACAGGTCGACCGGGGCGATGGTGGTGGCAGGTGTCATGGTGGCTCACTTCTCCGACGGCGCCGGTGCGGAACGGGTGTGTGCGTGCCGGTCGGTGAGCACGCCGAGCTGGTGGAGCCGGTCGACGAGGGAGAGCGGTCGCAGGTCCGTGCCGGAGAGGTTGCCGGCGGTGAGCCCGAGCAGCCGGGGGTTGGCGGCGGTGCGGCGCATCATCCGCGCGCCGAGCAGCTTCGGCAGCCCGGCCACGCTGGTGATCATGCGGGAGGCGTTGTGGCTGACGGTCGCCACGTGGTCGAGGCGGGGCCGGCGCGCGGCCTCGTACGCCCGCAGCGCCCGATCCACCGCGGCGGGTTCCGGCGTGCCGCCCTCGGCGGCGAGGCCGGCGGCGAGCGTCTCGGCGTCGCCGAGGGAACTGTTGACGCCCTGCGCCGCCATCGGGTGCACCGCGTGCGCGGCCTCGCCGACGAGCGCGAGACCGGGCACGGTCAGGCGGGCGGTGCGCAGCCGGTAGACGGCGAGGAGCTGCCGGCGGTGCAGGCTCGCCCGGATCGCCGGCTCCAGCGGCCGGACCGCCGGCACGTCGGCGAGCAGCCGGTCGCACCAGCCGCCCAGGTCGGCCCGGCCCCGGAACTCGTCCGGTGCCACCTGGACGTAGAGGCGACACCGGCTGCCCGGCAGCGGATAGACCAGGCAGAGGCCGCGGCCGGTCCGGTAGGCGGTCACCTCGTCGGCCACCTCGGCGTCGGCCACGTCGAAGGCGACCAGGCCGTGCGGGTACTCGCTGCGCCGCGCCGCGATGCCGGCGGCCCGGCGCAGCGGCGAGGACATGCCGTCGGCGGCCACCACGAGCGCCGCCGGGATCTCCTCGTCGGTCCCGTCGCCGGTGACCCGGACGCCGGTGACCCGGCCGGCGTCGTCGCGCCGCAGGCCGGTGACCCGCCGGCCCCACCGCAGGTCCACCGTGGCGGGCAGCCCGTCGGCGAGCACGCCGCGCAGGTCGCCGTAGTCGGCGCAGAGGATCTCCCGGTACGCGCCGGGCAGGCCGGTGTAGTCGAGGCAGAGCAACGGTTCGCCGTACGGGTCGCGGATGGCCAGCCGCCCGACCGGGCGGGCGCCGGTGGCCCGCAGCGGGTCGAGCGCGCCCCAGGAGTCGAGGATGCGGACGGTCTCCGGCTGGAGGATCTCGCCCTTGGCGATGGCCGCCGGGGTGCGCTGCCGGTCGAGCACCACCACCCGCAGGCCGAGCGCGCCGAGCGCGCGGGCGCTGGCCAGCCCACCGGCGCCGGCGCCCACCACCACGACGTCGGCGCTCATCGGGCGACCGCCCCGGGCGCGACGTCAGGTCGCCCGGCGGTGGCCCGGCGGTGGTCGCCGAGCGCCCGCAGCGCGAGCGCCTGGGTGATCACCGCGTTCGGGTAGCGCATGTGGTGGCGGATGTAGTTGCACACCCGGGCCGCCGGCCACCCGCCGTCCGGCCCGGCGGCCGACACCAGCCAGGCGACGCCCCGGTCCGCCGCGGCGGCGACCTCGGGATCGCCGGTGGCGAGCAGGCCCTGGACGGCCCACGCGGTCTCCTCGACCGTGCCGGGCGTGCCGTCGCCCGGCCCCCACGAGCCGTCCGGCAACTGGGTGTCGCGCAGCCAGCGGACCGCGCGGCGGACCACCTCGTGCCGGGCGTGGCCGACGCGCGACAACGCGCCCACCACCACTGCCGTGCCGGAGGTGTGGTCGCGGTACCAGAGGTTCTCGAACGTGCCGTCGGGCGCCGCCCGGGTCAGCAGCCAGGCCGCGGCGCGCGCGATCGCCGGGTGGTCGTCCGGGTGCCCGGCGTCGTGCAGCGCGAGGACGGCCTGGCTGGTGATGGCCGGGCAGGGGCCGTCGTTGGCGAGTTGGGTGTCGCGTACCCACAGGCTCCAGGAGCCGCGGCTGTCCTGGCGGTCGACCAGCCAGGACAGGCCGGTACGCAGGACCGGGTCGGTGTCGGCGTCGGGGAGGCCGGCGAGCGCGGACAGGATCTCGGCCGACTCCAGCGTCACCGGCCAGCCGCCCACGTTGGAGTAGCTCCACCCGCCCGGCGGCACGTCCAGCACGTCGAACGCGGTCGGCTTCTGGGTGGCGTGCAGGAAGTCGCGGGTGGCACGCAGGCGTGGGTCGGCGGCGTACCCGGCGGCGACCAGCCCGGTCACCGCGTAGCCGGAGCGGGTCAGGTCCAGGTTCGCCACCGCGTCCCAGGCGCCGTCGGGGCGTACCGCCCGTCGCAGCCAGCCGACGACGGCCCGCGCGATGTCCGGCGCCTCGCCGCTGCGGGCCAGGCCGAGCAGCACCAGGGCGGCGGGCCACGGGTCCTCGCTCAGCGCGCCGGTGCGGCCCTCGTGGTCGAAGATGGAGCGCAGCAGGCCGACCGCCACCGGCCGGGCCCGGCGCAGCGTGGCGCGGCGCAGCCGGCCGGCGGGCAGCAGGTCCGCCTGCATCAGGGCGAGGCCGACGAAGGGCGCGGTGCGGAACGACAGCCGCCGGCGACGGACCCGGTCGAACAGGACGATCTCCAGCGGCAGCCGGCGCAGCGGGCCGGCCTCGGCGGTCATCCCGGCCATGGTGAGCAGTTGCCGGCAGAGCAGCGAGATGGCCCGGTCGGTGACGGCGTCGACGCCGCCGAGGGCGGCCAGCCGGGCCCGGCCGGCGGCGATCGCCTCGACGCTCGCGGCCGGCGCGCCGAGCGCGAGCGCCGCGACCGCGACGGCGGTGGGCACCACCTCGCTGTCCGCGCCGACCACGCCGCCCCAGCCGCCGTCGTCGTGCTGCTGCCGACGCAGCCACGCGGCGCCGGCGTCGACGAGGTCGGCGCTGCCGGTCGGGTCGGCCGCGTGCAGCGCGGCCACCGCGCCCGCGGTGCCCAGCACCGACGCCGGCGGGTCGTCGCCGAAGGCGCCGTCGGGGCGTTGGCGACGCAGCAGCGCCTCGGCGCCGGCGGCGATCGCCTTGCCGACGGCCTCGGCGGTCACCTCGGTCATGTCGCGTCCTCCAGGGGCACTCGACGGTGGGCGGCCAGGGCCAGGCCGGCGGTCGGCGGGCCGAGTTCGTGCCGGACGCGCATCCCGCGCTGCGCCCACCAGGTGAACGCGAGCATCGGCAGCGCCAGCAGGAGCTGCACGGCGACGCCGAGGCCGAGCCCGACCACGGCCGAGGCCAGCACGACCCGTTCGACGACCAGGACGGAGTGGGCGCGCAACGCCACCAGGACGGGCATCCCGGCGCCCCGGGCGACAAGCGGCGTCCACGCGGCGACGCCCACGACCACGACGACGAGCAGCGTGGCCAGGTAGGCGGGCCGCGCGTCGCGGTCGGCCAGCAGGCCGGCGGTGAGCGCCGCGCCGATGGCGACGGCGTGCAACGCCACCACGGTCCGGACCGCGAACGGTACGCCCCGGCGCACCGGCAGCGTCTCGTAGCCGCCCGCGCGGTCGCCGTCGATGTCGCGCAGCGCCCCGACCAGGTTGGACATCGCGTCGTGCGACCAGAAGGCGACGATCAGCGCCAGCAGGACGGGCAGCGCCGGGAACGGGTCGGCCGGCAGGCCGACGGCGAGCGCGCCGTAGAGGAGCGCGACCGCGCCGAGCGCGCCCCGGACCAGGTTCCCGGCGATCCCCCGCGCCTTCAACCAGCGGCTGTACGCGACGATCCCGCCCCCGGCCAGCAGCGCCGCCGCCGTGGTGCCCCAGCCGCCCGCGACGGCCAGCGCCGCGAGGACGGCGAAGCAGGCGCAGCCGCACGCCAGTGCCGTCCGCGCGCCCAACCGGCTCGACGGGATCGGCCGGTGCGGTTTGCTGCCGGCGTCCAGCTCACGGTCGAACCAGTCACCGAGGTAGTGGCCGCCGAGCCAGCCGGCGGTGGGCGCCGCCCAGGCCGACAGCAGCCGCCACGGGTGGTGCGGGCCGGCGGCCACCGCCGCGCCACCGAGGCCGACCAGCCCGACGTACCAGAGCGTGTAGGGCCGCCAGGTCTCGACGTGCGCCCGCAGTGCTCGGGCGACGCTCACCGCGTCTCGCTCGTCATCCAGGCCGCGATGCCGGCGAGCACGTCCGCGCTCGCCGACGGCGCGAGCACGGCCAGTTCGGCGCGGGCGCGTTCGGCGTGCTCCACCATCCGGCGGCGGGCCCGCGCCACCGCGTCGACCTCGCGCAGCAGCGCGGTGACCCACTCGACGTCGCCGGGTCCGGCGCCGCGCCGGTGCAGCACCGCCATCAGCTCGACCCGGGCCGTGTCGGTGGCCGCGTCGTACGCCAGCAGCAGCGGCAGCGTCGGCCGGCCGTTGTTGAGGTCACTCGTCGCCGGCTTGCCGGTCTGCTCCGGCGTGGCCACGTAGGACAGCAGGTCGTCGCGGATCTGGAACGCGATGCCGAGGTGCTCGCCGTAGCGGGCGAGCGCGGACGCCACGGCCGGTTCCGCGCCGCCGAGGAGCGCGCCGATGTGGCACACCGCGCGGAACAGCGAACCGGTCTTCAGGCGGATCATCTCCGGATACCACCTGGCGCCCGCGTCCAGGTCGCCGACGAGCTGCGCCTCGATCGCCTGCCCCCGGCACAGGTCCTGCCCCGCCTCGGCGAGGGCGGTGAGCGCGGCGACGACCTGGCCCGGCGGGACCGCGCCGCCACCGTCCACGATGGCCCGGAACGAGGAGAAGATGAGGTGGTCACCGGCGACGATGGCATTCGGGATGCCGAACGCGACCGGGACGGCCGGGCGGCCCCGGCGCATCGTGTCGGCGTCGATGATGTCGTCGTGCACGAGCGTCGCGACGTGGAGGTATTCGGTGCCGAGCGCGGCGGCGAGCACGTCCCGGGGTGATCCGCCCACCGCCTCCGCCGCGTGCAGCGTCATCATCGGGCGCAGCAGCTTGCCCGGCGGCAGCAGCGCGTACCGGGCGATCGTCACGAGCTGGTCGGTCGTCTCCGGCCAGCGGCGGCCGAGTTCGGCGTGCAGCAGTCGCCCGGATTCGCTTCGGGCCAGGTCGTCGATGAAGGGCGGATATCGCGTAAATCCAGCAACGGTCATGACGCGTCGACCCTTTCACGAAGGCTCGGCTAGTCGCCACGCGAGACGTTACCGGCCGGAACTCCGGTGAACAACCATCGATAAATGCGCCAATCCGTCGGCGGCGGTGAATGCGATGACGATAATCTTCGCCAAATTGGCCGATGCGCCGCCAAATGCCTCAATGGCCGCGCGCACCGGTGGGTATGGGACGTCCCGTCGCGGCGCGGCTCAGGCCGCGGCGAACTCCATCAGGGTGAGCCCGCCGGAGCCGTGGAAGGTGCGCCGGGGCGCCAGCCCCGCGGCGGCGGCCAGCGCGGCGTGCTCGGCCACCCCGCGCTCCCGGCCACCGACAAGCACCAGCATCCGCAGGTCGTACGGGGACAGGTGCGGCACGTGCGGCATGGTGGGCAGCACCTCGATGACGAGCACCCGACCGGTGTCGCCGGCCGCCTCGGCGCAGCGGCGCAGGATCGCCGTCGCGTGGGTGTCGCTCCAGTCGGTGAGCGCGCGGGACACCACGTACACGTCGCCGCCGGTCGGCAGCGCGGCGAAGAAGTCACCGACCACGGCGTCGACCCGGCCGGTGAGGCCGTGCTCGGCGAACGTCGCGGCGGCGGTCGCCACCGGCTCGTCGCGGTCCACCAGCGTGCCCCGCAGGTGCGGGTGCGCGCACAGCAGCTCCCGCAGCAACCCACCGGAGCCGCCGGCGACGTCGACCACGTGCGTCACCTCGGCCCAGGGATAGCACGCGGCCACCTCCGGGGCGGTGATCCGCTGCTGGCTGAGCATCACCGCGTCGAAGTAGGCGCGCTGCTCCGGGTGCGCGTCGAGGTCGGCCCAGAAGTCGCGGCCGTGGACCGCCGCGTAGCCGGGGCCGCCGGTGCGGATCGCGTGCGGCAGCCCCGCGAAGGCCAGGTCCATCCGGGCGCCGAGACCACCCAGGTCCAGGTCGGCGCCGTGGCCGCCGCCGTCCCGGTCGCACAGCAGCGCGCCGACGTCGGTCAACCCGAACACGTCCGGCGACACCTCGGCGAACACGCCCCGGTGGGTCAGGTAGCGCAGCAGGCGACCCAGCGCGGCCGGGTCGGCGTCGCACGCCGCGGCCAGCTCGGTCAGGCCGGTGACGCCGGCCGCGATCCGGTCCGGCACCCGCAGCGTCACCGCGGTACGCACGGCGAACGGGGTCGCCAGGTCGGTGAGCCGGTCGAGCCGTGCCGCCGCGTCCCCGTCGATCGCCACCAGTTTCCTCCCCCGGTCCACCGGCCCCGAATGATCCCAAGTTCGCGGCCGGCACGTCAACGCCGACGGTGGTGAGGACATTCACGATCGTGGAACAATGCGCGGACGGGCCGTCGCGCGCAGACCGGAGGATCATCGATGACCACTTCCACCGCCGTCGACGTCCGGCCCGTGACCGGCGCGCTCGGCGTCCAGGTGCGCGGCCTCGATTTGAACACGCTCACCGACGAGGGCTTCGCGCACGTCCACGACCTCCTGCTGAAGCACCACGTGGTCTTCCTCGCCGGCCAGGCCGGACTGACCCCGGAGGCGCACGTCGCGTTCGGTCGCCGCTTCGGCGAGGTGGAGCTGCACCCCTACCTGCCCCGGCTCGACGGGCACCCGGAGATCGTGGTGATCGACTCCGAGGACGGCGGGAAGGTAGACGTGTGGCACACCGACATGACGTTCCACCAGAGCCCGCCGATCGCCTCGGTGCTGCACCTGATCCAGTTGCCGGAGGTCGGCGGCGACACCATGTGGACCAACCAGCACCGGGTCTACGAGGCGCTCTCCGCGCCGCTGCGGGACCTGCTCGACGGGCTGACCGCCATCCACGTCATCCGGATCGGCACCGAGTTCACCAGCCGGGCGGAGCATCCGGTGGTGCGCGTGCACCCCGAGACCGGACGCCGCTCGCTCTACGTCAACCGCCTGTTCACCTCGCACATCCCGCAGCTCACCCGCAACGAGAGCGACGCGCTGCTGGAATACCTGTTCGGGTTCTCCGAGAGCCCGCAGTTCACCTGCCGGTACCGCTGGCAGGCGGGTGACGTCGCGGTGTGGGACAACCGGGTCACCCAGCACTACGCGGTGAACGACTACGACGGCATCCGGCGCGGGCAGCGCATCACCGTGCTCGGCGACCACCCGACCGGCGACCCGCCCCGGTGGGAGCACCACGTCCCGGCGCCCGGCCAGCGCTACTGGCCGGACCGGGTCAACGCGGTGGAGAGCTACTGAGCGCGCCGGTCACCAGGTGACCGGGAACCACTCGATGCCGCCGTTCATCCGGTCGTGCCGCCACGGGATCTCGTCGATCGGCACCGCCGGCGCCAGCCCCGGCATCCGGGCCAGCAACGCGCCGAGCGACAGCTCCACCTGCATCCGGCCCAGCGCCGTGCCCAGGCAGAAGTGCGGCCCGAAGCCGAACGTCAGGTGCGGGACGGTGGGCGTCCGGTCGATGTCGAAGACGTGCGGCTCGGGAAACTGGCGGGGATCGCGGTTGCCGGCCCACGGGACCGCCATCACGCAGTCGCCGGCCCGCATCGCGACGCCGCCGAGGACCAGGTCCTCCCGCACCACCTGGACCCGGAACATGGCGCTCACCGACGTGTAACGCAGGATCTCGTCGGTCGCCGAGGCGAGCTTCTCCGGGGCCGCGCGCAGCTTCGCCAACTGCTCCGGGTGCTGGAACAACGCGCGCAGGCCGGCGCTCGTGGAGTTGATCTCCAGGCCACCGAGCAGCACGCCCATGGCCAGCTCGACCAACTCGGCGTCGACGAGTTCGTGCGCGTCCTGACCGTGCACCCACGCCGAGAGCAGATCGTCGCCGGGCTCCGCCCGCTTGCGCGTCAGCTGCCCCGCCAGGTAGGCCCGCAGCTCCGCCTGCGCCCGCGCCGCGCCGTCCGAGCCGTACGCGGTGACCGAGTTCAGGCCGGAGATCCAGGCGTAGAACCGGGGCCGGTCGGCGGCCGGCACGCCGAGCACGTCGCACACCACGAACACCGGCAGCGGCGCCACCAGCCCGGCCACCACGTCGGCCGGGCGGGGACCGGCGAGCATGGCGTCGACGAGCCCGTCCACGATCCGCCGTACCCGGGGACGGAAGGTGGAGATGCGGCGCGCGGTGAACGCGCGGCCGGCGACGCGGCGCACCGCCGCGTGCGCCGGACCGTCCATGTTCAACTCCCGGGGGCCGGCGGCGCCCGGCGCCGAGGTGGCGCCCGGCGGGAGGCGGGAGAACCGGGGATCGGCCAGGACCGTGCAGCAGTGCTCGTAGCTGAGCACCAGCCAGGCCGGCCGCCCGTCGGGCAGCCGCACCCGACTGACCGGGTCGGTGACGACCATGTCGAGCAGGTCGGCGGGGAGGTCGCCGGTGAACGGCGCGAACGGATAGGGGCGCAGCGCGGAATTGACCGGCACCGGGTAAGACTCCACCACCCGTTAGTCCGGCGTCAATATCTATTGACGACGCGACGACCTTCCGCGGACGGACTCCGATCGCCTAGCATCTGTGGTCCAGGACTGCCGTTTCGCGCGCGGATTGGTGGCATTTGACTGCGGCCATGCGAATTCTGATGTCGACGTGGGGCTGGCGGTCGCATTTCTACGGCCTGGCCCCGCTCGGGTGGGCGCTCCAGGCCGCCGGGCACGAGGTGCGGGTGGCCAGCCATCCCTCGATGGCCGCCACGATCACCGCGGCCGGGCTGGCCGCCGTGCCGTTGGGCGCCGACGTCGACTTCGCCGAGGCGTTCGCCGGCCGGATCGGCGCGGTGGGCCCGCTGGACCGGGCCGCACCGCCGGGCCACGTCGAGCCGGAGATCACCGCCGACGGCGGCGTGGTCCGGTTCGCCGACGCCCTCCTCGACGAGCTCGTCGAGTTCGGCCGGGCCTGGCAGCCGGACCTGCTGGTCTGGGAGCCGTTCAACCTGGCCGCCCCGGTGGCCGCCGCCGCGCTCGGCGTACCCGGCGTGCTGCACCTGTGGGGGCCGGACTCCTCGGTGACGCTCCGGCTCGACCCGGAGTCGGTGATCGGGCCGCTCGCCGCCCGGTTCGGCCTCGCCGCCGGCGACGTGGCGCTGAACGGCGCCCTGACGCTCGACCCGGCGCCGCCGCCGCTGCAGGTGCCGATGACCCGCCCGGGCCGACCGGTGCGCTTCGTGCCGTACAACGGGACGGCCGTGGTGCCGCCCTGGCTGCGCCGCCCGGCGGACCGGCCCCGGGTCTGCGTCACCGCCGGCACCATGATGGCCGGCGTCGGGCTGCACGACCGGCTCGACCTGGCCCGGGTCGTCCGGTCCGTCGCCGAGCTGGACGTCGAGGTCGTGGTGGTGGTCGAGCCCCGCCAGCAACGCGGCCTGGGACCGCTGCCGGCCAACGTGCGGCTGGCCGACGCGCCGCTGGCGTTGCGGCTGGTGCTGCCGACCTGCGCCGCGCTCGTGCAACAGGGCGGCGCCGGCACCACCATGACAGCGCTCGCGTACGGCGTGCCGCAGCTCATCCTGCCGCAGGTGACCGACCACCACTTC
Source organism: Micromonospora sp. WMMD975 (assembly GCF_029581215.1). Taxonomy (NCBI): domain Bacteria; kingdom Bacillati; phylum Actinomycetota; class Actinomycetes; order Micromonosporales; family Micromonosporaceae; genus Micromonospora; species Micromonospora sp. WMMD975. The sequence goes on from NZ_CP120739.1 coordinate 2,970,875, forward strand.
AACGGCGAACGGCTGACGGTCACCGGCGCCGGCGCCTGCCTGCCGCCCGCGCACGCCGGTGACGCCGTGCTGCGGGACACCGTCGGGGACCTGCTCGGCGACGGGCCCGCCCGGACGGCGGCGACGCTGATGCGGGACCGGATCGCCGCGCTGCCCAGCCCCGCCGACGTGGTGCCGGCGCTGGCCGCCCTCGCCGAGCGCACCCCGACCTGACCACCACAAAGGAGTCGCAGATGACGCAGCAGCAGCCTGTCCCGTACCCGCTCGCTCCGGCTCCCACCATCTACCACCCGTCACCTGACTACACCCGGCTGCGCGAGACCTGCCCGGTGGCCCGCGTCGAGCTGCCCGACGGGGCGTCGGCCTATCTCGCCACCCGGCACGCCGACGTGCGGCGGGTCTTCACCGACCAGCGGTTCAGCCGGGCCGCCGCGGCCGGACCCAACCGGCCGACCCGGGAACTCGGCTCGCTCGCCGAGGACTCGCTCATCGGCATGGACCCGCCCCGGCACACCACGATGCGCCGGGCGGTGTCGCACGCCTTCACCGTCCGCCGGGTGGAGGAGCTGCGCCCCACGGTGGCCGCGCTCGTGGACGCGATGATCGACCGGATGGAGGCGGCGGGACGCCCGGCCGACCTGATCACCCACCTGTCCGCGCCGCTGCCGATCTACGTGATCAGCAAGCTGTTCGGCATCCCGGAGGCGGACCAGGAGCGGGTGCGGGAGTGGTCCGACGCGCTCGTCGGCGACTGGGACGCCGACCCGGCCGCGCCGCAGGCCGCGCTCGACGCCTTCCGCGAGATGATCGTCGAGCGCCGCCGCCGGCCCGGCGACGACCTGATGAGCGCGCTCATCGCCGCCTGGGACGAGCACGACGACCTCACCGAACGGGAGCTGGTGTCGGTCACCGCCGGCATCTTCGTCGGCGGGCACGAGACCACCACCAACCAGCTCAACCTGTTCCTGCTCGTGCTGGCCCGCCACCCCGAGCAGTTGGCCGGGCTGCGCGGCGACGACCCGGTCGCGGTAGCCCGCGCGGTCGAGGAGCTGTCCCGCTTCATCCAACTCGGCGACAACGGCGTGCTGCTGCCCCGGGTGACCACCGAGGAGGTGGAGCTCGGCGGCGTACGCCTGCCGGCCGGGTCGGCGGTGATGCCGGCGATCGCCTCGGCCAACCGGGACACGACGGTGTTCCCCGGCGCGGACACGCTCGACCTGGACCGCGCGCACAACCCGCACCTGGCGTTCGGCGCCGGCCCGCACCACTGCCTCGGCGCGGCGCTGGCCCGGATGGAGTTGCAGGAGGCGCTGGGCGCCCTGCTGCGCCGGCTGCCCGGCCTGCGGCTCGCGGTCGACGAGGCGGAGCTGCGGTTCCGGCCCGGCCTGGTGGTACGCAGCCTGGAGTCGCTGCCGGTAACCTGGGACGACAGGTGAGTGGCCGACCGGCGGTCAGCGCCGACCGGCCGGTCAGTCGCCGGTCGACCCGGGGGTGACCCGGGTCGGCGCGCCGGCGTCGAAGGCCGCCTCCACGGCCACCTCCTCCACGCCGCGCAGCAGCCGCTCCGCCTGCGCCTCGGTGAAACACGCGAAGTCGAAGATCACCTGGAGGAACACCGTGTCCGGCTGGTCCTCGACGGTCAGGAACACCTGCTCGTGGAGGTGGTCCAGCGGACCGTCCCAGACCAGGAACGTCTCGTCCGCCTTACGCCGGACCGCCTCCACGGTCACCGGCTCGTCCCGGACGCCACCGTCGGCCGCCGCGCGGGTGGTCACCCGCCGGTCGTTGATCCGGCAGGTCACCCGCGCCGGATAGCCGCGCTCGGTGTCCAGCCCGGCCTCCAGGTCGGTGAGCCCCACCGGGTCGTAGTAGGCGTACATGCCGGCGGTCACCGAGGCCCGGCGGGCCCGGGCCACCACCTCGTCCACCGTGGCGCCGGCGGTGTCGACGGTCAGCACGCCGTTCTGGCTCAGCGGCGCGATCGCCTCGGCGAAGCCCGGCCGGAACCGGTTGCCCACGATGAGTTTCGCGGTGAGCGGGCTGACCCCGGTGGCCCGGCCGATCGCCACGGCGATGACCGCCAGCAGGACGCGCGAGGTGTCCGTCCGGGTCCGCCGTGCGATGGCCCGCACCGCCAGGTACGCCGCGGGCGAGCTGAACCGGCCATGCCAGTACCGGTGCCCCTGCCGGCCGCCCGCGGCGGGCTCGCCGAACGTCAGCGGCGGGATGGACCGCAGGTGCGACGACCAGTGCCGGACCGCGCGGTCGCTCACCCGCCGCAACGGCGGGGTCGCCTCCCGCCGCCCCAGGTCGAGGATCTGCACGGTACGCGGGTCGCGGGCGCGACGGACCGCCGGCTCGGCCAGCCCGAGGTCGGCCAGGAGCAGCGAGGTGGCGGTGCCGTCCACCACGAGATGGTCGAACGTCAGCACCCGGTGCACGAGCGCGCCCCGGTGCCGGACCACCGCCATCCGCACCGACCAGTCCCGGTAGAGGTCGTACGGGGCCAGCAGGCGGGCGTGACCGAGCTGGTAGGCGAACGCGGCCACGTCGGCCGGGTCGGCGTCGTCCGGGACGTCCACCACGTCCAGGACCGTCTCGCCGGAGCCCGACACGACCTGGCACGGCCCGCCCCGGTCGTCGACGCCGAGCCGCATCCGCAGCGCCGGGTGCCGGGCCATCAGGTCGGCCAGCTCCGCCGCCATCTGCTCGACCGTGACGCCCGCCGGCAGCGGGTGCGCGCCGGAGACGTTGTGCGTCCACCCGGTCTCCCGCATGTCCTGCATGATCGCCTTCTGTCCCCAGGTCAGGGGCGCGGCGCCGGCGCCCGCACCGGCGAACGGAACGGGGACCTGCGCCTCGGCCGTCTGCGCGATCATCGGCCTATCAGAGCAACGCGTATCGGCCGATGTCAACGTCCGATCGGAGCCGTTACGCTGCCGTCCATGCGGGACGCCGTACGGGTCTGGGTGCTTCCGGTCGCGGCGTCGCCCGCCGAGCTGGCCCGGTGCCGGGCGGTGCTCGACCCGGCCGAGAAGGCGCGCGGCGCGCGGCTCGGCGACGAGGCGCTGCGGGACCGGTTCGCGGTCGCGCACGGCGCGCTGCGGCTGCTCACCGGCCGGGCCGTGGGCGCGCCGCCGGAGGCGCTCACCTGGCGGCCCGGCCGGCACGGCAAGCCGGCGCTGAGCGGGCCGTACGCCGGCCCGCACACCAGCCTGTCCTACTCCGGCGACCTCGTCGCGGTGGCGGTCAGCGCCGACCGCCCGGTCGGGGTGGACCTCCAGCACCCGCCCGCCGGTCGGGACCCGGTGTCCCTGGCCGCGCGCTTCTTCCACCCCGGGGAGGCGCAACACGTGGCCGGCGGGGCCGACGCCGCCGAGCGGGCGCACCGGTTCACCCGGCTGTGGGTCCGCAAGGAGGCGGCGGTCAAGGCCGCCGGGGGCCGGCTCTGGCCCAACCTGGCGGTGCCGGTGCACCCGGACGACATGGTCGCCTGCGTCGACGTGCCCGCCCGGCAGCGCCTGACCGACCTGGCCACGCCGGCCGCGTACCGGGCGGCGGTGGCGCTCGCCGGTGACGCCCCGTACGCGGTCGAGTTCCACCCGTTGACACTCACCGATCTTCTTTGCTCTGATGACTCCATGTTGGAGCGCACGCGCGACCCGCGGGGCCATCGGTGCTAGGGCACGACACGTCGACCACGTCCCCGTCGCGCGAGCGGATCGTCGCCTGCCTGACGGCGTTGCTGACCCGCATGCTCAGGCCAGCCACCCCGGTCACCGAGCGGACCCAGTTGATGGACGAGCTGGGCCTCAGCTCCTCGCTGGCGCTGGAGCTGCTGCTCGAGCTGGAGGACGAGCTGGAGATCCAGATCGACGTGGAGGATCTGGACGAGGACCAGATGGCCACGCTCGCCGACCTGGCCGACCACATCGTCGCCAACTCCACCCCGCGTTGAGCATGCCCACCAGCCTGAGCGTGGTGGTGCCCGCGCACGAGAACGGCGCCGCCCTCGACGCCACCCTCGACTCGCTCACCCGGCAGACCCTGCCGCGCGACGACTTCGAGGTCGTCGTCGGCGACGACGGCTCCGCCGTGCCGCTGCGCCCGATCGTCGAGAAGTACGCCGACCGGCTCACCGTCGACTACGTCCGCAGCGAGCACAACCGGGGGCGCAGCGCCAACCGCAACGCGGCGGCGGCCCGCGCCCGCGCCGACACGCTGCTGTTCCTGGACGCCGACACGGTGGCCCACCCCCGGCTGCTGGAACGGCACCGCGACTTCCACGCCGCACGCGCCGGCCGACCCGGGGTCCTGCTCGGGGCACGCCACGACCTGGACTGGGCGGGCGCGGACGCGCTGCGCCGGGGCGAGCCGGTCGAGCCGGCGATGCTGGACGCCGAACGCGGCGACCCGCGCCTGGAGGACACCTCCCACCCGCAGCGGATGCGGGACTTCCCGAGCGCGCCCTGGGTGCTCGGGTTGACGCACAACGCCTCCGTCGACCACGAGTCGTTCCGCCGGGTCGGCGGCTTCGACGAGGCCATGGTCAAGTGGGGCTTCGAGGACCTGGAGTTCTTCTACCGGGTCTTCCACCTGCACGGCGCCCCGCCCGAGCTGTTCCGGCTCGACGTCGACGCGCTCTCCTACCATCTCCCGCACTTCCGCCGGACCACGAACGGCCTGGCCTCGATGGACAACATGAAGTACCTGCTGCGCAAACACCTGCGCTACGACGTCGAGGTGCTCTACGCGATCAACACGTTCGGCCGGCACCTGGGCCGCATCCGCCTCTACGGCGACGCGATCGACGCGTACCGCCGGGGTGGGCTGGGGCGACCGGCGGCGCTGCCCGCCGCGGTCCGCGACGAGCTGGCGACCGCCCGGGCACTGGTCGTCGGCAACGGCGTGTCCGCGCTGACGCTCGGCGCGGGCTCGCACACGTTCGACCACGCGGCGCCGCCCGACGACACCAACTCCCACCTGCTCGGCACCGTCCTGCAACAGTTCAAGACCGGCTCGCTGGACCTGATCGTCAACGTGGACCTGTGGCGGTGCCTGCTCCCCGAGGACCTGCCGGCGTTCCTGACCCGGGGGCTGCTCAAGGCCGACCGGATCGAGCTGGTCGCCACCCACAGCGACCTCGACCAGCGGGCGCTGCTGCCGGTGCCGTTCGTCGCCGACCTCGACTACGTGGTCGACATGCTGACCCCCCACTTCACGCTCACCGCAACCACCCACCCCACCGCCACCGTCCTCACCCTCCGCTGACCCGGCCGGGGGTTCAGCCGGGCGACGACGCCGGGTGGCCCAGGACGAGGCTCACGTTGTGGCCGCCGAAGCCGAACGAGTTGGACAGGACGGCGTCCACCGCGGCCTCCCGGGGCTTGCCGCGGATGTGGTCGACGTCGCCGGCCGGGTCCGGGTCGTCCAGGTTGTGCGTCGGCGGCAGCAGGCCCCGCCGCAGCGCCTCGACGCCGATGGCCGCCTCGATCACGCCGGAGACGCCGAGCATGTGCCCGGTCACGCCCTTCGTCGAGCTGAGCGGCGGCGAGTGCGCGCCGTACACGTCGGCGAGCGCGGCCAACTCGGCCGCGTCGCCGGCCTTGGTGCTGGTGCCGTGCGCGTTGACGTATCCGATGTCGTCGGGACGCAGGCCGGCGTCGCGGACGGCCATCCGCATGCAGTGCGCCGCGCCCGCGCCGTCGGGCCGCGGCGTGGTCGGATGGTACGCGTCGTTGGTCGCGCCCCAGCCGAGCACGTCGGCGTGGCGGCGGGCACCCCGCGCGGCGGCGTGCGCGGCGCGTTCCAGCACCAGCACCCCGGCGCCCTCGCCGAGGACGAGGCCGTTGCGACGGCGGTCGAACGGCCGGCTCGCGACCGTCGGGTCGGCCCAGCCGCGAGCAAGCGCCCGGGCGTTGCCGAACGCGTCGGCGAACGCCGGGAACAGCGGCGCCTCCGCGCATCCACAGAGGACCACGTCCGCCTCGTCGGCGCGCAGGATCCGCAGGGCCTCGCCGACGGACTGGGCGCCGGCCGCGCACGCCGTACCGATGGACGAGGTGTAGCCGCGGATGCCGTACGTGATGGCGATGCGTGCCGCACCCATGTTCGGCAGCGTCCCGGGCAGCATGTACGGGCTGACCCCGAACCGGCCCCGCCCGGCTCGCTGGAGCACCTGGTCGGCCAGGGTGGACAGGCCGCCGACGCCGGAGACGATGACCGCCGCCCGGTAGGGGTCCACGTCCCGGCCGATGCGCAGTCCCGCGTCGGCGAGCGCGTCGCCGGCCGCGCGCAACGCCATGACGATCGAGCGGTCCACGACCCGGGACTCCGGGCCGGGCAGCACGCTCGCCGGGTCGATCGGCGGGGCGAACGCCGCGACGTCGACCACCCCGTGGACCGGGTGGTCGGCCGGCGGCCGGGACAGCCCGGACCGCCCGTCGCACACCGCGTCGAACACCTCGCCCGAGGTCGCGCCGACCGGGCTCACCAGCCCGATGCCGGTGACCGTCACGGGCTCGCGCACGCCGCGACGCCCGGTCAGTGCGCCGACGCCGGTTGGATGCGCTGGTCCACCGCCCGGCAGAACTCGGCGAGGGTCATCATCGCGAGCATCTCCGCCTCGTCGTCGTCGAACGCCACCCCGAACCGGTCCTCCACCCGCACCGCCAGCTCGGCCAGGCCGAGGGAGTCCACGTCGAGGCCGGCCGGGCCGAACACGGTGTCGTCGTCGACGTCACCGACGTCGTACTTCATCTCGGTCAGAGCGGCGAGCAGGAACGCGCGGATCTCATCGGTCATGGCCGGTGTGTCCTTTCCACAGCGTGAAATTGACCTTACTCAATCGGCATGGTTTGGCAAGGCGCCGATCGGCCGGTGCCGGGCCGGCGCGGTCACTCGCACCGGCAGGCGGTCGTACCCGCGCAGCATGAGCTGGCGTCGCTCGCCGGGCTCGGCGGCGAGCGCCAGCGCCGGGAAGCGGTCGAGCAGGCGGGGCAGGACCAGCCGGCCCTCCGCCCGGGCCAGGGCCGCGCCGAAGCAGTGGTGCGGCCCGGCGCTGAACGCCAGGTGCCGGTTGTCCGGCCGGGACGGGTCGAACGAGTCGGGATCGGGAAACCGGCGCGGATCCCGGTTGGCGGCGCCGGTCAGCACCACCACCGTCGCGCCCGCCGGCACCGGCAGGCCGGCGACCTCGGTGTCGGCGGCGGCGTACCGGAGCGCGAAGTGCACCGGCGGCTCGTACCGCAGGATCTCCTCCACACAGGACGCGGCGAGCGACGGGTCGGCGCGCAGCGCGGCCACCGTGTCCGGACGCTCCAGCAGCAGCACCAGGCCGCTGCCGAGCAGGTTCGCGGTGGTGCGGAACCCGGCGTTGTACATGATGATCAGGTTGGCCAGCAGCTCGTCGGCGGAGAGCTGGTCGGGGTCGCGATCGCGGATCCCCACCAGGGCCGAGACGAGATCCTCGCGCGGGCGCGCCCGGCGCTCGGCCAGCAACCCGGTGAAGTACGCGGTCAGCTCCGTCGCCGCGACGTTCGCGGCCCGCACCTCCCGCATCGAGCGGCGGCCGATCTCCAGCACCGCGTCGAACGTCCGGACCCGGGCCGGGAACCACGCCCGGTCCCGCTCCGGCACACCGAGCAGCTCCCCGACCACGTCACTCGGCAGGCGCAGCGCGAACGCCTCCATGAAGTCGACCGGCCGGCCGGCCGCGCCCGCCGCGTCGAGCCCGTCGAGCAGTCCGTCGGCGATCCGCTCGATCGCCGGCTCCAGCGCGACCACCCGGCGCGGGGTCAACGCCTGGCTGAACAGTTGCCGGACCCGGAGGTGGTCGCCCGGCGCGGCGTTCAGCATCGACGTCTGGAGGATCCGGATCGCCGGGTGCGCGCGCCAGCGGATGCCGGCCCGGTCCAGGTAGTCGCCGCCGAGCACCCGGAAGACCGGATCCCGCAGCACCCGGTTGACCGCCCGGTAGCCGTGCACGACAAGGGCGTGCGGGTCGTCGGGCCGCAGCGCGACCGCCTCACCCAGGTCGTGCAGCCGGGCGTAGAACGGGTAGGGGTCGCGCCGCACCTCCTCGCCGAGCAGGTCGTCGAGGGAGATGGAGACACCCATGGCCGCTCCTCGTGAGGCACCGACGTGCCGTGACCCTAGAGTCACCGACACCGATGTGTCCACGGGGTCCCACGATCGGTCCCGTGGCCCGCCCGATCCTGGATCGGTCAGCGCGGCGGCCGGCCGATCGTCAGGGTGGCCAGCAACGCCGGATGGTCGGTCGACCCGCGCATGTCCACCGACCGGCGGCAGCAGATCGTCACGCCGGTCGTGGTCAGCAGATGCTGCCGCGCGCCGTCGTCGATCCGCCGGTAGTCCGGCGGCACGCACGCCCGCACGTCCGGCTCGCCGCCGGCCCGCAGGTTGAGGTCGCCACCGAGCACGGTCGGCGCGGGACCGGCGTCGTGGCGGACCGCCGGGACCACCGCGTCGAGCAGGTGCCCGCACTGGGCCAGCGCGACCGCCCCGCTGGTGTTCGCCAGGTGGGTGGTGCAGGCGTGCAGCAGTCCGGCGGACCCGACGCAGAGCCACACCCGCTCCTCCGGGTCGGCGCGGTCCTGCGTCGGGTAGGTGCCGCGACGCACCACCGGCCGGGCCCCGCCGGTGTCGAGGCGGACCAGCACGCCGATCCCGTACGGCTGCCCGTTGTGGCAACGGGTGGCGGCGCCGCTGGGCCGGTCGCCGGCCGCCTGGAACGCGGACACGACCGTACCGCCATGGTGGACGGCGGTGAGCGACCGTTCCAGCGCGCCCACGTCGTCCCGGCAGATCTCGTTGAGGGTGACCACGTCGGGCCGTTCGGCGGCGATCACCTCGCCGGCCCGGGACACGGCCCGACCGGTCCAACAGCCCGCACGTCCGCTGTTGCAGAGGTTCATCTGGAGCACCCGGAGCGTCCCCGGGCCGGTGGCGCCGGCCGTCGACGACCCGGCGGGCAGGCCGGCCACGACGAGCAGGCACACGACGGCAAACGCCCGGCGGATGCGCCGGGGGGCGCGGGTGGCGGGCTGCGGGGCTCCGGCGGGCATCGGTGGGATGCCCATGATCCTACTGCCGGCCCACGGTGGTTTCCGAGGGTGCGCCGCGCGGGCATGAATGCCGTACCGGTGGGAGGAGTGACGGCAGTGATCGTGAGTGGATATCTGGGCGCGGTGCTCATCGGCGCCCTCATGGGCCTGCTCGGCCGGCTGGTGCTGCCCGGGCGGCAGCGCATCGGCGTCTTCGCCACGTTCGTCATCGGCGTCGGCGCGGCGGTGCTCGGCACCGTCGTCGCCCGCTGGGCCGGCGTCGCCGACGACGCCCCGGTGCGGCTCTGGGTGCTGCGCTGGGACTGGATCGTCCTCGCGCTCCAGGTCGGCTTCGCGGTCATCGGCGTCGCGGTGGCGAACGTGCTCACCTACACCCGGCTCGCCGGCGGTGACGAGGAGACCCGCCGCCGGACCAGCCGGGGCCGGGCCCGGAGCTGACCCGGGGCCGGTGGGCGGGACCGGCGGCGGTCTGCAACAGCGTGCTCTTGCCGGAGCCGGACGGCCGTGTCGGTGGTCGTCATCGGACTTGCGGTCAACATCCTGGTGGCCTCTCTCCGTGTCCTCGCAGGGGGCGGGGACACACCAGGAACGCTAGGGAGACGGCGGTCCGATCACGATCCCGCGAGCTGGTACAGCCTGCGGTACCGCCGACTGTCGTGCCTGCGGGATCGTCCGCGCCGCGCGGCCGGCCTAGCGTCGACGGTGTCGTCCGGACATCCCCGAGGGAGGCCACCATGACTGATCCGTATCGCATCACCGAGGCTCCGGCCGCCGCGCCGGGGAGGCCGGGCGCCCGGCTGCGCCCGCTGCTGTGGCTCGCGCTCTTCGTCAGCGCGGCGGCCAACGCGGTGCTGACCACCGCCCTGGACACCCCGTGGGTGGGCTCCGGGTTCGGCCTGGTGGCGATGCTCTGCGCGGCGGCGCTGATCGTGCACCACCGCCGCCACCGGTGACCGACGGTCAGATCGGGAACCGGCCGGTGCACCAGCGCCAGTGCCGGCCGGCGGTCAGGTGGTCGACCACCGCGCGTTGGAGCGCGGTGTGGCGGGGCAGCCGGTGCAGCGGCGTGTCCAGGGTGCGGAACACGAACCGCACCACCTCGACGTCGGCGTCGATGCCCTCCGGCTTCTCGTAGGGATCCAGCGTGAAGCGCCGCTGGAACCGGACGATGTTGGAGTCCGCCGGCAGGTATTCGCGCAGCTGCGGGTCGAGCAGCCAGGAGCCGCAGGAGAACTCGGTGTGCGACTCGTCGGGAAAGTGGCGCGGGAAGAACGCGCGGGCCTCGTCGAGCGACGCGTCGATCGCCTCGGGGGTCAACGGCCCCGCCTCGGGGATGTGCAGGCCGATGGTGTCGCCGCGCTGGTGCTGCAACCGGCCCAGCTCGTAGAGGCCGCCGCGCAGGTGCAGCGTCAGCCAGCTCTGCATGACCGGCCAGCCCGTACCGCCCATCCGCCGGTCGACGGCGAGGTTGCGGCCCAGGTCCGCGAGCGTCGCCCAGGACACCGCGTCCGGGACGCCGTGGTCGCGGTGGTAGGCCCGGACGACGTCGACCAGGGCCAGGTACGCGTACACGTAGAGGTGCCGCCAGGCGGGACCGCGCTCGCGTGGCAGCGCCGGGCCGGGCGGCAGCCACTCGTGGCCCCCGAGGTCGGCGCGGACCAGGGCGGTCGAGCGGTCGAGCAGCCAGCGCAGCTCCGGGGTCCACAGCGGAGAGTCGGGCTCCGGCCAGCCGGCCATGATCTCGTCGGCGTCGTCCGGCGGCACCCCGAGCCGGCGCAGGAGCGCGGGCGCGTCGGCGCGGGCGGGCAGCGGGGCCGACGGCCGGTCGGCGGCGAGCCGGCGCACCCGGTCGACCTCCTCGACCGGCACCCCGAGCCGGACGGCGGTGTCCTCGGAATCCACGCCCACGACCCTACCGACGCCGGCGCCGCGCCCGGCGGGCCGGGGCCACGTGATGCGCGGATCAGGGCCGGGCGGCGTCGAGGAGGTTCTCCGTCCGGGCCAGGGCCGCGGCCCCCAGCAGGTGCGCGGACGCGCCCAGGGAACCGGAGGAGATCCGGACCGAGGCGGCCATCATCGGCGGGGTGTACTGGTCGACCGCCTCCCGGATGCCCGCGGCGATGATGTGCGAGGCGGCGCCCAGCGCGGCGTCCACGACGACGGCCTGGGGGTCGACGAACACCACGAAGTCGGCCACGCGACGGCCCAGGGCGCGGCCGAACCCGCGTAGCGCCCGCATGATCCCGAGTTCTCCGGCGGCGGCCGCCGCGTCGAGGTCACCCACGGTGAAGGTGCGGCCGTGCGCGGTGGCCAGTTCGCCGAGCAGCGCCGGGATGCTCGTGCTCTGCCAGAAGCAGCCCCGGGCCCCGCACTCGCAGAGCTGTCCGCCGTCGTCGGCGTGGAGGTGCCCGATCTCGCCGGCCAGGCGGGAGCCGCCCCGGTGCAGCCGGCCGCCGATGACCAGGCCGGCGCCGGTGCCGTTGGTCAGGGAGATGTGCAGCACGGTGTGCGCGCCGGCGCTGTCCCCGTGGACGGCCTCGCCGAGCGCGGCCAGGTTGGCGTCGTTCTCGCCGAAGACGGGCCGGCCGAGGTGTTCGGCGAGGACCTCCACGGCGGGCCGCCCGCCCCACTCGCGGAAGCGCCGCAGGTGTGACCCGCCGAGCGGGTCCGCGCCGGGCGGCGCGGCGAGCGGGGACGGGCCGGGCAGGCCGAGAACCGCGAGCGCGATGTCGCGGGCCGTCACCCCGGCGTCGGCGAGGGCCTGATCGAGCAGGCGCAGGGCAGCACCGGGCGGGGCGGAGTCGGCCGGGCCGGGCACGGCCGCCAGGACCTCGCCGTCGGGCCGCACGACCCCGCCGAGGAAGCCGTGGGCCGAGGCCACGACGACGGCGAGCAGGCCGGGTGACGTGGCGAGCGACCACGCCCGCGCGGGCCGCCCGCGCGTCGCCCGCTGGACCGGATGTTCCACCACCAGGCCGGCCACCCGCAGGCGGCGCAACGCGTGCACGGCGCTGCTGCGTGCCGCCGGCAGCTCGGCGCAGAGCTCGGCGACGGTGCGTCGTCGGCCGTCGGACAGCGCCCGCAGGACCGCTCGCGCGGTGCCCGTGGCGCCGCTGTCGAGGTCCGCGTCGGAGGTCAGGGCCACAGCCGCATTTATAGCTGCTCCACCGGAATGGCGCTATCGCCAGCCTCCATTTACGACAACTTCGTCGTAAATAAAGCGGCCTGACCAGGCCCTTTTCGTCTATTGATTGTTTCTGGGGTGTTGCGTACCGTCCCTGCCAGGGCGCCCCCTTCCCGAAGCGGCGCGCACCGATCGGAGGGACCAGCAGTGTCGAAGCGAGCATTCCTGAGCGGGGCGGCCGTCATCGCCGGCGTGGCCCTGATCGCCCCCGGCAGCGCCGTCGCCAAGCCGCCCGGCGGGCACGGCGACGGAATCCGGAACGTCATCCCGATCACGCAGATCCTGTCCTACGGTCAGAAGGTCACGGCCGTCGCCGTCGAGTACTCGGCGACGGTCAACCCGCGGACCCTGGACGAGGACACCTACACCGTCTCGGACAGCCTCTACAACTTCCGCTTCAACCCGGTCGCGGACCTCACCGACCCGGCCAAGCGAGCGGACCGCACCATCACCGCCGTCTACACCAACGACACGCCGAGCCTGAACGGGGACCGGCAGTCCGACCGCGGCAGGTTCGTCGTCATCGAACTCGACAAGCGGGACCCGGGCGGGAACACCGTCATGGCGACCGGCAACTTCGTGACGATCAACAAGGACCTCCAGACGCGGGTCACGCAGAAGAAGGACGTCCACGCCCAGCCAGGCAAGGGCAAGGGGAACGGCCCCCGCCTGGCCGCCGGCTCCACCAAGGCCCACGGACCCACCCGACCCGCCGTCAACCTGCTCGCCGACGACTTCGTCTACAAGCGGTTCACCACCACCGGCGGCACGATGATCCCCTACGCCTACCACCTGCCCAAGGGCTACGACCCGGCCAAGCGGTATCCGGTCGTGGTGATCCTGCCCGGGCAGGGCATGGGCTTCAACGGAAGCAACGAGGGCGTCCAGGTCGCCGCGGACATTCCCGCCACCGCCTGGCTCCAGGAGGAGTGGACCGGCAGCACCGAGGACGTCATCGTGCTGGCGCCGCAGAACCAGCGGGTCGGCACCGCCGCCGCCCAGGCGGAGGTCATGGTCGAGCTGCTCACCGCCTTCACCGGGCAGTTCGCGGTGGACCAGGACCGGATCTACGCGTCCACGGTGTCGTACGGCTCGACCCTCGCCTGGTCGGCGCTCGCCACCCACCCCGGGCTCTTCGACGGCGCGCTGATCACCGGCGGCTTCGGTGCCAGCGAGGCGCAGGCCACCGCCATCGCCGCCTCGGCCACACCGGTCTGGGTCACCCACGGCACGCACGACCACCTGCTCAACGTGGTCACCACCGGGCAGGCCTCCTACAACCGGATCTGGAACGCGTACATCGCCCTGGGCAAGACCCCGGCCCAGGCCAACGCCCTGGTCAAGTACACCGAGTACGCCGACTCGGCGTTCTACGAGCCGGATCACCACCTCGCCGCCGCGCCCACCTACGAGGACCGCACCATCCTGCGCTGGCTGCTGGCCCAGTGACCCCCCACGCCTGACCCGCACCACCACGCCGGCCCCGACCGCTCCCCCGCGCGGTCGGGGCCGGCGTGGCACGTCAGCCGGCGGACACCGCTCCGACCGGGGACCGGAGCACCGCGCCGAGCCAGCGCAGTTGGCGCCGGACATGTACGGCCTCCCCGCCCTCGTGGCCGTTGAACGGGTAGGTGTGCAGCTCCCGGGCCGGTCGGTCCGCTCCCCCGGCGGACACGCCGTACTGGTCGTACGCCGCGAGACCGCCGCTCGGCGGGCAGACGGTGTCCCGCAGACCGATCCCGAAGTGCGCCGGCGCGGTGGCCCGCCGGGCGAAGGTGACGCCCTCGACGTAGGACAGGGTGCGCCGCACCGCCTCCTCCGCCTCGCGGTGCACGGCGAGATACCGGCCGATCTCACCGTAGGGCGAGGCGTCGGTCAGCTCGATGGCCCGCTGGATGTCGCACAGGAACGGGGCGGTGACAAGCAGCGCGGCCAGGCCGCCGACGAGACCCGCCACCGCGAGCGCGAGCCCGCCGCCCTGGCTGTTGCCGACCGCGACGACGCGGGTCGGGTCGACGCCGGGCAGGGCGCGGGCCGCGTCGACCGCGCGGACCGCGTCCGTGATCAGGCGGCGGTAGTGGTAGTCCTCCGGGGTCAGGATGCCCCGGGTGGCGATGGTGGGACCGCCGGGCGCGGCGTGCGGATCCGGGGTGTCCCCGGAGGCGTACAGGCCGGCCTGTCCACGGTTGTCCACGAGCAGGTGGGCGTATCCGGCCACTGGCCAGGTCAGCCGCTCGCCCGGCAGGCCCCGGCCACGGCCGTAGCCGGCGTACTCGACCACCGTCGCCAGTGGCGCGGGCACGCCCGCGGGACGGGTGTACCAGGCCCGGACCGGTTCGCCCGCGAAGCCGGCGAACGTCACGTCCCACACGTCGACCAGCCGCAGGTCGGTGGGCTCCGGCCGGACGTCGACGAGGACCGGCGTGGCCGCCGCGTCGGCGAGGGCGGCTTGCCAGAACCGGTCGAAGTCGGCGGGCTCGACGACCGTCGGCGGGTCGCGCCGGAGTTGGTCCGGGGAGAGATCGATCGACGCTCTTGACACGCTGACGACGATACCCATAAATTTCCGAAAGGCTTACGGGGCATTACCGGAAAGTATCGGTCGCGCGCTCCGGTCAGGAGGGTGCGGGTGTTGTCCGAAACCGTGCGGCCGTCGCCCGAGGCGCGGCCCGGCACGTCGCCCCGGACGACGCGCGCCCCCGGCCGCCGGCCCGGGCGTCCGCCCTGGCGGCGGGCCCTGCGCCGGGACTGGCAGCTCTACTCGCTGGCGGTCGGGCCGCTGCTGTTCTTCCTGACGTTCCGCTACCTGCCGATGCTCGGCAACGTGATCGCCTTCCGGCGCTTCCAGCCCGGCGGCAGCCTGTTCGGCGAATACTGGACCGGCCTGCGCTACTTCCGGCTGTTCTTCACCGACCCCACGTTCTGGAACGTCTTCACCAACACACTCGTGCTGGGCGCGCTGACCCTGCTGTTCTGCTTCCCGCTGCCGATCGTGCTCGCGCTGCTGCTCAACGAGGTCCGCAGCCGCGTCCTCAAGCGATTCGTCCAGTCGGTGTCCTACCTGCCGCACTTCCTGTCGATCGTGATCGTGGCCGCCATGGTCATGCAGTTGCTGTCGGTGGACGGCACGGTCAACCAGATGGTCGGCGCCGTGGGCGGGAAACCGGTCCAGTTCCTCCAGCAGGCCGACTGGTTCCGCACGATCTACGTGTCGTCCGAGGTCTGGCAGACCGTGGGTTGGGGCACCATCCTCTACCTCGCCGCGCTCACCACCATCGACGGCGACCTCTACGAGGCGGCCCGGATAGACGGCGCCAACCGGTGGCGGCAGACCTGGCACGTCACGCTGCCCGGCATCCGGCCGACGATGATGACGCTGCTCATCCTCAACATCGGCACGTTCATGGCGGTCGGCTTCGAGAAGATCCTGTTGCTCTACAACCCGCTCACCTACCCGACCGCGGACGTGATCTCCACGTACCTCTACCGGGTGGGCATCGTCTCCGGCAACCTGAGCTACGCCGCCGCGATCGGCCTGTTCGAGGCCGTGATCGGGCTGACGCTCGTGCTGTCCGCGAACGCGATCTCGCGACGCACGGTGGGGACGAGCCTGTGGTGACCACGGCCGCCCGCGCACGGGGGCGGGCGAGCCGGCCGCGGGGTCCCCGGCCCACCCGGGGCTACCGGATCTTCCAGGCGGTCAACGCCGTCGTCCTGACCGGCGTCGTGGTGATCACCCTGTATCCGTTCCTCACCATCGTGGCCCGGTCGCTCAGCGACAACGCGTACATCGTCGCGGGTGAGGTCAATCTGGTGCCGCGCGGCTTCAACCTCACCGCCTACCGGGTGGTGATGTCCGACCCGACGTTCTGGGTCAGCTACCGCAACACCGTCTTCTACACCGTGGTCGCCACGCTCATCTCCGTCGTGCTGACCACCTGCTACGCGTACGTGCTGTCGAAGAAGCACCTGCGGGGCCGGACCGCGCTTGTCGGGATCGCCGTGTTCACCATGTTCTTCACCGGCGGCCTGATCCCCAACTACGTCCTGGTCACCAGCCTCGGGCTGAAGAACACCGTCTGGGCGATCGCGCTGCCGAACGCCATCAACGTGTTCAACCTGCTGGTGATGAAGGCGTTCTTCGAGAGCCTGCCGGTCGAGTTGGAGGAGGCCGCCGCGGTCGACGGGCTGAACACCTACGGCACGCTGCTGCGGATCGTCCTGCCCCTGTCCAAGGCGATGGTCGCCACCATGGTCCTGTTCTACGCCGTCTCGTTCTGGAACTCCTGGTTCGCCGCGTTCCTCTACATGGACCGGCAGGACCTGCTCCCGGTGACCGTCTATCTCCGCAACCTCCTGGCCGGCGCGACCGACGCCACGCAGACCGGCGGCGGCCTCGGCAGCGCCAGCGACGTCGTGCAGTCCGCCGCCACCATCCAGTCCGTGACGATCGTGCTGACGGTCCTGCCGATCCTCGCGGTCTATCCGTTCATCCAGCGCTACTTCGTCTCCGGAATCATGCTCGGCGCCGTCAAGGGATAGCCGCGCACGCACCAGCCCACCACTGGAAGGAACACCATGGTCCAGCTGTCCCGACGCCAGGTGCTGTTCGCCACCGGCGCAGCCGCCGTCGTCTCCCTGGCCGGTTGCGGCGACGACACCCCCGAGAAGAAGGACCTCGACCGCAACCGCGCGGGCGCGATGGACAAGTACGGCGTCGGGGACCAGTTCACGGCCACCGAGCCGCTCACCTTCTCGATCCTCTACAACAACCACCCGAACTATCCGCTCAAGACCGACTGGTTGTTCTGGAGCGAGCTGGCCAAGCGCACGAACGTCAAGCTGGACCCGGTGGCGGTCCCGCTCAGCGACTACGAGCAGAAGCGCAGCGTGCTCGTCGGCTCCGGCGACGCCCCGCTCATCATCCCGAAGACCTACCACCCGCAGGAGAACCAGTACGTCTCCTCCGGCGCCATCCTGCCGGTCAGCGACTACCTCGACCTGATGCCGCACTTCAAGGAGAAGCTGGAGAAGTGGAACCTCCAGCCGGAGATGGACACGCTGCGGCAGGAGGACGGCAAGTTCTACCTGCTGCCCGGCCTGCACGAGAAGCCGTGGCAGGACTACACGCTCGCGGTCCGCACCGATGTCCTGGAGCAGCTGAACATCCCGTCGCCGACCTCGTGGGACGAGGTCTACACGATGCTCAAGGCGATGAAGGCGGCCCACCCGGACCTCTATCCCTTCTCCGACCGGTTCGGCAAGCCCAACCCGGCCGGCAACCTGCTGAACATGCTCGCCCTCGCGTACGGCCTCCAGGGCGCCGGCTGGAACTACCAGCCGACGAGTTGGGACGAGAGCGCCGGGAAGTACGTCTTCACCGGCGGCTCGGACCGGTGGCGCCAGGTGGTGGAGTATCTCCACAAGCTGGTCGCCGAGGGGCTGCTCGACCCGGAGACGTTCACCCAGACCGACGACCAGGCCCGCCAGAAGCTCGCCAGCGGCAAGTCGTTCGTGATCAGCGCCAACGCGCAGTCCATCGTCAACGACTACCGCCCGGACAGCGCGAAGCTCAACCCGAACGCCCGCTTCAAAAAGATCATGTTCCCGATCGGTCCGGCCGGCCCGGTCAACCCGGCGAGCCGGCTGGAGAACGGCGTGATGATCTCCAGCAAGGCCCGGGACAGCAAGAACTTCGTGGCCATGATGCAGTTCATCGACTGGCTCTGGTATTCCGAAGCCGGCGAGGAGTTCGCCAAGTGGGGCGTCGAGGGCACCACGTACTCCCGGGACGCCTCGGGCAAGCGCACCCTCGCGCCGGACGTCGACGTGCTCGGGCTCAACCCCACCGGCAGCAAGCACCTCCAGAAGGACTTCGGCTTCTACAACGGCGTCTTCGCCTACGGCGGCAAGCTCGACCTGGTGCAGTCGTTCTTCTCCCCCGAGGAACTGGAGTTCCAGAAGGAGATGAACGCCCGCAAGCCCGCGCCCTGGGTGACCCCGCCGCCCGCGCCGCTCAGCGACGAGGAGCAGGAGCAGACCACGCTGTGGGCCACCGCGCTGAAGGACCACGTCACCGCGAACACGCTGAAGTTCGCCCTCGGCCAACGGCCGCTGAGTGAATGGGACGCCTACGTCGCCGAACTGAAGGGCAAGAACGCGGAGGCGTACACCGAGTTGGTCAACAAGGCGTACGAGCGGTACCGCAAGAACCACGGCTGATGCGCGTCACCGTTCCCGAGCGGCCCACCGGCCGGCTGCCCGGTGCCTGGCGCGCGTGCGTCGGCACCGGGCGGTTCGACCTGGCCCTTCGGCGCGACTATCAGGACTCGCTGGCCCTCGTGCAGCGGGAGATCGGCTTCCGGCACATCCGCGGGCACGGCCTGCTCAGCGACGGCGTCGGTGTGCACCGCCCGTACGAGCACCGGGGCGAACGCCGGGTCCGGCACGCCTTCACGTACGTCGACCAGGTCGTCGACGCGTACCTCGACCTGGGCATCCGGCCCTTCGTGGAGCTGGGCTTCATGCCCTCGGCGCTCGCCTCCGGCGAGCAGACGGTGTTCTGGTGGCGGGGCAACGTCACGCCACCGCGCAGCCTCACCGAGTGGAGCGACCTGGTCCGGGCCACGGTGGCCCACCTGGTCGACAGGTACGGCCTCGACGAGGTACGCGGCTGGCCGATCGAGGTGTGGAACGAGCCCAACCTGACCGACTTCTGGCAGGACGCCGACCGGGCCGCCTACCACCGCCTGTACGAGGTGTCGGCGCACGCGGTCAAGGACGTCGACGCGGCGCTCCAGGTCGGCGGCCCGGCCATCTCCCCCGGGGCCGACGAGTGGTGGGTACCGTTCGCCGAGTTCGTCACCGACCGCGGGGTGCCTGTCGACTTCGTCAGCCGGCACGCCTACACCTCCGGCCCGGCGCGGCATGTGCCGTTCGGCACCCGGCAGGCGTTGGCCCCGGCGGCGGAGTTGCTCGACCAGTTCGCCGCGCCCCGCCGGCACCTGGCCGGGACCGCGCTCGCCGACCTCCCGGTGCACATCACCGAGTTCAACTCCTCCTACCGGCCGGACAACCCGATCCACGACACCGCCTTCCACGCCGCCTACCTCGCGCCGGTGCTGGCCGGCGGCGGGGACCTGGTCGACTCCTTCTCGTACTGGACCTTCAGCGACGTGTTCGAGGAGGCGGGCATCCCCACCGCGCTGATGCACGGCGGCTTCGGCCTGCTCACCCACCGGCAGGTCAAGAAACCCACCTACCACCTGTACGCCTTCATGGCCCGGCTCGGCGACGCGGTGCTGGCGCGCGGGCCGGACCATCTCGTCACCCGCCACCCGGACGGCCGGGTCGCGGTGCTGGCCTGGGCGCCGGTGGACGTCACCGGCCGGGAGCCGGCGCCCGAGCGGCACACCCTCGCGTTGTCGGTCCCGCTCGGTCCGCCGGGCACCGCGTCGGCGTTCCAGCTCCGGTCGTCGGTGAGCGAGGACGCCGGCAACGCCTGGGCGGCCTGGCGGGAGCTGGGCAGCCCGCAGTCGCCGCGTCCCCGGCAGCTCGACGTGTTGCGGGAGACCGCCGAGCCGGCCCGCAGCCACCGGGCCCTGCCGGTCACCGCCGGGCGGGTCGACCTCGACCTGACCCTCGGCCGGCACGAGGTGACCCTCGTCGAGCTGACCCCCGTGGTGGACGAGACCCCGCCGTGGTGGGACGACCGGCTGCTCGACCCCACCGACGACCCGCCGGCCGGCCCGGGGCCCGAGGTGCGGCCGTGAGCGACGCGGCGGGCAGCCGGCGGGAGTTCGGCGACGGGCCGTTGTCGCGGGCCGCCGCGGTCGTCTACACGCTGCTCGCGGTGGAGCTGTGGCTACTGCTCGGCGTGCTGCCCGGGCTGGTCGCGCTGGTGCTGCTCGACCGCGACGCCAGCAACCTCCCGCTGGTCGCGGTCGCGCTGCTGCCGGTCGGCCCGGCCGTCTCCGCCGCCCTGCACACCCTGCGCCACCAGCGGCCCGACCTGACCGACCTGCGCCCCGCCGCCGCGTTCCGCCGGGCCTACCGGGCCAACCTGCCGGGCGTGCTGCGGGTCTGGGCCCCGACGCTGCTGTGGCTGGCCGTCATCGCGGTGAACCTCGCCCACCTGCCCGCCGCGGCCGTACCGGGTTGGTGGGCGGCGCCGCTGGCGCTGGTCGGGGCGGGGGTGCTCCTGGCCGGGGTCAACGCCCTGGTGATCGTCTCGCTGTTCGACTTCCGCACCCGCGACGCGGTCCGGCTGGCCCTGTACTTCCTGGTCCGCCGGCCGGGCGTCACGTTCGGCAACGCCGTGCTGCTGGCCGCGGTCGCCGGCGTCACCGCGGTCCTGTCCGAGGTGACGCTCGCGTTGCTCGCCGCGCTCGTCGTACTGGCGCTCCTGCGGATCAACGAGCCGATGATCGACGACGTCCGGAGGGAGTTCACCTCGTGAGCGTGCCCACTGGCCAGGCCACCGCCCACCCCGGCGAGGTGACCTGGCACGCCGCCTGGCTGCCGCCGGAGGCGTTCCGGGCCCTCGGTTCCCGGGACGTGCTGGTGCACGGCGACGGTCCGCTCGTCGACACCGTCCTCGACGAGGTGACGCGGGCCTGCGCCAGGTACGGCGGCCGGGTCTGGCACTCCCCGCCCTGGGACGTGGACGCCGACCTGGTGCTCGCCTCGCGCGACGACGGTCCGGTCGCGAACGCGGCGGCGGAGGCGGCACGGCTCCGCGCCACGCCGGCCGTGGACGGTGTCGGCGACGGGTCCCTCGGCGACGAGGGCTTCCTGCTGGCCCGGGTGAACGGCGTGACGGTGGTGCTGGCCGACGCGCCGGCCGGCCTGCTGTACGGGCTGTTCCACGTGGTCCGGCTCGGCGCGGCGGCCTTCGACGACGACCGTCCCGCACGGCGGCACCAGCCCGCCCTGGCCCGGCGGATGCTCGACCACTGGGACAACGTCGCCGTGCACCAGGTGTCGGGGCAGATCGAGCGCGGCTACGCCGGCGGTTCGATCTTCTGGCACGACGGCGCCGCCCGGCGCGACCTGACCCGGCTGCGTGACTACGGGCGTCTGCTCGCCGCCTGTGGTGTCAACGCGATCTCGGTGAACAACGTCAACGTGCACGACACCGAGGCGCGGCTGCTGACCGACCGGCTCGACGACGTGGCCGAGATCGCGGACGTGCTCCGCCCGTACGGCGTCCGGGTGCATCTGGCGGTGACCTTCGCCGCCCCGGTGGTCCTCGGCGGCCTGCCCACCGCCGATCCGCTGGACGACCGGGTACGGGCCTGGTGGGTCGCCGCCACCCAGCGGGTCTACCAGCGGATCCCCGACTTCGGCGGCTATCTGGTGAAGGCCGACTCCGAGGGCCGTCCGGGCCCGTTCACCTACGGGCGCGACCACGCCGAGGGGGCGAACCTGCTCGCCGACGCGCTCGCCCCGCACGGCGGCGTGGTGCGCTGGCGGGCGTTCGTCTACGACCACCACCAGGACTGGCGGGACCGGTCGACGGACCGGGCCCGGGCCGCCCACGACCACTTCACCCCGCTCGACGGGCGGTTCCGGGACAACGTGATCCTCCAGGTGAAGTTCGGTCCGCTGGACTTCCAGGTGCGCGAGCCGGTGTCGCCGGTGATCGCCGCCATGCCGGCCACCCGGGTGGCGGTGGAGTTGCAGGTGACGCAGGAGTACACGGGCCAGCAGCGGCACGTCTGCCACCTCGGGCCGTGGTGGGCCGAGGTGTTGCGGTTCCCGCCGTGGGGCGAGGGCGGCGCAACGGTCGCCGACGTGGTCGCCGGGGACGCCGGTGGCGGCCTGGTCGCGGTGGCCAACGTGGGCGACGACCCGTTCTGGACCGGGCATCCGCTGGCCCAGGCGAATCTGTACGCCTTCGGCCGGCTCGCCTGGGATCCCCGGCTGGACCCGGACGCGATCCTCGACGAGTGGATCGAGCTGACCTGGCTGCCGACGACCACGGGCGATCCGGAGTTGGTACGCCGGACGCTGCACGCGATCATGGATGACTCCTGGCGCACCTACGAGCGCTACACCGCGCCGCTCGGCGTCGGCTTCATGGTGCGGCCCGGCCACCACTACGGGCCGGACGTGGACGGGTACGAGTACACCGCGTGGGGCACCTACCACTTCGCCGACCGCGACGGTGTCGGGGTGGACCGCACCCGGGCGACCGGGACCGGCTTCACCGGCCAGTATCCGAAGCCGTGGTCGGAGGTGTACGAGTCACTCCAGCGGTGCCCGGACGAGCTGCTGCTCTTCTTCCACCACGTCCCCTACCGGCACGTCCTGCACAGCGGGCGCACCGTGATCCAGCACATCTACGACACGCACTTCGCCGGTGTCGAGGAGGTGGCGGTGATGCGCCGGCGGTGGCAGGCGCTCGCCGGGGCGGTCGCGCCGGCGGTGTACGAGCGGGTGGCCGAACGCCTCGACGAGCAGTTCCGCAGCGCCGTCGAGTGGCGGGACCAGGTCAACACGTACTTCTTCCGCAAGTCGGGGGTGCCGGACGCCCACGGTCGCCGCATCCACTGACCCCGGACGCGCTCACCAGGGGTGGACGGTGCCGTCGGTCAACCGGTTCACCGGCAGGTAGGCCGGCGCGTACGGGTAGCGGGCCGCGGCCTCCTCGTCGATGTCCACGCCGAGGCCGGGGGTCTCGGCGGGATGCAGGTAGCCGTCGTCGAAGTGGTAGCCGTGCGGGAAGACCTCGTCGGTGAGCGCGGTGTGCCGCATGTATTCCTGGAGGCCGAAGTTGGGGATGGCGAGGTCCAGGTGCAGCGCGGCGGCCATGCAGACCGGGGAGAGGTCGGTGGCCCCGTGCGAGCCGCTGCGGACGTGGTGCAGCGCGGCGAGGTCGAAGATGCGGCGCAGGTGGGTGAGACCGCCGGCGTGGACCACGGTCGTCCGGACGTAGTCGATGAGCTGTTCCCGGATGAGCTGGGCGGTGTCCCAGACGCTGTTGAAGACCTCGCCGACGGCGATCGGCGTGGTGGTGTGCTGCCGGATGAGCCGGAAGCCCTCCGGCAGGTCCGCCGGGACCGGATCCTCCATCCAGGTCAACGCGTACGGTTCCAGGCTCTTGCCGAGCCGGGCCGCCTCGATCGGGGTGAGCCGGTGGTGCACGTCGTGCAGCAGCCGGAGGGTGGGGCCGAACTCGTCGCGGACCCGGGCGAACACCGTCGGCACGTGCGCCAGGTACGCCTCGGTGGACCAGGTCGTCTCCGTCGGCAGCGCGGCGTCGGCCGGCTCGTAGAACATCTTGTCGGCGCTGACGCCGTACGTCCGGGGCAGGCCGGGCACGCCGCACTGCACGCGCACCGCGCGGTAGCCGAGGTCGACGAAGCGGGCGACCTCGGTGAGCACCTCGTCGACGGTCTCCCCGTTGGCGTGGCCGTAGACGGTCACGCCCTCCCGGGACCGGCCGCCGAGGAGCTGGTAGACGGGCAGCCCGGCGACCTTGCCCTTGATGTCCCACAGCGCGGTGTCGACCGCCGCGATGGCGCTCATGGTGACCGGCCCGCGCCGCCAGTACGACCCTTGGTAGAGGTATTGCCAGGTGTCCTCGATCCGGGCCGGGTCGCGCCCGACCAGCAGCGGCACGACGTGGTCTCGCAGGTAGGACGCGACGGCCAGTTCCCGGCCGTTGAGGGTGGCGTCACCGACGCCGGTGACCCCGTCGTCGGTGAGGATCTTCAGGGTCACGAAGTTGCGGCCGGGGCAGGACACGATCACCCGTGCGTCGACGATCCTCATCCGTGCATCATCCCTCAGTTATCGGTCAAGGTCGATTCGGGCCGGGAGGCCGGTCGTGGCGCTGCGCCGCGACCGGCCCCCGGCCGCATCGGGTCAGGCGACGTCGCAGCTCTGGCCGTTGAGGGTGAACGCGGTCGGTTTCGAATTGCCACCGGACCAGCCGGCGAGGAAGCCGAAGGTCACGGTGCCGCCCGGGCTGATGGCGCCGTTGTAGGCGACGTTCGTGGCGGTGACCTGCGCGCCGCTCTGGGTGTAGGTGGCGCCCCACGCCTGGTTGATCTGCTGGCCGTTGGCGAAGGACCACCGCAGGGTCCATCCGTTGACCGCTGTGGTCCCGGTGTTGCGGACCGTCACGTCGCCCTGGAACCCGTCCGGCCACTGGCCGGTGATCGCGTACGTGACCTGGCAGGCGCCGGTGGACGGCGGCGGGGTGGTCGGCGGGACGGTGGGCGACGGGCTGACGGTCGGCGTGACGGTCGGCGTGGGGGTGGGAGTGCCGGTCCCCCCGCTGACCCGGTAGACGACGGTGCCGTGGCCGGGCACGCTCGCCGAGATCGCGCCGGTGCTGCTGGAGGTGGTGTTGGTCCACGCGTCGCGTAGCGTGAAGTTGCTGCCCGACAGCCCGACGGCCGCCGCGGTGGTGGAGATCGTGGTGGTGCCACTGCCCTGGTTGAACAACGCCACCGCCACATCACCGTTGGCCAACCGCTTCGCCAACACCCGGCGGGTACCGTCGAACGACACCTGCGCCGCCTGCAACGCCAACGCATCCTGACTGATCCCGATCAACGTCGGATTCTTCAGAATCGTCTGCGTCGCCGCGTTCATGTTCCGCAGGTCGTTACCCGCGATCAACGGCGACGCCAACACCGCCCACAACGCGAAATGACTCCGCATCTCCGTGTCGGTCATCCCACCCCGACCCACCTCCAACATGTCCATGTCGTTGAACGCCCCCGGCCTCGCCCGCCCCGCAAGCGGCACCGTCACGTCCACAATGTTCTGGATCCCCATCGGATACCCGTTGGTCTGCCCCGAGTTCCACGTGTTCGTGATGTCCTCCGTGGTCCGCCACATGTTCGCCACATCACCCCAGTCCCGCTGCGGACCCGTCTTCGAATGCACACTGTTGGAGTTGATGCTGTACACGATCGGCCGACCCGTCCCCGCCAGGGCATCACGCATCAGGTTGAACACCCGCACCTGCTCATCGATCGACCCAGACGGCGAACACCAGTCGTACTTCAGATAGTCCACCCCCCAGGACGCGAACTGCCGCGCGTCCTGCACCTCATGCCCCTGCGCCCCCGTCGACCCCGGATAACTGTTGAAATACTGCGCACACGTCTTCGTCAACGGACCCTGATAGATCCCGAACTTCAACCCCCGCGCATGAATGTAGTCACCCAGGGCCTTCATCCCCGACGGAAACCGACCCGGATCCCCCTGCAGATTCCCCGCCGAATCCCGATTCGGGTTCATCCAACAGTCATCCACCACCACATACTCATACCCGGCATCCCGCATACCAGAACTCACCATCGCGTCCGCCATCTGCCGGATCAACGACTCACTGATATTGCAACCAAACGTGTTCCAACTGTTCCACCCCATCGGCGGCGTACGAGCCGCACCGTTGGCGAGGGCGAGCGCCTCGGGTGTGCGCAGCACGGTGGCGGCTCCGGCCGTCACCAGCAGCAGTCCGGCCGCCAACGCGGTGGCCGTCCGGCGACCGCGAGCGAGCATCCTCATGCCTACCATCCCTTTCGGAGCAGGTGGCGCACCGCTCGCCGAGACGCACGGGGGCGACGCGGCGCGCGAGCGCGTTCGCTGTTAGCGCTAACAGGTGCCGCCCGTCCGCACCATGAATGTTGATGTCCCGCATGGGGTCGGCCACCGGACTCCCGGCGGTTGCCGCCTCAGATCCATAGGGTTTCGTGGATGGGTCAGCGGCGTCAAGACGTCTGACGTTATCGTGAACATTTTGTCGGGGGTGGTCGCTCGTGTCCGCAGGCTCGTCCTACCGCAATCCGGTCGTGCCCGGCTTCCACCCCGACCCGAGCGTCTGCCGGGTCGGGGCGGACTACTATCTGGTCTGCTCCAGCTTCGAGTACGTCCCGGGGGTGCCGCTCCTGCACAGCCGGGATCTGGTCAACTGGCGGCAGATCGGCAACGTCCTGGACCGGCCGAGCCAGCTACCGCTCCCGCCGGACACCGTGGCGTCCCAGGGCATCTTCGCGCCCACCATCCGCCACCACGACGGCCGGTTCTGGGTGGTCACCACGAACGTCAGCGTGGGCCGGCACCTCATCGTCTCCGCCCCGGATCCCACCGGCCCCTGGTCCGAGCCGGCCTGGTTCGACCTGCCGCACGTCGACCCGTCGCTGGCCTGGGACGACGAGGGCAACTGCTGGCTGACCACCTCCGGCGTGGACCTCTACCGGATCGACCCGGAACGGGGCCGGGTCCTGGAGGGCCCGATCCACCTGTGGTCGGGCACCGGCGGCCAGTATCCGGAGGCCCCGCATCTCTACCCGATCGACGGTTGGTGGTACCTGCTGCTCTCCGAGGGCGGCACGCACACCGGGCACGCCGTCTCGGTCGCCCGGTCGCGCAGCCCCCGGGGCCCCTACGAACCGGCGCCGGTCAACCCGATCCTCACCCATCGGAGCACCGACCTGCCGGTGCAGGCCACCGGGCACGCCGACCTGGTCCAGGCCGCCGACGGCAGTTGGTGGATGCTCCTGCTCGGCATCCGGGCCCGGGGGCAGTGGCCGCCCTACCACGTCCTCGGCCGGGAGACCTTCCTCGCGCCGGTGCGCTGGGTGGACGGCTGGCCGGTCGTCGACCCCGTCCGGGAGGTCACCCCCGCGCCCGCCGGCACCGCCCCGGCCGGCGCGATCCAGGTCGAGACCGCTCCGCACCGCGACGACTTCGACTCGGCCGTCCTCGCACCGGAGTGGATCTCGCCCCGCGCCCGGCCCGACGCGGCCTGGTCGCTCACCGCCCGGCCCGGATGGCTGACCCTGCACGCCACCGGGACGACCCTTGACCGCGCCGGCGCGACGATCGTGGGGATGCGCCAGCGGCACCACGACTGCCGCGCCAGCGCACGCCTGGACCCGGGTGGCGGCACCGCCGGGCTCACCATCCGGATCGACGAGGCACACCACTACGACCTGGAGGTCCGCGACGGCACCGTGCGGGTCGTCGGCCGGGTCGGGCCGTTCCACCAGGTCTTCGCCACCCTCGCGGTCGACGGCGGTCCGCTCGTCCTGACCGTCGCCACCCGGACCCACGACCTCCGCCCGCCGACCGTGACCTCGGCCGCCGAGCCGGCGGCCGGCGTCGCGCCCCTCGGCGTACGGCCCGCCGGCTGCGACATGGTCACGTTCGAGGTGGCCACCGCCGACGGCACCCACCTGCTTGCCGAACTCGACGGCCGTTACCTGTCCACCGAGGTCGCGGCCGGCTTCACCGGACGGGTCATCGGCATGTACGTGACGGCCGGCACCGCCGCGTTCGACTGGTTCGAGCAGCGCCCGTCGGCGTAGCGGGCGTGTTCGGCGGACCGGGGCGGCCCGCCGGCCGCGGGTCAGGCCGGTTCGGGGACGCCTCCGGGCTCCCCGTCGTCGGGCATCGGCTCGACCGGCGCCTCCGGCAGCTCGTCGGGCGTCTCCGGGAGGAGTTCCCCCGGATCGTCCGGCACGTCCTCGCGCGGGTCCAACGGCGGGTACACCTCGGGGTCGAGGTCGGGATTCGTCATCGACCCATTATCGGACGAGATCGCCGGCGTCGCTCGACGAGCAGGTTAGCGTGCCGGCGCAGGGGGTACGCGCCGAGCGCTCCGGCAGCCGCTCCCGAGGAGGCCAGATGACGTCTGCCGACGCCTTCTTCGACCAGTTGTCGGCGATGGGGTACGACGCCCGGCTCGGCAAGGTCTGCGGCAGCGTCCGGATCGACATCCGCGGCGACGGCGGACTGCGGCACTGGCGACTCGACATCGACCGGGGACACCTTCGCGTCAGTCACGACGCCGGCCCCGCCTCCACCGTCATCACCACCTCGGAGCGGACCGCCGAGGCGATGGCGGCGGGCGGGATGAACGGGCTGGCCGCGATCAGCCGGGGCGAGATCCTGGTCGACGGGGATCTCGGCCTGGCCCTGCGGATCGGGCGGCTCTTCCCGTCGCGGGCGGAGGCGGGCGCCCGGCCGGGCGGGCCCGACGGCGGTGTCGGATGAAGGACGCGCCGGGCACGGTGTCGTGCATCGACGGCAACACGTTCATCGTGTCGGACAGCTCCGGCGACATCGAGTCCTCGACGGCGGCGCCGGTCGGCCTGTTCACCGTCGACAGCCGATACCTGTCGCGCTGGGTGCTCACGGTGGACGGTGAGCGGATGACGGCCCTGTCGGTGGACGACAGCCACTACTTCGAGGCGGCGTTCTTCCTGGTCCCCGGCGGTCAGATGGACTACGTGCAGGCGGACGTGTCGGCCATCCGGCGACGGCGCATCGACGCCGACCTGACCGAGTCGATCACCGTCTTCAACTTCGGCGAACAACCGCGGGAGGTGGACGTCCGGCTGGAGGTGGCGGCCGACTTCGCCGACATCTTCGAGATCAAGTTCGACGTCGGCGTCAAGACCGGCGAGCTGTACACCGAGGTCGCGCCGGACGGGTTGCGGCTGGGCTACCGCCGCGACACCTTCCACCGGGAGGTTTCCATCACCGCCGACCGGCCGGCCACGTTCACCCCCGACGACATCCGGTTCACGGTCCGGCTGGAGCCCGGCGCCGACTGGTCGGTCGAGCTGCGGGCGGAGATGCGGGCGTGGCGGCCCGACGGCGTCGACCTGCGGGCCGGGCCCCGCTCCCTGC
Source organism: Micromonospora sp. WMMD975 (assembly GCF_029581215.1). NCBI lineage: Bacteria > Bacillati > Actinomycetota > Actinomycetes > Micromonosporales > Micromonosporaceae > Micromonospora > Micromonospora sp. WMMD975. The sequence goes on from NZ_CP120739.1 coordinate 2,999,804, forward strand.
GGTCGGACGCGTCAGTCCTGCCCGAGAGCGTGCGGGCCTGGGTGGCCGCGGCGCCGACGCTGGACACCGACAGCGCCACCCTGCGGCAGGTGTACCACCGCAGCCTGGTGGACCTGGCCGCGCTCCGCTTCGCGCCGCTCTCGCTCGGCGGCGCCACCGTGCCGGCCGCCGGCCTGCCCTGGTTCATGACGCTGTTCGGCCGCGACAGCCTGCTCACCTGCCTCCAGACGCTCCCGTTCACGCCGGCGCTGACCCCGCCGACGTTGCGCATCCTCGCCTCGCTCCAGGGCGCGCGGAACGACGACGTGTTGGAGGAGGACCCCGGGCGGATCCTGCACGAACTGCGTTACGGCGAGTCCGCGGCGTTCGAGGAGCAACCCCACTCGCCGTACTACGGGACGGTCGACGCGACCCCGCTGTTCGTGGTGCTGCTCGACGAGTACGAACGGTGGAGCGGGGACACCGCGCTGGTCCGGGAACTCGAACCGGAGACACGCGCGGCGCTGACCTGGATGGCTGGTCCCGCCGACCTCACCGGCGCCGGTTACCTCTCCTACCAGCGACGCAACGTGGAGACGGGGCTGGAGAACCAGTGCTGGAAGGACTCCTGCGACAGCATCTCCTACGCCGACGGCCGGTTGCCGGGCTTCCCCCGGTCGACGTGCGAGGCCCAGGGGTACGCCTACGACGCGAAGATCCGCGCGGCCCGGCTCGCGCGCGAGATCTGGCACGACGCGGCCTTCGCCGACCGGCTCGAACGGGAGGCGGCGGCGTTGTACGAGCGCTTCAACCGCGACTTCTGGCTGGAGGATCGCGGTTGGTACGCGGTGGCCCTCGACCCGGACGGCACCCCGGTGGACAGCCTGACCTCCAACATCGGGCACCTGTTGTGGAGCGGCATCGTGCCACCGGAGCGGGCCGCCCGGGTGGCCGAGCATCTGATGAGCCCGGCCCTGTTCTCCGGCTGGGGCGTCCGCACGCTGGCCGAGGGGCAGGGCCGCTACAACCCGCTGGGTTACCACACCGGCACCGTGTGGCCGTTCGACAACTCCTTCATCGCCTGGGGGCTGCGGCGCTACGGCTTCACCGACGAGGCCGGCCGGATCGCCGAGGCCATCATCTCCGCCGCCGCCTACTTCGAGGGACGCCTGCCGGAGGCGTTCGGCGGCTTCGACCGCCGGACCACCCGCTACCCGGTCCGCTACCCGACCGCCGGCAGCCCGCAGGCCTGGTCCAGCGGGGCTCCGCTGCTGCTGCTGCGCACCCTGCTCGGCCTCGATCCGCACGAGGACCATCTCGCCACGATCCCGGCGCTGCCGCCGACGTTCGAGCACATCGCCCTGCTGAACGTGCCCGGCCGCTGGGGCCGGATGGACGCCTTCGCCCGGTACCGGCCGGACAATTCGCCGGAAACGTATTGACAAACTTTGTTTCCAGATAGACGCTGAGAGAGCGCTCTCCGCCGCTCTCCGCCACCAACGAGGTGTCCCATGCGTCTTCGGAAACGGCTGCTCGCCGCCGCGTCAACCCTGCTCGTCGCACTTGGTAGCGGCCCGCCCCTCGCCGCGCCCGCGCAGGCGATCGGCCCGAGCCTGCTGCCCGTCACCGTCACCAACACCACCGGCCGCGCCGACGCCGTGCACCTGTACGTCATCGGCACCCAACTGTCCACCGGCCGGCTCGGCTACGTGACCGCGTCCGGCGCGTTCGTGGCCTGGACCGGCGGGCAGATCCCGCCGTCGCCGGCGCCGGACGCCTCCATCCCCGGCCCCGGCAACGGCGGCAGCACCACCCTCCAGTTCCCGCGCGGCTTCTCCGGCCGCGTCTACTTCGCGCTCGGGCAGAAGCTGAAGTTCCTCCTCACGCCCGACGGCCTCGTGCAGCCCGCGCCGTGGGCGGCCGGCGACGCCAACCGCGACATCCTCTTCGACTGGAGCGAGTTCACCTACAACGACTCGGGCCTGTGGCTGAACAGCTCGCAGGTCGACATGTTCGCGGTGCCGCACGCGGTGACCGTGACCGGATCCAACGGCGTCACCCGGCGGACCGGCGACGTGGTGGCGAACGGGCGCAACGCGGTCATCGACGGGATCCGGGCCCAGTCCGGCTGGGCCAACACGGTCCAGACCCGCTCGGACGGCACCGTATTGCGGGTGCTCGCCCCGGGCAAGGCGGCCGGCGCCGGCCTGCTCAGCGCCACCTACCTCGACTCCTACATCGCCGCCGCCTGGAACGCGTACACCACGAAGACGCTCACCGTGGCGCCCTTCGCCGACCAGCCGTCCGTCCGCTACTACGGCCGCACCTCGGGCACCACCATGAGCTTCACCAACGGCAGCGGTCAGGTGGTCGCCTCGTTCAAGCGGCCCTCGTCGGCGAGCGTGTGGGGCTGCGACGGCGACCTGCCCGCGCCGAACGACCAGGTGGTCGGCCCGATCTCGCGTACGCTCTGCGCGGCGCTGAACCGCGGCACGCTCGGCACCGTCGACACCCAGCCCAGCACCGACGCCGCCGCCTTCTACCGCAACTCCCCCACCAACCAGTACGCCCGGCTGATCCACGCCAACATGGCCGACGGCAAGGCGTACGCGTTCGCCTTCGACGACGTCGGCGCGTTCGAGTCGCTCGTGCACGACGGCGACCCCCGCTCCGCCGGGCTGATCCTCAGCCCGTTCGGCGGCGGCTCGACGAGCACCGCGACCGCGCTTGTCAGCAGCCTCAACAACAAGTGCGTCGACGTGCCCAGCTCGAACTTCGTCGACCGCGCCCCGCTGCAGATGTGGAACTGCAACAACACCAACGCGCAGAAGTGGACGTTCAGCGGTTCGGCGCTGCGCAGCCAGAACGGCAAGTGCATGGACGTCGACGGCGGCTCGACCGCCAACGGCGCGACCGTCCAGCTCTACGCCTGCAACGGCACCGGCGCCCAGCAGTTCACCCTCACCGCCGCCGGTGACCTGGTCAACCCCCAGGCCAACAGGTGCGTCGACATCAAGGACCGCAACACCGCCGACGGGGCCCGGCTCCAGTTGTGGGACTGCAACGGCACCACCGGCCAGAAGTGGCGCAAGGGCTGACCCGACGGCAGGCGCGACGGGGGCCGGCGGCCCCCGTCGCGCCAGGCCCTAGATCGACGCCGTCGAGCCCGCGTTGACGGAGTACTCGGCGCCGGTCACCTGGCGGGAGGCCGGGCCGGCGAGGAAACGCACGACGGCGGCGACGTCCGCCGGCTCGTTCATCCGGCCCAGCGCCAGCCGGCGCATCTCGTGCACGAAGTGGTCCGCCGCCGCCTCGGTGTCGATGCCGAGCCGCTGTGCGAGCGAGGCGAGGAAGACCTCCATGGTCGACGTGCGGGTCGGACCCGGCGCCACCGTGTTGACCCGGACCCCCGCCGGGCCGTACTCCATCGACAGCGCCTTGGCCAGGGCCAGCAGCGCGGCCTTGCTCACCGCGTAGTCGACCAGGTACGGCTTGGGGTGCCGGGCGGCCTCGGAGCCGATGTTCACGACGCTGCCGCCGCCGCGCTCGGCCATCCTCGGGACGATCGCTCGGCACAGGCGTACGCACGACATCACGTTGATTTCCCACGTGCGCTGCCACGCCGCGTCGTCGATAGCGGTGAACGAGTCGCGATACGGTGCCACGGCCACGTTGTTCACCAGGATGTCGACTCCGGTGAAGGCGGTGGCGGCGGCGTCGGTGACACGTCGCACGCCCTCCGCCGTACCCAGGTCGGCGGCAACCACCGTGACGCCGGGTAACCGCTCACACGCGGACGGGTCCAGGTCGGCGACCACGAGGTGACAGCCCTCGCCGGCGAACCTCTGCGCGATCTCGAGGCCGATACCGGAACCGGCTCCGGTCACGACGGCCGTCCGGCCGGTCAACGAGTCATCCATCAGCACTCCAGAAGTAGTCTTCCCCGCGCGCGGCCACGCCGGCCGTGAGGACGCGCTCGACCGCGAACTCGGGCTGCCACAGGTCCCGCCACGCCCACAGTCGCCGGGTCAGCCGCTCCAGCCCCAGTTCCTGCGTCACGCCGATCGCCCCGTGCACCTGGTGCGCGATCCGCGCGACGACACCGGCGGCCCGCGCCGCGACCGCGTGCGCGCTCAGCACCGAGGCCGGGTCATCCGTCTCGGTCAGCGCACGGTCGAGCACGGCCGCCGTGAGCACCGACTGGGCGTGCGCCTCGGCCACGAGTGACGCCACGGCCTGGAAGCGGGCGATCGGTCGGCCGAACTGCACCCGGGTCTCCGCGTAGGAGGCGGTACGCCCCACCGCCGCCTCGATCGCCCCGGCCAGCCGTGCGGTGTGCAACACCCGCCAACGCGCCAGCACCGACCCGCCCGCCTGACCCGAGGCAGGTACGGCCATCTCGTCGACCGGCTCCCCCGCGATGTTCCACCCCTCCCGCAGGTCCCGAACCGGCACCACGGCGTCGCTTCCGTCGAGCACGAGCACATCGGCGCACCAGCGCCCCCACGGCGTCAGCGCCTCCCCCGGCCCGATCGGCAGTGCCACCCCGACGGCGCCGCCCAGCGCCCCGGCGTACAGCTCCGGCACCGGGGCCGACAGCCCGGCGGCGGCGATGGCCCGTACGACAGCGGCGAGGTCGGCGAGCGATCCCCCGTACCCACCGTCGGTCTCGGCCACGGCCAGCAGGTGCCACTGTTCCTCCCGGGTGATGCGCCACACCGCGGCCATGTCCACGGCGGTACGCAGCCGCGCCACCGCGGCGTCCGCCACCGGATCGGCCGTCGACGTCATCGCGCCTCCTTCAGGGCGGCCCGGGCGACGAGCACTCCGAGCACCTCCGTCGTGCCGCCGCGCAGCGTGAAACCGGGCGCGGACAGCTGCGCGTCCGCGAGCATCGCGACGAACCGGGGCCATGCCGCCGCGCCCACCTCGGCACGGGTCAGTCCGCGAGCCGCCTCGATGACGTCGGCCTCGAACCGGTTGCCGAGCAGCTTGAGCGTCGCGGCGGCGGAGACCGGCGCCTCCCCCGCGTCCATCCGGGCCGCCACCTGCCGGCCGAGGGCCCGCAGCGCGGTGAGCCGGGCGACGAGTTCGCCGCACCCCCCGTTGCCGGCGGCGGCGAGCATCAGGCGCAGCAGGGGGTACGTGCTCAGGACGCGCTCGGGCCCGCCCCGCTCGAACGAGAGCTGGTCGGTCACCTGGGACCAGCCGTTGCCGACGACGCCGAGCACCCAGGCGTCGGGCACGACGGCACCGTCGAGGAAGACCTCGCAGAAGTGACCCGGACCGCGCAGATCCGGGATCGGCCGGACGGTGACGCCCGGCTGGTCGAGGTCGAGGACGAACTCGGTCAGCCCCTCGTGCCGGGCCGGACCGGTCGGTGTGCCACCGGTGCGGGCCAGGACGTAGGCATGGGTGGCCCGGTGGGCGTGACTGGACCACACCTTCTGCCCGGTCAGCGCCCAACCGCCGGGGACCCGCTCGGCGCGGGTACGCACGGCGGCGAGGTCGGAGCCCGCCTCGGGTTCGCTCATGCCGAGGCAGAACCGCGCCTCGCCGGCGGCGATCCGGGGCAGGACGTCCGCCTTCAGCTCCTCGGTGCCCCACCGCGCCACGGCCGGACCGATCTGCCGGTCGGCGATCCAGTGCGCGGCGACCGGGGCGCCGGCCCGCAGCAGTTCCTCGGTGAGCACGAACCGGTCGACGAAGCCACGACCGTGCCCGCCGTACCGTGGCTCCCAGGTGAGCCCGATCCAGCCGTGGGCGGCGAGCAACCGGCTGAACTCCTCGTCGTACCCGAGCAGCCACGAGTCGCAGCGCGGCTCGAAGCGGCCCGCGCGCCGCCACCGCTCCAACTGGTGCCGGATCTCGGCCCGTTCGACGGACGTCACGGCGTACCCAGAACGTCCGCCTGGTGCTCACCCAGCATCGGCGCGGGACGGTACGGCGCGAGCGGGGTGGCGGACAGGTTGATGGGTGCGGCGATGCTGCGCAGCGTCCCGACAGCCGGGTGGTCGACGAGCGAGACGACACCACGGGCGGCGAGATCCGGGTCCCGTAACAGCTCCTCGTAGCGGGCCAGCGGCGCGCACGGCACGTCGAGGTGGTCGAGGATCGCGAGCCACTCGTCGGTGGATCTGGTGCTCATGATCTCGGCGACGATGCCGTACAGCGCGTCGGCATTGGCGATCCGCCTGCCGACGGTGTTGAAGCGCGGATCGTCAAGCACCGCGCCGCGACCGGCCCGGTCGAGGAACCGCCGCCACTGACGCTCGGTGTAGATCATGACGCAGAGGTGTCCGTCACGGGTGCGGTACGGACGGCGGTTGGCGGCGGCCGTCCGCGGATAGACCGGCGGCGCCACGGGTGGCTCGAACGTCCAGCCGTCGAGTTGTTCGAGCAGGCCGAAGGCGAACATGGTGTCGAACATCGGGACCTCGACCCGCTGTCCCTGACCGGTCTCGTCCCGGTGGCGCAGCGCGGCGAGCACCCCGACGACGGCGGTGAGACCGGCGAGCTTGTCCGCGACCGGGGTGACGACGTACCCGGGCTCGTCCTGGTTGATGCTCTGGAGCGCGGCCAGGCCGGAGGCGCCCTGGATGATGTCGTCGTACGCCGGGCGGTCGGCGTGCGGGCTGTCGCCGCTGAACCCGGGGATCGCGCAGTAGACCAGCCCGGGGTGCAGACCCGCGCAGTCCGGGTAGGACAGGCCGAGGCGCTCGGCCGCGCCGGGCCGCATGTTGTGCACGAGCACGTCGGCGGTCGGCACGAGTCGGGCCAGTTCCGCCCGCCCCTCCGGCGTCCCGAGGTCGAGCACGACACTGCGCTTGCCCCGGTTCATGTTCAGGAACACCGCTGCCATGCCCGGCACGGTGCTGGCGCCGAGGTGCCGGGCGATGTCGCCGCCGGGTGGCTCGATCTTGACCACGTCGGCGCCCAGGTCGGCGAGCATGAGGGTGCAGTACGGACCGGAGAAGGTACTGGTCAGATCCAGCACCCGTACGCCGTGCAGCGGGCCGCTCACCGCACGGCCCGCCGGCGCAGCGACCACATCTGCGCGGCCCGCTCCGCCTCCATCGCCTGCTCCCACGCGTCGGCGCCGGGGCCGGCCGAGCGGCGGAAGGACGCGGTGATCTGACGGCTCAGCTCCGGGTCGGCCGGGGCTTGCGCGGCCAGGGCCAGGGCCCGCGCGTCCACCTCGTCGTCGGCGACGCACTCCCAGGCCAGTCCGGTCTGCGCCGCGCGCCGTCCGTCGATCTCCTGGTTGAGCAGTGTCATGGCAGCCGCGCCGGAACGACCGAGCGCGGTGGCGGCGAGCAGCAGGTGCCCGCCGCCGGGATGCAACCCGATCGCGCCGAAACCCGCGACGATGCGGGCGTTCTCGGCCACGACCCGGACGTCCGCGGCGAGCAGCAGGTTGACTCCGGCGCCGACGGCGGCGCCCCGGACCGCCGCGACGACCGGGACGCCGAGCCGACCCAGCCGGTGGAACGACTCGTAGACGACGCCGAGGTCGGCGTAGCGACGGGGGTCCGCGGGATCCTCCGCCACGTCGTCGAGCAGGGCCCGGTGCGCTCCGGCGCAGAAGTGCCCGCCGCCGCCGCGCACCACGGCGGCGCGCACCCGCGGGTCGGCGTCGACCCGCGCGACCGTCTCCACCAGCTCACGCGCCATCGCGAGGGTGAGCGCGTTGCGACGCCGCGGCGCGTCGAGCGTGATGACCGCGACGCCGTCGACGACCTCCAGGCCGACCTCGGACCGGTCCACGGCCGCCGTCACCCGAGCACCGCCAGACCGGCCTCGGCGACCTCCATGTCCTGGGTGTAGTGGCCGCCGCTGACCCCGATCGCGCCCACGACCGCTCCGTCGACCCGGATCGGGAAACCGCCGCCGAACGTGACCAGCCGGTCGATGCCGGCGGGCGCCCCCATGGCGAGCGGCCCGTCGTCCTTGATGAAGTCGTACCATCCGTCGCTGCTCAGCCCGAAGCCGACCGCGGTGTACGCCTTGTCCTGGGCGAGCTGCACGGTGACCAGCGGGGCGCCGTCCATCCGCTGGTACGCCTTCAGCACCCCGCTCTCGTCACAGATCGCGACCGTGACCGGAAGCCCCATCGACTCGGCCCGCGCCACCGCGGCGTCGAGCGCGGCGCGGGCCGCCGCGTGCGCGATCGTCGGCCGGTTGACCACGGTGGACGGCACGGACGACGTCGGCGCCTCGTCCTGGTACGGCAGGAACGGATCCCGCCGGCGATATCCGTTGCGGCGCGGGGCCCGACCGGTGCGACCACTCATGACTGCTCCTCCTCGTCCGGACGATGGCTGCTGATGCCGAACATGCGGGCGATCCGCTCCTCGGCGAAGCGGGACACGCCGCCCTCCCGGGACACCGAGCGGACGCCCTCGACCTGCAACAACGCCGGGCGCACCAGCGCGCCCATGGTGACCGGGGCGGACGGACACGCCCGACACCGGCCCTTGAAGCTGACCCGGGCGTCGCCCGCGTCGTCGACCGCGACGGTGATGCCGCCGCCGTGCGCCTCGACGAGCTGCCGGACCTTCCCCTCCAACGCCTGGTCGGCCGCACGGCTCAGGTCAGCGGCGGCCACGGCGCACCGCCTTGCGGGCCGGGGTGGCGGCCCCGGCGCCGTACAGGGCCTCGGTCTTCGCCTCGATGTCGATCCCCATCAGCCGGGCGAAGTTGCGACCGAAGATCTTGTCCTTGACCTCGTCGGTCAACTCGGGGTAGCCGTAGCCGTCCTGTAGGTCCTCCGGCATCGTCATGTCCGCGAACAGGTCGATGTACGCCTGCACCTTGGGCCACACGAACGCCTCCGAGCCCCAGAGCAGCCGGTCCGGGCCGACGTGGAGCAGACACTTGCCGATCGCGTGCAGCGCCGCGCGGGGCGCGACCGGGTACTGGTTGATCCAGGCGGTCAGCGCCAGGTGGATGTTCTCGTAGCGCGAGGCGATGTTGATGGTCTCGTCGATGAACGGCTCGCCGAGGTGGTGGACGATGAAGTTCATCTCCGGGAAGTCCTGGGCCGCGCGCTCCAGGTCGTAGGGGGCCAGGTCGGCGATGTGCTGGGTGTTGAACGCCAGCCCCTTGTGGAACTGCACGTTCGTCACCCCGTGCTCCAGGCACGCCTCCCAGATCGGATACGCCACGTCGGGGTCGTCGATGCGCCAGGACACGCCGCCGGAATGGGCCTGGTAGAACTTGAAGCTGACCGCGCCCCACTCCCGGATCTGCCGGATCGCCTCGGTGACGGCGCCGTACCGCCCGTGCGTGATCGGGTCGACGCCGCCGCAGAAGAGCACCCGGTCGGGATATGCCTCCTTCAGCTTGTAGTTGTTCTCCGCCGGGGAGAAGCCGAGCTTCCAGCCGCCGTGGCTCGGCACCGTCTGCGCCATGGCGATGTCGGTGTCGGACTCCTCGAAGATGAGGCGGTAGGCGTCCTCGACGGAGAGCTCCCGGTCGGAGATGTCGTCGTAGGGGAAACCCGGCTTCGAGTACTTCTTCGCGTACTCCACCAGGGCGTTCGTCGACTTGCGGCCACCGCCGTACGTCTCGTCGTAGTTGTCCTCGGTGAGCTTGTACATGTGGATGGCGTTGTCGAAGATGAAGTGGTTGCCCTTCACGGTCAGCCCCTCTCGCTGGTCTGGTCCTGCGGTGGATCGGGATGTTCGGCCTCGAGCCGCTCGACGTGCCGGACGGCCAACCGGCGGCGGCGACGCACCGCCAGGCCGGCGACGGAGACGCCGACGATGACGGCGACGCCGTTGAAGACGCTCTCGATCCAGGTCGCCGCGCCGAGGTGCTGGAGACCCGCGATCGTGAAGCTCACGAAGTAGGCGGCGATGAGCGTGCCGAGCATGTTGACCCGCCCCGGGCGCAGCACGGCCGCGCCGAGGAAGGCCGCGGCGAACGCCGGCAGGAGGAACTGCTGCCCCACGGCCGGCTGGCCGGAGCCGATCCGGGACGCCAGCAGCAGCCCGGCGATCGAGGCCAGCACCGCGGCGCCGACGAAGGCCCGCAGGGTGTACGAGTTGACGTTGATGCCGGCCCGCGCGGCGCCGCGCAGGTTTCCGTCCATCGAGTACATCCGCTGCCCGAAGGGCGTCCAGACCACGGCGATCTCCAGCACCACGACCACCACGAGCAGGTACAGCAGCGGCAGCGGAATGCCGCCGAGATCACCGCGGGCGATTCCGGTGAAGCTCTCCGGGACGTTCTGGAAGATGACCCGGCCACCGGTGACCAGGTAGAGCAGGCCCATGAGCACGCTGCCGGTCGCCAGGGTCGCGATGATGGACGTCATGCCGAAGCGCAGCACCAGCAGGGTGTTGAGCGCGCCGACCACGACGGCGACGGCGATCACCAGCACCACGGCGAGCCAGATCGGCGTCCCGTGGACCGCGATCAGCCACACCGCGAGCCCCTGGGCCAGGCCCAGCATGGGCCCGACCGAGGCGTCGAGGTAGTGGGCGAGCAGCGGCAGGGTCGCCGCCAGGGCCACGATGACGGTGACGGTCTGGTTGACCAGCACGAGTCGGAAGTTGGTGACGGTGAAGTACGTCGACGGGCTGAGCGCCGAGAACGAGGCGATCACCAGCACGAGCAGCCCGATGAGCCCGAACCTGCCGATCGCCCCGACGAGCCACTCGGACCGGCTCTGCCGGGACCGGTCGGCGCTCTGCCGGACGAGGACGGGCGGGGTGGTCAGGGTGTCGGGCATTATCCGGCGCTCCTCTCCAGCGCTGCGGCGCCGCGGACGATGAGCTGCACGCACCGTTCGACGTCGAGATCCCGGGTCGGCCCGTGGTGGACCTGCCGGCCGCCCTTCATGACCAGCAACCGGTCGGCCAGTTCCAGCAGTTCGGGGATGCGGTGGCTGATCACGACCACGGCGTAGCCGGTGTCCCGCAGCCGGACGATGAGGTCGTTGACGACGCGGGACTCCGACGTGCCGAGCGCCGCCGTCGGTTCGTCCATCACCATCACCCGGGGCTCGTGGGCCGCGACGAGCGCCCGGGCGATGGCGACCATCTGCCGCTGGCCGCCGGAGAGCCCTTCGACGAGCACGTTCATGTCGTGCAGGTCGATGCCGAGGCTCTCCAGCACGGCCTGGGTGCGGACCCGCATGGCCTTCTTCCGCAGGACCGGCAGCACCGCGGGGCCGCCGGTCCACTCGCGGCCGAGGAAGACGTTCTCCACCACGCTGAGGTTGTCGCTCAGCCCCAGATCCTGGTAGATCATCTCGATGCCGGCGGCGCGCGCCTGTCCGATGGTGTGCGGCGTGAGCTGCCGTCCCGTCACCCGCAGGTGCCCGCTGTCCGGGGCGATCGCCCCGCTCACCACGTTCATGAGCGTGGACTTGCCGGCGCCGTTGTCGCCGACGATGCCCAGGATCTCGCCCGGCCGCACGTCGAAGGAGACGTCCACCACCGCCCGCACCCGACCGTAGGACTTGCTGATCCCGACGGCCTCCAGAACCGGTGCGTCAGTCACTGCGCGGCGCTCCACATCCGGGTGTACCGCTCGGCGAAGTCGACGTACGAGTCCCAGTCGACCTTGCCGTCCTCGGGGGCGTTCGACTGCCGGAAGATGGTCGCCGGGATGCCCTGCTCGGCGTCGGGCAGCGCGGGCTTCCCGGCCAGGAGCCGCACCACCTGGTCGATCGCGGCGTAGGCGTTCCAGCCGCGCACCGCGCCGAAGTCGGCGAACTGGTCGCCCGCGGCCACGCTGCTCAGGCGTTCCGGCTCGGCGTTCTTCGACAGCACCTTGACGTCGGTCCGGCCGGCCGCCTTCAGCGCGGCGATGATGGACTCCACCCCGTTGCCGTAGGGCGTGAAGATGTACTGCAGGTCGTCGCCGTACTTCTGGATCAACGAGGTGGCGATGTTCTGCATCTCGATCGGGTCGCCCGCCTGGGCCAGCGTCCGCTCGCGTACCTCGAGCAGCTGGCACCCGGTGCACGCCGCGAACACCTTCTTGCTGGTGTTCAGCGCCTCCACCAGGTGGGGGTAGCCGACGTCCCAGAGGAAGACGGCCTTCGCGGTGCCCTTGCTGTCGGCGATCGCCTGGGTCACCTGGAGCACCGACTGGAAGGTCTCCCGGCTGGAGACGTTGGCGTCGAAGCCGACCGTTCCGCCTTCCTTGACGGCCGAGATGCCGACCACCGGGATCTTCGCCTTCTGCAACTCGGCGATGCCGTCGGCGGCCTGGTTCTCGGGGATCGCGACGGTGATGACGGCGCTGGGCTTGTGGGTGGCGGCGGTGGCGAGCGCCTTCTGGAAGCCCTCCGGCGTGCCCTGGCCGTCGATGACCTCCGCGGTCCACCCGATCTGCTGGGCGATCGCGGCGGCCTTGCGACCGACCTCCTCGCACGAGGTGCCGATCTTGCACACGATGATGTCGACCTTCGCGCCCGCCACCGGCTTGGCCGACTGCGTCGGGCCGGACCAGTCCTCGTAGACCTTGATCTTGTCCAGGGTGATGTCGGCCTCGGCGCCCTCGAAGTACAGCAGGCCGCCGGTGCCCACCTTGATCAGTTCGGCGGCCTGGGCGGTATAGGCGTCGTCGACCGGGCCGGGCGTGTCGCCGCCCGAGGACGAGTCGCCGCACGCGGCGGCACCCAGCAGCAGGGCGGCGCTCAGGGCCGCGGCGGCGGAGCGGCGGAGCGCTCTCGGGAACGTGAACAAGATGCCACTCCTCAGGAGACGGCCCACGAGGGACGAGGGAATGTATGCAAAAAGCGGTGATGGCGGTCTGGCATCGAGCGGTTCGTGGTCCCTGTCGTCCGCATCCCGCGGTGACTCAGGAACCTCGAAGTGACGACTTCCTGTGCACAACCGAAGGTAGTTCGACGTTTCGTGCAGTGTCAAGCATCACCTCTGAACAGGAGATAAGCCGTTACCTCCCTGGGAGGTTGCATGCAGGTCTTGACTTTCGGTACGCAGACGATTCCGCCGTGAGACGTTGTCGGATCGCTCCTCGCACCCTAGATTGCATACAGTTACGTCTGACGTTGGAGGTCGCATGGCGACGAACACCGCGCTGCCGCTGGCCGATCTGCGCGTGATCGAGATGGGCCAGCTGCTGGCCGGTCCGTTCTGCGGGCAGCTCCTCGGCGACTTCGGCGCCGAGGTCATCAAGATCGAAGACCCCAGGGCCGGGGATCCCATGCGCCAGTGGGGCCGCGAGAAGCCGCACGGCATGTCCCTGTGGTGGCCGGTCGTGGCCCGCAACAAGAAGTCGGTCACCATCAACCTGCGCGACGCCGACGGGCAGGAGCTCGTGCGGCGGCTGCTCGCCGAGGCCGACGTGCTCGTCGAGAACTTCCGTCCCGGCACGCTCGAACGCTGGGGGCTGTCCCCCGAGGCGCTGTGGGAGCTCAACCCCCGCCTGGTCGTGACGCGGGTCAGTGGTTACGGCCAGACCGGCCCGTACGCCGGCCGCGCCGGCTTCGGTTCGATCGGCGAGGCGATGGGCGGCATCCGATACGTCACCGGCGACCCCGACCGGCCACCGGCCCGCTCCGGCATCTCCCTCGGCGACTCCCTCGCCGCCGTCTTCGCCGCGCTGGGGACGCTCGTGGCCCTGCACGAACGGCTCCGTACCGGCCGCGGCCAGGTCGTCGACGCGGCCATCTACGAGGCGGTCCTGGCCATGATGGAGTCACTGCTGCCGGAGTGGTCGCTGGCCGGCTACCAGCGCGAGCGCACCGGCGCGGTGCTACCGAACATCTCCCCCAGCAACGTCTTCCCGACCAGCGACGGTGAGAGCGTGCTCATCGCGGCCAACCAGGACAGCGTGTTCCGCCGGCTCACCGAGGTCATGGGCCGGACCGAGCTGGCCGACGACGACCGGTTCCGCGCGCACGACGCGCGCGGGCGCAACATGTCCCTGATCGACGGCATCATCGCCGAGTGGTCGGCGACGGTGCCCGCCGACGAGCTGCTCGACCGCCTCAGCGCCCACGGGGTGCCGGCCGGGCGCATCTACACGGCGCCCGACATGCTCGCCGACCCCCACTTCGCCGCCCGCGAGGCGATCGTCCGCCTGGCGGCGCCGGGCCTCGGCGACGTACCGATGCAGAACGTCATGCCACGGCTGAGCCGCACTCCCGGCGCGGTCCGCCACACCGGCCCGGACCTCGGTGAGCACAACGACGAGGTGTTCGGGAAGCTTCTCGGGCTGGACGCCGACCGGACCGCCGAGCTTCGAGCGGCCGGGGTCATCTGATGCCCGTCGAGAGCGTCGAGGTCCGTCAGTGCGCGACCACGACCCCCGGGGCGGGCTCCAGGTCGGCGAGTCGGGACGGCCGCACCACGAGCAGCAGCACCGCCAGCGCCGCCACCATGCCACCGGTCACCACCAGGGCCATCGCCACCGCGCCGGTGCCCAGCACGCCGACCAGCGGCGCGGCCACCGCGCCCACCCCGAACTGCACGGCACCGAGCAGCGCGGACGCGGTGCCGGCCGCCTCGCCGTGCCGGGACAGCGCCAGCGCCGGGGCGTTCGGCATCGCCAGGCCGGCCGCCGCCAGCACCACCCACAACGACACCAGCAGGGCGGGCAGCCCACCGACGTTCGTCGCGGCGAAGCCCAGCAGGGCCAGGCCGGCCAGCGTTCCCACGCCCAGCGAGACCACGAGGATGCGCTGCGGCGGGAAGCGGCGCAGCAACCGCACGTTGTACTGGGTCGCCCCGATCAGGCCCACCGCGCCCGCGCCGAACGCCAGCGCGAACTCCTGCTCGTCGAGCCCGTACCCCTGCTGAAGCACGAACGACGAGCCGGCCACATACGCGAACAGCGCCGCCATGGCCAGGCCGGCGACCAGGACCAGGCCGACGAACACGCGGTCGCGCAGCAGCGAGCCGTAGAGGCGGGCGGTGCCGACGACGCCGCCGCGACGGCGGCGCTCGGGCGGGAGCGTCTCCGGCAGGCCGAGCGCGGCGACCACGGCCAGCAGCACGCCGAAGACGGCCAGCACGACGAAGACACCCGGCCAGTCCGTCCAGCGCAGCACGGCCCCGCCCAGGGTCGGGGCGAGGATCGGCGCCGCGCCCATCACCAGCAGCAGCCGGGAGAGCAGGGTGGCGAACGCCGCGCCGCTGAACAGGTCACGGACCACTGCCATCGCGACCACCGCGGTGGCGGCGACGCCGAGGCCCTGCACCACCCGCAGCACCCCGAGGACGGCGACGTTCGGCGCGACGACGCAGAGCGACGACGCCATGACGTGCAGCACGAGGCCGGCGATCAGCGGACGGCGCCGCCCGACCGCGTCCGACAGCGGACCGATCAGCAGCTGGCCGACCGCGAGCCCGGCGAGCGTGCCGGTGAGGGTGAGCTGGACCGCC
The DNA here is from genome assembly GCF_029581215.1 of Micromonospora sp. WMMD975. Classification (NCBI taxonomy): domain Bacteria; kingdom Bacillati; phylum Actinomycetota; class Actinomycetes; order Micromonosporales; family Micromonosporaceae; genus Micromonospora; species Micromonospora sp. WMMD975. Next base: position 3,015,151 of record NZ_CP120739.1, read on the forward strand.
GCCGAGGTGGTTGCGAAGTCCGCGACGATCGCGGGCAGCGCGGGCAGGTACATGTCGATGGTCAGCGGACCCACCGCGATCAGCGAACCGAGGACCAGCACGAGCCGCAGCCGCTGCCCCCGGCCCATCAGGTCCCCGGGTGTCGAGGTGGTGGTCGGCCGCCGGTCGGTGGCGACATCGGTCATCGGGGGGACCTCCGCCCGGTCAGGACGCGGCCGGGCGGAATTCGGTAAGACAGTCACACCTGGGTTCAGGTCCCGTCCCGCCGGCCCCATTCCCGTCTGCGCGAGAGGTTACCCGGGTCACAGGCAGTCGCGCACCGCCGCGCTGAGCAGGTTGGCCCGCTCGTCGTCGATGCCGCCCATCTGGTTCACCACGTAGCCGAAGCCGAGCTGGTGGGTGTCGTCGGCGAAGGCCAGGTGCCCGCCGGCGCCGTCGTGGCCGAAGCTGCGTACCCCGAGCATCGGGCGCGGCGCCGCGTGCACCAGGAATCCGGTGCCCCAGCGGTGGCCGGCGTCCGGCAGCCCGTACACCTGCTGGCCGGCGGCGCGGACGGCGAGGGCGTCGTCGACGGACGCGGGGGTGAGCAGGCGCGGGCCGGCGGCGGACCCGGCGACGCAGGCGGCGTAGAGGCGGGCCAGGCTCTCGGCGGTGCTGACCGCGCCCGCGCCGGGGACCTGCGCGGCCTGGATGGCCGGGTCGTTGAAGCTGACCAGGCCGGTGTCGTCGGCCGGGAAGGCGAACGCCCCGCCCATGGTGATGCCGCGTTCGGCGACCGGGTCGCCGGCCGGGCCGGGGTCACCGACCGGGGCCAGCATCCAGGCGACCGTGTCGCGCTCGGCCGCCGGCAGGCCGATCCAGGTACGCAGGCCGAGCGGCTCGCCGATGGTGCGGGCGAACCAGGCGCCCGGGAGTTCCCCGGTGATCCGGCGGATGACCTCGCCGATCAGCCAACCGTAGGTCATCGCGTGGTAGCTGTGCGCCGTGCCCGGTCGCCACAGCGGGGCCTGCGCCTCGATCGCCTCGATCACCGGGTCCCAGGCGAGCACCTCGTCGAGGGTGAAGGGCCGGTCCAGCGCCGGCAGGCCGGACTGGTGGGTGAGCAGCCAGCGGACCGGGATCTCGTCCTTGCCGTGCCGGCCGAACCCGGGCCAGTAGCGGGTGACGGGCGCGTCCAGGTCGAGCCGGCCCTCCTGCGCCAGCCGGTACGCGCAGATCGCCATGATCCCCTTGGTGACGGAGAAGACGACCGCGGGCGTGTCGGCGGTCCACGGCCGGCCGGACCGGGGGTCGGCCGTCCCGCCGTACAGGTCGACGACCGCGCGGCCGGCGACGTGGACGGCGACCGCGGCGCCCACCTCGCCCCGGTCGGCGAAGTTGGCCCGGAACACGTCGGCGACCCGACCGAAGCCGTCGTCGGCGTGCCCGTGGATCTGCGGGTCGGTCACCTCGTCATCCCTTCACGGAGCCCTGGAGCAGGGCCTTGATGAACTGACGCTGGAAGATCACGAACACGATGAGCGTCGGGGTCATGATGAGCAGCGAGCCGGCGCAGAGCAACACCAGGTCGGTCCCCCACTGGCCCTGGAACGCGCCGAGCGCGCCGGCCATCGTCCGCTTGGTGGCGTCGTCCACCAGGACGATGGCGAGCAGGAACTGGTTCCAGGTCCAGAGGAACAGCAGGATGGTCAGCGACGCGACGGCCGGGCGGGCCAGCGGCACGTGCACGCGCCAGAACAGTTGCCAGGTGTTGCTGCCGTCGACCCGGGCCGCCTCGGACAGCTCCCGTGGCACGTTGATGAAGTGCGCCCGCATCCAGAACACCGCGAACGGCATGTAGAGGCCGACCAGCGGCAGGATGATCGCCCATCGGGTGTTGAGCAGGCCGAGGTCGCGGATCTGGTAGTAGAGCGGGGTGACCACGGCCTCGAAGGGCAGCGTGAGGCCGAGCAGCAGCAGCCCGAAGGCGAGGTGGCCGCCGGGCACCCGCAGGTGGCCGAGGCCGAAGCCGGCCATGGTCGCGATGAGCACGGCGAACGGCACCACCCCGGCCACGATCAGCATGCTGGACTTCAGCAGGGCGCCCATGTTCGCGGCGGTGAAGGCGTCGGCGAAGTTGCCCCACTGCGGGTCCGAGGGCCAGGCCAGGCCGGTGGGTACGGTGCCGCGCGGTTGCAGGGCCGCGGACAGCATGCTGAGGAACGGCAGCAGGGTGACGACCACGAGCGCGATCAGGAAGATCCGCCCGGTCAGTCGCTCACCGCGACCGGTCAGGTTCATGGTTTCTCTCCCCGGGTCAGCCGTTGGATCGGCAGCACGCACACCAGGACCAGCAGCATCAGCACCACGCCCAGGGCCGAGGCGAGCCCGACCTGGCGTTGGGAGAAGGCGAGCCGGTAGATCTCCAGGCCCGGCACGGTCGTCTCGATGCCCGGGCCGCCGCTGGTGGAGATGTAGACGATGTCGAAGCTGGCAAGCGCCGCGATGACGGTCACCGTGAGGCAGATGCCGATCTCCTGGCGCAGGCTGGGCAGGGTCACCGCGAAGAACTCCCGGATCGAGCCGGCGCCGTCCATCCGGGCCGCCTCGTAGAGCGACGGGTCGATCTTGCTCATGCCGGTGACCAGCAGGATGGTGCAGAGGCCGAGCATCACCCAGGCCCCGATCACGCCCACGGCCGGCAGCGCGGTGTCGAACTCGCCGAGCCAGGGCCGGGTGACCGAGCCCAGCCCGACCGCCCGCAGCGCCTGGTTGACCAGGCCGCTGGAGGACATCATCCAGCTCCAGGCGATGCCGGCCGCCACCAGCGGGATCACCTGGGGCAGGAAGAGCACGGTACGCACCATCGCGCCGGCCGGGCCGGTGGCGATCCGGCGGACCAGGCTGGCCACCACCAGGCCCAGCACCACCGGGACGAAGCTGAAGAAGACGATCAGGACGAACGCGTTCCCGATGATCTTCAGCAGGTCCCGGTCGGTGAAGACGGTGACGTAGTTGTCCAGCCCCGCCCAGGTCGCCGCCCCGATGCCGTTCCAGCGGTAGAACGAGTACTGCACGGTGAGCAGGAGCGGGCGCAACACGAAGAACCCGTACATGAGCAGCGCGGGCAGGACCCACAGCCACCCGCTCCACCGGGCCGCGCGGCCCCACCGCTTCCGGTGGGGCCGCGCGGGTGCGCCGAGGACGGTCGTCACCGGGACAGTTCCTTCTCGTACTCGGCCTGGACCGCCTTCACGTACCCCTCGGGCGTCTGCTGTCCGGCGATCAGCTTCTGCATCTCGGGCGTGATCGCCGCGGCGAAGATGCCGCCGGTCGCGTTCGCGGTGAAGTCGACCGCGCCGTTGTCGGCCCCGAGCTGCTGCGACGCCTTCAGCGTCTCGGCCAGCACGGTGCCCTCCTGCACCGGCGGCAGGGACAGCTCGGCCGGACCGCCCGGGGACGAGCCGCCGACGTTCACCGAGATCTCCCGGGCCTTGTCGTTGGTGTGCACCCAGTTGAGGAAGAACGCGGCGGCGTCGGGGTGCTTGGCCTTCGCGCCGACCCCGAAGGTGTTCGGCGCCGACATCGCCACCCGCTTGGCGTCGGCGGTCTCACCCGGGAAGAGGAAGAACCCGACCTTGCCGGGGAGCTGCTTGTCCAGGTTCGCCGACTCCCAGTCGCCGTTGAACATGAACGTGCCGTTGCCCTTGCCGAACTCGCCCATCATCGCGGTGTAGTCGACGGCGTTCGCGTCCTTCGGGAAGTAGCCCGCCTGCGCCCACTTCTGGATGGTCTGGGTGGCCTTCAACGCGGCCGGGGTGTCGAAGGTGGCATCCGGCTTCTGGAAGATCCAGTCGGCGATCCGGGCCGGGTCGCCGTACTGGTTCTGCAGCGCCTGGTGCGGGAAGTTGATGCCGGCGGTGTTCTTGTTGAACTGCATGATCGGCTGGAGGTTCGCCGCCTTCGCCTTGGCCAGCAGGTCCTCGAACTCGGCGATGGTGGCCGGCGGCTGGGTCATGCCGATCTGCGCGGCCTGGTCCTTGTGGTAGAACACGCCAGTCACGCTGTAGCCCAGCCCCATGCCGTACAGGGAGCCCTCGCCCCGGACGCCGCCCTCGCCGATCCGCAGCTGAACCAGTTGCGAGGCCGGGAACTTGTCCCACCCGTACGCCTCGAAGTAGGGGTCCATGTTCTTCAGCAGCCCGTCCTTGACCAGGTCGACCATGGTGGGCAGCCGGATGATGTCGGGCGCGTTGTCCGAGGCGAGGACCCGGGGCGCGTTCTCCACGATGACGGTGAACTGGTCCTCGCGGACGTTGAACGTGACGTTGGGGTGCTGCTTGGTGAACTCGTCGGCGAGCGCCTTGGCCAGCGGGAAGCCGGTCTCGGCGTACATCTCCAGGGTGATCTTCTCCGACCCCAGCTCGGTGCTGACCTTGGCGTCGGCGTCGTTCGACGTGGTCTGCTCCTCGCCGGGTGGGCTGCAGGCGGTGGCGGCCAGGCCGGCGGCGAGCAGTGGCGCCAGCACTGCGAACCGGCGGCGGGTCATCCTCGGGAACTCCGGCACGTCGGGCCTCCTATGTCGCGGCGGAACGGCTTCGCTAAACTGATTTAGCAGAGCATGCGCGGGTGAGCTGGGGCTGTCAAGAAGCAGTCGGCAACGGTCCGGAAACGACGCGTTCACGAATCGGGCCGCCGGGAGACCGGCGACGCAGGCCGCGACCGGACGCATCATGATGGGCAGCAGCGGCGGACGGATCGCCGGGATCGGAGGACTGATGGGCCGCAACCGCGCCACCCTGGCCGACGTCGCCGAGCGCGCCGGGCTGTCCAAGACCGCCGCGTCGATGGTGCTCAACGGCCGGGAGGGCACCCGGCTCTCCGCCGAGGCGCACCAGCGGGTCTTCGCGGCGGCCGAGGAACTCGGCTACCGGCCCAACGTGGCCGCCCGCAGCCTGCGTACCCGCAAGACCGCCACCATCGCGTTCGTCTCCGACATCGTCGCCACCACCCGCTTCGCCGGCGGCCTGATCCGGGGCGCGCTGGACGCGGCCCGCGAGCGCGACCACGTCCTGCTCATCACCGAGACCCAGGGCGACGCGGCCTTCGAGCGGTACGCGATCGAGGCGATCCTCGACCGCCAGGTCGACGGCGTGATCTACGCGGCCATGGCGACCCGCCGGCTGACGGTGCCGCCGGCGATCCTCGGGGGCCGGGTGGTGCTGCTCAACGCCACCAGCGCGGAGCACCTGCCGTGCGTGCTGCCGGACGACGAACGGGCCGGCGCCACGGTCGCGGAGACCCTGCTCGCGCGCGGCCACCGGGACCGGATCGCGCTGATCGGGCGCAACCGGCAGAAGGAGAGCGACCCGGAGATCTCCCTGGCCGCCGCCGCCCGGCTGCGCGGCATCCGGGGTGCCCTCGCCGCCGCCGGCGTCTCGCTGCTGACCGAGGGCTTCTGCCCGGAGTGGCAACCGGAGCACGGCTACGCCGCGACCCGCGCGCTGCTGCGGCAGCCGGTCCGGCCGAGCGCCGTCATCTGCATGAACGACCGGCTCGCCTTCGGCGCCTACCAGGCGCTCGGCGAGGCCGGCCTGAGCGTTCCGGACGACCTCTCGGTGATCTCCTTCGACGACGATCCGATCGCCACCTGGCTGCGCCCGAAACTGACCACCGCCGCGCTGCCGCACGAGCAGATGGGACGCCGGGCGGTGGAGTCGCTGCTCGACGGCGACGGGCACGAGCCGGCGTACGTGCCGATGCCGCTGCGCCGCCGCCGCTCCGTCGCCGCGCCGGCCGGCTGAGCACCGGGCGGCTCACCACCCGGGCGGTAGCCGCTAAACCGATTTACTGATAGCTTTCCCGCCATGTTACGTCTGCCCGACCACTGGGTGTGGGACAGCTGGTACGCCCAGGACGACGACGGTTCGTGGCACGTGTTCTTCCTGCGTGCCTCCCGGGCCCTGCTCGACCCGCACCGCCGTCACCGGCGCGCCTCGATCGGCCACGCCGTCTCCACCGACCTGCGCTCCTGGCGACTGGTCGCGGACGCGCTCGTGCCCGCCGACGCGCCCGGCTGGGACGACCTGGCCACCTGGACCGGTTGCACGGTCCGCGGCCCGGACGGGCGCTGGCACCTGTTCTACACCGGCGTCGGGCGGGCCGAGGACGGGCTGGTCCAGCGGATCGGGCTGGCCGTCTCCGACGACCTGGTCACCTGGCGGCGGCACGGCGACGGTCCGGTCGTCGAGGCCGACCCCGCCTGGTACGAGGTGCTCGACCGGGAGATGTGGTACGAGCAGGCGTGGCGCGACCCCTGGGTGTTCCCCGACCCCGACGGCGACGGCTGGCACATGCTCGTCACCGCCCGCGCCAACCAGGGCCCCGCCGGTGAGCGGGGTGTCATCGGCCACGCCACCTCACCGGACCTGCTCGACTGGACCGTCCGGCCCCCGCTGTCCGCGCCGGCCGGCTTCGGCCACCTGGAGGTGCCGCAGGTCGCCGTGGTGGACGGGCAGCCGCTGCTGCTGTTCTGCACCAACGCGGTCGCCGCCGGCCGGGGACCGGCGCACCAGCTCTGGGTGGCAAGCGCGCCGACGGTCCGCGGGCCCTGGGACGTGCCGGCGGCCCGACCGGTGACGCTGCCCCACCTGTACGCGCCGCGGCTGGTCCCGGACGCCGGCGGCTGGTCCCTGATCGGGTTCGTCGACCACGTCGACGGCGAGTTCGTCGGCGAGCTCAGCGACCCGATCCCGGTCCGCCACGACCCCGCCGCCGGGCTCGTCACCCGGTGACGACCCCGGCCGCCGTCGAGGCCCGGCCCGCGCCGGCCCGCAGATCCTCCTCGATCCGCCTCGCGGCGGCCAGCAGCGGCGGGAGCAGATCCCGCCGGATCACCTCGAACGACCCCCGGGTGGCGTGCGCGGAGACGTTCACCGCCGCCACCACCGACCCGTCCTCGCCGTGGATCGGCGCGGCCAGCGACCGCAGCCCCTCCTCCAACTCCTGGTCCACGATCGCGTACCCCTGGGCGGCGACCTTCGTCAGCACGGCGCGCAGCTTCACCGGGTCGGTGACGGTGCGGCGGGTCAACGGACGCAGCTCCGCGGTGGCCAGGTAGTCGCCGAGCCAGTCCGCCGGTTGCGCGGCGAGCAGCACCCGGCCCATGGACGTGGCGTACGCGGGGAAGCGGGTCCCGACGCTGATCCCCACCGTCATGATCCGCTTGGTCGGCACGCGGGCCACGTAGACCACCTCGTCGCCGTCGAGCACCGACATCGAGCAGGACTCGCGCACCTGCGCGACGAGCGCCTCCATGTGCCGGCGGGCGATCTCGGGCAGGCCCAGGCCGGACAGGTAGGCGTAGCCGAGGTCGAGGATCCGCGCCCGCAGCGAGAAGAGGCGGCCGTCGGTGTGCACATAGCCCAGCTCGACCAGGGTGAGCAGGAACCGGCGCGCCGCGGCCCGGGTCAGGCCGGTCCGCCGGGCCACCTCGCTGAGCGTGAGCTGCGGATGGTCGGCGTCGAACGCCCGGATCACCGCGAGGCCGCGCTCCAGCGACTGGACGAACTCCGGCGACCTCGCCACCTCGCCGCTCACGCTCACCCGGCCTCCCGCCGCAACGTCTCCCGGGCCACCGTGAACGCCCGGTTCGCCGCCGGTACGCCAGCGTAGACGCCGACCTGGAGCAGGACCTCCGCCACCTCCTGCTCGCTCAGCCCGTTGCGCAGCGCGGCCCGGACGTGCATCGCCAGCTCCTCGTCGTGGCGCAGGGTGGCGAGCACGGCGAGGGTCACGCAACTGCGGGTACGCCGGTCGAGACCCGGCCGGCTCCACACCTCGCCCCAGGCGTAGCGGGTGATGAAGTCCTGGAAGTCGTCGGTGAACCCGTCCGTGCCGGCGACCGCGCGGTCGACGTGCGCGTCACCGAGCACCTGCCGGCGTACCGTCATGCCCTGCTCGTGCCGCTCGCGGTCGTTCATCGTTCACGCGGCCTCTCGTCGAAGTGGTCCAGCAGGAGCCGGCACACCCGCTCGGGTTGCCCGACGTTCGCCAGGTGCGCCGCCTCCCCGACGACGGCGAGCCGGGCCCCGGGGATCCGCCCGGCGATGTCGCGGGCATGCCCGACCGGCGTCGCCGCGTCGTCCGCGCCCGCGATCACGAGCGTCGGCGCGCCGATCCGGCCGAGGGCGGGGCGCAGGTCCATCGCGGCGATCGCCTCGCAGCAGGCGGCGTACCCGGCGGGGGACGTCGCGGTCAGCATGGCGCGGAACGCGGCGACCACGTCCGGCCGGGCCACGGCGAAGCCCGGGGTGAACCAGCGGGCCACCACCGCGTCGGCGATCGCCGGCAGGCCGGCGGCCCGGACCGTCGCCGCCCGCTCCCGCCACTGCTCCGGCGGGCCGAGCGACGCCGACGTGCACAGCAGCGCCAGCCGCCGCACCCGGTCGGGCGCGTGCGCGGCCAGCCACATGCCGACCATGCCACCGAGCGACAGCCCCGCGTAGTGGACCCACGGCACGCCCAGGCCGTCGAGCGTCCGCAACAGCTCCCGGCCCAGCAGATCCAGCGAGTACGGCCCCGGCGGCACCGCCGAGCGGCCGTGGCCCAGGTGGTCGTACCGGATCACCCGGAACCGGGCGGCGAGCGCCGCCACCTGGGGTTCCCACATCGCGCCGGCGGTGCCGAGGGAACTTCCCAGCAGCAGCACCGGCGCGCCGGCCGGGCCGTCGGACGTGGTGTGCAGCCGGGCGGTCACCGCGGCACGTCCCGAACGGCGGTCAGGGCCCGGTCGACGAAGTGACCGGCCGAGCCGAGCCAGCGGTACGGGTCGAGCGCCTCGTCGACCTGCGCCTCGGACAGGTGGGCGCGGATCTCGGGGTCGGCGAGCAGCGCGGCGCGGAACGACGGCGCGGCGGCGGCGCGGGCGACCAGGTCGTGCGCGACGCCGCGGCCGACGGCGGGGGCCAGCCGCGCGGCGACGGCCTCGGCGAGCACGACGCCGCCCGTCACGTCGAGGTTCGCCCGCATCCGCTCCGGACGGACCCGCAACCCGGTGAGCATCCGGGCGCAGCGGGCGGCGGCGCCGCCGGCGACGTGCAGCAGGTCGAGCAGGGGTTCCCACTCGGCGTGCCAGCCGCCGGCGGCCCGCTCGTGCTCCTGCGCCGCCGCGGCGAACAGGGTGGCGACGAGACCCGGGCCGCGCCGGGCCGCGGCGGTGACCAGGATCGAGTCCACCGGGTTGCGTTTGTGCGGCATGGCCGAGGAGCCGCCCCGCCCGTCGCCGCCCTCGGTGACCTCACCGATCTCGGTCTGGGCGAGCAGCCCGACGTCGAGCGCGACCTTGCCGGCGGCCACCAGGAGCCCACCCAGGGCGGCGGCCAGGTCGAGCCGGGGCTGGCGGCGGGTGTGCCAGGGCAGCGGGCTCCCGGGCAGGCCCAGGCGCGCCGCGAACCGCTCGGCGACCTCCGGACCGGCCGGGCCGAACGCGGCCAGGGTGCCGACCGCGCCGCCGAGTTGCGCGGGTTGCGCGGCGCCCGCCTGCCGCAGCCGGTCCCGGGCCTCGACGAGACCGGTCAACCAGCCGGCCGCCTTCAGCCCGAACGTGGTGGGTGCCGCCTGCTGCCCGAGGGTCCGGCCGACCATCACGGTGTCCCGGTGGGTGTCGGCCAGCCCGGCGGCGGCGTCGACGGCGGCGTCGAGGTGACCCGACAGCGGCCCGAGCGCCCGCACGGTGACCAGGACCAGCGCGGTGTCCAGGACGTCCTGACTGGTCGCGCCGGCGTGCACCCAGGCCCGGGCGTGCTCGGGCACCGCGGCGGTCAACTCGCGGACCAGCGGGACGACCGGGTTGCCGGCGGCCTCCGCGGCCCGGCCGAGCGCCGCCGGGTCGAACCGCTCGGCGCGGCACCGGCCGCCGATCGCCTCCGCCACCGCCGGGGGCACGATGCCGGTGTCGGCGGCAGCCTGGGCGAGCGCGGCCTCCACGTCGAGCATCGCCTGGAGCAGGGACACGTCACCGAGTTCCGCGTCGACGTCCGGGCTGCCGGAGAGACCGCCGAGCAGGCCGTCAGACGGCGAAGAAGACGGTCTCACGGTCGCCCTGGAGGTGGATGTCGAAGCGGAACCCGTCCGGCGCGGCGCTCGCCAGCAGCGTGTCCCGGCGATCCGCGTCGACGCCGCGCAGCACCGGATCGGCGGCGTTCGCCGCCGGCTCGTCGGGAAAGTAGAGCCGGGTGACGAGACGGTGCAGCAGCCCCCGTCCCAGCACCGACAGGGTCAGGTGGGGGGCCTCGACGCCGCCGTCCGGGTCGGGCAGCGCGCCGGGCCTGACGGTCAGCAGCCGGTAGCAGCCCTGCCCGTCGGTCTCGCTGCGGCCGAACCCCCGGAAACCCGGGAGCGCGGGCGGCCGGGCCCCGCGCGGGTCGTCCGGGTGGTCGAACCGGCCGTCCGGGTCGGCCTGCCAGCTCTCCACCATCGCGTCGACCACCGGCGCTCCGGCGCCGTCGACGATCCGGCCCCGGATCCAGAACGCGCCAGGCGTGCCCTCGGGCACCACGTACGGGCCGTCGGGCCAGCGCAGACCGATGTGCAGGTACGGCCCGACCGTCTGCGCGGGCGTGACGCCCAGCCGTTCAGTCATCGTCGTCACCGTCCTCGAAGGGAGTGCTCTCCCGGCCCCGCAGCACGATGTCGAACTCGTACGCCAGGGCCCACTCCGGCACCGTGGTGGCGTGGTCGTACCGGGCGACCATCCGTTGGCGGGCGGCCGGGTCGGTGACCGCGTTGAAGATCGGGTCCTGGAAGAACAGCGGGTCGCCCGGGAAGTACATCTGGGTCACCAGCCGCTGGGTGAACGCGCGGCCGAAGAGGGAGAAGTGGATGTGCGCCGGCCGCCAGGCGTTGTCGTGGTTGCGCCAGGGATAGGCGCCGGGCTGCACGGTGACGAACCGGTAGCGCCCCCGGGCGTCGGTGAGCGCCCGGCCCACCCCCTCGAAGTGCGGGTCGAGCGGCGCCGGCCAGGTGTCCGACGCGTGGCGGTAGCGGCCGGCGGCGTTGGCCTGCCAGATCTCCACGAGCGTGCCGGCCACCGGACGGCCGTCGCCGTCGCGGACCCGGCCGTGCACGACGATCCGCTGCCCCTGCGGCTCGCCGTCGTGCTGGCGGGTCAGGTCGTGGTCGAGCGCGCCGAGACGCCCCTCCCCCAGCAGCGGCCCGGTGACCTCGGTCAGGCGCTGCGGCAGGTAGGCGAGCGGCTGCTGCGGCGCCCGCGCCACGGTGGACCCGTAGCCGGGGCTGAGCAGGGGCGGATGGGCGTCGACGTCGTCCCGCCGGTAGCGCGGCAGCACCAGGCCGCCCTGGTGGGCGGTGTCCCGGGTGGTCATGTTCCTCTCCCGTCCGGCTCGGCGCGGCCGATCCTGGTCGCCTCCAGCGCTCGCAGCGCCGTGAGTTCGCGCGCCGTCGGCGGCTCCCCGGTGACCAGCCGCCCGGCGACGGCCAGGTCCCAGCCGGTGGCCGCCCGGGCCCGCTCCACGGTCACGCCCGGATGCAGCCGGGTCAGCGTCAGCTCGCAGGTGACCGGGTCCGGTTCGAGGACGCCGAGGTCGGTGATCACCAGTCGGGGACCGCCGCCGCGCAGGCCGAGCCGCTCCCGGTCGCCCGGCCCCGATCCGTAGCCGACCGAGGTGACGAAGTCGACCCGCGCGGTGAACGTCCGCGGGTTCTGCCGGACGATGACCACGACCTCGCCGCAGGAGGCGGCGATCTCCGGCGCGCCACCGGCGCCGGGCAGGCGGACCTCCGGGACGTCGTAGTCGCCGCCGATGACCGTGGTGTTGATGTTGCCGTACCGGTCGAGCTGCGCGGCGCCGAGGAAGCCGACGTCGATCCGGCCGGGTTGCAGCCAGTAGTTGAACACCTCGGGCACCGACACCACCGCGTCGGCCGTGTCGGCGAGGACACCGTCCCCGATGGACAGCGGAAGCCGGTCCGGCTTCGCGCCGAGGCAGCCGGACTCGTAGACGAGCACCAGGTTCGGGGCGTGGGTGGCCCGGGCCAGGTTCGCCGCGGTGCTCGGCAGCCCGATCCCGACGAAGCAGGCGGCGCCGTCGCGCAGTTGCCGGGCGGCGGCGACGGTCATCATCTCGTCCGCCGTCCACTCCGCCGCGCTCACGGGGTGCCGACCAGGTGCACGTGCCGGTCCAACCAGGCGCGGAAGGTGTCGCGGTCCCGGCTGACCGCGTCCCAGGCGCGGTAGAAGTCGTTGTCCCGGGTCGAGTAGCCCTGGGCGTAGGAGGGGTGCGCGCCGCCGGGCGCCTCGGCCACCGCGGTGACCGCCCATCCGGGCAGGACGACCTGACCGGGCACGGGTGCCAGCTCGTCCACGATCTCCTCGACGGTGACCAGGGACCGGCGGGCGGCGAGCACCGCCTCCTTCTGCACCCCGGTGATGCCCCACATCTGCACGTTGCCGGCCCGGTCGGCGCGCTGCGCGTGCACCACCGTCACGTCGGGGCGCAGGGCGGGCACGGCGGTCAGGGTCTCCCCGGTGAAGGGGCAGGTGATCGGCCGGATGTTCGTGGTGTGCCGGGGCAGGTCGGTGCCGGTGTAGCCGCGCAGGACGGCGAACGGCAGCCCGGACGCCCCGGCCACGTAACGGTTCGCCATGCCCGCGTGGCTGTGCTCCTCCAATTCGAGCGGACCCGGCCAGGCGTGCCGCACCGCGTCCCGGAAGCGGTGCAGCGACCCGACGCCCGGGTTGCCGCCCCAGGAGAAGACCAGGCGGCGGGCGCACCCGGCGCCGATGAGCTGGTCGTAGATGACGTCGGGAGTCATCCGCACCAGGGTCAGATCGCGCCGCCCCTGCCGGATGATTTCGTGACCGGCGGCGAACGGGATGAGGTGGGTGAACCCCTCCAGGGCCACGGTGTCGCCGTCGTGGACCAGGTCCGCCACCGCGTCGGCAAGTGGGACGAGCGTCGCCATGAGCCTCCCCCGACGTGTTCGGCACGCGGACGGTCGTGCTGAGAACGAACGTACGGCGGAGAATGACATCCGTCAACGCCGTTGACGCGGGCCGGGTCACGTGCCAACGTTCAGAAGGAGAACACCCGTTCGGTGAACGAACACGGCGACGGCCCTGACCGATCGGATCCCCGCCCGTTCTGACCTGCGGAGAGGAGCCCGGAGATGCGTACCCAGGTCGGCATCGTCGGCGCCGGGCCGGCGGGGCTCATGCTGTCGCACCTGCTGCACCTGCGCGGAATCGACTCGGTGGTGCTGGAGAGCCGCAGCCGGGACCACGTCGAGCACCGGGTCCGGGCGGGCGTCCTCGAACAGGGCTCGGTCGACCTGCTCCGCCGCACCGGCCTCGGTGCGCGGCTGGATCGGGAGGGGCTGCGGCACGAGGGCATCGAGCTGCGCTTCGCCGGGGAGTCGCATCGGGTGCCGATGACGGAGCTGACCGGACGGGCGATCACCGTCTACGGGCAGCAGGAGGTGGTCAAGGACCTGATCGCGGCCCGGCTCGCGGCCGGCGGCGCGATCCGGTTCGAGGCCGAGGCGGTCCGCCTGGACGGCCTGGACACGGACGCGCCGACCGTCCACTTCCGCCGGAACGGGCGGGAGGAGGCGCTGCGGTGTGACTTCGTGGCCGGCTGCGACGGGTTCCACGGGGTCAGCCGCGCCGCGGTGCCCGACGGGGTGCTGACCACGTACGAGCGGACGTACCCGTTCGCCTGGCTGGGCGTGCTCGCCGCCGCCGCGCCCGCGGTGGAGGAACTCGTCTACGCCCACCACGACCGCGGTTTCGCCCTCTACAGCATGCGTTCACCGGAGATCTCCCGGCTCTATCTTCAGGTCGCTCCGGACGAGGACATCGCCGCGTGGCCGGACGAGCGGATCTGGGCGGAGCTGCGGACGCGGCTGGAGACGGTGCCGGGCTGGTCGCTCCACGAGGGGCCGGTCCTGGAGAAGTCGATCACGCCGATGCGGAGCTTCGTGGTCGAGCCGATGCGGTGGGAGCGGCTGTTCCTGGCCGGGGACGCGGTGCACATCGTGCCGCCGACCGGCGCGAAGGGCATGAACCTGGCCCTCGCCGACGTCGCGTTGCTCGGGGACGCCTTCGCCGCGTGGTACGACCGGGGGCGCACGGACCTTCTGGCGGGCTACTCGGCGACGGCGCTGCGCCGGGTCTGGCGGGCCCAGCACTTCTCCTGGTGGATGACCTCCATGCTGCACCGGTTGGAGCGGGACGACCCGTACGAGGCGAAGCTGCAGACCGCCACGCTGCGATACGTCGCCACCTCCCGCGCCTACGCCACCAGCCTGGCCGAGAACTACGTCGGACTGCCCGTCGTTTAACTTATCCATGACGGGCGTCAGATTTTCTTGACTTTCGATATCGACGTGGCTGACCATTTCCCCACCCCCGCCCAGGAAGGGTCCCGTCCATGAAGAAGGTCATGGCACTCGGGCTGATCGCCGCCACCGCGATCGCCCTCACCGGATGCACCGACTCCGACGCGCCACCCCCGTCCGACCAGGGCTCGGGCGAGTTGCGCCAGGTCCGGGTCGCGGCGCTGCCCATCACCGAGACCGCCGCGCTGTGGGGCGGCATCAAGGCGGGCATCTTCGCCGCGCACGGCCTCAAGGTCGAGGTGCTGCCCGCCCAGGGCGGCGCGCAGGCCATTCCCGCCCTGACCAACGGCGACATCGACTTCGCGATCGGCCAGCCCTTCGGCCCGTTCCGGGCCGACCTGAGCAACCTCGGCGTCGTCATCATCGGCAACTACGCCTCCTCGTACGCCGACGGCGACGACATCAACGCGGTGGTGGCCTCGGCGAAGTCCGGCATCAAGCGCCCGGCCGAGCTCGCCGGCAAGCGGGTCGCGGTCAACAGCCTCGGCGCCGCCGGTGACGTGACGATCATGGCGGCGGTGGAGAAGGACGGCGGCGACCCGTCCAAGGTCAAGTTCGTCGAGGTCGCATTCCCGGACACCCCGGCCCAACTCCAGGCCGGCAACATCGACGCCGCGTGGGTGCCGGAGCCCTTCGTCACCCAGCTGAAGAACCGCGGCGACACGATCGTCGTCGAGCCCTACCAGGCGGTCGTGCCCGGCCTGGCCACCCTCACCACGATCACCACCAAGGAACGCACCGAGAAGGACGCCGAACTGGTCGCGGACTTCTCGGCCGCGATGAAGGAGACGCTTCAGTGGGCCGAGGACCCGGCCAACGAGCCGGCCGTCCGGCAGGCCATCAAGGACAACCTCGAGTTGCCCCCGCCGGTCGCGGAGTCGGTGCGGCTCCCGGCGTTCGGGTGGGAGGTCGACCGGGCGAGCCTGCGCACGCTCGCCGAGCTGGCACAGAAGTACAAGGTGCTCGACAAGCAGCCCGACTTCGACCGCCTGATCCAACAGCAGTAGCCGGCATGGGCGTCCTCTCCGGCCGGGGCCGGCGCGCGTCCCGCAAGGCGTTGCTCGGCGTCGCCGGCCTGGCCGGGTTCCTCGCCATCTGGCAGTCGATCCCCACGTTGGGCCTGATCGACCCGCAGTACCTGCCGTACGTGACGGACGTGCTGGCGCGGCTGTCCGAACAACTCGTCGACCTCGCCTTCTGGCGTCGGCTGGGCAGCACCATGACGTCCTGGGCGATCGGCCTGAGCCTGGCGACTGTCGCCGCCGTCGTCCTCGGCACGGTCGTCGGCCTGGTGCCGTTCCTGCGGCGCGCCACCCACACCGCAGTCGAGTTCCTGCGACCGATCCCGTCGGTCGCCCTCATCCCGCTCGCCGTGCTGATGTTCGGCATCCAGATGCGGGCCGCCCTCGTCATCATCGTCTACGCGTCGTTCTGGCAGGTGTTCGTGCAGGTGATCTACGGGGTGGCCGACGTCGACGCGGTCGCCCGCGACACCGCCCGCAGCTTCGGCCTGACCCGGCGGGAGCGGTTGACGCACCTCGTCCTGCCGACCGCCCTGCCGTACCTCATGACGGGTCTGCGGCTCGCGGCGGCGGTCGCGCTGATCCTCGCCGTCACCGCCGAGATGGTCATCGGCAACCCCGGCCTCGGACGCATGATCGAGCTGTCCCGGTCCGCCGGGGACGCGACCGGCCTGTACGCCCTGGTCGTGGTCACCGGCCTGCTCGGGCTCGCGGTGAACCTGGTCTTCCGGTTCGTCGAACGCCTGACGCTGTCCTGGCACCAGTCGGTACGCGGCGAGGAGGCGCGGTGACCGCGTACCCCGGCCGGATCGCCGCCACGCCGCGCGGCCCGGGCGTCGGCGCCCGGCTCGGGGCGGGTCTGCTCCACGCGCTCGGGCTGCCGATGCTGCTCCTGGTGGCGTGGGGACTGGTGGCGACCAGGGCGACGAGCGGGTTCTTCCCCGGCCCGGCGGAGATCGGCCGGGCCTTCGTGGACACCTGGGTCGGCCCGGCCTTCGTCGAGGACGTGCTGCCGAGCCTCTACCGCCTCGGCCTCGGTGTCACCGGGTCGATCGTGCTCGGTGTCGCCGCCGGCACGGTGATCGGCCTGTTCCCCTGGCTGCGCGACCTGCTCGAACCGCTGCTGGAGTTCTTCCGGGCCGTCCCGCCGCCGGTGCTGATCCCGGTGGTCATGCTCCTGCTCGGCATCACCGACACGATGAAGGTGGCGGTGATCGTCTCCGGCGCGCTCTGGCCGATCCTGCTGAACACGATCGAGGGGGTCCGGGCGACGGACAGCGTCATGACCGAGACCGCGGCCTCGTTCCGGATCACCTGGTGGGAGCGGTTGTGGTTCCTCGTGCTGCCCGCCGCCGGCCCCCGCATCATGACCGGTGTCCGGCAGGCCCTGTCGGTCGCGCTCATCCTCATGGTGATCTCCGAGATGTTCGCCTCGTCGTCGGGGCTCGGCTACCGGATCGCCTACTTCCAGCGCAACTACCTCATCGCCGAGATGTGGAGCGGCATCCTCCTGCTCGGCCTCGTCGGCGTCTTCCTCGCCGTCGTGTTCGGTCTCGTCGAACGGCGCGTCCTGCGCTGGTACCACGGAGTCAGGGAGGCCAGCCGTGCCTGATCGGAGCACCCTGCTGCGGGTGGAGCACCTGCGGAAGGTCTACGGGTCCACGACCGGGGACGTGGAGGCGATCGGGGACCTCAGCTTCACCATGGACGCCGGTGAGCTGGTCTGCATCGTCGGGCCGTCCGGGTGCGGCAAGACCACGCTGCTGAAGTGCCTCGCCGGTCTGCTGCGGCCGACGAGCGGCCTGGTCGAGATGGACGGCGCGCCGGTGACCGGGCCGAGCCCCGCCATGGCCGTCGTGTTCCAGGAGTACGGTCGCAGCCTCTACCCGTGGCTGACTGTGCGCGGCAACGTCGAGCTTCCGCTGCGGCACAAGAAACTGCCCCGGGCCCGACGGGACAGGCTTGTCGCCGACGCGATCGACGCGGTCGGCCTCGCGCACGCCACGCGCAGCCACCCGTGGCAGCTCTCCGGCGGGATGCAGCAGCGGGTGGCAATCGCGCGGGCCATCGCGTACGAGCCGGAGATCCTGATCATGGACGAGCCGTTCGCCGCGGTGGACGCCCAGACCCGCGCGGACCTGGAGGACCTGGTCCGCGAGCTGCACGCCAGCCGCCGGATCTCGACGCTGTTCGTCACCCACGACATCGACGAGGCGGTGTATCTCGGCCAGCGGGTTCTAGTATTGTCCACCTCGCCGACCCGGGTCCGGGAGGACCTGGCGATCGACCTGCCGCCGGAGCGCGACCAGATCACGACCCGTGCCCTGCCCCGTTTCACGGAGCTGCGGACGCACGTCTACGGCCAGATCCAGCGGGCTCGGCGCGGACCGGCGGTGGCCCCGCGATCCGCTCGGTGACCCGGGCCGCCACACCGGCATCGCCGAGAGGGAGGGCTGTGCGTAGTCGTCAACCGAAGCAACTGCTGCTCGCGTTCTTCGGCGAGCACGTCGTCGACGCCGCCACCGGGCCGATCCGGGCGAGCGTGCTGATCGGCGTGCTGGAGGGCGCCGGCGTCGCCGCGCCGGCGACCCGCGCCACCCTCGACCGCCTCGTGCACAGCGGCATCCTCGCCCGCGCCCGCAGCGGTCGGGAGACCCTGTTCTCGCTGACCGAGCACGGGGCCGCGGTGCTGCGCGAGGCGAAGGACCGGGTCCGCGGGCCGCGGCCGTTCGATCCCCAGGGCAGCGGATGGACGCTTGTCACCTTCTCCATCCCGGAGGGCCAGCGGATGCTGCGGCACCGGCTGCGCTCGACCCTGACCTGGGAGGGCTTCGCGCCGCTGCGGGACGGGCTCTGGCTGGCGCCCGGCGAGGTCGACCTCGCCGGGTCGTTGGAGCCGCTGCGGCAGGACCTCCCGCCGCACGCCGTGGTGGCGTTCCACGCCCGTGAACTCGACGGTTTCCCGATCGGCGAGAGCGTGCGCGCGGCGTGGGACATCGAGGCGATCCGGCGTCAGCACCTCGCGTTCATCGAGGTGTGGGACGACCCGGCCGCGACGACGACGGCGCCCGGCGCGCTCACCGTGCGGACGATGCTCGTGGCGGACTGGCTCGCGCTGCTGCGCGCCGACCCGAGGCTGCCGGCCGAGTTCATGGACGCGCAGTGGCCGGCGACCCGCTCGGCGGAGACCTACCGCCGCACGCATGACACGCTGGCCGAGGCGTCCGCCGCCGAGTTCGCCGACCTCGTCGCGGCGCCGGGCGGGGTCAGGCGCCGAAGCGGGCCCGCAGCTCGGCCTTCCGCACCTTCCCCGACGCGGTCCGCGGCAACTCGTCCACGATGACGACGTTCTTCGGCAGCTTGTAGCGCGCGAGCCGGCCGTCGAGGTGGTCCCGCACGGCGTCGGTGTCGAGGGACACCCCCGGGCGTACGGTCACGACCGCCCACGGCACCTCCCCCCAACGTTCGTCCGGCACCCCGATGACCGCCGCCGAGGTCACCCCGTCGATCTCGGCGAGCAGCTGTTCGAGTTCGGCCGGGTAGATGTTCTCGCCCCCCGAAATGATCATGTCCTTGAGCCGGCCGGAGATGTGGAGGTAGCCGTCGGCGTCCAGGTGGCCCAGGTCGCCGGAGCGGAACCATCCGTCGGCGGTGAACGCCTCGGCGGTCGCCTCCGGCAGCCCGTGATAGCCGGGGAAGACGTTGGGGCCGGCGATCTCGATCTCACCGACGTCGCCGCCGGGCACCACGGCACCCGTCCCGTCGGTGATCCGCACGTCGGTGAAGAAGTGCGGCAGGCCGACGCTGCCCTGCTTGGCGCGGGTCATCGCCGGCGGCAGCGCGGTGACGCCGGGCGCGGCCTCGGTCATGCCGTAACCCTGCGAGAACGACAACCCCCGCGCCTCGTACGCGTCGAGGACGCGGGTCGGCACCGCCGAGCCGCCGCAGGTGAGCTTCGCCAGCGTGGACAGGTCGGTCGCGGCCCACGCCGGATGGTCGGCCATCATCTGGTAGGTGGTCGGCACCCCGCTGAGCATGGTCACCCCGTGCCGCTCGATCCGGGCCAGCGCCCGGCCCGGCTCGAAGCCCTTCTCGAGGACCATGGTGGCGCCCTTGAGGAAGACCGGCAGGGCGCCCATGCCGAGCGAGGCGACGTGGAACAACGGCGAGATCATCAGCGCCACGTCGGTCGAGACGACGTCGTAGTCGACCACGCAGTTGAGCGCGACCCAGGTGAGGTTCCCGTGGGTCAGCACGGCACCCTTGGCCCGGCCGGTCGTGCCCGAGGTGTAGATGATCGCCGCCGGGTCGTGGAGGTCCGTGCGGACCGGGCCGGCGAAGCCGGCGGCGGCCCGCGCCAGCCGGGCGAGCCCCGGCCGGTCCGCGGTCCCCTCGCCGGTGACGATGACGTGCCGGGTCCCGGCGGCGAGCCCGGCGGCGGCCACCGGCCCGGTGAACTCCGGGTCGTGGATGAGCACCCGCGTGCCGGAGTCCGTGACGACGTGGGCGATCTCGGGTGGCGCGAGCCGGGTGTTGACCGGCACGAAGACGGCGCCGAGTTGGGCCGCGCCGAACATCACCTGGAGGAACTCCGGGCTGTTCTCGCCGAGGTAGGCGACCGCGTCGCCGACGCCGACGCCCCGCTCCCGCAGCGTCGCCGAGACCCGGTCCGCGGCGTCGGCGAACTGGCCGTACGTCATGGTCGACAGCTCGCCGTGGATGAGGGCGACCTTGTCCGGGGACCTGAGCCGGCGCCTGGCCACCCAGGCGCCGATGCCGTGCTGACGCATCGTCGCCCCCGGCTCAGGCGTGGAAGCGGTACAGCCCGCGCGCGACGACCGCGGGCTTTTGCCCGCCCTCGATCTCGATGGTCTGGTCGACGGCGAGCTGGTAGCCGCCGCGGACCTCGGTGACCTCGACGACGGTGGCCCGCATGCGCACCCGGGAGCCGACCACGACCGGCGCCGGGAAGCGCACCCGGTCGAGGCCGTAGTTCAGCTTGGTGGACACGCCCTTGACCTCGAGCAGCTCGGTCCAGAGGGGAACGGCGAGCGAGAGGGTGAGGAAGCCGTGCGCGATCGGCGCGCCGAACGGGCCGCTCCGGGCCCGCTCGGGGTCGACGTGGATCCACTGGTGGTCGTCGGTGGCGTCGGCGAACAGGTCCACCTGGTCCTGGGTGACGGTCCGGTAGGCGGTGTGCCCGAGATCGGCGCCGGCCAGGTCGGCCAGCTGGTCGTAGGCGATGGTGGTCGTCATGGCGCTTCCTCTCGTCGTCACCGGGCGAGGCCCAGCAGCCGGACCGCGTTGTCCTTCAGGATGCCGGGGAGCACGTCCGGCTTCAGGTCGGTGGCGGCCACGTCGCGCAGCCACCGGTCGGGGGTGAGCAACGGGTAGTCGGTGCCGAAGAGCACCCGCTGCCGGAGCCGGGAGTTCGCGTGCCGCACCAGCTCGGCCGGGAAGTATTTCGGGCTCCAGCCGGACAGGTCGATCCAGGTGTTGTGCTTGTGCGTGGCGACCGAGAGCGCCTCGTCCTGCCACGGCACCGACGGGTGCGCCATGATGATCTGAAGGTCCGGGAAGTCGGCCGCGACCGGGTCGAGCAGGATCGGGTTGGACAGGCCGAGCCGCAGGCCGTAGCCGCCCGGGAGGCCCGCGCCGATCCCGGTCTGTCCGGTGTGGAACAGCGCCGGGACGCCGGCCCGTTCGAGGAGACCCCACAGCGGCGCGTACTCGTCGTGGCTCGGGTCGAACCCCTGCACCGTGGGGTGGAACTTGAAGCCGCGTACGCCCTCCTCCTCGATCAGCCGGGCGGCGAGGTCGAGGGCCGCCGCGCCGGTGCGCGGATCGACCGAGCCGAAGGGGATGAGCACGTCGGCGTGCTCGGCCGCCGCGCGGGCGATGTCGACACTCGACAGCGGCGGATGCCTCAGCTGCGTGCCCGCGTCCACGGTGAAGACGACGGCGGCCATGTCGCGCTCGCGGTAGTACCGCGCCACCGCGTCCACCGCCGGCCGGGGCCCGTCCGTGCGGAAATACTTCGACACCGCCGCGACGAGCGGCTCGGGCAGGGAGGCGTGACCGTGGTCGTCGACCTCGATGTGCACGTGCATGTCGATCGCCGTGACGGTGTCCAGGTCGATCGCGGGTCGGTACATGGGCGGCAACCTCCGTCGGGCGGGCCGGTCGGCCGGGTCAGGAGGTCGCCGGCGCGAACTCCGCGGGGAGTTCCGGGAAGTGTTCCCCGACGCTCTGGGTGACGCCGGCGAAGGTCGTCGGCCACGCCTCGACCAGGGCGTCGTAGGTCCAGCCGCCCTCGCGGTGGGCGGTCAGCGCCGCCTCCGGGTGGGTCCACACCTGGAGCCGGTCACCGCCCACGCCGATCACCTGCCCGGTCACCGAGGCCGCCGCGTCGGAGCCGAGGAACGCGATCAGCCCGGCCACGTCGTCCGCCGTGCCGAAGCCGAGATCGTGCCGGAAGAACGCCGGCATCGGCTCGCCGTCCGCCTCGGCCCGCACCGCCGCGGCGAAGTAGGGAACGGTGGCGGTCATCGCGGTCGCGGCGACCGGTACGACGGTGTTGGCGGTGATGCCGGCCCGCGCGAGTTCGAGCGCCCAGGTGCGGACCATGCCGACGATGCCCGCCTTGGCCGCCGCGTAGTTGGTCTGCCCGATGTTGCCCCGCTGCCCGGTGGGCGACCCGACGCAGATGATCCGCCCGCCCGCACCGGCGGGACGCATGTGCCGCACCGCCTCGCGCACGGTGGTGAACGTGCCGCGCAGGTGCACCTCGATGACCGTGTCGAAGTCGTCGTCGGTCATCTTCCACAGCATGGTGTCGCGCAGGACGCCGGCGTTGGTGACGAGGATGTCCAGCCGCCCGAAGTGCTCGACCGCCGTGCGGACGAGTTCCTTCGCGGTCTCGGTCGGGCCGACCGGTGCGACCACCGCGACGGCCCGTCCGCCGGCCGCCTGGACGGTGGCGACGGCGTCGGCGGCGGCCTGCTCGTCGACGTCGTTGACCACGACCGCCGCGCCGCGCCGCGCCAGCTCCCGCGCGTAGGCGAGGCCGAGGCCCCGGCCGGATCCGGTGACGATGGCGACCTTGCCGTCCAGTGACATGGGTGCTCCTCCCGGTGACACGCGCAGGGGCAACGTAATGCAAATTCTGGCCGGGCGTCAACGTTTTGCAATATGTCTATGTCGCCGGCCGCCCGGCGTGGCGGGAGTCGCCGAGCGCCCGGGACAGCGCCCGGCCCGCCGCCTGGACCAGTGGCGCCAGGGCCACCGGATCCGCCCGGTCGTACGCGACCACGAGCGAGATCGCCGCCGCCACGCCCTGCGGGCCGGAGATCGGCGCGGCCACCGAGAGGGCGTCCATGGTGACCTGGCGGTCGCTCACCGCGTACCCCGTCCGGCGCACGTCGGCGAGGCAGCGGCGCAGTCGACCCGGTTCGGTCACGGTCAGTTCGGTGTACCGCTCCAGCGGCGCGGCCAGCACCTGCTCCTGGACCTCGGCGGGCGCGTGGGCGAGGAGGACCAGTCCGACGCCCGTGGCGTGCAACGCGAAGCGACCGCCCACCCGGGTGAGCACCGGCACCGCGTCCCGTCCGGCGAGGCGTTCGATGAAGACGACCTCCAGGTCCTGCCGGACGGCGAGCTGGACGTTCTCGTGGGTCACCTCGTACAGGTCCTCCATCACCGGCAGGGCCAGTTCCCGCAGCCCCAGGCCCCTCGGCGCGAGCGAACCCACCTCCCACAACCGCAGGCCGATCCGGTAGCGCCCGTCGTCGCCACGCTCCAACGCCCCCCACGCGACGAGTTCCGCCACCCGCCGGTGGGCCGTGGGCAACGGCAGCGCGGCGCGTCGGGCCAACTCGCTCAGGGTCAACGCCGGCACGGCCGGACTGAACGCGCCCAGCAGCGCCAGCACCTTGCTGGTGACCGACCGCCCCGGCTCCGCGCGCACCCCGCCATCATCGCCGTCCACGCCGGCCGGTCACAGCTCCAGCACGAGCCGGGGCGTACGGGCCCGGGAGACACAGATCATCATGGTGTCCCCGGCGGCGCGTTCCTGCTCGGTGAGCAGGCTGTCGCGGTGCTCCGGCACGCCGGCGAGCACCGGCGTCTCGCAGGTGCCGCAGGTGCCCTCCCGGCAGGACGAGAGGACCGGCACGCCGGCTTCCTCCACCGCCCGCAGGATCGGCGTGCCCGGTGGCACGGTGACGGTCCGCCCGGAGCGGGCCAGCTCGACCTCGAAGGCCGTCTCCGCGCCGCCGGGGGCGGCCACCGGCGAGAAGCGCTCGACGTGCAGGCGGCCCGGCGGCCAGCCGCGACAGTGCTCCGCCACGGCGTCGACGAGCGACTCCGGACCGCAGCAGTAGACCACCCCGTCGTCGGGTCGGCCGAGCAGCCCGGCCAGGTCGAGCAACCCGGTCTCGTCCCGCGGATGCAGGCTCACCCGGTCGCCGTACCGCTCCCGCAGGCCGGTGGCGAACGCCATGGTGGCGCGGCTGCGTCCCCCGTACACCAGCCGCCAGTCCGCGCCGGCGGCGTCGGCGGCGGCGACCATCGGTCGGATCGGGGTGATGCCGATGCCCCCGGCGACGAAGAGGTAACGCGCCGCCGCGACCAGCGGGAAGGTGTTGCGGGGCCCGCGCATCCGCACCGTCGCGCCGACCGTCAGCCGCTCGTGCACCAGCCGCGAGCCGCCGCGCCCGTCCGGTTCCCGCTGCACGGCGATCCGCAGCGCGGACCGGTCCGCCGGGTCGCCGCAGAGCGAGTACTGGCGGAGCAGCCCGGCGCCCACCTCCAGGTCGATGTGCGCGCCCGGCGTCCACCCGGGCAGGTCGCCACCGCCCGGACGGCACAGGCGCAGCTCGACGACCCCGGTCGCCACCGGGTCCCGGCCCGCGACCAGCAGCTCGACCCCGGCCTGCTCCGCCCCGGTCACACCGGCACCGCCGGCCGGCTCGCCGGCCCGGGCGTCGGCGCGGTCGCGCCCCGGTGCCCGCGCGGGTGGGCGAGCAGCCACTCCCACAGCTCGACCGGCTCCTCGGCCACGCGCTCGGCCCCGCAGTGGCAGACCCCGCGCAGGGCGTCCGTGCCGGGCATCCAGTGGATCCGGTAGACCCGGTCCCCGGGGCGGGCGCTCACCGCGCCGCTCCCGCCTTCCCCGACTCGACCAGCCGGGCCAGCAGCCGCCGGGCGGCCAGGCCACCGGTGTCGATGTTGATGCTCAGCTCCTGGTACCGGTCCGGTTCGGCCGCGATCACCCGCTCCAGGATGTCGAGCGCCGCCACATCCTGCATGACCACCGTGTGGTTGCTCCGGTGGAGATACTCGCTCACCGACTCGTCGTCGATCGCGAAGTCGCGCGCCACCGCCCAGAAGTCGTACGTGGTGTGCTCCGTCGACGGGGTGATGGCGTACACGATCTCGGCGTGGAAGGCCGCGCTGTCCTCGCCCTCGGCGGGCGGGTAGTGGCCCTGCGGCGCGATCCGGCTGTGCAGGAGATAGAGGCAGGGCGGGTGGTACTCGATGTCCTGCCACCTGGTGATCCGGCCGGTGATCCCGGTGGAGCGCGCGTAGAACGGCGGGCACTCGGCGTCGTCCATGTGCCGGCTCACGTGGACGACGCCCCGCTCGTCGTCGACCTCGGTGGTGATCGGGGTGTTCGCCACCTCGGGCGTGCCGATGTAGCCACCGTGCAGGTAGGTCTCGTGGGACAGGTCCATGAGGTTGTCCACGAGCAGGCCGTACCGCGCGTTCAGCGGCGCCATCCCGCGCACCACCGCGTACCGCGGGTCGGCAAGCCACGGCGCGCGGGGAATCGCGGCCGGATCGGCCCGGTCCCGGTCGCCGATCCACACCCAGACGAGCGAGTCCTGTTCCACCACCGGGTAGGACGGGACCCGGGCGGTACGCGGGATGCGCTGCTGCCCCGGTACGAAGACGCACGCGCCGGTCGGGTCGTAGGTGAAGCCGTGGTAGCCGCAGACGATCGTGTCGCCGTCGAGCCGGCTCTCCGACAGCGGGTAGCGCCGGTGCACGCACCGGTCGGCGAGCGCCACCGCCGCCCCGGCCCCGGTGCGGTAGAGCACCAGCGGCTCACCGAGCACCGTGCGGGCGAGCAGGTCCCGCCCGACCTCGTTGCCGTAGGCCGCCACGTACCACTGGTTGCGCGCGAACACCATGCGGTCGACCTCCTCGCGGACGAACGTCGATGTGTTCGCGGATCCTCCCGCGCGGCGGCCCCGACCGGGAGCCGGGCTTTCACTGAGTGGAAGGTAGACAGTGTCTACACACCGCGGTAGACACTGTCTATGCCGCCGCCGGACAGCAGCCTCCGCACCCGCCTGGTCTCCGCCGGCGTGGACCTGCTCGCCCGGGAGGGCGCCGAGGCGCTGACGCTGCGCGCGATCGCCCGCCGGGCCGGGGTCTCCCACGGCGCGCCGCGCCGCTACTTCCCGACCCACCTCGCCCTGCTGGCAGCCATCGCGCGGGAGGGCTACCAACAGCTCGGCCGCGAGGTCGCCGAGACGCTCGCCCGCCAGGGTGACGCCGACCCACACCGGCAACTGCTCGCCCTGGGCCGGCTCTACCTGACGTTCGCGCGCACCCACCGCGGCATGTTCGAGCTGATGTTCCGGCACGACCTGCTCCGGGGCAACGGCGTCGGGCTGCGGGAGGCCAGCGAGGGACTCTTCGGCGTCCTGGTCGACCTCGTCACCCGGGCCCGGCCCGAGGTGCCCGGCTCCCCCGCGCCACAGGTCGTCGCCGGCGCGCTCTGGGCCAACCTGCACGGCATCGCCGAGCTCGGGCAGTGGGGCAGTCTCCAGCTCATGGTGCGCGACGACGATCTCGAACCGCTGCTGCGCGCCGCGCTGACGGCCCACCTCGATCGGAGGATCACGTGCTGACGCAGACCGGCACGCGGCTGCTGCTGGCCCCGCTGGGCCGGCTCGCCTTCCGGCCGGCGGTCGAAGGCCGGGACAACGTGCCGAGGCACGGGCCGGTGATCCTGGCCGCCAACCACCTGTCCTTCCTCGACAGTGTGGTGATCCCGCTGGTGGCCCCCCGACCGGTCGCCTTCCTGGCCAAGGCCGAATATTTCCGGCAGCCCGGCGTGAAGGGATGGCTGACCCGGACCTGCCTCACCGGGATCGACGCCATTCCGGTGGAGCGGGGCGGCCACCGCTCGGCGCAGGAGTCGCTGCGGGTGGCGCTCGACGTGCTCGCCGCCGGGCGCGCCTTCGGCATCCACCCGGAGGGCAGCCGGTCCCGCGACGGGCGGCTCTACCGCGGCCGGACCGGCGTCGCCTGGCTCGCGCTCGCCTCCGGCGCCCCGGTGGTCCCGGTCGCCCTGCTCGGCACCGACCGGATCCAACCCGTCGGCGCCCGGCTGCCCAGACCTGGGCGGATCACCGTGAGGTTCGGCACACCGCTGCGCTTCACCCGGCAGCCCGCCGGCAGCGGCGGGCAGGCCCGACGGGCGGTCACCGACGAGATCATGACCGCCATCCAGAAACTGTCCGGCCAGGAGGTCGCCGACCGGTACAACGATCCGCCGACCGTCGGATGACATCCGGGTCACAGGCGACCGGTTGTGTGCAGGTAGTCCAACAGCCGGCCGTCCACCCGGTCCTGGAACGAGTCGAACCGTGCCCGGTCGGGTTGCTCGTACTCGTACCCGCAGGTCACCCAGCGCTCCGGGACACCTGCCACGTCCAGGTAACCCTCGTCGACGTCACCCACCTCGAAGCCGGGTTTCCCGGCCGACTGCCAACAACTGAAGAGCTTGCCGTCGGCGTTGACCACCGCGCCGTAGCGGCCTCCGGGCACCGAGCAGATCTGGCAGGTGGTCCTCATCCCGGGCCGGGCCATCCGGAACCCCGCCTCCAACGCCGCGATGCTCCAGCTCACGAAGGCGTCGCTCACCTCGTCCAGATGCCGCATGGTGTTGCGGTAGCCGAAGCCCGCGTCACCCACCCAGGCGAACGTCACCGTGCACCGGTCGGGGATGAGGTCGGCGGCCAACTCACCGACCAGGTCACCGATCCGGTCGACGTTGTGGTGCGACACATTGACCCGCAGATTCCAGTTGAGCCCGGTCACCTCGGTCGCACGGGCCACGTTGCGCATGATGGTGTCGAAGGTGGGCGCCCCGGACCGCTTGACCCGGATCCGGTCGTGGTCCGCCCGGCTCCCGTCGAACGTCACCTGCGCGCCGTGGAGACCCGCCGCGTACAACTCACGCGCCAGCCTCGGAGTCAGCAGCACGCCGTTCGTCGTCATCGCGCACCTGTCGAGGCCGATCGTGCGGGCCCGGTCCAGCAGGTTGAGGCAGCCGCGCGGGTTGAGTAGCGGCTCACCGCCGAACAGCAGCAGGAAGAGGCGGTCCATCTCGCACCGACGCATCCGGTCGCGGGTGAACGCGATGACGCGGTCGATCACGTCGTCGTCAAGCCAGGCCCGCCCGATCCGCGGCGGCCGTGCGCCACCCGTCTCGTCCAGTCCGGTGTTCTGGAAGCAGTAACCACAGCCGAGGTTGCAGGTGGTGGTGGTGAGCACGGTCAGGGAGAACGAGGTCGGCGTGCGCGGCCGGAACGCCCCGACGCGGCGAAGGAAACCGACGGCGTCGCCGTCCACCGTCCCGTCGGGCCCCACACACTCCGGACGCAGCAGAGTCCAGGTCTGGTTCCCGATGAACCACCAGCCGTACGCGCCGCGGATCAGGCGCGGCGCGTCAACATCGTCCAGGCGAGTGCCGATCATGGCTTTCCTTCCGTACGGATTGTGGGGTACCGCGGTGGTGGGGCCCGCCGGCCGTGCGGCGGACGGCGGGCCCCGCGAGTGGTGCGTCCGGCTAGGCGGCCGGATCGGCGTCGCGCGGCAACGCGACGTTCTCCGGCGCGCCGACCTGGATTCCGCAGGCCGCCTCGGCCGCGAGCGGCGCGGCCTTGCGGTTGGCCAGGATCCGGCTCAGCTCCGGCGCCCCGACCTGGACTCCGCACGCGGCAGCCTCCTCACCGGCGATGTCCGGCCCTCGGCTGGCGAGGATGTTCTCCAGATCCTCGGCACCGACCTGAATGACACACATCGGTCCTGCTCCCTTCCCCGGCTGGGACGGCTTCCCGCCGGCCTTGCTCATGTGTGGCGGCGGGGCCGCCGCCAGATACCGAGCCGCCGGATTCCGTTCCGACCGGCTGCCGCTCAACCGTCCGAGCAGACGGGGGCGCTCCGGATCGGCAGGGAGCTGTCCAGGTACGCCGCCGCGATCCAGCCCGTGTCGCCGAGGACCGTCGCCCGCGCCCAGGCGTCCTCGCCGTCGACGGCTTCGCCGCGGCGGTAGCAGGTCATCCGGCCCAGCGTGCCGCCGGGCACCTGTCGCAACGCCCGGGCTGAGGTGCCCGGACCCGAGCGGAGGGACGCACCGGTCCGGGCCGCCACCGCGACGAGCCGGCCGTCGCCCGGGACCAGGCCCTCCTGGAGCCCTCGGCAGGTCAACGAGGACGAGCCGATCCACATGATGGTGTAGTCCTCGCCGCCCCGCCGTTGGTGGGTGGTGTCGAAGCAGTACGCCGGAGCGTCCCGGCGCGGTCCGTCGCCCTGGGTGGCCAGGCCCAGGAGTGGGATCTGCTGGATCAGGAAGCAGGCGGTGGTGTCGGCGACCGCGCCGAGGCGGCCCCGGACGACCGCCACGACGCCGACGGCCCACGAGTCGCGCCGGCTCTGGTAGATGCGCACCGCCAGCCGGTCCGTCCGGTACGCGCACTCGACGGCGTCGTTGACCTGACCGAGCCGGTCGGCGAACCGGCCGAGGTGGTCGAGGAACTGCCCGGCCTGGGCCCGCTGCCCGGGAACGATCCGCCCCGTCACCTCGCTCACCAGATCCGTGTAGGGCAGGCAGGGGTTCTCGATCGAGGTGTAGTCCTCCTCGCCCAGCTTCGGCAGCAGCCCGCCGGTCCGGGTGCCGGCCGCCGGGCAGCCGCCACCGGCGACCTTCGCGAGGCCGTCGGCCGCGCCGGCGACCGAGCCGTTCGCGGCGCCGCCACCGGACGCGCCGCCGTTCGTCCGGCACCCGGCCAGAGGGCTGGCTGCCAGCGTGAGCACGGTGAGGCCGGCGGCGAGAGCCGCACGGCGTGGGAGCCTTCTCATGGTGTGGTCAGTCATGCCTGGATGGGGGACGGAGCCGCCGACTGGATACCCGCGGCCGACCCGCTCCGGCTCGCGTGGCTCAGCCGGCGCCGAAACACACGAAGGCCGAGGGCTGGTCGCCGGTTGCCGCCTCGGCCAGCGCCGCGGCCGGGCTCCGGCCCGCCACGACCGCGCGGTGATAGGCCACCATCGCCTCCGTCGCCGCCTCGTCGCCGACCCGGGCGACGCTCGCGACGACCGTGGCGGTGCCCGCGGCGAGCAGGGCGGTCGGCATGCCGAGCGCCTCGTCGCCGTGCCGCACGTCGGTCAGGCCCAGGTCACAACAGGACAGCACGACGGTACGCGGCGCGACCCGCAGCCCCTGCACGTCGTAACCCATAAGCGGGCCGCCGGTCAGCTCCAACGTGGAGAACAACGGGTTCTCGGTCTGGTGCTGTCCGTGCGCGGCGACGTGGGCGACGCGGGCGCCGGCCAGCGCGATGAGCGCCGCGGCCGGGGTCGCCTCCGCTCCGGTCAGCACCACCGCGCCCGGATGCAGCGATGCCACGGCCCGGGCCTCCGCCTCACCCCGGTGGATACCCGGACCCGACACCACCACCGCGCCGCCGGTGGGGGCGCCGGCGTGCAGGCGACGCCGGGCGGCCAACCAGACCGCGACCGACGGCGCCACCGTGACCGGCCGGGACGCGCACGCCGGCAGTGTGTGCCACGGCGTGGTCAGCAGCATCCCGGTCGGAACCACCACCAGTTCCCGATCGCCGACCAGGGGAAGAACCGGGTCGAGCACCGTCGCGCCCACCAGGTCGGCATCCCGTCGAGTTGCGGCGCGGACCACCGCGGCCAGCCGTCCGGGCATGGCGCGGCCCGCCTGCGCGTCGAGGTCGGCGCGCAACCGCCGGACCGCCTCCTCGGCCGTGGCGCGCCGGCCGAGCGCCACCACCGAGGCCGCCCGGTCGGTGACCACGAGCGCGTGCAGGATGTCCCCGGCGTTCACGTACAGCACGAGCGCCGCGCCGGCCAGCTCCGCCGTCACGGCGGCAAGCGGCGCCGGCGCCGAGGGCACCGCGTCCCGAGGGCCCGGGGTCGCCCAGGCCCGCTCCCGGATCACCCGCTGGAGCTCCTCCGACCGGCTGCGGAAGCTCCGCGTCGGGCGGCCGGCGAGTTCGGCCTCACGGAGGCTGTGCCGCAACTGGCGCAGTTCCTCCAGGGCCTCGGCGGCGATCGGGTCATCGGGGGGTCGTACCGGCGGCAGCAGCAGCGCCTGAGCCCGAACGCGCTCGGACCACCGGTAGACGGCGTTGGCCGAGCCACCGGACAACGCCGCGGCAAGCCCGGCCCGGGCCAGGTCGCGGCCGTGCACCGCGGCCCCCGTCTGAAGATCGGCGCAGCCGAACCGGGCGCGGTACCGGTGCAGCGCGGTCACTCCGGCCAGCAGGCTCCGCCGAGCCTCACCGGCCCGGCCGGCGGAGGCCGCCACCTCCGCCCGGGTCAGGTGCCAGAGCAGGCGCGTGTCGAGCCGGTCGGTCCGCCGTGGTCCGGCCTGTCGCCCGATCTGCTCCGCAGCCCGCCGCGGTCGTCCCGCGGACACCAACGCCCGGATCTTGACCAGGTGGGCGACCCGGGCGTCCTCCGTCAGCCCGAGCCGGGTCAACCGCCCGGCCAGCGCCCCGGCTCGCCGTACCACCGTCTCCTGGTCGACCGCGCCGGCCGCCTGGTCGGCGCGCAGCTCGAGCAGCGCGGCGAGAGCGGCCCGGCGGACGTTGGCCCGGCCGAGGAACGCGGCCCGGGCTCGCGACGCCCACCGGGCGGCAGCGATCGGCTCGCCGGCGAGCAGGGCCGCCTCCGCGCGGACCTGGAGCGCATCGGCGTACGTGTGTCCGAGCTGCTGCTGCGTCGCCCGCTGCACCGCATCAGCCAGTTGCCGGTCCGCCTCCCGGTAGAGCCCGGCCGCGACAAGTGCGCGGGCCCGTTCCACGGCCAGGTTCGCGAGCCGGCCCGGCGCGAGCGACCGGTAGTCGGCGTCGGACAGGGTGAACGCGCGCAACGCGGAGGGCAGGTCACCGGCGATCACGTCGAGACAACCCAGGTTCGTCCGCGCCATCGCCACATGCAGGGTGAACCCGTGTCGTGCGGCGATCTCGACGCAACGTCGCAGGTCGGCCCGGGCCAGCCGGACGTGGCCCGCCTCCAGGTGCACGAGGCTGCGGTTGTTGAGCGCCTTGACCAGGTCGGACGGATGCGCCATGTCGTTCAACAGGCCGACGGCCGCGTCGTACTGACGCAACGCCTCCGCGTTGCGACCGCTGCGCTTGAGCAGGAGGGCTCGCTGGCCGAGCAGGATCGGCCACTGCGGCGCGGCCACGAGCGCCTCGGCCTCGTCGAGCAACCGGAAGCCCAGCTCCACCCGACCCCGTTCGGACTCGGCCCAGGCGAGACTGATCAGCAGCCGGACGTGGACCTCGCGCAGGGCCGGGTTGTGCCTGGCCAACCGCAGGCCCGCCCGCAGTTCCCGGGCGGCCCGACCCGGCTGGCCGGCGTCGCTCGAAGCCACGCCCGCCGCGTGCCAGCGGGCTGCCCGGCGGGCGAGCACGGCCGGCTCCACGTCACAGGGCGAGGGCCGGCGTGACCACCTGCGGCGTGTGTTCGCCCGGCGCCGGGTGCACGACGAGCTGCGCCAAGCCGTGCGGCACGCCGTCCAGCACGAACCGCCCCTCCGCGTCGGACTCCACGGTCTGGGCCGGGTCGGGAGCCGGGTGCCGCAGTTCGACGCGCACGGCGGCGCCGGGCGCGAGCCAGCCGTCGACCCGTACGAGGCCGTCGGGCCGGTCCACGATCGTGATCATCACGGTCCGGCTCTCCGAGTCGAACGTCAGGGTACGGCTCCGTTCGGTGCCCCGGACCGTGCCGACGAGGTGCTCGTCGCGCAGCCGGGCGACCTCCCGGTCGACGTCGTCGAGGTCCAGCACGAGGCGCACCCGGTCGTCGAGATCGGCGGGCGGCGGGTCGAGTCGGGTGAGCACCGCGGCCAACTGGTCCAGGATCGCCTGGTCCAGGTCGTCGAGCGGCTGGTCGGCGGAGTGCGGGGCGGTCATGTGGGGCTCCACGTCGAGTCGGCGGCCAGCAACTCCCGCAGCTTCGCCAGGCACCGGCCACGGGTCGGTCCGATGCTGCCGCGTGGCATGCCCAGCGCCTGGGCCACCGCCGCGTAGTCGGGACGATCGACGTGGGCGACGATCCGCAGCAGCGTCCGGCACCGCTCCGGCAGTCGCGCGACGTGCCGCCACAGCGCCCGGTCACGTTCCTCGGACAGCAGCACGTCGACCGGGCCGGGATCCGGGTCGGGCGAGGATTCGAGGTCCGCCGCGGGGTGCGGGGCCTGCCGCTGCGCGAGCCCGCGCACCCGCCAGGCTTCCCGGCGGGTGGTGGTCACCAGCCACGCGGCGAGCGACGTCGAGGACCGGATGGCGTGCAGTCCGCGTACCAGCTCCAGCCAGGTCGTCTGCACGACGTCGGCGGCCTCCTCGGCGGTCAGACCCTGGGCGCGGGCGACGCGCCACAGCAACGGGTTGAGCTCCCGGACCACCTCGTCGAGGGCGCCCCGGTCGCCCGCCCGGGCCCGGTCGAGGCACTCGCCGAGCCGGGTCGCGCGGTCCACCGGGCTTCCGGACACCGTGGACACGACGTCACTCCGGGAGCCGCACGGGCGCGGACGCCGGCGCCAACCGGTGGGCGAGCCGGCCCGCGCACCTCGCCGCCGCGAACGACGTGCCGCTCCAGTAGGCGTACGCGCCCCCCGTCGCGGCGGGGGTCGTGGCCAACGGCATGGTGCTCACCGCATGGGTGCCCTCGTGCCACCGGCTCACCCACACCCCGTGATTGCTGTAGGGCGCCCGCACGGTCGGCGAGGAGCGGGCCCCGACGCTGATCACCGTGAGCGTCGGGTCGGCCGCGAACGCCGCCGGATAGACCGGATCGTCGGCGCCGCCGTTGCCGGCCGAGGCGACCACCTGGACGCCGAGGTCCGCCAACCGCTCCAGTGCTTTCCGGACCGGTCTCAGCTCCTCGTCCCCATCCGAGCCGGGACGGCCGAACGCGGTCAGCACCACGTCGAGCCGACGGCCGTCGCCGGCCCGGTCGGCCAGCCAGTTCAGTGCGTGTGCCGCGTTCAGGTCGCTGACCCGACCGGCGTCGCTCATCACCCGTACCGAGAGGATCTTCGCGTCGGGCGCTTCCAGCCGCATCAGTCCGGTGAGGAACGTGCCGTGCCCCCAGTGGCTGCCGAAATCCACCTCGTCGCTCTCGTCGCCGCGACCGTCCTGACCCGCGATCTCCGGAATGGCGCGCGGCGGCGTCCACCCCTCCGCCTCCTCCCAGCACGGCTCGCCGTCCGCCTCCACCAGCCAGTCGTGCTCCCGTACCCCGGTGTCGAGCAGCGCCACCACGGGCCGTCCGGCCGGGAAGTCGCGGTCCGGACGGCGTCGGGGTTTCGGTGGCATCACGTGGTCGGGCGCCGGGAGCCAGGCGACGGTGCCGTGGCCGCTCTTGCGCCCACCAGCCCGGTAGTTGGGGTAGAGGTTGGCTTCCCGCCGGGCGCCGTCCTCCACGGTGGCGGCCGTGCACTCGTAGTCGGGCAGGCACTCGGGCACGCCCTCGGCACGGCCGGACAGCCAGCGGCTGGCCCTGGCCACGGCCACCGGGTCACCCTGGACGGGCACCTCGATCAGTGCGACGTCAGGGGGCGCAGGGGCGGCCGGCGGCGACAGCGGACGACCGAAGCCCGCGTCGGCCAGCAACTCGTTGAGCCGGTCGATCGTCTCGGGGCGCTCCGCCACCCACGCCGGCGCGAGCACGACGTCGGGGCGGTACGGGAAACGGGACACCTGACCTCCCGGTGGGACGGTGGTCACCCGTTCAGTCCAGCACGTTCCCCCACCCCCGCCAAGGGCCGGCCGGTACGTCCGTACTGACCGTTCGACGTGTATCTGGCGCGCCCGTCCGGCCTCTGCCGAGTCAGTCGACTGTGCTCATCGACCTGATGCCGCTGCTCAGCGTCGCGGTGACCGCCGAGACCGCGACCAGGCCGGCGAAGACAAGCATCGTCACGGCGGCCGACAAGTGGGCCAGTAGCAGCCCCGCCAGGCCGGGCGCGAGCGCGGCGGCCGAGGTGGCGGCCAGGAAGATGACGCTCACCACCCGCCCCTGGAGCCGGTCCGGGGTGATCGCCGCCTGATAGCCGAAGAGCACCGCGTTGGCGGTCGGGCCGAGGAACACCGCCGCCGCCAGTGGCATCGCGGCCAGCACGCTCGTCGACACGAACGCGCTGCTCGCCATCAACACGGTGGTGGCCCAGCACAGCACGATCACCAGCGCGGGCAGTCGCAGCCAGCGCTGCACCGCCGGCGCGGCGAGCGCGCCCAGGAAGCCGCCCAGCCCGAAGATCGTGCTGGCCAGGCCGACCAGGACCGAGGGGGTGCCGGAGCGCTGAAGGGACACGATGATCGTGAAGATCATCCCGGTGAAGGCCATGTTCAGCGGCGCCGCGATCACCAGCAGCGCCCGCAGAAACGGGTTGGCCAGCACGAACCGGATGCCCTCGGCCACCGCGGCGCCGCCGGACTGCCGGGCCTGCTCGGTGCGGGGCTGCTCCATCGGCCGGCGGATGAGCAGCACCGCCAGCAGGGAGAGCAGATAGGACAGCGCGTTGCCGACGAACGGCAGGGACCGGCCGAGCCCGTAGAGCAGGCCACCCAACGGCGGCCCGGCGAGCTGGGTGCCGTAGGAGCGGGCCTCGTTGCGCGCGACGGCGGTGGACAACTGCGCACCCGGCACGAGGTTGCGCACCGCGGCGTGCTCCGCGGTGCCGAAGACCGCGTTGGCGGCGGCGCCGATCACGGTGACCACCAGGACCATCGGCAGGTTGGCGATCCCGGCGAGCACCGCGCCGGCAAGCGCCAGGTAGACCACCAGCCGGATCACGTCACAGGCCACCAGCAGCGTACGGCGGGAGAAGCGGTCGGCCACCACACCGGCCGGCAACCGGCAGGCGAGCGTGGTGAGCAGCCCCGCGCTGCCGACCAGACCGGCCTGGGCGGCCGAGCCGGTGAGGAAGAGCACCAGCAGCGGCATCGCCAGATTCGACATGGCGGCGCCGAGGTCGGAGAAGCACTGGCTGATCCAGAGCAGGTTGAAGTCGCGGTTGCGCCAGAGGCTGGCCGGGCGCTCGGCGCCCGGCACCGGCGGATCGGTGACGGTGGGCATCGGCTCCTCGTCGGATGTGGTCGGGGCCGGCTGCGTGGCGGCGCTCATGCCGGCCACCAGGAGCCGTGCGCGGGACGCAGGTCGTCGAACCATTCCGCGGTCGGATCGTACCGGGCGAAGAACTGCCGACCCACGTCGCCCGCGTCGCGGGCCTGGAGCATGCGCAGGCTGAACAGGTCGGCCCCGCCGACCCGCGCCACGCCGTCGACGAGCACCTTGCCCGGCGCGGCCGACATGACCGGGCCGCGCGCGGTGCGGGCCAGCCCGGAGACCGACCGGACCGCGTCGGTGTAGACCTGCCAGGCCCGCTCCAGCGGCACGCTGAAGTAGCTGCGCGCGCCGGTGTCCCGCTCCACGAACATGTAGTACGGGACCATGCCCAGCTCCACCGACCGCTGCCACATCGCCGCCCAGTCCCCCGCCCGGTCGTTGACGTGCGCGATCAGCGGGGCCTGGGTGCGGATCACCGCGCCGGTGGCCCGGATCCGGGCGATTGCCCGGCGCACCTCGTCGGTGGCCAGCTCCCGGGGGTGGGAGAAGTGGGCCATCACGGCGACGTGGCGACCGCCGGCCACGATCCGCTCGAAGAGGCGCAGCAGGTCGCCGGCGTCCGGGTCGGTGGTGAACCGGGCCGGCCAGTACGACAGCGCCTTGGTGCCGAAGCGCAGCGTGCGGATCCGCTCCAGCGCCGGGTCGAGCAGTGGGGACACCCACCGGTCCAGCACCGCCGCGCTCATGATCATCGGGTCGCCACCGGTGAACAGGACGTCGGTCACGCCCGGCTGGTCGGCGAGGTATCCGGCGACGTCCGCGACGTCCGAGGCGGCCTGCCGGATCTCCGCGTTACCGACGAACTGGGCCCAGCGGAAGCAGTAGCCGCAGTACGAGTGGCAGGTCTGCCCCTGCGACGGGAAGACGAGCACGGTCTCGGCGTACTTGTGTTGCAGGCCGAGCAGCCGGCGTCCCCGGTGGGTGGGCACGTTGGCCTCCAACTGGGCGCCCGGGTTCGGGTTGAGCCGCGCGTGGGCGTCCCGGGCCGCCTTCCGGATCACCCCCGGATCGGCTGCGGACAGGTGCAGCGCCGACAGGTGGTCGTAGAGCTCCGGCGGCAGCATGTCCCGGTGCGGGAAGGTGAGCCGGAAGATGGGATCGTTTGGGACGGCCGACCAGTCGATGAGTTCGTCCACGACGTACTGGTTGACCTTGAACGGCAGCACCGAGGATACGACCCGCAGGTCGTGCACGTACTCCTCGGGCATGCCCCGCGCGCCGGCGAGCCGCGCCAGGCGTTCGTGGGAGTAGACCTTCATCACCGTCGCCTCGTTGTCAGCGGGATGGGACAGGAACGGCCGCCGTCGGACGGCCGGGTCGGGACGGTCACCCGGACCGCCCCGACCCCGGTACGGGTCAGCCCCGCGCGGCGGCCATCCGCTCGCGCAGGCTCTTCGGCCGCATGTCGGTCCACACCTCGTCGATGTGGGCCAGGCAGTCCGCGCGGGCGCCGGAGAAGCCCGTGGCGGTCCAGCCCGCCGGCAGCTCACGGTCGGCGAACCAGATCGAGTACTGCTCCTCGTGGTTCATCACGACCCGGTAGGTGCGGTCGTCGTCGTCGACAGCCATCGTCGTTCTCCTTCTCGTTCGGTTAATCGGTCTGACCCCGGTCGGGCGACCGGGAGGTGTGCGGCGCGGGCGGCCCGGCGGTGGGCCCCCGCGGGAGCTACAGGCGGACCGGCAGCGCCTGGAGGCTGCGGTTGAGCAGCGAGGGCTGCCAGCGCGCCCCGGTCGTGGCGAGCGCCAGTGCGGGCGCGGCGGCCAGCAGGTCGGTGAGGGCCGCGCCGGCCACCAGCCGGGCCAGCGGCGCGCCCAGGCAGAAGTGGCCGCCCTGCCCGAAGCCCAGGTGCGGATTCGGCTGCCGGCGCAGGTCCAGCTCGTCGGGGCGGTCGAAGCGGGACGGGTCCCGGTTCGCCCCGGCGGTGACCACGTAGAGCCGCTGCCCGGCCCGCAGCCGCGCACCGGCCAGCTCGACGTCGTCCCGGACGTGCCGGATGGACATCTTGGACGGTCCGTCGAAGCGCAGCAGCTCCTCCACGGCCACCGGCGCCAGCTCCGGATCGGCCCGCAGCAGGGCGAGCTGGTCGGGGTGGCGCAGCAGGTTCCAGGTGCCCACGGCGATCAGGTTGCTCGTGGTCTCGCCGCCGGCGAACGCCACGTGGGTGAGCATGGCCACGAACTCGTCCTCGCTCACCGACTCCCCCACCAGGCCGTTGGCGAGCGCGGCGCTGATCAGGTCCTCGCGGGGCGCGGCCCGGCGGGCCCGGACCAGCGCCCGCAGGTAGTCGAAGAGGTCCAGCAGGGCCCGCTGCGAGCGCTCGTGCTCCTCCGGCGACTGCACCGCGCCGAGGGCGAGGTCACCGACCTGGATCGCCCAGCGCTGGAACATCGCGGTGTCCTCGACCGGCACGCCCATCCAGGCCGCCGCGACGGTCGCCGGCAGCGGCCGGGCGAACTCGGTGACCAGGTCGATGACGTCGCCGGCGCCGGCCCGGACGGCCAGCCGGGTCACCGCCTCCTGCACCATCGGGCGGTTGCGGCGCACCTGCCGGGCCCCGAACGCGCCCCGGAAGACGGCGCGCAGCCGACGGTGCTCGGGCGGGTCGACGAAGACCATCCACCCCGCCATGATCGAGAAGGCGCGGGCGGCCTCCGGGCTGAGCAGGTCCGGCGGGGTCTGGGCCAGCATCGGCCCGATCCGGTCCGCGGAGATCGCCGGCTCGGTGTAGCACGCCGTCGCCGCGTCGTAGCCGGTCACCAGCCAGGCCCGGTGCACCGGGCTCCAGTGCACCGGCTCGGCGGCCCGCAGCTCCGCCAGGTACGGGTACGGGTCGGCGACGAGGTCGTCGTCGAGCAGGTAACGGTCGGTCCGGGTGGCAGTGGTCATGGGGTGCGCTCCAGCAGCTCGGCGGCGAGGTCGGCGACGGCCGCCACGCCCGGGTCGGTGACCATGCTCCGGTGGGTGCCGGGCAGGTGGTGCACGGTGAGCGCGCCCGGGAACATCTCCCGGCAGCGCTGTTCGTAGCCGGGCCCGTCCTCGCCGGCGACCACCGACGGGCGGCCCGGGCCGGCGGTGGCCGCCTCGGCGGTGACCAGCAGGTGCGCCGGCCCCCGGTAGGGCTGGGGGCGGTAGCCGGCGGCGGCGCGCAGCAGCGCCGTCCACATCGCCACCGGCCAGTCCGCGCCGAGTTCCGCCTCGGCCTCGTTGACGCCGGCCGCCACCAGCGTGGCGACCAGCTCCCGTTCCTGGCTGAGTCGGGCCGGGGTGCCCGGGGTCAGCTCGCGGATCGCCGCGCGCATCGCCACCGCCTTCTCCAGCAGGTCCAGCGCCTCGGTGACGGCGAACGTCCCGGCCTCGTCGGGCACCGCCGGTTCGAGGAGCAGCAGCACGTCCACCCGCTCGCCGGCGGCGGTCAGCCGGACCGCCATCTCCTGGGCGATGTTCGCCCCCATCGACCAGCCGAGCAGCGCGTACGGGCCGTGCGGCTGGTGCGCCCGCAGCTCGCGCAGATAGTCGTCGGCCAGCCCGGTCATGGTGTCGGCGTCCACGCCGCCGTCGATGCCCCGGGCCTGGAGGCCGCGCACCGGCCGGCCGGCGGGCAGCGCCTGGGCCAGCGGCAGGTACCAGGCGACGCTGCCGCCGCTGGGGTGCACGCACCACAGCGGACGGTGGCCGGCGGTCCCGTCGCGCAGGGTCACCACCACGCCCGCGTCGCGGCGTGCCGCCGTGCCGGCCGGGCCGGGTCGCCGGGTGGCGAGCACGCCGGCCAGCGCCGCCACCGTCGGGTGCTCCACCAGGTCGGCCACCCCGACCGGCAGGCCCAGGTCGCAGGCGCGGGCGGCGAGCCGCACGATGGCCAGCGAGTGCCCGCCGAGGTCGAAGAAGTCGTCGTGCACGCCGACCCGGTCCAGCCGCAGCGTCTCCGCCCACAGCTTCGCCAGCGTCACCTCGACCTCGGTCCGCGGCTCCAGGTACGGGCGGTCCGGCTCGCTCGCCGCCGTCGGCGCCGGCAGCGCGGCCCGGTCGAGCTTGCCGTTGCCGGTCACCGGCAGCGCGTCGAGCGTGACGAACGCGGCCGGCACCAGGTAGGCGGGCAGCCGGTCCCGCAGCCAGCGGCGCAGTTCGGCGGCGTCGGGCAGGTCCAGCCCGGCGGCCGGCACC
This sequence comes from Micromonospora sp. WMMD975, assembly GCF_029581215.1. Lineage (NCBI taxonomy): Bacteria > Bacillati > Actinomycetota > Actinomycetes > Micromonosporales > Micromonosporaceae > Micromonospora > Micromonospora sp. WMMD975. The sequence continues at coordinate 3,055,198 of NZ_CP120739.1, forward strand.
AGGTAGGCGACGAGGCGGGCGTCGCCCGGCCGGTCGGCGTCGGCGGCGTGGGCGGCCACCGCGGCCACCGCCACGTCCGGCCGGGCGGACAGCACCGCCTCGATCTCACCAGGTTCGATCCGCCGGCCCCGGATCTTCACCTGCCCGTCGACCCGGCCGCCGAAGTCCAGGCTGCCGTCGGCGCGCCACCGCCCCCGGTCACCGGTGCGGTACAGCCGACGTCCGCCGCCGGCCGGGTCGGGCACGAACCGGTCCGCGGTCAGCCCGGGCTGCCCGAGGTAGCCCCGGGCCAGGCACTCGCCGCCGAGGTAGATCTCGCCGGCCACGCCGACCGGCGCGGGCCGCAGGGCGTCGTCGAGCACGAGCACCGTGGTCCGGGCCAGCGGCCGGCCGATCGGCACGCTCACCGCGTCGACCGGCAGGTCCCGGACCTGGTGCGCGGTGACCACGAAGATCGCCTCGACCGGCCCGTACCCGTTGACGATCCGCAGGTGCGGCCAGCGGGCGGCCAGGTCCCGGCAGTGCGGCGCGGACGCCGCCTCGCCACCGAGGACAAGCTGCCGCAGCTCGCCCAGCCCGGCCGGCTCCTCCTCGACCGTCAGGTTGAACAGCGTGGTGGTGAGGAACGCCGTGGTCACGCCGTGGCGGCGGATCGCCGCGCCGATGCCGGCGGGGGTGACCGGCTCGGCCGGGTAGAGCGCGCAGGTGCCGCCGTGCAGCAGCGGACCGAAGATCTCGAAGATCGCCGCGTCCCAGTTGACGCTGCTCACGTGCAGCACGGTCTCGTCCGCGCCGAGGTGGGCGAAGTCCTGCCGCAGCAGCGAGTCGACGACGGACCGGTGGGTCACCGCGATGCCCTTGGGCCGCCCGGTGGAGCCCGAGGTGTAGAGCACGCACGCCAGGGCGTCGGCGTCCGGCGCCGCCGCCGGCGGGTCGGCCGGCTCGGCGGCGAAGGTCTCCTCCGCGAGCGTGAGCACTGTGGTGATCCGCTCGGGCACCTGGTGCCGCCAGGCGGGCTGCGCCAGGACCAGGTCGGCGCCGGCGTCCGCCGCGAGCAGGTCGAGCCGGCGGCGCGGGTCCCGCGGGTCCATCGGCAGGTACGCCGCGCCGGCCTTGAGGATGCCGAGCATGCCGACGATCAGGTCCACGGACCGCTCGGCGCAGAGCCCGACCACCCGCTCCGGCCCGACGCCGTGGCGGCGCAGGTGGTGGGCGACCCGGTTGGCCCGCGCGTCCAGCTCGGCGTAGCGGACCGGACCGTCCGGGGTGACCAGCGCGACCCGCCCAGGCTGGGCGGCGACCTGGGCGGCCAGCACGTCGACCAGGCTGCGCGGGTCGTGCGTCGCGGCGGCGACCGTGGGTCGGGTCCGCTCGGTCGGGGTGGGCACCCCGGGCGCCGACTCCGGGTCGGCGACCATCCGCGCCAGCAGCGCGCAGTACGCGTCGGCCAGCCGCGCCACCTCGCCGGGGGACATCCGGCCGGCGTCGGCCTCGAAGGAGACCCCCTGCGGGCCGGTGGTGACCATCAGCCCGAAGTTGGTCCGGGCGATCTCCTCGATCTCCTCCTTGTGCTCGCTGCCCAGGGCGTGGAAGTGCACGTAGTTGAAGGCGGTGTCGACGAGCACCTCACCGGCCCACCGGCCCCGTTGCAGCTCGGCGAGGGGGAACCGCCGGTGCGGCAGGAGGTCCCGCTCGGCGGCGAAGACGTCGCGCAGCAGCCCCACCCAGCTCGTGGCGGACGACCGCAGCCCGAACGGCACCACGTTGAGGAAGAGCCCGCGCATGCCCTCCGCGCCGGCCCGCTCCAGCCGCCCGTTGGTGGCGAAGCCGGTGGCGTACGCCGCGCCGTCGGCGAGCTGCCCCATCAGGTGGTGGTAGGCGGTGAACAGGACCGTCTTGCGGGGCACCCCGGCGCGGGCGGCCAGCGCGTCGATGCCGGCCGTCAGGTGCCGGTAGTCGCGCAGCACCTCGCAGGTGGACTTGTCGGCCGGCTCCGCGCCGACCGAACGCGGCACCCGCACCGGCGGGAACTGCTCCACCATGGCGTCCCAGAACGCCCGGGCGGCCGGGTCGGCGACCGCGGCCCGTTCGAGCGCCACGTACTCGGCGAAGCGGGGCACCGGACCGGCCGGTGGCTCCTGCGCCGCGCCGTTGACCGACCGGCGGTGCCGGTCGACCAGCTCGGCGATGAGCGAGGTCAGGCTCCAGCCGTCCAGGACGGCGTGGCAGTCGGTGATGGTGAGCCGGTACTCGGCGTCGTTGAGCACGTGCACGTGCAGCCGGATCAGCGGCGGCTCGGCCAGCTCGAACCAGCGCACCGACTCGGCGTGCAGATGCTCCCGGACCCGCTGGAGCTGGACCTCCTCCGGCAGGCCCCGCAGGTCGTCCACCCCGACCGGCAGCGTGGCCCGCTCGTGCACCAGTTGCAGCGGCTCCTCGTAGGAACTCCAGTCGAACCCGGTGCGCAGGATCTCGTACCGGTCGACGACCGCGTCCGCCGCGGCCCGCATGGCGGTGGCGTCGAACCCGGCCGGCTCCTGCACCCGGAAGCTCGTCACGTTGTGGTAGGCGCCCTTGCCGGCGTCGGCGAGCAGCTCGTAGAGCATGCCCTGCTGCATCCGGGTCAGCGGGTAGGCGTCCGCGAGCCCGGCCGGCAGCCGGCCCCGGTCGGCGGGCGCGACCATGGCGAACCGCTCCACCGACGGCGTCCCGGCCGGGTCGGCGGCGCGCCGGTCGGCAGCGGCGTCGACGGCCCGGGCCAGCTCGCCGAGCGCCTGGTGGGCGAAGACGTCGCGCAGCGACACGGTGACGCCGCGCCGCTCGGCGAGCCCCACCACGCGCAACGCGAGGATCGAGTCGCCGCCGAGGTCGAAGAAGCGGTCGCCGACGCCGACCCGGTCGACGCCGAGGGCCGTGCACCACACCTCGGCCAGCAGCCGCTCGGTGAGGGTGGCCGGCGGCACGTGTTCGCGGGCGGCGTCCAGCGTCGCGCCGTCGGCGTCCGGCAGCGCCCGCCGGTCCACCTTGCCGTTGGCGGTCAACGGCAGCGCCGGCAGCACGGTGAAGGTGGCCGGCACCATCGCCTCCGGCAGCCGCTCCCGCAGCCAGCGCCGCAGCTCGTCGCCGGTCAGGTCGCCGTCGACGACCAGGTAGGCGTGCAACCGGTGCTCGCCGCTGCGGTCCCCGCGGGCCACCACGGCGGCCTGACCCACCGCGTCGTGGCGCAGCAGGGCGGCCTCCACCTCGCCCAGCTCGATCCGGTGCCCGCGGATCTTCACCTGGTCGTCGGCGCGGCCCCGGTACTCCAGCTCGCCGCCGGGCAGGTGGCGGGCCCGGTCGCCGGTGCGGTAGAGCCGGGCGCCGGGGACGGCGGAGAACGGGTCCGGCACGAACCGTTCCGCGGTCAGCCCCGGCCGGCCGAGGTAACCGCGGGCCAGGCCGGCGCCGCCGACGTACATCTCGCCGGTGGCGCCGACCGGGACCGGCCGCAGGTGCCGGTCGAGCACGTGCACGGTCAGGTCGCCGAGCGGCCGTCCGATCGGGGAGGTGGCGTCGCCGGCCAGGTCGGCGGCGGTGACCAGGCGGTGCGTGACGTGCACGGTGGTCTCGGTGATGCCGTACATGTTGACCACCCGCACGCCCGCGCCGGGGCCGTCCAGCCAGCCGTCCAGCTCGGGCAGGTCGAGCTTCTCGCCGCCGAGCACCACGTGCCGCACGCCGAGGTCGGCCAGCGGCCGGTCGCCGAGCGCGGCGCGCAGGTTGCGGAACGCGCCGGGCGTCTGGCTGAGCATCGTCACCCGCTGGTCGGCGAGCAGCCCGGCGAACCGCCGCGGGTCGCGGGCGGTGGCCTTGTCCACCACCACGACCGTGCCACCGCGGGTCAGCGCGCCCCACAGCTCCCACACCGAGAAGTCGAAAGCGTACGAGTGGAACAGGCTCCACACCCCGCCGGGCGGCAGGTCGAGCGCGTCCACGCAGGAGTCCAGGAGACGGACCACCTGCCGGTGCGCGACCCCCACCCCCTTGGGGCGGCCGGTGGAACCGGAGGTGTAGATGACGTAGGCGAGGTGGTCGGCGTCGGTGACCGGCGTCGGGTCCTCGGTGGACGCGGAGGCGATCGTCGGGTCGTCCAGGCGCAGCAACCCGGCCGGCGCCACGGGCACCCGGTCGGCGAGGTCCGGCGAGACCACGGCCAGGCGTACCCCGGCGTCGTCGACCACGTAGGCCAGCCGGTCGCGCGGGTGGTCCGGGTCCAGCGGCACGTACGTCCCGCCGGCCTTGAGGATGCCGAGGATGCCGACCGCCAGGTCGGCGTCGCGGCGCACGCAGAGCGCCACCGGGGTCTCCGGCCCGACGCCGGCCGCGCGCAGCCGGTGGGCGAGCTGGTTGGCCCGCGCGTTGAGCGTGCCGTAGTCGACGCGCTGCCCGCCGGCCACCACGGCGACCGCGTCCGGCGTGGCGGCGACGTGCCGGGCGAACCGTTCGTGCAGCAGGTCCGACGAGGGGTAGTCGCCAGCCGGGGCGCCCCAGGCGGCGAGCTGCCGGCGCTCCTCGTCCGGCAGCAGGTCCAGGTCGGCAAGCGGGGTGTCCGGGTGCGCGACGACCTGCTCCAGCAGCCGCCGGTACTGCGCCGCCCACCGCCGGACCGTCGCCGGCCGCCACAGGTCCGACCGGTGGAAGAACGCGGCGGCCAGCCCGTCGGGGCGGCGCGCGGTCTGCAGGATCAGGTCGAACTTGACCGCGTCGAGGTCCAGGTCGAACCGCGCGCCGGTGACCGCGCCGAGGCGTACCGGCCGGTCGTCGTCGGCGTCGTCGAGGCTGAACATGGCCTGGAACAGCGGGGTCCGGTCCAGGCTGCGGTCGGGGGCGAGCAGGTCGACGACCCGCTCGAACGGCGTCTCCTGGTGGTCGTACGCGCCGAGCGCGTCGGCGCGGACCCGGTCGAGCAGGTCGGTGAAGGACGGGTTCCCGGCCAGGTCGGCGCGCAGCACCAGGGTGTTCACGAAGAAGCCGACCACCTGCTCGACCTCGGACCGGTCGCGGCCGGCGACAGGCGTGCCGACGCCGAAGTCGACCTGACCGGCGAGCCGGCCCAGCACCGCCTGGAACGCCGCGAGCAGCGCCATGTAGAGGGTCGCGCCGCGCTGCCGGGCGAACCGCTCCAGCGCGTCGACGAGCTCCGCCGGCACGGTGAGGTCGCAGGCCGCACCGGTGGTGGACCGGCGGGTTGAACGCTCGCCGTCGGTGGGCAGCTCCAGCGGCGGCAGCCCGCCCAGGCGACCCCGCCAGTACGCCAGGTCCCCGTCCCGCCGATCTCCGGTGGCCGTGCGGCGCTGCCAGGCGGCGTAGTCGGCGTACCGCACCGGCGGCTCGGGCGTGGGCGTCCCGGCGTAGAACGCCTCCAGGTCACGGGCCAGCACGCCGGTCGACCAGCCGTCCGCGACGACGTGGTGCAGGGTCAGCAGGACCACGTGGTCGGTCGGTGTGAGCCGCCACCCGGTGACCCGGAACAGCGGCCCGGTCTCCAGGTCGAACGGCTCCGCCGCCACCTGCCGGGCCGCCTCGGCGACCTCGGCGGCGTCGCCCGCGTCCCGCCAGTCGACGCCCGGCCAACCGGCCACGATCTCCTGCCGGACCACGCCGTCGTCGACGGTGAACCGGGTCCGCAGCGACTCGTGCCGCTCGACCAGGGCGGCGAACGCCGCGTCGAGCCGGTCGCGGTCGAGCGGCCCGGTCAGCCGCCACGCCACCGGGATGGTGTACGCCGCGCCGGCGCCGTCGAGCCGGTCGAGGAACACCAGCCGTTCCTGGCCGAACGAGACCGGCAGGTCGCGGGTGCCGTCGCCGCGGGTGATCCCCGCCGGGGCGGCACGCCCGGCGTCTCCGGCGAGCCGCCGGCGGAGCAGCTCCTGCTGGGCGGGGGTGAGCGCGGTCATCGGGTTTCCTCCAGTTTCCGGGCGAGCCGGGCGATGGTGCGGGCCTCGAAGAAGATGCGCAGGGTGAGCGGGGCGGTCAGTCGGTCGCGCAGCCGGGAGATGACCCGCAGCGCGGTGAGCGAGTGGCCGCCGAGGGCGAAGAAGTCGTCCTCGACGCCGACGTCGGGCCGGTCCAGCAGGTCCGCCCAGACCTCGGCGATGACCCGTTCGGTGTCGGTACGCGGGGCGACCCGGGTCGCGCCGGTCCGCCCGGCACCGACCTCGGGCAGCGCCGACCGGTCCACCTTCCCGTTGCCGAGCAGCGGCAGCGCGTCCAGGACCAGCAGTTCGGCCGGGATCATCGCGTACGGCAGGGCGGCCTCCAGGTGGTGGCGCAGGTCCGCCTCGGTGACGTCGCCGCCCGGGGCGCGTTGGGCGTAGCCGGCGAGCCGCCAGCCGTTCGGCCCGTCCGGGCGGGCCACCACGGCCGCCGCTCCGACCGCCGGGTGGCCGGCGAGCGCGGCCTCCACCTCGGCCGGCTCCACCCGGACGCCACGCACCTTGACCTGCCGGTCCAGCCGGCCCCGGAACTCCAGCGTCCCGTCGGCCAGCCAGCGCGCCGCGTCGCCGGTGCGGTACATCCGCGCGCCGGGCGGTCCGGCCGGGTCGGGCAGGTAGGCGGCGGCGGTGAGGCCGGGCCGGTTGCGGTAGCCGCGGCTGACCCCGGACCCGCCGATGTGCACCTCGCCGAAGACGCCCACCGGCGTCGGGCGCAGCGCCGCGTCGAGCACCCGCACGGTGGTCCCCGGCATCGGTACGCCGATGCCCACCGACTCGTACCGCCGGCCCGGGTCGAGGTCGGCGACGGTGGTGGTGACCGTGGCCTCGGTGGGGCCGTACTGGTTGACCACCCGGCGCAGGCCGGGCAGCGCCTCGTGCACCCGGGCCAGCAGCGCCGGGGTGCACGGCTCCCCGCTGAGCACCAGCAGCCGCAGCGCGGGCAGGGTCGCCGCGCCGACGTCACCGGCGTCGAGGAGCTGGTGCAGCAGCGACGGGACCATGCTCAGCAGCGCGGTGGGCGCGGGCCGGCCGGGCAGGTCGGCGGCGAGCGTGGACAGGTCGGACCGGTCGGCCATCAGCACTGTCGCGCCGACGGTGAGCGGGCCGACGCAGTCGCGCAGGAACGCGTCGAAGCTGGGTGCGGCGCGTTGCAGGACCACGTCGTCGGCGTCCAGCCGGTAGTGGGCGGCGATGGTGTCGAGGTAGGCGGTGACGCCGCCGTGCTCGGCCAGCACGCCCTTCGGCTCGCCGGTGGAGCCGGAGGTGTAGACGACGTAGGCGAGCTGCTCGGGCCGGGTGTCGACGTCCGGCGCGGTGGCCGGGTGGGCGGTGAGCGCCGCGCCGGAGACGGAATCCGGGTCGAGCACCAGCCGCACCCCGGCGTCCCGCTCCAGGTGGGCCAGGCGACGCGCCGGCAGCTCCGGGTCGAGCCCGACGAACGCCCCGCCGGCCTTCCACACGCCGAGCACGGCGACCACGGTGTCGACGCACCGGGGCAGCCGCAGCCCGACCCGGTCCTCCGCACCGATCCCCCGCTCCCGCAGGTGGTGGGCGAGCCGGTTGGACCGCCGGTCCAGCTCCGCGTAGGTCAGCTCCCCGCCGGGGCCGACCACCGCCACCGCGTCCGGCGTGGCCCGCACCTGACCGGCGATCCGGTCGAGCAGCGAACGGAACGGCGCGGCCGGCCGGACCACCGCCGGGGCGGTGGCGGCCTCGACCAGCGGCAGGTCGTCGATCCGGGCCGTCGGGTCGGCGGCGACCGCCCGCAGCAGCCGGACGTACGCGTCGGCCATCCGCTCGATCGTGGCGGCGTCGAAGATGTCGGTGGTGTAGTCGAGCGCGCCGGCCAACCCGTCCGGGCCGTGCACCAGCTCCAGGGTCAGGTCGAGCTTGGCGGCCCCCCGGTCCACCGGCTGCGCGACACCTGTCGTGGCGCCGAGCCGCAGCGTGTCGAGCGTCCAGTCGTTGTAGCTGAACAGCGCCTGGAACAGCGGTGAGCGGCTGAGGTCGCGGTCCGGGCTCAGCTCCTCGACGAGCCGGCCGAACGGCAGCTCCTGGTGCTCGTACGCGGCGAGCGCGTCGTCGCGGACCCGGTCGAGCAGGGCGGCGAAGGCGGGCCGGCCGGACAGGTCGGCGCGCAGCACGAGCGTGTTGAGGAAGAACCCGACCACGTCGCGGACCTCCGGGCGGCCCCGACCGGCGACGGGCGTGCCGACCGCGAAGTCGGCCTGCCCGCTCCACCGGCCCAGCAGCGCCTGGTAGGCGGCGAGCAGCGTCATGAACAGGGTCGCGCCGTGCGCCCGGCTGAGTCGTTCCAGCGCGGCGAGCAGGTCCGGTTCGACGGTGAACCCGACGCTCGCCCCGGCGCCGCCGCGCGCCTTGGGGCGGGGCCGGTCGGTGGGCAGCTCCAGGGTGGGCAGGTCGGCCAGCCGCCGGCGCCAGTGGTCCAGCTCGCCGGCCAGCCGGTCACCGGCGAGCCGGTCGCGCTGCCAGGCGGCGAAGTCGGCGTAGCGCACCGGCGGGCGGGGCACGTCCACCCCGTCGTAGCCGGCCTCCAACTCGCGCACCAGCACCGCCGCCGACCAGCCGTCGGAGACCGCGTGGTGCATGGCGAGCAGCAGCAGGTGGGTGTCGCCGGCCCGCCACAGGACGGCCCGGAACAGCGGCCCGGTGGTCAGGTCGAACGGCCGGCGGGCCACGTCGGCCAGGTCGGCCTCCGCGGCGGCCACGGTGGCCGCGTCGCGCCGCTCCAGGCCCGCCCAGCCGGGCGTGACGTCCTGCCGGACCACGCCGTCGACAAGCGTGAACCGGGTCCGCAGCGACTCGTGCCGGTCGACGAGCGCATCAAGCGCGGCGGCCAGCCGGTCGGCGTCCACCGGCCCGGTCAACCGCCAGGCCAGCGGAACGGTGTACGCCGCCCCGGCGCCCTCCAGCCGGTCCAGGAAGACCAGCCGTTCCTGTCCGAAGGAGACGGGCAGCCCGGCGGTCTCCTCGCCCCGGCTGATCGGGGCGAGCACCGGGTCGGCGTCGGCGAGCAGGCGGGCCAGCCCGGCGATGCTGCGGGCGGTGAACAGATCCCGGAAGGTGATCTCCCGGCCGGTGCGGGCGGCCACCGCGCCGACCACCCTGATGGCCAGCAGCGAGTGCCCGCCGAGGGCGAAGAAGTCGTCGTCCATGCCCGGGTCGGCGACGCCGAGCACCTCGGTGAAGATCTCCGCGAGCTGGCGTTCCCGTTCCGTCGCCGGCTCCCGCCGGCCCGCCCCGGTGGCGTACGTCGGCTCGGGCAGGGCGGCCCGGTCGACCTTGCCGTTGCCGGTCAGCGGTAGCTCGTCGAGGACCACCACGGCGGCCGGCACCAGGTACGCCGGCAGCGTCCGCCCCAGGTACGCCCGCAGGTCGCCCAGCTCCGTCGGGTCGGCGGCGACGTACGCGACGAGGCTCAGCGCGCCGGCGCGGTCCGGCCGGGCGAGCACCACCGCGTCCCGGACCGCCGGGTGGCGGCGGGCCGCCGTCTCTACCTCGCCCGGCTCCACCCGGAAGCCACGGACCTTCACCTGCCCGTCGGCGCGGCCGACGAACCCCAGCGCCCCGTCGACGGTCCACCGCACCAGGTCGCCGGTGCGGTAGACCCGGCCGCCCGGCGCGCCGAACGGGTCGGGCAGGAACCGCTCGGCGGTGCGGGCCGGCGCGCCGACGTACCCCCGGGCCAGTCCGGCGCCGCCGAGCAGCAGCTCGCCGACCACCCCGACCGGGACGGGCCGCAGCTCCCGGTCCACCACGTAGGCCGTGGTGTGGTGGATGGGCCGGCCGATCGGCACCCGGCCGGCGTCGCCGGTCGGCGCGGTCACCGGGTGCCAGGTGGCGAACGTGGTGCACTCGGCCGGGCCGTACATGTGCCGCAGCCGGTCGGGACCGACGTGGGCGAGCAGCGCGTCCACGGTGGCCGGGTCGGCGGCCTCGCCGCCGAAGAGCACGTGCCGCAGCCCGCGCAGGGCGTCCGGGCGTTCCCGGGCGACCTGGTGGAACAGCGCGGTGGTGAGGAACAGCGTGGTGACCCGGTGCCGCGCCAGGTGCTCGGCGAGCGCGGCGGTGGAGAGCGCCACGTCGGGCGGGGTGACCACGATCGTCGCGCCGGCGACCAGGGTGGCCCAGACCTCGAACGTGGCCGCGTCGAAGATCGGGTTGGCGGCGAACGCCACCCGGTCCTCCGGCGTCAGGTCCAGGTATCCGCCGTCGTGGACGGTGCGGACCAGGCCCCGGTGAGTGATGCCGATGCCCTTCGGGCGGCCGGTGGAGCCGGAGGTGTGCACCACGAAGCCGAGCTGCCCAGGGTCGACCGCGACCGCCGGGTCGGCCGCCGGTCGCCGGTCCACATCGGCGGCGTCCCGGACCAGGTCGACGACGCGGCAGTCCAGCCCCGCGCCGTCGTGGTGCCCGGCGACGGTGACCAGCAGGGCGGCGCCGGCGCCGGCGACCATGTGCCGGCTGCGCTCGGCCGGCTGGTCGGCGTCCAGCGGCAGGTAGGCGCCGCCGGCCCGGAGCACGGCGAGCTGCGCGCGGACCAGTTCGGCCCCGCGCGGCAGGCTGACCGCCACCACGGTCTCCGGGCCCACCCCGAGGTCGACCAGGTGGTGGGCGAGCTGGTTGGCCCGCCGGTCCAGCTCCGCGTACGTCCAGACGGTCGCGCCGTCGACCACGGCGGGTCGGGCGGGATCGGCGGTGACCCGGTCGGCGACGAGGTGGTGCAGCGGTCGGGTGGGCAGCGCCGGTGTCGCCGCGGTGCCCGCCGCCAGCAGGGCGTCGCGCTGCGCGGGGTCGAGCACCGGCCAGTCGCCGAACCGGCTGCCCGGGTCGCCGGCCAGCGCGTCGAGCAGCCGGACGTACGCCTCGGCGAGCCGCGCCACGGTGGCCGGGCCGAACAGGTCGGTGGCGTACTCGAACAGGCCGGTCCGGGTCCCGTCCGGCGCCTCGTCGACGAAGAGGGTGAGGTCGAACTTGGCGGTCCGCCAGCCCAGCGGCAGCTCGGTGACGGTCCGGCCGGGCAGCCGCAGCGCGGTGACCGCGGTGTCCCGCAACGCGAACATGGTCTGGTAGACGGGTGTCCGGCTGAGGTCGCGCTCGGGGCGCAGCTCCGCGACCACCTGTTCGAACGGCACGTCCTGGTGTTCGTAGGCACCGAGGGTGGCCTCCCGGACCCGCCCGACCAGCTCGGTCAGGGTCGGGTCGCCGGTCAGGTCGGCCCGCACCGCGAGCGTGTTGACGAAGAAGCCGACGACGTTCTCCACCTCGGCGCGGGACCGGCCGGCCACCGGCGTGCCGACGGCGAAGTCGTGCTGCCCGCTCCACCGGCCCAGCAGCGCCTGGAACACCGCCAGCAGCACCGTGTGCACCGTGGTCCGCTGCTCCTGGGCGAACGCGGCGAGCCGGCGCAGCGCGTCCGGCGGCAGCGCGAAGCGGTGGGTGGCGCCGTCCGCGCCGAGCACCGCCGGGCGGGGCCGGTCGGTGGGCAGTTCCAGCGCGGGTACGCCGGCCAGGGCGTCCCGCCACCAGTCCAGCTCCGCGGCGAGCCGACCCGGGTCGAGGTCGGCGCGCTGCCAGCGGGCGAAGTCGGCGTACCGCACCGGCGGCGCGGGTGGCGTCGCGCCGGCGTAGAGGTCGCCGAGTTCGCGGGCGACCACGCCGAGCGACCAGCCGTCGGCGACGACGTGGTGCAGCACCAGCAGCAGCACGTCGTGGTCGGGCAGGCGGACCAGCGTGGCCCGCCACAGCGGCCCGGTGGCCAGGTCGAACGGCTCGCGGATGCGGGCCGCCGCCAACTCGTCGGTCCAGGTGTCCGCGTCCACCCGGGCCAGCTCCACCGCCGGTTCCGGATCCACCACCGGCACGTCGCCGGCGAACCGGGTCCGCAGCGCGTCGTGCCGCACGGCGAGCCGGTGCAGGGCCCGGCGCAGGGTGGTCTCGTCGAGGTGACCGTCGACCCGCCAGGCGACCGGGATGACGTAGCTGGGGCTGTCCGGGTGGATCCGCTGGAGGAACAGCAGCCGTTCCTGGCCGAACGAGGCCACCGCGGGCGCGTCGTCGCCGCCGGCCACGAGCGCCGGCGCGGTGTCCCCGTCGGGCGCGGCGGTGACGGCCTCGGCCAGGTCGGCGACGGTCAGCCCGCCGAACAGGTCCCGGATGGACACCTCGACGCCCAGTTCCTCGCGGAGGCGGGCGATCAGCCGCACGGCCAGCAGCGAGTGCCCGCCGAGGGCGAAGAAGGTGTCGTCGACACCGACCCGGGCCACCCCGAACACGTCGGTCCAGACCTTGGCGAGGCGTTCCTGCGCCGGGTTCTCCGGGGCCCGGTACGCCACCGCCAGGTCGGGCCGGTCCGGCGCGGGCAGCGCCTTGCGGTCCAGTTTCCCGCTCGGGGTCAGCGGCAGTTCGGCCAGCGGCACGAACGTCGACGGCACCATGTAGCCGGGCAGCCGTTCGGCCAGCCGGTCCCGCAGCGCGTCCAGGTCCGGCCGGTCCCCCACGACGTACGCGACGAGCCGCTTCTCGGCGGCCTCGCCGGTGGCCACCACCACCGAGGCGCGGACGCCCGGCTGGTCGTCGAGCACCGCCTGGATCTCGCCCAGCTCCACCCGGTTGCCGGCGAGCTTGAGCTGCTCGTCGACCCGGCCCAGGTAGTCGACCACGCCGGGGCGGTGCCAGCCGGCGAGGTCGCCGCTGCGGTACATCCGCCCGCCCGGCTCGCCGTACGGGTCGGGCAGGAACCGCTCGGCGGTCAGGCCGGGCTGGCCGAGGTAGCCGCGCGCGAGCTGCACCCCGGCCAGGTACAGCTCCCCCGGGCCGTCGCCCGGTGCCGGGCGCAGCTCGGCGTCGAGGATGTGCAGTTGGGTGTGGTCGACGGCCGCGCCGATCGGCACGCTCGCCCCGGACCACTCCGGTTGGCAGGCCCACGCGCTGACCTCGATGGAGGCTTCGGTCGGGCCGTAGAGGTTGTGCAGCTCGACGTCGGGCAGGGCGCGCAGCACCCGGTTCTGCAGGTCGGTGGGGAGCGCCTCGCCGCTGGCCAGGATCCGGCGCAGGCTGTGGCAGTCGGCGACGCCGGGTTCGCCGACGAACAGGGCCAGCATGGTCGGGATGAAGTGCGCGCTGGTGATGCCGCGCCGCCTGATGGTCTCCACCAGGTAGCGGGTGTCCCGGTGCCCGCCGGGCCGGGCGATGACCAGCCGGGCGCCGACCATCAGCGGCCAGAACAGCTCGTGCACCGACACGTCGAAGGCGTACGGGGTCTTCTGGAGCACCCGCTCGTCGGAGGTCATGCCGTACTCGTGCTGGCCCCAGCGCAGCCGGTTGACCACGCCCCGGTGCTCGACCACCACGCCCTTGGGCCGGCCGGTCGAACCGGAGGTGTACATGACGTAGCAGGCGTTGCGCCCGTCGACGGCGACGTCGCACGGCTCGTCGGACTCTGCCCCGGTGTCGGCGAGCGTCAGCTCGGGCAGGCCGGGCAGGCCCAGGTCGACGTCCATGCCCGGGCCGCGGACCAGGACTTTCGCGCCGCCCTGACCGGCCATGTAGGTCAGCCGGTCGGTGGGCAGCTCCAGGTCCAGCGGCAGGTAGGCGGCGCCGCTCTTGAGCACGCCGAGCAGCGTGACCAGCAGGTCCAGGGACCGCTGGGCGCCGACGGCGACCACCGTCTCCGGACCGGCGCCGGCCCGGCGCAGGGCGTGGGCGAGCCGGTTGGCCCGCCGGTCCAGGTCGCGGTAGGTCAGCTCCGCGCCCTCGAACTCCAGGGCGACCGCGTCCGGGGTACGCCGGACCTGTGCCTCGACCAATCCGTGGATCGTGCTCACTGGTTCTGCTCCTTCAGTGCCTGCTCGACGTCCTCGCTGCTCATCGCCGCGATCTCGGCCATCAGCCGGTCCTCGACGGCGGCGGCGAGCCGGGCCACGGTGGGCTCCTCGAAGAGGGTGCGGACGGCCACCTCGCAGCCGAAGGCCGCGCGCAGCCGGATGGCGACCCGGGTGGCGAGCAGGGAGTGGCCGCCCAGGTGGAAGAAGTTGTCGTGGATGCCGATCCGGTCGACCCGCAGGACCTGCCGCCAGATGTCGGCGACCGTCTCCTCGGTCGGGGTGCGCGGCGGTTCCGCGTCGGCGGCGGGCGCCGGCCGGTGTCCGGCCGGGTCGGGCAGCCGGTCCCGGTCGACCTTGCCGCCGACGGTGCGCGGCAGCTCGTCGAGGACGATCAGCACGGCCGGCACCATGAATCCGGGCAGCCGTTCGGCCAGCCGGTCCCGCACCTGCGCGCCGGTGACGCCGTCGCCGGTCAGGTAGGCCACCAGCCGGTCCTGCCAGGCGACCACCACCGCGTCCCGCACGCCCGGGTGCTCCCGCAGCCGGGCCTCGACCTCGCCCACCTCCACCCGGAACCCGCGCACCTTTACCTGGCCGTCGGCCCGGCCGTGGAACTCCACCTGCCCGTCGGCCCGCCAGCGGACCAGGTCCCCGGTCCGGTACAGCCGGCCGCCGGGCTCCGGCCCGTACGGGTCCGGCACGAACCGCTCGCCGGTCAGCCCCGGGCGGCCCAGGTAGCCCCGGGCGAGTTGGGTGCCGCCGACGAACAGCTCGCCGACCGCGCCCACCGGCACCTCGGCGAGGTCACCGTCGAGCACGTACAGCGCCCGGTCCCCCACCGCGCGGCCGATCGGCACGACGCCGTCCACGTCGGCCGGCACGTCGTAGACGGTGGCGCTGATCGTGGTCTCGGTCGGTCCGTACGTGTTGACCACTGACACGTCCGGGTGGTGCCGGCGCCACCACGCCAGGTCCGCGGGGCGGACCGCGTCCCCGCCGAGCACCAGCAGCCGCAGCCGGGCCGGACTCCAGGTGGGCGCGGTGGTGCCGTCGCCGGTGACCTCGGCGATCAGCTCGGTGAGGTAGCCGGGGACCACCTCCATCACGGTCACCCGGTGGCGTTCCACGTCGGCGACGATCTGGGCCGGCGCGACCAGCCCGTGCTCGGGCAGCACCAGCGCCGCGCCGCAGGACAGCGCCGGGAATATCTGCTCGATCGAGGCGTCGAACGCCAGCGCGGCGAACTGCAACACCCGGTCGGCCGGACCCAGCCCGAACCGCCGCCGCATCCGCGACACGTGCGCCGCCATCGCCCCCCGCGACACCCCGACCCCCTTCGGCCGACCCGTCGACCCCGACGTGTAGATCACGTACGCCAACTGCGCCGGATCCACCGCCACCGCCGGGTCGTCCTCCCGGCCACCGTCCGGCAGCGGCCCGTCCAGCACCACGGACGCGCCCACGTCGGCGGTGACCAGGTCGGCCCGCTCGGCCGGCCACGTTGGGTCGACGGGCACGTACGCCCCGCCGGCCTTCAGCACCCCGAGCACGGCGGCGAGCATGTCCACCCCGCGCGGCAGGCGGACCACCACCGGCGTCTCCGCCCGCACGCCCCGCGCCCGCAGCCACCACGCGACCCGGTTGGCCCGCGCGTTCAGCTCCGCGTACGACAGGACGCCGTCGGCGGCGATCGCGGCGAGCGCGCCCGGATCCCGGCGGGCCCGGCCCTCGAACGCCACCGCCGGGTCGGTCACCCGGCCGGGCGTCTCGGCCGCGCCGAAGCGCCGCAGCAGGGCGGTCTCGTCGGCCGGCAGCGCGGTCGCGCCGAGCCGGGTGTCCGGCGCGGCGGCCACCGCGGCGAGCAGTTCCTGACCCCGCCGCACCAGCCGGTCGATGGTGGCCGCGTCGAACAGGTCCGTGCGGTACTGCACGAACCCGCCGGCCGCGCCGGGTTCGGTGGTGAACGTGACCATCAGGTCGAACTTGGTGACGTCGAACGGGATCTCGGCGGGACGCAGCCGGGCGGCGCCGAGCCGGGGCGCGGCGATCGCCCGCGCCTCCAGGTCGAACATGACCTGGAACAGCGGGGACCGGCCGGACTCCCGGTCCGGCCGTAGCTCCTCCACCACCCGCTCGAAGGGCAGCTCCTGGTACTGGTAGGCGTCGAGCGCCCGGTCCCGCACCCGGCCCAGCAACTCGGCGAAGGTCGGGTCGCCGCCGGTGTCGGCGCGCATGACGAGGGTGTTGACGAAGAACCCGATGACGTTCTCCACCTCGGGCCGGGTACGTCCGGCCACCGGCACCCCGACGCCGAAGTCGTGCTGCCCGGTCCACCGGGACAACAGCGCCTGGAACGCCGCCAGCAGCGTCATGTAGAGCGTCGCGCCGTGCCGGCGGCCCAGCCGTTCCAGCCCGGCCACCAGCTCGGGGTCCAGGGTGAACTCGTGGGTCGCGCCGGCCCAGGAGGGGCGGGCGGGCCGGGGACGGTCGGTGGGCAGTTCGAGCGCCGGCAGGTCGGCCAGCCGTTCGCGCCAGTGCCCCAGCTCGGTGGCGAGTCGGTCACCTGTGAGTTCCCGACGCTGCCAGCCGGCGTAGTCGGCGTACTGCACCGGCAGCTCCGGCAGGGCCTCGCCGGCGTACGCGGCGCCCAGCTCGCGCACCAGCACGCCCATCGACCAGCCGTCCGAGACGATGTGGTGCATGGCCAGCACCAGCAGGTGGTCCGCCGGCCCGAGCCGCCAGACCAGGGCCCGGAACAGCGGGCCGGCGGCCAGGTCGAACGGGCGGTGCAGCTCCGCCCCGGCCCGGGCCACGGCGGTGGCGTACGGGTCGGTCTCCGCGGTCACGTCGTGCCAGTCGGCGGCCACCTCGCCGGCGGCGGCGACCCGCTGCGTCGGCGCCGTGTCGACCACCGGGAAGGTGGTCCGCAGCGACTCGTGCCGGTCGACGAGCTGCCGCAGGGCCCGGTCGAGCCGACCCCGGTCGAGCGGCCCGTCCACCCGCCAGGCCAGCGCCGCCATGTAGTCGGGCGCGTCCGGCTCCAGCCGGTTGAGGAACCACATCCGTTCCTGGGCGAAGGAGAGCGGGAAGTCGCCGCTGCGGCGCAGCCGGGTGATCGCGGGCGCGGGCTCGGGGCCGGGGCCGGCGGCGGCCGGTGGCAGGGCGGCGGCGAACTCGGCGATGGTCGGGTGGGCGAAGAAGGACCGGACGTCGACCGGCCGGTCGAGCGCCTTCACCAGCCGGGCCACCGCGAGCGTGGCGAGCAGCGAGTGGCCGCCCAGGTCGAAGAAGTTGTCGTGGACGCCGATCCGGTCGACCCGCAGCACCTGCCGCCACACGTCCGCGATCGTCTCCTCGGTCGGGGTGCGCGGCTCGGTGAAGCCGTCGGTCACCTCCGGGCGGTGTCCCTCCGGGTCGGGCAGGCGGCCCCGGTCCACCTTGCCGCCGACGGTGCGCGGCAACTCGTCGAGCACCACCACCACGGCCGGCACCATGAACTCCGGCAGCCGTTCGGCCAGCCGCTCCCGCGCCTGCGCGCCGGTGACGCCGTCGCCGGTCAGGTAGGCCACCAGCCGGTCCTGCCAGGCGACCACCACCGCGTCCCGCACGCCCGGGTGCTCCCGCAGCCGGGCCTCGACCTCACCGACCTCCACCCGGAACCCGCGCACCTTCACCTGGCCGTCGGCCCGACCGTGGAACTCCACCTGCCCGTCCGGCCGCCACCGCACCAGGTCCCCGGTCCGGTACAACCGGCCGCCGGGTGTCCGCCCGTACGGGTCCGGCACGAACCGCTCGCCGGTCAGCCCCGGGCGGCCCAGATAGCCGCGCGCGAGCTGCGTGCCGCCGACGAACAGCTCACCCACCGCGCCCACCGGCACGTCGCGCAGCGCGGCGTCGAGCACGTACAGGTCGCGGTCGGCGAGGGCGCGGCCGATCGGCACGGCGCCGCTGAGGCCGCACGGGACCTCGGCGACCGTCGTGGTGACGGTGGTCTCGGTCGGCCCGTACGCGTTGAGCACCGCCACGTCGGGGCAGCACGTGCCGAAGCGGTCCACGTCGGCGGGTCGGACGACGTCACCGCCGAGCACCACCGTCCGCAGCGCGCGCGGCACCGTCCCGCCCCGCTCGGTCAGTTCGGCGACCAGCTCGCCGAAGTACGCCGGCGGCAGGTTGACGAGCGTGACGCCGTGCCGGTCCAGCAGCGGCAGCAGCGTGGCGGGCGCGACGAGGCCTTGTTCGGGCAGCACGAGCGCCGCGCCGCAGGACAGCGCCGGGAATATCTGGTCGATCGAGGCGTCGAACGCCAGCGCGGCGAACTGCAACACCCGGTCGGCCGGACCCAGCCCGAACCGCCGCCGCATCCGCGACACGTGCGCCGCCATCGCCCCCCGCGACACCCCGACCCCCTTCGGCCGACCCGTCGACCCCGACGTGTAGATCACGTACGCCAACTGCGCCGGATCCACCGCCACCGCCGGGTCGTCGTCCCGGCCGCCGTCCGGCAGCGGCCCGTCGAGCAGGATGTCGAGGCCGGCGTCGGCGCGGACGACGTCGACGCGCTCGGCCGGCCAGGCCGGGTCCAGCGGCACGTACGCCCCGCCGGCCTTCAGCACCCCGAGCACGGCGGCGAGCATGTCCACCCCGCGCGGCAACCGGATCCCGACCGGACTCTCCGGCCTCACCCCCCGCTCCCGCAGCCACCACGCGACCCGGTTGGCCCGCGCGTTCAGCTCCGCGTAGCTGACCGTCGCGTCGCCGGTCAGGGCGGCAGCGGCGGCACCGTCCCGCCGGACCCGGTCGGTGAGGGCTGCCACCGGGTCGACCACCCGGCCGGTCACCTCGGCCGCGCCGAACCGTCGCAGCACCGCCGTCTCGTCCGCCGGCAGCTCCACCGCACCGACCCGGATCCCCGGATCGGCCACCACGGCCGCCAGCAACTCCCGGCACCGCCGCGCCAGGCGGTCGACGGTCGCCGCGTCGAACAGGTCCGAACGGTAGACGACTGTCATCGCCAGTTCGTCGCCGCGAGGCTGGGCGAACAGCGACACCGCGAACAGCGCCTTGGGCCGGTCGACCTCGAAGTCGGTGAAGCGCAGCGGGCCGGCCGACGGGCCGTCGCCGGGCACGTTCTGCATGGCGAACCAGGCGTCGATGAGCGAGTCGGTGTCCGGCCGGTCGGGGCGCAGCTCCTGGACCACCCGTTCGTACGGGACCTCCTGGTGGTCGAGGGCGTCGAGGGCGTCATCGCGGACCCGGGCGAGCAGTTCGGCGAAGGTCGGGTCGCCGGCCAGGCGGGCCCGCAGGACCACGGTGTTGACGAACAGGCCGATGAGGTTCTCCACCTCCGGGGAGTTCCGGCCGGCCACCGGCGAGCCGATGCCGAAGTCACGCTGCCCGCTCCACCGGGACAGCAGCACCTGGAAGGCGGCCAGCAGCGTCATGTAGAGCGTGACGCCGTGCTCCCGGCCGAGCCGGTGCAGCCCGGCCACCAGGTCCGGGCCGAGGACGAACTCGGTCGTCGCCGCCGCGTGGGAGGGATGCTCCGGGCGCGGCCGGTCGGTGGGCAGGGTCAGCGCGGGCAGGCCGGCGAGCTGGCGCCGCCAGTGGTCCAGGTCGGCGGCGAGCCGGTCACCGTCGAGTTCCCGACGCTGCGTCTGGGCGAAGTCGACGTACCGGACGGGCAGGTCGGGCAGCGGTTCCCCGGCGTACGCGGTGGCCAGCTCGCGGGCCAGCAGGCCCACCGACCAGCCGTCGGAGACGATGTGGTGCGTCGCGGCCAGCAGCACGTGCTCGGTGTCGGTGAGCCGCCAGGCGACCACCCGCAGCAGCGGACCGGTGGTCAGGTCGAACGGCCGCTCGGCCTCGGCGCCGGCCTGCCGGGCGATCTCGTCGGCCGAGGTGGCGTCCCGCCAGTCGATGGTGAGGTCGACCGACGGGGTCAGGACGACCCGGGGCGTGCCGTCGCGTTCCAGGAAGACCGCGCGCAGCACGTCGTGCCGGGCGACCACCGTGTCGAGCGCGGCCTGGAGTCGCGCCCGGTCGAGCGGGCCGTGCACCCGCCACATCGGGGTCGTGACGTACGCGGTGCCGTGGCCTGAGTCCAACCGATCCAGGAACCACATACGATGCTGGGAAAACGACGCAGCGTATTCATTCTGGACGCAGTTCGCTAGCTGTCGCAATTCAAATTCCCCTCGGCTGGAAACTGGCAGGCGACGGGCTTGTTCACGATCCGACAGGGCAGCCCGGCGCACCATTCAGCCGGGCCGTCGAAGCCCAATGCCGCCCATTCACCATTAGGCAGAAGGTGTGGCGAAGCGGAAATGCCACACGAGCAACTCATTCCGCCGGTCAGGTTGATCTAGAAAGTGGCCAGGTCACACACTGTGCTGTGTCACCAAGTGTCGGGATTTACCCCGCTACGACCACACCGCAGAGATCATCTACCCACTCCCCCAAGACCTTTACGATCCTTAAGTTCGTCAACCGCAGTGGATCCCCCGACATCTGCGGACAGCACTCATTCTGCAACGCCCGACAGCCATTCCGCAAACTCTCGGCTGTCGGGAAGCGGATGATCAGGAGGCCGATCGGGCGGGTCCGGGCGCTAATGACGGAGCCCTATTCAGGGTCAAGTTTTCAACGTTGCACCAGTTGAGCGGCGGGATGCGGACGACGCGGGCGGTGTCGGCCCCCGGCCGCGACGACGGCACGCTCGCCCGACGAAAAAATTCTTCGCGTTCGGCGTGTCGCACGGCGCTCAGGAACACCGCCCCGCGATCCCCCGGCGACGGCCGCCCCCGCCCGCGCGCCCAGCCCCGCCCGCGCCCGGCACCCGCGATGGGTGGAACGGTATGGGTGTCCGACGCGTCTTCGGTGCCGGCGGGATCGCCCGTGAGCGCCTACGAACCTGAGGGCGTAGACGGATCACGGTCCAGCCGTCGGCCCTGCTGCGCCGGGCCCGGCTTGCGACCGGCCACCGACGACCTCGGCGCCACCGACCAGGTTACGAGGTCGCCCGTGCGATCTCGTCACCGTTGACCGCTACGGTCGTCGCGGGCGCCGCGTCCGCCGCCGCGCCCACCACGCCCGCAGCCGTCCGGAAGGTAGACCCGTCACGTGCCCGCCCCCGCCTCCGCCCGAGTGGCCCGGGCCGTCACCGAGATCTGCGCGCCGGCCGTTCTCGCGGCCGTGATGCCGCTTGTCATCGCGGTGCACAGCACCGCGCCCGCCGTCGCGGCCGGTCTCGGCTGGGCCCTGCTCGCCGTCCTGTTCTGCTCCGTCGTCCCGTACGCCGTCATCTGGGTCAGCGTCCGCCGGGGCCGGCTGACCGACCACCACATCGGGGTACGCGAGCAGCGCCGCATGCCGCTCGTCTACGGCATGTTCTCCGTCCTGGTCGGTCTCGCCCTGCTCGTGGTGGCCGGCGCGCCCGCGCCGCTCGTCGCCATGGTCGTGGTGATGTTCGCGGTGCTGCTCGTCGTCACCGCGGTCAACCAGGTGTGGAAGCTCAGCGCGCACGCCGCGGTGGTCGCCGGTTCGACGGCCGTGCTCGTCGTCGTGCTCGGGCCGGCGCTGCTCCCCGCGCTGGCGCTCGTCGCCCTGGTGGGCTGGTCCCGGGTCCGACTGGGTGACCACACGACCGGCCAGGTGGTGGCCGGCGCGCTCGTCGGCGCCCTGATCGCGGTGCCGACGTTCCTGCTCCTGTCCTGAGACCGGCCGCGGGGCCCGCGCGCGACGCACGGGCCCCGCGGTAGCGGTCAGCGCCGGCCGCGCGGGCCGGGCGCCGGCCGCCAGTTGGCCGCCGCGTTCGGGTCGCCGCTGCCGTCGTAGCGGGCCCGCAGCGGGTACGCGTACACCGGCCGTTCCATTGTGGTCGCGCCGCCGCTCACCTTGGCGGCCAGCACCGAGGCCGGCGCCCGGCCCCGCTCGGTCCAGGCGCGGATCGCGCCGAGCCAGTCGACCCGGTCCGGACCGGGACCGCCGGCGCAGTGGTAGACGCCGGGCAGCAGGTACAGCCGGGCGAACTGCTGCGTCCGGGCCAGTGAGCCGTACCGCCGCACCACGTCCTCGTAGTACTGGATGGTGCCGAACGGGGTGATCAGCGGGTCGGCCAGGCCGTGGTAGAGCATCAACTTGCCGCCCGCGCGGCGGAACGCGTCGAGGTTCGTGGTGTCGGCGTTGTAGACCTTCGCCATCGCGGCCAGGCGGGCCGCGTCCCGGCCCGGGTCGAAGTCCCGCAGCGAGTAGGTCGGCCCCGGATCGGTCGGGAACGCCAGGTAGCGCAGGACCTGCTCGGCGTACGCGCCACCGCCGCTGAGCCCGGTCGGCGAGGTGCTGATGTCGGCGCCGACCCAGCCGCCCTCGGAGCCGAGCGGCAGCCCGCCCGGGTAGAGCTCGCGACCCCGGTCGTCGCGGGGACTGTCGTACCACTTCCGCGCCACCGCGACCTGGGCGGCGCTGAGGCAGTCCGGCGCGGCCGTGCCGCCCGGGCAGAGCACCGTCGCCGGGTCGAACCGGCAGGTACGCGGGTCGTCGACCACGCCGTCGCGGACCACCCCGTCGCAGGCCGCCAGCACGCCCCGGGCCAGCACCGCCGCCGCGGACGCGTCGACGATCTGCCGGAAGTCGGCGTCCCGGTTCTGCAACTCGCGTGTCCCCTGGGAGAGGGGCGCGAGGTAGTTCTGCCGGTTGGCCGGCGCGCCGGCCACGATCCCGTCGAAGTCGCCGGGCCAGCGCTGCGCCTCGATGAGGGCCTGCCGGCCGCCGGTCGAGCAGCCGACGAAGTAGGCGTACGCGGTCGTCTGCCGGGTCACCGCCTTGAGGATCGCCTTGGCCGCCAGCGCGGTCAGGTGCTCGGACAGGTAGCCCCAGGTGTTCTGGGCGGCGGTGTCGTCGTACGCGAACGAGGCGTCCGAGCCGCCGCCGACGTGCCCGGTGTCGTCGGAAGCGACCGCGTAGCCGAGGTCGACGGTGCCGTCGCCGGACGTGCCGGCGGTGGGGATGCTGCCGCAGAAGCCGCCGCCGCCCAGTTGGACGTAGCGGCGGTTCCAGTCTGTTGGCACCTGGAGGCGGAGCTGGACGACCGAGGTGCTGCGGTCGTGGGCGCGGACCGTGATGCCGGCCCGCACGTCGCAGTAGGACGTGCCGGCCGCGGTGGCGCCGGTGGTGGCGGAGGTGACGGTCGTCGGCTGGCCGACGGCGCGACTGAGCTTGCCGGCGGCGACGGCGGAGCAGTCGGGTCGGGGGTTGGGCTTGCCGTGCGCGAGGGCGGGGCCGGGGGAACCGGCGACGACGAGGCCGGCGACGACGGCCAGTCCGGTGCGGAGACGTAACCTGTGGAGCACGATGCCTCCAGTGTTTCGCTGAGCGGAACGTGGCTTGCCGACCACGGCCGGGGAGATGACGCTAGAGCTGGTAATACCGGCTGTCAATATCGAGCCCCGTCGTTCCGCTCAGCGGAACTAGCCGAGCACGCCACGCTCCCGCAGGGCCGCCAGCTCCGCCGGGGACAGACCCAGCTCGTCGCCGAGCACCGCGTCGGTGTCGGCGCCCAACGCCCGCCCGGTGAACCGGATCCGGCCCGGTGTGCGGCTCATCCGCCACAGCGCGTTCTGCATCCGGATCGGACCCAGGTCCGGGTCGTCCACGGTGGTCACCAGCTCCAGCGCCCGCACCTGCGGGTCGTCGAGCAGCTCGCTCGGCTTGTAGACCGGACCCACCGCGGCCCCCGCCTCCGCGAACTCGCGCAGCACCTCGTCGCGGGTCCGCGCCCCGATCCACTCCCCCACGTAACCGTCGAGCAGGTCGGCGTGCTGGGCCCGCTGGCGTCCGGTGGCGAACCAGGGTTCGTCGATCACCTCGGGGTGGCCGACGAGCGTCAGCACCCGCCGGGCGATACTGCCGGCGCTCGTGGAGACGGCCACCCAGTGCCCGTCGGCGGTGCGGTAGGTGTTGCGCGGCGCGTTGTTCGCCGAGCGGTTGCCGGTGCGCTGCTGGTCGATGCCGAGCTGGTCGGCGTAGATCACGCCCGGCCCGACCGCGGTCATGATCGGGCTGAGCAGGTCGAGGTCGATCTCCTGCCCGCGACCGTCCTTCGACCGCTGGAACAGCGCCATCGAGACCGCCGCCGCACCCGCCATGCCGGCGATCGAGTCAGCCAGGCCGAACGCCGGCAGCGTCGGCGGGCCGTCCGGCTCGCCGGTCAGGTGGGCGAACCCGCTCATCGACTCGACGAGCGTGCCGAACGCCGGCCGCGCCGCGTACGGGCCGGACTGGCCGAAGCCGGTGACCCGCAGCAGGACCAGGCCCGGGTTGTCGGCGGAGAGCACGTCGTAGCCGAGCCCCCAGCGCTCCAGCGTGCCGGGCCGGAAGTTCTCGATCACCACGTCGGCGGTGGCCGCGAGCTTCCGGAAGATCTCCGCTCCGGCCGGGTCGCCGAGATAGAGCCCGACCGTCCGCTTGTTGCGGGCGATCATCTTCCACCACAGCGGCTGGTCGTCCTTGGCCAGCCCGTGCCCGCGCATGCCGTCGCCGCGACCCGGGTGTTCGATCTTGATCACCTCGGCGCCGAAGTCGCCGAGCACCTGCGCCACGAGCGGACCGGCCAGGATCGTCGACACGTCGAGCACGCGCAGGCCGACGAGCGGCCCGTCGGTTCCGTCGGACATGGTCACCCCTGGTACGGACGGTGGACGTAACGGCCGCTCGGCGTGCCGACGACGTTGCCGGCGTCGAGCACGCGCCGCCCCCGGACCCAGGTGTCGGTGACCCGGGCGCCGATCTCGAAGCCCTCGAACGGCGTGTACTCCTGGGTGGACGCCGAGTCGGCCGCGCGCACGGTCCAACTGGCGTTCTCCACCAGGCACAGGTCGGCGTCGAAGCCGACCCCGATGGTGCCCTTGCCGGGCAGGCCGTAGCGGCGGGCCGGGTTCCAGGCGATCAGCTGCGCGATCCGCTGGTGCGACAGCCCCCGCTTGCGCCCCTCGGAAACCAGGCCGGGCACCAGGTACTCGGCGCCGCCGAAGCCGGACTTCGCGGCGAAGACGTCGTCGCGCGGGTCGCCGAACTTCATCTCGTCCTTGCAGCACGCGTGGTCGCTGACCACCCAGTCGACGCTGCCGTCGAGCACGTACTCCCAGAGCGCCTCCACGTCCTCCCGCGGGCGCAGCGGCGGGTTCACCTTGCCGCCCAGACCGTGCGCGGTGTCCACGTCGGCCAGCAGGTGCCCGATGGTCACCTCACGGCGGAAGTCGACGTGCGGGAACGTCTTCGCCATCAGCATCGCGGCCCGCAGCGCCTTGCGCGAGGACAGGTGCAGCAGGTTGATGTTGGGCAGGCCGGTCTCGTCGGCCAGGAACGCCGCGATCGACACCGCGAGCCCCTCCGAGTGCGGCGGTCGCGACGCGCTGTAGGCGGCGAGGCCGGACAGCGACGCGTCCTGCTCGACCAGCCTGGTGTAGGCGGTCATGATCTCGGCGGTCTCGCAGTGCAGCGACAGCGACACGTGCGGCGCGGCCTCGGTCAGCTTCTCCCGCGCCGCCTGCACGCCGCGCATCACGAACTCGAAGTGCGCGAGGTCGTAGCGCTCGTCCGGCGGGATCATCAGGAACGAACTCTGGTCGGCGGAGCGCCCGTGCAGCCCGTGGCTGCCGTAGAACATGAAGATCTTGAAGGAGGTGACGCCGAAGTTCTCCACGATCGACGGGATCTCGTCGATGTGCTCCCGCATCATCGGCGCGAGGTGGAAACCGTAGTCGATGAACGACCGGCCCTCCGACGCGGCGAGCACGTGCGGGAAGAACTCCGCGTACGAGCCGCCCCGGTTGAGGTAGTACTGCCCGGTCCGCATGTAGGTGAGCCCGGTGGTGACGCCGCCCTGCGCGCTGGCGCGGCTCTCCGTGGCGGTGTCCTCGGCCAGCGGGTTGTAGATGCCCCAGTGCTGGTGCGCGTCGACCGCGCCCGGGTACGCGAACCGGCCGCGACCGTCCACCACGACCTGCGCCTCGTCGGCCGGGATGTCCGCCGCCAACCGCACCACCTTGCCACCGGCGACGCCGATGTCGAGCCGGTCGCCGTCCGGCGAGCCGGCGTCGGGGCGTACCACGGTGACGTTCTTGATCAAAGTCTCCAGCGGTTTCATGCGCTTCCTTCCGTGGTTCGGGCTTGCGTGGTGCGGGACTGCCCGGTGGCCGCGACGTGGTTCGCCGCGAGGTAGGCGAGGCCGAGCGCGGGCAGCAGGCCGTTGCCGGCGAGGTAGCCGGCCGCGCCGTGACCGGAGATGCCGGCCGCGGCGCCGCCCGAGGCGTACAGCCCGGGGATCGGCCCGCCGTCCCCGCGCAGCACCCGGGCGTGCTCGTCGACCACCAGGCCGCCCTGGGTGTGGAAGAGCGCCGGCACCACCCGGGCGACGAGGTACGGCGGCTCCAGCGGGGCCTCGAAGAAGGCGCGGCCGAACCGGTCGGCGCGCTCGCCCCGGGCCACCGCGGCGGTCTCGGCGAGTTCCGCGTCCACCGCCTCGGCCGGCAGCCCGGTCACCGACGCCAGGGCGGCGGCGTCGGGCGCCTCCCGCAGCGCGCCGGACTCCACGCTCTGCCGGAAGTCGGTGAACGCCAGGCAGGCGTCGTGGATCCGACGGTCGAGCACCAGCCAGCCGGCCGCGTCCGGGCGGGCCGCGAGCGCGGCGGCGTACTCGGAGTAGCCGGTGGTCTCGTCCCCGAACCGCCGGCCGGTGGCGTCCAGCAGGAAGCCGCCGTGCATCACGGTCGCCCAGCCGACCAGCGTCGCGGCGCTCGCCGAGAGCGCGGCGTGCCCCTGGTAGGCGTCGAGGAAGGCGCTCTGCGCGCCGAGCGCGGCCCCGATCCGCAGCGCGTCGCCGCGGGACGTCTCGCTGCCGTGGTAGACCGCCCGGGCGATCTCCGGCAGGTGCTCGGCGACGAGCGCCCGGTCCGCGCCGTAGCCGTTGGTGGCCAGCAGCACCGCCCGGGTCGGGATCTCCTCCCGGGTGCCGTCCGGCCGCTCGACCACGGCGGCGGACACCCCGTCGTCGTCCACCAGCACGTCGACCAGGCGGGCCGGCACCAGCAGGTCGATGCCGGCCCGGCTCACCCGCTGGACCAGGTGGTCGAGCAGGACGGTGCCGTGCCGGCCCTCGACGGTGTGGCAGCGGTCGACCGAGTGGCCCGGGTAGTGGAAGTCGGTGACCAGGGACAGCTCCAGCCCGACGTGGTCGGTCAGCCACTCGACCAGCTCCGCGCTCACCGCGCCGAGCGCGCGGGCGAGCCGCTGGTCGCCCTGGCCCTTGGTCTTGCATGCGACGTCCGCGGCGAACCGCTCGGCCGAGTCGTCGATCCCGGCCGCCCGCTGCCACCGCGAGCCGGCGCCCGGGATCATCGCGGTCGACATCGAGGTGTTGTTGCCCCGGCGGAAGTGCTCGCTGGCCTCCACCACCAGCACGTCGAGGCCGAGCTGCGCGGCGCGCAGGGCGGCCACCAGGCCGCCGCCGGCGCCGGCCACCACGAGGTCGGGCCCGGTCATGAGGGAGTCACCTCCCCCGCGGCGATCAGCCGCAGCGCCAGCGCGGTCGGATCCACCACCCGGGCCGGCAGGGTGACGCCGGCCGGCACGTCCACCGCCGAGCAGCCGTTGATCACGGTACGCGCGCCGTCCGCGGCCATCGTCGCGACGACCCCGCCCAGCGCGTCCGCCCAGCGGGCGGTGTCGGCGATCGCGTGCACGTCCAGGTCCAGCACCTCGACCCCGAGCAGGTCGGCCGACCAGCCGTAGACCCGGGCCCGGGCCACCATCTCGTCGGCGATCGCCCGGTTGCGGGCCACCGCCGCGCACCGGCGGCCGGTCAGCACCGCCCACCCGAGGCTGAGCCGGAGCAACCCGAGGACCGGCACCGGCAGGGTGCCGGCGAGGTCCGCGACACCCGGGTCGAGGACGCAGTCCGGCAGCAGCGCGTCGAATCCGGCCGGCGCGCCGCGCAGCGCGGCGACGACGAGTTCCTCACTCCGGCGTACCTGCGCGTCGGTGTCCAGGGCGCGCGGCGCGTCCGGCCCGAGGTCGTGCAGCACGACCTCGACGCCGGGCGGCGCGAGCGCGGCGTAGCGCGCCTGCCGGCGGGCCAGTTCCTCGGCATCGACATGGATCGGGGTCACGGCGTAGATCCGCACGGTCTTCTCCTAGATCTCGGCGAGCCGGCGCAGGTCGGGCCCGACGTCGGCGCTGCCGGCCAGGCCGGCGGCAACCTCGCGCACGATCCCGACGGTGTCGGCGTCGAGCAGGCGGCCGAGCAACGCGAGCACGTCACCCTCGGCCATCGGGTGGTGGGCCGCGTCGCCGACCGGGTTGGGCACCTCGATCACCCGGGGCGGCGCGCCGGCGCGGCGCACGGTCACCCGGGCCGCCCGCTCGTCGGGCAGCCGCGCGTCGAGGTCGGGGGCCACCCGGAGCACCACCCTGCCGGCCAGCTCGCGTACCCGCGGGTCGTCGCGCCGGCCCTCGGCGGAGACCGCCGGGTCGACGGCGCCGTGCACAAGCGCGGCGGCCACCACGAACGGCGTCGAGAAGAGCGCGGCCAGCCGGCTGTCCCAGGTCGTCCGGGCCAGTCCGCCGGCCAGCGAATGCGTTTCGACCAGGATCTCCTCGACGGTGTCGAGGGCCAGCCCGTCGGCGCGCAGCAGCAGGGCCGCGTCGGCGGCCGGGTGGGTGAACGAGCACGCCGCGTGCCGTTTGAAATAGCCGAGCCGCACGTCCCAGCGCGTGCCGAGCCCGTCGGTGAGCGGCGCCGGGTCGAACCGGCCGAGCACGTCACCGAGCGACACCGCGGGCGTGCCGGTGTTGCGGGCGACACCGGCGGCGGCCATCCGCGCCGCCGCCAGCCCGGACAGGTTGGACGCGCCCAGCCAGGCGTCCCGGACCGGGTTGCCGTCGAGCGCGCTGGCGAAGTGACCGGCCACCGGCAGGCCGGCGCCCGCGTCGATCGCCGCGGCGACGCCCTCGCCCGACAGACCGAGCAGTCGCGCGCAGCCGGCCGCCGCGCCCGCGACGCCCCAACTGCCATGCGGATGCAGCCCGGACCGCAGGTTGGTGGCCCGGCCGAACCGGGCCGCCACCTCGTAGGCCGCGAGCAGCGCCGTCATCGTCTCCGGACCGGGGGCGCCGAGGTCGGCGGCGAGCGCGAGCACCGCGGGCAGCCCGTGCGCCGCCGGATGGCCCTTGGCGTACTTGTGTCCCTCGTCGAGTTCGAGCCGGGCCATCGCCGTCGCGTTGAGCCAGGCGGCGGCCTCCACGGTGGTGGTCGCGCCGCCGCCCACGAGCGGCGCCGGCCCGGGGCCGGGCCGCCACGCCGCGGCCAGCGCCCGCTGCTCGGCCTGCCGGGCGCCGACCGCCGTCACGCCGAGCGAGTCGAGCAGCACCAGCCCGAGCTGGTCGCGGGCGGCGTCCGGGACGTCGGCCCAGCGCAGCCCGGCGGTCCAGGCGCCGAGCCGGGCCACGGCCGCCACGGTGGAGGTCACGTCAGAGCCCCAGGTACGCGGCGCGGACCCGGTCGTCGCGGGCCAGCTCCGGCCCCGGGCCGTCGAGGACCAGGCTGCCGCTCTCCAGCACGTACGCCCGGTCGGCCAGGTTGAGCGCGTGCGCGGCGTTCTGCTCGACCAGCAGCACCGAGACGCCCCGGTCGCGGATCGCCCGGATCGCGTCGAGCACGGTCCAGGTCAGCTTCGGCGACAGGCCGGTGGACGGCTCGTCGAGCAGCAGCAGCCGCGGCCCGGCCATCAACGCCCGGCCGATGGCGAGCATCTGCTGCTGCCCGCCGCTGAGCGTCTCGGCGGCCTGGGCGCGCCGCTCGGCGAGGATCGGGAACAGGTCGTAGACCTCGCGCAGCGGCTCGTCGAGCGGCTTGCGCCCCCGGGTCCAGCCGCCCATCCGCAGGTTCTCCTCGACGCTGAGCGGCCCGAACAGCGCCCGCCCCTCCGCCACGTGCAGCAGGCCGCGGCCGACCAGTTCGCTCGGGCGTACGCCGTCGGCCCGCCGGCCGTCGAAGGTGATCGTGCCCGCGGTCGGCCTGATCAGCCCGGAGATCGCCTTGAGCGTGGTGGTCTTGCCGGCGCCGTTGGCGCCGACGATCGCCACGATCTCGCCCTCGGCGACCCGCAGGTCGAGTTGGTGCAGGATCTGCAGGCCGTGGTAGCCGGCGCTGAGCCCCTCAAGCGTGAGCATGCGGGTCCTCCCCGAGGTATGCCTCGATGACCCGCGGGTCGCGGGTCACCTCCTCCGGCGCGCCGGTGGTGAGCACCCGGCCCAGGTCGAGCACGAGCACCGAGTCCGACAACCGCATGACGGCGGCCATGATGTGCTCGACGAAGACGAGCGTCACGCCGTCGGCGGTGCGCAGCTGTTCCAGCAGCTCCATCACCGGCGCCCGCTCCGCCGGCACCAGCCCGGCCAGCACCTCGTCCAGCAGCAGCACGCGGGGCCTGCTGGCCAACGCCCGGGCGAGTTCCAACCGTTTGAGCGCGGCGGTGGGCAGGCCCTCGGTGGGTGCGTCGCGCCACCGGCCGAGGCCGACCCGCTCGATCAGCTCGGCGGCGGCGGTCCGGGCGGTCCGCTTGGCGGCGCCGCCGGCCAGCACCGCGACGGCGACGTTCTCCAGCACGGTCATCGAGTGGAACGGACGCATCAGCTGGAACGTGCGGGTCATGCCGGCGGCGGTCACCTGGTGCGGCGAGTGCCCGGTGATCTCCCGACCGGCCAGGTGCACCCGGCCGGAGTCCGGCCGCAACGCGCCCGCGATGAGGTTGAAGATGGTGGTCTTGCCGGCGCCGTTGGGCCCGATGACGCCGAGGATGCTGCCCTCGGCGACCTCGAAGCTCACCTCGTCGACCGCGCGCAGGCCCTTGAACGACTTGGAGATGTTGTCGACCCGCAGCAGCGTCATCGTCGGGACCACCTTTGCCGGATCGTTCCGTAGATGCCCTTCGGCAGGACCAGCACGATGATGATCAGCAGGGCCCCGTAGACGATCACGTCGAGCCCGCTGCGGCCCTGGAGGAACTCCAGCCCGGGCGGCGGGTTGCGCAGCAACGTCGCCGTCACGTCGTTCAGCGGACCCATCACCACCGAGCCGATCACCGGGCCCCAGATGGTCGCCACGCCGCCGATCACCGCGGGCAGGATCGCCTGGATCGACACGCTCGACCCGAACGCCAGGTCGGGGTCGATGAACAGGAAGTACTGCACGTAGAAGGTCCCGGCGACCGCGGTGATCGCGGCCGAGAGCGCCATGGTCGTCAGCTTGTAGCGCATCACCGGGATGCCGACCGCGGCGGCGGCGTCCTCGTCGTCGCGGGCCGCCTTGGTGAACTGCCCGGCCCGGGAGCGGACGTACAGCACGCTGACCACGAGCGCGGCGACGGTGAGCGCGAGCGCGACCCAGAAGTAGTTCGGCGAGCTGGGCTCGAACTGGAGCCACCACCACGAGGCGTCGGGGCGCAGCGGCACGTGGTAGCCGACCGCCCGGTTGACGAAGTCGCTGTTCGTCGCCCAGAGCCGGAGCATCTCGGCGAACGCGAAGGTGGCAAGCGCGAAGTAGGCGCCGCGCAGCTTGTAACGCAGCGCGAGGAAGCCGATCAGGGTGGCGAACGCGGCGGCGAGCACCATGCCGACGAGCATCCCGATCCACGGCGACACCTGGCGCTCGACCAGGAGCCAGGCGCCGGCGTACGCGCCGATGCCGAAGTAGGCCGCGTGCCCGAAGCTGAACAGGCCGCCGAAGCCGCTCATCATGTTCCAGCCGATGCTCATCAGCGCGAAGATGAGCACCCGCACCGCGACCGACGCCTGCGCCGGCGGCAGGACCAGCGGCAACGGCACCAGCAGCACGGCGAGCACCGCGATGGCGAGCAGGTGCCGGTTCCACGGCAGGCGGGGCAGCGGCTTGCCGGTCGCGGCCTCCGGCGCCGGCGGGGCGGTGGTGGTCGTCATGCCGACCTCCCGAAGAGTCCCTGCGGACGCAGGAAGAGCACCAGCACGAAGACGATGAACACCGACAGCAACGGCGACTGGCCGGGCAGGTAGATGCCGCCGAGCTGCTCGGCCAGCCCGATGACCAGGCCGCCGACGAGCGCGCCGACCACGTTGCCCATGCCGCCGAGCACGACCACCACGAAGGCCACGATGTTGAACAGCGCGCCGGTGGTGGGCTCGATGGTGACGAGCGGCGCGACGAGCGTGCCGGCGGCGCCCGCGCAGGCGGTGCCAAGCGCGAAGGTCACCGCGTAGATCACCCGGGTGTCGATGCCGACGAGCTGCGCGCCGGTGTCGTTGGCGGCCACCGCGCGGATCGCCGTGCCCAGCCGGGTGCGTTGCAGCAGCAGGTAGAGCAGGCCGGCCAGGAGCAGCGCGCCGACGAAGGCGAGGATCCGGGACAGGTTGGCCACCGCCCCGAGGATCTGCACGCCGCGGTCGCCGGGAAGCGACACCGAGCGCGGGTTGGCGCCGAAGAACAGCAGCAGCGCGTTCTCCGCGATCAGCGAGATGCCGAGCGTGATCAGCAACTGGTTCTCCAGCGGCTTGCCCATCGCGCCGGCCAGGATGCCGCGCTGCACCAGCACACCGAGCAGGAACATCGCCGGCACGCTGGCCGCGAGCGCGAGATAGGGATGCAGCCCGGCCTGGGTCAGCCCGAAGGTGAGGAACAGGGCCAGCGCCAGGAAGCTGCCGTGCGCGAAGTTGACGATGTCGAGGACGCCGAAGATCAGGGTGAGGCCCATCGCGATCAGGCCGTAGACGCCGCCGATCAGAACGCCGGTGGCCACCGCCTGGACGACGACCACCCCGCTGCCGGAGCGGACGTAGGCGAGCGCGACCGCGAGCACGACGAGCGCGCCGACCAGCGCGTACCGTCGCCACTGCACGGCATGGCCGGCGGGCGCGCGTACCTCGTCGGGCTCCAGGGTCGCCACGTCGCCGCCGCCGGCGGCGACGTGGCCCTGGTCGGCTGGCGACGTCACTGGTTCTTGAAGGCGGGGTAGACGGGCTTGGCCTCCGCCTTGTCGGTCGGGAACACCTGCTTGACCACGCCACCCTGGACCTGCATGAGGATCGGCGTGGCGTTCTCGTTCTCCCCGGTCGGGCCGAACGTGATCGGGCCGTTGCCGGCGATCAGGGTCGGCACCGAACCCTCGGCGATCGCGTCGCGCACCTTGGCCGGCTCGGCGTCGCCGGACCGTTCCAGCGCGTCGGCGATCACCCGGACCGAGTCGTACGCGAGCACCGCGCCGGTGCGGATCTCATCGTTGTAGCGCTCCTGGTAGAGCTTGGCCAGCGCCTGCATGTCGGGGTTGGTCATGTCGGCGTGGTAGTTCGCGTCGAAGAAACCCTCGGCCGCGGCGCCCGCCTCCTTGGGGAACTGCGGGAGGTCGAACGCGCCGTTGGCGACGCCGTAGACCGCGTTGAGGGCCGGCGGTTTCACGGTGGCGACGGCCTTGGCCGCCAGTACGCCGTCGCGGTAGTAGCCGGCCACCATCAGCACGTCGGCGCCGCTGGCCTTGACCTGGGTGACCTGTGTGGTCAGGTCGGAGACGTTCGCGGCGTCGTAGCCGATCGCCGGGCCGACCTTGATGCCGGCCTTCTCCGCCTCGGCCTTGAAGGCGTCCCGGACGGCGGTGCCGAACGGGCCCTGCTCGTGCAGCACCGCCACGGTCTTGACCGGCTGGCCGGCCGCCTTGGCCACCTGGTCGAGGAACTGCGCTCCGGCGGTGCCGAGCACGGTGGAGCTGGGCTGCACCCGGAACGTGTACTTGTAGCCCTGGGCCAGGATCGAGTCCGCACTCGACACGTCGATCACCAGCGGCACCTTGTTGCGTTCGGCCACCGTGGACACGTTCGCGGTGACCGCGCTCTGGTAGGTGCCGACCAGGCCGACCGCGCCGTCGGAGATGAGGCGCTGCGCCTCGCTCTGGCCGACCTCCGGCTTGCCCTGGGTGTCGGCACTCACCAGTTCCAGCTTCTTACCGCCCTGCGACTTGATGCCGCCGGCGTCGTTGATGGCCTCCACGGCCAGCTTGGCGCCGTTGTCCATCTGCTGCCCGTCGGCCGCGGACGCGCCGCTGAGCGGGTGCAGGGAACCGATCTTTATCGTGCCGCCCGACTGCGCACCGCCACCGTTGCTCGTGCCGGCGGGTCCCGACCCGCCGCACGCGGCGAGGGCCAGCGGCAGGGTCAGGGCGAGGCTCAGGGTCCAGGTCTTCCTCATGGCGTCAGCTCCTGGGGGTGACCGTGTTCCGCAGCACGGAACATCACATGGGGGATGATGCTGGCACCGCCCGCCTACCCGGTCAAGGGTTAGTCGAAGAATCTTCTTCATCGCAGCTTGAAGGCTTTTTTGGGGGTTGACCATCTACTTGGTCAGTGCTGGAATCGTGTTCCGCTGGCGGAAACAGCGTCTGGAGATGAACACGTGGCAGAGAGTCAGGGCACCGAGACGGCGAGCCGCGTGGCCGACGTCCTCCTCCTGTTCACCGACGGGCCGGACTTCCTCGGGGTCACCGCGATCGCCCGCAGCCTCGACCTGTCCAAGGCGGTCGTGCACCGGATCCTGCAGACCCTCGTCGAGCGCCGGCTGCTGGTGAGCGATCCCGCGAGCCGCGGCTACCAGCTCGGCCCGGCAGCCGCCGCCCTCGGCGCCCGCGCACTGCGCGAGTCCCAACTGCGCACCGTCGCGATGCCCGTCCTGCGCGAGCTGCAACTGACCACCGGCGAGACGACGACCGTGTCCGCCCGGGTGCACGGCGGCCGGGTCTATCTCGACCAGGTCGAGTCCACCCGGGAAATCAAGATGACGGTCGAGGTGGGCCGCCGTTTCCCGCTGCACGCCGGCAGCTCCAGCACCTGCATCCTGGCCTTCCTGCCCGACACCGAGCGGGAGGCGGCGCTCGCCGCCGGGCTGCCGCCGCTGACCGCCCGCACCGTGACCGACCGCGACCTGCTCCGCACCCGGCTCGGCGAGATCCGCGAGACCGGGATCGCCCACTCCGACGGCGAGCGGCAGGAGGGCGCCGGTTCGGTCGCGGCGCCGGTCTTCGGCATCGACGGCGCGGTCGTCGGCGCCCTCTCGGTCTGCGGCCCGGCGCACCGGGTCGACGCGACCGCCCGGGAACGCTACGGCCCGCTGGTACGGGAGGCCGCCGACCGCATCTCCCGGGCGCTGGGCTGGTCCGGCGGGCTGCCCAAGTGACGCCGCGATCCTGGCTCTACGTGCCCGGCCACCGCGCCGACCGGGTGGCGAAGGCGCTCGCCGCCGGCGCCGACGCGGTGGTCGTCGACCTGGAGGACGCGGTGCCGCCGGCGGCGAAGACGACGGCCCGGGAAACCGCGCTGCGGCTGGCCGCCCAGGGCGGCCACGACCGGCAGGTGTGGGTACGCGTGAACGACCCAGCCGGCCCCTGGGGCGAGGCCGACATCGACGCGCTGGCCGGACTCGACCTGTCCGGCCTGCGGGTGCCGCGCTGCGAGGACCCGGACGTGATCCGCCAGGCCGCCACCCGAGCGAGGCTGCCGCTGCAACTCCTCCTGGAGAGCGCCGCCGGACTGGCCCGGGCCACCGAGCTGGCCACCGCGCACCCCCTGGTCGCGGGGCTCGGGCTGGGCGAGGCCGATCTCTCGGCCGACCTGCGGGTGACCGGCGACGACGGGTTGGCCTGGGCACGCGGCTGGGTGGTGGTCGCGGCCCGGGCCGCCGGGCTCCCCTCCCCGGTGCAGAGCGTCTACACCGACGTCGCCGACCTCGACGGCCTGCGCGCCAGCACCGAACGGGCCCGGGCCGCCGGCTTCGTCGGCCGCTCGGTCGTCCATCCCCGACAGATCCCCGTCGTGCACGAGGTCTTCACCCCGACCGCCGGCGAGGTGACGGCCGCGCGGGCAGTCGTCTCCGCCGCCGCGCGCGCCGAGGAAGCCGGCGAGGTGGCCGTGCTCGACGCCGACGGCCGGTTCGTCGACCCCGCGGTGGTCCGCCGGGCCCGGCTCGTCCTCGACCTGATCGAACCGTCCGAACCGCCTCCAGGAGGAACGAGTTGACCATCGAGCCGCAGGCCCGCCCGGCGCGTACGGACGACGCTCTGCTCGCCGCGGTGACCGCGGGGGTACGGCTCGTCGAGCTCGGGCACCCGCACTTCACGGGCATGCCGTGCTCGCCGAACCACCCCGGCTTCCAGATGAGCCTGATCCGCCGGCACGGCGACATGGTCCGCCCGGACGGCGGCTCGGCGGCGAACGAGATGATCGTGACCGGCGGGCACGTCGGCACCCACGTCGACGCGCTCTCCCACGTCAGCCATGACGGTCGGCTGCACGGCGACGTGGACGCCGCGGCGGCGCAGACCGGCGGCCGGTTCACCGCGCTCGGCGCCGAACACACCCCCGCGCTGCTCACCCGCGGGGTGCTGCTCGACGTGGCCGCCGTGCACGGGGTCGACGTGCTGCCCGCCGGCTACGGCGTGACCGCGGCCGACCTGACCGCCGCCGCCGAACGGGCCGGGGCCGAACCCGGCCCCGGCGACGTCGCGCTGGTGCGCACCGGCTGGGCCCGGCACTTCGACGACGCGGCCACCTATCTCGGGCAGGCCACCGGCGTGCCGGGCGTCACCACCGACGCCGCCGGGTGGCTGGCCGCGCGGCGGGTGGCCGCCACCGGCTCGGACACCACGGCGTACGAGCAGATCAGGCCGGGGGTCGGGCACAGCGTGCTGCCCGTGCACCGGGTGCTGCTCGTCGACGCCGGCATCCACATCGTCGAACACCTCAACCTGGAGCACGCCGCCGCCGAGGGGCTCACCGCGTTCGTCTTCGTGATGGCGCCGCTGCGCATCGTCGGCGGCACCGGCTCACCGATCCGCCCCTTCGCGGCGGTGGCCCCGTGAGCACGCCGTCAGTTCGGCGGAGCTGGCCGCCGCGCGGATGCCCGACCGGGAGGACGTCGCCGCGGTGGTGCCGGTCGTGGCCCCCGCCCCGGACGTCGGCCGGCCTGACGGCCCGGGTGCGGGGATGATCGAGCGGCTCGCCGCGACCGCCGCGGCCACCGACTGGGCGTCCGCGCCGGCGGCCGTGCGGGACCGGGTCCTCGACCTGGTCGCGGACACGGTCGCGGTCGCCGCGCTCGGCAGCGGGCGGGCCGAGCTGCGGGCGCTGGCAGCCGGTTGCACGGGCTCGGGCGCGTCGACGGTGGTGGGTTCGCCGCACCGGCGGCCCGTCGGCGACGCCCAGTTCCTCAACGGCAGCGCGATCGCGGCGGACCAGTTGCAGGACGGGCACCGGCCGGCCCGCGGGCATCCGGCGTCGCACGTGGTGCCGGCCGTGCTGGCGCTCGCCGAGGACCGGGACCTGACCGGCGCGGAGCTGCTGTCGTCGGTGCTGGCCGGCTACCAGGTCGGGGTCCGGGTCGGCCGGGCGATGGGCGGCACGCCGGACGGCGTACACGACATCGGCACCTGGGGTCAGGTCGGCGCGGCGGCCGGGGTGGCCCGGCTGCTGGCCCCCGGCGACGTGGACGCCGCGCGCCGCGCGATCGAACTGGCCGGTTCCGCCGTGCTGCTCAGCGACGCGGCGACCGTCTTCGCCGGCCGCACCGGCGGGCACGCGTTCCTGGGCGCGTCGGTGCAGCTGGGCGCCAGCCTCGGCGCGGCGGCCGTGGCCGGCCTGGAACCGCTGCCCGGCGCGCTGGAGCGGCACTTCGCGGCGGTCGCCGCCCGCGACTGGTCGGCCGGCGGGCCGGAGCACGGCCACGAGGTGCTGGCCGGCTACACCAAGGCGCACCCCACCTGCGCCCACCTGCACGGCGTCAACGACGCGGTGGCGGACATCGTGGCCGCGACCGGCCCGCTCACGGACGTGGACCGCGTCGAGGTGCGCACGTTCGCGCACGCGGCCCGGTTCGACACGGTCGCCGGCAGCGAGCTGGCCGCCCGGTTCAGCGTGCCCACCTCGGTCGCGGTCGCGTTGCTCACCGGCGCGCTCGACGAGACCACGCTGACCACGGCGACGGTCTGCTCGGCGCCGGTGCGCGACCTGGCGGCACGGGTCGAGGTGCGGCACGACCCGGCGCTGGACGCCGGCTATCCGGCCGGTCGCCCGGCCCGGGTCCGGGTCGTCCGCGCCGACGGCAGCGAGCTGACCGGCGCCGCCGACCTGCCGCGCGGCGACGGCACGCGGGCCTTCGACCGGGACACCTCGCGGACGAAGGCCCGGCGGCTGCTCGACCACCGGTTCCCCGGGCACGCCGACGCCGTGCTCGCCGCGGTCGACGGGCTGGCCGCCGGCGGGGACGCCCGTTCGCTCGGCGCCGCGCTGCGGGCGGCGGTGGTGGCATGATCGTCACCCGGCGCGACGGCGCGCTGCACCTGGTCGAGCAGGTCGAACACGGCCGGGTCGCCGGCGAGCTGGCGACCGCGTGGGGCAACGACCGGTTCGAGCCGCCGACGCCGGGCCCGCCGGTGCGCACCGCGGCCACCCGGCACGACGAGGGCTGGCGGGCGTGGGACGCCCGGGTGCTCCTGCACGAGCTGGAGCGCCGGCCGCTGCACTTCCTGGAGATCGACGCGACCGAGCACGTGCGGCTCTACCGCCAGGGCGTCGAGCGGGTGGCGCTCGGCGACGTGTACGCCGGCGTGCTGGTCGGGATGCACTGGACCGGCCTCTACCGGGGCCGGTGGTCGACGCCGGGCGCCCGGGGCCGGCTGGACCTCGGCGCCGACGGCCGGGCCGCGCAGGACGCGGCGGTCGACGCCGAGGAACGGCGGTGGATCGCGGCGAAGCGGCTGGCCTGGACGGCGACCGAGCCGCGGGCCGCGTTCGAGACCCGGCTCTGGCACAACTACGAGCTGTTGCAGCTGTGGGACCTGCTCTCGCTCTACCTGTGCGTGATGCCGCCGCAGCCGACCGCCGAGCCGGGTCCGGCCCGGCCCTGGGGTCCGCAACTGGCCGCCCTCGACCATCCGGCCGAGGACGTGCTGCTGCCGCCGGTGCGCACGAACCCGTTCGGCCCGGTCGAGCGGATCACCGTGGGCGTCCGGGAGCCGGGCGTGCTCCGGCTGGACCCGTACCCGTTCCGCCGCCCCGGCGTGACCGTCGACGTGTGCGGCGTGGTCGTGCCGGACCGGGCGTACACGCACGCCGAACTCGCCGCCCGGGTCGGCCGCACGCCGGCCACCGTGACGACCTGGCGCCTCGCGCCGTGGAGCCGCTGATGGACGTCGCCACCGCCCGCGCCGCCGCGTACGCCTTCGTGCTCGGCGAGGCCGGCTTCGCGCAGGTGACCACGATCGACCAGGACGGTTTTCCGGTGAGCCGCACGATGACCGCGTTCCTGGAGCCGGACTGGTCGGTCAGCCTGGTGCAGCGCGCCGGCCACCGGCGGCTCGACCAGTGGCGGCGGGACCCGCACACGCTCGTCTGCTGGGTCGGCGCGCCGGCGCCGGGGGCGACGAACGAACGGCCGCACGTCTTCGACATCGGCCGGCTCCCACCCCGCGCGGTGGCCGTGCGGGGGACGGCGGCGGTGATGCCCCCGGACTGGACGCTCGCGGTCTACCGGCGGGAGGTGGCCCGGCAGCGGGCGGCCGGCTGCACCCGAGCGCCCGTGCGGACCGACGACGAGGTGGCCGCCGAGCTGGCCGGGGTCCGGATCGAGCCGGCGCGGGTGCGGTTGGAGGGGTTCGGCGTGGGCGCCGAGTCCCATCTGTGGACGGTGAGGAGAGGAAGCGCATGATCAAGACCATCCTCGGCTACGAGATCGAGGAGGGCGTCAGCCCGCAGGAGTACGAGCGCTGGCTCTTCGAGGTGCACGCGCCGGACCTGCTGGCCAACCCGCACCTCGACCGGATCGTCTTCAACAAGGTGCTGCGCCCGGTGCGGCAGGCCTCCGGCGGCACGGCGCAGGTGCCGGAGGGCCTGTCGTTCTATCGGATCGCCGAGATGCACTACGCCGACGAGGAGGCGTACGCGAACTACCTGCGCTGGTTCGAGGAGCATCCGCTGCCGGCGGAACGCGGCCCGGCCGGTCGCACGAAGTTCATGTTCTACCTGGTCACCGACAGCACCGAGGTGACCCGGGGATGACTGTCGACGCCGTGCTGGCCGGGTTGGCCGCGCTACCGCCGCCGGAGGGCTCCCTGGCCGCGTGGGCGACACGGGTCGGCACCCCGGACGGGGAGTTCCCGCTGTTCGGCGCCGGGACGCGGGCGGAGACGTACGTCGCGTTGCGGTGGAACGGCGAGCGGTGCGCGGCGCTCGGGCCGGCCGTCGGGCCGACGCTCGCCGGTCTCGCGGTCGGCGCGGCCCGGCGGCGGACGGTGGCGGAGCTGTCGGCCGCCGTCGACGCCGGGCTGGCCGCCGCGACCGCGTGGTCGGCGTCCACCGCGCCGGTGAGCACCGGTGTGCTGACCGCCACCGTCTGCGCGGCGCGGCTGGCCGGGGTGCCGGCGCACGAGCTGCCGGCGCTGCTGGACCTCGCGGCGAGCCTGATGGTGATCGGTCCGCCCGGGGTCGTGCCCGGGCACGACCCGGCCGCCGCCTGGCTCGCCCTGCGCGCCTGGGACGCGGGCATCACCGGCATGCCCGGCGGGCTGGCCCACACCCTGTCCGTGGTCTCCGACGGGCTTCCCGACGGCGTGCCGGCCGGCCCTGACGTCGCCGGACTCGTCGAGGCGCTGCGATGATCGTGCTGAACGTGGCCCGGCCGATGGGCGAGGCCGACCCGGTCGACCTGGCCGGCGCCGCGCTCGCGGCGGGGCTCGACGGGGTCGCCCTGGCCGACAGTCCACGGCTGTTCCCCGACTGCCTGGTGGAGACCGGGCGGGTGCTCGCCGCCACCCCGGCCCGCCTCGCCGGGCCGTGCGTGCTCAGCCTCGGGCTGCGGCACCCGGCCACGGTGGCCGGCGCGGTGCGCACCCTCGACGCGCACCATCCGGGCCGGCTGCTCACCGTGGTCGGCCGGGGCGAGAGCTCGGTCCGCAACGAGGGGCTGACACCGCCGCCGCTGCGGGCGTACGAGTCGGCGCTCGACACGTTGCGCGAGCTGACGCCGGCGTCGGCGCTGCTCCTCGGCGCCGCGTCCGGGCCGCGCACCATCGCGGCCACCGCCGCCCGGCTCGGCGGCGTCCTCGTCGACGCGGGCGCGGATCCGGCGATCGTCGGCAGGGCGGTGGCGCTGGCCCGTTCGGCGCGGGCGGACGTGCCGGTCTGGATGTTCGTCCGCGCGGTGGTGACCGGCGACGAGGCCGGCGCCGAGGCCGCCGCCGCGCCGGTGCTCGGCTCGTGCGCGGCCCGGCTGGCGCAGGCGCCGGACTGGTTCGACGTGCCGGAGGCGATGCGCGGCGGGGTCGCCGCCGTGGCCGAGGCGCACGACTACCGGCGGCACGGCACCGCCGGCGCCCGGGCCGGCAGCGCCGGGCCGGCCGACGCGGACCGGTTCGTCCGCGACCGGTTCGTGGTGACCGGGGACCGGCGGGCGGTCGCGGACCGGTTCGCCGCGTTCGCCGCGGCCGGCGTCGACGGCGTGGTGCTGGCCGGCGCCCTCGACGGGGTGTGGGAGCGGCTCGACGACCTGGGCCGGGCGGTCCGCGACGGGATGACGGGGGACGGACGATGACCGGAGTCGACACCGCGCGGATCGCCGCGTTCGCCCACCGGACCCGGATCGACGACGCGCCCGCCGAGGTCGTCCGCTTCACCCGCGCGCTGCTGCTCGACACGCTCGGTGCGCTGCTGGGTGGCCTGCGCTACCCGGCCGTGCGGGCGCTCGGCGACGCGCTGCGCCCGGCGGTCGGCGCCGACCTCCCGTTCGGCCGGCTGCTCACCCTCGGCACGGCCGCGACCTGGCTGGACGCCGACTCCGGCGGGTCCTTCCACCCGCAGGGTCACCGGCTGCCGCCGGTGCCGACGGCGCACCCCGCGCCGCACTCGCTGCCCGTGCTGCTGCACGCCGCCGCGAACGGGGCCGACGACCGGCGGCTCTTCGAGATCTTCCTGGTCGCCAACGAGATCGGCATGCGGTTCGGCGTCGGCACCACCCTGCGGCCCGGCCTGCACCCGCACGGCATCCACGGCCCGGTCGCCGCGGCGGTCGCCACCGCGCTGCTCGACGACCTTCCCCCGGCTGCCACCGCCACCGCCGTCGCGCTGGCCGGCTCGGCGCCGATGGCCGCGACCCTGGCCGTGCCGATGCGCGGCGGCACGGTCCGCAACCTGTGGACCGGGCTGGGCGCCTGGCACGGCGCCGCCGCCGCCCGTCGCGCGGCCGACGGCGCCACCGCGTCGACCGCCCTGCTCACGGGCCTCCTCGACGGCCTGGTCTGCACCGACCTGTCCGCCGCGGAGCTGACCTCGGGACTGGGCAGCCGGTGGCGGCTCGTCGACAGCTACCTCAAGCCGTACGCCTGCGCACGCTGGGTGCACCCGGCGCTGGACGCGTTCCGCGCCGCCGTCGCGGGCGTGCCGGACCCGGTACGCGACCACGGCGGCCTGGCCTGGATCGAGGTCGACACGTTCGCGTTCGCCGCCTCGCTGTCCGCCGCCGAGGTCTCCTCGGACCTGCACGCGCGGTTCTCGGTGCCGGTCAGCCTGGCCACCCTCGCTCTCGACGGCGAGCTGGCGGCGGCCGGCTTCCTGCCCGACCGGCTGGCCCGTCCCGAGGTCGGCGCGCTGGCCGCGTCGGTCCGGCTGCGCGAGGAGCCGACGTTCACCGCCGCCCTGCCGCACGAACGACCGGCGACGGTCACGGTCGGGTGGCGGGACGGCGTCACGGCGTCGGCCACGGTACGCAACGCGCGGGGCAACCCGAGCGACCCGCTGACCGTCGACGAGGTGGTCACCAAGTTCCGCCGCAACGCCGAGGACGTGCTCACCCCGGCGACCGCCGACGCGGTGGTGACCGGGCTCCTCGACGACACGGCCGGCGGCGACGCCCTGACCCGGGTGGCCGCCGAGGTCGTCGGCACGTTCTGCCCCTGACCGCCTGCCCTGCTGTCGGTACCGTCCTGTCTAATGGCTGAGCCACCCCTGTCCCTGGGGTGACGCCGGAGAGGACGCGCGTGAGCAGCCTGGAGTCGCTGCGGCAGTTGCTGCAGCAGTCGCACCACGCCCGCCCGGACGACCTCCCGGAGATGGCGATGCGGGCCGCGCCCCTGCTGGACGCGCGCGTGCTGGTGATCTATCTGGTCGACCACCAGCAGCGGCTGCTGTTGCCGCTGCTGGGCGGCAGCGCACCGGCCCGCGAGCCGGTCGACGTCGACGGCACCCTCGCCGGGCGCGCCTTCAGCACCGCGTCGACGTACGTCGGCGGCAGCGACGACGACGGCGTACGGGTCTGGGTGCCGGTGGTCGACGGCAGCGAACGCATGGGCGTGCTCGAGGTCGTCGCCGACGCCCCGTTGAGCGACGACGGTCTCGACGACTGTGGCGCGGTCGCGACGCTGCTCGCCGAGCTGATCACCACGCGCAGCCTGTACAGCGACCGGATCGAGCTGATCCGACGCCGGCAACCCATGCAGTTGGCGGCGGAGATGCTCCGGGCGCAACTGCCGCCGCTGACCTTCTCCACCGGGCACCTGATCATCAGCGGCATCCTCGAACCGTGCTACGACGTGGGCGGTGACGCGTTCGACTACGCGGTCAACGGCGACACCGCGCACCTGGCGCTCTTCGACGCCGCCGGTCACGGCTCCAGTGGCGGGATGCGTGCGGTGGTGCTCGTCTCCATCGCCCTGGCCGCCTACCGCAACGCCCGCCGGACCGGCCTGGACCTGACCGACACCTACCACCTCATCGACCGCACGGTCCGCGCCCACGACCGGTACGGGATGATCACCGCGGTGCTCGCCGAACTCGACCAGCGCAGCGGCGTCCTCCGGGTCATCTCCGCGGGTCACCCGAGCGGCATCGTGCTGCGCGACGGCCGGGTCGCCCGGATCCTCCCCACCCCGACTGCCCTTCCGGTCACCCTCGGCGACCGCCGTCCGCCGGTGGTCGTCGAGGAGGCGCTCGAACCCGGCGACCACGTGCTGCTCTACACCG
Source organism: Micromonospora sp. WMMD975 (assembly GCF_029581215.1). Taxonomy (NCBI): domain Bacteria; kingdom Bacillati; phylum Actinomycetota; class Actinomycetes; order Micromonosporales; family Micromonosporaceae; genus Micromonospora; species Micromonospora sp. WMMD975. Next base: position 3,099,089 of record NZ_CP120739.1, read on the forward strand.
ACGGCATCATCGAGGCCCGCACCCCCGACGGCGAGGCATTCGGCATGGAGCGGCTGGTGGAGTTCACCACCAAGGCGTTCGCCGACCGCCTCCCGCTGCCCGAGACCGCTCGCCGGCTCGTGCACGCCATCCTCGACCACCAGGACGACTGCCTGCAGGACGACGCGACCGTGCTGCTCGCCGAGTGGCGCAGCCCGGCGCCCGACCGCTCGGACCTGGAGCCGGTCAGCTCAGCGGCACATCACCCGTTGCTGACGGAGTCGTGACCGCGGGCGGCCGTGCTGCTCCGCACCGTGAGCGTGGTCGCCAGCTCGATCCCGGTGCTCGGCGTCCGCTCGCCGCGCCCGAGCGCGAGCGCCAGCTCGGTCGCGGCCACCGCCATCTGGGCCAGTGGCTGGTGGACCGTGGTCAACGGCGGATCGACGAGCGCGGCGATGGGCAGGTCGTCGAAGCCCACCACGCTCAGGTCGGCCGGGATCCGCAACCCGAGCTGACGCGCGGCGTGGTAGACGCCCACCGCCTGGAGGTCGTTGCTGGCGAAGATCGCCGTCGGGCGGTCGGTGCGGCCGAGCAGGCGCAGCGCGGCGACCCGGCCGCCCTCGACGGTCAGCTCGGCCCGCTCCACCAGGTCGGCGCCGACCGGCAGCTCGGCTGCCTCCATCGCGGAGCGGTAGCCGTCGAGGCGCGCGCGGCAGCACAGGATCCGGTCCCGGCCGACGATCATCCCGATCCGGCGGTGCCCCAGGTGGATCAGGTGCCGGGTGGCCGACCGGCCACCCGCCCAGTTCGTCGCTCCGACGAAGGGAACGCCGTCGGGCAGCTCGCCCGTGGGATCGAAGACGACGAAGGGGATGCCCCGGGCGCGCAACTGGTCGCGTTGCTCGCTCGACAACTGGGCGACGGAGATGACGCAGTCCGGCCGGCGGGCCAGGGTGTCGTCGATCCAGTAGCGGACCGCACTGCGCTCCGGGCCGAACTCGGTGAGCACGACGCCCACCCGGTTCTCCCGGGCGACCCGCTCCACGCCGCGGATGACCTCGACGCCCCACATGTGTTCCAGCTGGTCGAAGACGAGTTCGACCAGGTTGCTGCGGGTGGACGCGGTCGGCCTGCGGTAGCCGTACCGGGTGATCAGCGCCTCGACGCGGGCCCGCGTCTCGGACGCCACGCCGGAACGCCCGTTGATGACCTTCGAGACGGTCGGCACCGACACCCCGGCGGTCTCCGCGATGTAGGAGATCGTCACCGGCCGGCCGGGAGCGCCGCCCGCGTCGGCCCGCTCGGCGACCACCTCGTCCGACTCGGCGTGCGACAACCTGACTCCCCCCACGCCGGTCCCGACGGTTCGCGCCGCAAGGATATCGCCCTGTCCAGTCCCCGTGTCCGACCGCCGTCCGCGGTGCCGGAAAGTTTCTCGGGCGAGGAGACGGCCTTCCGGTTCGTAGGCATCTCCGACGCGAACGGAGTAGCCGTGCGATGCATTGACGCTCGTCATGGAGGGGCGTAGCGTTCGGCCCGAAACTTTCCATCGTGTATGGAAAGTTTCCATGGCTTGCGGGAGCCGTGCAGCGTTCGGCGGAGACAACGGGCAGTCTCCGCGAGAACCCACCCTGCGCGCGTCGCGCGCGTCTCCGCTCGCTTCCGACGTGGAGACCTCTGACGCACCGCAACCCACGCGGCGCCCCGGGTCGGCGATCGACCCGCGGCGCGCCGCCCACAACGGCAAGAGAGAACGCGATGAGTCTGCAACGCATACGAAGAATCCGCCTCCGTGCCGGCATGCTCGCCGGCAGCGTGGCAGCGGTGCTTGTGGCATCGATGATGGTGCCCGTCGGCGCCCAGGCGGCCGCCGGCTGCCGGGTGTCGTACGCGGTGTCGTCGCAGTGGCCGGGCGGGTTCACCGCCGCGGTGGACGTGACGAACCTCGGCGACCCGGTCAACGGCTGGCGCGTGGGGTGGACGTTCCCGTCCGGGCAGCGGGTGACCCAGGCGTGGAACGCCACGGTCACCTCGTCGGGCAGCCAGGTCACCGCGACCAACGTCAGCTACAACGCCGCCATCGGCACGAACGCCACCGTGTCCTTCGGCTTCAACGGGTCGTGGTCGGGCAGCAACACCGCGCCGGCCGCCTTCACCCTCAACGGCGTCGCCTGCACCGGCACCGGCGGCACGCCGTCGCCGAGCGCGAGTCCGTCGACCACGCCGTCGACCACCCCGTCGCCCACCGCCACCGCGTCGCCGTCGACGCCACCGACCACGCCTCCCCCGGCCGGCGACCCGATGGCCACGGTGGCCGCGATGCAACCCGGCTGGAACCTCGGCAACACGCTCGACGCCATCCCGGACGAGACCGCCTGGGGCAACCCCCTGACCACCCAGGCGCTCCTGCGCCACGTACGGTCGCAGGGCTACCGCAGCATCCGGCTCCCGATCACGTGGAGCAACCATCACGGCCCGGCGCCCGACTACACCATCGACGCGACGTGGTTGAACCGCGTCCGCCAGATCGTCGACTGGTCCCTCGCCGAGGACCTCTACGTGATGATCAACCTGCATCACGACTCCTGGCAGTGGCTCAACACCTATCCCGCCGACCGGACGGGCGTGACGAACCGCTACCGGGCGCTCTGGACCCAGCTCGCCACCACGTTCCGCGGCTACTCACCGAAGCTGGTCTTCGAGAGCATCAACGAGCCGCAGTTCACCGACACCACCGACGAGCAGGGTGACACCGCGATCCGGGAACTCAACGCCGAGTTCGTCCGCCTGGTGCGCGCGACCGGCGGCAACAACGCCACCCGGCTGCTGGTCCTGCCCACCCTGCACACGAGCGGCGAGCAGGCCCGGCTGGACGCGCTCGCCGCCGGCATCGACCAACTGGACGACCCCAACCTCGCCGCCACCGTGCACTTCTACGGGTGGTGGCCGTTCAGCGTGAACATCGCCGGCGGCACCCGCTACGACACGAACGTGGAGCAGGACCTCGTCGGCACGTTCGACCGGGTCCACGACACCTTCGTCGCCCACGGCATCCCGGTCATCATCGGCGAGTGGGCGTTGCTCGCCTGGGACCACACCCGACCCGGCATCATCGAACGGGGTGAGTTCCTGAAATACCTCGAAGCGGTCGGCTACCACGCCCGCACGCGAAACCTCACCACGATGCTGTGGGACGCCGGCCAGTTCCTCAACCGCGCCGAGCTGCGCTGGCGCGACCAGGGCGTGTACGACATGCTCAAGGCGAGCTGGACCACCCGCTCCGGCACCGCCTCCACCGACCAGGTGTACGTGCCGCGCACCGGCACGATCAGCGCCAGGTCGATCACGCTCAACCTCAACGGCCTGACCTTCCGCGGTCTCTGGCAGGGCGGCACGCAGTTGGCCAACGGCGCCGACTACACCGTCTCCGGCAGCACCGTCACGCTCACGTCGGCGGCGCTGACCCGCCTGGCCGGCAACCGGGCGTACGGCGTCAACTCCAGCATCGAGGCCCGCTTCTCCCAGGGCGTGCCCTGGCGGATCGACGTCATCAGCTCGGAGCCGCCCACCCAGTCGGCCGCCACCGGCACGACCAGTTCCTTCGCCATCCCCACCCAGTTCCGCGGCGACCAGCTCGCCACCATGGAGGCCACCTACGCCGACGGCAGCCCCGCCGGCCCGGCCAACTGGACGCCGTACAAGGAGTTCTGGGGCAACTTCCAACCCGACTACACCGCCGGCACCATCATCCTGAAGCCGGAGTTCTTCGCCGAGGTGAACGACGGCACGGTCACCCTCACCTTCCACTTCTGGAGCGGCACGAAGATCACGTACCGCATCACCAAGTCCGGCACGACCGTGACCGGCGCCGCCACCTGATGCCCGGCGGTGCCGCGGAACTGTCCCGCCGCGGCACCGCCGTCGGCGGGCCCCACGGCATCGGGATCCCTGTATGCTTCCCTCGGCCGACCCACCAGCCGTGGCAGAGAAGCAGTGAGCGGACCAGCAGCGAGCAGCAAGTCAGTCGTTCTCGACGCGATCCGGGCGGCCGGCACGATCAGCCGGGTCGGCCTGATCAAGGCCACCGGCTTCACCGCGCCGACGATCTCCAACCTGGTCCGGAAGCTGATCGACGAGGGCCTGGTGGTCGAGACCGGTCACGCGAAGTCGACCGGGGGCAAGCGGCGGGTCCTGCTCCAGCTCGACCACACGTCCCGGTACGCCGTCGGCGTGCACCTGGACCACGGCGTCATCACGTACGCCCTGACCAACCTCGGCGGCACGGTGGTGGCCCGGATCTCCCGGCCGGGCGCCGGCGCCGAGAAGCCCGCGGTCGTCGTCGCGCGGATCGCCGCCGAGATCGCCGCGCTGATCGACGGTGTCGGCGTGGACCGGGCCCGGATCCTCGGCGTCGGCCTGGTGTTTCCGGGCCCGGTCGACGCCGCCCGGGGCATCGGCGGCCCGCCGGACGTGGGCCTGGCCCCGGCCATGCGACAGTGGACCGGGTTTCCGCTGGCCTCGGCGCTGGGGCAGGTGACGACGCTGCCGGTCATGCTCGACAACGACTCGACCGCGGCGGCGCTCGGCGAGCACTGGACGGGCGGGTTCGGCGCCGCCACCTCGGCCGCCGCGCTCTACATGGGCACCGGCATCGGCGCCGGACTGGTCATCGGCGGCGTCACCTACCGGGGGCCGAGCGGCAACGTCGGCGAGTTGGGGCACGTGTGCGTGTCCGCCGACGGCCCGCGGTGCTGGTGCGGCGCCCAGGGGTGCGTGGAGGCGCTGGCCGGGCCGGCCGCCGTGGTCGCCGCCGCCCGGTCGGACCCGGCGGCGGCCCGCGCGACGGGTCTCGCCGTCGCGGGCCGGCGAGGCTCGGTGGTCGCCGACTTCGCCGCGATCAGCCGCGCCGCGCGGCGGGGCGAGCCGCACGCGCTGGCGTTGCTGGAACGGTCGGCCCGGCACGTCGGCGTGGCCGCCCGGACCCTGGCGAACCTGATCGACCTGGAGGTGCTCGTGCTGACCGGGCCGAGCCTGGCCGCCGCCGGATCGGTGTATCTGCCGATCGTCCGGCACGAGCTGCGCGCGTCCTTCTCCCGGGGCACGCACACCGTCGACGTACGCCTCTCCCGGTCCGCCGCCACGGCGTCGGCCGTCGGAGCCGCCGCCCTGGTCCTCGAATCCGAACTCGTCCCGCTGGGTTATGGTCCACGCCCGCCCGAGCGGGGCCGGCTCACCGAGTCGGCGAGCTGACGAACCCGGGAGGCGTACGCAATGGACGACGTGTGGCGGACGAGCGCGGTGGGTCTGGTGCTCGCCCGGCCGCCCCGCCTGCTCGGCACCGAGCCGTTCTTCATGGAGTTCATCGCGGGCATCGAGGAACGGCTCGCCGAGCACGGACGGTCGGTGTTGCTGCACGTCGTCACGCACCACGCCGCCGAGATCGAGGCGTACCGCAGGTGGGCACGGCAGCGCCTGGTCGACGCGGTGGTGCTGGTGAACCCGTCGGTCGACGACACCCGGCCGGCGGTGCTGCGGGACCTCCGCCTGCCCGTCGTGGTGGCGGGTGAGCCGACCCCCGACACCCCGGCGGTACGCCGGGACGACGTCGGATCGATGCGGGCGGCGCTGGCGCACCTGGTAGACCTCGGGCACCGCCGGATCGCCCGGGTCACCGGACCCGGCGCCCTCCTGCACACCCGCACCCGCACCGCCGCCATGCGCTCGGCCGCGGCGGTGGCCGAGGTCGACGTCGTCGTCGTGGAGGGCGACTACTCGGAGGAGGCCGGGGCGATGTTGACCACCAGGTTGATGGACGATCCCGAGCCGCCCACCGCGATCATCTACGACAACGACCTGATGGCGGTCGCGGGCCTGCGCGCGGCCACCGAGTCGGGCCGACAGGTGCCTCGTGACGTCAGCCTCATCGCCTGGGACGACTCCAGCCTCTGCCGCCTGGCTTCGCCCGCGCTCACCACGATGAGCCTGGACGTGCACACGTTCGGCGGGTTGGTGGGCGAGTCCGTGCTGCGGCTCGTCGGCGGCGCGGCGGTGCCGGAACGATGGTGCGACACCGAGACCGTGGTCGCCCGGGGGACGACCGCCGCGCCCCGGCCGCCACATCGATCAACTTGACTTAGTGAGGTTAATAAACAAAGCTCCGAGACGCGCTCCCATCGACGCTCCCCTCTAGCACTCAGGAGAGCATCAATGACACGTCGTCATGCCCTGCTGGCATCGGCCGCAGCCGGCACGCTGGTGGCCGCCAGCGTGGTCGCGGTCACCCTGCCCGCCTCGGCCGCGACCACCGGATGCACTGTCGCGTACACCGTGCAGAGCCAGTGGACCGGCGGATTCACCGGCAACGTCGCCATCACCAACCTCGGCTCCGCGGTCACGAGCTGGACCCTGACGTTCGACTTCCCCACCGCCACCCAGCGGGTCACCCAGGGCTGGAGCGCCACCTGGTCCCAGTCCGGCGCGCGAGTGTCGGCGGCCAGCCTGAGCTGGAACGGCTCCCTGGCCACCGGCGGTTCGACCACCATCGGCTTCAACGGGTCGTGGAGCGGCGCCAACCCCGTACCCACCTCGTTCGCGCTCAACGGCACGACCTGCACCGGCTCGGTCAGCCCGTCCCCGACGACGACGCCCACCGGCCCACCGACCACCACCCCGCCCACGACCACGCCGCCGACCACCACTCCCCCGACGACCACGCCCCCGACCACCACCCCGCCGGGCGGGGTCGCGCCGAGCCTGCGCGTCTCCGGCAACCGGCTGCTGACGGCGGGCGGCGCCACCTACCGCCTGCTCGGCGTCAACCGGTCCAGCGGTGAGTTCGCCTGCGTACAGGGCAAGGGCATGTGGGACAGCGGCCCGGTCGACCAGGCGTCCGTCGACGCGATGAAGGCGTGGCACATCCGCGCGGTCCGGATCCCGCTCAACGAGGACTGCTGGCTGGGCCTCTCCGGCTCGCCCAGCGGCGCCACCTACCAGCAGGCGGTCAAGGACTACGTGAAGCTGCTCGTCGCCAACGGGATCAACCCGATCCTCGACCTGCACTGGACCCACGGCCAGTACACCGGCAATATCTCGGCCTGCTCCGACGTGAACGCCACCTGCCAGAAGCCGATGCCGAGCCGGCAGTACACGCCGCAGTTCTGGACCGGGGTGGCGAACGCGTTCAAGGGCAACGACGCGGTCCTGTTCGACCTGTTCAACGAGCCCTACCCGGACGCCGCCAACAACTGGTCGGACATGACCGCCGCCTGGAAGTGCCTGCGCGACGGCGGCGCCTGCACCGGTATCACCTACCCGGTCGCCGGCATGCAGGAACTGGTCGACGCGGTACGCGCCACCGGCGCCACGAACGTGCTGCTGGTGCCCGGCCTGACCTGGACCAACGACCTGAGCCAGTGGCTGACCTGGAAGCCGACCGACCCGCGCGACAACATCGTGGCCTCGTGGCACTCGTACAACTTCAACGCCTGCGTCACCGAGACCTGCTGGGACAGCCAGATCGGCGCGGTGGCCGCGCAGGTGCCGGTGCACGCCGGTGAGATCGGCCAGGACACCTGCGCGCACGACTACATCGACAAGCTGATGACCTGGCTGGACCGCAACCGGCTGGGCTACACCGCGTGGACCTGGAACCCGTGGGGTTGCAGCGGCGGCAACGTGCTGATCGAGGACTACAACGGCACCCCGACGAAGAGCTACGGCGAGGGCTACCGCGCCCACCTGCTCACCGTGACCCCGTAGGGAAACCTCAGCCGCGGGGTGTGGGTGCACCGCCGCACCCACACCCCGCCGGCGGTCAGGGCGTCCAGCGCACGTTCGGGTTGATCCGGCCGGACCAGTCGAAGACGGCCATGTTGTCCCACTGGTTCCCGGTGCCGTTGATGTTCGCCGGGTCCCAGCCGTTACCCCGCACGGCGTACCAGGTCGGCTCCCAGTAGAAGACCCCGATCGCCCCGGCGTTGCGGGCCGTGTTCTGGACCCAGTCGAACTCCTGGGCCTGCCCGGACCAGGTCGCGCCGATGCCGTCGCAGGTCGCGTCGCCGATGGCGTTCGGCTCGCTGTCCGCGTTGGCCCGGGTGAAGGGGTACGCGGTCTCCACGATCACCACCGGCCTGCCGTAGCGACCGCGCAGGTCGACGATGTTGTTGTAGAGGTTGGCCAGGGTGCCGTGCCACATGCAGTAGTACGACAGCGCGGTGATGTCCCACTGCACGCCCTGGGCCCGGATGCCGTCGTAGAACCAGCGGGCGTTGGCGTTGCTGTCGGCGTCGGCGGTGTGGATCATCACCGGGATGCCGCCGCCGCACGCCTTGGTGGCGTTGTAGCCCTGCTTCAGCAGGCTGGCAAGCGGGGCGAAGTCGTTGTTGACGACCTTGCCCTCGTTCCAGAGCATCCCGACGTTGATCTCGTTGCCGATCTGCACGCTGTCCGGCGGGGTGCCCTGCCCGCTGAGGCTGGCGCAGACGTCGTAGGTGAAGTTGTACACGTCGGCGCGCAGCTGGCTCAGGTTGTGCCCGGCCCAGGCGGCCGGCTTGTACTGCTTGCCGGGGTCGGCCCAGGTGTCCGAGTAGTGGAAGTCGATGAGCACCTTCAGGCCCTTCGCCCGGGCCGCCCGCGCCTGGGTCAACACCTTGCTCTTGTTGTTGTAGCCGCTGACCGGGTTGTTCCAGACGCGCAGCCGCACGTAGTTGACGCCGACGGACCGCAGGATGTCCAGCGGGTCACGGGCGACGCCGCCGGCGTCGTAGTATCTCGCACCGAGATCCAGGCTGCGCTGCAACGAGGAGACGTCGGCGCCCCGCATGCTGAGCGTGTTCGCGGCGGAGACGGGCGTGGGCGTGCCGCCGAGCGTGGCGCAGACGGCGAGGACGCCGGCCGTGACGGCCCCGACCAGGGCCCGGGGGTGGCGTGTGCGCACCGGAACTCCTTCCAGGACCGGACTCAGCCCACGGCGCAGGGAGCGCCGTTGAGCGTGAAGGCGGTCGGCGGCGCGTCGCTGGCGCCCCACCGCCCCTGGATGCCGAAGGTCGCGGAGCCGTCCGGCGCGAGCACGCGGTTCCAGTCGACGTTCCGGGCGGTGACGGCGGCGCCGGTCTGGCCGACCGTGGCGTTCCACGCGGAGGTGACCTGCTGGTCGCCCGGGAAACCGAAGCTGACGATCCAGCCGTCGATCGGCGCCGCCCCGGTGTTCTCGACCGTCACCGTGGCCACGAAACCGCCCCGCCACTCGGACTGGTTCCGGTAGGTCACCCGGCAGGTCGCGGGGGGCGGTGGCGGCGGGGTGGACGTCGTCGGCAGGGAGACCGTGTTGGACGCGATCGACACGTTGCCCGCCGCGTCCCGCGCCCGGACGTAGTACAGGGTCCGCAGCGGCGTCGACGGTGGCAGCGACGCCGTGTACGTCGTTCCCGGCACGGTGGCGATCAGCGTGGAGGTGAACCAGCCGTCGAACCGGTAGACGTTGTATCCGAGCACGCCGACGTCGTCCGTCGACGGCGACCAGGACAGCGTGCCGGTCGAGGCGGTCACCTCGCCGACGGTCAGGTTCTGCGGCGCGCTCGGCGGCGTGGTGTCCGGGCCGGTGTCCGTCACCGGGGTGACCACGGTCAGCGTGTCCGACGTGGCCGAGCGGTGTCCCAGGCTGTCCCGGGCGGCCAACCGGAACGAGAACTGCCGGCCCGGCGAGAGGTAGTTGGTGATCGTGGTGGTGGTGACGTTTCCGACGCTGGCGCTGTAGATGACGTCGCTGAACGCCTGGTAGTACGTGATGTCGTAGCCGACGACGGGACAACAGCCGGGCTTGGCGGCCGTCCAGGTGAGGGTGACGGATCCGGTCCGTACCTCGCTGGCGGTCAGGTCCGTGGGCGCGGTCGGCGGGAACGGCGACGTGTTCGGCGTGCTGGGCGCCGTGGTCGGCGTCGACGGCGGGGTTCCGCTCGGGTCCGCGACGGCCACCGCGGCCCCGCCGGGCGCCGGGGCGACCCCGGGGTACGCGGCGGAGGGCACGGTGCCGGCGGATGCCTCCGGCACGACGCTCAGGGCGGTGGCGAGCACCGCCGTCGACAGCACGACGGCGGCCAGCGGGCCCGGCCGCAGCCGGCGGAACAGTGTGGACGGGGAGACGCCTGTCATACCTCGACGATGCCGGCAATATATCGATGATCGCCAACGTGTCTCACGCCTCGGTCAGCGCGGCGCCTCGATTGTCGAGCAGCGCTGCGAAATTGTTCATCGCGGCGACACGGCCGAACAACATCCAGGCAGTTGGATACCGCTGTGCAGAAGCTTCGGTTCGTGATATCCATGCTGCTCTCCGTGGTGCTGGTGGTGGCCGTCGGCGTCGCGCCCGCACGGGCCGCCACCGACCTCACGCTCACCCTCACCGCGTCGGACATGGGGCTGGACCCAGCGGTCATCCGTCAGGTCGTGCCGCAGATCCAGGCGGAGATCCGCCAGGACGGCGGGCTCGGCGCGTCGATCAAGAAGGACCTGCGGGACCATCCACCAGGTGGGGTGGCCGCCCTGGACATCTCCTCGGTGCCGGACTTCGACGGCGCGCTGACCCTGACCCCGGACGGTGCCGGGATGACGATCACGGTGCCGGCCACGGAGGTGCAGTCGTCGTCGTGGTGGAGCCAGCTCGTCGCGCTGACGCTCGGCGCTCTCGCCGGCTACGGGCTGCGGGTGCTGTGCATCGGATGGCTCACGGCCTCCGGCGTGGGCGCGGCGACCGTGCCGCTGATCTGCACCCCGATGCAGGGGGCCGTGACCGGTTTCGTCAGCGGCCTGATCGCGCACGCCTTCGCGGGCGACCTGGCGACCAGCGGGGCGTGGGTGGACATCATCATCCGCACGATCGTCGGTCTGGTCGTCGGCTTCGCCTGGGAGAAGTGGGCGTCCGGCTTCGCGAAGAACTATCTGCCGGGCGCGCTGAAGAACATCGGCCAGTGGATCCTCACCAAGGTCCCCGCGCTCCAGGCGGTCTTCGGCGCGCCGATCGCGGTCGCGGCCGAGGAGGCCGCCGAGCTGGCGATCGAGCTGGAGGAGCAGCTCGCCTGGGAGATGCGCGGCTGGAACGTCGAAGGTCGGCCGCTTCCGGACATGCTGCCGCCGCCCACCCCCGGGCGGCTGTTCGTCCGGGGCGCCGACCCGAGCGTGATCCGGGTCGGCAACACCTATCACTCGGTGGAGTCCGGTGGCGACGGCCTCTACACGAGGTCGGCGCCGAGCCTGGCCGGGCTGGGCGACGTGCCGCCCCGCAAGATCTGGAGCAACCCGGGCCTGGCCGAGCTGTGGGCGCCGCAACTCGTCGCCGTCGGTGGCCGCTACCACATCTACTTCTCCGCCGGGGCGGGCGCCGCCCACCGGATGTACGTCATCAGCTCGTCCGCACCCACAAGCGGCTACGGCGCCCACCAGAAGCTGAGCCTGCCCGACGACAGGTGGGCGATCGACGGAGCACCGTTCACCTTCGACAACCAACTGTGGTTCGTGTGGTCGGGCTGGGAGGGCACCACGAACGTCGAGCAGAACCTCTACCTCGCCCGGATGAGCAACCCCACCACCGTGACCGGGCCGCGGTACCGGATCTCGCAGCCACGCGAGTCGTGGGAACGGGTCGTCGGCGAGCCCTTCGTCAACGAGGCGCCGGAGCCGATCGTCGACCCGAACGGGCAGTTGCACATCGTGTACTCGGCCAACGGCTCGTGGAGCGAGCAGTACTGCCTCGGTGACCTGCGGCTGCGCAAGGGCGGCGACCCGACGTACGTGTGGGACTGGTACAAGTCGAACGGCTGCGTGCTCGGTTCGGACGCGGCGACCATGATGTCCGGGTCCCGTGCCCTGCGCAACGCCGACGGTCCCGGTCACCACAGCTTCGCGCTGCCCGGCGGCGACGCGCGCAACGGGGTGCCGGCCGGGTCGAGGGGCCGGTTCCTCTATCACGGCGTGCCGGCGGGCATGACCTACAAGTGGGACAACCGGGTCTGGTACGAAGGTGCCTTCACCTGGTGGAACGCCATCCCCTACGCCCGGCAGAACGTGCCGGGCGCCACTGTCGACACCGGGTACAGCCTCGGGATGACCGAGGATCCGGACGGCCCGTTGCCGGCGCCGCCGCCGGTGCCGACGCCGGCGCCGGGCGGCGTGGACCTGCGCGTGCTCCCCCTCGGTGACTCCATCACCTTCGGGGTCGGTGGCACCCCGGCCGGGACCGGTTACCGGGCCCGCCTGTGGGACCAACTGGCGGCCAAACCCGGCGCGCTGGACTTCGTCGGTTCGGTGGACTCCGGGCAACTGCCCGACACCGACCACGAGGGGCACCCGAGATGGCGGATCAGCCAGATCGACCAGCTCGTCGGCGACTGCACGGTGCGCCGCTACCGGCCCAACGTGGTCACCCTGCACATCGGCACCAACGACATGGCCTACGGCGACGACCTCGCCGCGGCGCCGGCGCGGCTCAAGGCGCTCATCGAGCACATCCTCCGGCTGGCTCCGGAGACCACCGTGCTGGTGGCCACGCTCGTGCCGTCGTCGACGAGCGTGACCAACACCCGGATCCAGCAGTACAACGCCCGCATCCCCGGCATCGTCGACGAGCTGCGCGCCGAAGGACTGTCGGTACGGCTGGTCAGCATGAACGCGGTGACCACCGCGGACCTGACCGACTCGTTGCACCCGAACAACACCGGCTACCGCAAGATGGCGGACGCGTTCGGCCGGGCCGTCACCGACGCCCTGGCCGAAGGCCTCATCCGGCCCCCGGTCGCCGGCGACTCCGCCCCGTGCGGCAGCCCGCCCGGCAACCTACCCGAGGGGCCCCGCCCGCCCGGTTGGAACTGGGTCGGTGAGATCGCCGCCGGCACCGGCCCCCGCGAGCAGGTCCGCTTCGCCGACCTCAACGGCGACGGCCGCGACGACTACCTGCTCGTCGGCGACCAGGGCCAGGTCCGCTTGTGGCTCAACCGACGTAGCGGTGACGGCTTCGGCTGGCAGTACCGGGGCGAGGTCGCGGCCGGCGCCGGCCCGCGCACGCAGGTCCGGTTCGCCGACCTCGACGGCGACGGCCGCGACGACTACCTGGTCGTCGGCGACCAGGGCCAGGTGCAGGCATGGCTCAACACCGGCGCCGGCGACGCGGTGTCCTGGACGGCCGCGGGCACGGTCGCCCCCGGGGTCGGCGCCACCCGCGACCAGGTGCGCTTCGCCGACATCGACGTGGACGGCCGCGCGGACTACCTCGTGGTCGGTGATCAGGGCCAGGTACGGGCCTGGCTGAACGCGTACGGCGCCGGCGGCTGGGGGTGGAGTTACCAGGGTGAGGTCGCCTCCGGGGTGAACTCGACCCGGGACCGGGTCCGGTTCGCCGACCTCGACGGCGACGGCCGCGACGACTACCTGACGGTCAGCGACCAGGCGCAGATCCGTGGCTGGTTGAACGACGTCGGCGGCGCGCGGCCGTGGATCTATCAGGGCGACGTCGCCGGCGGCGTCGGCGCGACGAGCGCCGAACTCGTCCTGGCCGACGTCAACGGCGACGGCCGCGACGACTACCTCGTCGTCGGCGAGCAGGGGCAGGTCCGAGCCTGGCTCAACGACAGGTACGGCCGCCCGGACCCGTGGGACTGGCAGGGCCTGATCGCGACCAGCGGCGTCGGCCGGGAGCAGGTACGCCTGGCCGACCTCAACGGCGACGGCCGCGACGACTACCTCGCGGTGGGTGCGCAGGGTCAGGTGCGGGCCTGGCTCAACGTGCGCGACGGTGACCGGGTCGGCTGGGACTGGCGGGACGAGGTCGCCGCCGGCGCCGGCCCGCGCGAGCAGGTGCGGTTCGCCGACCTCAACGGCGACGGCCGCGACGACTACCTGCTCGTCGGCGACCAGGGGCAGGTCCGGTTGTGGCTCAACACGGGCACCGGCGACGGCGTGGCCTGGACGTCAGCGGGTCAGGTCGCCGCCGGCGCCGGCCCCCGCGACCGGGTCCGGTTCGCCGACCTCAACGGCGACGGCCGCGACGACTACCTGGTCCTCGGCGACCTCGGGCAGGTCCAGGGCTGGCTGAACACCGGCACTGGCAACGCCGTGGCCTGGACGGCGCAGGGTGAGGTGGCCGCCGGTGTCGGCGCGGCCGGAGACACCGTCACCTTCGCCGACCTCGACGGCGACCGCCGCGACGACTACCTCGTCATCGGCGCGTACGGGCAGGTCCGCGCCTGGGTCAACAACCGGGGTGGGCCCGGCTCGGCCTGGCTGTCGCGCGGCGAGGTCGCCTCGGGGGCCGGCTACCCGGGCAGCCGGGTGGAACTCGCCGAGATCAACGGCGACCGGCGGGCCGACTACCTGGTCCTCGACGACCAGGGCGGCATTCGGGCCTGGTTCAACAACGGTGCGGCCGGCGGGCCCGCGGCCGGTAACCCGACCCCGCTGCCGGGCGACCCGAGCCCGCCGGTCCCCGGGGACGGCACGGACCCGCCGCTCTGCGTCGCCAACCGCTGTTCCTGACCGACCACGTCGCCGGCGGGGCGGGCACGGAGCCGATCCGTGCCCGCCCCGCCGGCCGCTCAGCAGCCGAGCCGCCTGCTGGAGAGGGCGATGTCGTCGATCCAGAGGTCGAACGCGCCGGGCGTCGTGCCGCCCTGGTAGAGCTGCCAGCCGATCTTCACCGTGTCGACGGTCGGCAGGACGAAGGGCACGTCGGCGCCGCCGTGCTCGGTCGTGGAGGCGGTCAGCTCCGGGTTCGCCACGCCGTCGATCCACACCGCGACGCGGTTGTCCGCCGCGTCGAGCTTCCACTCGACGCACTGCCAGGTGTCCTCGGTGACCGGGGCGGACTCCCGCCAGTTGGTCCAGTCGCCGGTCGGGCCCCCGTCGGCGCCGATCCCCCAGAAGGTCCCGGGGACGGTGGGCGCGTACTGGCCGCCGATCGGGCGGACGACCTCCGCGCTGCCGGCGCCGGTCGCCTCCACGAGGGTGAAGTGCGCCCAGTCCGGGGCGGTGGGAAAGGCGTCGACGCGCAGGCGCATCCGGCCGTAGAAGCGGTTACCCGGCGCGGCGAAGTCGTCGACCCGCAGGAAGGCGCGTCCGTTGTCGACCGTGTGGACGTGCAGCACCTGGTTGCCGCGGCGGGCGCGCTCGACGGTGAGCGTGCCGTGGCGGGTGTCGACGCCCCACTTCAGCGTGCTGGGCCCGCCGGGCGGCAGCCGCTCGAAGTCCTCACAGAAGAGCACGTCCCGGGGGCACGGGCGCGGGACGGCACCGGACGCGCCGGCCGGAACGCTGCCGGCGGCGGTGCCGAGGATCAGGGCGGCGCCGAGCACCGCGAGGAAACTACGCATGTCGTCCTCCATGGGTTGACGGCCGGTCGCGCACCCGGGCCCGGAGCCGGTGGCTCCGGGCCCGGTAGGCGTCCCGGCACGGGGCGCTGGTGCCTGTCGTCGGTCAGGGGCTGGTGCAGGAGAGGTTGCCGGGCGCCGCGTTGCTGCTGCCGTTGACCAGGAAGCCGAAGGTGGTCGAGGCGTTCCCGCCGAGGGACCCGTTGTAGTCGGCGTTGCGGACGCTCACCGTCCCGCTGGTGCCGGTGTTGATGCCGTTCCAGATGTTGGCAAGGGTCTGCCCACCGGCAAGCGTCAGCCGTACGGTCCAGCCGTTGAGGGTGGCGGAGCCGTTGTTGGCCACGGTGACCTCGCCCTGGAAGCCGCCGCCCCAACTGTTGACCATCCGGTACGTCGCGCTGCAGGCGCCCGGCGGCGTACTGGTCGGCGGGGCGCTGGTCGGCGGGGTGCTCGTGGGTGGGGTGCTGGTCGGCGGCGTGCTCGTCGGCGGGGTGGTGGTCGGCGGGGTGCTCGTGCCGGGCACGGTGGTGGAGGCGGCGTTGAGCGCGTTGAGGACCGCCGTGTACGCCGCCTTGGGGTTGCTGTTGCGGTCGAACAGCAGCGGGTTCTCGTTGCCGCGCCACGAGTCGCTGTCCCGGATGCCCCATGTGGTGATGCCGACGCAGCGGGGGACGCTCGCGCAGGCCTGGGCCATGCCCTGGTACTGGCTGGTCGAGGCGTTGGTGACGTCGGCCTCGGTCAAGGCCACGTCCACGTCGAGGGCGGCGAAGCTCGACAGCGTCTGCTGGAAGTTGCCCGGCAACGAGCTGCCGCCGGTGAAGTGGGTCTGGAGTCCGACGCAGTCGATCGGGACGCCACGGGCCTTGAAGTCCTTGATCATGTTGTAGACGCCCTGCGTCTTGCCGTACGACCAGTTCTCGATGTTGTAGTCGTTGTAGCAGAGCTTCACGCTCGGGTCGGCGGCGCGCGCGGTCCGGAACGCCACCTCGATCCAGTCGTTTCCGGTGGACTGCAGGTTCGACGACCGCCGGCTGCCGTTCTCGGCGAACGCCTCGTTCACCACGTCCCAGTAGGCCAGCTTGCCCTTGTAGTGGGCCATCACCCCGTTGATGTGGTCGATCATCGCGGTCCGCAGGGCGCTGCCGCTGAGGCTGCCCCAGAACCTCGGCTGCTGGGCGTGCCAGGCCAGGGTGTGACCACGGACCCGCATGCCGTGCTGGACGGCCCAGTTGTAGATCGCGTCACCGGCGCGGAAGTCGAACTGACCCCGGTTGGGCTCGGTCGCGTCGGGCTTCATCTCGTTGACGGCGGTCATCATGTCGAACTCGCGGTTCGCGATGGTCAGGAAGCCCGAGTCGTTGAGCCGGTCTCCCCCCATGGCGGCCCCGAAGTACCTGCCGCTGCGTTCGGCGGCGGCCTTCAGCGTGGTCCCGGGCGGTCCGCTGAGGTCGGCGCTGGCGAAGGTCGCCACGGCCATCGAGGACACGGTGATCGCCAGCGCGCAGGCTCCGCCCAGAAGCAGCCTGGTGGCGGCCCTGGTGCGGCGTTTCGGTCGAGCGGGTACGTCGTTCATCTGTGCTTTCTCCTCGGTGTTCTGTCCGGCCCGCTGTCGCTGGACCGGCAGGCCGCAGGGGACGCCGAGCCGGCGTCAGCCGGCCGCGCCCGAATCGGTGGCCACCGGCCGGCTACCCGGTCCGTCCGGTGGATGGCGAGCACTCCACGTGGTGCGCCCGGGCGGAGTGACGCTGCCCTGTCGCGATGCTATATCGAATCAATTCGATCTGCGACGGGTGTCCCCGATCGTGCGACGACCGCCTGGTCCCGCCACCGCCGCCGAGGCGGTTCGCCCGGTCCGGCCCGCGACACCATCGCACGCGTGCCGGTCGCTGTGTCGCGGCCAGCACGGCGGCCTCCGACGCAGACAGGTCGGCGGCGAACTGGCCGTGGAACGCGCGTCCGTCCGGTTCGCCGGGTCGGTCCGGCCGAGCGCCGTCCGTGCCGGATCGTCTGCCCTGCCTCTGGGCGTCGGCCGTATCGTCACCCATGACCTGACAGGCCACCGGATCGTGACAGCCCGCTAGCCTGAGCCGAGCGACCTTGGGGGTTCGGGTGACTGATCTGGACGAGGCGGCGTCGATCTTCCAGGGCGTGCGTCGGCGCCTGTTCGGGATCGCCTACCGGATGCTCGGCAGCGCCGGCGAGGCCGAGGATCTGGTGCAGGAGGTCTGGCTGCGCTGGCAGGCGACCGACCGCAGCGTGGTGGAGCACCCGGGCGCCTTCCTGGCCACGACGGCGACCCGGCTGGCCATCAACGAGTTGCAGTCGGCGCGGGTCCGTCGGGAGACGTACATCGGACCCTGGCTGCCGGAGCCGGTGGACACCAGCGCCGACCCGTTCCTGGGCGCCGAGCGCGGGGAGGCGCTGGAACTCGCGGTGCTGATGCTGATGGAGCGCCTCACCCCGCACGAGCGGGCCGCGTACGTGCTGCGGGAGGCGTTCGACTATCCCTATCCGCAGATCGCCGAGATCCTGCAGTCGACCGAACCGGCCGTCCGTCAGCTGGTCAGCCGGGCCCGCCGGCATATCGCCGAGGAGCGGAGGATCCCGGTTTCGCCGACCGCCCAGCGGCAGCTGCTGGGGACCTTCCTGGAGGCCGCCCGCAGCGGTGACCTGGCGGCGCTCGAACGGCTGTTTGCGGCCGACGCGACGAGCGTCTCCGACGGCAACGGCGCGCGGCGGGTCGCCCGCAAGGTCATCTCCGGCGGGGATCGGGTGGCGCGGTTCGTCGTCACGGTGTCGTCCTGGTTCTGGACGGGCGTGGAGGTCCGGTGGACGGACGCGAACGGACAGACCGGCGCCGTCCTGTGCCGGGACGGGACGCCGTTCGGCGTGATCACGGTCAGCGCGTCCGAGGCCGGCATCGAACGGCTGCTGTGGATGATGAATCCCGACAAGCTGACCGCTGTCACATCTGCGCCGCCCGCCAGGCCGTAGCGGTGCGGATCCGGGGACTGGGGGCGCGCGGAATGCGGACGATGCTGATCGTCGGCGGGGGCGCGGCGGGCGCGTCGTCAGGCGATGTCGGACGCGCATGACGACGCCGTACGCCGGCTCGCCGCCGCCTGCCGCGACGGTGCCGTCGCGGCGATCGGGGCCGCCCTCCATCCGGACGCCGTGGCGGTGTGCGACGGCGGCGGCCGGGTGCCGGCTCCGGCCGGCCCGCGGCACGGCGCCGCCGAGGTGGCCCGGCTGCTGCGCGCCCTCCTGCCCGGCACGCAGGTGACGGTCGAGAGCGTCAACGGGCGGGCCGGCCTGGCCCTTCGCCAGGCCGGCACCGCCGTGGCCGTGATCGCCGTCAGCCGGACGGAGGACGCCGCCGCGGTCCTGTGGGTCGTCGTGAACCCGGCGAAACTGCGCGGCTGGCACCGTCCCTGAACCCCGGTCCGGCGGTGCCCGCGCGGGCTCGTGGCCACGTCATCGGTCCCGTGCCAGCTCGGCGAGCGCAGCCGGGCTCCCGGTCGGGGCGACCTCCAGGAACGCCGCCAGCAGCCGCAGTTGATCCGCGGCGGAGGCCGGCCGGCCCGGGCCGACGGTCAGCCGGCGAGCAGCAGCAGCGCCGCCCGCAGTTCGTCGGCGCGCTCCACCGTCGCCGCCGGATCCTCGCCGTGGCCCGGCGGCTCGACCGGAAACCCGCCGGGCTGCGGTGGCGGCGTACGCGGTCTGGATCGCGTTGATGGCCTGCTTCTGCTGACGTGACAACTTCGTCCCCGCGGCGGCTGTTGGTCGCCGCGGGGACATTTAGCCGGAATGCTTAAGACATGCGCACTCGCATCATCGCGATCGTCGTAGCCGGACTGCTCGCCGTGCAGGGTTGTGCTGCCGGGCATCCCGCCCCCGCCAGGCATCCGCCGACCACGGGCCACCCCGTGGTGTTGGACGCGCGTATACCCGGCTGGGAGACCTCCGCCTGGTTGGCCGAGGGCGCGTTCTGTGTACGCGCGGCCCGCGCCGGAGGACCGCGCCCGGCCCGCTGGAGGCGTTGTCCGTGCCGGAGCACGGCCTGCCCCGGCGTGCGGCGTCGGCCCTAGCGGGCCAGCCAGTCCCGGTAGGTGGTGGTGGCCAGGACGGCGTCGCGCGGGGCGATCAGGACGTCACCGGGCACCGCGCCGAACATGCCCGCGGCGCCGTCGGTGACGACGGTACGGGGGTCGCCCTTGGCCGCCAGGGTGATCCGGCCGAGTTCGTCGAGCGGGAAGACCTCCGGGCCGGCCACGTTACGGACGCCGTTCAGCGGCTGCCCCACGGCGACCTCGGCCACCGCCCGCGCCACGTCGGCCGAGGCCATCGGCTGCACCGGGGTGCCGGGCAGTCGTACCGTCTCTCCCTCGGTGGTCATGGCCAGAATCGAGTCGACGAACTCGAAGAACTGGGTGGCGCGGACGATGGAGTACGGCACCGGGCCGGCCTTGAGCAGGTCCTCCTGCAGGACCTTGGCGCGGTAGTAGGCAAGGTCCGGCACCTGGTCGACCCCGACGATGGAGAGGACCGCCGCGTGCCCGACGCCCTCGCGGTCGGCGGCGGCGAGCAGGTTGTCCATGGTCCTCCGGAAGAACGTGGCCGATGCCTCGTCGAAGGTGGGCGAGTTCGTCAGGTTGAGCACGACGTCGGCGCCCTTCAGCCCGGCGTCGAGGCCGTCACCGGTGAACAGGTCCACCCCGTTGGACGGCGACAGCGGCGCCGCCTCGTGCCCCCCGTCCCGCAGGATCCGTACGACCTGCGAGCCGATGAGCCCGGTGCCACCCAGTACGGCGATCTTCATGTCTCACACCTCGTGTCTCGGTCGGACCGTCGGGCGTTCGCCCGGCTACACCCGCAATGACCGGACAGCGCCGCCGATCGTGACGGCTTCACCGCGGGTGGTGTCCCGGATCACTCGCCGCCAGCCGGTGGGTGCCCGATCCGGACGCCCAGCAGCGCGACGTCGTCCGCGCGCTGGAGCTGCAGCCCTCCGACGGCGTCCGTGAGCAGACCGTCGAGACCGTGGCGTCGCTGCGCGTCCGGGTGACGCCCGGTCCGCCGGCCCGCACCCTAGGACGGTGGGCGGCGTCCCCACGCCGAGATCAGTGGCGCGAGCGTCAGGTCGAGCGCCCCGGCGTCGACGGCGGCCAGGTGCGCGTCGATCTCGGCGTCGTCGGCCAGCCCGGCGGCGAGCAGGTCGGCGCGGACCATGCGCACCGTCGCGGCCTCCAGCCGGTCGCAGGCCACCCCGCCGACCGGGAAGCACCCGGCCGCCGCGACGTCGACCAGGCCCGCCGCGCGCAACGCCCGGGGCAGCGTCCGGCCGAAGCGCAGGTCGGCGCCCCGGCGGGTCATCAGCTCCCGGACCGCGCGCCGCAACCGGTTGGCACGTAGCTGGGCCGGGCCGACCTCGTCGAGGCAGGCCAACGGCTGAAGCTCGGTGTCGGCGTCCTCCACCAGCAGCCAGCCGCCGGGCCGCAGCGCCGCCGCCATCGTCGCCAACGCGCGGGCCCGGTCGGGCACGTGGACGAGGACGAGCCGCGCATGGACCAGGTCGAACGTGCCGGGCTGCGGCGGCGGGTCCGCGACGACGTCGTGCCGGCGCACCTCGTACCCGCCGTGCGGGTCCAACCAGGCCGGGTCGATGTCGGTGGCCAGCACGTGGCCGGTCGGCCCGACGGCCGTGGCGAGCGCCTCGGGAATGCTGGGGCCGCCGGCGCCGATCTCCCAGCAGCGCCAGCCCGGCCGCGCGCCGAGCCGGTCGACGTGCCCCCGTGTGACGCCGTCGAACAGCTCGGCCAGCCAGGTGAACCGTTCGCCCGCCTCCGCCCGGGCGTTGTCGAGCAGGTAGCGGTGATCCGCGGTCGGGTCCGGCCCGGGGTCGACGCCGGGCTGCGATGAACTCATGACCGCATTCTCGCGCCGACCGCCGCGGCGAGGGGAACTGCGGGCCGGCTACCCCTCGCACACCCGCGGGCATGTTCGATAGCATCGAACATCTCGGGCGGGCTCCCCCGCCACGGCGACAGGAGGTCCACGTGCGGTCCATGGACACCCGGCCGCAGCCGGCCGGCGCCGGTGGCGCCGTGGACGAGAGCACCCCGGCCGGCGTGGTCGGGGCCCGGATCCGGCGCTACCGCAAGGAGCGCGGGCTCACCCTGCGCGGCCTCGCCTCCCGCGCCGGCCTGTCGATCGGTTTCCTGTCCCAGGTCGAGCGCGGGATCTCCTCGATCGGTCTGACCGCGCTCGGCAGCGTCGCCAAGGCGCTGGACCGGTCGGTGGCCGACTTCTTCGACGCCGGCACCGGCGCGTCGGACAGCAACGTCTCCCCGCTCCCCCGGCATTTCACGCTCACCAGGGCGGAAACGTCTGCCACGCAGTACGTGTCGGGGCAGCAGACCTATCGCATGCTCTCCGACCGGGGGCCGGACCTGGTGCTGGAGCCGATGCTCGTGCACATCGCGCCGGGCGGGCGGCGGGAGAACGCGTACGGCCACCGGGGGGAGGAGTTCGCCTACGTCATCTCCGGTGAGCTGCTCTACGAGGTGGAGGGCGTGGAGCACCGGCTGCGCCCGGGCGACAGCGTGCACCTGCGCTCGTCGGTGCCGCACCAGATGTACAACGACACCGACGCGGTGACCACGGTGGTCTCGGTGGTCACGCCCCGCCTGTTCTGAGGTCATCACCGGGCACCACGAATCGCCCTCCGATTTCACGTAGGTGAACACGAAGGGCGATTCGGTACCGGGCCCGGCGTCAGCGACCCAGGTGGGCGTCCACGGCGGCCATCGTGTCCCGCCAGATGTCCGCGCCGCTGTCGATGACGGCGAAGTGGTCCCCCGGCTGTTCGAGATGGCGGACGTCGTCGCCCGCGTCGCGGGCCGCCGCGACGTACCGGCGGTTGCTGTCGACCAGGTCGGGGCTGTCCGCGGTCCCCTGCACCAGGAGGGTGGGCACGCCGGCCGGCAGCCGCAGCATCGGGTCGCTCTCGGCGTACCGCCGGGGGGCCGTCGCCGGGGAGCCGCCCAGGGCCGCGGCGATCGCTCCGTCGCCGAGATAACGCCGCTCGCCCTCGGTGAGGTCGAGCACCCCGGCCAGCGACACCGCCAGGGCCACACGTGGGCCGCCCGCGCGGCCGGCGAGGTCCGCCGCGGCCCGCAGGGCGAGCTGCCCGCCGGCCGAGTGGCCCAGGACCACGATCCGATCCAGGTCCAGCGGCCGGTCGGCGGCGAGGCCGCGCAGCGCGGTGAGGCCGGCCTCGACGTCCTGCGTGGTGGCGTCCCAGCCGTGCCGGTCCGGGCGGCGGTACTCCACGTTCCAGGAGGCGTAACCGCGGTCGGCCAGGTCGACGGCGAGGGCGTCCATCAGGTCCGCGCCCCAGACCGACCGCCAGAAGCCGCCGTGCAGCAGCACCGCGACCGGCGCGGGCGCGTCGTGCGGGACCGGCAGCCGCAGGTCACCCCACTGCTCCGGATGGGACCCGTAGGCGACCCGGGTGGCGGGCGCGCGGAAGCGGTGCACGGCGTGCCGGACCGCCCACACCACGCCCCACAGTCCCCGACCGGCCAGGTGGGCCGCGCCGGGCACCGGCGGCTCGACGGTGAGGTCGTACCAGACCGCGTGCGGCGGCTGCGCGCCGATCAACGCGCGGACCGGCGGGGTGGGACCGGGCAGCACCACCACCGGCCGGTCCGACGCGGCCAGCAGCGACCGCAGCTCATCGGCCGAGGCGGCGGTCACGACCTCGCCGGTGACGTCCAGTTCGGCGCAGGCGCCGGCGACGAGCGACGCCAGCAGCGCGGTGTCGGCCACCAGGCCGGGGCCGACGACGACGGTGAGCGGCATCGGGCTCACCTGCGCAGCAGGGGCAGGACGGCGGAGCCGAGCAGGTCCACGCCGCGCTCGTCGGTCAGTCCGTGCGGCGTGCCGAACTCGACCCGGCGGACGCCGGCGTCGATGAGCGCCTGTGCCTGCGCGGCCACCTGTTCCGGGGTGCCGGAGAAGGCGAACCGGTCCAGCACGTCGTCCGGGATCGACCGGCCGGCCGCCGCGTGCTCGCCCGCGTCGACGAGGTCGCCGACCCGCTTCACCAGGTCGTCGGGGAGCGCCACGGTCGGGTCCAGCTCCGCCACGACCGCCAGGTACATCGCCACCTCGGTGCGAGCCTTCGCCCGGGCCGCCTCGCCGTCGGTGTCGACCACGGTCACCGCGCCGAGCACGATGCCGACGTCGGCGACATCCCGCCCGGCCTTCTCCGCGCCGGCCCGGAGCCGCTCGCGGATCACCGGCACCATATCGGGGTTGGCGCTGCCGCCCACCTTGATCTCGTCGGCGATCCGGCCGGCCAGGGCCGCGCCCTGCGGGCCCCACGCGCCGAGCAGCAGCGGCGGGTCGGGCCGGTGCACGGCGTAGCGCAGGGCGGTGCCGGCCGCCAGCGAGAAGACCCGGCCGTCGAAGCCGCTCCGGTCGCCGCGCAGCAGGCGGCGGACGACCTCGACGGCCTCCTCGATCGTGGTAAGCGGTCGCGGCTGCGGAAGGCCGACCGCACCGAGCCAGGTCCCCCGGGCCAGCCCCAGGTAGGCCCGCCCGTGCGAGGCCAGGTCCAGAGCGGCGAGCTGACCGGCGATCTCGTACGGGGCCATCGAGTACGGGTTCAGGCAGGCCGCGCCGAGGCGTACCCGGTCGGTGGCCTGGGCCATCTCCAGCAGCGGGAAGATCGGCGGCTGGTACATCAGGTCGCCGAAAACGGTGAGCACGTCGAAGCCGTGCGACTCGGCGGCGCGGGCCAGCCGGGCGTAGGCGCCGGCGGGCTTGTCGCTCTGCAGGCCGAGTCCGATCTCGACGGTCACGTCAGCTCCGCCGAGTCCATTCGTCGCCGGCACGTCCGTTCCACCTTCATGACCAGCCGCTCCTCCGGGTCGGGGCAGATGAAGTGGGAATCCTGGTCCAGCCAGTCCCCCGGCGCCAGGTCCCGCTGCTTCGCGGCGAGGAAGGGCAGCACCGACGCGAGCGCGTACACGCAGAAGTGCTTTCCCTCGGGGATCCGCAGGTGGGCGCTGTTGGTCAGGTCGAAGTGGTCGCCGACGGCCATGCCGCACACCGACCGGCCCTCGATCCGGTCGACGGTCACCCGCAGGTCGTAGATCTCCATGTCGCCGTCCGCGTTGTCACTCACGGCCCCTCCCCTTCGTCGATCCGCACAATGATCTTGCCGGTGGTCCGGCGTCGGGCCAGTTCGGTGAGCGCCGCGGGCGCCCCGTCCAGCGACACCACGCGGCTGACCGGCGGCCGGACCGCGCCGGAGGCGCACATGTCGAACAGTTCCTGGTAGGCGGACTCGACCGCGGACGGCCGCTGCCACGGATACTGCGACCCCCAGGAGAGGCCGACGAGCGTCGCGTTCGCCGCCATCAGCCGCAGCGGGTCGACGGCCGGCGGCGCGCCGCCGGCCGCGCCGACCGCGACGAGGCGGCCCTCGAAGGCGAGGCAGTCCCAGGAGCGGGCGAACACGTCGCCGCCCACCGGGTCCACCACGACGTCCACGCCCCGGCCGCCGGTGGCCTCCCGCACGACCGGCACGAAGTCCCCGGCCGTGTAGTCGACGGCCACCTCGGCGCCGTGGCCGCGGCAGATCGCCGTCTTGGCCGGGCCGCCCGCGGTGGCGAGGACCCGGGCGCCGCGCGCGACCGCGAGCTGGGTGGCGGCGATGCCGACACCGCCCGCGCCGGCGTGCACCAGGACGCTCTGCCCGGCGGTGACGCCGGCTCGTTCCAGCGCGAACCACGCCGTCTGGTAGGTGACCGGCAGCGCCGCCGCGGTCACCGGGTCGACGGTGGACGGTCGCGGCACCACCACGGCGGCGTCCACCGTGACCGTGGTGCCGAGCGCGCCGCGCGGCAGCGCCGGGCACGCAAGCACCTCCTGGCCCAGCAGGTGCTCGGCCCCGGCGCCGGCGTCGACGACCCGCCCGGCCACCTCCACGCCTGGCGTCATCGGCGGGTCCGGCCGCACCGGATACTCGCCCCGGCACAGCATCACGTCGAGGAAGTTCAGGCCCACCGTCCGCACGGCGAGCCGCACCTCGCCGGGGCCGGGCGGCGGGTCGTCGGGCAACTCGGCGACCGACAGCACGTCGGCCGGCTCGCCGGTGCGCTGCGCGACCAGTCGGCGGATCATGCCGCGCCCACCGGGTCCCGCACCAGCTCGGCGTGGTGGTGCACGATCACCCAGCGGCCGTCGATCCGGCGCACCACGTCGGTGACCCGGGTCAGCTCCGGCTCGTCGTCCGGCCCGAGCTGCGAGACCAGCACGTACCTGGCGACGCCGGAGTCGCCCCAGACGTCGATGCGCTTGTCCCGCGCGGCGAGCACCGCCAGCCGGGGCCGCTGACCCGCGGCGTCCCGCCGCGCGCGGTAGTCGTCCAGTTCGGCCCGGGTCCGCAGCGGCCCCGGCAGGTGCGTCTCCCAGGTGGTCACCTCGGGATGCAGGTGCGCGTCGAACCGCTGCCGGTCCCCGGCGAGGAACGCGGCGTACATGTCATCGATGCCGGCGGCGATCTCCGCCGCGCCCGCCTCCGCGAACGTCATCGCGTCTCCTCCTGGTTGCGGTCGTCGCGGGCGATCTGCCCGCCCTTCATCACCCACCGCACGTCGCGGAACGCCGAGGTGTCGGCAAGCGGGTCGGCGTCCGTCGCGATCAGGTCGGCCAGCTTGCCGGCCTCGACCGTGCCGAGGTCGGACTCCGCGCCGAGCCACCGGATCGGGCCGAGCGTGCCGGCGTGCAGCGCCCGGGCGGCGCCGATCCGCTCGGCCATGAACTCCAACTCCCGGATCGAGGCGGTGGTGCCCTCGAACTGCCAGAACGGGGGCATGTCGCTGCCGAGCAGCACCTCCACCCCGGCGGCGACGGCCAGGTCGAAGCTCTCCAGGTGGCGGGGGCCGGCGCCGAGCGAACGGCACTGCATCCACTCCGGCACGCCCAGCTCGTCGAAGAACTCCTTGCAGCGGGTCACCAGCAGCGTCGGTACGAGCGCGGTGCCCCGCTCGGCCATCCGCGCCGCGACCTGCGGGGTGAGCTGGTAGCCGTGCTCCACGCAGTCCAGCCCCAGCTCCACCGCTGCGCCGATCACCTCGGCCGGCCCGGCGTGCGCGGTCACCTTGCGGCCCCACGCGTGCGCGGTCTCGATCACCGCGGTCATCTCGTCGGCGAAGAGCTGCGGCGTATGGATGCTCTCGTGCTCGCCGGCGATGCCACCCGAGATCATCACCTTGATCAGGTCGGCGCCGGCCTTGATCTGACTGCGGACACCCTGGCGGAACCCCACCGGGCCGTCGCACTCAAGCGTGTCGTTGCTCTCGTGGCCGTGCCCGCCGGTGCAGACGAGCGCCCGGCCGGCGGTGTGGATACGCGGGCCCGGGGTGCGGCCGGCGGTGATCGCCCGTCGCAACGCGAAGTCGGCGTGGTCCTTCTCCGCCACGCAACGCACCGTGGTCACGCCGGAGTGCAGCGTGCGCCGCGCCCCGTCGGCCATGTAGTGGGCCAGGTCGTACGGACCCATCCCCTTGACGTTGTCGCCGCCCGCGCCGGGCAGCGACAACGAGAAGTGGGTGTGCATGTTGACCAGGCCGGGCGTCAGGTACGCGCCGTCGAGGTCCACCTCGGTCAGCCGGCCGGCGGTCCGCGCCTCGGCGGCCACCTCGGCGTACGGCCCGACGGCGGCGATCCGGTCGCCGCGGACCCACACCCCGGCCCCGGTCACGGGCCCCATGCCGGTCACCACGCGGGCGTCGAGCACGGTGCAGTTGCCGAGCAGCAGGCTCGACGGTTCGGGGGAATAGGCGGCACTCACGCGATCACTCCATAGACGTCTCGGGCGGCCCGCGGGGAGACGTAGCCCTCGGCCACGTCCCGCCGTACCGCCTCCGGATCCCTCGACCCCGGGTCGCCGTGCCCGCCGCCACCGGCGGTCAGCACCGTCACCCGGTCCCCCACCGCCACCGGCGTCCGTTTGGTGCTCACCCGGTGCTCCCGGTCCGTACCGGGGAAGACGATCACCTGGTTCGGCTCCGGCTGCGCGCCGCCGGCCAGCGCCCACGGTGCGCTCTTCGTCTTCTTGATCACCATCAGGAACTCGCCTGGAGTCACGAATCGGATGTCCCGCCGCAGGCCGCACCCGCCGCGGAACCGGCCGGCGCCGCCGGAGTCGGTGCGGATCTCCACCCGTTCGAAGAACATCCCCGTCTTCGCCTCCAGCACCTCGACGGGCGTGTTGCGCGCCTGGGTCTGACACAGGTGGTTCGCCGGTCCGATCCCGTCGTGCCCGGGCGTGCCGCCCCACCCGACCGGGTCGTTGTTGCTGACCGCGAACATCTGCCCGGTGTCCGGGTGCCGGCCGACCATCATGAACCCGGGCACGTCGCCGCCGGAGGAGGCGGCCAGCCGGTCCGGCATGCCCTGCGCCAGCGCCTTGAGGATCAGCTCCACCGCGACCGTGCCGGTCCACTGGGTGAACGTGGCGGCCGGATATTCCGCGTGGAACAGCGAGCCGGGTTCGGCGCGTACCCGCAGCGGCGCGAAGTGCCCGGCGTTCGTCTGCTCGTGCGGCGTGGTGACGCCCTTGAACGCGACCCGGCAGGTGGCGATGGTGGCGCCCAGCGGCAGGTTCACCGGCCCGGGCACCGCCGGCGACGACCCGGCGAAGTCCACTGTGAACTCGCCGTCGGCGACGGTGACGGTGACCCGCATCCGGATCGGGTCGTCGGAGACGCCGTCGTCGTCGAGCCAGTCCTCGGCGGTCCAGGTGCCCTGCGGCAGCGCGGCCACCGCCTCGGTGGCGCGTTCGGCGGCGACGTCGATCACCCGGTCGACCACCGCGTCCACCACGGCCGGGCCGTAGTCGCGGTACAGCTCGGTGATCCGCCGCTCACCGGTACGCAGCGCGGCGATCTGCGCGTTGAGGTCGCCGATGACGAGGTCCGGCATCCGCGAGTTGAACCGGATCAGCTCGTGGATCTCGGGCACCGGCTCGCCCCGGGCGTACACCTTCGTGCCGGGGAAGACGATCCCCTCCTGGTGCATGTCCGTGGAGTCGAGCACGTAACCGGGATCCTTGGCGCCCAGGTCCATCCAGTGCGCGCGGATGCACAGGAAGCCGATCAGCTCCTCGCTGCCGGGCAGCACGACCGGCGCGAACATGGTCGCGTCGTAGGTGTGCGCCGCGTTCCAGTACGGGTAGTTGAGCAGCACCACGTCGCCCCGGTGCAGGTTCTCCCGGCCCACGTACTCCACGCCCCGGCGCAGCGAGTAGTCGTTCGCGCCGAGGAAACGGGACAACCCGGTCGACTCCGCGACCAGCCGCAGGTGCCGGTCGTAGACGGAGATGCCGAAGTCGTACACCTCGTAGATGACCGGGTTGAACGCGGTGCGCACCAGCGCGGCGCGCATCTCCTCGGCCGCCGAGACCAGGTGGCTGCGGACGACCTCGACGGTCGCCCCGTCGACCGTCGGCTCACCCATCGACGTCCACCCCGTACACGTCCCGGGCCGCCTCCGGCGAGACGTAGCCCTCGGCCACGTCCCGCCGTACCGCCTCCGGGTCGCGGCTGCGCACGTCGCCGTGCCCACCGCCACCGGCGGTCAGCAACGTCACCCGGTCCCCCACCGCGACCGTGGTGCGCTTGGTGCTCACCCGGTGTTCGCGGTCGGTGCCCGGGAACACCACCACCTGGTTCGGCTCCGGCTGCGCGCCGCCGGCCAGCGCCCACGGCGCGCTCTTCGTCTTTTTGATCACCGTGAGGAACTCGCCAGGCGTCACGAACCGGATGTCCCGCCGCAGCCCGCACCCGCCCCGGAACCGGCCCGCGCCGCCGGAGTCGGTGCGGATCTCCCAGCGCTCGAAGAACATCCCCGTCTTGGCCTCCATCACCTCGATCGGGGTGCCCCGGCCGGTGCTGCCGGAGACGTGGGTGGCGGCGTCCATCCCGTCGTGCCGCGCGGTGCCACCCCAGCCCACCAGGTCGTTGTTGCTGACCGCGAACATCTGCCCGGTGTCCGGGTGCAGGCCGACCATCATGAACCCGGGCACGTCGCCGCCGGAGGAGGCGGGCAGCAGGTCCGGCATGCCCTGCGCCAACGCCTTGAGGATCAGCTCCACCGCGACGATGCCGGTCCACAGCGTGAACGTGGGCTGCGGGTAGACGGCGTGGAACAGGCTGCCCGGCTCGGCCCGCACCTCCAGCGGCGCGACCGTGCCGGCGTTCGACGGCTCGTCGCGCGAGGTGAGCGACTTCAGCACCACCTTGCAGATCGCCTCGGTCGCGCCGAACGGCATGTTGATCGGCCCGCGGGTGGCGGCGGCCGAGCCGGCGAAGTCGACCACGAAGCGCCCGTCGGCGATGGTCACGGTGACGCGCATCTTCACCGGGTCGTCGGTGATGCCGTCGTCGTCCACCCAGTCCTCGGCGGTCCAGGTGCCCTGCGGCAGGGTCGCCAGCGCCGCGCGGGCCCGGCTCTCCCCGTCGGCGATGATGCGGTCGATCGCCTGGTCGACGCTGTCCCGGCCGAACTTCTCGACGATCTCCAACATCCGGCGCTCGCCGGTACGCAGCGCGGCGATCTGCGCGTGCAGGTCACCGAGCACCGCGTCGGGCATCCGCGAGTTGAACCGGATCAGCTCCTGGATCTCCCGCACCGGCCGACCCCGGGAGACGACCTTGGTGCCCGGGAAGATCAGCCCCTCCTGGTGCATGTCGGTCGAGTCGAGCACGTAGCCGGGATCCTTGGCGCCCAGGTCCATCCAGTGCGCGCGCACGCAGAGGAAGCCGACCAGGTCGCCGTCCGCGTCCGGGTCCGCCGGGTCGGGCCGGAACACCGGGGCGAACAGCGTCGCGTCGTACGCGTGCGCCGCGTTCCAGTACGGGTAGTTGAGCAGCACCACGTCGCCCCGGTGCAGGTTCTCCCGGCCCACGTACTCCACGCCCTTGCGCAGCGAGAAGTCGTTCGCGCCGAGGAAGAACGTCAGCCCGGTGGCCTCGGCGACCAGCCGCAGGTCGGCGTCGTACATCGACAGGCCGAAGTCGTGCACCTCGTAGATGACCGGGTTGAACGAGGTGCGGATGAGGGTGGCCCGCATCTCCTCGGCCGCCGACAGCAGATAGCTGCGGACGACCTCGACCTGGGCTCCGTCGAGCGTGGTCATGCGGCCTCCTCCAGGGTGACGAGCAGGTAACCGTGGTCGTCGACGGTGACCCGCTGGCCGCTGGGCACCACGGTGGTGGAGGTGCCCTCGTCGATCAGCGCCGGCCCGCCGAAGGTGTCGCCCGGCTCCAGGCCGGCCCGGTCGTAGACGGCGAACGGCACCACCGCGTGCCGCCCGAAGTCGTAGGCGTCCCGGTGGGTCAGCAACGCCTGCGACGGGTCGCCGTCCCCGCGCGGGCGGGTCGGCAACTCGGGCCGGTCGGTACGGCCGATGCCGCGTACCCGCAGGTTGAGGATCTGCAACGGGTTGCCCATGGTGTGGCCGTAC
This sequence comes from Micromonospora sp. WMMD975, assembly GCF_029581215.1. Taxonomy (NCBI): domain Bacteria; kingdom Bacillati; phylum Actinomycetota; class Actinomycetes; order Micromonosporales; family Micromonosporaceae; genus Micromonospora; species Micromonospora sp. WMMD975. The sequence continues at coordinate 3,129,959 of NZ_CP120739.1, forward strand.
CGGGTGCGGTGCGTCTCGTCGAACGCGGCGCGGACCGCGTCGCGGTCCAGCTCGCGCCCGACGGTGACCATCAGGCTGTGTTCCTGGCCGAGGTAGCGCAGCTCGAACTGCCGCTCCAGCACCGCCTCGCCGGCCGGCACGCCCTGCGCCCCGAGCGACGCCACCGCCTCGGCCTCGACCGCCTTGAACAACTGCTCCAGCTCCGCCAGGTCCGCGTCGTCGAGGGTGGCCATCACGGTACGGCTGAAGTCGTTGACGATGTCGGCGGAGAGCATGCCCCACGCGGAGAAGCCGGACGGCGCGAACGGGACGATCACCTCGCCGATGCCCATCTCCCGGGCCAGCAGCGGGGCCAGCAGCGGCCCGGCGCCGCCGAACGCGAGCAACGCGAACCGCCGGGGGTCGTGGCCCCGCTCGACGGTGATCTGCCGGACCGCGCCGACGGTGCGGGCCAGCAGCACGTCGAACACGCCTGCCGCCGCGTTCTCCACGGTCAGACCGAGCGGCTCGGCGAGCTGCTCGGCGATGGCGGCGCGCGCCTCGGCGTCCCGCAGCCCCATGGTGCCGGCGAGGAACCGCTCCGGGTCGACGTAGCCGAGCACCACCGCCGCGTCGGTGACTGTCGGCTTCGTGCCGCCACGGCCGTAGCAGACCGGACCGGGGTCCGCGCCGGCGCTCTGCGGGCCGACCTTGAGCAGCCCGTGGTCGAGCCAGGCGATCGAGCCGCCGCCGGCGCCGATGGTCCGGATGTCGTAGGTGGGGATGAGCAGCGGGAAGTGCTCCAACTGGGCCTCGTACGCGGCCACCGGGCTGCCGCGCTCGATCACGCAGGCGTCGAGCGAGGTGCCGCCGATGTCGAACGTGAGCACGTTGTCCCGGCCCAGCTCGGAGGCGACGTAGGCGGCGCCGACGATGCCGCCGGCCGGGCCGGAGAGCACGGTGTGGGTGGGTGCGGTCTTGGCCACCGCGCTCGTCATCGAGCCACCGCCGGAGCGCATGATCAGGAAGCGTCCGGCGAAGCCGCGCCCGGCCAGCCCGGCCTCCAGCTCGTCCACGTACCGCTCGAAGATCGGCCGGATGTACGCCTCCAGCACGGTGGTGCTGGTCCGCTCGTACTCCCGGTACTCGCGCACGATGTCCGTCGACAGCGACAGGCTGACCTCGGGGAACTCCTCGTGGATGAGACGCGCCGCCGCCCGCTCGTGGCTCGGGTCGAGGAACGAGTGCAGGAAGCAGATGGCGATCGAGGTGACCTGCTGGTCCACCACGAGCGTGCGGGCGGCGGCCCGGACGCTCTCCGGGTCCAGCGGCTCCACCTCCTGCCCCCGGTGGTCGAGCCGGCCCCGCACACCGGCGGTGAAGCGGCGCCGCACCAGGCTCTCCGGCCGCTGGTACTGGAAGTCGTACATGTGCTCGGACGGCACGTTGCCGCGACCGATCAGGAAGATGTCCCGGAAACCCTCGTTGGTGATGATGCCGGTGCGACCGCCCCGGCGTTCCAGCACCGCGTTGAGCCCGAGCGTGGTGCCGTGGATGAACAGCTCCACCTCGGACAGGTCGGTGCCGAGCGCGGTGATCGCGGCGAGCACGCCGTCCGCGGGCCGGGCCGGGGTCGTCGCCGCCTTGCGGAAGCGGACCCGGTTGGTGCGCGTGTCGAGTTCCATGGCGTCCACGAACGTCCCGCCGATGTCGACGGCGAGCCGGATGGGGCGACGGGTCATGGCGTGAGGGCCTGCCTTCCGATGAGGGCGGGAAGCTCGGGTACGCGCCAGCAGGCGGCCCGGCTCTCGCCGTACGACTGAAGCTCCTGCCGCTCCGATCGGCACCTGTCGGTGACGAACGGGCACCGGGCCGCGAGCGGGCACCCGGTGGCGGCGTCGGCTTCCTCCAGGTCCTTGACCAGTTCCACGGCCCCGCCGTCGCCGGCCGTCCCGGCGAGCCGGGGGGCGCTGGTCAGCAGCGCCCGGGTGTACGGGTGCCGGGGCGTGTCGAAGACGACGTCCACCGGCCCCTCCTCGACGACCCGGCCGAGGTAGAGCACCACGACGCGGTCGGCGAATCCCCGCACGGTTGCCAGGTCGTGGGAGATGAACACCGAGGCGCGGTCCGCGTCGGCGGCCACGTCGGCGATCACGTCGAGGATCTGCGCCTGGACGGTGACGTCCAGGGCCGAGGTCGGCTCGTCGAAGACGATCAGGTCCGGCTCGCCGACCAGGGCCCGGGCGATGCCGATCCGCTGGGCCTGGCCGCCGGACAGCTCGTGCGGATACCGCTGGAGAATTGCGCGGTCCAGTTCCATCCGGTCCAGCACGGCGGCGACGCGCGCGGTGCGCTCCGCCGGGGACAGGCCCGCGGCGCGCAGCGGCTCGGCGATGGAGTCGCCGACGGTACGGCGCGGGCTCAGCGAGCCGATCGGGTCCTGGAACACGAGTTGGGCCCGGGTCCGCGCCCGGCGCAACGCCCGGCCGCGTGGCCGGGACCGGCCGGGTTGCTTGACCAGGGCCTGCCCGGCGACGGTGACCGTGCCGGATGTGGGCGCGACCAGGCCCATGACGAGCTTCGCGAGCGTGCTCTTGCCGCAGCCGCTCTCGCCCACCACGCCGAGCGTCTCGCCCGGGCCGAGCCGCAGCGTGACGCCGCGCAGCGCGTGGTGCCCGCCGGAGCCGAACCGGCTGCGGTAGACCACGTGCGCGTCCTCGATCTCCAGCACGGCGGGCTTGGGGTCCGGCCCGGCCGGCGCCCCGCCGGCCGGCGGCGGGACCGACCCCGACGGCTGGTCCGCGTCGAGCGGTCGGGTCTGCGGGTGGAAGCACGCGAGCGACCAGTCGCCGGCGGCGCCGGCGAGCGGCCGGGTGGCCGGACGCTCGGCCGAGCAGGTGCCGTCGGCGTGCGCGCAGCGGGCGACGAACGGGCAGTTCTCCGGCGGCCGGGTCAGCAGGGGCATGGCGCCGGGCGTGGCGACGACCGGTCGCCCGCCGACGTCCGGCACCGAGCGCAGCAGGGCCCGGGTGTACGGGTGCGCGGGCTCCCGCAGCACCTGCGCGGCCGGTCCGCTCTCCACCACCGTGCCGGCGTAGAGGACCACCACCCGGTCGCAGACCTCGGCGATCGAGGCGAGGTCGTGGGAGATCAGCAGCACGCCCCGGCCGTCGGCGTCCGCCGCCTGCCGGAACTGGCGCAGGATCTCCCGGGTCAACGTCACGTCCAGGCCGGTGGTCGGCTCGTCGGCGATCAGCAGGTCCGGGGCGCAGCCGGTGGCCAGCGAGATCATCACCCGCTGGGCCATGCCGCCGGACAGCTCGTGGGCGTACGCGTCGAGCCGCCGCCGCGCGCTGCGGATGCCGACCGACTCGAACAGCTCGCGCGCCGCCTCCCGGGCCCGGTCGCCGGACATCTCCTGGTGGGTGGCGAGCCGGTCGACGAGCTGCTTGCCGACGGTGCGGGTGGGGCTGAGCGCGCCGCGCGGGTTCTGGAAGCAGATCGCCGCCCCCCGCCCGCGGTGGGCGGCGAGCGCGGCGTCGTCCATGCGCAGCACGTCCGCGTCGCCGACGAGCACCCGGCCGGTGGCGTGCGAGCCGCCGGGCAGCAGCCCCACGACGGCACGGGCCACCATGCTCTTGCCGCCGCCGCTCTCGCCGACCAGGCCGACGACCTCGCCGGGGCGTACGGCGAAGGTCACGCCGCTGAGCGCGGCGACCTGCCGGCCGGGTCGCCGGATGGTCACGGAGAGGTTCTCGATCGACAGCATGGTCACCGCCGCTTCGCGTTGGCGCGGTCCTGCAGGCCTTCGCCGAGCAGGCTGAACCCGAGGACGCAGACGAACAGGGCCAGGCCGGGTGGGACCGAGGTCCACCACCGGCCGCCGACCACGTCCGCGGCGCCCAGGCTGATCATCGCGCCCCACTCCGCCTCGGGGATGTTCACGCCCAGGCCGAGGAAGGAGAGCCCGGCCAGGGTGAGCATCGCCCAGCCGCAGTTCAGTGGCGCGATCACCCGCACCGGGGTGAGGCTGTTGGGCAGCAGGTGCCGCCAGAGCACACCCACCGGTGACGCCCCGGAGGTGATCGCGGCGTCCACGAACGGCAGTTCCCGCAGCGACCGCACCTCGGCGCGGACCAGCCGGGCGTACGCCGGCGCGTTCACCGCCGCGATCGTGATGATCAGGTTGATCGTGCCGTTGCCGAGCAGGGCGGCCACCGCCAGCGCCAGGATGAACGTCGGGAACGACTGGAAGATGTCGACCACCCGCATCAGCACGTCGTCGAGCCAGCCGCCGACGTAGCCGGCGACCAGGCCGAGCAGGGTGCCCACGACCACGGCGAGCGCGACCGCGGCCAGCGCGATGCCCAGGTCGAGCCGGGCGGCGTAGAGCATCCGGCTCCAGATGTCCATGCCGTTGCCGTCGGTGCCGAGCAGGTGGCCGCCGCCCGGGGCGACCAGGGTGTTCGCCGGGTCGATCTCGGTCTCGCCCCAGGTGCTGAGCAGCGGCGCGAACACCGTCACCACCGCGACCACCGCGAGGATGGTCGCCCCGACGATGATCATGCGGCGGGCGAACCGGCTGTCCCGCTCACCGCCGGCGACGACCGTCGGCGCGGCTGCGGCGCCGTCCGCGACGGTGCGCGACTCGGCCATCAGAGCCTCACTCTCGGATCGAGGATCGCGTGGACCACGTCGGCGACGAGGAACACCAGCACGTAGCACAACGCGATGACCAGCACCGACGCCTGCACCACCGGGTAGTCCCGGTAGAGCAGGCCGCGCAGGGCCCACTGGCCGAAGCCCTGCCACGAAAACACGTACTCGACCAGCACGGTGGAGCCGATCGCCGTGCCGAAGACCAACGCCGCCAGCGACGGCAGCCGGACCAGCGTCGCCCGCAGCAGGTAGCCGCGGTGCAGCGTCCGGTCGCGCAGCCCGTGCGCCTTCGCCGCGGTGTACGACTCGGAGTGCAGCACCTCCAGCGCGGAGGCGCGGACGCTGCGCAGCAACGGCGCGACCACACCGACGACGAGGGTGAGCACCGGCAGCACCAGGTACGCCGCGGCGGAGGCGATCGCCGGCCCGTTGGCGGTGAGGACGGCGTCGACCAGGTCCGCCCCGGTGAGCGGGGTGAGGCCGGTGTCCGGGTCGACCCGCCCGCTCGGTGCCGGGAACCAGCCGAGGACGCTGTAACCGACGAGCACCAGCACCAGGCCGAGCCAGAACTCCGGGACGGAGTTGCCGGCCAGGGCGAACATCCGGACGCTGTGGTCGCCGACCCGGTTGGCCCGCTTCGCCGACCAGATCCCCAGCACGGTGGCCACGACGAGCGCGATGGTCACCGAGATGACGACGAGTTCCAGGGTCGGCCCCACCCGCAGCGCCATCTCCGAACCCACCGAGCCGCCGCTCTGGATCGAGGTGCCGAAGTCACCGGTGAGCAGTCCCCGGAGGTAGTCCAGGAACTGCTGCCACAGGGACTGGTCCAGCCCGAAGCGGGCGCGGGCCGCGGCGGCGTCCTCCTCGGTGGCGTTCTGCCCGAGGATGCTGCGGACCGGGTCGCCGGGCAGCACCCGGACCAGGAGGAACGCCAGGACGACCACGCCGAGCAGAACGGGGATCAGCTGGAGTAGCCGCCTGACGACGAACCGGAGGATTCGCATGGGTGGGTGACGTTCCTAGGCCGATGCGCTCAGGTAGCGCAGGCGGGCGAGACCATCCATCGGCTGCACCCAGCCGGCGACGGACTCCCGGACGGGCAGGTTGAAGTTGGGCTGGCAGATCACCACCCACGGCACGTCGGCGGCGAGGATCTCCTGGACCCGCTTCCACAGCGCGTTGCGGGCGCCCGTCTCGACGGTGGTGTGCGACTTCTCGTAGATCTGCTCGATCTCCGGGTTGCTGTAGTTGGAGTAGTTGAGGTTGGCGCCCTTGACGAAGCTCGTGGCGAGCATGTATTCGACGTCGTCCACCCAGAGCTGCCCGGAGGTGAGTTGCAGCGGGATGTTCTTCTTCGTCCGCCGCTCGCCGAGCGTGGCCGGGTCGAGCGGGGTCAGCTTGAGCCGGATGCCCGCCTTCGCCGCCTCGCCCTGCACCTGGACGGCGATCTTCTGCTGCTCCTCGTTGTCGGCCTCGAAGACCAGCTCGGAGTCGAGCGACGCCTGACCGGCGGCGGCCATGGCGGCCTTCGCCTTGTCCAGGTCGTGGGTGAACGGGTAGCCGACCTCGTCGTACCCGGGCATGTCCAGCGGCACCGGGCTCTTGGCCGCGCGGGCGTCGCCGCCGTACACGTTGGTGATGATCTGCTCGTACGGCACCGCGTAGGCGAGCGCCTTGCGCACGTTCACGTTGTTGAACGGCGCGGCGGTGACCGACATCTGGATGGCGACCTGGCGGTTGCTGGCCGCCGAGATGACCTTGATGCCGGCCGCCTTCTTGAGGTCCTGGATGTCGCGCTGGCTGATGCCGAGCGCGATGTCGATGTCGCCGGCCTGCAACTGGAGCCGCTGGTTGGACGCGGCCGGCACGACCGAGATCCGGATGGTCGACGTCTTGGCCGGGTCCGGGCCCGGGTAGCCGGTGTTCGCGCTGAGTTCGATCTCCTGGCCCTGGGTGGCCTTCGCGACGTTGAAGTAGCCGCCGGTGGGCGGGTTCTTCGCGAACCACTCCTTGGCCCAGGGGTCGCTGGCGCCGGCGCGCTTCTTGGCCTCGACGGAGTCGAAGACGTACAGCGAGATCGCCTGGATCTGCCGGGTGAGGGCGCTGGGGAACGCCTGGTGGAACTCGACCGTGTAGTCGTCGACGACCTTGACCTGGTCGGCCTCGGTCAGCCCGATCGTGCGGTAGATGCCGGCGACGTTGGCCTGGGCGGCGAACGCGCGGTCCTTCGACCACTTCACGTCGGCGGCCTTCATCTCGTTGCCGCTGGCGAACTTCACGCCGCGACGCAGCTTGAGCGTCCAGACCTTCTGCTCGGCGTCGGGCTCGAACGACTCGGCGAACGTCGGGATGATGTTCTGGGTGTCGAGGATCTTGCTGCCGCCGGCGTCGGTGACCCCGTAGTCGATCAGGTAGGGGAAGACGTTCTTGTAGAGCATCAGCGCGGTCAGGTCGAAGCCGACGAAGTCCTGGTCCCAGCTCGACAGGTAGCTGGAGACGGCGATGCGCAGCGTCTTGGCGGCGGCGCCGCCCGGCTTGCCGTCGTCGGACTTGTCGCCGCTGTCCGCGGCGCAGGCGCCGGTGGCGAGCAGGAGCGCGACGCCGCCACCCAACTGCAGGACGCCGCGGCGGGAGAGCGCGGGCGAGGAGGCGCCCGGACGAGGTGAACGAGCCATGAGTAGTCCTCCCGGAAGCACGAGGCAGACGGCCCGAGCTGCGGACCTTCCTGGTGTTCTACCGGATTTAGCAGCAGTGAACAAGAGGGTGAACGCCGTTCACCGAGACGTCTACCGAATCGACACCTCAACGTGCTCGAACTGCGGGATAACTCATGCGGCCGGTGTTCACCAAAGTTCACACAATCGTTACCCGCCACGGTCGAGTCCCGCCAGCCGGACAAAATATTGACACTTGTCTCTATCGCGGGGATGGTGACCGCATCCCGTTCCCGCCGGCGCGCATGTGGGCGACCCACGTCGGTCGAGGCGCGAACGGCCGACCGCCACCGGCACCGCAGGCAGCGCCGTGGCGACACACCTGCGGGAGGGCGTATGAGACGGACATCGAAGATCTGGGCGGGGCTGGCGGCCGTCGCCCTCCCGGTCACCGCCGTGGTCATGGTGCTCGGCGGGACGCCGGCCGACGCCGCGGTCGGCGGATCCGGCCCCTATCCCGCCGACTACGAGACCTCGACCACCCTGGCCAACCACACCATCTTCCGGCCCCAGACGCTCCCGTCCGAACGCCTTCCCATCCTCGCGTGGGGCAACGGCGGCTGTTCGGCCAACGGGCTCTCCCAGGGCAACTTCCTCCGCGAGATCGCCTCCCACGGCTTCCTCGCCATCGCCAACGGCGCGCCGAACGGGTCCGGCTCCACCACCTCCCAGATGCTCACCCAGTCCATCGACTGGGCCGTCGCGGAGAACTCCCGGGCGGGCAGCAAGTACTACAACCGGCTCGACACGTCCAAGATCGCGGTAGCGGGCTTCTCCTGCGGTGGGCTGGAGGCGTACGCCGTCTCCGCCGACCCACGGGTCACCACGACCGGCATCTTCAGCAGCGGCCTGTTGAACGATGCCGATGACTACCAGCTCCGGAGACTGACCAAGCCGATCGCCTACTTCATGGGCGGACCCAGCGACATCGCCTACCCGAACGGGATGGACGACTGGGGCAAGCTGCCGGCCGGACTGCCCGCGTTCATGGGCAACCTCAACGTCGGACACGGCGGCACCTACGACCAGCCCAACGGCGGCGAGTTCGGCCGCGTGGCCGTGCTCTACCTCAAGTGGCGTCTCAAGGGCGACACCACCGCCGGGCGCACCTTCGTCGGCTCCGACTGCGGTCTGTGCCACACCCAGTGGACCGTGCAACAGAAGAACCTGACGCTCGACGACGACCCGCCGCCCACCAGCCCGCCGCCGACCACCGCCCCGCCCACCACCGCCCCGCCGACCACTCCGCCGCCCACCACTCCCCCGCCCGGCGGGGGGAGCTGCGCCGCGGTCTACGCCGTCCAGGACCAGTGGAACGGCGGATTCGTCGCGAACGTCACCGTCACCGCCGGCGCCGCCGCGCTCACCGGCTGGCGGGTGACGCTCAACCTGCCCGGCGGAGCGTCGATCACCTCGCTGTGGAACGGCGTGGCCAACGGCGCCAGCGGGACGGTCACCGTCACGAACCAGAGCTACAACGGACGACTGGCCGCCGGTCAGTCCACCAGCTTCGGGTTCCAGGGCACCGGAAACGGCAGCGGAACCACCGCCACCTGCGTCGGAAGCTGACGCCCGACGGCACCACCCGACGCCGTACCGGTCCGGCCGAACGCCCGGGCCGGTACGGCGCCTCGCCCGGCCGGGCTACGCCGAGTTGCGCCACCTGCGGCCGTGCCGGCCGATGAGCCGGTCCGCGTCGGTCGGGCCCCAGGAGGCGGCCTCGTAGGTGGGGATCGGCGAGTGGTCCTTCGCCCAGTTCTCGATGATCGGGTCGACGATCCGCCAGCACTGCTGCACCTCGTCGCTGCGGATGAAGAGCGACGCGTCGCCCACGAGCGAGTCCAGGAGCAGACGCTCGTACGCCTCCGGGGACTCCTCGGCGAACGTCTGGTCGTACGAGAACTCCATGGTGGCCGTGCGGACGCGGAAGGAGTGACCCGGCACCTTGGCACCGAACCGCAGCGAAATGCCCTCGTTCGGCTGGATCCGCAGGATCAGCGCGTCCGCGTCGAGGCCGGTGAGCTGGTCGGTCGGGATCGGCAGGTGCGGCGGACGTTGGAACTGCAACGCCACCTCGGTGAGCCGGGCCGGCAGGCGCTTGCCGGTGCGCACGTAGAACGGCACCCCGGCCCACCGCCAGTTGTCCACGTTGAGCCGCATCGCCGCGTAGGTCTCCGTCCGCGACAGCGGGTCGACGCCGGGCTCCTCCCGGTAGCCGGCCATCAGCTCCTCCCGGGTGCCGCCCCGGGTGTACTGCCCGCGGACCGCGGCCTCGGCGATGTCCCGGTCGGTGGGGAGCCGGATGGCCTGCAGCAGCTTCACCTTCTCGTTGCGCAGGCCCTCGGCCTCGAACGAGGCCGGCGGCTCCATCAGCGCCAGCGCGAGGACCTGGAGCACGTGGTTCTGCACGATGTCCCGCATCGCGCCGGCGTCCTCGTAGAAGCCGCCGCGAGCGCCCACGCCGAGGGTCTCGGCGACGGTGATCTGCACGTGGTCGACCCAGGAGCGGTCCCAGATCGGCTGGAAGATCGAGTTCGCGAAGCGCAGCGCCAGCACGTTCTGGACGGTGTCCTTGCCCAGATAGTGATCGATCCGGAACACCTGGTGCTCGCCGAACGCGCCGTGCACGACGCCGTCGAGCTCGCGGGCCGTGACCAGGTCGCGCCCGTACGGCTTCTCGATGACCAGGCGGGCGAACGAGCCCTCGCGCGGCTGGTTGAGCCCGACCCCGGCCAGCCCGTTGATCACCGGCTTGAAGGCGCCGGCCGGCGTCGACAGGTAGAACAGCCGGTTGCCGGACGTGCCCCGCTGCGCGTCCAGCTCGTCGAGGGTCTCCACCAGCCGCTTGTAGGTCTCCGGGTCGTCGTAGCCGCCGGCCACGTACCGCACGCCGCCTCGGAGCTGGCGCTTGCTGGCGAGGGTGCGCCCGCCGAGGGCGCTCTCGGCGAACTGTTCGTCGGTCATCGGCGTACGGGCGACGCCGACAAGCGCGAACTGGTCCGGAAGCCGCTCGTGCCGAGCCAGGCTCTCGACCGCGGGCAGGAGCTTACGCCGGGTCAGGTCACCGGAGGCGCCGAAGATCACCAGCGTGGCCGGCGGGGCACTCCGCTCCTGGATGAGCTGCGGTGCGTGGTCCATGGTCTGCGTTCCTCCGGGCCTCAGGGGTATCGGGTCGGGTGGACCCGGAACTTGACGCGGTCACGGACCAGGTGCTCGCCGCTGCGCGGCAGTGTCCGTGCCAGCGCTCGTACGTCAGCCATGGTGACCATGGTGCAACCGTACGCAAGAGGCCCGGCGTCGCGCTGCACCGGCCGGCGGACCCACCCGGGACGACAGGACACCCGGCGTAGCCGCCGACGATGACGATCGGCGGCTGTGCCGCGACGGCCTATGGTTTGCGGGCGAGCAGTCCGACGAAGGTGTGGTAGGTGTCGGTCTGCTTCGGCGCGGCGGTGCCCGGCTCCGGACGCCACTCGGCCAGCGGCACCAGCCCCGGCTCCAGCACCGTGAGCCCGTCGGCGAAGGAGAGGATCTCCTCGTCGGTGCGCCAACGGCCGGTGCCCAACGACTCGTTGAAGACCCGCTCGACCTCGCGGGCCTTACGGGAGCCTTCCGGGTCCCGCTCACCCGGATCACGGAAGTGCGAGATCGCCACGTAACTGCCCGACGGCAGCGCGTCGATCAACTCCGCCGACACCGCGCGCGGATCCTCGTCGTCGCCGAGGTGGTGCAGGATCGCGAAGAGCAGCAGCCCGACCGGCCGGTCGAAGTCGAGGAACCGGCGGACGTCCGGATCGTCGAGGATCTCCTGCGGTCGCCGGATGTCGGCCTGGATCACCGTCGCCGTGCCCTCTGCGGCGAGCAGGGCCCGCCCGTGCGACAGGACGATCGGGTCGTTGTCCACGTACACCACCCGGGCGCCCGGGTTGTGCGCGATGGCAACCTCGTGCACGTTGCCCTGGGTGGGCAGCCCGGACCCGATGTCGAGGAACTGGTCGACACCGGCCTCGGCGACGAGGAACCGGATCACCCGGCGCAGGAAGGCGCGGTTCGCCCGGCCGGCGGCCGGCCCGTCCGGCGTGATCCGCAGGGCGTGCTCGGCGACCTTCCGGTCGACCTCGAAGTTGTCCTTGCCGCCCAGGAAGTAGTCGTAGACCCGGGCCACGCTGGGAACGCTGAGGTCGATTCCGGGGGGTGCGGCCTTGTCGCGGGTCAACTGCGTCTCCATCCGATTCGAATCAGCGCACCGGGCTCCGTGGGCGCTTCCGGACCTTGTCCGAGAGTGTAGCGACCGGCCGGTGTGGACCGTCGCCCCACTGGTACCGCTCCCAGCGGATCCACCGCATGACCAGGAAGCACGCCGTTTTGGCGCGGACCGGCGTGTCGGGCGCGGTTCGCACAACCGGGCATCCCCACCGGGAACACGCCACGCGCCCTTTCCGATACGATGAGCGACATCTTCTTGTGTCGATGAATGCCTGAGATCTCGATGACCGCTACCCGAGCGGACGATCCGTCCGCCGTGATGCCGGACCCGGGTCGGGCGCGCACGCTCGACGAGCTCACTGCGGCGTTGAGGTCCCTGAAGGTGTGGGCCGGGAACCCGTCATACGAACGGATCACCGGCCAGGTCAACACCGCGTGGCGGGCCGCCGGTCGCCCGGCCGGTGAGTTGACCAAGCGGCCCACGGTCGTGGACTGCTTCAAACCCGGTCGGCGGCGGCTGAACGCCGACCTCGTCACCGCCGTCGTGCAGGCCCTGCATCCGGACGAGGGATACGTGCACCAGTGGCGCCAGGCGCTACGGATGGTCGGCGGGGAGGCCCGGGCCGCCGCGGTGGTACGGGTCCAGGACCGGCTACCACCCGACCTGGCCGGATTCACCGGCCGTACCACCGAGATCGACCAGCTCCGGCACGCCCTCAGCCACCACCCACCCACCGGCGGGGCGACCGGGGTCGTCGCGATCGAGGGGATGGCCGGAGTAGGCAAGACCCGGCTCGCCGTCCACGCCGGGCACCTCCTGGTCCGCGAATCCCGCTTCGATCGGACGCTCTTCGTCAACCTGCGCGGATTCTTCCCCGACCCCGCCCGGCCGCCCGCCGATCCGGCCGCCGTCCTGGACGGCTTCCTGCGCCTGCTCGGCGTACCGGCCCACCGGATCCCGCACGATCTGCACGCCCGCACGGCGGCCTACCGCGAGCGGCTCACCGGCACCCGTACCCTGATCGTGCTGGACAATGCCGCCGACGTCGACCAGGTCCGGCCGCTCCTCCCCGAGGTGCCCGGGTGTCTCACCCTGATCACCAGCCGGCGGATCCTGTCCGACCTGCGCCCAACCACGCGCCTGGTGGTCGACGTGTTCGCCGCGCACGAGGCCGTCGACTATCTTGTCCAGGTCGTCAGCCACGTCCCCACGGGCGACGATCCCGGGGCGGCGGCGCGCATCGCACGGCGCTGTGGCTATCTCCCGCTTGCCCTCGACCTGACCACCGGACACATGCGGGCCACATCCGGCTGGACCCTCACCGACCACGCCGACCGGCTCGACGAACGCCACCGCCAGCGACGCCTGGAAACCGGCGTCGAACTCGCCCTCGACCTCTCCTACCATCATCTGCCCGCCGGCCAGCGCCGGCTGCTGCGGCTGCTGGCGCTGCACCCCGGTCAGGACAGCGACGCCTACGCTGCCGCCGCCCTGACCGGCACCGACCTGGACACCACCCACGCCCACCTGGACCACCTGTGCCGCGACCACCTCCTCCAGCAGTCCGCCTCGGGCCGGTACACGTTGCACGACCTCGTCCGCGCGTTCGCCATCAGCCGCGCGCACGACGAGGTCCGTCCCGCCGACCGCCGGGAGGCTCTGACCCGCCTGTTCGACCACTATCTCGCCACCGCCGCCGCCGCGATGAACGCGCTCCACCCCGCCCAGGCGCATCTTCGGCCGCACATTCCGCCGACCGGCACGCCCGCCCCCGAACTGGCCGACCCGGACTGCGCTCTCGCCTGGCTCGACGTCGAGCGGCCCACCCTGGTCACCGTCGCGGTCCACACCGCCAGCAACGGCTGGCCCACCCACACGACACGTCTCTCCCGCATCCTGTACCGCTACCTGGCCGGCGGCCGTGGCAGCGATGCCGTGACCGTCCACAGCCACGCCCATCACGCGGCCCGGCAGACCGGCGATGTCACCGAGCAGGCCCACGCCCTGACCGACCTCGGCGTGGCTCACCTCTGGGTCGCCCGGTACGACGCCGCCGTCGAACACTTCACCGCGGCCCTGCACCTGTTCCGCGAGGCCGGGCACGAGTTCGGGCAGGCCCGGACCCAGACCAACCTCGGCGTCGCCGAGCAGCGGCTGGGCCACTACCGCAAGGCCGCCGCCCACTTCAGGCGGGGCCGGACCGCGCACCTGCTCGCCGGCAATCAGATCGGTCAGGCCCTCGCGTTGAGCAACCTCGGCGACGTGGAACAGCGGCTCGGCCACTACCGCGGGGCCGCCAGGCACCTCCGAGAGGCGCTCGCCCTGTACCGACAGAGCGGGGACCAGGCCGGCGAGGCGGTGTCGCTCGCGAACCTCGCGGAGGTCGACACCCGATCGGGCCGGTACGACACGGCCGCGGCGAACCTCGCCCAGGCGCTCGTCCTGTTCCGTCAGGCCGGTCACCGCAACGGCGAAGCCTGGACCCTGGACGGGCTGGGCACCCTCCACCGCCATCTCGGGCAGCCCGTCGAGGCCGCCCGGCACCACCGGCAGGCCCTGGCGATCCTGCAGACGACCGGCGACCGGCACGGCGCCGCGTGGGCGCTCAACGGGCTCGGCGAGGCCATGCTCGCCGCCGGCCACGCCACCGACGCGCTCACCCATCACACCGCCGCCCACGCCACCGCCGCCGAGATCGGCGCCCGGGACCAGCAGGCCCGCGCCCAGGCCGGGCTCGCCGGCGCCCACCGCGCCCTCGCCGACCGCGACCGGGCCCGTGCCCACTACCGGCACGCCCTGACCATCTACACCGACCTCGGCACCCCCGAGGCCGACCAGATCCGCACCTGTCTCGCCGCCCTCGACGACGCGGACGCCCGCACCTGACCGCGAGGTCTCCGGGGATGCCCGGTCGGTGGACCCATCCCCGGAGACCGCACGTTCCGTGCCGACCGGGGTTACCCGCCGGCCCGGCCACATCCCGCCGGGGAACACGTCGGTGTCGGGCAGACCGGAACTCCGGGTACGCAGACCGGCGGCTGCTGGGGGTTGGCGTCGACATCCGGCCGCTGGAGTCCGACATAGACGATGGCGGCGGACGCGCTGCCGAACACGCCGACGTCCAGGGTGCACGTGTCCAGCCACAGCGTGTTGACCTGCCTGTTGCGGCAGGCCTCCTGCGCCCACGCGCGGGTGGCCGTGCTCAGGTTGCCGGCGTAGAACGGCGCCGTCGGGTTGCCCGGGGTGACGGCGGTGCAGGGTTGCAGCAGGGTGGCCGACGGGCTGACCCGCCAACTGTTGCCGAACGTCTCGTAGAGGGCGGTATGGGTGACCGGAACGCGCAGCGGGTTGCCGCCCCTGACATCGAGGTAGTGCGGATCGTCGTTGGGGTTGCCCAGGAGGCCGCGTACCGTCGACGCCCCGGGCCCGACGCCGACGCCCAGGTCGAGGTATCCGCTGTTGGCGGTGGCGCGGACGCTGTTGCCCGACGGGTCCGTGAAGGTGTACACGTTGTTGACGCGGTCGATCGCCACCCCGTTGGGCAGGAGCAGTGAGTCGCCGGCCGGCAGGCTGGTGGTGGTGCCGTTCACCACCAGGCGGGTCCCTTCGCACAGCGCCAACCTCGAGGTGCCCATCCGCATGGCGACCGACCGGTTGACCGAGGTGTTGGGCCAGTTCGGGGCACCTGACGCCTTGCGGGTCTGCACCTCGAACGTGGAACCGGCCTGCGCCTCGACGAAGTCGCCGGTCGCCTGGAAGTCGTAGAACAGACCGCCGAAGGTGTACTGGTGGGTGTCGCCGATGACCGCGGCGACGCGGCAGGCCGACGGCGCGGCCGGCCCCATGACCGACTCGTTGATGACCACTGCCGGCGCTGGAGTCGACGGAACCGGACCCGGAGGTCCGAAGTTGAGGTTGTTCCGCTCACTGCTGAAGCCGAAGTTCTGGCAGCCGGGCTTGACCGGGCTGCCGTCCTCGACAGTCGTACGGACGTTGAAGCTCGCCTCCGGATTGAACCTGGCCGTCGCGCCGTGACCGTAGCCGAACACGTTGAACTCGACCTGGGTCCACTCCGACGCGGGCTCCTGGGGCGCCGGCGGCAGCACGTGGAGGACGCCCACCCCGGTGGACGAGTAGATCCGGCCCGACCCGTCGTTGAAGGTGGCGGTGTCGGTCTCCTGCCCGTCGGCAGTCGTCGTGGTCGCGCCGTCCAGGCGCAGGGCCGGCCTCGCGATGCTCTGGATCGACAGGTACGGCAGCTCGACCGCGTCGGACTTCCGGGTGCAGTGGACTTCCCCGTCGTCCGCGACCTCGGTCCACCCGGACGGGCACGGCTGGCCCTGGCCCGGGTCCGGGTTGTAGTGCAGCAGCCAGTACTCGACGTAGAGGCGGCTGGGGCTGGGATCGGGATTCGGATTGCCGCCCTTGGTGCCGTCGTTGGCGAACACGAACTGCTTCCAGCCCCGGCACAGGCCGGCGGTCGGCGACCCGCTGCACTCCTGGACCCTCAGGTGGTTGGTGTTGAGCTGGAACGAGTAGCTGCCCGCCATCGTCTGCCCGCTGGGCTCCCCGGGCGGGGCAGCCTGCGGAACGCTCGTCACGCTCAACAGGTTCTGCTGGTTCACCTTCTCGAAGCTGCCGTACGCGCGGGTGATCGGACCGGCCCCCGTGGGCCGTTCCGTCACGATCCCGATCCCGCCACCGACGTCCCGCCGCGGGGCCTGTTCGAGGTTCGGGGCCATCGGGACCGACGGCGGGGCCACACACCCGGTCTCCCGCCACGCCAGTTCGGGATAGGCCCCGGTGGAGCAGCCCTGCGCCGACGGCCGCGGTATCTTCACCATTCTGGCGTGCCAGGTCCGCAGATCCCCCTGGCTGGCCGCTGACGTCTCGTCGCCGCTTGTGTACACCCCCATCCCCACCAGGACCGCCGCGATCGTGATGCCCGCGAGCCTGGACCGGGACCGGCGTTCTCGCGGTAGCAACCTCATCATCGTTTCCTCCCACCGACTGTGGAGTCGCCTGACGCCCGCCCTCGGGACGGGCCTGGCTGATGAGCGTCGCGCGACCTCGGGCCGGGCGGGGAAACCCCATACAAACCCATACCCGGGTGCTCTCACCCCGTCAGCGGGCCGGTGCTCTCCCGCTCGACGAGATGGAAGGAGGGCTGCACGTGCGTCGGCGGGCCCGCCTCGCCCTCGATCCGGGCCACCAACCGCCGGACCGCCAACCGACCGATCGCCCGCTTGTCCGGGGCGACTGTGGTCAGCGTGGGGTTGCTGAAGCGCCCCTCCTCGATGTCGTCGATGCCGGCCACCGCCACGTCGTCGGGCACTCTCCGGCCGGTCCGGGCGAGCGCCCGCAGGGCGCCGACGGCGATCAGGTCGTTGTACGCGAGCACGGCGTCGGGCGGACTGTCCAGGGTCAGCAGTTGGCGCACGGCGTGCTCACCGTCCGCCCGGCCGAAGTGCTCCGTGGGTACGACGAGGCGGAGGTCGTACGGGATCCCGGCCGCGTCGAGCGCCTCCCGGTAGCCACGGATGCGCAGGTGCGCGGACTGCCGGTCGTCCACAGGTGACGCGCCGACGAACGCGATCCGCCGGCGGCCCAGCGCGACCAGGTGCGCGGTCGCCGTCCGACTCGCCGCGACGTTGTCGATCGCGACGTGGTCGTACGGCACGTCGTAGACCCCCTCCCCGATCAACACCAGCGGCGTCCTGGCCCGCCGGGCCAGCACCTCCGCCCGACCGATCGCCACCGGGCTGAGGATGAGCCCGTCGATGACGTGCCGCTGCGCTCCGTCCAGGAGCGTCAACTCCTCGCCGCGCCGGGCGGCGGTGTTCTCCATCAGCAGCGTGTAGCCGAGGCCGGCAGCCTCGCGGATGGCCACCTCGGCCAGCTCGGCGAAGTACGGATTGGTCAGCTCGGGAACGGCGAGCGCGATCAATCCGGTGCGCCCACGGCGCAGGTGCCGCGCGCTCAGGTTGGGGGTGTAGCCCAGTTCGTCGACGGCCTGCTGCACCCGCCGTCTGGTGCGCTCCCCCACCGGCCGATAGCCGTTGACCACGTTGGAGACGGTGGCGAGTGAGACGCCCGCCCGCTCGGCGATGTCCTTCAGGCTGACCCCCATGGGCCGTCCCTCCCGTGCGGGATGAGGTGGATGACGCGACGCAATATATCGATGGATGGGGATTGACGGCCTGTCCGTCGGCGCTCTATAACGTTATACGAACGGCACGATCGGCCACCCCGACACCCACCGCCCCGCCGCCAGCGGCGCAGCTCGGCCCTGACGGCCCGTTCGATGGAGACGGCATGACACGTCCCGCCCCCGTCCGCCTCGCCGCCCCCCTACTGGTCGTTCTCACCCTGGTCGCCGGCCTGCTCGCCGCCCCGGCCACGCCGGCGCGCGCCGTGCCGGCCAAGAATCCGCCGCTGACCACCCCCTGGACCACCCAGGCGCTCGCCGGCACGCCGCTGCCGGACTACCCGCGACCGCAGATGACCCGGTCGGACTGGCTCAACCTGAACGGCGAGTGGCAGCTACGCCAGTCCGCCACCGACGACGCCCCTCAGTTCGGCACCGATCTGCCCGAGCGGATCAACGTGCCGTTCCCGGTGGAGAGCGCGCTGTCCGGGGTGCGGCGCGCCGCCGGCGACAACCGCAACCACCTGTTCTACCGGCGGACCGTGACGGTGCCCACCAGCTGGAACGGGCGCCGGGTGCTGCTCCACTTCGGCGCCGTCGACTGGCAGACCACCGTCTGGGTCAACGGCGTCGCGGTCGGCGGCCACACCGGCGGCTACGATGCCTTCACCTTCGACGTCACTCCGCAGTTGCGGGCCGGCGCGAACGAGATCGTGGTGAAGGTGTGGGACCCGACGGACAGCCGGCAGAACGGGAGCCTGCCGCCGATCGGCAAGCAGACCAAGCAACCCGGCGGCATCTTCTACACGCCGAGCTCGGGCATCTGGCAGACGGTGTGGCTGGAACCGGTGCCGGCGGCCTCGATCAGCCGGGTCGACCTCTCGCCGAGCCTGGCCGACAACACGCTGCGCATCCGGGTCCTCACCCGCGGGGACGTCAGTGGTCACCGGGTCCTGGCCGAAGCGCTCGACGGCGCCACCGTGGTCGGCTCCGCCACCGGCGGCTTCACCGAGTTCAAGGTGCCGGTGCCGAACGCCCGCCGCTGGTCGCCCGACGACCCGTTCCTCTACCACCTGCGAGTCACGCTGCGTAACGCCGCGGGTGATCAGGTCGACCGGACCACGCACTACTTCGGCATGCGCGAGATCAGCACCGGCGTGGTCAACGGCGTCCTACGACCCAAGCTCAACGGCCAGTTCGTCTTCCAGACCGGCACGTTGGACCAGGGATTCTGGCCGGACGGGCTCTACACCGCGCCCACCGACGCCGCGCTCGCCTTCGACCTGCAGAAGCACAAGGACCTCGGCTTCAACATGGTGCGCAAGCACATCAAGGTCGAACCGCAGCGCTGGTTCTACCACGCCGACCGGCTCGGGCTGCTCGTGTGGCAGGACGTTCCGTCACTCACCGCGCAGGACATCAACGCGACCGACGCGCAGCAGGCGCAGCTGGAGACCGAGGCCCGCGAGATCGTGGACGAGCACCGCAGCTCGCCGGCCGTCGTCACCTACACCGTCTACAACGAGGGGTGGGGGGAACGCGCGCTGGCCGACACCCGCCGGGTCGCCCAGAATGTCAAGAACCAGGACCCGGCCCGGCTGGTCAACGCGCACAGCGGCTACAACTGCTGCCAGTCGTTGGGCAACCCCGGCAACGGCGACATCGACGACTGGCACGTCTACCTGGGGCCGGACTCGCCGGCGCCGTCGAGCAGCCGGATCGCCGTGCTCGGCGAGTTCGGCGGCCTGGGCCTGCGCGCGCCCGGACACGAGTGGAGCCCGAACGGCAGCTTCTTCGCCTACGAGTGGCAGCCGAGCTCCACCGCGCTGACCGACCGCTACGTCGGCCTGGTGCAGGGCACGCAGAACCTGATGCTCGGCAAGGGGCTGAGCGCCTCGGTCTACACCGAGATCGCCGACCAGGAGGGTGAGCTGAACGGATTTCTCACCTACGACCGGCAGGTGGTCAAGATGGACCAGGCCCGGGTACGGGCCGCCAACCTGGCCCTGATCGACGCGTCGAGGTCGGTCGGCAGTTCGGCGCCGGTGGCGCTGCCGTTGAACACCAGGCGATCCGTCCAGGTGACGACTCCCGGGTTCACCAACCGGTTCCTGCGGCACCGGGACAGCCTCGCCTACACCGAGATCGTGGACGCGAACAGCCCGGCGCTGCTCAAGAACGACGCCACCTACACGGTTCGGGCCGGTCTGGCCGACGCGGCGTGCTACTCGTTCGAGTCGGTCAACTTCCCCGGGCAGTTCCTCCGGCACCAGGACTCGCGCGTACGCAACTCGCCGAACGACGGCTCGGCGTTACTCCGCGCGGACGCCACCTGGTGCGCCCGGGTCGGTCTCACCGGGAGCGGGGTCTCGTTGGAGTCCTACAACTTCCGCGGCAGGTATCTGCGGCACTACAACTCCGAGGTCTGGTTGAGCAACGGCACCGGCGGCGAGGCGTGGAACTCCCCCGCGCTGTGGGCCGCGGACAGCACCTGGAACATCACCACGCCCTGGGCGCCCTGAGCGGCACGGTCCGGGGCGCCGGTGCCGCACCGGCGCCCCGGACCGCCGCCCCGGACCGCCGCCTCGCCGACGTCCACGCGGCCGACACATGATTGAGGCACGTCTATTGACAAAGACTCTTTACGGTTTCAGGCTGAGAGCGCTCTCTCGCGCCCTCTGGCACGGCGCGACGCCGCACCGACCGGAAGGAGTTCGATGATCAGGACCATGGCGCTGCTCACCGCCGCGACGCTCGCCCTGCCGATTCCGGCCGCCGCACCAGCGACGGCTCCCCCCGCCCCTCGGGTGCAAGCGCAGCCGTCCGGCCTGCCGGCGGAGATGGCCGCGGCGATGCGCCGCGACCTGCACCTGACCGACGACCAACTCACCGCCCGCCTCACCACCGAGGCCGCCGCGGCGGTGGTCGACCGACGCCTGCGCTCCCGCCTCGGCACCCGGTACGCCGGCTCGTGGCTGGACCCGAGCGGCCCGCTCACCGTCGCCGTCACCGACGCGTCCGCCGCCGCCACGGTACGGGCCGAGGGCGCCCGGCCCCGGCTCGTTCCCCGGACGCTCACGACGCTCACCTCGGCCCGCAGCACGCTGGACCGGCACGCGCGCAGCCATCCGCCCGGCGCCGCCGTGCGCGGTTGGTACGTGGACGCCACCACCAACGAGGTCGTGGTGCGGGTCGCGCCGGGCCAGGAGCGCACCGCCCGGGCGTTCGTCGACGACAGCGGCCTCGCCGGCGCACCCGTCCGCTACACGGCGGCTCCCGACGCGCCCCGCCCCCTGTACGACATCCGGGGCGGCGACCAGTTCCTCATCAACGGCAACGTGCTCTGCTCGGTGGGCTTCGCCGTCACGGGCGGTTTCGTCACGGCCGGACACTGCGGGGCCACCGGCAGTCCCACCCGTGGGTTCAACAACGTGGCGCAGGGCACCTTCGCCGGCTCGTCGTTCCCGGGCAACGACTACGCCTGGGTCCGCACCAACGGAGACTGGACGCCGCGCCCCTGGGTGAACAACTACGCCGGGGGGAACGCTCCCGTCGCCGGCTCCCGGGACGCGGTGATCGGCAGCTCGGTCTGCCGGTCGGGACGGACGACCGGCTGGCGCTGCGGCACGCTCCTGGGTCGGGACGAGACGGTCAACTACGCCCGGGGCGCGGTCTACGGACTCAGCCGCAGCAACGCCTGCGCCGAGGGCGGTGACTCCGGCGGTGCCTGGCTCTCCGGCGACCAGGCCCAGGGGGTGACCTCGGGCGGATCGGGCAACTGCACCTCCGGCGGCACCATGTGGTTCCAGCCGGTCAACGAGATCCTCGGCGCCTACGGGCTGAACCTGGTCACCACCGGCGGTGGCGGCACCGGGACCCGGATCATCAGCAACTGGAACAACAAGTGCATCGACGTGCCGAACTCGAACTTCTCCGACGGCGTCCCCCTGCAGACCTGGAACTGCAACGGCACGGCGGCGCAGAGCTGGACCTTCACCGGCGGTAGCCTGCGCACGCAGAACAGCAAGTGCATGGATGTCGCCTGGGGCTCCCGGGACAACGGCGCGGTCATCCAGATCGCCAACTGCAGCGGCAACCCCGCGCAGCAGTTCGTGTTGTCCGCCGCCGGGGACCTGGTCAATCCGCAGGCCAACAAGTGCGTCGACATCAAGGACTGGAACGGCAACGACGGCGCGCGGTTGCACCTCTGGGAGTGCGGTGGCACCGCCAACCAGAAGTGGCGCACCGGCTGAACCGTCAGCCCTCCGACGGCGTCCCGTCCGGCCGATCCGAGGGCCGGGCGGGACGCCGTGCCGCGCCGGTCGGATGATGCGCCACCGCCGCACCCCGACGGTCAGCCGATGCGGAACCGCATGCCGTAGACGGCGAACACCAACGGCGTGTGCAGGTCGACGTTGCCGTTGTCGAGGAACACCCGCTGTGCCGTGTCGACGCGGGAGGTGTCCGAGTGGGCGTCCTCCTTCCGCATCTCGGCGACCCGCTCGTCGAGGAACGCGTCGAGCCAGATCCGCTCGTCGCCACCCTGCGCCGGGGGCGTTGCCCGGGCGAGGGCGCGGCTGCGGATCTGACGCAGTCCCGCGTACCCGTGCATGACCGCCGCGTCGTAGTAGGCGAACTGGCCCAGGGCCCGGACCCCGTCGTTCCTGCCGTCCCGGACCGACCGGTTGAAGTAGATCCGGTCGCGTTCGGCCTCCTGCACGGCCCGGAACACCGGGTCGGCGGCGGCGGCGCGCCAGTCGCGGGGAAAGTCCGGGTCGAGGCCCTCGTGCGACGCGGTGCCGTTGACGGCGCGCAGCGCCGGCAGGTAGCCGGCCAGCACGTTGCCGGGCCGGGCCTTCGCGTACGCCTGGACCAGCGCGAGCATGTCGCCGGTGCCGGAGCAGAAGCCGATGATGCCGGCGGTGTAGCCGCGACCGTCGCCGATGTCCTCAAGGTAGGAGAACTGGGCGCGCCAGTCGAGCGAGGAGTTCTCCGCCGCCGAGACGAGCTGCATGGCGACGTCCTTCTTCGCCGGGTCGTCGAGATCGGCGGCGGCCGGAACGCTGGAGGTCGGGGCGGTGGTGGTCGGGGCGGTGGCGGTCGCCGTCGGGACGGTGGGGGTGGGGGTCGCGGGGTCGGCCGGCGGCAGGACGTATCCGGCCGCCGCGATGCCGATCAGCAGGGCACCCGCGACGTGGGCGCCGGTTCCTCCGCGCAGCATGGCGTCCTCGGGCCGGGGGCAGGTGCTTCGGTCAGGCCCCGCTGGTGCTCGCACGGAGCGACCGTGCGAGCACCAGCGGGGCCACGACCAGTATGCGACGCCCGCAGACGTACGCCAAAGGCACCGGGCCGCAGGTCAGGGCAGTGTCTTGAGGAACGGGCCGTGGTTGAGCCGGAATTCCCAGGCGTAGTAGCGGTCCCAGTTGATGGACCAGGTCATGAGGCCCCGGAGGGTGGGGTTGGTTCCGCTGCGGGGGGCGTACGCGCCACAGTTCTGGCCCCGGACGAGGCAGGTCACCGCCTGTTGCACGCCGGCCGGGGCGAGGTAGCCGTTGCCGGCGCTTGTCGAGGAGGGCGCGCCGAACGCGACCTGGTCGGCGCGCAGCGCGGGGAAGACCGCGTTGGCGTTCCCGGCGACGGGGAAGCCGGCCAGCAGCATGTCCGTCATCGCGATGTGGAAGTCGGCGCCGCCCATGGTGTGGTACTGACCGTCGAGCCCGACGATGGGGCCGGAGTTGTAGTCCTGGACGTGCAGGACGGTGAGGATGTCGCGCAGCGCGTGGATCACCGGCAGGTACGACCCGGCCCTGGGGTCCTGGCCGCCCCACGGGCCGGAGCCGTAGAACTGGTAGCCGAGCTGCACGAAGAACGTCTCCGGGGCCATCGTGAGCACGAAGCCGGCGCCGTAGCGCTGCTTGAGGGTGCGGATCGCCGCGATCAGGTTCACCACGACCGGGGTGGTCGGGTTGCGGAAGTCGGTGTCGCCGGTGTCGAGGTAGAGGGAGTGGCCCTCGAAGTCGATGTCCAGGCCGTCGAGGCCGTACCTGTCGATGATCGCCGACACCGAGCGGACGAAGGTGTCCCGGGCGGCGGTCGTGGTGAGTTGCACCTGACCGTTCTGGCCGCCGATCGAGAGCAGCACCTTCTTGCCCTGCTGCTGCTTGGCGCGGATCGCCGCGGTGAACTGGGCCTCGGTCTCCACGTTGGGGCACTCGGCGACCGGGCAGAGCTGGAAGCGGATGTCGCCGGAGGTGACGGAGGTGGGTTCGCCGAAGGCGAGGTTGACGATGTCCCAGTCGTCGGGCACGTCGGCCATCCGTAGGTATCCGGCGCCGTTGGCGAAGCTGGTGTGCAGGTAGCCGATCAAGGCGTGCTTCGGCAGCCCGGTGGTCGGTGGCGCGCTGGTCGGCGGCGCGCTGGTCGGCGGCGCGCTGGTCGGCGGCGCGCTGGTCGGCGGCGCGCTGGTCGGCGGCGCGCTGGTCGGCGGCGCGCTGGTGGGGGGTGCGCTGGTCGGCGGCGCGCTGGTGGGGGGTGCGCCACCGCCGCACGGCGCGCCGTTCAGCGTGCAGTCGGCGGGCGAGCCGGAGCCGGTGGCGAGGAAGCCGAACGACGCCGACGCGCCGGGGGCCAGAGTGCCGTTCCAGGCGCGGTTGGTGAAGGTGTGCCGCTGCCCGACGCTGCTGACCGTGGCGTCCCAGTACGAGCCGAGGGTGGTGCCGGCCGGCAGGGTGAAGGCGACCTGCCAGCCGGTGATCGTGCTCGACCCGCCGTTGGTGATTGTGTAGCGGCCCTCCCAGCCGGCACCCCAGTCGGAGGTCTTGGTGAACGCGGCCGTCGGGCCGGCGGCCAGGGCCGGACCGGCGAGGATCAGGGTCGCCGCGGCGGCGGTGACCAGGGCCGCCACGGCGGCCAGGAACGGTGTTCGGAGTTGGCGCGCCATCCGGTCCTCCCGAGGGGTGCCCGACCGAGGGGTATCGACGGGAGGCTAATTATTAGGTTTGTTAACTGAAATTGTCCAGCATCCGGCGCGACGGCGGACGCGCGGACCTCACGCCGCCTCATACTGCCGGGCTCACCTCCGAGACGGCGAAATCAGCCACCCGCAGCGTCGGCATCGCCATCCGGGTGAAGTAGTCACCCCACTCCCGGGGCAGCGTGCGCTCGGTCGCGCCCACCTCGGTCACCCGGCCGAGCAGCGCCACCGGGCTCTCGTTGAACCGGAAGTTGGGCAACGCGGCCACCACCTCGCCGTCCTCCACCAGATAGACGCCGTCCCGGGTCAGGCCGGTCAGCAGCAGCGTCCGGGGATCCACGTCGCGCAGGTACCACAGGCAGGTCAGCAACAACCCGCGCCGGGTGCCGGCGACCATGTCGGCAAGCGTCCGGCCGCCGGCCGGACCGGCCAGGACCAGGTTGTCGACGAACGGGGTGAAGGGCTGACCGGCGCGGCGGGCCGAGTGCCGGGTCTGCACCAGCGCCCGCAACTGTCCGTCGACCATCCACCGGGTGGCGGCCAGCGGCAGGCCGTTGTCGAAGACACTGCCGGCCGAGCCGGACGCCCGGGCCACCAGGAACGGCGCGCACGCCAGGCCGGGCGCCGCCGGGTCGCTCCGCAGCGTCAGCGGGGACGCGGTGAGCCGCTCCCCGATCCGGGTGCCTCCGTCCGCGCCGCCGAACACCGTCCGTCCGTCGAGGGCGTCGGCGGCACCGGCGTTCAGGTAGAGGTGCAGCATCAGATCGGCGACGCAGGCCGGCGGCAGCAGCACCTCGTACCGGCCCGGGGCCAGGGTGTCCCGGCGCGGCACGCCGGCCAACCGGTCCCGCAGCCGCGCCGCCGTCGCCGGCAGGTCGGTGTCGGTCAGGTCGGTGCCGCCGACCCCCGCCCAGGCCGACGCCGTCCCCCCGCCGCGGGCGGTGAGGTCCAGCACCGACGTCGGTTGGACGTGCCGCAGCCGCAGGCCGCCGGTGGAGGCCAGCCAGGTGGTGTCGACCCGCTGCTCGGCGTACCCGTACAGGTCGTGCCCGGCGGCGCGGGCGGCGGCGAACGCGTCGCCCAGCCCGGCCGAGAAGCCGTGCAGCCGGTGCACCGGCACCTCCGCCGCGGGGTCGTCCCAGGACGCCGCCGGCAGGCCGGTCGCGACGGCCAGCGGAGCCGCGTCCTGAGCCGGCTCGCCGGCCCGGGCGGTGTGCCGGGCCCGGGCCACCAGCTCGGCCAGGTCCCGGTCGGTCGGCGCGCCGCCGGAACCGACCACGCCCGCCGCCGTGCCGGACCCGGCGTCGGCGAGGGCGACGACCGTCAGCCGGCGTCGGCGCGCCGCGCCCGACGTGGTGAGCGTGTTGCCGGCCCACCGCAGGTGAGCCGTCGCGGTCTCGTCGACGATCACCAGCAGCTCCCCGCCCCGCCCGGCCCGGGCCAGGACCCGTTCCGCGAGTTCGGCTCCGCTCACCGTGGCCCCTCCCCGCTCGTGTCCACCACGCGCACGCCCCGGAAGACCGCGGTCGGCGCGCCGTGGCTGGCCGCCGCGGCCTGCACCGGCTGGCCCTTGCCGCACAGGTCCGCGCCGAAGCACCGGTAGGTCCCCGGGCCGCCGAGGCCGACAAGCGACCCCCAGAAGTCGGTGGTGTCGGCCTGGTAGGCGACCCCGGAGAGCTGCTCGCCGAGACGCCCGTGCCGGATCCGGTACGCCAGTTGCGCGGTGAACTGGAAGCGGCGCCGCTGGGTGTCGATGGACCAACTGTCCGAGCCGACCAGGAAGATGCCGTCCGTCACGCCACCGATCAGGGCCGCCGTGTCGGGCCCGTCGGGCGCCGGCCGCAGCGAGACGTTCGGCAGTCGGGAGATCGGCACGTGCTCCGCCGACTCGGCGTAGGCGCAGCCGGTGGAGCGGGCCGCGCCGAGCCGGACCGCCGTGTGCCGGTCGGTCTGGAACCCGGTCAGGACCCCGTCCCGGACCAGCGTCCACGCCCCGGTGGCCACCCCCTCGTC
The DNA here is from genome assembly GCF_029581215.1 of Micromonospora sp. WMMD975. Classification (NCBI taxonomy): domain Bacteria; kingdom Bacillati; phylum Actinomycetota; class Actinomycetes; order Micromonosporales; family Micromonosporaceae; genus Micromonospora; species Micromonospora sp. WMMD975. Next base: position 3,156,655 of record NZ_CP120739.1, read on the forward strand.
GTCCCAGCCGACCGTGGCCAGCCCGTGCGGATCGGTCCGGTCGGCGGTCACGGTCATCAGCTCCGAGCCGTACCGGAGCGTGTCGACGTCGGCCGGGGTGGCGAACGTGCCACCGGCGTAGCCGATCTCGTGGCCGAGCGCCCGGTCCGCCTCGGTGGCGTGCCCGACCGACTCGTGGATGGTGAGCCACAGGTGCGACGGGGCGGTCACCAGGTCGTACCGGCCCGGCCGCACCGGCCGGGCGCGCAGCTTGCCGGCCAGCTGGTCCGGCATCTCCGCCAGCTCCGCCGCCCAGTCCCAGCCCGATCCGTGCAGGTATTCCCAGCCCCGCCCGGTGGGCGGCCCGAGCGTGCGCAGGGTGGCGGTCGTGCCGCCCGCCGCGCCCACGGCGAGGACCTGCGGGTGGACCCGGACCCGCTGCTGGAGCACGCTGGTGCCGGCCGTGTCGGCATACCAGGTCGTCTCCCGGACGGCGCTGACCTTGGCCAGCACGTGTCGCACGACCGGCGCGGCGAGCAGCCCCCGGCTCCAGTCGGCGAGCAGCGCCACCGCGTCGGCCTCCGGGACCGCGAACGGGTCCACCCGGCAGTGCGACGTCCACCGCCGGTCGGCGTACACCGGCTCCGGAGCCAGCTCGACCGGCTCCGCGCCCACCTCCCGGCACACCCGGGCCACCTGCACCGCGCGGCCGACCGCGTCGACCGCGGCGGCCGGGTCGACCTCGGGCACCGCCGCGAAGCCCCGCGCGCCCTCGTGCAGCACGCCGACGCTCAGGCCCAGCTCGGTGTCGTCCCGGCTGCCGCGCAGCCGCCCGTCGTGCAGCAACAACCGGCGGGCCCGGTTGCGGACCACCCGCACCGCGGCGTGCCGCGCGCCGAGCCGACGCGCCTCACCCAGGACCGCGTCGGTCACCTCGGCCAACGGCAACGCCAGGAAGGACGGCTCGATCCCGGCGGCGGTGTCCGCCGCGGTCACGCGCCGAACCGGTCGGTCATCGCGGCCAGGTGCTCCGGGGTGGTGCCGCAGCAGCCGCCGGCGAGCGCCAGGTCGTACTCGTCGCGCCAGCGGGCCATCAGCTCGCCGAACGACTTCGGGTCGAGGGCCGGCCCGTCGCCGTCCCGGCCCTCCAGGTTCGGGTACGCCCCGACCGGGCCGGAGACCTCCGCCCGCAACGCGCGCAGGCACTCCTCGGTCCGCGCCGGATCGGTGCAGTTGACGAGCACCGCCTCCGCGCCGTCGGCCAGCACGGCGCGGGCGGCCCCGACGAGCGGCTCCCCGGAGAGCAACCGGGCGTCGTCGCCGCAGACGAAGCCGACCCAGGCGGTCGCGCCGGTGGCGAGCACCTCGGCCAACGCGGCGCGGGCCTCCCGGGCGGTGTTCATGGTCTCGATCAGCATCGTGTCGACACCGGCCCGGGACAGCTCGGTGGCCAGCCAACGATGTTCCACGCGCAGCGTGTCGTCGTCCGGCACCAGGTCCGGGCGGTACGCGTCGGCCACCGGCGCGATCGACGCCACCACCCGGGTACGCGGACCGCCGGCGGCGTTCCGGGCGGCCAGCGCCACGCCGACGGCGGCGTGCACCATCCAGCCGAGCCCCGCGTCCGTCAGCCCGGCCGCCTGCAGGGCCCGCAGGTTGCACCGGAACGTGTTGGCGGTGATCACGTCGGCGCCGGCGGCGAGGAAGCGTTCGTGCACTCCCCGCAGGACCCGGCGCCGTTCATCGGACAGCAGTGCCCGGGTCATCCACCAGGGCGGCGACAGCGGCATGCCGGCGCGGTGCAGCTCGGTGGCCACTCCCCCGTCGAGCCGGATCGTGGACCCGTCGGTCAGGCGTCCCATCGGTACCGTTCCTCCCCCGGGCCGGTCACGCCGGTCCCGCCCGTAGCGCACGCACGAGGTCGTCGACGAGATCCGCCGGGTCCTCGATGCCCATCGACAGTCGTACGAGGTCGTCCCCGATGCCGAGCCGCAGCCGCGTCTCCCGGGGCACCGGCCGGTGCGTCATCAACGCCGGGCACTCGATCAGCGACCGGACCCCGCCGAGGCTGACCGCCGCGGCGAACAGCCGTACCCGTTCCATCAGCTTCACCGGGTCGCCGCGGTAGGTGAAGGCGACGAGCGCGCCCGGCGCGCTCATCTGCCGCGCCGCCACCGCGTGCCCGGGGTGGTCGGCCCGGCCCGGATAGTGCACGACGCCGACGGCCGGCTCGGCCGCCAGCGCGGCGACCACCCGCCGGGCGTTGTCCACCTGGCGGCCCACCCGCAGGGAGAGCGTCTTCAGGCCCCGCTGCACCAGGAAGCAGTCGGGCCCGCCGGGCGCGGTGCCGACGGTGGTCCGGTGCGCCAGCAGCCGCTCGTGCAGCTCCGGGTCGTCGTGGACCAGCGCGCCGCCGAGCACGTCGAGGTGCCCGGCGAGGAACTTGGTGGTGCTGTAGAGCGTGAGGTCCGCGCCGAGCCGTAGCGGCTGTTGCAGGGCCGGGCTGGCCAGGGTGTTGTCCACGAGCAACCGGGCGCCGCGGCGGTGCGCGAGCCGGGCCACCTCGGCGATGTCGGTGATCTTCAACAGCGGGTTGCTCGGGGACTCCACCCAGACCAGGTCCACCGGGCGGCCGTCGTCGACGAGCGCCCGGTCGCGCTGCCGCGGGTCGGCCAGGTCGACCTGGTCGACGGTCACCCCCCGGGCCCGGACGAGATCGAACAGGGTGTGCGTGCCGCCGTAGACGTCGTCGCCGGCGAGCACCCGCTGCCCGGGGGCGAGCAGCGCCAGGGCGGCCTCCGCGGCGGCCTGCCCGGAGGTGTACGCGGCGGCGAAGCGCACCTCCTCGAGCGCGGCCAGGCAGCGCTCCAACTGCTCCCGGGTCGGGTTCTCGCCGCGGCCGTAGAAGTAGCGCAGCGGCTCCTGGACGGACCGCTCGTAGGTGACCGCGAGGTGCACCGGCGGCACCAGGTCGCCGGTGCCGGGGGTGGGTTGCTGTCCCTCGTGGACGAGGCGGGTGTCGAACCGCATGCCCGTCACAGGAACCGGGTGGTCGGGTGGTCGATGGTCCACGACCCGGGGCGGACCCCGGCCACCGCGTCACGTACCCGGTCGATGTCGTCGAGCGTGTTGTAGACGCCGAAGGAGAGCCGGACGGTGCCGAGCAGTCCCAGTCCGTCGAGGAAGACGCTGGCGCAGTGCACGCCGCAGCGGGCGGCGATCCGGTGCCGGTCGAGTTGTCCACCGACGTCGTACGGATGGATGCCCTCGACCACGAAGGAGACGATCCCGCTGGGGTCGTGCGCCGGGTCGCCGACCACCCGGACCCGGTCGAGCGCGCCGAGCGCCGCCACCGCGTGCCGGACCAGGGCGCGGTCGTGGGCGCGGATCTCACTCCAGCCGAGCCGGTCCAGGTAGGCCAGGGCCGCGGCGAGCCCGACCGCGCCGGCGACATCCGGGGTGCCGGCCTCGAAGCGGGGCGGCCCGGCGAGGTAGCGGACCGGCTCGGCGAGGGACACCCCCTTCACGGTCCCGCCGCCGACCTGGTAGGGCGGCAGCTCGGCGAGCAGGTCGCGGCGCCCGTACAGCACACCGACCCCCATCGGGCCGTAGACCTTGTGCGCGGAGAAGCAGTAGAAGTCGGCGTCCAGCGCCCGGACGTCGACCGGGCGGTGCGGCACCGCCTGCGCGCCGTCGACGACCACCGGCACGCCCCGGGCGTGGGCCGCCGCGATCATCTCGCGCACCGGGTTGACCGTGCCGAGGACGTTCGACACGTGCGCCACCGCCGCCAGGCGCACCCGGGGGCCGAGCGCCGCGGCGAAGCCGTCGGCCGGGACGCGCCCGTCCGCGCCGGCCGGCACCGTGACCAGCTCCGCGCCGACCTCCTCGCACAGGCGCCGCCACGGCAGCAGGTTGGAGTTGTGCTCCATGCCGGTGAGCAGCACCTGGTCGCCCGGACCGACCAGCCGCCGGCCCAGGGTCGCGGCGAGCAGGTTCACCGCATCGGTGGTGCCGGAGGTGAACAGGACCTCGTCGGCGTGCCGGGCGTTGATCGCCCGGCGGACCCCCTCCCGGGCCTCGTCGAACCGGTCGGTGGAGGTGCGGCTCAGCCGGTAGTAGCCACGCCCGACGTTGCTGTTGGCGGTCGTGTAGTAGTCGGTGACGGCGGCGAGCACGGCCGCCGGCTTCTGGGTGGTGGCGGCGTTGTCGAGGTAGGCCAGGCCGGTCCCCTCGGCGCCGCGGAAGAACGGGAAGTCGTCGCGCACGGTCGTCGGGAGCGGGCGGTTGTCGACGTCGCCCTGCCAGGTGGTGCCGGTCATGCTGTCTCCCCTCGATGGAACAGGGTGCGGAACTCCTCGAACAGGTGGTCGTCGAGCCGGACCACCTTCTGCTCCGGGTAGGGCCGACGGCTCGGTGGGAGGTAGCCGGGGTCGCCCGGCCGGCGCGGCCGGCCGTCCGGGCCGAGCAGGTGCGGGCCGTAGAAGAACCAGCAGATCTGCCCGATCTGCTCGGCGAAGAGCACCTGGTGCGCCTCGGGCGGATACATCCCCAGGTGGCACCAGGTGGCGCGGAACTCTCCGCCCGGCCCGAAGCTGGCCCCGAGCAGCACGTGGCCGAAGAGGTCGTGCACGGCCCGGAACACGTCGTTGTGGGTGAAGTCGACACCGTCGACGGTCACCGGGCTGGGCTCGCGCATCGGGTGCGGGTCGGTGGCGGGCCCGGGACCGTGGCCGTCGCGGGTCAGGTAGACGGCCAGGGTGCCGGTGCGCCGGACCCGCTCGCGCAGGTCGGCGGAGTCGGCGTACGGCTGCCCGTGGCCCCGCCACGGCACCACGCGGACCCCGGCGCGGACCGCCGCGTGGTAGAGCGCGAGATTCTCCGCCTTCAACAACCGGTAGCCGGCGAGCGTGACCCGGTCCGGCGGGCCGGCGGCCCGCTCGTAGGCGGCGGCGATGCGCAGGCCGAGATCCTCGCAGGCGTGGGCCGGGGGGTCGACCGGTCGGGGGTCGACCGGACCGTGGGCCGGCCGCCACCATCGCCCGGCCAGGTGGCGGTCGGCGGCGGCGGCCAGGATGAGCAGCGCATCCGACTCGCGCTCCGCCATCGCCGCCTCCGGTGGATGTTCGCAGCCGACGCCACGTCCGTGTGACGTGCGATGCCGCTCGGGCAGCCCGGGCGGCAGTCGCGCCGGCTGGCCGGCTCCATCGAGGGGGATACTACCTGTTGTTCAAGCTGAAGACGAGACCGTGATCGATGTCCGGCACCCTGCCACGATCGTCGTGGCTGCTGAACGACGGCAGGCCGGGGCGCACGGCGTCGCAGCCACGGAGAAGAGCGCTTAAGAATCGACTACCGCGTGAGCGAAGGGTCAGCGGCGCGGGGCGGCGGCGCGGGTGGCCGCGGCGCGCGGCGCGGCCACCGGGCCGGCCTCCAGGCCGAGCAGGTCGCAACAGCGCAGCACCGCCTCGGTGTCACCCTCGAGCTTGAGCCGGCCCTGGATCATCGCGAGCAGCGGAGTGAGCCGGCCGGAGCCGATCTGCACGAAGGTGGCCGCATCGGTGGTGGCGAGCATCGCCGGCCGTTCCGCCTCGCCCCGCACCGGGCGCGCCTGGCCGCCCCGAACCGCAAGGTGGAACGACTCGCCGTCCACCCGGAACTGGTAGTCCTCGTCGACGTCGGGGGCGTGGTCGGGCCGGATCATCGCCTCGACCGCGAGGAAGCCCCAGTGCGGCCGGACCGTGTCCCCGTCGGACAGCTCACCGACGAACTCCATCCCCCAGTGCGCCAGCCCGAGCACCATCGGGCGCAACCGCTGCCCGACCTCGGTCAGCTCGTAGGCCAGCCGGGACCCGGTGCCGCGCAGGTCGGTCTGCCGGACCACGCCCCTCTCGGTGAGGAAGCGGAGCCGCTCGGCCAGCAGGTTGGTGCCGACGCCCGGCAGGTCGCCGAGGAGTTCGCCGTAGCGCCGGGGACCCATCAGGAGCTCCCGGACGATCAGCAGGGTCCATCGCTCGCCCAGCACGTCGAGCGCACTGGCGAGCCCGCAGTATTGGTGATAGGCGCGCTTGCCGCCGGCCGACGAGGTTTCCACCTCACTACTGTATCGGATAGCGTGACTGTCCGGAATCGCGCCCGACACCACTGTTCGTAACAGTATCGTCACCCCGCTTTGCGCTGACCGAACAGCCCCTTCATCAGCACCGGCTTGGCGACCTCTTGAAAGTCCATCCCCGGGTCGAGTTCCCGCACCGTGCCCTCGATCACGAGCAGTGACAACAGCGGAAAGATCAGCTCTGGCGCCGCGTGCACACCGTAGCGGCGCTGGAGATCGAACATCTCGCCGGCGAACGCGATCAGGCTGAACTCCCGGGCCGGCAACCCGTGGCTGCGCTCCACCAGATCGGCCATCCGGGTCAGGAACCCCGCCACGTCGGCGTCCGGCCGGAGCCCCGTGCCGCTGCGCACCACGATCTCCGCGCAGTATCGGCCCCTCCCGATGGACATGTTCATGAAGAACTCGGCGAAGAGCCGGCGCAGCTCCTCGGTGAGCTGGACGCTGAACCCGGCGTCCAGGACCACCACCTGCCCGCGCCGGGTGAAGTAGAGGTTGCCCGGGTGCATGTCGCAGTGCACGAAACCGTCGACGAAGAGCATGTGGTAGATCGCGGTCAGCCCGGACGACGCGAACCGCCGCTGCAACGCCGGCGGACAGCGGCGGGCCGTGTCCACGTCCAGGTCGGAGATGAACTCCATCACGATGCAGCGCGGCCGGCAGGCGGCCTCGTGCACCTTCGGCACCCAGACCCGGGGCACGGTGGCCAGGTTGACGCGCAACCGGCGCAGGTTGGCCGCCTCCCGGGTGAAGTCGAGCTGGCCGAGCACCGCCCCGGACATGTGCGCCATCACCTCGGCGACCGGCACGTCGCGGAAGACCGGCAGCCGGGCGGCAAGCGCGGCGCCGGCCCGCATCAGGGCCAGGTCGAGCGTCATCAACCGCTCCACGCCCGGCCGGCGCAGCTTCACCGCCACCTGCTCGCCGGTGCGCAGCCGGGCGCGGTAGACACAGGCCACACTGCCGCTGGCCACCGGACGGCGGTCCAGCTCCGCGAAGATCTCCGGCTCCGCCACGCCGTACGCCTCGCGCAACGCGCGCCGGGTGCCGGTCGCGTCCAGCGGGGCCACCGCGTCCTGCAGCACCGCCAACTCGTCGCAGAACGCCGGCGGTAGCAGGTCACGGCGGGTGCCGAGCACCTGCCCGGCCTTGACGAAGGTCGCGCCCAGCCGGGTCAGCAGCACCGTGGTCCGGCGGTAGAGGTGCCGCCGGCCCGCCTCCCCTCGCCGGACGAGGGCCAACGCGCCGCCGGTCAACAGCGCGGGCAGCAGGAGGGCCAGGCTGAGCGCCACCACCCACACCGCACGGGCCGCCAGCATCGCCCTGCCGCGCACGGCGCTCACCTCCTCACGATGCCGGGCACCTCGATCGCCCGCAGTTGCAGGGTGCCGTGGTCGCAGTACCAGATCCGGCTGCCGTCCCAGGTCACGCCGGTCGGGTTGCCCGCCACCGAGTAGGCCGCGACGTCCCGGCGCTCGTCCAGGTCGTAGACGTTGATGGCGGCGTTGGTGTAGTCGGCGTACACCAGGAAGTTGTCCGAGACGGTCAGGCCGGCTGGGGCGTGCCGGACCGGGAAGGTGTCGATCAGTCCCATCCCGCGCGGATCGCGCAGCTCCACCAGCCGCAGGTCCTCGTAGCCGAGCCAGAGCCCGTGCCGGGTGGCCTCGATCCCGCGCAGCACGTTGCCGGGGCGCGGGTTCGGCAGCTCGGTGACCTCCTCGCCGGTGGTCGGGCTGAGGCCGCGCAGACACCGCTGCGCACCGCAGACCTGGAGCAGGTATCCGTCGAGGGTGGTCAGGTCGGTGGCGACCTCCGGGCAGGGAATCCGGTGTTCGACCTGCCCCGTGTGCGGATCCAGCGCCATGATCTGGTTGGACACCGCCTCGGAGAACCAGAGGAACTCACCGAACCAGGTGAGTCCGCAGAGCTTGAAGGCGCGTACCGGGATGTCGCGGACCGTGCCCGCCGCGAACGGCATCACGACCTCCCCGCGCGGACGATGCCGCAGTCGAGCCGCCAGTCGGTGGCCAGCCGCACCCCGGTGCCGGCGCGGGGACGGCGCAGGTCCAGCCGCAACTCGTCGCCCTCGGCCACCCGGGTGTGTCGCAGCGGCCAGATCCACACCGCCCAGTTGCACCCCGGGTACGAGGGGAAGTTGGACAGTTCCACGCCGTCTGCCATGTCCGCGGTGAAGTAGCCCATGACGGCGTGCAGGGTGCCGGGGCGGACGACCCGCAGCCGCTGGCTGGGTCGGGGCCGGGTGGAGCCGGCCCGGCCCAGGGCCGAGTCGGCGACCGGGACCGGCTCGCTGAGCAGCCGCGGCGGTCGCTGGAAGAAGTGCAGATGGGCCTGGGGCTCGACAAGTTCCTGCACCACGTCGAGACGGTGGCCCAGGAAGTCGGAGCTCCACAGCCCCCAGCCCTCGGCGTCGAACTCGATCGCCGCCAGCCGGGTGACCAGCCGCCGGGGCACCACCCGCCCGTCCGGCCGCAACACCCGTCGGGCGACCACGCCGAGCACCTCGGCCATCTCCTCCTCCGGCCCGAGGTTGCCCATCATCTCCGAGACCAGGACGTCGGCCCGGTCGGGCAGGCGCAGGGTGCGCGCGTCGCCGACGATCAGGGTGAGCCGGTCCTTCAGGTCGTTGGCCTCGATGATCCGGGCGGCCACCTCGGCCATCCGCGGGTCGGCCTCGACGGCGTAGACGTGGCCGGCGCCGTGCCGCAGGGCCAGCAGCGACAGCGCCAGCGTCCCGGCGCCGACGTCGACCACCACGTCACCCGGGTCGACCGTCTGCTCCAGGGCCTGGTCGTAGGCGTGCAACCGGGGAGCGTCGGCGAGCATCGTCTGGTGCATGAGGAGCAGGCGCTGGTCCACGGAGTCCTCCCCGGTAACAGGGCATCCCTCCCGGGGCTGAGGGGACCTGCCCCCGGGAGGGATGCCGTCCGGACGCCGGCGCTATCGGATTTTCTAGTCAACCCGGGCGTCCGAGTGCCGTCAAGGGGTCAGATGTTGACGGCCGCGTGCTCACCGACGTAGGCGTCGCGCATCACCAGGTTGACCCCGGTGAGGCGGGCCTTGGGCTCGTCGTCGGTGGTGACCAGCGCGGTGTCGCCGCCGTCGAGCTTCAGCTCGGTGCCGGTGGCCTCCATGTCGCGCAGCTTGCCGTTGATGTGCACGGCGTTCGTGGCGTACAGCGTCTGGTGCGGCGTGACCAGCTCGAACTCGGCGTCGATGTGCAGCTCGCTGGGGAACGCGACCCGGCTGAGGCTGTCCTCGTGGCCCTCGCCGAGCGTGCCGCCGGAGACCCGCGGCCAGCTCGCCCGCAGCATGACCCGGCCACCGAGCTCGGCGCAGTGCCCGACCACGGCCACCCGGGCCAGCTGGGCGAGGACACCGGGGCCCTCGTCGTGCTTGTCCGGGCCGAACAGCAGCACCTCGGCCCCGCCGGCCTTCCGGTAGTCACCGGCCAGGTCGACCCGGACCGTGCGCCCGCCGACCTCGACCTCGATCTGCCCCTCCATCGAGGTCTGCATGATCATGGACGGGTCGACAAGCATCGACATGCAGGGACCGGCGCTCGGCGCGAAGAACAGGTTGGGCGTGATGCCCACCGGCTGGTTCTCGTCGTTCGCCGGGTACCACGCCTCCGGCAGCGTGGTGCCCTTCACCACGTTCGGGGCCTGGGCGACCTCGAACGGACCGTCGCCCCGCGGCTTGCCCAGGTAGGGGCCGGTGAGGGGCTTCTTGAACGGCGGGACGTTGTCGACCACGCCGTAGATGTCGATGACGTTGCGGTGGGCCAGGCGCAGCGTGCTCGACTCGAGGATGCCGAACCGGCGGATGTAGAACTCCGCCGGGAAGTTCTTGCCCGGCACGATCTGCCGCACGTGACCGCTGTTGGGCAGGAACGGGTTGGACAGGACCTGGATGCGGTCGTCCAGCTCGTAGCTGAAGCCCTTGATGCCGACCTCGGGCGCGCTGATCAGCTCGGTGTCGAACTGCGCGTAGCCCTTGTCGTCGACCCGGTGCTCGAAGCCGGGCATCGGCCACTTGTTCAGCTGCACGAAGCCCGACAGGTTGATCGTCTCGCGTCGACCCGAGTAGTAGTCCTCGCCGAAGACCACCGTCGCGGCCGCGAGGATGTGCGGCCTGATCGGCTTGGCCTCCAGGTTCAACGACTCGTAGGTCTCCCGTACTCCACTCACCCTGATACCTCCGTAGGGCGTGACCGGTCACCGGGAGCAGCAGCCCCGGCCGGGGGTCCGAGAACCGGACCCGCACCAGGAAGCTATATGTTTTTACAGTTAGGTGTCAATCGTCGGTCACCGATATCTCACCGGCTGTCACATCGCGGCAGCCGCCCGCGCCGCAACCCGGCGCGGGCGGACGGACGACTACTCGACGGCGGACGCCAACGGTCCGGCCCAGGCCGGACCGGGCGCCCACGGAGGGCCGGCTCAGGCGAGCTGGGCGCCGGTCGTCTCCTCGGCCAACAGCTCGGTGGAGAGCCGGCGTACGAGTGCGAGACACCGGTGCCTGCTCGGCGCTCCCCGCTCCGGCTGCAGGAGCGACTTCTCCCGCAGCCGGGCCAGCACCCGGGCGACCTCGGCCGGACGCAGGTACGGCTCGGCGAGCCGCACCGCCTCGGTCAGGTCGAACACCGGGGGCAGCGCGCCGAGACGGGCGAAGAGCCAGCGCTCGGCCGGGGTGAGGGTGCGGACGCTCCGGTCCAGCAGGGCACGGAGCGAGGGCCGGCTCTCCTCCCCCGGCGGGCGGAACCAGGTAAGGGGTCCGTCGAACCGGCGGGACACCCCGGCCAGGGAGTCGTCGGCCAGGTGCGCCGCGGCGTAGCCGAGCACGAGAGGCAGCCCGTCGGCGCGACGGCAGATCTGTGCGACGAGCCCGACATTGTCGGCGCCGACCCGGAATCCGGTGTGGACGCGGGCCGCGTACCGGGCGAAGAGGTCCACCGCCGGGGCGCCGGCGTCCGTGTCGCCGTCGGGCAGCGCGAGTGGCCACAGCCGCCGGATCGCCTCGTGCGGCAGGTTGAGCGGTTCCCGGGAGGTCACCAGCACGGTCAACCGGTTCTGGTCCCGCAGCAGCGTGTCGGCCAGCAGGGCGCAGGCGTCCACCAGGTGCTCGGCGTTGTCGAGCACCACAAGCATCTGCCGGAGACCGCACCGCGACGGGTCCGACGGCGGCCCGGCGAGCAGATCGATCATCCGGGCCCGCAGGTGGGCCCGATCCGCGACACCGGTGACGTCCACCGTGACCACCCCGTCGGCGAACCGGTCCCGCAGCTCGTCCACCACCGCCCGGGCCAACGCCGACTTGCCGCAACCGGGCGGCCCGACCACGGTGACCAGCCGGTGCGCCCGCATCAGCGACGTCAGCGCGCGGACGTCCTCGTCGCGGTGGAGCAGCTCGCCGGGCCACTGCGCCACCTCGGCCGGCGCGACCGAGACGCCGGCGCACGAACCGACCTGGGCGGGTGGCGCCCAGTGCGGTTCGACAAGCCGCCGGTGCACCGCCTGCAGGGCCGGGCCCGGCTCAACGCCCAGCTCCCGGTGCAGCGCGTCGCGGACCGCGGCGAACCGGCCCAGCGCCAACGAACGCTGCCCGGTGCGCTCCAGAACGGTGAGGTAGTGGGCATGCACCTGCTCGTCGAGGGGCTCCCGCGCGGCGAGCTGGGCGGCCAGGTCGCGGACCTCGCCCGGGCGTCCGACGCGCAGCCCGAGCGCCACGTAGTCACGGGCGGCGTCGGACCAGCTCAGGCGCAGCGCCTCCACCTCGACCGACTGTCGCAGCAGGACGGTCAGCTCGCTGAGTGCCGGATCCCGCCACAGGTGCAGCGCATGCCGCAGCAGTCGCAGCGCGCGATGGGTGTGCCCCTCGGCCAACCGCTGCCGGGCCCGCTCGACCAGCTCGCGGAAGACGCACAGATCGACCGCCCGAGGCTCTACCCGCAGCGCGTACCCGGTCGGGGTGGAGACGATGACGTTGGTCCGCGCCCGGGGCGGTGTCTCCGGTTCGAGGAGCTGGCGGAGCCGCGCGATGTACGTGTGCAGCAGCTCGCGGGACCGGGCCGGCACCCGCTCGCCCCAGACCGCCTCCTGCAGCTCGCTCGCGGCGACACCGCGCCCGGGTTGGAGCGCGAGCGCCGCGAAGACCGCCTTCTGCTTGGTGGGCCCCAGGTCGACGGGCGTGACGCCGCGGCTCACCTGGAGCGGACCGAGGATCTTCATACGCACCACCGCAGCCGTCACCAGTACCCGCCATTCGCGCCGACACCCGAGCCAGTACCGATCGTAATAATGCCACTACTCAGAGGTTCGAGAGCCGGGAGACATCGTGATCGCGGAACGTGGAGCCATCACCGGACGATCAGTTACTATCGAAAGATATAGTTATCTCGTCGACTCGTAGACAGTTGGGTGGGTCCCATGTTCGAGCGGTTCACCGACCGAGCGCGACGGGTTGTCGTCCTGGCCCAGGAAGAGGCCCGGATGCTCAACCACAACTACATCGGTACGGAGCACATCCTGTTGGGCCTGATCCATGAGGGTGAGGGTGTGGCGGCGAAGGCTTTGGAGAGCCTGGGTATCTCGTTGGAGGGCGTCCGTCAGCAGGTTGAGGAGATCATCGGTCAGGGCCAGCAGGCGCCGAGTGGGCATATTCCGTTCACGCCGCGGGCGAAGAAGGTGTTGGAGCTGTCGCTGCGGGAGGCGTTGCAGCTCGGCCACAACTACATCGGCACGGAGCACATCCTGTTGGGCCTGATCCGTGAGGGCGAGGGTGTGGCCGCGCAGGTGTTGGTGAAGTTGGGCGCTGACCTGAATCGGGTGCGTCAGCAGGTGATCCAGTTGCTGTCGGGTTATCAGGGCAAGGAGCCGGCTGCTGCGGGTGCTGCGCCGGGTGAGGCGGCGCCGTCGACGAGTTTGGTGTTGGATCAGTTCGGTCGGAACCTGACTCAGGCTGCTCGGGAGGGCAAGCTCGACCCGGTGATCGGGCGGGAGAAGGAGATCGAGCGGGTCATGCAGGTGTTGTCCCGCCGGACGAAGAACAACCCGGTGTTGATCGGTGAGCCCGGCGTGGGTAAGACCGCTGTGGTGGAGGGCTTGTCCCAGAAGATCATCAAGGGTGAGGTGCCGGAGACGCTGAAGGACAAGCAGTTGTACACGCTTGACCTGGGTGCGTTGGTGGCGGGTTCGCGCTACCGGGGTGATTTCGAGGAGCGTCTGAAGAAGGTGCTCAAGGAGATCCGCACCCGGGGTGACATCATCTTGTTCATCGACGAGATCCACACGTTGGTGGGTGCGGGCGCGGCGGAGGGTGCGATCGACGCGGCGAGCATTTTGAAGCCGATGCTGGCTCGCGGTGAGTTGCAGACCATCGGCGCGACCACGCTGGATGAGTACCGTAAGCATTTGGAGAAGGACGCGGCGTTGGAGCGTCGGTTCCAGCCGATCCAGGTGGGTGAGCCGTCGCTGGCGCACACCATCGAGATTTTGAAGGGTCTGCGGGACCGCTACGAGGCGCACCACCGGGTGTCGATCACCGACGCGGCTCTGGTGGCGGCGGCCACCCTGGCGGATCGGTATATCTCGGATCGGTTCCTGCCGGACAAGGCGATCGATTTGATTGATGAGGCGGGTGCGCGGATGCGGATCCGTCGGATGACGGCGCCGCCGGACCTGCGGGACTTCGATGAGCGGATCGCGCAGGTGCGTCGGGACAAGGAGTCCGCGATCGACGCGCAGGACTTCGAGCGGGCCGCGCAGTTGCGGGACACGGAGAAGCAGTTGCTGGGTCAGAAGGCGCAGCGGGAGAAGGAGTGGAAGGCCGGGGATCTGGACGTCGTCAGTGAGGTCGACGACGAGCAGATCGCTGAGGTGCTCGGGAACTGGACCGGTATCCCGGTGTACAAGTTGACCGAGGAGGAGACGTCGCGTCTGCTGCGGATGGAGGACGAGCTGCACAAGCGCGTCATCGGGCAGGAAGACGCGGTCAAGGCGGTGTCGAAGGCGATCCGGCGCACGCGGGCGGGTTTGAAGGATCCGAAGCGGCCGTCGGGGTCGTTCATCTTCGCCGGCCCGTCCGGTGTGGGTAAGACCGAGCTGTCCAAGGCCTTGGCGGAGTTCCTGTTCGGGTCCGAGGACGCGTTGATCCAGTTGGACATGTCGGAGTTCCACGACCGGTACACGGTGTCCCGGCTCGTCGGTGCCCCTCCCGGGTATGTCGGGTATGACGAGGGTGGGCAGCTGACGGAGAAGGTGCGGCGGCGGCCGTTCTCGGTGGTGTTGTTCGACGAGATCGAGAAGGCCCACCCGGATGTGTTCAACACGCTGTTGCAGATCCTGGAGGACGGCCGGTTGACCGATGGTCAGGGTCGGATCGTGGACTTCAAGAACACGGTCATCATCCTGACCACCAACCTCGGTACCCGGGACGTCGCGAAGGCGGTGTCGCTGGGCTTCCAGGCCTCCGACGACTCCGAGTCGAACTACGACCGGATGAAGCAGAAGGTCAACGACGAGCTCAAGCAGCACTTCCGGCCGGAGTTCCTCAACCGGATCGACGACACGATCGTGTTCCACCAGCTGCGGGAGATCGAGATCCTGTCGATCGTGGACATCATGATCCAGCGGATCGAGGGTCAGCTGCGGAACAAGGACATGGGCCTGGAATTGACCGACAACGCCAAGAAATACTTGGCGAAGAAGGGCTTCGACCCGGTCCTGGGCGCCCGTCCGCTACGCCGCACCATCCAACGCGACATCGAGGACAACCTGTCCGAACGGATCCTGTTCAACGAACTGACCCCCGGCCAGATCGTCGTCGTCGACTGCGAAGGCGACCCCGACAACATCGACAAGGCCAAACTCGTCTTCCGCGGCGCGGACCGACCCGACGCCGTCCCGGACGCGGTCCCGGCCGATCTCGGCGCCGCATCCACCGGCGCGGACGACAACGCCGCGTGACGGCCGACGGTCCACGGCAGGGTCAGGGCGCGGACGCCGGGGCGAAGGCCGACCGGCCGAGGCGCTCAAGGTGGACGCGGGTCGCCCCGTCACAGAGCGCACCCGCCACACCGGCGGCGTACGCGTCGGCCGCGCTCACCCCCAACCGGGCCGCGAGCCGATACTCCCGCGACAGGTCGGTGTCGAACATGGCCGGGTCGTCGGTGCCGATGCTGCACGCCACACCGGCGGCCCGCAGCCGGGGCAACGGATGGTCGTCGAGGGCGCCCACCACCTGGGTACGCAGATTGGAGGTCGGACAGACATCCAGCACCACGCCGCGCTCCACGATCTCCGCCGACACCCGTGGGTCGTCGGCGGCCCGGATGCCGTGCCGCAACCGCACCGGGTCGTACCCGAGCGCCTCCCGGATCGACTCCACCCCCGTCGCCTCCCCGGCGTGCGGCACGAACCCGAGCCCGCCGTCGCGCGCGATCGCGACAGCGCGTGCGTACACGGCGAGACCACCCGCCGACTCCCGGCCGCCGATCCCGAAACCCACCACGCCCCGGTCGCGGTACCGGACCGCCTGTCGGGCGCACTCCTCGGCAAGCGCCGGCTCCAGTTCCCGGTCGATGTCGGGCGTGAACCGGACCAGGACGCCGTGCCGCTCGTACGCCTCCACCGCCCCGTCGGCATAGCCACCGAAGATGTCCGCCCACCGTACGCCGCGCCGCACCCGCTCCGCCGGCGAGAAGATCCCCTCCACGTAGACCGCGCCGTGCCGGGCGGCTTCGGCCGCGTAGTCCACCACCACCCGGTGGAAGTCCGCACGGGTACGCAGGCAGTTGGTGGTGGCGATCCAGACCTCGATGAAGTGCGCGAAGTCGACGAACCGGTAGTGCCGCGCCAGCTCCACCTCGGTCCGTGCCGGCAGCGGCGATCCGTTGCGCCGGGCGATCTCCAGGAGCGTCCGCGGTCGGATCGTCCCCTCCAGGTGCACGTGCAGTTCGATCTTCGGGCTCACGCGGAGCTCTCTTTCGCTCGCGACTGCGGGGCTCGCAAACCCGGCTCACTCCTCGCGCTCACGCGGAGCTCTCTTTCGCTCGCGACTGCGGGGCTCGCAAACCCGGCTCACTCCTCGCGCTCACGCGGAGACCGGCAACAAGTCGGACGGCGCGGTCCGCCGCGGGCCCGCCACCAACCGCACCGGCTCGACGGAGAGCACCGGCAGATCGGTCGGTTGCGGCGGGCGCAGCCGGATCGCCACCCGGTCCAGGCGCAGCGGCGGAGGCGGCACGGTGAACTCGGTCCAGCCGACCAGGTAGCTCTCCGGGATCTGGTCGACAAGCGTGGCCGTGGCGGCCCACCGGCTCTTGAGCAACAGCATCTGCGCGCGGTAGCGGCCGGGTGGAAGCCCGACCGGCAGCCGAACCGGACCGGCGCCCTCCGACACCGTCCAACGCGACGCTTCCGGCTCGGCGTCCGCCGAAGCGACGCTCACCAGGACCGTTCCGGCGGACGCCGCCAGTCCGCCACGGACCACCGGTTGCAGCACGGCACCGGCGTACGGGCCGAGCGGCCGGTCCCGGACCACCGGCGGGATCAGTCGGCCCAGCAGCGCACGGACCTGCCGCCGGAACTGCTCGGGCGGCACGCCCACCAGACGGGTGAACTGGGTGGTGAAGCTACCCACGCTCGTGTAGCCGACCCGGGCGCAGATCGCGCCGACGGTGAGCCGGGAGTGCAGGAGCAGTCGCCGGGCCTGGGCCATCCGGAGCGCCGCCAGGAAACGCGCCGGCGTCTCTCCGGTAACCGCCCGGAAAATTCGGTGGAAATGGAAAGGGCTGAACAGGGCGGTGCGGGCCAGCACGTTCAGCGGCAGATCACCGCCGAGATCGCCACGCATTCGTTCGATCGACCGGATCACCGCCATTCGGTGGCGATATCCACACGGTCGTTCCACGGCAGAAGACATTAGGATCCCCCAGGTTCTGCATCCGCGACGAAACCGTCCCGTAGTCTCCGACCGCGCCCTTGAATAAATCTTGATTTTCATATAGCGAAGCGCTGATCTCTCATCTGCTGCGACGAAGTCGCTGCTCAGCGCCGGTAAGCCGAGGCGTGTCTCCGAGCCCCGTCGCGCCAACCGGATGGGCCGGCGGAGTGCACGGCCAACAGAGCAAGGTGCGAGAAGACAGCGCGCGCACCGTCCGCAATCATGGTCCGGTAGTCGCCCGGGACGCCGGACAACGGGACCGCAGCGGGCCAGGTCAATTTGCACGTGTCGATTTGTAGCGGTCTACTCCGATCTGCCGGGGAGGATTCATGTCCGCTCTGTGGCTGGCGCTGCGGCGTCGCCTGCTCACCCCTTCTCCAGGAGCGACGGAACTGCGCAGACGCGGTTTCCGGGTGAAGGACGAGAGGGCCCGGCACGCCCTGGAATCAGCCGGTCGCAGTTTCGTCGCCGGCTTCGGGCACGCGGCCGGCACATCCTCGCCCCAGGCCGCCGAAGCCCGCCTGGAGTCCGTGGACGCGCCGCTGCGCGGCTTCGCCTACGAGGGCGCGGCGATGGCGTACGCGCTCATGGCCGGCCTCGGCCTGCGCGACCGTACCGCCGAGTTCCTCGCCGGGGGCGGACGACGCCACCTCTACATGGCGCACGTCGGTGCCGGCTGGGCGCTCGCCCGCCTGCCGCGCCCGCGCCGACGACGGGTGCTTCCCACCGACCCGCTGCTGCGCTGGCTCGCCCTCGACGGGTACGGGTTCCACCAGGCGTACTTCCACACCGACCGCTACGTTCGCCAGCAGCACCGCGACCCCGGCCGGAACTGGGGGCCGGAGCTGCGCGGTTACGCCGGACACGCCGTCGACCAGGGCATCGGTCGGGCCCTGTGGTTCGTCTGCGGCACCGACGTCCGGCACGTGGTGGACACCGTGCGCGGCTTCGCGCCGGGCCGGCACGCCGACCTGTTCAGCGGGGTGGGCCTGGCGGCCACCTACGCAGGTGGGGTGGACGACAAGGAACTGGTGGAGCTGGCCCGGTTGGCGGACCGGCACCGGCACCGGGCCGCGCTGGCGCAGGGATCCGCGTTCGCCGCCAAGGCGCGGCTGCGGGCCGGTCTGCCGACCGACGACACCGCCCGGGCGACCGCGGCGCTCTGCCGCGCCACGCCCGAGCAGGCCGCCACCATGACCGACGACGCCCTGCGGGACCTGCCGCCCGACGCCGACGGTCGGCCCGCGTACGCGGTCTGGCGACAGCGCATCGCCGACCAGTTCACGCTCCTGGGGAGGCACTGACCGATGACCGGCATCAGACACTGGGCCCGACGGCAGGCGGCGGGACTTGTCGCCATCGTGCTCCTCGCGGGCATGTTCGTGGTCGCGCACACGCCACAGGCGTCCGGCGCGCAGCGACGGGCGCTGGCCGAGGCGTACCGGATGACCCCTCTCTCCGTCGGGCTGCCCGGCGGCTTCCCGCAGCAGACCATTCGCAAGGTCAACCAGGACTACCGGCGGATCGCGGCCTGGATCTCCTCGGTCGGCGCCGGGGTGGCCATGAACGACCTCGACGGCGACGGGCTGGCCAACGACCTCTGCCTCACCGACCCCCGGATCGACCGGGTGGTGGTGACGCCGACACCCGGCGCCCGGACCGAGCGGTACGAACCGTTCGCCCTGGATCCCGCGCCGCTGCCGATGAACGGGCACATCGCCCCGATGGGCTGCGTGCCCGGCGACTTCGACGAGGACGGCCGGATCGACCTGCTGGTCTACTGGTGGGGCCGCTCCCCCGTGCTCTTCCTGGCCCGCGCCGACCAACCCCGGCCCGGCCCGGCGGCGTACCGGCCGGTGGAGCTGGTGCCGGCCCGGGTGGACGAGACCGGCGGCTACGCCGGCGTGCAGTGGAACACCAACACGGTGACCACCGCCGACTTCGACGGCGACGGGCACCTGGACATCTTCGTCGGCAACTACTTCCCGGACGGCCCGGTGCTCGACGACACGGTCAGCGGCGGCGTGACCATGAACCGCTCGATGTCCTGGGCGACGAACGGCGGCCTGGACCACCTGATGCGCTTCACCGGCCGCGCACCGGACGGCACGCCCCGCTTCGCCGACGTGCCGGGTGTCCTCGACCGGGCCGTCTCGGCCGGCTGGACGCTCGCCGCCAGCGCCCAGGACGTCGACGGCGACCAACTGCCCGAGCTGTACGTGGCGAACGACTTCGGGCCGGACCGGCTGCTGTACAACACCTCCACCCCGGGCAAGGTGCGGCTGTCGCTCGTGGAGGGCGAGGAGATCCGGGCGTTCGTGCCGAAGTCGAAGCGGCTCGGCCACGACTCCTTCAAGGGGATGGGGGTGGACTTCGGCGATCTCGACCAGGACGGCCTCTACGACCTCTACGTCGGCAACATCACCACCTCCTTCGGCATCCAGGAGAGCAACTTCGCCTTCGTCAACACCGCCCGGGACGTCGCGGACCTGCGCCGGCAGCTTCGCGCCGGCAGCGCGCCCTGGCACGACCGCAGCTCCGCGCTGAACCTGGCCTGGAGCGGCTGGAGCTGGGACGTCAAGATCGCCGACTTCACCAACCGGGGCGTGCCGGACATCGTGCAGACCAGCGGCTTCGTCAAGGGCACGGTGAACCGCTGGGCGCAGCTCCAGGAGCTCGCCACCGCCAACGACACGCTGCTGGAACACCCGGCGTGGTGGCCGCACGTGGAGGCGGGCGACGACATCGCCGGCGGCCAGCACCTGCGCTTCCACGTCCGCGGCGACGACGGCAGATACGTCGACCTGAGTCCCGAACTGGGGCTCGCCGTACCGGTGCCGACCCGCGGCATCGCGGTCGGTGACGCGGACGGCGACGGACGGCTGGACATGGCGGTCGCCCGGCAGTGGGACGCCCCGGTCTTCTACCACAACGACAGCCCCGACACCGGGTCACCGCTGAGCCTGCGCCTGATCCACGAGGGCACCGCGGGCCCGGCCGGACAGCCGGGCTCCCCCGTCGTCGGCGCGTCGGTCACGGTCACCACCCCGGACGGCCGCACGCTGCTGGCCCGGGTCGACGGCGGCGGCGGCCACTCGGGCCGGCGCAGCTTCGAGGCGGTCGCCGGGCTCGGGCAGGTCAGCGGGCCGGTGCGGGTCCGGATCGACTGGCGCGACCGCAGCGGGGCCGCACACCAGCAGGAGCTCCAGCTCACCCCGGGTCGGCACACGCTGACCCTCGGCGCCCAGGCCAGGGAGGCGACGTCATGACCGGCAAGACCGCCCGCGACCCACGGGTCATCGCACTGCGCAACTTCGCGATCTCCATCACCGCGCTCAACGTCCTCGGCTACACCGTGCTCGGCTTCGAGCAGGCCCCGCTCTGGCCGGTGGCCGCCGTGCTCACCGCGTACCTCACCGAGATCGGCCTGGAGGTCGTCGGCGCCCGGGCGGAGAGCCGGCCGCCCCGGTTCACCGGGCGGGGCGTCCGCGGTGTGGTGGAGTTCCTCTACCCGGCGCACATCACCGCGCTGGCGGTGAACATGCTGCTCTACGTCAACGACCGGATGCCGGTGACGCTGTTCGCGGTGATGGTGGCGATCAGCGGCAAGTGGCTGCTGCGTGCCCCGGTCAACGGCCGGCTGCGGCACTTCATGAACCCGTCGAACTTCGGCATCAGCGTGGTGCTGCTGCTGTTCCCGTGGGTTTCCATCGCCCCGCCGTACCAGTTCACCGAATATCTCAGCGGCTGGGCCGACTGGGCGCTGGTGGTCGTGATCGTGAGCCTGGGCACGCTGCTCAACGCCAAGCTCACCGGCCGCATGTGGCTGATCGGCAGCTGGCTGCTCGTCTTCGCCGCCCAGGCGGTGTTCCGCGGCCTGGTCCTCGACACCGCCGTCCCGGGCGCGCTGGCCACCATGACCGGGGTGGCGTTCGTCCTGTTCACCAACTACATGGTCACCGACCCGGGGACCACGCCGTCCCGGCCGGCCTCGCAGGTCGCCTTCGGCGCCGGCGTCGCGGTCGTCTACGGCATCCTGACCGGCGCGTCGGTGGTCTACGGGCTCTTCTTCGCCACCGCGATCGTCTGCCTGGTCCGGGGCGCGTTCCTCTGGTCGTTGCACCTGTCCCGGCGCGACCGCCGGGACCAGGCGGTGGAGGCCACCGGCCGGACCGCCCCGCTGGTGGCGGAGGTGCCCCCGCCGGCCCTGGCCGACCGGGTCCCGCAGGGGGCGGCGGCCCGCGCCTGACCACGGCGCGCCGCCGGGCGCCACACGTCGAGGAGAGCGCATGGACAACCTTGCCATCGTCGGGATGAGCTGCCGCTTCCCCGACGCCCGGTCCACCACCGAACTGTGGGAGAACGCCGTCACGGGACGGCGGGCGTTCCGCCGGATACCCGCCGGGCGGTTGCGCCAGGACGACTACTGGGACCCCGACCCGACCGTCCCGGACCGCACCTACGCACGCACCGCCGCGGTCATCGACGGGTACGCGTTCGACCGGCTGGCGTTCCGGGTCGCCGGCAGCACGTTCCGCGCCACCGACCTGACCCACTGGCTGGCCCTGGACGTGGCCGCGCAGGCCCTGGCGGACGCCGGTTTCCCGGACGGGGCGGGGCTGCCGCGCGAACGCACCGCGGTGGTGGTCGGCAACACCCTGACCGGCGAGTTCACCCGCGCCAACGTGCTGCGGCTGCGCTGGCCGTACGTGCGTCGCGTGGTCGGGTCGGCGCTGCGCGAGCAGGGATGGTCGACCGAACGGCTCGGCACCTTCCTGGACGGGCTGGAAGCGGCGTACAAGGCGCCGTTCCCGCCGGTCGACGAGGACACCCTGGCCGGGTCGCTGTCGAACACGATCGCGGGCCGGATCTGCAACCACTTCGACCTCGGCGGCGGTGGGTACACGGTGGACGGCGCCTGCTCGTCATCGCTGCTGTCGGTGGTGACGGCGTGTCGCAGCCTCGCCGAGGGTGACGTCGACGTCGCGGTGGCCGGCGGCGTCGACCTGTCGATCGACCCGTTCGAGATCGTCGGCTTCGCCAAGACCGGTGCGCTGGCCCGGCACGAGATGCGGGTGTACGACCGGCAGTCCCAGGGCTTCTGGCCGGGCGAGGGCTGCGGCATGGTGGTGCTGATGCGCCAGCGGGACGCGGTGGCGGCCGGCCGGCGGATCTACGCCACGGTCGCCGGCTGGGGTGTCTCGTCCGACGGCCGGGGCGGCATGACCCGGCCCGAGGTCGCCGGTTACCGGCTGGCCCTGGACCGGGCGTACCGGCGGGCCGGGTTCGGCGTCGACACCGTGCCCGTCTTCGAGGGGCACGGCACCGGCACCGCGGTCGGTGACGCCACCGAACTGCGCGCGTTGGGCGCCGCCCGCCGGGACGCCGATCCGGCCGGCCCGGCGGCCGCGATCAGCTCGATCAAGGCGCTCATCGGGCACACCAAGGCCGCCGCCGGGGTGGCCGGCCTGATCAAGGCCGCGCTCGCGGTGCACCACCGGGTGGTGCCGCCCACCGCCGGCTGCGTCGAGCCGCACCCGGAGTTCACCACCGGACGGCCCGCCCTGCGGATGGTCCCGGCCGCCGAGCCCTGGCCCGACGGCGCGCCGCCGCGCGCGGGCGTCACCGCGATGGGCTTCGGCGGGATCAACACCCACGTGGTGCTGGAGGGCGGGTCGACTCCGGCGCCCCGGGCCCAGGTCGAGCGGATCACCCGGTTGGGCCGGGCCGCGCAGGACGCGGAGCTGCTGCTGCTGGACGCCGACCGGCCCGACGAACTGCGCGACCGGGTACGGGAGCTGCGCCCGCTCGTCGCCCGGCTGTCGTACGGCGAGCTGACCGACCTCGCCGCCTCGCTGCGGGAACGGGTGACCGGGCGGGAATACCGGCTCGCGGTGGTGGGCGCCGGCCCGGAGGAGGTCGAGCGGCGACTCGGCCCGGTCGCGGACGCGCTCGACGCCGGACGCGACAAGCTGACCTCCGACGGGGTGTTCCTGCGCCGGGTCACCCGGCCGGGCCGGATCGGCTTCCTGTTTCCCGGGCAGGGCTCCGGGCGGAGTACCCGCGGTGGGGCGTTGCGGCGCCGGTTCGCCACCGCGGACGAGGTGTATCGGACCGCGGGCCTGCCGGCGGACGCCGACGGGGTACGCACCGAGGTGGCCCAGCCGCGCGTCGTCACCGGGTCGCTGGCGGCCCTGCGGGTGCTGGACGAGCTCGGCGTGACCGCCACCGTCGCGGTCGGGCACAGCCTCGGCGAGTTGACCGCGCTGCACTGGGCGGGCTGCACCGACGCGGCCACCCTGCTGCGGATCGCCGCGGCCCGAGGGGCGGCCATGGCCCGCTGCGCGGAGCCGGGCACGATGGCCGGCATCGCCGCCGACGCCACGGTCGTCGGTGGGCTGATCGGCGCCGAGCCGGTCGTGATCGCCGGTCACAACGGTCCCCGGCAGACGGTTGTCTCCGGCCCGCTCGACGCGGTCCGCCGCGTCTGCGCGGTGGCCGGCGTCCGCGGTCTGGAGTGGGCCGAGCTGGCCGTGTCGCACGCCTTCCACTCGCCGCTCATGCGCCCGGCGGAACGGGAGTTCGCCGCCTGGCTGGCCGACGTGCCGTTCGCCGCGCCGCACCGGGCGGTCGCCTCCACGGTGACCGGCGGCCCGCTGCCGGCCGGTGTGGACGTCCACGACCTGCTGCGCCGCCAGGTGACCGGGCCGGTCCGCTTCGCCGACGCGGTCCGGGCCGCCGCCGGCACCGGCGTCGACCTCTTCGTCGAGGTGGGACCGGGACGGGTGCTCAGCCGGATGGCGGGCGACCTGGCCGAGGTGCCGGCGATCGCGGTGGACACCGACGGCTCTTCGCTCGCCGGGCTGGTGGCCGCGGTCGGCGCGGCCTGGGCGGTGGGCGCCCCGGTGCGCCTCGACCGGCTCTTCGCCGGCCGGCTGGTACGCCCGTTCGACCCAGCCGCCGAACCCACGTTCTTCACCAACCCGTGCGAGACCGCGCCGGAGCTTGCGGTCCCGGCCGCGCCCGCCGCCCCGGCCGCCGAACCGGTCACGACCCCGGCGGGCGGTGGCGGGGAAGCGGTCGACGTGCTGCGCCGGCTCGCCGCGCGGCGGGCGGAACTGCCACTGGAGAGCGTCACCGCCGGCACCCGGCTGCTGGACGGGCTGCACCTCAGCTCCATCGCCATCGGACAACTGGTCAACGAGGCCGCGCGGGAGCTGGGACTGGCGGCCGTGACGGCGCCGACCACCTTCGCCACCGCCACCGTCGGGCAACTGGCCGACACCCTGCGCGCCCTGGCCGGCACCGAACCCGACCGGCGGCAGCCGACCGAGGTGATGGGCGTCGCGCCCTGGGTCCGGCCGTTCCGTGTCGCGCTCGTCGCCCGGCCGCTGCCGCCCCGGGTGGCCCCCCGCCGGCCGGGCGCGTGGCGGCTGCACACCGCCCCCGACCACCCGTTCGCGGCGGCCCTGCGGGACGCGCTGGAGCGCGCCGAGCTGGGCTCGGGGGTGCTGCTCTGCCTGCCCGGGGAGGTCACCGTCGCGGAGCTGCCGCTGGCCCTGGCGGCGGTGCAGGCCGCGGTCACCGGGCCGGACGGCGCGCGCCTGGTCGTCGTCCAGCGCGGCCGGGGCGTGGCCGCGCTCGCCCGGACCGCCCGGTTGGAGCGCCCCGGGCTGCTCACCACGGTGGTCGACCTGCCCGCCGACGGTGACCCGGTGACCCGGGTGGTCGCCGAGGTGGCCGGCACCGAGGGCTTCACCGAGGCGCGTTACGACACCGACGGGACCCGGCGGGTGCCGCTGCTGCGGCGACCGACCGGCGGCGCCCCGCCGGCCGGGCCACCGTTGCACGCCGAGGACGTGTTGCTGGTCAGCGGCGGCGGCCGGGGCATCACCGCCGAGTGCGCGGCGGCGCTGGCGGCCGACACCGGCGTACGGGTGGCCGTGCTGGGGCGGGCCGACCCCGACCGGGACGTGGAGCTGGCGGCGAACCTGGACCGGCTGCGCGCGGCCGGCACCGCCGTGCACTACGTCCGGGCGGACGTCACCGACCGCGCGGCGGTGCGGGCCGCGGTGTCCGAGGTGACCCGGGTCCTCGGCCCGGTGACGGCGGTGCTGCACGGGGCGGGACGCAACGAGCCGGCCGCCCTGGCCGCGCTCGACCTGCCCACGCTGCACCGCACCCTGGCCCCGAAGGTGGACGGCCTGCGGGCCGTGCTGGACGCCGTCGACCCGGCACGGCTGCGGCTGCTCGTCACGTTCGGCAGCATCATCGGCCGGGCCGGTCTGCCCGGTGAGGGGCACTACGCGCTCGCCAACGACTGGCTCGCGGAGCTGACCGCCGAGGTGGGACGGCAGCACCCCGGCTGCCGGGCGATCTGTCTGGAGTGGTCCGTGTGGTCGGGCGTCGGCATGGGCGAACGGCTGGCCGTGGTCGAGTCCCTCGCCCGGGCCGGCGTCACCCCGATCACGCCGGACCAGGGGGTACGGCTGTTGCGCGAGGTGCTGGCCGAGCCGGACCCACCGGCCGCGGTGGTGGTCGCCGGCCGGACCGGCAACCTCGACACCCTCGGGTACGACCACCGGGAGCTGCCGCTGCTGCGGTTCCTGGAACGGCCGATCGTGCACTACGACGGCGTCGAACTGGTCACCGAGGTCGACCTGTCCGCCGCCGCCGACCGCTACCTCGAAGACCACCGCCTCGACGGCTCCCTGCTCTTCCCGGCGGTGTTCGGGTTGGAGGCGATGGCGCAGGTCGCCACCGCGCTCATCGGCGCCTCCGGCGTGCCGGTGGTCCACGACGCCGAGTTCACCCGCCCGGTCGTGGTGCCGCCGGGCGGATCCACCACCGTCCGGATCGCCGCCCTGGCCTCCGCCGAGGGACGGGTCGAGGTGGCGCTGCGCAGCGCGGAGACCGGATTCGCCGCCGACCACTTCCGGGCCACGCTCTCCTTCGGTCCGGTCGACGCCAGCGCCGACGATCCGGAACCGCTCGCCGGCGACCCACCGCCGGTGTCCCTGGACCCGGCCCGCGAGCTCTACCACGACGTGCTCTTCCAACAGGGCCGCTTCCGGCGCCTGCTGCGCTACCGGCGGGTGGTGGCCCGGCACGCCGAGGCGGACGTGTCGACCACCGACGACGTGGGCTGGTTCCATCCCGCCCTGCCCACCGCGCTGGTGCTGGGCGACCCCGGGGCGCGCGACGCGTTCATGCACGGCCTCCAGGTGTGCATTCCGGACGCCACCCTGCTGCCGGTCGGCGTGGGCCGGATCGAGCCGGCCGGGCCGAAGCTCGCCGCCAGCGAGGAGGTCCGGTTCACCGCCGCCGAACGCGAGCACACCGGCGACACGTACGTCTACGACGTGACGGTGCGGACCGTCTCCGGCACCGTGGTGGAGCGCTGGCGGGGACTGCGGCTCCGGGCGGTGGGCCGGCGGAACCCGGCGGCACCGTGGACGCCGGCGCTGCTCGGGCCGTACCTGACCCGGCGGTTGCCGGAGGTGCTCGGCGTCGACCTACCGGTGGTGGTGGAGCCGCACGGCACGCGGCTGGACCTGGCCGGACGTCGCGCGGTCACCGCGACCGCGTTGAGCCGGGCGCTGGGCCGGCCGGTACGCCTCGACCACCGCCCGGACGGTCGGCCGGAGATCGCCGGTGGTCCGGTGGTGTCGGCCTCGCACCAGCCGGGGATGAGCCTGGTCGTCGCCGACGCGTACCCGGTCGCCTGTGATCTGGAGGCGGTGACGGAGCGGCCGGCGGCGGCCTGGCGCGACCTGCTCGGCCCACACCTGCCGCTGGCCGAGCTGATCGCCGCGGAGACCGGGGACCGCGCCGCCGCGTACACCCGGGTGTGGTGCGCCGTGGAGTGCCTGCAGAAGGCGGGCCAACCGCCCACCGCGCCGCTGGCTCTGGGGCCGCCGGCCCCCGCGCCCGGCTGGACGGTGCTCACCTGCGGGGAGCTGCGGGTGGCCACGCTCGTCGCGGCAGTGCGCGACCGGGTCGAGCCGGTGGTGCTGGCGGTTGCGACCGGGAGGAGGGCCTGCGGATGAGCGAGGTGTGGAGCTACCGGCACGTGATCGGGTTCGAGGAGACCAACCTGGTCGGCAACGTCTACTACGTCAACTATCTGCGGTGGCAGGGCCGCTGCCGGGAGATGTTCCTGCGCGAACGGGCCCCGGAGGTGCTCGCCGAGTTGCGGGAGGACCTGCGGTTGTTCACCCTCCGCGTCGACTGCGAGTTCTTCGCCGAGCTGACGGCCTTCGACGAGCTGACCGTCCGGATGGGACTGGCCGAGATGACCCAGACCCAGGTGGAGATGAGCTTCGACTACCTGCGCGACGCCGACGGGTCCCTGGTCGCCCGGGGACGGCAGCGCGTCGCGTGCATGCGGTCGGTGGACGGGCGGGCGGTGCCGACCCGGGTGCCGGCCGCCCTGGTCCGGGCGCTGACCCCGTACCTCGACCCGACGGCGGCGGGCCGCCATGGCTGACCGCCCACCGCTTCCGTCCCCGGCCGGGGACGCGTCGGACACCGTCTCGGTGACCGAGCCCGGCGCGCTGCGGGCACTGTTCGGGGCGTTCGCCACCGGGGTCACCGTCGTCACGGTGGCCGGCCCGGCGCCGCACGGGATGACCGCCAACTCGTTCGCGTCCGTCTCGTTGGACCCGCCGCTGGCTCTGGTCTGCGTCGGCCGGGACACCACGATGTACGCCCGGCTGTCCAGCCGGCGGTGCTTCGCGGTGAGCGTGCTCGACGCCGACCAGGAGCACCTGGCCCGATACTTCGCCGATCCGCGCCGGCCGACCGGGGCGGCCCAGTTCGCCGGCGTGAACTGGCGGGCGGGGCCGGTCACCGGCGCGCCCCTGCTGGCCGGGGCGTTGGCCTGGCTCGAGTGCCGGCTCTGGCGGGCGTACGACGGTGGCGACCACGTCATCGTCGTCGGGCGGATCCTCTCCGCCCACCGGGCCGGCGCGCCGGCGGCGCTGGTCTTCTTCGGCGGCCACTTCGGCCGGTTACCCGTGGCCGACGGCCCGCGGCCGGCCGTCGGCGTGCCGGCGGGCCGGACGACCGCGTCCGGTTGAGCACATCCGTCCACGATTCCAGGGAGGAAAGATGGCTGTTTCGACCCGGACCGCGACAAGCGGCCGGCTCAACGGCGCCCGGCACCGCGCCGCGCTGAACGTCTTCATGCTCGTGGTGGTGGGGCACTGGGCCGAGCACATCGTGCAGGCCGTGCAGATCTGGGTGCTGGGTTGGCCGCGCCCGCAGGCCCGCGGCCTGCTCGGGATGCCGTTCCCCTGGCTGGTCGAGCAGGAGTGGCTGCACTACGGCTACGCGCTCGTGATGCTGGTCGGCTTCTGGATGTTGCGGCACGGATTCGTGGGTCGTTCGCGAACCTGGTGGAACGTCGCCCTCGGCATCCAGATCTGGCATCACCTCGAACATCTGCTGCTCCTGGTGCAGGCGCTCAGCGGGGCCTACCTGCTCGGCCGGGCGGTGCCCACGAGCATCGTCCAGTTGGCCTTTCCGCGGGTGGAGCTGCACCTGTTCTACAACGCGGCGGTGTTCCTGCCGATGGTCGTCGCGGTCTATCTGCACCTGCGGCCGAGCGGGCTGGAGCTGTCCCGGATGAGTTGCAGTTGTCGCCATGTCGCCCGGGCTGCCTGAGCCGGACCGGCCGCCGGACGACGGTCTCGACCGGGGGCCGGCCGCTCCGGCGGCGCGGTGGCGGCGGGCGGCGGCCGTCTCCGTGGCGCTGCTCGCCGTCGCGGTCGTCGCCCTGGGCGCCACCGTGGCCCGGACGCCGGCCCGGCTGGAGTCGCTGAACCCGGCCGACGGCGCGCGGCTGGCCACCGCGCCCGCGGCGGTCACGCTCTCCTTCTCCGGCCGGGTGGACCCGCGGGAGGTGCACGTGTCGGTGGTGGGCGCGGGTGGACTGCTGCCCGCCGGGCCGGTGCGGGCCGACGGCCGCACGGTCACCGCGCCGCTGCCGCCGGTCGGGCCGGGCAGCTACCGCCTCGGCTATCACGTGGTGCTCGGCGACGGGCGGGAGGTGTCCGGCGAGGCCGGGTTCCGGATCGGCGCGGACACCGGCGCGGAGAGCGTCCCGTCGGTGCCGGACCAGGCGGCGGACGCGGGCGGGCACGACCACCTCGGCTCCGGGCCGCTCACCGTCGGTCTCCTGCTGCTCGGCACCGTGCTCACCGGGTTCGCCGTGGCGGCCCTGCTCCGGCGACCGACGCGGGACCGGGATCGCGCCTGACCGGCCCGGCCGGCGCTCAGGCGTCGAGCGCCGGCAGGGTGACCGCACGCAGGTGCGAGGTGGTGTAGTCGCAGAACCAGATCCGCGAGCCGTCCCAGGCCACGCCGGTCGGGTTCCCGGGGGCCCGGTAGGTGGCGATCTCCCGGCGGCGCTCCGGGTCGACGACGGTGAGGGTGCCGGCGGCGTGGTCGGCGTAGACGAGATGACGGTCGGTCGTGGTGATGCCGGCGACGGCGCCGGTGACCGGGATGCTGTCCAGCAGCCGGCCGTCGTCGGCGCGCCTGTCGATCACCCGGAGGTCCTCGTAGCCGAACCAGGTCCCGTGGCGGCTCGCCTCAAGCCCGCACAGGGTGTGTCCGGGACGCGGGCCGGGCGTCTCCGCGACCACCGCGCCGGTCTCCGGGTCGACCGCGCGCAGGGCGCGGTCCGCGCCCACCACCTGGACGAGCCGGCCGTCGTGCACGGTCAGATCGGTGCGGACCTCGGGGCAGGCGAACTGCCGCGCCACCGCGCCGGTGGCCGAGTCGACCGCCAGGATGCGGCCCTGCTCGGCCTCGGAGAACCAGAGGAGTTCGCCGGACCAGACGAGGCCACACAGATGCCGGGCCGGCACGGCGATGTCACGCGTCGACTCCACCGAGACAGACATCGACCCACCCTCCCCGATGCTATGCGATTCTTCAGTTAACCGGGTGGGGGTCACAGCCGTCAAGGCCGGACACGGCGGGCCGGCGGGGCGCGGGCAGGCCGATATCGACCCGCCCGCGCCGGGCGCGCTCAGGACCGCTGGCTGGCCAGCTTGCCCTCGAAGAACTCGTCGGCGAGATACTGGTCGGCGGAGAAGTGCCGGCCGGAGGCGAGCTTGCCGTCCTCGAAGGACCACAGCACGGTCCACCCCATCACGACCTCCGCACCGTCCCGGTCGCCGTGCACCCACTGGGTCTCCACCACGTGGTCGTCGTTGGCGCCGGTGATCAGCTTCTCCGGGCGGAAGCCCATGCCGCCCATCCGGTCGAAGAACGCCACCACCTCCTCGCGGCCCCGCTTCACACCGGACATCGGGTTGCGGCCCGGAAAGTGCCAGGACACGTCGTCCGTGGTCACCTTGGCCAGGGCGGCCATGTCACGCTTCGAGTACGCCTCGAAGAAGCGTTGGATGATGTCCAGGTTGGGATGCGTCACGGACCTGCCTCCAGTTGGCACGGATCAGAACGGGCACGCGGGCCGGGAACGGGGCCGGCGCACTATACCTATCACAACCGCGGCGATCGGGTCGGGTGACGGGGACAGCGCGTGTCAACCGGTCGTACCCGCCTTGTCGCCGCTCTCGACGAACTCACGGAGGTTGTCCAGGATCGGCGTCCACCCCGCACGCCACCCCTCGACCTCGTCCGGGCCGGAGAGCCGGTCGTGCACCAGGCGCAACCGCACCCGGTCGCCGGCCAGCGGCATCAGGGTGAAGGACACCCGGGTGTACGGGCCGTCCGCCGCGCCCTCCCCCAGCTCGTGCCGGAACGTGTAGGACAACAGCCGGGGCGGTTCGTGGACCGTCACGACGCCGGTGTCGGTCACCGTGTCGCCGTCGCCGTCGTAGAAACGGACCGGGGAGCCCGGCGTCCAGTTCGACTCGATCCGCCTGTCGAACCAGTAACGCCGGGTGACCCGGCCGTCGGTGAGCGCGCGCCACAGCCGCTCCGGAGTGGTGCGCAGGTCCATCTCGTGCACGAAGGCGGGCTCGGTCATCGTCGTCCTCCTCGGATCGATTTAACTTGTGCAATATATAGTGTGCTGGCGAGGCGTCGTCCCCATGAGCAGGAGGACCACCATGGAACATACGACCGAGGCGGACCCCGCCGGCCCGCGCCGCGCCCGGGTGTCCGGCGTGTACGACTACTACCTCGGCGGCGACCTCAACGACGAGGTGGACCGGGAGTTCGCGCGCCGGATGATGTCGAGCGTGCCGGAGGCGCCGGAGGTGGCGCGGCTCAACCGGGCCTTCCTGGCCCGGGCGGTGCGGCACTGCGCCCGCGCCGGGGTGCGCCAGTTCCTCGACATCGGGTCCGCCATCCCCCGCACCGGTCCGGTGCACGAGATCGCCCGGCAGGTGACGCCGGACGCCCGGGTGGCGTACGTCGACATCGAGGAGGAGGCGGTGGCGCACGGCCGGGCCCTGCTCGCCGGCGTCCCGGGCGTCACGATGACGCACGGCGACCTGCGGCGGCCGGACGAGGTGCTCGGGCACCCGGAGGTTCGCGCCCTGCTCGACCTGACCGAACCGGTCGCGCTGCTCATGCTGGGGGTCCTGCACTACGTCGCCGACGCCGACGGGCCGGGCGCGCTGGTGGCGGCCTACCGGGAGGCGGTGGGCCCCGGCAGCCACCTGGTGGTCTCGCACGGCACCGACGACGGGGCGCCCCGGCAGGTGCGCTCCATGGTGGACCTCACCACGGCGGGGCAGACCGACGCCTACATGCGTACCCGGGCCGAGGTGACCGCGTTCTTCGCCGGCTTCACGCTGCTGGACCCGGGGGTGGTCTTCCTGCCGCGGTGGCGGCCGGAGCCGGCGGACACGCCGGCGTCGCCGCGCGCGGCCGTGATGGCCTACGCCGGGGTGGGCCGGCTCGACTGAGCGACCGCCGGGGTGGGCTGAGCGACCGCCGGGGCCGGGAGGTCGACCGCCAGGTCCGCCGGCAGCATCGGCTCGACCAGCAGCCGATGGTAGCGGTCGGTCGCCGGATCGCCCGGCCCGCCGGCGTCCAACCAGTGCCGCACCAGCCGCGACCCTTCGATGTACGTGGTGGTGTACGCCCGCCAGAGCGGGTCGGTCAGGAACCTCAGCATCTGCCCGGCCCGCTCGTCGCTCACCAGCATCCACCGGGCCAGGAACGCGGCCACCTCGTCCGCCGGCCGGCCCTGGTCGTGCAGCATGATCGCGGCGTCCTGCCGGGCGGCGAGCAACCTCCCGAACGCGGTCTCGACCCGCTGGGCGCGTGCCCCGTCGAGGGCGAGACCGACCTCGGACAGCACCTCAGCCGTCCACCCGCCCCAGCGTTCGCCGAGCGCGACGTGGATCGCCTGTTCCGCCATCCCCTCGGCGATCAGGCACTGCGGCGTGTTGACAAGCGAGATCGACTGCTCCGCCCACCCCCGGTCGCGGACCAGCCCGGCCTCCTTGAGGCAGTGCTCGGCGTGGTGCCCGGGATACGCCTCGTGGGTGGCGACGAACGGCAGCGAGGTGATCCGGTGCCCGACGTCGGCGTTGAGCGCGACCCGGGAGCGCAGGCCGCCGAGATAGGTGTTGAAGGCGTTCCAGGGCCGGCCGGTCACCACCTCGAAGTCGACCCGCTCCCCGGCCGGCAGGGGGAACCTCGGCGCCAGTTCCGCGCGCAGCGCCGCGGCGACGGCGTGGACGGCGCCGCCGAGCCGGTCGACGGGCACCCGGTCCCGGCGGTGCGCTTCCACGAGCCGGTCCCGCAGCGGCCCGGAGCCGGGCAGTTCGGCGTCGAGTTCGGCGTGCGCGGCGGCGTACCAGTCCGGGTCGCGCGGGGCGATCCGGACCTGGAAGTACGACTCGATCTCGCGCCGGAAGGGCATCTCCTCCCCGGCCAGCCGCCGGCCCGCGCACTCCAGCGCGGTCAACTGCGCGGCCAGGAAGCGACGCCGGACCGGCGCGAGCCCGCTGTCCGGCACCGCCGCGGCGACCTCCCGGGCCTGGCGGACCAGCTCCGTCGCGGTGGGCGGGGGCTCGTACCGGACCTGGCGCTCCAACGCGGGGTCACCGATCCAGCAGTCCACGAAGCCGTCCACGAGTCGGCCGAACCGCAGCCCGAGCAGCAGGTAGTCACGCACGACGGGCGGCACCGGGTCGGTAGGCATGCACCCTCCTCGAAAAGCTATCCGAATGAGAAGCTCGACAAGGGCAGCGTGCCCGGAAAGCGCAGCACCGGTCAAGGATCGATACTTGACTCACGACACAGCGATATAAGATCCTATAGCTTGGTCGCGCAGGGGCAGGGATCCAGACCGACCACCGGTCCCGGCCGCGTCCGCCCACCCCGCCCCCGACCGTGGGAGGACCCGTGTCTCCAACCCCTCATCCGTCCCGCCGCCGCCTCGCCGCCGGCGTCCTCAGTGTGCTGCTCGTGCTCACCACCGACGCGCTCACCGGGGCGACCGGCGGGCTCGGCGCCCCCGCGGTCGGGCCGGTCACCGTCACCACGTCGAGCGTGCGGGCGAACGACGGTCGCACGTACACGGTCACCAACCACCTGACCCGCGACGCCCGCCGCAGCCCGGTCCGGCGGAAGTGGCTGCTGGTCTGGGCCGGTGACACCGGACCGGACGCCACCGGGAGCGCCGCCGCCACCGGGTCCGGCCACCACGCCGCCGCCACCGGCCCGGAGGGGCAGGGGCCCGACTTCCTGGCCGTCGTCGACGCCACCAAGGGCTCACCGAGCTACGGGCGGGTGGTCAACACCGCCACCCTCGACCCGCTGCGCGCCAACGAGCCGCACCACCTCCAGTACGCCTGGCACAAGGGCGACAAGGTCTACGCGGGCGGCATCCTCTCCGACACCACGTACGTCTTCGACGTGGCCCGGCTGCCGGAGGTGCGGCTGTCCGGGGTCAACACCGCCGGGGACACCCCGTGCGGGTCGGTTCCCGACGCCTACGCGGTGCTCAAGGACGGCACCGCGTACGGCACGTACATGGGCGGACCGGACATCACCGGGCCGTGCCGCTACACCAACGGCCAGGTGCGCGTCGGCAACGGGTACGCCGGCTCGCCCGGCGAGATCGTCCGGATCGGCCCCGACGGCCGGACCCTGAGCGAGGCGCCGGCGATGGCGGCGGCCGGGGAGAGCACCGCGTGGTGCCCCAACCGCCCCGCCCTGCCGAAGGCGACCTGCGCCAACCCGCACGGCATCGCGGTCCGGGAGGACCTGAACCGGATGGTGGTCAGCGACTTCGCGGAGATTCGCAACTACCTCGACAAGCCCGACGGGGAGTTCGACCCGTACCTCATCCGCAACACCGTGCGGATCTTCGACATCTCCAAGCGCAACGACCCGCGCCTGGTGTCGGTGACCCACATGCCGACCGGTCCCCGCGAGGAACAGCTTCCCGTCTTCGAGGAGGAGAAGCTCTTCATGGAGACGGCGGTCGCCAACCAGCGCCGGAACCGGGGCGCCTTCGCCTCCACGATGTGGGGTGGCGCGGTGTTCTACACCCCGGACATCACCGCCCGGACGCCCGCCTGGCGGGAGGTCTTCGACGACACCACCGCCTACCGTCGCTTCGACACCAGCGGCCTGCTCAGCGGCGCCGGTGACGGCGGCAGCTGGTTGCAGCTCAGCCCGGACGACCGGTTCCTCTTCCACACCGTGATGGGCGTGCAGCTCGGCGGAGACCGGGACATCACCAGCGGCATGGTCTACGTCCTGGACGTCGGCAGACTGATGGCCGCGGGGAAGGACCCGCGCTGCCGGATCGACACCACGCCGGAGATCACCGGGGGCGGCGCCGAGGCGGACTGCCCGGCCCTGGTCGACGTGCTGCCCATCCGCGACGTCACCAACGGTGGCCCGCACTGGGCCGCGATGGACACGTTCGCGCAGAGCGGACGGCGCGGCGTCTACCGGGAGACCGGCAAGGTCGAGCGGATCGCCACCGCCAACTACTTCCTGGCCCGGCTGGGTGGCGACGGTGACCACCGGGTCTGCATGGTCGACGTGGCCCGCTCGGGCCACCTCTCCCTCGACCCGTCGTTCCGGGACGAGAACACCGGCGCCGAGTGCGTCAACTTCAACCGTCAGGTGTGGCCGCACGGGGCGTACGGCGACGCCCGGCCGCACGGGGTGCTCTTCGCGGTGGCCGACGAGGACATCCGGGGCGGCCGTCCCTGACACCGACCGCGCCGCCCCCGTGCCCGGTCCGGGCGCGGGGGCGGCGCCGTGCCGTCCGCCGTCCCGGCTCGTCGGCGGCGCCGTGCCGTCCGTCCCGAGTGCGGCTCGTCGCCGGGACGGCAGTGGGCCGAGGGCTGCCCCGGGGCCGACGCGGGGCTGAGGCCGGGACCGGTGCGGGGTCGGCAGGGGGTCGGCCGCTCCCGGGATGCGGAACCACCGGCGAGCGAAACGGACCGGCCCGGGTCACGGGCGACCGCACTCGGGCGCACCGGGAGCGGAACCGGGCCCGACCGCGAGCGAGAACGGCCGGGCCCGGAATCGGACGGGATCAGCCGGCGTCCAGGCCCCTGGTGACCGGGGTGACCGTGCCGCCGGGCAGCCAGGCGGTGCCGTGGTGCCCCGCGTGGCCGGGCATGCTGCCCGGCACGGTGAGCCGGGCCGCCGCGTAGAGGCGTACCGGACCGGTCAGGTGCCCGCCGGTCGCCTCCAGGTATGCCTGGTAGCCACCCGCGCTGGGCGGGACGCCGGGGGCGAGCGCCCCGAGTGCGCCGAGGTATCGCTGCGGGCCCGGTTCGATCGGGCCGAACGCCAGCGCCAGCACCTGCCCGACGGGCTGGTCGAGCACCGGCCCGTGCAGCAGCCACGGCGCGAGGTAGGCCCCGAACGGGGCGGTCCGCCGTCCCGCTGACACGTCGGCGAGCGTACGCCGGGCCAGGTCCCAGCCGGCGACGATCACCAGCGGGCCCCGACCGGTGGGTGAGACGGTGATGCCCTGCCGCCCGGCCTCGGCCGTCACCGCCGCGGTCGCCTCGCGGGAGCGGGGCGACTCGTCGCCGATGACGGTGATCGTGTCGACGGCCCGGCCGGCGATGAACCGGACGGCGGCGACCAGGGCGGACCGGTCGGGTACGCCGAGACGCTGCGCCGGGCAGGTGGTGACCGGCGCGGGCCGTCCGGCGGCGAGCCGGCCCAACTCTGCCGTGGCGCACTCCGGCCCGTCGGGGCCGGTCAGCTCGTCGGGGGCGCGGGGCCCGGTGCCGACGGGCACGGTGAGCGCCATGGTCCGCCCGGCCCGGCCGACCCAGAGTTGGCGGTGTCCCGCGGCCAGTTCCACGGCCGCCCAGGCGCCCTCGGTGCCGGGACGGGTGGTGGCCGGCACGAGGCGGTCGGGGGTGGCGCCGACGCTCCACCCCTCGGCCGGGACGCGCACCAGGTTGCGCCCCGGCCGGCCGGGCACGACCAGCACGGCCCCGGGCTCACCGAGGTCCACCTGCCGCAGCACCGGCAGCCCGACCGGCTCGGCGGTCGCCGGCGCGGACGCCGCGGTGACAGTGGTCAGGACGGCGGCGACGACGAGCAGCCCGGACGCGAGCCGGCGGGCGCGCCGGCCCGCCGGCTCAGTGGAGGTCGGCATCGGCGACGACGAACAGGACCCCGTGGGGTCGGGCGTTTCCGGTCGCGCCGTGCGGCCACTGGGCCCGGTTGAAGCTGACGCAGGGCAGGTCGGAGTATTCGTCGCGGAACGTGCTGTCAAGCGTCGGCCGGCCGTTCCGCGCGATGTCGATGAGGCAGACCCGGTGGTCGCCGTCGATCCCCGACTGGCCCACGAAGTAGTTGGAGGTGGCAACCCGGTCGATCCGCTCCTGTTCGCGCAGCTTGCCACCGCGGCCCGGCGTCGGACCGAAGTTGTCGACGGCGCCCCAGTGCGGGCCGACGCCGACAAGTGGCGACACCGCGTCGCGCAGCGGCACGACGCCCATCAACGCCGGGCAGTCCGGCTCGACGCCGCCGGTGCTCACCTCGGCCACGGTGTCGATCTTGCAGCGGACGTCGCGACCGGCCGCCAGCAGCTTCTGAATGTCCAGGACGTAGAGCATCCCGCTGTTGATGTCCCGTGGCTGGCGCGGGTCGGAGCCCATCACGGCGTGGAACAGGAACCGGTCGTCGAGACTCACCTGCAGCCAGCTCCCGCCGGAGTTCGAGCCGGTGAGCAGCCCGGTGGTGTCGAAGGCACGGTACGCGGTGGTGTCGTCGAAGATCTCCCGCCACTGCGGGTTCTTGACGGTGATGTCCGGCGTGTAGAAGATCGCGCCACCGGCCATGGTGGAGGCGAAGACACCCTTGTGCCGGCGCTTGTGGGTGACGGCGTTCTCCATCACCATCCGGGGCTCGGAGAAGGCCGGGAGCTGGTCGACGCGAGGCCCCTCCGGCAGGTGTGAGACGGAGCGCAGCCGGGGCGCGTTGCGGTTCTTGATGTCGAAGGTCCGGATCGTGTCCCGGAGCAGGTAGGGATCGACCACCTCGCTCGTCGGGTCGAGGTAGTTGCGCGCCTCGGCGAAGTCGCTCACCACCATCAGGTCGAGGTCCTCCCGGACCTGGATGCCGTGCGGGTTGGCGCAGGTCGCCGGGGTCACCTGCGGTTTGCTTCCGCAGGTGCCGGTGCTGTCCCCCTCCGGCCGGTCCGCCGGGATCTCGGCCAGGGTGCGCCCGTCCGGCCCGATCCGGACCACCTCGCCCGGCGTCCCGCCGAAACCGTTGCCGTTGCGGACCTCCCCGTTGGGATATCGGCAGGGCCCGGCGACGTCCGGACCGCCCATGTAGCTGACGTACGCGGTGCCGTCGTCGAGCACCCAGGAGGCGTCGGGCAGGGAGCCGCAGGGGGTGTCGGCGGACAGGTTGATGCCGACGAGCTTGATCTGCGGAAGCCTGCTGGCGTCGAGCACGTAGGTGATGTCACTGAAGATGCCGTGCGCGAAGAGCCGCTGACCCTTGTGCCAGATGTACTGGAGGTGGTGCGGCTCGTTGCCGGTCACCGGCGACATGGTGACGGTGTTGACCACCTTGCCGTAGTCGGGCGAGCCCTTGGTGACGTCGATGACGGCCAGGAAGTCGGGGTCGCCGGTGGTGCCGACGGCCGCGTGGTGCGCGCCGGTCGACGTGGCGGACGCGGCCGAGCCGGACGGTGTCTCGTCGCCGGCCCAGGCGAGCAGCCACTCCTTCGGGGTGTGGTGCCGAGACGGCCGGGCCTCGCGGACCAGATGGTTGGTCGCCGTGTAGGTGCGCCCGTCGGTGCCGACCACACTGGAGGTGAGCAGGTCGACCGGGGCGGCTTGGACGCGGGGTTGGTCCGACAGCGCGAGCACCACGGCCGCGATGGTCAGGACCGCCGCCATCCGGACAAGGAATCGACGATTGTGGACTGCTGTGAGCACGGCTTCTCCCGCTCGTCGGAGGGCAGCGTCGGCGCCGCGCCGGTGGCGGTCGCCGCTGCCGCGGAGGCATGGACGAACCCAAATCGCTACCCGATATTAAACTGATGCGTCGCTCAGCGGAAGGTGGGCGCTCAATCCGGCCGCCGTCCGCAGACCACCAGGACCTCACCGGTCGGGCGGACCGGCCCGTCCGGGAAGGCGGCGCCGAAGGTGCGTACCGCGTCCTCGTGGATCGCCCGCCGGGTCTCGGGCGGCAGCGATTCGAGCAGCGGGATGAACGGGCCCGCCGTCCGGGCGAAGAACTCCCAGGCCGAGGCCGGGTCCGCCGCCTCGAAGATCGGCGACTCGAAGACCTCGGTCCGCAGGTCCACGAAACCCGCCTCGGTGAACAGGTGGACCAACTCCTTCAGCGAGGAGAGGCCGACCGGGCCGGAGTCGTCGTCCGGCGCCTTCTCGGGCAGCGGCACGTGCCGGCTGACGATGCCGTTGGTGAGCTGGAAAGGCATGCAGCGTTCGGCGGCGCCGAGGGTCATGGCCACGAACCGCCCACCGGGACGCAACGCCCGCCGCACCGCCTCCATCGCGCCCGCCCGGTCCGGCATGTACTGCAGGCCGGCCCGGCAGGTGGCGGCGTCGAAGCTCCCGTCCGGCACCCCGAGGGTTGTCTCGTCCGGGATCACGCGGAACTCCACGTTGCCGACGTCCAGCCCGGCCGCCACCGACCGGGCGCCGTCCACCATGGCCTCGACCAGGTCGAGGCCGAGCACGTGCCCACCCGCCCCGACCCGCGCGGCGACGTCGAGCGCCGGGTTGCCGACCCCGCACGCCAGGTCGAGCACGCGCTCGCCGGGCCGCAGGTCGGCCAGGCGCACCATGGCCTCGGTGATCGGGCGACCCGGTTCGACGAAGTTGGCACGGTGGTCCCGCCACGCCCCGGCGCACAGCGTCCACTCGGTGATCTGTTGCGCTCGGACAGCCTGCGAGTTCATCTCGACCTCCGGAAGGGGTGGGGCGGCCGGGCGGCCACCGGGGCGGGACCGGGCCGGGCACGGCGGCGCCGGCCGGACGGTCAGGACGACTTGTCGGCCACCGCGCTGAGCAGCAACACGGTGGAGGGAAGCTGGACGGTGCCGTCGGCCGCCACGTGCTCCCCGGCCAGCCGGGCCACCTCGGCCCAGAGTCGCGGGTCGTCGGCCGAGCCGAGCCGGTCGCGCAGCATCGCCAGGACCGGAGCGGGCAGCATCGCCTTGGTGTAGGCGACGAACGTCTCCGGCGACTCGAGCCAGAACGGGGCCCGGAACCGCTCGACGCGCACGTCGACGAAGCCGGCCTCGGTCAGCTCCGCGTGGCAACGCTCCGGATCGGACATCGCGTACGGGCCCGGCGCGTCCGGCGGTGGCGGTGGCGGTGGCGTGGAGCCCTGGACGACGGGCACGATGGCGCGGAACGCCAGGCCCACGGCCGGCGCCTCGTCGGCGGGACCCCAGACGGCGGCGGCCAGCCGCCCGCCGGGCGTCAGGAGACGGCGCAGCGCGCGCAGCGCGGCGGCCCGGTCCGGCAGGAACATCAGCGCCCAGCGGCTGAGCACCGCGTCGAACGAGTGCTCCGGCAGGTCGAGGTCGGCGAGGTCACCGACCTCGAAGCGGGCCTGCGGCAGCTCGACGGCACGGCGACGGGCAATCTCGATCATCGCCGGGGAGATGTCGAGGCCGAGCACCTGTCCGTCCCGGCCGACGATCCGCGCGGCGGACAGGGCCGGCTCGCCGCAGCCACTGCCCACGTCGAGGACCCGGTCGCCGGGTCGCAGGTCGGCCGCGTCCAACAGTCCGCGGGTCACCGGCGCGCCGCCGCGCTCGAAGCTCTCCCGCCAGGCCTGCCAGCCCTCGCTCACCGAATCCCAGGTCTGCCGTTGCTGCTCGATGACGCTCGCCCGGTCGGGCACCGGCATGGTCATGGTCTCCCCTGCTCGTCGGCGTGGACGCGGCCACCGGGCCGCAGAAAGGGTCGTCGGGCGCCGGACGTGGACCGGCGGCGCGACCGCGGCCTGGCCGCGACGGACAGCTTCACTCTAGTCACGTGGAGCCACCCTGTGCTAGTTGTTCTTCAAGCGTCTACTCAGGACCGCTCCGGGTCCGGCCGCGGAAAGGGGAAGCCCCGTGCCCACTCCTCCACGCCCCGATCCGACCCCGGTCGGCGTGCTCCTCGCCGGCGGTCGCGGCACCCGACTCGCCCCGCTCACCGACCGGACGAGCAAGCAGTTGCTGCCCGTCGGCGGGCGGCCGTTGGCCGCCCGGGTGATCGACCAGTTGACCGCCGCCGGCGTACGCGACGTACTGGCGGTGATCGACGACCGGCACGCCGACGCGTTCCTGGGCACGCTGCGCGACGGTCGCGACCTGGGTCTGCGCAGCCTCGCGTACGTCTGGCAGCCGCCGACCGGCCTGGGCATGCCCTCGGCGATCGCCCAGGTCGAGCCGCACGTCGGCGACCGGCCGATCGTGGTGATCTGCGGTGACCTGCTGCTGGAGGCGGACCTGACCGGGGCCGTCGCCGACTTCCTCGACCAGCCCGACGGCGCCCGGCTGCTCGCCACCCGGGTGCCGGACACCGCCGGCCACACACCGCTGCGCGTGGCCGAGGGCCGGGTGCTCGACCTGGGCGACAAGGACCCGCACCGGCACCGGCCCGGGCTGATGGAACTCGGGGTCTACCTCTACCGACGGGACGTCTTCGACGAGATCCGCGCGCTGCGCCCGTCGGCGCGCGGCGAGACCGAGATATGGGAGCTCAACCGCCGGTACGCCCGCCGCGGCCGGCTGCGCTGCACCGAGGTGACCGGCTGGTGGTGCGACGTGGGCGGGAGCCTGGCGGACTACCGGGAGGCCGACCGGCGGTACGCGCCCCGACAGCCGACGGTCCCGACCGGACCTCGTTGACACTATATGTTTCGATAGTTAGGCTCCTCGAACGGCTCTCGACAGGCAGGAGTTGCGCCGTGAGCATCCGCCCCGACGCCATCACTGGGAACGCCGCCGCCGAGCAGGTCTTCCTCGGCTTCCTCGACAGTCCCGCGGACGACGAGCCCATCGCGCAGTACCACTGGCTGCACGAACACGCGCCGGTCTTCATGACCACCACCGGGATGGTCGTGCTCACCCGTTACGACGACGTGGACCTCGCCCTGCGGCACCGCGCCCTGGGTCGCGGCGACGAGTCGGTGCAGCACCTCACCGACCTGCCACCGCAGCTGGTCGAGCCGGTGATGGCGCTCTGGAAGCGCACCATGGTCTTCGCCAACCCGCCGCTGCACACCCGGATGCGCCGCCCGGTCGCCGCCGCGTTCACCCCCCGCCACGTGGAGGAGCTGCGGGCCCGGATCGTCACCCGGATCGAACGGCTCCTCGACGAGCTGACCGGCGGGTCCGAGGTGGACTGGGTCCGGGCGTTCGCCTCGCCGTTGGGCACCGGCGTGGTCGGGGACATGCTCGGCGTGCCCGAGCCCGACCGGCCCGAGCTGGCCCGGCTGTCGCCCGAGTCGATGAAGGTCTTCGACCCGATGACCGCCAGCACCGACCTGCCGGCCGCCGCCGAGGCGGTGATCGACATGGCCGACTACTTCGGCGACCTGGTCGACGACCGGCGCCGCGACCCGGGCCCGGACGTGGTGAGCCGCCTCGCGGGCGCGCTCGACGACGGCTCGCTGGAGCGGATCGAGGTGGTGGCCGCCTCGGCCAACCTGCTCAACGCCGGCAGCGACACCCTGGTCAACCTGCTCAGCAACGCCATGTACGCGCTGCTGACCAACCCTGGGCAGCTCGACGCGCTGCGCGACCTGCCGCCCGCGCTGCTGCCCCGCGCGGTGGAGGAACTGGCCCGCTGGGACCCGCCCCTCAACCTCAACCCGCGGACCGCCCTGGAACCGTGCACGATCGCCGGCGTCGACCTCACGCCCGGCCAGATCGTCATCGGTGTGCAGGGCGCGGCCAACCGGGACCCGTCCCACTACACCGACCCCGACCGGCTCGACCTCGCCCGGGACGAAGGACCCTCGCTCTCCTTCGGCGGCGGGGTGCACTACTGCCTCGGCGCCCACCTCGGCCGTCTCGTGCTCGGCGAGGTGCTGCGCGTCCTGGGCGCCACCGGCACGACCGTCGCCGCGGCCGGCACCGCCCGCCGACGCCCCGGGCACAACCTGCGCGGATTCCAGTACCTGCCCGTCACTCTGACCCGGTGAGGAGACCGCCGTGCGCGTGCTGTTCCTGTCCACCCCCCTGGCCAGCCACCTCTACCCGATGGTGCCGCTGGCCTGGGCGCTGCGGGCCGCCGGCCACGACGTGGCGGTCGCCACCACCGGCCCGGCGCTGTCGGTCGCGTCGTCCGGGCTGGACGTGGTCGACTTCGACCCGGACGGGCGCTGCCCCTCGCTGGCCCAGATCAACGCCACCCGCCCGGACATCGTGGCCCAGCGGGCCACCCGCATCGACGACGGCATGGTGCTGCTGATCGAGGCGACCCGGCAGTACGTCGACCGCATGATCGAGGTGGCCGGTCGCTGGCGCCCCGATCTCGTGGTGCACTCCCAGCTCCAGGGCGGCGGCCCGCTGGCCGCGGCGACGCTCGGCGTGCCCGCCGTCGAGCACGGGTCGAGCCTGCTGCGCACCGGCGACTTCTACGAGCGGCTCGACCAGCTCGTCCCGGAGACCTTCACGGCGTACGGCCTGACCGGCCTGCCGGAGCGGCGGGCCCTGCTCGACGTCGCCCCGCCGAGCATGGTGGTCGCCCACCCGGGCGCCTGGCCGATGCGGTACGTGCCGTACAACGGCGGTGGCGTGCTGCCGGTCGACCTGACCGTGCCCACGGACCGGCCGCGGGTCGCGGTCACCATCGGCACGAACATCATGGCGCCGAAGATGGCGCAACTGCTGTCCGGGCTGTACGCCGCCGCGGCGGGCGTGGACGCCGAGTTCGTCGTCCTGCTCAGCGGGATCGACGAACCCGCCGACGACGTGCCGGACAACGTCCGGGTGGTGCGTGACTGGCTGCCGCTGCGAGCCCTGCTCGGCACCTGC
Source organism: Micromonospora sp. WMMD975 (assembly GCF_029581215.1). NCBI lineage: Bacteria > Bacillati > Actinomycetota > Actinomycetes > Micromonosporales > Micromonosporaceae > Micromonospora > Micromonospora sp. WMMD975. The sequence continues at coordinate 3,200,160 of NZ_CP120739.1, forward strand.
CGGCTCATCGTGCACCACGGCGGCGCCGGTTCCATCCTGGCCGCGCTGGACGCCGGCGTGGCGCAGCTCGTCGTGCCCTCCGGCGCGCCCAGCTACATCCAGGCCGACGCGGTCCGCGAGCGTGGCGTCGGGGTCACGGCGACGGCCGACGAGGTCGACGCCGACCTGCTCGACGGGGTCCTCGGCGACGAGAAGCTGCACGACGCCGCGGCCGAGGTGCGGGACGAGATGGCGGGCATGCCGCCGCCGGCCGCCGTGGTGTCCCGGTTGGTCGAGCTGGCGTCCTGAGCCGGCCATGACCGACACCCCGACACGCCGGACCGTGGCCACCGAGTCCCGGCCGGCGACGACGCGACGGCCGCCGGACCTCACCGGGATCACCGTGTTCCGGGCCGCGGTGGAGGTCCGCGACCGGATCACCGTGACGGCGCACGGGCAGCCGTACCCGGTGTCCCCGGTCTCGGCCGGCTTCGTGGCGCTGCGGGCGGACCGGCTCACGCCCGGCCATCGCACCGCCGCCGACGCGCTGCGCCTGGCGCGGCCGGTGGCGCTGGTCGGGCCGGCTGCCGGGCCGGCCGCCGCGCTGGCCCGGGCCACCGACAGCCACCTGTCGAGCACGGACGCGCCGCAGGAGGTGCACTTCCTCACCCCGCGCCGGTTCGTCGCGGACCGGGCGGCGGCGATCCGCCGCCGGCAGACCGGGCGACCCGAGGCGGGCCTGCCGCCGCAGCGGGTCGCCGCGCTCGGCGTCGGCCCGAGGCTGTACGGCACCGGCGAGGAGCTGCGGGCGGCGCTGAGCCGGGCGCGGGCGGTGGTGGCCACCGACTGGACCTTCGACACCACGCTGCCGGCGGCCGGGTTGCGACTGCCCGCCGGCGCGACCCGGCACGTGGTGCCCTACGACATCACCGACTACGACCGGACCATCCGGGGCGCCGACGCGGCGCTCACCGCGTTGCAACGCGCCGGCGTGGACGAGGTGGCGCTGCTCGTCGAGGGCAACCCGGACACCCTGGACGTGCTCGACGGGGTGGGCCTGACCCGTCGGACGCTGGAGCTGGTGCCGGGCGTGCCGGTCGCGGTCGCCGCCGCCGGCGCGGTCACCGCCCATCTGCGCCCGTACCCGTTCGAGTCGGGGCTGGCGTACCTGTCCGGGTTGCCGGGACGGCACGGGCAGAGCAAGCGGCAGTTCCTCGCCGAGCTGTCCTGCTACCTGGCCGGCGGGCTGGCCTGCGTGCTGGTGGAGATGACCTTCAGTGACCTCGCCTCGGCCGTCGAGGCGATCCGCCGGGCGCCGGTGACGAAGACCGTGGTGGTGCTTGCCGACTACGCGTCGCCGTCGGCCCGGATCCGGGTGGCACACGCCCGCTCGCCGGAGGACGTCCGGGCCGTCATCGCATCGGGCCGGGGCGTGCTGAGCACGGTGCTGGTCTTCGACGACCCGGCCGGGGACCTGGCGAAAGCGCTGCGGTGAGCGGCCCGGCCACCGTGCACGACGCGGTCGACCTGCTGGACCGACGCCACCCCACCGACCTCGCCGATCCGGCCGACCGGGTCGGCCTGCTCGCCGGACGGCCGGACAGCCCGCTCCGGCGGGTGCTGCTGGCGGTGGACGCGGTCGCCGCGACGGTCCACGAGGCCCGGGCCGAGGGCGCCGACCTGCTGGTGACGCACCGCCCGCCCACGCCGGACACGGTGGCTCACGCCGAGGCGGCCGGCCTCGCGCTCTACACCGCGCACAGCAACGCGGCGGTGGCCCGGCCCGGGGTGTCCGACGCGCTCGCCGCCGTCCTCGGGCTCGGCCCCACCGAGCCGCTGGTGCCGGTCCCCCGCCGGCGGGACGTGCTCGTCGTGTTCGTGCCGCTGAGCGGGGTGGAGCGGCTGATCGAGGCGGCTGCCGCGGCCGGGGCCGGGGTGATCGGTGACTACCGCCGGTGCGCCTGGTGGACCGCGGGCACCGGCACGTTCGTGCCGGCCGTGGGGGCGCGACCGGCGGCCGGGACGGTGGGCCAGGTGAGCCTCGCCCCGGAGGCCCGGGTGGAGATGACGCTGCCGCGGAGCCGCCGGGCCGAGGTCCTGGCCGCGGCGCGGGACGCCCACCCGTACGAGGAGCCCGCGTGTTACCTGTTCGAACTGGCCGAGCTGCCCGACGGGCACGGACACGGGCGGGTGGGTGAGCTGCCCCGGGCGATGTCGGCCGGGGAGCTGGCGGGCCGCTGGGGCGGCGCCGTCCGGGTGGCCGGCGACGCCCGCCGTCCGCTGCGGACGGTGGCGGTCTGCGCGGGGGCGGGCGGGCGGTTCGTCGAGGCGGCCACCGCCTGCGGGGTGGACGCCTACCTCGCCGGCGACCTCGCCGCCGCCGCCGGCCCGCCGGTGCTGCTCGACGCGGGTGGATGGGCCACCGTCCGGCCCTGGCTGGGGGCGCTGGCGCGGACGATCGCGGCGGAGTTCCGCGGCCGGTTGCCGGTCCGCGTCTCCGCGCGGGACACCGACCGGTGGTCACTGCTCGGGCCGCGGCCGGAGACCGGCGACCCGGTCCACGCCGACGGACCGGCGTGGCCGGACGGGGTACGCCCGAGCGGGGAGCGGTCGTGCTGAGCATCGGCCTGCTCCAGCAGGGCGCCTGGGACACGCCGCTGGAGTCGATGCCGCTCGCGGCCGGCTACCTGCGCGCCGTCCTGGCGGCCGACCGCGACCTGAGCGCGGAGACGGACGTCCGGATCCACAACTTCCGCGGCGGCGTGCCGCTGATCCGGATGGCCGCCAGCCTCTTCGCCGCCCCGCCGCCGGACGTGCTCGCCTGTTCCGTGCTCGGCTGGAACTACCGCGCCTTCGGGGCGCTGGCCGAGACGTACAAGCAGTTGCGCCCGGACGGGTGTGTGGTCTTCGGCGGCAACCACGTCGCCCACCAGGGCGCCCGGGTGCTGCGTGAGCACCCGGCGGTGGACGTGGTGGTCGACGGCGAGGGCGAGATGACGTTCCGGGAGCTGGTCCGCGTCCTGCTGGAACGGACGTACCCGGAGGGCCTGTCGCAGGTGGCCGGCCTGACCTACCGGCTGCCGGACGGCGCCGTGGCCCGTACGCCGGACCGGGTCCGGCTGTCCGACCTGGACGTCGTCCCCTCCCCGTTCCTCACCGGCGCGCTGCCGATGACCGACGCCGCCGGGCGTTTCCGGTACGACGTGGCGCTGATGGAGACCAACCGGGGCTGCCCGTACAAGTGCGCCTTCTGCTACTGGGGCGGAGCGGTCGGGCAGCGGGTGCGGGCCTTCTCCCGCGAGCGCCTCGCCGCGGAGCTGGACTGCTTCGGCTTCCACCAGGTGCCCACCGTGGTGCTCTGCGACGCGAACTTCGGCCTGCTCGCCGGCGACGAGGAGTTCGTCGAGGATCTGATCCGCACCCGCGAGCGACGCGGCTACCCGCGGGCGGTGGAGACCTCCTGGGCGAAGAACAAGTCCGACCGGTTCCACCGGATCGTGCGGGATCTGCGCCGGCACGGCTTCCAGAGCTCGTTCACGTTGGCCCTGCAGAGTCTGTCGGATGTGGCGCTGACCGGCATGCGGCGGCGCAACATGCGGGTCAACGAGTGGGAGAACCTCGCCGACTGGCTGGTCCGGGAGGGGCTCGACTGCTACGCCGAGCTGATCTGGGGCGCTCCGGGCGAGACAGTGGAGAGCTTCCTCGCCGGGTACGACCGGCTGGCCGCCCGGGTGAGCCGCATCGCCGTCTATCCCATGCTGCTGCTGCCCAACACCACCTACGCGGAGCAGCGCGCGCGGCACGGCCTGGTCACCGTACGGGGCGAGCGGGACGACTTCGAGTACGTGCTGTCCAACGACGAGGCCGATCTCGGCGAGCACCTGGCCATGCACCGGTTCATCTACTTCGCCCGGCTGCTCGGCGAGCACCAGTTCCTGCGGCACGTGTGGGCTCCGGCGCGACTGGTCGCCGGACTCCGCCAGTCGGAGCTGATCCGCTCGCTGGCGGCCTGGTGGGAGGCGGCCGACGACCCCGACGTGTGCGCCTTCCTGCGGGACGTGCCGACGATCGCCGAGTCGGCCGCGGTCTCCGCCGGGCTGCGCCGGATGTACGCCACCCCGGCGGTGGACCGCGCCGCGGCGGATTGGTGGGAAACCGCTGTGGTGCCGCGCTTCCCGCCCGCCTGGCGGGCGTTCGCCGCGGAACTGTACGAGTTCGAACGGCTCAGCCGCCCGCGCTACGTGGTGCCGGGTGATCCGCCGCCGGACGCCTGGACCGTGCGGACCGACCGGGCCGGACCGGTGTACGTCAGCGCCCCGGTGTCCTTCGCCCATGACGTGCCGGCCGTCCTGGCCGCCCTGCACCGGGGCGAGGTCGCGCCGCCGGCCCGGCGCCGTACCGTGCTCCGGTTCGAGGCGGCCGTCGGCTTCCACGCCCAGTGCGACAACCATGAGACGGCGACGCACTTCGTCGCGCGTCCACTGGCGCCGTCGGGCCGGGCACCGGCCGGCGCCGCCACGACCGGAGTCGACCGGCCCTGACGTCACGCCAGGGCCGGCGGGCCCCGGCCGAGCGGCCGTCGGCCCGTGCCGTCGTCGGCCCGTGCGCGGCCCTGCGGCCCTGGCCGGACGGGCGTACGAACGGCCGGGCACCGGGTCAGCCCGTGTCGTCGGCCAGCCAGACGTTCGTCAGGTCCACCCGGTGCAGGTGCGGCAGGAAGCGCACGTTGCGTACCCGGGGCGAACGGCCGGAGCGCGGCGCGACGGCCGCCGCGACAAGCGGGATCACCGGCAGGTCCCGAAGGACGGCGAGGTCGAACCGGTGCCAGCGTTCGTCCGCCCGACCGGGGTCCGCCTCGGCGCGGGCCTGCGCCAGCAGCCAGGCGATCCGGGCCGAGCGGTAGCCACCGTAGTTGCGTCCGCCGGCGACGTCGTCGGCGACCATCGACCGTAGTTCCTGCCCGGGATCGGCACATCCGTCGGGCGTCCAGTCGCAGAGCGCGACGTCCCACCGTCCGGCCCGGCCGGACGCCGGGTCGAGGAGCAGGTCGTGCAGGTCGCCGTCGCGATGGACGGTGGTCCGCGCCGTGATGCCGGTGGCGGCCAGGTTGGCGGTGAGGATCTCGGCGGCCTCGCGCCGGCGGGGGTCGTCGGGCACCGCCACCGTCAGCCGGGGGCGGGCGCCGCGGCCGAGCGTGCCCAGCGCCGCCCGGGACGCCTCGGGGTCACCCCGGTGGTACGGGGTCGGCCAGGGATCGTACCGGCGGTGGCCCGGCAGGCCGGGCGGGATGAGGCCGTGCTGGAGGCGGTACGGCACGCCGGGCGCCGCGAGCGCCTCGGCGACGGCCAGCCGGTCGACGGCGAGCGCCACCGCCCGGCGTACCGCGTGCCGGCGCGGGCCGGCGGGGCGGTCCGGTCCGCGCAGGTTGAACACCAGGTAGGCGTCCAGCCCCCAGGTCGCGGCGGAGCCCGAGCCGACGCCGGTCGTGTGCCGCGCCCAGCTCAGGTCGACCGCGCCCGACGCCAGGGCGGCGGCGTCGAGTTCGTCGGGGGTGGCGTCGCCCCGGGCCTCGATCCGGTCGACGAACCGGGCCCGCAGCGGGTCGCCGGCCGGGTCCCAGGCCGGGTTGTGCGCCAGTCGTACCGCGCCGGTGTCGGTGCGCCCGACCGGCCGGAACGGGCCGGTGGAGCGGGGCGCGGCGGCGCCGGGCAGGTGGGCGTCGTATTCGGCGGGGACCGGTGCGAGGCCCACGTCGGCCAGCAGCCGGACGAGGTCCACCGGCCGACGCAGCCGGAACACCAGGGTGTACGCGTCGACGACGCGTACGCCGGGGATGTCGTGCCGGTCGGCGAACTCGGCGCACCCGGCGGCGGTGGAGCGGACGGGCCCGCCGGCGTGGCGGGCCGCCGCGTGGTATTCGGCGAGGCCGACGACGGCGTCGGCCAGCGGTGCGATCGCGGCGGCGCGGGCGGCCGGGCCGGCGATCCGCTTCAATCCGCGCAGCACGTCGGACGCGGTGACCGGGCGGGGCGGGGTGGTGTCCCAGCGGACGTCGGGCCGGAGCCGGACGATCCACCGGAGACCGTCGGCGCTCACCGCGTCGCCGGCCCGGCTGGGCAGCTCGGCGGCGAGGTCGGGCACGGGCGGGACGTGCCGGTCGGCGGGCGGGAGGACCGCCGCCGCCGGCCAGGCGAAGAGCTGGCGGGTGGTCGCCCAGAGCAGTTGCCGGGTGGCCGGGCCGTGCGCGGTGGCCGGGTCGAGCGGCTCGATCCGTTCGGTGGTGTGCAGGCGCAGGGTGCCGCCGTAGGCCGGCTCGGTCGGGTCGGGGTGACGTGCCGGGACGGGGCCACGGATCCGGTCCACCAGGGACATCTCCACCAGGGACATCGGGCCCACTCCTCCCGCCGCTTTCCGGCGCACCGCACCGCAGTTCACTATAGACAACATATAGCAATGGGTGGTCCGCCGCGATCATCGGCGCTCACTCGACGCTCGCGGAGCGTGGCGTTGCCGTGGCGATGCGATGATCTCTGTTACTATCCTTTAGTCAACAGCCGCGTCGAGACCGCATCCGTGCCCGGCGCGGCCGTTCTGCGACCCGACCGGAAGGACCACCGTGGGCCCGAGCGCCGACCTGGCCATCGAGACGAGTGACCTCACCAAGACGTTCGGCACCACCCGGGCCGTCGACGGCGTCGACCTGAGCGTCGAGACCGGCACCGTCTTCGGGTTCCTCGGGCCCAACGGCGCCGGCAAGACGACGACCATCCGGATCCTGTCCACCCTGACCCGTCCCGACTCGGGGACGGCCCAGGTCTTCGGGCTCGACGTGGTGCGGCAGGCGGAGGCGGTGCGCGCCCGGATCGGCCTCACCGGGCAGTACGCCTCGATCGACGAGGACCTCACCGGCCGGGAAAATCTGATCCTGCTCGGCCGGTTGCTCGGCCATCCGTGGCCGCGCGCCCGGTCCCGGGCCGACGAGCTGCTCGCCGCGTTCGACCTCACCGAGGCCGCCGGCCGCTCGGTGAAGACCTACTCGGGAGGCATGCGCCGCCGCCTCGACATCGCCGCCAGCGTGATCGTGACCCCCGATCTGCTCTTCCTCGACGAGCCGACCACCGGGCTGGACCCGGCCAGCCGCAACCAGGTGTGGGACGTGGTCCGCGACCTGGTCGAGGCGGGCACGACCGTGCTGCTCACCACGCAATACCTGCACGAGGCGGACGTGCTGGCCAACCGGATGGCGGTCATCGACCAGGGTCGGGTGATCGCCCAGGGCACGCCGGCCGAGCTGAAGTCCTCCGTCGGCTCCGCGACGTTCCAGGTGCGACTGCACGACGCCGAGCAGCGCGCCGAGGCCGAGCGGCTGATCGGTTCGGTGCTCGCCGCGGCGGCCCATCCGGGCGGCGATCCGGCGACGCTCACCGTCTCGGTGGCCGAGCCCGACCGCGCCTCGCAGGCACTGGCCGAGCTCGCCGCCGCCGGCATCGCGGTCGACGACTTCTCCCTCGGCCGGCCCAGCATGGACGAGGTCTTCCTGGCTCTCACCGGCCACCGCGCCGAGGCCGACCGCACCACCAACGAGGAGGTCGCATGAACCCGACCCGGACGGTGGAGTCCGCGCCGTCGACCGCCGGCACGCCCGTCACCGCGACGCTGCTGTCCCGTGACCGGCCGGCCCGCCCCGGTCCGCTGGCCGCCTCCGTCGCCTTCGCCTGGCGGGCGCTGGTGCGGGTCCGTCGCAACCCCCAGCAGCTCTTCGACGCGGTCGGGTTCCCGGTGATGACGACGCTTGTCTTCACCTACCTGTTCGGCGGCGCGCTGGCCGGCTCCACCCGGGAATACCTGCAGCACCTGCTCCCCGGCATCGTGGTGCTCTCGGTCGTGATGATCAGCATGAACACCGGTGTGGCGCTCAACGTCGACATCAGCAAGGGCGTGTTCGACCGTTTCCGGTCGATGTCGCTCTGGCAGCCTTCCGTCCTGGTCGGCTCCCTCCTCGGCGACCTCGTGCGATACGCGGTGGCGGCCACCGTGACCGTCCTGGTGGGACTGGCGCTGGGCTTCCGGCCGGCGGACGGCCTGCGGGGCGTCGTCGTCGGCATCCTGCTGGTGGTGGTCTTCGCGTTCAGCCTGGCCTGGGTCTGGACGGCGCTCGGCCTGGCCGCCACCAAGCCCGAGATCGTGATGAACGTCAGCGGGCTGGCCGTGTTCCCGTTGCTGTTCCTCAGCAACATCTTCGTCGGCCCGGACACCATGCCCGGTTGGCTCCAGGCCGCCGTCGGCGTCAATCCGATCACCAGGGCGGTGACCGCGGTGCGACACGCCATGGCGGGCACGCTCACCGCCGGTGACCTCACCGGCTACGCCGTCGCCTGCGCGGCGCTCATCCTGGTCTTCGGCTCGATCACGGGGGTGCTCTACAACCGGCGACGCCAGACCTGACGTCGCCCACCCGGTCCGGCCGGGCACCGGCCGGCGGTCCCGAGGAGGTTGCCGTGTCCTCATCCACCACCGAGTCCGCCCGGCCACCAAGCACCGACGACGATCCCACAGGTGAGCGTCGCCTGCTCGTCGCGTTCCTCGGCGATCTGCGGGGCCGAGCGGTGCTGGACGTCGGCTGCGGTGATCCGGCCGTCACGGCGTACGCCCTGCGCGGGGGCGCACACAGCTACGTCGGTGTCGCCCCGGACGAGGAACGCGCCGAGCGGGTCCGACGACTGCTCGACCCGAACGTGGGCCACGTCCGGGTCCGTGACCTCAACCGGTGGTCCGGGCGGGACGGCTCGCCCCGGGTGGACGTGGTGGTCTCCCGGCACGCGCTCCACCAGGTCCGCAACCTCCCCCGGTTGCTGGCCGCCGTGCAACACGACCTGGTGCCCGGCGGCCGGCTGGTCTTCTCCGTGCCGCACCCGATGGCCACCGCGGTCGTTGGCAGCGCACACGGACGCGGCTGGCTGCGCACCGCCGACTACTTCCGGGAGGGCGAGCGGCCGACGACCGAGGCGCTGCCGGGGCCGGCGCCTCGGCACCGGACGTTGGAGACCTACCTGCGCGAGCTGCGGCTGAACGGGCTTCGGCTGGACGAGTTCAGCGAGGGACTGGCCGGGATGGACCACACCGCCGGTCCCTGCGGCCCGGGTGACGGCCCACGCTGGGCGGCGTTCCGCTGCGTCCGGGTCTGACCGGTCGGGCCGCCCGGCCGGGGTCGGTCGGGCGGCCCGGTGCCGCTCAGTCCATCGCCTCGGTCAGCTTGATCATCGAGTCGACCGCGTGGTCGATCTCCTCCCGGTTGTTGTAGAGGTGCGGGGCCAGCCGGATGGCGAACCGCTCGGTGTCGGAGCCGCGTACGGGGAAGAACGTGAACCGGAGGTTCACCCCGTACTCGTCCTCCATCCGTTGCTCGAACTCGACGAACCGGTTCATGTCCAGGGCGTGTTCCGGGTCGCGGAACGGCTGGAAGGCCACCATGCCGCAGTGCAGCCGCTCGTCGTGCAACGGGCTGAACAGCGCCGACTCGCCCCAGTGCTCGGCGACGCGGTGCTTGAGGTGGCGGCTCAGGCCGTGCACGTACCGCTGGATGTTCTCCTGGCCGATGGTCTGGAAGATCTCGCAGGCGGCCTGGAGCGCGGGCCCCCGGGACAGGTCGGCGGACCCGGTCTTCTGAACGAACGTGCCGATGTCGTACGTCGGTTCCCGCGTGGTGGTCCGCGGCGGCAGCTCACCGTCGATCGGGTACCAGAGCGAGATGACCGGCCAGAACGTCGGCAGGGGCAGCGGGTTGTATTCGGGGAGCACCTTGTTGCGGGCGTAGAGGATGCCGGTGCCCATCGGCCCGCACTGATACTTCGACCCCGAGCCGCTGAGGAAGTCGACGCCCATCTCGTGCAGGTTCAGCGCGAACTGGCCCGGCAGGTGCGCGCCGTCCACCACGCTGATCAGACCGTGCCGGTGTGCCAGTTCGGCGAGTGCCCGGTTGGGCATGGTGGTGCCGACCGTGAACGTCACCGCGGCCCACTGGAGCACCCGGGTCCGCGGGGTGATCGCCGCCTCGAACATCTCGACGATCTCCTCGGCGGACTGGTCCGGCCCGAGTTTCGGGGTGAGCTTGCGGACCACCACGCCGCGCCGGTTGTGCAACAGGTTGAGCGGCGCCTGCATCGTGTAGCACTCGTGGGTGGTGGTGACGACCTCGTCGCCCGCGCCGAGGTCGAGGCCGTTGAGGATGCGCGAGTTGCCGTCGGTGGCGCCCTGGACGATGGCGATCTCGTCGGGGTCGCAGCCGTAGGCGGCGGCCAGCACCGCCCGCGGCTCGTTCATGGTGGTCGGCGGATACGGGTCGCGGGGATGCCGGGCGAAGTCGTAGTCGGCCAGCTTGAGCATCTCCAGCACCCGCTTCGGGGCGGACCCGATGGTGCCGACGTTGAGGTGGCTCAGGGCGGGGTCGATCGGAAAGAGGTCGCGGACCTGCCGCCAGGTCGTCTCGTCCTCAAGCGGCCCCCTGGGCACCTCCGGGAAGCGGGGTCCGGCCGCGCCGACCGCCGCTGCCGCCCGGCTCGCCTCTGCCTCGGTGCGCTGGCGGGCCAGCACCGCGGCGATGGACTCGTTCTTCGCGCTGGTCTCCTGGGTCACGGGATTCCCTCCGTCGTGGGAGCCGACGGCGACCGCCATTCACTATCGCTTTAGGCAGTCACCGAGGGGCATGACTCGCATTTGCCGCGATCACACGCCCCAGAGATTTACTATCGTATAGTCTATGCATCGATGGACGCCTAGACCCGGTGGCGGCCCGTCCGCCGACGCCGTCACCCTCGAAGATGGAGGTCGACAGTCATGACCGACACGGCACAGCCTCTCGCCGACCCGGCAACCGGGCTCGCCCCCGAACGTGACGACCCGCGGTACGGCGGCGTCCTACGGCTGGTCGGCCCCGGCGGCGTCGACCACCTCGACACGGCAAGCGCCTACTACGCCACCTCGGCGCAGATCCTGCGCGCGCTGTCCCGCCATCTGTTCGCGTACCCGGCCACCGACGACCTGTCCTCCCCCGAGCTGTCGTTCACCCCGATGCCGGACCTCGCGGCCGAGACGCCGACCCTGGACAACGGCGGGCTCAGCGCCGACCGCCGCACCGTGACCATCCGCCTGCGCGAGGGCGTGCTCTGGGACTCGGCCCCACCGCGCGAGGTCACCGCCCACGACGTGGTGCGCGCCTTCAAGCGGCTGCCCAACCCGGTCGCGGGCGCCGGCGCGCTGCCCTACTTCACCAGCACCATCGTCGGCTTCCGGGACTACTGCGAGGCGTACCGGGCGGCGTTCACCGACGCCGAGGTCACGCCGGCGGCGCTGGCCGCCTTCCAGAACAGCCACGACATCGCGGGCCTGCGCGCCGCCGACGACCACACCCTGGTGTTCCAGCTCGTCCGGCCGGCAAACGACTTCCTGAACATCCTGGCCACCGGCTTCACCGCGCCCGCGCCGGTGGAATACGACGCCTATCTGCCGGACAGCCCGGAGTTCCGCCGCAACACCCGCTCCTGCGCGCCGTACCGGTTGACCCGCTACGCCGACCGGGGCATGGAGATCCGGATGGAGCGCAACCCGGTCTGGCGCAAGGACACCGACCCCATCCGCAACCAGTTCGTCGACGCCATCCACATCACGGTCGCCTCCGACGTGCCGGTGCCCGAGATGGAACGACGGATGGACGCCGGCGAGGTGGACCTCGCCTGGTCCTACACCGCCGTGTCCTGGGACCGCCCCAAGCCCGGCCAGGACGCCGCGCCCCGTACCTATCCCGGCTTCGCGCTCAACCCGTACCTGGTGTTCAACCTGCGCAGCCCCAACCAGGGCCGGGCCACCGCCAACCCGAAGGTCCGCCAGGCCATCGCGTACGCCATCGACAAGGTGGCGGTCGGCGAGATCCTCGACGCGCTGGACGCGCCGAACGAACCGCTGGGGTCGGTGATCCCCCGGGGCAGCGTCGGCCACCGGGAGGACTTCGACCCGTACGCGACGCCGGGCCACCGCGGCGACCGGGCCCGTGCCCGCGAGCTGCTGGTCGAGGCGGGCTACGGCGACGGGCTCACGCTGATCGCCGCGGTCCGGCAGATCGGCATCCACCGCAAGGTGATGGACTCGGTGGCGGCCAACCTCGCCGAGATCGGCATCAACCTGGAGTGGCGGTTCTTCAGCCAGGCGGAATACTACGGTTTCGCGCTCTCCGACCCGGAGGCCGGTCGGCGCGGCGACTGGGACATCGCCGAGCCCGGCTTCACCCCGGACTGGTTCGGCAACAACGGGCGGGTCATCGTGCAGCCGCTGTTCCAGAGCAACGACGTGCCGGGCACCACGAACTACGGCGGTTACCACAACCCCGAGGTCGACGCCCTCATCGAGCGGGCCCTGGAAGAGTTGGACGAGCGGCGGGCCGAGGAACTGTGGCACGAGATCGACGTACGGATCATGCAGGATCTCCCGGTCGTGCCGATCCTGTCGTTCGCCGCGATGACCTCCCGCTACCACGGCAGCCGGGTGCGCAACGCGGTGCACGTGCCGCAGATCGAGTTCTTCGACATCACCAACCTGTGGCTGGCGCCGGTGCAGTGAGGCGTCCACCACCTGTCCGCTGGCCACGCACGCCCCCGGCGGTCCGCGCCGGGGGCGTGCGTGGCCGTCCGACGCCTCAGAAGCCGGCGGAGATCCGGCTGAACTCCCAGTCGCTCTGGGCGATGCCGCTGCAGTTCGACACCACACCGCCGCCGGCGCAGCCGCGGTCCCGGTTCACCGCCCAGAAGGTGAACCGGGCGAGACCGCTGTTCCGGGCGTAGTCCCGGATCCGCGTCCAGGTCTCCGGGGTGGTGACCTCCTGCTGGTCGGAGAGACCGTTCATGCCGGAGATGCCCATGTGCGCGTACGCCGTCTTGTCGTTCCAGCCGAACGTGGACTTGAGTTGGTTCTTCAGGCCCTCCGCGGCGTTGCGGGTGCTTGTGTACATGTCACTGCCGCCGCCGAAGTCGAACGGCATGATGGTGAAGATGTCCACGTTGGCGTTCAACGCCCGGGCCTGGTTGATGAGCCGGACGCCGTGCGCGTTCGGGCCGTTCGTGGTCGTGCCGAAGGTCAGGATCGTGGTGACGCCCGGGTTGTTGCGCTTGATGATGCCCAGGGCGCTCACGATGCGGTCGGCGACGGTGTAGTTCTCGAACTCGTCGTAGTTCTCGATGTCGATGTCGATGGCCTTCAGACCGAAGGTGTTGATGACCTTCTGGTACGCGCCGGCGAGGGCCTCCGGGGTGGCGCAGTTCGGGCCGAGCTTGTTGCCCTGCCAGCCGCCGATCGACGGCACGATGCTCGCGCCGGCCGCCTTGGCCTGGTTGATCCAGGACTCGTGGACGCCGCCGGTCAGGCCGCCCTCACCGTCCCAGACCGGGTTGCAGCCGTTCGCCAGCACGAACGCGACGGTGAACGCGCGGACGCCCTGACCGGTGATCGTCGAGGGCGCCGGGGGGTTGCCCCAGCCGGGGTAGACGTACGGCGCCGCCGCCATCTTGCCGGCCGGCGGCGGGTTGGTCGGGCCGGTGGGCGGCGGGGTGGTCGGGGTGGTGCCGCCGCAGGCGCCCTGGTTGGCCCAGACGTCCCACTGGCCGCTGTGGGTGGCCGGGTTCTCGTTCTGGGTCCACCACTTGGCCTGGTAGTTGACGCCCTGGTAGGAAGCCTGACCGCCGCCGACGTACACGGCGGACGACGACCAGGCCGGGTAGCAGGCCGCAGCCGCGCTGGACGTGGTCATCGGGGCGATCGCGAGCGCGGTGGCGGTGACCGTGACGGCGGCCAGGGACAGGATCTTCTGCCTGAGTTTCATGACACTCTCCTGCGGGGGTTCAGGGAAGGGTGTTGAGGTGGGGCCGGATGGTGGTGGCGAATCCGTTGCCGTTGGTGACGTCCCAGTTGACCGACCACGTCATGGCGCCACGGATCCCGGGGTAGGTGCGCGGCGGCCTGAAGGAGCCGCAGTTGGTGCCTCTGGCGAGACAGTCGAGGGCCTGGTTGACCACCGACGGGTTGACGTAGCCGCCACCGGCGGCGCTCGGCGCGGCCGGCAGGCCGAGGGAGACCTGGTCCGGCCGGAGCCCGTTCTCGAGCTGGATGCAGGCGAGCGCGACGAGGAAGTTGACCGATCCCTGGCTGTACGCGGCGTTGTTGTCGCAGCCGAGCATCGCTCCGGAGTTGTAGAACTGGGTGTGGACGACGGTCAGGATGTCCTTGATGCTCAGTGCCAGTTGGAAGTACTGGCCGCCGGTGCTCTGCATGTCGATGGTCTGCGGCGCCATCGTGATGATCAGGTTCGGGTTCGTCCGGTTGCGGATGTCCCGCAGCGCCTGGGCCATGTACGTCGCGTTGACGCCGTTCTCCAGGTCGATGTCGACGCCGTCGAACCCGTAGGCGCCGATGAGGTTGACGATCGAGTTGGCGAAGTTCGTGGCGGCGCTGGAACTGGCGACCGAGATGGTGCCGCGCTCGCCGCCGACCGAGATGATGACCTTCTTGCCACGGGCGTGCAGGGTGGCGACGTCGGCCTTGAAGTCGGCGTTGGTGTAGCCGCCGAGTGAGGCGCTCAGGCCAGCGTCGATGGTGAAGGACACCGCGCCGGGTGTGCTCGTCGCATCGGCGAACGCGACCGCGACCAGGTCGTAGTTGGCAGGTACGTCGCGGAGCCGGATCTCCCGGGCCGGATTGTCGAAGTTCTGCCAGTAACCGGTGAGGAAGTGCTTCGGCAACTGGCCGTTGCCGGTCGGCGGAGGCGTGGTGGCCGGCGGGGTGGTCGTGGGCGGTGGAGTGGTCGGGGGTCGGGTGGTCGGCGGCGTCGTCGTGGTCGGCGGTGCAGTGGTCGGCGGGGTGGTGCCGCCGCAGGCGCCCTGGTTGGCCCAGACGTCCCACTGGCCGCTGTGCGTGGCCGGGTTCTCGTTCTGGGTCCACCACTTGGCCTGGTAGTTGACGCCCTGGTAGGAAGCCTGACCGCCGCCGACGTACACGGCGGACGACGACCAGGTGGGGTGGCAGGCGGTGGCCGCGGAGGCGGACGACGCCAGATAGACGGTGGTGCCACCGGCGGCGAGCACGGCGGCCAGGGCGAGGAGGGCGGGGCGTCGCATGGGGGTGAGCCTTCCGGATCGGATCGGGACCGGCGCCCTATTATTAAGACTCCTAACAGTAAAGGTCCAGAGTTAGACCACCTTGGATTTTTATCGGACATGACACGATGACCCTGTCCTGCGCCGCCGGTGGCCGGGCACGACGCTGATGGAGTCGGGATGTCAGAACTGGCCGGCACGCCGGTGCCGGAGTTGGCGAAACTGTGGACGCACGATCCGGTCACCGCCGGCCGGTACCGGTTGCTCGGCCGGCTCGGCGCGGGCGGCCAGGGGGTCGTCTATCTCGGTGAGGACGACGCCGGCGACCGGGTCGCGGTCAAGCTGATCAACGTCGATCTGAGTGACCCACGGGCACGGTCGCAGTTCGTGAAGGAGATCGCCGCCGCACGCCGGGTCGCCCCGTTCTGCACCGCGCAGGTGCTCTTCGCCGACGTGGACGGTGAGCGGCCCTACGTGGTCAGTGAGTTCATCGAGGGCCCGACCCTGCACCGGCACGTGCGCGAGCACGGCCCGGTGACCGGCAACGCCCTGCATCGGCTCGCGGTCGGCACGGTGACCGCGCTCGCCGCGATCCACGGCTCCGGGGTGGTGCACTGCGATTTGAAACCGGACAACGTGGTGCTGGGCAAGGACGGTCCTCGGGTGATCGACTTCGGTATCGCCCGCGCGTTGGGCGTCACCGAGACGGCATCCAGCCGGGTCATGGGAACCACCGCGTACATGGCGCCCGAGCGGTTCCGCAACGACTCGGTCGGTCCGCCCTGCGACGTCTTCGCCTGGGCGGCCACGATCGCCTTCGCGGCCGGCGGTCGGCCGCCCTTCGGCAATGACTCGCTCTTCGCCGTGATGCACCGGGTGGTGCACGATCCGCCCGAGCTGCCCGCGTTGCCTTCCGTGCTGGACGAGCTGATCCGGGAGTGCCTGGCCAAGGATCCGGCGGATCGACCCGATGCCGAGAGCGTGCTGGTGCGGCTGCTCCGGCAGACCGCCACGGGCACCGAGCCGCTACGTCGGAAGAGCCTGCTCGAGGCCGGCAACGAGACCGCGGGCGCGCCGACGCCGAACCACCCGCTCCCCCAGCTCACGCCGACGGCACCGCAGCCGCGCCCGACGCCGCCGCAGACGCAGACGCAGACGCCGACTCCACCAACGGTGCCGTCCCAGGCTCGGCCGACCCGGCCGGCACACCCGCCGGTGACGGAGCCCGGCGTCGGTGCCGGGCCGGACGGTGCGGTGCGGCGACTGCGTGACGAGGCCCTCGACGCCTGGGGCATTTCGACCGCGCTCTTCCTCGGTTCGGCCGGCGCCGCCGCCGGTTACGTCGCGTCGAGCGCGATCGGCCCGGCCGCCGCAGCCGGGGCGGTCGCCTTCGTCGTGGTCTACCTGGTTCGGCTACTGGTCGCGACGGCGGTCGGTGGGCGGTCCGGACGCGGGTGACTCGGCGCGGCCGGGGCCCGGGTCCCCGACTGGCGCCGGATCGATAGGTTGACTGCCACCAACCGCCCGCCCAGGAGGACGCCCCGATGACCCCATCCGCTACGCGTACGCGGCAGTGGTTGCCCTACACCGCCGCCGTCACCGCCGGGCTGGTGGTCATCGCCGGGGCGTACGTGTTCGTCCGGCAGCGGGAAGCGGGCAGCGCGGGAACCCGCACCGACTGCGCCACCACCCTCCAGGTCAACTCCTCCACCGAGAAGGCGGCTCTGCTCGTCGACCTGGCCGAGCGGTACAACCGCAGCAGCCGGTCGATCGACGGCGGTGGCTGCGCCCAGGTGCACGTCAGCGCGCTCAACTCGGGCCAGGCCGCCGAGGCGCTGGCCACCGGCTGGACCCGCACCGGCCTGCCGCAACCACAGGTCTGGCTGCCGACGTCGAGCCTGTGGACCGGCCAGCTCCGGCTGCTCGACCAGGCCGCCGGGCGGGCGCCGCAGACCCCGGACCGGTACCCGTCGATCGCCAACAGCCCGCTGGTGATCGCGATGCCGCAACCCAAGGCGGAACTGGTACGCCAGCGCGGGCCGCTGGGCTGGGGGGAGATCCTGGGCCTCTCCGGTCGGGACGGGTGGGCGAGCTTCGGCAAGCCGGAGTGGGGCCGCTTCACCTTCGGCAAGGACAACCCCAACCTGTCCACCTCCGGGCTGGCGGCGACCATCGCCACCTACTACGCGGCGGTGCAACGGTCCAGCGACCTGACCCGGTCCGACCTGGCCGACCCCGCGGTCACCCAGTTCGTCCGCCGGATCGAGGCCAACGTGTCGCACTACAGCGACGACTCGGTGGACCTGCTGCGCAGTCTCGCCGAGGCGGACCTGGCCGGCGGCGCGGGCAGCACGGACGACATGAGCGCCATCGTCCTGCAGGAGGAACTGGTGGACCTCTACAACACGGGCGCGCTGAGCCCCCGGCCGGACGGGCAGGAGCGGGGCCGCCGGCCGAACGTCCCGCTTGTCGCCGTCCACCCCAAGGAGGGCACGTTCAACCTGGACCACCCGTTCGTGGTGCTGCCCTCCGCCGATGAGCGACAGCGCGCGGCGGCTGCCGACTTCCGGGCGTTCCTGACCGAGGACGCCCAGCAGGAGAGCTTCGCCCGTCTCGGTTTCCGGGACCACGAGCGCCGCGCCTCGGCGGAGCTGCTCGCCTCCGTCGGCGCCGAGCCCACTGGCGGGCTCACCTACTTCGAGCCCCCGGACCCACAGGTGGTCGGCGCGATGCTTGACGGCTGGCGAACGCTCCGCAAGAAGGCCAACATCCTGATCGCCCTGGACACGTCCGGATCCATGGAGGCGATGGTCGGCACCCGTACCCGCTTCCAGGTCGCCTCGGCGGCGGCGGGCAAGGGCCTCGCGCTGCTCAACACCGAGGACCGGGTGGGGCTCTGGTCGTTCTCCTCGGAGACACCGAAGCGGCCGAAGGGCCCCTACCGCGAGGAGGTGCCGCTCGGCGAGTTCGACCGAAAGCGGATCACCAGCAAGGTCGCCGGCCTGCAGGTCGCCGGCAGCACCGCGCTCTACGCGACGGTCCGGGCCGCACACCGAGCGCTGCTCGACCGGTACGACCCAGAGCGGATCAACGCGATC
Source organism: Micromonospora sp. WMMD975 (assembly GCF_029581215.1). Classification (NCBI taxonomy): domain Bacteria; kingdom Bacillati; phylum Actinomycetota; class Actinomycetes; order Micromonosporales; family Micromonosporaceae; genus Micromonospora; species Micromonospora sp. WMMD975. Next base: position 3,218,371 of record NZ_CP120739.1, read on the forward strand.
GTCGTGCTGACCGACGGCAAGAACGAGTACGGCAAGGACAACGACCTGGCCCGCGTGCTCGCCGAGGTCGCCCTGGACCCGCAGCGTCCGGTGAAGGTGTTCTGCATCGCCTTCGACCGGGAGTCGGACTTCGCCACCCTGGACCGGATCGCCAAGGCGTCGTCGGGCAAGGCCTTCGACGCGACCGATCCCAGCAAGATCGACGAAGCGTTCGTGAAGCTGGTCAGCAGCTTCTGACGCTTCACCTCGTCCGCTGCGCTGCTCGCCGGCGCCGAAGCGTCGTCAGGGCCACCGACAGCAGCACGAGCACCACGCCCACGCCCGCCCCGACCGGCATCCAGCGCGCCGGACCGGTCGGCGTCTCGATCGTGTCCGCGATCCAGTCGCCGAGGATGTCGGTGCGGGCGCTGAGGTCGGGGCCCGGATGTGGACATCCCGGGCCGGTGCTGACGACCGCGACCAGCACGGCCGTGCCGTCCGCCTGCTCGCGGAAGTAGGGCCCGCCCGAGTCGTGCGGGCACGGGCTGGTGTCCACGCGAGGCGCCCGGCCGGAGGTCTCGATGACGTCGGCACCGACCCGGCCGACGGTGAACCGGCCGGTCTGGAGCCGGCCCGCCGGGGCGAGTCCGTCGGCGGTGGTCGAGCCGTACCCGGTCAGCCGGAGCACTTCACCGGCCACCGGCGGCGCGTCGGCGAGCCGCAGCGGCACCACGCCGGTGATCGCGGTGTCGAGTTCGACCAGGGCCACGTCGACGGTGTCCGCCTGGCGGACCGCGACCACCTCCGCCTCGTACCCGGCCCGACCGGCGAGGTCCGTGCGCCCGACCGTGACACTGGTCCGGTCGGCGACGACCCGGCTGACCCGCTTACCGTCGCGGGTGCGGAAGCAGTGGCCGGCAGTGATCACCCAGCGCGGGGCGATCAGCGCGCCGGAGCACCAACTGTCCCGGGTGCCACCGCCGGCCACGGGCAGACCGGTCATGGTCAGCCGGGCCGAGAACCGGTACGCGCCGTCAGCCGCGTCCGCACCGTGCGCGATCGCGGACGCCGGCCGGGCCGAAACGGGAACGACGGTAACCACGGTGGCCGTCAGGACGGCCGTGGCACACTTCGTGACGAGTCGGAGCACGGGGTCACCAGCCTGTACGAACGGGGGCAGGAACGCACCCATGCTGGGACTCCGGTGGTCGGCGGAGCGTCAGCGGCGCCCTTATCGGTTCTTTATCCGGCAGGTGGCAGCCTTGCGGGCGGCGGTACCGGGCCCGAACATGGCGGTTCCGGGCACGGGCGGCGACGGAGAGGGGAACCGTGCGGGTGCTCATGGCGGACGACGAGCGGATGCTCGCCGACACGGTGGCTGAGGGCCTGCGCCGGTTGTCCGTCGCCGTCGACGTGGTCTACGACGGTGACAGCGCGATGGAACGGCTTGCGGTCAACCGCTACGACGTGGCCGTCCTCGACCGGGACATGCCAGGCAAGACCGGCGACGAGGTGTGCCGGTGGATCGCCGGGTCCGGCGCCGGCACCCGGGTGCTGCTGCTGACCGCCGCAGCCGGCATACGGCAACGCGTGGAAGGTCTCGGCCTCGGCGCGGACGACTACCTGACCAAGCCGTTCGCCTTCGCCGAACTCGTCGCCCGGTTGCAGGCGCTGTCCCGACGCTCGACCCCGGCGCTGCCCCCGGTGCTGGAGCGGGACGGCATCGTGCTGGACGTCACCCGGCACACCGCCTCCCGCGACGGGCTGACGCTCTCGTTGTCCCCGAAGGAGTACGCCGTCCTGCACGTGCTGATGCGCGCCGACGGCCGGGTGGTCAGCGCCGAGGACCTGCTGGAGCAGGCCTGGGACGAACACACCGACCCGTTCACCAACACGGTACGGACCACCGTGATGACCCTGCGCCGCAAGCTCGGTGAGCCGCCGGTCATCCACACGGTGCCGCGCGTCGGCTATCGGCTCGGGGCATGAGCCTCCCCTCGCCGGCCCGGCGGATAGTCCTGGTCTTCGGGCTGCTCCTGCTCATCGCCCCGTTCGTGACGACGGCCGCCGAGCTGCTGCTCGGGCTGTGGCGGGAGTTCGGCCCGTCCTGGTGCGCCACGCCCGGGTTGCGGGCACCTGGCAACGACGCCCCGTTCGTCTGCGTCCAGGTGTTCCGGCGTCCGCGCATCCCCATGACGATCGCGGTGACGGTCGTGCTGCTGGGGCTCCTGGCCGCCGGCTACCCGGCCGCGCGCTGGTGCCTGCGCCCGCTGCGGGACCTCGTGCCGGTGATCGCCAATGTCGGACCACAGAACCTGGGGCACCGGCTCCGGCCCGGCCCGGGCCGCGACGAACTGACCGTCCTGGGCCGCGCCATCGACGAGATGATGGACCGGATCGCGGTGGGATACGAGGCCCAGCGCCGGTTCGCCGCGGACGCGTCCCACGAACTGCGGACCCCGCTCGCCGTTCAGCGCACCCTGATCGAGGTCGGTCTGGCCCGCACTCTCACCGATGATCAGCTCGCGCTGCTGAGCGCGCAGCTGCTGGAGACCAACGAGCGCAACGAACGCCTGATCGAGGGGTTGCTGGTGCTCAGCGAGAGCGATCGTGGTCTGCAGACGCGCGTCCCACTGCGGCTCGACCGGATCGTCTCGGCGGTGCTGGACGCCCACCGGGCCCGGGCCGAGGAGTCCGGCGTCACGATCATCAGCCGGCTGAGCCCCCGGCTGGTCGCCGGTGAACGGGTGCTGCTGGAACGACTGGTCGTCAACCTCGTGCAGAACGGCCTGAAGTACAACCGGCCCGAGGGCACGATCGAGGTGCGGGTGGGCACGGACCCGGCGCTTGTCGTCGAGAACACCGGCGACGACGTCCCCCCGGACGAGGTCGCCGCCCTGTTCGAGCCGTTCCGACGCCGGTCCGGCAGGCGCATCGACCACGGCGGCGGCGCGGGGTTGGGCCTGGCGATCGCCCGCTCGGTCACCCGGGCTCACGGGGGCATCATCACCGCGTCCTCCACCGGCCGCGACGGGCTGCGTGTCCAGGTGACGTTCCCCGCGGTGGACAACGGCACGGCGGACGCGGCCGACGACTGAGTCGTCCGACATCCGGACTGTCGACTCCGTCCGTCAGCCTCCCGGCTTCGTCAGACGGGCCGCACACGCACCGAGGCGAGCTCAGCGTCGACCGACTCCCGGGTGATGTCCCCGGCCGGCAGTCGGCGGGCGTTGGCGCGGGCAGCGGCGGCGGCGACGCGCAGCACGGTGCCGGGATCATTCGGCGCGGGCGCGGCATCGATCAGCCATTGCGCGGCCAGGCCGGCCAGGAAGGCGTCGCCGCTGCCGACCGGGACGGCGCCGGGAATCGCGTCGTGGGTGACGAAGATCTGCCGGCCGTCCTCCCCCAGATACCGGGCGCCGGTGGCGCCGCCGGTCACGACCACCGACCGGGCGCCCAGCGCGGCCAGCCCGGCCGGGCCGTCGTCGGTCACGGCGGCGGCCTCGGTCTCGTTCACCTTCACCATCGTGGGGCCGCGCCGCAGGGCCGCGACCAGCGCCGGTCCGTCCGAGTCGACGATGACGGGGACGCCTGCGGCGTGGGCGAGGTCCACCAGCTCGGCCAGGGCGTCGACGCCGAGCCCCGGCGGTACGCGCCCGGAGAGAGCGAGCAGGTCGGCGGTGGCGAGTTCGTCGGCCACCGCGGACACCACCGACGGCCAGATCTCAGACGACACCGGCAGCACCGGCTCGTACACCTCGGTCAGCACCCCGGCGGCGTCCAGCAGGCAGAGACACTGCCGGGTCTCGACGCCGCTGTCGACGAAGCGGACCGCCGCCGGATGGCCCAGGGCGCGGACGGTACGGCCGGTCGCGCCGCCGGTCAGCGCGATGGCGCGCACGTCGGCGCCGAGTCCGGCGGCGGCCCGGGCCGCGTTGAGTCCCTTGCCGCCCGCGCGGGCGACCACCTCGGTCGGGCGGTTGATCGTCCCGGCGGCGAAGGACGGCAACCAGGCGTAACGGTCGAGTGAGGTGGCCAGCCCGACCACGAGCAGCCGCCCGCTCATCCGGTCAGCAGCCCACGGTCGGGCACGACGGTCATCGGGCCTTCGATGCCGACCGCGGCGCCCGCCACCCGTACGCCGGCCCGGGTCGCCTCGACCGGACCGGCGCCGGCCAGCGAGGCGGCGATGAACCCGGCCGCGAACGAGTCCCCGGCGCCGTCGGTGTCCACGGCGTCCACGTCCGGGGCGTCGACGTGGACGGAACCGGAGGCGACGGTCAGGGTGGCGCCGCCGGGGCCGAGTGTCGTGCAGACCGTCGCTCCGCCGTCGACCAGGGCGGTGGCGTCCACCCCGAGCGCTTCGAGCTCGCCCTGGCTGGGCAGCACGACGTGGGCCAGTCCGAGCGCTTCGACCAGCGCCGCCCGGGCTGTGGTGTCCAGAGCTTCCGGGCGTACGTTGGGATCGATCGAGATGCGGGCCCCGGCTGCCCGGGCCCGGCGCAACGCGGCCAGGGTGGTCCCGGCCAGCGGCTCGCCGAAGATCAGCGCCGAGCCCGACATGTGCAGCCAGTCGGCTCGTTCCGGCAGGTCGCCGAGGTGATGCTCGGCTACCAGGGTCGCCGCCGTGCCACCGACCCGGAAGTCGAACTCGCGCTCCTCGCCGCGATAGGTGATGTACGCGGTGGCGGTGGGCGCGCCGGGGCTGACCGCGAGGTGGCCGATGTCCACCCCGCCCGCGGCTAGTCCGCCGGCCATCACGGTGCCGTGCCCGTCCTGGCCGACGCCGCCGACGAAGACGGTCGACACGCCGAGCCGGGCGGCGACGTAGGCGGCGATCGCGGGCGAGCCGCTCGGCCAGGGCCCGGTGTACGGCTGCCCGTCCACCCGTTGGTAGGCGACGATCGCCTCGCCCACGATCAGCAGCATGGTCCCGTCCTCTACGCCGACAGCCGGGCCAGGGCCTGGTCGACCGGCAGCCCGTCGTGCACGACTCCACGCAGGCCGTCGAGCACGGCGGCGGGGCGCTCGGCCCGGAACACCCGGCGACCGAACATGACGCCGGCCGCGCCGGCCTCGATCGCGTCGGCGGCCAACTGCAGCGTGCCCTTCTCGTCCGCGCCGCCCGGCCCGCCGGCGACCAGGATCGGCGCGTAACAGGTCTGGGCGACCGGGGCGAAGGCCTCCACCGAGCCGTTCCAGATGACTTTTACCAGGTCGGCGCCGAGGTCGGCGGAGATGCGGCAGTACAGGCTGAGCACCTCGGTGCTGAGCGCGTGTGCGCCCTCCGCCTCCAGGGCCGAGCGCGGCTCGATGATCACCGCGACACCGACCTTGGCGGCGTCGGCGACGATCCGGGCGTTGCGCTCGATCTCGGCACGCTCGAGGGTGCTGTCGCGCTGGCCGACGTAGAGATAGGTCATGACGGCGTCGATGCCGGCCGCCGCGACCTCCTCGAGCGAGGCGAGTTGGGCCAGCACCCCTTCACTACGCCCGTCCTGGCCCGGGGTGTAGATCCTGCGGCCGTGGTTCTTCCAGTCCAGGTGCAGCACGGCGGCGGGCCGGCCGCGACCGACGTAGAAGTCCTCCATCAGCGGCAGCATGCCCGGGGAGACCATCACGCCGTCGGCCGCGCCCAGGTGGGCGAAGGCGGTGTCGATCTCGGCGCGGGTGCGCAGCCCGGAGGGCGGACCGCTCATCACGCCGTGCGAGGCGGCGATGACGACCGATCGTCCGGTGCCCGGGTCGAGCAGGCGGCCGAGGCGGATCTTCTTACCCGTACGGGTATCCATGTCTTGCCTTTCGGACGGGGAGAAGGAGCTCAGGCGGCGGGGCACGTGAAGCTGTAGAGGTATTTCTTCACCTCGGGGCTGTCGAGGTTGTCCTTGGTGGCCACCACCGCACCGGTGGTGATCTTCTTGGTGACCTCCTTGCCGGTGAGCGCGTTGACGGCCTGCTCGCCGGCCGCGAGGCCCTCGTCGTAGGGCTTGAGCACCACCTGGGCGGCGACCTCGCCGTCCTGGATCTGCTTGACGCCGGGCGGGTTGGCGTCGAAGCCGACGATGGTGACCCGGTCGTCGTTGGCCGCCCGCAGCGCCGCGACGGCACCCTCGGTGTTGAACGCGGCGGTCGAGAAGATGCCGATCAGGTCGGGGTTGGCGGCGACGGTGGCCGAGACGATCGACGACGCGGTCTGCACGCTGTTGTTCGAGTACTGCTGGCCCAGGTCCTTGAGCTTCGGGTTGGCCTTGAGGCCCTCGGCGAAGCCCTTGAACCGGTCGTCGGTGGTGGTGACGCCGGCCGACAGGTTGACCGTGAGCACCGAGCCCGCCTTGTCCCCGAGCAACTCGATCAGCTTGGCCGCGGCGGTCTTTCCGGCCTCGATGTTGTCCGAGGTTACCTCGGCCTCGGCCAGCGACGGGTCCTCAAGCGTGGTGTCGACGAGCACGACCTTGATGCCCTGGGCGGTGGCCTGCTTGAGCGGGGCGTAGAGGGCCTTGCTGTCGGTCGGGGCGATGATGATGACATCGGGCTTCTTGGCCACGACGGCCTGCAGGATCGGGATCTGGTCGGTCGGGCTGAACGACTTGGGGGCCTGCACCTCGACCGTGGAGCCGCTCTCCTTGGCCGCCGCCTGCACGCCGCAGGCCACCGAGCCGTAGTAGGCGTCGTTGGCCACGCCGGGGATCAACGCGATCTTGAAGCCGCCGGTCTTGTCACCGCCGCCGGCCTCGTCGTCACCGCCACCGCAGGCGGTCAGCGCGGTCAGGCTCAGGACCGCGGTCGCGGCCACCATCCACTTGTACGTACGCATGGGGGAGTCCAATCTCATCGGGTGGTGCGGGAGCGGCGACGGAGCTGGTCGAGGTAGACGGCGGCGACGAGGACGACGCCGACCGCGAAGTCGCGCCAGAAGGAGTTGAGCCCCACGATGACCAGCCCGTTGGCGAGCACAGCCGGGATCGTGGTGCCGACGAGGGTGCCGAACATCGTGCCGACGCCACCGAAGAGGCTGGTGCCGCCGATGACGACCGCGGCGATCACCGCCAGGTTGTCGGTGCCGTGGCCGCTGAGCGTGGTCGAGCCGAACTGCGCGTAACTCATGATTCCCGCCAGCCCGGCGAGCAGGCCGGCGATCGCGTAGACACTGATCAGGTGCCGGTCGACGTTGATGCCGGCGCGACGGGCCGCCTCGGCGTTGGAGCCGATCGCGTAGGTGCGGCGGCCGTAGCGGGTGAACGCCAGGAACACGCCGCCGATCAGGGCGACCAGCAACGCCACCCAGACCAGCCAGGGCAGGCCCAGGAACCGCCCGACGCCCAAGGTGTCGATCAGCTCGTTGGGCACGTCCTTGAGATCGTTTCCGTCGGTGATGATCTGGGCCAGGCCCAGGGCCGCGCCGAACGAGCCGAGCGTGGTGATCAGGGGTGGCACCCGCATCTTCGTGATGACCAGGCCGTTGACGACGCCCCAGACCGCGCCGGCGAGCATCGACACGACGATGCCGACGATGCTGGCGCCCCAGCCCTGCGGGCCGATCGCGATCATCACCTTGCCCGCGATCACGCCGGAGAAGACCAGAACCGAGCCGACCGACAGGTCGACACCCCCGGTGATCAGGACAAACGTGGCGCCGACCGCCATCACGATCAGCAGCGAGGCGTTGATCAGGACGTTGATGAGGTTGGCGCTGGTGAGGAAGGCGTCGAAGTCGAGGATGGCGAACAGCGCGACGATCACGATGAGGATCACGGTGATGTCGGTGGCCGAGCCGAGCAACAGACGCCGCTTCCGGTCGGTCGGCGGTGTCTCGGCCGGCGTCTCGGTCGTGGTGGTCATGCCGCTCCCTCGCTGCTGAAGGCGCCGGTCATGGCGCCGACAATCTGTTCCTCGGTGGTGTCGGCCGTGGTCAGCCGGGCCACCCGGCGGCCCAGGCGCAGCACCTCGATGCGGTCGGAGACGGCCATGACGTCGGGCAGGCTGTGGCTGACCAGCACGACGGAGCGACCGGAGTCGCGGACGCGACGGATCAGGTCGAGCACCGCCCGGGTCTGCGGCACGCCGAGCGCGGCCGTCGGCTCATCCATGATCACCAGCTCGTTGGCCCAGGTGACGGCGCGCGCGACCGCGACGCTCTGCTGCTGCCCGCCGGAGAGCATGGCCACCGGTGCGGAGGCGTCCTTGATCTTGACGTTGAGGTCGGTGAGCACCCGCTGCGCGTGCCCGGCCATCCGCTTCTTGTTGAGCACGCCGAACCACCCGAGGACGCCCTTGGCCAGCACCTCACGACCCAGGTAGAGGTTGGCCGCGGTGTCCAGATCGGGCGCCAGGGCCAGGTCCTGATAGACGGTCTCGATGCCCATGCCGTGGATCTCCCGGGGCGAGCGACCGGCGATGGACTGCCCGCGGAAGAGGATCTCGCCCCCGTCCGGGCTGTGCACCCCGCAGATCGTCTTGATCAGCGTGCTCTTGCCGGCGCCGTTGTCGCCCATCAGCGCCACCACCTCGCCCGCGTCGATCGAGAAGCTCGCCCCACGCAGCGCCTCGACGGCGCCGAACCGTTTCCGCACCTCGCGCGCTTCGAGCAGTGCGTTCGTCGTCACCGCTTCTCACCTTCCCGTAACGGGCCCTGGCTGAAGACCATCATCGAAAATTCAGAAATCTGCTTGTTGACCGAAGCTACGAGCACCAGTCATCTTGTGTCAATAGCTGAGGTCAGGCAGGTTTCCGCGCCTTGACAATTCAGGTTTCTGAGGATTGAGTGGTTGCATCGTTCCGCTACCTAGGGAGTACGTCATGTCCGCTGCCGCGGTGATCGACCAGCTGCGCCGCTCGTTCGGTCCGGACGCGCTTCTCACCGGCGAAGCCGACCGCGACGCCCGCAGCCACGACACCTGGCCGGTCACCACGGTCTGGGCCAAGCTCGGCCGGCACCCCCACCGGCCCGACGCGATCGTGCGCGCGGCGAGCGTCGCCGACGTGGTCAAGGCGCTCCGAATCGGCGCCGAGACCAGCACCCCGGTCACCGCCTGGGGGCTCGGCTCCTCGGTCACCGGACAGCCGCTGCCGGTCGCCGGCGGCATCGTGCTCGACCTGGCCGGGCTGGTCTCCGAGCCGGAACTCGATGAACTCGACCGTACGGTCTCCGTCGCGGCCGGCGTGCGGGGCAGCGACCTCGAGGCGTGGCTGGACGAGCGCGGCCTGACCCTCAACCACTCCCCCCAGTCGCTCGGTCGCTCCACAGTGGGCGGCTGGATCGCCACCCGCGCCACCGGCCAGTTCTCCTCCCGCTACGGGGGGATCGAAGATCTGGTCGTCGGCTATCAGGTGGTGCTGGCCGACGGCACGGTCGCCGACCTCGGCCAGCGCCCACGCGCCGCGATGGGACCGGACCTCAAGGAGTTCTTCCTCGGTTCCGAGGGCACCCTCGGCGTGGTCACCCACGTGACGCTGAAGGTCTTCGCCCGCCCCGAGCGCCGGATCGTCGAGGCCTTCACGCTGCCGTCGCTCCACGCCGGCCTCGACGTGATGCGCGAGGTCACCCAGGCCGGGCTGCGCCCCTTCCTGGTCCGCTTCTACGACATCGACGAGGCTGCGCACGCGGTGCCGGACAGCCCGGTCACCGCACCGGTATTGTTCCTGGGACACGAGGGCCTGGCCGGCGTGGCGACCGCCGAGCACGCCGCGGCCACCGCGATCGTGACGGCGCATGGAGGGGCGAGCATGGGTGCGGCACCGGTCGACGCCTGGATGGCGCGACGCTACGACTTCTCCTCGGTGGAAAACCTGCTCGCCGAGCCCGGCGGCTACGCCGAGACCGTCGAGGTGGCCAACGTGTGGAGTCGCATCGGCCCGATGTACACCGAGCTCAAGGAACAGCTGGCGCCCCTGGCCGAGGAGGTGCTGGGCCACTTCTCACACGTCTACGACCAGGGATCGTCGCTCTACATGATCCTGCGTGGACACGCCGATAACGACGAGACGGCGCTGGCCCGGCTGGAGGAGATCTGGGCCCGGGCCATGAAGGTGGTCGTCACCCACGACGGCGAGATCTCCCACCACCACGGCGGGGGCCTGGCCCGCCAGCCCTGGGTCCGCGAGTCGCTGGGCACCGGCTATCCGGTGCTGAGCAGGGTCAAGGACGCGCTCGACCCCGACCACCTGCTCAACCCCGGCAAGCTCGGGTTCGGCGCCCGCCCGTGACCGTTCCCGCCAAGCCCGACGTCCGCGCCCACCTCGCCCGGATGCTGTTGGCCCGTGAGGTCGGCCAGCGCATCCCGACCGTGCAGGAGCTGCAGGCCAGCACCAACGCGGGGACGGGCACGGTCGTCAAGGCGCTGCGCAACCTCCAGGAATCCGGCGCGGTGACCCTGACCGCGCGCGGCCATCAAGGCACCGTGGTGGTGAACCGCGACGTCGGCCAGTTGTGGAACGCGGCCGCCCTGGGCAACTTCCGGATGATCCTGCCGCCGCAGGGGCCGATCGAGCAGCAGGGCATCCTCGAGGTGGTGCAGAACGCGCTCACCGGCCTGGGCGTCGCGGTGGTGGCCGACTTCCGGCCCGGTGCCCGCACCCGGCTCGAAGACGTCTACCACGAACGGGTCCACGCGACCGTCACCTCGGCCGGCGCCCTCGAACGGCACCGGGCCACTTTGCCCGGACTGACCGGGCTCGACCTAGGACCGGCCACCTTCTATTCCCACGGCTCTCTCGTTGTGGTCGAGCACGCCACCCGACCGCCCCGCGCGCCCCTGCGGGTCGGCATCGACCGCAACTCGTACGACCACCAGCGGCTCAGCGAGGCCGAGTTCGGTGACCGGGCACCTGAGTACGTCCAGGTTCCGTTCGTGCTGGCCCCGGCCGCCGTGCTGGCCGGTGACGTCGACGCGGCGGTCTGGCACAGCATGCCCACGGTCATCCCACCGGAGTTGGCCGGGCTACGCCTCAACCCGCTCGGCGGCCCGGCCGCGCTCGTGTGTGGCCAGATCTCCCCCGCCGTGATCGTCACCCGTAGCCTCGACCCCGGCGTCAACGCCCTGCTCCGGCACGTCCTTCCGGCCGACGTCACCCGCACCCAGGGTCGCCTGCTCAAGTCCGCCGCCACCGAGGGCTACGCCGGCCGCCTTCGCCTGCACTGACTGTCCGCGCCCGGGGCGGTGACCGGTCAGTGCTCCACCAGGCCGGCCCGCAACGCCGTGATCTCGTCGGCGCCGAAGCCCTCCGTCGTCAACCAGTTGGCGACGCCGCCGTGCCGCTGCTCTACCCGCGCCAGGAAGTGTCGCATCGTGGCGGGCTCCGCGGTGTGCGCCTCCTCGGGCAGGGACGCGATCCGCTTCTCCCAGGCCGGCAGCACCCGCGTCTGGTTCCGGATGGCCACCAGATGCTCCCGGGAGCGTGCGTAGTCCTCGATCACGTCGCCGGGACGCACTCCGAGCGCGGCGAGCAGCACGGCGACGACCACGCCGGTGCGGTCCTTGCCCGCGGTGCAGTGCACCAGCAGCGGGTGGTCGCGGGCGTCCACCGCGTGCCGGACCGCCGCGATGATCGTCCGGGCGGACACGACGAGCATGTCGGCGTAGTGCTCGGCCAGGCGCACGCTGGGGTCCGGATGCACCGGCCGCAGGCTCGACCGGCCGAACGGCAGGTGCATGACCCGCAGCCCGCTGGTGAGCCGGTCCCGTTCGCTGGTCTCCGCGATCTCCCGGCGGCCACGCAGGTCGATCCGGATCCGGATGCCCGTCGCCGCGCGGAAGACCTCCGCCTCGTCCGGACCGAGGAAGACCGGGGTGGCGCTGCGGTAGAGCGCGCCGGAGCGTACCCGCCCGCCCTCGACGGTCGGCAGGCCGCCGAGGTCCCGGAAGTTCAGCGGGGCGGGGCGGCTCATCGGGCGGTGAGCAGGCGGTCGGCGAGTTCCTCCCGCTGGGTCGCCGGCCCGTCGAACAGCAGCTCGCTGCTCTTGGCCCGCTTGAAGTAGAGGCCGATCGGGTGCTCCCAGGTGAAGCCGATGCCACCGTGCACCTGCACGGCGGTGGCGGTGACCCGGAAGTACGCCTCGGAGCAGAACGCCCGCACGGTCCGGGCCTGGACGGCGAAGGCGTCGTCGTCCCGGTTGTCGTCCACCGCGAACACGAGCGACCGCATCGACTCGACGTCGAGCAGGCGCTCGGCGCACAGGTGCTTGACCGCCTGGAAACCCCCCACCGGTCGGCCGAACTGTTCCCGGCTCGACGCGTGCTCGACGGTCAACTCCAGCGCCCGGGCAGCGCCGCCGGTCTGCTCCGCGGCGAGCGCGACCATCGCCTGGTCGCGTACCCGGGCCGCCACCGCGGACGCCTGTCCGGGCCGGCCGAGCCGCCGTGCCCGGACGCCGTCGAACCGCACCACCGCCTGCCGGCGGGTCGGATCCAGCACGGGCGACGGTGTCACGGTCACCCCCTCCTCGGCCGGGTCCACCGCCAGCACGTCGACGCCGTCGGCGGTCCGGGCGACCACGAGCAGGAGCGACGCCGCCCCGGCGTCGATGACGTGCGGCGCGGTCCCGTCGAGCACCCACGCGCCGTCGGCGCCGGTCCGGGCGCGCAGGTCGCCGCGGAGCGCGACGGCCGTCCGCAGGGATCCGTCGGCGATCCGCGTCAGCCACTCGGCGCAGGCCCGCTCGTCGCCGAGACGCAGCAACATCTCGGCCCCGAGGGCCACGGTGGCGAAGTACGGGCCGCCGTACAGGACCCGGCCGAGTTCCTCGAACACGAGCCGCGACTCCGCGCCGCCGAACCCCTGCCCGCCGTACGTCTCGGGAATGGCCACGCCGGGCAGCCCCAGCTCGACCGCCATCCGTTGCCAGGTCGAGGGTTCGAAGCCCACCGGATCGGCCATCAGCCGCCGGACCTCGGACTCCGGTGACACCCTCGCCAGGAAGCCGCGCAACGACCGGCGGAAGTCGTCCAGTTCGTCGCTCACCGGGTCGCCTCCCAGGTGTCCCAGTAGACGACGGACTCCAGCGGACGCCGCCGGGCCTCCCCCCACCGGCCGGTCGGCACGCCGACCGGGATCAGCGCCCAGGCGATCGCGTCCGGCGGCAGGCCGAGCACCTCGCGCACCTCGTCGGCGGCGTGCCGGTGCGTGGTGGTGAGTGTCGTGCCCAGGCCCAGGGCCCGCGCCGCCAACATCAGGTTCTGCACCGCCGGGTAGACCGACGACGGCTCGTCCACCGTCGTCACCGGAACGATCAGGGCCGGCGCCTCACCCATGTGCTCGGCCAGGTGGTCCGCCGAGCGCAGCATGCGGGCCTGCCGCTCGGCCGCCTCGGGGTCGGTCGGTACGCGGTCGTCGTACCGCCGGCGGACCGGCGCCCAGCAGGCCCGGTAGATCTCACCGAGCCGGGCCCGCCGCGCGGCGTCGGTGACCACCACCCAGCGCAGCCACTGGGCGTTGCCGCCGGACGGCGCGCAGTGGGCCGCGCCCAGGATGGTCCACAGTTGTTCGTCGGTGACCGGCACGGTGGGATCCAGCCGGCGCATCGCGCGCGTGGTCCGGATCGCCTCGAAGATGTCCATGGGTCAGGCTCCTTCGGCGGAATGCATCAGGCGGCGTTCCAGGCTTGGGGTCGCCGAGATCAGGGCGCGGGTGTAGTCCGACTCCGGGCGGGTGAGCACCCGGTCGGTCGGCCCCTGCTCCATCACGGTGCCGTTGCTCAGCACCAGGACCCGGTCGGCCAGGTGGCTCACCACGGCGATGTCGTGCGAGATGAAGACGATCGCGATGCCGAGGTCGGCCCGGACCTGGTTGAGCAGGTTGAGCACGGTGGCGCGCACCGACACGTCCAGCGAGGACACCGCCTCGTCGCAGACCAGCACCGTCGGTTCGGCCGCCAGCGCGCGGGCGATCGAGACGCGTTGGCGCTGGCCGCCGGAGAGTTGTGTCGGGCGGCGGTCGGCGTCGGCCTCGCTGAGCCCCACGTAGCGGATGTATTCCATCGACGGTTCGCGGAGCCGGCGTGACAACCGGCGGTTGACCGCGGTCACCTCGGCCATCGAACGCCAGACGGGCAGCCGCGGGTTCAACGCCCCGGCCGACTCCTGGACGATCATCTGCACCGACCGCCGTCCGCCGGCGAGGTGCTCGACGGTGCCCTCGGTGGGCGGCAGGAAGCCGGCGATGATCCGGCCCAACGTGGACTTGCCGGATCCGGATTCGCCGACGACGCCGAGCACCTCGCCACGCGCCAACTCCAGGCTGACGTCGGAGAGCACCCGGTGGGCCCGGTGGCCCGTACCGTAGTCCTTGGACACGTTCTCCACCCGCAGGACCTGGCTCATCGACACACCTCCGCCCGGTCGGCGCTGCTGGCCGGGACCGTCCCGTCGAGCGGGTGCCGGCACCGCACCAGGCTCTCCCCGACGGTGCGCAGTGCGGGGTGTTCCCGGCAGTCGTCGGCGGCCCGGGGACATCGGGCCGCGTAGTTGCACCCGCCGCCGGTCCAGCCGCCCGGCCGGTCGGCGGTGATCTCCGGGAAGGTCCGCAGCCGGTCACCCCCGAGCCTCGGCACGCAGTCGAGCAGCGCCTGCGAATAGGGGTGTCGTGGCCGGCTCAGCATCGCGTCCACCGCGCCGATCTCCTTCACCTCACCGCGGTAGAGCACCATCACCCGGTCGCTCACGTCGCCGAGGACGCCCAGGTCGTGGCTGATGAAGACGGCGCTCAGCCCGCGTGCGGCGACCAGTTCCCGGATCAGGACGAGGATGTCCTTCTGCAACGAGACGTCCAGCGCCGTGGTGGGCTCGTCGGCGAGGACCACGTCGGCCTCGCAGCTGAGCGCCATCGCGATCATCACCCGCTGGCACATGCCCCCGGAGAGCTGGTGCGGGTAGCTGTCCAGGACCCGGTCCGGGTCGAGCCGGACGTCGCGCAGCGCCGCCGCCGCCCGCTGCCGGGCCTCGCTCCGGCCGGCGGGCAGGTGCGCCCGGACGACCCGGACGATCTGGTCGCCCACCCGGCGCATCGGGTGCAGCGCGGAGACGCTCTCCTGGAAGATCATCGCAACCCGCCGGCCGCGGATCGCGCGGAGCCGGCGGCCCCGGAGCCCGACCAGTTCCTGGTCGTCGAGACGGATGCTTCCGGTCACCTCGGCGTCCGGCGGCAGCAGGCCCAGCGCGGCGAGGGCGATGGAGGACTTGCCGCTGCCGGACTCCCCCGCCACGCCGAGGACCTCACCGCGTCCGACCGCGAAGGAGACGTCACGCACCGCGGGCTCGGGGCTCCCCGCGAACCTGACGCTCAGGTCGCGGACCGTCAGGGCCGCCTGCTCCGCGCCTGTCACTTGCGGGCCACCGTCGACATGTCCGGTCGGCCGCTGGCGTTCGGCTCGTAGCCGGCCACCTGGTCGGACACCCCGACGATCATCGGTACGGTGAACAGCGGCGCGAACGGCGCGACCTCGGCGACCTTCTTGGCCAGTTCGGTGGCCGCGGCCTTGCGCGGCTCGAAGTCGAACGTGGTGAGCAGCTTCTCCTGCAGCGGCGCGGTGCCGAAGTCGGTCTTGCCGGCGTTGTAGTAGGAGTCCGGGTTGAGCAGGCGGCCGTAGGTGATCGCCGGATCGGCGTGGCCGGTCCAGCCGGACAGGAAGCAGGGCGCCTGGCCCTTGGCCCAGAACGCCTCGGTCGCCGCGGCGGCGGTCTCGGACTGGATGGTGACGTCGATGCCGATCTTCTTCAGCGAGTCGATGATGATCGGGCCGCTGGTCTCGTAGTTGAGGCCCGGGAAGGTCAGGCACTTCATGGCCACCCGCTTGCCTCCGGTGGCCTGCGCGACGAGCGCCTTGGCCTTCGCCTCGTCGTAGGCGTAGGTGGGCGTGATCGACGCGTCGTGGTAGGGGTGGGTCGGCGGCAGCGCCGTCCAGGTCACCTCGGCGGCGTCACCGCTGGCGGCCTTGCGGATGACCTCCCGGTCGAGCGCGTAGTTGATCGCCTGCCGGATCTCCACCTTGTCGGTCGGCGCCAACTTCGCGTTGAAGTTGATCATCGTCTCGGAGTACGCGGGGCCGACGACCACCTGCTTGCCCGGCACCGTCTTCAGCTTGTCCACGCTCAGCGGCGGCACCGAGACCGCCACGTCGACGACGTTGCTCTGGAACGCCGTCACCATGGCCTGCGGGTCCTTGAACACCTGCCAGTTGAGCGTGGGCGCCGCGCCCTTGTCCCCCCAGTACGCGTCGTTGCGCTTGTAGTTGACCGCGGCGCCGGTCTGCAGGTTCTCCAGCGTGTACTTCCCCGCCCCGACCGGGCGGGCGGCGAAGTCCTTGCCCTCCTTCTGCACGGCGGTCGGCGAGACGATCATCCCGGCCCGGTCGCTCAACGCGGTCGGGATCGAGGAGTCCGGCTTGCTCATCGCGAGCACCACCGTGTTCGCACCCTCGGCGGTGATGGTGGAGACGCTGGCGATGTCCTGGCCGTTGGCGGACGCCTTGAACCGTTCCATGCTCGCCTTCACGGCGGCGGCGTCCAGCTTCGTGCCGTCGGAGAACGTGACGCCCTCGCGCAGCGTGAGCGTGATCGAGGAGCCGTCGTCCGCGACCTTCCAGGACGTGGCCAGGCCGGGGCCGAGTTCGCCGGTCTTGGGGTCGCCGACCAGCAGCCGGTCGTAGATCAGGTTCAGATGCGGATAGTCGTACCCCGACGAGCTGACGGTCGGGTCCAGCGAGGTCGGGAAGTTCACCGTGCCGATCTTCACCGGTCCGGCGGAGGACGAGTCGTTACCGGAGTCGTCGGACCCGCAGGCGGACACGGCGCCGAGGACGAGGATGCCGACGGCGAGGACGGTGGTCGGTGTGCGGCGGTCGAATATGGTCATTGCTGCTCCTCATCACGGGACGGGTGTGACAGGGGTGGACCGGACGACGGGACGGCTCATCCGATCCGTAGGCGGTCGCGCAGGCCGTCGCCGAACTGGCTGATCGCGAACGCGGTCGCGGTGATCAGCAGGCCGGGTGCGACGGTGAGCAGAGGGTTGACGTAGAAGTCGGCGTAGGCGCGGGCCAGGTCCGGCCCCCAACTGGGCGCCGGCGGCTGCACGCCCAGGCCGAGGAAGCCGAGGGCGGCCTCGATGATCAGTGCGGTGCTGGCCAGGCCGCAGAGTTGCACGACGACCGGTCCCATCGCGTTGGGCAGCACGTGGCGCAGCGCGATCCGCCAGCCGCTCACCCCGAGCGAGCGGGCCACCAGCACGAACTCCGCCTGCCGCAGCGCCAGCACCTGGGCGCGCAGCAACCGGGCGACGATGGGCGCGAAGACGACGCCGACCGAGAGCATCGCGGTGAGCAGGCTGGGCCCGAGGGCGCCGGTGATGGCGATGGCCAACACGATGCCCGGGAAGGAGATCACGGCGTCGGCGAGGCGCATCAGGACCTCGTCGACCGGCCCGCCGAGATAGCCGGCGACGAGACCCCAGAGGCTGCCGAAGAAGCCGGCCACCCCGACGGTGATGGCGATCCCCCGGAAGCTGGAGGCCGAGCCGTGCATCAGTCGGGACAGCACGTCGCGGCCGTTCGCGTCGGTGCCGAGCCAGTGCGCCCCGGAGGGCCCGGCGTACGGGTTCGCGGAGTCGATGGCCAGCGGGTCGTACGGCGCCAGCCAGTGCGCGAGCAGACCGGCCAGCAGGACCAGCAGCACGACGGCGCCGCCGAGCCAGAAGGCGACGGCGTGCGAGCCGCCGGCCCGCCGGGTCCGTCGGCCCGACAGCCCGGCGCGGGGCCGCAACGGCGTGGCCGCGGTGCGCGGGTCCAGCGAGGTGGTCATCGGCGTGCCTCCCGCGATCGCGCTGCCGGCCCGGCCGGCCCGGCATCGGCCAGGCTCGGCCGCTGGTGCGGGGAGATCCCGAGTTCGGCCAGGATCTCCCCGGTGTGTTCGCCGGTCCGCGGCACGGCGAGCGCGCCGGGACGGTCGGTGAGGCCGACCCGCACCGGCCGGCCCGGAACCCGCACCGGGCGGCCGGCGGGGTCGTCCACGGTCAGCACCATGTCCGTGTCGGCCATGGCCGCGACCGCCTCCCCGACCGAACGCAGCGGTCCCGCCGCGACGCCCGCCGCGTGCATCGCCGCCAGCACCTCGGCGACGGTGCGCGCGGACGTCCACTCGCTGACCACCCGTTCCAGGCGGTGCCGCACCGGGCCGGTGGACTCGTCGTAGCTGACCTCGGTGCCACCCAGCACGGCCCAGAACCGCCGCCAGGCGGCGTCGCCGAGCGGAGCCAGGAACACCTGCCCGTCCCGCGCGGGAAAGACGTTCGCGAACGCGGTCTGGACCTGGTTGCCCCAGCGCCCGCGGGGGACTCCGGCGGCGGCCAGGCCGACCTCGTGGGCCAGCATGGCGGTGTACGAGTCGAGCATGCTCACGTCGGCGTAGGCGCCGACGCCCGTCACGTCGCGCTCGCGCAGGGCCATCAGCACGGCGATGGTCGCGTGGTACGCGGCCACGTGATCGGCCACGAACGCCCCGACGAACGTCGGCTCCCCGCCGGGCTGACCGGTGAGGTCGGCGATGCCGCCCATGGCCTGGATCACGCCGTCGTACGCGCCCCGCGGCGCGTCGGCCGCCCCGGCGCCGAACCCGGTGACGTGCACCATCACCAGACGCGGGTTACGGGCCCGGAGCACGTCGTAGGACCAGCCCAGCCGCTGCGGCACGCCGGCGCCGTAGTTGGTGAGCACCACGTCGGCGGTGTCGCAGAGCCGGAGCAGCGCCTCCCGGCCCGCCTCGGTCTTGAGGTCCAGACAGACGCTGCGCTTGCCGCGGTTGTGCGACGCGAAGTAGATGCTGCCGCCGTCCACCACCGGCAGGGCGTTGCGGGACATCTCCCCCGCCGGCGGCTCGACCTTGACCACGTCGGCGCCGTGGTCGGCGAGCATCTGCGCGCAGTGCGGACCGGCGATCGCGTGACCGAGTTCCACCACCCGGATGCCCGCCAACGCGCCGGGCATGCCCTCACGGCCCTCGCTCCGCTCGGTGCGCTCGGTCATGCCGTCACCCGCCGGTCGAGCCGGGCCAGGACCAGGTCGGCGACGAAGTTGAGCACGAGTACGAGCAGGGCCATCAGCAGCACGGCGCCCTGCAGGGTCGCGTAGTCCCGGTTGTCGACCGACGACACGATCAGGCTGCCCAGCCCGGGGATCGCGAAGACGTTCTCGACCACCACGGAGGCCCCCACCAGCGTGGCCACCAGCAGCGGCAGCAGGGTCACCACGGCGGGCGCCGCCGAGCGCAACGCGTCGCCGAGGTACACCTGCCGGGGTGCGAGGCCCATCGCCCAGGCCGTCCGGATGTGCGGGCTGTCCAGCGCCTGGCCGACCGCGCTGCGCACGTGCCGGCAGACCAGCGCGCCGGTGGCGAAGGAGAGCACCAGCACCGGGAGCACGATCGAGCGGATCGTCTGTACCCAGTCGTCGCCGAGCGGCGTGTAGCCGACGGCCGGCAGCAGGGCCAGGTCGAGGCCGATGAAGCCGGCGGCGACCGTCGCCAGCCAGAAGTCGGGCACGGCGAGGCCGATGCCGGAGACCGCGAGCACCGAGCGGCCGTCCAGGTGACGACGTCGGGCCGCCGACCACAGCCCCGCCCCGCCGCCGATCAGCAGCGCCAGCACCAGCGCCGAGACCACCACCAGCACGGTCGGTTCGAGCCGGCGGACGAGCAGGGTGTCGACCGGTTCGCGGCTGAAGTAGGAGGTGCCGAGATCGCCGCGCAGCAGGTTGCCGATCCACGAGGCGTACTGCTCGATCAGCGGCCGGTCCAGCCCGAGCTGTCGGTTGATCTCGTCGATCGACTCCTGGGTCGATCCCGCGCCCGCGATCGCCTCGGCGGGGCCGCCCGGGACGATCTGCTGCAGCCCGAAGACCATCAGGGTGATCAGCAGCAGGGTGGGCACGAAGGTGGCCAGTCTGCGGACCAGGAAAGCGCGCATGCCGTCACCTCTCGTGCGGGGAGGCCGGTGGAACAGACCTCGTCTGCGGGTCTATTGTTGACACTGACGTCGGTGTCAGAATCATGGGGAGGACGTTAAGACCAGGAGGGACCCGGTGTCCAGGTTTTTTTATGATTCGGTTCACAGGGTCGGCCAACCCCGGCCGACCGGGCGGTACGAGATCGAATGGGGCGACGAGTGAGCGACAGGACCACCACGCCGGCGAGGCCGGACGGTGTGGCAACGCAGTCGAAGCGCTACCGCGAGCGCCGCGCCAAGCTGGTGGAGGGTGCCCACCGGGTCTTCGAACGGGACGGGTTCATCGATGCCCGGATCACCGACATCGCCAAGGAGGTCGGCCTCGCGCACGGCTCGTTCTACACGTACTTCTCCTCCAAGGAGGAGATCTTCCGGGTCGTCGCGGAACAGATCCAGGCCGAGATGTTCGACGGCCACCGCAGCGGATCGGGCGACCTCACGCCGTACCAGCGGATCGAGGCCGCGAACCGCCGTTACCTGGAGTCCTACCGCCGGCACAGCCGGATCATGGCGATCATCGAGCAGGTCTCGACGTTCAACCACGACATCCACGCGATCCGCGAGTCCCGCGCCCAGCAGACCATGAGCCGGACCGAGCGGTCGATCCGCCGGCTGCAGGCCGAGGGCCTCGCCGACGCGGATCTCGACCCGCACCTGAGCGCGGTCGCCCTCACCTCGATGCTGAGCCGGTTCGCCTACCTGTGGATGGGCGCCGACGCCGGCCCGGACTACGAGTTCGACCTCGACGCCGCGGTCGACGGCCTGACCCGGTTGTGGGCCAACGCGATCGGGCTCAAGCGGGACTGACCTTCAGGTGGGACCGGCCGGTCGCACCTCCTTCGGCATCCCGAGCAGGCGCTCGGCCACGACGTTGCGCAGCACCTGGGTGGTGCCGGCGTAGATGGTCCCGGGCCGGGCGTTGTAGAAGATGTCGACCCACGACGCCGAGGTGATCGGCGCCCCGGCCGCGTCCGGTCCCCCGTAGCCCAACTCCAGCACGCGCCCGGTCGGCGTGGTGGCCTCCGGTCCGAGGATCTCCAGGGCGAGTTCGGTCACCGCCTGGTGGTGCGCGCTCCAGTGCAGCTTGAACAGGGCGGCGTCGCCCGCCGCGTCGGTCCCGGTGAGGCCGCCGCCGGCCAGTCGCCGCCCCAGCGCGTCCATCACCTCGATCCGGACGTACGCGGCCGCCAGGCCGTCGCGTACCCAGGCCCGCTCCAGCATGCCGTTCTCGCGGGCGGTACGGACCAGCCGCTCCCACTCCGCGCGGTACCGGATGGCCTGGGTGGTGGCGGACTGCCCGCGCTCGTGGCCGAGCAACGCCATGGCCACCGACCAACCCGCGCCGACGGCGCCCACCACGTCCGCGGCCACCGCGTCGGTGAAGAACACCTCGTTGAAGTGGGAGGCGCCGGAGAGCTGCCGGATCGGGCGGACCTCGACGCCCGGCTGGTCCAGCGGCACGAGCAGGAACGTCAGGCCCCGGTGCCGCTCGGCGCGGGTCCCGGTGCGGGCCAGCACGAAGATCCAGGACGCCAGGTGCGCGTTCGAGGTCCAGATCTTCTGCCCGGTGAGCCGCCAGCGTCCGTCCGCGCCGCGCACCGCACGCGTCTGCACCGCGGCCAGGTCGGATCCCGCTTCCGGCTCGGAGAAGCCCTGGCACCACACGTCCGTGCCGTCGAGGATCCGCGGCAGGTAATGGGCCCGCTGCTCGGGCGTGCCGACGGCGAGCAGCGTGTTGCCCAGCATGTCGATGCCGAACGGGTCGTTGCCGCTGCCGCTCGGCACGCCGGCACGGGCGAACTCCTCCTGGAGCACCACCTGCCGAGCCGGATCCAGGCCGAGCCCACCGTGCTCGACCGGCCAGCCGGGGGCGAGCAGTCGGTGCCGGGCCAGCACCGTGCGCCACCGCGCGATCCAGGGGTGCAGGTCGTCGTCGCCGAGCGCCCCGAGGCCGCGCCAGCCGGGCGGCAGCTCCCGGTCCAGCAGCGCGCGCACGGCGGCCCGGAACTCCTGCGGCTCGCGGGCGGTCTCCAGACCGCGGCCGGGCAGGTACCGCTCCCGCAGGCGGTTCTTGGCGAGCTTGCCGGTGGGCAGCCTCGGCAGGGCCTCCACCACGAACATCGACCGCGGAATCTTGTGCCGGGCCAGTCGCCCGGCCAGGTGATCGCGCAACCCGGCCACCAGCTCGTCCCGGTCGGCCGCCGGGTCGACCGGCTGGACCACCGCCACGACCTGCTCGCCCAACTCCTCGTCCGGGACGCCGAACACGGCGACGTCGACCACCGGCTCGTAGCCGAGCACCGCGTTCTCGATCTCCTGCGGCGAGATGTTGACGCCGCCGGAGACAATCAGGTAGTCCCGCCGGTCGGTGAGGTAGAGGTAGCCCTCGTCGTCGAGATGGCCGATGTCGCCGAGCGTGGACCAGCCCGGACGCGCCGGGTGCCGGGCCGCCGAGCTGTCCGCCCCGCCGACGTACTCGAACTCGGACCGGCCGCCCTCGGACTCGAAGTACACCAACCCGTCCTGACCCGGCGGAAGCTCGTCGCCCTCGGGATCGCAGATGTGCACGCGACAGCCGGCGATCGCCCGACCCACCGAGCCGGGGTGCGTCAGCCACTCCGGCGAGTCGATGAAGGTGGTGCCGTTGTCCTCGCTGCCGGCGTAGTACTCCAGCAGGATCGGCCCCAACCAGTCGATCATCCGGCGCTTGACGTCGACGGCGCACGGTCCGGCGCCGTGGATCACCACGGAGAGCGAGTCGAGCACGGCGGCCCGACGCCGCTCGGCGGGCAGCCGCAGCAGCCGGACGAACATCGTGGGCACCATCAGCACGTGCGTGATGGCGTACCGCTCGATCGCGTCCAGCGCTCCGGCGGCGTCGAACTTGCGCATCAGCACGACGGTGCCGCCGGCCGCCGTGACGGTGCTGGCGAACGACAGTGGCGCGGCGTGGTAGAGCGGGGCGGGGGTGAGGAAGACCGAGCCGTCGGTGAACCGCCACAACTCACGCAGCCAGCGCAGGAAGTGCGGGTGCCCCTCCTGAACGGTGCGCCCGGACAGCTCGCGCCGGACGCCCTTGGGCCGTCCGGTGCTGCCGGAGCTGTAGACCATCGCCACGCCCAGCGGCTCGTGCTCCAGCGGCTCGGCCGACGACCCGGCGAGTGTCCCGGCGTAGTCGTCGAAGCCCGCCAGCGGGCCACCGACCGCCAGCCTGAGCACGGGTCCCGGCACGGCGGCGAGCGAGCCCGCGGCCGGCGCCGCCGCGTCCACCACCAGGGCTTTGGCCTGGCAGCTGCCGACGATCCAGGACGCCTCCTCGGCGGTCAGCGACGTGCCGACCGGGGTGAGGAAGAGCCCGGAGCGCATCGCGGCCCAGTACACCTCCAGGAAGCTGAGGTGGTTCGCCATCATCAGGGCGACGTGGTCGCCGGGGCGCAGGCCGGCGTCCCACATCGCGCGGGCCAGGCGGCGGGAGGCGTCGTCGAGCTGGCCGTAGGTCAGGGTCTCGCCGGTCTCGGCGATGACGACGGCCGGCCGGTCCGGACACCTGAGCGCGTGAGCCGTGGGGTAGGTCATCGCGGTCACGCCAGCCGCTCGACAGCCATGGCCATCCCCTGTCCGCCGCCGACGCACATCGTCTCGACCCCGACCGTACCGCCGGTGGCCGCCAGGCCGTTCAGCAGCGTGGTCATGATCCGGGCGCCGGTCATACCGAAGGGGTGACCGAGCGCGATCGCGCCGCCGTGCGGGTTGAGCTGGTCCGCGACGGAGATCTTCAGGGTGTCCGCGACCGCCAGCACCTGCGCCGCGAACGCCTCGTTGAGCTCCAGCACGTCGACGTCTCCGATGGCCAGGCCGGTGCGGTCGAGCACCCGGCGCACCGCCTCGATCGGGCCGACCCCCATGATCTCCGGTGCCAGACCGGTGACCGCGAAGCCCATGATCCGCGCCAGGGGCTCGATCCCCAGGTTGCGGGCGCGCTCGGCGGACATCACCACGACCGCCGCCGCCCCGTCGTTGAGCGGGCAGGAGTTGCCCGCGGTGACCCGCCCGTCGGCCCGGAACGGGGTGGGCAGGCCGGCCAGCACGTCGAGGTCGACGTTGGCGCGCGGGCAGTCGTCCTGCGCCACGACGGTGCCGTCAGCCAGTGGGTACGGGCTGATCTCCCGGGCGAAGAAGCCCTGGTCGCGGGCGGCGACCGCGCGGTCCTGGGAGAGCTTGGCGTACTCGTCCATCCGGGCGCGGGAGATGTCGAAGCGCTCGGCCACGTTCTCGGCCGTGCGCCCCATGGTGATGTAGGCGTCCGGCAACGGGTCGACGCCGAACCGGGGGTTCATCGCCGCGTCGTCGATGTGGGCGCTGGGGGTACGGGAGACGCTCTCGACGCCGCCGGCCACGTAGACGTCGCCCTCGCCGACCATGATCGCGTTGGCCGCGATCCGGATGGCGTCAAGCGACGAGGCGCAGCCCCGGCTGACGGTGGTTCCGGTGACGGTGTTGGGCAGCCCGGCGAGCAGCGCCGCCAACCGGCCGATGTTCAGGCCCTGCTCCCCCGCCGGGTTCGCGGTGCCGACGATGACGTCGCCGATCTGGTCGGGGGTGACCGCCGGGACCTGCTCCAGGGCCCGCGCGATCGCGAAACCGGCCAGGTCGTCCGGCCGCGCCTGGCGAAGCGACCCCTTGTACGCACGACCGATGGGCGTCCGTGCGGTGGCCACGATGACTGCTTCCCGGGCTGGCGCCACGTCGTCTCCTTCGTCCTGGCGAGATCCGCGGACGGACCCGTCCAATTTCTTGACGCCGACGTCGACGTCGGATCTAATTTGAGCACCGTCACCGGGCCGACGCAACCACCCGGATCGCCAGCGACCCGGACCCACCTCCACTTCCGGCCGGTCCGATCGACCCTTGGAGCTCCCCATGGACTTCGCCTACTCGCCGACCTCCGCCGCGCTGCGCCAGACCCTGCAGACGTTCATGGACGAGTGCGTCTATCCGGCCGAGCCGGTGTACCAGCGACAGCTCGCGGACAGCGGTGACCCGCACTTCTTCCCTCCGGTGATGGAGGAGCTGAAGCGCGAGGCACGCGCCCGCGGACTCTGGAACCTGTTCCTGCCGCACAAGACCCAGTGGACCGAGGGGCTGTCCAACCTCGACTACGCGCCACTGGCCGAGATCCTGGGCCGCTCGCACATCGCGTCGCAGGCGTTGAACTGCTCCGCCCCGGACACCGGGAACATGGAACTGCTCACCATGTTCGGCACCGACGAGCAGAAGGAGCGATGGCTCCACCCGCTGCTGGAGGGCGAGATCCGGTCCTGCTTCGCGATGACCGAGCCGGCCGTGGCCAGCTCCGACGCCCGCAACATCCAGTGCTCGATCGTCCGCGACGGCGACGAGTACGTGATCAACGGGCACAAGTGGTGGATCTCCGGCGCCGGTGACGCCCGCTGCCGGCTCGCCATCGTGATGGGCAAGACCGACCCGGACGGCCCCACCTACCGGCAGCAGAGCATGGTCCTCGTGCCGCTCGACACCCCCGGCGTCACCATCGTCCGCAGCCTCACCGTGCTGGGCTACCAGGACCAGGAGGGGCACTGCGAGATCACGTTCGACAACGTCCGGGTGCCGGCGACCAATCTGCTGGGCGAGGAGGGCGGCGGCTTCGCGATCGCGCAGGCGCGACTCGGCCCGGGTCGGATCCACCACTGCATGCGGTCGATCGGGGCGGCCGAGCGTGCCCTGGAGTTGCTCTGCCAGCGGGTGACGTCCCGGGTGGCCTTCGGCGGCCCGCTGTCCGAGCAGGGTCAGATCCAGCGGTGGATCGCCGACGCGCGGATCGAGATCGACCAGGCGCGGCTGTACACGCTCTACACCGCCTGGCTGATGGACACCCAGGGCAACAAGGCCGCCCGGACCCAGATCTCCGGCATCAAGGTCATCGCGCCGAACGTCGCGCTCCGCGTGCTCGACTACGCCATCCAGTCGTACGGCGCCGCCGGGCTCGGACCGGACACCCCGCTGGCCAGCATGTACGCCCACCAGCGCACCCTGCGGTTCGCCGACGGCCCGGACGAGGTGCACCGGCGCTCGATCGCCCGCGCGGAACTGCGGGCGCAGACGTCTGCCTGAGCGGCACGATGGCGACGGACGTGACGAGGCGGAGGAGCTGACCGTGGGGACCTACCCGGACCGCGTGCTGGTGGCCAACCGGGGCGAGGTGGCCGTTCGCGTACTACGGACGCTCGCCGACCTCGCCGTGCCGTCGGTGGCCGTGTACGCCGCCGACGACGAGCGCTGCCTGCACGTACGCCGGGCGGACCGGGCCGTGCCGCTGCCCGGCGCCGGGGTCGCCGCGTACCTCGACCAGAGCGCGCTGATCGAGGCCGCCCGGTCGGTCGGGGCCACCGCCCTGCACCCCGGCTGGGGGTTTCTCAGCGAGAACGCCGACTTCGCGAGCCGCTGCGCCGACGCCGGGCTGACGTTCGTCGGTCCGGCCCCGCAGGTGCTGCGGGTGCTCGGCGACAAGACCGCGGCCCGCGCGGCGGCGGAGTCCGCCGGCCTCCCCGTCGTGCCGGCGACCGGGCCGGCCACCCCGCCGGAGGCGATGGAGTTCCTGGCCGCCGCACCGGAGGGCATCATGCTCAAGGCGGTGGCCGGGGGCGGCGGGCGCGGGATGCGGCCGGTCACCGACCCGGCGGAGTTGGCCGCCGCGTTCGAGCGCTGCCGGTCCGAGGCGCTCGGCGCGTTCGGCGACGGCACCCTGTACGCCGAGCGGCTGCTCACCGGCCGCCGGCACATCGAGGTCCAGATCGTCGGCGACGGCACCGGAGCGGCCACCGCCCTCGGCGACCGGGACTGCAGCCTCCAGCGCCGCCGGCAGAAGGTGGTGGAGCTGGCCCCGGCGCCCGCGCTGGCCCCGCAGCTACGCGCCGCCCTGCACCACGCGGCGGTACGCCTGGCCGCCGGTCTCCGCTACCGCGGGGTCGGCACGGTCGAGTTCCTCGTCGGCGCCGACGACTTCGTCTTCCTGGAGGCCAACCCGCGGTTGCAGGTGGAGCACACCGTGACCGAGCAGGTGTTCGGCGTCGATCTCGTGGAGATCCAGCTGCGCCTGGCGGCCGGCGCGGACCTCGCCGCGGTCGGACTGGCCGGTCCCGCGCCCGAACCGGCCGGAACGGCGATCCAGCTACGCGTGACCACGGAGACGGTCCGCGCCGACGGCGGCAGCCTGCCCGCCACCGGCGTCCTCACCGCCTTCGACCCGCCCGCCGGCCGGGGCGTACGCACCGACACCCACGGCTACGCCGGCTACCGCGTCGGCGCCGGGTACGACTCGATGCTGGCCAAGGTGGTCGTGCACGAACCCGGGGGCGACCCGGCCGTCCTGCGGCGCAGGGCGTCCCGGGCGCTCGCGGAGTTCCGCGTCGAGGGGGTGGACACGAACCTCGGCGTCCTGGCGCGGCTGCTGGCGCACCCGGAGGCGACCGACGGCAGCGCCACCACCGCTTTCCTCGACGAGCACGCCGCCGAACTGGCCGCCGCGCCGGACGTCGAGCCGCTGTGGTTCCCCGGCGTCGACGTCGACCCGCTCGCCGCCGCCGAGCCGGAACCGGACGACGGCACGCTCGCCGTCCGGACCCCGATGGAGGCCACGGTCATCGCGGTTCCCGCCGGCGAGGGCGACCGGGTGACCGCGACGTCGGTCCTCGTCGTGCTCGAGGCGATGAAGATGGAACACCAGGTCGAGGCCGGCGTCAGCGGCGTGGTGGACCGGCTGCCGGTCACCGTCGGCCAGACCGTGCGGGCCGGCACGCTGCTCGCCTCGCTGGTGGTCGCCGACGCCACCGCCACGACGGAGGAGACCGCCGCCGAGTCCGACCCCGACCTGATCCGCCCCGACCTGCGGCGCGTCCTGGACCGGCAGCGCAAGACCCGCGACGAGGCGCGGCCGGACGCGGTGGCGAAGCGGCACGACCGCGGGCACCGCACCGCCCGGGAGAACCTGGCCGACCTCTGCGACCCCGGCAGCTTCACCGAGTACGGCTCGCTGGTCCTGGCCGGCCAGCGGGCCCGGCGCAGCCTCGACGACCTGATCGACCGGACGCCCGCCGACGGCCTGGTGGCCGGCGTCGGACAGATCAACCGCACCGGCTGCGTGGTGATGGCCTACGACTACACCGTGCTGGCGGGCACCCAGGGCTACAACGGGCACCGCAAGAAGGACCGCCTCTTCGAACTGGCCGAACGCCACCGGTGGCCGGTCGTCATGTTCGCCGAGGGCGGCGGCGGCCGGCCGGGCGACACCGAGAACCCGGGGGTGGCGAACCTGGACACCCGGGCGTTCGCGCTGCTCGCCCGGCTCAGCGGGCTGGTGCCGACGGTTTCGGTGGTGACCGGCAGGTGCTTCGCCGGCAACGCCGCCCTGGTCGCGTGCAGCGACTTCATCGTCGCCACCCCGGACGCGAACATCGGGATGGCCGGGCCGGCGATGATCGAGGGCGGCGGCCTCGGCGTGTACCGGCCGGAGGAGATCGGCCCGACCTCCGTGCACGCCGCCAACGGCGTGGTCGACCTGGTGGTCCCCGACGACGCGGCGGCGGTGCGGGCCACCCGCCGGTACCTCTCCTACTTCCAGGGCCGGACCGAGGACTGGGAGGCGCCGGACCAGCGTCCGCTGCGACACGCGGTGCCGGAGAACCGACGGCGTACCTACGACGTCCGCGCCGTGCTCGACACGCTGGCCGACCGGGACTCGGTGCTGGAGCTGCGGCGCGAGCACGGCGTCGGAATGATCACCGCGCTGGTCCGGATCGCGGGCCGCCCGGTGGGGCTCATCGCCAACAACCCGCGCCACCTCGGCGGTGCGATCGACGCCGAGGGCGGCAGCAAGGCGGCCCGGTTCATGGAGTTGTGCGACGCGTTCGACCTGCCGATCGTCTCGCTCTGCGACACACCTGGCTTCATGGTCGGCCCGGCCGCCGAGGAGAGCGCCCAGGTGCGGCACTTCGGTCGGATGTTCCTGGCCGGGGCCAGCCTGACCGTGCCGATGGTCACCGTGGTGCTGCGCAAGGGGTACGGGTTGGGCGCGCAGGCCATGGCCCGAGGCGGCTTCTACGAGCCGGAGCTGACGCTGTCCTGGCCCACCGGCGAGTTCGGCGGCATGGGCCTGGAGGGCGCGGTCCGGCTCGGCTTCCGTAAGGAACTGGACGCGGTCACCGACCCCGGCGAACGCGAGGCGCTCTACCAGCGGCTGGTGGCGCAGATGTACGAGCGCGGCAGCGCCCTGAACATCGCGAGCGTCTTCGAGGTGGACGACGTGATCGACCCGGCGCAGACTCGGGCCCGGATCACCGGGGTGCTGGACGCGGCTCCGCCGCCCGCACCCCGGGCCGGGAAGAAGCGACCCCTGGTACCGGCCTGGTGACCGGGCCGGGAAGAGAAGGAGGAGTCGGATGAA
Organism: Micromonospora sp. WMMD975; assembly: GCF_029581215.1. NCBI lineage: Bacteria > Bacillati > Actinomycetota > Actinomycetes > Micromonosporales > Micromonosporaceae > Micromonospora > Micromonospora sp. WMMD975. The sequence continues at coordinate 3,247,796 of NZ_CP120739.1, forward strand.
GGCGTGGCAGGTGACCCGGCTGGGCGAGCCCGTGGATGTCCTGGAGTGGACCGACGTGCCGGTGCCCCCGGCACCCGACGGGGCCCTTCGGGTCGCGGTCGAGGCGGTGGCCCTGAACTTCCCCGACGTCCTGCTCTGCCGAGGCGAATACCAGGACAAGCCGGAACTGCCGTTCACCCCCGGCGCGGAGGTGTGCGGGCGTGTCGTGGACGGGCCGCGGGCCGGCGAACGGGTGCTTGCCGCGCCCGAACTGCCCCACGGCGGGCTCGCCGAAGAGGTGGTCGTCGCGCCGCACCGGGTGTTCGCGATCCCGGACGACCTGCCCGCCGAGAAGGCGGCGTCGATGCTGATCACCTACCAGACCGGGTACGTCGGCCTGCACACCCGCGCCCGTCTGGAGGCCGGCGAGTGGCTCCTGGTGCACGCCGGCGCCGGCGGCGTGGGGTCCGCGGCGATCCAGATCGGCAAGGCGGCGGGCGCCCGGGTGATCGCCACGGCGGGCGGGCCGGACAAGGTACGGGTCTGCCGGGACCTCGGCGCGGACGTGGTCGTCGACTACCTGGCCGAGGACTTCGTGCCGGTGGTCAAGGAGGTCACCGGCGGGGCCGGCGCCGACGTCGTCTACGACTCGGTCGGCGGCGACGTCTTCGACAAGAGCCGCAGGTGCGTCGCCTTCGAGGGCCGGATCGTGGTGGTCGGCTTCGCCGGCGGCCGGATCGCCCAGGCCCCGACGAATCACGCTTTGATCAAGAACTACAGCGTGGTCGGCCTCTACTGGGGGCTGTACCACGTCAAGAAGCCAGACGTGATCGCCCGGACCCACGAACGGCTGATCGAGCTGTGGCGCAAGGGCCTGGTCGACCCGCTGGTCAGCGAGGTGCTCCCGATGAGCGCCGCCCCGTCCGCCCTGGCCAGCCTCGGCGACCGCCGCACCGTCGGCAAGGTCGTGCTGGTCAACAACCCCTCCTGAGGACGTACGCATGAGTGAACAGGATCTGGTCCGCGACCGGTGCGTGGTGGTCACCGGCGGCGGCAACGGTATCGGTCGGGCGATCGCCCGGAAAATGGCCGCCCAGGGCGCCCGCGTCGTCGTCGGCGACCTGGACACGGACGCGGCCGCACGGGTCGCGGCCGAGGTCGGCGGCGTGGCGGTGGGCGGGGACGCCTCGACCGACGAGGGCGTCGCGCGGTTGCTGAGCGCCGCCGGCCACGTCGACGTCTTCTTCGCCAACGCCGGATCCGGCGTGGGGAAGGGCATCGAGACACCAGACGCCGACTGGCACACCGCGCTCGAGGTCAACGTCATGGCCCACGTCCGCGCGGCCCGCGCGCTGATCCCCGGCTGGCTGGAGTCCGGCGGCGGTCGATTCGTGGTGACCGCCTCCGCGGCGGGACTACTCACCATGCTCGGCAGCGCGCCGTACTCGGTGTCGAAACACGCGGCCGTCGCGTTCGCGGAGTGGCTGGCGGTCACCTACGGGCATCGCGGCGTCACCGTGCAGGCGATCTGCCCGCAGGGGGTACGGACGAAGATGCTCGACGACTCGGGCGAGTTCCGGGACCTGCTCAGCCACGACGCGGCGCTGGAGCCCGAGCAGGTCGCCGAGGTGGTCTGGGAGGCGTTGCACGACGACCGGTTCCTCATCCTCCCGCACCCCGAGGTGCAGCGGTACTACGAGACCCGGGCGGGCCGCACCGACGCCTGGCTGGCCGGCATGCGCAAACTCCAGAAGCGGTTCGACGACGCGGAAACGGTGGTCCGGAATGACTGAGCGCAAGGTGGCCGTGGTCACCGGAGCGGCACGTGGCATCGGGGCGGCCGTGGCCGACCGGCTCGGCGCGGACGGCTACGCGGTGGCCGTCTGGGACCTCGACGCCGAGGGCTGCGAGCGGACGGTGGCCGACCTGGGCGAGCGGGGCGTCCCGGCGTGCCCGGTGGTCGCGGACGTGTCCGACGAGACCGCCGTCGAGGCCGGTGTCGAGCAGGTCGCGCAGCGGCTGGGCCCGCCGGTGGCGCTCGTGAACAACGCCGGCGTCCTGCGCGACAACCTGCTGTTCAAGATGTCGACCGCGGACTGGGACACCGTCCTCGGGGTGCACGCCCGGGGCGCCTTCCTGATGAGCCGGGCGGTCCAGGCGCACATGGTCCGGCAGCGGTGGGGGCGGATCGTCTCGCTCTCCAGCACCTCGGCGTACGGCAACCGTGGCCAGGTGAACTATTCGGCGGCGAAGGCGGCGTTGCAGGGGTTGACCAAGACACTCGCCATCGAACTCGGCCCGTTCGGGATCACCGCGAACGCGGTCGCGCCGGGCTTCGTGCAGACCGAGATGACCGCCGCCACCGCCCGCCGGATCGGCCGCCCGTTCGACGAGCTGATCGCCGACGCCGCCGCCGGGATCCCGGTGCGCCGGGTGGGACAGCCGCAGGACGTCGCCGAAGCGGTCTCGTTCTTCCTGAGCGAGCGGGCCGGCTACATCAGCGGTCAGGTGCTCGACGTGGCGGGTGGGCCGCAGGGATGAGGGTCTTCACCGGCATCGACGAGCTGCGCGCGGCCGTCGGCGAGCACCTGGGTCACAGCGACTGGCACCTCGTCACCCAGCGGCAGGTCGACACGTTCGCCGAGGCCACCGGCGACCACCAGTGGATCCACGTGGACGCGGAACGGGCCGCCGCCGGGCCCTTCGGCACCACCATCGCGCACGGCTTCCTCACCCTGTCGCTGATCCCCACCCTGGTCGCGCAGGTCTATCGGGTGGACGGGATGAGCATGGGCGTGAACTACGGCTCGGACCGGCTGCGGTTCCCCGCCCCCGTCCCCGTCGGCTCGCGGATCCGCGCCGGGGTCACCCTCACCGGGGTACGCGAGGCCCGCCGGGGCTTCCAGGTCACCTCGGACATCCAGATCGATCTGGAGACGGGCGGACCGCCGGCGTGCGTGGTCGCCGCCGTCTCCCTGCTCGTCCCCTGATCCGGCGGGCCCGAAGAACAAGGAGCGATCGCGTGCAGGATTCTTTCGAGGGCCGGACCGCAGTGGTCACCGGCGCGTCGCGCGGCATCGGTCTCGCGGTCGCCCGCCACTGGCACGACCGGGGCGGGAACGTGGTGCTCACCGCCCGTACCGCCGAGGCCGCCGAGGCCGCCGCCGCCACGCTCGGCGATCGGGCGTTCGGCTTCGGCGCGCACGTCACCTCCGAGGAGCGGGCCCGAGCCTGCCTGGAGGCCACCCTGGCGCGCTTCGGACGGATCGACGTGCTGGTGAACAACGCCGGGACCAACCCGGCCTTCGGGCCGCTGGTCGAGCAGGACCACGGTCGTTTCACCAAACTGGTGGACGTCAACCTGTGGGGTCCACTGCTGTGGACCTCGCTGGCCTGGCGGCTGTGGATGCGCGACAACGGGGGCGCGATCGTCAACGTGGCGTCGTTGGGTGGGCTGTCGGTGAGCCCCGATCTCGGCCTCTACCACGTCTCCAAGGCGGCGCTGATCCACCTGACCCGGCAGATGGCCCTGGAGCTGGCACCCGGCGTGCGGGTCAACGCCGTCGCGCCCGGCGTGGTCCGGACCCGCCTGGCCGAGGCGCTGTGGAAGGAGAACGAGACCGGCGTGAACGCGGCGACCCCGCTCGGGCGGATCGGTGAACCCCACGACGTGGCGGAGCTGGTGGCGTTCCTGGCCTCCGGCGCGGCGTCCTGGATCACCGGGGAGACGGTCCTCGTCGACGGTGGACAACTGCTCACCGGCACCGCCGTCGAGCCGGTCGGTGCCTGAGATGGCGCTTGATGTCACCGCGCTCGGGCACTGGCTGCGGCAGGCGGGACAGGAAGTCGTCGAGCCGCTGACCGCGAACCGGATCGGCCTCGGCCAGTCCAACCTGACCTATCTGCTGACCGATGCGGCAGGCTGGCGCGGGGTGGCCCGCCGCCCGCCACTCGGACACCTGCTCGCCTCGGCACACGACGTCGCCCGCGAGCATCGCATCCTGACCGCCCTGGACCGGACCGGCGTACCGGTCCCCGGCGTGTTGGGCCTGTGCCGCGACGACCGGGTCGCGGACGTTCCGGTGCTGGTCGTCAAGCACGTCGACGGCCTCGTGGTGGACCGGGTGGAGACCGCCGAGGCGATGGCCCCCGACCTGCGCCGCGCCGTCGGCCTGGAACTGGGCCGGGTCCTCGCCGACCTGCACGCCGTCGACCCGGCCGAGGTCGGGCTGGACGACCTGGCCAGCCACGCCCCGTACGCGCAGCGGCAGTTGCGGCGGTGGTCCCGGCAGTGGGCCGAGAGCCGCACCCGTGAGCTGCCCGAGTTGGAGAAGCTGACCGACCTGCTCCGGGACCGGGTCCCCGAGCCCGGTGACCTGGTGCTCGTGCACGGCGACTTCCACCTGGTCAACCTGATCGTGGATCCCTCCTCCGGCACCGTCCGCGCGGTGCTGGACTGGGAACTCTCCACGCTCGGCGACCCGCTGGCCGACCTCGGCAGCCTGTTGGCGTACTGGCAGGAGCCGGACGACCCGCCGCTGGGCCTGTTCAACGCCTCCCGCCTGCCCGGCTTCCCGTCCCGCGCCGAGATCACCGCGGTCTACGCCGAACGCTCCGGCCGGGACCTGACGGCACTTCCCTTCTGGCACGTGCTCGGCCTGTGGAAGGTCGCCATCATCCTGGAGGGCGTGTACCGCCGCGCGCTCGACACACCCGCGAACGCCGCGCGACCCGGCACCCTGCCGGACCGCGACGTCGTCGACCGTCTCGTCGCCCAGGCCTGGTCCGTCGCGCACGAAACCGGCCTCGACCGTGCGGCGGGCACGGGAACCTCCCCCGGTCCGGGAATCCGCCGGTAACGCAACGATCGGGGCCGCGCCCACGGCAGACCGGCGAACGGCGGTGGTGTGCCGCGCCCGCGCACAGGCGCCGCGCGGCGACGTGTCGCTGGTGGCGTGCGCCACGTGCATGTATCAGCGCCTGTTTTGCCGGCGCTGGTATCTGCGACACTGTTGTTTGGTCGCTGGAGGGTTGGAATTCATGGTCGACGATCGGCGCGCGGAGCAGGAGCTGCCATCCCTCGACACCCTGGCCGCCCGGCTGGAGTACCTGTTCGACCGGATCCGCCCGACACCTGAGGAACTCGGCGAGTCCGACGAACCCGGCCGCCGCTACACCAACAAGGAGATCGCCGACAAGATCAACGCCACTGCCGCCGAGACCGGCGTCTCCATCAGCGCCGCCTACATCGGAGAACTACGCCGCGGCGTGGCACGCGACCCCCGCACCTCCCACGTACGCGCCCTCGCCTCCGCCTTCGGCGTCAGCTCCGGCTACTTCGTCGACGACGCGGCGGCCCGACGAATCCAGGAACAGATCACCCTGCTCCGCGAACTACGCCGAATGGACGTCAAACAGGTCGCGCTGCGCCAGGTCCTCGCCGACAACGGCCTCTCCGCAGGAGACACCCACCTCGTCGAACAGATGGTCGCCCGGCTACGAGCCGTCGCCGACGCGGGCGGGACGAGCACCACGCCAGACAACCGCAGATAGCCGTGATGATCCTTGTGTGGCAGTACGCCGACGAGTGGGGGAACGTTGACGTGAAGTTACACCGACTACGCAAACGCTGCGAACAGATCGCCGCCGAAGTGGAAATACCCACACCATTCGACATCCAGCGACTGTGCGACCTGCTCGGCGAACGACGCGGCCGACCCATCCACCTGATGCCCATCCGACTCCCCGCCCTCACCGTCTGCGGCATGTACGTACCCACCGGGGACTTCGACGCCATCTTCTACGAACAGGACACCTCACCCCTGCACCAACTCCTCATCATCGGACACGAACTCGGCCACCTCCTCGCCGGCCACCACGCCACCACGGCCCTGGACCCCGACGCCTCCCGCCTCCTCCTACCCGACCTCGACCCACAACTGGTCCAACGCAGCCTCGGCCGCAGCAACTACGCCGCCGCCGAAGAACGCGAAGCCGAAATGATCGGCTCACTACTACTACGCCGGGCCCGCGCCGGCCACGAGGCCGAGCCGGACTCACCGCTGGACGACCGACACACCGAGTTGTACGGCCGCCTCCGGCGCTCGCTCGAACACCCCGACTGGTAGCCGAGATGGACACCGTCCTCTACACCGTCTGCGCCGTCGGTGGCTGGTTCGCCTTCGGCTACATGCTGCGGCTCCAGCGGCGGCAGCCGAGCCCGGCCCGCGGCGCGATCTGCGTGGCGCTCGGTGCCTTCGCCGCCGGGATCACCCTCGCCATCCCGCCCGTCGCGGCCGGCATCGACTCGGCGTCCGGGCTACCGAACCTGGCCAAGGTCATGTCCCACGGCTGTGCCATGACGATCGCCGCGAGCGCCGAGCACATGCTGCTGCACCTCTCCCTCCCCCCGGCGAGGGCGGCAGCCCGCAGCCGCATCTGGGTCTGGGTCACCAGCAGCGCCTTCCTCGCCATGGTCGCCCTGTTCGCCTGCACGCTCGCCTACGACCAGCCGGTGCTCCTGACCGTCGAGTACGCGCGGGATCCCGTCGTCACCGCGTACCTGCTGATCTTCATGCTGGTCGGCTTCTTCGCCTACTGCACCGACATCACGCGGTTGTGCTGGCGATTCGCCCGCATCTGCGGGCGGCCGTGGCTGCGCCGCGGCCTCCGCCTCACCGCCGTCGGCGCCGCCTTCGCGCTGCTCTACAGCACCAACAAGATCATCTACCTCATCGCCTACTGGTCCGGCTACCAACCGGCCGGCGAACGGCAGGTCGCCGCCGTCCTGGTCACCATCGCCGCGCTGCTCATGATGGTCGGCCTCACCATGCCGGCGTGGGGGCCGATCTTCACCATCACCCGACGCTGGGACGACTACCGCTCGTACCGGCAGCTCGAACCGCTGTGGCGGGACCTCGTCGCCGCCCTGCCGGAGCTGGAACTCGACCCCAGCCTGCGCCGACCCCTCAGCGCCGCCCGCGACATCGACTACGCCCTGACCCGCCGCGTGGCCGAGATCCGCGACGGTCGCCTCGCCCTGCGCCCGTACACGGACGTCAAGGTAACCGAACTGGCCGAGCGGTTCGCCGGACAGGCCGGCCTGACCGTCGACGAGCTGCGGGCCAACGTCGAGGCCGCGCACCTCGCCTGCGCCCTGCGACGCCACCGGGCCAGGCTCATGGCCGCGGTCCCCCAGCCCGCGGACGAGCTGCACCGCCCCGAAGGCGGCTACGCCGGCGAGATCGGATGGCTGGCCCAGGTCACCACCGCGTACACCCGCTCCCCCGTGGTGGCCCGCACCCTCGCCGCCGCCCGGGACGCCCCGAACCCCCGGGTTGGAGATGCCTCCCGATGAGACGGCGCCACGCGAACCTGACCCGGATCCGCACGCTGGACCCCGAGCGCGACTGGCTGGACATCTACCAGACCATGCTGCGGCTGGAGTTCCCCTGGGACATGAAGCTCGGGCTGAACCTCGCGTTCAACCGGTCCTTCTCCATCCCCACCATCGCCGCGGTGCACACCGCCACCGGTGAGCTGACCGAACGCACCCAGAAGCGCGTCGACGACACCGGCCTGCTGATGTACGAGATGGTGCTCAACGGCTTCGACCAGCCCCGCGGCCGAGAGGCGCTGCGCCGGGTCAACCAGATCCACCGCCCCTACGACATCCCCAACGAGGACTACCTCTACGTCCTCGGCTGCCTGGTGGTCATCCCCACCCGGTGGCTCCAGCGGTACGGCTGGCGCCGCCCCTGCTGCCACGAGCGGCGGGCGACCCACCTGTTCTACCGGGAGCTGGGCCGACGAATGGGCATCACCGACATCCCGGGCACCTACGAGGAGTTCGAGACCTGGTTCGACGCGTACGACGCCGCTCACCTCACACCCAACGACGACGCCGCGGCCATCGAGCGCGCGACCCGGTCGCTGCTGCTCGGCCGGATCCCCCGACCTCTCGCGCCGCTCGGCGACGGGCTGGTCAGCGCCATGTACGACGGGCGGCTGCGGCGCGCGACGCGGGTCGGCGCGCCGGCGTGGCCGGTCCGGGCCGGCCTGCACGTGGCGCTCACCCTGCGGGCCCGGCTGCAACGGTGGCTCGGCGCCCCGCCGAAGACACCGCTGTTCGCCGCCGGGATCAGGACGAAGACCTATCCGGACGCGTACGAGATCAGCGAGCTCGGGCCGCAGCCGAGCGCGACGGCCGATCGACCCGGTGACCAGCAGGAAAAATGCGGGAACGGCGGACACGGTCGCGTCGACGCGCCGTCGTGGTGACGTCCCGCCAGCGAGACAGATCCTGGCCGACGCCGTCGCCCTCTCCTATTCTCGACCCGGCCCGGCCGCATGGGAAACGCACGTCGACAAATGCGCGACATTGCTCGGCGGACGGCCCCGACGCACCATGTGCGCAATGGCGAGGGCAATGACGGATCGGGCCCGCGCCGGCGCGATCTCGACCGACCTCCGAAGGAGAAATCATGCGCGTGCTGGTGACTTCCTGCTCCGAGCGCACATTCCTCCAGATGATGGCGCCCGTCGCCTGGGCCCTGCGCACCGCCGGGCACGAGGTCTGCTTCGCCAGCCAACCCGAGCTGACCGAGCAGATCACCCGCACCGGCCTGGCCGCGGTGCCGATCGGCCGCAACCGGGGCGCCTGGCGCATCGCCGCGCTGCACGTCGACGAACGGGAGGCCGGCCGCCCCGACCTGCCGGCGCCTTACGACGCGCCGGTCCTGCCGCCCGAGAGCCGGGACTGGGCGGCGATGCGCGACGGCTACGAGGCGTTCACCACCCGCTACCACGGCGGCGGCTGGCACGTCACCGACAACTTCCCGATGATCGCCGACCTGGTGGCGTACGCCCGGCAGTGGCAGCCCGACCTGGTGCTGTGGGAGCCGACCACCTACGCCGGCGGTCTCGCCGCCCAGGCGTGCGGCGCGGCACACGGCCGTCTGCTGTGGAGCATCGACGTGTTCGGCGCGGCCCGGGAGATCTACCTCGACCTCGCCGCGCGGCGACCGGCGACCGACCGGGAGGACCCGATGGCCCGGTGGCTCGGCGGATTCGCGCGCAAGCACGGCTTCGAGTTCTCCGAGGAACTCATCACCGGCCAGTTCTCCATCGACCAGCTCCCCGGATCGTTGAGCCTGGGCGCCGCCGGCCACGACTACCTGCCGGTGCAGTACATCCCCTACGCGAGCGCCACGGTGGTGCCGAAGTGGCTGTGGGACAAGCCCGAACGGCCGCGCATCGCCGTCACCCTCGGCATCACCGCGACCGACCGGTTCAACGGCTACGCCGTCGACCTGCAGGACGTGCTGAACGCGCTGGCGGACCTCGACGTCGAGGTCGTCGCCACCGTGCCGACCAAGAACCAGGCGGAGCTGACCGCGGTGCCGGCGAACGTCCGGCTGGTCGACTGGGCGCCGCTGCACGCCCTGGTGTCGACCTGCGCGGTGGTGATCAACCACGCCGGCCCGGGGACGCTGCTGACCTGCGCGGTCGCCGGTGTCCCGCAGTTGACCCTGCCGTTCGACTTCGACGAGCCGGAACTCGCCCGCCGCGCCGCCGAGCAGGGTGCCGCCCTGGTCGTCCGGCCGCAGGAGGCGACCCCCGAGGCGATCCGGGCGGCGGTGCGGCGACTGCTCGACGAGCCCCGGTTCGCGTCCCGGGCCGCCGCGCTGCGGGACGAGATCCGGGCGTTGCCCTCGCCCAACGACCTCGTGACGGAGCTGGAACGGCGGGTCGAGCACCACCGCGCCACGCGGGAGCAGCGATGCGCGTCCTGATCACGTCCATCCCCGAGCCGACCCACGTGCTCAAACTCGTGCCGCTGGCGTGGGCGCTCCGGGCCGCCGGCCACGAGGTGCGGATCGCCAGCCTGCCGCGGCTCACCACGCTGGTCGAGGAGGCCGGCCTGACCGCCGTCCCGGTGGGACGCGACGTCGAGGTCAACCGGGCGATCAGCGCGGACGAGCGGGAGGAGCACCGGCGCGGGCTGCCACCGCCGTACCACATCGCCGAGCACGGCCCGGACGACAGCCGGTGGGCCGAGGACCTCGAGGCGTACCGGCTCTTCGTCCGCTGGGAGTTCCAACTCCAGAACCAGCCGCTCGTCGGCGGCCTGGTCGACTTCTGCCGGCAGTGGCGTCCGGACCTGGTGCTGTGGGAGCCGAACACCTACGCCGGCCCGATCGCCGCCCGCGCCTGCGGGGCCCGGCACGGCCGGGTCCTGTTCACCACCGACGTGTACGGCGTCACCCACCAGCACTTCCGGCAGCGGCTCCGGACCCGCCCGGACGGCGCGTCCGACCCGTTGGCGGACTGGCTGGGCGGCTACTGCCGGCGCTACGGCCTGGACTTCGCCGAGGACCTGGTGCACGGCGAGTTCACCGTGGACCAGTCACCGCCGTCACTGCGCCTGCGCGCGCCCGGCGTGGACTACCTGCCGATGCAGTACGTGCCGTACGGCGGACGCGCGGCCGTCCCGGCCTGGCTGTGGCAGCGGCCGAGCCGCCCCCGGGTGGCCCTGACGCTGGGCCTGAGCGCCACCGAGCACTTCGGCGGCTACACCTTCGCCGTCGGCGAGGTGCTGGACGCCCTGGCCGACCTGGACGTCGAGATCGTCGCCACGGTCGCCGGGGCGACGGCGGCCGGACCCGTGCCGGCGAACGTCCGGCTGACCGGGTTCGCCCCGCTGCACGCCCTCGCGCCCACGTGCGCCGTCGTGGTCAACCACGGCGGATTCGGCACGGTGAGCACCGTCGCGCGCTACGGCGTGCCGCAACTGGTCCTGCCGTACCACTTCGAGGGGCCGCTGCTCGCCGGCCGGCTGGCCGCGCGCGGCGCTGCCGTGGTGCTGGGTCCCGACGACGTCGGCGGCGCCGCCGTCCGGCGGCAGGTGGCGCGACTGCTCGACGAGGAGGGTTTCCGGGCCGGCGCGGCGGCGTTGCGCGACGAGATCCTGGCGCAGCCCACGCCCGCCGGCGTCGTGCCCCGGCTGGAGGAGCGGGTGCGCGGCTAGGGTGGCCACGGCTCGGCGCCGTCCGCGTCAGCCGGGGGGCGCTGCCGGCCACACGGGCGGGGTTCCGTCGAGCCGTGCCCGGACGTCGGCCGCTTCCGAGGCGCCGAGCTCGTCGAGAATGGTGAGCGCCTGCCGCCACGCGCGCCCGGCCGCCTCCGGGGAACCGGCCGCCTCATGGGTGTCGCCCAGATGGACCAACATCTCCGCCTCGTTGTTGCGCTCACCGATCCGGCGGACGAGCGCCAGCGCGCGCCGGTAGGCGGTGACCGCTTCCCCGTACCGCCGGAGCCCGTGGTGGGCGAAGCCGATGCTGTCCCAGGCCTGGGCCTGGCCGAGCAGGTCTCCGACCGCGCGCATCAGGTCGAGGGCGCGGGCGCAGGAGGCGAGCGCGACCTCGTAGTCGCCGAGCAACGCGTGCTGCCAGCCCAGACCGTTGTACGCGCGGGCCTGCCCGGGACGGTGACCGGCACGCTCGAAGAGTTCCAGCGCCCGTCGGGTGTGCTCCAACGCGGCCCGGTACTCGCCGTCTCGCTCGCAGAGCAGGCTGAGGTGGAACCGTACGTAGCCCTCGTCGACGGGCCGGTCGGCGGTGGCGAAGTTCCGCAGGGCCCGGTTGAAGTGGATGCCGGCCCGGAGTCTGCGGTTGTCGATGCTGCTGTAGGCGCGACCGAGTCCGCGATGGGCGTGGCCCTGTGCCAGCGGGTCACCGAGCCGCCGCGCCGCGGCCAGCGCCACCCGTTGCAGGGCGGCCCACTGCTGGCGGGGCACCTGGCGGTACAGCATCGGTTCGCACGCCCACGTCACTTGCCAGGCGTGGGCGTGAAAGCCGGTGCCCGCGGCGCCGTGGATCGCCGCGACCAAGGTGGTCTCCTCGGCCGCGTACCAGTCCAGCGCGGCGGCCTCGTCGCTGAGGGCGGCCACGGTCACCCCATCGTCGGGCGGCGGAATCGTGATGGTGTGACGCTGCGGGTCCAACATCCGGCCGGCGGCGTGGGCGGTGTGGAGCAGATGGTCGAGAAGCCGCCCCTGCGCCGTCCGTCGACGCGCTGCGGGATCGGTGGCCCGGGCCAGCTCCATCGCGTAGGCGCGCAGCAGATCGTGCGTTCGGTACCGGTCCCGGTGGGGCGCCGAGACGAGGTGCGCGCGGGCCAGTTCCGCCAGGGCCGGCCGGACCTGCCGCACGGGTACGCCCGCGAGGCTGGCGGCGGCGGCCACCGTGACGTCGGGACCGGGGTGCAGCCCGAGCGTCCGGAACAGGGTCGCGGCGATCGGGCTCAGCCGTCGATAGGACCAGGAGAAGGCGGTGCGGACATCGGCGCCGTCGGCGCCTGTGGACAACGTGTCGAGCACCGCGGCACCGGTCCGTAACTGCCCGGCGAGCGCGGCGAGGGGTTCGTCGGGGCGGGCAGCCGCGCTGGCGGCGGCGATGGCCACGGCCAAGGGCAGCCGGGCGCAGCGGTCGACGATCTCCGCCACGGCCGCCGGTTCCCCGGCTGCCCGGCCCGCGCCGAGCCGGGACGCGAACAGCTCCGCCGCGTCGGTGGCGGTCGGCAACTCCAGCCTCAGCGGCAGCGCGCCCTCGCCCACGACCAGGCCGGTCAACTGGTTACGGCTGGTCACCAGCGCCATGCAGGAGGGGCCCCCGGGCAGCAGCGGGCGAACCTGGCCCGGGTCGCAGGCGTTGTCCAGCACCACAAGCACCCGACGATCGGCCAGCAGGCTGCGATAGAGCGCGACGCGCGTGGACAGGTCGTCCGGCAGCCGGTGAGGGTCGGCGCCCAGCGCGATGAGGAATCCCCGCAGGGCGTTCTCGGGGGAGACCCGGGTGCCGTTCGGGTCGAAGCCGCCCAGGTCGACGTGGAGCTGCCCGTCGGGGAACCGGCCGCCGGCCCGGTGCGCCCACCACAGCGCGACAGTTGTCTTGCCGACACCGGCGGTACCGTCGATCACGACCACGGTGGCCGACCCGTCCGGCTTTCCGCAGCTCGTGGCGGCCCGGTCGAGCGTGGCCAGTTCGGCCGCCCGGCCCACCATGTGCCGGGCGACCGGAGGGAGTTGCCGGGGCACCGGCCACCGGCGGGACGCCGTCGGCGGGCGGGAACCGGTGCCACCCGCCGGGGTACGCCGGCGCTGGAAGGCGTACTCGAGCATCGCGTACCGGGGTCGCCAGGTCTCCTCGACGCCGGTACGCAGGGACAGGTGGGACAGCCGGTGGTGCGCCCGCGCGTGGTCGTGGAAGCACTCCACCAGGCGACGCACCACGTCCCAGTCGGGTGGCCGGCGAACCGTGCCGTTGAGGATCGCGCCCACCTGGCTCTTGCCGAGACCGACCCGGGCGCTCACCACCCGCAGGCTCGGTCCCCGCGCCTGCGTCCAGAGCAGCCGCAGATCAGCGCAGAAGTGCCGGAGCAGCTCGTCCGGATCGTCGGCGGGCACGGGCGTGGACCTTCCGCTCGCTCGCTGGTCGGGTCGGCCGCCGGCTGTCCGGTGCTGTCCGGCCGGGGCGGTCGGCAGTGTGCATCCGACCGGCGGCACCACGGTACCGGGACGCGGCGTGTCCGCACCGGCCACTCACCGACAACCGGATGGCCGACTCTGATGGCTCCCCGACGAGAGGGAGTAGGAATGACCCAAGGCAAGAGGAGAGCCCGGAGTCGGCCGGTACGTGTCCTGCTGGCCGCGCTGCTGTCCATCGTGGTGGTGGCGCCCACCGGCGCCCGACCGGCGTACGCGATCGCCTGGACCCAGGTGATCACCGCAGCGATCAGTGCGGTCAGTTCGTGGGTGAACGCCGGTAACACCCAGGCCGCGATCGAGGAGGCGACCCGGCAGATCCTGACCGCGGTCAACTCGGCGCGCACCGAGATCCTGGCGCAGATCCAGACGATCGCGGTGGCGCAGACCCGGGCCTGCGCCAACCATGCCGTGATCGAGTTCGCCGACATCGAGCGGATGACGCCGGACAACATGCAGCGGTTCGCCCAGGACGCCACCGGCTGCGCGGTGGCGATCGAGAGCATGATCCCCGCCCTGACCGACCCGGCGGGCGTGGACCAGCTCGGTTTCGCGATGAACATCGTGACGCCGATCGCCCTGGTGGCACGGGCCCGGACCGGCCTGACCACCGACGGGCTGACGAACACCCTGCGCTCGGCCAACACCCAGCTGGTGCCGAAGCTCGCACCGCCGTCCTGCAGCTCCTGGTCACCCGACTTCGACCCGGCGTTGCCGTTGCCCCGCAAGGGCGACGTCGTCAGCTACTACCTCTACTGCACGGCGTACAACAACGACAGCGGGTACGCGTACACGGAGGTCGTCTGGCCCAACAGGCTCCCGGTCAACGCCTTCGAGCCGGCGATCGCGGACGCCACCAGAAACACCAGCCGGGCGGTCGCCGTCGCGGTGTTGCCCATGCTGGGCGGCTGACCCAGGTCGGCGGCCCCGGGCCGGGGCGGTCCCGCGCCGGGCACCTGTCACACCTGGCTCGTCGGTGTGACAGGTGCCCCGTCGGTCAGGAGGATACGGCGGGCGGCGACTCGATCTGGGTGGCCGCGGCGCGGTCCAGGCTGTTGACGATCCACCCCATCAGGTCCTGCTGGGTCACCTCCGCGGCCTGCTGCCACAACTGGCGGCGGTCGGCGATGAGGTTGAGCTGGATCTGCACGACCGGGTCGGCCGGCTCACCGCCGTTCCTACTGGCCCGGATCTGCCGGCGCAGCTCGTTGCGCGACCAGGTGAACTGCTCGGCGCGGGTCAGCCAGAGGTCCTGCTGGTCGGTGTCGAGGCTGGCCACCTCGGCGTGGTGCTGGAAGCTGAGCCGCTCGCGACGGCGCTCCGGGGCGAACTGCCGGGCGACCCAGGCGTAGTTGCGCAGCGTCTGGTAGTCCAGCGAGGTCTCGGCGATGGCCCGCTTGTAGCGGTCCGGGAAGTTCGCCTGGCCGAAGATCAACCAGTCCCCCAGCCACCAGCCGGAGGAGTCCGTGATGACGAATATCTGGCGGCCCAGGTTACGCCACACATCGATGGGCATATCGTGCGGAATGGTGAGCGCGGTGCGCCTGGTCATCGCTTTTCCGTCGACTGCGAGCCGACCCCGGCCAGCGACCGCACCGGACGGCCTATGTGATGTGTTCATCGAATTAGCCATTCCCGTTCCCCCGTCATAAAAATGCTCCGACGTGAACCAGGCCGGAAGTATGCCGGAGGCGAACTTGACTCGTCTACACGACGTCTAAACGCCAGATTGATACAAAGTGGTGAACTTGTGTAGACGGCTCAGTCGCGCGCTTCGTGCACCAGGATCGCCACCTGCACCCGGTTGGCGCAGCCCAGCTTCGTCATCAGCCGCGAGACGTACGTCTTCACCGTCGCCACGCTCATGAACAACTCGCCGCTGATCTCCGCGTTGGACTTGCCGGCGGCCACCGACCGGGCCACCTCCCGCTCCCGGTCGGTCAGCCCCTCGATCGCCCGACGCGCGGCGTTCACCCGGACCTGCTGCTCGTCCTGGTCCTCCACCCGCACCACGTAGTCGATGAGCCGTCCCACCACCGCCGGCGAGAGCATCGACTCCCCCGCCGCCACCGCCCGGACCGAATCCTGGATCTGTCCGGGCGGCATGTCCTTGAGCAGGAAGCCGTTCGCGCCGGCCCGCAGCGCGCGCAGGATGTGGTCGTCGGTGTCGAAGGTGGTCAACACGATCACCGCGGGTGGCTGCGCCAGCGCCCGCACCTCGGCCGTGGCGGAGAGCCCGTCCAGACCGGGCATCCGGATGTCCATCAGCACCACGTCCGGACGCAGGGCCCGCACCGCGGTCACCGCGTCGGCGCCGTCCGCTGCCTCGCCGACCACCTCGATGTCGGCCGCGGCGCCCAGCACCGCGCAGAGTCCCGCCCGCACCAACGCGTTGTCGTCGACCACCAGAACTCTGATCACGTCGGCCACGGTAGCCAGGCTTCCAGTTGGAAGACCACGCCGCCCTCCGGGACACGCTGCACGCCGTACGAGAGGCGACCGCCGGCCAGCTCGACCCGCTCGGCGAGGCCGAGCAGGCCGGAGTGGCTGCCCGGAACCCCGGTCCCGGGCCCGCTGACCAACGGGTTGCGCAGCCGCACCCACAGCTCGCCGGTCCCGGAGCGGTCCACCAGCACGTCCACCGGCGCACCCGGGGCGTGCTTGCGCGCGTTGGTCAGGCCCTCCTGCACGAGCCGGTAGACCGTCCGTCCGACCACGTCGGACGGCTCCCCGGTGACCCGCCGGTCGACGTGCACGACGGCGCCGACGCTGCGGCCCTCGGCGAAGAGCCGGTCCAGGTCGGCCAGGCCGGGCTGCGGGCGCAGGCCGACCCCGTCACCGCCGGCCCGCAGCACGTCCAGGATCCCCCGCAGGTCCTCCAGCGCGTCGTGCGACTGCTGCCAGATCGCCGCCGCCGCCCCGGTCACCTCGGCCGGCAGGTCGGTCCGGACCTCCAGGGCGCTGGCCTGCAGGCTGACCAGCGAGATCCGGTGGGCCAGCACGTCGTGCATCTCGCCGGCGATGCGGTGCCGCTCCTGCACGCGCAGGCGCTCGGCCCGCTCGTTCGCCTCGGCCTCGGCGCGCTCGGCCCGCTCGCGCAGCACCCCGATCGCCTCCCGCCGGATCCGGGCGGTGCTGCCCGCCACCAGCGCGACCAGGATCAACGCCAGGTAGAGCACGTTGGCGCCGAAGGCGCTCAGGTCCGGGGCGGGCCGCATCACCGAGTAGGGGACGTAGACCAGCAGACCGACGCCGACGGTTGTCGCGGCGACGGACCAGCTACGGTGCGCGCTCACCGTCCAGACCGCGACCAGGACCGCGACGACGGCCAGGTCGGTGCCGGCCAGCACCAGCGTGAGCAGCACGGCGACGGCCACCGGGAAGCGGCGGCGCCACCACAGCGCCACCGCGCCGAGCACGGCCAGACCCAGCGCCGCGACCAGCGCGTCCCCGGCCAACCGCCCGCTCTCCTCGGCCTCACCGGCGATGACCAGGGCGGCGAGCGCGGCAGCCGCCACGAGACCGAGGTCGACGAGGCGGCTGCGCACCGGTCCGCTCAGGCGGGGACGGATCACGACTTGACGAGCGGACGCCAGAACTGCCGCGTGCCCTCGTCACGCACCACGTACCCCATCTTCTCCAACGTCGCGGCCAGGCTGCGGACCTCCGGCTGGGCCTTGGTCCGCAGCGCCGACTGCCGGGCCGCGAGCACGTCGTCGGCCGTCTCGGGCAGCTCCGCGGAGCCGGCGCTCCACGGCTTGAACAGGTCGGCGTACGGGTCGCTGTCGTGCCACGGGTAGCCGTGCCGGCGGAAGCCCTCGGCGAGGGTCGACCGCGACGCCTCGTGGGTGTCGCGCAGCACCTGGCGGGAGCGCTGGTCGAGGACCACCAGCTTCTTGCCGTCGAGGAAGACCGCGGACACGTCGTCGCGGGCGAACGTGCGGACCTGGTCGTCCTTCTCCACCCGCATGTCGGCGTCGCTGACGGTTACCCGCATCGACTCGCGCGCCGCGGTGAACACCACCACCAGCGCCAGCAGGAGCCAGATGGTCAGGTTCACCGCGATCTCCCACGGCTTGTCGATCGCGCCGACGAACCGGAACACCGGCTTGAACGGCAGCGCCGTGTCCCAGCTCAACGCCCAGCGGGCCAGCGCCGGCAGCCCCAGGCCCAGCAGCAGGACCAGCACCGGGATGCCGACGAACATCACCAGGCGGTCGGCGAACGGCACCGCCAGCACGGTTTTCCCGGCGGCGGCGTCCGAACCCGACCGAGGGCCTTCGCGGAACTCCTTGGTGGCCATGAGGTACACCTTCCGACTCGTTCGGGCGCCCCGCACGCGGCCCGGCTGGATCCCTACGCTAATTGCCCGACAATGGACGGCGCCAGTCACCGAAGGTCGTTGCCGCAGCGGTCACCCGAATCGCCGCGGCACCCCGTCGAAAGCACCCCTGTGCTGCGCTTTTCCGCACCCGGCCGGGCGCGTGCGGTCGACACCGCCGGCACCGGCGGAATACTTTCGGCTAATCCCTTGTCAACTTCGGGCGCTAAAGCCCGCGTGCGCGTTCCGCGTCCTCGTGGACCCGCCCCGGCGGTGAAATACTCGGGCCGGACGAGTGGCGCGCCGATTCGCTTTTCGCCTCGACGACGGCGACACCGCCACAGCTCGCGGAAAACCCGTGACCGCCGATCCGTTCCGTTGCCAGGGCGCGACCACGCGCCCGCCAGTGACAGGGAGCCGTCATGACCAGCAACACCGCCGTGCCCGACACCGGCACCGCCGATCCCGAGACCGGCGAGGCCGCCGCCCGCACCGAGGAGATCACCAAGGTGTACGGCACGGGCGACGCCCGGGTCGTCGCCCTGGACGCGGTGTCCCTGACCATTCCCCAGGGCCGGTTCACCGGCATCATGGGGCCCTCCGGCTCCGGCAAGTCGACGCTGATGCACTGCCTCGCCGGGCTCGACGTGGTCGACTCCGGTCGCATCCTGATCGGCGACCAGGACGTCACCCGGCTCAACGACAAGCAGCTCACGGCGCTGCGCCGGGACCGGGTCGGGTTCATCTTCCAGTCGTTCAACCTGATCCCCACGCTCACCGCGCTGGAGAACATCGTCCTGCCGCTGCGCATCGCCGGCCGTCAGCCGGACCAGCAGTGGCTGGACAAGGTGGTGGACACCGTCGGCCTGCGCGACCGGCTGCACCACCGGCCGACACAGCTCTCCGGCGGCCAGCAGCAGCGCGTCGCGTGCGCCCGGGCCCTGGTCAGCAAGCCGGACGTGATCTTCGCCGACGAGCCGACCGGCAACCTGGACTCGCGGTCCGGCGCGGAGGTCCTCGCCTTCCTCCGCGACTCCGCGCGCACCACCGGCCAGACCATCGTCATGGTCACGCACGACCCGGTGGCCGCCGGCTACACCGACAACGTGGTGTTCCTCGCCGACGGCCGGGTCGTGGACCGGATGGTCGACCCGACCGCCGACCGGGTCCTGGACCGGATGAAGCGCCTGGAGCACGCGCCCGCCGGCCGCGAGGAGCTGGCCCGATGATGGCGAGACTCGCGCTGCGCAACCTGTCCGCGCACCGGCTGCGGCTGCTGTTCACCGCGGTCGCGGTGGTGCTCGGCGTCTCGTTCGCCGCCGGCACCATGATCTTCCGGGACACCGCGTCCCGCGCGTTCGAGGACGCCTTCGGCGACCGCTCGCAGGCCCGGGAGGTGTCCGTCGCGCCCAAGCAGCCGTTCACCGGCGAGGGCGCCCAGCCACGGCTGATCGACGCCGCGACGGTGGAGTCGCTCAAGGGCAAGGTGCCCGGCGCCGACCAGTTCCGCAGCGTCGTCGAGGGCTACGCGGTGGTGATCGACCGGAACGGCGAGGTGGTCGGCGGCGACGGCGTGGCACATCGGGGCCGCGCGTACGTCGAGGGCGGGCCGGAGTCGAAGATGCGCATCCTCACCGGTCGGGCCCCGACCGCGGAGAACGACCTCGTGGTGGAGGAACAGACCGCGGCCGAGGGCGGCATCACCGTCGGCGACTCCGTGCCGGTGGTGACCCGCAGCGGCCAGCGCACGATGACCGTGGTGGGCGTGTTCACCCTGGGCGAGGAGCGCATCGGCGACGTCGTCACCTACGTCGGCTTCTCCCCCGCCGTGGCCGAACAACTGCTCACCCGCCCCGGGCACTACTCGGCCGTCTGGGTGCGGCCCAAGGCGGGCGTCTCTCAGGAGCAACTGGCCACCCAGCTCACCGCCGCCCTGCCGGCCGACTACGAGGTGAGCACCGCGCAGCAACTGGTGGCGGACGCGCGGGAGCGGATCAAGTCCTTCTTCGGCCTGCTGAGCGCGTTCCTGCTCGCCTTCGCGGGCGTCTCCGTCCTGGTCGGCTCCTTCATCATCTTCAACACGTTCACCATGCTCGTCGCGCAGCGCACCCGGGAGATGGCGCTGCTGCGGGCGGTCGGCGCCAGCCGGCGGCAGGTGACCCGGGCGGTGATCGTCGAGGCCCTCGTCGTCGGCGTCGTCGGGTCCACCGGCGGCATCGGCGTCGGCGTCGGCATCGCGCTCGCGCTGCAGGCCCTGTTCTCGCGGTTCGGCACGGAGCTGCCGAGCGGCTCGCCCGTCGTCACGCCGGCGACCGTGCTGTGGGCGTACGCCATCGGCACGCTCGTCACCGTGGCCGCCGCCTACCTGCCGGCCCGCCGGGCGGCGCGGATCCCCCCGATCGCCGCGCTGCGCGACGAGGTGGCGCTGCCCACCCGCTCGCACCGGATCCGGCTGGTGTTCGGGGTGCTGGTGGCCAGCATCGGCGGGCTGATCGTGGCCCTGTCGTTCGGGTCGAAGCGCGACGAGGCGCCGATCCTGCTGGCCCTCGGTGGCATCCTGCTGCTGTTCGCCCTCGTCCTGCTCGGGCCGGTGCTCAGCCGCCCGGTGGTCCGGCTGGTCGGCTGGCCGATCGCCCGGCTGGGCGGCACCGCCGGGCAACTCAGCCGGCGCAACGCGTACCGTGATCCGCGCCGGACGGCGGCGACCGCCTCGGCCCTGATGATCGGGCTGGCCATGGTGTCGGTCGCCACGGTCGTGTCCAGCTCGCTGAGCGCCTCCGCCGACCGCCGGCTCGACCGCGAGTTCGGCGCCGACTTCTCGCTCGACTCCCGCGGCCTGACCGGGTTCGGCCCGCAGGCCGCCGACCAGGTCGCCGCCGTGCCCGGGGTGCGTGCGGTCACGCCGGTGCGGCTGGGCACCATGCGCATCGACGAGCAGGAGGCGCCGGTCACCGTGGCCGACCCCGCCGCGCTCGTCACGCCGGTCAACCTGCGGATCGAGACCGGCCGGGCGACGCTCGGCGCCGACGAGATCCTGGTCGAACGCAGCGCCGCCGACGAGCTGGGGCTGGAGGTGGGCAGCACGACGCCGGCGCAGTATCCGGACGGCGCCCGCGTCACGCTGCGGGTGGTCGGCATCTTCGCCGACAACCAGGTCCTCGACCGGCCGTACCTGGTCGGCACCGCCGGCTACCTGGCGCACTCCGACACCGACCAGCTGCAACGCGCGTACGTCGACGTGGACGACGCGCAGCAGGCCGCCGCCACCGAGCGGATCAGGTCGGTGCTGCGCGCCTACCCGGCGGTGCAGCTGCGGGACCGGCAGGACGCCAAAGACGACGCCCGCGCCGAGATCGAGCAGGTGCTCAACGCCATCCTGGCGCTGCTGGTGCTGTCCATCCTGGTCGCCGCGATCGGCATCGTGAACACGCTCGGGCTGTCGGTGGTGGAACGGACCCGGGAGATCGGCCTGCTGCGCGCCGTCGGCATGGGCCGCGGCCAGGTCCGGGCGATGATCCGCTACGAGTCGGTCGTCATCGCGCTGTTCGGCACCGCGCTGGGCCTGGCCCTCGGGGTCGGCCTCGGCGTCGCCGCGCAGCGCGCGTTGTCGTCGAACGGCATCGAGGTGCTCGACCTCTCCGTCGGCCGGTTGGCGCTCTACCTGCTCGCCGCGATCGGCATCGGCGTGCTGGCCGCGCTCTGGCCGGCCTGGCGGGCGGCGCGGATGAACGTGCTGGACGCCATCTCCCAGCGCTGATCGACCCGGCTGCGGCCGGCGCCGTCGTCCCGCCAGCGAGACAACGGCGCCGGCCGCGACGGCCGGGCACACTTGACGGCCCGCGCCGTATGCGTAAATCTGCACCGAGCCTGGCCGCGCCATTTCGCGTCGGCGCCGGCTCTCTTTTTCACCGTTGATTCACCGAGGCCATCGTGGCGCACCGGAGATCAGTGATGCAGCCTTACCCGAATACCGAGAAATTGCGTCCGCCGACCGAAACGACAGCCCGCCCCGCGCGGCTGAAACTCCGCCCGCCCCGCAATCGCATCGAGAAGAGAGCAATCGTTCTCTGGATGCTGCACGCCGCGCTCACCGCCATTGTGGTGCTCGGTGGATGCGGCATCGCCTATGCGACGGCGGAATCGTCGCGGCCCTATCTGGGTCCGGTCATCGCGGTGCTCGCGGCCTTCTACGTCGTCTACATCCCGCTCATGCCGACCTGGCGTTATCTGGTGCACCGGTGGGAGGTCACCGACGAGGCCGTGTACGCCCTGAGCGGCTGGTTCGAGCGCGAGTGGCGCATCGTCCCGATCTCGCGGATCCAGAGCATCAACACCGTCAAGGGGCCGCTGCAGCAACTGCTCCGCGTGGCCACCATCCGGGTCACCACGGCGTCGCGCGAGGGCAGCATCTCCATTCGGGGCCTGGACGCCGAGGTCGCCGAGACCGCCGCGCACCGGCTCACCGAGATCACCGAGTTGACGCCCGGGGACGCGACATGAGCGGTTCCCCGACCGCGGTGACCGCGCCGGAGCCGGCCGTGCCGGCGGGCCCGACGGATCCGGCGGGCCCGGGGGTGGAAACGGCGGCGGAGTCGCCCGCCGAGGCGCCGTGGCGCCGGCTCGACCGACGGGTGATCTGGCTGGACCTGGTCATGTTCCTGCTCTCGCTCACTCCGTCGTTCGTGGCGCTCGTCGTGCTGGACGTGGACTTCTCCGACGGCGCGTTCGGCATCTGGCCGCTGGCGGTGGCGACCTTCCTCGGCGTGACCGGCGCCGTCCGCGACCTGTTGCGGTGGATGAAGACCCGCTACCGGATCACCGACGAGCGGGTGGAGCTGCGCGTCGGCTGGTTGCACCGCAGATACCGCTACGTGCCCCGCGACCGCGTCCGCAGCGTCGACGCCACCGCCCGGCTCCGGCACCGCCTCGCCGGGCTGCGCATCGTGCACATCGGCACCGGCGAGGCCCAGCCGGCGCTGCGGCTCAACGCCGTGTCGGTGGCGGCCGTGGCCGGTTTCCGCCGGGAGCTGCTGGTGGCGACCGGCACCCGCCCCACCGCAGCCGACACCGCCGACACCGCCGACGCAGCGGACGGCGCCGACGCGCCGGTCGCTGCCACCCCGGAGACCCCGATCGCCGAACTGCGCTGGTCGTGGCTGCTCTACAACCTGGTCAACATCTGGGCCTTCCTGGCCGCGGGTTTCCTGCTCTGGTCGCTGTTCTGGCTCCTGCAACTGGTCAACGTCGACCTGCGCGACGTCGTCGGCGGGCTCGTCGACTGGCAGGAACTGGGCAACGGCTGGTCCGCCGTCATCATCATGGCCGGGTCGTTCCTGCTGGGCGTGATCGGACTCGGTATCGGCTTCGTCACCGAGAACTGGAACTTCCGGCTGGTGCGGGTCACCACCGAGAACGGCACCGCGCTGCTGACCCGGCGCGGGTTGACCCAGACCCGGGAGATCTACCGCGACGACCGGCGACTGCGCGGCGTACACACGAGCGAGCCGCTGTTCTGGCGGTGGCTCGGCCTCGCCGAGACCGAGGTGGTCTCCACCGGGCTGGCCGGTTGGACCGCCGGGCAGGAGTCGGCGAGCGTCATCCTGCCGCGTACCCGGATCGGGTACGCCCGGCGGGTGGCCGCCGACGTCCTCGCCGACGGGGTCCGCCCGCTGGACGCCCCCACCCGGGCGCACGCGCGGGCGGCGCTGTACCGGCGGCTGCTCTGGGCGGTCGGGCTCCCGGGCGGCCTCGCCGCCGCGCTGGCCTGGCTCGCCCCGACCAGTACGGTGCCCGACCGGCTCTGGCTGTACGCCCTGGCGGCGACGCCGGTCACCCTCGTGCTGGCGGTGATCGCCTACCGGTCGCTGGGCCACACGCTCGTCGAGCCGTACGTGGTCACCCGCTACGGGCTGGCCCGGCGCTACACCACGGCGTTGCAGCGGCGCGCCGTGATCGGGTGGAAGTTCCGGCAGTCGCTGCTGCAGCGGATTTTCGGCCTGACCACCCTGGGCATCGCCACGGCCGCCGGCGCCCGTCACTACGAGGTGCCGGACCTCGGCGCGGCCCAGGCGGTCGCGTTCGCCCACGAGACCACTCCGGACCTGCTGGCCGCCTTCGTGGTCCGGACCGAGCCGACGCCCGTCGCGGCAGCCGAGGACCCGCAAACCCCGGCCGTCGCGCCGGGCAGTGAAGGGTGGGAGCAGGAATGCGACAGACCGAGCTAGCGCCGGGGCTCACGTCCAGCGCCATCGGCCTGGGGTGCAGCTCCATGTCGCACGGCTACAGCCCGGGCGAGCGGGACGACCGGGAGTCCGCGCGGGTCATCGCGCGCGCCGTCGACCTGGGCGTCACGTTGTTCGACACCGCCGACGTCTACGGGCCGTTCCGCAACGAGGAGCTGCTCGGCGCGACCCTGCGGCCGTACCGGGACCGGGTCCGCATCACCACGAAGTGCGGCCTGACCGCCGGGCCGGACGGGCGGTTCCGGCGCAACGGCCGGCCCGACTACCTGCGCTCGGCGTGCGAAGGGTCGCTGCGCCGCCTGCAGGTGGAGGCGATCGACGTCTACCAGCTGCACCGGGTCGACCCGGCCGTGCCGCTGGCCGAGACGTGGGGCGCGCTGGGCGCGCTCGTCGCCGAGGGCAAGGTACGCCACCTGGGCATCTCCCATGCCACAGTGGAGGAACTGGACCTGGTGCACGCGGTGTGCCCGCTGAGCGTGGTGCAGTACGAGCTGTCGGTCTGGTGCGCCCAGTCGTTGCAGGACGTGATCCCGTGGTGCCGGCGCAACGGGGTGGGCTTCCTCGCCTTCGCGCCGCTCGGCCGCGGCTACCTGTCCGGCACGGTGCGGCCCAGTTCGCTCAGCGACGGTGACTCCCGGGTCCGCGACCCGCGTTTCCAGCCCACCGCGATGCGGGCGAACCAGGCCATCGTCGACGGGCTGACGGCCGTCGGCGCCCGCCACGGCGTCACCGCGGCCCAGGTGGCGATCGCCTGGACGCTGGCGTTGGGCGAGGGCATCGTGCCGATCCCGGGCACCCGCCACCGCCGCTGGCTGGAGGACAACGTCGCCGCCGCGCACCTGCGCCTGACCGGCGACGACCTGCGGGACATCGCCGCGTTGCCGGCCGCCACCGGCCGCATGCGCTGGGACGACGACAGGTACGCCGACCGGACCCGGCCGGCGGTCACCACCGGCTGACCCGCCGACGAACAGAGAGGGATCGACTCCGTGATCTTCCCGCACACCGAGTCCCGCCGGATCGCGCTCCAGCCGGCCAGCACCGGCGACTCGTCGCTGTTCATGCAGACCCTGCTGCGTACCGGGTTGGAGAGCTTCCGGCCGGCCGCGTCGACGGTCGGCATGTTCAAGATCCTCAACGCCGCGTTCCTGGTGCTCAACCGCAGCAGCGACGACGTGCTCGGCTTCGCCACCCTGCACGGCCTGGACCCGGCCGGGCACCTGCGGTGCGGCATCTACCTGGACCCGCCGAAGACCCGCTTCGGCATCGGCGCCGAGGCCACCAACCTGCTGCTCAACTACGCGTTCGCCTGCTTCAACATCGACCGGGTCGTCGCACAGACCACCGAGGCCAGCTTCGACGCGTTCGGCCTCGGCCACGGCGACGGACGCGAGCGGCAGGTGCTGGCCGAACACCTGTGGTTCCGCGGCCAGCTGTGGGATCTGCACACCTTCCAGATCCGGCGCGACGAGTGGGAGGAGCACATCGACCTCCGGCTCGACGGCATCCTGCCGGCCCCGCTCAACTGGCGTACCGCCCCGCGGTGACCACCGCCGGCCCGCGCCGCCCGATCGTTCGCACCACCACGCGACCCGAAGGAGCTTGCCGTGTCAGGTGAGGCATCGAAACAACTGGTCACCGTGCTCGGCGCCTCCGGCCTGCTCGGCACGGCCATCACCCGGCAGCTGGCCCGGCGTCCGGTCCGGCTGCGGCTCGTCGGCCGGCGCTGCCCGGTGGCGCCGGCCGGGCACCGGGGCGAGGTCGAGACGCGGGCGGTCGACCTGACCGAACCGGGCGCCGTCGCGGACGCGGTGGCCGGCGCGGACGTGGTCGTCCACCTGGTGGCCCACATGGGCGGCGCCGGCACCTGGCGGGTGGCCGCCACCGACCCGACCGCCGAACGGGTCAACCTGGGCCTGGTGCACGATCTGATCGACGCGGTCCGCGCGCAGCGGCCCCACACCCCGCCGGTGGTGCTGTTCGCCGGGTCGATGTCGCAGGCCGGTCAGAGCGCCGGTCGGCTCGACGGCACCGAGCCGGACCGCCCGCTGACCGCCTACGACCGGCACAAGCTGGCCGCCGAGCAGGCGATCGAGGAAGCCCACCGGGAGGGGCTGCTGCGCGGCGCGACCCTGCGCCTGGCCACGCTCTACAGCCAGGGCAGCGACGCGAGCGCCCTCGACCGGGGCGTGGTGGCCTCGATGACCCGCCGCGCGTTCGCCGGCCAACCGTTGACCATGTGGCACGACGGCAGCGTGACGCGCGACCTGCTCTGCGTCGACGACGCCGCCGCCGCGTTCCTCGCCGCGATGGACCGCCCGGAGCCGGTCGTCGGGCGGCACTGGCTCGTCGGCACCGGCGAGGCCACGAGCGTCGCCGAGCTGTTCCGGGCGATCGCCGCGGCGGTGGCCCGGCAGAGCGGCCGGGACCGGGTGCCGGTGGTGTCGGTGCCGCCGGCCGAGCACTCCATGCCGACCGACCTGCTCGACTTCGTGCTCGACCCGTCCGCCTTCCAGCGGGCCACCGGCTGGCGACCGGCCGTCGCGTTGCCCGACGGGCTGCGCGGCATGGCCGCCGCCGTCGGGCGGGAACTCGCCGCCGCCGACGCGGCGTGACGGGGGCGTCCGCGATGCGCGTCCTCTTCGTCACCTACGCCGAACGGACGCACTTCCTGGCGATGGCGCCGCTCGCCTGGGCGCTGCGCACCGCCGGCCACGAGGTGCGGTTCGCCAGCCAGCCCGCGTTCGTCGACGAGATCACCCAGGCCGGGTTGACCGCCGTGCCGGTGGGCCGCTACCGCGATCCCGCGCGGGCGCTCGAACTCACCCCCGGGTGGCAGACCGCCGGGCGGGCGGGACTGCCCCGCCCGTACGACGTGGCGCAGCGACACCCGGACGACGTCAGCTGGCCGTACCTGCGCGACGAGTTCGCCCGGCAGGTCAAGGACTGGCACAAGTACGAGAACGTGCCGATGATCCCGGACCTGGTGGCGTTCGCCCGGGCCTGGCGGCCGGACCTGGTGATCTGGGAGCCGACCACCTACGCCGGGCCGATCGCGGCGAAGGCGTGCGGCGCCCGGCACGGCCGGGTCATGTTCAGCCTCGACATCTACGGCGTCACCCGCGACCACTACCGCCGCCTGCGGGCCCAGCAGCCGCCACACGACCGGGGCGACGCGCTGGCCGAGTGGCTGGACGCCTACGCCCGCCACCACGGCGGGGAGTTCACCGAGGACATGATCACCGGCGAGTTCACCATCGACCAGTTCCCGCGCTCGTTGCGGATGGAGGCGGACCTGACCTACCTGCCGATGCGCTACGTGCCCTACGGCGGGCCGGCCGTCGTGCCGCAGTGGCTCCGGGCCGCCCCCCGGCGACCCCGGGTGGCGATCACCATGGGTCTGGTCGCCACCGAACGCTTCGACGGCTACGCGGTGAACCTCCAGGACATCCTCGACTCGCTGGCCGACCTGGAGATCGAAGTCGTCGCGACCGTCGCCGAGGCGGAGCAGCGGCGGCTGGCCCGGATCCCGGACAACGCCCGGCTGGTGCCGTTCGTGCCGCTGCACGCGCTGGTTCCCACCTGCGCCGCGGTGATCCACCACGGCGGGTTCGGCACGCTCTCCACCACCGCGCTGCACGCGGTGCCGCAGCTGGTCCTCCCGCTGCACTTCGACGAGCCGGCCCTGGCCGAGGGGCTGGCCCGGCAGGGCTGCGCCATCCACCTGCCGGCCGAGCGGGCCACCGGACCGGCGGTCCGGGAGGCCCTGCTGCGTCTGCTGGGCGAGCCCGCCTTCGCCGACGGCGCGCACCGGATGCGCGAGCAGATGCGGGCGCTGCCCACCCCCAACGAGATGGCCCGCCGGCTGGCGGCGATGACCGCCGACCGCCGACCGGTCACCACCGGCTGAGAGGAGACCGACGTGCGCGTGCTGTTCGCGGTCAACCCGGAGAAGACCATCTTCCAGTACCTGGTGCCGATGGCGTGGGCGCTGCGGACCGCCGGCCACGAGGTGCGCGTCGCCAGCCAGCCGGCCTTCGCGCAGGTCATCACCCAGGCCGGGCTGACCGCCGTGCCGATGGGCAGCGACCGCAACCCGTGGCGGGTGACCACCCATCGCCGGCACACGCGGGAGTCGATGCGCGCGGGCTTCATGGTCCCCTACGACGCGTTCGACGACCCGGCCAAGGCGACCTGGGACCACCTGTCGAGCGGGTACGCCGAGGCGATCCGGATGTGGCACAAGCCGCAGAACTTCCCGATGATCGCGGCGTTGGTGGAGTACGCCCGCTACTGGAAACCGGACCTGGTCATCTGGGAACCCATGACCTTCGCCGGATCCATCGCCGCCAAAGCCTGCGGCGCCGCCCACGCCCGCCTCCTGTTCGGCCTCGACGTCTTCGGCGGCGTCCGCCAAACCTTCCTCGACCTACACCGCCAACAACCCCCCGACCACGCCACCGACCCCCTCATGACCTGGTTCGACGGCTACGCCCGCCGCTACGGCTTCGACCTCACCGAAGACCTCGCCACCGGCCACTTCACCATCGACCAGTTCCCCGCCACCCTCCAGACCGAAGCACCCGGCCTGCACTACCTCCGCATGCAATACATCCCCTACGGCGGCCCCGCCACCATCCCCGAATGGCTCACCAAACCACCCACCCGACCCCGCGTCGCCCTCACCATGGGCCTCAGCGCCACCGAAATCTACGACGGCTACACCCTCGACATCGGCGACCTCATCCACACCCTCGCCGAACTCGACATCGAACTCGTCGCCACCATCGCCGAACACGAACAACCCGCCCTCGGCACCCTGCCACCCAACGTCCGCGTCGTCCCCTACGTCCCCTGGCACGCCCTCGCCCCCACCTGCGCCGCCGTCATCCACCACGCCGGCGCCGCCACCCTCGCCACCACCAGCCGCCACCCCGTCCCCCAACTCGCCCTGCACTACCACTTCGACCAACCCCAACTCGCCCACAAACTCGCCACCCACGGCGCCGGCCTGCAAATCCACACCAGCAACGCCACCGGACCCACCGTCCGCGACGCCGTCCACCGCCTCCTCACCGAACCCCACTTCCACACCCGCGCCACCGACCTCGCCCACGAAATCACCACCCTCCCCTCCCCCAACCAGATCGTCCCCCACCTCGAAACCCTCACCGCCCACCACCACACCCCCTGACCCACCAGGAGAACACCCATGCGCGTCCTGTTCGCGGTCAACCCGGAGAAGAGCATCTTCCAGTACCTGGTGCCGATGGCGTGGGCGCTGCGGACCGCCGGCCACGAGGTGCACGTCGCCGGCCGACCCGCCTTCGCGAAGATCGTCATGCAGGCCGGGCTGACCGCCGTGCCGATCGGTCACGACCGGGACAACTGGCGGGTGGCGAAGATGGCCCCGGACGCCCACGCCAAGGTGCGGGCCGGCATCCCCGCGCCCTACGACGCGTTCGACGACCCGGCGAAACAGACGTGGGACTACCTGGCACCCGGGCTGGCGCAGGCGGTGTCCGGCTGGCACCGCGGCAGCAACTTCCCCATGATCGCGGCGTTGGTCGACTACGCCCGCTACTGGAAACCGGACCTGGTCATCTGGGAACCCATGACCTTCGCCGGATCCATCGCCGCCAAAGCCTGCGGCGCCGCCCACGCCCGCCTCCTGTTCGGCCTCGACGTCTTCGGCGGCGTCCGCCAAACCTTCCTCGACCTACACCGCCAACAACCCCCCGACCACGCCACCGACCCCCTCATGACCTGGTTCGACGGCTACGCCCGCCGCTACGGCTTCGACCTCACCGAAGACCTCGCCACCGGCCACTTCACCATCGACCAGTTCCCCGCCACCCTCCAGACCGAAGCACCCGGCCTGCACTACCTCCGCATGCAATACATCCCCTACGGCGGCCCCGCCACCATCCCCGAATGGCTCACCAAACCACCCACCCGACCCCGCGTCGCCCTCACCATGGGCCTCAGCGCCACCGAAATCTACGACGGCTACACCCTCGACATCGGCGACCTCATCCACACCCTCGCCGAACTCGACATCGAACTCGTCGCCACCATCGCCGAACACGAACAACCCGCCCTCGGCACCCTGCCACCCAACGTCCGCGTCGTCCCCTACGTCCCCTGGCACGCCCTCGCCCCCACCTGCGCCGCCGTCATCCACCACGCCGGCGCCGCCACCCTCGCCACCACCAGCCGCCACCCCGTCCCCCAACTCGCCCTGCACTACCACTTCGACCAACCCCAACTCGCCCACAAACTCGCCACCCACGGCGCCGGCCTGCAAATCCACACCAGCAACGCCACCGGACCCACCGTCCGCGACGCCGTCCACCGCCTCCTCACCGAACCCCACTTCCACACCCGCGCCACCGACCTCGCCCACGAAATCACCACCCTCCCCTCCCCCAACCAGATCGTCCCCCACCTCGAAACCCTCACCGCCCACCACCACACCCCCTGACCCACCAGGAGAACACCCATGCGCGTCCTGCTGTGCACGCTCCCGCAACGCACGCACTTCCTGAAGATGGTGCCGCTGGCGTGGGCGTTGCGGACCGCCGGCCACGAGGTCCGGGTCGCCAGCCTGCCCCGGCTCACCGACCTGATCACCGACGCCGGCCTGACCGCGGTGCCGGTCGGGCGGGACGTCGACGTCGAGCGGATGGACCGCCCGGAGGACCGGGCACAGTGGCGGCGCGGGCTGCCCAAGCCGTACGACCTCGCCGAGGTCGGCGCGGAGAACGTCGACTGGGCCGAGTTGACCGAGTCGCACCGGGCCTTCACCCAGTGGGGCCACCGCCTGCACAACCAGCCGATGGTGGCCGACCTGGTGCGCCTCGCGCAGCAGTGGCGCCCCGACCTGGTCCTGTGGGAGCCGAACACGTTCGCCGGCGCGATCGCCGCGAAGGCGTGCGGCGCGGCGCACGGGCGCCTGCTGTTCACCATGGACGTGTACGGCGTGACGCACGCCCACATCCGCCAGGTCAACAGCCGGCTCGTCCCGCCGGAGCGGGACGACGCGCTCGCCGAGTGGCTCGAGTCCTACGCCCGGCGGTACGGCTTCGCGTTCACCGAGGACCTGGTGTCCGGCCAGTTCACCGTCGACCAGTTGAGCCCGTCGCTGCGGATCGGGGCGCCGCTGCACTACGTGCCGATGCGCCACATCCCCTACGGCGGTCGCGCCGTCGTACCGTCGTGGGTGTGGGCGCCGCGGTCACGGCCGCGGGTGGCGCTGACCCTGGGCCTGAGCGCCACCGACCACTTCGACGGCTACACGCTCAACGTCGCCGACGTGCTCGACTCCCTCGCCGACCTGGACGTCGAGGTGGTCGCCACCATCGCCGCGGCCGAGCAGCCGAAGCTGCCCCGGGTGCCGGACAACGTCCGGGTGGTCGACTACGTGCCGCTGCACGCGCTGGCGCCGACCTGCGCCGCGGTCGTCAACCACGGCGGGTTCGGGACGTTGAGCACGGTCGCGCGGTACGGCGTACCGCAGCTGGTCCTGCCGTTCCACTTCGAGGGCCCGCTGCTGGCCGGCAAGCTGGCCGCGCACGGCGCCGGCCTGGTGGTCCACCCCGGCGCCGCCACCGGCGCGACCGTCCGGGAGCAGCTCGGGCGCCTGCTGGACGAGCCGGTCTTCCGGGAGCGGGCCGAGGCCCTGCGGGCGGAGATCGAGGCGTTGCCCACGCCCAACGAGGTCGCCGGGCAACTGGTCGAGCTGACCGCCAAGTACCGGGCCGACTGACCGCACCGCACGCGACGGGGCGCCCGTGCCGGCCGGCACGGGCGCCCCGTCGCGTGGGTGGGACCGGTCAGGGAGCGTCCGGCCGGTGCGCCACCACCACGACCACGCCCTCGCTGACGTGGTCGGGCTCGACGTCCCAGCCGTCGTCGACCGGGTCGGCCACCAGGCGGGCCAGGTCCTCGGGCAGGTCGTCGTGGGTCTTGGCGTACTCGTGCATGGCCATGTGCGTCTGCTGGTAGGTGCGCATGGTCTGCGCGGTGATGTCGACGATCTCGTCGAGCACCAGACCGGCCTCCGCGACGAAACGCGGATAGTCCTCGACCCGCACCAGGGGCGCGGCCCGCCACGCGGCCAGCGCCTCCGCCACCGCCTGGCGGGTCTCCTCGTCCTGCTCGATGATCTCCCCGCGCAGGACGAAGTCGGTGAGCGCCAGCCGGCCGCCCGGGCGCAGCACCCGGGCCGCCTGCGTCAACGCCCGCGTCCGGTCCGGGATGTGCACGATCGACTCCAGCATCAGCACCGCGTCGAAGGAGTCCGGCGGAAACGGCAGCGCGGTGGCGTCCGCCACCTGGAACACGGCGTGGTCGGCGACCCCCTCGGCGTGGGCACGCTCGTTGGCCAGCTCGACGTCGCGGGTGCTGACCGAGATGCCGACCAGGTCGGCGCCGGTGCGGCGGACCAGGTGCACCCCGGGCTTGCCCGGGCCGCAGCCGACGTCGAGCACCCGGTCGCCGGCGCCCGGCGCCAGCTTGTCGATGAGCAGGTCGGTCAGGCGCTGGCCGGCCACCTCGAAGCTGCTGTCGTCGTCCGGCCCGGTCCAGTAGCCGTAGTGCATGTTGCCGCCCTGGAACCGGGTGATGAGCAGGTTGGCCCGGTCGTAGAACGCGCCGACCTCCTCCGGCGTCGGCAGCACGAAGTCGGTGCTCATCGCGCCCCTTCCGGCCGGTCGACGAGCAGTTGCGCCGCGTGCCGCCGCATCAGGTCGCGGGCCGCGCGCACCTCCGGGCCCATCGGCCGGTCCTCCGCCAGCGGCGGCGACACGCGGGCCAACTCGGCCCAGACGCCGTCGACGTCGGGGCCCGGCTGCGTCATCGCGGTCAGCTGGGCCACGCCCAGGGCGAGCGAGCCGACCGTCAGCCAGGCCAGGTCGAGCGCCTCGGACACGCCGTTCGCGCCGTTGAGCGCCATCGGCACGTGGTCCTGGTTCCACCCGTTGGTGGGCAGCGTGGTCAGCGACGCCGGATAGACCAGCTGCCGGATCCGGGAGATGAACGAGGTGGCGCTGATCTGCACGCCCGCCAGGCCGCAGCCACGGCCGGCGCGGGGGGTGAGCATCGGCGGCAGGTCGCCGTTGGTGACCGGGTTGACGATCAGCCCGAGTTGCCGCTCCGCCAGGTACGCCGCCATGTGCACGGCGAGCCCGAGCTGGTCGGAGGCGAAGCCCACCGGCATGGCGTGGAAGTTGCCCGCGTGCAGCACCCGCCCCTGCACCGTGATCGGGTTGTCGGTGCAGCCGCGCGCCTCCCGGGCGAGCAGGTCCGCGGCGCCGGACACCTGGTCCAGGACCGCGCCGAGCACCTGCGGCGCGCAGCGCAGGCTGTACGGCTCCTGAAGTGGCCGGCTCGGGTCGCGGCGGGCGTCCGCCGGCATGGCCCCGGTGATCCAGCGGGCCACGGTGATCTGCCCGGCCTGCCCGCGGGCGAACCCCACCCCGTCGTCGTAGTGCTCCGGATTCGCGCCCAGCAGGGTCGCGAGCCGGGCCGACAGCGCCGCCACCGCCCGCACCAGTTGCAGCGCCGAGCGGTGGTTGAGGATGGACAGGGCCAGGCCGACGCCGGTGCCGTTGACGAACGCGAGCGCCTCGCGCACCGGCCACCGCACCGGCTCGGCGCCGATCGCGGCAAGCGCCTCGGCGGCCGGCCGGACCACCCAGTCGCCGCGCTCCCGCACCCACGCCTCGCCGTGACCGGTGCAGGCGAGCGCCGCGTGGGCCAGCGGCTGGAGGTCGCCGCTCGCGCTCACCGTGCCGTCGCGCGGGATGCACGGCGTGAAGCCGGCGTTCCACAGGTCGGCGATACGCTGCCAGAACTCCGGCGACACCGCCGAGAATCCCTTGCGCATGCTGGCCAGCCGCAGCCACAGCACCAGCCGGCTCACCTCCGGGGCCAGCGGCTGGCCCTGGCCGGTGCCCAGGTGCGAGATCAGCGAGGTGCCCTGCTCCATCTCGGACTCCGCCGCGTAGAGCACGAGCGGGCCGAACCCCTGGGTGAGTCCGTAGATCGGCTCCCCGGCGGCCAGGTGCTTGTCGATCGTGGCGGCGCTGGACTCCATCCGGGCCACGTCGGCGTCGTCGCACGGCGGCAGGGTGGCGTCCCAGTCGGCGGCGCCGGTGATCGCCGCCAGGTACGCCGTGCCGTCCCCGGCGGGCATCGGCGCGCCGTGGTCGCCGTCCAAGGCGGCGCTTGTCGAACTGTGGGCGATCATGGTCACGTCGCTACCTCCGCGTCGGCGGTGATTGTCGGCTGGCGGTACCGCAGCTTGCCGGTCTCGGACCGGTCGATCCCGGGCACCAGATGAACCTTGCGGGGACGCATCCCCATGGCGGCGAACCCGGCGGCGAGGTCGAGGTCGGCGAGCGTCCGCCCGGGCGCGACGACCAGCAGGTCGACGTGCTCGCCGATCACCGGGTCGGCCACCGGCACTAGCGCCAGGTCGGCGCAGTCGATCGCGGCGCGCAGCACCCGTTCCCGGTCGTCGAGGTTGACCCGGCGGCCGTTCACCTTCACCAGCCGGCTGCTGCGGCCGACCAGGTCGAAGGTCCGCTCGTCGCGGCGCCGGACCAGGTCGCCGGTGCTGGCCTGCCGGGGCGGCGCCGCACCCGGCCGGTACGCCAGGCGGGGGCTGCGTACGACGAGCGGGCTGTCCTCCCCCGACCCGGCGCCCTCGGGTCGGTCCGCGAACGTGACGTCCGGGAAGAGCGTCCACGGGCCGGGCGCGCCGGTGGCCCACCGGCGGGTGGCGATCCCGCCGGTCTCGGTCGAGCCGAGGATCTCCACCACGCCCAGTCGGTCCCCGCCCACCTCGGCCCGGAGCTGACCGGCGGTGTCCGGCAGCATGGCGCTGCTGTGCAGCACGGTCACCCGCTCGAAGCGGCGCACCCAGTCGAGGTGCTGCAACAGCAGGGTGAAGATCCACGGCGTGGCGACCACGAGCACCCGCGACGACTCCACCTCGGGCATCGGCCCGAAGAACGACTTGCGGTACCAGACCGGCGCGCCGAGGCGGGCCGGCAGCAACAACGTGGCCAGCGCGCCGTAGATGTGCACCGGTGGCACGAACGACACCACCGCGCCGGGCCGGTCCTCGGCGACCAGGTCGGCGAGCAGGCCCGCCTCCCGCCAGGCCGCCTCGCGGCCACGCCGCCAGCAGAGGCTCTCCCCGGTGCTGCCGGAGGTGTGGAAGTCGAGGTCCGGCGCCATGTGGCCGCGCACCAGCTCCGCCGGGTCGCCGGCCACGCGGTCCCACCGGACCCGCCAGGCCCCCTCGGTCACCTCGCGGTCCGCCGGGCCCCGGGCCAGCAGGCTCGCCGGCGCGACGTCGACGTAGCTCATCGGCCGGCCCGCGTCCGGCCGAGGGCGTACCGGAACACCGCCGCGCGTGGCACGCCGCTCATCCGACCGTCTCCGCGAGTTCCAGCAGGTACCGCCCGTAGTCGGAGTTGCGGGCCTCCACCCCGAGCCGGTGGCACGCCTCCGCGTCGATGTAGCCCATCCGCAGGGCGATCTCCTCCAGGCACGCCACCCGCACGCCCTGGCGCTTCTCGATCACCTGCACGTACTGGCTGGCGGCGAGCATCGAGTCGTGCGTGCCGGCGTCCAGCCAGGTGAAGCCGCGCCCGAGGCGTTGCAGCCGGGCCCGGCCCTGCTTGAGGTAGGCCAGGTTGACGTCGGTGATCTCCAGCTCGCCCCGGGGCGAGGGCACCAGCTCGCGGGCGATCTCGACGACGTCGGAGTCGTAGAAATACAGCCCGGTGATCGCGTTGTCCGACCGCGGGTGGGCCGGCTTCTCCTCGATCGAGACCAGGGCGCCGGACGCGTCGACCTCGCCGATGCCGTAGCGGTAGGGGTCGGACACCGGGTAGCCGAACAGCATGCAGCCGTCCAGTTCCTCCCGTGAGGAGCGCAGCAGCTGCGGGAACCCCGCGCCGTGGAAGATGTTGTCGCCGAGGACGAGCGCGCACGGCTCGCCGGCGATGTGGTCGGCGCCGATCAGGAACGCCTCGGCGATGCCCCGCGGCTCCTGCTGCTCGGCGTAGGTGATGTGCAGGCCCAGGTGCGAGCCGTCGCCGAACAACGCCCGCAGCGCCGGGATGCTGGGCGGGTTGGAGATGATCAGGATGTCGCGGATGCCGGCCAGCATCAGCACCGACATCGGGTAGTAGACCATCGGCTTGTCGTAGACCGCGAGCAGTTGCTTGGACGTCGCCAGGGTGAGCGGGTAGAGCCGGGTTCCGCTCCCGCCGGCGAGCACTATTCCATTCATCGACTTGTCCGTTCGTGGAGTCGGTCAGAGAGGGCGGCCGGATCGGCCGACGCGGCGTCGTCGCGGGCCAGCGCGCGGACCAGCGGCGCCGTCATCGCGGTGGTCACCACGGCGGTGAGCACCAGGATGGTGAAGCCGAGCTCGTTGACCAGGCCGGAGCGCAGGCCGATGCTGGCGACGACCAGCTCGGTGACGCCCCGGCAGTTCATCAGCACGCCGACCCGTACCGCGTCGCGTGCCGGCAGGCCGGCGAGCCGGGCGCCGCCGCCGGCGCCGGCCACCTTCGTCACCGTCGCGACCGCGAGCACGCCGAGGAAGAGCAGCCAGTGGCCGGGGTCGCCGCCGAGCAGGCCCACCGAGGCGGCCAGGCCGACCCCGGCGAAGAACAGGGGCAGCAGGATCGTCAGGGTGAAGCCCTGGAGCTGGTGGTTGATCCGCTCCACCACCGGCGACCGACGCGGCACCGCGACGCCGAAGAGGAAGGCGCCGACGAACGGGTGCAGGCCGACCAGCTGGGTCAGCGCCGCGAACGCGATGGCGCCGACGACCAGGACGACGACGAGCATCCGCTCGGAGCCGGCGCGCCGCACGATCGCCGCCAGCACCGGCCGCAGGCAGAGGAAGAGCACGAGCACCAGGGCGAGATGGACCGCCACCCCGGTCACCGACCGCACGTCGGCCCCGGAGGTCGCCGCCGCGAGGATCACCGTCAGCGCCAGCCAGGCGACGCCGTCGCCGACCGCCGCCGCCGACAGGGCCAGCGCTCCGGTGCGGCTGCGGTCCAGTCGCAGGTCGACCAGGATGCGGGCCAGTACGGGCAGCGCGGTGACGGCGAGCGCGAGGCCGAGGAAGAGCGCGTACGCCGGCACCGGCGCGCCGGCACCGCGCAGCACCGGCTCGGCCGCGAGGGCCAGGCCGAAGCCCGCGACGACCGGCAGGCCCATGCCGCCGAGCACCACCAGGCCGATGGCGCGTGGCCGCCGCGCCCCGCCGGTGCGCAGCTCGCAGCCGAGCAGGAACATGAACACGACCAGACCGAGCTGGGCCATCCGGTCCAGGTTGACAAGCACGTCCGGTGGGAAGAGCCACCGGTGCAGGCCGGGGCTGAGCAGACCCACCGCCGACGGGCCGAGCAGCAGGCCGCCGAGGATCTCGCCGAGCACCGCGGGCTGCCCCAGCCGGCGCATCAGCTCGCCGAGCAGGTGGCAGCCGGCGAGGATCACGGCGACGGCGAGCAGGAACCGGGTGAGCGGGTCGACCGGCCCGACGTCGACCAGGTCGGTGCCCCACAGCGCCCCGATGCCGGCGAGCACCGCGGCCCCGGCGGCGACGACCAGCCGGCCCCGCCGGCCGCCCCCGACGGTCTGCGCGCCGTCGCTCACCGGGCCTCCAGGTAGGAGCGGCGGCCGTAGAGCAGCGGGCGGCCCTCGCCGCCGGTGGCCTCGACCACCCGACCGAAGACGACGACGTGGTCGCCGACGGTCCGCAGGTCGACCACGTCGCACTCGGCGGCGGCGAACGCGTCCTCGGCCAGCCAGGGCAGCGCGCGCCGCGGCGACAACCGCCACGCCACCGCGCCGAAGCGGTCCGGCCGCGGCGCGGCGAACAGCTCCGCCGTCTGCCGGGCCGCGGCGTGCAGCAGGTTGACCATGAAGCTGTCGCGCTCACGGATGGCCGCCAGGGTGCCGCTGCACGTGTCGAGGCAGACCAGCAGCGTGGGCGGGTCCATCGTCACGCTGGCCAACGAGTTGCAGGTCAGCCCGTGCGGCTGGTCGTCGGCGCCGGTCGAGGTGACGACCGCGACGCCGGTGACGTAGCCGCGCATGAAGGTGCGGAACCCGTGCGGCGGGCCCGGGTGGCCGGGCTGCGCCGCCGACACGTCGTCGGACGAAAGGGTGGTCATCGGTGGCCCTCCGCTGCGATCGGAGATCAGTCGTTGAGCCCGGCGAGGTACTCGTAACAGCTGGGCAGCGCGGCCACGAGCGCCTCGCCCTCGGCTCGGAGCCGCGCGAACTCGGCGTGGGCGCGGGCCGGGTCGAGGTGCCGCAGGGCCGGCGCCGGCGCCGTCGGCACGTGCCCCAGCCCGAGGTTCATCGCGTTCCAGGAGTAGCTCTCGAACCCGTGGTAGTACGGGTAGATCGTCTCCTCGTCGAGCAGACGCGAGCCGGCGAGCTCCATCCGCTCCGCCAGGCCGTCGGGCAGCCGGCGTCGCTTGGCCTCCTTCCAGTACGGCGTGTCCTCGCGCTGCGCGGCCCGGTAGTGCAGGACCAGGAACTCCTTGACCCCGTCGACGGCCCGCCCGACCCGGTCGTTGTAGGCGGCGATCTGCACCGGGTCCCAGCGCTCGTCCGGGAAGTAGCGCACCAGCTGCTCGATGCCGTGCTGGATGAAGAAGATCCCGGTGGACTCCAGCGGTTCCACGAACGCGCTGGACAGGCCGATGGCGACGCAGTTGTGCACCCAGGACTCCCGGTTGCGGCCGATCCGCATCCGGATGTGGTTGGCCGGCACGTCGTCGCGGCCGGGGGCGACGGCGGCGCGCAGCTCCTTCTCCGCCTCCTCCGGGCTGATGAACTCGTCGGAGTAGACGTAGCCGTTGCCGTTGCGGCGGAACAGCGGAATGGTCCACATCCAGCCGGCGCTCATCGCGGTCGCCGTGGTGTAGGGGCTCATCTCGGTCGCGTCCTCGCGGGGCACCCGCACCGCGACCGCGCGGTTGTTGGGCAGCACGTCCTGGAACGACTCGAACGGGGTGCCGAGCGTCTGGTTGATCAGCAGGCCGCGGAATCCGGTGCAGTCGACGAAGAGGTCGCCGTCGATCGTCCCGTGCCCGTCGGTCACCACGTGGCCGATCCAGCCACGCTCGTCGCGGGCCACGTGCGCCACGTTGTCGACCACGTGCCGCACCCCGCGCGCCGTGGCGTACTCGGCCAGGTAGCGGGCCACCTCGTCGGCGTCGAAGTGGTAGGCGTACGGGAACTGGGCGCGCTGCTCGTCCAGGGTGGACCGGCCGAGTCGGCCGTCCAGGCCCGCGGTGAACAGCGAGCCGTCCCGCATCCGCGGGGAGCGTTTCGCCTCGCAGAGGGCCCGGGTGAGGAAACACGCCTCGTCGAAGGGCCGGCTGCGGTCGCCCAGGGCGAGCCACCAGTCGGCGAGCGAGAACCCGTCGACCATCCGCAGGCGCTCGAACGGGTGGTAGAAGTGCTCGCCCGGGCGGTTCCAGTTCTCGAACCGGATGCCCAGCTTGTAGCCGCCGGCGCAGCGGGGCAGCCAGTGCGCCTCGTCCAGGCCCAGGTAGTCGAAGAAGTGCCGCAGGGTGCTGAAGGTCGCCTCGCCCACGCCGATGCGCGAGACCTGGGCGGATTCGATGAGCGTCACGTCGATGCGGTCGGCGAACGCCGCCTTGAGGTAGCTGGCCGTCATCCATCCGGCCGTCCCGCCGCCGACGATGACCACGTTTCGGATCATGTGCTCTGTCTCCCTGACGTCTGGTCGGGACGGCCCAGCCGTGCCCGTGTGGTGGTGTGTCGGGGGCCGGTCAGTCGATCCGTACCTCGGGGACGTACCGGATCCACCGGCCGCCGGCCGCCCGGAACCCCTGCTCCTTGGCCTGGATCTCGTCGGCGTGGTTCCACGCGAACAGCAGCGCGTAGTCCGGGTACGGATCGGCGAAGGCCGCCGCGTCGACCACCGGGATGTGCGCCCCGGGGGTGAGCCGGTTCTGCTTCGCCGGGGTGGTGTCGACGACCGTCGACACCAGGTCCGGGCCGATGCCGCAGAAGTTGGTCACGGTCGCGCTCTTGGCGGTGGCGCCGTAGCCGACGACCCGCTTGCCCTCGGCCCGCAGCCGGCGCAGCAGCGCGGTCAGGTCGTCCCGGATCCGCAGCACGCGCTCGCCGAAGCCGTCCAGGGTGGCCCGGTCGGCGAGCCCGCGCGCCCGCTCCTCGGCGAGCAGGTCGGCGACGGCCGGCGTGGGCGTGCGGGCGCCGGCGATCGCGAGCGTGTAGCGCACCTCGCCGCCGTGCACCGGCAGCCGCTCCACGTCGACCAGCTCCAGGTCGTGCCGCTGCGCCATCTGTTGCACCGAGCGGGCGGTGAAGAAGAAGAAGTGCTCGTCGTAGATCTGGTCGAACGAGGCACGCTCGACGATGTCGCCCAGGTAGGGGTCCTCGAACACGAACACGCCGGTGGGGGCGAGCAGTGCCCGCACCCCGGTCAGGATCGACCCGATGTACGGGATGTGGCACAGCGTGTTGGCGGCGTAGATGACGTCGGCCGGCCCGTCGGCGGCCCGGATCTCACGCGCCGTCGACTCCTCGAAGAACGACTTGCGGACCCGGATCCCCTTCGCCGCGGCCACGTCGGCCACGCCACCGGAGGGCTCCACGCCGAGGTGGCGTACGCCGGACTCGGCGAGCGTCCGCAGCATCACCCCGTCGTTGCAGCCGACCTCCACGACGAACGGGTCGTCGCCGGTCAACTCCGTGGTGAGCAGCCGCTTGGCCAGGCCCTCGAAATGCGACCGCATGTAGGCGGATCCGGACGAGTGGTACGGGTACGCCTCGTGGAACATCCGGTCGCGGGGCACCTCCTCCATCAGCTGCACCATCGTGCAGTCCGCGCAGAGCCCGGTGGCGAGCCGGAAGAAGAACTCGCCGTCGAGGTCGACGTCGGGCTCCAGGAAGGCATCCGACAGCGGCTGGCGCCCGAAGTCGAAGAACTCGTTGACCGTGCCGCCGCACACGCGGCATTGGGACGTGCTCGACATGACAACTCCTGACTAGACCGATCGACGTCGAATGCGGCGCGAGAGGCCGCGGCGTGATGAGAGAACCAGATACGTGCCGGCACATCACGACACCTGGAAGCGATCCGGCGCGACGCTACCGCACGAATGGGAGTGTGCCCCGACATCGACGTCCGGCAGAAGAGCGGACCGACGCGCGTCGCTGCTCGGGCCGCGTCGGGACGGCCACCGGGGATGTCCCGCCAGCGAGACGTTCGCCCGCCGGGCGGCGCCTTCCCGCCCGGCCGTCGTTGACCGGCGGACGGCCCGCTCGTTAGCTTCGGGCACCTCCCCGGGCCGCTCGCCGGACGCCCACGCGACGTCGGCGTCGACGTCTCGCCCCGTCGGCTCGCCAACTGGAGGACACATCTCGGCCGCACGCCGACGGGAGGAACAGTCGTGATCGTCGCAGGGCTCAAGTTGACCGGCAGAGGTGGTCTCGCGCTGATTCGCAACGGCCGGATCGAATTCGCCTCGACATTGTCGAAAGTCGATGCGGAAGCGTCCGTCGAGGCCACCGTCGACCGGGTCACGGAAACGCTCGACGCAATCCGGCGCACGGTCGACGCCGTCGACGTCTGGGTGGTCGACGGCGGGCCCGGCACCACCGACGGCCGGCTCCGGCTGGGGCCGGCGGACGCGCCCGTGGAGCTGGCCGTCGCCGGGCACCTGGACACCCATCCGCCGGTGGTGGCCGAGGGCACGCTGACGGTGGGCGGCACGGCCGTCCCCTACGTCAGCTACGCCCACCTCGCCGGGCACGTCGCCGCCGCGTACTGCACCAGCCCGTTCGCCCGCGACGGCGCCGGCGCGACGGTG
Source organism: Micromonospora sp. WMMD975 (assembly GCF_029581215.1). Taxonomy (NCBI): domain Bacteria; kingdom Bacillati; phylum Actinomycetota; class Actinomycetes; order Micromonosporales; family Micromonosporaceae; genus Micromonospora; species Micromonospora sp. WMMD975. Next base: position 3,289,796 of record NZ_CP120739.1, read on the forward strand.
CTGGTGTGGGACACGGACAGCTTCCCGCGCCTCGCCCGGGTCGACGGGCGGGGGCGCAGCGAGTCGCGGGGTGAGCTGTTCCCCATCACCGGCATGGTCCTGGACCTGGCCGCGCGGATGCTCGGACCCGCCGGCCAGGGCCGCGAGCCGGCACCCGGCGCGGCCGGCGCGGCGCTTGCCGACCTGGCCGGGTCGGGGACGGTACGCACCGAGGTGACCTCGCTCGTCGGCAGGCTCGTGGACGAGCACTTCGAGGCGGACACCGCGGCGGCCAAGGAGTACCGCGCGAGCGTTCTCGGCCGCGGGCGGTCCGTCGAGCCGTCGGTGTGGCACACCACCGAGTTCCTGACCGACCTGCGCCGGGCCGCCGACGCCCACGGCGTCGACGCGGCCGACCTGGCCGCCGGCCTCCAGCGCTTCCTCGGCGGCCTGCTCGCCGAACGACTGGCCGACCTGCTGGCCGGCGACGGCCCGGTCGACCTCTGCTTCACCGGCAGCGCCGCCGGCTCGCCGGCGCTGACCGCCGCCCTGCGGGAGCACCCGCTGGTCCGGCGGATGTGGGTGCCGCCGTACCCGGACGGCGCCGCCGGCGCGGTCGGCGCGGCCGCGCTGGGCCTCGGTGACGGGCTGCGCTGGCTGCCGTGGGACCTGCGGCTCGGGCCCCTGCCCGGACGCACGCCGCACGTGCCGCCGGGTTGGTCCACCGCGCCGTGCCGCCCGGAGGAGCTGGCCCGGCTGATCCACCGCACCGGCCAGCCCGCCGTGGTGCTGCGCGGCCGGCTCTACGCCGGTCCCGGCCCGGTCGGTTCCCGGGCGATCCTCGCGCCGGCCACCGCGCCGGCCACGCGCGATCTGCTCAACCGGCTCGCCGACCGTCCGGCGTACCGGCGCGCCGCCGCGTTGTGCCTGCGGGACCGGGCCGCGACCGTGTTCCGGCCCGACGCCGCCGACCCGCACGCCGGGTACGACAAGCAGGTCGTGCCCGGCTGGCGCTCCCGGTTGCCGGTCGTCACCCGCGCCGACGGCACGGCCCGGGTGAGCGCGGCCGACGACGACGCCGTCCTGCGGACGATCCTGCGCGAGTACCGCACGTGGAGCGACGTACCGGTGCTGGCCGTCCTCGGCGAGGTCGACGTGGCGCCCGGCGTGCTGGACACGGTGGAGGCCGCGCTGCGGTGGGGCGGCGTCGAGCTGGTCTGGGCCGACGGCGTGCTGCACCGTCGGGTCCACCCCGGCGGGCAGCGGCGGAGCACGAAGTGACGACAGGAGCCGGATCGATGAGCCACGCACCGCGCACCATGGTCATCTCGTTCCAGAAGTCAGGCACCCACCTGATGCAGGAACTGATGCTGGAGATGGGTTACCGCATCGTCGGCGTGCCCCGTCCCGGCCCGCGTACGGTGCCGGAGTTCGACGACGAGCAGCGTGCCGCGATCGCCGCCCTGGTGCTGGCGAAGGGTGACCACGACGACCTGCTGGAGCTGCGCGGCACGGCCCGGTTCGCCGACGTCACCGACCAGGCGTGGTCGGCGCTGACGTGGCACTGGCAGCAGCGACTCGGGCAGCAGCTGGTCAACCGGTACGGCCAGACCCGCCTCGACGTGGCCGCGGACTTCGTCACCAACCCCTACCTGCCGTACACCCGGTTCGCCGACACCCCCGACGGTCTGTGCTGGATCCTGCACGAGCTCGACATCCACCGGGTGGACGGCAGCTTCCTCAGCGAGTGGGTGGAGACCGCGTCGCCGCCGCTGATCCTCAACTACCGGGATCCGCGCGACACGGTCGTCTCCATGATCAATTTCTTGGAGGGGCGCACCCGCGAGGGGTACGGCAACTTCTACGAGGCCGACATCTTCAGCCGGATCCTGGCCAGCAAGAACACCTGGGAAGAGAAGATCGACTACGCCTTGCGCGACCCGTCCTTCCTGGCCCGCGACCAGTTCGAGAAGGCGCTCTGGATGCTCCACCACCCCGGCGTGTGCAAGGTCCGCTACGAGGACCTGATCGGCCCCCGCGGCGGCGGCACCCGGGAGCGGCAGGTCGCGGCGGTCAGCGACGTCCTGCGGCACATCGGTTCCGACAGCGACGCCGAGGCGATCGCCGACCGGGTCTACAACCCCGACGCGTGGAGCTTCCACCAGGGTCGCAGCGGCGGCTGGCGGGACCGGTTCACCGCCCGGAACCTGGCCCGCTTCACCGAGCAGTTCGGCGACATCCTCCAGCAGTACGGCTACGAGTGAACGCCGAACCCGGGCAGACTGCCGACGACCGCCGGACGCCGGCGGTCTGCCCGGTGGCCCACCCCGCCCCCCACTACCGGATCAGCCGCGAACGCGACGTGCGGGCGGTGCTCACCGACGACACGACCTGGCCGTCGCGCCTCGGCCCCGGCCTGGTCCACGCCCAGCCCGGTGGCGTCCTGGTCGCCAGCGACCCGCCGTTGCACACCCGCCAGCGGGCGCTGCTCGCCCCGGCGTTCCGGCCGGCCACCGTCGCCGGCCTCGGCGGCTCCGTCCAGGAGCTGGTCGACTCCCTGGTGGACGGCCTCGCCCCGCGCGGCCACGCCGACCTGATGGCCGACCTGGCGGTGCCGCTGTCGATGACGGTGACCTGCCGGATGCTCGGCGCCGAAGTCGAGCACGCCCCGCGGTACTGGTCGTGGGTGCTGGCGCTGGCCGAGGGGCTGAGCCGCCCGCGCGGGTCGCTCGACCACCGGGTCGCGCCCGCCTACCGGTCGTTCCACCTGCACTTCGACGCGCACCTGCGGCGGCGCCGCGCGCACCTGGACGCCGGCGGCACGCCCCCGCCGGACCTGCTGACCACCCTGATGACCGCAGAGCCCGACGGCCGCCCGCTCCGCCACGCCGAACTGCTCGGTTTCTGCCAGTTCCTGCTGGTCGCCGGCAGCTCCACCACGGCGCTGCTCATCGGCAACGTGGTGCACCGGCTGCTCACCAGCCCCGACCAGCTCGACCTGGTGCGCCGCGACCCGGGCCTGGTGGCCGCCGCCGTCGAGGAGAGCCTGCGGGTCGACGCGCCGCTGCGCGGCCTGTTCCGCACCGCCGGCCGCGCCACCGAACTGGGCGGCGTCGCCATCCCCGAACGGGCCAAGGTGCTGCCGCTGCTCGCCGCGGCCAACCGCGACCCGGACCACTGGCCCGACCCGGACCGGTTCGACGTCACCCGCCCGCCCGCGCAGCTACGCCGGCACCTCGCCTTCGGCCACGGCGTCCACTACTGCCTGGGCGCGTCGCTGGCCCGCCTGGAGGCCACCACCGCGGTGCGTGCGGTCCTCGACCGCCTGCCCGGCCTGCGCCCGGACGGCGAACCCGACCGGGTCCGCGCCGAACTGCTCAACGGCTTCGAGCGGCTGCCGGTGGCCTGGCGGGTCTGAGCCGCCGGGCGTCCGGCCGGCGGCTCGACCGCCCCTGCGTGACAGGCCCTAGATGTCGACCACGAGGGCGGCCTCGCGCACCCGGTCCATCAGGTCGGCCTGCTGCAGCGTCCACTCCTGCTGCGCGCGCAGGTCGTCGCCGTCGAGCACCGCCCGGGCGAACTCGCGCACCACGTTGGCGAACTGGTGGTCCACCGGCAGGACGAACTCCTCGCGATGGTCCTGACGCTCGATCCGCAGCACCGGCTGGTAGGTCTCCGGCGGCGTGAACACCCGGTCCAGCATGATCCGGCCGGTGCTGCCGGCGAGGCTGTAGCTGTTGCGGTACGAGTGTTCCATGCCGAAGCTCAACTGCGCGGCGATGCCGTCGGAGGTGCACAGCAGCACGTGACCGGACATCACCACGTCGTGTCGCGGGTCGCGGCGGAACATCGCGCCGACGATCCGCAGGTCGCCGCCGAGGAACTGCAACGCCGCCCGGATCGGGTAACCGCCGAAGTCGAGGAACGCCCCGCCGCCGACCTTCTGCTGGTAGCGGATGTCACCGACCGGCTTGGGCGGGATGGTGAAGGCGCTGCTGAAGGCGCGCAGCTCGCCGATGGCGCCGTCGGCGACGAGCTTGCGCACCGCCGAGTGCTGCGAGTGGTAGAGGAACATGAAGTTCTCCAGCAGCACCAGTTGCCGGGCGCGGGCCAGCTCGACGAGTCGCTCGGTGGCCAGGCGGCTGTCCGTCATCGGCTTCTCGACCAGGACGTGCTTGCCGGCGGCGAGCGAACGCTCGATCCACTCGGCGTGCAGCCGCGCCGGCAACGGCAGGTAGACGGCGTCCACGTCGTCCCGGTCGAGCAGGGCCTGGTAACCCTCCACCGCCGCGCCGGAGAACCGGTCGGCGAAGACGGCGGCCTTGCCCCGGTCCCGGCTGGCGATCGCGGTGACCTGGATCGCCGGCTCCGCCAGCATCGCCGGCAGGGTCTTGCGCCAGGCGATGTCCGCGCAGCCCATCACCCCCATGCGGACCCGGTCGGTCGTGCTGCGGCTCATCATCGGCAAGGACTCCGCTCGGCAGTGGGCTGGACAGGGGGACGGTGACGTCTGGCGCTCAGCGCGCCGCCAGGCTCGCCTTCAGCGCCGCGTAGTGCATGAGGCACTCGTCGTAGCTCGGCAGCCTGCCGGCCGCCGCCGCCTCGGCCAACGACGGCGCGGCGGCGTCCTTGTCGGACATGATCGGCTCCTCGGTCAGCGACCAGGTGATGCCGATCTCCGGATCCAACGGGTTGATCTCGATCATCGTGCCGGGCACGAACTCCTCGGAGCACAGGTAGCTCATCACCGCGTCGTCGGTGAGCGCCAGGAAGGCATGGCCCAGCCCGTCGGCCAGGTACACCGCCGTGCCGGAGTCCGCCGCCTGGTGGGTGACCTCGAACCGGCCGTACGTCGGCGACCCGATCCGCAGGTCCACCACCACGTCCAGCACCGCGCCGCGCACACAGGTGACCAGCTTGGCCTGCCCCGGCGGCAGCGACGTGCCGTGGATGCCCCGCACCGTGTTGCGGCGACTCGACGAGTAGTTGACCTGCCCCAGCCGGAACGGATAGCCGATCGTGGCGGACAGCTGCTCCTCCCGCAACGCCTCGAAGAAGTAACCGCGCCGGTCGAGGTGCCGCTCCGGCTGGATCCGGTAGGCGTTCGGGATCTCCATCTCGGTGATCGTCATCTTCGACACAGTCATCAACCTCGCTTCGGCAACGGACCGGACCTCATGGCGCCCCCGCCGGGCGCCGCCAACTTCACCAGCTCGTCGGAGACCTCGACCGGCGACGGATGCGTCGCGATCTCGGCGGCGATCCGCCGCGCGTCGCGGCCGTGACGGGAGTCGTGCAGGAGCCGACGGCCGAGCTCGGTGACCGCCTCCGGCGTCGCCTCCCCCGGTTGCAGCGTCAGCCCGGCGCCCGCCCGGGTGACGGCCCGGGCGTTGTCGAACTGATCGTCGAACTGCGGCAGGCACAACTGGGGACAGCCGGCGCCGAGCGCGGCCAGCACCGTGCCCTGACCGCCGTGGTTCACCAGCACGTCGCACTCCGGCAGCACCTGCCCCAGCGGCAACCGCCCGACGCGGACGCCGTCGGGCAGCGGCCCCCACGCCGCGGCCGTCCCCTCGTCGGCCGCGACAAGCACCTCGACGTCGAGCCCGGCCAGCCCACGCACCCACCCCGCCACGTCCGGGCCGGTCGCGCCGCCCAGCCGGGGCACCAGGGTGCCCAGGGTCACGCAGACCCGCGGCCGGGTGCGCGGCCGCAGCAACCACTGCGGCAGGAACGCCGCGCCGTTGTACGCCACGTCGCGGATGCTGCGCGCCGCCGGGTGGGCCGGCCGCAGCGACGCCGGCCACGGGCTGAACACCTCGACCGGGTTCGGCGGCTCACCGGCGCCGGCGCGGGCCAGCTCGGCCACCGCCCCGGCCCGGTACTCCACGAGCGGCGCGACGCCCCACCGGTACTCCACGTGCGCGATGCCGGCAGCCGCCGCCGCCAGCGGTCCGGCGAACTCGGTCCGCTCACTGACCACCAGGTCCGGCGCCCAGTGCGTCACCACGTCCGTCATGCCGGGCAGCGACGCCGCCGCCACCCGGCCCAGCGCCCGGCCGGTGGCGTACCGCCGCTCGGCGCTGCCGTGCGGCGGCGCGTCGGGCGCCGCGAGCCGGCCGGCCAGATCCGCCGCCGGGCCGCAGGACGCCACCGGCAACCCGGCCGCGAGCGCCGTCGCGACGAAGTCGTCCGGCACGGCCACGAGCACCTCGTGCCCGCCGGCCCGGGCCGCCCAGGCCACCTGCGCCAGCGGATAGAAGTGCCCGTGCAGGGGCGCGGTGGTGAAAAGCAGGCGCACAGTCGCTCCTTCGTCCCGGCCGGCGCTCAGCACATGCTGGGCAGGCAGGCCAGCAGGCTACGCGCTTCGATGTTGAGGTAGTGGCCGTGCCGGAGCAGATCGGTGAGCTGACGGACGGTCATCCAGCAGTACTGCGGCGGCACGTCCAACGGCACGTCCTCACCCACCTCGATGATCTGGTAGCGGGTCAGGGCGTGGTGGAACCGCCCACCCTCCTCCGACAGCAGGTTGTCGTAGCGCACCCGGGCGGTGCCGGCGGCCATCAGGTCACGCGGGAACGGGTCGGCGATCTCCCCCACCGGTGAGTCCGACAGCAGCTGCACCGTCGGGGCCATCTCCACCATGTCCATCAGCCCGTACTCGGGCCGGGCCTGCACCAGCAGGTGCAGCACCCCCTGGATCGGGCGGACCAGGAACACCGCGCGGCCCTGGCCTCGCGGGCTCAGCAGCGGCTGGGTCCACTGGCGCACCTCGCGGGTGCCGGCCTCCACCCGCACCGCGATGATGCCGAAGTGCCGGCCCTCGTCGTGCCGGATCTCGTCGGCGGTGCGGGACCACCGCGCCACCTCGCCCAACGGCACCAGCCGGGCCGTCCAGTCGCACCGGGTCTTCGCCTCGGTGAACCAGCTGAGGATCGCGCCGGGGTTGTGCAGCGGCCCGACCGGCGCGGCCTGCGGCTGGTACTGGTACGAGCGGACCAGCGCGTCGCGGAACTCGTCGCCGGTGACCGCCTCGTCCTCCCGGGGCTGCGCGAACGGCATGCACGACAGCACCGTACGGGCGTCCATGTTGACCAGGTTGTCGACGCCCATCAGCTCGCGGATCTGGGCCGGCGTCAACCAGCAGTAGTCCTCGTGCACCGGCACGTCGCCGGTCACCAGCACCACCATGTTGCGGTTGCGCTTGCGCCAGAACCAGGCCCCCTGCTCGGACTGCAGCACGTCGACGAGGACCTGGCCGCGCTGCGCCCCGACGAAGTGCTCCAGGTAGCGGGTGCCGGTGCCGCGGTGCACCTGGGTGTAGTTGCTCCGGGTGGCCTGCACCGTCGGCGACAGCTGCAGGGTGTTGACGTTCCCGGGCTCCATCTTCGCCTGCATGAGGCAGTGCAGGACGCCGTTGAACTCCTTGACCACGATGCCGAGGATGCCGATCTCCGGCTGGTTGATGACCGGTTGGGACCAGCCGTCGACGCCGCCGTCGCGGACCCGCAGGCCCTCGATGGTGAAGAACCGGCCGCTGGCGTGCCCGAGATTGCCGGTGCGGGGCTCGAACGACCAGGAGTCGAGCGCGTCGAACGGGATCCGGTCGACCCGGAACCGCCCGGCGCGGTGGCGCTCGTCCCACCAGGCGGCGAACTGCCGCAGGGACACCAGCGCCCCGTCGTCGGCGGCGCCCGCGTCCGGCCAGGTCCGGCCGGCGCCGGCGGTACGGTCACCCGCAACCGCGAGCCGCGTCATCTCCGCTCCTCCTGTCCTCGTCGCCCGGGCCGGCTCAAATCCGCGCCAGCACCGTCTTGAACGTGTCGATGAACCGTTCCTGCTCGTCGACGGCGAGCGACGGGAACATGGGCAGCGAGAAGATCTCGTCGGCGAGCGCCTCGGTCACCGGCAGCGCCCCGGGGCGCACCCCGAGGTGGGCGAAGCCGGTCTGGGTGTGCACCGGCCAGCGGTAGCTGACGTTCAACGCGACGTCGTGGGCCTGCATCGCCTCGATGATCTTGTCGCGCCGGGGGTGCCGGACGACGTAGACGTAGTACACGTGCTCGTTCCCCGGCGCGGTCACCGGCACCACGACGTCGGTGTCGGCGAGCGCCTCGGCGTACCGGTCGGCGATCGCCCGCCGGCCGGCGACGTAGTCGTCGAGCCGGGTCAGCTTGCGGCGCAGGATCTCCGCCTGCACCGCGTCCAGCCGGCTGTTGTAGCCGGGCGTGGAGGTGACGTGGTACTGGCGCTCCATCCCGTAGTACCGCAGCCGCCGCAGCGCGGCGTCGGTCTCCGCGTCGGTGGTGAGGACCGCGCCGCCGTCACCGTAGGCGCCGAGGACCTTCGTGGGATAGAAGGAGAACGCGGCGGCCAGACCCGTCGAGCCGGCGATCCGGCCGTGCTGGCGGGCGCCGTGCGCCTGCGCGCAGTCCTCCAGGATCGGCAGGCCGTGGCGAGCCGCGATCGCCTCCAGCGGGGCCAGGTCGACGCACTGGCCGTAGAGGTGCACCGGCAGCAGGCAGCGGGTCCGTGCGGTAAGCGCGGCCTCGACCTGCGCCACGTCCATCAGGTAGGTGTCCGGGTCCACGTCGACGAAGACCGGCGTGGCCCCGACCGCGTCGATCGCCACCACGGTCGGCGCCGCGGTGTTCGACACCGTCACCACCTCGTCGCCGGGCCCGACGCCCAGGGCCCGCAGGCCCAGGACGATCGCGTTGGTGCCGTTGTCCACACCCACGCAGTGCGGCACCCCGTGGTAGGCGGCGAACTCCTGCTCGAAGGCGGCGACGCTCGGCCCGAGCACAAGCGTGCCGGAGCTGAACACCGTGTCGACGGCGTTCAGGATGTCGTCGCGCTCCTTCTCGTACTCCGACAAGTAACCCCACACATTAAGGGTCATCTCGGCGCTTCACCTCCAGGCCGGGAGTCCCGCGTCGGCACTCCGATGGGCGGATCGAACGGATCAGACGAGCTGCTTGAGCAGGTCCACGCCCGTGGTGTCCCACTGCTCGCGGTGGACCGCGAAGACGTGGACGTCCCACAGCCGGCCCTGGCCGAACGTGTGCTTCTCCAGCACCGCCTCGGCGTGGGCCAACGCGGCGTGCTCCCCGCCGAAGCCGACGCTCGCCGGGTCGGCGTCGGTCGCGTGCAGGTACACCTTGCGGGTACGCCACATCGCGAAGGCGAAGTTGACGATCAACGCGCTCGCCTCGCCGAGCAGCTCCTCCGGCTGACCCGGGGTCAGCACCACCTCGGCGCGCAGGTGGCCCGCCGGGCTGAGGTCCGACAGCGTGCCCAGCCCGATCGGCGCGTCGTCGCCGTCGACGCGGTGGATGAGGAAACAGGCGGCGAGCCGGCGTCCGAAGCTCTCACAGAACTGGTCGAGAAGCGGCAGGTTCGCGCGGCCGGCCCGGAAAAGGACCCGGTACGCCTGGGGCCCGTCGGCGGCGCCGGCCGGCCGCAGCGCTATTCGTCGCGATTCGGTGTAGGGAAACAGCACGGTTCCGTCCTCGTTTCACGCGGTGACTTCGACCCGGCGCGGATTCCATTCCGCACAACGGCGCGGACCACTGGGCCCCTCCCGTCGGGCGACGGCTCGCAAACGCCGTCGAGGAGGTGTCCGGGTGCCGGGAAGCTAGCCACATCGCGACCGGCGCAGTCAAGCAACGCCATGTGGGATCCGCCGCTGTGCCAGGCGTCGGGGCGGTCCGCCCGTCCCGCCAGCGAGACAGCCGGACCGGGTGCTCCGCGGGGGCCGCGACCGGCGGCGGGAGCCATTCCACAATTGACCTCCCCGCGACGCCGTGCTTAACATCGCCCCCGCTTGATCTGCGGCGCCTCGAGGTGAGCCGCAGCCGACCCAGGACCTGGGTGACGGCCATCTCCCATCACCGCGGCACGGCGATGCGATTACTGTTCCGGCCGCGTCTCGAATCAATTCCGCAGGAATGGAAAGGGCGAAGACATGGCGGCAGAGGAAATGACTGTAGACCTGGATCGGGAGACCGCCGAGGAGCTGACGAAGGCCGTCGACGAGCTGACCGACGTGGTCACCCGGACCGCCCGGATGATCTGCGCCGAGCAGCCGGACGTGCCCGAGCCGGGCAGCCTGCAGGACATGGACTCGTTCTCCATGGTCCAGATGCTGCTGGAGTTGGAGAACGGGCTGGACATGAAGCTGCTGGAGAAGATGGAGGGGTTCCGGGGCGAGAGTTTCCGGGACCTGGCCCGGTTCATCGTCCGGGTGCGCGGCGAGGAGCAGGCCGCGGACAGCGCCGGCGAGGAGCAGGCCGCGGACAGCGCCGGCGCGGCACAGGCCACGGACCGGGCCGGCGCGGCACAGGCCGGCTCCGCCGACGGCCCGGCCCCGGCGTGACGCACCCCCGGCGCCGGTGATCGAGATGCCACCCCGGGACGGGATCCTCTCCGCCGTCGGGGGCACGCCGCTGGTCCGACTCGACCGCCTCTTCCCCGGCTCGCCGGCCCGGTTCTACGCCAAGCTCGAGGCGTTGAACCCGGGCGGCAGCATGAAGGACCGGTCCGCCGTCGCGATGGTGCTCGGCGCCGTCGACAGCGGTGAGCTGGTCCCGGGACGCTCGACGGTGGTCGAGTCCAGCTCCGGCAACCTCGGCATCGGGCTCGCCCAGGTGTGCCGCTGGCTCGACCTGCGCTTCGTCTGCGTGATCGACCCGAAGACGACCGCGCAGAACTGCGCGATCATGTCGGCGTACGGCGCGGAGCTGGACCGGGTCACCGAGCCGGACAACGACCTGGGCGACTTCCTCGGCGCCCGCCTGCGCCGGGTCCGGGAACTGCTCGACAGCGAACCGGACGCGTACTGGCCCAACCAGTACGCGAACCCGCTCAACGGGCGTGCGCAGGAAGCGATCATGCGGGAGGTCGTGACCGCGCTCGACGAACCGGTGGACCACCTGTTCGTGGCGACCGGCTCGTGCGGCACGATCCACGGCTGCGCCCGCTACAAGGCCGCGCACGGCCTGCGGACCCGGATCACCGCGGTCGACGCCGAGGGCAGCGCGATCTTCGGCGGCTCGACCTGCCGCCGGCTCATCCCCGGGCACGGCGCGGCCATCCGGCCCGGCCTCTACCACGACGGCATCGCCGACTCGGTGGTGCGGGTCACCGACCAGGACTGCGTCGTGGGATGCCGTCGGCTGGTGGGCGCCGAGGCGATCCTCAGCGGCGGCTCGTCCGGCGCCGTCGTCAGCGCCGTCGCCGGTCGGCTGGACACGCTGGCGGCCGGCAGCACCTGCGTGCTGATCCTGCCCGACCGGGGCGAGCGCTACCTCGACACGATCTACGACGACGCCTGGGTGCGAGCGAAGTTCGGCGAGATCGGCCACCTGTGGAAGGAGAAGGCACGGTGTTGATCCTGCGACGCGCCGACGTCCTGGCGGTCCTCGACGGCGACGAACCGGCCGTCTGCCGGCTGGTCCGCGACGCGTACGTCCACCACGCGGACGGCGCCACCGCCGTGCCCCACTCGGTCTTCCTGCGCTTCCCCGACGACGAGCGCAACCGCGTCATCGCCCTGCCCGCCTACGTCGGCGGCGCGCGTCCGGTGGCCTCGCTGAAGTGGATCGCCTCCTTCCCGGGCAACGTCGACCGGGGCCGGGAGCGGGCGTCGGCCGCCATCCTGCTCAGCTCGGTCACGGACGGCCGGACCGAGGCGCTGCTGGAGGGCTCGGTCATCTCGGCGCGCCGCACCGCCGCCTCCGCCGCCGTGGCCGCCGGCGCCCTGACCGCCGGGGCGCCCGCCGATGTCACCGCCGGTGTCGCCCTGATCGGCGCCGGGCTGATCAACGTCGAGGTGCTGCGGTTCCTGCACGCGCACCTGCCGCGGCTGGGCGCGGTCACCGTGTTCGACCTCGACCCGGGGCGGGCCCGCCGGTTCGCCGAGCGCGCCACCGCGGCCTGGCCGCGGCTCGCGGTGCGGGTGGCGGAGTCGATGACCGACGCGCTCGCCGCGCACCGGCTGGTCTGCTTCGCCACCACCGCCGCCCGACCGCACAGCGACGCCGGGGCCTGCCGGCCGGGCACGGTCGTGCTGCACCTGTCGCTGCGCGACCTGACCGCACAAGCCGTCCTGGGCGCCCGCAACGTGGTCGACGACGCCGACCACGTGTGCCGGGCGGCGACCTCGCTGGAGCTGGCCGAGACGGTCGCCGGTGACCGCCGGTTCATCGCCGCCGAACTGGGTGACCTGCTCGCCGGGCGGGTCCGGGTGCCCTACGACGAGAGCGCCCTCACCGTCTTCTCCCCGTTCGGCCTGGGCGCGCTCGACGCCGCCCTCGCCGCGCACGTGCGCGACGCCGCCGTCGAACGCGGCCTCGGCGTGCGCGTCCCGGACTTCGCCGCCGACGCCCCGGCCGACCGCGTCCCCGCCGCCGACAACCGCTGAAGGGAAACCGATGACAGAGCACGAATCCCCCACCGACCGGTCGTTCCTCGTGGTGGTGAACCACGAGGAGCAGTACTCGGTGTGGGCCGCCGACCGGCAGGTGCCCGACGGGTGGCGCGCCGAGGGTTTCGCCGGCACCCGCGAGCAGTGCCTGGACCACGTCGAACGGATCTGGACCGACATGCGCCCGCTGAGCCTGCGGCGGCGGATGGCCGAACAGGACAGCTGAGCCGCTAGCGAGCGAGTCGAGGTGACGATGAGCGCAACCCCCGCATCGGCCCAGGTCCCCCCGGCGGGGCCGGGCCGGGCCGACGAACCGGACCGGCTCGACGTCGCCCTGCCGATGCCCGCGCCGACGACCCGCCGCCGGCCGGTCGACCGGCCGGCGGGCACGGGCACCGTGCCGTTCGCGGTGCCCGGGTCGCTGGGCGGGCGGGACCGCGTCGCGACCGGCGCGGTGGCCGCCGCCGCGGTGCACACCCTGCTCGCCCGGCACGCCGGCCGGTGGGCCGGCACGCTCGCGCTGCGTACCGGGGACCGTCGCCTGTCGCTCGCCCTCGACCTGCCCCGCCGGCTGCCGTTCGCGGAGGCCGCGCGGCGGGCCGGGGAGGCGGCGCGCCGGGCCACCGACGACACCGCCGGGGTCGGGGTGCTCGTCGACGTGACCGACGGGCCCGGCGCCGCGCCGGTGGACCGGTACGACCTCGTGGTGCGCCTGCGGCGCGTCGACGGCCGGCCCACCGGCGAGCTGGCGTACCCCCGGGCGTTGTTCACCGCCGAGGACGCCGCGCGCCTCGCGGCCCGCCTGTCCACGCTGCTGCACGACGCCGACGCGCGCCCCGACGCGCCGCTGGGCGGGCTCGCGCTGCTGCCCGAGGCGGAGCGATGCGCCCTGGTCACGCCGACGGCCGGCACGCCGGTGCCGGAGCGGACCCTGCCCGAGCTGGTCGCCCGGCAGGCCGCCGATACGCCGGACGCGGTGGCGGTCGACGACGGCACCCGGCGGCTGACGTACCGCGAGCTGGTGGCCCGCAGCCGAGCGCTCGCCGCGCACCTGCGCGGACTCGGCGTGCGCCGGGGGGACCGGGTCGGCGTCGCCGTGCCCCGCGACGCGGACCTGGTCCCGGCGTTGCTGGGCGTGCTGTGGGCGGGCGCCGCCTACGTCCCCCTGGACCCCGAGCACCCGGCCGGACGGCTGGCCCACATCCTCGCCGACGCGGGCGTCGGCGTCCTGGTCACCGCCGGCCCGGACGGCGTGCGCGCCGCGCCGGGAACGGTCGAGGTCCGCCTGGACCGGCTGCCGGCGGCCGGCGACGCCGACGCGGGCCCGGGACCCGGGCCGGACGACGCGGCCTACGTCGTCTACACCTCCGGGTCGACCGGCCGGCCCAAGGGCGTGCTGGTGACCCACCGCTGTTTGACCAACTTCCTGTGGTCCATGCGCGAGCGCCCCGGGCTGCCGTCCGGGGCGGTCCTGCCGGCCGTCACCACGGTGTCGTTCGACATCGCCGTGCTGGAACTGTTCCTGCCCCTGCTCGTCGGCGGCCGGGTGCTGGTCGCCACCGGCGCCGACGCCCGCGACCCGCAGCGCCTGGCCGCGCTGCTGGCGCGCGCCGACGCCCGCGTCATGCAGGCCACCCCGATCACCTGGCGGCTCCTGCTGGACGCCGGCTGGGCGCCGCCCGCCGGCTTCACCGCGCTCTGCGGCGGCGAACGGCTCCCGGTCGAGCTGGCCCGCCGGCTGCTCGACGCCGGTGTCGACCTGTGGGACCTCTACGGGCCGACCGAAACGACCGTGTGGTCGTCGGCGGCCCGCCTCACCGGCCCGGCCGCGCGGGAGTTCGCCCCGGTCGCCAACACCAGCCTGTACGTGCTCGACGACGACCTCGAGCCGGTGCCCACGGGCGCGCCCGGCGAGCTGTACGTCGGCGGCCGGGGCGTGGCCGCCGGCTACGTCGGCCGGCCCGCGCTGACCGCCGACCGGTTCCTGCCCGACCGGTACGCCGCCGAGCCGGGCGCCCGGCTCTACCGCACCGGGGACGTGGCCCGTCGGCGTGCCGACGGGAGCCTCGAGATCCTCGGCCGCACCGACGACCAACTGAAGATCCGCGGGTTCCGGATCGAACCGGCCGAGGTGGAGAACGTCCTGGTCGACCAGCCGGGAGTGGCGGCGGCCGTGGTCGGCGCGGTCGACGACGACGCCGGCGACCCCCGGCTGGTCGCCTGGCTGCGCCCGACCGACCCGACCGACCCGCCCGGGCCGCGGGCGCTGCGCCGGCACTGCGCCCGGCTGCTGCCGCCCTACCTGGTCCCCACCCGGTTCGTGCTGCTCGACCGCTTCCCCACCACCGCCAACGGCAAGATCGACCGCTCGGCGCTGACCGTGCCGGCGGACCCGGAGGCGGACGACCACGACGACCGCGCCGACGACGCCCCGCACCGGTCCCCGGCCGACGCCACCGAACGACTTGTCGCCCGGGTCTTCGCCGAGACGCTCGGCCGCCCGGTCACCGACGCCGACGCCGATTTCTTCGCCCTGGGCGGGCACTCCCTGCTCGCCACCCGGGCCGCCGGCCGGCTGCGGGCCGAGACCGGCGCCGACGTGCCGGTCGCGGCGCTGTTCGACGGCCGCACGGTCGCCGAGGTGGCGCGTCGGCTGGCGGCCGGCCCGGTCCCGGCCACCGACGCGCCGACGGCCGGGCCGACTGCCGGGCCGGCGACCGGGCCCGCGCCGCTGTCGTTCGCGCAGCGCGGCATGTGGCTGCTGCACCAGCGGGACCCGGACGGCAGCGCCTACCACGAGCCGCTGGCGATCCCGCTGCCCGCCGGCGTGCCCGCCGACCGGGTGGAGCGCGTCGTCACGTCCGTGGTCGAGCGGCACGAGATCCTCCGGACCCGCTACGTCGAGGCCGACGCCGAACCGGTCCAGGTGGTCGACCCGCCGACGCCGGTGCGCCTGCGCGCCGAGCGCGCCGACCTGGCCGACGTCCTCGCCGAGGAGACGGCCCGCCCGTTCGACCTGGCCGCCGCCGCGCCGGTGCGGTGGCGCCTGCTCGCCGACCCGGCGGGCCGGCACACGCTGCTCGTGATGCTGCACCACATCGCCGTGGACGACCGGAGCGCCCGGCTGCTCGCCGACGAGATCGTCGACGGCTGCGCGGGCCGCAGCCGGCCCGCTCCGGCGCTGCGCTACGCCGAGCACGCCCGCCGCGAGCACGCCGCGGCCCGGGGCGAGCGCGCCGCGCGGCACCTGGACTTCTGGCGCCGGCGGTTGGCCGGGGCCCGGGCGACGGAGCTGCCCGCCGACCGGCGCCGGCCGACCGACCGCAGCGGCGCCGGCGTGCGCTTCGAGGTCCCGGCGTCGGTGGTGGCCCGCCTCGACGAGATCGCCGCCGGGCAACGCGCCACCCGGTTCCATGTCCTGCTGGCCGGCTTCTTCGCCGTCCTGGCCCGGCACAGCGGCCGTACCGACGTGACCGTGGGCGTGCCCGTCTCGCTCCGCGACCGCCCCGAGCTGGACGACGTGCTCGGGTTGTTCGTCAACACCGTCGTGCTCCGCGCCGACCTGGACCGCGCGCCGGCCTTCACCGACCTGGTTTCGGCCGTACGCGACGGGACGCTCGCCGCCTGGGCGCACGCCGACGTGCCGTTCGAGCAGGTGGTGGCGGACCGGGCCGCCGGCGTCGACCCGCTGCGCAACCCGCTGTTCACGGTGCTGTTCACCACACACGACGAGGCGCTGCCGGCGGGCTCCGAGCCGCCGCCGCACCGCGAGGTGAAGGCGGAGCAGAGCTGGCACCTCACCCCGCGTCCCGACGGCGGACTCGCCGGCCGGGTCGACGTGGCGGCGGCCCGGTTCGACCCGGACCTCGTCGCCGCCCTCGCCGCCGGGTACGTCCGGGCGCTGGCGACCGTCGCCGACGCCCCGGCCACCCCGGTCGACCGGCTGGCGCCCGGACAACCGACGCCCGCGGTCACCCCGTGGCCCGCGCCGGACGACACCGCCGTGACGGTGGCCCAGCTCGTCACGGGCCGCGCCGAACCGGACGCCGTGGCGGTCACCGGCAACGGCCCGAGCCTCACCTTCGCCGAGCTGGACCGCCGGGCCAACCGGTTGGCGCATCGGCTGCTCGGGCTGGGCGTCGGGCCGGACCGGATCGTCGCGGTGCGGCTGCCCCGGACCCCGGACCTGGTGGTGGCGCTGCTGGCCGTCGTCAAGGCCGGCGGCGCGTACCTGCCGCTGGACCCGCGCGACCCGGGACCGAGGCAGGCCCGCGCGCTCGCCGACGCCCGGCCGGTGGTCTTCCTCGGCCCCGCCGACGAGCGGCTGCCGCTGCCCGCCGGCGTCCGGCAGCTCGACCCGACCGCGCCGGCCGAGCGGGCCGCCCTGCGGCGTCTGCCGGACACCGCCGTGCCGGTCACCGTCGACCCGGACGACCTGGCCTACGTGGTCTACACCTCCGGCTCGACCGGGCAGCCGAAGGGCGTGCTGGTCACCCACCGCGGCCTGACCGCCTACACCCGCTGGGCGAGCGCCACGCTGCTGCCGCCGGGCGGCGGCGGCTCGCCGCTGCACACCTCGATCGCGTACGACCTGGCGGTGACCTCGCTGTTCCCGGTGCTGGCGGCCGGCGAGCCGGTGCGCCTGCTCGCCGAGGAACCCGGCGTGGACGCCCTCGCGCCGGCGCTGGCCGAGGCGGCCACCGGCACCCCGTACGCGATGGTCAAGCTGACGCCCACCCACCTGGACCTGCTGGCCACGGCCGCGCCCGGGGCGACCGGCGGGGCCCGTTGCCTGGTGATCGGCGGCGAGCCACTGCACGGCGACCGGCTCGCGTCCTGGGCGGCGCAGGCCCCGGCGACCCGGATCGTGAACAGCTACGGGCCGAGCGAGACGGCGGTCGCCTGCGCGGCGCACGTCACCACCGCCGTCGCGGTCGGCGACGGGCCGGTGCCGATCGGCGAGCCGCTGCCCGGCGTCACCGTCCACCTGCTCGACGAGGCGCTGCGGCCGGTGCCGGCCGGCGCGGTCGGCGAGATCCACGTCGGCGGCTGCGGGGTGGGCCGCGGCTACCTGGGCCGCGCCCGCGCGACCGCCGACCGGTTCGGGCCCGACCCGTGGGCCGCCCGACCCGGCGCGCGGCTCTACCGCACCGGTGACCTGGCCCGGCGGCGTGGCGACGGGACGATCGAGTACGTCGGCCGGCGCGACGACCAGGTGAAGATCAACGGGTACCGGGTGGAGCCGGGTGAGGCCCAGGCCGTCCTCGCCGCGCATCCGGCGGTCCGCGCCGCCGCCGTGGTGGCCGACCACCGGGATCCGCGCGCGCCGAGGCTCGCCGCCTACGTGGTCCCCGCCACCGCCGACGCCACCCCCGCGCGGCTGCGCGCCCACCTGGCCGACCGCCTCCCCGCCCACCTGGTGCCGACGCTCTGGGGCATCGTGCCCGAACTACCGCTGCTGGGTAGCGGCAAGGTGGACCGGCAGGCCCTGCCGCACCTGGCCACACCGCAGGAGGCCGGCACACGGTACGAGCCGCCGGCCTCCCCCGCCGAGCGGGTGATCGCCGCGGTCTGGGCCGACGTGCTCGGGGTCGCCCGGGTGGGCCGGCACGACCGGTTCCTCGACCTCGGCGGGCAGTCCCTGCTGGCCACCCGGCTGGCGGCCCGGCTGCGCGACCGCCTGCCCGCCCCGGTGACGGTGCGCGACGTGTTCGCCGCGCAGACCGTCGCCGCGCTCGCCACCGTCGTGGCCGAGCGGGCCCGGGCCCTGGTCGAGCGGATGTTCGACGACGACGGCGAAGAGGCCGAGCCGCAGCCGTCGCCGGTCGAGGTCGAACGGGCGCTGCCCCGCGCCGACCGGTCGGGGCCGCTGCCGCTGTCCTTCGCGCAGCGACGGCTGTGGTTCCTCGACCAGGTCGGCGACGGCGTCGACTACCTGGTGCCGACCGCGCTGCGCCTGCGCGGCGAGCTGGACCCCGACGCGCTGTCCGCCGCGCTGACCCGGGTCGTCGCCCGACACGAGGTGCTGCGCACCCGCTACGTCGCCGGGCCCGACGGCGAGCCGGCCCAGGTGGTGGACCCGCCGCCCGCGCGGATCGCGCTGACGCCCGAGGACGCCGACCCGGCCGCCGTGCTGCGCGCCGAGGTGGAGATCCCGGTCGACCTGGCCGCCGGGCCGGTGCTGCGGGCGCGGTTGCTGCGGGTCACCCCGCGGGAGCACGTGCTGCTGCTCGTCATCCACCACATCGCGGTCGACGGACTGTCGATGGGGCTGATCGCCGAAGAGCTGGCGGACGCCGGCCGGGGGGTGACGCCGGCGCCGCTGCCGGCCCAGTACGCCGACTTCGCCGTCTGGCAGCGTGACCGGCTCACCGGGCCGGAGCTGGACCGGCTGCTCGACTACTGGCGGCAGCGGCTCGCCGGGTCGGAGCCGACGCACCTGCCGGCCGACCGGCCCCGGCCGGCGCTGCGCGACGCGCACGGCGACCTGGTGCGGTTCACCGTGCCGGCGACGGTCGTCCGGCGGCTCGACGAGGTCGGTCGCCGCGCCGGCGCCACCGGCTTCATGACCTGCCTGACCGTCTTCCTGACCCTGCTCGCCCGCCACACCGGACGCACCGACGTGACCGTCGGCGTGCCCACCTCCGGGCGCACCACGGCCCAGGTGGAGCAGCTCGTCGGCTTCTTCGTCAACACGGTGGTGCTGCGCGCCGACCTGGCCGGTGACCCCTCGTTCGCCGGGCTGCTCGGCCGGGTCGCGGACGTCGCCGCCGAGTCGTTCGCGCACGAGGAACTGCCGTTCGATCGGCTGGTGGAGGAGCTGGCCCCGCAGCGGGACCGCTCCGGCAATCCGCTGTTCGACCTCCTGTTCGCCTACCGGGAGGCAGGCGACGAGCGGTTCGCGCTGCCCGGCCTGGACGTCACCGTCGAGCCGACGCCCACCCACACCGCCAAGTTCGACCTCACCCTGGAGGTGACCCGCCAGCCCGACGGCGGCCTGACCGGCGAGATCGAGTACGCGACCGCGCTGTTCGACCGGAGCACCGTGGAGCGGATCGCCGGGCGCTTCGGCCACCTCCTGGCCGGCGCGGCCGAGGCGCCCCACCTGCCGATCAGCCGGCTGCCGATGCTCGACGCCGCCGAACACCGGGCCGTCGTCGCGCACGGTCACGGGCCGGACCGGCCCCGCCCCGACGCCGGCCTGCCCGAACTCGTCGCCGAGCAGGCGGCCCGTACGCCCGGGGCGGTCGCGGTCGAGTACGGCGACGAGCGGATGCGCTACGGCGACCTCGACGCCGCCGCCAACCGGCTCGCCCGGCACCTGCGGGCGGCCGGCATCGGCCGCGACGACGTCGTCGGGCTGTGCCTGCCCCGCCGGCCCGACCTGGTCGTGGCGCTGCTCGGCGTGCTGCGGGCCGGCGCGGCGTTCCTGCCGCTGGACCCGGCGCACCCGCCCCAGCGGCAGGCCCTGATGCTGCGCGACGCCGGCGCCCGGCTGCTGCTCACCGCGGACGGGTCACCGCCCGGCCTGGCCGCGACGCTCGGCGCCGAGGTGCCCACCCTGGACCTGACCGCCGAACGCGCGCAGATCCGGGCCCGGGCGGCGACCGCACCGGACCGTACCGACCCCGACTCGATCGCGTACGTCATCTACACCTCCGGCTCGACCGGCGCGCCGAAGGGCGTGGCGGTCCCGCACCGCGGCATCCGCAACCGGGTGCTCTGGGCGGTGCGGCGATACGGTTTCGGGCCGGACGACCGGATGCTGCAGAAGACGTCGGTCAGCTTCGACGCCAGCGTGTGGGAGTTCCTCGCGCCGCTGGTCAGCGGCGGCGCGGTCGTCCTGGCCCCGGCCGGCGCCGAGCGCGACCCGGCGACCGTCGTCGACCTGGTGGCGCGGCACCGGGTCACCGTGTTGCAGGGGGTGCCGTCGTTCCTGCGGCCACTGGCCGACGAGCCGACCCTGGACCGGTGCGTCAGCCTGCGGCTGCTCTTCTCGGCCGGGGAGCCGCTCGCCGACGACCTGGCCCGCCGGCTCACCGGCCGGCTGCCGGTCACCCTGGTCAACACGTACGGGCCGACCGAGGCGTCGATCGACGTCACCGCGTGGCAGTACGACGACGCCGCGCCGGCCGGCGGGCCGGTGCCGATCGGCGCGCCGCTCGACAACACCCGCGCGTTCGTCCTCGCCGGCGACGGGTCGGTCGCGCCGTTCGGCGTACCCGGTGAGCTGCACGTGGCCGGCGAGGGACTGGCCCGCGGCTACCTCGGCCGGCCTCGGCTGACCGCGCAGCGGTTCGTGCCGGACCCGTACGGGCCGCCCGGGTCCCGGGCCTATCGCACCGGTGACCTGGCCCGGCGGCGCGCCGACGGCGCCCTGGAGTTCCTCGGGCGCACCGACCAACAGGTCAAGATCCGTGGCGTCCGGGTGGAGCCGGGCGAGGTGGAGACCGTGCTCGCCCGGCACCCGGCGGTGTCGACCGCGGTGGTGGTCGCCCGGCCGGGGCCGGACGGGCAGGCCCGGCTCGCCGCCTACCTGGTGACGCGGGGCGCGCCGCCGGCGCACACCGAGATCCGCGCGTTCCTGCTGGCCCGGCTGCCGGAGCCGTACGTGCCGTCGGTGTTCGTGCCGGTGGACCGGATGCCGCTGACCACGAGCGGCAAGGTGGATCGGGCCGCGCTCCCGGAGCCCGGCTTCGACCGGCGCGGCGAGCTGGTCGCGCCGCGCACCCCCACCGAGCGGACGGTCGCGGCGATCCTCGCCGAGGTGCTCGGGCTGGACACGGTGGGCGTCACCGACGACTTCTTCGAGCTGGGCGGCCACTCGCTGCTGGCGATCCGGTTCGCCGGCCGGCTGCGGGCGGCCCTCGGCGCCGCCGTCTCGGTGCGCGCGGTGCTCGAGGACCGCACCGTCGCGGCCGTGGCGGCCCGCTACGCCGACCGGGCCGCGCCCGCCGTCGACGGTGGCATCGCCGGCGCGGCGGCGGACGGGCCGGCCGCGTTGTCCCACGCCCAGCAGCGGCTGTGGTTCCTGCACCGGCTGGACCCGGACGGCACGCAGTACCACGTGACCTGGGCGGTGCGGCTCGCCGGCCGGCTCGACCCGGACGCGTTGGCGGCGGCGCTCACCGATGTCGTCGCCCGCCACGACGTGCTGCGCACCCGCTACCCGGCCGGCCCGGACGGCACGCCGGCGCAGGTCGTCGAGCCGGCCCGGCCGGTCCGCCTGCCGGTGACCGAGGCGCCGCCGGTCGCCGACCGCGTCGGGCGTGACGACCGGCTCGCCGCGCTGGTGCGTACCCTGGCCGACCGGCCGTTCGACCTGGAGGCGGCGCCACCGGTCTCGCCGCACCTGATCCGGCTCGGCCCGGACGACCACGTGTTCGTCCTCGTCATGCACCACATCGCCGGCGACGGCTGGTCGGACCGCGTGCTGGCCCGCGACCTGTCCGCCGCGTACCGGTCCCGGCTCGCCGGCCGCCCGGCGGCGCTGCCGCCGCCCGCGGTGCGCTACGCCGACGTCGCGGTGTGGCAGCGGGCGCGGCTGACCGACGAGACGGTCACCGCCGAGGTGGCGTTCTGGCGCGAGCGGCTGGCCGGGCTGTCCCCGCTCGCGCTGCCGACCGACCTGCCGCGCCCGCCGGTCCGCGACGGCCGTGGCGCCACTGTGGACGCCCGGCTGCCCGCCGAGGTGGCGCGCCCGCTGCTGGCCGTCGGCCGGCGCTGCGGCGCGACCCCGTTCGTGACCTTCCTCGCCGTCTTCGCCGCGCTGCTGGGTCGGCACGCCGGGACCGTCGACGTGCCGATCGGCACCGTCGTCGCCGGTCGGCACCGCCCCGAGCTGGAGGACCTGGTCGGCCTGCTGGTCAACACCGTGGTGCTCCGCGTCGACCTGGACGACGACCCGGACCTCACCACGCTCCTCGGCCGGGTCCGGCGGCACGCCGGGGACGCGTTCGCCCACGACGAGCTGCCGTTCGACCGGCTGGTGGAGGAGCTGGCGCCGCCGCGGGACCTGTCCCGCTCGCCGCTGTGCGACGTGATGATGGTGGTCGACGACGCGGCGGGCGACGGGCTCCGGCTCGCCGGCCTGCGCGCGGACCGTCTGGACACCGGGCGCCGGACCGCGAAGTTCGACCTCACCCTGACCCTGACCGCCGAGCCGGACGGCGGGTACCGCCTGGAACTGGAGTACGCGACCGCGCTGTTCGGCGCGGACACCGCCCGCCGGATGGCCGCCCAGTTCGGTGTCCTGGCGGCGGGCGCGGCGGCGGCGCCGGGAACGCCCGTCGGCCGGCTGCCGTTGCTCGGCGAGCGGGAGGGGCGGGAGCTGGCCCGGCGCTGGAACCCGCCGGCCGAGCCGGTCGACCGGGAGTGCCTGCACGAGGCGTTCGCGGCGCAGGTGCGGCGCACCCCGGACGCGGTGGCCGTGGAGAGCCCCGCCGGCCGGTTGACCTACGCCGAGCTGGAGCGGCAGGCCACCGCCCTGGCGCACCGGCTGCGCGGTGCCGGCGTGGCGCCGGAGCGACCGGTCGCCGTCCTGCTCGACCGGTCGCTCGCGGTGCCGGTGGTGCTGTTCGCCGTGCTGCGCGCCGGCGGGGTGTACGTGCCGCTGGGCACCGGTCAGCCGCCGGAGCGGTTGGCCGTCCTGCTGCGTGACCTGCGCCCGGCGGCCGTGGTCGCCGGGAAGCGGGTCGCCGACCGGATCGACGTCGACGGCACGCCGGTCGTGGTCGTCGGCGAGACCGGATCGGCGGAGGACGCCGCGTCGGGTGACCTGCCCGGCGACCTGCCGGCCGGCGACCCGGACCGACTCGCCTACATGATCTACACGTCGGGCTCCACCGGCCGGCCGAAGGCGGTGATGGTGCCGCACGCCTCGTACACCCACCACTGCCGGATGATCGCCGAGGTCAGCGAGCTTCGCGACACCGACCGCGCGGTCCTGCTCTCGGCGCTCACCTTCGACCTGGCGATGGAGCAGCTCGGGGCGATCCTGCTGGTCGGCGGCACGGTGGTGATCAGCGACGCCCAGTTCTGGGCGCCGTCGGAGCTGCCCGACCGGTTCGCCGCCGCCGGGATCACCCACGTCCTGCTCACCCCGGCCTACTACCGCGAGGTGATGGCCGGGGTGCGGCACCGGGATCCGCGGTTGAGCCGGCTGCGGCTGGTGCACGTCGGCGGCGAGGTGGTCACCCACGAGGACGCCCGACTGTGGCACGCGGCGCAGCTACCCGGCCGGTTCGTCTGCGCGTACGGGCCCACCGAGGCCACCATCGTCTCGCTGACCCATCCGGTGTCGGCGGCGGAGGTGACCCCGGGCCGGACGCCGCTGCCGATCGGCCGGCCGGTCCCCGGCACCCGCGCGTACGTGCTCGACGACGACCTGCGGCCGGTGCCCACCGGCTTCGTCGGTGAGCTGTGCCTGGGCGGCGAGCGGGTCAGCCGCGGCTACCACGACCGGCCGCGACTGACCGCCGACCGGTTCGTGCCCGACCCCTTCGGTGAGCTGCCCGGGCAGCGGCTGTACCGCACCGGCGACCACGTGCGGCAGGCCGCCGACGGCACGGTGGAGTTCGTCGGCCGCGTCGACGGCCAGGTCAAGCTGCGCGGCCTGCGGATCGAGCTGGGCGAGATCGAGGCGGCGCTGGCCACCCACCCCGAGGTGCGGGCCGCCGCCGCGGCGGTGCACGGCGACGACGGCGACCGGCGGCTGGTCGCCTACGTGGTGCCGCACGCGGGCGCCACGCCCAGCCCGGCGCTGCTGCGCCGCCACCTCGCCGACCGGGTGCCGGACTACATGCTCCCGGGCGCCTGGGTGACGCTGGACCGTCTGCCGCTCAACGCGAGCAAGAAGGTCGACCGGGCGGCGCTGCCACCGCCGTCGGCCGCCGACGTGGACGACTCCGCCGCCGAGGTGGCCCCGCGCACCGAGGTCGAACAGGCCATCGCCGGCGCGTGGGCGCAGGTGCTGGGGCTGCCGTCGGTCGGCGTCGAGCACGACTTCTTCGCGGTCGGCGGGCACTCGCTGCTGGCCACCCGCCTGCTGGCCCGGCTGCGGGACCTGTTCGGCCTGGAGATCCCGCTGCGGGCGCTGTTCGAGGCGACCACGGTCAGCGCGCAGGCGGCCATGTTGGAACGGCTGGCCGAGAGTCTGGACGGCGACAACGGGTCGACCGACGCCGGGATGGGAGTGAGTGGAGCATGAGTGCTGAGGCGATCCGCCCGCCGCAGGGGGCCGGCGCCCGGCTGCTGCGGGACCGGCTGCGGGCCCGCGCGTCCGACCCGAAGCCCGACGGTGACCGGCTGCCCGACGTGGTCGCGGTCCCCCGCGACGGTGTGCTGCCGCTGTCCTTCGCCCAGCGCCGGCTCTGGGTGCTCGACCGGATCCGTCCCGGCGGCGCCGACTACGTGGTGCCGATCGCGCTGCGCCTGGACGGGAACCTCTCCCAGATCGACCTCGGGGACGCGCTGCGCCGCCTCGTCGCCCGGCACGAGATCCTGCGGACCCGCTACGTCGAGGGCGCGGACGGCGAGCCGGTGCAGCGCATCGACCCGCCCGGCCCGGTGCCGTTGGAGTTCGTCGACCTCGGCGGCGCGCCGGAGTCCGCGCTGGACTCGTTGCTCGAGGCCGAGGCGCTGCGGCCGTTCGACCTGGCGAACGGTCCGGTCCTGCGGGCCCGGCTGATCCGCTCCGGGCCGCGTACGCACGTGCTCGCCGTCCTGCTGCACCACATCGCGATCGACGGCTGGTCCTGCGACCTGCTGGTCCGCGACCTCGCCGCGCTGTGCGCCGGCGCGGACCCGCAGCCGCCCGCGTTGCAGTACGCCGACTTCGCCGCCTGGCAGCGCGCGCACCCCGCCGACCCGGACGGCGTCGCCTACTGGACCCGGCAGCTCCGCGACCTGCCGGCGCCGGAGCTGCCCACCGACCGTCCCCGCCCGGCGGTGTGGGACGACACCGGCGGCACGGTGCGCTTCGACGTCCCGGCCGACCTGGCCCGCCGGGCGGGGGTCGTCGCCCGCGAGCACCGGGCCACCCCCTTCATGCTCCACCTGGCGGTGCTCTGGACGCTGCTGGCCCGCTGCACCGGGCAGAACGACTTCGCGGTGAGCACCCCGATCGCCGGCCGCACCCGCCGGCAGACGCACGACCTGATCGGTCACTTCGTCAACATGCTCGTGCTGCGCGCCGACCTGGCCGGCGACCCGACCTTCGCCGAGCTGCTCGACCGGGCCCGGAGCACCGCGATCGACGCCTACAGCCACCAGGACGTGCCGTTCGAGCAGATCGTCGACGCCCTCGCCGTCGACCGCGACCTGGCCACCCATCCGCTGACCGGGGTCAACCTGACGTTGCAGAACAACGAGCCGGCCCGGTTCGAGGCCGCCGGCGTCACCGGCGAACTGGTCCCGGTCCGGTCCCGGCGCGCCAAGTTCGACCTGGGCTGGACGCTTGAGGAGCGCCCGGACGGCTCGTTCGGCGGCGAGGTGACCTACCCGTACGCGTTGTTCGACGAACCGACGATCCACCGGATGACCCGGATCTACCGGCGGCTGCTGGAGGCGGCGGTCGCCGACCCGGGCCGCCCGGTCGGCGCCCTGCCGATGCTCGACGGCCCGGCGCTGGCCGAGGTGGTCCGGCCGCCGGCGGGCGCCGCGCCGGCCGGACCGTGCCTGCACGAACGCTTCGGCGAGCAGGCCCGCCGCCGCGGCGACGCGGTCGCGCTGACCGCGGGCGAAGACCGGCTGACCTACCGCGAGCTGGACGAACGCGCCAACCGGCTGGCCCACCGGCTGCGCGGGGCCGGCGTCGGGCGGGAGCACCTGGTGGGCGTCTGCCTGCCCCGCGGCCTCGACCTGGTGGTGGCCGTGCTCGGCGTGCTCAAGGCCGGCGCCGCCTACCTGCCGCTGGACCCGGACCACCCGCAGGAGCGGCTGGGCTTCCTGCTGCGCGACGCGGACGCGCACGTCCTCGTCACCGACCGCGCCCTGGCCACCCGGGCGCCGACCGAACCGGACGACGAGGTGATCGTCCTCGACGACCCCGCCGAGGCGGCCCGGATCGCCGCGCTGCCGGGCGACCCGCCGCCGGTGCCGGCCCACCCCGACGACCTGGCCTACGTCATCTACACCTCCGGGTCGACCGGGCAGCCCAAGGGGGTGCAGGTCACGCACGGCAACGTGGTGCGGCTGCTGACCGGCACCGAGCCCGAGTACCGGTTCGGGCCGGACGACGTGTGGGCGCTGTTCCACTCGTACGCGTTCGACGTCTCGGTCTGGGAGATCTGGGGCGCCCTGCTGCACGGCGGCCGGCTCGTGGTGGTGCCGTACCAGGTCTCCCGGTCGCCGTGGGAACTTGCCGACCTGCTCGCCGCCGAGCGGGTCACCGTGCTCAACCAGACCCAGTCGGCGTTCCGCTCCCTGATCCAGCTCGCCGAGCGGGGCGAGGGCGACCTGGACCGGCTCTGCCTGCGTCTGGTGATCCTCGCCGGCGAGGCCGTCGACGTGGAGTCCCTGCGCCCCTGGTGGCAGCGGTTCGGCGACGAGACGCCCCGACTGGTCAACATGTACGGCATCACCGAGACCACGGTGCACAGCACCTACCGCGCCCTGACCGTCGCCGACCTCGACCGGCGGCGCAGCCCGATCGGGCGTCCCCTCACCGACCTGACCGTCCACCTCCTGGACGACCGGTTGCAGCCGGTGCCGCTCGGCGTGCCCGGGGAGATCTGCGTCGGCGGGCCGGGGGTCACCCGTGGCTACCTCAACCGGCCGGCGTTGACCGCCCGGCGGTACGTGCCGGACCCGTTCGGCGCGCCCGGCGCCCGCCTGTACCGCTCCGGCGACAAGGCGCGCATGATGCCCGGCGGTGAGCTGGAGTTCCTCGGCCGGTTCGACGACCAGGTGAAGATCCGCGGCTTCCGGGTCGAGCTCGGTGAGGTCGAGGCGTGCCTGGGCGCGCACCCCGACCTGAAGGCGGCGGTGGTCACCGTCCAGGAGACCGGCCCGGGCGAGCACCGGCTGGTCGGCTACCTGGTGCCGCGCACCGACACCGTGACCGTGCCGCAGGTGCGGGCCCACCTGTCCCAGCGGCTGCCCGCCTACATGGTGCCGGCGGTGCTGACGGTGCTGCCGGAGCTGCCGCTGACCGTCAACGGCAAGGTGGACCGGCGGGCCCTGCCGGCGCCGGACGAGGCCCGCCCGGAGCAGCGGCAGGAGTACCGGCCGCCGGCCACCGCCGCGGAGATGGCGATGGCCGGACTGTGGGCCCAGGTCCTCGGCGTCGACCTGGTCGGGGTCCGGGACAACTTCTTCGCCCTCGGCGGCGACTCCATCCGGGCGGTACGCCTCGTCGGCCTGCTGCGGGACCGGGGCTTCGGCTACTCGGTGCAGGACCTGTTCCGCCACCAGAGCATCGCCGAGCTGCTCGCCGGCGGGCCCGGCCAGCACGCCGCCGAACGGGTGGGCACCCCGCCGTTCGCGCTGCTCGACCCGGACGACCGGGCCCGGGTGCCGGCGGGCGTCGTCGACGCGTACCCGATGGCGCGGGCCCAGGCCGGCATGGTCTACGAGCTGCTGGCCGACCCGGAGAACCGGCCCTACCAGAACGTCACCAGCTACCTGGTGCGCGACACCGGCGACTTCGACCCGGCGGCGCTGCGGGCGGCCGTCGACGGCGCGGTGGCCGCGCACGAGATCCTGCGCACCTCGTTCGACCTGGCCGGTTTCGCCGAGCCGGTGCAACTCGTGCACCGGGCCGCGACGCCCGAGTGCGCCCACCACGACCTGCGCGGGATGCCGGCCGACGAGCAGCGGGCCCACCTGGACCGGTTCCGCCGCCGGGAACGGGTCCGGGTCTTCGACCTCGGCCGGGCGCCGCTGATCCGGGTGCACGCGCACCGGGTCACCGACCAGCGGTGGTACCTGTCGCTCACCGAGTGCCACGCCATCCTCGACGGGTGGAGCCACAACTCCCTGGTCTCGGAGCTGCTGGCGGGCTACCGGGCGCACCGGGCGGGGCATCTGCCGCCCGCGCCCGAGGCGACCACCGTCCGGTTCGCCGACTTCGTCGCCCAGGAACGGCACAGCGTTACCGACCCGGCCGACCGGGGTTTCTGGGCCGGACGGCTGGCCGGCGTGGAGCGGCTCACCATCCCGGCGGCCTGGGGCGACCCGGCCGCGACCGGGACGTGCGCGGTGCACGTGCCCTACCGGGACGTCGAGGCGGGCCTGCGCGAGCTGGCGAAGCGGGCCGGCGCCTCGCTCAAGAGCGTGCTGCTCGCCGCGCACCTCACGGTGTGGCGGCAGGCCACCGGCACGACCGCGTTCCACGGCGCGTTGGTGAGCAACGGCCGCACCGAGGCGCAGGGCGGCGACCTGGTCCGGGGGATGTTCCTCAACCCGGTGCCCGTGGTGGCGCCGCCGGCCACCGGCAGCTGGCGGGACCTGGTCCGGGCGGTCTTCGCCGAGGAGGTGGCGCTCTGGCCGCACCGCCGCTATCCGCTCGCCGAGATGCAGCGGCTGTTCGGCGCCGGCGGCCGGTTGCACGAGGTCGCGTTCAACTACCTCGACTTCCACGTGCTGGACCGGGTCACGGTGGACACCGAGGCGAGCACCGACGTCAGCCCCAACGAGTTCCCCTTCGCCGTGTCCACGCTGGGCGGGGCGCTGGTCATGATGGCCCAGGCCGCGCGGATCGACAGGCGGCACTGCGACCTGCTGGCCGGCATGTACCGGGCGGCGCTGACCGCCATGGCGACCGACCCGGACGGCCCGGCCACCCGGGTCCTGCTGCCGGCGGAGACGCGGGCGCGGCTGCTGTCGGCCGGCGCCGGGCCGAGGACGCCGGTCACCGTCCGCGGCCTCCACCAGCTCGTCGCCGAGCAGGCCGGCGAGCGGCCGTACGCCGTCGCGGCGCGCACCGCCGACGACCGGCTGACCTACCGCGACCTGCACCGCCGGGCCCGGACGTGGGCGGCGCGGCTGCGGGCCGCCGGGGTACGCCCCGGCGACCGGGTCGGCGTCTGCCTGCCCCGGTCACCGGAGCTGCTGGCGGCGGTCGCCGGCATCGCCGCGGCCGGCGCCGCCTGGGTGCCGGTCGACCGTCGCGATCCCCTGCCCCGGGTCACCGCCGTTCTGGCCGACGCCGATGTCCGGGCGGTCGTCGCCGGTCCGGAGCACGTCGGCCGGCACGGCGGGCGGCCGGTCCTGACGCCCGAGCCGGACGAGCGCGGCGACGACGGCGCGCCGCTCCGGCAGCCGCACCCGGACGACGTGGCGTACGTGGTGCACACCTCCGGCTCCACCGGCCGGCCGATGGGCGTGGTGGCGACCCATGGCGCGCTCGCCGACCGGGCCGCCGCGATGCGCCGCAACCTGCGGCTGAGCGCCGCCGACGTGGTGCTCGGGGTGGTGCCCGTCTCCACCGACGTGGCGCAGCTCGCGCTCGCCGTCACACTCGGCTGCGGCGGTCAGCTCGTGCTCGCCAGCGAGGACGACGCCCGCGACCCGGTGTCCCTGGCCGACCTGCTGCGCCGCACCGGGGCCACCGTCATGCAGGCGTCCCCGACGACGTGGCGGATGCTGCTGGAGTCGGGCTGGACCCCGCCGGCCGGGTTCCGGGTGCTCTCCGGCGGGGAGGCCGTCGACGCCGGGCTGGTGGGCCGGCTGGCCGCCGACGGCGCCGAGGTCTGGGACAACTACGGCCCGAGCGAGGCGACCGTCTTCTGCTTCGGCTCCCGCCTCTCCGGCCCCGACGCGCCGGTCTGGACGCCGGCCGCGAACACCACAGTCCACCTGCTCGACGACGACCTCACGCCGGTGCTGCCCGGGGTGCCGGGGCAGATCTTCGTCGGCGGCGACGGGTTGGCGCAGGGCTACCTCGGCCGGCCCCGGGCCACCGCCGCCGCGTTCCTGCCCGACCCGTACGGCGCGACGCCCGGCGCGCGGCTCTACGCCACCGGCGACATCGGCCGGTGGGACCGGGACGGCCGGATCGTGGTGCTCGGCCGGCGCGACCACCAGGTGAAGATCCGCGGTTTCCGGATCGAGCTGGGCGAGGTCGAGCACGTCCTGCTGACCCAGCCGGGGGTGCGCGGCGCGGTGGTACACCCGGTGACCGGCGGCGACGGCGACCGGCGGCTCGCCGCGTACCTGGTCCTGGACGCCGGGGGCACGGCCGCCGAGGTGCGGCGGCGCGCGGGCGCCGTGCTGCCGGACCACATGGTGCCGGCCACGTTCACCGTGCTGCCGGCGTTCCCGCGCCTTCCCAACGGCAAGATCGACCGGGGTGCCCTGCCGGCGCCGGCGCCGGACGAGACCGCGCCGGCCCTCCCCTACCGCGCGCCCCGCGGACCGGTGGAGCAGGCCATCGCCGCGACCTGGGCCGACCTGCTCGACCGGGACCGGGTCGGCCGCGACGACGACTTCTTCGCCATCGGCGGTCACTCGCTGCTGATGCTGCGGGTCATCGCGCGGCTGCGCCGGGCCGACGGGATCGACCTGAGCTTCCGGGACTTCCTGACCCACCGCACCGTACGCGGCATCGCGACCGCCGCCGGCGCCCCGGACCGGTCGCCCGCCTCGGCGCTGCTGTGGCTCCGCCGCGACGGCGCGGGGACGCCGCTGTTCTGCCTGCACCCCGGCGGTGGCAGCGCGCACTGGTACCGGGAGCTGGCCGCGGTCGCCGAGCAGCCGGTCGCCGCGTTCGAGTGGCCCGGGCTGCACGACGGCACGGTGGCGGCCGCGGACGTCCCGGCCATCGCCGGGCGTTACCTCGACGAGCTGCGGGCGGCCCGCCCGAGCGGGCCCTACCGCCTGCTCGGCTGGTGCGCCTCCAGCGGAATCGCCTGGGAGATGGCCCGCAGGCTGCGCGCCGACGGCGAGCAGGTCCGGCTGATCCTGCTGGATCCGGTGAACGACGACGCGGCGGCGGACCGGGAGGCGCACCGGGTTCGCGTCGGCGCGCGGCTCGCCCGGCTGCGCGACGCCGAGCGGGTCTGCGCCGCCGTGGCCGGCGAGGGCGCCGACCCGGCCCGCCGGGCGGACCTCCTGGCCACCATCCGGGAGCTCGTCGACGACGCCGACGCCTGGGTCGACGACGCCGACCTGGGCGACGTGTGGGCCCACCGCCTGCGGGCCTGGCGGCACCTGCTCCAGGCCCGGCTCGACTACCGCTTCCCGACCTACGCCGGCAGCGTCGACGTGCTGCTCAGCGACGAGGTGGCGGCCGGGGACCACGAGTCGGCGCTGGACCTGCGGCCGGCGGAGTACGTGCGGCGGTGGCGCGGGGCCGCCGCCGGGGACGTCCGGGTGCACCGGGTCGCCGGCGACCACCTGGGGGTGCTGCGACCGCCGCGGGTCGCCGCGTTGGCGGCGGTGCTTGCCGCCGTGACCGGGGAGACGACGACCGACGGGGGACGGAAGTGACTGACGTGCGCGGGCACCACCTGATCTCGCTGCGGGACCTGACCGACGAGCAGCTCGCCGAGCTGGTACGGCGCAGCGTCGACTTCGCCACCGGTCGTCGGGATCCGACCGGGGCGTTGCGCGGGCGGGTCGTCGGTGTGCTGTTCACCAAGACGTCCACCCGCACCCGCACGGCGTTCACGGCGGGCGCCCTGCGGCTGGGCGCGCAGGTGGTCACGTACGGGCCGGGTGACCTCCAGCTCAACACCGGCGAGACGATGGCCGACACCGCGCGGGTGCTGGGCGGGATGCTCGACGCGGTGGTGGCGCGCACCGCCGGCCCGGAGGCCGAGCTGCGTACCCTGTCCCGGCACCTCGGCACGGTGATCAACGCGATGAGCGCGCAGGAGCACCCCACCCAGGCGTTGGCCGACCTCAGCACGATGCGGGCGCGCTTCGGCGACCTGACCGGGCTGCGGGTGCTCTACGTCGGTGAGGGCAACAACACGGCGTCCGCGCTGGCGCTCGCCCTGCCCCGGCTCGGGCTCGACCTGGAGCTGCGTACCCCGCCGGGGTACGGCCTGCCGCCCGCGCTCGTCGACGAGGCGCGGGCGCTCGGCGCCCGGTCCGGGGGGCGGATCCGGCAGCGGCACGACATGGCGGCGCTGCCGGCGGGGGCCGACGTGGTCTACACCACCCGGTGGCAGACGACCGGCACCACGAAGCCGGACCCGCAGTGGCGTCGCGTGTTCGCGCCGTTCGCCGTGGACGCGGCGCTGATGGCGCGCTTCCCCGACGCGGTGTTCCTGCACGACCTGCCGGCGCACCGGGGCGAGGAGGTCGCCGCCGAGATCCTCGACGGTCCGGCCAGCCTGGCGTTCGAGCAGGCCCGACACAAGCTGCACAGCGCCATGGCGGCGCTGCACTGGACGCTCGGTGAGTGAGCGGTCCGGCCCGGCAATGCACGCGAACGGAGAAGTTCCCGGCGACGGTCGGTCCGCCGCCGGGCCGGGGCTGGTCGCGAGCCTGCTGCCGGCCGGGATCTGCGTGGTCGAGGAGACGTCGCAGGACATCGTCGACGTCCCGCTGTTCCCGCAGGAGCAGGCGGTGATCCGCAACGTCGTCCGGCGGCGCCGGGAGGAGTTCACCACGGTACGGGTGTGCGCGCGGCGGGCCCTGGCCCGGCTCGGCATCTCCCCCGTGCCGGTGCTGCCGGGCCCGGACGGCGCGCCGATGTGGCCGCCGGGCGTCGTGGGCAGCATCACCCACTGCCGGGGCCACCGTGCCTGCGCGGTGGCGCTGGACAGCGAGGTCGCCGCGGTGGGCATCGACGCCGAGCCGAACCAGGTCCTGCCCTACGACATGCTGGAGGCGATCTCGCTGCCGTCGGAACGGGCGGCGATCCGCCGGCTGCCGGTCACCACCCCGGCCGTGCACTGGGACCGGTTGTTGTTCAGCGCCAAGGAGGCGATCTACAAGGTCTGGTTCCCGCTGACCGGCCGCGGGCTCGACTTCGCCCAGGCCGAGGTGGCGCTACGCGCCGACGGCGGGTTCACCGCCCGGCTGCTCGTCGACGGGGCCCGGGTCGGTTCCCGGCCGATGGTGGGGCTCGCCGGCCGCTGGCGGGCGACGGACTCCGTCCTCGCGACCGGCATCGTCGTCCCCGCCGTCGGGTCACCGCGGCCACACGGGTGAGGCCGCCGGCCGGCGCCCCGGACGGCGGCGCCGGGCCCGGTCAGCCCTGGTCGGTGCCGGCGCGCTCCACCGCGTACGCGTGGATCAGCGGGTTGATCTCGTAGCGGTCCCAGTCCCGCTGCTCGACCAGGTTGCTGTCGACGAGGGCGCCGACGGCCCACCACGCCTGTCGGACGGAGGTGCGGGACAGCGCGGCGGCCGTCTCGAGGTCGAAGGCCGACCCCCCGTGGCGTCCCAGCGCGTCGAACATCGCGGCGGCCTCGGCGGACAGCGCCCGGTACGACCAGTGCAGCACCTCCCGCATGCACGACTGGGGGTCGCCCGGCGTCTCCAGCACGTCCAGCAGCTCACCGGGCGTGCTGGCCTCGGCGAACGCCTCGGCCGGCAGCCGGGCGGTGCTGATCCGCTCGGCGGCGATCCGCACCGCCAGCGGCAGTCGACCGCAGGCGGCCACCACCGTGCGCAGCACCGACCGGTCCTCGACCGTCCCGCCGCCGATGACGCAGCGGATGAGGCCGAGCAGGTCGTCGTCGCACATGGGGTCGAGGTTCACCCGGCGGGCACCGTCCC
Organism: Micromonospora sp. WMMD975; assembly: GCF_029581215.1. NCBI lineage: Bacteria > Bacillati > Actinomycetota > Actinomycetes > Micromonosporales > Micromonosporaceae > Micromonospora > Micromonospora sp. WMMD975. The sequence goes on from NZ_CP120739.1 coordinate 3,323,877, forward strand.
GGGCGGTCAGCCCGGACAGCCGGTTGCGGCTGGTCACCAGCACCAGGCAGGACCGGCTGGGCGGTAGCAGCGGCCGGACCTGCTCGATCCAGCGTGCGTTGTCGATCAGCAGGATCATCCGCCGACCGGCCATCAGGCTGCGGTAGAGGCCGGCCCGCCGGTCCACGTCCGAGGGCAGGTCGGGCTCGACGCCGAGCCCGGCCAGCAGGTGACCGAGCGCCTCCGCCGACGACATCGGCTCGGGCTCGCGGGCGAAGCCGCGCAGGTCGAGGTGGAGCTGCCCGTCGGGGTACCGGTCGGCGATCTGGTGGGCGAAGTGGACCGCCAGGGTCGACTTGCCGACGCCGGGTGGGCCGCCGATGAGGATCACCGGTGGCGCGCCCTCCGCCTCCGCCTCGCACACCGACTTGTAGAGGCCGGCGATCTCGCAGTGCCGGCCGAGGAAGCCCGGGACGTCGCGCGGCAGTTGGGCGGGGTTCATCGGCAGCGCCGCGGGAGTGCCCGCCGACGGCCGCGCGGGCGGCGCCGGCGAGCCCGACCCGACGTGGCCGGGCCGACCGGTGTCCGCGTCGGAGGCCGGCCCGGAGCCACCGGCATCGGTGGCGTGGACCTCACCGCGCAGGATCTGCTCCTGGAGACGCCGCATCGCCGCCGGCGGGTCGAGGCCCAGCTCGGTGCTCAACGTCTCGCGCAGGTCCCGGATCTCGGCGAGGGCCTCGGCCCGGCTGCCGAGCCGGGCGTAGCTGAGCACGAGCAGGTGCCGCAGGCGCTCCCGCAGCGGGTGCAGGCGGACCAGCGGGACCAGTTCACCGACCGCCTCCATCTGCCGCCCCAGCTCCAGCAGCATCTCGGCCCGGTCCTCGAGCACGGCCAGCCGCAGCTCGTCGAGCCGGGCGCGTTCGGCCTCGACGAACGGGCCGTGGGTGCCGTCGAGGGCGACCCCGCGCCACAGGGCCAGGCCCTGGGACAGCTCCGTGACGGCCCGGTCCGCGTCGCCGGCCGCGCGTAACTGCCGGGCCCGCTCGACGTGCTGGATGAACGAGCAGGAGTCGACCTGGGTCGGGTCCAGGCGCAGCACGTAACTGGACCCCTCGGAGAGCAGCACCTGCGACGGCGCGCGGTGCGGGCGGTGCGGTTCGAGGAGTCGGCGCAGCCGGTTGACGTAGGTGTAGATGCTGTTGGTGACCGTGAGCGGCGCGTCGAGGCCCCACACCCCGTCGATCAGGTCGTCGCGTCGGACCCGCTGGTTGGGGCGGGCGGCGAGCGTCGCGAACAACGCGCGCTGGCGCGGCGACCCGAGGTCGGAGCCGGCGCCGTCGACGACGGCCGAGACGGGTCCGAGCAGGGTGACCTGCAATGCCTTTCCCACTTGGTCGAAACCCCGTATCTCTGTCGGCGGGAGACGCATACCACGCGGAATGCAGACAGGCTCGTGAACGGTGGCTGTCGGTGTCGGTGTCGGTGTCGGCGAGCGGTGGCGGCGGTCAGCGTCCCAGGCTTCGGTAACGCGCCTCGGTGCGCTCCTTGTGCGGCTTCCACCACCACTCGTTGGCCCGGTACCAGTCGACGGTGTCGGCCAGGCCGGCCCGCAGCTCGACGTAGCTCGGCCGCCACCCCAGCTCGGTGCGCAACTTGGTGCTGTCGTTGGCGTACCGCAGATCGTGGCCCGGCCGGTCGGAGACGTGCTCGTACGCGTCGCGCGGCTGGCCCATCACCTCGAGGACGAGTTCGAGGATCTCCCTGTTGCTGCGCTCGTCACCGGACCCGATGAGATAGGTCTCGCCGATGCGACCGCGCTCGAGAATGGCGTGCACCGCGTCGTTGTGGTCCTCGACGTGGGTCCACTCCCGCACGTTGAGCCCGGCGCCGTAGAGCTTCGGACGGGCACCGACCAGGAGATTCGTCACCTGCCGCGGAATGAACTTCTCCACGTGCTGGTAGGGGCCGTAGTTGTTGGCGCAGTTCGACAGCGTGGCCCGGACGCCGTACGAGCGGACCCACGCGCGGACCAGCATGTCCGAGGCCGCCTTCGTGGCCGAGTAGGGGCTCGACGGGTCGTAGCGGGTCTCCTCGGTGAACTTCTGCTCCGCGTCCAGGGCGAGGTCGCCGAACACCTCGTCGGTGGAGACGTGGTGGTACCGGCGGTCGTGCCGCCGCACCGCCTCGAGCAACGTGAACGTGCCCGTCACGTTGGTCCGTACGAACGGGGCGGGATCGTGCAGCGAGTTGTCGACGTGGGACTCGGCGGCGAAGTGCACCACCACGTCGCACTCGGCGACCAGCCGGTCGACCAGGTCGGTGTCGCAGATGTCGCCGTGGACGAACCGCACCCGGTCGGCGACCGGCTCCAGGGCCCGTCGGTCGCCGGCGTAGGTGAGCGCGTCGAGCACAGTGATGTCGTACGTCGGATGGTTGCGGAGCGTGTGCTGGACGAAGTTGGCGCCGATGAATCCGGCGCCTCCGGTGACCAGCATCCGCGCTGTGTCGAGCATCCTCTTCACATCCCCCAGGATTCAATCTCCCCTCGGACGGCACCACGACCGAGGTCAAGCCGTCAGCGCCCGCCGGCGCCGGCCGCCGAGTGTGTCGCCCCACACCTCGACCCAGGGCCGGCCGCCCGCGGTTGTGGCGGTCGTGCGTTGTCGTGCCCCCGCACGAAAACGCACGTCGCCGAACTGACATCCCCCTGTCCGGGCGGCCAAGACCGCGCCCACAGCGCGGATGTGGACGCCTTTTTCGCACCGCACCCGCGCCCGATCTCCGTCACCCAAACAGGAGGGAGCATACGCTCCCGCTCGACGCATGTGTCAACATCTGTTTCGTCAGCGCTGGTATCTGCGACACTGTTGTTTAGTCGCTGGAGGGTTGGAATTCATGGTCGACGATCGGCGCGCGGAGCAGGAGCTGCCATCCCTCGACACCCTGGCCGCCCGGCTGGAGTACCTGTTCGACCGGATCCGCCCGACACCTGAGGAACTCGGCGAGTCCGACGAACCCGGCCGCCGCTACACCAACAAGGAGATCGCCGACAAGATCAACGCCACTGCCGCCGAGACCGGCGTCTCCATCAGCGCCGCCTACATCGGAGAACTACGCCGCGGCGTGGCACGCGACCCCCGCACCTCCCACGTACGCGCCCTCGCCTCCGCCTTCGGCGTCAGCTCCGGCTACTTCGTCGACGACGCGGCGGCCCGACGAATCCAGGAACAGATCACCCTGCTCCGCGAACTACGCCGAATGGACGTCAAACAGGTCGCGCTGCGCCAGGTCCTCGCCGACAACGGCCTCTCCGCAGGAGACACCCACCTCGTCGAACAGATGGTCGCCCGGCTACGAGCCGTCGCCGACGCGGGCGGGACGAGCACCACGCCAGACAACCGCAGATAGCCGTGATGATCCTTGTGTGGCAGTACGCCGACGAGTGGGGGAACGTTGACGTGAAGTTACACCGACTACGCAAACGCTGCGAACAGATCGCCGCCGAAGTGGAAATACCACGACCGTTCGACATCCAGCGACTGTGCGACCTGCTCGGCGAACGACGCGGCCGACCCATCCACCTGATGCCCATCCGACTCCCCGCCCTCACCGTCTGCGGCATGTACGTACCCACCGGGGACTTCGACGCCATCTTCTACGAACAGGACACCTCACCCCTGCACCAACTGCTGATCATCGGACACGAACTGGGCCACCTCCTCGCCGGCCACCACGCCACCGCCATCCTCGACCCCGACGCCTCCCGCCTCCTCCTACCCGACCTCGACCCACAACTGGTCCAACGCAGCCTCGGCCGCAGCAACTACGCCGCCGCCGAAGAACGCGAAGCCGAAATGATCGGCTCACTACTACTACGCCGGGCCCGCGCCGGCCACGAGGCCGAGCCGGACTCACCGCTGGACAGCCGGGACGCGGAGCTGTACGGCCGGCTGCGGCACTCGTTGGAGCACCCCGACCGGTAGGCGCGACGGACACCACGCGCTACGGCCCCCCGTGCCGACCGGCCCGATCCGCACGGGGGTAGCCATTCGGGCGGCCGGTTGGCCTCTGCTCCGTGCTCAGCCCCATGTCTACGGTGTAGACATGGGAACGACCGCCGACCGACTGGTAGGCATTGCCCGCGACATCGTCATCGCCGAGGGGCCCACCGCGGTGACCATGCGCCGGGTGGCCGCCGCAGCCGGAATCACCCCGATGGCGATCTACCGTCACTACGCCAACCGGGAGGCGTTGCTGCGGCGCGTCGCCGACGAGACGTTCGCCGACATCTCGAAGCGGTGGGCCGACCGCCAACCGGGTCCGGGCAACGTCATCGCCGACCACCTTGACGACCACCTCGACTTCGCCCTCGGCCAACCGAGGCTGTACGACTTCGTCTTCACCGATCCGCGCGAGGGCGCACGTCGGTTCCCCGACGACTTCCGCGACGGCGGCTCGCCGTCCCTGTCCCTGGTCGCCGACGCGCTGCGGAACCAGGGTTTCAGCGGTGACGGCGACGATCTCCTGGAGCTGGCACTGGCCTTCGGGGCCCTGATACACGGCCTCGTGCGGCTCTACCACGGCGGCCGGATCGGCATGTCCCCGGCCGGCTTCCGCGCGCTCTGCCACCGACTAGTAGGGAGGATGATCGATGTCCACAGTTGAGCCCACATCGGCGCCTGCGCCGACGCCGGAGTTCGCCCGCGAGGGCCACGCGGCGCGCTACGTGACGGGCACGGTCGACGCGTTCGACCGGTACGGCGACCGGACCGCGTTGGTATCGGCGGACCGCGACATCGGATATCGCGAGCTGCTGACCGCCACCTACCGGCTGGCCCGGGCGCTGCGGACACAGGGCGTGGAGCGCGGCAGCGGCGTCGTCTGCCTCGTCACCAACACCCCGGAGGCGCTGTACCTACGGTTCGCGTGCCATGTGCTCGGCGCCCGGTACGTCGCCGTCCAGCTCAACGCCCTGACCGAGGATCTCGCGCACATTCTCGTCGACGCCGACCCGACCGTCGTCGTGTTCGATCCCCGGGGCACCCCGCCGGACCAGCCCGTTCCGCTGGTCGCGGCACGCGCCGGGGTACGCCGCGTGCTCGCGCTCGGTCCGACCGCGGCGACGACCGACCTCCTGGCGCTGGCGGCGGCGCAGCCGGCGACGCCGATCGCCGTCGCGGCCGAGGAGGACGACATCGCCGGCATCTGCTACACCGGCGGGACGACCGGCACCCCCAAGGGGGTGGCGTGCACCTTCGCGGCCCTCGCGGCGGCGTCCGAGGCCAGCGCCCGCACGGCGGCCGGCCTCCCGCTGCCGGACGGACTCCGGTTCATCGCCGCCACCTCCATCGCCTACGCGGTCGGTGATCTCGCCGTGCAGATGCTCGTCCTCGGCATCGCCGTGGAGTTGCACGAGGTGTTCGACGCGGGCACGTTCTGGGCCGCCGTGCGGCGGTCGGGTCCGGTCGCCACCTTCCTGTACCCGCCGCAGCTCTACCAGCTGCTCGACCATCCCGCCGCACCCACCGAACCCGGCGGTCACCTCGCCCTGGTCGTGTACGGCAGCTCACCCGTCGCGCCCCGCCGGCTGCGCCAGGCGATCGAGCGGCTCGGTCCGATCTTCCTGCAGGGCTACGCGCAGACCGAGGTCACCTCGGTCACCATCCTGACGCCCGAGGATCACCTGGCGGCGGTCATCGACCGGCCACAGCTGCTGGCTTCGGTCGGCCGCCCGGTGCCCGGCTGCACGGTCTCCATTCTGGACGAGCAGGGGCGCGAACGGGCGCCGGGTGAGGTGGGCGAGGTCTGCGTACGCTCGGCGTCGGTGATGACCGGGTACTGGCGGCAGCCGGAGCTGACCGCCCAGGTCGTCCGGGACGGCCGACTGCACACCGGGGACCTCGGCTACCTCGACGACGACGGTTACCTCTACCTGGTCGGCCGGCTGCGAGACATGATCATTGTCAATGGCCGGAACTGTCACGCGGCGCCTGTCGAGGCCGCCCTGACCGGTCACCCGCAGGTGCGGCAGGCGGCCGTGGTCGGCGTGCCCAGCGAGGAGACGGGTGAGGCGATCCACGCGTTCGTCGTACGCGCGCCGGACCGTCCGGCGGGACCGGGAAACCGGGCGGAGCTTGTCGACGCGGAGCACCTGCGCGCCCTCGTCGCGGACCAACTCGGCGCGCTCCGTGCGCCGGCGGCGGTCACGTTCGTCGACGACATACCGCTCACCGCCGCGGGCAAGCCGGACAAGAAGGCCCTGCGGGCCAGCCTGGACGCGACGCCGGTGGGTGCGCGGTGAACACCTCATCGGCAGTCGAGGCCCCGACGGTACGACGGCTCCAGCTGACGGAGGTGGAGCGCGACGCGCTCGGCCGGCTGGTCGACGCGTTCACCGCCACCGACCGGTCGGCGGATCCGCTCAGCTTCGCCGAGCAGGCGCCCGCGTACGCCGTGCGGCTGCCGGAGCGGGTGCGGGAATTCCTGGGGCAGGTTCGCGCGGACGAGGTGCCCGTGTCCGTGATATCCGGGCTTCCGCTCCAGGCCCTTCCGCCGACGCCGCTCGACTGGACGGCGGCCGCAGCCGGCGTCGGTCGACGGGAAGAGCTGTTGCTGGTGCTGTGCGGCCTGCCGCTCGGCGAGCCGTTCGGCTGGGCGGCGCAGCAGGGCGGGCGGCTCGTCCACGATGTCTGTCCGTCCCCGGCGATGGAACAGTCGCTGACGAGCGCGTGCAGTGCGGCACCGCTGTCGCTGCACACCGAGGACGGGTTCCATCCGTGCCGCGGTGACTACGTCTCCCTGCTGTGCCTGCGCAACCCGGACGCCGTACGGACGACGTTCGTCCGGATCGGGTCCCTCGGTCTTCCCGACAAACTCCAGAAGATCCTTCAGGATTCCCGGTTCCGGTTCCTGCCGGACGACGCACACGTGGCCGGCGCCTGCGCCGAACGTCTTCGCGCCGCCCCGGACGGCACCGGGCTCGACCCGATCATCTTCGGCCCTCCGGAGCACCCGTATCTGCGGTTCGACGTGGACTTCACCGCGGTCTCCGACGGCGACGACGAGGCAGCCGCGGCGATGGCGGACCTGGACGAGCAGCTGCGCGCCGCGACCGAGTCCGTCGCGCTGGCCCCCGGCGACCTGCTGTTCATCGACAACTACCAGGTCGTGCACGGCCGGGCGCCGTTCCGGGCCCGCTATGACGGCACCGACCGCTGGCTCAAGCGGCTGAATCTGATCCGGGACCTCCGCCGGATCTACGCCACCGCCGACACCCGTTCCCGGATCATCCGATGACCGCCAATCGATCGATGAGCGACGTGACCGCCATGGAGCTTCGTGCCGTAGCCTACGACCATCCCGACGCCGTCGCGCTGGTGTCCTTGCTGCAACGCCACTACCTGGCGGTCTACGGCGAGGAGGACCCCCAGCCCGGGGATCCCGGTGAATACCGGCCACCGCGCGGTCTCTTCCTGGTCGGCTACCTCGACGGCCGTCCGGTGGCCTGTGGTGGGTGGCGCGCGAAGGACGCCGGCGGATGGGGCTTCCAGGACGGCGACGCCGAACTCAAGCGCGCATACGTCGTCGAGGAGCTGGCCGGCCTGCAGATGCTCGGCGCCGCCCACCGCATCCTCACCGCGGTGGAGAGCGCGGCGATTCGCGCGGGACGACGGCGGGCGATCCTCGACGCCGGCGTCAAACAGGTCACCGCGATGAGGTTCTTCGAGCGGGCCGGATACACCCGGATCCCGAACTACGGGGTCTACCGCGATGATCCGCAGACCGTCTGCTACGCCAGGGCTCTGCGATGAGCGCCCCGGTGGGCGCCCGCGGCCCGAGTGCCGCCGCCGTGCCGGCAACGGTGACCGGGCTCGTCTTCCGGCCGCTGGCGACGTTGCGGTCGTTGGCCAGGTACGGCGATGCCGTGGAACTGCCCCTCTATCCGGGGCACCGGCTCTTCGTCCTGAGCGGTCCCCGACATGCCGAGCACGTCCTGGCGCGCCGTCAGGACAACTACGTCAAGGCCTTCACCTACCGGTCGATGCGGGCGGTGCTCGGCACCGGGCTGCTGTCCGGTGAAGGCGAGACCTGGCGCCGCCATCGCCGCCTGCTGCAACCGGTGTTCACCAGCCGTAACGTCGCGGGCTTCGCACCACAGATCGTCGACGCGACCCGGCGGAAGCTGGACTCCTGGGATCGACATCGCGACGGCACCCGGGTCGAAGTGTCCGGAGAGATGAGCGCGCTGGCCCTGGACATCGTCGGCCGCGTCCTGTTCAGCACCGACATGACCGGCCGCACCGGCCAGATCGCCCACGCCCTCACGTTCCTGCTGCCCGCTGTCGCGATCGGCACCTACCTGCCGTTCCTCTGGGGGCCGCGCAGCACCCGGGCGATCCAGGCGGCCAGCGGACGCTTCGGCGGACCGCTCGCCGCGATCGACCGGCCGGTGCGCCAGCTCATCGCCGAGCGGCGGGCGACGCCCACCGTCGACGGACCGGCCGACCTGCTGGACCACCTGCTCACCGCGCGGGACGAGGGTCGGGCGCGGCTGACCGATGCGGAGATCCGCGACGAGGTGACCACGTTCATGCTGGCCGGGCACGAGACGACGGCGACGACGCTCAGCTGGTGCCTGGCGCTGCTGTCGGCCCACCCGGCCGTCCGGGACCGCCTGGAACAGGAGGTGGACGCGGTCCTTGCCGGGCGCGAGCCACAGGCCGCCGACATCGAGAAGCTCAGTTGGACCACCGCCGTCGTGAACGAGGCGTGGCGGTTGTACCCGCCGGTGTGGACCATCGAGCGGGAAGCCGTGCGGTCCGACGTCATCGAGGGGATACCGATTCCGGTGGGCAGCACCGTCGCGGTGCCCGCGTACCTGGTGCACCGCAACCCGGCCGTCTGGCCCGACCCCGAGCGCTACGACCCCACCCGCTTCCACTCCGAGGCCGACCGCGACCGCTACGCCCACATCCCGTTCGGCGGCGGCCGGCGCGCCTGCATCGGCGCCGGCTTCGCGCAACTGGAGGCGGTGCTGGTGCTCGCGATGATGACCCAACGCTACCGGCTGGAGCTGACCGCCGGGCTGCCCCGCCCACTGGCCAGCGCCACCCTTCGCCCAGGTCGACGGCTGTCGATGCGTCTGACGCGTCGGCCATGACCCCTGACACCGGCCCGACCGTTGGAAAGGACGAACCCAGATGAGCAGCCTTGCCGTCAGCCGGGACCTGCTTCTCGGCTGGCTAGACGCTCCGTCGACCGAGCGCGGCGTGCGGTTCCACGTGGAGGGACCGGACTGGTCGCGCCACACCTACGAGGATCTGGCCGAACGCGCGTTGCGCGCCGGCGCCGCCCTGGCCGACGCCGGGGTACGCCGCGACGAGGTGGTGCCGCTGGTGCTGCCGTCCGGCCCGGACTTCGTCGCCTGCTTCTTCGGACTCCTCGCCATCGGCGCCACCCCGTCGGTGCTGCCGCTACCCGCCGCGCTCCAGGACACGACGGGCTACGAGACGCAACTGCGGGCGATCGCCGCCGCGGTACGACCCCGGTTCGCGATCGCGTCGGACGACCACCGCGACGTGTTGCTGGCCGGCGTGCGCCAGGCCGGCCAGCAGACCACCGTGCTGGCGCCGGCCTACGGCGACGCCGGGGCGGTGCCGCGTGCGCACGGCGAACTGGCCGTCCTGCAGTTCACCTCGGGCTCGCTGGGACGCCCGCAGGGCGTACGGATCACCGTCGACAACCTGGCCGCGAACCTCCGGATGATCCAACGCTGGCTGGGCATCACGGACCGCGGCGGGGTCTCCTGGCTGCCGCTCTATCACGACATGGGTCTCGTCGGCGGGCTGCTGACGCTTGTGACCCTGCAGACGGAACACGCGATGATGCGGCCCCAGCAGTTCGTCCGCGACACCCGGGGCTGGCTCGCCGAGTACGGCAGCGGCCGGTACGCCCAGATCTTCATGCCGAACTTCGGCTTCGAGCGGGTCGTCGACCGGGTCACCCCGGACGATCTGGTCGGGCTCGACTTCTCCGGCGTCACGTCGGTGGTCAGCGGGGCCGAACGGATCAACCCGGCGGCGCTGGCGCGATTCGCCGCGCTGCTGCAACCGCACGGCTTCGACAGCCGCGCGCTGACCCCCGCCTACGGGCTCGCCGAAGGTACCCTCGCGGTCACCGGCGTGTCCCGACACGAGCCGGTGCGGATGGTCCGCACCAACGCTCCGGGCCGGAACCTGGACGACAAGGTCGAGGTGACCGGGAAGGCGGTCCTCACCACCGACCTGGTGTCCGAGCCGTGGGCCTGGCAGGTGAGCTGCGGTCGCCCGCTCGACGGGCTGCGGGTGGACGTGGTCGACGAGGACGGGCGGCCCCAACCGGACGGTGTGTTCGGGGAGATCTCCGTACGGGGACCGTCGATAACCGCCGGCTACGCCGACGCCACGTCACGGGACGGCGCCCGGCTGGTCGGCGGGTGGCTACGCACGGGCGACGCCGGCTTCTTCCACGACGGCGACCTGTACGTGGTCGGCCGCCTCGGGGACAGCGTCAAACTCCGCGGGCGCAGCATCTTCGTCGAGGACGTGGAGCTGGACCTGCGCGCCCGTACCGGAATCGCGCCCCGCCACCTCGTCGTGGCCGGCGGCATCGTCGACGGCCGGCCGACGTTGCTGGTGGTGGTGGAGCGGGATCTGGGTGACCACCTCGACGTGGTCGTCGAGGCGGTCCGCGCGTTCACCGGGTCCGCCGTCCGGGTGCTGATCCTGCGGGCCAGGCGCGGCACCATCCCCCTGACCTCCAGCGGCAAGCCCCGCCGGCGCCTGCTGTGGCGCCGCCACCTGGCCGGGCAGTTGACCGGAGAGTGGCTCGGCGACCCGCCGACGCCCAGCCACACCGACACCGACACCGACACCGACGAGCAGAACCGGGAGGCAGGCCGTGAGCCAGTCGTACGCTAGCGCCCCCGCCGCCATCTCCCCGACCGGCGAGGCGCCGAACCGGCCGCTGTTCGCGGATGGTCCCTTCGGCCCGCGCGTGGACGCCGCCCGGGCCCGGGTCGCGGAGTCGATCGGCGCCGCTTTCGCCCCGCACGCGGCGGCCGACGAGCGCGGCGTGTTTCCCCGCGAGGTGCTCGCCGACCTCGGGCGCAGTCGGTTTTTGCGGCAACGCTGGCACCCGGGCCCGTTCGGTGACGCCGGCCTCGGTGTGCTCATCGCCGAGGAGAGCGGCCGGTACGGTCATGCGGGCCTGTCGGTCGGCGTGAGTCTCTGCCTGGAGACGGTCGGTTCGATCCTCGTGCGCTACGGCGACTCACCGCTGTTGCAGGAATATCTCGACGGGCTCCTCGACGGGAGGCTGATCGGGTGCTTCGGGGCCTCCGAGCCGACCGGCGGTTCCGACCTCACCGGCATGCGCACCGCCGCCCGGCGGGTGCCCGGCGGCGGCTGGCGGGTGACAGGCGAGAAGAGGTACCTGTCGCTGGGCCTGGTGTGCGACTTCGCACTGCTGCTGTGCCGGATCGAGAACGACAGTGGCGAGGCCGACGGCGGCCTCGGCGTGTTCGCCGTACCCGCCTCGGCGCTGTCGGTCCGCAAACGGCTGCGCAAGGTCGGCACGGCGGCACTCGACACCACCTGGATGACGATCGACGCCAGGGTGCCGGACGAGGCACTCGTCGGTCGGCCCGGCGCGGGTCTCCTCGTGGCGACCTGGGGGCTGAGCCACGAACGGCTGTCCATCGCCGGGCAGACCGTCGGCGCGGTCGCCGCGGCCACCGGACTCGCCGCCGCACACCTGCACCGGCGGGAACAGTTCGGCCGGCCGTTGCTCCAGCACCAGGCGCTCCGACTGCGGCTGGCCGACCTGTCCGCACGGCTGCTGTCGTTACGGTTCGCCGTCTACTCGGCGGCGCAGGGCATATCCGTCACCGGCGCCTGCGGCCCCCGGGAGACCGCCGCGCTCAAGGTCACCGCCACCCGCTTCGCGGAAGAGGCGATGAGCGAGTGCATGCACCTGTTCGGCGGCGCCGGTTATCTCGAGGACGAGACGCCGCTCGGCCGGATGTGGCGGGACACCAGGCTGGGCCGCATCGGCGCCGGCACCGACGAGATGATGTGGGAGTTGGTGGCCAGCGGCATGACTCCCGACTTCGTCGGCTACGACGACCTGGTGGACCTCGGGTGAGGACGTCCGCCTCCTTCCGCGCCCAACCATCAACCTCCGAAAGGTGAAGGACATGACCACACACGCCGTTCCGGTGACCGAGGCCGACGTCATGTCGGCGCTCGATGCGGTCTTCCTGGAGATCAAGCGCGTCCGCCGGGAACTACGACCGGAGGACCACCTGGTCCAGGACCTGGACATCGATTCGCTCGCCGCGCTGGAACTGTTGATCGCGCTGGAGGCCCGCTTCAGCGTCAACCTCCTGAACGACCCCCGCGCATCCACCGTGGCCACGGTCGGCGAGCTGGTCGACGTCATCTGCCGCCAGGCCGCGTCACGAAAGCCCGTGGCACCACGTGATGCCGGAAAACATGCAGCCATTGTGCGATCGCTCCCATGACGCCCTGACGTACGGCGAAATACCGGCGGATCAGCGACGACCGAGAGGGTCCCGGTGGGTTGATTAACGCCTCTGCGGCGATCTGGACCGCCTCTGTTGCCCGAGCGGCACGGGGGCGGTTCGTCGTTGGACCATCAACCCCGCCGGCTGCACGAAGATCGACCGCCGGGCCACGGCCTCGCCTTTGGCGTCGAGCTGGTAGCCGTCGAGCCACGTCCACCCCTCGTAGGTGATCCAGTCCAGCACACGGATGACCCGGAACATGATCGGGCTGCTGAACTGCACGCTGGCCACGCGGGTCACCTGCACGAGGTCACCGGCTCGGAGTGTGGTCACCGCAGGTTCCTCACCGTCCGCCAGGCCAGGAGGTGAGCACGCAAGACCGCGACGAGAACGAACCAGGCCACCTGAACCGAAAACGGCACCGCGAGTTCAGTCACGGCAGCCACCCGAGGAACCTGCGGTGCAGAACGCCAGCGGGAGCCCAGCCCATGTCCTGCACGGCGGACACCAGGTGCGAGGCCATGTAGAGGGCGAGGGACACCGGAACGCTTTCGTACTCGACCAGCAGCTCACGGCGTCGGGCGCGACAGGGCCAGGGCAATCCGCACTCCGCGCACGTCCAGACCGGCAGGACAGGCCCGTGCGTGGTCATCGGTCCTCACTCGGCCAGTGACCCCGGTTGATCGGCACACGATGCTTTGCCCGGCAGGGCAGCTCACCCCCGCACCGGCAGACCCGCCGCCACTTCTCCCACGACCACACGGGCCGATGTCGTCGGGCCAGCGTAAGAGCTGCGGCTACCACGTACTGGTCGTAGCTGACGTGCCTGCCCATTGCGCCTCCTCCATTAGACGGCATGGCGGCCGGGCCACTCACGGTCATCCGACCGCCACACCCGGCAACACCGTCTCACGCAAGAAGGTAATCCGCAATATGCGGATAACCAGATTGCGGAATGCGTGTCTGCGAAAGGAATTCCGGTCTTCCGCATGGCAAGATGACGACATGCCTCCACGTCAGAGCCCCACCGTCAGGCGCCGACGCTTGGCGCTGACCCTCCGACAGCTCCGCGAGACAGCGGGGATCACGTCAGCCGACGCAGCAAAGCGGGTCGACCACGACGCGAGCTGGCTCAGCCGGATCGAGACGGCAGAGGTCCGGCCGCACCCGAACGACGTGCGGGCGCTCCTGGCGTTGTACGGCGTCGAAGGCGATCAGGCGGAGGCCGTGATCGCGGTCGCCCGCCAGGCGAAGCAGCGCGGCTGGTGGCAGCGATACAGCGACGTACTGCCGGACTGGTTCGCGGCGTACGTCGGGATGGAGTCCGAGGCGTCCGTCATCCGCACCTACGAGTGCCAGATGGTGCCCGGCCTGTTGCAGACCGAAGAGTACGCACGAGCGGCCTTCGAGGGTGCGCCCGTCCCGATGCGCGGTGACGAGGTTGACCGACAGGTTGCCCTGCGGATGGAGCGGCAATCCATCCTGGCCGGCGACGATCCGCCGATGCTTCGTGTGGTCATCGACGAGGGCGCGGCTCGCCGGATGGTCGGCGGACCCGAGGTGCTGAAGCGGCAGCTCACGCGACTCATCGAAGAGTCGACACGGAGCAACGTCCAGATTCAGTTGCTGCCGTACTCGGCTGGAGTCGGGTTCGATGGCAGCTTTGTGATCCTCGACTTCGCACCGATGCCCGATCCGTACCCGGACGCAGCCGAAGAACGCATGGTGTACGTCGACACTCTGACCGGAGCGCTGTACCTGGAGCGGCCCGGCGAGGTTGCCGCATACGCTGCGGCACACGAGCAACTGCAAGCCCTTGCGCTGGCACCGAAGCCCACGCGAGATACGCTGCGTGCGATTGCGGCAGACCTTACCTAGGAGGCACGGGATGGACCTGACTCGCGTCACCTGGCGTAGGAGCACCAGGTCCGGCTCAAGCGGCAACTGCGTTGAGGTTGCCACACTGCCCCAGGCCGTCATCGTCCGCGACAGCAAGGACCGACAGGGGCCGATGTTGTCCGTCAGCGCCGACCGGTGGGCCGGCTTCGTCCGGGGCATCAAGGCGGGCACCTTCGACGCCTGAGCACGGACCAGAACGCAGAGCGCCCCCGACGCAATTGGACCTCACGCCGGGGGCGACCCGTTCAGGTCATCAGCGGCTGCCGTACGACGCACCGCGACGTGACCTGACGTCTTTTCGACATCAACTATTGACGCCGCCGTAACAGGGGGCCTAGCGTCTGTCGAACCGCTTCGTCGAAGCGGTTCGACGAACGGTCGAATCCGTTCCCGCCCGGCCCGAGGGAGGTGCGCGGTGGCCACCATGCATGACGTCGCCCGCCTGGCCCAGGTCTCGGTCAGCACCGTCTCCTACGTGCTCACCGGCACCCGGCCGATCTCCCGGGCCACCCGGGCCAAGGTGCTCGCCGCCATGACCGAGCTCGACTACCAGCCCAACGCCATGGCCCGCGGCCTGGCCAGTCGGCGCAGCCGGATCCTGGGCCTGCTGCTGCCGATGGACGAGCGCGGCCTCGGCGCGACCGAGACGGCGTTCGTCACCGGGGCCGCCGCGGCGGCCAGCGCCGTCGGCTACCACCTGGTCCTGTCCCCCGTCGGCGGGGGCGGCGACCTCGACGCCCTGCGCCGGCTGGCCAGCCAGCGCATGTTCGACGGCGTCGTGCTGATGGAGGTCCAACTCGCCGACGAGCGGGTCGCCGCACTCCAGCAGGCCGGCGTGCCGCTGGTGCTGATCGGGCGCACCGGGGACACCGGCGGGCTCTCCTACGTCGACATCGACTTCGAGCAGACCGTGCGGGAGGCGGTGGCGCACCTGGTCGGCCTGGGGCACCGGCAGATCGTCTACGTCAACCACTCGGCCGAGACCCTGGCCAGCGGTTACGGGCCGGCTCTGCGTACCCGGGACGCCTTCGTCACGGCCATGACCGGCCACGGCCTGGAACCGGTCATGATCCCGGCCGAGGACAGCGCCGCCGGCGGCCGGGCGGCGCTTGCCACCGCCGTCACGCGGGCGCCGGGCCTGACCGCCGTGCTGGCCATGAACGAGGCGGCGACCTTCGGCATCCTCGGCGAGCTGACCGCGCGCGGGCGGTCCGTGCCCGACGACGTCTCGGTGGTGTCGATGGTCACCTCGCCGCAGGTCGCCGAGCTGGCCACCCCGGCGCTGACCGCGATGACGTCGCCCGGCTCGGCGATGGGCCGGATCGCCGTCGAGGCGCTGGTACGCCACCTGGACGGGGCCGGGGACGAGCGCCACCAGCAACTGCTGCCGTGCGCGCTGGAGATCCGGGGATCGACCGCAGCACCACGAGGCCGCGAACCGATGGCGGCTGACCAGTAGTAACGGCCCGCCGTCGCGCGGCAACGCGACGACGGGCCAATGAAGTACCGGGCACGATACTCGACGAGGAGGATAGCAATGCAGCGATTCCGCCGGATCGTCGCCGCGATCGCCCTGGCGGCGACCGCGACGACCACCGTAGCCGCCTGCGGCGACGACAGCGGTGACGGCAGCGGGGCCAAGACCCTCAAGCTCTGGCACTACGAGAGCGAGAACAGCGCGATGGGGATCGGTTGGGACCGGGCCATCGAGATTTTCAAGGACGAGCACCCGGGCGTCGAGGTGCGCTTCGAGCGCAAGGCGTTCGAGCAGATCCAGCAGAACGCCGGTATGATCATCAACTCGTCCGAGGGCCCGGACATCATGGAGTACAACAAGGGCAACGCGACGGCCGGCCTGCTGTCGTCCCAGGGCCTGCTCACCGACCTCAGCGAGGAGGCCGAGAAGCGCGGTTGGGCCGACAAGCTCAGCCCCAGCCTCCAGACCACCGCCCGCTACAGCGAGAAGGGCGTGATGGGGTCGGGCAACTGGTTCGGCGTGCCGAACTACGGCGAGTACGTCACGGTCTACTACAACAAGGACCTGTTCGACCGCAACGGCGTCAAGGTGCCCACCACCATGGCGGAGATGACCGCCGCGATGGACACCTTCGTCGGCAAGGACATCACCCCGCTGGGCATGGCCGGCGCCGAGTACCCCGCCGGGCAGCTCTTCTACCAGTTGGCCCTGTCGAAGGCCGACCGCCAGTTCGTCGACAACTACCAGCTCTACAAGAACCCGGTCGACTTCCACGCCGACCCGCTGAAGTACGGCGCGGACACCTTCGCCGACTGGGTGAAGAAGGGTTACGTGGCCAAGAACTCGGCGAGTCTCAAGGCCGAGGACATGGGCACCGCGTTCATCGCGGGCAAGACGCCGATGATCGTCTCGGGCAGTTGGTGGTACGGCCGTTTCAAGGCCGAGATGAAGGCCAACTGGGACACCTTCCTGTTCCCGGGCAACACCCTGAACGCCGGATCGTCCGGCAACATCTGGGTCGTCCCGACGAACAGCAAGGCCAAGAGCCTGGCGTCCGACTTCATCGACATCACCCTGCGCCCGGAGATCCAGGATCTCATCGGCAACAACGGTGGGGTCCCGGTGGCCGGCGACCCCGCCAAGATCAAGGACGCGAAGGATCGCAAGCTGATCGAGGACTTCAACACGGTGAGCAAGCAGGACGGCCTTGCCTTCTATCCGGACTGGCCGGTGCCCGGCTACTACGACGTGCTGGTCGGCGGATTCCAGAGCCTGATCAACGGCTCCAAGTCCCCCGACCAGGTGCTCGACACGATCGCCAAGCCGTACGCCGACGGCGTCAAGGAGATCACCGGCAAGTGATGCGGCGAGCGGCGGGCGCGGCCGGTACGACAGGCGCGCCCGCCCCCGCCGGGAAGGATCTTCCATGGCAGTCTCCGACACCGTCGCCGCCACACCGTCGGCCGAACCCTCCTCCCCCGCGTCCCCGTCCCGCCGCCGGCCGCGTGGCCGCGACGCGGCGTACTGGCTCTACCTGCTCCCCGGAGCGGCGCTGTTCATCCTGGTCATCGGCGCGCCACTGGTCGGCACCGGCTACCTGTCGCTGACCCGGTGGTCGGGCGTCGGCGACCCCACCTTCGTCGGGCTGGACAACTACCAGCGGTTGCTGCACGACGAGGTGTTCTGGGCGTCGTTCCGCAACACCGTGGCCATGATCGTCGCGATGGTGGTGGTGCCGACCCTGCTCGGGCTGCTGCTCGCCTCGGTGCTCTTCGACGTCATCGGGCGTCGGTTCAAACCACGGACGGCGGCGGCGCTGCGGGCCGCGTTCTATCTGCCGCAGGTGCTGCCCGTGGTGGTGGCCGGCATCGTCTGGGGCTGGATCCTGCGCCCCGACGGCGCGTTCAACAGCCTGCTCGACGCGGTCGGTCTCGGCGCGCTGCGCCACGACTGGCTGGGCGACCCGGACACCGCGCTGCCGGCGGTGATGGCGGTGATGATCTGGGTGCAGATCGGCTATCCGGTGGTCGTGTTCATGGCGGCGTTGCAGCGGGTCGACCCGGAGCTGTACGAGGCGGCCGAGGTCGACGGGGCGAACTGGCTGCACCGGTTCCGGGCGATCACGCTGCCGCAGATCCGGCCGGAGACCTTCGTGGTGGCCCTGACCTGCACCATCGCCGCGTTGAAGGTGTTCGGGCCGATCTTCGCGCTGACCCGGGGCGGCCCGGCAAACGCCACGAACGTGCCGTCGTACTTCGCGTACTACACGTTCTTCAAGAAGCTCCAGGTCGGGTACGGCTCCGCGATCTCCACCGTGCTCACGGTGATCATCGTCGTGGTGGCCGTGGTCTTCATCTGGGCGCAGGCCCGAAGCGAGCGCCGGGACCGGGGGATCTGAGATGGCCGTCACGATCACCGACGCTCCGGTCCGCCGACCGGCGCGCGACCGGCACCACCGTGGCGTCAGCCGATGGCTGGTGCTCGTCGGAGTCACCGCCGGCGCGCTCGCCATGCTCGTGCCGTTCGCGTTCATGCTGCTCAACGCGTTCAAATCGCCGGGTGACTACTCGTCGGCCGGGCCGCTGAGCTGGCCGACGGACTTCTACACCCGAGGTCTGACGACGTACTGGTCCGAGGTGAACTTCCCGCTCAAGCTGTGGAACTCGGCGCTCATCGCCGGCTCGGTGGCGGTCCTCGGCGTCGTCGTGTCGTTGCTCAACGCGTACGCCCTGGGTGTCGGCCGGGTCCGCGGCCGGTTGTGGATCGTCGGTTTGTTCCTGCTGGCCAACATGTTGCCGCAGGAGGCGTTGATCTACCCGCTCTACTACGTCGCCAAGGAGATCGGCCTCTACAACACCCGACTGTCGGTGATCATCATCTTCACCGTCGTCCAGAGCGCGTTCGGCACGTACCTGCTCGCCTCGGTGCTCGGCACGTTCCCGCGCTCGCTGCTGGAGGCCGCGGCGCTCGACGGCGCCGGCAAGTGGACGGTGCTGTGGCGGGTGGTCTTCCCCAACCTGCGGCCGACCCTCGCCGTCCTGCTCATCTTCTTCTTCATCTGGACCTGGAACGAGTTCCTCATCCCGCTCGTCATGCTGATCGACAACCAGACGCAGACCATCCCGGTCGCACTCGCGTCGTTGCAGGGTGACCGCCTGATGGACGCCCCGACGACGAACGCCGGCGCGTTGCTCAGCCTGGTACCGGCCATCCTCTTCTTCCTCATCTTCCAGCGCACCCTGGCGCGCGGCATCACCGCAGGAGCCGAGAAGTGAAATTCACCGACGGATACTGGCAACTGCGCCCGGGGGTCAGCGTCCTGCGCCCCGGCACGGTGGAATCGGTCGAGCCGGACGACCGCGGCTTCACCGTCTTCGCACCGGCCGGTCAGATCAACGGTCGGGGTGACACGCTCAACCGGCCCGTCGTCACCGTCCGCTTCTTCTCCCCCGCACCCGGCGTGGTCGGGGTCACCATCGGCCACCACAGCGGCGGGTTGCCCCGCGAACCCCACTTCGGGCTGCACACCGACGACACGCACCCGGTCACCGTCGACATCACCGGGCTCAGCGCGTCCCTGACCACCGGCGAACTGACCGTCCGGGTCGCGCTCGTCGACGGCTGGCGGGTCGAGTTCCGGCACGGCGACCGGCTCGTCACCGCGTCCACCGGACGCAGCGTCGGGATCGTCACCGACCGCGCGGGGCGCCGGTACGTGCACGAACGGCTCGCCCTCGGCGTCGGCGAGACGCTGTACGGGTTGGGCGAACGGTTCGGCCCGTTCGTCAAGAACGGTCAGACGGTCGACGTCTGGAACGCCGACGGCGGCACCGCCAGCGAGCAGGCGTACAAGAACGTGCCGTTCTACCTCAGCAGCGCCGGCTACGGCGTGTTCGTGGACCACCCGGAGCACGTGTCGTTCGAGGTCGGCTCGGAGGTCGTCACGCAGACCCAGTTCAGCGTCGAGGGCCAGTCACTCACCTACCACGTCGTCGACGGGCCCACCCCGAAGGACGTCCTGCGCCGCTACACGGCGTTGACCGGCCGGCCGGCCCGGGTGCCCGCCTGGTCGTACGGGCTGTGGCTGTCCACGTCGTTCACCACGTCGTACGACGAGAAGACGGTGGCCGAGTTCGTCGACGGGATGGCCGAGCGGAACCTGCCGCTGTCGGTGTTCCACTTCGACTGCTTCTGGATGCGCCAGTTCCACTGGGTCGACTTCGTCTGGGACCCGACGACGTTCCCCGACCCGGAGGGGATGCTCCGCCGGCTGCACGAGCGGGGCCTGAAGGTGTGCGTATGGATCAACCCGTACATCGCGCAGCGCTCCTATCTCTTCGAGGAGGGCCGCCAGGCCGGCTACCTGGTGCGCAACCCGGACGGATCGGTGTGGCAGTGGGACAAGTGGCAGGCCGGCATGGCGCTCGTCGACTTCACCGACCCGGACGCGGTGGCCTGGTTCACCGGCAAGCTCAAGGCGCTGCTGGACATGGGCGTCGACTGCTTCAAGACCGACTTCGGTGAGCGCATCCCGACCGACGTGGTGTGGCACGACGGGTCGGACCCGCAGCGCATGCACAACTACTACTCCTACCTCTACAACAAGGTGGTCTTCGAGCTGCTGGAGGCCGAGCGTGGCGAGGGTGAGGCGGTGCTGTTCGCCCGCTCGGCCACCGCCGGCGGCCAGCAGTTCCCGGTGCACTGGGGCGGCGACTGCGAGTCGACGTTCGTCGCGATGGCCGAGTCGCTGCGCGGCGGGCTGTCCCTGGCGTCCTCCGGCTTCGGCTACTGGAGTCACGACATCGGCGGCTTCGAGGGCACCCCCGACCCGGCGGTGTTCAAGCGGTGGATCGCGTTCGGCCTGCTCTCCTCGCACTCGCGGCTGCACGGCTCCGGCTCGTACCGGGTGCCGTGGGCGTACGACGAGGAGGCCGTGGACGTGCTGCGCCACTTCACCCGGCTGAAGCTGCGCCTCATGCCCTATCTGGCGGCGACGGCCGAGGAGGCGCACCGCGACGGGATTCCGATGATGCGCCCGATGATCGTGGAGTTCCCGGACGATCCGGCCGTGGCGCACCTCGACCGGCAGTACATGCTCGGCCCGGACGTGCTCGTCGCGCCGGTGCTCAGCGCCGACGGGCAGGTCACCTTCTACGTGCCCGCCGGCACGTGGACCCACCTGGTGACCGGCGCGCAGCTCACCGGCCCGGCGTGGGTGACCGAGAGGCACGGCTACGACAGCCTGCCGGTGCTCGCCCGGCCCGGCGCGGTCATCGGGTTCGGGGCGCGCTCCGACCGGCCCGACTACCACTGGCCCGACGGGGTGGAACTGCGCCTCTACGCCCCGACGGAGGGGCAGCGGCAGCGGGTGCGGATCCCGACCCCCGACGCGGGGCCGGGCGCCGAGTTCGAGGTGAGCTTCCGCGACGGGGTGGGGACCGCCGAACTGGTGGCGGGCGAGTCGTCGGCGTACCGCTGCGTGGTGGCCGTTACGGCCGCCCCGCGCCCCGCCCGTCTCGCGGGCTAGCCGCGGGCCGGCTGGACGGCGACGTGGAAGTTGAAGACCGCGCCGTTGCGGGTGAGGACGAGGTTCCATTTCCCGCCGTTCTTGAGCACGACCGGGTTGGACGTCGGGTAGCGCTGGAGGAACCACGCTTCCAACCGGTGCGCCTCGGCGTCGGCGAGCACCCCGACCTCCCCCACCTCAGCCGCGTGGTGCGGCTCCGGGTTGCAGCCGGCGTTGAACCGGTAGCTGGAGTCCCGGTTCCACCGGCCGCAGCCGAGCATCGTGACTCAGGTGGCCTGCCCCTGCCCCGGTCACCGGCGCAGGTGGCCGATGCCGTGCCGGTCGAGCCAGGTGACGGTCCGCCGCACGAACGTCGGCGCCGCCGGGCCGGCGCTGACGTCGGTGGCGACCAGCGGCACCTGGGCGGCGACCGGGAGCAGGGTGGACTGCCAGCAGGCCGGCGTGGCGCAGGCCGAGCGGTCGTCGACGCGCCAGGCGGCGGCCACGCTGCGGCCGCCCGGGTCGGCCGGGCGGTATTCCAGCCACCGGCTCAGGTCGTTGCCGCCGTCGATCCCGGCGGCGAGGACCAGGTTGAACGCGCCCCGGACGCGGAGCAGGCGGATCTGCTCCTGCACGCCGAAGGTCGGTAGGCCGGTGCCCAGGCACGCGGGACCGCCGTCGCGCCAGCAGGTCCAGACCACCCCGGGATCGGCGCCGCCGAGCGCCGGGAAGCTGTCGGGCGAGATGTCGAGGACCACCGCGTTGTCGTCGCCGAACACCTCCGCCACCGCGCCCCAGAAATTGCGGGCGGCGGATTCGTCGCTCTGGCGCAGCGACACGATGGGTGTGATGCCGGCCCGGGCGAGCCGGTCGACGTACCGGGCCGCCTCGTCGAGGTAGCCGACACGGTTCGCCCTGTCGGTGGGGCTGCCGGTGTAGGCGTAGCAGGTGTCGCTCAGCACGACCCGCACCGCGTCGACGCCGCGGGCCCGCAGCGCGGCTACGGACGCGTCGTCGACCGGGCCGTCCCAGCGGATCGGTCCCCACGCGCACTCGCCGGGCACGGCCGACCGGATGATTCCGCGTGGCCGGTACGGCCTCGGGTCGGTTGTGACCGTGCGGATGCGGTTGCCGAACGCCTTCAGCGCGGGCGCGGCGCCGGGCGCCTGCGGCGGGAGCACCCGGATGCCGCGGACCTCGGCGGTGGCCTGGGCGCCGCTGCTGTCGTAGGCGGTGGCGGTGATGCGGGTACCGGTGTTCGGCGGCACGCCGCGCCAGTCGAACGCGTACGGCGCGGTGGTGTCCACGGCGAGCAACGTGCCGCGCTCCCGGAACTCGACCCGCTCGATCCGCCGGCCGGCCGTCGCCGCCGTGGCCTCGGCACGGATCGGGATGACGCCCGGCGCGGCGAAGAAGTCGTCGGGCAGGGGCGAGGTGAGCGCCACCGACGGCCCGCCCGGCAGCGGGCTGGGGGTGGGGCTGGGCCGCGGGCTCCCCGAGACCGGCGGCGACGAGGGGGGCGGGGGCGAGGATGGCGGCGGCGAGGAGGCCGGCGGCGACGAGGGGGGCGGGCTGGCGACGTCCCCGTCGCACGGCTGGCCGCTCAACAACCACTCGGTCGGCTCGGGGTTCGCGCCCTGGTAGTTGCCGCCGAACCGCACCGTCACCGAGGCGCCGGTCGGCAGCGTGGATCCGGCCGGTGGACGGAGCGTGGTCAGCGGGTACAACTCGCCGCTGCCGAGCGTGTATCCGTCCGGCAGCCGGTCGTAACCCATGGTGATCGATTGACCGTTGGCCTGCCGGAACCGCAGCCACCAGTCGGTGACGGGAGAGCCCAGGTTGGTGACGGTGAGCTCGGCCCAGAAGCCGCCGGACCACTCCCGGGTGACCGTGTAGTCCACCGTGCACGACGTCGCGGCGTAGGCCGGCGGTAGCACCATCGTCATGGCCCCGCCGACGACGACCGCGGCGGTCGTGGCCAGCGCGAAGATCCTGCGTCGCATCGTGCCCCCGTTAGTATCGACAGTTGTCGCTTAACACAGCGTCAACGGTCGGGACACGGCCTGTCAATACCGCGGCGAACGCCGGGCCTGCGGGACGCCACCGTCAGCCGGCCCCGAAGCAGACGAAGGCCGCCGCGGTGGCCCGGGCGGCACCGTCGCCCGTCGCGCCGAACGCCCGCTGCGCCTCGGCGAGGGCACCCGCCGGGCCGGCACCCGCCCGCATCCGCGCGTGCAGGTCCAGCATCAGTGCCGTGGTGGGCTCGGCCGGCACGGGCAACACGGTCGCGATCAGACACCGCGTGCCGAGCGCCAGGAGCACCGCGGTGAACCCCATGACCTCGTCGCCGGGGCGGAGCCCGGTCAGGCCGGAGTCACAGGCGGAGAGCACCACGCAGCCGGGCGGCCGGGCGACCGCCTCCCACTCGTGGGCGAACAGCGGCCCGTCGGCCAGTTCCAGGCTGGAGAACTGGGGGTTGTCCGCGCGGAATGTGCCGTGGGCGGCGATGTGCACCAGCCCCGCCCCGTCAAGCGCGGCGGTCAACGCCGCGGCGGTGGCGTCCGGCCCGGTGAGTCGACGCGCCCCGGGCAGGACCTGGGCGAGCCGGCACACCTCGGCGTGCCCGGCCGGCAGGCGCGGGCCGGCGGCCAGGACCGGCGGCCCGGCCGGCAGTTCCCGCCGGTCCGCCCCGAGCCAGGCGGTGGCCGAGGGGGCGACGGTCACCGGACGCCCCGCGCAGGTGGGCAGCGCCGACCAGGGCACCGCGTGCAGCGCCCCGACCGGGACGATCACCAGGGCCCGGTCGGCCAGCCGCAGCGGGGCGAACAGCAGCCGATCCAGGGCGGCTGCGGCGTGGGCGGCCCCCGCCCGCGCGGCGGCCGTGTCGCCGGTGGTGACCAGCCGGCGCAGGGCGAACCGGTGCCGGCGGGCCAGGTCCGCCGCGGCGGCGAGCGGGCCCAGGTCGTGCAGGCTGGCCCGGCCGTCGCGGACCATTACCGCCCGGATCCGGTCGCCGTGGGCCACCAGCTCGACCAGCACCCGGGAACCGAGCCGCGCGGCCAGCGCGCCCACCCCGGGCGGGGCCAGCACGGCGCCCTCACCGGGCACCCGCCGGGCGAGGTCCCGGATACGCTGTTCCAGCCGGGCCTGCCGGCCGCGCAGGGCGGTTGCCGGGCGGCCGGCCAGCACCTCGTCTTCGAGCAGGCTGCTGACCAGTCGGAGCTCAGCGAGCGCCGCCACCAGTTCGGGGTCGGCCGGGGGGCGGGCCGGCCGGGCCCGCAGCGCGTTGGCCCGCCACCGCTCCGCCCATGCCAGGACCCGTGCCGGCGCGCCCGCCCGGACCGCGATGTCGAGGCCCTCGGCCGCCAGTTCCTGACCGTACGCTCCACTGTGGGCACGCAGCTCGGTGGCGCCGAGCGACATGCGGTGCCGGTCGAGCACGGCCAGCCCGCGGCGCAGCGCCCGGGCGGCCCCGGGTTCGTCCCCGCCGAGGCGGCGCGAGAGGGCCAGGGCGTACCAGCCCTGTGCCCGCCGGTCGGCGGTGCCGCGACGGCGGGCCCGGGCGGCCACCGCCAGCAGGTTCCGGGCCCGGCCTGGCCGCCCCAGCGCGGCGGCCACCAGGCCGGCCTCGATCCGGGTGGTCAGCGCCGGACCCGGCCACCCGGTGGCGTCGAGCTGGTCGGCGGTACGGGCCATGGCGGTGAGCAAAGGCGCCGAGCGGGTGCCCCGGCGGTACTCGGCGCGCAGCTCGACGTGCCGGGCGAAGACGGCCCAGGTGCGCCGGCCCTGGCGACGGAACCGGGCCCGGGCCGCGGCGGCGGCCTCGGTCGCGGTGTCCAGGTCCGCGGCGAGCAGCGCAGCGCGGGCCCGGGCCAGCAGCGCCTCGGCGAAGTCGGAGGCCATGCCCCGGCGCCCCAGTTCCCGGACCGCCGCCGTCGCCACCACCACCGCCTCGTCGACGAGCGGCACCGACAGCAGCAGCTCGACGCGGTCCAGCAGCAGCGCCGGCCGGGGCACGGCGAGCCGCCGGTACTCCTCGTCGACGGTGGCGAAGCAGCGCAGCGCGCCGGCGATGTCGCCGCGCCGGCCGGCCGCGATGCCGCAGTTCCACCGGGCGTCGGCCGCCGCGAGGTCGAGGCCCAGCCGTTGGAACGCGGCTGCCGCGCGGGACAGGTCGTCGTGGGTGCCACCGGCGGCGCCCCGGTGGGCGTTGAGCAGCCCCCGGTTGTTGCGCGCCCGCGCCTCCAGCAACAGATCACCCTCGCGCAGGGCGATGTCGACGGCCAGGCCGTAGTCGCGGACCGCCTCGTCGTAGCGACCCCGGTAGTGCAGCACCACGCCCCGCTGCATCCGGGCCCGCCCCGCGTCGGCGCCGACGAGCTGCGGCAGCGCGGCGGTCACCGCGCGCAGCGCGGCGGCGGTGTGGCCGGCGTTGGCCAGCACGTAGCCCTGGCTCATCCGGGCCAACGCCCGGGTCCGGGGCGTGCCGGCGGCCCGGACCGCGCGGCGCAGGTGGCGCAGCGCGCCGGGCAGGTCGTTGAGCTCCCGCAGGGCTAGGCCGACGGCCCGCTCGGCGGTGGAGCGCTCGTCGGCCCCGGCCGCGGACCCGGCGGCCAGCACCCGCTGGGCGATGGCGATCGCCTCGTGCGGGTAGCGCTGCACGGCGTCGAGCGCCGCCTGGGCCGTACCGGCACCGGAACCGGTGCTGTCGGGCATGCCCCACAGAGTCCCCGAACCGGTACCCGGCCGTCAATGTCTTCGGGGCATGTCGGGAATCCGCACCAACCCTTAACGTCATTGACATACGACCATGCTTTGGAAGAATCGGCGACACCCGGGAAACATGGCCACGCCGGCCAGTGGCGGGCGCTTCTGCCGACCGCATGGAGGACCCGTGTCGCCTGACCGTCCCGCCGAGCCGCCCCCGGCCGGCCAACTGTCCCGACGGCGACTGCTGGCCACGGCCGCGCTGGCCGCCGCAGCGTCGTTCGCCACCGCATCCCGTGCGGCCCCGGCCCGCGCGGAGGGCGCGGACGACGTCGCCTACCAGCGCGCCTTCGACGAGGCGCTGGCTGCCGACAAGAACGTCCGCCGGCACACCACGCCGGGCCGGGAGTTCCTCTACCGGCCACGGCAGTTGCTCGCCGCCGACGCCGACGCCCAGCGGGTCACCGCCTGGCTGCGCGCCCGCGGCCAGGTGGTGGCCGGGGGCGGCGGCTTCGCCGGGGTCACCCGGCTGCTCTTCGACCGGGAGACCGACGTTCCCGCGATCGTCACCAAGCTGCGCGACCCCCAGCAGTGGCCGGGGCAGCCGGTGCCGAAGGTGCAGCCGCACCACGTGCTGCTGGGCTTCGGCAACATCATGGGCAACCCGGGCGGCCCGCCCGCGACGGTCGCCGCGCTGTCGCCGCCGGACCCGGCCCGGCTGGGCGAGGGCGCCGGGGTGACCGTCGGGATCTGCGACACCGGCATGTGGCGGCAGGCCGGCAGCTACCACCCGCAGTGGCTCGGCGGGGCGTACCTGCCGGAGGTCGACGACGAGGACCCGCTCTACGTGCACACCGACGTGCTCGCCCCGCAGGGCGGGCACGGCACCTTCGTCGCCGGGGTGGTGCGGCAGGCCGCGCCGGGGGTCCGGGTCGACCCGGAGCAGGCGCTGACCGCCACCGGCCTCGGCGACGAGGCGTCGGTGGTGGCCGCGATGGCCCGACTCGCGCCGGCCGTGTCCGTGGTCAACCTGTCCCTGGGCGGCTTCACCCAGGACGACCAGCCGTCGCTGCCTCTGGCCAACGCCGTGGCCGCGCTACCCGGGACGAGCGCCGTGGTCGCGGCGGCGGGCAACGCCGGCACCAGCCGGCCAACCTGGCCCGCCGCGCTGGACCGGGTCGTCGCGGTGGCGGCGGTCAGCCAGGGCTCCGGTGGCGTGGTGCCGGCCACCTATAGCGGCTACGGGCCATGGGTCGACGTCTGCGCCGTCGGCGAGCGCCACAGCACGTACGTCGAGGGGCAGTTGCCGCTGCCGGGCCGGCCGACCCGGGTGTTCCACGGCTTCGCCGCCTGGGCGGGCACCTCGTTCGCCACGGCGCACGTCTCCGGTCGGCTCGCCGCCCTGATGACCGCCGGCGGCCTGACCGCCGACGCGGCCCGGCTGGCGCTGCTCGCGGCGCCGCGCTGGCACCCCGACTACGGCGTGCTCGTCGGATGAACGGGCGGGCCGTGAGCAACGGAGCAGCGCCCCACCAGCCGGCGGACGGCGTCGCCGTGACCGACCCGAGCGCGACCGACCTGGTCACCGCCGCGGCGGGCGGGGACGAGTCGGCGTGGGTGGAGCTGGTCCGCCGGTACACCCCGCTCGTCTACTCGGTGATCCGGTCGTACGACCTGAGCCGCGCCGACGCCGCCGACGTCAACCAGACCGTGTGGCTGCGTCTCGTCGAGCATCTGGGCCGGGTACGCGACCCGCAGGCCCTCGCCTCCTGGCTGGCGACCACGGCCCGGCGCGAGTGCTACCGGCTGTCCCGCCTCGGCCGCCGCACCCAGCTCTTCGACCCGTACGACGACGCGCTGGACGCCTACCATGGCTTCTCCCGCTCGGCGGAGGTCGCGGCCCCCGACGAGGAACTGCTACGCGCGGAGCGGCGGCAGGCGCTGCGGGAGGGCTTCGCGCAGTTGCCGCCGCGCTGCCAGCAGCTGCTGGCCCTGCTGACCACCGACCCGCCGGCCAGCTACCGGGAGATCGCCGAACGGTTGCGCATGCCGATCGGCAGCATCGGGCCGACCCAGGCCAGATGCCTGCGCCGGCTACGGGACTGCCCGGCGCTCGCCCCGTTCCTCGGGACGGCCGCGACCCGGACGAACGGAGGTGAACGCGATGGAGCCGTTGCCGCCGGCCGATGACGTAACCCTGGCCGCCGAGCTGGGCGCGGCGCTGCGGGAGGTCGGGGCGGTCCCGGAGGAGTTCCTGACCGCCGCACTGGCGGCGTTCGCCTGGCGGGGCGTCGACACGGAGGTGACCCTCGCCGAGCTGACGTTCGACTCGGCGTGCGACGCGGCGCCGGCGCTGACCCGGTCGGCCGGGTCGACGCGGACGCTGTCGTTCCGCAGTGCGGCGGTGGTGCTGGAGATCGAGGTGACCGACGCCGGCATCGTCGGTCAACTCTCCCCGCCCCGAGGTGGGCGGGTGTCCGCGCAGACCGCCTCGGGCACGTACGCGGAGGCGCCGGTCGACGCGGTGGGCTTCTTCTCGCTCGGCGCTCCCCCGCCCGGCCCGGTCCGGCTGCGTGCCCACACCGACGGCTACGCGGTGGCCACCACCTGGGTCTCGCTACGCTGACCCACCGCCGGCCGGGACGACGGCGCTCGCGGGACGCCCGGACCGTCCCGCGAGCGCCCGGCGACGGGGCCGCGGGCTGCCCGGGCCCGCGACCCCCGCTGTTGGCCGGGCTACTGCCGCCCGACGCTGATCAGGTACTCCACCCCACCGAGGTCGGTCCGCTCCGCACCGCTCGTGTCCGGCCCGAACTGGGTCACGTCGAGCGCGAACTCCTTGTCCGAGGCGGCCTCGGCCGCGAAGGTGAGGGAGAACTCGACCCGCTCACCCGGTTTCAGCACCAGGTTGCCGAGGCTGGCCTTCGCCGGCTCGACGACCTCCACCTGGTTCTTGCCGACCTCGCGTACGCCGGTGCCGACCTTGCCACCGGCCTGCCACCGCTCGAACAGGGTCGGCCCGAGGTCGACGACGACCCGGCCGCCGACACGCTGGATCGGCTCGCCCGGCTGCGTGAAGACCAGGTCGTTCTTGGTCTCCACCTTGAGCGAGTTGCCGATGGCGAACGGCCGTACGATCGCCGGCCCGCCCGCGACGAGCCGCACCGAGTCGACGTTGCGCCAGGCGATGTTGTTGTTGTTGCGGGTGTTGGTGCCGATGTCCGGGCCCTCGAAGGTCATCGGATCGGTGGCCGACACCCACCTGGCCAGCAGGCAGAAGTGGCCCGGCCCGGGCACCCCGGTCCACGGGATCGTCACGGTCGTGGTGCCGGCGAAGGCGGTCACGTTCATCGCGCCGATCTGGGTCCAGTGCATCGGCCAGACGGCACCGCCACCCGGCGTCGTCCGGTAGACCCGCAGCACGCCGCCGCTGGTGCCGGTGCCGTACGGGCCGGGGTTACGCAGCTTGACGAAGATGTAGTTGGTGACGCCGACGATCGGGTTCTGGCTGACGGCACACTCGACGGCGGTCGGGCAGACCTTGATGTCAGGGCTGGCCCACAGCGGGTTGAGCGAGTGGGGCTGGACGCCGACATCGGCGGTGACGTCCCGGATGTAGACGTCGGTGCGGGCCGCCGCGGCATTGTCCGGCCGCGCCACGACCGGCGCGGCGGCGGCCGTGGTGACCGCCAGCAGGGCGGCCAGCGCCGTGCCGGTGAGCACGGCCAGCGCCGAGCGGCGGACACGTCTTCCTACGTTGCCCATGACAGGCTTCTCCCATCGTCGAGAAACCGCCGACCGGCGTTGTCGCCTACCCGGCCGACGCGATGACGTTGTTCAGGAGCGCGGCGCGGCGGGGCTGATACGCCCGGCGGGAGCGGTGACGGTCAGATGGAGCGAGGAACGACGAATTAGACGGACGTCGATGCTATTGCGAAATGCTCGCGATCCGCGGCGAGCACCTACGTGAGCGCGTGCACCAGTGCGGTCGCCGCTCCGGCCAGGAGAGCCACGCCCGTGCCGGCACCGACGACGGCGCTGGGGGTGAGGTGGAACCGTCGGGCGACGGGGACGCTGACGAGCGCGACCAGGGTGACGAGCGCGGCCCAGACCGCGAGGACCGGATAGTCCAGAAGTGGCGCCAGGGGGAAGAAGTGCAGGCCGACGATCAGGGCGATCCAGGCCGGAACCAGGGACGTGCGGCCGATCCGCCGGAGCCAGATCGCGCCGGCGGCACAGAGGACCACCTCGATCAGGACGATCACCCCGAAGACCGGCCCCGTCCGCTCGTCCACGGAGTTGCCCTCGTCCCAGGTGCGTGCCGTGACGATGCCGCCGATGATCGCGGCGACCAGGGACAGCACCGAGCCGATGCCGAGCCAGGGGCGCCACGCCCTGGGCGGCGCCTCCTGCGCCCAGCCGAACCAGACGATCCCGAAGACTCCGAAGATCGCGGCGGTGGCGGCGGCGTTGGCGGCGAATTCAGCATCCATCGGCGCAGTCTAGGGTGGACGGCAGTCGCTCCGGACGGTGCCCGCGCTCATCGTCAGACCGCGAGCGCCGCGCGCACCTCCCGCTCCGCCGTGACTCCCCCGTCGCCGTGCGAGGTGACCCGGCCGGATTCGAGGACGTGGTAGCGGTTCGCCACCCGCAGCGCGAACCCGAGGTGCTGCTCGACGAGCAGCACGCTGAAGCCGGACTGCCGGGTCAACTCGACGATCCGCTCCTGGATCTCGGCGACCACCGACGGCTGGATGCCCTCGGTCGGCTCGTCGAGCATGAGCAGCCGCGGCCGGGTGATCAGCGCACGGGCGACGGCGAGTTGCTGGCGCTGACCACCGGAGAGCAGCCCGGCCCGCCGCCGCAGCAGCGGACGCAGCGCCGGGAACAGGTCCAGCACCTCCGCCGTCGCCACCGCGCCGTCGCGCCGGCCGTCGGCGACCAGGCGCAGGTTCTCCGCCGCCGTCAGGTGCGGGAAGCACTGCTGGCCCTGCGGGACGTACGCCATGCCGCGCGCCACCCGCTCGTGCGGCGCGAGCCGGGTGACGTCCTCGCCGTCCAGCTCGACGACGCCGGCGGTCGGGCGCAGCAGGCCCGCCGCGACCCGCAGCAGGGTGCTCTTGCCGGCGCCGTTGTGCCCGAGCACCGCGGCCACCCCGTCGGGCGGGACGGCGAGGTCCACGCCGTGCAGCACCCGGGACCGCCCGTATCCGGCGTGCACCCCGCGCAGGGTCAGCATCATGCCTCCAGACCGCTGGGGACCGACCCGGCGTCGACCGGGTGGCCAAGGTAGACCTCCTGTACGCGCGGGTCCGCCTGGACCTGCGCCACCGTGCCCTCGCTGAGCACCTTCCCCGCGTGCAGCACGGTGACGCTGCGCGCGAAGCGACGCAGGAAGTCCATGTCGTGCTCGATCACCACCACCGTGCGGTCCCGGCTCACCGTCTCCAGCAGGGCGCCGGTGGCGTCGCGTTCCTCGTGGCTCATCCCGGCGACCGGTTCGTCGAGCAGCAGCAGCCGCGCGTCCTGCACCAGCAGCATGCCGATCTCCAACCACTGCTTCTGGCCGTGCGCGAGCGTGCCGGCGAGCTGGTCGGCCCGGCCGGTCAGCCCGATGGTGGCCAGCGCGGCGGCCACCTCGTCGGGGATCCCCCGCCGGCGCCGGGCCAGGGTGGCCCAGCTCCGGCCGGCGCCGGCCGCGATGTCGAGGTTCTGCACGACCGACAGCTCCTCGAAGACCGTCGACGTCTGGAACGTCCGGCCGATGCCGAGCCGGCTGATCCGGTGCACCGGACGCCCCAGCAGCTCCTGGTCGCCGAAGCACACCGAGCCGGTGGCCCGTACCAGACCGGTGATCGCGTCGACCAGGGTGGTCTTGCCGGCGCCGTTCGGCCCGATCAGGAACCGGATGTCACCGGCGGGCACCTCGAGCGAGACGCCGTCCACGGCGGTGAAGCCGTCGAAGCTGACCCGCACGTCACGGACGGACAGCCCGTCGAGTCGGTCGTCGCTCATGGATGCACCTCCGTCCGCTGGGCGCGTCGTCGGGCCAGCGCCCACAGCGACGCCAGGCCGCCGGGAAGGAACGCCACCACCACCACGAAGAGCAGACCCTGGAGGTACGTCCAGGTGCCCGGGAAACGTTCGGAGAGGGCGGTACGCGCCCAGGCGACCGCCACCGCGCCGAGCACCGGCCCGAGCAGCGTGGCCCGGCCGCCCACCGCCACCCCGATGACGAACTCGATCGACGGGACGATGCCGATGAGGGCGGGCGAGATGATGCCCACCGCCGGCACGAACAGCGCGCCGGCGAGGCCCGCCATCCCCGCCGCCACCACGTAGGCGACGAGCTTGACCGACGCCGGGTCGTAGCCGAGGAAACGGACCCGCTCCTCGCTGTCCCGCACCGCCACCAGCAGTTCCCCGTAGCGGCTGTGGATGAGCTGGCGGGTCAGCGCGAGCAGCGCGAGCAGGACGCCGGCGATGATGAAGTAGACCATCCGCTGGTTGACCGGGTCGTCCAGGTCGTAACCGAAGA
This sequence comes from Micromonospora sp. WMMD975, assembly GCF_029581215.1. Classification (NCBI taxonomy): domain Bacteria; kingdom Bacillati; phylum Actinomycetota; class Actinomycetes; order Micromonosporales; family Micromonosporaceae; genus Micromonospora; species Micromonospora sp. WMMD975. Next base: position 3,356,548 of record NZ_CP120739.1, read on the forward strand.
AGCCCTGGATGTCGGTGAGCCCGTTGGTGCCGCCGGTGGTCCCCTGCTGACCGATCAGCAGGATCACCATGGCGGCGGCGAGAGCCTGGCTGAGGATGGCGAAGTACGCGCCCCGCACCCGGCGGCGGAACACGAGCGAGCCGAGCCCGAAGGCGACGGCCATCGGCAGCAGCACCGTGGCCGGCAGCGCGAACCACGGGCTGGCGAACGGCCGCCACCAGACTGGTAGTTCGTCGAGCTGCCCGTACAACTGCATGAAGTCGGGCATCCCACCGGGACCCGCGTCGGCGAGCTTGAGGTGCATGGCCATCGCGTAGCCGCCCAGGCCGAAGAAGACGCCCTGGCCGAGGGTGAGCATGCCGCCGCGCCCCCAGGCGATGCCGATGCCGACGGCCACCATGGCGACGCAGAGGTACTTGGCGAGCAGGGCCAGCCGGAAGTCCGACAGCGCCAGCGGCGCGACGGCGAACAGCAGCGCCGCGCCGAACGCGAACCCGGCCGCGGCGCGCAGCCGGGACCGGCCACCGGACCGGCCCGGAGGCGCGGTCCCGGCCGGGGCCGGCGCGCCGGCGGTGCTCGGTGGCGCGGGTGTCACGGCGGTCATGCGAGGCTCCTGGTCCGCAGGGTGAACAGGCCCTGTGGCCGCCACTGGAGGAACGCGACGATCGCCACGAAGACGATCACCTTGGCGACGCTGAGGGTGGTGAGGTACTCCCCGGTGGCCTGGAGGACCCCGAGGGCGAAGGCGACGATCACGCTGCCCTTGAGTTGGCCGATCCCGCCGACCACGACGACCAGGAAGGCGTCGATGATCAGGTTGGTGCCCATGGTCGGGCCGATCGGGCCGAGGAGGGTGAGCGCCACCCCGGCGAGCCCGGCCAGGCCCGAGCCGAGGAAGAAGGTCGTCCGGTCGACCCGGGCGGTGGGGATGCCGGAGACCGCGGCGAGGTCGCGGTTCTGGACCACCGCGCGGATCCGCCGCCCCAACGGGGTGAGCCGCAGCGCCAGGGTGAGGGCGGCGACGGCGGCCAGGGCCAGGGCCAGGATGAACAGCCGGTTGTTGGCGACGGTCAGCCCGCCGGGCACCGCCACGTTGCCGGTGAGCAGGTCCGGCGCGCGGGTCTGCACGTTCGGACTGCCGAAGATGTCCCGGGCGAGCTGTTGCAGCATCAGGGACACACCCCAGGTCACCAGCAGGGTGTCCAGGGGACGGGCGTAGAGCCGGCGGATCAGCAGGAACTCCAGCAGCACCCCCATCGTGCCGGCGACCACGAACGCCACCGGCAGCGCGACGAGCAGCGACAGGCCGGCGCCGGTGATGCTCTGTTGCAGCACGTACGTGGTGTAGGCGCCGGCCATGATGAACTCGCCGTGCGCCATGTTGATGACGTTCATCTGCCCGAAGGTCAGCGCCAGCCCGAGCGCGATGAGCAGCAGCACCGCGCCGATGCTGATGCCGGTGAAGAGTTGACCGAAGAGGACTGTCACGGTGGGTACTCCCGTACTGCTGGTCGGGGGCCCGGGCGGGGCGCGTCGTCGCGGCGCCCGCCCGGGCCGGCGTCGTCAGCTCAGGCCGCTCGCCCACGGATAGGTCTTGAGGTACGGGTCCGGCGCGACCGGCTTGCCGGAGTTCCACACCTCGGTGATCAGGCCGTCCGCGCCGATCTTGCCGATGCGGGCGGTCTTGGCGATGTGCTGGGTCTTGCCGTCGACCGTGACCAGGCCCTCCGGCGCGTCGAAGGTGATGCCGTCGGAGGCGGCGCGGACCTTCTCGACGTCGAACGCGCCGGCCTTCTCGACCATCGCCTTCCACAGGTAGACGCTGACGTAGGCGGCCTCCATCGGGTCGCTCGTCGGCTTGTCCGCGCCGTACTTCGCCTTGTACGCGGCCACGAACTTGCCGTTCGCCGCGCCGGGCGTGGTCTGGTAGTAGTTCCAGGCGGTCAGCTGACCCTCCAGGTATTGCGTGCCGATTCCCTTGACCTCCTCCTCGGCGATGGACACCGACACCACGGGCATCGCGGCGGCGGTCAGCCCGGCCGACTTGTACTCCTTGAAGAACGCCACGTTGCTGTCGCCGTTCAGAGTGTTGAAGACCGCCTTCGCGCCGGACGACTTGACCTTGTTGACGATCGTGCCGAATTCGGTGGACCCGAGCGGCGCGTAATCCTCGCCGGCCACTGTCATCCCGTTCGCCGCCGCGTACGCCTTGATGATTTTGTTGGCCGTCCGGGGGAAGACGTAGTCGCTGCCGACCAGGTAGACCGATTTCGTTCCCTGAGCCTTGAGGTAGTCGAGTCCGGGGACGATCTGCTGGTTGGTCGTCGCGCCGGTGTAGAAGATGTAGGGCGACTGTTCCAGACCCTCGTACTGCACCGGGTAGAACAGCAGCGCCTTGTTCTTCTCGAACACCGGCTTGACCGCCTTGCGGCTGGCCGACGTCCAGCAGCCGAAAACGGCGGCGACCCGGTCCTCGGAGATGAGCTTCTCGGCCTTCTCCGCGAAGGTGGGCCAGTCCGAGGCGCCGTCCTCCCCGATCGGTTGGATCTTCTTGCCGAGGACGCCGCCGGCCGCGTTGATCTCCTCGACGGCGAGCATGATGGAGTCGCGGACGGTGACCTCGCTGATGGCCATGGTGCCGGAGAGCGAGTTGAGCAGGCCCACCTTGACGGTGTCGCCGGAGACGTCGGCGGTGACGCCGGCCCCGCCGCCCTCGTCACTGGTCTTGCTGCCGCACGCGGTCATGGCCGCCGCGGCGACGAGGGTCATGGCGCCCGCCAGGATGCGGCGGCTCCAAACAAGTGACATCTATTCTCCCTGCGGTGCAGTCAGGTCACGAAAGGACGGTCGGTGCGGTCCGGTGGAGCTGAGGTTGGCGATGCCGAGGTCGACGGGTGGACGTCGCCTGTGGTCATCGCATCGGCTACGGGCACGCAAAGCGTCGACCGGCATGATTGCGCGGACGTTTCCCAGTCCTTAATTGACTGTTTCCCGCGCGCCCTGGAGAGAGCGCACGTCACAATGCCGGCATCACCTTCTCAAGATGATTCCGGCAGTGATTGTTTCGGCGAGAAAAAGGTCACCACAATGGTCGGCGGACAGATTTCCGCCGACGGTGGACGCACAATCGCGGTATCCGGCCGCGGCCAGATACTTCACGCAGGAAGTATTTTAGGGCCGGGTCGGGTGGACGTGTCAAGGGTGTGCCGGGCGTCAGAGCTGGGCGAGCACGGTGAAGTCGAGACCGTCGGCCTCGGCGAGGTAGATCCGCTGACGCACGTGCCGACGACGCAGCCGCAGCCGACCGCGCGGCCCGTGGTAGGCCACCGTGTCGGCAGCCGTCTCGATCGCCCGTACGTCGAGGGTGCGGGCCTGCCCGATCAGGGCGGCGAGCAGCATGACGCCCTCGTAGCAGGACTCCCCCAGGCTGCCCAGCGGCGGCGCCTCCACCCCGAACCGGCGGGCGAACTCCCCGTGGAAGTCGAGGTTCTCCTGCGTCCCGAGGCCGGCGAAGAAACCCGCCGTGCTGTAGAGCCGCCGCGTCGCGCCCGCCCCGCTCGCCAGCAGCATGTTCTCGTCCATCAGGGTGCTCAGCCGCAGGCAACGCTGGTCCATCCCGGCACGCGCGAACGCCCGGTTGAACCGCACCGCGTCCGCGCCGACGAGCAGCATCACCACCGCGTCGGCCCCGCTGCGCTCGATCCGGCGTAACACGTCGTCGAAGTCGTACGTCTCCAGCGGCAGGAACGCCTGCCCCACCACCCGACCGCCGCCGCGCAGCGCGTACCGCTGGGCCGCCCGCGCGGTGCGCCGGGGCCACACGTAGTCGTTGCCGACCACGAACCAGCGGCGCACGCCCTGCTCCCCCGCGAGCAGCCGCATCGCGGGCCACAGCTGGGCATCCGGCGTCTCGCTCGTCAGATAGACCCCCTCGGTACGCTCGCCGCCCTCGTACAGGGCGGTGTAGACGTACGGCACCCGGTGCGCGACCCGCGGCGCCAGCGCCTGCCGCACCGAGGAGATGTGCCAACCGGTCACGCCCTGCACGGCGCCCACCGACACCAGCGCCTCCACCTGGGCGGCCACCTCGGCCGGCGGGGCGCCACCGTCGACCGGCACCAGCCGCACCTCGCGGCCCAGCACCCCACCACCGGCGTTGATCTCCTCGACCGCGAGCTGGGCGCAGAGTTCGCAGGTCGGGCCGAACATTCCCGCCGGCCCGCGCATCGGGTAGACAAGCGCGATGCTGACCACGGCCCGATCGACGGTGAGCCACGGCGGTGCCGGCGCGGACATGAGCCCATGATTGCCCGGTCGACGGGGGAAAACCACAGCTCACCACGGAGCGGGACGAGTCGCTACGATGACAGGGCCACCGGCCCAGGGAGCTTTATGTCAGACGTGCCCGGGGCGCCAGCCGATCTGCTGCGCTCGCTCGCCCGCGCCGAACGGCTGCTCTCCCGCCGGTTGGCCGCCGTGCTTGCCGACGACGACCTGACCACCGAGGCGTGGCGGGTGCTCTGCCTGCTCGCCGACGGTCAGGGCCATCCGATGAGCGAGGTGTCCGCCGAGGCGTCGCTGCCGCCGGGGACCCTCACCAAGCTGGTCGACCAGCTCGTCGACCGCAATTTGGTGTTCCGGCGGATCGACCCGCTGGACCGCCGACGGATCCGGGCCTACCTGACCGCCCGGGGCCGCCGCGAGCACGCCCGCCTCGACGAGCGGGTCCGGACCAGCCTCGCCGAGGCGGGCGTACCCGCCGACACCGCCCTGCTCGACCACCTCACCGACCTGATCGCCCGACTCGACCCGGCGGGTCGCCGCGACCACGCCGAGGCGGCCGGCCCGCGCCGCTGACCCCCGCCTCACCCCACCTCGGCGCGCAGCGGCGCGACCGCCACGTCGAGCTGGGCGCGCAACGTGTGCGCGTCGGGCGCGGTCGCGGTCCACAGTGTCGCCGGACCACCGGCCAGGGGCAGCCGGGCGAGGGTGCCCTCGACCGTCGCGCGCTCGTGGGGCAGCGACGGGTCCACCACCAGCAACGACCCCGTGGCCGAAGCGCCGCCGAGCACCGCGGGACCGGCCCAGCCGGGCGCGCCCGGTCCCACGGCCAACGACTGGCGCAGCAGCGGGCGGCCGTCGTAGTCGACCCGGGTGTGCACGACCGCGCCGCCGGGCGCCTCGCCGTACCGGCCGCAGATCACCTCGTCGCGCCAGGTCAGCCTCGCCCCGGCGGCCAGCTCGACCCGGGACTCGGCGAGGTGGGCGCAGCCGGCCGCCGCGACCAGTTGCTCCGGCAGCCAGTGCAGCGCGCCGCCGTCGTGCACCACGGCGCGGACCGCCATCCGCGACACCGCGTCGGGGCGGCCGGGCAGGGCGACCGAGGCGGCGACGCTGTGTACCCGCACCGCCGCCCCCGGTCCCACCTCGATCTCCAGCCGCAGGTCGTCGCCGGCGAGCGGGCCGGCCGCCCCGCCGACGACGTACACGGTCACGACCCGACCGCTGCTGGGGGTCTGTCGCAGCAGCAGCGGCGTCTCACCGCGCAGCTCGGCGAGGACCGTACCGCCCCGGCCGTCGGCCCGGGCCATCAGCCGGGCGTACGCGCGCATCAGGTCGGGCCGACCCGCGCGGCGATCGGGTGCCGGGCCGCGTGGTGGGCCAGTTCGTGGCGGATCCAGTCGGCGACCCGCCCCGCGGTCTGGTCGCCGACGATCGACAGGAACACGGTCGGCAGGTCGCCGCGCCGGGCCCGCGCGTCCCGGTCCATGACGGCCAGGTCCGCGCCCACCATCGGGGCCAGGTCGGTCTTGTTGATCACGAGCAGGTCGGCGGACGTCACCCCGGGTCCGCCCTTGCGCGGCACCTTGTCCCCGCCGGCCACGTCGACCACGAAGATCTGCCGGTCCACCAGGCCCCGACTGAACGTGGCGGTCAGGTTGTCCCCGCCGCTCTCGATCAGCACCAGGTCCAGCGGGCCGACCGCCTCCGCCAACTCGTCCACGGCGTCGAGGTTGGCCCCGATGTCGTCCCGGATGGCGGTGTGCGGGCAGCAACCGGTCTCCACGGCGCGGATCCGGGTCGGGTCCAGCACGCCGGCCCGCTTGAGGAAGTCGGCGTCCTCGGTCGTGTAGATGTCGTTGGTGACCACGCCGAGTCGCAGCTCGCCGGCGAAGGCCCGGCACAGGGCCGCCACCAGGGCGGTCTTGCCGGACCCGACCGGCCCGCCGATGCCGACGCGCAGCGCCCGGCCGGGGAGTGCCAGCGGCGGATGCGGGTCCACCCCCGGTTCGGGGTGGGTGTGCGGAACGGTCTCGTCGTGCGGGGCGGGATTCTTCTCGGCAGTGGACGCGGCGGTCGGCCCAACGGTGTCAGGACGCAAAGAGACGCACCTCCCAGGTGGCATGAGCTTCGGCGTGGATGTCGGCGAGGGGCGCGGCTGCCGCGGGCAGCCGCTCGGGTGGGTCGTCGGCGGCCCGGGCCGCCTCGGCGGCGGTGCCGTCGCATCGGTCGGCGAGACCGACGAGCAGGGCCTGGACCCGGTACGGGTCGAGGCCGAGCAGGCGTACGCCCGCACTTGCCGCACCGGTCACCGTCCCGTGGACGGCGACCGTGGCGGTCTCGGCGCGGCTCAGGCCGGCGGCGGCGCAGAGCAGCCCGAGCACCAACGGCTGGTGTGCTCCGCCAGGTGTGGCGGGCAGGTCGTCGAAGGACGCCGCCGGCCAGATGGCCCGGCCCGCGCGCAGCAGGGCCCGGCCCTGGCGACGGGACACCGCGCGCAGCGCCGGCGCCGCCGTCCGGGCGTCCAGCTCCGCGTCGAGCAACGCCAGCGTGGTCCCGCGGTCGGCGGAGCCGGCCGAGGTCACCGCCCGGTGCGCCGCCGCCGCGAACGCCGCGCCGACCAGCCCGGCGGTGGCCAGCCGGCCGGCCAGGAACGCCTCCAACGAGGCCAGGTCGGTGACCCGGCCGGCGGCGACGGCCGCCTCCAGGCCGTTGGAGTGGGCGTGCGCGCCGGCCGGGAAACGACCGTCGGCCAGCAGCAGGAGCAGGCTCGACGTCGCCATCAGAACAGGAAGTACCGCTGGGCCATCGGCAGGCGTGGCACCGGATCCGGCTCCACCACCTGACCGTCGATCCGCACGGTGAAGGTGTCCGGGTCCACCTCGATCCGGGGCATCGCGTCGTTCTCCGGCAGGTCGGCCTTGCCCCGCGAGCGCACGTCCGCGACGGGCACCACCCGTCGCCGCACGTCCAGGCGCAGCCCGGCGTCGAGCGCGGCCGGCGCGACGAACGCCAGGCTGGTGGCCGCCGCCGCGGCGCCGTACGCCCCGAACATCGGGCGCGGCAGCATCGGCTGCGGCGTCGGGATGGACGCGTTCGCGTCACCCATCTGGGCGTACGCGATCATGCCGCCCTTGAGCACCAGGTGCGGTCGTACGCCGAAGAACGCCGGATCCCACAGCACCAGGTCGGCCAGCTTGCCCGGCTCGACCGAGCCGATCTCGGCGTCCAGCCCGTTCGCCATCGCCGCGCAGATGGTGTACTTCGCCACGTACCGGCGGGCCCGGTGGTTGTCGGCCGCGCCGTCGCCGGGTAGCGCGCCGACCCGCTCCTTCATCACGTGCGCGCTCTGCCAGGTGCGCAGGATCACCTCACCGACCCGGCCCATCGCCTGGGCGTCGGAGCCGATGATGGAGATCGCGCCGAGGTCGTGCAGCAGGTCCTCGGCGGCCATGGTGGACGGTCGGATGCGGCTCTCGGCGAAGGCCAGGTCCTCCGGCACGGACGGGTTGAGATGGTGGCAGACCATCAGCATGTCCAGGTGCTCGGCGAGGGTGTTGGCGGTGTACGGCCGGGTCGGGTTGGTCGACGACGGCAGCACGTTGGGTTCGCCGGCCACCGTGATGATGTCCGGCGCGTGCCCGCCCCCGGCGCCCTCGGTGTGGTACGAGTGGATGGCCCGACCGGCGATCGCCCGCAGCGTGTCGGCCACGAAACCGGCCTCGTTGAGGGTGTCGGTGTGGATGGACACCTGCACCCCGGAGGCGTCCGCCACCCGCAGGCAGGCGTCGATCGCCGCCGGGGTGGTGCCCCAGTCCTCGTGCAGCTTGAAACCGCCCGCGCCGGCGCGCAACTGCTCCCACAGCGCCTCCGGCGAGACGGTGTTGCCCTTGCCGAGCAGCAGCACGTTGACCGGCAGCGTGTCCAGCGCCTCGTGCATGCGGGCCAGGTGCCAGGCGTTCGGGGTGACAGTCGTGGCCCGGGTGCCCTCGGCGGGGCCGGTGCCGCCGCCGACGAGTGTGGTGATGCCGCTGGCCAGGGCCTCGGTGACGATCTGCGGGCAGATGAAGTGCACGTGGGTGTCGACGGCGCCGGCGGTGAGGATCCGGCCGTTCCCGGCGATGACCTCGGTGGCCGGGCCGATGACCAGCTCGGGGTGGACGCCGGGCATGGTGTCCGGGTTGCCGGCCCGGCCCAGGGCGACGATCCGCCCGTCGCGCAGACCCACGTCGGCCTTGACCACGCCCCAGTGGTCGAGCACCACCGCGCCGGTGATGACGGTGTCGAGGGCGCCCTCGGCGCGGGTCGCCCGGGACTGGCCCATCGACTCGCGGATCACCTTCCCGCCGCCGAAGACCGCCTCGTCGCCGCCCACGCAGTGGTCGGTCTCCACCTCGATCAGCAGGCTCGTGTCGGCCAGCCGGACACGGTCGCCGGTGGTCGGCCCGTACAGGTCGATGTAGCGGTCCCGCCGCACGGCGCTCACCGCGCCGGCCCGTCGCCCGCCGGCGCCCCGCTTGCCGGCGCGTCCGTTCCGGGCGCGGTCGGTGCGGCTACGTCGAGCGGCCCGGCGCACTCGCCGCGCAGCCCGGGCACGACGCGTGCGCCGCCGAACGGGACCAGCTCGACGGTGCGGCTCACGCCCGGCTCGAACCGGACCGAGGTACCCGCCGGAACGGCGAGACGCTGGCCCCAGGCGACCGCCCGGTCGAACATCAGGGCCGGGTTGGCCTCGGCGAAGTGGTAGTGCGAGCCGACCTGCACCGGACGGTCGGCGGTGTTGACCACGACCAGGGTGGTCACCGGCCGACCCACGTTGATCTCGACCGGGCCGGCCGCCGGCAGGATCTCCCCGGGGATCACGGGATCGGGTGGTGCACCGTCACGAGCTTGGTACCGTCCGGGAACGTCGCCTCCACCTGCACCTCCCTCAGCAACTCGGGGATGCCGTCCTGCACGTCCTCGCGGCCGAGCACCGTCCGGCCGGCCGACGTGAGGTCGACCACCGACCGTCCGTCGCGGGCCCCTTCGAGCAGGAAGGCGGTGATGATCGCGACGGCTTCGGGATAGTTGAGTCGCAGGCCGCGCTCGCGGCGGCGGCGAGCGACGTCGGCCGCGACGTGGACGAGCAGGCGGTCCTGCTCGTGCGGGCTGAGGAACACGGGATTCTCCGGTGGGGATCGGCGTGGCCCGCTCGCTGTCGGCTCCGCGCGGAGCCGCGCCGGGCAGCACCACCCGGAGGACGAGCTGGAGTCACACGACCGCCGCGACGACCGTCGACGGAGTGGCCCGGGACTCCACCGTCCCGGCCCGCGCGACGGGCACCCGGCGGTGTCGGTCGGATGCGGACCGCACCGCCCACCGCTTGAGCAGACCGTAGAGGATCGCCACCGGCGGGGGCAACAGTGCGCTCGGGATGAGGGCGATTATTACGGCGAGCGAATTAAATCGTCAAGTGGCCGAACGGCCCATCATCCGGACGCTAGCTCGACTGGCAGCGGAAACGTTGCAGCCGCCACGCACTCACGGTCCACCGCTCGGGTGCCACCGCCGCACCCCGAGACCCGCAGAACGCCGACTTGTTTTCTTCTGCAAATGAAGAAACTCCTTCCAAAGCATTGACGGGCCGTCGCGTCGGTCCTTAGCGTCACCGAACGAAGGCCTTCCAGTGTGTACGGACCCGGCGACGCCGGCGCCTCACCCGCCGTCCACCCGCGACCCCACTCACCACCGTCCACTCCGCGACCCCGACGTCGGCGCAGCCGCGCCCGACGTCGCCGGCCGCTGCGCGGACCTCGCGTCACGCGAAAGGATCCACATGCGCATCAAGGCGTTCCTGCTACCCACGGCGCTCGCTCTGGCCCTGTCCGGGACACCGGCCATGGCTCACGCCACCCCCAACCACAACGCCGTCGACCTGGATGTTCTCTTCGTCAGCGCGCACCCCGACGACGAGGCCGGCAGCCTCGCCACCCTCGGCCAGTGGAAGCAGAATTACGGCGCCAAGGCCGGCGTCGTCACGATCACCCGCGGAGAAGGCGGAGGCAACGCGGTGGGCCTGGAGGAGGGACCACCGCTGGGCATCATCCGGGAGCGCGAGGAGCGCACCGCGATCGGCAAGGCCGGGGTGGAGAACCTCTACAACCTCGACCACGTCGACTTCTGGTACACCGCCTCGGCACCCCTGTCGGAACAGATCTGGGGACACGACGAGACGCTGGGTCAGATCGTCCGGGTGATCCGGCAGACCCGGCCCGAGATCCTGATGACGATGAACCCCTCCCCCACGCCCGGCAACCACGGCAACCACCAGCAGGCCGCCCGGTTCGCCGCCGAGGCGTTCCAGGCCGCCGCCGACCCGAAGGCCTTCCCCGAGCAGATCCGCCGGGAAGGACTCAAGCCGTTCCGGGCGGCGAAGCTCCTGCGTACCGGCGGCACCGGCACCTCGTCCACCGGGCCGCAGTGCGCCTCCAGCTTCGTGCCGGCCGTCCCGACCGACCAGGTGTTCGGCGTCTGGGAGGGCGCTCGCGCCGCCGACGGCCGGACCTGGGCCGAGATCGAGGTCGAGGCCCGCCGGCAGTACGTCACCCAGGGCTGGGCGAACACCGCCGCCGCCCCCACCGACCCGTCCAAGATCCGCTGCGACTTCTACACCCTGGTCGACAGCCGCGTCCCGTACGACCCGTCGGACACCTCCCCTGAGGCGATCCTGCGCGGCTCGGTGCTGCCCCCGGCGGCCGGCGGCCTGCCCGGCGGCACCGAGTTCCACCTGACCACCGACCGGTTCGACGTCACCCCCGGGCAGAGCGTCAAGGTCACCGCCCACGTGCGGGCGCCCCGGAACCGGGCGCTGACCGCGCCCCGGGTCGCGCTGCGACTGCCCGCGGGCTGGACCGCCACCGGCTCCGGCGCGCTGCGCGGCGCCGTACCGGCCGGCAAGGAACGCACGGCGACCTTCACCGTGACCGTCCCCGCCGACGCCGGCACCAATGCCCAGCAACTCCTCGGCGGCACCCTGACCACCCGCCAGGGCACCGGACGCACGGACCGCGCCGTCCGGGTGGTCGCCGACGTGCGCGGCACCCTGGAGCCGCTGCCCGAGGTCGGGCTGTTCCGCACCTGGGCCGGCGACAGCGGCTACCCGCAGCTGGACACCCTGATCAAGCCGGTGCTGACCATCGGCTCCGGCAAGAGCCGGTCCGTCCGGATCGACCTGCGCAACCACGGCAGGAAGCCGCAGAGCGGCACCGTCACCCTCGGCCTGCCGGCCGGCTTCACCGCGGACGCGGCGACCAAGAGCTACACCGGCCTCGCACCGGGCGCCACCGGAGCGGTCACCTTCACCGTCACCAACAGCGACACCGGCCTGCCGACCGCCAACGAGGGCGGCGACGGAGGCGACTACGGCGTCACCATCACCACCACGAGCGGCACCGGCAGCACCGTGGAGACCGGCGCCCTGGAGATCGTGCCGACGAGCGTGGTGCCGCGCGCCGGGCAGGACCACGCCGTCGACGGGGTGGCCAGCCCCGGCGAGTACCCCGGCGAGGAACTGGACCTGTCCCGCATCTGGGAGGGAGCGGCCACCACCGAGCAGGATGCCTCGGCCAAGGGGCGGATCGCCTGGACCGAGGACTCCCTGCTCGTCTTCGTCCAGGTCACCGACGACGTGCTCGGTAAGAAGGTGGTGCCGCAGGACTGCAAGCGGCAGCGGCGTACCGACAGTGTGGAGATCATCGTCGACCCGAAGGGGAACTCGAGCGACACCTCCACCGTGTTCAAGGCGGGTATCTTCCCGGTCACCGACGACCCCGCCAACGGCGACCCGCCGTGCTGGCAGCGGGACGCCGACAACCGGCAGGGACCGGGCGCCACGACCGCCCCGGGGATGACCGTGGTCAGCAAGGTCACCGCGCCGTACACCGGCTACACCATCGAGGCACGCATTCCGTACGCGGTGCTGCCCGACGCGATCGACCCGGCCCGGATGGGCTTCAACGTGCTGGTCTACGACTCGGACACCCAGGACCTCAGCTCCCAGTCCCGGCTGGGCTGGTCCACGTTCACCGGCGTCCGGGCCGACCCGTACCGCTACGGTCTCGTCACCCTGCCCGGGCTCACCCCGGCGTCTCGGCAGCCCAGCACCCCCGTCTTCCCGGACACCGCCGCGCGCAGCGTGCACAGCGCGCAGACCATCGCGCAGTCGGCGGTGGACGGCGTCGCTCCGGCCGCCGTGGCCGGCTGCCCGAGCGGGCGCTGCGACTGACCGGACCACGACGGGTGACCGGCGGGGTGCGGGTGACCGTCCGCGCCGACCGCGCCGGGACGGTGTACCTGCACAGCTACGACGGCGACCGGTCGCTCGGTGAGCGCTCGGTGCAGCTACGCCGCGGACGCGCGACGACCGTCGTGGTGCCGGTGACCGGGGGCACACCCACCTCCGTCCTGGCCGCCTTCGAGAGCGGCGGCGCCGCCCTCGCCCGCCGGGTCCCGTTGACCTGACCCGGGCGCGCCGGAACCCCTGGCGGATCGGCCGGGGGTTCCGGCGTCGGCAGGCGCCGGCCCGGGCGGGTCACCGCACCGCACACGGTGGCCGGCACCGGCCTCCACCGGACGCACGGCGCGGACCGGATCCGCTGTCAACGGCGAAGCCCGTGGCGGGACTGGACCAGGTACAACACGCCGGCGAGGAGGGACAGGACACCGGAGAGGACGATGGCGGCCGGGTAGCGACCGGCCGCCATCAGGGTGCCGTAGGCGAGGGAGGCCACGGCGCTTCCGGTGAAGATGCCCATCCGCTGGACACCGTTCACGAAGGCGCGGGTGCCGTGCGCGGCCCGACTGTTGGCGAAACTGTCAAGGACCGGCATCTGGGCGTAATGGGCCCCCTGGCGCAGCAGATACCAGAGGACGAAGAGGCTGGCCGTGCCGGCGGTGGCGCTCAGGAACTGGAGGAACAGCGCCGCGATCATGGCGAGGCCGGCCACGCGGAGAGCCCCGCCGCGCTTCATCAGGGGGAACAGGACGAAGATGCCCAGGACGCTGGCCAGGCGGTCCGCGACCAGGAGCCAGCCCAGCGACTCGGTGGCCAGGTGCAGGTAGTTGACGGCCACCAGGTTGATGAAGCGGATGGCGAGGACGCCGGCGCCACCGACGAGGACGGCCAGGGCGAACAGGCCGGTGAGGTGAGCGGCGTCGGCGCGCAGCGCCGGCAGGACCGGCGGGCGGGACTCGCCGGGCGCGCGGGCCGGCCGGGCGCCGCGACGCCACATGGCTGTCCGGGAGATCCCGATCAACAGGGCCAGCACGGCTGAGCACAGCAGATCGAAGCGGTACCAGCCGGCGCTCTCGTCGCCGACCCGGGCGAGCAACACGCCGGCCACGTTGCCGACCGCGGAAGCGGTGAGGAAGGCGACGAAGCCGGTGCGGAACACCGCGAAGCGCGCCTGCTCGTCGTCGATGGCCGAGGCGAGCACGGCGTTGACGCTCACCAGCATCAGCGCGGAGCAGACACTGTTGAGGCCGAACAGCACCAGGTGGGCGGAGAGGCTGTCGACGAACGGGATCGCCAGCATCGTGCCGGCGAAGCCGAAGCTGCTGAGCAACATCATCGGTTCGAGGCCGAGCCGGTCGGTGAACGCGCTCAGCGGCAGCACGATCACCGCCATGACGGTGAAGCCGACCGAGAAGACCTGGCCGGCGCCGGCCGGCGAGATGCCCACCTGCCCGAGGAACAACGCGTAGTACATGTCGAACAGGCTGGTCGCCAGGCCGAAGAAGACCTGGCTGAGCACGAAGCCGGTGCGGACCCGCCGCAGGTGGTGCTCGCGGCGGGTCGCGGAACCGAGGTCCGGAAGCAGAGTCACCGGGCGTTGTCTCCGGTGAGCGGCGTGCGCGCGGGATGGGACGCGCCGAGCTCCCGCCCGGACTTGGTCACCAGGATCCCGTCAAGGTAGAGGTGGTCGAGTTCGGTGCGGACGAACGTGCAGAGGGCGTGCAGCGGTGTCTCGACGATCGGCTCGCCGGCGTCGTTGTACGACGTGTTCAGCACGATCGGCACCCCGGTCAACTCGTGGAACGCGGAGATCACCGCGTGGTAGGCCGGATTGTCGGCCGCCGAAACCGTCTGCAGGCGGGCGGTGCCGTCGACATGGGTGATGCTCGGGACGCTCTCCCGATGGGCCGCGCTCACCTGCGGGACGAGCAGCATGAACGGGCTCTCGCCGGTGAAGTCGAACCAGCTGTCCGCGTGCTCGACGAGCGCGGACGGAGCGTACGGGCGGAACGGCTCCCGATGCTTGACCACGGTGTTCAGGTAGTCGCGCATCGCGGGGTGCCGCGGGTCCGCCAGCATGCTGCGGTTGCCGAGCGCCCGCGGGCCGATCTCGGAACCGCCGCTGAACCATCCGACGACCCGGTGCGCGGCGAGCAGCTCGGCGACGTCGCGGGGGCCGGCCTCCCGCCAGGTCAGCTCCACTCCCGTGTGGTCGACGACCGTGCGCAGCGCGTCCAGCACCTCGTCCCGCGTGTACGCCCGCCCGAAGGACGCCGTCCGCATCACCGCGGGACGCCGGGTGCCGAGCAGCTCGACGCTGCCGTGGAGGGCCGCGCCGATCGCGACACCCGAGTCGCCGGCCGCCGGCGGGATGAAGACCTCCCGGAACGGTGACTCGGCGCGCACCCGCTCGTTGGCGACCGAGTTGAGCATGACGCCGCCGGCCATGCAGAGGTGGTCCGAGCCGGTCAGCTCGTGCGCCACCCCGGCGAGGTGCAGCATCGCCCGCTCCAGCTCGGCCTGCACGTGGTAGGCGACGTCCTCCGCGAACGGCGACTGCCAGCGCAGCGGGTCCGCCGGGTCGTAGCCGGCGCCCTCCTCGGCGAGCAGCCGTTGCCAGATGTCCTCGAGGTCCTTCTGGGCGGAGCGGATGTCGAAGCCGTCGAACGTGAGCCAGTCACCCCAGTCGGGACGCGGCCGGCCGTAGGGTGCCAGCCCCATGGTCTTGCCCGCCTCCGGATAGCCCCCGCAGCCGAACACGCCGAAGTCCGGGGTGCCGTACCTGGTGACGAAGCCCAACCTGGTGGTGAAGAAGTCGTAGAACAGGCCGAGGCTCAGGTCGGAGTAGTCGGCCGGGTAGCGGCAGGCGGCCACCGGTTCCAACCGGTCGCCGGTCCCCCGGAACAGGGTGTGCTTCTCGATGGTGCTGTCCGGGAACCGGGCGCCGGCCTGGTCCACGACGAGGACGGCCGCCTCGTCGTACCCGGAGGGGTAGTAGGCGACGGCGGCGTGTGCGCGGTGGTGGCCGGGCAGCGGCAGCGCGCGGACCTTGGTCTTGTCCTTGATGGGCAGCTCGCGCAGGATGCGGCGGACCGCCCCGTCACCCAGCGGGCGGTTGCCGACCACCAGGTCCACGTCGTCGATGCCGGCGCCGACCGCGTCGAGGCAGTAGGCGACCGCCTTCATCGGCAGGGTCTTGGTGATGCGCTCGAAGTGTCCCTGCACGAGGAACCCCTCGGAGTGCTTGATGCGGTCCAGGCGCTCCTCTTCGACGGCAACGGCGATCTCGCCGTCGCGCACCAGGCAGGCAGAGCGGTCGTGGCTGAGGTTCAGGCCGAGCACGAGAGACATCGGACTCCATTTCCTTCGTCGGAGCGGTACGGGCGGGTCAGGGCGTCCTCCGGGCCCGGTCCATCGCCTCGGCGAGGCCGTCGAGGATCCGGAGCGCGTCGTCGCGCAGCGTCAGCGGGTCGGTGGTCCGCAGGAAGAGCAGGCCGGCGTAGCCGAGCACGCCGGTGTTCGGGTGGTAACGGGGCATCGGCGTGCCCGGCTCCTGAGACTGACCGCGCACCAGTTCGACCGTGGTGGCGGGCGACACCAGGGACGACCAGTCGACATGGTCGGGATCGAACGGGGGCAGCACCGGCCAGGGCTTGCCCGACGAGTCGGACGCGATGACCGAGAGGGACGCGGCGGCGCAGGTGGCGTCCGCGGGCAGCAGCAGCCGACCCGGCACGTCGGGCGCCTCGCCGAGCGCGGCGGCGTGCTGGAGGGCGATGAGGTCGACGCCGTAGACCTCCAGCAGTTCGCGGGTGACGGCCGCACCGCCGGCGCGGGCCGCCGACTCCAGGAGCCGCACCGAGCCGTCGGCCATCAGCTTGAACTCGGTGTGCGTGGCGCAGGTGTCCAGATCGAGCGCGTCGACGGCACGGCGGGCGACGTCGGCGATGCGCTGTTGCAGCGCCGGCGCCAGCACACACGGCGCCTGGTTGCTCAGCTCCACGTACACCGGGATCGTGGGCAGCCGTGCGGTGATCGCCAGCGGGTGGTAGGTGCCGCCCGCCACCAGCCCCTCCACGCTGAGGTAGTCGCCGAAGCCGGGCTCGGTGTACCAGCCCTCCGTGCTCGCGTCGATGACCTCCTCGGCCAGGAAGCGGGGTCCGCCGGCGCTGCCGTGCTCGGACATGCCCGACTCCCGCGCGGCGTCGACGGCCGCCGCGAGTTCCCGCCACACCGGCTCGGGGTCGTCGCCGGGCTGGATCGTGGCCTGCCCGATCGAACCCGCGCCGAGGACCGACTTGACGATCACGGGACCGTCCAGCTCGGCGCAGGCCGCGGCCAGGTCGTCGAGCGAGTCGACCGGACGGAACGCCGGATTCGGTACGCCCGCCGCCTCCCAGGCGCGCCGCATGAGCAGCTTGTTGCGGGAGGTCGCCGCGCCCGGGCCGGGCCCGGGCAGGCCGAGTCGCAGGCAGGCCGCCGCGGTGGGCACGACGCAGAACTCGGAGAAGGTGAGCACGGCGTCGGCGCGTACGGCGGTGGCGTGCTCGACGATCTCGTCGGCCAGTGGGGCGTCGGGCCGGGCGTGGCGCAGTTGTCGGCACAGGCGGAACAGGAGTTCGCGCTGCCAGGGCAAGGGCTCGCCGACCAGCAGGACGTCGACGACGGCACGGCTGGTGAGTCTCGGCAGCAGGTATTCCAGCGCGGGCCCGCCCTTGCCGTACACCAGCAGGGTCACCGGTTGCATGCGTCATCGCTCCTGTTCGCGGAAGGCCGGCCGATGTCTGCCGGCCGGGGTCTGCCATAGGTAGGTACGCAGGGACATGCGCATGGCGCGCAGTTGCCCGTCGATGGCGTCGAGGTCGTCGCGGGTGGGACGCCGCGGCGCCGGCCCGAGCAGGGGCAGCAGTACCTCCACCGCTTCCAGCAGGCACAGCACCGCGTCCCGCTCGGCGGTGGCCGGCCCGGCGTTCACCGCGACGGTCAGGTGGTTGAGGTGCCCCAGAAGGTCTGCAGGACCGCCGTCGCGCTGTCCAGTTTCATCCGCGCCTGCTGCCACACCAGGCTCCGCGGCGAGTCGAGGACGGCCGCGGACACCTCCTCCCCTCGGTGCGCCGGCAGATCGTGCAGGAACACCGCTCGCGGCCAGCGACTCAGAAAGTCCTCGTCGATGTGGAAGGGCCGGAAGGTCTGGCGCCACAGCGGATCCTCCTTGACGGTTCCGGTGGTCTGCCACCGTGTGGTGTAAACACAGTCGGCGATGTCCGGGAGTTCGTCCCGTTCGTGGGTCTGGCGCACGCGGGCGCCCGGCACGGCGTCCTTCTCCGCCGCGGCCAGGCTCGCGGCGTCGAGGCCGTAGCCCGGCGGGGTGTAGAGGGTCAGCTCGGCGCCCGGGATCCGGGCCAGCGCGTACGCCAGCGCGGAGGCGGTGTTGTTGCCCTCGCCGACGTACAGCACCCGGATGCCGTCCAGGGTGCCGCGATGCCGTCGCAGCGTCGCCAGGTCGCACACCGCCTGCGTGGGGTGTTCCTCCCGGGCCATCGCGTTGATCAGCGGCAGGTTTCCGGCGTCCCGCATCCGGGCCAGCTCGGCGACGGTGCGGGTGCTGCGGATCACCACCCCGTCGAGCATCAGGCCGAGGATCCGCGCGGTGTCCTCGGCGGACTCGCCGGTGTTCGTCTGCAGGCTCGCCGGCCCGTAGTCGAGCACCTGCGCGCCGAGTCGGAGCGCCGCCACGCCGAACGCGGTGCGGGTCCGGGTCGACGTGCGTTCGAAGAGTGTCGCCACCACCGTGCCGGTCAGGGTCGGCGGCACCGCGCCCGGGTCGTCGGCGACCCGGACGGCGGCCTCGACCAGGCCGGTGAGCTGGGCGGCGGTGAGATCGCGCAGGGAGATGAGGCTGCGCCGGGTCCCGGTCATCCGAGGTCCACCGTCGACCCGAGGCCCGCGGCGGCGGCGTGGCGGCGTACCTCCTCGATCAGGGCGACGTCGAGCACGCCCATGCCGAACGGATTCACCACGGCGTAGGAACGTGTCGGTACGCGCTGGTGCCGGCCGGTGATCAGGCCGCCGATCGTGCCGTCGATCGCCCGGCCGGTGGCCGAGCCGGGGCGGGTCACCCGGCCGTGCGCCATGAGTGCGCCGAGCGGGCGTCTGGGGTTCTCCGCGACCAGATCGACGTCGTCGACGTAGAGGGCGCCGGCGGCGAGCAGCGCCTCGGCGGTCAGGTCGGCCAGCGACACGTTGACGACCAGGGCGCCGGCGGGAATCCACTCCGGCCGCAGGTAGCCCTCGTCCGCCGTGGTCGTGGCGATGATCACCTGCCCGGCCGCGACGGCCGGGGCCGCCTCGGCGGCGATGCGTACGTCCAGCCCGGGGCGGAGCCGGCGCAGGCGTTCCGCGAGGCCGCGGGCGGAGGCGCCGACGCGGTCGTGGAGCGTGACCCGGGACAGGCGCGGAAGGGTCTCGAGGAACAGGGCCGCGTGGGTGCCGCCCTGCGCTCCGCAGCCGAGCACGGTCAGGCTCTCCGCGTCCGTGTGCCCGGTGAGGTCGACGGCGACGGCGGAGACGGCGGCGGTGCGTACGGCGCTGATGATCCCGACCTCCACGACGGCCGTGATCCGGGCGGTCTCCGGGTCGAAGCAGAGCCCCACCCCGCCCGCGCGCTCCAGCCCGACCGCCGGGTTCGAGACGCTGGCGTTGATGATCTTCATCCCGTAGGCGCCCGGCACCGCCGCGGGCATCCCGATCGACCGGGTGTACGCGCCCCGGCCGTTGTCCCAGCGCAGGTATGCCTCGCCGGGCAGCACGCAACGCCCCGCGTCGTGGTCGGCGAGGGTGCGCCGGACCAGCGCCACCACGTCGAGCGCGTCGAGGCAGCGCAGGACGTCCGCGCGGGACAGCACCGCGACGCCGCCCGGCCCGCGCAGCCCGGGCAGTCCGGCCGTGAACCATCGGCCGACTGAGGTGGTCACAGGAGTCCCTCCTCGTGGAAGGCGTCGAGCCCCTCGGGCAGGTCGAGCACACCGCAGGAGCGGAACAGTTTGACGGATTGGACGGCCTGCTCGTGTGCGCCCCGCCGCACGGAATCCGGGTGGTAGACGTCACGTACCACCTCTTCGACCTGCGCGGGGGTGAGTCCCGCGGCGGCCAGGTTGGCCCGTGCGGGCCGCAGGTCCGGCCGCAGGCTGTGGCCGATCAACCGGGGCAGACACCTGGCGGTCTCCCGGCGTGCGGCCGGGTCGAGCCCCGCCCACAACTCGCGGAACAGGTGGGCGAAGAAGGCGTGGTGCCTACCCTCGTCCCGGGCGTGGTCGCGGACCGTCTCGCGAACCAGCCCGACCAGGTCGGGGTCGTTCGGCAGCTCGGCCAGCAGGGTGGTCACCAGCGTCTCGAAGACGACGACCTGCAACAGTTGCGGCAGCGTCCCGCGGCGCGGCATGACGTCGGACGAGATGCCGTCGAGACGGTTCAGGAACGGGGTGAAGTCGTACGGCAGTGCCGCGACCCGGCTCGCCGACTCCAACTGTCGCACCACGTCGAACGAGTAGAGCGCGTGGTACGCCTCGTCGCAGTAGATCTTGTAGGCGTCGAACCGGACGTCCCGGCGCAACGGCACGTCCGCCCGGCCGTTCGCGAGCATCTCCGTGGCCCGGTTGACGACCCTCGTCTCGAAGTGGGCCGTGAACGCGAAGTAGTGGTAGGTGTGCCGAGCGACCAACGCCGCCCGGGCCTCGTCGTCCAGGCGGTCCACCAGTCGGTGGCCGAGGTAGGGGATCAGCCGGGCCGGGAAGAGCACCTTCCCGCCGTCCAGCTCGTCGGTGAGCACCCGGCGCGGATCCACCCGCACGCCCGCGCGGTCGAACCAGTCCCGCATCGGTTCCGCGGTCACGCGCTACTCCATTCCACCGGACCGCAGGCGGCGGCCGGCGGTTCCGCGCCGAGCCCGTGCACCGCCCGCCAGGCCGGTGAGTAGACCGTGTCCAGGTAGTTGCCGGCGCCGTCGGCGCAGACGCAGACGACGTCGCTCAGCCGGTCCCGCTCGATCAGCCGCAGGGCCGCCGCCACCAGGGCGCCCGAGCTGGCGCCCACCCCGATGCCGGTCTGCTCCAGCAGCCAGACACAGGCGGCGACCGCGTCGGCGGGACGGACCCGTTCGATCGGACCGTCGCCCGCGGCGACGAAACCGGAGTGTTTGCTGGAGCCGATGCCGGACAGCAGCCGCGGCCCCTCGGTGTGCCCGACCGCGTACGAGCCCGGCACGTCGACACCGACGACCGTCCACTTCGTGGCGCGGGCGGCGTAGCTGCGCATCCCGGCCAGGGTGCCGCCGGTGGAGACGGCGACCAGGACGACGGTGTCGGCGGGAACCTGCCGGGCCAGTTCCGGCGCGGTGCCGCCCTCGTGCGCGCCCGGGTTGGCGGGATTCTCGTACTGGTTGGTCCAGCGCAGGGTGGGCCGCTCGGTGAGCATCCGTTCGACTGTCTCAAGTCGGCTGAGCAGGTAGCCGCCCCGGCCGTCCTCGTCGGTGGCCACCACCACCGAGGCGCCGAGGCGGTGCAGCTGGCGGACCGCGTAGGCCGGGGTGCGCGGGTCGACGACCGCGGTGAACGGCACGTTCGCGGCCGACGACAGCGCGGCCAGGGCCACGCCGAGATTGCCCGACGTGGACTCGACGATGCCGCTGACCGGGTCGAGCTGGTCGGCGACGGAGTCGAACAGGGCGACGGCGGTGCGGTCCTTGATCGATCCGCACGGGTTGAACGACTCGAGTTTGAGCCGCAGCATCCCCTCACGGCCGCCGGCCGTCACCGGCACGGAGGCCACGGGGGTGTCGCCCACCAGCAGCGAGACCAACGCGGCACGTGGTGGCGGGGTGGCGAGGCCGGGACCGGTCATCGGTCACCGTGCCCCGACGGGCTCGGCGGCGTCCGGCTCCGGCACCCCGACCGACCGGCGGTGCCGGGCGTGGACCGCGTACGCCACCAGGACCGCCAGCAGCAGCGGCGCCCCGCTGAGCACCGGCACGCTGAAGGTGTCGCTGACCGCCATGATCACCAGCACCGCGGCCAGGACGACGATGGCCAGCACCACGGCCCCGGCCAGCACGGGGTCCGCCGGGCGTTCCGCACGGCGGTAGGCGAGGTAGGTGGCGAGGATGAGGATCCAGGTCAGCACCGCCCCCGACAGGGAGAGCCCGACCAGCGCGAGGAAGGCCCGCTCCGGGACGACCGCCGCGAGCAGAGCGGCCAACAGCAGCCCGGCGCCGGAGACCAGCAGCGCGGGGAGCGGAACGCCGCGCCTGTTGACCCGGCCGAACACCCGCGGGGCCTGGCCGCTGCCGGCCAGTCCGTACAGCGTGCGGCTGGCGACGTAGACGTTCGTGTTCATCGCGGACAGCGCGGCGGTCAGCACCACGAGGTTCATGACGTGCACCGCGGCCGGCACCCCGGCGATGTCGAACAGCCGGACGAACGGGCTGGCGTCGACCGAGCCGCCCGCCGCCGCCTCGGTCCACGGCACGATCGAGACGACGACGGCGGTGCCGAGGACGTAGAACAGCAGCAGCCGCAGCACCACGCCGCGGGTGGCGGAGACGACGTCCCGGCCGGCGGTGCGCGCCTCGCCCGCGGCCACGGCGAGCGCCTCGGTGCCCATGTAGCTGAAGGTCACCAGCACCATGCCGAGCCAGATGCCGCTCATGCCGTGCGGCGCGAAGCCGCCATGGTCGGTCCAGGCCGACAACCCGGTCGCCGGCCGACCGCCGAGGCCGACGAAGACGGCGACGGCGCCCAGGCCGACGAAGACCACGATCGCGATCACCTTGATCATCGCGAACCAGTACTCGAACTCGCCGAACACGCCGACCGTGAACGAGTTGACCACCAGCACGAGCGTCGCGAACAGCACCGCGGGCACCCACAGGGGCAACTCCGGCCACCACAGCTTCAGGTAGATGCCGACCGCGAGCGCCTCACCGCCGATGTTCACGACCTGGGCGATCCAGTACCACCAGCGCTGGGCGAAGGCGGGGCCCCGGCCCAGGTACCGCTCGGCCATCCCACCGAATCCGCCCACCTCGGGATGCGCGGCGATCATGCGGGCGAGCGCGTAGGCGAGGGTCACGGCGACGGCGCCACCGATCGCGTAGGCGATGGTGACCGCCGGGCCGGCGGTCGAGATCGCCTGTCCGGATCCGAGGAAGAGCCCGGTGCCGATCGCGCCGCCGAGGCCGATCATTCTCAGCTGGCGTCCGGAGAGGTCCCGGCGCAGCGATGCGCCGCCGGTCGGGGATGGGGTGGCCATGGCCTAGTGCTCGACCGTCAGCGGCAGTGGGCGGCGGCCGGCGGCGGACACTCCGGCGCCGACGGGATCGCGTTCCAGTGGTGAGAAGTCGTACCTGTCGAGCGGGTCCCGCTTGAGGTCGACGATCCGGGAGTTGGCGTCCTGGACCCGGGCCAGGACCTGCGGGCTCACCATCCGCAGGGCGATGCTGTCGGCCACCGGCACACCGTTGTCGGTCAGTCGGATGGCGTCGTCGTCGATCCGGATCAGACCGTGCTCCCGGTAGGGCGCCAGCTCCGCGGCGAAGTGCTCGGCGGGGTCGACGCCGTAGCGGCGGCGGAAGTCCTCCCGCCCGACGCCGCGCGAGCGCAGGTTGAACATGACCGCGCGGCGCATCCGCTCGTCGGTCGACAGGTGCACGCCGTGCCAGACCGAGGGTTGGCCCGCCTCCACGCGCTGCATGTAGCCGTCCATGGTGCAGTCGTTGTAGTACTGCGTGTTCCCGACGTAGCCGAAGCCGGAGACCCCGAACGGCAGCAAGTTGGTGTCCTCGATGGAGTCGTACTTGTTCTCCTGCTGGCGCGAGTGGGTGGACGCCTTCGAGTAGTAGAAGAGAGGGCCCCGCCGGAAGCCGAGTCTGCGGGTCAGCGCCTCGGTCATGAAGTGCATGAGCAGCCGACGCCGCAGGTCGGGGAAGATCCCGGGCTCGTTGCGGTAGTGCGCCGAGATCGGGTCGGCCTGCTTGAACATCAGCGGGAAGATGTTGAACTTCTCGACGCCGTACTCGATCAGGCTCGTCAGCGTCGTGTACCAGTTCTCCTCGGTCTGGTACGGCAGACCGAAGATCAGGTCGACCGAGTGGTTGTCCAGGCCCCGCTCGTGCAGCAGGTCGAGCAGCCGGTAGACGTGGGACGACTCGTGCCCGCGGTTGAGCTTGCGCAGCACCCGGTCGTCCATGGACTGCACGCCGAAGACCCACCGGTTCACGCCGGAGTCGCGCAGCGCGTCGAGCCGGTCGGTGTAGTCGGGGGCGTCGATGACCGACGGGTGCAGCTCGAAGGTGACCTCGGCGGTCTCCGGGAGGTCGATGTGCCGCCGGAGCTGGGCGAAGAGCGCCGTGATCTGCGGGGCGGACAGGTAGGACGGGGTGCCGCCGCCGAAGTACACGGTTTCCGCGCTGACCGGGTGCGGGAGCATCCCGGTCACGAGCGCGATCTCGCGGTGCAGCGCGGCGAGGTAGCGGGCCACCCGCGGGGAGTCCGGCCGGATCTCCTTGGCGAAGTGGCAGAACGTGCAGCGCTGTTCGCAGAACGGCAGGTGCAGGTAGACATTCGCGTTCCGGGTCAGGCCGGCGAAGGTCTCGGCCGGCGTGATCTCCGCCATCGCCTTGAGGGGCGGGTACGTGCCGACCAGATAGTAGTTCTCCACCGGTTGCAGAATGCCGATCTCGGCGAGCGCGGTGATCGGCATCGCGTCCAGGCTTTTCTGGGCCTCGGCGAGAATTTCCCCGAAGGGCGGAAAGGATTGAGCCATGAGTCAGCCTCCAGTGGTCCCGGGGCGGGCGAACGGCATGTGTGGCGGCTGCGGGCGTGCGGATGCCACCACCGCGATGTGGCGGCCGTGCGCACGGAGCAGCGGAAACAGCCTGCCGCCACGGCGTGGCGCAGGGTGATGTCAGCAGGTCAACAGGTGGATCTGGTCCGCCGAGTGGCGTGGCTCATGCGCGATTAACTCCCCGTGTCAGCGCTGCGTCGAGTTACCGCGAGGGTTCAGCGGATCACTCTTTGTGGCCGTGAAACAGTTAACTCATGCCCGAGGGGTGATGTCAATGGAACTCTCAAGATCATCCCTGTGGACGGTGGCACGGCGCCACGCGGCGCGGCGCACCCCACCACGCCATCCACGTCGGACATTGTCATGAGCGCCGGTCCTGGGCCGGTAGTGTCGGCGGAATGACAGAGTCGCGCGATGCGTTGCCCACCCCGATGCGCATTCTCGACCGGGCCGGAGCGGCCTATGCGGTGACCGTGCACCGGGCCATCCGCACCGCTGACGACGTGACGACGTGGCTCGACCTGCCGGTGGAGCGATCGGTGAAGACCCTGGCCTTCGAGGGCGCGCGGGACGGGCTGGTGCTGGCGGTGCTGCCCGGGCCCGCCCGGCTCGACTACCGGGGCCTCGCCGAGGCGGTCGGCACCTCCCGCTCGCGGCTGCGCCCCGCGGACCCGGCCGCGCTCGACGTGCTCGACATGGAGCCGGGCGGCGCCAGCCCGCTCAGCGACGCCGAGGGCGTCGTCACCGTCTTCGACGTCACGGTAGCCGGCATGGGCCCCGTCTACTGTGGCAGCGGCCGTAACGACCGTACCCTCCAAGTCGACGGTCGGGACCTGCTCCGGCTCGCCCGCAACCCCCGCGAGGCACGCATCGCCCGCCCGGCGGGCTGACCTCACCCGGGCCGGGCGGCGGCCGTCCGCCGGGCCACCGCGCCCCGCAGAGCGAAGGCCGCGGCAGCCGCCGCGACGCCGGCCGCGGCGCAGACCACCCAGAGCGTCGTCGGCCCCGCCGCGTCCAGCACCGCGGCGCCGACGAGCGGCCCGACCAGGCTGGAAGCCCCGTACGCCATGCCGAACAGGCCGCTGTAGCGCCCCTCGGACCCCGGCTTCGCGATCTCGGTCACCAGGGTCGGCCCGACCGTCGCCACGCCGATCTCCCCCACCGTCCAGATCAGGACCGCGAGCACGTAGACGGGCACGTCCCGCGCGGCGGCGAGCAGCCCGAAGCCCACCCCCGTGACCGCAAGGCTGCCGGCGTAGACGGGCATCCGCGGCCAGCCGGCCAGCCGCCCGACGAGCACCGGCTGCACCACCAGGATCACGATCGGGTTCACCGCGATGACCAGCCCGTACGCCGTTGCCGGCAGCCCCTGGTCGAGCATGATCAGGGGCATGGTCACGTACGCCTGCACGAGCAGCACCGCGAAGACGAGGAACGTGCCGGTCACCGCCCACAACAGGGCGTCGGAAACCGGGCCCGCGCCACCCCGGCCGCCGTCGCGGGCGCCCGCCCGCCGGTCGGGCGGCAGAAGCCGCACCGCGACCAGCGCGAAGATCACGCACGTTGCCGCGTCGGCCGCGAACAGCAGCACGAAGCCACGCTCCGCCATGACGCCGCCGGCCAGCCCCGCGACCGCGCTGCCCAGGTTGACCGCCCAGAAGATCAGGCCGAAGGCCCGCGCCCGCTGCTCGCCGGTGACCGTGGCGACGACGAGAGCGGCCAGGGCGGGCCGGTAGAGGTCGACGGCGAGGCCGTAGAGCACCACCGCGCCGACCAGGGTGGGCAGGGTGCCGGCCCAGGGAATGGTCATCGCCGTCGCCGCGGTGGCCAGCAGGCCGGCGACGAGCGTGCGCCGCCCGCCCCACCGGTCCGCCAGCCAGCCGCCGAGCGGCTGCGACACCACGGCCCCGGCGCCGAAGCTCGCCAGGACCAGACCGACGGTGCCGGGTGACAGGTGCCATCGACCCGACAGGAACAGCGCGAGGAACGGTTGGATCAGGTAGCCGAGCCGGTTCAGCAGGCTGCCGGTCCACAGCGCCCAGAAGGCGCGCGGCATCCGTTGCCGCCCGGTGGCGGGACTCTCCTGGATCAGGTCCGTCATCGCCGCACGGTCACCCGGTGGCCACCGACGGACTCGAGCTCGCCGATCACCCGGTCGAAGAAATCGCGCAGCGCGGCGCGCATCGGCGTGAACACGGCGGGGTCGGCTCCGGACACGCCGCCGATGTGGTTGGCCAGCAGGTGGTAGGTGTTCGCCCCGACGTCGAGCTTCTTGACCTCGTTGCCGCGCCCGAGGCTGAACACGCTTACGCCGTGCCCCTCGCCCCAGCGGTACAGCTCGTAGAACGCGGCGCGGTAGACGTTCTGACCGGGCGACACCAGGGCGGGGTCGATGCCCTGAGCGAGGATGGTCAGCTCGGTCCCGGTCGGGTCGAGGAAGCAGAGCACGACCTGCACGGTCGCGCCGTCGGCACGCGACTGCCGCAGGAAGAGCCGCATCCGGTCGCGCAGCGGCGAGTCCAGGACCAGTTCGAGGGCGGTGGACGACAGGTGGTTGTAGCGGTGTCCGTACTTGGCCAGGTTGAGCGCGTGCAACCGGTCGAAGTCCTTGAGCGCCGCGGGGTCGGCCGCCGCCTCGGCGCCGTCGAGGACGCGGTAGTCGTACTCGCCGGCCGCGCGGCGCACCAACCGACGCAGGTCGCGGTAGCGGGAGTTGCCCAGGTGGGCCCGCAGGTCGTCGTCGACGCCGGCGCGCACCCGGTACTGCGCCTCGATGAACCAGGGCAGGTCGAGGAAGCCGTCCGCGGCGAGCGCGGTGGTGTCGCCGGTGGTGCGGATCTGCGGGTAGAGCAACCAGTCCGCGCCGGCCCGCCGGGCGCGCTCGCGGTCGGCCCGGCGCCGCTCGTCGGCGGGCACCGGGATGTGCATCTCGTAGAAGTGTCCGGCCGGCACGAAAGCCGTGCCGAGATTGCAGTCGTCATCCTGCATTCCGACGTCGGCGGTAACGGCTCGCCAGTGGATTATCTTGCTGAGCGGCACCGCCGGCTCGGCGACCTCGTACATCCTGCAGAACATTTCCTGGAACGTCGCCTCGGCCGTTTCCCACATGGTCGGACTTCCCTTTCCCGCACGATTTCCGTGACGCCCCCGCCACGTGTCCCGCGCCCCATGATGTCAAACCGCACGCCGACCCGCGCACCCGAGAACAGCGGCTATATCGGCTTTTATGGTTCTTTCGCGCTCACCGGACGGGGTGATCCGATCACTCAGGCGAGAGCCAACCGGCACCAACCTGGCCGCCCTGAGCTGCGCACATCACTTTTGCATAGATCAACGACTAACTGGTCCACGCCTATCAGGGTGGACGGCGATGCCCGTGCGTGTCAGGATGAGCGAGTCTTCGCGGCGTCGGACCGGCGTGGGACACAAGGACGTTCCCCCCGGTTCCGCAGAGCCAGATTCCTCGTTCCGGCGGCCAGCCCTGTCGCCGAACGCGACAGTCACCACGGGGAGGGCGTCATCGTCATTCGACGTGTCCGCGGAATCCGGTACGACGAGGTGCAGGCCTGCTGGCCGGCGACCGGAGATGTCATCACGCAGGCCGATGTCGACGCCGTCGTCGCACAGGTCACGAGGGAACCGGGCGCCGAGTGCCTGCGCGTCGTGGTCTTCGGTGACGTCGACCTGGCGCCCGACGGGGACCGGCCGCTGCGCCCGCTGACCGCCGGGCGCCAGTACGCGGCCACCGGACGCCCCGGCGTCGAGGTCACCGCGATCGTCCCGCTGCCCGGTGCGGAGGTGGAGGTCGTGGCGCTCGGCCCCGGCACCCGCCTGGTCCGCACCCACGAGGACGGCGCCGAGGTCCGGCGGCTGGCGCACGTCGCCGCGCCCAGCCGCGAGGGGTCCACGTTCGAGCAGTCGATGGCGGCCCTGCACGGGCTGGAAACGGCGCTCACCAGGGCCGGCATGGAGCCCCGCCACCTCGACCGCACCTGGTACTTCCTCGCCGACATCGAGGAGACCTACGCCGAGTTGAACAAGGCGCGGGACGCCACCTTCGACAGGTGGAAGCTCACCACCTACCCGGCCAGCACCGGCATCGGCGCCGGACTGCCGCCCGGCCAGGCGGTGGCCGTGATGGCCGAGGCGGTCGCGCGGGACGGTGCGCCGGCGGCGACCCCGTTCGGCACCGACCTGCAGTGCGCGCCCTACGACTACGGCCCACGCTTCGTGCGCGCCAACCGTTCGCACCGCAACGGCTGCGAGGTGGTGCACGTCTCCGGCATCTCCAGCATCGACAAGCGCGGCGTATCCCTGCCGCAGGATGACGTGCGGGCCGCCGTGGACTACGCGATGGCCAGCTTCACCGACCTGCTCGCCGGCGCGGACCTCGCACCGGAGGACGTGGTGAGCTGCTACGTCTACTGCAAGGACGCGGAGGCGAGAAGCGCCTTCGAGGCACACTGTTCGGACGGCGGCTTCACCGTGCCGTACCTGTTGAACACCGTGGACGTCTGCCGTCCGGAACTGCGCTTCGAGATCGAGGGCCGGGCCGTGCGGAGGAAGCCGGCATGAGCCGTCGCGTCGTCGTGCTGGACAACTTCGACTCGTTCACCTACAACCTGGTGCAGTACCTGGCGGTCGCCGGCGCGCGACCGACGGTCCTGCGCAACACCGCGGAGCTCGACGAGATCGCCGCACAGCACCCCACCCACCTGGTGCTGTCGCCCGGTCCGGGCTCCGTCGAGAATCCCGGTTCCTACGGCGTCTGCCTCGCCGCCCTCGCCCACTACGCCGGCCGGATCCCGGTGCTGGGCGTCTGTCTCGGACACCAGGCCATCGGCCGGTTCTACGGGGCGCGCACGGCACGACTCGCGAGCGTGCGGCACGGCCACGTGTCGACGATCCGGCTGCGCCGCAGCAGCCGGATCTTCGCCGGGGTGCCCAGCGGCTTCCCCGCCATGCGCTACCACAGCCTGGCGGTCACCGCGGCCACCCTCCCGGACGACCTGCGGCTCGTGGCGAGTGCCGACGACGACGAGTGCGTGATGGCCGTCGAGCACGCCAGGCAGCCGGTGTACGGAGTCCAGTTCCATCCGGAGTCGATCGGCACGCCGGCCGGGCAGCTGATCATCGACAACTTCCTGTCCGTGACAGGTTCGAGGAGCGACAGTGGCTGAGGAATTCATCTTCGATCTGGCAGACGCCGGCCGGTCGGACGTCGTCGACCAGCTCATCGAGGCCGACGACCACATACCGGGGCTGGTGTTCACCTATCCGCCGATCTCCCTCTGGGAGCCGCGGGACGCCACCGCCTCCGACCCCGACACCCTCTGGGCCGGCAGCGACACCTTCTCGCACAACCTCTACATCCACATCCCGTTCTGCCGCCAGAAGTGCAGCTTCTGCTACTACAGCGTGGCCGTCGTCCAGGACGACACCCAGGTGATCTGGGACTACCTGCACTGCCTCGAGAAGGAGGCGCTGCAGTACCTGCCGATGATGCGGAGCAAGAAGATCGAGACCGTGTTCATCGGTGGGGGCACACCCAGCCGGCTCAACCCGGCACAGATCGAGTTCCTCTTCGAGCGGGTCATCCGACGCTTCGACCTCTCCGAGTGCCGCGAGATCACCTACGAGTGTTCGCCGGACTCGGCGACCGAGGACCGCATCGCGGTGATGGCGGCCAACGGGACGAACCGCCTGTCCATGGGTGTGCAGTCGCTCGACCCGGAGATCCTGCGCAAGTCGCGCCGCTCCGACACGCCGTCCAGCGTGGTGCGCACCTACTACAACATGGCCGACAGCGGCGTGCCGAACGTCAACATCGACCTCATCGCGGGCATCGAGCGTGAGGCGTTCGACAACATGCAGCGGACCATGGACGCGGTCACCGCGCTGGAGCCGATGCCCACCCAGATCACCCTCTTCACGCTCTCGGTGCGCAAGGGCGCGATCAACAACACCACGTTGCGCGAGGAGGACCACGCCAAGCTCTTCCGGCGCAGCCTCGCGCTGTTCCGGTACGCCAAGCGCCGGATGCGGGAGAACGGCTACTGGCAGTACTCCCGCAACCTCTTCCCGCGCGAGAACTGGATCTTCCACTACCAGGACAACCACTGGGGCAACAACGGTTACGTCCTCGGGCTCGGCGCCAGCTCCTACAGCCATTCGCACGGCTACACGTACAGCAACGCGTTCACCTTCCGGGAGTACATGCGCCGGATCCAGGCGGGCGGGTCGGCGGTGGAGAAGGCCTTCCCGCTCTCGGCGGACGAGTCGCTGCGCCGGCACCTCGTGCTCGCCATGAAGCACCGCGAGCTGGACGTCGCGCGGTTCAACTCCTTCTATCCGGCGGGCTCCGAGCCGCTGCGGCAGTTCCAGTCGGTCTTCGACGCGCTCGCCGCGATGGGCATCGTCACCGTCGAGGACGGGCGGATCGCGTACACGGAGGACCATGCCGACGTCAGCGACCGCTACACCCGGCTGTTCTACTCCGACGGGGTCAGCGACGCGGTCAGGCGCGGCGTCGGGCAGCTCACCGGGGCCGGCAGCAACGCCTTCAACTTCACCCTCTAGGACGTCGATGTCGGCGCCCGCACCCACCGCCACCACCGCCCGCGTACCCTTCGCCGGCGACCCGCACGACCTCGTCGAGCCCCTCGCGGAGCTGTTCGGACCGCTGTTCTGCTACCGCCTGCCGGGGCGGGAACGGCGCACCCTCCTCGCGTCGCTCGCCGACGTGTGGCGGATCACGACCGACGGGATCGAGCGGGGCGGCGAACGCTTCGACGGCGACGTCGCCGCCCTGCTCGACCACCTGCTGGCCGAGGCCCGGCGCGGTCCGGGCGCCGACGTCGCGTTCGCCCTCTCCTACGACCTGTCCCTGCGGCTGCGGGCGGAGGCCGGCATCCCGGGCGGGCCGTGGCCGACCGCGGCCCCCGGACGGCTGCTCGGCTTCGCCGGGCCGCTGCGCCGCGCGGTGGTCCACGACCCCGCCACCGGCACCCTGAGCTGCGCCGAGGAGGACCGGGCCGACGTCATGTCGGCCTGCGCCCGCACCGCCGCCCGGGCCGCGCCGCCGCCGACCGCCCCGCTGACCGAGGTCGTGACCGACATCGACCCTCACCGGTACGCCGACCAGCTCGCCCGAGCGCGCGAGCACCTGCTGGCCGGCGACATCTACCAGGTCGTCCTCTCGGTGCCGGTGCGGGTACGCCCACGCACGTCGCTGCCGCGCTACTACGCCGACGTCGCCCACCGGTACGCCACGGCCGACTACTCCTACTGGTTCAGCCTCGACGGGGCCACGGTGTTCGGCAACTGTTCCCTGCCGCACGTGCTGGCGCGCGACGGGCGGGTGCGCAGCCGCGTCTTCGCCGGCACCCAGCCGGCCGCGCGGGACGAGCGGGAACGGCAGGAACGGGGCGCGTTGCTGCGCGACGACCCGAAATACTTCGCCGAGCACATCATGCTCGTCGACCTGGAACGCAACGACCTCGGCTCGTACTGCGAGCCCGGCACGGTGGTGGTCGACCGGTTGTGCGAGCCGCTGGTGATCGGTCCCACGACGTATCTCGCCAGCGACGTCTCGGGCGCGTACGACACGGCGCGCGGGCTCGGCGGTGTCGTGCTGGCGAGCTTCCCGCGCGGGGTGGTGGTCGGCGCGCCGAAGCTGCGCGCCCAGGAGGTGCTGGCCGACCTCGAGGGCGAGCCGCGCGGGTTCTTCGCGGGCGCGGTGGGCATCTATGACGCGGCCCGCGACGCGCTGACCTCCAACACGATCGTCACCTGCGCCGAGCGGGACGGGCCGGACGTGCTGCTGCGCTGCGGCGGCGGCGTGGTCGCGGGTTCGGACGTCACGCAGGAGCTGGCGGAGTTGGACCTCAAACTGCGGTATCTGCGATAGCGGGGTGATGGGCATGATCGTCGTCGGTTTCAACGGTTTCACGCGGTCCGCGGAGCTGTTCGGGCGCCTGTACCGGCGTTCGGGCCTCGACCGGCACCGGGTGCTGGGGCACGACGCGGCCGTCGCCGTGGTGGTCGACGGCGAGCTGGTCGCCGCCGTGGAGGAGGAACGGCTCAGCCGGGTCAAGAAGACGTCCGACCTGCCGGTCAACGCGCTGCGCTGGGCGCTCGGGGAGGCGGGCGTCGAGCTGGCCGACGTCGACTGCTTCGCCTTCCCCTGGAGTTTCACCGCGGAGGTCTGGGCGGCGGAGCGGGCCGGGATCGCCCGATCGGCGGTGCCGGAGCCGGAGCGGGCCGACCGCCTGGCCCGGCTGGAGGAGCTACGCACGACGCTGCTCACGCCGGAGGCGATCCGGGCGGACTTCGCCGCGCGCACCGGTTTCACCATCCCGGCCGACCGGCTCCGGCTCGTCCCGCACCACCTCGCCCACCTGTCGTGCGGCTACCACACGGCCGGCTGGCGGGACGCGGCGTTCCTGGTCAGCGACGGCCGCGCGGAGCGCTACTCGTCGATCATGGGAGAGGTCCGCGACGGCGAGGTGACGATCCTGGAAGACGCCACCGTCGACATCACCAACAGTCTCGCGCTGCTCTACAGCAAGGTCACCCGCTACCTCGGCTTCGTGCCGAACAACGACGAGTACAAGGTGATGGGGCTCAGCGGTTTCCATCCGCCGCTCGGCGCGGACAATCCGCTCCTGCGCGAGGTGATCACGCTGGAGGAGGCCGGCGGCTATCGGCTGCGGGTCGGCAACCCGCTGCTGGACACCCAGGCGTACTACTCCTACTTCGACGAGATCTTCGGGCGCACCGGCGACCGCACGGACTGGGACTTCCGGTGCCGGGTGGCCCGGGCGGTCCAGGACGCGGTCGAGGTGGTCACCCGGCACCAGGTGTCGGTGCTGGAACGGCGCACCTCCGCGCGGAATCTGATCATCGAGGGTGGCCTGGCGCTGAACTGCGTGAACAACACCAAGCTGCTGGAGGGCTCCCGGTTCGAGGACGCGTCGGTCAGCTTCGGCGCGAGCGACCCGGGCGTGACGATCGGCGCGGCGGTGTACGCGTCACGCGAGCTGGGCCGCCCGGTGCGCCCGTCGCCCGGCCCGTACCTGGGTCCGAGTTACACCGACGACGACGTCCGCGCGGCGCTTGCCGCGGTGGGTGACCGGGTCGAGTGGCGCGAGCTGGCCGAGGACGAGCTGCTCACCGAGGTGGCCAAGCTGCTCGTCGACCCGGTGGTGATCGGCTGGTTCCAGGGCGCCGTCGAGTACGGCCCGCGGGCTCTCGGCAATCGCAGCATCCTGGCCAACCCCGCGTTTCCCGATATTCAGGACGTCATCAACATCCGCGTCAAGCGGCGGGAGCCGTTCCGGCCTTTCGCTCCGGTGCTGCCCGCGGCATCGGCGCAGGTGGTCCTCGAAATGGGCAAGAAGACGTCCTCGCCCTACATGACATTCGTCTTCCCGGTACGATCCGAATACCAGAAGCTCGTTCCGGGCGCCGTCCACGTCGACGGCACCGCCCGGGCCCAGACGGTCGACGAGGCGGACAATCCCCTGCTGGCGGGCCTGCTTCGAGCCTTCGAGCAGGTCACCGGCGTGCCCTGCCTGATCAACACTTCCTTCAACGTCGCGGGACAGCCAATCGTCGGGTCGCCCGCCGATGGGCTAAGCTGCTTCCTCGATACGGAAATCGATTACCTGGTGTTACACCACTTTCTGATCAGCAAGGTGGCCTCCGGTGAGTCTTGACTTCGCTAGCCCCTATTGCCTCGTCCATTCCGAGGGTCGGGTCAACTACGCTCGCGGGGAGACCGTGCGGTCCTGGTCGCTCGCCGAGGTGCCTCGCCCGGCCGCCCACCCGGTGCTGACCATGGTGCCCTACGCGCAGTTGCGTGAGCGCGGTTACGTCTGCCACGACGACAACGAGCCGCTCATCTCGTTGGTGCCCAGCGAGTTCCGTGAGGTCGAGCTGGAGTCGTTCGCCGACGTGCGCGCCGACGTCCGGGTGGTCTCCGAGCCCGTGCACACTCCGGACGACGAGGAGTTCGCCGCCCGTATCGACCGGGTCATCAAGGAGGAGATCCAGCGCGGTGAGGGCTCCAACTTCCTCATCTCGCGGCGGTGCGACGTCACCATCGGTGACTTCGGGCCCGAGGTCGCGCACACGATCTTCGCCCGGCTCGCCCGTAACGAGATCGGGGCGTACCTCACCTTCTGCTTCTTCGACGGGGAGCGCTACTTCATCGGGTCCTCGCCGGAACGGCACCTGACCTACCGCCGCGGCACGGTCACGATGAACCCGATCTGCGGCACGCTGCCGCGCGCCGCGTTGCAGAAGCGGGCCGACCTCATCGAGTTCCTCTCCGACCGCAAGGAGGTGAACGAGCTCTTCCAGGTGGTCGACGAGGAGCTCAAGATGATGTCGCGGATCTGCGGCGAGGGCGGCGTCGTGCGCGGACCGTACCTCAAGGAGATGAGCGCGCTCGTCCACACCGAGTACGTGCTCGAGGGCAGCGCCACCATGAGCCCGCTCGACGCGTTCCGCGAGTCGATGTTCGCCGCGACGATGGTCGGCAGCCCACTGGAGAACGCCGCCCGGGTCATCCACCGCCACGAGTCCGAGTCCCGCGGCTACTACTCGTCCGCCCTGATGATCCGTGGCCTGGAGGACGACGGGCAGGAGTGGCTGGACAGCGCCATCACGATCCGGACGATGGCGGTGGACGCCGAGGGGCACGCCGTGATCCGCAGCGGCGCCAGCGTCGTCCGCGACTCGGTGCCCGCCAAGGAGTGCCGTGAGGTGCGCACCAAGGCCGAGGGGCTGCTGAAGGCGATCACCACCGCCGAACCGCCCGGCCCCTTCCTCGACCGGTTCGTGGACGACAAGGTCCTCGAGGTGCTGAACGGGCGGAACCGCTACCTGTCCCGGTTCTGGATCAACAGGCAGGTCGACGACAGGTACGCCGCGCCCGAACTCATCGGCCGCTCGGTGCTGATCGTCGACAACGAGGACCAGTTCACCGAGATGCTCAAGCACATCCTCGAACACCTCGGGTTCAAGGTCACCATGCGCGACTACCGGGAGTCCGGCATCGGCCTCACCGGTTACGACCTGGTGCTCGTCGGGCCCGGTCCCGGCGACCCGAACGAGATGAACGACCCGAAGATCGCCCAACTGCACCGCATCGTGGGCGAGCTGATGAAGACCGGCACGCCGTTCCTCGCCGTCTGCCTCGGCCACCAGATCCTCTGCCGTCTGCTCGGCATGACCGTGCGCCCGGTGGACCCCCCGTTGCAGGGCGTGCAGGAGACCGTCGACCTGTTCGGCCGGGCCGAGCCGGTCGGCTTCTACAACACCTTCTTCGCCGACGCCCCGGCCGAGGCCCCCGCCGGGGTGACCGTGGCCGTGGAGCCCGACGGCCGGGTGGTGGCGCTGCGTTCCGAACGGTTCACCAGCTTCCAGTTCCATGTCGAGTCCGTCCTCACCACCAACTGCATCACCATCCTCCGGGAGGCGCTGTTGTGGCTGTTGAAATGAGCCTGCCGATGTCGGCGGGGTACGGCGACCTGACGATCCTGGTCTGCGGGTTGTCCGCGGGCGGCACCCACGAGCGGTACCTTTTCCTCGACGTGGGCTCCCGGACCGTGCGGGAGACCACGATCGACATCGGTGACCTGCGGTCCCGCCAGTTGGCGGTGCTGCGGGAGCGGCTCGGCGACAACCCGGTGCCGTACGGGCTGGGCCGGCTGGAGGACCTGCTCCCGTACTTCCTGCACCCGCACAGCTTCGTGCAGACCGACGACGGCGAGGTCGTCGTCTCCTTCAAACAGGCGCCCTACCTGCGTCGCCTCGGCCGCGACGGCGGCTCGCACCTGTGGCCGCCGGCGGCCGAGCTCGACTTCGCGGCGATGCAGAGTTCCACCAAGTGCGAGGTCGAGCCCGGCGTGATCGCCTTCGCGATGACCGACACCGAGGACCGCCTGCGCCGCTACCACGACCCGGACCAGCCGTTGCGCAGCAGCGCCTGGCGCTACGACCTGCGCACCGGCGCGGCGACCCGGCTGGGCGACCTGCCCGAGTTCGCCTTCGACACCATCCACGAGCTGGAGGCGTCGCCGAACGGGTTCATGGTCGGCGTCGACATGGACCTGTCGGTGCGCCCCGGCGCCGACGGCCGGGTGCTGGGCACCGACGGGGACAGCCTCGACGTCGCCCGGTACGCGGCCAACGAGTTCCCCACCGGCCGGTTCGTCGTGGCGGACGAGAAGCTGACCCGCGCCTCGGTGCACACCACCGGCGCGAGCTGCTCCGCGCACGTCGACGTCGACCTGGACGATCCGGACGTCTTCTACGTCTCCTGCAACAACATCTCGAAGTGGCAGAACAACGTCGTCGTGCACGGGCCGGGTGTGCTCGAACGGTGGCGCTACCAGGGCGGTCACGCGGTCCGGGAGGCCACCCACACCGGGCCGACCTTCCTGCGCATCACCTCGCAGCAACTGTTCCACCGCGACGGCCGGCAGCTCATCGCGGTCACCGGCTTCCCGAACCGGCTGTTCGTCCTCGACCCGGCCGACATGTCCACGGTTCTCGACCTGGAGCTGTTCGCGCACGAGCCGGTCCGGCCGCCCTTCATGTGCGCGAAGAACAGCCAGTCGCCGCTCTACCTGGCGGTCGAGCCCACCGGCCGGTACGTCTTCATGACCGGCGCCTCCACCCTGTTCGTCGTGGACCTCGACGAGGGCCGCGTCGTCGAGCGGGTGCCGTTCTGCGAGCCCGGCTCGCTGATGGCCACCGCCCACATCGGGTTCGTGCGCTGACTACCGCCTGCGTCGCGGTGGCTCCGGCAGCGCCGCGCGGTCCAGCTTGCCGTTCGCGGTGAGGGGGAAGGCCGCCAGGCGTACCAGCCGGGCCGGCACCATCGGCGCGGGCAGCCGTTCGGCCAGATAGGCCCGCAGCTCCCGCTCACCGGGGCCGTCGGGCGGCCCCACCACATAGCCGACCAGGCGGTCGGCGCGTCCCTCGTCGCGGCGCAACAGGACGACGGCGCCGGTCACGCCCGGATGCCGGCGCAGCGTCTCCTCGATCTCGCCCGGCTCGATCCGCTGCCCGCGCAGCTTGATCTGGTGATCGAGGCGGCCGAGGAACTCCAGCACCCCGCCGGGCAGCCACCGGACGAGGTCGCCGGTCCGGTACAACCGGGCGCCGGCGGCGAAGGGGTCCGGCACGAACCGCTCCGCGGTGAGCCCCGGCCGGCCGAGATATCCCCGCGCCAGCGCGTGGTCGCCACCGAGGTGGAGCTCCCCCGGCACGCCCTCGCGCACCGGGTTCCCGTCCGCGTCGAGTACCCGCACCACCACGTTCGCGATCGGCCGGCCGATCGGCACCGAGTCGCCGTCCTCCACCGGGCGGCAGGGCCACCAGGTGACGTCGATCGAGGCTTCGGTAGGCCCGTACAGGTTGTCGATCCGCGCCCGGCTCCGCGCCCGGAACCGGCGCACCGCGGCCGGTGGGAGCGCCTCGCCGCTACAGACCACGAGCCGCAGCGCGTCGTACCCGTCCCAACCGGGCTCGTCGAGGACGGACTCCAGCATGGACGGCACGAAATGAACCACGGTGATCCGCTCCCGCCGCATGACGGCCATCAGGTATTCCGGGTCACGCTGCCCGCCCGGCCGGGCCAGCACCAGGCGGGCGCCCTGCGCGAGCGGCCAGAACAGCTCCCACACCGACACGTCGAACGTCGCGGGTGTCTTCTGCAGGACGGCGTCGGCGCTGGTCAGGGCATACTCGTCCTGCATCCAGCGCAGCCGGTTGACGATGCCGCGGTGCCCCACGCCGACGGCCTTGGGGCGCCCGGTGGAGCCCGAGGTGAACAGGACGTAGGCCAACCCCAGGTCCGAGGCGGGCAGCACCGGCGCCGCCGGGACGCCCGCGCGCAGCTCACCGGCGGAGACGGCGAGCACGCGACGGCTCCCGGCGACGGCCTCGGCGGCGGCCTTCAGCTCCGGCTCGGTCAGGACGAGAACCGCGCCGGCGTCGTCGAGCATGCCGGCGAGGCGGGGCACGGGGTCGCCCGGTTCCAGGGGCAGGTATGCGGCCCCGCTCAGCAGCACCCCGAGCAGCAGCACCGGGAAGCGGACCGACCGTTCGGCGCAGACCGCCACCACGGCGTCCTGCTCCACCCCCGCCGCGACGAGCTGTCCGGCCACCACGCCGGCCTGCCGGACCAGTTCCGCGTACGTCAGCGACTCCCGCTCGTCCACGACGGCGCACGCGCCGGGTGTCCGGGCCGCCTGCGCCAGCACCAGCTCGGACAGGTACGCGGTCACCGGAGCGCCGCCGTCGGGTCGACAAGCGCGATCAGGGCGGCCCGGGTCACCGGCGCGGTCGGCATCTCACCGGCGGAAAGGTCGAGCCGGAGCGTCTCGACGCCCGGGTGCTCGGCCGTGTAGTCGCGGCTGGCCAGCACCACGTCGGCGGGCCGGGGCGGCACCGGGTCGGCGGACGCCGAGAGCAGCACGTGCAGCCAGGCGACGTACCTGTCGACGAGCTGCTCGCGGGTGTCCTGCCGTTCGTCGTCGGGCAGATCGTTCGCGCGGGCGAACACGTCGAGGTCGCCGTCCAGGGTGCGCGCCATCACGGACAGGGCCCGTGCCGGGTCGGCGTCGAGTGGCACCGCCGGCGGCTCGCCCTCGCGCAGGGTGGCGCGGAAGCCGCGGAAGTCGTGTTCCGCGGCGGCCCGGTCGGGCCAGGTCGGCTCGACCAGGGCGAGCGGCACCCCGGTCAGCTCGGCGGTGCGGATGGCCACCGGCGTCGCGCTGCAGTAGCCCACGATCCGGGCCGGGCGCACGGGCAGGCGGTGTACGGCCGCGGCGTACTCCTCGGCGAGGTCGGTGGCGCTGCGGAACCGGTCGGCGCGCAGGAGCGTCTCGACCGGGTCGGCGCGGTACACGGGCCGGTCGGCGGGCGCGGAGGCCAGCAGCTCGCCGAGCCCGGCGCCGGCGGAGATGCGGATGAAGTCGATGATCACGAGCGGTGCGCCCGGGCCGTCCGCGAGGACTTCCAGGGCCGGCGCCGATGCGGACACGGTCTCTCCCAGGTGTCGCTAGTTGACGCGGGCCGGCAGGCGGTCGAGGGCCGCCCGCGTCAGCCCGCGCACGGTGGGGTCCTGCGCCAGGATCCGCAGGGGTACGCGGACGCCGCAGCGCTGTCGCAGCCGGCTGAGCATCCGCACGGCGACCAACGACTCCCCGCCCAGCGCGAAGAAGTCGGATTCGGGCACCACGTCGGTCGCCCCGAGCAGGTCCCGCCACGCCGCGATGATCTCCCGTTCCACGGCGGCGGCGGACGTCTCGGGCTCGGTCGGCGCGGTCGGCGCGGTCGGCGCGGCCGGGACCGCCGGGACCGCCGGGACCGCCGCGCTGTCCGCCACCATCGCCGCCGCCCCGGGCGGGGTGAGGTCGACCCAGTGCCGGACGCGCTCGAAGGGGTACGCCGGCAGCGGCACCCGCCGGGCGGCCGGGTCGAGCCGGAACGCGGCCCAGTCCGGCTCGACGCCCGCGGTCCACGCCGTCGCGACCGCCCGCAGCAGCACCGGCAGCGCGTCGGGGCCCGCCGTGGCCGGCATCGTGGGCGCCACCGGGACAGGCCCGCCGCCCGCCGCGCGGACCAGCGCGGTCAGTGCCCGGCCCGGTCCGACCTCCAGGACGACCGGGTGACGCACGGCCAGCAGCTCGGCGGCGGCCTCCCGGAACCGGACCGGCTCGCACATCTGCCGCACCCAGTGCTCGGCGGGGCGGGTCGTGCCCTCGACCACCGGTTGCCCGGTCAGTCCGCAGAGGACGGTGGTGGTGACCGGGTGGTGCGGCACCGAGGCGGCGGCCGTCCGGAAGTCGTCGCGGATGCTGTCGAGCAGGCGGGAGTGGAAGCCGTGCGCGGCGGGCACGGGGCGTACCCGGATGCCGGCGGCGGCGCACCGGTCGGACAGTTCCCGCACCCCGGCCGGCGGGCCGGAGACCACTGTGACGCCGGGAGCGTTGTCGGCGGCCACCTGCACGCCGGGCGGTAGCAGCGCGGCCACCCGGTCCCGGCCGGCCAGCACGGCGGCCATCCGGCCGGGCGGGGTGCGCTCCACCAGCCGCCCGCGTTCGGTGAGCAGGGCCAGGGCGTCGGCCGGGCGCAGGCCGCCGGCCAGGCAGAACGCGGCGTACTCGCCGACGCTGTGCCCGATCAGCCGCTGCGGTCGCAGGCCCCAGTCGAGGAGTTGGCCGCCGAGAGCGTACTCCAGCAGGAACAGTGCGGGCTGGGCGATCGAGGGGCGGGCCGCCTGCGCCGCGGCGGACGGGTCGAGGAGCACGGCGCGCACCGGGTCGGCGCGGCCCGCCGGCAGCGCGTCCAGGCCCGTCTCGATCCGCTCGCGGACGCCGGGCAGCCGCGTGTGCAGGCCGGCGGCCATGCCGGGGAACTGGCTGCCCTGCCCGGGGAAGGCGAACGCGAGCGTCGCCCGGCGGGGCGCGGTGACCGGCTCCGCCGCGGTGCCGAGCTGCCGCAGCAGGTCGGCGCGGTCGGTGGCGACGATCGCCCGCCGGATCGGCCAGGCGGTACGGCCGGCGCGGCTGGTGTGCGCGACGTCGGCGAGTTCCCACCGGGGCGTGTTCGCGAGGTGGTCGCCGAGCCGCCGCGCCGCCACCCGTACCGCCTGTGGGGTGCGCCCGCTCAGCACGACGAGATCGGCGTCCGCCGTCCTCGGTGTGACCGGCGGCGGGGGCGCCTCCTGCAGGACGACGTGGGCGTTGGTGCCGCCGATGCCGAACGAGCTGACGCAGCCCCGGCGCGGCCCGCCGCGCGCCGGCCAGGGCTCGGCCGTCGTGTTGACGCGCAGGCCGGCCTCGGCGAACGGGATGTCGGGGTGGGGCCGGTCGTGGTTCACGGTGGGCGGCACGATCCCGTGGCGCAGGGCGAGCAGCATCTTGATCATCCCGGTGATGCCTGCGGCGGCGTCGAGGTGGCCGAGGTTCGGCTTCACCGACCCCAGCAGGCGTACGCCCGCCGGGCCGCCCCGCCCCAGCGCCTCGCCGAGGCCGGCGACCTCGATGGCGTCGCCGATCTCGGTGCCCGTGCCGTGTGCCTCCACCACGTCGACGCTCGCCGGGTCGACGCCGGCCCGGGCCAGGGCCATGCCGATCACCTCGGCCTGACCGGCGACCCCGGGCGCGGTGTAACCCACCTTCGCGGCCCCGTCGTTGTTGACGGCGGAGCCGAGCACCAGCCCGAGGACGGGATCGCCGTCGGCCACCGCGTCCCGGAGGCGCCGCAGCACGACGATCCCGGCGCCGTTGCCGGCCACCGTCCCGGCGGCGTCTGCGGCGAAGGCCCGGCAGTGCCCGTCCGGCGCGCCGATGCCGTTCGGCTCGTGGCGGTAGCCGCGCTGCTGGGGCGTGCTGACCGTCGCGCCGCCCGCGAGGGCGATGTCGGCGTCCCCGCTGCGCAGGCTCTCGCAGGCGAGGTGCACCGCGACGAGCGAGGTCGAGCAGGCCGTCTGCACGCCGATCGCGGCGCCGCGCAGGCCCAGCCGGTAGGCGATCCGGGTCGCCGCGTGGTCCTTCTCGTTGCCGATGAGGATCGGCAACGGGCCGAGCTCGGCGAGCAGGTCCGGCCGCCCGAGCAGGTGGTTCGCCAGGTAGGTGTTGACGCCGGTGCCCACGAACACGCCGATCCGGCCCGGTTCCCGACTCGGCGGGTGGCCCGCGTACTCGAGCGCCTCCCACGCGCACTCCAGCAGCAGCCGGTGCTGCGGATCGGTGATCATGGCCTCCCGGGGGGTGAGGCCGAAGAAGGCGGCGTCGAAGTCCTCGATGCCGTCGAGCGTGCCCCGCACGGGCACGTAGTCCACGTCGTCGCGCTCCCGCTCGGTGACACCGGCGGCGGCGAGCTGCTCCGGCGTGAACCGGGTGAGCAGCTCCCGGCCCTCGACCAGCGCGTCCCACAGCTCGTCGAGCCCCGCGACGCCGGGGAAGCGGCCGGCGACGCCCACCACGGCGATCGGTTCGCGTCCGGCCGTCATCGGGTCACCCCGGCGGCCGTCTGATCGGCGCCGCGCAGCCACCCGGCGAGCGAATCCACGGTGGGGTGCCGGTAGAGGTCCAGCAGGGCGAGAGTCCGGCCGGGCAGCCTGTCCCGCAGCAGCCGGTGCACCTTGGCCAACTGCAACGAGTCGCCGCCCACCTCGAAGAACGGCTCGTCGTAGCCGAAGTCGTCGTCGCCGAGCACGGCGGTCCACGCCTCGGCGATCAGCGACTCCAGATCCGCTGTCGACGGGCCGGGCGGCGCCGGTGCCGGGGCGGGCCCCTCCTCGCTCAGACGCAGGATCGCCCGGGCGTCGACCTTGCCGTTGGCGGTGAGGGGCAGGGCGTCGATCACCACCCAGCGTTTCGGCACCGCGTACGCCGGTAGGCTCCGCACGACAAGCGCGCGCACCTCATCGACCAGACCGGCCTCCGGCGGGGCGACGAGCGCCGCCACCAGGAACCGGCCGCGGTCCGCGTCGCCGGCGACCACCACCGCCGCGTCGCTGACCCGTGGGTGCGCCAGTAGCCGGTGGGTGACCTCGTCCCGCTCGACCCGGTGCCCGTCCAGCTTGACCTGCTGGTCGCGGCGGCCCAGGAAGCGCAGTCGGCCGTGTTCGTCCCAGCGCACCAGATCGCCGGTCCGGTAGTAGCGGGTGCCGTCGCCGAGCCGCCGGAACGCCTCGGCGGTCCGCTCCGGATCGTCCAGGTAGTCACGTGCCAGCCCGGTGCCGGCGGCGCACAGCTCCCCCACCGCGCCGGGCGGCAGCAGCTCGCCGCGCTCGTCGAGGACCAGCAGGCGGGTGCCGCACACGGGCCGACCGATCGGGACGTCCGAGTCCAGCTCGCACGGGTCGTCGACGTGGTGCACGGTGGTGAAGACGGTGTTCTCGGTGGGGCCGTACCCGTTGGTGACCCGAAG
This sequence comes from Micromonospora sp. WMMD975, assembly GCF_029581215.1. NCBI lineage: Bacteria > Bacillati > Actinomycetota > Actinomycetes > Micromonosporales > Micromonosporaceae > Micromonospora > Micromonospora sp. WMMD975. Next base: position 3,399,902 of record NZ_CP120739.1, read on the forward strand.
ACCCGGGCAGTGCCGCAGCACGGCGGCGACCTGTCGGGCCGGGACCACGTCGCCGCCGGTGAGCAACTGCCGGAGCCCTCGGAACGCCGCCGGGTCGTAGTCGGCGAGCACCCGGAACAGACCGGCGGTGAGCCAGGCGAGGATGACCTCGCGCTCGGCCAGGAACCGGGCCAGCTCGCCGGGGTGCGGCACCGGGCCGGGGAAGATCTCGACCCGGCCGCCGGTGAGCAGTGGGACGAACAGCTCCATCGTGGAGGCGTCGAAGGCAAGCGGCGCGAGCCGCAGGAAACCGGCGTCCGGCCCGTGTTGGAACACGTCGGGGTCGTGCACGAGGCGCCGCACCGCGGCGTGGGTGATCCGGGCGGCCTTGGGCTCACCCGTCGACCCGGAGGTGAACGCCAGGCAGGCGACCCGCTGCGGATCGGCCGGCGCGGCGGGTGGGGTGTCGCCGGTGCGCGCGGGCCGGGGCCGCCCGGTGCGGACCGCGCAGGCGCCCGGGGCGAGCCGGGCGATCCGCGGGTCACCCACCACGGCGGCCGGGCGGCACCGGGCGAGCTGCGTCGCCACCCGCTCGTCCGGGGCGTCGGCGTCGATGCCGACGTACGCCGCTCCCAGCCGCAGCGTCGCCAGCACGGCCACCACCTCGGTGGTGGTGCCCGCAGCGGCCACGACCACCGTCGAGCCGGTCGTGACCCCGGCGTCGGCCAGCTCGGCGGAGAGCCGCTCGGCGAGGTCGTGCAGCTCGGCGTAGGTGGTGCTGCCCTCGGGGCCGCGCACGGCGACCGCCGCGGGCCGGCGGGACGCCTGCGCCGAGAACGCCTGCCACAGCCCGCCGCCCGGGCCGGCGTCCGGCCCATGCCCCCATTCGCCGAGCCGGGCGCGCTGCCGCTCGGACATGCCCCGAACGGTGCTCAGCGGCAGGTCGCGGGCGTGTGCGAGCGCCACGAGGGTCGCCTCGAACGCCTCGGCCAGCTCCGCCGCGCCGGCCGGGGACAGCGCGGCCAGCCGGTGCTCCAGCGCGAACCGGGGCCGCTCCCCCCATGCCTGGAGATAGAGCATCGCGTCGAAGACGGAGCCGCCGTCGTGGCCTTCGTGGACGGTCGCCGTCCCGGCCGGGCCCGGCAGCTCGGCGGGGATCAGCTCGTCGTGGGCGGCGAACCCGATCTGGACCAGCGGGTTGCGGTCGATCGCCCCGGCGGCGCCCAGCTCCGTCACGAGCGCCTCGAACGGCAGGTCGGCGGCGGCCACCGCGTCGGCGAGGGCGTCGGCCACGGCGGGGCCCAGCGTGTCCGCGGGCGCGTCGTCGTCCCAGCGGCAGCGCACCGGCACGACGCGGGTCGCGAGCCCGACCATCTCGCTCAGCTCGGCGGTCGGGCGCCCGGCGGCCGGCACCCCGACGAGCAGGTCGTCGACCCCGCACCGGCGGGCCACGACGAGCGCCCACGCGGCCAGCAGCACCGCCGTACGGCTCACGGCGGCGGCGCGCGCCAGGTCGCCACACGCCGCGGTGGCCTCGGCCCCGAGCGTGAAGGTCAGCCGCGAGCCCGGACGCCCCGGCCGGTCGGTGCCGCCGGGCCGGCCGGGCAGCTCCACCACCTGCGGCGCGCCGGCCAACTGGGCGGCGCGACGTCGCCGCAGTCGGTCGTCGGGCCGGGCGGACCGGAGCAGGACGTCGGGGGGTACGCCCGGCTCGGCCGGCGGCACGGCGCCGCCGAGGTACGCCGCGGCCAGCTCCCGCAGCACCAGCCCGACCGCCCAGCCGTCGAGCAGGGCGTGGTGGGCCAGCAGCGAGACGACGTGGCTCTCGTCCCCGGGCAGCTCGGTCAGCAGCCACTCAGCGGCCGGCCGGCGGAACGGGTCCAGGCCGGACGCCAGGTCGGCGAGGTGCGCGTGGGCGACGTCGACCGGGTCGCCGCCGGGGGTGACCCGCCCCTGCTCCCGCAGCACCGGGCGCCACCGGCGCAGCACGCGGCGTCCCGGCTGGCCGGCGTCGGCGTCGGCGTCGGCGTCGGCGTCGGCGTCGGCGTCGGCGTCGGCGTCGGCGTCGGCGTCGGCGTCGAACACGGTACGCAGGGTCTCGTGCCGGGCGGTCAGCGCGTCCAGGCAGTCGCGGAGGTGCTTGGCGCGGGCGGGCCCCGGACAGTGGAGGCTGAACAGCAGGCGGTAACCGGTGCCCGGCCACTGCTGCTCGTGCACCAGCATGGCGTGCTGCGCGGGCAGCAGGGGACGTCGGTCCGACGGCGGCCGGTCCCGGTGCTCGGCCCGGTCCAGCGGGGCACTGCGGCGCAGCGCCGCGGTGAGCGGCCCGGGACGCAGCAGGTCAGCGAGGTCGATCCGGAGGTCGAGTTCGCGCTCGGCCCGGGCGACCAGCCGCATCGCCCGCAGCGAGGTGCCACCCAGCGCGGCAAAGGATTCCCGCGAATCTCCAGAGAACTGCTTCTCGGAAATGTCGAGAACATCGCGGGAAAGCCGAACAAGAGCAGGAAAAATTGCATTTTCCAAGACGTCAAAACCCCCGTTAAGACGACGCCCGCGCGAGCGCGCGGCTCTCAGTGAGAGACGGCACCGCACCCTAGCATGGGGCGACATTCCTGGCAATCCACAAAGATCAGTCTCCGTGACACCCCGTACCAGCGCTGTTAGAATCGCTCGCGTCAATGCGGCCGGCAGGCATCTCGGGCCAGCGGCGGAAAGATCAAAAACTCGGGAAACGCCGGCTCACACGCAGCACGCGCAGTTCAACGGGGGAACGGCATGGCGTCACCGCAGTCCACCATGTCCGGACGCGGAACCGGAACCGCAGGCGGCAAGGGGGCGCACGGTCGGCTGACGTCCGTGCGCGACACGCTCGTACCGGTGACCGGCCCCGCCCGACGGCTCGCCGCCGCGCAGCTCGCCGGCAGCGTCGGCGCCGGTCTCTACCTCGCCGGCGCGCCGGTCTACTTCCTCCGGACCGGCGACCTGACCGTCGCCCAGGTGGGCGCCGGGCTCTCCGCCGCCGCCTTCGCCGGCATCCTGGCGAGCGTCCCGGCCGGCCGGCTGGCCGATCGCTACGGCGCCCGCCGGATGTCCATCGTGTTCGTGCTGCTACAGGCGCTCTTCGTGCTCCTGCTGCTGGCGGCCGGCCCGTTCTGGGCCTTCGTGCCGCTCGTCGCGCTCGTCGCCGTCGCCGAGCAGTCCTGGGACGTCAGCCGCGACGGCATGATCGCGGCAGCGGTCGCCGGGAGCGACCGGGTGCGCGTCTCGGCGTACCTGCGGAGCGTGTTCAACGCCGGCTTCGCGGTCGGGACCCTGGCGGCCGGCCTGGTGCTCGCCGTCGACTCGCGGGCGGCGTACGTCGGAATGCTCGCGGCCGTGGCCGCGTGCTGGGTCGCGGTCGCCGGCCTCTACCTGCTGCTGCCGGCCTGGCCGAGGCCGACCCCGCCGGAGGGCGCGCGGCAGCGCGTGCGACCCCTCGCCGACCTGCCCTACCTGCTCGTGGCGCAGGTGAGCTGCCTCACCCGGATCGGCGAGACGATCCTGCTGGTCGGGCTGCCCCTCTGGATCGTCTCCGCCACCGATGTGCCCCGCCCGCTCGCGGCGTGGCTGACCGGCATCAACACCCTGCTGGTCGTGCTGCTCCAGGTCCGGGTGTCGCGGGCCGGCGACACCATTCCGGCCGCCGCGCGCCTCCAGCGGCTGGCCTTCCTGCTGCTCGCCGTCGCCTGCCCGGTGGCCGCGCTGACCGGCCGGCTGCCGGTGGCGCCCGCGATCGCGGTACTGGTGCTGGTCGCGGTCCTGCTGACCTTCGCCGAACTCGGCGGTGAGACGGCGCGGTGGACCATGCAGTTCGGTCTCGCCCCGGAGCACGCGCAGGCCCGCTACGCCGGGGTCTTCCGACTCGGCCAGGCGGTCCCGGCGGTGGCGGGCCCCGCCCTGGTGACCGGCCTGACCGGCGGCCTGGGCACCACCGGCTGGCTCGTCCTCGCCGTGATCCCGCTGGTCGGCGCGGCCGTCAACGGCCCCGCCGTCGCCTGGGCCCGCCGCACCCGCCCGGAGCCGGCCCCCGCCTGACCCACCGGGTCCCGCCCCGACCCCACCAGCGCCGCGGGCCGTCGGCCCGGGCCCGCCGACCGTCACGAGGGAAACCGGAATGACAGACACGACCGAGGCCGTCCGGGACGGGCGACCACGCGACGCCATCGAGCTGGTGCTGCTGCACATCTGGCGCGACCACCTCCGCAACCCCGCCCTCGGCGTCGACGACGACTACTTCACCCAGGGCGGCACCTCGCTACAGGCCGTGCGCACCCTGTCGGAGATCCGCCGGCGCACCGGGGTGTCCCTGCCGCTGCCGGCGATGGCGCGGGCCGGCAGCGTCACCGCGATGGCCCGGCTGCTGCGCGACGGGTACGCGGACACACCCACCCCCCTCGTGCCGATCCGTCCCGGCAAACCGGGCGGCCCGGTGGTCGCCTGTGTGCACCCGCTCGGCGGCAGCGTCCTGTGGTACCGGCACCTCGCCGACGCGCTGCCGCGCGGTCACACCTGCGTCGGACTGCAGGCGCGGGCCCTCGACCCGCGGCTGTCACCGGACCACACCATCGGCGAGATGGCCGCCGCCTACCGGGCGGAACTGGCACGCGCCTACCGGCCCGAACAACTCGTCCTGGTCGGCTACTCGTTCGGCGGGCTGGTCGCGTACGAGATGGCGAGCCGGATGGCGGCCGACGGCGAGCGACCCGCCGCCGTGGTGCTCCTCGACACCGCCGTCACCCGCCGCGAACAACCACCGGCGTCCCGTGCCCGCCTGCTCTGGTCCCTGGTCAACCACAACTTCGGCCTCGACCTGTCGGCGGACGACCTGGCCACCCTCTCCCCCGACGCGATGTGCGCGCGCATCCTCGACGAAGCGGTCGCCCGTGGCGTCCTGCCACCCGGCTTCGGCCCCGACCGGCTACGACGCCTCGTCGAGATCTACCCGATCAACGCCGAGGCGGAACGTGTCTACCGCCTGCCGACCTATCCGTGGCCACTGGACCTGGTCCGACCGCGGGAGCCGCGCGTGGACGCGGAAAGCCTGGAGATCTGGTCGGAACACTGCCCGGCCGGCGTGCGCGTACACCGCGTCCCCGGCTCCCACCTGGACCTGCTCGCCCCGTCCCACGCGCCGGCGGTCGCCGAGGTGATCGCCGGGCTGCCGTCGGCGTAGGCCGGGGCCGGTTGCCGGCTCGGGGCCGACCCTCCCGGCGGACCGGGTGACGGTTGCAGATCAGTCCCGGTCGATCTCGGCGTACCTGGCGCGGCTCTCGGCGAACCAGTCGGCGATCAGCTCCAGCGTGGGATCCTCGTACGCGAGGGTCACGGCCACCCGCTCGAACGTGTCGAGGAACGCCCTGATGTCGCCGGGCGGCAGCAGGGCCGTGTCAGCGAACAGCGAGAGGTGGATCCGCTCGGCGGTGCCCCGGATCCCCATGAAGAGATCCTTGTTCTTCATGGGCACCCGCTCGGGCCAGGAGAAGGTGGAGGACCGGGTCGTCGCGGCCAGTTCGTCGAGGGTGGCGGGGGGTCTGGTGGGCCGGCCGGGCAGCGCCGACCAGGTGTCGTTGAACTGGCAGCCCCGCCGCGCCCCCGCCGCGCTGATCATGTCCAGGGTGCTGCGCTGGCGGTGCCGGCCGTACCGTCTCGCCTCCGCCAGCACCGCCGAGCAGTGACGGACCAGAGCGGCGAAGGAATCCGCGGTCAGCTCGATCACGGTCAGGATCCCCTGGCTGAGGTTGCTGACCGTGCCGGCCAGCTCCGGTGTCGTGCGGTTGCCCTGCATGACGTCGATGGGGTAGTTGGGCCCCGGGCAGACGCACCGGATCAGCGCCGAGGTGATGGAGAGCAGGATCGCGGAGGGGGTCGTCCGGTGGCGGCGGGCCGCCGGGCCGATCGCGACGGCCACCGCGTCGGACTCTAGTTGCCCACGGAAGAACCGTGGCGTGACCGGAGTGGCCCGTGCCGGCAGCATCTCCGGGCGGGTTCGGTCGAGCTGGCGCCGGATGAACTGCGCGGCCTGGATGTTCAGTAGCTGTCCCTGCGGCCCGTTCTCCATCCGGGCGAGGTCCGCCGGTTGTGATACGGGCCGGGCGGGTGGCGGTGGCGCGCCGGCCGCGCGGGCTCCCAGCAGGGCGGTGAGGTCGGTGACCAGCAGTTCAGCGCTGGTGAAGTCGGCGGACAGATGCGACACGGCCAGCGTGAGCAGGATCGGGATGCCGTCCTGAAGGATCACCGAGAAGCGGATCGGAAGTTCCTTGTCGTGGTCGAAGCCGAGTTCCGCGGCGCGCTCCAGACAGTCGGTGACGATGCTGGCGTAGTCCTTCGGATCGTCGACCGAGCGGTCGACCAGCTCGACCGGGAGCGACCCCGAGCCGAGGATCTCCTGAATCGCGTCGCCCCTGGCGGTGGGGTGGTACATGGTGCGGAGCGCCTCGTGGCGCCGGATCAGCTCAGCCAGGCTCTCCAGCACGTCGCCGACGCTCAACAGCAGCGGGATGTGCAGCCACTTGATGAGCACGGCGTACGACCGGGTGTCCTCCCAGTCGCGGATCAGGTCCCAGATGACCTCCTGGCCCCAGGCCAGCGGGGCCGTTCGCGAACGTCCGCCGTGGAACTCCAGGTCGGTCGAGCGGATAGTGATCATGGGGAGCTTGGCACCTCCACGACGGTGGACAGGGTGCCGGGTGCCGGGTTCGCCGGCGATCGGAGTACCTGTCGCAGGCAGAAGGTCGAGTAAGACAGGCCGACGGTCCAACTCGCGACCACGGCCCACATGATGGCGTGGATGCCGAACGGGCGGCTGAGCAGGTACGCGAACGGGATCTGCACCATGACGAAGGCGACGATGGTGCAGATCAGCGGTGCTGTGGTGCGGCGGGCGCCGTTGAGGTAGCCGTGCAGGACCACCATCAGGGTGTAGAGCGGCAGGAAGGGAAAAATGATCGTCAGGTACTCGCCGGTGACCCGGCGGGTGGTCGGGTCGTCGGTGAACAGCGCGGCGATCGGGGCGCGGGCCAGCAGGACCACGGCGGAGAACACCAGCGTCAGCGCGAAGGTCAACCCCAGGGTCCGCAACAGTGCGTGCCTGGCCCGTTCGTGGTGGCCGGCGCCGAGGTTCTGCGCCGCGAACGTGGTGACCGCCCCGGAGAAGGACAGGAACAGGATGGCGCTGAACGCCTCGACCCGCGCGACGACGGTGAAGGCCGCCATCACCACCTCGCCGTACGGCTCGATGATCCAGACCAGCACCATGATCCCGACGGCGAGGATGATGTGCTGCGTGGCCAGCGGCAGACCGAGCCGGGTGGCGTCGACGAGTTCGCCACGTACGGCCTCGCGGGCGGGCCGGCCGGGAGGCAGGGGATAGATCCGGGCCGACGCGACGACTCCGATGACCGCGGCGGCGCTGCTGGCCGCCGCCGTGGCCAACGCGGCACCGGCGATTCCGAAGCCCAGTCCACCGACGAAGAGCAGGGCCAGCCCGATGTTCAGCAGGTTTCCGGCGGCCTGCACCCACATCGCCGCCCGCGAGTTGCCGAGGCCGCGTAGGTAGGCGCTGACCGCGGCGGATCCGAAGATGCCGGGGAAACCGAGGGAGAGCACCTGGATGAAGCGGGCGCACTGCTCGGCCAACTCGCCCGTGATGCCCATCAGCGCCAGCACCGGCTGGGCCAGCACGGTGACCAGCAGCACGCAGCCCACCGTCCAACCGACCGTGACCAGGGCCAGGGACACCACGACGTCGCGCCGCTGCCGGTCCTGCCCGGCGCCGCGCAGGTGCGCCAGGCGGATGGTGAACGCGGTACCGAGCCCGATGAACATCGCGTTCAGCAGATAGAACAGCGGCCCGCTCGCGCCGACCGCGGCCAGCCCCTCGACGCCGACGTAGCGCCCGACGACGATGCCGTCGACGAGGAGGTACACCTGCTGGAACAGGCTGGCCGCGGTCAGCGGCAGGGCGAAGCCGACGATCTGCCGGAGCGGCGGCCCCTTTGTCATGTCGGTCATGACGTCCCCGATCCCGGTCGTCGCTCAGTTGCCGCTCGCGCCGAACTCCCGCAGTTCGTCGACGTGGTACGCGATCTCGGCGACGGTGCGGTCGGCGAGCAGGTCCGCGACGTCGTACGACACACCGTGGTAGACCGCGATGTTGTTGGCCACCGTGGCCGCCATGATGGAGTCGCCGCCCAGGTCGAAGAAGTCGGCCTCCACGTCGAGCCGGTCGTAGCCGAAGGCGAGCGCCAGACACCGCGCGACCGACCGTTCGGTGTCGGAGTAGTCGCCACCGGCGCGGCCGTCGAGTTCGACCGGCACCGCCGCGACCGTCGTCTGGATCCGGTCGGTGGCCTTCGCCAGCCGGGCCTCCAGCGCGTGCATGTGCCGTTCCACCGTCGCCTCGATGTCGGCGGAGAGCCCGACGTCGTAGGAACGCAGCAGGTGGATCAGTTCGCCACCGTAGTGGAGTTCGCCGGCGAACAGCCGCGAACGGCGGGAGCGCAGGCCGGCGTCGAGGACGGCCAGGCCCACCGCGGTCGGGATGGCCTTGAACATGGTGTCGCCGTTGGTGCCGAAGTCGACCGCCATGCCGATCTCCTTCCAGGCCACCCAGTCCAGCGCGATCACGTGGCACCGCCCGCCGGCCCGGGACCTGGCCAGGTTGTCCAGGTAGTAGTTGGCGGCGGCGTAGTCGGCCTGACCCGGGGCCGGAAAGACCGAGGCGACCGAGGAGAAGTGCGCGACGAAGTCCGGCGGGTCGTCCCGGGTCGCCTCGTCGAGGACGAAGGCGGCGTGCAGTTTCGCCCGTACGACGGCGTCGAAGTCGTCGAGGTGGCGGAACATGACCGTGCTTCCGCCGGGCAGGCCGGCGGCGTGCACGATGCCGTCGATCCGGCCGTGTCGAAGGCGGATCTGGGCGACCGCCTCGGCCAGTGCCTTGCTGTCGCCCGCGTCGGCCGCCACCGCGTCCACCGTGGCGCCCAGTGCCTCCATTTCCCGCACCGCCCGGATCCGGTTCGCCTGCGGCCCGTCCGAAGCGGGCCCGGTCAGCTCGTCCCACCGGTCGCGGGGTGGCAGTCCGGATCGGCTGAGCAGGATTACCGTGATGTCGTGCTGGGCGGCGGCGAAGTCGCGGGCGACGGCGAGGCCGAGCGCGCCGGTGCCGCCGGTGATCAGGTAGGTGCCACCCGGCTTGAGATACGGCCGCGGCCCCTCGGCCTCGACGCCGAGGTCGATCTCGGGGACCTCGACGAAGACCTCGCGCAGCCGCTGCTCGCCCCGGAGGACCGACAGGCCGTGCTCGTCGGCGAGGATCTCCGCGCGTAGCGCGGCCGGGGACACGGCCAGGTCGACGTCGATGTGCCTGACCTTGACGTACGGGTACTCCCGCACGATCACCTTGCCGAAGCCGACCAGCGCGGCGTTCTCGGTGACCGCCGTCGTCTCGCCCTGGTGGGCGCTGACCGCGGTCCGGGTCAGCACCACCAGGTCGAGCTTCGCGCCGGCAGCCATCAACGCCTTGGTCAGGTGGAAGAGGCCGTACAGGTTCTTGGTGGATCGACGTTCGATCTCCTCGATGTCGGTCGCCGGGCGCTCCTCGAATGCCAGGGCGTAGACGAGGTGGGTGACGTCGTGTTCGTCGACGAGCCGCACGATGCGTTCGATCGACGCCACGCTGTCGGCGGCGAACACCTCTTCGCCGGGGCCGATCGGCTCGCCGAGGCGGACGATCCGACTTGCCGCGGGCAGGGCGTCGGCCAGCAACCCGCCGGCCTCGGTCGCCGGGTCGACGAGCGCCAGTACGGTGCCCGCCGAGGTCGTCTCCGGTGTCGCTGCCGGCGTGGGCCGGAGTTCGACGTCGTGCGTCACCGGATGGTGCTCGGTGGCGCGCTCCAGCGACATCGTCTGCCGCCAGTCGTCCGGGAAGCTCAGCCAGGCGGTGCTCTCGTCGAAGACGTAGCGGGGCAGCCGGACGACCCGACGCGCCTGGCCGGCGGCGAGTGCCCGCCAGTCGACCGGAGCGCCCCGCAGGTATTCCTCCGCCGCCTCGGCGAGCCGGCCGACGACGGGTTGCGGGATGTCGGCGAGGACCCCTTCCAGCGCTCGGCGGAGATCGTCGGGGCCGGTGACCAGCAGGGCGATCCGGTAGCGGTGCGCCGAACGCGAGACCTGGGTGGTGTAGCAGACGTCGGCGATGTCGAGGTCGTCCAGCCCGCCGCCGTCGATGAACGCCAGATAGCTGCGGACCAGCCCGGTCAGTGAGCGGGGCGTGGCCGCGCTCAGCGTGAACAGGTGTTCACCGGCGGGGGCGAGCGGGCGGGGCGCCGCGACGTACTCCTCGACCACGACGTGGGCGTTCGTGCCGCCCAGGCCGAACGCGCTCACCCCGCAGCGACGCGGGCCCGCCGGCGACTCCCACGGACCCAGTTCGGTGGGGACGAAGAGCGGCCCGGAGGCGAAGTCGAGTTTGGGGTTGGGCGTGACGAAGTTGGCCTGCGGCGGGAGCATCCCGTGCCGCAGCACCGCCACCGCCTTGAGTAGGCCGATCACCCCGGAGCCCTCGAACAGATGGCCCACGTTCGCCTTGACCGTGCCCACCGCGCAGAAGTTCCGCTCGGCCGTGTGCTGGGCGAAGGCCAGCTTCATGCCCTCGTGCTCGATCGGGTCGCCCACCCGGGTGGCCGTGCCGTGGGCCTCGAAGTAGCCGAGCGTGCGCGGGTCGATGCCGGCGTTCTGCCACGCCGCGAGCAGCAGGTCGGCCTGCGCTTGGGAGTTGGGGCTGGTGATGCCGTCGGTGTGACCGTCGTGGTTGACCGCGCTGCCCTTCAGGATCGCGTAGATCTGGTCACCGTCGGCGATGGCCTGCTCGGTCCGTTTGAGCACGACGGCGCCGGAGCCCTCACCGAAGCCGGTGCCGTCGGCGGCCTCGTCGAACGTCCGGGTGACACCGTCGGACGATTCGATGCCGATCGCCGAGTGGGGATGCTTGACCGGCGCGAAGACGATCCGGGCACCGCCCACCACCGCCAGCTCGCAGTCCCCCGCCAGCAGGGCGTTCTTGGCCTGGTGCACCGCGACCAGGGTGGCCGAGCAGGCGGTGTCGACGACGATGCTCGGCCCCCGCAGGTCGAGCAGGTGGGAGAGGCGGTTGGCCAGCATGGCCGGGATGTTGCCGGTGATCGCCTGCTGGCTGGCCGAGGGCTCGATCCGGGACAGGTAGTCCATGTAGGTCGCGCCCGGGTTGGTCGCGAAGCCGACGAACACCCCGGTCCGGCTGCCACGGAGCCGGTCGGCGGAGTATCCGGCGTCCTCCAGGGCGAGGAACATGGCGCGCAGCACCATGCGGTGGTGCGGATCGGTAAGCGTGGCCTGCCGGGGGGTCATCCCGAACACGGCGTAGTCGAACGTGTCGACGGTGTCGAGGAAGCAGCCGTTGTGGAAGTCCAGGTCATCATCCTCCACCGGCTCGACGGTGGTGGCCCGTACGTAGTGGATGTACTCGGCCAGGGTGTCCCGGCGGTGCGGCGGGAACGGCCGGGTGAGGCTGGCGCCCGTACTGATCACCCGCCACAGGTCGTCCAGGCCGTCCACCCCGGGCAGCTCCACCGAGGTGCCGACGATCGCGATGCTCATGCTCCGTTGTCCCTTCAGTGGATCCTGCTCACCAGCGCGGTCAGGGTGCTTCCGTGGACCTCGTCGAACCGGGTCACGCCCGCCGCCCGCAGCGTGGTGACCGCGCGCACCCACTGCACCGGGGTGGACACCTGGCGGGCCAGCAGCTCGGCGCCCTCGTCGGGGCGGAAGACCGCACCGGTCACGCTGGACACCACGGTGCCGTGGCCGTCGGCGAACACGCAGGCTCGCAGCAGTTCGCGCAGTGCGGGCTCGACCGGCGCCATCAGGGGGCTGTGGAACGGCCCGCTGACGTTGAGCGGGACGACTCGGGCACCGGGCAGGGCGCCGATCGCCTTGGCCGCGACGGCGACCTCGACCCGGTCGCCGGCTATCGCGGTCTGCGTGTCGGCGTTCAGGTTCGCCACGTGGACGCTGGACAGACCGGTTTCCCGCAGGACGCGCTCGACGAAGGCGGCCGGCACCCCCTGCACCGCCGACATGGCTCCGCCGGTGACACCGGCCATCAGCTCTCCTCGGCGTCGTACCAGCCGCAGCGCGGTGCCGAAATCGAGCACGCCCGCCGCGACCAGTGCGTTGTACTCGCCCAGACTGTGTCCGGCGAAGAACCGGTAGGCGTCCGGCTGCTCGTTGGCCCGCCGCATTCCCAGCAATGCGTTGACCACAAAGACGGCGGGCTGGGCGAATTGGGTGTCGCGCAACCTTCTGTGCGGATCCCGGGTGCACAGCTCCTCGATGGAGTAACCCAGAATCCCGTCCGCCAGCGCGGTCGTCTCCGGAAACTGGGCGAAGAGATCAGCGCCCATTCCTTTGCGCTGCACGCCCTGGCCGGGAAAGAGCAGACACTGCATGCTGGCCTCCTGTCGCCTGGGCAGCGGAAAATTGTTGGATCGGCTCGAACACCAGACGTTGCGCGCTGCCTCGCAGGCACTCCCTGGTAAACCGTCGTGCGGCCGGCCCCGGCCCGCAGTCCACGATGCGGTCGACGGCCGCGTCGTCGATTGCGTGTCGCGTCACGAGTTCCCATTCGATGGGGCGGAGAAGTACCTGGGTGAGGAACTCCTCCACCAGATCCGACGACCCCTGGAGATTGCGTGGACCGTCGGTGGCGTACACCGGCAGCCGCAGTCTCTCGCCGCCCGGCAGGTCGCCGATGAAGTGCAGGTCGCCGCCGACCCGCTCCGCCGCCGGCGCGAGGTGCGCGCTGTGGAACGGGATGGTGGTGGTCAGGAACGCCCAGCTCACGCCGGTCCGCTCGAACAGCGCCTCGTGGTCGAAGTAGAGGTCGAGCAACTCCCCCGCCGGGCCGCTGAGCACGTAGGTGTCCGGTGAGTTGGCCAGGCTCACCGAAAGTGACCCCCCGCCGGTGTTGAACGCCTCGACGAGGCCGCGCAGACCGTCCCGGGGCAGGCCGGAAAGGGCGGCCATCGGCCCAGGTGGGGCACCCCGACGGCCCTTGGCCAGGTAGCGGTCGACGGCGTCGGCGTCGGGTGTGGCGGCGGTGGTGAGCTGATGTCCCCGGACCAGGGTTAGCGCTAACAACCGCAGGCACACGGAGGCCACGTCCAGGAACTCGTCCATCCGCCGCAGTCGCATTCCGGCGATCATGGCGGCCAGCAGACCGATGCTGTGGCCCAGCGACCCGACGACGCCCTCCGCGCGGTGCCGAGCCGGTTGGAGGTGGCAGACCTGGAGGATGTGCACGCAGAGCCCGGCGGAAACCGAGTTGCGCAGGACCTCGTCGGGGGCGCCGGTCGCCGGGGCCAGCCATTGCCGCAGCGGAAGATCCGCCGGCCCGCTCGGTGCCGGTGTCGGCGGGTCGAGATAGGCCGCCACCTGGTCCAGGGTTTCCCGCACCGCCTGGCAGTAAGCCGCATTCTCGGGAATGGCGAAAAGGCTGCGGAGCGCCGGCAGGAGATTGTCGTTGGTGCCGCCAAGGCCATCAAAGAGCAGCAGCGTACGCACAGCCGACCTCCACTTTCGGGCCACTGAGTGATCGACATGGGGTCGGGGTGACGTGCGGCTGAATAAAGCCTGCCCGCATGGCTTGTGGCTTTTCGTATCGGGGACACTAGCAAATGATATGGCTCAATGTAAACAAGCTCGTTGGCGGGCCGTGGCGGATCGTCGATCCGTCGGGTGGGATGGATCCTGCGCTTCGTCACGGGCGGTGACGGAGCCGCCGTGGACTTCACACAAATGTCAATTGTGGTTAACAGAAATGACATGGCCCATGCGAGGTCGGAGGACTTTCCGGTCCAATAGCGCGTCGGGCGGAGGCTCGCTGTCGGTTGTTTCCGGGCTTGGCTGCCCGGTGACCCATTTGCGCGCCGAGCGCACCGGCAGTCGGCCGGCGAGCCTCCGATGGGCCCGCCGGCCGCCGCACCCCCATACGCTTACATGGGAGCGTCGCCGTGCAGTCGTCGCCGGGTGTGCTCACCACGACTGGCTGCGCTTGGCAGCAGCCCTGGCACGATCGACACTTCGCCCCGGTCACCCGGGGGAGCTTTCACGCGGCGCAGATGATCTGGGCCTGCGCCGAGTAGAAGTTGGGCATCGGCTGGGTCACCCAGGACGCCCCGTTGGCGCACTGGATGAACGGCTCCGGATAGCCTGCGGCATAGGCCAGGTTACGGGCCTGGTTCTGGGCGTTGATCAACGCGATCTGCGGGATCGAGCTGATGCCGTAGCCGGTGAAGACCTGCACCCCCGGCGGCGGGGCAGCCGAAGCCGGAGAGGCGGCGGTGAGGCTCGATGCCAGCATCGCCGTGGCGAGCGCCGCAGCGGCGGTGAGTCGTCGGACTGTGGACATGAGCTAGCTCCTCGGATAGATGGTGGTCGGTTGCCAAAGGGTCCCCGGCGGTCCCGGAACATGGTGGGGGGTCGAGCGATCTCAGGCGGCGCCGGCCGGCCATCCCGTTGCTACTCCGGCACCACCGCAGGTCGATGGAGAGAGCACGCGCGGTTGACCCGTACGCCGGCGGGACGGCTCTACTGCCAGGGGCCGCTGCGGCAGATGAACTGGGTGGTGCCGCTGTACTGGGTCGTGCTGCCGTCGAAGTAGCTGTAGCTGGCCCGCACGGGGTGACCGAGGTTGCTGGCCGGGCAGGCGGCGAAGAGGGTCGACCCGGCGGTCGTGAAGGTGCCGACGCTGCCGGAGTACCAGGTGACGTTCCAGGTCGTCGTGCCGGTGCTGCTGCCGTCGCAGTAGAACTGGGAGGCGCCGGACTCGCAGAAGGGCGCCGGGGCGGCGGCGAGTGCCGGGGTGGCACCGGCGGCGGCGAGGCCCAGAGCGGCAAGCGCGGACGCGGCAAGGACCTTGACGGTGGTACGCATGGAACTCTCCCAACGTAGCCAAGCGATGACTCAATGCAACGCCAGCCTATCTATCGCATAGACGTACCTGGATTAGCCGTTCGGTCGATCAATCACCCCGGTGCGTCCGAGGCGGTGCGGTGCGTACAGTTCCGGGTCGGACGTGGGGTGGGCCGGGTGGGACCCGGCGCAGGGAACGGGACGAGACAGCGACACATGACGGCGGACAACCTTAACGAAACCGGTCGAGACGGCATTGACCGCGGACAGCTGGAGACCTGTCTCAGCGTCTTCGAGGCGCTGGAGAACCTGCCTCCCGATCACCCCGACGTGGTGCGGGTGCAACGGGCCACCGCGAAGCTCTACAAGGTGATCAAGCAGCGGCGACGCGAGGCACGGCGCGATGCCATCGCGGCTGCCGACCGCGCGGTGACGGCGGCCACCGCCACCGGCGCCCCGGGCCGGATCGACGACGAGACCCAGGGCGTCCCGCTCGCCTCCCCCACCGTCGGTACCACGGCCGGCTTCCTGCACCATCCGCGCGGCTGCTACGTCTGCAAGCAGCGCTACCACGAGGTGGACGCCTTCTACCACCAGCTCTGCCCACCCTGCGCCGCGCTCAACCGGGAGCGCCGCGACGCCCGCACCGACCTGACCGGCCGGCGCGCGTTGCTCACCGGCGGCCGAGCCAAGATCGGCATGTACATCGCGCTGCGGCTGCTGCGCGACGGCGCGCACACCACGGTGACCACGCGGTTCCCGCACGACGCGGTCCGCCGATTCGCCGCGATGCCGGACAGCGGGGACTGGCTGCACCGCCTGCGGATCGTCGGGATCGACCTGCGCGACCCCGCCCAGGTGATCGCCCTCGCCGACTCGGTCAGCGCCCAGGGACCACTCGACATCCTGATCAACAATGCGGCGCAGACCGTCCGCCGCACGCCCGGGGCGTACGCCCAACTCGTCGCCGCGGAGACGGCGGCCCTGCCGGACGGCCCCCTGCCGGAGCTGATCACGTTCGCCAAATCCGCCGACCAGGGCCACCCAGCGGGAATGATCGCCCCGCCGCAGTCGGCCACGGTCACCCCGCAGGCGCTCACCGCGTTGGCGCTGACCGGCGGCTCCGCCTCGCCGGAACGGATCGCGGCAGCCACCGCCATCGACGCCGGCGGTCTGGTGCCGGACCTCGACCCGGTCAACAGCTGGGTGCAGCGGGTGCACGAGGTGGACCCGGTCGAGCTGCTCGAAGTGCAACTGTGCAACGTGACCGCGCCGTTCGTACTGGTCAGCCGACTGCGACCGGCGATGGCCGCAGCGACCGCCCGCCGGAAGTACGTGGTGAACGTGTCGGCGATGGAGGGCCAGTTCGCCCGCGGCTACAAGGGGCCGGGGCACCCGCACACCAACATGGCCAAAGCCGCCCTGAACATGCTCACCCGAACCAGCGCCCAGGAGCTGCTGGCCGACGGCATCCTCATGACAAGCGTCGACACCGGCTGGATCACCGACGAGCGGCCCCACCCGACGAAGATGCGACTGGCGGACGCCGGCTTCCACGCCCCGCTGGACCTGGTCGACGGCGCGGCCCGGGTCTACGACCCGATCGTCCGCGGCGAACAGGGCGAAGACCTGTACGGCTGCTTCCTGAAGGACTACGCGCCCTGCGCCTGGTGATCAGCCCCTCGGATACTCGCCGTGTTCATCTGCCCCGTGGCGGACTGCGGTTACCATCACCTCACGGTATTGGAGATTTCGGTGGGGAATGGTTGCCGACGACGAGGATCGACATGTCACCGGTCAGCCTCGGCTGAAGGCAGCATTGGCCGGAAAGATTCGCCACGAGGTGTCGGGCTACGACATGTCCTGGCAGTGGGGGCCAGGGGCCCGGATCGCGAGTGACTATTGCCTTGGCTTCAGCTGTCCGCACAGCGAGCAGCTCCAGGATGAGCCTCGCAAGCTCCAATCCGAGGATGCGGATCAGTTCGACGAGGGGGCAGTTGCCCTCGCGGCGCATCTCGCCGGATGCGACGAGGTCGTCTCTCGAGGTTTCCTGCGGCGGATGCTCCTCGCCTATGGCGCGCTGCTGCGCGAACCAGTGGACTGCGGACCCGCCGAGGCGTGCATCGCATTTGATCGTCACCGTCTCTCCGACCCCGCTGCGAACCCACCGCTTTCCGCGCCCAGCCACGACATCGTCGTGGAGGTCGCGAAGTTCCTCGGCGCCGCCGCGGCCGGCGGGGTGGTCGGCAACCGGATCGACGCGGGTGTCGTGGCCACCGCGAGGCGGATGTTTCGGCTGGTAACAGAGCGATGGCGCCGCCGCGCTCCGTCGGCTGACGCACCGCTCACTGTCGAGGAGGCTGTCGAGGCGGCGAGAGCTGCCGTCACCGCGGCTGGCTACCACCCATCGCGGACGCTCTCCACGGAGCGCGCCACCAAGGGCTCGTGGGTGGTGTACCTTCACACACGCGAGAAGGACACATCGGTCCGACTGCGGGTATGGGTGCCCCCGGGCCCACCCGACTGCGCAACGATCCTCATCGTGCCGCTGCACCTGTAGGCCAGCCGTCGCGCCGATCGGCTCGTGGCCCGCTCGACCTGGTCGACGGCGCGGCCCGGGTCTACGACCCGATCGTCCGCCCGCGGTAACCGGGCGAGCTGTCATGAGCGCTGAGCGGAACTGGCCTTTCTACAGTCCCTTCGCCGGTGGAGCGGGCGGCCGGGTTCGGTCCGGAGGCATCCGGAGCAGGGCGCCCGCCGAGAGGGCGAGCAGCGCGCCGACCGCCCAGAACACGCCGGCCGCGCCGGCGGAGAAGGCGCCCACCGCGACCGGCAGCGCAGTCTGGGCGAGACGGTTCGCGGTCAGCCGCAGGCCCATCGCGGCGCCCCGGGTGCCGGGGCGAGCGGCGTCGGCCACCCAGGACATTGCCAGCGGTTGCGCCACGCCCAGCCCGATCCCGAGGAGCAGCATGATCACGGCGGCGCCGGGGAGCTGGACCAGCGGCAGCACCAGCAGGCCGAGCCCGGCGACGGCGATCGAGGCCACCATGGTCAGCCGGCGGCCGGCGCGGGCCACCACCCGGTCGACGACCAGCCGGGCGAGCAGGGTGACCACTGCCCGCAGCGCGAGCAGCCCGCCCACCGCCGCGACCGGGACGCCGCGTTCGTCGGCCCAGGCCGGCAGGAAGACAGAGAGCAGGTCGAGCGCCGCCAGCACCACGCCGCCGGCGACCAGAGTCGCGGCCATCCCGGGTACGCCGACCATGCCGGCCGCCACCCGCCAGGACGACCGGGGGGCCGGTGCGCGGGACCGGGGCGCGGCCCGCAGCAGTGGTCTCAGGCAAAGCGCCGAGGCGGCGCAGATCGCCGTGCCGACGGCCAGCCCGACGGCCGCCGGTGACGGGCCGACGCCCGGGACGCTCGCCGCCCCGGCAGCCAGCAGCGGGCCGACCGCCTGCCCGACCGCCCCGGCCGCGGTGAGCAGGCCGAAACCACGGTCGAGGTTCGCGGTGCCGCTCACCGCGACGGTGGCCTGCTGGCCGACGACGCTGACGAGTTGGCCGAGACCGAGCAGCGCGCTGGCCACCAGCAGCACCGGCAGGCTGCCGGCCAGCATGGCGAGCACTCCCGCCCCGGTGAACAGCACGACGCCGACCACCATCAGCCGAGCCGGGCCGAACCGGTCGGCCTGCCGGCCCACCGGGTACGCGAGCAGCAACGGCAGTACCGAGAAGCTGGCCGCGAGCAGCCCGATGCCGGTGTTGCCGGCCTGCAACTCGATGGCCCGGTACCCGGTCATCGGGCGGACGGCCGCGTACCCGCCCAGCACCAGGCCGGCCTGGACGAGCAGCGGCCACCCGACGGCCCGGCGGGTCACCCCTTGTAGCTGACGACCCGGCCCCAGAGGCCCTTGGTGCCCCAGATCCCGGAGCGGAGGCATTCGAGCTGGTAGACCTGGCTGTGGTCGATGAAGACGTTGACCTCGGGGCCGTAGTTCTTCACGTACCACTCGAAGACCGGCGGGTCGGCGGCCTCGAACATCACCGACTCCAGGCCGAACTCGGCGATGAACAGCGCCGGCACGTCGGTGCGCCAGGCGCGGACCTGCTCGGTGATCCCCTCGGACTCCAGCATGACCAGGTTCGCGCCGGCGTCGAACGCGCGGCGGGCGCGTTGCACCGCGTAGCTCGGGTCGCCGGTGCCCTCGGCGGCGAGCTCCTCCACCGACGAGGTGCCGCCGGCCCCGAACTGGATGCCGACCTCGGCCTTCACCTTGAGTCCGGCTTTGCGTCCGCGTTCGATCAGCCGCAGGTAGTCGGAGGCGGCGATGGCCAGCATGCCGACGGAGATCTCCACGATGTCGAACTCGTACCGGGCGATGGCCTGGAAGTACTGTTCCACCGCGTCGGGGCCCCGGGTCAGCACGAACTCGATGAGCCCGCCGGTGGAGACCTCGACGTTGTGGTCGTGGCAGACGTCGATGAACTTCTTCAGGGTCGCCTCAGACATCAGCGGCATCGACGCGCCGGGGAACTTGAACGAGTCCACGTGCGGGCCGACGGACTCCAGCAGGTCACGCAGGTGGTCCGGACCGAACGAGGTGTAGTAGGGACCGCGGATCTCGGTAAGCCCGACGGTGCGCGGCTTGTCCGGCCGCTCGTTGAGGCGCAGGAACGGGAAGGACCGCTCGGGGGTGGTGCTCATCAGGATGGATCTCCTCGTCAGCTCGACTCGAACTCGATGTCTTCGACCTGGTGGCGGTGTCCGGCGGTGAGCCGGTCCACCTCGGTCCACACGTCGTCGGGCAGCTCCAACTCCAGCGCGTCGGTGACCGCGTCGAGCTGGTCGACCCGGCTCACCCCGACGATCGGCGCGGTCACGTCCGGGTGGCGCAGCCCCCAGGCGGTGGCCAGCACGGCGAGCGTGCTCCCGGCCCGCGCGGCCACCGTCGACAGGGCGTCGACGGTGGCGAACGTGGCGTCGGTCCAGTACCGCTCGGTGTAGCGGCGGCCGGCCGCGCCCACCGCGAACCGGCTGCCCGCCGGTGGTGGCCGGTTGCGGTCGTACCGGCCGGTCAGAACGCCGCCGGCGAGCAGGTTGAACGCGAGCACGGCGACCCGCTGCTCCCGGCACAGCCGGAACGC
This sequence comes from Micromonospora sp. WMMD975, assembly GCF_029581215.1. NCBI lineage: Bacteria > Bacillati > Actinomycetota > Actinomycetes > Micromonosporales > Micromonosporaceae > Micromonospora > Micromonospora sp. WMMD975. The sequence continues at coordinate 3,420,010 of NZ_CP120739.1, forward strand.
CTCGATCTCCGCGCCGCGTCGCACCAGGCTGTACCGCAGTTGCGCGGTGCGCAGCCGGGGCAGCCCGGCCAGCTCGCCGAGGGTGAGCGCCCGGGCGAGCTGGTACGCCAGGAAGTTGCAGCAGCCCACGTACCGGACCTTGCCGGCGCGGACCAGCGTGTCCAGCGCGGCCAGGGTCTCCTCGATCGGCGTCGATCGGTCGTACCGGTGCAGTTGCAGCAGGTCGATGTGGTCGGTGCCGAGTCGGGCCAGCGACCCGTCGACGGCGGCCAGCAGGTGTTTGCGGGACAGGCCGAGCTGCCAGGGGGCGGGCCCGGTCCGGTTGTAGACCTTGGTGGCCAGGAAGACCTGGTCGCGCCGGCCGGGCAGCCACCGGCCGAGCAGCTCCTCGGTGGCGCCGACGGCGTCCGCGCCGCTGCCCAGCGGGTAGCTGGTCGCGGTGTCCAGCCAGGACATGCCCCGCTCCAGCGCCCGGTCCAGGATGTCCCGGGAGGTCGCCTCGTCGCACTGCGCGCCGAAGGTGGCGGTGCCCAGGACGACCCGGGGCGCCCGTACCCCGGTGTCGCCGAGCAGGACGGTGGCCGGTCCGGTCATCCCCGGTCCCGGCTGTGCCGGGCGGCGGTCCGGCCGGCCCGACGGCCGAAGACCGCGCCGGACATCAGCCCGCTGCCGCCGGGGTAGTTGTCGTAGAAGAGGCCGCCGACCACCTCGCCGGCCGCGTGCAGGCCCGGAATCGGCTGGTCGGCCTGGTTGAGCACCCGGGCGTCCTCGTCGACGCGGACTCCACCGTAGGTGAAGGTGATCGCGCAGCCGACCGGGAACGCGACGTACGGGGGCCGGTCGATCGGTTGGGCCCAGTTGCTCTTGGGTGGTTCGAGGCCGCTGGTGGCCAGCCCGTCCAGCACGGTCGGGTCGAACGGTCGGTCGCCGACCGACGCATTGTACCCGGTGACCGTCCGCTCCAGCCGGTCCGGGTTCAGGTCGAGCTTCTCGGCCAGCTCGCGGATCGAGTCGGCGACGACCTGGCTGGCCCCGTCGTGGCCGTAGTCGGTGCGAAGCAGGCCGACGCCGCGCTGGTCGAAGATCTGGTACGCGAGGCCGCCGGTCTGCCGCAGGATCGCCGACCCGATCTTGGCGTACGTGTAGTTGCGGAAGTCCGCCCCCTCGTCGACGAACCGGTCGCCCTCCACGTTGACGGTGATCCCGAACGGGTACGAGTGCCGTTGCAGCTTGTTGGTGAGCACCCGGTTGCCGTACGGACCGGCGTTGATGTCCCAGGCCACCGCGTGCGCGCCGGACCAGTTGCCGTACGCCTGCGCGCCGATGCCGAGCGCGCTCATCAGGCCCTCGCCGGTGTTGTGCCGGCTGCCGCGTACCTTGGCGGTGTCCCAGCCGGGGCCGAGGTGCACCGCCCGCAGCCGGGCGTCGGCCTCGAAGCCGCCGGAGGCGAGCACCACCGCGCGGGCGCGGATCTGCCGTTCGCCCTGTGGGGTGCGGCACACCACGCCCTCCACGGCCCCGGTCGGGCCGACCAGGAATCCGGTCATCTGGTGTTCGGCGCGCACGTCGATGCCGGTGGCCTTGGCGGCGGCGAGGTGCTGCTCGATGAGCCCGATGCCGCCGCCGACGGTGGCGATGGTGCCGCCGCCCCAGAACTTCTTCCGGCCGTTGACCTCGAAGACCTGGTTGTCGGACTGGAGCTTGAACTTGACCCCGTGCCCGTGCAGCCACCGGAGGGTGGGGAAGGAGTCCTCGACGAGGATCCGCATCAGGGTCGGATCGGTCCGGCCCCGGGTGAGCCGGAGCATGTCGGCGGCGAAGCTCTCCACCGGGTACGGGTCCAGGTCGTACCGGTCGGCCTCGCGCTCGTCGAGCTCGCTGAGGATCGGGCGCAGGTCGTCGAGGCCGTGGTAGGTGGCCCGGAAGGATCCGAGCGTGAAGTAGGAGTTTCCGCCGAGTTCCGCCGTGGTCGCCTTCTCCAGCATGCCGACCCGGGAAACCTGCTCCCGGGCGGCGTGCGCGGCCGAGAAGGCGGCGTTGCCGGCCCCGACGACGAGGACGTCGTAGTCGTAGTCGCTCATGGTTCTCCCTGGTTCGTGGGCGGGGTTCACGGCTGAAGGATGCGGACGTCGGCCGCGTCGACGGTGACCTCGACGGTGGCGCCCTCCGGCAGCTCGGTGCGGATGTTGCTCCAGACCCGCAGCACGTGCTCACCGCAGGTCACGGTGTACTCGGTGTGCGGGCCGAGGAACAGCGCCGCCTTGAGCGTCCCGGTGAAGGTGGCCGCGCCGTCGTTCTCGGCGGAAGCGCCGGTGGCGGGGGCGATGTGGGCCCGTTCGGGACGGAACAGCGCGATCGCCTGGTCGCCGTCGCGGAGCTGGTCGGAGGCCAGCCGGCCGCGTACCAGGCCGAGGGCGGTGCGGACGGCGGCCAGCCCGGCGCCGTCCGGCCCGGTGACGGGGCCCGGCAGCTCGTTGCTGGTGCCGACAAAGTTGGCCACGTACCGGGACGTCGCGTCGTGGTAGATGTCGCGGGGGCCGCCGAGCTGGGCGAACCGTCCCTCCCCCATCACCGCGATGCGGTGCGCCAGCCCCATCGCCTCGTGCTGGTCGTGGGTGACGTAAACGGCCGCGAAGCCCAGCTCCCGTTGCATCGAGACGAGTTCGGCGCGCAGCTGCTCCCGGACCTTGGCGTCGACGTTGGACAGCGGCTCGTCGAAGAGAATGAGGTCGTTGCCGGCCACCAGAGCCCGGGCCAGCGCCACCCGCTGCTGCTGGCCACCGCTCATCTGGCCGGGGTACTGCCGGCCCAGCTCGCCGATGTGGACCTGGTCGAGGCTGGCCTGGACCCGGGCGGCGATCTCCGGGCGGGGCAGTTTCCGCGCCCGGTTCTCCAGCGGATACGCGACGTTCTGCGCCACCGTCATGTGCGGCCACAGCGCGTACGACTGGAAGATCATGCTGATCCGCCGTTTCTCGGGCGGGACGACCAGACGTCGGCTGTGGTCGTACACCGGTTGGCCGTCGATCTCGACGGTGCCGGCGTCCGGCGTCTCCAGTCCGGCGATCATGCGCAGCAGGGTGGTCTTGCCGCAGCCGCTCGGGCCGAGCAGGACCAGGAACTCGCCCCGCGCCACATCGAACGAGACGTTGTCGACGGCTTTCGTCTCGGCGCCGTCGGCGCGGCGGAACCGCTTGGACAGGTCCCGGACCCGCACGATGGGGCCCGCCGGTGGCGTAACCGTGCTGGCGGTGGTGCTCTCGACCTGGGCGGGTGCGACCATGCCCCTGTCACCTCCGGAGTCGTGGATTGTCATCGGTTGCCCTTGGTCCGCCCGCCGGTGCCCTGCCAACGGCCCTGCCAGCGGGAGTAGGCGAGGCAGAGACCGACGACCAGCGCGGTGACGGCGGTCAGGACGACGGACAGCGAGGCGAGTTCCGCGTAGGAGCCGTTCTCGAAGATCTGCAGGATGCGGAAACCGACCACCATGTTCGTGGTGCCGGCGAGCACCGCCGTGGCGGTGAGGTCGCCGACCATCCGGGCGAACAGGAAGGCCCAGCCGGCGACCAGGCCGGGCACCATCAGCGGCAGGTACACCCGGCGGAAGGTCTTTCCGCCGCCGGCGCCGCTGATCTGGGAGGCTTCCGCCAGGTCACCGCCGACCTGGCTGGCCGCCGAGTCGGCGGCGACCGAGCCCTGCGGCAGATAGATGCTGATGTACGCGAGCAGCAGGATCATCGTGGTGCCGCCGAGGTAGAACGGCGGGCCGCCGAACGCGAGGATCATCCCGACCGCGATCACCAGGTGCGAGAAGACCGAGGGCAGTTTGATCGCGCCGTCCAGCGCCCGTACCGCCCGCCGCTTGGACCGGACCACGAGCAGGGCGACCAGCGCGGCGGCGACCATGCCGATGGTCGCTCCGGCGATGCCGAGCCAGAGGCTGTTCTGCACGGCGGTCAGCGTCTGGCCGTCCTCGAAGACCGACTCGCGGACCGAGTCGAGACTCAGCCCGGTCCAGTTGATCTTCGGGGTCCAGAAGCCGTTCAGCGAGACCAGCAGCAGTCCGATCGCCGGCAGCACCACGGCGAGCGCACCGTAGCCGAGGATGAGCAGTCGGGCCGGCCACTTCCAGCCGCCCAGCTCCTGCCGGGTGAAACGCTGCCCCTTGCCGCCGACGGTGGCGTGCCGGCCGCTGCGCAGCATCCGCGACTGGAGGTACCACATCACGCCGACGAACAGCAGCACGATGAAGCTCAGCCCGACGGCGGTCGCGGTCTCCGGCGGGTACGTGAACGACAGCAGGTCCACGATCCGTACCGAGATCACGTCGATGCCCGCGCCCGAGCCGATGATCACCGGCACCGAGTAGAGCGAGAAGCCCTGCCAGCACATCAGCAGGATCGCCCCGCCGATGCTGGGCCGGATCGCGGGAAGGGTGACCCTCCACAGCGTCTTCAGTCGACCGGCCCCGCTGATCCGGGACTGCTCGTCGAGACTCGCGTCGGCGTTGCGCAGCCCGGTGGTGACCAGCATGAACACGTACGGGACCTGGTAGAGCGTGTAGACGAAGATCAGGCCGGGCCAGGAGAAGATGTCGAACGGGCCCTCGGTCAACTGGATGCCGACCCCGCCGAGCACCCAGCGGATGAACGCGTTGAGCAGACCCGCGTTGGTGGAGAGCAGCAGCACCCAGCCGACCGCGCCGGCGATCGGCGGCAGCAGAAACGGGATCATCGGCATCGAGTCGGTCAGCCCGGCCACCCGGGCGTCGGTCCGCTCGTTGAGCCAGGCCAGGATCGACCCGACGACCAGCGCGACCACGCCGCTCACCACGACCGCGACCAGGGTGTTGACGATCAGCGTCACCAGATCGGGGACGGCCAGGACGTCCCGGATCGGCTCCACGGTGAGCCGACCGTCGACGTAGACCAGCCCGACCGCGACCCGCAGGATCGGGTAGGTGGCGAGGACCGCGAGCACCGTCGCCACCGTGACCGCGATCGTGGTGAACGGGGTGATCCGGCGGCGGGCCGCCCGGGCCGGCGCGGGGCTCTCCGGCTCGGCGTCCGGCCCGGGCGGAGCGAGCATCACCATCGGCGCGCCCCCATCAGCTCAGCCCGAGGTTTCCGATGACCTGCGCCTGCTTGGTCTTGGCGCCGGCCAGGTCGGGCGAGACGTACTCGGTCGGCAGGTTGGTGGTGTCGTAGGGGGAGACCGCGCCGGCCGCGTCGGCGAGGACCTTGCTGCCCTCGGCGGAGAGCGCGTACTGGATGAGCAGCCGAGCCGCGTTCGGGTGTCTGCTGTTGGCCGCCACCCCGGGGACGACCTCCGCGCCGCTGGTCAGCGGCGGGGCGACGAACTCGATCGGCGCGCCCTTGGCCTTCGGGTCCACGATGTGCGAGGCGAGACCCATCACGCAGAACGCCGCCTCGCCGGCGGCCACCGCCGCCGCGGCCGGCACCCCGCTGGCGTACTTCTTGAGGTCCTGGGCGGCGAAGCGCTGGAGGAAGTCGGGTCCGCTGGCCTCCGCCACCACCAGCCACTCCCCGATGTACGACGCGGACGACGCCGGGTCGGGAATGGCGATCCGGCCCTTCCACTTCGGGTCGAGCAGGTCCGCCCAGGTCTTCGGGGCCTCGCCGGCCGGCACCAGGTCGGTGTTGTAGGCGATCCCGGCCGGTTGGATGATCGAGATGGCGGTGCCCTCGTCGGGCAGCACGAACCGCTCGTCCAGGTTGCCGGGGAAGTCGGGCAGCCCCGCGTCAGCCAGTGGCACCAGCCAGCCGCTCTCGATCGCGTCGGCGGTGAAGCCGGTACGCGAGATCAGCAGCGCGTCGGCGGCCGGCGCCCCGGCCTGCGCCTCGGCGGCGAACCGCTGGGCGAGCTGGGCGCTGGTCAGCCGGACGACCTGCACCTCGACGTCGTACCTGTCGGTGAAGGACTTGGCGAACGCGGCGGTGGCGTCCTCCTCCACGGAGCTGTAGAGGGTGACGGTGCCCTCTTCCTTGGCGGCGCTCTCCAGTCCGTCGGGGGCGGCGACCTCAGCGGCCTCACCACCACGGTCGCCGCAGCCGGTGATCGCGAGCAGGACGACGGCGGCAGCCGCCAGATATCTACGACGAGGGTGTGGCATCAGCGTGGACCTCTCTATCGGTGGTGGCGGTGGGTGACGGGGAGCGGGCGGCGGCGAGCGCCACGGCGACGTCGATCAGGAGGTCCTCCTGACCACCCACGTACCGGCGTCGACCGGCCTCGCGGAGGATCTCGTGGCTGGGCACGCCGTACCGCCGGGCGGCCCGTTCGGCGTGCAGCAGGAAACTGGAGTAGACGCCGGCGTAGCCCATGACGATCGAGGCCCGATCCATCACCGGCTCCCGGTCGACGTACCGCAGGACCACGTCCTCGGCGGCGTCCAGGATCGCGCCCAGGTCGACCCCGGTGACGATGTCCTGCCGGTCGAAGACGGCGGTGAGCACCTCGGTCGGTGAGTTGCCGGCGCCCGCGCCGAGAGCCCGGGTCGCGCCGTCGATCTGCCGGGCGCCGGCCCGGACGGCGGCCACCGAGTTGGCCACCCCCATGGCCAGGTTGTTGTGCCCGTGGAAGCCGACCTGGGCGTGGTCGCCCAGCTCGGCGTGCAGGGCGCCGACCCGGGCGGCGGCGTCGTCGGGGAGCAGCGCGCCGGCGGAGTCGACGACGTAGACGCACTGCGCGCCGGCGTCCGCCATGATCCGGGCCTGCCGGGCGAGCTGCTCCGGCCCGATCATGTGCGACATCATCAGGAAGCCGACCGTCTCGGCCCCCAGCGAGCGGGCCAGCCCGAGATGCTGGGCGGCGATGTCCGCCTCGGTGCAGTGGGTGGCCACCCGGACCAGGTCGACCCCGTGGTCAACGGCGGCGCGCAGTTCGTCGGCGGTGCCCACCCCGGGCAGCAGCAGCGCAGCGATCGTGGCCGGGCCGGCCTCGGCGACGGCGACGTCGATCAGGTCGAGTTCCGGGGTGGCGGAGAAGCCGTAGTTGAACGAGGAACCGGCCAGACCGTCGCCGTGGGTGACCTCGATGACCGGCACGTGCGCCGCGCGCAGCGCCCGGACCGTCGCCCGGACGTGTGCGGGCCGGAACTGGTGGCGCATGGCGTGGCTGCCGTCGCGCAGCGTGGTGTCGGTGATCCGGATCCGGGTGCCGCTCACGACGCCACCTCCGCCCGCGCGGCGGCGATCCGCTCACCGACCCGGGTGGCGGCGGCGGTCATGATGTCGAGGTTTCCCGCGTACGGCGGCAGGTGGTCGCCGCGTCCCTCGACCTCCAGCAGGACGGTCACCCGCGCCTGCCCCTGCCAGTCGGGGCGCGGATCGTCGAACTGCGGCTCGGCGACCAGACGGTAGCCCGGCACGTAGCCGGCGACCCGGTCCACCATCGACCGGATCGACCCGGTCACCCGGTCCCGGTCGGCGTCCGGGTCGATCGCGCAGAACACCGTGTCCCGCATGATCATCGGTGGGCTCACCGGGTTGAGGACGATGATCGCCTTCCCGGCGGCGGCACCACCGATGGTCTCGACGCCCCGGGCGGTGGTGGCCGTGAACTCGTCGATGTTGGCCCGGGTACCGGGTCCGGCCGAGCGGGACGCGATGGACGCGACGATCTCCGCGTAACTGACCGGGGTGACCGCCGAGACGGCGGCGACGATCGGAATGGTGGCCTGCCCGCCGCAGGTGATCATGTTGACGTTCGGGGCATTCAGATGCTGGTCGAGGTTGACCGAGGGGACGACGAACGGGCCCACCGCCGCCGGGGTGAGGTCCACCGCCGGGATGCCCGCCTCGGCGTACCGGGCGTGGTGGACCAGGTGCGCCGCCGCCGACGTCGCCTCGAAGACCAGGTCCGGCAGCGGATGATGGCGCAGCAGCCAGTCCACCCCCTCGGCGGAGGCCGGCACGCCCGCCCGGCGGGCCCGGGCCAGCCCCTCGGAGGCCGGGTCCACGCCGACCATGGCGACCAGCTCCAGCCCGGCGGACCGCTGGATCTTGACCATGAGGTCGGTGCCGATGTTCCCCGACCCGACGATGGCGACGGCGAGGCTCATGAGGCCAGGCCCCCGTTACCGGTCACGGCCTCGTTTTCGTCGTCGGTCGCGGCCCGGTTCCCGTCGTCGAGGTTGCCGGGGATCTGGAAGGGCTCCGCCATGGCCGGGCGCATCCGCTCGTCGACCCAGGTCCGGCCATAAAGGATCTCCAGTGGCAGATCCTCGTCCTGGACGTCCTGCTTCTGCTGCTCCTCCATCCGCAGGCGGGCCTCGGCCGCCTGCGCCACCTGCTCGGCGACGCCGCGCGGGACCACCACCACGCCGTCCTCGTCGCCGACGATCACGTCGCCCGGGCTGACCACGACACCGCCGCAGGTCACCGGCACGTTGACCGAGCCGACCGAGTGCTTCACCGCCGACCGGGGCACGATGCCGACGCAGAACACCGGGAACGGGATCGCCATGATCCCGGACCGGTCCCGGACGCTGCCGTCGATCACCGCGCCGACGAACCCGACCCGGTGCGCGAAGAGCGACATGTTCCGGCCCAGCACGGTGGCGTCATAGGTCCCGCCGGTGTCCACCACCAGCACGTCACCGGGCTCGCCGAGCTGCAGCGCCTTGTGCACCATCAGGTTGTCGCCCTCCGGGCAGTGCGCCGTGACGGCGGTGCCGACGAGCTTGCTGTCGAGGTCGAGCGGTCGCATCCGGTGTGACATCGCTCCGTGACGACCCATCGCGTCGGAGAGCGTGGCCGTGTCGATCCGCCCGAGTCGGTCGCGCACGCTGGGTGACACTCGTTCCGGTACGCGGTTGATGCTCTTGAACATTCACTCCCCCTCAGGGCCTGCTTCCGGCCGCGGCGCCTGACCGGGACTATGGCCCTGAACTGGGTTCGACGTACACGACGATGTATCGGATTACGAGATGCCTGTAGTAAATTCCGCGTTACCCGCGTCACCTCCTTCCCCAAGCCAACCACCCTCCGTAGTCGGCTCCCCCCTGAAGGAAGAGGTACGAGATGAGCACCGATCCGTCACTGACCGTGCTGAAGGCGTTCCGTGTCCTCGACCTGTTCCGGACCCACCGTCAGGTCGGAGTCAGCCAGTGCGCGGAGCTGCTCGGCCTGACCAGGGCGAACGCGCACCGACTCCTGGTCAGCCTCACCGCCGCCGGGGCGGTCGAACGGACCGACAGCGGGCAGTACCGGCTCTCGATCTGGATGTTCGAGGTGGGCGCCCAGGTTCCACTACTGCGCGCGCTCACCGAGCAGGCACAGGTGCCGATGGAACGGCTCGTAGCGGAGACCGGCTTCCAAGCCCATCTCGCAGTACGTGACGGCACCGAGCTGATCTACCTGTTGAAGATCAGTCACGTTGACGGGCGGGTCCGGACCCGCCCCGGCACCCGCAACCCGCTCTACGCCACCAGCCTCGGCAAGATCCTCCTGGCCGGTGCGCCCGAGTCGTTGATCGAAGAGGTCATCGCGCAGGGGCTGAAGCCGCTGACCAGGTACACCCGCACCTCACCGGCGCTGCTGCGCGCCGAGCTTGCCGACGTGCGCCGCACCGGCTTCGCGTACGACCGGGAGGAACGGCAGATCGGGGTCTCCTGCATCGCCACCGGCCTGCACGACCACACCGGACGGGTGATCGCGGCGATCTCCATCCCGTCCAACTCGGAACACCGCGACCTCGACCAGGGGCGGTTACAGGCGCCGCTGCGCAAGGCGGCGCAGACCATCGAGGCCCGACTCGACCGCCGCGCCGCCAACCTCCCCTGACCGGGCGGCCCCGCCCGGCCCACAGGCGGGTCTCCGGCTGGCTGCGCGGTGTGGTCGGTGAGGGTGGCTTCCCGGACCACGCGTTGCAGGAGTCTGTGGACCCGGACCATCGGCCCCGCGCTACGAGGGCAACTGGAACAGCAGTGCGGCAAATCCGGCTTCCTCGAACCGGTTCGACGGATCGGTTCGGACGGCAGGCCCCCTTCGGGCGCGCTGATCGAACGAGTCACCGGCACACTCTCGCTGGCAGGCGAAACCCCGGTTCGCCACCCCGTGGATTCATTGACAACCTTCACTCCCTGGTTCTACGATCCGTTCGAATCGATTCGCCGGCACAACGCTCCGTGAGCGTCCCCCGCGCCGCATGCGGTGTAGATCAGCCTGGCATCCGTCCCGATCCCGGCAGAGGCGGCACCACCAGCCTCGATCCGCCACCGCCCCATCCCACCGCCGCCGCACCAGGAGAGGATTCGATGAGTGTGAAGAGAAGGCTGAGTCGCGTCATGGCAGCGGCGGGCGTCACGTTGGTCCTCGCTGTCGGTGCTGGGGCCTATGTGGTCTCGGACGCACCGGGCGTCGCCCACGCCGCCGGCACCGGCCCGTGTGACATCTACGCCACCGGCGGCACACCATGCGTCGCCGCGCACAGCACCACCCGCGCCCTCTACGGCGCGTACAACGGACCGCTCTACCAGGTCCGACGCTCCTCGGACAACACCACCCGCGACATCGGCGTGCTCAGCGCCGGCGGCTACGCGAACGCCGCCACCCAGGACACGTTCTGCGCCAACACCACCTGCGCCATCACGATCATCTACGACCAGTCCGGCCGCAACAACCGCCTCACCCAGGCCCCGCCCGGCTACTGGCCCGGTCCCGGACCCGGCGGATGGGACAATCTCGCCGACGCGAAGGCAGCCCCGATCACCGTTGGCGGACAGAAGGCGTACGGCGTCTACATCGCCCCCGGCACCGGTTACCGCAACAACAACACCAATGGCGTCGCCACCGGCGACCAGCCCGAAGGCATCTACGCGGTCGTCGACGGCACGCACTACAACCAGTGGTGCTGCTTCGACTACGGCAACGCACAGACCGACGGCCAAGCTGACGCGCCCGCCATCATGGAGACCGTCTACTTCGGTGCCAACAAGCAGTGGGGCTACGGCACCGGGGCCGGCCCGTGGATCATGGCCGACCTGGAGTGGGGGCTGTTCTCCGGAGTCAACGCCGGCTACAACGACATCGCGCCGATCAACCACCGCTTCGTCACCGCCATGGTCAAGGGCGAGTCGAACCACTGGGCCATCCGAGGCGGGAACGGCCAGTCAGGGGCTCTGACGACCTACTTCGACGGGCGACGTCCGAACGGGTACCACCCGATGAAGAAGGAGGGTGCGATCCTGCTCGGCATCGGCGGCGACAACAGCACCTCCGGCCGGGGGACCTTCTACGAAGGTGTGCTGACCTCCGGCTACCCGACCGCGGCCACCGAGAACGCCGTCCAGGCCAACATCAACGCCGCCGGCTACGCCACCGCCGCAGGAGGCAACCCGCAACAGAACGTCCAGCTCGTCGGCGGGCAGTCCGGCCGCTGCATCGACGTACCCAACGCCACCACCACCAACGGCACCCAGGTCCAACTCTGGGACTGCCTCGGCAACACCGCCCAACGCTGGACCTACACCGCCAACAAACAACTCCAGGTACTCGGCAACAAATGCCTCGACGCCAGCGGCGCAGGCACGACCAACGGCACCCAAGCCATCATCTGGGACTGCAACGGCCAAACCAACCAACAATGGAACCTCAACGCCAACGGCACCATCACCGGCGTCCAATCCGGACTCTGCCTCGACGCCAGCGCCTACGGCACCGCCAACGGCACCAAGATCCACCTCTGGGCCTGCCACGGCGGCACCAACCAACAGTGGTCCACCCGCACCTGACCACACCCGCACACCACACACCGGCAATGCCGCCCCCGCGAGGCCGCTGAGGGCGGCATTGCCGGCGATTCCTGCACGGTAGTGACCTGGCCAGGCACCCTCGCACCAGGCCGGCCACGGCGAAGCCCGGATCGGAGCCGGCGGCGAGCAGGTTCGCCGGGAGGGCCAGACGATGACGCCGAGCCCCGCGGCGATGGCGATCTCAAAGGTGCGGAAGCCCCGCGAGCGCTGCGCGAGCACGGCGAACGCGGTGGCCCGATGATGATCCCGCCGGGCAGCAGGGGGATGCCGAAGAGCAAGTACCGGGCGACCGCGCCACCGATCACCTCGGCCAGGTTGGCCATGGCGACCAACTCGGCCTGTACCCACATGGTCCTGTCGAGGGGCTTCGGTAGGCGTTCCCGGCACAGTTCGGGCAGGCTGCGCCCGGTGGCCAGACCGAGCTTCGCGGTGAGCGTCTGCACCAGCATCGCCATCAGGTTCGCCACCACCACGCCCCAGACGCGGCGGAGTCGGTGGCGAAGTTGCCGGGGTCGACGTAGGCGACGGCCGCGACGAACGCCGGGCCGAGCAGGATCAACCGCCCGCGTGCGCGGGCGCGCGCGGGTCACCTGTAGCGGAGCAGCCCTCAGCGTCGTCAGTTCGTTGGCGACCATCGCACACCTCCCCTTCCACCTGGTTGCTGCCGGTTCCTTCCCGAGCCGCTGACCCGTCGGTGCCAACCTCTGGCCTGCTGGTGCCGACCGGTCGACACGCCGGGCAGCCGCCCGTGGCGTGCCGTGTCGGGCCGGGCGCGTGTCGCGTCGTGCTTGACAGGAGCGACAGTGCCAGCGAGGCTGTCTGTCAGTCCTATTGTATTAGGACAACAGGAGGGATCATCGCGAGTGATCGAATTCGTACTGGACAGCCGGTCGAAGGTGAATACCTACATGCAGCTCGTGCAGCAGGTGAAACAGGCTCTGCGGGTCGGGCTGCTGACGCCGGGCGACCAGTTGCCGAAAGTCCGGGACGTCGCGCAATCCCTGGCGATCAACCCGAACACGGTGCTGAAGGCGTACCGGGAACTGGAGATCGAGGGTCTGGTCGGCGGCCGCCCCGGAGTGGGCACGTTCGTCCAGCGCACCCTGGCCGGCGCGTCGCTGCCCAACCAGGCCGAGCTACGCGACGACCTGGTTGCCTGGCTGCACCGGGCGCAGGCTGCCGGCCTCACCGCCGAAGACGTCATCGCCCTGGTGGAGACCACGCTGCGCGCCGCCCTCCCCGAAGACACCCCGCAGAAGGAACCCGCGTAAGCGGAACGAGAGGACAGAGAATGGACCATGTCTTGGAGGCGGACCGGCTGGGCAAGCGGTACGGCCGGGCCTGGGCGTTGCGGGACTGCTCGCTGCGCCTGCCGGCCGGCCGGATCGCCGCGTTGGTCGGGCCCAACGGCGCGGGCAAGAGCACACTGTTACACCTGGCCGTCGGGCTACTCAAGCCCGACGCGGGCACGGTACGGGTGTTCGGTCGATCGCCGTACGGCGACACGGACGGCCTCGCCGACATCGGCTTCGTCGCCCAGGACACCCCGCTCTACCGGGACTTCACGGCGTCCGAGCTGGTCGTCGCCGGCGGCAAGCTGAACAAGCGGTGGGACGCGCACCTGGCCCGCACCCGGTTGGCGCAGCTCGGCATTCCACCGGACCGACCCGTGGGCAAGCTCTCCGGTGGGCAACGGGCCCAGGTGGCGCTGGCCCTGGCGCTGGCCAAGCAGCCCCGGCTGCTGCTGCTCGACGAGCCGGTCGCCAGCCTCGACCCGCTGGCCCGGCGTGAGTTCCTCCAGTCCCTGATGGGCAGCGTCGCGGATTCCGGGACCACCGTCCTGCTCTCCTCGCACCTGCTGGCCGACCTGGAGCGCGTCTGCGACTACCTGATCGTGTTGAACGCCGCCAAGGTACAGCTCACCGGCGCGGTCGACGACCTGGTCACCGGGCACCGCCAACTGGTCGGCCCACGGCACGACGGCGGCCCGATCGGGGGCGTCGCCGCCGTCGTCCGGGCCAGCCACACCGACCGGCAGTCGACACTGCTGGTCCGCACCGACGGGCCGGTCAACGATCCGGCCTGGACGATCCGCGAGGTGAGCCTGGAGGACGTCGTCCTGGCCTACCTGGCCGAGGGCACCGCGCAGACCAGTCACAGCGAGTGGGGGGTGGCAGCATGATCTGGTTGACCTGGCGGCAACACCGCAAGCAGGCCCTTTTCACAGTGCTGGCGTTCGCCGTGCTCGCGGCCGTGCTGGTGCCGATCGGCCTGTCGATGCGGAACACCTTCGCCGACCTCGGGCTGGCGGACTGCGTTGGCCAGCTTGCCCGTGCCGACGTGGCCGCGTCGACCCGCGAGGCATGTGACGCGGGCTTCCACCGCTTCAGCAACCAGTACGGCAGCCTCAATCTGCTGGCCGTCCTGCTGATCACCCTGCCGGTGCTGGTCGGCCTGTTCTGGGGCGCGCCACTGGTCGCCCGTGAGGTGGAGCAGGGCACGCACCGGTTCGTCTGGACCCAGGGCGTCGGCCGCACCCGCTGGGCGCTGACGAAGTTCGGGCTGGTCGGAGCCGCTGTGCTGCTCCTGGCGATCGGCTACGGGCTGGGCATATCGTGGTGGGTCGCGCCGCTGACCCAGGCCGCTTACGAAGGTCGCCTCGGCATGGTCGTCTTCGATCTGCAGGGCATCGTCCCGATCGGCTACACGCTTTTCGCCGTGGCGTTGGGTGTCTTCGCCGGCACCGTCTGGAAGCGGATGCTGCCCGCCATGGGCATCACCCTCGCCGGGTTCATCGGCGTACGAGCGGCGGTGGCGCTCCTGGCCCGGCCGCACTACCAGACCGCCCGTACCCAGACCTTCCCGATCGAGAGGGAGGGACCCCCGGAGATCAGCCGGGGGGACTGGATCCTCGCCCAGGGCGTCCGTAACCCGGACGGGACGATGATCGCGGAGGATACCCGCATCCAGTGCCCGCCGGGCGGCAAGGGCCCGGACGGTCGGGTCTGCGGCGCCGAACTGGGCCTCCAACCGGGCGCGTACAACTGGCAGCTGTACCAGCCGGCGGACCGGTTCTGGCTGTTCCAGGGCATCGAGACGGGTATTTTCGTCGCCCTCGCCCTGCTGCTGCTCTACCTGGCCGTGCGCCGGGTCCGCCGGATCGCGTAGTCGGGGACCTCGGATCGTGGACAGCGACGGGTGCTCGTCGGGGCGCGGGGGCCTCGGCGATCACCCGTCAGCCACACCCTCCGGGGTCAGCGAGAGCCAGGACGCCAGGTCGCGCAGCTCGTCGTGCACGGCGCGGCTCACCTGCAGGGTGAGGGGCACATCTTCTTGGACGGCGTGCACGGTGAATGTGCCGCGCCGGCGGTCGGCCGTGGCGTCCACCTTTCCGACCAGCCGGTCGCCGTGCGAACTCAAAGGGGTACATGGGAGCGTGACTATCAGTCAAATTGCGATCGAAAAGGCGACTCCGGCCGGGCTTGGCAGACCCGTTTCCCACCAAGCCCGGCGGACGGCATCACTTCGCGGGTGTGGCCTTGACGGTGGCGCGCAGCGTCCGTGCGAGGCCAGGCATCGCCTTCCAGCCATCGGCGACTCGGGCGATCCGGGCGGTGTTGGTGGTAGTGAACTTCTGCAGGTCGCCAGCGGCGGCGTTGACGACTCCATCGAGCCGTGATTCACGGCAGGCCCAGTCGGCAGCGGCTACCTTCTTCTCGAATGCGACAGCGCCGGCCCATTCAGGGAGGGCGGTCGGGTCCGACGGACGCTCGAATGACACAGGCGGAAACCTCTGCTCGACCTTCAGGTACGCCTCGGACAGGTCACCGGCATCGATTCCGGCCGACGTCATGCAGCCGGCGTACTGGCGAGTCAGGTCCGGTGCGGCCTGCTGCTGGACGCTGCCGAGCAGGTCCACCAGCTCGACTTCCAGTTCCTGCTGCCCGTCGGGAACCCTGAGCTTCTCACCCGCGGTGGCGGCGTTCTGGCAGGAGTCGACAGCAGTGAACCAGCGAGCTTGGTCATCCGCGGCGGCAGGCAAACCCGGGTTGGGGGTTTCACCTCGCTTGGCCAGCATCTCGATACGGGCGGCGACCCCGAAGTCGGCGCGGTGGGGCGCAAATCCGAGCAGGTCCCCGGGGGCAGGGTCGGTAGGCGGGCTCATCGGCTGATAGGGGGTGACGCCGTACACGACGCCCTTGGTCCGGGCGCAGGCGGCGATCGCGGACTGGCTGGTGAGCCACATTCGCTCCTCGCCGGCCAGACGCTGTTGCGGCGTTCCATACACCTGGTCGATCACAGCGGACAACATGGCCGGGGCATCGACGCCGACGGGCGCGGCGGTCGGCATGCCGGGCTCGCAGCCGGCCAGCGCGACGATGGTGGCGGTGGCAACAGCAGCCTGCCGGCGACGGTTAACCATTGGCCGGTGGACTCCCTTCACACGAGATCAGGACGAGCAAGAAGTGACCGAGCCGCCCCCGTCGTACAGGTAGGAGCCGGTGGAGGTGAGCCACCACGAGCGGGTGCACTTGTTCGGAATGCTCATGATGACCGCAGACTGGTGCGCCGATCGCTATCTCGCAAGTGCCGCTGGCCCGCCGGTTACACCCCGGCGCGGGCCACGGGACGGTGAGCAGTCCCACGCGCTGACTGTCGCCGCTTATCAGGGTAAGCGGCGTTGTGCGAGGCGGTGACCACATTGCAGGGTGATGGTTCTGCTCGGCACAACGTGTACAGCGTCCTAGGATAGGAGGGTCAGTTGATGATCTCCCTGTGCGACCTCAATCTTGTTCAAGCCGTAGGTCTAGATCCTGCTGCGGCCCTGCCGCATCGCCCGTGAGAGCCGCCGTCCGGCGGCGCCTGCCGCTGGCAGGGTCCTCGTCGCCGGTGGTGCGGGCGTCGAGGACCCTGCGCTCAGCTTCCCTCTGCCGGTGGCTGGCCGGCGGTGGCGGCGACGAGTAGGGACAGTTCCCGGACCAGGTCGTCCATGGACTGGCCGCTGCTGGCCCGGACCAGGCCGAGGGCCAGGTCGGCGAGGAGGTAGAAGCCGAGGGTGCGGGCCTGCTCGCCGGGGAACGCGGCGAGCAGTTCCTCGGCGCCGGCGAGGTCACCGCGGTGCTTCGCGGCGATGACCCCGGCAGCGCGTTGGAGTAGTTCCGCCGCGGCGGGGGTGGTGTCGTCCACCAGGTCAGATCTTCGGGCTCGTCGCGCGGGCGGCGTCGAATCGGGCGATCACGTCGGACCAGTTGACCAGGTTCCACAGTCGGTCGACGTAGTCGGGCCGCACGTTGCGGTACTGCAGGTAGTAGGCGTGTTCCCAGGCGTCGAAGACCAGCAGCGGGGTGGTGCCCTGGCCGACGTTGCCGTGGTGGTCGTAGACCTGCTCGACGATCAGCCGCCGCCCCAGCGGCTCCCAGCCGAGGACGCCCCAGCCGGAGCCCTGCACGCCCTTGGTGGCTGCGGAGAGTTGGCCGGCGAACGCGTCGAAGGAGCCGAAGTGCTCGTCGATCGCGGCGGCGAGGTCGCCGTCGGGGCGGTCGCCGCCGTCCGGGGACAGGTTGCCCCAGAAGATCGAGTGGAGCACGTGGCCGGAGAGGTTGAACGCGAACGTCTTCTCCAGCCCGACGAGCGTGGCGAAGTCGCGCTTCTCGCGGGCCTCGGCGAGCCGCTCCAGGCCGTCGTTGGCGCCTTTGACGTACGCGGCGTGGTGCTTGCTGTGGTGCAGCTCCAGGATCTCGCCGGACATGGCCGGTTCCAGCGCGCCGTAGTCGTAGGGCATGTCGGGCAGGGTGTAGAGCGCCATCAGGGAATCCTTCCGGTGATGCTGCCATAGTTTGGTTGTTGCCAGTATCTTGCAACAAGGTGGCGGTTGTCGTGAGGAGCGGGGATTGATCACATCGCCTGTCGAGCGGGTGAGCGCCGTGATGGATCGGCTCCGCCGCGCCGGTCTTCGTACGACACTCGCGCGTCGCGGCGTCGTGGACGCGCTCGGCGAGGCCGCCGGCGAGCGTCGGCATCTGCGCGCCACCGAGGTGCATCAGCGGCTCACCGGCCGGGGACTGGCGGTGGAGCTGTCCACCGTGCACCGCATACTCACCCACCTGGTGGACGTCGGTGTGGCCCACACGGTGTCGGTGGGTGGCACGGCGACGTTCGGGTTGGCCGACCGGCCGCACCATCACGCGGTGTGCCAGGGCTGCGGCGGCATGCGCCAGCTGACCGCCTCGGCGGTGGCGGGCACGGTCACGGCGGCCCGGGCGGTCGATATCGAGGTGGATCCGGACGGTGGCACCGGCGGGGTGGTCGTGTACGGGCGGTGCGCGCCGTGCCGCAGCAGGACCACCTGACCGCGCCGGCCGGTCGCACGACCGCGCCCCGCCCCCGCGAGCACCGAACGGACCTCACCGACCGCGGTGAGTTGACAGCGCTCGCAGTGTGCCTGGCCAACACGCGGCTCGACGACACCACCCAGGCGTACGCCGCGGTGACCCGGTGGCCGGGCCTGGGCGACGGGCTCACGTCGACCGGCCTCGCGGTGTTGGGGTCGGCGGGCCGGCAGCTTCGCGCGGTCTTCGTCGACGCCGCCGCCGGCCACGACCGGGAGGCTGTCGACCGGCTCAACCGGCTGCTCACCCGGCACCGGCTGCGGCCGGTCATCTCCGGCACCGGCCCGTCGGATCGCCATCTGCACGTCGCCGCGGTGGGCAGCGACGCGGCGGTGGAGTATGTGGCGGCGGCGGTGTGGGCGCTCGCGGTGTTCCTGTGCGAGCAAGGCGTCGACCGGTTGAAGGTGTGCGCCGAACCGGGGTGCGGCGCGGTGTTCCTGGACGGGAGCACGAACCGGCGTCGCCGGTTCTGCTCGCCGCGCTGCGCCACCCGCACGCACGTGCGGGCGCACCGCGAGCGGCGGCGTGTCACCTGACACCGGTCAGATGATCGCGGCGAGCGCGGTGAGGATCTCCTCGGCGGTGCGACCCGAGGCTCCGCCCTGCGCCAGGCGGGCGGTGCCGCCGCCGCGCCCGTCGAGGGTGGCCTTGACCAGGTGTACGGCGCCGAGCGGGTCCGGCGTCGCCGCGGTGGTGGCGACGACCAGTCGGGTGTTGCGTGGCGCGGACGCGGCGACCGCCACCACGCCGGGCTGGTCCTGGGGTAGCGCGGCGCGGATCAGCTCGGCGAGCTGCCGTGGGTCCTCGCCGTCGGCGGCGACGACGGCGACGTGGCGGGTGCCGTTGATGCGTACCGCGTCGGCGGCGAGGCGTCGGGCGCGCTGCGCGGTGAGTTCGCGGGTGAGCTGGTCGGCGCGGCGTTCTGCGGTCTTGGCGCGGCCGAGCAGCGCGCCGATGCGTTCGGGTAGGTCCTCGCGCGGTGCCTGCAGCTGCGCGGCGAGCTGGGTGACGAGGTCCCGTTCCCGGGTGAGGTAGCGCAGCCCGTCGAGGCCGACGACCGCCTCGACGCGGCGGTGACCGGCGCCGACGGACGACTCGCCGGTCAGCGCGAGCAGGCCGATCTGGCTGGAGTGGGTCACGTGGGTGCCGCCGCACAGCTCCCGGGACCAGGCGCCGCCGATCTCGACGACCCGGACCTGCTCGTCGTAGGTCTCCCCGAACAGGGCCAGGGCACCTAGGTCCCGGGCCCGGGTCAGCGGCATGACCTGCGCGGTGACCGGCAGGTCGTCGCGCAGCGCCTGGTTCGCGACGTCCTCGACCTCGCTGCGCGTGGCCGGGGACAGGCCGCCGGGCCAGGCGAAGTCCAGCCGCAGGTAGCCGGGCCGGTTGTAGGAGCCGGACTGCAACGCGGTCGGGCCGAGGACCTGCCGCAGCGCGGCGTGCAGCACGTGGGTGCCGGAGTGCGCCTGTCGGGCACCGAGGCGCCAGCTCGCGTCGACGCGCGCGGTGAGGCGGGCGCCGACCGTCAGGTGCCCGGCGGTGACGCGGACCTGGTGGGCGACGAGCCCCTTGACCGGGCGCTGCACATCGATCACCTCGCCCGCGCCGTCGGGGCCGGTGAGGTGCCCGGCGTCGGCGGCCTGTCCGCCGGACTCGGCGTAGAACGGGGTGACGTCCAGGACCACTGTGGCGATCTGTCCCTCGGACGCGACGGGCACCGGTTCGCCGTCGGCCAGGATCGCCACGATCGTCGACTCGGTCGTCAGGTCGGTGTAGGCGCGCCAGTCCGTCAGGCCCGCCGTGTCGACGATCCGCCGGTAGGCAGACAGGTCGGTGTGCCCGGTCTTGCGGGCCTGCGCGTCGGCCTTGGCCCGGCCGCGCTGGTCGGCCATCAACCGGCGGAAGCCGTCCGCGTCGACCTGGAGGCCCTGCTCGGCCGCGATCTCCAGGGTCAGGTCGATCGGGAAGCCGTACGTGTCGTGCAACTGGAACGCCTTGTCACCGGAGAGCGCCGGCTTGCCCGCCGACTTCGTCTCCGCGATCGCGGTGTCCAGGATCGTGGTGCCGGCGCGCAGCGTGGCCAGGAACGCGTCCTCCTCCGCGTACGCGTACTGCGAGATCCGGCCGAAGTCCTCGGCCAGCTCCGGGTACGACGGGGCCATGCAGTCCCGCGCCACCGGCAGCAGCTCCGGCAGCGCCGATTCCTGGTAGCCCAGCAGGCGGACCGACCGGATCGCCCGGCGCATGATCCGCCGCAGCACGTAGCCACGCCCCTCGTTCGACGGGGTCACCCCGTCGCCGATCAACATCAACGCGGTGCGCACGTGGTCGGCGACCACCCGCAGCCGCACGTCGTCCGGATGCGACTGGTTGGCCGCGTGCCCGGAGTGCGCGCCGTACCGCTTCCCGGTCAGCTCGGCCGCCCGGTCCAGGATCGGCTTGACCTCGTCGATCTCGTAGAGGTTGTCCACACCCTGCAGCAGCGAGGCCATCCGCTCCAGGCCCATGCCGGTGTCGATGTTCTGCGCCGGCAGGTCGCCGAGGATCGGGAAGTCCTCCTTCCCGGTGCCCGGCCCCCGCTCGTACTGCATGAAGACCAGGTTCCAGAACTCCAGGTAACGGTCCTCGTCGACCTCCGGACCACCCTCGCGGCCGTACTCCGGGCCCCGGTCGTAGTACAGCTCCGAACACGGCCCGCACGGCCCGGGAATGCCCATCGACCAGAAGTTGTCCGCCTTGCCCCGACGCACGATCCGCTCCGCCGGCACACCCGTGGCACGCCAGATGTCGTACGCCTCGTCGTCGTCCAGGTAGACCGTCGCCCAGATCCGCTCCGGGTCCAGCCCGAAACCGCCCGCCTCGACCGACTTCGTGGCCAAATCCCAGGCCAGCGGAATCGCCCCGGACTTGAAGTAGTCACCGAAGGAGAAGTTGCCGTTCATCTGGAAGAACGTGCCGTGCCGACTGGTCTTGCCGACCTCGTCGATGTCCGGCGTCCGCAGGCACTTCTGCACGCTCGTCGCCCGCTGGTACGGCGGCGTCTGCTGGCCCAGGAAGTAGGGCACGAACTGCACCATGCCCGCGTTGATGAACAGCAGGTTCGGGTCACTGATGGCGGGCAGCGGAGCGGACGGCACCACGGCGTGCCCGTTCGCCTCGAAGTGGGCGAGGAACCGCCGCTTGATCTCCGCCGTCCGCATACCACCCATCCCTTACTGCAACTGTTTGGCAATTGCATAGTATGGGCGACTGTGCAGACACCGACCGGCACCCCACAATCCATCACCCGATACGGCACCCCGGTGCTGCACCGCCGCTGCGCCGAGGTGACCGTCTTCGACGACGCCCTCGCGCAGCTCGTCGCGGACATGTTCGCCAGCATGTACGCCGCCCACGGCGTCGGCCTGGCCGCCAACCAGATCGGCGTCGACGCCCGGATCTTCGTCCTCGACTGCCCCGACGCCACCGGCGCCCACACCGTCGCCCACGTGATCAACCCGGTCCTGCACCTGCCCGAGCAGCGGGATCTCGTCACCGACAGCGAGGGCTGCCTGTCCGTGCCCGGCCAGTACGCCGAGGTCACCCGCCCGGCCACCGCCGCCGTTTCCGGCCTTGACCTGCACGGCCGGCCGGTGCGCATCGACGGCACCGGCACCCTCGCCCGCTGCCTGCAACACGAGGTCGACCACCTCGACGGCCTCGCCTACGTCGACCGGCTGCCCGCCCGCACCCGCAAACGCCTCCTCGCCGCCGCGGCCGAACACCCCGGCGTCGGCGTCGGACAGGACTGAGCGGTGCCGGTCGTCCTCGGCATCGAAACGTCCTGCGACGAGACCGGCGTCGGCATCGTCGCCGACGGTGTCCTGCTCGGCGACGCCCTCGCCACCAGCATGGACGCACACGCCCGCTTCGGCGGCGTCGTGCCCGAGATCGCCGCCCGCGCCCACCTGCACGCCATCGCCCCGATGGTCCGTCACGCCCTCGACCGCGCCGGCCTCGGCTTCGCCGACATCGAGGCCATCGCCGCCACTGCCGGCCCCGGCCTCGCCACCGCCGTACAGGTGGGCCTCGCCGCCGGCAAGGCCTACGCCCTCACCCTCGGCGTCCCCCTCTACGGCGTGCACCACCTGGCCGGCCACGCCGCCGTCGACGTCCTCGACCACGGCCCCCTCCCCGCGCGCAGCGTCGCGTTGATCGTCTCCGGCGGCCACACCAGCCTCCTACTCCTCGGCGACCTCGCCCGCGACCCCGTCGTCCACCTCGGCGACACCGCCGACGACGCCGCTGGCGAAGCCTTCGACAAGGTCGCCCGGCTGCTCGGCCTGCCGTACCCCGGCGGCCCGGCCATCGACGCCGCCGCCCGCCACGGCGACCCCACCGCGATCGCCTTCCCCCGTCCCATGACCGCACGCGTCGACCCGCCCTACCGGTTCTCGTTCTCCGGCCTGAAAACCGCCGTCGCCCGCTGGACCGAACGCCACCACGGCCCCCTGCCCGTCGCCGACATCGCCGCCTCCTTCCAGGAAGCCGTCGCCGACACGCTCACCCGCAAAGCCGTCGCCGCCTGCCACGACCACGACATCGACACCCTGCTGCTCGTCGGCGGCGTCGCCGCCAACAGCCGCGTGCGCACCCTCGCCGAACAGCGCTGCCACGCCGCAGGCATCACCCTGCGCGTCCCCGCACCCCGACTCTGCACCGACAACGGCGCCATGATCGCCGCCATCGGTGATCTTCTCGTCCGCGCAGGTGTGGGCCCGTCAGCGCTGACTCTCGGCGCCGACCCCAACGCCGTCCTGACCCGCGCCACGATTCCCGACGCCGTCTTGCAAGGGTGAGAACGACGCCCAGGTGGCCGGACTGCACGCCGCCCTGTCCGGCGGCGGCGTGTCAGCTCAACGCGAGGCGGACACCGAGAGCGATGAACGCGACCGCACAGAGCCGGTTGATCTGCCGCGACCACCGCTGGTCGGCCAACCGGCGGGCGAGCCGGCCGGCGCCCGCGCCGAGGGTGACGTCCACGGCGAGTTGCACGGTGACGAACAGGGCGCCGAGCAGGACGAGCTGCGCCGTGGCGTTGCCGGCGCCCGGATCGACGAACTGGGGCAGGAACGCCACGCTGAACAGGATCATCTTGGGGTTGAGCAGGTTCGTCACCAGACCCCGCAGGAAGGCCCGACCGGGCGACGCGCCACGGTCCGGACCGGTGACGGCCATCGGATCGCGGTGGCGCGCGGCCCGGACACCCAACACGATCAGGTACGCGGCGCCGGCCCATCGGATCGCCGTGAACAACGTCGGCGACGCGCTGATCACGGTGGCCAGTCCCCCGACCACCGCCGCCACGTGCACGGCCTCCCCCGCGGCGACGCCCAGCGCGGCGACGACGCCCGACCGGGCGCCGTAGCGGGTGGCGTTGGCCAGCACGAACATCATGTCCGGACCGGGGGTGACCATGAGGACGACGATCGCGGCGAGGTAGCCGGCGAGGGTCGCCACGGACAGTCCGAGCATCGCTCAGCCCTCCCCGGCGCCGTCGAGCAGCGCCCGCCGCAGCGACAGCCGATGCTCCCGCCGGATCCGCGCCTCCCGGTAGCGCCGCCGGTCCCCATCGGTCTCCGGCAACAGCGGCGGTACCGGACGGGGGTCGCCGTGATCGTCCACGGCCACCATCACCAGATGCGCCGTCGCCACGTCGACCGGCGGCACCGCCCGGTCCCAGCGGTCCGCGCTGACCTTCACCGCCACCTCCATCGAGCTGCGGCCGGCCCAGGTGATCCGGGCGTCGACGTGGACCACGTCGCCCACCCGGACCGCGCGCAGGAACGCGGTCTCGTCGATGGCGGCGGTGACCGCCGGGCCGTCGGAGTGGCGGGCGGCGACGACCCCGGCGACCGAGTCGATCAGGTTGAGGATCCGGCCGCCGTGCACCGTACCCATCAGGTTGGTGTGGTGCTGGTCCATGATCTGCGACAGGGTCAGGTTCGACGCCGACGGTGGTCGTCCGGCGAGCGTGATGGTGTCGGGCACTGTGCGGGTCCGTCCTCGATGCGGTGGACCGCCGACCGGAGGGCGCGCGTCGAGGGCACGCCGACGGATCGCGTACGGCGTGACACCCGCCCGACCCACCCGCGAGGTCGACGGCAGCGCGCACCGGTGGTGCGCGCGACGCGGGCAGGTCTTCGGACTCGCGGGCCGGACCGGGTTCGGTCGCCTACTGGCCGTCGCTTCCCAGGCCGGTGGCCCAGTGCTGATGACGGCGGTCGTTCCCACTCACCGCTGCGGGGCAGTCCCGGACTTCCACCGGGTTCCCTCTTACGACATCCGGCCGTCGCCGACCGGATGAACCAGCGCTGCCGCCATCGTAGCCAGTCGTCCGAACGTGGCCCGTGTGGCAGGTCGGGGCGGGTGACGCCGGTCTCGTCGCGTCCTGATCGGCGCCGTCGAGGTGTCCCGCGACTCGGACACGACCGCTCACCCGTCGCTCCGTCGTCGTACGATCGTGCGCGGTGCTGGTTCGCCTTCCCGCTTCGGCGGGTGGGCGTCGTAAGAGGGAACCCGGTGCGAGACCGGGACTGCCCCGCAGCGGTGAGTGGGAACGACCGCCGTCAACGAAGCACTGGACCGAAGAGGTCCGGGAAGCGACGGCCAGTAGGCGACCTCGTGTCATGCCCGCGAGTCCGAAGACCTGCCAGCGCCGCGCGCGCCGTCCGGTGCGCGCCGTCGGCGGCCTCTCGGGAGGGCCAGGGCGGAAAGCCGGTACGCCCGTCGTATCCGCTTCTCCCTCCCGAGAGGTCGCCAGGCACCTCGAGGGAAGGACCACCCGTGACAACCTCATTCGGCCAGAGCACCGTGCTCGGCTACCCGCGCATCGGCGCGCGCCGCGAGCTGAAGAAGGCGGTCGAGGCCTACTGGGCCGGCACGCTCGACGCCACCGGCCTGCACGAGACCGCCGCCGAACTGCGGGCGCAGGTGTGGCGGACGCTGCGCGACGCCCGCCTGGACGCGATCCCGTCGAACACCTTCTCCTACTACGACCAGATGCTCGACACCGCCGTCGCCCTCGGCGCGATCCCCCACCGGTTCGCCCGCCTCGGTCTCGACGAACTCGACACCTACTTCGCGATGGCCCGCGGCGTCGACACCGAACCGGCGCTGGAGCTGACCAAGTGGTTCGACACCAACTACCACTACCTGGTGCCGGAGATCGACCCCGACACCTCCTTCACCGCCCGACCGGCCAAGGCCCTGAGCGAGTACGCCGAGGCCCGCGCGCTCGGCATCACCACCCGCCCGGTGCTGATCGGTCCGGCCACGTTCCTGCTGCTGGCCAAGGGCGCCGACCCGTTCGCCCGCCTCGACGACCTGGTCGACACCTACGCCGGCATCCTCACCGCGCTCGCCGGGGCGGGTGTGCCGTGGGTGCAACTCGACGAGCCCGCCTACGTCGCCGACCGCACCCCGGCCGAAATCGACGGCCTGCACCGCGCCTACCGGCGCCTCGGCGACCTGCCGAACCGGCCGCGGATCTTCGTCACCACCTACTTCGGTGACCTCGCCGACGCCCTCCCGGCGTTGCTCGACACCCCGGTCGACGCGATCGGGGTCGACCTCGTCGCCGGTCCGGGGAACCTCGAACGGCTGGCCGGCGCCGGCCCGCTCGGCGGGAAGACGATCGTCGCCGGCCTCGTCGACGGCCGCAACATCTGGCGTACCGATCTGCGGGCCGCCGTCGCCGCCGGAGCCACCGTCGCCGCGTTGGCCGACCACGTCGCGGTGTCCACATCCTGCTCCCTGCTGCACGTCCCGGTCGACCTGAGCGCGGAGACCCGCCTGGACCCTCGGCTGTCCGAACGGCTCGCGTTCGCCCGGCAGAAGCTCGACGAGGTCGTCCTGCTCGGGCGCGCATTGCGCGACGGCACCACCGCCGTGCCGGCACCACCGCCGGCCACACCGGCGTCCTGGCGGCGCGACGATATCCGCGGACGCCTCGCCGCGCTACGCCCCGAGCACCGGCGGCGCGGCGACTACTCCGACCGGGCCGCCCGCCAGCAGCGCCGCCTCGGCCTGCCCGCGCTGCCCACCACCACGATCGGCTCGTTCCCCCAGACCCCCGAGCTGCGCGCGGCCCGCGCCGCCCGCCGGGCCGGCACCCTCGACGACGCCGGCTACACCGCGCGGATGCGCGCCGAGGTCGCCCACGTCATCCAACTGCAGGAGAACCTGGGCCTGGACGTCCTCGTGCACGGCGAGCCGGAACGCAACGACATGGTCCAGTACTTCGCCGAGCAGCTCGACGGGTTCGCCGCCACCGACCACGGCTGGGTGCAGTCCTACGGCACCCGCTGCGTGCGTCCACCCATCATCCACGGCGACGTCGCCCGCCCGGCGCCGATGACCGTCGCCTGGTCCACCTACGCCCAGTCCCTGACCAGCAAACCGGTCAAGGGCATGCTCACCGGACCGGTCACCATCCTCGCCTGGTCCTTCGTCCGCGACGACCAGCCGCTCGCCGACACCGCCGACCAGGTCGCCCTCGCCCTGCGCGACGAGTGCCGCGACCTGGAGACCGCCGGCATCCGCGTCATCCAGGTCGACGAACCCGCACTGCGGGAAACCCTGCCGCTACGCCGCGCCCACCAGCAGACCTACCTGGACTGGGCGGTCGGTGCGTTCCGGCTGGCCATCAGCGGCGTCGCCGACGACACCCAGATCCACACCCATTTGTGCTACTCCGAGTTCGGGGAGGTCATCGCCGCCATCGACGCCCTCGACGCCGACGTCACCAGCATCGAGGCGTCCCGCTCCAAGATGGAGATCCTCGACGACCTCGCCACCATCGGCTACCACCGCGGCGTCGGACCGGGCGTCTGGGACATCCACTCCCCCCGCGTACCGCCGCACGACGAGGTCGTCGACGCGCTGCGCCGCGCCGTCGCCGCGGTGCCCGCCCACCGGCTCTGGGTCAACCCCGACTGCGGCCTGAAGACCCGCGGCTACCCCGAGGTCGAGGCGTCCCTACGGCGCCTCGTCGCGGCGGCGGCCGAGGTACGGAAGGGCTGAGCGCGTCGCCGGGTGGCCGCACGAGAGCGGTCACCCGGCCTGGCCAGTTGGCGCGTCCGGGCCATCCCCCCGGGCACGGCCGGACGGCCCTGCCCGCACGGTCCCGCAGAAGTCGCGGGAACCGCGATCGGGTGGCCTCCGACTATCGGGATGTCGGGTGAGCGCTGTGGCGCGACACGGGGAGGCCACGCGTGGAGGTTCAGGTGAGAGGCGAAGCCCGGCACGACGCGACGGCCGGATGGACGGGCGGGCAAAGGAACTGCGGGCCACCCACCGGGCACAGGCCGGTCGAGTGAGCGCCGCCGCGGTGACATTCCGGGCCGTCACCTGCCGGTACGGCAGCAGGACCGCGGTGGACGCGGTGGATCTGGTCGTCGACCCGGGTGAGCACGTGGCGTTGACCGGCGCCAACGGCTCCGGCAAGACGACCCTGCTGCGCGCGGCGCTCGGCCTGCATCCCCTGGCCGGCGGCGGTGTCGGCGTGGACGGGTTCGAGGCGCGGCGCGGCGCGGAGTGGGCTCGGCGCAGGCGGGAGGTGGCCTGGGTGCCGCAGCGCCTCGCCGCGGGCCGCTTCCCGCTGCTGGTCGACGAGTTGCTCGACAGCGGCGGCGGACCCGGGGCCGCGCGGGACGCCGCCGCCGGTCTCGGTGTCGCGGGGCTGGGCCGCCGCCCGCTGCACACCCTCTCCGGAGGGCAGTTGCAGCGGGTGTTCCTGGCCCGTGCCCTCGGCGCGGTCGCGGCCGGCGCCCGGGTGCTGTTCGCCGACGAGCCGACCGCCGCCCTGGACTTCGACGGGCAGGAGCAGGTTGCCGCGCTGCTGGCCGCGTTGCCGGTGACGGTGGTCGTGGTGTCCCACGACCGGGCGATGTCCCGTGCCTGTGACCGGGTGGCCGAGATGGCCGCCGGCCGGCTGCGGGTGATCTGAGCCGTGGACCAGATGCTCGATCTGCTCAGCCTTCCCGCCGTGCAGCGCTCCGGGATCGGCCTGCTGATCGCCGCCGTCGGCCTGCCGGTCGTCGGGGTGTTCATCATCGGGTTGGACATCATCGCCGTCCGCTTCGCGATGATGCACGTGGCATTGCTCGGCATCGCCGTCGGCCTGCTCACCGGCCTGGACCCGATGCTGTGTGGCCTGGCCGCCTGCGCGCTCGCCGGAGCGGGTGTCGCGCCGCTGGCCCGACGACCCACCGGCCTGCCGGGGGCGATGGGTCTGCTGATGACCTTCGCCATCGCCGCCGCGCTGCTCGTGCTGTCGGTGTCCGGCGTCAACGCCACCGGCGCGTTCGAGCTGTTGTGGGGGTCCATCCTCGCCACCCGCGAGGTCGACCTGGTGGTGCTCGGCGGTCTGACGGTGATCGTCCACGTCCTGTTCTGGCGGTGGCGGCGGCACCTCGCGCTGCTGTTGTTCGACCGGGAGTTGGCCCTGTGCTCCGGAGTCGCCGCCGGACCGCTGCTACTCGCCCTGCTCGTGGTCGTCGCCGTGGCCATCGGCGCGTCGATCCGGCTGACCGGGGCGCTGCTGGTCGACGCCCTGACCATCCTGCCCGCCCTGGGCGCCCGCAACCTCGGCCGGTCCCTGCGTTCGATGGTGGTGTGGGCAGTCGCGCTCGGCGTCGTCGGCAACGGCGCCGGGTTCGCCGCCGCGCTGCTTCTCGACCAGCCTCCCGGGCCCGTCCTCGTCCTCGTCGCCGGGACCCTGACCCTGCTCACCTACCTGATTCCCGAAGGAGCACGTGATGCGATCGATCCGGGCCGCCGCGCTGAGCGCGGTGGCGACCCTGTCCCTGCTGGCCAGCGGATGTGGCAGCACTGACGACCCGGCGCCGGCCGGTAGCGGCGGCGCGTCGACGGCGGTGAAGGGGCCGAGGGTGGTCGCGTCCACCACGTGGGTCGGCGCACTCGCCAAGGCCGCCGGCGCCACCGATATCACCGTCGTCGCGCCGGCCAGCGTGCAGCACCCGCCGGACTACGACCCGAAGCCCAGCGACCTGAGCGCCGTCGTCAGCGCCGACTACATCCTGTTCGCCGAGTTCGACGGCTTCGCCGCCCGCCTCAAGGACGCCGCGGGCGGCGGGGGCAAGCTGGTGCCCGTGCAGTTGGAGAACACCCCGACGGCGATCACCGCGGAGGTGACGCGACTCGCCGCGATGTTCGGCACCCAAGCGGCCGCGAACACCTGGACCTCCTCGTTCACCACCGAGTACCAGACCCTGTCCACCCGGGCCAAGACGGCGGCTGCTGGCCGGGCGACCGCCGTGTCGCACGTGTTCATGGCCTACTGGGGCGACTTCGCCGGCATCCCGGTCGTGGGCACCTACGGACCACAGCCGGTCACGCCCAGCCAACTGGCCGACCTGACCGGTAAGAAGCCGACGCTGGTCCTGGCCAACGCGCACCTGCCCGGCGCCAACCCCGACATCGCCGGCGCCGCACGCGTCGACATCGTCAACTATCCCGGCGCCGACCTCGACCTGCTCACCGTCTTTCGGACCAACACCGAGCGGCTGACCGCGGCGCTCAAGCCCTGAGAGGCTGGCCCGGCGAGGGCTGGTGAGGGCATCGCGGACGTCCTCACCAGCCCTTGCGCAGGCGGTGGTGCGCGCAGGCGTCCGGCGACACCCCGGACCCGCTGGGGCCGCCAGCGGATGCGGAGCGCTCGGTGTGACGTCAGCCGGCGCCGACGAACCGGTCCGGTGCTTCCTTGAACTGCCGCTCGCACCAGGATCCGCAGAAGTACCAGCGGACGCCGTCGTGCTCGGCCGTGCGGGAGGTGTCGGGTGACACCGGCATCTCGCACACCGGGCACAGCGGCCGGTCCGGTGCGCTTTCCGGGCTCCCGGCGAACTGGCTGTTGCTGCCCGGGTGCATCCAGCCGGTGCCCTGGTATTCGAGTTCGGTGGCGGTCTGCCGAGCGACGTCCCGGCCGAAGTATCGTTCGACGATTCGCAGTGCGAGGTCGATGCCACTGGTGAGCCCGCCGGCGGTGGCGATCCTGCCGTCCTCGACGTAGCGGCGGCCTCGGACGACGGTGACGTCCGGGAAGGCGGCCCGGAGCGCGGCGTAGCCGCCGTGGTGGGCGGTCGCGGTCCGGCCGTCGAGCAGGCCAGCCTGCGCGAGCACGAACGAGCCGTTGCAGACGGACATGGTGACCGAGGTGTCCTGGTGGACACGGCGCAGCCACTCCAGCATCCCGGGGGCCAGTTTCCCGGTGTCCATGGCGGGCACCACCACGATGTCCGGCGTCGGCGCACTGTCGAGATCGTGGCCGGGCGCCAGGACCATGCCGGCGGAGATGCGGACCGGATCGGTCGTGGCAGCCACCGTGTAGAGCGTGAACGGGTTGCGCCCGTCGGCGAGGTGGACGTACTCGAAGACGCCCCACGGCCCGGCGAGGTCGACGAGTTCCGTTCCGGGAGAGATGAGGAACGCGACAGTGATGTCACCCGTCGCGGGAGGGTCGAGCGGTGCGGTGAGCCGGCCGTCAGGTACGGGCTGCTCGTCGGCCGGTTCGGATTCGTCGAACGTCGTGCTCATGGTGGTGCCTCCGTTCGGGGATGAGACGCCGCGCGTCACTGGGTGCACGCCGTGGACCTGCGGCCAGGCGTTCCGGGCCGAGCCGCCGGTGTCGCCGGACGGCCCAGCCCGGAATACCGGTGTCGTCTCCGCTCAGCCGGTGGCCTGGACGGCGTCGCTGATCCGCTTGACCGCGACCGCGTTCAGCGGCCCGAGATAGAAGCTGTCCGACACCGACGTGTAGGTCTTCGTCTTCGACGCCGGCCACTGCGGGAACTGCTTGAACAACTGCTCGGCGTACGTCTTCGCGTCGTCGCTCGGCTGGTAGAGGCCGATCACCAGGACGTCCGCGTTCGCGGCGGCGAGGGCCTCGGCGTTGATCGCGGCGAGTTGCTGGTCGGTGCGGCCGGCGAACACGTTGACGCCGCCGGCCCGGTTGACGATGTCGTCGAAGATCCCGCCGGCGAACACCGTCGGCACCTTGAGCCCCATGGCCGCCGACATGCCCGGATAGACGACCAGCACCCGCTTGCGTTCGCTGGCCGGCGCCGGGAGCGCGGCGAGCGCGGTGCGGGTGTCCTGCACGATCTGCGCCGCCTTGCCCTGCACGTCGAAGACCAGCCCGAGCTGGGTGAGCAGGTCGAACGACGACTCCACCGACCGCTTCGCGTACGTCGTGACGTCCTGCGGTCGCGGTGCGGTGGCGCCGTTGGCGCAGTTGGACGGCGTCACGAAGCTGTTGACACCGGCCTTGCCCAGCTCGTCCCGGGAAATCGAACCGATCTTGTTGTCGAACCCGCCCGCCCAGGTGGAGATGACCAGGTCCGGGGACTGGGCCAAGACCTGCTCGCGGGGCACCTCGAAGTTCTGGTTGATCTTCACGCCGCCGGTCGGGATGGCATCGATCTTGGCCACCATGGCCGGGTCGTCGGACACGCCGTAGCGCTGGCTGTTCGCCACGATCCGGTCCTGCACCCCGAGTGCGATCAGGGACTCGACCTCCGCGACCGACGCCCCGTTGAGGAGCACGACCCGGCGCGGCGCCTGGGTGAAAGTGACCTCACGGCCGCAGTTGTCGATGGTCAGCGGATAGGTCGTCCGCGCCCCGGGGGCAACGGACGCGCTCGATGCCGCGGTCGGCGCATCCGCCACCTTCGTGCCGGAACAGGCCGCGAGCGCCAGGACGCCGCACAGGGCCAGCACTGCCCGGACGGGACGGGAGTAAGAGTCAGGAATCAGCGGCGGAACGGCTCGTACCATGGGTGGACTGTTACTCCTCTGTCGGTGGCACATGGGGAATCGGTCGGTCGTCAGGGTCAGACGGTGCCGAAGAAGCTCCGCAGTGGAGGGAGCCGGCGGATCAGGAACTGGTCCAAGGCGAGGACGATCAACAGGGACAAGCCGAACAGGGGCAGGAAGACACCGAGTACGACCATCGCGCCGAGCAGGGTCCAGTTGCCCCAGACCGGAAGTTTCGCCCGGGGCGCGGCAAGGCCGGAGGCGGTTCGGCGACGGGTCCACCACATCATCGGACCGGTGACGCACATGAAGATCACCGCGAGGCAGAAGAACGTGGACAGGACCGTGTTGAGCGTGCCGAGGCGTCGCCCCTCGTGCAGCGCGATGCCCTGGGAGACGACCTTCGCCGCGGCGCTGTAGTCGTCGTAGCCGTACTGGCCGACCACGTCGCCGCTGTACTGGTCGACGTGGATGGTCCGCTCCTTGCTGACGTCGGACTCGGCCGGGTTGCCGACGTTGTACCACTGGCTGCTCATCACGCTGAACACGCCTTTGTCGCCATCCGGATACATGATCAGGTACGGGCCGGGGGCGCCCTGGGTCTGCGCGGCCGTGACCGCCTTGTCGATGGAGATCGGGGTGCCGGCGCCGGTGCTGGTGCCCTGCGGGGCGTTGCCGGCGGCCCATCCGGCGGGAGCGGACTGGCCGTCGGTGTCCTCGATCTGCTGGCGGATGGTGGACTCCGCGCCGGGATCCTCACCCCAGAGCCCGGAGCCGCCCTGGACGGCCACCTGCTGGGCCTTGGCGCCCCAGAATCCGGTCCACGGCAGGCCGGAGATCACCAGCAGCAGGATGCCGAGGCCGACGGGAAGTCCGACGAGGGCGTGCCAGCCGCGCAGCCGCGCGCCGCGCTTGCCCTTGGCCTGTGCGCCGCTGCGGGCGCGGCGGCCGAGGAAGAAGATGATGAACCCGGTGATGGTCAGCACGATCGCCCAGGAGGCGCCGAGCTCGACGATGCGGTCGCCGGCGCCGTCCTCGCCGATGAGCAGGTCGCCGTGGATGCGCTCGGCCCAGGTGGAGACGAGCTGGTCCTGGCGGAGCTCGCCGGTGACGGTGGAGGTGTAGGGGTCGACGTAGATGTTGGTGCTGCCGCCGTCCTCGAGCCCGGCGACAAAGAGGGTCGCCCGGTCACCGGCGCCGTCCTGCACGGACAGGATGGGGCGGTCCGGGAACGCCGCGCGGACGGCGGCCTCCTGGGCCGACAGCGCCGTGCGTTCGGCGCCGTCGGTCACAGACACCTTCAGCACGCCGGGATGGGTCAGGGAGTCCACCTCGTCGCGGAACATGTAGGTCATGCCGGTGACGGCGAGGCAGAAGAGCACCGGGATGACGATCAGCGATCCGTAGAAGTGCCAGCGCCAGAACGCGGCGAACCAGTTGGTCCTCCTGGGCCTGGCCGGTGACGACGGCGCCTCGGCGGGGGGCGGCGTGGCGGTTTCGGTGGCGGTCAAGGAGGTCGCCCCTCTCGGTCGGCGTCGTTTTCTTTTTCCAGATCGGCTGGCTAGGTTGTAGTCGTGCTAGAGGCCCCGTGGGTTCCCGTGCTGACGGCTGTGTTCCTGGCGACCGGCCTGGTCTGTGCCGCCGGTCTCCTGATTCGCAGGCGGGGATCCGCCGGCGACCGGGAACTCACCGACGTCGATCTGGTTGACATCAGTCACGGCGTGATGAGCGCGGCGATGATCCTCATGCTGTGGGTGCTGGTCGAGGGCGTGGTCGCCTGGGCGCAGGTCGCCATCTTCGCGATCCTCGCCCTCTCGCTGCTGCCCGCCTACCGGCGGGCGCGCGCCACGTCGGGCCGTGTCGACCTGCTCGGTCACATGGCGATGGGCGTGGCGATGATGTGGATGCTCGCGGCGATGCCGACGCTGATGTCGGAGATGGCCGCCGGCGGCACTGGCTCCGGACACTCGCACGGCGGGGGCAACGCCGCGGCGGGGCCGACGGCGACACCGATGTGGGCGGACGTGGTGAACGTCGCGTTCGTGGTGCTCGCCGCCGGTACGGCGCTGTGGTGGCTGTACCGCGCCGCGACGGTGGCCGGCCACCGGCTGCACCTGGCCAGTTACGCGGCCATGGCCGGGGGCATGGCGACGATGCTGGTGCTGATGAACGGTTGACGCGCCCCGCTCACATGAGCAGCGTCCGCCAGTAGAACCAGAACTCGATGCCGATCAGCACCGCGATGACCAGGTACCACACGGCGAGCCCGACGGTGTGCAGCCGCACCAACGCCGTCGACGCCGCCGGCGCGGGCAGGTGCCGGTGGTGCAGGTTGTGCAGCGTGACGTACCAGAAGATGGCGATCGTGACGACCCAGACCACCATGCAGTACGGGCACAGTGCGCCGATGCGGTAGACGCTCTGGTAGATCAGCCAGTGCACGAACAGCACACCGAACGTGGCCCCCACCTGGAGGCCGAGCCAGCACCAGCGGGGCAGCGTGACGCGGGCCAGGAGCAGCACCCCGATGGTGGTGACCACGCTGAAGCCGACGATGCCGAGCAGCGGGTTGGGGAAGCCGAAGGCCGACGCCTGCGGCGTGACCATGACCGAGCCGCAGGACAGGATCGGGTTGATGCTGCACGACGGGCGGTACGCCGGATCGGTCAGCAGGTTGACCTTCTCGATGGTCAGCGTCAGCGCGGCCAGCAGCCCGACGCCACCGCCGACGGCCAGGATCCACGGCACGATCCGGGCGGCGAACGGCTCCCCGCCGGCGGCCGGCCGGTCACCCAGGTCCGGCGCGACGCGGGTGTCGGCGCTCACTCGCTCAGCGCCGCGTCGACGGCGTTCTTGAGCGCGGCGTACGTCGCCGGGCCGTCGAAGCGTTCACCGTTGAGGAAGAACGTCGGGGTACTCTGGACCCCGGCCGCGGTGCCGTCCTGCTGGTCCTGCCGGATGCGGTCGGCCGTTGACGCGTCGGACACGTCGGCGCGGTAGCGGGTCATGTCGAGGCCGAGCTGCTCGGCGTAGCCGGCGAAGACGGCGGACTGGTCCTGCTGCTGGTTGCCCCAGCTGCTCTGGGTCTGGAACAGCTTGACGTACATCTGCTCGAACTTGTCCTGCTTGCCGGCGGCCTCGGCGGCCCGGGCGGCGTTCTCCGCGTTGGCGTGCACCGACAGCGGGAAGTTGCGCACCACGTAGGTGATCCGTCCGGCGTACTCCGTGCGAAGCCGCTCGACCTGGGGGAACGCCTGCCCGCAGGCGGGGCACTCGAAGTCGAGGAACTCGACCACTGTGACCCGGCTGTCGCCGGCGGTGCTGATCCGGTGGCTGTCGGCCCGCACCAGGCGCTCGGCGGAGACTTGCCCGGCCTTGCCCGACTGGCGCTGCACGACCACGAACAGCGCGGTGAGGCCGATCAGCACCACCGCGAGCAGCCCCAACGTCAGCTTGGTGTTGGTGCTCATGCCGCGCTTCTGCATCGCGCGGGCCGCTTTGCCACCGGCCCGCCGGTCGCGCTGGGAGCGGCGCTCCGGCGTGGCGGCGGATCGCGGATTGTTCGGGCGGGTCTTCGGCATCGTCCCAACCTTCTCGACGGTCGTCAGTCCGTGCCGGAGTCCGGGTGCGGCACGCCACCGTAGATTGGTCGCTCGGCGGCGTCCGCGAGTTCCCGCGGCCGGTCAGGTCCGGACCGTGGTCGCCATCAGCGAGCGGCCCCCGCTCCTGGTGCTCACCTCGAAGCGCAGCGTCCAGGACCGGCCGGCGGCGAGACTGGCATTACCGAGCGCGGTGCGGCTGGTCAGGGGCACCACCGCCACCCCGGTGGGGCGGTCGGTGGTGGTGTCGTGTGCGGTCGCCGCCCACCGGACCACCTCGTCGTCGCCGCCCGCGCCGCGCCAGCAGAGATGGAGGAACAGGCCGCTGGTGTCGCGCCGGAGCCAGGCGTCCAGGGTCTGTCCCCGGTCGCTGATCGTCACCGACGTACGGCGGGGACAGAAGTCGCGGTCGGCGGTCGGACGCGCCGCGGCGGCGGGCAGCGCGGCGGCGGTCACCGCGGCGAGCAGGACCACAGCCGTGCCGATGATCAGCGGCCGCGAGCGGCGCCGGGGTCCGGACGCGCGGATCGTCTCCCCCGCGTGATTCGGACGCGCCAGTGGACGCAGCACGTGTTGGGGCGGTCCGGCCGTCTCCTGGTGGTGCACGGCGAGTCCGGGAGCTGTCCGGCGCCCGGCCGGTCGTGGCCGCTCCCGGAGGCTCTTCGCCGTCGCGCGGGTCCGGTTCCGGCCGGCGGCGAGCGGGACGATTCGGCAACGCGTGCCCACCGCGGCGCTGACGGTGACGAGTCCGCTGTCTGCGCCGGTCGGTTCGAGGCCGAGGTCCGGTGGTTCGTCGTCCGTTCCGCCGCGGTCCACGGTCCGCATGAGCACAGCGGCGAGAACGATCATGGCCAGGAAGATCGCGAGGCTGGTCACGACAGCCGCCGTCGGGCCGCCGTGACGGGATCGTAGGTAGGGGTCATGCCCGTCCGATCGGAGCAGCCGGCCCATCATCGCGGCCGGAGGGACTTCTCTGCTCGGTTAGTCCGCGTCGGGTGGGCAATAGTTCCCGCCAGTCGTCGGCGTCCGGGCGGTGGCCTGCGTACCGCTCACAGCAGGGTGACCGTCGCGGCGGCCATGCCGGCGGACATGAGCAGGTGGCTGCCCACGACGCCGGCCCGGCCGAGCAGAGCCCGACCCTGCGGCACCCGGAGCGCGGCGACCAGCCGGAGCGCCCAGACAGCCGCCGCGCCGGCGAGCAGCACCAGCAGCACGACGGTCAGTGCGTCCGGCAGGCCGGTGCTCTCCCACCCGCCACCGCCCGCGTGCGACTCGTGCGGGCCGTGGTGACCGGCATGGTCGGCCATCCGCAGCAGCATCCAGGTCATGGCCGCGGCCATGACCACCTCATGGCCGAGTTCCGTGCGGGTGCCCGGGGTCGCCGGGCCCAGCGCGGCGCGGGCCGCGAACCCGCCGCCGAGCAGGAGGAACAGCGCGGCCTGCACACCGGTTCGGTCCCAGCCGACGCCGACCCACGCCATGGCGATCATCGCGGCGCTCATCGCGAGGTGGGTCACCTCCACCAGCCAGGCCGTCGGACCTCGAAGCGCACGGCGTCGTACCCCCTCGACCCAGCACCGGGCCAGGCAGTGGACGCCGGTCGCGACGAAGGGCACCGTCAGCACCCACCGAAGCCAGAGCACCTCGACCATCTGTTGCACCCTCCCCTGTCCGACGGGTTCGGCAGACAGGTCGGTCACGCGGTGGGGTCCGGTTCCCGGCGGGTGGCTACTTCGTCCGCGCCGTCCGGTCGGTGGAGGGCAGCCGAAAATTGCGCAGCCGGAGGCTGTTCGAGACCACGAGCAGGGACGACAGCGCCATCGCGGCGCTGGACACCAGTGGGCTGAGCAGTCCGGCGGCGGCGATCGGCAGGGCTGCGACGTTGTACCCGAACGCCCACCCGAGGTTGCCGTGGATGGTGCGCAGCGTCCGCCGGGCCAGCACCACCGCGGCCGGCACCGTCCGCAGATCGTCCCGCACGAGGATGATGTCCGCCGCGCCGATCGCCACGTCGGTTCCGGTCGCGATCGCCATGCCGAGGTCGGCGCGGGCCAACGCCGGAGCGTCGTTGACGCCGTCGCCGACCATCGCGACCGAGCGGCCGGCACGCTGGAGTCCCTCGATGACCGTCGCCTTATCCGCCGGCAGCACCTCGGCGATGGTCTCGTCCACGCCGATCTCGGTGGCGACCGCGGCCGCCGTCGCCTGGTTGTCCCCGGTCAGCAGCACGGTCCGCAGCCCCGCCGCCCGCAGTCGCGCCACCGCTGGCGCCGCGCTGGGCTTGACCGTGTCGGTCAGCGCCAGCGCGCCCGCCACCGCTCCGTCGACCGCCACGAGGACGCAGGTGCAGCCCTTGCTCTCCCAGGCCGCGCGCCGGTCCCGCACGTCCTGCGCAAGCAGGATGCCGGAAGATTCCACCAGTCGGGGCGATCCGACCAGTACGGGCCGGCCCGCGACGACGCCGCAGGCACCCAGGCCGGGCAGCGCCCGGAAGTCGTCCGCCTCGGGCAGGTCGCCGACCTCGGCGCGGGCGTAGTCGGCGACGGCCCGGGCGATGAGGTGTTCCGCGGCGTTCTCCACCGCTCCGGCCTGGGCGAGCAGGCTCGCGCGCGAGGTGTGGTCGGCGACCCAGAGGTCGGCCACCACCATCCGGCCGGTGGTCACGGTGCCGGTCTTGTCGAACACGACCGTGTCGATCGAGCGAGCCGACTCCAGCGCCTGGTGTCCCTTGACGAAGATGCCGAGCTGGGCTCCCCGGCCCGACGCGGCCAGCAGGGCCGTGGGGGTGGCCAGGCCCAGCGCGCACGGGCAGGCGATGATCAGGACGGCCAGCGCGGTGCCGATGAACCGCTCGGCGGGCGCCCCGGCGAGCGCCCATCCCACGCCGGTGACGATCGACAGGGCGATGACCGCCGGTACGAAGACGCCGGACACACGGTCGGCGACACGCTGGACGTCGGCTTTGTCGGACTGGGCGCGCTCCACCATCCGGACCAGCTGCGCCAGCTGGGTGTCCCCGCCGACCCGGGTGGCGCGGACACGCACGCGGCCGGTCAGCACCGTCGTCCCGCCGGTCACCGGTTCGCCGGGGCCGACCTCGGCGGGGACCGACTCGCCGGTCATCGCGCTGGTGTCGATCGAACTCGCGCCGGAGAGCACCACCCCGTCGGTGGCCACCATCTCGCCGGGGCGCACGACGATCTCGTCGTCGACGCGCAGGTCCCCTGCCGGCACCCGATGCTCGACGCCGTCGCGCAGCACGGTGGCGTGCTTGGCGCCGAGACCGGCGAGGCCGCGCAGGGCGTCGCCCGCCGCCCGCTTCGCCCGCGCCTCGAAGAACCGGCCGGCCAGGACGAAGATGACCACGCCGGCGGCGACCTCGAGATAGATGGAGCCCTCGGGCTGGAAGAGCAGCCCCCAGCCGCCGGCGTGGTGATCCTCGCCCCGGTCGCGTCCGAAGATGGTGTAGAGCGACCAGAGAGTCGCCGAGATCACCCCCAGCGACACGAGGGTCTCCATCGAGCTGGTGCGGTGCCGGGCGGCGGCGATCGCCCGCCGGTGGATGGGCCAGGCGCACCAGGTCACGACCGGCAGCGCCAGCGCCAGCAGCACCCACTCCCAGCCGGAGAAGCGGATGCTCGGTACCAGGATGAGGGTGATGGACAGGTCGGCGAGCGGCACGCCGACCAGCAGCGCGACGATCAGCCGCCGCCACAGGTCAGCGACGCGAGCGTCCTCCTCGTCCGCGGGGTCGGCGTTACGGACGGGAGCCGCCCGGTAGCCGGCCTTCTCGACCTTGGCGATCAGGTCCGCAGTGGGGACCGGCTTGACCAGCCGGACCGTGGCCCGATCCGTCGCGTAGTTGACCGTCGCCTCGACGCCGTCGAGCTTGTTGAGCTGGCGTTCGACCCGGGCCGCGCACGCTCCGCAGGTCATTCCGGTGATGGCTAGTTCGACACTGTTCGGGGTGTCGGTGACAGTCTTCAACTCTGCCTCGGTCTCTGGTCGGGGCTGGTCGCGTGTCGGGTGTCCCGGCGTCGCGCGCCCGCCGACGTGACCTGCGGTCGGCGGCCTCGAAGTGATCGAACGTCTCCGTGTGCTTCCGTCGGGCCGGCCTGACCCGGGCGTGGGAGACGCGCTGGCCGAATCCTACCGCTCGTAGTATTCGCTCCGTCGAGGGTCCACGAACTACCGGGCGGTCATCCCTCGCGAGCGCGTGCGGAATCGCGTTCCGCCATCCGCGCCAACCAGTCGTTGTAGGCGTCCAGCGCCATGTCGTCGTCGTCCACGTCGCGGCGCAGCGACACGTCGGGCCGTCCCGGCGACGCCGTCTGGTAGCGGGCCATGTTATGCCGGCGGGCCGCCTCG
Organism: Micromonospora sp. WMMD975; assembly: GCF_029581215.1. Lineage (NCBI taxonomy): Bacteria > Bacillati > Actinomycetota > Actinomycetes > Micromonosporales > Micromonosporaceae > Micromonospora > Micromonospora sp. WMMD975. The sequence goes on from NZ_CP120739.1 coordinate 3,459,957, forward strand.
ATCCAGCGCAACCGGGCGCCGGCGCCGCCGAGGTTGCGGACCCAGGGAATCGCGGCGATGACCACGAAGACCATCATGATCGCGTCACCGGCCACCCACATGATGGCTCCGCCCCAGTGCACGTCGGTGAGTAGGTCCGGGCCCCAGCCCGGGTAGTGCCGCGCGTAGGCGGGCCACGGGGGCGTGGTGGTCATCAGCAGTGCGACGCCGGTGAACGTGTCGATCGGCATGGAGAAGAGAATGATCACGATCTTGATGGGGCGGGACAACCGCCACCGGATGGGCTCGTCGCCGAAGCCGGAGAGCAGGTAGAGGTAACCCACCGTCAGGTAGGCCAACTCCTCGGCCGCGTCCACTGCCGGGTTCTCGATGCTGAGCGTGTTGAACGAGGTCAGGTGGGTGATCACCACGATCGCCGCGTAGGCGGGAACGGCCACCAGCGGACAGGTGAGCACCGTGACCACGGGTGAGCGCAGCACCCGCTTGATCCTGGTGTGCCAGGGATTGCGGGTGGAGTGCAGGGCGAGGATCAGCGGTCGTCCGAGGATCAGCAGCACCGGGGCGATCATGATCAGCAACAGGTGTTGGATCATGTGGATCCAGAAAAACGCGTCGTCATAGGTGCCGATGAGACTCAGCCGGGCGACGACGATCACCCCGAGCCCGGCGTAGAAGCAGGCCGCCCGACCCCATGGCCACGGCCCCGCCGGATGGGCGGCGCGCACCCGGAGCACTCCCCAGGCGTACGCGGCGGCAGCGGCGGCGACCAGCGCCAGGGTGATAGGTTCGGCGCTCCAGGTGGAGACGGCGTCGCCGATGGTCGGTGTCGAGTAGGTCATCTGATCTCACGATCGCTCGTGTGCCGGGTGAGGAATCTCGCCGCCCGCGGCCGAGACGCGACAGCCAGCCATCCCTCGACATTCGATTCGGTCAGGACGCTACCGGGAGAGGACTGTCGGTCAGCTGATGGGTACCGAACTGGAGGACGCGCCGTCGCGTGAGCGCCCGAGCCGGCCGACAGAGCGGCGCGTCGCCGCCGGAGCCCCGCTCCCCCGCTGGTCGCGTGGCAGATGGGTGTGGCTGGCCGGCGGCGGGCTCGCGGTGCTCGCGATCGGCCTCGCCGTCCAGGCCGGCCTGGTCGGTCAACCGTACGCGGCCCTGGGCGTGGCCGACCCGGGTCAACTGGCGCGCACCTGCGCCGCACTGTTCCGGCTGCTGGCCACGGTCAGCGCGACCGTGTGCGTCGGCGCGCTGGTCTTCGCGACGTTCCTCACCCGGCCGCAGCCCTCCGGCGTCGCCTCGCCGGCCGGGTACGCCGCGCGACGGACCGCGGCGCGGGCGGGCGCGGTGTGGCTCGCGGCCGCGCTGGTCCTGGCACCGGTCGACGCCGCGGACAAGGCTGGCCTCCCGTTGTCCCGGGCGCTGCGACCGGACGCGTTCCTCGTCCTGGTCGACGCCCTCGGCGCGCCGAGGGCGTGGCTGGTCACCGCCGGCTGCGCGGCGGTGGTCGCCGTCGGCGCCGCGCGGGCGTTGCAGTGGCGAACCCACGCCGCGTTGCTCGTGGTGGCCGTGATCGGGCTGCTGCCGCCGTTGACCGTCGGCAGTTCCGCCTCCCAGGACGGGCACGACCTGGCCACCCTGGCGCTCATGATCCACGTGGTGGCCGCCGCGGTGTGGGTCGGCACGTTGCTGGCGGTACTGCGGGCCCGCGGCGGCCGCGGCGAGGAGGCCTGGCGCCGGTATCGACGTCTCGCCGCGGTCTGCGCGGTGCTGGTCGCCGCCTCCGGCCTGCTCGACGCCGGCATCCTGGCCCCCGGTACGACCGCCATGACCAGCGGGTACGGCGCCGTGGTGCTCGCCAAGGTCGCGGTCCTGGCCACCCTGGGGCTCCTGCTCGTGCGGCTCAGCGGGCGGGTCGGCCGGCCCGTCACCGGATCCGGGTCGGTGCTGCGGCTGGTCGCCGCCGAGCTGATCCTGCTCCTTGTCGCGTACGGGCTGTCGGTGGCCCTGACCCGGCTGTCGGCGCCGAAGTTCCTACTCCGCCAGCCCACCGGGCACGAGACGCTGCTGGGCTACGAGCTGACCGACGCGCCGACCGCGCTGGTGCTGCTGGGGCAATGGCGATTCCATGTGCTGTTCGCGCCGGTGGCGGTCGCCCTGGGAGTCGGCTACCTCGTCGCGGTCCGCCGGCTGCGCCGTACCGGGATCCGGTGGCCACTGGGTCGCAGTCTCGCCTGGAGCCTCGGCTGCCTGGCGCTGCTGGTGGTGTCCTCGTCCGGGCTGGGCCGCTACGCCCCGGCCATGTTCAGCCTGCAGACCATCTCTCACATGCTCTTGGGCATGCTGGTGCCGCTGCTGCTGGTCCTCGGCGCGCCGTTCACCCTGGTGGTGGCAGCCCTGCCCGCCGCGGCGGACGGTCGGCTGCCCGGTCTGCGCGAGTGGGCCGAGGCGCTACGCACCGGCATCGTGGCCCGGCTGCTGACCCACCCGCTGGCCGGCACTGTGGTGTTCGCCGGGGCGCCGTTCCTGCTCTACTTCACCGACCTGTTCGGCTTCTCGATCCGCTATCACTGGGCCCACACCGCCGTGCACACCGTCTTCCTGGTGATCGGCTTCGGGTTCGCCTGGCTCGTGGCCGGTGTCGATCCCCTCCCCCGCACCACCCCCGGGCTGTTCCGCCTCGGCGCGCTGATGGCGGCCATGCCGTTGTGTGTGGCGTTCGCGGCGGCGATCCTCAACAGCGGCGACCTGATCGGCAACGGTGCGGCCAGCGGGAACCTCTACACCGGACTGGACCTGCCCTGGGTGCGGGACCTCGCCGCGGATCAGCGGCTCGGCGGCTACCTGGCGCTGGCCATCGGTGAGACGTGCATGCTTCTCCTGCTGGCCATGCTGCTGTGGCGGTGGGGGCGGCACGGCGCGCGGGGCCAGGCCGAACTGATGGGCATGGACCTCGACGCCGACCCACTCGGTGACGCCCTCCCGCGGGTCGGTTCGCCCCACAGCGGGTGAGCCGGTTACGCCGCGTCGGGCGGTCGACGCGGCGTCAGAGCGCTCGCGGCGCATCAGCGCCCGGCGCACTGATCTTGTGCAGTGCCAGGTCGCGGGGCAGCAGCGCGACACCGGGCCCGCCCTCGGCCACCCAGTCGCGGATCCGCGCCGCGGTCTGCACGTCGGCGCAGCCGAACCAGACGGGACGGCCGCCGCGTCGACGCCCGGTAAGCGAGGGTTGGACGACGACCACGTCGGAGTAGTCGCACCGGCCGAGGCAGGAACTGGTGCGCACCCGGGCGAGGTCGGGCGACGCCTGGCAGAGGGCGCGCAGCGGCGCGGCGCCCTCCGGGTCGGTGCGCCCGCAGCAGCATCCCGCGCAGAGCACGATCCCGACACGGGTGTCGGTTGTGGAGATGGTGGGTGGCATCGGCGCATCCCTCTCACTCGCGGTGACGGCCCTGGCGGCGGAGACCTCTCCACCGCCCGCCGTGGTGATGGTCGTGACGCCCCCGGCGGAGGTTCCACGCGGATCGCGACTTTCCCTCGTTCTGATGACTACCAGGGGTTTCACCCCCGATCCGGTCGCGGTGCGTGCGCACATCGTCGACAGCTCGTCAACCTCCACGGGGCTGCCACGCTCCGTCACGTTGACGCTGCCGGCCGACGACGGCGACAACCCGCAGTCGGGGCACCACGATCGGCGATCATGTCCGGGGAACTCGCCTGGCCGGCGGGACGACCAACAGGCAGGGACGGGCATGAGGGTGAATGCCGCCGTCACCGGGCGTCGACGGGAGGCGAAATGACCCTGCTGCTCGGCGGCCGAACGGTTCGGGACTGCTTCCCGGCCCTCGCCGCCAACCCCGGAGTGGCCTACCTGGACTCCGCCTCGACGACGCAGAAGCCCGCGGTGGTGATCGAGGCCGCGCGGCGTTACCTCGGTGACCGCACCGCCAACGCCGGCCGGGGCGCCTACCCGTGGGCCACCCGCGCCGCAAGGCAGGTGGAGGACGTCCGGGCCCGCATCGCCGGCCTGATCGGCGCCGCCGGTCCGGACGAGGTCATCTTCACCTCCGGCGCGACGGCGTCGTTGAACGCGGTGGCGCTGTGCTGGGGCCTGGCCAACCTCGACGACGGCGACGAGATCCTCTACAACCCGCTCGACCACGCGTCGAACGTGGCGCCGTGGCGCAACCTGCAACGTCACCTCGGGCGGCGCGGAGTCACCGTCCACCTCGTCCCCTACGCGGTCACTGCCGTCGGTGAGGCCGACATCGCCGATGTCGAAGCCAAGATCGGCCCCCGGACCAGGCTGATCACGACCAGCCACCTGCACAACGTCTTCGGCTCGCTGACCACCCTGGAGGAGCTGGATCGACCGCTGCTGCGCTGCTTCGACTGCAGCCAGAGCGCCGGGCACGTGCGGGTCGACGTCAGCGCGCTACGGGCCGACTTCGCGGCGTTCAGCGGGCACAAGATGTTCGCCGCCCCCGGCATCGGCGCGCTCTACGTCGCCCGCCGGCACCACGACACGCTGATGCCGTTCCTGCCCGGCGGTGACGGCGGCACGGCCATGCCCCGGCTGCTGGAGGGCGGCACCCCGAACCTGGTGGGCATCGCGACGCTGGGCGCGGCCGTCGACGTCGTCACCGACATCGGCGTCGAGGCGATCGCCGCGCACGACCGGTCGCTGACCCGCCGCCTCGTCGACCGGCTCGCCGCCGTCCGTGGGGTCGAGTTCCTGCCCGGGGTGGCGGCGGCGTCGTGCGACGTCGGCTACGGGATCGTCTCGTTCCGCATCGCCGGGATCGAGGCCGCCGACGTGGGGTTCGTGGCCGCCTCCCACGGCCTGTACGTGCGCACCGGCACCCACTGCCTACCGGGCGCACCGGCCCACCTGGACTCCGTGCGCGTCAGCACCCACGCCTACACCAGCCCGGACGAGGTCGACCGCCTGGCCGACCTGGTCCGGGACATCGCGAAGGAGGTCCACCGCCCATGACCAGCCCCCGTTACGACCGCGCGGACGCGTCCCGGATCCTGGCCGACCTCGCCGGATCCGACCTGTTGCCGACGGCGCCGTGGGCGGCGCCGGCACCGGTGCCCTTCCGGTCACACCGGCTGGCCGCCGAGCCGGGCGGTCACCTGACGCTGTCCCAGCGGCTCTACCTGGAGCGGTTCATGCGGCCGTGCACCCCGGCCGAGGTCACCAGCGCCACCCACCGGATCACCTGGACCGACTCCGCGGGCGTGCCGAGCACGGGGCACTTCGTGGCCGGCGGGCTCGGCCCGGTCGTGCCGATCGCGGTCCGGGAGACCACGCTCGCGCTGTGGCGGCGCCTGGACGCCAGCCCGGGATTCGCCGCGCGCGTCGCGGCCCTCGGGGACGACGACCGGGCGGTGTTGGACGGCACCACCACCGACCGGGAGCCGCGGGACATCTTCCGCATCGGGGTGGAGGCAACCGGGCGGGCCCTCGCCCAGCACGCCCTGCTGGCGGGGCAGACACCCCACGACGACGCCGGGACCTTCGCCCGCGCCATGGCCCGCGGGAGCCTGTTCACAGCGGTGGCCAGCCAGTGGTACTGGGAGTTGCAGGCCTCCACCTACCGGCGCGGGATGATCCCGGTGCGGCTGGAGGCCACCCCGGACGGCACGCTGCGCTACACCGCAGGCAGCGTCGAGACGCTGCGGCGGATGAAGGAGGCGACAATCGCGCAGGCGCACGCGGTGATGGCGCGGGCCACCAGCGAGGAGGGGCTGACCGTCGAGGCCGCGGTGCACCGCTACCACGACCAGCTCGACCTGATCTCCCGGCAGTACGCGCTGCTCGACCCGGGCACGCGGCCCCGTTGCCTGGCGCTGCCGACCGTGCTGCCGGCGGTGGTGGACGCCTACGTCGAGACGTTCGTCGCCGTCGTCGCCCGCCTCGACGTCGTCGAGGAGCCGCACGACACGTCGAGCGTCGACGGTGACACCGGCGGGGTGTTCCACGTGCCGGACATGAACTGCAAGCACTGCCAGATGACCATCCGCGGTGTCCTCGAAGCCATGGACGTCACCGTCCACGAGGTCGACCTGGCGTCCAAGCGCGTCGTCGCCGACTTCCGCAGCCCGCGCAACCGGCGGCGGGCGCTCGCGGCGGTCCGCGACTCCGGCTACACCGTGCTGGCCGACTAGTGCGCGGACCGCGGCCCCGCCTCACCGCCCCGGCGGGGTTACTGCTCGACCGGCCCGACGTACTGTTCGACCTGACCGCCCAGCACGGCACCCCGGTCAACGTCGTGTTCCCCCAGGTGCTGACCGACAACGTCGAGGCGTTCCGGCACGCCCTCGACGGCTACCGTCTGCCGTACCGGATCTTCTACGCGCACAAGGCCAACCAGTCACGGGCGCTGGTGCGGGCGGCCCACGACGCGGGAGTCGACATCGACGTCGCCTCCGCCGGTGAACTCGCGCAGGCACGCGAGTGCGGCTTCCCCGACGACCGCATCGAGGTCACCGGGCCGAAGGGCGAACGGTTGCTGCGGCGGCTGGTCGACCCGGCCGGCCCGGTGGTCAACGTCGACAACCCGTGGGAGCTGCACCGCCTCACCGAACTGGCGGCGCGGCCGGTGCCGGTGCTGCTGCGCCTGGCCGGCGGCCGACGCGTCAGCCGGTTCGGGATGACACCGGAGCAGTTCGACGACGTGTTCACCCTGATCCGCTCCCGCCCCGACGCGGTGGACCTGCGCGGCGTCTCGTTCCACCTGGACACCGCCGACGTCGACGAGAAGGTGCACACCGTCGACGTCGCCCTGCGTCTGGTCGAACGCGCCCACACCCACGGACTCACCCCGCGGGTGGTCAACATCGGCGGCGGATTCCGGCAGGCGTACCTGGCCGCCCCGGACGAGTTCGACGCCTACGTCGGCGAGCTGCGGCGCGGGCTGCTCGGGCGCGGACCCCGGCTCGGGTGGGGCGACTACACGTTCGGCTACCAGGTCGACCGGACCGGCGCGCTGCGCGGCACCCCGGTCTTCCACCGCTACGCCAACGCCACCCCCGGCGTGCAACAACTGCGCGAGCTGCTGGACCGGCCGCTCACCGGTGGCCGCACCGTCGCCGAGACCATCGGCGAGAGCATGCTGGAGCTGTGGGTCGAGCCGGGCAAGGCGCTCGTCGACGGCGCCGGCCTCACCGTCGCCGCAGTCGAGTTCACCAAGCGGGCGTCCGACGGCAGCACCCTGGTGACGCTGGACCTGAGCCGCGACATGCTCACCCCGGCCGACCAGGAGGTCATGCTGGATCCGACAGTGCTGCACCGCGGAACGCCCGACGGCGGCCCCTGCGAGGTTTTCCTCGCCGGCAACCTGTGCCTGGAACGCGACATGGTCAGCAACCACCTCGTCCGGCTGCCGGCGCTGCCCCGCCCCGGAGACCTGATGGTTTTCGTCAACACTGCCGCCTACCAGATGGACCTGTCGGCCGCGCCGGCCCTCATGCACCCCCGCCCACCCAAGGTCGCGGTACGGGTCACCGACGGCCGGTTCACGGTCACGACGGACGGAGACGAGGAATGCTCTACCACGACGTGACCGAACTGATCGGCGACACCCCGCTGCTGCGCCTCGACCCGGCCCGCCACGGGCTGCTCGACGTCGAGCTCTACGCCAAGCTGGAATCCCACAACCCGTTCGGGTCGGTCAAGGACCGGGTCGCCTGGGGCATGCTGCGCGACGAACTGCCCACCGCCGTCGCGCAACGCCGCACCCTGATCGAGGCGTCCAGCGGCAACACCGCCAAGGCGCTGCGGATCCTCGCCGCGATGCACGGGCTCGCTGTGCGCGCCTACACCAACCGGGTCCGCGTCGACGAGATCCGCGACCTGCTGCGCTGGCTCGGCACCGACGTCCACGAGCTGCCCGGCCTGTCCGAATGCCCCGACCCGACCGCCCCCGACGACGTGTTCAGCGTCATCGAGAAGCACCTCGCCGCCGACCCCGACGCCTACCTGCACCTGTCGCAGTACACCAACGAACGCAACATCGAGGCCCACCACCACGGCACCGGCGCCGAGATCGCCGCCGACCTCGGCCACGTCGACTACCTCGTCGGCGGTCTCGGCACCACCGGATCCACCCGCGGCGCCGCCACCGCGCTACGCGAGATCAACCCCGACCTGCGTACGGTCGGGGTCGTGGCCCGCCGCGGCGACTTCATCCCCGGCATCCGCTCCGAGACGGAACTGTGGGACGTCGGGCTGTTCCAACCGGACTTCTACCACGAGATCGTCCCGGTCGACGCCGGCGTCGCCGTCGACGCCACCGCCGAGCTCGCCACCCGCCACGGTGTCCTGGGCGGGCCGACCAGCGGGGCCAGCTACGCGGCCACCCTCGACGTGCTGCGCCGCCGACCGCCGGGCGAGGGGCCGGTCCGGGCGGTGTTCATCGTCTGCGACCGCGTCGAGTCGTACCTGTCCTACCTGCGCAAGCGCCGACCCGAACGCTTCGGTGGAACGGCCCGGCACCCGACGGCGGCCGACCTGGACGCGGTGCCCCGGTGGGAACCCGAGGAGCTGCACGCCCGCCGGGAACGGGTCGTCGTGGTGGACACGCGCGGGGGCATGGCCTACCGCATCGGGCACGTGCCCGGCTCGCTGAACATCCGCGACGACCAACTCGAGGACTCACTCGAGCAGGGCTCACCGTTCCCGCCCGGCGCCACCGTCGTCCTGGTCTGCCCGGTCGGGGACCGCTCCGTGCGGATCGCGGCGCTGGCCCGCCGGCACGGCCAGGACGCGGTGAGCCTCGCCGGCGGCATCGTGGCCTGGCGCGACGCCGGCCTGCCGCTGGAGGTGCGCGGCGCCCGGTGAGCGCGGCGCTGGTCGCGGCGCGGCCCTCTGCCAATGGCGGGAAAAGTGCCGGGAACCGCCGCCGTGGACGCGCCGACTAACCAGGTGCCGCCCCCTTGAGACGCACCGCAGAACGGTGATGCCGGCACGGGGCGGCGCCACCTCGACCTCCGCCGCGGCGGAGGTGACCCGGAAGGGCCGAACCTCAGATGCTGCGACCGAGCGATCCCGTCGAGCCGCGGACCACCGTCGCGGTGGCACGGATCAGCGATGCCTTCCGCGCCGCCGGTTGAGCGTGCCGGCCGTCGCACCGATCGCCGAGGTCGGGACAGCGCGGTCCGCGCGCCCCATCCCTTCTCGGACCGGGCTCTACCGTTCCTGATCGCCACGCTGGTGGCGGGGCTCGTCCTGGCCACCAGCATGGCGATCGCGATCGGCACCGTCGCGGTGCCGCTGGCCGACGTCGTCGCGGTCACCTGGGCGCACCTGACACCCGGCGACAGCGAACAGAACCTGTTGTACGACCAGATCGTCTGGGACTTCCGGACGCCCCGGGTGCTGCTGGCCGCGGTCAGCGGCGCCGGGCTGAGCGTGGCAGGTGTCTGCCTGCAGGCGTTGGTGCGTAACCCCCTCGCCGACCCCTACCTGCTCGGCGTCTCCTCCGGCGCGTCGCTGGGCGCCGTGGTGGCGCTCACCACCGCCACCGCGCTCACCACGACCGTCGGGGTGTCCGGCGCCGCTTTCCTGGGCGCGCTGACCACCGTCGCCGTGGTGCTCGGCCTGGCCCAGCGCTCCGGCCGGGTGTCCGCCACCCGGCTGATCCTCGCCGGTGTCGCGGTCGCCTACCTGGGTTCGGCGCTCACCAGCTACGTCCAGTTGCGGGCCGACCCGACCGAACTCGTGGGCACCATGTTCTGGCTGCTGGGCTCGGTCGCCGGCGCGTCCTGGACGGACCTGCCGGCCCCCACCGTCGCCCTGGTGGCCTGTGCGCTCTGGCTGGCTACCCAGGGCCGCCGTCTCAACGCGCTCACCATGGGCGAGGATTCCGCGACCGGCCTCGGCATCGACGTCAACCGGCTGCGGATCGGCCTGCTCCTGGCGGCGTCGCTGCTCACCGCCACCGTCGTCAGCGTCGCCGGCGGCATCGGATTCGTCGGGCTCATGGTGCCGCACGCGGTACGGCTGCTCGTCGGCCCCGACCACCGCCGGGTCGTACCCGTGTCGTTGCTGCTCGGCGCGCTGTTCCTGGTTCTGGTCGACCTGCTGTCGCGGACGCTCGACCGGCCCAACGAGATGCCGATCGGCATCTTCACCGCGGTGCTCGGCGCGCCGTTCTTCCTGTGGCTGATGCGGCGACGGGCGGGTGCCCTCCGGTGAGAGTGACCGCAAGTGACCTGCGGGTGACCATCGACGGGCACGTCATCCTCGACGACGCCGCGCTCACCGCCGAGACCGGCGCCGTCATCGGCCTGGTCGGGCCGAACGGGTCCGGTAAGAGCACGCTGCTGCGCAGCATCTACCGGGCGATCCGCCCGGATCGCGGTGCGGTCCTGATCGGGCAGACCGACGTGTGGCGCCTACCCGCCCGCAAGGCCGGCAGGCTGCGCGCGGTGGTGACCCAGGACCAGGAACTGCACAACGACTTCAGCGTCCGGGACGTGGTCGCGCTGGGCCGGGTGCCGCACCAGGGCCTGCTCGACCGGGAGACCGCTGACGACCGGGAGGTCGTGGCAGGCGCGCTGGAACGCGTCGGCATGACCTGGGCGCGGTCCCGGCTGTTCGCCACGCTCTCCGGCGGGGAACGACAGCGGGTGCTGCTCGCCCGGGCGCTCGCCCAGCAGACGCCCGTGCTCCTGCTCGACGAGCCCACCAACCACCTCGACATCGGCGCCCAACTCGAACTGCTCGACCTGGTCCGCGACCTCGGCCTCACCACCATCTGCGCCCTGCACGACCTCGACCACGCGCTGGCCTACTGCGACGAACTGGTGCTCCTGCGCGGCGGACGGGTCGTCGCGGCCGGCGGTCCGGTCGACGTGCTGACTCCACAGCGGCTGACGGACGTCTTCGGCGTCCGGGGGGCGTTCACCACCCACCCGCTGACCGGCCGGCCCCATCTGGTCGTCGCCGCCCTGAACCCGGCCGACCCGCCCAACCGCCGCGTCGACGCCGACGCGGGCAGCACGGCCGCCTCCACGGCATGACCCACCAACGGAAGCGCCCGCCGGATGGCCCCGGAACCACCGAGCGCCGCGCCTACCGCAGGGCGCGCAACCCCCACCACCGATGCCGCCTCGGCCCGGCGGCCAGCTCGGCCAGGACGACCTCGGTGACGTCGACGCCGTCGCGGACCAGTGTCATCCGGGCGCGACGGGTGATCGCCGCAGCATCGTCGTACCACCGACGGCAGGTGTCGCACGACGTCAGATGCCGCTGCGCGACGTTCCACTGCCCGGGCGCGTCCTCGCCGTCGAGCTGGCTCGACAACACCTCACGCCACCGGACGCACCCCACATGTCGGTAGTCGCCGCCGACCTCATGATGGTTCCCACCCGCGCCGGCCGGCGCCGGGCGCGGTCAGCTTGCCGCGCCCCCGCCGCCGCGCCGCTTCCCCGGCGACCCGGTGGTGAGCACCTCGATGAGGTCCTCGCGGGCCCGGGCGACCCGCGATCGGATCGTGCCCACCGGGCAGCCGCAGACCTCCGCGGCCTCCTCGTACGACATGCCGAGCAGTTGGGTGGCGACGAACGCCACCCGCCGCTCGGGACGCAACGCGGCGACGAGCTGCTCCACCGCGATCGCCTGGTCGAAGCCGCCGTTGACGTCGACCAGGTCCTCCGGCAGGGTCATCGCCACGGTACGCGGGCGGGTGGCGGCCATCCGCACGTTGTCGACGGCGACCCGGCGGGCGATACTCAACAGCCACGTTCGCGCCGACGACCGCCCAGCGAACGACGGCAGGGACCGCCACGCCCGCAGATAGGTCTCCTGGGCCAGGTCGTCGGCCTCCGCCGCCGACGTCAGCGCGGCCAGGAACCGCCACACCGACGTCTGGGTGGCCCGGACGAACGCCGCCGCAGCCTCCCGGTCACCCCGGCCAGCCGCGAGCGCCCACGCGGTGACCTGCGCGTCGTCCATCACCCTCGGCACCTCCGCACGCCCCACACGACAACGTGTAGTAGTAACTGCTCCGCAGACTACGGCATGAGTCGTCAGCGCTGTCCGACCGCGACGCGAACCCTCCCGGCGACCGGAAAGCCCGCCCGTCAGCACCCTGCGGCATCCGCACCAGCCCACCACGATCGACGTGGACCGACTGAAAGGCGAACCAATGGCAGGTCGCACGGCACGCGGCATCGTCCTTCTCCTGGCCGCCCTGGCCGGCACCGCGGCGGCGGCCGGACCGGCGTACGCGCACGTGTCGGTCAGCCCCGCGCAGGCCGCCCCGGGCACGACCACCACGTTGACGTTCCGGGTGCCCAACGAACGCGCGGACGCCACCACGGTCGGACTGCGTCTCGTCCTGCCCGCCTCGACGCCGATCGACTCCGCCGCCGTGCACGAGTTGGCCGGCTGGCGTGCGGTGGTCGAGCGGACCCAGCCGGGCGGCGGCGGCCCCGTCAGCGCTGTCACGTGGACCGCGCTCACCCCGGACGCGGCGATCGACGGTGAGCAGTTCCAGGAGTTCCGGGTCTCGCTCGGCCCACTGCCGGACGGCGGCGACCGGGTGGTGTTCAAGGCGCTGCAGACCTACTCCGACGGGCAGGTCGCCCGATGGATCGAGGAACCCGAGACGGGGAAGCCCGAGCCGGAGAACCCGGCGGTGGTCCTAAGGCTGGACCGCGACGCCGGCGGCGCGGTGGACGAGCACGGCATGCCGATCGCCGGCGGCAGCGCCGCACGCGCCAGCGCCACGCCGGCGTCCGTGTCGCTCGCCGTGGGCGTCGCGGCGCTCGTGCTCGCCGCGGCCGCGCTGCTGGTGGCGCTGGTCAACCGGGCCGCCGCCAGCACGGGTCGACGCTGACCGGTGCGATTTCACGCGGGCCGGTGCCGCCGATGACCGACCAGCGAACCGGTCCGCCGCACGGCCGGTTTCACGTCCACGTCCACCGTCCCCGCACGTCGCCCGAGGTCGGCGCCGGCACCGACGAGACGGTGATCCTGGACCCCCTCTCCGGCCGCCCGTGGCTGTCCGGGCGGTGGCCGCGCTGGACCGTCCGACAGGTCGACACCGACGCGCTGCGGGTGGCGCTGATCGGGACCTGCGGGCTGGCCGAGCGCGCCCTCGCCGAGCAGGTGATCCGGTCCGCCGACCACTATGACCCGGGTGCCCTCGCCCGCTTGCCCGGCAGCTTCCTCACGTTCGTCCGCACGCCGTACGGCACCTACGCCGCCGGAGACGTCGCCGGCCTTCATCGTCTGTGGCTCACCGCCGGCGCGCTGACCGCTGGTCCCGCTGGGGGCGCGGCTGCGGTGCCCGAGGCGGTTGGCGTGCACCTCTACGACGACGGCGCCCACCGGCTCGAACCGTACTGGGCGCCGCCGCGGGCCGACCTGCCGGCGACGGTGACCGGCCCGCTAATCGCGCAACGGCTGCGCACGGCCGTGCGCGCCCGCGCGTCGACGCTCGGCGCCACGATCGACGCCGACGACGCGGCTCGCCGTCTCCTCGACGGTTACCCCGTGCCGATGGACTCACCGCGGGGCCGGCTCACGCTGCTGCCGACCGGCGTCGAATCCCTGCTGCCACCCGGCCGGCAGACGCGCCGCCGGTTGGGCGTCGACCGCCGCCTAAGCGCGGTGCGCGCGAGTGCCGCAGCCGCCGCCGCGGATCCCGACCTGGGCTGGTTGCTGCAGCTACCGTTGCTCGACGCGCACATACTCCAGGTGGCGCTGGCGACCCGACCGTCCGACCTGTCCCGGGATCGTTTACGCGCCGAGGCCACCCAGGCAGTGGGTCGATGACAGGCGGCGCACAAAAATGCGCAACATTCGATAATCCGTACCGCGCCGCAGTCCGTACCATATTCGTGAGCCGGGACACGTCACGCGCCGCGAAGGGCTACCGCGGTGCGGCGCTCACCGACGGCACGAGGGCACGCTGCCGCCGAGCCGCCCCCGCCCGATGCTCGGGATCCATCCACCGAAGATGAGGTCTGTCGTGGAGTCCACCTACCACGTGCTCGGCATGAGCTGCGACCACTGCGTCCAGTCCGTCACCGCCGCGCTGAGCGCGCTGCCCGGCGTCCGCGAGGTCACCGTCGACCTCGCCGCCGCCCTGGTCACCGTCCGCAGCGACACCCCGCCGCCACCGGACGCGGTCCGCCGCGCCGTGGACGAGGCCGGTTTCGAGCTGACCGCGGGCCGGCCGTGACCGCCCCGGCGCAGCTGACACTGACCCCGCTCAGTGTCGGCGGGATGACCTGCGCGGCCTGCGCGAACCGGATCGAACGCAAGCTGAACCGCATCGACGGCGTACGGGCCACGGTCAACTTCGCCACCGCCACGGCCACCGTCACCCACCCGGCCACCGTCCCCGTCACGGACCTCCTCGCGGTCGTCACCGCGCTGGGCTACACCGCCCAACCGCCGAGCGCGGACACGCCGGACACCGACCAGGACGGTCCGCTGCGCCTGCGGCTGACCGGCGCGGTGACGCTCAGCGTCCCCGTCATGGCGATATCCATGGCGCCCGCGCTGCAGTTCACCGGCTGGCAGTGGGCCGTGGCGGCGTTGAGCGCCCCGGTGGTCGCGTGGGCGGGCTGGCCGTTCCACCGCGCCGCGCTGGCCAACGCCCGCCAGGGCGCCGCCACCATGGATACGCTTGTCAGTCTCGGCGCGCTTGTGTCGTACCTGTGGAGCCTGTGGGCGCTGCTCGCCACCGACGCCGGACGGCCTGGCCTGACGATGACCTTCTCCCTCACCGGCGGCCACGGCCACGCCCTCTACTTCGAGGTCGGCGCCGGCCTGGTCACCTTCCTGCTCGTCGGGCGCTGGCTCGAGGCCCGAGCCCGCCACCGCGCCGGTTCCGCGCTGCGCGGCCTGGCCGAACTCGGCGTCCGGGACGTCGCGGTCCTCGACGCCGACGGCCAGGAACACCGGCGGCCGGTAGGCGTCCTGCACGTCGGGGACCGCTTCGTGGTCCGGCCCGGGGAGCGGATCGCCACCGACGGTGTCGTGGAGACCGGCGCCGGCGCGGTCGACGCCTCCCTCCTGACCGGTGAGAGCGTGCCGGTCGAGGTCGGCCCGGGCTCGCCGGTCGCCGGGGGCACGGTCAACACCGGCGGCCGGCTGGTGGTGCGGGCCACCCGGGTCGGCGAGGACACCCGCCTCGCCCAGATCACCCGGCTGGTCGCCGAGGCACAGGCCGGCAAGGCCCGGGTGCAGCGCCTCGCCGACACCATCGCCGGGATCTTCGTCCCGTTCGTGCTGGTGATCGCCGTGGCGACGGCAACGGCGTGGCTGGTATTGGCACCCGCCGCCACCGCGGTCGGGGTGGCGGTCGCGGTGCTCATCGTGGCCTGCCCGTGCGCCCTCGGCCTGGCCACCCCGACCGCGTTGCTGGTCGGCACCGGCCGCGGCGCTCAACTCGGCGTGCTCATCCGGGGCGCCGCCGCGCTGGAGTCCGCCCACCGCATCGACACCGTGGTGTTCGACAAGACCGGCACGCTTACCACCGGCCGGATGCGGGTCACCGCGCTACACCCCGCCACCGGGGTCGACGAGGTGGAGTTGCTCCGCGCCGCCGCGGCGGTCGAGTCCTGCTCCGAGCACCCGCTCGCGCAGGCCGTCGTGATCGCCGCCGGGCAGCGCTGCGGCACCGGCCTGCCGGTCGCGACCGACTTCCACGCCACGCCCGGACGCGGCGCCGCCGGCACGCTCGACGGCGCCCTGGTCATCGTCGGCAGCGCCCGGCACCTCGCCGACGCCGGCGTCACCGTGCCCAAAACCGCCGGCGCCGACAGTGTCGCGTACGTGGCCCGCGACGGTCACCTGCTCGGATGGATCACCATCGCCGACCGCCCCCGCGACACCGCCGCCGCGACCGTGGCCCGGCTTCGGGACGCCGGCCTGCGACCCGTCCTGCTGACCGGCGACACCCCCGCCGCCGCCGAGGCGGTGGCCGCGCTGGTCGGACCGATCGAGGTGCACGCCGGCGTCAGCCCCGAGGAGAAGGCCGCCACCGTACGCCGGCTGCGCGCCGAGGGCCGCGCCGTGGCCATGGTCGGCGACGGCGTCAACGACGCGGCGGCGCTGGCCGAGGCCGACCTCGGCATCGCGGTCGCCACCGGCAGCGACATCACCATCGAGGCCAGCGACATCACCCTGGTGCGCGCCGACGCCGGGACCGTGGACCTGACCGCCGCCGTGGACGCGCTGGAGCTGGCCCGGGCAACCCTGCGCACCATCAAGGGCAACCTGTTCTGGGCGTTCGCCTACAACACGCTCATGATCCCGTTGGCGGCGACCGGGCTGGTCAACCCGATGGTGGCGGCGGCAGCGATGGCCGCGTCCAGCCTCCTGGTGGTCCTCAACAGCCTCCGGCTGACCCGGTGGCAGCCTGCGTTGATCCGCTCGGGCTTGTGAACCGTACGTCTGGAAGACGGTCACACGCGATGTCGTAGGCTTCCCGACGGCCTCTACTACAAGCTGTCGTTATCAGTGATCCGGCAGGACACCACCGGGACGGAAGGGAACGGACGTGACGGACGAAGCGCAGGTCACCGCCTGGGCGCTGGCGGCCGGTCAAGGTGACCACGAGGCGGCCACCCAGTTCGTCCGGGCGACGCAGACCTCCGTGTGGCGCTACCTCGCCGCTATCGCCTCCCCCGCCGAGGCCGACGACCTCACCCAGGAGACCTACCTGCGCGCCGTGCGGTCGCTGCCGTCGTTCGCCGGCCGGTCCTCCGCCCGGACCTGGCTGCTGACGATCGCCCAACGGGTCGCGGTCGACCGGGTACGGACCATCACGGCGCGGCCCCGCACGGTGCCGCTGCCCGAGACGCATGAGGTCACCGACCGTCACCACAGCGGCTTCGACCAGCGGATCGTCCTCGAACACCTGATCGCAGCGCTTCCCGCCGACCGGCGGGAGGCATTCGTCGCCACCCAACTTCTCGGCATGTCCTACGCCGAAACCGCCGAACTGTGCGGCTGCCCCGTCGGCACCGTCCGGTCCCGCGTCGCCCGCGCTCGGGAAGACCTTGTCGCCGCGATGCGGGCCCGCCCCGGCCGGGGCGACGCCGTCGGATGACCCGCAGGTCACCAGCAGGACACGGGAACCAGCGACGCCCTCGCGACGACTACCCGACCATGGGGTGTGCGCAGTGGCGTGAGGTGTTGTCAGCTCAACTCGACGGCGAGGAAACCGCCGCCGAGCGGTCGGCCGTCGAGCAACACCTGGCCGACTGCCCGGCCTGCCGCATCTGGTACGACCGCGCCGCCGCGGTGTCCCGACGCGCCCGGCTCACCCTCGCCGACGGCGCGGTGGACCGCACCGACGCGATCCTGGCCGCCCTGCCCGAGCGGCCCCGGCGGTCGTGGCGGCAGCGGATCACGCTGGGCCTACGGGCCACGCTGGGACTGGTGGGCACACTGCAACTGGTCCTCGGTCTCGCCCAGGTCGGGCGCGGGCCGACCGGCGGCCACCAGCACGACGTCGGTGGGGCCCTGACGTCCGGCCACCTCTGGCACGAGTCGGCGGCCTGGAACGTGGCGGTCGGCGCCGGGTTCCTGTTCGTCGCCGCCCGGCGCACCCCACCCACCGGGCTGGTGCCGATGCTGTCCGCGTTCGTCGGCACGCTGGTGCTGCTGTCGGTCAACGACCTGGCCACCGGCCGAGTCGACCCGGGGCGGCTGGTCAGCCACGCGTTCCTGCTGGCCGGCTACGCCATCGTGGTCGCCCTGAGCCGCGTCCGGGTGGAACCGGGTGGCCCCGCCGGCCGCGGCGCCCGAGAGCGCGGCCGGTGGCGGCTGTCCGAGGACAGCACCCCGGCGTCCGGGCTGCGCCTGGTGCCCGCGCCCTACCAGGGCTCGGCGCACCACCGGCACGACGCGGCGGCGTGACCGCACTGTCGGGTGAGGTGGCCGATCCCACCGGCTGGAACTTTCCGCCGCTCGACCCCGACCAACGACAGGAGTACCGATCTTCGAGGGGACACTGTCATGCCCAGCACCACCACCAGCGTCTGGTTCCTGCGTCCGGCGGCCCTGATCGGCGCGGCCCTGCTGGCCGCGTCCGTCGCCGCCTGCGGCTCCGCCGACGGCTCGACCACCGCCGCACCGTCGGCGACGGCTTCGGCTTCGGCTTCGGCGAGCGCGGCGGCCGGGGTGCTCGGCATCAGCGACCCGTGGGTGAAGGCCGCCGACAAGGGCATGACCGCCGCGTTCGGCACCCTGGTCAACGACGGCGACGCGGATGTGACGATCACCAAGGCGGCCACCGAGGTCTCCCCGATGGAGCTGCACGAGATGACCATGAAGGACGGCAAGATGGTCATGCAGCCCAAGGAGGGCGGCATCGTGGTCAAGGCGCACTCCCGGGCCACGCTGGAGCCCGGCGGCGACCACCTGATGCTGATGAACATCGCCAAGCCGGTGCAGGCGGGCGACGAACTCAGCTTCACGCTCACCTTCGCCGACGGCCGCACCCAGACGTTCACCGCCGTGGCGAAGCCGTTCACCGGCGCCCAGGAGTCCTACGCCCCCGGCCACGGCGACTCCCCGATGCCGGAGATGAGCATGAGCCCCGCCTCATGACCGGGGGTTCCCCCACGGGCCGTCCGGTGAGCAGGCGTGGCCTGCTCACCGGCGGCGCCGTCGCCGTCGGGGGCACGCTCGCCGGCAGCGCCGCAATCGCCGTCGCCCGACCCGACGAGCCTCGGGCACGCCCCGCCGACGCAGTTCCGGTGGCCCAGGTCGGCAGCGCGGTCGAGCCGTTCTACGGCGCCCGGCAGTCCGGGGTCACCACCGAGCCGCAGGCGCACGCCGCGTTCGTGGCGTTCACCCTGAAGCCCGGCACCGACCGGGCCGCGCTCGGGCGGATGCTGCGGCTGCTCTCCGACGACGCCGCCCGGCTCACCCAGGGCCGGCCGGCGCTCGCCGACACCGAACCGGAACTCGGCCTGCTGCCGGCCCGGCTGACCGTCACGTTCGGCTTCGGCCCCGGCCTCTACGCCGCCGCCGGGCGCGACGACCGCCGGCCGCCGTCCGTGGCCGAACTGCCGGCGTTCCGCGTGGACCGGCTGCAACCGCGCTGGTCGGGTGGGGACCTGCTGCTCCAGATCTGCGCCGACGACCCGCTCACCGTCGCCCACGCCCAGCGCGTCCTGGTCAAGGACAGCCGCCCGTTCGCCACCGTGCGCTGGGTGCAGCAGGGCTTCCGGCGGGCCGCCGGCGCCGAACCGGGCCGCACCCAGCGGAACCTGTTCGGGCAGCTCGACGGCACCGCCAACCCGAAGCCGGGCACGCCGTCGGACACCGCCGTGTGGGTCACCGACGGGCCGGACTGGCTGCGCGACTCCACCACCCTCGTGGTGCGGCGGATCAGCATGAACCTGGAGACCTGGGACCTGCTCGGCCGCACCGACCGGGAGGTCGCGGTGGGCCGGCGGCTGGACACCGGCGCACCGCTGACCGGCGTCGCCGAGCACGACGAGCCGGACTTCGCCGCGCTCGGCGCGGACGGGCTCACCGTCATCCCGGACTTCTCGCACCTGACCCGGGCGCATGTCACCGACGACCGGCAGAAGATCCTGCGCCGGCCCTACAACTACGACGGCGCGCCGACCGCCGACGGGCACGCGGACAGCGGGCTGGTCTTCGCCGCGTACCAGGCCGACATCACCCGCCAGTTCCTGCCCATCCAGCGCCGGCTGGCCGAACGGGACCTGCTCAACGAGTGGACCACCCCGATCGGCTCCGCCGTGTTCGCCGTACCGCCCGGCTGCCCCGACGGCGGCTGGATCGGCCAGCAGGTGCTCGGATGACGACGACCCGGAAGGCCCGGTCCGACATGCGTACCCGTACCGTCGCCACCCTCGCGGTGGTGCTCACCGCGCTTCTGCTGGCGCCCGCCGCGCCCGCCGCGGCGCACAACTCGTTGCAGGCGGCCACGCCGGCCCAGGACGCCCGGCTGACCGCCGCGCCGACCACTGTCACGCTGCGGTTCGCGCAACGGTTGAACCCCGAGTTCACCACCATCGTGCTCAGCGACGCCGACCGGCGGAAGGTGCCCACCGGCGCGCCCACCGTGGACGGTACGGCGGGCCGCGTCACCATCGACGGACCGCTGCCCAACGGCGCCTACACGGTCGCCTACCGGGTGGTCTCCGCCGACGGCCACCCGGTGCAGGGGTCGTACCGCTTCACGGTCGCCGACCCGACCGCGCCCACACCGCCGGCCGAAGCCGGGACGGCGGGAACTCCGGTCGGCGCCGACGCGGCAAGCCCCGCATCCGCTGCCGGTAACGGCGACACCGGCCCGCCGGTGGCCCTGATCGCGGGGGGCCTGGTCGCCGCCTTGGCCGTGGCGGGTACGGCCCTGCTCCTCCTGCGGCGTCGTCGCGCCGCCTGATCGCGGGCGAGCGGCCCGCCGGCCAACCGACCCGATGCCAGGCTCCACGTCGTGCACCAGACCGCATCCGGGCGCCGCTGCCGGCACGGCGGACGGCGAACGCCACCGGCACCGTGGTGCCGGCCATGGTCGCCGTGCACGGCCCCGCCGTCGCCTGCGGTGGCGGTGGCGGCAGGGTGGCCGGGGCATACGCGCCCGGGATGTGGTGGTCGACGCCGAGCACCAGCGGTGTCGCAGCGCCGCCCGGGGTGAGGACGGAGAAGTCCGCGTAGACGCGGTAGGCGCCGGCGCGGAGGAGTCTCAGCGGCACGCTCCAGGTGCCGTCGGGCGCCATGGTGGGGTGCGGGTGCAGGTGCTGGTAGCCGGTGAGGTCGCGGGCCACCACGACGAGATGCAGGGGCTTGTCATGCACGACCGCGGAGCGCGTCGCCGGCCGCCCGCCGGTTCCCAGAACGCGGAAGCGGTAGTCCTCGCTCCGGCCGGCGGGCTGCAAGCGCCGCTCGGGCAGCCCGTCCCGTTGGCGGTAGCCGCGCGAGCGTCGGTGACGCGGCCGGTCGCTGTCGTAGGCCGCGTAGAACGAGGTCCTCGGCAGCTCGGGCGCCGTGGTCCAAGCCGCGCAGAATCGCATCCGCTGATGCCGGTGGCGTGACAGCACCGGTGAGGAGGCCGTCACGCCACCGCAGGGAGCGTCGTCGCCGGAGGTACCAGTACCGACTGACGTCCAATGCGATGTTAACGGATCTGGTTGCCGTTTGCACCAGCGGCAGACATCCGGCTGCACCGGATGGCGCAGGCGCAAGAGGCCGGCCGACGTGCGACCCCCGCAGAGGACGCCGCGCCGGCCGGGTCCGCCTCACCTGAGGTACCCCCTACCTCGCGGACGTCTTTACGATAATGAGTTCCGCTTCCAATGTCATCGCCTGTTCGTTCCGGCGCGGGAAGCCCGAGCGGAACCCTGGAGCCATCTGCGCCTGTTGACTCACCAGGCGACTACGTGGTGTGCTCGCACGGTAACGGTAACGATGGTCGTTTCGAGTTCTGAGGAGGATCATGTCTCTCACCGTTCCGCCAACCCTGCTCGAAGCCGCCGAAGCGGGCCCCGTGGACGACGCCGACTTCGTCGCCTGCGTACGCGACTCCCTGCCGTACGCCTGGGAGACCGTCTCCCGGGTGGTCGAGGAGTTGGCGTCCTCCACCGCCGACTTCGCCGACAACGTCGTACCACCGCCCACCGAGACCGAACGCGGTCAGCTGTTGCGGGCGCTGGCCAGCGATGCGATCCGCTCCGGCCTGGAGCGCCACTTCGGGGTGAAGCTGGCCTTCCAGAACTGCCACCGGGTGGCGGCGTTCCGGTTGAGTGCCGTCGACTCCGATACCTACCGCAGGTTCGTCTCTACCCGTGGGCAGTTGCTCAACCAGTCACCCGAGCTACGCAACTGTTGACCACCACACTGCCGGACGTCCCGGCGGGCAGGTCCAGGCTCACCTGTTCCTGCGCGCCGGGCATCGGTACGGCGGAGGAGGACACCGGCCGGGTCGGTGGCCGCCGCGCTCACGGTGTACGCCATCTGCGGTCACTCGTCGAGGCGGCGACAACGCTACGCACCATTAACCGGTTCGGCAGCGAGGTGCTGAACGGCCGGTAGGAGCATGCCTTCCACCCGGGCGTTCCGGCGGCGAGCGTATCCACCGCAGGACGGTGTTCAGGTGGCGCAGTCGCCGCAGACTCCGAAGATCTCCATGGTGTGGCCGACGTCGGTAAAGCCGTGCTGGCTGGCGACCTGGTCGGCCCACCGCTCCACGGCCGGTCCGGCGACCTCGACCGTACGACCGCACTCGCGGCACACCAGGTGGTGATGGTGGCGGCTCTGGCTGCACCGCCGATAAAGCTGCTCTCCGCCCGGCAGCTTGGTGGAGTCGAGTTCGCCGGTGTCGACAAGCATCTGCAGTGTGCGGTAGACGGTGGTCAGGCCCACGCGCGCCTGGCGATTCAGCAGCATCTGGTGCAACTGCTGGGCGCTGTGGAAGCCGTCGACCTCGCGCAGCAGTGCCAGCACCTCGGCACGCTGGCGGGTGTTGCGGGTCATGCCGGTCGTCGCCTCGCTCACCGTTCGCCGTCTCCGTTCCGCTGGGTGGCCAACCCGCTGCGGCTGGTTGGCGGTGTTTGCTCGCGCCCCATCGTGGGCCATCTGACATCCGCACCCATTATGCATTGCGCATATATCCAATGTTCTCGCTGACCCTAGCAGTGCGGCACCAACCCGATCCGGGCGTCGAACGTGGCCTGAGCTGTAGCCCCGCTCGCCCGCCACGTCTCGCGGCAAGCGCTTGCGTGACGCCGATACGAAAGTTAGTCACGGCCTGGTCACAACGCTTCGTGCGCTTAGTGACAATGGCTTTCGATGAGCGGATGATCCCCTTCAGTCGCGCCCGTCACCGGGCGCTCGCTCTGGGAGGAATCCGCCCGTGAGACATCCATCCCCGTGGGGTAGGCGGGGCTTCGCCGCCCTGCTCGCCTCCACCGTCGCCACCGGCACGGTCGCGTTGACCGGTGCGAGTGCGGCGGCCGCCGCACCGGCGGCCCCGCCGGCGCCGGCGCCGGAAGCACCGAAGGATTCGCCGGCCGCGGCGCTCGGCAGCCATGACGCCGAGCTGCTCGCCGACGCGCAGGCACAGCGCAGGTCGGCGGTGACTGTCATCATCTCCACCGACAAGGGCAGGGCCGACGAGGTCACCGCCGCGGTCCGCAAGCTCGGCGGCACGGTCACCCACCGGGTCGACCAGGTCGGCTACCTGCTGGCGCAGGTCCCGACGGACAAGGTCGTCAAGACCGCCAAGCTGCCTGGCGTGTCGGCGATGGACCTGAACGAGTCGATCACCTTGCCGAGCCCGCGGGTGGAATCCCTGCCGGGCAAGCAGGCCGGAGCGCAGGAAACAACCTCCGGCCCCGGTGCCTCCACCCCGGCGGACAACCCCTACATGCCGACCGGGGAGACCGGCGCGGTGGCGTTCAAGAAGGCACACCCGACATGGGACGGCCGGGGCGTGACCATCGGGATCATGGACTCCGGCGTCGACCTGGACAATCCCGCTCTGCAGACCACCTCGACGGGCGAGCGGAAGATCGTCGACTGGGTGACCGCCACCGACCCGTTGCTGGAGGGCGACCTGACCTGGCGGGCCATGCGCACGCAGGTCACCGGCACGTCGTTCACCGCGGCCGGGCGCCAGTGGACCGCACCAGCGGGCACCTGGCTGTTCAACGTCTTCAACGAGAACATCACCGAGGGCAGCGAGCCCGGTGGCGACGTCAACCGCGATGGCGACACCTCCGACAGCTTCGGCATCCTCTACGACCCGGCCAGCCACGACATCCGGGTGGACTCCGACCAGGACGGCGACTTCACCGACAACCCGGTGATGCGCCCCTACAAGGAGCGCTTCGACGTCGGGCACTTCGGCACCGACGATGCCGCCACCGCCGTGCGGGAGCAGATGCCGTTCGTGGTCGATTACCGCGAGGACGTCGACCTTGGACCGGCGGGCCTGCCCGGTCAGACCGCGGACTTCGTCAACATCGGCATCATCGAGGGCGCGCACGGGTCGCACGTCGCGGGCATCACCGCGGCCAACGACATGCTCGGCAACACCCGCTTCGACGGGGCCGCGCCGGGCGCGAAGCTGGTTTCCTCCCGGGCCTGCACCTGGGGCGGAGGTTGCACCGCGGCGGCGCTGACCACCGGCATGGTGGACCTCGTGGTCAACCGCAAGGTGGATGTGGTGAACATGTCCATCGGCGGCCTGCCGGCGCTCAACGACGCCAACAACGCCCGCGCCGAACTGTACGACCGGCTGATCAACGACTACGGCGTGCAGATGTTCATCTCCGCCGGCAACTCCGGCCCGGGTGTCAACACCGTGGGTGACCCGTCCGTCGCTGGCAACGTGGTCAGCGTCGCCTCCAGCATCAGCCGGGAGACCTGGCTGGCGAACTACGGCTCGGTCACCCGCCGGCCGTACCAGCTACACCCGTTCTCCTCGCGCGGGCCGCGTGAGGACGGCGGCTTCAAGCCCACCATCAGCGCGCCCGGCTCGGCGATCTCCACCATCCCGCTGTGGCAGGCCGGCTCGCCGACCCCCGAGGCTGGCTACTCGCTGCCGCCGGGCTACGCAATGTTCAACGGCACCTCGATGGCCTCCCCGCAGGCCACCGGCGGCGCGGCGCTGCTGCTGTCCGCCGCCAAGGCGACCGACACCGGGGTCACTCCGGCGGCGTTGCGTCGGGCCGTGGTCAGCTCGGCCTCGTGGATCAAGGGCGAGCCGGCGTTCGCGCAGGGTAACGGCCTGCTCGACGTGCCGGCTGCCTGGAAGCTGCTGGCCAAGCCCGTCACCCCGCGCAGCTACACCGCGAGCGCGCCGGTGTGCACGCCGATCTCCGACTTCCTCGCCACCCCCGACCGGGGCACCGGCATCTACAACCGCTGCGCCCCCGGGCAGGGCGGCCAAAAGGTCGGCCAGGCACGCACCTACCAGGTCAAGGTCACCCGCACCACCGGTCCGGCCGGCGTAATCCGCCACAAGCTGCAGTGGCGGGGCAACGACGGGACGTTCCGCGCCCCGAAGTCGGCGGACCTGCCGCTGAAC
The DNA here is from genome assembly GCF_029581215.1 of Micromonospora sp. WMMD975. Classification (NCBI taxonomy): domain Bacteria; kingdom Bacillati; phylum Actinomycetota; class Actinomycetes; order Micromonosporales; family Micromonosporaceae; genus Micromonospora; species Micromonospora sp. WMMD975. Next base: position 3,485,003 of record NZ_CP120739.1, read on the forward strand.
AAGGCCGTCTCCATCCCGGTGACGGCAACCCCGAAGGCCGGCGCCCACGGAGCCATCCTGCGCATCGACGACCCGAAGACCAAGGTGGTCGACTTCGAGGTGCTCAACACCGTCGTCGCCGCCGCGCAGCCCACCAGGCCGACGTACGCGTTCTCCGGCTCGGGCAGCGTGGACCGCAACTCGACGACCAGCTTCTTCGTCTCGGTCCCGGAGGGGACGGCGGCACTGCAGGTGAACCTGTCCGGCATCGCCACCGGCTCCCAGACCCGGTTCATCGCCATCAACCCGTGGGGTGTGCCGGTGGAGAGCACCGCCAGCACCGCCTGCTACACCAACTACTCCGACGCGGCGGCGTGCAAGCCGCAGGAGCGGGACTACGCCAACCCGATGCCGGGGATCTGGGAGATCGAGGTGGAGGCACGGCGCACCTCGCCGTCGCTGAACAACCCGTTCCAGCTCACCGCCCGAGTGCAGGGCGTCACGGTGGAGCCGGCCGTGGTGACGCTGCCCAGCGTCACTCACGGTGAGTCCACGCCGATTACCTGGACGGTCACGAACACGTTCGGCCCGGTGGTGATCACGGGTCAGGGCGGTCCGTTGGGCAGCTCGGCCTCCTCCCGGGACAGCATCGCCGACGGTGAGCGCAAGACCTACACCGTCGAGGTGCCCGAGGGCGCCACCCGGCTGGACGTCGCCATCGGCAACACCAGCGACCTGGCCGCCGACCTGGACCTGACCGTCCTGCGCGACGGCGTCGAGGTCGGCCAGTCCGCCGACGGCGACTCCGAGGAGTCGGTGGCCATCCCGAACCCCGAGCCCGGGACGTACACCGTGCAGGTCGACGGGTACGCGGTGCCGGCAGGCACCACGCAGTTCGACTACCGGGACGTGTTCTACTCCCCGGCACTGGGCCAGGTCACCGCACCCGGCACCACGGTGTCCCTGCCCAACGGTGCCAGCGCCGCCATCACCGGCGCCGTCACGGTGGACGCCGCTCCCGCTGCCGGCCGGCAGTTGTTCGGTGAGCTGAACCTGGTCACCGACGAGGGCGCGGTCGTCGGCCGCGGCGCAGTGTCCATCGGTGCCGTGAACTGACCGACAGCGCGATGCCCGCCCTCGGCACCCACGAGGGCGGGCATCGCCGCGTCATAGGCGCATCGTGATCGAGTGATCACTGTAGGATGCGGTCGTTGAAGTTGAGAGGTGATCCGCCTGAGTACGACCGAGCCCGCCGCGCCCGTGCGGCCCGAGCCGCAGGCTCCTACCGTGCCGGCCGCCGAACCGGCGGCGTCCGACCGCGAGCGGTGGGTCGGCTCGACCGAGGTGCTGTGCTTCCTGCTCATCCTCGTCGGTGTGCTGCACCGGCAGGTCGGGGCGCTGGTCACCGACCCGCGCCTGCAGACCTGGCTGACGGTGTTCGTGTCGGTGATGGTGCAGGCGGTGCCGTTCCTCGTCTTCGGGGTGGTGCTGTCGGCGGTGATCGCCGTGTTCGTGCCCCGCTCGTTCTGGGCGCGGGCCCTGCCCCGCCACCCCGCGCTCGCGGTGCCGGTCGCCGGCATGGCCGGAGTGGTGCTGCCGGGCTGCGAGTGCGGGTCCGTGCCGATCGCCGGGTCGCTGATCCGTCGCGGTGTCACCCCCGCCGCGGCGCTGGCGTTCCTGCTCGCCGCGCCGGCGATCAACCCGATCGTGCTCACCGCCACCGCCGTCGCGTTCCCGCGCAACCCGGAGATGGTCGCCGCCCGCGGCGGCGCCAGCCTCCTGGTCGCCCTGCTGATGGGCTGGATGTGGCTGCGGCTGGGCCGCACCGACTGGATCCGCCTGCCGCACCGCGCGCACCTCGACGGGCTACCTCGGATGACCGCGTTCTGGACGGCCTGCCGGCACGACGTCATCCACGCCGGCGGGTTCCTCGTCGTCGGGGCCATGGCCGCGGCGACGATCAACGTGGTCGTACCGCAGCAGTTCCTGCACGACCTCGCGGCGCGGCCGGTGCTGTCGATCCTCGCGCTCGCCGCCCTCGCGGTGCTGCTGTCCATCTGCTCCGAGGCCGACGCGTTCGTCGCCGCCTCGCTGTCCCAGTTCTCGCTGACCGCCCGGCTGGCCTTCCTCGTGGTCGGTCCGATGGTCGACCTCAAGCTGATATCCATGCAGGCCGGCATCTTCGGCCGGCGGTTCGCCGTCCGGTTCGCCCCGGCCACCTTCGCCCTCGCCGTGCTCGTCGCGGCGACCCTCGGGACGGTGATCTGGTGAGTCGCGGTACTCAGGCGGTGGTGCTGGTCTTCCTCGGCGGCGCGATCCTGCGCGCCAGCCTCACCGACCTCTACCTGCGCTACGTCAAACAGGGGCTGCGACCTTTCCTCATCGCCGCCGGGCTGCTGCTGGTCATCACCGCGCTGGTGGCGCTCGTGCAGGAACTGCGGCACCTCACCCGGCCCGAGGGCCAACCTGACGACGACGGGCACGGCCACAGCCGTTCCGGTCCCATCGTCGGGTGGTTGCTGCTGCTCCCGGCGCTCGCGCTGCTCTTCGTCGTACCGCCTGCGCTCGGCGCCGACACTGCGGCCCGCGCAGGCTCCGCCCTGACCGACGACCGGGACGTAGCCTTCCCGCCGCTACCCCCCGGCGACCCGGCCGAGCTGACACTCATCGAATACGGCTACCGAGCCGTCTACGACCACGGACGCACGCTCGACGGCCGGCGCATCCAGTTGACGGGCTTCCTCGCCCCCGGCCCGGACGGTGAGCCAATGCTCGTCCGCATCATGCTGTCCTGCTGCGCCGCCGACGGCATCCCTGTCAAGATCGGCCTGCGCGGCGACGTGCCCGAAGGCCCGGCGAACACCTGGGTACGCTCCACCGGCCGGTGGATCCCGCACACCGCCAAGGACCCCGTCAACGACGCCGACCTCCCCTACTTCCAGGTGGAGACCTGGGAGAAGATCCCCGCGCCCGCCGAACCGTACGAGTAGCCGCGACGGTTGCACGAGTGCTGATATCAACATCTGACAGCTAGACGACGCTATTGCACATGACTACCGTTACGCTCACTTTAAGGAGCGCGAGGAGCGGTCGAGCATGCGCAGAGTTTCGCGCCACCCCGTTCCGGCGGTGTCGTGACCCCCGGATCCGGCAGCGTCGAGGAGATCAGTGACCTTCTGCGCACCATCGCCCACCCGACACGTCTTCGTATCCTGCGGCATCTCACGGAGGGCGATGCCTGCGTCACGGAGCTGAGCGCCACGTTGGAGGTTCCTATGCCCAACGTGTCCCACCAGTTGCGGCTGCTCCGCAACGCCCACCTGGTGCGCCGTTACCGCGGCGGCGGCCGCATGTACTACGGACTCACCGGCATACCGGCCGTCGCTCTCGTGCTGGAGGTGCTGAGGTTCTGCCCCTGACGACGGCGAGGCGCCCGCACGCGCCGAACGCCGCTCCCGGCGGTGCGCCGAATCCCGTAGGTGGCCGGCGCGGAGCCAGGTGGGCGAGGGCTCCGCGCCGGCCGGGATCACTGTTCGGTGGCGCCTCTACCGCAGGACGCTGCCGAACACTGACGGACTTCAGGCGCGTCGATCAGGGCAGCACCTCGAACGTGAACGTCTTCGGTCCCGAGGTGACGGTGCTGCCGGTGGCGGCGAGCTTGCCGGTCACCTCGAAGGTGACGGCATACGTGCCGGCGGCGTCGAAGCCCCAGTTGGCGTGCGTGTGGGTGTTGCGGTTGACGTTCAGGCTGTCCGCCAGGCCGTTGCCGCTGTCGAACAGCACGCTCGGGGCGCCACCGGAGACGGTGTAGATGCTGAAGCCCGCCGGCCCGGACACGCTGGTGAGCTTGAAGGTGACGCGGTTGTTCTGGAAGACGCCGGTGGGCACCTCGGTGGTGTTCCAGCCAGCCCAGAGCAACCCGGCCGTGTTGGACTGCGGCAGCACCCAGGCCTGGCCACCGGTGCCGAGGAAGGCCCAGGACGATCCGCCGGGCACGCTGACCTTGGCCGTGTTCGGCAGGCGGAAGAGCACGTCGGCGGGATTGCGCTCGACATCGGTCGGGCCGCTGCCGTCCAGGACGCTGACGGTGAGCGCGCCGGCGGCGTAGTCGACGTCGATGACGTCGACATGGCCGCTGGTGAGCACGAGCGGCGCCGCGGCGACGGGCGTGGTGGTGCCGGCGAGCAGTGCGGCGGTCAGGACCAGACCGGCGAGAAGACGGTTGCGGATACGCATCGCGCTCATGCCTTCACGACGAAACGCAGCGTGGCGGGGGCGGAGGTGACCTGCTGGCCGGTGGCGGCCAGGGTGCCGGTGGCGCGGAAGGTCACGCAGTAGGTGCCGGCCTTGTCGAACGCCCAGTTGGCGTGCGTGTGGTCCCCGGCGGTCAGGGCCAGGGCGTCGGGGAGGCCGTCGCCGCTGTCGGCCAGGATGCTCGGCTGGCCCACGGCGTTCTCGGTGTAGATGGCGAGCTGGCCCGGGCCGGCGACCGACTGGAGGGAGAGCGTCAGTGAGTCGTTGGTGAAGACGCCGGCCTCGATCTCCTCGGCGGTGAGGCCCGGCCAGATCAGATTCTCGTTCTGGATTTCCGGCAGGATCCAGACCTTGGACACGCCCGGGGTGCCGAGGAACGTGAAGGCGGGGTCGGCGGGGACGGTGAGCTTGGCCTGGCGCTTGACGACCAGCTTGACCTCGTCGGCGCCGTACTCAACGTCGTTGTCCTCGTCGTGGACGCCGATCTCCAGCGAGCCGTCCTCGTAGGCCACGTCGACGACGTCGAGGTGGCCGGCGTTGAACGTCACGACCGAGGCGGTGGCGGCCTGCGCGGGCAGTGCCGTCGCGACCAGCGCTACGCCCAGGACACCCGACGCCAGCAGGTGACGCACGGTGCTACGCACGTAAAGACTCCTCTCATGACAGTCCTCGGCGGACCATCAGTTATTGGAAATGATAGTCGTTTTGCTTTGGTGGGGGAAGGTGTCGCGTCCGGCTGATCGGCGGCTCTTGGTCACCAGGCCATGTCGGGGGGCGAGCAGCCATGCGGTGAGGAAGACGGCGGTGGCGACCAGGACGATGGTGCCGCCGACCGGGGTGTCGTAGCTCCAGGACAGGTACAGCCCGACCAGCGCCGAGGCGCCGCCGATCAGCGGAGCGAGCAGCATCATCACGGCAAGCCGGTCGGTGAGCAGGCGGGCGGCAGCGGCGGGGGTGATCAGCAGCGCCAGGACGAGAATGTTGCCGATGGTCTGCAGGGAGATCACCACGGCCAGCGTCACCAGGACGTAGAGCGCGATGTCGAGCCAGAAGACCGGAAGCCCCATGGAGCGCGACATCTCCCGGTCCAGGCAGACCGCGACGAACTCCTTGTGCAGCGCCAGCACCAGGCCGAGGATGACCAGACCTGTCCCCCCGACGACGTACAGGTCCCGGTCCGGGATGCCGGTGATCGAGCCGAACAGGAACTGCTGCAACGATCCGGCGTAGCCGGGCGCCTGCGAGATGATCACGATGCCGAGAGCGAACGAGGCGACCAGGAAGACGCCGATCAACGAGTCCTCCTTGACGCGCCGGTTCTGCGAGAAGATCGCGATCAGCAGAGCGGTGGCGATGCCGGCGACGGCGCCACCGAGCACCAGGCTGCCCTGCAGCACGAAGGCGACCGCGATGCCGGGAAAGACCGCGTGGGCCACGGCGTCGCCGATGAAGGCCATCCCGCGCAGCACCACATAGCAGCCGACGACGCCGCAGACGATGCTGGACATCACCGCGATCGCCAGTGCCTTGGGCAGGAACGCGAGGTCGGGGTTGAGCAGGTCGGTGAGGAAATCGGTGATCGACATCAGGCCGCCCGCACGAGCTTCAGCAGGGGAGAGGTCGCGCTCACGCCGAAGGTCTCCGTCCACAGCGCGGGGTCTTGGAGATCCGCAGGTCGACCGTCGGCGACGACCCGCCCGTTGAGCAGGACCAGCCGGGTGCAGGAGTCCACCGCGGCGACCAGATCGTGGGTGGTCATCAGCACCGCGTGATCCTCCCGGGTCAGGCTGGTGAACAGCTCGCCCAACAGTTCCTGGGTGGGCATGTCGAGTCCGGTGAACGGCTCGTCGAGCAGCAGGATGCCCGGCGCGAGCGCGAGCGCCCGCGCGACCAGGACGCGTTGGCGTTGCCCACCGGACAGTTCACCGGCGGGCCGGCGGCGCAGGCCGGTGAGCTGCACCCGGTCGAGCGCGTCGCCGACCGCACGCCAGTCGGCCACGCCGGGACGGCGGAGCGGACCGATCCGTCCGGTGCGACCACTCATCACGGCCTGTTCCACCGAGATCGGGAAGTCCCAGTTGAACTCGTGACGCTGGGGGACGTACCCGATCCCTGACCGGCCGGGGCGGGTCGGTTCACCCTCCACCAGCACCCGCCCGCCGCGCTTACGGATCAGGGCCAGGACGGCACGCAACAAGGTGGTCTTGCCGGCGCCGTTGGGCCCGAGCAGCCCCACCAGCTCACCGCGATCCAGCCGCAGCGTCACGTCCCGCAGGACCGGCCGGCCGCCGAGATCCACGTCCAGCCCTTCGATTTCCAGTGCTCTCACCGCCGGCCCTCCGACGAGGCGACGGCGCGTTCCCGGTCGGCCCGCCGTCGGGCGCCACGTCCGCGCAGCAACAGGACGACCACGCCGACAGCGAGCGCGACCGCCGTCCCGGCCAACGCCGCGATCAGCAGCGTCGGCGGGCCGCCGGCCCGATCGCCGGCTCCGGCCGGGCCCTCGGCGGGCTGCTCCTGACCGGCGGGTACGGGCGTGTCCGCCTTGGCGACGAAGGCCTCGGCGGCGCTGGTGGCGTCACCCACCGCGAAACGCAGCGTGCCGGTCGCCGACACCTTCTTCCGGTCGACGAGGTCGGCCGACACCTGCACCGCCAGCAGATAGACGCCCGGGGCGGAAAAGACCCAGTTGGCGTGGGTGTGGGTGTTGACCTCCACCCAGAAGGGTTGGGCCTTCGACTCGGCGGATCGCCAGAGCGGCTGCGGCGCCGCGAAGTTGCCCGACTGGAGGTACGTCGTGAGGGTCCCCGGCCCACGCACACCGAGCAGGGTCAGGGTGACGCCGCGGTCGATGGTCCGCAACACCCGCGGGTCCTGGGTGTTCCACCCCAGCCAGACGACGTTCCGGTCCTGGACCTGCGGCACCACGTATGCCCGCGCGCCGGCCTCGATGCCGAGAAAGGCGTACGCCGGGTCGTCCGGAACGGTCTGCACTGCGGCGTCGGACACCCGCAACAGGGTCTCGTCGGGGTCGCGCCACACCGGTCGCGCCTGCGTGCCGTCGTGGATCAGCAGCGTCCACCGGTTGTCGACGTAGCGGGGGCCGATGTCGACGTGCCCCGTGGTGAGCGTCGTCCGCCCGGTGGCGAGGGGCTGGTCGGCTGCGATCGACTGGCTGAGGTTCGGCGTCGGCTCGGCCGCCCGCGCCGGGGCCGGCGCCGTCGCCAGTACAAGCAGCGCCGCGAGAGCGCCGCGCAGGATGACTGTGGTCGTGCGGGCACGGCGGCGCGCCCGTCCTGCCGTCACTGGTTCCTCCATCACTTCTCCGTGGTCAGGCAGTCGCGCAGCGATTCGGCGTTGAACCGCATCATCTCCGCATAGGTGGTGACGTCGCGGTCGAACGCGTCGCCGTAGATCGGGCACACCCGCAGGTTCTCCTCGCGAGCCACCTCGGTCAGCGTGGCGGACCGGGCCGCCAGGTTCGGCTCCAGAAAGACGGCGGGTATGCGCAGGTTGCGGATCGTCTCGGTGAGCTTGCGGCGGTCGGCGAGGCTCGGCTCGGTGGCCGGGTTGGGTGTGACGAAGCCGGATATCCGCACCCCGTACGCCTGGCCCAGGTAGCCGAACGCGTCGTGCGTGGTGACGAGGTGGCGCCGGGACGGCGGGATCTGCGCGATGGTGTCCCGCACGTACGTGTCGAGCGCCTCCAGTTGCCGGAGGTAGGCCGAGGCGTTCGCCCGATAGGTCGCCGCCCCCTCGGGGTCGACGCTGATCAGCGTGTCCCGGATGAGCTGGGTGTAGGCCATCGCGTTGCGGACGTTCTGCCACAGGTGCGGGTCGATCTCACCGTGCACGTGCTTGCCGAGAACCGCCTGTGGCAGCTGGTGGACCTGGGTGCCGGGCCGGCCGAGGAACCGGAAACGCCGGTCCCCGGGGACCTCCAGCAGTGCCTTGTTCGGCACCTCGATCACGGTGTGTGCCGGGTCGTACACCCGCTGGTGCGCCTCGCCGCTGCCCTCCTGGTCAGCGAACAGGTAGAGCCGCCGCTGGTCGAGATCGACTGTGACGTCGGCGTGGCCGCCGCTCAGCACCTCCGACGTCCCCGGCACCGAGTGCGGGTCCACCCCGACGGCGAAGGTGAACACCTGCTCACCCATCGGGACGGGCGCCGTCCGCGGGTCGACGGCCAGCCGCGCCCGCATGGTCAGCCGGTAGACACCCGGCTTGGTGAACGCCCAGCTCATGTGGGTGTGCGCGTCCGGCGGCAGCGTCGCCGTGTCGTCCCGGTAGCCGTTGGCGGGGTCGAACCCGTCGCTCGAGTCGACGGAGAACGACGGGGTGCCGAACGACTCGGTGAGGTACGCGAACATCCGCCCCGGCCCGTCCACGGCGGTCGCGCTGAGCAGTACCTCCGAGGACCGGTCCGCTCCCTGCTCCGCACCGGTGCCGCGCACCCGCATGCCCAGCCAGATGGTGTCCAGCGAGACGTCCTCGACCAGCGGGATGATCTCCGCCGCGTACTTCACCGCTCCCTCGGCCAGCGAGATGTTCGGCACGCCGTCGCGCAGGTTCGCGTCCAGCGCCTTGATGACGGTTTGTTCCTCCAGGAGCAGGTAGTTGCTGAAGGCCACGTCGGCGTAGACGACGTCGCGGATGTCCCGCAGCGACGGCTCGTAGCTGTGCGGGTCGGCGCCGTCGGGCACGAGCGAGGTGACGGTCACCCGGTCGCCGCCGACGTTGCGCGCCAGGTCCCGCAGGATCCCGGTGGTCGTCAACACCTGGATCCGCTGGTCGTGCGCGCTGAGCGTCACGTCCGACCGGCAGCCCCCGGCGAGCATCGCGGCCAGTAGCGGCAGCACGGTAAGCCACCTCGGCGGTGCACGGTGGCTTACCGTGTTCGGCACGGCCGTCACCGGGTCCGGAGCGCGGCGCGCCGACGGGCCAGCACCATCAGCAGAGCACCGACCGCCACCAGGACGACACCGACCGCCAGCGCCGGCAGCACCCAGCCCGCGCCGGTGCGCGGAAGCGGACCGGCGCCGCCCTGGTCGGCGTCGCCGTCGCCGTTTCCACCAGCTCCGGAGCCGGTTCCGGCGCCGGCGGCGAACCCGGTGTTCGGATCGGTGCTGTCGCCGACGGCGATCGTGAGCGTCTTCGTGGCGCTGACCGCCCTGCCCGCCGTGGTGGTGCCGCTCATCTGCACCGCGAGGCGGTACAGACCGGGTTTGCCGAACGCCCAGTTGCCGTGGGTGTGGGTGTTGAGCGGGATGTCCAGCTTCTGCGGGAACGGCTTGGTGGAGTCGAACAGCACGTTCTCGCTGCCGAACGAGCCGGTCAGGAAGAGAGCGAACCGGCCGGGCCCGTTGACCCCCTTCAGCGTCCAGGTGACGTTGCCCTTGACCCCCGACACGACGGATTCGTGCTGGGTGTTCCACCCAGGCCAGACGAGACCCGCCTGCTGGGTCTGCGGGAGCAGCCACACTGTGTCGCCCTGCTTGCCGAGGAAGTCGGCGCCGGCGGGCACCGTGATCCTCGCCTTGTCCTTGGCGTGCAGCACCACGTCGGCGGTCTCCCGCCAGACCGGAGGACTGCTGCGGTCGTCCTTGATCCGGATGGTCCAGGAGTCGCCGTTGAGCTGCGGGCCCATGTCGACGTGCCCGTCACTGATCACCTGACGACCCGTGGCGGGGGCGGCCGCCGCCTGCGGCGCGGCGGCGGGCTTCGGCGCAGCGGCGGCCGCCTTCGGCGCAGCGAGGGCCCGCGCGTTCGGCTGCACGGCCGGCTCCAGCGGCGCGGGCGCCGACTGGCCGGCCGGGGCGATCGTCGGCACCTTCACCCGGTACGTCGCCTCGGCCCGTGCCGTCCCGCCCGAACGCAGGACGGCCGACGCGGCCAGCGTGAGCCGGTATTCACCGGCGGCGTCGAAGGCCCAGACCACGCCACCGGTACGCGTGCCGGCCGGCAGCCGCGCCGAGTCCGGTACCCCCGGACCGTTGCCGAACAGCGGGGTCGCCGCGCCCAGGCCGGACAGGGTGTAGGCGGTGAACGTTCCCGGCCCGTCGACCGAGCGCAGCGCGAGGGTCACCCGGTCGTCGGCGACGGCCCCGGGGCGTACCCCGGTGGTGTCCAGGGCGGGAAAGCCGGTGTCGCCCGCGGACAGTGCCCACACCGGGTGGCCGGCCCGTCCGAGGAAGGCGAAGGCCGGTCCGTCCGGCACCCGGCCGGCCAGTCCGCCGTCCGGGCCGAGCACCACCTCGGCCGGGTCGTGCCCGGCCGGCGGCGCGTCACCGCGGAAGCGCAGCGACATCGTGTCACCGTCGAGCGCCACGGAGACCAGGTCGGCGCCGGCGGAGGTGACAGTGGCCGGTTCGGCGTAGGCCGGCGTTGCCGTGGGAGCCAGCGCCAGCACGACGGCGGCCAGGCTCGCGGCGCCGGCACGCATGCTTCTCATCCTCATTTGTCGCTCCCCCAGGCGTAGCCCATTCACGTGTCGTCCTTCCCCGTGCGGTCGATGGCAGGTTGTCGGTTGTCGGTTGTCGTGGCCCGGGCCCGATCGATCGGCGTCCGGGGCCCGGCCGGCCTCCGCGCGGCCCTCCTCCCGGGCGGCGGCCACCGCCCGGGCGTGCAGGGCCGCCCGGCGGCGCCGGGTCGCGATCAGCGCCCACCCGGCGAGGGCGAGCAGGGCCAGCAGGGCCAGCTGCGGCCAGGGCACGGCCCAGACGGCGGCCCGGGCCGTGCCGGCTCGCGGTGGTGGGTCGAGGACCTGGTCGCCCACGGCGACCGGTGTGACGGTCGCGTCCGCGGTGAGCCAGAACAACGGCGGGACACCCGGCATGCGTACGGTGGTGGTCAGCTCGCCACCGGGCAGGATCTCCTGCAGGGCCGCACCCGTCACGGACCGCCGGGCCTGGCCGAACGGCCCGGCCACGCCGAGCACGGGCTGTCCGGCGAGCCGTACGTTGCCGGTGTTGCGGACGGTGAACGTGGCGGTGACCGTGCCACCGGTCAGCGGATTGACCGACCCGGTGTGCCGTACCCGGAGGTCCTGGATGGTCAGCGTCGGCTGCAGTTCACCGGTCACCCGCAGGTAGATGCGCGCGCCGACCCGGTGGTCGACGGCGACCCGGTTGCCCCGCGCGTCGCTCCCCACGTCGGTCAGCGAGGCGACGATCCCTCCGGCGTGGTCTCCCGGGGTGGCGTTGCGCGGCACGGTGAGCGTGAACGGCACGTCCAGGCGGGACGCCGAGGGGATGGTCACCGTGCGGCGCGGGAGGCGGACCCAGGAGCCCACGTCGGTGGGCTTCTGACCGGCGGCCAGCAGGTCGAACCCGCCCCGCGTGGTGGTAACCGCGTCGCTGGCGTAGAGGTCGAGGGTGAGCGGGCGGCTGGAGTGGTTCGTGACGCCGACGTAGTCGGTCAGGATGGCGCCCGGGTCGAGCTTGTAGCCGAACGCCGGCCGGCCGTTCGGCCCGCGCGCGGTCGACGGCGCCACCCCCCACGTCGCGGCGGTCGGCGGGGGCGCGGCGCGGGACGGCGCAGCCGAGGACGCCGGCTGCCCCGGCGGGGTGGAGGGGGCGGGGACGGTCAGCGCGGAGGCGGCAGATGTGGGGATCACGCCGAGCAGGGCGATTGCGGCGGCGACGGTGGCTAGCAGGCGCATTGCGGAGACGGTGTCCGTTCCTGAGGTACGAGGGGAGCCGCGGGGCGGGCGGTCACGGCAGTGACACCCCCACCCCGCGGTCGTCCGGTGGCCGGGCTCGACGCCCGGCCACCGGACGGTTCGGTGCGATCAGATGGCGGTGAGTGTCAGGGTCGCGGTGTAGGTCCCCGCCGCCGTTTCGGTGGGCAGACTCAGCCGCAGGTCCGCGCCGAGCTGTGCGGTGCCCCGCCCGGTGCCGTCCGGCGCCGAGCCCAGCACCGCGCTGTTGCCGAGACCGCCGCCGACTCCGACGACGTACGGCGCCACCGCCGCGCCGGGCACCACGCCCTGCCCGTCGGCCTGGGCCAGGACACGCGGGGTCCAGCCGAGGTAGCCGGCGCTGAACGTCGCCCCGTCCGGGCCGGCGAAGTCCGCCGGGATCTGCCCCGAGGCGCTCCACCCCGGCTGGCCGGCGCGGGTGTCGGTCACCGTGACCGGCCGCAGCTCACCGTTGCTCTCCCACCGGTCAGCGGCGGCGTTGAGCTGCGCGGGCGGCAGCTCCACGGCCCGGTCGTCGGGGTTGACGCTGATCACCAGCGAGCCCTGCGTCTCGGCGATCGACGCGGTGATCGTCTGGGAGGCGCCCGGCTCCTGCGGCGGGAACGCCACCCACAGGGTGACCGGCTCACTGGTCGCCACGACCTCATGGTCGCCGTCGTAGAGCTTGGCAACGTACTCGCAGGCGTTCAGCTCCCGGGTCGCGGTGAACGAGTAACTCGCGCCCGCCTCGCCCGAGACGATGCTCCAGTCGGCCGCGTCCGGACACTTGCTGAACCAGTGGTAGTGGTCCAGCTCGGTCTGCGGCGTCTGCACCGCGCTGAGCGTGACCGTGTCGTTGGGCTGGTGCTCGTCCGCCATCCCGCTGACCGACAGGCTGACATCCGGCCCATCGCCGGGCATCTCGCCGACGACGAACGAGTAGTCGACCGCCCCGGTGCTGACCGTGCTGCCGTTGGTCAGCGTCGCGTCGGCCTGGAACGTCAGCGTGTAGTTGCCCAGCGCGTTGAACGCCCAGTTCGAGTGCGCGTGGGTGTGCACCGGCACGTCGATCGCGTCCGGCAGCCCGTCGTCGGACCGGAACTTGATGATCGGTCCGCCGAACGAGTCCTGGGTGAACAGCGTGACGTTGCCGGGGCCATCCACGTCGACCAGGCTCAGGCGCACCTTGTCGCCCTCGAACACGCCGGAGTCGAGCGTCGTCGTGTTCCAGCCCGGCCAGAGCAGATCCGGATCCTGCGTCATCGGCAGCAACCACACCTGCGATCCGGCCGGACCGAGAAACGCGAACCTCGAATCGGCCGGCACGGTCATGGCCGACTCCGGCGACGCCTGGAACGTGACGTCCGCCGGGTTCCGCGTCACCGACGGGCTGACCGTGTCATCGTGCACCTCCAACGACAGCGCACCACCTTCGTAGTGCACGTCGACCGCGTCGGTGTGGCCCTTGGACAGCACCACCTTCTCGGCTGCCGAAGCGGCGGTGGGTGCCAGTGCCGTGCCGGTGACCACCACCGCCCCGGCGAGCAGGGCCGCGAAACCGCGAGCCCTCAATGTCGCATTCATACCTCCCCTTTCCACGCCGCGCGCGTCCGCGCGCGGTGGTACACGTCGCCCGGTGCGGGCGGCAGCCGGCGCGGGGCGGTGGCCCGCACCCGACCGGTGACGGCGACCGTCACCAGGACGCCTTGCGGACACCCGGCAGCTCACCGCGCAGGGCCAACTCCCGGAACCGGACCCGGGAGAGCCCGAAGCGGGTCAGCACACCTCGCGGACGCCCGTCGATCTGATCCCGCGAGCGCAGCCGGACCGGGCTGGAGTCGTGCGGGAGCCGGCCGAGCGAGCGGACCGCGTCGGCGCGTACGACCGGGTCGGTGTCCGGGTGGGCGATCAGCCGCTTCAGCTCCGCCCGGCGGTCGGCATGCCGGGCGACCAGGTCCTCCCGGCGGGCCTGACGGTTGCTCAGGCTCTTCTTCGCCATCAGCGGGCCTCGCGGAACTCGACGTGCCGGCGCACGACCGGGTCGTACTTGCGCAGCACCAGGCGGTCCGGGTCGTTGCGGCGGTTCTTGCGGGTGACGTACGTGTAGCCGGTGCCGGCGGTGCTGCGCAGCCGCACGATCGGACGGACGTCGGTCTGCTTGGCCATCAGAGCTTCACTCCCCGGGCGCGCATCTCGGCGACGACCTTCTCGATGCCCTTGCGGTCCACCGTCTTCAGCGCCTTGGCGGTCAGGGTCAGCCGCACCCAGCGGCCCTCCGACGGCAGCCAGTAGCGGTGGCTCTGCAGGTTCGGGTTCCACCGGCGACGGGTGCGCCGGTGCGAATGGGAAACGGCGTTGCCGAAGCTCGGCTCCGCCCCGGTGACGTCACAGCGTCGGGACACGACTCAACTCCTCCTGGTTCGATCGAACGATAACGACAACGGTTTTCGTTTCTACATCAGCCGATCGGACATCGTTCAGTCGGGGTCGTCCACCACCTCGACCGACATGGCGGATCCGAGCCGGTAGCCGACGCCGCGGACGGTGGCGATCACCGGCAGGTCGGCGCCGAGCTTGACCCGCAGGCGCCTTACGTGGACGTCGACGCTCCGGGTGCCGGTGAAGGGGTGCCCCCACACCCGATCGAGCAACTGGTCCCGGGTGAACACCCGGCGGGGATGGTCGGCAAGGTGCCGGAGCAAATCGAACTCGCGCCGGGTGAGAAGGATCTCGCGGCCGTCGCAGTAGACCGTCCGCGCGTGCGGGACGACTCGCAGGAGGTGCCCGTCCCGCGCGGCAGAAGGCTCCACCCCGCCCTCGGCCTGGCGGGCGGCGATGCGACCCACCAGCCGCAGCAGGCGCGTCGCGTCGGCGTCGGGTGGCCCCGTCGAGCCCCCCAGCCGGATGGTGACCACCACGCCGCCGTCGTCCTCCATCGACACCCCCACCCGCCGGTCGTCCATCACGTGCCTATAATGACAATCGTTTTCAACTCGTGTCGAGAGGATTGTGATGTCGACGTCACCGCTCGCACCCGCCGACCCCGGCGCTACGACGGCCGACACCGGGCCGTCGTTGACCGTGCTCAGCGGCTTCTGGCCGTCCGCGACGTACGCCGTCGCCCGCACTCTGCTGGCGGCGGACCCGGCGCTGCTGCTGGTCCGGCACGACCTCGCCGACCTGGCCGCCGGCACCGTGCACCGCATCGTGCGCGACGCTGCCGGCGTGCTCGAGGACGAGCGGATCACCCTGGCGCACGGATGTGTCTCCTGCACGCTGCGGGAGGACGTGCTGCCCACCCTCGCCCGGCTGGCCCGCGCCCACCCGCACCGTGACCTGCTGCTGATGCTTCCCGAGGTGGTCGAGCCCGAGGCGGTCGCCGCCGTCTGCGCACACTGTCTCGTCGACGGCACCCCGATCACCGATCTGATCCGGGTCGACTCCTACGTCACCGTGGTCGACGCCGAGCACCTGCTCGACGGCCTGGCCAGCACCGACGACCTGACAACCCTCGGCATCGCGGCGGCGAACAACGACGACCGGGCGCTGGCCGACGTCGTGGTCCGGCAGATCGAGTTCGCCGACACCCTCGTCCTGTGGGGCGAGTCCCGCGAGGGCGCGTACGACACCAGTCGCCTGTCGGTGCTTCTGGAACGGATGGCGCCGTGGGCGGCGCAGGTCCGCGTCGACGGTGACCTCGTCGACGCCGGTACGCTGACCCGGCAACTTCGCCACACCCACCGGCACCGGCCGGAAACCCCGGGGATCCTCAATCGCGGCCTGCAGGGCTACACCCTCGGCGCGCACGAGCCGGAGTCCGACTGCGGAGTCGTCTCCGCCGTCTTCCGTGCCCGCCGGCCGTTCCACCCGCAGCGCCTGCACGACGTCCTCGAAGAGGTAAACGCCGAGATGATCCGCTCGCGCGGGTACCTCTGGCTGGCCAGCCAACCCGACACCGTGGTGGCCTGGGAGTTCGCCGGCGGCGGCCTTGCCATGGGTTCTCTCGGGTACTGGCTGGTGAGCCTGCCGGAGCAGCACTGGGAGCACGTCGAGGACCAGCGTCGCCTGGCCGCCGCCCTCGACTGGGATCCCTACTACGGCGACCGGCACCAGCACCTGGTCTTCATCGGTCTCGACATCGACCCCGTCGACCTGTACCGAACCCTCGCCGGATGTCTGCTCACCGACGCCGAACTCGCCGACGGAGAACAGACCTGGCGCACATATCCCGACCCGTTCGCCGGCTGCTTCCCCCTCGGGGCGGAGGAGCTGACCGACACCGACACCGAAGGAGCGCAGCCCGCATGAAGCCCGGCATCCACCCCGAGTACCGCCCCGTCGTCTTCCGCGACAAGGGCGCCGACTTTGCCTTCCTCACCCGCTCCACCGCCACCAGCGACCAGACGATCGAGTGGAGCGACGGCACCACCTATCCGGTGATCGACGTTCAGATCTCGTCCGCCAGCCACCCCTTCTGGACGGGGAAGCAACGCCTGCTCGACACCGCCGGCCGCGTCGAGAAGTTCCGCCAGAAGTACGCTCGCCGGGGATCCCAGCGGTCGTGACGACCGAGACGCGTATCGACTGGGCGGCGCACACGACCCGCCTCGTCGACGCCGCCACGGCCGATCGGGCCTGGTACCAGGCCTTCGCCCGCGAGCTGGTCGCCCCCGCGACCGGCTCGCGGGCGACGTCGGCTGCGGCGGCGCCGGCAACCCACCCGGCCGCAGCAGCTGCCGGATCTCGGCGTACCACGCGCGGACCCGGCCCTCGGGCAGGTAGTGCACGGTCATCATCGCCACCATCACGTCGTACGGGCCATCGGCTGGCGCCGACCACCCCTCGGTGGCGATGTCGGCCCGGACGGTACGCACGTGCGGCAGCGCGGTCTCGGACAACGCCAGCAGGACCGGGTCGACGTCCAGCACGGTGACGTGGGCGCCGGGCCACCGCCGAAGCATCGCCTCGGCGGTGGCACCCGGTCCGCCACCGATGTCGAGGGCCCGCTCCGGCGTCCGCCCGTGTGCCTGCTCGACCGCGGCGAGGCCGGCGGCGAGCATCTCGTCCCGGCCCGGTTGGTAGTGCCGCATGAACCGCCTCCCAGTCCCGCCGCCATCGGGCGACGTCGACGTGAGCAAGCATCCTCGACATGATCAGAGCCGTACCGTCTCGGCATGGTCGTGTTCGTGCAGGTCGCCGAGGTCCCACTCGGGGAAGGGGTCGGGCAGGAGCCGCCACCCGGCCACCCCGAGGGCGACCTCCGCGTCGGTGAGCAGGCAGCCGGTCAGGGCCGCCCGCAGCCCGTCGCCGTCGAGCCCGACGCCGATGAGGACCAGTTCCTGCTGGCGGTCCCCGAAGACCGGGTGCCACCGGGACTCCACCTCCGCCCGCTCGGCGGGATCCTCCGGCCACTCCCCCGACACCGCGACCGGCACGCCGACCGGGTCGCACCGCCCCGACGGACCCGCCTGCGACCACAGGGCCACCACGTCCGGGCGGCTCGCCAGACAGAGGAACCCCTTCGATCGCACCACGCCGAAGACGTCCAGCCCACCTGCCAGCAGATCCCACAGGCGCTGCGGATGGAACGGTCGGTGGTCGCGGAACACGATGCTGGAGATGCCGTACTCCTCGGTCTCCGGCACGTGCTCCCCGTTGAGTTCGGCGACCCAACCGGGCGTGGTCTCCGCGCGGTCCAGGTCGAACCGCCCGGTGTGCAGGATCTCCGCCGCGTCGACCCGCCCGTGGACCGCCCGGACCTGCCGGGCCGCCGGGTTGAGCCGGGTCAGCAGCGCCTCGACCACCGTCAGGTGCTCCGCGGCCACCAGATCGGTCTTGTTGACCACCAGCACGTCGGCGAACTCGATCTGATCGACGAGCAGGTCGGCGATGCTCCGATCGTCCCCCTCGTACGCGGCCAGGCCGCGCGCCTCGAGTGTCTCGCCCGCCTCGATCCGGGCCAGCAACCCCGCCGCGTCGACCACGGTGACCGTGGTATCCAGCCGGGCCAGGTCGTCCAGGACCTGACCGTCCTCGACCCCGAAGGCGAAGGTGGCGGCCACCGGCATCGGCTCGGAAATCCCGCTGGACTCGATCAGCAGGTAGTCGAAGCGGCCCAGGCGCGCCAGCCGGGCCACCTCGTCGAGCAGGTCGTCGCGCAGCGTGCAGCAGATGCAGCCGTTGGTCAGTTCGACCAGTCGCTCCTCGGTCCGCGACATCGCGCCGCCGTCGCGGACCAGCGCGGCGTCGATGTTGACCTCGCTCATGTCGTTGACGATCACCGCCACCCGCAGCCCGTCCCGGTTGGCCAGGACATGGTTGAGCAGGGTGGTCTTGCCGGCGCCGAGGAAGCCCGACAGCACCGTCACCGGCAGCCGACCGGTCACGGCTGGTCCACCATCTGACGTCCCTTGTACAGGCCGCAGTGCGTGCAGGCCCGGTGCGGCACCACCATCTCCTTGCGCGGACAGGGGCAGGGGGTCAGCTGCGGCACGGCCGCCTTCCACTGCGCCCGCCGGTGCCGGGTGTTCGACCGCGACATCTTCCGCTTCGGAACGGCCATGAGATCTCCTTCTTCTGCCGGTCTCATTCGACACTATCGGTATCGGTTTTCGTTTTCAAATTCGCGTTCGACATCCGGCGTGGAGCGGTTCCGGGCGGTCATCGGTGGGCGAGGATCACGGTCTGCGCAGGACCGCGTCGTCGCTGACGGAGTGATCCACCGCACCCGTGAGTCGCACCGTGCGGTCGGCGAGGGCCGCATCGGCGGCGTCGTGGCTGGTGTAGACCACCGCCGCGCCGGCACGGACCCGTTCGGCGAGCAGGTCGTGCACGTGCTGCCGGCTCTCCGCGTCGAGCGCGGCCGTGGGTTCGTCCAGCACGTAGATCTCGGCGACCTGGACCAGGGCCTGGGCGATGAGGGTGCGCTGGCGTTGCCCGCCGGACAGTTCGCGCAGCCGCCGCCGGGACAGGTGGGCGAGGTCGAGCCGTTCCATGATCCTGCTCACGGCGGCGCGGTCGTCGCGGCTCTGGCGTCGACGCGGCCGGAACCGGCCGATCTGGACGCACTCCGCGACGGTCAGCGGGAGCGCGTCGATGCCGCTGGTGCGCCGCGGGAGCAGGGCCAGGCGGCAGCCTGCTGCGGACCGACAGCTCAGGCCGGACTCGCGGGACAGCTGGGCAACGTCGACCGTGTGCCAGTCGTAGGTGTCGCTCACCTCCCGCAGCAGACGACCGGCCCGGTACACCCGCCACGCGGTTGTGAACCGCATCGACGTGCCGTCACCGGGGGTGCCCGCCACCCACCACTCGTAGTCGTGGCACCCGATGGAGTCGCGCACCGGCAGCGCGGGTGGGATCTCCCGCGACTGCCGCATGCCCATCAGTTCGACGACGATCACTCCGCCCGGCGGCGCGCTCGGGCACGGGCGTCGACGCCGATCGCCGGGAGCTGCAGAAGCTGATCGGAGCACGCTGATCCACGCGATGCCCGAGGCGGCCCACCGCCTCGGGCATCGGGTGCGCAGCGACCACCCGCCTCACCCCACCGGCCCCGGTGCCGACACGTCGCACCAGGTGCCGGCCATCCAGTGATGCACACATCGTTATATCACGAAGCAAAAATCATAATGGAAATCACTTCCGATAGTCTTGCTGACGCGCGCGCCACGCCGTTACGGTCCTGCTGGTAATGAACCTCTTTTTCAGACTGACCGGACGTGGAAAGGCGGCGGTTCCGGTGTTCGATAAGCGCGCAGGTCTTCTCAGCGCAGCCCTGATCTCCGTGGCGATGCTCGGTGCGGGTTGCGGATCGTCCTCCGACGGCGGCGCGGCGGCGCCCTCCTCCGAGGCACCAGTATCGACAGGCGTCTCGGTGGTCGCATCCACCAACGTCTACGGTGACATCGTGCGGCAGATCGCCCGCGACAAGGCGACGATCACGTCGATCATCAGTGACCCGTCTGCCGATCCGCACTCCTACGAGGCCAACACCCGCACCCAACTCGAGCTGTCGAAGGCCGACCTGGTGATCGAGAACGGTGGCGGCTACGACGACTTCGTCGACACGATGCTCAAGGCGGCCGACACCAACGCCAAGGTGCTCAACGCCGTCGAGATCTCCGGCAAGGCGGCGACCGGCGGCGAGGAGCTCAACGAGCACGTCTGGTACGACCTGCCATCGATGGGCAAACTGGCCGACCAGATCGTCGGCGCGCTGTCCGCCGCGGCCCCCGGCGACGCCGCGACGTTCACCGCCAACGCGACGACCTTCAAGCAGAAGCTCAAGGATCTGGAAGCCACCGCAGGTGAGATCAAGGCGGCACACGGCGGCACCGGGGCGGCAATCACCGAGCCGGTGCCGGGCTACCTGCTGGACGCGTGCGGCCTGGTCAACAAGACTCCGGAAGAGTTCAGCGAGGCCATCGAGGAGGGCACCGACGTCTCCGCCGGCACCCTGAAGGAGACTCTCGCCCTGTTCACCGGCAAGCAGGTCAAGCTGCTGGCGTACAACGAGCAGACGACCGGACCGGAGACCGAGAAGGTGCTCCAGGCGGCCAAGGACAACACGGTCGGCGTGGTCCCGGTCACCGAGACGCTGCCGGCCGGCAAGGACTACCTCTCGTGGATGAGCGGAAACCTCGCCGCCGTCAAGACCGCACTGGGCTGATGTCGGACGACCACCGCGCGGTCCCGGTGCTGGAGTTCGAGGATGCCGGGCTGGGTTTCGGCCCGAGGCGGCTCTGGTCGGGGCTCTCCCTGCGCGTCGAGGCCGGCGAGTTCATCGCCGTCCTCGGCGCCAACGGGTCGGGCAAGACCAGCCTGGTCCGCGCGATCCTCGGGCTCCAGCGTCTCAGCGCGGGTCGGCTGCGCGTGTCCGGCCGGCCACCGCGCCGCGGCGCGAACGACATCGGATACGTGCCGCAACAGCGGCGCATCGATCCGCTGACGCCGCTGCGCGCCCGCGACGTGGTCGGCCAGGGCCTCGACGGACACCGTTGGGGCCTGGGCCGGCACCCGGGGCGGGATGCGCGGGTCACAGCGGCACTCGACTCGGTCGACGCCGCCTCGTTCGCCCACATGCCGGTCGGACTGCTCTCCGGCGGCGAACAACAGCGGATCCGCGTCGCGCAGGCACTGGTGGCTGACCCGCGCCTGCTGCTCTGCGACGAACCGCTGCTCTCACTGGACCTGCGCAGCCAGCAGACCACCACCGCGTTGGTCGACCGGCGACGCCGGGAGAAGGGAACCGCCGTCGTGTTCGTCACGCACGAGATCAATCCTGTGCTGCCCTACGTGGACCGCGTTCTCTACCTGGCCGACGGCGGGTTCCGCAGCGGAACGGTGCAGGAGGTGTTCACCTCGGCGACGCTCTCCGATCTGTACGGGGTACCGATCGAGGTGCTTCGCGTCAACGGACGAATCCTCGTCGCGGGCATTCCGCCGGCCGACGAGTCGCACCATCACCACGAGGGCGCCGAGGTCGGGGCGGAGCATGTCTGAACCCGGGCTGTGGGACCGCGTCTTCAACTTCGCCGACTACGGCGAGCTGCTCGGTCTCGTCCACAACTCGATCGTCGCCGGCGCGGTGCTGGGTCTCATCGGCGGGTTGATCAGCACGTTCGTGATGATGCGCGACATGCCGTTCGCCGTGCACGGCATCAGTGAGCTGTCGTTCGCCGGCGCGTCCGGTGCGCTGCTGGTCGGCGCGAACGTCGTGCTCGGATCCCTACTCGGCTCCGTCCTCGCCGCCCTGGTGATCGGGATGCTGGGCAGCCGGGCCCGGGACCGCAACTCCATCATCGGCGTTCTCATGCCCTTCGGTCTGGGTCTCGGCGTGTTGTTCCTCGCGCTCTACCAGGGCCGTTCCGCGAACAAGTTCGGGCTATTGACCGGTCAGATCGTCGCCGTGGACACACCACAGCTGTCCTGGATGCTGGTGACCTCGACGGTGGTCCTGATCGGCCTGCTGGTGATCTGGCGCCCGCTCGCCTTCGCCAGCGTCGATCCGGAACTGGCCGCCGGGCGCGGCGTCCCGGTCGCGGCGCTGTCGTCGGTGTTCATGCTGCTGCTGGGTCTGACCGTCGCCATGTCGGTGCAGATCGTCGGTGCGCTGCTGGTGCTGAGCGTCGTCGTCACACCCGCCGCGGCCGCGATGCGGGTCACGGCGTCCCCGCCGCTCGTCACCGTGCTCAGCGTTCTGTTCGCCGTCGGCTCCGTCGTCGGCGGCATCCTGCTCGCCCTGGGCAGCAGCATTCCCATCAGCCCCTACGTCACCACGATCTCGTTCATGATCTACATCGGCTGCCGGATGCTCGGCGCACGACGTCAGCGGCGCGGTTGGGCCACCGTCGGGCGCACCGAGGCCCCGCTGTCCGCGGCGGCGCGCTGAGAGCGGGACCGGCCGAATGGCAGAGAGCGACCGCGGCGCCACGAAGGAGCCGATAGAGACCGCCGCCGCCGTTCTTCAGGCCCTCGCCTCGCCCATCCGCCTGCGGGTGGTCCTGGACGTCATCGATCAGGAGGCGACGGCCGGCGAACTGGCCGAACGGCTGGGCGTCGGATACACCACTGTCGCCAAACACCTACGGCACCTCCGGGTTGCCGGCCTCGTCCGCCGTCACCGGAGCGCGAACCACGTCCGGTACGTCGCGACCCGTCGGCCGTCCTGCTGGTGCGCGCCGTCCTCGTCACGACCGGCCCGGCGGCGAACCGGGGCACCACGTCTCCGAAGCCCTGCCACGGCACTGATCCCGCCGACGACCCACCGGGGTAGGCCCCGGTTAGTCGAAACCGCACGTGCATCGGCAGTCCGGCATCCGTGGACGCTCGCCGCGCGCGCTACGCGGATACCGCGTCGGGCACGCTCGGCCGGACCGGGCCGAACTGGAAGTCGGGGTCGATCTGGGCGGTGAGGTCGACGCCGGTGCTGTCGTTGGCCCACGCGACCGCGTTGCGGCGGTGGAACTCGTGGGCATGCCGGGCGAAGGCCTCCCAGTCCTGCACGGTGGCGTCCACCGCGTCGGCGAGCTGGACCAGGACCGCCTGGTTGGCCGGCTCCAGCTGTGACAGCGACTCGACCGCGCCGCGTTCGGCGCGCCGCACGTATGTCGAGCGGCTCAGCCAGGTGAGCAGGTCCGCGCCGACGTGCTCGCGCAGGAAGTCCACGTCCGAGGCGTCCTCGACCTTGTTGCCCACCACGGACAGGGCGACGCCGTAGTCGCGGGCGTATCCGGCGTACTGGCGGTAGACACCGACGCTGCGCAGGGTCGGCTCGCAGACCAGGAAGGTGCGGTCGAAGCGGGTGAACAACCCGGAGGCGAACGAGTCGGCCCCGGCGGTCATGTCCACCACCACGTACTCCCCCGGCCTGTCGAGCAGGTGGTTGAGCAGCAACTCCACCGCCCCGACCTTGGAGTGGTAGCAGGAGACACCCAGGTCTTCGGCAGTGAAGGCCCCGGTCGCCGCGACGCGCACGCCGCCGACGTCCCGCACGCACGCGGCGTAGACGGGGTTCTCCTCCGCCACCCGCAGCAGCCGGGATCCGGCGCCAGGTGGAGTCGTCTTCACCATCTCGGCGGCGGAGCCGATCCGCGGGTTCGTCCCCCGCAGGTACTCCTTGATCGCGGGCAGGTGCTCCCCGAGCGGCGGCAGCTGCGCGGCGACGGAGGCAGGCGCGCCGAGAGCCACCGCGAGATGCTGGTTGATGTCGGCGTCGATGGCCAACACCGGGCCCCGGCCGGTGAGATGGCGGGCGAACATGGCGGCGAGGGTCGTCTTGCCGCTGCCGCCCTTGCCGACGAACGCGATCTTCACAGCCGGCCTCCCGTGCGCACTAAAGTGATAACCGTTTTCATGGGCGTTACTGTAGCCGCCGGATCGTCCGCGGTGGTGGAAGTAGAGGTCATGTCATCCGAGCGGCGGCACGGCCGGCACCGGTCATATGCTCAGAATATCCATCATCTGCTATGCATCTGAGAAGAAAATGACTTCTATGATCGTCACCAATCGGTGCCGGCCGATCGCACCGCTACCGCAGCGCGACGATTCGGCTCCGGCTGGAGGAGGAATGCGATGCGTCCATCGTGCAAGTCCGCACTCGTCGGGGCGGCGGCCCTGACAATGCTGATGGCGGCCACGCCCGCCATGGCGGCCGACCGGGTCGGCGTAGTCCGGGAGGCGGGCGGCGCCACCGCCGTCGCCGACAGCTACCTCGTCGTGTTCAAGGACGCCTCGGTCACCCGGGCCCGGGTCGGGGACACCGCCCGGCGGTTGACCGGCCGGCACGGCGGGGCGGTCGCCCGGACCTGGGGCACCGCGCTGCGCGGCTTCGAGGTACGGGTCGACGCAAGCGCCGCCGCGCGGATCGCCGCCGACCCGGCCGTGGCGTACGTGCAGCAGAACCACACCGTGTCGATCAGCGCCACCCAGACCAACCCGCCGTCCTGGGGCCTGGACCGGATCGACCAGCGGAACCTGCCACTGGACAGTTCCTACACCTACCCGAACACGGCCAGCAACGTGCACGCCTACATCATCGACACCGGCATCCGCACCACGCACGGCACCTTCGGCGGGCGGGCCGCCTGGGGCACCAACACCGTCGACAGCAACAACACCGACTGCAACGGTCACGGCACGCACGTCGCCGGCACCGTCGGGGGCTCCGCGTACGGCGTGGCCAAGGGGGTGCAGCTGGTCGCGGTCAAGGTGCTCAACTGCTCCGGCAGCGGCACCACCGCCGGCGTCGTCTCCGGCGTCGACTGGGTCACCGCCAACGCGGTCAAGCCCGCGGTGGCAAACATGAGCCTCGGCGGCGGCGTCGACACCACCCTGGACACCGCCGTGCGCAACTCCATCGCCGCCGGCGTCACCTACGGCCTGGCCGCCGGCAACGACTCCGGCGCGAACGCCTGCAACACCTCCCCCGCCCGGGTGACCGAAGGGATCACGGTCGGCTCCACCACCAGCAGCGACGCCCGATCGTCGTTCTCCAACATCGGCACCTGCCTGGACATCTTCGCGCCCGGCTCGTCGATCACCTCCGCCTGGAACAGCAGCGACACGGCGACCAACACGATCAGCGGCACCTCGATGGCTACCCCGCACGTGGTCGGCGCGGCCGCACTGGTCGCCAGCGCCAACCCCTCCTGGACCCCGCAGCAGGTCCGCGACTACCTGGTGACCAACGCCACCAGCAACGTGGTGACCAACCCCGGAAGCGGCTCACCCAACAAGCTGCTCTACGTCGTCAACGGCAGCACCCCACCGCCCCCGCCGACCGGCTGCACCGGCACCAACGGCACCGACGTGACGATCCCGGACGCCGGCTCGGCCGTGACCAGTGCCATCGCCATCTCCGGCTGCGGACGCGCCGCCTCGGCGACCGCCACCGTCGCGGTCACCATCGTCCACACCTACCGCGGTGACCTGGTCATCGACCTGCTCGCTCCGGACGGCACCAGCTACCGACTGAAGAACAGCAGCAGCTCCGACAGCGCCGACAACGTCAACGCCACCTACACCGTCAACCTCTCCTCCGAGGCGGCGGACGGCACCTGGCGGCTGCAGGTACGCGACGTCTACTCTGCCGACACCGGCTACCTCAACACCTGGACCCTCACCGTCTGACCATCCGCTCACGCCTCACGGAGCGGACACCGTGACGGTGCGGCCGGCTCGCTGCCACGCGAGCCGGCCGCACCTGTCGTTGGCTGGCCGTGTCTGCCCCACGCGGAAGCAGGGTTGCCTTACTTCCTGCGGTGCTCCAGTCGGACGGCGCGCAGCACGACGTCGTCGGCGTGGTGGGTGCTGATCGCACCCGGGGGGCGCGGGCGGGTCTCGTTGACGTCGATACGCCAGTCGCCCGAAGCCGTGATGGCGGCGGCGATCTCGTCGATGCCGACGTACGCCTGCGGGTCGTACATGTAGGTCTGCTCGCCGGGGTCCGGCAGCTGCTGAAACATGGTCAGGTCGTGGCCGACGACGAGCAGCGTCCCACCGACGGCCACGGCGTCGAGCAGATTGCGCAGTCCGCGCTGCTCGGGGGTGCGCTGGAACGACCCGTACTGCAGGGAGACGAGGTCGTAGGTCTCGTCCGCGTACGCGGCGGGGTCGTTGGCGTCGCGGTGCAACGTGCGCACGTCGAGCCCGCGACGTTCCGCTTCGGCCCGGATGCGGTCGAGTGCCCTGGCGGAGACGTCGGAGGCGGTCACCTTCCAGCCTCGTTCGGCCAGCCAGAGCGCGTCGGCTCCCTCGCCCGCGCCGACGTCGAGCGCCCGCCCGGGGGGCAGATCCGCCACCTCCGCCGTGAGGGTGCCGTTCGGGTTGGCGCTCCACACGCGTTCCTGATGCCCGTAGCGGCCGTCCCACTCGATCGCGACGCCGGAGGGGCGGACACCCGCCGAGGTGTCCTCGCCGGCGAGGCTGAAGGCGATCTGGGCGCCGATCCAGCTGCCGTTGGCGGCGGACTGAAGGACCTGGGCGCTCGGGTCCGTCAGGTTCCCGGCGGCGAAGACGCCCGCCACACTGGTACGTCCGGTGGGGTCGACCGCGACCAGGTCACCGAGTCCGCTGGGATGGGCCGTGGTGTCGACGCCGAGCCCGGCGAGCATCTCGACCCGGGGACGGAACCGGCCCCCGGTGAGGATCGCGTCGGCCGGCAGGCTGCGGCCGTCGGCGAGCTCGACGACGAGTGACCCGTCCGGGCCGGCGTCGGCCACCCGGCGCACCGCACCCTCGACCACCGGGACCACGGAGGCGACGAGGGTCTGCACCGCGGCCGGGTCGATCCCCGTCGCATCGTGCAGCACCACGGTCAACTGGTCGGTCAGGTGCCGTACCAGCGGGGTCGGATGCAGTCCCATCGGCGTCGTGACGATCTGCACGACCCGCAGGTCGCGGACCTCCCAGCCGTGGCAGAACGGGCAGTTGAACACCTGACGGCCCCACCGCTCGGCGAGGCCCTCGATGTCGGGAAGCTCGTCGACGATGCCGGTCGCGGCCAACACCCGGCGTGCGACGAGGCCGTGGCCGCCCGAGAGGGCGAGGTGGAACCCGTCGTCCTCTTTCCACGCCGCCAGGACACGGCCGGTCAGGACGTTGCCGCCGTAGCTGCGGACCTCCTCCCGCCCGATGGCCCACATCGCCTCGGGTGGGGTGCCCTCGCGTCCGAGGTAGCCGTGCATGTGTGCCGCCGGGGCGTTCCGTGGTGTGGCGTCGTCGACGACGATGACTGAGCGTCGCTGACGAGCGAGCTGCAGCGCGGCCGCCAACCCGGCCGCCGATCCGCCGATGACGGCGACGTCGCACCTGCGCACGAGGCTCTGGTGCGGTGTGTGTTCGGGTGTCTCGTGGGCATGGTCCGTCATGGCTCCAGCCTAGGAACACCTGGCGACATGTGACAGAAGGCTTGCGGAATCCGCAAGAGGTCTCGATGCTGGGGAGATGAACGACCGCAGTGAGGTGGAGCGCCTGGCACGCACGCGGTTGCGGAGCATCCGCACCACGCTCGGCTACTCCCTGGACGAACTCGCCCAGCGCAGCAACCTCAGCCCGTCGACGATCAGCCGGGTGGAAACGGGCAAACGGACGCTCAGTCTCGATGTGCTCGTGCCCCTGGCCGGCGCGCTGCAGGTCAGCCTCGACGTCCTCTTCGAGGCAACCAGCGACGAGGACGTGGTGATCCGGCCGGTTCAACACCGTTCGGGTTCACGCACGACGTGGCCGCTGAGCCGCGTCGATGGACGCACCATGGCGATGAAGGTCCGGTTGGAGCCGGAGACGACGATGCCGGCCCAGCGGGTCCATCCGGGGTACGACTGGTTCTTGGCGCTCGAGGGCAGGGTGCTGCTGTGGCTCGGCGAGCGGAAGATCGAGGTCGAGAAGGGCGAGGCAGCCGAGTTCTCGACGATGACCCCACACTCGATGACAGCGCTCCACGGCCCGGCCGAGCTGATCATGATCTTCGACCGTGAGGGGCAGCGCGCGCATCTGCACCAGTGAGCGTGGACCCGGGTAACCAACTTCTCGCGTCAGGCGTTGAGCAAATTCCACACCAGGCACGCCAAGTGAGCCCGCGAAGCAATACCGTGCCGGCTTGGGAGCCGGACCGAGGTATGCCAACGCAGCATACGGACCGACTGCCACCGAGCGGCCCGACAGTCCTTCGACCAGCGCCAGCGGACTGCTTGTCCGACTCGGCTGCGAAGGTCCTTCGTAGAAATGTCGGCGTGTCGGACCACCAGCGTGACGATCTCGAGGATTCCCTGACTCGATGGCTCAACGGGCAGCCGCAGGCCAACCCGCAGCTGCCTACCGAACGGCGGCGTGGTCTGCGGTTTGCGTTCTACGGTCGGATGTCGAGCGTAGAGCACCAGGACCGGGTGACGTCCCGGCACTGGCAACGGGACTGCGCCACTGAACTCGTCGCCGCTCACGGTGCGATCGTCGCCGAGTACTTCGATGTCGGCTGCTCGCGCCGCCGCGGTTGGCGGCAGCGCCCGCAGGCCGCCGCGCTGCTGGCCACGCTCGACGACCCGGATCGCGGGTTCGACGCGATCGTGGTCGGCGAGTACGAGCGGGCGTTCTCCGCCAACCAGCTGCAGCACCTGGCACCCGTGCTCGAACAGCACGCTGTGCAGCTGTGGCTGCCCGAGACGGACGGGCCGGTTGATCACCACGATCCGGCCCATCAGGCGCTGATCATGATGCTGGGCGCCCAGTCGAAACGTGAGGTGCAGCGCGCCCGGTTCCGGGTCATCACGGCCATGCGGGCCCAAGCGCGGGAGCAGGGACGGTACCTCGGAGGCCGACCGCCCTACGGCTACCGACTCGTTGACGCCGGCCCTCATCCGAACGCCGCCCAGGCGCGCTGGGGTCGCCGGCTTCAACGCCTCGAACCGGATCCGGCCACGGCCGCACACGTGCGGTGGATGTTCGCCCAACGCCTGGACGGCCACAGCCTCGCCAGCATCGCGCGCGCCCTCAACGACGCCGACATACCGTGCCCGTCAGGCGTCGATCCCGACCGTAATCCCCACCGCCGTGGCGAGCGGTGGACCCTACGAACAGTCGCGGCGATACTCGCCAATCCGCGCTACACGGGCCGGCAGGTCTGGAACCGGCAACCCGCGCGCACCGACACCGACGCCAGCCGCATGGAGCGACAACCCATCCGACGGAACCCGACCGGGGACTGGGTGGTCTCCACGCAACGGGCCCACACCGCGCTGGTCAGTGAGCAGGACTTCGTCGCCGCCCAGGCCGTCCGCTCCCACCGCAGCGCCCACGACGGCACCACCCGCCGCTACCTCTTCACCGGCCTACTGCGCTGTGGACCGTGCGGGCCAAAAATGGAATCCCACTGGATCAATCGACGTCCCGGCTACCGATGCCGCCACGGCCACACCAGCAATCAACATCCCACCGACCGTCGACGCAAGATCCTCTACCTCAGGGAAGACCGCATCATTGCAAGACTCGCCGACCATCCCCGCCTCCCCAGCGGCATTCAGACCCCACACGACCTGTTCACGCTCCTACACCGAGGGAAGATCAGCATCGTCTGCGACCAGGAACACTGCACACCAACCGCGGAAAGATCCGCGCAGGTCAACCTGCGCGGATCATGATCGATATGTGGTAATGATGTGTCCGAGATCGACACGAACCGATGTCCAACTCGGGCTGCGCATCGTCGGCGCCATCCCTATCGGCTGATTATTGCCCAACTAAACTGGAGGGGCCCGGGTTACCACCGGGCCCCTCAGGTTTCCGGGAACTCAAGTAACGGCGACGGTCACCAGCGCCACGACGCCGACCACGAGGATGCGGATGGACCAGGTGATCTGAGTGAACTTACGGTGCGCGACTATGTTTGCCGCCCAGATCTGTCCGATGATCTCCCGTTCGAACGCGTCCCCGTCGGCCGCCTGCTCCACCCAGGCGTCGATGAAGGCTTCCCGATCGCCGCCGTACCGACGGGCGACGTGGTCGAAGTAGTGCAGCGACCACGCGGCCGCCGCCCGCCTCGGTGCCAGCGTATACAGCGCCAACAGCGCGCTGAGCGCGATGCAGACGCCGGACACGAGTAGGACGCCGTTGGTCCAGGAGCGTTGATCCGACGGCAACTGCCCCGCCAGGACTCCGGCGGCCGCCAGGACCGCGGCCGCCTTCACGTCAGCAAAGCGGATCATGTCGTTCGCCTGTTGCAGGACGGATCGTTGGGCTTCCCTCATGTGGCATCAAGCCGTTCCGCCAGGTCAGTCCGGTTATAGGAGGAGAAGACCTGCCCCAGCTGCCTGAGAAGATATCGACGTTCGCCGTCCCCCATCTGCCCGAGGAATTCGTCGATCAGCTTGGCTATCACCAGAGAGCGGGATTCGCCAGCGTCTCCGAACTTCTCGGCGATCTCTTCGAATTTGATCTTGAGTAGCTCGTCCGGACGGTCGGGATGGTGGTAGAGCCAGTAGCTGCGGGCGACGTCGGGCCGGGAGTAGATGTTCTCTCTGAGGTGGTGGATCCGCTCCAACTCGGCCCGCTGCTTCAGGCGTTCGAGGGCGGTCTCCCGGGCGATTCTCAGGATGCCTTCGGCAGCGGTGCGCGCTTGCGAGCTGACTGCCAGTTGGACGCGTGCGCCGTAGGGGTTCAGGCTGTTGATCTCGTTTTCGGCGTTGCCGGCTTGGGTGACGCAGTATTTGGCGGTCACCTTGTCGGCCCACTCGGTGGCCCTTTGCCGCGTGGTCCAGGTGACGGCCTCGTCGCTGCCCCGCCGCCAGAGATGGAGGGTCGCGTCGAATGCGATGTGTGGGTGCCGGCTGCGCAGCTCAGCGATGAAGGTGACCGGCTTTGAGGGCTCTTTTGGTGTAGCCCAGGGTCGCGATAGGCGGCCCCGCCAATTCTCACTCATGGGCGCCCAGCGGGTTTGCTCGGTGGAGCCGCTCGTTGAGCCGGTCACGTAGTTCCCTGGCAGCCGGCGCTTGGGCATCGCGGTCGAGTGGCTGCCAATCGTACAGCAGGTCGGAAATGCGCGCGAAGCGGCTGCTGGCTCCTTCACCGGTTCCGCCGGCGTGGATCATCAGGTTGGTGATCAGGCCCGCGCACACGGGCTCCGCAGTTGCTGCGTCCAGCCAGCGGAAGAGCGCCTCGCGGATTCCGCCCTGAGGCCCTTCGCCGGTGAACAGGAGCGACAGGGCTTGTACTAGTTGGATCTGCCGTGCTGCGTCGCCAGCCAGCTCGCCAAGGAGGAACTGGGCCTCGTTCAGGGTTTCTGAGATCGCCGCCAAGGCACGCAGCCCTGCGTCGTGCCGTTGGTCTTGCCCGGCCGCCCAGTCGAGGACTTGGCGGAGCGTCGCCTGCCGGTGCTGCGGTCGGCTCCACAGCGATCGCACGGCCTCCACAACCGCGTCGGTGACGACGTCGATCCGCCGCCCTGCGAGGTTGTTGAGCCGGGTCAGCACCGCCTGCGGATACGCGTCTGCCAGTGCCCCGCCGCAGGCCGCGGCGACGGCGCAGAGCAGCGGGAGGCTTCCCGATTGGACGGCCCACTGGTTGAGCCGACTGCGCATCGCCGCCCCGGCTTCGGGGCTCATCGCCACTGCCGTCATCAGTTTGACGACCAGCGGCCGTAGGGTCTGGTAGCTCCACCATCGTTCGATCAGCATGCGCACCTCGGGGGCGTCGGCCCCGGGAAGCGACAGGGTCACGGCAAGCATGGCTGAGGCCACCTGTTCGGCGACGCGAGCGTTCGGGGCACCGCCGCGGCGTATGGGCAGGTCGGACGCCCAGCTCCAGAGATTCGTTCGGAAGGCCTTGGACTGGTCGCCGTGCACGTAGCGCAGGATCGCGACGTCGTAGGACGGCAGGGTGAAGAAGATCCGGTGCTCGCCGTCGATCCGGGCGTTGACGTTCTTGGCGAGTTGGCGGATTCCGGGGGCGCCGATGCCGCCGCGGACGTTCGCCGGTTCCTCCAGCTTCTTGGCGAGCTTCTCCATCGCGTGGAGGACGTTGGTAGCTTGTCCTCCCTGCAGGAAGGCCAGGGCGATGAGAAAGAGCCGGGTCCGCGGATCGGTGTGGGTCTCGAACCAGATGACCAGTTCGTCGTCCCAGCTCTGATAGGCCTGGACCGCCTGGCCAGCGATCTCGCTTAGCGGTTCCTGCGGATCAGCTGCGGCGGCCCTGATACGGCGGGACAGCCTGGCGATCTGGGCCGGCGTGGCACCCTCGAACATCGCCGGTAGCGGTGGTGTCTTGAGCAGTGCGTCCACATCCAGCCGGGTGCGCTGGTCGTCGAGGAGTCGGCTCAGCAGTTCCTCGCGGCTGGGAGCGTTGACTCTGAGGACGGTGAAACCGAGAACGTCCTCAGGCCTTTCGAGGCTCTTGCGGTCGACCAGGACGACTAGGTATGAGTCGTGCTTTTCCACGGCTTCTCGATAGGCGATGAGCAGTTCCCGCAACCGTCCGTTCCGGCTTCCGGGCGGCACCGTGAGCAGGTATGCCGAACGGCCATACGACGACCACGGCACCTCGTCAACGGGCAGGAGCCGCTGCTCGTCGTCGTTGATCGGGATCTCCCGCCGGGGCAAAGAGACCTCGCCGAGCAGCCCCACCGCGGCGGTTCGCCGTCCAGTGCCCGGATCGGCCACTAGCAGGACGTGCCGCCGCTCCCACAGGATTCTGGCCGCTGCCTCCCTGGACAGCTCACCCGGGTTATAGGTGCGCTTTACGAAAGTGGAGATGGTCTGCTGCACAAAGTCGTCCGAGAGCTCCCGAGCGGCCTGGTAGCGCCCGAGCCAGTTGTGAACGTTCTGCACCATGTCGCGGCCGACGCTGGAGGCAACCTGGCCGCTGTTCTCCTCGACGTAAGGGCTCTCGTCGATGTCGTCGGCGTAGGAGTCGTCGATGTCCGGGTGTGTGGGCTCGATCGGATCGGTCGTCACCGGTCTCCACCCCGATGCTGCGTCATGCTCTCGACCGTGGTGGCAACCTGACCTTCATTCCGCTTCACACGTGGGCCGGAAACTCTAGGCTGTGCCGGATGCCGGGCTGGTGGGGGAAGCGGCGTGCCCGGTAGCACGCCGAGAAGGTTTCCGGAGACCTCCGGAAGGTAGAGCCACGCCTGCCGGCTGAAAGCCTTGCCGTCGACCGTCGCTGTGACCGGGAGGCAGCGGTCGGGCTGCATGCCGGCGTACCCAGCGGCGATGACATCTCCGAAAACGCGGTCAGAGAAGATGCACGCGACGAATGTCACGCGAGGGCTGGCTGCGGCGAGTACGGCCTTCACCGGCGCGGAATCGAGCAGACGGTGGGTGTCGTTGCGCGAGTCGCCGTTGCCGGTCCAGTGGGGATTCTCCGGATCAGCCGGCAACGGCCCGACGTGCAGGCTGACCCGCAGCTGGAGGCGTGCCCGCGCCTGCCGATTATGCTCGGCGAGGCGCTGTTGGAGCAGGCGCGGGAACGGGTCTACCAGGTAAGGCAAAACGTGTGTGGGAAGCCCGACGGCGAAGCCGTCGCCGGTCGGGCCGAGGAACGCCGGGCGTTCCCACTCGGCCCGCAAGCCGGCCCCGTTCAGGGCGTCGCCGACCAGGTCCAGCAGGTTTCTGCTGATCGCCTCATGGGTGCTGCCTGGTTCGGCGGTGAAGCCCTTGGCGTCCACCGCCAGGATCGCGCGGTACGGCGGCAGATCGACTGATCTTTCGAACGGAATGTGTTCCACGGAAGGCCCTTCTCGATAACGGGACCCCCTCAGCGTCAGCCCGGACCGCGCTGCTCTCTGCCCAGTTCTGGGCGGAAACCGTGTGACCGGCCGCTCAGTGCAGCAGGCTCCACGATGATGACTTCACGCCTCCCGGTCACGACAATGCCGGCCTCCCGCAGGGCGGTCAGCTCGGCGACGACCGCGTTGCGTGAGGCGCCGACCAATTCCGCGAGCTCGGCCTGCGACAGCCGGATCGCGGGTTGCCCGTCAGCGCTCCGGCTCTCCCGATTGAGCTGGAGCAGCGCCCGTGCCAACCGCTCCCGAACCGGCAGGACGGCCAGCGCTGAACGCTGAGCGTCCGAGCTGCGCAATCGGCTCACCGTATAGGTGGTGAAGCCCGCGGCGAACGCAGGCCGGGTCAGAAGACGACGAAACTGCGGGCCAGTCAGCAGCCGGGTAACCGTAGTGGTGAGGGCAGTGACGGTGGCAGACCGAGGTTGCAGATCAACGGCTGCCAGGTCACCCACGACGTCGCCAGCGGCCCGCAGTGTCAACATCGACCGGCTGCCGTCACCCTCCGACCGCACGATCTTCACGCACCCAGCTAGGACCACGTGCACGTGCTGGGTAGTGTCACCTTGGCGCAGGAGCACGGCGCGGGACTCGAAGCGGACGGGGATCCCGGTGTTCTGCACCCGGTGCCACTCGTCCTGCGGCAGGTACGCGACGAGTCCAGAGTCACCGTAGTCACGCATGCACAGAATGTATCGCCGAGGCTTCAACGGGAACAGCCAGCGCCTGTTGGGGTTCGAGTCACCTCGAAGACCAGCGCCTCGAAGTTGGGCTTGACCTGGAGTGTTGGGCATGGGCTTGTATCGGGATCGACACGAACCGATGCCCACCTCGGGTTGCGTGTTGTTGGTGCCATCCCGATCGGTTGACGACCACCCTACCCGGACTACACAGGCCCCGGACCGCCAACGGGGACTCGTCCGGTACACCCTCGAGGGCTGGCCTGAGATGTGGGCCAGCCATCGACCCTAAATCGAGTCAATCTGAATTCGAACCGACGACCCCTTGTTACGAAAAGTAGCCATCCCGACCTTGTCCTTGACTGTCAGAAGCAAGCGCTGAGCTGCGCAGACACAATCAGACGATGATCGCATTTGTAACTGATTGTCAACCATGGGCGAGGGTTTTCGCGGGTGACTCAGGCTTCACCACCCCCACCCCCACCCCCACCCCCTCTGCCGAGCGGGAGCTGTCGGGGTGGTTATGCGCAAGGTGCTGGGGCAGTGCCGGGCTTTTCGGCTGATCATCGCGGTGATGGGCTGTTGGGCTGATCATCGTGGCCACGAGAAGTAGGCCTGGTATCAGGGCGAGCGCGGTCCTGCTTCCCTGAGCGTCCGCGATGTGGGCGAAGACGGCCGCCCTTGCGACACCGCCGGCTATGTCGATGCTGTTGAGCCAGGACATCATCTGGGTGACGCGCCCTTGTGGTGCCAAGTCGCCGCCCATGGTACGGAGGGTGGCGAAGAGCGAGCCGATCATCAGCCCGGCGGCTGGGCAGACCAGGAGCACCTCTAGAGTAGAGTACGCACTCGGAGCCAGGGCAGCGGATCCGGCCGCCGCTCTATTGGGCGACAGCGGAGGCTCGCGACCACGGCGATGAGGCGTCTTCTGGTCGCCGATGACATTATCTCGGCGTTCGACCCGATCACCCGATCACGGTCGACAGCCACCGTTTGAGATGCCGCCGGTAGAGCGAGGTGGACGTAAGGCGGTCACCCCGCAATCGGCAGTACGTGCAGACAAGGCTTCGGACCTGCTGCAGAATCGCATCCGCTGCTACCGATCAGGCCATCACCTGGAGACTGACCAGCCAGCCTCGCAGTCAGAGCAGATCGCCGGGGAAAGGGCGTTCCGCCTCGCCGCGCCAACCGGGCTCGACCCAGGGACCGTCGTACAGACCCTCGGCCGAAAGGGACGGGGCTGGCACCGTCAAACCGTCCCGGTACAGTCTCACAACCTGTTGGGCGAGACGCCACACGACTGCCTGGTAGGCGGCTTCCTGCCGCCTGAGCAGGCTATAGAGGCCGTCCTGCTGATATGACGACACCGTCTCCGGGTCAGGCAGGCTGGTCGGGGCGAACCAGCTGGTGCGACGTAGCGCAGCGGGAATCTCCACGGGCTCGACGGGTGCCCACAGGACCGGAAGGATGCTGCTCGTCGCGGGCATCCTAGTCGTCCGGAGCTCCCGCGGCCGGCGGGCGAACGTGTTCCATTCGATTCTGCAGAAAGGACTACGCAGCAGAGCAGGCGAGACCAGTGGCACGAACACCTGGCAGGTAGCCAGGGCGGCGAGGGGTTCGTCGGTCCAGCGTGACTCGCCCGAGAGTGGCGTGTCCATGAATCCGGCGGTCTGGGAGTGCAACGGACCGATGAGCTCGCTGACGTGTATGCAGAGATCATCGAAGAGTCGTATGATTCGTTCGTTCATAAGGCGGTCTCTGCGCTCGCGACCCATGCCCGGGGCGTAGCTGAGGTAGAACACCGGTGCTGGCTGGTCGGCTCCGCCGTCTGCTGGCCTCCGCTCGTCGCGGTTGCGAACAATGGCCCGTCCCCCTAGGGCTGGGGCTCGCGCGAGGAGGATCTGTCCCGTGCCGGTCGCATACCACAGCGGCCGCTGACGTGGCTGCTGTTGCTGTTTTGTCAGTAGCCGGTTCACGTACTGGTACAGGTCAGCGACTGAGATCGCTCCGTCTCCGTCGACGTCGCCCTTCGGATCGGTCAGCCCTTCGATCGCCGCACTGACGAACAGGGATCCGTTCTGGTTCTCCATCGCAATCTCGGTCGGACCGGTCGAGGCGATGAGCACGCGCGTACCTGCTCCTCTCACTTCACGTCGAAGCTCGTCCGTCTTGTCCCATACGCCCCTGCACTCCTCGGCGAAGAGGCCGGCGTGGCTGCAGTCGAGAAGAATGACCACCTGGCGTGCTGGGGCCTCGGCGACCAGTCTGGCGAGGAAAGTAGCCGACAGCGTGTATGCGTAGTCCGTTCTCCTGGCCCCAGCGTGAGCCGGGTCTGCCGGCACTCGCCGGGTCTCCACAGTGCCGAACTGCAGGCGACCGTAACGGTCGATGATGCCGTGGCTTCCGAGGTAGAGCAGCAGCGTTTCGTCGGGTCGACTGTCGGCGACGAACGCTTCCAACCTGGCCCGGAGGCCGCCGAGCGGTTCGTTCAGCGACACCTGGACGCTGAAACCGGCGGACGGCTCGCCCAGTACGCCGGCGAGCCGGGTCAGGTCCGGCGCCGCCGTGCGCAGGTTCGGGAGGCTGTCATCGTCAAATCGGTCAGTGGCGATCAGCAGAGCAGTCCGCCGGTTGCCGTCCGGGGTGCCACTGGGCGGGGTAGGGTCGGCGCGCCTCGGATCGGCCAGACCGAGCCGGGCAGCGGCGAGGGGATGGACTGCGGTGACGATGTCCGTGGACGCCTCGACGGGGCCTTCCGCGACGGCGGCGAGTCCGGCGAACGTCCGGCCGGCCTGCCCGGCGTGCCCCCCGAGGTAGCGCCCCACAGCCGCCAGCACGGCGTCGGCCTCGGTGCGCCGCAGTTGGTGGAGCAGACGGTCACGGACACCTGGCCGGAACTCGTACTCCTCCGCGCCGGTGTGGAGGAGCAGCCCACCGAGCATGATCTCGGCGAGCGCGGACGTCCGTGCGGTCGGAACGAGAACGTGCTGCACCAGACGCATCACCGGCAGCGTCAGGGGTACCGCCGACAGACACACCGCCAGCTGGTAGGCGGCCGGGGAGGCGCCGGCCCGGAAACGGCGTAGTTCGTCGCCCGGCTCGGCGGGATGGAAGAGTCCCCGCTCCGCAGCCGGTTGTGCGGGTTCCACCGCCACCGCTAGGGCCAGTCCGGAGACCCCGCCCCCGATCAGCTGCGCCCAGGAGAGAAGGGCCGCGGGTTCCACACCGAGCACGGGTACGACCGACGCGCCCGGCCTGTGGTGCGGACGGCGTCGCAGGACGGCGCGCAGCTGACTGTTCGGCGCACCGGGCCGGCTGGTGTGCAGCACGGCGGCCCGCGTAGGCAGGCCGGTGCGGTGCCACAGATCCTCGGGCAGCACCTGCACCACGGCGAGTGGGCCGGCGCGGGACCAGTCGTGCAAGGTGGCACTTGCGGCGCCGTCGTGCCACGGCTTCGCCGCGCCGTCCGTGACCACGAGGACGATCCGCCGTCCTGAGCTGTCGATGAGCTCCCGAGGGCTGCGTGGCGGCGCGGACGGGTTCGCCGCGACGTGACAGCCCTGCTCGTTCAGGGTGAGGTGCCACCGACGGACGTCCCGGAAGGCCCCGGTGCGGTGCAGCGTCTCCTCAAGCTCGGCGACGTCGGTACGCCACAGTTGCATAGTGGGTGATGCGTCGACGACGAGTGCCACGTCGAGCCATCGTTCCCGGGCGGGGCGTTGCACGACCGACCAGATGCCGGTGCTGGCGATGACCTCGACGGTGGCCGCCTCGTCGAGCACTTGGTGGCGGCGGGACGCGGCACGGCGGCGAAACGGCCGCAGCGCTTTCTGCAGCTCCCGGGGGCCCGTGAGGCCGGGTGCCGCGGGCAGCGCGACCGGATGTCCGGTCGTCGGTGGTCCGGTGGCCGTCGCCCGGACCACTCCGAGGGGGACGAGGCCCGGCGGCGGCTCGGGGTGCGGGGCCGACGCCGGCTCGTCCGGGGTCTCCTGCCGTCCGACCGGGGCGGGGACCGTGGACACCGGCGCCGACGGGGGCGGAGGCGGGGGCACCTGCCGCGCCAGCCACACCGCCTCGGCCAGCTCCCGCGCCGTCGGCGCGATTCCGGCCTCGCTCAGCGCCCGGATCAGCGCCGTGAGAGACATCCTGGGTCAGCCGGTCGGGTTGAGGTGGCGAAGGACAAGTTCGGCGAGCCCATACCGGTCGGTGACACCGGTTTGCTCGGCGTTCATAGTCAGAAAGATGGCGTTGAGCAGCTGGTCGGTGGCCAGTTCCCCGACCGCACGTCGTTCGAGGAAGCGCTGGATGAGGTCGGCGTTCGCCGCCAGCGCCTCGTCTCCCAGATGCGCCCGGACGATCGCCTCGAGCCGTTCGGCGTCGGGTTCGGCGATGTCGAGCCGGACGCATCGCCGCAGGAACGCCGGTGGGAACTCCCGTTCGCCGTTGCTGGTCATGATCACGATGGGGAACGCATGACAGCGGACCAGCCCGCGTTCCACCCGCACCGGGGTGGTGGCCTGTTCGATGCCGACCTCCACGCCCGCCACGGTGTCGGCGATGCGGACCAGTTCGGGGAT
The DNA here is from genome assembly GCF_029581215.1 of Micromonospora sp. WMMD975. Classification (NCBI taxonomy): domain Bacteria; kingdom Bacillati; phylum Actinomycetota; class Actinomycetes; order Micromonosporales; family Micromonosporaceae; genus Micromonospora; species Micromonospora sp. WMMD975. The sequence goes on from NZ_CP120739.1 coordinate 3,523,937, forward strand.
CCGGTACTCCCCCTCCTCGAGCACGTTGAGCAGGTCGTTGGGCAGGTCCATGTCGCTCTTGTCGACCTCGTCGATGAGCAGCACCCGTGGCGCCTCGGTCGGCAACAGGGCGGTGCCCAGCGGTCCCAGTTGGAGGTATCGGCCGATGTCGGCGGCCGGGCGCTGTTGCGAGGAGAGGTTGGCGTCCTGGAGGCGGGCGATAGCGTCGTAGCGATACAGGCCGTCCTGCAACGTGGTGCGGCTGGTGACCGGCCAGCGTAGGACCGGGCCGAGCCCCAGCTCGTGGGCGATCGCGTACGCCAGGGTGGACTTGCCCGTGCCGGGGCGGCCGGTGACCAGCAACGGCCGACGGAGCATGATTGCGACGTTGACCAGCTCGACCTCGCGTGCGTCAGCCCGGTAGGTGACGGCCCGCTCGACGGCGTTGGGTCGGCTGCCGTCGCCATCGTCTTCGGTGGTGTAGGTGACGAGAGGGCCGCCGTCGAACTGCCGCCACGGAGGTGGGTCCGGCAACGTCCACGGGTGCGGGTCGCCGTCTCCCTTGAAGATCACCATCTGGGGCGTGCCTCCTCGTCGGTGCGGTCTTCGGGCTCCAGCACGGGAGCCAGCGGCTCGGCGCGGCCGGGGTCGTCCCAGAGCAGTACGGTTCCGCGACAGTGGAGATCGCTCTGACTGGGTTGGTGGCCCGCCGTCCGATTGCGGAGCAGTCGTACCCGTTCAGGAAGGCCGACCGTGGTGGTGAGGCTTCCGGTGATCGCCTCGCGGAACTGCCGCCCCGAGCAGTCCGCCACAACGGCACCCGTGTCGTGTTCCGCGCAGGTGTCGCGCCGCCACACCGCGACCGGCACCCCGGCGTCCAGCGCGACGCGTAGCAGTTCTTCGACGGCGCCTCCGGAACTGGGGCGTCGGGTGAGCGCGACCACGGTGACCTCGGGACGCTGTTCGAGCTCGGCGGAGAATTCCTGTGCGGTAAGTCCCTCCGTGCAAACGATCCAGCGGACGTCGCCGTCCACCGTCGTCAGTTGTTGCCAGCGTCGAAGCCAGTCGTATCGCACCTCGGGGTCGACGGACCGGTCGTAGTCGCGGAGCACCACCCGGTACTTGCGGCCCAGATTCGTGTAGGGCTTCGTCGGGACCAGCTCGTCGAAGGGCTCGTCGAACAGCCCGATGGGGAGGACGAATTCGATCGACGCCGCGCCGCCGAGCCAGCAGAGCGCGTCCCTGAGGCGCTCCCGGGCTACCTCTCTAACCTGGGCGAGGGTGTGCCGGGGCTCCTCGTCGGAATAGAGGCGGCGGGGCTCACGGACCGGGTCGTCGTGCACTGTCATCGTCAGCCGGTAACGATCGACCCTGGCGTAGCCGGGGACGATCTGCAGTGAGATGACCCCGCGCGGTGCGGCGGCCGCCGCCCGGTTCCCGACTCTCCATGCCTTCAGCACGTCCAGCCGGTTCAGCCGGGTGGCCAGCACGGTGGTCCAGTCGCGCAGCTCCCGGCCCGGTCCGGTGCCGTCGTGCAGGTGGCTGAGTTCGTGCGCCATTCGCAGCAGAGGCAGTAGCCGGTCCGGGTCTCCCGCCGGGACGTCCCACAGTGTCGCTGCGACGTCGCGTAGAGCGAGTAGCGGTGTGACGGGCGGGCGCCCGTCGTCCGCGCAGGTGGCGAAGAGCCGCTGCAACGTCAGCGGGTCAGGGGCGGGTAGTTCGGCCAGCAGTCCCAGCAGCTCCATCTCCTCCTGCGGTCCACACGGGCGGTCGAGACGGTCGCCCTGCCATGCCTGCTGCCGGCGCAGGTGCGCCCAGCGCTGGTCCCGGGCGTGGAAGCGGTCGTGTGCGGCCATCATCGTGCGCCATCGGGCGGCGGGCAGCTCTCGTAGCGCCGCGACCGGTGCGAGATAGCCGCCCCGGTCGGTGTCCTCGGCGACGGTCGTCGTCACGATGGCGCAGACCGCCCCGTCCCTCGCGTCGAGCACCGGTCCGCCAGACATGCCCGCCGCGATCTCATTTCCCGTGAGCTGCCAGTTGCGGCCGTTTCCGAAGAGGTGCCATCCGCTGAACCGGCCCTCCACGGCGGCAGGGCGCAGTCCCTCCCCCAGCTTTGCCGAGTGGCCGAATGCCGTTAGGGGTGCGGCATCGTGCGGCGCGGACTCGGAGAGCCAGGCGCACGGATGCTCGGGCGGGTCGGCCACCTCGATGACCGCCAGGTCGGGGTACGCCCACAGGCCGAGGTCTCCCCGCTCGGCTGGGACGTGGTCGGTGACCGCACCGTGCAGCACCCGGTCACGCCAGACGACCTCGGTCCTGCTGCCGGCTCCCTCGGGCACCACGTGGGCGCAGGTCACGATGAGGCCAGGGGCGACCCACACTCCAGAGCCGCCCTCATCCGAGGCGGCGACGGGGTTAGGTCCGACCCGGACGAGACAGTCCTCGACGAGGTCGCTCCAACGCTGGTGCCAGGCCGTCAACGCTCCGCCCGCTCACATCCCGTCGGCGCCGGGCGCTTCGGAGGCCGATATCCCGAGCGGTTGCTGCCCACCCCAGGTGAGGCTCACCTTCAGGCTAGCGGTGCCGCCCGCTTCGGCCAGCACGCTGGTCAATTTGCCCGACTTCACGGTCAGTGACAAGCCGAACTCCACTTGGACCTGGTCCGGCACGAAGTCCTCGATTGCCTCCCGCACGCTGCGGGTCACACCACTGATCGTGGACCGCAGTTCGTCGATATCGAGGCGTTGCAGGCCACCGGCCCCCACGTTGGTCGGGCCGTCCGTCCTGACTTGCGCCCAGATGACCTCACCGCTGGGCAACCGCACCTGCATGGCCTTACTGGTCATCGCACCTCAGCCGCTCGTCAGGTCGACCGTCGTTTCTCGACAGTGACGGTGATCGTATCGACGGCGAGGATGGCGGGGAACCGGCCCGACGGCCAGCGGAAGGGAGGTCGGATGTCCGGAACCGGACAGAAGCGGTGTCGGCACGCAACGGTCTCAACACACGGTAAGCCGGCGCGGCACCCGGGGACGCAAGAACCGCGGTTGGTGCCGGCACGGCCGCGAGGGCACCCCGTGCGGACGATCGGGGCAAGTAGCTGGTGCGGCGGTTTCTGAGATGAGGCTGCCGGTGGGAGCATCTCGCTGGCCGCCGCTGCCGTCCTGCTCGTGTCGCTGGCGGTGCACCGCCTGCGCGACGGGTTCAGCGCGATGTTCCTCACCGCGTCGCGACGGGGGCCGCCAGGATCAGGCCGTCCTTCTTGCCGTGTCGATGAAGCCGTTTGGTGCCCTCGGCTGATTCAGTTGCATGAACGAGCCGGTAGGCTCGGGCTACCGGCCGATGAACAGTCCTATACGGGGAGTCGATGGGACAGGACCTGGTCTATCTCGTCGAGGGGTCGTCAGCTACCCCCGCCGTTCGCGTTTCGCTGGCGGAGGCAGGGCTGAAGGAGCGCGAGGACCTGCAGGAATGGGTGGTGGCTCACCCCGAGGTCATTGCTGATGGCGTACGGGTCATCACGACCGAGTACGACAGGTGGTCCACCGGCTCTGGGACCAGCGCCCGGCAACGCCTGGACGTGCTGGGTCTCGACCGCGCTGGTCGGCTGGTGGTGGTCGAACTCAAGCGGGAGCGAGACCGGGACATCCATCTGCAAGCGTTGACCTATGCCGCATTGGTCTCCCGGTTCACGATCGTGACGTTGGCGTCCGTTCACGCCGATTTCCTGAGCCGCCGCGGTCAGCCGACATCGCCCGACGAGGCGATGGCGTACCTCCGGGATCATGTCGAAGGCGACTTCGACGCGGAACTGCTGGTCAATCCTCGTATCGTGTTGCTTGCGGCCGATCACCCGCCGCAGGTGGTGACCGCCGTGGACTGGCTCTGCACGGTCAGCGGGCACAGACTCAGCATCGAGTTGCGCACCATGAGTGCGTGGCGGGTCGGAGACCAGATCGCCGTGCAGTTCGACTCGATGTACCCGGTCGTCGGCATTGACGACATGCTGTTGTCACCGACCGAGGCGAACGCGACGACGACAACGGTTGCCGAGAAGACCACCGAGGCGACCCGCGCGGCCAACACTGTGCAACGGATCATAGACAACGGCCTGCTGGCGATCGGCGCTCCGCTGAACCTGCAACCAACGACCGAGATTCCCGCCGATACACGCGCAGCGATCGAGGCATGGGTGGCCGAGGAACCCTCCCGCGGGCGCGCGGCGTGGACGGCGGACAGCGCCGGCCCGCTGCGCTGGGAGGGTGACGGCAATACCTGGCGGCCCACCACATTGATTCGGCACATCATCAAGCAAGCCAGCGGCCTCGACCGCGGCGGCCGAGGCCCTGCCTGGTGGATTACCGAGGCCGGCTCAGACCTGACAGCCCTCGCGTACGGCAGAAACACCCGAGACTGGACGGACCTACACCAACTGATAGAGCAACTCCATCCCGGAGAATGGACCAACTACGGGGAGCTAGCGCAAATCATCGCGGTCCCAGCCATTAGCGTCGGCCAGCACATCGCAACCTGCCCCGAATGCCCCTACGGCGCTCACCGGGTCCTGACCTCCACAGGCAAGCCGGCAGGAGGCTTCCGATGGACCGACCCCACCATCGCCCAGACCTGCCAGGAGGTCCTAACCGATGAAGGGGTCACCTTCGACCCTGACGGTCGAGCCAACCCAAATCAAAAAATCTCCGCAGCAGCACTCCAGCAGCGGCGCAAGCTCGGCAACATTCCCAGCCAGAACGCGCCGACTATGTAGCTGTCCGTGGCCCTCGATCGCGCTGACCTCCTCCTACCTCTCCCCATCGGAGGCACGAGCAGCGCGTGCGGGTCCCGCGAGCTTTCGCAACGGCGACAGTCAGGCAGACGCCAGCTTGAGCCCCTACCCGACAGCCCTGGACCGGTTGCCGCCGTCCGGCCTGCGGTAGCCGGCTGCTGAAAGCAGGGCGGCGGGACTTCACCGGAGGAAGGTTCAGCCGGAGCTGCTGCTCTCCTCGCAATCTTTACAGCATCACGGCATCGCCAAGCCCGCCCTCCGGGAGTGTGCCGTGCTTGAAGAAGCGCGCGCGCTGCACCTCATGATGGATTGTGGTTCGGAACTCGCTGCGGAGCCCGATCAACGATTGCGCCAAATACCTTGGCTCGCAGCCGATGATCTCGGGAAGTTCAGCCGTCAGCAGGTGGGCGTGCCAGCCGAGGTACAGCCCCACCGACCGGATCGTAAAGGAGTCAGCTGAGTCGGACAGGACGTAACCCAGTAGCTGATCCATGAATTCCTGCAGTCCCGGTGCGGGATCGGCATACACCTTGATGTCGACCAAGCAGCCGCCGAGGACGAGGTCTCCAACAGCGAAGGCATCGTCGAACACGGGCTGGGTCACACGTGGGATCCCGAGTCGCACCAACTCCTGACGACCACCGTCGAGGTAGGCGTGCCAGAGAGCTGCCATCGCTTCTGCCACGCCGGCGGGAAAGGCGTGCGGCCACACCTGCTCCTGCATGATGCGGTACAGGCCCTGCCACTGCTGCCGGTCAGGCTGGCGCGTCCTGCGGAGCAAGCCGGCGAACTCGGACAGGTTCCACGCGTCCCGGTGCAGCTGCCCGCCCGCCCCGCGAGGATCCCAGTGGGCACGTCTCCCCCAGCTGCCGAACTCTTCGGTGGCTGGCGGTGCAACGCCGACCTTCTGAAGTCCGGCTGCGGTCAAGACCCGTGTCACTTCCCCCGGTGGCAACATCGGCAGCAGCTCTGGATACGGGGCCTCGTCTGCTAGGTCGAAGCCGACCCGCATCTCGAAGGCCGCCCCCAGTCGCGGACGGTCAGATGGATCAAGAGTCACGGGGGCCGGCACCGGCGCAGCCAACACCAGCTCCTGCGCCCAGCGGTCCACGACGCGTTCCCGTCCGGGCAGCCGATGACGCAGGAACGTCGACGACGAGGACGACGGGTTCCGAATTTCATCGATCAACGTCACGATTTAATCGTCCCACCACCGTCTGACAATGCTGAACGGGCCGAAGCCCCCTGATACCGCCTCGGGGAATAGCGAAGGTCGACCGCGAGGACAAGCGAAGCGGTCGCCGGTTCACGGCAAGCTTGGCCGCGTTCGTGGGTAGAGGCCGCCAGCTGCTCGGCTCTTCGCCGCGGTCCCCAGTAGAAGCCCGCCTGGGACTCCGCCACGGGCAGTGTCGGACGGACCGCAGTGGTAAAACTGTCGGACAAGTCCAGTGATCCACGCTGACACCAGCCACCATGGAGTGCGGCAGTGAGAGACAGCTCGCAGGATCTGGCAAACCTCATCTGGTCCACCGCCGACCTCCTGCGAGGCCCCTTCCGCGCGAGTGAGTATGGTTCGGTTCTCCTCCCCTTCACCGTGCTCCGCCGCCTCGAGTGCCGCAAGCTGCTCGGCGGCCAGAGCCTCGTCTTCCAAGTGCACGCCGGCACCGATCCACTTGAAGCCCTCCGCACCATGCACGACAACGCCCCGGCGAAGCTGGCCGACCTGCTAGCCCAGCTCGACTTGCACGCCATCGCCTCGCGACTCGCCGATGCCGGCCTCCTGCCCCTGGTGATCGCTCGGTTCGCCGCACTCAACCTCAGCGAGCAGGCCGTCCCCGACACCGAGATGGGCTCAGTCTTCGACGCGCTGATCCGCCGTTCCGCCGAGACCACGGCCGCCCTAGGCGGAGACCACTTCACCCCGCCGGATGTGACCGCCCTGCTCGCCATGCTGATCGTCGCGCCCGACGCCGCCCGACTAGCTCGCCGCACCGCCCCCATCCGCGTCTACGACCCGGCCTGCGGAGCCGGCGGCTCCCTCATGGCGCTCTGGGCCGCCACCGGTCAGCTGAGCCCAGTGGAGTTGTTCGGCCAGGATCTCAACCACACGTCATCCGCGCTGACCTCCGCCACCCTGCTGATGCACGGGCTCGACCCCGGCGGCATCGCCCTCGGTGACACCCTCAGCAACGACGCCCACCCCCACGACACCTTCGACTACATGGTCGCTGCCCCGCCCTTCGGCATGGAGTGGAAGAAGGTCCAAGGGGCGATCAAGAAAGAGGCCGCGCTCGGCGACGCCGGCCGATTCGGCGCCGGCCTTCCGCGCATCACAGACTCCTCGCTGCTCTTCCTGCAGCACATGCTGGCCAAGATGCGCCCACCGGAGGACGGCGGCAGCCGCCTCGCCGTCCACTTCAACAGCAGCCCGCTGTTCACGGGGACGGCTGGCAGCGGCGAGTCCGAGATCCGCCGCTGGATCCTCGAGAACGACCTTCTCGAAACCGTGGTTGCCCTGCCCGAGCGGCTCCTCTACAACACAAGCATCCCTACCTACATCTGGGTTTTGACCAATCGCAAGGAGCCCAGCCGCGCCGGCAACATCATCCTGATGGACTGCCGCCGGCACTTCGCGGCGATGCGTCGCTCGATCGCCGACAAGAGCAGATATCTGACGACCGAGCAGATCTCCGAGATCGCTGCGATCCGGCGGTCGGCCACCGCGACCGACACCGTCGCGCCCGACGTCGCCAAAGTCGTGCCGGTCGCCGACTTCCGCTACGAACGGGTCGTCGGCGGCGTCCCCCGCGTCGGCTACGAGATCCGCCCGTTCGCCTTCTTCTCCATCGCGCTCGGCGACGGCTTCGCGCCGCTCTCCTCGGTCGCGCAGGTCATGAGGCCCATCCATCCCGCCGGTACCGACCGGCCGCTGCTCACTGCCAAGGATCTCGACCGGCCCGACCTCTCCGCCGCTGATCTCGACACCGCCGAAACCAGATTGGCACTCACCCCGTGTGCCGCCGGCGACGTCGTCGGCCGCCCCGGCGACTGGCACCTGCTGCCGCCCGGCTTCGGCGAGGCATTCACACGCATGATCGTGCTCAGGCCGCTTCGCCGCACCGGCCGCGCGCTATGCGAGTTCCTCAACGCCCCGCACAACGCCGAGTACGACAACCGCCTCCACCCACTCACCGATCTGCCAGTGCCAGCCGAGATCCTCAACGACGAGACGTTCAGCGACCACCTTGAGAACCTCCGCCAGGCTCGCGCTGACCTCACCCGGATCACCGCCGGCATCCTCCCCAACGTATTCGAGGGCACCCGCGCAGACCTGGCCAAGACCCGGCGCGCAGTCAGCGTCTCGCTCGCCGAGGCGGCCCTCACCACAGAACTGCTACAACCGCTAGAGGACCCCTTCTGGCGCGCCGAGTACGCGTACCCGTTCCCCATCGCCGCGCTGGCCCGCCACTATCGGATCGCCGCCTCCCCCGCCCAGCGCAAGGAAGCCCTCCTCAAATTGGGCGAGTCGGTCGCCCGCACGATCGGGGGCCTTGCTCTTGCCGTGCTGGTCGGCCGCAACGACAACCGGATGTCGCCCGAGCTACGCCGCAAATTCGAGCGCAGCGCCACCTGGGGCACCTGGAACTGGATGATCAAGGACCTGCGCACGCCCGGCCCGGTGCCCGAGCTCCCCGAACTCGACAGCATCCTCGACGAGAACGGCACCCACACCCTGCTCACCCAGGCCCTTAAGTTCCGCAACGATTCCGGGCACTCCTTCGGCGTCCAGCCCGCGCACGAGCTGGAGGAGGAGATCGCCCAGATAGAGCCGGTCGTCCAGCTCACCCTCGAGTCCGCCAGCTGGCTCGCCCAACTTGAATACGACCTGGTCGACCGCTGCGAATACACCGGCACCGGCTTTCGCCTGATCGGCCGGCGGCTGCGCGGCAGCCACCCCGACTGGGAGCCGTTCGAACGCCTGGTCTCCGGCCCGGTCACCCCGCACCGCGTTTACGTTAACGGCCCCTCCAACAGAGCGGTGATCGAACTGGGGCCGACCGCCTGCGCCGAACTGTGCCCGAAGTGCCGCCAGTGGGAGTTCTTTGTCATCAATGAGGTCCACCGGCGCACCGCCACCCTGCGCAGCGGCCGCGACCACGAGATCGACCGCCAACTGACCTGATCAGCGGCGGTCTCGGGCCGTACGGATCCGGTGCGCAAGCAGCGACAGAACACTCGCCGGCCCCCGCCTCTCGAGGTCGGCCCACTCCCAGGCGAACGCCGCGTCCTTGCACTCGGCGAATCCCGGCGTCCCGTCACTCCCCCACCGCGCAGCCCCCCTCGCGGCTTCTTGACTGCGACGGGGTGTGCAGCGTTGGGGTTCGAGTCGCCTCGAAGGTCAATACCTCGAAATCGAGCTGACCTGGCGTGTTGGCTTTGGGTGTGTGTCGGGATCTACACAAACCAAAACCCAACCGGGTCCGACGCTGTCGGCGTCAATCCCGTTGCTATAGCGGCTGATCGTTGGCGGTGCTCCACTCTCAACACCTACCGGGTGGAGCAGTTCGTGGGGCGCCGCCTTCTCAGCGTCTTTGGGTTTCTGGTTCTGCTTCCCTTGCTCTCTTCATCTCTGCGCATCGCCTGCGCCGAGCGGCAGGCGATGTCCATTTGGTTACTGTTTAAGGGCTACGCTATGGAGCCGTTTTCATCAGCCATTCTTCGATGGCGTTGTAGTCCGCGTCGGTGAGGCCACGGCGTGGGTCGACACGATGCAGGAGCGCGGGAGCGCTGTGTTGTGCCGCCACCCAGGTCCGGTCGAAGTCGGTGATCTCGTCGTCGACCCATACGAACCGGCGGCCCGCGGCCCACTCGACGAGGTGGCGTGTCTTCCAGTGCAACCGACCGTCGTCGTCATCGTCGTCTGGCCAGTCGACGATCGGCAAGTGGGGCAGGCCGAGCCGCGGCGCGAGCACCTCGTTCGCTTCGGCCATCCAGGTCGTGGCCCACACCAGCTCGCACGACAACGCGGCCAGACGGCGGCCCTGTGCGGGGTCGAGCCCGGCCAGCAACGGATTGGCTTCGTCGCCCGCCTGCCGGGCGGCGCCGGCGAACGGCAGGAGCGTTCCGTCCACGTCGAGAAACAGCAGCGGACGCGCACCGATCCCGTGATCGGCGAGACGGCGTAGAACCGCCTCGCCGGAGTCCTCATCCGGCCAGATCTGGTCCGCGGCCCAGTCCAGCCACTCGTGCGGCGGTTCGTCAGCTTGGAGGTAGGCGATCCTTGCGGCCTCGTCCATCCCGGTGGGCTCCCACCAGTGCCACCAGACCATCAGGTGCCACTCGCCGTAGCCCATGCGCCAGCCGACGCTGTACCTCTCGATCTCCGGGTGCGCTCGCCACGGCGGCAGAACTCGGCCGTGAGTGCCAAGCTGTTCGCGCACCGCGACGTCGAGAAGTTCACGGGTCCGTTCGTCCACGAATAGACGCTCCCTCAATATCCGACAGCTCAGCCCCGGCTTCACACCATGATGGAGGTGATCCCGTCTACGACATAGCCGAGGTTCAGGTCCCGGTTCAGCAGCCCCACGAAGTGATCGTGTTGTACTCCGCGCTCCGGGTGCTCCCGGCACGATCAGCCGTAGGCGTACTCGTCGATGTCCAGCTCGGCGCCTGTGAGCCGCAGGAACTCGAGCGTCCGCCGGTCAAGGTGCCAACCCAGCAGCTGATGCTGTCCGGGTAGCTTCTCCAGTCCGCCGACCGGCCCGGATAGGTCTTCCGGCTCGCCCGCGGGATGCTCGAAAACCCGCACGACTTGAAGGACGGCCGATCCTGGACCGCCGTCTGTCCGGTCAAGTTCTGCCGCAAGCATGCCGACCTGCGGCGCGTGCACAAACAGACGTTCAACGATGTGTGCGATGTGCTCGTCAACGGTCATGCCAGAGGTTCGGCAGACCACCCGCCAGCAATGCGCGGCCGGAATCACTGGATCAGCCGGGCGGCGGCTGCCTCGAATCACGGCTTCGTCCGGCTCGATCCCAAGCCGGGCGGTGATCTCTGATGCGGTCATGCTTGTTGATTTCAGCGCGAAGTAGGCGTACTGGGAGATCAGCACTGAGCGACTCGATCTGTAACGTCGGCGGCTGTCATCGGTCCGCCTTGCCGTGGCCGTCGGCGCGAATGATCTCCGGGAGACGCAACAGTTCGTCGTCGCAAGCCAGCGACTCACCGGCCGAGACGAAGGTGAGCAGCCTGATCGGGGCGTTGTTGGCCGCAGCAGCTGCCATCTTGTGGTGTCCGTCGAGCAGGAAGTGGAACAGGCCCCAGTGCCGTTCCCGCCTGAACCACGGACCTTCGATGTCGAGCAGCCCGAAGGCGACGGCAGTCGGTCGGCCAGGCGCCTGGGAATAGCGCGCTACGACATCGGCGTCCAACTCGGTCGGGTCGCCCATCGGAACGGCGAACTCGAAGAGTTCGTCATGGTCGCCGACAGCAAGCCGATCGAGTCGGTAGTAGCTCGCGTTGGCAGGGTCGATGGAGTACTCGAACTCTTCGTTGCGCCAGCCGGCCGGCCCGTCGAGCGCGAAGTAGTCGTTCGTCGCGCCCGGCGCGGCGAGCGTTGGCAGCGTATCGAGGAGCATCACCTGGTAGTCAGCGCGCGGCAACTGGGCAGTGAAAGCGTCGATGACTTCCTGGTCAAGCCCGTTTAGTCCGGCGTTGAGACGATCTCGTACGGCGGCCGCCGATAGTGGCCCCGTCGGAGCGCCAGGCTGGCGGCGCAGGACGAGCCCGCAGGTGCCGCATGAGTAGCCGATCTGGTAGGCAGGGACGCCGTCGATGGTCAGGTAGCGGCTCGGCATCCTGCCCCCATCGACCCCAATCCGGGGGTTGGCGGTACCGAGCGTCATCAGCTCGTGGGCGATGAGCTGGCTCATACCGGCACCTGCCGACCGTCACGGCGCATGACCTGGCCGAGGACCTCATTCAGATCGGCTTCTACCAGGTCCAGCAGGTCGCCGCCGAAACACGCACAGCGATAACTCCCACGGGTGGCCGAAGGAGTCGGTTCGGTGATCGCCGGGAAGCGGCGCATGCTGGGTCGGAAGTCGAACGTTGCGTAGAAGCGGTCCCAGACCGCCGCCTCGTCGCCGCTCAACTCACGGTACGCCTTTGTCGCCATTCGTTGCTCACACTCGATCAGGCGCTGTAGTAGTTGGCGTACGAGGCCATCTGTGTCTCCACCGAAAAATCGGCGAAACCCCCTGCGGCCTCACTGCGGCGGATATGACCCAGCGCCTGCGCGGCGTCTTCGGAACCCTCCGTGAGCAGATATGCCTTCGTCTCGGCCAGCCCGCCGCCGCACAGCAACTGGACGTCGATCGAGCAGGACGCGTCCCAGCTTGACGACTTCGCCCGCCAGATCGTCAGGACATCACTCATCACACCGGCGTTGAACAGCTGGACGCAGCAGAGCTTCATCACCTCCGTATCGCCGTAGCCCTGGCTCTGCTGCTCAAGGTTGGTCTGTTTCGTGAGCAGGTCGCGGACCTGATCGAGGTGTTCTGCAGCTGGACGCAGGCCGTAGCGGTGTAGGATCTCATCCTCGTTCACTGTCACCACGTCCCCTTCAGCTGCCGGGCCGGAACTCGTGGACCACCTCGATCAGCCCGACGATGTGCCGGTTGAACTCGTCGAGTTCCTCGGCGGGCACCCACAGCTCGAGGATGTCGCGGCCGCCGGCCTGCCGGACCGGGTAGCGGGAGACGAACTCGCGGTCGACCTCGAACCGGGTGACGTAGCCGACGCCGGATGCGGGGACGTTCCAGTCCCGGGCGATCATGATCGCGTACTGCTCGTTGAGGACCGGGTAGAAGATCGGCTGGTCGGGCAGCCGAGGAGGCCAGGCTGTCCAGCCCGAGGCGCGTACGAGGTCGAGCTCCTTGGGGCCGGTCGGCCGCCACAGGGTCATTGTCTCGGTCATCGCCGCTCCTTCCTGGCTGGCGCAGAGTACTGGCTGGCCCACGACGTGGACCAGCCAGTTTCCGTCCTCAATGCCGTACAGGCCAGTCGAAGCCGAAGTGCCGGGCGGCTTCCGCGCTGCCGCCGGTCAGCCACTGCTGGCGGCGCGGGTCCGCGTCCGTGATCCGCCGAACAATCTCATCGGCCACGATCTCAGGGTCGCCCGCGGGCAGGTCGATCACCGCGACGAACTGCAGCCAGAGACCTTCCACACCAGCAGGCTGGTTGGGGCAAAAGTACGACACGTGCACCCGGCCCTGGTCGTCCGGGCGTGCTGCCACCCACCCAAGATGGCAGTCCCACCGGCCGAGCAGATCGGGATGTTCCCGTAGCCGCGCCCGCAGCAGCCTGGCGACGCTGCGGTCCGGCCACTCCCAGGAGTGATCGTTCTCAGCCCGAGCGATTTCGGCGTCGTACTGGCCAGCGTCGAAGCGAACGGTCGGCAGGTCAAGGCTGGACCGGTCGGGGTTACGCCAACCCCGCCAGATCACCTCGCCGTCACGGCGCTCGATGGTGACGTACAGCGCGCCGCAGCAGCCTTCGGTGCAGTCCGCCTCGGCCAGGCGCACCTCGTGCGGCTCGACCTCGGCGTGCAACCGGTGATCGGGACCTAGCAGGTACTCAGGCTCCTCGGCCGGTCCGGCCGCGAACACCTCGGCAACGACCGGACGGCCGTCGACGAAGACGCTTGTCTCGACAGCGCCACCGAGCGGCGGGTCCGGAACGGATACGCGGATCGCGAGCCGGCTGTGCTCGTCGTCCATCGAAAGCTCCGGCAGCGGCACCTGCCCGCAGGTGGTCCTCACCAGGGAGGCCCAGCGCGCCCGTTGGTAGATCGCGGGGTCGGTCGACCGTCCGGCGAGATCCAGGACACCTGCCCAGGCAGGCTGGTCGAGCAGACGCTCGAGCGTCGCCCGTACCCAACCCAGTTCGTCGCCCGGCCACTTGAGTGTTGCCGCCTGGCCTACATGGAGGTCCGCGAGCAGCGACACGATCATCGCGTACCTGTCGAAGGCGGCGCTCATCCTGCCGGCGGCCCGAGCAAAGCGAGCCAGCGCGGTCGGCGCATCGTTGTACCGGCGTAACTCCGCGTTGCCGGCACCACGCAGGGTCATGGCCACCAACAGCTGGCCAGCCTGCTCGACAACGTCCTCGCCGATCTCGTCATCACCGACGACATCCGCGAGCCCGACCGTCTCGGCGATCGTCCGCGCGTTCGTCACCGACGGCTCACCGGGCCGGACGCCCTCGCGCAGGAGCCAGCCGAATGTGACCGGCTCCGCGAGGGAGCACAACGCCTCGACAGCCTGAGCGTGCCGCCACGGGTCCGACCGTTCGGCCAGCCACACCAGGTCCCTGGCGGCGCCCGGGATCTGCCGAAGAACACGGATTGCTGTCTCGCCGAAATGCCTGCTCAGCAGGCCCAGCAATCGCACCGGTGCGGCGTCACGCGGCCCGGCCACGCCGCTCAGCAGCGCAAGTCCGACGGTGACCTTGCCGCGTTCACGGCTGCGGTATGCCAGTTCCCGTCCGACCCGACGCCGCCATGCCGGGTCGACAGACGCCACCGCCTCAGCCAGCGGCCCGACGAACCGCGGCTCCACACGCATCGACGTCAGCGCGTCGGACAGGAGCCCGCAGGCTCGGCCCGCGGAAGGCTCAGCCTCGTAGACCGACGTCACGACGTCGACCAGCTTCCGCTTGCGTGCGGCGTACGGTTCGTCCGTACGGGGCAGACCGGCAACATGTTCCGCGTCGGGATACGGCCGCCCGCCGTCCGGCAACGGTCCGTCAGGATGAGCGAACTGCAGGATCGTCGCGTGTTCAAGCAACGTGCGTGGTTCGAGCGCCTCGCGCTCGCCAGCGTCGCTCACCGGATCGGAGAAGACTCGATTCTGATCATTATGGCGACCACCATGCCAGCCAGGCACGTCATCGACAAGGCTATTCCGACCCGACGACCGGGCGCTGCCCGCTGTTCGGACAGAAAATCGGGCGCGAGCAGGCCCTGGCGCATCCCCGGATCAGCGACTTCTGGCAGGTGGTGGACTTCACCGTGGAGACCGACCCGCCGGTGCACGAACACCATTACGGGCATCAGCCCACCCTCGATGTCAGCCGGTCCATCTCGGGTGGGGAACGTGACGACCTCGGCGGAGCGAGCCACCTCGTACCGCCGGTGAAGACGATCATCCAGTCGCTTGCCGCCGCCGACATGGACGTCGCGGCGCTGCAGCCGCCAACCGTCGCTGCCCGAGGCGATGATGCTCGACCTCGCCGCGGAAGATTGCGCCGACGATCTCGGCCCGAACCGGCCCGCCTCCGGGTTTTCTCTGGGAAACCGTCCTGCGTGTCCCACGGCGGTACGTGGCGGCCGGGCACGTGAACCCGATTCGCAAAGCCGCGCAACCGGAGTCAGCCTCCGTCGTTCTATCGATGTGCTTTCCCTCGATGCCGCCTCGCCGCCGTCACCGGCCGGAGCGCCCAACGTCCTGGCCAGCCAAGCAACGATCTCTGCCGTCCTCACGGACTGGGCCGGCGCCGGGCGAAGGCAAACTGGCCGCAAGAGGCAGCCACGGATATCCGATGGGTTGCGGTTCGCGTTCTACGGTCGGATGTCCACAAAGGAGCACCAGGATCAGCAGACCTCGTACCTGTGGCAACACGAGAACGCATCCGAGTTGGTCACCGGTCACGGCCTCATCGTGGCCGAGTTCTTTGACGTCGGATACAGCAGGCGACTTCCATGGTCGCAACGCCCGAAGGCTCGCCAACTTCTTGCCGCCCTGACTGATCCCAACCGCCCGTTCGACACGATCGTGATCGGCGAGTGTGAACGGGCGTTCTACGGCAACCAATTCACCGACCTGATGCCAATCTTCGCCCGCTACGGGGTGCAGGTGTGGCTGCCCGAACTGTGCGGACCCTACGATCCGGGCAACCCGGTGCATGACCTGGCGATCCTTCAGCTATCCGCGCAGTCGCGGCGTGAGGTGCTGCGCTCGCGATTCCGCACCACCGCAGCGATGCGGGGACAGGCCCGCGAGCAAGGCCGCTACCTGGGCGGCCGACCACCGTATGGGTATCGGCTCACCGAGGCTGGGCCGCACCCCAACCGAGCCGACGCCCGGCGAGGCCGGCGTCGCCTGCGGCTTGATCCCGACCCGGCCACTGCGCAGGTTGTCACGTGGATGTTCACCCAGCGCCTGACCGGACGCAGCATCGCCAGCATCACGCGTGAACTCAACGAGAACCACGTGCCCTGCCCATCGGATGAAGACCGCAAGCGCAACAGCCACCGCACCAACGAAACCTGGTCGCTTCGGTCGGTGGCCGCGATCCTTGAGAATCCACGCTATACCGGTCACGAGGTCTGGAACCGTCAGCGCACCGACCGCGAACCCATCGACCCCGCCGCGCCCAGCCGCGGATACCGGGAGGTCCTGCGCTGGAACCCTGCCAGCGAATGGGTAATCTCCACTCGCGTCGTCCACCCGCCGCTGGTCAGCGAACAGGACTTCATCGCCGTGCAGGCGGTCCGCTCCACCCGGCCCACCGCAGACGGCAAACCACGCGTCTACCTGCTCGCTGGGCTTATGCAATGCGGCTTGTGCGGCCGCCGGATGGACGCCCATTGGGTCAACCACCGCCCCGGGTATCGCTGTCGCCATGGCCACAGCAGCGCCAAACCCGCCGACGCGACACGTCCAGGCAACCTGTATGTCCGCGAGGATCAAACCCTGGTCTACCTGAGCGGCCAACTCGCCCGCCTCGGCGCAGACCTCAACCAGCACAATCTGGTCAAGCAACTGCGAGACCATGGCATGACGATCATCTGCGGCGTGGATGGCTGGATGCTCGGCACCGTGGCCGATGCGACCCCGCAGATCCCCACCCAGAGGCGACCTGACTGGCTCTTCTGATCTTCATGGGGTAATAACGTGTCCGAGGGGGGACTTGAACCCCCACGCCCTATACGGGCACTAGCACCTCAAGCTAGCGCGTCTGCCATTCCGCCACCCGGACTTGCCCGTCCAGCCTACCTGGTCGGCCCCAGTGACTTTCGCACCGGATCGGCCGGCCCGGCGGGCCGCACGGGGCATTACTGTACACGGCTCGAAACGATCATGCACATCACCATCAGAGCCCCACGTTTCCGCAGCTCAGGACCCTCAGCCACCGGACGGGTAGCGCGCAACCGACGATTCCGGGCAGCATTGCTCCCGTGTCCCACCCCGCCCCGCTGACCGCCGTGCAACACCAGGCCCTGGCCCTCCGCGCCGCGGGCGACCTGACCAGCGCCCGCCGCCTGCTCGCCGACGCGATCACCGCGGCCCGTCCGGCCTACGGCGAGGACCACCAGGACGTCCTGACCACCGGCCACCTGCTGGCCCGCCTGCATCGTGAGGCCGACGAGCCAGCCGCCGCCCGCCGCGTCCTGGAAGAGGCGTACGCGGCGGGCGAGCGCCGTCGCGGGGACGCCGATCCGCTGATGCTCGCCCTCAGCTTCGACCTCGCCGGGGTGGCGGAGGAGTTGGGCAACCGGCACGAGGCCCGCCGCAACTACGGTCGCGTGGCCACCGCCGGGCCCGCCGTGCTCGGTCCGGACCACCCGGCGGTACGCGCAGCCCGCCAGTACCTCGGCGGCTCCGCCGCCGCTCCCGCCGGTTATGGACCCCCTCCCGGCGGCTTCGCCCCCGCTGCCGGTGAGCGCTCCGATCCGGCGCTGTCCGGGCCCACCGTGTCGCTGCCGGCGGTCCCACCGACGTACCCTCCCCAGTCCACCGTGCCGCCACCCGCTGCCTCCACGGCACCCGCCGCCGCACCGGTGCCCGGCGCCGAATGGGCGCCGCAGCCGGGGCCGGCGTCCCGAGCACCGTGGCCCGGAACCGCGTCCGACCCGGGAGCCCGTCCCGCTCCGCCCCCGATGCCCCAGAGCGCCCCGACGCCGCTGCCCCGAAGCGGCCCGGCGTCGCTGCCGCCTCCTCCGGTGATCCCCACCTCGGCGCCTCCGGTCCGGCCCAGCGGCTCGGATCGGCCGGCCAGTCCCTGGGCGCCTCCTCCTCCACCGCCGGCCGCCGACACCGCCGGCGGTTTGCCGGCGCCGCCCGGACAGGCCACCGCACGTTTCCCGGCATCGCCGGCCACCGCCCACAACCAGCCGGTGCCCACTCCCGGCGTGATGCCGGTGCCGCCCCGGCCGTCGATCGTCCCGACGACGCCTCCCGGCCCGCCAACGCCTCCAAGCCCGCCGGCACATCCCGGCCCGCCCGCACATCCCGGCCCGCCGGCACATCCCGGCCCGCCGGCACATCACGGTCCACCGCCGCCGACCGTCGGGGCGGGTCCACTACCGCCCCCGCCGGTCATCCCATCGCCCCGTCGGCAGTCGTCGCCCGACGGTTCCGGCGCACCTCCCTGGGCGGCGGCCCCGCCGTCTTCTCCCGGGTCGACGCCGGTCGCCCCACCGGCGTCGCCGGCTCTGTTCTCCGGGCCGCCGGCGCCGCGTGTACCGACGCCGATCTCCGGTCCACCGGGGAGTGGAGTGCTGCCGCCTCCCCCGCCCGTTCCGGCCGCCCGGCCGTTCCCGAGCCCACCGATCACAGGCCCGACCCCAGCCGCGCCGATCCCAGGCGCGCCGATCTCAAGCCCGCCCGGCTCAGGCCCCCCGATCTCAGGGCCACCGATCCCGAGCCCGTCGGCGACTGGGACGCTGCCGCCACCCGCCCCACCGGTTTCCCATCCGCCCGTCCCGGCGCCGGCATCGGTCCCGCCAGTTGATCGGACCGGCGCGCCACCCGCGCCGGAGACCGCCACGGGGCACCGGCCCGCGGTTCCGGCCGCCACGTCGCCGTCGCGCCCGGCCGACCGGCCCGCCGGCCCGGGGGTGGGTGGCCCCGGACCCGGATCGGCGACGCCCGCCCCGGGCTGGGACAAGCCGACCATTCAGGTGCAGCAGATCGGCCCGTTGCTGCGGGAGGAAGCGGAACGGCAGGCCGCCGCCTCCGCCTCGCCCAGGGGCGCCGCGACAAGCAAAGCGCACGCCGCCGATGCACCACCTGTCAGCGCACCGCCGGTGAGTGGACGCCCGATCCCGGTCAGCGGACCGCCCGTGAGCGGAACACCGAGCAGCGCACCTGACGCCGCCCACTCGGCGAGCGGAACGCCGAGCAGCGCACCTGCCGCAGACCGACCGCCGGTGGTCGGCCCGCCTCCGGGCGCGCCGCCCGCCGCCGGCCCGGAGCGGGATCACCAGCCCGATGGCCCGCGCCCGCCGGCGAGCGACGCCCCGCCCGGCGCTCCGACGCGTCCGGCCGCCGGACCGCATGCCGCCGCCTATCCGCCGGCCGGCTCCGCGAGCGCACCACCGCATCCCGTGAGCGGGCCGCCCGGACCGCCCGTAAGCGGACCACCAGCGAGCGGACCACCAGCGAGCGGACCACCCGGGTACCCGGTGAGTGGACCACCCGGACCGCCGGTGAGCGGACCCGGCGGGTATCGGGTCGGCGGCCACCCGCCGTCGGTCAGCGGGCCACCCGCCATGCCCGTCAGCACCGCGCCGACCAACGCCACGCCCGTCAGCGCCACGCCCGTCAGCGCCACGCCGACCAGCGCCGCGCTGACCGGCGCCGCGCCGGTCAGCGGCACGCCCGCCAGCGCCACGCCGACCAGCGCCGCGCCGGTCAGCGGCACGCCCGCGCCGCCGTGGGGCATGGTCGCGCCGCCGTGGAGCAGCGTGGCGCCGTCGCAGCCGGTCGGTGCCGAGCCGGGGTCGGACCTCACGCCGACTGTGGACGACGAGGACGGCGGCACCACCGGGCAGGACCGGAGCCCCACCGGGTGGGACCCCGCCGTGGGGGCGAACGGCAACGACATTGACCAGCATCGGAACGTCGAAGGCCGGGGCGGCAGCGCCACCGGGGCGGACCACCACCCCGGCGGGGACGTCCCGGACGAGGGTCGGGCGTTACCGGTCTACGACGGGTTGCTGGACTTTCCCGGACCGGCGCGGCCGGAACCAGCGGCGTACCCGGAGCAGGGGGCCTGGCCGGCGGTGCCGCAGACGTTCCACCAGAGCGCCGCGTACCCGGTGGCGGAGGAGCCGGAGCGGCGCGGCCGTAACCGGACGATGGTGGCCGTGGTGGTGGGTGGTGCGGCGGTCGCGTTGGTGGCCGTGGTCGCCGGGGGCGCGGTGTGGCTGGGCCGGGATGCGCCGCCGCCCGCGCCGGCGCCGAGCGTGGCCAAGCCGAAGGTGACCGGGCCACCCCCGGTTGACCTGCGGTTGCGGGACGACACCACCACGATCACGGTGACCTGGACCGATCCGACGGACGGCGGGGTGCCGTTCGTGGTCGCCGGTGGGCGGGCCGGGCAGAAGCTCGGGGTGATGGCCACCGTGGACGCCGGGCAGACCCGCTACACGGTGAACGGGTTGAGCGCGAAGCTTGACTACTGTTTCACGGTGCTTGCGGTCTACTCGACCGACTCGTACGCCACCTCGGGTCAGGTCTGCACGGACCGCGAGGGCGGTGGCACGCCGAACTGACCGGCCACCTACGACACGCTCGGTGTCCACAGGGGGACGGTGCGGGTTTCACCAGCCCCGGCCGGCACCTATGATGGCTCCCGGCTCTGGGGAGGGTCGACCACGTGCGGCGCCCTCCCCCACCGACGCGGGGAGGCAGCCGGCTGTGACCACCATTGAGGACGTCACGAGCACCGCCGGGTCGGAGACGGTCCGCCCGCGGAAGCGGTTGCGCGGCGGGCTGGTCACCATCGGCACGGTGGCGGCGCTGCTGGCCGCGATGGGGTTGACGGTGCTCGGGCTGGGCGCCGCCGACAACGCGGTGGCCAACTTCGACTCCTCGTCCTGGCTGTGGAGCACCACGCGCAGCGAGCTGGCCCGGGTCAACGGCATCACCGCACGGGTGGACACCCGGATGGAGGTGCCCGGCGGGCGGCGGCACCAGATGCTGGTGGCGCAGACCGACCGGCTGCTGATCCTGCGTGACCTCAACACCGGCCAGGTCAGCTCGCTCGACCTGGCGACGCTCCAGATCACCGCGACCACCCCGACCGCGCCGGGGCTCGGGGTCAGCGTGGCGTTGCACGAGGACGCGGCGTTCGTGGTGGACGCGGTGCAGGGCATCGTCCGGCAGCTCGACCCGCGGGCGTTGACGCCGGTGGGCGAGCCGGTCCGTTATCCGCCGGGCATCACCGGCGGGGCGTTCGACGGCGACGGGAAGTTGTGGGTCGCGGTGCCGAGCGAGGGCACCGTCTCGGCGGTCACGGCCGCCGACCTGCCGGCGACGCCGGGTGACGCGCCGCCCGCCGGGCTCAGCCCGAAGCGGGTCGAGACGTACGACGTGGCCGAGCCGGCGCACGAGCTGGTGGTGTCCACGCTCGACGAGGGTGTGGCGGTGCTCGATCGCACGTCGGCGTCGCTGGTGACGATCGTCGGCGGCCGGACCCAGCGGGCCGACCTGACGGTGACCGCCCCCGGCATCCTGCCGACCCGAAGCAGCGGCCCGCAGGTGCCGGTGACGGTGGCCGGTGACCGGTCGGTGCACGTGGTCCGGGACGGCCGCGAGGTGCGGACGTTCACGGTGCCGGGCGCCGGGGTCCGGCTGAGCCCGGCGGTGGCCTGGGCGGGGCGGTTCTACTGTGCCGACGAGGACACCGGGGCGGTCTACTCGTTCGACGCCGCCGGCCAGTTGGTGGAGACCATCAAGGGTTCCGGCCGGCCCGGGCCGATGGAGCTGGAGGTCCGCGAGAACCACCTGTTCATCAACCCGCCGGACTCGTCGACCGCGCAGGTGGTCGACGACCGGAACCGGGTCCGTGAGGTCAACAAGTACGCGAACGACGTGCTCGGTGGCGACCCGCCGCCGGCTCCCCCGCCGCCGCCCCCGCCGAAGAAGCCGAAGGTGAGTAAGCCGGGCGCGCCGAAGTCGGTCCGCGCCGCCGCCGGCAACGCCTCGGCGCGGGTGAGCTGGCAGCCCGCCACGTCCAACGGCGCCGAGATCACCAGGTACGTGGTGGAGGGCGGCGGTCAGACCCACCAGGTGGGCGCGAACCAGCGGGCGCTTGAGGTGACCGGGCTGACCAACGGCGAGTCGTACACGTTCTCGGTGCACGCGGTGAACGCGAAGGGCGACGGGCCGGCGCGGCGCAGCAACCCGGTCGTGCCGACGGCCGAGGTGCCGGACCCGCCGGCCTCGGTGACCGCCGAGGCGCGACCGGACGGCACGGTGCGGGTGAGCTGGCCGGAGGCCGACGGGCAGGGCAACAAGGTGGCGCGGTACGCGGTGACCGCGACCTCGGCCGGGGCGAGCGCCCCGGCCGGCGAGTCGCCGAAGACCGAGCTGGTGGTGCCGGCGGGTCAGTTGGAGTACGGCACGCAGTACGCGTTCACGGTGACCGCGGTCAGTGACAAGGGCGCCGGGTCGAAGGCGTCGCCGGTGAGCAACACGGTGGTGCCGTTCACGACGCCGAAGGCCCCGACCGAGCTGCGCGCGTCCACCGTGGCCGACCAGCCCGGCACCGTCGCGGTGCAGTGGTCGCCGGCGGTGGAGAACGGCCGCCCGGTGATGAAGTACGTGGTGGAGGCCGCCGGGAAGACGGTCGAGGTGACCGACGTCAAGGCCACCGTGGGCGGGCTCGGCAACGGCCAGAACGTGACGGTGAAGGTGAAGGCGGTGAACGAGGCCGGTCCCGGCGCGGAGGCCACCACCACCGCCCGTACGGTGGCCGCGCCCCGGGTCACGGTGACCGGTTCGTCGGCGGACGCCACCTCGGTGACGGTGACGTTCACCGTGGACGCCGGCGGCGGGCGGGCCACCTGCACGGCGGCCACCGGCGGCAAGACGGCCAGCGGCGGCTGTGCCAGCCTGCGGGTGACCGGGTTGTCGCCGGGCACGGCGTACACGGTGACGGTGACCGCGAGCAACGCGGCCGGCAAGGGCACGGCCAAACGAGCCCAGACCACCGACGCGCTCTACGGAATCGCGACCTGCCGCAACGGCTCTTCCGGCGCCGAGGCGACCTACTGCTCACGGGATGTGCCGGGTGAGCGCAACGGCAACGAGATCTTCTCGGTGGCCGAGCAGGACAACAGCAAGCAGAAGGGCTGGGAGCCCAACGGCGCCCGGCTCAAGGCCTACTGCAAGAAGAAGGGCGAAGAGGTCTACGCCTACATCTACAACAACGACAAGAAGAGCACCTGGTGGGTGCGCGTGGACCACAGCAAGGGCCGCGACTACATTCCGTGGGCCTGGCTGAACCTGGAGGGCGGCGACGACCTCAACTTGCTGCCCACCTGCTGACCGCGCCGTTTCGGAAGGGCACACCCGTGAACACGCACGAACCGCTGAGCCAGCCGGAGGTCCAGGGCTTCGCCGCCCTGGCCGCCCGGCTGGCCGACAACGTCAACGCGGTCGTGCTGGGCAAGCCGCAGGTGGTCCGGCTGGCGCTGACCGCGTTGTTCGCCCAGGGGCACGTGCTGCTGGAGGACGTGCCCGGGGTCGGCAAGACCACCCTGGCGCGCGCGGTGGCGGCCACCGTCAAGGGTGAGTGGCGGCGGATCCAGTTCACCCCGGACCTGCTGCCCTCGGACGTCTCCGGGGTGACCATCTTCAACCAGGCCAGCCGCGGTTTCGAGTTCCACCCGGGGCCGGTGTTCGCGAACATCGTGATCGCCGACGAGATCAACCGGGCGTCGCCGAAGACCCAGTCGGCGCTGCTGGAGGTGATGGAGGAGCGGACCGTCACCGTGGACGGCGTACGCCATCCGGTGCCGCAGCCGTTCCTGGTGGTGGCCACGCAGAACCCGGTGGAGATGGACGGCACCTACCGGCTGCCGGAGGCGCAGCTCGACCGGTTCCTGGTGAAGCTCTCGGTGGGCTATCCGGACGAGGCGGTCGAGGTGGAGGTGCTGCGCGGCGCCACGGTCCGCTCCCCCGACTCGCTGACCGCGGTCACCGACACCGCCACGGTCGGCGAGATGGTGAAGATGGCCCGGCGGGTGCACATCGCCGAGCCGCTCTACGCGTACGCGGTGCGGCTGGCCGCGGCGACGCGGACCCATCCGCAGGTGCGGGTGGGGGTGAGCCCGCGCGGGGTGATCGCGTTGACCCGGGCGGCGTGCGCGTACGCGCTGATCGACGGGCGGGGCTGGATCATGCCGGAGGACCTGAAGGCGCTGGTCGAGCCGGTCTTCGCGCACCGGCTGCTGTTGACGCCTGATGCGCAGGTGCGGGGCGTCACGCCGGCCGAGGTGCTGCGTCAGGCGGTCGCCTCGGTGCCGGTGCCGCTGCCGTCGGGCCAGCCCGCCCCGGTGCACGGCTGAGCGTGGGGATCACCGCCCGTGGCGTCGGGCTGCTCGTCGCCGCCCTGGTGCTGCTCGGGGCGGGTTTCCGGTACGCGTACCCGGAGCTGACCGTGCTCGGCGCGGCGGCCGGCGTGGCGGTGGCCTACGCCGGGGTGACGGCCGTCTGGCGGCCCCGGTTGGCCGTGGAGCGTCGGGCCGACCCGGATCGGGTGGCCCGGGGCGAGCCGGCGGCGATGGAGTTGGCGGTGCGCAACACGGGCCGGTTGCGGGCGGCGAACCTGGTGGGGGAGGACCGCTGCGCGGGCGCGCCGGTGCCGGTGCCGTTGCTGCGGTTGCGTCCGGGGCGGGACACGCGGGTGCGGTACGCGGTGCCGACGCACCGCCGGGGTGTGGTGCCGGTGGGGCCGCTGCGGGTGGTCCGCCGGGACCCGCTCGGGCTGGTGGCGCTGACCCGCGGCTACGGCGGCACGGTCGCGGTGTGGGTGTACCCGCGGATCCACCCGTTGTCCGCGGTGCCGACCGGGGCGGGGCGCAGCCTGGACGGGCGCGTCGACAGCGTGCCGCACGGGTCGATCACGTTCGACTCGTTGCGCGAGTACGTGGTCGGCGACGAGTTGCGCCGGGTGCACTGGCGGACCAGCGCACGGGTGGGTGAGCTGATGGTGCGGGAGAACGTGGACACCAGCCTGCCGCGCCTCGTGGTGGTGCTGGACAACCGGTCGGCGGCCCATCCGGGGCGGGTGGCCGGGGTGGCGGAGTCGTTCGAGGCGGCGTGCGAGGCGGCGGCGTCGGTGGTGGCCGCGGCGGTGCGGGAGGACCTGCCGGTGCACCTGCTGCTCGTCGCGCCGGCCGAGGTGGAGCCGGCGGGGGCGGCCGGGCCGCTGGACCGGCTCGCCGCGGTCGAGTTGGCCGGCGGCGGGGTGGAGGTGCTGTCGGCGGCGACGGGCCGACTGCGGCAGGAGCGGCTCGGCGACACGCTCGTCTTCCTCACCGGGCCGGGCGCCGCCGAAGAGTTGGGGCATGTGGGCGCGCTGCGCGGGGCGTACCCGTCGGTGGTGGTGGGGATGTTCGGCGGGTCCGCGCCGACGGCGGCCGGCGCGACGGGCCTGGTGGTGCTGGACGCGGCGGACGGCGCGGCGTTCGCCGCCGAGTGGGACGGGATCCGCCGGTGGTGACCGTGTCGCCGCCGCGTCCGGCCGCCGGGCCGCCGCCGACCCCGACGCGGGGGTGGGCGGCGCGGGCGTTGCGGGCGGCGCCGGTGCCGGTGGCGCTCGTGGTGCTGGTCGCGTTGTCCGCCGTGGTGCTGGGCCGGGTGTACGCGGACCCGCTGCTGACCCGGCTGATGGTCGGCGCGGCGGCCGGTTCGGTACTGGTGAGCGTGGCCGCCCGGCGGTTGCCGTCGTGGCAGGTGGCGCCGCTGTCGGTGGCCGCCCTGGCCGGCTGGACGCTGCTGTCGCTGCGGCTGGCGGCCAGCCACGCGGCGCTGCCCGGTGGGCTCGGTGAGGTGGCAGCGGACGCCGCCGGCAACGCGATCCCCCGGCTGCTGACCGCGATGATCCCGGTGCAGCCGACGCCGGACACCGTGCTGCTCCCGGTGGTGGCGGCCTGGCTGGCCGGGTTGACCGCCGCCGAGGTGGCGCTGCGGGCCGGCCGGGTGTTGCTCGGCTACCTGCCGCCGGCGCTGCTCTACGCCGGCGCGCTCTACGTGGTCGGGCCGAACGCGGAGCCGGCGGTGGGCCCGACGGTGCTGTTCGCGGCGGTCGCGGCGGCCGGCCTGGCGGCCACCGGACGACCGGCCGGTGCGGATGCCGCCGACCCGGTCGCCGGGGGAACCCCGGCGGTACGCGCGGCGGTGCGGCTGCGGCCGGCGGTGGCGAGCGCGGGCGGGCTGGCCGTGGTGGTGGCGCTCGCCGCGCTGCTCGCCCCGGTGGTCGCCGGTCAGGTCGACGACCATCCGGTCGACCCGCGCCGCTATGTGGAGCCGCCGCGGGTGGAGACTCTGGATGAGAACCCGCTGATCCGCATCTCCGGCTGGGCGTTGAACCCGGACCAGCGGCTGCTCGACGTGCGTACGGTCGCCGGTTCGACCGGGGGCGGGCCGCCGCGGATCCGGCTGGCGGTGCTCAGCGACTACGACGGGGTGACGTGGCGGGTGGGTGCCACGTACCGCAACGCGGGGCGGATCCTGCCGGCCGTCGAGCCGGCGCCGGGCGCCACGACCGACGTGGTGCGCCAGGAGATCACGGTGGCGGACCTGACCGGGCGGCTGCTGCCGGCCGTGCCGACGCCGCGTGAGGTGGGCGGCGCGCGGGTGGCGTACGACCCGGCGAGCGGGACGCTGATCCGGCCGGAGGGGCTCGCCCCGGGGCTGCGGTATGACGTGTCCTCGGTGCGGGAGCGTCCGGACCCGAACCTGGTCGCCACCGCGAACGTGCCGGCCGGGGAGGCGGTGGCCCGGGTGCTGCGGGTGCCGGACGGGGCGCCGGAGCAGGTGCGCCGGCTGGCCACCCAGCTCGCCGAGGAGAACGGGGCGCCGTACGCGCGGGCGGACGCGATCGCCACGTTCCTCGCCGAGCACTACCGGGTGACCGCCGACGCGCCGAGCGGCCACGCCTACCCGAACCTGACGTTCTTCCTGTTCGGGCCGCGCAACGGCGGCGGGCAGCGGGGCACGTCGGAGCAGTTCGCGGCGTCGTTCGCGGTGCTCGGCCGGCTCGCCGGGCTGCCCACCCGGGTGGTGGTCGGGTTCGCGCCGAAGGCGGACGGGCCGGTGCGGGCCGCCGACGCGTATGCCTGGCCGGAGGTGCTGTTCGAGGGTGTCGGCTGGGTGCCGTTCGACCCGATGCCGCGCCCGGACTCCGAGCCCCGGCCGGTGGAGGAGGACTTCCGGCCGCAGCCGGAGGATCCGCCGCCGTCGGAGGTGCCGGCGCCGACCGGGGAGCCCACGGCCACGCCCCCGGCCGCCGGGTCCGCGCCGGACCGGGCCCGCGGCGGTCCGGGTACGCCGGTGCTTGTCGGCGGCGGCTTCGGTGGCCTGCTGCTGCTGGTGGGCGCGGTGCTGGCGGCGTTGGCCACGATGCGCCGCCGGTTGACCAGGTCCCGGTTGGAGCGGGGTGACCCCGGCGGGCGGGTCGCCGGCGCCTGGCGGGAGCTGACCGACGCGTTGCGCCTGGCGGGCCGCCCGGTGGGCGACGACCTGGCGGCGGCGGAGGTGGCCGAGCGGGCCCGCCGCACGCTCGCCGAGGCCCGCGCGGCGACGGCGGGCGGCGCGGCGACGGTGGCGGCGGGCGGCGCGGTCGACGAGCTCGCCGGACTTGTCAACCAGTTGGCCTTCGCGCCCGGCACCATGACTCCCGGCGAGGCGGACCGGGCGGCGGCGCTCGCCTCGGCGTACGGCGACGCGCTGCGCGACGCCCGGCCCCGCTGGCGGCGGTTGTGGTGGCGGGTGCACCCCGGGCCGCTGCGCTGGCGGCGCTGACCGGGCGGGACACGCGGGCGCCGGAGCACGATCGGCGGAGCGATCCGCGCGATCCGCACCGCGACGCCGGGAAAGAGTGTTACGACTGCCGGGTGGGCGCGAGCGAGGGCGGGGGACGGCGGTGAGGATCGCCGAGCCCGGCGCGCTGCGCTCCACCGACGACGACGGGGAGCGGGCCACGTTCCTGGAGCTCTTCTTCGATCTGGTCTACGTGTTCGCGCTGACCCGGATCTCCGCGCGCGCGTTCGAGGACCTGGCGTTGCAGGGCGGCCAGAGCAACTGGGCGGCGGTGACCGGCGCCGGCAAGACGCTGCTGTTGCTGCTCGCGCTCTGGATGCTCTGGCAGGGCACCGCGTGGACGACCAGCCGCTACGACCCGTACCACCTCTGGCTCCAGGTCATCGTGGTCACCGCGTTGGTGGCGGCGATGGTGATGGGGGTGGCCGTCCCGCGCGCGTTCACCGGCGGGGCCGGCCTGACCTTCGCCGTCGCGTACGTGGTGGGGCAGGTGGGCCGTTCGGCGATCCTCGTGCTGGTGCTGCGCCGGCAGCAGTACCGCCGGCTGAAGCTGCGGATGCTGCTCACGTACTGCCTGTGCGGGGTGCTGTGGCTGGCCGGCGCGGGGATGTCCACGAACGCCCGGGTGGTGCTCTGGAGCACCGCGCTGGTGATCGAGTATCTCGGTAACCGGTTCGGCTGGCCGGTGCCGGGGCTCGGTCGCTCGACCGTCTCCCGCTGGGACATCCACGGCAAACATCTGGCCGAGCGGTACCAGCAGATCTTCCTCGTGGCGATCGGCGAGACGATCCTGGTCGCCGGCCTCACCTACACCCGCTCGACCGCTGGCTGGCCCAGCACCGTGGCGTTCGCCGCCGCCCTGGCCACGTCCGTGCTGATGTGGCGGATCTACGTACAGCGGGCCGGGCAGATCCTGGGCGAGGCGGTGACCGGGGCCGAGCACCCGGCCACCATCGGCCGTTCCGCCGCCGACACCCACATGGTCATGGTGATCGGCGTGGTGGCCACCGCGATCGGTTACGAGCTGTCCATCGAGCACCCCACCGGGCACAACGAGTTGCCGTGGCTGGCCATGGTCCTGGGCGGGCCGGCGCTGTTCCTGGCCGGCCGGGCCCGGTTCGAGTACGAGGTGTTCGGCCGGGTCTCCCCGTCCCGGCTGCTGGCGATCGCCGCGCTGCTGCTGCCGGTGCCGCTGCTGGCGCGGGTCGCGCCGCTGCTCGCGGCGAGCTGGGCGGTCGTGGTGCTGGCGGCGGTGGCGGTGGTCGACCTGCGCCGGGCGTGGGGTCGTCCACCGGAGGCCCACGCGACCCCGTTCTAAGCGCCGGTGGCGGCCCCGGACCCGGGCTACGATCCGCGCGTGACCTTCTCGCTCGTCGCCCGTTCCGCCGACGGGCACCTGCACGGCGTGGCCGTGGCCAGCCGCTTCCTCGCCGCCGGGGCGCTGGTGCCGGCGGCCGAGGCGCGGGTCGGGGCGGTCGCCACCCAGGCGCACGCCAACCTCGCCTACCGGGCGCAGGCGCTCGCGCTGCTGCGCACCGGCGTCACCGCCGCCGACGCGGTGGCCGGGCTGGTCGCCGCCGACCCCGGGCGCGACGACCGGCAGCTCGCCGTGGTCGGCGCCGCGGGCGCGGGGGCCACCTGGACCGGGCCGCGCTGCCATCCCTGGGCCGGCGGGCAGGCCGGCGACGGCTGGGCCGCGCAGGGCAACATCCTGACCGGCCCGCAGGTGATCGACGCGCTGCGCGACGCCTGGCTCACCGGCACCGACCTGCCGTTCCCGCAGCGGATGCTGGCCGCGCTCGGGGCCGGTGACCGGGCCGGCGGTGACCGGCGCGGCCGGCAGAGCGCCGCGCTGCTCGTGGTGCGACGCCACGGCGGCTACGCCGGCACCGGGGACGAGTTGGTGGACCTGCGGGTGGACGACCACGCCGACCCGGTCGCCGAGCTGCGCCGCCTGCTCGACCTGCACACCATGATCTTCGGTCGCCCCGACCCGGCCACCCTGCGCGACCTGACCGGCCCGCTCGCCGTCGAGGTGGCGGAGCTACTCGCCGCCGCCGGGCACCCGGTCGGTCCGGCCGGCCTGGACGACGCGCTCGCCGCCTGGTCCGGCCTGGAGAATCTGGAGGAACGCTTCGTGCCCGGCCGGATCGACCCGATCGTGTTGGACCACCTGCGACGGGCCGCGGCGGGCTGACTCCGGCTCAGCCGCCGAAGGCGAGCCGGCGGATGCCGGCCGCCGCCAGCGCCGCCCGCTCCGCGCCGGTCAGCGGCACCCGGCCGGTGGCCTTGCGCAGCACCAGGAGCGCGTCCCAGCCGAGCCGGTCCGGCACCGGTGTCCCGGTGGTGAGCACGTCGACCACCACGGCCGCCGCGGCCGGTGTCGTCCACGGCGGCCGGTCCAGCGCGTCGGCCAGGTCCAGGCCGTGCACCGCCACCTCCACCACCCGGGTACGCAGGAACTCGGTCAACGCCATCGCGTCGCCGTGCCGGGTGCGCACCACCCGGCCCGGCGGTTCGGCGGCCACCGCCGCGTCGGTGGCCCGCCAGGCCCGCCCGAACTCCCGCGCCAGCTCGACCGCGCCCGGGTGTTCCCGCGCCGCCGCCCGGGCCCCGTCGATCCGGTCCCGGTCGACCGCCGGCGCGAACTTGGCCGCGCCGAAGTAGCCGGACGCGGTCACCTCCGGCCGTGGCGGGGCGGGTTCGGCGAGCATCGCGACCAGCCGGCCGGCGCCGGCGCGCACGTGCGCCAGCAGATCCCGTACCCGCCATGGCGGGCACGGCGTCGGACGATCCAGCGCCGACTCGTCGAGCCCGCGCAGCACCCGCTCCAGCCGCTCGCACTCGACGCGGAACGCCGCCCGTACCGGCTCCACTCCGGCGTCCTCAGCCCTTCTGGCGGGGCACCAGCCGGTGCACGACGGCGAGGACCAGCGCGGCCACCACGGCGATCGTGCCGGCGATGCCGGCCGCGCTGCCGGCGTACCCGATGAAGAGCGGACGGCGGCCGAGCGCGTCGACGGCGACCGTGGAGTGGTCGACCAGCCAGGACAGTGCCAGCGCGGAGACCAGCAGGGCCAGCGCGCCGCCGCCGCCGAGCACGGCGGCGGCGAGCCGGTGCGCGTCGCCCGGCTCCACCACGGCCCGCTCCCGCTGGAAGACCAGCAGCACCAGCCCGGCCGCGGCGGCCCAGGCGCCGACCAGCAGGTACGCGGCGACCGCGTCGCTGGGCCGGTGCCAGCCGGCGGAGAGCGTGGCCACGCCGGCGGCGGCGGCGTAGCCGGCGCCGAGGAACGCGCCCGCCACCCGCACCTGCCGGGGCAGCACCAGGATCAGCGCGATCGCCACCGAGGCCGCCACCGTGGTGTGGCCGCTGGGCAGGCTGTTGCCGGCGGCGGCCCGTTCCGGGTCGATGCCGAAGTCCGGTCGGACCAGGAACTGTTTGAGCACCTGCGTGCTCACGTTCGCGCCGGCGATCAGCAGCGTCGCGGTGACGGCGAGCGCCTTGCGGCCCCGGATCAACGCGATGAAGCCGATCACCGCGGTCGCGGCCAGCAGCGACACCACCGACATGGCGTTGAGGAGGGTGTCCACCGGGCCGTCGACCCGGTCCTGCCCGATCTGGTTGCCGGTCAACGCGACCGTGTCCAGCCACTGACCCAGGTCGGTGTGCACGGCGAAGCGCCACACCATCAGGAACGCGGCCGTCTGGGCCAGGGCCAGTACGACCAACCAGACTGCCGTCCACCCTCTTGCCGTCTCCCGCACCCGGACAACTTAGCGGTCGGGCCGGTGCGGCGCGCGTCGGAGCGCCTCGGATCTGGTGGGGGGTCCGGAAAAAATAGTGGAGAGGCCGCCACGGGGGGAGCGGCCTCTCCGTCAAATACGTTACTCCGTCCGCGCCACGGATGTGATCCCGTGGAGCGCTGAATTTTCCGTGCCTTTTCGCGCCATGGGTCGCCCCGGGCGGAGTGGTGGGCCGGTCCGTCCGCTGCGTCGGCCGGACGGCCGGCCCACCCGGCCTGACCGTGGGTGTCAGGCCGTCCGCCGGCCCGGCCGCTCCGTTCCCCCATCGGCCGGGTCGACCTCCTCCGTGGACGGGTCCTCACCCGCCCACGGAGGAGTTGTCACCTCATCCCTGCGGGAAGTAGGTGCCGTAGTCGGCGTACGCCATGGCGACGTCCGCCTGTGCCCAGAACCGGTGGTAGTTGAAGACCGGCTCGTCGCCGCCGTCCAGGTACGCCTGGACCTTCGGCCAGTCCGGGTCGTTCTTGTAGAAGGACCGGATGTCCAGGAAGCTCTTGCCCGGGGCGATCGTGTCGCCGTTGGGCATCTTCCCGGTCCAGCCCGGCGGGATGTAGAGACCCTGGCCGTCGGAGGAGTTGTAGACGTCGTCGAAGCGCTTGTAGTCGCCGCGCTTCTCCGGCATCGAGACGCCCTTGCTGTCGGCGGCGGCCGAGAGCGCGTCCAGCAGGCCCTTGGCGGTGGTCTTCGCCGCGGTGTTGCCGGACTTGGCCGCGTAGGCGATGAGGGTACGGGCGTAGGCGGCGGCGACGCCGACGTCCTGGCCCTTGACCGTCACCTCGACGTGCAGGTTGGTGTTCGGCTGCGGGCTGCTCGGGTTCCAGTTGGCCGGCTGGCCGGTCCACTTCATGTCCGACGGGATGGACCAGTTGGCGCCGGTGGTGGTGTTGGCGATCGCCCACGGCACCCACTTGTCGAGCAGGGCCTTGGCCTTGGCGTTGCCGGTCTGCAGGTACAGCTCGGCGATGCGCTCCATCGACCACGCCTGCATGCCGAACCACTGGTTCGACGGCGGGTCGTTGTAGACCGGGTCGACGTCGTAGAACATGCCGTAGAAGGTGGCGGTGCCGGCCGGCGGGGTGCCGTAGTTGCCGTCCCAGCTGTTGGTGGCGCCACCGGCGATGCCGCCCTCGGCGGACTGCAGCCAGGTGTAGAACTCCAGCTGCCGGTCCATGCTCTTCTGCCAGTCCGAGACCGCGGTCGGCGACTTCGGCTTCAGCTCCGAGATGTTCGTCATCGCCCAGGCCGCGAACGGGTTCTGGTAGCCGAAGTGGCTGTGGCTGGAGCCGATCCGCCACGACCAGTTCTGCGACGTGTCGTACGCGCCACCCCAGGCGTAGTACCAGGAGAGCAGGTAGTGCGCCGAGTCACGGCCGCTGCCGGCCGGGCAGGAGGACGCGCCGACGCAGTTGCCGATCTTCTTGAAGTACTTGTCGAACAGCGCGTAGCGCAGGTAGTCGCCCATCTTGGCGGCCTTCGCCACGGTGGCCGCCACGTCGGCCTCCTTGCCCTGCGCCTTGGCCCAGGTCAGCGCCCAGTAGGCGGCCTGGACGGCACGCGCGTCGGCGTCCGGCGCGTTGGTGTACTTCCACTGCTTCGCCGGGGCGCTCGACTCCTTGACGAACAGGTCGAGGTAGCCGTTCGGGCCGCCGTGCTTGAACGTGTCGCAGGACGGCTGCGGCACGGTCTCCCACACCGACTCCTGGGTGCCCCGCTGGAACGTGTTGATGTAGGCGGGCTTGGTGGTGCCGTCGCCGCAGCGGCCGAAGCCGTAGGTGTTGTCGACGTCCATCAGCCAGTGCATGCCGTAGATGTCACCGGTGCCGTAGGTGGACTGCAACTCCGAGCGCAGCGGGTCCTGGCCGACCGGGACGCTCGCCTCCAGGGCGGACGGGTACTGGCTGGGCAGGTTGTGCTCGGCCGCGTACTGCGGGGTGCCCGGAGCGCCCGCCGTGGGCTGATCCGCGTGGCTGGGGATGATGTACTTCTCCATCACCGTCCAGGAGTTGTTGAACGGGCTCCAGTTCTGGGTGACCCGGCCGTACTGGGCCTCCAGCCAGATCCAGAAGCTGAACGCCTCCGAGGTGGTCTCGTGCCCGTGGTCGGGCGCCTCGACGATGAGCGTCTCGATCGAGTGGTACGGCACGCCCTCGGGGCTGAAGTAACCCGAGTTCTTGATCTTGCCGTACTGGTCGAGGAACTTCTTGATGTAGGCGTTGTCGCCGCCCGGGCTGTCGTTGTCGACCTCGGTGGCGACGACCGAGACCGGCGCGTAGCCGGTGGCCGATGCCGTGATCGTGGCGGTGCCACTGACGGTGTCGGAGTCCTCCGCGGCGGAGACGGTGGCGGTGACGCCGGTGCTCCAGTTGCTCGGGGTGAGCGTCAGCGTGGACGGCGAGACGGTGATGTCGCTGTCACCGGTGACGGCGAGGCTCACCGGGACGTTACCGCTGGGCGCCGCGCTGAGCGTGTACCGGACCGTCGCGCTGCCGCCCTCGTCGACGCTCACCGCCGACGGCGTGGCGACCAGCTTCGGCCCGGTGGCCGCGGTCACCGTGAACGACTTCTCCGCGGTCGCGGTGCCGCCGGCGTTGTCGTACGCCTTGGCCTGCACGGTGTAGCTGCCGGCCGGCAGGCTCAGCAGGTCGTAGCCGTACGGGGCGGTGGTGTCGGTGTTGACGAGCATCCCGTTGCGGTAGAACTCGACCTTGCTGATGGTGCCGTCGGCGTCGCTGGCGGTCGCCGTGAGCGGCACGTCCGCCGGGGCGGTGAACGGACCGGCCGGCACCCCGAGGGAAACCGTCGGCGGCTGGTTGGTGGAAGCGCCGTTGCAGGCGACGCCGTTGAGCGTGAACGAGGTGGGCTTCGGGTTGCTGCCGCTGAACGTGCCGTTGAAGCCGATGTTCGTGGACGCGCCGCTGGGCAGGCTGCCGTTCCACGACTCGTTCGTCGCGGTCACGTCGCTGCCGGACTGGCTCCACTTGGCCGACCAGCCCTGGGTCACCCGCTGGCTGCTGTTCGGGAAGGCGAACTTCAGCGACCAGTTGTTCAGCGCGTCACCCAGGTTCTTGATGGTGACGTTGGCGGTGAAGCCGTTGCTCCAGTCGTTGGTCGCGTAGGTCACGTCGCAGGCGGGGGCGGCCTGCGCGGCGCTCGCGGGCAGGCTCACCCCGCCGATGGCGAGGGCGGTGGCGGCGAGCATCGCTATGCGGCGACGCCTGGCCATGAGTCTCATCTGGGCGGTGTCTCCTCGGACCGGGCCGGGACTCTCGGGTCCCGGCTGGGCGCCTCCACGCGCCGACAGGCGTACGCGGGGGGACGGAGGCGTCCGGAAAGGTGGTCGTCCCGGCCGTGCCGGGGATCGGGGCGCCGCACCGGTTTGTCACCGGGTGCCCTCGGCGGCCCGTGCTCGCGCGAGCTGGCTCCGCGTCGCGTATCGAAAGTCTGCCATGGAAGCGCTCCCACCACAATGGCCAGGGCGGACGCCCACTTCCATGTTTCGATCTCGTTTAGGGGCTTTCACAAAGCCGTGACGGGCGTTACAGTCGCAGCATCGCCGATGGGAGCGCTTCCATCGACGGAGATTGTAAGTACTGAATCGCCGGGGACACCCGTGCTCGGCGTATCGGCCCAGTGGCCGACGGCGATACCAGCCCGGACGCCGCCGCCGGCCATCACCCGCCAGACGGAGGGAGGTGGAACCAGAGCCACTCGCGTGGCCCGGCTCCCGCGCGACACGCACGACGGACGCCAATTCCATGTCGTGTGTGTGTGTGCATCTCGGTGGGGACGGGGGTTGCCCTCCCCCGTCCCCACACTAAACCCCCGTTGTCGACGGCAAAAGAGGCCGACGGGACAGGCGTGTGACGCCACCCGGACGGCCTTTCTCGCTATCTGCCCCATCTCGCCGCTCGCCCCCCACCCCCCGAGCGACACCCGCCCACCAACTCCGGCCGCCCGCCGGCCGCGCCGCCATACGCGCCGCGACCGCCGGAATCGAGGCCGGCCGCCTCCGGCCTATGCTGGGAGCGCTCCCGGCCCGCCGGGCGGCCCGTCACTCCGAGGAGAGACCCCATGTCGTTACTCACCCGACGGCGCCTGCTCCGCCGCGCCGCCCTGTCCGCGACCGCCGCCGGCGCGGTCCGGACCGGGCTCGCCGGCGCCACCGCGGCCGGGATCGCGGCCTCCGCCACCGCCCTCGGCGGCTGCGACTCATCGCCCGAGCGCCGCACCGACCAGGAGTCGGACCGGGGGCTGCGCTTCCCGCCCGACTTCGGCTGGGGCGCGGCGACCTCGGCGTACCAGATCGAGGGGGCCGCCAAGGAGGACGGGCGCGGTGAGTCCGTCTGGGACACCTTCAGCCGTACCCCCGGGCGCACCCGCAACGGCGACACCGGCGACGTCGCGGCCGACCACTACCACCGCTACGCCGAAGACCTCGACCTGATGCGCGAGCTGGGGCTGCGCAGCTACCGGTTCTCCATCGCCTGGCCGCGGATCCAGGCCGACGGCTCCGGCCGCCCCAATCAGCGTGGCCTGGACTTCTACCGCCGGCTCGTGGACGGCCTGCACGAGCGGGGCATCGCACCGATGGCCACCCTGTTCCACTGGGATCTCCCCCAGGCCCTCCAGGACGACGGCGGCTGGGAGAACCGCGACACCGCCGAGCGTTTCGCCGACTACGCCGACATCGTGTTCCGCGCCCTCGGCGGGCAGGTACCGGTGTGGCTGACCGTCAACGAGCCCAAGACCGTGGTGCAGAACGGGTACATCTGGGGTCATCACGCGCCCGGCCACAAGGACGAGGCGGCGGCCTATCTGGTGGCCCACCACCTCCAACTCGGCCACGGCCTCGCCGTGCAGGCGCTGCGCGCCTCCGGGGTGCCCGGACGCATCGGCCCGGCGCTCAACCTGCACCCCTGCTACCCCGCCGACGACACCGCCGAGGCCGCCACCGCGACCCGCCTCTACGACGGCTATGAGAACCGCCTCTACCTCGACTCCATCTTCAAGGGCGCGTACCCGCAGGACGTGCTCGCCGACCTGGGCCCGGACAGCCGGATGGTCCGGGCCGTCCGGGACGGCGACCTGAAGATCATCTCTAGTCCGGTGGACCTGCTCGCGGTGCAGTACTACACCCCGATCTACGTCACCGGCGGCGGCGGCACGGTCCGCAAGTTGCCCACCACCGAGGCGGAGTGGCAGCAGATCTACCCCGAGGGCATGTACGACGTCCTGACCCGGGTCACCCGCGACTACGGCCCGGTGCCGATCACCGTCACCGAGAACGGCCTGCCCTGCCCGGACGTCCCCGGACCGGACGGCACCATCGACGACGCCGGCCGGGTCACCTTCCTGCGCGACCACTTCGCCGCCGCGCACCGTGCGATCCGCGACGGGGTGCCGCTGGAGAGCTACCACGTCTGGTCGCTGCTCGACAACTTCGAGTGGGACCAGGGCTTCGAGCAGCGCTGGGGCCTGGTCTACGTGGACTACCGGACCCAGCGACGGGTGTTCAAGCGCAGCGCCCACTGGTACCGCGACGTGATCCGCCGCAACGGACTCTGAGGGTCTGCCCCGGCCGGCGGCACCGCCGGCCGGGCACCCGGGCAGCGCGGCAGCGCCTGGTTCGGCTCAGCGCGGCAGCGCCTGTTGCAGTTCGGCCCGCAGCGCCGGGGTGAGCATCTCGCCGGTCTGCTTGGCCAGCCGCGCCATCTCGTAGCCGACCACGCCGATGTCGGCGTCCGCGCCGGCCAGCGTGGCCAGGATCGAGCCGTCCCGGATCTGCATGACCAGGAAGTAGCCCCGGCCCATCTCGACCACGGTCTGCTTGACGATGTCGCCGTCGAACATCTGGGCCGCGCCCGCGGTGATGCTCATCAGACCCGAGGTAACCGCGGCCAGCTTGTCGGCGTGGTCACGGGGCAGGTGCGCGGAGATCGCCACCAGCAGCCCGTCGGAGGACACCACCACGGCGTGCGCCACACCCGGAACCCGCTCGGCGAACCCGTTCACCAGCCAGCTCAGGTCCCGTGCTTCCTGGCTCAACGTCGTCACTGTCGTCGTCCTCCTTGGTCCTGCGGCAGGTACATCTCGGTGGTCTCCTCGGTCTCCGCCCGCCGCACGCCGCCGTAGAAGCGGGACAGCATGCCGCCGACCGCCTCCGGGTCCGGCTCGTGCCGCACCGCCGCCCGGTCCGGTCGGTCCGCCGGGGAGACGGCGGCGAGCTGCGCCATCGGTACGCGTACCGGCAGGCCACGTGCGTTCGTCCCGCCGGTCACCGGCGTCGGTGCCGGCGCGGGCGTCACACCCAGCACCGACGACGTCGGCCCCTGCCGCGAGAACCAGCCGCCACCGGCGGCCGGGCCGGCCACCGGGGCGAGCACGTGCTCGGCCCGGCCGGGCGCCGGTCGGTGGCGCGGCACCGCGCCGGGCGGACCAGCGGGTGCGGGCGGACCGGTCGGCCCGCACTCCGTCGCGTCGCCGAGCGGCCGGCCGGTCAGTGGCGACACCGGCAGCGACGGCGCACCCGGTGGCGCCATCTGCGCCGTGGCCATCTGCGGCGGGGCCGGGTGCCGGCCGGCCACCGGCAGCTCGGCGGTGGCCACGCCGAACGTCCGCGACCCCACGGCGACCTCGCCGGTAAGCGTCCGCGCCGGCATCGGCGGGTCCAGGTCCGGCGCGGACGCCTCCGCCAGCAGGCCGGCCGGGATCCGGACCCGGGTGACCAGGCCCTCCCGGCCGGGGCGCAACTGCACCCACACCCCGTGCCGGGCACCCAGGTGGCTCACCACGAACAGGCCCATCCGCTCGGAGGCGCCCACGTCGGCCGCCGGCGGCTCGGCCAGCACCGCGTTCGCCTCGGCGAGCGCGGCCGGACCCATGCCGAGCCCCTGGTCGATGATCTCCACAAGCGCGCCCGGCCCGTCCGCCCGGACCACCACCCGCACCGCCGTCTCCGGCCGGGAGAACGCGGTGGCGTTCTCCAACAGCTCCGCGAACAGGTGCACCAGGTCGCCCACGGCGTGCCCCACCACGTGCAGGTCGGCGTGGCTCTCGTGGCGTATCCGCTGATATTGCTCGATCTCCGCGCTGGCCGCGAGCAGCACCGCGCCCAGCCCCACCGGGCGGTTCCACCGGCGGGTGGACTCGGTGCCGGCGAGCACCAGCAGGCTTTCGTCGTTGCGGCGCATGCGGGCGGCGAGGTGGTCCAGCTTGAACAGGTTCTCCAGCTGATCCGGGTCGCTCTCCTCGCGTTCCAGGTCGTCGAGAAGCTCCAACTGCCGCTCGACGAGCACCTGACTGCGCCGGGCCAGGTTGACGAACATCGCGTTGACGTTCTGGCGCATCGTCGCCTGCTCGACCGCGACCCCGACGGCGCTGCGGTGCACCGCCACGAACGCCTCCGCCAGCTCGCCGATCTCGTCCTGCGATTTGATCACCGCCGGGGGCACGGCGATCGCGCCCACCGGACGGTCCACCGCGCGCAGCCGCTCCAGCGTCATCGGCAGCTCCACCTGAGCGATGCGCAGCGCCTGGCCACGCAGCTGGCGGATGGCGCGGGCCACCGACCGGCCCACCAGCAGCGAGATGAGCACCGCCACCAGGAGCACCGTGACGATGCCGCCGGCCACCAGCAACGTCTCGCGCAACTGCCGGGCGCTCGCGTCGTCGGCCCGGCGCCCCGCGTCGTCGACGATCTCGCCCTCGAGCTGGCCGAACAGCGCCTGCCGCTGCTCGGTGGCCGCCCACCAGAGCGTCGCGGACGGCAGCGCCGGCTTCGCGTCGCCGACGGGCAGGGTCCGCTCCTCCAACCGGGCGGCCGCGACGAACGCCGGGTCCACCGACGTCCGGTCGTAGCGGCGGATCTGCTCGTCGGTGGCCGCCACCCGGAACGCGCCGAGCGCGGTCAGCTGCTGGGCGCGCAGATCGCTCAGGGTCACCTGGTTGTCCGAGGTGTACCGGCCGGACCGGGCGGCGGCGTAGAGCTCGCCGCGGATCCGCGAGGACAACTCCTTGACCCGGGCCAGCTGCACGTAGCGCAACACCGCCTCGGTCAGCTCCTGCCGGTCGCCGCCGGGCGACGGCTCGGCGAGCAGGCTGATCAGCGCCGCGACGGAGCGGTGGTAGTTGCTGAGGATGGTGTCGCTGGCGAGCAGCGCGGCTGGCACCGCCGCCCGGATGGCCACCACCTGGTCGTACGCCTCAAGCGCCTCGGAGTAGGCGATCCGCCAGGCGGCGTCCGCGTCGGCCAATGGCGCGGCGACGGTCCGTAGCTCGTCCATTGCCCGGTCGGTGGCCTCCTGGAACGGCCGTAGCGCGACCACCGCGGCGTCCCGGTCGGCGCCGGCGCCGGCCCGGCGCAGCGCGGCCAACTCGCCCGCGGAGCGGTCCCGCTCCTGCTGGATCCGATCGATCACGGTGGTGATCTGGCGACCGATGCCGACCTGATCGGCGAAGTCACTCAGAGTGGTGGTCGTACCCACCAGACTCCGGGTCTGCACGCCGGCGAGAACCAGGAACGCCAGCGTGGGGATCACCAGCACGGTGGCCAGTTTGGTCCCCATCCGCCAGTCCCGCAGCCGGAACCCCGAGCGCCGCCGGTGCGGCGCCGGGGCCACGCCGCGGGCCGGGTCGGGACGTGCGCCCACACTCGCCTCCTCGATCCGCTCCACCACGTCGGGGAGCGGCTCCATCCAACCAGGCCAGCGGGCGGTGTCAACGGCCGCCCGGACGGCATGAGCAGGACGATCAGTGTTCAGACGTCCGGTGCGGCGTCCTCGTCGGTCCCGCCGACGCCGCCGATGGAGGTCGCCTCCGGCACCCGTCCGAGGGCCACCAGAGCGGCCCCGGTCGCCCCGATCTCCGGGTTCCGCTGCCACCGCACCGTACGCGGGACGAGCGCGTCGGCGAAGGCCGTGCGCCACCACCGCGAGGCGGTCAACGCCCCGCCGCCGAGCACCACCTCCATCGGGTCGCCGACGCCGGCCTCGAGCAGCGCCAGGTCGTCGGTGACGAGCCGGCACAGCCCGTCCATCAGCCCGGCCAGGATGTCCACCGCGGTGGTGCCGAAGCTCAACCCGCGCAGCTCGCCCGAGCCGGCGGGGGCGGTGCCCGGGGGCCGGTCGCCGCCGAAGCGGGGATCGGCCCGCACCGGCCGGGCGGCGGCGGCCCGGCGCAGCGCGGCCTCCAGCTCCGCGTCCTTCGGCAGCCGCAGCTCGCGGGCGGCCCAGGCGAACAGGTTCCCGCCGCTGGAGTACGCCGCCCCGGTGACCACGTGGTCGTGGTCGACCCGATAGCGCCAGAGCTGGTCCGGCAGCGGCGGCAGCTCCGCGCCGGCCGGAACCGCCTGGATCACGCGGACCGCGGCGGAGGTGCCGACGGTGACCGCGGCCCGGGACCCGTCGACGCAGCCGGAGCCCACGTTCGACGCGGCACCGTCGCCGATCGGCGCCGCCCAGCGCGCGTCGGCGAGCGCCGGCCAGCGCCGGGCGTGTCGCGCGTTCAACCGGCCGTGCCAGCCCTCCGGCGCCAGCGGCGGCAGCCGCCGCGGGGACAGGCCGGCGAGCGCCAACGCCTCCGCGTCCCAGTCGAGGCGACGAAGGTCGAGCAGCCCGGTGCCGGAGGCCAGCGACGCCGACATCGGCGCCTCGTCGAGCAGCGCGCCGAGGACGTACTCGGCGAGGCCGACGAAGCGGGCGGCCGAGTCGCCGCCGCGCTCCCGTAACCAGGGCAGCCGCATCGACCAGTAGCAGCGGTGCCACCAGGTGCCGGTCCGCCGGTGGTAGTCGTCCGGGTCGGCCGGGCCGGACGCGCCGGTGGGCGGCGCCGCCCGGGTGTCCAGCCAGGTCAGCACCGGGCCGGACGGGGTGCCGTCGGGGGCCAGCGGCAGCACCGAGTGCCACTGCCCGGACGTCGCCACCAGCCCGACCTGCCGCAGGTGCCCGCCGGCGGCCAACTCGTCCAGGCACTCCACCAGGCACGCCAGGTAGCCGGGGCCGTCAAGCGTCCCGGTGCCGTCGTCGCCGGTGACCAGGTGCACCTTCCGGCGGGCCAGCGCGCCCGGACGCGGCACCGCGTCCGGGTCGAGCACCAGCCCGCGTACCGAGGAGGTGCCCAGGTCCAGAGCGAGAATGTCCATCGCCGGTCAACCTACCCGGCGCAGGCGGCGACTCTGATCGGCTTCCGCAGCAGCGGACGCGTCAGCCGGCCATGCCCCGCTTGAGCGCGGCCCCGGTCAGCACCGCCCGCTTGGCGGTGAGCGCGGTGGCGGCCAGCGCGACGTGGTCCGGGGCGATCTCGCCGTTGTTGCTCGTGTGCGACGCGCCGTACGGGTTGCCGGCGACGAACTGGCTGGGGTCGGTGTAGCCGGGGGTCACCACGATGCCACCCCAGTGGTAGAAGACCGTGTACAGCGACAGCAGCGTGGCCTCCTGGCCACCGTGCGAGGTCGCGGTCGAGGTGAAGCCGGTGTAGACCTTGTCGGCGAGCAGTCCGTTGGCCCAGAGCGGGCCGGTGGTGTCGATGAACTGCTTGAGCTGCGCGGCGATCATGCCGTACCGGGTGGGCGATCCCATGATCACAACGTCGGCCCAGGACAGGTCGTCCGGCTCGGCCTCCATCACGTCCTGGGTCTCCAGCCGGTGCGCCTGCCAGCCCGAGTTGGAGCGGATCGCCTCGTCGGGCGCCAGCTCACGCACCTTGCGCAGGCGGACCTCGGCACCGGCTTCCCCCGCCGCCTCGGCCGCCGACTGCGCCATCTGGTAGGTGATACCGGTCGCGCTGTAGTAGATCACCGCGACCTTGACCTGGCCATCCATCAGACGTTCTCCTTCTCGAATTGCCGGTGAGCTCCGGCGACTACCCGTTAGTTGCCGGCGCAAACGCCGCTCAAGATTTGCGCAAGTTCGGCCGGCAACCGCGCGCCCGGCCGCGCGCACCGAGGATCCTGTTCACACCGGCGCCGGCCGATCGCCGCCCCTGCGCCGGGAACCTGAACGGGGGATCGCGCTCCGTCGGCACCGCTGCCGGCGTAGCGCGATCAGGGGTCCACTCCCGCCCGGCGCTGTCGGAGTCCGGCCCTATGCTCACCGTCCAGCCGCTGACGGGAGGCCGCCGTGACCGTACGCCTCGATCGCGCCGAGGCGCTCGCGCTCCGCATGACCAGCCTGCTGCTGCGTCCGCATCCGGCCACCCGGCCGCGGAGCGTGTCCGATGTGGTGGAGTGGTTCGGCGCCATGCAGTCGCAGGACGCGGCAAGCGGGCTGTGGTCGCTCGGCGTCCGCCTGCCCGGCCGCACCCGGGGTGACGTCCACGCGGCGCTGGAGCGACGCGAGGCGCTGCGGACCTGGCCGATGCGGGGCACGGTGCACCTGGTGCCGCCGCGGGACGCGCACTGGATGCTCGCCGTGACCGGGGTCCGCGCGCTGGGCGGGCTGGCCGCCAGGTGGCGTCAGCTCGGGCTCACCCTCACCGACGGCGACCGCGCCGGCGACGTGCTCGGCGCGGCGCTGAGCGGCGGCGGTCGGCTCACCCGCGCCGAGTGCCTGGCCGCGCTGCGGACCGCCGGGCTGGACACCGCCGGCCAGCGCGGCTACCACCTGTTGTGGTACGCGGCCCAGCGCGGCATCACCTGCATCGCGCCGCAGGTGGGCAACGAGCAGACATTCGCGCTGCTCGACGAATGGGTGCCCGACCCGCACCGCCCGGAGCGCGACGAGGCGCTGGCGGTGCTGGCCCACCGCTACGTGCGCGGCCACGGCCCGGTGACCCGGCACGAGCTGGCCCGGTGGAGCGGGCTGACCGTCACCGACGCGACCCGGGCCCTCACCCTGGCCGGTGACCTCCTCGCCCCGGTCGAGGTCGACGGCGAGCCGGCGACGGTCGACGCCGCGCTGCTCGACGCGCCCCGCGCCCCCGTCGACGACCTGCACGTGCTGCCCGGCTTCGACGAATACCTGCTGGGCTTCAAGGACCGTTCGCTGATGCTCGACCCGGCGCACGCCGCCGCCGTGGTGCCCGGCAACAACGGGATGTTCCAGGCCACGGTGGTGCGCGGCGGCCGGGTGGTCGGCACCTGGAAGCGGACGCTCACGGCGAAGACGGTGACGGTGACCGTGCGGCAGCTCGTGCCGTTCGACGCGCCGCTGCGCGCCCGGGTCGACGCGGCTCTGGCCGGCTACGCCCGCTTCCTCGGGCTGGAGCTGCGTCACTCCTGGTGACGGCGCTCCTGCCCGGAGCGCGCCACGTCGCGCTCCGCGTTCTCCTCACCCGGGCGCGCCTCGGGGGCCGGCTGCTGCGGCCGGCCACGGGCGTGCCGGCTGCGCCCGCGCCCACGGGCGACCGGAGGGTCGGCGACCGAGGCCGCCGACCCTCCCGCGCGCACCTACGCTCAGTCGGCGAGCGCGCCGGCCGACCGCCCCTCGTGCAGGGTCAGGTTGCGACCGCTGCCCGGGTCGAACAGGTGGATCTTCTCCAGGTTGAACCACACCCGGCGCGACTCGCCCTCCCGCGCGGGCGACTCCGCCGACAGCCGGGTGACCAGGCTGGACCCGGCGCCGGCGAAGTCGGCGGCCCCCGCGTCGGCGGCCAACTCCTCCAGCTCGGCGGCGGTGGCCCGCTCCCCCTCGACGGTGAAGTAGACGTACTTGTCCGAGCCCATCGACTCGACGATGTCGACAGGCGCCTCGAACTCCACCCCCCGGCGGCGGGTCTCGTCGTCGATGAGCGCGGCGTCCTCGAAGTGCTCCGGGCGGACGCCGAGGATCAACTCACGCGGGGCGTCGCCGGCCTCCAGCTCGCGACGGATCCGCTCGCCGATGGGCACGTCGCCGAGCGCGGTCCGCAGCTTCCCCTCCTCCACCTTGGCGTGCAGGAAGTTCATCGACGGCGAGCCGATGAACCCGGCGACGAAGAGGTTGCGCGGGTGGTCGTACAGCTCCTGCGGCGGGCCGACCTGCTGCACCGCGCCGCCGCGCATGATGACCACCCGGTCGCCGAGGGTCATCGCCTCGGTCTGGTCGTGGGTGACGTAGACGGTGGTGGTGCCGAGCTGCTTCTGCAACCGGGACACCACCGTGCGCATCTGCACCCGCAGCTTGGCGTCCAGGTTGGACAACGGCTCGTCCATCAGGAACGCCTTGGGCTGGCGGACGATCGCCCGCCCCATCGCCACCCGCTGCCGCTGGCCGCCGGAGAGGTTGGCCGGCTTGCGGTCCAGCAGCGCGGTCAGCTCCAGCACCTTGGCGGCCTCGTCCACCTTCTGGTTGATGGTCTCCTTGTCCATCTT
This sequence comes from Micromonospora sp. WMMD975, assembly GCF_029581215.1. Classification (NCBI taxonomy): domain Bacteria; kingdom Bacillati; phylum Actinomycetota; class Actinomycetes; order Micromonosporales; family Micromonosporaceae; genus Micromonospora; species Micromonospora sp. WMMD975. The sequence goes on from NZ_CP120739.1 coordinate 3,568,635, forward strand.
CGCCAGCCGCAGTGGGAAGGCCATGTTCTCCCGCACCGTCATGTTCGGGTAGAGCGCGTACGACTGGAAGACCATGGCGATGTCCCGGTCCCGGGGCGCCTTGTCGTTGACCCGCTCCCCCGCGATGCGCAGCTCACCGGCGCTGATGTCCTCCAGCCCGGCGATCATGTTGAGGGTGGTGGACTTCCCGCAGCCGGAGGGGCCGACCAGGATGACGAACTCGCCGTCGGCGATCTCCAGGTCGACGTCCTGCACGGCGGTGGTCCCGTCCGGGAACCGCTTGCTCACCTTGTCCAGCACGATGTCAGCCACTGTTACCACCTATCCCTTGACTGCGCCGGAGGTCAGGCCGGAGACGATGCGGCGCTGGAAGAAGAGCACGAACAGGATGATCGGTACGGTGATCACCACCGCGGCGGCGCAGATCGCCCCGGTCGGGTCCTCGAACTGCGACTCGCCGGTGAAGAACTGCAACGCCACCGGGACCGTGCGGGACCGCTCGGTCGAGGTGAGCGTGATCGCGAACAGGAAGTCGTTCCAGCAGAAGATGAAGACCAGGATGGCCGTGGTGAACACGCCGGGCGCGGCCAGCGGGGCGATCACCCGCCGGAACGCCTGGCCCTGGGTGGCGCCGTCCATCTTCGCCGCCTTCTCCAGGTCCCACGGGATCTGCTTGAAGAACGCCGACAGCGTGTAGATCGCCAGCGGCAGCGCGAACGTGATGTACGGCAGGATCAGGCCCGGCCAGGTGTCGAAGAGGCCGAGCTGCCGCTCGATCTCGAACAGCGGCGACACCAGCGACACCTGGGGGAACATCGCGATCAGCAGGGAGACCCCGACCAGCAGCTTCTTGCCCGGGAAGTCCAGCCGGGAGATCGCGTACGCGGCCATCGTGCCGAGCACCACCGCGATCGCGGTGGCGATCAGCGCGATGCCGATCGAGTTGATCAGGGCCCGGACGAACTGGTCGGTGTCGAAGATCGTCCGGTAGTTGTCGAGCGTCCACTCCCGCGGCCAGAACTTGCCGTCGGTGAGCGTGCCCGGGGTCTTGAACGACAGCGAGGCGATCCAGAGCACCGGGACGAGCGCGAAGACGACGACCACGACGTCCAACACACCCCAGCGCAGCTTCGCCCGTGTGGTGGTTTCCACGGCCATGTCAGCGCCTCTCCCCATCGTCGCTGCCGGGGGCAGCGGTGCCGAACAGCTTCACGAAGACGAAGGCGATGATCGCCACGGTGATGAAGATGAGCACCGACATCGTGGAGCCGATGCCGAGGTTCAAGCCCCGGATCAGGTTGTTGTAGGCGAGCATCGACACCGACGAGGTCTCGTTGCCGCCGTTGGTGAGCACGAAGATGTTGTCGAAGACCCGGAACGCGTCGAGCGTGCGGAACAGCAGCGCGACCAGGATCGCCGGCTTCATCACCGGCAGCATCACCTTGGTGAACCGCTGCCACGCCGTCGCGCCGTCGGTGGAGGCCGCCTTGAGCAGGTCCTCCGGCACCAGCGCCAGCCCGGCCATCAGCAGCAACGCCATGAACGGGGTGGTCTTCCAGATCTCCGCCAGCATGATGATCGCCAGCGAGCTGGCCCGTTCGGTGAGCGGCGCGCTGCCGTCGAACAGGTTCGCCAGGTAGCCGGTGCCGGGCGTCCAGGCGTACCGCCAGGAGAACGCCGCGACCACGGTGACGATGCCGTAGGGGATCAGCGCCGCGGTGCGGACGATGCCCCGGCCGACGAGCGTCCGGTGCATGATCAGCGCCAGGCCCATGCCGAGCACCAGCTCGACCGCGACGGTGACCACCGTGATCAGCACGGTCACCCCGAACGCGGTCCACCAGAACTGGTTGCTCAGCACGGTGACGTAGTTGTCCAGCCCGACGAACTGCCGTTCGTCGGGAAAGCGCAGGTCGAACCGTTGCAGCGAGAGCCAGATCGAATACAGGATCGGGTACGCGGTGACGAGCACCATGACCAGCGCGGCGGGCGCGCACAGCAGCCAGCCGAGGCGACGCTCGGCGCGCTTGTTGTCGCTCAGCGGCGCGCCGGAGCCGCGGCGGGCCCGCTGGGCGGGGACCGTGGCGTGCCGGCCGGTCGGCTGCTCCGCCTCGGCGGCGGACTCCGCGCCGGCCGGAGTGGCGTTCACGCTCATGGCAGGACACCCTTCGACTCCAGCGCGTCGGCGATCGCCTTGCGCAGCTCGTCCGCGGTCTTCTCGGGGTCGATGCCCGACGGCGGCGACAGGATCGCCGACATCACGGTGGAGATGCTCTGGTAGGCCGGGGTCAGCGGACGCACCGCCGGCTCCTTCAGCTCCTCCAGGATGGTTTCCTTCATCGGGTACGCCTCGGCCATCTCCGGGTCGTCGTAGACCGACTCGATGGTCGGCGGCACGCCGTCGTTGACCGCGGAGAACTTCTGGTGCTCGGCGTCACGCAGGCACCGGGCCACCTCGAACGCCTCGGTCGGGTGCTTCGAGTAGGTGCTCACCGCCAGGTTGATCCCGCCGATGGTGACCTTGCTCGGCGTGTTCGCGTCGATGCCCGGCACCCGCGCCCACTTCACGTCCTTGGCCAGCTCCGGGCTGGCCTCCTGCATGGCCGGGTAGACGAACGGCCAGTTCACCTGGAACGCGCCGCCGCCGGACTGGAACTCCAGCCGCACCGGGTCCTCGGTCGCGTTGCTGAACGACGGCGACGTTACGCCCGACGTGGCGAACGTCTTGAGCTGTTCCAGCGCGCGCACGGTGCCGGCGTCCATCACCGCCTTCTTGCCGTCGTCGCTGAGGATCCTGCCGCCGGCGCTCTCGGCGAGCGTGTTGTAGAGCACCACCAGGCCCTCGTACTGGGCGCCCATGGTGAGCACCCGGTAGGGCTTGTCCTGTTCCTTCAGCCGCTGGGCCGCCGAGATCATCTCGTCCCAGGTCTTCGGCGGCTCGGACACCAGGTCGGCGCGATACCACAGCAGCTGCACGTTCGTGTTCTTCGGCGCGGCGTAGAGCTTGTCCTCGTACCGGGCGGTGTCCAGCGGCCCGGCGAGCGTGCCCTGCTCCGCCTCGGCCTTGTCCTGGCCGGTCCACTCCCGGATCCAGTCGGCGCTGGCGAACTCCTGGGTCCACGTCACGTCCAGGCCGAGCACGTCCATGCCGCTGTCCTGGGCCGCCAGCCGCCGGACCATCTGCACGCGCTGCTCGTCGGCCTGACGCGGCAGCACCCGGTAGCTGATCCGGTAGCGCCCCTGCGCCTGCGTGTTGCAGTCGTCAACCACCTTCTGCAGGTTCTGTTCCGGCGGGTAGTACAGGTTGATCGTCGGCGGGCCACCGTCGCCGCCGGACCCGCAGGCGGCCAGCGGCGCCACGAGCGCGAGCGCCACGGCTGCCGCCGCCGCGCGTACCGCCGGCCGGCGCGCGGCCGTGTCGGGGACTGTCGTCATCACCCTCCCCCTCTCTTCGGCGAGAGCCGGGGAGGTCACCCGTGCCCCGGCGCACGGCGAGACGACGAGGCACCGGCCCGTGCGCCCGACGCCTCGGGCGTTTCGTGCGGCTGAACGTGCCCGACCTGCCACGACGCGAAACATCACGGTCACGTGACGGTCACGCCGCGCTGCGCGCCGCCGCGACCGCGCCTAGGTTGGGGGGATGGACGCCACCTTCTTCTTCGACCCCGTCTGCCCCTGGACCTGGCGCACCTCCCGCTGGCTGGTCGCGGTCGCGCAGGCGCGCGGGCTGCGCGTGCAGTGGCGGGCATTCAGCCTGGCGATCCTCAACGACGGTCAGGTCCCCCCGGAGTTCGCCGCGCCGATGGCCGCCTCCCACCGGGTGCTGCGGCTGGTGGAGGCGTTACGCGCGCAGGACCGGCACGACGACGCGGGCCGCCTCTACACCGAGGTCGGGGCGCGCAGCCACGACGCGGGCAACCCGCTCGGCGACAAGATCGTCGCGGCGGCGGTGGAGGCGGCCGGGCTGGCGGACGCGGCGCCGGCGCTCGACGACGAACGCTGGGACGCCGCGGTGCACGAGTCGCACGCCCTGGCATACGGCTCGGCCGGACCGGACATCGGCTCGCCGGTGCTGATGGTGCCGGACGCCTCCCGGGGCATCCACGGCCCGATCATCACCGACGTCCCGGGCACCGAGGACGCGCTGACGATCTGGGACTCGATGCTGCCGCTGATGCGCCTGGACACGTTCCACGAACTCAAGCGCGCCCGCCGCTGACGCGTTTTACGCGTTGTACGCTGATGTCGGGACGGAGCGGGAGTACGGGTGGACCGACGCCGGAAAGGCCAGCGCGGCCCGGCACGACGTGTCCGAGCAGGAAGCGATCGATGCGCTCTACTCTCCGCAGCGGATCGAGAACTACATCGGCACCCTCCTGCTCGCCGTGGCCGGCCTGGCGGACACCGCCCGCGTGATCATGGTGCTCTGTGAGCGGATCGGGAAGGTCAGCAGCTACGCGATCCTGGCCGTGCGCCCCGCCACGCCTGATGAGGTCAAGCAGTGGATGGAGGGGACACGATGAGCGCAAACCAAGATCCGCGGACGATGAGCCGTGAGGAGTTGGTGGCCTACTTCGACCGGGGTGGCGACATCTCGGAACTGCTGCGGGACGTAACCGTGGGCCCCGATCTCGGCCCGGCCCCAGCCTCGGAGAGCGTACCGATGATCGTCACCGGCGTTCGCCTTCCCTCGACGATCGTCCGGCGGCTCGACGAACTTGCCGGCAACGACAAGGGTGGGCGTTCCGGCCTGATCCGCAGGGCGATCGACGAGTACCTGGCCCGGCACGCCGGAGAGGCGGCATGAGCGTCGTCCCATCAGGTGAACGGTGAGACTACCCAGCGTCAACGGACTGGACTAGCGTTTCCCTCACTCCGTGGCCAGCGCGTCGCCGACGATGTCGACCCGCCGCCGGCTGTCCCCCACAGCCCGCCCGATCGGTTGGTTCTCCCCGGAACCTCCGCGTGCGCGCGTACCGGTTGGGCAGGATTCTCCCCAGGAGGAGGTGCCGTCGTGCAGGACACCCGCGTTCTCACCCTGACGTTCGAGGTGAGCGGCCTGCCCCCGGTCAAGACCGAGGCCCTGTCCATCTTCGCCGCCGGACACCGACAGGCGACGAGGGTCCGCACCCTGCTCCAGGCCGCCTGCACGGCGGCCCAGCGCACCGGGTGGACCCCACTCGCCGGGCCGATCGAGGTGGACCTGACCCTGCGGTGCCCGCCCGGGCACCGCACCTCCGACGCCAGCACCCTGCTCGGCGGCGTCTGCGCGGTGCTCCAGGACAAGAAGCGGGTGGCGAACATCGGCCTCGCCCACCTCGGGGTGCTCGTCGACGTCGCCCTCTGGTCCGACGACCGGCAGATCCGCCGGCTGTCGTACGCGGAGGAGCCGGCGGAGGAGTTCTCGTACCTGGTCCGGGTGGCGGCCGTACCGACGATGGTTTGACCGACGCCCGCGGTCGGGTACCGCGGACGCCGACGAAGGGAGCGCCGATGTCGGAGCCACATGTCACGCTCGATCCGAGCGGGCTCGATCCGGTGCAGCAGAAGCTGCGCGGCCCGTTGGAGGATCAGCTGACCTCGGCCCTGCAGGCGGCAACCGAACGGGTCCGCGCCAGCTACGCGGGCGAGCCCGTGGAGGACGTCTGCCGTCGGCTGCTCGACGAGACCCGCTCCGGCCTGCACCCGGACATCGCCGCCGGGTTCACGCCGGACATGGACGAGTTCTGCCGGGTGGCGGTGGCGATCGTCCGCGGCGAGGTCAACTGAGTTCGCCCACGCCGGGCGGCGGTCAGCCCCGTCGGACGTCGACGGAGATGACGTGGGCGCCGTCCGGGCGGGTGGACTCAGCCAACCGCACCGGGACCGGCCCGCTCTCCGGCACCCGCAGGCCGAGCCCGAAGCTCAGGTGCCCCTCGAAGTCGCCGGCCGCGGCCCAGCCGAGCAGGGTCGGATAGTCGATGACCGCCGGCGGCACGCGGGCGGTCCCGCCGCCACGCGCGTCGTGCGCCTGAGCCGGGGAGAACCGCACCGACAGGAACGCCGTGCCGGGCAGTTCGACGGGCGCGCCCCGCCCTTCGGTCACCACCTGAGCCACGTATCCGACCCGGTAGGACGGGGTGGGCCCGCGGAAGGCGAAGGTGATCCGGCTGAACCCCTCCGCCGGGTGGTCCCCGGTCTCCACCGCCACCAGGACGGGCAGCGGCTGCCCCGGGGTGACCGGCGCCCGCACCGGGTGCGTCACCCGGGCCGGGCGGTCGGGCACCGCCCAGCCCCAGGTCGTCCGCCAGGACGCGGTGGGCCCGGCGGCGCCGGTCGGCACCGGCGGGGCGGTGGCGGAGGGCGGCGCGACAGTCGTCGTGGCCGGCGCGGCGAGCGCCGAGGTCGGGGGCGACGCGCCGTCGTGGCCGGTCGTCGTGCAGGCCGCCGCGAGCAGCACGACCAGGCCGGCGAGCAGCGGTACGCGCGGAAGTGCCATGACTCAGTGTCGCTCCGTGACGGCCGGCGCACCAGAGGGTCACGCCCGGCGCTGACCGGACGGGTCAGGACCGGGTCCGCAACTCCCCGGCCCTGACCCCGGCCGTCCGACGTGGTATCGGCCTGCGCCGTGGGTGCCGCGGCGGGCGGGGCACGCCGCCCACGCCGGGCCGCACGGCGAGCCGGTCTGCCCGCACTCAGCTCCACGGTGCTGTCACCACCGGACTCCGGTGCGCCCCCGACTCACCCCGACGAGGCGCGGACGCCGGCCCAGGTTAAGCAGGTCCGCGCAGGTCGGACAAGCGCCCGCAGGCAACGCGCGACTGTGATTGATGTCTATGCCGAAATGCGGCATGTCGACGTAACGGGGTCAACAGATCGGGCGCTGTTCGTGGTCGGGACGGTGGTCTCTCTCGGCGTCAAGGGGAGGCGCGGACCGCGCCGCGGCGGCGCCGGCGATGAGCGCCAACGCGCCGAGGTGCAGCACGCGTACGCCGGCCGGCGCGGGGACGGTGGCCGACGGCAGCCCCGGCAGCAGCAGCGCCCCGAGGCCGGTGACCGCCAGCGTCACCCGCCAGAACACGGGCGGGTTCGCCGCCGGGGCGGGTGGGCGGGGCCCGGCGAAGACCGCGCCGCGCCGGGCCGCCTCCAACGCCAGGGCGAGCACCAGCAGCCCGCTGCCGAGACTGGCGAACACGTCCGTGAACTGCCACCAGTACAGCCCGGTCTGGGCGTGGAAGTCGGCGATGCCGAGCAGTCGCGGCAGGCGTTCGCTGTGGCTGATCCGGTCCCAACCGACGTGGCTGAACGCGCCGATCAGCGCCGAGCAGACGGTGACCTGCCACGGGTGCCGCACCCCGGCCAGCGCGGCGTACTGCGGCCAGCCGAACAACCGCGACGCGGGCAGGTGCACGGCGATCCCGGCGACCACCCGGCGGACGACCCAGGCGTACGCCAGCGCGACCGGCAGGCACCACCAGAGCAACCCGCCGATCGTGTGCGTGCGCATCCCGAGTTCGAGGCGGGTGCCGTTGAACAGGTAGCCGACGTCCGGCGCCACCGCACCGGTGGCCAGTGCCACGCCGTCGAACCAGTGCGGTCGCCACCGCTTCAGCGGCAGCACCGGCGCCAGATGCGAGGGAAAGGTGAGCGGCACATTCCGGACGTTACCGGCCGACTCAGAAGTGCCGGAGCAGGTCCGGAAACGCGGCGAGCCGAATCACGCCGCCGTCGGACGGATCCAACTCCTCGTGCTCCAGCACCCAGGTGTTCTCGTTGGGGATGAAGACCGCGTTCATCCCGGCGGCCCGGGCGGGCAGGATGTCCGAACGCGGCGAGTTGCCGATCATCCACGCGTCAGCCGGGTCGAACGCGTGCTCGCGGGCCAGCCAGCGGTAGGTGTCCGCGTCCTTCTCGGGCACGATGTGCGCCGCGTGGAAGTGGTGCAGCAGCCCGCAGGCATCGAGCTTGCGCTGCTGCTCCTCGCGCTCGCCCTTGGTGAGCAACAGCAGGTCGTGGCGGGTGCCGAGGTCGTCGAGCGTCTCCGCGACCCCCGGCATCAGCTCGACCTGGTGCCCGACCAACGCGGCGGCGAGTCGCTCGATGTCGGCGCGTTCGGCCTCCGTGGCGGGACGCTCGCGCAGCTTCTCCAGGCACTCGCCCAGGCTGCGCAGGAAGATCTTGCTGCCGTAGCCGTGCGCCACGGCGTTGGCCCGCTCGACGTCGTCGAGGACGGCCCGGATCTGCGCCCGGTCCAGCGTCGGATGGTCGAGCCAGGTGAGAAAGTCCTCGATCACCCGCTCGAAGAGGACGTTGTTCTCCCAGAGCGTGTCGTCGGCGTCGAAGACCAGCACGGATCGCATCGAACTCCTCCCCGGAACCCCGCCCACCCTACGTGTAAGGCGGGGGCCCTGCTTAACGCTTTTGGTAGAGGAACGGCACCCGCTTACCACGGGGTGTTAAGCGGGGGCCCCGCCTAACCGCCGGGCCGGGCCGGGCCGCACCGGGCCGGAACGGGCCGCGCCGGGCCGCGCCGCGCCGGGCCGCGCCGGGCCGGGCCGGGCCGGGCCGCACCGCACCAGACCGCACGGACCGCACGGACCGGCCGGTCGGCGGGCGGAAAGGGGCGGCTACCCGACTGCGGAATTCCTACTCGATCGGCATGCTTTGAGCATGACTCCCGCACCCGCCCCACCATCTGCGAAGCGGGCCCGGCACCGGAGGCACGCGGCCATCGCCGTGGCCGCCGCGCTCGCCACCACCGCCGGCGCGTTCACCGCGTCCCCGGCCCTCGCCGTCAACGCCACGCACACCACAGTGGTCAGTACGAAACCCGCGGCCTGGACCCCGCACGCCCTCGACGGCACGGTCTACCGGATCCTCCAGATCGGTAACCGGGTCTATGTCGGCGGCTCGTTCACCAAGGTGCGCAACGCGAACAGCACCGCGCAGCTCGCGATGCCCCGGCTGGTGGCGTTCGACGCCACCACCGGCCGGATCGACACCACGTTCAAACCCGCGGTCAACGGCACGGTGAAGGCGCTCGCCGCCGCCGCGGACGGCCGCTCGATCTACCTCGGCGGCGCGTTCACCACGGTCAACGGCGTCGCCGCGCCCCGGGTGGCCCGGATCGACGCGGCCACCGGCGCCCGCGTCGCCGGGTTCGCCCCCGCCGCGCTCAACAACCAGGTCAACGACATGCGCCTGGTCGGTACGCGGTTGCTCGTGGGCGGGGCGTTCCAGACCGTCGGCGGGGTGACCCGCCGCGCCCTGGCCGCCCTGGACGCGACCACCGGCGCCGCCGACCCGTCGGTGAACCTGCGTCTGGAGGGCCCCCGGGTCACCGCCACCGGGGTCACCGCCCCGGTCAAGATCGAGGCGCTGGACGTCTCGGCCGACGGCACGCGGCTGGTCTTCGTGGGCAATTTCAGCTCGGTCGCCGGGCAGGCCCGGCACCAGCTCGCGGTGGCGAACCTGAGCACCACGGGCGCCACGCTGTCCGGCTGGTCGACGACCCGCTACCAGCCGCAGTGCGCCCGGACCATGCCCACCTACATGCGTGGGGTGGACATCTCCGCGGACGGCGCCTGGTTCGTGGTCGTCAGCACCGGCGCGGCGTTCCCGGGGACGCTGTGCGACACGGCGTCCCGCTTCGAGTTCGGTACGGAGACCGCCGGCAAGCAGCCGACCTGGGCGAACTACACCGGCGGCGACACCCTGCTCTCGGTGGCGATCACCGGGGCGGCGGTGTACGTGGGCGGCCACCAGCGCTGGCTGGACAACCCGCAGGGTCGGGACTCGGCCGGCCCGGGCGCGGTGTCCCGACCCGGCATCGGCGCGATCCACCCGACGACCGGCAAGGCGCTGGCCTGGAATCCGACCAAGGACCGCGGGGTCGGCACCGGGGAGCTGTACGCCACCGACCGGGGCCTGTGGGTCGGCAGCGACACCGTGACGGTGGCCGGCGAATATCACGCCCGGCTGGCGTTCCTGCCGCTGTCCTGACCTGACCGGCACGGGGCACGGCGGCCACCGCCGTGCCCCACCCCCCGACCAGCAACGCCGGACCCAACAACGCCGAACCCGGCGGCGCCGGGCTCAGCGGCGGCGGGTGAGGATCAGATCGGCGACCAGGGCCGTCCACCCGGTCTGGTGCCAGGCGCCCAGCCCGGCCCCGTTGTCGCCGTGGAAATACTCCGGGAAGCAGATCAGGTCCCGCCAGTCCGGGTGGGTCTGGAACAGTTGCGCGGCGCCGTAGATGGGTCGCCGCCCCCACCCGTCGCGGGTGAACAGCGAGATCAGCCGGGCGGAGAGGTCGTCGGCGATCTCGTCCAGGGTGCGCTTGACCCCGGACCGGGTCGGATACTCGACCTGGAGGTCGTCGCCGAAGAACGCGGCGTGGTCGCGCAACGCGCTGATCAGCAGGAAGTTCGTCGGCATCCAGATCGGACCGCGCCAGTTGGAGTTGCCGCCGAACAGGCCGCTCGTTGACTCGGCCGGCTCGTAGCCGACGCTGAACTCCTGCCCGCCGAACGTGACCGTGAACGGCTTGTCCAGGTGGGCGCGGGACAGTGTCCGCAGGCCGTACTCGGAGAGGAACTCGTCGGGGTCGAGCATCCGGGCCAGCAGCCGCACCACCTGCTCCGGGCCGACCATGGACAGCAGCCGCTGCTGTCGGCCGTCGGGGCCGAGCCGCCGGGCGCCGATCACGTCGGCGTACTCGGGGCGGTTGGTGAGGAACCAGCGCAGCCGGGCCCCCAGCTCCGGCAGGCGGCGCAGCGTCCGCGCGGTGAGCCGGGTGACCGCCGCCAGCGGCAGCAGCCCGACCACCGAGCGGACCTTCAACGGCACCTTCGTGCCGTCGGCCAGCCGCAGCACGTCGTAGAAGAAGGCGTCGTCGGCGTCCCACAACCCCTGGGAGTACGCCGCCGCGGCGATGTACGCGAAGTGCTCGAAGAACTTCGTCGCGGTGTCCACGTACGCGTGGTCGTGCTCGGCCAGCACGACGGCCATGTCGAGCATGTTCAGCGCGTACATGGCCATCCAGCCGGTGCCGTCGGACTGTTCGAGCGTCCCGGCCACCGGCAGGGCGGCGGAACGGTCGAACGGGCCGACGTTGTCCAGCCCGAGGAAACCGCCCTCGAAGACGTTGTTGCCGCCGGTGTCCTTGCGGTTGACCCACCAGGTGAAGTTGAGCATCAGCTTGTGCATCACCCGGGCGAGGAACTCGTGGTCCCGGCCGCCGTCGATCTCGAAGACCTTCAACGCGGCCCAGGCGTGCACCGGCGGGTTCACGTCCCCGAACGCCCACTCGTACGCCGGGATCTGCCCGTTCGGGTGCAGGTACCACTCGCGGAGCAGGAGCAGCAGTTGCTCCTTGGCGAACCCCGGATCGACCCGGGCGATGGTCACGCAGTGGAAGGCCAGGTCCCAGGCGGCGTACCAGGGATATTCCCACGGGTCCGGCATGGAGAACACGTCGAAGCTGGTCATGTGCCACCAGGCGCTGTTGCGCCCGTGCCGGCGTCCGGCCGGCGGCGGCGCCGAGCCGGGATCGCCCTCCAGCCAGCGTTTGACGTCGAAGTGGTAGAACTGCTTGCCCCACATCAGCCCGGCGATCGCCTGCCGGGCGACCATCGCCTCGTCGGCGGTGGCCGCGGCCGGGATGACGCTGTCGAAGAACCGGTTCGCCTCGGCGCGGCGGGCCCAGAGCACGGTGTCGAACCCGTCCCCGAGGTCGGCGGGCGGGGGCGCGACGGCGGCCGGCGGCGGCGCGGTGCGGGCCAGCCGCAGCCGGATCTGCCGCCGCCCGCCGGCCGGCACGTCGAGCACGTAGTGCAGCGCGCCCTTGGTGCCGACGCGGTCCGGGTTGACGGTGGCGGCGCCGGCCACCACGTGGTCGTTGATCCCGTCCTTCGGGTACGCGGACCGGCCGGGCAGCCCCCACAGCCGCTCCGCGTTGGTCTCGTTGTCGCACAGCAGCGGCGTCGGGTCGCCGTCGCCCTCCAGCAGCAGTTGACCGAGCACCCAGTGGTCACCGACCAGCCGGGAGCCCGCGCCGTGGATCGTCGGGACCCGGTCGGTGCCGGGCAGCCCCCAGGCCCAGGTGTTGCGGAACCACAGGGTGGGCAGCACGTGCAGGGTGGCGTCCCGGTCACCCTGGTTCGCGACGGTGACGAGCACGCACATGTCGGTCGGGGACGCCTTGGCGTAGTCGACGGTCACCGCCCAGTAGCGGTCGTCGTCGAAGATGCCGGTGTCCACCAGCTCGTACTCGGTGTCGTCCCGGCCGCGCAGCGCGTTGACCGCGACGAGTTCGTCGTACGGGAAGGCGGCCTGCGGGTAGTGGTAACGCCAGCGCATCCACGAGTGCGTGGGGGTGCTGTCGAGATACCACCAGTAGTCCTTGGCGTCCTCGCCGTGGTTGCCGCCGTCGCCGCCGAGGCCGAACATGCGTTCCTTGAGGATCGGGTCGCGCCCGTTCCACAGCGCCAGCGCGAAGCAGAACGTCTGCCGGTCGTCGCAGACGCCCGCCATGCCGTCGTCGTTCCACCGGTAGGCTCGGGACCGCGCGTGATCGTGGGGGAAGTAGTCCCACGCCGTGCCGTGTTCGCTGTAGTCCTCCCGTACCGTCCCCCACGCCCGCTCGGACAGATAGGGGCCCCATGCGCGCCAGTCCTGCTCCCCGGCATCGGCCTGGGCGAGCCGGTGCCGCTCGGGGTCGGAGGCCACGGAGGTCGGGCGGTCGGTGATCACCGGAACATCTTCGACGCCGCCGGGGTACTTCTCCACAGCGGCCATTGTCGTCGTGGCATGTCACACCTCGCTGCCGGTGGAGGAAAGTTGATCGACATCCGTTTCGGTCCGCGGTTCTGCGCGGACCTGTCCACCTCCGCCGAGCGGGAATGGCTGGTCACGGACGGGCGCGGCGGTTACGCCACGGGCACCGTGGCCGGGCTGCGCACCCGCCGCTACCACGGGTTGCTCGTGGTGTCGGGCGAAACGCCGGCGTCCCGCAAGGTGGGACTCGTGAGTCTCGACCCGGCGGTGACCCTGCCGTCGGGGACGCGGGTCCGGCTCGGCGCGCACGAGTGGTCCTCCGGTGTGGTCGACCCGCGCGGCTTCGAGCTGTTGGAGCGCTTCGACCTGACCGACGGGGTGCCGCGCTGGCGGTGGCGGATCGGCGACGTGGTGATCGAGCGGGAGATCGCCATGGCGTACGGCCGGTCCTGCGTCGCCGTGGTCCACCGGCTGGTCTCCGGCGGCCCGGTCCGGCTCGACCTGGCCGCGGCCTGCACCTGGCGGGACGCGCACGGCGAGCGGCGGGCCGACGGTCCCGCGCCGCGGCTGGAGCCGGTGGCCGGCGGCGCGGTCGTCGACGGCGCGTTCCGGCTCGCCGGGCCGGGCTGGGCCCCGGAGGGCCAGTGGTGGCTCGGGGTCCGCCACCGCGCGGAGGCCGACCGCGGCCTGAACCCGGACGAGGACCTCTGGTACGCGGGCCGCTTCTCCGGCGCGCTCGACGAGCCGGGCGCGACGGTGACGGTGCTGGCTTGGGCGGACGACCTGGGCGAGGAGCCGCCACCGGCGACCGCGGTGGTCGAGGCGGCCCGGCGGCGCAACCGGGCGGTGGTGGCCGCCGCCAAGCCGGACGACGCGGTCGAGGCGACGCTCGCGCTGGCCGCCGACGCGTTCGTGGTCCGCACCGCCACCGGCCCGGACGTGGTGGCCGGCTACCCCTGGTTCGGCGCCTGGTCCCGGGACACCATGATCTCCTACGAGGGGCTGTTCCTCTGCACCAACCGGGCCGACGAGGGCCGGGAGCTGCTGCGGGCGTACGCGGGCACGCTGTCCGAGGGCATGTTGGCGAACACCGCCGACACCGGCCGGGTCGAGCACAACACGGTCGACGCCACGCTGTGGTTCCTGCACGCGGTGTCCCGGCACGTCACGGTCACCGGCGACACCGACCTCGGCGACGAGCTGCTGCCGGCGCTGCACGGCGTGGTGGAGGCGCACGTGACCGGCACCCGGTACGGCATCGGCGTCGACCCGGCCGACGGGCTGCTCACCCAGGGCAGGCCGCCGGACGTGGCGCTGACCTGGATGGACGCCCGGGTGTACGGGGTGCCGGTGACCCCGCGCACCGGCAAGCCGGTCGAGGTGAACGCGTTGTGGATCAACGGGTTGGCCGGGCTCGCCGAGCTGACCGAGCTGGCCGGCCGGGACGCCACCGGCCTGTGGGACCTGCACGGCCGGGCCACGACCGCGTTCCGCGACCGGTTCCCGGCGCCGGCCGGCGGGCTGCACGACGTGGTGGACGCCCCGGCGCCCGCGTACCCGCTCGGCGGCGCCCCGCACCACGACGACGACCTGCTGCGCCCCAACCAACTGCTCGCCTGGTCGCTGCCGTACGCCCCGCTGGAGCCGGACGAGGGCACGCTGCGCCGGCTCACCGAGGCGTTGTTCACCCCGCTGGGCCCGCGCAGTCTCGCCCCCGGGTCGCCCGGTTTCACCGGCCGGCACCGGGGCGGCCCGGCCGAGCGGGACTCCGCCTACCACCAGGGCACGGTGTGGCCGTGGCTGACCGGGCCGCTGCTCGACGCGTACCGCCGGGCCGGCCTGCCCACCGACGATCTGCTGGTGGGGTTGGTGGGCCACCTCGTCGAGGACGGTCTCGGCTCGGTGAGCGAGACCGCCGACGGGCTCGCCCCGCACGCCGCCACCGGCTGCCCGTTCCAGGCCTGGTCGGTGGCCGAGCTGCTGCGCGCGCGGCGGGTCCGCCGGTAACGCGTTACAGACCGGCAACCGGCGTGTCGCCGCCGGTTATCGACACCTGGGCAGGATGGGTGCCGCCCCCCGGTGGTGACGTCGGGCGGGACGACGACAACTCAAAGGGGGCCGCGTGTCAGCTGACGCCGAAGTGATCGACATCCTGCCCGCCCGGCGCCTGCGGGTGCTGCTGCTCTCCTGGGAGTACCCACCCGTGCTCGTCGGTGGCCTCGGCCGCCACGTGCACGCGCTCTCCGTCGCCCTGGCCGCCGCCGGGCACGAGGTCACCGTCGTCACCCGGCACGCCGAGGGCACCCCCATGGAGGAGTACGCCGACGGCGTCCGCGTGGTGCGGGCGGCCGAGGATCCGGTCCGGTTCCCGCTCGCCACCGACTCGCTGCTGGCCTGGACCATGGCGTTCAACCACACGCTCACCCGCACCGCCCTGCGCGCGGCCGGCGCCGGCGCGTACGACGTGATCCACGCCCACGACTGGCTCGTCGCGCACACCGCGGTGACCCTGGCCGAGCACCTGGACGTGCCGCTGGTGACCACCATCCACGCCACCGAGGCGGGCCGGCACCAGGGTTGGCTGCCCGGGGAGATGAACCGCACCATCCACGGCGTCGAGCACTGGCTGAGCAACGCCTCGGCCCGGGTGATCGCCTGCTCCGGCTACATGCGCGAGCAGGTGGTCCGGCTGTTCGACGTGCCGGCCGGGCGCGTCGACGTGGTCGCCAACGGCGTCGACGACCGGGCCTGGCGGGCCCGTCCGCACGCGGTCGCCTCCGCCCGCGCCCGCTTCGCCGGGGACGGGCCGCTGATCGGGTACGCCGGCCGGCTGGTCTACGAGAAGGGTGTGCAGCATCTGGTGCACGCGGTGCCGCACCTGGCCGACCGGCACCCCGGCCTGCGGGTGGTGATCGCCGGGGACGGCCCGTACCGGGATGAGCTGGTGGACCAGGCACACCGGCTGCGGCTGCACGACACCGTCCGGTTCGCCGGCTTCATGGACGCCACCCAGCTCCCCGCGGTGCTCGCCGCCACCGACGCCACCGTGATCCCCAGCCTCTACGAGCCGTTCGGCATGATCGCCCTGGAGGCGGCTGCCGCCGGGGCGCCGCTCGCGGTGGCGCGCACCGGCGGGTTGGCCGAGATCGTCGAGTCCGGCGTGACCGGGGTGACCTTTCCGCACGGCGACCCGGACGCGCTCGCCGGCGCCGTCGACCGGTTGCTCGGTGACGAGGTCTTCGCCCGCCGGGTGGCGCGCAAGGCGCGCGCCATGGTGACCCGGCGGTACGCGTGGTCCGCCATCGCGGCCCGGACCGCCGTCAGCTACGCCGCCGCCCGCCGGGAGCACCACTCGTTCCAGGCCCGGCGGGCCGCCGCCATGCTGGTCGGGGGTCGGCCGGCCGTCACCATCCCGGAGGGAAATCTGCTGGCCGGCGCGGCGAGCTGAGGTCTGCCGCCCCGAGAGGATAGGTACCGTCCGATCCGTTGGCTATTGTGGACCACGACCAGCGGTGAGGAGTGCGGTGCGTAAGGTTGTGATCGCCGGACGGTACCGCCTGATCGAGCTGGTCGGCCGCGGCGGGATGGGCCAGGTCTGGCTCGCCCGGGACGAGGAGCTCGAACGCGAGGTCGCGGTCAAGCAGGTGCTGCCGCCCAACTGGCTCGCCGAGAACGAGCGGGACGAGCTGCGCGCCCGCACGCTGCGCGAGGCGCGGACGGCCGCGCGGCTCAACCACCCGAACGTGGTACGGGTCTACGACGTGGTCCGGGTCCAGGGCGACCCATGGCTGATCATGGAGTACGTTCCGTCCCGCTCGCTCCAGGAGATCATCGAGGCGGACGGTCCGCTGCCGCCCCGGCGGGCCGCCGAGATCGGGCGGGCGGTGCACGCCGCGCTGCGTGCCGCCCACCTGGCCGGGGTGCTGCACCGGGACGTGAAACCCGCGAACGTGCTGCTGGCCCGGGACGGGCGGGTGCTGCTCACCGACTTCGGGCTGGCCGTGTTCGAGGGCGGTGACGGTGCGATGACCCGTCCCGGCCTGGTCCTCGGCTCCCCGCAGTACGTCGCGCCGGAACGCGCCGCCGAGGGGGTGTCGAGCGTCGAGGCGGACCTGTGGTCGCTCGGCGCCACGTTGCACGCCGCCGTGGAGGGCCGCTCGCCGTACGCCCGAAGCACCGCGATGGCCACGCTCGCCGCGCTGGCCAGCCAGCCACCGGACCCGGCGCCGCACGCCGGCCCGCTGATGCCGGTGCTGGTCGGGCTGCTGCGCCGTGACCCGCGCAACCGGCTCGGCCACGACGACATCGCCCGTCTGCTCGCCTCCGCCGCCACACCGGCCGCCGACGTACCGGCCGCCGACGCGCCGGACCGGCCGGCGTCCGACACCGCCGGGGCCGGCCGGCCCGGCCGGAACGCGCCACCCAGGCACGCGGCCGGATCCAGTGTCGTGTCGATGAGCGGCGACGACCCGCCGGTCCCGCGGCCCACACCGACCGTCCCGCCGCTGAGCGGCTCCCACATCGCCGTCCCGCCGGTCCCCCGGTCCGCGTCCACCGTCGCACCGCCGAGCGGCCACAGCATCGCCGTCCCACCGGTCCCCCGCCCCGGCCCCGGCGACCCGCCCGCGACCAGGCTCGGACCCGGCGACCCGCCCGGAGGCGGACCCGACGCCCCGCCCAGGTCCGCGACCGGACGCGCCGTGGTGTCGGGCGGCGGCTCCGGTGGGAGGGCCGGGCACCCGACCCCGGGAGACCCGGCCCGGCCCGGCCAGGCCGACCGACCCGGCTTTGCCGACCGACCCGGCCAGGCCGACCGACCCGGCTTTGCCGACCGACCCGGCCCCGCCGATCGAGGCGGCTTGACCGACCGTCCCAACCGTGCCGGCCGGCCCGGCCGGGCCGGCCGGCACGGTTGGGACGACTGGGACGGTACGCGCGGCTGGGACGGCACCGACCGCACGGACGGCTGGGACGGCGGGGACGACACGGGCGGGGGGAATGGCGGCGACGCCACGGGCGGCACGGCCGGCCCGGGCGCGGCGGACCGGCCGATCGTCGGTTACCCGGACATGATGCCGCCGGCCGCCGCCGCCCGGGCGTGGAGTCGGGCGGCCCGGCGCAGCGAGTGGGCGCGACCGGCCGAGGACGACCCGACCCCGCCGGCCGACCCGGCGGAGGAGCACCACCCCGACGAGCCGGACCAGTCGGAGCACGCCCCGGTCCGGGGCGGCCCCGACCGTCCGGTCGGCGTGTTCGGCCCGACGGTCCTGACCAGCTTCGTCGACCCGGGCAGCCCGACCGGTCCCGAGGGTCCGGCGCCCCGGGCCGACGCCGTCAGCCCGGTGCACCTCCCCGGGTCCGGCGGCGCCCCCGCCGCGAGCCCGCCGCCGGTCACCGCAAACTCTCCGGTCGACTCCGGTTCGTTGCGCGGCGCGACGGGCAGCGGCGCGCTTCACGACGACCCCGCGCGAGGCGGCGCGGCGCACGGCGTACCCCATCGGAGCGGAACCGCCCACGGCGGCGCGGCGCACGGCCTGCGCCCTCCGCACGGCGACGGCCGCGGGGAGGCCGCCCACGACGGCGCCACCGGCGACCCACCTGCCGACGCCACCGACGACGAGCGGAGGCGGGCGGCGCTGCGGCGCTGGGGCCTCGCCTCGACCGTCGCGTTGCTGGCCCTGGCCGCCGGCGTCGGCACCGCCCTCGCCGTCGACAGCGACCCTCCCAGGACCGGCGACGGACACGGCACGGCCATCGGCCAGCCCTGGGATCGTCCGCCCGGCCCACCCCCCGGCGTGCCACCACCGCCGTTCCCCTGCATCCGGCCGGACGTGGCCGGCACGCCGGTGCAGAAGGGTCCGCCACCTGCCGATCCGGCGGTGACCGTGCCCGCCGACTGGATCTGGCCCGCCGACACGGGCGGGTTCCACATCGCCCTGCCCGCCGGCTGGCTCCAGCTCCGCTCCGGCGACACCACCTGCTTCCAGGACCCGGCCACCCGGCGCATCCTGGGCGTCGAGCCGTATCCGGGCGGGGATCCGGTCGGCCGGCTGAAGTCCGCCGAGCGGGACCTTCGCTACGCCGGCCGGCTGCCCGCATACGACAAGGTGCGGCTCGCCGCCGCCGGCGGCGGTGCCGAGTGGGAGTGTCGCTGGACGGCCCCGAACGGCGAACGGATGCACGCCTTGCGGGTGCTGCCGGGCGAGGAATCCGGGTGGACGTTGGGCTGGACCACCTCGGACGCCGACTGGGCCGCCGCCGACGGGCAGTTCGCTCTGATCCGGGACAGCATCCGTCCGATCCGGCCCACCCGCACGGCGGGTTGACACCGCCGGCGTCTCATCGCCGACAGACGCACCGCCGCGCCCGCCTGGGCCGACATACTTCCTGATGCCCACCGTCGCGCCGACTGACTACAGTGGCGTAGTTTGTCGATCAAGATCTTTGGGGAGGGCGAGCCGAGATGATGGGACCGTCCCATGCGCTGTCCGGCGCGGCCGTGTGGCTGACCGGCTCCTGGGCGCTGGACCAGTTCGCCGACTACCACCAGACGCCGCTGGCGCTGGCCGTCGGCACCGCGGTCTGCGCGGGCGGGGCACTCTTCCCCGACCTCGACCTCTCCGGCAAGGTCACCCGCAACCAGGGTGGCGCCACCGTGGCCCGGACCTTCGGCGTGGTCAGCCTCTTCGTCGCCGAGGTGGTGGAGAAGATCTCGCTCGGCGTCTACTACGCCACCAAGCTCAGCAAGGACCCGCGCCGCAACAACGGACACCGCACGCTCACCCACACCGTCCCGTTCACCGCGCTGGTCGGGTGGGGCACCACGGCGCTCTGCGCCCACTACGGCAAGTGGGCCGTGGTCAGCATCCTGTTCTTCATGATCGGCCTGGCGCTGCGCGGGCTCTTCGACGAGTGGGCCGAACGGGCCGGCTGGGTGGTCATCACGCTGGTGTCCGCCGCCGCGGCCTGGTTCACGTTCGCCAACCTGCCCGGCGACCGCGGCTATCCGATGATCGGTCTCGCCGTCGCTGTGGGCTGCTTCGTGCACATCCTCGGTGACATGATCACCCGGGCCGGCGTGCCCATCCTCTGGCCGATCCCGATCAAACGGCGGATGTGGACGATGATCGGGCTACCCAACAGCATCGCGCTGCGAACCGGCAGCAAGGCGGAGACGGTCGTCCTGCGCACCGCGATGACCGTGGTGGCCGTGCTCGCCGCGCTGGGCCTGGTCGCGCCCGCGGTGCTGCAACGTTTCGACATCCAGGTGTGAGTCGCGGCCGGGACGCGTCCGGACGCGGTCGGCATGCTTCCCGGAGTCGACCCGGAAGGTGCTCAGCAGGCGCCTACAAACTTGATGGTGTGAATGACTCACACCGCGGGCCGACCTGAACCGTCTACACCGCACGAGCGACGCTCGATCGACCGGCTCTCGATCGACTCCACTTCCCCGAAGTGGCGGCATCCTGGCCCATCCGACCCCACCACTTCGGCGAGGTAAAGTCGATCAAGCACACATTCTCGCATCCCTGGATCAGCTTCCCACCTTCCGGGACATCCTGGATCTTGGTACGGAAGCGCCCCTCCAGGGGCTGTTCCGTACCAAGATTCACATGACACCGACCGGGCGGGGCCGCTACCGGGGAGTCAGAATGCAGAACTCGGTGCCGTCGGGGTCGGCCAGCACCACGTCGTCGGCGGTGTGCCGGCCCGCGCCGACCCGGGTCGCGCCGAGCGAGAGCAGCCGGTCGACCTCCGCCTCCCGGTCCGCGCCGACAGGCGGCGCGAGATCCAGGTGTACGCGGTCCCGGCCGTGCCTCGGCATCAACGGCGGGCCGCTCCAGGTGACCTTCGCCCCGCCGCGCCGGGACTGGATCGCGGTCTCCTCATCCTGGTCCCAGACCAGCGGCCAGCCCAGCGCCGCGCTCCAGAAATGACCGGCCGCCCGCGTGCCGTCGCAGTTCACCGCGCCGACAGGACCGCAGCCGGCGAGGAAGTTGTTGTCGGCCTCGCAGACGCAGAACTCGTTGCCCTCCAGATCGGCGACCACCACGTGCCCCTCGTCGCCCTTCTGACCGACGTCGGCGTGCCGACCGCCCACCTCGATCGCCCGGGACACCGTCGCCCGCTGGCCCTCCGGGGACGCGCTGGTCAGGTCGAAGTGGATGCGGTTCTGCCCGACCTTCGGCGCGTCGGTCGGCCGGAACCGGATGCGGAAGCCGGGGTCACCGTCGGGCCGGAGCGCGACCCCCTCGTGCGGGTCGTCGACCACCTCCCGGCCGAGCACCGCCGCCCAGAAGCGTGCGAGCCGCAGTGGCTCCGCCGCGTCGACACTTATCGCATAGAGTTTGATCGTCATCGCGGCGCTCATCTCCGATCTCCGATCCGCCGGCCCGGCCCGGTCTGACTGGTGGCCGAGCCTAGGGCGGAGGAGACCGGCCCGCAGCCGATTATCGCGGCGTCACTTCGCCGGTAGACCGGCCGCGTAGCGGACGCCACGGTCGACCCACCGGGCCAGGTCCGCGTCCCGCTCGCAGGCCGCGGGTTCCACCGTGACCCAGCCGCGCATCGCCCGCCCGCGCATCACCGTGCTCTCGGCGCCGGGCTCGGCCAGCGCCCGATCGGACTCCGCCGGGTCGACGCGGACCATCAAGCCCCCCGCGCCGCGGACGACCACGGCCATGTTGCCGCGCAGCATCATCGCCAGGCCGCCGAACATGCGCCGCTCGGCGATGCCGGGCTCGCGCCCGACCAGCTCCCGTACCCGGTTCGCCAGGTCCTCGTCATACGCCACGACGGCATCCTGGCACCCCGGTACGACAACCTCCGTGACAATCCGGTCACCGCGCCGACGCGCGTCACTCGGGGACGGACCGCCGTCGAGCAGGACCCGTTCGGCGCGGAGGCTGAGTAGTCAGCAACGTGATGACGGTCCACCGCGCCGCCGGCGAACCGCATCTCGACCGTCACGCCGGGACGGCATCAGTGCTCGGGCTCCCCGCCGAGCCGCTCGATGATGTCGGCGCGGATCTGCTGGGCGTCGGACAGATAGTCAGCGAACGCCTGCGGCAACTGCCGTGCCAGGGGCTCATAGAGACCTGCCGCCTCCGTGACCGCAGCCAGGGCCCCGGTCATGTCGGCATCCACGCTGACACACACCCGCGCGTACGCCGACAGTGATCTCGCGAGGAAGGGCAGGTAGGCGACGGGGTTGGCCTCCGCCAACCGGCGGCGGATGGTCACGGCCTCCTCCGCCGCGGCCAGCGCCTCCTCCCGGCGCCCCACCTGGGACAGCCGCTCGCTGACGTTGGTCAACGACATCGCGAGGTGGGGCAGGTAGGCGGCCGGGTTGGCCCCGGCCAACCGGCGGTTGATGGCAGTGGCCTCCTCCGCCACGGCCAGGGCCTGCTCCCGCTTGTCCGGCTCCGACCGGAGGACGCCGAGATTGTTCAACGATGTCGCGAGGTCGGGCAGGTGCGCGGCCGGGTTGGCCTCCGCCAACCGGCGCCAGGTGCCGGTAGCCTCCTCCGCCAGCGCCAGGGCCTCCTCCCGGCACCCCACCGTGAACAGGAGAGCGCCGCGGTTGGACAACGAGATCGCGAGGTGGGACAGGTAGACGGCGGGATTGACCTCCGCCAACCGGCGGCGGATGGTCACGGCCTCCTCCGCCGGGACCAGCGCCTCCTCCCGACGCCCCACCGCCGCCAGGAAGACGCCGAGATTGTCCAACGACCCGGCGAGCTGGGGCAGGTAGGCGGCCGGGTTGGCCCCGGCCAACCGGCGCCAGATGCCGGTAGCCTCCTCCGCCGGGGCCAGCGCCTCCTCCCGACGCCCCACCTGGGACAGCCGCTCGCTGACGTTCATCAACGACGTCGCGAAGTCGGGCAGGTGGGCGGCCGAGTTGGCCCCGGCCAACCGGCGCCAGATGCCGGCGGCTTCCTCCGCCAGCGCCAGCGCCTCCTCCCGACGCCCCACCGTCGCCAGGAAGACGCCGAGATTGTTCAACGACGTCGCGAGGTCGGGCAGGTGCGCGGCAAGGTTGGCCTCCGCCAACCGGCGACGGATGGCGACGGCCTCCTCCGCCGGGGCCAGCGCCTCCTCCCGACGCCCCACCTCCAACAGGCGGGTCCCCAAGCTGGTCAACGACATCGCGAGGTCGGGCAGGTGGGCGGCGGGGTTGGCCTCCGCCAACCGGCGACGGATGGTCACGGCCTCCTCGACCTGAGCCAGCGCCTCCTCCCGACGCCCCACCCCCGACAGCTCGTTGCCGAGGTTGTGCAGCGAGGTCGCGAAATCGGGCAGGTGGGCGGCCGGGTCGGTCTCCGCCAGCCGCCGGTAGACGCCGGCGGCTTCCTCCGTCGGGGCCAGCGCCTCCTCCCGACGCCCCACCTCCGCCAGCCGGCTACCGAGGTTGGCCAGCGACCCCGCGAGATCGGGCAGGTACGCCTCCGGGTCGGCCTCCGCCAACCGGCGGCGAATGGCGACGGCCTCCTCCGCCGGGACCAGCGCCTCCTCCCGACGCCCCACCCCCGACAGGTGGTTGCCGAGGTTGTTCAACGCCCCCGAGAGGTGCGGCAGGTAGACGGCCGGGTTGACCATCGCCAACCGGCGCCAGATGCCGGCGGCTTCCTCCGTCGGGGCCAGCGCCTCCTCCCGACGCCCCGCCCCCGACAGATGGTTGCCGAGGTTGTTCAACGACATCGCGAGGCCGGGCAGGGAGGCCGGGTCGGCCTCCGCCAACCGCCGGTAGAGGCCGGCGGCCTCCTCCGCCGAGGCCAGCGCGGCGACGTGTTGCCCGGCGTTGGCCAGCCGCCAGGCGTGGATGGCGTGCAGCCGGGCACGGTCCGCGTCACCGGTGGCGTGCGCCAGGCGGAGCCGGGTGAGATGGCCGGTGATCGCGGCGGCGGCGATGTCGAGATCGATGTGCCGGCCCTGGGGCAGCAGGGGTTCGAGGATCTCCAGGATGGCGGGGTCGATGTCGGGGACGCCCGCCAGGCGGGTGAGGGTGGCCCCGCCGGCGGCGACAACCAGCTCGGGACGGCGACGGACCAGCGGATACAGCACGTCGATGGCGATGTGCGGCCATCGGCGTGCGGTCTCAACGAGAGTGGTGACCGCAGCCGTGGTCCAGGCCGGCGGCTGTGGCCCGTCGGCGGTGAGCAGGTCGGCGACCGCGATGGGCGCCCAGTCCTTCTCCAACGTCGTGAGCCCGCCGTGGCCCGGGGTGGACAGGGCGATGAGATCCTCGCCGAGCCGGTCGGGGTGCAGCGGCTCGAACACGAGTCGGGTGTCGGTCGGCGGATAGCAGGTCGTGTGATCGTCGATGATCCGGTCCGCGGCGGTGCTGTCGGCGGCGAACCCGGCCTGGCTGAGCGCCCGCCGGGCGGCGGATCGGGGCTGGGCCCCGATCAGGGTCGCGGTGTACACGGCCCGGTGCATCACCGCGGGCGGCGTCGTCAAGGGATCCTCGGGTCCGGTACGCAGCTCGTGCCAGTACGCCTCCTCCCGCAGCAGCAGATACGCCGAGACGGCGTCCCCTCGTACGGGTGGGACATCGCCGTGCCGAATCGCGTCGACGGTGGCCAGGGCAGCCATGTGCACGGCCAGGACCTGCGCGAAGGCAGGTCCGGTCAGATCCGGTACCGGCCAGCCGGCCCGCTCGATGTTCATGGCCGCGGCGAAGCGCTCCGCCGCGGTGGTGAACAGCGTCAGCCGGTCGTCGTCGCTGTCGGCGGCCAGCGGCGGCAACGCCACCTGACCGGTGTCGATGCCGAGGTCGCTCTCGGCCCGGTTGGCCACCGCCGGCCACCAGTAGCCGTCCGAGCGGGCCAGCATCAGCACCCGCACCCGCGCGCCGGTCCGCGTGTGCAGGTCCCGTAGCTGAATGAGCAGAGCCAACAACGCCGAGGCCGGCCACCGGTCGGCGTAGTCCACGACCGCCAGCACCGCGCCGCCGGGCAACTCGACCCGGGACACCGGTGCGGTTCCGGGCACCGGGGTCGGTGTGTGCACCACCTTCCACGCCGCCCACCCCGCCGCTGCGCACCGTGCGAAGACCTCGGCGGCGAGACGGGTCTTGCCCTGCCCACCCGTACCGTGGACCAGCAACGCCGCGACCGGCTCGCCACCGCGCACCCACTCGGCCAGCGTGTCCAGGGTCCGCTCGCGACCGGTGAACGGCACCACCTGATGGCGGGCCAGCAACAGGCAGCTCGGATGCGATCGGGCCTTCGGCACACCGACCGGCACCGGGGAACTGTCGGTCGCGCTCACCCGGTAGGGCGGCCGATCCGGGCTGATGACGGTGACGCCGCCGTCGACGTGGGAGATCTGGATGACGTCCCCGAAGACCACACTGCCGGTCACCACCTGACCCGCCGCCGGTTGCGGACACCACCGACGGCTCACCTGTCGATGTCCACGTCACCGCCGACACCGTCGACCTGCCGTACCGGTCCCGCCGCCCACGACCGCGTCACCGACTGCCCGTCCCCGGCCGGTCTGCCGCCGGCCCCCACCCCGGCGGCAGACGGCGGCGGCGCGGACGGCGCGGACGGCGACCCGGTCGCCGGTGCGGACCGGCCGATACGCACGTCGCCGCGCACCCCACGGACCTGGGTCACCCCGCCACCGACGACACTGTCGTCCACCGACTGCCCGCCCGCCGCCCGCCGGGCACCGAACAGCCCGTACGCGGAGAGGCCCACACCGGCAAGCGTGAGGAACAGCCCGAACACGCCGGACCACTCGTTCGCCCGGTCGAGGTCCTGGGCGGCCAGAAACGCCCCCAGGCCAGCGCCCACCACCCCGACGAGGACCACCGCCGCCCACCTGCGCGTCCGATCACCTGCTGCCATGGGGTCATTGTGGGCTGTCGTGGCCAGCGGCGGGATCCACCGCACCGCCCCGACACGGCGGCCAGCGTCAATGCATGTCGGATGCCAGACATCCCCCGGACCGTTGGCCTCGCCGCCCACCGCCCGGGGCAGCAGTCCGGCTGAACGCACGGAGTCCTCGGCCGGTCAGGAGGTGGCGGACGCCTGCCCGGTGGCGGTTCGCCGTGCCGCCCGGCTGGCCCTCACCCCCGGCAGGTTGGGTACCTCCGTCGAGCTGGCGACCCGACCCGTCGTGGCCGCCCACACCGCCCGGCTGGCAGTTCTGGGTGCAGGAGTAAGGCCCGGCCTACCGGTCCGACGCGGCCTTGAGGCCGGTCAGGAAGCTGGCCCAGGATCGGCTGTTGAAGGCTAGCGTCGGGCCGGTGCGGTCCTTGGTGTCGCGGACGTCCACCGCGCCACCGGCGAACCGCACCTCGACGCAGGCCGCGTTGTCCGAGCTGCGGGAGGACTTGAACCACCCACCGCCGAGGGCGGGGCGAGCGACCATCACGTCATCTCCTTGGCGATCCGCCGGATCAGCACCAGCGACTCCGCCGAGCTTAGCGCCCGCTCCCGCGCCTCGGCGAAGGTGACGACGTAGTCCGCGACCCGGCTGGACTGGTCGATGATGTCGCTGGACGTGAGCACCTCCTGCCAGACAAGGTCAGGCAGTCGAGGCGACGGGAACGACAGGATCTGGAACGGGCCGCCGAGCGCGGGATGCGCTCCGGCGGCGAACGGCATTACCCGGACCTCGAACTGCTCGGCGCGCTCGGTCAACAGCCGGTCCAGGTGGTCGAGCTGGGACCGCATCACCTGCGCGCCGCCGACCTGCTGCCGCAGTGCACCTTCGGTGATCACAGCAGTCAGTCGTAGGGGGTGGTCACCGTCGAGCCGCCGCTGACGCGCCATCCGCACGGCGACCCGCCGGTCCATCTCGGTCAGCCGGACGTAGGTGTTGCCGCCACGGATGACCGCGCGGGCGTACTCCTCGGTCTGCAACAGGCCGTGCAACAGCTCGTTGTGGTAGCTGCGGACGTGCTCGGCACCCGCCTCGTAACCGAGGAAGCGGAGGAAATCAGCGGGGAAGAGCTGCGAGTACTGATGCCACCAAGCCCGCTCCATGGCCGCAACCCGCAACTCTTCCAACTCGGCGGCATCGGATGGATCAAGCTCGTATGCCTTGACGAGCTGGGCCAGCCGGTCGCGCGGCAACTTCACCCGCCCGGCTTCGACGCCCGAGATGTATGCCTGTGTGATGCCGCTGGCGCGACCCGCCCCGACCGCCGTCATTCCCACTTCCTCCCGGCGTTCACGCAGCCGCAGTCCAAGCTCCCACGCCTGCACGGTCGGCGACGCAAGCGGTGGCGTTGACCTACGCGACGTGCTCGCGGTCTTCGGCATCGTCTGAACTCCATCCGTCCACATCAGCAAACTTCCTGGACCATACTCGACAAACATGCCGGGCAATAGTCTCTTGATATAAATTTGTTCATCGACGATGCTGGCCCGAGAAGTTTCGAGAGCAAGAGGAGGCAACATGCGCAGTCAGGTCACGTGGATCGACCCGGAGCCGCCGGTGCGGCACGCGTTCTCGCTCTGTCGGGTGGTCGACGCCGGCACGGCCGACGAGTGGTACGACCTGCTCGGCGTCGTCCGGGTGCCGGTCGACCGACGCGCGCCGGACAAGCTGCGCGACCAGTTGCGGCCGTGGGCGCTCGCGACGCTGAAGGCCGGCGGGTACGGCTTCGGCCGCTACCTCGCCGACTACTCCACACTGGACGAGGAGGACGAGCCCGACAAGGCCATCTCGCACGAGGACATCAACTGGTCCGGCAGCGGCGTCCTGATCCCCGCCGACAAGTCGACCTGACCGGCTCGGCCCCGATGTACACCGCCGCGAGCCGCTGCCGATTCACGCGCCGATGCGTTGCTCGGGGACGGACAGGCCGTAGAGCGCCATCAGCTCCGGGCTGTCGATCCGGCTGTCGTCTGCGACCGCGTCGCAGGAGATGTCGACGATGCTGAGGCGGGGCTGGGCTCAGCCGCCCCCACCGGACGGCGGCCGTTCCGTCGTGGCGGTGAACCAGTCCTTCCGCGTGCTCTTGTCCAGGTGCACGACGCGCAGCCCGACCGCGCGGCAGGCATCGGCGAACTCTTCCGGCTCGTAGTAGCTGAACCAGCGGGGCGCGGGGAACTCCTCCGTGGTGCGCCATCCGTCCCGGCCTCCGTGCTTCATGCTGATCAGTGCCCGGCCACCGGGCCGCAGGGTGCGGTGGATGCCGGTGAGCGCAGCGGCGGTGTAGGGCTTGGGCAGGTGCAGCAGGACACCGCTGGCGATGATGCCGGCGAAACATGCCTGCCGGAACGGCAGGGCGATCGCGTCCCCACACACGGCGTGCGGCGTGGCGAGGCGTGTTGCCGTGGCGGTCAGCAGTTCGATGGTGACGTCCGCGAGGACGGCCGTCCTGCCGGTCGCGCTCGTCAGGTGTGCGTCCCGGCCCGCTCCACAGCCGAGATCCAGTACAGGCCCGTCCGGCAGCGTGACGAGGAACGCCTCCAGTTCCTGCTGTAGTCCGGGAAACCGGCTGTAGCTGGCGGTCATCGCGGTGTATTGCTCGGCCAGCGAGGCATAGGACTGGCGGATTCGAGCGGTTCCGGGCCAAGCCGTGGTGGTGACGGTCACGGTGCGGCGGTGGTGGGAGCGGTGACTCCGGCGACGAGGCCGCTGACGTCGGTCGTCTGATGCTTCCAGGCGACGCCCGGCAGGGCGTGGCGGTCGCCGCCGCGGCCGACGAAGGCCACCCCCGACTCGGGCGCGGTGGCGCGGCCGATGACGTCGAACGTCAGGCCGTTGCGGGCGAATGCGTCCCGGCAGGCGTCGAGCCGATCGGCGGGAACGGTGAAGGCCAGCTGAAAGTCCGCTGAGGCGCTCATCGCGAGGGTGACGTCGTCGGAGCCGATGAGTTTGGCGACCGCACTGACTGCCGGGTGAACGGCGATGTCGTCCTCGGTGACCTCGAAGCCGACCCGACTGGTGGCAGCGAGCTGCTCGATGGTGGCCTTGAGCCCGTCGGACGTGTCCTGGCAGGCGGTCGCGTAGCCACCGGTCGACAGCACCCGTCCTTCGGCCACTCGGGCGCGCGGCCGGCGCCAGCCATCCAGAAGGTCCTGTTCCAGGGCGTCGGCCAGGTGCCAACCGTTCGCGCTGCGCTTGGGGAAATAGGCGACCGCAGCGCCCAAGACCCCGCACGGGCCGGTGACACACAGATAGTCACCGGGTCGGGCACCACGACGGGTCAGGGCGGTGCCGGTGCGGCAGATGCCGATGGCCGAGGCGGACAGGACGATGCGCTCGGCGTTGCCGATGTCGCCGCCGACGTTCAAGGTGCCGAAGTCGGCGCACGCCTGGTTGATGCCCGCCATGATGTCGAGGAAGGCGTCGTCATCGAGGTCGTGGGGATAGCGGACGACGGTCAGGACGCCGATCGGTGCGGCACCCATCGCGGCGACGTCGCTGACGTTGGCGGCCACGACGTAGTAGCCGATGTCGAAGTTCGTCAACAGGCCCTGTTCGTAGAGGGCGAACTTGGGACCGCGGACGTAGTCCGATCCGACCACGAGGGTGACCGGGCCGTCGACCTCGTAGACCGCACAGTCGTCCCTTGCGTCGGCGCCCCCGGTCAGGGTGGCGTGCGGGCCGTGCCCGTCGCCGAGGACGGCGCCGGACTGACCGGCGAGGAATGCACCGACCAGCATTGCGACCCGGGTCGGTTCGTCGGAGTAGGTGGCTTCGGAATTCATCGGTGGTCTCCCAAATGATGAAGGACGGCCCTCACCGTGGCGGATGTCGACAGGAAGGTGGTGTCCAGGACGAGGCCGTGCGGCTGGCTGCTGACGTGTTCGCGGGTGGCGTCGTCGAGCCTGGTCGCCGGCCCGGCACTCACTGTGCGACCGGGCATCGCCCGGTATTGGAGGCGACGGCGTTGCCGCCGGATCGCCTCATTGGCAGTGAGAAACACGTGGCAATCAGCGTTCGTCATAACGGCCGTGGCGCAGTCACGCCCGACGACGATCATGCGCTCGTGCCTATCTATGATCATTCGATGGTGCGTGGTGATGTCGTGCCGCCATGCCGGGTCGGCGGATATGACGCGCAACTGATGTTCCACTTCTGGTGACCAAATGGCGTCGGTGATGTCTTCCCCGTGGTAAACGACAGCGGGCAGGGCGGGTCGCGCCCCTGGTGCCGCCACCTCATGACGCAGCAGCTCGAACAGGGGACCGCCGGGCGAGATCGGCTCCCGCAGCGCGGCATAGGCGACGGCGCGGTAGGTCAGCCCCGTGTCGAGCATGTGCATGCGCAGTCGAGATGCGAGTGCGTAGGCGAGGGTCGTCTTGCCACTGGCGCTAGGACCGTCCGCAGAGATCGCCAAGCCGTGATGCATTCGAGAGAATCCCTCTGCCGGATGCGGGGGCGGCATCAATGTATGCCATAGGTGCCAACACGCGGCTACCCGCGTACGCCCGGTGCCGCCACACCGCCCACGAGCCGCTCCTGCCAGCCCTGCGTGGCGATCAGCGTCGCCCGGAGGAGGTCCTTGCGGATCACCACCGACCAGTCCCATTCCGGATCGGCCATGCCGAGCATGGCTCCGACCACCGAGCGGAGATACTGGCTGCGGACGCGACGCTGCGCGTCGAAGACGATGTGCGTGCTGCCGTCGCCGCAGTAGTAGTAGGGTCGGTCGGCCGCCGCGAACCGCTGCAACCCGGTGAAGTCGGGTAACTCGACACGTGTCAGCCCGTCGCGTGCCATCAGGTTCGCCGCCCGGGCCGCGTCGATCGGAAGGAAATGCCAGTGGGCGTGGGTGATGCACGCCGAGGGCATCTCCGAAGAGGAGCCGTGCTCCAAGACGGCCATCTGCCCGAAGGTCGCGACGTAGAGCGGCCGGAGGACATTGACGATGGCGCGTGCACGCTCGGACTGCTCGGCGTCGAGATGCCCGAAGCTGAGATAGTGGTCCTCGGGCAGCAGCAGCAGGTGACCGACCGTCAGCGGAGACATGTCGGCGATGAGCCGGAAGCCCGGGACGGATGCGATCTGCCGGCTGGGCGGGTCACCCTCATAGGTCATCGTAAAGGTGCTGACGTCAGCGGAGCGCAGTTCGTCGCACAGTTCGGCACCGTTGCACCTTGACGTGACAGCCACGCCGACCTCCGTGCCGGAAGGTGAAGCGGACGCATCCACCGTAGCATTGATCGATGTCAGTTAGATATTTGTGATCAGTTCACCGGCTTGTTCATGCGTTCTACCGTTAGTCGCATGGGGCCACTCACGGCGAAGATCGTCGACCGTGCGATAATGCTTTCCGCGACGTGCGTCATGGTCGCGCAGCAGTATTCCGTACCATCCGCCCCGTTCTGGAACAGCATTCTCGGTGGCCGCCGCTACGTCATCGCCTTCCTGGTGGCCATCATCGCGACTTTCGGCGCCCTCACCCCAGCCCAGGTCTGGTCCGAGCGCTCCCAAATGGCTCGGCGCACCGCCGTACGCCATCAGATCCTCAACCACTTCGGCCGGCTGCTCGCCATCGCCGCGCGCATCGACCCGAAGCCACCGCCTTCCGACCTCGGCCTGCACGTGTGGCGAATCGCCTGGGCGGTGCGGCACCCTCGTCGCCGGCTGGTTCGCATCGCCACCTATCGGCTGGGAAGCACTCCCGCCACCCGCGCCTTCGAACCCGGTCGCGGTGCCGGCGTCGTCGGACTCTGCTGGAAGCGTAACGAGGAGGTGGCCGTCGACGTCGAGTTGCTCGCGGCCAAGCTCACCACAGCGGCCGAATATGACGCCTACGTCGACTCCGAGGGCGCCGACGCCGTCATGAACCTCTCCTGGTCGGAGTTCCAGCGAGTACGCCACCGCGGTGCCGTCTTCGCCAGCCCCATCCGCAACGGACGGGGCGAGTTCATCGGCTGCGTCAGCGTGGACGCCACGTCCGGCTTCGGCACCCTCGCCGACGACGAACTCTGGCACGAGGTCAATTCGTTGTGCATGCTGCTGGGAGACGACGGCATCCTGCACGTCTGACGGATTGAGAGCGGTCAGCTCAGCACCCGATGGCGCTCGTTCATCGCCTGGTCCGTAGCCGCCTGCCAGGTGCCCGGATCACAGTTGGGCAGGATCTGCCGTATGCCGCCGGCTGGGTCCTCGACGTCACCGAATCGGCGGGGTATGAGGTGAATGTGCAGGTGGTCGACGCTGCGCCCCGCCGCGCGGCCCTCATTGACACCGATGGTCCATCCCTCCGGCCGTAACCGTTGGGACAGTTCGTCGCGCACCGCCAAGATCAGCGCGAAGGCATCACGGAGTTCCTCGGCAGTCAGATCGAAGAACGACTCCACGTGGCGTTTCGGGACGATCTCGGTGTGCCCCTCCGAGGCCGGAAAATTGTCCAGTCGGGCAAAGCAGGTCGCGTTCCGGTGCGAGATCCGGTTCAGGCGCACGTCATCCTGCCGACAGAACAGACAGTCTGGGGACAAGTCTTCGGAAAGGGTCCCCTCAGTGCCTTCTGGTCCCACACAGCCCTCCACCGCCGACCACTGTGCGCCACCGCAGGCGCAGGGCGCGCGTGACGTCTGCTGGCGACATACTACAAGGCGCGCCTCAGCATCTGGGTCATCCGCACAGCATGCCCCGGACCTGGGATTGTTCAGTGACCACTGCGGACGGTGTCGGGTCGACGGTCGAATCGTAACGTTGGGCACGCCCGGTCAAGATCAATGTGGCTGAGGGGGATGTGTCGCCCGACGCACTGGAGCCGCGTCGCAACATCGCCAGGCTTCTGCTCACCGAGGGCAGCGTCGAACCAGCCCTGGACGAACTCGTCCCGATGCACGAGGACCTAGCGCTGGCGTACGGGCCGGACCACAAGGAAACCCGGGAGATCGCCGAGGTCCTGGACCGGATACGGCGATCGGTGGGTTCGCTTCGCCCTGCCGATTCACGCGCCGATGCGCTGCTCGGGCACCGACAGGCCGTAGAGCGCCATCAACTCCGGACTGTCGATCCGGCTGCCGTCGGCCACCGAGTCGCAGGAGATGTCGACGATCTGCTCCTTGTGCGCCAGCAGGTAGGGCCGGGCGCCGACGTCGGCGCTCGCCAGCGTGGCGATGCCGGGCCAGTGCCGGCGGCCGAAGAGCATCGGATAGTTGCGCAACCCCTCGTAGGTGGCGCAGACGAGCGCATCCGGATACGGCAGCGCGGCCACCCGGCGTACCGCCGCCGCGGTGAGCCCGGGCATGTCCACCGGCACCACGACGACCGCCTCGATGCCGTCGTCGGTGAGCGCGGCCAGCCCGGCCCGGATCGAGGAGCCCACCCCGGTCCCCCAGGCCCGGTTGACCACGACTGTGGCGCCGGTCAGGTCGGTGGTCCGCCGCACCTGCTCGGCCGCCGCGCCCAGCACGACCACGACCTGCGCGCAGCCCGCGTCGGCCATCGTGTCGATCATCCGGCTCACCAGCGGCTTCTCGCCCAGGTGCAGCAGCGCCTCGGGTCCGCCGATGCGGCGGCCCCCACCAGCGGCGATGATCATTGCAGCGATCCGGTTCAGCGGTGCCCCCTCGACCAGGGGGACGGACCGGGCACAGCAGCGCCCGGTCCGTCCCGTCGTACGCACACCGGGCCCAACGAGCGCGCTCGGGGCCGGGTAGCGGGGCAAAACGGAAAATTGTGTGACTATGCCGCATCTGCGTAGCAGTCCACCGTGGACAAATCGAGCGGGAATCGGACCGGGGTGTCGCCGAACAACAGCGTGGTGGCCCGCTCCCCGGCGGCGGTGACCGCTTCGGCGACCGCGCCGGCCTCGTCGGCCGGGCAGTGCACCACCACCTCGTCGTGCTGGAAGAAGACCAACTCGGCCGCGCTGCCGGCCAG
The DNA here is from genome assembly GCF_029581215.1 of Micromonospora sp. WMMD975. NCBI lineage: Bacteria > Bacillati > Actinomycetota > Actinomycetes > Micromonosporales > Micromonosporaceae > Micromonospora > Micromonospora sp. WMMD975. The sequence goes on from NZ_CP120739.1 coordinate 3,602,205, forward strand.
CGCGGTGCGGAGCGTGGCCAGCAGCGTCGAGGCCCACTCCGCGGCAGTGGCCTGGATGACGAAGTTTCGGGTGAACCGCCCACGCGAACGGGCCGCACGCGCCGACGGACCACGCGGATCCGCCTCGACGTCCGGCACCACCTCGTCCGCATCGGCGAACCCGACCGCGCCCGGCGGGCAGGTACGCCCCAGCCACGACCGGACCAGCCCACCCGCCTCACCGGTACGCGCCGCCGCCTCGACGTAGCCGAACGCGGTCGGATAGCTCCTGCGCAGCACCGCCAGCGCCGGCACCGCCGCGCCGCCGGTCTGCCCGTACATCGCGCCGAGCAATGCCACCTTGGCCCGGGTCCGGTCACCGGCGAACGCGTCCCGGGCCAGCGCCGCGTACAGATCACCGGCGCCACCGGCGGCGGCCAGCCGCTGGTCGCCGGAGACCGCCGCCAGCACCCGCGGTTCGAGCTGGCCGGCGTCGGCCACCACGAACGTCCAGCCCGGATCGGCCACCACCGCCCGCCGGATCACCTTCGGGATCTGCAACGCCCCGCCGCCCCGGGTCGCCCACCGGCCGGAGACCACGCCGCCGGGCACGTACTCCGGACGGAACCGGCCGCCGGACACCCAGGCGTCGCGCCAGGCCCAGCCGTGCGCCGTCCAGATCCGGTAGAGCTCCTTGTATTCCAGGACCAGCGGCACCGCCGGATGTTCCACCCCGCGCAGCACCCACGCCCGGGTGTTCGGCAGCTCCACCCCCGCCCGGGCGAACGCCCGCAACAGCTCCGCGGGCGAGTCGGCGTGCAGATGGCGTACGCCGAACGCGGCGGCGATCCGCGCCTGGAGGTCGGCCAGCCGGCGGGGTGGCCCGCCCACCGGGGACGCCTCGCCGAGCAGCTCGGCCAGGATCGCGTCATGCACGTCGACGCGCCACGGCAGGCCGGCCGCGCCCATCTCGGTGCCGACCAGGACACCTGCCGACTCGGCGGCCACCAGCAGCCGGAACCGGCCGGGGTGGGTGGTCGCCGCGACCCGGGCGAGCTGGTCCGCGTACACCCGGGTCAATGCCGTGAGGCCGGGGCCCGGCGGGCCGGACGGTGGGTCGAAGAGCGCGCCCTGGCCGTGGCCGGGCGGCTCCGGCGGGCGGGGCGCCGGGTCCGGTGGGACCGGCGCCCCGGTCAGCCGGGCCCAGGCGGCGGGCAGCGCGCGCGGCTCTCCCCAACGGCCCGCGTGCCCGAGCAGCAACGCCTCGGTCAGCTCGACGTCGTGGCAGCGGTCGAGCCGGATCCCGGCGCGCAGCAACGCCGGGTAGACGCTCCCGCCGGTGGCCCACACCCAGCGGGGCCGCTCGGCCGCCTCGCGGGCACCGACGGCGGCGGCCAGGTCGGCCACCTCCTCGGCCGGGCCGGCCGGGCGGCCGTCGACGTCGAGCGGTTGCAGCGTCCCGCCGCCCCGCTCCCCCGCCACCACCGCCACCACCCGCACAAACGCGATTCTGCCTCCCCCCACCGACAGGGTGAGGGTGTAAGGCGGGGGCCCCGCTTAACGTTTTCTGCATAGGCGGGGGCCCCGCTTAACACCTGGTGTTAAGCGGGGCCCCCGCCTAACGCGCGGCGCGGCCCGGCCCGGGCCGGCCCGACCGCGTGGCGCGTGCGGTTACTTGCTGACGCCTGCGGTGAGGCCGGACTGGACCTGGCGCTGGAAGACGATGTACACGATCAGCACCGGCAGCATCGCCATGGTGACCCCGGCGAACAATCCGGACCAGTCGGACTTGTAGCCCTGGTTGACCGACAGCTCGATCAGCCCCTGCGCGATGACCTGGTGCTTCGGCTCGCCGGCGACGGACTGCATGAGCAGGGTCGGCAGGTACCACTGGTTCCACTGGCCGAGCACGTTGAAGATGCCGATGCTGATCAGGCCGGGCTTGGCCATCGGCAGCATCACGCTGAAGAACGTGCGCGTGTGCGAGGCCCCGTCGACCGAGGCCGCCTCCGCGATCGACTCGGGCAGCGTCCGGAAGAACGAGTGCATGAAGAAGATCGTGAACGACAGCGACCAGGCCACGTAGACCAGGATCAGCATCACGTGCTTGTTCGGGCCGAGCAGCGGGAAGCTGACCCCGGTGTTGTAGACGCCCTTGAACAGCGGCACCGCGGCCAGGTAGATCGGCAGTGTCAGCCCGGACAGGAACATGTAGTAGATCAGCCGGTTGCCGCGGAACTCGAACCGCGCCAGCGCGTACGCGGCCATCGAGCCGAGCAGCATGGTCAGCGTGACGCTGCCGGCCAGCACCAGGAGGGTGTTCAGGAAGAACGAGCCGAGGTGCCCCTCGGTCCAGGCCCGGCCGAAGTTCTCCCAGTGCAGCTTGTCCGGGATCAGGGAGAGCGGCTCGCGGATGACCTCCGAGTCGTCCTTCAGCGCGGACATCACCACCCACAGCAGCGGGTAGATGACCATCACGGCCCAGACCACCAGGAACACGTGGGAGAAGCCGTTGAAGATCCGGGAGCCGACCCCGGCGCGGTGCCGCTCCTCCCGGCGTACGGGGACGCCGCCCGATCCGGTGGTGGCCTGGCCGGCCCGGTCGAGACCGTGTGTTGCCGTGCTCATCGCCGCGCCTCCTTCAGTACTCGATACGGTCACGACGGGTGATCCTCAGCTGCACCGCGGCGAGCAGGATCGTGAAGATGGCGAGCGCGACACCCATCGCGCAGGCGTAGCCGAACTGGCCCTTCTGGAACGCGGTGAAGTTGAGCACCGACGCGAAGATCTCGCTGGCGTGGTTCGGCCCGCCCTGGCTCGGCGTCATGACGAAGACCAGGGCGTACATGTCCAGCGCGATGAAGCCGAGGTAGACCCAGGCCACCGAGATGCTGTCCCGCAGCAGCGGCAGGGTCACCCGGAAGAAGGTGTGGAACCGGCCCGCGCCGTCGAGGATCGCGGCCTCGTAGATGTCCTTCGGGATCGACTGCATGGCGGCGGAGAAGAGCACCATGTAGAAGCCGGCGCCGCTCCACACCGCGATGAGCAGCAGCCACCACAGCACCGCCGGCACGCCGAGGAACGGCTCCGGGTCGGCGGTGAAGGCGATCGGGTTGTCCGCGTCCACCAGGCCGGCTTTGATCAGCAGGCCGTTGATCAGGCCCTGCCCGTCGGTGCGGTAGATCTGCTGCCACATGACGGCGATGACCACCAGCGACAGCACCTGCGGGAAGAAGAAGACCACCTTGTAGACCGCGGAGCCGAACACCCCGCGGATGCCGGCCCTGTCCTCGCGTCCGCCCACGTTGAGCAGGAACGCGAGGAACAGGGCCAGCGCGATCGTGAACAGCGGCACGGTGACCAGGAAGAACACGTTGTGCCAGAACGCCTTCCGGATCAGCTCGTCGGAGAACAGCCGGACGTAGTTGTCCAGCCCGACGAAGCGCTGGGAATCCGAGTACCCACCCCAGTCGGTGAGCGAGTAGCCCGCCGCCTGGGCGAACGGCCACACCACGTAGAACAGGTACAGCGCGACGGGCAGGGCCAGGAAGCCCGTGACGAAACGCGCGACTCCGTGCCGCATTGAACTCACTTCCTCGACAGCGTCAGGCGGTGCGGGTCTGCTTCTTGATCGACGAGTCCTTGGCGACCTTGTCGGCGGCCGTCTGCATCTTGTCGACGAACTGCTGCGCGGTGAGCCGGCCCGCCATCAGCTCCTCGGAGAGGTTCTGGCTCTCCTTGTCCAGGTCGGCGTAGAAGTCCGGGAACTTCACCGAGATGAGGTCCCCGCTGCCGCCCTTGACGAGGGCGTTCGCGCTGGCCAGCGCGCTGTCCTGGACGTTGTCGCCGGAGCCCTTCGTGGATGCCAGCGACTTGGTCAGCTCGGCGAACTTCGCCGACCCGGTCTTGGACAGGATGGCCCGCAGGAACTCCTTCGCGGCCTCCTTGTTCGGTGCCTTGCTGGGCACCACGAAGCCCTCGCCGGAGGAGGCGAAGACGTCCTTGGCGGCCTTGTCGCCGGGCTTGCTCCAGTAGTCGGAGATGGTCAGCTCGAAGCCCGGCGGGATGGTCGACGCCATCTCGTTCTTGAGCCACGTGCCGACCTGGATGAACGCCGCCTTGCCGTCCAGCCACGCCTGCTGCGACTGGGTGTGGTCGAGCTTGCCCGGCAGCAGCAGCTTGTCCTTGACCAGCTTCTCCCACGGCTCCAGCGCGGCGACGATGCCGTCGGCCTTCCAGGCGCCGTCCTTGAGGTTGTCGATGTCGACGACGGCCTGCTTGCCGACCGCCTTCCAGATGCTGGCGAACAGCGCCCAGCGCGGGTAGTAGCCGTGCGCCGCGTCGTGCACGTACGGCGCCATGCCCTTGGCCTTGATCTTCGGCGCCAGGGCGAAGAACTCGTCCCAGGTGGTCGGCGGCGTCCACCCCTCCTTCTTGAACAGGGCGGCGTTGTACCAGTTGCCCCAGACCGTGTAGGCGACGTTCACCACGTAGAACTTGCCGTTCTGGGTGCCGTCGGCGACGGTGCCGGGCAGCAGCGAGTCGCCGACCGTGCCCTCGCCGTCCCAGGCGGGCGCGGTGAGCAGGTCGTCGAGCGGCTCGATGGCGCCCTCGTTGATCAGGGTGCTGCGGTCCATCATGTCGGCGCCCGAGTTCATCACCAGGTCGCTCGGCTGGGTCGCCATCTTGGGCTGCTCTTCGGTCTTGATCTTCTGGGTGGAAGACATGTTGACCGTGACGTTCGGGTGCTTGGCGTTGAAGACGACCTTGTCCTCCTTCGCCCACTGGTCGCCCAGGCCGCCGTTGAACACGACCACCTTGACGGCGCTGCCGTCCTTGACACCGAACGGGTTGTCGTCGCTCTTGGCCGCGCCGCCGCCGCTGTCGGACTTGCTCGGCTCGCTGCCGGCGCAGGCGCTGAGCAGACCGGCCGCCGGGATGGCCATCAGGCCGGCCGCGCCGGCGCGCTGGAGCAGCGTCCGACGGCTGAGGTCGGACTTCTCGGGGGTAACCGACATCTTGTCTCTCCTTGTGGTGTCGGGTCAGGCGGTCCGCCGGAGACGCCCGGCGTACCGCGACTCGAGGGCGAGGTTGTGCTCGTCCCCACCGGGGACGTTGGCGGAGAGGTAGATAGGGGGCACCTCTCCGGCCTGGTGGAACCGTCGTACGACCTCGGCGGTCAGCAGCTGCGCCAGCAGCGCCGCGGTGACCGAGGAGACCGCACAGACCGCGCCGCCGCCCTCGAGCGGCAGCAGTGCGTCACCGTACGGCGCGCCGTTGTCCAGCACGACGTCGGCGAGGTCGACGAGCCGGTGCCCGGAGGGGTGCCGAGGGGCGACCCGGGCCGTGTGCTCGACCGACGTGACCGCGATCAGGGGGTGGCCGCCCCGCTTGACGAGCGTCGCCAACTCGACCACCGAGCCGTTGATGCCGGATTGCGAGGCGACGACGAACACGTCCTCCGGTTGCGGCGCCGCCAGGGCGAGGAGATCATGCGCCACCGCCGGGTCGCGTTCCAGCTTGGGGTCGGCGAGCACGTCGCGGGGCGCGTCGCCGTGCAGCACGAGGTCGTGCAGGGAGAGTCGGTTGGCGGGGACCAGGCCGCCGGCCCGGGCGACCAGCTCGGCGGCGAACGCCTCCGAGTGGCCGGCGCCGAACGCCTGGAGCACGCCACCGGCGCGCAGGCCGCCGGCGATCAGGTCCGCCGCCCGGTGCACCGCCGTCGCCTGGCTGTCCACCAGCCGGTCGAGGACCGGGCGGACGGCGTCCGCGTACCCCTGGGCACTGATCATGAGAGGGCCCCCTTCGCGGCCTTGTGCCCGTCCACGGCCTGGGCGGTACGCCGGAAGGCCGCGTGGGCGCGGTCGTGGGTGCGCTGCGCCACCGCGATGTAGAGCAGGTCGAGTACGACGAGCTGGGGATGCCGGGCGGAGAGCGCATCCGGCCGGAAGGTGGTGGCCTGGCTGGCGGTGACCAGGACGATGTCGGCCAGCTCGGCGAGCGGCGAACGGGGGAAGCCGGTCAACGCGACGGTGGTGGCCCCGCGGCTGCCCGCCTCGGCGAGCAGCTCGATGGTCTCCCGGGTCTGACCGGTGTGGGAGATGCCGAGCGCGACGTCGCCGGCGCTCAGCAGCGCGGCGCTGGCCAGGCCCTCGTGTACGTCGCTCCACGCCCAGGCGGCCACCCCGATGCGGTGCAGGCTGAACTGCATCTCCTCGCCGACCAGGGCGCTGCCGCTGGCGCCGAAGATGTTCACCCGGTTCGCCCCGGCGATGGCGACCGCGGCGCGTTCCACCTCGGCCAGGTCGAGCAGCGCGGCGGTGTCGTGCATGGCCCGGGTGTCCGCGGCCATGATCTGGTCGAGCACCCGGGAGAGCGGGTCGCCCGGTTGGATCTCGCGGCCGATGTCGACGGTCCAGCCGGCGGAGCGGGCCCGGCCGGTTTCGGCGGCGATGCCGAGGCGCAGGTCGGCGTACCCCTCGAAGCCCATCGCCCGGCAGAACCGGGTGATGGTCGCCGGCGAGGTGCCGCTGCGCTCGGCCAGCTCGACGATCGTCGCGCGCGCCGCTGCCTCCGGGTCGCTGAGCACGTGCTCAGCGACCCGGCGCAGGGCTCCCGTCAGCTCCGCCGCGCCGGCCCGGACCCTGGCCAGCACCCCGTCGACGCCCCGCCGGTCGGCCGGAGCGGCGTCGACCACCGCGGTTCCCGCGGAAGTCTCGACCTCGTGCTCGGCCATCGGCGGAAGCCTTTCGGAAAGGAGTGTTAACTGTTAGTGGTAAAAGTTCTTACTGAAGGCCCCTCCGTGTCAAGGCTGTGGGCGAAGTTTTCAAACTGTTACCTGCCGCCCGGCCGCGATCTTGCGCCGGGCGGACCGGCCCCACCAGCATGGAGACCATGTCGGACACCGTCGTGGTCGGCCTCGACGTCGGGGGTACGTCCACCCGCGCCACCGCCCTGAGCCTCGACGGCGTACGCCTGGGCACCGGCCGCGCGGGCGGCGGCAACCCGACCAGTCACGGCGCCGAGCCGGCCGCCGCCGAGCTGCTCTCCGCCCTGCGCGCGGCGCTCACCGACATCGACCCGACCCGGGTACGCGCCGGCGTGATCGGCCTCGCCGGCGCCGGCCGCCTCCTCGCCGACCCGACCGGCCGCGCCGCCTTCGACCGGGCGTGGACCGACGCGGGGCTGCGGTGCCCGTACACGGTGCACGGCGACGCCCTGGTCGCCTACGCCTCCGGCACCGCCGCCCCGGACGGCACGGTGCTCATCGCCGGCACCGGCGCGATCGCCGCCCAGGTGCGCGGGCTGCGCCTGGACCGCACCGCGGACGGTCACGGCTGGCTGCTCGGCGACGCGGGCTCCGGGTTCTGGCTCGGTCGGGAGGCGGTCCACCGGCTGCTGACCGACCTGGACCGCGCCGACCCGCCGGGGGAACTGGCCCGCCGCGTCCTGACGGAGCTGACCGGCAGCAGCGAGGTGGCCGCCCGACCCAGGGCCACAGTCGACGCCGTGGTGCAGGCGGTGACCCGACGCCCACCGGTGGAGCTGGCCCGACTCGCGCCGGTTGTCGTCTCGGCGGCCCGCGAGGGTGAGCCGACCGGCAGCGCCCTGATCGCGGAGGCCGCCGAGCTGCTGGCGGAGAGCGTCTCCCGGATCCGCCCCGCCGGTGCGTCCGACCCCGTGGTGCTCGGCGGTGGCCTGCTCACCGGCGATACCCCGCTCGCTGCCGCGGTCCGCGCCGAACTGTCCCGCCGCTGGCCGGGAGCACCGCTGCACGGCGCTGGGGACGGCGCCGCCGCCGCGGCCTGGCTCGCCGCCCGCGACCTACCCGAGGTGTCCGACCCGGCCGTGCTGCACGCCCGGCTCGTCCCGCCGCCGGCGTGACCCGCACCCCGCCCGCCCCCGCACGCCCCTCCCCCGGCACCCTGCCCGTCCCCGCACGCCCCCCGGGCACCCCGCACGCCCTCTGCGGGTGGCGCGGACGGATGGTGCCTGCCACGCCCTCCTGGAGCCGAAGCAACCACTGCTCACCACCATCGAAAGCGATGGCCGGTGGAGCGAGTCGTTCCTGCTCCCAGCGCGGCGAGGCACCCGTGAGTGACTCCCGGCCGCCTCGCCGAGCGCCAGGGCGGGACCGCCCTCGGGTGCCTAGAAACTTGATGACATAGATGGCTCACCGACGGCCGGTTGCCTTGAATCGTCCGCGTCATCAAGTTTCTAGCCGCCGATCGGCCACCTCCTCCGCCGACGGCGACATTCTCCGCCGACGGCCACCTCCTCCGCCGACGGCCACCTCCTCCGCCGACGGCCACCTCCTCCGCCGACGGCCACGCCGGGGCGGGCACCGCCGTCCTTCAGCCGGCACCAGGCGCGGGGTCGCTGCGGTCGGCACCGTGGCGCCGGGACGGCAGAGCCTGGCCCGCCGACCCGTTCGGCGCGCCAGGCGGCGGCGGACCACGACCACCAACCACGACCAAGAACCACGACCAAGAACCACGGCCACGGACCACGACCACGGACGACCGCGGCCACCGGCCACCGGCCGGGCCGGGACGGCTCAGGGCAGGGCGGCCAGCGTGTCGGCGAGACGGGTCCAGACCGTGGTGCGCCAGCCGCCGTCCAGCAGCGTGAACGTCCGCCGCTGGAGCGGGTCGTCCGGGTCGAAGCCGGCGTGTTCCAGGAACAGGCGGGTACCCCGGCCCTCGGGCGCCAGCGTCCAGGTGACCACCGTGTCGAGCGGGCCGCCGCGCCAGGCCCACCGCATCCGGTGCGGCTCGTCGAGTTCCAGCACCTCGCAGTGGACCGTACCGTCGAAACACTGCCCGGGGCGCGGGACGGTCTGCAGGGTGAACCGGTACCCGCGGGCCGGCCGGAAGTCGTTCGGCATGAGCCAACGGGCGATCAGATCAGAATCGGTCAGCGCGCGCCAGACCTTGGCCGGCGGATGGGGCAGGAACTGGTCCACCGCGATGCGGGTCGGCTCAGCCATCCGGCATCCCGTCCAACACCTCGCGCAGGCCCGCCAGGCGGGACCGCCAGAACCGCTCGTACGGGGTGAGCCAGTCGGCCACCTCGCGCAGCGGCTCGGGGCGCAGCGCGTAGAAGCGCTGCCGGCCGACCGGCTGCTCGGTGACCAGCCCGGCCTCCTTGAGCACCCGCAGGTGCTCGGACAGGCTGGGGCGGCGCATGTCGAAGCGGTCGGCGAGGCGCTGCACCGGCTGCTCCCCCTCCTCGCGGAGCAGCCGCAGCAGTTCCCGCCGGGTGGGGTTGGCGAGGGCCGCGAACACGTCCGACTCAGACACGGGTCTCCTGGAGCACGATGCCGTTGCCGTCCGGGTCGGCGAACGTGACGTAGCGGCCCCAGGGCGCGACCTGGACGCCGTCCTCGGCGAACGTCAGGCCCCGCTCGCCCAGCCGGGTGACGTCGGCGTCGAGGTCGTCGGTCTCCAGCACCAGGCCGCGCAGGGAACCGGGCGGCATGCTGTCGAACCAGGTGACGAGCGTCAGCGTGGCCGCGGCGCCCTTCGGGGCCACCTGGACCCAGCGGCCACCGGGCCCCATCGGGTTGTCCCGGACCAGGTCGAGGCCGAGGACGTCGACGTAGAAGTCGCGGGCCCGGTCCTGGTCGCGGACGGGCACGGAAACGATCTGCACACGGGTGACGGACATGACCGCCAGCATAGGTAGGAGATCTCCTACCAGTCAAGCGACTCTGTTATCCATATCGGTCGTCGAGAGCTGGCATAGCCTGGGGCCATGCGCCGCCTGCGGCAGCTCGCCGAGCGCACGCCGCCGGAGCGGGAGCGCTACGTCGACCTGCTCCGGGCGCTGGCGATCACCCTGGTCGTGCTCGGCCACTGGGGCGTGACCGCGATCGGGTACGACCACGGCCGTCCGGCCGGTCACTCGGCGCTGGCCGACCTGCCCTGGGCCTGGCCGCTGACCTGGCTGGCCCAGGTGATGCCGGTGTTCTTCCTGGTCGGCGGCTACGCCAACGCCGCCTCTCTCACCGCCCGCCGGGGCGGGACCGCGACCGGCTGGCTGGTGGACCGCAGCGCCCGGCTGGTCCGACCGACCACCATGCTGCTGCTGGTGCTGACCGCCGGCGCCGCGGTCGCCACCGTACGCGACGCCGAGCCGGCCCAGGTCCGTACGGTGGTCTGGTTCGCCACCATCCCACTCTGGTTCCTGGTCGCCTATCTCGTGGCGGTGGGGCTGACCCCGCCGATGTACGCGCTGCACCGCCGGTTCGGGCTGGCCGTGCCGGCGGTGCTCGTCGGTCTCGTCGCGCTCGGTGACCTGGGCCGGCTGCTCGGTCCGGGCGGACTGGCCGACGGCAACTACCTGTTCGCCTGGCTGGCCCTGCACCAGCTCGGCTTCGCCTGGTACGACGCCCGCGTACCCCAGCTTCCCCGCCATCGTCGGCTGCCGCTGTCCCGCCGGGCCGGCGCAGTCCTGCTCACCGGCGGCGTGGCCGCGTTGGTCCTGCTGACCGTTGTCGGGCCGTACCCGGTGGCGATGCTGCACGTGCCGGGCGAGCGGCTGGACAACGCCGCGCCGCCGAGCCTGGCGCTGCTCGCCGCCGCCACCACCCAGCTCGGGCTGATCCTGCTGCTGCGCCGCCCGGCCGGCCGTTGGCTGCGCCGGCCCGGCCCGTGGCAGGCGGTGATCGCGGTGAACGCGGTGGTGCTCACCGTATTCCTGTGGCACCTGACGGCCGCGATCCTGCTTGTCGGCCTGCTGGACGCGCTCGGTGTGCTGCCCACGCCCCCGGTCGGGTCGCCGGCGTGGTGGGCCTGGCGGATCCCGTGGCTGCTCGCCCTGACCGTGGTGCTCTCGGCCCTGGTCGCCGTCTTCGGCCCGGTCGAGGCCCGCACCCGCCGCCCGGCCGGCGGCCGGGCGGGGCGGCCCGACGGCGAGCACGGTCCGGCGTGGACCGCGCTGACCGTCGCCGGGTACGCCGGGCTGGTCGCCGGACTGCTGCTGAACAGCCTCGCGCCGAAGAGCGCGCCGGACCCGCTCGGCCTGCCCGTCCCGGCGCTCGTGGCGTACCTGGTCGGCGCGGGGCTGCTGCGACTGCTCAGATCCGGCTGGGGCGGCCGTGGTCGACCCGGCCGCGGCACGCGTGCGGGGCGCGGGGCGGGGCCGGTGCCCGGCGAACCGCCGGGCACCGGCCGTGGGCCCGGTGGTCAGTTGACGTAGACGCCCGGGCTGCCGGTCTTGCTGGTGTCCTTCACCGGCGAGTAGGTGGCGGTGAAGTAGGCGGTGCCGAAGCAGAGCGACGGGCCGGAGAACTTGGTCAGGGTCTGGTTGGTGAAGGCGATCGAGTTGGTGGCGTTGGCCGCCACACCGGTGAGCTTGTTCGCGCTGGTCCGGTAGACGCAGGTGATCGCACCGAGCAGCGAGTTCAGCACGACGGTGCTCTGGATCGGCGCAGCCGCCGTGCCGGAGATGGTGACCACGCCGGCGCTGGTGACCGAGGTGGTGTACGGCAGGTTGTTGACGGTCACGCTCTGCACGCCGGTGGTGCCGAAGACGTTCGTGGTGCAACTGGTGAACGTCTGCGCGGTGAGGCTCTCGGTGGCCGTGCCGGACGCGGTCGGGTTGGTCAGCACCTTCGCGCTGAAGCTGGACGCGGCGCACTTGACGCCCGTGCTGCCGCTGGCCGAGGAGTAGAAGGTGGCGTTGGTGCCGCTCTTCAGGCTGGCCTGGATGACGTCGCCCACCGAGACGGCGGTGCCGCCGGGGGCGGGATAGGTCAGCACGGCGCTGGCGAGTGCGGTGGCGGGGGCGGCGGTGGCGGGGGCGGCGCCGACCAGTCCGGTCAGCAGCGCCACTGCGGCGAGGCCCGCGCCGATACGTCCGTACCTGGGCATGGTTGTTCCTTCCGGCGGTGGGACAGCGTGGTGGATGGAGCCGGGAGGGCGGGGACGGGCGGCGATAATGACAGCCGTTCGGGCCCTCGGTGGAGATCACCAATGGTGACGGTGGGCGAACTGAGCGTGTCGAAAGTTATAAACCTCAGAGGGTCGTAAAGTCAACGCATCAAGGAGGGCCGATCTTTTGACCATCCAGAGCCCGCCCCCGCCGGCCCCCCTGCCAGGCGCACGGCACGGCCGCGATCCGGACCGGGCGATCAAGCGCGGGCCGCGGCGCGTGCCGGCCGAGGAGGTGGCGGCGACCCAGCGCGACCGCCTCTTCGACGGGCTGGTGCGGGAGGTCGCCGCCCGGGGGTACGACAACGCCAGCGTCAGCGACATCTGCCACGCCGCCGGGGTCACCAGGCCGGCCTTCTACGCCCTGTTCAGCGGCAAGCAGGACGCGTTCCTCGCCGCGTACCGGCACGGCATCGCCGTGGTCTCGCAGCTCATGGAGGCCGCCTACGCCGAGGCCGGGCCGGCCTGGCCGGAGGCCGCCCGCGCGGCGCTGCGTACGCTGCTCGACGTGTTGGCGAGCGTGCCCGCCTTCGCCCGGATGGCGCTCGTCGAGGTGGACGCGGCCGGTCCGGACGCGCGCCGGGAGCGGGACGCGCTGGCGCACAGCTTCGGTTGGTTCTTCGCCGGCGCCGACCCGGGGCCGGCGGTGCCCGGGGTGGACCGCGACGTGCTGGCATCCACGGTGGTCGGCGGCATCTACGCGACGGTCCGCGCCCGGGTGGCGCAGGGGCGGGCCGAGGAGTTGCCGCTGCTGCTGCCGGTCCTCACGTACGCGGCCGTCGCGCCCTTCCTCGGCCCCGAGGACGCGCGCCGGGCCACCCGGCCGGACCATCCGGACGACGGACCGACCACCGTGGCTCCCTGCGCACCCTGATCGGATCAAAAACCGCAGCGGTTTTTCACTTTGGCCCCAATTGACAGATGCCGGGCAACGATCTGTTGACCCTCCATTTACTCAGCGGTAACTTCGGCCTGCGCGAGCAATTCACATCGTCGAGGATGAATTGATCTCGAAAGGGAGCCGCCATGTCGGAGCAGACCGCACCGATCGAGTCCGGCCAACCGAGCAGCGGCGTACGCTGGCGCCGGTTCGCCGTCACCCTCGGCACCGTCGCGGCCGGCGCGGCCGGCATGGTCGTGCTCACCGCCCAGGGCGTGCTCGGCGCGCAGTTCGCCATCTCCGGCATGCCGTTCACCGTCACCGCCGACAAACTCGAAGGCACCGGGTTCGAGCAGTTCGCCACGCTCGACCAGATGATCCCGGACAGCCCCAACCAGGGCGACACCGGCGGTCAGGTGGTGGTGATCGTGTCGGCCATCGACAAGGCCGAGCTGACCAATCTCTGCCAGAGCATCAGCCTCGGCGGGATCAACCTACGGATCACCGCCGGCGGCTCCGGCAAGCCGGTCACCGCCCGCACGCTCGTCGTCGACGGCGACGAGGTGGCCGGCAACGCCTCGTTCAAGAACATCAACGTCGGGCAGGACGCCAGCACGGTCGACCAGGTCCCCGGCGTCAAGGGCAATCCCGGAGTCTTCGCCCAACAGGCCGACACGGTGACCATCACCAACCTGCGGCAGAACAACTACGCCACCACCGCCGCCGTGTTCACGCTGCCCAACCTGCACATGGGCTTCAGCTCCGACGGGTGCTGAGGTGACCGCCGGAGCACACGCGGCGCCGGCCGCCCGGGCACGGTGGCGCCACTGGCGGCGGGCCCGGCCGTTCACCGCCGGGGTGCTCGTCGCGCTCGGCGGCGTCGAGATGCTCGTGACCCTGCGCGCGCCGCTCGGGGTGCTGCTGCACGTCGGACCGCAGGGACTGGCCGCGTACCTGGTGCCGGCCGTCCTCGTACTCTGTGGGGTGCTGCTCGTCGCCACCCCGCAGCAACGGGTCTTCTACGCGCTGCTGTCCCTGCTGCTCGGGTTGGCCTCCTGGCTCACCTCGAACCTGGGCGGCTTCCTGATCGGCATGCTGCTGGCGCTTGTCGGCGGCGCGCTCGCGTTCGCCTGGACCCCGGACAAACGACCGGCGCCCGCGCCCGCGGCACCGGAACCCGCCGACGACGCGCTGCCCGCCGGGTGACTCAGCGGGCGGTGTCGGCCACCGCCTGGGCGAACACCTCCGAGCGGTGCTCGAAGTTGCGGAACCGGCCGTAGCTCGGCGCGGCCGGGGACAGCAGCACCACCCCGCCGGCCGGGGTGAGCTTGCGCGCCAGCCCGACGGCGGCGACCAGGTCCTCGGCCACCTCGGTGCGCACCGCCGGCAACCCGGCCAGCGCCGCCACGATGCGGGGGCCGCTGTCCGGGATGCCGATCACGGTGATCTCCCGCTCGGCGAGGTGCTCCCGCAACGGCGCGTAGTCGAGCCCCCGGTCGGTGCCGCCGACGATCACGGTCAACGGCCGCCCCTCGTACGCGTCGATCGCGTGCATGGCCGCGTACGGGCTGGTCGCGAGCGTGTCGTCGACGAAGGTGAGCCCGGACGGGTCGGGGATCTCGGTGAGCCGGTGGGCCAGCCCCTGGAACTCGGCGACCGCCACGGCCAGGCTGTCCCGCCGCGCGACCACGTCCACGCCCAGCGCGTCCAGCACGGCAAGCGCGACGCACAGGTTGCCCTCGTTGTGCCGGCCGACGAGCGGCAGCACCGCGCGCGGAAAAAGCGGGGCGTCGCGCATGTGGAACCACGGCGTGCCGTCCGGGCCGGTGGCCACGTGGGTGGTGTCCGGCGAGCCGGCCCGGACCGCGGCCCGGTCGCCCAGCTCCACGGCCAGTCGCGGGTCGGCGCCGTTGACCACCACGGTGCGCGGGCCGTGCGCGACCAGGTTGAGCTTGTCCCGGTAGTACTCCCGTTCGCCGCCGTGCGCGTCCAGGTGCTCGGGGAAGAGCGCGGTCACCACCGCCACCCGGGGCGAGTCGGTCAGGTCGGCGCACTGGTAGCTGGACAGCTCCAGCACGTACAGCTCGGCCTCGGGCAGGTCGAGCAGCGGCACCCCGATGTTGCCGCCGAACACGTTCGGCCGGTCCATCGCGGTGAGCAGGTGACTGATCAGGCTGGACGTGGTGCTCTTGCCCTTGCTGCCGGTCACCCCGACGGTCCGGTCGGCGTGGTCGGCCATCCAGAGCGCGCTGCCCTGGGTCACGGGGACGGACCGGCGGCGCAGCTCGCCCATCCACGGGTGGGTGTTCGGCACCCCCGGCGAGCGGACCACCACGTCGGCGGCGGCCAGCCGCTCGAAGCCCTCCTCGCCGGTCACCAGCGGCGCCGCCGCGGCGAGCGGACCCTCCCAGGGCAGGGTGAGGAAGTTCGCGCTGTCGTCGACGGCGACCAGACCCGCCGGGGCGTGCGCGGCGATCGCGACCACCGCGGCCCGGCCCTCACGGCCGGCGCCCCAGACGGCGACATGACGTCCGCGCAGATCAGACAGGCGCACGGGCTCTCCTCGTTGACGTCCTCCCCCTCATGAAGGATGAGGGCGATTGCAGCCTATACAGGCTGAGGTTCACGGGCGTTCGAACGGCCGGCGGCCGCTGTTGCCACTCCCGGCACCGGCCGTTCGTCAGAGGCAGGGATTTTCCCCCCATCCTGCCGCAACGCTGACTGTTGTGTCGGAGGTGGCAGGCATGCTGTGGGGCTGTGGGGAGGTTTACCGCGTTCCGGTTCACAGCTGACCCGTCACCGTCGCAGGTGGCGGTGTTGGTCCGTCACACGGGGGCGGCTCGGTTCGCGTTCAACCAGTGCCTGGCTCTGGTGAAGGACGTCCTGGATGCCAAACACCGGGGCGGGTCGGTGGTGGTGCCGTGGTCGGGTTTCGACCTGATCAACGCGTTCAACTCGTGGAAGGTCTCGGCACAGGCGGGCCGCCGCTTAGTAGTCGACTCGGCCGGTTCGGCCGAGATCACGGCGACGGGATTGTCGTGGCGTGCCCAGGTGTGTCAGCAGGTGTGTGAGGAAGCCGCTGTCGACCTGGGCCGCGCCCTGGCCGCCTGGGCCGACTCGCGATGGGGAAAGCGGCCAGGTCGCCGGGTGGGGTTCCCGACATTCAAACGCAAGAGCCGCACCCAGCCGTCGTTCCGGATCCGTTGCAAGACCAAGACGGGTCGGGTGAGCATCCGAGTGGGGGATCCGACGGCGGGCACTCGGAGTATCTGTCTGCCGAGGATCGGAGCCCTGAGGGTACGGGAGGACACGCGCCGACTACGGCGGATGATTCGCATGGGCCGAGCCCACACCCGGTATGCCACCGTCTCCTGCCGGTCCGGCCGATGGACCGCCACCGTGACAGTGGAGGCGGCCGACCTGCATCCCGCCCGGCAGCACCCGCCACGCCCCGACGCTGACGGTAGTGGTTGGGTAGGCATCGACCGCGGCCTCACTGCCCTCGTGGTGGCCGCCGACACCACCGGCCGACAGCGGCTGCGCGTCACTGATTCACCGCGCCCGCTGCGGACCGCCCTGCCTCGGCTACGCCGGCTGTCCCGCCAGGTCACCAGCAAACGGCGAGGCTCCCGCAATCGGGCCGAGGCTGTCACCCGGCTCGCTCGTGCCCACCATCGTGTCGCGCATGTACGTCGTCACTTTCTGCACAAGGTCGCCAACCAGCTGGTCAAGACCCACGACCGGTTGGCTCTGGAAGATCTGTATACCGCCGGTCTGCTGCGCAACCGGCGTCTGGCCGCCGCCATCTCCGATGCGGGTTGGGCTGAACTGGCCCGCATCATCGGCTACAAACAACGTTGGCGGGGCGGGCAGGTCATCCGGGCACCCCGCGGGTACCCGTCCACAAGAATGTGCAGTGCCTGCCGCATCATCGGCCCCGCCCCACCCCTGTCCGTACGCGTCTTCCGCTGCGACGAATGCGGGCATACGGCGGACCGGGACGTCAACGCAGCGGTCAACCTCGCCGTCTGGGCCGAGCAACGCCACGCCCAGACCCGGGACCCCGAAGCACGAGGCCCGGTCACCAACGCCTCCCGAGGGACCGGCTCTGGCCAGCGCCCAAGCGCCGGTGCAACCAGTCCTGACGACGGAGGAACCCCACCGCCACGGACACCCGTGACGCAGGGACGCCCGAGAAGGGCGGTGTCTCATGAACCAACGGACTTTTGAGACACGCTGTAGTATGGCGTGTGCCCAACGAGCAGCTCCGGCGGATGGACGCCTTCACCTTCCCGTCCTACTCGATCGACTTCGCCACCGGCGAGGTCCTGTTCGACTACGCCCTGACCGGTCCCGACGGCGAGCAGCGGTTCACCGAGGTGATCACGCTCCCGCTGCCGGCCGAGCCGGTCTCCGACGCCACCGCCGCCACGCTCGGCCGGGTGCTGGAGCTGCTGCACGTGGTCGCCGGCGTCAGCTACTACAAGGCCGCCGCGCCGCCCCGGCTGGTGCTGCCCGCGCCGCTGGGCACCGCCGCCGTCGAGCTGGTCACCGCCGTCTACACCAAGGGCCTCGCCGAGTACGCCTACCGCAACGACCTGCCGTACGTGCTGACGTTGCGGCCCGAGGTGCCGGCCGGCTCGGTCGAGGCGGCTGCCCCGCTCGACAACTCGGACCGCCGTCCGCTGTCCGCCGTCGGCGGCGGCAAGGACTCCATCGTCACGCTTGAGGCGCTACGCCGGGCCGGGTTCGACCCGGTGCCCTTCTCGGTCAACCCGAACCACGTGATCGTCTCCGTCAACGAGGCGTCCGACCTGGTGCCGCTCGCCGCCCGGCGCCGGCTCGACCCGGCGCTGTTCGAGCTGAACGCGGCCGGCGCGCGCAACGGGCACATCCCGGTCACCGCGATCAACTCGCTGATCGCGGTCGCCACCGCCGTGCTGCACGGGCTCGGGCCGGTGGTGATGTCGAACGAGCGGTCCGCGTCCGACCCGAACCTCCTCTGGCAGGGCCACGAGATCAACCACCAGTGGTCCAAGGGCGTCGAGGCGGAAGGGCTGCTGCGTGCCGCGCTGGCCGAGCACGCCGGGCTCACCGAGCCGTACTTCTCGCTCCTGCGCTCCCTGTCCGAGCTGCACATCGCCCGACTGTTCGCCGAGATCGACAGGTACGACGCGGTGGTGACCAGTTGCAACGCCGCGTTCAAGCTGCGCGACGCGAGCGAACGCTGGTGCCGCGACTGCCCGAAGTGCCGGTTCGTCTTCCTGGCCATGGCCCCGTTCATGCCCCGCGAGCGGCTCACCGGCATCTTCGGCGGTGACCTGCTGGCCGACGAGTCCCAGCTCCCCGGCTACCGGGAGTTGCTCGGCATCGACGGGCACAAGCCGTTCGAGTGCGTCGGCGAGGTGGAGGAGTCGGTGGTCGCGCTGAGCCTGCTCGCCGAGCAGGAGCAGTGGCGGGACGCCCCGGTGGTCCGCGCCCTGGTCGCGGAGCTGCCCGACACCGCCTGGCAGGCGGCGTCCACCTCCGACGTCTTCACCCCCGCCGGCCCGAGCTTCGTCCCCGCCCCCTACGCCAAGGCCCTCCAGTCCCTCACCTGACCTACCCCGACCAGCGCCGGCGGCCGGACGAGGGACAGCCCAAGAGTGATCATGAGGTTGACGGCATGAATGGAGATCAACACCGCCGTCAACTTCATGATCGCCGCAGTGGAGGCGGGGGTCAGATGGGGCGGACGGCGTCCAGGGCCAGCAGGGCCACGTGCAGGGAGAGGCACTTGTCGACCGAGTCGAGATCGGCGTCGAGGATGCGGCCGATGCGCGCCAGCCGCTCGTAGAAGGCGGGGCGGGACAGGTGCGCCGCCGATGCCGCCGCCGACTTGTTCCGCCCCTGCTCCAGGTATGCCCGTAGGGCGTCGAGGAGCTGCTCGCGGGGGTGCTGGGCGTCGTAGGCGAGCAGCGGACCGAGTTCCCGCTCGACGAACGTCTGCAGCCGGGGCTCGTCGCGCAGCAGGTGCAGCAGTCCGGCCAGCCCGACGTGCGGCAGCCGGAAGCAGGGCAGGTCCCGCGGGTCCCGCCGGGCCGCCTCGGCGATCTGCCGCGCCTCGACAAGTGACCGGCGCGCCTCCCGCAGGCTGCCCACCCCGGAGCCGGCCGCGACGACGATCGCCGGTCGGGCCGGAACGTCGACCGGACGCGCCGCACCACGAACAGGAGCGTCGACCGGACGCCCCGCACCACGAACAGCCCCGTCGACCGGACGCGCCGCACCACGAACAGCCCCGTCGACCGGACGCGCCGCACCACGAACAGCCCCGTCGACCGGACGCCCCGAACCAGCCGCACCGCGAACAACCCCGTCGACCGGACGCGCTGGGTGGGGAGCGGGCGGGCGGACCGGGGCGGCGTCGAGGCGTACCCGACGCAACGCCGTGGTGAACGCGGCGAGCGACTTCTCCTCGGCGGCCGGGTCGGGCAGCGCCAGCAGCGCGCCCACGGCCTGGTCGTCGACGGCGCTGGTCAGCGCCGTGAGCTTGGCCTCCCGCACGGCCTGGCCGACGGCCTCGGCGAGGTCGCGCAGCCGGGCCGGGCCGGCCTCCGGGCCGGTGTCGGCGCCCGGCGCGGCGGCGTCGCCGGCCGGGTCGTCGCTGCGGTGCCGGACCACCACGCCGACCAGGTGCCGGCGGTCCAGGGTGACGCCGAGCGCCTTGGCGCGCAGCGCCACCTCGTCCACCGGGCGGGAGTGGTCGATGAGCGCGGTCAGCAGCGTGCGGTGGATCTGCCGTTCCAGGCCCTCGGCGTCGCGGCGGATCAGCCGGCCCAGGGCGAGCGTGGAGGCGGCCCGTTCGATCAGGATGGTGAGCCGGGTGGGCGGGGCGGCCTCGGCCGCCGGCCAGCGCAGCAGCAGCCGCCCCCAGTCCTGCCCGCGCGCGCCGACGGTGGTGACCAGCCAGCCGCTGTCCGGGTCGTACGCGGTGCGCCCGGCGGGGCGGATCCGCCGGGAGTGCTGTTCCCAGCCGTCCAGCAGCAGTTCCGCGTTCTCCCCCGCCGGGTCGTACGCGAGCACCTGCCGGGACAGGTTCTCCAGCACCACCGGGCAGCCGGCCAGTTCGGCTGCCTGGCGCAGCACCTCGGCCGGTTCGGCACCCTCCACGGACAGCTCGGTGAACCGCTGGTGGATCTCCTCGGTGGCGCGCAGTTCGGTGAGCTGGGCGTCCACGATCAGCGCGTGCACCGCCTCGGTGATCCGGACGAACGGCGTGCCGTGACGCAGCTCGATCAGGGGCAGTCCGCGCCGTTCGGCGGCGGCGGCCATCACCCGGGGCACCCCGCTGACGTAGCGGCGGCCCAGTTCGACGACCAGCCCGGAGACGCCGACGTCGGCCAGGTCGCCGATGAACGCGCGCAGGCCGGCGTCGTCGGCGGGCAGTCCGATCCCGGTGGTCAGCACCAGCTCGCCGCCGCCGAGCAGGGTGGCGATGTCGGGCACCTCGGCCACGTGCACCCAGCGCACCGGGCGGTCCAGCCCGGCGTCGCCGGCGACGAGGCGCGGCGCGCCGTGCCGTACCGGCTCCAGGGCGAGCACCTCACGCACGGTAGGGAACACGGGCGACACGCTACCCTGCGTCACCGCCGATGCCGCAGGCCCGCCCCGCGCGCGGCTCAGTCGACGCCGAACTCCATCGCGGCGCGGTCGAGCCACTCGTCGGCCGCCGACGGGACGCCCCGGGAGGCGATGGCCTCCGCGCCGCCCTCCGGCATCGCGCCGATCAGCCCGGTCGAGGCCGCCTGCGCGGCGCCGACCATCCGCTGCGTGCCGGCGCCGCCGACCATGCCGAGCGAGGCGTACTGCTCCAGCTTCGCCCGGGAGTCGGCGATGTCCAGGTTGCGCATGGTGAGTTGGCCGATCCGGTCGGACGGGCCGAACGCCGAGTCCTCGGTGCGTTCCATGGACAGTTTGTCCGGGTGGTAGCTGAACGCCGGGCCGGTGGTGTCCAGGATCGAGTAGTCCTCGCCCCGGCGCAGCCGCAGCGTCACCTCGCCGGTGACGGCCGTGCCGACCCAGCGCTGCAACGACTCGCGCAGCATCAGCGCCTGCGGGTCCAGCCAGCGTCCCTCGTACATCAGCCGGCCCAGGCGGCGGCCCTCGGTGTGGTAGTTGGCCAGGGTGTCCTCGTTGTGGATGGCGTTGACAAGCCGCTCGTAGGCGGCGTGCAGCAGCGCCATGCCGGGCGCCTCGTAGATGCCCCGGCTCTTGGCCTCGATGATCCGGTTCTCGATCTGGTCGGACATGCCCAGGCCGTGCCGGCCGCCGATGGCGTTGGCCTCCAGCACCAGGTCGACCGGGCTGCCGAACTCCTTGCCGTTGATCGTCACCGGGCGGCCCTGGTCGAAGCCGATGGTGACGTCCTCGGTGGGGATCTCCACGGCCGGGTCCCAGAACCGGACCCCCATGATCGGGCTGACCGTCTCGATGCCGGTGTCGAGGTGTTCGAGCGTCTTCGCCTCGTGCGTCGCGCCCCAGATGTTGGCGTCGGTGGAGTAGGCCTTCTCGGTGCTGTCCCGGTAGGGCAGGTCACGGTCGAGCAACCACTCCGACATCTCCTTGCGCCCGCCCAGCTCGGTGACGAAGGCGGTGTCCAGCCACGGCTTGTAGATCCGCAGTTGCGGGTTGGCCAGCAGGCCGTACCGGTAGAACCGCTCGATGTCGTTGCCCTTGAAGGTCGAGCCGTCGCCCCAGATCTGGACGTCGTCGGAGATCATCGCGCGGACCAGCAGGGTGCCGGTGACCGCGCGGCCCAGCGGGGTGGTGTTGAAATAGGCCCGCCCGCCGGAGCGGATGTGGAAGGCCCCGCAGGTCAGCGCGGCGAGGCCCTCCTCGACCAGGGCGGCGCGGCAGTCGACGAGCCGGGCGACCTCGGCGCCGTAGCTGAGCGCGCGACCCGGCACGGAGGCGATGTCGGGCTCGTCGTACTGGCCGATGTCGGCGGTGTAGGCGCAGGGCACGGCGCCCTTGTCGCGCATCCAGGCGACCGCGACAGAGGTGTCGAGGCCGCCGGAGAAGGCGATGCCGACGCGTTCGCCGATGGGCAGGGAGGTGAGAACCTTGGACACAAGGAAGATTATGCGTCAACGCGCATGGTCATGCAAGCGGATCGTCCCGACCGAGTTCCCAGCAGGCCACCGCGGTGGCCGCGGCCACGTTCAACGAGTCCACGCCCCGGCGCATCGGGATCACCACCCGCACGTCGCTGGCCGCCATCGCCGCCCCGGTCAACCCGGCGCCCTCCGCGCCCAGCAGCAACGCCGCCCGGGCCCGCTGGTCGGCGGTAAGCCGCTGGATCGGCACGGCGTCCGGCGCCGGCGTCATCGCGAGCACGGTGAACCCCGCCGCCCGCACCTGCTCCAGGCCCGCCGGCCAGCTCTCCAGCTTCGCGTACGGCACCGCGAACACCTCGCCCATGCTGACCCGGACGCTGCGCCGGTAGAGCGGGTCGGCGCAGGTCGGCGACAGCAGCACGGCGTCCACCCCGAGCGCCGCCACAGCCCGGAAGATCGCGCCCAGGTTGGTGTGGTTGTTCACGTCCTCCAGGATCACCACCCGCCCGGCGGCGGCCAGCACCTCCGCCGCCGACGGCACCGGCTTGCGGTGGAACGACGCGAGTACGCCCCGGTGCACGTGGAAGCCGGTGGCTCGCTGGAGCACGTCCGGCGTGGCCGCGTACACCGGGGCGTCTGCGGTGTCGAGGTCGGCGAGCTGGTCCGCGCGCTTCGCGTCGACCAGGTACGACCGGGCCGGGTAGCCGGCCCGCAGCGCCCGCCGCAGCACCAACTCCCCCTCGGCGATGAACAGCCCGTGCGGGGGCTCCCAGCGGGTCCGCAGCTCCACGTCGGTCAACGCGCGGTAGTCGGCGATCCGGTCGTCGTCGGGGTCGGTGATCTCGTGGACGGGCACCGCACGATTCTGCCGTACCCCCGGCCGCTGACCTGCCGCACCCGCCGCCGGCCGGTCAGGCCCGCTGGTAGCGCAGCAGCACCGCGCGGCCGTCGAACGGGCGCGTTTCGACCAGCCTGAGCTCCTGGCGGGCCAGGTCGGGCAGCACCTGCCGCCCGCCGCCGAGAAGCACCGGGTGCACGATCACCTGGTATTCGTCGACAAGCCCGAGCGCGGCCAGCGCCGTCGCCGCGCCGGTCCCGCCGGTGACCAGCAGATCCCCGCCGAACCGCGCACGCACCTCGGCCCACTCCGCCGCGAGGTCCCCGCCGCCGACCACCCGGGCGCCGTGGTCGGCCTCGGCGAGCGTGCGGGAGACGACCACCTTCGGGGTACGCCGCCAGATCGGCGCGAACGCCAGGTCGTGCGGGTGGTCGGAGATCGACTCGACCTGCGGCCAGTAGGACGACATCATCTCCCACACCCGCCGCCCGTAGACGAAGGCGTCGGCCCGCTCGGACAACCCGATGGAGTACGCGGACAGCTCGTCCCCCATCGCCGGCCAGTCGAACTCACCGTTCGGCCCCTCGATGAAGCCGTCGACCGACTGGTGCACCCAGTAGATGGTCTTGCCCATGCTGCGCTCCTCCGCTCACCTGTGCGCCCGCGGTTCGGGCGCCCTCCCCTGCGGGTCGGAGCCACCCTCCCCGAATCCGACACCCTGCCGCGAGTATCCGGGAGACGTGTTAGGAGGGGCCCCCGCCTATACCGAAAGCGTTAAGCGGGGGCCCCTCCTTATCCCCGGCCCTGGAGCCAGCGGAGGAGGTCGGACGGGAGGTTGCGGTTGTCGTCGCGGGGCGGGGTGGGTTGCTCGGGTTGCGGGCGCGGCTGTGGGCGCTGGGGGGTGCCGGCCAGGTCGCGGCTCGGCGCGGTGAAGTCCTGCACCGGCTTGCCGGTGACCGCCGTCTTGATCACCCGGGCCACCGCGTCGATCACCTTCGTCTGCACCGCGGAGCCGACCAGGTCGGCCGCGTCGTCCGGGTTGGCCGCGATGCCGGCGACGGCGACCTGCGGGGTGAACCCGACGAACGTCTCGGTGGCGTTCCGCTCCGAGCTGCCCGTCTTGCCGGCCACCGGCCGACCGACGATCCCGTCGACGCCGGTGGCGGTGCCGCCGTTGCACTGCCCGTACGCCGACTGCTGGCCCACCGGGCAGCGGGCCGCGTCGGTGGCCGCCCGGGCCACGTCCGGCTCCAGCACCCGCTTGCAGTCCGGCTGCCCGACGTCGACCGTCGCGCCGTCGGACCCGGTGACCGAGGCCACCGGCAACGGCGAGCAGTATGTGCCCTCGGCGGCCACCGTCGCGTACGCGTTCGCCAGGTCGAGCGGGGTGGTGGCGGCCACGCCGAGGGTGAACGCCCCCCAGTTGGCGGCGTCGTCGCGGGCGAACGCGGCGTCCGAGTCGGCCCGGAACGTGATGCCGAGGCGCTGCGCCATCTCCACCACCTTGTCCTCGCCGACCTGCTCGGCCAGCCACACGAAGTACGTGTTGACGGAGCGGCCGAAGCCGTCCCACATCATCCGGTAGCCGTCCATCCACTCGGGGTTGGCGTTGCCCGGGCACCACGTGCCGTCGCAGTTGCCCTCGTCGTCGGAGGCGTAGCGGGTGGGCAGCTTGGCCGGCGCGTCGAAGCCGGTGGCGAGGGGCTTGCCCGCCTCCAGCGCGGCCAGCATGGTGAACAGCTTGAACGTGGAGCCGGCCTGGTAGCCGTCGACGCTGGCGCCGCCGGAGATCAACGGGTTGACCGTGTTCGGGTGGTTGCCCTGCCCGCCGGGGTTGTCGGCCAGGCTGTAGTGCCGGTTGACCGCCATGGCGAGCACCCGGCCGGTGCCGGGCTCGACCGCCGCGATCGGCAGCGCGCGCTTGTCGTCGTACCCGTAGACCTTGGTGGCCTGCGCCTGCGCGGTCTGCTGGATCTTCGGGTCGAGCGTGGTGACCACCCGGTAGCCGCCGCGGCGCAGCGCCTGCTCGCGTTCCTGCGGGGTGTCGCCGAAGGCCGGCTGGGTGAGCCACCACTGGCGCAGGTAGTCGCAGAAGAAGCCCCAGTCGTCGTGGCCCTGCGCGGTCGCGGTGCAGCCGTTGGGCTGGGCGGTCGGGTGCAACGTGAGCGGTTCGGCCTTGGCCGCCGCGGCCTGCCGCGCGGTGATCGCGCCGGTCTCGGCCATCGAGTCGAGCACGTACGCCCGGCGGGCGAGCGCCTTGTTCTTGTCGCCGTCGATCGGGCTGTACTCGTCGGGCGACTGGACCAGGCCGGCGAGCAGCGCCGCCTCGCCCAGGGTCAGGTCGGCCGGGGCCGTGCCGAAGTAGCGCTGGCTGGCGGCGGCGACCCCGTACGCGCCGGACCCGAAGTACGCGATGTTGAGGTAGCGGTTGAGGATCTCGTCCTTGGACAGCGACTGCTCCAGCGCGTTCGCGTACCGGATCTCCTGGAGCTTGCGCCCAACGGTCTGCTCGGTGGCGGCCTGCCGTTCCTCGGCGGTCCGGTTCGGGTCGGTCTTGAGCACGTTGCGGACGTACTGCATGGTCAGCGTGGAGCCGCCCTGCTCGGTTCCGCCGCCCTTCACGTTGGCCACCAGGGCGCGGGCGATGCCGCGCAGGTCGGCGCCGCCGTGGGAGTAGAACCGCCGGTCCTCGGCCGAGACGATCGCCTGGCGCATCACCGGGGCGATCTCGGCCAGCGGCACGTCGGTGCGATTGACGTCGTAGAACGTGGTGAGCAGCGTCGTGCCGTCGTTGGCGTAGAGGTAGGAGCGCTGCGGCTGCACCGGGGTCCGCAGCGCGTCGGGCAGCTCCGCGTACGCGCCGAGGCCCGCCTTGACGACGAATCCGCCGAGCAGGCCGGTCGGGAGCGCGGCGAGCGCGAGGACGAGCCCGGCGAGCAGGCCCGCGAGCAGCACGGTGAGGAGCCGCGCGAGCGGCGACCGGGAAGACGGCATGGACTCCAGGATTGCCGCGAAAGCGGCGTTCCGACCACCCTCGGCGTCGGGTTGTCAGCAAATTCACCGGTAACCGCGGCTGCCTGGCGCCCGATCACCCCGCGTGTCCCGCCTGTCCGTTCGCGCGCGTGACGGACGCAACATGATTGACACACAACTATGTTAACGCTAACAATAACCACGCTCCCCCAACCCACCCCGAACCGGAAGGAACGTCCGATGAGAGGTCCGATCGAGCGGGTCGTGGCGGCCGTGGCCCTCGCCCTGGCCGCGACGGCGGTGGCGCCGACGCCGGCCGGGGCGGCCACGGCGGAGGCGACCGCGACCGAGGCGGCGACCGAGGCGGCAGCCGTGACACCCGAGCCGGTGGTGAGCCGGCCACCGATGGGGTGGGCGTCGTGGAACACGTTCGCCGCGAAGATCAACTACAACGTGATCAAGGCGCAGGTCGACAGCCTCGTGTCCAGCGGCCTGGCCGCCGCCGGCTACGAGTACGTCAACATCGACGAGGGCTGGTGGCAGGGCACCCGGGACGCCGCCGGCAACATCACCGTGGACACCGCCGAGTGGCCCGGCGGGATGAGCGCCATCGCGGACTACATCCACAGCAAGGGCCTGAAGGCGGGCATCTACACCGACGCCGGCCGCGACGGCTGCGGCTACTACTACCCGACCGGCCGGCCGGCGGCGCCCGGCTCGGGCAGCGAGGGCCACTACGACCAGGACTTCCTGGCGTTCTCCCGGTGGGGCTTCGACTTCGTCAAGGTCGACTGGTGCGGCGGCTCCGCCGAGGGGCTCAACCCCCGCACCGCCTACCAGGCCATCAGCGACTCGATCGCCCGCGCCACCGCGCAGACCGGCCGGCCGATGGTGCTGTCGGTCTGCAACTGGGGCGTGCAGAGCCCGTGGGACTGGGCACCCGGCATGTCCACCATGTGGCGCACCAGCGGCGACATCATCTACTACGGCCAGCAGCCGTCCATGGACCGCGTGCTGGCGAACTTCGACTCCGCGCAGCACCCCGCCGCGCAGAGCGTCGGCCACTACAACGACCCGGACATGCTCGTCGCCGGCATGCCCGGGTTCAGCGCGGCGCAGAACCGCACCCATCTGAGCCTGTGGGCGATCTCCGGCGCCCCACTGCTCGCCGGCAACAACCTCACCACCATGTCCGCGGAGACCCGGGCCATCCTCGGCAACCCGGAGGTCGTCGCCATCGACCAGGACCCGCTGGGCCGCCAGGGCGTCAAGGTCGCCGAGGACGCCGCCGGGCTCCAGGTCTACAGCAAGGTGCTCGCCACCGGCGGCCGGCGGGCGGTGATGCTGCTCAACCGCACCGGCTCGACGGCGAACATCACGACCCGCTTCGCCGACCTCGGGCTGGGCGCCAGCGCGACCGTGCGCAACGTGTGGAGCGCCACCGACCTGGGCGCCCGCACGACCAGCTACACCGCGAGCGTCCCCGCCCGCGAGGCCGTCCTGCTCGTCGTCACCGGCACCGAGAACCCCGGCGGCGGCGCCCGCACGGGTTCGCTCGTCGGCCGGCAGTCCGGCCGGTGCCTGGACATCAACAACTTCGCCACCACCAACGGCACCCAGGCCCAACTGTGGGACTGCACCGGCGCGAGCAACCAGACCTGGACGTACACCGCCGGCCGGCAGCTCATGATCTACGGCAACAAGTGCCTCGACGCGTACAACGCCGGCACCACGAACGGCACCAGAGTGGTCATCTGGGACTGCAACGGTCAGGCCAACCAGCAGTGGAACGTCAACTCCGACGGGACGATCCGGGGCGCGCAGTCCGGCCTGTGCGTCGACGCGTCCGGGGCGGCCACCGCGAACGGCACGAAGATCCTGCTCTGGACGTGCGGAACGGCCGACAACCAGAGATGGAACTGGCGGTAGGGACCTCCGGTCAGCCGGCGGCGAGCGGACCGCCGCCGGCACCGGGAGTCGCACCGCCGGACGGCCCGGCGGGCGTGGCGACGCTGGCGCTCGCCGCGTCCCGGGCGATGGTCTCGGGCACGAGGCGACCGCTGCGGTAGCCGATGCCGATGCCGGCGACCAGCACGAAGATCGCGCCGAACGTCTGCAACGACCCGATCAACGCCCCGCCCAGGCCGAGCAGCGGCGCGGCGATCATCAGCATGATCCCGTCGCCGTAGGAGAACATGCCCGACCGGCCCACCGACCACCCGGTGAGGAACCAGCCCACGCTGTAGCAGGTCGCCCCGAACAGCACGATGCCGCGCGCGGTCAGCCCGAACACCGGCGTCTGCTCGGCCAGCCCGGCGAACGGCAGCATCAGCACCATCCCGCCGATGCTGGCGAGCAGCCCGGCCAGCGCCACCCGCCGGCAGCGGGTGGCCGCGAGCAGGCCGGTGAGCGCGAGCAACGCGAGCAGGCCGAGCCAGATCGACGCCACCCAGCCGACCAGGTAGAGCGGCTGGCCGTCGGCCGGGTACGGGTCGTTGCCCACCCCGCCGTCGCTGGCCATCGCCACCACGCCGTAGAGGACCGCGTACGCCGGCAGCAGCCACACCGCCGCGCGGGCGAACCGGCGGACCGACCAAGCCCAGGTCGCGTCCGTGGCCGGCGCGCCCGGCCCCGGCTCGGAGACGAACGGCAGGACCACGAAACCCCCGCCGGTACGCCGGGAGCCGAGCGGTCCGCCCGGGTCGTGCGCGCCGGGGACCGGGGTCCGGGAGAAGAGCCGGTTCGCCGGTTCCTTCATGCGTCACCTCGCTCGCCTCAGGGGCGGCCCGGGCCACGCGACGGCGCCCCGGCCCTGCTCACCACCGTCCTTCAGACCGATGGTGGCAGGCGCCGGGGCGCCGGATGAGCAATTCTCGGATTTGCTGGTCAGCCCCGCTCGCGCTGGTCCGCCGGGTCGGTGAGCAGCGTCTCCGGGGACACCGGCTCCGGCGCCGGCAGGCCCTGCGGCGTGTTGCCGCCGGTGGCCTGCGCCTCGGCCACCCGTACCTCGTCGTGGATCTCCTGCGCCGCGACGGCCGCGGCCTGGGCCGCCTCGGCGGCCTCCCGCTCGACCTCGGTGGCGGTCCTGGCGGCCTCCGGCGACGGCTGGTCGCCGACCATGTTCGCCAGCCCGCCCAGCGCGCCGCCCATGCCCTCCAGGGCCCGGGTCAGTTCGGTCGGGACGATCCACACCTTGTTGGCCGTGCCGTTGGCGATCTGCGGCAGCGCCTGGAGGTATTGGTAGGCAAGCACCTTCTGGCTCGGGTTGGCGGTGTGGATCGCGTCGAAGACGGTGCGGATGGCCTTGGCCTGGCCCTCCGCCTGGAGGATCCGGGCCTGCCGGTCACCGTCGGCGCGCAGCACCGCGGCCTGCTTCTCACCTTCGGCGGTGAGGATCTGCGACTGCTTGTGCCCCTCGGCGTTGAGGATCGCGGCACGGCGGTCCCGCTCGGCGCGCATCTGCTTCTCCATCGAGTCGCGGATGCTCGGCGGCGGCTCGATCGCCTTGATCTCGACCCGGGTCACCTTGATGCCCCACCGTCCGGTCGTCTCGTCCAGCACGCCGGACAGGTGCCTGTTGATCTCCTCGCGGCTGGTCAACGCGCGTTCCAGATCCAGCGAGCCGATCACGTTACGCAACGTCGTGACGGTGAGCTGCTCGATCGCCTGGAGGAAGTTGGAGATCTCGTAGGTGGCCCGGACCGAGTCGACCACCTTGAAGTAGAGCACCGTGTCGATCGAGACGACCAGGTTGTCCGAGGTGATCACCGGCTGGGGCGGGAAGCTGACCACCTGCTCCCGCAGGTCGACCTTGGTGCGCACCGCGTCGACGAACGGCACCAGCAGGTTGAGCCCGGGGTTCAAGGTGCGCTTGTACTTACCCAGCCGCTCCACCACGTCCTGGCGCTGCTGCGGCACGATCCGCACCGCCTTGGCCAGTGTCACCACGACGATCACCGCCACGGCGATCAGGAGGATCGCTGCAAACTCCATATGGTTCACCCTCTCGCTTCGGGCAGCTCGCCCGGGGCGGAAATGTCGTCCTGCCAGACCAGAGCGGTCGCGCCCCGGACCTTTATCACCTGCACCCGCTCGCCCGCCGCATAGCGCTGGGTCGCGTCGAACGACCGGGCCGTCCACAGCTCACCATCGATCTTGACCATGCCGTGCTCGGCGTCCACCGGCTCCAGGACCACCGCGGTGGCCCCCTCGATCGCCTCGACGCCGAACGGCTGCTCACCGCTCTCCAGCGCCGACCGGGTGTTCCGGCGGATCACCGGCCGGGCCAGCGCCAGGGAGAGCGCCGACACCACCGCGAAGATCACCGCTTGGAGCGCCACCGGCGCGCCGAGCGCCGCGGCACCCGCGGCGGCGAACGCCCCGACCCCGAACATGATCAGGAACAGCGTCGTCGTGAAGATCTCGGCGACGGCCAATACCACACCCAGAACGATCCAGAACACGGCGTCCACGTGACCAATCGTGACACGTCCTGTCACGTGTCATCGAACTGTCATGATCGCTAGGCTCGATTTCACCGTACGGCGACGAGGAGGACGAGATGGCGCTACTGCCGGAGACCGCACGCCAGGTGGACCTGCTGGTCGCCCGCGCCCAGGCGGAGGGACGCGGACCCTCGCTGGCCCTCGGCGTGGTCCGCGACGGCGCCCTGGCGCACCTGGCGGTCGCCGGCGAGCAGCCCCGGCCCGACGGCGACCTCCAGTACCGGATCGGCTCGATCACCAAGACCATGACCGCGGTGCTGGTGATGCAGCAACGCGACGCCGGGCGACTGGCCCTCGACGACCCGCTCGACCGGCACCTGCCCGGCACCCCGGTCGGCGCGCTCACCGTCCGCCAACTGCTCGGGCACGCCAGCGGCCTGCAACGCGAGCCGGACGGCGGGTGGTGGGAACGCGCGGCGGGCATGGACCTGGACGCCCTGCTCGCCGGGCTGACCCCGGACAAGATCGCCTACCCGCCGCACCACGTCTACCACTACTCCAACCTGGCGTACGGGCTGCTCGGCGCCGCGCTGGAGCGGATCACCGGCACGCCCTGGATCGAGCTGCTGACCGACCGGCTGCTGACGCCGCTCGGCATGCGCCGCACCACCTTCGGCCCGGGCGAGCCGTTCGCCCGGGGCTTCGTCGTCCATCCCTGGCACGAGACGTTGCGGTCGGAGCCGCTGACCGAGACCGGGGCGATGGCGCCCGCCGGGCAGCTCTGGTCGACAGTCGAGGACCTGGCCCGCTGGGCGGCGTTCCTCGCCGACCCGGACCCGGCGCTGCTCGACCCGGCGACGCTCACCGCGATGTGCGCGCCGGTGGTGATCAACGACCTGGACTCGTGGACCGGCGGGCACGGCCTCGGCATCGAGCTCTACCGGGTCGGCGACCGGGTGTACGTCGGCCACGGCGGCTCGATGCCCGGCTACGTCGCCGGCCTGGTCGTGCACCGCCCCACCCGGACCGCGGTGGTGGACTTCGCCAACTCGTACGGGCTGCGCGGCGGCCACCACATCTCCGGGCTGGCCCGCGACGTGCTCACCCGGGTGCTTGACGCCGAGCCGGCCGCCCCCGCGCCGTGGCGACCGGCCGACCCACCCGCCGCCGACCTGGCCGAACTGACCGGTCGCTGGTGGTTCATGGGCGGGGAGTACGAGTTCCGCGCCGACCCCGCCGGCCACCTCGTCGGCGGGCAGGTGGGACGGCCGGCGCACCGCTTCGCCCCGGACGGGCCGGACCGCTGGCGGGGCCGGTCCGGTCCGCAGGACGGCGAGATCCTCACCGTCGTCCGCGACTCCGCCGGCGCGGCCGTCGCGCTGGACATCGCCACCTTCCTCCTCACCCGCACCCCCGACCAGGCCCCCTGACCCCTCGCGCCGTCCACCCCCCGCCCCACCGGCCGAGCCACGGGCCGAGCTACGGGCTGGCGCGCCGACGTGCCGCGCCGACCCGCCGGGACGAAGGACCGCGTCTCCGGGCCTACAAACTTGATGACACCGATGACTCACACCTCTGACCGATCCACGCCACCGAACCCGTAGCGCCCCGACAGCTCCACCGCACCGCGGCCGGAACCGAGCCGCGAACCCGGCACCCGACGGGCCGGGGGCGACCGTGCCCGGCGCAGGGATCAAGCCTGACCGCCCGGAGCCGGGCACGGTCGCCCCCGGCCCTGACCGCAACCACCCCCGACAGCAACCAAACCACTACGGCGAGGTGACGAAATCGATCAACCGCTCCATGGCGTTGATCAACGGCGTCTCCACGTCGGCGAAACTGTCCACCCGGGACAGGATGTGCCGCCACATGTCCGCCGGCTCGGCCACCCCGAGCGCGGCGCAGACGCCCTCCTTCCACGGGCGTCCGGGCGGCACCACCGGCCACGCCGCGATGCCAAGCGCCGACGGCCGCACCGCCTGCCACACGTCCACGTAGGGGTGCCCGGTGACCAGCACGTGCGGCGAGGTCACCTGGGCCACGATCCGGCTCTCCTTCGAGCCGGGGACCAGGTGGTCGACGAGCACGCCGAGCCGCCGGCCCGGGGCGGGGGCGAACGCGCGCACCTCGGCGGCGAGCGCGTCGATGCCGTCCAACGGCTCCACCACCACGCCCTCGATCCGCAGGTCGTCGCCCCAGATCCGCTCGACCAGCGCGGCGTCGTGCACGCCCTCCACCCAGATCCGGCTGGCCTTGGCGACCTGCGCGCGTACGTCGTGCACGGCGATCGAGCCCGACGCGGTGCGGCGGCGGGCGGCGGGGGCCGGGGCGCGGACCGGGCGGCGCAGCGTGACCGGCCGGCCGTCGAGCAGGAACGCGGCGGGCAGCAGCGGGAAGTTGCGCCGCCGCCCGTGCCGGTCCTCAAGCACCACGGCGCCGGAGTCGAACCCGACCACCGCGCCGCAGAACCCGGAGTCGGCGTCCTCGACCACCAGGTCGGGCTCGGCGTCGACCTCGGGGGTCGCCTTCCGCCGTCGCCAGTCGCCCGCCAGCACGTCCCCGTCGTATCGCCCAACCATGGCGGCCACGCTAGCCACCGCACCCGGCGTGTCGCTCGCCGACGCGCCAGGCGAGCCCACATCCGTCGCCACGAAACGGTGCGAAGGGGGTAGTTGGGGGCAGGCCACGCCACTGGAGCGGCAGCCGAGACAGCGGCGGCGGCCACCACGTACCCTTTCCGCATGTCCTCCCCCGCAACGGGCGCGGCCACGCTGGCTGCCCGCCGGTCGAGCCGGTTCGTCGCCTGGGTGCGTGCCTGGCGCGCCGGCCTGGTGCCGTTCGACGAGGTCGCCGACGCCATCGCCGGCGACGAGGAGCACCTCGTCGCGGACGCCCCCGGCACTTGGACCGACGTGTCTCTGCGGGAGGCGTTGCCCAGCCTGGCCAAGCACTCGCCGGACGAGATCCGCCTGGTGCTGCCAGCACCGGGCGACCCGCGCGGGCTGCCCGGGCCCGGCGAGTTCGCCGGGGCGGCGCTGGTGGCCGGCGAGGCCGTGGTGGCCAGCGGGCTCGGGCTGGTGCCCGAAGTCCGCACGCACACCTCGGGCTCGGGCATGACCTGGGAAACCGTGCTCTGGCGGGTCCACCCACTGCCGGCCGACGCGCCGAAGGCGTCCCTCACCACGCCGGGCGCGGCGGAGGCCGAGGCCGAGCTGGCCGTCGCGCTGGCCGAGACGACCGCGGCGCTGACCCGGCTGGACGTCGCTCAGTGGCGACCCGAGCTGGCCGGCGCGCTCGCCGCGCTGCGCCGCCCCGACGGCGGCACCGACCTGCCCCCCGGCTTCGACCCGCGGGCGCGCCGCCTGTTCGCCCGCGCCGCCGTGCTGGACCGGGTGCTCGCCCTGGCCGGCGAGAGCGCGCCGGGCGGCGCGGTGAACACCTACGAGGCGCAGCAGCGGGACGCCGCGCTGCGTCCGCTCACCACCGCCTGCCGGCAGGCCCTGGTGGCCGCCTGCAACGCGCCGCTGCGGCCGTAGCGGACCGACTCACCGTCGTGGCCGTAGCGGACCGACTCACCGCCGTGGCCGTGGCGGACCGGCTCAGACCTCGTCGATCAGGTCGGCCACCGAGCCGACGATCCGGGACGGCCGGTACGGATACCGTTCGGCCTCGGCCCGGCTGCTGATCCCGGTGAGCACCAGGATCGTCTCCAGCCCGGCCTCCAGCCCGCAGAGGATGTCGGTGTCCATCCGGTCGCCGATCATCGCGGTCGACTCCGAGTGCGCGTCGATGGTGTTCAACGCGGAACGCATCATCATCGGGTTGGGCTTGCCGACGAAGTAGGGTTCCACGCCTGTCGCCTTGGAGATCATCGCCGCCACCGAGCCGGCCGCCGGCAGGGCGCCCTCCACCGAGGGGCCGGTGGCGTCCGGGTTGGTGCAGATGAACCGGGCGCCGTCGTCGATCAGCCGGATCGCCTTGGTGATCGCCTCGAAGCTGTAGGTGCGGGTCTCCCCCAGCACCACGTAGTCCGGGGCGAAGTCGCTCAGCACGTATCCCACCGCGTGCAACGCCGTGGTCAGGCCGGCCTCACCGATCACGTACGCGGTCCCGCCCGGCCGCTGGTCGGCCAGGAACTGGGCGGTGGCCAGCGCGGACGACCAGATCGCCTCCTCCGGCACGTCCAGCCCCATCCGGGCCAGCCGGGCCTGAAGGTCACGCGGGGTGTAGATGGAGTTGTTCGTCAGCACCAGGAACGGCTTGCCCGAGGCGCGCAGCCTCTTGACGAACTCCGGCGCGCCGGGCACCGGCTGCCCCTCGTGCACCAGCACGCCGTCCATGTCGGTGAGCCAGCTCTGCACCGGCTTGCGGTCATGCATCGTGTCCGTCCCTGGGATGTCGGTGGTCGGTCGGACTCAGGGCCGGCGAGCCGGGGGTACGCAGCACAGCGCCGGGCAGGTGTCCCAGGCCGGCAGCTCGCCGAGCCGGCGGCGCAGTCGCTCCCCGTCCGGCGCGATGCGCTCCCGCACCAGCTCGCGGACCATCGCGACGAACCGCGGGTCGGTGCCCGGGGTGCCGGCGCGGACGAAGTCCAGGCCGAGCTGCTTCGCCGTCTCCAGGGCCTCGGTGTCCAGGTCCCACACCACCTCCAGGTGGTCGGAGACGAAGCCGATCGGGCTCACCACCACGCCGGTCACGCCCTGCGCGGCCAGGTCGGTCAGGTGGTCGTTGATGTCCGGCTCCAGCCACGGCACCTGCGGTGGGCCGGACCGGCTCTGCCAGACCAGGTCGTACGGCAGGTCGGGAGCGGCGGCGGCGTGGACCAGCCGGGCGGTCTCCTCGAGCTGGGCGGTGTACCGGCCGCCGTGCGGGCCGGCGGTGGCGGCGGCCGAGGCCGGGATCGAGTGCGCGGTGAAGACCAGCCGGGTGGTGTCCCGCCGGGCCGGGTCGAGCTGGGCCAGCGCGCTACGGACCGCGTCGACGTGCGGCTCGACGAAGCCGGGGTGGTCCCAGAACTGACGCAGCTTCTCGATCGACGGCGCGTCCGGACCGACCGCGGCCCGGGCGGTGGCGATGTCCTCCTGGTATTGCCGGCAGGAGGAGTAGCCGCCGTACGCGCTGGTGACGAACGCCAGCGCCCGGGTGATCCCGTCGTCGCGCATCCGTGCCACCGTGTCGGCGAGCATCGGGTCCCAGTTGCGGTTGCCCCAGTAGACCGGCAGGTCGACGCCGTTGGCGGCGAAGTCGTCGCGGATCGCCGCGAGCAGGTCGCGGCACTGCCTGTTGATCGGGGACACGCCGCCGAAGTGCAGGTAGTGCTCCGCGACCTCGGCCAGCCGCTCCGGCGGCACGCCCCGGCCCCGGGTCACGTTCTGGAGGAAGGGGAGCACGTCCTCGGGCCGCTCCGGGCCACCGAACGAGACCAGCACCAACGCGTCGTACGCCATGGCCTCTATTCTTCCCCGCCCGCCGTGACGCCCGTGCGACGCCCCCTGCTCAGCGCGGTAACGCCTCCGCTGCCGGGTGTTAAGCGGGGCCCCTTCCTATACCGGAAACGTTAAGAAGGGGCCCCGCCTTACATCTCAGGCGCCGATGGCGTGGTAGCCGCCGTCGACGTGGACGATCTCGCCGGTGGTGGCCGGGAACCAGTCGGACAGCAGCGCCAGGCAGGCCCGGGCCGCCGGCTCGGAGTCGGTGAGGTTCCAGCCCAGCGGGGCGCGTTCGGTCCAGGCGTCCTCGAACTGGTCGAAGCCGGGGATGGACTTGGCCGCGATGGTGCGCAGCGGGCCGGCGGCCACCAGGTTGCTGCGGATCCCCTGCTTGCCCAGGTGCAACGCGAGATAGCGGGAGGCGGACTCCAGCCCGGCCTTCGCCACGCCCATCCAGTCGTAGACCGGCCACGCCTTGGTGGCGTCGAACGTGAGGCCGACCACGGCGCCGCCCGCGGACATCAGCGGCAGCGCCGCCATGGCCAGGGACTTGTACGAGTACGTGGACACCTGCAACGCGGTCGCCACGTCCGCCCACGGTGCGTCGAGGAAGCCGCCGCCGAGGCAGCTCTGCGGGGCGAACCCGATCGAGTGCACCACCCCGTCCAGCCCGTCGACGTGCTCGCGGACCCGGTCGGCCAGGCCGGCCAGGTGCTCGTCGTTGCTGACGTCCAGCTCGATCACGGGCGCCGGCTCGGGCAGCCGCTTGGCGATCCGCTCCACCAGGGAGAGGCGGCCGTAGCCGGTCAGCACGACCTGGGCGCCGTTCTCCTGGGCGAGCTTCGCCACGGAGAACGCGATCGAGGCGTCGGTGATGACACCGGTGACCAGCAGCCGCTTACCGGCGAGAAGTCCGGACATTGCGCAGTTCCTCCGTGCTCGTGATCAGTGGCCCATGCCGAGACCGCCGTCGACCGGGATGACGGCGCCGGTGATGTAGCCGGCGGCGTCCGAGGCGAGCCAGGTGACGACCGCGGCCACCTCCTCCGGCTCGGCGAACCGGCCGGCCGGGATGGCCTTGCGGTATGCGGTGCGGCGTTCCTCGGGCAGCGCCGCGGTCATGTCGGTGTCGATGAAGCCGGGCGCGACCACGTTCGCGGTGATGTTGCGCCCGCCCAGCTCACGGGTGATCGAGCGGGCCACGCCGACAAGTCCGGCCTTGCTCGCGGCGTAGTTGACCTGGCCGGCGCCGCCGTAGAGGCCGATCACCGACGAGATGAAGATCATTCGGCCCCACTTCGCCCGCAGCATCTTCGTCGACGCCCGCTTGGCGACCCGGAACGAGCCGGTCAGGTTGGTGTCGAGCACCCGGGTGAACTGTTCGTCGGACATCCGCATGAGCAGCGTGTCGTCGGTGATGCCGGCGTTGGCGACGAGCACCTCGACCGGGCCCAGCTCGGCCTCCACGGTGGCGAACGCGGCGTCCACCGACTCCGCGTCGGTCACGTCGCACCGCACCCCGAACAGCCCCTCCGGCGCGTCCCCGCCGCGATGGGTCACCGCCACCCGGTCGCCCTGCTTGGCGAAGGCCAGCGCGATGGACAGGCCGATCCCCCGGTTTCCGCCGGTCACCAGCACGGTACGGGCCACGGGTCCCCCTCTGCTCAGCCGATCTCCCAGTCGGTCGGAGCCTAGGGGTTACCGACAGGTAAGCGCTAACCCGCCCGGGCCCGCCGCCCCCGTCGACCAGGGCCACCGTCGACCGGTCGGCCGCGCGCGCGGCACGTCCGTCCCCGGTGTACGATGATCGCGTCTGCGGGCCGGTCTGCGCCCGCGTTCCGGGCCCCGCCGACCGCAGGAGGTGATCGCTGTGCGAGATAGCGATCCTCCCAGTCGTGGCCGGGCCCACCGTCAGCCCCGCTGAGCCACGGCTCGGTCGACGCGGCTGACCCGCTTCCCGCCCTCCGCACCGCATCCGCTCCCCGGCGACCACCGCCGGGGGTGGCCCTGCCGCGCGGCGGAGCACCCGGTCACGACTTCGTGTGCGTCTTTCCCGCGTCCCCCCTCGCGGCCCGCCTCACCGGGCCGACCGTCGCCACGGAGCACAACCATGAGCCGTTACGCCGCACCGCTGGGATTCACCCTCGCCGCCGTCTGGGTGGCGGTCCTGTTCGTGCTGGCCGGTGGCGGTCACTGACCGCCACCGGCCCGGCCCGGCTCAGATCAGGCGCGACGTCCAGAGCAGACTCAGCCCACCCGCGCAGAGCGCCAGCAGCAACGCGATCCCGGCGTACCACTGGATGATCTCGCGCGGTTCCGTGCGGTAGCCGATCGAGCTGCCCATGTCCTGATAGACCTGCTTCAGCTCGTTCACCGAGGCGGCCTCGTAGAAGAAGCCCTGGGTGGTCTCCGCCAACTGGGACAACGCGGTGCGGTCCACCGGCACCCGCTGGAGCTGGCCGCCGATGTCCACCTGACCCGAGTCGGTGCCGAACGCGATGGTGGAGACCGGCACGTTCGCCGCCTGCGCCGACGCCGCCGCCTCCTCCACCGAGCGGCCGGAGGTGCGGTAGCCGTCGGAGAGCAGCACGATCCGGGCCGGCGGGATGCCCGCGGCGCCGTCGGCCGGCACCGACCGGATCGCTTCCAGGCAGGTGAACACGGCCTCGCCGGTGGCGGTGGCCTCGGCCAGCACCAACCCGTCGATGGCGGTGGTCACCGCGCCCCGGTCCTTGGTCGGCGGCACCAGCACGTTCGCCGACTTGGCGAACGACACCAGCCCCAGGTTGTAGCTCTCCGGCAACTCGCCGACGAACTGCTTCGCCGCCTCCTGCGCCGCCTCCAGCCGGTTCGGCGCCACGTCGTCGGCCTGCATGGACAGTGACACGTCGATGGCGAGCATCACGGTGGCCCGTTCCAGTGGCTCCCGGGTGTCGATCGCCGGCCGGGCCAGCCCGGTGGCCAGCACCAGCAAACAGAGCAGGAACGCGGTCGCCGCCGCGTGCCGGCGCCAGCCGAGCCCCTTGGGCGCGACGGTGCGCAGCAGG
This sequence comes from Micromonospora sp. WMMD975, assembly GCF_029581215.1. Taxonomy (NCBI): domain Bacteria; kingdom Bacillati; phylum Actinomycetota; class Actinomycetes; order Micromonosporales; family Micromonosporaceae; genus Micromonospora; species Micromonospora sp. WMMD975. The sequence continues at coordinate 3,640,830 of NZ_CP120739.1, forward strand.
TCGACGTTGGTGAAGCGCAGGGCGTACCGCCGGCGGTGCAGCTGCCGCCAGACGTACGCGGCGGCGAGGGCGAGCACCGGCAGCACGGCCAGCAGCCACCACGGTTGCAGAAAACGAATCATCGGGTCGTCCCTCGGGTGCGGGCGTGCCGCTGCGCGGCGACGAAACGCACCATGTCCAGCAGCCAGTCTCGGTCGGTACGCAGGCGCAGGTGGGCCGCGCCCGCGGCGCGCAGCTCGGCGGAGATCGCCCCACGCTGGGCGGTCGCCGCCTCGGCGTACCGGCGGCGCAGCCCCGGATCGGCGGTCTGCACCTCGTGCAGCTCGCCGCTCTCCGGATCGACCACCGGCAACACCCCCACGTCGGGCAGTTCCAACTCTCGCGGGTCGACCACCTCGACGGCCAGCACGTCGTGGCGGACCCGCAGCTTACGCAGCGGACGGCCCCACTGCGCCGGGGGCGAGAGGAAATCGGAGATCACCACCGCCACGCCGCGCCGCCGTGGTGGCCGGTTGAGCATGTCCACGAGCGCGCCGAGGTCACCGCGACCGGGCCGGATCTCGGCGCCGGCGACGGCCCGCAGCAGCCCCTGTGCCTCCTTGCGGCCGGCGCGGGCGGGCAGCCGCAGCAGCCGCCCCGGCCCGCCGGCGGTCGCGCCGGTGCCGACCACCGCGCCGATCCGGTTGCCGCCGCGCACGGTGAGGTGGGCAAGCGCGGCCACGGCGGCGACCGCCACGTCCCGCTTGAGCCACCGTCCGGTGCCGAAGTCGAGGCTGGCCGACAGGTCGACCGCCAGCCACGTCTCCAACTCCCGGTCGGCCACCGTACGCCGCACGTGCGGCATCGTGGTGCGGGCGGTCACCGGCCAGTCCATCCGGCGCACGTCGTCGCCGGGGCGGTATTCCCGGGACTCCCCCGCCTCGCTGCCCGGGCCGGGCAGCAGGCCGGCATAGTCGCCCTGGAGCAGCCCGTCCAGCTTGCGGGTGACCATGAGCTGGAGCCGGGCCAGCGCGGCGCCCGAGCGGTCACCGGTGGCCGGCAGCCGGGTGGGCGGGGTCACGGCCGCTGCCCGGGCCATCCGTTGTGCGGCACCGCGGGTGGTGGCGGGGTGGCCTGCTGGCGGGGCGCGACCGCGGGCAGCGGGATGGTGGACATCACCCGGTGCACGACGTGGTCGGCCGGCACGTCGTCGGCGAGCGCGTCATAGCTGAGCACCAGCCGGTGGCGCAGGATGTCCGGCGCGATGTCCTGCACGTCCTGCGGCAGCGCGTAGTCCCGGCCGCGCAGCAGCGCCAGCGCGCGGGTGGCCCGGACCAGGCCGAGCGAGGCGCGCGGGCTCGCGCCGTACTGGATGAGCTGGGCCACGTCGGGCATGCCGTGCTCGGCCGGGGCGCGGGTGGCGAGCACCAGCCGGACCGCGTAGTCGACGAGCGCGTTGTGCACGAAGACCTGGTCGGCCTTGCGCTGGAGCGCGATCAGCTCGGGGGTGTCGAACACCCGGACGGGCGCGGGCGGGGCCACGCCCATCCGGTAGACGATCTCCCGCTCCTCGGCGTCGGTCGGGTAGCCCACCACGATCTTCATCAGGAACCGGTCCCGCTGCGCCTCCGGCAGCGGGTAGACGCCCTCCTGCTCGATCGGGTTCTGGGTGGCCATCACCAGGAACGGGTCGGGCACCCGGTGGGTCTCGCCGCCGATGGAGACCTGCCGCTCGCTCATCACCTCCAGCAGCGCCGACTGCACCTTGGCCGGGGCCCGGTTGATCTCGTCGGCGAGCAGGAAGTTGACGAAGACCGGGCCCAGCTCGACGTCGAACTTCTCGCTCGACTGCCGGTAGATCCGGGTGCCCATGATGTCGGCGGGCACCAGGTCCGGGGTGAACTGGACCCGGGCGAAGGAACCGCCGACGACCTGGGCGAGCGTCTCCACGGCGAGGGTCTTGGCCACCCCGGGCACCCCCTCCAGCAGGCAGTGCCCCCGGGCCAGCAACGCGACGAACATCCGCTCGACCATCCGGTCCTGGCCGACGATCACCCGTTTGATCTCGAACAGCGCCCGCTCCAGCAGCGTGGCGTCCTGCGCCGGGGTGGTGCCCACCGGGGGTGCGGCGTCCGGCGCCGCCTCGGTCGGGTTCGGCACGTCGGGCGTGGTCGGCTGGGCCACCGGTCCTCCACAGCTGGGTCGTCGTCGCGTCGTGGTGCGTGTCAAGACTGTCATGCCTCGCTGAGAGCGGAGGGTGGGAGAGGCACGTTTTCCGCCCCGCCTCGGCAGTCGCGCGCAAAACGCTGAACACGGGTGGACAACAAGGGGTCCGGCGCGTGTACGATTCACCCCGTCGCCGGGCGGCTCCCCCCGTGGCCGCCCGGCGCTAAAACTCCCGGCGTGCGGCCTAGACTCGCCCCGGTGACCACTCCCCACCCTGACGACGACGCGCTTGTCTGCTCGGCGCGTGGGTGTCGCGCCCCTGCGGAGTTCCAGTTGCGCTGGCAGAACCCCCGGCTGCACAACCCCGACCGGCGCAAGATTTGGCTGGCCTGCCCGACGCACCGCACGTCCCTGGGCGACTTCCTCGACGCGCGCGGCTTCCTGCGCGAGGTGGTGCCGCTGCCCGGATCGCCTACGCTCGAATCGTGAGCGAGCAGACGATCAGGCCCCGCGCCGGCGAACACGACGGTCCCCCTCGGTGAACGGTGACGACCTCGCCGGCCGGCCCACCACCCCGCCCGGCCCGCTGGAGCCCTGGCCGGAGACGGTCTCCTGGCAGCCGATCTCCCGCGACCTGATCTGGGTGGAGCTGATCCGGCTCGGCATCGGACTCGCCGTGGCGCTCGTGGTGCTCGGCGCCGCCTGGGCGTTCTCCGGGCACTGGCTGCTCGGCGCCGCCGTCGGCGTGGCGCTGCTGCTGTCCGCCTGGCGCACGATCACCATCGTGCGCGCGGTCCGCGCCTGGGGGTACGCCGAACGCGCGGACGATCTCCTGGTGCGCCACGGCCTGCTGGTGCGGCGGCTCTCCATCGTGCCGTACTCGCGGATGCAGTTCGTCGACGTGAGCGCCGGTCCGCTGGAACGCGCCTTCGACCTGGCCACCGTGCAGCTGCACACCGCCGCGGCGGCAAGCGACGCCCGGGTCCCCGGCCTGCGCCCGGCCGAGGCGTCGCGCCTGCGCGACCGGCTCACCGCCTTGGGCGAAGACCGGGCGGAGGGCCTGTGAGCGCGAGGAGTGAGCCGGGTCTGCGAGCCCCGCAGTCGCGAACGAACGCCAGCCCTGTGAGCGCGAGGAGTGAGCCGGTCCTGCGAGCCCCGCAGTCGCGAACGAGGGTTCTCCGGTGAGCGCTCCGGACGCGCCACCGCCGCCGGAGGAACGGCCGCCCCCGCCGGCCGGCCCGGGACCGGTGACGAACGGGCAACCGTGGCCGCCGGCGCCGGGGTACGGCCCGCCCGGCCACGTACCGCCGCCCGGTCAGCCGGCTCAGCCGTGGCCCGGGCCGGTGCCGCCCGGCGCCTGGGGGCCGCCGCCGGGCCAGCAGGCCCAGCTTGGGGGGCCGGCGGGCGGGGAGGAGCCCCGGCAACGGCTGCACCCGCTGAGTCCCGCGCTGCACGGCGCGAAGTCGCTGGTCGTGGTGATCGCCGGGCTCTCCTGGTCGACCCTGTCCCGGGTCGGGTTCGGCTGGTTCGCCGCGCTCGTCGCGGTCTTCGTCCTCGGCGCCACCGTGCTGTCGGTGATCAGCTGGTGGAACACCGGCTACCACGTGGTCGGGCGGGAGTTGCGGGTGTACGAGGGGCTGCTGTGGCGGCGTACCCGGGCCATCCCGTTGGAGCGCTTGCAGGCGGTGGAGGTGGTCCGGCCGCTGCTGGCCCAGCTCACCGGGCTGGCGGAACTGCGGCTGGAAGTGGTCGGCGGCGGCAAGACCGAGGCGCCCCTGGCGTACCTCGGCGTGGCCGAGGCCACCGCGCTGCGCCAGCGACTGCTCGCCGTGGCCGGGCGGGCCCCGGCGCCCGCGACCGCGCCCACCGACGGCGGCGTGCCGGCCGCGCCCGCCCCGGCCGGTCGCGAGCTGCACGTCGTACGCAACCAGGATCTGCTGGTCAGTCAGTTGCTCACGCCGCAGGCGTTCCTGCTGCCGGTCGGCGTGGCCTTCGTGGTGGCCCAGTTCCTGTCCGAGGGTTCGTGGTCGTTCATCGCGGTGGCCAGCACGCTCACCGCGATGGCCGGCGTGGTGCTGCAACCGATCCGCCGGGTGCTCGACGACTGGAGCTTCCGGCTCGACCGGGACGGCGACACCCTGCGGGTGCACAACGGGCTGCTGGAGACGCGGGTGCAGACGGTACCGCTGCACCGGGTGCAGACCGTCGGGGTGACCTGGCCGCTGTTCTGGCGGGTCAAGGGCTGGCTGCGGCTGCGCCTGGAGGTGGCCGGCTACTCGGCGGGTGAGCCGGACGACCGGAACCGCCCGGACCGGCTGCTGCCGGTCGGCGACGCCGGCACCGGGAAGCTGGTGGTGGCGGAGGTGCTGCCCGGCGTACGGCTGGACGCGCTGCCCGGCACGCCGCCGCCGCCGCGGGCCCGCTGGCTGCGCCCACTGAGCCGGGCGGCGGTCGGCGCGGGCCTGGATGAGCGGGTCTTCGTGGCCCGTTCCGGGCTGCTGACCCGCCGGTTGACGCTGGTGCCGTACGCCCGGATCCAGAGCGTGCGGGTCACCCAGGGCCCGGCGCAGCGGCGGCTGCGGCTGGCCACCGTGCACGCCGACACCGCAGGCGGGTCCGGGGCGGCGGCGGTCGACCGGGACCTGGCCGACGCCTGGGAGCTGGCCGCGGAGCTGACCGCGCGATCCCGGTCCGCGCGCCGCTCGGGGTAAGGCGGGGCCCCTGCTTAACGCCTCCGGTATAGGCGGGGCCCCTTCTTAACCACCAGCCCCGCCCCCGCGGGTGCGGGGCGGGGCGGGGTGGGGGCGGTCAGCGGCGGTCGGCGGGGATGGCGTCCTGATCGGCGGTGAGGGCCGTGTCCGGGCCGGCGGCGGGGGCGGTGACGCCGGTCACGGCGGCCGGCGTGTCGTCGTGGCGGGCCCGCCGGGCTCGCCACCAGCGCTCGGCCAGGCCGACCACCAGGAACGTCATCCCCACATACGCCCAGCCGACAAGCACGTCGATCAGGTAGTGCTCGCCGCTGTAGATCAGCGTGAACGTCATGGCCAGCGGGTACGCCAGCAGCAGCGGCCACCACCGCCGGCGCACCGAGCGCAGGAAGAACAGCACCACGAACAGCGCGAACGCGGTGTGCAGCGACGGCATGGCGGCCACCGGGTTGGAGGCGATCTGCCCGGCGTTGAGCAGGTTGCCCGCGCCGTGCATGCCGATCTCCTTCCAGCCCCGGGTGGAGATCCGGGCCACCTCGGTGAGCAGCCCGTTCTGTGCCGCCCACCACGGCGGGGCGGCCGGGTAGACGAAGTAGGTGACCAGACCGGCCGCGCAGAGGAAGCCCCACCGGGCCATGTAGCCGACCCAGCGTGCCCGGTTGCGCATCCACAGCACCGCAGCGGCGGCGAGCGTGGCCACGAAGTGCGAGAAGTAGATCCAGCTCACCAGCACGTCCCACCAGCGCACCTGGGCGGGGTCGTAGAGGTGCTGCTGGAGCCAGACGGTCGGCACCTCACCGCCGGTGGCCCACCCGGTCAGGAACCGGTCGGCGACGATCAGCTCCATGGCGTGCGGGGTCGCACCGTTGTCGGCGAACCCGCGGGACAGGTTGTACGCGGCGAGCAGCAGCACGACCGGAATCCAGTCCCGGGCGAAGCGCAGGTGGCTGCGCCACGGCCGGGCCGAGTTCCAGGCGACCGTGCCGGCCCAGATCCACAGGAACGCGTACGCCGGGTCGGTGGGTAGCCCGATGGCGAACCAGGCGGCCACGAACGCGATGCCCCAGACGGTCATCGCGATCACGCGGCGACGCCCGCCGTCGGGGGACACGGTCGGTCCGGCGGGGGCGGGGGGCGGAGGATCTGTCAACACGGCCATCGCGGACTAGGTTAACGGCGGGCGACGGGCGGGCCGACGCCGACCGTCGGAGCGTCGGCGCGCGCCGCGCCGGAGGTCGAACGACCGCCGGCCCGCTGCACTAGGCTCGGGCGCATGCAGGAGCAGCCGGAGTCGCCCTTCGCACCGGGGCTGACCGCTCGGGTCGAGCTGACCGTGACCGACGCGGACACCGCCTTGGCGCTGGGCTCCGGGGACGTGCCGGTGCTCGGCACTCCCCGGGTGGTGGCGCTGGCCGAGGCGGCGACGGTGGCGGCCGTCGCGACCCGGTTGCCGTCCGGCTCCACCACCGTCGGCGTCCGGGTCGAGCTGGAACACCGGACGGCCACCCCGGTCGGGCGGACCGTGGCCGCCCACGCCGAGCTGGTCAAGGTCGACGGCCGCCGGCTGGTCTTCGAGGTGACGGTCACGGACGGGCACGCGGTGGCCGCGCAGGGGCGCGTCGAGCGGGCGCTCGTCGACCGGCAGCGCTTCGTCGACCGGGCCGTGCGCCCGTCATGACCGCCGGCTTCGCCGAGATCGCCGCCGGCGTACACCTGCTGCGCGAGCCGCTGCTGCACGTCAACGTGGCGCTTGTGGTCGGCGACGGCACCGCGCTGCTCGTGGACACGCTCTCCACCGCCGGCCAGGCGCGGGAGCTGTCGGCCGCCGCGCGGGCGGTGACGCCGCACCCGTGGACGATCGTCAACACCCACCACCACTTCGACCACTGCTTCGGCAACGCCACGCTGGCCGCCGAGCCGGGCACCCGGATCTACGCGCAGGCCCAGGCCGCGGCCGTGCTGCGGGATCATCCCGACGAGCTGCGCCGGGCGGCGTACGAGGAGATGCGCGCCGAGCAGCCGGCGCTGGCCGACGAGTTGGCGCGCACCGAGCTGGGGGTGCCGACCCACGAGGTGTACGAGGAGACGGTGCTCGACGTGGGCGGTCGGCGGGTGGTGCTGCGCCATCCCGGGCACGGGCACACCGACGCCGACCTGGTGGTGCACGTGCCGGACGCGGATGTGCTGATCGCGGGTGATCTGGTGGAGCAGAGCGGGCCGCCGGCGTTCGAGGAGTCGTACCCGTTGCAATGGCCGGACGCGGTGGCCGACCTGCTGCGGCTGACCACGTCGACCACGGTGGTGGTGCCGGGGCACGGCGAGCCGGTCGACGCGGCGTTCGTCCGCGAGCAGCACGCGCAGCTCGCGCGGCAGGCGTGGCTGATCCGCGCCGGCCACACCGGCAGCGCCCCGCCGGAGCGGGTGGCCGCCGAGTCGCCGTTCGGGGCCCGGCCCGGCCTGATCGCGGCCCGCCGCGGCTACGCGGAGCTCGACGGTACGGCGTGAGCGGCCGGCCGGCTCAGTCGGTGCAACGTCACGTGGTGGTCACCGGGTCGGGGTCGGCCGGGGGCCACCGATTTCCGCGCCGGTCAGGGGCGCGCGCAGCGCGGTGAGCAGCGCGTCCAGGTGCGGGGCGACGGCGAGCACGGCGGCCCGGGCGGGCGGATCGAGACGGGCCAGCGCCTCGGTGAGCAGCGCGGCGCGGTGGACCTCGTAGTCGGCCATCCGCCGGTGGGCGGCGTCGGTGAGGCGTAGCCGGACCACCCGGCGGTCGGCGGGGTCGCGGTCGCGGCCCAGCAGCCCGGCGTCGGTGAGGTCGCGCACCAGCGTGCTGACCGTGTTGGGCGCGGTGCCGAGACGGGCGGCCACCTCCTTGCCGCTGATCCCGGGCACGGCGCGCACCAGCAGGAGCACCTCCACCTGGGCCTCGGGCAGCGGCTCCCGGTCGGCGCGGGCGTGGGTCCGGCGGCGCAGCAGCCGGTGCAGCTCCCCCAGCCCCGCCCCGAGCCGGGCGATCTCCTCGTCGGTCGGCACCCGGGTCACCTGCTTCACATCGCAATAGTTCTGACTACAGAGATAAGGTAACCCGGAACACCGATCCCGGGAGACCCCTCGTGAGCCACACCGTGCGGACCGCCGCGCGCCCGTCCGCCGACCGCCACGCCCCGCCCGGCGGCGGCGTGACCCTGCTGGTGCTGCTCGGGACGCTCACCGCGATCGGTCCACTCTCGCTCGACATGTACCTGCCGGCGTTCCCGGCGATGGCCCACGAACTCCACGCCGACCAGGCCGGCATCCAGCTCTCGCTCACCACCTGCCTGGTCGGCCTGGCGCTGGGCCAACTGGTCACCGGCCCGCTCAGCGACCGCTGGGGGCGACGCCGTCCGGTCCTGGTCGGCGTCGTCGCGTACGCGGTGCTCGCGCTCGCGTGCGCCGCCGCGCCGAACGCCCCGCTGCTGGCCGCCGCGCGCTTCGCGCAGGGGCTGGCCGGCGGCATGGGCGTGGTGGTCGCCCGCGCGGTGGTACGCGACCTCTACGCCGGCCGGGACGCGGCGAAGTACTTCTCCCGGCTCACCCTGGTCTTCGGCGTGGCGCCGGTGGCCGCACCGAGCGTCGGCAGCCTGGTGCTCCGGTTCGGCTCCTGGCGGGCGGTCTTCGTCACCCTCGCCGTCATCGGCGTACTGCTGGCCGTCGCGGTTGCGCTGCGCCTGCCGGAGACGCTGCCGGCCGAGCGCCGCAGCACCGGCGGCCTGGCCACCACCGCCCGGACCATGCGGTCCCTGACCACCGACCGGGTCTATCTCGGGTACGCGCTGACCCAGGGCTTCGCGTTCGCCGGGCTGTTCGCGTACATCTCGGGGTCGTCCTTCGTCTTCCAGGACGTCTTCGGCGTCTCGGCGGCCGTGTTCAGCGTGGTCTTCGGGGTGAACGCGCTCGCGCTGGTGGCCACCGGCCAGCTCAACGCCCGGCTGCTCGACCGGTTCAGCCCGCGCCGGCTGCTGGTCCCCACGCTCGTGGTCGGCCTGGTGACCGCCGTCGGCGTGCTGACCGGCGCGCTCGCCGGCAGCCTCGCCGTGACGGCGGTCGCGTTGTTCGCCTTCGTCGGCTCACTGGGCATGGTGATGCCGAACAGCACCGCGCTGGCGCTCGACGCGCACGCCCGGCACGCGGGCACGGCCGCCGCGTTGATGGGCGGCATCCAGTCGGTGGTCGGCGCGCTCGCCGCGCCCCTGGTCGGCCTGGGCGGCGAGGGCAGTGCCGTGCCGATGGCCGTCGTCCTGGCCGGCGCCGCCGCCCTCTCCCTGACCGCCGTCCTCACCCTCGCCCGCCGCCGCTGACCGCGCGGCGCTTCGGCGCGCAGTGCGCGGCGCTTCGGCGCGCGGCGTTAATAGGGGCCCCCGCCTATACCGAATGCGTTAATAGGGGCCCCCGCCTTTCACGCGAAGCGGGTGGTTACGGCGGGGCGGGTGGGCATGGCGGTGGCGCCGCCGGGTGACTCGCACACGAGGGCGGCGACCCGCAGTGCGAACGCGACCCGGTCCCGCCAGCCGGCGGCGTCGGCCGGCTCGCCGGCGGCGAGCAGCTCGGCCACGAGCGCGCCCATCACCGAGTCGCCGGCGCCGGTGGCGTCCACCGCGTCGACAGTCGGCGCGGGCACGCGTACCACGTCGTCGCCGGCCGCGACCAGGGCGCCGTCCGCGCCGAGCGTGACCACCACGGTGGCCGCGCCCAGCTCCCGCAGGTACGCGGCGACGCCCGCGACCGGCTCGTCCGGGTAGAGCACCTTGGCGTCCGCGGCGCTCAGTTTGACCAGGTGGGCGGCGGCGGCGAACTCGGCGACCACGGCCCGCAGCCCGTCCAGCGCGCCCGGCGCGGTGAGCAGGCTCGGGCGCACGTTCGGGTCGAACACCCGCAGTCCGCCGGCGATCGACCAGGCCCGGCGGGCGGCGGCCAGCACCGGCGGGTCGAGCAGCACGATCGAGCCGCAGTAGAGCACGTCCGCGCCCTCGACCAACGCCACGTCGAGGTCGTCCGGGCCGAGCAGGGCGTACGAGCGCGGCTCGCCGTAGAAGCGGAACTCCGGCTCCGGGCCGGCGAAGGTGGCCACGGCCAGCGCGGTCGGGGCGGGCACGGTCACCGCCCCGGCCACGCCCACGCCGGCGGCGGTGAGGAAGGCGCGGATCCGGGCGGCGAGCGCGTCGTCGCCGAGCGATCCGACGAACTGCACGTCACCGCCGAGGCGGGCGATCGCCACCGACACGTTGAGCGGCCCGCCACCGATCGCCTGCCGGTAGACGGGTTCCCCGTCGTGCTCGGCGTCGAGCAGGTCGACCAACGCCTCGCCGAGCACCACCGCGTACCCCATGCCTGCTCCCCTCGGTTGTCCCGCCGTCGATCCTGACGCATCCGGGCGGACCGGTGTGACGCGACCCGACACATCGACTCGCGGCTATTGCGTGCGGCGGCCGGACGTGGTGGGATTGTCCTACCGGGAAGGGCGCGGGGGGCTGCCGCGTCGCCGGGTCGAGCCGACGCGAGGGCATCCACGGTCCGTGACACGGACCGCAGGCGGTGCACGTCCCCGAAGGCCCCGGCCGACCGCCGGGCGCGGGCACCGCGATCGTCGCATCCGCTCATCGCAGCGGGGCGGACCGAAGGTTGGGTCACGCTCCGCGAGTCAGGAGATCCCCGTGCACCGATCCCGTACGGCCGCGCTGGTCACCGCGGCCCTCACCCTGGCCCTGGGCGCGTTCGCCCTGGCCTCCAGTCCCGACCCGGCCGCCGCGCACGGCGCGGCGATGACGCCGGGCGCCCGCACCTACCTGTGTTGGAAGGACGGCCTCACCAGCACTGGTGAGATCCGGCCGAACAACCCGGCCTGTTCCTCGGCGGTGGCCCAGAACGGGGCGAACTCGCTGTACAACTGGTTCAGCGTGCTGCGCTCCGACGCGGGTGGCCGGACCACCGGGTTCATCCCGGACGGCAAGCTGTGCAGCGGCGGCAACGCCAACTACAGCGGCTACGACGCGGCCCGCAACGACTGGCCGATCACGCACCTGACGGCCGGACGGACGATGGAGTTCCGCTACAGCAACTGGGCCCACCACCCGGGCACGTTCTACTTCTACGTGACCAAGGACAGTTGGAGCCCGACCCGGGCGCTGGCCTGGAGCGACCTGGAGGAGCAGCCGTTCCTCCAGGTGACCAACCCGCCGCAGAGCGGCGCGGTCGGCACCAACGAGGGCCACTACTACTTCAACGGCACCCTGCCGTCGAACAAGAGCGGCCGGCACATCATCTACTCGCGGTGGGTCCGCTCGGACAGCCAGGAGAACTTCTTCGGCTGCTCCGACGTGACGTTCGACGGTGGCAACGGCGAGGTGACCGGGATCGGTTCGGGCAGCGGCAACCCCACGCCGACGCCCACCAACCCGACCCCGACGCCCACCAACCCCAACCCCACGCCCACGCCGACGCCGACCAACCCGACGCCGACGCCGACCTCGTCGCCGACCATGCCGCCGCCCGGTAGCGGCACCTGCATGGCGGTCTACAAGGTGGTCAGCGCCTGGGGCAACGGCTTCCAGGGCGAGGTCGAGATCATGAACCACAGCACCCAGACGTTCGCCGGGTGGACCGCGAGCTGGACCTGGCCGAGCGGACAGACCATCAACCAGGTGTGGAACGGCACGCTGAGCGGCAGCGGCTCGTCGGTGACGGTCACCAACGCCGCCTACAACGGCAGCGTCGCACCGGAGGGCAGAACCACGTTCGGCTTCACCGCGAACTACTCCGGCCAGAACACCCTACCCACGGTCACCTGCACCGGCAGGTGACACCGCACTGAGAAGGGCCCCCGGCAGCACGCCGGGGGCCCTTCGTCACGCCGTGGGTCAGCGCACCATGCTGCCGACGACCGGCTTGGTGAGCAGCGCCGACTGGTTGCGCTGGATGCCCGGGTCGAGCGTCTTCGCCACGAAGATCGCGTGCCAGATGCAGAAGATCAGCACGGTCCACACCTTGCGGGAGTGGTCGGCCTCCTCGCGCTTGTGCTCGTCGAGCAGCCGCATCGCGTACGACAGGTCGACCAGGTCACCGGCGCCCGAGGTGGACAGCACGTGCCGGGCCCACTCGTACATCTCGCCGCGCAGCCAGACCCGGGTCGGGGTCGGGAAGCCCAACTTCTTGCGGTTGACGATGGCCGGCGGCACCACACCCTGCAACGCCTGGCGCATGGCGTACTTGGTGGCCTCGGAGCGGGGCGGCAGCTTCAGGTCGACCGGGATGCCGGCGGCGACGTTGAACACCTCCCGGTCCAGGAACGGCACCCGGACCTCCAGCGAGTGCGCCATCGAGATCCGGTCCGCCTTGACCAGGATGTCGCCGCGCAACCAGGTGTAGAGGTCGACGTACTGCATCTTGGTGACGTCGTCCAGCTCGGTGCACTCGGCGTAGATCGGCGCGGTCACGTCGGTGTAGCGCACCGAGGGGTCGTAGCGGCGCAGCAGGTGCTGCTTCTCCTCCTCGGTGAACATCCGGGCGTTGCCGTAGTAGCGGTGCTCGATCGGGGTGGTGCCGCGCTCCAGGAAGCTCTTGCCCTTGACCCCCTGCGGGATCGCCTTGGAGACCGCCCGCAGGCCCTTCTGCACGCCGTCCGGCAGGCCGTTGACCGAGCTCAGGGACAGCGGCTCCCGGTAGATCGTGTAACCGCCGAAGAACTCGTCCGCGCCCTCACCGGAGAGGACCACGGTGACGTGCTCGGCGGCCTTCTTCGCCACGAAGTAGAGCGGCACCAGGGCCGGGTCGGCGACCGGGTCGTCCAGGTGCCAGACGATCTTCGGCAGCGCCTCGATCATGTCCTGCGGCCCGATCTTCGTCGGGATGGTGGTCACGTCGAGGTGCCGGGCCGATTCCTGGGCCACGTCGATCTCGGAGTAGCCGGGCACGTCGTAGCCGACGGTGAAGGTGAGGATGTTCGGGTTGAACTCGCGCGCGAGGGCCACCACGGCGGTGGAGTCGATGCCGCTGGACAGGAACGAGCCGACCGGCACGTCCGAACGCATGTGCATCCGGACGCTCTCCCGCAGCGTCTCCCGGATCTCGTGGTAGAGCTTCTGCTCGTCGGAGACCGGCGCCGGGCGGAACACCGGCCGATACCAGCGGCGTACGTCGATCCGGCCGTCCGGGCTCCAGGTCAGGTACTCCCCCGACCCGATCCGGCTGATCCCCTTGTGCAGCGTGCCCGGCTCCGGGACGTACTGGAGGGTCAGGTAGTGGCTCAGGTTCGCGGTGTCGATCCCCGCGTCACCCTGGTAGGCGGAGTGCGCGAACGGCAACAGCGCCTTCTTCTCTGAGGCGAGGTAGAGACCGTCCTGGGTCTGGAGGTAGTGCAGCGGCTTGATGCCGAAGTAGTCCCGGGCGCCGAACGCCCGTCGCTCCTGCCGGTCCCAGATCACGAACGCGAACATGCCGCGCAACTTGGTGAGCACCTGCTCACCCCAGTAGTGGTAGCCGGCGACGATCACCTCGCCGTCGCCGTTCGTGGCGAACTGGGCGCCGAAGTCGCGGATCAGCTCGTCGCGCAGCTCGATGTAGTTGTAGATCTCGCCGTTGAAGGTGAGCAGGTAGCGCCCGCCCGCGTACGGCAGGGGCTCGTGGCTGAGCGCCACGTCGATGATCGCCAACCGCTTGTGCGCGAAGACGCCGTCCGCGTACCGGCCGGAGGCGTCGCCGACCACCTCGACCCCGGTCTCGTCCGGGCCACGGTGGTGCAGGCACTCCAGTGCGCCGGCGATGTGGTCGCGGTGGGCGGCGGCGTCGCCGCGCGCGCTGAAGAAGGCCAGGAGTCCGCACATGGGGGCCATCTTTCCACGCGCCGGAAGCCACCGTCGCGGCACCGCAGGCACTCCCCGCTGTCGTGCGCGCGGTACCGTCGGGACCAGCGACGAGGCTCAGGGAGGGGCGGGATCATGGCCGAGGATCAGGCGCGGCAGGGCAAGCCGGCGGACGGCACGGAGTCGCACGACCCCGACTTCCCGGAGGCGTTCCTGGCGTTCATGCGGCAGGGCTGGCGGGACACCGAGCTGTCGACCGCCCTCCGCCCCGAGGTGCCCAACCACGCCAAGCGGCGGGCCGCGCTGGCCGAGGCGTTTCCGGACGAGACGCTCGTCATCCCCACCGGCAACGAGAAGGTACGCGCCAACGACACCGAGCACCGGTTCCGGCCGGGCAGCGACTTCGCGTACCTGACCGGCGACCTGGAGCCCGACAGCGTCCTCGTGCTGCGGCCGGGCGGCGAGGCCACGCTCTTCATGCGGCCCCGGTCGTCCCGCGCCACCGACGAGTTCTTCCGCAGCCGCCACGGCGAGCTGTGGGTGGGCCGCCGGCCGACGCTGCGCGAGAAGTCGACCGAGCTGGGCCTGCCGACGGCCGACCTGAGCGAGCTGGACGCGGCGCTGGCGGGGCTGGCCCCGGCACGGACCCGGGTGCTGCGCGGCTTCGACGCCCGGGTGGACGCCGCGGTGCGCCGCTACGACGGGCCGCGGGCGGAGGACCAGCCGACCCGTGACCGGGAGCTGGCCATCGCGATCTCCGAGCTGAAGCTGGTCAAGGACGAGTGGGAGATCGCGCAGCTCCAGGAGGCCTGCGACGCCACGGTGCGCGGCTTCGAGGACGTGGCGCGGGCGCTGCCGGCCGACCGGGCGATCTCGGAGCGGCTGTTGGAGGGGCTGTTCGCGCTGCGGGCCCGGCACGACGGCAACGACGTCGGCTACGGCTCGATCGTCGGGGCCGGCGAGCACGCGACGGTCCTGCACTGGGTGCACAACCACGGCACCACCCGTCCGGGTGACCTGCTGCTCATGGACATGGGTGTGGAGAACCGCAACCTCTACACCGCCGACGTCACCCGGGTGCTGCCGGTCGACGGCCGGTTCACCCCGCTCCAGCGTCAGGTCTACGACGCGGTCCACGCCGCCCAGCAGGCCGGCATCGACATGTGCAAGCCCGGGGTGGGGTTCCGCGACGTCCACCTGGCCTCGATGCGGGTGCTCGCCGAGGCGCTCAAGGACCTCGGGCTGCTGCCGGTGAGCGTGGACGAGGCGATGGATCCGGCCTCCACGGTCTACCGCCGCTGGACGCTGCACGGCACCAGCCACATGCTCGGCATCGACGTGCATGACTGCGCGAACGCGCGCAAGGAGATGTACCGCGAGGGCTCGCTGGGTGAGGGTTACGTGCTGACCGTCGAGCCCGGGCTCTACTTCCAGCCGGAGGACGAACTGGTCCCCGAGGAGTTGCGGGGCATCGGTGTCCGGATCGAGGACGACATCCTGGTCACCGCCGACGGCCCGGTGAACCTCTCGGCCGGGCTGCCGCGCCGCTCGGACGAGGTGGAGACCTGGCTGGCCGAGCAGCGCGAGGCCGGCCCCCGCCTCCCCGGCTGACCCACCCCGCCCCCCGCACAGCCCGCACAGCCCGCACAGAGATCTTGGAAGCAAAGGGCCCCTATGAGGGCCGTTTGCTTCCAAGTCACCTGGTCTCGTCGGGACGCCGCGCAGGCGTGAAAACGGGCAACCGGCCGCACGGTGGCCTGCTCTCCGGCCGGGTCTCGTGCGAGGAAGCGTGGGCGGTGATCGTTTGGCCATGATCAACACCAGTTCGGTGAAGTGGGGGCATCGCCGGTGGTCGGATACCGCCACATCACCGAACTGGCGTCCGGCGTGTCGTCCGGTGCGGTTATGGGGGCCGGGGTGGGTTTGCGGTGCGGTCGTCTGGCATTGCCCTTGGCGGACCTTATGTGGGGTTTCTTCGGATAAACCTCCCTTGCGAAACTCGCTCTCTTACGGTGCACCTCGGAGGCTGCGTAGCTTTGCGGCTTCTCGTGCGGCCCGTGGCCGTATGACCGTTTGAGACGGATCGAAGGGCGGAACGCGCGCATGTCCGACGACGAGACGACACCCGACCACGGAACACCGATGGCACCGCCGCGGACGAGCAGGCGGCGAGGGCTCTGGGTCGCCACCGGCGTGGCCGGGCTGACCGGCGTCGTCGGCCTGGCGGCGCTGGGCGGGCTCGCCGCCCGCAACGACAGGGCCGGCGACCCGGAGCGGGTGGCGGACAACCGCGCGACCGCGCCCCAGAACGCCGACGAAGCCTCCCCCGAGGACAGCGTCGGCCACGACCCGAAGGCCGAGGACCACGCCGACCACGACCCGAAGGCCGAGAGCGGCACCGGCCACGACTTGAAGGGCGAGGACCTCTTCGACGCCGGCCCGGCCTGGGAGGGCGTGCACGGCCAGGGAGGACCGGACGGTAAGGACGCCGACGGTCGGGAAGGCCCGGAGTGGGGGGCGCGGGGCGGCGCGGAGGAGCACGACGGGACCCGCGAGGTGCCCTGCGACGACGACGCCCTGGTCGACGCGATCGAACTGGCCAACCGCGACCACGGCGGCACGCTGAAGCTGGCCGAGAAGTGCACCTACGAACTCGACGTCAAGGACCGCAAAATCGGCGGCGCCCTGCCCGAGATCAAGCAGGACGTCACCATCAAGGGCAACGGCTCCACCATCACACGCGACGCCGAAGACTCCTTCCGGATCTTCCGCGTCGTCGACGGCGGCGCCCTCACCCTCAAGGACCTCACCATCTCCGGCGGCAACGCCTCCGAATTCGCGTACCCGCAGGGATCCGTCGGCCTCCGCCGCCAGGCCGGGCCCGTCGCACGTCCGCCCGCGGCGGTGAGGTCGGCCCCGGCTGGCGGTGGCGAGAAACGGGGCGAGGGTGACGGCGGCGCGCTGCTGGTCGAGCGCGGTGGCAAGGCCCGCCTCGCGCAGGTGACGCTCACCGGCAACAACGCCGGGGGCGACGGCGGCGCGGTGGCGAACTTCGGCCGCGTCTGGCTGGAGGACAGCAAGGTCGTCAACAACCACGCCCGGGGCGACGGCGGCGGCGTCTTCAACCGCGGCGTCCTCAAGGTCGAGGAGACCAAGGTCGACGACAACACCGCGGGCGGCAACGGCGGCGGCATCGCCAACGGCGGCGGTGGACGCCGCACCGGGGTCGGCCACGTCGCCGGCACCGTGGAGATCACCGGGGCGTGGGACGGCAAGGACACCTCGCCGAGCACCCTCAGCCGCAACCACGCCGGCAGGAACGGTGGCGGACTGTTCAGCGGCGGCGGGTACGTCACCGTCTCCTTCACCGCGATCACCGGCAACACCGCCTGCGAGAACGGCGGCGGCATCTACGCGGAGAACACCGACCTCGACGTCGGAAAGGTCATCGTCGCCGGCAATCATGCCGGCCGTGACGGCGGCGGCGTGGACACCGGCGAGGGCTTCGCCACCGTCGCCGACAGCATCATCGTGGACAACACCGCCAACCGCTTCGGCGGCGGCATCTACAACGGCCAGTGGCTCATCAAGATCGAAGACGGCTTCCTCACCACACCGCAGGACGAGGACGACAACGCCGCCCTCACCCTGCGCAACACCGTCATCAAGGGCAACACCGCCCTCAACGGCGGCGGCATCTTCAACAACAAAGCAAAGATCACCCTCACCAAGACCCACGTCACCGAAAACACCGCCACCGACACCGCCAAGCTCCACCGCGTCGCCGGCGGCGTCCTCAACCACGAAGGACACGTCAAGCTCGACGACGAATCCCTCATCAGCAACAACGACCCCACCAACTGCGCCAACACCGTCGAGGACTGCTTCACCTGAACCGACTACCCCGGCGAGCCTCCTCCCGCCGAGCCCGGGCGGGAGGAGGGCTCCCACTTCGGGGCGCGGTGTCCCCGGCCGGGGCATCCCGCCCCCGCTGCGCCAGCCCGACCCACCCGCGCCCTTACGCGGGTTTTTTTCGTATATGACCACGAGGCGAAGAACATTCTCATAAGTTCGTTCTCAGCAGCTACAACCGATTTGTAGCGAAGGCCGCCTCGCTGTGGCGAAGCGACCTTGTCAGGTACAAGGAGAGGGCAGAGAGCTCCGATGTCCAACTACCTTCGCAACAACAATGACGCCACCACCCGCGAGACCATCTCCCCCTTCCGGCGCCGCCGGCTCTGGCTCGCCACGGGCGTTGTGGGACTGACCGGAGCGGTCAGCCTCGCCGGCGTGGCGTACGCGACCACCGGGGCGACCGGTCCGCACCGGCTCGCCGACGTGAAGTGGTCGACCGCGCAGCAGCTCAACGACGGCGAACACGGCGACGAGGCGGCCGGGGACGAGCACGGCAAGGGCGAGTACGGCGAGGACGAGCACGGCAAGGACGGCAAGGAGGGCCGGGACCAGGGCGAGTGGGGCCAGGGCCACGGCGAGTGGGGCCCCGAGGGCGACCACGGCAAGGCCCGCGAGGTGCCCTGCGACGACGACGCCCTGGTCGACGCGATCGAACTGGCCAACCGCGACCACGGCGGCACGCTGAAGCTCGCCGAGAAGTGCACCTACGAACTCGACGTCAAGGACCGCAAAATCGGCGGCGCCCTGCCCGAGATCAAGCAGGACGTCACCATCAAGGGCAACGGCTCCACCATCACCCGCGACGCCGAAGACTCCTTCCGGATCTTCCGCGTCGTCGACGGCGGCGCCCTCACCCTCAAGGACCTCACCATCTCCGGCGGCAACGCCTCCGAATTCAAGTACCCGGTTGAGGCCGAGATGGTGGCGCCCGCCGCGGCGAACGGCACGGCTGCCCTGCCGGCCCCCGCCGCCGCCCCGGCCCAGCCGGCGGTCGCGGGGGCGGCGGCCACCACCGCGGCCCAGTCCGCCACCGCGCCCGCGCTTGTCGCACCCGCCGCTCCGGCAGCAGTGAAGGCCGCTCCGGTAACGGCGACCGCCACCACCGCCCAGGCCACGGCGGCCCAGGCCACCACGGCCCAGGCCACCGCCCAGGCCACGGCGGCCCAGGCCACCACGGCGAAGGCGGCCACGACGACCGCGGCCACGACGACCGCCACGACGACGGCGGCCGGCGAGGACCGGGAAGGCGACGGTGACGGCGGCGCGCTGCTGGTCGAGCGCGGCGGCAGCGCCCACCTGTCGAACGTCAAGCTCGCCGACAACAACGCCGAGCACAACGGCGGCGCGGTGGCGAACTTCGGCCGCGTCTGGCTGGAGGACAGCAAGGTCGTCAACAACCACGCCCAGGGCGACGGCGGCGGCGTCTTCAACCGCGGCATCCTCAAGGTCGAGGAGACCAAGGTCGACGACAACACCGCGGGCGGCAACGGCGG
Source organism: Micromonospora sp. WMMD975 (assembly GCF_029581215.1). Classification (NCBI taxonomy): domain Bacteria; kingdom Bacillati; phylum Actinomycetota; class Actinomycetes; order Micromonosporales; family Micromonosporaceae; genus Micromonospora; species Micromonospora sp. WMMD975. The sequence continues at coordinate 3,659,925 of NZ_CP120739.1, forward strand.
CGGCATCGCCAACGGCAGCGGCCTCTCCGGCAAGCACGGCGCCGACGCCTCGGAGCTGAAGAGCTACGTCCCGTCGGGCAAGCACGACGAGGCCGGCACGGTCGAGATCATCGGTTCCGACCACGGCAAGGACGGCGGCAAGGACGGCGAGAAGTCCTCGCTGTCGAACAACCACGCCGGCAAGAACGGTGGCGGACTGTTCAGCAGCGGCGGGTACGTCACCGTCTCCTTCACCGCGATCACCGGCAACACCGCCTGCGAGAACGGCGGCGGCATCTACGCGGAGAACACCGACCTCGACGTCGACCACGCCGTCATCGCCAAGAACCACGCCGACGGCGACGGCGGTGGCGTGGTCACCACCGGCGGCAAGCACTGGGGCTACCCGAGCACCAAGGACGAGGGCAGCGCCACCATCGCGGACAGCGTCATCGTGGACAACACCGCCAACCGCTTCGGCGGCGGCATCTACAACGGCCAGTGGCTCATCAAGATCGAAGACGGCTTCCTCACCACACCGCAGGACGAGGACGACAACGCCGCCCTCACCCTGCGCAACACCGTCATCAAGGGCAACACCGCCCTCAACGGCGGCGGCATCTTCAACAACAAGGCAACCATCACCCTCACCAAGACCCACGTCACCGAAAACACCGCCACCGACACCGCCAAGCTCCACCGCGTCGCCGGCGGCGTCCTCAACCACGAAGGACACGTCAAGCTCGACGACGAATCCCTCATCAGCAACAACGACCCCACCAACTGCGCCAACACCGTCGAGGACTGCTTCAACTGAACCGACGACCCGGGGTACGCACCGGCCCCCTGCCACGGAAGTGGCAGGGGGCCGGTGTCGTCGCGGGGTCAGCTCTGGACGAAGACCGCCACGCTGCGCGCCGGCACCGTGAACGTGCCGCCGGCCCGGTCGAACGAGGCCGTCCGCAGCGCCGGGTCGGCCGAGTCGCGCAGCACCGGGTGCAGCGCCACGTTCGCCCCGCGCAGGCCGGTGACCGTCTGCGTCGCCGTCTCCGGGGTGGCGTTGAAGACGACGGTCACCGACTTCCACGTCCCGTCCAGCCCGCGGGCGTCCAGGCTCATGGTGAGTACGCCCGGGGTCTCCTTCGCCCCGGACAGCGGGAACGCGACCCGCTTCTGCACCTCCCGCGCGGTGGGCAGCCCGAACACCGGCGAGGACCGGCGGATCCGCAGCAGTTCCGCGTACCGGGCGTCGGCCAGATCGATCGCCGCGCAGTCCGGCACCAGCTTCGGGTCGGCGAGCAGCGGCTTCGCGTACGGCCACTTGTCCTTGTTGTCCGGCTCCGGCGGCAGGCCGGCGCCGAACCCGTTGCCCTGGGCGCAGTCCCAGCGGATCTGGTTGAACCAGTCACCGGAGTTGAACGAGTTGCGATCGAGCGACTTCGAGCGCAGCCGCTCCGAGCCGGCGGTCACGAAGCCGGCGCCCTGCCCGAGCGCGGTGGTCGCCAGCGCGAGCACCTGCATCCGGGCCCGATCCTGCGCCGAGGTGCCCGGCGGCAGCTTGTACGCCAGCGCGTCGTACAGGATCTCGTTGTCGTGCGCGTCGACGTACGTGACCGCCTCGCCCGGCGCGGCGGTGTAGCCGGCCGGTGCGCCGTTGTAGTCGACCTGGCCGCCGGTGACCCGCCTGCCGGAGGTGTCGGTGAACAGGTAGTCGCGCAGGTTGCCGGTGAGCCCCACCTTGATCAGGTCGTGGGCGTGCAGCAGCCGGGCCTTCTGCTCGGCCGCCGAGCCGTTGACCTCGTCGCCGTTCGGGTCGGTGAAGAGGCCGGAGGCGAAGCCCTGCACCCGCGGGTTGGCGTCGAACGGTCCACCGCCGCGCACCGCGTCGCGGAGCCGGTCGTTGAACGTGCCGATCCCGGTGCCGGCCATGTTGGCCTGGGTGGCCTGGGTGAACCGGGCGTCGTCGGCGACCTCGCCGAAGTTCCAGCCCTCGCCGTACAGCATGATCTTCCGGCCGTCCACGCCGTCGCGGGCGAGCGTGAGTTTGTCGAGCGCGGCCCGTACGGCCAGGATGTTCGCCTTCGGGTGGTGACCCATCAGGTCGAACCGGAAGCCGTCCACCTTGTACGCGGTGGCCCAGGTGACGAGCGAGTCCACCACGAGCTTGCCCATCATGGCGTGTTCCGGGGCGGTGTTGGCGCAGCAGGTCGAGTTGGCGACGCTGCCGTCGTCGAGCAGCCGGTGGTAGTAGCCGGGCACCACCTGGTCGAGCACGGACTTCGGGTCGGTGCCGGCGGCCGAGGTGTGGTTGTAGACGACGTCCATGACCACCCGCAGGCCGGCCTGGTTGATGCCGGCGACCATCTGCCGGAACTCGGTGGTGCGCTTCGCGCCGTTCGGGTCGACCGCGTAGCCGCCCTCCGGCACGGTGTAGTGCAGCGGGTCGTACCCCCAGTTGTAGCCGTCGGTGTCGGCGACCGCCGCGACGCACTTCTGCTGCTGGTCGGAGTCCGGCGGCAGCTTCGCCAGGTCGCAGGCCGGTTGGGCCTGGTCGGCCCGCCGCTCCGGGATGGTGGCGAAGTCGAACGCCGGCAGCAGGTGCAGATAGTTGACCCCGGCGTCGCCGAGCGCCCGCAGGTGCCTCATCCCGGCGGTGTCCGGGTCGGTGAACGCGAGGTAGGTGCCCCGCCGCTCGGCCGGCACCGTGCGGTCGGCGATGGAGAAGTCGCGTACCGAAAGCTCGGAGATCTGTGCCTTCGCCGCCGGCGCCGCGGCCGGTTTGCGGAGCTTCGCCCAGCCGGCCGGCGCGAGCGCCGGGTCGGTCAGGTCGACGATCTGGCTGTGCGTCGAGTTCGGCGCGAGCGCCACCGAGTAGGGGTCGGTCACCGACGCGGTGACCACCTTCTGCGCCGCCGGCTGCCACGCCTGCACCTGGTAGCGGTAGTAGCGGCCGGTCCACGCCCGGCTGCCGCGCACCGACCAGACACCGGTGCGGTCGTCGCGCCGCATCGCCACCGTGCGGGGCTGGGCGGTGGGCGAGTCGAACAGTTGCAGCGACACCGTCCGCGCGGTCGGCGCCCACACGGCGAGCGTGGGCACCCGGCCGGCGAACGTCGGGCCGAGCTTCGCCGAGGTGGCCGCCGGGTAGACGTCGTCGAGCACGCCCGGGATCTGCACCCCGGTGGCGCGCAGCAGCGCGCCACCCGCGTCCCGTTCGGTCACCACGAGCTGCCCGCGCAGCGCCGCCGGCACCTTGGCCAGGTCGGCGCGGTCCAGCGAGAAGGCGTGATAGGACCAGAGCTGGGGGTACGCCTGCCGTTGCGCCTCGGTCAGCCCGTTGCGCCGCGCCCGCAGCGGCAGCGTGGTGTACGTGCCGGTCAGCTCCCCGTCGGTGAGGCCGATCCCGCCGGCCGGGGCGGCGAGGAGCGCGTACTTCCTGCCGTCGGTCTCTCCGGTGGCCCAGGCGACGGTGGCCCTGTCGATCCACTGCGCCTTCTGCTTGGTGAGGTCGACGTCCGTGGCGGCGCCGGAGCTGGTGGCCGGCAGCAGCCGGCCCGGGACGCCGGCGAGCAGCCACACCTCGTGCCCGGCGGCGAGGTCGAGCCGCTGGTCGTCCGGCTGGTCCTTCTCGTCGCCGGAGTGAACGATGTAGCTCAGCCCGGTCGCGCCGGCCGCGAGCGGCACCCGGAACACCGCGCCGTACGCGTCGATCTTCTCCGGCTTGAGTGGGGCGGCCCAGTCGGTCGGGGTGGCCGCGCCGTCCCACAGGTGCAGGCCCCAGCCGTCGTAGTCGCCGTCGGCCTTGCGCCAGTGGATGACCGCGGTGCCCTCGTCGACGGGTGGGTCGGGCTCGCCGGTGGCCGCCTCGCGCGTCGGGTAGAGCGCCGGGTCGCCCTGCTTGACCCAGACCTCGCCGGTCTGCGTCACGTCGATGGTGCGGTCGTTCGCCACGTCCTTGGTGCCGTCCTTGTCGACCACCAGGAAGCCGACGGACGTCGCGCCGGGCTTGAGCTTCACCCAGGCGAACCGGCCGTACGCGTCCTCACCGGCGAACGGCTGCCCCTTGGGCCATTCGGTGGCGTACGCCGGGTCGATGTCGCCCCAGGCGTAGAGCCCCCAGTCGGCGTACCCGCCGGCCGGGCGCTGGTAGTGCACGATCGCCCAGTCCCGCGACGCGCCCTGCGCCGGGGTGCCGACCGTGCCGGTGGTGCGGGCGGTGGCGGTGCGGCCCCGGCCGTCGCGGACCACCGCCTTGTATTCGACCTCGGCGCCGCCGGCCAGGCCGGTCAGGTCGTGGTGGACGGTGTACGGGGCCCGGTGCGCGCTGCCCAGCAGCGTCCACTTCCCGCCTGGGACGCGCGCGGCGAACGTGACGGTGGCGAGCGGGTCGCCGGTGACCTGGGCGGTGATCGCGGCGGTGGTGGCGACCGGGTCGGCGCCCGGCCCGGTGAGCGTGACGGTCGGGGCGGTGCCGGGCCGCGGGATCGCCCGCTCGGCCTTGAGCACCACCGCCGACATGGCCGGCACGGTGACGCTCAGCCTGCCGTCGGCGCCGGCCGTCGCGGTCGCGGCGTCGCCGTAAATGCCGGTGAAGCGGGTGCCGGCCGACCAGGTGTCCACGGTGACAGTCTGCGGGGTCGGCGCGTTGTTCACGGCGGCGACGTGTTCCACCCGTTCGGTGGGCAGGACGCGGGAGAACGCGAACACGCCCGGGCCCTCGGCGGCGTACCGGGTGACCTGGACGCCGTCGCGCAGCGCCGGGTGGGCCGCGCGGAGCCGGCCCAGCTCGGCGATGGTCCGGTAGAGCGGGTGCCGGGTGTCGTACTGGTCGACGGCGTGGGTGCGGGTGGTGCCGATCAGGTCGTCGTCGAGGTAGTCCGCGGTCCGCGAGGCGAACATGTCCTGGCGGGCGTCCTTGTCCCCGCCGGGGCCGGTGAAGCCCTGCTCGTCGCCGGAGTAGACCACCGGCTGGCCGCGGGTGAGGAACATCAGCTGGTGGGCGAGCTGGTCACGGCGTAGCTGGGCGGCGTCGTCACCGCCGTTCGCGGCGATGAACGAGCCGATCCGGCCCATGTCGTGGTTGCCGAGGAACGTGGTGAGTCGGTTCGCGTTCGTGTCCCGGGCCGCGTACAGGTCGTCCTTGGCGTACACATCGGCGAGCGCCCGGGCCGAGCCGTCGGCGGCGGTGTAGCCGCGCGCCGCCTCCTGGAACGAGAAGTCGAGCGTGGCGGGCAGGCCGCCCTGCCGCACGTACGTCGACTCGATCGCCTGGTCGGCGCTGTAGACCTCGCCGAACATGAAGAAGTCCTTCTTGCCGGCCTTCGCCGCGTAGGCGTCGATGCCCCGGGTGAACTGCGGCCAGAAGTCGAGGTTGGCGTGCTTGACGGTGTCGAGGCGGAACCCGTCGACGCCGGCCTTGCCGATCCACTGGCCGTAGATGTCGGTCATCCCCCGGACCACCTCGGGACGTTCGGTCCACAGGTCGTCGAGGCCGAAGAAGTCGCCGTACTCGCTGTTCTCCCCGGCGAAGGTGGAGTCGCCGCGGTTGTGGTACATGGTCGGGTCGTTCAGCCACGCCGGGACCTTGACCTTCGCGTCGGCCGGGCTGGCGAACGTCGGGGTGTACGGGAACGACTGCGCGTTCACGGCGGGGAACTTCCGGGTGCCGTCGGCGTAGTTGCGGTCCTCGAAGGCCCGCCCCCGCGTGTCCTTGTAGGGTGCGGTCTTCTTGTCGACGTAGCCGTACCTGTCCTGCGCGTACCGGATGATGTCGGCGGTGTGGTTGACGATGATGTCGAGGTAGACCTTGATGCCGCGCCGGTGTGCGAGGTCGACCAGCTTCTTGAGCTCGGCGTTGCTGCCGAAGTGCGGGTCGACCTGGGTGAAGTCGGTGATCCAGTAGCCGTGGTAACCGGCCGAGACGTCCGCCCCGGTGCCCTGCACGGGCCGGTTGGCGAAGATCGGGGCCAGCCAGATGGCGGTGGTGCCCATGCCCTGGATGTAGTCCATCTTGTCGATGACGCCCTTGAGGTCACCGCCGTGGTAGAAGCCCTTGTCAGCGGGGTCCAGGCCGGTGCTGAGCCGGTCACCGGCCAGCCCGCCGGTGTCGTTGCGCTTGTCGCCGTTGGCGAAGCGGTCCGGCAGCACGAAGTAGAACTGTTCCGCCTTCGCGGTGCGGGTCCCGGCCTTGAGCAGCGTCTCGGCGGACGGCTCCCGGTTCCACTGGGGCGCGTTGCCCGCCGCCAGGACGTCGGGGGTGGTGGCGCGGTCGGCGCCGGCGGCGTTCACCTGGTGGAGGGCCACCGGAACGCCGACGAGGGTGAGGACGAGGGAGGAGACCAGGGCGAGCAACGCCTTGGGGGATATCGGCGTCGGTTTCATCGACGGCCTTTCTCTGGTCGCTGATTCGCCCGCACGCTAGCCCTTGCGGAAAGATTCTGCAATGCCTTGCAAACATCGTCGCAACACGGCAGACATCTTGCGGAAAGCGCATGTGTCGGCGCGCGGCGACTCAGAGACCGGCGCAGGACACCCCGTCGACCGTGCAGCCGTCCGGACGGGTGGTGCCGGTCTGCTCGAAGTGGAACCGCACCGGCACCGACGCGCCCGCACCCAGGTCGACCCCGCTGCGATAGGTGAAGACCCGACCGTCGAAGCCGAACGGGCCCTGCTCCGCACCCTCCACCCAGGCGGTGACCAGCCGGCCGCGCGGGAACGTCAGCCGCACCGTCCAGCCGTGCGCCGACCGGCCGGTGTTGACAAGCAGCACCTCGCCGATGAAGCCGCCGTCGAACGTGTTCACCACGCCGTACCGGCCGGTCACCGCGGACCGCGGGGCCGGCGGCGGAGGCGACGGGGGCGCGGGCGGAGCCGGTCGGACGTCACCACGAGGGCTGCCGGTCGACGCGGCCGGCGTCGGCCGGGCGGGCAGCACGGTCGACCGGGGCGACAGCCCGGGCGCCACCGGACGCGACGCCGCGCCCGGCGCCCCACCGGTCACCGCGGGACTGGTCGCCGGCGCGACCGGGAGACCCGGCAACGACATGGCCGGATCCGTCGGCCCCTGCGCCGGGAACGTCCGCCGCCCGCGCACCGCGCCGAGCGCCACCACCAGCAGCACCACCATCACGACCACCCCGGCGCCGACGAGGATCCAGGGGGACGAGGTGACGGCGGACGCGGGCGACGGGGCACGACGGGTGCGGGACATGTTCCTCCTGTCGGCGGGCGAGGAACGCCCGACTGCCCTCCCCCGTTTGGCGGACTGCGCCAGCCTAGCCAGAAGGACCGGTCTGCGGCGAGTGTCCGATCCGCAGCCCTGCCGCAGGGCGGAGCCACCTGATAAGTTGCACGCCGATCGATGACCACAATGGCTCGTGCAGCGGCAGGACGGGTGGCCAATGACTGAGTGGCAGGGCAACATCCGACGAGCGTCCACAGCGGACCACGCCGTCGTGACCGGCATCCTCGCCGAGGCGTTCATGCGCGACCCGGTGAGCGGCTGGATCTTCCCGGCGGACGACCACCGGGCGCGGGTCCACCCCGCCTTCTTCGGGCCGTTCGTCGCGTTGGCGCTGCGCACCGGCGAAGTGCATGTGGCCGGCGACGGGCTGGGCGCCACGCTCTGGCTGCCGGTCGACGGCGATCACGACGGCGACGAGGGCGAGGAACTGGCCGAGTTGGAGTCCGCGATCGGCACGGAGGCGATGAAGCGGTTCGCGGTGCTCGACGAGTTGATGGCCGCGAACCACCCCGGCGAGCCGCACTGGTACCTACCGTTCATCGCGGTGCGCCCCGAGCACCACGGCAGCGGCGTCGGCTCGGCGCTGCTGCGCGACAAGTTGACCGATCTGGATCAGTCAGGAACGGCCGCGTACCTGGAGGCCAGCACGCCGCGCAACGCCGCGTTGTACGAGCGGCTCGGCTTCCGGCGCCGCCCCGTCACGCTCGACCTGCCCGGCGGCCCCAGCCTCTACCCGATGTGGCGCGAACCCGCCTGAGCACGGCCCGCCCGTCCCGCCCCGCTTCCGCCGGGGCGGGACGCGGCCCGGGGCGGCGCCGCGCCGCTCCCGTCGGGCGCGCGGCGGAGCGTCAGCGGCGCACGGTCGTGGTGCTGACGTCGAGCGCGCCCACCACCGCGGCGAGCAACCCGTCGAGCTGCGCCGGCAGGAACCGGCGACAGTCCCGCATCCGGCCGCCGACCTGCGGGTCGAAGATGTGCGCGGCGAGCCCGACCGCCTCGCCGAGACTCGCCAGCAGCAGCGTGCCCGGGTCCAGCTCGGCCGGGGACGAGTGCATCAGCATGGCGGTCAGCCGGACCCGCGGCGAGGCCGCCTGGTTCGGGTCGATGGCCGGCCACCGCACCTGACGGCCGATCAGCTTGCCCTGCTCCCGGCGGAGGACGCCGGCGGTGACCAGCCGGGTGCCGACCCGCTCGTTGATGTTGAGCTGGCTCCGCAGGTAGCGGATCCACAGCCGGGCGGGATGCGCGCCCTCCCGGCGCAGGATCTCGGTGATCAGCAGGTCGGTCAGCGGTTCCTGCCAGAGCCGCGGGTCAACCGCGGCGATGCCGCCACCGTCGAGGGCGATCCGACCCTCGAACATCAGCTCGGCGAGCGCGGCGCCGGCCAGCCCGCACTCCAACCGGTCGACGGCGACGTGCGGCTTTCCGGTGAACTCGTCATGTCCGATGAGGAACAGCGCATCGGCGAGCCGGTACGTGGCTTGTGCCCCGGGGTAGGTCATGGTCCATCCTCGAACGGTGGCCGTGATCGTCGACACGGGACGGTACGGCATGACCACGCACAGCTCAATTCCGCTCTCTCACGCGCATCCCAATCGATATCGAAGTGGGCTTGTCACGATCCGTGATCACCAATACCCTGCTTCAGGCTGTTCCTAAATAGACACCTCAAACCCCTTCCCCTCCCCTGGAGAAGCCTTGTCCTCCGATCCGTTCTTCTCCGACGGTGGGCTGCGCCGTGGCCGTCTCGGCACCGCCCACCTCGTCTTCTTCACCGTCGCCGCGTCGGCCCCGCTGACCGTCCTCGGTGGCGGTGTCACCACCATGTACGCGGTCAGCGGCAACATCGGCGCCGCGCTGGGCTACGTGCTGCTCGCGGCCGTCCTCGCCGTGTTCGCCACCGGCTACGCCGCGATGAGCCGGTACGTCGCGAACGCCGGCGCGTTCTACGCGTACATCGCCAACGGCCTCGGTCGAGCCGGCGGGGTGGCCGGCTCGGCGGTCGCGTTGGCCGCCTACAACGCGATCCAGATCGGTCTCTACGGGCTGTTCGGCGCGATCATGACGGACTTCATGACGGCCAAGGCCGGGCTCACCCTCGACTGGTGGGTGTGGGCGCTCCTGGCCTGGGTCTTCATCGGCCTGCTCGGCGTGCTGCGGATCGACCTGAACGCCAGCGTGCTCGCGGTGCTGCTCGTCCTCGAGTGCGTCGCGGTGCTGATCTTCGACCTGGTCGCGTTCGCCCATCCGGACGGCGGCAGCGTCACCACCGCCGGGATCAGCCCCGGTCACCTGTTCGGGGCCGGTTTCGGGGCCGTGCTCGCGTTCACCATCGCCTCGTTCACCGGCTTCGAGAGCGGCGCGATCTACAGCGAGGAGGTCAAGGACCCGCGGCGCACCGTGGCCCGGGCCACCTACATCGCGGTCGCGTTCACCGGCCTGTTCTACGCCTTCTCCGCCTGGGCGCTCACCGTGCTGACCGGGCCGGACAACGCGCCGCAGGCAAGCGCCGAGGCGGGCCCGGGCCTGATCTTCGGCGCCCTCGACCAGTACACCGGCGCCGTCGTCGCGGACATCGCGAACGTCCTGTTCATCACCAGCGTGCTGGCCGCCCTGCTGTCGTTCCACAACGGCGTGGCCCGCTACCTGTTCGCGCTCGGCCGGGAGAACGTGCTGCCCCGCGTCCTCGGCGCGACGTCCAGCCGCAGCGGCGCCCCGATCGCCGGCTCGGTGGTGCAGAGCATCCTGGCCGTGGTCGTGTTCCTGGGGTTCGCGATGACCGGCCGCGACCCGGTCATCGACCTGTTCACCTGGCTGTCCGGCGCCGCCGCGGTCGGCGTCGTCCTGCTGATGACGCTCACCTCGGCCGCAGTCGTCGGCTTCTTCCGGGGTCGCGGCGGCCCGGAGTCGGCCTGGCAGCGGGCCATCGCGCCGAGCCTCGGCACGGTCCTGCTCGCCGCCGTGCTGCTGGTGCTGCTGTTCAACTTCGACGCGCTCCTCGCGCCGGACACCGCCAGCTATCTGAAGTGGCTGCTGCCGGCGATCCCGGTGGCCGCCGGGGTGCTCGGCCTGATCTGGGGCGCGGTGCTGCGGACCAGCCGCCCGGACACCTACCGCCGGATCGGCCAGCTCGACGAGGAGAACCTGCACGAACCCGGCCTCCACTCGGCCCCCGACCCCGACCGCTGGGCCGCCAGCCACCGCTGAGCATGTAAGGCGGGGCCCCTTCTTAACGCTTTCGGTAGAGGAGGGGCCCCTTCTTAACACCGTCAGGCGGTACGGATGACGGTGCAGATGGCCGGGCCCTCGTCGGTCGCCCGCAGCAGATAGCGGTAACGCTCTCCGGGCACCGCGCCGCCCTGGCTGTCCAGGAACTCCCACCGCACCGCCACCTCGGTGAGCAGGGCCGACACCTGCTGCACGTCCTCGATCTGCGCGTTCGCGGCGACCAGCTCCCGCTCCTGGTAGTCGGGGGCGGCACCGACGAAGCTGAGCGCGACCGCCGCCGGCGAGGTGAACGAGAAGCTGTACGTGTCCGCGACGACCAGCCCGGGCAGCGCGTAGCAGGCGGCGATGGCCGGCACGTCTGCGCTGGTCAACGCCACGCCGTAGCGGTCGAAGAAGTCGGTGAGCGTGTCGAGGTCGGTGGAAGCCGTCACGACGATCACCTTTACCGGCCAGTCAGCGAGGCAAACCTGGTCACCGGGGCGGGATGCGCACCTCGATCTCCGCGCCGAGTCGCGCACCGCCGGTCAGCGCCAAGCCGTCGCCGCTCCAGAACCGGCCCGGGTCGTACCAGTTGGGCCGTCGCCCAGCCGGCAGCAACCCCATCGCCTCGTAGGTCACCGCCACCACCTCCGCGCAGTACGCCGTCTCCAGCGCCCGGTCGCGCACCGGCGTCACGCCGCGCTGCGGCCGGTCACCGTCCGGCACCCTTCCGCCGTCCGACACCCTTCCGCCGTCCGGCGTTCTCCCGCCGTCCGGCCCGAACGCGCGTCCGCGCGGGTGCGGCACCCGGCCCCGGGCCCAGCGCCAGGCGAGCTGCGCGGTGGACGGGAACGGTGTGCCGTCGAGACGGGCCACGGTACGCAGCACCGCCTCCTCCATGGCGGCGTCGGCGGGCGGTTCGAGCTGGCGCAGCCAACCGCGCTGGCCGTACCGGTTGGCCCAGACGCAGACGGCGTCCCGCAGGTCGTGCAGCTGGACGCCACGCTGGCGGGTGCCGGTCCACATGTCCGTCAGGGAGCGGCCCAGCTCGGCGTGCCACATCAACGGCGGCATGTCGTCCAGCACCACCGCCATGCCCACGTGGTTGACCGGGCTGTTGGTGGTGAGCTGGATCGCGCGGTCGGGCACGCTGCGCCCGCGGAACACCCACAGGTCGCCGGTGCGGGTCAGCTCCACGGCCTCGTCCAGGCTGATGCTCATGGAGGACTACCCTAAGCCGATGCGGCAACGGATGCGGTGGTGGAAGGTGCTCGGCCTGGCCGGTCTCGCCGGTGTGGCGGCGACCGGTGTGGTGGTGGCCCGGGCGGAACGGCAGCGCCGGGCCTACACGCCGGAGGAGATCCGGGACCGGCTACGCGAGCGGCACGCCAAGGCTTCGTCCTCCTGAGTGGAGGGTTGATAGGGCGGCGTGCTGCCCTATGATCGGCGTCATGGCAAATAGTTTCTGGGAGACACAGTTTGTGCTCGACCCGCCGCCCGCGCCGGTCGAGCGACACGGCGACGTCGACCTGCACCTGCCGGCCGGCGACGGTGGCGGCCACCCCGCGATCGTGGTGGTGCACGGCGTTCCCGGGCCACCGGACGCACCCGACGCCCGGGACTGGCCGCTCTACCGCGGCTACGGCGCACTGCTCGCCGAAAACGGCGCGGTCGTCGCGATCCCCCGGCTAACCGTGGTGAGCCCCGACGACCTGACCACGGTCGCCGCCCGGATCACCGACACGGCCGACCTCGTCCGCGCCGACCCGCGCGTCGACTCCGAACGGGTGGCCCTCTGGTTCTTCTCCGGAGCCGGGCTGCTGATCGGCGACTGGCTACGCGATCCGCCCCGCTGGCTACGCGGGCTCGCCGCGACGTACCCCCTGCTGGCGCCGCTGCCCGAATGGCCCCCGGTCGACTCGCGCTTCCATCCGATCGACGTCCTCGCGACGGGCGGGGCCACCCTGCCGCCGCTCGTGCTGAGCCGGGTCGGGCGGGAGCGGCCCGAGGTCGACGCCGGGGTCACGGCGTTCACGGCTGCCGCCAGCAGACGCGGCCTGCCGCTGCACGTGGTCGACGTGCCGAACGGGCGGCACGGGTTCGACGCCCTGGACCACAGCGAGGAGTCCCGCGCCGCCGTACGCGCCGCCCTGTTCCACCTGCTCACCGCCCTCTGACCAGCCTTGATCGACTCCGCGCCCCCAGATGGCGGCATCCGGCGCCCTTGATCGACTCCACTTCGGCGAGGTGGCGGGGTCGGGCGCACCGGGATGCCGCCACTTCGGCGAACTGGAGTGCGGTCAGGCGAAAGTCCCGCTATCCGGCATCATTTTCCCACCGCCCGGGACAACTGGAGATCCTGGCACAGAAAGCCCCGGAGGGGCCGTGCCGTACCAAGATTCGCCCGCAGTGGTAGCTGAGCGTGAACGGCCTGAGGCGGGGTGAGAGGGCGCTGCTCGGCGCCTTTGCTCTGCAGCCCTATCCGCATCAGCCGGTTGACCTGCTCGGACGCAAGGGCCGCCGGCGCGGGCAAGGGGCCAATTCGGTGACGTTCCGTGCGCGGTGCGCGGATGGCTGCAGAGCAAGGCGGCGAGCGAAGCCACACACCCGCGCGGACACCGACACGCGCGGACGCCGACACGCACGGACGCCGACACGCGCGGACGCCGACGCGCGGGTGGCTGCAGAGCAAGGCGGCGGAGGAGCTGCAGCCGGGCGGACGTTGGCGTCCCGCCGGTTCGGCCTGTGGAGGAGAGCATCTGTCCACGGGTGGGGGGTGTGGGCGGATTGTGGATGTCGTGGGTGGGGCCGGGGGTCAGGCGTGTCCGGTTTCGGGTGTTTCGGGGGTGGTCGGTGCCACCGCCTCGGCGGAATCGCCGCCGGGGGTCAGGCGTTATACCCGGCAGACCGCGTGGAGCCCGGCCCTCGCCGAGGCAGCCCCGGTCGGGAATGACCGGCCACCGGCCGTCGTTACCCATCCCCTCGGGCCACCCGAGCAGGTCCCCACGGACCGCCGGACCCGCCCACCACAGTCTTCCCCCGCACGCGGCACCCCGCCGGGAACCTGCCGCGTCTTCCCCCAACCCCCTGGGAGGCAACCATCATGGCTACCACCCTGCTGCGTAAGACCGTGCTGACCGCCGCCGGCATCGCCGCCACCACCGGCGGCATCGCCGGACCCGCCATCGCCGCCCACGCCACCCCGGCCCCCAAGACCGCCGTCGTCGCCGACCGCACGAGCGGCGATCGGGAACTCGACGTGCGCTACCAAGCCCAGCCCAACTTCTACTACTGCGGCCCCGCCGCCGCCCGCAACGCCATCAGCGTCCTCGGCAAGAACATCGACGTCGACACCATGGCCAAGGAAATGGGCACCACCGAAGACGGCACCAACAGCATCAACGACATCACCCCCGTCCTGAACAAGGAAACCGGCAAAACCTACAAGTCCGTCGAAATCAAGACACCCAAGGCCGACGACAAGCAGACCGACACCCTGCGCACCGACATCGTCCGCACCATCGACGACGGCCGCGCGGTCGTAGCCAACATCGCCGGCACCACCACCGACACCGACGGCAACCCCCACGCCTTCGAAGGCGGCCACTACATCAGCATCGTCGGCTACCAGAACGGCGGCAAGACCGTCACCATCGCCGACAGCGCCAACCCGAACACCGCCTCCTACCACATCACCGTCGACCACCTCGCCGACTGGATCGCCACCCGCGGCTACTCGACCTCCTGACCCACAACCACACGAATGGGCCCGACCCCACGAACACGGGGTCGGGCCCATTCGCGTATCGAAAAGAGCACGGGGTCGGGGCCTGGCACACCCGAGCAGGCCCGACCCCACCACCGGGGGTCGGGCCCTTTCAGCGTTCCGTCGCCCCGACCGGCTCGGGCCTGTCCGGCGCCTCGACCGGGGGCAGCCGCTTCGCGCGGCGGCGCAGCCACCACGTGCTGACCAGGCCGGCGAGCACGGCGAGCACCAGCCCGGCCCAGGAGATGTCCTTCAGCCAGTGCTCGGCGGCCCGCCCGACGTAGAACAGCAGGTACGTCGTGCCGAACGCCCAGACCAGGCCGCCGGCCGCGTTCGCCACCAGGAACCTGCGGTACGGCACGTGCAGCGCCCCGGCGAGCGGGCCGGCGAGGATGCGCAGCAGTGCGACGAACCGCCCGAAGAAGACCGCCCACACGCCGTGGCGGGCGAAGCTCTGTTCGGCGCGGGCCAGGTGCGCCGGGCCGAGGTGCTTGGGGAAGCGTCGGCCCAGCCGTTCCAGCAGCGGCCGGCCACCGCGGCGGCCCACGGCGTACCCGATGGAGTCGCCGACGATCGCGCCGGTCGCGGCGGCGGCGGCCACCCACTCGGGTTGGACCACCCCGGTGGCGGCGAGCAGGGCGGAGCTGACCAGCACGATCTCGCCGGGCAGCGGAACGCCCATGCTCTCGACGCCGATCACCCCGGCGACGATCAGGTAGATCACGCCCGGGGGTAGCGCGGAGAGCCAGTGCTGCACGTCGACCACGCCCCCGACCCTACCCGCGCAGGCTCAGCCCGAGGGGCCGTCACCGTCCAGCACCGGGTGGTCCTTGCGGGCGGGGACGTGGTGGATCATGGTGGGCGCCTCCTCGTCCCGCAGCGTGGCGTGAGGTTGCGTGAATAGCAAGACGGACGTACGGTTTTGTAGATGCCGACGTAGGTAAGTGTCGCCTAAGCACGGCGGTGCCCCGGTCGGTGCGACAAACTGCTCAGGACTACTCACGGTCGCTGGTGTGAAGGAGTACGACGTGGCGAGCCTCGACACCTTCGGTGCGAAGACCCAGCTACGCGTCGGAGACGCGAGCTACGAGATTTTCAGGATCGGCAAGGTGGAGGGGCACGAACGGCTGCCCTACAGCCTGAAGATCCTGCTGGAGAACCTGCTGCGGACCGAGGACGGCGCGAACATCACCGCCGACCACATCCGGCAGCTCGGCGGGTGGGACCCCACCGCCGACCCGAGCGTGGAGATCCAGTTCACCCCGGCCCGGGTGCTGATGCAGGACTTCACCGGCGTGCCCTGCGTCGTCGACCTGGCGACCATGCGCGAGGCCGTGCGCGACCTCGGCGGCGACGCCACCAAGGTCAACCCGCTCGCGCCGGCCGAGCTGGTCATCGACCACTCGGTCATCGCCGACCTGTTCGGCCGCGAGGACGCCTTCGAGCGCAACGTCGAGCTGGAGTACGAGCGCAACAAGGAGCGCTACCAGTTCCTGCGCTGGGGCCAGAGCGCGTTCAACGAGTTCAAGGTCGTCCCGCCGGGCACCGGCATCGTGCACCAGGTCAACATCGAGTACCTGGCCCGTACGATCATGGAGCGCAACGGCCAGGCGTATCCGGACACCGTCGTCGGCACCGACTCGCACACCACCATGGTCAACGGCCTGGGCGTGCTGGGCTGGGGCGTCGGCGGCATCGAGGCCGAAGCCGCGATGCTCGGCCAGCCGGTCAGCATGCTGATCCCGCGCGTGGTCGGCTTCAAGCTCTCCGGTGAGATGCCGGCCGGCACCACCGCCACCGACCTGGTGCTGACCATCACCGAGATGCTGCGCAAGCACGGCGTGGTCGGCAAGTTCGTCGAGTTCTACGGCCCGGGCGTGAGCGCGGTGCCGCTCGCCAACCGCGCCACCATCGGCAACATGTCGCCGGAGTACGGCTCCACCGTGGCGATCTTCCCGATCGACGGCGAGACCGTCCGCTACCTGGAGCTGACCGGGCGCGACGCGTCTCAGGTCGCGCTGGTCGAGGCGTACGCCAAGGAGCAGGGCCTCTGGCACGACCCGGACCACGAGCCAGACTACTCCGAGCGCCTGGAGCTGGACCTCGGCACCATCGAACCGTCCCTCGCCGGCCCGAAGCGCCCGCAGGACCGGGTGCCGCTCGGCAGCGCCAAGACCCTGTTCCGCTCCGCGCTCACCGACTACGTGGCCGCCGACGAGACCGGCGGCGACCCGGCCCGCAAGCCGGGCGTGCCGCAGCAGCAGAAGCCGTTCGGCACCGACGGCCCGGCCGACGAGGCGAGCGCCGAGTCCTTCCCGGCCAGCGACGCGCCGGCCAACGGCGTCAACGATCCGGCGGACGCGCCGCGTGACCTGGAGACCGCCGCCGTGGGCGCGGGCGGCCGGGCCAGCAACCCGGTACGCGTGACCGGCGCCGACGGCGTCGAGTACGAGCTGGACCACGGCGCCGTGGTGATCGCCGCGATCACCTCCTGCACCAACACCTCGAACCCGCAGGTGATGATCGGCGCGGCGCTGCTGGCCCGCAACGCGGTGGAGAAGGGCCTGGCCCGCAAGCCGTGGGTGAAGACCACCCTCGCGCCGGGCTCGAAGGTCGTCATGGACTACTACGACCGGTCCGGCCTGACGCCGTACCTGGAGAAGCTCGGCTTCAACCTGGTCGGCTACGGCTGCACCACCTGCATCGGCAACTCCGGCCCGCTGCCGGAGGAGGTCTCCGCCGCCGTCAACGAGGGCGACCTGGCGGTCGTCTCGGTGCTCTCCGGCAACCGCAACTTCGAGGGTCGGATCAACCCGGACGTCAAGATGAACTACCTGGCGTCCCCGCCGCTCGTGGTCGCGTACGCGCTCGCCGGCACGATGGACATCGACCTGGCCAACGAGCCCATCGGTGAGGACTCGCAGGGCAACCCGGTGTTCCTGCGGGAGATCTGGCCCAACAGCGCCGAGATCCAGGACGTCATCGCCTCCGCGATCGGCGCGACCGGCTTCAGCGCCGCGTACGCCGATGTGTTCGCCGGCGACGAGCGCTGGCAGTCGCTGCCGACCCCGACCGGCGACACGTTCTCCTGGGACGGCGACTCGACGTACGTGCGCAAGCCCCCGTACTTCGAGGGCATGCAGCAGCAGCCGACCCCGGTGCAGGACATCGCCGACGCGCGCGTCCTGGCGAAGCTCGGTGACTCGGTGACCACCGACCACATCTCCCCGGCCGGCTCGATCAAGGCGGACTCCCCCGCCGGCACCTACCTGGCCGAGCACGGCGTGGCCCGGCACGAGTTCAACTCGTACGGCTCCCGCCGGGGCAACCACGAGGTGATGATCCGGGGCACGTTCGCCAACATCCGGCTGCGTAACCAGCTCGTCCCGGGCGTGGAGGGCGGCTTCACGGTCAACCACCTCACCGGCGAGCAGTCCTCGATCTACGACGCCTCGATGGCGTACCAGGAGGCGGGCGTCCCGCTTGTCATCCTGGCCGGCAAGGAGTACGGCTCGGGCTCGTCGCGCGACTGGGCGGCCAAGGGCACCATGCTGCTCGGGGTGAAGGCGGTCATCGCCGAGTCGTACGAGCGGATCCACCGCTCGAACCTGATCGGCATGGGCGTCCTGCCGCTCCAGTTCCCGGTGGACACCACCGCGGAGTCGCTGGGCCTGACCGGCACGGAGACGTTCTCGATCAGCGGCGTGACCGCGCTGAACGACGGCGACACCCCGCGCACGGTGACCGTCACCACCGACACTGGCGTGGAGTTCGACGCCGTGGTCCGCATCGACACTCCCGGTGAGGCGGACTACTACCGGCACGGCGGCATTCTCCAGTACGTGCTGCGCCGGATGATCGCGAGCTGATCGGCTGCTGCTGTTAGGCGGGGGCCCTTCTTAACACACGTGTGTTAAGAAGGGCCCCCGCCTTGCATCTCAGCGGAGGCGGAGGGCTACGGCGCGCGCCTCCGCGTCGGTGAGCGGCATGAACCACAGGAAGCGCCGCACGATCGCGATCGGGTCCGGTCCGCCGGGCTGCCCACGCAGGTCGCGGATGGCCTGGCGGGTGATCCGGGAGAACTCGGGGATCAGCGTCGCGCGGCGGGCCGCGTCGGTGGGCACGGCGCGCAGCGCCGGGCACGGCCAGGGCTCGCCGCAGTCGTCGCAGCGCCAGGCCGGACCGCACGCGCGGTGCGTGGGCAGCGGCAGCACCACCCGGGGGTACGCGGAGATCGGTGTCGGGTCAGTCATGCCCCCACCGTGCCGACCGTGGCCACACAATCACACAGCGTTGTGTAATCTCCTTCGGACGCTTCTTTTGCTCCGGGGAGGAACCGGCATGAACCATGCCTTCGTCACCGCGCTTGCCGGCTCGGGCCACACCGCCGAGACCCTGGCGGAACGGCTCGGCCTGCATCCGAAGACGGTGGCCCGATGGGCGAACCCCGGGCACATTCCGCAGAGCCGGCACCGCGCGACGGTCGCGAACCTGCTCGGCCTGCCGATGGATGCGCTCTGGCCGGACGCCGGCCGCCGCCGCGAGCCGGTGTGGTTCCGCCCGTGGGTGGACATCGAACGCGAGGCGGTCGCGCTGCGCGCGTTCCAACTCGCCTGGGTGCCGGGCCTGTTGCAGACCGAGGGGTACGCCCGCGCGACGTTCCTCGGTCAACCGCTCACCGCCGACGAGGTCACCGATCTGGTCGCCGCGCGGCTGGACCGGCAGGGCATCCTCAACCGGCAACGCGGACCGCTGTACGTGGTAGTGCTCGACGAGCAGGTGCTGCGTCGCGCCGCCGCCGGCGACCGGCCGCTGATGGCCGCCCAGGTCGCCCACCTGGCGGCCTGCGCCGAGCTGCCGAACGTGCAGCTCCACGTGGTGCCCGCCGACACGCCCACCTATCCCGGGCTGGACGGGCCGTTCATCATCGCCGAGCTGCGCGACGGCAGCCGGGTGGCGCATGTGGACAGCCAGGCGCAGGCGCAGATCATCGAGCAGCCCTCGGAGATTGCTACCCTGGAGCGTCGGTGGGAACGCATCCGGGGCGAGGCACTGCCCCGCGCGCGGACCCTGGAACTGTTGAGGGAAGTTGCGGCGGCATGGGCCTGAGCGGCGGCATTGACTTGAGCGGCGGCGTCGGCCTGAGCGGCGCCCGGTGGCGCAAGAGCACCCGCAGCGGCGGCAACGGCGGCGACTGCGTCGAGGTGGCCGGCAACCTGCGCGGCGTGGTCGGCGTCCGCGACTCGAAGGACCCGTCCGGGCCGGTGCTCACCTTCACCCCGGCCGCGTGGACCCGGTTCGTGACGTCGACCCGCTCCTGAACCGCCCGTCCCGCGCTCGGCCCGGTCACGTGTCGGCGTGCTCCAACACGGCCTTGAGCCGGGCCAGGTCGGCCTCGACCAGAGCGGTGTCCCGCTCGAAGTCCACATCGCTCATGCCGGGCCCCCGCCGCAGGCTGAACACCACCTCGGTGCCGTCGCCGTCGGCGATGGCGCGCAACGGCACGTACACCGTCTCGCCGGACGGCGTCCGCACCTCGTGGTCGAGCACGCCGTAGTCGTTCGCCGGCGCGAACGTCAGCCGGGCCCGGCCCGCGGGCGTCTCCACGAACCAGTCGCCGCCCTCGCGCGTCACCGAGCCGCCCAGGCCGGGTGCCCAGCGGGGCAGGTTGGCCGGGTCGGACGCGAACGCGTAGACCGTCGCGACCGGACGGTCGATGTGCACGCTGAGGTGCCGGGACTCGCTAGCCACGCCGCCGATGATGGCACGCCGGCCGGAACTGTCGGGGGTTGATGCGATTCTCTGCCCGCTGTCGGAAGACCGGACGGGGAGGTCCCACATGCCCGCACCACTGGATGCGGTGAACGACGCGCTGGCCGCCTTCGCCGCCGCGACGATGCCGGTGTTCACGGCCCGGGTGCCCGTCCCGCCGGCGCGGCTGCTGGGGCGCCTGGCCGCGCCGGCCGAGGCGGATCCGCACCAGGCGCACCGCTGGCCGGTCCTGCCGCGCGGCGACGAGCCGGACTGGATGGCCGCGCTGCGCGCGCTCGGTCCGCTGCCGGCGGAGCGCCTGCTCGGCGCGCTCGAGTCGACGGTCGCCGAGCACGACTGGAGTGGCGCGCCGGATCTGGTCGGCGACCTACCCCCGCCGCCGGCGGGCCAGTACGCGTGGTTGACCACCGGCGGCGGCAACGACAGCGCGGCGACGTCCGCCGCGACCGTGCTGCACGCGCTGCGCCCCGGGCTGGGCGGCCGGGTGGTCGCCGCGGTGCGGGCCCTGGTCCCGCATCGGAGCGTCGCGCCGCTGCTCGCCGGCACGCCGGCCGGGGCCGATGAGCCGGCGATCGCCGCCGCACACGGCGCCGCCCATCTCGGCCTCGCCGTGGCGGTCGCCGGCGCCGCGGTGCACCAGGCGGACCCGCCGGTGATCGTGGAGCGCGCCGCCGCCGTCGTGGGCCTGGCCGTCGGCGCGGCAGCGCTCGTGCTGCGCGAGGTGCCACTGCCACCGGTGTACGCGGCGGCGCTGCTGGAGCGGATCCGCGCGGAATATCTGCTGCCGCGGCACCTGACCAGCACCCTGCACGTCGAGGGGCACCGGTTCGGGCTCGCCGAGCACGGGCTCCCCCACGAGGTCGACTTCACGGGCAACGGGCTGGTCGCCGTGGTCGACGGTGGCGTGGCGGTGCGCACCGGCGTCGCGACCGGTCACGTGCGCGTCGAGCTTCTCGTGCTTGCCGGGCCGCCGGACGAGGTGGAGTCGGGGTGGGAGGAGATCGTCGAGGTCAGTTGGCACGCCGCCGCCGGTGACACGTCCTGGGTGCCGGGCGACGGCAGATCGTCGCGGCTCACCCCGCCGTGGCCGGGCGACTACCGGGTCCGGGTGCACGCCCGCGGGCGCGACGACAACGACGCCGGGCTGGAGGGCTACAAGCTCGTCGTCTGGTCGGCCCCGACCGCGCCGGAGGTGGTGCACCGGCGCTCCGATCAGCTCGGGCACCGGCTGCGCGGCGAGCCCGAGCCGGCCCGGCCGCCCGAGCACGCGTACCGGTGGATCCAGCGCTCCCCGATCTCGCAGGCGGCGACCGTCACGGTCGTCACCGGCGCCTCGGTCGAGCAGGTGGTGCGCGCCTTCGGCGCGGATCCGGCCCGCCCGGAGCCGGTCGACACCCTCCGCCGTGACCTGTCCCTGCGCGGAGCGGCCCACACCTGGGTCGCCGCCGTGCTGGCCGACGACGACGCGGTAGTGGTCGTCGAGGACAACGGCTACCGGGGCTCGGATGCGGCGGTGCTGTGCGCCGCCTCGATCGGTGGCCGGGCGGCAAGCATGTTCTGGAACGTCAACGCCGTCACCCGGCTCTCCTTCGCCGAGGGCGGCCGGCTGCTCGCCGCGTCCGAGCCGTGGGGGCGCGACGTCTATCCGCCGGAGGTGTCGACAGCGGTCGCCGGCCTCGACTTCGCCGAGGCCGGCGACCATGTGGAGAAAGGGCTGGTGGCGGTCGAGCGGTTCACCGGTCGCGGCCTGACCTCGGCCGACCTCGCCCGGATCGACACGGCGGCCGACGGCTACCGGATCACCCACTGAGGGCCGCATGATCCGGGGCGGTCACCACGGCACCACGCCGGCGTCCTCGAAGAAGCCGCCGGTCGGCCCGTCGTCGGGCAGCGTGGCCAGCCGGATCGCGATCGCCGCGCCCTGTTGCGGCGTCCGCACCCCGCGGAAGGCGTTCAGGTCGGTCGCGGTGAAACCCGGGCAGGCGGCGTTGATCAGGATGTTCGTGTCGCCGAGCGCCCTGGCGTACTGGATGGTCACCGCGTTGAGCATCGACTTCGACGGCGCGTACGCCACGGACAGCGGCCCGGTCTGGTGCTCCCCGACGGAGGCGCTCTGCCGGGTGAGCGAGCCGACGCCGCTGGACATGTTGACGATCCGGGGCGACGCCGAGCGGCGCAGCAACGGCAGCATCGCCTCGGTGACCCGGACGACGCCGATCACGTTGACCTCGACCGCCGTCCGCACTGTCGCCACGTCCACGTCGCCGGGCTGCTGCGGCATGCCGCCGGTGACGCCCGCGTTGTTGACCAGCACGTCGAGGCCGCCGGCCTCCGCCAGCAGGTGGGCGGCGGCGGTCACGCTCGCGTCGTCGGTCACGTCCAGCGGCACGTCGAAGGCGTCCACGCCGTCCGCGCGCAGCTTCGCCACGGCGGCCGCCCGGCGCTGCTCGTCCCGGGCGCCGACGCCCACCCGCCAGCCCAGCGCGCCCAGGCCGGCCGCGATCTCGTACCCGATTCCCTTGTTCGCGCCGGTCACCAGCGCAATCCTGCGTTCGCTCATGCAGTCGATCCTGTCCGGGTCGCCGCCGGTGCTCCAACACCAACCGGGTAGCGTCCGATACCCGGCGGGTATCGGTCCGGCGGTACGGTGGTGGGGTGGAGACGCGGGAGCTGCGCTACTTCGTCGCGGTGGCCGAGGAGTTGCACTTCGGCCGCGCCGCGCGACGCCTCGGCATCGCCCAGCCGCCGCTGTCCCGGGCGATCAGAGCGCTCGAACGGCGGCTCGGGGTGAGGTTGCTGGAACGCGACAGCCGGACCGTGGCGTTGACCCCGGCCGGCGCGGTGCTGCTGCGCGAGGGACACGCCGCGCTCGACGCGGTGGCCGCCGCCGACCGGCGTACCCGCCGCGCCGCGTCCGTCGCGGGCGGCGGCCCGGGCCTGGTGCTGGCCACGAAGGCCGGCGCGTCGAGCGAGCTGTTGCCGAAACTGCTCGACGCGTACGCCGCCGAGCCGGACGCGGTCCCGGTGGACGTGCTGTTGTGCGGCATCGGCGAGCAGGGCCGGCTGCTGCGCGACGGGCGGGCCGACGTGGCGCTGCTGCACCTGCCGTTCGACTCGACGGCCGGGCTGGACACCGAGGAGTTGGTGACGGAACAGCAGGTGGTCATCCTGCCGGCCACGCATCCGCTGGCCGGTCGGGCGCAGCTGCGGACGGCAGACGTCGAGGCGCTGACCGACCTGCCGATGCCGCGCTGGCCGCGCTCGGACGGCACGTATCCGGACGGGCCGGGCCCGGAGGTCCGCGACCACACCCAGCTGTTCCAGCTCATCGCGCTCGGCCGGGCCACGGCGGTGCTGCCCGAGTCGGCCCGGACGCTGCTGCTCCCCGACCTGGCCGCCGTGCCGGTGCCGGACGCGCCCGTGGTGACCACGGTGATCGCGTGGCCGCCGCACAGCCGGTCAAGGGCCCTCGCCGCCCTGGTCCGGACCGCCACCCGCCTCTGATGATCTCGGGCCTGTTCGCAGGGTCCGGCCCGGCCCGCCGGACCGGCCTTAGGAGTGACCGGCCGGCCCGCCGGGACCGGCCCTAGGCGGGCAGGTCCTTGCGCATCTGCTGGGTGACCACCCGGTAGCCGGACGTCTCGTACAGCCTGCGCGCCGTCTCGTTGGAGCCGAAGACGTTCAGTTCGAGCGCCTGGGCGCCCTGCTCCCGGGCGGCCCGCTCGCCCGCGGCGAGCAACGCCCGCCCCAGACCTCGGCCCCGGTGCTCGGCGGCCACCTCGATGTCGTAGAGGAAGGCGCAGCCGGCGAGCCCCCGCGGATGGGTGAGGCCGAGCCACAGGCGCCCGACCGGCGAGCCGTCGGGCAGCACGCCGAGCAGGAACAGCATGCCGGGTGTGGCCATGCCCTGCGGCAGCAGGACGGCGCTCGCCTCCCGTGCGCGGTCGAGCGCCTCCTCCGGAGTCCAGTTGCCGGCGGCCACGTGCTCCTGCGCGTAGCCGGCGGCGAGTTCGTCCTGCCAGCGGTCGAACTCCTCCGGGGACATCGCCCGTACGTTCACCTCGGTCATGCGCCACAGGCTCTCACGATCCGCCCGCCCAGGCTGCCCCGAGACGTGCGGCGCGGACCCGGGAGGCTGCCGCGGACGGCGGACGCGCTCAGTCGTCGGCGGCGCGGCGGCGCGCCTCGCGCAGCTTCATGGCGTGCTCCAGCAGCGTGATCAGCACCTCCTTGGCCGACTCCCGCCGCCGCGCGTCGCAGAGCACCACCGGCACGCCCGGGTCCAGGTCGAGCGCCGCCTGCACCTCGTCGAGCCGGAACTCGCGGGCGCCCTCGAAGCAGTTCACCGCCACCACGAACGGCGTGCCCCGCCCCTCGAAGTAGTCGATCGACGGGAAGCAGTCGGCCAGCCGCCGGGTGTCGGCAAGCACCACCGCGCCGAGCGCGCCGAGCGCCAACTCGTCCCAGACGAACCAGAACCGGTCCTGCCCGGGCGTGCCGAACAGGTAGAGCACCAGGTCGTCGCTGAGGGTGATCCGACCGAAGTCCATCGCCACGGTGGTGGTCGACTTCTCCTCCACGCCGGACAGGTCGTCGATGCCGATGCCGGTCTCGGTCAGCACCTCTTCGGTACGCAGCGGGCGGGTCTCGCTTACCGCGCCGACCATTGTGGTCTTGCCGACGCCGAAGCCACCGGCGATCAGGATCTTGATCGCGGTGGGCAGCGGGGCCGCACCCGCCGGCCGCTCAGAGCGCCCGTAGTCCATTGATTACCGCCTCGAAAACGTGCTCGTCGGGAAGGCCGGCGGGGGTGGCGCGCGGCTCGCGTACCTGCACCAGACTGCGGGCCGCCAGGTCTCCGAGGAGAACCCGGACGGTGCCCACGGGCAGGTCGAGATGGGCGGCGATCTCGGCCACGGACTGGATCCGCTGGCAGAGGCCGACGATCGCCACGTGCTCCGGGCCGAGCCCGGACTCCGATCCCACCTCGGTGCGGGTCGAGCTCACCAGGGAGATCAGATCGAACGTGCCGGTCACCGGGCGGGCCCGGCCACCGGTCACCGCGTACGGGCGAACCACCGGACCCGCGTGGTCGTCGACCCACTCCTGCTCCGTGGGCTCCCCCTGGCCGGTCATCGTGCCGCGTTCTCGCCGGCGGGCTGTTCCCGGGTCGGTGAGGCGACGAACCGGCCGACCCGGGTGACAAGCATGGCCATCTCGTACGCGATCAAACCCACGTCCGCGTCCTCCGACGCCAGCACCGCGAGGCAGGCGTTGCGGCCGGCCGCGGTGACGAAGAGGAAGGAGGACTGCATCTCGATGATGGTCTGCTGCACCTGACCACCACCGAACCGCTTGCCCGCGCCACGGGCGAGGCTCTGGATGCCCGCCGCCATCGCCGCCAGGTGCTCGCCGTCGTCCCGGCTCAACCCGCGGGACGAGGCCATCAGCAGTCCGTCGGTGGAGAGCGCCACGGCGTGTTCCGCCTGCTTGACCCGGCCGACCAGGTCATCCAGCAGCCACGCAAGATCCGCGCCCGAAGCCGTCTTCTGCGCCACTCGTCGTCCTCTTCTCCCCGGCTGGTGTGCCGTTCTCGTCCCGGTTCCGTCGGCGTCGACGCCCGGTCAGGTGGCCTGCTCGTTTGCGTCGGCCGGCCCACCGCCGGCCCCGTGCGCCCCGCCGAGCAGTCGGGCCGCGTCAGTGCGGCCGCGGCGGGTTCCACTCTGGTAGGAGCTCATCATCTGGCGTACCTGCTCCGGCGCGCGTGCCATGTCCCCCGCCTCGTCGTCGCCCGCGCCGGACGGGTCGTGCCGCAGCTCCGGGTTAAGACTGGCCTGGCGTACCCGGACCGGCAACCCCGCGTCGGTGACCGGCGGGGTCTCGTCGGTCGCCGCCGGGGTGGCGCGGGGCTCGACCACGGCCAGCTCCGCGGTCGGCGCGGCGGCCGCCGACTGTCGTTTGCGGGTACGCGCCGGCAGCCCGGACGGGGTCAGCCGGGGCGCCGCCGGTTCCGGCTCGGTCTCGGGCGTGGCGGGGGTGGCCGGCGCGGTCGCACCGGCGTCGCCGTCGCCGCTCGCCCGGACCGCGCCGGTGTCCTCGGCGGCGGCCGGCGTCTCCGCCGGCTCGTCGACCGGCGGCGGCGCGACGGCGGCGGGCTCACCGGCGTCCGTGGTGATCAGTTCGCGGGGGATCAGCACCACCGCGGTCGTGCCGCCGTACGCCGACTCTCTCAGTTGCACCTTCACGCCGTGCCGTTCGGTGAGCCGGCTGACCACGAACAGGCCGAGTCGGGCGGCGTCGGCCAGGTTCAGCTCGGACCGGTCCACGATGCGGCCGTTGGCGGCGGCCAGTTCGTCACCGCTCATGCCGAGGCCACGGTCCTCGATCTCGATGGCGAAGCCGTTGGCGACGAGCTGGCCGCGAACCTCCACGGTGGTCTGCGGCGGCGAGAAGGAGAGGCCGTTCTCGATCAGCTCGGCCAGCAGGTGGATCACGTCACCGACGGCGCGGCCGGTCAGTGACACCGCGCCCAACGGCCGCACGGTCACCCGGGTGTAGTCCTCGACCTCGGCGACCGCGCCGCGCACCACGTCCACCATGGGCACGTTGCGTCGCCAGGCCCGTCCGGGCGTCGAGCCGGAGAGCACGATCAGGTTCTCCGCGTTGCGCCGCATCCGGGTGGCCAGGTGGTCGACCCGGAACAGGTCCTCCAGTTCCTCGGCGTCGTGCTCGCGGCGTTCCATGGCGTCGAGCAGGGTCAGCTGGCGGTGCACGAGCGCCTGGGTGCGCCGGGCCAGGCTGAGGAACACGTCGCGGACGCTGCGGCGCAGCTCGGCCTGCTCCACGGCGGTGCGCACGGCGGTTTCCTGCACCGCGTTGAAGGCCCGGCCGACCTGGCCGATCTCGTCGTCGCCGAACTGCAGGGGTGGCGCCTCGCGGGCGACGTCCACCTCCTCGCCGCGACCCAGCCGCTCCACCACACTTGGTAGCCGCTCCTCGGCCAGCCGCCGGGCCGCCTCGCGCAGCCGTTCGAGCTGCCGGACCAGCGCCCGGGCCGTGGTGATCGAGACGATCACGGACGCGACGACGGCGATCAGACCGAGACCGGCGGCGAGCACCAGCCGGACGATGACGCCGACGGCGACCGGGGTGGCCCGGGACACGATGTCCTCACCACCGGCGAGGATCACCGCGCGCAGGTCGGCCATCGCCTGGTCGGCGGCGGTCCGCCAGGCCGCGGCGGTGACCGGCGGCCGCACGTCCTCACCCTTGGCCGCGAGCACCCGGTCCTGGAGCGTACGGAGCTGGTTGAAGGTGTCACCCTCGGTCATCCGCTGGTAGCGGGCCCGGTCGGTCGGGGCGAGTTCCCGGGCGGTGCGGTCGCCGAGGAACCACTGCGCACCGACCAGCCGAGCGAACGCGGTCTGCTCGGCGACGGTCAGCCGGTTGGCCGCGACCGCGCCGGTGAGCAGGGCGTCCTGTTGGGACAGCAGCTCGCGGGAGCGGTTCAGGTCGATCAGCGCGGCGGTGTCCCGGGCGATCTGGTCGTCGTCGAGGCCGCCGAGCGCGTCGAATACGGCGAAGATGCCGTCGACCGCCTCGTCGTACGCGGTGAGCGTCGCGGTCCGGTCGATGGCCTTGCGGCCGACCTCGTCCCGCACCTGGGCGAGCTGGTCGATCTCGCCCTTCAGCTCGGCGAGGCGCTGCTCCAACTCGTCGCTGGCCGGGATCGTGGTGCGCCAGTCCCGCACCGACCGCCAGAGCGCGCCGGCGGCCTCGTCGGTGCGCTCACGCTGGGTGCGCAACTCCGCCAACTGCCCGGGGTCGGACTCGCCCAGATAGCGCAGCGAGAGCCGGCGCTCGTTCTGCAACTCCAGCAGCAGCGGATCGCTCGGCTCGAAGACCCGGGCGTTGAGCGCCTGCACGCCGAGCAGGTTGAACCCGTCGCGCACGGTCACCCAGGCGGCGAACGCCCAGAGCGCGACCAACGACGCCAGCAGGGCGATGATCTTCGTACGGAGATTCGTACTGCGGGAACCCATCACACCGTCCTGGCCCGGTCTTCGGTCGGTCCGACATTCGATCGACTCCGGCGCACGCTAGCAGTCGTCGTGAACTCCGTTCAAGCGATCCTGATCATGGCAGGTAGGGGTTGCGTCGATGTCCAACCGGTGCGTCCCGAGGCGGCGAGCACCGCCGCGCGCACGATGAGCGTCGGGCGGTAGAGGTCCTTGTCGTGCCAGAGCGCCGGTCCGTCGTCGCAACGGTCCAGCTCGGACAGCCGACCCCGACCCCGCACCAACGCCGCGGCGATCCGGGCGTCGCCCGAGCCGCCGGCCCGCGCCAGCGTGAGCACCGCGTACGCGGTCTCCTCGGTGGTGCCGTGCCAGCGGCCCCAGGAGCCGTCCGGCCGCTGCGTGTCCAGCAGCCACCGCACGCCCCGCTCCACGGCGTCGCGGGCCGCGCCGTCGGGCGCGTGGTCGGCCAGGGCGAGCAACACCGCGTAGGTGGCGTAGTACGCCGAGGCGTGCCAGCGGTCGTCCCACCGCCCGTCCGGCTCCTGCCGTCGCACCAGCCAGTCGGTGACCCGGCGTCGGGCCGCGGTGACACCGGGCCGGCTCGGGTGTTCGCCGAGGGCGTCGAGCACGTGCGCGTTCGTGGTCAGCGACGCCCCGTCCTCCCCCGGCCAGGTGCAGAACTGGCGCCCGGTGTCGTACCCGGCGAGCGGGGAGACGCAGAGCGGCCGGCCCAGCCGGGCCAGCGTGTAGAGCACGACCGAGGTGGTGTCGGCGTCGGCCGGCAACCCCGGCGCGGTGGCCGCGCCGGACGCGCCGACCGCGGCGCGCAGCCCGGCCGACACCGGCTCGGGCACGCGCACCGAGACGCCGGCCCGGATCAGGACGGCAAGCACCCAGGCCCGCTCGAAGACGGTGATCGGGCTGGCGCAGGGCACCGGCCCGGACCCGGCGACGGCGCGCAGGTAGTCGAGCGCGGGACCGGGCTCGGGTCGGCCGAGCCAGGCCGCCGTGGCCGCCGGGGAGGCGCCCACCGCCCCGCTCGCCGAGGGTTGGACCCCGGCCGCCCGGTACGCCAGCTCGCCTGCCACCTCCAGCGCGTGCGCCAGCTTCTCCGGCACCGGCCGCCCGGTGGCCAGCAGTCCGCGTACCCGGGTCAGCCGGGCCGGGTCGAGACCGGCCGGCAGCGGCAGGCGGGGCCGGTCCGCCCACTCGGCCAGCCCGGGCGGCGGACCCGCCGGCCCGGTGAGGTGCCGGTCGACGGCGGCCAGCAGCGCGGGCACGATCAGATCGGTGGCCGGTAGGTCGGGCGGGGCGTCGCCGCGCAGCGCGGCGGCCAGGAAGGCCAGGCCCCGGTGCGCGGCGGCGGTCGGCGCCGACGCCGGGCCGGTGGACCCGGCCCGGTGCAGCTCGGCCAGCAGGGCCTCGACGGCGCTCAACGTCGGCACCAGCGCGTAGCCGCCGGGACCACCCCAGCCGCCGTCCGGGCGCTGCCGGTCGAGCAGCCAGGCCACCCGCACATCATGACCGGGCAGCCAGGGCGCCAGCGCGGTCAGCCGGCCGGTCTCGTAGACCGACGGCGAGGTCTGCCCGGCCGGGTCGCGGGCGAGCGCGTCGACCAGGTGCTGGGCGGCGCCGGCCCGGGTCGTGGGCTGGGCGGTGAGGCTCACCGCACACCCCAGAAGTCGGTGTGGCGGTAGAACCCGGTGGTGAAGCCGAGCTGCCGGGACAGGAAGTCGGCCTCCCGAGGCGCCTCGCCGGCCAGCTTCGCCAGCAGGACGCGGCAGTGGTCCACCTGCTCGGCGAACCGCCGCTCGACTTCCGCCGGGTCGTCCACCAGCAGCAACGCGTTGAGGTCGCCCGACGCCACGTCCCGCCGGTGGGTGCCGAGGTCGTTGACGAGCCGCAGGGCCCGCTGCACCTCGTCGCCGACCTCGATCAGCCGGTCCAGCACGGCGGCGTCGGTCACCGATCCGGTATGGATCCAGTGCGCCACGTTGACCACGGTGGCGGCGAGGTTGTCGGCGTTGGCCAGGTATTCCGCGAGCGTCGGGCGGCCGGTGCGTCGCCACGTCCACTCCCGGGCCATCGCGTCGAGCGTGCGCTCCATCGTGGCGCGCCAGCGTCCGCGCAACGCCCGGTAGGCGGGCGCAGCCGCGACGTCGTCGCGCAGCTCGGCGAGGAACCGGCCCAGCGGGTCGTCGGCGCCGGCGCCGTCGAGCACGTCCAGGCAGGTACGGCCGATCCGGTCCACCTCGGCGCGGCTGGTCGCCTCGTGGTCGACCAGCCAGTCGACGGCGAAGCCCCACAGCACCGCGCGGTTGGTGACCGCCAGCTCCGCGGCCGTGTGCCAGGGCGCGCTGAACGCCATGGCCGAGGCGATGCTGCTGAACAACGTCGCGTCGAACGGGTCACCGGGGAACAGCTCGGGATGTGCGGCGGCGGCCCGGCGCAGCCCGCGCTGGCCGTGCGCGACGAGCGCGCAGATCCGGCCCTGCTCCGCCGCCGCGGCGATCGGATCCGACGCCGGTACGCCGGTCACGCCGCCTCCACCCGGCCGGCGGCGAGCAGCGTCAGCTCGACCCGTTCGCGTGGCCGCAACGCGGCGGCCAGCCGCAACCCGGGCACGTCGGTGCGGTGCAGGCGGAAACGGTAGCGGCTGAGCATGGTGGCGAGGATGAGCTGGGCCTCCAGATAGAACAGATACATGCCGAGGCACTGGTGCGGGCCGCCGCCGAACGGGAAGTGGGCGTACCGGTGGCGGGCGCGGACCCGGTCCGGCCGGAACCGCTCCGGGTCGAACTCGTCCGGGCGGTCCCAGAACTGCCGCATCCGCTGGGTGATCAGCGGACTGACCGCCATGGTGGCCCCGGCCTCGATCGGCACGCCGTCGATGACGTCCTCGGCGACCGCGCGGCGCGGGATGATCCAGCCGATCGGATAGAGCCGCAGCAGCTCGTCGAGCACCATCCGGGTGTAGGTGAGCCGGTCGAGGTGCTCGCGGCGTACCGGCCCGCCGCCGACCACCTCGTCGATCTCGGCGTAGAGCCGCCCGGCGACCTCGGGGTGCTGGTGCAGGTGGGGCCAGGCCCAGGTGAGCACGTTGATGGTGGTCTCGGTGGTGGCGGCGAACATGGCCACGGTGTCGTTGCGGACCTGCCGCTCGTCGAGTCGCCGGCCGTCGTCGGTGCGGGCCCGCCAGAGCGTGGAGATGATGTCGTCGCCGGAGTCGGCGTCGTCGCGGGTCCGCCGGACGATCGGCACCAGCACGTCGTCGACGACGCGCACCGCACGCCGGAACGTACGGTCCCCCGGCATGGGCAGCGACAGCGGCGCGAACGGCACGACGATCCGGGGGATGACCGCGGTGGCGATGCGGTCCTGGGCGTCGATCACGCGCATCGCGTCCGGCACCGAGATCCGGTCGGCGAAGAGCACCTTCATGATTGCTCGACTGACGATGCGGGCCTGCTCGACGCCGATGTCGACCGGGCGGCCGGCGCGGTACGGCTCGTCCAGCTCGTCGACGGCGTCGGAGATGGCGTCGGCCATGCCGTCGATGAGCGCCTCCACCCGGCGGGCGGTGAACATCGGCTGCAACATCCGGCGGCTGGCCGACCAGACCTGCCCCTCGCCGAGGATGCCCTCGCCGAACAGCCGCTTGACCGGACGCCAGAACAACCCGTCGCCGGCGCGCTCGTAGTTGTCCGCCCGGTCCCGCAGCACGTGCTGCACGTGCCGGGGGTGGGTGACCAGGTAGGGCCGGAACGAACCGAGGTTGAGCCGGACCAGGTCGCCGCCGGTGCGGTTGCCGATGTCGATGAGCGCGCGTGCCGGGTCCCGCAGGACGGCGGGCAGGATCCGCCGCAGCGGCACGGTGTGCGGCTTCCGGGGTGATGACGGCAGGGACGGGTCGGACGAATCGACCACCTGAACGCTCCCTCGGGTTGACTGAGGGTCGTTACCCCGTCTCGACCCGTGAACCTTGCTCGTGAGCATGCCATCCTGAGCGATGAATCAAAAGGCGGCACAGAGGATATTTCACGTAACAACAATCTCTTTGTCGAGAATGGAGCCGGTGGGATATACGCCACGCCGCAAGCCTTCCTGCATGCAAGGAGGGGCCCCTTGTTAACGCATTCGGTAGAGGCGGGGCCCCTTGTTAACACTCGGCGCGCGAGCGCGGGCGGGGCGCGGGGGCGACACCCGGGCGCGCGGCGCGGAACGCGGGCGCGGGCGCGTCGGCTGTGCCAAGCTTCGGGGATGGACGACAAGACCATCCTGAGCCGGATCTCGGAACTCGTCGACGAGGAGCACCGGCTGCGCGCCGGCGCGCAGGAGCACGAGGCCGGCACCGACGACGAGGCCCGCGAGCGGCTGCGGCACCTGGAGGAGTCCCTGGACCAGTGCTGGGACCTGCTCCGCCGCCGCCGAGCGGCCCGTCAGGCGCACGGCGACCCGGAGGCGCAGGGCGAGCGCCCGGTGCCGGAGGTCGAGCGCTACCTCCAGTGATCCGGCGGCCCGTCCGGCACGACGCCGCCCCGGCGGCCCCTGGGCGACCACGACCGCCGACCAGGTAACCACGGCCCAACGCCGACCCGATGACCACGGCACGACGCCGACCCGTGTCCACGGGCGGGGGCCGGGCGGGCCCGCCCGGGACACGGCGTGTGGTCAGCGGATGCCCGCCTCCCGCAACAACGTCTCGGTCAGCGCAGCCGGGTCGGTGGTGGTGGCCGGCAGGCCGCGGGCGGTGAACCAGGCAGCGACCACCCGCACGTCCCGGGCCAGGAACTCCCCGCCCTGCGGGTTGGCCACCACATCCACCACCTGCGGCAGGTCGATCATGACGAGCCGGCCGGTGTGCACCAGGAGGTTGTACGGCGACAGGTCGCCGTGGGCGTATCCGGCGCGGGCCAGCACCACCAACGCGTCGACCATCTGCTCCCAGAGGTCACGCAACCCGGCGTCGGTGGGTCGGACCTGGGCCAGCCGGGGCGCGGCCTCCCCCGCCTCGGCGTCGCCGACGAACTCCAGCATCAGTTCGGTGCCGAGCAGTTGCACCGGGTAGGGCACGGCGATCCGCCCGGAGGCGACGCCGATCTCCCAGAGGCGGGACAGCGCGGCGAACTCGGCCGCCGCCCACTGCCCGGCGATCATCTGCCGGCCGAACGTGGTCCGGCCGGCCATCGCCCGCATCTCCCGCGACCGGCGTACCCGCCGGCCCTCGAGATAGCCGGCGTCCCGGTGGAAGAGCCGGTGCTGGGCGTCCCGGTAGCGCTTGGCCGCCAGCAGGCAGCTCCGATCGGTGTCCGGCACGGCACGACGGACCAGGTGGACGTCCGCCTCCTTGCCGGTCTTGAGCATGCCGAGCTCGGTGTCCCGGGCGGCCAACTCGGTGACCAGCCAGGCGGGGTACGGCTCGGGGCCGTGCACGGCCTGGTCCCAGGTGGACCAGCGGTCCTCCGCGTCGGGCTCGGCGTCCGGGTCGCCGAGGGTCGGCCGGGGACCGCCCCGCTTCAGGAAATCGGGTTCGTCGTCGTCGAAGCGGCTCTTGCCGCGGCCACGGCGCTGCGGCGCCGGGATGTCGTGGTCACGCACGGGTGGATCTGTCCTTCGGTCGAGGCTGGTGGAGGCAGGCGGAACGACCCTGCAAAGACGGCCATGACCGACCTCCTCTCCTCGACCGGGCGACGCCCGGGTGCGCCCTCGCGCGGCACCATGGTCGCGGGCCCGCTCGGGCGGGGCAACCAATTTTCCCCGTTCAGCCCGCCAGCACGGCGGCGACGGCCGGGATCAACCCGTCCTCGACCCGGGTCGGCGCGAACCGGGGGTCCGACCAGCGGCGGCCCCGGTGCAGCCAGACGCTCGGGAGGCCGACCGCGGTCGCGCCGCCGATGTCCGCCTCCGGGCTGTCGCCGACCACCCACGCGCCGCGCAGCGGCATCCGGGTCCGCTGGGCGGCGAGCGCGAAGATCCGTGGGTTGGGCTTGCTGACCCCGGCCTCCTCGGAGATCACCCAGTCGGCGACGTACCGGTCCAGGCCGGTCCGCCGGATCTTGTCGTCCTGCTGGCGCGTCGCGCCGTTGGTGACCACGACCGGCACCCAGCCGGCGTCGGCGGCGATCCGCAGCGCGCAGGCCACGAGCGGGTCCAGTCGCATGTGCGCCACCACACCGTCGCGCAGCTCGTCGACCAGGTCGATCGAGGGGATCCGCAGGCCGTAGCGGTCACGGATGGCGTCGGCCACGTCCCAGCGGTCGGTCAACCCGTCGGCGTCGACGGAGACCAGCCAGTCGAGGTCGACGGTGGGCGCGCCGATGGTGTCCAGGAAGCGTGCTCCCCAGGCGCGGAACGACCCGTCGCGGTCCAGGAGGGTGTTGTCCAGATCAAGCAGGAGCAACGGCACCTGAGCACCCTACGGGAACAGCCGGGACACCGGCAGGGTCGAGGGGCCCGCGTACGTGGTCACGCGATGAGGGTCGCGCGGGCGGCCCCGGCGTCGGGCAGCCGGTCGAGCAGCATGGTGTGTGCCGCGCGGGTGTCCGCCAGGACGCCCGGGTCCAGCGCCGCCACCAGCACGTCCTCCCCGGTGTCCGCGCCCCGGGCCAGCGGCCGGCCCTCCGGGTCGTAGACCGCCGCGCCACCGTTGAACCGCCAGGGATCCGCGCCGCCGACCGCGTTGGCGAAGACCACGAACATGGTGTTGTCCAGGGCGCGGGCCGCGTAGTAGAGGTCGCGGCGATGGGCCGAGCCGGCCAGGTAGCCGCTGGGACACAGATATCCGTGCGCGCCGTCGGCCGCCGCCGCTCGGCCGTGCTCGGGGAAGCAGCCGTCGTAGCAGATGCCGAGGCCGAGCCGCCACTCGTCGACCATGAGGGTGGCGCCGCGCCGGCCGGCGTCGAACAGCTCGCGCTCGCCGCTCCAGAGCTGTTGCTTGTCGTACGCCGCGGTGACCGTGCCGGTCGGGTCGACGACGAGCGACGAGATGGTGCGCCGCCGGTCGGGGTGGCGGACCGCCGCGCCGATCACCACGGCGGTCCCGGCGTCGCGGGCGGCGGCGCGCAGCGGGTCCAGCCGCGCGTCGTCGACCCGCCCGTCGGGGGCGGCGGCCACGTCCGTCCCGGTCGGGTCCGCGCCGAGCGTCGGCGGGTGGTACGCCGGCAGGAACAGTTCGGGCAGCACGACGACGCGGGCGCCGGCGGCCCGGTGGACCAGGCGGGCGGCGGCGCGGGCGTTGCCGGGGACGTCCCCGGGCACCGGTTCGGCCTGCACGGCGGCGACGGTGAGCGGTCGGGTGGGGAGGGACACGACCGGGATCGTAGCGAACCGTACGTACGGTTTGCGCCGGTCCCCTCCCACCTGGGACGATCGTGCCGTGCCCAGAGTAAGTCAGGACCAGCTCGACGCGCGCCGGCAGGAGATCCTCGCCGCGGCGCGGGCGTGTTTCGCCCGACACGGCTACGAGGGCGCCACCGTGCGGCGGTTGGAGGAGGCCACCGGCCTCTCCCGGGGCGCGATCTTCCACCACTTCCGGGACAAGGACTCGCTCTTCCTCGCCGTCGCCGAGGACGACGCCGCCGCCATGGTGGAGACCGTGGCGCGTAACGGCCTGGTGCAGGTGATGCGCGACCTGCTGGCCCGGGCCGTCTCCCCGGACACCACCGGCTGGCTCGGCAGCCAGCTCGAGGTCTCCCGCCGGCTGCGCACCGACCCGGCGTTCGCCAGGCGCTGGTCCGAGCGGTCCGCGGCCATCGCCGAGGCGACCCGGGAACGGCTGCTGCGCCAGCGGGAGGCAGGCGTGCTCCGCGACGACGTGCCGATCGACGTGCTGGCCCAGTTCCTGGAGCTGGCGTACGACGGGCTGGTGCTGCACCTGGCGATGGGCCGTCCGGCCGGCGACCTGAGCCGCGTGCTCGACCTGGTCGAGGAGGCCGTCCGCCGGCCCTGAGTCTCGGTCCGGTAACTGCACCCTTCCCAGTGATCAACGCTGGCGCGTCTGCTCCACAATGAGCCGCGACCCCCTCGCGACAGGAGCAGACCATGACCGTCCTCGCGGCCGACACCTGGGGCGTCCCCGGCCCCGTCTTCCTGCGCTGGTATCTCGTCGCGGCCGTCGTCCTGGTCGTCGGCACGGCGGTGTACCGGTTCCGCGCGCTCGCCGGCACCGCCGTGACCGAGCACGGCGCGCTCGGGCCGCAACAGGTCGCGTACCTCAACGGGGGCGACCAGCTCGCGGTCTGGACCTCCCTCGGCGGGCTGCGCCGGGCCGGCGCGGTCGGCGCGCACCCGGACCGGCGGTTGGCGCCCGGCGGGCCGCTTCCGGCCGGGATGACCCCGCTCGACCAGGCCGTCCACCACGCCGCCAGCCGCGGGCTGCGCTCCCGCGAGCTGGTCCGCGACGAGTGGATCCGGCGCGCCCTCGACGAGCTGCGGGACGGCCTGGTCCGCCGGGGCCTGGCCCTGGACCAGGAGCGCCGCCGGTCGCTGCGGCGCGGGTCCATGCTTGTCGGTTTCCTGCTGGCGATCGGCGTCGTGCGCGCCTTCGTCGGGCTGACCAACGGCCGCCCGGCCGGCTTCCTGCTCCTCACCCTGTTCCCGTTGTTCGCCGCGTTCCTGCTGTTCAACCGCGTGCCCTGGCGCACCCGGGCGGCCACCGCCGCGCTGCGCGACATGCGCCGCCGGCACGCCTGGCTGCGCCCCGCCGCCGCACCCGCGTACGCCACCTACGGCCCGTCGGACGCGGCCCTGGGCGTGGCGCTGTTCGGCACCGCCACGCTCTGGACCATGGACCCGGGCTTCGCCGAGCAGGCCGAGATCCAGCGCCAGGCGATGGGCACCGCCGGCACCTCCGGCACCTCGTGCGGCGGCGGCAGCTCCTGCTCCGGTGGCAGCTCCTCCTCCTGCGGCGGCGGCAGCTCCTGCGGTGGAGGCGGCGGGTGCGGTGGAGGCGGCGGGTGCGGCGGATGAACGGCCCGTCCGGCGTCGGCATCGGCTGGCGTCCCGAGATCGCCGGTTTCGTGGCCGGCCTGCCGGGGCTGCGGTTCGTCGAGGTGGTGGCGGAGTCGGTCGCCCCGGCCGGGCCGCCGCCCGAGGGCCTGACCGAGCTGCGCGAGCGCGGCGTCACAGTCGTACCCCACGGGGTGCGGCTCTCGCTCGGTGGCGCGGAACCGGTCGACCCGGCCCGGGTCGCGCACCTGGCCGGGGTAGCCACGACGCTGGCGGCGCCGCTGGTCAGCGAGCACATCGCGTTCGTGCGGGCCGGCGGGCTGGAGGCCGGCCACCTGCTGCCGCTGCCGCGCAGCCGGGAGGCGGTGGCCGCGGTGGTGGCGAACGTGCGGCGGACGCAGGCGGAGCTGCCGGTGCCGCTGGCGCTGGAACCGATCGCCGCGCTCTTCGACTGGCCCGACGACGAGCTGGACGAGGCCGACTTCCTCACCGAGATCCTCGACGCCACCGGGGCGCTGCTCCTGCTCGACGTCGCCAACGTGCACGCCAACGCCCGCAACCGGGGTGGCGACGCCGCCGCGCTGCTGGACCGGCTGCCGCTGGAGCGGATCGCCTACGTCCACGTGGCCGGCGGCGCCGAGGCCGGCGGCTTCTACCACGACACGCACACCGACCCGGTGCCCGCCGAGGTGCTCGACCTGGTCCGCCAGCTCTGCGAGCGGCGCCGGGCGCCGGCGCTGCTGCTGGAACGCGACGGCCACTATCCGCCCGCCGCCGAGCTGCGCGGCGAGCTGGACGCGCTGGCCGCCGCCTCCGGCCACCCGGTGGTCACGTGAGCGGCGACCTGGCCGCCCGGCAGGCCGAGCTGGTCGCCGCGCTGGTGGCCGGCGGGCCGCTGCCGCCCGGCTTCGCCCCGGCGCCGGTCGAGGCCGCCCGCCGGGCCCTGCTGCGCAAACGGGCCGGCGACGTGGCCCGGCACTGGCCGCTGCTCGCCGCCGGACTCGGCGCCGACTGGCCGGCGGCCTTCACCGGCTGGGCCGCCGGCCGCCCCACGAACGGGTCGCTGCGCGACGGCTGGGACCTGGCCCGCGCGCTGCGAGACGCGGGCACGCTGCCCCCGCTGGGCGCCGACGAGTTGGCCGGGCGCGAGGCCGCGAGCCGCTACGACGGCCACGCCGCGCCCCGGCCCCGCCGTCTCCCGGCGCTCGCCCGCACCGGTGGCGCCGTCGCGGTCCAGCTCGCCGGGCGGGTACGCCTGCTGCGGCCCGCCCCGCGCTGACAGGTCCCACCCGGTACGGCAGGATCGGGCGCATGGATCTCGGACTCGCCGACCGGGTGTACGTGCTGACCGGTGCGTCCGGCGGCCTCGGTTTCGCCACCGCCCAGCAGCTCGTCGCGGACGGCGCCCGGGTGGTGCTCTCCGCCCGGGCGCCGGAGCGGGTGGCCGCCGCGGTCGAGTCGCTCGGCGACCCGACGCGGGCCATCGGGCTGGCCGCCGACCTGGCCGACCCCGACACCCCGGCCCGCCTGGTCGCCGCGGCGCGCGAACACTTCGGCCGGCTCGACGGCGCGCTGGTCTCGGTCGGCGGCCCGGCCCGGGGCACCGCCGCCGAGGTCACCGACGAGCAGTGGCGGGAGTCGTTCGAGACGGTCTTCCTGGGCAGCGTCCGGGTCGCCCGCACGGTGGCCGGCGCGCTCACCGACGGCGGCGCGATCGCCCTGGTGCTGTCCACCTCGGTACGCGGGCCGCTGGCCGGGCTTGGCATCTCCAACGGCCTGCGACCCGGCCTGGCCGGCGTGGCGAAGGACATGGCCGACGAGTACGGTCCGCGCGGCGTACGCGTGCTGAGCCTGCTGCCCGGACGCATCATGACCGACCGCAACCGGGAGCTGCTGGCCGCCACCGGCGACGCCGACCGGGCCCGCGCCGAGGCGGAAGCGGCGATCCCGCTGGGCCGCTTCGGCGAACCGGCCGAGTTCGGCCGGGTGGCCGCGTTCCTGCTCTCCCCCGCCGCCGGCTACGTCACCGGGGTGACCGTGCCGGTCGACGGCGGCGCGGTGCGCGGGCTGTGACGGCGCCCCGCCGCCGGCCCGCCGGTCGGCGGCCCGAGGCCGCCCCCGGTCCGGGCACGCCGGCCCGACGCCACCCCCGGCCCAGCCGGGAACAGCTCGCCGCCGCAGCCGACCGGCTGCTGCCCGACGTGCTCGCGCCCGGGCTGGACGTGCTCTTCGTCGGGATCAACCCGGGCCTGTGGTCGGCGGCCACCGGCTGGCACTTCGCCCGCCCGGGCAACCGGTTCTGGCCGGCGCTGCACCGGGGCGGCTTCACCCCGCGGCTGCTACACCCCAGCGAACAGGACGAGCTGCCGGCGCTGGGGTTGGGCATCACCAACATGGTGGCCCGGGCCAGCGCCCGCGCCGACGAGCTGACCGCGCAGGAGCTGGTCGACGGCGCCCGGGTGCTGACCGAGAAGGTCGAGCGTCACCGGCCGCGCTGGGTGGCGGTGGTCGGGGTGACCGCGTACCGGATCGGGTTCGCCCGGCCGAAGGCCCGCTTCGGGCCGCAGCCGGAGTCGCTCGGACCGGCCCGGCTCTGGGTGCTGCCCAACCCGAGCGGCCTGAACGCCCACTTCACGCCGGAGACGCTCGGTGCCGCCTTCGGCGAGCTGCGCGCGGCGGTCACCGGCGAATAGCCTCCCCGGATCCGCCGGCACGCGGTCGGACCGGCGAGCCCTAGTTCGCCGACGCCGGCGGCATCGCCTCCTGCGCGACGTACGTGCCCATCGGCACCGTGGTCACCACCGGCTCGGGCTGCTCCGGCTCGGTGTAGGGCGCCGGGGAGTCGCTGACCGCGAACTGGGTGCGGTAGAGCTCGGCGTAGAGACCGCCGACCGCCACCAGCTCGTCGTGTCGGCCGCGCTCGACGATCCGCCCCTCGTCGAGGACCAGGATCTGGTCGGCGTCGCGCACGGTGGAGAGCCGGTGCGCGATCACCAACGCGGTGCGCCCGGTCAACGCCACCGACAGCGCCCGCTGCACCGCCGCCTCGCTCTCCGAGTCGAGGTGCGCGGTGGCCTCGTCGAGGATCACGATCGACGGGGCTTTGAGCAGCAGTCGAGCGATGGCGATCCGTTGCTTCTCACCGCCGGAGAAGCGGTAGCCCCGCTCGCCGACCGTGGTGTCGAGCCCGTCGGGCGTGGACCGGACCAGGTCGGCGACCTGTGCGCCGGCCAGCGCCGCCCAGATCTCGTCGTCGGTGGCGTCGGGCTTGGCGTAGCGCAGATTTTCCCGGATCGTCTCGTGGAACAGGTGCGAATCCTGGGTGACCACGCCGATCTCGTCGCGCAGCGAGGCGAGCGTGGCGTCCCGGACGTCCACGCCGCCGACGAGCACCTGACCGTCGCTGACGTCGTAGATCCGCGAGACCAGCATGGACAGCGTCGACTTGCCGGCGCCGGACGGGCCGACCAGGGCGACCATCTGCCCGGGCTCGACGGCGAACGAGACGCCCCTGAGCACCGGCTCGTTGACCGTCCGGTCGAGCGCGGCGACCTCTTCCAGCGAGGCCAGCGACACCTCGGCGGCGCTCGGGTAGCGGAAGCGCACGTCACGGAACTCGACCCGGCCGTTGCGCGGCGGGACGGGCACCGCGTCGGGCTTCTCCGCGATGCCCGGACGCAGGTCGAGCACCTCGAAGACACGGTCGAAGGAGACCAATGCGCTCATCACGTCGACCCGGACGTTGGACAGCGCGGTGAGCGGACCGTAGAGGCGGGTGAGCAGCAGCGCCAGCTTGACGACGGTGCCCGCGCTGACCGCGCCGGCGACGGCGAGCCAGCCACCCAGCCCGTAGGTGAGCGCCTGGGCGAGCGAGGCGACGAGCAGCATCGCCACGAAGAAGGTGCGGGAGTACATCGCGGACTGGATGCCGATGTCACGCACCCGCTCGGCCCGGCCGGCGAACCGCGTGGCCTCCACCTCGGGCGCGCCGAACAGCTTGACCAGCAGGGCGCCCGAGACGTTGAACCGCTCGGTCATGGTGGCGTTCATCTTGGCGTCGAGGTTGTAGGACTCGCGGGTGATTTCGGCCAGCCGCCGCCCGACCCGCCGGGCCGGGATGATGAAGATCGGCAGCAGCACCAGCGCCAGCACGGTGATCTGCCAGGACAGCACGAGCATCGCCGCAGCGGTGAGCACGAGCTGGATGACGTTGCTGACCACCCCGGACAGGGTCGAGGTGAACGCGCGCTGGGCGCCGAGCACGTCGTTGTTGAGCCGGCTCACGAGCGCGCCGGTCTGGGTGCGGGTGAAGAACTGCAGCGGCATCCGCTGGACGTGGTCGTAGACCCGGGTGCGCAGGTCGAGGATGATGCCCTCGCCGATGCGGGCGGAATACCACCGCTGGGCCAGCGAGAAGAGCGCGTCGGCCACGGCCAGCACGGCGATGATCAGGGCGAGCCGGACCACGGTGTCGCGGGCGTCGGAGCCGCCGCCGGCGATCGCGTCGATGACGTCACCGGCGAGCAGCGGGGTGGCCACGCCGATCACCGCGGCCACGATGACGGTGATCAGGAAGATGACGATGTCGCGCCGGTAGGGCTGGGCGAACGCGACGATCCGCCTGGCGGTGCCGCGCTTGAGCTGGTGGGCGGAGACCTCGTCGCGGTTGCGCAGCGACCGGAGCATGCTCCAGCCACCCATGCCGCCGCCGGCCATGTGGTTGGACACTCGTCACCTCCGGGTCGTCGGGCAACGGAGAACCGCCGGGGTCCATTCTCCCGACGCCTGTGACAACCTCGCGAGTAACCCGGATCTTCCCGTGCGGTCCTTACTATTCGCCGCGGCCGGCCAGGTCGCGGATCCGCCGGGTCTGCGCCTCCCGCTCGGCCCGCTGCTGCTCGGCGTGCGACCGCCCGACCGCGCCGGCGAGCAACGCCTTGATCTCCACGACCGCGTCCCGGTTGTTGGCGAGCAGCCCGGCGGACAGGTCACGCACCGCGCCGTCCAGCTCGTCGTTCGGCACCACCAGGGTGGCCAGGCCGACCCGGTCCGCCTCGGCGGCGTCCATCCGGCGGCCGGTGGCGCAGATCTCCAGCGCCCGGGAGTAGCCGACCAGGTCGATCAGGCGACGGGTGCCGCCCAGGTCGGGAACCAGGCCGAGCGTCACCTCGGCCATCGAGAGCCGGGCGTCGGCGGCGAGCACGCGCAGGTCACAGGCGAGGGCGAGCTGGAAACCGGCGCCGATGGCATGGCCCTGCACGGCGGCGACCGAGATGACGTCCGGCCGGTGCAGCCAGGTGAAGCCGCCCTGATATCCGGCGATCCGGTCGGCGCACTCGCTCTCGGGGAGCGCGGCCAGCTCGGCGAAGGAGCCCGGCCCGGAGGCACCGGCGACCGAAAGGTCCAGGCCGGCGGAGAAGGAACGCCCCTCCCCGCGTACGACGACGACCCGGACGTCACCCGGCAGGTCCCGGGAGAACTCGCTCATGGCACGCCACATCGCCGGGGTCTGGGCGTTGAGCACGTCGGGCCGGCACAACGTCACCGTCGCAACCGGCCCGTCGCAGTCGAGTCGAACTCCGGTCGTCTCGGCGGTCACCGGACCACCCGGAGCGCGACGCTGATGGACGACGCTGGGGGGCGGGTCACGCCTTCTTGCGGCGCCGGGCGCCGCCGCGCTGCCGCAGCTGCACCCCGGACTCGGTGAGCACCCGGTGGATGAACCCGTAGGAACGGCCGGTCGAGGCCGCCAGCGCACGGATGCTCTCACCCCCGGTGTACCGCTTTACCAGGTCTTTGGCGAGCGTCTGACGCTCGGCCCCGACGATCCGGCGACCCTTCTCAGTGCTGGTGGCTGTGCCGGTGGCTGCCATGCTGATTCCTCACGTCCCAGACTGTGCGGTTCGGATACGGTCCCACCTATTAGACCGCCTCGGACGATCATGCGCCAGATATCAACTATTCGCCAACCGACACGCTACGCAGTGTCAGGTTCCCGATAGAGTGATCCTTTCGAGCGTTCGATCCGTATCGCGTGCCGGATGCCGGCTTGATCCGCTCCACGGGCGCCGACGTGAGGGCATCGATCCGGACGGTTACCCGACCCGTGGCCCGGGCTGCTCGGGCTGCTCGGGCTGCTCGGGCTGCTCGGGCTGCTCGGGCTGCTCGGGCTGCTCGGGCTGCTCGGGCTGCTGCCGATCGTGGAGCGTGCCGCCCCAGGGGCCACCGCCCTCCAAGATCCCGGACAGCGCCGGTCTGGAGTTGTGGCACCTCCTTGACCAACCCCGAGCCCGACCTTCCGAAAGAGCAAGCGGGTGATCATGAGGTTGACGGCGGTGTGGATCTCGTACGGTGCCGCCAACTTCATGATCGACATCGGAAGGACGGGGGCGGGCGGGGAGGGGGCCAGG
Organism: Micromonospora sp. WMMD975; assembly: GCF_029581215.1. Classification (NCBI taxonomy): domain Bacteria; kingdom Bacillati; phylum Actinomycetota; class Actinomycetes; order Micromonosporales; family Micromonosporaceae; genus Micromonospora; species Micromonospora sp. WMMD975. The sequence continues at coordinate 3,703,266 of NZ_CP120739.1, forward strand.
TCAGGCCAGTTCCACCAGTTCCAGCAGGTCGTCGGACCAGGCGTCCTCGTCGCCGTCGGGCAGCAGGATGGCGCGGTCCGGCTTGAGCGCGGTGACCGCGCCCGGGTCGTGGGTGACGAGCACGATCGCGCCCGGGTAGCGGGCGATCGCGTCCAGCACCTGCTCCCGGCTGACCGGGTCGAGGTTGTTCGTCGGCTCGTCGAGCAGCAACACGTTGGCGCCGGAGCAGACCAGGGTGGCCAACGCCAGCCGGGTCTTCTCCCCGCCGGAGAGCACCCCGGCCGGCTTGTCCACGTCCTCCCCGGAGAACAGGAACGCACCGAGGATCTTGCGTAGGTCGGTGTCGGTCTGGTCCGAGGCGGCGCTGCGCATGTGCTCCAGGATCGTCCGCTCCACGTCGAGCGTCTCGTGCTCCTGGGCGTAGTAGCCGAGCCGCAGGCCGTGCCCGGGGCGCACCTCGCCGGTGTCCGGCTCCAGCAGACCGCCGAGCATCCGCAGCAGGGTGGTCTTGCCGGCGCCGTTGAGGCCGAGGATGGCCACCCGGGAGCCACGGTCCACCGCGACGCTGACGTCGGTGAAGATCTCCAGCGACCCGTACGACTTGGACAGGCCGGCGGCGGTCAGCGGCGTCTTGCCGCACGGCGCCGGGTTGGGGAAGCGCACCTTGGCCACCTTGTCGGACACCCGGACCTCGTCGAGGCCGGAGAGCAGGCGCTCGGCGCGGCGGGCCATGTTCTGCGCGGCGACGGTCTTGGTGGCCTTGGCCCGCATCTTGTCCGCCTGCGCCATCAGCGCGCCGGCCTTCTTCTCGGCGTTGGCCCGTTCCCGGCGGCGGCGCCGCTCGTCGGTCTCCCGCGCCTCCAGGTACGCCTTCCAGCCGAGGTTGTAGGTGTCGACCACGGACCGGGTGGCGTCCAGGAACCACACCTTGTTGACCACGGACTCCAGCAGCGACCCGTCGTGGGAGATCACGATCAGGCCGCCCTTGTGGTTGGCGAGGAAGCCACGCAGCCAGGTGATCGAGTCGGCGTCGAGGTGGTTGGTGGGCTCGTCGAGCAGCAGGATGCCGCCGCCGTTCTCGCCCGCGTCGCGGAACAGGATCCGGGCCAGCTCGATGCGGCGGCGCTGGCCGCCGGAGAGGGTGCCGATGGTCTGTGCCAGGGCGCGGTCGGGCAGGCCCAGGTTGGCGCAGATCCGGGCCGCCTCGGCCTCGGCCGCGTACCCGCCGAGCGAGGCGAACTGGTCCTCCAGCGCGCCGTAGCGGCGGACCAGCCGCTCGTCGTCGGCGCCCTCGGCGAGCTTGTTCTCCAGTTCCGTCATCTGCGCCATCAGCACGTCCAGGCCACGGGCGGAGAGCACCCGGTCCCGGCCGGTGACCTCCAGGTCGCCGGTACGCGGGTCCTGCGGCAGGTAGCCGATGGCGCTGCGCCGGTCGATCTGCCCGGCGTACGGCTGGCCCTCCCCGGCGAGCACCTTGAGGGTGGTGGTCTTGCCGGCGCCGTTGCGCCCGACCAGGCCGATCCGGTCTCCGGGCTGCACCCGCAGGGTGGTGTCGGACAGCAGGATCCGGGAACCGGCGCGCAGTTCCAGGCCGGTGGCAGTGATCATTTCGGAAGACTCGCTCTCGGGTCCGGAAGGGCTGACTCAGGGCACGCGAAAGCGCCGGCGGATCGTCATCTCCGTCGGCGCGGGGCGGTTCAGCCTTCGCAGCGCAGCACGGCACAAGTGTACCGGGCGCGTCGCACCCGTCCCGCCGGATTACCGTGCAAGATCATCGGGTACCGAATCCGCCGTCCGGACCCGGTCCGGTACCGCAACCACCACACACGGACACATCGGTGATCGGGGTCAACATGGAGCTGAATGAGAACGCGCGGGTCGACACCAGCCAGGTGGACGACCGGCGAGGGTCCGGCGGAGGGGGCGGGATGGGCATCCCGATCCCGATCGGCGGTGGCCGGGGCGGGATCGTGGGCATCATCATCGCCGTGCTCGTCGCCCTCGTGGGCGGCGGTTTCGGCCTCAACGCGGCCACCAACGGCGGCGGTTCGGACCAGGGCGACAACGCCTCGCTGGAGCAGAAATGCTCCGCGCAGGACGCGCTGGAGCAGCTCGACTGCCGCAACACGCTCTACGTCAACTCCATCCAGGCCTACTGGCGCACCGCCATGCCGGAGGTGTTCGGCGAGCAGTACAAGCCGTCCAAGACGGTGTTCTTCAGCCAGAACGTCAGCACCGGCTGCGGCGCGGCCGACTCGGGGGTCGGCCCGTTCTACTGCCCGGCCGACGACCTGGTCTACATCGACCTCACCTTCTACCGCCTGCTCGCCGACCAGCTCGGCGCCGAGGGCGAGTTCGCCCAGCCGTACGTCCTGGCCCACGAGTACGGGCACCACGTGCAGGACCTGCTCGGCACCGAGGCGCAGATGCGCCGCCAGCAGCAGCGTGACCCGCAGAACGCCAACGCGCTCTCGGTGAAGCTGGAGTTGCAGGCCGACTGCTATGCCGGCGCCTGGGCCAAGAACGCCACCGGCACCGCCGACGACCAGGGCCAGAAGATCTTCAAGAGCATCACCGACCAGGACATCCAGCAGGCCGTCGACACCGCCGAGAAGATCGGCGACGACGCCATCCAGCAGCGCTCCGGCCGGCCGGTGAACCCCGACGAGTTCACCCACGGCACGTCCGAGCAGCGCCAGCAGTGGTTCACCAAGGGTTTCACCACCGGTGACCCGAAGGCCTGCGACACCTTCGGCGGCGGCCAGTAACACCCTCGGGGGCCGTCGGTCCGCGCTGCGGAATGTCTCCGCGGCGCGGACCGGCGGCCCCCTGTCGTCAGCCCGGCATCGTCACCTGGGCCGGGGTGGGCCGCTGGGTGGTGGTGCCGTCGCCCAACTGCCCCCCGCTGTTGTCGCCCCAGCACCACAGGCCGCCGTCGGTGCGGATCGCGCAGGCGTGGTCGGTGACCGCGAGGCCGCCGGTCCAGGTGGTGGCGTCACCGACGCGGGTCGGCGCGGACCGGTGGGTGGTGGTGCCGTCGCCCACCTGGCCCATCGAGTTCTTGCCCCAGCACCACAGGCTGCCGTCGGCGCGCGCCGCGCAGGACGTGTCGCCACTCGCGGCGACCCGGCTCCACGTGGTGGTCGTGCCGACCTGCACCGGCGAGGTCTGGAAACTGCCGCTCACGCCGAGTTGCCCGTACCCGTTCTCGCCCCAGCACCACAGGCTGCCGGACCGGATCCCGCAGGTGTGGACGTAGCCGGCGGTGACGCCGGTCCAGTTGTTCGCGGTGCCCACCTGCGCCGGCGTCGGCTGGGCGCTCAGGGTGCCGATGCCGACCTGGCCGTCCGAGCTGAGACCCCAGCACCACAGCGTGCCGTCGGTACGGAGGCCGCAGGTGTGCGCGTAGCCGGTCGAGACGCTCGCCCAGTTGGTCGCGGTGCCGACCTGCAGCGGCGTGGTCGCCACGTAGGGCGAGGCGCCGACGCCCAACTGGGTGGTCCGGTTGAAGCCCCAGCACCAGAGCGTGCCGTCGGTGCGCACACCGCAGGTGTGCAACGGCCCGGCGTCGACCGTGGCCCAGTTGGTGGCGGTGCCGACCTGCACCGGGGCGCTCCGGCTCGTGGTGGTGCCGTCACCGACCTGACCCCGGAAGTTCGAGCCCCAGCACCACAACGTGCCGTCCGTCCGGACCGCGCAGGTGTGCCCGGTGCCACCGTCGACCGCGGTCCAGGTGGCGCTGCCCACCCGCGCCGGAGTGTTCCGGTTCGTGGTGGTCCCGTCGCCGAGCTGTCCACCGTAGTTCGAGCCCCAGCACCACAGCCCCCCGTCGGTCACGATCGCGCACGTGTGCGCGCCGCCCGTGGTGACTTTGCTGACCGCCGGGGCCGCGAGCGCGGCGGCGGAGGTGACGCTCGCGGTCGCCGTGCCCGCCGTGAGCACGACGCTCCCGGCACACATCGCCACCGCGACGGCGAGGAGCCTCGTCGCACGGCGCCACCGGGCCCGCAGCCGGCCGTCCTGTTGTCCGCTCATGAAATTGTTCTCTCCCAACGATGTCGGTGCTCGGATGGCGGAGGCGAAGCTGCCCCGGCGGGTCGCCCGGAGACCCACCACTTCGTGACACCGACCTTAGGCATCGTCTTTGCTCGATGCACTATCGCTCAGTGGGATTGACCTGCCTTGATGCGATCTTTCCCGTTCAGCGGACCAGGATGTGGACGGCCCGGGCGGCGGCGACGGCGGCCACGAGCACCGCGTGCCGCGGCTCGGGCACGTCGAGCAGACGCTCCGCACGCAGCGCCGCCAGCGGGGCCAGCCGCCGGTCGGCCAACACCGTGTCGACCGCCCGCCGGTCACCGCCGCAGACCAGCGCCGCGAGCGTGCCCACGGCCGGCAACAGCAGGCGTACCGCGAGGTCGGCCGCGTCGCCCAGGGCCGCCTTCGCCTGGTTGTCGCGCCGCCGGGCGAACCGCTGCTGGGACCAGCCACCCGCGGCGGTGCGGCCCTGCACGTACCGCGTGTCCACCTTGGAGACCATGAGGTCGGTGCCGTCCGCGACGCCGACCGCCACCGCGCCCTTGCGGGCCAGCAGCAGGCCGAGCCGGCGGGGAGCCGCGGCGACGCCGACGAACCCGGGCAGGTCCGGCGCCGGGCGGGCCCCGGGCGGGGAGTGCAACTCGGCGGTGGCGCCGTCCGGGGCGGTCAGCAGCAGCCCGTACCCCAGGGCGGTGGTGGTGGGCGGGCCGTGCCGGTCGGCGAAGCCCTCGACCCAGCGGGTGACGCGGGCCGGGTCGACCTCGACCCACCGGCCGCCCCCGGCTGCGGGTCGGCTGCTCATGGCACGACGGTACGCGGTTCAGCCGGACAGCAGGGTGCTGGCCGCGAGGCCGGCGATCAGCGCGCTGGAGACCAGGCCGGTGACCAGCCGCCCGCGCGGGCCGGTCAGCACGCGGCCGACCACGGAACCGCCGCCGGCCACCAGCAACTGCCAACTCGCCGAGGCCACGAACGCGCCGGTCACGAACAACGCCGCGGTGACCGGATCCGGGTCGGCGGCGTCCCGGCGACCGAGCACCAGGGCGGCGAAGTAGAGCACCGTCGCCGGGTTGAGCAGGGTCAGCCCGAGCAGCGCCGCGTACGCCCGGCCCGGGGTGCGCAGCCCGCGACCGGCCGGTGCCCGCGGGACCTCACGCCGGCCGGACCAGGCGCGCCAGAGGCCGTGCCCGGCGACGCCGAGCAGGACCAGCGCGGCCACCACCCGCAGTGGCCCGGCAACCGGGGCGAGGACGCCGGCCAGCCCGGCGCCGCCAAGCGCGGCGACCGTGGCGTAGAGCCCGTCGGCGGTGGCCACGGCGAGCGCGGCGGCAGCGCCGACCCGGAACCCGTCGCGTGCGCTGAGCCCGAGGATGAGCACCGCGATCGCGCCGACCGGGATCGCGACGCCGTAGCCGGCGACCAGCCCGGCCAGGAACGCGCCGGTCACGACGGCGGACGACGGGTCGAGGCGGCCGGCAGGGCACGCTGTCGGCGCGCGCGGAAGCCCGCACGGACAGGAGCCTGCTTCGGGTACGCCTCGATCACCCACTCATCCTGCGACCCGCCCACACTCCCCCGCCACCCTTTTCCCCTCCACCCCACCCCACCCCCACCTCGGTGCGGGTGGGGTGGGGTGACGCGATGGGCGCGGCGCCCCGGTCGGGGTGCCGCGCCCATCGCGGTGAGTCGGGAGGGTCAGACGTTGAAGCCCAGGGAGCGGAGCTGGTCGCGCCCCTCGTCGGTGATCTTGTCGGGGCCCCACGGCGGCAACCAGACCCAGTTGATCCGGATGTCGTTCACCAGACCGCCGCCCGGGCCGGTGGTGAGCGCCTGGCGGGCCTGGTCCTCGATCACGTCGGTGAGCGGGCAGGCCGCCGAGGTCAACGTCATGTCCAGGGTGGCGACGTTCTCGTCGTCCACGTGCACGCCGTACACCAGACCCAGGTCGACCACGTTGATGCCCAGCTCGGGGTCGACGACGTCCTTCATCGCCTCCTCGATGTCGCCGACGGCGGCCTTGCCACCGCCCGGCGTCACCGGGTTGTCGGTCGCCACCGCGCCGGTCTCCGGCGTCGTGGTGGTCTCGTCGTCGCTCATGCCGCCCCCTCGCTTCGCTCGGCGCCGGCATGGGACACCGCCGCGCCGTGTTGGTGATTCGCCTTCGACTCGGGGCTCACGCCCACCCCGGCGCGTGCCGCGGCGTCCTTGAACGCCATCCACGACAGCAGCGCGCACTTGACCCGGGCCGGGTAGCGCGCGACACCCGCGAACGCCACCCCGTCCCCGAGCACGTCCTCGTCCGGCGTGACCTGGCCACGCCCGGACATCAACTCGACGAACGCCTCGTGCACCACGGCGGCGTCGCCCGCCGCCCGGCCGCGCAGCAGCTCGTGCAGGATGCTCGCCGACGCCTGGCTGATCGAGCAGCCCATTCCGTCGTACGAGATGTCGGTGAACACGGTGCCGTCGGTCGCCACCCGCACGGTGATCTCGTCGCCGCAGGTCGGGTTGACGTGGTGCGCCTCGCCGACCGTGGCCGCCGGATCCGCCGCGTCCCGCAGGCCACGGCCGTGCGGGTGCTTGTAGTGATCCAGGATGATCTCCTGGTAGAGGGACTCAAGCTGCATCAGTCGAACACCTTCCGCACCCGCTCCAGGCCCGCCACCAGCGCGTCGATCTCCGCCGTGGTGGTGTAGAGGTAGAACGACGCCCGGGTCATGGCCGGCACCCCGAAGCGGGCGCACACCGGCTTGGCGCAGTGGTGGCCGACCCGCACCTGCACGCCGAGCGAGTCGAGCACCTGCCCGACGTCGTGCGGGTGCACGTCGCCGAGGGCGAACGAGATCGTCCCGCCCCGACCGACAGGCACGGACGGGCCGAAGATCCGCAGCCCGGGCACGGTGGCGAGGGCGTCGAGCGCGTACGCCGTCAGCTCCTTCTCGTGCCACCGGATCGCCGGCATGCCGACGCCGGTCAGGTAGTCCACCGCCGCGCCGAGCGCGACCGCCTCGGCGATCGGCGGCGTGCCCGCCTCGAACCGGGCCGGCGGCGCGGCGAACGTCGACCGCGCCATCGTCACCGTCTCGATCATCGAGCCACCGCCCATCACCGGTGGCATCGCGGCGAGCAGCTCGCCCCGGCCCCAGAGCACGCCGACGCCGGTCGGACCGCACATCTTGTGCCCGGTGAAGACGATGAAGTCGGCGTCCAGGTCGACCACGTCGATCGGCAGGTGCGGCACCGACTGGGAGCAGTCGAGCAGCAGCATCGCCCCGACCTGGCGGACCCGCTCGGTGATCCGGGCGGTGGCGTTGACCGTGCCGAGGATGTTCGACACGTGCACCAGGGAGACGATCTTCGTCCGCTCGGTGACCAGGTCGTCCAGGCCCGACTCGTCCAGCCGGCCGCCGTCGGTGACCGGGAACCAGCGCAGCGTCGCGCCGGTGCGCTCCGCCAGCAACTGCCACGGGACGATGTTCGAGTGGTGCTCCATCTCGGAGATCACGATCTCGTCGCCGGGGCCGAGCCGGAACCGGTCGTCACCGCCCGCGCCCACGGAGGCGTTGGAGAACGCGTACGCCACCAGGTTGATCGCCTCGGTGGAGTTCTTGGTGAACACCACCTCGTCCACGCTCGGCGCGTGGACGAACGCGGCGATCTTCGCCCGCGCGCCCTCGTACGCCTCGGTCGCCTCGGTGCCGAGCGTGTGCACCGAGCGCGACACGTTGGCGTTGTGCATCGCGTAGTGCTCGGCGAGCACGTCGAGCACCTGCCGCGGCTTGTGCGAGGTGTTGGCGCTGTCCAGGTAGACGAGCGGGTGGCCGTTGACCTCCCGGTCCAGGATCGGGAAGTCGGCCCGCACCGCCGCCACGTCGAACCGCGGCACGTCGTCGTACTGCGGCATGCCCGCCGGGATCGCGATGGAGGAGGTCATGTCAGGTCAGACCCGCGCCGCGCCGGCCCCGGCGACGTACCGCTCGTAGCCCTCTTCCTCAAGCTTGTCGGCCAGCTCACGACCGCCCTGCTCGACGATCCGGCCGGCGACGAAGACGTGCACGAAGTCCGGCTTGATGTAGCGCAGGATCCGGGTGTAGTGGGTGATCAGCAGCATCCCGGTGTCGCCGGTGTCGCGGACCCGGTTCACACCCTCGCTGACCACGCGCAGCGCGTCCACGTCGAGACCGGAGTCGGTCTCGTCGAGGATGGCGATCTTCGGCTTGAGCAGCTCCAGCTGCACGATCTCGTGCCGCTTCTTCTCGCCGCCGGAGAAGCCCTCGTTGACGTTGCGCTGGGCGAACGCCGGGTCCATCTGGAGCTTCTCCATGGCGCCGCGCAGCTCGCCGGCCCAGGTGCGCAGCTTCGGCGCCTCGCCGTCCAGGGCGGTCTTCGCGGTACGCAGGAAGTTGGCCACCGACACGCCGGGGACCTCGACCGGGTACTGCATGGCCAGGAAGAGGCCGGCGCGGGCCCGCTCGTCGACGGACATGGAGAGCACGTCGGAGCCGTCGAGGGTCACCTCGCCGCCGGTGATCTCGTACTTGGGGTGGCCGGCGATCGAGTAGGCGAGCGTCGACTTGCCGGAGCCGTTCGGGCCCATGATCGCGTGGGTCTCACCGGAGCGCACGGTCAGGTCGACCCCGTGCAGGATCGGCTTGAGCTCACCCTCGGGCAGCTTGACCGACACCTTCAGGTCGCGGATCTCCAGGGTGCTCATCAGCGGGTCACTCCATTGCTCGGCGTCAGACTGACAAAGATGTCGCCGTCGCGGACTTCGACGGGATAGACGGGTACGGGTTCGGTCGCGGGCAGGCCGGTGGGCTCACCGGTACGCATGTCGAAACGGGATCCGTGCAGCCAGCATTCCAGCGTGCAGCCCTCGACCTCGCCCTCGGAGAGCGCCACGGCGGCGTGCGAGCACTCGTCGTGCACGGCGTAGAACACGTCGTCCTCGCCGTGCACCACGGCGATCTGCACGCCGTCCACGTCGACGCTGATCGCCGCGCCCTTCGGCACGTCCTCGGTCGGACAGATCCGGATCATCAGGCGCCGGCCTTCGCGAGACGGGCCTCGATCGCGTCGCCGAGCCGCTCGCGCAGGTCCTCGACCGGGATCTTGTTGATCAGCTCGGCGAAGAAGCCCCGCACCACCAGGCGCCGCGCCTCGGCCTCCGGGATGCCCCGGGCCATCAGGTAGAACAGCTGCTCGTCGTCGAACCGGCCGGTCGCGCTGGCGTGCCCGGCGCCGGCGATCTCGCCGGTCTCGATCTCCAGGTTGGGCACCGAGTCGGCCCGGGCGCCGTCGCTGAGCAGCAGGTTCCGGTTGATCTCGTACGTGTCGGTGCCTGTCGCCTCGGCCCGGATCAGCACGTCGCCGACCCAGACGGTGTGCGCCTCGTCGCCCTGGAGCGCGCCCCGGTAGCCGACGTTGCTGCGGCAGTCCGGCACCGAGTGGTCGACCAGCTGCCGGTGCTCCAGGTGTTGGCCGGAGTCGGCGAAGTAGAGGCCGTACAGCTCGGCCTCGCCGCCGCGCTGGGTGTATTCCACAGTGGTGTGCTGCCGGACCAGGTCACCGCCGAGGGTCACCTGCACGTGGACGATCCTGGCGTCCCGGCCCAGCCGCACCTTCAGGTGCTGCGCCTGGACCGCGTCGTCAGCCCAGTCGGCGACCGTGACCAGGGTCAGCTTCGCCCCGTCCGCCACCGTCACCTCGACGTTGTCGGCGAGCGTCGCCGAGCCGACATGCTCCAGCACCACTGTCACCTCGGCGAACCGACCCACCTCGACGAACGTGTGGCCGAACGCGAGGGCCCCGGCGTCCTCGCCGACCGCCCGCAGGCGCACCGGCGCGTCCACCACGGCGTCGCGGGCGACCGCCACCAGCAGCGCGCCCTCGGCCCCGCCGTAGGCGAGCGCGCTGACCCGGTCGAACGGGGTGAGCACGCTGCCCACCCGCGGGTCGTCCCGGCCGACCCGGTCGACGGTGACGCCCTCGGGCAGGTCGGCGTACTCGTGCCGGACCGTGCCGCGCGGCGAGCCGGAGCCGTCACCCGTCAGGCCGCGGAGGCGCTTGAGCGGGGTGAAACGCCACTCCTCCTCCAGGCCGGTCAGGGCCGGGAAGTCGGCGACGTCGTACGAGCGGAGCGCCTGCGACTTGGTCGTGGGCGGCGCGGAAGCCTGGGTAGTCATCTCTTCCTTGGTCTGTTCAGCGACGCGGGATCAGTGAAGCCGGAGGGTGGGCCGGGCACGAGGCCCGGCCCGGGGCCGGGCGGCGTCAGCCGACCGCGCCCTCCATCTGCAGCTCGATCAGGCGGTTGAGCTCGAGCGCGTATTCCATCGGAAGTTCCTTGGCGATCGGCTCGATGAAGCCGCGCACGATCATCGCCATCGCCTCGTCCTCGCTCAGGCCCCGGCTCATCAGGTAGAAGAGCTGGTCGTCGCTGACCTTGGAGACGGTCGCCTCGTGCCCCATCGACACGTCGTCCTCACGGATGTCGACGTACGGGTAGGTGTCGGAGCGGGAGATGGTGTCGACGAGCAGCGCGTCGCACTTGACCGTGCTGCGGCTGCTGTGCGAACCCTCGAGCACCTGCACCAGGCCGCGGTAGGAGGTGCGGCCACCGCCGCGGGCGATCGACTTCGACACGATGGTGCTGCTCGTGTGCGGCGCCGCGTGCACCATCTTGGCGCCGGCGTCCTGGTGCTGGCCCTCGCCGGCCATGGCCACCGAGAGCACCTCGCCCTTGGCGTGCTCGCCGGTCATGTAGACCGCCGGGTACTTCATGGTGACCTTGGAGCCGATGTTGCCGTCGACCCACTCCATGGTCGCGCCCTCGTGGCACACGGCGCGCTTGGTGACCAGGTTGTAGACGTTGTTCGACCAGTTCTGGATGGTGGTGTAGCGGCAGCGCGCGTTCTTCTTGACCACGATCTCCACGACCGCGCTGTGCAGCGAGTCGGAGGAGTAGAGCGGCGCGGTGCAGCCCTCGACGTAGTGCACGTACGCGCCCTCGTCGACGATGATCAGCGTCCGCTCGAACTGGCCCATGTTCTCGGTGTTGATCCGGAAGTATGCCTGCAGCGGGATCTCCACGTGCACGCCCTTCGGCACGTAGATGAACGAGCCGCCGGACCAGACGGAGGTGTTCAACGCGGCGAACTTGTTGTCGCCGACCGGGATGACCGTGCCGAAGTATTCCTTGAACAGGTCCTCGTGCTCCTTGAGGGCGGTGTCGGTGTCGAGGAAGACGACGCCCTGCTCCTCAAGGTCCTCACGGATCTTGTGGTAGACGACCTCGGACTCGTACTGCGCCGCGACGCCGGCGACCAGCCGCTGCTTCTCCGCCTCCGGGATGCCCAGCCGGTCGTAGGTGTTCTTGATGTCCTCGGGCAGGTCCTCCCAGCTGGTGGCCTGCTTCTCGGTGGACCGCACGAAGTACTTGATGTTGTCGAAGTCGATCCCGGTGAGGTCCGCGCCCCAGGCCGGCATCGGCTTGCGCCCGAACAGGCGCAGGCCCTTCAGGCGCAGGTCGAGCATCCAGGCCGGCTCGTTCTTCTTGGCCGAGATGTCCCGCACCACCGCCTCGTTCAGGCCACGCTGGGCGGCGGCGCCGGCGACGTCGGAGTCGGCCCAGCCGTACTCGTAACGACCGAGGGCGGCGAGCTGCTCCTCCTGGGTCAGGGGCTGGACGATCTGCTCGGTCATCTATCTGTCCTCACAGTGGTGACGGTGGAACCGGACTGGGCGGGAATGTGCGTGGTGCACACGCCGTCGCCGTGCGCGATGGTGGCCAGGCGCTGCACGTGGGTGCCGACCAGACGGGAGATCACCGCGGTCTCGGCCTCGCACAGCTGGGGAAACTCGGCGGCCACGTGCGCCACCGGGCAGTGGTGCTGGCAGAGCTGGCCGCCGGAGGCGATCGTGGACGCGTTGGCAGCGTAGCCCTCGGCGGTCAGCGCGCCGGCGAGCGCCTCGGCCCGCGCGAGCGGGGCGTCACCGGCGTCCTCCATGGCGGACCGGCAGCGCGCCTCAAGCGCGGCGACCTGGTCGGCCGCGAACTCCGCGACCGCCTCGTCGCCGCCGGTGCGGGCGATCCACCGGAGCGCGGCGGTGGCCATGTTGTCGTAGTGGTGGGTGCCGCAGCGCACCCGCGCCGCCTCGGTCAGCACGAAGACCTTGGCCGGCCGGCCCCGCCCCCGGCTGCCCCGCACCACCTGCTCGCGGGCGACCACGTCACCGTCGGCGAGCATCGCGTCGAGGTGCCGGCGGATCGCCGCCGGGCTGAGGCCGAGCGCCGAGCCGAGCTGCGCGGCGGTGGTCGCGCCCCGCTCCAGCAGCAGCTGGGTGACCCGGTCCCGGGTCGGCGGGTCGGCAGGCACCGTCGCACCGGCGACCGTGCTGGTCACCGGCCCTCCGGACAGCGCTGCCACGTTTTTCACAACGGCAACGTTACGTAATTCGCGCGAGGCCCGCAAACCCGGGGTCCGGTGATCCCGACCACCGGAGCGGCGGAGTCACCCGATCGGGATCAACTACGATGCGTAGGATTCGCGGGGTGAAGCGTTCCGTCCGGTTCCCGGTCTCCCCCACGCTGCTGCGTCGGCTCGCGTACACCTCGATCATCGCGAACGTGGCGATCGTGGTCACCGGCGGGGGCGTCCGGCTCACCGCGTCCGGCCTCGGCTGCCCCACCTGGCCCCGGTGCACCGACGAGTCCTACACCACCACGTCCGAGATGGGCGTGCACGGTGTGATCGAGTTCGGCAACCGGCTGCTGACGTTCGCGGTGGGAATCATCGCGCTCGCCGTGGTGCTTGCCGTGCTGGCCCAACGCCCGCGCCGCCGGGGGCTGCTGCCGCTGGCCGTGGGCGTGCTGCTCGGCATCCCGGCCCAGGCGGTCGTCGGCGGGATCACCGTGCTCACCAACCTCAACCCGTGGGTGGTCGGGCTGCACTTCCTCGCCTCGATGGCGGTGATCGCCGCCGCGTACGCGCTCTGGCGGCGCACCGGCGAGCCGGACGGGCCGGTGACCCCGACCGTGCCGGCGCCGCTGCGTACCCTCGCCTGGATCACCGCCGTGGTCACCGCGGCCGTGCTCGTGGTCGGCACCTGGGTGACCGGCAGCGGCCCGCACGCCGGCGACCACGGCGCGGCCCGCAACGGCCTGGACCCGGAGGCGATCTCCCAGGTCCACGCGGACGGCGTCTTCCTGCTGATCGGCCTCTCGGTGGCGCTGCTCTTCGCGTTCCGCGCGGTCGGCGCGCAACGTGCCGCCCGGGCCGCCGGGGTGCTGCTCGCGGTCGAGTTGGGCCAGGGCCTGATCGGCTTCGTGCAGTACTTCACCCACCTGCCGGCGGCGCTGGTCGCCGCGCACATGCTCGGCTCCTGCCTGGTGCTGCTGGCCACGCTGGGCGTGCTCTGGAGCACCCGGGAACGGCTCCCGGACACGCCGCCGGCACCTGCCACGCCCCTCGCCGAACCGGTCGGCGCCACCGCCTGAGTCGGGCGTTACCACCGGGCGGAAACGGGAAAGCGGCCACGGACCGCACGCCCGAGGGGAGCCGCCGGTGTCGCGCAGGAGCCTTGCCACCACCGCCCCGCAGCGGCTCACCCCGGTGGCCGGCGCGCCGCTGTGGTGCGACGCCCGCGAGCACGGCCTCGCCGGCGACGGGGTGACGAACGACCAGCCGGCACTGGCCGCGCTGGTGGACCGTCTCGGCGCCGGCTACGACGCGGACGGGCGGGCCCGGGTCATCCACTGCCCGCCGGGCCTCTACTCCATCCGTGACGCCGGCACGGTCTGGCGCAGCGGGGTCTCGCTGATCGGCGCCGGCCCGGCGGCGACCCGCTTCCTGCTCAGCAACGAGGGCAACCGTGCCGACCCGGTGCCGCTGGCCTACTGGACCACCGTGCAGCACGGCGCGGACCGGGACCGGCACATCGCCGACTGCACGTTCGCCGACTTCGAGATCGACGGCTCCGGGGTGGCGCAGACCGCCTACGACTACCTGGCCAAGGGCCTCGGGTTGCAGTATGTGGTGCGGGGCGTGTTCCGCAACCTCTACATCCACCACACCGGCGCGACCGGGCTCGGCTGCGACTTCCTCCAGGACACCCTGATCGACGGTGTGGTCGTGGTGGGCTGCGGCCGGCTGGACAACGGCCAGCAGATGGGCGGCGCGGGGATCGGCGTCGGCGTCGGCGGCTGGGGGGACGTGGAGCGCCTCACCATCGCCAACTGCACCACCGTCGGCAACGGCACCAACGGGATCTTCCTGGAACTGCAGAAGGACTACTGGACCCCGCCGCGCGGTATCCGCATCATCGGCTGTCACAGCCAGGCCAACCGGTTCGGCATCTCGGACTGGGGCGCGGACGGGCTGATCGTCTCCGGCTGCACCATGACCAACAACCTGGAGGCCGGCTTCGACGTGTCGGCCAACGGCACCGCCGGAATCGCCGGACGCGGCGGGCTGCTCACCGGCAACGTGATCGACTGCAACGTCGGCGACGGGATCAGCATGGGCGACACCCCCGGCCCCTACGCGGTGCAGGGCAACCGGATCAGCCGCAACGGCGGTTACGGCTACCACGAGCACGACCTCGGCCACGGCTACCGGGGCGCCGCCGCGGACGTGGTGATCCAGGACAACGACATCCGGGAGAACGCGCTGGACGGCATCCGGATCGACCGGCCGATGCTTGACGCGTCGATCGTGGGCAACCGGATCCGCGACAACGGACGCCGGTCCGCGCCCGCGCACCGGGGCTCCGGCGACGCGGTGCGCTACGGCCCGCGCGAGGTCACCGACGGCGCGGCGGACTGGCCGGCCGGCGGGCACCGGGGCAAGGTCGTCCGCGTCGGCACCCGGGAGGCCGTGGTCGCCGAGAACACCGCCGACCGGCTCTCCCTGGCCGAGGTACGCCCCGACGGCGCCACCGCCTGGAACGAGGCCACCCCGGGGCCCGGTTCGGCGTACGAGTTGCCGGACGGGCCGGCGGCCTGTGCCGGCATCACCATCGCGGCACCCTTCGACTCCGCCACCGTCCGGGCCAACCGGATCTGGCAGCGTGACGCCGACACCCAGGAGTACGGCATCTGGATCACCGAGGCGGGGAGTTGCGTGTCGTGCGCGGTCGAGGACAACGATCTCGCCGGGTCCCGGGCCGCGCTGCGGCTGGACACCCCGCCGATCGGCGGTCGCTGGGAACGCAACCACACCGGCCGGGACTGAGGCGCCGTCCGCTGGGGCGGCTGGGGCGGCTGGGGCGGCTCCGGCGGCTCCGGCGGCTCCGGCGGCTCGGACAGCTCCGGCGGCTCGGACAGCTCCGGCGGCTCGGACGACTCGGACAGCTCCGACGACTCGGACAGCTCCGGCGGCTCGGACGGCTCCGGCGGCTCACTTGGCGGGCCGACGGCGGTGGCGAAGGCGCACGACCAGGCTGCCGTTGCTGACCGTGTGCGTGACGATCGGCACCCAGAGACGCGGTGGCGGTGCCGCAGCCAGGCGACACGCCTGCCGGCGAGCAGCGCGCACTGATGGCGCCGAAGACACCGCCCAGGCGGGCCACGGCGAAGGACGCCCACAGCACGATGGCGGCGACGGCCGACAACCGGGCTGCGAGCCCAGGCGGAACACGGCCCACGAACACGGCCCACGAACACGGCCCGCGACCACGGCCACCGCCGAGGCGGGGAGGGGTCAGGGACGGCGGGTCAGGTGGGCGAGCATCGCGTCGGCGAGGCGGTCCGGGGCGCCGTCGGCGTAGCCGACGAACAGGCTCGGCTCGGTCAGCTCCAGCTCGACCAGGACGGGCGAACCGTCCGGGCCCGGGATCAGGTCGACCCGGGCGTAGAGCAGCCGGTCGGCGCCGCCCGGCACGGCGGCCAGCACCTTCTCGGCGACGGCCCGCTGCTCGTCGGTGGCGGCGCGGGCGTCGATGCGCTCCTCCTTGTAGAGCGCGGCCCCGCCGAGGTCCGGGCCGGTCAGCATCGGCCCCTTGCGGATCGCGTGGCTGAACGCCAGGCCGGACGGGCCGGCCAGGTAGAGCAGCGCGGTCTCGCCGGCGGTGTCCACCGCGTCCAGGTAGGGCTGGACCATCGTCACCCGCCCGGCGTCACCGAGCCGCCGCACGTGCGCCGACGCCAGCTCACGGTGCTCCGGGTCGGCCAGGTCGTAGCGCCCGGTGTCCTGGCTGCCGGCGCTGACCGCCGGCTTGAGCACGTGCTCGCCGCCGGCGGGTGGCGTCCAACTCTCCCCCGGCCCGACCCACACGGTCGGCACGGTCGGCACGCCGGCGGCAGAGAGCGCGGCGAGGTAGCGCTTGTCGGTGTTCCAGGCGACCACGTCGGCCGGATTGGTCAGGGCCGGGACGGTGCGCGCCCAGGCGACGAACTCGTCCCGGCGCAGCGCATAGTCCCAGGGCGAGCGGAGGACGACGAGATCGTAGGCGGCCCAGTCCACGGTCGGGTCGTCCCAGACCGCGATGTCCGCGGTGACGCCGCGGGCGGCGAGCGGGCCCAGCACGAGACGGTCGTCCGGGTCGAGGGCGGGCAGGGCGGCGCAGGTGACGAGAGCGACCCGGGGTTTCCCCCGGGTCGACTGGTGGTGGTTGGTCATGCGGTTATGTGTGTCAGCGGGCCATCGTGCGCCGGGCCATCGACCGCCACAGGTCGTTGCTCGGACGCATCTGGTCCATCAGTTCACGCTCCCAAGCGTTTTCGACGTCGACCCCGGCCGTGGCGCAGGCCTGCCGCGCGACGTCGGTGTCGCCGGCGAACTGGTCGGCCCATGCCCCGTCGGAACCCACGAGGACGATTCGTGCACCGCGCTTGCCGACGTACTCGATGACCGCCTTTGCGCCACCGTGCCCTTCGGCGAACGACTTGATGCCCGCGACCAGGCCGTTGGAGGCCTGCTCAGGGGTCTGATCAGCCGTCAGCGTCGTATCGGAACCATCTGCCATGACGCGAAGCCTAAGCAGACTTCCACCCGGATGTGCGAGAACAGTGAACTGAATGTGATACCAATTACCCGTCGGTTTAAGCCGAACCACAGGCAATTAGCCTGGATTTATCCGTTAAGTCTGGGCGAAACGGGCGGCCAATATCGTCACACTCTGTCCCTTTGATCCCCCGGATGGT
Organism: Micromonospora sp. WMMD975; assembly: GCF_029581215.1. NCBI lineage: Bacteria > Bacillati > Actinomycetota > Actinomycetes > Micromonosporales > Micromonosporaceae > Micromonospora > Micromonospora sp. WMMD975. The sequence goes on from NZ_CP120739.1 coordinate 3,720,445, forward strand.
TTCCGAAAGAACTTCTGATGAACCGCGCGTGGGGCGGATCAGACCAGCGCGTCGAGGGCGACGGCGGCGAACAGGATGGTGAGGTAGGTGGTGGACCAGTGGAACAGCCGCATCGGTTTGACCGCCTCGCCACGGGCCGCGCGCCGGCACAGCTTGTGCGCCTCGACCACGAAGACACCGCCGACGACGAGCGCCGTCACCCCGTAGAGCGGGCTCATCCCGAGCGGCCAGACCGCCAGCGAGGAGAGCAGCGTCAGCCAGGAGAACGCGATGATCTCCGCGTTGACCCGCCGGACCGAGGCGACCACCGGCAGCATCGGGATGCCGGCCCGCGCGTAGTCGTCCTTGTATTTGATGGCCAGCGCGTAGAAGTGCGGCATCTGCCAGAAGAACACCACCGCGAACAGGCCCCACGCCGCCGGCGACAGCGAGCCGGTCACCGCGGCCCAGCCGATCAGCACCGGCGCGGCCCCGCAGACACCGCCCCAGAACGTGTTGGCGGCCGTGGTCCGCTTCAACCAGAGCGTGTAGACCAGGTCGTAGTAGGCGATCGCGGCGAGCGTCAGCCCGGCCGCCAGCCAGTTGGTGGTGGCCGCCATCAGCGCCACCGACACCACCGCCAGGACCAGCCCGAAGACGAGCGCGCTGCGGGGCGACACGGTGTGCGCGGGCAGTGGCCGGCGCTTGGTGCGCCGCATCAACTGGTCGATGTCGCGGTCGATGTAGCAGTTGAGCACGCTTGCCGCGCCGGCCGCGAGCGAGCCGCCGACAAGCACCACGGCCACCAGCCACAGCGACGGCATGCCACCGTCCGCGAGCATCATCGCCGGCACGGTGGTGACCAGCAGAAGCTCCACGATCCGCGGCTTGGTGAGCGCCACGTACGCGGCCACCACGGCCCGTACGTCCCGCCGGCCGGTCGCCGGCGCCGCCGTCACCGTGCCCACCGGCGGCGTCCCGGCAGGGTTGCTGACCGGGCGCTCGGTGATCATGCTCACGGATTGCCACCTTCCGGCGTCGGCAGGGGAGTTCGGCGGCCGGACCCGGGCCGGGTCCACACACCGCCCCACACCCTACGCGTCGTCGTTTTGGCTGCCCCGCGGACCCGGCAACGGTGCGGGCCGTCACACCGGTGGTTGAACGCCCGGCCGGGCGGGACACGTAGAAGTCAGCATGCCGAGATCCCCGGGCGGACGTTTAGCGTCGCTCGATAGGGTCATCAGTGAGGGTTCCGCCCATCTGCCGAGGAGCACACAACGTGGCTGCGAAACGTCCCGAGCTTCCCGCTCTCAACTGGTCCGACCTCGACCGCAGGGCCGTCGACACGGTCCGGGTGCTGGCCATGGACGCCGTGGAGAAATCCGGCAACGGCCACCCGGGTACGGCGATGAGCCTCGCCCCGGCGGCGTACCTGCTCTTCAACCGGGTCATGCGGCACAATCCGACCGACCCGAACTGGCCTGGTCGGGACCGGTTCGTGCTGTCCGCCGGGCACTCCAGCCTGACGCTCTACATCCAGCTCTTCCTCTCCGGCTACCCGCTGGCCCTGGACGACCTCAAGGCGCTGCGCCAGTGGGGCTCGCTCACCCCGGGCCACCCGGAGCACGGCCACACCCCGGGGGTGGAGACCACCACCGGCCCGCTCGGTCAGGGCCTGGGCAACGCGGTGGGCTTCGCCATGGCGGCGCGCCGCGAGCGGGGGCTGTTCGACCCCGAGCCGGACCGCGACGACTCGCCGTTCCGGCACGACATCTGGTGCATCGCCTCCGACGGTGACATCGAGGAGGGCATCACCCACGAGGTCAGCGCGCTCGCCGGCCACCAGCAGCTCGGCAACCTCTGCGTGATCTACGACGACAACGAGATCTCGATCGAGGACGACACCCGGATCGCCAAGAGCGAGGACGTGGCGGCCCGCTACGAGGCGTACGGCTGGCACGTGCAGACCGTCGACTGGCGCAGCGGCGACGCCGACCAGGGCGACTACCACGAGGACGTGGAGGCGCTCTACCAGGCGCTGCTGGCCGCCAAGGCGGAGACCGGCAAGCCGTCGTTCATCGCGCTGCGCACCATCATCGGCTGGCCCGCGCCGAACAAGCAGAACACCGGCAAGATCCACGGCTCCGCGCTCGGCGCGGACGAGGTCAAGGCCACCAAGGAGATCCTCGGCTTCGACCCGCAGCGCACCTTCGAGGTCGACGAGGAGGTGCTCAAGCACGCCCGCCAGGTGGTCGAGCGCGGCACGCAGGCGCAGGCCGAGTGGACCACCCGGTTCGACGCCTGGGCACAGGCCAACCCGGAGCGCAAGGCGCTGTGGGACCGGATGGCCACCCGTACCCTGCCGACCGGCTGGACCGACGCGCTGCCCACCTTCCCGGCGGACGCCAAGGGTGTCGCCACCCGGGCCGCCTCCGGCAAGGTCCTGGAGGCGCTCGCCCCGGTGCTGCCGGAGCTGTGGGGCGGCTCGGCCGACCTGGCCGAGAGCAACAACACCACCATGAAGGGCGAGCCGTCGTTCGTCCCGGCCGGGCACGCCACCAAGGACTTCCCGGGCGACGAGTACGGCCGCACGCTGCACTTCGGCATCCGCGAGCACGGCATGGGGTCGATCCTCAACGGCATCGCGCTGCACGGCGGCACCCGCCCCTACGGCGGCACGTTCCTCGTGTTCAGCGACTACATGCGCCCGTCGGTGCGGCTCGCCGCGCTGATGAAGCTGCCGGTGACCTACGTCTGGACGCACGACTCGATCGGCCTCGGCGAGGACGGCCCGACCCACCAGCCGATCGAGCACCTGAGCGCGCTGCGGGCCATCCCCGGCCTGGACGTGGTCCGCCCGGCCGACGCCAACGAGACGGCGTGGGCGTGGCGGCAGGCGCTGGAGCACACCGACCGGCCGACCGCGCTGGCGCTGAGCCGGCAGGCGCTGCCGACGGTGGACCGCAGCGAGTTCGGGTCGGCGGAGGGCACCGCCAGGGGCGGGTACGTGCTGGCCGAGGCGTCGAACGGCAAGCCGCAGGTGATCCTGGTCGGCACCGGTTCGGAGGTGCAGCTCTGCCTCACCGCCCGGGAGCGGCTGGAGGCCGACGGCACCCCCACCCGGGTGGTGTCCATGCCGTGCCAGGAATGGTTCTTCGCGCAGGACGAGGCGTACCGGGAGTCGGTCCTGCCGCGCGGGGTAAAGGCACGGGTGAGCGTGGAGGCGGGCATCGCGATGTCGTGGCGGGCGATCGTCGGCGACAGCGGCGAGTGCGTGAGCATCGAGCACTACGGCGCGAGCGCGCCCTACACCGTGCTCTTCGAGCAGTTCGGGTTCACCCCCGACCGGATCGTGGCCGCCGCGCACGCGGCGCTGACCCGGGTGGGCGACATCACCGGTTTCACGACCGGCAACTGAGGGGAGCGTGACGGCATGACGGACAGGCTGAGCGAGCTCCAGAGCGCCGGGGTGGCGATCTGGCTCGACGACCTTTCCCGGGTACGACTGACCTCGGGCGGGCTGGACAAGCTGCGCCGGGAGAGCCACGTGGCCGGGGTGACCACCAACCCGACGATCTTCGCCAAGGCGCTGAGCGACGCCGACGAGTACGACTGGCAACTCCGTGACCTCGCCACCCGCGACGTGGACGTCGAGGAGGCGGTGCGCATGCTCACCACGTACGACGTGCGGTGGGCGTGCGACGTGATGCGCCCCTCGTACGACGCCAGCGCCGGGGTGGACGGCCGGGTCTCGATCGAGGTGGACCCGCGGTCGGCGCACGACGCGGAGAAGACCGCCGCCGAGGCCAAGGCGCTGTGGTGGCTCGTGGACCGGCCGAACCTCTTCATCAAGATCCCGGCGACCGAGGAGGGCCTGCCGGCGATCACGAAGACCCTGGCCGAGGGGATCAGCGTGAACGTGACGCTGATCTTCGGGTTGGACCGCTACTCCCAGGTGATGGAGGCGTTCCTCGCCGGCCTGGAGCAGGCGCAGGCCAACGGGCACGACCTGTCCAAGATCGGCTCGGTCGCCTCGTTCTTCGTCTCCCGGGTCGACACCGAGGTGGACAAGCGGCTGGAGAAGATCGGCTCCGACCAGGCCAAGTCGCTGCGCGGCAAGGCCGCGGTGGCGAACGCCCGGCTGGCCTACGAGCGCTACGGCGAGGTGTTCTCCTCCGCCCGCTGGCAGAAGCTCGCCGACGCCGGCGCCCACCCGCAGCGCCCGCTGTGGGCCTCCACGTCGACGAAGAACCCCGACTACCGGGACGTGATCTACGTCGAGGAGCTGATCGCCCCGGGCACGGTCAACACCATGCCGGAGCCGGTCGTCCACGCCTACGCCGACCATGGCGAGACCCAGGCCGACACGATCACCGGCGGGTACGACGACGCGCGGAAGGTCTTCGCGGACCTGGAGTCCGTCGGCGTGGACCTGGCCGACGTGATCGCCACCCTGGAGCGGGAGGGCGTGGAGAAGTTCGCGGCGAGCTGGCTGGAGCTGCTGGAGGGGGTCAAGAAGTCCCTCGCCGAGGCGGCCAAGGGCGTCGACCGCCCGCACCAGGCCGCCGGGGGGAACGCGCAGAACGCCCAGCAGGCCGGCGGGAACGCGTGACCGACGGCGTCCGACACGTCCCGGGGCGCTGCCCCGGGACGTGTTCCGCCGTACCGTGGAACCGATGAGGAACGACCTGGTGGCCGGTCCGGCGGACGTCGCCGCCGGCCTGGCCGTGCGCGGCGCGGACGCGGTGGACCGGTCCGCGCTCGTCGCCCACGACGTCCCCGCGCGCCTGGCCGCCCAGGACCCGACCCTGTGGGGGCCCGGGGCCGAGCCGGCGGCGCGCACCCGGCTGGGCTGGCTGGACACCCACTGCCGCAGCCGGGAGCTGCTCCCCCAGCTCGCCGAACTAACCGCCGAGCTGGGCGACCTGGACCACGTGGTGCTGGCCGGCGACCGGGACGCCACGCTTGCCGCCGAGGTGATCGCCGAATGCCTGGGCCGGCCGTTGACCGTGCTCGACACGGCCGATCCCGGTCCGGTCCGGGCGGCGCTGGCCGACCGTCCGGCGCGCACCGTGCTGGTGCTCGCCGGCCGTGACCTGGACCGCACCACCGACGCCCACCTGCGGGCCTACCGGCAGGTGTGGCGCGACGCAGGGCCGGAGGCCGCCCGGCACGTCGTGGTGGTCACCCGGCCCGGCTCGGCGCTGGAGGCGCTCGCCGACGAATGGGGCGCGGTGGTGCTTCCGGCCGATCCGGAGGTGGACGGGCACTGGGCCGCGCTCACCGCGTTCGGGCTGGTCCCGGCGGCGCTCGCCGGCGCCCCGGTCACCGAGCTGTTGGACGAGGCGGCGGCGCTCGCCGGCGCGCTGGACCGGGGCCGGGACAACCCCGGTCTGGCGCTCGGCGCGGCCCTGGGCGCGGCACCCGGCGGCGGCCGGGCCACCGTGGCGCTGGTGCCCGACGGCACCGGCCTCGACGGCCTGCGCCACTGGGCCGCCGCGCTGCTCGCCACGGCGACCGGCGGGCGGATCCTGCCGGTCGCGACGGAGTCCCCGGACGCGCCCGGCGCCACCGGCCCGGACGTCCTGACGGTGAGCCTCGGCGGCGCGCTCGGCCCGGGCACGGCACCCGGCCCGGCCGCCGACGTGGCGGTCAACGGCCCGCTCGGCGCGCAGTTCCTCACCTGGCAGTACGCCGCCGCGACCGCCGCGGCGGCGCTGCGGGTCGACCCGTTCGCGGTGCCCGCCGGCGTCGCGGGCGACCACGAGTCGGCGCCGCCGGGCCGGTCGCCCTCGTCGGTCGAGGGCGCGATCGAGGTGTACGCCCCGGCGGGCGCCCCCGCCGACCTGGCCGGCGCGCTGCGCTGGCTCACCGACGGGCTGGGCCCCGAGGAGCATCTCGCGGTGACCGCGTGGCTCGACCGGCGGGCCGACGCGGCGGTGGCCGGGCTGCGCCCGGTGCTGGCCCGGCTGACCGGGCGGCCGGTGACCTTCGGGTGGGGCCCCCGTCACCCGGCCCACACCGACGGGCGCGCCCGGCACCTCCAGATCACCGGTGCGGTAACCGATGATCTCCCGGTGCCCGGCCGTCCGTACACCTTCGCGGAGCTACAGGCGGCCCAGGCCGCCGACGACCGGCGGGCCCTGGCCCGCCGGGGGCGACCGGTGCTGCGACTGCACCTGACCGAGCGGGCGACCGGGGTCGCCCAGCTGCTGGACACGGCCGGACGGAAACGTACGTGACGATCAACGACCTGGAATCGGTGGACCGAGACGCAGGAGGAGGTGGCCCGGTGAATCCGCTGCGTGACCCCCAGGACCGGCGGCTGCCGCGTATCCCTGAGCCGTGTGCGCTGGTGATCTTCGGGGTCACCGGCGACCTGGCCCGGAAGAAACTGTTGCCGGCGGTCTACGACCTGGCGAACCGGGGGCTGCTGCCGCCCGGCTTCGCCGTGCTGGGCTTCGCCCGCCGCGACTGGGGCGACGGCGACTTCGAGTCGCTGGCCCACGACGCGGCCAAGAAGCACGCCCGCACCCCGTGGCGCGAGGAGGTCTGGGCCCGGCTGGTCGGCAACATCAAGTTCGTCGGCGGCTCGTTCGACGACGACGACGCCTTCGACCGTCTCGCCACCACGCTCGACGAGCTGCGCGACTCGCACGGCATCGCCGGCAACGCCGCGTTCTACTTCTCCATCCCCCCGGCCGCCTTCCCGGTGGTGCTCAAGCAGCTCGCCCGCACCGGCATGGCGGACAACGAGAAGTCCGGCGGCTGGCGGCGGGTGGTCGTGGAGAAGCCGTTCGGCAACGACCTACCCTCGGCCAAGGCGCTCAACGACCTCGTCGACGACGTCTTCACCCGTCAGGACGTCTTCCGGATCGACCACTACCTGGGCAAGGAGACGGTCCAGAACATCCTGGCCCTGCGGTTCGCCAACAACCTGTTCGAGCCGCTGTGGAACTCCCAGTACGTCGACTCGGTGCAGATCACCATGGCCGAGGACGTCGGCATCGGCACCCGGGCCGCGTTCTACGACTCGGTCGGCACCGCCCGGGACGTGCTCCAGAACCATCTGCTCCAGCTCCTCGCCCTGGTCGCGATGGAAGAGCCGACAAGCTTCGACGCCGACGAGATCCGGACCGAGAAGCTGAAGGTGCTCAAGGCCATCGCCGTGCCGCGGGACATCACCGCGGACACCGTGCGCGGGCAGTATCTGCCCGGCTGGGTGGGCGGCGAGCGCGCCAAGGGCTACCGGGAGGAGGACGACGTCCCGGAGGACTCCACCACCGAGACGTACGTGGCGGTGAAACTGGCCATCCAGAACCGGCGCTGGGCCGGGGTGCCGTTCTACATCCGGGCCGGCAAGCGGCTGCCCCGGCGGGTCACCGAGGTGGCCATCATGTTCAAGAAGGCGCCGCACCTGCCGTTCGACCCGGCCGACATGGAATCCCTCGGCGCCAACCAACTCGTCATCCGGGTGCAGCCGGACGAGGGCGTGGTGCTGAAGTTCGGTTCCAAGGTGCCGGGCACCACGATGGAGGTCCGCGACATCGCGATGGACTTCCAGTACGGCGAGGCGTTCACCGAGTCCAGCCCGGAGGCGTACGAGCGGCTGGTCCTGGACGTGCTGGTCGGCGACCGGACGCTGTTCCCGGACGCCGCCGAGGTCGAGCAGAGCTGGCAGGTCGTCGACCCGCTGGAGCACGCCTGGGCGGGCACGACGCCGGAGCCGTACCGGGCCGGCGAGTGGGGCCCCCGGGCCGCCGACGAGATGCTGGCCCGCGAGGGCCGGGCCTGGCGGAGAGCGTGACCGAGCAGAGCGAGCGGACCGGGAGGTTCCAGTGATCGGGTTGTGGGACACCACGGGCAACGAGGTGGTCAAGGCGCTGGCCGCCGAGCGACGCAGCGCCGGCGGGGTGGCCAGCGGCATGGCGCTCAGCCTGATCGTGGTGGTGGACGAGAAGCGGGTCCGGGAGGCGGAGGCGGCGGCCACCATCGCCGCCGCCGCGCACCCCTGCCGGCTCCTGGTGGTGGTCCGCTCGGACGTCGAGCGGGACCGCAACCGGCTGGACGCCGAGATCGTCGTGGGTGGCCGGCTCGGCCCGTGCGAGGCGGTGGTCACCCGGATGTACGGCCGGCTCGCGCTGCACGCCGAGTCCGTGGTGCTGCCGCTGCTGGTGCCGGACGTGCCGGTGGTGACCTGGTGGCACGACGAGCCGCCGCACGAGATCGCCACCGACTTCCTCGGCGTGGTGGCCGACCGCCGGATCACCGACTCGGCGCAGGCCGCCGACCCGATCGCCGCGCTGCGGCAGCGGGCGCAGGACTACGCGCCGGGTGACACCGACCTGGCCTGGACCCGGATCACCCCGTGGCGCACGCTCGTCGCCGGGGCGTTCGACACCACCCAGGCCCGGGTCACCGAGGCGACGGTGGTGGCGCCGCGCACCGACCCGACCGCGGCGCTGATGCGCGGGTGGCTGACCGCGCGGCTCGGCATCGAGCCGGCCTGGGAGCACACCGACGAGTTCCCGCGGATGCGCGAGGTGCAGCTACGCTGCGCCAACGGCGACGAGCTGACGCTGACCCGGGACGACAGCATCGCGAACTTCCGGCGTACCGGGCAGGAGGACCGGACGCTGCCGCTGGTCCGCCGGCCGCTCGGCGACGAACTGGCCGAGGAGCTGCGCCGGCTCGACGCCGACCAGGTGTACGCCGAGGCCCTCGGCGCGACGGTCGGGCTGACCGGGTTGGACCAGCGTCCGGCCCAGCGGGTGCACGTGTGGAAGGATCCGGCGACCGCCCGACGGGCCGAGGCCGGGGTGACCGCGCACGCGGGCGCGACCGCCAACGAGTGACCGTCCGGAGCGGGCGGCGACAGGCACCGAGGACCGCCGCGGGGTGGTCGGAACGTGAGGGCACGACGGATGAGTGAAGCGAGTGTCGCCGTACACGCCGACCCTGACCTGCTGGCGCAGGCGGTGGCGGCCCGACTGGTGGTGAAGCTGCTCGACGCGCAGGCCGAGCGCGGTCAGGCGTCGGTGGTGCTGACCGGCGGGCGGATCGCCGCGGCGGTCTACCGGGCGGTCGGCGAGCTGCCCGCCCGGGACGCCGTCGACTGGTCCCGGGTGGACGTCTGGTGGGGCGACGAGCGGTTCCTGCCGGCCGGTGACCCGGATCGCAACGAGACCCAGGCGCGGGCGGCGCTACTGGACGCGCTGCCGCTGGACCCGGCCCGGGTGCACCAGATGCCGGCGTCGGACGGTCCGGCCGGTGACGACCCGGAGGCGGCTGCCGCCGGGTACGCGCGGGAGTTGGCCGCCGCCGCCCGCCCGGGGCACGCCGCCCTCCCCCACTTCGACGTGCTGATGCTCGGCGTCGGTGAGGACGGGCACGTGGCGTCGGTGTTCCCGGAGCACCCGGTGCACCACGACAACCGTCCGGTCAGCGCGGTGCGGGGCAGCCCGAAGCCGCCGCCGGTGCGGACCACGCTGACCCTGCCGACGATCAACACGGCGGAGGAGGTGTGGCTGATCGCCGCCGGGGCGGACAAGGCCCGGGCGGTGGGCATGGCGCTGGCCGGTGCGGGGCCGGTGCAGTTGCCGGCGGCCGGCGTGCACGGCGTCTCCCGTACCCTCTGGCTGTTGGACCGCGCCGCGGCGGCTGATGTCCCGCCGCGCTCGCGCAGCTTGAGGTGATAAGGAGGGGCCCCCTGTTAACGCCTGCGGTATAGGCGGGGCCCCTTCTTAACACCGCTGGGCGCGGGACGCCTCAGGCGCGGCCCCGGCGGCGACGTAGCGCCGCGAGGGCCTCCGCCAGCAGCGCCTCCCCCTCCTCGGGGGTACGCCGCTCCTGCACGTATGCCAGGTGGGTCTTGTAGGGCTCGGCGCGCGTGCGGCCCGGCGGGTTGCCCGGGTCGGGGCCGGCGGGCTCACCGCAGCGGGGGCAGTCCCACGACGCCGGGGTCTCCGCCTCGGCGGCGATCAGGAACTCGACCCGGTGCTCGTGGCGGCACCAGTAGACGACCGGTCGGCGCGGGGCCGGCTCGGAGCGCTGGTCGAAGCGCTCGGGGGCGGACCCGATCCGGGTGCCGCGGATGACGTTGTTGCTGGGCACGGTTGCGCGCTCCCTGTCGTCGGAGGGGGACCGCCGCCGGAAGGGGTCGGCGACGGGCGACGGGCGGAGAAACAGAACTGCGCGCGGTCCGTGACGGACCGCGCGCAGATTGTACGCTTCTTCGGCGCTCGCTCAGGTGCCGCTGCTCATCTGGAGCCGGAGCCACAGCCCGAGCCCGACGATGCACGCGAACCAGACGATGCCCACCAGAACGGTGTAGCGGTCGAGGTTCTTCTCGGCCACCGACGAACCGGCCAGGCTGGAGCTGACGCCGCCGCCGAACATGCTCGACAACCCGCCGCCCTTACCGCGGTGCAGGAGGATCAGCAGGACGAGCAGCACGCTGGTGATGACCAGCAAGGTGATCATCGTGTAGGCGAACCAGATCGGCATGGCGGGGGTCAGTCCTCTCGTTACGATCACTGCCCGGACCTGTCGGGCACGGTGGCACCGACCGGTGGACGGGCAGCGTCAAGAATAGCGAGCGATCAGCGGCCCGTGTGCTCCGGGAACCGACAGATCTGTGCGAACTCCTCCGCGTCGAGGCTCGCGCCCCCCACCAGCGCCCCGTCCACGTCCGGCTGGGCCATGATCGAGGCGACGTTCGACGCCTTGACCGACCCGCCGTAGAGGATCCGGACCTGCCCGGCGGTGGCCTCGTCGTAGGTTTCCACGAGCCGCTTGCGCACCTCGCCGCAGACCTCCTGCGCGTCCTCCGGCGTGGCCGTCTTGCCGGTGCCGATCGCCCAGACCGGCTCGTACGCGACGACGACCTTGGTGACCTGCTCGGCGGTGAGCCCCTTCAGCGCGCCGTCGAGCTGGTCGCAGCAGTGCGGAACGTGCTTGAGCTGCTCCCGGATCTCCAGGCCCTCGCCGATGCAGAGGATCGGGGTGAGCCCGTTCGCCAGCGCCGCCGCCACCTTCGCGTTGACCAGCGCGTCGTCCTCGTAGTGGTACTGCCGCCGCTCGGAGTGGCCGACCGCCACGTAGGTGCAGCCGAGCTTCGCCAGCATCGACCCGGCGATGTCGCCGGTGTAGGCACCGGACGGGAACGGCGACAGGTCCTGCGCGCCGTAGCCGATCAGCAGCTTGTCGCCGTCCACCGCGGTCTGCACGGTACGCAGGTCGGTGAAGGGCGGCAGCACCACGCACTCGACGTCGGTGAGCTGCTTCTCGGTCAGGCTCGCGGCCAGCTTCTGCATCAGCAGGTTGGCTTCGAGGTGGTTCAAATTCATCTTCCAGTTGCCGGCCATCAGCGGCCGGCGGGTCGTGCTCGCCATTCAGTTCTCCAGAGCCGCGATGCCGGGGAGGGTCTTGCCCTCCAGGTATTCCAGGGAGGCGCCGCCGCCGGTGGAGATGTGCCCGAACGAGGACTCGTCCAGGCCCAGCGCGCGCACCGCCGCAGCGGAGTCACCGCCGCCCACCACGCTGAACGCGTCGGCCTTGGTGATCGCCTCGGCCACCCCGCGGGTGCCGTTCGCGAACGCCGGCATCTCGAACACGCCCATCGGGCCGTTCCAGAAGACGGTCTTCGCCTGGGACAGCACGGCGGCGAAGGCGGCCACCGTCTCCGGGCCGATGTCCAGGCCCAGCCGGTGGCTGGGGATGCCGTCGGCGGGGACGGTGTCGTGCGCGGCGTCCGGGGCGAACGCGTCCGCGGCCACCACGTCGACCGGGAGCATGATCTTGCCCGGCGCGCGTTCCATCAGGTTGCGGCAGGTCTCGACCATCTCCTCCTCCAACAGCGAGGTGCCCACCTCGTGGCCCTGGGCCTTGAGGAAGGTGAAGCACATCCCGCCGCCGATGAGCAGCCGGTCGACCGTGGGCAGCAGCGCCTCGATCACGGCCAGCTTGTCGGAGACCTTCGAGCCGCCCAGCACCACCACGTACGGCCGCTCCGGGTCGCCGGTGAGCCGGCTGAGCACCTCGACCTCACGCAGCACCAGCCGACCGGCGACGTGCGGCAGCCGCGCCGGCACGTCGTGCACGCTCGCGTGCTTGCGGTGCACCGCGCCGAAGGCGTCGTCGACGTACGCGTCGCCGAGCGCGGCGAGCTGATCGGCGAACGTGCCCCGCTCGGCCTCGTCCTTGCTCGTCTCGCCCTTGTTGAACCGCAGGTTCTCCAGCAGCGCGACCTGACCGTCGGCCAGCCCGGCCACGGTCGACTGCGCCGAATCGCCGACGGTGTCCTCGGCGAAGGCCACCGGGGCGTCGAGCAGCTCGCCGAGCCGCCCGGCGACCGGGCGGAGGCTGAACTGCGGGTCCGGCGCGCCCTTCGGGCGGCCCAGGTGTGAGCAGACGACCACCTTCGCGCCCGCCTGCACCAGCGCGCCGAGCGTCGGCAGCACCGCGCGGATGCGCCCGTCGTCCGTGATGGCACCGGTCTGCTTGTCGAGCGGGACGTTCAGGTCGGCGCGCACCAGCACGCGCCGACCCGAGACCCCCTCGGCGAGCAGGTCGTCGAGGTTACGGATCGTCACAGCGACGAACCCACCAGCTTGACCAGGTCCACCAGGCGGTTGGAGTAGCCCCACTCGTTGTCGTACCAGCCGACGACCTTGACCTGGTTGCCGATCACCTTGGTCAGCGGCGCGTCGAAGATGCACGACGCCGGGTCGGTGACGATGTCGGCGGAGACGATCGGGTCCTCGTTGTAGACCAGGATGCCCTTGAGCGGGCCGTCCGCGGCGGCCTTCAGCGCGGCGTTGACCTCGTCCACGGTGGTCTCCCGGCCGACCTCGACGGTCAGGTCGGTGGCCGAGCCGGTCGGGATCGGCACCCGCAGCGCGTACCCGTCGAGCTTGCCCTTGAGGTCCGGCAGGACCAGGCCGATCGCCTTCGCGGCGCCGGTCGAGGTCGGCACGATGTTGAGCGCGGCGGCGCGGGCCCGGCGCAGGTCCTTGTGCGGCGCGTCCTGCAGGTTCTGGTCCTGCGTGTACGCGTGGATGGTGGTCATCAGACCCTTGGTGATGCCGAACGTGTCGTGCAGCACCTTGGCCATCGGGGCGAGGCAGTTGGTGGTGCAGGAGGCGTTCGAGATGATGTTGTGCGTGGCCGGGTCGTACTGGTCCTGGTTGACGCCCATGACCACGGTGACGTCCTCGTTCTTCGCCGGCGCGGAGATGATGACCTTCTTGGCCCCGCCGTCGATGTGCGCCTTCGCCTTGCCGCCGTCGGTGAAGAACCCGGTGGACTCGATGACCACGTCGGCGCCGACCTCGCCCCAGGGCAGCTTCGCCGGGTCCTTCTCGGCGAACGCCTTGAAGGTCTTGCCGCCCACGGTGATCTCGTCGGCGGTGGCCTTCACCTCGTGCGGGAGGCGGCCCAGGATGCTGTCGTACTTGACGAGGTGAGCGAGCGTCGCGTTGTCGGTCAGGTCGTTGACGGCGACGACCTCGATGTCAGCGCCGGACGCCAGCACTGCCCGGAAGAAGTTACGGCCGATCCGGCCGAAGCCGTTGATGCCAACCCGGATGGTCACAGGTCCCATCTCCTCGCGTTCTGGTCCGCCGGCGTCAGACCACGGCCGGCGAAGGTGTGTGCGCCGACCGTTCGAGCCGGCCGTTGACGGTTCATCTCGGCCACCCCGCCGCGGTCTCTGGGGACCTGACCGCCCGAGGCGGTGATGACGGCGAGAGTGCCTGTGCCGGCCCCCTTGCCGTACGCAGCGACCCTATCCGAGCGCGCGGCGGCCCGCTCGGGCGGGTGGTGGTCCCGCTCGGGCGACGTCGCCCCACCGTCCTATCAGACCACGAGCATGTCCGGCGTGACTGCCGCTTCGGTATCCGGGATGCCCAGGTCGCGGGCTCTTTTGTCGGCGAGCGCGAGCAGCCGGCGGATCCGGCCGGCGATGGCGTCCTTGGTCAGCGGCGGCTCGGCGAGCGCACCCAGCTCCTCCAGGGACGCCTGGCGGTGCTCCAGCCGCAGCCGACCGGCCGAGGTCAGGTGGTTGGGCGCGTCGTCGGCGAGGATCTCCAGCGCCCGGGTGACCCGGGCGGCGGCGGCCACCGCGGCCCGCGCCGAGCGGCGCAGGTTGGCGTCGTCGAAGTTGGCCAACCGGTTGGCGGTCGCGCGCACCTCCCGGCGTACCCGCCGCTCCTCCCAGGCCAGCACGCTCGAGTGCGCGCCGATGCGGGTGAGCAACGCGGCGATCGCGTCACCGTCCTTGACCACGACCCGGTCCACGCCGCGCACCTCGCGGTTCTTGGCGGTGATGCCGATGCGGCGGGCGGCGCCGACGAGCGCGAGCGCCGACTCCGGCCCCGGGCAGGTGATCTCCAACGCGCTGGAGCGGCCCGGCTCGGTCAGCGAGCCGTGCGCCATGAACGCGCCCCGCCAGGCGGAGACCGCGCAGCAGACGTTGGCGGCCACCACGTGCGGCGGCAGGCCCCGCACCGGGCGGCCCCGCACGTCCAGCAGGCCGGTCTGCCGGGCGAGCGCCTCGCCGTCCTTGACCACCCGCACGATGAAGTGACTGCCCTTGCGCAGGCCGCCCGAGGCGAGCACGTGGATCTCACTCGGGTAGCCGTAGACCTCGGCGATCTCCCGCCGCAGCCGGCGGGCCACCGCGCCGGTGTCCAGCTCCGCCTCGACCACCACCCGCCCCGACACGATGTGCAGGCCGCCGGCGAACCGCAGCAGGGCGGCCATCTCCGCCCGGCGACAGCAGGGCTTGGGCACGTCGACCCGACTCAGCTCGTCCTTGACCGCAGCCGTCATCGCCATTCCAACGCCCCCTCACGGACCGGTACCGGCGTGTCGCCGGTGATTACGTACGTGTCTAACGATCGGCGCCCAGGACAGGCACCAGTGCGGCGCCCAGGGCGGCCGGATCATGACGGGGCGTGCCGTCGGTGACGGCGACGGGAGCGAGGACCAGCCGGGCACCAAGCGATTCTGCCGCACGTTCGACCGCCACGGGATCACCCACCGCCGTGGAGTCGGCGAGCACCATGTCCACTTTCAGCTCGGGCAGATAGCGCCGCAGGGTGTCCAGATGGTCGGGCAGGGACAACCCGGACGTCTCCTTCTCGGCCACCAGGTTCAACGTCACCAGCCGCCGCGCCGCACTGGACACGATCGCGTCGGCCAGGCCGGGCACCAGCAGGTGCGGCAGCACGCTCGTGTACCAGCTGCCCGGCCCGAAGACCAGCCAGTCGGCGGCGCGTACCGCGTCCACCGCCTCGGCGCACGCGGCCGGCGCGGCCGGGGCCAGCCGCAGCGACTCGACCGTGCCCGACGTGACCGCCACCTGGTGCTGGCCGCGCACCGTGGACACCTCGTCCGGGTGGGCCGGGTCGGCGCCCCGGACCCGCGCCTCGATGCCCACCGGCTGCCGCGACATCGGCAGCACCCGACCGACCGCGCCGAGCATCGCCCCGGCGTGGTCGAGCGCGGCCACCGGATCGCCGAGCAGCTCCATCAGCCCGTGCAGCAGCAGGTTGCCGACCGCGTGGCCGGCGAGCGGGTCACCCACCCCGGCCGCCGCCGGCGCGCCGAGCGCCGGCGCGGGCGTCGCGACCGCGGCGAAGCGGTGCTGGAACAACGCCGCGCTGCGCCGCGTCGCCGGATGGTCACCGGAGAGCGCCACGAGCGCCTGCCGCAGGTCACCCGGGGGCAGCCCGCCGCGCTCGGCCCGCAACCGGCCGCTGGAGCCGCCGTCGTCACCGACCGTGACCACCGCGGTGATGTCCAGATCCAGTCCGGGTACGCAGTGCCGCAGCGCCCGCAGGGACGCCGAGAGCCCGTGGCCGCCACCGAACGCGACCACCCTGCTCGGGGTCACTCCCGCCCCAGGTCCCGGTGCTGCGCGTGGGCGGCGATGCCGGAGGCGCGCAGCCGGGCGGCCAACTCCTCGGCGATCGCCACGCTGCGGTGCTTGCCGCCGGTGCAGCCGACCGCCACCGTCAGGTAGCGCTTGCCCTCCCGCTCGAACCCGGCGGTGGTGGCGTTGACCAGGTCGGCGTAGCCGGCGACGAACCCGTCCGCGCCCTCCTGGCCCAGCACGTACGCGCTCACCGCCTCCTCCCGGCCGGTGTGCTCGCGCAGCTCCGGCACCCAGTAGGGATTCGGCAGGAACCGGGCGTCCATCACGAAGTCGGCGTCCGGCGGGAGGCCGTACTTGAAGCCGAACGACAGCACGGTGATCCGCAGCCGGCGGGCGTCCTCCCCGCCGAACAGCTCCTCGACCCGGCGGCGCAGCTGGTTGACGTTCAGGTGGCTGGTGTCGATGATCACGTCGGCCTGGTCGCGGGCCTCCTCCAGCAACGCCCGCTCGACCGCAATCCCGTCGGCCAGCCGCCCGTCGCCCTGCAACGGGTGCGACCGGCGCACGCTCTCGAACCGGCGGATCAACACCTCGTCGTCGGCGTCGACGAAGACCACCCGCGGGGAGAAGCCGCGCTCGCGCAGCTCCCGGATCGCGCCGGCCAGGTCGGTGGAGAAGGCCCGCGACCGCACGTCCAGCACCATCGCGGTACGCCGGGCCGCGCCGCCGGCCTTGGACGCCAGCTCGGCCATGTCCAGCAGGAGCGCCTGGGGCAGGTTGTCGACCACGTAGTAGCCGACGTTCTCCAACGCCCGGGCCACCGTGCTGCGCCCACCGCCGGAGAGGCCGGTCACCACCACCAGTGACGTCTCCGCCTCGGCCGGCGCCGGCCGCCCCACAGCGGTCTCCGCGCCGGTCGGCACCAGCTCGTCCACCGTTCGCGCCTCGCTCACCCGTTACCCCCAGCCTGGCGCCGCGGCCGGTCCGGCCGCGCATGGTCAGTCGCCGACTCTAACGGCTGCGCCCCCGCCCGGGATTCCACGGGGTGACCACCGGAACAGCGGCTCGTCCGTTTTCCCGCCCGCCGTCCGACCCGTCCCTCCCCCTCCCGCCCGGTCTTCGCGCCCCGCGCCCCGCGCTGTTTCACGGAAAGAGTGGCTATAGCTGCCGGGATAACCACAGTTTCCGTGAAACAGGGGGCGGGTGGGGCGGGGAGAGGGCGGGATCGGGGTGGGCGGGTGGACCTGGTCGGCGGTCAGGGTCGACGGAGGAGCGCCTTGACCCGTTGGCGACCGAGCACGGCGAGGTAATCCCATGGCTCGTCGAGACAGGAGTCGATCTCGCACGCGGCGATGATCTCGGCAAGTCGGGCCGCCAGGTCGTCGGGATCCGGCTGCACCTGCTCGCAGAGGCGGACGTGGGCCGCCCGTAGCGCGTCGCCGATCTCGGCCGGCTCCTCGTCGTACGTCTCCCAAGCGTCGTACAGGTAGCCGGAGATGCCGTCCCACGCGCGAGCGGCCCGCTCCACGAGCAACAGCGTCTCGTCGGTCGGCGGCCGCTGGGCGAGCACCTCCACCTCTTCGACGATCGCCCGCCCGGCCTTCTCCACGTCGTGCAGATCCCAGCCGGAGCCGCTGGTCGCCTCATGGGCCAGATTGTCGATCGTGCGACGAACCTGGGCCAACTCACCCGCGGTGAGCACCGCGAGCTGGCCGGCCTGCGCCCGCAGCCTCCCCTCCAGGACCCGGTCCGTGGCCGCCCACTCGGCAGCCAGCATGGCCAGTCGCCGCGCCGGGATGCGCCGCGCGAGTTCGGCCAGCTGAGCGACCTTGGGGTCGACCGCCACCGCCGACGGCGGGGTGGCCGCCGAGGACCAGGCGAGCCCGTCGTCCAGGGCAGCAAGCGTAAGGGCCACCGCGTGCGCGCACAGCCCGGCCCCGGCCGCGCAGTCACACTCGGCGGTGAAGCCGCCGGGTGTGACTCCGACCCAGACCTCGATCGGCGGCTCCCCGGCCGCCCGGATGACGCCTGACGCTCCCCCGCCGACCGGCACGACTTCCGCCGGCTGGCCCGCTGACCGCAGCTCGTCCGCCCCGGCGCAGGCCGCCGAACCGGCCGCGTCCCGGAGTACGTCGATGTCGATGCTTACCGCCATCGGGTCATTCAAGCCGATGCGGGTGATGCCGCCGGCATCAGGGCGACGGACCAACCTGCACGGTCCGGCCCCGCCGCAGGTCGTGGCCGGCGGCGAGCTGTCAGACACACCGCATGTCGCCGACAAGGACGACCAGGCGTGCCGGTTGGGGAGCCGCGAGCTGTCAGCAGCGCCGCAGGTCGGCGACGAAGGACGACCAGGCGTGCCGGGTGAAGAGGAGGGTAGGCCCGTCCGGGTCCTTGGAGTCGCGCACTGCCAGCGCGTCGGAAAGCCCGGCCACCTCGACGCAGTTCGAATCGTTCGCACCGCTTCGGCTGCTCTTGCGCCAGCCAACCGGCGCCGAATCTGAGGGGGGCATCGGCAGCGCTCCACGAGGTCGGAGTCAGTCCGGAACCTCGGCGGCAGCCCGGCTGAGGAGGTCTGCGGACCGGTCGGGATCCAGCGCCTTGGCCCGGAGGTGGTCGAACATGAGTCTATAGCGGGCAACCTGTCGGCTCTCCTCAAGCAGCAGCGTGCTGGTGTCGTTGCTGAGGTAGACCACGGTCGGGTCGAGCACCGGATCGTCGTAGCTCAGCAGGGTGAAGGCTCCGCCCATCGCGGCGTGCGCTCCGGCGTTGAACGGCAGGACCTGGATCTCCACCGTGGGCATCTCGCACGCCTCGACCAGGCGCGCGAGCTGGGCGCGCATCACCGCCGGGCCGCCGACCACGCGCCGGAGCACCGCCTCGTCCAGCACCACCCACAGCGACGGTGGCAGGTCACGGGAGAGCAGCGCCTTGCGCGCCAGCCTCGCCGCCACCACCCGGTCCGCCTCGTCCTGGTCGGCGGTGCTGCGACCGGCACGGACGATGGCGCGGACGTACTCCTCGGTCTGCAACAGGCCGGGCACGTACAGGCTCTCGAACGTGCTGATCGAGGTGGCCTCCGCCTCGAAGCCGACGTAGTTGTCCGGCAGCACGTCGCCGTACGCGCTCCACCAGCCCTTCAGCCGGGACTGGCGGAGCAGCGCGGTCAGTGACTCCCGCTCGGACTCGGTGGCCTCGTAGAGGTCGAGCAGCGGCGGCATGTCCTTCGGCATCACCCGCGAGTGCCCCTGCTCCAGGCGAATGATCTTGGTCCGGTGCCAGCCGAGGATCTTGGCCACCTCCTCGGCGGTGCGCCCGGTGCGGTCCCGCAGCCGGCGCAACTCCCGTCGCAGTCGACGGGCCCTGATCGTCGGACTTGGCACCTGCGCCATCGCGGCTCACCTCCACGCGGAGTAGTCGATTCTTCTCCAACCGCAGTCGAATATCAAGCATGCATTGCGACGTTGCAATTTTTGCCGCCCTGGGCGACACTGCTGACAACCGTCCACCTACGGAGAGGCATGGGCCGGTGACTGACGATCGATCGCTGCGGCGCGGGCGACCCGCGTCCGACTTCCACCGGGACCTGACCGCCATGCTCGACGGGGCCGACGTGTCCGAGCGGGTCCGCGCCGCCATCGCCCACGCGCTGTCCACGGCGGAACCGCTCTCGGCGTACCCCGACGCTCTGATCAACCGCGGGCCGGCGGAGCGCGAGCGGCGGGCGGGCCGCAACCGGGCGCCCGCCGGCGCCTACCGGATGCCGCGCCGTTGGACGCTGCACCTGACCTACCTGGCGGCCGACGCGCAGGAGGCCCGCGACCAAGCCGTCGTCTACACCGAGGGGCTGACCATCCTGCGCCCCGAACTGGCCGCGAGCGCCGCGCTGCTGTCCCGGGCCGACGCCTGGAACCACATCGAGCCGGTCTTCTGCGGCCGGGTCGGGCCCGACGGCGAGGTCTGCGCGGACGCCACCGGCCACCCCGGTTTCCACCACGCGGCCGGCATCGACGGGCTGCGGTGGGGCGACGGCGACGGCGACGGCGACGGGACGACGGGGCTTCTTCCGTAACGCTGTCGGGGGACGCTCGTAGACTGCGCGGATGGTCTCCCCCACCGATCAGCGGACCGACGACGCGCTTGGCGTATTGCGCCGGGTCTTCGGCTACGACGCCTTCCGCGGTGTCCAGCAGGACATCATCGAACACGTGGTGGCCGGCGGCGACGCGCTCGTGCTCATGCCCACCGGTGGCGGCAAGTCGCTCTGCTACCAGATCCCGGCGCTGGTCCGCGACGGCGTGGCGGTGGTCGTCTCTCCGCTGATCGCGCTAATGCAGGACCAGGTCGACGCGCTCACCGCGGTCGGCGTCCGGGCCGGCTTCCTCAACTCGACGCAGGACCCGGCGCAGCGCCGCCAGGTCGAGGCGGCCTACCTCGCCGGCGAGCTGGACCTGCTCTACCTGGCCCCGGAAGGGCTGGCGGTGCGGTCCACCCTCGGCCTGCTGGAACGCGGCCGGATCGGCCTGTTCGCGATCGACGAGGCGCACTGCGTCTCGCAGTGGGGGCACGACTTCCGCCCCGACTACCTCAACCTGTCGATGCTGCACGAGCGCTGGCCGCAGGTGCCACGGATCGCGCTGACCGCCACCGCGACCCGGGCCACCCGCACCGAGATCGCCACCCGCCTGCAACTCACCGAGGCCCGGCACTTCGTGGCCAGCTTCGACCGGCCCAACATCCAATACCGGATCGTGCCGAAGCGGGAGCCGCGCCGGCAGTTGCTGAGCCTGCTGCGCGACGAGCACCCGGGCGACGCCGGCATCGTCTACTGCCTGTCCCGGGCCTCGGTGGAGAAGACCGCCGACTTCCTGGTCGCCAACGGCATCCCGGCGCTGCCCTACCACGCCGGCCTCGACGCGCGCACCCGCGCCACCAACCAGCAGCGCTTCCTGCGGGAGGACGGGCTGGTCATGGTGGCCACCATCGCGTTCGGCATGGGCATCGACAAGCCCGACGTACGCTTCGTCGCCCACCTCGACCTGCCCAAGTCGGTGGAGGGTTACTACCAGGAGACCGGCCGCGCCGGGCGCGACGGGCTGCCGTCCACGGCCTGGCTGGCGTACGGGCTCCAGGACGTCGTGCAGCAACGCAAGATGATCGAGACGTCCGAAGGCGACCTGGCGCACCGGCGCAACCTCGCCGCCCACCTCGACGCGATGCTGGCGCTCTGCGAGACGGTCCGCTGCCGCCGCGCCCAACTGCTCGACTACTTCGGCGAGACCGGGGCGCCCAACTGCGGCAACTGCGACACCTGCCTCGACCCGCCGGAGTCCTGGGACGGCACGGTGGCGGCGCAGAAACTGCTCTCCACCGTCTACCGGCTCGACCGGGAACGCCACCAACGCTTCGGCGCCGGGCACAGCATCGACATCCTGCTCGGCAAGCACACCGACAAGATCGACCAGCACGGCCACGACGCGTTGAGCACGTTCGGCATCGGCACCGACCTGCGCGACACCGAGTGGCGCGGCGTGGTGCGGCAACTGCTCGCCGAGGGCCTGCTCGCGGTTGAGGGCGACTACGGCACGCTGGCGCTCACCGAGGCCAGCGCCGACGTGCTCGGCCGGCGACGCACGGTCACGCTGCGCAAGGAGCCGGAGCGTCCACTGTCCGGCCGGGCCGCGAAGCCCCGCGGCGCGGCGACGGTCGTCGCCGATCTCGCCCCCGCCGCCGCCGGTGTCTTCGAGCGGCTCCGCGCCTGGCGGGCCGCCACCGCCAAGGAGCAGGGCGTCCCCGCGTACGTCATCTTCCACGACGCGACGCTGCGCCAGATCGCGGCCGAACCGCCGGCTTCGCTGGCCGAGCTGTCCCGGTTCAGCGGCGTGGGCGAGAACAAGCTCGCCAAGTACGGCGAGGCCATCCTCGCCGTCCTCGCCGAGGGGTGACGAAGGGCCGGTCCCGTTCTCGGGCCGCCCCTCGTCGCTTGTGTCGTCAGGAGGTGCGGTCGCGAACCGCCGCTGCTCTGCACCCATCCGTGCACTGCGCACGCACCGTCACCGAACCGGTCTCGCACCCGCGACGGCTGCACATGCGTCTGAGCAGTTCAACCGGCTGATGCGGATAAGGCTGCAGAGCAAAGGCACACCTGGCAGCCTCCTCCCGCCCCGCCGGGGCCTTCACGCTCAGCAACCACGCAATCCGCCCGCGGGTCAATGTGGTGAGGAATGGCCTCTCCGGAGACGTTTTCGCACCACGATCTCTAGCGTCCCGAGAAGTGGAAAGGATCCCGGAGGGCGAGACTCTTGCTTGATCGACTCCAGCTCGCCGAGGTGGCGGCATCCCAGCGTGCCCAACCCCGCCACCTCGCCGAAGTGGAGTCGATCAAAGGGCACTCGGTCAGCCGCGCTTCCGGGAGCGGAGAATCGCCCAGATCCCGCCGACGACAGCCACCGCGGTCGGTAGGAGACAACAGATCGCCAGGACGGACACGTGCCACGGTTTGATCGCTCCCATACGCCGGAAGGATAGGCGGCACTCTCCAGCGCCACGAGCCCCACGGCCCCGACATGACTCACCGCCACGGCGCTGACGTGGTCCGTGGGCGAACGGACAGCCACCACGATCGTGCGCCCCGACCGTCCCGCCCCCGGGAGCGGACGGGCAGGTCAGGAGGAACGGGCGGGGCAGCTCAGGAGGAAGCGGCCGGGGTGGGATCGGCGCCGTCGAGGGCGGCGAGGATCGCCTCGGCGGTGCGCCGGCCCACGCCGGGCACCTCGGTGATCTCCTCCACCGTCGCCGTGGACAGCCGCTTCAGCGAGCCGAAGTGCCGCAGGAGCGCCTTGCGACGGACCTCACCGAGGCCGGGCACGTTGTCGAGCGCCGACTCGGTCATCCGCTTCGAGCGCCGCTGGCGGTGGAATGTGATGGCGAAACGGTGCGCCTCGTCGCGGACCCGTTGCAGCAGGTAGAGCGCCTCGGAGGTGCGCGGCAGGATGACCGGGTAGTCGTCGTCGGGCAACCAGACCTCCTCCAGCCGCTTGGCCAGCCCGCACAGCGCCACGTCGTCGACACCCAGCTCGGCCAGGGCCTTCGCGGCGGCGGCCACCTGGGGCGGGCCGCCGTCGACCACCACCAACTGCGGCGGGTACGCGAACCGGCGCGGACGCCCGGTGGTCGGGTCGATGCCGGGGCGGTCGGGGTCGGCGGCGGTCTCCTCGCCCAGCTCCCCGGTCTCGGCGCGGGCGTCGAGGTAACGGGCGAACCGCCGGCGCAGCACCTCGGACATGGCGGAGAGGTCGTCGGTGGCGCCCCGCACGATGAACCGGCGGTATTCGCTCTTGCGGGGCAGCCCGTCCTCGAACACGACCATGCTGGCGACCACGTCGGTGCCCTGGATCTGGGACACGTCGTAACACTCGATGCGCAGCGGCGAGGTGCGCATGGCCAGCGCGTCGGCGATCTCGTCGAGGGCCTGGCCTCGGGTGGTCAGGTCGCCGGCGCGCTTGAGCTTGTGCCGGGCCAGCGCGTCCTTCGCGTTGCGCTCGACGGTCTCCAGCAGCGAACGCTTGTCGCCACGCTGCGGCACCCGCAGCGACACCCGGCTGCCCCGCCGGTCGGAAAGCCAGTCGGCGAGCGCCTCGGCGTCGCCGGGCAGCTCGGGCACGAGAAGCTCGCGCGGGACGTCGGCCTCGCCCTGCTCGCCGCCGTAGACCTGGGTGCAGAAATGGTGCACGAGGTCGCCGGTGGTCAGCTCCTCGGTCTTCTCCACCACCCAGCCGCGCTGGCCACGGACCCGGCCGCCACGGACGTGGAAGACCTGCACCGCGGCTTCGAGCGGATCGTCGGCGAACGCGACCACGTCGGCGTCGGTGCCGTCGCCGAGCACCACGGTCTGCTTCTCCATCGCCCGGCGCAGCGCGGCCACGTCGTCGCGCAGCCGAGCGGCCCGCTCGAACTCCAACTGCTCGCTGGCGTCGAGCATGTCCTTCTCGAGCCGGCGGACCATGGTGTCGGTGCGGCCGGCCATGAAGTCGCAGAAGCCGTTGACGATCTCCCGGTGCCGCTCGGCGGTGACGGTGCCGACGCACGGCGCCGAGCACTTGCCGATGTAGCCGAGCAGGCAGGGCCGACCGACCTGACCGGCCCGCTTGAACACCCCGGAGGAGCAGGTGCGCGCCGGGAACACCCGCAGCAGGAGGTCGAGCGTCTCGCGGATGGCCCAGGCGTGCGAGTAGGGGCCGAAGTAGCGCACCCCCTTGCGCTTGGCGCCGCGCATCACCTGCAACCGCGGGTATTCCTCGTCGAGGGTGACCGCGAGGTAGGGGTAGGACTTGTCGTCGCGGTAGCGGACGTTGAACCTCGGATCGTACTGCTTGATCCAGGTGTATTCCTGCTGGAGCGCCTCCACCTCGGTGGCGACGGTGATCCAGTCGACCGACTCGGCGGTGAAGACCATCTGCCGGGTGCGCTGGTGCAGGTTGACCGGGTCGGCGAAGTAGGAGTTGAGCCGGCTGCGCAGGTTGCGCGCCTTGCCCACGTAGATCACCCGGCCGGTGCCGTCGCGGAAGCGGTAGACCCCTGGCGACTCCGGGATGGTGCCGGTCGCGGGACGGTAGGTCGAGGGGTCAGCCACCCCGCAAGCGTAGTCCGCACCCCCGACACCGACCGCCGCCGCGCCCTCGCCCGCACCCGGCGGACGAGGGCGGCGCGTCCGGTCAGGCGAGGGTGATCTGGTCGCCCTCGACCTTGATCTGCTTGGCGGCGAGCGGCCTGGTGGCCGGGCCACCCTTCACCGCGCCGTCGGTGATCGAGAACCTGCTGTTGTGGCACGTGCAGTTGATCGTGCCGCCGTCGACGTTCGACACCGGGCACCCCTGGTGGGTGCAGATCGGGTCGAAGGCTTTGAACTGCCCGGCTTCGGGCTGGGTGATGACGATGCCCTGGCTGGCGTACACCGTGCCGCCGCCGACCGGGATGTCGGCGGTGCGGGCCAGCGGACCGCTGCTGTCCCGGTTGCCACCGCCGGCGTCGCCGGTCGCGGTGGCGCTCGGCGGGCCTGCGCTGGTCGGGGCGAGACCCGGGGTCGCGTCGTCGTCACCGCAGCCCGCGAGCACCACCGCCGCGCCGACCGCGCCGGCGCCCGCGAGCAGCGCCCGGCGGCTCTGGGTGACCCGCCCGGTCAACGCCTGATCATCACTCATCTCCGGCCTTCCTCTCGGCTGTCGCCACCGTTCATGATCCGTGGCCACACTGTGTTACACGCGCCAGGGTGGGGGTCCGGTTCATACCGGGGCGTCACGGAACGGGTAAAAATCCACCTACGCGGACGGCGCCGGTCCCCCGGCCCGCCCGCGTACGCGTCGGTCAGCGCGCCCCCGCCGGCACCTTGCGGGCCCGCGACTTCGTGGCGCCGTTGGCCTTGGCCGCCCGGGTGGTGGCCGCCTTGGCGCCCTTGGCCTCGCCGGCGAGCTTGAGGATCGGCCGCAGGAACTCGCCGGTGTGGCTCTCCGGCACCTCGGCGACCTCCTCCGGGGTGCCGGTGGCGAGCACCGTGCCGCCCCGGTGGCCACCCTCGGGCCCCATGTCGATCAGCCAGTCGGCCGTCTTGATCACGTCGAGGTTGTGCTCGATGGTGATCACCGTGTTGCCCTTGTCGACCAGGCCCTCCAGCACCATCAGCAGCTTGCGGATGTCCTCGAAGTGCAGGCCGGTGGTGGGTTCGTCGAGCACGTAGACCGTGCGGCCGGTGGACCGCTTCTGCAACTCGGAGGCGAGCTTGACGCGCTGCGCCTCACCGCCGGACAGCGTCGGCGCGGGCTGGCCGAGCCGCACGTAGCCCAGGCCGACGTCGACGAGCGTCTTCAGGTGCCGGTGGATGGCCGGGATGGCGGAGAAGAAGTCGGCCGCCTCCTCGATCGGCATGTCCAGCACCTCGGCGACGGTGCGACCCTTGTAGTGCACCTCGAGCGTCTCGCGGTTGTAACGCGCGCCCTTGCACACCTCGCAGGGGACGTAGACGTCCGGCAGGAAGTTCATCTCGATCTTGATGGTGCCGTCACCGGAGCACGCCTCGCAGCGCCCGCCCTTGACGTTGAACGAGAACCGGCCCGGGCCGTACCCCCGGACCTTGGCCTCGGTGGTCTCGGCGAAGAGCTTGCGGACGTGGTCCCAGACCCCGGTGTAGGTGGCCGGGTTGGAGCGCGGGGTGCGCCCGATCGGCGACTGGTCCACGCCGACGACCTTGTCCACGTGCTCCAGGCCGGTGATCCGGGTGTGCCGGCCGGGCACCAGCCGGGCGCCGTTGATCTGGTTGGCCAGCACCGTGTAGAGGATGTCGTTGACGAGCGTGGACTTGCCCGAGCCGCTGACCCCGGTGACCGCGATGAGCTGGCCGAGCGGGAAGCCCACGGTGAGGTTGCGCAGGTTGTGCTCGCGGGCGCCGTGCACCACCAACTCCCGGCCCGGCGTCTGCGGCCGGCGGGTGGCCGGCGTCGGGATGGCCTTGCGCCCGGCCAGGTAGGCCCCGGTGACCGACTCGTCGTTGTCGAGCAGCGCCGGCACCGAGCCGCTGTGCACGATCTTGCCGCCGTGCTCGCCCGCGCCGGGACCGATGTCGACGATCCAGTCGGCCACCCGGATGGTGTCCTCGTCGTGCTCGACCACGATCAGCGTGTTGCCCAGGCCGCGCAGCCGTAGCAGCGTCTCGATCAGCCGGTGGTTGTCGCGCTGGTGCAGGCCGATCGAGGGCTCGTCGAGCACGTAGAGCACGCCGACCAGGCCGGAGCCGATCTGGGTGGCGAGCCGGATGCGCTGCGCCTCGCCGCCGGAGAGCGTGCCCGCCGGCCGGTCCAGGGAGAGGTAGTCCAGGCCGACGTCGAGCAGGAACTTCAGCCGGGCGTTGATCTCTTTGAGCACGCGCTCGGCGATCATCTTCTGCCGGTCGGTCAGCTCGATGCCCGCGAGCAGGTCGGCGGCCTCGCCGACGGAGAGGTTGCAGACCTCGGCGATGCTCCGGCCGGCCAGGGTGACCGCGAGCACCTCCGGCTTGAGCCGGGCGCCGCCGCAGGCCGCGCAGGGCACGTCGCGCATGTAGCCCTCGTACTTGTCGCGGGACCACTCCGACTCGGTGTCGGTGTGCCGGCGCTCGATCCACTGCACCACGCCCTCGAAGCCGGTGTAGTAGGAACGCTCGCGGCCGTACTTGTTGCGGTAGCGCACGTGCACCTGGTCGTCGGAGCCGTGCAGGATCGTCTTCTGCGCCCGCGACGGCAGCGCCCGCCACGGCGTGTCGACGTCGAAGTGCTCGGCCTCGCCGAGCGCCTCCAGCAGGCGCAGGAAGTATTCCAGATTGTGCCCGGTGGCCCAGGGCTGGATCGCGCCCTCGCGCAGCGTGCGCTCCGGGTCGGGAATGACCAGCTCGGGGTCGACCTCCTTCTTGGTGCCCAGGCCGGTGCACTCCGGGCAGGCGCCGTAGGGCGCGTTGAAGGAGAACACCCGGGGTTCCAGGTCCTCGATCGCGAGCGGGTGGTCGTTCGGGCAGGCCAGGTGCTCGGAGTAGCGGCGCTCGCGGGCCGGGTCGTCCTCCGGCAGGTCGACGAAGTCGAGCAGCACCAGGCCGCTGGAGAGGCCGAGCGCGGCCTCGACCGAGTCGGTCAGCCGCTGCTTGGCGCTCGCCTTGACGCTGAGCCGGTCGATGACCACCTCGATGGTGTGCTTCTCCTGCTTCTTGAGCTTCGGCGGCTCGGTCAGCGGGTGCACCACGCCGTCGACCCGGGCCCGGGCGTAGCCCTTGGCCTGCAACTCGGCGAAGAGGTCGACGTATTCGCCCTTGCGGCCACGCACCACCGGCGCGAGCACCATGAACCTGGTGCCCTCGGGCATGGCGAGCACCCGGTCGACGATCTGCTGCGGGCTCTGCCTGGAGATCCGCTCGCCGCAGACCGGGCAGTGCGGCTCGCCGATGCGGGCGAAGAGCAGGCGCAGGTAGTCGTAGACCTCGGTGATGGTGCCGACGGTGGAGCGCGGGTTGCGGGAGGTGGACTTCTGGTCGATGGAGACGGCGGGGCTGAGCCCCTCGATGAAGTCGACGTCGGGCTTGTCCATCTGGCCGAGGAACTGCCGGGCGTACGACGACAGCGACTCGACGTAGCGGCGCTGCCCCTCGGCGAAGATGGTGTCGAACGCCAGGCTCGACTTGCCCGAACCGGAGAGCCCGGTGAAGACGATCAGGGCGTCCCGGGGCAGGTCGAGACTGACGTCACGCAGGTTGTGCTCGCGCGCGCCACGGATGATCAGACGGTCGGCCACGGTACGGGTGCTCCCGGAAGAAGAATATGAGGCTAAGTCCGTTTTTATGAGTTGCCGGGGCGCAGGAAAAGCGCCCCGGCAACTCTAGCCCCGAGGTGTGACAACTTCCGTCGCGCGCACATTCCCCCAGCTCAGAGCGTGCCGGGAGCGGGCGGGGTCGCCGGGCGTCCGGCCCGCCGCCGCCCGCCCCGCCAGCCGCCCCGCCGCTCGGCGGCCAGCCGGGACGCGCGCCGCCCGCCCTCGTACGCGATTTCCCGCTGGAGCCGACGCCAGCTCTCCCAGCGCCGCGCCGGCAGCTCGCCCCGGTCCACCGCGTCCCGCACCGCGCAGGCCGGCTCGGCGTCGTGCGCGCAGTCGGCGTACCGGCAGCCGGTGGCCAGCTCGGCGATGTCGGCGAAGGCCCGGTCCAGGCCGGCGGCGCCGTCCAGCAGGCCGACCGCCCGTACGCCCGGGGTGTCCAGCACCGCTCCCCCGCCCGGCAGCGGCACCAGCGCCCGCCAGGTGGTGGTGTGCCGGCCCTTGCCGTCGACCCGGCGGATCGCCTGGGTGGGCATCACGTCGGCCCCGGCCAGCGCGTTGACCAGGCTCGACTTGCCGGCGCCGGAGGGGCCGAGCAGGCCAAGCGTGCGCCCCGGCGCGACGTGCCGGCGCAGCGGCGCCAGGCCGGTGCCCCGCTCGGCGCTGACCGGCAGCACCGGCACCCCGGGGGCCAGCTCGGCCAGTTGCCGGGCCACGGCGGCCGGGTCGGCGGCCAGGTCGGCCTTGGTGAGCACCACGAGCGGCTCGGCGCCGGACTCGTGGACCAGCGAGAGCAGCCGCTCGATCCGGGCGGCGTCCGGCGTCGGGTGCACCGGCTCGACCACCGCGGCGGCGTCGAGGTTGGCGGCCAGCACCTGGCCGCTGGCGTCCTTGCCGGCGGTGCGCCGCACCAGCGCGGTGCGCCGCGGCAGCACCGCCTCCACGGTGACCGGGCCGTCCGGCCAGGTGGCCAGGAGCACCCAGTCGCCGGCGCACGGCAACGCGGTCAGGTCGCGGGCCGCGGCGGCGAGCACGCCGCCGCCGAGGCTGGCCCGCACCGGCCCCTCCGGGCGCAGCACGGTGCACACGCCCCGGTCCACCCGGGCCACCCGCCCGGGTCGGTGGTCGGCGCGTCGGTCGAGGTGGTCCGCCCAGTCGGCGTCCCAGCCGAGGGCGGTCAGATCGAGGGTCATGGTGTCCTCATCGGTGTCGTCGGGGTGAAGGGCGGAACACGCGCGCTGCGTCCGGCATGCTCACCACCTCCCTCCCGACGCCGCGACCGAAGCCGTCGGCCCCGACGGTAAGGGGCGCGTCGACGCGCCGAAAGCGATTTCCCCGGCAGCGGGGCGGATCCCGGCCCGCTAGGGTCAGACCCGATGACGACTGATCCGCTGCTGTTGACCGGCGAGCTGGCCGAGGCGAACGACCGGCTGCTGCGTACCGTCTCCGGCCTGACCGCCGCGCAGGTCGCGGCGCCGTCGCTGCTGCCGGGGTGGAGCCGCGCGCATGTGCTCACCCACCTGGCCCGCAACGCCGACGGGTTCGTCAACCTGCTCACCGCCGCGCGCACCGGCGAGCCGATCCCGATGTACGCCTCGGTCGAGGCGCGTAACGCCGACATCGAGGCGGGCGCCGGGCGGGGCCCGGCGGACCTTTTGGACGATCTGCGTCGCAGCGGCCAGCGCTTCGACGCGGCGGTGGCGGAGATGCCGGTGGCGGCGTGGGGCGCGACCGTGCAGACCCGGCGCGGTCCGTGGCCGGCGGCGCTGCTGGTCTGGGGTCGGTTGCGCGAGATCGAGGTGCACCACGTCGACCTGGCGGCCGGCTACCGGCCGGCGGACTGGCCGGAGGCGTTCGCCAGGCGGCTGCTGCACGAGGTGACGACCGGGCTGGCCGGCGACCCGGCCGCGCCGGCCATGGTGCTGCGCGTCGACGGCGCCGCGCACGAACTCGTCGTGGGCGACCCCGAGGGGGCGCCCACGGTCACCGGCCCCGCGCCGGAACTCGCCGCCTGGCTGACCGGCCGGGGCGACGGCGAGCTGCTCACCGTCGATCCCGACGGCCCCCTGCCGAACCCACCGGAATGGATCTGAACGTCGTCATGACCTACACCGGAGACGTCACGCCCGGCGGTCCGCCGGCCGTGCGCGAGCTCGACCGGCTCACCGTCACCAAGCTGTCGGTGGGCCCGATGGACAACAACGCCTATCTGCTGCGCTGCCGGGCCACCGGCGAGCAGGCGCTCATCGACGCCGCCAACGAGGCGCCCCGCCTGCTGGAGCTGATCGGCGACGGCGGGCTCGCCACGGTGGTGACCACCCACCGGCACATGGACCACTGGGTCGCGCTGGAGGAGGTGGTCGCCAAGACCGGCGCCCGCGCGCTCGTGCACGCCGACGACGCCGAGGGCCTGCCGATCGACGCCGAGCCGCTGCGCGAGGGCGACACCGTGCCGGTCGGCGACTGCGCGCTCGAGGTGATCCACGTGCGCGGGCACACCCCGGGGTCGATCGCGCTGCTCTACCGCGACCCGGCCGGCGGGCCGCACCTCTTCACCGGTGACTCCCTCTTTCCCGGCGGCGTGGGCAACACCGACCAGGATCCGGAGCGGTTCGGCCAGCTCATCGACGACGTCGAGGCCAAGCTCTTCGGCCGGCTGCCGGACGAGACCTGGTTCTACCCGGGGCACGGCAAGGACAGCACGCTCGGCGCCGAGCGGCCGTCGGTGCCGCAGTGGCGGGCGCGCGGCTGGTGAGCGCGCCGGGTCCGGCCTCCCCCGTGGCGGCCGGACCCGGCCCGGTCAGCCGGTCACCGCGCGCAGCCGGCGCCGGGTGCCGAGCAACACCGGGCCGGCGAGCAGCAGCCCGACCGCCATGGTGAGCACCGTCGGGTCGGGCGCGCCGGGCAGCAGACCGGTGAGCGTCCGCGCGGCCAGCCCGAGCGCCACGTAGAGCCCGGCCCACGCGGTGGCGCCCAGCGCCGCGCAGGTGACGAACCGCCGGTACGGCATCCGCAGCCCGCCGGCGGCGAGCGGCAGCAGCGCGTTGAACACCGGCAGGAACGGCGCCACCAGGACGATCCGGCCGCCGCCTCGATGCAGCAGCGTCTCGGCGGCGGCCCAGCGGGACTCGCCGATCCAGGCGCCCAGCCGGCCGCTACGCAGCCGCGCGCCCCAGTGTCGCCCGGCGAGGAAGCTCAACGACCAGCCGGCCAGGCAGCCGGCCACCACCGCCGCGACGGCCGCCGCGCCACCGGCGGGACGGCCCGCGCCGACCGCGGCGAGCACCGCCGCGTCGCCGGGGACCAGCACCCCGAGCAGGGGCACGGCGTCGGCGAGCATCACCACGCCCAGCAGGCCCATCAGCAGTGTGGTGGGCAACTGCCCGAACTGGGCGAGGAGATCGGTCATGACTGCACGCTAGGGCCGGCCGGCCACCCGGCGCATCGGGCGTGATCCCCCACCGACCCCGGAGATCGCATCCGGAGGATCCCCGAGGGTCAGCGGGGGCGCAGCACCTGCACCCGACGCACCGGGGTGTCCACCGCGGGCTCGGTGGTGGGCACCGGATAGTTGGCCACCACCTCCAGCCCGTCCGGCGGCAGGTGCCCGCGGTCCGGGTCGCCGACCAGCACCTCGACGCCCCGGTCCGCGCAGCGCCGCAGGCAGGGCAGCACCCGCGCGGCCAACTCCGCGTCGTAGAGGGCGTCGCCGGCCACCAGCAGGTCGACCGGGGGCACGCCGTCGAGCAGGTCCTGGCCGTCGGCGCTCACGGTCACCCGGTTCACCCGGGCGTTGACGGTGACGGCGGCCAGCGCGTACGGGTCGATGTCGTTCGCGACCACCTGGTCGGCGCCGGCGAGCGCGGCGGCGATGGCGACCAACCCCGAGCCGGCGCCCAGGTCGAGCACCCGCCGCCCGGCGGCCAGCCGGGGGTGGTCGAGCAGGTGGCGGGCCAGCGCCTGCCCACCGGCCCAGACGGAGGCCCAGTACGGCGGCGGGAGCGACCGACCGGCGGCGGCCTCCATCCGCGCCCACCACAGGATGGCGTCCTCGGCCAGGTGCAGCCGCACCTCGGGCACGAACGGCGTGCTCACCAGCCGTAGGCGGTCCGGGCCGGCGCCGGGCGCGGTGATCTCCCGTTCGAGGTCGGCCAGCGCCGTCGTTGTGCTCATCGGGGCAAGCATGCCCCGGCCCACCGCGTGTCGGGGGCATTTCCGGCTCCGAGGTATTCACGAGCCACGCCGGCACTTCCGCCAGCGGATCCGGGCGCGGGCGGTTACTGTTCAGGAGGTACAGGGGCGATCACCGGCCGCGGGCCGGTGCTCACCCGCATTGAACAGGGAGAGACGCATGGCAAGCGGCACGGTCAAGTGGTTCAACTCGGAAAAGGGCTTCGGCTTCATCGAGCAGGACGGCGGAGGCCCGGACGTCTTCGTCCACTACTCGGCCATCCAGAGCGGCGGATACCGCGAGCTGAACGAGGGCCAGAAGGTCGAGTTCGAGGTGACGCAGGGCCAGAAGGGCCCGCAGGCGGACAACGTCCGCCCGATGTGATGTGACAACGTGCCGGTGGCGGCGGTCGGGCTCCGACCGTCGCCGCAGCGCGTTCTCAGGCGGGTGCCGCCGGCAGGTCACGCCGCCGGCGTAGCGGCCCCAGCAGCAGGATCAGCGGGGTGAGTGCGAGCCACGCCGTCATCAGCCGGATCGCGCCCGCCGGCCCCCAGCCGGCGCCCAGCGCGCCGGCCAGCAGCGCGGCGAGCGGGATGGTGCCGTAGTTGAGCAACTGCATGCTCACGGTGACCCGGCCGAGCAGGTGGTGCGGCGTGTAGGTCTGCCGGAAGCTGCCCTTGACCACGTTGCCGATCGCGACGCCCAGGCTGACCAGCACCCCGCCGAGCACCAACCAGGCCACCCGCGCGCCGGGGCCGGCGAGCGGGATCAGCAGCGCGGGCGGGCCGGTGAGCGCGCCGGCGAGCAGCAGGACGCGCGCGGTGCCGAGCCGGCGGGCGAGCCGGGCGGCAAGCGCCGCGCCGACGACGCCACCGAGGCTGGCCAGGCCGATCAGCAGGCCGACCAGCCCGGCTGGCAGGTGCGCCGAGCGGACCAGGAAGACCACGAGGACCGCCTGGTAGCCGGTGAGCCCGATGTTGCTGGCCGCGCCGAAGACGGTCAGCACCCGCAGGTACGGATCCCGGGTGACGAAGCGCAGCCCGTCGGCCACCTCCCGGCGCATCGAGGTCGACACGGCGGGACGCGCCGGTCGGGGTTCGACGGCGCGGATCCGGTGCAGGCACAGCGCGGACGCCAGGAAGCTCACCGCGTCGAGCGCCACCGCGGTCACCGCGCCGGCGAGCTGGGCGATCAGACCGGCGAGCCCGGGGCCGAGCAGGTAGCTCGCGGTCTGGGTGGCGTGCAGCCGGGCGTTGGCCGGCGGCACCTGCTCCGGTGGCAGCAGGGTGGGCAGGTAGACCTGGTCGGCGGTCTCGAAGAAGACCCGGGCCAGGCCGGCCCCGAGCGCCACCACCAGCAGGTGCCCGACGGTGAGCTGGTCGAGCAGCGCGGCGGCCGGGACGCTTGCGAACAACGCGGCCCCGGTCAGGTCGGCGGCGATCATCACGGGGCGGCGGCGGACCCGGTCGACCCACGCCCCGACCGGCAGGCCGGCCACCAGCCACGGCAGCCAGGCCGCGGCGGTCAGCACCGCCACCTGGAACGTGGTGGCGTCGAGCACCGCCACGGCGACGAGCGGCAGCGCGACGGTGGTCATGTTGCTGCCCACCGCGCTGATCGTGTGGCCGGTCCAGAGACGCCGGAAGTCGTGGTGCCGGAGCAGCCCGCCGCGCGGCGGGGCGGTGGGCGCCGCGGGCGCGCCGGCCGAGGCGGTGGGCGGCGCGGGCGCGCCGGCCGGGGCGGTCACGGCCGGGCCGGGACGCCGTGGGTGAACACGAACACCGGCTCGCGCCGTTGGCCGTCGTCCGGTACCGGCCGGTCGGCCCACCGCATGAAGAGGGCGATCACCTCGCGGCTGAGTTCGGCCAGTTCCTCCGGGGTGAGGTGCAGCCAGTGGTCGGTGCTGAACGGTCCGTCGCCCCAGGCGGCACGGGCGTCGTCGGGGGCGGCGTGCCAGGCCCGCACCAGCGCGGCGTGGCGCTCCAGGTTGAGCGAGCCCGCCGCGTCGGCCACCACCCGGGTGGACGGGTCGTCGTCGAAGTCGGACTCGGACCAGCGCACGCCCCTGTTCCGTAGCTTCCACCAGCTCTCCCGGCGGTCGCGGGCCAACTCGGGCGCCTCGACCAGCAGGTCGGCGGCGGCCAGCACCCGGAGGTGGTGGCTCACGTTCGCCGGCGCCTGGTCGGTGCGCTCGGCGAGTTGGCCGACCGTGCTCGGGCCGTACACCTTGAACACGTCCATGAGGCGGCGGCGCAGCGGATGGGCGAGCGCGGCGAGCACCCGCGAGTCGGTGACCTGTCTGACCGTGGGCTGATCCATGCGGCCGAGTCTGACATTCGCAAGAGCTATTGCGCAATAGTTATTGCTGGATGCCCGCCGCCGCGACGCTGCAGTCGTCGCGGCGGGCGCGCGTCAGGCGGTGAGCCGCCGGGACAGCTCGTCGGCGACGTCCCGGGCGATCTGCGGAGGGATGGCCTCGGCGATCCGCTCCGGCGGCAGCCCGGCGAGGACGCCGGTGACGATCTGCTGCTCGTCGGTGAAGTCCTTGCCGGACAACTCGTTCACCTGCGCCACGAGCGCCGGCCATCCGCGCAGCATGGCCAGCATCTGCTGGAGCGGGGAATTGGCCGCCGGCGGGGTGATCAGGCCGGTGGTGTTGGCCGGCGAGATCAGCCAGTTCCGCAGGTTCTGCAGATCGGCGAGGACATCGCCGACGGTACGGCTCGTCGAGCCGGTGTTGCCCACGAGCTTGTCGTTCTGTTCCATCTCGTTCTCCGGTTTCGTCGGGGCGATCAGTCCGATCGCGGTGAGATAGCGGCGGAACAGCGGGGTCTGGTCCCGCCCCGCTTTGGTGGAGTCGCGGAAGAAGCTGATGTGGGTGTGGAACAGGTGGCTGCTGTCGCCGCTGGTGCGCTTGCCCAGCCGGTCCCACCGCCGCACGGTGCGGCCGTCCGCGGAGTAGATGACCTCCCGGATGTCCCGGGAGTCGGCCGAGTTCGCCGCGCACTGCGCCACCAGCCAGGTGGAAAACGTCCGCAGCGTGTGCGTGGCGCCGCCGGAACGGACCGAGAACGTGCCGACGTCGAGCGCGGAGGCGTACAGCGTCAAGCCGGAACGGTCCCGGGTGGACTCCACCACCGAGTAGTCGTTGGCGACGATCCGGTCCGAGCCGCAGTGGTAGCCGCCGCGGTGACTGGCGTCGCCGACGATGCCGACCTCCGCGGGTTCGAGATCGGCGTCCCGGACGGCGTTCTTGTCGACGTTGAGATAGGCGAGTAACAGGGTGCGGACGGCCAGCAGGTTTGCCGGGGCCGACGTCATGGCAGATCCCCTTTCCGATCGATGATCGACAAGGGCACGACAATCACGAAACGTGACGAGGTGCGATCTGCGGACGTGCCCCTGCCGGACGACTGCACAACAACGGGCACTTGCTGCGAGCCTATCCCCCATTACGGGAAAAGCCCAGCTCAGGAGCAATATTTCGCGATTATCAGACCGGTGTGGACGGCGACGACCTGAGCGGCAGCAGCAATGCCGAAGGGTGCTCGCGACCGCACAACACCTCCCGCCATCCGGCACGCAGCGTCACGGCTGTGCCGAGTGGCTCCCCGGTGCCCGGGTTGCGCGCATACCGCGGATGGGCGCCGCCGGAGACCTGCACGCGCAGCCGGTGCCCGGGCGCGAACCGGTGGGCGGTCGGCCAGAGCGCGACCGGCACCCGCACCACGCCGGACCCGTCGCGCGGAAACCGGCCCGGTTCGACGCGGACCAGGCCGTCGCAGACGTTCCAGGAGCGCCCCCGCCGGTCCACGTCGCACAGCCGCACGAACACGTCCAGGTAGGACAGCTCGCTGCGCAGGTGGATCTCGGCGTGCACCGGCCCGACCACCTCCACCGGCTCGCGTACCGGGTCGCTGGTGTAGGTCAGCACGTCCGGGCGGGACTCGACCGGACGGTTGTCCACCGCGCCGGCCCGCTGGGCGACAAGCAGTGGCCCACCGAGCGACGGGGTCGGGTCGGCCGGGTCGTACCGGATCCGGTCCGGCGCGCCGCCGCCGTCCGCCGGCCCGGGCGCCAGGCCACCACCGGGTCGCAGGTGCCAGCGGATCGGCGTGGCGGGCGGTGGCCAGTCCGGCAGGTCCCGCCAGCCGCCCCCGACGCCGCCGACGTGCACCCGCACCGGCGCGCGGGCCGGCGCGGGCCGTCCGGCCAGGTGCTCGTCGAACCAGTCCAGCCCTTCCCGCAGGGACGCCACCAGCAGCCCGGGGCTGCCGTGGGTCCACGGGCCGACGGTCAACCTCGGCCGGGCCCCGGCGGCCCGCAACCGGGCGTAGTCGTCGAGCTGGGCCGGGAGGAAGATGTCCTGCCAGCCACTGACCATGGCGACCGGCGCGCGGACCTCGGTGATCCGGTCGCCGAACACCCGGGCCCGCCAGTAGTCGGCGTCCGGCGTGTGGTGACGCAACCACTCCTGGAAGAACGGCACGGTGACCCCGGTGGCGACCCGGTCCGCCTCGGCCAGCGGCAGGTGGGTGAGCGCGCGGACGAGCCGGGGCTGGCCGCGCTTGAGCTCCCACTGCCGGGCCAGCCAGGGCACGGTCTGCGCCTGGAGCAGCTCGGCCCAGGTGAGCACCGTGTCCAGCGCGAACGACTCCCCCGCGTACGTCGAGTCGCGGGTGGCCGAGGCGGTCACCACCGCGACCATCGCGCGCAGCTCGTCGCCCGCCTCGGCGGCCACCGCCCACTGCACGAAGCCCTGGTAGCTGGCGCCGAACATGCCGAACGCCCCGGTCCACCACGGTTGGCGGCGCAGCCAGTCGAGGGTGTCCAGGCCGTCGTCGCGCTCGTGCACGAGCGGGGCGAACTCGCCGCCGGAGCCGAAGGTGCCGCGGCAGGACTGGATCACCACGTGGAAGCCCCGCTCGGCGACCAGGCGGCCGAGCAGCCGGATCGGCCCGCCCCGCCCGTACGGGGTGCGGATCAGCACGCAGGCCGCGCCCGGCAGGTCCGGCGCGTAGTGGTCGGTGCGCAACGTGGTGCCGTCGCGGACCCGCACCGGGATGTCCCGCCGGACGGCGATCCGCCCGGCGCGGGCGGCGGGCAGCCGCAGCGCCGTCGCGGCGAGCCGGGTGATCAGCCGCACGGTCAGCGGTCGCCTGGTGGTTCGGCGGTGGCGCGGGCGGCGCGCACCTCGTCCCGGTGCGCCCGCATGCTGTGCACCATCTCGCCCAGGAAGCGGTGCACCACGGCCAACTCGTCGTCGCTGAAGCCGGCCATCACCTCGTCGGTGCGGCGGCCCAGCGGGCCGAAGAAGCTCCGCGCCAGGGCGGCGCCCCGGTCGGCGTAGTGCAGGAGGATCTTGCGGCGGTCGGCGGTGTCCCGGTCGCGTCGGATGTGGCCGGCGCGTTCGAGCCGGTCGACGAGCGCGGTCACCGAGCCGGACGAGAGGTTGAGCACGTCACCGAGCCGGCCGGGGGTGATCGGGTCGCCCACCAGCTCGGCCTCCATCACCGCGATCAGGGCCTGCAGGTCGGTGGGGTTGAGCCCGTGCAGGCCGGCGAACGCGTGCCCGACGTGCTGGGCGTCCACCGAGTAGCGACGCAGGTCGTTGGTGATCTCCGCGACCATCCGCCCCCGCGGATCGTCCCGTCGCCGGTACATGCCGTGCCCCGCCACCGCTCGCCGCCACCTCTTCCCCGGTCCGGTTGCAGCATAAGCCCTTCCCGGATAATCTCGCTCATCAAGATACTCGCCCAGCGAGAAGACATGTGAGGCCCGCAGATGTCCCTGTTCACCCGCGTCGCCCGGGGCCGGTTGGCCGCCTGGCTCACCGTGGTCGCCGCCCTCGTCGTCGGCGCGGTCGTCTTCGGCCTGCCCAAGCCGGACAACCCCGAACCGGTCTCGTCCACCGGTCTGTCCGTCGAATGGCAGTCGACCCAAGTGGAACGCCTCCAGGAACAACTGCCCTCCCACGACGTCCAGCCCGCCCTGGTGGTGGTCAGCCGCGCCGACCGGGCGCCGCTGACCGGCGCCGACCGGACCGCGCTCGACGACACCGCCGGTACGCTCGGCGGCCTCGCGGTCGGCGGCCGGGTCGCACCCGCCCAGCTCTCCCCCGACGGCACCGTGGCGCTCGTCGCCGTGCCACTGTCCACCGCCGGTGGGCAGGAGGCCGTGGTCGACGAGGTGGGCAAGGTGCGCGACGCCGTCGCCGGACTGCCCGATGACCTGACCGTCGAGGTCACCGGCGGGCCGGCCTTCACCGCCGACCTGAGCCAGGTCTTCGAGGGCGCCGACACCACCCTGCTGCTGGTCACCGCCGCCGTGGTGGCGCTGCTGCTGCTCGTCACCTACCGCAGCCCGTTCCTGTGGCTGGTGCCGCTGCTGGTGGTGGCCGCGACCGAACAGATCACGCTGCGGGCCGTGGACACCATCGTGCCCGCGCTCGGCATCTACCTCCAGGCCGGCCAGGTCACCGGCATCGCCAGCGTGCTGGTCTTCGGCGCCGCCACCGACTACGCCCTGCTGCTCATCGCCCGCTACCGGGAGGAGCTGCGCCGCGAGGAGAACCGGTTCGCCGCCATGCGCGCCGCCCGGCGCCGCACCGCCGAGCCGATCCTGGCCAGCGGCGGCACGGTCGTCCTCGGCGTACTCACGCTGTTGCTGTCGGAACAGGAGACCAACCGGGCGCTCGCGGTGGCGTGCGCCACCGGCGTGGTGTTCGCGATGCTCTCCGCGCTGTTCGTGCTCCCCGCCGCGTTGGTGCTCTTCGGCCGCGGCCTGTTCTGGCCGTTCGTCCCGCGCGTCGGCGGACCCGTCCGGGAGGGCCGGCTCTGGGGCCGCCTCGGCGAGCTGGTCGCCCGCCGGCCGCTGCCGGTCGCCGTGTTGGCCACCCTGTTTCTCGCCGGCCTCGCCCTGGGCGGCCTGGGCATCCGCACCGGCCTGTCCGAGACCGAGCAGTTCCGGGCGCGGCCCGAGGCGGTCGCCGGCGCGGAGACCCTGGCCCGGGCGTTCCCGGCCGGCAGCACCCAGCCGGTCGCCGTGCTGACCAACCCGGGTGCGGCCCCGGCGGTGCTCGCCGCCGCCGACGGGGTCGACGGTGTCGCCTCGGCCCGGCCGGGCGCCGCCGGCGACCGGGTCGCCCAGGTCGACGTGGTGCTCGCCGCCGAGCCCGGCACCGCCGCCTCCGACCGCGCGGTGGTGGCGCTGCGCGACGCGGTGGCCGCCGTACCGGACTCCGCGCCACCCACGGTCGACGGCGCGGACGCCCCCGACGGCGCCCTGGTCGGCGGCGCGGTCGCCGCCACCTACGACTCGAACCAGGCCAACACCAACGACCTGCGGCTGATCCTGCCGATCATCCTGCTGCTTGTCGGCGCCGTGCTGGTGCTGCTGCTGCGCGGCCTGCTCGCGCCGCTGCTGCTGGTGCTGACCGTGATCGCGTCGTTCTTCGCCAGCCTCGGCGCGGCCTGGCTGCTCTTCGACCACGTGCTGGACTTCCCGGCGCTGGACAGCGGCGTGCTGCTGCTCGCGTTCGTGTTCCTGGTCGCGCTCGGCGTGGACTACAACATCTTCCTGGTCACGCGGGCCCGGGAGGACGCCCGCCGGACCGGCACCCGCGACGGCATGCTCTCCGCGCTGCGGGTCACCGGCGGCGTGATCACCAGCGCCGGGGTGCTGCTGGCCGCGGTCTTCGCGGTGCTGGGCGTGCTGCCGCTGATCACGCTCACCCAGATCGGCATCATCGTCTGCGTCGGCGTGCTGCTGGACACGCTGCTGGTCCGCACCGTGCTGGTGCCGGCGCTGGCGTTCCTGCTCGGCGACCGGTTCTGGTGGCCGGGACGGATCACCCGCGAGCCCGGGACGCCCGACGCGCCCGCCGGCTCGGCCGGCGCGCCGGCCGAGCCGGTCACCGCCCGGGACTGACCCGACGGCCGGGGGCGGCGGACCCGCCGCCCCCGGCCGGACCGGGCCGGTCAGAACGCGAGGCACTCGCAGGTGGTCATCAGCTCACGCACGTTGTAGACGTAGTCATCGTTCGGGATCGTCAACGGCAGCGGCTCACAGGGCGGGTGCCCGCCGTCGTCGCAGTCCGGCGCCACCTTGCCCGGGCCCACGTTGTACGCGGCGATCACCGCGTTCAGCAGGCAGGAGGTCAACGTGGGCGTGCACAGCGAGACGTCGAGCCGATAGTCCGAGCCGAAGTGCGAGTCGCCGATCTTCTTGGTCAGCCAGGCCAGGTAATTGGCGCCGAGCACCGCGTTGTCCCGGTAGTCGTCCACGTCGTAGGTCTTCTCGAACCGGTCGTTGACGAACGTCGCCGTCGGCGGCTGGACCTGCATCAGCCCGACCCCGCTGTCGCAGGCGTAGATGTTGGACTGCCAGCCGCTCTCCTGCCAGGCGGTGGCCTTCACCAGGCTGAGCGGCACCCTGATCTCCGGCGCGGACGACGGCCAGTAGGTCTTCCCGGCCGCGTCGGTCAACGCCTTCTTGACCTGAGCCCTGGTGGCCGCCGTCCCCTTGTAGTGGGGTTTGCAACCGACGACCGGCGGCTTCGGCGCGGGCGGTGCCTTGGTCTCGGTCAACGCCTTGACCGGGCGCCGGGGCGCACCGGGTCGGCCGACGGTCGGCTTCGCGGACGCCGGAGCGCTGGGGCTGGGCCGGCCGCCCATCGCCTCGACCGCCGGCGGCGCCTCGCTCGGCGCGTCGGCGGGCGCGTCGGCCGGTTCCTCCCCGGGCTCGTCGATCGGCGCGGCAGTGGGCAGATCCGCCGCCACCCCGCGCGCCGGTGGCTCGTCGCCGCCGCACCCGGTCACCGCTGTTGTCGCCAGCAACGCCACCACCGTAGCCGCGGCCAACCGGCCGACTCCTCGTCGCATCGGACCTCCCCGTGGTTCCGTCGGCGCACCCTAACAGGGATCGACGGGGCTACGGGGTCCCGGCGACGCCGGTCGGCGCTCCTCCCGCGGCCGGGGCGGACGCTCCCCGGCGACCACCGCGGGCGGACCCGCGTCGTCGCCCACCGCAGGCGGCCCGGGGTCGACGCCCGCCGCGGGCGGACCGGAGTCGACGCCCGCCGGGCCGGGCGGACCGGTGTCCTCGCCGGCCACCACCCGCTCCCGGGTCGCCCAGGCGACCACGAACACGGTGGTCCAGGCGACGCCCAGCAGCACCGAGGACACCGTGCCACTGGCCGTGCTCCAGCCCAGATAGAGCCGGGCGCCGGTGACCGCGACCACGCCCGCCGAGGCGGCCGTCCAGACGGCCACGCCGATCGGCCAGCGGGCCCCGCGCGACAGCAGCCAGGCAAGCGTGCCGAAGCTCGCCGTCACCACCACGTTCTGGGTGGGGAACAGGTCACGGACCCGGTGCGGGCCGGTCAGGTCGGCGACCACGACCAGCAACACCAGCGGCACTGCGGCACCGACCGTGCCCACCACCGACAACAGGTCCGCCCGCCACGGCCGGTCCCGCCGGGCCACCACCGCCGCCACCACGGCGACCACGGCGATGAGCACCCAGCCGCGCAGCACCGACAACGCGGCCAACGCCGCGTTAACCACCCCGGGGGTACGCCGGGCGGCGAACCAGTCGGCGATCAGCCCGTCGAGCACCCCGAGCCCGCTGTGCCGGACCACCGCCTCCAGCAACGCGGCCACCGCCAGCCCCGCGCCGAACAGCAGCGCCAGCCCCAGCGCCAGGTTGATCAGCAGCGTCCACAGCGGGCCGACCCGCATGCCGGCCAGGAAGAACAGCACCCCGTACCGGGCTCG
The DNA here is from genome assembly GCF_029581215.1 of Micromonospora sp. WMMD975. Taxonomy (NCBI): domain Bacteria; kingdom Bacillati; phylum Actinomycetota; class Actinomycetes; order Micromonosporales; family Micromonosporaceae; genus Micromonospora; species Micromonospora sp. WMMD975. The sequence continues at coordinate 3,762,575 of NZ_CP120739.1, forward strand.
CAGCCAGCGCAACGGCGGCACCCCGGCGGCACGCGCGGCAAGCGCCCGGGCGGGATCCGGGTTGCGCCCGAGCCACCGACCGGCGAGCACCACGCCGAGCAGGCACGCCAGCAGCACCAGCACCGCCCCGGTGGCGCGGCCCAGCAGCTCGGACACCCGCGCGTAGGACTCGCCGGCCAGATAGCCGGCGAGCACCGAAGCCCCGACCCAACCCACCACCCCGGCCAGGTTCCACGGCGCGAACCGCCGGTACGGCAACCCCGCCGCGCCGGCCAACCGGGGCGCCAGCGTGCGGGCGAAGGCGACCCAACGGGCGGCCAGCACGCCACGGCCACCCAGCCGGTCCAGCAACTCCTCGGCACGCCGCCACCGGTGCGGCCCGATCCGCGCGCCGAGCCCGGAGGCGCGCAACCGGGGGCCGTACCGCCGGCCGGCCCGGTAGGCGAGTGTGTCTCCGATCACGGCGGCGGCCACCATGACCGCAAGCGTGGGGGCGAGCCGTAGCGTCCCCGCGTACGCTAGGAAGCCGACCAGCAGCAGGGTCGCCTCGCCCGGCACCAGCAGCCCGAAGATCACCGCGGTTTCACCCGCGACGATCGTCGCGGCGACCAGGTAGATCAGCAGGGGCGGCAGCTCCTGCAGCCAGTTCAGCAGGTCAGGCATTCGGCACCCCGCACGGGAGTCAGCATGCCAGTCGCTGGAACGGTCGGCACAGCACTTTCGACACAGATCCGGGCGATCTCGGGGTGACCCCGAGGCGTGCCCCGGCAACCGCAGACAGGAGTATGGAGGGTATGCAGCTTCGCACCGACCTCCGCAACGTCGCCATCATCGCCCACGTCGACCACGGCAAGACGACCCTGGTCGACGCCATGTTGCGGCAGGCCGGCGCCTACGGCGCCCGCGGCGAGAACACCGAGCGGGTCATGGACTCGATGGACCTCGAGCGGGAAAAGGGCATCACCATCCTCGCCAAGAACACCGGCGTGCGGTACCTGCCGGCGGACGGCGACCCGGTCACCATCAACATCATCGACACCCCCGGCCACGCCGACTTCGGTGGTGAGGTCGAGCGCGGCCTGACCATGGTCGACGGCGTGGTGTTGCTCGTCGACGCCAGCGAGGGCCCGCTGCCGCAGACCCGGTTCGTGCTCCGCAAGGCGCTGCGCGCCCGGCTGCCGATCATCCTGGTGATCAACAAGGTGGACCGTCCGGACGCCCGGATCAAGGAGGTCGTGGACGACACCTACGAGCTCTTCCTCGACCTGGACGCCGACGAGGAGCAGATCGACTTCCCGATCGTCTACGCCTGCGCCCGCGACGGCATCGCCTCGCTCACCCAGCCGGCCGACGGAGCGGTGCCGGACGACAGCAGCAACCTGGAGCCGCTGTTCCGCACCCTGCTGGACACCATCCCGGCACCCGCGTACGACGAGGGCGCGCCGCTCCAGGCGCACGTCACCAACCTCGACGCCTCGCCGTTCCTGGGCCGCCTCGCGCTGTGCCGGGTCCGGCAGGGCACGATCAGCAAGGGTCAGACCGTGGCCTGGTGCCGCACCGACGGCAGCACCCAGCGGGTCCGCATCTCCGAGCTGCTGATGACCGAGGGCCTGGAGCGCAAGCCGGCCGACTCGGCCGGACCGGGCGACATCATCGCCGTCGCCGGCATCCCCGAGATCATGATCGGCGAGACGCTCGCCGACGCCGAGAACCCGATCCCGCTGCCGCTGATCACCGTGGACGAGCCGGCCATCTCGATGACCATCGGCACCAACACCTCGCCGCTCGTCGGCCGGGTCAAGGGCGCCAAGGTCACCGCGCGGATGGTCAAGGACCGGCTCGACAAGGAGCTGATCGGCAACGTGTCGCTGCGGGTGCTGCCCACCGAGCGGCCGGACGCCTGGGAGGTGCAGGGCCGCGGTGAGCTGGCCCTGGCCATCCTGGTCGAGCAGATGCGCCGCGAGTCCTACGAGCTGACCGTCGGCAAGCCGCAGGTGGTCACCAGGGAGATCGACGGCAAGACCTGCGAGCCGGTCGAGCGGCTGACCATCGACGCCCCGGAGGAATACCTCGGCGCGATCACCCAACTGCTGGCCACCCGCAAGGGCCGGATGGAGCAACTGGTCAACCACGGCACCGGCTGGATCCGGATGGAGTGGCTGGTCCCGGCGCGCGGCCTGATCGGCTTCCGCACCGAGTTCCTCACCGACACCCGCGGCACCGGCATCCTGCACCACGTCTTCGAGTCCTACGAGCCGTGGTTCGGCGAGCTGCGCACCCGCAACAACGGCTCGCTGGTGGCCGACCGGTCCGGCGCGGTCACCTCGTTCGCCATGATCAACCTCCAGGAGCGCGGCCAGCTCTTCGTCGAGCCGACCACCGAGGTGTACGAGGGCATGATCGTCGGGGAGAACTCCCGCTCCGACGACATGGACGTCAACATCACCAAGGAGAAGAAGCTCACCAACATGCGGGCCTCGACCTCCGACGAGACCGAGAAGCTGATCCCGCCGCGCAAGCTGTCGCTGGAGCAGGCGTTGGAGTTCTGCCGCGAGGACGAGTGCGTCGAGGTCACCCCGGTCGCGGTACGCATCCGCAAGGTGGTGCTGGACCAGCAGCAGCGCGGCCGGGCCGCCGCCCGCCGCAAACACGCCGGCTGACCCCACCCCGCACCACCCCAGGAGCCCGGCCCGCCCTCAGCAGGCCGGGCTCCCCCGTCCCCACCCCCGTCGATCATGAACTTAGCTGCAACTAAAGAGATCAAACCCGACGTCAACTTCATGATCGCCGCCGCAGGGCCGCGGGGCCGGGGACGGCTCGGGTGGGTGGGGGTCAGTGGGGTCTGGTGGCCTGGAGGGCCAAGATGTCGGGGACGGGACCGGAGCCGGACTCCACCACGCGGTCGAGGACCAGGCCGGCGGCGGTGACGGCGGTGAGCAGGTCGGCCAGGGGCAGGTGCCACGCGCCGACCCGGGCCCGCACACCTGTGGCGTTCCACGACCGGAACGTGCGCTCCCGCTCGGCGTACCCGCCGTCGATCACGATGCGCTCCGGGTCGGACCGGTCGGCGAACGCGCCGCAGAAGCACGGATGCAACCCGACGTGCACCAGTCGGCCGCCCGGCGCCAGCACCCGCGCCGCCTCGGCGAGCGCCACCGGATAGTCAGGCATGTCGGTGTGCGCCAGCACGCACACGGCGGCCGGCACCGCGCCGTCGGCGAGCGGCAGCGCCGTCGCGTCGGCCCGGGCCACCGGCAGCCGGGCCCGGGCGTGGCGTAGCTGCCCGCCGGACAGGTCCACGCCCACCGGCGTCCAGCCCAGCCGGCGCAGCTCGGCCGCGTGCGCCCCGGTGCCGCAGCACAGGTCCAGGCACTGCCCGGCGCCGCTGCCCAGCAGCTTCGCGAGCACCGACCGGACCCGGTCCATGTACGGCCCGGACAGGTCGGTGGCGTACTCCTCGTACCAGTCCGCGATGCCGTCGTACAGAGCCGTCGTCATTCCCGCACGCTAGCCCCGGGCACCGTGATGCCGCAGCCCCGCGCCCGCCCGGACGATCCGCTACGGTCGGGCCCATGATCTGGGACGAGCTCGACGCGCATCTCGACCAGGTGTCCGGCACCGTCTCCGCGTATGTGGGGCGTCCCGGTGCCCGGCCCACCTGGACCCGGCGGGCGGACGCCACCCACTACGCGGCCAGCACCATGAAGGTCGCCGTGCTCGTCGCGCTGCACCGGGCCGCCGAGTCCGGCCCGCTCGACCTGGACGCGCCGGTGCCGGTACGCAACACGTTCGACTCCGCCCTGCCCGGCGCGCCGTGCTTCACCAACAACCGCGACTACGACAACGACGAGGCGGTCTGGGAGCGGATCGGCGGCACCGCGCCGCTGCGCTGGCTCGCCGAACGGATGATCGTGCGCTCCAGCAACCTGGCCACCAACCTCTGCATCGGCCAGGTCGGGCTGCCCGCCGTCGCCCAGGCGTGGACGCTCGCCGGCGCCCGGCACAGCGTCACCGGCCGTGGCATCGAGGACTTCGCCGCCCGCGACGCCGGCATCGACAACCTGGTCACCGCCGCCGACCTGGCCGCCCTCCTCGGCGAGCTGGCGCTCGGCACCGACCGGCCCCGCCCGCTCGCGTCACCGGCCGGCTGCACCGCCATGCTCGACGTGCTCGTCGCCCAGGAACACCGCGAGGACCTCGCCGCCGGGCTGCCCGACGGCACCCGCATCGCGCACAAGAACGGCTGGGTACGCGGCGTCCGCCACGGCGCCGGCGTGGTGTTCCCCGACGACGCGCCGCCGTACGCGATCGTCGTGTGCACCACCACCGACCCGGCCGGCGGCGGCGCGGACCGCGGGCAGGTCGAGGACGACGCCTGCCAGTTGATCGCGCACGTCTCCGCGCGGGTGTGGGACGCCCGGCGCGACCTGGCGGGCTGATGCCTACTCCAGCACCCGTTCCCGCAACGCGGCCCGCACCTCGTCGGTCACCCCCAGGCCGTCGCCCAGGTACGCCTCGAACGACCCGTACCCCTGGCGCACCTCGTCGTACGCGGCGTCCAGGTATTCCGGGCGCACCTCCAGCAGCGGCCGGGCCGCCGCCGGGTCGAGGTCCGGCCGGCGCTTCGTCATCGCCGCCAGCAGCACTTCGCGCAGGCTCTCGGTCAGCTCGTTGTGCCGCAGGTAGTCGGCCCGGATCGCCGGCTCCGACACGCCCAGCGCGGTCAGCAGCACCACCGACAGCCAGCCGGTGCGGTCCTTGCCGGCGGAGCAGTGGAACAGCAGCGGCAGGTTCGCGTCGTCGGCGGCCAGCCGCACCGCCGCCCCGAACCCGGCCCGCGCCGGCTCCCCGCTGACGAACCAGCGGTAGATCGCGGTCATCGCCCCCGACATGCCGTCGCGGGCCAGATCCGCGTACGCGTCCAGGTCGTGTCCCTGCAACACCGCCGACACGTACGTGAACACCGGGTGGGCGGCGTCGTAGACCGGCAGGTGCACCACGCGGGGCTCACCCACCAGCCGGTCCGGCGGCGCCACCGCCTGCTCCTCGGCGGCACGCAGATCCACCACGCACGCCGGGGCGAGCTTGCCCAGCACCGGCAGGTCGTCATCGGTCAGCCGACCCAGCGCCGCGGCGCGGACGAGCCGCCCGGCACGGACCCGCCGCCCGTCGGTCGTCGGCAGCCCACCCAGGTCACGGGCGTTCGGCGCGCCCACCAGCTCCCAGTTCCGCCCGGTCATCGGCCCTCCCCTGCTCGCCGCCAGTTGCCGATAGGGTGCCCCACATGACGATCACGGCGGTGCGCACCCACCGGCTCTCGGCACCCTTGCACACCCCGTTCGTCACCGCACTGCGGAGCACCACCACGGTGGAGACGCTCATCGTCGAGGTGGTCGACAGCGACGGGCGGACCGGGTTCGGCGAGGCCCCGCAGGTCTGGCAGGTCACCGGCGCGTCGATCGGCGGCGCCGAGGCGTGCGTACGCGAACTGCTCGCGCCGCTGCTGACCGGACGCGATCCGGACGACCTCCGGGCCCGGTGCGCGCAGGTGCGGGGCGCGGTGGTGGGCAACGAGTCGGCGAAGGCGGCCGTCGACGTGGCGCTGCACGACCTGGCCGCGCGGCGGCTCGGCGTACCCCTGGTGCGGTTGCTCGGCGGCACGGCGCTGCGCGTCCCGACGGACGTCACGCTTGCCGCCGGCGACGCGGTCGACCTGGCCACGGCGGCCGGCCGGCGGCGCGCCGAGGGTTTCACCGTGCTGAAGCTCAAGGTCGGCACCGACGCGGGCGGCGACCTGGACCGGGTCCGCGCGGTGCGCGCCGCCGTCGGCCCGGACGTGCGGATCCGGCTGGACGCCAACCAGGGCTGGACGCCGCGTGAGGCGGTCCGGGTGATCCGGGGCATCGAGGACGCCGGGCTCGACGTGGAGCTGGTCGAGCAGCCGGTGCACCGCCGCGACCTGGACGGGCTGGCCTGGGTCAGCGACCGGGTGGGTGTGCCGATCCTCGCCGACGAGTCGGTCTTCGACGTGCGTGACCTGGTCGAGGTGATCCGCCGCCGGGCCGCCGACATGGTCAACGTCAAGCTCGCCAAGTGCGGCGGCCTGCAACCGGCCCGGACGCTGCTCGACCTGGCCGCCGCGCACGGTATGGGGACGATCGTCGGATCCATGATGGAGGGTCCGATCGGCGTGGGCGCGGCGGCCAGTCTGGTCGCCGCCGGCGGCACCACGGCCGTGTCGGACCTCGACGCCGCCTGGTGGCTCGCCTGGTCGCCGGTCACCGGCGGCATCCGGTACGAGGGCGCGAGCGTGCTGCTGCCGGACGCGCCGGGTCTCGGCGTCGCCGACGTGAGTGAAGCTAAGGTTCAGCAGCGTGGTTGAGTGTCGTTGGATTTTTTCATAGGGTCGCCCACAGGAGCGTGGGAGGAGGGGTGCGGATGGCGCCTCAACCGGGCCACCAGGCCGTCGTACGGGTCCCGGTGGCGACCCTGTGGACCACCCCGGAGGCGGTCCGCCCGATCGACGGACCCGCCCGGTCCGACCTGCCCGACATCGCCACCTGGGTCGCCGGGATGGACCACGACCAGCGGGTCGGCGACTGCGTCCTGACCCAACTGCTGCTCGGCGAGCCGGTGCGGGTCACCGAGACCCGGCCGGACGGCTGGGTGCGGGTGCTCGCCCTCGGACAGCCCGCCGCCAAGCTGGACGTCCGCGGCTACCCGGGCTGGATGCGGGCCGCCCACCTGACCGCGCCCGCCGACGCCGAGCCGTCCGCCACCGCGCTCGTGGTCGACGTCGACCACGCCACGCTGCACGACGCCGCCGGCGGGCCACCGGTGCTCACCGGCGTGGTCCTCGGCACCCGCCTCGCCTCCGCCGGGCGCCCGGCGGACGGCTGGCGGCCGGTCCGGGCGCCCGGCCGGGCCGAACCGCTCTGGGCCCCCGAGGGCGACCTGGTGCCGCTGCCCGCCGAACGACCCGAGGCCAAGGAGATGCTCGCGGTCGCCGAGCGGCTGCGCGACCTGGCCTACGTCTGGGGCGGCCTGTCCACCGACGGCATCGACTGCTCCGGGCTGGTCCACCTGGCCTGGCGGCGGTACGGCGTCACACTCCCCCGCGACGCCGACGACCAGGCCGAGGCGACCACCCCGCTGGCGCTGGGTGAGGAACGCCCCGGCGACCTCTATTTCTTCGCCCACCCCGGCCGGCGCATCCACCATGTCGGCGTCGTCTCGGCCGAGCCGCACGGCGACCGACGCCGGATGTTGCACGCCTGCTACCTCACCCGCCGGGTGGTCGAGGAGGAACTGCCCCCGGCCCGGGTGGACACCCTGGTCGGCGCGCACCGCGTCTGACCGTCGGGTGTCGCCCCCGGCCGGCGGGAACGGCACCCGACGAAGCGGTCAGCGGCGGGCCTCGGCCAACTCCCGACGCCGGTCCCGCGACGACTTGGCCAGGCTCGCCGCCGTGGCCACGGCAAGCGTGCCGAGGATGACGGTCAGCGAGAGCCAGATCGGGATGTGCGGCGCCCAGGCCACCGGCTCGCCGCCGTTGAGGAACGGCAGGTTGTTGTCGGCGAGCGCCTCCAGGACCAGCTTCACCCCGATGAAGCCGAGCACCACGGCCAACCCGTAGCTGAGGTAGATCAGCCGGTCCAGCAGGCCGCCGAGCAGGAAGTAGAGCTGCCGTAGCCCCATCAACGCGAAGACGTTCGCGGTGAAGACCAGGTACGGCTCCTGCGTGATGCCGAAGATCGCCGGGATCGAGTCGAGCGCGAAGATGAGGTCGGTGGTGCCGATCGCGATCATCACGATCAGCATCGGGGTGAACAGCCACCGTCCGTTCTCCCGGGTGGTCATCCGCGCCCCGTCGAAGTCCCGGGACAGCGGGAGCGCCTTGCGGCTCCACCGGATCAGCACGTTCTCGCTGAACTCGTCCTCGTCCGGCTCACCCTGCCGGGCCAGGTTCACCGCGGTGTAGATGAGGAACGCGCCGAAGATGTAGAACACCCAGGAGAACTGGGAGATCAGCGCGGCGCCGGCCGCGATGAAGCCGCCGCGCATGACCAACGCCAGCAGGATGCCGATGAGCAGCACCTTCTGCTGGTACTGCCGGGGCACCCCGAACCGGCCCATGATGATCACGAAGACGAAGAGGTTGTCCACCGAGAGGCTGTATTCGGTGAGCCAGCCGGTGTAGAACTGCCCGGCCACGCTCGGCCCGGCGGTCACCCAGAGCAGCACGCCGAAGAGCAGCGCCAGAGCGACGTAGAAGCCGACCCACAGGCTCGACTCGCGGACGCTCGGCTCGTGCGGGCGGCGGCCGATGATGAACAGGTCGGCCATCAGGACCGCGATCATCGCGGTCAGGGTTACCGCCCACACCAATGCGGACACGTTCAAATCCATCCTCCGGCAGACACGCAGCGTCGGGCACACCGTACGCCGGGTGCGGGCCGGGGTGCGTCAACGCTGACTGTGGTGACTGTCGGAGGTCTCTTCCGCCGACGCCCTTGCGGGAGCCGACCGACGGAGCCGGGTCGAGCTGGCGCTCTTCCGTGCTGACGACTCCGTCGCGGGGGAATACTCCCCTCCTCGGCCGCCATTCTTCACCATCCCGCCCGCCTGGCGCATCTCCGGACGCCCATCAATCGCTGCCAGGTGCCCCGCATCACCACCCGCAGCGCATCCTAGGAGGCTAGCTTTGAATATGCCGTCGGGTCGGCGGGCAGCACCGGATCGGCGAACGACCAGCCGGCCGCGAGCACGGTCTCGACCGCGGCGACGGCGGTGGCCAGGCGCTCCTCGTGTGCCCCGCGCAGCTCGACCACCGGCACCCCGCACCCGGCCAGCTCCGCGCGGAACCGCCCGGTCATCCACGCGCGCAGGTGCTCCCCGTCACGCAGGCCGTCGTCGGCGAAGGGCACCCCCTCGTGGTCGGTGAGCAGGTAGAGCGCCGGCCGGCGGGCCGCCGCCCGCACCTCCGCCGAGGACGAGCCCAGGTAACGCTCCTCCCAGACCGCGGTGGCCCGGGCATCGGTGTCGCAGATCAGCAGCGGGCCGCCGACCCGCGCCGTCGCGTCCTCGGCGGCCTGCTGCTCGCGTACCACCTCGACGAAGTCGTCCCGGTCCCAGGTGACGTCGAAGACGGTGGCCTCCGGCCGGGACCGGCGCAGCACGGCGAGCTTGCGCCCGGTCAGCTCGCGGCCGTACTCGGGCACCCAGGCGGCGCCGAAACGCCGGGCGAGCGCCCGCGCCATGGTCGTGGTGCCGGTGGACTCGGCGCCGACCACCACCACCCGGCGGACCAGCCACGCCCGCACCGGCGGACTCAGCCACCGCCAGTGGGCCGCCGGGTCCGCGCGCACGGCGGTGCCGGAGACCGGCGCGGCCCGCCGCTCCGGATCCACGTCGACCGCGACCGCGCCGAACCGGCGGGCCAACTCCTCGCCGTACGCCTCGGAGGAGAAGACGGCGTCCACCGGCTCGCCGCCCAACGCGTCGGCGAACACCGCGCAGTGCAGATCCCAGACCGCCGGGTCGGCGTAGTCGACCGGGTGGTCGTCGTGGCGGCCGACGAACCGCACCCACGGGGTGCCGGCGTGAACCTCGCGCAGCCAGTCCAGCCGCAGGTCCAGCGGGATCGACTCGCGCCGGGACGGCGCCACCACCACGGTCACCGCGGCGCAGCGGGCCGCGGCGGCCTCGACGAGCGCGTGGTGCCCGGCGTGCGGCGGATAGAACTTGCCGACCACCAGCCCGTGCCGGAACCGCCCGGTCACGCGGCGACCGGGGCCGGCCCGGGCGGCACCGGCGTGGCCGCCACCCGCCGGCGCAGGTCCGCCCGCCAGGCACGCAACCCGACCACGCAGAGGGCCAGGAAGATCAGGTACAGGCCGCCGGTGAGCCAGAGTCCCTTGTACGCGTAGAGCGGGATGTAGATCAGGTCGGCGGCGATCCACAGCCACCAGCTCTCCACCAGCTTGCGGGTCTGACCGTAGGTGGCCAGCAGCGACAACGCGGTGGTGACCGCGTCGGCAAGCGGGACCGTGGAGTCGGTGGCCCGGTCCAGCAGCGCCCACAGGCCGGCGGTGAGCAGCAGCCCGGCCGCGCCGAGCCCCCACCACTCCCGCCGCCCGGTGCGGGCCACGGTGAGCCGGCCGCGCCGGTCGCCGCCGAAGAGCCAGTGCCACCAGCCGTACACCCCGAGCGCCACGTAGACCAGTTGCAGGCCGGCGTCGGCGTACAGGCCGGCGGTCTGGAACAGCACCATCAGCAGCAGGACGTTGGCGATGCCGATGGGCCAGTTGGCGATGTGCTGGCGGGCGACCAACCAGACGTTGACCACGCCGGTGCCGAAGCCGAGCAGCTCGGCCCAGGTGGTGCCGGCGCCGAACACGGTGAACGCGGTGCCGGTGAGCCAGTCGAGCATTGTCGTCCTCCCCCGCCCGTCGGGTGACACGGTAGGAGGGGCGCGGCCCGCCGGAGCGCCCCCGGAGCGTACCGGTCAGGGCCCGGCGTGAAAGGCTGCGGGCATGGTTCTTGAGGTCGCGCTCATCGACGTGACGCCCGGACAGGAGGACGACTTCGCCGCCGCGTACGCGCAGGCGCGGCCGGTCCTCGCCGAGGCGCCGGGGTGCCGCTCGGTGCGGATGACCCGCGGGGTCGAGTCGCCCACCCGGTTCGTGCTGCTCGTCGAGTGGGACTCGGTCGAGGCGCACGACGTGAACTTCCGGCAGACCGAGCGCTTCGGGCGGTGGCGGGGCCTGATCGGGCCGTTCTTCGCCGGCCCGCCGCTCGTCGAGCACTTCGTCGACGTGCCGGCCTGAAGTGTCGTACCCCTCGCGTAACCTTCGCGCGACGCGCGGTCACCGGTCCCGACGGGCATCGGGGGCGCCGGGCCCGGTGGTCGCGCGGCGACCTCACTCCAGCTCGTGCGGGTCCCGCGGCCGGGGCACCGGCGCGACGCCGAGCCGGCGGGTGAGCAGCTCGACCGTCGCCTCCTCGGGCAGCGCCGCCGCGAGCAGCCGCTCGATCACCTGCTCATAGCGGGCCACGTCGGCGTCGGCGACCAGGCGCAGGTCGGTGGTGAGCGTCTCGACCAGGACCGTGCGCGGATCGTCCGGGTCGGGATAGGCATAGTAGGAGAACGGCGCGAGCGGATGCAGGTCGTCGCCGGGCGAGGCGCCGCGGGGCACCACCCGGAGGGTGATGTGCGACCGTTCGGCTAGCGCCAGCAGGTGCCGCACCTGCTCCCGCCACACCTCGGCCGGCAGCCCGTCCGGCTCGCAGGCCCGCTCGTCGAGCAGGGCGGTGTAGTGCGGCGGGTCCGCCCGGACCAGCAGCTCCTGGCGCACCGCCCGGGCCCGGACATCGGCCTCCACGTCCACCTCGCCGGCGAGCGACGCACCGGCCGACACCCGCAGCCGGGCGTACGCGGGGATCTGCAACAGGCCGGGTACGAGCGCCGGCTGGTATTCCACGATGCGCTCGGCGCCGGCCTCCAACTCCGCGTACGCCCGCTGCCGCTCACCCATCTCGCCGAGCGTCTTGGACCAGCCGCGCCCGGTGGCGGCGTCGCGGGCGATGACGATCAGATCCTCCCGCTGGTGCCGTGGCACCTCGTAGACGTCGAGCAGGTCGAGCACGTCGGCCAGGTCGGGCCGGCTCTGCCCCAGCTCGATGCGGGACAGCTTCGACGTCGAGGCCCAACCGAGCCGGGTGCAGACCTGTTCGAGCGTGAGCGACTCCCGACGACGCAGTCGACGCAGCTCGACACCGAGCCGCACTCGCCGGACCACCGGACTTGCTGACAACGGCATGCGCGCCTCCCAGGGTGGGAGCGTACGCATGACCATCACACACGGCAATAGCCTGCTCGCACAGAGCAACATGGAAGTATCGACACGCAGGAATTTCTCAGGGACGGTACGTGCCGAACGACCAGACCATGCCGGCCGGGTCGCGGGCCGCGTAGTCGCGGGAGCCGTAATCGGTGTCGTACGGCGCCCGGACGATCTCCGCGCCGGCTGCCCGGGCCCGCTCGTGGTGCGCGTCGACGTCGTCGACGGCGAGGTAGAGGCGGTAGTCGTCGTCCGCCGGCCGGCTCGCCGGCGCGGGACCCGGACCCACCATGACCAGGTCGTCGCCGTGGCCGAGCTGAGCGTGGCGCACCGCGCCGTCGGGCCCGGCGTGCACCTCGTGGACGGTGAGGCCGAACGCCGACCGGAGGAAGTCGACGGCGGCGTGGACGTCGGGATATCTGAGGACCGGATAGATGCTTCGCATGCCCCCAGTCTGCCGCCGGCCGGGTCAGCCGGGATTGGACGAATGCGATCCGGCCCGGGCCAACGCCGCCGGCGGGGCGCCGGCGAACTCCCGGAACTCCCGGGTCAGGTGCGACTGGTCGTAGTAGCCCCACCGGGCCGCCCGTTCCGCCCAGCCCGACCCGTCCGGGTCGGCCGCCGGCGCGGTGAGCACCGTCCGGCCCAGGGTGGCGTACGCCCGCTGGAAGCGCAGCAGCCGGGCGACGGTCTTCGGCGGCAACCCGAACTCTTGGCGGAACCGCACCGCCAGGTGACGACGGGACCAGCCGATCTCGTCGGCCAGCGCGGCCACCCCGACCGCGCCCCCGCTCCCGTCGAGCCGCCGCCAGGCGGCCAGCAGGCGGCCGTCGACCGGGTCGGTGGCCACCAGCCGGGCGGTCAGGGCGGCGTCGAGGCGGCGGAAGCGCCCCGGCCAGCCGGGCTCGCCGGCCAGCTCGTCGCGGAGCCGGGCCAGCCATCCGGCGACCCGGTCGACCGGGGCCACCCGGTTGGCCAACTCGCCGAGCGGCAACCCGAGCAACCGCCGCGCCGCCGGGGCGGTCAGCAGCACCTGCACCCCGGTGCCCGTGCCGGCGCCGCGGGTGGCGCACCAACCGTCGAACGGGCCGGCGAGGAACGCGTTGGCGCCGTACGCGCCGCGCCCGGCGGCGCGCGGATCGGTGATGTCAAGCGGGTCGCCCCAGCCGAGGACCAGCACGACGAACGCGCCGGCGACCTCACGGCGCACCACCGGCCCGGGCAGCTCCTCCCGGTAGCCGAGGTAACGGTCCACCCAGGGACGCAGCGCGGGGGCGGGCAGCCCGACCACGGCCTCGGTCAGCATCGCGCCCGCCCGGCCGTCGCGCCGCTCACCGCACCCCGGCCGCGTCCATCCCGCGCAGCTCCTTCTTGAGGTCGGAGACCTCGTCGCGGATCCGCGCGGCCAGCTCGAACTGGAGCTCCCGCGCGGCAGCCAGCATCTGGTCGTTGAGCTCCTGGATGAGGTTCGCGAGGTCGGCCCGGGCCATGCCCTCCCGGGACGGGGTGGCCGCGCCGCCCCGACCGTTGCGGCTGCGCGTCTCCTTGACCGGCGCCTTGCCCCGGGACAGCTGCCGGGCGGCGCCGCCGACCGTGGTGGCCTCGGTGTCCTCCGCCTCGCGGTAGATGTCGTCGAGGATGTCGTGGATCTTCTTGCGCAGCGGCTCGGGGTTGATGCCGTGGGCCTCGTTGTGCGCGATCTGCTTGGCCCGACGCCGGTTGGTCTCGTCGATCGCGGACGCCATCGACGGGGTGATCTTGTCGGCGTACATGTGGACCTGGCCGGAGACGTTACGGGCCGCGCGACCGATGGTCTGGATCAGCGACCGGCCGCTGCGCAGGAAGCCCTCCTTGTCGGCGTCGAGGATCGCCACCAGGGAGACCTCGGGCAGGTCGAGACCCTCGCGGAGCAGGTTGATGCCGACAAGCACGTCGTAGTCGCCCTTGCGCAGCTCGCGCAGCAACTCGACCCGGCGCAGCGTGTCCACCTCGGAGTGCAGGTAACGCACCCGGATGCCGTTCTCCAACAGATAGTCGGAGAGATCCTCGGCCATCTTCTTGGTGAGCGTGGTGACGAGCACCCGCTCGTCCCGCTCGGTGCGCAGCTTGATCTCGTGCATGAGGTCGTCGATCTGCCCCTTGGTCGGCTTCACCACCACCTCGGGGTCGATCAGGCCGGTCGGGCGGATCACCTGCTCGACGAACTCGCCCTGGGCCTGCTCCAGCTCCCACGGGCCGGGGGTGGCGGAGAGGAAGACCATCTGGCCCACCCGCTCCAGGTATTCGTCGAAGCGCAGGGGCCGGTTGTCGGCGGCGCTGGGCAACCGGAAGCCGTGGTCGATGAGCATCCGCTTGCGGGAGGCGTCGCCCTCGTACATGCCGCCGATCTGCGGGATGGTCACGTGTGACTCGTCGACCACGGTGAGGAAGTCGTCCGGGAAGTAGTCGAGCAGGCAGTGCGGCGGGCTGCCGGGCAGCCGGCCGTCGATGTGCATCGAGTAGTTCTCGATGCCGGAGCAGAAGCCCACCTGGCGCATCATCTCCAGGTCGTAGGTGGTGCGCATGCGCAGTCGCTGCGCCTCCAGCAGCTTGCCCTGCCGCTCCAACTCGGCCAGCCGCTCGCCCAGCTCGGCCTCGATGTCGCGGGTGGCCCGCTCCATCCGCTCCGGACCGGCGGCGTAGTGCGTGGCCGGGAAGATCATCAGGCTGTCGACCTCACGGACCACGTCCCCGGTCAACGGGTTGAGGTAGTAGAGCTTCTCGATCTCGTCACCGAACAGCTCGATCCGGACGGCCAGCTCCTCGTAGGCCGGGATGATCTCCAGCGTGTCGCCACGCACCCGGAACGTGCCGCGCTGGAAGGCCATGTCGTTGCGCGTGTACTGGATGTCGACCAGCCGGCGCAGCAGTTGGTCGCGGTCGAGCTCCTGCCCCACCTTCACCCGCACGGCGCGGTCGAGGTATTCCTCCGGCGTGCCCAGGCCATAGATCGCCGACACGGTGGCCACCACGATGACGTCCCGCCGGGTCAGCAGCGACATGGTCGCCGAGTGCCGCAGCCGCTCGACCTCCTCGTTGATCGAGGAGTCCTTCTCGATGTAGGTGTCGGTCTGCGGGATGTATGCCTCGGGCTGGTAGTAGTCGTAGTAGGAGACGAAGTATTCCACCGCGTTGTGCGGCAGCAGCTCGCCGAACTCCTTGGCGAGCTGGGCGGCGAGGGTCTTGTTGGGCGCGAGCACCAGGGTGGGCCGCTGCAACCGCTCGACCAGCCACGCCGTGGTGGCGCTCTTGCCGGTGCCGGTCGCGCCGAGCAGCACCGTGTTGCGGTCGCCGCGCCGCACGCGACGCTCAAGGTCGTCGATGGCCGCCGGCTGGTCGCCGGCCGGCTGGAACTCACTGACGACCTGGAAACGACCGTCGAGCCGGGGAATGTCGAGCGCCATGACCCCAACGGTACGCCCGCGGTCCGACACTTCCGGACCGACCACAGACCGTCCCTGACCGGCTTCGATATTCCCATTGTGTGGCTCATCTCACGCGACTACCCTCGTACCGTAGGCCGCTCGCGGCGGCCGACCGGGCCGGTGGCCGCCCCTTCGGGGCCCGGCCGCCCCCGGCGCCAGGGCCGCAGCACCCGGGACGACCGGCGTGCGCGCCCACGGTGGTCGCGCTGAGGCGCTCACCGGCCGCCGCGAGCGCCCCTGCCCATCCCCGCGCTCGCTGATTCACGGAAACAGTGGCCATCCGACGCGGAATGAGCACTCTTTCCGTGAATCAGGGGGCAAGACACGGGAGGGCGCGGGCCGGGTCAGGGGTGCCAGTTGGTGTGCGTAGCCCACTCCTCGGCCCGCAGGTGCTCCTCGTCGAACCACGGATCGTGGAGCGTCGCCGGCTCGGCGCTCTCCGGCGCGGCGGCCGCCAGGTCCCGCTTGACCTGGAGGTAGGCGGATCGCCGGGCCGGGTCGGCGCGGAGGTGGTCCCGCAGCAGCAGCGCGTACCGCCAGCCGGCCGAGCCGGCCGCCCGCAGGTGCAGGAGCACCGGGCGACCCGGGTCCGCGCCGCCGTGCAGCCGCTTCGCCCAGTGCGCCCGGTCGGGGCGGCGCGGCGCGTCCCACCACTCGCCGGGCAGCCGGGGAAAGCCCGCCTCGGCCAGCCGGTCGGCGAGCGGACCGTCCGCCTCCGCCAGCGCCGGCACGGTCAACTGGATGTCGATGACGTCCGGCGCGGTCAACCCGGGCACGGCGGTGGAGCCGACGTGGTCGATCCGGACGTCGTCGCCGGCCGCGTGGCGGATCCGCGCGGCGAGCCGGGCGTACTGCTCGGGCCAGGTCGGGTCGGGCTCGGTGAGCGTCGGCGGGTCGACGAGCACCGCGTGCCGTTCGCGGACGTTGCGCTCGTAGGGCAGCAGCCGGTCGCGCCAGAGCGCGTCCACCGCGCCGTGCAGGTCGGCCAGCGGGCCGTCGTTGGTGAGCAGCACGTCCGCCACCGCCCGCCGGCCCGCGTCGTCGGCCTGCGCGGCGATCCGCCGCCGCGCCTCGGCCGGGTCCATGCCGCGGTCGCGGGACAACCGCGCCAGCCGGGTCGGCGCCGCCGTCTGCACCACGAGCACCAGGTGGTACGTCGGCGCGAGCCCCACCTCGACAAGCAGCGGCACGTCGTTGACCACCACCGCGTCGGCGGGCGCGGCGGCGACCAGTTCGGCGGCCCGCGCGCGTACCCGCGGATGGGTGATCCCCTCCAGCCGGCGGCGGGCGGTCTGGTCGCCGAAGACCACGGCGCCCAGGGCGGCCCGGTCGAGCGCGCCGTCGGGGCCGAGGACCCGCTCGGAGAACGCGGCGACCACCTCGGCCAGCCCTTCGGTGCCCGGGGCCACGACCTCGCGGGCGATCCGGTCCGAGTCGACCACGACCGCGCCGAGCGTCGCCAGGCGGCTCGCCACCGCGCTCTTGCCGGACCCGATACCGCCCGTCAGCCCCACCTTCAGCATCGGGACAGTCAACCCGATGGGTGTGCGCATGCCAAACAGGCAGACGACGACTGCGGGCCCCGCCCCCGGCGCTCCGCTGCTGCGGAACGCGGGGACGGGGCCCGTCAGTCTGTCGGCGAGTCGGTGCGTCCGTGCGGACGAACCGGCGTCAGCGACCTGTCACTTGCCGCCGGCGAGCTTCTCCCGCAGCGCGGCGAGCGCCTCGTCGGTGGCAAGCGTGCCGGCCGGCTCCTCGGCCTGACGGCTCGGGGCCGACGAGGTCGAGGTCGAGGTGCTGCTGCTGGAGGTGGCGGGCGGAGCCGGGTTGGCCGCGGCCTCGGCGTCGGCGGCGCGGGAGGTCTGCACCTGCTTGGTGTGGGCCTCCCAGCGCTGACGCGCCTCGGCGTACTGGTTCTCCCAGGTCTCGCGCTGCTTGTCGTAGCCCTCGAGCCACTCGCCCGTCTCCGGGTCGAAGCCCTCCGGGTAGATGTAGTTGCCCTCGTTGTCGTACGTGGCGGCCATGCCGTAGAGGGTCGGGTCGAAGTGCTCCTCGCCCTCGACGAAGCCCTCGTTGGCCTGCTTGAGCGACAGCGAGATCCGGCGACGCTCCAGGTCGATGTCGATGACCTTGACCATGACCTCGGAGCCGACCTGCACGACCTGCTCCGGGATCTCCACGTGGCGCTCGGCCAGCTCGGAGATGTGGACCAGGCCCTCGATGCCGTCGTCCACCCGGACGAACGCGCCGAACGGCACCAGCTTGGTGACCTTACCCGGCACGATCTGCTGGATCGCGTGGGTGCGGGCGAACTGACGCCACGGGTCCTCCTGGGTCGCCTTCAGCGACAGCGAGACCCGCTCCCGGTCCAGGTCGACGTCCAGGACCTCGACCTCGACCTCCTGGCCCACCTCGACGACCTCGGACGGGTGGTCGATGTGCTTCCAGGACAGCTCGGAGACGTGCACCAGGCCGTCCACGCCACCCAGGTCGACGAACGCGCCGAAGTTGACGATCGAGGAGACGACGCCCTTGCGGACCTGCCCCTTCTGGAGCTTGTTGAGGAACTCGGTGCGCACCTCGGACTGCGTCTGCTCCAGCCAGGCCCGGCGGGACAGGACCACGTTGTTGCGGTTCTTGTCCAGCTCGATGATCTTGGCTTCGAGCTCACGGCCGACGTACGGCTGGAGGTCGCGCACGCGCCGCATCTCGACGAGCGACGCGGGCAGGAAGCCGCGCAGGCCGATGTCGAGGATGAGACCACCCTTGACGACCTCGATGACCGAACCGCGGACGACGCCGTCCTCGTCCTTGATCTTCTCGATCGTGCCCCAGGCCCGCTCGTACTGCGCCCGCTTCTTGGAGAGGATCAGCCGACCCTCCTTGTCCTCCTTCTGGAGGACGAGGGCCTCGATGTGGTCGCCGACCGAAACGACCTCGGCCGGGTCCACGTCGTGCTTGATCGACAGCTCCCGAGAGGGGATCACGCCCTCGGTCTTGTAGCCGATGTCGAGCAGGACCTCGTCCCGATCGACCTTGACGACGGTGCCTTCGACAATGTCGCCGTCGTTGAAGTACTTGATGGTCTCGTCGATGGCGGCGAGGAAAGCTTCCTCAGAGCCGAGATCGTCGTGCGTGACCTTGTTGGCGCTCGAGGTGGCCTCGATGCTGCTCGTCATGTGGGCGGTTGCTCCGGTCGGATGGGTTGTCACAGCGGGCATGGGTGTCGCGGTGACTCTTCCGCGCCAACGGATCCGTCGCCGGGCACACCGAACGATCGACGCGAGAAGATCATTAGTGGCTCCGGTGACCGCACACCTGCTCCCTGCCGAGGCACACGATCCGCGAGCGCATCGTCTAGCCTACCCGCTGCATTACCACAGCGTGCAAGCCCTCCCGGGTCTCCGCGCCCGCATCCGCTGCGAAAGCGGAGATTTTGCGCGGTAAGGCGCCACGCCTGTCTCGTCCGTCACATCCGTCACACGCCGCCCCGCCCGCACCCCGGTGTCCGACCGGCCCTAGCGTGGACCGGGTGGACGACGACAGGGTGACCCGCCGGCGGGTCGGGGCCGCCGAGATCCGCCGCGCCAACCGCGGCTGGTGGGACACCGACGCCGACGCCTACCAGGCCGAGCACGGCGCGTTCCTGGGCGAGGTCGACTTCGTCTGGTGCCCGGAGGGTCTGCGCGAGGCCGACGCCCGGCTGCTCGGCGACGTCACCGGCCGGCGGATCCTCGAACTCGGCGCCGGCGCGGCCGCCGCCGCCCGCTGGCTCGCCGCCCAGGGCGCCCGGCCGGTCGCCCTGGACCTGTCCGCCGGCATGTTGCGGCACGCCGCGCACGCCGCCGACCGGACCGGGGTACGCGTACCGCTGGTCCAGGCCGACGCGCTGGCCCTGCCCTTCGCCGACGCCGCCTTCGACACGGTCTGCACCGCGTTCGGGGCGATCCCGTTCGTGGACGACTCCGCGGCGGCGATGCGCGAGGTGGCCCGCGTGTTGCGCCCGGGCGGCCGGTGGGTCTTCTCGGTCACCCACCCGATGCGCTGGATCTTCCTCGACGACCCGGGCGAGGGCGGGCTGACCGCCGTGCACCCGTACTTCGACCGCTCCCCCTACGTCGAGCAGGACGAACACGGCGCCGCCACGTACGTCGAGCAGCACCGTACCCTCGGCGACCGGATCCGGGAGCTGGTCGGCGCCGGCTTCCGCCTGCTCGATTTGGTGGAGCCGGAGTGGCCGGCCGGACACAAGGGGACGTGGGGCCAGTGGAGCCCGCTGCGCGGCCGGCTCTTCCCCGGCACCGCCATCTTCGTCACCGAGAAGCCGGCGGGCTGAGCACGTCGCACGCCCGGTGCGACGTCAGCATCGCCGTGCGGCGCTAGGCTCCTCGCATGAGCGCCGCACCCATCCCGACATCACCTGGCCCCTGGTGTCCGGACCCGATGCGGCAGCAGCGTGCGGACTACACGCTTGACGACCTGCTCAACCTGCCGGACGACGCCCCCCGCGTCGAACTCGTCGACGGAGTCATCCAGGTGACACCCTCCCCCACCATGGGCCACCAGACCATAGTCGGCCTGCTGTGGCACTGGCTTCGGTCCCACGCGCCGATCCATCTCCAGGCGTCCCTGCCCGTCGGCGTTGGGCTCAGCCCCAACACCAGCCGGCAGCCGGACGTGCTGCTGTGCCGCGCCGGGCTGCCAACTGACCGTTTCCGGCTCCGACCGGCGGATGTCGTCCTCGCCGTGGAGATCGTCTCGCCCGGCACCCGGCGGGTGGACCGGTTCGCCAAGCCCGGCGAGTACGCCGCCGCCGGCATCCCGTTCTACTGGCGGATCGAGCAGGAGCCGGTGCACCTCCACGCGTACCGCCTCGGGGACCGGATCGGCCCGGGCGGCGAACGCCAGTACGAGCTGGTGACCGACGGCAGCGAGGTGATCGAGCTGACCGAACCGTTCGACCTCAAGCTGCCGATCGCCGAGATCCGGCCCTGATTCCTCTCGTTACTCGCCCCCGGCGGCGGGTAACCGCACGGCATGGCCGAGCAGGAGTTCCGCGCCGGCGACCACGTCTCCTGGGCCAGCCACAGCGGCCGGGCGCACGGCGTGGTCAAGGAGAAACTGACCGAGCGCACCCACGTACGCGGGCACCCGGTGAACGCCTCCCCGGAACAGCCGCAGTACCGGATCGTCAACGACGACTCGGGTCGCGACGTCGCCCACCGACCGGAGGTGCTGCGCCGTGAGCCGCAGTGAGGATCCGGAGCAGACGTACCGGGAGTTCACCGACGCGGTGAACATGAAGCCGGCCGAGCTGACCCGCTGGCTGGAGACCGACGAGTCCAAGCACGTCGGCTGGCACAAGCCGGGCACGAAGGGCGGCGAGTCCGTCGGGCACGACTCCGGCCGCCGGATCGTGGACCTGCTGCGCCGCAAGCGCGACCAGCTCACCGCCGCCGACTACAAGCACATGCGCAAGGTGGTCGGGTACGTGCACCGGCACCTGGCCCAGCGCCCGTCCGGCGACGTCCGCGACACGAGGTGGCGCTGGTCGCTGATGAACTGGGGCCACGACCCGCTCAAGGGCTGAGGTCATGCCGCTTGACCCTGCCGCTGACAGCAGGGTCGGAGCATGGCGGTATGACACGCAGGACCCCACGCGTCGTCGTGGTCACCGGTGCGGGCACCGGCATCGGCCGGGCCACCGCGCAGTCCTTCGCCGCCGCCGGCAACCAGGTCGTCGCGGTCGGCCGCCGGGCCGCGACGCTGGCGGAGACCGCTGCCGGCCGGCCCGGCATCGTGCCGCTGACCACCGACGTCACCGCGCCGGACGCGCCCGCCCGGATCGTCGACGCCGCCCTCGACCGGTACGGCCGGCTGGACGTGCTGGTCAACAACGCCGGGGTGGCCGGCGGTGGCGCCCTGGCCGACCTGGACGAGGACGCCGCGCGGCGGCAGATGGAGACGAACGTGCTGGCTCCGATCCGGCTGGCGCACGCCGCCGTGGATGCGCTCGCCGACACTCGCGGCGTGCTCGTCAACGTCACCACGTCCGTCGGGTCGCGCGCCTGGCCGGGCGCTTCGGTGTACGCGGCGGGCAAGGCGGCGCTGGACTCGTTGACCCGCAGTTGGGCGGTGGAGCTGGCACCGCGGGGCGTCCGGGTGGTGGCGGTGGCGCCCGGTGCGGTCGACACGCCCATCGGCGTGCACGGCGGCCTGTCGCCCGAGCAACGAGCCGCGATTCGGGACTGGCAGATCGCGCGCACCCCGGCCGGGCGGATCGGCCGGCCCGAGGAAGTAGCCTGGGCGATCCGGCGGCTTTGCGACCCGGAGGCGGCGTTCGTCACCGGCGTGGTGCTGCCGGTGGACGGGGGCGCGGTGGTCGCCTGAAGGGACGGGCGCATGCGGATCGGCGAGGTGGCGAGGGCGATGGGCTGCACGCCTCGTGCCCTGCGGCACTACGAGGAGCGCGGCCTGATCGTCTCGACCCGGGCGATGAACGGATACCGCGAGTACGACCCGGCGGTGGTGACGCGGGTCCGCAACATCCGCCACCTGCTCGACGCCGGCCTGACCCTGGACGACGTCCGGGTCTTCCTGCCCTGCCTGGACGGTGACGTGGCCGCCGCGCCGCCGTCACCGGCCGGGCTCAAGGTCGGCCGGGACCGGCTGGCCGTGTTGAACGCCCGGATCGCCGCCCAGATCACCGTCCGGGACCGCCTGGCCGCCGCCCTGCACGCCGCAGCACCGCCCCCTCCCTCCCCCGTCCCCGGGCGTTGATCAAGGAGTTCGTGTCGTGCTCACGCACGCCTCGCGACGCAAACTCCTTGGTCGACACGGACACCGGGTGGGTGGGTCAGTGGTCGGCGCTGTTCCAGTCGCGGCCCTCGCCGACGGACACCTCCATCGGCACCGACAGCGGGTGGGCCGCGCCCATCTCCTTGCGCACCAAGGCCTCCAGCGCCTCCCGCTCGCCCGGGGCGACCTCGAAGACCAGCTCGTCGTGCACCTGGAGCAGCATCCGGGACCGCAGGCCGGCGTCGCGCAGCGCGCCGTCGACGCGCAGCATGGCGACCTTGATGATGTCGGCCGCCGAACCCTGGATCGGGGCGTTGAGCGCCATCCGCTCGGCCATCTCCCGGCGCTGCCGGTTGTCGCTGACCAGGTCGGGCAGGTAGCGGCGGCGACCCAGGATGGTGGAGGTGTAGCCGTCCTGCCGGGCCCGGGCCACCACCTCCTGGAGGTAGTCGCGGACCCCGCCGAACCCGGCGAAGTAGTTCTCCATCAGCCCGCGCGCCTCCTCGGCGGTGATGCCGAGCTGCTGGGACAGGCCGAACGCGCTCAGCCCGTACGCCAGGCCGTAGTTCATCGCCTTGATCTTGCGGCGCTGGTCGGCGGTGACCGCGCCGACGTCGACGGTGAAGACCGAGGAGGCGGTCGCGGCGTGGAAGTCGTGCCCGGAGTTGAACGCCTCGACCAGCGCGTCGTCGGCGGACAGGTGTGCCATGATCCGCATCTCGATCTGGCTGTAGTCGGCGGTGAGCAGGCACTCGTAGCCCTCGCCGACGACGAACGCGCGCCGGATCCGCCGCCCCTCCTCGGTGCGGATCGGGATGTTCTGCAGGTTGGGCTCGGTGGACGACAGGCGCCCGGTCGCGGCCACCGTCTGGTTGAACGTGGTGTGGATCCGGCCGTCGTCGGAGACCGACTTGAGCAGCCCGTCGACAGTCGACTTGAGCTTGGCCACGTCACGGTGGCGCAGCAGGTGGTGCAGCAGCGGGTGCTCGGTCTGCGCGAAGAGCCACTGGAGGGCGTCGGCGTCGGTGGTGTAGCCGGTCTTGATCCGCTTGGTCTTGGGCAGGCCCAGCTCGGTGAAGAGGATCTCCTGCAACTGCTTGGGCGAGCCGAGGTTGAACTCCCGGCCGACCACCTCGTAGGCGCTCTGCGCGGCGGCCTTCACCTCGGCGGCGAAGTGGGCCTCCAGCTCGGAGAGGTAGTCGGTGTCGGCGGCGATGCCGGTGCGCTCCATGGCGGCGAGGACCCGCATCAGCGGCAGCTCCACCTCGGCCATCAGCCGGGCGGACTGCTCGCCGTCGCGGGACAGCTCGGCGTCGATCGCGTCGGCCAGGTCGAGCGTGGCCCGGGCCTGGAGCATCAGGTTCTGCTCGGCCGCGCCCTCGTCACCGAACCCGTCCAGGGTGAGCTGGCCGGTCTCCGGCGCGTCGACGCGCAGCTCCCGGTGCAGGTAGCGCAGCGCCAGGTCGGTGAGGTCGTAGGAACGCTGGTCGGGGCGGGCCAGGTAGGCGGCGATCTGGGTGTCGCGGGCGATGCCCCGAAGCTCCCAGCCGTGCGCGGCGAACGCCAGCACCGCCGGCTTGCTGTCGTGCAGCACCTTCGGGCGTCCGGCGTCGGCCAGCCAGCCGGCCAGGGCGGCGTCGTCGCCGGCGTCCAGCCGGCTCGGGTCGAACCAGGCCGCCGCGCCGTCGGTGGTGGCGAGCGCCATCGCGGTCACGGTGGCGGTGTGCCGGCGGTTGGGGCCGGTGTCGAGCGTGGCGGCCAGGCCGACGGGCGTGCCGGCCCCGGCGTGGGTGTCCAGCCAGCCGGCGAGCGCGCCCGGCTCGGTGAGCACCTCGCCGGCCAGCTCGAAGCCGGCCTCGGCCTCCGGCTCGACCGCCTCCAGGTATTGGTAGAGGCGGTCCCGCAGGATGCGGAACTGGAGCGTGTCGAAGACCTGGTGCACGGCCTCCCGGTCCCAGCCCTGCCAGCGGGCGTCCTCGGGACGCACCGGAAGCTCCAGGTCGGCGACCAGGCAGTTGATCTCGTAGTTGCGGATCACGTCGGCCAGGCGCTCGCGCAGGCTCTCGCCGGCCTTGCCCTTGATCTCGTCGGCCCGGGCCACCACGCCCTCGACACCGCCGTACAGGTTGATCCACTTGGCTGCGGTCTTCGGGCCGACGCCGGGGACGCCGGGCAGGTTGTCGCTCGTCTCGCCGACGAGCGCGGCCAGGTCGCGGTAGCGGTCCGGCGGGACACCGTATTTCGCCTCGACCGCCGCCGGGTCCATCCGGGCCAGGTCGGAGACGCCCTTGCGCGGGTAGAGCACGGTGACCTGGTCGCCGACGAGCTGGAACGCGTCCCGGTCGCCGGTGGTGATCAGCACGTCCATGCCCTGGTCGCGGGCCTGACAGGCGAGCGTGGCGATGACGTCGTCGGCCTCGTAGCCCGGCGCCTCCACCACCGGCACCCGCAGCGCCGCGAGGACCTCCTTGACCAGGCTCACCTGGCCCTTGAAGTCGGTCGGGGTCTCGCTGCGGCCGGCCTTGTACTCGGCATATCTGTCGGTGCGGAAGGACCGGCGGGAGACGTCGAAGGCGACCACGATGTGGGTCGGCTGCTCGTCCCGGAGCACGTTGATCAGCATCGAGGTGAAGCCGTAGACGGCGTTTGTCGGCTGCCCCGTGGTGGTGGAGAAGTTTTCCACCGGCAGAGCGAAGAACGCCCGGTATGCCAGGGAATGTCCGTCGACGAGGAGCAGGCGCGGCGTCGTAGCTGTCACGGCAGCGACTCTAGTCCGTACGCCCGACAAGCCGGGCCCGGCCGCACCGACGACGGCGGCCGGCCCTTCCCCGGCGTGGGGAGGGCCGGCCGCCGGCCGGTACGACCTCAGGCCACGCCGAGGTACGCGTCCTTGACCGCCTGGTCGTGCAGCAGCTCCTGGCCGGTGCCCTCCTTGACGATCCGGCCGGTCTCCAGCACGTAGGCCCGGTGGGCCCGGGAGAGCGCCTGCTGGGCGTTCTGCTCGACCAGCAGGATGGTGGTGCCCTGCTCGTTGATCCGGGTGATGATCTCGAAGATCTGCTGGATCAGCATCGGCGCGAGACCCATCGAAGGCTCGTCGAGCAGCAACAGCTTCGGGCGGGCCATCAGCGCCCGGCCCACCGCCAACATCTGCTGCTCGCCACCGGAGAGCGTGCCGCCGGCCTGCTTGCGCCGCTCGTGCAGCCGCGGGAAGAGGTCCATGACCATCTTCATGTCCTCGGCGATGCCGGCCCGGTCCCGCCGGGTGTACGCGCCCATCTCCAGGTTCTCGATGACCGTCATGCCGGGGAAGACGCCGCGACCCTCGGGCGCCTGCCCGATGCCCCGGATCACCCGCAGGTCGGCCCGCATCCTGGTGACGTCGGTGCCGTTGAAGACGATCGAGCCCTCGGCCACCGGGCGCAGCCCGGAGATGGCCCGCATGGTGGTGGTCTTGCCGGCGCCGTTCGCGCCGATCAGGGCCACCACCTCACCCTCGTTGACGTGCAGGCTGATCCCGTGCAGCGCCTGGATCCGCCCGTACAGCAGCGTCAGGTCCTTGATCTCAAGCAGCATCGGTCGGCACCCCCAGGTACGCGGCGATCACCTTCGGGTCCTCGCGGACCGTGGCCGGCAGGCCCTCGGCGATCTTCTTGCCGAACTCCAGCACCACGATCCGGTCGGTCACGCCCATGACGAGTCGCATGTCGTGCTCGATCAGCAACACCGTGGTGCCATTGTCGCGGATCTTCCGGATCAGCCCGAGCAGTTCCTCCTTCTCCGCCGGGGTGAAGCCGGCGGCCGGCTCGTCCAGGCAGAGCAGGCTCGGGTCGGTCGCCAGGGCCCGCGCGATCTCCAGCCGGCGCTGCTCGCCGTACGAGAGATTGCGCGCCAGGTCCCCCGCGCGGCGCTCGATACCGACGAAGCGCAGCAGTTCGCGGGCCTTCTCCCGGCCCTCCCGCTCCTCCCGCCAGTGCCGTGGCAGCCGCAGCATCGCGGAGATCACGCTGGTCTTGTGGTGGGCGTCCGCGCCCACCATGACGTTCTCCAGCGCGGTCATCTCCGGGAACAGCCGGATGTTCTGGAACGTGCGGGCGATGCCCGCCTTGGTGATCCAGCTCCGGCGCTTGCCGTTGATCCGCTGTCCGGCGAACCGGATCTCGCCCTCGGTGGGCCGGTAGACGCCCGTCATCGCGTTGAAGCAGGTCGTCTTGCCGGCGCCGTTCGGGCCGATCAGGCCGAGGATCTCCCCCTTGTAGAGGGTGAACGCGACGTCGTTCAGCGCCACCACGCCGCCGAAGCGGAGGGTGACGTGGTCGACCTCCAGCAGCGGCTCGCGACCGGCCGGCGCGGTGTCGCCCGGCGTCGGCTCCACCGGCGTGTCCGAACCGGACTCCGGCGGCGTGCCGACCGTGCTGCGCCCGTCGTCGGCGATGTCCCGCTCGCTCGTCGCGTCGCGCTCGCTGTGCATCTGCGGCTCACTCATTGGGCACCGCCTCCTGGGGAACCGCTTCCTTGCGCCGGTCGGCGAGCTCGGCCGCCCGCCGCCGGTTGGGCACCAGACCCTGCGGCCGGAAGATCATCATGATGATGACCACGAGGCCGAACACCAGGATCCGGTACTCGGCGGCGTCGAACTCCAGCCCGAGGAGGTCGCCGACGCCACGCAGCCACTCCGGCAGGTACCAGGTGACCGCGCCGCCGACGATGGCGCCCTTGATGTTGCCGGCCCCGCCGAGGATCACCGCGGCGAGCACCAGGATGGAACTCTCCAGCACGAACTGGTCCGAGTTGATGAACGTCTGCTTGCCGGCGAAGACCGCGCCGGTCAGGCCGGCCACCGCCGCCCCGATCGCGAACGCCCACAGCTTGTACTTGAACGTGGGCACGCCCATCACCTCGGCGGCGTCCTCGTCCTCCCGGATCGCCACCCAGGCCCGGCCGACCCGGCTGTTGGCCAGGTTCCGGATCAGCACCAGCACGACCAGGATCAGCGTCAGCATGAGCCAGTAGTACGGCCGGGAGTCGACCACCCCGAACAGCGCCTTGCCGTCGCTGCCGCTGCCCGGCGGGTGCGGGATCGCCGGAATGCCCCGCTGGCCCTGGAGAAGGCCGTCCTGGCGGGCCGCGTACAACCGGATCATCTCGGCGAAGCCGAGCGTCACGATGGCCAGGTAGTCACCGCGCAGGCGCAGCGTCGGGCCACCGAGGATCACACCGGAGACCATCGCCACCATCACCGCCAGCGGCACCGCCGCCAGCCACGGCCAGTCCGTGCCGAACCGGCTCTCCGGCGAGGTGAGCAACGCGACCGTGTACGCGCCGAGCGCGTAGAAGCCGAAGTAGCCCAGGTCGAGCAGGCCGGCGAAACCGACCACCACGTTGAGGCCCACGGCCAGCAGCACGAACACGGCGGTGTCGAAGAGCACCCCGGCGAAGTCCGAGCGGGTGGTGTAGAGGGCGAAGTACTCGCTGCCGATCGGGAAGCCCAGGTATTCGTAGAACCACTTGTTCGGCAGGATGTAGAGCAGCACGATCAGCGCCGCGATCGCCGCCCAGCGCACCTGCCTGGGCATGGCGGCCCAGCGGCTCGTGAAGCCCCCGGTCCGTTTCTTGTCCACGGTGGCGGTCATGCGCGCGCCCTCCCGAGAGATTCGCCGAGCAGACCGGTCGGCCGGAACATCAGCAGCACGATCAGCAGCACGAAGCCGGTGAAGTCCTTCCAGTCGCCGCCGAACAGGCCGGCGGCGTAGTTCTCCGCCACCCCGAGCAGCAGGCCGCCGAGCAGCGCGCCGCGCAGGTTGCCGATGCCGCCGAGCACCGCGGCCGAGAACGCCTTGAGCCCGATCAGGAAGCCGACGTTGAACTTGGTGTAGCTGAACCGCAGGTCCCACAGCAGCGCGCCGACGCCGGCCATCAGGCCGCCGAGCACGAAGACCAACAGGATGACCCGGTTCTTGTTGACGCCCATCAGGGCGGCGGTGTCCGCGTCCTGGGCCACCGCGCGGATGCCGCGGCCCAGCCGGCTGCGGTTCACGAACTGGTCCAACGCCACCATCATGACAAGCGTGACGCCGAGGATCACCAACTGGAGGTTTGTCACGTCGGCGCCGAAGACGGTGAACACCGGCTCCTGCGGGATCATCGTCGCCATGCCGAACGGCGCGCGGCTGGTGCCGATGCCGAAGGACTCGGCGAGCACGAACGAGGCGCCGATCGCGGTGATGAGGAAGGCCAGCGGCGGCGCGTTGCGCTTCCGCAGCGGACGGTAGGCCACCAGCTCGACGGTGACCGCCGTGGCGGCCGAGGCGACCATCGCCACCGCGAGACCGGCGACCACCGCCAGGATCAGCGGGCCGAGGGCCGGTGCGGGCGAGTTCTGGTCGTAGCCGAGGGCCTGCCAGGTCCACAGGGCGGTGAAGGTACCGACCATGAAGACCTCGGAGTGCGCAAAGTTGATCAAGCGTAGAACGCCGTACACCAGGGTGTAGCCGAGGGCGATGAGCGCGTAGATAGCGCCCTGCTCCAGCCCGGTGATGGTCAGCGCCGGGAAGTTCCCGAAGAGCTCATCGAAGTTCAAATGGGGGCTCCAACTGTGCGGCCAAGCCGTGCGGCCGGGAGAAACTCACTCCCGGCCGCACGCCTGGTGTCCCGTGACAGGACCGGATGAACCGGTCAGCTCTTGGGGATCTCGATGTCGGGGACGACCTTGCCCGCGTTCACCTTGAACGCCCACACGATGACCTGCGCCGGGTCCAGCTCGCCGGTGGACTCGAACTTGTAGGCCACGCCGGTCGCGTCACCGGTCTTGTCGTAGGACTTGATGAAGCTCAGCAGGTCCGCGCGGGTGCCCTTGCCGTCCTTGATGCCCGCCAGCATGATCTTCGTGATGTCGTACGACACGTCGGCGTAGGTGCCCGGCTCGGCGTTGTCGAACGCGGCCTTGTAGTCGGTCACGAACGAGCCCTTGGCCGCCGTGGCCGGGGCGCACGGGCAGGTCAGGATCGTGCCCTCGGCGACCTGCTGGCCGGCCACCTTGATGAAGTTGGCGTCGTTGACACCGTCACCGGCGACCATCGTGCCCTTCCAGCCCGCGCCCTTGAGCTGCTTGAGCAGCAGGCCGGCCTCGGTGTAGTAGCCACCGAAGAAGAGGACGTTCGCGCCACTGCTCTGGATCTTGGTGACCACTGCGGAGAAGTTGGTCTGCTTGACCTGGATCTTGTCCTCGCCCGCGACCGCGCCGAGGACCTTCTTCACCTCGTCCACCAGACCCGCGCCGTACGCCGACTGGTCGTCCACCACGTAGACCTTGTCGGCCTTCAGCACGTCCTTGATGTAACGGCCGGCGGCCGGACCCTGCGAGGTGTCGTTGCCGACGCCCCGGTGGAAGATCTTCCAGCCCTTGGTGCTCAGGCTCGGCCGGGTGGCCGACGGCGTGATGATCGGCAGGCCGGCCTCGTCGAAGATCGGGTCGGCCACCTCCGACTCACCCGAGAACGCCGGGCCGACGACGCCGACGACCTTGCTGTCGCCGGCTGCCTTCTGGGCCAGCGCCGGCGCCTTGGCCGGGTCACCCTGCGAGTCGTACTCCTCCAGGTTGACCTTGCAGTCCGCGTTGTCCTTGTTGTACTGGTCGATGGCCAGCTTGGTGCCGTTGCGCATGTGGATACCGAGACCCGCGGCGTCGCCGGTCAGCGGGCCGAAGAAGCCGATCTTCAGGTCGCAGGCGGCCTTGCTGCCGCCACCCGCGTCATCACCACTGTCAGCCTTGCAGGCCGCGCCACTGAAAACGAGCGCGCCGATGACCACACCACCGAGCACCCGTGCGAGCTTCTGCCTCACGGCTCGTACCCTCCTCCGTCCGAAGGCCCGGAAACCACCCAGCGCGAATTGGACCTTGCGAGGGTTGGCCGGACCGACCGCGATCCCGGTCTGGGCCGGGACGTTATCCCACCGGCGGGTGCCGAAGGTAGACCTGAGAAGCGGGGTTGACCTAACCGTTACGTTGAGTGGCCGGATTCACAGCGGTGGTGTAACACACCGGGATCACCGGGGGGACCATCGGACATCCGACACCTGCCGGAAACACGCTGGTGAAAAGCTCAGGCGGGCCGCCACGCCCCCCGCGCCGACCACACCCGCGCCCGCACCCCGTCGTCCACCGACAGCAGGGCGACATCACCCGCCGCCGCCACCGCGACCGACCTGTCGTTACCCCACGGAACCGCCACCGGCAGCGCCACCGGCGACCACCGGCCACCGTCCGGCGAAAACCAGCCCGCCTCCGACGCCACGCCGGCCACCACGGCGAACGCGCCGTCACCCCGCGCCGACAGACCCCAGACCCGACCCGGCCGCTCCGCGCCACCCGGAACGTCGCCACCCGGCCGCCAGTCGTCGCCCTCGGCCACCCACGCGCCCAGGCCGTCGCCCCGCCGGCCCACCGCCACCGCCCGGTCGCCCACCCGGACCACCCGTTGCAGGTCCTGGTCGACGCCACCGCCGGGCAGCACCGCGCGCCGCCAGGCCGACCCGTCCGGCGACGTCCACACCGCCGCGTCCGTTCCGGTACGCCCCGACGGCAGCACCGAGCCCACCATGAGCCACCCCGACCCGGCCGCCGCGCCGTCGGCCACCCACGGCCGGCCCGCCCCGTCCGTGGCCAACCCCGGCACGCCACTCACCAGACGGAAGTCCGACCCGTCCGCCGACACCCACGCGGCCGCGCCGGTGGCCCGGTTCCCGGAGATCAACCAGCCGCCCGGCCCACCCACGACCCGGCCCACGTTCACCGCGTCCGGCCCACCGAACACCTCGAACTCCGCCGGCACCTCCACCAGCGCACCGTCGGCGTCCAGGCGCCAGGTGCTGATCCGGGGGTTGCCGTGCACCCCGCCGCTGCGGCCACCGACCGCCACCGGTCGCCCGTCCCGGCAGCCGACCGCGGTGAGCAGATTCTCCGGGCCGTACGGGCTGCGCGGCACCGGACGCAGCGCGGTCCAGGCACGGGCGTCCACACTCGACCACGCCGCCGGATGCGGGACCCCGTCGGCGTCCAGCACCGCGCCCACCACGAACCAGCGGCCCCCGCAGGCCGCGGCGTCCCGCAACGCCACCCGGCCGGAAAGACCCGACGGGAGCGGCAGATCGACCGGCTGCCAGGCTGGACGCAGCGGCTCGGGCGCGGGGGCGGGCGCCTCGGGCGCCCGGCAGGCAGCCACCAGCGTCACGAGCAGGCCGAGCACCGCCAGCGGACGTCGCATGGCGACAACCGTATCGATCGGAGGCGACGCCGGGAACCGGCCGCCGGGTCAGGAGGCGGGCTGCGCCACCTCGCCGCCGGCGGTCTCGGCGAGGATCCGCTCGGCGACCTCCTTCATGGTCATCCGGTGGTCCATCGCGGTGCGCTGGATCCACTTGAACGCCTCGGGCTCGGTCATCCCGTACGTCGTCATCAGCGCGCCCTTGGCCCGCTCCACGGTCTTGCGGATCTCCAGCCGATCGGTCAGACCGGCCACCTCCGCCTCCAGCGCGGCCACCTCGGAGTAGCGGGACAACGCGATCTCCACCGCCGGCACCAGGTCGCTCTTCTGGAACGGCTTGACCAGGTAGGCCATCGCGCCGGCCGCCCGCGCGCGCTCGACCAGGTCACGCTGGCTGAACGCGGTCAGGATGATCACCGGGGCGATGCGCGCGCCGGCGATCCGCTCGGCGGCGGCCAGCCCGTCCATGATCGGCATCTTGATGTCGAGGATGACCAGATCCGGCTTGAGCTCCTCGGCGAGCCGGACGGCGGTCTCCCCGTCGCCGGCCTCGCCGACCACCTCGTAGCCCTCCTCGACAAGCATCTCGGCCAGGTCCAGTCGGATCAGCGCCTCGTCCTCGGCGATCAGAACGCGCTTGCGCTCGGCATCCGTCTGCATCTCGCCCACGAGCCACTCCCACCATCGATCCCGGCACGGTCACCACCCATGCTCCCGCATGAGCGTAGTCGGGTACAGTTACCCCACCCCGCCGGGATGGTGGAACGGCATACACGGAAGTCTCAAACACTTCTGCCCGAAAGGGCTTGCGGGTTCGAATCCCGCTCCCGGCACTTCTTGTCATACACGTGTTCGAGGATGCTGCTGTGCATCCTCCCGAAATGCGGGCACGAGCCCGCGCCCTTCGCGCCCGGGGTCACAACATCCGTTCCGTGGCCCGCAGCCTCTCCCTGCCCTACACCACGGTCTGGCACTGGTGCGTCGACCGGCCCGAACCGGCGATCTTCGGTAGCGCGGTCCGGTGCTTCCGTTGCCGCCCCGGCCAGGAAGGCCCACCCGATCAGGCTGCCTACGCCTACCTGCTCGGGTGGGCCTTCCTGGCCGGGGCGGCAACGGAAGCACCGACCGGACACCGGTGCTCCGGATCTACTGCGCCGACGCCTGGCCGAACCTGATCGAGCAGTGCGACGCCGCGATGCGCGCGGTCCTGGCCAACAAGGTGCAGCGCATCCAGAAGCGGGGTTGCGTCGCCGTGCAGAGCACCGCGCTCCACTGGCCGTGCCTGTTTCCCCAGCACGGGCCGGGCAAGAAGCACGAGCGCCCGATTGTCCTCACGGACTGGCAACGGATCATCGTCGAGGCACACCCGGGCCACTTCCTGCGCGGCCTGTTCCACTCCGACGGCTGCCGCTTCGCCAACCGGGTCGTCGTCCGCGGAAAGGAGTACGTCTATCCCCGTTACATGTTCTCCAACCGCTCCACCGACATCATGGCGCTCTGCCAGTGGGCCCTCGACCTGCTCGGTATCGCGTGGCGGATGAACCTGCCGTGGTCCCTGTCGGTGGCCCGGCGGGAGGCGGTCGCCGCGCTGGACCAGCACGTCGGCCCGAAGTCCTGACCGGACGGCACGCTGTGGGCAGGACTCCGGCGGCCGTTGCCGGCACCGCACCGGCACGCGTCAGATCGACGCGAGCGCCCGGGCCAGGTCCGCGCGCAGGTCCTCCGGGTCCTCCAGCCCGACCGAGACCCGCAGCAGCGCGCCGCCCGGCTTCGCGTCGCCCTCGACCGGCCGGTGGGTCAGCGAGGCCGGGTGCTGGATCAGCGTGTCGACGCCGCCGAGCGAAACGGCGTGGGTGATCAGCTCGCAGGCGCCGGCGACCGTGGCCGCGGCGGGCGCGCCGCCGCGTACCTCGAAGGCGAGCAGGCTGCCGCCGCCGGACATCTGGCGGCCGACCAGGCCGGCCGGGTCGTGCCGGGACGGGTGGTGGACCCGTTCGACGGCCGGGTGGCCGGCGAGCCAGGCGGCGAGCTTCTCGGCGCCGGCCTGCTGGGCGCGGACCCGCAGCGGCAGGGTCTGGAGGCCGCGGTGCAGCAGGTACGCGCCGAGCGGGTGCAGGACGGCGCCGGTGACGGCGCGGACCTGGCGGAGCCGGGCCGCCCAGTCGGGCGCGCAGGCGACGACGCCGGCGAGGACGTCGCCGTGGCCGCCGATGCTCTTGGTGGCGCTGTGCAGGACGAGGGTGGCGCCGTGCCGGGCGGGTTGTTGGAGCACCGGGGTGGCGACGGTGTTGTCGACGAGCAGCGGGACGTCGCCGGCGGCGGTGGCGAGCGCGGCGATGTCGACCAGGTCGAGGGTCGGGTTGGCCGGGGTCTCGACGACGACCAGGGCGGTGTCGGAGCGGATCGCGGCAGCGACGTCGTCGGCGCGGGCCCAGGTGACCTCGGTGCCGAGCAGGCCGGTGGCGAGGACGTGGTCGGTGCCGCCGTAGAGGGGGCGGACGGCGACGACGTGGCGTTTCCCGTCGCGGGTGGCGGCGAGCAGGGTGGCGGTGAGCGCGGCCATGCCGCTGGCGAAGGCGACCGCCTCGGCGGTGCCTTCGAGCTGGGCGAGGGCGGTTTCGAAGCGGGCCACGGTGGGGTTCCAGAGCCGCTGGTAGACGGCGCTGCCGCCGGCCGGGAGGGTGCCGCCGGTGGCGAGGGTCTCGTAGTCGTCGCCGCCGTCGGCCACCGAGGGCAGGGGGTTGGTGGTGGAGAGGTCGATGGGCGGGACGTGGACGCCGAGGCCGGCGAGGTCGTCACGCCCGGCGTGCACGGCTGCGGTGTCCACGGCTGTCATGCCCGGAAGCGTCGAACATCCTCACACCGAAGGGCAAGAGAAACGAACAAGATTCTGGTGATCATGCTTTCGCCGTACGCATCTTCGGTGGAGGATGGCGGCATGCCTCTCGCACCGAATGATGTACGGCAGTTCTCCGGGCTGGACGACGTGGACCGCGCGATCCTGACCGAGCTGACCGCGGACGGCCGGCTGCCGAACAACGCGCTCGCCGAGCGGGTGGGGGTGGCCCCGTCGACGTGCCTGACCCGGACCCGGGCCTTGCGTGAGTGCGGGGCGATCCGCGGGTTCCACGCCGACGTGGATCCGGCGGCGGTGGGGCTGCCGTTGCAGGCGCTGGTGTCGGTGCGGCTGACCGCGCACGAACGGGCCGCGGTGGACGCGTTCCGGGCCCGGTCGGTGCGGCTGCCGGGGGTGGTGTCGGTGTTCCACGTGGCGGGCGCGGAGGACTACGTGTTGCACGTGCGGGCGGCGTCCGGGGACGCGCTGCGGGACTTCGTGCTCGACCATCTGGCGGTGGATCCGGCGGTCCAGCACACCCAGACCAGCCTCATCTTCGAGCAGGCCCGGGGTATGGGCTGACCCACCCGA
The DNA here is from genome assembly GCF_029581215.1 of Micromonospora sp. WMMD975. Classification (NCBI taxonomy): domain Bacteria; kingdom Bacillati; phylum Actinomycetota; class Actinomycetes; order Micromonosporales; family Micromonosporaceae; genus Micromonospora; species Micromonospora sp. WMMD975. The sequence goes on from NZ_CP120739.1 coordinate 3,797,370, forward strand.
CGGAACAATTCCGGCAGGTGGCGGGTTGCACCAGGGCGTGATCGACGTACCGATGTCTGTTCTTGACCTTGCCCCGGTGGCCGCGACCGGCAGTGCCGGTGAGGCGCTGCGGCACACCACCGAGCTGGCCCGGCGCACCGAGGAGCTGGGCTACCGCCGGTTCTGGGTGGCCGAGCACCACAACATGCCGGCGATCGCCAGTTCGGCGCCGGCGGTGCTGCTGGCGCACCTGGCCGCCAACACCACCACGATCCGGTTGGGTTCCGGTGGGGTGATGCTGCCCAACCACGCGCCGCTGGTGGTGGCGGAGCAGTTCGGCACCCTGGACGCGCTGCACCCGGGCCGGATCGACCTGGGCATCGGGCGGGCGCCCGGCACCGACCAGGTGACCGCGTTGGCGCTGCGCCGCACCATGGAGGGCCTGTCCGCCGAGCACTTCCCGCGTGAGCTGGCCGACCTGATGAACTACTTCAGCGGCGAGGAGCCCGGTCCGATCACGGCGACGCCGGGGCGGGGGCAGTCGCCGCAGGTGTGGCTGCTCGGGTCGAGCGGGTTCAGCGCCCAGCTCGCCGGCCTGCTCGGGTTGCCGTTCTCCTTCGCGCACCACTTCAGCTCGCAGCACACGATCCCGGCGTTGCGGCTCTACCGGCAGCACTTCCGGCCGTCGCGGTGGCTGGATCGGCCGTACGCGATGGTGGCGGTGAACGCGGTGTGCGCGGAGACCGACGAGCGGGCGGAGTGGCTGGCCGGGCCGGCCGGGTTGTCGTTCCTGAAGCTGCGCTCGGGGCGGCCGGAGCCGCTGGTGACGCCGGAGGAGGCGGCGGCCTACCCGTACTCGGAGCTGGAGCGGGAGTTCGTGGCGCAGCGCCGCGACGGCCAGGCGACCGGTTCACCGGAGACGGTGGCCCGGCAGCTCGGGGAGTTGCTGGAGCGCACCGGCGCGGACGAGTTGATGCTGACCGCGATGGTCTACGACGTGGCCGACCGGGTCCGCTCGTACGAGTTGATCGCCGAGAAGGTCGCCGGCGGCCTGCGCCGGGACGGCTGAAACACGCTCTTCATAGCCACGTCACCGCAGCGTCGCGTGGGGCGCATAACTTAGTCCTCGGTGGTGGTACGGCATTCCCGGTCGGGACGGGTCGGGAATGCTGCGGTGTGGTGCACCGGGTCGCCGGCGGAGCGGATTCCGCGGCCGGCGACCCGGTGCCTTTTTCGCCTCAGCGCAGGTAGATGTTCGGCGCGGCAGGCGTGCTCATGCCGTCACCGAGGAAGAAACTCGGGTGCGGCGGCTGGTTGTAGGCGGTGTTCTGCCAGGCGACGGCCACCCGATACTGCGGGTCGTGCATCAGGGTCGGCAGGCGCAGGCCCGTGGTGACGGGCGTGCTGTAGATGCGCAGCGCTGAGCTGTCGGAGGTGCGCCACACCACCTCCTCGCGCCAGTCGCCGAGGATGTCGCCGGAGAGCGCCGGGGTGGACTTGGTGCCGTTGTTGGACGCGACATTGCTGCCGGTGAGCAGCCGGGTCTCGCCGCCGGTGCCATACTTGTCGATCTTGGTGGCGTCGAGCAGCTCGCGGACCGGGTCACCGTCCCACCAGATCAGGAAGTTCGCCGAGGACGGCTTGCGGCCGACGTTCTGCCCGCGGGTGTTGAGCAGGCCGTCCGCCGCCGACGACCAGGACTCCGCGCCCGGGCTGCCGGCCCAGACGTCACCGGAGACGCCACGGCCGTTGTCGCCGTTCGGCGACGTCTGCCAGAGGATCTGGCCGGTACGCGCGTCGGACATCCACGAGCTGGGCTTGCTGCCGTCCTCGTCCACCTTGAAGACCTCCAGGCCGGAACGGGACGGATCGAGGTCGCCGACGTGCAGCGCGTCGCCGTGCCCGTTGCCGGTGGAGTAGAGCAACCGGCCGTTGTCGTCGATGGTGGCCGCCCCGTACACGATCTCCTGGCGGCCGTCGTTGTCCACGTCGGCCACGGAGAGCTGGTGGTTGCCCTGGCCGGCGGCGGCGCCGTTGCCGGAGGAGTTGGAGTCGAACGTCCAGCGCTTGGTCAGCGACCCGTTGCGGAAGTCCCACGCGGCGATCACCGCCCGGGTGTAGTAGCCACGCGCCATGATCAGTGACGGGCGCTGGCCGTCCAGGTAGGCGGTGCCGGCGAGGAACCGGTCGACCCGGTTGCCGTACGAGTCGCCCCAGGACGAGACGGTGCCGCGCGGCGGGTCGTAGTTGACCGTGGACAGCGCCGCGCCGGTGCGGCCGTCGAACATGGTCAGGTATTCCGGGCCGGCGAGCACGTAGCCGCTGGAGTTGCGGTAGTCGGCCGAGGAGGAGCCGATCACCTGGCCGGTGCCGGAGCGGGAGCCGTCGGCGGTCTTCATGGCCACCTCGGCGTCGCCGTCGCCGTCGTAGTCGTACACCTGGAACTGGGTGTAGTGGGCCCCGGCGCGGATGTTGCGGCCCAGGTCGATGCGCCACAGCCGCGTGCCGGTGAGGGTGTACGCGTCGACGTAGACGTTGCCGGTGTAGCCGGACTGCGAGTTGTCCTTGGCGTTCGACGGGTCCCACTTGAGCACGAACTCGTAGCGGCCGTCGCCGTCGAGGTCGCCGACGCTGGCGTCGTTGGCGGAGTAACTGTAGGACTCGCCGCTCGGCGTGGTGCCGCCCGGCGGGGCCTGGATCGGGACGTCCAGGTAGCCGTTGGCGAACTGCAACGCCGGGGCGGACGCCGCCTGCTCGGCGCCGTTCACCACAGCCCGCACGGTGTACGCGGACCCGGCGGACGCACCGTTGTCCAGGTAGCTGGTGGCGCCGGTGATCGGACTGCCGTTGACCTTCGTGCCGCCCCGGTAGAGGTTGAACGACACACCCGAGGTCTCGGTGCCGAGCAGTCGCCAGGACACCAGGTTCCCGCTGCCGGAGCGGACACTCACCAGCCCACGGTCGAGTTTCTCCATCTGCTTGGCGCCGGCCGGCGGGGTGGTGGGCGGCGGCGTGGTGGTGGGCGGCGGTTCGGTCGGTGGCGGCGTGGTGGGTGGCGGAGTCGTCGGACCGGACGTCGTCGGCGTCGCGGTCGGGGGCGCGCCGGTGCAGGTGGTGCCGTTGAGCGTGAACGTGGTCGGGGCCGGGTTGGAGGCGTTGTTCCACGAGCCGTTGAAGCCGAAGTTGGCGGTGCCACCGGTGCCGATCGTGGCGTTGTAACCGGCGTCGCGGGCGGTGACCTGGGCGCCGGACTGGCTGACCGTGGCGTTCCAAGCCTGGACGACCTGCTGACCGTTGGCGAAGCTCCAACCGAGCGTCCAGCCGTTGACCGGATCGCCGAGGTTGGTCACGGTGACGTCGGCGCCGAAGCCGCCGCCCCACTGGTTGGTGACCCGGTAGTCGACCCGGCAGGCGGCGGCCGCGGCCGAGGCCGTCATGGTGGTGAGCGCGCCCGCCGTCAGGGTGGCCGCCGAGACCGCGGCGAGCAGTGCGATCCGGCGTGAGGTGGTGTGGTGCACGGGGTTGCCTTTCGCGAAGGTCAGGCACGCGGCGACGCCGGCCTGCCCGGGCCGGCGGGAAGTGTGCACGCGCGTTGACGCGACGGAACGTCAGACATCGACGCATGTAATTAGCTCCCGTGCCCCGCCAGCCTAAGACACCACCCCACGCCCCACAAGCAGGGGGTTAAGGCGGGGGCCCTTGTTAACGTTTTCGGTAGAGGAAGGGCCCCCGGTTAACACCCCCGGCGTCGGCTCACGCCTGCGGCGTCGGCGAGCGCGCGATGGCGTGGACACACGCCCAGGGTGGGCGACGCCTGGCGGGGAGCCGGACCGGAGCGGCCCGCGGCTCGTCCGTACCGGTGGAGACTCAGCCCTCGACGGCGGCGGCAAGCCGCCGGGACGGCTCGGCCTCGACGGCCGGGGCGGCGGCGGCAACGGCCGGAGCGGCCTCGACCGCCGGATCCACCGCCGCGACCGCCGGATCCGCCGCCTCGGCAATCGGCGCCGCGCCCGCGGCGGACCCCGGGACGACGGTGTCGGACCCCGCGGCGTCGGACACGACGGCGTCGGCCGGAGTGGCGGCGAGCGCCGCCTCGACCGTGGCCCGTGCCCGGCGGACGCGGCGCAGGGCCCGCACCGCCAGCACCACGGCGGCCAGCCAGCCCGCGCCGAGCACGGCGTAGACCAGGGCCGGCACCGGGCCGCCGAGGTCGCCGGCGCGCAGCAGGGTACGGGCGTTGGTCAGCACGATCACGCCGCCGATGACGGCGCCGAGCACCTGGGCCGGCACGATGCGGACCAGCCAGGCCGCGATCGGCGCCGCGATCAGGCCGCCGATCAGGAGCGCGGCCACGGTGGGCAGCAGGAAGCCGTCGGACCCGAGGCCGATCAGGAAGCCGAGGCTGGCCGCGCCGGCGACCACGAACTCGGAGGTGTCCACCGAGCCGATGACCTTGCGGGGTTCCATCCGCCCGGAGACCAGCAGGGCCGGGGTGGCGACCGGACCCCATCCGCCGCCGCCGGTGGCGTCGACGAAGCCGGCGACCAGGCCGAGCGGGGCGAGGAAGCGACTGCGCAGCCGGCCGGCGGCGCGGTTGGCCCGCAGCGGCCGGGAGAAACGGACCAGCAGGTACGCGCCGAGGGTGAACAGGATCGCGGCCATCCACGGGGCGGCCGACTCGGTGGAGATGGAGCTGAGGAACGTGGCCCCGGCGAACGCGCCGAGCGCGCCGGGCAGCGCGATCCGGGCGACCACCTTCCAGTCGACGTTGCCGAAGCGCCAATGGGCCACGCCGGCGGCGAGCGTGGTGCCGATCTCGGCGAGGTGCACCGAGGCGGACGCGGCGGCCGGCGCGACACCGGCGAAGAGGAGCAGGGTCGAGGAGGTCAACCCGTAGGCCATGCCGAGCGCGCCGTCGACCAGTTGCGCGGCGAGCCCGACGAGGGCGAGGACCAACAGCTTGCGCACGAGCGCCCCCTGACTTTTCGGCATCTCCTATCGACTTGGTCGACAATGCGGCACGGAGGCGTCCTCGGTCAAGTCCCCCATCCGGTTGGTGAGACGCGCCGGACGGCCCGTCGGAGAGTCGTCAGCTCCAGGCGCGCGGGTCGGCGGCCAGCTCGTTCACCCGGCCCGGCAGCTGCCCGGCGGCCACGTCGGCGATGGTGACCAGCTCCAGAATCTCCCGCTCACTGGCCCGCAACGCGATCCACACGTCCTGCAAGGCGCGGGCCGCGCCCTGGTAGCCGAGCTGCTCCGGGCGTTGCCCGCGGACGTGCGCGAGCGGCCCGTCGATCACCCGGATCACCTCGGCCAGGGATATCTCCGCGGCCGGGCGGGCCAGCCAGTAGCCGCCCTCGGGGCCACGCTGGGCGTGCACGACGCCGCCCCGGCGCAGTTGGAGCAGGATGCTCTCAAGAAACTTCGGCGGGATGTCCTGTGACCGGGCGATCTGTTCGGCGGTCACCGGCCGGCTCCGCCCGGAGGTCGTGCCCTCGGCGACCGAGGCCAGCTCGGCAGCCGCACGGAGGGCATAGTCGACCCGGGCGGAGAGACGCATGCCGGCAAGGTTAGTCGCCTGCTCAGCCGACCGGTCCCCCGACCCGCGACCGGACGTCGAGCGGGACCCGGCCGCCGCCGTACGTGTTAAAAAGGGGCCCCGCCTCTACCGGAGGCGTTAAGAGGGGGCCCCGCCTTGCACCTCAGGCGCCGACGCGGCGCAGCAGGCCCTCCTGGACGGCGCTGGCGATGTGGTTGCCCTTTGTGGTGAACATCCGGCCGGTGGCCAGGCCCCGGGCACCCGAGGCGGACGGGCTCCAGCAGTCGTAGAGGAACCACTCGTCGGCCCGGAACGACCGGTGGAACCAGAGCGCGTGGTCCAGGCTCGCGCCGACCACGCCACCGGGCCCCCACACCTCGCCGTGGACCGACAGCACCGAGTCCAGCAGCGTCAGGTCGGAGGCGTACGTCAGCGCGCACGCGTGCAGCAGCGGATCGTCGGGAAGCTTGCCGTCGATGCGCATCCAGACCCGCTGGTGCGGCTCGGCGGGACGGTCGCCGGGGCGGACCCAGCCGGGCTCGCCGACGTAGCGGACGTCGATCGGACGCGGGATCTGACCCCAGATGCCGAGCCGCTCCGGGTAGCGGGAGAGCCGGTCGGCCATGGTCGGTACGTCGTCCGGGCCGGGCACGTCGGGCGGGACCGGGGCGTGGTGGTCCAGCCCCTCCTCCCGCCGCTGGAACGAGGCCGACATGAAGAAGATCGGCTTGTCGTGCTGCAACGCCACCGAGCGGCGCACCGAGAAGGAGCGGCCGTCCCGGACGTTCTCCACCTGGTAGTCGATCGGCTCGGCCGGGTCGCCGGGCCGCACGAAGTAGCCGTGCAGCGAGTGCACGGCCCGCTCCGGGTCGACCGTGCGGCCGGCCGCCACCAGCGCCTGCCCGGCGACCTGCCCGCCGTAGACCCGCTGCGGGCCCACCGGCGGGCTCATCCCGCGGAAGGTCATGTCGCCGGTCGGCGCCAGGTCCAGCACCTCGAGGAGCTGGTCGACGGCGGCCTGCCCGGTCGCCGCCGGAGCGTCACTCACTGGTTGGCCTTCGTTCGCGACCGCGGGGCCCGCCGAGCGGGCTCACTGGAGCGCGCGCGCCGACGCGGCGTCGACGAGCGAACCGAGCTGGTGTACGCGCAGCGTGTTGGTGGAGCCGGGGGTGCCGGGCGGGCTGCCGGCCACGATCACCACGTAGTCGCCCGGGTTGGCCCGGTCGAGGCCGAGGAGCGCCTGGTCGACCTGTCGGAACATGTCGTCGGTGTGCTGCACGAACGGCATCAGGAACGTCTCCACACCCCAGCAGAGCGCGAGCTGGTGGCGCACCTCCGGGACCGGGGTGAAAGCCAGCAGCGGCAGGTCGCAGTGCAGCCGGCTGAGCCGCTTCACGGTGTCGCCGGTCTGCGAGAACGCCACCATGGCCTTGGCGCCGATGGCGCGGGCGATCGACGACGCGGCGACGGTGAGCGCGCCGCCGTGCGTACGCGGGTCGTGCTGGAGCCGGGGGACGGCGATGGAGCCGGCCTCGGTGGTGGTGATGATCTTGGCCATGGTGCTGACGGTGAGCACCGGGTACTTGCCGACGCTCGTCTCGCCGGAGAGCATCACCGCGTCCGCGCCGTCGAGCACCGCGTTCGCCACGTCGGAGGCCTCGGCGCGGGTCGGTCGCGAATTCTCGATCATGGAGTCGAGCATCTGGGTGGCCACGATGACCGGCTTGGCGTTCTCCCGGCAGAGCTGCACGGCGCGCTTCTGCACCAGCGGGACCTGGTCCAGCGGCAGCTCGACGCCGAGGTCGCCGCGGGCGACCATGACGCCGTCGAAGGCGAGCACGATCGCCTCCAGGTGGTCGACCGCCTCCGGCTTCTCGACCTTGGCCAGGACCGGGCGGCGGACGCCCTCCTCGTCCATGATCGCGTGGACGAGCTTGATGTCCTCCGGCGAGCGGACGAAGGAGAGCGCGACCAGGTCGACGCCGAGGCCGAGGGCGAAACGCAGGTCCTCGGCGTCCTTGTCGGACATGGCCGGGACGCTGACCGCCACGTTCGGCAGCGAGACGCCCTTGTTGTTGGAGACCGGGCCGCCCTCGGTGACCAGGCAACGGATGTCGTTGCCGGTGACGTCGCTGACCTCGACCGCGACCCGGCCGTCGTCGATCAGCAGCCGGTCGCCCGGCTTCACCTCCTGCGGCAGCTTGCGGTAGGTGCAGGAGACCCGCTCCTTGGTGCCGACGATCTCGTCGCCGGTGATCGTCACGGAGTCGCCGGTGCGCCACTCGTGCGGCCCGTCGGCGAAGCGGCCGAGGCGGATCTTGGGGCCCTGGAGGTCGGCGAGCACGGCGACCGGCGCACCGGCCGCCTCGGCGGCCTCGCGGACCATCCGGTAGACCGACTCGTGGTCGGCGTGACTGCCGTGGCTGAAGTTGAGCCTCGCCACGTTCATGCCGGCCTCGACGAGCCCGCGGATACGCTCCGGGGACGAGGTGGCGGGGCCGAGAGTGCAGACGATCTTCGCGCGGCGTGTCACGCCCATCAGGCTAGTCTCTCCTTCGGATCGGCCTGCCGACCGACCCCTTGCGGACTGCGGAACAGTTGTCCAACGACGCGCGAAACCCGCGCGAGCGGGCGGTGGGCGTACCGCACCGGAACGTCGTGTGTGGCGGGCATCGGCGACCGCGCGGCGGAAATCGTACCGCTCGCCGTCGCCGGCCGGCGGGGTGCTCCCGGTGCGCTCCGGGCAACCGGCTGGACCGGGGCGCCGGCGGGCCGGACGCGATCGGGGACGGCGGCCGGACGCGACCGGGGACGGCGGGCCGGACACCGACGTCGCGGCCCCGGCCGGCACCGACGCGTCGGCGCCTCAGCTCTCGGTCTTGACCAGCGGAAAGTCCAGCGACCCGGCCGCGCAGAGGAAGGTGAGCACCTCCACCCGGTAGAGCCCGGCCTGCACCGCCGGGTCGGCCTCCATGACGCTGCGTACGTCGTCCACCGAACCGGTTCGGGACAGCCCGAAGCCGATCGGCGGGTCGGGTTCGCGCGCCGGGCCGTCCACCGAGCCGTCGACGAGCACGATGCCGCGCCGCTGCAACGCCTGCATGTGTCGCAGGTGTTCGGCCTGGAGCCGCCGTACGGTCTCCTCCGGCAGCGCCCGGCCGGACGGGCCCGGGTAGAGCACGATGCACTCGTAGGTGTCCAACGCGAAGTCGAGCCGGGGCGTCGCGCCCATGCGCACCTCCTGACCACCGTCCCGCCCAGCCTCGCACGGCGGACCCGGCCCCCGGGCGGGCTCGCGGCAACTGCCCCGGCCCCGCCCGGTTGCCGACGTGCCGGGAGCTTCGTCCCCGCCCGTCGTCCCCATGCTCCGAACCGGATCGACGATCGTCGGCACGGCGGGCCGCTGGTACGTTTCCCGGTACTGCCGACGCCCACCGGCCGAGCGGAGGTCCCGGGTGAACGTCACCCCGCCGGACGACCCTCGGTGGCCGGACACCGTCACCGCCACCGGCGGGCGCGCGGGCGCGGTGATCACGGCGTACGACTGGTCCGGCACCCCGCTCGGACCGATCGAGGGCTGGCCGCAGAGCCTGCGTACCGCGCTGGCGCTCTGCCTGCGCTCCCCCGGCCCGGCGGTGCTGTGGTGGGGCGACGGGCCGGTGCCGCTGCCCAACGACGCGTACCGGCGGTTGCTCGGCCCGGGCCGGGAGGTCGCGCCGGACCGGCCGGCGGCGCGGGCGTGGCCGGGTGACTGGGACGCGCTCGTTCCGCTGCTCGCCCGCCGGGACGCCGGCACCAGCCCGGACGTACGGGTGCGGCACGCGCGCGACGGCGACCGCTGGTTCACCTTCACGCACAGCCCGGTGACCGACGAGTCGGGCCGGCCGGCGGGTGTCCTCAGCGTCGGCGCGGAGACCACCGCGCGGGTGGTGGGCGAGCGCCGGCTGCGGCTGCTCGTGGCGCTGGGCGCCGCGCTCGCCGACGCGGCCGACCCGGAGGAGGTGGCCCGGCGGGCGGTCGACACGCTCGGTGGCGCCGCCTCGATGCCGTTCGTCCGACTCCACCTGGCCACGCCGGGCGGCCCGCGGCTGGCCGCCACGGCCGGGGCCGAGGTCCCGCCGGTGGGCGACCTGCCGCTGGCCGAGGTGCTTGCCGACGGCGCGCCCCGGCTGGTGCCGCCGCACCTTGCCGGCGGTCGGGCGGACGCGCCGGTGGTGGCCGTGCTGCCGGTGCCCGAACCGGGCGCCGCCGCCCCGGCCGGGGTGCTCGTGGTCGGGCTGGACCCGCACCGCGCGGTCGACGCCGACCACCGTGCGTTCGTCGGGCTGCTCGCCGGTCAGGTGGGCGTCGCGCTGGCGGCGGCCCGGGCGCGCCGCCGCCGGTCCACCGACCGCGCCGGGCCGGACGCCGCCGTCACCGTGGACACCGGCGACCGGCGTACCGCGTTCGTGGCCGCCGTGACGCGGGACGTCAGCGACCGGCAGCGGGCGCTGCGGCGGGCGGAGGCGCTCGCCCGGCTGGCCGGGGCGCTCAGCTCGGCGCGGGGCCGGGAGGCCATCGTGGAGGTGCTCACCACCGTCGCCCCGGACGTGGTGGACGCCGCCGCGCTGCGGGTGGCGGTCGCCCTGCCCGGCCGTACCGTGCTCGACGTGACCGGTGGCGACGCCCCGCCCGGGCCGTTGCCGCTCGACACCGACGCCCCGCTGGCCCGGGCGGTACGCGACAACGCGGTGCTGCCGGTGACCGGCGCCGACGGCCGGACCACGGGGCTCTGCCTGCCGCTGCGCTACGGCGACGGTGTCGCGCTCGGCGCTCTGGAGGTGCGTTGGGCCGACCCGGTCACCGACGACGACGCGCTGCACAACCTGCTCGACGCGGTGGCCGCGCTGTGCAGCCAGGCGTTGCAGCGGGCCGAGCTGATCGGGTCGGCGCAGGCCATGGCCGTGTTCGCGGCCCGGTTGAGCGTGACCCGCTCCACCGCCGAGGCGATCGAGGTGATCCTCGACGCCCCCACCACGGTGTTCGGCGCGGAGTTGCCCGGCCTCGCCATGCGGGACGAGGGCCGCCGGGTCCGGCTCTGGTACCACGACGACGTGCCGGGCACGCTCGCCGCGGCGTTCCACGACCTGGGCGTCGACGACCCGCGCCCGCTCGTGCGCGCGCTGCGCGACGGGACGCGCATCGTGCTGCGGGACCGCGCCGAGTTCGCCGCCCGGTTCCCCGGCCTGCCCGACCCGGTCGGCGCGCACGGCCTGGTGACCACCGTGGCGCTGCCGCTGTTCGGCGCCGAGCGCCGGCCGATCGCCGCGCTGGGTTTCGGCTGGCGGCGGGAGCGCCCGCTGCGCGACACCGACCTGGCGTCGCTGAACACCGTCGCCGACCTGTGCGAGCAGACGCTGGAGCGGGTCCGGCTGGCCGCCGCCGAGCACAATCTGGTGACCCGCCTGGCCGGCCGCCTGCGCAGTTCGTCGCTGACCCCGCCGAAGGGCCTGGAGGTCGCCACCCGCTACCGACCGGCGATGAGCGGCCTGCACCTGGGCGGCGACTGGTACGACCTGGTCCGGCAGGACGGCGACCGGCTGGCCGTGGTGGTCGGCGACGTGGTCGGGCACCAGGTCGAGGCCGCCGCCGACATGGCCCAGCTGCGCACCATGCTGAACACGCTGATCCGGTTGGGGGTGCCGCTGGCGGAGGTGTTCCTCCGCCTCACCGAGCTGCTCGGCGTCGGGTTCCTGGGCACCTGCCTGATCGCGGTGGTCGACCCGGTGGCCGGCACGGCGCAGGTGGCCCGGGCCGGGCACCCGCATCCGGTGCTGCTGCCGGCCGGGCAGCCGCCGCGCGCCGTGCCGACGGCCCACGCGCTGCCGCTGGGCATGGTGGACGCGCCGATGACCGTGGCCACGATCCCGTTCGCTCCGGGTGACGTGCTCGTCGCGTACACCGACGGGCTGGTGGAGCGACGCGGCCGGCCGTACGACGAGGGCGTCGCGGCGCTGCACCGGACGCTTGCCGCGGTGCGGGACGAGCCGGCGGAGGCGATCGCGGACGCGCTGCTGCACGATCTGGCCGGCTCGGAGGACGACCAGGCGCTCGTGGTCTTGCGGCATCGGCGGTGAACAGGCTTCGGCGGCAGGTTTCGGGGAATGTCCTCCGGTCGGGACCCGAACCGGTGAGGACCAGCAGGAGGACCATGATGACCACAGGCACGCAGCCGGCCAAGGGGTCGGGCAGCTACCGGATCGGCGGTGACCTGCGGGTCGACCGCCTCGGATACGGGGCGATGCAGCTCACCGGCCCCGGTGTCTGGGGCGACCCGAAGGACCCGGCCGAGGCGGTGCGGGTGCTGCGCCGCGCGTACGAGCTGGGGGTCACGTTCGTCGACACCGCCGACTCGTACGGGCCGTTCGTCAGCGAGCTGCTGATCCGAGAGGCGCTGCACCCGTACGCCGACGACCTGGTGATCGCGACGAAGGCCGGGCTGACCCGCTCCGGTCCGGGCGACTGGCGGCCGGTGGGGCGCCCGGAATATCTGCGCCAGCAGTGCGAGCTGAGCCTGCGCCATCTGGGCCTGGACGCGATTCCGCTCTATCAGTTGCACCGGATCGACACCAAGGTGCCGCTCGCGGATCAGCTCGGTGAGTTGGCGTTGCTGAAGGAGGAGGGCAAGATCCGGCACATCGGGCTCTCCGAGGTGACGGTCGAGCAGATCGAGGCGGCCCGGAAGATCACCCCGATCGTGTCCGTGCAGAACCTCTACAACCTGGCCGACCGCGGCGCCGAGGACGTGCTGACCCACTGCGAGCGCAATGACCTGGCGTTCATCCCGTGGTTCCCGATCGCCACCGGCAACCTGGCGCGACCCGGCGGGCCGCTGGACGAGATCTCCACCGCGCACGGCGCCAGCCCCGCGCAGCTCGCCCTGGCGTGGCTGTTGCGCCGGTCGCCGGTGATGCTTCCCATTCCGGGTACGTCGTCGGTGGCGCACCTGGAGGAGAACGTCGCGGCGGCCGAGGTCGAGCTGACCGACGACGAGTACGAGGCGTTGGCGAAGGCGGCCTGAGCCTCTATGCGCGGTGTGGTCGAGCAACTACTGTCGGAAGGATTCTCGTGACTGGGGGTCCACGGCAGTGGAATTCGACTACGTCGTCGTCGGGGCCGGCGCGGCGGGATGCGTGCTGGCCGACCGGCTGACCGAGGATCCGGGCACCCGGGTCCTGCTGCTGGAGGCGGGCGGCTGGGACCGCAGCCCGTTCGTCCGGGTGCCGAAGGCGTTCGCGCGGCTGATGGACGATCCGCGTACCGCCTGGCACTACCCGGCGACGACCGGGCCGGGCCGGCGGGAGACCTGGCAGCGCGGCCGGATGGTCGGCGGTTCCACCTCGGTCAACGGCATGATCTGGAGCCGCGGCGCGGCCCGGGACTGGGACGCGCTGGCACCGCTGGGGTGGGGCTGGTCGGTCATGCGGCAGGTGTTCCAGCGGGTGGAGGACCACCCGCTGGGACCCGCGCCGCACCGGGGCGTCGGCGGGCCGGTGCGGCTCTCCGTGGCCACCGGCACCGACCCGCTCGCCGAGGAGATGGTGGCCACCGGCGCCGAGCTGGGCTGGCGGCCGGCGGACGACCTGGACGCCGGCGACGACGAACGGATCGGCTACCCGACCGCGACCATCCACAGGGGACGCCGGGTCAGCGCCGCCGACGCGTTCCTGCACCCGGCGCGTCGCCGCCCGAACCTGACCGTCGTGGTCGGCGCGGTCGCGCTGCGCGTGCTCGTCGAGGGCGGCCGGGCGGTCGGCGTACGGGTGGCGCACCGCGGCCGGGAGGTCGAGCACCGGGCTGCCGGCGAGGTGATCCTCGCCGCGGGCGCCCTGGCCACCCCGCAGCTGTTGCAGGTCTCCGGCATCGGCCCGGCCGGGACGCTGCGTGCCGCCGGGGTGCCGGTGCTGCTCGACCGGCCCCGGGTGGGCGCCGGGCTGCGGGAGCACCTGTCGATCGCGTTGCAGTACCGGCTCGCCGAGACCGGCGGCCACAACGCCCGGCTGGCGGGCCCACTCGGGCAAGCCCGCGCGACGGTGCGCTGGCTGCTCACCCGCGGCGGCCCGCTGGCGTTGCCGGTGTTCGACGTGGCGGCGCACGTGAAGTCCCGGCCGGACCTGGACCGGCCGGACGGCCACCTGCTGATGGCGCCGTTCTCGGCCGCCCCGCCCCGCCCGGGCCGGGCGCTGGAGCTGGAACGGGAACCGGGCGTGATGTGCCTGGGCACGGTGACCCGGCCGGACAGCGAGGGCAGTCTCACCGTCACCGACGCCGACCCGCGCACCCCGCCGTCGATCGTGGCGAACTACCTCGCCACCGGGCACGACCGGCGGGTGGCGGTGGACCTGTTCCGGCGGATGCGGGAGTTCTTCGCCAGCGGGCCGATCGCCAAGCGGATCGACGCGGAGACGGTGCCCGGCCTGGCGACCCGGACGGACGAGGAGATCGTCGAGGCGGCGGTGGCGCACGGCTACTGCGGCTACCACGCGATCGGCACCTGCGCGATGGGCGCGGACGACGACGACGTGGTCGACGCCGAGCTGCGGGTACGCGGCGTCGACGGGCTGCGGGTGGTGGACGCCTCGGTGCTGCCGGTGATGGTGGCGGGCTGGACCAGCGCGCCGGTGACGGCGCTGGCCTGGCGGGCCGCCGACGTGATCCGGGGCCGCGCCGAGGGGTGACCGCGCGGCGTTCGCGGGCCCGCCCGATGCGGCGGACCCGCCCCGGCGCGGAAGGCCGCCCGGCGCGGCGGGCCCGCCCCGGCGCGGAAGGCCGCCCGACGTGGCGGGCCCGCCCGGCGCGGCGGGCCCCGGAACCGCTCAGATCGCGAAGCAGTTGGGCCGGATCGCGGCGCCCGCGAGGGTCTGCCGCACCGCCGTGTAGGTGGTGCCGTCGAGGACCAGTCCGAGGTGGCCGACGACCCGCAGCGGGCACCACGCCTGCACCAGGATGTTCGTCGCGCCGTCGGCGAGCACCGCGTTGTCGACCGGCCGGACCAGCTCGTCCTGCCAGGTGCGCAGCGTGGTCCAGCGGACCGGCCCGGGGGTGTCGTCACCGGCGTTCAGGTCGGCCAGGAAGCTCGACCCGATGGTCATCTGCTGGCAGGCGACGATGCCGGCGCAGCTGCCCAACCCGACGACGGCGAGGATGTTGGCGACGTACGTGCCGTACTGCGGGCTGCCCAGGCTGATGTACTGGTCGACCCGGTCGGCGCCGCCGAGGTTCCGCACGTACCAGCGGCTGACCAGCCCACCCTCGGAGTGGGTGACCAGGTCGACCCGGCTCGCCCCGGTGGCGGCGCGCACCTGGTCCACGTAGGACGACAGCGCCCGGGCGGACTCGCGGATGTCGCCGAGGCCGAGGTTCGGCAGTTGGTAGATCGAGACCCGGTAGCCGTCGGCGCGCAGCCGGGCGGCGATCGGCTCGTACGCGATGGAGACCCCGATCAGTCCGCCGACCACGATGACCGGGTCGGCCGCCGCGGCGGCAGCCCGTTCGGCGGCAGTGGCGGCAGTGGTGCCGGTGGTGGCAGTGGTGCCGGTGGCGGTGGTGCTGGCAGCGGTGGTGGTGGTGATGCTGGCGGTCGTCGGTGACGCGGGCTCGGCGGCGTGGGCGGCGGTGGCCGGGACGAGCAGGGCGACGGCGGTGGCCGGGACGAGCAGGGCGGCGGCGGTAGCGGTGGCGGTCGTGGCGAGGATCGTTCGGAGCAGCATGGGCTGCACCTCCGATGGGAGGCACCCGGTCGGGACCGGGAGGGACGGGTGGGATCCGATCGATCGTGGGAACGATGATGCGTGTCAGATTTCACACCCGTCAATGGAAAGTTACGCACCGGTAACCAGTTGGTGCGCCCTGCGCGCAAACCGGCACCTCGGACACCGCCGCCTGACCTGATCCACTCCACCTCGCCGAACTGGCTGCTTCCGGGACATGCCGACCCCACCACTTCGCCGAAATGGAGTGGATCAAGAGTCACCTCGGCACAGCCACGAGGACGACTGTCGGTCAGACGTGGAGAATCCGTGCCAACTCGGTTGGAGACGCGGTGCAACTGACGCCGGCGATGGCCCCGGACTCGGCTCGATACCGCGCGACTCCGCGCGGCGAGGTGTAGAAGACCACAGGCGTCTGATCCCCTTGCCTGCGCAGGTCGCGCACAAGATCAAGTCCTGCGGTGGCGTTGAACCGACCGTTCTCCATCCGGCCCATGTCCGACACGATGACGGTTGGCCCGGTGCCACTGATCAGCTTCAGGGCCATCTCCGTCGACGTCGCCTGCACCACCTCGTAGCCGCCGTCGACGGCCCGGGCGCGCTCGTACACGTTCGCCTCCGGCTCGTCGTCGACCCAGAGGATCGTCTGCGACACGGGTGGCTCCGCCACGTCCGCTGTCGGCTCCGGCGACGCCGCCACCAGCGCGGACAACTCATTCACCCGGTCTTGCAGATCTTCAATGAGCTTGCGCGTCTTGTCCGAGGCGGTCTGAAGGCTGATCCTGGCGCCGCCGACCTCGACGTCGACCGAGTGACTGTCGCGAAGCAGCCGACGCGCTGCGGGCAGTAGATATACCAGCACCACGATCACCAGGAGTGGCCACGCCAACATGGCCACCGCTCGCAAGATGTCCGCCATGTCACCGTTCCGTGAGACAGTGAAAGAATTCACCGAAGCTAATGCATGGCGACGGCCCGACCGCCCGCATGGTCGGCCAGCCGACATGGACGGTCTGCACCGGCGAGGACCGGTCCCACGGCGACCCGCGTGGGTGGCATGCTGGGCGCCGTGTCCGCCCCACCGCCGCCGGAGAAGCCGCTCCGGGTGATGCCCTGGTGGCTGGCGCTGCTCGGGCTGCTGCTGGCTGCCGGTCTCGGCTGGCTGGTGCTCGGCTGGCTGCTCACCGAGGCCGACCGGGCGGCCCAGCCCGACACCCGGGCCACGCTGCGCGTCGACGCCATCCGCACCGGCCTCACCGTGGTCGCCGGCACCGGCGGCGGGCTCGCGCTGCTGTTCGCCGCCCGTCGACAGTGGATCAGCGAACGCGGCCAGCGGCACCAGGAGGCCGTCGCCGCCCACGACCAGGCGCACCGGGACCGGGTGCAGGCGCACGCCGAGGCGGTCGCCGAGGCCGCCGCACGGCACCAGGAACGCCAGGCCACCGCCGCCGAGCACGACGCCGGTGAGCGGCGACTCACCGAACTCTACGTCCGGGCGATCGAGCTGGTCGGCAGCGACAACCCGGCGGTACGCCTCGGCGGCCTGCACGCCCTGGAACGCCTCGGTCAGGACAACCCGGGGCAGCGGCCGACCACCGTGGCGGTGCTCTGCGCGTACCTGCGGATGCCGGCGCCCGACGACCCGCGCGAGGCCGAGGTGCGCCGCACCGCGCAGCGGATGCTCACCCGGCACCTGCGGGCGGACCGGGACACCTGGTGGCCGGGCACCGCGCTGGACCTGACCGGCGCCCGGCTGGACGACTTCGACGCCGCCGGCTGCACCCTCGTCGATCTGGACCTGACCGGCGCGGTCTGCACCGGCGTCACAAGCTTCGCCGGCGCGGTCGCGCACGGCCGGATGCGGCTGACCGCCGAGTTCGCCGACCTCGTGTGCGACGACCTCACCGGCGACGCCGACATCGTGCTCGACGACGCCCGGGTCACCGGCCGGGCCAGCTTCGACCGGGCCGACCTCGGTGGGGCGCTGTCCTGCCTCGGGACGCGCTTCGGGCAGGCGTCCTTCCACGCCGCCACGCTGCGGCAGCCGAGCAGCTTCGACCGGGCCACGTTCGCCGGCGCCGCCACGTTCCGGGAGGCGGTGTTCCTGGCCGGGCTCTCCATGGAACACACCGGTTTCGCCGGGTACGCGGGCTTCCGCCGGACCCGCTTCGCCGACCTGGCGTTGTTCCGCTGGACCGAGTTCGGCGCGGAGGCGTGGTTCGAGGGCGCCCGCTTCGAGGGCGGCACCAACTTCGGCCGGGCCGTGTTCCACGGCGGGGCCCACTTCGAGGGGGCAAAGCTGGCCCGCCGGCCCCTGGTCGACCAGGCCCGCGCGTCGACATCCGTCAGCCACGACTGGCCCCCGGACGTCACGGTGACGCGACGCGACGACGACTGGCTCGTCCTCACCGACCCGTGACGGCCGGTCAGTTGCCGAGCGCCTGGACCTTGGCGATGGTCTCCTGCACGTGCTGGCGGGCCGGCTCGCCGCCCTGCGCGGCCTGGGCGAGCGCCTGCCGGTACGCGTCGATGACCCCGATCAGCGGCCCCGCCGTCGCGCCTTCGAGCGCGCCGGCGACAAGCGCCCGCGCCTCGGCCGCGTCCTGTGCGGCGGCGGCCGTGCGGGCCTTCGCCTCGTCCAGCTTCTGTGCCGCCGCCGCCAGCCTGGCGATGACCTCCGCAGCGCTCACAAGCCCTCCCCATTCGCTCGCGCCAGCCTACTCCCGCCGCCCCGCCCGACCACCCCGCATCATGGAGTTGTGGCACCCCACAAAGCCACAGACGCCGCATTCCCCGGCACCACAAGTCCAAGATCCCGTGATCATGAGGTTGGCGGCGATGTCGATCTGGCGGGGTCAACTTCATGATCACCGCCCTGTCGGGGTCCGGAACGGCGTGGGTGCCCGGCACACCCGTGCCGTTCCACCCGGTCAACTCGCCCATCCGACGGGCTCGGCCGGCCAGATGATCACGAAGTTGACCCGCTGGAACAGCGCCCCGAACCCTCAACACCACGAACCCCTCGACAACCCCACTCACAGATCGACACCGCCGCCCGGATCTTGGAAGGAAACGGCCCCCGGAGGGGCCCGGAGCTTCCAAGATCTCTCCGGTTCCCGACAGGCGAGATGACTTGTCCAGGAGGCGGGCGTTTAGCGCAGGAGGCGGAACAGGACCAGGTAGAGGCAGAACAGCGACGGGGAGACCAGCCCGCAGATCACGAAGCCGAGCGGCACGTAGCGCCCGGCCGGGGCCTCAGCGTCGGCCAGCACCGGGCGGCCCCACTTCCCCAGCACGAGCTGACCGGCCACGAAGGACATCAACGGCACGCCCGCGCACGACACCGCCGCCACCAGGTCCATCCCGGAGACCGGCAGCGGCGTGCCGACAAGCGCGACCAGCATCAGCAGCGACCCGACGAGCGCGCACCCGGCGTAGACGGCCACCGCCCGGCCCGGCGCGGACCAGGTCGGCAGCAGCACCGGCCGGCGGGCCAGCGCCTCCGCCTCCTGCCCGTGCCGGTCGGCCTCGTCGGCCAGCCGCCCGGCCAACGCCAGCTCCGCCGCCGGGTCACCCGCCGACGCGGTCCCGCTCCCCTCGGGGTACGCCCCGACCCCCGGCCGCCCCGGCGCGGCGGCTGCGCCGCCGATCGCCCCGTCCCCAGACCCGGGCCCGACGGTCGAACCAGCCACCGTTCCAGGCCCGACGGGCGAACCGGCCCCAGACCCGGGCCCGACAGGCGAACCAGCCACCGGTCCAGGCCCGACGGGCGGGCCGGCTGCCTCCGGGACCGACCGCATCGGCATGCCGACCGCCTCACCCAGCCGGTCCAGGCGCTCCCCCTGGGCGGCCAGCCGCCGCCCGACCGTGTCCACGCCGGACTGGAGGTCACGCCGGCGCTCCGCCTCGGCGGCGACCGCCCGCTCCCCGCCCCGCTGCCGGGTGGACAACTCCCGGAGCAGCGCCGCGTAGTCGTCGAACCCACTCATGCGGTACCACTGCTCATTCGCGACTGCGGGGCTCGCAAAACCAGCTCACTCCTCGCACTCATGGGCTGTCGCTCTCGGCGGCGAACGGCACGATCAGGGCGGTGCGGTGGTCGTGCCGGTCGACGAGCAGGGCGCGGCCGTCACGCGGGGTGTAGGCGAGGTCGTGCACCCCGAGGTGCAGCCCCAGGTCGGCGGCCGGCACGTTCAACGCGACCAGGCCGGTCACGTCGTCGCGGTGCCCGCTGCCGCCGAGGTCGTCGGCGAGCCGGCGCAGCCCGCGCCACCAGCCGAGCACGTGCACGCCGCGCCCCGGGCCGTGCCGCAGCACCGCGCGCAGGTCGTCGTGGCCGGAGCGGAACGTGCCCGGGTCGGTGGCCGCGAGCGTGCCGGCGGCGGCGTCCATCCCGAACCCCACCAGGTAGGTGCGGCCCGGGTCGGGCGCGTCGCCGGCCGCCTCGGCGAGGTACGCGCGCAGCGCGTCGGCGTCGAGCCGGCGGACCGGGTGGCCGGCGGCGGCGAACGTCATGGCGAGGTCGTCGGCGAGGTCGGTGGTGCCGGGGGCCAGCGGCGCGAAGAGGAACCGGGCGGTGCCCGGGACGTGCTGCCGGGCCAGTGCCAGGGCCGCGCACCGGAGCACCTCCGCGCCGGTGGCGGCGGTGCCGACCACGGCCAGGTGCCGGCCGGGGCTGGCGTCGAGGGCGAACCCGGCCGGGCTGCCGGCGACGTCCACCACGCGGCCGACCAGGGCGTACGGCGGGTCGGTGCCGGGGGTCAGCGCCGCCCACGCGGGGTCGTCGGCGAGCCGGGGCGTGTCGTGGCCGCGGAAGACCGCCGGCGGGTGCGCCCCCTCCGGCCGGGCCGCGTGCAGCTCGTGGCGCAGCGCCGCCAGGTCGACCGCGGCGGCGTGCGCGTCGGGGAAGCGCACCTCGACGTCCGCGCCGGGCGCGCCGGCGGCGGTGTTCACCACGGCCGTGCCGACGGTCAACCCGCGGGCGGCGTCGTTGCGCGGGTCCAGCACGCCGTCCCCGCCGGGCAACGCGATACGCAGCGGGAACTGGCCGAAGATGGCCTCGGCACGGCCGTAGAGGGCCTCGACGCCTGTGGTGCTCTGGCTGGCCAGCACCAGGTGCAGGCCGTACGAGCGGCCCTTGCGGGCCAGCTCCTCGATCAGGTCGACGGCCTGCCGGGCCAGCGCGTCGTTGCCGGCGAACAGCACCTGGAACTCGTCGACGACGGTGACGATCCGGGGCGGCCGGGCGTTCGGCGGCACGTCGGCAAGCCGGCTGACGCCGTGGCGCTTGAGCAGCTCGGCCCGGCGGGTCAGCTCGGCGCGCAGCTCCCGGAGCACCGCCACGCCGTACTCGCGGTCGGACTCGATGCCGACGGCCCCGGCGTGCGGCAGCCAGGACGGGTCGCGCGGGGTCGGCACGAACTCGGTGAAGCTGACGCCCTCCTTGAAGTCGAGCAGCATCAGGCGCAGCTCGGCCGGGGAGTAGCGGGCGGCCAGCCCGTAGAGCACGTCGAGCAGCAGCACCGTCTTGCCGGCGCCGGTGCGCCCGCCGACCAGCCAGTGCGGCGTGGCGTCGTCGAACGCCACGCTCACCGGTTTCCGCCCCGCCCGGCCGAGCACCGTGCGCAGCCCGGCGGCGGCCGACTCGGTCCAGCGGTCCGGCGGCAGCAGGTCGGCGAAGGTGATGCCGGAGGAGTCGTCGGCGGCCTCGGCGAGCCGGCGGGCCAGCGCGGTCACCGCCGCGTGCGACGGGCCGCCGTCGAGCACCACGGGCGCGGCCAGCCCACTGCCGTCGGCGCTGAACGGGCGCCCCGGCGGGTCGCCGACCAGGGCGTAACGCTCGGTCACCCGGAGCTGGGTGGTGGCACCCAGCGGCGGCGCCCCGCGTGCCCCGGCCAGCAGCACGCACACCGCCGCGGCCGGGCCGGCGTGGGTGAGCGCGGCCAACCGGGCCAACTCCCGCGCCGGCGGCGCCGACGCGACGACCACCACGAGCAACTCCCGGTCCTCCGGGTCGGCCCGCTGGGCGGTACGCGCGTGCCGCTCGGCGGCGTCCAGCAGCGCGGTCGTCTCCGCCTCGGTGGTCGCCGTCGCGCCGAGCACCCCCGCGTCGTGCAGCGGGCGCAGCGGCAGGAACGCCGCGCCGAACGCGGCCTGGTCGACGCCGACCACCCGGACCGCGCCGGCCGGGGCGGCGGTGAGCAGCCGCACCACCACCACGCGCAGCAGCTCACCGACGCGCGGGTCGCGGGCGTCGGCGTCGATCGCCAGGTGGGCGCCGGCCCCGACCGGCACGAGCACCGGGAACGCGCCGTCGACAGTGGTGGCGACGCCGAGGCGTACCGGCGCGGGGTGGGTCGCGACGCGGGCCGTGCCGGGCACCGCGGCGGCCAACTCCCCGCCCAGGCGGGCCAGCCGGGCGACCAGCTCGGGGCTGCCGACGGGGGCCGGGCCGGCGGCGCTCAGCGCCCCGCGGGCCGACTCCCAGTGCCGCCGCGCCGCCCGATGCCGCTCGACCGCATGCCGGTACGCCGCCGCGAGCCTGTTCACCCCGTCCGCCCTCCGACGCCACCGTCTGCGATCGAGGGAACCCTAACGGACGCGCACCGCGAGGGCACGACGTGCTCGGCACCCGGGATTCGTCCACTGTTCACCCGGCCGGGGCCGGCCCCGCCGCCCGCCGTTCCCCCGGCCCGGCTTGCCTGCCAAGGCAACCTCATGTGCACAGGAAGGCGACGACGTGACCTCCTCTCCTCTTTCCCGGCGGTCCCTGCTGGGCGGCGCGGCCGGCGGCCTCGGCATCGTGGTGGCCGGCAACCTGGACGCCATCGCCGGCCCGGCGGCGGCCCGCGCCGCGTGCCGCCCCGCCGCCGGCTACGGCGACCTGGTGCCGGACCCGGCCGGGCTGCTGGCGCTGCCGCCCGGCTTCTCCTACACCGTCGTCGCCCAGGCGGGCGCGACACTCCTGGAATCGGGGCAGGCGACCCCGAGCGACGCCGACGGCACCGGCTGCTTCCGCGGCCCGCGCGGGTCGGTGCTGGTGAACAACCACGAGATCGGCGGCGACGAGCCGTACCCGGTGCCGGCGCTGCCCGGCCTCACCTACGACCCCGGCGCGCGCGGCGGCACCACCACCATCGAGGTGGACAGGCACGGCCGGCGGCTGCGCGAATACGTCAGCGTGGCCGGCACGCACAACAACTGCGCCGGCGGCATCACCCCGTGGGGCACGTGGTTGACCTGCGAGGAGACCGAGCAGCGGGCCGGCGGTCAGTTCCAGAAGGACCACGGGTACGTCTTCGAGGTCGACCCGCACGACCGGTCGGCCAACCAGGATCCGGTGGCGCTGACGTTCCTCGGCCGCTACTCCCACGAGGCGGTGGCGGTCGACCCGTACACCCACTCGATCTATCTGACCGAGGACGCGAGCGGCCCGCACGGGCTCTACTTCCGGTGGACGCCGCCGCCCGGCTTCCGAGCCGGCAAGGGCGCGCTGCGGGCGCTCGCCCAGCGGCCCGACGGCGGCACCGCCGGCACCCTCGAAGCGATGCGCTGCCTGCGGGGCGACGGCCACGTGGCCGACCTGTCCGAAGCCACCAGGCCGGGCACCCGGTACAAGGTGGAGTGGGTGCAGGTGCCGGACCGGGACGCCCGGACCGTGTCGGTGCGCAAGCAGTTCACCGACGCCGAGGTGACCCGCAGCCGCAAGCTGGAGGGCGCCTGGTGGGGCGACGGCGGCGCGTACTTCGTGGCCAGCTTCGCCCGGCACGACGACGGCAGCGTCAACGAGCACGACGGCCAGGTCTGGTTCTACGACCCGCGGCGGCAGACCGTCACGCTGAAGACGATCTTCGGGGTGAACACCGACCCGGAGGCCGACCACGGCAACTACGACGGGCCGGACAACATCACCGTCTCCCCGTACGGCGGGGTGATCCTGGCCGAGGACGGCGAGGGCGTGTCGCACCTGGTGGGGATCACCGAGCAGGGCAAGGCGTACCCGCTGGCCCGCAACGAGCTGAACGACAGCGAGTTCACCGGGCCGACGTTCAGCGCGGACGGGAAGATCCTGTTCGCGAACATCCAGACGCCGGGGTACGTGTTCGCGATCACCGGGCCGTGGGGGCGCCCGAGCAACGCGCACCGCTGAGTCGTGTCGGCCGGCGGTTCCGTGTGGGGAGCCGCCGGCCTGAGCGCCTCCTGGTGTACGACAGACGTCGCAGATCGGCGGATCGGTGAGTCCCTACTCGTAGGCGTAGATTCCTCGCTCGACACCGCTCGGCGGGTCGCCTGGCCAGGCGGATCATCGGTAGTCTCTGAGCAGGGCCGATGAAGGAGGTGTCCCCCGATGGCCAATGCACACGACGTCGCTGCGGCAGTGCTCGCCGAGGTCGGCCGGGTCACGGCGATGAAGCTCGAAAAGCTCGTCTACTACTGCCAGGGGTGGCACCTGGCCCGCAGCGGAGCCCCCCTGTTCACCGAGCCGATCGAGGCTTGGCGGGAGGGCCCTGTCGTTCCCCAGCTATACCGGCAACACCGCCAGCAGCTCTACGTGTCGGACTGGCCCCTCGGGGACGCCGCCCAGCTCACCGACGCCCAGCTCGACTGCGTCCGCTGGGTCACCCGCGAGTACGGCAAGTTCTCGGCGGCTGAGTTGTCAGCGATGACACACAACGAACTGCCCTGGCGAGCGGCTCGGAGGGCGCTGCCCGAATCCGCCAGTTCCTCGGAACATCTCGACGTCGACCTGATGCGGACGTACTACGCGAGGCAGATGGCGAGCACGGAGACGGCAGTCGCCTCGGCCACGGCGAACGCCGCCATCGAGGGCGAGGAGTTCGGCGAGGACTGGCAGGAGCGACTTCGCGACGTGGCCTCGGGTCTGGTCAGCGCGGAGGACCTGATCGCCGAAGAGATCGCCCGCCTGCGTGGATGAGTGATCCGTACTGCTGGCCGGGTACGGATTGCCTGGTCAACAAATTGGGCCTGAAGGATGCCGCCACCCTGCGCGACACAGAGTTCCGCCTCGTCTCGATCCGGGACGTGCAGGTCGCTCGAAACATCATTCCGGGAAACTATGGTCTGGGCCACCTCCAAGCCTTCCACCGTCATCTCTTCGGTGACGTGTACGGATGGGCGGGCCAGACACGCACGGTCGACATCAGTAAGCCCGGTGCCCGCTTCTGCCACTGGCGGTTCATCGACGACCAGGTGGGCACTGTGCTCGGCCGACTGTCCGAAGACGGCTTCCTGCTCGGTCTGAAGCGCGAGCCGTTCGTGGAGTCGCTCGCCCACTACTACGGCGAACTGAACGTCTGCCACCCGTTCCGGGAGGGGAACGGCCGCACCTTGCGCGCCTTCCTGCGCCAGCTCGGCGCGGCGGCCGGCTATCTGCTCGACTGGTCGGAACTCAACGCGGCGGACAACATCGCCGCCTGTCTCCGGCACCTGAACACCGACAAGACGGATCTGTTGGTGACAACGCTTGATCCGGTTGTGCGGCGGATCAGCTGAGCCGCTCCGAAGGGCCTCCGCTCCCAACTTCTCGCATCTCCACCTCGGCACGCTGCGCCCGCGTACGAGCCCGACCCTGATCGGAAACGGCCGTCCCAGGTCGGGCAAGCTCGGCGTCGAGGTCCTCGGCACGCATTCGCGCCCGCACGGCGTCAACGACGTAGGCGCTCGCGTTCGACTCGCGCTCCAGACGCTGCGCGACGTCCGTAGGCAGCGAGAACGACTTCTTCCGCGCCGGGCCGGTCATACCCAGATCCTGCCGGACGACGGGGCCTGGCGACGCGCGCCGCGCCGGGTCCTTCCCGGGCGGACGCAGCGCTGGCAGGGCTTGGCGTCAGACGGTCACCAGGGGATCGCGCCGTTGTCGTCGAAGAAGCCGCCGCGCGGGCCGTCGTCGGGCAGGGTGGCCAGCCGGACGGCGATCGCGGCGCCCTGTTCCGGGGTGCGAGGTGCGGCGAAGTTGGTGAAGTCGGTGGCCACCCAGCCGGGGCAGGCCGCGTTGACGATGACGTTCGTGTCGGCGAGCCGGCGGGCGTACTGGGCGGTGATGCTGTTCAGCATCGTTTTCGACGGGGCGTAGGCGGCCAGCACCGGGCCGGTGGCGAGCGTCAGCGAGCCCATGTTGCTCGACATGTTGACCACGCGTGGCGACGGTGCACGCCGCAGCAGTGGCAGCATCGCGTTCGTCACCCGGATCACGCCGAACACGTTCGTGTCGAGGACGGTGCGCAGGACGTCGAGGTCGAGCGTCGTCGGATCCTGCGCACCGCCGTCGGCCGGGCCGGAGATGCCCGCGTTGTTGACCAGCACGTCGAGCCGTCCGCCCGTCCGCTCGACGGTGGTCGCCGCCGCGGTGACGCTGTCGTCGGAGGTGACGTCGAGCGCGATCCCGAACGCGTCGACCCCGGTGGTACGCAGCCGCGCGACCGCCTCCTCCCGCCTGGCGTCGTCACGGGCGCCCACCGCGACCGTGAAGCCGATCGCGCCGAGGCCCTGTGCGACGGCGAAGCCGATGCCCTTGTTCGCGCCGGTGACAAGCGCGGTCCTGTTCTCTTTCACCTGACCCATGCTGGCGAGCGGCGGGCGCGGTGGCCAAGACCGATCCGGTGGGCTGTGATACCCCGCGGGTATCAGCGCTAGGCTTCCCGGGTGGACGACCTGGAGACGCGCGAGCTGCGCTATTTCGTCGCCGTCGCCGAGGAGCTGCACTTCGGTCGCGCCGCCGCCCGGCTCGGGATCGCCCAGCCGCCGCTCTCCCGCGCGATCGGTCAGCTGGAACGGCGGCTCGGCGTGCGGCTCTTCGACCGGGACCGGCGTGGCGTGGCGCTCACCGACGCCGGCCGGGTGCTGCTGCGCGAGGCCGGGACCGCCCTCGACGCGGTGACGGCCGCCGCGAGTCGTACCCGACGGGCCGGCGACTCCTCGCGCTCGCTGGTGCTGGCGACGAAGGCCGGCGCGTCCCACGAGCTGCTGCGACGCCTTCTCGACGCCGTCGCGGACGAACCCGGCGCCCCACCGGTCGAGGTGATGCTGTGCGAGGTCGGAGAGCAGGCCGGGCTGCTCCGCACGGGCCGCGCCGACGTCGCGATCATGCACCGGCCCGTCGACGACCTCGCCGGGTTCGACACCGAGGACCTCCTCACCGAGGGCCAGGTCGCGATGCTTCCGGCCGGGCATCCGCTCGCCGCCCGCGACCAGCTCACCCTGGCGGAGGTCCAGCACGTGCCGGGCCTGCCGATCGCGCGATGGCCCCGGCTCGACGGGACCTACCCGGAAGGACCAGGCCCGGAGGTACGCACCCAGTCGCAGCTCGCCCAACTCGTGGCGCTCGGCCGGACGTTGCTTGTCATCCCGGCCTCCAGCCGCGCCTGGCAGTGGCCGCAGCACGTTGCCGTGCCCGTCGTCGACGCGCCGGTCATCACCACGGTGCTCGCCTGGCCCGCCGGCATTCGGGCGCGGGCAGTCGCCAGCATCGTCCGTACGGCGGCCGGGCTCCGCGACACCGCGCCGATCTAGAAGTTCCCCGCTAGGGCCGCCTCCAGAAGACCTCTGGGCTGAGACAGCTCCCGAAGGGTGGGAAAAAGTCCCGAAACCGAGACAGCTAGCTTGATCGACTCCGCTTCGCCGAAATGGCCGGGTCGGGCGCGCTCGGATACCGCCACTTCGGCGAAGCGGAGTGGATCAACACGCTTCCAGAGTTCGCTTCCTTCCAGGTCACTGCGAGCCGGCGCGTTCAGCGACGAACACGCCGACGCCGCCAACTCCTTCGAGGAACCCTTCGATCTTCAAGGCGTTGATCGCTTGGCGCACCACGATGGCCGATACGCCGTGCTGACGGCACAGTTCGGACGTCGACGGCAGCTTGTCGCCCGGCGCGAGCGCACCGGACTGGATCTCGGCGCGGATGCCGTCGGCAATCTGCGCCCACTTCGCTTTGGCGGGCATGGACAACTCCCAGGTCTGCCCCGCCATTCGATCATGTGAAACTTTATATAGCAAGGAATGTTCGGCCCGATGCTTGCAAGGCCGGGTACCTGTTATATACGCTCATGCACGGCTGACTCCCAGGTCTGCAAACCCGGAGTTGGTCCGTTCCCACCGCGCGGAGCGCTCGGCCAACCGATCCCCCGGACGGTCGAGCGTGCGTACTTGTCACCCGCACGTCGCACCGACGGGAGGCCCGATGGGCGAGCGCACCGACGACATATCCCCCGGTGAACCCTTCGTCTCGGCGCAGGACATCGAGGACGCTGAGGACATCCTCTTCGCGCACCCGCCACGCCGGATCGTCCGCTGGGTGTGCGGCTGCGGCGAGGACTATCCCTGTCTGGAGGTGGTCTTCGCTCGCCTGGTCAAGGCCACCGTCACCGGGCCCGACGAGCGGTGAGCACTCGTCCGATCAAGGCGGGAGATCTCCTGCGGCTCGACCGCGCGGCGAGCGTGCAGTTCTGCCGCCCGATCATCGTGCGCGTCATTCGCGAGATCACCGACCGTCAGACGTTCGACGGTTGGGCATGGATCGAGGCGTACGAGTTGGACGGCAGGGGTGATGCGGTCGCCAAGCGAGAGCTGTTCGTGCAGCCGGCCGGGCTGCGTTGGCTCAACGCCCGGGCCGGCGAACGCCCTACCGTCAACCGAAGCGCCTCCATCGCCGCACGGCCGCGGGTGCCGGCATGAGTATCGGCACCCGCCCGCATCTGCCCATCCGCCCGCTCTGGATCTGTCGGCGCTGCGCGCACCCGTGGCCGTGCGCGGAGGCTCGACTCGCCCTGCTGACCGAGTACGCGGGTGACCGCCTCACCCTGTCTGTCTACCTGTACGGGCAGCTTTACGAGGCGGCTCAAGAGCTGCACCGCCTCAACCCCGACGAGGCGCCGAGCCCGCGAGCGCTGTTCGCCCGCTTCGCCGGTTGGGCACCGCGGCTCCCCTGAGGACAGGCTTCGCCGCAAGATCCTTGTGACCTGATCCCAGCACCTCAGCAATGGCGGCGAACTCGGCCAGAGCTGGACCACGTTGAGCTGCTTGTTGGCTCAGGTCCGAAGATCTAGCTCCCGCTTGGCCTGCTCCCACGAGATGGCGCTCGCCTGGCCGGCACGATAGGCGGCCAGGCGGTCAGTCGCGTCTGGCAACTCCCTGAGGTCGTCGAGCATGTCCTGCAACGCCTCGACCATGTCCCGAGCCATCTCGTCGTCCCTACCCGCCTCCACGCTGGCGATCCAGGTCTGGAGCAGTCGCTCGCCATTCGCCGGATCACTCTCGACGATCGGCTCCACCACCGCGAGCAGCCCGCCGATGATCACCTCGATGTCAGCCTGGGTGCGTCCGGCCGGCACGACTGCGGCGACGCGACGACCGCTGCGGGTGAGGTAGACGACGTTGCCGTCAACCGCCCGGTCAACCGCCTCAGCCGGGGCGGGCGAGTGCTCGGGGACCTCGAATTCATAGGCATGAGCAGCGGACATACCTGACACGCTAGTGCCCGCCCACGTCCCGACGAGGCCGACAACGCCGGATGCGTTTCACCGGACGCCTCGAACCACCCCGTCAGCGATCGACCGGAGCGCACCGGCGTCCACCACTTCCGGATCGACAAGCACATCAACGGCGACCCCGGGCTCGACCAGCCAGAACGCCTCGGCGGCACCGATCAGGCCGGGCCCGTCCGGGTGCGCGAAGTCGGCAAGCTCCCACGCGCCGCCGTCGCGCTCGTGGTAATCGGCGAGGAACGCACGGACCGCGCCGAGATCGGTGAGACGCTCACCCCGGAGCACGTGCACCCGCAGGTCGACCCGGTAGCCGTCCTCGACCTGGCGCTCCCAGACCCGCGTCGCGAAGCTGACGTCCTCCCACTCGCTCGCGAAATCCGACCCCACCTCCCCGATGCCGGGCGGCAGAAATCCGATGTGGAACCCGTCCAACTCGCCACCACTCATTCCCTCACCAGTCCCTTCGGCACAGATCTTGGTACGGGACCGCCCCTTGCGGGGCGTCCGCGTACCAAGGTTCATCTTTGACGGCGCTCGGCGATCGCGGAGTCCACGTCGCGGCGGGCGTAGCCCCGTAACGCCCGTCTCAGGGTGGCCGTCCGGAGGGTGTCGCGGGCGGACGCCCGCGTCGCTTGGCTGTCGGCGGCCAGCGCCTCGTCGGCCCGGGCGAGGAGCGCCTCGACCTGGCGCATGTCGTAGCCGCGCAACGTGACCACGAACGGCAGCGCCATGGCGCCACCGTAGCGACCGCCGGCCGCGCCGCAACCGGTCCGCGCGGCGCGTCAGGCGGGGGCGCCGCCTGACGGCGGCGGCGGGCGCAGGCCGTCGAGCGCGATCGCCAGGACGCGGTCACGCTGCGCCGGATCGGGAAACTGGTACGCGGCGATGCCGCTGATCAGGCGTACCACGTCGTCGAAGTCGGCGTCGGTCCGGGCCGCGCCTGCGGTTTGGGCGCGGCGCAGCAGCGGCTCGCCCGCGGCGTAGATCTCGGTGCGGCAGCTGCGGAACACCTCGGAGTCGTGCACCAGCTCGTCGGCAAGCGCGCGCTTGGCGCCGACGTGGTCGACGAACCGGCGCAGCCAGCCGACCAGGGCGCTCCACGGGTCGAGGTCGGCCAGGTCGGCGGCGGAGGCGCTGAGCGCGCGCACCTCCTCGACGTAGACGGCCTCGAACAGGTCCCGCCGCTGCGGGAAGTTGCGGTAGAGCGTGCCGATGCCGACGCCGGCCCGGCGGGCGATCTGCTCCAGCGACGCGCCCGCGCCGTACTCACCGAACACGTCGCGGGCGGCGGCGATCAGCGCGTCGTAGTTGCGCCGGGCGTCGGCGCGCTTCGGGCGGCGCGCGAAGACCTCGGCCGCCTGATCGGCGCTGGGCATGACGCGGCTCACTCCTTCCGTCTTGCAACCGGAGGCATCCCTCCACTACGTTGGTGGAGGCACCCCTCCGGATAGCGTACTCCGGAGGACCCGGCCCTCCGCGCCGCCACCGCCGCCCCACCGCGCGAGCGGCCACCCTCGTACCGAACGGAAGTTGTTCTACATGATCGACACCTTCCGGCGCGGCTCGCGCCGGATGACGTTCCTCGTCCTCGCGGCCGGCGCCGGCTTCTTCGCGATGCTCCAGTCGCTGATCACGCCGGTGCTGCCCACCATCCAGCACGACCTGCACACCTCGCCGAACACGGTGACCTGGGTGCTGACCGCCTACCTGCTCTCCGCGTCGATCTTCACGCCGATCCTCGGCCGGGTCGGCGACATGGTGGGCAAGGAGCGGATGCTCGTCGTCTCGCTCGCCGCGCTCGCGCTGGGCTGCCTGCTGGCCGCCGTCGCGCCGAACATCGGCGTACTCATCGCCGCCCGGGTGGTCCAAGGCGTGGGCGGCGCCGTCTTCCCGCTGTCGTTCGGCATCATCCGCGACGAGTTCCCGGCCGCGCGGGTCAGCTCGGCGGTCGCGTTGATCTCGGCGGTCGTGGCCGCCGGCGGCGGACTGGGCGTGGTGCTCGCCGGGCCGATCGTCGCCACCCTGGGCTACCGCTGGCTGTTCTGGATCCCGCTGGTCGTGGTCGGCCTCACCGCGGTCGCCGCGCACCGGTTCGTGCCACGCTCACCGGTACGCACGCCGGGCCGGATCAACTGGGCCAGCGCCGTCCTGCTCTCCGGCTGGCTGGTGGCGCTGCTGCTGCCGGTCAGCAAGGGCGCCGCCTGGGGCTGGACCTCCGGGCCGGTGACCGGGCTGCTGGCGCTTGCCGCGGTGCTCGTGGCCGGCTGGCTGGCGGTCGAGGCCCGCACCGCGAACCCGCTGATCGACCTGCGGATGATGCGCCTGCCCGCGGTCTGGACCACCAACCTGGTCGCCCTGCTCTACGGCGCCTCCATGTTCGCCGTCTTCGCCTTCCTGCCGCAGTTCACCCAGATCCCGACAAGCGCCGGCTACGGCTTCGGCGCCAGCATCACCCAGGCCGGGCTGCTCATGCTGCCGATGCTCGTCGGCATGTTCACCGCCGGAGTGCTGGCCGGACGGCTGGAGCCCCGGTTCAGCCCCAAGGCGCAACTGAGCACCGGCGCGGTGTTCAACGTGACCGCCGCCGCGATGCTCACCGTCGCGCACGACACCCGCTGGCAGGTCGCCGTGGCCGGTGGCCTGGTCGGGCTCGGCGTGGGGCTGGCCTTCGCCTCGATGGCCAACCTGATCGTGGGCAACGTGCCGGCCGCACAAACCGGCGCGGCGACCGGCATGAACGCCAACATCCGCACCATCGGCGGCGCGATCGGCGCGGCCCTGGCCAGCACCGTGATCACCGCCAACCCGCAGCCGAGCGGGCTGCCCCGGGAGGCCGGTTACACCGCCGGCTTCCTGCTGCTCACCGGCATCTCGCTGGCCGCCGCGCTCGCCGCGCTCGCCGTACCGTCCGGGCGTCGCGCGCGGCCTCGGCGGCATGTCGTGCCGGTGCCGCAGGTCGCACCGGGCGTGCCCGGCGCTCCGGCCGTGCCGGCTGGTTCGGTCGGGGAGTTCGGGCCCCACCCGTCTGCGACTCTGGGTGCCACCGCAATTCGGCGGAGGTCGGTGTCGGTGAGTCTCGGACCACGCGCGTGACGACTCCGGTCAGGGACTGATCAGTCTCCAGTCGCCTTCGGAGATGACCTCAACACCGCCATCGACCACCTTGATGGCGGTGTTGTCGTCGATGGCGTAGGTCGGGACCGGGATTCCGGACGCCCACTTCTGGATGCTGGACAGTTCGGCGTCCTCCATGTCCGGATGGTTGAGGTGCGGGTACAGCGTGAAATCCACCAGCCCCAGCGCCTGGTCGGCGCCCCGCGCCATGTCGCTGCCCTCAGGGACGAATTGGAGGTCGAATTCGGCGTCGCAGTTGTACGGGGTGACCGCGATGCTCCCGGCGCTGACCCCGACGTAAACCGTGTCGGTCAGCGACGGCAGGAGGGCAGCCAGACCCGACTGGCGCAACCAGTAGGTCAGGTACAGCACGTCGCCGCCCCAGACGAGGAGGGCGTCGGCCTCCCGGACCGCCGGGACCCAGTTCTCTTCTCGAATGGTCGGCAGCGCGGTGAGTTCCAACATCCCCAGGGACTTCCAACCCAGTTGGGTCAGCGGGATCGAAGCTTGGCCGTGGATCGCCTTCCACGCTCTCTGGCCCCCGCCGGGGAAGGGATAGACGCCGGTGGGGACGAACAGGGCCGTGGACTCGCCGATCGGCTTGCCCAGCAGGTCGACGAGCGCGTCGGAGATCCTCGGGTTGCAGATCCCCGACGACGTGAGAAGGAACTTCACGAAACCCGCCCCTCCTGAAGCACGGCAGAATCGTACGGCACCCGATCCCATGCCGCGGCCTGGTGAGGTGTTAATAGGGGGCCCCTCCTATGCAGAAAGCGTTAAGCGGGGCCCCCGCCTTACACCTCAGCCGATGGCGGCCGTGAGGGCGGCCAGGTAGCCGTAGCGATAGCCGTTCGCGTTCGGGTGGTACGCCTCGATCACCCCGGTGACGTCGCGGATCCACGGGTCGGCGGCACACACGCCGTGCCCGGTGAAAGACGACCGCGCGTCGACGAAGGTCGCCCCGGCGGCGCCGGCCCGGCCGGCGGTGACCCCGTTCAACACGTCGGCGGCCTGGTTGAGGATGGTCCGCTTGTAGCTGCTCATGGCGAGCAGACCGCACGAACCGGTCTCGAACAGGCGCGGGTAGCCGAGCACTACGAGGCGGGCGTTCGGGGCCCGCTCACGGATCGCGGCGTAGGTGGCGTCGAGCCGGCCGGGCAGCGTCGCGGTGGCGAACGCCTTGGCCCCGTTCACCGCGCTCTCGCAGCTCGACGTGCTGCCGAAGCGGCAGCTGGTCATCACGTCGGCGAAGCCGGCGTCGTTGCCGCCGATCGTGATGGTGACCAGCGTGGTGGCGTAGCTGAGCTGCCCCACCTGGCTGTTGCGCACGTCGGCGGTGACCGCGCCGCCGCAGGCCGGGAAGCGGAAGCTGGTGACCGCGTGCGCCGCGGCCCAGAGCGGGGCGTACGACTTCTGACTGCGCAGGCAGGTGGAGAAGTCGTACGGCCCGGCGCCGACGCCGGAGGAGTAGGAGTCGCCGAGGGCGACGTAGTTGACGGTGGCCGCCCGGGCGACGCCGGGCAGGAGCACGGCGCCGAGGACGGCCGCCAGCACCGCGGCGAGGGTGATGCGGACGCGACGGGACATGACAGGACCTCCACGGGACAGGGGTGGTGGAGCCCGTTGACCGCGCGCGTGGCCGAGGGGTCGTGCTTGTTACTAGTCGGTAATGCTATCGAAATATTTGCAAGAACTGAATAGCTCCGGGCGCCGGTTCGGGGCAGATCCGTTTACATGTGTCGATTAAGTTGGCGGTGCGTACACCCGACGGAGGGAGTCCCACCCGTGCCACGCGCACTCACGGCGGCGATCGCCGCTCTGACCCTCACCACCGCCGTCACCACCGTGACCGGCGCACCCGGCCAGGCCGCCCCGACCGGATGGGGCCGCCCGCACGTCTCGGCGGCCACCCCCGCGCCGGGCAGCCCCGGGCTGGGCGACAGCTACTTCCCCGACTACGGCAACGGCGGCTACGACGTCGACCACTACGACATCCGGCTGCGCTACGAGCCGGCCATCGACCGGCTCAGCGGCACCACCACGATCCTGGCCACCGCCACCCAGGACCTGTCCCGGTTCAACCTCGACTTCGCGCTCGACGTCGAATCGGTACGGGTCAACGGCTGGGTCGCCGGTTTCGCCCGGGCCGGTGACCACGAGTTGGTGATCACCCCGCCCCGGACGCTGAGCAAGGGCCAGCAGCTCACCGTCGTGGTGAAGTACGCCGGCATCCCGTCTCAGACCAAGGTGTACGGCTACACCGGTTGGACCCGCACCGCCGACGGCGCGCTCGCCGTGAACGAACCCGAGTCGGCCTGGTGGTGGTTCCCGAGCAACGACCACCCGAAGGACAAGGCCACCTGGGACATCTCGGTCTCGGTGCCGACCGGCGTCGAGGTGGTCAGCAACGGCGTGCAGCCACGCGACCCGCTGCCCGAGGCCGGCAACCGCACCCGGTGGAGCTGGCGCAGCGTCAAGCCCGGCGCCACCTACCAGGCGTTCCTGGCCATCGGGCAGTACGACATCGTCACCGACACCGCGCCGAACGGGCAGCCGGTGGTGAACGCGTACAGCACCACGCTCGGCGCGCTCGGGCCCGCCGCCCGGGCCAGCATCGAACGCACCGCCGAGGTCGTCGACTGGGAGAGTGGGGTCTTCGGCCCGTACCCGTTCGAGGCGCAGGGCGGCGTGGCCGGCCCGATCGACGGCATCAGCTTCGCCCTGGAGACGCAGACCCGGCCGGTCTACGGCCCCGGCTTCTGGCGGCGCGGCTCGAACCCGTACGTGATCGTGCACGAGAACGCCCACCAGTGGTTCGGCGACTCGGTCTCAGTGGCGGACTGGCGCAACATCTGGCTCAACGAGGGCTTCGCCTCGTACGCCGAGTGGCTCTGGTCGGAGGAGCAGGACGAGGGCACCGCGCAGGAGCTGTTCGACTTCACCTACGACAGCTATCCGGCGGACTCGGACTTCTGGCAGGTGCTCCCCGGTGACCCGGGCGCCGACCGGGTCTTCGACGACGCGGTCTACGACCGGGGCGCGATGGCGCTGCACCAGATCCGGCTGGCCGTCGGCGACCCGGCGTTCTTCCGGATCCTGCGCACCTGGACGGCCCAGCACCAGTACGGCAACGGCACCATCGAGCAGTTCCAGGCGCTCGCCGAGCGGATCGCCGGCCGGGACCTGGACGCGGTGTTCACCACCTGGCTGTTCACCGCCGGCCGCCCCGAGGTGGGCGCCGCCGCGCGTACCTCGGCGGCCCCGGCGCGCCCGGCCTCCTGGACGAAGATCCGGACGGCGCACGACCTGCTCGGCCACTGACCGGTCCGGCCGGTCCCGCCCGTCGAGGGCGGGGCCGGCCGGGCGGGACGATGATCCGAGGGCGCCCGTGGTGGAGACGCCACGGGCGTCGGTCGGCTTCAGCCCTGGGCGAGCGCGCGTCGGATCGCCTCCTCGACACAGCCGCCGACCGACTTGCGTATCAGCGGCATGGCGGGCTCGATCAGGGCGCCGAGGTGCCGGCGTTCGGCGGGGCTCAGGGTTCCGAGCGCCGCGTGGAGTCGACGCTCGGTCCAGCGCGGACTGACGGCCTTGGCGAGATGCCCGTGCACGTGGTATGACGTGGGGCCGGAGAGCTGCATGCCGTACAGGCGTTCGTCGGGTCGCAGCGGCCGACTGGTGAAGCGTTCGATCTGGACCGGTTCATAGCTGACGGGTCGGCCCTCCCGGATGCGGTGGAGCACGTCTCCGACCGCGAGTTCGCCGACGCCCGGGTGGGGGCCTTCCCGGCCGGCGGTCCCGGGGCGGAGCGCCTTCCATCCCGCATCCGTCCAGAACAGGTGACCGGCCGTGAAGAACGGTTCGAGGTCGTTGAACCCGTAGATCAGCGTATCCGGCGCCCCGGTGACGTCGATGACGCCGTCGGGCTGTTCGGCGGGGCGCCCGTCGCGGGCGAGCAGTTGGTCTCCGCAGCGGAGGTTCTGGACGGGTGTCGTACGGCCCGTCGCGAGATGGAGCGGGGCCGCCCCCGTGACGCCGTCCTTCGGCGACTTGTCGACGCGGTTGTCGGGCTGTTGACCGGTGGTGAGGCCCATCTGCCGGGCCGGCCCGTTCACGAAGGCGACGACGCCCAGCCCGTAGTCCGTCCAGTAGTCGCATACCTCGATCACCTCACGCGCCGCGTAGACGAGATGACATTTCCTGCCGTCCCGGCCCACGCCGATCGCCGAGTTCACCTCGCCGAGGAACGTGCTCGTCTGGAACAGGCTCGGCGCGACGTGGTTGTAGGCCTGCCACTGCTCGACGGCCTGCGGATACGCCTTCGCCCAGACGTCCACCGCTCTCTTCTCCTGCGCCGGGTCCAGCCGGTGGAGCTTGTAGTAGACGACGTTGAGCTTCGCCAACCAGTCCGGGTCGACGGCGATGACTTTGTTGATCATCATGTTGATGTATGAGTCGGACGTCACGCGGTCGGCCAGTTTTTGGGCCCAGGACCCGCGATCGCCGCCCAGGTACTCCTGGAAGGTGCGGCCGTCGCCGGCACAGTAGGCCGGGAAGGCCCAGTCGTAGAGCGTGTTGCTGGCGTGCAGCGCGGTCTGTCCGGCCAACTCGGACTGCCACCAGGCCGCGGCGCCGTCGGCCCGCACGGTGCCACTGAACCCGTAGAGGGAACTGCTGGCGATGCTGGAGCAGATGAGCGCGGTGGCGAGGTGGTCGCTCCACGTCGGATCGGTCGGCGCCGACGCCGGGGGCGTGGCCGAGGGGAAAAAGGTCCCACGTACCGACGGCGACGCCCTCAACTGCTGGACAAAGGCAGCCAGGACCTGTTTGGGCACCTCCTTGGCGTCCAGCGCCAGAAGGTTGCCGACGGAGAGTTCAACGCTCACGTGCCTACCACCCGTCCGTCCGGTCCAGTCAGCCCGACAAGTCGTTCGCTGGCCGCCTCGCCTCGCCACAGGAAGCTGCCGGTGCCTTCTCGCGACGCGCAGGTCGACGACACGCCCCCGGTGAACGAGTCACCGAACGCCGAGAACGTGATCCTCAGCGACGCGTACAGCGCCGGCCACGACGTGCAGATCACGCTCGTGGCCGCACCCAGGTTCAGCGTCAGCACGAGCAGGTCCTTGTCGTCGACGTCCAACGCGACGAACGAGGACACCGACTGGCCGTCCAGGTCGACGACGGTGACCGGGAACCCGGTTTGTGGATCAAGCTGGTAGCCGAGCCGGAACGCCGGGGCGGAACTCCAGGCGTCCCTCGGCAGGCTCGCGGGATCGGTGCCGGCGGGATAGCGTCGCCGGCTGATCTCGGTGGCGTAGGAGGTGGGTGGTACGGCGCTGGCGAAGACCGGGCGCGTGAAGCCGGCGCCGTCGTCGAGCCGGCCGCTGAGGTGGCCGTGGCACACCACCTCATGCGTACCGCACGACCAGCGGGACGCCGCCCGGCTTGGGCGGCGGAGTCTGCTGCGGAAGCCCGTCCACGAAGGGAATGACCACAGTACGCATGAAATCGTTCAGCGGGCTCTCCGGTTCCGGCTTGGGCAGGAACGCGGCGACCAGGGCGAAGATCACCCCGATGATCGCGAAGACGGCGCCGGCGATGGCGAAGACCACCGAGGCGAACGCCAACTCCATGACGAGGCAGACCGTCATCCCGATGTTGGCGAGCATCATGACGCCGTCGAACATGATGTCGGTGATCGGCTTGCCGTTGACGATGTCGGTGATGAAGTCGACGATGCTCCACACGGTGAAGACCGCGGAGATCGCGATTCCGACGATGCCGACGATCTTCGGCGCCGCCTTCATGATTTTCGACCACAGGGTGCCTTCGGTCTGCACCGTCCTCGTCCCGGCCTCGAACAGAGCGGTCGTCTCCGTGGCACCGTTCCTGAGCCACTCCGTCTCCCCGCCCAGCTCGTTGAGCTCGATGAGCTGCTCCTGCACCGCGAGCCCGTGGCGCCACTGGGTGAACGCCCGCCACCCTTCCAGACCCATCTCCTTGATGCCCCGAAGCACCATGGGGACGACCTTCGTGGCATCGAGCGCGAGCTGGACGGTGGTCAGGATCGCCTTCGCCTTGTCCGCGGGCTTCAGGTCCTTCCAGTTCTGGAAGGCGTTCACCACCATGCCGATTCCGATGCCCCAGGACGCGATGAAGAGCATGCCACCGACCTTGGCGAACTTGGGCCACTTCTGCACGAAGGCGGCCTGCGCGCTCTGGGTCTTCTCCAGGATGTTGCCTCCGGTCGCGTTGACGACGAGGTCGGCGAGTTCGGCGGCGAGCTTGGTGAAGCTGCCGCCCATGGCGGCGTTCACCATGGCCACCATCTCGTCCGCGACCGCCTTCGCGTCCGTGTACTGGCCCGGATCCTCCGCGACCTTGTTGACGAAGAGCTGGAGGAACTCGGGCAGCCACTGCATGGCCTGGCTGGAGGAGGCCCACGCGGTCTGATCCGTGGCGTTGTTCAGCACGGCGGCCATCAGCTTCTCCATGTAGGACTGAGCCAGCGTGCCCTTCGACCCCTGCTGAAGGACGCTCAGCAGGGTGGCCAGATTGTTCGCGGGCGTCATCGCGCCGTTCTGGCCGGCGGCACCGTAGATCCGGTTGATCATCAAGATCAGTTGGGGTGTCGACGTGATGACGTCGAACAGGCTCTTGGCCCACTTCTCACCCCCGTCGTCGAGATACGCGTTGATCCGCGGTTTGGCCGCGACGAAAGCCTGCAGATAGATGCCGTTCTGCTGGATGTTGAAGTTCGTGTCCTTCGCCAACCCGGTCTCGAGGTAGGACTTGAGCTTCGGCCGCTGGACATCGTCGTCCAGGTGGACCGTGGCGCAGCCCGCCCCGTCGTAGTGGTCGAAGGTGTAGCCGAGGTGGGACTTCACGAAACACTTCTGGTACCAGTCCAAGCTTCGCGTGACCAACTCCTGCCGCTGCGGCGTGAGGGTGGGCGGCTGCTGCCCGAGGTACTGCTTGAGCCACACCTTCTCGGTGGAGTCGCGCGACATGGCCCACTTCATGTTGCTCATGAGCATCTCGTCGGCCATCTTCGCCACCGAGTCGTCGGGCACGATGGACATGAGTTCGGCGATGGACAGGGTCGGGTCCGTCTCGATGTCCGCTTCCGTGATCGTCTTCGCCTGGGCGGGGGCGGTCACCGGATTCGACCGCACTCCGTCCGCGACACCCTTCCAGCGGTACGAGCCGCTTCCCGCGGTGTCGGTGCACCTGCTCGGCACCGTGCCCGTGAACGTGGGCACGGGCTGCGAGGCGTCGAAGGCGATCGTCGCCTGGAGATAGCAGTCCGGAACCCACGAGCACGTCACCTGCGGGGCGTTGATCTCCAGCGTGGTCTCCTGCGTCTTCTGGTCGATGCCCCAGCTGGCGAAGCTGGACATGTCGGTGCCGTCCAGCACGACGACGGGCTTCGGCACCAGGTCGGTGAGCCCCTGTTCGTAGCCGATCTCCAACAGCGGCCCCTCGGTCCACTCCACCGAGGTGGCGCCGGCCGGTACGCGGGTGGTCGAGATCTCGGTGTGGTAGGTGCTGCTGACGATCGTCGTCGCCAGCACGTGGAGTTCGACCGCGGTCGAGGCGGAGGTCCCCTGGTAGACCACACCGTGAAGCTCCGTGCCACCACGCGAGAAGGCCAGGTGCCCGCTGGTGAATCTGCCCGCTGTCCGCTGGTGCCAGGAAATGGCGTGGTGATGGAGGTGCGGCCGCAGAACCGGCAGGTCGTCCACGTACAGCGTGCCCCGGTCGAGGCGGATGGTGTGGATGCGCCCGCCGGCGCAAAAGCCGAGTTCCGTTTCGTCGAAGACGTGCGCGAAATACGTCTGCGTCAGCGCCGACACGTCGAAGTCGGGTTCGGCAAAGACCTTCAGGACGTACGGCTTCGTTTTGACCGACGACGGCGATGACATGACCGGACCCCCCACCGGAGCATGGACGTTATCCGGAGAATAACTGTCGTGAACGCGCCTCACGTCGACATCGCAGAACGGCGGCTGACGCATTCCCCCATTTTCGGCCCGGCTACGTCATATTCTGGTGCTCGTCCTTTCGGATGGGGTGGGGGCGTCGTGCTCGGAGCCGTGGGAGTGGTGGGCATGGGTACCGTGGTCGGATGGTGGGCCGGCTCGTTGGCCGCCTGGCCGCGGCCGTCCCGCCGCGCGGTGTTCGGCGTGGTGACCGGTGCCGTGGCGGCAGCGGGCGTCGTGGCACTGGTCGCCGGCCCGGCCCGGCTGCCGGCCTTCGCCCTGGGTACGGCGGTGGGTGCCACCGCGGAGATCGCGCTGCTGGCCGGCGTGGCCGGCCGGACCAGCCGGAACGGGCTGCCATGAGCACCCTGTCGGGGTGGGGCGCGTTCGCCTTCGGACTGGTGGTGGGTTGGTTCACCTACTTCGTCAACCGCCACCGGAAGGACGACGTCTCGCTCACCGACATCGCCACCATAATCGGGGCGCTCGGCGGCGCTGCCGTGCTGGCCCTGTTTCCCGCGAGAAGCGAGTTGTTCGGCGCGTACGGAACAGGTCTCGCGATCGGCTTCTTCGGGTACTTCTCGATGCTCGTGCTGATCGTGTACGCCCAACGGCGCAACCGGTGGACGTTCGAATGGTTTCTCGACGGACGGAGGCCCGTCCTGAAGCCCACCCAGATCTGGAGCACCGCTCGTCCCATGATCGCCGCAGAGAACCGCCGAGCGGATGTTAGGCGGGGCCCCCGCCTATACCGAAAGCGTTAAGCGGGGGCCCCTCCTTACACCTCAGCGGGCGGCGAGGGGTTGGCGCGCCGGGGTGACGGGGGCGGGCAGCTCGCCCACCCCGTTCAGGTAGGTGTGGATCGCCGCGGCGGCGGCCCGCCCCTCGGCGATCGCCCAGACGATCAGCGACGCGCCCCGGTGCATGTCCCCGGCGACGAAGACGCCGTCGGCGGCCTGCCAGTCGGGGCGGGCGTCGATCGCGCCGCGCCCGTTGCGGGCCACCCCGAGCTGGGTCAGCAGCGGCTGCTCCTCGGTGCCCTCGAAGCCGATCGCGAGCAGCACCAGGTCGGCCGGGATCTCCCGTTCCGAGCCGGGCAGCACGGTGACGATCCGCCGGCCGTCGACCTTCGCGACGGTGACCTCGGCGATCCGGACGGCCCGGACCTGCCCGGTGCCGTCGTCGACGAACTCCTGCACCGCCACCGCGAAGACCCGCTCGCCGCCCTCCTCGTGCGCCGGGTAGGAGCGCAGCACCCACGGCCAGGTCGGCCACGGATCCCGGGCGCCGTCCCGCTCCGTCGGCGGCTGCGGGTAGAGGTCGAGCTGGTGTACGCCGGCCGCGCCCTGCCGGTGCGCCACGCCGAGGCAGTCCGCGGCGGTGTCCCCGCCACCGATGATCACCACGTGCTTGCCGGCGGCGTCGATCGGCGTACCGTCCGGCAGCGTGGCCGGGGCCGGCCGCCCGTCGCCGGCAGCCGCCACCACCCGGTTCGCGGCCACCAGGTGCGACATCGCCTGGTGTACGCCGCGCAACGCCCGGCCCGGCGTCTCCGGGGTGTCCCGCCCCTGCAACGCGCCGCAGGTCAACAGCACCGCGTCGTGTTCGGCGCGCAACTGCTCGGCGGTCACGTCCACGCCGACGTTCACCCCGGTGCGGAAGCGCACCCCCTCGGCGGTGAGCTGGGCGATCCGACGGTCGACGTGCTGCTTCTCCAACTTGAAGTCGGGGATGCCGTAGCGGAGCAGGCCGCCGGGGACGTCGTCGCGCTCGTACACGGTGACCGTGTGGCCGGCGCGGGCGAGCTGCTGCGCGGCGGCCAGCCCGGCCGGACCGGAGCCGACCACGGCGACCGAACGGCCGGTCGAGGTCGACGCGGGCCGGGGTCGCAGCCCGTCGCCGGCCACCGCCGCGTCGGCGATCTCCACCTCGACCTGCTTGATGGTGACCGGCTGCTGACCGCCGAGGCCGAGCACGCAGGCCGCCTCGCACGGCGCCGGGCAGAGCCGGCCGGTGAACTCGGGGAAGTTGTTCGTGGCGTGCAGCGACTCCACCGCGGCGTCCCAGTTGCCGGTGCGGACCAGGTCGTTCCAGTCCGGGATGCGGTTGCCGAGCGGGCAGCCGTCGTGGCAGAACGGGATGCCGCAGTCCATGCACCTGGTGGCCTGCTCGCGGATCAACTCCTCGCCGGCCGGCGGGTAGACCTCCCGCCAGTCCATGATCCGCACCGGGACCGGGCGGCGGGCGGGCAGCCGCCTGTCGTAACGCAGGAAACCGTTCGGGTCAGGCACGAGCCACCTCCTGGGCGACCACCCGCGGCGCGGCCGGCGCCGGGGCTGGTGAGAGCGCACTCATCACCGCGTCGTCGACGTCGCGGCCGGCGGCTTCGGCGGCCCGCATGATCTCCATGACCCGGCGGTAGTCCCGGGGCACCACGGCGGTGAACTCCTCCACCGCCTCCGGCCAGCGCTTGAGCAGCGCCTCCGCGACCGTCGAGTCGGTCTCGGCCAGATGCCGCTGGACCAGCTCGTGCAGTCGGTTGCGTTCGGAGTCGCTCAGCGGGGCCAGGTCGACAAGTTCGGCGTTCACCAGTCGCCGGTCGAGCCGGTGCACGAACGCGGTGCCGCCGGACATGCCGGCGGCGAAGTTACGCCCGGTCGGCCCGAGCACCACCACCGTGCCGCCGGTCATGTACTCGCAGCCGTGGTCGCCGAGGCCCTCGACCACGGCCACCGCGCCGGAGTTGCGCACCGCGAAACGCTCCCCGACCCGGCCGCGCAGAAACACCTCGCCACCGGTGGCGCCGTAGAGGATCGTGTTGCCGGCGATGATCTGGTCCTCGGCGCGTCGGCCCGGCTCGGCGTGATGGCCGGCGAACGGCGCGGCGGTGTCCGGCCGGACCACGATCCGTCCGCCGGACAGGCCCTTGCCGACGTAGTCGTTGGCGTCGCCGTGCAGGCGCAGGGTGACCCCGCGCGGCAGGAACGCGCCGAACGACTGCCCGGCGGTGCCGCGCAGCAGGAACTCGACGGTGTCGTCGGGCAGCCCGGCGCCGCCGAACCGGCGGGTCACCTCGCCGCCGAGCATCGCGCCGACGCTGCGGTGCTCGTTGCGCACGTCGACCTCGACCCGGACCGGGGTGCCGTCGCGCAGCGCCGGGCCGGCCAGGTCGATGAGCTGGTTGTCGAGCGCCACGTCGAGGCCGTGGTCCTGGGCGCGCACCCCGCGCCGGGCCGCACCCTCGGGCAGCTCGGGCAGGTGCAGGACGCGACCCAGGTCGAGCCCGTGGCCCTTCCAGTGGTCGATCGCGCCGGCGACGTCGAGCAGCTCGGTGTGCCCGATCGCCTCGTCGATGCTCCGGAAACCCAGCTCGGCCAGGTAGCCCCGGACCTCCTCGGCGAGGAACAGGAAGAAGTTGACCACGAACTCCGGCTTGCCGGTGAACCGTTCCCGCAGCACCGGGTTCTGGGTGGCGATGCCGACCGGGCAGGTGTCCAGGTGGCAGACGCGCATCATCACGCAGCCCTCGACGATGAGCGGGGCGGTGGCGAAGCCGAACTCCTCCGCGCCGAGCAGCGCCGCGACGAGCACGTCCCGGCCGGTCTTGAGCTGGCCGTCGACCTGCACGGTGACCCGGTCACGCAGCTTGTTGAGCAGCAGCGTCTGCTGCGCCTCGGCCAGGCCCAGCTCCCACGGGGTGCCGGCGTGCTTGAGCGAGTTGAGTGGGGACGCGCCGGTGCCGCCGTCGTGCCCGGAGATCAGGATGACGTCGGCCTTGAGCTTGGCCACGCCGGCCGCCACGGTGCCCACGCCCACCTCGCTGACCAGCTTGACGTGCACCCGGGCGGCCGGGTTGACGCACTTCAGGTCGTGCACGAGCTGGGCCAGGTCCTCGATGGAGTAGATGTCGTGGTGCGGCGGCGGGGAGATCAGGCCGACGCCCGGGGTGGCGTGCCGGGTCCGGGCGATCCACGGCCAGACCTTGTTGCCGGGCAGCTGCCCGCCCTCGCCCGGCTTCGCACCCTGCGCCATCTTGATCTGGAGGTCGTCGGCGTTGACCAGGTATTCGCTCGTCACGCCGAACCGGCCGCTGGCGATCTGTTTGACCGCGGAGCGCCGCGCCGGGTCGTGCAGCCGCTCGACGTCCTCGCCGCCCTCGCCGGTGTTGGACTTGCCGCCGAGCCGGTTCATCGCGATGGCGAGGGTCTCGTGCGCCTCGGCCGAGATCGACCCGTACGACATGGCGCCGGTGGCGAAGCGCTTGACGATCTCGGTGGCCGGCTCGACCTCGTCCAGCGGCACCGCCGGGCGTACGCCGGTGCGCAGCGTGAACAGTCCGCGCAGCGAGCCCGCCTTCGCGGCCAGCTCGTCGACCTTCGCGGTGTACTGCCGGAAGACGTCGTACTGGCGGCTGCGGGTGGCGTGCTGGAGCAGGAAGACCGTCTCCGGGTTGAACAGGTGCA
The DNA here is from genome assembly GCF_029581215.1 of Micromonospora sp. WMMD975. Classification (NCBI taxonomy): domain Bacteria; kingdom Bacillati; phylum Actinomycetota; class Actinomycetes; order Micromonosporales; family Micromonosporaceae; genus Micromonospora; species Micromonospora sp. WMMD975. Next base: position 3,841,695 of record NZ_CP120739.1, read on the forward strand.
GCTCGCCCTCGCGACGCCACTGGTATTCGCCGCCGACCTCCAGCCGGTCGTTCGCCTGCGCGCCCGGCGCCGGCCAGGCCAGCGCGTGCCGGGCGGCTACCTCGGCGTGGACCTCGGCCAGCCCGATGCCGCCGATGGTGCTCGGCGTGCCGCGGAAGTAGCGGTCGACCAGGCGGGGGTCCAGGCCGACCGCCTCGAACACCTGGGCGCCGCAGTACGACGACACGGTCGAGATGCCCATCTTGGACATGATCTTCAGGACGCCCTTGCCGAGCGCCTTGACGTAGTTGCGGACCGCCTTGACCCGGTCCACCCCGGCCAGCGCGCCGGTGGAGATCATGTCCTCCACCGACTCGAACGCGAGGTAGGGGTTCACCGCCGCCGCGCCGTACCCGATGAGCACGGCCGCGTGGTGCACCTCCCGGCAGTCGCCGGACTCCACGATCAGCGCCGCCTGCGTGCGGGTCTGCTCGCGTACCAGGTGCTGGTGCACCGCGGCGGTCAGCAGCAGCGACGGGATCGGGGCCAGGTCCGCGTTGGAGTCCCGGTCGGAGAGCACCAGGATGCGTACGCCGTCCTCGATCGCCTCGGAGACATGCCGGCAGATCTCGGTCAGCCGGGCCTTGATGCCGGCCCCGCCGTCCCGGATCGGGTAGAGGCCGGAGACCCGGACCGCCTTGAAGCCGGGCAGGTCGCCGTCCTCGTCCACGGAGAGGATCTTCGCCAGCTCGTCGTTGTCGATCACCGGGTGGGGCAGGACGATCTGACGGCAGCTCGCCGGCCCCGGGTCGAGCAGGTTGCCCTCCGGCCCGATGGTGGACGCCAGGCTGGTCACCAGCTCCTCCCGGATGGCGTCCAGCGGCGGGTTGGTGACCTGGGCGAAGAGCTGGTGGAAGTAGTCGTAGAGCAGCCGCGGCCGGGTGGACAGCGCGGCGATCGGGGTGTCGGTGCCCATCGAGCCGATCGGCTCCGCGCCGCTGCGGGCCATCGGGCCGAGCAGGATCTTCAGCTCCTCCTCGGTGTAGCCGAAGGTCTGCTGCCGGCGGCGCACCGAGTCGTGGGTGTAGACGATGTGCTCGCGCGGCGGCAGGTCGTCCATCTCGATCAGGCCGGCGTGCAGCCACTCCTGGTACGGCTCGGCGGCGGCCAACTCGGTCTTGATCTCGTCGTCGGAGACGATCCGGCCGTTGACGGTGTCGACCAGGAACATCCGCCCCGGCTGGAGCCGCCCCTTGGCCACCACGGTGGCCGGGTCGAGGTCGAGCACGCCCGCCTCGCTGCCCAGCACCACCAGCCCGTCGCTCGTGTGCCACCAGCGGCCCGGGCGCAGACCGTTGCGGTCCAGCACCGCGCCGACGATCTCGCCGTCGGTGAACGCCACCGAGGCCGGGCCGTCCCACGGCTCCATCAGGCTGGCGTGGAAGCGGTAGAACGCGCGCTTGTCGGCGCGCATGTCCGGGTCGTTCTCCCACGCCTCGGGGATCATCATGAGCACCGCGTGCGGCAGGCTCCGCCCGGCCAGGTGCAGCAGCTCCAGAACCTCGTCGAAGTTGGCCGAGTCGGACGCGGCCGGGGTGCAGACCGGGAAGACCCGGCGGATGTTGCCGGACAGGTTCGGGCTCCGGAGCAGCGCCTCCCGGGCCTGCATCCAGTTGCGGTTGCCCCGGATCGTGTTGATCTCGCCGTTGTGGGCGATGAACCGGTACGGGTGCGCCAGCGGCCAGGACGGGAACGTGTTGGTGGAGAAGCGGGAGTGCACGAGCGCGATCGCGCTGTCCACCCGCTCGTCGGTCAGTTCCGGGTAGAACGCCGGCAACTGGTCCGGGGTGAGCATGCCCTTGAAGACCATGGTCCGGCCGGACAGCGACGGGAAGTAGGCCGGCTGGCCGCGCTCGGCGGTCTCCCGCTCGACCTGCTTGCGCAGGCAGAACGCCACCCGGTCCAGGTCGAGCCCGGTCAGCGGGGAGCCGGCCGGTCCGGCCGGCGAGTCGGTCAGCCGGCGCGCGGCCACGAAGAGCTGCCGGATCCGGGGCATCGCCGCGAGCGCGGTCTCCCCCAGGCCGGACGGGTCGGTCGGCACCTCCCGCCAGCCGAGCACCTCGGCGCCCTCGACGAGCGCGTACTTGTCGACGACCTGGCGGGCCCGGGCCTCGGCCGCGTCGTCGTCGGCCAGGAAGACCAGGCCGGTGGCGTACTGGCCGGGCGGGGGCAGCGGGAAGTCGACGGTCGCCCGCAGGAACGCGTCCGGCACCTGGATCATGATCCCGGCACCGTCACCGGTGTTGTGCTCCGCGCCCCGGGCGCCCCGGTGGTCCAGCCGGCACAGCGCCCCGAGGCCGTTCGCGACGACCTGGTGCGAACGGCGCCCGTGCAGGTCGGCCACGAAGGCCACCCCGCAGGCGTCGTGCTCGTACGCGGGGTCGTAGAGCCCGGCCGGCTGCGGGGCCGGCTGCGGGCTGTGAGGGTACGGAAAGGCCACCGGGCCTCCTGTCGTCACTCAGATTTGATCATGGTGGGGACGACGTCGGCCCGCTGGGGTTTATTGAGTCTACGTTAGGGCTTCCCACGCAAGGCCAGTTCAGATTGATCACACTTCCAGATGCTGGGACGTGTAGTCTCGCGCGGTGGATGTCCTACGAGCTGACGTGCTCGACCGGGTGGAGCGGTTCTACGACGCGGTGCCCCGCGACGGCGCCCGGGCGGAGGAGTTCGACGCCCTGGTGCTGTTCGTCCGGGACGGCGCCGGATGGCCGTTCTACGCCCGCCCCCGCCTCGACGCCACCGCGCCACCCACGCTGGCCGAGGTTACCGCGGTCCGGTCCCGGCAGCGGGAGCTGGGCCTGCCGGAGACGTTCGAGTGGGTGCACGAGCACCAGCCGGGCCTGCTGGCGGTGGCCCGCTCGGCGGGCCTGACCGTGCTGGAGGCGCCACTCATGCGGCTCGAACCGGAGCGGCTGCCCGACCCGGCGACGCTCAGCGACGTACCGGTGCGGGTGCTGGACCCCGGCGACCCCGGCTTCGCGGCGGACATCGCGCTGCGCCGGGCCGTCGCCGCGATCGGCTTCGCCCACGGCGGCACCGCCCGGGGCGAGGCCGGGCCGGCCGAACGGGACGCCGCGCTGGCCCGGCTGGACGTCGACGCGCTGGAGGAGGAGGCGACCCGGGTGGCCGACGGCCGGCGCGTCTCGGTGCTCGCCGGCACCCCACTGGACGGGGCGCTCGCGAGCGGCATGGCCATGCGGGTCGGCGACGTGGCGGAGATCGCCGGAGTGGCCACCCTGCCGTCCGCCCGGCGGCGCGGCCTGGGCGCCGCGGTGACCGCCACGCTGGCCCGGGAACTACGCGCCGCCGGCACCGACCTGATCTTCCTGAGCGCGGGCAGCGAGGAGATCGCCCGGGTCTACCTGCGGGTCGGCTTCCGCCGGGTCGGCACGGCCTGCATCGCCGAGCCGGCCGCGGTCATCTGAGCACCCCCGGTCAGGACGGCGGCTGCCAGGCGTCGGCCGCCGCGGCGGCGGTGTTGCGCATCCGGGGGCTGATCGTGCCCAGGGCGGCGTCCCGGGCGCGCAGCGCCAGCCGCCCCCGGGTCTGGAGCACCGCCGACATCCGGCGGGTCTGCCGGACCATGGTGGCCGCGCGGGGCCGACGCAACCGGTCGTACGCGGTCACCGCATCCGGCAGCCGCGCCTCGCGGAGCAGCCCGGCGAGCGTGGCCGCGTCCTCGAACGCGAGGCAGGCGCCCTGCCCGAGGTGCGGCGGCATGGCGTGCGCGGCGTCGCCGAGCAGCACCACACCGCCCGGGCCGGCCGGAAAGCCGTACGCCCGGGGCAGCGGACGCAGCTCCCGCACCTCCTGCTGCACCACGTCGGCCGGGTCAGTCGCCTCCAGCAGGGTGGCGATCGGCGCGGGCCAGCCCGCGAACCACCGCTTGAGCAGGGCGAGCTGGATCTCCGGCGGCTCGGGGCGGGGCGCGCCCGCGGCGGTGGCCACCCAGTAGATGCCGCCCCGACGGGAGGCGCCGGCACCGCCGCGCTCGCCGAGCGAGGCGGCCACGAACCGGTAGCCGGCACCGAGCGTCTCGCCGTGCACCGGCTGGTCGTCGGGCAGTTGTGGGGCTTGGTACCAGGGGATGACCGCCCGCCAGGCGGCGCAACCGGAGCTCACCACGGCGGTCTCCGGGGCGAGCTGCCGCCGGATCTCGCTGTCCGTGCCGTCGGCGGCCACCACCAGGTCGGCCTCGAAGGTGTGCCGGCCGTCACCCACCGCGGGTCGCTCGCCGGCCACCGCGCGTACGCTCCGCACGCTCGCCCCGGTGCGCAGCTCCACCCGCTCGCCCAGCCCGGCGATGAGCGCGTCGTGCAGATCCTCCCGGTGCACCACCACCGGCATTCGATCGGCCGAGGTCGGCCGGGGTTGCACCAGCCACTGCCCGTCCGGGCGGCGGATCCCCCCGTCGGGCAGCGGGGTGGCGATCGCGTCCAGCCCGTCACCGAGGCCGAGGGCGCGCAGCGCGCGTACCCCGTTCGGCCAGAGCACCACGGCGGTCGCCTCGGGCCGAACGCGGTCGGCGCGTTCCAGCAGCGTGACCCGCCACCCGGAGCGGGCCAGCACGCCGGCCGTCGCCATCCCACCGAGTCCGGCGCCGACCACCACCGCGCTGCGCATGACGCCCCCGCTCAGCTGTCCCGGTCCACCGGGCGCCCGCCGGCGTCGGCCCGCTCGGCGTCGGCCCGCTCGACGTCGGCCCGCTCGACGTCGGCCCGCTCGACGTCGGCCCGCTCGACGTCGGCCCGCTCGACGTCGGCCCGCTCGGCGTCGGCGCGCTCGGCGTCGGCCCGCTCGACGTCGGCGCGCTCGGCGCGCTCGGCGTCGGTCACCGTGGTGCGGTCGGTCGCGCCGCCGGCTCCGTCGTCAGGGGTCGCGGCGTCGCCGGCTGTGGGGCCGCCGGTCGCCGCCGGGTCCGCCGGGGGCAGTTCGCCGTTCTCCCGGTACGCCCGGAACTGCTCCTCGGTCACCACCCGGTAACCCTCGGGCGCCACCGTCGCCGCCGCGCCCTCCCGGGCGGAGAGGTCGACCTGGGACACATCGCCGTCCGGCGTCACCGACGCGGTCGGCTCGCCCACCGGGACGAGGTATTCGCGCGGGCCGCGGGTCCGGAGGAAGTAGGCGAGCGCGCCGAGGAAGACGAGCGCCGCGGTCCAGACGTTGAGCCGGACGCCGAGGATGTGGTTGGCCTCGTCGGTACGCATCAGCTCGATCCAGAACCGGCCCGCCGTGTAGCCCATCACGTAGAGCGCGAACGCCCGGCCCCGGCCGAGCCGCAGCTTACGGTCGAGGACCAGCACAAACGCGGCGACACCCACGTTCCAGAGCAACTCGTAGAGGAACGTCGGGTGGTAGAGCCCCGGTTGCAGAACCGGGCTGCCGGCGTCGTCGCGCAGCGCGTGCCCGGGATTGTCCGGGTCCATCACGTGCACCTCGAGACCCCAGGGCAGGCTGGTCCGACCGCCGTACAACTCGTTGTTGAACCAGTTGCCGAGCCGGCCCACGGCCTGTGCCAGCGGCATTCCCGGTGCCAGCGCGTCGGCCACCACGGTGAGCGGGATGCCGAGCTGTCGGGCGGCGAGCCAGGCGCCGACCGCGCCGCCGGCCACCGCGCCCCAGATACCGAGACCGCCCTCCCAGATGGCGAACGCCTTGAGCGGCTGACCGTCAGCACCGAAGTATTTCTCCGGCGAGGTGATCACATGGTAGATCCGGGCGCCGATGATGCCGGCCGGCACCGCCCAGACGGCGATGTCGAGCACTGCGCCCGGCGCGACGCCACGACGGCGCAACCGGTACTCGGTGACCACGCAGGCCACCACGATGCCGAGAATGATGCAGAGCGCGTACGCCCGGATCGGAACCGGACCGAGCTGCCAGACGGCGGTGCTGGGGCTGGGCATGGCCGCCAGTGGAGTCATCGGGGCGAGGGTCACGGTTGCACACGGTACCGGTGCGGACCGTGTGCGCGGCACCCCGGTCCGCTCCGCCGGTCCACTCCCCCGGCCGGTCGGCCCGGCCTCCAGCCGGCCACCGAGTTCCATCCGCGGTCCGGTCGTCGACACACCGTCCACCACCGGTGCCCTCGTTGCCTACAAACTTGATGGCACGGATGACTCAGCGCGCGCCGGGGTGGACTGGCGCCTCCTGAGTCATTCACGTCATCAAGTTTGTAGGCAGGGAACCCGTATCCGGTCCCCCCGGCGCGCGGAAGGCCGGGACGAGGTCAGCGAGCGGGGTTGCGGACGCCCTCGGCGAGTTCGGCGCTGAGCTTGCGCAGGGCGGTCAGTCCGGCGGCCTGGTCCGGCGCGTCGAGCACGCACCGGACCAGCGCGCTACCCACGATCACCGCGTCGGCGTAGCCGGCTACGGTGGCGGCCTGCGCGCCGGTGCCCACGCCCAGCCCGACCCCGACCGGCAGGTCGGTGACCTCGCGCAGCCGGGAGACCAGGACCGGCGCCGCCTCGGAGGTCTGCGCGCGGGCGCCGGTGACGCCCATGAGCGCGGTGGCGTAGACGAAGCCGCGGCAGTGCTCGACGGTCATCCGCAGCCGCGCGTCGGTGGAGGACGGCGACACCAGGAACGTCCGGTCGAGGCCGTGCGCGTCGGAGGCGGCGAGCCACTCGGCGGCCTCGTCGGGGATCAGGTCCGGCGTGATGAGTCCGGTGCCACCGGCTGCGGCCATGTCCCGGGCGAACACGTCGACGCCGTACTGCTCGATCGGGTTCCAGTAGGTCATCGTGACCACCTGGGCCCCGGTGGCGGCGACCGCCTCGACCACGCGCAGCGCGTCGGCGGTGCGTACGCCGCCGGCGAGCGCGATGTCGCTTGCCTTCTGGATGACCGGGCCGTCCATCACCGGATCGGAGTAGGGGATCTCCACCTCGATGACGTCGACGCCCGCCTCGACCATCGCGGTCATGGCGGCGATGCTGCCCTCGACGGTCGGGAAGCCGGCCGGCATGCAGCCGACAAGCACGGCCCGCCCGTCGGCGCGGGCCTTGTCGAAGGCGACCCCGATGCGGCTCACGCTGTCACTCCTTGTCGAGGATGCCGAAGTATGCCCCGGCGGTGTGCACGTCCTTGTCGCCCCGGCCGGAGAGGTTGACCACGATCACCGGCTCGCGGCCCAGCTCGGCGGCGAGCTCCGGGGCGATCCGGCGGGCGCCGGCGAGCGCGTGCGCGCTCTCGATCGCCGGGATCACGCCCTCGGTGCGGCAGAGCAGCTCGAACGCGGCCATCGCCTCGGCGTCGTCGACCGGCAGGTAGGTGGCCCGGCCGGCGTCGTGCAGCCAGGCGTGCTCCGGCCCGACGCCCGGGTAGTCCAGGCCGGCCGAGATCGAGTGCGACTCGATGGTCTGCCCGTCGGAGTTCTGCAGGACGTACGTGCGGGTGCCGTGCAGCACACCCGACGAGCCGCCGGTGATGCTGGCGGCGTGCCGGCCGGTGGTCACGCCCTCGCCGCCGGCCTCGAAGCCGTAGAGCCGCACCCCGGCGTCGGGGATGAAGGCGTGGAAGATGCCGAGCGCGTTGGAGCCGCCGCCGACGCAGGCCGCGACCGCGTCCGGCAGCGCGCCGGTCAGGTCCAGGCACTGCTGGCGGGCCTCCACCCCGATGCCGCGGACGAAGTCCCGGACCATTTCGGGGAACGGGTGCGGACCGGCGGCGGTGCCGATCAGGTAGTGGGTGTCGTCGACGTTGGCGACCCAGTCGCGCATCGCCTCGTTCATCGCGTCCTTCAGCGTGCGCGAGCCGGCGGTGACCGGGACGACGGTGGCGCCGAGCATCCGCATCCGGGCGACGTTGAGCGCCTGCCGCTCGGTGTCCACCTCACCCATGTAGACCACGCACTCGAGGTCGAACAGGGCGGCGGCGGTCGCGGTCGCCACGCCGTGCTGGCCGGCGCCGGTCTCCGCGATCACCCGCCGCTTGCCCATCCGCCGGGTGAGCAGCGCCTGACCGAGCACGTTGCGGACCTTGTGGGCGCCGGTGTGGTTGAGGTCCTCCCGCTTGAGCAGGATCCGCGCCCCGAGCTGCGCGGAGAGCCGCCGGGCCTCGTACAGCTCGGAGGGGGTGCCGGCGTAGTCGCGCAGCAGGGCGTCGAACTCGGCCAGGAACTCCTCGTCGCCCATCGCCTTCCGGTAGGCCGCGTCCAGCTCGTCGAGCGCGGCGACGAGCGCCTCGGGGACGAACCGGCCGCCGAACCGGCCGAAGTGGCCGGCGGCGTCGGGAAGCTGGCCGGCTGCGTCTGCGGCGCTCATCGCGGGCGTCCTCTCGGTCGGGGTAACCCGGCGCGGGTCAGCGCACCGGACGGGGCGTGGCCGGGTGGTTGCCGGCGTTCACCAGCTCCGCGACGGCCTCGCGGGGGCTCTTCTGGGTGACCAGGCCCTCGCCCACCAGGACGGCGTCGGCACCGGCCGAGGCGTACCGGATCAGGTCGTGCGGCCCGCGCACGCCCGACTCGGCGATCTTGACGACGCTGCTCGGCAGGCCGGGTGCGATCCGCTCGAACACCGAGCGGTCGACCTCAAGGGTACGCAGATCACGGGCGTTGACGCCGATCACCTGCGCGCCGGCCTCCATGGCCCGGTCCGCCTCCTCCTCGGTGTGCACCTCGACGAGCGCGCACATGCCCAGCGACTCGATCCGCTCCAGCAGCCCGACGAGCGCGTTCTGCTCCAGCGCGGCGACGATCAGCAGCACCAGGTCGGCGCCGTGCGCGCGGGCCTCGTGCACCTGGTAGCTGGAGACCACGAAGTCCTTGCGCAGCACCGGCACGTTCACCGCCGCGCGGACCGCGGCCAGGTCGTCGAGCGACCCGCCGAACCAACGGCCCTCGGTCAGCACGCTGATCGCCCGCGCGCCGCCGGCCGCATAGTCACCGGCCAGGTCCGCCGGGTCGGCGATCTCGGCCAGCCGGCCCTTGGACGGCGACGAGCGCTTCACCTCGGCGATCACCGCGACGCCGGGTCGGCGCAGCGCCGCGTACGCGTCGAGTGGTGGCGGTGCGGCGGCGGCCAGCTCGCGGATCCGCTCCAGCGGGATCTGCTCCTGTCGCCGGGCCACGTCCTCGCGCACGCCGGCCAGGATCTCGTCGAGCACGCCTGCGGACGGCGCCGCTCCGGCGTCGTCCCCCTCCGCGTGCGCATGCTCAGCAGTCACCAACGGACTCCCCTCTCCGGGTGTCATGGGCCGATGCTAGGGGGCGCCACCTGGCGACACATGCCGGGGGGTATGGCGCACCTCACCAGATGGGCTGTGTCATGATGGCCGACTTGTGGTGAACACGGTGTCACGCAGCGCCACCATACGCATCGACCACCGCACATGCCCTATCTCACCATGGCCGGCTCCGGACCGCATGGCGGCGTCCGCCCCGCTGTGACCAAGGTCAAGGACTTCCGCCTCTGCCCAGGTCGCTCCCCCCGTCGGACCGTTGACCTGTGCTTCACGGCGACGAAACGTGAGCCCGGCAGCATCGTCGCAGGGCAGACTCGACGAGGCGGCTGCCGACCGTCACCAACGATCTCGCGCGGGGTGAATCATGAGCGCCAACGGGCCGCACCAGAACATCGGACTGACCACCATCTCCCGTACCGTCGCCTCGCTCGCCGTCGGCGTGGTGCACACGCTCGAACGCGCCGTGGCCGGCGACGGCCGCACGCGTACCGCCCGGGGCAACGCCTGGGAGGCGGTCTGCGCCGACCGGGCCCGCGCCGAGCAGCGCCGCGAGCTGGAACGGCTGGTCGCCGAGTTGGCCGCCGCCCGGGCCGCGGCCCGGGTGCGCCGCGACGCGCGCGAGGCCCAGCCGGTCAGGTGACCGTCGGGTCCTCGCCGCGGTCCAGCGCGTCCCACGCGTCGCGGGTGCCCCGCTCGACCGCAGGCCGGTCGGCGTCGGCGGGCCCGGTCGACCCCGGCCGCCGCTCGTAGCGGGCCCCCATCGCCGGCCATCCGCCGCCGCGCCACCCGGTCAGCACCCCACCGACTGCCAGGGCCAGCCCGCCCGCCAGCACCAGCGCCGGCCAGTGCCGGCTCACCCCGGACTCGGTGACGCCGACGCCGCCGCCGACCGCCACGGCCAGCCCGACGGCGGCCAGCAGCGCGCCCAGCAGCCGGCGCAGCCGCCCCCGGGTCGCCAGCACCGCGCCGCCGCCGGCCAGCCCGACGTAGGCCAGCGCCGACACCCAGGGCAGCAGCTCCGCTCCGGTGCGGGTCCGCTCCCCCGGTGGCAGGGCGCCGCGGGTGGTCAGCTCCACCGACCAGGTGCGGGTCACCGCCCAGGCGGCCAGGCCCGCGCCGGCCAGGCAGAGCAGCACCGCGTACGCCAGCTCGCGCCGGCCGCGGACGGCGGACGGGCCGGTCGTCGCGGTGTCGGGCACGCTCATCGGCCGGCCGCGGTGTCTCGGCGGCGGCGGTCACGACCGGTCACTCGGTCACCTCCGGCGGGCTGACCGGCAGGTCGGTGTGGAAGCAGGTGCGGTGCCCGGTGTGGCAGGCCGCCCCGACCTGCTCCACGCTCACCAGCAGCGCGTCGCCGTCGCAGTCCAGCGCGACGGAGCGGACGTACTGGTGGTGGCCGGAGGTGGCGCCCTTGACCCAGTATTCTGCCCGGCTGCGCGACCAGTAGGTGGCCCGGCCGGTGGTGAGCGTGCGGTGCAGCGCCTCGTCGTCCATCCAGGCGACCATCAGCACCTCACCGGAGTCGTGGGCGCGGACCACGGCGGCGACCAGGCCGTCCGGCCCGCGCCGGAGCTTGGCGGCGATGGCCGGGTCGAGCCGGGAGGGGCGGGCCGGGCCGGGGGCCGGGGCACCGCCGGGGCGGGCGGGGGCGCCGGTCACCGGCGCGTCAGAGGCGGGCACGGTTGACCATTCTCCCGTACGCGGCGCCGGAACCGCCGACGTGTCCCGGGTGACGGGTGGCACCGTGCCCAGCGCCTCGCTCAGTTGACCGAGGTAACGGTCCACCCGCCCGTCGGCGAGCGCCTCGGCCAGGTCCGCGCCGTTCACCGCGGCGATCTCCCCGGCGTACGGGCGGACGAGCGGGACGATCCCGGTGACCAGCCGGCCGGCGGCGGCGCCGACCTCGGCCGGGTGGCCGGCGCGCAGCCCGAGGCAGAGCAGCATGTCGGCGCGGTAGTGGGGCGGGGCGACCGGCAGGTCGAGCGCGGCGGTCAGGGCCGCCCGGCGGGACACCACCCGGATCGAGGGGTTGGCCAGCCGGAGCACCGAGGGGCAGAGCCGGGCCAGGTCGGCGGCGGCGAGCCGGACCCCGACCGGGTCGTCGGCCCAGTGCGCGCCGGCCACCTTTCCCAGCGTGGCGATCAGCTCCTTCAGGCGTGGTTCGTCGGCGGGCTGGCAGAGCACCGGCAGGTCGATCCGGCGGCGCCACTCCGGCACCGCCCAGAGCAGTCGGGCGGGCGCGGTGACCGGGAGCCCGAACGCCCAGTCGGCGGGCTGGCCGAGCCGGCGTACCCAGGAACGCACGTCCCGGGCGGCCACCGAGACGTGCACCAGGCGGCCGTCGAAGTCGGCCAGGTAGGCGCGCCGGGCCGCGTACGGGGTGGGGCAGGCTCGGGTGGTGGCGGCGGGACGGTGGTCGGTCGCGACGAGCACGTCGACGTCGACGTCGCTGTGCTCGGTGGCGACCCGCCGGGCGTGACTGCCCCGCAGCATGATCCCGACGACGGGGCGATCGGCGGCCAGGCGGAGGCGGGTGGCCCATTCGTCGAGGAATCCGGAATCGGGCAACGCGGCGGGACCCACCGGGCAATGGTGCCGGAAGTCCGATCTTCGGCGCAATGCCCGATGCCGGACCTGGTGTCCGCTACGGGCGGCTTCAGCCCAGTTCCTCCTCGGCCCGCCGGTACGCGTCGATCTTGTGGTCGAGGACTGTCAGATCTTCCGTCAGCTCGGCCATCCGGGCCAGCACCCGGGCCCGGTGCGCCTCGAACAGCGCGCGCCGCGCGCCGAGCGTGCGGTCCCCCTGCCGGGCCAGTTCGGCGTAGCGGCGCATGTCGCGCACCGGCATCCCGGTACGGCGTAGCCGGGTGAGCAGGAACAGCCAGTTGACGTCCGCCTCGGTGTAGCGCCGCCGCCCGGCGGAGTCCCGCCCGACCGGGGCGACCAGCCCCTCCTGCTCGTACCAGCGCAGCGTGTAGGTGGTCAGACCGACCCGCTCGGCGGCCTCGCCGACGCTGACGCTCTGCTCCCGGATACCGATGTCCACCGCTCCAGGTTCCCAGTTCGAGTCCACTCGAAGTCAACCACAATTGCGCGGTCGGAGAAATTCATCTAGCGTTGATTTCATCGGTTGATGAATTGTCGGAGGCGGACATGGACGACGCGGTGTCGGTCCGTGGCCTGGTGGTCGACCGGGGCGGACGGCGGGTGCTGCACGGCATCAGCTGCGACGTGCCCCGGGGCACGGTCACCGGGTTGCTCGGGCCCAGCGGCAGCGGCAAGACCACCCTGATGCGGGCGGTGGTGGGCGTGCAGACCATCGACGGCGGCACGGTCGACGTGCTCGGCCGGCCCGCCGGCTCGGCCGAGCTGCGCCAGCGGGTGGGCTACCTGACGCAGGCGCCGAGCGTCTACGCCGACCTCACGGTCCGGGAGAACGCCCGCTACTTCGCCGTGCTCCAGGGCCGGGGCCGCGCCGAGGCCGACCGCGCGGTCACCGACGTCGGCCTGGCCACCGCCGCGGACCAGCTGGTCGGCACACTCTCCGGCGGCCAGCGCAGCCGCGCCTCGCTCGCCTGCGCCCTGGTCGGCGAACCGGAGCTGGTCGTCCTCGACGAACCCACGGTCGGTCAGGACCCGGTGTTGCGGGCCGACCTGTGGGCCAGGTTCCACGCCATGGCCGCCGCCGGCACCACGCTGCTGGTCTCCAGCCACGTGATGGACGAGGCGGCCCGCTGCGACCGGCTGCTGCTCATCCGCGAGGGCCGGCTGATCGCTGACGACACCCCGGCCGCGGTCCGCGCCACCACCGGCGTGGACGACCTGGAGGAGGCGTTCCTGCGCCTCATCCGCGACACCGAGCAGGAGGACGCCGCATGAACGGCCGGATCCTGGCCGCCACGACCGGGCGGATCCTGCGCCAGCTCCGGCACGACCGGCGCACCGTGGCGCTGCTCCTCCTGGTGCCGGCCGTGCTGCTCGCGCTCGTCTACTTCATGTACGTCGACCAGCCCACCCCACCCGGCGCGCCGAGCACGTTCGACCGGGTCGCGCTGATCATGCTGGGCTTCTTCCCGTTCATCATCATGTTCCTGGTGACAAGCATCGCCATGCTCCGCGAGCGCACCACCGGGACGCTGGAGCGACTGCTCACCACGCCGCTGGGCAAGCTCGACCTGCTCTTCGGCTACGGCATCGCGTTCGGCCTGGCCGGGGTGCTCCAGTCCACCGTCGCCTCGCTCGTGGCGTACCTGGTGTTCGGCCTGGACACCGTCGGCAGCCCCGGGCTCGTCGTCCTGATCGCCGGGGTGAACGCGGTGCTGGCCGTGGCGCTCGGCCTGTTCTGCTCGGCGTTCGCCCGCACCGAGTTCCAGGCGGTGCAGTTCATGCCGGTGGTGGTCGCCCCGCAACTGCTGCTCTGCGGGCTGTTCGTGCCGCGCGGCCAGATGGCCGGGTGGCTCCAGGCGGTGAGCGACGTGCTGCCCTTGTCGTACGCGGTCGAGGCCCTCCAGGAGGTCGGCGCGCACGCCGATCCGACCGGCACCATGTGGCGCGACGTGGCGATCGTGGCCGGGGCGGCGGTGGTCGCCCTGGTGCTCGCCGCCGCGACGCTGCGCCGGCGCAGCGGATGAGCCCGCGCCCCGACGAGCCGGCCCGGCGGACGAGCCGGCAGCGCACCGGGCGGCGGCCGGGCAACCCGGAGACCCGGGAAGCGATCCTCGCGGCGGCCCGGACCGCGTTCGCCGAACGGGGCTACGACGCCACCCCGATCCGGGCGGTCGCCGCCGCCGCCGGCGTGGACCCGGCGCTCGTGCACCACTACTTCGGCGCCAAGGAGGAGCTGTTCCGGGCCGCCATGGCGATCCCGATCGACCCGGCCGAGCTGGTGCCGCGGGTGCTGGCGGGCGGCGCGGGCGAGGTCGGCGAGCGGCTGGTCCGCACGTTCCTGACCGTATGGGACTCCCCGGCCGGCGCCGCCGCGGTGGCCCTGCTGCGTTCCGCGGTGAGCAACACGTGGACCGGCCGCCTGCTGCGCGAGTTCCTGACCACCCAGATCCTGCGCCGGGTCCTCGACCAGCTCGACCTGGACCCGGCCGAGGCGCCGCTGCGGGGCGCGCTCGTCGCCACCCAGATCGCCGGCCTGGCCATGATGCGCTACGTGATCCGCCTGGAACCGGTCGCGTCCGCGTCTCACGACACGCTGGCCGCCACGATCGGCCCGACCGTGCAGCGCTATCTCACCGGCCCGCTGGCCATCGGCTGACGGGCCGGCGGCGGGGTCAGCGGGTCTGCTCCAGCCAGGAGGCGTAGAGCAGGGCGTAGACCGAGTCGGCGTCCCGGACCAGTTCCTCGTGCGGGCCACGCTGGACGGCCCGGCCCCGGTCCACCACGATCACCTCGTCGGCCGCCTGGGCGGTGGAGAGCCGGTGCGCGATGGCGAGCGTGGTACGCCCCCGGGTGACCGCGTCCAGGGTGCGCTGGAGGCGCACCTCGGTGGCCGGGTCGACCGCGCTCGTCGCCTCGTCCAGCACCAGCAGGTCCGGATCGGCCACGTACGCCCGGGCCAGCGCCACGAGCTGCCGCTCGCCGACGCTGAGCGCCTCGCCCCGCTCCCCGACCGGGGTGTCCAGCCCGGCCGGCAACCCGTCCAGCCAGTCGGCCAGGCCCAGCTCGGTGAAGGCGGCGGCGAGGCGCGCGTCGGTCAGCTCCGGCCGGGCGAAGCGGACGTTCTCCCCGACCGTGGCGTCGAACAGGAACCCGTCCTGCGGCACCATCACCACCCGGGCGCGCAGCGAGTCGAAGCGCACCTGGCGCAGGTCGACGCCGGAGAGCAGCACCTCGCCCTCGGTCGGATCCATCAGCCGGGTGAGCAGCTTGGCGAACGTGGTCTTGCCGCTGCCGGTCTCGCCCACCACGGCCACCCGACTCTTCGCCGCGATGTCGAGCGTCACGTCGTGCAGCACCGGCGGCCCGCCCGGGTAGGCGTACGTCACGCCGGCGAACCGGACGTCGAGCGGACCGCCGGGCAGCTCCCGGCCCTGCTCGCCCGGGTCGGCGACGTCCGGTTCGACGTCCAGCACGTCGAGCACCCGGCGCCAGCCGGCGATCGCGTTCTGCGCCTCGTTGAGCACCTCGGTGGCGATCTGCACCGGCTGGATGAAGAGCGTGACCAGGAACAGGAACGCGGTGAGCTGGCCGACCGACAACGTGCGGTCGACGCCGAGGCTCACCCCGACCACCACCACGCCGGCCAGCGCGAGGCCGGCGGCCAGCTCGCCGACCGAGCTGCCGAGGATGCTGATCCGGATCGCCCGCTGCTGGGCCACCCGCTGCCCCTCGATCGCCACGTCCAGCCGGCGGGCGGTGCGCCCGGCGATCCCGTACGCCCGGATCACCGGCGCGCCCACCACGCTCTCGCCGATCGCGCCGAGCAGCGCGCCGGTCCGCTGCCGGACCAGCCCGTACGCGGCGGCGAGCCGCCGCTGGAGCTGCCGGATGATGAGCACCGCGGGCGCGAACGCCACGAGCACCACGAGCGTCAACTGCCAGGAGTACGCGAGCATCACCGCGGTGGTGACCACCAGTTGGCCCAGGTTGACGAGGAGGATCACGCCGCCCCACTGGAGGAACTGGGTGATCTGGTCGACGTCGCTGGTGACCCGGGAGACCAGCGACCCCCGTCGCTCGGACTGCTGGTGCAGCATGGACAGGTCGTGCACGTGCCGGAACGCGCGGGTGCGCACGCCGGCCAGGGCGGTCTCGCTGACCGTGAAGAGCCGGCGCATCATCAGGTAGCCGCAGGTGGTGGTGACCACCAGCACGGCGGCGGTGATCGTCACGGTCCGCGAGATGACGTCCAGGTCGAGCCCGCCGACGATGCCGTGGTCGATGCCGCGCTGCACCGCCACCGGCACGGCCACCCGGCCGACCATGTAGACCAGCGCCAGCGCCAGCGTGGCGGCGAGCCCGGTCTTCAACTCCGGCGAGAGCGCGAGCCCTCGCCGCAGCGTTCCCCAGGTCGTCTCGGTCCGCGCCTCGGCAGCGACAGTCACCGGTCCACCTCCATCTCCAGGCCGGAGGCCACCGGCGTGACCTCGTCGTACGTCCGGTTCTGCTCGCGCTCCTGCTCGGCCTGCTCGTACGCGGTGACCAGGTCGGCGTAACCGGGCACGGTGGCCAGCAGCTCGGGGTGGGTGCCGCGGGCGACCACCCGGCCCTGCTCGACGTAGATCACCTCGTCGGCGAGCGCGATGGTGGCCCGCCGGTAGGCCACCACCAGGATCGACGCCTGCGCGCCCCCACCTGCGGGGGCGCGCAGGCCGGCCAGGATGGCGGCCTCGACGCGCGGGTCGACGGCGCTTGTGGCGTCGTCGAGCACCAGCAGCCGGGGCCGCCCGGCGAGCGCCCGGGCCAGCGTCAGCCGCTGCCGTTGCCCGCCGGAGAGCGACGTGCCCCGCTCGCCGACCATGGTGTCCAGGCCGTCCGGCAGGGCGGCGACGAACCCGTCCGCCTCGGCCAGCCGCAGCGCCGCCCACACCTCGTCGTCGCCGATGCCGGCCCGGTCGAGCGTGATGTTGGCCCGGACGGTGTCGTCGAAGACGAACGGCACCTGGGCCACCAGCGCCACCGTGGCGGCGAGCGAGGCGGCGGTCAGGTCGCGCACGTCCACGCCGTCCAGGGTGACCCGGCCGGTGCGCGGGTCGACCAGGCGCACGGCAAGCGACGCGATGGTGGACTTGCCGGCGCCGGTCGGGCCGACCAGCGCGACCGTCTTGCCGGCCGGCACGGTGAACGTCACCTCGCCGAGCACCTCGGCGCCGGGCAGGTGCGCCTCGGCCGGCTCGTACGAGAAGTGGACGTCGCGGAAGGCGAGGGTGGCCGGGGCGGGCGTGGTGGGGTCGAGGGCCGTCGTGCCGTACGGCATGTCGCCGGTGGCGTCCAGGACCCGGCGCACCCGGTCCCAGCCGGCGACGCTGCGCGGCAGCTCGGCCAGCACCCAGCCGATGGCCCGCACCGGGAAGGCCAGCACGGTGAAGAGGAACGCGACGCTGACCAGCTCGGTGACGTCGATCGCGCCCTGCCTCAGTCGGACCGCGCCGACCACGAGCACGGCCAGCGTGCCGAGGCTGGGCAGGGTCTCCAGCATCGGGTCGAAGACGCCGCGCAGTTTCCCGACCGCGATGAGCGCGTCGCGCAGCTCGCCGGCCCGGGCGGCGAAGCGGGCCGTCTCCTGCGACTCGCGGCCCATGGTCTTGACCACCAGCGCGCCGTCGAAGCTCTCGTGGGCGATGCCGCTGACCTCGGCCCGCAGCCGCTGCGCCCGGGCCTGCCGGGGCGCCATCCGGCGGGAGTAGACCACGTTGAGCGCGAACAGCGCGGGGAAGACGGCGAGGCCGACCAGGGCGAGCGCCCAGTCGGTGAGGAACAGCGAGGCTACCGCGCCGACGAGCATCACCAGAGTGCCGACCGCGAACGGTAGCGGCGCGATCGGATACCAGGCGGCCTCGACGTCGGAGTTGGCGTTGGAGAGCAGGGTGCCGGTGGAGTTGCGGTGGTGCCAGGCCAGCGGCAGGTCCAGGTAGCGGCGGGTGACCCGGCGGCGGTAGGCGGCCTGGAGCCGGTACTGCATGTAGCCGGCGCCGAGCCGGCGGCCGAAGATGCCCACCACCCGCAGCACGCTGATGCCGAACAGGGCCGCCGCGGCCAGGGCGAGGGCGCCGCCGGCCACCGCGCCGCGCTCGACCGCGGGCACCACCACCTCGCCGACCACCGCGCCGATCACGTACGCGCTGGCGATCACGAGGAGGCCGAAGAGCACGCTGCCGGTGACCGCCACCGCGAAGATCCGGGGTTGTTCCCGGATCGCCTGGCCGAGCACCCGTAGCCCTCTGCCGAGAACGTCCCGACTTGTCCCGCTCGCCACGCTCGCCCCCGCCGTAAGCCGCAATTTTCTCCCCCATCCTTACCGCTCGCCGCCACCGCCGCCGACCCGCGCGGATATGTCCGCCGTCACGTTCCCACGGACCACCGACGGCGGCGGGCGGTGACCGGCCGGTCGCCGCCCGCCGCGCGGTTACCGCGCGCCGATCCGCCCGGTGGGGCCTACGATCGGGCCATGCCGCGGTACGCCCGAGCGGAGCGCGAGGCGCTCGCCGACCTGATGCTGGAACTGGGACCGGACGCGCCGACGGTCAACGAGGGGTGGACCACCCGTGACCTGGCGGCGCACCTGCTGGTGCGGGAGCGTCGCCCGGACGCGGCCGGCGGGCTCCTGCTGCCGCCGCTGCGCGGTTACGGCGAGGCGGTCCGTCGCCGGATCGCCGCCGGCCCGTACGCGGACCTGGTCGCCCGGGTCCGCCGCCCGCCGGTGTGGAGCCCGGTGAGCAACCCGCTCACCGACGAGCTGGCGAACGGCATGGAGTTCTTCATCCACCACGAGGACGTGCGCCGGGCCCGGTCCGGCTGGCGTCCACGCGACCTCCCGGCCGGGCAGCAGGCGGTGCTGTGGAAGCGGGTCGCCCTGCTGGCCCGGATGGCGCTGCGGCGCTTCCCGGCCGAGGTGCTGGTGCAGGCGCCCGGGCACGGCGAGGTGCGGGGCGGGCGGGGCGGTGAACGGCTGCGCCTGGTGGGCGCGCCGGGGGAACTCGTCCTGTTCCTGACCGGCCGGCAGCGGGTGGCCCGGGTCCAGGTGGACGGTCCGAGCGGTGCCGCACACCGCCTGCGCACCGCCGAACTGGGCCTGTGACGCAGGGTGTGCGGTCGGTGACCGACCCATCGTGAAAATTGCATCTCCAACGATGCTCACCGATCCGTTTCTGCCGTACGCTCCTGCCCGTCACCCGGCCGCACGGGCGGCGGACAGGGGGTATGGATGCGTGGCTTCGCGCTCGCGGCGCTGCACGAGCCGCCCTTTCCGGCACGGCGGCACCCCGCCGTGGAAGGCGTTGCCGCGGAGAGCGCCGGCTGGGTCCGTGACCTCGGCCTGGTCGACGACCCCGCCGGGCAGCGCCGGCTGGCCGGCGCGCACGCCGCCGAGCTGGCCGGGCGGGCCTGCCCGGAGGCGTCCCCCGGCGGCCTGCGCCTGCTCACCGACCTGATCAACTGGCTGTTCGTGGTGGACGACGCCTGCGACGACGACGGGCTGGGCACCGACCCGGTCCGGCTCGCGCCCACCGTGGCGGCGTTGCTGACCGTGCTCGACCGGCTCGGCGACCCGGCCCCGGCCGGCCCGGCCGGCGGGGATCCGCTCGCCGTGGCCCTGCACGACCTGTGCCGGCGGGCCCGCGAGGCGCAGCGGCCCGCGCTGCTGTTGCGCCTGGTCAGCCAGTTGCGTGAATACCTGCTGGCGCTGCTCTGGGAGGCGGCCAACCGGGAACGTCACCGGGTGCCCGGGGTGGCCGAGTACGTGCAGATGCGCCGGCACACCGGCGGCGTACGGCCCAGCTTCACGGTGACCGACCTGACCCGTCCGGCGCGATCCGGGCCGGCCCATCGGGCCGATCCGGCGCTGGCCGTGCTGGACGCGCTCGCCACCGACCTGGTCTGCTGGTGCAACGACCTGTTCTCCTACGCCAAGGAACGCGGCGGCGCCCCGGCGGCGCACAACCTGGTCACCACGATCGCCGGCGAGACCGGGCAGGGCGAGGAGGCGGCGCTCGCCGCGGCGGCGGCCCGGTTCAACGCGGCGCTCGCGGCGTACGCGGAACGGGACGCGGCACTCGTCGCCGGGGCCGACGACGGGCTGCGCGCGTTCCTGGCGACCCGGCGGGACTGGGTCCGGGCCACGTACGACTGGTCCCGCGCCGCCGCCCGCTACACCTGATCCCGGGGCTAGCCGCTGCCCCGGTACAGGCAATACCCTTCGGTAACCGCAGATCGGCGTGACCCCCGTCACGCCCCTCCACCCCGAAGGCGGCGCCAACGATGGCTCTCGACATACCGTACCGATCCGTACCGGACATGTTCCTCAAGCGCGTGGCGGACTCCCCCGACCGGCACGCGTTCGCCCACCCCGCCCCGGACGGTTCGGGCCCGGTCTGGTTGACGTGGGAGCAGGTCGGGCAGCGCGCCAAGGCGATCGCGGCCGGGCTGCACGGGCTCGGGGTGGGCCTTGAGGACCCGGTGGCGATCCTGGCCAACACGCGGCTGGAATGGGTGCTCGCCGACTTCGGCATCATGTGCGCCGGCGGGGCCACCACCACCGTCTACCCCACGACCGAGCCCGCGGACGCGGTCTACATCCTCGCCGACTCCGGCTCACGCGTGCTGTTCGCGGAGGACCCGGACCAGGCGGCGAAGATCTCCGGTGCGGAGTTGCCGGCGCTGACCCACGTGGTGCTCCTCGACGGCACGCCCGACCCGGCGGCCGGCGTCCCCCAGCTCACCCTGGCCGAGTTGGAGGACCGCGGGGCGGCGGCGCTGGCGGCCGAGCCCAGCCTGATCGACACGCTTGTCACCGCCATCGGCCCGGACCACCTGGCCACCCTCATCTACACCTCGGGCACCACCGGCCGGCCCAAGGGCGTGGAGCTGCTGCACGGCGGCTGGTGCTGGGAGGGGGTGGCGCAGGCCGAGCTGGGCCTGCTGCGCGTCGACGACCTGCAGTACCTGTGGCTGCCGCTGTCCCACTCGTTCGGCAAGACGCTGCTCTGCGGCGCCACCCACGTCGGGCTGCCCACCTACGTCGACGGCCGGGTGGACAAGCTGGTCGAGCTGCTCGCCGTGGTCCGGCCGACGTTGATGTGCGGCGCGCCCCGGATCTTCGAGAAGGTCTACAACAAGGCGGTGACCACGGCGCAGGGCGCCGGCGGCGCGAAGGCGAAGATCTTCGCCTGGGGGGTCGCGGTCGGCAAGGAAAAGGTCGCGCTGGAGCAGGCCGGCAAGCCGGTCCCGGCCGGGCTGCGTCTGAAGTACGGGCTGGCCGAGAAGCTTGTGTTCAGCAAGCTCCAGGCCCGGCTCGGTGGCCGGATGCGGGTGCTGGTCTCCGGCGCGGCGCCGCTGAGCACGGAGATCGCCACCTTCTTCGCCGCCGCGAACCTGCCCATCTCGGAGGGGTACGGCCTGACCGAGACCAGTGCCGGCGCGTTCGTCAACCCGCCCGACGGCCTCAAGATCGGCAGCGTCGGTCGTGCCATGGGCGACCTGGAGTGCCGGATCGACACCGACGGCGAGGTCCTGCTCCGCGGCCGTCCGGTCATGCGCGGCTACCACAACCTGCCCGAGGAGACCGCCGAGGCGTTCACCGAGGACGGCTTCTTCCGCACCGGCGACATCGGCACGCTCGACGACGACGGCTACCTGCGCATCACCGACCGGAAGAAGGACCTGGTCAAGACGTCCGGCGGCAAGTACGTCGCGCCGTCGCACATCGAGGGCGTGTTCAAGGCGGTCTGCCCGTACACCTCGCAGGCGGTGGTGATCGGGCAGGCCCGCAACTACTGCACGATGCTGGTCACCCTGGACCCGGACGCGATCCGGGCCTGGGCCGCCGGCACGCCGCTGGAGGGGCGGGACTACACCACGATCGTCACCTCGCCGGAGGCGCAGGCGATGGTCGAGGGCTACGTGGCCGAGCTGAACGCCAAGCTCAACCGCTGGGAGACGATCAAGAAGGTGACGATCCTCCCCCGTGACCTCACCATCGCCGACGGCGAGGTCACCCCGTCACTGAAGATCAAGCGCCGCAGCGTCGAGACCAACTTCGCCGGCGAGATCGACAAGATGTACGAGGGCTCGCTCGCCGAGTTGTGACGTGCCCCCGGACGCCGCGCGGGCCGTGCCCCACCGTCCCGGGGCACGGCCGGCGCGCGACGGCGCCGGTCGTCACAGGTGCCGCTGCCGCCACCGGCTCTGCTCGGCCTCGGCGGCGAGCTGCTCCTCCAGGGCGAGCCGGCGCACCCGCCGCCGGCGGCCGTCCTCGCTGCGGGTCTCCCAGGCCACGCCGGCGCCGGTGAGCACCCACAGCACGCCGAGCGCGACCACCTCCGGGATCCGGAACGCGAACGGGCCGGCCGCGGCGAGCGCCGCCACGGTGACCAGCAGCGGCAGGTGCACCTCGCCCACCGTCAGCCACCAGCACCCGGCGATGCTGAGCAGGTAGAGCGCGACGCCACCGAAGATGACGCCGCCCCAGAAGCCGCCGAGCGGCCAGCCCCAGTCCGGGGTCGGCGGGTCGGCGACCTCGGTCAGCAGGTCCTTCAGGCCGAGCGCGTAGAGGATGATGCCGGTGACCATCGGCAGGTGCAGGAAGGTGTAGACCGCGCGGGCCAGCCGCAGCCGGGCGGCCTGGTCCCGAGCGTGGTGCAGCGCCTGTTCCAGCGCGAACGCCAGCGTGTCGAAGTAGACCCACCAGAGCGCCGCCACGATCAGGATGCCGAGCAGCGCGGCCACCGCCACCGGCCCGGTCAGCGGCAGCCCGCGTTTCGGGCCGAGCCCCAGCGCGATGATCGATTCGCCGAGCGCGACGAGCACCATCAGCGCGTGCCGTTCCGCCCAGTGCCCGGCCGAGACCACCACCCACCAGCGTCGGGCCAGGGTGGACCCGACCACGTACTCGACAAGCACGGCGAGCGTCCAGAGCGCCAGTTGCAACCCCACCGCGAACCGCTCCTGCGGCAGCCGGGCCGGCACCGTGCCGGCGACCAGCAGCAGCGCGGTGGCCACGGCCGGGACCGAGGCACGCAGGAGGAACCGTTGACGGCGGACCGGGTCGGCGCGGTCGACCCAGCCGAAGACGGTGAGCTGGGCCACCCGGATCACGAAGTAGCAGCCGGCGAAGACGAGCGGGCCGGGCAGCCCGCCGGGACGGTCCACGAACGCGCCGGGGACGCTGAGCACCAGCAGGAACGTCGCCGCCACGGTGACGAAGCCGACGAGCGGCAGCACGCCCTGGTCGGCGCGGATCGCGTTGCCCATCCGGGCGAAGCCGGTCCACGACCACCAGAGCAGCGCCAGCACCAGCAGGAAGCGGTAGAGGTTGACCGGGGTGAGTTCGGAGGCGGTGAGCGTGGTGACGCTGAGGAACGCGAAGACGAAGACCAGGTCGTAGAAGAGTTCCAGCCGGGTGGTCCGGGAACCGGGCGCGCCGGCCCGCACGGCGCGCGACGACCGGACACCGGCGGAGTCTCCCACCCGGGCAGTCTGCGGGCACCTCCCGAGCCGATGGTCCCGTTCCACCGATCCCCACCGGAACGGGCGTCAGGCGATGACGCTCGGCTCCCGCCACTGCGGGCGACCGGCCCGGTCCAGGTCGTAGCGGACCGCGGCGAGCCGCCCGACCGCCTCCACCAGCTCGGTGGCGGGCAGGGTGAAGGGCAGCCGGAGGAACCGCTCCAGCGTCCCGTCCAGCCCGAACCGGGGGCCGGGCGCCAGCCGTACGCCGACCTCCTCGGCGGCCCGGGCCAGCGCGCTGGAGATCGGGCCGTCCAGCTCGGCCCAGAGCGTGACGCCGCCGCGCGGGACGGTGACCCGCCAGTCGGGCAGGCGGTCGGCGAGCGCGGCGACCAGGGCGTCCCGTTGGGCGGCGAGCTGCGCGCGGCGGGCCGCGACGATGGTCGGGGCCTGGGTGAGCAGGTGCACCGCGACGAGCTGGTCAAGCACCGGGCTGGCCATGTCCACCCCGACCCGGGCAGCGGCCAGCCGCTGCACCTGGGGTGCGGAGGCGCGCACCCAGCCGATCCGCAGTCCACCCCAGTAGGGTTTGCTCATCCCGCCGATGCTGATCACCCGGGAGTGCCTGTCGAAGACCGCCACCGGCGGCGGCAGCGGCGTGCCGTCGAGCGGCAGGTCGACGAAGGACTCGTCGACCACCAGGTCGGTGCCGGCCGCGTGGGCCGCGCCGACCAGCCGCTCCCGCAGGTCGGCCGCCATCAGGTGGCCGGTCGGGTTGTGGAACTCCGGAATCACGTACGCGAGCTTCGGCCGGGTCTGCCGGAGACTGCCGAACAGCAGGTCGGCGTCCCAGCCGTCGTCGGAGAGCCCGTGGGTGGTGATCCGGGCCCGCCGGGCGGCGAGCGCGGCGAGCGCGTTGGGGTAGGTGGGCGACTCGACGAGCACCGCGCCGCCGGGCGACAGGGCCAGGCGCAGCACCAGGTCGAGCGCGTGCTGGGTGCCGCTGGTGACCATGATCTGCTCGGGGCTGGTGGCCAGCCCGCGCTCGGTGTACCCGCGGGCCACCGCCTCGCGCAGCTCGATGATGCCGGTCGGGTGGTAGCCGGCGCCGCCGAGGTAGCGGGGCAGGTCCTCGGCCGCCGCCCGGGCGGCGGGGACGAGCTGCGGCGGGGCGGACAGCGCGGCCACACCGAGGTCGATCATCTCCCGGTCGTCGAGCGGCGTCCACAGGCCGGTGCTGGCCACCCGGTGGGTGCCGGGCAGCATGGTCCAGCTCCCGGCACCGCGCCGGCTGGCCAGGTGGCCGGTCTCCCGCAGTTCGCGGTACGCGGCCGTGACGGTGGTCCGGCTGATCCGTAACGCTTCCGCCAGTTCCCGTTCAGCCGGCAGGCGGATCCCGAGCGGGAGGCGGGCGTCTGCCAGCAGACCACGGACGGCGGCGGCCAGCGCCACGTAGTCGGGGCTGCGGCGGCGGCCCGGCAGGGCGTGCCACTGACCGAGCAACCGCGCCAATTGGGCACCGCGCACCTGGCTGGTCATGGCCACACCTCCGGAATTGGCCTCTTCAGCTTCATCAATTGGCACCTAGGGTGGCATGCATGGCACAGCTTGGCAATCTCCGGCACCGGCCAGTGCGGCGGCTCACCCAGCTCTACGCCGGCCTGGCCGTCTACGGGGTCAGCATGGCGCTGATGATCCGTTCCGAACTCGGACTCGACCCGTGGGACGTGTTCCACCAGGGGCTCGCCCGGCAGACCGGCCTCTCCTTCGGCACCGTCACCATCGCCGTCGGCGCCGTGGTGCTGCTGCTCTGGATCCCGCTGCGGCAGCGGCCCGGTCTCGGCACGATCAGCAACGTCGTGGTGGTCGGGCTGGTCGTCGACGCCACCCTGGTCGTGCTGCCACCGGGCGAGGGCCTGCCGGCGCGCGCCGCGCTGCTGGTCACCGGCATCGTCGCCAACGGCGCCGCCACCGGGCTCTACCTCGGCGCCGGCCTCGGCCCCGGGCCACGCGACGGCCTGATGACCGGCCTCACCGCCCGCCACCCCCGCCTGTCGCTCCGGCTGGTCCGGACCGCCATCGAGGTGACCGTGCTGGGCCTCGGCTGGCTGCTCGGCGGGACGGTCGGCCTCGGCACCGTGGCCTACGCGCTTGCCATCGGGCCGCTCGCCCAACTGTTCATCCCGATCTTCGCGATGCCACCCCGCCCGGTCGCCGCCTACGCTGCGTGAGCAACACCCGGCCCACCGCCACCGCGCGCGCCCGCTTCAACGGCTCTGAGCTGCAACGACGCGCGCCGGCGAAAACCGGGTGTTTCCTCCGGCGTCGCGGGCGGGCATCATGCGTGCATGGGGGAGAACGGATGGCGTTGGAGCGACGCCTGGATCTTCGTCGCGTTGGTCATCGCGAGCGGCGCCGGCCGGCACCGCCGGGCCGCCGCCACACGCCGCCCCGAGGGGGTACGCCTCACCGACGTCCTCTCCACCGCCGACCACCTCAACCAGGCCATCCCGGAACGGCACGAGGTCGAGGGGGCCGTCCGCCGGCTCGTCGGGGCCGGCCTGGTCAGCGTCTCCGACGGCTGGTTCCGGGTCACCCCGGACGGTGAACGGCTGTGGCGCACCCGGCCCAGCGCCGGGCTGGGCACCACCGTCGACACCGTGCAGGGCGTGCTGACCCGCCGGCACCCGCCCGGCGAGTCCGAGTGGCAGCTCGACGAGGACGACCACGCGGCGGCCGTGCAGGAATATGTGGTCCGTTCCATCCCGATGCCGCGCCGGTCCCCCGAGGGACGCTCCGGCCGGCCCTGACCGCCGGCCGCCGGACACCTCGGCCCGGGCGCTGGCGCGTGGCCTCGGACCGGGTCAGCGCACCGGGTGCCCGGCGCCGCGCAGCGCGTCCTTGACCTCGCCGACGGTCAGCTCGCCGAAGTGGAAGACGCTGGCGGCGAGCACCGCGTCGGCGCCCGCGCCGACGGCCGGCGGGAAGTGCGCCACCGCGCCCGCGCCACCGCTGGCGATCACCGGCACGTCGACCACGCCGCGCACCGCCTGGATCAGCGGCAGGTCGAAGCCGGCCTTGGTGCCGTCGGCGTCCATCGAGTTGAGCAGGATCTCGCCCGCGCCCAGCTCGGCGCCGCGCGCGGCCCACTCGACCGCGTCCAGGCCGGTGCCCCGCCGCCCGCCGTGCGTGGTCACCTCGAAACCGCTCGGTGCGACCCCCGCCGGGGCGCGCCGCACATCGAGCGAGAGCACCAGCACCTGCCGGCCGAACCGGTCGGCGATCTCGGCGATCAGCTCCGGCCGGGCGATCGCCGCGGTGTTCACCCCGACCTTGTCCGCCCCGGCCCGCAGCAGCGTGTCCACGTCCTCGACGCGGCGGATGCCGCCGCCCACGGTGAGCGGGATGAAGACCGACTCGGCGGTGCGCCGGACCACGTCGAGCATGGTGCCGCGGTCGCTCGACGACGCCGTCACGTCGAGGAACGTCAGCTCGTCCGCGCCGGCCCGGTCGTACGCCGCCGCCAGCTCCACCGGGTCGCCGGCGTCGCGCAGGTCGACGAAGTTGACACCCTTGACCACCCGCCCGGCGTCCACGTCCAGACACGGGATGACCCGTACCGCCACCGTCATGCCCGAAAGCCTAGCCAACGCGGCGGCGGCCGGCCGGTGCGGCCGGGCACCGCCGCCGCGCGTGCCGGTCAGAGGCGGACGAGCATCTTGCCGAGGTTCTCGCCGCGCAGCAGGCCGAGGAACGCCTCCGGCGCCTGCTCGATGCCGTCGACCACGGTCTCGTCGTAGGAGAGCCGGCCCTCCCGCAACCAGCCGGCCACCTCCTGGACGAACTGTTCGCGCAGGTGGCCGTGGTCACCGACGAGGAAGCCGCGCAGGGTCAGCCGCTTGCCGATCACCAGGGCCAGATTGCGCGGGGCAGCCGGCGGCTCGGCCGAGTTGTACTGGGCGATCATGCCGCAGATCGCCGCCCGGCCGTGCAGGTTCATCGCCCCGATCGCGGCCTCCAGGTGGTCCGAGCCGACGTTGTCGAAGTACACGTCGACACCGTCCGGGGCGGCGGCCTTGAGCTGCTCGTACACCGGCCCGTCGTGGTAGTCGAAGGCCGCGTCGAAACCGAGCGCGGCCAGCCGCTCGACCTTCGCCCGGGAGCCGGCGCTGCCGACCACCCGGCCGGCGCCGCGCAGCTTCGCGATCTGCCCCACCATGCTGCCCACCGCGCCGGCAGCGCCGGAGACGAAGACCGTCTCCCCCGGCTGCATCGCGGCCACGTCGAGCAGACCGGCGTACGCGGTCAGCCCGGTCATGCCGAGCACGCTCAGGTAGGCGCTGACCGGGGCGACCCCGGGATCGACCTTGCGGACCGCCCGGGCGTCGACGAGCGCGTACTCGCGCCAGCCGAGACCGTGCAGCACCACGTCGCCGGGCTTGACCCCGCCGGCCTCGCCGGCCACCACCTCGCCGATCGCGCCGCCGTCGAGCGGGGCGTCGAGCGCGAACGGCGGCACGTACGACTTGGCGTCGTTCATCCGCCCCCGCATGTACGGGTCGACGGACATGAACTGGTTGCGGACCACGACCTGCCCCGGTCCCGGCGTCGGCACATCGGTGGTGACCAGCCGGAAGTTGTCGGCGGTCGGCCAGCCCTCCGGGCGGGACGCCAGATGGATCTCCCGGTTGACGCTGCTCATGCTGCGTCCCGGACGGTCGGCGTGACCTCGATGTTGCCGCGGGTCGCGTTCGAGTAGGGGCAGACCTGGTGGGCCGCCTCGACGAGCTTCTCGGCGGCCGGACGCTCGACCGCGGGCAGGTCCACCACGAGGGTCACGGTCAGGCCGTAGCCGCCACTGCCGTTCGGGCCGATGCCCACCTCGGCCTCGACGACCGAACCCGAGACGTCCGCCTTGGCCTGGCGGGCCACGACGCGCAGCGCGGAGTGGAAGCACGCCGCGTAGCCGGCGGCGAAGAGCTGCTCGGGGTTGGCCGCGCCGCCGGCGCCGCCCATCTCCTTGGGTACGGCGAGATCCAGCTCGACCGTGCCGTCGGAGGTGCGGACGTGGCCGTCGCGGCCGTCGCCGGTGGCCTTGGCGGACGCGGTGTAGAGGACCTGCATGGTCACTGCTCCTTCTGTCGGTGGATCGTCTCGGTGACCCGGGTGAGGGTGTCGCGGAGGCCGATCAGCTCGGTCTCGGTGAGGCCGGTCGCCCGGGCCACCCGCATCGGCACCTCGTCCATCCCTTCCCGCAGGGCCCGGCCCCGGCCGGTGAGGCCCACCTCGACCCGGCGCTCATCGGTCGCCGAGCGGGTGCGCACCACCAGGCCGGCCGCCTCCAGCCGCTTGAGCAGCGGGGAGAGCGTGCCGGAGTCGAGCCGGAGTCGCGCGCCGAGCTCGGAGACCGTGGGGGCGTCGTCGCCGCGCTCCCAGAGCACCAGCAGCACCAGGTACTGCGGGTAGGTCAGGCCGTGCTCGTCGAGGATGGGCCGGTAGACGTCGGTGAGGGCGCGCGACGCCGCGTAGAGGGCGAAGCACACCTGCCGGCGCAGCACCAGATCATCGGTCACGCCAAAACCGTAGCGCGCAATCAAGTTGTGCACAACTTAATCGCGTGGATCCGGGTGCGAGGCCGGTCACGTTCCCGGTCCGGTGCGGCGGAGAAACCAGCGCCAAGAACGCCTTTCGAGCTGATATCAGCAACGACTCGGCAGCGTCGGGGCCGGTGAGTCGTTCGTGACATCAGCTCGAAAGGCGCCGGAAAGCCGACCCTGCCGCCGCGGGCCGAGGAGATCAGCCCTCGGGGAGGTACGCCTCCAACTCCACCTCGACCAGGTGCTCCGGGTCGAGAAGACCGGCCACCACCACCATGGTCGCCACCGGACGCACCGGGCCGAACACCGCGTTGTGCGCCCGACCCACCTCGTCGGTGTAGAGCCGGTCGGTCACGTACATCCGGGTCCGCACCACGTCGCCCGGCTGGGCGCCCACCTCGGCCAGGGCGTCCAGGCCGATCCGGATCGCCTGCGCGGTCTGCGCCGCCGCGTCCCCCACGTGCGCCACCCGGCCGTCCACGGTCGAGGTGCAACCGGCGGTGATCGCCAGCGCGCCGGCCCGGACCACCCGGGAGTAGCCGTAGAGCGCCTCCCACGGGCCGCCCGAGCCGAGCCGGGTCACCACCGCGCCGTCGAGCGGCGGCTCCCCCACGCCGTCGACCGGCGACCGGCCCAGGTCCTCGACCGGCCCGCCCACGTCGGTGGTCACGCGCCGGCCCGCAGCGTGGCCAGCGCCTCGGCGACGGTGAACGCGCCGGCGTACAGCGCCTTGCCGGCGATCACGCCCTCCACGCCGACCGGCTCCAGCGTCGCAAGCGCCCGCAGGTCGTCCAGGGTGGACACCCCGCCGGAGGCGATCACCGGGGCGTCGGTGCGGGCGCACACCTCGCGCAGCAGGTCCAGGTTCGGCCCGCGCATCGTGCCGTCCTTGGTGATGTCGGTCACCACGTACCGCGCGGCGCCGGCGGCGTCCAGCCGGGCCAGCACGTCGTAGAGGTCACCGCCGTCGCGGGTCCAGCCCCGCGCCGAGAGGGTACGACCCCGCACGTCCAGCCCGATCGCCACCCGGTCGCCGTACTCGCCGCAGATCCGGTCGCACCACTCGGGATCCTCGAGCGCGGCGGTGCCGATGTTGACCCGGGCCGCCCCGGTGCCCAACGCCGCCCGCAGCGACCCGTCGTCCCGGATGCCCCCGGACAGTTCCACCTTGACGTCGAGCTTGCCGACCACCTCGGCGAGCAGCTCGGCGTTGGAGCCCCGGCCGAACGCGGCGTCCAGGTCGACCAGGTGGATCCACTCGGCGCCGTCGGACTGCCAGGCGAGGGCCGCCTCCAGCGGGTCGCCGTAGGCGGTCTCGCTGCCGGCGGCGCCCTGCACGAGCCGGACGGCCTGGCCGTCGGCGACGTCCACGGCGGGCAACAGGTCAAGGCTCAACGCTTGTCTCCTCGCATGCTCAACGACGGTCCAACGCGATCACCACGATCGCCGGCAGGACCAACAGCAACAACACGACCAACGCCAGGCGCAGGGCGAGATCGTCGACGAAACTCCAGATGCCGGCCACCGCGACGGCGGTGAGCAGCACGATGGCCGCCCGCTCACCCCGGCTGTGCCGGCGCAGCCGACCGGTGCGACCCCGGCGCAGCCGCGGCGTCAACCGGCGTACCACCGAACGGCGTCGTTCCCGGCGCGCCACCCGGCGGGCCCGGGCGGCGCGCGCCCGCTGCTGGTCGGCCTCGCGGGCGGCCCGGCGGCGGGCTCGCTCCTTACTCAAGTGTGCCCAACCAGTTGCGCAGCAGCGCGGCGCCGGTGTCGGCCGACTTCTCCGGGTGGAACTGGGCCGCGGCGAGGGCGCCCCGCTCCACCCCGGCGACGAAGTCGGCGCCGTGCTCGGCGGTGGTGACCGTCGCGCCGGCGGCGGCCAACCCGGCGGTGTCGGTCACCCCGTAGGAGTGGACGAAGTAGAACCGGGCGTCCGCCGGCAGCCCGGCGAAGAGCACCGAACCCGCCGGCGCGCGCACGGTGTTCCAGCCCATGTGCGGCAGGCGCGGGGCGGGCAGCTTCGTCACCCCGCCCGGCAGCAGCCCGAGGCCCTTGGTCACCACGCCGTGCTCGTCGCCGTGCTCGAAGAGCACCTGCATCCCGACGCAGATGCCCAGCACCGGGCGGCCGGCGGCGACCCGCTCGGCGATGACCGGGCCGGCGCCGAGCGCCTCGATGCCGGCCATGCACGCGGCGTACGCGCCGACACCCGGCACCACCAGGCCGTCGGCGGTCGCGGCGGCGGCCAGGTCGGCGGTGACCGTCACGTCGGCGCCGGCCCGCTCCAGCGCGCGTTCGGCCGAACGCAGGTTGCCCGACCCGTAGTCGAGCACCACCACCCGCCTGCCCATCACGCCTCCCCCGGCAGCAGCCAGAGCACCCCGCCGACGGTGGCCAGCACCGCCAGCAGGCCGGTGACCACCACGGCCGGACCGGCCGCGCCCTGCTTGTGCAGCGACCACGTCCCGCCGACAAGCACCCCGGCCAGGATCAACAGCAGCGTCGGCAACACCTTCATCGGCAGTGCCGTCCTTCATTCGCGACTGCGGGACTCCGCTGCGCTGCGTTCCTCGCGCTCATCAGAGCCGTCCTTCATTCGCGACTGCGGGACTCCGCTGCGCTGCGTTCCTCGCGCTCATCAGAGCGCGCCCTTCGTGGACGGCACCACGCCGGCGCTGCGCGGGTCGATCGCGGTGGCCTCGCGCAGCGCGCGGGAGACGGCCTTGAACTGGGCCTCGACCACGTGGTGCGCGTCCGGGTGGCCGCCCGGCCGGGCCGCCCGCAACACGTCGACGTGCAACGTCACCCGGGCCGCCTGGCCGAACGACTCCCAGATGTGCCGGGTCATGCTGGTCGGGTAGACCGGCCCGATGTACGGCGACAGCGCCGGCTCGTCGTGCACCACGTACGGCCGCCCGGACAGGTCGACCGCGGCCCGGACCAGCACCTCGTCCATCGGGACGGTGGCCGAGCCGTACCGCCGGATGCCGGCCTTGTCGCCGAGCGCCCGGTCGAACGCGGCGCCCAGCGCGAGCGCGGTGTCCTCCATCGTGTGGTGCGCGTCGATCTCCAGGTCGCCGACCGTGTGCACGGTCAGGTCGAAGCCCCCGTGCCGGGCGATCTGGTTGAGCATGTGGTCGTAGAAGCCGACACCGGTCTCGATGTCGGCCTTGCCGGTGCCGTCGAGGTCGATCTCGACGAGCACCTTGGTCTCGTTGGTGACCCGCTCGATCCGGGCGGTGCGGTTCATGACAACTTCTCCATCGCGGACAGAAAGGCGTCGGTCTCGGCCGGGGTCCCGGCGGTCACCCGCAGCCAGCCCGGCAGGCCGACGTCGCGGACCAGCACGCCGGCGTCGAGCAGCGTACGCCAGGCGGCGCCCTGGTCGCCGTCGACGGCGAAGAGCACGAAGTTGGCGTCGCTGTCGGCCACCCGGTGCCCCCGCGCGCGCAGCTCGGCGACGATCCGGTCGCGTTGCTCCATGATCGCGGTGACGGTGCCGAGCAGGGCGTCCCGGTGGGCCAGCGCCGCGCGGGCGGCGGCCTGGGTGAGCGCGGACAGGTGGTAGGGCAGCCGGACCAGTTGCACCGCCGCCACCACCGCCGGGTCGGCGGCCAGGTAGCCCAGCCGGCCGCCGGCGAACCCGAACGCCTTGCTCATGGTGCGGGTGACCATCAGCCGCGGGTGGCCGGGCAGCACGGCGAGCGCGCTGACCGTGCCGGGGCGGGCGAACTCCGCGTACGCCTCGTCCACCACCACCATGCCGGGCGCCTCGTCGAGCACGGCGGCGACGACGGACGGGTCGAGCGCGGTGCCGGTCGGGTTGTTCGGCGAGCAGAGGAAGACCACGTCCGGCCGGTGCCGGCGCACCTGGGCGACCGCGTCGGCGGCGGTCAACCCGAAGTCGGCGTCCCGGTCGGCGGCGACCCAACCGGTGCCGGAGCCGAGCGCCAGCAGCGGATGCATCGAGTAGGCCGGGGTGAAACCGAGCGCGGTGCGCCCCGGCCCGCCGAACGCCTGGAGCAGCTGCTGCTGGATCTCGTTGGAGCCGTTGGCCGCCCACACGTGGTCGACGGTGAGCCCGTGGCCCAGGTAGGCGGCCAGGTCGGCGCGGAGCGCCACGGCGTCCCGGTCCGGGTAGCGGTTGAGGTCGCGCAACTCGGCCGCGACGGCCTTGCCGATCGCCTCGACCACCGGCTCGGGCACCGGGTAGGAATTCTCGTTGGTGTTCAGCCGCACCGGCACGTCGAGCTGCGGCGCGCCGTACGGGGAGCGCCCCCGCAGGTCGTCGCGGATCGGCAGGTCGTCGAGGGTGGTCACGACACGCCTCCGGGGAAACGGACGCTGACCGCCTGGCCGTGCGCCGGCAGGTCCTCGACACCGGCCAGCGTGACCACGTGCGGGGCCACCTCGCGCAGCGCCGCCTCGGTGTATTCGACCAGGTGCACGCCGCGCAGGAAGGACTGCACGGACAGCCCGGAGGAGTGCCGGGCGCAGCCACCGGTGGGCAGCACGTGGTTGGAGCCCGCGCAGTAGTCGCCGAGCGACACCGGCGACCAGGCGCCCACGAAGATCGCACCGGCGTTGCGCACCCGCAACGCCCACTCGCGGGCGTTCTCGGTCTGAATCTCCAGGTGCTCGGCCGCGTACGCGTCGACCACCCGCAGCCCGGCCTCCAGGTCGTCGACCAGGACCACCCCGCTCTGCTCGCCGCGCAGCGCGGTGCCGATCCGCTCGGCGTGCTTGGCGGCCGGCACCTGCCGGGCCAGCTCCGCGTCGACCGCGTCGGCCAGCTCCGTCGACGGGGTGACCAGCACGCTCGCCGCGAGGGGGTCGTGCTCGGCCTGGCTGATCAGGTCGGCGGCCACGTGCGCCGGGTCGGCGGTGTGGTCGGCCAGCACGGCGATCTCGGTCGGGCCGGCCTCGGCGTCGATGCCGACCACGCCGCGCAGCAGCCGCTTGGCGGCGGTGACCCAGATGTTGCCCGGACCGGTGATCAGGTCGACCGGGTCGCAGCGCCGCTCGCCGGCCGGGTCGACAGCGGCGCCGTAGGCGAGCATGGCCACCGCGTGGGCGCCGCCCACCGCGTACACCTCGTCGACGCCGAGCAGCGCGCAGGCGGCCAGGACCCGGCGGTCCGGGAGGCCGTCGTTGTCCTTCTGCGGCGGGCTCACCACCACCAGCGACCGGACGCCGGCCGCCTGGGCCGGGACCACGTTCATCACCACGGTCGACGGATACATCGCCAGGCCGCCGGGGACGTAGAGGCCGACCCGGTCGACCGGCAGCCACCGCTCGGTCACCGTGCCGCCGGCCACCACCCGGGTGGTGTGGTCGGTGCGGCGCTGGTCGGCGTGGACCCGGCGGGCCCGGGTGATCGACTCCAGCAGCGCGGCGCGGACCTGCGGGTCCAGCTCGCTCTCGGCGGCGCGGATCACCTCGACCGGCACCCGCAGATGCTCCGGGGAGATGCCGTCGAACCGCTCGCTGGCCTCCCGGATCGCCGGGTAGCCATGCTCCCGGACCGCCTCGACGAGAGGACGGATCCGCTCGACCGCCACGGAGACGTCGAGCTGGGCACGGGGCAGCAGGCGGCGCGGGTCGCGTGTCCCGCCGCGCAGGTCGATCCGAGTCAGCACGCCTGCGAGTCTAGGCTGCCGCCGGTCGGACCGGCCGGAGCCGCCCGTACGCCGGGACGGTGAGCCGGGACACGCCGGCCGAGCGCGATCGGGATACGCTCGATCACGTGAGCGCACGGCTGCCGGTGTTCCCTCTCGGGACCGTCCTCTTTCCCGGGCTGGTCCTTCCGCTGCACATCTTCGAGGAGCGCTACCAGGCGCTGGTGCGCCACCTGGTGGGCCTGCCCGAGGGCGCGCCACGCGAGTTCGGGGTGGTGGCGATCCAGGCCGGCTGGGAGGTCGCCCCGGCCGGGCCGTCGGGTCGCTCCGGGCCGGCCGGCGGCGACGTCACGTTGCACGAGGTCGGCTGCACCGCCGAGCTGCGGCAGGTCACCGAGCTGGCCGAGGGCGGGTTCGACATCGTCACGGTGGGCCGGCGGCGGTTCCGGATCGCCGAGATCGACGACGCCGCCGAGCCCTACCTCACCGCCGAGGTGGAGTGGCTGCCCGAGCCGGCCGGCCCGGACGAGGTGGCCGACGTGCTGGCGGCCCGGGTGATCTCGGTGTTCCGGCAATATCTCAGCCTGATCCGGCCGGAGCAGGAGGAGATCTCCGAGCAGCTCCCGGAGGATCCGACCGTGCTGTCGCACCTGGTCGCGGCGACCGCCGCGCTGACCGTGGCCGACCGGCAGCGACTGCTCGCCATCGACGACACCCCCGGCCGGCTCCGCGCCGAGTTGCGCCTGCTCAACCGGGAGTCGGCGCTGCTGCGCCAGGTCCGGGCGGTGCCGGTGCCGCTCAGCGAGCTGGCGGGCCCTCCGGCCCCGAACTGACCCCGGGCGCGGACGGCCCGTCGCCGTGGAACCCCGGCGCGGACGGCCCGTCGCCCTGACGTCCCGGTGGGCCACTGAAGCCGGGCGGGGGCGGCCAGGTGCCGCTGAAACCGGGCGGGGGCGGCCAGTCGCCGGGCTCCGGCTCCGGGCGCAGCGACGGCCACCGCGACCAGCCGGCCAGCAACGTGTACGTGACGGCCGCGCCGAACGCCGCGAGCAGCAGGTTGCCGTGCGGCGCCGGCAGCGGGCCGTACCAGTCGACGCCGCCGGCGCGCAGGTCGACCGGCCTGGTGAAGTCGGTCCCCGGCGGCGCGGTCTCCAGCAGCCGCTCGAAGGTGGCCAACCCGATCCGGCGGCCGACCTGCCAGGCCACCACCGCCGCGCCGAGGCCGCCGAGCGTCACCGCGAGCAGGATCACCGGGCCGCGCCGCCACCGCAGCAACATCCACAGGGCGATGGCGGCGAGCACCCCGAAGCCGAGCACGAGAAGGCTGAACCAGCCGTCGGCCGCGATCGGCTGTTCCGGCTGCGGGACGGCGTAGACCGCGCCCCCAGGGGTCTGCCGCACCGGCGTGCCCGGCGCCAGCCACACCCAGAGCAGCCCCAGCGGCACGCCGAGCGCGCTGAGCAGCGCCGTCACGCCGAGCACGGTCGCCACCGCCCGGCCACCACCGCGACGGGTCGCGGGTGCCGCGCCCAGTGTCTCCGGCTCCGTGCCGGGTGTCTCCCGCTCCGCGCCGAATGGCTCCCGCTCCGCGCCCGGATGCCCGGCGAGCGGGTCCGCAGCGGTCGGATGGTCGGCGGCGCCGGGACGGTCGGCGGTCCGCTCGGGATCAGGGGTGTCCGGACTCACCCGGTGATCCTCTCAGGCCCGAGGGCGGCGTGGGTGCGGTGGTCGGCGGTCAGCGCGCGAACGGCTCCAGCATCACCGAGGCGGCCTTGAGCCAGGCGTTGCGCGTCTCCGCCTGGAGCTGGTGGTATTCGATCGAGGAGCCGGTCTCCAGCGCCGGGTCGTAGGGCACCACGGCGACCGCCCGGGTGCGGGTGGCGAAGTGCCGCTCCAGGTCGTCCTGGAGGGAGGTGCGCCCCGGCGTCGGGCAGGAGATCAGCGTGACCGCGTTGTCGGCCAGCTCGCCCATGCCCACCTCGTGCAGCAGGTCGAGCATCCAGTCCGCGCTGAAGGCGGCGTCCTCGCGCGGCACGGTGGTCACCACGAGCTGGTCGGCGGCCTGCATCACGGTGCGCCAGTTCGGGCTCTCCACGTTGTTGCCGGTGTCCACGCAGACCACCTCGTGGGTGCGGCGCAGCAGCTCCAGCACCCGCTTGACGGTGAACTGGTCGAGCCGCTGGGCGAAGCGCGGGCTCTCCTCGCCGGCCAGCACGTCGTACGACCCGTCGGAGGCGTGCCGCAGGTAGTCGTCGAGGTGCGACAGCAGGGTGTTGCCCTCCAGGATCTCGATGTGCGCGAGGTCCTGGACGAGGTGCCGGATGGTGCGGGCGTGCCGGGCGCTGCCGGCGCGCAGGCCGAGGGTGCCCCGCAACTCGTTGTCGTCCCAGGCGAGCACGCCGCGACCGCGCACGCTGCCCACGGTGGCCGCGGCGAGCACGGTGGCGGTGGTCTTGTGCACCCCGCCCTTGGGGTTGGCGAAGGCGAGCACCCGGGGGGTGCCCAGCTCGCGGCGGAGCACGCCGGTCGCCCGCTCCAGCTCCGGATCCTGCTCCGGGGCACGCCACTGCGCCTGCGCCGGCTCGGCCCGGCCCGCCACCGGTCGGCGTGGGGCGGGCGCCACGGGTTGTTCCGGCGCCGGCGGGAGCACCGGTCGGTAGCGTCCCCGGTCCAGCAGGGCGTAGCGGGACTCCGGTGGCGGCGGCGCGGGCCGGTAGCCGCCGTCGAGCAGGGAGTAGCGCGACTCGACCGGGGCCTCGGACCGCCCGCGCGGCTCCGGGTCGGCCCGCCAGGACGGCTCGGCCGGCGACTCCGGGACGTACGACGGATCGGCCCGCCAGGAGGGATCGGCCGGCGACTCGGGGGCGTAGGACGGGTCGGCGCGCCAGGACGCCTCGGCCGGCGGCTCCGGGTCGGTGCGGTAGGCCGGCTCGGCCCGGTAGGCGGGCTCGCCGTCGTAGCGGGGGTCGGCGCGGAAGGCCGGATCGACCCGGAACGTGGCCTCGGCCCGGTAGCCGGGTTCGGCGCCGTACGACCCGTCCGCGGCGCGGCCGACGGCGGCGGCGCGCCCGGTCCAGCCGGTGCCCGCGCCCCGGCGCGGCAGCGGATCAGGGGGCGGCACCTGGTTCTCCTCGACGCGCCGGTCGGCGTCGGTGTGCTCCGCGCCGCGACCGCCGAGCCGGGCCCGGTCGAGCAGCGCCCGCCACCGCGGTGCCGGCTCGCCCTGCCGACCCCAACCGGTCTCGCTGCCGTCCAAGGATTCGCCCTCTCCCCCAGCCCATCGATCTCCGCCTGACAGGCTACGAACGAAACCCTATTCGGACCACTCCCCGCGCCGCACATCGCCCGGTGGGTCTGCTCACCGCGGCGTCCGGCCGGTGGTGGCGTACCCGGATGTCTCAGGAGGTGGGAGCGGGATTGGGCGGCCCGGACCCGGAGGCGGGTGGACGGCCGGCCGGTGAAGGTGCGCTCACTGTCGGTGCGGCTTCCGACGAATCGCCCATTCCACCGACCGGCGCGGGACCGGCATCGGCCGGCGCGGGACCGGCATCGGCCGGCGGGCGGGCCACGTCGCGCTGCTCGGGCAGCGGCGGGGTGAACACCGTGCGATCCAGCCGGGTCACCTCCGGCGCCGGGTCCACCACCCGCACCCCGGGACGCTCGGCGAGCGCACGCAGCGCGGCCGGGACGCCCCGGACCACGGCGGCGTAGAGGCAGGCGCAGCCGGCCCGGTAGCCGGCCGCCTCCCCGGCCGCGACCGCGGCGCCGGTGTCGTACTCCCGGCGACGCCCGGGATCGGCGGTGGCCGACGGGGCGGCGGCGCGGGCGCGGTACTCCGCGGCCTCCCGGTCCTTGCGCGCGGCCACCTCGGCCATCGCGGTGACCGCGTCGTCGGGCAGGCGCAGCACGGCGAGCCGGACGATCTCGGTCTGCCGACCGGGCAGCGGCACCCGCGCCAGGACCGCCGAGACCGGCGTGCCGGCAAGCGTCTCCGCCACCCGGGCCGGCGTCAGGTAGGCCGCGAACGAGACCAGGGCGTAGCCGTCGGGCGCGTCGAGCCGGGCCAGCTCGTCCCCGGCGGCGCGCAGGTACGCCGGGACGGACGCGCCGCCGGCCACCCCGACGCGGGTCACCTCGCCGACCGTCCGGTCCCCCACCGGCCGGTCCCGCCGCTGCGCGACGGCGACCACCAGCACCACCAGCGCGCAGCCGAGGGCGAGCCAGGTCAGCGCCGTGGACCGCGACCGGCGCGGCGGCGTGGTGTCGTCGCTCATGGTCAGTCGCGCAGGATCTCCAACGCCCGGGCCAGGTCGTCCGGGTATTCGCTGACGAAGGTGACCTCGTCGCCGGTGCGCGGGTGCCGGAAGCTCAGCGAGCGGGCGTGCAGCCACTGCCGGGACAGCTTGAGCCGGGCCGACAGGGTCGGGTCGGCGCCGTAGGTCAGGTCACCCACACAGGGGTGCCGCAGCGTCGAGAAGTGCACCCGGATCTGGTGCGTACGCCCGGTCTCCAGCCGCACGTCCAGCAGGCTGGCCGAGGGGAACGCCTCAAGCGTGTCGTAGTGGGTGATGCTCGGCTTGCCACCGGAGACCACCGCCCACCGGTAGTCGTGGTGCGGGTGCCTGTCGATCGGCGCGTCGATGGTGCCGCGCAGCGGGTCCGGGTGCCCCTGCACCACGGCGTGGTAGCGCTTCTCCACCTCGCGTTCCTTGAAGGCCCGCTTCAACGCGGTGTAGGCCAGCTCGCTCTTGGCCACCGCCATCACGCCGGTGGTGCCCACGTCGAGCCGGTGCACCACGCCCTGCCGTTCGGCCGCGCCGCTCGTGGAGATCCGGTGACCGATGCCGGCCAGCCCGCCGATCACGGTCGGGCCGGTCCAGCCGGGGCTCGGGTGCGCGGCCACCCCGACCGGCTTGTCGACCACCACGATGTCGTCGTCGGCGTAGACCACGGTCAGACCGGGGACGGCCTGCGGCACCACGGTCGGCGGGGCGACCGGCGCGGGCAGCGTGACCTCCAGCCAGGCCCCGGCCCGCACCTTGTGCGAGTTGGCCCGGGCCGTGCCGTCGACGAGCGCGTCCCCGGCGTCCACGAGCGCCGCCGCGGCGGTGCGGGACAACCCGAACAGCCGGGACACGGCCTGGTCCAGCCGCATGCCGTCGAGGCCGTCCGGCACGGGCAGGGACCGGTGGTCGCCGCCGGTGGCGTACGCGGCGGTCACGCGCGCTCCCGCTGACCCGCCGGGGCGTCGTCACCGGCCGGTTCGGCGCCGGCCCGGGAGCCGTCGCGCTGCCGGCCGGTCAGTTCCAGGAAGACCGCCAGCACCACGCCGCAGACAAGCGAGCTGTCGGCCAGGTTGAACACCGGCCAGACCTGGCCGTACGGGTCGAACAGGCTGATCATGTCGACCACGTGGCCGACGAAGTGCCCCGGCGCACGGAAGATCCGGTCGGTCAGGTTGCCCAGCGCGCCGCCCAGCACCAGGCCCAGCGACACCGCCCACGGCAGTGAGCGCAGCCGCAGCGCCATCCACCCGATCCACCCGATCACCGCGAAGGTGATCAGCGGGAAGACCCAGGTGTGGTCGGAACCGATGCTCCAGGCGGCGCCGCTGTTGCGGGTGAGCGTGAGATAGACGGCGCCGCCGAGCAGGGACACGGGCTCCCGGCCGGTCAGCTCGCCGAGCGCGAGCTGTTTCGTGCCCAGGTCCGCGAGGAACGAGAGCAGGGAGACGCCGAGCAGCAGGCCGACCGCCCTGCGCCGGGGCGCGCCGGCGTCCGGCTCGGTGGTGCCGGACCCGGCGGGCGGTGCTGCGGTCATCTGCTCCCCATCGACGCTCGCGACGGTGGCGGTCACCGTCTGCCGTTCGGCGGCCGGGGAGCGGACGTCAGCGCCGCTCCGCCAGCTGCTTGCAGCTCACGCAGAGGGTCGCCGACGGGAACGCGGCGAGCCGCTCCACCGGGATCGGGTTGCCGCACCGCTCGCACCAGCCGTAGCCACCCTCGTCGAGGCGCTCCAGCGCGCGCTCGACCTGCGTGATCCGCTCCTTGATGCTGTTGGCGAGAGAGATCTCCTGCTCGCGCTCGAACGTCTTGGTGCCGGTGTCGGCCTGGTCGTCCCCGGCCGAGTCGGTCAGCCGGTCGCGCTGCAGCTCGGTGATCTCGCTCAGCGTCTGATCGTACTCGGCGTTCAGCTCGTCCCGTCGGGCCGCCAGCGCGGCCCGGATCTTCTCGGTCTCGGCCGCGCTGCGGGTGGCCTTCGCCACCGGCTTCTGGCCGGCGGTCCTGGTGTCGGCTGGCTTCGCCATCGTCAGCTCCCTCAGCCGCGTGGCGCGGCGGTCAGCGGTAAGTGGGCAGGGGGCACCGGCGTGTCCCCCGCGAACGGAACGGGCACGCGGCGGCCAGCCGCGCACTCCAGAGGTTGGCAAGAATACGGAACGTACGCCGCGTGCGACAACGTGCCGCACCGTCGCACCGCGTTTCGGCCCCGGACCGCCACAACTGGGGCAAAAGGAACGCTAGCAGATCACCCGGTCCGGTCCTCGCCGTCCTCCCCAAACCACCGGGCCAGGCGACCCCGGCGACTGACCGCCCGCAACCGCCGTTCCGCCTCGTCCCGCACCCCCGCGGTGGCGACGATGAGCAGGCTGTCGCCCACCTTGAGCCGGGTGCCCGCGTCGGGCACGAACCCGGCCCCGTCCCGCAGCACGAGCGTGACCGCGGCGCCGACCGGCAGCCGCAGCTCGTCCACGTGCACCCCGGCCAGCCGGGAGGCGGACGGCACCTCCAACTGGAGCAGGTCGGCCCGCATCCGCTCCAGCGGGGCGGTCTCCAACAGGATCTCCGTCGCCTCCGCCGGCGCGGTCACACCCAACCGGCGGGCGGCCGGGGCCAGCGTGCCGGCCTGGAGCAGCGTGAAGATCACCACCAGCACGAAGACCGCGTCGAAGAGCCGGTCCGCGCCCGGCACCCGCAACGACAGCGGGATGGTGGCCAGCACGATCGGCACCGCGCCGCGCAGCCCGGCCCAGGAGAGGAAGAGCTGCTTGCGCACGGGAACCCGGAACGGCAGCGCGGACACCGCCACCGACAGCGGCCGGGCGAACAGCAGCAGGGCCAGCCCGGTGATCACCGCCGGCACCACCGCCGAGCCCAGCCGGCCCGGCGTGACGAGCAGGCCGAGCAGCACGAACAGGCCGATCTGGGCCAACCACGCCAGCCCGTCGGCGAACCCGAGGATCGCCTGCCGGTGCGGCAGGCGGGAGTTGCCGAGCAGCACCCCGGCCACGTAGACGGCGAGGAAACCCGAGGCGTGCAGCGCCGAGCCGGCCGCGTACGCCAGAACGGTGAAGCCGACCACCGCGATCGGGTAGAGACCCGCCGACGGCAGCGCGGCGCGACGCAACGCGTACCGCCCGGCCAGGCCCGCGACCACCCCGACCGCCGCGCCGACGGCCAGCTCGTAGGCGAGCAGCAACGCTTCGTACCACCAGGGGTGGGCGGCCTCCACCCCGGCCCGGGACAGCAGCAGCACCAACAGGACCACCGGGGCGTCGTTCATCCCGGACTCGGCCTCGAGCGTGGCCACCAGCCGGGGCGGCAGGCGCAGCCGCCGCAGGGTGGCGAAGACCGCCGCGGCGTCGGTCGAGGAGAGCACCGCGCCGTAGAGCAGGGCGAGCCGCCAGTCCAGGCCGAGCAGCACGTGCACCACCACGCCGACGGCCACGATGCTGACCACGACACCGACCGTGGAGAGCACGGCGGCCAGGCCGAGCACCGGACGCAGCAGGCTCCACCGCGCGCTCAGGCCGCCCTCGGCGATGATCACGATGAGCGCGCAGAAACCGAGCATCCGGGTCAGCTCGACGTCGTCGAAACGGATGCCCAGGCCCGCCTCGCCGATCAGCACGCCGAGCGCCAGGTAGACCAGCAGGCTGGGCACGCCGAGCCGGGTGGAGAAGCGCACCGCGCCCACCGCGACCAGCAGCACGGCGGCGCCCACCAGCAGCGCGAGGTTCAGCCCCGGAGTCATCGCGGACCGGCCCGACGCTTCCTCACCCGGCGCTGCCGTCGCGGAGCCGACGCAGCACCTCGGTCAACCCGTCGGTCGGGCGCTCGACCAGGAAGAGCTTGTCCCGGCTGGCCACACCGGAGCGCAGCGACACCGCCGCCGGCCGGACGCCGAGCGCGTCGGCCAACGCCCGCCGGGCGGCCTCGGTGGCCCGGCCGTCCACCGCCGGGGCGTGCACGGCGACGACCAGGGCGGGACCGTGCGGCCCGTCGAACCGCCCGCCGACCCGGGCACGGGCCGCGCCGGGCTTCACCCGCACCGCGACGGTGAGCGGGGCCTCCGCGTTCGTCATGGTCAGCGCGGCCGGCCGTCGGCGAGCAGGGTGCTGGCGGCGGCGCAGTGGGCGCACGGGGTGAAGCCGAGGCCGATCGCCTCGGTGACCGGCATCGGCTCGTCCAGCCGGCCCACCAGGTGGGGGCAGTCGGTCAGGTGGAAGCGGGGATGCCCGTCGACCACCCGGACCTCGTCGGGCAGTCGCACCAGCCGGGCGACCTGCCC
Organism: Micromonospora sp. WMMD975; assembly: GCF_029581215.1. NCBI lineage: Bacteria > Bacillati > Actinomycetota > Actinomycetes > Micromonosporales > Micromonosporaceae > Micromonospora > Micromonospora sp. WMMD975. Next base: position 3,884,815 of record NZ_CP120739.1, read on the forward strand.
GGCGGAGAGGAACTCGGCCGGCGGATCACCGTCGAACGGACCACCGGGCGCGGGCGAGGTGGGCGCCGGCTCGGCCATCGGAGAGTACGCGCCGCCCAGCGGCGCCTCCGCGTCGTACGGCTCGGCGGCCGGGGAGTACGCGGTGGCCGGCGCGTCGTACGGCTCGGCGGCCGGGGACCCGGGCGGTTGCCGCCATCCGGGTCCACCGGCGCCGACCGTGGACGTGTGGTGCGGGACCGGGCTCACCGGCTCGTCCGGGGACGGGCCGGTGGGTGCGGTCCGGGAGCGCGGCCCGGCCTCCCGGGCCGCCGTGGCCCGGGTCGCGGCCGCCTGGCGGGCGAACGCGACGAAGGCGACGGCGGACAGCAGGCTGGCCGCGATCGAGACGATCAGCAGCGAGCTGGACCCACCGGCCAGCCCGACCACCAGGAGCACGACCGCGACGAGGATGAGCAGGATGCTGGCGGCTATCACGGCTCACCCCCGGCCGCGTCGTGTCGGTCTGGTGCGGTCGGTGGCCGCCGCGGGGACGGCCACCGACGTGGGCTCAGCGGCCGGACTCGAGCGCGCCGCCGCGACCGCCGCCGTAGGAGCCGGCGAGGCCCGCAGTGGCGAGGCCGTTGCTGCCGCCGGCGGCACGGTTGCCCTCGGCGCGGTTCATCTCGACCTCGAGGCCCTGGCCGCGACCGTCGAGGTCACGCAGCTGGCTCTCCAGGTACGCCTTGAGGCGGGTGCGGTACTCCCGCTCGAACTGCTTGAGCTCCTCGATGTGCTTCTGGAGCGCGGTGCGCTTGGCGTCCAGGCCGCCCATGGCCTCCTGGTGCCGCTGGCGGGCGTCCCGCTCCAGGGCGTCGGCCTTGGCCCGCGCCTCGCGGGTGACCTCCTCGGCCTTGGACCGGGCCTCGGAGAGCAGGCTGTCGGCCTCGCGCCGGGCGTCGGAGACGTGGTCGTCGGCGGTGCGCTGGGCCATCATCAGCACCCGCAGCGCCTGCTGCTCGCCGTCACCGGTGACGCCCGCCGGGCCGCCCTGGGTGCGGACCTGCTCGAGCTCGGCCTGCATCGCCCGGGCCGCCTGCTCGGCGGCCGCCTTGTCGCGCTGCACCCGGTCGAGCTGGGCCTTGACGTCGTTGAGCTCCGCCGCGAGCCGGGCGTCGCCGCCAGGGCCGGCGGGCGCGCCACCCCGACCGCCGCGCTCCACCTGGGCGCGCAGCTCGTTGTTCTCCTCGATCAGACGGGCCAGCTCGCGCTCGACCTCGTCCAGGAAGGCGTCGACCTCCTCCTCGTCATACCCCCGCTTGCCGATCGGCGGCTTTTTGAAGGCGACGTTGTGGACGTCGGCCGGGGTCAGCGGCATCGAAACTCCTCGGGTCAGTTGCGGCCGCGAAAGCGCTCTGGTCAGGCAAACGCCACGATCAGACGCTGTAACACGAACTCCATCAGCACGAACAGGATAACCAGGAGCACAAGGGAGGCCAGGTCGATGCTCACGGTACCAATTCGCAGAGGTGGGATCACACGCCTCAACGCTCGCAGGGGCGGATCAGTGACGCTCCACACGACTTCCAGTCCTGCCGATGCGCCTCGCCCCGGCTGCCAGCGGCGGCCGTAGGCCAGGACGGCTCCCAGAACAAACCTCGCCAAAAGGACAAGGAGGAAGAAGTAGAGCAGCAGGTAGAGCACCTGGAACAGGATCGACAACACGGCAGGCGACGTCCCTCGGTCGTGCGGGCTAGCTCAGACTGAAAAAGCCGCCCTCAGCGATCTTGGCCTTGTCCTCCGCGGTGACCTGGACGTTGGCCGGTGAGAGCAGGAACACCCGGTTGGTCACGCGCTCGATCGTACCGCGCAGGCCGAACGCGAGCCCGGCGGCGAAGTCGACAAGTCGGCGGGCGTCCGCCTCGTCCATCTCGGTGAGGTTGATGATCACCGGCACCCCGTCCCGGAAGTGCTCGCCGATGGTCCGGGCCTCCCGGTAGGTGGTCGGGTGCAGCGTGGTGATCTGGTAGCGCTGCTCGTCCTCCGGAACCACCGCCCGCTCACGCGGCGACGCCTGCGGCGCCAGGGCGAGGTTGTCCCGGGTGTGGTAGGCCAGCGCGCCGGACGTCTCGCCGGCGGAGGAGCGGGTGATCGACCGGACGCTGGCCCGCTCGGCCCGCTCCGCGCGCTCCGGACGCTCGGTGTCGGAGCGGTCGGTGTCGACCCCGCGGCTCGTGGCGCGCTCGGCCAGCCGACCCCGGTCGCCCGCGCGGGTCCGGGGCGCCGGCGGCTCCTCCGGCTCCTCGTCGTCCTCGTCGGCGAACTCCTCGGCGTACCGGCTCGACCGGTAGCGCGAGTCACGGTAGCCACCCTTGTCGTAGCCACCGTCCTCGTACGCCCGCTCGTCGTCCTCCTCGACGAGACCGAGCCAGACCCCCGCCTTGCGCAGTGCACCCATCCCCGCGCCCTTCCGTCCGCCATGCGGCACGCGCCCCCGTGCCGTGTCGCCTGATCACGAGTGGACGATCATGCCCACCGGACCGGATCGGCAATCCCCTGACGTGCGGTTCGCGGCCCGCCCGCCACGGCCCCCGGCTACGGGAAACGCCGTCCTGAACAACACTGATGTAATTTGCTTCCGTCGCGGCCAGGCTACCCCAGCGTGGGACGCATGCCGAGCAACGCGCTGCCGACGCGGACATGTGTCGCGCCGTGAGCGATCGCGCTCTCCAGATCGCCGCTCATCCCCGCGGACAGCGCCGTCGCGCCCGGATGGTCGGCCCGCAGCCCCGCCGCCACCTCGGCCAGCCGGGCGAACGCCCGATCCGGCTCCCAGCCGAGCGGGGCCACCGCCATCAGACCGGCCAGCCGCAGCCCACCCGCCCCGGCCACGGCCGCGGCCACCGGCCCGAGCCCCCGTTCCGGCTCGGCCGCGCCCGGCAGCGCCCCGCCCCGGGCCGGGTCACCGTCGATGCTGACCTGCACCAGCACGTCCAACGGCCGGTCCCGGACGCCGGTCACGGCGGCGTCCAGGGCGGCGGCCAGTCGCACGCTGTCGACCGACTGGACCACATCGGCGTACCGGACCACCGAACGGGCCTTGTTGCGTTGCAACTGGCCGATGAAGTGCCAGCGCGGGGCGGCCCCGGCATCGGTCACCGCCGCCGCCTTCGGCGCCGCCTCCTGGTCCCGGTTCTCCCCCACGTCGGTCACCCCGAGCCCGGCCAGCGCGACCACGTCGGCGGCCGGGTAGGTCTTCGTCACCGCGACCAGGGTCACCTCGTCCCGGGACCGGCCGGCCGCCGCGCAGGCGTCCGCGACGCGGGCCCGGACCCGGGTCAGGCCGGCCGCGAGTTCGGCGCGACGCTCGGGTCGCACCGCGATGGGTGAGTCGGTCATCGGCGCGGCTCAGGACCCGTTCTTGAGGAAGTCGGGCACGTCGACGTCGTCGAAGAGCACCCGGCGCGACGGCTGCTGCGGGGCCGGCATGGTGGCCGGCGGGCTCACCGGCGCGTTCGGCTGGGCGGGCGGGTTCTGGTTGCTCTTGCGCGGCGGCTCGACCGCCTTGTAGGCCGGCGTGCCCCCGTCGAAGCCGGCCGCGATCACGGTCACCCGCACCTCGTCACCGAGGGCGTCGTCGATGACCGCGCCGAAGATGATGTTGGCGTCCGGGTGGGCCGCGTCGGTGACCAGCTGCGCCGCGTCGTTGATTTCGAACAGGCCGAGGTCCGAGCCGCCGGCGATGGAGAGCAGCACCCCCCGCGCGCCGTCCATGCTCTGCTCCAGCAGCGGGCTGGAGATGGCCGCCTCGGCCGCCTCGACGGCGCGGTTCTCACCCCGGGCGCTGCCGATGCCCATCAGCGCGCTGCCCGCGCCGCTCATTACGCTCTTCACGTCGGCGAAGTCCAGGTTGATCAGGCCCGGCGTGGTGATCAGGTCGGTGATGCCCTGGACACCGGAGAGGAGCACCTGGTCCGCGGTGCGGAAGGCGTCCATCATGGAGATGTTGCGGTCGCCGAGCGCGAGCAGCCGGTCGTTCGGGATCACGATGAGCGTGTCGCACTGGTTGCGCAGCTCCTCGATGCCCGCCTCGGCCTGCACCTGGCGGCGCTTGCCCTCGAACGAGAACGGCCGGGTGACCACGCCGATGGTGAGCGCACCGAGCTTGCGCGCGATGTTCGCCACCACCGGCGCGCCGCCGGTGCCGGTGCCGCCACCCTCGCCGCAGGTCACGAAGACCATGTCGGCGCCCTTGAGCACCTCCTCGATCTCGTCGCGGTGGTCCTCGGCGGCGTTCTTCCCGACGTCCGGATTCGCGCCGGCGCCCAACCCTCGGGTCAGTTCCCGCCCCACGTCGAGCTTGACGTCGGCGTCGCTCATCAGCAGCGCCTGCGCATCGGTGTTGATCGCGATGAACTCGACGCCCTTGAGCCCAACCTCGATCATCCGGTTGACGGCGTTCACGCCGCCGCCCCCGATGCCGACGACCTTGATGACCGCCAGGTAGTTGTGCGGAGGTGTCATCTCCGGTCCTTTCCCTTCGAGATTGGCATGGGCCGACCCCACACGGCTTGGCCGGACCAGCGGCGGAGCAACTCCGGCGAACCCCTCCGCGACGAGAACCCTAACCCTCTACTAGAGGCTTAGAGTTATGTCAACCACTGATCTCTTCGGGGCAACGTATGCGCCGCCGCGCCAGGAGCCAAGGACCCCTTTCGGCGTGTCGCCGACGGAGCGACCAGCGACACAACGCCCGCCCACTGACCCACCGGTCACTTGAACGTGACCACGTCCGGCGCGCTGACGTCGATCCGGTCGGCGCGGCGCGGCAGCAACGCGGTGGCCACCGAGGACTTGTCCGCGCTGCGGGAGGCGTCGCCCCAGAAGATCTCCCGGCCGTCGCGCAGCCGCACCGTGATCCGGGCCAGCCCCGCCACGTCCACCGTGACCAGCTCGGCCCGCAGCTTCTCGCCGAGCGCGGCGAGCACCGCCAGGCCGGCCCGGGTACCCGGGTCGTCCGGGCCCGGCCGGACCACCCGGACCAGCGGCAAACCGTCGGGGGCCCGGTCCAGGCGCTGGAAGACCACGCCGGCGGCGTCGATCACGGCGAACCGCTCCCCCTGCGGCACCGCCGCCACCGGCACCCGCTCGACCACCCGGATCACAAGCGTCGACGGCCATTCCCGCGCCACCGTGGCCCGCGCCACCGGCGGCAGCGTGCCGATCCGGCGGGCGGTCGCGGCCAGGTCCACCCGCGCCAACGGCGCGTAGTCCGGCACCGCCGCGGCGTCCCGGATCTCCACCGGCGTGACCAGCCGCGCGCCGACCACCCGCACATCGCGGACGCCGAACAGCCCGGTGCCGAGCACCGTCCAGGCGACCAGACCGGCGACCGAGAGCACCGCCGCCGCCACCGCCCAGGGCAGCGCGGCCCGCATCCGCCGCTGCCGGGCCCGGGCCATGAAACGGCGGGTGGACGGCGGCACCGCGTCCGCGCCGGCCCGCACCAGCTGCCAGCGGCGGACCGGACTCCGCCGCCCCGCCCCGCCGTCCTGGCCGCCCGTGCGTCCGCGGGCCGGGCCGGGACTCATCCGGCGGTGGTCGCCGCGCCGTCCGGGTCGACGCCGACGCCCGGGGCCGCGGCGCCGCCGGTCCGGGCCACCAGGGCGTCCAGCAGCTGGTCACCCATCAGCGAGATCGGCGGCGCACCCATGGTCACCACCACGTCGCCGGTACGGGCCCGGCGGGCCACCTCGGCCGGCACGTCGTCCCACGCCTCGACGAAGACCTTCCGATCCGCCGGCAGCGGCACCGCCGCGAGCAGCGCGGCCGACCCCTCGCCGGGGTCGCGCTGCTCGCCGGGGCCGAAGACCTCCAGCAGCACCACCTCGTCGGCGATGCCGAGCGCGGCGGCGATCTCCGCCTGGAGGTCCCGGGTGCGGTAGAGCCGGTAGGGCTGGAAGACCACGATCAGCCGGCCGTCGCCGGCCACCTCGCGCAGCGTCTGGAGCGCAAGCGTCATCGAGGTCGGGTGGTAGGCGTACTCGTCGTAGACGAGCACGCCGTCGGCCACGCCCTTGCGCTCGAAGCGCCGCCGCACGCCGGGAAACGCGCCGAGCGCGGCCTCCGCCGCCGCCACCGGCAGCTCCAGCAGGTACGCCGCGAGCACCGCGGCGGCGCTGTTGAGCGCCATGTGCCGGCCCGGGATCGGCAGCCGGATCTCGCCCAGCGACCGGCCCTCGATCTCGGCCTGGTAACGCACGCCGCGCGCCGAGGACACCACCTCGCTCATCCGCAGGTCGGCGTCGGCGGACTCGCCGTACGTCCAGACCCGACGCCCCTCGGACCGCAGCGTCTCGGCCAGCCGCCGGCCACCGGCGTCGTCGGCGCAGGTGACGACGAAACCGTCCGGATCGGTGAGCCGGGCGAACTCGGCGAAGGCCGCCTCCAGGTTGGCCAGGTCGCCGTAGGTGTTGAGGTGGTCCGCCTCGATGTTCGTGATGATCGACACGTACGGGCGGTAGATGAGGAAGGAGCGGTCGCTCTCGTCCGCCTCCACCACGAAGTGCTCGCCGGTGCCGTGGTGCGCGCCGGAGCCGACCTCGGAGATCTCGCCACCGATCACGAAGGACGGATCGGTGCCGGCCTGCTGGAGCACCATGGTGACCATCGACGTGGTGGACGTCTTGCCGTGCGTGCCGGCCACCGCCACCGTGCGCCGGCCGGTCATCGCGGCGGCGAGCGCCTCGGACCGGTGCAGCACGCGCAGGCCCCGGCGACGCGCCTCGACCATCTCCAGATGGTCCTGCGGGATCGCCGAGGAGTAGACGACGGTGTCCACCCCGTCGAGGTTGGACGCCTCGTGAGCGGGGTGGATCGTCCCGCCCAGCGCCCGCAGGCCGGCAAGCGACGGCCACTCCCGCAACTCGCTGCCGGAGACCGGCAGCCCGCGGGTGAGGAAGAGACGGGCCAGACCGGCCATCCCGACGCCGCCCACCCCGATCAGGTGGATCCGGCCCAGATCCTCCGCGGTCATGGTGCCGGCGGGCGTGAACTGCGCGGTGTTCATGTCAGGTACCTTCCCGTCACGACGGCCCGCATCAGCGGGACACCGCCTCGTAGACGAAGTTCAACAGCGCCACGTCGCCGTCGCGGCGACCGTAGCCGGCCGCGGCGTGGCTCATCGCCCAGAGCCGCTGCGTGTCCCGGATCAGCGGGATCACCGTGTGCTCCACCCAGGCCGGGGTCACCTCGGCGTCGTCGACGAGCAGCCCTCCGCCGGCGTCCACCACGGGCAGCGCGTTGCGCTTCTGCTCCTGGTTGCTGTGCGGATAGGGCACGTAGATCGTGGGCAGGCCGATCGCGGCCACCTCGGCGCAGGTCATCGCGCCGCCCCGGCCCAGCATCAGGTCGGCCGCCGCGTAACCCAGCTCCATCTCGGACAGGTAGGGCAGCGTCACGTACGGCACCGGCAGGTCGGAGGGGACGGAGACCGGCTCGTTGCGGGCGCCGATCACGTGCAGCACCTGCACGCCGTTGCGCGCCAGCTCCTTGGCGGCGCCGGAGACGGCCAGGTTGATCGAGCGGGCGCCCTGCGAGCCGCCGGCCACGAAGAGCACCGGCAGGTCGGGGCGGAGCCCGAAGTGGGCACGCGCGGCGTCCCGCAGGGCGGCCCGGTCCAGCCCGGCGATGCCGCGGCGCAGCGGAACCCCGACCACCCGGGCGTCGCGCAGCGCCTCGGCCTGCACCGGTTGGTGCGGGAAACCCACCGCGACGTTCTTGGTGAACTTCATGCCCATCCGGTTGGCCACACCCGGCGGCACGTTCACCTCGTGGATGACGATCGGCAGGTCGCGCCGCCACGCGGCCAGGTAGCCGGGCACCGAGACGTACCCGCCGAAACCGACCACGACGTCGGCCTGCACCTCGTCGATCACCTTGCCCGCGGCGCGGGCCGCCTTCCACATCCGGTCCGGGGTGCGCACCAGGCTCATGTTCACCGACCGGGGCAGCTGGTAGGCCGGGATCTGCCGCAGGTCGTAGCCGGCCGGCGGGATCAGCTCGTTCTCCAGCCCCTTCGGTGTGCCCAGGCAGGTGATCCGGACGCTCGGGTCGTGTCGGCGCAGGCAGTCGGCGAAGGCGAGCAGCGGGTAGATGTGCCCGCCCGTACCCCCTCCGCAGAGCACCACCGAACGCAGCGGACCCATCAGCGTCTCCTCTCGCTCGCCGAGCCGGCGCGCGCCCGGTCGGACCGGGCGCCGCGGGCCGCGGCCTGATCGTCGCGCCGACGCTGGCGGGACCGGGGCACGGACCCTCGGTCCGCCGGTGGCGGCGCCGGTCGGCGGCGCCGGCCGGGAAGCGGCGGCAACGGGGCCCACACTAGTCGGACCCATCGGGCCGGTGGACGGGCGTTCAGGGCCCGGGCCGCGTCCGGCTCCGCGCGGGCGAAGGAGGCGAGCATGCCGATCGCGGCAAGCGTCACCACCAGGGCGCTGCCGCCGTCGGAGATGAACGGCAGCGGTACGCCGGTCAGCGGCAGCAGCCCGGTGACCCCGCCGATGTTGATGCCGGCCTGCCCGACCAGCCAGGCGGTCACCCCGGCGGCGGCGAGCCGGCGGAACGGATCCTCCACCCGGCGGGCGATCCGCATCCCGGTGTAGGCGAGCACGGCGAACAGCGCCAGGATCACCGCGCAGCCCACCACGCCCAGCTCCTCCGCGATGATGGCGAAGATGAAGTCGTTGTGCGCCTCGGGCAGCCAGTCCCATTTGAACACGCTCTGACCCAGGCCGACGCCGAACCAGCCGCCGTTGCCGATCGCGTACCGGGCCATCATCGGCTGGTAGCAGTTCTCCAGCTTCAGCTCGATGCAGGTCTGCGGATCCGGCGGGTTCAGCCACATGGTGAGCCGGCCCAGCCGGTAGTTGTCGGCGTCCCGGGAGCCGGAGCCGGCGCCGAGCGAGGCGGCGGCGACCAGCAGGCCGATACCGGCCAGGCCGATCGTGGAGAGCACGGCGAAGACCCGGCCCCGGACGCCGGCCGCCCAGAGCAGACCCACCACGAGCGCCACCAGGCACAACATGCTGCCCAGGTCGTTGAAGCCGACGAGCACGAAGAGCAGGCCGACCACCGGGAACAGCGGCGTGGCCAACTCCCGCCACCAGCCCAGCTTGGCGCCCTTGCGGGCGAGCACGTGCGCGCCCCACAGCACCAGCGCGAACTTGGCCACCTCGGCCGGCTGGAGCGAGATCGGGCCGAGGGAGAGCGAGAGGAGTTCGCCCTTCAACGGCCCGATGGACGCCACCCCGAACAGCGATTCCATGGCGACCAGCAGGTTGAGCAGGAGCAGCAGCGCCACCGCCACGCCGAGCGCGGGGCGGCTCACCCCCCGGAACGTACGCGCGGGCAGCCGCTGGCAGGCCCAGAACGCGCCGACGCCGATCACCGCGAACACGGTCTGCTTGGTCAGCGAGGCGGCGGCGTCACCGCCCTCGGCGTAGTCCCGGACGCTCGTCGCCGAGAAGACCATGGTGAGGCCGATCAGCAGCAGCAGGCCGGCGCTGGAGAGCAGCAGGTAGTAGGAGGCCAACGGCCGAGCCAGCAGGCCCCGCAGCGCGGCCAGGCCGCCCGCCGGATCCCAGCGCGCGGCCGGCGGATCGGCCGGTGGCGTCGCCGCGGGCGCACGGCGGACCGGCGGGTCGCTGCTGACCTGGATGTCTCGTCCCTCCCCCACCCGCCCATCATGGCGGCTCGCCCCGCCCGCCCGTGGCGCAACCGCGCGGTCGGCGTGTCGGATCTGAAGGAGGGGCCCCTTTTTAACAGACGTCTGTTAAAAAGGGGCCCCTCCTCACACCTAGCTGACCGCGGCGAGGAACTCGCTGTAGAACAGGCCCAACGCGATGGCCACGCCGATGCCGGCGATGATCCAGAACCGGACCACGATGTTGACCTCGCTCCAGCCGGCCAGCTCGAAGTGGTGCTGGAGCGGCGACATCCGGAACACCCGCTTGCCGGTGGTGCGGAACGAGATGATCTGGATGACCACGGACATCGTGATGATCACGAAGAGGCCGCCCAGGATCGGCAGCAGCAGGATCGTCCGGGTGGACATCGCCATGCCGGCGATCAGGCCACCCAGCCCGAGCGCGCCGGTGTCACCCATGAAGATCCGCGCCGGCGACGTGTTCCACCAGAGGAAACCGACGCACGCGCCGGCCGCCGCGCCGGCGATCAGCGCGATCTCCAGCGGGTCGCGCACCGTGTAGCAGTACGCCTCGGTGTAGTTCGGGTCCGCGCACCAGTGCCGGTACTGCCAGAACGCGATGAGCGCGTACGCGGCGAGCACCATCACCGAGGCGCCGGTGGCCAGGCCGTCCAGCCCGTCGGTGAGGTTGACGCCGTTCGTCGCCGCCATCACCACCATGATGATGACGATCACCGCGCCGATCCTGCCGATCTCCAGCGCCGGGATGTCCCGGATGAAGCTCAGCGTGGTGCTGCCCACCGTCTCGGTGTTGGTCGCGTTGCCGCTGACGTCGGTCATGCTCGACGGGAAGTAGACCGCCACCGCGCCGAACACGGCGCCGACGAGGATCTGCCCGGCCAGCTTGCCCCGCTTGTTGAGACCGCCGCTGTGCCGCTTGCGGACCTTGAGGAAGTCGTCGATGAAGCCGACCGCGCCGGAGAACACCATCAGTCCCAGCAGCACCAGCGCCGTGATGGTCGGCTCGACCTGCGCGATCTGCGCGTCCGGCAGCGTGGTCAGGGCCAGGTGCCCGGCGACGTACGCGATGACCGTGGCCAGGATGAAGACCACGCCGCCCATCGTCGGCGTGCCCTTCTTGCCCTCGTTGCTGGCCAGCCCGAGGTTCGATCGGATCGGCTGGCCGGCCTTCAGCCGGGCGAACACCTTGATCGCGATCGGGGTGCAGAACAGCGAGATCAGGAACGCGACGCCGATGGCGACGATGACCGCCCTCATGCGGCGCCGCCCTCCGCCGCCTCCCGGGCGTCCGCGCGCAGCGCGTCGGCCACTTCCCAGGTCCGATACCGGGAGCCCTTCACCAGCACCACGTCCCCTGGACGCAGCTCGCTCCGCAGCACCTCGACGGCCGCCGCCTGATCGGTGAGCAGCACCGACTCTCCTCCCCAGTTGCCTACCGCTGTCGCGCCCTCGTGGATCGGCGCCGCCGGCTCGCCCACCACGAGCAGCCGGTCCACTCCCAACTCGGCCGCGAGCCGGCCGACCTGCTGGTGTCCCTCCCGTTCGAAGTCGCCCAGCTCGGCCATGTAGCCGAGCACCGCGACGGTACGCCCCTCGCCCCGCATGCTTGCCAACGCGCGCAGCGCCACGCCGGTGGAGGCCGGGTTGGCGTTGTACGAGTCGTCGATCACGACCACCCCGTCGGGGCGTTCGAAGACGTCCATCCGCCGGGTGGAGACCAGACCCAGCTCGCCCAGGGCCGCGGCCAGGTCGGCCAGGGGCAGCCCCAGCTCCCGGGCGACCGCCGCGGCGGCGAGCGAGTTGGACACCTGGTGCCGGCCGGTCAGCCCGAGCCGCACCGGCGCGCTCCCCTCCGGTGTCACCAGGGTGTACGAGGGCCGACCCCGGCCGTCGAGCGTCACGTCCACCGCGCGCACGTCGGCCTGCGCCGACTCGCCGTACCGGACCACGCGGGCGGAGGTCCGGGTGGCCATCGCGTCGACCCGGGGATCGTCGGCGTTCAGCACCGCCAGCCCGTCGTCGGGCAGCGCCTCGACCAGCTCCCCCTTGGCCAGCGCGATGGTCTCCACCGAGCCGAACTCGCCGAGGTGCGCCACCCCGACGTTGAGCACCACCGAGATCCGCGGCGGCACCACGTCGCACAGGTAGCGGACGTGACCGACCCCGCGGGCGCCCTTCTCCATCACCAGGTAGCGCGTCTCCGGGGTGGCCTGCAACGCCGTGTACGGGTGCCCCAACTCGTTGTTGAACGAGCCGGGCGGCGCCACGGTCGGGCCGAGCCGGACCGCCAACTGGGCGATCAGGTCCTTGGTGGTGGTCTTGCCGGAGGAGCCGGTCAACCCGATCACGGTCAGCCCGGGCAGCCGGTCGACCACCGCGCGGGCCAGCCGGCCCATCGCGTCGAGCGCGTCGTCGACGAGCACCATCGGCACGCCCGGCACCTGCCGGGTGCCGAGCACCGCGACCGCGCCGGCCGCCACCGCGCGGGCCGCGTAGTCGTGACCGTCCACCTTCTCGCCGGGGAACGCGACGAAGAGCCCGCCCGGGGTCAGCTTGCGGGAGTCGAACTCCACCGTCGACGTCACCGTGGCGCCCGGGTCGGCGTCGGCCAGCCGCCCACCCACCGCGGCGGCCACCTCGGCCAGCGTCAGCGGGATCACCGCTGACCCACCAGGTCGCCGAAGCGGGCGCGCAGCGCCGCCGCCAGCTCCACCCGGTCGTCGAACGGCAGCACCTCGCCGCCGACCTCCTGGCCGCGTTCCTGGCCCTTGCCCAGCACCGCCACCACGTCACCCGGTTCGGCCACCCGGACCGCCTCCTCGATCGCCGCCCGCCGCCCGGGCACCTCGATGATCCGCGCCGCGGTGGCCGCGGCGTACGCGCCGGCCAGCACCTCGGCCCGGATCGTGGCCGGATCCTCGGTACGCGGGTTGTCGTCGGTCACCAGCACCACGTCGGCGCCCCGGGCTGCCGCGTCGCCCATCACCGGCCGCTTGCCGCGGTCCCGGTCGCCGCCGGCGCCAAGCACGCACACCAGGCGACCGTCGGTCAGGTCGCGCAGCGCGGTCAGCACCGCCTCGATCGCGTTCGCCTTGTGCGCGTAGTCGACCACGCCGCGCACCGGGGCGTCGCCGCTCACCAGTTCCAACCGGCCGGGCACGCCGCCGCAGGCGGCCACGCCGCGCGCCGCGGTCACCGGGTCGACGCCGGCGGCCACGAGCGTGGCGACGGCCAGCAGCGCGTTCGCCACGTTGTGCCGGCCGGGCAGCGCCACGCCGGTGGGCAGCGCCGGCACCTCCGGGCCGTGCAGGGTGAAGCGCTGCGCGTAGCCCTCGCCGTCGACCTGGTCGGCCCACCAGGTGGCGGAGGGGTCACCGGCCGCCGAGTAGGTGACCGTGGCGGGCTTGCGCAGCGGGCGCAGCGCCGGGTCGTCGTGGTTGAGCACCTCGACCCGGCACCTGCCGTCGAAGAGCCGGGCCTTGGCGGCGAAGTAGTCCGCCTCGTCGGCGTGGAAGTCGAGGTGGTCGGAGCCGAAGTTGGTGTAGCCGCCGACGTCGAACCGGACGCCGCCGACCCGGCCCATGACGAGCGCGTGGCTGGACACCTCCATGACCACGGCGTCCACCCCGCGCTCGCGGGCCACCGCGAGCATGGCGTGCAGGTCGGTGGCCTCCGGGGTGGTCCGGACGCTGTCCACCACCAGGTCGCCGAGGCGGGTCTCCACGGTGCCGACCAGGCCGGTGACGTGCCCGGCGGCGCGCAGCCCGGATTCGATCAGGTAGCTGGTGGAGGTCTTGCCGGCGGTGCCGGTCACCCCGATCACGGTCAGCCCGGCGGTGGGGTCCCCGTAGACCGTGGCGGCCACGTCGCCGAGCGCGCCCCGGGCGTCGTCGACGACGAGCACCGGCAGGCCCGCGGCGGCGGCCAGCGGCGCCCCGGCCGGGTCGGTGAGCACGGCCACCGCGCCGGCGCCGGCCGCGGCGGCGGCGAACTCCGCGCCGTGCCGGCGGGCGCCGGGCAGGGCGGCGTACAGGTCGCCGGGGCGGACCTCCTGGCTGGCGTGGGTGACCCCGGTGACGGGCACGTCGGCGGCGGCCTCCGGCGGTGTCACCGACAGGCGGGCGGCGAGGTCGCCGAGCCGGACGGGGAGCACGGTGGCGGGACGTGGATTGCCGGGCACGGCGTCAGACCCTACCCGGTCGTCCGGTTCCGACCGCACAGCCGCCCCGGTGGTTCGTCGCCACTCACCGATGATGTCCCGCCGGGCCCGCTCAGCGCGGAAAGACCTCGAACTTCGGGGACTTGTCGGTGCGCGACGGCGGCACCCGGTAGTGGCGGAGAGTGAAGCCCATCATCTCGCGGAACGCCGGCGCGGCGACCGCCCCGCCCTCGCCGCCGGGGCTCCAGACGAAGACCGCCACCACGTACCGCGGATTCTCCGCCGGGGCCATCCCGATGAACGAGCCGACGTCGCCCGGCTGCCGCTTGCCGTTGTCGTAGCGCAGGCCGGTGCCGGTCTTGCCGGCCACCCGGTAGCCCGGCACCGCGGCGGCCAGGCCGGTGGCCCGCCCGTCCGGGCCGTCGACGGTGGTGACCGCCTCCAGCATCCTGCGCAGGGCGGCGGCGTTGGCCGGGCTGAGCACCGAGTGGGAGGCCGGGGCCGCGCTCGGGGTCCGTTTGTCGTCCGGCCCGATCGTCTCCTTGATCAGGTGCGGCTGCACGTACGTCCCGTTGTTGGCGATGGCGTTGTACGCGGCGGCCATCTGCAACGGCGTGGCGTCCACGCTGTGCCCGATCGGCACCGACCCGTACGCCGAGCCGCTCCACTCGTCGGCCGGGAGCAGCCGGCCGGACGCCTCGCCGGGCAGGCCCTCGCCGGTCGGCTGGCCCAGCCCGAACCGCTTCTGGTAGTCGATCAGCCGTTCCTTGCCCAACCGGTCGGCGATCTCGATGGTGCCGATGTTGGACGAGAAGGCGAGCATTCCCGGGATGCTCATGACGCGGCCGTTCGCGTGGTGGGTGTCCTCGAACGTGACGCCGCCCCGGACCGTGGTGTTGGCCACCGGGAACGTGGTGTTCGGCGTGATCACGCCCTCCTGGAGCGCCGCGCCGTAGGTGATCGCCTTGTGGATCGAGCCGGGGTCCACCACGAAGCTGGTGGCCGCGTCGTCCCGGTCCGCCGGCGAGTCGACGTTCGTCGGGTCGGCCGCGTCGTACGTGGGCTGGCTGGCCTGGGCCAGCACCTCCCCGGTCGGGACGTCCATGATCACGGCGGCGGCGACGCTGCCCCTGGCCTGGGCCACCTGCTTGGTCAGGATCCGCTGGGTCATGAACTGGAGGTCCCGGTCGATGGTGAGCCGGAGCGAGCTGCCCGGTTGGGGCTTGGTGGTCCGGCTGTAGCCGCCCGGGATGGGCGCGGCCAGGTCGCCCTGGCCCACCTCGTAGGTCCGTTTGCCGGCCACGCCGCGCAGCAGGTCGTCGTACTTCGCCTCCAGCCCCTCCAGGCCGTTCATGTCCGGGCTGACGAAGCCGAGCATGTTGGCGGCCAGGTCGCCGCCGGGCACCTCGCGCCGCTCGTCCCGGTGCACGCCGATGCCGGCCAGGTCGAGCGCCACGATCTGCTTGGCCGTGCCGATCTCGACCCCCCTGGCCAGGTAGACGAACTCCAGGTCTTTGTCGGTGCCGGGCAGCTTGCTCGGCTTCATCCGGTCGGCCAGCTTCGAGGCGGGCACGCCGAGCAGCGGGGAGAGCGCCCGCGCGGTCGCGTCCCGGTCCTCGACCTCGGTCGGGTCGGCGAAGACGTACCGGGCCTCCACGCTGTGCGCCAGCGGCTGGCCGTTGCGGTCGAGGATGGCCCCGCGCGGCGCCGGCAGCTCGACCGTGGCGACCCGCTTGGACAGGCCGCCGTCGGCGTACGCCGGGGCGTTCGCGGTCTGCAGGTAGACCAGGCGGACGCCGATGCTGGCGAACATCGCCAGCGCCAGCACCGTGGCCAGGCGCAGCCGCCGGCGCGGGTCGCCCAGCCGGGGCGGGCGGCGCGGCTTGCGGACCGGCCGGCGGGCCGCCGGCCGGCGCGGGCCGGGCCGGCGCCGCGGCGGCGGGTCCTCCTCGTCGTCCTCGAACGGCTCGCGGGCCGGGCGGGCGGAGACGGTCCGCACCACGCCGGCGCGACCGCCGGTCGTCGGCGCGCGGCGGCCGGCCCGGGCGCTCTCGCCGGCCGCGGCCGGCTCCCGGCGGCCGGCGCGGGTGACCCGGCCGCCGTCGAGGACCTGCAACGCCGGCCGGAACGGGTCGCCGGACCGGCTGCTGCGGGGGGTACGCCGTTGCTCCGCGCCACCCTCGCGGATGGTCCGCCCGCGCGGGGTGTACGCGCGGGCGTCGGAGATCCCCCCGACGCCCGGCTCCCGTGACTCGGACCCGCGCGGCTCGGCCCCACGCGACGAACCGCGCCGGGAGCCCGTGGGGTCCCGGCGCGGTTCGTCCGATCTCGGCGGCATCGCTCAGCCTCCGTTGCCCTGCTGGCCGCCCGCCGTCCCACCCTCCGCGGGGTGCGGGACGCCGATCGTCTCCCCGTCCGGCAGCCGGATGTACGCGGGGTCCGCGGACTCCACCAGGCCCAGCTTGCGGGCGTTGGCGGTGAGGTTGCCGGGCGCCTCCTGGTCGGCGATCTCCTTCTTCAGCTCCTGCTCGTCCACGTCGAGCTTGGCCTGCTGCTGCTGGAGCCGCTCCAGTCGGAAGGCGTTCTCATTGATCTTGGTGTTGACCGCCAGGATGCCGAGCACCCCGCCGACGACGAGCACCAGGATCAGCCCGACGAAGGGCGCCCGCGGCACCCGGATCGGCGGCGGCGGGGCGACCCGCAGCCGCGGCGCCGCCGGCGCGGTGGTCCGGCTGCGTTCGGCCGGACGCAGCGCGGCGCTGCCCTCGGTCGGGTAGTCGCGCGTCCCCCGGGCGCGGGTCCCCTCCCGACCACCGGCCGTCGTCGTGTCTCGCGTGGTGCGCTGCGCCGTGGTCCGGCCCCCCGACCGCGGTGCGCGCTGCCCGACGGCCCCCCGGCCGTCGCGCTTCTCGACGTTCATGTCCCCTCCCCCTCTTCGTCCGTGCCGTTCCCCGGTTGGTGCATCGCCTTCACCCGGCGGCGGTACCGTTCGCGGTCGGTACCCTCCTGCCGGGTCGCCTCCGGATCGAGCCGAACCGCGGCCCGCAGCCGCACCGAGGCGGCCCGCGGATTCGCGGCCACCTCCGCCTCCCCGGGAAGCTCGGCGCCCCGGCTCAACAGCCGGAACGTCGGGCCCGACCCGGGCAGTTCGACCGGGAGGTCGACCGGGCCCTTGCTGCGGACCCGATCGGCGAGCGCCTGCTTGGTGAGCCGGTCCTCCAGCGAGTGGTAGGACAGGACCACCATGCGGCCGCCCACGGTGAGCTTGTCCAGAGCGGCCGGCAGCGCCGTCTCCAGCGCTGCCAGTTCTCTGTTTACCTCGATCCGTAAAGCCTGAAACGTTCTCTTTGCGGGGTGTCCGCCCGTTCGTCGGGCTGGGGCGGGAATGGCCTCCCGCACCAGCTCGGCCAGCCGGGCCGACGACGTGATCCGGGTCCGCTCGCGCTCCCGGATGATCGCCGAGGCGACCTTCCCGGCGAACTTCTCCTCGCCGTACACCCGCAACAGCCGGGCCAGATCCGGATGGGAGTAGGTGTTGACCACCTCCTCGGCGGTCACCCCCCGGGTCTGGTCCATTCGCATGTCCAGCGGCGCGTCCTGCGCGTACGCGAACCCGCGGTCGGGCGCGTCGAGTTGCAGGGACGAGACGCCGAGATCGAACAGCACGCCGTCGATCGCCGGGTAGCCGAGCCGGTCGAGCACCTCGGGCAGCTCGTCGTAGACGGCGTGCTCCAGGTGGACCCGGTCGGCGAACCGGGCCAGGCGGACCCGCGCGTGGGCGAGCGCCTCGGTGTCCCGGTCCAGGCCGATCAGGACCGTGTCCGGGTGTGCCGTGAGCACCGCCTCGGCGTGCCCGGCCAGGCCGAGCGTGGCGTCGACGTGCACGGTCCGGCCGGGGCGGCCCAGCGCGGGGGCCAGCAGCTCGAGACACCGCTCGAGCAGCACCGGCACATGCGTGCCGCGTAGCTCCCCCATGTCGACCCCCACTGCTCGAAACCCGTCTTCGTCCACGTGTCCGTCGTCGCCACGACGCCTCGCCATACCGCCAGATCCCCATCCGCTCCCCGCCCGCCGGAGGCCGCGGCCCTCCGTGTCGGATCGTGCGCCTGGCACCGGGGAAGGGGTGCCAGGAACTCGAAAGCGGCTGGAGATCTCGCAGTACGTCGGGCGCCGTCACGCCCTACAGACCGCCCGGCAGCACCCCCTCCTCGATGTCGGCGAAGTCGTCTTCGCTCTCCGCGAGGTAGGCCTCCCAGGCCGCCCGGTCCCAGATCTCCACCCGGGTGCTCGCCCCGATCACGACCAGATCCCGGTCGAGGGCCGCGTAGGACCGCAGGTGCCCGGGAATCGTGACCCGGCCCTGCTTGTCCGGCACCTCGTCGTGCGCGCTGGCGAAGAAGACCCGGCTGTAGGCCCGGGCCGCCTTGCTCGTCATCGGTTGCGCACGCAACTGGTCGGCGATCCGCTGGAACTCGGGCATCGGGAAGACGTAGAGGCAGCGCTCCTGCCCTTTGGTGATCACGACACCCCCCGCCAGCTCGTCCCGGAACTTGGCCGGCAGGATCAACCGGCCTTTGTCGTCCAGGCGCGGAGTGTGGGTGCCGAGGAACATCGGCCCAACCCCCTCGCCCTGAGCGGCGTTCGCGGCGCCGCTGACCCCCCGGGCCGGTGTGGCCCTCCCGGCCTCACCATCGCGCCCCACTCTACTCCACTTCCCTCCACCTGCAACCAGAATCGCCCGCTCGGCGCGGCGATCCGGCGCGTAAAACCGCACGTCAATGCGGGTGGGGCGGAGTGGAGGGGGTGCACGCCCCCCGCCGACGGTCCGTTACCCGACATCGACCGCCACCGTCCGGGCGAGCGCGCTCCGGCCGTCCACCGTGTCGTCCCCGGCCGAACGGTTCACCGTCGGCGGCGATCTGGCGGCGTCCGTGGTCCGGTAACCTCGCTCGCGTGACGGACGCGAAGATGCCCATGCGGGCAAAGGTGGCAAGCTCCGTGTCGCGCACCGCCGCGGCGCTGTCGCGGGCCGCGGGCCGTGGCGACGGCTCGGTGATCGGCGGCTGGATCGGCCTCAAGATCGACCCGGACCTGCTCGCCCACCTCTCGGCCGGGCGGGCCATCGCCCTGGTGTCCGGCACCAACGGCAAGACCACCACCACCCGGCTCACCGCCGCCGCGGTAGGCGTGCTGGGTCGGGTCGCCTCCAACGCCTTCGGCGCCAACATGCCGACCGGGCACACCTCGGCGCTGGCCAAGGCCGGCAGCACGCCCTACGCCGTGCTGGAGGTGGACGAGCACTACCTCGCCCAGGTGCTGGAGGCGACCGAACCGCACGTGGTGGCGCTGCTCAACCTCTCCCGCGACCAGCTCGACCGGGCCAAGGAGGTCGCCATGATGGCGCAGCTCTGGCGCGCCGCCCTGGTCCGGCACCCGGACGTGCGGGTGGTCGCCAACGCCGACGACCCGATGGTGGTCTGGGCCGCCACCCCGCCGGCCGACCCGGCCCAGGGCCACGTGCCGCCGCACGTCACCTGGTTCAGCGCCGGCCAGCGCTGGCACGACGACTCGTGGGTCTGCCCCGAGTGCGGCTCCACCATCCAGCGTTCCGGCGGGCAGTGGTGGTGCACCGGGTGCCCGCTGCGCCGCCCCGAACCGCAGTGGACGGTCGAGGACGACGGCGTGCTCGACCCCACCGGCGCCTGGCACAAGATCCAGCTCCAACTCCCCGGCAAGGTCAACCTCGGCAACGCGGCCACCGCGCTGGCGGTCGCCGCCGAATTCGGCGTACGCCCGGTGGACGCGGTCTCCCGACTCGGCACGGTCGCCTCGGTGGCCGGCCGGTACGCCCAGGTGCAGCGGGACGGGCGCAACATCCGGCTGCTGCTGGCCAAGAACCCGGCGAGCTGGCTGGAGGCGTTCGACATGGCCGACGTCGCGCCGACACTGCTCTCCATCAACGCGCGCGACCCCGACGGACTGGACACCTCGTGGCTGTTCGACGTCGACTTCTCGCCGCTGGCCGGCCGGCAGGTGCTGATCACCGGCGACCGGGCGTACGACCTCGCGGTACGGCTCGACGTCAACGGCGTGCCGTTCCGGCACGTGCGCACGTTCGACGAGGCGGTCCGCGCGGTGCCGCCCGGCCGGCTGGAGGTCATCGCCAACTACACCGCCTTCCAGGACATCCGAGCGGAGCTGGACCGTGTCAACTGAGAGCCTGCGCATCGTCTGGGTCTACCCCGACCTGCTGTCCACCTACGGCGACCGGGGCAACGCGCTGATCCTGGCCCGCCGGGCCCAGCTGCGCGGCATGCCGGTCGAGGTGCTTGAGGTCCGCTCCGACCAGCGGCTGCCCGCCACCGCCGACATCTACCTGATCGGCGGCGGCGAGGACGGCCCGCAGGCGCTCGGCGCCCAGCGCCTGCACGCCGACGGCGGCCTGCACCGGGCGGTGGCCCAGGGCTCGGTGGTGTTCGGCGTCTGCGCCGGCTACCAACTGCTCGGCACCTCCTTCTTCGCCAAGGGCACCAGGTGCGCCGGCCTGGAACTGCTCGACCTCTCCTCCGACCGGGGTCCGACCCGGGCGGTCGGCGAACTGGCCGGCGAGGTCGACCCGCGGCTGGGCATCCCGCACCTGACCGGCTTCGAGAACCACGGCGGGCGCACCCACCTCGGCCCCGGCGTGTCGCCGCTGGCCCGGGTCACCGCCGGGGTCGGCAACGACGGCGCCACCGAGGGCGCCTGGCGGGGCAAGCTGCTCGGCACCTATTCCCACGGCCCGGCGCTCGCGCGCAACCCCGACCTGGCCGACCTGCTGCTGCGCTGGGCGACCGGCATCCACCAGCTCCCCGCGCTCGACGACACCTGGGCCGACCGGCTCCGGTCCGAGCGCCGCGCCGCGGTCGCCGCCGCCGCCCGGGCATGACCGGCGCCGCCCCACCGGGGCGGCGACCGGTGGTCCGCCGGCTCGCCGGGCTGCTCGGGCAGCCGTCGGCACGCCGGTTCGGGCTGTTGCTCCTGCTGCTCGCCGGCTTCGCGGTGACGCTGCTGCTGGCGCCCCGGCCGGACGCGGCCGACCTGCCCCGGCTCGCCGACGCGCTCGGCGGGTACGCCCCGGTCGCGGCCGTGGTCGGCGGCGCGCTGCTGCTGGTGGCCCTGGTGCCCCGGACGTTCGTCACGCTGGCGTCCGGCGCCATCTTCGGTCCGGTGCAGGGCGCCGCGTACGCGCTGGGCGCGGCGCTGCTCGCGGCGGCGCTCGGCTTCGCGGTCGGCCGCCTGCTGGGCCGTGAGTTCGTGGCCGAGCGGGTCCGCGGCCGGCTGGCCCGGCTCGACGGCTGGTTCGCCCGGCAGAGCGTGTTCGGGGTGATCACCGTACGGCTGCTGCCGATCGCCGGTTTCGGGCTGGTCAGCTACGGCTACGGCACCACCGGCGCCCGGGTGCTGCCGTTCCTCGCCGGCAGCGTGATCGCCTCCGCGCCCACCGCCATCGGTTACGCCGCGATCGGCGCGGCGGTGAGCAGCCCCGGTTCGATCAACTGGTACGCGGCGGCCCCGGCCAGCCTCGGCCTGATCGCCAGCGTGCTGATCATCCACCGCTGGTGGCGGGCCGAACGGCAACGCCGCCTCGGCCCGACCTGACCTGCCGGGCACCGGCGAGCGGCTGACCGGCGGTCGAGGCCGCGCTCGACCTGACCACCTTTCCCCCCACTTCGCCGCACCGCTGAGTCCCGCGATGTCACGTTCCGGTCCGGACCTGCCTCCTCTGTTGCCTACAAACTTGATGGCATAGATGACTCAGCCGCGCGGACGCGCGTGGTTGCCTCCGCACGGACGCCAGGCTGCCTCCGCACGGACGTGGATTGCCATCGCGGAGGAGCGAGTCATTCACGTCATCAAGTTTGTAGGCGCCGCAGACCCCTTTCCGACCCGGCCGGTCCGTCCAGTCCTCGTCGCCGCAGCCGTCCGTCAGCCCTCGACGGCTCGGCCGCCGCCCCGGCCATACCAGCCGGACCGAGCCTCGAAGACGGCGAGGTCAGGCGACGACCGAGACCATCCGTCCCTTCACCACGATCACCTTGCGCGGCTCCTTGCCGGCCAGCGCGCCGGCCACCGCCTCCAGCGCCGCCGCGCGGACCGCGTCCTCGGGCGCGTCGGCCGGCACCTCCACCCGGCCGCGCACCTTGCCGTTGACCTGCACCGGGTAGGTCACCGACTCGGCCACCAGCAGACTCGCGTCGGCCACCGGGAAGTCCGCGTACGCCAGTGAGGTGTCGTGGCCCAGCCGGCGCCACAGTTCCTCGGCGACGTGCGGGGCGAACGGGGCGACCATCAGCACCAGCGGCTCGGCCACCTCGCGCGGCG
The DNA here is from genome assembly GCF_029581215.1 of Micromonospora sp. WMMD975. Lineage (NCBI taxonomy): Bacteria > Bacillati > Actinomycetota > Actinomycetes > Micromonosporales > Micromonosporaceae > Micromonospora > Micromonospora sp. WMMD975. Next base: position 3,907,038 of record NZ_CP120739.1, read on the forward strand.
TCCCGGCCAGCCGGGTCAGGCTGTTGGTCAGCTCGATCAGCTTGGCGATCGCGGTGTTGAACCGGATCCCGTCCATGTCGGCGCGGACCCCGTCGACGACCTTGTGCAGCAGCCGCCGGGTCGCCTCGTCGGCCGGCGCGTCGGTGACCCGCGACCCGCCCGTCTGCTCGTCCACGACGGTGCGCCAGACCCGCTGCAGGAAACGGTACGAGCCGACCACCGCCCGGGTCTCCCACGGGCGGGACACCTCCAGCGGACCCATCGACATCTCGTACACCCGGAACGTGTCGGCGCCGTACGCCGCGCACATCTCGTCCGGGGTGACCACGTTCTTCAGCGACTTGCCCATCTTGCCGTACTCGCGCCGGACCTCGTTCTCGCCGTGGAACCAGCGGCCGTCGACCTCGACGACCTCCTCGGCCGGCACGTAGGCGCCCCGGGCGTCGACGAACGCGTACGCCTGGATCATGCCCTGGTTGAACAGCTTGCGGAACGGCTCGAACGACGAGACGTGCCCCAGGTCGAACAGCACCTTGTGCCAGAAGCGGGCGTACAGCAGGTGCAGCACGGCGTGCTCCTGGCCGCCGACGTACAGGTCGGTGCCGCCGCAGTCGCCGGGTCGCTGCGGGCCCATCCAGTACGCCTCGTTCGCCGGGTCGGCGAACCGCTCCGCGTTGGCCGGGTCCAGGTAGCGCAGCTCGTACCAGCAGGAGCCGGCCCACTGCGGCATCACGTTCGTCTCCCGGGTGTAGCGCTTCGGCCCGTCACCCAGGTCCAACTCCACCTCCACCCAGTCGCGCCGCCGCGACAGCGGGGTCTCCGGGTTGCTGGCGGCGTCCTCCGGGTCGAACGTCTTCGGCGAGAAGTCGTCCACCTCGGGCAGTTCGACCGGCACCATCGACTCCGGCAGCGCGATCGGCGCCCCGGTCTCGTCGTAGACGATCGGGAACGGCTCGCCCCAGTAGCGCTGCCGGGAGAACAGCCAGTCGCGCAGTCGCCAGGTGACCGCGCCCGCGCCGTGCCCGTTCGCCTCCAGCCACTCGATGATCCGCGCCTTGGCCTCGGCCACCCCCAGGCCGTCCAGGTCGATGCCCCGCTCCGGCGCCGCGCTGTTGACCGCCGGGCCGTCGCCGGTGAACGCCTTGCCGTCGAAACCCTCCGGCGGGGCCACGGTGCGCACGATCGGCAGGTCGAAGACCTCCGCGAAGGCCCAGTCCCGCTCGTCCTGGGCGGGCACCGCCATGATCGCCCCGGTGCCGTAGCCGGCCAGCACGTAGTCGGCGACGAAGATCGGGATCCGCCCGCCGGTCACCGGGTTGGTCGCGTACGCGCCGACGAAGACGCCAGTCTTCTCCTTGCTGTCCGCCTGCCGCTCGACGTCCGTCCTGGCCGCGGCGGTCTTGCGGTACGCCTCGACGGCCTCGCGCGGGCTGCCGTGCCCACCGGTCCAGGCGTCCTTCGTCCCCTCCGGCCAGGCGGCCGGCACCAGCACGTCGACCAGCTCGTGCTCGGGCGCCAGCACCATGTAGGTGGCGCCGAAGATCGTGTCCGGGCGGGTCGTGAACACCCGCGCCGGGGCGGCGTCGGTCGGAAAGTCGATGTGCGCGCCGGTGGACCGGCCGATCCAGTTGCGCTGCTGCAGCTTGATCGGCTCCGGCCAGTCCAGCGTGTCCAGGTCGTCCAGCAGCCGGTCGCCGTACGCGGTGATCCGCATCATCCACTGCTTCAGGTTGCGCTTGAAGACCGGGAAGTTGCCCCGCTCGGAGCGACCGTCGGCGGTGACCTCCTCGTTGGCCAGCACGGTGCCCAGGCCCGGGCACCAGTTCACCGGCGCCTCCGAGACGTACGCCAGCCGGTGGTCGTCGACGACGCGGCGGCGCTCGGCCACGGTCAGCTCGGCCCACGGACGGCCGTCCGGGGTGGGACGGTTCCCGCCCTCGAACTCGGCGATCAGCTCGGCGACCGGCCGGGCCTTCTTCGCGTCCGTGTCGTACCAGGAGTTGAAGATCTGCAGGAAGATCCACTGCGTCCAGCGGTAGAAGTCGGTGTCGATGGTCGCGACCGAACGCCGCTCGTCGTGGCCCAGCCCCAGCCGGCGCAGCTGCGCCTTGAAGACCCCGATGTTGGCGACGGTGGTGGTCCGCGGGTGGGTGCCGGTCTGCACCGCGTACTGCTCGGCGGGCAGGCCGAAGGCGTCGAAGCCCATCGCGTGCAGCACGTTGCGCCCGGACATCCGCTGGTAGCGGGCGTAGCAGTCGGTGCCGATGTAGCCCAGCGGGTGGCCGACGTGCAGGCCGGCGCCGGACGGGTAGGGGAACATGTCAAGCACGTACAGCTTCTCGGCGCCCGCGCGGGGGTGGTCCGGATCGGCCAGCGGGCCGGTCGGGTTCGGCGCGTGGAAGGTGCCCTCCCGGGCCCAGGTCTCCTGCCAACGGTGCTCGATCTCGTCGGCCAGGGCGGCGGTGTACCGGAACGGGGGGATGTCGGTGGCCGGTGCGGCTGCCTCACTCATGGCGTCTCCTCGGCGCGTTCGTCTCGGGTGGTGGGAGGTCTGCTGCGGGCACAAAAAAGCCCCTCGCACAGGAGGGGCGGCCGTGCTGTCGCGCGTTCAGCGCATCAGCACGGCTCGGTAAGAAGCAGGAACACTCCGGCCATGCCCGGCAGTGTACCCCGATCCCCCGTCCGGCGAATATTCCGGGTGTAACCGACCGACCACCTGCGGGAGTCGGCGTTGACGAGAAACATGGTTAGCCTGAGAGGCCAGTGAGATGCGTGCGGCAGACGAGGCTCGGCGTCGCGAACCCAACGGCGGGTCCAGGTGCTCTATACAGAGCTGCCGTTCCGGCGACGAGGAGGAGGCCCGTGACACAACAGACCTGGGACGAGGTGGGCGGTCTGCTGCCGCACGACGAGTTCCGTGCCGCCAGCGAAGCCGTCGTGGCCAACATCGAGCAGGTCATCGCGGGCAAGACGGCCACCGTCCGGCTCGCCCTGGCGGTGCTGCTGGCCGAGGGCCACCTCCTCATCGAAGACGTTCCCGGCGTCGGCAAGACCAAGCTCGCCAAGGCGATGGCCCGCTCCATCGACTGCTCGGTCCGCCGCATCCAGTTCACCCCCGACCTCCTGCCCAGCGACGTCACCGGTGTGAGCGTCTACAACCAGGAGACCCACGACTTCGAGTTCCGCCCGGGCGCGGTCTTCGCCAACCTGGTGGTCGGCGACGAGATCAACCGGGCCTCGCCGAAGACCCAGTCGGCCCTGCTCGAGTGCATGGAGGAACGGCAGGTCACCGTCGACGGGGTGACCTACCAGCTCCAGACCCCGTTCATGGTGATCGCGACGCAGAACCCGATCGAGATGGAGGGGACCTACCCGCTGCCCGAGGCGCAGCGGGACCGGTTCACCGCCCGCATCGCGATGGGCTACCCGGACCCGAGCGCCGAGCTGGCCATGCTCGACGGGCACGGCGCCACCGACCCGCTGCCGGCGCTGCGGCCGGTCGCCGACGCGGCCACCGTGCGCCGGCTGATCGGCCACGTCCGTCAGGTGCACGTCGCCGACGCCGTCAAGCAGTACGCCATCGACCTGGTGACCGCCACCCGCGAGGCGCCCGACCTGCGACTCGGCGCGTCCCCGCGGGCCACCCTGCAACTGCTGCGCACGGCCCGCGCGGTGGCCGCCCTGGAGGGCCGCGACTACGTCCTTCCGGACGACCTCCAGACCCTGGCGGTGCCGGTGCTGGCGCACCGCATCATCCCGACCGCGGACGCGCAGCTGGCCCGGCGTACCACCGACGCGATCGTGGCCGAACTGGTGCACCGCCTGCCGCTGCCGCACGACCGGCAGCGTTCCCCGTACGACACCCGGCCCGGGAGCGGCAACGGCCGCGGGCCGTACGAGCCGCGGAGGCCGTGACGTGCGTGACGGCCTGCGCGGGCTGACCACCCGCGGCCGCTCCTTCCTGGCGGCGGCGGTCGCCGCCGCGATCTCCGCCGGCATCCTCGGCGAGAAGGACCTGCTCCGGGTGGCCGTCCTGCTCGCCGTCCTGCCGCTGCTCGCCGCCGCGTACGTCGGGCGCAGCCGCTACAAGCTGGCCTGCAACCGCACGCTCGAACCGCACCGGGTGCCGGTCGGGGCCAGTTCCCGGGTGGTGCTGCGGCTGCAGAACCTGTCCCGCCTGCCCACCGGCACGCTGCTGCTGGAGGACCGCCTGCCGTACGCGCTTGGGAGCCGGCCCCGGGTGGTGCTGGAGCGACTCGGCGCGCACCAGGCCAGCTCGGTGGCGTACACGGTCCGCGCGGACGTGCGGGGCCGCTACGACGTGGGTCCGCTGGTGATCCGGCTGACCGACCCGTTCGGGCTGTGCGAGCTGACCCGGTCCTTCCCCAGCACCGACCACCTCACCGTGATCCCGCAGGTCACCCCGCTGCCCGCGGTGCGGTTGCCGGGTGAGTACGCCGGCAGCGGCGACAGCCGCGCGCGTTCGGTGGCGGTGCACGGCGAGGACGACGCCGCCACCCGGGAATACCGGATGGGCGACGACCTGCGCCGGGTGCACTGGAAGTCGACCGCCCGCACCGGCGAGCTGATGGTGCGCCGCGAGGAACAGCCGTGGGAGAGCCGGGCGACAGTGGTGCTCGACACCCGGGCCGCCGGCCACCGGGGCGAGGGCCCGACGGCCAGCTTCGAGTGGGCCGTCTCCGCCGCCGCCAGCATCGCCGTGCACCTGCGTCAGGCCGGCTACAAGCTGCGCCTGGTCACCGGCGCCGGCACCGACGTCGGCGCCACCGAGGCCGGCGGCGACGGGTTGCTCCTCGACCACCTGGCCGAGGTGCACCTCGACCGGCGGGGCGAGATCACCACGCTGGTGCAGCAGGTTCGGCAGCGGGCCGACGGCGGCCTGATCATCGCGCTCCTCGGCACGCTCGGCGACGCCGAGGCGGAGCTGCTGGCCGGGCTGCGTGGCAACGGCGCCACCTGCGTGGCGTTCCTGCTCGACAGCAACACCTGGCTGAACCTGCCGCCGAAGGCACGGGCCGAGGCGGAGCGGGCACACGGCAGCTCCGCGCTCGCCCTGCTGCAGAGCGGCTGGCGGGTGATCGGGGTGGAGCACGGCAACCGGCTGCCGGCGCTGTGGCCGCAGGCCGGCCGCGGTTCCCAGGGCTTCGCCCTGCGGGCGGCGCTGGCCGAGACGGTCGCCGGCGGCATGCGATAACCGAGAGGTGGTCAGGTGACCCCGCACCGCAACATCGGCTTCGTCGCCGCGGCGGCGACCCTGCTGTCGGCGGCCCCGCTGTCGGCGATCTTCGAACGCTGGACGTGGCTGGTCCAGGCGGCCATCGTGGTCTCCGTGGTGGCCGGCGCGGCGGCGCTGAGCCGGCTGGGCCGGGCCCCGCTGTGGGGTCAGCTGCTGGCCATGCTGGGTGGCCTGACCCTGGGCCTGACGTGGGTCTTCCCGGGTGGCACCGAGGTGTTCGCGTTCGTGCCCACCCCGGCCACGTTCGTCCACTTCGGTGACCTGCTCTCGTCCTCGCTCGAGGACATGCGCACGTACGGCGTCGAGGTGCCCGACGTCGACTCGCTGCTCTTCCTGGCCGTGCTCGGTATCGGCGCGGTGGCCGTGGTGGTGGACGTGCTCGCGGTCGGGCTGCGCCGGCCGGCGCTGGCCGGGCTGCCGATGCTGGCCATCTACTCGGTGCCGGTGGCGGTCTACGTGGACAGCGTCCCCGCCACCCCGTTCGTGGTGGGCGCCGCCGGCTACCTGTGGCTGTTGGTCACCGACAACGTCGACCGGGTGCGCCGGTTCGGTCGCCGGTTCACCGGCGAGGGGCGTGACGTCGACGTCTGGGAGGCGTCGCCGTTGGCCGCGGCCGGCCGCCGGCTGGCCGTGGTCGGGGTGGCGGTGGCGGTGGCGGTGCCGCTGGCCGTACCGGGGATGACCGGCGGCCTGATGAGCACCGTCGGCGCCGGCAACGGCGACGGCAACGGCCGGCCCGGTCAGGGCGGCAGCCCGGGCCGGGTCGACCTGTTCGCCGCGCTCAGCGGTCAGCTCAACCAGAGCGAGCGGTTCGACCTGGTCAAGGTCACCACCAACGAGCCCGACCCGTTCTATCTGCGCCTCGGCGTGGTGGACGACCTGCGGCCGAACGGCTTCCAGGCGCGGGTGCCCACCGGCCGGGCGGTCACCCGTGGCCTGCCCGACCCGGGCGAGCGCGCGCCCCGCGGGGTCGAGCAGCAGCGCTACCGGGCCACCGTCGAGGTGACCAAGAACCTGAACATGCCGCTGTTGCCGGTCTACGCCGAGCCGGTCGACACCGACGACCTCAGCAACTACTGGCTGTACGACCCGAACCAGCAGGTCGTGTTCTCCAACCGGGAGAACGCCCGGGGCAAGCGCTACTCCTTCGACTACGTGCGGTCGACGTTCAGCCCGTCGGCGCTGCGCGCCGCGCCGTCCCTCCCCTCGGACAGCCGGATCATGACGCTGCAGACCGCCAGGCCGTCCGTGCCGGCCGTCGAGCGGCTGGTCAAGCAGTTGGTCAAGGGCAAGCAGACCGACTACGACAAGGTGCGGGCGGTCTACGACTACTTCTCGGTGGAGAACGGCTTCACCTACGCGCTGTCCACCCGCAACGGCAGCAGCGGGGATGACATCACCGACTTCCTCGCCACCAAGGTGGGTTACTGCCAGCAGTACGCCGCGGCGATGGCCTGGCTGGTCCGGGAGGCCGGCGTACCGGCCCGGGTGGCGGTCGGGTTCACCAACGGCAGCAACGTCGACGGCGGTACCTACGTGCTCACCAACCAGAACCTGCACGCCTGGACCGAGGTCTACTTCGGCGGCATCGGCTGGGTGCCGTTCGACGCCACGCCGGCGGCGAGCATCCCGGGTGCGGTCCGGTCGTCCTGGGCGCCGGACACGAACGCCCCGGAGGAGAACGCCCCCGCGCCCGGCAGCAGCGCCGCACCCGGTGGGGTCGACCCGTCCGCCGGCCCGAACGAGCCGGACCGCCTGGACAAGGACGCCGACCAGGGTCTGGCGCTCGGCGAGAGCGGGCCGACCCGGCGGGCGCCGGTCTGGCCGTGGTGGCTGGCCGGGGCGCTCGCCCTGCTGGCGTTGCTCGCCGTACCGGCCCTGCGCCGCTCGGCGCTTCGCCGCCGGCGCCGGGTCCGGGCGACCGTGCCGGCGGCCACCGCCGTGACCGTGCCCGGGCAGCGGGGCGAGACCCGCGAGGTGGTGGTCGGGGTGGACGCCGAGGCGGCCCGCGCCGACGCGCACGCCGTCTGGGACGAGTTGCTGGACACGCTTGTCGACTTCCACGTCCCGGTGGACGGCACGGAGACCCCGCGGGCGACCGCGGAGCGGTTGGCCCGGGAGGCGCTTGTCGAGGACGCGGGCGCGGCCACCGGGGTACGACTGCTGGGCCGGGCCGAGGAGCGGGCCCGCTACGCCCGGGACCCGCTGACCGGCGCGGAGTTGCAGCCGGCGCTGCGGACGGTACGCGGGGCTCTCGCGGCCGGCGCGAGCCGGCGGACCCGGCTGCTGGCGGCGGTGCTGCCGCCGTCGGTGCTGATCCGGTGGCGGACCGCCCTGGCCGAGCGGTCGGCCCGCTTGGTCATCACCACCGGTCAGGTACGGCAGCGGCTGCTGCGCTGGAATCCCCGTCGCCTGCTGGCCCGCTGACCCACCCCCCAGTGAATCAGGGGAGGACGGGGAGGGGACGGGAGGGCGCGCGGGGAGTGCGCCTGCCGGCACACGCCGGCAGGCGTCCGTCGCGGCCCGCCTCGGTCAGCGGTGGATCGCGGTCAGCGGTGGCCCTCCGGGCGCTGCCGCCAACGGTCCTCCATCCGGTCGAGGAAGGAGCCCCGACGGCCGCCGCTGCTGCGGCCACGGGGACGACGCCGGCTTGTCGTTGTGCCGCCCACCACGTGCAGGTCGGGCGTCTGGGACCGGCGGTGCGACTGCACCGCGTAGCCCGACGAGGCCAGCATGACGACGAAGCCCGCCACGGCCACCGCAGGAATCTTGATCACGACCCCGTAGATCAACAGGGCCAGACCAACGACGACCACGCCGGCAGCGACGAGCACGCGACGCCGCGCGTGGAAACGCGGGTCGCTGGCGCGCACAGCCGAGGCGAACTTGGGATCCTCGGCAAGCGACTGCTCGATCTGCTCGAACAGCCGCTGCTCGTGCTCCGAGAGCGGCACGGCACTCCTCCCCGGTCACGTTGGTCGGCCCGGTCGGGCCGACAGACCGTGGCAGCCAACCGGCTGCTTACCCGCAAGTCTACGAGGGTGCTCGCGCGTCGGAAAGCGGGACGACCTACGGCCGGGTCGGTTTTTCGACTCGGTGCTTATCACGCCGCCCGAGAAGACTGGCCGGACCTATGACGGATCGCCCGAAACGGGCAGCCGCCGCGTCGGCCGCCGCCTCCGCCTCCCGCCAGCCGCGCTCCGGCGCACCCAGGGTGAGCTGCTGTGGTGTCTCCTCCGCCACGGCGAGCCCTTCCATCCGCACGCCCACCAGGCGAACCGGCTCGCGCGGGGCGAGAACGCCCCAGAGCGCCCAGGCCGTGTCGAACATCTCGCGGGCCGTGTCGGTCGGCACGGCGAGGGTGCGGGAGCGGCTCACCGTGCGGAAGTCGGCGAACCGGACCTTCAGCGACACCGTGCGCCCCACCTGCCCGGCCGCCCGCAGCCGGGTGCCGGCCTTGTCGGCGAGGGCGAGCAGGGCCCGCCGGATCTCCACCGGGTCGGTGACGTCGGTGTCGAACGTGACCTCCGCGCCGATCGACTTCTCCACCTGTTCCGGGGACACCCCGCGCGGATCCCGCCCCCAGGCCAGCTCGTGCAGGTGCGTGGCGGACGCCTCGCCCACCGCCCGGCGCAGCAGGCCGGGCGGCGCCTCGGCCAGGTCACGCACGGTGCGCAGGCCGAGCCGGCGCAGCGCGTCCGCCGACCGCTCCCCCACCCCCCACAGCGCCGACACCGGCAGCGGGTGCAGGAACTCCAGCACCTGGTCGGCGGGCACCACGAGCAGGCCGTCCGGTTTGGCCCGGGTGGAACCGAGCTTCGCCACGAACTTGCTCGGCCCGACGCCGACCGAACACGTCAGCCGCTGTTCCTCGGCCACCCGGCGACGGATCAGCGCGGCGATCGCCGCCGGCGGGCCGAACAGCCGCCGGGCGCCCGCCACGTCGAGGAACGCCTCGTCCAGCGAGAGCGGCTCGACGAGCGGCGTGACGTCCCGGAAGATCCGCATCACCGCGCGGGACGCCTCCGAGTAGGCGCCGAAGTCGGGCGGCAGGTAGACCGCGCCCGGGCAGAGCGCGCGGGCGCGGGCGGTGGGCATGGCGCTGCGTACGCCGAACTGTCGGGCCTCGTAGCTGGCCGAGCTGACCACCCCGCGCGGACCGACACCACCCACCACCACCGGCCGACCGCGCAGCTCGGGACGGCGACGCACCTCGACCGAGGCGAAGAACGCGTCCATGTCGACGTGCAGGATCGGGCAGCCGGTGTCGTCGGCGTCCGGCCCGAAGCGCGGGTCTCCGCCGCCCCGCGGCAATGACTGGCTGCGCCCCATGCCCCGCAGGCTAACCCGCCGGTCCGACAACGACCCGGCGGTCAGCCCCGGACCACGAGCAGCGGAACGGTCATCTCCGCGGCGGTGTCCGCCCCGTGGTACGCCACCAGCCGCGACGCCATCGGCGGCTCCGAGCGGGTGGCGACCACCGCGTACGTGTCCCGGCAGACCACCACCACGTCGCCGATCCGGGCCAGGTGCGCCTCGGGCACCGCCCCGAACCAGCCGGTGGCCACCGCTTCGGCGCGGGTCAGCACGTCCGCCGCGCCGTCGAGCACCGCCGTCCAGGCGGCCACCACGTCGGCCTCGGCGCCCGGCTCGGTGTGCAGGTAGCGGACCCGGGGCTCGCCGGCCACCACCCGCACCCCGGCCCGCAGCCGGGGATCGGCGTCCAGGTCGAACCGGTGCCCGGCCGGCACGTCGAGCTGGCCGTGGTCGGCGGTGACCAGCAGCGCGGCGTCCGGCGGCAGTCCGTCCACCAGCCGGGCCAGCAACGCGTCCACCTCGGCGGCGGCGGTCCGCCACGGTACGGAGTCGACGCCGCTGAGGTGCCCGTGCCGGTCGAGGTCGGGGTGGTAGCCGGAGACCAGGGTGGGACCGGCGCCGGCGGCCAACGCGGTGAGCATCCGCGCGGCGAGCGCGTCGACCCCGGTCGCGCCCCGGTAGTCGCCGCCCCGGTTGGCGGCCAGGGTGAGACCGCTACCGGCGAACTCGGGCCGGCTCACCACGGTCACCGCCACGCCTGCCGCGCGGGCCCGCTCGTACCAGGTGGGCACCGGCTGCCAGCGGGACGGGTCGGGGTCGCCGGCCCAGTCGACGTGGGTGAGCACCCGGTCGGTGCCGGGCACCCGGACGGTGAAGCCGAGCACCCCGTGCGCGCCCGGCGGCACGCCGGTGCCGAGGCCGACCAGGCTGGTCGGGGTGGTGGACGGGAAACCCGCGGTGAGCGGGACGCCGGTGGCGGCGGCCAGCCCGGCCAGCGTCGGCGCGTACCGGGCGGCGGTGGGGATCTGGTACCAGCCGAGCCCGTCGACCAGGAGCACGGCGATCCGGCGTACCCCGGCCAGCCGGGGGGCCAGGCCGAGCCGGTCGACCGCGCCGGGCACCCCGAGCAGCGCCAGCGCGCTGGGCAGCACGTCGACCAGGCTGCCACCGTCGTAGCGGGGCGCGACCCGGTCGAGCGGACCCGGCGCCGGGCCGGTCATGCCGGGCGGCGGGCGAACAGGTGCAACTGGGCGGCGAGGTCCCGGTACGGCAGCTTCGCCGCCAGGGCGCACTCCAGGTCCAGCAGGGCGGCCGGTTGACCGTCCGCCACGGCCGCCGGGAGCAGGTCGGCGAGCACGCGTACGCCGTGGATCTCCTCGACGACGAGCCCGGCGGCGGTGAGCAGCGCGCCCGCGCCGTCGGCGTCGTAGCGACGGCGCAGGGTGTCCCGGCCGCCGGCGGTGCCCTGCGGGTCGGCGGCGAGCGCGACGGCGGCGTCGAGCTGACCGTTGATCGCCCGGCCGAGCACGGCGGCGGCCCGCGCGGCGACGAGCACACTCGCCGCGCCACCCGGGCGCAGCGCGGCGGCCAGCGCCGCGGTCACCGGCTCCGGGTCGTCGACCACCTCCAGGACGGAGTGGCAGAGCACCAGGTCCACCGCGGCCGGTTCGACAAGCCCGGCGAGCGCGTCGGCGTCGCCCTGCGTGGCGCGTACCCGATCGGCGACCCCGGCCTCGGCGGCCCGGCGGGTCAGCGCGGCGAGCGCGTCGGGACTGGCGTCGACCACGGTGACCTGGTGGCCGGCCTCGGCGAGCGGCACGGCGAAGCCGCCGGTCCCGCCGCCGACGTCGAGCACGGAGAGTCGTTCGCCGGCCCGCCGGTCCAGCTCGGCCCGGAGCACCGTCCAGATCACGGCGGTGCGGGGGGTGAGGGTTCGGGTCTGCTCCACGCCGCCGAGCCTAGCCATGGCCAAACGCACCGAACGCAGTGAGGGCCGTGCGGCCATGGCCAGTAGGACCAGCCATGGCCAAACGCACCGAACGCAGTGAGGGCCGTGCGGCCATGGCCAGTAGGACCAGCCATGGCCATCAGGGCCGGTCACCCCCCGGCCCGGGGTCAGGACTCGCCGCCGCCGGCCGGGTCCTCCTCGGCGCCGCGGGAGCGCTGCGCGTTGGCCACCGGGCCGTCGGTCACCTGGTGCTCGCGCGGCTCGATCTCGTGGGTGGGCGCCCAACCGGCGCCCAGGCGGGTCCGTCGGGCGTTGGCCACGCCACCGGGGTACGTGCGCTGAAAGGTCATCTGGTCATCCCCCATACCCGGGTGGGCCGCTCTGCCCACCCGTGTCCGGGAGTCTCCCGCGTCCGGCCCCGGGAAACCGTAATGTGGATCACTACGGTCAACGGAAATCCCGGGACGCCGGCGTGACGGGCGGCTCGATCGCGTCCAGCCGGTCCGCGGTGAGGTTCGTGACGCCCTCGTGCCGCTGCAACCGGCCCCGCACCACAAGTGCTCCGCTGGTGCGGGCGACTCGACGGTATCTCTGCCACAACCCCGGGGAGCAAGTGACATTGAGCATCCCGGTCTCGTCCTCCAGGTTGAGGAACGTGACCCCGCCGGCGGTCGCCGGCCGCTGCCGGTGGGTGACGATCCCACCGACCCGGATCCGCTGCCCCGGCGGCACCTGACCGAGCCGGGCGATCGGCACCGCGCCCAGCGCGTCGAGCCGGTCCCGGATGAACCGGGCCGGGTGGCTCTCCGGGGACAGGCCGGTGGCCCAGACGTCGGCGACCAGCCGGTCCACCGCCGCCATGCCGGGCAGGGTGGGCGGGTCGGCGCCGGTCACCGTGCCGGGCAGCCGGCCGGGCCGGTCCTGCGCCGCCGCGCCGGCGGCCCAGAGGGCCTGCCGCCGGGTCAACCCGAAACAGGCGAAGGCGTCCGCGGTGGCCAGCGCCTCCAGCTGCGCGGCGGTGAGACCGACGCGGCGGGCCAGGTCCGGCATGTCCCGGTACGCCCCGTGCGCCGTCCGCTCCGTCTCGATCCGCTCGGCCACGTCCTCGCCGAGGGTACGGACGCTGCCCAACCCGAGGCGGACCGCCGGACCGCCCAGCCCCCAGGCGTGCGGCGGCTCCCCGGGCAGGCTGCCCCAGCGGGTCTGCGGCGTCGACTCCAGCACCGCCTTGGCGCCGCTGGCGTTGATGTCCGGCCGGCGCACCTCCACGCCGTGCCGGCGGGCGTCCTCGGCGAGCGTCTGCGGTGAGTAGAAGCCCATCGGCTGGGCGTTGAGCAGCGCGGCCAGGAACGGGCCCGGGTGGTAGCGCTTGAGCCACGAGCTGGCGTACACCAGGTAGGCGAAGCTCATCGCGTGGCTCTCCGGGAAGCCGTAGCTGGCGAACGCGGTGAGCTTGCGGTAGACGTCGTCGGCCAGCTCACCGGTGATGCCCCGCTCGGCCATTCCGGCGTAGAGCCGGTCGGCGATCTGCGCCATCCGCTCCACCGAGCGTTTCGCCCCCATGGCCCGGCGCAACTGGTCGGCCCCGGCCGCGTCGAACCCGGCCAGGTCGATGGCGAGCTGCATGAGCTGCTCCTGGAACAGCGGCACGCCGAGCGTCTTCTCCAACGCGTTGCGCATCAGCGGGTGCGCGTACGTCACCGGCTCCTGGCCGTTCTTGCGCCTGATGTACGGGTGCACCGAGCCGCCCTGGATCGGGCCGGGACGGATCAACGCCACCTCCACCACCAGGTCGTAGAACTCGCGGGGCCGGAGCCGGGGCAGGGTCGCCATCTGCGCCCGGCTCTCCACCTGGAACACACCCACCGAGTCGGCCCGGCAGAGCATGTCGTAGACCTCGGGGTCGTCGAGCGTCATCCCGCCCAGGTCCAGGCTGGCTCCGATCAGGTCGTAGCCGTAGTGCAGCGCCGACAGCATGCCGAGGCCGAGCAGGTCGAACTTGACCAGGCCGACGGCCGCGCAGTCGTCCTTGTCCCACTGGAGCACGCTGCGGCCGGGCATCCGGCCCCACTCCACCGGGCACACCTCGATCACCGGCCGGTCGCAGATCACCATGCCGCCGGAGTGGATGCCCAGGTGCCGGGGAAACGTCTGCAACTCGTTCGCGTACGCGACCACCTGCTCGGGGATGTCCGCCACGTCGACCGCGGCGACCGAGCCCCACCTGTCGATCTGCTTGCTCCAGGCGTCCTGCTGGCCGGGCGAGAAACCGAACGCCTTGGCCACGTCCCGCACCGCCGACCGCGGCCGGTACGAGATGACGTTGGCGACCTGGGCGGTGTGCTCCCGGCCGTAGCGGGCGTACACGTGCTGGATCACCTCCTCCCGGCGGTCGGACTCGATGTCCACGTCGATGTCGGGCGGTCCGTCCCGTTCCGGGGCGAGGAAGCGCTCGAACAGCAGCCGGTGCCGGACCGCGTCCACGTTGGTGATGCGCAGCGCGTAGCAGACCGCCGAGTTGGCCGCCGACCCCCGGCCCTGGCAGTAGATGTCCTGCTCGCGGCAGAACATGACGATGTCGTAGACCACCAGGAAGTAGCCGGGGAAGCCCAGCTCGTCGATCATCCGCAGCTCGTGCTCCAGTTGCGCGTACGCCTCCGGGTGCGCCTCGGGCGGGCCGTAGCGCTCCCGGGCGCCGTCCATGGTCAGCTTGCGCAGCCAGCTCATCTCGGTGTGCCCGGCCGGCACCGGGTACGCCGGCAACTGCGGCGCGACCAGGTGCAGGTCGAACGCGAGTTCCGCGCCGAACTCGGCGGCCCGCGCCACCGCCCCCGGGTACGCGGCGAAGCGCGCCGCCATCTCCGCGCCGCTGCGCAGGTGGGCGGTCGCCGCGGCGGGCAGCCACCCGTCGATCTCGTCGAGGCTGCGCCGGGCCCGGACCGCGGCCACGGTGGTGGCCAGCCGACGCCGGCCCGGGGTGGCGTAGTGCACGTTGTTGGTGGCCACCGTGGGCAGCCCGGCCGCCGCGGCCAGGTCGGCGAGCGCGTCGTTGCGGTCGGCGTCCACCGGGTGACCGTGGTCGGTCAGCTCCACCGCCACCGTCTCCGCGCCGAACAGCGCGGTGAGCCGGTCCAGCTCCCGGGCCGCCGCGTCGACCCCGTCGGCGAGCAGCGTGGCCGGCACGTGCCCCTTGCGGCAGCCGGTGAGCACCAGCACGTGGTCGCGCAGCTCCTCGGCGATCTGCTCCAGCTCGCCGTAGACCGGGCGGCCCTTCTCCCCGCCGCGTAACTGGGCCCGGGAGACGGTGGCGGCGAGACGCGCGTACCCCTCATGCCCGTGCGCGAGCACCAGCAGATGCCGGCCGAGCGGGTCGGGCTCGCCGTTCTGCGGACCGGGCAGCCCGAGGGACAGTTCCGCCCCGAAGATCGTCGGCAGCCGCAGCGCGCGGGCCGCCTCGGCGAAGCGCACCACGCCGTAGAAGCCGTCGTGGTCGGTGACGGCGAGCGCGGTGAGCCCCAGCCGGGCGGCCTCCTCGGCCATCTCCTCCGGGTGGCTGGCCCCGTCGAGGAAGCTGAAGTTGGAGTGCGCGTGCAGCTCCGCGTAGGGCACCGCGTCGTCCGGGCGGGCCAGCTCCGGCGGCCGGTATTCCTGGCGCTTGCGACTCCAGGCCGGCGAGTCACCGCCGTCGGCGTCGACCGCGAGCGGGTCGACCACGTGCAGGTGGCGCTCACCGTCGGCCCGCCCACCCTCGGCCCGCCCACCGTCGGCCCGCCCACCCTCGGCCCGCCCGGAGAGCACCTGCTCCAGCTTCGACCAGGGCATCCTCGGATTGTGGAAGCTCACGCCGCGCTCCCCCACCCGGCGCCCGCCGAGATCTTGGAAGATTTCGGCCCCCCGAGGGGCCACGAGCTTCCAAGATCTTCCCTGCCGGCCCGCCGCGGCAGGGGGGCATACCAACGCGGCGCGGCACTCCGCTCAGTCATAGACGGCCTCCACCAGCCACTGCCCGCCCTCGACCGCGAGCAGCAGGGCCGTGCCGTCGGCCAGGCAGACCTGGAACCGGGCCCGGCGGCGAGCCTCGGCCGGCGCCCACCAGCGCTCGTCCACCGGCCACGGACCGGCCCATCCGGCGATCTCGGCCGGCCGGCCGGTGCCCACGGTCAGCCGGGCCGGCGCCGCGCTGACCGCCAGTCGGGCGCTCACCACGACCGGTTCCCCCGCCGAGTCGTGCACCTCGGCCGGCAGCGGGACGGGCAGGACCACGGCCGGTGCCGGCGGCGGGATCCGACCCGGCCACGGCGGCTCGGGCACCACCCTGACCCGGCCGGCCCGGCGACCGGCCCGCACCGCCATCCCGCCCGAATCGGCGGAACCGACCGGCGGGACGGGTGGGGTGACGCCCGGCGGCGGAAGGGCCGGCAGCGGTGGTGGGCCGGGGCGGGCGGGCACCCGCTCGTCGCCCCACGGGACCAGGCGCACCTGGTCGGCCGGGGAGCGCCCGCCGCCGAGGACGGCGGTGACCACCGCCTCGGGGCCGAGGATGCCCTGCACCCGGTGCAACGCGCGGTGCGCCCGCTCCCGCTCCGCGCCGGCCTCACCCCACAGGCCGGGTTGCAGACCAGCCTGGGCGAGCACGCCGTCCGGCACCAGCCGCAGCCGGATGATCCCGGCGGTCGGCCGGGTCGGGCGGGCCCCGCCCCGGCCGTTGCTGCCGGAGAGCCAGCCGTCGAGCTGCCAGCGGACCCGATCGGCGATGGCCGCCGCGGTGAGCAGGCCGTCGTGCCGCCACACCCGGTGCAGTTCCTGGCCGTGCGCGGTGACCGCCTCGATGCCGATCCGGGTGCAGGCCAGACCGTACGCGGCCAGCCGCTCGTGCAGGCTCTCGGCCAGCGTCCGGGCGGCGAACGCGGCGGCGTCGACCCGGTCGATCGGCTCGTCGTACTCGGCGGTGACAGTCAGGTCGGCGGGCGGCTGCCGGACGGCCAGCGGACGGTCGTCCCGCCCCGCGGCGAGCCGGTGGGCCAACGCCCCGTCGAAACCGAACCGGGCCAGCACGTCCCCCGCGGGCAGCACGGCGAAGTCACCGAGGGTGCGTACGCCGAGCCGGCGCAGCAGGTCGGCCAGGGCGGGCCGGCCGAGCGCCTCGACCGGACGGCCGGCCAGGAACTCCGCGGTGCCGCCGGCGGGCACGATCTGCCCCTCCCGGGCCGCCAGCCCGGCCGCGAAGACCCCGTCGGCGATGCCGACCTGGCTCTCCACCGCGCAGCTCTGGGCCACATGCTCGACGATCCGCTCGGCCGCCGCCTCCTCGCCGCCGAGGTAGCGGCTCGGCCCCCGGGCGGCGGTGGCGCACGCGCCGGGTCGGATCACCTCGACCCCGGCGACCACCTCCTCGACGGCGGCCACCACCGGCTCGAACGCCCGCGCGTCCCGGCCGGGGTCGTGGTCGACGACGGTGAGCCGGGGGCAGCGTCCCTGCGCCTCCCGCCGGCGCAGCCCGCGCCGGATCCCCTCGGCCCGGGCCCGCTCGGAACAGGCGACCACCCGGTTGGCGTGCAGCACCACGACCGGGTCGGTGGCGGGCACCCCGTCGACGATCTCGGCGGCCAGGACGGGCCAGTCCGAACACCAGAGCAGCAGGGCACGCGGCGGGCCGCCGCTCACGGGCTCACCTCAGCTCGCGACTGCGGGGCTCGCAAACCCGGCTCACTCCTCGCGCTCACGGGCTCACCTCAGCTCGCGACTGCGGGGCTCGCAAACCCGGCTCACTCCTCGCGCTCACGGAGCCCACCTCAGCTCGCGACTGCGGGGCTCGCAAACCCGGCTCACTCCTCGCGCTCACGCGAACCTCCCACCGGGGTCACCACGCGCAGCCGGCGGGCCGGGACGGTGGGTGGGACGGCGGGCCCGGTCGAGCGCGGGATCACCCGGGTCAGTTCGTCGCCGGGCAACCACACCTTGATCTCCTTGGGCCGGGCGGCAGCGCCCCGACCGCGGGCCGAGACGGTCACCTCGCGGCGGCGCAACCGACCGCGGCCCGGCCCGAGCCCCTGCCAGACGCCGCGAACCACCTGGAGCGTCACGTCCGCGCCGTCCCACCGGCCGTACGGGACCAGCACGCTGCCCCGCTGCCGGGCCCGGGCGGCCAGCCGGGCGGAGACCGAGGCGGAGACCGAGGTCGGCACGGCGGTGACCACCACGTCGATCCCGTCGATGAGCGCGGCCACGACGGTGGGCCACTCCGGCCCCGGGTCGGGCACGAGGGCGAGCCGGTCCAGCGCGATCCCGGCCTCCGCCGCCGCACCGGCCCCGAAGGTGGGTACGCCGACCACGGCGCACCACGAGCCGGCCCGGGACGCCTCGGCGAGCAGGGCGAGGATCAGCGAGGTGGCGCCGCTGTGCCGGGGCCGGCCGACGCCGACCGCGACGGTGCTCCCGCGCCGCAGCCCGCGGTTGGGCAGCAACCCGGTCAGCTCGGCCCGGACGGGAAGCACCCGGTGGCCGCCGGCCGGGTCGGGCGTGCTCGCCGGACGCACCAGCTCGGCCAGGGCGGCGGAACCGACCACCATGCGGCCCGCCATCGGACCAACCCCCCGTCGTGTTCTGCCCCGGGCCCGGCCCGTGGGTGGCGCTGTGGATCAGCAGTGCTGTGGATCGTGTGATGCGGTGGATCTGCGGTCGGCACGCGCGTGCCGTGGGGAGCGGCGCCCGGCCACCCGGGTCCCGCCGATGGCGGCCGGGCGCCACGACTCAGGCGGCGGCCGTCCCGCGACGCGGCACGGCAGCCAGGGGCCGGTGCAGGCCGTCGAGCGCCGGTTGGTGCGCCAGGCCGAGCGCGGACTCCACCACGGTCACGAACTGTTCGGCGCCGCGGAGCAGGTCGTCGGCCTCCCGGGCGGTGACCACCCGGGGGATGCCGGCCTCGGCGGCGGCCCGCTTGCTCGCGCCGGCGGCGAAGAGGGCGGCCCACTCGTCCAGCTCGGGGGCGACGGTGGCGAGCAGCACCCAGACACTGGTGACCCGGTTGCGCCGGGTCGGCGCGGGGCGGGCGCGGGCGGCGAGCACGGCGGCGGCGGCGCGCAGCGCCGCGAGGTGGGCGGCGGCATACCGGAGGCCGTCGGGGCGGGTGCGGGCGGCCTCGGCCAACCCGTCGCGGGCCACCACGAGCAGCTGAGCGGGGGTGCGGTGCGGCAGCACGTGCGCGGGCACCGTGGGCGCCTGGGCCGGACTGGTCGGCATGGGTCTCTCCTCCGCGTGTGGCCGGGGCGGGCGGTCGCGCGACGGGGAACCGTCGCCCGGTCGCCCGGAGCGGTCGGTGCGGAGGAAGACGCACCGGTGTTGGCGGCCGGCCGGGTGGGGACGCTTCCCCACACCCACACCCGGCCGGCGTGCCGGCGGGTCCGTCGCCCGCCACCCGGGGGTCGTGGGCGGCGGGCGACGACCTGCCAGATGGGCTCGGACTCGCGACGTCCGAAGCCCGGTGCGGCCCGCGGAGCCGCACCTTCCGGAAGCCGGTGCCGCGAAACACCGCTTCCGGAGCTTGCTGACGGTGTGCGACCCGATCGCGCGGGGACTGGATCAACCGCGACCGAATCGAACACTCGTTCTAACTGCCCTGACAGTACACCTCCCCGCCGACAAAAACGCAACGTGTGACGCACCGGAGACACGCCGGGTGGGCGACGCGATTCTCAGCCGGGGCACAGCCCCGGCAAAGGAGAACCGGAACTCACCGGCCCACGGTTTACCCCATGAGCGTCCGCCGTACCGAAAAGATCTTCCGGTGACCGCCGGCGTGGCCGGCCGACCGGCCGTACGCCCCGTCCCGCCGGCCGCTCCCACCTGGTGGGCCGACGTCGCCGGCAGTCTCGCGGTGCTCAGCCTGCTGGTCGTCACCGCCCTGTGGACCGCCGACCGCGGGGTGCAGGAGCTGCTGGCCGGCGCGGCCACCGGGCTCACCTCGCTCGGCCGGCTCGCCGGTCTGGTCAGCGCCGACCTGATGCTGATCCAGGTGGTGCTGATGGCCCGGGTGCCGCTGTTCGAGCGCCGCTTCGGCCAGGACCGGATCGCCCGCTGGCACCGACTCGCCGGCTTCGTCTCGTTCCACCTGCTCCTGGCGCACGTGCTGCTGACCGTCCTCGGGTACGCCGGCACCGCCCGTCAGGGAGTGCTCGCCGAGACCTGGGACCTGGTCCTCACGTACCCCGGAATGTTGCTGGCCACCGCGGCGCTGGCGCTGCTGGCGCTGGTGGTGGTGACCTCGGTCCGCGCGGCCCGGCGGCGGCTGCGCTACGAGTCCTGGCACCTGCTGCACCTCTACGCCTACCTGGGGGTCGCGCTGGCGCTGCCGCACCAGCTCTGGACCGGCGCCGACTTCCTCGCCTCGCCGCTCGCCCGCGCCTACTGGTGGACGGTCTACCTGCTGGCCCTGGCCAGCGTGCTGATCTGGCGGCTCGGCGTGCCGGCCTGGCGCTCGCTGCGGCACCGGGTCGAGGTGGCCGCGGTGGTGCCCGAGGCGCCCGGGATCACCTCGGTCTGGCTGCGCGGGCGGGACCTGCACCGGCTGCCGGTACGGGCCGGGCAGTTCCTGCTCTGGCGGTTCCTGGACGGCCCCGGCTGGTCCCGCGCCCACCCGTACTCGCTGTCCGCGCCGCCGCACGGGGACCTGATGCGGATCACGGTCAAGGACCTGGGCGACGGCAGTGCCCGGGTGGCCGCCCTGCGCCCCGGCACCCGGGTGCTGATCGAGGGGCCGTACGGGCGGCTCACCGGACAGCACTGGCGCGGCGGCGGGCTCACCATGCTGGCCTGCGGCGTCGGCCTCACCCCGCTGCTGGCGTTGCTCTGGGAGCTGCCGTACGCGCCCGGCCAGGCGGTGCTCGCCTACCGCGCGCGTACCGCTGATGACCTGGCCTTCCGCGACGAGCTGGACCGGCTGGCCGCCGAGCGCGGGCTGGTCGTGCACCACCTGGTCGGCCCGCGGGCGGCGCGGCCGTCCTGGCTGCCCGCGTACGCCGAGGGGCTGGCCGACGCCGAGGCGCTGCGCCGGCTCTCCCCCGACGTGGCCGGGCACGACGTCTTCCTCTGCGGGCCGGACGGCTGGGTCGACGCCGTCCGCGCCGCGACCCGCGCGGCCGGGGTGCCCGACGCCCACGTCCATCACGAACGCTTCGCCTGGTGACGGGCGCGAAGGGAGGATCCGTGCGACGGATCACCATCTGGCTGCTGTCCACCGTGACCGCGCTGGTGCTGCTGTTCAGCTACCGGACCAGCACCATGGGCGCGGGCGGGGAGACCAGCGCGGTCGCCACCGGCGGCGACCCGGGCGGCAGCTCGTGGAGCGGCAGCTCCGACCCCGCCGGCGGCGGCACCGGGCCCGAGGGCGGCACCGGGTCCGACGGCGGCACCGGGTCCGACGGCGGCAGCATCGGCGGCGGTGCGAGCGGCACGGCGACCGGATCGGTGGCGCAGACCCGATGGGGGCCGGTGCAGGTGCGGATCACCGTCTCCGGCGGGAAGATCACCGACGTGACGGCCGTCCGGGTGCCCGACGGCAACCGGCGGGACCGGGAGATCAACGACTACGCGGTGCCGATCCTGCGGCAGGAGGCCCTGACCGCGCAGAGCGCCCGGATCGACAGCGTCTCCGGCGCCACCGTCACCAGCGACGGCTACCGGGAGTCGCTCCAGTCCGCCATCGACGCGGCGCACCTGCGGTGAGCGGGCCGGACCGGCGGGCCTGGGTGGAGCAGGTGATGGGGCTGCCGATCAGCGTGCACCTGCGCGGCCCGCGGGTGCGTACCCGGGCGGTCGAGGAACGGGTGGCGCGGGTCTTCGCCGAGCTGCGCGCCGCCGACACGGTGTTCAGCACCTACCGTCCGGACAGCGTGCTGGGCCGCCTCCGGGGCGCGCCGCCCGGCCCGGCGGCCACCGCCGACCCGCTGGTACGCGAGGTGGCCGGGCTCTGCGAGGCGGCCCGCGCGCGTACCGGCGGACGGTTCGACGCCCGCCGGCTGCCGCTGCCGCTCGGTGGCCTCGGGTTCGACCCGTCCGGCCTGGTCAAGGGCTGGGCGGTGGAACGGGCCGCCCGGCACCTGACCGACCTGGACGGCCACGACCTGTGCCTCAACGCGGGCGGGGACGTACTGCTGCGGGCCGCGCCGGACCGGCCGGCCTGGCGGATCGGGATCGAGGACCCGGACCGGCCGGAGCGGATGCTCGACGTGGTCGAGCGGACCGGCGGCGCGGTCGCCACCTCCGGCACCGCGCGGCGCGGCACGCACATCACCGACCCGCGCGCGGGCCGGCCGGCCCAGGCCGTCCGGTCGGTCACCGTGGTCGGCCCGGACCTGCTCTGGGCCGACGTGTACGCGACCGCGGCCGTCGCCGGCGGCGCGGACGCGCCGGACTGGCTGGCCACCCTGGACGGGTACGCGGCCCTGCTGGTGACCGCCGACGGCCGGGTCCGGGCGACCCCGGGCTGGCCCGGGCGGGCCACCGTATCCTCTGCCTGACGGCGGACCCGGGCCGCCGGAGGTGGGAGGGCAACCGTGCGGGCCGGCGAGGTGGACAAGAAGCGGCTGTTCGAGCTGCTCTGGGGTATGCCGGCCGGGCCTCGGCGCGGGCCGCGCCCCACCCTGTCGCCGGCCGCCGTGGCCCGCGCCGGCATCGCCGTCGCCGACGCCGAAGGGCTCGACGGGTTGACCATGCAGCGGGTCGCCGAGACGCTGGGCGTCACCAAGATGGCGCTCTACCGCTATGTGCCGGGCCGGGCCGAGTTGGTCGCCCTGATGCTGGACGCGGCGCTGGGCGAGCCGCCACCGGTCGACGCTGGCTCGGACGCGGACGCCGGCTCGGACGCCGGACGGACCGCACCCGGCATTCCGTCGCCGGCCGGCGACGGGTGGCGCGTGCAGCTCGACGACTGGACCCGGCGGCTGGTCGAACGGTTCCGCCGGCACCCCTGGGCCCAGGCGGCGGCCGTGGGCGCCCGGCTGCCCGGGCCGAACGAGCTGTCCTGGGTGGAACGCGTCGTCGCCGCGCTCGCCGGCACCGGGCTCACCGCCCACGAGCGGCTCGACGTGGCGGCGCTGCTGGTCGGGCACGCCCGCAACCTGGCCGGCCTGCCACCCGACTCCGGCCGGGAGGCGGCGTTCGCCGCGCTGGTACGCGGTCGCGAGACCCGCTTCCCGGCCCTGGCCGCCGCCCTGACCGATCCCCCCGCCCCCACCGCTTTCTCCCCCGACCCCACCCTGGACTTCGGCCTCACCCGCATCCTCGACGGCATCGAAGCCCTCATCACCACCCGCGCAACCCGTTGACCAGTGAGTGAGGGGTCGGCCGGGCCGCTGAGGCGGGCCGCGCCAACCGGGTGTTCAAGGAGTTTGCGTCATCACCGAGGTCGAACCTCGACGCAAACTCCTTGATCAAGCCCACAAGAGACGCCCTCGGGCCGAGGCGCGGCGATCATGAAGTTGACGGCCCCGACAGAGATCCACATCGCCGTCAACTTCATGATCGCCAGGGCGAGGGCGGGGGCGGGGTGGGGTGGGGTGGGAGAGGGGTGGGGGAGAATGGGGGGCATGCAGCCACATCCGAATGTGCGGGCGGTGCAACTGGCGCTCGACGGGGCGGGGGCGCTCGACGGGTCCGGCCGGGCCAGCGTCGTTCGTCTGCTGCCAGAGGCGGTGCACACCGCCGCCGCGGCGGCCGGGGCGCTCGGTGTCGACGTCGGCGCCATCGCCAACTCGCTTGTCTTCGACGCCGACGACGCGCCACTGCTCGTGCTCACCTCCGGCGCGCACCGGGTGGACACCGCCGGTCTGGCCGCCACGCTGGGCGTGACCCATCTGCGCCGGGCCAGCCCGGACTTCGTCAAGCGACACACCGGGCAGGTGATCGGCGGGGTCGCCCCGGTCGGCCATCCCGGGCCGTTGCGCACCGTCGTCGACACCGCCCTCGCCGGGTACGACGAGGTGTGGGCGGCCGGCGGCGTACCGCAGGCGGTGTTCCCCACCACGTACGCGGAACTGCTGCGGATCACCGGCGGCGCCCCGGCCGAGGTGGCGTGAACCCCGACCTGGTCACGCTGCACGTGTGGCGCGTACCCCGGCGGTCCCTGCCCGGGGCGCTGGCCCGGATGGCGACCCACCCGGCGCGGCTGCGCCGGCTGCCCGGCGTCCGCTTCGCCAAGCTGCTCGGCACCGGGACCGGCACCGGCTTCGGGCCGGGCGACGCCGACCTGACCCGCTGGGCCGCGCTCGTGGTCTGGGACTCCCCCGGCGCGGCGGCCGGCTTCGACGCCTCCCCGGTCGCCCGCTCCTGGGCCCGGATCGCCCACGCTGCCGTCCGGTTGGACCTGCGCCCGCTGACCAGCCGGGGCCGGTGGTCCGGGCACGAGCCGTTCGGCACGCCGACCGGCGGGCGGGTCACCGGGCCGGTGCTGGCGCTGACCCGGGCCCGGCTGCGGCCCCGCCGGGCGGCCACGTTCTGGCGGGCGATCCCGCCGGTCGCCGCCGAGCTGCACGCCGCGCCCGGCCTGCTCGCCCGGCTGGGGGTCGGCGAGGCGCCGCTGGGCTGGCAGGGCACGGTGAGCGTGTGGCGTGATCCGACGGACCTGGTCGCGTTCGCGTACCGTTCCCCCGAGCACCGCGCCGCGATCACCCGCACCCCCACCGAGGGCTGGTACGCGGAGGAACTGTTCGCGCGGTTCGCGGTGGGCGACGTGGTCGGCGACCGTACGGTGCTCGGCTGGGTCGCCGCCGAGGGCGACCCCGACTCGGCGAGAGGGAACGCATGAGGCTGGTGCGCTGGACGCCGGACGACCTGGTCCGGCGGCTGGACGACGTGGTGGCCGTCTACGGCGAGGCGATGGGTTACCGCGCCGACCTGTTGGAGGCCCGGCGCGGCTACATCGCCACCCACGTCCGACGGCCCGGGTTCCGCGCCGTCGCCAGCCTCACCTCGGAGGGGCACCTGGCCGGCTTCGGGTACGGCTATCTCGGCGCCACCGGCCAGTGGTGGCACGACCAGGTGCACCGGGCGTTGAAGGCGGAGGCCCGGCAGCGCTGGCTGGGCCACCCGTTCGAGGTGGTCGAGCTGCACGTCCGGCCGCCGGCGCAGGGGCACGGCCTGGGCGCCCGCCAGCTCCGGGCGCTGCTCACCATGGCCGAGGGCGACACCACGCTGCTGTCCACCCCGGAGGCGGACGAGCAGGCGTCGCGGGCCTGGCGGCTCTACCGCCGGTTCGGCTTCGTCGACGTGCTGCGTCACTTCCACTTCCCCGGTGACGAGCGGCCGTTCGGCGTGCTCGGCCGGGATCTGCCGCTGCCCGCGCCGGACCGGACGTGAGCGCGAGGAGCGAACCGGGCCTGCGGGCCCCGCGGTCGCGACCGGAAGGCGGCACGATCAGAGGCGCCCGGCTGCCCTGGGCGCTGCTGGCCGTGCTGGTCCTCGCCCAGATCTGCTACCCGCTCACCGGCGGCGCCACCCGGGCCGGGCTGACCGTGGCCACCGTGCTGCTCGGCTGGCTGCTCTCGGTCGGCCACGCGCTGCTCACCCGCGGCGCCCGGGCCGCCGTCGCGCTCGTCGCGGTCGCCACCGGCGGCGGGTTCGCGGTCGAGGCGCTCGGGGTGGCCACCGGGTTCCCGTTCGGCAGCTACGACTACTCCGGCGAGCTGGGCCCGAAGCTGGCCGGCGTGCCGCTGATCATCCCGCTGGCGTGGACGTGGATGGCGTGGCCGGCGTGGCTCACCGCGGTCCGGATCACCCAGGTGTTAAGCGGGGGCCCCGCCTCTACCAAAAACGTTAAGCGGGGCCCCCGCCTTGCGCTCGCGGCGGTGGGGTTGGCGGCGTGGGATCTGTTCCTCGATCCGCAGATGGTCGCCGAGGGGTACTGGACCTGGCTCGGCGGCGGCCCGGCGCTGCCCGGGTTGCCCGGCATCCCGGTCAGCAACTACCTCGGCTGGCTGGGCTTCGCGGTGCTGCTGGCCGCCGCGCTGCGCCCGCTCGCCGGGCCGTCCGTCGACCGGGTCGACCGCCGCGACGCCCCGATGTTCGCGCTCTACCTCTGGACGTACGCCTCAAGCGTGCTGGCGCACGCGGTCTTCCTCCGGCTGCCCGCGTCCGCGTTGTGGGGCGCGGCCGGGATGGCGGTGGCGGCGGTGCCGCTGGCGGTGGTGCTGTGGCGCGGTCGCCGCGACCGCTCCGGCGCCGACGCTCCCCCGCCCCGGGTCGACGCGCCGGCATGACCGCCGCCCTCGCGCTCGTGGTGGCCGTCGCCGCGCTCACCGGGCACACGCTCGTCAACGCGGTCGCCTGGCTGCGCCGCCCGGCCGCCGGGCCGGCCGAGGTGACCGAGGCGGTGGCGGTGCTGCTGCCGCTGCGCGACGAGGCCGACCGGGTCACCCCATGCCTGCGCGCGCTGCTCGCCCAGCGCGGCGTACCCGGGCTGCGGATCGTGGTGCTCGACGACGGCTCCGGCGACGGCACCGCCGACGTGGTCCGCACGGTGGCCGGCGCCGACCCGCGGGTCACCCTGCTCACCGGCGTCACCCCGCCGCCCGGCTGGCTGGGCAAGCCGCACGCCTGCTGGCAGCTCGCCACCCGCGTCGACCCGGCCCCGACCGTGCTGGCCTTCGTCGACGCCGACGTTGTGCTCACCCCGTACGCGGTCGCGGCGGCGGTGACCGAGTTGCGCGCGGCGGACGTGACGCTGCTGTCGCCGTACCCCCGGATCGTGGCGCGGACGGCGGCGGACCGGCTGGTGCAGCCGTTGTTGCAGTGGTTGTGGCTGACGTTCCTGCCGCTGCGGGCGATGGAACGCTCGCGGCGGCCGTCCCTCGCGGCGGCGGGCGGGCAGTTCCTGGTCGTGGACCGGGCCGGCTACCTGCGGGCCGGTGGGCACGCGGCGGTGGCCGACCGGGTGCTTGAGGACATCGAGCTGGCCCGGGCGGTGAAGCGGGCCGGCGGCCGGATCGCCCTGGCCGACGGCTCCCGGCTGGCGTCCTGCCGGATGTACGACGACTGGCCGCAACTACGCGACGGCTACACCAAGTCGCTGTGGGCCACGTTCGGGCACCCGAGCGCCGCGGCCGTCGTGTTGGCGCTGCTGCTCCTGCTCTACACCGCGCCGCCGCTGCTGGCGGCCGGGGCGCTGGCGGCCGGCGCCCCGGTGGTGGCCGGCGCGGCGTTCGGCGCCTACCTGGCCGGGGTGGCCGGGCGGGTGGTCAGCGCCCGCGCCACCGGCGGGCGGGCCTGGCCCGACGCGCTGGCGCACCCCGTGTCGGTCGTGGTCCTCGGTTGGCTGACCGTCCGGTCGTACCATCTGCGGAAGCGACGCCGGCTCACCTGGCGGGGTCGCCCGGTCATCTAGGAGGGGCACGCCATGGCGCGCATCGTGGTCATCGGCGCCGGCGTGGGCGGCCTCGCCGTCGCCGCCCGGCTCGCGGTCACCGGGCACGAGGTCACCGTCCTGGAACGGGCCGGCACGGTCGGCGGCAAGCTCGGCCGGTACGCGCACCACACCGCGGAGGGGTCGTGGCGCTTCGACACCGGGCCGAGCCTGCTCACCCTGCCGCAGGTCTTCCACGACCTGTTCGAGGCCACCGGCGCGAAACTGGACGAATACCTCGACCTGGTGCCGCTGGACCCGATCGTGCGGCACGTCTTCCCCGGCGGCGGCCCCGCGCTTGACTCCTGCGCCGACCCGGACCAGTTCGCCGCCCGGATCGGCGCCGCGTTCGGCGACCGCTCCGCCGCCGACTGGCAACGGCTGTGGCGCCGCGCGGAGCGGGTGTGGACGGCCTCGCACCGGGACATCCTGCGCCGCACCGTGGACTCGCCGCGCGACCTGGCCTCGCTGGCCTGGCGGCTGGGTGACCTCGCCGCCATCGCCCCCGGCCGCACGCTGCGCGGGCTGGGCCGCAGGCACCTGTCCGACCCACGGCTGCGGATGCTGCTCGACAGGTACGCCACCTACACCGGCGCCGACCCGCGCCGCGCCCCGGCCGCGCTCGTCGCCGTCCCCTACGCCGAGCTGGCGTACGGCGGCTGGTACCTGCGCGGCGGGCTGGGCACGCTCGCCGACGCGCTGCTGTCCCGCTGCCTCGACCTCGGCGTGGTGGTGCGCACCGACGCGGCGGTCACCCGGATCGACGCCGCCGGCGGCCGGGTGCACGGGGTACGCGTCGCCGGGTCGGCCGTGCCGGTCCCGGCCGACGTGGTGGTGGCCAACACCGACGCGCTCACCGTCTACCGGGACCTGCTGCCGAACCCGCGCCGACTGGCCGCGCTCACCGACCGCAGCCTGGCCGGTTTCGTGCTGCTGCTGGGCGTACGCGGTGACTCCGGGCTGGCCCACCACAACGTCTTCTTCCCCCGCGACTACGACGCCGAGTTCGACGCCGTCTTCGGTGACCCCGGTCGCGGCGTGCGGGCCCGTCCGGCGTCCGACCCGACCGTGTTCGTCACCGTGGCCGACGACCCGGCGGTCCGGCCGGACGGCCACGAGGCGTGGTTCGTGCTGGTCAACGCGCCCCGGCACGGCACCGCCGCGGACGCGGTGGACTGGCGGCGGCCGGGGCTGGCCGAGGCGTACGCGGGGCGGATCCTCGACGTGCTTGCCGAGCGGGGCGTGGACGTGCGGGACCGGCTGGTGTTCTCGGAGGTCCGCACCCCGGCCGACCTGGACGCGGCCACCGGCGCGCCGGGCGGGGCGATCTACGGCACCGCGGGCGGGCTGCTGCGCCCGGCCAACCGGGGCCCGGCCGCCGGGCTGTGGCTGGTCGGCGGGTCCACCCACCCCGGTGGCGGCCTGCCCATGGTGACCCTCTCCGCGGAGATCGTCGCCGCCGCGGTCGGGCCGGGGTGGTAAGGCGGGGCCCCCGCTTAACGTTTTCGGTAGAGGCGGGGCCCCCGCTTAACACCCGTCGGGCGGGTCAGCCGGCGTCGACGAGCGCGCGGCGGACCGCGGAGAGCAACTGGCCGAGGCCGAAGCCGGCGAGCAGCACCCACACCGTGGTGGCCATGGTGACGGTGCCGGCGGTCAGGTCGACGTCGATCAGGCCGGTGAGCCCGGCGACCAGCAGCCCGACCAGGGCCACGCACACCCGGGTGGGCCGCTCCCCCACGGTCACCGCGCCGATCTCGCGCATCCCCGCCGACACGGACCGGGCCCGCACGTACTCGTGCAACCAGGACAGGCCGCCGGCCGCGGCGACCAACGCGCCGGGCGCGCCGAGCAGCCAGAACGCGATCAGCCACGCCACCTCGCCGAGCCGGTCGGCGACCGAGTCGTAGACGTAGCCCAGCCGGGTGGTCCGTCCGGTGGCCACCGCCACCGCGCCGTCGACGCTGTCCGCCACGGCGGCCAGCAGCACGAACAACGCGCCCAGGAACGGCCCGTCGCCGGCCCGACCCACGAGCAGGGGTACGCAGAAGCAGAGCAGCACCCCGAACACGGTCACCGCGGTCGGGCCGACCCGCAGCCGACCCAGGACGAAACCCACGTGGTACGCGAAGCGCAGCCAGGCGCGCACCACGGGCGCGGCGCTACGGGGATCGAACCCACCGTGCAGCCGCGCCCACGCGGTCGCGTACTGGTCCCAGTTCAGCTGTGTGCCCACCACCGGTCAACCGTAGAAGGGCGGCGCGGGTGTCGTGTGGCGGGTGGTCACACCCGCGCGTCGGCCCGCAGGAACTGCCACACCTCGCGGGTCGCGGTGGACCGGTTGAGCGTGATGAAGTGGATCCCGGGCACGCCCTCGTCCAGCAGCTTCGCGCACATCTCGCCGGCCTGCTCGACGCCGAGCCGGTGGACCGCCCCGGGGTCGTCGGCCACCCGCTCGAACCGCTCGGCGAGCGCGGTCGGGAACGGCGCGCCGGAGAGCTGCACCGAGCGCGCGATGGTGCCGATCTGGGTCACCGGCATCACCCCGGCGAGGATCGGGGTGTCGCAGCCGGCGGCGGCGACCCGGTCCCGCAGCCGCAGGTAGTCGTCGGCGTCGAAGAACATCTGGGTGATCGCGAACTCCGCGCCGGCCCGGCACTTGCGGACGAAGTGCGCGGTGTCGCTGGCCACGTCCGGCGAGCGCGGATGCTTGTACGGGAAGGCGGCCACCCCGACGCTGAAGTCTCCGCTGTCCCGCACCAGCCGGACCAGATCCTCGGCGTAGCGGACGCCCTCGGGATGCGTGATCCACTCGCCGCCCGGGTCACCCGGCGGGTCACCCCGCACGGCCAGCACGTTACGCACCCCGACCGAGGCCAGCCGGCCGATCACGTGCCGCAGCTCGGCGACCGAGTGGTTGACCGCGGTGAGGTGCGCCATCGGCAGCAGGGTGGTCTCGGTGGCGATCCGCTCGGTCACCGCGACCGTGGTGTCCCGGGTCGAGCCGCCCGCGCCGTACGTGATCGAGACGAACGAGGGACGCAGCGACTCCAACTCCCGGATCGCCTGCCAGAGCAGCTTCTCCCCGGCGGCGGTCTTCGGCGGGAAGAACTCGAACGAGAAGGTCGGGCGGCCGTCACGGATCAACTCCCCGATCGCCGGTTGCGGGTTGGGGAGGACCGAGGGAAGACCGAGCGCCACAGACCGACTGTAGCCGCACCGGGGCGGCACGCCGAGACCGTTCCCAGCCCGCGAGCGGTCCGGCCGGGACGTCGTACCCCGGGATCGGAAACGACGACGCGGTCCGGCCGGGACGTCGTACCTCCGGGGTAGAAACGACGCCAGCGCGGTGGGGCGGCCGACGGCCGGCCCCGGGGTCCCGCGCGGGGGTCGCCACGACAGCGACGCGCCGGCGCGCACGGCCGGGCGTCACCGCCCGCGTCCCCGCTCCGGAGGTCCCGATGATGTCGCCCGCGCCGTCCGTCGCCCGCCCGCTCGGGCCGCTCCTGGCCGAGCTGCGCGCTGCCCGTGGCTGGAGCCAGCGGCGGGTCGCCGCCGAGCTGTGCGCCGCCTCCGGCGTGCCCACCCTCACCCGACACGAGATATCCCGGTGGGAACGCCAGCTCCGGCTCCCCGGCGACTTCTGGTCCGCCTGGTTGGCGCGGGTCCTCGGGACGCCGGTCGAGCTGATCGCCAACGCCACCGCACGCAGTCGTCGGCTGCGCCGCGGGCGGGCCGGTCGCTCAACCGGGCCGACCGCCGGACCCGCTCGGGTCGCGGGGCTGCCCGACCCGGCCACCGGGCCCGTCCACGCCCTCACCCGGGCCCCGAGGACGCCCGTCCCGGCCACCGGGTCCGCCCACGCCCTCACCCGGGCCGCGAGGACGCCCGTCCCGGCCGCCGTCGCCGTCACGAGGGCCGCGGGGCGTCCAGGCCGGCCGACCGACGCCGATCCGGGTCACCCGCGGCCACCCACCCGCGCCGGCCGCTCCCCGCGCCGGTGTGGTCCCGAGGCGAGGCCGACGCGGGCCGTTCCGGGGCGGACGGCGCGCCGGGGGCGGCGACGGGGCGTGTCCGGCCGGGACCGACTAGCGTCGTGGCGTGACCCACGCTGCTCCCGTCTCCCCGGTCGACCGCGCCGGCCTGCGCCAGCGGATCGACAAGGCGCTCACCGAGTTCCTCGCCGGCCAGCGCGCCCGGCTGACCGCCGTCGACGACGGCCTGCTGCCGGTCGCCGAGGCGATCGAGGCGTTCGTGCTCGGTGGCGGCAAGCGGCTGCGGCCGGCCTTCGGCTACTGGGGTTACCGGGGTGCCGGCGGGATCGATTCCGACCAGGTCGTCGCCACCCTGGCCGCGTTGGAGTTCGTGCAGGCCAGCGCGCTGATTCACGATGATCTGATGGACCGGTCGGACACCCGACGGGGCGAGCCTGCGGTGCACCGGCGGTTCGCCGCCCGGCACCGTGACGCCGGGTGGGGCGGCGACGCCGGCTCCTTCGGCGACGCCGCCGCGATCCTGCTGGGCGATCTCTGCCTGGTGTGGTCCGACGAGTTGCTGCACTCCGCCGGCCTGGCCCCGGCGACGGTGGCGCGGGCCCGACCGGTCTTCGACGAGATGCGCACCGAGGTGACCGTCGGGCAGTACCTGGACGTGCTGACCCAGGCCACCGGCGACACCTCGCTCGACCGGGCCGGGAAGGTGGCCCGGTACAAGTCGGCGAAGTACACCGTCGAGCGTCCGCTGCTGCTGGGCGCCGCGCTGGCCGGCGCGCCGGCCGAGGTGCACGCGGCCTACTCGGCGTACGGGCTGCCGCTGGGTGAGGCGTTCCAGCTCCGCGACGACGTGCTGGGCGTGTTCGGCGACCCGGCGCGCACCGGCAAGCCGGCCGGCGACGACCTGCGCGAGGGCAAGCGGACGTACCTGGTGGCGGCGGCCCTGGAGACGCTCGACCCGGCCGGCCGGGAGCTGCTGCTGGGCGGCCTCGGCACGTCGGATCTGGACGCCGCCGGGGTGACCCGGCTGCGCGAGCTGATCACCGCGAGCGGCGCGTTGGAGCGCACCGAGCGCCGGATCGCCACGCTCACCGAGGGCGCGCTGGCCGCGTTGACCGCCGTCGACCTGGACACCGAGGCCCGCCAGGCCCTGGTCGACCTGGCCATCGCCGCCACCCGCCGCACCGACTGACCCCCACCCCGCCCACGCACGCCCCCCGCCCCGCTCTCCCGCGACCGGTCGATCATGAAGTTGGCGGCTGAGTTGATCTCCAATCGTGCCGTCAACTTCATGATCAGCGGGCGGGGAGAGCGGGGCGGGGGTGGGGGTGGGTCAGAAGGCGGTGGCCTGTGCTCGGCGCTTGACCTCGCGGGCCAGGTCACCGGCGAGCGCGGCGGCTGGGGTGCCGGGCAGGCTCGGGTCCTCCCGGTACAGCCAGCGCAGCGCCTCGTCGTCGTCGTAACCGGCGTCGGCGAGCAGGTTGAGCACGCCGGGTAGGTGCTTGAGCACGTTGTGGTTGGCCACCAGGTCGGCCGGGATCCGGCGGACGCCGTCGCGGCGCACCGCGAGCAGCTCGCGGTCCCGGATCATCTGGTGCACCTTGCTGATCGACAGGTCGAGGCGCTCGGCCACGTCCGGCAGGGTCAGCCAGCCGGCCGGGTCGGCCGGTCCGGGCAGGTCGGCGCCGGCCTCGGCGGGTACGGAATCGGTCACCCGACCACCCTGCCACGTGCCCGCCGCGCCGGGTGCACGGCACCCCCGGACCCGCCGGTGGAGCGTGGTGGCCCACCGGTGTCGGAACCCGGCGGTAGCATCCTGTTCATCCTTTGCCGCTCCGACACATAGACTGCCTGCCGATGGACACACAGGTCGCCGACACGTTGCTTGGCTCGCTTATCGACGGGCGCTACCGCATCCGCGGTCGCGTGGCCCGTGGCGGCATGGCGACCGTCTACACCGCCACCGACGAGCGCCTGGAACGCACGGTGGCGGTCAAGATCATTCATCCGACCCAGGCGCCCCAGGCGCGGGCCCGGACGGCCGGCTTCGTCGAGCGTTTCACCGACGAGGCCAAGACCATCGCCCGGCTCACCCACCCGAACGTGGTCGCGGTCTACGACCAGGGCATCCACGCCGGCCTTCCCTATCTGGTGATGGAGTACGTCCGCGGCCGCACGCTGCGCGACGTGCTCGCCGAGCGGCGCCGGCTCGACCCGGAGGAGGCGCTCGCGATCGCCGAGCAGATGCTCGCCGCGATCGCCGCCGCGCACCGGGCCGGCCTCGTGCACCGCGACGTCAAGCCGGAGAACGTGCTGGTCGCCGAGGCGCCCGCCGGCGGCCGAGGCGACCTGGTCGACAGCGTGGTCAAGGTGGCCGACTTCGGGCTGGCCCGCGCCGTCGAGGCCAGCGCCGAGGAGGAGAACGGCAACCAGCTCATGGCGACCGTGGCGTACGTGGCGCCGGAGCTGGTCACCCAGGGCCACGCGGATCCGCGCACCGACGTCTACTCCGCCGGCATCGTGCTGTTCGAGATGCTCACCGGCCGGGTGCCCTACGACGGTGACCGTCCGGTGGAGGTCGCCTGGCAGCACGTCGACCGCGACGTGCCGGCGCCGTCCACCCTGGTCCCGGCGTTGCCGCCGGCCCTCGACGCGCTCGTCGCCCACGCCACCCGGCGTGATCCGGCGGCCCGTCCGGCCGACGCCGGAGCGCTGCTGACCGAGGTTCAGACGGCCCACGAACAGCTGGGCAATCCGCACGCGCACACCGCCGTACTGCGCCAGATCGGCGACGACACGTCGGTGCTGAGCCAGCCGACGCAGGTGGTGGCCGCGCTCCGCCCGGCCGAGCGGCCGGCCTGGGCCCGGCTGCCCGAGGGCGGTGGTGGGCAGCGCCCGCACCGACGCCGCGCCGAAGAGCCGGAGGGGCCGGGCGCCCGGCTGGCCGCCCTGCGTACCCGGGTCATGGGCTCACCGCGCGGCCGGCTGGCGGTCGCCGCGGTGGTCGTGGTGCTCGGCCTGGTGGCCGCCGGCGGTGGCTGGTGGTTCGGGGTGGGCCGATACACGGTCGCGCCGCAACTGGTGAGCCTGACCAAGGCCGACGCGGAGGCGCAGGCCCAGCGCGGCGGGTTCACGCTGCGCTACGCCGATCCCCGCTACGACGAGAAGGTGCCCAAGGACACCGTGCTCGGGCAGACGCCGGGGTCGGCCGCCCGGATCGTCAAGGGCGGCACCATCACCCTGACGCTGTCGCTCGGCCCGGAGCGGCTGCCGGTGCCGGACGTGGTGGGCAAGGACTACGAGCTGGCCCAGGCCGAGCTGACCGATGCCAAGCTGGCGCCGGCCAAGGGCTCCTCCCGGTACGACGACGCGCTGCCCGCGGGCGTGGTGCTGGCCACCGACCCGAAGGTGGGCACGGTGGTCAAGCCCGGGTCGAAGGTGACGCTGATCCTCAGCAAGGGTCGTGCCCCGGTGACCGTGCCCAACCTGGTCGGCAAGAGCCTCAACGAGGCGCGGGGCATCCTCGGGCAGCTCGGGCTGAAGGCGGAGGAGAACTTCAAGGAATCCGACAAGCCGAAGGACGAGATCCTCGGCCAGAGCCCGGCCGACGGCACCGGCGTGGAGAAGGGCGCCAAGGTCAAGCTGGAGATCAGCAAGGGCCCGCCCCAGGTGACCGTCCCCCGGGTGATCGACATGCCGTGCCAGCAGGCCAAGCAGACGCTGGAGAGCCAGGGGTTCCCGGTCAACGTCCAGCTCAACCCGAACGGCACCGTCAAGCTCCAGAACCCGCCCGAGAACACTCCGGTGCCGCCGGGCACCACGGTCACGGTGACCTGCCTGTGAGCGCGAGGAGTGAGCCGGTCTTGCGAGCCCCGCAGTCGCGAACGAAGACGGACCCGTGAGCGCGAGGAGTGAGCCGGTCTTGCGAGCCCCGCAGTCGCGAACGAAGATGGACCCGTGAGCCCGGCGCACGGGGTCGGCGACCGCCGCCGGGTGGGCTCGCACACGCCCACCTCCGGCGGACTGGCCCGCGCCGCGCTGCCGTACGCGGAGGCAGCCGGCTCGGAGGTGGTGCAGGTCTACGTCTCCAATTCACGCGGCTGGGCGCTGCCGGCGGGTGACCCGACCCAGGACAGCCTGTTCCGCGACGGCTGCGGCGAACGTGGCCTGCCCGTCTTCATCCACGCCTCGCTACTGGTCAACCTCGGCTCCCCCACCCCGGCCACGGTCGCCCGCTCGGCGGAGACGCTTGCCCACGCGCTGCGCCGGGGCCGGGCCATCGGCGCCGAGGGCGTGGTGTTCCACGCCGGCAGCTCGGTCGACGAGGGGCACGCGGAGGCGGCCTTCCGGCAGGTCCGGGCCTCGCTGCTGCCGCTGCTGGACGAGTCGGCGGCCGTCGGCGGGCCGATGCTGCTTGTCGAGCCGAGCGCCGGGGGCGGCCGGTCGCTGGCCTCCCGGGTCGAGCACCTCGGCCCCTACCTGGACGCGGTCGACCGGCACCCCATGCTCGGCGTCTGCTTCGACACCTGTCACGCCTGGGCAGCCGGGCACGACCTGGCCGCCGAGGGCGGCATGACCGCCGCGCTGGACACGCTCGTCGCCACCGTCGGCGCCGACCGGCTACGACTGGTGCACGCCAACGACTCGAAGGACCTGTGCGGCTCCACCCGGGACCGGCACGAGAACATCGGCAAGGGCAGCATCGGCGAGCCGGCGTTCGCCGAACTGATGCGTCACCCCGCGACCGCCGGTGTCCCGGTGCTGGTGGAGACCCCGACCGAGAAGCACGTCGGCCACGCCGCCGACATCGCCACCCTCAGACGTCTTCACCCCTGACACCACTCCCCGTCGGCCCCGCCCCGGCCACTCCGGCCACTCCGGCCACTCCGGCCACTCCGGCCACTCCGGCCACTCCGGCCACTCCGGCCACTCCGGCCACTCCGGCCACTCCGGCCACTCCGGGTTGATCATGAAGTTGACGGCATCGAATCGGACAATTCGCGCCGTCAACTTCATGATCAACCCGGCCCCGGCTCGGCCCAGGCTCGGCCCCGGCCCGGCCCCGGCCCGGCCCAGGCTCGGCCCCGGCCTGGCCCGGCCGGGTAGTGGGAGGGGTGGGAGGGGTGGGAGGGGTGGGAGGGGTGGGAGGGGTGGGAGGGGTGGGGGTCAGGCGGCGCGCAGGATGGTGGTGAGGATCTCGGCGGCGCGGTCGGTCTGGGCGTCGGTGACGTCCAGATGGGTGACCAGCCGGGCGGTACGCGGGGCGAGCACCGAGATCAGCAGGCCCTCCGCCCGGGCGGCAGCCGCGAGGGCGTGCGCGTCGAGCGGGTGCTTGGTCAGGTCCAGCGGCACGATGTTGGTCCGCACGCCGGTCGCGAGCACCCCGTGCGGTGCGACCGCTTCGGCCAGCCGGGCGGCCTTGGCGTGGTCGTCGGCGAGCCGATCGACGTGGTGCGCCAGCGCGTACCGGCCGGCTGCGGCGAGGATGCCGACCTGCCGCATGCCGCCGCCCATCCGCTTGCGCAGGAACCGGGCCCGGGCGATCTTCTCGGCGCTGCCCAGCACCAGCGATCCGACCGGCGCGCCGAGGCCCTTGGAGAGGCAGACCGACAGCGTGTCGAAGAGCGCGCCGTACTCGGCCAGCGGCACCCCGTCGGCCACGTGCGCGTGCCAGATCCGGGCGCCGTCGCAGTGCAGGGCGAGCCCGTGTTCGTCGGCGACCGCGCGCAGCCGGCGCAGCGTGGACAGCGGGATCACCCCGCCGCCACCCCGGTTGTGGGTCTGCTCCACCGCGATCGCCCGGGTGGGCACCGCGAAGTAGCCGTCCGGCCGGATCATCCCCACGACCACGTCGGGGTCGATCTCCGCGCCCACCGCCGGCCAGGTCCGCGACGAGATTCCGCCGTACGCCGCCGCGGCGCCGACCTCGTACGTGACCACGTGCGCGTCGGCGTCGCAGAGCAGCTCGTCGCCGGGTGGGACGAGCAGTTGCAGGGCGAGCTGGTTGGCCATCGAGCCGCTCGGGGCGAACAGCGCCGCCTCGTGCCCGAACCGGGCGGCCACCTCGGCTTCGAGCGCGACGACGGTCGGGTCCTCACCGTAGACGTCGTCGCCCACCTCGGCGGTGGCCATGGCCTCGCGCATCCCCGGGGTCGGCCGGGTCACGGTGTCCGTCCGAAGGTCGATCAACGCGTCAGCCACGGAGCATCTCCGCGACCAGGAAGGCCAGCTCCAGCGACTGCTGGGTGTTCAGTCGCGGGTCGCAGGCGGTCTCGTACCGGCCGGGCAGGTCGAGGTCCTCGATGCCCTGGGCGCCGCCGAGACACTCGGTGACGTCCTCACCGGTCAGCTCGACGTGCAGGCCGCCCGGGTGGGTCTCCAGGCCGCGGTGCACCTCGAAGTAGCCGAGCACCTCGTCGACGATCCGGTCGAAGTGTCGGGTCTTGTAGCCGTTGGAGGACTCGTGGGTGTTGCCGTGCATCGGGTCGCACTGCCAGACGACCTTGGCGCCGGCGGCGGTGACCTTGGCGACGATGGGCGGCAGCGCGTCCCGGACCCGGTGGTTGCCCATCCGGCTGATCAGGGTGAGCCGGCCGGGCACATTGTCCGGGTTGAGCTTCTCGCAGAGCTCGATCGCCTCGTCCGGGGAGGTGGTGGGGCCGAGCTTGACGCCGATCGGGTTGGCGATCCGGGAGATGAAGTCGATGTGCGCGCCGTCGATCTGCCGGGTCCGCTCGCCGATCCAGAGGAAGTGCCCGGACAGGCCGTACGCCTTGCGGTCGGAGATCCGGGTCAGCGCCCGGTCGTACTCCAGGGCCAGGGCCTCGTGGGAGCAGTAGAGCGTGACCGTGCGCAGCGCCTCGTCGTCAGTCATCCCGCAGGCGCGGATGAGCGCCAGCGCCCGGTCGATCTCCCGGGCGATCGCCTCGTAGCGCTCGCCGGCCGGGGACCGCCGGACGAAGTCCTTGTTCCAGTCGTGCACCGCGTGCAGGTCGGCCAGCCCACCGGCCAGGTACGCCCGGAGCATGTTCATCGCGGCGGCCGAGTTGGCGTACGCCCGGATCATGCGTTGCGGGTCGGCGACCCGCGCCTCCGGCGTGGTCTCCAGCGAGTTGATCATGTCGCCGCGGTAGGCGGGCAGGCCGCGCGCGTCGGTGGGCAGGGACCGGGGTTTGGTGTACTGGCCGGCGACCCGGGCCACCTTGACCACCGGCAGCGACGCGCCGTAGGTGAGCACGATCGCCATCTGGAGCAGGGTGCGGGCGTTCGCCAGCAGGTGGCTCTCGGTGTTGTCGACGAAGGTCTCCGCGCAGTCACCGCCCTGGAGCAGGAACGCCTTGCCCTCGCAGACCATGGCCAGCCGCTGCCGCAACTGGTCGACCTCGTAGGGCGCGACCACCGACGGCACCGTGTCCAGCACCGTGCACACCTCGGTGACCTGCGCCGGATCGGTCCAGGGCGGGGTCTGCGCACGTGGCAGCTCCCGCCAGCGGTCGAGGCCGAGGGCCACGTCCTCGGCGGAGTCGGCGGTCGGGCGGCTGGTCTGCAGACCGGGGCTGCCCACGGCGGGGTGACTCAGCTGATGCCACTCTTGGCGCATACCCGAGAGCGTACGGCGATCGTCCGGGCACGTCTTCCCGAGGGGGACGGTTCCGGTGGGTGGGAGACCGGCGGCCGGGTCAGGGCGTGCCGCTCGGCGGGGGCGAGTTGCCGCCCGGCGCCTCGCCGGCGATGCACCAGTCCGCGCCGGTGCGGGTGACCGTGAACAGCAGCGCGCGGTCGGCCTTTCGGGAGCCGGCGGCCACCGTGATCACGGCGCTCACCTCCTGGCCCTTCGAGCCGGTGCGGACGTCGGTGATGGCCGCCTGCGGCACCGTGAAATGGTCGGCGAAGTCGCCGTTCGGGCCGGTGGCGGCGGCGTCGAAGGCGGCCTGCATGGGCGCGCAGAGCTGGCTGCGGCCGGCGTCTGCGTCCCGCGCGGCCAGCGCGTCCAGGTATGCCTGCACCCGCTCCCGGCTCTTGGCTGCGGCCTCCTCCGCCGGGGCCCGGCCGGTGGGTGCGGCAGGGCCGCCGTTGCCGTCGCCCGCGCCGCAGCCGGCCAGGCCGATCGGCAGGAGCGCGAGCACGGCAAGTGCGGCCAGCGGGGTGCGGTGCTGGGGAGCCATCGACCCTCCTTCTCGGCGCATACCGTTGGTCGGCGAGTGTGCCACACCGGCCCGCGCGGCGGCCGGCGACCTCCCCATCCTCGCTCCGATCGCCCCCGTTCGACCAGGGTGGCACGCGGGCGGGGAGGGGCCGGTGCGGCCCCTCCCCGCCGGGTGGGTGGTGCGTCGACCCTCGGCCGGGCCGAGGGGTGGTGCATCGACCTCGGCTCAGCCGAGACCGCCCTTGATGGCGCCGATCAGCTCACCGTTGCTGGTGTCACCGGAGAGCTCCCAGAAGAACGCGCCACCGAGGCCCTGGCTGTTGGCGTAGCTCATCTTCCCGCCGATGGTGGACGGGGTGTCGTAGCTCCACCAGTTGCTGCCGCACTTGGCGTAGGCCGTGCCGCCGACCGTGGCGGTGGCCGGGCAGGTGTTCTTGAGGACCTTGTAGTCCTCGATGCCCGCCTCGTAGGTGCCCGGCGCCGCGCCGGTGGCGCTGCCGCCGGGAGCGGTCTGGGTCACGCCGGTCCAGCCGCGTCCGTAGAAGCCGATGCCGAGCAGCAGCTTGTTGGACGGCACGCCCTTGGACTTGAGTTTCTGGATCGCCGCGTCCGACCAGAAGCCCTGCTGCGGGATCCCGGAGTACGAGTAGAGCGGGGAGTGCGGCGCGGTCGGCCCCTGGGCGGCGAAGGCGCCGAAGTAGTCGTACGTCATCGGCATCAGCCAGTTGAGGTTCGACGCCGCGCCGGCGTAGTCGGTCGCGTCGATCTTGCCGCCGTTGCTGCCGTCGGCGGTGATCGCCGCGGTGACCAGGAAGCTGGAGCCGAACTTGCTCCGCAGCGCCGAGACCACGTTCTTGAACGCGTTCGGGCCGCTGGCGTCGCACTGCAGGCCGCAGGCGTTCGGGTACTCCCAGTCGATGTCGATGCCGTCGAAGACGTCCGCCCAGCGCGGGTCCTTGACCAGCGAGTAGCAGGAGTCGGCGAACGCGGCCGGGTTCTGCGCGGCCTGGGTGAAGCCGGCCGACCAGGTCCAGCCGCCGAAGGACCAGAGCACCTTCAGGTTCGGGTACATCTTCTTCAGCTTGCGCAGTTGGTTGAAGCTGCCGCGCAGCGGCTGGTCCCAGGTGTCGGCGACGCCGTCGACGCTGTCCGCCGCGGTGTACGCCTTGTCGTAGTCGGCGTAGCTGTCGCCGATGCTGCACCGCCCGCCGGTGGTGTTGCCGAAGGCGTACAGGATGTGGGTCAGCTTCGCGGCGGAGCCGCTGGTGTGGATGTTCTTGACGTGGTAGTTACGGCCGTAGACGCCCCACTCGGCGAAGTAGCCGACCACCTTCTTGCCGCCGGTGGGCGGCGTGGTGGTGGGCGGCGCCGTCGTGGTCGGCGGCTTGGTGGTGGGCGGCGCCGTCGTCGCCGGCGGCTTGGTGGTGGGCGCCGTCGTGGTCGGCGGCGCGGTGGTCGGGGTGCCGCCGCCGGCGCAGGCGCCGCCGTTGACGGTGCAGTTCGACGGGCCCTTGTACGCGCCGGTGCCGTTGTAGCCCCAGTTGAAGCTGGCGCCCGGGGCGAGCGACCCGGCCCAGCTCTTGTTGACCGCGACGTAGTGGTTGCCGCTGCGGGTCACGTCGG
This sequence comes from Micromonospora sp. WMMD975, assembly GCF_029581215.1. Taxonomy (NCBI): domain Bacteria; kingdom Bacillati; phylum Actinomycetota; class Actinomycetes; order Micromonosporales; family Micromonosporaceae; genus Micromonospora; species Micromonospora sp. WMMD975. The sequence continues at coordinate 3,947,709 of NZ_CP120739.1, forward strand.
CGTCCCAGAAGCTGCCGATCGTGGTGCCCGACGGCAGGTCGAACTCGATGCGCCAGCCGTTCACGCTGGCGCTGGTGCCGTTGGTGACGGTCACCCGTCCCTCGTGACCGGTCCCCCAGTCCTGCACCTTGGTGAACGTGGCGGTGACGCTGCCGGCGGCCGAGGCGGTGGTCATCGGCACCGCGGCGGCCACGAGCGCGACCACGGCGCCGGTGGCCCACAGGGCTCGGCGGAGCGATCTCTTCATACGGCGTCTCCCCAAACAGTTAGGAAACTTTCCAAATTGATTGCTGAGACGCTACTCACGCCGTCATCAGTTCGTCAAGATGCAGCGGCGTCGATTTCGCGGGTGGCGCGGGGTGAGCCGGGCGTCGGCCCGTAGCCTCGTCCCATGACCGTTTTCGACGTGCAGATCGACGCCCTCACCGGCGGCCCGGCCGACCTCGGCCGCTATCGCGGCCAAGCCCTGCTGGTGGTGAACGTGGCCTCCCGCTGCGGCCTCACCCCCCAGTACGCGGGCCTTCAGGCGCTCGCCGACGCGTACGCCGGGCGCGGGTTGACCGTGCTCGGGGTGCCGTGCAACCAGTTCGCCGGCCAGGAGCCGGGCAGCGCCGCCGAGATCGAGGAGTTCTGCCAGGTGAACTACGGCGTGACCTTCCCGCTCACCGAGAAGGTCGACGTCAACGGCCCGGACCGGCACCCGCTCTACGCCGCGCTGGTGTCCACGCCGGACGCCGAGGGACACACCGGCGACGTACGGTGGAACTTCGAGAAGTTCCTGGTCGCGCCGGACGGCGGCGTGGCCGCCCGGTTCGCCCCGCAGGTCACCCCGGACGACCCCGAGCTGCGGGCGGCGATCGAGAAGGTGCTGCCGGCCTGAGGGTACGACGCGGCGGCGCGCCTCCGGCCGGAGGCGCGCCGCTCACGGCCGAGTGCTCCGGTCAGCCGGCGGCGGACCGGAAGACCGGGTAGTAGCCGCCGGACTGCCCAGCCGTCGTGGGGTGATAGGAGACGGTCAGGTTCAGCACGTTCAACGCGTGCAGCCACTTCTCCCCGTAGCTGCACAGCTGGTGGCCGACGAAGGCGGACCGCACGTCGGCGAACGTGAAGCCGGCGGAGGTGGCGGCCGTCCGGGTGATGTCGTCGACCAGGTTGATGCCCTCGTTGATCTTTGCGCGCGAGGTGGCGGTGAGCCCGACGCAGACGGTGCCGAGCTGGTAGAAGACCGGATAGCCGACCACCACGACGCGGGCCGAGGGGGCCCGGCCCCGGATGCCGTTGTAGACGTTGGCGAGCCGGCCGGGCAGTTGGGCACGCGCCACGGTCATGGCCGAGTTCACCGCCGCCACGCACTGCGACTCGCCCTGGAGCACGCAGGTGCTCATGATGCTGGCGAAGCCGACGTCGTTGCCGCCGATCGTGACGCTGACAAGCGTGGTGGTCGAGGAGAGCGCGGAGAGCTGGCCGCTGATGACGTCCGCCGTGGTCGCGCCGGAGCAGGCGACCGAGCGGTACGAGGCCGGCCGGATGTTGGCGTTGTAGAGGGCCGGGTAGGCGTTGGTGCTGCGCAGGCAGTTGCCGCTCTCGGAGGTGTAGCTGCCGGCGCCGACACCGGAGGCGTACGAGTCGCCGAGCGCGACGTAACGGTCGGACGGGGCGGCCTGGGCGGGCGCGGCGGCCAGGGTCAGGGTGACCCCGATCGAGGCGGCCAAGGTCAGGGCGAGGGTGGCAAGACGGGATCTCCGCACGTCGCACTCCTGGGGGTGGGAAGTGGTGGTGAGAGATAGATATCAATAAGATCACTAACCATGGAAGCTTGTCGATTCGCGACACTCGTCCATAGAGACTTGTCCATACAAAAGGCTGCGGTGGCCCCCGGCTACGAGGTGGTGCTCAAGCACCTCACCGGCCCCGGAGACACTCCGGGACCCGGTGGTCGTCGCGACCCCGCCGCGCGCCTACCGGCAGACGCCCGCCGCACCGCTCGCCGGGAACGACTTCGGCGGGCCCGCTCAACTCGTCGGCGCGACCGCACAGACCGGTGCGACCGCTCAGACCGGGCGGCGGCCGGCGAAGCCGCACTCGACCCGGTGGTACCAGCGGACGTCCGTGTCCCCCTCCAGCCAGCACCAGAGCACCGCCCGGCCGTCGCGCTCCCCCGGGAAGTCGAGCAGCACCGGGGCGATGCCCTTGACCTCGATGTCGTGCTGGTGGAACTCCTCCACCACGGCGTGCAGCCGGGCCTCCAGCGCCTTCACCTCGGCGAGCCCGCCGAGCGCGCTGGCGCCGTGGTCGGCCAGGTCGACCCGCAACTCGGCGAGGTCGGCCCGACACCGGATCAGCTCGTCGACACGGGGCTTGAGGGTGGCCACGAGGTGTCGCGCCTGGGCGAGAGTGAACACCGGGCCAGTATGGGGCACGGACTCTGACTCTCGTAGGCGCGTCGACCATGCGCTCACCGTTCGCGAGGCATCACCCGACCGGGGACATCGAACGGCGGACAAGGGATATCACCCGTCGATGCACTCCGGTATACAAGGGATCCGACCCGGATCAACCCTTCACATGATCCCGACACTCTTCGGAGGCTCACTGGCATGAGCGATGGATCGGCACCGCCCAGGGTCCCGGACCTCCTATACCTCTTCCGCTACCGGGATCTCGTCGCTGACACCCTGCCCGAACATCGCACGGTCATGCGTGAGCGAGGTTGGTGCTGGTGGGGATGGTGGAAACGCCCGAACGAGCCTGGACGCCTGGAGGTGTGGGAGGCACTCGAACGTAAGACGCGGAGCGGACAACGAGTCCGGGTCGGACTCTTCCACTCCGGCACGGGCACGGTCCATCCAGCCATGGTCGAGCGGGTGATCCTGCCCCGGGCAGACGAGCTGGGCGCCTTTGTGTCGCTCAGCCCGCCAGCCGCCGAATTGGAGGGTGTGCCACCGTATTACCGGTCGAGTCGGCACAGTCGAGGTTGGTTGAAGCTGTTAGCTCTGGCCGATGAGCCGATCGAGTTCTTCGGCAAGTTTTCCTTCGCCACCGCACCCCCGCTGCCCCATCACCCGTCCAGCCAGTTGGAGCGACTGGTGGGCAAGCGGATCCTCGATGCCGATGAGCTGCGCGCGATGGATACGACCATCTGGGAGATCCGGCCGGCTGAGCCCGCGGATTCCAGCGAACGGTTCCTGACCGCGTCACAGCGCCAAGACACGGCGCTCGCCACAGAACCGGTCGCATGCCCCGGCCCGTGGCTGCTTCACCTCACCGATCCGCACTATGCGACGGGTCGGTTTCGAGACGAGCATCAATGGCGGCTGGAGACCGAGGACGGACCGACCCGTCCGACGATGGTCGACGCTGTCTCCAACGCCCTGGCTCATCACGAACGCTCGGTCGGGGCGGTTCTCGTCACGGGCGACCTCACCTACGTCGCTGCTCAAGAGGAGTTCCGGGCCGCGCGGGCAGCTCTCTTCAAGTTGACCAACGGCCTGCTTGGCTTAGGCATGGAGCATCTCGTCGTCATACCCGGCAACCATGACATAGCTTGGACACGCAGTGAGTCCTACGAGTACGGAGCGCCGGTGGACGTCGCCCCGGCCGAGGCAACCGCCAACTACCGGGAGTTCTTTCACGCGCTCTACGGATATCCAGCCTCCCCCCACCTCTCGATGGCTCGCCGCTTCGTGTTTCCGGGCGGCAACCTCGTCGACATCGCCGCCGTCAACTCGAGCTCCTTGGAACAGGGCCAGGCGTTCCTGGCCGGCATGGGGCGGGTTCAGGAATCCGCATACCGCGAGGTGACGAGCGCCCTGACGTGGTCGAGTCCTGGATCAGCACTGCGCGTGCTGGCGCTTCACCATCATCTCGCGCTGACCGAGGACCTCGAATCCGCAGACGAGTACGCCACCGGCTTCGGGATCGCCATCGATGCGCCCAGGATCCAGCGCATGGCCGCCCGGGACGGTGTGCATCTCGCGATCCACGGGCACAAGCACCGTGCCTTCGTGTGGCGCGCCGAGGCGTACCATCTCCCCGAATACAGCAACGAACGCTGGGATCTGGGCCGTTTCAACATCGTCGGAGGCGGGAGCAGCGGCTCGAAATCGTCAGACGGTCGGCGTAACTTCTTCAACCTGATCCGAGTGGCGGGTCCTGTCGTGGAGTTGGAGATGTACCGAAGTCAGCAGCAAGGTGCGTTCGAGCGCTTCATGACCTGGCGAGCGCCGCTGGTTACCGGGCGAGACGGCCGGCTGGAGATGGCACCCTGGCAGGTCGTTTCGTGACGCCCCCGCAGTCCCGCGTTGTGCAAGCGCTGATCCTCGACCTGGACAACACGCTGTACGACTGGATCGCCTACTTCGTGCCTGCGATACAGGCGATGGTCACCGCAGCGGCCAACCTTCTCGACGTCACGGAGGAAGAGTTACGTGGCGATCTCCAACTGGTGCATCGCAGACACGGCAACACCGAGCACCCGTTCGCGCTGCTCGAAACCCCTGCAGTCGAGCGGCGCCTACCCGGGATGAGCCCTCGGGACCGACACGCGCATCTATTACCCGCCTTCGCCGCCTTCAACAAGGTCCGACGCGACCACCTGCGCCTCTATCCGGGTGTCGAGAGCACCCTCCGGGCTGTCAGGTCCACCGGCTGTCGCATCGTGGGTCACACCGAGGCCAAGGATGTGAACATCAGCAGTCGGGCGAGAACTCTCGGACTCGATGCGATGCTCGAGGCTGTTTACGCGCCGCGGTTCGTCGGACCGCCGCACCCCCTGGGTGCGGATCGGAGACAGGCTCCGGCCCCGATCGAGGTACGGGTGCTCCCGCCGGCAGCCCGCAAGCCCAACCCCGAGATCGCCCGCCAGATCTCCGAGCAGCTCGGCGTCCCGGCCAGCCGCTGTCTCTACGTAGGCGACAATCTGAGCAAGGATGTGGCGATGGCCAAACGCGCGGGGATGTATGCCGCGTGGGCACGCTACGGCACCCGCCACGACCCTGTTCTCTGGCACCATCTGGTCAACATCTCGCATTGGGATCCCGTGGCCGTCACCGCGGCTGAGACCGACAGTGAGGATGCCTCACGATTCGCACCGGACGTCACGCTCGACGCCTTCCGAGAGTTGCGGGATCACTTCAACTTCGCCGCCGCGCCTGGTGCGGAGCGACTTCAGTGCGAGGTGACATCCGAGTTCCTGGCGGCCCGGTCGACGGAGTGAGCAGCGCCAGCCGACGGATGGGCGGGCAGCGATGGCCACCCGCTCCGCCGGTTCAAGTCACCGATGTTGCTCCGAAATTCGCTCAACCACTCACCGGTCTCCGCCTCCACCAGGTCGGCCGTGCGCATCACCAAGGAGCGGATGAGGGCCTCGCGATGTCGCAGCATGCCGGAGGACGCGGCACCAGATCCGGCCGGGTCCGCGCCGGGAAGCGCGGACGCCGCCCAGTCCAGCCGGAATTCGGTGACGGCCCGCTGAATCGCCTGCGCGGCGGTTATGTCACGCATCCACGCTGAGGACAGCCCGAAGAAGTGGTCAAAGGCGAGGCATCCACCGGCGACGGCCAACAACACGTATCCCCAGCTGCCGTCGCTCGCGGAGCGGGCCGCGCTGACCAAAGGCACCATGCCGCCAGCAACAGCCAGCAGGATGGCGCAACCACGCAGTACGCGGGAGATCTTGCGCCGGACCGCCTTGTCGCGCAGGTACCAAGCGATCGAATCCTCGGCATGCCCCTCCGCCCACTCGCGCAGCTGGTCCAGAAGGACTTCAGGCCGTTCCTCGCCAGCGAGCTTCGGAAACGGGCGAACGGTCATGTCCCGTCTGGGCGCCCTCGTGTCCTGCCGAGGTGCCTGCCCGTTGCCGCTCACCATCGTTGGCCCCCGTCCATTGGAACGGGCAGGTCCTGACCGGGTTGCGGATCACGCATCGAGAAACACATCCGTCCCATGGAGACAGCCTGCGCCATCGGCTCGTAGCCCTCAAGCACGAGCATTCTGCCCCGGGCTCACCACGCCTCCGGTCCTGGGCGGGCGCGGTGGGGCGGGGCCTTCGCCTCATACCTGGGCGGCGAGTTCGCGGGCGCGGTCGCGGGCCGCCTCCAGCGCCGCCAGCATCGCCGCGCGTACCCCATGGTTTTCCAGCTCGCGGATCGCGGAGATGGTGGTGCCGGCGGGCGAGGTGACCGCCTCGCGCAGCTTCACCGGGTGTTCGCCGGAGTCGCGCAGCATCACCGCCGAGCCGATCGCGGTCTGCACGATCAGCTCGTGCGCCACCTGGCGCGGCAGGCCGAGCAGGATGCCGGCGTCGATCATGGCCTCGACCAGCAGGTAGAAGTAGGCGGGGCCGGAGCCGGAGAGCGCGGTGACCGCGTCCTGCTGCGACTCGGGCACCCGGAGCGTGGCGCCGAGCGGGGAGAACATCTCCTCCGCCAGGGCCAGGTGCGCGCCGGTGGCGTGCGCGCCGGGCGAGATGGCGCTCATCGCCTGGTCGACGAGCGCCGGGGTGTTGGTCATCACCCGGATCACCGGGGTGCCCTCGGGCAGCCGCCGGTTGAAGAAGCTTGTGGGCAGCCCGGCGCAGAGCGAGATGACCAACTTGTCGGCGGGGACCTTGGGACCGACCTCGTCGAGCAGCGCGGCGGCGTCCTGCGGCTTCACCGACACGGCGAGCACGTCGGCCTCGGCCACCGCGGTGAGGTTGTCCACCACCCGTACGCCGTAGCGGTCGGTCAGTTCCTGCGCGCGGGCCGGACGCCGGGCGGTGGCGAGCAGCCGCTCCACCGGCCAGCCGGAGCGGAGCAGCCCGGAGAGCATCAGCTCGCCGATCTTGCCCGCGCCGATCACCGCTACCGTGTTCCCGCCCACCACGCCTCCTCGTCCGACTCCGACACCTGTTAAGCGGGGCCCCCGCCTATGCAGAAGGCGTTAAGCGGGGGCCCCTCCTTACATCTCAGCTGCCGAAGAAGACCTCGGCCTCGGTGTAGCGCTCCAGCGGCACCGTCTTCAGCTCGCGGGTGGCGTCGGCCAGCGGGACGCGGACGATGTCCGTGCTCTGCATCGCGACCATCTTGCCCCAGTCGCCCTCGTGCGCGGCGTCGATGGCCTGGAGGCCGAGACGGGTGGCGAGCACCCGGTCGAACGCGGTCGGGGTGCCGCCGCGCTGGATGTGGCCGAGCACCACGGTGCGGGCCTCCTTGCCGGTCTTCGCCTCCAGCTGCTCGGCGAGCCACTGGCCGATGCCGCCGAGGCGGACGTGGCCGAACGAGTCGAGCTCCTGGTTGTGCAGCACCATCTGGCCGTCCAGCGGCTGGGCGCCCTCGGCGACCACCACGATCGGGGCGTACTGGTGCTGGAAGCGCTTCTCGACGTACCCGGCGACCTGCTCGACGTCGAACTGCCGCTCGGGCAGCAGGATCACGTTGGCGCCGCCGGCGAGGCCGGCGTGCAGGGCGATCCAGCCGGCGTGCCGGCCCATCACCTCGACGACGAGGGTGCGGTGGTGGCTCTCGGCGGTGGTGTGCAGCCGGTCGATCGCCTCCATCGCGATGTTGACCGCGGTGTCGAAGCCGAACGTGTAGTCGGTGGCGCCCAGGTCGTTGTCGATCGTCTTCGGCACGCCGACGACGTTGACGCCCAGCTCGTGCAGCTTGGTGGCGACGCCCAGGGTGTCCTCGCCGCCGATCGCGATCAGGGCGTCCACGCCCTGCGCGGCGAGGTTCTCCTTGATCCGCTCCACCCCGTTGTCGATCTTGAACGGGTTGGTCCGGGACGAGCCGAGGATGGTGCCACCGCGCGGCAGGATGCCCCGCACCTCCGCGATGCCCAGCGGCTTGGACAGACCCTCGAGCGGGCCCTTCCAGCCGTCCCGGAAGCCCACGAACTCGTGACCGTAGGTGGCGACGCCCTTTCGGACCACCGCCCGAATCACCGCGTTGAGACCAGGGCAGTCGCCCCCGCCGGTGAGCACGCCGATACGCATGATCCGCTCATCCTCCTGAGACATCGGGTGAAGCCCGGATAAGCCCCAGGATATGTGTCAGATCAGACCATCGGCGCCGTTGCCGGCCCGGGGCGGGCCGTCCGTGCGAACTGTAGTCGCCGCTGGTGCGGGCCGGCACCGCGCCCCGGGCCGTTTCCGACCGATGGTCGGCTTACCGGTCAGTAGCCGACCTCCTGGTTCTCACCCGCCTTCGGCGGCTTGCCGGTCACCGCCGCCTTGGCGAAGCCGAGCAGGTTGACCACCGTGCTGCCCGGCGAGTCCCAGTACTCGGCCGAGCCGGCGTGCACCCTGATCAGGGTGATCCCCGGCGTCTGGAGCCCGTCCGGGAACCACGCCTTGAGCACCGGGCTCCACAACTCCTTCGCGCGGGCGTCGTCCCACTCCTCGGTGGCGGTGCCGGCCACCGACACCCAGGCGTTGTGCCTCTGGTCGGAGAAACCCACGTTGACCTGCGGGTTCACCCTGATCTGGCGGATCTTCGCGGAGTCGGCGTAGGCGAAGAACCACAGGTCGCCGTCGAAGTCCGCCTCCTGCAACCCCATCGGCCGGCTGACCAGCCGACCGTCCACGGCGCTGGTGGTGAGCAGGCAGATCCGAGCGTCCCGGATCAGCTCGGTGACCTTGCGCCGGGCGTCGGCGGCGTTTGTCGGCTCGTTGCTCATGGGCCCTCCTCGGATCGGCGTGATGCCGCCTCCGATGCCCCGGGCAGAACGGGTCAAACCTGCCGCCCTAGCCGGGCCTGCGCTAACGCGCGGTCATCGCCCGCCAGCGGGCCAGGTTGTGCCGGGCGTCGACGAGCGCGTCGTGCCGGTCGGCCTCGGCGTCCGGCAGCCGGGGCCGCCCCCGGTCGTCCCAGAGCTGGCGCAGTTCCTTGGTGAACCGGGGGATCTCCCGGGGCAGCGCCGGCATGGCGCCCCAGAGCTGGGCCAGCACCACGTGGTCGTACGCGGCGTACCAGGCCCACAGCTCCACCTGCTCGCCCGGGCGGTCCCGCACCGGCGCGAGCAGGAACTCGTGCAGGTCGTCCCGGATCCGCTCCCGGGACCGCCAGGCCCGGTCGGCCGGCGAGGGGAGCTTGTCCAGCACGTTGCGCCGCACCCAGGGCACGGCGCGGGAGTCGTCGAACTCGGTGGAGACCGCGTAGAACTCGCGGCCGTACTCGTCGACGACGCCGATCGACACCAGGTCGACGGTGCGGCCGTCCTCGATGAATTCGCAGTCGTAGAAGTAGCGGTAGACCATCGCGCCCATCCTCGCCCATCGGCCCCGCCGGGCCGCCGTCGGGGCGTCCGCCGAGGTCGGCGCCGCACCGGTCGCGAGCCGCCATGGTCACGGAAGTGTCTCCGGGGGTGTACAGCACGCTACCGGGCCGTCATGATCTGATGTGTACCGCCGTCGGGCGCCGAACCGGTTGAGCTGCCTAATACCGGGACTGACAGCTTCACCCGGTGTGCGAGTGGTGACTTCTGACCGGGGAGGAGTTGAGCCGTGGAGTCTCGCCTGCCGGAGCCGGGTGACGCGCTCACGGGCGTGGAGATGTTCGCCGGGCTGGAGCCGGAGGTGCGGCAGCGGGTCATCGCTGCGGCCGTGCCCCGCACCTACCGCAAGGGGCAGTTGCTCTTCGTCGAGAACGATCCCGGCGAGTCGCTGATCGTGCTGCGCCGCGGCGCGGTGGCGGTGTTCCGCACCGCCCCCACCGGCGAACGGGCCGTGCTGTCGGTGATCCGACCACCGGACGTGCTGGGCGAGGTCTCGCTGCTGGACGCCTCGACCCGGTCGGCCTCGGCGGAGGCCATCGAGGACTGCGCGGCGCTGGCGCTGTCCCGCCCCGCCTTCATGGAGCTGGTGCACTCCAACCCGCGCATCCTCGACGCGGTGATGCGCTCCCTCGGCCAGCTGATCCGCCGGCTCACCGAGCAGAACGCCGACCACGTCTTCCTCGACCTGCCCGGCCGGGTGGCCAAGACGCTCGTGCGGCTGGCCGGCGAGAGCCAGGCCCCGATGATCACGATCGAGCTCAACCAGAGTCAGCTCGCCGAGATGGCCGGCGGCTCCCGGCAGAGCGTCAACCAGGCCATCGGCTCGTTCGCCAGCCGCGGCTGGCTGCGTACCGAAGGGCGCCGCATCGTGGTCACCGACGTGGCCGCGCTGCGCCGCCGCGCCGGCATGAGCGACCGCTGAGCGGTACGACGACGGGGCCCGGCGGTCGTCCCGCCAGGCCCCGCCGGGTGTCACCGGTCCGTCGTGTCACTTGTCCTTGCTGTCGGCCGGCGGCGCGCTCGGGCCGGGGCCGATCTTCGACGGGTCGGTCTTCTTCGACGGTGTCGTGGTGGTCGTCGTGGTCGTGGTCTCGGTCGATCCGCTGCCTGCGGGCTGCTCCACCATGCCTTTTTCCTCCAGTTCGGCGAGTGTGACGGCGTCCACGTCGACCGTGTCGCCCGGGGCCCACACCGTCCCTCGTGGATCGATCCATGGGGCGGAAAGCCGGACGTGCACGGCGCTCTCCCTGTCGACGGGACTTCCTGCTAGAGGAGACTAGACCCGGCCGAACAGCCGCATCGTCCCGTCGACCCGTCGGGTACCCGACTGGGGCGGCGGCGCGGCACACTGGGTACCTCACGCGTACGGAGCCGGACATCGACCTCACCTGTGGACACTGCACCCGGACCGCCGGGCCGGACGACCGCTTCTGCGGCGGGTGCGGCCGGCCGCTCGCGGCGGCCTGCCCGGGCTGCGGCCACGCCAACGACGCCGGCGCCAACTTCTGCACCAACTGCGGCCAGCCGCTGCGCGACCACGCGGTCGCGGTGCAGGAGGACCGCCGGCAGGTGAGCGTGCTCTTCATCGACATCGCCGACTTCACCACGTACGCCGAACGGGCCGACCCGGAGCAGGCCCGCGGCCTGCAACAGGCATACTTCGCCACGGTGCGCCGGCTGGTGCACCAGTACGGCGGCGTGGTGGAGAAATACATCGGCGACGCGGTGATGGCGTTGTTCGGCGCGCCGGTGGCCACCGACAACGACGCGCTGCGCTGCGTACGCGCCGGGTTGGAGCTGCAGCGGAGCCTGGCCCGGCAGCCGGCCGGGCCGCATCCGCCGCTCGGCTTCCGGGTGGGCATCGCCACCGGCGAGGCGCTTGTCGACCTGGCCGCGGCGCGCGACGGCGGCCAGGCCTTCGTCACCGGTGACGTGGTCAACACCGCGAGCCGGTTGCAGGCGCTGGCCCCGGTGGGCGGCGTGGTGGTCGACGAGAGCACCTGGGCGGCCACCCGGCGCGAGATGGAGTACGCCGACCGGCCGCCGGTCACGTTGCGTGGCCGGTCGGCGGTGAGCCGCATCTGGCTGGCCGTCCGGGCCCGGCCCCGGCGTGACCGGCAGGGCCCCGAGCTGACCCCGATGGTCAACCGGGACCACGAGCGCGGTCTGCTGGTCAGCGCGCTGCACCGCACCGTCACCGAGCGCACCTCCCAGCTCCTGACCGTCTTCGGTCCGGCCGGGGTGGGCAAGAGCCGGCTGCTGCGCGAGCTGGCCCGGCACGCGGCCAACCTGCCCGGCGCGCGGGTCACCTGGCTGACCGGTCAGTGCCCGCCGTTCGGCGAGAACGTCACCTACGCCGCCCTGGCCGACATCGTGCGGGGCTGGGCGGGGCTGGTCGGCGCCGACGACCCGGCCGCCAGCCGGGAGCGGCTCCGCGACCGGCTGGGCCGGCTCGCCGACCCGCACGCGGTCCGGCTGGCCGAGGCGCTGGGGCCCCTGGTCGGCGTACCCGGCGAGCGGCTCACCTCGGCCGAGACCGAGGCGGCGTGGCGGCGTTTCCTGCTCGCGCTGGCCGCGACCGGCCCCACCGTGCTCGTCTTCGAGGACATGCACTGGGCGGACGAGGCGATGCTCTCCTTCGTCGAACAGCTCGGCGCGGCGGCCCGCAACGTGCCGCTGCTCGTCGTCGCGACCGCCCGGCCGGAGCTGCGCGAGCGGCACCCGGCCTGGACCGGCACGATCAGCGGCGCGATGTCCATCTCGGTGCCACCGATGCACGACGGGGACATCGACACCCTCTACTCGCTGCTGCTCGGTCAGGCCACGCTGCCCAGCGAGGCCCGCGCGCCGCTCATCGAGTTCGCCGACGGCAACCCGCTCTACGCCCAGGAGTACGCCCGGATGCTGCTCGACGGCGGCCTGGCCGAGCGTACGGCGAGCGTGGCGCTGCTCGACCCGACGGGCGGCGCCGGGATGCCCCGCACCGTCCAGGCGGTCATCGCCAACCGGCTGGACCTGCTCGACCCGGCCGACCGCACGGTGCTTCAGGCCGCCTCCGTGGTCGGCGTGCAGTTCTGGGCGGCGCCGGTGGCGCTGGCCCTGGGCCGGCCGGTGGAGTGGGTGGAGCGGGCGCTGCATCGCCTCCAGCGGCGTGACCTGGTCTTCGAGCTGCCCAGCTCGACCATGCCCGGTCAGTCCGAATATCGGTTCCGGCACGTGCTGGTCCGGGACGTCTGCTATCAGCGGTTGCCGCGGGCGGAGCGGGTGGCCCGGCACCAGGGCGCCGCCGACTGGCTGGAACAGCTCGCCGACGGCCGGCAGCACGACCTGGCCGAGGTCCTGGCCAACCACAGGTGGGCGGCGCACGAGATCGCCCGCACGGTGGGGCTCGACCAGGCCCCGCACGCCGCCGCCACCCGGTCGGCGCTGCACCGGGCCGCCCGCCGGGCGTACGAGCTGCACGCGCTGGAGACCGCGGCCACGCTTGTCGGGCGCGCGCTGAGCGTCGACTGCGGGCCGGACCCGGCGCTGGAGCTGTTCCAGGCCGAGCTGGCGTTCTATCGGGACCGCGACGGGTTCCTGGTCGACGGCGGCACGGCACGACTCACCGGCCTGGCCGGCCGGCTGGCCGACGCCGGCGATCTGCCCGGCGCGGCGACGGCGTGGCGCCTGCTGGCCACGGCGGCGTGGGCCCGGGCCGACCGGTCGGAGACGTTGCGCTGCCTGGACCGGGCGATCCGGCTGCACGCGGAGCTGCCGGACAGCGAGGACAAGGTCGGCGCGCTGCTGGAGCTGGCCCGGGCGCACATGTTCGACGCGCAGACCGAGCCGGCCTGCGTCGCCGCGAGCAGCGCCGCCGAGCTGGCCGAACGGCTGGAGCTGCGGGAGGCGCGGGCGAACGCCCGGATCACCCTGGCGGTGGCCCGCTACCAGGCGGGCGCCGAGGAGGCGTACGCCGAGCTGGCCGAGGTCACCGAGGAGTGCCGGGTGGAGCGGCTCACCAGCCGCCGTCGGGCGGTGCACAACCTGGCCTGGGCGTTGCAGGAGGAGGGCGACCTGGCCGGCTCGGCCCGGCTGGTCGCCGAGCAGCGGTCGCTGGACCTGGCCGGCCTGCACGGCCTCACGGTGACTTTCAGCGACCAGTGGACCCGGTCCTACTACAGCGGGGACTGGACCGCGGCGCTGCGGATGGCCGAGGGGTCGACCCGGCGCCCGACCGACGAGTGGGACCTGCACGTCGTGGCGATCTCCGGCTGGATCCGGGCGCTCGGCGACGGCCCGGCCGCCGACATCCCGACCGCCGCCGACGACGCGCCGGACCTGGTGGACCAGGCGCTTGTCGCGGCCCGGCGCAGCGGCTTCCACCGGGTGCTGCGGTCCACCGTGGCGCACGCCGCGCTCTGCCGGGCGGTGCAGGGTCGCCGGGACGAGGCGCTCGCGCTGCTCGCCGAGCTGGACGAGGACTGGCGGCGGACCCGGATGATCCCGTTCGCCGAGTGGGTGCCGGCGGTCGGTCACGTCGCCGGCCTGCTCGGCGGCGACGCGGCGGTCCTGGTGCGCGACCTGCTGGCCCGGGCCCCACGGGCGACCCGCTGGGCACGGGCGGCCGGCCGGTCGGCCGACGCGGCGCTTGCCCACCGTGACGGCGACGCCGCCCGGGCGGGCCGGTTGTTCACCGCCGCGGCGCAGGACTACGCGGACATGAGCGACGTCACCGACCATCTCCTCGCGTCCGCCCTGGCGGTGCGGCCGTTGACCGAGGCGGACCCGCCGGCCGCGGCGGCGACGCTGGCCCGGGTACGCGCCTTCGCGGAGCGGCACGCCGCCGTCGGCCTGCTCCGCATCGCGGCGGCCGGCTGAGCGGTCCGGATCCGTTAAGACAGGTTTTCGGCTTTCGCGGAGAAGGTGACTTTTCGCGCTCCGGGGCCGGCTGTGGCGGTGGGGTACGGGTGAGATCCACCGGCGTTCCTTACCGCGCCGGGTCCGCCCAGGTGGGGCGGGGACCCGCCGAATCGGCCGGGAAGTGGGCAGGAACCCGTACGCCGCGCCACAACGCACTCCCGGAACCGGGTCCCGGCGTGTCAGGATTCAGGACACGACGTCAGGCCGTGGTGAAGGGGGTGTCCGGTGTCAGGGGGCGGGCCTCGCCGAGGACGGCGGGACAACGGGCTCGACGCGGCCGAGTACGCGGTCGCGGGCGACGTCGATCCGCGCGTCGGTGAGCACCTGCTCGACGTGCTCGCCGCCGGTGGCATCGCCGCCTACCTTCAACCCTCCGCCGACCTCAATCCGGTCACCCGCACCACCACGGTCCCGGCCCGCCCGGTCGACCGGCTCTACGTCGACCGATCGCACCTGAGGACCGCCCGGGACTACCTCACCCAGCTCGCCGACGAGGGTGGCGGCGAGCCGGCCCGCGCCGACGAGCCCGACATCGAGGCCGAGTGGGCCAGGATCGTGGCGGGCTTCCACACCACGCCGACCGCCGGCAGCCACCCCTGGCCGGCCGCCGAGGACGTCGACGACCCGGCCGCGCCGGGTGGCGCCGCCGCCGGCCGCGCCGAGGAGCCGGCCGGTCCGACCGCCACCGACGTGCGCCGGCTGCCCTACGCGGCGGACGTCTCCGGCATCTCGGTGAGCCGCGACCGGCACGACGAGCCCTCCCTGCTGGACGGCCTGGACACGTTCGGCGCCGACCTGCCGGACGACGCGGAGGAGCACTACACCCCGCCCCCGCCGCCCCCGCTGCCGCGATTCTCGAAATACGCGGTGCTGGGCGTGCTCTCCATCGTCCTCGGCTTCCTGCTGTTCCTCTCCCCCACCGTGATGTCGCTCGTCGACCCGTCGGTGGTGACCCTGCTCGGCTTCACCGGCATCCTCGCCGGTTTCGTGATGCTCATCTGGCGGCTGCGCCCGGGCGACCGGGACGACCAGGATCCGGACGACGGCGCCGTCGTCTGAGCGGTGCCCGGATTGCGGGACGCCGCTCGCCCGAGCCGATCGGGTAACAGGGGTGTAACTTACGGTCAGTAGGAATACCGCTGAACGTCACCGTCCCGCACCGGCTGTCCGGTTCGCGCTCCGCTCCGGTCGCCGGCACCCCTGCTGAGCGGATTGCCCGAGATGCGACAGAGCCCCCTGGTGGTGGTGGCCAACCGCCTCCCCATCGACGACAGTGTGGCGCCGGACGGCGCCTTCGAGTGGCGCCGCAGCCCGGGCGGGCTGGTGAGCGCCCTGCACCCGCTGCTCCGGCACACGCCCGCCACGTGGGTGGGCTGGGCCGGCGGCACCGGTCCGGCGCCCGACCTGCCCGACGTGGACGGGGTCCGGATGCGCAGCGTCGCGCTCAGCGCGGAGGACTTCCGCGACCACTACGAGGGTTTCGCCAACGCCACCCTCTGGCCGCTCTACCACGACGCCGTGGAGCAGCCCGAATATCATCGCCGCTGGTGGGAGGCGTACCAGCGGGTCAATCAGCGCTTCGCCGAGGCCGCCGCCGAGGCGGCCGAGCCGGGCGGGCTGGTCTGGGTGCAGGACTACCACCTGCAACTCGTGCCGGGCCAGCTCCGCGCGCTCCGCCCCGACCTGCGGATCGGCTTCTTCCTGCACGTGCCGTTCCCGCCGCCGGAGCTGTTCATGCAGCTTCCCCGCCGGTCCGAGCTGCTGCGTGGGATGCTCGGCGCCGACCTGATCGGCTTCCAGCGGGCTCAGGCGGCGCACAACTTCGCCCAGCTCGCCACCAAGGTGCTCGGCCTGTCCGCGACCGACCGGCGGATCGGGGTCGACGACCGGGTGGTGCGCATCGGCGCCTTCCCGGTCGCCATCGACACCGCCGAGATGGCCGCGCTCGCCGCCCGGCCCGAGGTCGCCGAGCGGGCCAACCGACTGCGGCAGGACCTCGGCCGGCCCGAGAAGGTGATCCTCAGCGTCGACCGGATGGACTACACCAAGGGCATCGAGCAGCGGCTGAAGGCCTACCGCGAGCTGTTGGCGAGCGGCGACGTCAAGGTGCGGGACACCGTGCTGGTGCAGGTGGCGGTGCCCAGCCGGGACCGGGTGGCGCAATACCAGATCCTGCGCGACCGGGTGGAGCACCAGGTGGGCCGGATCAACGGCGAGTTCGGCCGGGTCGGCGAACCCGCGATCCACTACCTCACCCAGCCCTTCGACCGGGCCGAGCTGGTCGCGCTCTACCGGGTCGCCGACGTGATGGCGGTGACCCCGCTGCGCGACGGGATGAACCTGGTGGCCAAGGAGTACGTGGCGGCCCGGGTCGACGGCACCGGGGCGTTGCTGCTCAGCGAGTTCGCCGGCGCGGCGGCCGAGATGGAGCATGCCTTCCTGGTCAACCCGCACGACCTGGACGGGCTCAAGCAGGGGCTGCTCGCCGCGCTGCGGGCCGGACCGGAGGACGTGTCGGCCCGGATGCGCGCGATGCGGGAGCACCTGGCCCACAACGACATCCACGCGTGGGCGGCGTCCTACCTGAGCGCGCTCGAGGAGAGCGGGTCGCTCGTCGGCCGCCGCTCCGTCTCCCGCTGAGCCACCGCCCGGCGCTCACCCGAGGGTGGGCGCCGGGTCCTTGTCCAGCCAGTCCAGGATCGCGTCGATCGGTTCCCGCCAGCGGGCGTCGAGCATCAGGTCGTGACCCATGCCGGGGAAGAGCAGCGGTGCCGAGGCGTGGCGGCGCGCCGCCCGGGTCAACGCGCTCGCCGGCAACACCCGGTCGTCGGGGCTGCCGAGCACCAGCACCGGCGGTCGGCCCACCGCCGGCTCCGGCGACCGGCCGGTGAGCAGCTGCCACTGCGCCCGGCGGCCGGCCCGGCCCAGCCGGGCCAGGTGCCGGCGAGCGTCGGCGTCGGACAGTTCCCGGCTGAACAGCTGACGCCGGTTCAGCCGCAGCCCGGCCCCGAAGACCGCCGGCAGCGTGCCGACCGGGTTGCGGCGCAGCGCCGCGCCGAACGTCGACCAGCCGCCGAGCACCGGCGCGACAAGCACCGCGGCCCGCGCCGGATAGCGGGCCAGCGCGTGCGCCACCACCCGGGCGCCGGCGCCGTGCCCCACCAGCACCGCCTGCCGCGGCAGGCTCGCCGCCACCTGCGTCACGTCATGGGTGTACGCACGCAGCGTCGCCTCCGGCGCCGGCTCACTGCCGCCGTGCCCGCGCAGGCTCAGCGCGTACGCCGGGAAGCCCCGCCCGGCGGCGTGGCCGAGCCAGTGTTCGGCGAACGCCCACGCGCCGTGCCCGAAGCCGGGCACGAACAGCAGCGGCGGCTTTGCCTCCTCCTGCTCGGGCACCGCGGCCAGCACCTCGCGGCGCACCGGCCGCTCCGGCCGCGCCCACTCCCAGGCCCGGACCACCCGCACCCGCTCGCTGGTCACCGGGGCTGCCCTCCGTTCACGCCTGCCTCCAGCTCGTACCACGCCCGTTGCAGCGCGCGCAGGTAGTCGGCGTGCCCGACCTCGAACCAGTGCCGGGTACTGTCCTTGACCTTCGCCGAGTACCGCTCACCGAGGCCGGCGCGGACCCGGCGGTCGAACGCGGCGACCCGGTCGGGGCGGGTGGCGCGCAGCGTGAGCAGCCGGGCGAAGAGGGCGCTCTGCCAGTGCGAGATGGCGAAGATGCCGGAGTCCGGCTGGACCAGGCCGACCACGGCCAGCGTGGGGTGGCCGGCGGTGAAGGCGTTCAACCACAGCCGGGGCCGCCCGGAGCCGTCCTCGTCGCCGAGCACCCGGCCCTGCATGAACTCGAAGCGCGGCAGATAGCCGGTGGCGAACACCACCAGTTCCGGGTCGATCCGCCGGCCGTCGGTCAGCTCGACCGTGCGGTCGTCGAACCGGGCCACGTCGGGCACCGGGGTGATCTCCCCGTGCCCGACGTAGTAGACGAGTTGGCTGTTGGCGATCGGGTGCGTCTCGTAGACCCGGTGATCGGGCTTCGGCAGGCCGAACCGGGTCAGGTCGCCGACGGTCAGCCGCAACGTCATGTGATAGAGCCACTGCCGCACCCGCAACGGCACCCGCAGCGCCAGCAGCGTGTCGTTGACCTGGTCGGCCGGGCGGCCGAGGACGAACTTCGGGGCGTACCAGTAGCCGCGTCGGGTGGAGTGCCAGCAGTGCGACGCCTGCTGGGCGGCCTCGACCGCGATGTCGCAGCCGGTGTTGCCGGCGCCGACCACGAGCACCCGCTTGCCGCGTAGCTGGGCCGGGTCCTTGTAGGAGGACGCGTGCATGACCTCACCGCGGAACTCCGCCAACCCCTCGTACCGGGGCAGCTTCGGCGACCAGTTGTGGCCGTTGGCCAGCACCACGGCGGCGTACCTGGAGGTGCGCTCGGGGCCGTAGCCGCCGGTGCTGCGGGTGGTCACGTCCCACCGGTCCCCCTCGACCGGCTCGACCCGGACCACCTCGGTGCCGAACCAGACGTACTGCCGCAGGTCGAAGTGGTCGGCGTAGCGCTCGAAGTAGGACAGCAACTGGCTGTGGTGCGGGTAGTCCGGCCAGTCGTCGGGCATCGGGAAGTCCGGGAACTGGGTGAACGGCCGGGACGAGATGAGGTGCGTGCTGGCGTACACCGGGCTGCGGTCGTGCCGCCAGTTCCACGCCCCGCCGACGCCTGTCTCGCGTTCGTAGCAGTCCACGCCGAAGCCGGCCTCGCGAAGGTTCTTCACCGCGGTCAGCCCGCTGGCGCCGGCGCCGATGACGCAGACCGTGTCGCCCCGGTCGGAGACCGGATCGGGGCGAC
The DNA here is from genome assembly GCF_029581215.1 of Micromonospora sp. WMMD975. Classification (NCBI taxonomy): domain Bacteria; kingdom Bacillati; phylum Actinomycetota; class Actinomycetes; order Micromonosporales; family Micromonosporaceae; genus Micromonospora; species Micromonospora sp. WMMD975. The sequence continues at coordinate 3,966,709 of NZ_CP120739.1, forward strand.
CGAAATCGGGGCGACCGAGATCGGTGGGGTCGGTGGGGGAGGACACCGCGAATTCTCCTTCGTACGGCACGCGTGCCGGGTCGGTGCGAAATCCTGCCGACAATGCCCTCCGTTGTCCAGCCACCCGAGTGTCGACACCGTCCGCCCGGAGCGCATCTTCACGCTCGGTCACCGTCCGCCGATTCACTCAGAGTGAGGACAGGGCCGGGCCGACGCAGTGCCCCTCTCCCGCCTTTGCTCTGCAGCCACCGACGCAGCGCGACAATGACCTGGGCGGTCCCGGATGGAGCTTCGGGTCACACCTCGCCCCCGCAGTGACCGTGGGTATCTGATGCGTATGGGGCTGCAGAGCAAAGGCGCCAGCGATCCCCCTGCCTCACCCACCGGTATCTCACGTTCCGTAACCACCCGGACCGGCCGCGCCGCACGGCCCGCACCACCGCAGCCCGCACCGCGCGGCCACCACGCGGCTCGCGCCCGTCGGGCACCGGCCGACCGTCGTGGGGTCAGTCGGCGGCGGGCAGCAACAGGTCGACCAGGACCGGGAAGTGGTCGCTGGCCCTGCGGGTCGTCGGCGTGTCGACCACGTCGTAGTCGACCACGCTGATCCGCGGGTCGACGAAGAGCGCGTCGATGCGACGGCGCGGGTCGGCGCAGGAGAACGTGTGCCGGTCGGCCCGGTCGGCGGCGACCGCGGTGTCGGTCAGCCCGTCGGCCACGGTCCGCCAGGCCGGCCCGTCCGGCCCTTCGTTGAGGTCCGCGCCGGCCACCACCGGCAGCGTGGACGCGGCAAGCGCCCGCTTGAACGCCGCCGCCTGCGCGGGCCGCTCCGCCGGATCGGTGGACAGGTGCGAGCCGGCCAGCAGGAAGTCGACGCCGCCCACCCGGCACCGCGCGTACGCGGCCCCGCGCAGGTGCCGGCCCGGGGTCAGCGGGTAGCGCTCGCACCGGGTGTCGGTGACCCGGACGCGCAGGCTTGTCAACAACACGTTCCCCAGCGACGGCAGGCCGCCGGCGGCGAACACCAGGCCGAACGAGTCGGCGAGCGTGGCGCACTTCTGCCGCCACCGGAACCGGCGCGGTCCCTCCTGGACGATCACCACGTCCGGCGCGGCCTGCCGGACCACCTCGGCCAGCGCGGCGGTGTCGTCGCGCTGGCTGTGCACGTTGTACGACAGCACCCGCAGCGGAACTCCCGGACCCGGCACGTCAGACCCGCCGAGCCAGGTCGGCGGCGCCGATCACGCCCGCGGTGTTGCCCAGTTCGGCCGGACGCACCTCGGCCACCGGCAGGCGGCTGCGCTGGGCCAGCGCCTCCGTGAACGAGCGCCGGGTCGGGCCGAGCAGCAGGTCACCGGCGTCGATCACACCGCCGCCGACCACGAGCACCTGTGGGTCGAGGATCTGCGCCATGTCGGCGAGGCTGGTGCCGAGCCAGCGGCCGACCTGGGCGAACGCCTCGGTGGAGACCGGGTCGCCACCCTTGGCCGCGGCGGTCACCATCGGGCCGGTGATCGCCTCGGCCTCACCGTCGGCCAGCTCCAGCAACGCGGTGGCCCGGTGCGGCTCCTGCCGGGCGGCGGCCCGGGCGAAGCGGACCAGGGCGCTGCCACTGGCGTACTGCTCGATGCAGCCCAACCGGCCGCAGCCGCACTGGTGGCCGTCCGGCACGGTGAGCATGTGCCCCAGCTCGGCCGCGATGCCGTTGGCGCCGCGGACCAACTCGCCACCGAGCACGATGCCGCCGCCGACCCCGGTGCCGATGGTGAACATGACCATCGAGTCGTCGGCGTCGCGCGCCGCGCCGTAGCGGAACTCCGCCCAGGCGGCCACGTTCCCGTCGTTCTCCACGATCACCGGCAGGCCGGTGGCGTTGCTGACGTAGGAGCGCAGCGGCTCGTCCCGCCAGGCCAGGTTCGGGGCGAAGAGGACGGTGGAGCGGGCCGCGTCGATCCAGCCGGCCGCGCCGATCCCGACCGCCTCGACGGTACGGCCGGCGGACAGCTCGGTGACCACCTCGATGATGACGTCGCGGGTCTTGGCCACGTCGTCGGCGGGGGTGTCCCGTCGCGTCTGCACGAGTACCGCGCCGGTGTCGTCCACGACACCGCCGGCCACCTTCGTGCCACCGACGTCGACTCCGATGGTCAGCGTCACCGCCGCCACTCCCCTCTGCTGTGCTGCCCCGGCACCGGCCGAACCGGCCGTGCGTACCCGGGATGTCCGGTGGTCAGGCCCCGTCGCCTGGTGCGTCCGCGCCCGCCTCCCCGGACGCCCGCGAGGCGGGCACCACGGGACGACCGGCCGGCGGCCGGCTCGCCGCCGGCTCGTCCCGAGTGGCGGCGGACCATACGTCCTGCTCGGGCGCCGGCTGAGAATCATGCCCGGTACGGGTCGCCTCGCGCCACACGTGGTCACCCGCGCCGGCCGGCGCGGGACCACCGGCACCCGCGGGCGTCGTGGTCGCCGCCGGCTCGTCGCGTCCGTCCGGTCCGGCCGGTTCCGCCGGTTCGGGCCGTTCGGCCGGTTCGCCAGGTGCGAAGGCCCGCAGCACGCTTGCCACGCCGGCCGCGAGGTCACCGGCGCCGGTGGCGAGCCGCTCGGCGAACTCCGGACTCGGGTCGCGCAACGCGGCGATCCCGCGGCAGACCGGGCAGACGCAGCATTCCGGCGACCCGGTGGCGAAACCGGCGGCTCCGCCGGAGGCGTTGCCCCCGGCCGTGTGACCGAGGACACCCGAGAGGATCCCACCGAGCGGGCCCCCGGGGCCGGACGGGGTGGTGGCCAGCCGCGCGGCGGCCAGCAGACTGACGACGAGGCGCTCGGCCTCTTCCCGGGCCGAGCCCGGATCGGTGGTGCCCATGGCGCGGCTCCTCAAGCGTGACGACCGGGACGGCGAACGGAATCAGTCTGCCGCACCGGGTGTTTCTACCCGGCGCTTGAGCTGCTTCAACGCCGCGTCCATGATCATTTTTTCGGCCTTGCGGCGGAACATGCCGAGCATCCCCACCGACAGCTCCACCTCGAGCGTGTAGGTCACCGTGGTCGTCCCGTCCGGGTTGCCCACCAGGTCGTACGACCCGTGCTGGGACCGCTGCATCTTCGACGGCGCGACCAGGTGCCACTCGATCCGGGAGATGTCCTCGGCGTACTCGTAGGCGAGCACGTACTCGTCGGCCAGCACGCCCGCGTCGAGCGTGAACCGGACCTGGCTGGCGTAGCCGTCCTCGTACTCCTCGACCACCTCGGCCGCGCGCACCGCCTCGGTCCACTCCGGGTAGCGGGGGAAGTCACAGATGACCGCCGCCACCCGGTCCGGTGACGCGCCGATGGTGATCGACTGGGTGGAGGAGTCCGCCATGGGGGGAGGCTACCCGGCCGCCCACCCGCGCGGGCGGGTAGGTTTCGACTGAGCCGACCACGCCGGCCCGCCGGCGCGAGCACGAGGGAGTGCAGGTGCGCGAGTTCTCCGTCCCGCCGATCGTCACCGTCGGCGACGCGGCCAACCTGACCGACCCGGTCTGGGACAACGCCGAGGTCGCCCCGGACACCGTGCAGTTCGTCCGGGTCGCCGGCGACGCCGGAGCGCCGTCCCGCACCGAGGTGACCTGCCGGCAGTTCCGGGACGAGGTGGTCGCGGTGGCGCGGGGCCTGGTCGCGGCCGGCGTCTCCCCCGGCGACCGGGTCGGCCTGATGAGCCGCACCCGCTACGAGTGGACCCTGCTCGACTACGCGATCTGGGCCGCCGGCGCGGTCACCGTGCCGATCTACGAGACGTCGAGCGCCGAGCAGGCCGCCTGGATCCTCGGCGACTCCGGCGCCGTGGCCGTGGTGGTGGAGAGCACCGCACACGCGACCCTGGTCGCCGGCGTCCGGGACCGGCTGCCCGAGCTGCGCGAGATCTGGCAGATCGAGCTGGACGCGGTGACCCGACTGGTCACCTCCGGCGAGTCGGTGGACCCGGCCGAGATCGAGGTACGCCGCTCGATGCTCAAGGCCGACGACATCGCCACGATCATCTACACCAGCGGCACCACCGGCCGCCCCAAGGGCTGCGTGCTGACCCACCGCAACATCTACGCCGACATCGCCAACGCGGTGCCGGTGCTGCCGAACCTGTTCCGGGAGGGCGCCTCCACCCTGCTCTTCCTGCCGCTGGCGCACGCGTTCGCCCGGCTCATCCAGGTCGGCGTGGTGCAGGCCCGGGCCACCATGGCGCACTGCGCGGACACCAAGGACCTGGTCGGTGAGCTCCAGGAGTTCAAACCGACGTTCGTGCTCTCCGTACCCCGGGTCTTCGAGAAGGTCTACAACGGCGCCCGGCAGAAGGCCGAGGCCGACGGCAAGGGCGCGATCTTCGACCGGGCGGAGAAGGTCGCCATCGCCTGGAGCGAGGCCCAGGAGCTTCCCGGCGGGCCGGGGCTGGCGCTACGTGCCCAGCACGCCCTCTTCGACCGGCTGGTCTACGGCAAGCTGCGCGCGGCGCTCGGCGGCCGGTGCCGCGACGCCATCTCCGGCGGCGCGCCGCTCGGCGCCCGGCTCGGGCACTTCTTCCGCGGCGTCGGGGTGACCATCTGCGAGGGGTACGGCCTCACCGAGACCGCGCCGGCAGCCGCCGCCAACCTGCCCACCGGCACCCGGATCGGCACGGTCGGCCGCCCGCTACCAGGCGTCGCCGTCCGGATCGAGGACGACGGCGAGATCCTGATCTCCGGCGACATCGTCTTCCAGGGCTACTGGCACAACGAGACGGCCACCGCCGAGGCGCTCACCACCGACGGCTGGTTCCGCACCGGCGACCTGGGCCAGCTCGACGAGGACGGCTACCTCAGCATCACCGGCCGGAAGAAGGAGATCATCGTGACCGCCGGCGGCAAGAACGTCGCCCCGGCGGTGCTCGAGGACCAGGTGCGGGCGCACCCGCTGATCAGCCAGTGCGTGGTGGTCGGCGACCGCCAGCCGTTCATCGCGGCGCTCGTCACCATCGACGAGGAGGCGCTGCCGAAGTGGCTGGCCGGGCACGGGCGCCCGGAGACCACCACCGCGGCCGACCTGCGCGACGACGAGACGCTGCGGGCCGAGATCCAGACCGCGGTCGACCAGGCCAACCAGACCGTCTCCAAGGCCGAGGCGATCAAGGTGTTCCGGATCCTGCCGCAGGACTTCACCGAGGCGACCGGCGAGCTGACCCCGTCGCTGAAGGTCAAACGGCAGGTCGTGCACAAGACGTACGCCACGGAGATCGCGGAGATCTACCGGCGCTGACTACCATCCGTCAGGTGCCCGCCTCCACATCCGGACAGCCGCAGACGCAACTCCTCGCGGCTGCGGCCCGCGCGGTCCTCCTCGCGCTCGTCGCCGCCCTGACCCTGTTCGCCACCCGCGAACCCGCCCAACTCTGGTGGATCGCCCTGCTCGGCGTCGCCGGGCTGCCCGGCGTACTGGCCCCGCAGCACCGGCTGCTGGCCCCGATCAGCCGCTTCGCCGAGGTGGTGGTGCTCGGGCTGGCCGCCAGCCAGGTCGCCGCCGACACCCAGCTCACCGGCGTGACCGGCGGGCTGGGCGCGTCGGCGGTCCTGCCGTACCTCGCCGTGCCGGTCACCGTCACCGCGCTGCGCCGCCGGTTCCGCGAGGGCGCCGCGCTGCTCGTGGTGGCCGCGGCGACGCTGCTCGCGAGCGCCGCGTTCACCGAGGTCGGCGGCGAGCCGCAGCTCGGCCAGGTCGGCTACCTCGCGGTCTGCGCCCAGTGGCTGATCCTCGCCGCCCTCGGCCTCTACACCGCCGGCACGCTCCAGCGGGTGATGCGGGTCCGCGGCGAGAGCAAACCCCAGCCGTACGCCGAGGCGACCCGCCTGCTGACCCAGCTGCGCACGGTCGCCCGCCAGCTGCCCGGCGCCACGCTCGACCCGGGGGGCATCTCCGAGCACCTGCTGGAGGAGCTGCGGATGGTGGCGAAGACCGACCGCGGCGCGGTGCTGTCCGCCAGCGGCGGCGGCCGGCTGGTGGTGCTCGCGCAGATCGGCGCGGACCGGGTCGACTGGGAGACCACGCTCGACGCCGACTCGGCCATCGCCGACGCCTGGGCCAGCCAGCAACCGACCGTCTCGGCCCGCTCGCAGGCCCGGTCCCGGCGCTCCGGCGAGGTGTCCGCCCTGATCGTGCCGCTCGTCGCCGGCGTGCGCACGGTCGGGCTGGTGGTCATCGAGGCGGACGCCGGCGCCGCGTACCCGCCGCCCGTGGTGTCCCGGGTGACGGCGCTCACCGGCCCGGCCGCGCTGCGGCTGGAGGCCGCCCTGCTCTTCGACGAGGTGCGCTCGCTCGCCACCAACGAGGAGCGGCAGCGGCTGGCCCGGGAGATCCACGACGGGGTCGCCCAGGAGCTGGTCATGGTCGGCTACGGCATCGACAACGCCCTGGCCACCGTGCACGACGACGCCGAGGAGACCGCCGACTCGCTGCGCACGCTGCGCCAGGAGGTCACCCGGGTGATCCAGGAGCTGCGGCTCAGCCTGTTCGAGCTGCGCAGCGAGGTGGACCGGCACGGCGGCCTGGCCGCCGCCATCGCCGAGTACGCCCGCACCGTCGGCGCCTCCGGCGGACTGCGGGTGAACCTCTCCCTGGACGAGTCGACCGCCCGGCTGCCGGCCGCCACCGAGGCCGAGTTGCTGCGCATCGCGCAGGAGGCGGTGACGAACGCGCGAAAGCACGCCGGCGCCTCGAACCTCTGGGTCACGTGTGAGGTTGATCCCCCGTACGCCCGGATCGAAGTGTCGGATGACGGTCACGGCATCGGTGACCAGCGGCCCGAGGGGCACTATGGTCTTGCGATCATGGCGGAGAGGGCGGAACGTATCCGAGGCCGGTTGGAGATCAGGCCGCGGCAACCCAGCGGCACAACCGTGGCGGTGCTACTCGGTTCGTCGCCCCGGCGCGATAAGGTGCGCGGCAGCGCCGCAGCAGCAGAAGGGGAGTAACCCGAGGATGACCACTAGCCCGACACCGGCCACCCGTACCAAGGTCCTCCTTGTCGACGATCACGACCTCATCCGCAAGGGTCTGCGGCACGCCTTCGAGCGGGACCGGCAGTTCGAAGTCGTGGGCGAGGCCGCCACGGCCGCGGAAGGCGTGCGCCAGGCCGGCGCGCTCCAGCCGGACGTGGTGATCATGGACCTGCGCCTGCCCGACGGCAGCGGCCTGGAGGCCACCCGTGCGCTGCGCAAGTCCAGCGCGTCGATGGGCATCGTCGTGCTCACCATGTATGCCGGTGACGACCAGCTCTTCGGCGCCCTGGAGGCGGGCGCGAGCGCGTTCGTGCCGAAGACCGCCCCGGCCGACGAGGTGGTGGCCGCCGCCCGGCACGCCGCCTCCTCCCCCAGCGCGTTCACCGCGGCCGACCTGGCCGAGGCGATGAAGCGCCGGCTGGCGCCGTCCGGCCCGCAGCTCTCCCCCCGGGAGGGCCAGGTGCTGCGGCTGCTCGCCGACGGCATGAGCGTGGCCGGCATCGCCAAGCAGCTCTTCGTCAGCGAGTCGACCGCCAAGACCCACATCTCCAAGCTCTACGAGAAGCTGGGCGCCGCAAACCGGGCCCAGGCGCTGATGACCGCGCTGCGGCTGGGGCTGCTGGAGGCCCCGGACGCGCCGAAGTTCTGACGTCCGTCGCCGCGGGGCCCCGTCCGTACGCCGGACGCGGGCCCCGCCGCACGTCCGGGCGGGGCGACCGCGTACGGTGAGCGGCCGGACGCGGAGCGACTGTGGTCTTTGCACCGCGACGGTGGGCGGGCAGAATACCCGGTGATCCGCGCGGCGGTGACGCCGCGCGTCGCCGACACCCAAGGGGCAGGGACATGCAGCGGCCGGACTGGGCACCGGAGACGATCGACATCGAGCGCCCGAGCGTGGCCCGCATGTACGACTACTACCTGGGCGGCTCGCACAACTTCGCGGCCGACCGGGCCGCCGCCCGGGCGATGGTGGAGGCGGTGCCCGAGGCCCCGCTGATGGCCCAGGCCAACCGCGCCTTCCTGCGCCGTGCCGTGCACCACCTGCTCGACGCCGGGGTGCGCCAGTTCCTGGACATCGGCTCCGGCATCCCGACCGTGGGCAACGTGCACGAGATCGCCCAACGGGTTGATCCGGAGTCCCGGGTGGTCTACGTCGACGTGGACCCGGTCGCGGTGGCGCACAGCCAGGAGATCCTGGCCGGCAACGAGCGGGCCGTCGTGGTGCGGGAGGACCTGCGCCGCCCGGCCGCGATCCTCGACCACCCGGACGTCACCCGGCTGCTCGACCTCTCCCAGCCGGTCGCGGTGCTGATCGTGGCGGTGCTGCACTTCATCCCCGACTCCGACCGCCCGGAGGAGATCCTGCGGACGCTGCGCGCGGCGCTGGCGCCCGGCAGCCACCTGGTGCTCTCCCAGGCCAGCGACGACGGCCGGGCCGGCACCGGCGAGCGGGCCGAGGCGGAGCGGGTCTACCGGCGCACCGACAGCCAACTGTTCATCCGGGGCCGGGCCGAGCTGACCGCGCTCTTCGCCGGCTTCGAGCTGGTCGACCCGGGTGTGGTGTGGGTGCCGCAGTGGCGGCCGGACGCCCCCGACCAGGCGGAGAACGCCGAGCGGGCGGTCTTCATGGGCGGGGTCGGGCGGCTCGGTGGCTGAGGACGTGACAGGGGCCGCCGGGCGCCGCCCCGGCGTGTTCGCCCGGGCCTGGGCCAAAGCGGTCTCCGGGACCAGCTACCTGCCGATGACCCAGGCCCAGCTGGAGGAGGTGCTGCAACGGCTCACCGAGCGGCTGGCGGAGGCGATGCGCGCCGACCCGTTCGACCTGCGGATCGGCCATCAGGTGGGCGCGGAGCTGGTGCAGTCGCACATCACCTCCGCCGAAGGACTCGGCCGCACCGTCGAGGTGATCCAGCTCCGGCTGGTCCGCGACCTCGACCTGGACATCGACGACGCCGAGGACCGGATGGCCCGGTTGCTCGCCACCGTCGCCACCGGGTACGCCCGGGCGCTGCGCGACCGCACGCTCGACGAGCAGGAGTCCATCCGGCGGGCCGCCATGATGGCCCGGGCGCAGGCCGAACGGGCGCTGCGGGACAGCGAGGCCCGGTTCCGGCACCAGGCCACCCACGACCCGCTTACCGACCTGCCGAACCGCACCCTGTTCACCGAGCGGCTGACCGCCGCGATCGCCACGCCCGGCCGGGGCGCCGACCGGGTCGGCGTCTGCTTCCTCGACCTGGACCGGTTCAAAGTGGTGAACGACTCCCTCGGCCATCAGGTCGGCGACTCGCTGCTGGTCACGGTGGCGCACCGGTTACGCGGGGCGCTCGGCGGGCATCTGGTGGCCCGCCTCGGCGGCGACGAGTTCGTGATCCTGGTGGAGCGCACCGCCGGCACCGACGACGCGGTGAAGGTCGCCGAGGCGGCGCTGGACGCGATCCGTGAGCCGGCGCTCGTCGACGGGCACGAGCTGACCGTGTCGGCGAGCGTCGGCATCGTGGAGCGCCCGGTGGCCGGCACCTCGCCGATGGAGCTGATGCGCGCGGCGGACAGCACGCTGCACTGGGCCAAGGCCGCCGGTGGGGCCCGCTGGGCGCTGTTCGACGCCGACCGCAACCGCCGCGAGCTGGCCCGGTACGCGCTGTCCGCGGCGATTCCCGCCGCCCTCGACCGGGGCGAGTTCTACCTGGACTACCAGCCGCTGACCTCGTTGCGTGACGGCCGGGTCCTCGGCATGGAGGCGCTGGTGCGCTGGCGCCACCCGGAGCTGGGGATCCTCCGGCCGGACAGCTTCATCCCGCTGGCCGAGGAGACCGGCCTGATCGTCCGGTTGGGGAGCTGGGTGCTGGCCGAGGCGTGCCGCGAGGCCGGCACCTGGTCGACTGCGGGGGCGGACGCCCCGTTCGTCAGCGTCAACCTGGCCGTGCGTCAGCTCCACCGGCCCGACCTCGTGCCCGAGGTGCAGGGCGTGCTCGGCCGCACCGGCCTGCCCCCGGAACGGCTGCAACTGGAGATCACCGAAAGCACCATGATGAGCACCGTGGTCGAGCCGGTCCGGGCCCTGCGGGTGCTCGGTGACCTCGGCGTCCGGGTGGCCATCGACGACTTCGGCACCGGCTACTGCAACCTCGCCTACCTGCGGGACCTGCCGGTGAACGAGCTCAAGGTGGCCGGCGAGTTCGTGACCGGGCTGCGGGCACCGGCCGGTGACCCGGGCCGGGGCACCGACGAGCGGATCCTCGCTTCGCTGGTCTCGCTGGCGCACGCCCTCGACCTCACCGTCACCGCCGAGGGGGTGGAGACGGCCGACCAGGCGGACCGGTTGCGCGACATCGGCTGCGACGCCGGACAGGGCTGGCACTTCGGCCGCCCCGGCCCCGCCCCCCGGAGGTAAGGAGGGGCCCCCGCTTAACGCCTCCGGTATAGCAGGGTCCCCCGCTTAACACCGCGCACCGCGCCACCGCGCACCGCGCACCGCGCGGTGGGCAGCGCAGCGGGCGGCGGGCAGCGGGCAGCGGGCGGCGGGCAGCGCAGCGGGCGGCGGGCGGTGTGGTCAGCCGGCTGGGCGGCGGGTGTCGGAACCGTCCAGGTAGGCCAGCACGGCCAGCACCCGCCGGTTGTCGTCCCCGGACTGCGGCATCCGCAACTTGCTGAAGATGTTGTTGATGTGCTTGTCGACGGCCTTCGCGGTAACGAAGAGCCGGGCGGCGATGGCCGCGTTCGACCGACCCTCGGCCATCAGCCCGAGCACCTCCCGCTCGCGCGCGGTCAGCTCACCGAGCGGCTCGGCGCCGGCCCGGCGGGCCAGCAGTTGGGCGACCACCTCCGGGTCCATCACGGTGCCGCCGGCCGCGACCCGGCGCACCGCATCGACGAACTGATCCACGTGCGACACCCGGTCCTTGAGCAGGTAGCCCACCCCGCCCCGCCGGTCGGCGAGCAGCTCCCGCGCATAGAGCTGCTCGACGTGCTGGGACAGCACGAGCACCGGCAGCCCGGGCAACTCGGCGCGGGCCCGCACGGCCGCCTGCAACCCCTCGTCGGTGAACGTCGGCGGCAGTCGTACGTCGATCACCGCGACGTCCGGCCGGTGCGTGGTCAACGCGGGCAGCACCGACGGTCCGTTGTCGACGGCCGCCACCACCTGGCAGCCGAACGCCTCCAGGATCCGGGTCAGCCCGTCCCGGAGGAGGGCGAGGTCCTCGGCGATGACAACTCGCACGGCAACTCCATGCTGATGACGGTGGGCCCACCTGCCGGACTGGTCACCGCCATCGTGCCATCGAAGGCGGCCAGCCGTCGGCCCGTACCGGCCAACCCTCCGCCCGCCCCCGACGTCGCCCCGCCGCGGCCGTCGTCACCGACCACCATGGTCAGCCGCCCGGCGGTGTACCGCAGCTCCACCCACGCCCGGGTCGCCCCGCTGTGCTTGCCCACGTTCGCCAGCGCCTCGGCGACCGCGAAGTATGCCGCCGACTCGACCGGGGCCGCCGGCCGGCCCGGCAGGTCGACGGTGACCTCCACCGGCAGCGGCACGGCGAGCGCCAGTGCCCGTACCGCGCCGGGAAGGCCGCGTTCGGCGAGCACCGGCGGGTGGATGCCGCGGACCAGGCCGCGCAGCTCGGCCAGGGCCTGGCCACTTGTCTCCCGGGCCTCGGCGAGCAACCGGCGGACCGCCGCCGGGTCGTCGCCCACCAGCTGCTCGGCCAGGCCGATGCTCATGCTCAACGCGACCAGCCGGGCCTGCGCGCCGTCGTGCAGGTCCCGTTCGATCCGGCGCAGCTCGGCGGCCTGCGCGTCCACCGCCTCGGCCCGGGTGACGGTGAGCTGCCGCACCCGCAGCGCCAACTCGGCGCCGCGGGTCGGCGGCAGGAAGAGGCCCGCGAACCGGACGTGCAACCAGACCAGCCACCGCCCGGCGGCCACGCCGGCGATCAGCAGCAGCGCGCCGGTCGGGAAACAGAGCAGAGCCTGGACGGTGTTGTCGATCGGCCAGAACGGACCGTAGCCGTACCAGAGGCCGGCGGTGTGCAACACCATCGGCAGACCGACCAGCCCTTCCAGGCCGTACGCCGGCAGGGCGAACGCGACCAGGCAGACCGCGCCGGTGATCGCGCCCGGCAGTAGCCAGGCCAGGTCCCGCCAGGTCGCCGGGTCGGACACCACCCAGCGGAACCGCCGCCAGGTGCCGAATCGCGCGCCGTCCGGCGCCGGGAGGTAGGGCGTGGCCAGCTCCATGCCACCCCAGCGGGCCAGCCGGCGGTGCAACCCGGCGCAGAGCCGGACCCCGGCGGTGACCACCGGGAAGAGCGCGAAACCGACGCCGAAGACCGGGATCAGGCCCAGCGCGACCACGGACAGCACGAACAGCGCCACGTGCGTGCCCAACGACAGCAGCGCGATCAGCAGCCCCTGGACGACGGTGATCACGCCGGGCCGCAACCAGACCCGGAGTCGTACGCGTGCCGAAGCGTCCACGAACGTCATTCTCCGGCACGGCCGCCCGGATTCCGGTGGTGCTGGCACCACCCGAGGAGGCGGGTCGGCACCCCTGACCGCGGGCCCGCCGGTTCACAGGATCTAGGGAGCCCGGCGGTACACCCGGGCGACGAACGAGAGGAAACCCGATGTTCCCGCACCGAACGGCCGGCCCACCGGCCGGACGCCGTGGCAAGTATGCCGTCCTCGTCCTCTGGTTGGTGCTGCTCTCGGTCGCCGGCCCACTCGCCGTGAAGCTGGGCGAGGCACAGGACAACTCGACGCTCGGCGCGCTGCCGGCCGGCGTCGAGAGCAGCCGGGCCGCACAGCGGGTCGAGGCCGCGTTCCCCGACTCCCGGCGGCAACTGGCCATCGCCGTGTACGTCCGCGACGGCGGCCTCACCGCCGCCGACCGGGCCCGGGCCGACGCCGACCGGGCCGCCTTCGCCGGGTACGCCGAGGGGGGCGTGGTGTCCCCGCCGGTGCCGAGCGCGGACGGCCGGGCACTGCTGTTCTCGCTCCCGGTGAGCGTCGACGAGGATCGGCGCGCCGAGGTGGTGAGCGCCATGAAGGAGCGACTGGCCGAGGACGTGCCGTCGGGTCTACGGACCGCGCTGACCGGCGACGCCGCCGCCGAGAGCGACGTCTTCGACGCGTTCGGGGGGATGGACGGCGCGCTGTTGCTGGCCACCGCGGTCACCGTCGCCCTCCTCCTGCTGGTCACCTATCGCAGTCCGGTGCTGTGGCTGGTGCCGTTGATCGCGGTGGGGGTCGCCAACCAGCTCGCCGCCGGCACCGTCTACCTGCTGGCGCGGCACGCCGGGCTGGCCGTGGACTTCCAGAGCCAGACCATCCTGACCGTGCTCGTCTTCGGCGTCGGGGTGGACTACGCCCTGCTGCTCATCGCCCGCTACCGGGAGGAGTTGCGCCGGCACGCCGACCGGCACGCCGCGATGGCGACGGCGCTGCGCCGCTCGTACAGCGCGATCTGCGCCTCCGCGGCGACGGTCGCGCTGGGTCTGCTCTGCCTGCTCGCGGCGGACCTGCCGGCGACCCGTGGGCTGGGCCCGGTCGGCGCGGTGGGCATCGTCGCCGCGCTGCTCGCGATGACCACGCTCCTGCCGGCGCTCCTGGTGCTGCTCGGCCGGTGGGTGTTCTGGCCGTTCGTGCCCCGGTACGCCCCCGGCGCGGACGCCGACGACCGCGCCGCCGACCACGGGGTGTGGCGGCGGATCGCCGGTCCGGTCGGCCGCCGGCCACGGCTGGTCTGGGTAGGCACCACCGCCGCCCTGCTCGTGCTGACGCTCGGCATCGGCAACCTCAGCCTCGGCCTGCCCGACGACGAGTCCTTCACCACCGAGGTCGGCTCGGTCACCGGGCAGCGGCTGATCGCCGACCACTATCCGGGCGGGTCGGCCGCGCCGGTCGAGGTGGTGGCCGCCGCCGACGCGGCGGACCGGGTGGTGGCCGCCGTCGGCAGGGTGCCGGGCGTCTCCGACGTCAACGAGCCACAGCGGTCCGCCGACGGGCGCTGGGTCCGGGTCACCACGGTCCTCACCGACGCGCCGGACAGCGCCGCGGCCCGGGACACGGTGACCCGGCTGCGGGACGCCGTGCACGCCGTACCCGGCGCGGAGGCGCTCGTCGGCGGGCGCACCGCAATGCTGATCGACGAGCGACGCACGGTGGACCGGGACAACCGGGTGGTCATCCCGCTGGTGCTCGCCGTGGTCCTGGTGATCCTGGTGCTCCTGCTCCGGGCGCTTGTCGCCCCGCTGCTGCTGATGGCGAGCGTGATCCTGACGTACGCGGCGGCCATGGGCGCGGCCGGGCTGCTGCTCGGGGCACTGGGCCACCCGCACCTGTTCGTCGGGATTCCCCTCCAGGCGTTCCTGTTCCTGGTCGCCCTCGGCGTGGACTACACGATCTTCCTGATGACCCGGGCCCGGGAGGAGACCGCGCTGATCGGGCACCGGGCCGGCGTGCTGCGGGCGCTCACCGTCACCGGCGGTGTGATCACCAGCGCCGGCGTCGTGCTGGCGGCCACCTTCGGCGCACTGCTGGTGCTGCCGCTGGTGCCGTCGGTGCAGACGGGGGTGATCGTGGGGGTCGGCATCCTGCTCGACACGTTCCTGGTGCGCAGCCTGCTGATCCCGGCGCTGACCCTGGACCTGGGCGTCCGCACCTGGTGGCCGGGCCGGCTCGCCCACCGCCCTGCCGGGCGTGAGCAGGGGGCCCCGCTTAACGCCTCCGGTAGAGAAAGGGCCCCCGTTTAACACGTCGCTGTCGGTACACATGCGCCGTCCGCCCGGAGCGCCACGACCTCGTCCTAGGAACGAGGGACGGCGCGCTCGGGGGCGGGCGGACGGCGCGTCCGGGCGTGGGCGGGCGGACGCGCCCGGACGTGAGCAGGCGGACGCGTCCGGACGTGGGCAGGCGGACGCGCCCGGACGTGAGCAGGCGGACGCGGCCCGCCCGGGGGTGGTCCGGACATCAGGCTTGGGCGGGTGGCTCGCTCGGCGTCGTCAGCCGGCGAGCAGGGCGGCCATCCGCTCGGCCTGGGTCTCCCAGCGCCACTCCCGCTCGACCCAGGCGCGGCCGGCCGCGCCGAACTGACGAGCCAGGTCCCGGTCGGCGAGCAGGGTGGCCACCCGGTCGGTGAGCTGGGCGACGTCCCGGCCGGGGACGACGTACCCGGTCTCGCCCTCGCGGACGGCGTCCGGCGCCCCGCCGGAGTCGCCCGCCACCACCGGTAGCCCGGTCGCGCTGGCCTCCAGGTAGACGATGCCGAGGCCCTCCACGTCCAGGCCTCGGTTGCGGGTGCGGCAGGGCATCGCATAGACGTCGCCGGCCGCGTAGTGCGCGGGCAGGTCGGCCGCCGGCACCGAGCCGGTGAACACGACGTCCCGTTCCACCCCGGTCTGCCGGGCCAGCTTCGCGAGCGCCGCCCGGTAGGGTCCGCCGCCGACCACCAGCAGCGCGGCGTCCGGCACCCGGCGGCGGATCTCGGGAAACGCCCGGATCAGCGTGTCCTGACCTTTGCGCGGCACCAGCCGCGACACGCACACCACCACCGGCCGGTCGGCGAGCCCGAGACGCGCCCGGACCGCGCCGCCGTCGACGTCGGGGTGATAGGTCTCCACGTCGACACCGGGCGCGAGCCGACGCAGCTCGGTCAACCCGTCCAGGGCACGGGCCAGCCGGACCCGGGTGTATTCACCGAGGTAGGTGGTGACGTCGACGCCCCGGCCGATCCGGCGCAGCGCCGTCCGCGCCCCGGGCAGCGCGGCCCACCCGACCTCGTGGCCATGGGTGAGGGCCACGGCCCGTCGGATCCCCGCCCGCCGGCGCAGCCCCGGCGCCAGCAACCCCAGCGGGGCCGCCGCGCCGAACCACACCGTGTCGCAGTCGTACGCCCGGGCCAGCCGGGCCGCCCGGTGCGCCACCAACGGCGTGGGCAGCAGCACCCTGGTGCGTTCCCGGACCACCTCGAACGGCTGGTCGGCGTCGAACTTCTCCGCCCCCCGCCAGCTCGACGCGTAGACCACCACCGACCCGGAAGGCTGGCGCACCGCGAGGTTGTGCACGAAGGACTGGATGCCGCCCGGGCGGGGCGGGAAGTCGTTGGTGATCAGCAGGGTGCGGCTCATCGAGCGTGCTCCCGGGCGTACGCGCGGGCGGCGGCCATCCGCTCCACGGTGGACGGGTGGGAGGCCGACCACAGGTGTTCCCAGCGCGGCGGATCGGGGTCGCCCAGGTTGACCCCGGCCAGCCGGCGCTGCATCGCCTCGAAGGTCGCCGGGTCGCCGGTGAGCGCCAGCGCGTGCGCGTCGGCCCGGGCCTCGACCCGGCGGGAGACAAGCGCCTGCACCGGGGTGGCGAGCAGGCCGGCGACCGTGACCAGCGCGATCAGCAGCGGGAACGCCCGCGGTTGGGCGATCGAGTCGACGCCGGCCAGGCGCAGCAGCGGCGTCCAGGAGCCGACCAGGTAGAGCGCCACCACGGCGGCGGCGGCGCCGAGCGCGCCGATCAGGGTGCCGGTCCACACGTCCCGGTCCTTGGCGTGCCCCAGCTCGTGCGCGACCACGCTCGTCACCTCCGCCGGCTCGGCCTCGCGCAGCAGGGTGTCGTAGACCACCACCCGTCGGGTCGGCCCGAGCCCGGAGACGTAGGCGTTCACCGCCCGCGTCCGCCGGGAGGCGTCGGCGACAAGCACGTCGCGGACCGGGACGCCGTCCCGGGCGGCCAGGGCGGTCAGCTCCGTGCGCAGCGGGCCGGGCTCCATCGGGGTGAACTTGTTGAATACCGGCTCGACCAGCACCGGCAGCACGAACGACAGGACCACCACCAGGGCGGCGGCTCCGGCCGCGCCGAACGCCCACCACCAGCGGGGGGCGAGCCGGACCACCGAGTAGAAGCCGAGCAGCACGAGCGCGCCGATGACCGCGCTGACCGCGTACGACTTGAGCAGGTCGACCGTCCAGCCGCCCCAGCCCTGGGTGCTCAGCCCGTAGCGCACCAGCACGGTGTGCCGCCAGGCCGAGAACGGGAGCGTGAGCAGGTCGGCGAGGAACACGACGCCCAGCCCGCCGAGCACCGCCTGGGCGACCCAGTGCCCGCCGAAGGGCCGGCCGGCCAGCTCGACCAGGCGCCCGCCCAGCGGGGTGAGCCCGAGCAGCAGCGCCACTACCAGCCCGAGCGCGAGGGCCGACCAGCCGGCGGGGCGCAGCGCGCCGTGGAACGCCCGGCCGCGGGCCACCTGCTCGACGGGGAGCGCCCGCAACGCGGCGAGCTGGTCGGCGCGGGGTGCCGGCGGGCGGCTCCACGGCACCAGCAGCGCCACGGCCACGACCAGCGCCACCGCCAGGCCGGCCAGGGTCAGCAGCGCCCAGCCGCGCGGGGTCACCACCCCACACCGCCGTCGCGACCCGTCCGCGTCATGCCGCTCCCCTCCCGCTGTGACCGCCCATCCTATTGCCCGCTCCCGGCGGAGGGCCGCGGTGCCCGAGCGGACCCGACAGCGGGCGGGACGACGGGCGCGAGCGGCTCGGACGACCCGGCGGCGGGAGCCCGACACGCCGGGCGAACGCCGCCCCGGGCGAACGCTGCCCCGGGCGACCCGACGGTAGGAGCCCGACACGCCGGGCCAGCGCGGCCCCGGGCGACCCGACGACGACGCGCGCACGAGCCCGGACGACCCGGCGGTGCGCACGTGGGCGGGCCTAGGCCACCCGGCGGCGGGCGGCGCGGCGGGGCGCGGGTGCTGGTGCGGGTGCGGGTGCGGCCGTCAGTGGCAGCACCTCGACGTCGAAGCCGGCACGGGCGAAGACCTCGATCGCGCGGTGCTCGGCCGGACCCAGGTCGGCCGTCGGCGAGTCGGGGTCGAGCAGCGCGGTGACCAGGCAGCCGGAGCAGCCGGCTCCGCGGATGCCGCAGCCGTCGCAGTCGATGAGCATGAACGCCTCCTGACGCGGTCGCCGGTGGCGGTCGGGGAAGAGACCACCACCGTCGGTCACCGAAAGGCTAAGCGGAGGGTACGACAGAACCGGACAACGAGGCAGCAGCCACCAGGAAAACGATCATCCAGTCACCACTGCGCCGAAGTGGCGCGATCAGACCGCCCTCGACCCCGCCACTTCGCCGAGATGGAGTCGATCACGGGCCACGCGACAACCCAGCCACGCGACGCGCACCGACCCGAAGTCGAACACGCGCCACACGTCAACCCAGGGCTCCCCGTTTGCGGCCGGGTCGCCGTCTGAATCTTGGTCGGAGCGGCCCTCAGAGGGGCGATCTCGTACCAAGATCCAAGGCGCGTGAGAACGCGAGCGTGCGACGGCCCGGTGAGGCGACGTGGGTCAGGACCGGGCTAGCCGCCGCACCAGGGAGTCGGCGCCGAGCGGGTACGCGCCGTGCCGGCGTACCCCGTCGGCGACCTCGCGGTCGGACGAGACCACCACCACCGGCCGGCCGGCCGGCTCGGCGCGGACCAGCCGGCGGATCAGCTCGTCGGCGGTCTCGCCCTTGCGGGAGAAGAGCACCCGTACGCCGCGCGGCGCCGGCGGCAGCCCGTGGATCCGCTCGGCGCCGTCGAAGACCACGGTCACCTCGTCCCCGGTCTGCGCGGCGATCCCGCCCAGCCCGGTGATCAACCGCTTGCGCTGCTGTTCCAGCGACATCTCGCCGAAGCCACGTTTGGTGACGTTGTAGCCGTCCACCACCAGGTGCGCCCGGGGCAGGGCGAGGAGCTGGTCCAGCCGGGCCGGGTCGTCGGTGTCGCGGGCCCGCGTCGACGCGCCGGCCGGCGCGACCCCCGGCTGGTCGGCGTAGGCGTCGGCGACGAAGTCCGCCGGGAGCGTGTCCACCGGGTCCAGGGCCAGCTCCCGGCGCAGCCCGACGGCCGCCTGGCCGATCGTCTCCAGCAGCAGCCACAGCCGGGCGTCGTCGACCGAACGGGCCTCCTTGGCGCTGGCCCGGGCCACCCCGGCCGCGGCCTCCGCCTCGGCCAGCCGGGCCCGGGCGCGGCGCAGCTCGGCGTCCGCGTCGGCCGCCGCGCGGGCCGCCCGGCCCCGCTCGGTGGCAAGCATCTCGGTGGCCTTGCGCTCCCGGGCCTGGGTCTCCCGCAGGGTACGGGCCAACTGGCGGGCCTCCTCGCGGAGCTGCCCCAACTCCTCGCGGACCCGGGCCAGCTCGTCGCGGAGTTTCTCGGCCTCGACCCGGGCCACCGCCCGGTCGTGCTCGGCCCGGCCGGCCCGCTGTTCGGCCTCCCGGACCAGCTCGGCCACGACCGCGCTGTCCGCCTCGGCCCGCACCGCCGCGCCGCTGGCCTCGATCAGCTCCCGCCAGCCCCGCGGCCGGGCCAGGTAGGCGAGGGCGGCCACCTCGACCGGGTCGGCGGCGGCCGGCGCGGTGCCCTCCACCACCGCCGCCCCGAGGTCGCCGGCGTCGGCGAGCACCCGGGCGGTGACCCGCTGCCGAAACAGCGGATCGGCGGTGAGCTGGGCGGCGATCACCGGGGCGCCGAGCCGGGCGCGACGGTTCGGCGCGAACTTGGCGATCCGCCGCAGCGGCACCGGCACCTCGTCGGCGGGCAGCCCGGGCAGCACGGCCGCGGTCAGTGCGACGATCCGCTGCCGGACCGGCTCGGGGAGGGTGGGCTCGGGCTCGGGCTCGGGCTCGACCGTCGACGCATCCGCACCGGCCTCGGGCACGCCGGCCACCGGCTCCGCCACGGAGGAGCGGTCGTCGTGCGGCTCGGCGAGGGGCATGTGGCAAGTCTCCCACCCCGAACGGGCCCACCGCCCGGTGAGTGAGCCGATCTCTCATCGTACCCCCGTGGTAACGGTGGGGCGGCAGTGACGGGAGTGTCGGACCGTGCCGTTACCGTCCCGCGGGTGACGGGTGCGGAGTACGTCCAGGAGGCGCTGGCCGGGCTGGACCGGGAGGCGGGCGGCGGGGTCGATCCCGCGCTGCCGCTCTACGCGACCACCTTCGTGGTGGTCGACCTGGAGACCACGGGCGGCGCGCCGGACGGCGGCGGGATCACCGAGATCGGCGCCGTGAAGGTCCGCGGCGGCGAGGAGCTGGGCGTGCTCGCCACGCTCGTCAACCCGGGCGTGCCGATCCCGCCGTTCATCACCGTGCTGACCGGGATCACCCAGGCCATGCTGCTGCCGGCCCCGCCGATCGAGCAGGTGCTGCCGAGCTTCCTGGAGTTCCTCACCGACGCCGTGCTCGTCGCCCACAACGCCCCCTACGACGTGGGTTTCCTCAAGGCCGCCTGCGCCCGGCACGGCTACCGCTGGCCCAGTCCGCGGGTGCTGGACACCGCCGCGCTGGCCCGGCGGGTGCTCACCCGCGACGAGGTGCCCAACCGCAAGCTGGGCACGCTCGCCGCCTACTTCCGCACCGCCGTCCAGCCCACCCACCGGGCGCTCGACGATGCCAAGGCCACCGTCGACGTGCTGCACGGGTTGATCGGCCGGCTGGGCGGGCACCGGGTCGACACCGTCGGCGAGGCGATCGAGTTCGCCCGCGCGGTCACCCCGACCCAGCGCCGCAAGCGGCACCTCGCCGACGGGCTGCCGAAGGTTCCGGGCGTCTACATCTTCCGGGCCGCCGACGACCGTCCGCTCTACGTCGGCACGTCCGTCGACATCGCCACCCGGGTACGCAGCTACTTCACCGCCGCCGAGAAGCGGGCCCGGATCTCCGAGATGCTCGCCGCCGCCGAGCGGGTGGAGGCGGTCGAGTGCGCCCACTCGTTGGAGGCCGAGGTCCGCGAGCTGCGGCTGATCGCCGCGCACGCCCCGCCGTACAATCGCCGGTCGAAATATCCGGAGCGCCAGGTCTGGCTGAAGCTCACCGACGAGGCGTACCCCCGGTTGTCGGTCGTGCGTGACCTCGGGCCCACCGACGCGGCCTACCTCGGCCCGTTCCGCTCGAAGCAGGCCGCCGAGCTGGCCGCCGCCGGCTTCCACGACGCGGTGCCGCTGCGGCAGTGCACCCACCGGCTCTCCCGCCGCACCACCATGCCGGCCTGCGCGCTGGCCGAGCTGGGTCGCTGCCCGGCGCCCTGCGAGCACCGGATCACCCCGGAGGAGTACGACCGCCGGGCCGCCGCCCCGTTCCGCACCGCCACCCGGGACGATCCCGCGGTGGTGGTCGACGCCCTGCTCGCCCGGATCGAGGTGCTCGCCACCGCCCACCGCTACGAGGAGGCGGCGGTGGTCCGCGCCCGGCTGGCCGCGGTGCTGCGGGCGGCGGTCCGCATGCAGCGCCTGGCCGCGCTGACCGGGATCGCCGAGCTGGCCGCCGCCCGGCCGGCTGCCCGGGGCGGCTGGGAGCTGGCCCTGGTCCGGCACGGTCGGCTGGCCGGGGCCGGGGTGTCCCCGCCCGGTGTCCACCCGCGACCGACCATCACGGCGATCCGGGCCACCGCCGAGACCGTGCTGCCCGGGCACGGTCCGGTGCCGGCCGCCACCGCCGAGGAGACCGAACGGATCCTGTCCTGGTTGGAGCGCCCGGAGACCCGGTTGGTCGAGACGACCGCCGGCTGGGCCTCGCCGGTGGCCGGCGCGGGGCGTTTCCGCGACCTGCTGGCCAAGGCCGAGAACGGCGGATCCCACAAACTCTCGACCGAACGCTCATGACCAAGTGACCGATCGGACTACGTCCGCTCCCTTAGTCTGTTAAAGAAGTGCAGACCTGCCCGATTTCGCGGGCCTGCTCCCGGTCGCCGGCCCCGGCGACCGAGGGCCGGGGTGAGGAGGTGTCCCAGGTGGACGTCGACGCCGGACACGGCGCCGCCCTGGGCGGCTCCCTTCCGACCCAGGGAGAGCTGCCGCTCACCCGCCGGTTGCGCTCGCTGCTCACCTGGCCCACCGCCGACGGCGACCCGGTCACCGCCCTGGTCCGCGCGCACCGCGGCATCCACCCCAGCGCCGACGCCTCGGTGCTGCGCCGGGCGTACACGATCGCCGACAACATGCACCGTGGTCAGTTCCGCAAGAGCGGCGAGCCCTACATCACCCACCCGTTCGCGGTGGCACAGATCTGCGCCGACCTCGGCATGGACACCACCACCCTGGTCGCGGCGCTGCTGCACGACACGGTGGAGGACACCCGCTACACCCTCCAGGCGCTCCAGGAGGACTTCGGCCGCGAGGTGGCCCACCTGGTCGACGGGGTGACCAAGTTCGACAAGGCGTTCTACGGCACGGCCGCCGAGGCGGAGACCGTCCGCAAGATGATCGTGGCGGCGGGCAAGGACGTACGGGTGCTCGTCATCAAGCTCGCCGACCGGCTGCACAACATGCGCACGCTCGGGGTTCGCTCCGCCGCCTCCCGCGAGCGGATCGCCCGCAAGACGCTTGAGGTGCTGGTCCCGCTCTGCGACCGGCTGGGCATCCAGACCCTCAAACGCGAGCTGGACGACGTGGTGCTGCTGCACCTGCGGCCCGAGGAGCACGCGCGGATCGCCCGGTTCGTGCACGACCGGCCGGGCTGGGACGCCTACCTGGCCGACGTGGTGGCCCGCACCCGGGTGGCGCTACGCCGCAGCCGGGTGGACGCCGAGGTCTCCCCCCGCCCCCGGCACCTCTACTCGATCTGGAAGGACACCGTCGCCGGCGACCACACCGCCCCCTTCGACCTGCCTCGCATCGCCATCGTGGTGGACGGCCCGCCGACCGACTGCTATGCCGCGCTCGGCGCCGTGCACGGGCTCTGGCGTCCGGTGCCGGGCCGCTTCAAGGACTTCATCGCCTCCCCGAAGAACAACCTCTACCGGTCGTTGCACACGAGCGTCTGCGGCCCGCAGGACCGTACGGTGGAGGTGCTGATCCGCACCACCGAGATGCACCGCTCCGCGGAGTACGGCGTGGCCGCGCACTACCGCTTCCCGGCGGCGGCGGACCGGGCCGCCGCCCGGGCGGACGAGTTGGCCTGGCTGCGCCGGGTGCTCGACTGGGAGCAGGGGACCGTCGACCCGACCCAGTTCATGGCGTCGCTGCGCTGCGACCTGGCCGAGGCGCAGATCCAGGTGGTCGCCGACGGCCGGCAGGTCGTGCTGCCGGCCGGCGCCACCCCGGTCGACCTCGCGTACGAGCTGGGCACCGAACGCGGCGACCATTGCCTCGCCGCCCGGATCAACGGCCGGTTGGCCCCGCTCTCCTCCGAGCTGGAGGAGGGCGACGTGGTGGAGATCTTCACCGAGAGCGACGCCGAGAGCGGCTTCGAGGCCGACGTGGCCCCGCGCGGGCCGCGCCGGGAGTGGCTGGGCTTCGTCAAGTCGCCGCACGCGCAGATGCAGATCAACAGGTGGTTCGCCGAGCACACCGAGCCGGGCATCTCGATCGCCGACAAGGTCCGCCTCGGCCGGGCCTCGATCGGCCTGGCGCTGCGTACGCACAACCGGGGCCTCGCCAGCGACCTGCCGCTGCTGCGGCTCTCCGAGGAGCTGGGTTATCCCGACCTGGAGACGCTGCTGGTGGCCGTCTTCGACCGCTCGGTCGAGCCCGACACGGTGGTCCGACAGTTGATCGACCTGGTCGACCATCGGCAGTGACACGAGGGGCATTCGCCCGCCCCGACCCGCCGGCCACTAGCCTGGACGGCATGATCCCCCGCGCGCGTGCCACCGGACGGGCCCTCGGCTACCGGGTTTTCTACCGGCTCCCGGTCCCGTTGCGGCGGCGGCTGGTCCGGCTGGCCGTCCCGAAGTACATCGTGGGCGCGGTCACGCTGGTCCGGGACACCGAGGCTGACGGCGCGGGTCGGATCCTGCTGCTGCGCCAGCCGCCCGGCTACAGCTGGACCCTGCCGGCCGGCCTGCTGCAACGCGGTGAGGCGCCGGTGGCCGGCGCCGCCCGGGAGTTGCACGAGGAGTCCGGCGTCCGGCTCTCCCCCGACCTGCTCCGGCCGGCCGTGCCGAACGCGGTGGTGCACGCCAAGGGCTGGGTCGACATGGTCTTCGAGGCGGAGGTGCCGGCGTCGCGCACCGAGCTGACGGTGGACGGGGCGGAGGTCCTCGAGGCCGCCTGGCACCCGCTGGACGACCTGCCCCGGCTCAGCCGCGCCACCGCCAACCTGCTCGCCCACTACGGCATCGGCCCGCGCGCCGGCGAGGTCCCGCCGACGCCGCCCGCCTCGTGACCACCCCGGCTGCGGACGACCGCGCGTCGAACGACCGCGCGTCGGACGGCCGGGCCTCGAACGACCGCGCGTCGGACGGCCCGGCGCTGGACAGCCGGACGGCTGGTGGCCCCACAGCGGACGGCGGCGTGACCGAAGGCCCGGTGAGCAGCGGACCGTTGGCGGGCGTCGAGGTGTGCGCGGTGGTGCTGGCGGCCGGCGCGGGCACCCGGCTGCGCCCGCTGACCGAGCGGGTGCCGAAGGCGCTCTGCCCGGTCGCGAACGTGCCGCTGCTCGACCGGGCGCTGGCCCGACTGGCCGGGCTCGGGCTGACCGGCCCGGACCGAGTCGCGGTGAACGCCTGCCACCTGGGCGGTCAGGTGGTCGCCCGGGTCGGCGACCGGGCGCACCTGTCGGTCGAGCCCGGCGATCCGCTGGGCACCGCGGGCGGCGTGGGCCGGTTACGGGACTGGATCGCGGGGCGGGGCGTGCTTGTCGGCAACGCCGACGCGTACCTCGCCGATCCGGCGGCCCCGCCCGGTGCGGACGTGGCCGCGCTGCTCGACGGCTGGGACGGGCGGAGCGTACGCCTGCTCGGTCAGCCGGCGGACGACCCGGACGCCCCCGGCACCTTCGCCGGCCACCGCTTCGTCGGGTTCTCGCTGTTGCCCTGGCGGCTGGTCCGCGACCTGCCGCCGGAGTTCGGTGATCTGGTCCGGGCGGTGTGGCGGCCGGCGGAGGCGGCCGGCGCGCTGACCGTGGTCCCCTACCGGGGGACGTTCTACGACACCGGCACGCCGGCCGACTACCTGGCCGCGAACCTGCATGCCGCCGGGCCGGACGGGCTGGTCGACCCGGCCGCGACGGTGGACGGGCCGGTCACCCGCTCGGTGGTCGGCGCGGGCGCGCGGGTGCACGGCACGGTGGACCGGTCGGTGATCTGGCCGGGTGCGACGGTCGCCGCCGGGGAACGCCTCGACGGCGTGATCCGGGCCGGTGCCGACCTGACCGTCCCGGCCGCGCGGTGACCGCACCGCACTAGCATGGGCCTCGTCGCCGACGAACGGAGAAACGTCCCGTGATCACCGCGATCGTGCTGATCGACTGCGCCACCGACTCCATCCCCGAGGTGGCCGAGAACCTGGCCAACCTGCCCGGCGTCAGCGAGGTCTACTCGGTGGCCGGGCACGTCGACCTGATCGCCATGGTCCGGGTCCGCGAGTTCGAGCAGATCGCCCAGGTCATCGCCGGCAGCATCTCCAAGGTGCCCGGCGTGCTGAACACCGAGTCGCACATCGCGTTCCGCGCCTACTCGCAGCACGACCTGGAGGCGGCGTTCGCGATCGGGCTCGAAAACACCGACTGACGCGCGGGTGGCCGGCCCGCCCGGGTGCGGGCGGACCGGCCACCGTCGGCCGTCGCGGCTGGTCAGCTCTGCGCGGGCGCCGGGGTCTCCGTGGTGCCCGGAGCGGGCTCCTCGGTCCCGGTGCCGCCCGGAGCCGGCGACTCGGTGCCGCCCGTTCCCGGCGACTCGGTGCCGCCCGGGCTGGGCGTGCCGCTGCCGCTGGTCTGCGGCACCGGGACGCCCAGGGTCTGGGCCAGGGCCACCAGCGCGTCGTAGTGCGCCTGGAGGACCGGCAGCGCATCCTGGGCGATCTGCACCACGGACTGCTCGGAGCCCTGTGAGATCTCGGTCTGGGTGGCCTGGATCGCCTGGACGTGGCCGGCGAGCTGGGCGGTCACCCACGCCTTGTCGAACTGGGCCCCGTTGAGGCCGTTCAGCTTGTCGAGGACCTTCTGCTGGTCGGCCGTCGGGTCCGCCGGCAACTGCACGTTGAGCTGCTGGGCGGTCGACTTCACGGTCTGGTCCAGCTGGGTGTGGTCCGTGACGAACATCTTGCCCAGGTCCTTGACCTGCTGGTTGTGGCCCTTCTGCTGGGCCAGGTTACCGGCGGTGATCTCGAACAGGTTGACCTGGTGCAACGCCTGCAGATACTGGGTGTCCTGCGTCGACGGCTGCGCCGCCGCCTGCGTCGCCGCGGCCGGCGCCAGTCCCACCACCACCAGCGCGGCCAGCAGGCCCAGGCGTTTGATTCCCCACATGCGTTCCTCCCCCATGAGACGTCGGACCGCACGGATACCCGGCTGACCGGGGTTATTCCTGCGATTCCACCCGTCTGGGTCGGGGGCGGTGACTGTTAAGCGGGGGCCCCGCCACCTCCGAAAGCGTTAAGCGGGGCCCCCGCCTTAACGGCTGGGCGGAAATGAGCGTGGCGCCCACCGGATCCCCCGGCGGGCGCCACGTCCGTTTCCGCGTGCGTCAGCGACGGCCCTCGCCGCTGCTGATCTGCTCCCGCTCTCCGCGGGGCTCCACCGGGGGGTGACCCGGCGAGACGGGCGCCTCGGCCGGCTTCTCGATCGGGTAGAAGAAGCCCCGGATCGCCGGCCCGAGGGCACCGAGCCGGTTCATCTTCTTCGGCACCACCCAGCCGGCGTAGTCGAGCGCCGGCGCGTGGCCGTCGTGCCCGTCGGCCGACGTGAGCGGCTGGTGGACCTCGACGAACCGGCCGTCGGGCAGCCGCTTGATGATGCCGGTCTCCACGCCGTGGGCCAGCACCTCCCGGTCGTGCTGCTGGAGACCCAGGCAGAGCCGGTAGGTGACGTAGTAGGCAAGCGGCGGGATCACCAGCAGGCCCACCCGCCCGGCCCACGTCATCGCGTTCAAACTGATGTGGAACTTGTCGGCGATCACGTCGTTGGCGCCGGAGAGCGTCAACACCACGTAGAAGGCGACCGCCATGGCGCCGACCGCGGTCCGTGCCGGCACGTCCCGGGGCCGCTGGAGCAGGTTGTGGTGCCGGTAGTCCTTGAGGCGGCGTGCCTCCAGGAACGGGTACATCGTCGACAGGCCCACCAGGATGCCCGGGAGCACGACCGTCGGCCAGAACAACGGCGGGATGACGTACCCGTCGCCGATCGGAATGCTGATCTCCCAACCCGGCATGAGTCGGGTCGAGCCGTCGAGGAACATGACGTACCAGTCGGGCTGGCTGGCCGCCGAGACCACCCACGCCTCGTACGGGCCGAAGTACCAGATCGGGTTGATCTGGAAGAGACCGCCCATCAGCGCGACCACGCCGAAGACGACCATGAAGAAGCCGCCCTGCTTGAGCGCGTAGCGCGGGAACATCCGCTCGCCGACCACGTTGTCGTTGGTCCGGCCGGGGCCGGGCCACTGGGTGTGCTTCTGCTTGAACACCAGGCCCAGGTGCACGCTGATCAGCGCCACCAGCAGACCCGGGATGAGCAGCACGTGGGCGATGAAGAAGCGGCTGATGATGATCGTGCCGGGGAACTCCCCGCCGAAGATCGACGAGCTGACCCAGGAGCCGATCACCGGGATCGACAGGATGATGCCGGAGGCGATCCGCAGACCGGTGCCGGACAGGCCGTCGTCCGGCAGCGAGTAGCCGGTGAAGCCGGCCAGGAAGCCCACCCAGAACAGCAGCGAGCCGATGATCCAGTTGGCCTCACGCGGCTTGCGGAAGGCGCCGGTGAAGAAGATCCGGAGCATGTGCACCACGATCGCGGCCATGAACAGCAGCGCCGACCAGTGGTGCATCTGCCGCATGATCAGGCCACCCCGGACATCGAACGAGATGTCCAGGCTGGAGGCGTACGCGGCGGACATCGGGGTGCCCCGCAACGGCGCGTAGCTGCCGTCGTAGGTCACCTCGGTCATCGCCGGCTCGTAGAAGAAGGTCAGGAACACACCGGTCAGCAGCAGGATCACGAACGAGAAGAGCGCGATCTCGCCGAGCAGGAAGGACCAGTGGTCGGGGAAGACCTTGTTCAGCAGCCGGCGCAGCGGCGTGGCGACCTGGAACCGGTCGTCCACCGCCCCGGCGGTCTTGGCCGGCAGCGCGGCCGCATCGAACTTTCGGCGCTTCATGGCCGCTCCCAGAAGTCGGGACCGATGGTCTCGGTGTAGTCGGACCTCGCCACGAAGAAGCCCTCCTCGTCCACCTCGATCGGCAGCTGCGGCAGCGGCCGGTTCGCCGGGCCGAAGATCGGCTTGGCGTTGTCGGTGATGAGGAACTGGGACTGGTGGCAGGGGCAGAGCAGGCGGTTGGTCTGCTGCTCGTAGAGGCTCGCCGGGCATCCGGCGTGGGTGCAGATCTTGGAGTATGCGACGAAGTTGCCCCACATGAAGTCGCCGCGACCCTTGCGCTCGTTGGCGGCGCGCGACTTCTGCGCGTCGTCCTCGCGCAGGTGGATCAGCAGGGTCGGCGAGTCGGCGTGCTTGTTGCTGACCCCGCCCTCGATGCCCGGGAACACGGTGAGCTGGCCGCCGACGCTGACGTCCGCCGGGCGGATCGGCCGGCCGTCCTCGCGGATCAGCCGGATCTTCTCGCCGCCCTCGGCCGGCGCGAAGCCGGTGGTGAACATCTGGTTGTCCTTGTGCGGCTGCTCGATCAGACCGCCGATGAGCGGCGCCGCGGCGACCGCGCCGACCGGCGCGAGGCCGGCGAGCAGCGAGATGCCGAGCAGCGGACGACGCTTCACGCCGAGCTCGTCGGCCAGGTAGAGCATCGTCTCGCCGGTGATCTTGCGATCCTGCGGGTTGGCGGCCTGGTCGTGCCGGTCCTGGATCGAGACCTCCTTGGGCAGCAGCTTCTTGCCCCAGGTGAGGATGCCGAAGCCGATGCCGAGGAGAGCCAGGCCGAGGGTCAGGCCGAGCAGCGGGGTGTAGAGCTTGTCGCCGCCCCGGCCGGCCTCCCACTGCCACGGCCACCAGATGTAGATCACCAGGAAGGCGGTGGCGGCGACGCCGGTCAGCAGGAACATCAGGGCGACCGTACGGGTCAGCCGGCGCTCCGCCCGGCTGCCCGGGACCACCTGCTCCTCGTAGTGGACGATCTCGATGTCGTCCCGACGGGCGCCCTCCAGGACGACGTCGAACCGGGAGAGCCGGGGGTCGTTCACGTCGACCGGCTCCCGGCCCTGCGGGGCCTGGTGCTCGGTGTGGGTGCTCATGCCGTCACCTCGCTACGCGTGGCGCCGGTGGCCGGCACCAGGGCAATGATACAGATGTTCGGCCGGGTCACGACTTGCCCGCGATCCACAGGCTGGTGAAGACCAGCGCGACGATGCCGACCAGGAAGATCGCCAGGCCCTCGGTCGACGGGCCGTACCGGCCCAGGTTGAACCCGCCCTGGTCCTGGTCGCTCTTCAGCGTCTCCTGGATGTAGGCGATGATGTCCGCCTTCTCCTCCGGCGTGATCTGGTTGTCGCCGAACACCGGCATGTTCTGCGGGCCGCTCAGCATGGCGGCGTAGATCTGCCGGTCGCTGGCCGGCTTCAGGCTCGGCGCGTACTTGCCCGAGGAAAGGGCGCCGCCGCCGCCGCCGAACGCGTGGCACTGCGAGCAGTTGATCCGGAACAGCTCGCCGCCGGTGGACATGTTGGCGCCGTCACGCAGGTTGCCCGACGGCACCTGCGGGCCGCCGCCGAGCTCCTGGATGTACTGGCCGAGCTGGCGCACCTGCTCGTCGGTGAACTGCGGAGGCTTGCGCATGGCCTGGGCCTCCTGCCGGGCCATCGGCATGCGACCGCTGCCGACCTGGAACTCGACCGACGCCGACCCGACGCCGATCAGGCTCGGCCCCCGACCCTCGACGCCCTGGGCGTTGCGACCGTGACAGGTCACACAGCTCACGTCGAACAGCGCCTTGCCCTCGTTGGCGGCGGCGGTCAGGGGCGGGTTGTCCTGCGCCTGCACGCCCGGGGCGAAAACGGTGTAGGCGCCGCCGGCAAGCATCAGCGCGGCGGCCAGCCGGACCGCGGCACCCAGCCGGCGGCGGCCCCTGCTGCGCGCTACGGGCCGCCCGCGCAGTCGCGCGAGCAGACCGCGTCGGCGGTCGTTGTCAGAAGTCATGACCTGTGTCCTTAACCGGTTGGACCTTGTCTCAGGGGACGGAGCAGCGGCGCGGTTCGTGACGCGCCAAGATCACTGAAGCCAGTAGATCATGGCGTACAGCCCGATCCACACGACGTCGACGAAGTGCCAGTAGTAGGACACGACGATCGCCGAGGTGGCCTGGGCCGGGGTGAACCGGCCCATGGTGGTCCGGACCATGAAGATGATGAAGGCGATCAGACCGCCGGTCACGTGCAGACCGTGGAAGCCCGTGGTCAGGTAGAACATCGAGCCGTAACCGTCTTCGTTGATCTTGACGCCCTCGTGCACCAGGGTCCGGTACTCGTTCGCCTGGCCGAGCACGAAGATCAGACCCATCACGAAGGTGATCGTGAACCACCGGCGCAGGGCGTGGACGTCGCCCTTCTCGGCCGCGAAGACACCGAGCTGGCAGGTCACCGAGGAAAGCACGAGGATCACCGTGAAGGTGGTCGCGTACGGGATGTTCAGCACCTCGGTGTGCTTCTCCCACTGCTCCGGCGCCGCCGCGCGGATCGAGAAGTACATCGCGAACAGCGCCGCGAAGAACATGAGTTCGCTGGAGAGCCAGACGATCGTCCCGACGCTGACCATGTTGGGCCGCGTCAGAGAATGGATCCGGCTCTTGTCAATGGCTGGGGCCGCAGTCACGCGGTCATTATTGCCCTTGACCGGGACCGACGATCAGCGGGGTGGCAAACCCGCACCCACGGTGGCCCGATCGTGGTCGTCCGCTTCGCCTGACCTACGCTGAAAAGCGTGCTGCACGTCGATCAGATCCCGGCCGCCACCTCGGCGACCCTGGCCGCCGGAGGCGAGGCCGCCCCGCCGCCGTTCACCGTGGCCCGGGTGCTCACCGAGACGCGGCTGGAGAGCTGGCTCACCCTCGGCCTGGTGCTCGCCGCCGGGCTCTACCTCTACGGGGTGCACCGGCTGCGGCTGCGCGGCGACCGCTGGCCGGTGCTCCGCACGGTGGCGTTCCTCGGCCCTGGGCTGGGCGGCATCGCCCTGGTCACGGTCAGCGGGCTCGGCGCGTACGACACCGCACTGCTCTCCGTGCACATGGTGCAGCACATGGTGCTGGCCATGGTCGCGCCGATCTTCCTGGCCCTCGGCGCCCCGGTGACGCTGGCGCTGCGCACGCTGCCGGTGCGACCCCGCAAGCGGCTGCTCGCGGTCGTGCACAGCCGGGTGGCCCGGATCTACACCTTCCCGCTCGTGGCGTTCGCCATCTTCGTGGCGAACCCGTTCGTGCTCTACTTCACCAACCTCTACGAGTTCACCCTGCGGCACGAGTGGGCGCACGAGCTGGTGCACGCCCACTTCATCCTGACCGGCTGCGTCTTCTTCTGGCCGCTGCTCGGCCTGGACCCGCTACCCGGCCGCTGGCCCTACCCGGCCCGCGCGCTGCTCATGCTGCTGTCCGTGCCGTTCCACACCGTTCTCGGGCTCACCATCATGCAGAGCGCCACGCTGCTCGGCGGCGACTGGTACCCGTCGCTGAACCTGGCCTGGTCCGACCCCCGCAACGACCAGGTGGTCGCCGGTGGCATCCTCTGGGCCGGCGGCGAGTTCGTCAGCGTCACCATGCTCGCCGTGCTGGTGGTGCAGTGGATCAAGCAGTCCGAGCGCGAGGCCCGCCGGCTCGACCGCGAGCTCGACCGCCAGGAGGCCCGCGAACGCGCTGCCGAGGCGAGCGCCGGGGCCGGGCCCACGGGCTGACTGTGACGACCGCTACGATCAGCGGGCAGCTACGAGGTGGGAGCCACGTCACGATGAGCGATCGTCTTTGCACCGTCCTGCTCTACAGCGACGACCCGAAGGTCCGGGACCGGATGCGGCTCGCCGTCGGCACCCGCCCGGCACCCGGCATCGAGATCGAGTTCGTCGAGGCCGCCGACTACGCCGGCTGCGTCCGGCTGGTCGACGACTACGAGATCGACCTGCTCCTGCTCGACGGTGAGGCGAGCCCCGGCGGCGGCATCGGCATCGCCCGGCAGATCAAGGACGACCGGGACGACGCGCCGCCGACCTGCGTCGTGCTGGCCCGCGCCGCCGACCGGTGGCTGGCCGCGTACGCCGAGGTCGACGCCACGCTGACCCACCCGCTGGACCCGGTGACCGCCGGCAGCACCGTGGCCGAGCTGCTGGGCCGCACCCACGCCGCGGCCTGATCCACCCCCGCGGCACCAATCCCCTCGACGCCACGGCGACGCGGCCGTGGCGCGCCCCACTGCTTCACTCACGCCGCTCGGGAGGCCCGCCATGGGCGAACGGACCTGGCCGCTTCTGCTCAACGCGCTGCTGCGCGGCGAGGAGCTCTCCACCGCCGACACCGCCTGGGCGATGGGCGAGATCATGGCCGGCTCGGCCACCCCGGCCCAGATCGCCGGCTTCGTCGTGGCGTTGCGCACCAAGGGCGAGACACCGTCCGAGTTGGGCGGCCTGGTCGAGACGATGCTGACCCGCGCGGTGCCGGTGCGCCTGCCCGAGGACGTCCGCGCCACCGCGCTCGACGTGGTGGGCACCGGCGGGGACCTCGCCCACACGGTCAACATCTCCACCATGGCGGCGCTCGTGGCCGCCGGCGCCGGGGTACGCGTGGTCAAGCACGGCAACCGGGCCGCCTCCTCCTCCTGCGGCACCGCGGACGTGCTGGAGCAGCTCGGGGTGCCCCTCGACCTGACGCCGGAGCAGGTGGCCCGCTGCGTCACCGAGGCCGGCATCGGTTTCTGCTTCGCCGCCCGGTTCCACCCGGGCATGCGGCACACCGGCCCGGTACGGCGGGAGATCGGCATCCCCACGGCGTTCAACTTTCTCGGTCCGCTGACCAACCCGGCACGGCCCCGCGCGGCTGCGGTCGGCTGCTTCGACCGGCGGATGGCACCTGTGATGGCGGCCGTCTTCGCGGCCCGCGGCGACTCGGCGGTCGTGCTGCGCGGCGAGGACGGGCTGGACGAGTTCAGCACCGGCGCCCCGACCCGCGTCTGGGTCGCCCAGCAGGGCGCCGTCCGGGAGGTGCTGCTGGACGCGACGGAGCTCGGGGTGCCCCGGGCGACCCTGGCGGACCTGCGGGGCGGAGACGCGGTCCACAACGCCGACGTGGTCCGGCGGCTGCTGGCCGGCGAGACCGGCCCGGTGCGGGACGCCGTGCTGGTGAACGCCGCGGCGGCACTGGCGACCCAGGGTCCGCTCGACGGTGACCTGCACGAGGCGCTGCGCGCCAACCTCGGCCGGGCCGCCGAGTCGGTCGACTCGGGTGCCGCCGCGGCCGTGCTGGACCGCTGGCTGGACGTCGCGCGCGCCGCCTGAACGGGTCCCTGTCATACCCGCGTGCCAAACTACAGGGGAGTAATTTTCCGCTTTCGGTCGATGGTTCTGTTGGGGCGATGGCTCCCCGCCTCGGCCGGCCGGAGCGAGAGGAGACGCCCGTGTCGGACCGCGAACTCTACTGCGACAGCTGTGAGGGCGTCGTGCTGTTCGAGACGCCGTTCTGCGGCGACGGGCACGGCGCCGACTGCCCCGAGCTGGTGTGCACGGGCTGCGGGGCGGCCATGCTGGTCGCCATGATCGCGTTCCGCCCGACCCGCCGGCGCGCGCCACGCCCCTCTCACCGCCACGCCGCCTGACCCACCCCGCCACCCCGCCCCACCCGCCGGTCGACGCCGCAGCCTGGCCCTCCCCCACCGCCACGCCGCCGGACCGGCGACCGACCGCCGGGCAGGGCGAGCGACCGCAATCCGGGCAGGTCCGTCCGGAGGCGGGCGCTCCCTCTCCCCGAGCGGACGGCCGACAAGCGCAGACAGCGGGCTGACGCCGCCGAGCAGAGCGCGGTCTCCACCGGCGCAGCACAGGCTCCGCCCGCGCTCACTCCCCACCCGGGACCACTCTCCAAGATGCACGTCCCGCCTACCAAGATCTCTGATCGACGCCGACCCCTCGCGTCGAATCCGATCCGTCCACCCGGTGCATCGCCCCACCGTTGTCGACCCCGCGCCACCCCTGGTGGCTCCAGGCCGACGGCCAAGAGGTCGCGCCGCTACCGACGACCGACCTCGCAGTCGGCAACCCATGACCAGGCGACGGGCGCCGAGCAGAGGACGGTAGGCCGCGGATCGATGACCAGGCCCGTTGATCATGAGGTTGGCGGCATCGGTTGTCCGGATTGTCGCCGCCAACCTCATGATCAACGGGGGCAGGCGCGCCCGGGGAAGGACAGGGGCTGGGGAGGCAGCCCCGCGTGGGCGGGGGGGGTGGGGCAAGAGGAGGGAGGGGAAGCGGCAGGCCCGCGGCCCCCGGTGGGGGACGCGGGCCTGCGACGGTCGGAGAGGGGTCAGTGCTCGGCGGTGCGGCGGGTGCCGGAGTAGTACTCGAAGAGGAGCCCGCACGCGGCGAAGACCACCGCCACCAGGCCCAGCCCCAGCAGCCAGAACTGCCAGAACACGAGCCCCAGGCCGGCGATCGCGGCGGCCAGGGCCAGGCCGAACGGCCAGTAGCTGCCCGGGCTGAAGAAGCCGATCTCACCGGCGCCGTCGGCGATCTCGCCGTCCGGCCGGTCTTCCGGACGCAGGTCGATCCGGCGGGAGACGAACCAGAAGAAGCCGCCGCACATCGCGCACAGCAGGAAGGACAGCAGCAGGGCGACGGTGCCGACCCACTCGACGTTGCCGCCCTCGCCGTGCGTCCACGCGCCGTAGAGGATGGTGGCGCCGAGGAGGAACCCGGCGATGGTCAGAAAGATCTTCCACTCGGTCTTCATGCCGGACCCCTCAGCTTCCCGCGCCGGCCGTCGCGTCGGACGGGTTGAAGTTGGCGGTGTTGCGCCGCGTGTCGAAGGGCTTCGTGGTGGTGGCGTACTCGTCCACGCCGATCGCCTTGAGCGCGTCCTGGGTCGAGCTGCCGCCCTTCTTGGCGGCCAGGAACTGCTCGTACTTGTCCGGCGAGACGACCCGCAGCTCGAAGTTCATGAACGCGTGGTAGCTGCCGCACAGCTCGGCGCAGCGGCCGACGAACGCGCCCTCCTGGTCGATGCTGGAGACCTCGAAGGAGTTCCGGATGTTGCCCGGCATCACGTCGCGCTTGAACAGCAGCTCCGGCACCCAGAACGAGTGGATGACGTCGCGGCTCTGCTCCTCGAACCGGATCGACCGGCCGCTCGGCAGCACCAGCACCGGGATGACCTCGCTGGTGCCCAGCACCGAGGCGACGGTGTTGGCGTCGCGGCCCTGTCCGTCGCGGTAGTTGAACTGCCAGTTCCACTTGAAGGCGACGACCTCGACGGTGACGTCGGGGTTCTTCGACTCGTTCACCACATCGGTCTGCACGACCGCCGTGTAGTAGAAGAGCACGGAGACCACGAGGATCGGCGCGATGGTGTAGAGAAACTCCATCGGCAGGTTGTAGCGGGTCTGCACCGGCAGCTCGTTGCCGCGCTTGCGGTAGCGGATCACGCACCAGAAGATCAGGCCCCAGACGAACACGCCGACCGCGAGCGCCGCGATGCAGGAGGCGATCCACAGGTCGTACATCCGGTTCGACTCGGGCGTGATGCCACCCTGCGGCCAGCCGAAGCCGCCGAAGGTCTTGCCGACGTCACAGCCGGTGAGCGCGACAAGCAGCGCCGCTCCGCCGAGACCGAGCCCGGCGATCCGCCCAGCACCACGCCGACGCCCACCGGCCCCCGGGGAAGCGCTGTGCCGTACGGCCGACGGCCGTACCTCCGAACTCCTTGCGACCACCTGGTCCTGCCTCCCTAGCGCGCCGCGGCGGTTGTTTCCCTGACACCGACGGCAAAGGCGTCACCGACGGTCGCAGATTACTCGACCATGACCGGCCTGACCGTGTTGGGGTCACTGTCCGCCCCCATCGGGGGGATCTTGGGCGTACCCGGGCGATAGCGTGGAGCGTCATGAGTGACTCGCCGGTCTACCTGGACGCCGCCACCGCCGCACCGCTCCACCCGGTCGCGCGGCAGGCGATGCTGGCCGCCCTGGACGACGGCTGGGCGGACCCGGCCCGGCTCTACGCGCCGGCCCGCCGGGCCCGCCAGCTCCTCGACGCCGCCCGGGAGGCCGCCGCGCAGACCCTCGGCGTCCGCGCCGACGAGCTGTCCTTCACCCCCAGCGGTACGGCCGCCGCGCACGCCGCCGTGCTGGGTGGCCTGGCCGGGCGACGCCGGGCCGGTACGACGCTCGCGCACTCGGCGATCGAACACTCGGCGGTGTTGCACGCCGCGGCGCGGCACGTCGCCGGCGGCGGCGCGGCGGTCTCCGTACCGGTGGACCGGTCCGGACGGCTGGACCTGGACGCCTGGGCGGCGGCGGTGGCCGCGCCCGGGGTGGCCCTCGCGGCGCTGATCGGGGCCAGCCACGAGGTGGGCACGGTGCAGCCGGTGCCGGCCGCGGCGGAACTCTGCGCCGAGGCGGGGGTGCCGCTGTACGTGGACGCGGCGCAGCTCGTCGGCCGGGCGCCGCTGCCGTCGGGCTGGTCGGTGCTCACCGGCAGCGCGCACAAGTGGGGTGGGCCGCCCGGCGTCGGCCTGCTCGTGGTGCGCAAGGGCACCCGGTGGGAGTCGCCGTACCCGGCCGACGAGCGGGAGTCGGGGCGTACCCCGGGGGTGGTGAACCTGCCGGCGGTGGTGGCCGCGGCGGCGAGCCTGCGCGCGGCGGCGGCCGACGCCGCCACCGAGGCGGCTCGGTTGACGCCGTTGGTGGACCGGATCCGGGCCCGGGTGGCGGCGGAGGTGCCGGACGTGGAGGTGGTCGGCGACCCGGTGGACCGGCTCCCGCACCTGGTGACGTTCTCCTGCCTGTACGTGGACGGTGAGGCGCTGCTGCACGCGCTGGACCGGCGCGGCTTCGCGGTCTCCTCCGGCTCGTCCTGCACCTCGTCGACGCTGCGCCCGTCGCACGTGCTGGAGGCGATGGGGGTGCTGTCACACGGCAACGTGCGGGTGTCGCTGCACCGGGAGACCACCGAGGCGGACGTGGAGCGGTTCCTGGCCGAGCTGCCCGGGATCGTCGCGGACCTGCGGGCCGAGGCGGGGGTGACGAACCTGTGAGCGCGGTGAGCGAGCCGGACGAGGTGCTCGACTGCCGTGGCCAGCGCTGCCCGCTGCCCGTGGTCAACCTCGCCCGGCGGCTGCCCGGCCTGCCAACCGGGTCGGTGGTCCGGGTGCTGGCCGACGACCCGGCCGCGGCGGTGGACATCCCGGCCTTCTGCCGGATGCGCGGCCACGAGTTCCTCGCCGCCCACCCGAACGCCGGCCCCGCCTACGACGTGCGGGTGCAAGGCGGGGCCCCCGCTTAACGCCTGCGGTAGAGGAAGGGGCCCCGGTTAACACGGCGGCGGTCAGGTGAGGTACGCGAGGATGCCGGGGAGGGGGTCGGTCGCCACGGCGGTGTCGACCACCAGACGTGGGCCGATCAGCGGCTCGTATTCGGCCCGGCGCACAAGCGTCTGCTCCCAGGTCACGGTCCCGTGCTCGGCGGGCGGGCGGGCCTCGATCCGGCGCCGGTGCTCCGCCTCGTCCCCGCAGTGCACCTCGATCAACCGCAGCGGCACGCCGGCCCGCTCGGCCAGGTCGTGCCAGAGGCCACGGGCACCGGCCACCGGGTTCACCGCATCGATCACCACACTCAACCCCAGGCCGAGCTGCACCTCGGCGAGCCCGGCGACCGCGTCGTACGCGGCCATCCCGAGCCCGTCACCGACCGGGCCGTGCCGGGCCAGGGCCCGCTCGACCGGGTCGACCGGCAGGACCGGGGCGCGCAGCGCGACGCCGACCTGGGCGGCCAGCGTGCTCTTGCCCACACCGGGCAGCCCGGCGAAGACGACGAGCACCGGCCCGACCGCCTCGCTCACCGCAGGTGCGGCCGGACGTCCTCGGCGGCCGCGTCCCCGTACGACTCGGCGAGCCGCTTCACGAACAGGTCCCGGCGGACCTCGTACTCCTGACCGCCGAAGTTCTCCAGCACCAGGGTGGCGAGCAGGCAACCGACCTGGGCCGCGCGCTCCAGCCCGACCCCCCAGCCGAGCGCGGCGAAGAAACCGGCGCGGAAGCCGTCGCCCACGCCGGTCGGGTCGACCGCCTGGATCTCCCGCGCGATCGGCACCCGGACGACGCCGATCTCCCGGCCGGCGATCTCCACGCCCTGCTTGCCGAGCGTGGTGACCCGCACCTTCACCCGGTCCAGCAGTTGCTCGTCGGTCAGGCCGGCCTTGCTCAGCAGCAGCGACTTCTCGTACTCGTTGGTCATCAGGTATTCCGCGCCGTCGACCAGACCGAGCACGTCCGCGCCGTCCATCCGGGCGAGCTGCTGCGACGGGTCGGCGACGAACGGGTAACCCCGGTCCCGGCACTCGCCGGAGTGCCGGATCATGGCCGCCGGGTCGTTGGCGCTCACCAGCACCAGGTCGAGACCGCCGAGGCGCTGCGCCACCGGGCGCAGCTCGATGTTGCGGGCCTCGCTCATCGCCCCGGCGTAGAAGGAGGCGATCTGGCACATGTCGGTGTCGGTGGTGCAGACGAAGCGGGCCGTGTGCGCCACGTCGCTGACGTGCACCGAGTCGCAGTCGACGCCGTGCCGCTCCAGCCAGGAGCGGTAGTCGGCGAAGTCCGCGCCGACGGCGCCGAGCAGCACCGGCCGCAGCCCGAGCTGGGCCATGCCGAACGCGATGTTGGCGGCCGTGCCACCGCGCCGCAGCACCAACTCGTCGACGAGGAAGGACAGCGAGACCTTGTCGAGCTGGTCGGCGATGAGCTGGTCGGCGAAGCGGCCGGGGAAGCTCATGAGGTGGTCGGTCGCGATCGAGCCGGTTACGGCGATCTTCATGTCAACCCTCGTGGTCGGGAGCACGGCGCGGTCAGCCTACCGGGCGCTCCGAACGTCCGAACGGCGGTCGGTCGCCGGGTGCACAACCGGACGACACCGTCCGGACACCGGCCGGCCATGACAAAACGGCGGGGCCGTCCCCGGGAGGACGGCCCCGCCGTCAGGTCAGGCGTCGGCGGTGTCGACTCAGCTGAACGAGTCGCCGCAGGCGCAGGAGTTGCCGGCGTTCGGGTTGTCGATGGTGAAGCCCTGGGCGTCGATCCGGTCGGCGAAGTCGATGGTGGCGCCGGTCAGGTAGGGGGCGCTCATCCGGTCGACGACGACCTCGACACCGCCGAAGTCGGTGACGACGTCACCGTCGAGCGACCGCTCGTCGAAGAAGAGCTGGTACCGCAGGCCGGAGCAGCCACCCGGCTGCACGGCGACCCGGAGCCGCAGGTCGTCGCGGCCCTCCTGCTCGATCAGGGCCTTGACCTTCTGCGCCGCGACGTCGGTCAGGACGACGGTGCTGGGGGCCGGCGTGGCCTCGGTCGACTCGGTCTGCGCTGGCGTGGTCACGTGGAAGTCTCCCTGCGCGGTATGAGGTCCGGACGTACTGGCCAACGCCGCACGTCCGCCAGTATTCCCGGTGGTCCGTCTCCGATCGTACGCCGCGGCCGGCGCGCCCACCCGGTGGCGTGACCAGCGGAACCGGTCAGCGGCTCCACTGGCCGGCCAGGCGGGCGCCGAGCGCCCGCAGCCCCTCGGCGGGCCGTTCCATCGCCGCCGCCACTCCCCCGCGTTCCTCGCCGCCGAAGTGCTCGACCAGGCTGTACGCCTCGGTGACGCCGGCCGCGGCAGCCTCCCGCCGGCCGGTGCTCACCCGTCCCGCCAGCACCACACAGGGCACGCCGCGGTCGCGGGCGGACCCGGCCACCCCGGCGACCACCTTGCCGCGCAGCGACTGGTGATCGAAGGAACCCTCCCCGGTGACCACCAGGTCGGCGGCGTCAAGCGCGGCGTCCAGGCCGACCGCCCGGGTGACCAGCCCGATGCCCGATTCACACCGGCCGCCGAGCGCCAGCACCGCCGCGCCGAGACCGCCGGCCGCGCCACCGCCGGGCAGCGCGCCGAGCCCCGGCGGGCAGTCGGGCAGCTCGGCGAGAACGTCCGCCCACCGTTCCAGCGCGGCGTCCAGCAGCAGCACGTCCGCCCGGTCGGCGCCCTTCTGCGGCCCGAAGACGTTGCTGGCGCCGTGCAGGCCGAGCAGCGGGTTGTCCACGTCGGTGGCGGCGACGAGCGCCGCGCCACGCAACCGGGGTACGCCGTCGAGCGCGGCCACCCCGGCCAGCGCCGCCCCGCCGTACGGCAGCGCCCGGCCGGCGGCGTCGAGGCCGGTGACGCCGAGCGGGACGAGCATCCCGGCGCCGCCGTCGTTGGTGGCGGAGCCGCCCAGCCCGATCACCACGGTCCGCGCGCCCGCCTCGACCGCGGCGGTGACCAGCAGCCCCAGCCCGTACGAGGTGGTCGCCTTCGGGTCGCGTTCCGTTGCGGACAGCAGGTGCAGGCCGCACGCCTGCGCGCTCTCCACGTACCCCACCCCGTCGTCGGTGAGGAGGATCTCACCGGCGGCGGGCCGGCCGAGCGGGTCGACCGTGGGCACCGGGATCCGCCGCCCGCCGAGCGCCCCGGCGAGCACCGCGACGAAGCCGGGGCCGCCGTCGGCGAGTGGCTTCACCAGCAGTTCGTCACCGGGTGCGACGCTTCGCCAGCCCTCGGCCACCGAGGCGGCCACCTCGGGGGCCGACAGCGTGCCGGCGAACTTGTCCGGGCAGAGCAGCACGCGCATGCCGAGCAGTGTGGCAGGCCACATCGCGGGCGGCTGCGCGGCGGCCGGGCTGTGGGACCATGGGGGCGTGACGTCGACCTGGGTTGAGCCCTCCAACACCGCCACTGCGCTGCTGCTCCTCGGCCGCGGCAGCGACCCCGCCACCGAGCGTGGCGTGGAGTGTCCGGGTGACCTCCCCGCGCCGAGCGACCCCGACCTGGTGGCCCGCGCGGCGGCGGCGAAGGCCGCGCTCGGCACGAAGGTGTTCGTGCTGGGCCACCACTACCAGCGCGACGAGGTGATCCAGTTCGCCGACGTGACGGGCGACTCGTTCAAGCTGGCCCGGGAGGCGGCGGCCCGCCCGGACGCGGAATACATCGTCTTCTGCGGCGTGCACTTCATGGCCGAGAGCGCGGACATCCTCACCTCGGACGCGCAGAAGGTGATCCTGCCCGACCTGGCCGCCGGCTGCTCGATGGCCGACATGGCGGTCCTGTCGCAGGTCGAGACCGCCTGGGACACGTTGACCGACCTAGGCGTCGCGGCGGACACCGTCCCGGTGACGTACATGAACTCCTCCGCCGACATCAAGGGCTTCGTCGGCCGGCACGGCGGGGTGGTCTGCACCTCGTCCAACGCCAAGCGGGCCCTGGACTGGGCGTTCGAGCAGGGCCGCAAGGTGCTGTTCCTGCCCGACCAGCACCTGGGCCGCAACACGGCGGTGCTGGAGATGGGCTTCTCGCTCGACGACTGTGTGCTCTACGACCCGCACAAGCCGGGCGGCGGGCTCACCCCGGAGCAGGTGCGCGACGCGAAGATGATCCTGTGGCGGGGGCACTGCTCGGTGCACGGCCGCTTCACCCTCGACAGCGTGAACGACGTGCGGGCGCGGGTGCCCGGCGTCAACGTCCTGGTGCACCCGGAGTGCCGGCACGAGGTCGTCACCGCCGCCGATCTGGTGGGGTCGACCGAGTTCATCATCAAGACCATCGAGGCGGCCCCGGCCGGCTCGGCGTGGGCCGTGGGCACCGAGCTGAACCTGGTCCGCCGGCTGGCGCTGGCCCACCCGGACAAGCAGGTCATGTTTCTCGACCGGGCGGTCTGCTACTGCTCGACCATGAACCGGATCGACCTGCCGCACCTGGTCTGGGCGCTTGAGGAACTGGTCGCCGGCCGGGTGGCCAACCAGATCACGGTCGATCCCGACACCGCCGGACACGCCCGGGCGGCGCTGGACCAGATGCTCGCCCTGCCGGGCGCTTGATCACCGTCGGTAACCTGACTGGCACGTATGTGCACCGGAAGCCCCGGTTCGTGCCCCCGCTGGTGATGTGACCGATTCCATTTTCGTCACGGAGGGCTATGCTGCCGGGGCGACGACACACGCGGGCCAGTTTTTCGACGGCCGCGATCCGGGTAGCGAGAAACATTGCAGACCCTCACCTACACGGCAGTACCCAACGCGCTGGAGGTTGCGTTGACCGACGACGTCCTGGTCGTACACGGAGGCACTCCGCTCGAAGGGCGGATCCGCGTGCGCGGCGCGAAGAACCTCGTGTCCAAGGCGATGGTCGCCGCCCTGCTCGGCGACACACCCAGCCGGCTGTTCGACGTGCCGCGGATCCGCGACGTCGAGGTGGTCCGCGGGCTGCTCGGCCTGCACGGGGTGAAGGTGACCGACGGCACGGAGGACGGCGAGCTGGTCTTCGACCCGTCGAACGTCGAGAGCGCCAGCACCGATCAGATCAACGTGCACGCCGGGTCCAGCCGGATCCCGATCCTGTTCTGCGGCCCGCTGCTGCACCGCCTCGGCCACGCCTTCATCCCCGACCTGGGCGGCTGCCACATCGGCCCCCGCCCGATCGACTTCCACCTCCAGGCGCTGCGCGAGTTCGGCGCGACTGTCGACAAGACCCCCGAGGGCCTGCACCTGTCCGCGCCGAACGGGCTGCACGGCACCAAGTTCGCGCTGCCGTACCCGAGCGTGGGTGCCACCGAGCAGGTGCTGCTCACCGCCGTGATGGCCGAGGGCGTCACCGAGCTGCGCAACGCGGCCGTCGAGCCGGAGATCATCGACCTGATCTGCATCCTGCAGAAGATGGGCGCGATCATCAAGGTCCACACCGACCGGGTGATCGAGATCCAGGGCGTCAAGCAGTTGCACGGCTACACCCACCGGCCGATCCCGGACCGGATCGAGGCGGCGAGCTGGGCGGCGGCGGCGCTGGCGACCCGCGGCCACGTCGAGGTGCTCGGCGCGCAGCAGGCCGACATGATGACCTTCCTGAACATCTTCCGGTCGGTCGGCGGCGAGTACGAGGTCACCGACGCCCGGCCGCCGAAGCTCGGCGATCCGGGCCAGGAGGGCGGCATCCGGTTCTGGCACCCGGGCGGTGAGCTGAACGCGGTGGCCCTGGAGACCGACGTGCACCCCGGGTTCATGACCGACTGGCAGCAGCCGCTCGTGGTCGCGCTCACCCAGGCCCGGGGCCTGTCGATCGTCCACGAGACGGTCTACGAGCAGCGGCTCGGCTACACCGAGGCGTTGAACACGATGGGCGCCAACATCCAGGTCTACCGGGACTGCCTCGGCGGCACCCCGTGCCGCTTCGGCCGGCGCAACTTCAAGCACTCCGCGGTGATCGCCGGCCCGAGCAAGCTGCACGCCGCCGACCTGATCATCCCGGACCTGCGGGCCGGGTTCAGCCACCTCATCGCGGCCCTGGCCGCCGAGGGCACCTCCCGGGTGTACGGCGTGGACCTGATCAACCGGGGCTACGAGGACTTCGAGGCGAAACTGGCCGACCTCGGCGCGCACGTCGAGCGCCCCTGACCGCGTCTTCCCGGGCCCGGCGCACCGCGATGTGCGCCGGGCCCGACCGTTTGGCTACCCTTGCCGGCGTGCCGTCGCTGTTTCGTCGCAAGCCCGCCGACCTCGTCGAGGAGTCCGTCACCCCGGTGACGACCGACGAGGAGTCCGCCGCCGCCCGTCCTCGGGGCTACACGCCGAGCAAGAAGGAGCTCGGGGTGACCACCCCGAAGCGCCCGGCCGCCGGCCGCCGGCCGACCGCCCCGGCCCGCCCGCTGACCAAGGAGGAGGCCCGGGAGCAGCGCCGCACGGCACGCGCCGAGTCCGCCGCCGAGTTCCGGCGCGAGGGCGGCCCGCGTGACCGGGGCCCGGAGCGCCTGCTGGCCCGCAACGTGGTCGACTCCCGGCGTACGGTCGGCACCTGGTTCTTCGGCGGCGCGCTGATCGTGCTGGTCGGGTCCAACCAGGCCATGCCGCCGATCGTGCGGCTGCTGTCCAACCTGCTGTGGGGCGCGCTGGCCCTCGGCGTGCTGATCGACTCGGTGCTGATCACCCGGA
Source organism: Micromonospora sp. WMMD975 (assembly GCF_029581215.1). Taxonomy (NCBI): domain Bacteria; kingdom Bacillati; phylum Actinomycetota; class Actinomycetes; order Micromonosporales; family Micromonosporaceae; genus Micromonospora; species Micromonospora sp. WMMD975. The sequence continues at coordinate 4,010,789 of NZ_CP120739.1, forward strand.
AGATCAAGAAGCTGGTCCGCGAGCGCTTCCCCAGAAGCACCGAGAAGCTGGGCTCGCTCTACTTCTACGCGATCATGCGGTCGATCACGTTCCGCAAGATGCGCGCTCCCGCCCCCCGGGTCGCCATCGGCGACCAGGTCTGAGCGGAGTGTTAAGAAGGGCCCCCTCCTATACGCCAGGCGTTAACAGGGGCCCCCTCCTTTCACTGCGGTAGAGGCGGGCGACGACCTCCTCGATGTCCGGCTCGACGATGGAGATGTCGCGCAACGTGGTCAGGCCGGCGAGCGCCGCCACCACCTCGGCGACGCTCGCCTGTTCCAGCGCGAAGACCAGCCGCCGCCCGTCCGCCTCCGTCCGCAGCAGCGGCGCGCCGGGCAGCACCGGCGGCTCGGGCAACGCGGACTCCAACTCGGCGACGACCATCCGGCGCGAGCCGTGCCGGTGGTGCAGCTCGGCGATCGAGCCGTCGTGCACCACCCGCCCGTGGTCGATGACCACCAGCCGCCGGCAGAGCCGTTCGATGTCGGCCAGGTCGTGCGTGGTGAGCACGAGGGTGGTGTCACCGACCCCGCCCAGGTCGGCCAGGAAACCGCGGACCGCCTGTTTGCTGACCACGTCCAGCCCGATCGTCGGCTCGTCCAGGAAGAGCACCTCCGGGCCGTGCAGCAGCGCGGCGGTCAACTCGCCGCGCATTCGCTGGCCGAGGGAGAGCTGCCGGACCGGGATGTCCAGGAACTCGTCCAGGTCGAGCAGGCTCCGGCAGCGGGTCAGCCGGGCGGCGTGCTCGCCGGCCGGCACCCGGTAGATGTGCCGCAGCAGGTCGAACGAGTCCCGCAGCGGCAGGTCCCACCAGAGCTGGGACCGCTGCCCGAAGACCACCCCGATGCGCAGCGCCAGCCGGGTCCGGTCAGCCACCGGCCGCAGCCCGCAGACCCGCGCCCGCCCGGCCGACGGCGTCAGCACGCCGGTGAGCATCTTCAGCGTGGTCGACTTCCCGGCGCCGTTCGGGCCGATGTAGCCGAGCATCTCGCCGCGCTCCACCCGCAGGTCGACGCCGTCGACGGCGGTCACCGTCCGCTTCTCGCGGCGCAGCCGCCCGGCCCGGACCCGGACCGTGAACTCCTTGCGCAGCCCGTCCATCTCGATGACGCTCATGACCCCGTACTCCGGTAGTGACGGATCCCGACGCGCCAGGCCAGGGCGGCGACCGCCGCCGCGACCACCGCGACGCCCGGCGAGGCCCAGCCCACCCAGGGCGGCAGGCCGAGCGGGTCGGCGCGACCGAGCAGCGCCAGCGCCGGGTGGTAACTGACGAACGCGAACCCCATCCCGTACGCGAACAGCGCGCGGAACCAACCGCCGTAGACGGTGATCGGGTACGAGGTGAAGTCTCGCCCGCCGTAGGTCACCGAGTTGGCCAGCTCGCCGGAGTCGACCCAGTAGAACGACACCGTGGCGGTGGTGACGAAGACCGAGGCGAAGAAGACCACCGCGGCCGGCGGGGCGACCACGGCCAACGCGACCCGACCCGGGGTCCAGTCGATCCCGGCCGAGGCGAGCGCGAACACCAGCACGGCCAGCCCGAACACCGCCCGGGACGCCTTCCGCAGCGGCAGGTCCATCAGCAGCAGTTGGGGCAGCGCGGCGAGCGGGCGGACCAGCACCGCGTCGAAGAGGCCCGTGCGGACGTAGGTGGGTAGCCGCTCGATGTTGCCGACCAGCAGGTCGGCGGCGGCGAACCCGCACGACGAGAGCCCGACCACGACGAGCGTCTCGCGCAGCGTGAAGCCGCCCAGCTCGCGGGTCACCCCGAAGATGACCAGGACGGTGACCACGTCGAACACGGTCGCGCCCACGTTGCCGACCAGGTCGACCACGAACGACGTCCGGTATGCCGCCTGCGAACGCGCCTGCGCGCCGAGCAACACCCGGTACGCCCGCAGCACCCCCCGGCGCCCGGCCACCCTGGACGCACCGGCGTGCTCAGCCACCCTGGACCACCAGGCGGCGCTCGGCGCGCCGCTGGACCAGCCGGCAGAGCGCCAGCAGCAGCACCGCCCAGCCGAGTTGCACCCCGACCAGGCCGAGGCCGGTCGACAGCGGCTCCCGCTCGACGAGCACGTCCAGGGGGACCTGGAGGAGGCTGGGGAACGGGGTGGCGTACCGCAGGGTCGCCTCCAACCCGCCGGGCAGGAAACCGAGCGGGAAGTAGAGGCCGGCGAGCGCGCCCGAACCAAGCGTCCAGAGGATCATCGGGCCCCGCACGTCCTGCAACCAGTAGGCGGTGGCGTTGACCAGGTAGCGGCAGCCGAAGCAGACCACCACCGCGAGCAGGACGGAGACCAGGAACAGCGGCACCGTCGCCAAGTGTCGGGGCACGTGGACCGCGAAGAAGAACGGGCCGATCACCAGCGGGGGCACCAGCCGGGCGAGCGCGGCGAACCCGGCCCGCCCCAGGTCGATGGCGAGGTAGCTGGTGACCGGGTGCACCGGCCGCAACAGGTCGGCGGCCACCTCGCCGGAGCGGATCCGGTCGGCCAGCTCGGTCCAGCCCCAGATGGCGATGACCGCCAGCAGCCCCTGCCCGGCCCAGACGAACGTGCCGAGTTGGGCCCGGTCGTAGCCGGCCACGGTGCCGGTCGCGCCGGCGGCGGCGAGGAAGATGTAGCAGCGCAGGAAGCCGAACACGGTGTTGGTGACGAGGCCGGCCACGGCCACTTGGCGGTAGGTGGCGTGCCGACGGAAACCAGCCGCCACTATCGCGCCGAATGTCCGAAACCATGGGGTAACGTGTGCGGCCGGGGGAGCTGGCACAGTGGCGGTGACCGAGCCCACGCCGTTACCCTCCTTCCGCAGCCAGGACATGCCGGACCGAGCGACTCTACCGGCACGTCCGCCGCCCGAGCGCGACAATTTCCAACGAGGTGACACCGCCGTGAGCGAGCGACGCGAGCCGGTTCCGGGGCCGCGCCGCGCGAGCCGCGGGAGGGGCTGCCGATGAGTGGCTGGGGCAGCTGGCGCGAGCCGGCGGAACCGGCCTGGGCGCTCGAGCCCACCCACGAGTGGGAGCCGCAGTTTCCCGGGCAGCGCTACCCGGGCGACATCGGCCTCGAACACCTGACTCCCCCACCTCGCCGCCAGGCCGTGGTCGGGCGGGCCGAGGTACGCCCGGTCAGCCCTGCTCCCGACGACACCTATCCGGTCAGCCCGGCGAGCCCGCACCCGATCAGCCCGGCGTCGGACGTCGGCACCTATCCGGTCAGCCCGGCCGATTCGCGCGAGACGTACCCGATCAGCCCCGCCGGCCCGGATCGTCGGAGGCCCCGGCCCGACGACCGGCATCCGCACGGCCGGCAGGCCCCGCCCGAGCGTCTCGACCAGCATTGGGCGCGCCCGGCGGCGGCGTCGTACCGGTCCGGTTCGATCGAGCCGGGCTGGGCGCCGGAACCGAACGAGACCTCACGATCCGCCCCGGGCTGGTCCGAGCGCCGCCGGGCGGCGGACGACCGCCACGCCCCGACGAGCGGGCGCGAGTCCGCCTCCCGCGTCCAGTGGAGCCCGTCGCCCGACCCGCGTCGCACCCCCGCCGCCGACTGGCGGCACGAGCGTGGCTCGGACGGGCCGCGCGAACTCACCCCGGACGAGCCGCACGGGCCGTACGTCGACAGCTGGCAGGACCCCGCTCCCGACGACCGCCCGGAGCGGCGGGCCTTCGGTCGGCCGACCGACCGGCTCGATCACGACGGGGCCCCGGCGGAACGCGGCGGGGCCCCCCGCGGCGAGCCCCGCCGGGACGGCTGGCGCGACCCGGGCCCGCGTCCCCACACCGATCGGCGCGAGCCGGCCACCGGCCGCCGGGAGGACGGCCGGCCGGGCCGGGAGCCGGCCGCGCACACCGACACCCCGCGTCCGGCCGCCGGGCACGGCCGTGCCCCGCAACGCGCCGAGAGCGACCGGTACGCCGCACCGCGCCCGGTCGACCAGCGGCGGGACGGCCCGCACGACCGGACCTGGCCGCCGCAGGGCGAGTGGCCGGTGATCGAGCGGCGGCGACCCGCCGAGCCGGCCGCGTACCGGCCCGACGAGCGCCGCCGTCCAATCGAGGACGGCCGCCCGACCCAGCCGGCCGATGTTCCACGCCTCGACGGTCACCGCCCGGACGGTCACCGCGCCGACGGTCACCGCCCCGACCGGGACGGCATCGGCCGAGACGGCGTCGGCCGAGACGGCATCGGCCGAGACGGCATCGGCCGAGACGGCGTCGGCCGGACCCGTCCGGATTCGCGCGACGCCCGGCCAGCCGCCGCCCGCCCCGAACACGCCGGCCCACGCCCCGAACACCTCAGCCCACGCCCCGAACACGCCGGCCCACGCGCCGAGTCGGAAGTCGTTCGGCCGCCCACGACCGACGTACGTCCCGAACCCCGCCGGCGGCAGCCGGAGCCGGACGGGCGACGGTCGGACTCCGCCGCGCCCCCCGCTCACCGGCTCCGCCCGGAGCAGTGGCGGGCCCGACCCGACGAGCCCCAGCGCGCCCGTGGCGGCGACGCGCCTGCCCCTCCCGTACCGCCGGCCCGACCGGACGAGCCGCGACGGCCGGTCCCCCCGGTGCCGGGTCGACACGACGAGGTCCGCCGCCCCGCGCCGCCCGCCTACCCCGGCCTTCCGGCCCGGACACCCGGGACGGACCCGGTCCGGCCCGCCGTTGCGGGCTCCGCGGAGGTCCGGACCCCGCATGTCGCGCCGCCCCCACAGGCCACGTCCGCCGCACCGGTTCGGTCCGCACCGCGGGACACACCGGTCACATCGACACCGCCGGTCGCGTCGACCCCGCCGGTCGCGTCGACCCCGCCGGTCACGCCGACCCCGCCGGTCACGCCGACACCGCCGGTCACACCGGTCGGTACCGGCACCCCGCCGGCCGTGGACGAGTCACGCCGGACATCGCGGGCGGCGGACGGCGGCCTGGAGGCGTGGTTCCGGCCGAGCCAACCGGCGGCGGCCGAGGAAAGGGACACCGCCGCCACGGCTCCGGGCGACGACGCGCCCGCCGTCGTGTCCCCGCCGACCCGATCGGACGACCTGGACCGCCCGCCGACCCGATCGGACGAGCTGGACCGCCTCGACGCCGGCCAGCCGGGCGAGCAGTGGGACGAGACCGGCCAGCCGGGCGACCGGTCCGACCGGGACGACGCCCGGTCGACCGACGTGGTCGAGCCGGCCACGTCGGCCCGTCCGGTCACTTCCGACGACCAACTCGGTCAGACAGCGGCTGAACCGGGCGCAGCCGGCCCGGGCGCAGCCGCCGAGCCGGGACGGTCCGACGACCGTCGCCACGAACTCGGTTACGGGGACGACTCAGCGGACACGACCGGCCGCCACGTCACCGCCACGGATCCCGCCGGCCACCCCGCCACCCCAGAGTTGTCCGGGCCCGCCGCACGCACGGGGGCAACAGGGGTCGTCGTGCCGAGTGCGCGCCAGCCGGCCGAGCCCCGGACGCCCGAACCGTCCGCACCCTCGGACGGGACACCGTCGCCACCACCGCCCGCCACCACGGCATCCCAGCCCTCCGCCGTCGCCATGACGCCTCCGGACGGCTCGGCAGCCCGCGCGGCCCGCACGGTGAGCGACGACGAGCCGTCCGCGGATTCCGCACCGCCGGCCACGGCGGACGCGTCCGTCACGGCGAACACGGCGAACACGACGGCCACGGCGGACGCGACGGACGCGACGGACGCGACGGATGCGACGGATGCGACGGATGCGACACCGTGTCCCACCACGCCCCCGGCAGCACCCTCCGTCCCCCGCCCCGAGTTCGACGGGCCCGTACCAACGCCGGGCGGTGACGTCCGGGCCGCCGCCGCCGCCGCGCCGCCGCCGACGCCTGCCGACGGCGGGCCCGCCGGTTCGGCACCGGCGGCGGGCCACCGCGGTGAGGTCCGGTCCGGGGCGGATCCGGGCGGCCCGATCCCGAGCACGACGGAGTCGACCAGCAGCACAGCCCTCACCGAAAGCGCTCCCGCCGCTCCGAGCGGGACAGATCCCGCTGGTGCGGCACGAACGGAGAACGGCCCGGCCGGCACCTCCCCGCCGAATGGGGGCCCGGGTGGCGTCGATGACGGTGACACGGGCGGGGCCAACGACGCGAGGCCCGAAGCAAGCTCGACCAGCGCCGACGTACCCGAAGATCATTCGGGCGCCAGCGAGCCGGCCGAATCGGATGCGAAGGACGGGCCGCCGCGCCCACGTACCCCGGAATCGGGGCCTCCGGCCGAAGCCCGGACGGACGACGAACCGGCCCCGGCGCCTCCGGTGGATCCGGAGCAGGCCCTGGCCGCCGTCGACTGGCGGCTGCACCCGGAGACGCTGCGCGAGGAGGCGCCCGACCCGGCGGAGCTGAGCCGGATCCGGGACGGCCTCACCGGCAAGCTCGGCACCGCGCTCGACAATCGCAGCCGGGCCCGGCTGCTGGGTCTGCGCTCGGTGGCGTCCCGGATCCTCGGCGACCACGACGACGCGGTCGCCGACGCGCGGCTGGCCCTGACGTACGCGGAGGCCACCGGCGAGTTGCGGCGGACCTCGCTGGCCCGCGCGCGCCTCGCCGAGGTGCTGCGTTGGCGGGGCGAGCACGCGGAGGCCGACCGGCTCTTCGCCGAGGCGAACTCACCGGAACTGCCCGACCGGTTGCGCGCGTTGCTACACGAGCACGCCGCGCGTTCCTGCTATGACCAGGGCCGGCTGACCGAGGCGTGCCTGCACTTCGAGCGGGCGCTGGACCTGCGCCAGGGCGAGGACACGGCGATGAACGCGCGGACCGAGGTGGCGCTGGACGCGGTCGCGGCGCGGGCCGCCGGCGACGGCTTCGGGCCGCCGCCGCGCGGCCGGGCGGAGGTGCTCGGCACCCCGCGGTACCCGGTGGCGACGTTCGACGACTCCGAGCGGCTCTGGGGGTACGCGGACGCCGACGGCGAGATGGTGATCGCGCACCGGTACGCCGAGGTGCAGCCGTTCCAGGAGGGGCTGGCCTGGGTGCGTCGCCCGGAGGCGTCCCGCTGGGCGTTGATCGACACCACCGGGGCAGCGCTGATCGAGGCGAACAACGGCTACCGGGCGGCGGGCGGCTTCGCCGAGGGCCTGTCGTGGGTCTCCATGGACGGCAAGGGTCGGTGGATGGCCGTCGACCGGATGAACATCGTCAAGGTCCCGCCCGGGTACGAGGAGGTCCGGCCATTCCGCAACGGCCTGGCCGCGGTGCGGCGCAACGGCGGATGGGGCGCGGTCAACCGGGACGGCGAGGTCGTGCTGCCGACCCGCTACCACGGCCTCGGCACGCCGCTGGCCGACGGCCGGCTGCTTGACGGTTTCACCGCCGACGGACTGGCCGTGGTCGAGGTGTCCGGCCGCCGGGGTGTGGTGGACCGCGCCGGCCGGATGCTTGTGGCGCCCGCGTATCCGGCGCTCGTGGTGCACCCGGTGGCGTTCCTGGTCACCACCGGCTCGGGCCGCTGGGGCGCGCTGGACCGGCGTGGCGAGCCGCTGATCGACCCGGTGCACCCGGGCCGCGCCGCGGTGGCCGCGGAGATCGACCGGCTGCTCGCCGACACCTCGCCGGTGCTCTGAGCCCGGTTCACGCCGACCGGGCAGGCGCACGTCGTGCGCTGTCGCGGCGGCAGGGCGCTGAGCGCCGCACGGCGCCGGCGTCCGCGCGGGGCTAGGGTCGAGGGATGGAATTCCGACACCTGGGCCGCTCCGGCCTGATGGTCAGCGAGATCTCGTACGGCAACTGGATCACCCACGGCTCACAGGTCGAGGAGGAGGCCGCGGTCGCCTGCGTGCGGGCCGCCCTCGACAGCGGCATCACCACCTTCGACACCGCCGACGTCTACGCCGGCACCCGGGCCGAGTCGGTGCTCGGCCGGGCACTCAAGGGCGAGCGCCGTGACGGGCTGGAGATCTTCACCAAGGTCTACTGGCCGACCGGCCCGGGCCGCAACGACCGCGGCCTGTCCCGCAAGCACATCATGGAGTCGATCGACGGCTCGCTGCGCCGCCTCCAGACCGACCACGTCGACCTCTACCAGGCCCACCGTTACGACGTCAGCACGCCGCTGGAGGAGACGATGGAGGCGTTCGCCGACGTGGTGCGCGCCGGCAAGGCGCACTACATCGGCGTCTCCGAGTGGACCGCGTCGCAGCTGCGCGAGGCGCACGCGCTCGCCCGCGAGCTGCGCATCCCGCTGATCTCCAACCAGCCACAATATTCGATGCTGTGGCGGGTCATCGAGACCGAGGTGATCCCGGCCAGCGAGGAGCTGGGCGTCGGCCAGATCGTCTGGTCGCCGATGGCCCAGGGCGTGCTCTCCGGGAAATACCTGCCCGGCCAGCCGCCGCCGGCCGGCTCCCGGGCCACCGACGAGAAGTCCGGCGCGGACTTCATCGCCAAATGGCTCACCGACGACGTGCTCACCCGGGTGCAGCAGCTCAAGCCGATCGCCGAGCAGGCCGGGCTGACCATGCCGCAGCTCGCCGTCGCCTGGGTGCTCCAGAACCCGAACGTCGCCTCGGCGATCATCGGCGCGTCCCGGCCCGAGCAGGTGCACGACAACGTGAAGGCGGCCGGTGTGAAGCTCGACGCCGGCCTACTCAAGGCGATCGACGAGATCGTCGAGCCGGTCACCGAGCGGGACCCGGCGAAGACCGTGAGCCCGGCGCAGCGTCCCTGACGCCCGGCGTCCCCGGGCCGGCGTGCGCCGGCCCGGGGACGACCACGGTCAGCCCTGCCAGAAGCGGATCAGGTAGAACCCGATCTGATAGAAGTCACGCGGCAGGCCGAGCGCGTCGCCGACCGCGAAGACCCCGGTGAAGAACGCGCCGCCGATCCGCGGGCTCCAGAGCAGCGCGAAGAGCAGGATGAATCCGTACGGGGCGAACAGGTCGTACATCCGCCGGTAGGCGGGACTGAGCCAGGGCTGGATCATGTTGCCGCCGTCCAGGCCCGGCACCGGCAGCAGGTTGAGCACGCTCGCCATGAGCTGGAGGAACGCCAGCAGCCCGACGCCGGCCCAGAACTCCAGCGGCCCGCCCAGCGACGGCCCCCAGTTCACGGCCGCGATCAACAGCAGCGTGAACAGCACGTTCGTGGCCGGCCCGGCCAGGCTGACCAGGGTGTGCCGCAGCCGGCCGGGAATGGCGTGCCGGTCCACCCAGACCGCGCCGCCGGGCAGGCCGATGCCGCCGAGCAGCAGCACCACCACCGGCAACACGATCGACAGCAGTGGGCTGGTGTATTTCAGCGGGTTGAGCGTCAGGTAGCCCCGGTGCGCGATGTCCCGGTCGCCGGACCGGTACGCGATCACGGCGTGCGCGTACTCGTGCAGGCAGAGCGAGACCAGCCAGCCGGCGACCACGAAGAGGAAGACGTCGAACCGGACGTTGCCGTACCCGTTCCAGGTCATCACCCCGCCGGCCACGAAGAGCGCGACCAGGGCCAGGAAGATCGGGCTCGGCCGGAACGCCGCCCGGGGCACGCCGAGGACCAGCGGGTCGCCCGGGCGGTCGTAGCCGGTCATTCGGCCGGGGGCTGCAGGCTCATCCGGTATTCCACCCGGTCGTCCTCGACCAGGGCGACGGAGGTGACGCCGGACGTCGCGAGCTCCCGCCAGGTCTGACCGATCCACGACTCGGCGTCCGCCTGACTCGTGAACGACTCACCCGGCCCGTCGACCGTCTCGCCGTTCGTGCCCTCGTACCGCCAGCTCCACGCCATGCCGCGTCTCCCCTCGCCGCCGTCGTCCCGTGGGACGCCAAACCCCCGCAAGCCTAGTCGGCCGTCCGCGCGACGGCCCGCCGCCATATCGACGGGGCCGGTACGGTGACGCGGTGCTGACTTCAGGAGTGGTGCTCAGCGACCGCTACCGACTGGACGAGCGCATCGCCACCGGCGGCATGGGCACCGTGTGGAAGTGCACGGACACGCTGCTCGGTCGCGTCGTCGCGGTGAAGGTGATGCTGCCCTCGCTGCTCGCCGATCCGGAGTTCACCACCCGCTTCCACGCCGAGGCCCGGATGCTCGCCGCGCTGCGCCACCCCGGCATCGTGCAGGTCCACGACTTCGGCTCCGCCACGCTCGCCGACGACAGCCGGGTCAGCTACCTGGTGATGGAGTACGTGGACGGGCGCCCGCTGACGAGTTGGGTGCGGCAGGCCGGCCGGCTCGACCCGGCGTCCACCATGTCGGTGGTGGCACAGGCCGCGCAGGCGCTGCACGCCGCCCACCTCGCCGGCATCGTGCACCGCGACGTGAAGCCGGGAAACCTGCTGGTCAAGCGGGACGGCACGGTGGTGCTCGTCGACTTCGGCCTGGCCCGGGCCCACACCATGGCCGGCCTCACCGCCGCCCACATGGTGCTCGGCACCGCCTCGTACATGTCCCCGGAGCAGGCGTCCGGCCAGCCCGTCTCGCCCGCCACCGACGTCTACGCGCTCGGCGCGGTCGCGTACTACTGCCTGGCCGGCCGGCCGCCCTTCCACGGTGACCACCCGATCCAGGTGGCGATGCGGCACGTGCAGGACGAGCCGGCGCCGCTGCCGCCGGCCACACCCCCGGCGGTGGTCGAGGTGATCGCGCGGGCGCTGGCGAAGAGCCCGCGCGACCGCTTCCCGACCGCGGTGACCCTGGCCGAGGGCGCGCGGGACGCCCGGGACGCCACCCTCGCGGGCGTACCGGCCCCGCCGCGCCCGCCGTGGGCGGTGAGCGGCCCGGGACCGTCGACGTCCGAGGCGGACGACCGTACGGCGGCCGGGGCCGGCGAAGCGGCGCTCGGCACGAATGTCCCGCCCGGGCCGGACGGCGGACCCGGGACGCGGAGGGAGCCGGCGCGACCCGGGCGGCGGTCGATGGCGCTTGTCGGGGCCGGCGGCCTGGTGGTGGTCGCGGTGCTGACGGCCGTGGTCGTGGCGGCGCTCCGCTCCCCCGACGACCCGTCGCCGGGGGCGGAGCCGACCGTGCTCGCGGGTGAGTCCGCGGTCCCCGGCTCCGTGACGCCGGTGTCCCCGAGCGGCGCCGGACCGGCGACTCCGGGCGCGAGCCGCACCGGGCGGCCCAGCCGGTCGCCGTCGGCCACCCCGGGCCGTTCCGCGCCGCCGGCCGGCGAACCGGCCGGAGGCGAGCCGAGCACCGGTGCGCCCACGCCGACCGGGGACCCGACGGCGGCCCCGCAGCCGAACCCGTACACCGCCGTCCAGGTGTGCGGCGGCGGCTACCGGGTGATCGACTCGGCCACCCTGACCAGGGACGGGGTCCGGCAGGGGCGGGTCTACCTGCTCTACAGCACCGAGGCCGGGGCCAACTGCGTGGTGACGCTCAAGGACGCCGGCGTCGGGCAGGTCACCACCGTCAGCACGTACCTGCAGGTCAAGGGCAAGGGCCGGCAGACCGAGAGCGGCGGGTACAGCTACTACGCCGGCCCGGTGCGCGCCACCGCCGCCGGCGTCTGCGTGAAGTGGGGCGGCTCGACCGGCGGCGCGTCCTACGGCAGCGCCTTCGAGCACTGCGGCTGAGGTTCCGGCCGAACGACCGCGGTCGCACGATGGCCCGCCAATCGCAAGATCCACTCCACTCCGTCGACGTGGCGGGGTCAACGGCACACCGATGCCCCCACCTCGCCGACCTGGAGTGGATCTTGCGGCGTCGCGAGCCCTGGGGCGAGGTGCCCGGACCCGGAGCGGGCGAACTAAGGTACGGGCATGTCCGTTGACGGGTGGCACACCCTCCTGGTGCTCGGCGGTATCCGCTCCGGCAAGTCCGGGTTCGCCGAGTCCCTGGTCGCCGACGCGCCCATGGTCCGCTACGTGGCGACCGCCCCCGCCGGGGAGCCCGACGACACCGAGTGGGCGGCCCGCCTCGCGACGCACCGGGCCCGGCGGCCGGGGAGCTGGACCACCGAGGAGACCGCGGCGGACCCGGGCCGGCTGGTCGAGGTGATCGCCGCCGCCGGCCCGAACGACACGCTGCTCGTGGACGACCTGGGCGGCTGGGTCACCGTGCTGCTCGACCCGGCGCACCAGCCGGCCGACGACACCGCCACCATCGCCGAGCTGGCCGCGGCGGTGCGGGCGAGCGAGGCGCGGCTGGTGCTGGTCAGCCCGGAGGTGGGCCTGTCCCTGGTGCCCACCACCCCGCTGGGCCGGGCATTCACCGACGCGCTGGGCGCGACCAACCGGGCGGTGGCCGACGCCTGCGACGCGGTCGCGCTCGTGGTGGCCGGGCAGACCGCCTGGCTCAAGCCCGCCGCCGCACCGGCACCGCCGGTCCAGGCCAAGCCGACACAGCACGCCCACGCCGCACCGGCACAGCCCGTACCGACCCCGCCGGCACAGCACGCTCCGCCGGACCAGGGCGCACCGGACCAGGGCCAGGGCGCACCGGACCAGGTCGTCCTCGGCGTCCCAGCCGGACCCGCTGGGGCGGACGTCCCGGCGTGGCCCGGGCTTGACCAGCCAACCGCGTCCACCGAGCATCGACCGGAGGGCGACGTAGCGGACGCGCCGCTGCCAGAGGTGCTCACCCCCACCGCGAGCCCGACGCCGGCCCCGGCGCAGGCCGGCACGGCCGACGCCGGCGACTGGGCGGCGCCCACCATGGCGCTGCCGATGATCGCCACCGGCCTGGTCATCCAGCCGGGCATGGAACTGCCGATGCCCGACGACTACACCGGCCCGCAGGCGGTCGACCGGCTGGCCACCCTGGACCTGCCCGGCGCCGGTCTCGGCGTGCTGGAGCAGGTGGTCGGCTTCGCCGCCGCCACCCAGGGCACCTCGACCCCGCGCCCGTGGGACAGCGTGCGGGTGCTGCTGCTGCACGGCGACCACTCCGGTGGGGCGTCGGCCGGCACGGTGGCCGGCGAGTCGGCCCGCCGCGCCCGGCAGGCCCGCGCCGGCCGGGGCGCGCTGGCCCGGCTGGCCGCCGAGAACGGCGCGAGCCTCCAGGTCGTCGAGGCGCCCACGTCGGCGCCGTTCGAGGACGGGCCGGCGCTTCCCGAGGACCAGGTCGAGGCGGCACTGCGCTACGGCTGGCGGCTGGCCGAGCAGGCCGCCGACGCGGGCGTACAACTGCTGGTGCTGGCGGCCTGCGGGGCCGGCGCCGAGGCAGCCGCCGCGGCGGTGCTGGCGGCCACCGCCGGCGCGGAGCCGCCGGCGGTGCTCGGCCGCGTGGTGACCGAGCAGGGCGAGATCGACGACAACGCCTGGATGGTCCGCTGCGCGGCCGTCCGGGACGCGCTGCACCGCACCCGGCGCTCCCCCCGGGAGGCCAAGGACGTCCTGGCCGAGTTGGGCGGCGGCGACATCGCGATGGCCACCGGCGTGCTGCTCGGCGCGACCGCCCGGCGGGTTCCGGTGCTGCTCGACGGTCCGGTCGGCACCGCCGCCGGCATGGTCAGCCGGGACCTCGCCGGGCAGGCGCGGCACTGGTGCCTGCTGCCCGACCACGGCGGCCGTCCCGGCGTGCGGCTCGCCGCCGACGTGCTCGGCCTAACGCCGTTGCTGGATCTGCGCCTCGACCTGGGCGAGGGGGCGGGCGCGCTGGCCGCCCTGCCGCTGCTGCGCGCGGCGCTCACGCTCGCCGCCACCCTGCCGGTGCACCCGTCGCTGGGCGGCGCCGAGGACGAGAGCTACGCCGAGCCCGAGCCGTCCACCCCGGCGTACGCGCCGGAGCCCGCCGAACCGGCGTTCGGCCAGCCCGAGTCCGGCGAACCCGAGTCCGGCGAGCCGGCGTTCGGCGAGCCGGCGCCGGCCGGGCCGGGTCCGACCACGATCGGGTCCGACGAGCCGGTCACGCCCGGCCGACGTGCCGACTGAGCCCCGGCTCGCCGACGGCGTCCGGCTGGCGCTCACCACGTTCACCACCGCGCCGGTCCGCGCCGGCCGGGTCGACCGGGTCACGGCCGGCACCGCGATGGCGCTGGCCCCGGCCGTCGGCGCGCTGCTCGGCGCGGCGCTCGGCGGGGCGCTGCTGCTGGCCGGGGCGCTGGCGCCGCCCCTGGTCGCCGCCGGGGTCACGGTCGGGCTGGGCGCGCTGCTGACCCGCGGCCTGCACCTGGACGGGCTGGCCGACGCCGTGGACGCGCTCGGCTCGTACCGGCGGGGGCCGGCCGCGCTGGCGATCATGAAGCAGCCGGACGTCGGGCCGTTCGGGGTGGTCGCGCTCGTCGTCGTACTCCTGCTCCAGACCGCCGTGCTGGCGGAGTTGGTCGGGCGGGACGCGCCGGCGGCGCTCGCCGGGGTGGTCGCGGCCACCGCGGCCGGGCGGCTCGCCGCCGGCCTGGCGTGCCGCCGCGGGGTGCCGGCGGCCCGGCCGGACGGGCTGGGCGCGCTGGTGGCCGGCACGGTCGGGTGGGGCGCCCTGGCGGTCGGCGCGCTCGCCGTGACGCTGCTTGCCGCGCCCGCGGTGCCGGGCCGCCCGTGGCAGGGGCCGCTCGCCGTGCTCGGCGCGCTCGCCGTCGCGGCCGGGCTCCTGCGGCACCTGGTACGCCGCTTCGGCGGCATCACCGGCGACGTCCTCGGCGCCCTGGTCGAGGTCGTCACCACGCTGTCCTACCTGGGACTGGTGCTGACCGCCTGAACCGTGCCCGGTCGGGCGGGTAGCGTTCGGGTGAGTGCACCGGCGGGTCGAGGGAGACGGCATGCTCATCACGGACGACTTCCTGCCCGTACCGGTGCCGGAGTCGCTCGACGCGACCTACCTGGTGCCGATCGACGGGCTGCCCCGGGTGAGTCCGAAGACGGCGGTGGAGGGGCTGGCCGGCCGGCTCGCCGCCCCGGTGTACGGGCTGGCCCGGCAGATGCTCGACAGCCCCCTGATGAGCGTGGACACGCGCACCGTCGACGAGTTCCCCGAGCTGCCGCCGGACCTGCTCGCCGCGTTCGGCGCCACCGAGGAGCAACTCGCCCGGCTGGCCGCCGCCACCCACCTGGTGGTGGTGCAGGCCGAATACCGGCCGGGCTGGCCGCCGGCGCACGAGTGGGCGGCCCGGGCGGTCGCCGCGGCGGTCGCCGAGACGGTCGGCGGGGACGTGGTGGACGTGTTCGGGCTCCAGTTCCTCGACCCGGCGACCGCGCTGCGCTCCCTCCCGGACGAGCACGGCCGGATCCGGCTCGTCGACTGGGTGCTGGTGCCCTACTCCTCCGACGCCGACGGGCTCTGGTTCACCACCAAGGGGCTGCGCCGCTTCGGGCTGCTGGAGTTGCAGGCCCAGGGCGTGCCGGACCACCTCACCCGGGCCTGGGGCGCGGTGATGACCGGGGCGGCCCGGCGGCTGCTGCGGGACTGGACCGACGGGCTGACCGGCGAGGAGGTGCCGGCGTTCGTGCAGCTCCCGGTGCTGGCCACGGTGACCGGGCACGACATCGCGGTGGCGTACGGCAACCCGGAGCAGCACGGCGCGACGGCGCCGGTGCTGCTGCGCCTGGAGCTGGACCCGGCCACCGACCCGGACGCCGACTCGTTCCTCAGCCTCAACCCGCCGCCCGGGCATCCCGGGCCGCCGGGCCGCTACTTCGCCGCCGCCTGCGCGACGCTGTTCGACGGCATCCAGCCCGACGTCCGGTACGCCCGCACCGGTGACGCGATGAGCCGGGCGGTCGCGACCGCCCGGGCCGCGCTCGGCGACATCCGGGCCCGGTTCCTCGCCGGCGGGCTGCCTTCGGAGAGCCAGCTCGTGGTCAAGTACGGTCTGCCCGGCGACGACGGCCCGGAGTACGTCTGGGCCGGCGTCACCTCGTGGGACGCCCCGGAACGGATCGTCGGCGCGAGCGCCACCGACGCCAACAGCGACCCGAGCGTACGGATCGGCTCGCCGGTCGTGGTCGAGGCGTCCGACGTGGTCGACTGGGCCGTCCTGGACGGCACCGGCGTGCTGGAGGGCGGCTGGACCCAGGCCGTCCTGGACGCCGGCGAACGCCTGCGCGAGGACTGACCCGGGCGTCTCAGCCCGAGCGCCTGCGCGAGGACTGACCCGGGCGTCTCAGCCCGAGCGCCTGCGCGAGGACTGACCCGGGCGTCTCAGCGGACCGAGGGCTTGACGAACGGCGGCCTGGTCAGGCACATCCGGGCGCGGCGACCGCGGATGTCCACCGCCAGTTCCTCGCCGTCGGGCAGCTTCGGGTCGGTGTCGACCAGGGCGAGCGCGATGCCGTGCTTGAGCGTCGGGCTGAACGTGCCGCTGGTGACCACGCCGACCTGCCGGTCACCGGCGTACACGGTCATGCCGGGGCGCGGGATGGCCCGATCCACCGCGGCGAGGCCGCGCAGCGTACGGGCCGGGCCGGCGGCCTTCTCGGCGCGCAGCACGTCCCGGCCCCAGAAGGCCGGCTTGTCCCAGCCCACCGCCCAGCCGGAGCGGCCCTGCACCGGGGTGATCTCCGGGGAGAGATCCTGCCCGTGCAGCGGGTATCCCATCTCGGTGCGCAGCGTGTCCCGCGCGGCCAGGCCGCAGGCGCGCACGTCGGGCCCAGCGGCGAAGAGCGCGTCCCAGACCGCGACCGCGTGTTCGGCGGGTACGACCAGCTCGTAGCCCAGCTCGCCGGTGTAGCCGGTGCGGCAGACGGTCAGCTCGACGCCGGCCAGCGTGGCGGCGGAGAAGCTCATGTAGTCGTGCCCGGTGGGCAGGCCGAGCGCGGTGAGCAGGTCCGCCGAGCCGGGCCCCTGGACGGCGAGCACCGCGTACGCCTCGTGCTCGTCGGTGACGGTCACGCCGGCCGGCGCGGCGGCGCGCAACCGGCGGGCCACCTCGGCGGTGTTCGCCGCGTTCGGCACCAGGAAGACGTCGTCGTCGGCGTGCAGGTAGGCGATGATGTCGTCCACCACGCCGCCGGTGGCGTCGTCGCAGCAGAGCGTGTACTGGGCCTGGCCGGGCGCGATCCGGCCGAGGTCGTTGGTCAGGCAGGCGTTGACGAAGTCCGCCGCGCCGGGCCCGGCGACCCGGATCTTGCCCAGGTGCGAGACGTCGAAGACACCCACCCCGGTACGCACGGCCGTGTGCTCCTTGAGCACGCCGCCACCGGCGTACTCGAGCGGCATCTGCCAGCCGCCGAAGGGGGCGAGTTTCGCGCCGAGCGCGGTGTGTCGCTCGTGCAGCGGGGAACGGCGCAGCCGGGTCTCGGCGGCGGCGGGGGTCACCTCGGTCATGGGTGGCAACTTACCGGCCGGGCCCCTGGTGGTTAGCATCGGCGGGATCCCGTCGGAGCGCATCGGCGGGACAGCCACGCTTCCGGCGGGTAGGTTGCCGCCGGAGAGACCTTCATCGCCGGTACGCGACGACGCGGCCGGCCCGGCCCGCCCGGAGTAGCTTTCGTGACATCGCCCCGTACCACCCTCAGCCTGGTCGACACCGACCCCGCCGAACTCGCCGTCGACGCGATCGTGATCGGCGTGCACAGCCAGACCACCGAACCGGGCGACGGCTCACCCGCCGCCGCCCTGCTGCTGGCCAGCGGCGCGGAGAGCATCGCCGCCGCGTTCGACGGAAAGCTGACCGAGACGCTGGCCCTGCTCGGCGCGACAGGTGGCCCGGGCGAGGTGATCAAGCTGGCCACGCTCGGCACGGTGACCGCCCCGGTGGTCGTCGCCGTCGGGCTCGGCCCGGAGCCCGCCGGCGCCGCGCCCGCCCCCGAGTCCCTGCGCCGGGCCGCCGGCGCGGCGGTGCGGGCGCTGGCCGGCTCGCCGCGGGTCGCCCTCGCCCTGCCGTTGCCCGACGACGCCGACGCCCCGGCCGCGCTGCGCGCGGTCGCCGAGGGCGCGCTGCTCGGCGGTTACCGGTTCGCCGGTTACAAGACCAAGCCGCAGCCGACCCGCCGGGAGCCGGTGGCGGAGGTGCTGGTCGCGGTGCCGGACGCCGCCGACGCGACCGCCCAGGCCGAGGTGGCCCGGGCGCAGGCGGTGGCCGGCGCGGTGCGGACCAGCCGGGACTGGGTCAACACCGCCCCGAACGAGTTGCGCCCGCCGGCGTTCGCCGACGCGGTGGCGACCGCCGCCCGGGAGGCCGGGCTCGACGTCGAGGTGCTGGACGAGGCGGCGCTGGCCGCCGGTGGCTACGGCGGCATCATCGCCGTCGGCCAGGGCTCGGAGGCGCCGCCGCGGCTGGTGAAGCTCACGTACACGCCGGCCGGAGGCGGCAACGGCAAGCGGGTCGCGCTTGTCGGCAAGGGCATCACGTTCGACACCGGCGGCATCTCGATCAAGCCGGCGCAGGGCATGTGGGAGATGAAGTCGGACATGGCCGGCGCGGCGGCGGTCGGCGCGGCCATGCTGGCGGTGGCGGCGCTCAAGCCGTCCGTGACGGTCACCGGCTACCTCCCGATGGCGGAGAACATGCCGTCGGGCACCAGCTACCGGCCGGGCGACGTGATCACCATGTTCAACGGCAAGAAGGTCGAGGTGCTCAACACCGACGCCGAGGGCCGGATGGTCCTGGCCGACGCCATCGCCCGGGCCTGCTCCGACGGCACCGACTACCTGTTCGAGACGTCGACGCTCACCGGCGGCCAGGTGATCTCGCTGGGCAAGCGGATCGCCGGCGTGATGGGCAGCCCGGAGCTGTGCGAGCGGGTGCGGCTGGCCGGCGACGCGACCGGCGAGCCGGCCTGGCCGATGCCGCTGCCGGACGACGTGCGCAAGGGCATGGAGTCCGACGTGGCCGACATCTCCCAGGTCAACGCCGGCATGGACCGGGCCGGGCACATGCTCCAGGGCGGGGTCTTCCTGCGCGAGTTCGTCGCCGACGAGGTGGCCTGGGCGCACATCGACATCGCCGGCCCCGGCTACCACTCGGGCGAGCCCACCGGCTACCTGACGAAGGGCGGCACCGGCGTGCCGGTGCGAACCCTGCTAGCGCTGGTGGACGACGTCGCCGCCAACGGCTGAGGGGTAAGGAGGGGCCCCCGCTTAACGCATTCCGCATAGGCGGGGGCCCCTTTTAACACCTGGCGGCCGGCGGCGCTCAGAAGAGCTCGGGGCGGCGCTTGCGGCGCTCGTTGTAGTCGCGCATCCGCTGGGGGTAGCCCATCAGGCGGACGTCGTAGATCGGGATGGCGGTCTTGTGCGCCCAGCGACGGGCGTCCTCCGGGCTGCCGACCCGCCGCCGCGTCCACTCGCCGTCGTCGGCGATCAGGATGACTGTGGTCTCGGTGACAGTGGTCCGCGGTTCGAGGAATGCCTCGACGCCCCGCCGGGTGCGGACGAAGTTCTCAAGGTGGTCCAGATCGGCGCGTTCGGCAGCGCGGTCGCGGCTCACCGCGGCCACCCGCTTGCGTCGTCGGAACAGCGCCACCGGACTCACTCCTCCCCCGGAACGTCATCGAAGACGGTGCCAAGCGTACGTGTCGCCGACGTGTCGTTGGGCACCTCGGTACGCGCTCGGCCGTCGGTGGTGACAAGATGACCGAGGTGGGGTGTGCCTGTTACCCCGCCGTAACCCCCGATGCAGTGACGCGACCTGGGAGTTGGATGTGAGCGAGCCGAACGACACGACCTTCGACATCGTCATCCTCGGAGGTGGTAGCGGCGGCTACGCGGCGGCGCTGCGTGCCGCCCAGCTGGATCTCTCCGTCGCGCTCATCGAGAAGGGCAAGCTCGGCGGCACCTGCCTGCACAACGGCTGCATCCCCACCAAGGCGCTGCTGCACGCCGCCGAGGTCGCCGACCAGACCCGCGAGTCCGAGCAGTTCGGCGTGAAGGCCGAGCTGGTGGGCATCGACATGGCGGCGGTCAACTCGTACAAGGACGGCGTCGTCGCCCGCCTGTTCAAGGGCCTGCAGGGGATGCTCAAGAGCAACAAGGCGATCACCATCGTCGAGGGCCACGGCAAGCTGGTCGGCAAGAACGTGGTCGAGGTCGACGGCAAGCGTTACACCGGTCGCAACATCGTGCTGGCCTCCGGCTCGTACGCGAAGAGCCTGCCCGGCCTGGAGGTCGACGGCGAGCGGATCATCACCAGCGACCACGCGCTGACCCTGGACCGGGTCCCGTCGTCGGCGATCGTGCTCGGCGGCGGCGTGATCGGCGTCGAGTTCGCGAGCGTCTGGAAGTCCTTCGGGGTCGACGTGACAATCGTCGAGGCGCTGCCCCGGTTGGTCGCGGCCGAGGACGAGGAGTCGTCGAAGGCGCTGGAGCGGGCGTTCCGCAAGCGGAAGATCAACTTCAAGGTCGGCAAGCCGTTCGAGAAGGTCGAGAAGACCGACAAGGGCGTCAAGCTGACCATCCAGGGTGGCGACGCGGTCGAGGCCGAGCTGCTGCTGGTCGCCGTCGGTCGCGGCCCGAACACCGCCGACCTCGGCTACGAGGAGCAGGGCGTCAAGATGGACCGCGGCTACGTGCTGACCGACGAGCGGCTGCGCACAAGTGTGCCGAACGTCTACGCGGTCGGTGACATCGTGCCCGGCCTCCAGCTCGCGCACCGCGGCTTCCAGCAGGGCATCTTCGTCGCCGAGGAGATCGCCGGGAAGACCCCCGCCGTGATCGACGAGGCCGGCATCCCGCGCGTCACCTACTGCGACCCGGAGCTCGCCTCGGTCGGCCTGACCGAGGCGAAGGCCAAGGAGCAGTACGGTGCCGACAAGGTCAAGACCTACAACTACAACCTCGGCGGCAACGGCAAGAGCCAGATCCTCAAGACCGCCGGCCACGTGAAGCTGGTCCGGGTGGACGACGGCCCGGTCGTCGGTGTGCACATGGTCGGCGCCCGGGTCGGTGAGCTGATCGGCGAGGCCCAGCTCATCTACAACTGGGAGGCGTACCCGGCCGAGGTGGCGCAGCTGGTGCACGCCCACCCGACCCAGAACGAGGCCCTGGGCGAGGCGCACCTGGCCCTGGCCGGCAAGCCGCTGCACGCGCACGCCTGACACGACAACCGCGGCGTCCGGCGACGGGCGATGATCCCACCAGGGGAATGAAGGAGTCTGGAGAACATGCCGGTATCGGTCACCATGCCCCGGCTCGGCGAGAGCGTCACCGAGGGCACCGTCACGCGCTGGCTCAAGCAGGAGGGTGACACCGTCGAGGTCGACGAGCCCCTGCTGGAGGTGTCGACCGACAAGGTCGACACCGAGATCCCGTCGCCCGCGGCGGGCGTGCTGAGCCGGATCGTCGTCGGTGAGGACGAGACCGCCGAGGTCGGCAGCGAGCTGGCGGTCATCGCCGGCGAGGGCGAGGACGCGGGCGCCGCCCCGAAGGAGGAGGCCGAGCCGGCCACCGAGCCGACGGCCGCCGCCGAGGGCACCGGCCCGGAGCCGGAGCAGGCCGCGCAGGCCGCGCAGGCCGCCGCGGAGCCCGGGGCCGAGGCGGAGCAGCCGGCCGTCGAGGAGCCGGCCCAGCCCGCCGCGTCGTCCGGCGAGGGTACGCCGGTGACCATGCCGGCGCTCGGCGAGAGCGTCACCGAGGGTACGGTCACCCGCTGGCTCAAGCAGGTCGGCGAGACCGTCGAGGTGGACGAGCCGCTGCTGGAGGTCTCCACCGACAAGGTGGACACCGAGATCCCGTCCCCGGTCGCCGGCACCGTGCTGGAGATCAAGGTCCCCGAGGACGAGACCGCCGAGGTCGGCGGCGTACTGGCGATCGTCGGCGCGGCCGGCGCGGCGCCCGCCGAGGCGAAGCCCGAGCCGAAGCCCGAGCCCAAGGCGGAGGCGAAGCCCAAGGCGGAGCCGAAGCCCGAGCCGAAGGTCCAGGAGCCGACCCCGGGCATGTCCTACAACGAGCCGTCCGCCGAGGCGGAGCAGGCCGCCGAGCCGGCCAAGGCCGAGCAGGCGGCCCAGCCGTCCGCGCCGGCCGCCGCGCCGCAGCGGCCGACCGCCCCGGCTCAGGGTGGCGGCGACGAAGCCGCCGGCTACGTGACGCCGCTGGTCCGCAAGCTCGCCGTCGAGCACGGCGTGAACCTGGGCTCGGTCAACGGCACCGGCGTGGGTGGCCGGATCCGCAAGCAGGACGTGCTGGAGGCGGCCGAGAAGGCGAAGGCCGCCAAGGCCGAGCCGGCGGCGCCCGCCGCCCAGGCGCAGGCACCGGCCCAGCCGGCCGCCAAGCCGCAGCCGAGCAGCAAGCGGGGCACCACGGAGAAGCTGCCGCGGATCCGGGCGACCATCGCCAAGCGGATGCAGCAGTCGCTGCACGAGACGGCGCAGCTGACCACCGTCGTCGAGGTCGACGTCACGAAGGTCGCCAAGCTGCGCACCCGGGCCAAGGACTCGTTCCAGGCCAAGCACGGCGTGAAGCTGTCCTTCCTGCCGTTCTTCGCGCTCGCCGCCGTCGAGGCGCTCCAGACCCACCCGATCATCCAGGCCAGCATGGACCTGGACGGCGGCACGATCACCTACCCGGCGGCCGAGCACCTCGGCATCGCGGTGGACACCGAGCGCGGGCTGCTCGTGCCGGTCATCCACAACGCCGGTGACCTCAACATGGGCGGCATCGCCAAGCGGATCGCCGACCTGGCCGAGCGCACCCGGGCCAACAAGATCACGCCGGACGAGATGGCCGGCGCGACCTTCACGCTCACCAACACCGGCAGCCGGGGCGCGCTCTTCGACACCCCGATCGTGCCGTCGCCGCAGTCGGCGATGCTCGGCACGGGCGCGGTGGTGAAGCGGCCGGTCGTGGTCAACGACCCGGATCTGGGTGAGGTCATCGCGGTCCGGTCGATGGTCTACCTGGCCATGTCGTACGACCACCGGCTGATCGACGGCGCCGACGCCGCCCGCTTCCTGACCGCGGTCAAGGAGCGGCTGGAGGGCGGCACCTTCGAGGCCGAGCTCGGCCTCTGACGCACGACACGCGAAGGGGTACGCGGCGACCGCCGCGTACCCCTTCGTTGTTTCCGGCCCGCCGCCGGCCGCGCGCTGACAGACTCGGCCGGTGGGCGGGTACGGGTGGCGGGGGCGCCTCGGGCCGGCGGTGCCGGTGGCCCCGGGCGCCCGGGTCGACCGGTTCGAGATCTTCTTCGACCTGGTCTTCGTCTTCTCGTTCTTCATCATCACCCGGGCCACCGCGCTCCAGGTGAGCGGCGGCGCCCTGCTGCACGCCCTGCTGGTCCTCGCCGTGCTCTGGTGGTCGTGGGTGGTGCACAGCGTGGTGGCCACCCGGGTCCGGCTCGGCGAGGGTTTCGTCCCGGTGCTCATGACGGTCGGCATGGCCGCGTTGTTCACGTTCGCGCTGTCGCTGCCGAACGCGTTCCGGGACCCGCGCGGCAACGACGCCGGGCCGATCGTCGCCGCGATCAGCTACACCGTGCTGCGGCTGGTGCACCTGCTGCTCTACCGGCACGCCGTGCGGGACAGCCCGGACGAGCACCGGCAACTGATCCGGTTCGGCCCGGAGGTGGTCGGCAGCACCGTACTCCTGCTGGTCGCCGCGCTGGTGCCGCCGAAGATCGACGGTCTCACGTCGGCGGCCGTGGTCCGTGACGGGTTGTGGGCGACCGTCGTCCTGCTCCAGTACGGCACCGGGCTCCTCGCCGGCACCTGGGGCTGGGGCGTCGCCTCCGCCGAACACTGGACGGAGCGGTACGACCTCATCCTGATCATCGCGCTGGGTGAGTCGGTCATCTCGGTCGGCGTCGGCAGCAACCTGCTCGGCCAGCCGCCCACCTGGCCGGCCGTGGTGGCGGCGGTGCTCGGCATCTTCTTCACCGCCGCGCTCTGGTGGGCGCACTACGACATGGTCGGGCCGGCCGCCCGGATCGCGCTGCACGCCGCCCGGGACGGGCCACGGGTGGCGATGGCCCGGGACGCGTACGCGTACCTGTTCCTGCCGATGATCGCGGGCATCATCCTGTTCGCGCTCGGCGCCGAGATGATCGTGCACGACATCGCCAGTCCCGACGTACCCCCGAGCGAGCCCGCGCACGGACCGGCCGTGCCGCTGCTCTTCGGCGGGGTGGCCGGCTACATCTGCGGCAACATGCTGTTCCAGGCGCGGACGCTACGCACGCTGAGCTGGACCCGGGTCGTGACGGTGCTGCTGCTCGGCGCGGCCGTCCCCGTCGCGCAGCGGGTGCCGGGCCTGGTCGCGATGGGGCTGCTGACCGTCATCGCGGTGGGTATGGTGGCGGCCGAGGTGATCGTCTTCGATGAGGGCCGGCGTGCGCTGCGCAAGCTGGTCTTCGAGGAACGGGCCAGCCACGAGGCGCACGAAGCGGCCTGGCGCGCCCGCTGGCACGAGCAGCCCGACGACCGTGATGAAGGCGAGTGACCGCCGCGGCGTTGAACCGGCTGCCCGGGTGCCGCGTGTGACCTCCCGGCCCCACCGTGGGGCTTTCGCGAGGAACGGGGACCCGCATGACCATCGACACCGTTTCCGCCGGCGCGGCCGGCACCTGGCAGCTCGGCGACCGGACCGTCAACCGGATGGGCCTCGGCGCGATGCGACTGACCGCGAACGCCGACGGCGGCCCCAGCGACCGGGACCGGGCCGTCGCCGTGCTGCGCCGCGCGGTCGAGCTGGGCGTCAACCACATCGACACGGCCGCGTTCTACTTCTCGCCGCTGCGCTCGGCCAACGAGTTGGTCAACCGGGCGCTGTCGCCGTACCCGGAGGATCTGGTCATCGTCACCAAGGTCGGGCCGGGCCGGGACCCGTCCGGCGAGTGGCTGCCGATGGCGCGGCCGGAGCAACTGCGCGGCCAGGTCGAGGAGAACCTGCGCCAGCTCGGCCGGGACCATCTCGACGTGGTGAACCTCCGGGTGTACGGGCCGGAGCCGCTGGCCGAGCACTTCGGCGCGCTCGCCGAGCTGGTCGACGCCGGGCTGATCCGGCACCTCGGCGTCTCCGCGGTGCGCGCGCACCAGGTCGCCGAGGCGCGGACCATCGCGCCGGTGGTGTGCGTGCAGAACTCGTACGGTCTCGGCTACCGCCGGAGCCACGACGAGCTGATCCGGGACTGCGCCGCGCACGGCACCGCGTTCGTGCCGTTCTTCTCCATCGTCACCAGCGGGCGGGAGGCCGGGGCGACCGGCGAGGAGCACCCGGAGGTGCTGGCGGTGGCGCGGGAGCACGGCGTCAGCGCGGCCCAGGTCCGGCTGGCCTGGGTGCTGAGCCGCGGCCCGAACGTGCTGGCCATCCCCGGCACCGGCGACCCGGCGCACCTGGAGCAGAACGTCGCCGCCGCCGCGCTCCGCCTCTCCCCCGAGGCCCTGGCGCGCCTCGACGCGGTCTGACGTTGTTAAGCGGGGCCCCCGCCTCTACCACATGCGTTAAGCGGGGGCCCCTCCTTACGTTCGCCGGAAACGACTGGACTTCGAGCGCACTCTAGATAGGACACTGGGATCATGACGACGACACGACGGTTGGGCCGCAGCGGCATCGAGGTCAGCGCCATCGGCATGGGCTGCTGGGCGATCGGCGGCCCGCTCTGGGCCGGTGAGCAGCCGCTCGGCTGGGGCGAGGTGGACGACGACGAGTCGGTCCGCACCGTCCACCGGGCGCTCGACCTGGGCGCGACCCTCTTCGACACCTCCAGCAACTACGGGGCGGGGCACAGCGAGCGGGTGCTCGGCCGCGCGCTCGCCGGTCGCCGGGAGCAGGCGGTGATCGCCACCAAGTTCGGCTACCCCACGGACGAGGAGACCCGGCAGGCCGCCGGTGAGGACGGCACTCCCGACTACGCGCGTCGCAGCGTGGAAGGTTCGCTGCGCCGGCTCGGCACCGACCACGTCGACCTCTACCAGCTGCACCTGGGCGGCCTGCCGGTGCCGCAGGCGTTGGACCTGGTGGAGACGCTTGAGGGCCTGGTCACCGAGGGCAAGATCCGGGCGTACGGCTGGAGCACCGACGACCCGGCGTCGGCGCGGGCGTTCGCGGAGGCGGCTCCGCACTGCACGGCGATCCAGCACGACCAGTCGGTGCTGCGGGACAACGCGGCGATGCTCGCGGTCTGCGAGGAGTTCGACCTGGCCAGCCTCAACCGGGGGCCGCTGGCGATGGGCCTGCTCACCGCCAAGTACCAGGACGCGCCGGCCGCCCGGGGCGGCGACGACGTGCGCGGGGTGGCGCCCGAGTGGCTGACCTGGTTCGCCGGTGGGGTGCCGCGCGCCGAGTGGGCCGACCGGGTGGCCCGGGTCCGCGAGACGCTCACCGCCGACGGCCGCACCCTCGCCCAGGGCGCGCTGGGTTGGCTTCTCGCCCGCAGCCCGCAGACCCTGCCCATCCCCGGCTGCCGCACCGTCGGCCAGGCCGAGGAGAACCTGGGCGCGCTTGCGTACGGGCCTCTGCCGCAGGCGGCGTTCGCCGAGGTGGAGCGCCTCCTCGCGGACCTGCGCACCGCTCCGGCGACCGCGTGAGTGTCGCGCCGGAGACGTCCGACCGGCGCTTCGCCCTGCCGCCGACGGCAGACGAACGGACCCTGCTCGACGCGTTCCTGGACTTCCAGCGGGATGCCCTGGTGCGCAAGTGCGACGGCCTGTCCGACGAGCAGTTGCGGTCGCGGCCGGTGCCGTCGTCCGCGTTGTCGCTGCTCGGCCTGGTCCGGCACCTGGCGACTGTCGAACGCTGGTACTTCCAGGCCGTAATCGCCGGCACCTCCCCCGGTGACCTGTTCGACCTGACCGACGACTTCGACGCGCCGTTCCACGACGTCGCCGACGCCACCGGCCCGGGCACGTTCGCGCTCTGGCGGGAGGAGGTGGCCGCGTCCCGGCGGATCGCGGCCACCCGCTCGCTGGACACGGTCGGCCGTACCCCGGGCACCGGAGCCGAACGATCGCTGCGGTGGGTGCTCACCCACATGATCGACGAGTACGCCCGGCACCTGGGCCAGGCCGACATCATGCGCGAGGCCATCGACGGCCGCACCGGGGAATGAGGACGACCGGCCTCGCGTACGCCTACTGGCCGAAGGTGTAGCGCAGCTCGGCGTTGATCAGCCGGTTGAGCCGCTTGCGCAGGTGGCCGAGGAGCGAGCCGTCGGGCAGCGGTTCGGCCACCAGCAGCCGCCAACGCACGAGGCTGCCGGCCCGGCCGTCGGACGCAAGCTCGAACCGCACCCGGGCGTCCGGCCGGCGGGGCCAGAGCGACGACCAGACGACCAACTCCGGGTACGCGGCCTCCAGCACCCGGGGCCGCTGCTCGTCGTCGAGTAGCACCAGCCAGGGGCGGGCGGGATCCCGGTCGGGGTCGGTGAGCGCGTCGAACACGATCGCGGGCGGCGGCGGTTGTGTGCGTGCGCGGCTGCCGACCTCGTGCAGCGCGGGATCAGATCGGGTGTTCACACGGCGCAGCACGTAGCACACCGTAGCACTTTTCATTACGCTGACGACATGCCTGAGCATGCCCATCGGGAGATCACCCAACGCGAGCTGCGAAACGACTCCGGCGCCATCATGCGCGGAGTTGAGCGCGGCGAGTCCTTCACGATCACCCGCAACGGAACGCCGATCGGGCGGCTGATCCCGATCCGACGGCGCACCTTCGTGCCTCGCGCCGAGGTGCTTGCGGCCTTCGCCAGCGCCCCCCGGCTTGACGAGGCTCGTCTCCGCGCTGACCTCGATGCCACGTTCGACCAGGATCTGTTGAATCGTGACTGGTGACAGTGTCCAGCGCGGCTTGATCGACACGAACATCGTCATCCATCTGAGCAGGTTGGGCGCGGCGGAGCTACCCGACGAAATGGTGATCACGGCAGTCACCTTGGCGGAACTCTCAGCCGGCCCGCATCACACTGACGATCCCCGCGAACGGGCCCGTCGCATGAGCGTGTTGCAGCACGTGGAGTCGACGTTCGAGCCGCTTCCGTTCGACGCGGAGGCGGCACGAGCCTTCGGCCTGGTCTCCGCCGCCGTGCGGGCTGCCGGACGGGGCACCCGACGCCGGGTCGCTGACCTCATGATTGCCTCCGTCGCGCACACCACTGCCCTACCCCTTTACACCACCAACCCGGCCGACTTCGTCGGGCTCGACGACCTGATCACCGTTCGCACGGTCGCCAGACCGATCGACTGACCTCCCGCCGGCGGGAGAGAGCCGTGCGTGCGTGACGAGTGAGTGATTTCGCTCCACGCATCCGGATCGCGCCGCGTACCCGAAGATGTGAGCATGCGGATCCTCATGGCCGGCGCGTCCGGTTTCCTCGGCACCCGACTGGTCGACCGGCTCACCGCGGACGGCCATCAGGTCACCCGTCTGGTCCGCCGCGCGCCGCGCACCCCGGACGAACGGCGGTGGAATCCGTCCGCCGCGCAGCTTGACCCGCAGGTGGTCGCGGACGCGGACGCGGTGGTGAACCTGGCCGGCGCGGGGGTGGGCGACAAGCGTTGGAACGACGACTACCGGAAGCTGATCCGGACCAGCCGGGTGGACAGCACCACCACGCTCGCCATCACGGTCGCCGGCCTGCCGGCCGCGGATCGGCCGGCGGCACTGCTCAACTCGTCCGCGGTCGGCTGGTACGGCAACACCGGTGACCGCGTCGTGGAGGAGGACGCGCCGGCGGGTGAGGGGTTCCTGGCCGACGTCTGCCGGGTCTGGGAGGCCGCGACCCGACCGGCCGAGGACGCCGGGGTACGTGTGGTGCGGCTGCGCACCGGGCTGCCGCTGCACCGCGACGGCGGCCTGCTCAAGCCGCAACTGCTGCCGTTCCGGCTGGGTGTCGGCGGCAAGCTGGGCAACGGCCGGCAGTGGCTGCCGTGGATCTCGATGCCGGACTGGCTGGACGCGGTGGCGTTCCTGCTGGCCCGCGACGACGTGGCCGGTCCGGTCAACGTGGTCGGGCCGGCGCCTGTCACGAACGCCGAGTTCACCCGCGAACTGGCCCGTCTGCTGCACCGGCCGGCGATCATGCCGATTCCGGCGTTGGCGTTGAAGGTGGCGCTCGGCGGGTTCGCGCACGAGGCGCTCACCAGCACCCGGGTGCTGCCCGGGGTGCTCGGCAAGGCCGGTTTCACCTGGACGCACCCGGACCTGCCGGGCGCGCTGCGCGTCGCCCTCGCCGGCTGAGCCGGTGGGCGTTAAGCGGGGGCCCCGCCTATGCAGAATGCGTTAAGCGGGGGCCCCTCCTTGCATCTGTCAGCAGTTGATGACCCAGTAGCTGGGGGCGGTCTGCTTCAGCGTGGTGGTGTAGAAGACGTTGTAGAGGCCCATCCGCTGGCCGCTCCCCAGCGCGTAGGCGTACCCGCCGGACTGGTAGGCCCGACCGGCCGCGACGTGCGCGTAGTTGCTGGCGGTGACGCAGACCGGCGCGGTGGTCGGGGACGTGCTGGGCGACGCGGTCGGGGTGGGTGAGGCGGTCGCGGTCGCCGTCGGGGTCGGGCTCGGCGTGACGCCGCCGCCTCCGAGACCGAAGAAGATCGCGTCCCGGTACGTCGAGCAGATGGTGTCCAGGAAGTACGCCCCGGCGGTGCCGCACTGGTCGGCGGCCGAGCCCGGGTCGACCGGGGTGCCGTGGCCCATGCCGGCGACCCGGTAGAGGCGGACCCGGTCGTTGCCGTAGACCTCCAGGCTGGTGCCGCCCGGCAGCGAGGACGTGCTGGTCGGGGTCGCCGACACGCCTAGCACGTTCGTCCACTGGTCCCGTGACTCGGTCGCGTTCGCCGTCGCCACCGTGTAGTCGCTGGTGCCGTGCCAGATGGCCACCCGGGGGCGCGCTCCGGAATATCCGGCGTACGCACCGCGGACCAGGTCCCCCCACTGGGCGGGGGTCTTGTCCACGCCCGGGTTCATGCAGCTGAACGCGTTGACCATGCTGGTGGCGCAGCGGTACGGGATGCCGGCGATGATCGAGCCGGCGGCGAACACGTCGGGGTAGGTGGCGAGCATGACGGCGCTCATCGCGCCCCCGGCGGAGAGGCCGCTGACGTAGACCCGGCCGGCGTCGGTGCCGTAGTTCGACTTCGCGTAGTCGACCATCTGCTTGATCGACAGCGCCTCGCCCTGGCCGCGGGCGGTGTCCCCGGTCTCGAAGAAGTTGAAGCAGGAGTTGGCGTTGTTGCCTGCTGGTTGCTGCGCCACGATCAGCGCGAACTTCCACTGGTCGGCGTACTTCTGCCAGCCGGAGTTGGCGAAGTAGGTGGCGGCGTTCTGGGTGCAGCCGTGCAGCAGGACCACGGCGGGCGCGTTGCCGGGC
The DNA here is from genome assembly GCF_029581215.1 of Micromonospora sp. WMMD975. NCBI lineage: Bacteria > Bacillati > Actinomycetota > Actinomycetes > Micromonosporales > Micromonosporaceae > Micromonospora > Micromonospora sp. WMMD975. Next base: position 4,040,890 of record NZ_CP120739.1, read on the forward strand.
AGGCCGTCCGGACGGTAGGCGTACATGGTCAGGTTGCCGGGGTTGGAGCCGAATCCGCCGACCTGGGTCAGCGAGGCGGCCTGCGCGGGCAGCGCGGCGACCAGGACGCCGGCGGCGGCGAGGACGACCCCGGCCGCCGCCCCGGCGAGGCGGGCGATGAGGGATGAGGAGCGGGACACGGGACCTCCCGATCATGGAATGTGAACTGAGTCACTCTCCGAGTTGCCGCGACGTTACGTCCGTGTTTCATCCACCGGAATGGCTGTCGGTCACACATTCACCGTCCGGGCGGTGTGCCCGGGTCCGGTTGGTAACGTCCGCTGCGTGCCGTCCTCCCCGTCCCCGGTCACCGCCCCGCCGCCCGCCCGCACCGCCCGCGACCGGCGCGCCGACCTGCTGGTGACGCTCGCGGCGCTGGCGCTGGCGCTCTGGGTGACGAGCGGGATGTGGCGGGACCCGAACACCCGCACGATCACGGTCAACTCCAGCGACCAGGCGCTGTTCGAGTGGCTGCTCGCGTTCGGCGGGCACGCGCTCACCCACGGCGAGAATCCGTTCTTCACCCACCTGATCAACGTCCCGGACGGGGTGAACCTCGCGGTCAACACCTCGATCACCGTGTACGCGGCGGTCTTCGCGCCGCTGACGTACCTGGTCGGACCGCCCGTGACGTTCCTGGTCATCCTCACGCTCAACCTGGCCGCCACGGCGGTGGCCTGGTACTGGCTGCTCAGCCGGCACCTGGTCGGCAGCCGGCTGGCCGCCGGCGTGGGCGCGTTGTTCATCGGCTACTGCCCGGCCATGGTGTCGCACGCCAACGCGCACCTGAACTGGACCGCCGGCTGGCTGGTGCCGCTGCTCATCTGGGGCGTGTTCCGGCTGCGCCGGCCCGGCCGCGCGGTCACCGGCGGGATCGTGCTCGGCCTCCTGGTGGCGGTCGCCTTCTCGATCGCCGCCGAGGGGCTGTTCTTCACCGCCCTGGCGCTCGCCCTGTTCCTGCTGGTCCGGGCGGCGCACCCGGCCCGGTGGGCGGAGGCGCGGGCCGTGCTGCCCCGGATGCTGGCCGGGCTCGGGGTGACCGCGCTCGTGGCCGGCGTGCTGCTCGCGTACCCCCTCTGGTTGCACTTCGCCGGGCCGCAACGGTTCCACGGCACCGGCTTCGACCCGCTGATCCACTCCGAGGACGTCGCCGCGTACCTGTCGTACCCGCGCCGGTCGCTCGCCGGCTGGGCCGGGTTCGGCACCTCGCTGGCGCCCAACCCGACCGAGGAGAACTCGTTCTTCGGGGTGCCGCTGCTGCTGCTCGCGGTCGCCTGCTTCGTCCTGTTGTGGCGGCGCGCGGACCGGGCGTTCCGGGCCACCCTGCTCGCGCTCGGCGTGACGGCGGTGGTCTTCGCGGTGCTGTCCTGGGGGCCGACGGTCAAGTGGAACGGCCGACGCACCGACCAGTTGCTGCCGTTCGGGGTGCTGGACAACCTGCCGGTGGTCAACGCGGCGTTGCCGTCCCGACTGGCCCTGGTCGTCGCGCCGGTGATCGGCCTGCTGCTGGCGTACGCGATCGACACGCTGCGCGCCCCGACGCCCCGTCCGGACGAGCGTGCCCGGCCGGCCCGGCGGCGGGTGAGCGGCGCGGCCTGGGTGGTCGGCTTCGCCGTCGCGCTGCTGCCGTTGCTGCCCACCCCGCTGCTCACGAGCGTCCGCGAGCCCGTCCCTGAGTTCATCACCGGCGGGGCCTGGAAGCGCTACGTCCCGCCCGACGGGGTCCTCACCCCGCTGCCACTGACCGTCGACGTCTATCCGGACGGGCAGCGCTGGCAGGCGTACGCGCTGGCCCACCGGCAGGGTGAGTTCCGCATCCCGGCCGGCTTCTTCCTCGGCCCGGGCGGGCCGGACGGCCGGGGCCGGATCGGTCCGGTGCCGCGCACCTTCGACAGCCTGATGGACCAGGCCGGAAGCACCGGGCTGGTGCCGATCATCACCGCGGGCAGCATCGCGGAGTCCCGGGCCGACCTGCGCTACTGGGGGGTGCGGGCGGTGGTACTGGCCGACCGGGTGCACGGCGCCAAGTACGACGTCGACGAGGAGGCGTTGCGGCGCACCGCCACCGCCCTGCTCGGCCCGCCCGAACGGGTCGAGGACGTCTGGTTGTGGCGGGTGCCGGCGGCGTGACCGGCGCCGTGGCGGGCGCGACGAGTGTCACGGGTCGGTGGGCCGGGCGGCGGGACTACGCTTGCCGGGTGAGCGTGACGACTTCCGGGTTGACCACCGTCCGTGCCGGCCGGCTCGATTACCAGGCCGCCTGGGACGAGCAACGCCGGCTGCACGAGGCCGTGGTAACCGGCGAGCAGGGCGACACGGTGCTGCTGCTGGAGCACCCGAGCGTCTACACCGCCGGCAAGCGGACCGAGCCGTGGGACCGGCCGGTGGACGGCACCCCGGTGGTGGACGTGGACCGCGGCGGCAAGATCACCTGGCACGGTCCGGGGCAGCTCGTCGGCTACCCGATCGTGCGCCTGCCCGACCCGGTCGACGTGGTGGCGTACGTGCGCCGCACCGAGCAGTTGCTGATCGACGTCTGCGCCGAGTTCGGGCTGGCCGCCGGCCGGGTCGAGGGGCGCAGCGGCGTGTGGGTGCCGGAGGACGACCGGGGGCCGGCGCGCAAGGTGGCCGCCATCGGCATCCGGGTCGCCCGCGGTGTCACGCTGCACGGATTCTCTGTCAACTGCGACTGCGACCTGGGCTTCTTCGACCGGATCGTGCCATGCGGCATCCGCGACGCCGGGGTCACCTCGCTCACCGCCGAGTTGGGCCGGCCGGTCACCGTCGCCGACGTGCTGCCGGTCGTCGAGCGGCACCTGCCGACCCTGACCCGGATCTGACCCGCCTGACCTGCGCGAATCCACCTCAGTTCGGACAAAGACATAGACAATCATTGATATTTGGTGTCGCAAATGCGACGCTGGGTATGGAAGCGCTCCCACTCCCATCCTATGCGCCGAAGGAGGACGTAACCGTGCGTTCCCACCACCAATCCGGACGACCGCGATCAACCGTCCGCGCGCTGATCGTGGCGCTCGCCCTGCTGGCCGGCATCCTCGCCGTGCCCGGCGCGGCCCAGGCCCACGGCACGATCGTCAGCCCGGCCACCCGCGCCTACAAGTGCTGGCAGACCTGGGGCAGTCACCACACCGACCCGGCCATGCAGCAGCAGGACCCGATGTGTTGGCAGGCGTTCCAGGCCAACGCCGACACCATGTGGAACTGGATGAGCGCCCTACGCGACGGCCTCGGCGGGCAGTTCCAGGCCCGCACCCCCGACGGCCAACTGTGCAGCAACGCCCTGTCCCGCAACGACAGCCTGAACCGGCCCGGGGCGTGGAAGACCAGCAACATCGGCCGCAACTTCACCGTGCAGCTGTACGACCAGGCCAGCCACGGCGCCGACTACTTCAAGGTCTACGTGAGCAAGCAGGGGTTCAACCCGACCACCCAGACGCTGGGCTGGGGCAACCTCGACTACATCACGCAGACCGGTCGGTACGCGCCGTCGCAGAACATCAGCTTCAACGTCTCCACCTCCGGCTACACCGGACACCACATCCTCTTCGTCATCTGGCAGGCATCCCACCTCGACCAGGCGTACATGTGGTGCAGTGACGTGAACTTCACCTGATCCGACCGCGCGACTCCGGCCCGGGACACGCGTGTCCCGGGCCGGACCGCTTCAAGGGGTGAGGCGGTGCAGGTCGCGCGGGAACGCGGTCACCTCCCGGACGTTCGCCGCGCCGGTCAACCGGGCCACGAACCGCTCCAGGCCGATCGCGAACCCGCCGTGCGGCGGCATCCCGTGCCGGAACGCATCCACATACCCGGCGTACGGCTCCACCGCCTCACCCCGCGCCGCCAGGGCCGCCAGGTAGTCGGCGTACCGGTGCAGCCGCTGCCCGCCGGTGACCAGCTCCATTCCCCGGAACAGCAGGTCAAAGCCGTTGGAGTACGCCGGGCGAGCCGGGTCCGGGTGGGTGTAGAAGGGCCGTTTCGTCATCGGGTACCCGGTGACGAACAGGAAGTCGCTGCCGTGCTCGGCTCGGGCCCACTCCCCCAGCGCCCGCTCGTGCGCCGGCGCCAGGTCGGGTTCGTCGGCCGGCGCCCCGGCGATCGTCAGCGCGTCGATGAAGTGCACCGCCGGGATCTCGGCCGGCACCTCCGGCACGGTCACGCCGAGCGTGTCGAGCGCGCCGCCGGCCCGGTCCACGACGCTCGCGAGCATCCCGGCGAGGGTGTCCCGCAGCACCGCCATCACCTCCCGGTGGTCGGTCACGAAGCCCAGTTCGACGTCGAGCGAGGTGTACTGGGCCAGGTGCCGGACCGTGTCGTGCGGCTCGGCGCGGAACACCGGCCCCACCTCGTACACCCGCTCGAAGACCCCCACCATGAGCTGCTTGTAGAACTGCGGCGACTGGGCCAGGAAGGCGGGGCGGCCGAACCAGTCCAGCGCGAAGACGTTCGCGCCGCTCTCGGTGGACGAGCCGACCACCTTCGGCGTGTGCACCTCGACGAAACGCTGCCGGTCGAGCGTGGCGCGGAACCCGGCCACGGCCGCCGCCGAGATCCGCAGCGCGGCGGACCGGGTCGGGTGGCGCAACGCGGTCGGCGCGTGGTCGAGCTGGGTGGGCAGGCTCGCGGTGAGCACCGGCCGGTACAGGTCGAACGGCGGCGGTACGGCGGGCGGGCCGAGCGGTCGTACCGTCGGCTCGACGACCTCGACCCCGGCGGGCGCGGTGGGGTTCGCGACCACCGTGCCGACCACCTCGACGACGGTCTCCTCGGTGAGCGCCTCGACCTGCGCGCGCACGTCGGGCGCGGCGACCACCACCTGGGCGAGCCCGGCGGCGTCCCGGACGATCAGGAACGCCACCGCCTTGAGCAGCCGGCGGCGGTGGACCCAGCCGGCGAGTTGGACGGTCGCGCCGACGTGGGCGGGGAGCTGGGAGGACAGGATGCGTTGCATGGTGGTTACCTCCTTGGTCAATCGCAACGCCTTCGCCGCCCTCGGGCGGCGAAGCATCGCCTCAGCCCCGGGAGGTGTGGGCGAGCGGGTCCTCGCGGTGCCACCACACCTTCGCCCCCGCCGGAGCGGGAGCCTCTTTCGTCGCCTTTTCACCGGGGCCAGCCGGGCGGGCTCTACTGGGCGCGGGTGTTAATAGGGGGCCCCGCCTCTACCAAAGGCGTTAAGAAGGGGCCCCGCCTTACCCACACGCGCTGTTCTTCCCGCAGCTCGGGAGGGTCTTCGCGGGCCGGCGCCAGACCGCCTCGCAGCAACCGGCGGCTCTCTGCGCTGGCGGGTCGGTCCGCTACTCGGCTCCGTCGCAGCTCTGCCGGGCACGCTAGCACCGCGACCGCCGCGTGTGACGCCGGTTTTTTGGCTGGTCGTGTCCGGTGTCACAACGTTTCCGGGGTGACGGCGGTCGCCCGACGTTCATCGACCGCCGCCGACCGGCGTAGGCTCGATTTTGTGACGATCGAGCATTCCGCGCCGACGACTCAGCAGCCGGCGCCCACCGCGACAGTCGCTCCGGAGGGGCGGCGCATGCTGCGGATCGAGGCGCGCAACGCCGAGACGCCGATCGAGCGCAAACCGCCGTGGATCAAGGTCAAGGCCAAGATGGGCCCGGAATACACCGAGTTGCGCGGGCTGGTCTCGCGCGAGGGCCTGCACACGGTCTGCCAGGAGGCCGGCTGCCCCAACATCTACGAGTGTTGGGAGGACCGCGAGGCCACCTTCCTCATCGGCGGTGACCAGTGCACCCGGCGTTGTGACTTCTGCCAGATCGACACCGGCAAGCCGGCCGAGTTCGACGCCGACGAGCCGCGCCGGGTCGCCGAGTCGGTGGCCGCGATGGGCCTGCGCTACGCGACCATCACCGGCGTGGCCCGCGACGACCTGCCCGACGGCGGCGCCTGGCTCTACGCCGAGACGGTCCGGCAGATCCACGCCCTGCGCTCCGGTTGCGGCGTCGAGCTGCTGATCCCCGACTTCAACGCGGTGCCCGAGCAGCTCGCCGAGGTCTTCGGCGCGCGACCCGAGGTACTGGCGCACAACGTGGAGACCGTGCCGCGCATCTTCAAGCGGATCCGCCCGGCGTTCCGCTACGAGCGGTCCCTCGACGTGATCCGCCAGGCCCGCGCCGACGGCCTGGTCACCAAGAGCAACCTCATCCTCGGCATGGGCGAGGAGCGCGCCGAGGTTTCCCAGGCGCTGCGCGACCTGCACTCCGCCGGCTGCGAGCTGATCACCATCACGCAGTACCTGCGCCCCTCCCCCCGGCACCACCCGGTCACCCGCTGGGTCAAGCCGGAGGAGTTCGTCGAGCTGCGCGAGGAGGCCGAGGAGATCGGCTTCGCCGGCGTGATGAGCGGCCCGCTGGTCCGCTCGTCCTACCGCGCCGGCCGTCTCTACCAGGCGGCGCTCACCGCCCGCGAGCAGGTCGCCGTCGCCGGCTGAGGCCGGCGTCCGACCGCGTCGCCCGCCGCCGGCCACCCGCCGGATGCCATGATCCCAGGCATGACCGCCGGGGTACGCGAGGAGCCACGCGAGGCCGAGCGCCCGCGTACGCCCCGGCGTCCCCGGCTGCCGACGCTGCTGGCCCTGCTCGTCGGGTCCGCCGGGATCGCCTACCGGCTGGCGCTGCTGCTCGCCGACGCGCCGCCGAGCAACAGCGACGAGGCAACCATGGGGCTGGCCGCCCTGCACATCGCCCGGGGTGTCGACTTCCCGGTCTGGTTCTACGGCCAGGCCTACATGGGCACGCTCGAGGCGTACCTGGCCGCGCCGTTGATCGCGGTCACCGGGCCGTCCGTGCTCGCGCTGCGGCTGCCCACCCTGGCCCTGTACGCGCTCTTCCTGCTGCTGTCCTGGCGGCTCACCCGCCGGCTCGGCGGCGACCGCTGGTACGCCCTGCTCGTCGTCGCCGTGCTCGCGCTGGGCGCGGACCGGGTGGTGAAGAACCAGCTCATCGCCGGCGGCGGCTATCCCGAGCTGAACCCGGCCGGGGCGGCGCTGTCGCTGCTCACGGTCGGGCTGTGCACCGGCGGACCGGGCGCGCGGCTGCCCCGCTGGGCGGCGTGGGGGCTGGTCGCCGGCGTGCTGCTCTGGGTGGACCCGCTGATCCTGCCGTACGTGCTGACGCTCGGCGCGCTGCTGGTGGCGTGGCGGCGGCGGGAGCTGGCCGGGCGGGCCGGGGCGGTGCTGGCCGGCGCGCTGCTGCTGGGCATGGCCCCGATGGTGCTCGACAATCTCCGGCACGGCCGCAACCCGCTCACCGCGGTGCTCGCGGCGAGCGGCTCGGGGGCGGCGGCGGGGTGGGCCGATCGGTTGCACGGCGGTCTGGTCATCGGCCCGCCGCTGGCCATGGGCTTCTGCTCGCCGGGGCACTGCGCCCCGTGGCAACTGTGGTGGGCGCTCGCCTTCCCCGTCCTGCTGCTGCTCGCCGGGCTGGCCGCGTGGCGGGTGCTGCGTCGGGTCGGTCCGCCTGCCTTGCCCGCGAACCGTCGGGCCGGTCCGGCGGCCGACCGGGTGTCGGCGGGGGTGCGGTTGGCGCTGCTCGTCGGCGCGGCGACGGTGCTGGCGGCGTACGCGTCGAGCAACGCGGCCGGGCGCACGCCGGCCGAGAGTGGCCGCTACCTGTCCTGCCTCGCGGTCGCCGTCCCCGCCCTGCTCTGGCCGCTGTGGCAGGCCGCCCGCCCGCTCGCCGCCCGACTCGCCCTCCGGCCCGGCAGGCGACGCCAGCTCGGCGAGGTGGCGGTATCGGACCAGTCGGGACACCGCCACTTCGCCGAACCGGAGTCGATCAAGGCGACGGCAGTCGGGGTGGGGGCGGCCCTGGTGCTGGCGGGGGTGCTCGGGACCGGGACGGCCGCCACGGTGGACGTGATCCGGGCGGCGCCGGCCGTGCACGCCGAGGCCGACCGGCACCGGGCGCTCGTCGACACGCTCGGCGCGCTCGGCGTCCAGCACGTGCGGGGCGGCTACTGGACGTGCAACCGGCTCACGTTCGCCACCGGTGAGGACGTGGTCTGCGCGGTGGTGGACGACCACCTGCGCCCCGGTTTCGACCGGCTGCCGGCGTACCGGCAAGAGGTGGCCGCGGACCCGGACGCGGCCTGGGTGGCCCCGGACGGCTCACCGCTGGCCGCGACGCTGGATCGGCGGCTCGGCCCCGAACCGGGCGCGCTCGACGTGGTCACGGTGGCCGGCTGGCGGATCTACCTGCCCCGCCGCTGAGCGGGCCGGAACGCCGGGCGCGGGTGCGGCGCGGGAGGAGCGGGCCGGGTGCGGCGCGGGAAGAGGCAGCCACGGATCAACGGGTTGAGCGCCGACCACTAGACTCTGCGGCATGGCAAAGCCCCAGGAGAAGGTCTCGTTCGGCCAGCGGCTGAAGCAGATCGGGATGGTGTTCAAGTTCACCGCCAAGCAGGACAAGTGGTTCGCGCCGCTGGCCGCGGCGGCGGTGCTGATCCCGCTCGCGCTCACCGTGGTCGCGGTGATCGCCTGGGGCTGGATCTGGCTGCCGGTCGGCATCCTGCTCGCGCTGCTCGCCCTGCTGGTCGTGCTCAACCTACGGTCCAACAAGGCGATGATGAACGCCGCCGAGGGGCAGCCGGGCGCGGCGGCGCAGATCATGGAGAGCATGCGCGGCGACTGGCGGGTCACCCCGGCGGTCAGCTCCACCACCCAGATGGACATGATCCACCTGGTGCTGGGCCGCGCCGGCGTGATCCTGCTGGCCGAGGGCAACCCGCAGCGGGTGCGGGGCCTGCTCGGGCAGGAGAAGCGCCGGCTGGCCAAGGTGATCGGCTCGGCCCCGCTGCACGACTACGTGATCGGCCAGGGCGAGGGTGAGCTGCCGGTCCGCAAGCTGCGGATGACCGTGATGCGGCTGCCCCGCACGCTCTCCCCGAAGGACGTGAACGCCCTCGACAAGCGGCTCAAGGCGTTGACCGCGCGACCGCAGATGCCCAAGGGCGCGGTGCCGAAGAACATGCGGCCACCGCGCGGCGCGTTCCGGCAGACGCGGGGGCGCTGACTCTCGGCGTACGCGGAAGAAGGAGCCGGTCCCCCGCGGAGCCGGCTCCTTTGCCGTCGGGTGGATCAGCGGCGGGGCGCGTCGGTGACGACCGCGCCGGTGAGCCGGTCGTGCAGGCCGCGCCGGTGCTGGTCCATGATCAGGGCGGGTACGACGAGGGCGAGCAGGAGCCCGCGCAGCAGTGCCCGGGCGAGCCCGATCCGGCCGCCGTCGGCCCAGGCCACGCAGCGCAGCCGGGTCAGGTACATGCCGGGGGTCTGGGCGAAGAGGCCGAGGAAGAAGCCGTACTCCAGGATCAGCACCAGGACCGGCGGCCAGCCGTCGCGGGCCGGGTCGGCGAAGGACCCAGCGACCAGCAGGCAGAGCACCCAGTCGATGACGAGCGCGCCGAAGCGGCGGCCGAGGCCGGGAGGCGTGAAGGCGGGATCGGTGGCGGGCGGCACCGGTGCGGCGGCGGTATCGGTCACAGCGGCCAGGGTAACGCCGCCTCCGCACTCACCGAAAAATCCGACAATACACCCGAATGCCATTAGACGGTACGGGCGCTGACGCTCCGCGAGCGACGTAACACGGCGGAAACAGGGGGGACACCCCCGGGCAACCGGCCGGCCATAGCGTCGCCAAAAGTCAGCCACCGGAGTGGACCTGCCAGGAGGACGTGTGTTCGCCAATCCCGAGGAACTCCTGCGATACCTCAAGAACGAGGACGTGAAGTTCGTCGACGTACGTTTCTGTGACCTGCCCGGCGTGATGCAGCACTTCAACCTGCCGGTCGAGTCCTTCGACGACAGCGTCTTCACCGACGGCCTCGCGTTCGACGGCTCGTCGATCCGCGGCTTCCAGGCCATCCACGAGTCGGACATGCTCCTGCTCCCGGACGTGGCCACCGCCTTCATCGACCCGTTCCGCGCGCAGAAGACCCTCGCGCTGAACTTCTTCATCCACGACCCGTTCACCCGCGAGGCATACTCGCGCGACCCCCGCAACGTGGCGAAGAAGGCCGAGGCGTACCTCGCCGCCAGCGGCATCGCGGACACCGCCTACTTCGGCGCGGAGGCGGAGTTCTACATCTTCGACTCCATCCGCCACGAGACCTCGGCCAACCAGTCGTTCTACTACATCGACTCGATCGAGGGCGCCTGGAACACCGGCCGCGAGGAAGAGGGCGGCAACCGCGGCTACAAGACCGCGTACAAGGGCGGCTACTTCCCGGTCCCGCCGGTCGACCACTACGCCGACCTGCGCGACTCGATCGTGCGCCGGCTCGTCGACTCCGGCTTCACGGTGGAGCGCTCGCACCACGAGGTCGGCACCGCCGGCCAGGCGGAGATCAACTACAAGTTCTCCACCCTGCTGCACGCCGGCGACCAGCTCCAGCTCTTCAAGTACATCGTGAAGAACGAGGCGTGGGCCAACGGCAAGACCGCCACGTTCATGCCCAAGCCGCTCTTCGGTGACAACGGCTCCGGCATGCACACCCACCAGAGCCTCTGGCTGAACGGCGAGCCGCTGTTCTACGACGAGACCGGCTACGCCGGCCTCTCCGACACCGCCCGCTGGTACATCGGCGGCCTCCTGCACCACGCCCCGTCACTGCTCGCCTTCACCAACCCCACGATCAACTCCTACCGGCGACTCGTGCCGGGCTTCGAGGCGCCGGTCAACCTGGTCTACTCCCAGCGCAACCGCTCCGCCTGCACCCGCATCCCGGTCACCGGCAGCAACCCCAAGGCCAAGCGCGTCGAGTTCCGCGTCCCGGACCCGTCGGCCAACGTCTACCTCGCCTTCTCCGCGATGATGATGGCCGGCCTCGACGGCATCAAGAGCAAGATCGAGCCCCCGGCCCCGATCGACAAGGACCTCTACGACCTGCCCCCGGAGGAGTGGGGCGACGTCAAGCAGGTCCCCGGCTCGCTGCCGGCCGTGCTCGACTCGCTCGAGGCCGACCACGACTACCTGCTCGACGGCGGCGTGTTCACGCCGGACCTGATCTCCACCTGGATCGACTGGAAGCGGGCCAACGAGGTCGACCCGGTGCGCCTGCGCCCGACCCCGCACGAGTTCGCCATGTACTACGACTGCTGAGCACGCTCGTCAGCACCGGCCGGGCCGGCTCCGCGATGGCGGGGCCGGCCCGGCCGTTTCCCCGGGCGTTCGTCGCCCGCCGATTCGCCCGCCGGGTCGGGCGGGTCAGCGGGTGGCGGGCCGGCGGCGCAGCCCGGCCCGGACGCCGGCCGCCAGGACGGTCACCACAAGCACGGTCATCAGCACCGCGCCGGGCGCCTTGGTGAACCGGGCCAGGTTGGTGCCGTCCGGCAACGTGAGCCCCGACGCCACCGCGCAGGGCGCCACGAACCAGACCGTCCGGGCCAACGACGCCACCGCCACCGCGAGCAGGGCGAGCGGCCAGATCGCGTACCAGGGATGGAAGACCGGGGCGAGCAGCACGGTGGCGGCGAGCGCCAGGCCGGCGCCGAGCAGCGCCACCCGGGTCCGGGCCGTCTCCTCCAGCCGGGCCGCCTCCAGCCGGGCCGCCTCCGGACCGGGGTCGTCGCGCCGGCGCAGCGCCGTCCACGCCCGCCACCAGAGCACGACGAGCGCCCCCGCCAGCAGCACCAGCCCGACCGCCCGGGTCACCGGCACCGCGTGCGGGTGGCGGCCGGCCAGCCCACCGGCGTAGTCCACCACGAAGCCGACAGCGGTCGGCGGCGACGTCCACTGCTGGGAGTCGGCGCTGTGGCCGAGGCCGCCCACCCAGCCCAACCCGAGACCGGTGGCGAGCGAGACGACGAGCAACGTGCCGAGCACCACCACGGCCAGCCGGCCACCGTCGCGCACCAGGGCCCGCCAGGTGTGGCGGCCGGACACGGCGGCGAGCGCCGCGAACGGGAGCACCACCACGGCGGTCGCCTTCACCGCGACCGCCAGGCCCAGCAGCACCCCGGCCACCAGCAGCGCGCGGAGCCGGCCCGGCCGCCCGCACAGGACCAGCAGCCCGGCCAGGATCAGGCCGAGCGCCAGCGCGTCGTTGTGCGCGCCGGCCACCAGGTGCACGCCGACAAGCGGGCACGCAAGCACCAGCCACACCGCCCGCCGGGCCGGCACCCCGGCGGCCCGGGCCAGGCCGGGCAGGCAGTACGCGACGAGCAGCACCCCGGCCACCGCGACCACCCGGAGCAGCACGATCGCCCCGACCAGGCCACCACCGGCGAGCACCGCCAAGCCGGCCAGCAGGACGAAGAACGGCCCGTACGGCGCCGGGGTGTCCCGCCAGATCGGCGACACCGAGTCGGTCCACGGGCAGCCGGCCGCGGCGACCCCCACCCGGTACGGGCTGGCACCCTCCGTCCAGGTCCAGCCCTGGCAGACGTACGAGTAGACGTCGCGGCTGCCAAGCGGCGGCGCGGCCAGCAGCGGCAGCACCCAGAGCCCGGCGGTCAGGTACGCCCACCGGCTCGACGGGGCGCCCCAGCGCAGCGACCACCAGGCGCCCACCAGCAGCACCGTCCCCACCAGCCAGCAGCCGAACGTCGCCGGCCCGTGCGGGGCCTGCCAGAGACCGGCGAGCGTGGTCCGGGGCGGGGCGCCGGGCCGTGCCCCGCCAAGCCAGCCGGCGGCGGTGAGCAGCGCGGCCCCGGCGAGACCGGCATACCGGGCGAGGTCGGCGGCGACCGGTCGGACCGGTGCGTCGGGCTCGCCCACCGGCACACTCCTCAGTCCGCCCCCACCGGCTCCCGCACCTTGCGAGCCGACCGTACCAACCGGACGACCAGCACGATCACGAACAGCGTCATCAGCGGCGCGCCGGGCATCTTGGTGAAGCGGGGCAGACCGGTCCCGTCGGCGAGCACCAGGAACGCCGACACCAGGGTGACGATCGAGAACCAGCCGGTCCGGCGGGCGGTCGCGGCGAGCACGGCCAGCGGCCAGAGCCAGTACCACGGGTGGAACAGCGGCGCGAGCGCGACCGTGGCGACAAGCGCCAGCGCCGCGTGCCAGAACGGCTCGCCCCGACGCCACGCCCGGAACCAGAGCCAGACCAGCAGCACGACAAGCACCACCATGCCGATCGCCCGGGTCGCCGGCAGCGCGTCGACGTGCACCCCGAACGGCGCCAGCAGATAGCCGACGGTCTGCCCGACCGCGGTCGGCGGCGAGGTCCAGGCCACCACCAGCCCGCCCTGCTCCAGCCCGCTGATGAAGCCGAGGCCCAGACCAGCGGCCAGGGTGACGGCGGCAAGCGCGGCCAACGCGCCGCCGACCACCCACCCGCCGTCGCGGACCAGCGCCCGGATCCGGTACGGCCCGACGACCGCGGCCAGCGCCGCGAACGGCACCACCACAAGCGCGGTGACCTTGATGCCGGCGGCCAGGCCGAGCAGCAGCCCACCGGCGAGCAGCGGACCCGGCCGGCCCGGTCGGGACGCCACCACGGCCAGCCCGGCGACGAGCAGGCCGACCATCATCGCGTCGTTGTGCGCCCCGGAGGCCAGGTGCACCGGCACCAGCGGGCTGGCCAGCGCCAGCCAGAGCGCCCGCTGCGGCGGCACCCCGCAGCGGCGGGCCAGCGCCGGCAGCGCCCAGGCGGTCAGCGCCACCCCGGCCAGGGCGAGCACCCGGAACAGCGCGACAGCGCCCCACAGCGACCCGGTGGCCTTGACCACCGCGCCGGCGAGCAGCACGAACAACGGCCCGTACGGCGCCGGGGTGTCCCGCCAGATGTACGAGATGGTGTCCAGCCACGGGCAGGGCAGCGCGGACACGCCCTGCTCGTACGGGTTGATCCCGCCCGAGAAGCTGGCACCCTGACAGGCGTACGCGTACACGTCCCGGCTACCGAGCGGCGGGGCGACGAGCATCGGCAGCAGCCAGATCGCGACCGTGACGAGCACCCACCGGCTGGACGGGATCCGGTCCCGCAGCGACCACCACGCCCAGGCCAGCAGCGCTGTGCCGACCAGCCACAACGCGATGATCAGCGGCCCGTCCGGGCCCTGCCAGATACTGACCGGGGTGGGGCGCAGCTCGGCGTCGGGCAGGGCGCCGCCGAGGTACGCGGCCACGGCGAGCAGCACCGAGCCCGCCAGGCCGGTCCAGCGCGAGAGGTGGTGAGACACATTCGCCATGCTGCCAGTACGGTGGTCCGCGATCAGGAGGTGGGCATGCGGGGCGGTCGGGTGGTGGCGATCTCCGCCGCGTCGGCGCTCGTCCTCGCCGCGCTGTACCTGATCTTGCCGGCCACCGGCTCGGACCTGTCCGCCCAGGTCGCCCGCGCCGGTTTCTTCGCCGCGCACGGGCCGGCGCTGGTCGACCTGCGCTGGTACGGCGGGGTGCACCCGTGGGGCTACAGCCTCGTCTCCCCGCCGCTGATGGCGCTGCTCGGGGTACGCCCCACCGGCGCGCTCGCGCTGCTCGCCTCGGCCACCGCGTTCGCGGCGCTGCTGGTCCGCGTACGGGTGCCCCGGCCCCTGCTCGGCAGCCTGGTCGGGGCGGTCACGATCGCCGGCAACCTGGTCTCCGGTCGGGTCACCTACGCCCTCGGCGTCGCGTTCGGCCTGGCCGCGCTGCTCGCCCTCACCCTGCGCGCCCGCACGACGCGGGCCGGGGCGGTCGGCGCGACCGATCCACTGTCCGCCGGCGCGACCGATCCACTGTCCGCCGGCCCGACCGGCCCGACCGGCCCGACCGGTCCGAGGGGCCCGCTGTCCGCCGGCCCGACCGGCCCGCTGTCCGCCGGCCCGACCGGCCCGCTGTCCGCCGGCCCGACCGGCCCGCTGTCCGCCGGCCCGACCGGCCCGCTGCGGGCCGGGGCGGTCGGCGTGGCCGCGCTGCTCGCCTCGGCGGCCAGTCCGGTGGCCGGGCTGTTCGTCGGGCTCGTCGGCGTCGCGCTGCTGCTCACCCGCCGATGGGCCGACGGCCTGCTGCTCGCCGTGCCGGCCGCCGCGCCCCTCGCCGTGACCGGACTGCTGTTCGGCGAGGGCGGTTGGATGAACATCAGCCGGGCCGACACGGTCCACGCCGTGGTGACGAGCCTGCTGGTGGCGGCGCTCGTGGCGTACCGGTCGGTGCGGGTGGGCGCGCTGCTCTCGGCGGTCGGCGTGCTGGCGGCGGCGCTGCTGCCCACCCCGGTCGGCTTGAACGCCACCCGCCTGGTGGTGATGTTCGCGCTGCCGGTGCTGGCCGCCGCCGCGACGCCTCCCGCATGGCTGGACGCCGCCCGACTCCGCGCCGCCCGGCTCGCGGGTGCCCGGACCGCGGATGGCCGGACCGGCGCTGACCGGACCGTAGATGGCCGGGCGGATTCCCGGATCGGCGCTGGCCAGACCGCGAATGGCCGGATCGCGGGACGGTTTCCGCGGGGCCTCGGGGTGGTCACGCTGGCCGCGCTGCTGGCGGTGGTGTGCTGGTGGCAGCCGCCGGTGGTCACGGCGGACGTGCGCAGCGCCGGCGATCCGACGGCCGACCCGGCGTACTTCGCGCCGCTGCGCGCGGAGCTGGGCCGGCGCGGGCTCACCGGGCGGGTGGAGGTGCCGCCGACCCGTAACTACTGGGAGGCGGCCCGCCTCGGCGAGGTGCCGCTGGCCCGGGGCTGGCTGCGGCAGGCCGACATCGACCGCAATCCGCTGTTCTTCACCACCGTGCCCGGCGCGCCCGGCACCGGCGTCCCGCTGACGGCCGACAGCTACCGGGCCTGGCTGTCCGACAACGCGGTGCAGTACGTCGCCGTACCCGACGCCGAGCTGTCCTGGGTGGGGCGACCGGAGGCGGAGCTGGTGGCCGCCGGTCAGCCGTACCTGACCGAGGTCTGGTCGGACCGGCACTGGCGGCTGTACGCGGTCGCCGCGCCCACCCCGCTTGTCGGCGCCCCCGGCGAGCTGGTCCGGCAGGACGGCGCCTCGGTGACGTTCCGCGCGTCCGCCCCCGGCCGGGTCCCGATCCGGGTCCGCCACGACCGCTGGCTGACCGTCACCGGCGACGCCACACTCTCCCCCGACGGCGACTGGCTCACCGTCACGGTCCCCCGCCCCGGCACCTACACCCTCTCCAGCTGACCGCCCCGGCGGTGTTAAGCGGGGGCCCCTGCTATACGGCAGGCGTTAAGCGGGGCCCCCGCCTTACAGGGGGGCTTCGAGGATGCGCTGGACGACGGTGCGGGAGTGGCGGGCGGTGCGCAGATAGTCGTCGAGGAACTCGCCCGGGTCCTCGTGGCCGAGCAGGCGCACCACGCCGGCCAGCTCCACCCCGTGCCGGGGCAGTTGGTCACCGGCCCGGCCCCGCACCAGCATCAGCGCGTCGCGGACCTGGGCGGCGAGCGTCCAGCCGGCGGCCAGCTCGGCCGCGTCCTCCGGGTCGAGCAGGCCGGCGGCCCGGGCGGCGGCCAGGACGTCGAGGGTACGGGTGCCGCGCAGCGCGGGCAGCCGGCCGGCGTGCCGGAGCTGGAGGAGCTGCACCGCCCACTCCACGTCGGCGAGCCCGCCCCGGCCCAGCTTGGTGTGGGTGGCCGGGTCGGCGCCCCGGGGCAGCCGCTCGGTCTCCACCCGCGCCTTGATCCGGCGGATCTCCACCACCTGCTCGCGGGTCAGCCCGTCGGCCGGGTAGCGCACCGGGGCGATCATCTCCTCGAACTCGGCGCCCAGCTCGGCGTCGCCGCAGACGAACCGGGCCCGCAGCAGCGCCTGCGCCTCCCACACCCGCGACCAGCGCGCGTAGTACTGGGCGTACGCGGCCAGGCTGCGGACGAGCGGCCCCTGCCGGCCCTCCGGTCGCAGGTCGGCGTCGACGCCGAGCGGCGGGTCGGGGGCGGGCGCGGAGAGCAGCCGGCGCAACTCCTCGGCGATCGCGTGCGCGGCGGCACTCGCCGCGCTCTCCTCCACCCCGGGCGGCGGGTCGTAGACGAAGAGCACGTCGGCGTCGGAGAGGTAGTTCGACTCGTACCCGCCGAGGCGGCCCATGCCGATCACGGCGAAGCGCAGCCCCGGCGGGCCGGGCTGGGCGGCCCGGGCGGCGCGCAGCGCGGCGGTCAGGGTGGCGTCGGTGACGTGGGAGAGGGCGGTGCCGACCGCGCTCACGTCCACCATGGTGGGCCGGCGTTCCCCGCCGCCGGTCGGGCGCGGGGTGAGCGGGGCGAGCGACCCGGCCCGGCTGAGCACGTCGGCGGCGGCGATCCGGACCAGTTCCCGGCGGCGCAGCGCGCGGACCGCGCGGGTGGCCTCGACCGGGTCGTCGTGCCGGGCCGCGGCGGCGACGAACCCCTCGACGAGCGTCTCCCGGGGGCGAGGGGTCAGCTCGCTGTCCTCGGCCAGCAGCCGCAGCGCCTCGGGCTCGCGGGCCAGCAGGTCGGCGGCGTAGCGGGAGGAGGAGAGCACCCGGGCCAACCGGCGGGCCACCGGGCCGGAGTCGCGCAGCAGGCGCAGGTACCACGGGGTGCTGCCGAGCTTGTCGGAGACCTGCCGGTAGTTGAGCAGCCCGCGGTCCGGCTCGGGGGCGTCGGCGAACTCGTCGAGCAGCACCGGCAGCAGCGTGCGCTGGATCGCGGCGGTGCGGCTGACGCCGCCGGTGAGCGCCTGGAGGTGGCGCAGCGCCCCGGCCGGGTCGGCGAAGCCGAGCACCTCCAGGCGGTGCCGGGCGGCCTGCGGGGTGAGCCGCAGCCCTTCGGCCGGCACCCGGGCCACCGATTCCAGCAGCGGCCGGTAGAGCAGTTTGGCGTGCAGCCGGCGTACCTCGGCGGCGTGGGTGACCCACTCGGCGCGGAACTCCTCCACGGCGCTGCGGCCCGGGGTGGCCACGTAGCCGAGCGCGGCGGCGAGCCACCGCAGCGCGGCCGGCTCGGTCGGCACGGTGTGGGTGCGGCGCAGGGCCTGGAGCTGGAGCCGGTGCTCGACGGCGCGCAGGAAGCGGTAGCCGCGCAGGAGCGCCTCGCCGTCGGCCCGGCCGACGTAGCCGCCGGCGACCAGGGCGCGCAGCGCCGGCACGGTGCCCGCTACGCGCAGCGACTCGTCGCCGCGGCCGTGCACGAGCTGGAGCAGTTGGACGGCGAACTCGATGTCGCGCAGCCCGCCCGGCCCGCGTTTGATCTCGCGTTCCAGCTCCTTCGGCGGGACGTTGTCGAGGATCTTGCGGCGCATGGACCGGACGTCCTCGACCGCCTCCGGCCGCTCGGCCGCGGTCCAGACCAGCGGGGCGAGCGCGTCGACCCACTCCCGGGCCACCTCCGGGTCGCCGGCGGCCGGGCGGGCCTTGAGCAGCGCCTGGAACTCCCAGGTGCGGGCCCAGCGTCGGTAGTAGGCGAGGTGGCTGGCGAGCGTCCGGACCAGCGGGCCCCGGTTGCCCTCCGGACGCAGCGCGGCGTCGACCGGCCAGGCGACCAGCCCGCAGACACCGATCAGCCGGGTGGCGACCTGGGTGGCGGCGGTCAGGTCGTCGTCACCGGCGGCGACGAAGATGACGTCCACGTCGGATACGTAGTTGAGTTCGTCGCCACCGCACTTGCCCATCGCCACCACCGCCAGCCGGGGCGGCACCGTCCCCTCGGGCAGTTCGTCGACGGCGATGTCGTAGGCGGTGGCCATGGTGGCGTCGGCGAGCCGGGACAGCGCCGCCATGGTCTGCTCCAGGCCACGCCCGCCGGTCAGGTCGGCCGCCGCGATCCGCAGCAACGCCAAGCGGTACGCGTGTCGCAGCAGCGGGACCGCGCCGGTGAGCGTGGTCAGCTTGGCGGCGGCGGTCAGGTCGAGCCGGCCGTCCGCGGTCGGGGCGAGCCCGTCCGGTTCGGTGGCCAGCACCGCCCACTGCCCGGGGTTCGCCACCAGGTGGTCGCCGAGCGCCGAGGAGGCGCCGAGCACCGCGATCAGGCGGCGGCGCAGGCCGGGGTCGCCGGCCAGGGCGTCGCGGACCGCGGTCTCGTCACCGAACCGCCGCTCGGCCTCGACGAGCCGGTGCAGCTGGCGCAGCGCCAGGTCCGGGTCGGCGGCCCGGGACAGCGCGGTGAGCAGCTCGGCGGCCCGGTCGTCGGCCGGTTCCTGGGTGTCCGGCCGCCACAGGCCGAGCCCGTCCGGGCCGAGCAGGTCGACCGCGCGCGCCCCGCCGGCACCCTCGGCGAAACCGTAGCGGGCCAGGCGCCCGCGGGCCGGCCGGGTCACCTCAGGCCCCGAGCAGCGGCAGGCTGCGGCGCGGGTTGTCGTCGCCGAGTTCGCCGAGCGCGAGCGCGGCGAACCGGATCGCGAACGGTTGCCATGCCTCCTCGACGTCGGCCATCGCCCGGTCGCACGCGGCCACCACCAGCTCCGGGTCGTAGCCCAGCTCGGCCAGCATCGTCGAGTCGCGGGACCAGTCGGCGACCATCGCGGTGTCGCACTCGATGTGGAACTGGAGCCCCCACGCCCGGTCGCCGAGGCGGAACGCCTGGTGCGGGTGGCGGGTGGACGCGGCCAGCAGCGTCGCGCCGTGCGGCAACTCGGTGATCTCGTCGGCGTGCCACTGGAGCACGTCGGGCATCAGCGGCACGTAGCGGAACAGCGGGTCGGTCTCGGCGGCGTCGCGCCGGCCCACCACGGTCGGCCCGACCTCCGGCCCGGACGGGCTGCGTTCGACCTGGCCGGCGTGCGCGGTGGCGAGCAGCTGCGCGCCCAGGCAGATGGCCAGCGTGGGCACCCGCCGGCGGACCGCCTTGCGCAGCAGCCCCTCCACCGCCGGGAACCAGGGCGCGCCGGGGCTGCCGTCGGCCAGCGGGTGGGCCTGCTGTTCGCCGCCGAGCACCACGAGCGCGGCGTACCCCTCCAGGTCGGCAGGGAGCGCGTCACCCGCGTGCGGGCGCAGGACGCGCAGCTCCAGACCCCCCTCGGTGAGCCACTCCCCCAGGCGGCGGAGGTCGTCGGTCGGGTCGTTCTCGATCACCAGCGCGGTCGCCACGACGTCGAGGCTAGCCGGTACGCCCGAACGCGGGCGGCGCGGCTCGACGGCACTAGGCTCGCGGACGTGCCCACCGACGACTGCCTGCGCCCACCGGCCCTGCGTCCCGGGGACGCGGTGATGCTGGTGTCGCCCTCCGGGCCGACCCGTCCCGAGCGGGTGGCCCGCGGCATGGAGCTGCTCACCGGTTGGGGCTTGCGCCCGGTGCCCGCGCCGAACGCGTACGCCCGGCGGGGTTTTCTGGCCGGCGACGACGCGCAGCGGGCCGACGACCTGAACCTCGCGTTCGCCGACCCGGAGATCCGCGGCGTGATCTGCACCCGGGGCGGGTACGGCGCGCAGCGGGTGGTCGACGCGATCGACATGACGGCGGTACGCCGTGACCCGAAGGTGGTGGCCGGCTTCTCCGACATCACCGCGTTGCAGTTCGCGCTCTGGCGGGGCGCACGGCTGGCCGGGGTGCACGGTCCGGGCGCCGCCTGGCGGGACGAGCGCACCCCGCTCCGCTCGGCGGAGTCGCTGCACGCCGCGCTGACGACCACCGCGCCGGTGACGGTGGCGGCGGTCGAGGCGGAGGAGACGTACCCGGTACGGGTGCCCGGCCGGGCCGAGGGCCGGCTGCTCGGCGGCAACCTGTGCCTGATCACCGCGTCGATCGGCACCTCGGACATGCCCGACCTGACCGGGGCGATCCTGCTGGTGGAGGAGGTGCAGGAGCCGCCCTACAAGGTCGACCGGATGCTGACCCACATGCGTCGCTGCGGCGCCCTGGCCGGCGTGGCCGGGGTGGCGGTCGGCCAGTTCACCGAGTGCGCCGACGGCTGGGACACCACGGTGGTCGACGTGCTCACCGACCGCTTGGGCGACCTCGGCGTCCCGGTCCTGGGCGGCCTCCCGATCGGCCACGGCCCATCTCAGCTCACCGTCCCGGTGAACACCCCCGCCGTCCTGGACACCACCGCAGCCACCCTGACGGTAACCCCCGCCGTCCGCTGACACCCCTGCTTCCGCCGGCCGTCGATCATGAAGTTAGCGGCGGTTGTGGATCTCTACGCCGCCGCCAACTTCATGATCACCGAGGTCAGGCGGGTGGGGTGAGGTGGGCTACCGCGCCGGTTTCCAGGGCGGTCCAGATTGCGCCGTCCGGGGTGACCGTGAGGCCGTGGGGTTCGGACGCGGGGGTGGGCAGGGGGTGGTGGGTGAACGTGCCGTCCGGGGTGACGTGGGCGATGCGGTTCGCGGCCCACTCGGTGAACCAGCAGCCGCCGGCCGGGTCGGCGACGATGGCGTGCGGGCGGGCCGTCCGGTCCGGCAGTGGGAACTCGTCGACGCGCCCGTCCGGGGTGATCCGGCCGACCTGTCCGGCGGCGATCTCGACGAACCAGAGCGCCCCGTCGCCGCCGCGCGTGATACCGACCGGCCCGGCGGCCTCGGTCGGCAGCGGATGCAGCGTCACGGAGCCGTCCAGGTCGACCCGGGCGATCGCGTTCGCCTGGTTGAGCGTGAGCCAGAGCGCGTCGTCCGGCCCGGCGGTCAGCATCGACGGGAAGCCCTTGGCGACCGGCAGCGGGAACGTGCGGACCTCCCCGTCCACGGTGACCCGGCCGACCGTGTCGTCGCCCATGCCGGCGTACCAGAGCGCGCCGTCCGGGCCGGCGACCAGGCCGCACGGGGCGCAGCCGGGCAGGAGCGCCACCGAGTCGGCCCGGCCGTCGACGGTGATCCGGCCGAGCCGGTGGTCGCCGGAGCGGGTGTACCAGAGCGCGCCGTCCGGGCCGGTGGTGATGATCAGAGGCCGGCTCTCCGGCGGGTCGGTGCGGTAGGTCCGCACCTCACCGTCGAGCCCCAGTCGGGCGACGCCGCCGGAGCCGGCCAACGTCAGCCAGAGCGCGCCGTCCGGACCGACCGTGATCGAGTACGGGCCGGAGCCCGGCCCGGTGAGCGCGACCTCGCGGATGACGGGCTGTGTCATGGAGTGACCTCTCGTCGGGAATCCGCCCAGCCTTCCCACCGTCGCGGTGAGCGCGCAACCACATTTGTCCCGGTCCCGGGCGCCAACTGCCAGCTCGCTGACAGGTTCACCACGGGTTCCCTCCAGCTCCGGCGGTCACTGTCGGTGACGTCATCGCACCACCACCGCGAAGGAGACCCGCATGATCCGCACGACACGGAAGCGCCTGCTGGTCGGCCTGGCCGCCGCCGGAGTGCTCGGCGTCGGGATCGCCGCCCCGACGGTGGCGCTCGCCGACGACAACAGCCCGAGCCCCGCTCCGAGCGCCAGCACCGACAACCGCGCCGACCACCGCGCCGACCGGCAGTCCGAGTTCGCCGACGCGCTCGCCAAGGAGTTGGGCGTGCCGGCCGACAAGGTCACCGCCGCGCTGGAGAAGCTGCGCGAGCAGCGCCAGGCCGACCGCCCGGAGCGGCAGGCCGACCGTCCGGAGCGGCCGAAGCCGCCGTCGACGGAGGACCGGCAGGCCGCCCTGAAGGAGCGGCTGGACCAGGCCGTCAAGGACGGCAAGCTGACCCAGGAGCAGGCCGACGCCGTGCTGAAGGCCGCCGAGGCCGGCGTGTTCCCCGGCCCGGCCGGGATGCCGGGCGGTCCCGGCGGGAAGCCCGGCGCCGGCCACCGCGGCTGGCACGGTCAGGACGGCGAGACCGGCCAGAACGGCACGAGCGGCTCGGACGGGGAGGCCGGCACGGCCGGCGCGTGACCTGGGTGGCCCCGCCACCCCTCGCCGGCCTCATTCCCTCCTGGCCGGCCCGGCGGGGCCACCCTCGCTGGTAAGGCGGGGCCCCCGCTTAACGCATTCGGTATAGGCGGGGCCCCCGCTTAACAACCCGGCGCGCGACGGATCAGCGGGGCTGGGGTTCGGGTGCGGTTGTTATCGTCTGGGCGACCACAACCGCACCCGAAGCGCGCTCAGCCCCCGGCCGGCGGGGTGAAGACGCCGAGCAGGTTGCCGGACGGGTCACGCAGCCGGGCATGGGTCAGACCGGTCGGGGTGGTCACCGGCGACGCCACCACCGTGCCGCCGGCCTTCTCCGCCTGCCGGCAGCTCTCCGCCACGTCCACCACCTGGGCGTAGAAGATCGCGTAGTTGTCGGCGCCGGAGTCGGTACCCCGGATCGCGCCGCCGATCCCCCGCGCACCGCCGGCGTCGGTCTGCCGGTACGACCCGCCCGGGCCGGCCTGCTCCTCGAAGCTCCAGCCGAACAGCTCGGCGTAGAAGCGCTGCGCCTCGTCCGGCCGGTCGGAGCCGATCTCGAACCAGGTCACGGGGGTGCTGGACATGCTGCCTCCTCGCTGCGCCGGCCGGTCGGCCGACGTCGTCAGGATCCAGCGTCGGGCCGGTCCGCGACAGCGTCCTGTCGGCGTTTCGGCGTCAGATTCCCCGAATCCTCCACTAGCGGAACGAGCCGGCGCACCAGGTCGGGTCGCCTGCCGTGTCGTCCGGCGAAAGCGTCGAAAAACGACGCCCCAATCGGTACCGTCGCCACGCCGGTCTCGTGCAGCCGAACGACCACCTCCATGAGGATGTCCTCCGTCGTGGAGTAACTCGGCGGCGAAAGCGACCCCGCCACCGCCTGGACGACCGCGGCGAGCCGCTTGTCGACCCGCCGATCCGCGCCGAGTCCCCGGTACACACAGCGCACGATCGCCGCCGACATCTCGGGGGTGGCCGGAAGCTCCTGCCGATGGACGGCCTCCACCACCTCGGCCACCACCTCGGCGGACGCACCGTCGTCACAGGCCACCCGGTCGAGCAGTAGGCGCAGGAAGGCGCTGCGGTCCCATTCGGAAAGCACGTTCGCGCCGCGCTCTGCCAGGAGCACACACCGCTGGTACACCCGCCGCCGCTCCTCCCACGTCGCCGCGCGCAACGGCAGCAGCCATGCCTCAAGCAACGCGTGTGCGGCAGACGAGGCACCGTCCGCATCTGGACGGACCACCAGGGCCAGCGCCGTGGCGAGCTTGTCGAACATCGGCTCCAGCGCGCTGACGAGCACCGCCCCGTCGACGTCACAGGCGAGGTGGGCGGCGCGGCGGACCCGGGTCAGCAGGTCGGCCGGCAGGCCGAGTCCACCGCCGTACAGCACGTATGGCACGCCGAGCGCCCAGAGCGGGTCGGCGTTCGGCGGCACCGCGAGCCGGTCCCCCAGTCGCAACCGGACGTCCCGGTCGGGCCACGTTCCGAGCCGGTCCAGTGCCAGCACGTCGCTGAGGCTCTGCCACTCCTCCGGCGCGAGCTGGGAGCGCCACAACCCCACCTGGGCCCCCCACCCGTCCACCGGTTCCTCCGGGAACAGCGTCCGTCCGACGGTCTCCCCCGATGCCACCAGGATCAGCAGCAGCAGGTTGGCGGTGTAGGCGGCGCACCGGGCGGGCTCCCGTAGGCGACGGGGACGGTAGTCGTCGAAGCGACGGCCGCCGGTCGCGTACGGCGCTGCCCGGAACAACCGCACCAGCAGGTCGGCCCACGCGAGACCGTCGCGCAGCCTCTCCCCGATGAAGCCGAGCACGGTGAGCCGGCCGCTGAGCACGGCGTACGAAAGCAGGGCGTGCAGCAGGTCGTCCTCGACCGGTTCGCCGGCCAGCGTGAGGCTGGCCGCCTGCTGCCGGGCGACCAGGTCGTCGACCACCTGCGCGGTGAGCCGGGCCACCAGGTACTCGCCGAACGTGGCGTGCAGGAACTCGTACGTCTCGCGGTGTCGCTCCTCGTCACCGGCGCGGGCGCGGTGGATGAAGAAGAACCGGCCCAGCACCACCTCGGCTGCGGCCAGCGGCGCGCGCAGCCCGTCCGGCCGAGCCGGCGCCGACCCGCCGAACGGCAGCGCGGCCAGGTCGGCGTCCAGTTCGGCGGCGCTCACCCACTGCACGCCCCGGTTGAACATCGCGAAGGCCACCACGGCCAGCCGGCACAGCTCCGCCTCGACCGCCCGGTCCAGGTCCGGCTCGGGCAGGCCGGCGCGCTGCTTGACCACCTCCCGCCGGGCGAAGCGGCGCAGCAGCCGCTCGTACAGCTCGCCGCGGCGCAGCTCGCCGGCCTGGCGCAGGTCGTGACCCTCGGCGTCGTAGAGGGCAAGCATCAACAACAGCAGCGGCTGCCCCGCGAGTTCCCGGTGCGACAGCACCGTGGCCGGGTCGAGCGGCCGGGCTCCCGGCGCCCGGAACGCCACGGCGTTGACCCGGTTCCAGGTGCGCACCCAGGCGTCGACGCGGGCTTCGTCGAACGGTTCGAGCCGCACCGCGACCGTGCCGGATGGCGGCTGGGCGCGGTCGGCCACGGTGGTCCGGCTGGTCACCACCACCGCGACCGGCCGTCCCTGGTCGGTCTCCCGCCGTTGGAAGGCGGCCACCCGCCGCAGGTAGTCGGTCTGGCTGACGCCGGTGGCCTGCAACAGTTCGTCGAAGCCGTCGAGCAGCACCACCGGCAGCGCGTCGCCGGCCGAGCGGGCCAGCGCCGGCCACTCGACGCGTTCGCCGGTGCCCTGCCGCACCGCCTCCTCGATCTGCTCCTGGATGTCGCCGGCCGCGTGCACGTCGCGGAGCACCACCCGGACGACCAGGAAGTCGGCGGCGGGCAGCCGGGCGGCGAGGATCCGGGTGAGCACCGACTTGCCCGAGCCGGGCTGCCCGAGCACCAGCAGCGGGGCCCGGACGGCCCCGGGCGAGGTGAAGTGGACGACGAGCGCCTGCCAGAGGTCGTCGCGCTCCGGCTGGTCGTCCCACCAGCTCTCGTCGCTGGGCTTCGCGGACCCGCCCAGGTCGGCGATCCGGCACAGCGGCGGCACGTACGCCTCGCCGAGCGTCGGCACGGTCAGCCCGGCCGGCACGTCGCCGGAGGCGATGATCGGTCGGTTCAGGTCGGCGGTGTAGGTCGCGGCGAGGCCGGCCCGCCGCCCGTCCGGAGCCGACCCGGTGGACATCTCGGCCAGTGCCCGGTGCAGGTCGGCCAGGCCCAACGACAGCCGGCGCACCTCGACCCGGGTGGCCTCGTGCTCGTGCAGGTCGATCCAGAAGGACACCTCGGGGAACTCCCCGGCGAGCCGGGCGAGCAGCTCACGATGCCGTTCCACCGCGCCGAGGCAGGCATCCGACAGCACCGACGCGGTCGCCTCCCACTGCCATGCGCTGAGCCTGTCCCCGACGGCCAGACCGCGCAGGAAGGCCAGCAGGCGGGCCGCGATCACGCTGTAGTAGCCGGTCAACTTACCGGCGAGAACCGGATAGGGCAGGTGCGGGCCGGGCACCGGCACCGCGGTGGCGAACAACGCGTCGGTGAAGTCGTGGTGGGCGCCCGCGCCGGCCAGGGTGAGCTGCTCAGCTCGGGTGATCTCGAGTTGGCCGATGTCGAACGGTAGATCGACCTCGTTCAACGTCTCGAAGAAGGCGGTCACCGCGATCACCGCGTGGGCCGCCTCCAGTCGCTGCGTCCGCCCGTACCGGGACAGCCCGGAGCGCTTCTCGGATGCGGCACGCATCAACTCGTGGCCGAGCCGGACGAACTGCGCCCTGGCGTCGAGGACGCCGAGCATGGCCGACACCGGCGCCGGCGCGGCCAGCAGCACCCCGCCGGTCAGCTTGTCGAACCAGTCGACGACGCGGCTCCTCTCGCCGCCGAGCAGGCGTACGGCGTCGGCGTAGCTGAGCGTGTCGGGCACCGGCGTTCCTCCCCAGGGACGGCAGACCCACCAGGATCGCCGACGGCGGCAACCCGCGCTGTCGGGTTTCAGACCAGGGTCAGCGGGCGCACCCGGTCGACCGGGATGTCGATGTCGTCGGGACGCAGCTCCCGGGTCACCGGCTCGGCCAGCGGGTGCACCGCGCGGATCCGGTCGGTGCGGAAGCAGCGCACCCCGTCGCGCAGCCGGCACCAGCCGACCAGATACCAGTGCGTCGAGTTGCCCAGGTAGGCCAGCGGCTCCACGTCGCGTAGCGAATCCGTTCCGCCCCGGTCGGCGTACCGCAGGCGCAGCACGCGCCCGGCGGCGACCGCGTCGGCGACGGCGGCCGGGACCGGCGTGCCCGGCCCGTCGCCGACCAGATGCACGCGGCCGGCGAGCCGGTGCGCCTCGGCCACCGCGGCCGGCGGCATCACCGCGACCAGCTTGCGCAGCGCGGCGCCGGCGGCCGGGGCGAACGGGGAGCCGCCCAGCCGGTGCAGCGCCACCGCCATCGCCACCGCCTCGGTCGGGGTCAGGTTGACCGGCGGCAGCGTGCGGGCCCGGTCGACGGCGTAGCCGCCGGTGCGGCCCGGCTCGGCCCAGATCGGCACTCCGGCGCCCTGGAGCGCGGCGATGTCGCGCTCGACGGTGCGGGTGCTGACCTCGAACCGCCGGGCCAGCCAGCGGGCGCTGCGCGGGCGCGGCGACACCGCGCGCAGCTCCTCCACCAAAGCGTAGAGACGGTCGGTGCGGTTCACCCCCGGGACGCTAGCCCGGGGGTACGACACCGTGACCTAGAGCGACAGGTAGCGCTGCCGCTCGTAGGGGGTGACCTCGCGGCGGTACTGCTCCCACTCGGCCCGCTTGTTGCGCAGGAAGAAGTCGAAGACGTGCTCGCCGAGCACCTCGGCGACCAGCTCCGAGCCGGCCATCACGTCGATCGCCTCGGACAGGTTCTCCGGCAGTGCCTCGTAGCCCATGGCACGCCGCTCGGCGCTGCTCAGCGACCAGACGTCGTCCTCGGCGCCCGGGGGCAGCTCGTAGCCCTCCTCGATGCCCTTCAGGCCGGCGCCGAGCAGGACCGCGAACGCCAGGTAGGGGTTGGTCGCCGAGTCCAGCGACCGGACCTCGACCCGGGCCGAGTTCGGCTTGCCGTAGGCGGGGACGCGGACCAGCGCGGACCGGTTGAGGTGACCCCAGCAGACGTACGCCGGGCTTTCGGTGATCCGGTCCGGCAGCGCCTGCGGGAACAGCCGCTTGTACGAGTTGACCCACTGGTTGGTGACCGCGGTGTATTCGCGGGCGTGGGTGAGCAGCCCGGCGATGAACGACTTGGCGACCTTGGACAGCTTCATCGGGTCACCGCCGTCGTGGAAGGCGTTGCGCTCCCCCTCGAACAGCGACAGGTGGGTGTGCATACCGCTGCCCGGCTGGTCGGTGAACGGCTTCGGCATGAAGCTGGCCTGCACGCCGGTGGAGAGCGCGACCTCCTTCACCACGTGCCGGAACGTCATGATGTTGTCGGCGGTGGTGAGGGCGTCGGCGTAGCGCAGGTCGATCTCCTGCTGGCCGGGGGCGACCTCGTGGTGGCTGAACTCCACCGAGATGCCGATCCGTTCCAGCGCCAGCACCCCCTGGCGGCGGAAGTCACGCGCCACCGCGTGGGTGGTGTGCTCGAAGTAGCCGCCGGTGTCGACCGGGGTGGGCACCGAACCGTCCTGCGGGCCGTTCTCCAGCAGGAAGAACTCGATCTCCGGGTGGGTGTAGAAGGTGAAGCCCTTGTCGGCCGCCCGGGAGAGCATCCGGCGCAGCACGTGCCGCGGGTCGGCCCAGGAGGGGCTGCCGTCGGGCAGCAGGATGTCGCAGAACATCCGGGCGCTCTCGCCGCTGACCCCACCCTCGAACGGGAACACCTGGAACGTGGTCGGATCGGGCATGGCCACCATGTCCGACTCGAAGACCCGGGCGAAGCCCTCGATCGCGGAGCCGTCGAAGCCGATGCCCTCTTCGAAGGCTGCCTCCAGCTCCGCCGGGGCCACCGAGACGCTCTTCAGCGTACCGAGCACGTCGGTGAACCACAGCCGGACGAAACGGATGTCCCGCTCCTCCAGCGTACGGAGGACGAACTCCTGCTGACGGTCCACAGCCACCCCTCTGACATGTACGTCTTCCACCGGTCGGGTCGGCCCGGCTGACCGCTCAGTCTTCCCCGGGCTCGTTACGCAGACGTTACGCCCTTCCCCGCCGGGTCGTCCTGCCGTGTCCCGCCCCCAGAGACGCCGGCAGGTCAGCCGGCCGGTCGGCCGACCGTGAGCGGCCGGGGTCTCCCGCGACCGGCCGGATTCGACCGGGACGACTGGGGGAAGATGGGGACATGCCCACCCTGCGTCTCGCTCTGTGCCAGGTCAACCCGACGGTCGGCGACCTCACCGGCAACGCCGACCGGGTCCGCGCGTGGACCCGCAAGGCCGCCGACGCCGGCGCCCAGCTCGTCCTCTTCCCCGAGCTGATGGTGACCGGTTACCCGGTCGAGGACCTGGTCTTCCGCCGGTCCTTCGTCGCCGCGTCCCGGGCGACGCTGCACCGGCTCGCCGCCGACCTGGCCGGCGACGGCCTCGGTGACCTGCCGGTGCTTGTCGGCTACCTGGACGCGGACGGTCCGCCGCAGGTCAGCGCCGACGCCGAGCCGGGCCGGGGGGCCCGCAACGCCGCCGCGCTGCTGCACCGCGGCGAGGTGGTGGCCACCTACTTCAAGCACCACCTGCCCAACTACGGGGTGTTCGACGAGGACCGCTACTTCGTCCCCGGTGACACCCTGACCGTGGTGCGTCTCGGCGGGGTCGACGTGGCGCTGACCATCTGCGAGGACCTGTGGCAGGCCGGTGGCCCGTTCGCGGTGGCCCGGCAGGCCGGCGTCGGGCTGGTGCTCAGCATCAACGGCTCGCCGTACGAGCTGAACAAGGACGACGCCCGGCTGCCGCTGGTGCGCCGGCGCGCCGCCGAGGCGGGCGCCGCCGTCGCGTACGTGAACATGGTCGGCGGCCAGGACGAGCTGGTCTACGACGGCGACTCGCTGATCGTCGAGGCGGACGGCACGCTGCTGGCCCGCGCGCCGCAGTTCGTGGAGCACCTGCTGGTGCACGACGTGACGCTGCCGGCGGCGCCGGAGGCGACCGGCGGCGCGTCCGACCTGGCCGACGGGATGCGGCTGGTCCGCCGCGAGGTGCCGGCGATCCCGCCCGCGCCAGCCGGACCGGCGGCCACCGGCGGGATCATCGAGCCGGTCGCCGACGAGGCCGAGGTGTGGCAGGCGCTGGTGCTGGGCCTGCGCGACTACGTCGACAAGAACCGCTTCCCCTCGGTGGTGCTCGGCCTCTCCGGCGGCATCGACTCGGCGGTGGCGGCGGCCCTCGCGGTGGACGCGCTCGGCCCGCAGCGGGTGGTCGGGGTCTCGATGCCCAGCCAGCACTCCTCCGAGCACTCCCGCACCGACGCCGAGGAGCTGGCCAAGCGCACCGGCCTGGACTACCGGATCGAGCCGATCCAGCCGATGGTCGACACGTTCCTGTCCAACATGTCGCTGTCCGGCGTGGCGGTGGAGAACCTCCAGGCCCGGGTACGCGGCGTGATCCTCATGGCGCTGTCGAACCAGGAGGGCCACCTGGTGCTCACCACCGGCAACAAGAGCGAGCTGGCGGTGGGCTACTCGACGCTCTACGGCGACTCGGTGGGCGGCTACAACCCGGTCAAGGACGTGTGGAAGACGCTCGTCTGGCGGCTGGCGAAGTGGCGCAACGCGGACGCGGCGCGGCGCGGTGAGACGCCGCCGATCCCGGAGAACTCGATCGGCAAGCCGCCGTCGGCCGAGCTGAGCCCCGGCCAGCTCGACAGCGACACGCTGCCCGACTACGACGTGCTCGACCCGATCCTGATCGGCTACGTCGACGGCGACCTGGGCCGCGACGGCCTGATCGAGTCCGGCCACGACCCGGCGGTCGTCGACAAGGTGCTGCGGATGGTGGATACCGCCGAGTACAAGCGGCGGCAGTCCGCGCCCGGCACCAAGATCTCCATGAAGGCGTTCGGGCGGGACCGGCGGCTGCCGATCACCAATCGCTGGCGCGAGGACGGCTGAGCACTCCTCGGCCGGGAGTGAATTCCTCCACTCCGACCTGCCCGCGGCCGGTCGGCCGGTGCGACGATCGCGGGGAACCCGGGGACCGCGTGCGCGGCCTCGAGGAAGGAGATTGTCATGGTGGAGTCCACCCCGACCGAGGTGACCGCCCTCTACGGCGGGCCGGCCACCCGGCGGATCCGCACCCGCGACCTGCTCGCCGCCAAGGAGCGCGGCGAGCGGTGGGCGATGCTCACCTCGTACGACCAGTACACCGCCTCGATCTTCGACCAGGCGGGCATCCCGGTGCTGCTGGTCGGCGACTCGGCGGCGAACAACGTCTTCGGCTACGAGACCACGCTGCCGGTGACCGTCGAGGAGCTGCTGCCGCTGGTCCGCGCCGTGGTACGGGCCACGAAGCACTCGCTGATCGTCGGCGACCTGCCGTTCGGCTCGTACGAGGAGGGGCCGGCGCAGGCGCTGCGTACCGCCGTGCGGTTCATGAAGGACGGCGGCTGCCACGCGGTGAAGCTGGAGGGCGGCCGGCGCTGCGCCGCCCAGATCGAGGCGATCGTCGGCGCCGGCATCCCGGTGATGGCGCACATCGGTTTCACCCCGCAGAGCGAGCACACCCTCGGCGGCTACCGGGTGCAGGGCCGGGGCGACACCGCCGAGGAGGTGCTCGCCGACGCCCGGGCGGTGACCGAGGCGGGCGCGTTCGCGGTGGTGCTGGAGATGGTGCCCGGCGAGGTGGCCAAGCGGGTCACCGGTGAGCTGCCCATCCCCACCGTCGGCATCGGCGCCGGCCCGGACACCGACGGCCAGGTGCTGGTCTGGCAGGACATGGCCGGGTTGCGCGCCGGCCGGGCGCCGCGCTTCGTCAAGCGCTACGCCGACCTGGCCGGCACGCTCACGGACGCCACCCGGCGCTTCGCCGACGAGGTACGCGGCGGCGACTTCCCCGCCCCCGAGCACACCTTCTGAGGTGTAAGGCGGGGGCCCCGCTTAACGCTTTCGGTAGAGGCGGGGCCCCCGCTTAACACCCGACGTTAAGCGGGGCCCCCGCCTAACCGCGGGGCGGGGGCGCTCAGAGATCCGTCACCCGGATGCCGGCGTGCGCCTTGTACCGCTTGTTGATCGCGATCAGGTTCGCGGTGAACGCCTCGATCTGGTGGGCGTTGCGCAGCCGTCCGGCGTAGATGCCCCGCATGCCGGGGATCCGGGCGGCCAGCGCGGCGACCACGCCGACCAGATCCCGGTCCTCGGTGCAGATCAGCACGTCCAGGTCGATCCGGTCGACCTCCGGGTCGGCCAGCAACGGCGCGCTGACGTGGTTGAACGCGGCGCACACCCGGGAGTCGGGCAGCAGCGCGGCGGCCTGCTGCACGGCGCTGCCCTCGGCCACGGCCAGCGCGTACGGGCCCTGCTTGTCGAAGCCGAGCGGGTTGACGCAGTCCACGACGATCTTGCCGGCCAGCGGCCCGGCGAGCGCGGCGACGGTGGCGGCGTGCCCGTCCCACGGCACCGCGACGATCACCACGTCGCTGCGCCGAGCGACCTCGTCGTTGTCGGCGCCGGAGACCGAGGCACCGGAGACCGAGGCACCGGCCGGAACGCCGGGCCACGCGGCGATCTCGGCGGCGGCCTGGGCGGCCCGGTCGGCGGCACGGGAGCCGATCAGGACGGTCTGCCCGGCCCGGGCGAACCGGTAGGCGAGACCCCGCCCCTGGTCGCCGGTGCCACCGATGATGCCGATGGTCAGCCCGGATACGTCGGGCAGCGTGGTCACGTCGTAAGCCATGCGGTCATCCTCGCAAAACGCGGCCGGCGTGGCGCGTCGAGGCGCTGTGAGAATCCCCGCGCCGGGCCACCCGGTCGACGCCCCGGGCCGGGGCGTCCGGACGCCAACGCCCGGCGCAGCCAGGCGCGAGCGCGAGCCAACGCCCGGCGCAGCCAGGCGCGAGCGCGAGCCGATGCCCCGGTCAGGCCAGGCAAGCCCGCTCAGGCCAGGCCCGGTCAGGCCCGCTCGAAGGCGACCCGGCGTTCGGCCGGGTCGGCGACGGTCAGCCGGACCCGCACGCGCTCGCCGAGCGGCAGCTCGCCCGTGCAGCGGGCCCGCACCGGCGGCTCGTCCACCGCGACCGTGCCACCGGGCGGCCGACCGGGGCGGCCGTTGCCCGCCGGGCGCGGCTCGTCCACGTCCAGCACCGCCGCGTCGAACGTCTCCCCCACCCGGTGCGCCAGCAGCACCGCCTCGGCCAGTTCCACCGCGCCCCGGGTGGCCGCGCCGGCCACCCGGTCGGTCGTCGCCATCACCTCCGGCAGCTTCGGCAACGCCTCCCGGAGGTACGCGGGCACCTCGCGGCCGTCGTGCAGGGCCAGGCAGACCTCGGTGGCGTACCTGTCGGCGAGCCGGCGCAGCGGCGCCGTGACGTGCGCGTACGCGGCCGCTACGCCGCCGTGCTCCGGCTGCTCGGGCGCCGCGCCGTCGAAGGCGGTGTACGCGGCGCCGCGCATCAGCTCGGCGGCCTGGTCGATGAAGGCGGCGGCCCGGGGTTGCGACGCGTCCAGCCCGGCGAGCACCCGGCCGACCGGGGTGCCCTCCGGCCAGGGCACGCCGAGCGGGTCGGCGGCCAGGCGCAGCCGCCGCACCGCCTCCGGCTTGGGCCCGGGCATCGTCCGCAGCAGGCCGATCCGGCCGGCGAGCATGATGTCGGCGGCGGCCATGCCGGTCAGCAGCGAGATCTGGGCGTTGTGTTCCTCCATCGCGGCGGGGCCGCGCAGCACCAGCCGCCATCCGTCGCCGTCGGGTTCGACGTCCTGCTCGGGCAGCGGCAGGTTGATCGCGCCCCGGTCCAGCCCGCGGGCGGTGAGCAGCGCGCCGATCTCGGGCAGCAGGGCGATCGGTTCGGTTAGGCGGCCGGCGTCGGCGTCGCGTTGCACGCCGTCGTAGTCGAGCTTGGCGCGGCTGCGTACCCGCGCTCGTTCGAGGCTGACCGCGACGGTGCCGCCGTCGGGGTCCAGGTCGATGGTCCAGAGTACGGCGGCCCGGTCGACGTCGGGCAGCAGGCTGGCCGCGCCCTCGCTGAGCGTGTGCGGGTGCAGCGGCACGTTGCCGTCGGGCAGGTAGACGGTCTGCCCGCGCCGCCAGGTCTCCGCCTCCAGTTCCCCGCCGGGGCGTACGTGGGTGAGCACGTCGGCTATCGCGTACCGCACCCGGTAGCCGCCACCGGGACGGCGGGTGAGGTGCATGGCCTGGTCGAGGTCGCGGGAGGTCGCCGGGTCGACGGTGACGAACGGGATGTCGGTCCGGTCGGCGACGGCCGGCAGCGGCGCGGTGGCCGCCGTGTCGGCCTCGCGCTGCGCCGCGGCCGGGAAGCTCTCGGGCAGTCCCAGCTCGCGGCGCAGCGCGCCGAAGTCGATGCGGGGGGCCAGTACGCGTCGGATCACCACGCGGTCAATCCTGACAGCGCTCGGCACGTTCCGCTCATCGGCACGGCGGCCCCGTGCATGGCGGGTTCCCGACGCCCGCCGGGCGACGCCGCATACGGGGGTCGTCGCCGCGCAGGCGGCGACGGCGGTCGGGCCGGAGGCGACCGTGTTAGGAAGGGGCCCCTCCTCTACCAAATGCGTTAACCGGGGCCCCTTCCTAACGCTCAGGCCCGGCGGGCCGGCGCCTTGCGCGCGGTGGTTTTGCGCGCGGTGGTGGTCTTGCGGGCGGGCGCCTTCTTGGCCGCGGTGGTCTTCTTCGCGGCGCTGGTGGTCTTGCGCGCCGTCGTGGTCTTGCGCGCGGGCGCCTTCTTGGCCGCCGCCTTACGCGCCGTGGGACGCGTCGAGGCCGTGGTCTTCTTCGCCGGTGCCTTCTTCGCCGCGGTGGTCTTCTTGGCGGTCGTCTTCTTCGCCGCCGAGGTGACCTTCCGGGCCCCGGTGGTCTTCTTCGCCGGTGCCTTCTTCGCCGCCGTGGTCCTCTTCGCCGCGGTGCTCTTCCTGGCCGCGGTGGTCTTCTTCGCCGTGGCCTTCTTCGCGGGCGCCTTCTTCGCGGCCGTGGTCTTCTTCGCCGCCGTCTTCTTCGCAGCCGTGGACTTCTTGGCGGGTGCGCTCTTGGCGGTGGTCTTCGACGCCGGCGCCTTGCGCGCCGCCGACACGACCTTCTTGGTGGCCGCCTTCTTCGCGGCCGCCTTTCTGGCCGGCGTCCGTCCGGCGCCGGCGCCCGAGGCGTTCGGCGACGCCTTGGTGACCGTCGTCGTCCTACCCGCGGTGGTCTTCTTCGCGGTCGTCCGTTTCGCGGCCGGGCGGGTGGCCTGCTGTGCTACGGCCATCTCGGTTCCCTTTCCTGGGGACGTGCTCTCGCCCTCGCGGAGCACGGATCACCTCGACGCGGTCCGTCCCGCGCCGTCTATCGGCCCTCCCCGGCCCAACGGGCGTCCTCGGCCTCCCACGCTTCGTTCCGCTCCTGCACCTTCTGCAGGGCGTTCTCCGCGTCGGCGGCTGAGGCGTACGGTCCGAGAACGTGCTTCGCGGGGCACACGTCGGCATCGGTCTCGACCCGGTGGTGTCGTGTGCACCAGTAGTAGTGCCCACCACTTCCGTCGTCGCTCATGCGATCACTGTGCACCGGGAAACGCCCGGCCGCCACCGGAACGCCACAAATAGTCGCCGCGTTCTCCACATTAGACCTGGTCGGGGCCGTTTCACCGGGGAACGGCGGAACGACCCCGCGACGCCGGTCAGGTGGTGACCGGGACGGGCGCCGGACCGGGTACGGCGGCCCGCGCCGGACGCGCCACCGCGACCGCGTAGGCCACCGCGTAGGGCGTGCAGGCCAGGTAGAACATCGGCTCGACGAGCACCCGGTCGGTGATGAGGAACCGTTCCCACTCGGTCGGGCGGGGCAGCCCGAACGACGAGTCGGTCCAGCAGGTGAAGAGCCACAGCGGCGCGGAGATCCGGTCGACGGCGTCCGGCGGCAGGTCGGCGGTGGGCGCGGTCGCCGGGATGGTGGACATCACCGTGAGGACCACCGCCGCGTCGGCCGCGACAAGCGCGCCCAGCAGGCCGACCAGCCAGGCCGACCGCGTCCGCCCGCGGCGGGCCAACGCTCCGGCGGCCCAGAGGGCCGGCACCAGCAGCGCCAGCCAGAGGAGCAGCCCGGGCGCCATCTCCGCCAGGCCGCTCTCGGCCCGGCTGGCGAACCAGCCGAGCACCACGGCAAGCGTCGCGGCGATCGGCACCACCACGCCGAGTGCCGTGGGCAGCGCCCCGACGCGTACGGTCCGGCGTGCGGTCCGGGTGACGACGAGCGCGAGCAGCATCCCGAGCCCGGCCACGACGGCGGACCAGATCGGCATCTGCGCCGCGGTGGGCCACACCGCGGCGAAGGACAACCACCCGTAGGTCGCGTTCATCACCACCGCGGCGAGCACGAGGACCGCGACGCAGGCCGGCGGCGCGAGCAGCAGGACCCCGGCGGTACGCCACAGGCGCGCCGGCACCGCGGTCCGGTCGACGATCGGCGTGGCGGCCCGACTGGTCGCCAGGCTGGCGGCGAAGCGGAGCATCGTCCACCGCCGGCCCGTGCGGGCCAGTTCGTGCAGCTCGGCGGCCCACTCCCGGCCAAGCTCGGCCCGCAGTTCGGCGGGCCAGCGGCGTGCCGCCGCGCGCAGCAGGAGAGCGGCGAGTCGCCCGGTCACCACGCCGGCGCCCCGGCCGGGCCGGCGCCCTCGTGGGGGCGTTCGGCGGGGGCGAGGGCGCGCAGCTCGGCCAGGGCCAGCCGGGCGGATCGGATGCCCTCGCCGGTGAGGCGGTAGTAGCGGCGGGCGGGCCGGCCGGCGGCGATCGGGTCGACGTCCTCCCAGTCGGCGGCGAGCCAGTCGGCCGCCTGGAGGCGGTGCAGCACCGGATAGAGCGTCCCGCTGGGCAGGCCGGTGAGCCGCATCAGGTCGAGGCCGTAGCGGGGCGCGTCGGGCTCGGCGAGCAGCGCCGAGAGCACTTTGATCACGGGTATCGTCAGCCGCATCACCGCACTATATCGTATCTCTACATAGGGTCCCAGGGCGTACCCGTTTAGCAGGAAGCTCCACGATCGACCATCGGCCGGCGAGTCCCACTTATGGGACCGGCGGCCGGTGGGACGGGACCGCACAGGTGGATCACCAGCCGGCCGGATGCGGCCCGGACCTCGGTGTGCAAGCCTCTACGCAGCATATTCACGGGAGGCGCCGGCTGTCAGCCCGCACGACAACCCGCGCGGCGACCGGCCCACCCGGACGACACCTGGGGGAGAAACCGTGGGCAACCTCGACGTCGCGTTGAAGAACGCGATGAGCATCGACGGCGCGATCGGCGTCGCGCTCGTCGACTACACAAGTGGCATGACGCTCGGCGTCGCCGGTGGCAACGGCGAGGTCGACCTGACCGTCGCCGCCGCCGGCAACACCGACGTGGTACGCGCCAAGATGCGCACCATCGAGATGCTGAAGCTCAACGACGAGATCGAGGACATCCTGATCACGCTCGGCAGCCAGTACCACCTGATCCGGCCGCTGAGCGACCGCACCGGCAAGGGGCTGTTCCTCTACCTCATGGTGAGCAAGAGCCGGGCCAACCTGGCGATGGCCCGGCACCAACTGCGCGCGATCGAGGAGAGCCTGGAGCTGTGACCCGGGTGGAAGACCTCCCACGCCGCACCCCGGGCCGCACGGGCACCCTGCCCCCGCCGCGCACCCTGCCACCCTCACTGGCCGGCAACCCGGCGCTGCCGTACCCGGCCATCGGGCAGGAGCTGTCCGCGCTGCGGCTCCAGATCCCCGGTGTGCACGGCTGCGTCCTCGGCGGCGTCGACGGCCTGCTCATCACGCACAACCTCCAGAACGACGCCAGCCCCGACGACCTGGCGGCGCTCGCCGCCACCATGTTCGGGCTGGGCCGCCAGGTCGGGTCCCGGCTGGGCCAGGGCGACTTCCAGCAGTCCACGGTCCGCAACGAGAGCGGCTACCTCAGCGTCTACGCGGTGAGCAAGCAGGCGCTGCTCGCCGTGGTCGGCACGGACAGCATCAACGTGGCCCGCCTGCACCTGCACGCACCGACCACCGCGGCCCGCCTGGCCGAACTCCTCGACGGCGTCACCCCGACCGCGCCCTGACGCGCCGCCGGTCGCGCCGGCCCCCGAGGGGGTACGGCGTGACCGGCGCGTCACCTCGTCCCAGTGCCTTGCGGGAAGCCCCGCGCCACCACGGGGCCGAAGCCGGGCCCGGAATCCCCCACGCCAGGCGCCCGTCGACCCTACGAGATCGTCTCCACGATCCGCTCGATGAGCAGCGCCGCTCCCATCAGGACCATGGCCGCGCCGGCGACGCCGGTCGTGATCCGAGCGATGCGGGGCCGGGCGCCGAGCACCCGATCGGCGGCATGACCGAGAGGAAGATAGAACAGGGCGACGATGAGGACGAAGATGCCGCCCAGGGTCGCGAGCTGCGCCGGCGCCGGCCACCCGCCGGCGGTCCTGGTGAACTGCGGCAGGATCGACAGGAAGATCAGGAGTCCCTTGGGGTTCAAGGCGCTCACGCCGACCCCCCGCACGAAGTGACGGCCGGGGGACGACGCCGCTGCGGCGTACGCGTCGACGGGATCGATGCGCCCGCTTCCCCGCAAGGTGCGGACGCCGAGGTGGACCAGGTAGCCGGCCCCGGCCACGGTGAGCCCGGTCAGGGCGACGGGCAGGGTGGCGACGAGCGGACCGACGCCGACCACGACCAGGATCGTGATGAGCGCGTAGCCGGTCATGAGGCCACCCACGGCAGGCGCGACGACATGGTCGCGTGCTCCGGCGGCGAGCACGAACGCCCAGTCGGGACCCGGGACGACGACGAGCGTGAACGCGATGGCCGAGAAGGCCAGCACGGCGGCGAGTTCCACGATTCCTCCCTTTGACGGGGGAAACCTATCTGCCCGTCGACAGAATGTGTTTCTCTCTTTTGCGGTGCACACCACCGCGCGTGGAAGAATCTCGATCATGGACGCGCTGGATCGGAAGATTATTGCTGAGCTGCAGCGAGATGGGCGGCTGAGCCTGACCGACCTGGCCACCCGAATCGGGTTGACGGTGTCTCCGACCCATCGCCGGGTGCGCGACCTGGAAGCGTCCGGGGCGATCGTGGGCTACCGGGCGATCGTGGACCCGAAGCAGTTGGGGCTGGGCTTCGAGGCCCTGGTGTTCGTCACCATGAGGCAGGAGGACCGCGCCACCCTGCTCGCCTTCGAGGAGGGTGTCGCGGCCGTCCCGAACGTCCTGTTGGCCCAGCGCCTGTTCGGCGACCCGGACTACCTGCTGCGCGTGCGGACAGCCGACCTGGATGCGTACGCGCGGCTCGAAGACGACGTGTTGTCGGCGCTTCCCGGCGTCCAGCGGTTGAACTCCACTCTCGTCATGAAAAGCTTCGTGCTCGACCGGCCCTACCCGACCCATCTCGGCTAGGGCGACGGCGCGCGGCATCCCGATTACCGGACCGGGTCAGGTGGGGCGGCCTGCCTTCAGCGCGGCTGCCGTGTCGACCACGCGCCGAGCCTGGTGGCGGGCCGCCTGGAGGGTGATGTCGCCGGGCGGCCCGTCGCCGGCCACGTGGGACGTGCCGTAGGGATTGCCCGACCGGAACTGGATCGGGTCGGTGTAGCCGGGGGGCACGATGATCCCGCCCCAGTGGTAGAAGACGTTCGACAACGACAGGATGGTCGACTCCTGCCCGCCGTGGAGCGTGTTGGAGGCGGTGAAGGCCGAATAGACCTTGTCGGCGAGCTTGCCGTGGAACCACAGCGGACCGAGCGTGTCGATGAACGCCTTGAGCTGGCTCGACACGTTGCCGAAGCGGGTGGGGGTGCCGAACAGGACCGCGTCGGCCCAGTCCAGGTCGTCGCCTTCGGCCACGTCGACGTCGGCGGTGTCCCGGACGTGCTGCGCCCACTCCGCCCTGGCGTTGATCGCCTCGGCCGGGGCCGTCTCGGCCACCCTGCGCAGGCGTACGTCCGCGCCGGCCCTCTCCGCGCCCTCGACGGCGGCCCTGGCCAGGGTGTGGACGGTGCCGGTGGCGCTGTAGTAGATGATCGCGAGACGCACTGCTTCCATGATCGCTCTCCCCCGTCGGCGTTCTGTCAAGCGATAGTGTTCGGTTCACCGATACGACGGAACAGCCCCGCCGAACGTCAGGCGGCGCGTCGATGTCGCAGCCCGACGCCTCGGTCGGAGCGGCGGGACGAGGGAGCCGGCGGCAGCATGACCAAACCCACCGGGCCAGGGCTCGATCCGGCCCTGAGCGAGCGGCGTCAGCTCATCAATCTCGCGTACCGGATGCTCGGGTCCCTCACCGACGCCGAGGACGTCGTGCAGGAGACGTACGCCCGCTGGTTTGCCCTGACGCCCGGGCGGCGGGAAGCGATCGAGGCGCCCGGCGCCTGGCTGACCACGGTCGCCGGCCGGATCTGCCTCGACCTGCTCCGCTCGGCGCGTGCCCGGCGGGAACGCTACGTGGGGCAATGGATCCCGGAGCCGCTGCCCGACCGCGCGGAGTGGACAAGCGGCCGGGCGGACGGTGACCCGGTCGACCGGGTCACCCTCGACGAGTCGATCGGCATGGCCTTCCTGGTGGTGCTCGAATCGACGACCCCCGCCGAACGCGTCGCGTTCGTCCTGCACGACGTGTTCCGTTACTCCTTCGCCGAGGTGGCCGAGGTCGTCGGCCGTACGCCGGGGGCGTGCCGCCAGTTGGCCTCGTCCGCCCGCCGCCGCGTCCGCGAGGCCCAGACCCCCGGGGTGCCGGACGCCACGCAGGTCGGCATCGTCCGGGCCTTCAAGCAGGCGTGGGAGGCAAGCGACATCGACGCGCTCATCGGCCTGCTGGCGCCCGACGCCACCGCGACCGGCGACGGCGGCGGACGCGTCCGAGCCGAACTCCGCCCGGTCGAGGGGGCCGAGCAGATCGCCCGGTTCTTCGCCGGTCGCGCCCGCACGGCAGCCGGCGTCACGATCCTGGAGCGTACGGTCAACGCCCAGCCCGGCCTGGTGGCGCAGGTGGACGGCGTCGTCGGGGCGGTGCTGGCGTTCGACATCGCGGGTGACCGGATCAGGAGCATCTGGACGATCCTCAACCCCGACAAGCTCCGCGCCTGGACGACCGCCTGACCCTGACGAGCGTCACGAGACGCCGCCGGCCTGGTCCACCCATGTCAGACGCCGAGGCGCCCTGTCCACGCCGCCACGTCGGCGACCGTCGCATTGCCGCCGCAGAGCACCAGGCCCAGCCGGGCGCCGTCACCCACGCGGTCGCGGACAAGGCGTGCCGCCGGCAGCAGGCATCCGGCGGCCGGCTCGGCCCACACCTTCGCGTGCTCGGCCAACTCCACCGTCCCCCGCACCGCCTCCGCGTCGGAGACCACGAGGACGTCACTCACCAGCGCCGTCACATGGTCGTAGGTGAGCTGCGAGACGGTAGGCGCGCTGAGCGTGGTGACGATCGACGACAGCGGCACCTCGACCGGCCCACCCTTGGCCAGGGCCTGCGACATCGCCTGCGCACCCTCGGTCTCCACACCCCAGACCCGTACCCCCGGCCGGCGTGCCCGCAGCGCCGCCGCCACCCCGGAGATCAACGCCCCGCCGCCGATGCTGACCAGCACGTCGGTCAACTCACCGGCGTCGTCGGCGAACTCCAACCCGACCGTGCCCT
The DNA here is from genome assembly GCF_029581215.1 of Micromonospora sp. WMMD975. Taxonomy (NCBI): domain Bacteria; kingdom Bacillati; phylum Actinomycetota; class Actinomycetes; order Micromonosporales; family Micromonosporaceae; genus Micromonospora; species Micromonospora sp. WMMD975. The sequence goes on from NZ_CP120739.1 coordinate 4,082,382, forward strand.
GCCCGGCGAGCACCACCGGGTCGTCGAACGGGTGCAGCAGGGTCAGGCCGTCCTCCCGCAGCCGGTTCATCAGCGCGAACGCCTCCGACATGCCGTCGGTCAACCGGACATCCGCGCCGGCCGCGCGGGCCACCTCGACGGCACGCGCCGGCGCCGTCGAAGGCATCACCACGGTCGCCGCCACGCCCAGGGCACCGGCCATCACCGCGACCGCGATGCCGTGGTTGCCGCCGCTGACCGCCACCACACCCGCCGCCCGCTCGGCGTCGTCCAGGACGAGCAGCTTCGCCGCCGCGCCCCGAGCTTTGAACGATCCGGTACGTTGCAGCAGCTCCAGCTTGGCGGTGACGGGTACGCCGAGCAGCTCGGACAGGCCGGGGCTGGGCACGGTGGGCGTGTGGACCACATGACCGGCGATCCGGTCGGCTGCCGCCTCGATGTCCGCAAGCTCGATCATCAGCGAAGCGTAGCCACACCGCAGGTCGAGCGACCATCGGCACGCGCCTTGATCACGACGCTGAGCTGGCAGGCTGAGCGGGTGGCGGGGGTGGTGGCCGTGAGCGGCGGCTTTGGGTGCGTTTCTGGTTGCCCTGGCGACAACAAGTGCACCCAAAGCCTCGCGTTCCCGAGGCGCACCCGCCCCGTCGTCCCAGGCCAGCTTCTCCGGAAGTGCGTCTGCGGGCCCTGCCGCGACGGTGGCGGCTGATTTTTGCGGCGGCTCATGCCCAGGTGTTGCACGAGATCGAACAGCTTCCGCCCGGGAGCGCGCGGCTTTCTATCGCCGTGCTCCGACGGCCGGACAGCGAATTTTCGCAGCCGACGCGGGCTGCTGCCTACCACTTGGGCGGCCGTGATCAAAGCGCTGAGCTGGTGGGCGACGGACGAGTCGACCTGTACGCCGGATTGTGAAGGGTACACGCACCCTGAGCAGGCGTTTTGCCTTTCTGACACCTTCGCAGGGCGTCGTCAGGGCGTCTGACTTTCCGACTGGACACTGGCACCCCTCGACGGGAGGGCAGGCCAAGACGGATCGCCAGTCAGGCGCCGCACTCGCGTCGCAGCACTCTCATCGCCGTTGGTGGCAGCCCCGACCAGCCTTTCAAGCTCGACGAACCGAACGTAGGCATCGCGCAACAGCTTCGCCTTGAAGGGTGGGTTGGGAAAGCCAGCGCTTGCTCCGAACGCTCCATCGGTATACATCTGCCACCAGCAGTTCTTACGAACACCCTCGGAGACGTAGGAGATCGCAGCCTGCCTGCAAGAGAATTCGGGCATGATGTCATGGCATTGCCGGCAGAGGGGAACCAGGTTCTCAGGTTCGTTCGAGCCGCCGAGCGCCCAGTCGTGCAGATGCGCTCTCTCCAACCACCCGCTTGCCGACCTCCACACCGCAGCAAGACTTCCGTGTGTGTCGTCAACTGGCGCCAGCCAACTGCACCTGAAGCAGAACGGCTCGCCCCAGCCGATGTAATGAGCATAGAGATTGGGGAAAATCGCCTCATAACGATGCATCCAGTACTCCGCTACCCGGTACAGGCTGGGCATCGCTCCGCGACTTTGAGCCATCCGATCCTCCCGTGCGGATTCGTCACCTTGCGAGACGTTAACGCGGACGTACGACAGAGGTAGGAGCGGAGAAGGCGGATGAGGCCAGGAGAAGGCCACTGCTTACGTCGCTATTCGGTACAGGTTGTCGATGGCCTGCCGGGTGCGTTCCTCGCTGGCCGGCATCAGGTGCGTGTAGACCCGGAGCGTGAAGCCCGGATCGGCGTGGCCGAGGTACGACGCCAGGGCCTTGATGCTCTCCCCCGCGTCGAGCAGCGACGAGGCGTAGAAGTGGCGTAGCGCGTGCATGCCGGTGGCCCGGGTTGGCGTGATGCCGGCCGCCCGTACGGCGGGGCGCCAGCTCTTGTCGTCGAAGGTGTGCCGGTTGATCGCACCGCGCCGGGTGGTGGTGAACAGCAGCGGCACCGTCACCCGCTCGTCGTCGGCCGGGTTCTCCCACGGCAGGGTAAGCGACACCGGCGGGAAGTCGTCGATGTGCTGGCGCAGCACCAGGGCGACGGAGTCGGGTAGCGGTATCCGGCGGTCCCGGTCGTTCTTGGGCAGGCCGAAGACGAGCCGGGAGCGGACGAGCTTGACCTGTCGCGTGATGTGCACCCATCCGGCGTCGAGGTCGATGTCGTCGACGCCGAGCCCGAGGATTTCGCCCTGACGCAGACCGCAGCCGGCGCCCAGGTCGACCATCGCCCGGTACCGCTGGGCGAGGCCACCGCGGATTGCCGAAACCTGGTCGTAGCGCAGCGGAACTATCCGGCGCTGCACCGGTCGCGGCGGGGTGACCGACTTTGCCGAACATGGGTTCTTCGCGATTCGTTCGTCGTCGACGGCCGCGCCGAGGATGGTCCGCAGGTGCGCGAAGATGACGGCCCGGGTCGCCGGGGCCAGCTTGCCGACCAACGCGGCGTCCCACTCCCGGATGTGGCCCGGCTTGATCGCCGCCAGTTGCCGAGAGCCGAAGAACGGCAGCAGGTGCTTGCGTACCCGATGCTCGGTGACCTCCCGCGTCGACTCGTCGAAGGACCGGGTGCGCAGCCAGGTTTCGGCGTACTCGGCGAAGGTCATCCGGCCTGCCAGCGGATCGACGTAGGAGCCACGCAGCTTGTCCGTCTCGGTCGAGACCATGAACGCCTCAGCCTCGCGCTTGGCCCGGTCCGGGAAGGACTTCTTGCATTCCTTGCCGTCCGGGCCGATGTACCGCACCCGGTAGCGCAGCCCCTTGCCGAACAGTTGCGTCTTGACCCGCTCCTTCCGCCCGCCCTCGTGACGCAGCGTCTTGTACCAGCGATCCTCGACGTGTCCCATCAGGCCGCCGCCTGCTCGCGTACCCAGGCCCGGACCGTTTCCGGCTCGTAGCGCAGGTGTCGACCGACCCGGGCCGCCGGCGGACCGTACTTGACCTTGCGCCAGCGGTACAGCGTTTCCTGCGGCACCCGGAGGTACGCCGACACGTCCCGAACCGTCCACAGCTTGTCGTTGGCCGTCATCACAGCCCCTCCCCCGTCTTGTCGTCCGCTTCCGTCGTCGAGGCGTCCTCAGGCAGCTGGGCCGCGCGGTCCCTGGCGGCGAGCAGTTCCGAGCGCCAGCGGGCGCGTTCGCTGATCGACCGCAGCAGCCGGTGCGCCATCGCCGGCACGTCGGGGTCATCGGGCCGGGCAAGTTCCCAGGCGTGCCGGACCGGTTCGACGGCGGCGCCCTGGTCGTCGACGCCATCGAGGCCGACGGTTACGCCGAGCAGCGCCCGCACCCAGGCCCGCACGTCGTGCTTGTGGTCGGAGAGGGTCTTGCCGGACCAGTCGCGGGAGATGAGGATGCGCCGGCCGCCGATGCCGAGGGTGTCGCGCTGGTGGACCTTGCCCTTGCAGCGGCCGGGCTTGAGTTTCGCGTGTGCCTTCTTCGGCTGGACGCCGTAGAGCAGCCAGTTCGCGCACCGGTCGGTGCAGGGGGTCACGCGCAGTTCCCGCCACAGCCGGTCCAGGTGCGCCCGCTGCCGGTCGGTGGTCGCCTTGTGGACGTCGCCGGTGTGCTTGGTGATGTACTTCGTGACGTACCGGATGGTCCGCTCGGCGTCGGCGGTGCCGGGCATGACGCCGCGGGCGTCGACCTGGGAGCCGAAGCGGACCACGTGCACCGGTTCCGCGTCCGGGTCGGCGTCGATGGCGTCGAGCGCTTCCGTCCAGGTGGTCAACGGGCGGCGGGTGTCCGGGTCGACCCACGCCGAGGCGTCCTCGTCCCACACCGGAGGCCGGTCGACCGTGTACCGCTGGACGTCGACCGCCGGCCACCACACCTGGTGATAGGTCGCCGCCGCGACGGTGCGCAGGATGTCCCGGGGAATCGTGCCCCGGATGGCAAAGTGCGCGTGCGGAGCGAGGCGGCGTTGCGGCTCGACGCAGCCGGCGTACTGGACGTTCCAGCCCTCACACCGGCGCAGGTTCTGCCAGAACCGATCCAGCAGCCGAGGGAAGTGCACCGCATCCCACGCGGCCCGGCGGTAGTCGTACCGGTCGGGGTTGAGCGGCGTGCCGTCGGGACGGACCGGGCCGTACGAGTCGAGGGTGAGCGTCAGCCACATCGACGGCCGGTAGGTGGCCCCGTCCGCAGCGGTGTACGTCCTGCCGACCGTGCGCGGCTCGACCTTGCGGCGAGGCAGTTCCGGGGCGTCCTGCCGCCGCCGGGTGGAGCGCTTGCGGCGCGGGCCGGTGTCGTCGTCGCCCTGGTCCTCGTCGCCGGTCGGGTGCGGAGGGGCGACCCGTCCCCGGAGCCCTTCGGCCGCGATCGCCTCTTCTACTTCCCGAATCGCCTCGTCGAGGTCTTCCACCTGGTCCCACTGGCACGCTCGGGACGCCTCGTCGTGGGAGAACTCCAGGTGTGCGCGAAAGAGGATCAGGGACGCCTGTTCCTCGGTCGCCGGCTCCGGAGGCGGTAGCGGCTCGTCGTCGCGATGCCAGCCCTCCCGGATCTGGGCCTGACGCAGCCGGCGGTTCTTCTTCGCGCAGGGCGCGCACTTGTCCTCCCGGGTCGCGCCGCAGGGCAGGTCGATGACCTCGGTCCGGCCGGTGTCGAGATCCGTGCGGCGCATCGCCAGGGGACGCACGCACACGCCGTACTCGGCGGCGATCTCCTTGAGCACGTCGACCGAGCGAGGGAGCGCCATGCGGGCCGCCCGCGACCCCGGCCGGGGAGCAGCAGCCGGGGTCGGGGCGACCGGCGCGAGGCCGGGCAGCGTCGGAGCGGTCATCGGATGATCCCGACGACGTGCGGCCGGTTGGGCTGAACGGCGCGCGGAGGCAGCACCGCCGGAACGACAGCCGGCGCCGGCACGGTCGGGCGGACCGGTTCAACCTCGGTGGCTTCCGCCGGCTCTTCGTACCGGTACGCGTCCGGCTGGTCCGGCTCGACAGCCGGCGGCGTGATCGGGGCGTTGGAGAGGACGACCTTGACCAGGGCGAGGAAGGCAAGCGACGGCACCGCCGCCACGGTCCAGCCCCACACCGACGATTCGGCTTCCGCGACCTGGGCGGCGAGGGACAGCAGCGCGAACGCCACCAACAGCGAGCCGACCAGGCCGACCGGTCGACCGGCGCGACGGCGGGCGCGCAGTTCCAGACCGAGGTAGATCGTCATCAGCTCGACCGCCACCGCGTTGGCCCAGCCGATCCAGTTCGGTTGGCCGTGGGCGACGGACAGGTCATGGACGTGGGTGAAGGCGGCAGCGCCAGCCATCGCGCCGATGGCGAGCAGGATCACCAGACGTACCGCGGATTCGGTGCGCTCGGTCATCGCCACTCCCGCATGGGCTTGTCGCGGATGGTCAGGTCGATGCGGATGCGCCGGTCGGCCATGTCGGGGCGGCGGTTGACCATGTGCGCCAGGCCGTGCAGGGCGGCGGCGGTCTGGTCGGCCGGACCGACCAGGCGGATGCGCAGCGGGCGACGGAGCCGGTTGACGATGCGGGTGAGGGTGGTCATCGCGGTTACCTCCTGGCCGGTCGGATGTCGGTGCGGATGTAGTCGGGCGGGGCGCCGAGGGTGGCGACGGCTTCGGAGAGGCAGCGCCACAGCGCCCACGCCTCGTCGGGGGTCAGGGACATCCGTCGCCGGCCCGCACCGACCGCGAGATACACCGGGTACGGGTCGGGCCGCTCGTCGTCGACGCGGACGGACACGGCGGTGACCGGTTCGGGGGTGCGCAGCCGGTAGAACCGGCGACCGTTCGGGAGGGTAGTCACCGCGGCTCACCCCCGCCGTCGGAGTCGAGCAGGTTGCGCAGCGCGTCGGGCAGCAGCCGCCCGGATGGCTTACGGGGCAACGGAAGGCGTACCGGTTCGGTGGCGGTTTCCCGGCCGACCTGGGCGAGGATGTCCGAGGCGTCAGCCGGCGCCGGGAACCGCTGGGCCATGTCGCGGATGTCGTCGTCGCTGACGTACGAGAACCGGACCCGCATCGGGTCGGGGGTGCCGTCGAGGATCACGTACCCGACGCCCTTGGCCCACCGGGGCATCTGGTCCGCGAGCGCGCCCCGGTTGCGGGCACCGTCGCCGAGGACCATGTCGACCTGTGACGCCTCGGTCAGGCCGAGCGCGATGCGGGTCGGGAACAGATCCCGGAACGGCAGCACCTCCTTACGCGGATCCTGCAACGCCGCCACCACCAGCACACCGACGCCGGCACCCTGCGACAGCAACACCCCCAGCGACGACGCGATGCGCTTACGCAGCTCGACATCCTGCAAATACGCGGTCAGCGCCGCCATCTCGTCGACGACCACCACGACCAGCGGGTCCACCTCGGTCGGCGTGTGCACCCGAACGACTCCGGCCAGGCGGGTCTGACGCTCCCGCAAAACGGTCACGGCCTCGTCGAGCAGGTCCGCCATCGCCTCGAACGACTTGCACGCGAACCGGGCGAACATCGGACGGCCAAGCGCGAACTCCATCCCGCCCTTCGGGTCGACCACCCACAGACGCACCAGCCCGGAGGCGACACCGCCGCCGAGGATCCGGACCAGCGACCACAGCACCGAGCCCTTCCCCGACCGGGTGGCGCCGCCCACCAGGACGTGAGTCGCCAGCAGATGCAGTACCCAGGGCCGCAGATCCTCCCGCCGGGCCAACGGCAGCGCGGTGAAGTCCGGCACCGACGGCACCGGGAACGGCGGCACGACCGTGCGCAGCGCATCGGTACGCACCAACGCCAGATAGACCACCGTCGGCCGGTCCCGATACCGCACCCGATCCACCAGCCGCAGCACCCACGCCCATCGGCCGGCACGGGTCGGCGGGTCGCCGGGGCGTTCCGCGTAGACCCGGGCGTGGCGCCGGCCGAAGGCGTAGGCCAGGTTCGCGCTCATCCGCTGGAACTGCTCCGGCGTCTGACCCCGCACCATCCGCACCGTCAACACGTCCAGCGCCTGATCCGAGCGGACCCGCAGCAGATCAGGGAGGACGTGCCGACGGTCGAACGTCTCCGCGAGCCCGCACAGGGTCATGGCCTCACGCCACACCCGCCGGTAGACGAAGATTCGCCGGAACGCCCCCAGCAGCGGACCCGCCAGCCACGCCCACCACGACGACTCATCCCGCCAGCGCCACAACGCCGACACCATCGATGCCAGCACCAGCGGCACCACCAGGCCCAGCCAGTCGAACTCGACGTAGAGCCACAGTGCGAGGACCACCGAGGCGGTTGCCACTGGGTGTCGCAGGCACCACCACAGGAGGCGCCCGGACCAGCGCAGCACCAGGCCGAGTACCACCGCCCACATCGGCAGCTCGAATCGCTTCGGACGGAACACGATCAGGTCACCGGCCGAGGTCGTCACCACCTCACCGCGAGGCCGCCCGATCACTTGGCACCCCGCAGCGACACGAACCGACCCGACGCATCCCGGACCGGAGGAAACGGAAGCACGAGCTGCCCCACGCAGCCCTCACACCGACCGTCGGCACCGGTGGCCGGATCGAACCGCGACTGACACACGCCACACCGAGGCCAGCCACGGCCAGCCGGACGCATACCCTTGGACACGTCACTACCTCTCTCGACAGAGCAGGGGAAAGAGACACAGGGGCGGGGCTGCCGTCCGCCAAGACCTGACAGCCCCGCCCCCACCAGATGCGGCTACGCCGCCGCCTTCTTGTTGCTGGCCATACCGGCCGGCGCGCGCATCGCAGTAGCCCGCAGCGAGTACGCCATCCGGCCGTTGTTCGCCACGTACGGCGTCACCGTCATGCCCTCGAACTCCACCGCCTCGAACGGCGCACCCGTCGGCGGCACCGGCTGGTAGTCGGCGGAAATCTTCACCGTCGTCTCCCGGGAGCGCTTGCCAAGCTCCGGGTCCAGGTCCATCACCCGCACCTGCCACACCCGCTGGCCGGTCAGCTTGTCCTTGGCCGGGCTACGCCGGCCCGTCTTCTCGTCGTAGTCCTCGACCTCACCCATCGACTCGGGCACCAACGCGCACCCAGCCGGGAACACGTCCTCACAACGCACGGCGAACCTCGTACCGCCACGCAGAGCCATCGCTCAACCTCCTGATCCCACCTGGCCATCCTGACTAGCCAGGCGACGTGGATCAAAGGTAGGCCGGCTTGGCTAGTCATGTCAACGACAGTGTCGGAACTTTCCTAGCCTGGCTAGTCAGCGGTACCGTCCGTCCATGGCTCTTGACCCAGACGACCCGCGCACACCGTCGCAGCAGATTGCGGCCACTCTCCGCGCAGAGATCAAGACCGGGAAGTTCGCGCCCGGTGAGAAGCTGCCGTCGCAACACGACCTCGTCGAACGGTTCAGCGTCGCCCGCGAGACGATCAAGGCCGCCTTGCGGAAGCTGCAAGACGAGCGGCTGATCGTCACCCGTCAGGGCAGCGGCACCTTCGTCCGCGCCAACACCGAACGCCCGGTGGGACTACGGCCCCACATCGAGCGAGCGTTCGAGGCTACGAACGTCACGATCGACTTCGCCGGCTTCTCCGGAGAGACGCTGTACAACGCGATCCAAGAGACCTTGGACAAGGTCCGCATCGGTCGCCTTACGCCGGAGTCCATCCGGGTACGCGTGCTGATCTCCGACATGACCGCCCCGATGGCGATCCCTTGCCGCGCCGAGGACCAGGCCGACGACCCCGGCATCCGCGCCCGAGCCCGCCGGATCACTGACCGGTCCATCCACGCCGTCACTGACGCTGTCCAGGAGCTTGCCGACCTCGGATTGGTCAAGACCGCCACCACTGAGGTACGCGTCCACAACGCGGCGCCCCTGTTCAAGCTGTTCATCATCAACGAGCAGGAAGCCTTCTTCGGCTTCTATCCCGTCGTCGAGCACACCGTCTTCGTGGACGGCAAGCCGATGGCGATCTACGACGCGATGGGCAAGGACGCGATCCTCTTCCCGTTCACGCCCAGCGACGAGGACACCAGCAACGACGCCCTCTACGTCGAGCAGGCCCGCGCCTGGTTTGACAGCCTGTGGGGCACCATCGCCCGTGAGTACGCCTCGTGACCGCCGCCGATCTGGCCAAGGTGATCGACCGCGCCCGAGTGATCCTGCTCGACTTCGACGGCCCCGTGTGCAGCATCTTCGCCCAGCGTCCCGCGCCGACCGTCGCCCACGAGCTGCGCCGGCTGCTCGTCGACCAGGGCGTGACCCTGCCGCCCGAGATCCTGGCCGAACGCGACCCGCTCGTCGTGCTCCGCTTCACCGCAACGCTTGGGCGCCCGGCCGTCGTCCGCCTGATCGACCAGGCCATGACCCGCGAGGAAGTCACCGCGGCCCGCACCGCCACGCCTACGCCGTACGGCCGAGAGGTCATCGTCGCCGCCCAGCAGACCGGCCGTCGGGTCGCCGTCGTCTCGAACAACTCGGCCAAGTCCGTCCACGCCTACCTGAGTGCCCGCCGACTGAGCGGCTACGTACACCCGGTCATCGGACGGCCCGAGGCGGCACCGGAGCGCATGAAGCCGGACCCGTTCCCCGTACTGGAAGCCGTCCGGGAGTTGGGCGCCGAGCCTGCGGAATGCGTCCTCGTCGGCGACTCGGAGACCGACATTGAGGCCGCTCATGCCGCCGGGATCGCCGCCATCGGGTACGCCAACAAGCCCGGCAAGCGCGAGCGGTTCGCCGCCGCCGACGCCGTCATCGACAGCATGGCCGAGCTGGTGTCGGCGTTCGCCGTCGACGAGCTGTAGCACCCACCGCACACGAGCGCCCCGGGGATCATCACCGGGGCGTTTCTCGTTGTCTCGGTTCGAAGCTGGCGCCCTCCGCGAGGGACGACTACGAGCTAGTCCAGATCCCCGCGCCTGGCAGCGATCCACGCCTCAACATCCTCGGCAAGCCAGACGTTGCCCATCTGAAGCGTGGCCACAGGCTCAGGGAAGTCGCGCCGGTTAGTGATCTGATAGACGCGCTGTCGGGAGACGCCACCGAGCATGGTTCGGATCTCGCCCGAACCGACCAGCCGCAGCTTCTTGCCCATGACGCTGACGCTAGGCATCCGTCGACTAGGCATGTATCAACTTGGCGGAGACCTAGTTAATGGCCGCTCTAGTCGTTTACTCTTTACGCATGACTAGGTTCAAGTGGTTCCAGCGCCCTGATCATCCAGTCGACTACGTAGCCGGCGAGCCGGCTTCATCCACAAGCACGAGGCAGGCACACAAGTGGATCGGCCGGGCCGCCGTTCCTGCCCCAGAGAAGCCGTTGATGACCAGAGCCGGCGCTCTGCGTTCGTCAGCCGCCCTCAAACGCCTCAACCAGAGGTGAGCCGTGCTGGTCCCCGAGCAACAGCAAGAACCCCCGTTCCCAGTCCTGATGGCAGGCTACGTCGTCGACTTCCATCACCGGTCGGTCTGCTCGAAGTGCTCCGACGACGGGTGCCCCCGGCTAACTGCGGCTGGCGAGACCATACGTGACTGGAGAAACAGGAAGAGCCGCCGTGAAAGCCGGTGACGTCCTATATCTGACCAGTTCAGCGAGCCCACAATTCACACAGCCGATCCGCTGTCGCCTAATCAAGATTCGCACAGACCTTCAGACATATGATGGATGGACATGGCTTGACGGTTACCAACTCAACGAAAAAGGCGAAGCCATAGCTCGCAGAGAGTTATTCGTCTTTAAAAAAGGAGTACGGGTCGTTTTGATAAACGGGAAACCCTATCCAGGGCAATAGAAGGGTTGCGGAAACAAATTACTTTACGGGGCCTCAAAATAGCCTCATACTTTCGCTGCGATCATCACCATGGCCACGCTTCGCCCCACCCTCACTCTTCCCTCGGCGGGAGGCTGTAACAACCCCAGGCTTAATTAGATTAATTTTCGCAACCGCGATGCCCAATCCAGCGCCACGAATAGCGCGCTCAGCAAGGTCGAGGTTGACTTTGCTGAAAAAGAACAATGAGTCCACGAGCCTTCCAGGCTTGTCGGTCGCTATTGCGAAAACGACCTTCCAGCTTCCCAGGTCTCCCATCCTAGGGGCCGGCACCAACTTGCCGAAGTGCTGCATGACAGCACTCTGGTACTGCCTATTATCCCTAAATAGCCGCGCAGACACCGAGCCTTGCGCAAAAAGGTGAGAAAGGGTAGGCGAAGAACGGGTCATCTTCTTGACGCAAATCAGTTCTTTGCGCCGTGTGAGCAGATCGCAAATTTCTACCTTCAGATTCCTTCCCCCCTTGTTGTAGAAGAGTGACTGATCCAAAACAACATGATCAATGTCGCCTTCCAACGCTTCGAGGTTGTAGTCTTCTTCATCCTCCGCCCCGGCGAACCAAGAGCGCAGCGATAACTCATCCGTCAAGTCAGGAATTCGACGAATCCGTTCCTGCAAATCCACGAGGTGGTCTCTATCAATTCGGTACCATGCACCAGCGCATGGCGCGTACATACCTGCGCCCACTTCAACCTCAGCCACGGCGTACGGCATGAGTGAAGTCTTGATAGGATTCTCGACGCCCTCGTAGTAAGCATAAACTTGAAGTGACGTCATCGGATCAGGAACGTCCCACTGAGAAACGACCTTCAAGACAGCATCCTTGCTTATCTGACCCTGAACTTGATAGGACTTTCGACCCCACTTAAGAAGAACACGATCAGGGCTAGGCATCCGATCCGAATCGGGGTTCATGAACTCTATATCCTCGCCACCCGACAGGATTTTCGCGTCCAGCTTTGCTCTAAGCTTCGAGTGGAGTTCGCCTATCGTGCGGGGGACGCGAGTAAAGTAATCCAAGAACGGAAATTTGTCTTTATACTCTCGCGAATCATACGCCGCGACTACTTCATCAAGCTTTTCCGGCAATGATCTATAACTGAAAGATTTCATCGTAAGCCGCAGGGAATCGCCTCCCGCTATCCCTGTGCCGATTTCTTCCGGCGGCTTTCCTTCCAAATACCGCACGAGATCAGCGGTAGGCTCGATGCCAAGTTTGTGCAGGGAGCCAGCCGACGGCATCGAGATCACTTGACTCCGGCCCGAGCCGACAATCGCTCGCGTATCCACACCTTTCAGCGATTCAGGGTCAATCACATTTGCCGCTACCCTCAGGCCGAATCCAGCCTCAATTGAACTTGAATCAACCGCGTGGCGACCCGTGCCGTAGACGAGCAAGAAGCGGTGACCGCCTCGCTCTATTAGGACTAATGCCCCCGTGCTCTGATTTTTGAGCCCAATGATCTCTTCCGCAGCTTGGTCAAGCGCCAGCAGCATCAAGTCCTTCTGCCACTTTGGAACGTTCACCTTGGCAGTCTTGACATAAAGCCGGATTTCCAGACCGGCTATCTCCTTGACAGGAACCTGCTTATATTCCTCATCGACCACAGCCCTTAGGCCCCAGTCGCCCTCGTCGAGATCATCGCGAAGCTTGAACAGGACTAGATCCACTCTTCCTCCCAACGACAAGGAATAGGTCAGGCTAACGGACCAGCCGCCGTCGGAATTTCCAAGATAGCCGTCTTGAGCCCCCTGTGGGGCATCTTCCAGATTTGATGAAGCACGCAGTCGCCGTTCAGTCGGAATAGTGACGGCACGCTTGACGATCGGCCAGCGCGTCAGGCCCATAACGGCACTGCAACGATGGGACCAACTTAGATAGGTCTGTCGCGCCAATCCGCCCTGATCGACTGCCCGGTCGACAGAGTGCCTGGTCGAGGAATTGCCGAATAGATCTTTTGTAGATCAAGGCACCGCGCTCCGCGCGGTGCGGGCGGCAAGCCCGGCCGGCGGCAATCCGCCCCGGCCGCCTACGGCGCCGGGGCGGTGAGCCGCCGACAGCCGCCGGGACACCGCCCCACGGGAAGAGGAACCAGCCTCAGCGAGGCCGTGACGGAAGCCAGCGGGGCCGCTCTGGTCGGGTGTCGGGGCTTCCGTCTGCCGCGCCAGTCCAACCCCGGGACTGGCTTGCCACCGGATCACCGGGTCGCCGGCACCAGCTCCACCGCCAGGACGTGCCCGACATCCGCGACAGCCGGCGGCAGCGGCAGAGGTCCGGCGCCGGCCGGCAGACGCTCAGGACGAGGCAGGGCGTAGGCCGGATCCGAGGTTGGCTGACCCAGCACTCAGGCCGTCTCCAGGCCGTCTCAGGCCGTGGCCAGGCCGTCAAGCGTCACCCAACGATGACCAAGGTCAACCAACAGCACCGGATAAACGACCAGCTCAGAGCCTTGATCAGGTCTCTGAGCTGGTGGGCGACGGACGAGTCGACCTGTACGCCGGATTTTGTGCCCGGCACGCCCGTAGGCGCGCCGGCGGCGGCCATCCATCTCGGCCTGCCGTTGCCGGCAGGCTCCAGCGGCCTACCCGCAGACATCGGACGGGCAGCCCTCAAGCGTCTGCGCGGGTCGTCATCTTGCGGTGACGGCCCTTTCTTGGCCTTGCTCCGGGTGGGGTTTACCGAGCCACCCCGGTCACCCGGGGTGCTGGTGGGCTCTTACCCCACCGTTTCACCCTTACCGTCCCGTGTATGGGCCGGCGGTTTGTTTTCTGTGGCACTGTCCCGCGGGTCGCCCCGGGTTGCCGTTAGCAACCACCCTGCCCTGTGGAGTCCGGACGTTCCTCGGCGACGGGCCGCAGGGCCCGCCGACGCGACCGCCCGGTCGACTCGTCCGTCGCGCCCTCATCCTAACGACGCGCCCACCGTCCCCATTTCCGCCCCGGCGGGCAGGAACCCAACGCCAGTTCGGCGAGGTGGCGGTATCCGACGGTCGGGGATGCCGCCACCTCGCCGACCTGGCGAAGTAGGCCGCGAGCGAGGGCGGCACCGAGGCCATCGTCGTACTAGCCTCGGGGGATCATGGATCTCTCGGACGTCGCGCTGCTGCTCGTCGCCGGCGTGGCCGCGGGCACGGTGAACGCGGTCGCCGGCGGCGGCTCCCTGATCACGTTCCCGGCGTTGATCGCGACCGGCCTGCCGCCGGTGGCGGCCAACGTCTCGAACTCGGTTGCGGTCTTCCCGGGGTACGCGGCGAGCGTTGCCGGCAGCCGGGCGGATCTGCCGCGCGGGCGGGCGCTGTGGTCGCTGCTGCCGACCGCGGCGGTGGGCACGGTGCTCGGATGCGTGCTGCTGCTGGCCACGCCGGCCCGCGCGTTCGAGCTGGTGGTGCCGTTCCTGGTGCTCGGCGCGACGGCGGTGCTGGCGTTCCAGGATCCACTGCGCCGGCTGGTCGGCCATCCGGCGCGGATGAGCCCGCGCCGCCGTACCGTCACCGTGCAGACCATGGTCCTGGTCGGCACGGTGTACGGCGGCTATTTCGGCGCGGCGCTCGGGGTGATGCTGGTGGCCGGGCTGGCCCTGGTGCTGGATGCCACGCTGGCCCGGGTCACGGCGGTGAAGAACCTGCTCTCGGCCGTGGTGGGGCTGACCACGCTCGTGGTGTTCGCCCTGTTCGGCCCGGTGCAGTGGGTGGCCGTCGCGGTGGTCGCGCCGGCCACCCTGATCGGTGGGTACGCGGGCGCCCGGCTGGCCCGCCGGCTGCCGGCGGTGGTGTTGAAGACGGTCATCGTGGTGTTCGGTACGACGATCGGCCTCTACCTGCTGTGGCGCGCGCTGACCTGAGTCAGTACGCCTCCCCCACCGGCTCCTCCGGGGCGTGTTCGGCGGTGCGGGCGGCCCGGTTCCAGATCAGCCGTTCGCCGTAGCCGGCCGCCATCAGGTGGCCGAAGGCGAGGTAGACGAGCACGCCCACGGCGAGCACTCCGAAGCCGACCCAGAACGGCAGCGCGAGGCCGTGTTCGGCGAGCTTGCCGGAGATGATCGGCGCGGGCGCGGCGGCGCCCCAGCGGACCAGGTTGAACGCGCCGGTGGCGACGCGGCGGTCGGCGGAGCCGAGGCCGAGCGCCAGGTCGGTGAGGTTGGCGTTGGCCAGGCCCATGAACAGGCCGGCGACGACCAGGACGACGAGCGCCATGGCGGTGCCTGTGGAGGTGGCGAACAGGACCATGCAGAGCAGCAGGCCGAGGATGGCCACGCCGACGGTCTGTACGGCGCCGATGCGGTGCGCGAGCCGGTGGCCGATCAGCAGGATGCCGGCGGCCAGGCCGAGGCCCCAGCCGGTGAACGCCAGGCCCAGCGGGATGACGTCGAGGTGCAGGAACAGCGGCGTGTAGCCGAGGACCACGAAGAAGACGAAGTTGTAGGCGGCGGTGACCACGCAGAGCGTGATGAACGCGGGTTTGCGGTAGGTGGCGAAGATCTGGCCGACGCGTACCGGTGCCTGCTTGTTCGTGGGTTCGCGGAGCTTGCGGGAGGCGACGGCGAGCGCGAGCACCATGAACACGCCGCAGACGAAGAACGGCAGCCGCCAGCTCACCTCGCCGAGCAGGCCGCCGATCAGCGGGCCGACGGCGAAGCCGAGGCCGAGCGCGGTCTCGAAGAGGCCGACCACCCATTCCCGGTCGTTGGCGAGGTTGACGAGCACGACCATGGCGGTGGCGAAGAACATCGCGTTGCCGAGTCCCCAGACGCCGCGCAGCACGGAGAGTTGAACGATGTCGTTGCTGAACGAGGCGAGGATGGCGGCGAGGCCGACCACCGAGACGCCGGTGATGAGGACCGGTTTGAAGCCGAACTTCCCGCTGGCCAGGGTGGCCGGGATCATGCCGACGGCCATCACCGCGATGTACGCGGTGAAGAGCAGTTCGACCTGCCAGGCGGTGACGCCGATGGCCTCGCCGATGGCGGGCAGGATGGGGTCCACCACGGCGATGCCGGCGATGGCGAGGAACGCCACGAGCGTGGTGGCGTAGATGGCACTGCGGTTGGGCTCGGATCGCCGATCCACTCCGCAACCTCCCAGATAGCTGTATCGTACAGGTAATTTCCTTGTATCATACAGCTATGAGCGATGACGCCGACGTTGGCGCGAAAGAGATCACACTCGGTCGGATCGAGACCGAGGTGGCGTTGTTGATGCGGCTGGGCGAGGCCACCCGGCGCGGCACCGGCTCCGTCGAGCACCGGCTGCTCGACCGCGCCGCGTACGTGATCCTGCGGCACCTCGACGACGCCGGCCCGCAGAACGTCTCCGCGCTCGCCGCCCGGCTGAACCTGGACGGGTCCACGGTCACCCGGCAGGTCTCCGCGCTTCAGCGGGACGGGCTGATCGCGCGTACCCCCGACCCGGTCGACGGACGCGGCACGGTGATCTCCGCGACGCCGGCCGGGCTCCAGCGGATGGCGGCCGTGCAGGCCGCCCGCACCCGGCTCTACGGCGAGATGCTCGCCGCCTGGTCCGACGCCGACCGCGACACCCTGGCGGAGTTGCTGCACCGCCTGAACGAGGCGCTCGACGCCCGCAACCGCCGCCGCTGAGGCGGTTGTTAAGCGGGGCCCCCGCCTATGCAGAATGCGTTAAGCGGGGGCCCCTCCTTCTACGCCACCGGTTCCGGCGCGGAGTCCGCGCGCTCGGCGGAGGCCCGCGGCGTCCCCTCATCGGCGAAGTAGTCGTCAGGCGTGGTGCCGTCCGGGCCGTCCGCCACCTTCGCCGCCCGCAACGCAAGCGTGCCGAGCGCGGCCACCACCAGGTTCACCAGCACCGCCACGATCCCCACGTAGATCGTCTTCTTGGTGTCGAAGCCGAAGTCGGAGAGCGGGAACGCCGAGCCGGCGAAGTGCTTCTTGCCGGTCGCCGGGTTGCCGACCTGGTAGAGCATCCACATGCCCAGGCCCATGCCGGCCACCCAGCCGGCGATCAGCGCGTCCCGGTGGAACCAGCGGGTGTAGAGACCCAGCGCCACCGCCGGCAGCGTCTGCAGGATGATCACGCCGCCGATGAGCTGGAGGTCGATGGAGAACTGCGGATCGAGGAAGACGATGCACGCCACCGCGCCGACCTTCACCACGAGCGAGGTGATCTTCGAGACGTTCGCCTCCTGCGCCGGGGTGGCGTCCCGCTTCAGGTACTCCTTGTAGATGTTGCGGGTGAACAGGTTCGCCGCCGCGATCGACATGATCGCCGCCGGCACCAGCGCGCCGATGCCGATCGCCGCGTACGCCACGCCCGCGAACCAGTCCGGGAACTGGTTGTCGAACAGCAGCGGCACCACCGTGTTGCCGTCCACGCTGCCGGCCTTCGCGCCGGGCAGCGGCTTCACGTCCGCCGCGATCGCCATGTAGCCGAGCAGCGCGATCAACCCCAACAGCAGGCTGTACGCCGGCAGCGCCGACATGTTCCGCTTGATCACGTCGCGGTTCCGGCTGGCGAGCACGCCGGTGATGCTGTGCGGGTACAGGAACAGCGCCAGCGCCGAGCCGAACGCCAGCGTCACGTACTGGAGCTGGTTGTTGGCGTTGAGCAGGATGCCGTCGCCCGGCGCCGGACTGGCCTGGAACTTCGCGTCGGCGGCGTCGAAGATGCTGCCCCATCCGCCCAGCTTGTAGGGCAGATAGACGACCGCCACCAGGATCACGACGTAGATCAGCGAGTCCTTGACGAACGCGATGAGCGCCGGCGCGCGCAACCCGGACTGGTAGGTGTAGGCCGCCAGGATCGCGAACGCGATGATGATCGGCAGGTGCCGGGCCACCGCGCTGTCGCCGGTGACGCCCATGGTCTTGAGCACCGCCTCGATGCCCACCAGCTGCAACGCGATGTACGGCATGGTCGCGACGATGCCGGTGATCGCGACCAGCAGCGCCAGGACCGGCGAGCCGAACCGGTGGCGGACGAAGTCGGCCGGGGTGACGAAGCCGTGCCGGTGCGACACCGACCAGAGCCGGCACAGCACCAGGAACACCATCGGGTAGATGACGATCGTGTACGGCACGGCGAAGAACCCGGCCGCGCCGGCCCCGAAGATCAACGCCGGCACCGCCACGAACGTGTACGCGGTGTAGAGGTCACCGCCGACCAGGAACCAGGTGATCCAGCCGCCGAAGCTGCGCCCGCCCAACCCCCACTCGTCGAGGTGGCCCATGTCCTGCGGCCGGCGCCACCGGGCCGCCACGAAACCCATGGCGCTCACCAGCAGGAACAGCACGGAGAAGACGATGATCTCGGTGAGGTGGTCACGCCACATCAGTGGTCACCCCGCTTCTTCTTCGTCATCTGGTAGACGAGCGTCGTGGTGCCGACGCCGAGCAGGATCCAGGCCAGTTGCAGCCAGTAGAAGCGCGGGAACCCGAACAGCCGGGGCGAGTCGGCGTTGAAGAGCGCCGGGATGAGCGGCACCACGATCGGGATGAGGAGCAACCAGTTCCAGGGACTCTTGTCCTTCGCCCGGGAACGCGCCGTGTCAAGCGCCTCCGGTTCCGGTGCGGCCATGTGACACCCTCCGGCAAGTCGTAGCCATGTGACGGCCGGAGGCTACGACCCTGTGACCGCGGTCACGTTCAAGACATCGATGTCGATGCGCCGAACGGTGGCCCGGATGCGCCGAACGGCGGCGTACCGTCAGAGATCGCCGAGGTGGGAGGTGTCGTTGACCGAGCGGACCGCGACGCCGCCGTCCGGATACAGGTCGAGCACCGAGACGCCCGCGGTGTCCAGGTAGAGCCGGTGCAGGAACGCGTCGCCGGCGGCGAGCGCGTCGCGCAACACCAGCTTGATCGGCGAGACGTGCGAGACGACCACGACAGTCTCCCCCGGGTACGCCGACCGCAGCCGGTCCACCGCCCGGCCGGTGCGTTCGGCGACCGCCGTGAACGACTCGCCCTCCGGCGGCGAAACCCGGGTGGAGGCGAGCCAGGCGTCCAACTCGCCCGCCCAGCCCTCGCGTACCTCGGCGAAGGTGTGCCCCTCCCAGACGCCGAAGTCACACTCGATCAGGTCGTCGTCGGTGCGTACCGGCGGGTTGCCGACCCGCGCGGCGACGGCTTCCGCGGTCGCCGTACACCGGCACAGCGGCGAGCTGACCACGGCCGCGACGGACGGCGCCAGCTCGGCCACCCGGGCGGCGGTGGCCTCGGCCTGGGCCCGGCCCCGCTCGGTGAGCGGCACGTCGCCCCGGCCGGAGTAGCGCTTCTGCACGGTGCGCTCGGTCTCGCCGTGCCGCACCAGGATCAGCCGGGTGCCCTCCTCGGTCGGGCGCGGCTCCCAGGAGGCGGGGGTGGTGGCCGGGTCGGTGCCGGTGGCCTTCGCGACGGCCGCCTGCTGGCCGCTCGGCGCAGTCCCGACGGTGGCGGTCCCGGTCGGCGCGGTCCCGGCGGTCGGCGCGCCACCGAGAGTCGCGGTCCCGGTCCGCGCGGTTCCGGTCGGCGCGGCGGCGCCGGCCGCGGCGGCGTCCATGGCGGCGTTCGCCAGGGCGTCGGCGTGCCGGTTGCGTTCCCGGGGGATCCAGGTGAAGCGGACCGCGGCGAACCGGCCGACCAGCCCGGCGGCCTGGGCAGCGAGCGGGCGCAGCCCGGGGTGCTTGATCTGCCACCGGCCGCACATCTGCTCGACCACCAGCTTGGAGTCCATCCGCGCCTCGACCTCGGCCGCGCCCAGCTCGGCGGCGGCCTCCAGCCCGGCGATCAGGCCGCGGTACTCCGCCACGTTGTTGGTGGCCGTACCGATCCCCGCCGAGCGTTCGGCGAGCACCTCACCGGTCTCCGGGTCCCGGACCACCGCGCCGTAGCCGGCCGGGCCCGGATTGCCCCGGGAGCCGCCGTCGGCCTCGATCACGACCGCGCGCACCGCCACGACGGCTACAGTCCCGACTCGTTGGTCCGGACCATGATCCGCCGGCATTCCTCGCAGCGGACCACGTCGTCCGGGTCCGCCTTGCGGATCCGGGCCAGGTCGGCGCCGGAGAGCTCCAGCCGGCAGCCGCCGCAGCGACCGGCGGTGAGCAGCGCGGCGCCCAGCCCGGTGTCCTCGCGGATCTTGTCGTAGAGGGTGACCAGGTCCGCCGGCAGGTCACCGGCGAGCGGCTGGCGGGAGGTCCGTTTGAACTCCTCCTCCTTGGCGATCTCGGCGAGCGCGTCGTCGCGGCGCTGCTCGGCCGCCGTCCGGCGCTCCCGGGCCTCGGCGATCCGTCCCTCGATGCCGTCGAGTACGCCCTGCGCGGTCTCCCGCTGCTCCATCAGCTCCAGCTCGGCGTCCTCCAGGTCGCTCTGCCGGCGGTTGAGCGAGACCAGCTCGTGCTGGAGCGCCTCCAGCTCCCGGGCCGGGCCGCTGCCCGAGGCGAGCCGGGCCTCGTCCTTGCTCTTGCGTGCCCGCACCTGGTCGACGTCCTTCTCCAGCCGGGCGATGTCCCGGTCCAGGTCGTCGACGGCCACCTGAGCGCGGACCCGCTCGTCCTCCAGCGCCGACAGCTCGCGCGCGAGCGCCTCCAGCTCGGCCCGTTCCGGCAGGCTCCGGCGGCGGTGCGCGAGCTGGGCCAGCGTGGTGTCGATGGCCTGCAGGTCGAGCAGGCGACGCTGCACCTTCGGGTCAGCCTTCACGGTCGGGGCTCCTTGTCGTCCGGTCGGGGCGCGGCGGCGTGCACGGTCCACGGGTCGGTGTCCAGGTCGGACACCACGGTCTCGACGCCCAGCTCGTCGGCCAGGTGGGCGGCCAGGTCGTCCAGCCACGGCCGTTCGGTCGCCCAGTGGGCGGCGTCCAGCAGGGCCGGGCCGCCGGCGGCGAGGTGTTCGCCGGCCGGGTGGTGGCGCAGGTCCGAGGTGAGGAACGCGTCCACCCCGGCCGCAGCCGCCTCGGCGAGGAAGCCGTCCCCCGAGCCGCCGCTGACGGCGAGGGTACGAACCATACGCCCGGGATCCCCCGCGGCGCGAACACCCCAGGCGGTGACGGGGAGCACGGCGGCGGCCAGCCGGGTCAACTCGGCCAGGGTCATCGGCGTGGGCAGCTCGCCGATCCGGCCGATGCCCCGACCCGACCCGTCGGCGGTGTCCTGGCCCGGCCCGTCGGCGGGTGAGGCGGGGCGGGGTGGGTGCAGTGGGCGCAGCCCGGTCAGCCCGAACCGGGCGGCCAGCGCGTCGGACACGCCTGGGGCGGCCACGTCGGCGTTCGTGTGCGCCACGTACAGCGCGACGTCCGCCTTGATCAGCCGGTGCACGATCCGCCCCTTGTACGTGGTGGCGGCCACCGAGGAGACGCCACGCAGCAGCAGCGGGTGGTGCGCGACGATCAGGTCGGCGCCGGCGGCGAGCGCCTCCTCCACCGTCTCCGGGACCACGTCGATCACGCAGGCGACCCGCCGCACCGGGCGGTCGGGCTCGCCCAGCACCAGACCGACCCGGTCCCATTCCTCGGCCCAGGCGGGCGGATAGCGGCGGTCCAGGGCGGCCACCACGTCGGCGACCGTGGGCGGCGATCCGGTTGTGCTCACGGCCGGCCAGCTTACCGGCGTCCGGCGGTCGGCACGTCCACGGCGGTTAAGCGGGGGCCCCGGCACAACCGAATGCGTTAACAAGGGGCCCCGGCTTACACCTCAGGCGACCGGCGCGACGGGCGCGACCGCTTCGCGCAGGGCGTCCAGGCCGGCCGCCCAGGGGAAGGCGTCCAGGTGCCGCTCGCCGGTCCCGGGCGGATGCAGGCGTACGACGTCGTCGCCGAAGACCACCCGGACGCCCCACTCGGCGAGCCGGGCCAGGCTGGCCCGGAACGCCGGGTGCGCGGCCATCGCCGAGTTCGTGAACGGGACGGCCGCGATCGGCACCCCGAGCCCCTGCGCCTCGACCAGCAATCCGAGCGCGAGGGTGTCGGTGATGCCGGCCGCCCACTTGTTGACCGTGTTGACCGTCGCCGGGCAGACCAGCATGGCGTCCGCCGGGGGCAGCACGTCCAGGTCACCCGGGTTCTTGTAGTGCGTACGGACCGGGTTGCCGGTCTGCCGGGCCAACGCCGTACGGTCGACGAACTTCGCGCCGTCCGGCGTGGTGACCACGCAGACCATCCAGCCGTCCGACTGGGCGAGGTCGACCAGCCGGCCGACGTGACGGGCCAGCGGCGAACCGCAGGCGATGACGTAGAGCACCCCGCGGTGCCCGTTGCTGGTGTACGGACCGCTCATCGGACCCGACCCGCGCTCATACTCCGACTCCCATGTGCTCAGCCAACTCCGCGATCGGCAGAGGGGGCGCACCCCGTGTGCGACGCAGCACGTCCGACATCAACTCGTGGGCGATGGGCCGGCAGCGGATCTCCGAGGGCGCGAGCCGGTCGCCCTGCAACAGCATGTCGCCGGCGCTGGCGACGTCACCGATCTGGGCGTACCCCCGGGCCAGGTCGAGCAGGTGGTGCGCGCGCCGCTCGGGCAGCAGCGCGTTGAACGCGTGCTCGTTGAGCTGCTGGTGCGTCTCCACCGCCCGCCCGCCGTCACCCAGCTCGACCGCCGCGGCGGCC
This sequence comes from Micromonospora sp. WMMD975, assembly GCF_029581215.1. NCBI lineage: Bacteria > Bacillati > Actinomycetota > Actinomycetes > Micromonosporales > Micromonosporaceae > Micromonospora > Micromonospora sp. WMMD975. Next base: position 4,104,708 of record NZ_CP120739.1, read on the forward strand.
CGGTGCAGCTCCAGGTTGGTCGGGCCGAACGACGTCCAGTAGTGGTTGTGGTCGCCGCCGACCAGGACGGCCGCCTCCGCGGCGCCGCTGAGCAGGTCGTCCACGGTCGCCGAGTCACCGATCCGGGCGGCGGCCATCGCGCCCTGGAGCAGCAGCATGCCGTAGACCGAGAGGCGCTTGGGATCGTCGGCCTGGTCGCCGCCGGACGCGAGCCGGTCGGCGATCCGCACGTTGAGTTCCAGCGCCGGGCGGGGGCGGCCCATCGCGACCAGGGCGTTGCAGACCCGGGTGGTGGCGATGCCGGCGAGCAGGGGGTCGTCGGCCCGCTGGGCCACCGCCATCGAGCGGTCGGCGGCCAGCCAGGCCAGGTTGCACTCGCCCAGCTTGCGCAGCACCGAGGAGGCGATCTGGTAGACCTGCGCGAGCAGGTGCGCGGCCTCGCGGCCCTGGTCGTCACCGCCGTACACGGCGTCGGCGGCCTGCGCGTCACGCAGCAGCTTGGGCAGCGCCCGGGTGAGCATGCCGTAGCGGCCGTACTGGTAGGTGAGCCAGGCGTGGTTGACCGCCTTGCGCATGTCGGCGAGCGGCGGCGGGAAGGGCGCCGCGTCGAAGTAGGCGCTCAACGAGTCGTAGCGCTCCAGGGCGGCGCGGATCTCCTCCACCTCGACCTGGTCGATGCAGTTGAGCGCGTCGGTGCGCCGCTCCGGGTCCTTGCCGTGCAGCAGTTGCACGTCGATCCGGAGGATGTCGGCGATCTCGTAGAGCACGGAGAACTTGTCCAGCCGGCGGACGCCGCGCTCCACCTTGTCCACCCAACTCTTCGACTTGCCGAGCCGGTCCGCGAAGACCTGCTGGGACATCTTGCGGCGGCTCCGCCAGTAGGCCACGCGCCGGCCTATGGGTAGTTCGTCCATCCGTGCTTCCTCCCCCGGTCGGCGCCGGCAGCCAACCCGATGTCCACCAGGTTTTCCCTGGTCGCACAGGTTGTACGTCAGCCGTCCGGCCAGTCCTCATAGTTTTCGTGCAAGTTGCACCAGCCGTTCGCCAACTCAACGACCGTGGGTTACGGCAGTGACGGTTTTCGACGTATTGCGGTTCTCGACGATGTGGCGGTGGACGGTTCGGTGGGACGAGAGGGGATGGCACACATGTGGGGGAACGTCCGACCGCGCGTCGCTCACCTGACACCGCTGGAGCGGGTGCGACTGCGCCGGGTCGCCGTCCGGTACGCGCTGCACGGCTGGCCGGTCACGCCCGGCGCCTGCCTGGCCAACCGCCGCTTCGTCTGCGGCCGGGCCGGCTGTCCCACCGTCGGCTGCCATCCGGCGCTTGAGGACTGGGACCACGGGGCGAGCGCCGACCCGGCCCGGGTGGCCACCTGGTGGCGCAACCGTCCGCACGGGGTGCTGCTGCCCACCGGACGCGCGTTCGACGTGCTGGAGGTCGCCGCCCACCTGGGCCGGCGGGTGCTGGCGACGGTCGCCACCCACCCGGCGGGCTTCGGCGTACGCGGGCCGGTGCTTGTCACCCCGACCGGGAGGTGGATGTTCCTGGTCCGCCCCGGCGACCCGCTGCGGCCGGAGCTGGAGCACTGCTTCCACGTGGTGCGGCACGGCACCGGGTCGTGGATCCCGGCCCCGCCGACCCGGCTGCCGGAGGGGACGGTGCGCTGGGCGGTCGCCCCGGAGCAGGCCCGCTGGCAGCTCCCCGACTCCTACCTGGTGCAGAACGCGCTGATCGAGGCGTTGCGGGCGGCCGGGGTCACGCTCACTCCGGAACTGCTCCCCGGCCACCTGCCACTGCCCCGGCGCGGTCGCTGACCCACGCCGGTCGCCGGCTCGCGGCCGGTCACTGACCCGCAGCCGGTCGCCGGCTCGCGGCCGGTCGCCGGCTCGCGGCCGGTCGCCGGCTCGCGGCCGGTCGCCGCCGGAGACGGTTGCCCGACAGCGACCTCCCCGGCACCGGCCTCGTTGTGTCTGGCGAGGCGCGTACGCGCCAGAGCGGGGGTTTGAGGATGTCCAAGGACGACGCGGCCCGCCACACCGGCGGCACCGAACCACCACGGCACCGCCGCCGCCCGCACCCCTGGGGCTTCACCCGCCCCCGGGGCGCCCGCCCCCCAGGCGGCTCCCGCCCGCCAGGCCCCCGCCCCGCCATCCTCCACCGCCCCCTCCGCTGACTGCACCCCGCTCCCGCCCCGCCCCGCTGATCAAGGAGTTTGCGTCACCCATACCGACCACACCCGACACAAACTCCTTGATCACCGCCGGGAAGGGTGGGGTGGGTGGGTGAGGGGTTACGGGGTTACGGGGAGGGTGCGGGAGTGGTGGAGGCGGGAGTCGTCCGTGATCGCGGCGTGCTGCCACGGGGCGGGCAAGCCGTCCAGGTAGGTGAGGCCGGTGGGGGCGCCCATCGCGACGGCGGCCGTCGCGTACGCGTCCGCCTCGCCCAGGTCGGGACCGACCACGGTGACCGAACGCAGGCCGACCGCGGGCGTACCCCGGCGCGGGTCGAGCACGTGGTGCCCGCGCTCGTACACCCCGGAGGTGGCGACCGCGAGGTCGGTGCCGGTCAGCACCAGGCAGGTGGCCGCCGGCTCCCAGGGATGGCGCACGCCGATCCGCCAGGGCGCACCGGCGGCCGAGTGGCCGCGTACCCGGACGTCGCCGCCGGCGTTCACGCAGTGGTTCGGGGCACCGGCTGCCACCAGCCGGTCCGAGGCGACCTGCGCCGCCCAGCCCTTCACGTAACCGGACGGGTCCAGCCGGCCGGTCGCGTACGCGTCGAAGTAGCCGTCGGTGGCCGTCCACAGGTCGGCGCAGCGTTCCAGCACGGCCCGCAGGTCGGCGGACGCCTCGGCCAGCGGCAGCTCGCCCCGGTCCAGCCGGCACACCTCGCTGTCGTCCCGGTAGGTGCTGAACCGCGCGTCGACCTCGCTCATCCAGTCGAACGTGTGCGCGGCCAGCTCGCGCAGGGTGGCGGCGGGCAGGTCGTCGGCCAGGTCGAGGCTGATCGCCGTACCCATGATGTGCTCGACCCGGCGCAGGCCGGGCCGGGCAGCGGCAGCGCCACCGCCGCCGTCGGCAGCGGCGTCGGCAGCAGCGGCGGCGGCGGCGGCGGTCAAACCGTCACGCCTTGTCGATCGCGGCCTGGAGCGACTGCTTGTAGGCGGTGCTGGTGTAGGTGGCGCCGGAGACGGTGCTCAGGTTGGCGCTCTGCTTGGCCACCACCTCGCCGGAGCTGCCGCTGTAGCGGGCCTGCACGTCGTCGCTGCGCTGACCGGACTGCCCGCCGAGCGGCATGCCCGTCGCGGTGGCGTCGACGATCCGGCTGCCGCTGAGCGTGATCCGGACCTGGAGCGAGCCGTACTCGTAGCTGACCGACGACCCGGTGACCGTGCGCGTGGTGGGCTTCGGGGCCTTGGTGGTGGTTTTCGGCGCGGCCGGCGCGGTGCTGGTCCGGGTGCCGCCTCGGCTGGCCGGCTTCCGTTCGGCCGAGGGGGTGGCGCTCGGCTTCGCGGACGGCTTCGTCGACGAGCCGGGCGACGCGGAGACGCTGGGCACGGCGGTGGCGCCGCCGGGCGCGGGCGTACCGCCCGGGGTGGCCGGGGCAAGCGCGGCCGGCACGTCACCGGCGGTGGCCGGCCCGGCGCCCGGGCCGCCCTTGAGCACCACCAGCGCGGTGGTGCCGGCGGCCAGTCCGGTGATCGCGAGGAGCGCGCGACGCATGGTGGATGCCTTCCTACAGCTCGAACGCGGTGAGGTGGATCTGGCGGCGGGGCACGCCCGCCGCCCGCAACACCCTGACGGACTCGTCGACCAGGCCGCTCGGCCCGCACAGGTAGACGTCGCGGCGGGTCAGGTCCGGGACCAGCCGGCGCAGCCCCTCCGGGTTCATCACCTGGCGCGGCCCTGGGTCGTCGCGGCGGCCGATGACGTACCAGACCGAGGTCTGCCGGGCCTGGGCGAGCCAGTCCAGCTCCCGGTGCAGCAGCACGTCGGCGGGCTGGCGTGCGCGGTAGATGAGCGCCGCGCCCGGCGGCAGTTCCTCAAGCATCGCCCGCAACGGCGCGATGCCGCTGCCACCGGCGATGAGCAGGGCCCGCTCGCGGGTGCGGTGCGCGGCGGTGACCGTGCCGAACGGGCCCTCGGCCCAGGCCCGGGTGCCCGGGGTGAGGTCCCGCAGCTCGGCGGTGTGCTTGCCGACGACCTTCACGGTGAGCCGCAGCCACCGGCCGTTGGCCGCCGCGGAGACCGAGAACGGGTGCGACTCCATCCAGCAGCCGGGGTTGAGGAAACGCCAGCGGAAGTACTGGCCGCCGAGCAGGTCGATCTGGTTGAGCCGGTGCCCGGTCAGGTAGATCGAGATGGTGTCCGGGCTCTCCGCCACCACGTCCGCCACCCGCAGCCGGTGCCGCAGGTTGAACGCAAGCGGCGCGATCACCCGGCCCCACAGCAGCGCGGCCACCACCAGCAGGTACGCGCCGATCCAGCCGAGGCGCACCGGGCCGGGCTCGTAGAGCTGGGCGCCGTTGCTGAACTGGTGCGCGTAGCCGAGCAGCAGCGCGAGATAGCTGGTCAGGTGCAGGACGTACCAGAGTTCGTAGGGCAGCCGGCGGCGCACGCCGCGGACCGCGGTGAACCCGACGAGCACCAGGACGCCTGCTGCCGCGAACGCGGAGAGCATGTCCTCGTAGTCGGTCAGCAGCGCGCCGACCTCGCCGAACACGGAGTTGCGTTCCTGCCGGGCGTAGCCCACCACCAGCAGGGACATGTGGGTGAGCACCGCCACCAGCAGCGTCGCGCCGACGTCCCGGTGCAGTCGGGAGATCCGCTCGCCGCCGAGCGTGCGTTCCAGCACGCCGAGCCGGCTCATCGCCAGCACCTGCACCAGCAGCAGGTAGCCGGCGATCAGGCCGGTGATCCGGCCGCCGGCGGTGAGCAGGTCGGCGGTGTCGGCGAGCGAGCCGGCCGGGGTGTCCAGCCACCACGGCAGCACGGCGGCGACCAGGCCGAGCCAGAAGGCCGCCGTCAGGACCCGCCGGCCGCCGGGTCCGCGGCGCGGCCGGCCCGGTGGTACGGGAGCAGCCGGACGGCCGCCGTACGGGGCGGGATGCCCGGTACGACGGCCGGCGGCGTGGGTGTCCTGGTATGTCACGCGTACATCTTGATCGGGGTGAACTTCTGCCGGGGGAAGACCTTGTCCACCTGGGCGGCGGTGAGGCCGAAGCGGCCCTGGGCCACCGATCCGTAGACGTTGAACATGTTGTTGTACTCCGGCACGTCGCCGCTGTCCAACTTGTCCAACCCGTTCCAGGTGCCGAGCAGCGAGCCGGTGAGCTTGCGCCCGGACAGCACGGTGACCACACCGCCGTGCCCGTGGTCGGTGCCGCCGCTGTTCGAGGCGACCCGCCGGCCGAACTCGCTGGACACCATGATCGTCACGTCGGACGCCTGGTCGCCCAGGTCGGTGAAGAACGCCGCCATGGCGTTGGCCAGCTCGTTGAGCCGCCGCCAGAGCTGGCCGCCCTGGGCGGTGCCCTGGTTTTCGTGGGTGTCGTAGCCGCCCATGCCGACGGTCGCCACCCGCACGTTCGCCCCGCCCTTGATGAGCTGGGCGAGCTGCTTGAACGCGTTGCCGACGCCCTCGTACTTGACGCCGGCCGCGGCGGCGTACGGCTTCGCGGCGAGCTTCTGCGCGGTGGCGAGCGCGCCCATGCCCTCGATGACCGCGTCCTCCACCGGGTGGTTGATCCCGGTGAACAGGCCGCGGATGGCCTTCTCGGTGGCCGCGCGGTACTTGTCGGCGCCGTTGAGCCGCAGCTCGCCGACGCTGTTGAGGGCGAGCGCGCCGTTCACGCCGACGAGCGACCGGGGCAGCGTGCTGCCGATGCCGACGCTGCGGAACGCGGTGCCCTTGCCGAGCGCGTCGACCAGGCTGTCCAGCCAGCCCCGGCCGCCGGTCTCGCCGGGCAGGCCGCCCAGGTTGCAGGCGTCGGCGGCCTGGAAGTGGCTGCGGGACAGCCGCGGGTCGGACACCGCCGGCACGAAGCCGAGCTGCCCGGCCTTGAGCCACTTCTCCAGCGGGGCGAACGCGCTCGTCAGCTTGAACCCACGGTCCAGGGCCAGCGAATCGTTGCCGAGCAGCAGGTCCGGGCGGGCTTTGCCGAGCACCGGGTCGCTGGCCGGCGCGACCAGGCTCAACCCGTCCAGCCCGCCGTAGAGGAAGACGTGGATCAGGGTGCCGGTCTTGGTCGCCGCGAACGACGCCGAGGTGGTGACGAACTGCGCGGTGGCGAGCGCGGTCGCGGTGGCCGCGGCGCCGGCCACGAAGGTACGCCGGGTGACGCCCCGGCCGTCCTGCTGGGCCTCCTCGACCTCCTCCAGCCGGCGGTACCGGTCAGTCTCGGCCGCGCTCTCGGCCGCGACGATGTCCGCCTCCGCGCGCAGCAGCGCTTCGGCCGGGTGGTCGGCCAGCCGCCGCAGGTCGGGGCATTCGGGGTGCAGGGGGTACGGGTTCACGGTCATCTCCATCGAATGCCTCACCGGAGGTGGTGCTGGGGGGACGCGAGGATCGTCCGCGCGACCGCGGCGATGGCCCCGTCGAAGGTGGCGTCGACCTTGGCGCCCTCGGACACCCCGGCCACGGCGAGCACGAGCTTCTTCTCCTTGGCGCTGAGCTTCTGGTGCACGAGCTTCTGGGCCAGCGCGTCCACGTACGCCCCGGCGGTCGTCGGCGGCTTCGCCACCAGCTTCTCCGGCTTGACGTAGGTGAACTGCTTGCGCCAGCCGCCGAGCAGGTCGCCTGCTTCGTTCCAGCCGTCGACCATGGTGCCGGCCGAGGTCCACGCCAGGTAGACGTCGGCGTAGCCGTCCGGGGTGGGCTTGCCCATCGGGTAGTGGCCCAGCTCGCGCAGCTTGTCCTGGATCTGCCGCAGGCCCTGGGCGAACGGCGTGCGCCGCTTGTCGCCCTCGAAGCCGGCGGTCGCGTCCGGCCCGACACCGAGCGACCGGTACGTGGCCACCAGGTACTCCATCGGGCGGCGCACCTTCTGGCCGACCGCGGCCCAGAACTCCGAGGAGCTGAACAGCGTCGCCAGCACCGGCCGGATGTTGCCCTTGTTCGTGGTGTACGCCTTGGCCAGCCGGTCCACGATCGACTTCGGCGGGGTGTCGGAGACGAACCGGGTGGCCAGGTTCTGCGCCACGTACTTCGCGGTGGACGGGTGCAGCGCGATGTACCTGATGTAGGAGTCGATCACCTTGTCGGCGACCTTCGGGTCGTTCGAGTTGTTGGCGTGGGTGAACCCGAGGATCTTCACCTTGCCCACGTAGTGCCGGTCGCCGAAGAACATGTACTTGCCGTCGGCGACGCCGCGCCCGGTCTGGAGCATGGCGGCCTGCCGCACGTCCTTCTCGGTGTAGCCGCCGTCGACGCCGACCGAGTACAGCTCCAGGTTCTCCCGGGCCAGGTTCTCGTTGATCGCGTCCTTGCGCGAGTCGACCTGGTTCAGATAGAGCAGCAGCGCCGGGTGCTTGTTCGCGGCGACCAGCATGTCCGGGTAGCTGCCGAGCGCGTGCTTGCGGATGACGTCCCGGTCGAACGCGTTGCGGTAGACCTCGCCGCCGTCGAAGTCGGCCGCCACGTGCAGGAAGTCGTTCCAGAAGTCGACCATCACCTCGAAGAGCTGGCGGTCGGACCAGATCTGCCGGGCGATGGTGGCGTCCACCGTCTCCCGCGCCGGGTCGACGCCGCGCTCGTTGAGCTGGTCCCGCTGGTCGCGGAGCTGCGTCGGGCTGAGCTTGAGCGAGGGCAGCTCGGACAGCTTCAGCTCGCCCTTCGTCGGGGCGATCTTCTCCGGCTCCAACTGCTGACGCAGCCAGTCGTCGATGCCGAGCTTCTTGATGTCGGCGATCACCTTCGGCGTCGGGCCGAACGTGGCCCGGCTGGCGAGGTGCCGGATCGGGTCCTTCGCGAGCACCGTCTTCACGGTCACCTCGGTCGCCGCGGCGGCTGCCGCCGGGCCGCCGAAGAGCCGGCCGCCGGTCGGGGCGTTGCGCTTGAGCGCCGCGCCCGCCCGGGAGCCCATGTAGCTCTCGTTCTGCTCGGTGTAGGTGCGCACCGTGCTGGGCTGCTGGCCGCTGGGCCGGGCCTGGGTGCCGTCGGTGGTCACCGTGCCGGTGGCGTCACCGGCCGCCGCGCCGTCGGTGAACAGGCCACGAAGCTGCGGGGACAGGGCCAGGGCCGCGCCACCGGCGACCACCGCCGCACCGCCGAGCGTGGCGAGGGCACGACGCCGGCCGCGACGCGGGGCGTCGTCCTCGTCGTCGTCGAAGTGGGGCAGTCCCGGGCCGGCCGGCGGCACGTACCCGCCCGCGGGCTGGGTGTAGCCGGGCCCGCCGGCCGCCGGCACGTACCCGCCGGCGGGCTGGGCGAAGCCGTTCGGTCCGACCCACTGCGGACCCGGGGCGGGCTGCGGCGCGGGGGCGGGGTGACCGCCGGCGTACGGCGCGGCAGGGTGCAGGTCGCGGTACCCGTCCGGGTGGGGGTGCTGGTATCCGTCCCAGCCGCGGTCGTCCCGGGGTCGACGCGGTGGCACGTTCAGGTCGGCCATGTACCTATCCCGTTTTCTTCGAGCGCCGGCACGCCTGCCACCCGGGGGTTGGGTGGGAGGGGCGGCGACGGTTGCCGGAGAGTTGTTACGGGAAAGTAGCCACGCCTCCGCCGCAGCTCAAGGCGACCCCGACCGGCTCGTGGGCGCACTTAAGACGGTGCTCAGGCCCCGGGGCGGCCCATCCCGGGCCCACACTCCGGCCGGCACCCCCCGGAGCAGGGCCAACCTGCCCGCCGACCGCCCGAACGCGCGGTTCAGCCCCGCATCGCCCATCCCACCCACGTTCAAGCCCTCAGGCAAACTTAAGACGCCGCTAAGCCCCTCCTACCCCTCCGCCCCGCACTCCCCCTCCCCGGCCATTCACGGAAAGAGTGCCTGTCCGCGCGCAAATGGCCACTCTTTCCGTGAAAGAGGGCGCATGCCGCGCGGGGCGGGGGGGCGTGAGAGGGCGGGAATTCGGGTATGCCGCCGAACCGCTGAAGCCGTGAGGGGAAGGCATCGCCATGCTCAGCCAAGAGGATCAGCGCAGGTTCGCACAGATCACCCGCCAGCTACGGGAGAGCGATCCGCGGTTCTTCGCCCGGTTGGACAACCGGGTCCGGGGCCGCCGCGGCCGGTACATGATGCTGCTGACAATCGTGCTGTGGGCCTCGCTGCCGGCGATGACCGTGCTTGCCGGGCGGTTGGCCGGGGCGATCTGCGCCATGGTGCTGGTCGCCAACGCCGCCGTGATGTGGCGCTTCCGCCGCCGCCTGATGTGAGCGTAAGGAGGGGCCCCCGCTTAACGCCTCCGGTATAGGAAGGGCCCCCGCTTAACCGTTCGGCAGGCGCCCGAACTCCCGGTACGCCCGGCGCAGCCGCTCGGTCAGGCCCGGACCGCCGATCTCCGGACCGGGCGGGGGCAACTGCCGCAGCAGCAACTCCGAGCCGGTGTCCAGAGTGGGCGGCCGGTCGGGCAGCGGCACCGGGGCGAGCCAGAACCGGTCCACCTCCGCCGCCGGGTCGACCGCCGGCAGCCCGGCCAGCACCCGCCCGGCGCCGGCCACCGGCGACGCCGCGACCGGCGGCCCACCAACCGAAGCCAGCTCCGCCGCGTCGCCGGCCGCCGCCGCAGTCCCGGCCGGCGCGACACCGGCCGCCGCAGTCCCGGCCGCCGCGGTACCGGCCGCCGCGACACCGGCCGGCGCGGCCAGGTCCGCCGAGGTCCCGGGCGGCGCGGCCGGAACCGTGCCGCCGGGGCGGACACCGCGCAGCGTACGCAGCCGGTCGAGCAGGTCGCCGCGGGACCGGCCGCGCCAGTGCAGCAACTGGAACGGGTCGGCGTCGAACGCCTCGGCCAACAGGTAGAAGGTCGCCGCCAGATGCTTGCACGGCACCGCGAAGTCGGGACAACCGCACCGCTGCGCCAGCTCGTCGACGTCGGCCGGGAACAGCGGCGCGCCCGCCTCGTCGAACAGCTCCTCCAACTCCGCCGGCAGGTCACCGGCGAGCAGCCGGGCGCTGAAGAACGCCTGCCCCGCCAGCTCCGCCTCCACCCGCCGCCAGACCTTCTCCGGGTACGCCGGAAGCCCGATCCGCACCGGGTACGGGCGCGGCCGGGACCCCTGCACCTCGGCGGTGACCAGCCCCGGCGAGACGTCCAGCCGGAGCACCTGGCCCCGGCGCGCGTACGCCCGGCCACGGGTCAGCCGGGAGCCGAGCGCGAACGACTCCAGCACCTCCAGGAAACGCCGGGACCACCAGGACTGCCCGATCGCGCCCCGGGTGCTGCGCGCCCGCAGTCCACCTTCGACCCGCCGCGGCGGCCCGAAGTCCTCGAAGCGTCCCGTGGTCACTCGACCACCGCCCCCGACTCCAACGTGAACAGTTCGCGCAGCGTGTCGGTGGACAGCTCGGTCACCCACTGCTCACCGCTGCCCACCACCGACCGGGCCAGGCTCCGCTTCTCGGCGATCATGGCGGCCACCTTCTCCTCCACCGTGCCGGCGCAGACGAACTTGCGTACCTGCACCCGCCGGCGCTGGCCGATGCGGAACGCCCGGTCGGTGGCCTGGTCCTCGACCGCCGGGTTCCACCAGCGGTCCACGTGCACCACGTGGTTGGCCGCGGTCAGGGTGAGCCCGGTGCCGCCGGCCTTCAGCGAGAGCACGAACAGCGGCGGCCCGTCCGGGGACTGGAACCGCGCCACCATGGCGTCCCGCTCGGCCTTGCCGACGCCGCCGTGCAAGAACACCACCTCCCTTCCGGTACGCGCCGAGAGGTGCCCGCGCAGCATCCCGCCGAATTCGGCGTACTGGCTGAACAGCAGCGCCTTCTCGCCCGCCGCGAGCACCTCGTCGACGATCTCGTCGAGGCGTTCCAGCTTGCCCGAGCGCCCGGCCAGGGCGGAGCCGTCGTGCAGCAGTTGGGCCGGGTGGTTGCAGACCTGCTTGAGCCGGGTCATGGTGGCCAGCACCAGCCCCCGGCGCTCGATCCCGTCACTGGACTCGATCTTCGCCATCATGTCGTCGACCACGGCCCGGTAGAGAGCGGCCTGCTCGGCGGTGAGGTTGCAGAGCACCTCCATTTCCAGCTTCTCCGGCAGGTCGGTGATGATCGACGGGTCGGTCTTGAGCCGGCGCAGCACGAACGGGCCGGTGACCCGGCGCAGCCGTTCGGCGACCTCGGCGTCGCCGTGCCGCTCGATCGGTTCGGCGAACCGCTTGCGGAACGTGGCGGCCGGGCCGAGCAGCCCCGGGTTGGCGAACTGCATGATGGACCAGAGGTCGGCGAGGCGGTTCTCCACCGGCGTACCCGTGACTGCGACCCGGTGCCGCGCGGGCAGTGACCGGACCGCCTCGGCCTGGCGGGTCGCGGCGTTCTTGATCGCCTGTGCCTCGTCCACCACCACCCGGTGCCAGTCGACGCCGGCCAGGTCGACGGCGTCCCGGGCGGCCACCGAGTAGGTGGTGAGCACCAGGTTCGCCGCTGCGACGGCGGCGGTGAACTCGTCGCCCCGGGCGCGCTCGGCGCCGTGGTGCACGTGCAGCCGCAGCTCCGGCGCGAACGTCGCGGCCTCCCGCTGCCAGTTGCCGACGAGCGACATCGGGCACACCAGCAGCGTGGGCCCGGCTTCCGGCGGGTCACCGGCGAGCAGCGCGAGCAGCTGCACGGTCTTGCCCAGCCCCATGTCGTCGGCGAGGATCCCGCCCAGGCCGAGCGACTGGAGGAAGGCCAGCCAGGCCAGCCCGCGCCGCTGGTACGGCCGCAGCGTCCCGACGAAGCCCGGCGGCGGGTCGGCCGGGGTGAGCCGCCGCTCCGCCTCCCCGGCGAGCAGCTCACCGAGCGCCCCGTCGGCGACCACGTCGAGCACCGGCAGCTCACCGCCGCGTTCCGCGCCGTCACGCTCCTCGCCGGAGAGTCCCATCCGCAGCAGGTCCGCCACGGTCAGCTCGCCCGACGAGCGGAGCAGCCGCAGCCCGGCCTCCAGCCGCTGCGGATCCAGCTCGACCCACCGGCCGCGCAGCCGCACCAGCGGCGACTTCAGGTCGGCGAGCGAGGCCAGCTCCTCGGCGGTAAGCGGCTGGTCGCCGAGGGCCACCTCCCAGCGGTAGTCGACGAGCGCGTCCAGCCCCAACGTGCCTGCGGTCGCGGCGACCGCGCCCGGGGCGCTGCGGCTGCGCGCCCGCAGCCGCGCGCCCAGGCGCGACGACGAGCGCCGCCACCAGGACGGCAGCAGCACCCCGAAACCGGCCGCGTGCAACACCGGCGCGCCCTCGCGCAGGAACCGGTGCGCGCCGTCGGCGTCCAGCTCCATTCCTTCAGGCGCGGCGGTACGCAGGGCGGCGTCCACCTCCGGCCACAGTCGGCTGGCGCGGCCCAGCTCGGCCAGGAGCGTCTCCTGCGGATCCACCCCGCGGGCGGCGAGCGCCGGTGCGGGCCGCTGCCAGATGTGCCCGGCGTCGACCACGAGCCCCGGCTCGTCGGCCGGGTGCAGGCCGAACTCCACCTGCCAGGCGCCGCCCTCGACCAGTTCGGCGACCGGGTCGGCGGCCGGCTCGACCAGGCGGAACGTGGCCCGTACCGCACCACCTGCGGCATCGCGCTGCCAGGCGTCCAACTCGGCGCCAAGCGTCGCCAGCGCGGCCGGGTCGGCGGTGACGACACGCTGCGGGCCGGTGAGCGCGGCCAACCAGCCCGGCACCGCGCCGACGGGGCGCATCCCCCGGGACAGCCGGGTGTCGGCCAGGGCCACCCGGGCGGCGGCGTCGACAAGCGCGTCGAGCGCCTCCGCCACCAGCTCACCCGCCCCGACGCCGTCCGCCCGCCCGGTCGCCCCTAGCAGATGCGTGGCACCCGCGCTGCCCGGCGGTTTGGGTGCGTCTGTTGTCGCCTGGGCAACAACAGATGCACCCGAAGCCGCCGGCTGCCACTCGCGGGCGGCGCGGGCCGCCGGGGGCAGGGCCAGCGCCAGGTCGCGGGCCCAGGCCGCGTCCGTGCCGGTGAGCAACGGCCGCCAGAGCGCCAGCGCGGTGGCCTCGTCCACCGTCCGCCGCCTCCGCCGGGAGGCAGGCGAGTGAGCGGCCACCGCGCCGGCCTCGCCCGCCGCCCGCCGCCCTCGCCCGTCCGCCGCCGAGTGATAAGCGGGGCCCCCTCCTATACCGGAGGCGTTAAGCGGGGCCCCCGCCTTACCGAGCAGGGTGGGGAGCAGGCGGCCACGGGTCACCAGGTCGGCGGCGAAGTCGGCTAACTCGGCCAGGTGCCGCAGGCTCGCCCCGATCGGGTCCGGGCGGGGCGCGCGCAGCAGCGCGTAGGCGTCGTCCGGGGCGTACGCCAGGGCGGGGACCCGCCAACCGGCGCGGGTGACCGGACCGCGGGCCGGGTCCGCGACGGCGGTCCGGACCAGCTCCGGCGAGTCCACCGGCGAGCCGGCGCGGGTGGGCAGGCCGAGCAGTACGGAGACCGGCTGACCGGACGTCGCGTCGAGCGCGGCGGCCAGCGTGGCGTGGTCGGCGGCGAAGGGGTGCGGCCGTTCGCGCGGGGCGCGGCCGGGCCGGCGGGGCGCCCGGGGCGGCAGCGTGCTGTCCTCGGCCCACAGGGCGAGCCCGGCGCCGGGCAGCCACAGCCCGTGGATGACCAGCACGTGCTCTCCCCCTCGACGACGCCCGGGGCAAGGATAGGCGGCCGGGCGTGGATATCGTCGGCGCCATGGTCGACCTTCTCGTGCTCGGCGGGCTGGGCGTGGACGTCCGCGCCCGGGTGCCCGCGCTGCCGCTGCCCGCCGCCGACTCGCTGACCGTGCCCCCGGTCGAGCTGCGGATCGGCAACACCGGCGCCGGGGTGGCGTTGGCCGCGCACGCGCTCGGCCTGCGGGTGACGCTCGTCGACGTGCTGGGCGCCGACCCGGCCGGCGACGTGGTGCGGGCGGCGCTGGCGCGTACCTCGGTGCGGACCGTGCTCGTGGACGCGCCGGCCGGCACCCGACGGTCGGTGAGCCTGGTCGACCCGGACGGCCGCCGGATGTCGCTCTACGACCCGCGGCCCTGGTCCGGTTCGGCGCCGTTCACCGACCGGGAGTTGGCCGCGCTCGTCGCCGAGGCGGCCCACGTCCACGTATCGATCATGGATTGGGCCCGGGACGCGCTGCCGGTGCTGCGCGGCGGGGCGTCGGTCTCCACCGACCTGCACGACTGGGACGGCGAGAACGACTACCATCGGCCGTTCGCCGAGGCCGCCGACCTGGTCTTCGTCAGCGGCGTCACGCTGGGTGAGCGGGCCGGCGCGGTGGTGGCCGGGCTGGCGCCGCGCACGGTGCTGGTCACCGGCGGGGCTGCCGGCGCCACGCTGTACGCCCCGGACACGCCGCCGGCGCACGTGCCGGCCGCCGCCCCGCCCGCGCCGGTCGTGGACACCAACGGCGCCGGGGACGCCTTCGCCGCCGGGCTGATCGCCGCCCGGCTGCGCGGCGCCGGCACGCGGGACGCGGCCCGGTACGCCGCCCGGGTGGCCGCCGCCGCGTGCGCCCACGACGGGATGGAATATCCGGACGGGCTGCTGCCCCGCGACTGACTCTCAGATCGCGCCGGTCTCGCCGTCGGTCAGCTCGCGCAGGATGTCGGCGTGCCCGGCGTGCCGGGCGGTCTCCTCGATCAGGTGCACGAGCACCCAGCGCAGCGACACCTCGCCGAGCTGCGGGTGCGGCACCACGTGGTCGAGGTCGAAGCGGGCGGCGATGGCCCGGGACCGGGCGCAGGCCGCTTCGTACGCCGCGGCGAGCGCCTCGACGGTGTCGTCGGGACCGAGCGTGTAGCTGGCGTCGGCGTCGGCCTGGGAGGTGAGGTAGACGTCGCCCGGCTCCGGCGCGAACAGCCGGGCGAACCAGTTGCCCTCGACCAGGGCGAGGTGTTTGAGCAGCCCGGCCAGGGTGGTCAGCGAGGGCACCAGCCGCCGGGCGGCGTCGGCGTCGGTGAGACCGCGCGCCTTGCGCAGCACGGTGGCGCGGTGGAAGTCGAGGAACGCGTCGAGGATCGCCCGTTCGTCGCCCGTGCGGGCGAGGACCGGGCCGAGCGTCGGATCGATCGTCGGGGTCGTCATCTCCGGACCCTAGTCGCCGGACCGGGCCGCCCGCTGCCCGCTATCCGCTGCGCGTGCCCTCCGCCCGGGGCAGGATGGTCGTATGGCTTCCTCGGTGCACATCCCACTGGTCGGCGGCGCGGCCGACGGCGAAACCGTCACGGTCGAGCTGGACGCCAACGGCCGCCCGCCGCTGACCCACCACCACCTGGGGCCGGGTGGGCTGGCCGAGGCGCAGATCTACGAGTTGGAGTCCGGGGACCGGCCGGAGCACGAGTGGGTCTACAGCTGGCGCGGCCCGGCGGCCTGACCGCGCCGGGCCACCGAGCCGCCTCGGCCGCTGGGTCGCCCGGGCCGCTGGGCGGTCGGAAGGCTCAGGCGGTTGGGGTCAGCGTGCGGGCCCGGATGCTGTCCAGCACGCTCCGCGTCACCTGCGAGGTGCCGCGCGCCTGGTCGCACACCTCCGCCACCCGGCGGGCGGTCTCGCCGGCCCGGGCCGCCCGCTCGTCCCAGAGCCGGTCCACCTCGGCCAGCAGCGGGCCCTCCACCTCCCGCTCCATGCCGCGCAGCGCCGGCACGCCGAGCCGCTGGGCCAGGTCGAAGACCTTTCCGGCGTACGGCAGCGGCAGGAACGGCGTGTTCATCATCGCCGCGAAGATCAGGAAGTGCAGCCGCATACCGACCGCGAGGTCGAAGTGGCGCATCAGGCCGAGGATCTGCGCCGGACGGTAGTCGCCGTGCAGGATCCGCCCCCGGTCCGCGGCGATCATGTGGGACAACACCCCGTGCGAGTGTCGGATGTCGTCGCGTTCCATCGGGACGAACAGCACATGCGCGTCGATGCGGTGCACCAGGAAGTCGCCGATCTGGGCGAGCAGCCGGTGGTAGCCGTCGACGTCGAGGCGTTCCGCGGCCCGCCCCGGCTCCCGCACGCTCAACCCGACCAGCCGGGAGCCCGCCGGCACGCCCTCCTCGCGCAGCCACTGCGCGGGGAACTCCTCCGGCGTGAGCAGGAACGCCGGGTCACCGGTGACGGTGATCGGGTTGACCAGACCGGCCTCCTCCAGCACCATCCGCGACTCCTGGTCGCGGACGGTCACCTCGACCGCCTGCGCCAGGGTCTCGCGCACCATGCCGGTGTCCACCCCGTCGGTGAGCGGGCCGACCCCGACCGCGTACGTGAGCAGCGGCAGACCCCGCTCCTGGGCGACCCGGACCACCCGCAGGTAGCGCCGGGCCTCCTTGTCGTAGAGGATCCCGCCACCGCCGAGGATGAGCAGGTCGAGCTGGTGGAGCACCTGCGAGGAGTCGACCCGGCTGACGCCCTCCCACGGCACCGCCTCGACGTCGGGGTGCGCCAGCGCGGTGTGCGCCGGGTTGCGGGAGAACACGATGATCCGCGCGTTCGGCTCGTGTTGGCGCAGATCGGCCAGGAGACCCGTGAGGATCGCCTCGTCGCCGAGGTTGCGTCCGCCGTACGAGCCGAGCACGCCGATGGTCAGTCCGGTGCGTTCCCGCATCCGTGGCTCCTTCCCCGGGGCGTCGCGGTGGCGTTCCCGCGTTCCCGGTCAGGTAACCCCGCCAAAGCACCCTTCAACCCCCAAAGTGCGCGGGTTAGGCGGGGGCCCTTGTTAACGCCTCCGGTAGAGAAGGGGCCCCCTCTCACCGCGAGGCGTTAATAGGGGCCCCCGCCTAACCCGGTTGCCCGGTGGGCGCGCGACACGCACGGTGGGACGGTGAGCAGTCAGTCGAAGATCCGCGTCCGCTGGCACGAGTTGCCGGCACACGTCCGTACCGCGGTCGAGGCCATCCTCGACGACCGGGTGGTGGCGGCGGAGTCGCAGCCGGGCGGCTTCTCCCCCGGCACCGCCGACCGGGTCCGCACCGCGCGCGGCGGGCGGGCCTTCGTGAAGGCGGTCAGCCCGGCGCAGAACGACCGCAGCCCGACCATGCACCGGGCCGAGGCCCGGATCGCCGCCGCGCTGCCCGCGCACGCGCCGACGCCCCGGCTGCTCGGCAGCCACGACGACGGCGACTGGATCGCGCTCGTCTACGCCGACGTCGAGGGCCGGCACCCGGTCACCCCGTGGGACGCCGGCGAGCTGGCCGCCGTACTGTCCACCCTGGAGTCGATGGCCGCGACGCTCACCCCGGCCCCCGCCGTCGCCACCGCCACCGCGACCGAGTCGCTCGCCCACGACTTCGCCGGCTGGCGCCGGATCGCCGCCGACCCGCCGGCCGACCTCGACCCGTGGGCCCGGGCGCACCTGCCCGAGCTGTGCGCCGCCGCCGACCGGGGCCTGGCCGCCCTGGCCGGCGACACCCTCTGCCACCTCGACGTCCGCGCGGACAACCTGCTGCTCGGCCCGGACGGCCGGGTCACCGTGGTCGACTGGCCCTGGGCCTGCCGCGGGCCGGCCTGGTTGGACACCCTGCTCGCCGTCGTCAACGTCCAGGTGCACGGCGGCCACGACCCGGACGCCCTACTGGCCACCCGGCCACTCACCGCGCGCGTCGACCCGGCCGACCTGACCGGGGCGCTGGCCGGCTTCACCGGCTTCTTCCTCGACGGCGCCCGGCAGCCGCCGCCGCCGGGCATCCCGACCGTCCGGGCGTTCCAGCGCCTACAGGCCGACGCGCTGCTGCCGTGGCTCGCCCGCCGACTGGGTCGATGAGGTCAAACCCGCTTCGGGTACGCGACGAAAGCGCGCCAGGACGCGAAGGTGAGCGTCGCGCCGCTTCGGGTGCGCGACGCGTCAGGACGCCGGCCCGAAGCTCAGCGCCGGGCGCTTTCGTATACGCGACGTCAGGACACCGGGCCGAAGGTCAGCGCCGGGCGCTTTCGTATACGCGACGTCAGGACACCGGGCCGAAGCTCAGCGTCCGGCCGCTTTCGTATACGCGACGAAGACGCGCCAGGACGCCGGAGCGAAGGTGAGCGCCGGGCCGGACGGGTCCTTGCTGTCCCGCACGCCGACGACCCCGGGCAGGTTGTCGGCCACCTCGACGCAGGCACCGCCGTTGGACCCCGAGCGGGTCGACGTGCGCCAGCGCGCACCGATCAGATCCATGAGCTTGCCGCCTCCTTGATCAGGTCGAGGGACCGCCTTCGGGACAGCGCTTCCCCTCGCACCGCCTCCCAGTGCGCTTCCAACGTGCCGATGTCCTCGCTCTGGTGCATCATCTGCGCCCGGATCTGATGATCCAGGTATGCGGCCACCGAACCGTCGGTCAGGCTGGCCATGATGAAGCCGCCCTGAAGCGCAGGATAGAGCCCTGCTTCCTCCGGGATCACCAGGATCTGCACGTCCGGCAGCACGGCCATCTTCACCATGTGCGCCAACTGTTGGCCCATCAGTCCCGCGTGTGCGGCGAGAGGCCGACGAAGCACCATCACGTCGATGACGGCCACGAGACGACAGGGATGCTCCCGGGTGATGATCGCCTGTCGTCCCAGCCGGGAGGTGACGCACTGGTCGATCTCCTCCGCGCTCATCAGGCTGTCCGCAAGCGTCATCCGCGCGTACGCCTCGGTCTGGAGGATGCCCGGCACGTAGGCCGGCTCATACCAGCGAAGCATGTTGGCCGCCCGCTCGTCGTCCACCCAGGCACGCATCCACGGCGGAGCCCCGTCGGTCAGCGCGGCGTGGCGGAGCATGCGGAGGAACAGGCCGCCCGTCTCCAGCGCCTGATCCATCGCGGTCAGGTAATCGATCTTCGGCGGGCGCTGACCGGTCTCCACTCCCGACACGTGCGACGGGGAGTAGTTGATCCGCCGGGCCAGTTCCTCCTGGCTGAGCCCGGCCCGCACGCGCGCCTGGCGCAGCTCGCCGGCGATGAAGTCCCACCACGACCCACCCACGCTTTCCCCTTTCGCGTCGAAAACTCCCACGCCCGCCCGGGCCCAGCCCCGAGCCCACCCAGCCGCTACCAGGAACGACGTGGCGGCTTCCCACCGTAGTGCCGTCCTCTACAGACTGTCATCCGGTGGTCCGATTCCCGCTCGGCCGCCACCGGGCCGCCCCGATGTCCCCCCGATGCCGGGGCGGCCCACCCTCCGCCTCGAAGGAAGGTCGTGATGAACGTGGCCGCGTTTCCCGTACCCCGGCTCGGGCCGCACCCGGACCGGCCTCGCGCCTGCCCGCCGGGCCAACCGGCGCACCTGCCGATCCGACCGCTCTGGCTCTGCCGCGCCTGCGGCTCGCCGTGGCCCTGCGCTCAGGCGCGGCTGCTGCTCGCGGCCGAGTACGCCGACCGCCCCGTCGACCTGGCCGTCTATCTGTCCGGGCTCTATCACGAGGCCACCCACGACCTGTTCCGGCTCGACCCGCACGAGGGGCCCACGCCCCGCGAGCTGTTCGACAGGTTCGTCGGTTGGGGCCCGTACCGCCGGGGTGTGGTCGGACCGGCCTAGGCTCGACCACCGTGCCCGCCGAGCTGACGGTGCGTCCGGCGACGCCGGACGACGACCCCGACCGGATCTTCGACCTGCTGTGGCAGTTGGCCCCTTCGGACGACCGCCCCGACCCGGACGCCCTGGCCGGCGCGTGGCGGGATCTGCACGCCCAACCGGGCCGGACGCTGCTGCTGGCCTTCCTCGGTCCGCGACTGGTCGGCACGGTGGACACCCTGGTCGTGCCGAACCTGACCCACGGGGCGCGGCCGTTCATGCTGGTGGAGAACGTGGTCGTCGACGAGGCGGCCCGGCGTCGGGGGTGGCCGGCGCGCTGATGCGGTCCGCCGTCGACAGTGCCCGGTCCGCCAACTGTTACAAGGTCCAACTGGTCTCGAACCGACGCCGCGTCGAGGCGCACCGCTTCTACGAGAGCGCCGGCTTCACGCCGTCCGCCACCGGCTACCGCCGCTACCTCTGAACTCCCCCCGCCCCGCCCGCCCCTCCTCGGCGATCACGTCGATCTCGCCGATCATGGAGTTGTGGTGCCAGGGGATGCCACCTTCGACCGTTTCGTCCACGATCACACCTCCATGATCGACGCAGCTCGCGGATGCAGGTCGGAGATCTTGGTACGGAACGGCCCCCATAGGGGCACTTTGCTACCAAGATCTATACGCTCTCACCTATCGAGAGATCTATCCCGACAGGCGAGAGGGAAGCGGGCGGAGGGGCACGGAGCACGAGCGGGTGGGGGACGCGAGCGGGTGTGGGCTACCGGCGGGGCGGTGCCAGGGCCGGGATGCCGAGCGGGTCGGTCAGCAGCGGGGAGAAGCCCAGTTCGGCCGCCCCGATCAGGGTGGCGTCGTAGCCGAGTGCCGAGACGGCAAGCCGGGCCTTGTCCCGCGAGACAGGCAGCACGTTCGCCGCGATCCGGCTGCGCACCTGGGTGGCCGCGCCGGGGAACACCTCGCACAGCGTGCCCCCGAAGATCACCACGCCGGGGTTGAACAGGTTGATCAGGTTGGCCACCCCGATGCCCAGCCAGTCACCGATGTGCCGCAGGGCAGCCTGGGCGGCGGCGTCGCCCTGCTCGGCGGCGGCGACCACGGCCCGGACCGCGTCGCGTCCCCGGTGGTCGGCCGGGCGGCCGGCTTCGTCGAGCAGCGCCCGCTCGCCGACCTCAGCCTCCAGGCAGCCCCGGGAGCCGCAGCCGCAGGGCCGACCCTGGTACGGGTTGACGAGCATGTGCCCCACCTCGGAGCCGTACCCGCCGTCGCCGTCGAGCAGGTCCCCGCCGACGATGATCCCGCCGCCGACGCCGACGTCGCCGTGCAGGTAGATCAGGTTCTGCGCACCGACGCCGGCGCCGCGCTGGTGTTCCGCCATCGCGCCGAGGTGGGCCTCGTTGCCGACCAGCACCGGCAGGCCCAGGTCGAGCCGCCGGGCCAGCTCGGCGCCGAACGCCTGATCCACCCAGCCCAGGTCCGGCCCGAACCGGACCATCCCGTCGCCCGGCCGGATCATCCCGCAGTAGGACGCCCCGATGCCCACGCACACCGCCCCCGGCGGCGCGTCCCGGTGCAGCTCCCGCCCGAAGCCGGCGAGCACGGAAACCACCGAGTCGAGGTCGACGCCCGCCCGCGGCCGGGTCGCCTCCAGCCGGGCCGACACCGTCCCGCCGAGGGCGACGCGGGCGGCCACGAGCCGGTCGACCGCGATGTCGAAGGCCAGGACGTAGACGGTGTCCGACTCCGGCCGGACCACGAAGGACGGACGCCCCGCCCGGCCGCTCGCCGTGGCGGGCACCTCCCGGACCAGGCCGGCCGCCGCGAGTTCGGAGGTGAGGGCCAGGACCGTGCTGCGGTTGACGCCCATCCGGTCGGCCAGCTCGACGCGGGAGGCCGGGCCGCCGAGGTGGACCCGGCGGAGCAGCGCGCCGAGGTTGCGGCGACGGGTGTCCCCCTGCGCCTGCCGGTCCGCGGCCAGATCCTTCAGCATCGACCACCTCGTCAGCGGACACGTCTCGTGTCATCCGAGGATAGACCGCACCGTTCCGACGGCACGCACGGTCGATCCGGCGCGGGTGGCGGCTCAGCCGGGGGCGCGTGCGGTGTGGGTGAGGAAGGGCAGGACCGCCGCCGGCAGGGCGGGTGACGTGATCACGTCGGCGTGGGTCAGACCGGGCAGTACGGCCAGCCGGGACGCTGGGCGGTCGTCCGTGTCCCGCCGGCCGCCGCCGAGCAGGGCGAAGAAGTCGGCCATGTGGCGCACCGGGATCGCGTCGGCGTCGGCGAAGACCAGCAGCACCGGCATCGGCAGCGCCGCCACCTCGGCCGACCAGTCGTAGTCGCGGCGCAGCAGCTCACCGCTGCGCGCCCAGAGCGTGGGCCAGTCCTGCGGCCGGGGCGCGGCCCGCGCGTACCGCTCGTGGGCCGGGGTGCCGCGCATCCGTTCGGCGGCGCGCTCGTCGTGGGCGGACATCGCGGTCAGCGGCTCCGGGTGCCAGCCCCGCCGCCGGAACGGCGTGGAGACCAGGACCAGGCGGCGGACAAGCGTGGGGTGCTGGATGGCGGTACGCAGGGCCACCCCGCCGCCGAGCGAGTAGCCGAGCAGGTCGACCTCGGGCAGGTCGAGGTGGTCCAGCAGCGCGGCCAGGTCGTCGGCCATCGACTCGTGGCGCAGCGGCCGGGCCACGTCGGCGGTGCGGCCGTGGCCCTCGAGGTCGACCGCGATCAGCCGGCGGCGGGTGGCGAGCGCGGGCCGGACCGCCGCGAACGTCTCCGTCGAGCCGTAGGAGCCGTGCAGCAGCACCAGCGGCTTGCCGGCGCCGTGCTCCTCGTACCAGATCCGCAGCCCGCGTACGTCCGCATAGCTCACCGCCTGATCGTGCCGCCGCGGGCCGCGTCGGCGGGTGCGTTCGCTCAGCCGCGGGGGCGGGCGCGCAGGTGGGCGCGCTCGCCCTGGCTGCCGAAGAGGCTGAGGAACTCCACCCCCTGGTCGTCGGCGCGGCCGAACCAGTGCGGCACCCGGGTGTCGAACTCGGCCGCCTCGCCGGGGGCGAGCACCAGGTCGTGTTCGCCGAGCACCAGGCGCAGCCGTCCGTTGAGCACGTAGACCCACTCGTACCCCTCGTGGGTCTTCGGCTCGGGTTCGGCCCGGCCGCCGGCCGGGATGATCAGCTTGTACGCCTGGATGCCGCCGGGCCGTCGGGTGAGCGGCAGCATGGTCATCCCGAACGCGGCGACCGGCCGCAGGTGGATGCGCGGATCGCCGGTGGGTGGCGCGCCGACCAGCTCGTCGAGGGTGACGCCGTGCGCCTTGGCCAGCGGGAGGAGCAGCTCGAGCGTGGGCCGGCGGCCACCGGACTCCAGCCGGGACAGCGTGCTGACCGAGATGCCGGTGGCGGCGGAGAGGTCGGCGAGCGTGGTTTCCCGCTCGTGGCGCAGGGCACGCAGCCGGGGGCCGACCGCGTCGAGGGCCTGGTCGAGGTCGTCATCCATGCCCCCAGTTTGCCACAACGGCAACAAGGCTTGCGGTTTTGCCAGGGGCCGTCGCACGCTTGGCGCGGAGGTGGTCACGATGACCGAACTGAGGGAAGACGGCTACGAGGTGTTGGTGATCGGCGGCGGCGCGGCCGGACTGAGCGGCGCGCTGATGCTGGCCCGGGCCCGCCGGTCAGTGCTTGTGGTCGACGGGGGCAACCCGCGCAACGCGCCGGCCGACGGGGTGCACGCGCTGCTGGCCCTCGACGGCGTGCCGCCGGCCGAGCTGCTGGCGCGCGGGCGGGACGAGGTCCGCCGCTACGGCGGGCACCTGCTCACCGGCGAGGTCGAGGCGGTACGCCGCGACGGCGATGGGTTCGACGTGACGCTCGCCGACGGCCGCCGGGTGCGCGCCGGCCAGGTGTTGGTGGCCACCGGTCTGGTGGACGAGCTGCCGGAGGTGCCCGGCCTGCGCGAGCGCTGGGGCCGGGACCTGGTGCACTGCCCGTACTGCCACGGGTGGGAGGTGCGCGACCGGCCGATCGGGGTGATCGGCAGCGGCCCGATGTCGGTGCACCAGACGCTGCTGTTCCGGCAGTGGAGCGACGACGTGGTCCTCTTCCGCCACGCCGCGCCGCCGCTCACCGACGAGCAGGCCGAGCAGCTCGCCGCGCGCGGCGTGCCGGTGGTCGAGGGCGAGGTCGCGGCCGTCGAGGTGGTCGGGGACCGGGTGACCGGGGTACGCCTGCGCGACGGTCGCACGGTCGCCCGCGAGGTGCTGACCGTCGCGCCCCGGATGGTGGCGCGGGCCGGGTTCCTGGCGGCGCTGGGGCTGCGCGCGGTGCCGCACGAGAGCGGATCGGGCGAGTACGTGCCGGCCGACCCGGCGGGGCGTACCGAGGTTCCCGGGGTGTGGGCGGCGGGGAACGTGACCGACCTGTCCGCGCAGGTCGGAGCCGCGGCTGCGGCCGGCGCCCGGACGGCCGCGATGATCAACGCGGACCTGGTGGCCGCGGAGACGCGCGCGGCGGTCGAGGCACGTCGCCGGGGTGACCAACCGCGCGAAACGGCCCTAACCTGACAATTATTCCCCTAGGTTGGAGTGCGCAGGAGGCAGTCGAGCGCGGGGGGCGACGTGGAGAGCTATCCGGCGATCGAGGACCACGGGCTCATCGGCGACCTGCAGACCGCCGCGCTTGTGACCTGCGACGGCACGATCGACTGGTTCTGTGCGCCGCGCTTCGACTCGCCGAGCATCTTCGCCGCGCTGCTGGACAAGGAGAAGGGCGGCTTTTTCCGGATCGCCCCGCACGACGTCAGGTACGTCACCAAGCAGCTCTACCTGCCCGGCACCCCGATCCTGATCACGCGCTTCATCAGCGCGGACGGCGTCGCCGAGGTGATGGACTTCATGCCGGTCACCGGCGAGCGGATCACCGACGCGCACCGCCTGGTCCGCATGGTCAACATGGTCCGGGGCAGCATGCGCTTCAAAGTCGAGTGCCGGCCCCGGTTCGACTACGCCCGACAGAAGCACCAGCTCGAACGCCACCGCAACGGGTACGTCTTCCGCAGCCCGTCGGCGACGCTCACGTTCAACCCGGTCGACCCGGTACGGCAGCTCATCGCCCAGGGCGGCGACATCCGCCTGGACGACGACGACCTGGTCGCGTACGGCACGCTCAACGAGGGCGACACCGGCGGGGTGGTCCTGGAGACGGCCGGCACGGAACCCCGGATCATCTCCCCGGGAGAGGTCCAGGGGATGTTCGAGTGGACCCGGGACTACTGGCGGCGCTGGGTCGAACGCTCCCGCTACACCGGCCGGTGGCGGGAGATGGTCGAACGCTCCGCCATCACGCTGAAGCTCATGACGTACGCGCCGACCGGCGCGATGATCGCCGCGCCCACCGCCGCGCTGCCCGAGCTGGTCGGCGGCACGCGCAACTGGGACTACCGCTACACCTGGGTACGCGACACCTCGTTCTCCGTGCACGCGCTGCTCGGCCTCGGCTTCACCGACGAGGTCAGCAGCTACATGAACTGGCTCGACGAGCGGATCCGCGAGGCCGGCGACCACCAGGACCCGTTGAAGATCATGTATCGGGTGGACGGCTCCTCCGACCTGCACGAGGAGGTGCTCGACCACCTGGAGGGCTACCGCGGCTCCCGCCCGGTGCGGATCGGCAACGGCGCGGCCGACCAACTCCAGCTCGACATCCACGGCGAGGCGCTCTACGCCATGCACCTCGCCGACGAGCAGGGCATCCGGGTGTCCCACCAGGTGTGGAAGAGCACCGTCCGGATGGTCGACTGGCTCTGCCACAACTGGGACCAGCGCGACGCCGGCATCTGGGAGAGCCGGCACCACCCCCGCAACTACACCTTCGGCCGGGTGATGTCCTGGGTGGCGCTGGACCGGGCCATCCGGCTGGCCACCCGCACCGGCCGCCCCGGAGACATGAGCTGCTGGATCGAGCAGCGGAACCGGATCTACAACCAGGTCATGGCCCGCGGCTACCACCGGGAACGCGAAAGCTTCGTGCAGGCGTACGACGAGAACGTGCTCGACGCCGCGCTGCTGGCCATGCCGTCGGTCGGCTTCGTCACGCCGAGCGACCCGCTGTGGCGCTCCACCCTGGCGTCGATCGAACGGGACCTGGTCTCGGACAGCCTGGTCCACCGCTACGACCCGGTGCACTCCCCCGACGGCCTCCCCGGCCACGAGGGCACCTTCAACATGTGCACCTTCTGGTACGTCGAGGCGCTGGCCCGCACCGGACGCCTCGACGACGCGCGCCTCACCTTCGAGAAGATGATCACGTTCAGCAACCACCTCGGTCTGTACGCCGAGGAGATCGCCGCGACGGGTGAGCAGATCGGCAACTACCCGCAGGCGTTCAGCCACCTCTCCCTGATCAACTCGGCGCTGGCGCTGAACGACCTGATCGACGCCGAGGCCGACGCCCGCCGCCGCCAGTAGCCCGGCTCGCCTCGGGCTCGGGCTCCGGCTCGGGCTCGGGCGCTTGATCGACTCCATTCCGGTGAGGTGGCGGGGTCCCGGTCGGTCCGATGCCGCCATGTCGGCGTAGTGGTGTCGATCACCGCCGATGTGGGCACCAGAGCGTTGTGGCGGAGGAACGGGGGGCCGGCGCGGAGCCGGTGGTGTTGTTCGCGTCCCGGTGGTGGCCGGCGGTGCTCGTACCGCTCGGCCTGCTCGCCGTGGCGGTCGCGATCGGCTTCCGGCTGCACGCCGCTTCCCTCATCGTCTTCATCGGGACGACCGCCGCCACCGTCGTCTCGGCCTGGCTGCACCGGGACGGCGCGCTGCTCGCCGACGCCACCGGGCTGCTGGTCCGACATCGGGGCACGGTCACCCGGAGCTACCGGTGGTCCGAGATCCACCAGGCCGGGCTCGCCCGTCCCGGCTTCGGCCGGCTCGCGCTCGCCGTGTACCCGGACGGCGGCCGGTGGGACGTACCCGGCCCGAACAGCGCGGTCATGGTCGGGCAGGTGTGGCTGTGGCGGCAGCCCGACCCGGAGAGCCGCGAACGGATCGAGGCAGCGCTGCGCGACCACGGCGTCCGCGTCGTCGACCCGCTCGCCTGATGCCTTGCCGAAGAAGCCATGACCTGGGACGCTCCGGCAATGATCGACAAGCCGGGCGTGGACGAGCGGCTCCTCGCGGCCGAGGTGGCCGACGCCTGGGCCGTGAACGTCGCCGACCTCGTGTTCCTCCCGGTCGGGCTGGACGGGCAGGCATGGGCCTACCGGGTGGACACGTCCGACGGCGGGCGCTGGTTCCTGAAACTGCGCCGCGGCGAGTTCACCTCCGCCGCCGTCCGGCTGCCCGGCTTCCTCCGCGCCCGCGGCGTCCGGCAGGTCGTGGCGCCGGTGGACCTGGCCGGCGGCGGAACCGC
Source organism: Micromonospora sp. WMMD975 (assembly GCF_029581215.1). Taxonomy (NCBI): domain Bacteria; kingdom Bacillati; phylum Actinomycetota; class Actinomycetes; order Micromonosporales; family Micromonosporaceae; genus Micromonospora; species Micromonospora sp. WMMD975. The sequence continues at coordinate 4,131,672 of NZ_CP120739.1, forward strand.
CCACCGGTTCGGCGACTACCAGCTCCTGCTCTACCCGTACCGCGACGGCGGCAGCCTCTGGGGTCGCGGTCTCACCGACCGCCAGTGGATCGAGTACGGCGAGTTCCTCGCCCACCTGCACGCGGTCCCGCCCAGCCCCGAGATCGCCGCCATCCTGCCGGTCGAGACCTACCGGTCGCGGGCCGGGCAGCGGCTGCGGACACTGAGCGGGCAGGCCGCGACGAGCGCGACCCTCGGCGCGTTCTGGCACCGGTACGGCGATCCGCTGCACCGGCTGGCGGAGACGGTCGACGAGCTGGCCGCGAGCGTGCCGCCGGCCCCGCACGTCATCTGCCACGCCGACATCCACCCCGGCAACCTGATCGCCGACGGCGACGGCCCGCTGCACGTGGTGGACTGGGACGCGCCGATCCGCGCGCCGCGCGAGCGGGACCTGATGTTCGTGCACAGCCGGGATTTCGGCGACCACCCGATCGACGCGCGCCGCGCGGCGCTCTTCCGCCAGGGGTACGGGCCGGTGGAGTCGGAGCCGACGTTGCTGAGCTACTACCGCGCCGAGCGGCACCTCGACGACGTCGCCGCGTTCCTCGCCGGCATCCTCGACCCCGGTGCCAGTGCGGAGTCCCGATCGAACGACATGCACTGGCTCACCCGCATCGCCGAGACCGTCGCCGATCCGGGCTACACGCCCTGAACTGTGCTGGTGGGTGGTGGGCGCGGCAGGTTTCGAACCTGCGACCCCTCGCTTGTAAGGCGAGTGCTCTCCCGCTGAGCTACGCGCCCGGTACGCCCGTACGGCGGGCCGGAGCGGCAAGCTTACCTGCCGGCCTCCGGCCCGGTCGAACGTGTCTGGGGGTGGGATCAGGCGGCGACGGCCTCCGCCAGCGCCTTGCGCCAGCCCTGCTGGTCGCGCGCCTCGCCGGGCATGTTCATCTCGGCGAAGCGGACCACGCCGGCCTTGTCGATGACGAAGGTGCCCCGGTTGGCGATGCCGGCGACGTCGTTGAAGACGCCGTACGCCTGGGCCACCGCGCCGTGCGGCCAGAAGTCGGCGAGCATCGGGAACTGGTAGCCCTCCCGGTCGGCCCAGATCTTGTGGGCGTAGACCGAGTCGACGCTGACGGTCAGCACCTGGACGTCGTCGTTGGCGTAGTCGTCGAGGTTGTCCCGCACCTCGCACAGCTCGCCCTGGCAGATGCCGGTGAAGGCCAGCGGGTAGAAGACCAGCAGCACGGTCTTGCGCCCCCGGAGGTCCGAGAGCCGGACCTCCTGGTTGTTCTGGTCCTTGAGCAGGAAGTCGGGTGCCTCGGCGCCAACCTCGATGGGCATGCGTGCTCCTACTTCTTGCTCTTGGAGCCGCGCCGCAGCACCAGGCGGGCGCCGTTCCAGTCGCGGCCGGCGTTGATGGTGGAGGTCTGCTGGAGGCCGGCGCTCTGCGCGCTCTCGGCGACCTCACTCGGCTCGACGTGGCCGTCCCGGCCGGCCTTGGGCGTCAGGAGCCAGACCACGCCGTTGTCCGCCAGCGGCCCCAGGGCGTCGACGAGGAGCTCGAAGAGGTCACCGTCGCCGTCCCGGTGCCAGACCAGTACCGCGTCGACCACCTCGTCGGTGTCCTCGTCGACAAGTTCTCCACAGCGGTCGGTCAGGGCGTCCCGGAGATCGGAATCGACGTCGTCGTCGTAGCCCATCTCCATGACGACCATGCCCGGTTCGATGCCGAACCGGTCCGCCAGGCTGCGTACCCCGTCGGCGGCCTGACCAGCGGTCGCGCTCACTGTCGCGTGCCTCCTCATCTCGTCCCTGCTCGTGGTGCCCCGTGACACCGTCCGGCCCAGTCCACACAGTTGCGGCTCGCTGCGCAAGTGGCGCACCGGTTGGAAGGGAATTTACCGTGCCAGCAGCGTACGGGCACCCTGGGTGATGGCTTCCTCGGAGACGAGCACCTGGTGAGCAGCCGGACCTAATGGTACAAACGAGTCAAGTGCGGCCACTCGTCGCGCCGCGCCCACGTAGCCGGTGTCGACGAGCGCGGCCAGCACCCCCTCGCCCACCCCGCCGGAGCGCCGCGTCTCGTCCACCACCAGCACCCGGCCGGTCGCCGACGCCTCCCGGATGATGTCCGCCACCGGCAGCGGGGCGAGCCAGCGCAGGTCCACCACCCGACTGCCGACGCCCTCGTCGGCGAGCGTCGCCGCCGCCCGCAACGACATCCGCACCCCGTTACCGAAGGTGATGATGGTGAGGTCCTCGGCCGAGCCGATCCCGTACACCCGGGCCCGGCCGACCGGCACGTGCCGGTCCGCCCAGGCGCCCGGCTCGGCATATTCGGCCAGCCACTCGCCGTCACCGTCGGCGTAGAGGTCGCGGGCGTGGTAGAGCGCGATCGGCTCCAGGAACACACAGACGGCGCCGTCCACCCGGGCCGAGGCCAGGCAGGTACGCAGCATCGACGCGGCGTCGTCGGGCCGGGCCGGCACCGCGATCACCAGCCCCGGCACGTCACGCAGCACCGCCACCGAGTTGTCGTTGTGGAAGTGCCCGCCGAAGCCCTCCTGGTACGCCAGCCCGGCCACCCGCACCACCATCGGGTTGCGGAACGCGCCCCGGGAGAAGAAGCGCATGGTGGCCGCCTCGCCCCGCAACTGGTCCTCGGCGTTGTGCAGGTACGCCAGATACTGGATCTCCGGCACCGGCAGCATGCCGGCCAGCCCGGCGCCGAGCCCGAGCCCGAGGATCGACGTCTCGTCCAGCAGCGTGTCGAACACCCGCGCCGCCCCGAACCGGTCCCGCAGCCCCTTCGTCACCCCGTACACCCCGCCCTTGGCAGCCACGTCCTCACCGAACACGGCCATCCGGGGATGGTCGAGCATGCCGTCGGCGAGCGCCGCGTTGATGCTCTGCGCCAGCGTCAGCGGCCCGGTCAACTCCGGCGGCTTGCCGCCGAACGCCTCCGCCCGCGCGCCCGCGCCCGGCCCCGCCGCGTACGCCGCCGACCCGGCGATCGCCCGGGACACCCGCGCCGGGCGGCGCGGCGCCAGCTCCGCCACCACCTCGACCGGGGACGTCAGCTTCGGCTCGTCCAGCACCTCCTCGGCGATCCGGCGTAGCTGCCAGCCCCGCTCGTCGTACCGGGCCAGCAGTTCCTCGCCGCTCGCGAAGCCGGCCGCGACCAGCCGGCGGGCGGTGACCAGCAGCGGATCCCGCGCCACGTCCGCGGCGATCTCCGCCGGACTCCGGTACGCCGACTCCGCGTCCGCGCCGGCGTGCCCCATCAGCCGTACCGTGCTCAGGTGCAGCACGGCGGGCCGGCGGTGCCGGCGTACCCAGGCCGCCGCCTCCGCCGCCACCCGGTGGGTCTCCACCACGTCCGTGCCGTCGGCGGCAAAATAGCGGAGGCCGGGCCGCGACCGCAGCGTGGCGGCCACCCACCCCTGCGGTGAGCGCACACTGATCCCGAACCCGTTGTCCTCGCAGACGAACAGGACCGGGATGCGCAGGCCGGTGTGGTCGTACCACCCGGCGGTGTTGAGCGCGGCGGTGGCCGTGGCATGGTTGACCGAGGCGTCGCCGAACGAGCAGACCACCACCGCGTCCGGCGGCCAGGACACGACCTCCGGTTCGCCGTCGACGCGCCGCCCGTCCCGGCGCAGCCGCTCCAGGGCCAGGCCCAGGCCGACGGCCCGGGGCAGGTGCGAGCCGATGGTCGAGGTGGTCGGCACGACCGCGAGGTCCGCCCGGCCGAAGACCTTGTGCCGGCCGCCGGCGAGCGGCTCCGCCGCCGAGGCGACCATGCCCCGCAGCACGTCACGCGCCGCCGACGCGTAGGCGTCGTCGAGGGCCGGCGGCGGCAATCCGGGTACGCCGACAGTGGCGTCGCCGTCCGCGTCCACGGCGACGCCCGCTCCCGCCGGCAGGCTGGCCGCCTCCACCTCCGCCCCCGCCGCAGGGCGACCCGCTTCCGCACCCGTACCGGCAGCCGTCCCGCCCGCGCCGGCAACCGCCGCGAGGCGGCCCGCACCGGCGTCCGTTCCCGCCGCGAGGTCGCCCGCACCGGTGTCCGTTCCCGCCGCGAGGTCGCCCGCACCGGTGTCCGTTCCCGCCGCGAGGCCGCCCGCCTCGGCGTCCGTTCCCGCCGCGAGGCCGCCCGCCTCGGCGTCCGCTCCCGCCGCGAGGCGACCCGCCTCGGCACTGTCCTCGCCCGAAGCGGCGACCTCACCCGAATCGGCCCCACCGGAGGCGGCATCTCCACCCGAGCCGGTAACCCCGCCCGAGATGGCGGCTTCATCCGTTTCCAGCCGCCCAACCCGAGCGCTAACCGCCGCAGAACCAGGCACAGGTTCGAGATCTTGGTACGAAATGGCCCCCATAGGGGCACTTTCCTTCCAAGATCTACTCGCATCCCGCACTTCAGAAGATCCATCTCGGAAAGCGGGATCGGTGCGGGCGCCCGGGCCGGGCGTCGGCGAGTCGGGCGAAGCGGGCACCGGCGAGTCGGGCGAAGCGGGCGCGGGTGGAGCGGGCGCCGGCGAGTCGAGTGGGGCGGGCGCCGGTGGCGCGCTGGCTGGGAAGGCACCGGCGGCCTGGGCGGCGCGGAGGCAGTAGAAGGCGCCGGAGCGGTAGTGCAACAACGCCGGATCGGTGGGACGGAGCGCGGCAGCCACCCCGGCGTTGCCCTCGTGGCCGGCCGACCCGATCGTGTAGTAGCCCTCACCAAAGCCGCGCAGCCAGCGCCCGGCCAGGTCGAGCAGCCGGCTGGTGACCTGCGCGTCGAACAGCGCCAGTGCCTGCGCCCCGGTCAGCCCCCGACCATCGGGCCGCGCCGCACCGTCCCGCGCCAGCCCGCCATCACTCGGCAGTCCACCAGAACGCGGCGGCTCACCGTCACGGGACGGATTACGGTCGCGCGGCAGCGACTCACCGTCGCGCGGCAGCGGCTCGTCGAGGTCGCGCCGCTGGTCCGGCGCGCCGAGCGCGGCCAGGTCGGCGCGGAGCTGGTCGTCGAGATCGTGCGGGGTGGTCACGTCGGACAGCATTACCGACTGATGCCCACCTCGCCCAGTCGGACACGTTCCACGCGGCGTGGCTCAGTTCTCGCCGCACTCCGCCGGGCACCCACCGTCGGACACCTTCCAGACCAGCTCGCGCAGCGTGGTCAGCTCGGTGACGCTCAAGCCGTCGAGCAGTCGGGAGTCCGACATCACCCGCCCGACCTGCTCGCGCACCTGCCGGCCCCGGGCGGTGACCACGAGCGCCTTCTGCCGCCGGTCGGTCGGGTCGGTACGCCGCTGCACCAGACCGGCCTGCTCCAGCTTGTCGGCCAGGCCGGTGACGTTGGACCGGTCACAGCCCAGTTGCTCGGCGAGTTCACGGGCCGGCAGCGGATGATCCGGGTCCAGCGCGTACAGCGCCCGGGCGGCGGCCGGGGTGAGTCCCAGCGCGGCGATCCCCTCGTCCTGGTGGTGCCGCATGGCGGCGGCGACGTGCACGAGCCGACGCACGGTGTCTCCGGCCAGGCCGGCCCGTTCGCCGTCGGTGGGCACGGTGGGTGGCGCCATCAGGCCAGCATACGTGATTCATCAACAATTGAGCTGATCTACTATGCGGTCCGGGCACCGACGTCCGCGCCGACCACTGCCGGCCGGACCGCCCGGCGGGCGGCGAACGCGCCGGCCAGCAGCAGCGCGGCGGTGGCGAGCGCCGGTGGCAGCGCGAGCGCGCTCCCGTCCGCCCCGGCGGCCGTCAGGCCCAGGTGCAGGCCGCCCACCACGGTCACGCCGAGCACGGCGGCGAGCAGCGTGCCGGTGGAGACGAACGCGGAGAGAGCAGCCGCCGCGCTCGCCGGGACGACGTCGGCGAGCCGGGTGACGAGCGGGCTGAACGCCGCCGCGTGCGCCGCCCCACCGAGCAGCAGCAACGCGCTGCCGGCCGCCCACGGCCAGCCCCGCGCCGACAGCCCGGCGACGGCCACCGTCGCCGCGGCCAGCACCAACGGCCCGGCCACCGGCAGGATCACCCGGACCGGTCCGGGAAGTCGGGCCACCGCCAGGCCGCACAGGGCGAAACCTGTGGCGTACGGGAGGAAGGCCAGCCCGGCGGCGAGCGCGCTGAGTCCCAGCACGTCCTGCGCCCGCAGGGTGAACACGAACAGGAAGCCGGCGTAACAGCCCATCACCACGCAGCAGGCGAACAGTCCGGCCGGCACGACAGGGTGGCGCAGCACCGTCACGTCCAGCAGGGGCGCCTGGTCCCGCCGGGCCCGCCGCTGCTCGTACCGGAGGAACAGCCGTAGCCCGACGGCGCCGGTGGCGACCGCGACCACGCGGATCCACGTGGCGGCGTCGAGGACCAGCGGCAGCACGAGCGTGAGCATCGCCGCTGCCAGCAGCGCGGCGCCGGGCAGGTCGAGTGGCTCCCGCCGGAGCGGTACGGCCGGCGGGTCGGCCAGGACCCGCCGGCCGACGAGGTGCAGGACCACCCCGACCGGCACATTGACCAGGAACGCCAACCGCCAGGTGAGCCCGCCGAGGTCGAGCGTCACCAACAGCCCGCCGAGGATCTGGCCGGCGGCCACGCCGAGGGCGAGAACCATCGAGTACGCCCCGATCGCCCGCGCGCGGGTCGCGTCCGGCAGCGCGCTGCGGATCAGCGCCAGCACCTGCGGCACCATGAGCGCGCCGGCCGCGCCCTGGGCCACCCGGGCGAACACCAGCGCGACAGGTGTCGGAGCGAGTCCGCAGGCGGCCGAGGCGAGTGTGAAGCCGGCCAGGCCGAGCAGGAAGACCCGGGGGCCGCCGTGTCGGGCGCCGAGCCGCGCACCGACCACCACGAGCACGGCGAAGGTGAGCGTGTAGCCGGCGAGCACGAGTTGCTGGACGGCGGCCGGGCCGCCCAGGTCGGCGCGGATCGCGGGGGCGGCGACGGCCGCGATCGAGGTGTCCATCGAGGCCATCGCCTGGCCGGTGAGCAGGACGACGAGCAGTGCGGCGGGACGTGGGGGCGATGCGGTCACGCCGGCCACCCTGCCGGCCGCGCGCCGCCCGGGTCTTGTCAATCCTTGCGGGCCGCCGCGGGTCGGCCGGGCCGCCTACGCTGATCCGCGTGCGCACCGCGAGTCGACTGCTGGCCCACCCGGACTTCCGGGTCAGCGTGGTGCGCTGCCGCGACGACCACACCGGCTGGTCCGCGCCGGAGCCGGCCGGCGCGTACGGTCTGGTGCTCACCCGGCGCGGCGCGTTCCGGCGGGCCGGGCGCGGCGGCGAGACGTGGGTCGGGCCGACGGTCGCCTACCTCAGTGTGCCGGGCGAGGAGGAGCGGTTCGCCCATCCGGCGGGCGGCGACGAGTGCACCTCCGTGCACCTGTCGCAGCGGCTGTGGCGGGAGCTGTTCGACGACCGGCCGGTGCCGGGCACGGTGCACGTGGACGGCCACGTGGATCTCGCCCACCGGCTGCTGCTGCGCGACGTCGCCGACCCCGACCACGCGGCGGCCGAGCGGTTGGTCCGTCTGGTCGGCCACGCCGCCGCACCGGTGACGAGCGGCGGCGGGCCGGGTCGCCGGCTGGTGGAACGGGCCCGGGCCGCGCTGCACGACGACGCCCCGGAGGCCGCCGGGCTGCTGCCGCTGGCCCGGGCGCTCGGCGTCTCGCCCTACCGGCTCAGCCGCGAGTTCCAGGCCCGGGTGGGGGTGCCGCTGACCCGATACCGCAACGGCCTGCGCGTGGCGCGGCTGCTGGACCGGATCGAGCAGGGTCAGGTGCGCCTGGCCGAGCTGGCCGGTGAGCTGGGCTTCGCCGACCAGGCGCACCTGACCCGCACGGTCCGCGCCCACCTCGGCCACACCCCGGGTGAGCTTCGCCGGCTGCTCGGCTGACGTCGCCCGCACTCCTCCGCAGGCCACGTGTTCGGCGAGGGGCACCGCCCCCGGGGGATCAGGCGGGGAGGAAGGAGAGGCGGACCTGGCGGTCGGGGTTGTCGCCGTTCGGGTCGACCAGGCAGATCGACTGCCAGGTGCCGAGCTGGATCCGGCCGCCGAGCACCGGAAGCGTCGCGTACGGCGGCACGAACGCCGGCAGCACGTGGTCCCGGCCGTGCCCGGGTGAGCCGTGCCGGTGCCGCCACCTGTCGTCGGTGGGAAGCAGGTCGTCGAGCGCGCGGAGCAGGTCGTCGTCCGACCCGGCGCCGGTCTCGATGATCGCCAGCCCGGCCGTGGCGTGCGGGACGAAGACGTGCAGCAGCCCGTCGCCGGCCCCGGCGACGAAGCGTTCCGCCTCGGCCGTGATGTCCCGGACCGTGGGCCGGGAACCGGTCCGGACGTTGATCACCTCACTGCGCATAGGGCGCATTCTGCCGCAGCGGCCCGGTCCCCCGCCGGTGCGGTCGGCGTACCCGCCGGTCGCACAAAGTTACCGGCGGGTATCTGTGTTCAGCGTCGCGTCTGGGGGAGCCAGACGTGACGACGAGCGCCACGAGGGGGCAGGATGGCGCTAGAGACCTATCCCACTCAGAACCGAGGGAACGCCTGTGGCTACGGAACGCAAGCGCCCGGTGATCACCGCTGGTCTGCCGAGCCAGCTTCCGGACATCGACCCTGAAGAGACAAGCGAATGGGTCGAGTCGCTCGACGGTGTCATCGACGAGCGCGGAACCAAACGCGCCCGGTACGTCATGTTGAGCCTGCTGGAGCGGGCCCGCGAGCGCCAGGTCGGGGTGCCCTCCCTGACCACCACCGACTACATCAACACCATCCCGCCGGAGAGCGAGCCGTGGTTCCCCGGTGACGAGCACATCGAGCGGCGGCTGCGGGCCTACATCAGGTGGAACGCCGCCATGCTCGTGCACCGGGCGCAGCGCCCGGAGATCGGCGTGGGCGGCCACATCTCCACGTACGCCAGCTCCGCGTCCCTCTACGAGGTGGGCTTCAACCATTTCTTCCGGGGCAAGGACCACCCCGGCGGCGGCGACCACATCTACTACCAGGGTCACGCCTCCCCCGGCATGTACGCGCGGGCGTTCCTGGAGGGCCGGCTCAGCTCCGAGCAGCTCGACGGCTTCCGGCAGGAGCTGTCGCACCCCGGGGGCGCGCTGCCGTCGTATCCGCACCCGCGGCTGATGCCGGACTTCTGGGAGTTCCCCACCGTTTCCATGGGCCTCGGCCCGTTGAACGCGATCTACCAGGCCCGGTTCAACCGCTACCTGCACCACCGCGGCATCAAGGACACCTCCCAGCAGCACGTCTGGGCGTTCCTCGGCGACGGCGAGATGGACGAGGTCGAGTCGCTCGGCGCGATCGGCGTGGCCGCGCGCGAGGAGCTGGACAACCTCACCTTCGTGATCAACTGCAACCTCCAGCGGCTGGACGGCCCGGTCCGCGGCAACGGCAAGGTCATGCAGGAGCTGGAGGCGTTCTTCCGGGGCGCCGGCTGGAACGTCATCAAGGTGGTCTGGGGCCGGGAGTGGGACCCGCTGCTCGCGGCGGACACCGACGGCGCGCTGGTCAACCTGATGAACACCACGCCCGACGGTGACTACCAGACCTACAAGGCGGAGTCCGGGGCGTACGTCCGGGAGCATTTCTTCGGTCGGGACGCGCGGACCCGCAAGATGGTCGAGCACCTCTCCGACGACGAGATCTGGAACCTCAAGCGGGGTGGCCACGACTACCGCAAGCTCTACGCGGCCTACAAGGCGGCGACGGAGCACACCGGCCAGCCGACGGTGATCCTCGCCAAGACCATCAAGGGCTGGACGCTCGGCTCGCACTTCGAGGGCCGCAACGCCACGCACCAGATGAAGAAGCTGACGCTGGACGACTTGAAGCTGTTCCGCGACCGGCTCTACCTCGACATCCCGGACAAGCAGTTGGAGGAGAACCCCTACCTCCCGCCGTACTTCACGCCGGACGAGAAGTCGGACGAGATGGAATACCTGCGGGAGCGACGTCGCCAGCTCGGCGGCTACCTCCCGTCGCGCACCACCGCGCCCAAGACGCTCGCCATCCCGGGCAGCGAGCGGTTCGCCGACGTCAAGCGCGGGTCGGGCAAGCAGAAGGTGGCCACCACGATGGCCTTCGTCCGCCTGCTCAAGGACGTGATGAAGGACAAGGAGTTCGGCAAGCGCTGGGTGCCGATCATCCCGGACGAGGCCCGCACCTTCGGCATGGACTCGCTCTTCCCGACCCAGAAGATCTACTCGCCGCACGGCCAGCGCTACACCTCGGTCGACCGGGAGCTGTTCCTGTCGTACAAGGAGTCGACGACCGGGCAGATCCTGCACGAGGGGATCAACGAGGCCGGTTCGGTCGCCTCGTTCACCGCCGCCGGCACGTCGTACGCCACGCACGGCGAGCCGATGATCCCGATGTACATCTTCTACTCGATGTTCGGGTTCCAGCGCACCGGCGACGGGTTCTGGGCGGCGGCCGACCAGATGGCGCGGGGCTTCGTGCTCGGCGCCACCGCCGGCCGGACCACGCTCAACGGCGAGGGGCTCCAGCACGAGGACGGCCACTCGCTGCTGCTCGCCGCCACCAACCCGGCGGTGGTCGCGTACGACGCGGCGTTCGCCTTCGAGCTGGCGCACATCCTGGAGAACGGCCTGCACCGGATGTACGGCGAGGCGCAGGAGAACGTCTTCTACTACCTCACCGTCTACAACGAGCCGATCTTCCAGCCGGCCGAGCCGGAGGGTGTGGACGCCGAGGGCATCGTCAAGGGCATCTACCGCTACTCGCCGGCGCCGCAGGTCGGCGACGACGCGCCGAAGGCGAACATCCTCGCCTCCGGCACCGGCATGCAGTGGGCGCTCAAGGCGCAGCAGCTCCTCGCCGAGGACTGGGGCGTGGCCGCCGACGTGTGGTCGGTGACGTCCTGGACCGAGTTGCGCCGCGACGCGGTGGAGTGCGAGGAGCACAACCTGCTCAACCTCGGCGAGGAGCAGCGGGTGCCGTACATCCAGCGGAAGCTGGCCGACGCCGACGGGCCGAAGATCGCGGTGAGCGACTGGATGCGCGCGGTGCCGGACCTGATCGCACGCTGGGTACCGGGCGACTACACCTCGCTCGGCACCGACGGCTTCGGCATGTCGGACACCCGGCACGCGCTGCGTCGCCACTTCCACGTCGACGCCGAGTCGATCGCGGTCGCCACGCTGCGGCAGCTCGCGCTGCGCGGCGCCGTCCCGGCCCACGTGCCGGCCGACGCCGCCCGCAAGTACGCGCTCGACGACGTGACGGCCGCCCCGGTGGGCGAGACCGGCGGCGACAGCTAGATGTAAGGAGGGGCCCCTTCTTAACGCCTCCGGTAGAGAAGGGGCCCCTTCTCACAGGCGACGACGATGGTCCGGCGATCCCTGGTGGGGATGCCGGACCATCGTCGTTGCGGGCGACGCCGGGACTGCGACCCGATCAGCCGACGGCGGCCAGGTCGGTCAGCCGGGCCAGCGAGTCCTCCAGGTCGGCGCCGACCCGGCGCAGGCCGAGCCGCAGCATGGCGGCCTTGACCGGCCCCGCGGGCCACCGCACGACGATCAACCGGACCACGGTGCCGCCGACCTCCTCGTCCGAGGTCAGCTGGACGTAGATCTCGGTACGCGCCTCGGCCCGGGCACCGGCGCCCTTGGCCCGCTCGCGCCAGCCGATCAGGGTCGGCTCCTGATAGGCGATCACCTCGGCCTCGTGGGCGGCACCGCGTCCGGCCTGGACCAACTGCCGTCGGCCGAACCCCTCCCCGGACAGAACCTCGGCCGCGCGGACCCCCGCCAGCCAGGCCGGCAGCTGCTCGGCCCGCTGCACGACGTCCCAGACCTCTTCCACAGGCGCCACCACGTGTGCGCTACGTTCCACGAGGATCATTAGTGTCTTTCCCCCACTTAAATCACATCCGCGATATTTGGCACTCTATGTGTAAATCGGACTTAAGCGGACGGGATTGGAGAAGACACGCCGAACCCCCTTGCGTCGGGCCGCCTTCCCGGCCTATAGCGCGTCGCTCACCGGAGCCCTAGAGTCGCGAATACACTTCACGTCTCGGGAGGGCGAATTGACGACCGTGCCGATGCCCGACTTCCCCGCCGGCTTCCGCTGGGGGGTGTCCACCTCCGCGTACCAGATCGAGGGGGCGACCACAGTCGACGGCCGCGGGCCCTCCATCTGGGACACGTTCGCCCACGAGGCCGGCCGGATCGTCGACGGCAGCACCGGTGACCAGGCGTGCGACCACTACCACCGGCACGCCGAGGACACCGCGCTGCTGGCCGGGCTGGGCGTGTCCGCGTACCGGTTCTCGATCGCCTGGCCGCGCGTGCAGCCGACCGGCACCGGCCCGGCGAACGCGGCCGGGCTGGACTTCTACGACCGGTTGGTGGACGGCCTGCTCGCCGCCGGCATCGACCCGGTCGCCACGCTCTTCCACTGGGACCTGCCGCAACCCCTTGAGGACGCCGGCGGCTGGCTCCAGCGGGACACCGCCGCCCGCTTCGCCGAGTACGCCGACCTGACCGCAACCCGCCTCGGCGACCGGGTCAAGCTCTGGATCACGCTCAACGAGCCGTTCATCCACATGACCCTCGGCTACGGCATCGGCACCCACGCGCCCGGCCGGATGCTGCTCTTCGACGCCTTCCCGGCCGCACACCACCAACTCCTCGGGCACGGTCTCGCGGTCGCCGCGCTGCGCGCCCGCACCGCGAGCCCGGTCGCGATCGCCAACAACTACTCGCCGGTGCGGCAGGTCGGGGACACCGACGCGGACCGGGCCGCCGCGCAGGCGTACGACGCGCTGCACAATCGGCTCTTCACCGATCCGCTGCTCGGCCGCGGCTACCCCGACGCGCCGGGCCTCGACCCGGCCGTGATCCGCGACGGCGACCTGGACGTGCTGGCCGCGCCGATCGACGTGCTCGGGGTGAACTACTACAACCCGACCGGCGTCCGGGCGCCCGAGGAGGGTTCGCCACTACCGTTCGAGATGGTGCCGCTCGACGGTTACCCGCGTACCGCCTTCGACTGGCCGGTCGCCCCGGACGGGCTGCGCGAGCTGCTGCGCCAACTCCACCACCGGTACGGCGACGCGCTGCCGCCCGTCCAGGTCACCGAGAGCGGCTGCGCGTACGACGACGCGCCGGACGCGCAGGGCCGGGTGGACGACCCGGAGCGGATCGCCTACCTGGACGGGCACGTGCGCGCGATGCGCGAGGCGATGGCCGAGGGCGTGCCGGTGACCGGGTACTTCGTCTGGTCCCTGCTGGACAACTGGGAGTGGGCGGAGGGGTTCACCAAGCGGTTCGGCCTGGTGCACGTCGACTACCCGACGCAGCGGCGTACCCCCAAGTCGTCGTACGCCTGGTTCCGGGACCTGGTCCGGCGATGACCACGGTCAGCCCGACGCCGGCCTCGCTGCCGGCGGCGCTCGCCGAACCGACCGTGCCGGTGCGGCGGAGCTGGATCGCGCTGATCTTCGCGGCGAACCTGGGCGTCTGGATGGCGTTCTTCACCCCGATCCAGGTGCTGCTGCCGCAGCAGGTGGAACGCATCGCACCGGCCGACAAGGAGGCCATGCTGGCGGTGGTGACCGGCCTCGGCGCGCTCGCCGCGGTGCTGGCCAACCCGCTCGCCGGCGCGCTGTCGGACCGTACCTCCCTGCGGTTGGCCAACCGGCACTTCGGCCGCCGGCACGTCTGGACCGCGACCGGCGCGGTGGTCGGCGCGCTCGCTTTGGTGCTGCTGGCCCGGCAGGACAGCATCGCCGGGGTGGCGGTCGCCTGGGTGGCCGCGCAGGTCTGCTTCAACGCCATGCTGGCCAGCCTCACCGCCGCGATCCCGGACCGGGTCCCGGTGGCCCAGCGCGGCGGCGTCTCCGGCTGGGTGGGCATCCCGCAGGCGCTCGGCCTGGTCGTCGGCGCGGTGCTGGTCACCGCCGTGGTCACCGGCAACGCCGCCGGGTACGCGGCGATCGCACTCGCCGTGCTGCTGCTGTCGCTGCCGTTCGCGCTGCTCACCCAGGACGACCCGCTGCCCCGGGAGCACCGGTCGCCGCTGCGGGGGCGCGCCCTGCTCGCCTCGATGTGGATCAGCCCGCGTCGCCACCCCGACTTCGCCTGGGCCTGGTTCACCCGGTTCCTGGTGCAGACCGGCAACGCGCTCGGCACGCTCTACCTGCTCTATTTCCTCACCGACGGGGTGCGGGTGGCCGATCCCGAGGGATCGTTGCTGGTGCTGATCCTGCTCTACACGCTCGGCATGATGCTCACCGCCGTGGTCGCCGGACGGATCTCCGACCGGTCCGGACGACGCAAGGTCTTCGTGATCGTCTCCGGGCTGATCATGGCGGTGGCGGCGACGCTGCTCGCGGTGGCGCCGGTCTGGTCGATGGCGATCGTCGCCGCGCTGCTGCTCGGCGCCGGCTACGGGGTCTACCTGGCGGTGGACGCCGCGTTGATCACGCAGGTGCTGCCCGCCGCCACCGACCGGGCCAAGGACCTCGGGGTGATCAACATCGCGAACTCCGCGCCGCAGGTGCTGGGGCCGGCGCTCTCCGCCCCGATCGTGGTCCACCTGGGCGGATACCCGACCCTGTACGCGGTCACCGCGGCCGTCACGCTGCTCGGCAGCGCGCTGGTCGTGAAGATCCGCTCCGTACCGTGAGCGCCGCGTCCTTCGCCGCGTGTTAGGCGGGGGCCCCGCCACATCCGAATGCGTTAAGAAGGGCCCCCTCCTTAACCGCTGGCCGGCGGACGTAGGCTGGGGAACGTGACGGTACGTGTACGCTTCGCCCCCTCCCCGACCGGAATGTTCCACGTCGGCGGCGCCCGCTCGGCCCTGCAGAACTGGATCTTCGCCAAGCAGCAGGGCGGGGTGTTCGTGCTGCGCGTCGAGGACACCGACGCGGCCCGCAACCGGCCCGAGTGGACCGAGGGCATCCTCTCCGCGCTCGACTGGATCGGCATCGCGCGCGGCAGCTACGAGGGCCCCTACTTCCAGTCCGCGTACGCGGGCGAGCACCGCGCCGCCGCGCAGCGGCTGTACGAGGGCGGCCGGGCGTACTACTGCGACTGCACCCGAGAGGCCGTGCAGGCGCGTACCGGCTCTCAGCACCGCGGCTACGACGGCTTCTGCCGCGACCGGGGCCTGTCGGCCGGCGAGGGCCGGGCGCTGCGCTTCCGCACCCCGGACGAGGGCGAGACCGTGGTGGTCGACCTGATCCGCGGCGAGCCGACGTTCGAGAACAAGCTGATCGAGGACTTCGTCATCGCCCGCGGCGACGGCTCCCCGGTGTTCCTGCTGGCGAACGTGGTCGACGACATGACCATGGGGATCACCCACGTGATCCGGGCCGAGGAGCACCTGCCCAACACCCCGAAGCAGCAGCTGCTGTGGGACGCGCTCGGGGTCAAACCGCCGATCTGGGCGCACGTGCCGGTGGTGGTCAACGAGAAGCGGCAGAAGCTGTCCAAGCGGCGGGACAAGGTCGCCCTGGAGGCGTACCGGGACGAGGGCTACCTCGCCAACGCGATGCGCAACTATCTGATGCTGCTCGGCTGGGCGCCGTCGGGCGACCGGGAGATCGTGCCCTGGTCGGTGATCGAGGACGAGTTCCGGCTCGACGAGGTCAACCCGTCCCCGGCCTTCTTCGACGAGAAGAAGCTGCGCGCCTTCAACGGGGAGTACATCCGGGCGCTGCCGGTCGACGAGTTCGTCGCCGCCTGCCAGCCGTGGCTCACCGGCACCGACACCATCGTCCCGCCGCCGTGGCAGCCGGACGAATTCGACCCGGCCGCGTTCGCGGCGGTGGCCCCGCTGGCGCAGACCCGGATCGCGGTGCTCAGCGAGATCGTGCCGAACGTCGACTTCCTCTTCCTGGCCGACCCGCTGATCGACGAGGCGGCCTGGGCGAAGGCGATGAAGGAGGGCGCGGCAGAGCTGCTGGACGCGGCGATCACCGCGTTCGAGGCGTTGGAGCGCTGGGACGCCGAGTCGTTGAAGGCGACGCTGGAGGCGGTCGGCGCGGAGCGCGGGCTGAAGCTCGGCAAGGCGCAGGCGCCGGTGCGGGTCGCGGTCACCGGGCGCACCGTCGGGTTGCCGCTGTTCGAGTCGCTCGAGGTGCTCGGCCGCGACCGCACGCTCACCCGCCTACGCGCCGCCCGGATCCGCCTGGTCTGACCCGTCCGTCGACCGCGGTCGCGCCGCCGCACGGGGGCACGCCGGGGATCTTGGTACGGGTTCGCCCTCGGGAGGGCGGCTGCGTACCAAGATCCGGGTACGGGTCCCCGCGCGGCGGGCGGGCGGTCAGCCGCGGGCGGCGTGGCGGGCGGGCGGTCAGCGGCGGGCGGCGCGGCGGCGCAGCAGCAGCGCTCCAGCGGCAAGCGCGGCGAGCACCACCACCGGGGCGGCCACCCACAGCCAGCCCGTACCCCCGTCTTCGTCCGCCGCCGCGGCGGGCGTCGGGCTCACCGGCGACGGCGACGCGGCGGTGCTGGTGGGAGGGGCGCTGGTGGGCGCGGCGCTGGTGGACGCCGTGCTCGGCGACGACGCCTCCGCCGGGGTGGTCAGGGTGAACCGGATCTCCCCCTTGATCGGGTGTCCGTCGTCGGAGCCGAGCTGGTAGGCCACGGTGTAGAGCCCGGCCGCACCCGGGGTGAACGGCACGCTCACCCGCTTGCCGGAGAACGTCGGCGCGCCACCCGCGGCGGACACGTCGTCCGGCCCGGTAACGGTGACCTTCGTCGTGGCCTCCTTCGGCGTGGCGAGGAACCGCAGCTCGATCCGCTTCGGCGCGGTGGCCACCCGGGCCCCGTTCCGCGGATCGCTGCCGGTCAGCGAGTTGTGCGCGGCGGCCGGCGCAGCCGGCAGCAACAGCGGCACCACCGCCGCCACCCCGAGCACCGCAAGCCAGGTACGTGCCCTACGGGCGACCCTGCCCCCCATGAACTCCTCCGTCCGGGTAAGATCCGGCCACTGATCATCGGCCACTCGTTTGTCGGTCTCAGCTCGCAGATAGTTCCAAATACTCTTCCACCAGCTGCAACCACGCGACGTTCTGCGGAGTCTTTGAGGTGGAGCAGGTCCAGTGTGACCGGCAGCGGAAGCCAGCCATCGAACGGGGCGAGGAGGCGGCGATGGTCCGTAAGGTGAGACGGCTGACGGCGGTCGTGGCCGGAGCGGCGTTGGCACTCACGTGCTCGCTGGCCCTCACCGGCGCCACGGCGGCACAGGCCGCGCCGAAGCCCAAGCTCGCCCCGACCGGGGTGGACATCACCGGCGACCAGCTCGACCAGCCGCTGCAGCTCCGGGCCGACACCCGCCCGGCCGACGTCAGCCTGGTCATCGACCAGGTCAAGTGGCTGGGTACGACCGGGCAGCTGCGCGGCCCCGCAGCCAAGGACCTCGGTCCGAAGTACACGGTGGTGGTGCTCAGCGCCGGCAGCCCGCAGCACACCTACGACTTGTTCCCGCTGGCCAAGGGCGGCCCCCGGGTCTACCGGCCGGCGAAGCAGCCCGACCTGAGCCACCCCCGGGCGGGTTGGTTCTTCGGGCGTCTCAACATGTCCGAGACGCTGCGCTCCGTCGGGGTGCCGCTGGCGCCCCGGTTCGACACCATCTCCGGCGGCATCGGCGGCGGCGAGCGCGTGCTGCCGGAGGACGCGCTCGATCCGGTGGGCAACCTGGACACCGCGCTCGGCGACCTGCAGCGGCTGCTGCTGCTCAACGTCGGGGTGGTGCTTGTCATCACCGTCGGGCTGGCCGGAATCGCGCTCCTGGTGCGCCGCCGCACCCGCTGAGCCTCGGCTCAGGGCCGGCCGTCAACGCCGCCCGCACCCGCCAGGCGCGTGGTCAGCACCAGCGGCGCGGCGGACGCTCCCGGCGGACGGTGCGGTTCCGCGGGCGCACCGCGCCGTGCTGGTGACCGCCCGCCCAGCCGCCCTGGTCGCTCAGGCAGCTCCGGTCCGACGCCGGCTCGACGGCCGGGTGCGCCGGCTCGCCGGACCGCTGGCGCGGCACTGCCGCGTCCTCGTCGGCACGCTCGGGCGTCCACCCGGCGGCCGGCTCGCCCGGGTGGGTCAGGCCCACCCGGCGCGGCTGGTCGTGGCCCATCCGGCACGGCTCGTCCTGGGCGCAGCCGTGCTCGGCCTCCCCGTGCGCCATCCCGGTCTCCTCACCTTCGCCTTCGCCCGTCGGGCGGAACTCCCCGACGCGCCCTGACACCGTACTGGCCCGACCCGACGAGATCGTCAGCGCGTACCGGTGGAGATCGTCCGTCCGCGGCGACGCCGTGGGATCGGAGTGGATCCGCTGGTCAGGGCGTGCCAGGCTGATGCGGTGAGCGAACCGGGCGGAACGGAGACGTCGGCGACGCTGCGCCGGATCGAGCGGGCCGCGGGCACCCTGGCCACCGCAAGCGTGGCCCGGATGGACGAGAGCCTGCCGTGGTTCCGGGAGCTGCCGGCCGACCAGCGTTCCTGGGTGATGCTCGTCGCACAGGCCGGCGTGCGGTCGCTCGTGCAGTGGCTGCGTCAGGGCGGCGGCGCGACCGACCGCACCCAGGAGGTGTCGGACGAGGTTTTCGACGCCGCGCCGCAGGCGCTCGCCCGCTCGATCAGCCTCCAACAGACCGTGGCGCTGATCAAGGTGACCATCGAGGTGGTCGAGGAGCAGGTGTCGGAGCTGGCCGTGCCGGGCGAGGAGCAGTCGCTGCGGGAGGCGGTGCTGCGCTTCTCCCGGGAGATCGCGTTCGCCGCCGCCCGGGTCTACGCCCGGGCCGCCGAGACCCGCGGCTCCTGGGACGCCCGGTTGCAGGCGTTGCTCGTCGACGCGCTGCTGCGCGGCGACTCGCCGGACGTGCTCGCCAGCCGGGCCGCGGCGCTTGGTTGGTCGGACGCGCCGCCGGTGGCGGTGGCGGTGGGCCGCTCGCCCGGCGGCGAGGTGGCGGCCGTGCTGCACACCGTCTACCGGCAGGCCCGGCGGATCGGCGTCGAGGTGATCGGCGGGGTGCACGGCGACCGCCTGGTGATAGTGCTCGGTGGGGCGGCCGATCCGCTGGCCGCCGCCGACAAGCTGCGACCGGCGTTCGGCGACGGGCCGGTGGTGGTCGGTCCCGCCGTGCCCAGCCTGGACGAGGCGACCGAGTCCGCGCGGGCCGCGCTCGCCGGCTTCCGGGCCGCGCCGGCCTGGCCGACCGCGCCGTGCCCGGTCGCCGCCGCCGAGCTGCTGCCCGAACGGGCGCTCGCCGGCGACGCCGAGGCCCGTCGCCGGCTGCGCCACGACGTGTACGCGGCGCTGGCCCGCGCCGGCGGCGAACTGCTGGAGACGCTCGACGCGTTCTTCGCCGCCGGCGGCACGCTGGAGAGCGCCGCGCGGGCGCTGTTCGTGCACCCGAACACGGTGCGCTACCGGCTGAAGCGGATCGCCGAGGTGACCGGCTTCTCGCCGCTCGCCCCGCGGGACGCCTTCGCGCTCCAGCTCGCGCTGACGGTCGGCCGGCTGGACCCGGTGTCACCCGTGGTCACGCCCGTCCCGAACCAGACAGCGAGCGCGTCGGGGCGCAAAGCCACCCGAAGCGGCGATGATCGCCGCCGATCTTTGTAGGATTCCTCTAAAGCTTCTAGTGCGGTTTCGTGCCGTGCGTTACAGCGCGACCCGCGAATATCCGTCAGAGTCGTACACGTGCTCGCCGTACTCTCCCCCGGACAGGGTTCACAGAAGCCCGGTTTCCTGAACCCCTGGCTCGACCTCGCCGGCGTCGAGGCGCGCCTGCGCTGGTGGTCGGCGCTGGCCGGGGCCGACCTGGTCCACCTCGGCACCCGGGCGGACGCGGACGAGATCAAGGACACCGCCCGCACCCAGCCGCTGCTGGTCGCCGCCGCGCTGCTCGCCGCCGAGCACCTGCCGATGCACGACGTCGCGCTGGTCGCCGGGCACAGCGTGGGTGAGCTGGCCGCCGCCGCGCTGGCCGGAGTGCTGCCCGCCGAAGCGGCCGTGACGCTCGCCGGGGTACGCGGCCGGGAGATGGCCGCCGCCTGCGCGCTGGAGCCGACCGGGATGGCCGCCGTGCTCGGCGGCGACCCGGACGAGGTGCTCGCCGCGCTCGACACGTACGGGCTGCACCCGGCCAACCGCAACGGCGCCGGCCAGATCGTCGCCGCCGGAGCGGTCGCCGGGCTGGAAAAGCTCGCCGCCGAGCCGCCGGGCCGGGTCCGGATCATCCGGCTCCAGGTGGCCGGCGCGTTCCACACCCCCTACATGGCGCCGGCCGAGGCCGCGCTGGCCGGCGTGGCCGCCGGGGTCACCGTGGCCGACCCGACCCGCATCCTCCTGTCCAACCTCGACGGCACCCCGGTCGGGCACGGCCGGGAGACGGTCCAGCGGCTGGTCCGCCAGGTCACCGCCCCGGTCCGCTGGGACCTGTGCATGCGCGCCCTGGCCGACCTGGGCGTCACCGGCGTGATCGAGCTGCCGCCGGCCGGCACCCTGGCCGGCCTGGTCAAGCGGGAGCTCAAGGGCGAGGGCGCGCCGGAGATCGTCACCCTGAACACCCCCGACGACCTGCCCGCCGCACGGAACCTCATCGCCCGGCACGGCGGTCCCGCCGTCCGCCCGCCGGCGTCCCGCTTCCGGGTGGTGGTCTCCCCCGCCGCCGGCGTCTTCACGCCGGCGGCCGACCTGGCCGAGGGCGCCGAGTTGGGCGCCGGCCAGGTCGTCGGCCACGTCACCGGCCGGCAGGGGCCGGTCGAGGTGACCGCCCATCACACCGGGCCGCTCACCGCATGGCTCGCGCACCACGACGACCCGGTCGCACCGGGCCAGCCCCTCGTCCGCATCGGAGGATCGCACTAAATGGCCGGCAGCCGGATCGCCGCGATGGGGCACTACCAGCCCTCCCGCGTAGTCACCAACGACGAACTCGCGCAGATGGTCGACACCAACGACGAGTGGATCCGGGACCGGGTCGGCATCGTCTCCCGCCGGATCGCCGGTGACGAGACGGTGGCCGACATGGCCACCGCCGCGGCCGGCAAGGCGCTCGCCAACTCGGGCCTCACCGCCGCCGACATCGACCTCGTCGTGGTGGCGACCTGCACGTCCGTGGACCGCAGCCCGAACGTGGCCTGCCGGGTCGCGGCCAAGCTCGGCATCAACGCCCCCGCGGCGTACGACATCAACACCGCCTGCTCCGGTTTCGCGTACGCGTTGGGCACGGCGGACCACGCGGTCCGGGCCGGCGCGGCGCGCAACGCGATCGTCGTCGGCGCGGAGAAGCTCTCCGACTTCACCGACTGGACCGACCGGTCGACGTGCATCATCTTCGGCGACGGCGCCGGTGCGGCCGTGGTCACCGCGACCGCCGACGACGAGCCGGCCGGCATCGGCCCGGTGGTGTGGGGTTCGGCGCCGGAGAAGAGCGACGCGGTCCGGATCGAGGGCTGGCAGCCGTACGTCGCGCAGGAGGGCCAGTCGGTCTTCCGCTGGGCCACCACCGCGCTGGCCCCGCTCGCGCTCCAGGCCTGCGAGCGGGCCGGAGTGGACCCGTCGGAGCTGGCCGCGTTCGTGCCGCACCAGGCGAACGGCCGGATCATCGACGGCATCGCCAAGCGGCTGAACATCCCGGACGCGATCATCGCCAAGGACATCGTCGAGTCCGGCAACACGTCGGCGGCGAGCATCCCGCTGGCCCTGTCGAAGCTGGTCGAGCGGCGTGAGGTGCCCTCGGGCGCCCCGGTGCTGCTGTTCGGTTTCGGTGGCGGCCTGACCTACGCCGGTCAGGTCGTCCGCTGCCCCTGAAGACCCCCTCGGGCGCGAACGCGCTCCAGGCGCGGTGGTCGGCGTCGCCGGCCACCGGAAAACCCGATGAGAGGAACCAACCGCAATGACCCGTGACGAGATCACCGCCGGCCTCGCCGAGATCCTCGAAGAGGTTGCCGGCGTGAACCCGGACGACGTGGCCGAGGGGAAGTCCTTCACCGACGACCTCGACGTCGACTCGCTCTCGATGGTGGAGGTCGTGGTGGCGGCCGAGGAGAAGTTCGGCGTCAAGATCCCGGACAACGAGGTGCAGAACCTCAAGACCGTCGGGGACGCGGTCAGCTACATCGAGGCGCAGTCCTGATCATGAGTCGCCCCGACGTCGTCGTCACCGGGCTCGGCGCGACGACCCCGCTCGGCGGGGACGTCGCGTCGACCTGGGACGCCATGCTCGCCGGCCGCTCCGGGGTGGGTCCGCTCACCCAGGAGTGGGCCGGGCAACTGCCCGTCCGGATCGCCGCCCAACTGGCGGTGGATCCGTCCGAGGTGCTCGACCGGGTGAAGCTGCGCCGGCTGGACCGGTCCGAGGCGATCGCCCTCATCGCCGCACGGCAGGCGTGGGCGGACGCCGGGCTGGCCGACGCCGGGCCGGACCCGGAACGGCTCGCGGTCAGCGTCGGCTCGGGCATCGGCGGCGCCACCACCCTGCTCGCCCAGGACGACATCCTGGAGGCGTCCGGCCCGCGGCGTGTCTCACCGCACACGGTGCCGATGCTGATGCCGAACGGTCCGGCCGCCTGGGTCGGGCTGGAGCTCGGCGCCAAGGCCGGGGTGCACGCGGTCGCCAGCGCCTGCGCGACCGGCGCGGAGGCGATCTCGCTGGGGCTGGACCTCATCCGCGCCGGCCGGGCCGACGTGGTGGTGGCCGGCGGCACCGAGGCGGTCATCCACCCGCTGCCGATCGCCGGCTTCGCCTCGATGCGGGCCATGTCGACCCGCAACGACGACCCGGAGCGGGCCTCCCGGCCGTGGGACAAGGGTCGGGACGGATTCGTGCTCGGTGAGGGCGCGGGCGTGGTGGTCCTGGAGCGGGCCGACCACGCCGCCGCCCGCGGCGCCCGGATCTACGCGCGCCTGGCCGGCGCCGGGATCACCTCGGACGCGTACGACATCGTGCAGCCGCACGCCGAGGGTGAGGGCGCGGTGCGGGCCATCGCCCGGGCGCTCGCCGACGCCGACCTGCCCGGCCGGGACATCGTGCACGTCAACGCGCACGCCACCTCCACCCCGGTCGGCGACATGCTGGAGATCGGCGCGCTGCGCCAGGCGGTCGGCGACCACGTGCTGCTCACCGCCACCAAGTCGATGACCGGACACCTGCTCGGCGCGGCCGGCGCGCTGGAGTCGATCGCCACCATCCTGTCCATCCGGGACGGCGTGGTGCCGCCCACGATCAACCTGGACGACCCGGACGACGGGTTGAACCTGGACGTGGCCGCGCACAAGGCCCGGCACCTGGAGATCCCCGCCGCGCTGAACAACGCGTTCGGTTTCGGCGGCCACAACGTGGCGCTGGTCTTCACCCGCCCCTGAGCCGCTGCCGCGGCGTTAGGCGGGGCCCCTTCTTAACACACGTGTGTTAAGAAGGGGCCCCGCCTCACATCCGGTTGCGGGGATGCTGGCGGGCGGTCCGCTCGTTGCCGCGCCGGTAGTTGCCGGTCCACCGCGCCATCACCAGTTGCGGGTCGTCCTCAACCTCGGCCAGGAACTGCGCGGCCCGACCGCCACGTAGCGTGCCGGCGACCCGCCCGTGATGCGTGATCACCACGGTGCCGTCGGCGCGTTCGACGTAGCGGAAACCGTGCGCTGCCTCTCCCATGGGCGCACCCTGCCACCCGGACGCCCCGTGCCGCATCCGGTTTCGTCGCGCCGGGGGTGTTAAGCGGGGCCCCCGCCTATACCGCAGGCGTTAAGCGGGGCCCCCTCCTTAACCCCCGCAGGTGGTGGCGGGGAGGCCTGGGACCGGCACCGGGGAGCGGCCCGTCGGGCGGGCCTTGCCGGCGAGCACCGCGGCCAGCGCGTCCATCGACGCCCGGGTGGACGAGTAGGTGGCCAGCACCGTCGGCGACTTCGCCCCGGACAGCACGTACGGGGTGTCCATCGCCACCGTCACGGCCGCGTCGGCGCGCAGGTCCTTCGCGCCGTCGCCGTACCCGACCAGGTGCACCACGGTCCCGCCGGAAGACACCACCTTCACCCCGGCGGCGGTGAGCGCCTCGGTCAGCGCGGCCCGGGTGCGGTCCCGGCCACCGGAGGAGGTGACCCGGATCGGGCCCTTCACCGCGCCCCCGCACTTGCCGCGCAGCACGGTCACCGCGGCGGCGGCCAGGTCGGTGGCGGCCTTGCGGTGGTCGGCGCCGGCAAGCGTGGACAGGGCCGGCTGCGGGCGCCCGGCCAGCTTGAACTTCATGGTCAGCACCCGGGTGACCGCCTCGACCAGGCGGGCGCGCGGCAGCGAGCCGTCCGTCAGCGCGGCGCGCAGCCCGTCGTACGCCTGGCTCACGTTCGGGGTCATCAGGATGAGGTCGTTGCCGGCCTTGAGCGCGCGGACCGCCGCCTCGCCCGGTGACCACTTCTTCGCCGGCGCCATGTTCATCCCGTCGGTGATCACCACGCCCTGGAAGCCGAGCTGGCCGCGGAGCACGTCGGTGAGCACCTTGTGGGAGAACGTGGCCGGGGTGCCCGGGTCGATCGCCTTGACGTCCAGGTGGGCCGACATCACCGCCATGGCGCCGGCGTCGATCCCGGCGCGGAAGGGCGGGAACGCGGTGCGGTCCAGCACGGCCCGGGACTGCCCGACCACCGGCAGCTCGGAGTGCGAGTCGGCGGCGGTGAGGCCGTGGCCGGGGAAGTGTTTGACCGCGGCGCCGACGCCCTCGGCCTGGAGCCCGCGGACCGCGCCGGCCACCTGGGGGGAGGCGGTCGCCGGGGTGGCGCCGAAGGAGCGGGAGCCGATCACCGTGCTGCGGGTGACAAGCACGTCGGCGACCGGGGCGAAGTCCAGGTTGATCCCCATCGCCGCCAGTTCGGATCCGGCGGCCCGCCAGGCGGCCTCGGTCAGCGCCGGGTCGCCGGCCGCGCCGGCGGCGAGCGGGCTGGGCAGTTGGGTCACCCCGTCGGTGATCCGGGTGACCACGCCGTACTCCTGGTCGGTGCCGATCAGGAACGGCGCGGCGCCGGCGGGCAGCTTGCCGGCGGCGGCGCGCAGCCCGTCGGTGAGCCCGCGGACCTGCTTCGGGTTGTCGACGTTCGTGGTCTCCTGGTTGCCCGAGGTGGGGTCGTCGGCGCTGAAGCCGACCAGGATCACCCCGCCGAGGCGATATTTCGCCACCATCTCGGCGGGTGTGTCGACGCCGGCCAAGGCGCGGTTCCCGGCGGCCGAGCCGGCCGAGACCTCGGTGGCCGAGCTGCCGTAGGCGTACGGCATCAGCACCTGCCCGACCAGGTCCTCGTCGGCGAGCGTGGCGACCAGGGCGGCGGCCCGGGCGGCCGGGTCGGCGGGGGCCGGATCGGTCGGAGCCGGTGTGCTCGACGACGACGCCGGGGTCGACGGGGCCGGTCGGGGCCGGTCCGGCCCGTCCGAGCACCCGGAGGCGAGCAGCGCGGTCAGTGCGGCGAGCGCGACGGCGGAGCGACGCGGGGATATCGACACGGGCCCCACCGTATCGGGGCAACTCGCTCCACCGTCATCCCACCCGCGTGAGCAGCGTCACCGGCGCGCCGTCGCCGGCGTACCGGTAGGGCTCCAACTCGGCGTCCCAGGCGGTGCCGAGCGCCTTGTCCAGGGCGTGCGCGAGCGCCTCCGGGGCCCGGGCGGCGGCCATCAGGCTGCGCAGCCGGTCCTCGCCGAGCTGGATGTCGCCGGCCGCGCCGACGGTGGCCCGGAACAGGCCCCGGCCCGGGACGTACATGAAGCGTTCGCCGTCGACGCCGGGACTGGGCTCCTCGGTCACCTCGAAACGGATCATGGGCCACTGCCGGAGGGCAGCAGCCAGCTCGGCGCCCGTCCCCGGGCTGCCGGTCCAGCCGCACTCGGCGCGGCGGGCGCCGGGGTCGACGGGTTGACCCGTCCAGTGCAGGTTGACCGGCGCGGCAAGGACGCGCGCGATCGCCCACTCGACGTGCGAGCACACGGCGAGCGGGGTCGAGTGGACGTATACGACGCCACGCGTTGGCACGGTGACCTCCCGGTGAGCCGAGGTGCGTCTTCCCCTACGACCTCGTCACCCGAGTGGTCTCTGGCACACATGATGACCGCTGTGGCAGGTGGTGCGCCAGCGAATCGGAAAATTCGCCGGGGTCGGGCGGCGGGAAATAGCCGGGCGGCCGACCCGGTTGTGTCCGGTGAACGGCGCGACCACCAGCCGGGTGTCGCGTTCGTGTACAGTTCTCTGGGCGGTTCTGTGCCGCCGCACGTCTTCGCGGGCCGGCGCTCACCCCGGGCGTCACTCGCACAGCCCCCGGACGGCCTTGCCGTCCCCACCGTACGTCTGCAAGGAGTACCTCCGTGGCGAGCAACACCTCTAAGACCGCGCGCGCGTCAGTCCGGGCCGGCCAGGCTGGCCAGGGTGGCGCCCTCAGCGTGCTGGGCGAGTTCAAGTACCTGATCCCGCTCAACGGCGGCAAGCACGCCTACGTGCGCAACCTGACCAACGGCAAGACCGCGCACCTGCGCACCGACTCCGACGCCTTCGTCGAGGAGATCCGGGTGCTGGCCGCCGCCGGCCACGCCGCCAAGATCCGTGCCGAGCTGAACGGCCTGGCCGCGGCCCACCCGGACCACGGCTGGGACGCCACCGAGAAGCGTCTCGTCGAGGCCGGCGTCTTCGAGGGCTGAGCCCCCTCACCCGCACCATCACGACCGCCCGTCGGGGATCACCCCGGCGGGCGGTCGCGCGTCTCCTCCTCCGGCAGCACCGTGACCGCACCGGTGGCCAGGTCGTAGAGCGCGCCCACCACGGCCACGTCCCCGGCCGCCACCGGGCCGGCGAGCCGGTCGTCGGCGCGCAGCGCGGCCACCGTCCGCCGCACGTGCCGGCGGATCGCCAGCGGGTGGACGGCCGGGTCGTCGACGCCGACCTCGACCACCGCCGGAGCGATCCGGTCCACCACGTAGGCCAGCGCGCCACCGGGGCGCCGCCCGGTGCGCACCGCGTCGACCGCCGAACCGACCGCGCCGCAGCGCTCGTGGCCGAGCACCATCACCAGCCGTACGCCGAGCTGCCCCACCACGTACTCGATCGAGCCGCACACCGCCCGGTCCAGCACGTGCGCGCCGGTGCGGATCACGCAGATCGAGCCGAACGTCTGGTCGAAGATCGCCTCCAGCGGCACCCGGGAGTCGATACAGCCCAGCACCACCGCGTACGGCTGCTGGTCGCCGGAGGCCACCGCGGCGGCGGCGCTGACGTCGTGCCCGTGCAGGGGCTGGCCGCTGACGAAGCGGCGGTTGCCGGTGAGCAGCTCGGCCAGGGCGGCGCGGGGGCTGCGGGCGGCGGGGGTGGACGGCATGCCCCCAGCCTGGTCACCGGTCCGACCCGGCGCGGGCGGACGGTGAATCTTCTCCCGCCCCGATTGCCGTGGTGTGATGGCGGGTAACGCCGATGTTACCGCCGGGTCGCCCCGGTGACGCACCCGACGGCCCGGGAGGTGGACCATGGAACTGCGACTTCCCGACGACGTACGCCTGCACGTCACGGCGACCGGGCCGGTCGACGCCGAGGTCACCGTGGTCCTGCTGCACGGCTGGACGCTCGACGGGCGGAGCTGGCACCGCCAGGTCGCCGACCTGCGGGAACGCTTCGGTGACCGGGTGCGGGTGATCGCCTACGACGCGCGCGGGCACGGCCGGTCGAGCTGCCTGACGCTGCGCGACGCCACCCTGGCCCAGCTCGGCGACGACCTGGCCGCGGTGGTCGACGAGTTCGCCCCGTCCGGCCCGGTGGTGCTGGTGGGGCACTCGATGGGCGGGATGACCGTGATGGAATACGCGCACCGCCACCCCGACCGGTTCGCCGCCCGCACCGCCGGCCTGGTCTTCGTCGCGACCACCGCCGAGGGGCACACGCACACCGTCTACGGGCTCTCGCCCCGGATCGCGCGGCTGATCCGGCTCGCCGAGACCACCGGCGCCGGCGTGCTGGCCCGCTGCGGCGGCTGGCGACCGCCGCACGCGTTGCTGCGCGCGTTGCGCCCCAGCATCCGCTGGATGCTCTTCGGCGACCGCTGCGACCCGGCGGACATCCGGCTGGTCACCTCCGCGGTGGCGCGCGCCACGCTGCGCTCGATCGGCGGGTTCCGCGCCTCGATCGGCGCCCAGCACCGGCTGGACACGCTCGCCGCGCTCGGCGGACTGCCGGCCGCCGCGCTGGTCGGTGACCGGGACCGGCTCACCCCGCCGCCCTGCGCCGAGTCCATCGCGGCGGCGCTGCCCACCGCGGAGTTGACCGTCTGCCCCGGCGCCGGCCACATGCTGATGATGGAGCGCCCGGACGAGGTGAACGCCGCCGTCGCTAGCGTGCTGCGCCGGGTGCTCGCCGGCCCGGCCGCGTCGGGCGCCCGGTCGGCCGCGCCGGCCGTCGCCCGTCGGCGACGCCGGGCGGCCGGTCGCCGGGTGGCGGCCTGACCCGCGGCCGGGAACAGGTAACCGCCTGACCGGCGTACGGGCGGCCGGGAAACGGGTGGGAACGGCCGGATAACGGGCAACCTGCGCCGGTCGAGCGGCATGGCCCTGACATCGGGGTTGCCGGCGGCCCGTACCCTCATTCAGCCCGTTGCGCCGTCCGACCACAGGAGCACCGCGTTGACCGACCAGACCACGCTGGACCGGGAGATCGCCGCCGAACAGCGGCACCTCGACCGGGTGTACGCCCGGCTGGCCGAACTGCGCCGGTCCGCGGCCGACGCCGAGCGGGAGGGCTACCGGATGGCGCGGGTCGGCACCTTCGGCGCGCTTGTCGAGCGGGACGCGATGGTCTTCCACGCCGCGCAGCGCCGGCACGTGCTCGACGCCGAGCACGAGGGGCTGGTCTTCGGCCGGCTGGACCTGCGCACCGGGCAGGTGCTGCACGTGGGGCGGCTCGGCGTACGCGCCGACGACGCCGAGACGCTCGTGGTGGACTGGCGGGCCCCCGCCGCCGCCGCGTTCTACCAGGCCACCCCGGCCGAGCCGCGTGGTGTGGTGCGCCGGCGCACGATCCAGTCGGCGGCCGAGAAGGTGACCCGGATCGAGGACGACCTGCTGGATCCGGAGGCCGCCCCGGCGGACATGGCGGTGGTCGGGGACGGCGCGCTGCTGGCCACGCTGTCCCGGGCCACCGGCCGGGGCATGCGGGACATCGTCGCCACCATCCAGCGGGAGCAGGACGAGGCGATCCGCTCCCCCGGCAACGGTGTCACGATCGTCTCCGGCGGCCCGGGGACCGGCAAGACGGCGGTGGCGCTGCACCGGGCCGCGTACCTGCTCTATTCCGACCGGGCCCGCTATGCCGGCGGCGGCATCCTGGTGGTCGGCCCGTCGGGTGTGTTCGTCGAGTACATCGCCTCGGTGCTGCCCTCGCTCGGCGAGGAGACCGCCACCCTGCACTCGCTCGGTTCGCTGTTCCCGGGGCTGTCGGCGACACGGACCGACCCGCCGGAGGTGGCGGCCGTGAAGGGGTCGCTGCGGATGCGCCGGGTGCTGGAACGGGCGGCCCGGGACGCGGTGCCGGACTCCCCGGCCGAGCTGCGCCTGCTCTACCGCGGTGAGTTGCTGCGGTTGGAGCGGCAGGCGTTGGATGCGGTGCGGGACCGGACGCTGACCCGGGGCGCGCGCCGCAACGAGGTGCGCCGGGCGGCGTTCGACGCGGTGCTCGCCGCGCTCTACGCGCAGGCCCGCACGCTGCGGGTGGGCCGGCTGCCGGAGCAGCCCGCGTTCGAGGACGAGATCATCGAACGGCCGGAGTTCCGCGACTTCCTGCGGGCCTGGTGGCCCCGGCTGCACCCGCGCCACGTGCTGGGTTGGCTGGCCCGGCCCGAGCGGCTGCGCCGGTACGCCGGCGGGATCCTCTCCTCGGCCGAGATCCGGCTGCTCACCGACGCCTACCTGACGCTCGCCGACGAGGGCCCGACGGTCGCCGACGTCGCCCTGCTCGACGAGTTGGACGCGCTGCTGGGCAAGCCGGTGCAGCGGGCCCGGCCGAAGCGCGACCCGTACCAGCTCGCCGGCGGCGTGCGCGAGCTGAGCACGTACGCCGATCGGCAGCGCGCCGCCCGCGCGGCGGCCCGGGAGCGCCCGGCGGACTACCGCGAGTACGCCCACGTGGTGGTGGACGAGTCGCAGGACGTCTCACCGATGCAGTGGCGGATGGTGGGGCGGCGCGGCCGGCTGGCGTCCTGGACGGTGGTCGGCGACCCGGCGCAGACCGCCTGGACGGGTGACCCGCAGGAGCTGGACCGGGCCCGGGACCAGGCGTTGGGGCGGCGGCGCCGGCACCGCTACGAGCTGACCACCAACTACCGCAACTCGGCGGAGATCTTCGCGGTGGCGGCGGCGGAGATCCGCCGGCTGTACCCGGACCTGACGCTTCCCGACGCGGTGCGCTCGACGGGTGTGCCGCCGGTCCAGCGCGCCGTGGCCGCGGCCGAGCTGCCCGCGGCCACGGTCGAGGCGGCCGGGGCGCTGCTGGCCGAGGTCGAGGGCACGGTCGGCGTGATCACGCCGGTGCCGCGCCGGGACGAGGTGGCCGGCTGGCTGGGCCAGCTCGGCGCCGGCCGGCTCCAGGTGGTGACCAGCCTCCAGGCCAAGGGCATGGAGTACGACGGGGTGGTGCTCGTCGCGCCGGGCGAGATCCGGGCCGACCCCGGTTCGGGGGTACGCACGCTCTACGTCGCGCTCTCCCGGGCCACCCAGCGGCTGACCACGCTCGACCCGGTGGGCTGACCCACCTCACTTGCACACATAGCGATGTGAGCATAGATTTGTTCCGGCCGAGCTATGGGGCGGAGGGTGTGCGCGTGGGTGCAGGTCATGACCACAGCGGCGCGGTGACCAACGCGGCGCAGCGCCACGCCGGCCGGCTCTGGGCGGCGTTCGCGCTGCTCACCGTGCTGATGCTGGTCGAGGCGGTGGCCGCCTTCACGACCGGCTCGCTCGCGCTGCTCTCCGACGCCGGGCACATGTTCACCGACGTGCTCGGCATCGGCATGGCGCTCGCCGCGATCACCGCCACCCGGCGTGCCCGGACCGACCCGCAGCGCACATTCGGGCTCTACCGGCTCGAGGTGCTCGCCGCGCTCGCGAACGCGGTGCTGCTCGGCGCCGTCGCGGTCTACGTCCTGGTCGAGGCGGTACGCCGGTTCGGCGAGCCGCCCGAGGTGCTCGCCGGGCCGATGCTCGTGGTGGCCGTGCTCGGGCTGCTGGCCAACATCGCCGCCTTCGCGCTGCTGCGAGTCGGCGCACAGGAGAGCATCAACCTGCGCGGGGCATACCTGGAGGTGCTGGGCGACCTGCTGGGCTCGCTCGGGGTGATCGGCGCGGCGATCGTCATCGCGTTCACCGACTGGTGGTGGGCCGACCCGGTGGTCGCGGTGGCGATCGGCCTGTTCATCCTGCCGCGCACCTGGCGGCTCGGCCGGGCCGCGGTACGCATCCTGGTGCAGGCCGCGCCGGAGCACCTCCAGGTGACCGCGGTGCACGACCGGCTGGCCGCCGTGCCCGGCGTGGCGGAGGTGCACGACCTGCACGTGTGGACACTCACCTCGGGGATGGACGTCGCCTCGGCGCACCTGACCACCGACCCGCGCGCCGAGGTCGCCACCGTGCTCGCCGCCGCCCGGGCCGCGCTGCACGAGGACTTCTCGATCGATCACGCCACGTTGCAGATCGAACCCGGAGCGTCCGCCGGCGGCTGCGGCCCGACCGAGTGGTAATTAGGACAAACTTAAATCTGGGTGGCTATTGTTGGCAATTGCCGGTTTTGCCCGGTATTCGGCTCCGGCTGGTGGAGCCGGGTCCGGGCCGCGCCGGTAGGCTCGATCGCGGCCAACCCACGGGCGTCACTCCGGCGCCGGTGGAGCGGCCATCGCCTAATCGCCCGTGGGGCGAGCCGGGGAACCACGTACGTGGGGTGCATCCGCGTCAGCGGTAGGGATCTTCCGTCCCGAACCCGTCAGCTAACCCGGTCGGCGGTTGACGGAAGGACACGTGAATGCCCACAGTGGCACCTGTACGACGGACGGCCGCCCGGTTGGCGGCCCTGCTCGTCGCGACGCTGGCCCTCGGCGTCGCGACCGTGCCGGTCTCCCCCGCCACGGCGGCGCCGACCGGCCGGCTCGCCGCCGCACCCGGCGACGACGACGAGGGCGGCACACCGACCCTGCGCGCCCAGCTCGACGCCGCCAGCAAGGGCTGGCTGGAGGCCAAGGCCGCGCTGAACAACTCGGTCAACCGGCAGAAGCAGCTCAACGACCGGCTCACCACGATCGGCGCGGAACTGACCGAACGCGACGCCAAGGTCGGCGAGATCGCCGGGGTGGCGTACCGCACCGGCCGGATGGGCACCGCCGCGGCGCTGCTCGCCAGCAACAGCCCGGAAGGTTTCATGGACCGGGCCGCGGCCCTGGAGACCGTCGCCGCGCACGAGGACCGGACCCTGCGCGAGCTGATCGCCACCCGGGACGAGGCGGTCCGCACCCGCGCCGCGCTCACCGTCGAGATCAGCGAGCAGCGCAAGCAGGTCGCGGTGATGGCCAAGCGCAAGGAGCAGGCCGAACGGGCGTTGGAGGTGGCCAACCGCAAGCCGCCGGCGAGCGCCGGCAGCAGTGGCGGCGGCAGCAGCGCCCGAGGCTCGTCCTCGGCCAACGCGAAGCCGGCCAAGCGCAACTCCGACGGCTCGTGGCCGGCGGAGTCGTGCAGCGTCAACGACCCGACGCCGGCCAGCGGCTGCATCACCCCGCGCACGCTGCACGCGCTGCAACAGGCCAAGGCGGCCGGCTTCACCAGGTACGTCTCCTGCCACCGACCCAGCGGCTCGGGTGAACACCCGAAGGGGCGGGCCTGCGACTTCGCGGCCCAGAAGAACGGCTTCGGCGGCGTCGCCAGCGGCGGCGACAAGACGTACGGCAACAACCTGTCCGCGTACTTCATCCGCAATGCCGACCGGCTCGCCGTGCTCTACGTGATCTGGTTCAAGGAGATCTGGCTGCCCAGCAGCGGCTGGAAGTCCTACAGCGGGGGCAACGGCGACCCGTCCAGCGACCACACCAACCACGTGCACCTGTCGGTCTACTGAGCACTACGCTCCCCGACGTACGCCGGATGTCGTCGCGCGGCCCACGACGTGGGCCGCGCGACGGCCGACGATCGGCGCATGGGACGACTCTCGCCGACCGGCCGCAAGGCGCTGCTCACCGCGCACCTGGTCACCTCGCTGGGCTGGCTCGGCACCGACCTGGGGCTGCTCGCGCTCGGCGTGGCCGGGCTGCGCGGCGCCGACGCGGAGGTGGTGTACCCGGCGGCGGCGCTGCTCGCCACCTGGTTGTTCGCGCCGCTGAGCGTGGCGGTCTGGTTGGTCGGCACCGCCAGCGCGCTGCTCACCCCGTGGGGTCTGCTGCGCTGGCGCTGGGTGCTGGTGAAGTTCGCGCTCACCACCGTGATGCTCGGCCTGGTGCTGCTCCTGCTCACCCCCCGGATCCGGCACCTCGGCGCGCTCGCCGGGGCCGCCGACACCCACCTGCGGGTGGATCTGGTGGTGCCGCCGGCCGTCTCGACCGCGCTGCTCCTGGTCGCCACCGTGCTGTCCACGTACAAGCCGTGGGGTCGGCTGCGCCGCAGCGGCTGAGTCGTCACGTCAGGCCGACCGGCCCTCCAGGGTGGCGCCGAGACGGGCGGCGAGCCCCAGGTGGGCGGCCCGGGCCTGCCGGAACGCGTAGCCGAACAGCGGCGCTGGTGCGGTGAGGGTGATCTCCACGTCGATCCGCACCACGCCGTCGGGCTCGTCGCGCATCCGGGTGTGGTTGCGCACCGTCGTCGCCGGCTGCTGCCGGGCCACGGTGACCACCTCGTCCTCGTTGGCGATCAACACGTCCGCCTGGTAGGTCACCGGGAAGTGCAGCGGGCCGAGCTCCAACCGGTCGGTGATCGCGTAGCTCGCCAGCGCGCCCGGCCGGGGCGGCAACTGCCGGACCCGGACGATCAACGGATGCAGCTCGCCCTGCCGGCTCAGGTCGCCGAGCAGGGCCACCGCGTCCGCCCGGCTGCACCGGGCCTGCACGGTGTAGCTGAAGCTGTCGCTGCTCTGCAACCCGCCCCCCTCGCCGTCATGGGTCCGGACGATCGTCCCGTACCGGGGCCGGGCTGGCAACGGGTCGAAGGTCCCCGACCGGCGAGGGCCGAGTGGAGTCAACGCGACGCGCCGACGTGGGGTGGGCCGGTGACGGTCAGGCGCCGGGGAGCACCTCGGGCGCCTCGTCGGCGAACCACGGCTCGGGCGCGCCGAAGAGGCCCAGCAGGCCGGTCACCCAGAGCTGCCGGTGCACGAACCGGCTCGGCTCGGTGACCACGAGCTTGACGCCGCTGACCTCACACGTCTGGAAGCCGGCGACCATGGCGCTGATGCCGACGGAGTCGATGAACGTGACGAGCCGCATGTTGAGCTCGATCCGTGCGGGGCGCCCCTTGGCCAGCACCTCGGCGATCGACTCCCGCACCTCGTATGCGGTGTCGACATCGATCTCCCCACGGGGCGCGATCTGGACAACACCACCCGGACGCATCGACTTCACGATCGACAGGCTCACGCGAGCACCTCCACTCGCCCCTTCGGGCGCCTCATCAGTACGCGGGCCGCGACCGAGAGTATTCCTCCAACGGCCCCGGTCGCCACCCCCGGGGATGAGCAATTTGCGGACTGGGCACACCTGGGCGAACCCAATCCGGACTTACGGGTTCCGATTTCCCCTTCGACGCGGACCGCGATCGGCCGAAC
Organism: Micromonospora sp. WMMD975; assembly: GCF_029581215.1. NCBI lineage: Bacteria > Bacillati > Actinomycetota > Actinomycetes > Micromonosporales > Micromonosporaceae > Micromonospora > Micromonospora sp. WMMD975. Next base: position 4,166,426 of record NZ_CP120739.1, read on the forward strand.
GACAGGTCCGAGTCGGCCGATCCGCTGACCCAGGGTAGCGGGCGCAGGCACGTCGCGACCAACACCCGCCCGCTCGGCGCGTTCACCCGCTTCGTCCCGTTCCGCCCCCGCTTCCCACCTCCCGGTACCCGCCGTCCGCATCTCGGGAGCCCGGAGATCTTGGTACGGAATCGCCCCTCCGGGGCGGCTTAATACCAAGATCCAGCCGCGTGGGGTTTGGCGGAGGGCTTCCCGGGGCACTGCGCGTGGGAGTGAACCGTGACGCGCCGGATGAACGCCGGAGTCCGAAGTGGCCGTCGGGCTTCGGCACCCGAGGAGGTAGAACCATGTTCGGATCCAGCCTGATGGACCGCCGCAGCAAGCCCGAGCGGGTCGCCGACCAGGCGTGGCAGCACCTGCTCACCGCCGTCGGCGCCGCCGGTGACAGCGTGCGGGACGCCGCCCTCTCCGCCCGCCGCAACTCCTCCGGCCTGGCCGACGACGCCACCGACCTGGTCGGCTCCGCCGCCGACGAGGCACGCCGCCGGGCCGGCCTCGCCTTCGACGCGCTCGCCGGACGCCGGCCCGCGCTGCCGTGGACGTTGCTGATCGCGGCGGCCCTGACCGGCGCCGCCATCGGCTGGGCCGCCGGCACGGCCGCCCGGGCGGCCGGCAGCCGGGGACGCGACGCCGACGAGATCGAGTTCGTGGACGTCGACCGGCCGAACTCCCCGGCCGGCCTGGACGGCTGACCGCACCTCGTCCCGCACGCGGCAGCCGTCCTCGGTCACGGCTCCGGTCACGAAAGCGATGGCCGCCCCCGGTACTCCGGGGGCGGCCACCTTTGTGATCGGCAGTCGCGGTCAGCGGGCCGCGCAGGACACCGTCGGCGCCCGGTTGCCGCCGGTGACGGTGCCGGTGAAGCCGACCGTGGTCGATCCGCCGACGGCGAGGTTGCCGTTCCAGCCGGCGTCGGTCACCGTCACCGCCGAGCCGGTCTGGGTGTGCGACCCGCCCCAGAGCTGGCTGATCCGCTGGCCGTCCGGGAAGGTCCAGGTGAGCGTCCACCCGGCGATCGGCGTGGTGCCGGAGTTGCGCACCGCCACCTCCCCCTGGAAACCACCCGGCCAGGTGTTCGTCATCGTGTAGGTGGCCGCGCAGCCGCGCCCGGTCGACGTGGGGGTCGGCGTCGGGCTGGCCGAGGTCGGCGTGGGCGTGGGACTCGGCGACGTGGGCGTCGGGGTCGGACTCGGCGACGTCGGGGTCGGCGTCGGGCTGGCCGAGGTCGGCGTCGGCGAGGGCGTGCCGCCGAGCCGGTCCGCCACCAGCACGCCCCGGCCGTTGGTGCCCAGGTAGACCCGGCCGTAGACGCGCGGGTCGCCGGTGAGCGCCTCGCCCGCGTTGCCGTACTGGTGCTGGTCGTCGTTGATCCGCACCCAGGTCGCGCCCGCGTCGTCGGAGCGGTACACGCCGTGCGTGCCGTCGACCGTGCCGATGGTGAACAACGCCGGGTACGTCTTCCCCGGGGCCGCCTTCCCGAAGCCGACGTTCACCGCCGTGGACACGGCTGACGCCTTCGTGAAGCTCGCGCCGGAGTTGGTGGAGTGCCAGAGGCCACCCTCGCCGGCCAGCCAGATGTCGCCCTCGACCCCGGGCAGCGCCTTGAACTTGACCCCGGTGGTGGGCAGGCCGGTCGCCGCGGTGGCGGTGAAGGCCGCCCCGCCGTTGGTGCTGACGTAGAACTTCCCGCCGCTGAACCCGTAGAACTTGTTCGGGTTGACCCGGTCCGACTCGACCGTGGCGTTGGCCGGGATGCCGGTGGCGGCGGTCCACGAGTTGCCGAAGCCGACCGAGCGGACGACCTGCTGGCCGGCGTCACCCGGCGACCAGACGAACTGACCGCCGTCGGCGGACGCGGCCACCGTGCCGCCGTTGTTGATCCCACCCGGCTCGGTGCCCTGGAACCAGTTCGCGCCACCGTCGGTGGAGAACGCCACGTGGCTGTCGTTGGGTCGGTCGGAGTCGGTGAAGTTGCCGGCCCGGACCATGATCGCCGGCTTGGTCTCGGCGTAGTCGAGGCTCGTGGTGCTGGTGAAGACCGGCTGGGTGAACATCATCGACGGCACCGCGCCCAGGTCGGTGTGGCGGAAGCCGCCGATGTCGCCGAGCCCGCTGATCAGGGGCGCCCCGGTGGGCGGGCTGATCAGGTCGAGCGCGGCGGTCTCCTCCAGCCCCTTGACCATCGGCGTGATGGTGAAGGTGCCGCCGGTGTCCCACTTGGTCAGGCCGGTGGTGCCGTAGATCGTCGCGCCGGTGCCGTACATCATCCGGTCGCTGTCGAACGGGTCGATCTCCAGCGACTCGTTCATCCAACCCAGTTTCGGGGTCTCCTCCGGCGGCGCCGGGTTGGCGCCGAACGTCAGCCACGGCACCGAGCTGACGTCCATGGCGTACTTCTTGCTGCGGTTCGGATAGCTGGTGAAGTCCCAGATCCGGGTCCAGGTCGCGCCGCCGTCGGTGCTGCGCCAGAAGATCGCGTCCGGCCACCAGGAGATCTGGGTGGCGACCATCAGCGTGTTCGGGTGCTGGCGGTCGATGGTCAGCCCGGAGTAGCCGAAGTAGGCGTCACCGCTCGACGACGGGACCGGGCTGATCTGCGTCCAGGCGCCGGTGGCCCGGTTGAACTTCCACACGTCGCCCTTGCCGCCGTCGTACGGGCCGCCGGTGTCGCTGGTGGCGATGTAGAGGTAGCCGCCGACCGGGTCCACCACGCCCTTGTGCGCCAGGTAGCCGGTGGGCTGACCGGGGATCCGCTCCCAGGTCACGCCGGCGTCGGTGCTGCGGTAGACCGGGTTCTGCTTGTCCGCCACCCCGACGTAGATGGTCTTCGTGGCGGTGCCGGCCGTACCCGTGCTCTTGTCGAAGCTGACCCAGGTCAGGCCCTGGTTCTGGCTCTGGTAGCCGGTGCTGTCGTTCGGGTCGGCCCGGTAGTTGCCCACGTTCGGGAACGCGGTGACCTTGGCCCAGGTCGCCCCGTAGTCGGTGCTGCGCCACAGGCCGTTGCCGCCCTCGGCGCCGTAGTAGAGGACGCTGTTGCGGTTCGGGTCGACCGCCAGCCGCTCCCCCATGCCCCGGCCGGGCATGTTGCCGCCGTTCTTGAACGGCAGCTCGGTGGCCTGCCAGGTGGCGCCCTTGTCGGTCGAGCGCAGGATCGCCCCGTGGTTCGGGTCCCAGTCGTTGGTGTACATGCCGACCGCCGCGTACACCCGGTTGGTCTGCACCGGGTCGGTGGCGAGGCTGACCACGCCGTTCCAGCCCCACCGGTCCGCGCCGACCCAGTCCAGCAGCGGCGTCCACGACTTGGTGGTCTGCTCCCAGCGGTACGCCCCGCCGATGTCGGTCCGGGCGTAGATCAGGTTCTTCTCGGTGGGGTTGAAGACGATGCCGGGGACGAAGCCGCCGCCGTCGATCCGGACGTTCTTCCAGGTGTACGGCTCGGCCGCGGCGGCGGCGGCCGGGGAGATGCCGGTGCTGGCGAGCGGCACGACGACGGCTGCGACCGTGGCGGCGAGCGCGACGGCGGCCAGGCCGGCGAGACGTGTGCGCATGGGGGGCGGTCCTCTCGGTTGCCCTGATGGGGGGACGGGAGCAGGGGGTGACGCCTCGTCGGGGAGCTGCCCGGGCTCCCCGTCGGCTTGCTGGCTCCCGCAGCCGAGGGACCCTCAGCGTACGCCGTCCGATCGATCTTTGGAAGCGCTCCCACGGTCATCCTTTCCGGGTGAGGACGGATCACCCGGGCGCGGACCAGGATGGGAGCCATGAGTGATCCGAACGGGCTGATCGCACCCGGGCGGCAGGTGAGCGCCCGATGAGCACACCGTTGCAGGTCACCACCGCGCGGCTGCGCGTCCCGGTCACCGAACGGGACCACGTCCGCGGGCCGGCCGACGCCCCGGTGACGATCGTCGAGTACGGCGACTTCCAGTGCCGGTACTGCGGCGCCGCCTACCCGAACCTGGCCGAGGTGCTGCGCCAACGGGCCGACACGGTGCGGCTGGCGTACCGCCACTTCCCGATCACGAACGTCCACCCGCACGCGGAGAACGCGGCCGAGACCGCCGAGGCCGCCGGCGCCCGGGGCCGGTTCTGGGAGATGCACGACTGGCTCTACGAGCACCAGGACCAGCTCGACCCGGTGCACCTGTCGCTCGGCGTCGAGCAGGTCGGCCTGCCGCTCGACGAGGTCAACGCGGAGGTGGCCCGGCAGGCCCACGCCGACCGGGTCCGGCAGGACTTCGTGGGCGGAATTCGCAGCGGCGTCACCGGCACCCCGTCGCTGTTCGTCAACGACGTCCGCCACGACGGCGGCTACGAACTGGCCGAACTCCTGGCCGTGGTGGACGCCGCCGCCGGCGCCTGAGCGGCTCGGGTCAGATCAACCGCAGCTCGCGGGCCCGCCGGACCGCCTCCCGGCGGCGGGTCGCGTCGAGCTTGCGGTAGATGTTGCGCACGTGGGTCTTCACCGTGTTGACCGACAACGACAGCTCGGCGGCGATCTCCACGTTGGTCAGGATGCTCTGCAGGTAGCGCAGGACGGTCACCTCCCGCTCGGTGAGCGGCTCGTCCAACCCCCGCGCCGGCACCTCCGGCGTCCCGTCCGCGCGTCGCGCGTCCACGTCGCGTACCAGGTCGTCCACGGTCGCCCAGTACGCCGTGCCGGTGTCCCGGTGGGTGGCCAGCAGGTCGCGTACCCCCGGCTCGGCCCGGGTGAAGACGCGCCGGCATCCCTCCGGCTCGGCCAGTGCCAGCACCTCCTCCAGCAGCCGCCCGGCCCGCCGCCCGTCCCCCGCCGCCCCGGCCAGCGCCGCGTCGAGCAGTCCGGCCCCCAGCCGGACCGGCAACGGCCAGCCGGTCGCGGCCGGATCGGTCCAGTCAGGCAGCGCCCGCTCGGCCGCGCGGGAGTCACCGGACCGCAACCACAGCCGGGCGGACGCCAGCGCCAGCGCCGGATCGGTCGGCTCGCCGCCGCTCGCGTCCAGCAACGCGCGGGCCCCGCCCAGGTCACCGGCCGCGGCGCGGAGCTGGGCCTCACCGGCGGTGAGCCAGGCCGCCAGCTCGCCGCCGGGCGCCACCGTCCGGGCCGCGGTGAGCGTGCGCGACGCCGCCGCCGGTTCGCCGCCGTCAGCGAGCAGCCCGGCCCGGCAGAGCGCCGCCAACGCCGCCCCGCCCGGCTCCGCGCCGGCCGGCCCGGCGAGCGCCAGGTGGGCCGTGGCCTCCGCCGGCCGGTCCCGGTGCCAGGCCGCGAACGCCAGCGCCAGGTACGCGTAGCCGCAGTCCGCCCGCGACGACCAGCCCTGGCAGGGCGGCATCGACAGGGCCGCCCGGGCGTGTTCCTCGGCGGCACGCAGCGCGCCCCGGGCCGCTTCCAGCACCGCCGACCGGCTGGCGCAGAGCAGCTCGGTACGCGGCCGTCCGGCCCGCCGCGCCGCCGCGAGCGCCGTGCCGAACCATCCGCCCGCCGCCGACAGGTCCCCCTCGGCCAACGCCACCAGCCCCAGCGCGGCGCCCGCGACCGCCCGTACATCGTCCGCATCGACGCTCCCGGCCCGCGGGTCGACGCCGGGACCGCCAGGCCCGCCAGGCGCGGTGGGCGCGGTGGGCGCAGTGGGCGCGCCGGGCGCGGTGGGCGTGGCGGGCGCGGTGGGCGTGGCGGGCGCGGTGGGCGTGGCGGGTCCGCCGGAGACGGTGGGCGCGGTGGCGAGCAGGCGGTCGGCGGCCCGGCGTACCCCCTGGTGGTCGCCGGCCAGCCGGGCCAGGCTCACCTCGACCGCGGTGGCCAGCCGGCGGAACCGGTCGCGGCGCGGCGCCGGGAGGCCGGCGGCGTGGACGACCGCCCGGCGCAACTGCCCGTCGGCGGCGGCCGGGTCCCCGGCGTACGCCCGCTCGGCGGCTGCCGCCAGCGCCAGCTCGGGATCCCGGCGGACCGCCTCGGCCGGCGGCTCCGGCGGGGCCGGCGCGGCAGCCCGGTCCGGCTCACCCGGCGCCAGCTCCGGCCAACGGGTGATCAGCAGGTCGGTGGCGTCGGCCCACTCGCCGGCGGCGAGCGCGTGCCGCAGCGCCTCGGCCGGCCGGTCGTGCGCGGCGAACCAGCCGGCCGCCCGCCGGTGCAGCTCGCGCAGCTCGTCGGCGGGCAGCCGGCCCAACTCGTCGCGGAGGAGGTCGGCCAGGAGCGGGTGCGGCCGGTACCAGGGCGGGCTGCCACCGTCGGACTGCACGAAGCCACCCTCCCGGGCCGCCTCGGCCAGCAGACGCCCGGCGTCGGCCCGCCCGGTCACCGCGACCGCCAAATCGGCGTGGAGCGCGACCGCCACCGCGCCGAGGCGCAGCACGTCGCGGGCCGCCGGCTCCAGCGGCGCGAGCACCTCGCCACGCAGGTACGCGGCCACGTCCGGCTGGTCGCCGGTGAAGTGGTCCACCGCGCGCGCCGGGTCGACGCCGGCGCCGAGCGTCAGCGCGGCGAACCGCAGCCCGGCCGGCCACCCCGCGGTCCGCGAGGTGAGCCGGGCCACCGCCTCGGCCGGCACCGGTACGCCGTGCGCGACCAGCAGGTCGGCCGCCTCGTCGGCGGTGAACGACAGCTCGTCCGGACCGAGCACGGTCAGCTCACCGGCCAACCGCCACCGGTGCAGCGACAACTGCGGTTCCCGCCGCGCGGCGGCCACCAGCCGCAGCCGCCCGTCGCCGTGGCGGAGCAGGAACTCCAGCCCGGCCAGCGCCGCCGGGTCGGTCACCCGGTGCAGGTCGTCCAGGACCAGCAGCACCTGGTGCTCCCGCTCGGCGAGCGCGGCGGCGAGCGCCTCCAGCTGCTCCGGCCGGGGCGGACCGTCCGGCACCGGCGGGGGCGGTCCGTCGTCCGGGTTCCCGGCGACGGCGGTGCGCAGCGCCGCGGCCAGGTACGCCCAGAGCCGCCCGGCGGTGTCGCCGTCGGCCACGCTCACCCAGACCGGCGCCGGACCGGACCGCGCCCGCGCCCAACCGGACAGCAGGGTCGTCTTGCCCCAGCCGGCCGGCGCGCGGAGCAGGGTGACCGGTCCCGCCACGCCCCGCTCCAGCCGGTCCACGAGCCGGGGGCGCAGCAGCGCCGGTTCCGGCGGCGGTGGCGGCGCCAACCGGGAGGCCAACAGCGGCGGCCCGGCGGCCCCGCTTGGCACGGCGGCCCTACTTGGCGCGGCGGTCCCGGTTGGCGCGGCGGTCCCGATGGACGCGGCGGCCCCAGGCGGCACGGCGGCGAACCGGGCCCGGTCTGCCTCCTGCGGCATGCGTCCCTCCCCCCGTCGGTGCGCGGGGCGGTTACCCGGCCCGCGCCGGTTCACCCCTTCGGGGCGAACCCGGGTCACCCGGGCCGCCGCGACCGTGGAGAAACACGGGTGGCCGGCCGCGCACCGCCGGCCGCCGCAGTGACCGCGACCTCGGGAGGGCCCGTGGCTCGGACCGGACGACTCGCCGTCGGCGTACTCGCCGTGGTGGCCGGCGGCGCGCGTGCCCTCGTACGCCGGCGGGCCGCCACCGATCCGCGGCCGGCGCGCTGGCAGGTGGTGACCGTGACCGGGCGGCCCGAGGAGGTGCTCCCGGCCGGCCGGTGGCCCGAGCCGCTGCGCCGGCTCGACGGCGCGGTCGAGGTGTGGGCCCGCCCGGCCCCCGGCGGACGCGGCACCGAGCTTGCGGTACGCCCGCTGGGCGGGACACCGGCGCTGCCCGGGCTCGCCGCGCACCTGGTCGGCGACGACCCGGGCCGGTTCCTGCGGCAGGTGCTCCGCGAGACCCGGCAGCTCCTGGAGACCGGCGAGGTGCTGCGGGCCGACCGCTCGCCGCTCGACCGCCCAGGGGCGACGGGGTGAGGGCGCTGTGCTGGGAGGGCGCCGGCGCGCTCGCCGTACGCGAGGTCCCCGACCCGGAGCTGCGCAACGCCCACGACATGATCGTCCGGGTGCGCCGCAGCATGACCTGCGGCGGCGACCTGCCGTTGCTGGCCGGGCGGGTGCCCGAGGCGGCGGCCGGTGAGGTGCTCGGGCACGAGTTCCTCGGCGAGGTGGTCGAGGTCGGGCCCGGCGTACGCCGGCACCGGCTCGCCGACCGGGTGGTGGTCGGCGCGGCGGTCGCCTGCGGAGCGTGCTGGTTCTGCCGGCAGGGGCTGCTGGCCTGCTGCGACAACGGAACCGGCGGCGCGGCGGCCGAGCCGGAGTGGGGACCGCCCGCCGCCGGGTGCTACGGCCGGCCGACCCGCCTCGGCGGCTTCGCCGGTGGCCACGCCGAGTACGTCCGGGTGCCCTACGCCGACGTCGGCGCGTACCCCGTCCCGGAGGAGGTCGACGACGACCGGGCGGTCTTCGCCGCGGACGCCGCGCCGGCCGGCTGGCACGGGGTGGAGCTGGGCGGCGTCGCGCCGGGCGACGTGGTGGCGGTCTGGGGCGCGGGCGCGGTCGGCCAGCTCACCGCCGGGGCGGCCGTGGCCCGCGGCGCGGCCCGGGTGATCGTGGTCGACGAACACGACGACCGGCTGGACATGGTCGCCCGGCACACCGGCGCCGAGCCGCTCCACCACCGGTCCGTGGACGTCCTCGCCGAGCTGCGGGAACGCAGCGGCGGCCGGGGGCCGGACGTGTGCGTGGACGCGGCCGGCCCACCGTCGGCCCCGGCGCGGTGGCCGACGGCCGGGCCGGACGGCGGGGTGGCGCTCCGCGAGGCGGTGCACGCCTGCCGCAAGGGCGGCACGGTGGTGGTGCTCGGCGGCGGGACGCCGTTCGTGGACCGGTTCCCGCTCGGCGCGGTGACGGACAAGGGCCTGACCGTACGCGGCGGCAGCCGGGCCGGGCCGGACGCCATCCCCGCGCTGCTGGACCGGATGGCCCGGGGCGAGCTGGTCACCGAGCACCTCGCCACCCACCGGCTGCCGCTGGACCGGGGCGCACTCGGGTACGCGCTGTTCCGCGACCGGGCCGACGGATGCGTCCGGACGGTGTTCACCCCGTGATCCCGGCCGGTTCGGATGGCACACTCGGCGGATGCCCACCGACCGCCCGTACGACCTGGTCCTGTTCGGCGCCACCGGCTTCACCGGCGGGCTCACCGCCGAGTACCTGGCCCGGCACGCGCCGGACCGGCTGCGCTGGGCGCTCGCCGGGCGCAACCCGGCCAGGCTGGCCGCCGTACGGGACCGGCTGGCCGCGATCGACCCTGGGCTGGGCGAGCTGCCGCTGTGCACCGCGGACGTGACCGACCCGGCGTCGCTGCGGGCGGTCGCGGAGAGCGCCCGGGTGGTCGCCACCACGGTCGGCCCGTTCGTGCACCACGGCGAGCCGCTGGTCGCCGCCTGCGCCGCCGCCGGCACCGACTACCTCGACATCACCGGCGAGCCGGAGTTCGTCGACCTGATGTACGTGCGGCACCACGCCGAGGCGGCGCGCACCGGGGCCCGCCTGGTGCACGCCTGCGGCTTCGACTCGATCCCGCACGACCTGGGCGTCTGGTACACGGTCAAGCAGCTCCCCACGGACGGCCCGGTCGCCGTGGACGGCTACGTCCGGGCCGGCGGCCGGTTCTCCGCCGGGACCTACCACTCGGCGCTCACCGCGTTCTCCCGGACCGGCGAGGCGAGCCGGGCGGCGAAGGCCCGCCGGGCGGTCGAGCCGCGACCGGACGGGCGGCGGGTGCGCGCGGTGCCGGGCAAGGTCGGGCGGGTACGCGAGTTCGGCCAGTGGGCGGTGCCGCTGCCCACCATCGACCCGCAGGTCGTCCGCCGATCGGCGGCAGCCCGCCCGGAGTACGGCCCGGACTTCCGGTACCGGCACTTCGCGGCGCTGAAGCGACTGCCCACGGTGCTCGTCGCCGGGGCCGGGCTGGCCGGGGTGATGGGGCTGGTGAAGCTGCCGCCGACCCGGCGTTGGCTGCTCGGCCGGCTCGCCTCCGGGCAGGGGCCGAGCGCCGAGCAGCGGGCGAAGTCCTGGTTCCGGGTGCGGTTCGTGGGCACCGGCGGTGGTCGGCGGGTGGTGACCGAGGTGGCCGGCGGCGACCCCGGCTACGACGAGACCGCCAAGATGCTCGCCGAGTCGGCGCTCTGCCTGGCCTTCGACGACCTGCCGGAGACCGCCGGCCAGCTCACCCCGGTGGCCGCGATGGGCGACGCGCTGCTGGACCGCCTGGTGCGCGCCGGCATCACCTTCCGCACCCTGGAGGGGTAAGGCGGGGCCCCCGCTTAACGCATTTGGTAGAGGCGGGGCCCCCGCTTAACACCTCGGGACGTTGACCCTCGACCTGGTGGAGGGCACAGGATGACCGCCGTGGAGAGCGAGCTTCGCAGCATCGGTGAGCTGGCCCGGGCCAGCGGGTTGACGGTGAGCGCGCTGCGGTTCTACGACCGCTGCGGCGTGCTGCCGCCGGCCCGGGTGGACCCGGTGACCGGCTACCGCTGGTACACCGGGGACCAGGTGGCTCCGGCCCGCCTGGTGGCCGGGCTGCGCCGCGTCGGCATGCCGCTGGCCGGCATCGCGGAGGCGCTGCGGCACCGGCACCGTCCGGCCGAGGTGCACCGCCTGCTGGACGCGCACCTGCGCCGGCTGGAGGACGGCCTCACCGACGCGCGCCGCGAACTCTCCCGGATCCGTAGCCTGATCGACCCGGAGGAGACCGTCGTGACCACCCGCCTCGTGCTGTCCCGCACCGACCTGACCGCCGCCGTCGCCGCGGTACGCTTCGCCGTCGGCGCCGACCCGGAGCTGCCGGCCCTGAGCGGCGTGCTGCTGACGGTCGAGCCGGACGGCGTACACCTGATCGCCACCGACCGGCACCGGCTGGCGGTGGCCCGGGTCGACGCCACGGTCGACGGCCCGCCGGTGGGCGCGTTGCTGCCGGTGGCCGCCGTGGACGAGCTGCGCGCGTTGCTGGACACCGACGCGGCCACCGTGGAAGCCGTCGTCGCGGACCGGGTGACGTTCTCCGTCGCCGACCGTACGCTGACCGCCGCCCCGCTGCCGTACGACTTCCCGGACTACCGCCGGCTGCTGCGCGCACAGCTCGTCGACGCCCCCGCGTACCGCATCCCGGTGGACGGCGCGGCGTTGCGTACGGCGCTCCTCGCCGACGGCGTTCGGGTGTGTCACCGCACGCACGACGGCGTCGCGCACGAGGTGGTCGCGCTCGGCCTGGACGGCCGGGGTGAGCTGCGGCTGGTCGACCCCGCCGCCCCCGACGGTGGCGCGGGCGGCGCGGGCGGCGCGGGCGGTGGCGCGGGCGGCGCGGGCGGCGCGGGCGGTGGCGCGGGCGGCGCGGGCGGTGGCGCGGGCGGTGGCGCGGGCGGCGCGGGCGGTGGGCTGCGGGTCGGGCTGAACCGGGAGTACCTGCTCGACGCGCTCGACGCCGGTGGCAGCCAGCTCGTGCTGGAGCTGGACGGGCCGATCACGCCGCTGGCGGTGCGCCGGGCCGACGACGCGCGCGCGTTCTCCGTCCTCATGCCGGTGCGCCTCTGAACGCCGCGGGCACCAGGGCCGACGGTCGATCACCGTCCGTTACGTCGGCTCGTCGCCCACCGACCACCCGCGGTTCCCTTTGCTCTGCAGCCACCCGCGCACCAGGCGACGGATAGTTTACCGCTGCCTGGATGGCTGCAGAGCAAAGGCAGAACGGGGGCATGCCGGACGGATGGCGGATCCTTGAGGTTGACCAGTTCAAGGGGCACGCGTCAACTTGCACAAACGAGAACGCAGACGAACGTCCATCACACAGAGCAACATCGGGCCGTCATCGGCGCCCCATGACGCGCAGTGACCGGAAGGCGACCAACCAGGCGAGCGGTGGAGAGCCCGGCCCGGGTCGGCGGGGCGGCGACGGTAGCATCTTGGGGTCCCACCTGACTGCCTGGACGGAGGCGTACGAGCAGCATGCTCGACATGGAGTTGATCCGGAAGGATCGCGAGGCGGTGGCGACCGCGCTGGCGAAGCGTCTGGATCCCGCCGAGGTCACCCGGGCGCTTGACGACGTCCAGCGGCTCGACCAGGAGCGACGCGCCCTGATCACGGAGATCGACGCCGAGCGGCAGCGCCGCAAGGCCGAGGCGCGCGCGTACGCGGAGGCGAAACGGTCCGGCGCCACGCCACAGCCGGTCGCCCCGGAGGCCGAGCGCAAGCAGCTCGCGGAGCTGGAGTCCCAGCTCGACGAGGTGCAGTCCCGGCTGCGCTCGGCGATGAGCGAGCTGCCCAACCTGCCCGCCGACGACGTCGTCGCCGGCGGCAAGGAGGCCAACCGGGTGGTACGGACGTTCGGCGCGGCGCCGGCCATCGAGAAGGTCCGCGACCACGTGGAGTTGAGCCGCGCGCTCGGCCTGGTCGACCACGAGCGGGGCGTGAAGCTCGGCGGCTCCGGCTTCTGGATGTACACCGGCCTGGGCGCCCGCCTGGAGTGGGCGCTCGTCAACTGGCTGATCGAGCGGAACGTCCACGCCGGATACGAATTCCTGCTCCCGCCGCACCTGCTGCTGGACACCGCCGGTTTCGCCGCCGGGCAGTTCCCGAAGTTCTACGACGACGTCTACCACCTGGACCGGCAGTCCGCCCCGCGCGGCCAGTTCCTGCTGCCCACGGCGGAGACGGCGATCCTCGGCGCCTACCAGGACGAGATCCTGGAGACGTCGAAGCTGCCGTTGAAGGCGTTCGCCTACACGCCCTGCTACCGGCGTGAGGCGGCCGGCTCGCACTCCGACGAGCGGGGCACGGTGCGCGGCCACCAGTTCAACAAGGTGGAGATCTTCCAGTTCACGCTGCCGGAGCAGGCGGACGCCGCGCTGGAGGCGATGGTGGGCCACGTCGAGGGCCTGGTCGACGCGCTCGGCCTGCACTTCCAGACCAGCCTGCTGGCGGCCGACGACGCCAGCGCCTCGATGAAGAAGACGCTCGACGTCGAGGTCTGGATGCCGAGCACCGGGAAATACAAGGAGGTGTCGTCGGTCTCCTGGGCCGGCGACTACCAGGCCCGCCGGGCGGCCATCCGCTACCGGGAGCCGGGCGGCAAGCAGACGCGGTTCGTGCACACCCTCAACGGGTCGGCGCTGGCCACCAGTCGCCTGTTCCCGGCGATTCTGGAGCAGTGCCAGCAGCCTGACGGCTCGGTGGTGGTGCCGGAGGTGCTGCGCGACAAGCTCGGCACCGACCGCCTCACTCCGACCCGCTGATCACCGCACGCGCCGGAGCCGCGCCGCTCGCGGAAGCCGCGCTACTCGCGGGGGCCTCGCTGTTAAGCGGGGCCCCCGCCTCTACCGAATGCGTTAAGCGGGGGCCCCTCCTTACCACCACGCCCAGCGCGAGCAGCGCGAGCGCGAGCGCGGCCAGCAGGGCGGGGCCGGCGGAGTCGAGCGTGCGTACCAGCGTCTGCTGGACGGCGGCGGCGGCCACCACCACCGGGTCGCCGAAGGCGTCGTGCCGGCCCAGGGCCAGCCGCACCTCGTACCAGCCGTACCAGGCGACGTAGCCGCCGGCGACCAGCAGCACCAGCCCGCTCAGGCGCGGCACCCACGCGCCGGCGCCGCGCAGCCGGGCCACCACCCGGCCGCGCAGCAACGCCACCGCGAGCGCGGCCACGCCGACCACCAGGGCCATCCCGAGGGCGTACGCGCCGAACAGCGCCAGCCCGCGCAGCGGTGAACCGGCCCGCAGGCTTGTCACCACGATCGCCAGGAACGGCGCGATCGCGCAGGTGAGCGACGTGAGCGCGTACGCGGCGCCGAACAGCGTCATGGACGGCCAGGTGCGGGTGAGCCGGGGCGCGGTGGTGAACGGTCGCGGCGCGGGCAGCCGCCGGCCGGCGAGCAGCCAGACGCCGGCCAGCGCCAGCAGCACGCCGAGGGTGACGGTCAGCCAGGGCAGCCGGGGGCGCAGCCAGTCGGCGGCCGGCGCCACGGCCAGCCCGAACGCGCCGAAGACGAGCGCGTACCCGAGGGTCAGGCCGGCCGTCGCGGTGAGCGCCCGGCCGACCGCGCCGCGTCCGTCGCCGGGGCCGGCGACAAGCAGCGACAGGTACGCGGGCAGCATCGCGAAGCCGCACGGGTTGACCGCGCCGAGCATGCCGGCGGTCAGCGCGAGCAGCAGCGCGCCGGTCATCCCCGGGCCAGCGTCTCGACCTGCCGGGTCAGCGCGTCGCCGTCCAGGAAGCCCTGGTGGACCACTTTGCCGTCCCGGTCGAGGACCACGAACGTGCTCTGCTCGACCACCTTGAACCGGCGCCACACCGCGCCGGCCCGGTCGTCGAGTTGCGGGGTTCCGGCCAGGTCGAACTCGGTGACGAACTCCTTCATCGCCTTCTGCTCGCCCAACCCGGCGACGCCGACGATCGGCACGGTGTCCCGGTACTTCGGGGCGATCTCGGCGACGGTCCACGCCTGGCTGGCGCAGGTGGCGCACCAGGGCGCCCAGAACCAGAGCACGACCGGCCGTCCGGCGAGGGCGGCGGCGGAGAACGCCGTACCGTCGAGGGTCTTTCCGCCGAACGACAACGTCTTCGGCACCGCGGCCGGCACCACCGGCGTGGTCGGCGACGCGGTGGTGGTCGGGGCGGCGGAGGGCGCGGCGGCCACCGCGTCCACCGGCGCGGCGGTCCGGGCCGGGCCGACCGCGCAGGCCGCCGTGCCGGCGAGCGTGGCGGCCAGCACGGTGGCGGCGCCGAGGTGTCGGACGGTACGGGGTGGCATCGGCGGCTCCTGGAGTGGCCGGCTAGTCGGACTTGACCAGCCGGAGCGCGAGTTCGGGACAGACCTTGACCGCCTTGAGCGCGCCCTCGCGCAGCCACGTCGGCACCGGGGTGGGTGGGAAGGCCGGGTAGCCGTTGCCGTCGAGCCGGATGAAGTCCGGCACCACGTGCGCGCAGAGCCCGTGGCCGTCGCAGCGGGACCAGTCCAGGGTGAGTTTCTGCGGGTTGCCGTCGGGCGAGCCGGGCAGACCCATCACGCCCTTGACCCGCTTGCCGCAGCCCTCGCCGGTGGCGTGCAGCCGCAGGTCGTCGGCGAACACCTCCATGGCGGACAACGCGAACCGGGCCGTGCCGTCCGGGTGGCTGCACGCGCCGCGGCCCTTGACGTCGCCGGCCGCGGCCCGGACCAGCTCGATCGGCGCGCTGCCGGAGACCGCGAGGTCGACGGAGCGGGCCAGGTCGGGCAGGCCCATCTTGCACGGGCCGCACTGCCCGGCGGACTCGCCGGCCAGGTAGCGGACCACCTGGGCGGCCTCGCCGAGCGGGCAGGTGTCGGCGCCGAGCGGCACGATGATGCCGGCGCCGAGCGTGCCGCCGACCGCGGTGAGGCCCTTGCGGGAGACCTCGGCCCGGTCGGCCGCCTCGGCGGTGATCCACTTGCCGTGGTAGCCGCCCATCAGGATGCCCGGCCCGGGCGGCACCTCGCACAGGTCGAGGATCTCGCGCAGTGGGGTGCCGGCGGCGCACTCCACCACGGCCGGCCGTTTCGCCGATCCGGTGACGGTGAGCAGCACGGTGCCCGGCTCGTCGTCGGTGCCGAGCGCCGCGTACTCGTACGGGCCGATCCGGGCGGCGATGGCGAGCTGGGAGTACGTCTCGGCGTTGGAGAGCAGGGTGGGCAGCCCGTTGACGCCGGAGTCGCTTGACCGCTTCTTGGTGCCGGGCGGGATGTGCGGCAACCCGTTGATGCCGTTGACGAGCGCGCCGCCCTCGCCGGAGATGAACCGGTGCGGCACGGTGACGATGGTGGTCGGCACCGGCATCCGCCGTTCCTGCAACGCCTCGGTCAGCGAGGGCCGGCCCACGTCGTCGTCGGCCACCCCGATCACGATCTCCTCGGCGTCGAGCGCGAACGCGGCGAGCGCGGCGCCGTCCAGGATGAGGTGCGGGGCCCGGGTGAGCAGCACCTTGTCCTTCCAGCTGGCCGGCTCGCCCTCGGTGGCGTTGACCACCACCACGGCGGCGAGATCCTGCCGCTCGCAGGACTCGAGCACCGCGCGCAGCTTGCGGGCGAACGGGAAGCCCGCCCCGCCCTTGCCCTTGAGGTCGATGGCCTCGGCGAGCCGGAGCAACGCGGCCGGCTCCATCGGGCCGATCGGGCCGTGCACCTCCTCGTGCGCGAGCAGGTCGAGCCGGCCGAACTCGGAGAACCCGGCGGTGAGCCGGGGCTCCCCGACGCAGGCGACCGGCGGGACGGTCGTCCGCATCACCGGGCCTCACCCCGCAGCCCGGCCCAGTACGCACCGTCGACGGCGTCCGCGTCGGCCTTCTTGCGGCGGCCGGAGCGGGTCTCCTTGGTGGCGCGCATGGCCCGGCGGGAGGCGAGGTCGACGAGCGTGGGAGTGTCGTCGACGAACGCGTCGTCGTCGGCGGCGTAGCGGGCCGGCGGACGCCAGTAGTCCGGCTCCTCCGGCACGTCCTCCTCGTCCCGGTAGCGCCGGCCGGTGCCGCTGCGAGGCTCGGCCGAGATCGGGGTGCCGGAGATCGGACCGGCCGAGACGGGACCGGCCGAGATCGGCTCGCTCGCCCAGCGGCGCGGGCTGTCCCACGGCTCCTCCGCCTCTCCGCTCGGGCGCGGCGGCGCGGAGTAGCGGGCCACCTCGGCCGCGGTGGCGTACCGGCTGCTGTCCGGCGGCGCGGAGTGGCGGCCACCGGTGTCCGGCGGGGCGGAGTGCCGGCCACCACTCTCCGGCGGCGCGGAGTACTGCGCGGCCATGTCCTCGTCGGCCCGGGACCGGCGGCTGACCCGCTCCTCGGTGTCGCGGCGGCGACGGCGGGACCGTTCCTCGTCCCGCCGGCCGACCGGTTCCAGCTCCTCGGTGTTCCGCCGGACGGCGGACACCCGCTCGGAGTCCCGGCTCCGGCGCGCCGGCTCGCGCTCGTCGTCGCGTACCCGGGTGGTGGGCACTCGTTCGTCGTCGCGGCGGCGGGAGGTGCGCCGCGCGGCCGGGGCCTCCTGGGTCCGGGCGCGGCGGGCCGGCTCGGCCGGCTCCTCGCTGCGTCGCCGGGCGGCGGCGGCGCGGACCGGCTCGCGCAGCGACCCGGGCTCCGGCACCACGGGCACGGCGAAGCGCTCGGGGTCGCGCTGCCGGGCGGTGCCGGCCGGCGCGGTCCAGGTGGCGGTGGCCTCGGCCCAGCGGCCCTTGTTCGCGCCGCTCTCCTCCTTGCCGGCGGCCTTCTTGCGGGTCAGCGCCGCGAACACGCCGGTACGCTCCTCGCCCTTGCCGGCCATCGCCTTGTTCAGCGCGGCGGCCTGGTGCTGTTCGCGGCTGCGCTTGCCGAGGTGGACGGAGAGGCGCACCAGCAGCGCCACCAGCACGAGCAGCACGCACACGAGGTAGCTGAGCACCACCCAGCTCTTCGCGGCCCGGCCGGCGTTGAGCCCGTGGAAGAGCGCGAACGGCCAGGACACGTACGCCATCGAGTGCAGTGAGCGCCAGAACCACTTCGGACCGACGCCGGCGAACCGGACCCGGATCAGGCCGGTCCAGAGCACGCCGACCATCAGCAGCGCGGCGACGGTGCCCAGCCCGACGTAGAGGCCGTTGCCGCCGACGAACGGCACCACGGCGTCGGTCGGACCAGCCCGGCCGATCGCGATCTTGGTGATGACGTGGAACACCAGCCCCGCCACGCCGAGCACGCCGGTGGCGCGGTGCGCCGACTGGAGCAGCACCCGGTGCCGGATGAGCAGCACCAGCCGGTCCGTGGCGAGCAGCCCCAGCATCACGGTGAGGCTGAGCGAGACCAGGGCGACCACCCCGGCGAAGAACTCGGTGAAGAAGAATCCGTACGAGTACATGACGCCGCCGGCGCCGGCCAGCTCCACACCCGCCCACAGGAGGCCGAATGCGGAGGCGCCGAGTGCCACCATCGCGGACTTCGACATGGTCCGGACACCACGGCTGCTGGTGGTGGTCCGGACGGTCGTCGACTTCTCGTTCTGCTGTGCCCGGCCCATCTGCTCCTCGATCGTCTCGCGGCGGCGCCCCCACCGGCCGACCCTGCTCCCCACTCAGGTACGGAGCGACGGCCCGGACGGATCACCTCCGGTGGCGAATTTCTCGACCTCTTCCTCGAACCGTCCCGACCGGACGCGCGTGTAGCGCCGAACGCAACGACGGATGCCCATGCATTGACATTTCTTGCAACACGCTTGTAACCTTGCGGAAAATTTCAGCGCCGGCTGCAAGAAGTCGGCACCGACGCCCTCCCCGGGCTCCACTCCCACTCCCCCGTACCCCCGTAGGAGTCCTGATGCATCGACGCCGATGCCGCGCCACGGCGCTCGCCCTGGGCGTGGCCGCGAGCCTGCTCGTCCCGATCACCGTGGCGGCACCCCCGGCCGCCGCCGCCCCCGCCGGTAGCAAGAAGGTCATCGTCCAGCTCTTCGAGTGGAACTGGACCTCGGTGGCCAGCGAGTGCACGAGCACGCTCGGCCCCGCCGGCTACGGCTACGTCCAGGTGTCCCCACCGCAGGAGCACGTCAACGGCAGCCCGTGGTGGGTGTCCTACCAGCCGGTCAGCTACCGGATCGAATCCCGCAAGGGCACCCGCGCCCAGTTCCAGTCGATGGTGAACACCTGCCACAACGCCGGCGTCAAGGTGATCGTCGACGCGGTGGTCAACCACATGTCCGGCCAGGACAACGGCGGGACCGGGTGGGCCGGCACGTCGTACGGGCACTACAACTACCCGGGCACCTACTCCTCGGCCGACTTCCACTACTGCGGGCGCAACGGCACCAACGACATCGCCAACTACAACGACCGGTACGAGGTGCAGAACTGCGAGTTGGTGAACCTCGCCGACCTGAAGACCGAGTCGGACTACGTCCGTGGCCGACTCGCCGCGTACCTCAACGACCTGCTCTCGCTCGGCGTGGACGGCTTCCGGCTGGACGGCAGCAAGCACATGCCGGCCGCCGACATCGCGGCGGTCAAGGCCAAGCTGTCCCGCTCGGCCTACCTGGTGCAGGAGGTCATCTACGGCGCGGGTGAGCCGGTGCAGCCGACCGAGTACACCGGCAACGGCGACGTGCACGAGTTCCGCTACGGCAAGGACCTGGCCCGGATGTTCCACAGCGAACGCCTGGCGTACCTGAAGAACTTCGGCCAGTCCTGGGGCTACCTGCCGAGCGGATCCGCGGTGGTCTTCACCGACAACCACGACACCCAGCGCGACGGCGGCGTGCTCACCTACCGCGACCGCGGCGAGTACGCCCTGGCCAACGCGTTCATGCTGGCCTGGCCGTACGGCACCCCGGCGGTGATGTCGAGCTTCACGTTCGGGAGCAAGGACCAGGGCCCGCCCTCGGACGGCAGCAACCGGATCACCAACACCACCTGCTACTCCGGCTGGGAGTGCGAGCACCGCTGGCCGGTGATCGCCAACATGGTCGGCTTCCGCAACGCCACCGAGGGCGCCGCGGTCGCCAACTGGTACGACAACGGCTACCAGCACATCGCGTTCAGCCGGGCCGGCAAGGGCTACCTGACGCTCAACGACGAGGACTCGGCGGTGACCGGCCGGTCGTACTACACCGGGCTGCCGGCCGGCCGCTACTGCGACGTCGTCCACGGCACGTTCCGCAACGGATCGTGCAGCGGGCCGGTGGTCACCGTGGACTCCGCCGGCTGGTTCGCCGCGACCGTGAACGCGCACGACGCGATCGCCATCCACGTCGGGGCGAAGCTGAGCTGACCCGGCTCGGAGGCCCCCGTACCGCGGTTCGCGGCGCGGGGGCCTCAGGTCGGTTACAGTCGTTTTCGTGCATTATGACCGGATAACCGGGCGGCGGCTGCCCGGCTGGCTGTTCGCCGCGCTCGGCGTACCGCTGCTGCTGGCCACCGCACTGCTGGTCGACCACGCGCTGACCGGCGCCCCGCCGCCCGCACCCGTCGTCGCCGGCCCGACCACCCCGGCGCCCGCCAGCCCGACACCCGCGGAGTCCGTGCCGCCCGCCGCGCCCGCGCCGGCCGACCTGCCGGTGGTCACCTACGATCCGGCGCCCCGCGGCTTCCCCGCCGACCCGGCCACCGCCGACACCGGGCCGCTGCCCGAGGGAGCGCGCCCGAACCGGAAGATCGCCGCGTACGACGCGCCGGGCGGCCGGCCGCTGGCATTCCTCGCGCCGACCATCAGCGACGTCCGGCTGACCATGCCGATCGTCGAGCGCCGGGCCGGCTGGACCGCTGTTCTGCTCCCCTCGGCCAACCGCACCATCGCCTGGCTGCCCGCCGGCGGCTGGACCACAGTGGTGCTGCGCGACCAGATCGTGGTGGAACGCCGCACCCACCGGCTCACCTGGCGCCGGGACGGTCGGGCGGTACACACCTGGCCGGTGAGCCTCGGCATGTCCGGCCAGCTCACCCCGCTCGGCCGCACCTTCGTGCTGGGCCGCACGCCACCTCCGGAGGACGTCTACGGCGGGGTCGACATCTTCGCGCTCGGCGCGATCCCCGACGACCCGGACGCGGTGCCCTCCGGGCTGCGCGGCGCCCACATCGGACTGCACACCTGGTACAACGACGACACGCTCGGCGAGAACGTCACGAACGGCTGCATCCGGCTGACCCGCAGCGCCCAGCGCCAACTCCTCGCCGAACTGGCCCCCGGCACCAGCTTCGTCGTCGTCGACCGCCTCCCCTGACCACCCCGCCCCGGTTAGGCGGGGGCCCCGCTTAACCGACGCCGGTTAAGCGGGGCCCCCGCCTCTACCGAATGCGTTAAGCGGGGCCCCCGCCTTTCACCCCAGCAACCAACCGTTGGCCTCCGCCAACCGGACCGCGTCGGCGCGGTTGCGGGCGCCGGTCTTGCCGATGGCCGCCGACAGATGGTTACGGACCGTGCCCTCGGACAGGTGCAGCGTCGCCGCCAACTCGGCCACCGTGCCGCCGCCCCGGGCCGTCCGCAGCACCTCCGTCTCCCGCTCGGTGAGCGGGCTCGCCCCGGTCGCCAGCGTCTCGGCGGCGAGCGTCGGGTCGACCACCCGCAGGCCGGCGTGCACCCGGCGGACCGCGTCGGCGAGCTGCCGGGCCGGGGTGTCCTTGACCACGAACCCGTTCGCGCCCGCCTCCATCGCCCGGCGCAGGTAGCCGGGCCGGCCGAAGGTGGTCACCACGAGCACCCGGCAGCCGGGCAGCGCGGCCCGGAGCGCGGCCGTCGCCGCCACCCCGTCCAGCCCGGGCATCTCCACGTCGAGCAGCGCCACGTCGGGCGAGGTACGCAGCGCCTCCGGCACCACCTCGTCGCCGCGGCTCACCTCGGCCACCACGGTGAGGTCCGGCTCCAACGACAGCAGCGCGGCCAGCGCGCCCCGGACCAGCGCCTGGTCGTCGGCGAGCAGCAGCCGGATCGGCTCGGTCACCCGCGTACCCTCCCGGTCGTCTCCGGTGCCGTGACCCGGAGCAGGAATCCGGCCCCACCGGACGGCCGGGCGACGGTCACCGTGGCGTCGAGGCGGTCCGCCCGCTCGCGCAGCCCGACCAGTCCGTGCCCGGTCGTCGGTGCCGCACCGGCGGGCCCCCGGCCGTCGTCGCGTACCTCCACCGCCGCCGGCTCCACCCGGATGACGCACCGCCGCGCGCCGCTGTGCCGCACCACGTTCGTCACCCCTTCGCGGACCGCCCAGCCGAACAGTTCGTCCAGGTCCGCCGGCAGCGCCGGCACCGTCTCCGGCAGCTCCGCGGCGACGCCGGCGGCGGCCAGCGCCGACCGGGCGCCGGCCAACTCGGACGCCAGATCCACCCCGCGGTACGCCCCGACGGTGCCCCGCACGTCGGCGAGCGCCTCCCGGGCGAGCCGCTCCACGTCGGCGATCTCGGTGGCCGCCCGCGCCGGGTCCAACTCCAGCAACCGGCCCGCCAACTCGGCCTTCACCGCCACCACGGTCAGCGAGTGACCGAGGATGTCGTGCAGGTCCCGGGCGGTACGGGCGCGTTCCTCGGCCACCGCGAGCCGGTGGATCTCCTGCTGCGCGGCCTGGAGTTCGCCGTTGCGTTGGGCCAGCCGACTCACCCCGAACATGGCGAACGAGGCGAGCAGCACCGCGAAGACGACAGTGCTCTCCGACTCCCAGCCGGGCACCAGGTGTGAGGTGACGGGCGGGGTCGCCGCGGCCAGCACCACCACGACCAGGGACTCCACCGGCGGCAGCAGGAACACCGCGGCGGCGGCCACGAACACGAGCGTGGTCAGCCAGTCCCCGCCGGTGCCGGGGATGCCCACCAGGCCGAGGGCGAGCAGCAGCGCGATCAGCGACCGGGCCCGGCCGACCGGGGTCGGGAGGTGCCGCTGCCGGCGGGCCCTCGACCATTCGAAGACCAGCACGTACGCCACGCCGAAGGCGATCACGGAGCCGAGCCCGAGCAGCCGCCGCCACAGCTCCGGTTGGTGCAGCGCGGTGAGGAACGGGACGTTGAGGAAGAAGAGCCAGACCGCCGCCAGCAGCCAGCCGGTGAACCGCCAGTGGCGGCGGTTCACCGGCCGGGCCGGGGCGTTCGGCGACGTCACGCCCACCACGCTAGTGCCCGCCGCGTCCGGTCAGACCCGGGTGGTGTCGCGGCGGAACAGGCGGGCCGCGCCCAGACCGAAGAAGGCGGTCCACGCGGCGACGTTGCCGACCGCCGCCCAGTCCACCCCGGTGCCGGTCAGCGGCGCGCGGGCGAGCTGACCGACCCCGTACACCGGGGTGAACTTGGCGATCTGCCGCATCACGTCGGGCAGCAGATCGAGCGGGACGAACAGGCCGCCGAGCATGGCCAGGATGGCCAGCGCCGGGCCCATGAACTGCATGACGTTCTCGGCCGGGGCGAGGTAGCCGACGAACAGGCCGAACGCGGCGAAGACGAGCGAGCCGATCCAGGCGGTCAGGCCGGACTCCACCCAGACGTGCGCCGGCAGCCGGACGCCGGAGGCGGCGCCGACCACGAACTCCACGAGTACGCCGGCCAGGCCGAGCACCATCGCGGTGGCCACCTTCGTCGCCACGTAAGCGGCGGGGCGCAGCGGGGTCAACCGCAACTGCCGGCTCCACCCCAACGCCCGCTCGGTGGCCACGGCGGCGCCGGCGCTGGTGGTGGCCACCATGGCCGCGTACACGGCGAGACTGATCATGATCCAGCCGGTGACCGGCAGGCCGTTGTCGAGCTTCTCGCCGCGCGAGGGCAGGCCGAACAGGAGGAAGAAGACCGCGGGCATGACCAGGATGAACATCAGCGTGCGGCGGTTGCGCAGGACCCGGCGGATCTCGATGCCGAGTACGGCGGCGGAGAAGCCGCCCAGGGCGGGGGGTCGGCGGTCGGCCCGGACGGCCGTGGGCGAGGTGGACGTGGTGGACGTGGTGGTCATGGCGAGGGCTCCCGGTCAGGCGGCGGCGGTCAGGGCGAGGAACGCGTCCTCGAGGTTGCGTGAGGTGATCTCCAGGTCCCGGGCGTCGGTCCGGGTCAGCAGGTGCCGGGCGACGACGTCGGAGTCCTCGCTGTGCACGAGGATCGCGTCTCCTCGTACCTCGACCGACCGGACGCCCGGCAGCGCGGCGAGCGCGGCCTGGTCGGCGCCGGGCAGGGTGGCCCGCACGATCCGGCCGGCGGCCAGGTTCTTGATCTCGGCGGTGGTGCCGTCGGCGACCACCCGGCCGGCCCGCACCAGCACGATCCGGTCCGCGTACGCGTCGGCCTCGTCCAGGTAGTGGGTGGCGAACAGCACGGTCCGGCCGGAACGGGCGTCGGCCCGGATCGCCTGCCAGAAGTCGCGGCGGCCCTCGACGTCCATCCCTGTGGTCGGCTCGTCCAGCACCATCAGGTCCGGGTCGGGCAGCAGCGCCAGCGCGAACCGCAGCCGCTGCTGCTGGCCGCCGGAGCACTTGCCCACCGCCCGGTCGGCGATGCCGGCGATGCCGGCGCGTTCCAGCACCTCGGTCACCGGGCGGGTGTGGCCGTAGAAGTGCGCGGTCATCCGTACCGTCTCGGCGACGGTGAGGTCCTTGAGCAGGCCGCCGGTCTGCATCACGGCGGCGACCCGGCCGAGCCGGACGGCGTCGGTCGGGCTGCCGCCGAAGACCCGGACCGTGCCAGCGTCCGGGCGGGCCAGCCCGAGCAGCATGTCGACCGTGGTGGTCTTGCCGGCGCCGTTGGGGCCGAGGAAGGCGACCACCTCACCGGGGGTGATCCGCAGGCTGAGCCCGTCGACGGCGGTCACCGGGCCGAAGGTCTTGGTGAGTCCGGCCAGTTCGACGGCCGGTGCGGTGTCGGTCATGCCAACGATGCTCCGGCCTGGGGCACCCTGGACCCTGGCGCGGCCGTCACCTTCCGCCCGTGACATTTGTCAGGTGTCCCGGCGTGGCGCACCGACGGCGGTCAGCGCACCCGGAACCGCCGTACGCACGCACCGTCGTGGTCGGGCCGGAGTCGGCAGCGCTGCCCGTCCCCCACCCGCCGGTCGCAGAAGACCCAGTGACGTACGTTCTGGTCGTCCTCCGGGGACACCGTGGTTCCGCCGGGCTCGGTCTGCGGCAGCACGTGCGTCCAGTGTGCGATCACCCGGGCCAGCCGCTGGGCGGTCAGCAGGTCGTTCACGACGACCGGCAGGTGGATCACCCATCGTTCAGTCATGACCTGAGTCCGCCCTGAGCCGCATCGAGAACGCCCAGGTCTCCGTGATGCCGCCCGTCGCGCGGGGCCTTCTCGACCTCTACGGCGTGGAGGGCGACGAGATCGATGCGCTCGTGCAGGTGGCGCGGGACGCCCGCAAGCGCGGCTGGTGGCAGGCATACGACGACGTCCTGCCGGACTGGTTCGAGGTCTACGTCGGACTGGAGGCCGAGGCGTCAGAGATCCGGGCATTCCAGCCTCAGCTCATCCCGGGCCTGCTCCAGACCGCCGACTACGCCCGCGCGGTCGTCCGGGCCGAGCATCCGGACGCGCCCGACAACGAGATTGAGCGTCGCGTCGAGCTGCGGATGCGCCGCCAGTCCAACGAGTCGCCGCCGAACCTGTGGGTGGTGCTGGACGAAGCCGTCCTGCGACGGCCGGTCGGCGGCGCGGCAACGTTCAAGGCGCAGTTGGAACGGCTGGCCGAGGAAGCCGATCGCCCCGGCAACACCGTACAGATCCTGACGTTCACGGCCGGTGAGTACGGCTCGATGGGTAGCGCCTTCAGCCTGCTCGCCTTCCCGGAGCCGGCCGATCCGGGCGTCGTCTACGTCGAGACCCGCGCGGGTAGCCTCTACCTGGAGGGCCAACAGGTCAGGGAATACACGCGAGTCTTCGAGCATCTGGTCGCCACAGCGGCCGGCGCCCGCGAGTCACGCGACCTGATCCGGGAGGCGATCAACCAGCTCTGAGGAGACGACCGGGGTGGACGAGACCAACCAGGCCGCAGTGACCTGGCGGAAGAGCACCCGCAGCAACGGCTCCGGCGACTGTGTCGAGGTCGCAGACAACCTCTCCGGCCGGGTCGGCGTGCGGGACAGCAAGGACGCGAGCGGCCCAGTCCTCCTCTTCGACGGGCAGGCGTGGCAGAGCTTCCTTCGCGGTTTCCGGCAGGAACACGCTGTCGACTGACACGCGCCGGCGCGGCGTGGTGAGAGAGGGTCAGCGCATGACTTCCACCGATTTCGACTCGAACGGCGAGCCACACACCCGGCCAACTCAGGCAGCCGGGCATGACGCCTCCGCCAGCGCGGTCCGGGCCGCGAGCGCCTTGGAGATGCGCCGCGAGTTCGCCGCATGGCTCAAGAGCGGCGGCCTCCCGGACCTCACTGATGTCTCCCCCACCGCGTCAGAACGGCCACCCGGCACAACCCTTGGTTAGTTCTCGCTCGGTGCGCACCGGGCCAGTTAAGCGGGGGCCCTTCCTCTACCGGATCCGTTAACAAGGGCCCCTTCCTTACACGTCCTCGCGGGCGTTGCGGGGCAGGAGGAACGCGCCGGCGACGGTGATCAGCACCAGGCCCAGCTCCGCGACGAGGGTGACCCGCACCGCGTGGCCGACACCGCCCGACGCGGCGTCGAAGAAGACGGTGCCCAGCAGCGCCACCCCGAGCGCGCCGCCGAGCTGCTGGACGGCGGTGAGCGTGCCGGAGGCCGAGCCGGTCTCCTCCTCGTCCACGCCGGAGAGCACGATGTCGAAGAAGGGCGCCATCACCAGTCCCATCCCGAGGCCGACCGCCAGCAGCGCGGGCACCAGCCGCCACGGGGTGACGTCGTCGCCGATCAGGCGCAGGGTGAGCAGCATCCCGGCGACGCCGGCCAGCACCACCACGAGGCCGAGGTGGATCAGTCGCCGGCCGAGACGCCGGGCGAGGCCCATGCCGGCCAGCGCGAACGCGAGCACCATGCCGAGCGCCTGCGGCACCGAGGCCAGGCCGGTGCGCAGCGGTGACCAGCCCAGGCCGAGCTGGAGATAGAGGCTGAAGACAAGCGAGAAGCCGGTGAGCGCGGTGAAGAACGCCAGGCCGGCGACCAGGCCGCCGGTGAAGGCACGACGGCGGAACAGCGTCGGCACGACCAACGGGTCCCGGCCCGCGCGCTGCCAGGCCCTCTCGTAGCGGACGAAGACCGCGAAGACCAGCGCCGCGCCGACCGGCATGGCGAGCGTCCAGCCGGGCCAGCCCAGTTCGCGGCCCTGGACCAGCGGGTAGAGAAGCAGCACCGCGCCGAGCGAGACGAGCAGGACGCCGGGCAGGTCGAGCCGGGTGGCCCGGGACGCCCGGGACTCGGGCAGGAGGCAGAGCGCGCCGAGCGCGGCGAGCAGGCCGAGCGGCACGTTGATCAGGAAGATGGCCCGCCAGCCGGTGCCGGCCAGGTCGGCGTCGACGAGCCAGCCGGCGAGGATCGGGCCACCGACGGCGGAGAGGCCCATCACCGGGCCGAACGCGCCGAACGCGGCGGCCAGTTCGTCGCCCGAGAACATTTCCTTGATCAGGCCGAGCCCCTGCGGGAGGAGCAGGGCGCCGAAGAGGCCCTGCACGACGCGGGCGGTGATCAGCGTGCCCGGGCCGGCGGCGAGCGCGCACAGGGCCGAGGCGGCGGTGAAGCCGATCACCCCCACCAGGAACATGCGGCGGCGGCCGTACAGGTCGCCGAGTCGGCCGCCGGTGACCAGGCCGACGGCCATGGCCAGCGTGTAGCCGGCGCCGAGCCACTGGATGAGGGCGGGCGACCCGCCGAGGTCGGCCCGGATGGCCGGGCCGGCGAGGTTGGTGACGAGCACGTCCAGCAGGTCCATCACCTCGGCGCTGAGGATCACCGCGAGCGCGATCCAGCGCCAGCGGTGACCGGTGCCAGGTGTTCCCGCCCGCTCCGGCGTCACGGTTTCGATGGTCATGGGCTCCCCCGATCGGTCGAACGGCGTTCGTTGTCGAACACTGTTCTAGCAACGAACAGCGTTCGCGGCAAGTACGATGTTCGAGTCCCGACCACCGGAGGTGTCCGTGAGCGACCAACCCGCCCCGCCCTGGCGCACCCGCGCCCGCAGCCGGCCGGCCCCCCGCCAGCCGCTCAGCCAGCAGGCCGTGGTGGACGCCGCGCTCGCCCTGATCAGCCGGGAGGGTCTGGGGGCGCTGAGCATGCGGCGGGTGGCCCAGGAGCTGGGCACCGGGCCGGCGTCGCTCTACGCACACGTCTCCGGCAAGGAGGAGTTGCTCGAACTGCTCGTCGACCGGGCCAGCGCCGACATCGTGGTCCCGGCGCCGGACCCGACCCGGTGGGCCGCGCAGATCCGCGAGGTGGCCTGGGCGGCATACCGCGTCTACGCCACCCACACCAACCTGGCGCTCGCCTCGCTCGCCACCATCCCCACCGGCCCGAACGCGCTGCGCGTCACCGAGGGAATGCTGGAGATCCTGCTCGCCGGCGGCGTGCCGCCCCAGCGGGCGGCCTGGTTCCTCGACCGGCTCTTCCTCTACATCGCCGGCGACGCCTACGAGGGCGCGCTGTACGCGGAGAAGGCCCGCGCCGCCGGGCAGGAACCGGCGACCTGGTGGGCCAACCTGCACCGACAGCTCCGGGCCTACTACGAGGGCCTACCGGCGTCGACCTACCCGCAGGTCCTGGGCCACCTGGACGAGCTGATGGCCGGCGCTGGCGACGAGCGCTTCGGCTTCGGCCTGGACCTGCTGATCGACGGGCTGGCCGCGAACGCGCCGGTCGGGAGTGAGGGCCGCCGGGCCGGGTAACCCGCGCCATGGGCGTACCGACCGGACGTGTCGACACGATCGTGCTCATCCACGGTCTCTGGATGACCTCGCGGAGCTGGGAGCACTGGGCCGACCGCTACGCGGCCCGGGGCTTCCGGGTGCTCACCCCGGCCTGGCCGGGCATGGACCGCGAGCCGGCGGAGCTGCGGGCCGACCCGACGCCGATCGCCGGCCAGCGGATCCCCACGATCGTCGACCACTATGCGGCGATCATCCGGGAGCTGCCCCGCCCGCCGATCGTCATGGGCCACTCGTTCGGCGGCCTGATCGCCCAGTTGCTGCTCGACCGCAGGCTCGGCGCGGCAGTCGTCGGCGTGCACCCCGCGCCGGTCAAGGGCGTGCGCAAGCTGCCGCTCAGCACGCTGCGCTCCGGGTTCTCCATCCTGCACAACCCGGCCAACCGCCACCGCGCGGTGCCGTTCACCGCCGAGGACTTCCGGTACGCCTTCGGCAACACGCTCACCCAGGCGGAGTCGGACGCCGCCTGGGAGCGGTACGCCGTCCCCGGCGCCGGCCACGTGCTCTTCGAGGGCTCGTTCGCCAACCTGGACCCGGACTCGGCCACCGAGATCGACCGCAGGCGCGACGACCGCGCCCCGCTGCTGATCACCGCCGGCGGCGAGGACCACGTGATCCCGCCGTCGCTCGCCACCAGCCTGGCCAACCTCTACCACGGCTCGACCGCGATCACCAGCTACCGGGAGTTCCCCGGCCGGTCGCACTTCGTCGGCGGCGAGCCGGGCTGGGAGGAGGAAGCCGACTTCGCGCTGGAGTGGGCGGTCGAGGCCGCCAACGAGTTCTCCCCCACGGTGGTCAGCGAATCGCCCCGGCCTGCCGCCGGATGAACAACGTCGCCGCCCCGACCCAACATCTGGCCGATATCACGATCAGAGCGTGTCGTAGACGTCGCCACGGTGGCCCAAGTGGATCACGAGGACAACCAGCTCACCGTCGCGAACGGTGTAGATGATGCGGTATTCACCGACCCGGATCCGTAGCAGGCCGGGGTGACCGGTGAGCGCCTTGACACCAGCCGGGCGAGGCTCGGTAGCCAGCCCGGCGAGAGCGGCGACGAGGCGGGCCTGTACGGGCTTGTCGAGCTTGCGCAGCAGCTTGGCCGCGGCTCGATCGATCTGCACGGTAAAGACCTGCTCGGACGGCACGCTCACAGGCCCAGCTCGTCACGCAATTCACTGAGTGGGACAGGGGTATCGCCGGCATCGATCCGAGCGAGGGCGTCGCGGGCCGCCGAGACGTCGGCAGCGTCCTCTGCTCGTTCGATCGCTTCGGCCAAATCGGCGGGGACGATGGCGGCCAAGCGCTGCCCACGGCGGGTGACGTAGGTGATCCGGCCGGCGTAGTGAGCACGGGACACCACATCCGCGAGGCTGTCGCGGGCATCGGAGATCGGAAGTTCGGCAGCGGGCTCACTCATGCTCTGATTGTACAGGCCGTACGAAACGTACGAGTGCACGCAGATCTCACGCCATTCACACGGCTGCCGGGGCTGGTGTGTTGGTGGGTGGGGCGGGTATCACGGAGCGATGAGGGCGAGTTTCCGGCTCGGGAAGGTCGCGGGCGTACCCGTCGGCGTCAACTGGAGTGTCCTGGTCATCTTCGTGCTGATCGCCTGGACGCTGTCGGCAAGCCTGTTCCCGCGCTCGTACCCCGGCCACTCCGCGGTCGCCTACGTCGCCGCCGGCCTGGCCGCCGCGGTGGTCTTCTTCCTCGGCCTGCTCGCCCACGAGGTGTCGCACGCGGTGGTGGCCAAGCGCAACGGCATCGAGGTCGAGGGGATCACGCTCTGGCTCTTCGGCGGCGTCGCCGAGTTGAAGGGTGAGGCGAAGGACCCGGGTGCGGAGCTGCGGATCGCCGGCGTCGGGCCGCTCGTCAGCCTGGTCATCGGCGTGGTGTTCGGCGCGATCGCGGTGGCGGTCGCGGTGGCCGGCGGGCACGGGCTGCTGCTCGGCGCGCTGTCCTGGCTGGCCGGCATCAACGTGCTGCTGGCGCTCTTCAACGTGCTGCCGGCCGCGCCGCTCGACGGCGGGCGGCTGTTGCGCGCGGCGGTGTGGAAGGCCACCGGCGACCGGACCCGGGCGTCGGTGGTGGCCGCCGGCGCCGGTCGGGTGCTGGGCATCGTGCTGATCGGCCTCGGGTTGTGGCGGTTCCTGTCCGGCGCCGGCTTCGGCGGACTCTGGCTGGCGCTGATCGGCTGGTTCCTGATCGGCGCGGCCGGCATGGAGGAGCGGCAGGCGCGGATGGGTGACGCGCTGCGCGGCATCCGCGTCGGGGACGTGATGACGCCGCAGCCGCAGACCGCGTCCGGCGACCTGACCGTGGCCGACTTCGTCGACCACTACCTCTTCGCGTACCGGCACTCGGCGTTGCCGCTGACCGAGAACGACCGGCCGGTCGGCCTGGTTACGCTGGACCGGGTACGCGGCGTCGCGGCGGACCGCCGAGCGTCTACCACGCTGGCCGAGGTGTCCTGCCGGGCCGACGAGCTGGTGCTGGCCCGGCCGGACGAGCAGCTCACCGACCTGCTCCCCCGGCTCAACGAGTGCACCGACGGCCGGGCGCTCGTGGTGGTGGATGACCGGCTGGTCGGGATCGTCTCACCGAGCGACATCAGCCGCGCGGTGCAGCGCGGCAGCATGCGCGCGCCGACGCCCGCCGGCCGCTGACCCCGGCCGCGCCGCACCGCGACGGGCCGGACGTCAGTCTCGGGGGAAGTAGCGGTCCATCTCGTCGGTACGGAACTTCCCGGTCGGATCGTAGGAGAGCAGCAGCGCGGCGAAGTCGGCGTGCCGGGGGTACGCGGCGGCCGGGTCGCGGTCGAACAGCTTGCCCCAGTGCGGGCGCGGCGCGAACGGGGCGAGCCGCTGCTCCACCTCGGCCAGCACCGGGGCCACCGCCACCGGGTCGCCGACCCAGGTGAAGTGCAGCGCCAGCGTGTCTCGGCGGAAGTTCGGGCTCAGCCACAGCTCGTCGGCGGCCACCGTCCGCAGCTCGCAGATCTGGAGCACGGCGGCGATCCGTTCGGCGACCGGGTCGAGCGCGGCGAGCGCCGCCGCCGCGTCGGCGCGGGCCACGTGCCACTCGGACTGCAACTCGTCGCCGCTGCTCGGGGTGAAGCCGAGCCGGAAGTGCGGCAGCCGCTCGTGCCAGGGACCGGGCTCGCCGAACTGGGCGGTGCAGTGCTCCGGCGACATGCCGGGCACCGGGTGCTGCGGCGTCTCGGCGGCGACGGTGTCCAGCCAGTCGGCGGGGGGCGGCGCCTGGTCGGCGTACTGCTTGATCCACACCTGGTCGAAGCGCTCGGACCGCCAGTCGGTGAAGACGCTGACGCTGTACGCGGCGCCGAGCGCCTCGTCCAGCGCCGCCCGGGGCAGGCCGAGCCGGACGTACTGGCGCACCGCGTAGGTGGGGACCACGTCGAGCGTGACCCGGGTGACCACGCCGAGCGCGCCGAGGTTGACCACCAGCCCGGCGAAGGTCGGGTCGGTCCGGTCGACGGTGCGCAGGTCACCGTCGGCGGTGACCAGTTCCAGGGCGGCCACGGCGGCGGCCAGGTTGCGGTTGGCGACGCCGGAGCCGTGGGTGGCGGTGGCGACCGAGCCGGCCACCGAGATGTGCGGCAGCGAGGCGAGGTTCGCCAGCGCGTACCCCTTTGCCTGGAGCGCGGTGGCCAGGTCGCCGTAGCGGAGTCCGGCGGCGACGGTGACGGTGCCGCGGTCCGGGTCGAGCGCGACGGTGGGCGGCAGCCCGTCGAGCGCGATCTGCGCGCCCGTGGTGTCGCCGAGCCGGTTGAACGAGTGGCCGGTGCCGACGGCCCGGACCCGGTCCGCGTCGGCGACCAGCCGGCGCAGCTCGTCCAGGGTGGTGGGCCGGTGCCGGGTCCGGGCCGACCAGCGGACGTTGCCGGCCCAGTTGGTGTCGGTCATGCGCTGCATCATCCGCCATCGCGGGCGGGCAGGGTTGCTCCGGGGTCGAAGCGGGAATCCTGGGCGGATGAGCAGCTACCGCGACCCGAGCCTCCACGGTGACGTGTACCCGTCGGAGGAGGAGATCGACCCGACCGGCGTCGACCCGGACGAGACGGAGGCCGGACCGGACCGGCCCGGGGCCAGGACCGGGAACAGTGCCGGGACCAGGACCAGCGCCGAGGCCGGACCGGAGCGGACCGCGCCGGTGCCGACGCCGGAGCCCGAGCCGGCCCCGACGCCGCACCCGGGGCCGCCGCCGCGCGACGGGCGGAGCCGGTCGATCGTGACCCGGCACCTGGACGGCTCCGTCGAGGTGGTGACCGACCTGGACGGCGACGGGGTGGCCGACGTGGTGCAGGTCGACATCGACGGCGACGGCGTCCCGGACGTGATGTACCTGGACAGCGACCGGGACGGCCGGCTCGACACCGTCCGGCGGGCGTAGGCCCGCTCAGAGCTGCGGCATCACCTCAGCGGCGACCAGCTCCAGGTGGTCCAGGTCGGCCAGGTCGAGCACCTGGAGGTAGGCCCGGGCGCTGCCCGCCTCGGCGTACCGGCCGAGCGTGTCCACCACTTCGGCGGGCGTGCCGGCGGCGCCGTGGGCGCGCAGCTCGGCGGCGTCCCGGCCGATGGCCTCGGCGCGGCGGGCCACCTCGGCGTCGTTCCGGCCGCAGCAGAGCACCAGCGCGTTGGACCAGACCATCGTGGACGGGTCCCGGTCGATCTCGGCACAGGCGTCCCGCACCCGCTGGAACTGCGCCGTGGTGTCCTCGACGGAGACGAACGGCAGGTTGAACTCGTCGGCGTAGCGGGCGGCCAGGCGGGGGGTGCGCTTCGGACCCATGCCGCCGAGCAGGATCGGCGGGCGGGGCCGCTGCACCGGCTTGGGCAGCGCCGGTGAGTCGCTGACCGGGTAGTGCTTGCCGGGGAAGTCGAACGTGGATCCGGCTGGCGTGGACCAGAGCCCGGTGATGACCGCGAGCTGCTCCTCCAGCCGGTCGAACCGCTCGCCCACGGACGGGAACGGGATGCCGTACGCGGTGTGCTCCTCGGCGTACCAGCCGGCGCCGATGCCCAGCTCGACCCGGCCGCCGCTCATCTGGTCGACCTGCGCCACGGTGATGGCCAGCGGGCCGGGCAGCCGGAACGTGGCGGCGCTCATCAGCGTGCCGAGCCGGATCCGGGTGGTGTCGCGGGCCAGGCCGGCGAGCGTGGTCCAGGCGTCGGTGGGGCCGGGGTCACCGCTCACCGAGCCCATCTTCAGGTAGTGGTCGGAGCGGAAGAACGCGGCGAAGCCCGTCTCCTCCGCCCGGCGCGCCACGGCGAGCAGCTCGTCGTAGCTGGCCCCCTGCTGAGGCTCGGTGAAGATCCGAAGTTCCATCCCCCGAGCATAGGGCCGCCTGGTCCCTGATCTCAGGTCGCGCGGGTCGGCAGGTCCGGCAGCGTGATCGCGGTGGCCGCCCGGCGGATCGGCTCGGCCACCCGGCTGATCATCCGCTCCCGGCCGGGCAGGCGCGGCAGGAGGCGCAGCATCAGCGTCTGGAACCGGATCTGCCCGGCCGAGCCGAGCACCATGCCCTTCAAGTTGCGCTCGGCAAGCGCCTGGTTCGCCGCGACGAACGGCCGCATCCGACGCTCGTACGCGGCGAATCCGGCCGCCGGGTTCCCGCCCGCCTCGGCCAGCGCGGCGGCCAGCACGTACGCCCCGACCAGCCCGAGGCTGGTGCCCTGGCCGGACGCCGGTGAGGCGGCGTAGGCGGCGTCGCCGACCAGCCCGACCCGGCCGGCCGACCAGCTCGCCATCCGCACCTGGCTCATCTCGTCGAGGTAGAGGTCGGGCGCGTCCGGCAGCGCGGCGAGCAGCTCGGGCACCCGCCAGCCGGCCCCGGCGAAGGCCCGGCCCAGCAGCGCCCGCTGGGCGGCCACGTCACCGCGGTCCCCGGGGTCGCCGTGGTCTCCCGCGTCGCCGGGCGAGTGGAAGAGGAACAGCGCCCGGGCGTCGGGCGCGCCCGCGGTCCGGTAGACGCCCACGCTCCGCCCGGGTGCCGGGTGCAGCAGCTCGACCCGCTCCTCGCCGAATCCGGCCGGCACGGTGCAGATGGCGATGTGGTGCCCGAGCGGGCGCAGGTGGCGCGACGCCGGGCCGAACGCGAGCCGCCGTACCGTCGAGTGCAGCCCGTCGGCGCCGATGACCAGGTCGAAGCGACGGCGCGGGCCCCGCGCGAAGGTCACGTCGACCCCGTCGGCGTCGGCGCGCAGCGCGGTGACCGAGTCGTCGAAGCGGTGTTCCACGTCGCCGGCGGCGGCCCGCAGGATCCGGGTCAGGTCGCCGCGCATGATCTCGACGTCGTCGTCCGATCGGCCGCCGAACAGGGCGGCGTCCATGGTGGCGAGCTGCCGGCCGCGCCCGTCGAGGAAGCGGGCCAGCCGCATCCCGGTGTCGTGGGCGCGCACCTGCCCGGTCAGGCCCATCCGGTCCAGCACGGTCAGGGCCGCGCCCCGGACGTCGACCTTGTAGCCGCCGTCGCGGGGCGCGGGGGCCCGTTCCACGACTGTCGGCCGGAGGCCGTGGCGCCGCAGCCACCAGGCGAGCGCGGAGCCGGCGACACCGCCGCCGGAAATCAGGACATCGGTCATGACAGCGACGGTACGGGTGTGTCAGACGTTTGTGCAAGACAGATGTTCAAGATTCTCGGTACGCTGCTCTCCATGGGAAATCGGGAAGATCTCCTCGCCGGCGCGAAGCGCTGCCTGATGGCGAAGGGCTACGCCGCCACCACCGCCCGCGACGTCGCCGCCGCGGCCGGCACCAGCCTCGCCGCCATCGGCTACCACTTCCGCACCACCCGGGCGCTGCTCGACGAGGCGCTGTTCGAGGCGATGGCGGAGTGGGGCGAGGAGCTGGACCGCGCACTGGCCCACGACGCCGACCCGGACGCCGACCCGGAGCAGCGGTTCGAGCTGGCCTGGGAGCGCATCATCGAGTCGATCGTCCGGCTGCGCCCGCTCTGGGCGGTCCAGTTCGAGCTGATCGCCCGGATGGACCGCGCCCCCGAGCTACGCGAGGCGTTCGCCGCCGCCAACCGCCGGGCCCGCCTCGGCCTGGCCGAGGTGTTCCACCGGTTCGGCCCGGGCACGGACGAGGGCACCGCGCTCACCCTCGGCGCGTTCCACCAGGCGCTGCTCGGCGGCGTGGCCGCCCAGTGCCTGGTGGACCCGGACGCCGCGCCCTCGGCGCAGGAGCTGACCCGTGCGCTGCGGATCGTCGCCCGGCAACTGGGCCCCGACGAGGCACCCGGCCGCACCGGCTGACCCGCCGGCCGGCGGGGGCCGCACTCGACGGGAATCGTCGCCACCCCATTACGGAATGGAACGGCGGAGCCGACCGTAATCCGCGACACGGTCGGTCGGATATGACAATCGCGTGACGATTGGTTATCAGTTTCTTCATATGCAACAGTCTGCGTGGATAACCGGAAACAACGCTCCTACCAGCGGAAACGTCGTCCGGAGAAGCGTGGCGCGCGCATACCGGATGCCCTCGACGACCGAATTCGACCGCCGGTTTTTGTGTGGTGGTCCACATTCCCCGCAGTGCCGGTTGGATTAATCGCGATGACGTCGGTAGGTTTCCTTGCCGGCCCTCATGGCCCGCACGTGACCGAAGTTGATATCACGGACGAGACCGAAGACCGCCCCGCCGGCGGCCGGCGTCGGAGAGGGGATCGTGTCCGCGCTCGCAGTGCAGTCGCTCTACAAAATATTCGGGAACCGAGCTGACGAAGCGGTAAGACGCCTGGCGGACGGCGCGCCACGCGCCGAGGCCCTGGCCGGCCTGTCGGCCACGGCCGCCGTCATCGACGCGACCTTCGACGTACGCCCCGGCGAGATCTTCGTCGTGATGGGCCTGTCCGGCTCCGGGAAGTCGACCCTCATCCGGATGCTGAACGGCCTCCTCCGGCCCACCGCGGGCACCGTGCGGGTGGACGACGTCGACCTGACCTCGCTCAAGCCCGCCGCCCTGCGCAAGCTGCGCCGAGACAAGATCAGCATGGTCTTCCAGCACTTCGCGCTCATGCCGCACCGCACGGTGGCGGAGAACGCCGGGTACGCGCTCGAGGTCGCCGGCCGACCCAAGGCCGAACGGCGCGAGCGCGCGATGGACGCGCTGCGCATGGTGGGCCTGACCGAGTGGGCGGACCACCTCCCGCACGACCTCTCCGGCGGCATGCGGCAGCGGGTCGGCCTGGCCCGCGCGCTCGCGGCCGGCACCGACATCCTGCTCATGGACGAGGCGTTCTCGGCGCTCGACCCGCTCATCCGGCGGGAGATCCAGGACCAGCTCCTGGAGCTGCAGGCCGAGCTGGGCAAGACGATCATCTTCATCACCCACGACCTGAACGAGGCGATGCGCCTCGGCGACCGGATCGCGGTCATGCGGGACGGCCGGATCGTCCAGATCGGCACGGCGGAGGAGATCCTCACCGACCCGGCCAACGGGTACGTGGCGCAGTTCGTGGCCGACGTGGACCGCACCCGCATCCTCACCGCCGCCTCGGTGATGGAGAAGCCGCACCACGTTCTCGACGTCAGCGCCGGCCCGCGAGTCGCCGCCAAGGCGCTGCGGGAGACCCAGACCTCGGTGGTCTACGTGACCGGCCCGGGCAAGCGGTTCCTCGGCACGGTGACCGAGGACGAGGTGCTGCGCGCGCTGCGCGAGAACCGGACCACCCTCGACGGGTACGTCTCGACCGAGCGGGTCCGCACCGTCGCCGAGGACACCTCGGTCGCCGACCTCTTCGCCGACTGCGCGGAGAGCCAGCACCCGGTGGCCGTCCTCGACGAACGGGGCCGGCTGGCCGGGGTGATCCCCCGGATCACGCTGCTCAGCGCCCTGGCCAGCACGACACCGGACGAGCCGACGGTCGAAGAGGAGATCCCGGCATGAGCCTGCGCGAATTCCCGCTCGACGCCGCGCTGCCCCGGGTGCCGCTCGGCGAGTGGATCGAGGCGGGCGTGGACTGGGCCACCCGTACCCTGGGCCCGCTCTTCGACGCCGTCACGGCCGTGGTCGAGGGACTTGTGGGCCCGCTCGAACAGCTGCTCAACGGCGTGCCCGCGGTGGCGGTCGTGGCGGTGCTGGCCGGGCTCGGCTGGTGGCTGCGCGGTTGGAAGTTCGCCCTCGGCGCGGCCGTCGGCCTCCTGTTGGTGGCCGGCATGCCGTACTGGGAGGAGACCATGAGCACGCTCGCGCAGGTGCTCGTGGCCAGCCTGCTCGCCCTGCTGCTGGCGATCCCGTTGGGCATCTTCGTGGCCGAGAACAAGCGGGCGTCCGCGGTGGCCCGGCCGGTGCTGGACTTCATGCAGACCATGCCCGCGTTCGTCTACCTGCTCCCGGCGCTGTTCTTCTTCGGCATCGGCACCGTGCCGGGCGTGCTGGCCACGGTGGTGTTCAGCATGCCGCCCGGCGTCCGCCTGACCGAGCTGGGCCTGCGCCAGGTCGACAAGGAGATCGTGCAGGCCGCCGAGTCCTTCGGCGCCCCGCCGTGGATGGTGCTGCTGCGCACGAAGGTGCCGCTGGCGCTGCCGACCATTATGACCGGCGTCAACCAGGTGATCATGCTGTCCCTGTCCATGGTGGTCATCGCCGGCATGGTCGGCGCCGGCGGCCTCGGCGACGTGATCATTTTCGCGTTGTCCCAGGTCGAGGTGGGTGCCGGGTTCGAAGGCGGAATCGCCGTCGTGGTCCTCGCCGTCGTGCTCGACCGGCTCACCGACTCCGCGGGCGACCGGTTCCCCTCCGCCCGGGCCCAGCGCCTGGCGCGCGAGGCGGCCTGACCGGTAGCCCTCCCCGCCGGCACCCCCGGTTCCGCCCACGCGGAACCACCGGCAACCCCGCAAGGAAAGGAAGTTCTGTGTTTACGACGATGAAGCGCGTTCTCGCGCTGGCGGTGACCGCCGCCCTGGCCCTCGGTGGCGCGACCGCCTGCGGCGACGAGTCCGACGGCGCGTCCGGGTCCGGCGGCGACAAGAAGATCACCATCGGTTACATGGCCTGGGACGAGGCGATCGCCGCCTCCCACCTGTGGGAGAACATCCTCAAGGAGAAGGGCTACGAGGTCCAGCTCAAGAACCTGGAGGCCGGTCTGGTCTACGGCGGTCTCGCCAACGGCGACATCGACCTGTTCCTGGACGGCTGGCTCCCGCTGACCCACGCCTCCTACATGGAGAAGTACGGCGACAAGCTGGAGAAGCTGGGCGTCTGGCACGACGACGCCAGCCTCAGCATCGCGGTGCCCACGTACGTCGAGGGCGTCGACTCGCTTGCGGACCTGGCCGGCAAGGCCGGCACGTTCGGCGGCGAGATGATCGGTATCGAGCCGGGCGCCGGCCTCACCAAGGCCACCCAGGAGCAGGCGATCCCGCAGTACGGCCTGGACGGCGCGATGAAGCTGAAGACGTCGTCCACCCCGGCCATGCTGGCCGCGCTCGACGGCGCCATCAAGGACAAGAAGCCGATCGTGGTCACGCTCTGGCACCCGCACTGGGCCTACGCCAAGTACGAGCTGAAGGACCTGGCCGACCCGAAGGGCACCCTCGGCCAGGCCGAGCAGATCAACACGTTCGCCCGGCTGGGCTTCGGCGAGGACTTCCCCGAGGTCACCGACATGCTGAAGAAGTTCAAGATGGACGGTGACCAGCTCGCCTCGCTGGAGGACCTGATGTTCAACGTGCACAAGGGCGACGAGGAGAAGGCGGTCGAGGAGTGGCTGAAGGCCAACCCCGACTACCTGAAGACGCTCGCCTGAGCGATCCCGCGCACGACCGGGGCCCCGCCGATTTCGGCGGGGCCCCTCGGCGTTCACCCGTCGAGGTGGTCGGCCGGCGCGGTCTGCAAGAGCCAGGCCAGCGGCATCCGAGCGTGTTCGGCGTACCGGCCGTCGCCGGTGAGCTCGTGCAGCGTCACGGTCTGCGGACCGTCGCGATCCACCACCCAGTAACGCGGAATGCCGGCCGAGGCGTACTCCCGGACCTTGGTCACCGAGTCCATCGCCTCCGAAACCGGATGAGACGATCTCGACAGCCAGCACCAGATCGGTCACGGTGGACCAGACTCCGCGCCCGGGCGACTCGCGATGATCGCGTGCTCGGAGTCGGGCGGCGGCATGACCGACAGGACCCCGTCGGGGCTGGTCTCGTAGCGGTGACCGTTCGGGTCGGCGGCGTTCATCGTCGCCACGTCGTCGAGCGTCACGACGGCGGGCATGTGCATGCCGACGGCCTCAGCGCTCATGCCGCCATCCTAGGTGAGAGACCGGCTCGGACACGCCCACCGGCGCTGCGGAGGTGGCAAGATCGCGTGCGTGACGAGTGTGTCCCCCAGGTACGGCGCGCTGCCCCGGATCGTGCGGCCGGAGGCGTTCGCGGACGTCCCGCCGGACCGGCTCCTGGCGCTGCTGGAGGCGGTCACCATGATCCTCACCATCCCCGGTCGGGCCGCCGAGCGGGTCGACGCGCTTGTCGTGCCCACCGGGCAGGGCGAGGACTGGCGGCTCACCGACGCGATCCGCGCCTGGGAGGCCGGCCCGGCGCTGCGTCACCTGCTGGTGGCCGGCACCAACCCGGCCGAGCGGACCCACCGGCCGCTGACACTCGACCGCCTGCGCGATCTCGGCCTGCGCCGGGTCGACGGCGTCGTGCTCCAGGCCGAGCCGGCCACCGACACCGGCCGGCAGGCCGCCTGGATCGTCGACCGGGTCCGGGCCCTGGGCATCGGCAGCGTGGCGCTCGTCGTCTCCCCGTACCACCTGGTCCGGGTCTATCTGACGGTGCTGCGGGCCGCGGACGCCGCCGGGCTGCGGCTTCCGATGGTCCCACTGCCGGTCGCGGTCGCTCCGCACGAGCCGGTCCCGGAGACCGGCGCGGCCGGCTACGACCTGGTGGCCGGCGAGGTCGGGCGGCTGCTGCGCTACGCCGACGAGGGCTGGGTCGCGAGCCCGCAGCGGCTGCGCGACCACCTGCGCTGGCTCTGGACCGCGCACCGCCCCCTGCTCGTCGGCGAATAGGAACAGCGCCGCTGCCAGCGGCGTGTGCGTGCGCTGCCAGCGGCGCCGGCCATGGTCGGTGCCATGACATACGCATTCGAGGCGGAGGGCCTGGTCAAGCGGTTCGGTACGACGACCGCGCTGGCCGGGATCGACCTCGCCGCACGACGGGGGACCGTGCTGGGGGTGCTGGGGCCGAACGGCGCCGGCAAGACCACTGCGGTGCGGATCCTCGCCACCCTGCTGCGCCCGGACGGGGGCCGGGCCACGGTCGGTGGCCACGACGTGGTCGCCGACGCCGGGAAGGTACGCCGGATGATCGGGCTGACCGGGCAGTACGCCTCGGTCGACGAGGATCTGACCGGCACCCAGAACCTGGTGCTGATCGGCCGGCTGCTCGACCTGAGCGGACGCGACGCCCGGGCCCGGGCGGCCGAGTTGCTCGCCTGGTTCGACCTGACCGAGGCGGCCGGACGCCCGGCCAAGACGTACTCCGGTGGCATGCGCCGCCGGCTGGACCTGGCCGCGAGCCTGGTCGGCCGACCGGACGTGATCTATCTGGACGAGCCGACGACCGGCCTGGACCCGGCCAAGCGCGAGGAGATGTGGGGCGTGGTCCGCTCGCTCGTCGACGACGGCTCCACGGTGCTGCTGACCACGCAGTACCTGGACGAGGCCGACGCGCTCGCCGACGAGATCTCGGTGATCGACCACGGCCGGGTGATCGCGCACGGCACCCCGGGCGAGTTGAAGCGGATCGCCGGCACCCAGACCATCGTGGTCCGGCCGACCGAGCCGGACCGGATCGGCGACGTCGCCGACATCCTGCGGGCCAGCACCGGGACCGATCCGGAGCTGCCGCGGCCCGGCCTGCTCACCGTGCCGGTGGACGACGACGCCACGTTCACCGCGGTGGTCCGCCGGCTCGACGACGCCGGCATCGGCGTGGTGGAGCTGGCGTTGCGCCTCCCCAGTCTCGACGAGGTGTTCTTCACGTTGACCGGCCACGGCGCCGGGGAACCCATGGAGGTGGCCGCATGACCACGATCACCCGCACGGCGGCCACGCCGCCCCGCACCAGCGCGCCCCGGGCCGGCTCCCGCCCGTTCGGGCTGGCCCGGCACAGCCTCGCGCTCGCCAGACGCAGTCTGATCAAGACGCTGCGCACGCCCGAGCAACTGCTCGACGTGACGCTCCAGCCGATCGTCTTCGTGCTGATCTTCGTCTACCTGCTGGGCGGCGCGATCTCCGGCTCGCAGCACGCCTACCTCCAGTTCCTCCTGCCGGCGATCATGGTGCAGACCGTGCTGTTCGCGTCCATCGCGACAGGCGTCAGCCTCAACACCGACATCGAGAAGGGCGTCTTCGACAGGTTCCGCAGCCTGCCGATCGCCAGGTCCGCGCCGCTCGTCGGCTCCGTGGTCGGCGACCTGGTCCGGTTCGTGGTCTCGATCTCCGTGCTGCTCGCGTTCGGCTACGCGATCGGCTTCCGGATCGGCACCGATCCGCTGTCCACGCTTGCGGCCTGCCTGCTGACCATCGCGTTCGCGTTCGCGGTCACCTGGATCGGCGTGCTGCTCGGCATGGTGATGCGCAGCCCCGGCGCCGTGCAGGGCACCGCGTTCCTGGTGTTGTTCCCGCTGACCTTCGGCACCAACATGATGGTGCCGACCGACACGCTGCCCGGCTGGTTGCAGTGGTGGGTCGGGGTGAACCCGGTGGCCGACGTGATGGAGGCGGCCCGGGGCCTGATGATCGGCGGTCCGGTCGCCGGGCCGGTGACCCGGTCGCTGCTCTGGACCGTGGCGATCATCGCGGTCTGCGCGCCGCTCGCCGTCCGCGCGTACCGGCGCCGCGCCTGACCTGTCTCACCGAGCCGGGTCGCCGCCCACGAACGCGAGGGCGTCGGCCCGGCTCAGGCCGTGCCCCCGGGCGTACGCGGCGGCGTAGCGGTCGTCGCCCAGCTCGGCCCGCAGCCGCTCGGCGAGCCGCTGCGCGTCCGGGTTGGACCGGTCCGGCCAGCCGCGCAGCGAGTCGGACGTGCCGAGCATCTCGGCGGCCCGCTCGTACCGGCCCTCCGCCTCGGCGATCGCCACCCAGCCGACCGCCATGACCGCGATCACCGGCATGTCCCGGGCGGCGAGGCCACGGACGGTGGCCTCGGCCAGGCACCGGCGTGCGCCCGGCACGTCGCCGCGGGCGAGCGCGAGGTGACTCATCGCGGCCAGCAGCAGCCCGCGGAACTGCGGCGCGACCAACGGCGCGGCCTCCTGGCGGCGCATCGCGTCGGCGAAGCACTCCTGCGCCTCGTCGAGCGAGCCCTCCAGCCGGGCGATGTCGCCGAGCGTCATCAGCCCGAACGCGGCGTCCCGGCCGTCCCGGTCGGCCACCCGGTCGGCGACGAACCGGCGCAGCTCGGCCTTGGCCCCGGCCATGTCTCCGGAGCGGGCGCGGATGGCCGCCAGCCAGATCAACTGGAAGCCCGGCTCGGCGCCCGGGGTGAGTTCGCGGACCAGCCGGGCCGACTCCTCCAGCGCGGCGGTGGCCGCCGCGAAGTCTCCGCGCTTGGTCAGCGCGTCGGCGTAGTTGCTCAGCACCATCGACAGGCTCCACCGCTCGCCGACCGCGCGCAGTTCGTCGACGGCGCGGATCGAGTCGCGCAGCATGCCCTCGCCGTCGCCGTCGTTCTCCCGGATCTGGCTGC
Organism: Micromonospora sp. WMMD975; assembly: GCF_029581215.1. Lineage (NCBI taxonomy): Bacteria > Bacillati > Actinomycetota > Actinomycetes > Micromonosporales > Micromonosporaceae > Micromonospora > Micromonospora sp. WMMD975. Next base: position 4,209,351 of record NZ_CP120739.1, read on the forward strand.
GCATCGCCAGCAGCGTCCCGTCGGTCCACGGGTCGGGGTGCCCGCGCGCCCGGTCCACCGCGGCGATCCCGGCGGCCGTGTCATCCGTGAAGATCGACAGCGCCGGTTCGAGCAGCGCCACGATCGGATGGTCCGTGCCCTCCGCCGCCCGCACGGCTGCGGTCAGTTCCGCGACCTGCTCGTCGGTCGGCTCGGCGGCGTTGTGGAACATCTCCGTGATCACCCGGATGGCGAGCACCACGGCCCGCTCCGCCGCCGGCGCCGGCCCGGACAGCGCGAGCGCCCGGGCCAGCACGTCACCGCCGATGCCGCCGTCGTCGCCCCAGATGATCAGCGGCAGCGCCAGCGCCGCGCCGATCCGCAGCGCGGTGTCGGCGTCACCGGCGTCGCAGGCGAAGTGCAGCGCGCCGACGATGTTCTCCCGCTCCACCGTCAGCAGCCGCAGCCAGGGCAACTGCCCGGCGGTACGCAGGTGCGGCTCGGCGGTCCGGACCAGGTCCCGGAAGTACGCCGCGTGCGCGGCGCGCGCCTCGACGGCCGCCCCGGCGGCGGCGAGCCGCTCCAGCCCGTACTCCCGGATGGTCTCCAGCATCCGGAACCGCCCGTCGCCGACCACCTGGAGCAGCGACTTGTCGACGAGCGCGTCCAGCAGCGCGGCGGCGGCCGGGCCGGCGACGCCGGCCGCCGAGTCGGCGGTGACCGAGGCGGGAAACACGGCGAGCCGCTCGGCCAGCCGGCGCTCGTCGTCGGTGAGCAGCCCCCAACTCCAGTCCACCACCGCCCGCAGCGTCCGGTGCCGGGGCAGCGCGGTCCGGCTGCCGCCGGTCAGCAGCCGGAACCGGTCGTCCAGACCGGCCGCGACCTGCCGCGGCGAGAGCGTCCGCAGCCGCGCCGCGGCCAGCTCGATGGCGAGCGGCAGGCCGTCCAGGCGGCGGCAGATCTCCACCACGTCCGCGACGTTGTCGCCGGTCACCGCGAAGCCGGCGCGCACGGCCACGGCCCGGTCGCGCAGCAACTGCACCGAGGGGTACGCGACCGCGTCGGCCGCGGTGACGTCGGCCGGCGGCAGGCGCAACGGCGGTACGGGCTCCAGCGCCTCACCGACGATGCCCAGCGGCTCTCGGGACGTGGCCAGTATCCGCAGCCCCGGGCAGCGGCCGAGCAGCTCCTCGGCGAGCCGGGCGGCGGCCTCGACGACATGCTCGCAGTTGTCCAACACGATCAGCGTCTCCGCGCCGGCGATGGCGTCGACAAGCCGCCCGAGCGTGTCGCGGAACGTGGGTCGGGCGGGTTCCCGCGGCAGGTCGCGCCGGCCGAGCGTGTCGAGCACCGCCCGCGGCACGTCGGCCGGGTCGGTGATCGGGGCCAGCTCGACCAGCCAGGCGCCACCCGGCACACCACCGGCCAGCCGGGCCGCCGCGACCCCGGCCAGCCGGGTCTTGCCGGCCCCGCCCGGCCCGATCAGCGTGACCAGCCGGTTGCCGGCGAGCAGCCCGGTGAGCCGGCGCAGGTCCTCGTCCCGCCCGACGAACGTGGTGAGCGCGGTGCGCAGGTTCCCCCGCGGCGCGACGGGCGCCGGCGACGGGCCCGCCTCGCCCCGCAGCACCGCCAGGTGCGCGGCCCGCAACTCCGGCGAGGGGTCCACCCCCAGCTCGTCGGCGAGCCGCTCGCGGATCCGCTCGTACGCGCCGAGCGCCTCGGCGGGTCGCCCGGCGGCGGCGAGCGTCCGCAGGTGCAGCGCGGCCAGCCGCTCCCGCAGTGGATGCGCGGCGGTCAGCTCGTCCAGCTCGGCGACGAGCAGCTCCGGTCGGCCGGTGGCCAGCTCCGCCTCGATCCGGTCCTCCTGCGCGGTGAGCCGCACCTCGGCCAGCCGCGCCCCGGCGGCGGTCGCGTAGGGCGCGTCGGCCACCTCGGCCAGCGCCGGACCCCGCCACAGCGCCAGCGCGTCCCGCAACATGGCGAGGGCGGTGTCCGCGTCGCCGGCGCGCAACGCCTCCCGGCCCGCGCGGGCCAGCCGCGCGAACCGCTCGGCGTCCACGTCGTCGGGGTCCAGGTCGAGCCGGTAGCCGGCCGGACCGCTGCGTACCCCCAGGCCGGGCACGGCCCGACGCAACCGGGACACGAGCGTCTGCACCGCGTTCGCGGTGTCGGCGGGCGGCGCGTCCGCCCAGAGCGCCTCGGCCAGCGCCGGCACGCTCACCGGGCGGCCCGGGTCCAGGGCGAGACGGATCAGCAGCGCCCGCAGCCGCGCCCCGGCGACGTCGACCGCCTGCCCGCCGTCGCGGACCTCCAACGGCCCGAGTATCCCCACCCGCACGCTGTCACTCTCTCACCCGCGTGCTTTCTCCAGCCGTCGGGCATGACGGGCCAGGTCGAAGGCGACGAGGCAGCCCGCGCGGTCGGGACCAACCGCACCGGGATCGGTTCCCTCTCCGGGCAGGCCGATCTGTCCGGTGACGGGGACGCCGCCGGAATCGCCGCGGACTTCGTTCCACATCCACACGGGTGAGCGCCTCTGACATCAGCGGCGCCCCCGGCCACCCGAGGCGACCACAGCTCGCCTTCACATCCGCCCGTCCGGTCCTCCCCCGCCACCTGACCGCACCTCGCCACACCCCCCTCCACGACGGGAAGGGTCCGCAACCCCTCGCCTCCGACGCCGCGATCATGAGGTTGACGGCGGTGTTGATCTCCGTTGATGCCGCCAACCTCATGATCACCCTCTCCTTGTCCGCTCAGCTGGGCCCTTCGGGGGCATGATCAAGGGGTTGCGTCAGAGTCGATCTCCGCGGCGACGCGAACCCCTTGATCAGCCGCCGACTTCCACCCGGCTGGACCGTTGTGGGTGGGTGGGGGCGGTTGTCGCCGCCCATGCGGGCCGGCGGTGGAATTGGGGTTCAGTCCGGTGGGGCGAAGATCTGCGTGAAGATGATGACCAGCGCGGCCACCGCGATGACCATGGCTCCGAGGGCCGGGTTGACCGTCAGCGCCAGCACCAGCCCGACGAGGGCCAGCCCCATGGCCGCGACCACCACGCCGCGCTGCTTCCTGGTGAGGCGAAACCACTTCCTGGTGAGGCGATACCACGCCGCACGCTGCCCGCCCATGACGCGAGGGTGCCACAGGTGGACACGGTCAGCATCTGTGATCGGCGTCGGGCGGTCGAGCGGAGGGCCAGGAACCGCTAGCGTACGGGCATGGCAGCGGTGGCGGCGGGACGCTTTCGCCGGACGCCGCTCGAACGGTCGGACCAGCGCGTCTCCTGGCGACGGACGGACCAGGCGTTCTTCGCCGCCGGGGCGTGCCACATCCTGGCCTGGGTGTGCCGGGACACCTACCCGGACCGGGCGATCGAGATGGCCGGGGTACGTTACTCCGACGATCCGCAGGTCTTCCACGTGTACGCGTTCTGGGCGGGGTGGGCGTTCGACCACTCCGGTTGGAACCCTGAGCCGGATTTGCTCGCGTCCAACCAGGACTTCGAACGCCGCCCATTGGACCGGGTGGCGATCGGTGACGACCTGGCTGCGTTCTGCCGGGCGCACCTCTCACGCATGCCGCACCAATACTGGCAGGACCCCCTCCCCCGGGCGCGCGACTACGTCCGCCGCTACCCGCCGCCGTGGGCGTAGGCGGTCACTCGTCCCCGTGGACGCGGGCGCTGGAACACGGCGTCGATGTCTCGTGTCGCTCGTCGTGCGTCGTAGGCCAAGGCCATCGCCGCCCCGCCGAAAACGTAGAGGTCCGCGACCACGCCGCGCTTCGCCAGACGGTCACCGAGCCGGCGGAAGGCATCCTCGATCGCGGCACGGTCCAGGAGCGGATCATCAGAGTTCATGCCACATCCAACTCGTGCGCCGACACGTAGACACCACGGCGGCGGAAGGCGGCCGGCGCGTGGACGACCGCATCCACCCGGGCGGCGCTCGTGTTGAACGGGAACCAGAACCTGCGCAACGACCGCGTCTCGACCCACGGCGGCGCACCGCGCCCATCCTTCGCGCTCAGATGCTCGGCCAGGGCAGCGAGGAACACGTCCCAGTGCTCGTCTCCCGTGTATGCGGGTTCCCCTTCCAACAGCGTCCCGCGGTCTTCACGGGGTTCCCAGCGGTATTCCTCCAGGAACTCCGCCACCAACCGCCACCGCCGGCTGTCGTCCGCCCGGTGAGCAGAGCCCCAGGCGCGCCACGGTCAGCGGCTCGTAGCTCGCAGCATGCTTTCCCACCGTTCCCACGCTAGTGCAAGGGAGGGCACCGACAGGGCGCCGCCGCAGCTCGCCGCGGTCAATCGTCGCCTCGGACGCGGGCGTGCAGATGCATGTCGTGCCGGCCGTCGGCGTGGACGGCGTCGCTGCGCTTGGTGCCCTCCAGGCGGAACCCGGCCTTTACCGCGACCCGGCAGGAGGCGTGGTTGCGGGTCGAGTGGTCCAGGTACAGACGGTGGAAGCGACCCTCGGCGAGGGCCCAGGCGCTGACCGCCCGCAACGCCCGCGGGGCCACGCCCGCTCCCCGGGCGGCCGGGACCACCCAGTACGCGCAGCCGGCCACCCCGTCGGCGAGGTCCCAGCCGCCCACGGCCATCCGTCCCAGCACCTCGCCGCCGCCCCGGGTCACCGCCCAACTCGCCCCCGTCTCCCGCGCCCAGGCCCGGCGGTAGTGCGCGAACCATTCCCGGACCTGCTCCTCGGAGACGGGCCGACGGGTGTGCCAGCGCTGGATCTCCGGATCCTGGTAGGCGGCGAAGACCGTCGGCGCGTCGGCGGCCTCCCAGGGCCGCAGGACGACGCCGGCCCCGGCGGGGATCGTCGGCTGAGGCCCGGCGGCGATGGTGCCGGCGGTGATCGTCGGTGGTGTCGACAGTGGAAACCTCATCCGCTGATCCTTCACCACGCCGGGGAAATGTGGTGACACCGATGGGTGGGTCAGCGATGCTGCGGACCATGACCATCGTTCGCGCCAACCCGGAGGGCGTGCACTCCACCCCGGGATACCACCACGTCACCGTCGTTCCCGCCGGGCGTACCGCCCATCTCGCCGGCCAGTGCCCGCTGGACGCGGCCGGCGTCCTGGTCGGGACGGACGACGTCGACGCCCAGGTCGACCAGATCGCCGCCAACGTGCTCGCCGCGCTCCGGTCGGTCGGCGCGGGCCCGGAGCACGTCGTGCGTACCGTGATCTATGTGGTGAGCGCCGACCGGGCCGTGCTCGCCCAGGTGTGGCAGTGTTTCCTGGCCTCGCCGTTGGCACCCGCGTTCACCACCGCCAGCACCCTGCTCGGCGTCGCCCAGTTGGGCTTTCCCGGGCAACTGGTCGAGCTGGACGTGACCGCGGCCCTTCCCGAAACGCCGTAGGGCGGCTCGGGACGTCACCGGTCCCGGTTGGCTGCGTCGTACGACTCCCGGGCGTCGAGCAGTTCGTCCCAGTGCCTCGCGGTCCAGGTGCACGCCGCCTCGATCGGTCCGAGCATGCTGCGACCGAGCGGCGTCAACTCGTACTCGACGTGCGCAGCACGCCCGGCGCGGACCGTGCGCGTGACCAGACCGTCGCGTTCGAGGGCGCGCAGCGACCGGGTGAGCACTTTCGGGGTGACCCGGCGCAGCGGCACGCGAAGCTCGGAGAACCGGCGCGGCCCACCCTCCAGGCACCGGATGATGAGCGCCGCCCACTTGTCGCCGAACCGGATCGGGTTGAGCGAGGACGGGCACAGCTCGTCGAACATGTCGGCGGGCAGCGGTTGCCTCATGGCGCCGACGATAGCCGGTATCCCCGAGGTAACCGCGACGCTCGATAGCGTCGGCGGCACCGGCCGGGCGTAGGGGTTCCGGCGATGGCGAGAGGCGTATCCACATGGACATCGTGGTCTTCGGGGCCGGCGGTCGCGCCGGGCGGCAGGCCGTCGCCGAGGCGCGGCGACGTGGCCACCAGGTCACCGCCGTGGTACGCGACCCGGCGCGCCACCGCGACATGGCCGACGCCCGGGTGGTGGCAGGCGACGTCACCGACGCGGCCGACGTCGCACGGGTGGCCACCGGACACGACGCGGCGATCAGCGCGGCGGTGGACCTGACCGTGCCGCCGCTCGACTTCTTCACCGCGTCCTCCCGCGCCCTGGCCGCCGGGCTGGCGAAGGCGGACGTACGCCGTCTGGTGGTCGTCGGCCTCGCACCGGTGCTTCCCGGCGCGTCGGGCGGCGCCCTGATGGACGAACCCGGCTTCCCGGAGGAATACCGCCCCTTCTACCTGGGTCACGCGGCGGGCCTGGCGGAGCTGCGGACGTGCGACCTCGACTGGGCGTACGTGGCGCCGGCCGGCGACTTCGACCGCGACGGCACCCGCACCGGGCGTTACCGGCTGGCCGAGCACGGCGATCCGGCCAGCAGGATCAGCTACGCGGACTTCGCGATCGCGTTGCTCGACGAGATCGACGCGCCGCGCCACCGTCGCGACACCGCCAGCATCGCGCACGCGTGACCCGGGTCGCGCCGCTCAGCGGAGGTGCCGCGCTCCGGCTGCCACGCCTGCGGCTCAGGCGTCGCGCCGGAGCGCGGACACAACTACAGGTACGGGCGGGTGATCAGCTCGATGGCATGGCCGGCAGGGTCCTTGAAGTAGACACCCCGGCCGCCGTGCTCGTTGTTGATCTCGCCGGGGCGTCGCATCTGCGGGTCGGCCCAGTGCTCGACGCCCTGGTCGCACAGCCGCCGATACGCGCGGTCGAAGAGGTCGTCGTCGACCAGGAACGCATAGTGCTGCATCTGGATCTCCACCGGCGGCTCGGCGAACTGGAGCAGCACGCCGTCGGTGAGCTGGACGTTTGTGAACGGGCCCCAGGACGGGGCCGCCGGCAGTTCCAGCAGTTCCCGGAAGAACCGGGCCGAGGCGTCGCGGTCCCGGGTGGCGATGATCGTGTGGTTGAACGTGACTGGCATGTGGTTGACCTCGCGGTGCTCGACACGAATGGAAACCTTCGCTGCGCAGGCCGCGCGGAGGTCCACGTGCCGAGCCGGAAAGGTGCTGATCGCGCACCCGCCGTGCGGTCAGCCCTCCACCGGATCGCCAATCCGTGCATGGCGTCGAGCCGGTCCGGTGTTCACGAGCGCTGACGCTACGTGACCGGACCGGCTGTGGCAATGACGGGCAACCGCCGGACCCGGCGGTTCATCGGCCCAGCCGAAACCGGGCGGCGAGGTCGTCGGCCAGGTCGAGCACGTCCCGCGAGCCGTCGACGGTGACCACCGGCAGCCCTGACCGCGCGGCCTGGCGGCGGACTTCGGCGTCCCACAGTTCGTCGCGAGCCAGCCGCAGGGCGAGCGCCTCACCGTGGTCGCTCTCGCCCCAGTTCGCCCGGGCCCGGACCGGGTCGGCGAACCGCGCGCGTAGCGCCCCGTGCCGGAACGTCGGCGTGGGCAGCAGGAACGCCGCCTGCTCCGGCCATGTCAGCAGCGGAGCGACGTCGCGGGGCAGCGTGCGGAAGTCGTCGACCAGGACGGGCCGGTCCGCGGGCAGCGCCAGCAGGTCGTCCACCACGAAGCCGAACGTCTCCCCGTGCAGGCTCGGCATCGACGCGAAGACCTCCTGCGCGCTGCGGCCGTTCCACCGCTGCGCGTCCGAGGCGTGCAGTAACGCCCATAGGTAGGGCTGCTCCGCGGCGGTGCACCGACTGACGTAGCCGCGCTCCGCGTGGTCACCGTCGTAGATCAGCACGTCGTGGCGCTCGGCCAGGGCGCGGGCGAGGGTGCTCTTGCCCGTTCCGGTGCCACCCGCGAGCCAGCGCACATGCGACAGCCGGCGGCCGAGGTCCACGTCGCGATTCTCGGTGGCCATGCCGACGACAATGCCAGAGCTTGACGAAGCCCGTGGTAAGTCGTAGCTTACCGTTCGTGGCCACTTACCGAATCGAGGATGGGTGGGACGCCCTGGGCGACCCGACGCGACGGGCGATCATCGCGTGTCTCGCGGAGCGGCCGAGGGCCGTCGGCGAGTTGGCCGGGATGCTGCCGGTCAGCCGGCCGGCCGTATCGCAGCATCTGCGCGTGCTGAAGGACGCCGGCCTGGTGACGGACCGCACCGCGGGTACGCGGCGTGTCTACCGGCTCAATCCCGCCGGCGTGGCCGCGTTGAGAGATCAACTCGACACCTACTGGAGTCGGGCCCTGGACGGCTTCAAGGACGCCACCGAGCGTCCCGACGAGGAGGAATCATGAGTGGCACGAACACGGTGGTACGGCGGCAGATCGTGGTCGACGCGCCCGTCGAACGGGCGTTCGCGGTGTTCACGGCCCGGTTCGGCGACTTCAAGCCGAAGGAGCACAACCTGCTGGAGTCACCGATCGTGGAGACGGTGTTCGAGCCGAAAGTCGGTGGACACATCTACGACCGCGCCGAGGACGGCAGCGAGTGCGCCTGGGCCCGGATCCTCGCCTTCGAGCCGCCGGACCGCGTCCTGTTCAGCTGGGACATCAGCCCGACGTGGCAGGTCGAACAGGACCCGGAAAACGCCAGCGAGGTCGAGGTCCGGTTCGTCGCCGAGACACCGCAGCGGACCCGGATCGAGTTGGAGCACCGCAACCTGGACCGGCACGGTCCGGGTTGGGAGTCGGTTCGTGACGGCGTCGCTGACGACCAGGGCTGGCCGCTGTACCTGCACCGTTACGCCGACCTGTTCATCGATGCCAGCTAGCGCGACGGCGGAGCCATCTTGATCCTGGGTGGCGGTTCGTCGCGACGTGCGCCAGGGTGAGCAACGCCGACCGGCCGGTGGTGACTTTCCTGAGCCGACGCGAGTGCCCCGCCCATCTAGACTGAGCGGCATGCGCAGGCCGATGAACCTCGTGTATCTGTCGACCATCGCCGTCCTGGCAGCATCCGGGTTCTTCCTCCGCGACTGGCCCTGGTGGACGCTCGCCGTGGTAGGTGCGATCGCCATGCTTCTTGTGTCGGTGGCTGAACGGGTTGTCTCCGCCCGCCGGACGAGGGACGTCCCCAGCCGATGACGCAGCCGGGGAGCCTCATCGGCTGGCGGCCTCCCGCGCGTACCGCTCCACCATGTCCCGATGCGCGGTCCAGGTCGCGGCGTCGGACGCCGGGACGTTGGTGGTCGTGGGAAGAAGACCGACCGTGCCGTCGATCAACTCCCGGAGGATGTCGGCATGCCCGGCGTGGCGTTGGGTCTCGGCGGTCATATGGACCAGGATCTGATGCAGCGTCACGTCGCCGCCGTCGCCCCACCACGGCACCCGTCCGACCGCGTCCAGGGGCAACGCCTCGATCGTCGCGTCCGCGTGTGCCCAGGCCCGTCGGTAGAGATCGACGATGGATTCGCGCGACTCCGTCGGCAGTGCCCACGCCTCCCACGACTCTTCCCCCTCGGGCCATCGCGGTACGGCGTCACTCGGGCGTCCGAAGGTCTCACCGAAGTATCCGAACTCGCCGCGGGCCAGGTGCTTGACCAGGCCCAGCAGGTTCGTCCCGGTGGGCGTCAGCGGACGGCGGGCGTCGTATTCGCTCAGCCCGTCGAGCTTCCACACCACCGCTTCACGTGCCCCGCGCAGATAGTCGAGCAGGTCCGCCTTCGGGTCGAGGATCGCCATGGCGAACAGCATGCCGTACGCGCGCCCGGTTGCGCGGCCCCGTCACGCGTGAGGCCGCGAGGCCTAGGCTGGAACGGTGGATGAGCTTCTGGCGATCGCGCTGGTCGCCGGCTGCCTGACGACCGTCTTGGTTTTCCTCGCGTGGCTGGCGGCCCGGGTCCGTCGCCGCGGCATCGGCGACAACGTCATGGGGCCGTTCGAGGAGATCTGGCATCCGGCCGCCCACCGCTTCCGCGCAGAGATCAGGGTGCACGACGAGCGCGTGGTGCCGCTGCCGTCCGCCGGAGATCCGAAGCAGCGGGGCGACCGAGCAAGAGGCCCGAGGTAGGCCGCCATCGCATGGGCAACCTCGCATCGAATTTTGACGATGGGAATGTGCTCGCCGGCCGCTGTCGGTAGCATCTCCGTGTTTGTCCAACGGGGAGGAAGATTCACATGCGATGGAAGATTCCGGCCGGCGTCCTCATGGCGCTGGCCTTGCTGATTCCGGCGGCACCGGCTTTGGCGCAGACCGGCCATCCCGGGCTCGACGCGGCCTGCCAGACGGTCGAGCGCAAGGTCTACAAGGACATCCGGGACCTCATCACCATCGACCTGGACACCGCCAGCAACACCGAGTTGCGTGTGTTGACCGCCCAGATCCTGACCGAGGCGAACGCCGAGTCGTTGCCGGTTCTGCCGGACGCCATCCAGAAGGCGCTGAAGGGCTCCGAGGACGAGCTGCGCACGTTCCTCAAGACGGGCGTGCACAGCGCCTGGTCGGTGGCGCTGCGCGTCACGGTGGTGCGGACGCTGACGGACGCTGGCCCCAACGTTCAGGCGGCCACGCAGAAGGTGCTCGACGCCCCGAGCATCGATGCCTACCTGGTGTACCTGAACTACGGCCTGTACATCGCACGGGAGCTTGACTGCGCGTCCACGCCCACGCCGACGCCGACGCCGTCTCAGCCCACTCCCACGCCGAGCGCCACGACGACAGTCGTGCCGACCGCCGCCCCCTCCGTGACCCCGGGCGCTCCCGGCGGCGGCGAGGGCGGCGGGCTGCCCGTGACCGGCACCGACACCGCGACCGTGGCCGGCATCGGCGGGGTGCTCCTGCTCCTCGGCGGCGCGGGCTTCGTGATCGGACGCCGGCGCCGGTCCCGCTTCGTGGCCTAGCTCGATCGACGCGCCCGGCTCGACGCTTCGTCGGGCCGGGCGCGTCGGCACCGTGCTTCACCCGGTTCACCCTTGCACGCTGCCGGACCACGGCGCCTGCGGGCAATCCCGCGATCGAGGTAACCGGGGCGTGGGGCACGGCAACGGTGGGACGCCGTCCGGAGGCGACGCACTCCGAGCCGCTGCGGCGAACCTGCGCGCTCCGGCGGTGGCCAGGTAGTCGAGGATCTGGTGGACGTTCAGCCGCGTACCGTGACGGCCGGTACTGGCCGCCTGCTCGCCAAGGACCCGCAGCAAGATGCGCGGCTCGCGGGCCCACATGTCCAGCAGTACGACGTCGGGATGTTCGGCGACCACCCCGTGCGGTTCGCAGGCGGCAAGCGGGAAGTCTCGGAGGTTGCAGGTGATGATCGAGTCTGCTCCGGCGGCTACCGCCGCGGCCAGCACATGTCGGTCCTTCGGATCGTTGTCCATCTGGTCGATCAGCGCCTCATACCCGGTAACCATCGCGTCCTCGAACGCGGCGTTCATGAACGCGAACCGTCGTTCGATCGCCGCCGGTGACACCGGCACGTGCCGTCGAACCTCTTCAAGAATGGCCGGTGACCAGCGCGGCTGGTACAACTCCTCCTCGGCCAGCCGCAGCCGGAGGTCGCACAGTGCGTTGGGGATCAGAACGTTGGCGTCCAAGACCGCGATCGTCGTCACGCCTCAGGCCGCGTCATCCGTCTCGACCGGTGCGGGCTGCCCGTACATGCCCATCTCGACTGCGTCGGCGGTCAACTCGTCGAGGATCGCTCGCCGAGCTTGACCACGCCGGTCCCGGTAGGCCAGCACCTGCTCCAGCGGGATCCGGCGCGAGGAGTTCGGCCGCGAGTAACCGATCTCACCAGCCTCCAGCAACTTGATCAACGTCGGTCGGGACACCCCGAGCAACCCGGCCGCCTCGGTCGTCGTCAACTCCCGGTCGACCGGCACGACCGCCACGCCACGGCCAGAGGCAAGCACATCGGCGATCCTGGTCAACACATCCCGCATCGACACAGGAACCGCCACCTGCTCCCCGCCGCGGCGCACTGCCAACTCCCCCGCACCGTCATGCAGCAAGTTGGCCAGCTCGGTCAACGAGGGATGTTCCCCATCAGCCGGCATGATCGCTTCCGTGGACATGACCCCTCCCGTCCGTCAGCACCGACCACCATCATCCCGCGAAGTGAAAAAAGTGCAAGCGCCTTCGCCGACTTGGGCCAAGCCCTCGCAACGGCACGGCATGACCGCGGAACTGACCGAACGCTGCCTGGCCAGGCCCGCTTGGGTGCGCGTTTCGGGTGGGGCGGGCGGGGTTCGAACCCGCGACCGAGGGATTATGAGTCCCCTGCTCTAACCCGCTGAGCTACCGCCCCGTTACCGCGCCGGATCGTAACCTGCCGATCGATCACCGGCCACCACCGACCCGGCGACGTACGCCGCCACGACAGCACGATGGGCAACGCGAGAATAACAGCGCACAGTGACGCGCCGGTTCAGCCCCGCAGTTCGTCGAGCACCGCGCCGGCGGTACGCCAGCCGCTCGCCAACGCGCCCTGGATGGACGGGCTGTCCCGGTGGTCGCCGGCCACGAACAGGCCGTCGCCGAGCGCGACCGGCTTGCGCAGCCGGCCCTGCGGCGGCGGGGCGGCCGGCAGCGCGTCCGGCACCGTGACGGTGGTGAGGTGGGTCCAGTCGGCGGTGGGGCGGCCGTAGAGGCGGTCCAGCTCGCGTCGGATCACCGGTTCGGGCGGTGCCTGCGGGCCGACCACGGAGGTGGCCACCAGGTGTTGGCCGCCCGGCGCGTACGTGGGCGCGGCTTGGCTGAGCACCACCGTGTTGGTGACCAGTTCCCGCCGGTCGCCGTCGAGCAGCAGGATCGGCTCGTCGAGGGGCGCGGACTCGGTGCGGTGGTAGTAGGTGGTGTACGCGTGCATGCGTACCCGCTCGATCGTGGGCAGCAGCGTGGCCGCCGCGGGCGGGTCCGCGGCGACCACGACGGCGCGGCAGGTGATCTCGCCGGTCGCGGTGCGGACCCGGCCGGGGGCGACCTGGGTGACCGGCGTGTGCAGGGCGATCAGTTCGGTGGGCAGCGGCGCGGCGACGGCCCGGGGCAGCGCGCCCATGCCCTGTGCGGGCAGGCCGATCCGGCCCCGGGCGAAGGAGCGCAGGATCATCGCGAACACGTGGCTGGAGGTGGCCAGCTCGCGGTCGAGCAACACACCGGCCAGGAACGGCCGGAGCAGTTCCTCGATGATCGCGTCGGAGAGCCCGGCCCGGCGTAGCGCCGTCTCGGTGCTGGTCTCGGGCGCGGTGAGCAGCCGACCGGCGGGCAGGGTGGCGCAGCCGCCGGCGAGCGCGGCCAGGCGCAGCCGGTCGCGCAGCGAGCCGACGCCCGCGGTGAGCGTGCCGGGCGCGCCGGTGGGTTCGCGCAGCGGGTTGACCAGGCGTGCCAGCCGGTCGCCGCGGCGCACCAGTACGCCGGAGGTGAACCAGCCGAGGCCGAGGGTGTCGAGGTCGAGCAGCCCGCCGAGTCGGGGGTAGGCGGTGTTGAGGACCTGGAAGCCGCGGTCCAGCAGGAAGCCGTCGACCTCGTCGGTGGCGACCCGGCCACCGAGCCGGTCGCCGGCTTCCAGCAGCCGCCACGGCACGCCGGCGCGGTGCAGCCGCCGCGCGGCGGCGAGGCCGGCCAGGCCGCCGCCGACGATGACCACGTCGCTGTCAGGCACGGTCCACCCCCGCCCCGGCGCGGTCGCCCTCGCGGTGGGACCGCGACAACCGGCCCGGCCACCAGACCTTCGGCCCGATGTCGTACGCGAGCGCGGGCACCAGCAGCGAGCGGACCACGATGGTGTCGAGCAGCACCCCGGCGGCGACCGCCACGCCCAACTCGACGAGCACCACGAGCGGCAGTACGGCGAGCGCGGAGAACGTGGCGGCGAGCACGATGCCGGCGGAGGTGATGACGCCACCGGTGACGGCCAGGCCGGCGAGCACCCCGGCCCGGGTGCCGCGTCGCACCGATTCCTCGCGGACCCGGCTCATCAGGAAGATGTTGTAGTCGATGCCGAGCGCGACCAGGAACACGAACGCGAACAGCGGGAAGGACTGGTCGACGCCGGGGAAGTCGAAGACGTACTTGAACAGCAGCGCGCAGAGGCCGAGCGTGGCCAGGAACGACAGCACCACGGTGGCGATCAGCAGCACCGGGGCCACCAGGGCGCGCAGCAGCAGCGCCAGGATGACCGCGATGACAAGCAGCACCACCGGGATGATGACGTTGCGGTCGCGGACGGACGCGTCGGCGGTGTCCACGTTGATGGCGGTGAAGCCGCCGACCACGGCGTTCGCGCCGGGCACCGCGTGCACCGCCTCGCGCAGGTCGCGGATGGCCTGTTCGGCGCCGTTGCTGTCGGGTGGGTCGGCGAGTGTGACGTTGAGTTGCACCCGGCCGTCGACGACCTTCGGCGGCGCGTTCGGGTCGGGTGGCGCCAGTTCGCCCCGCTGGCCGAGCGGCGCCACCGAGTCGACGCCCTTGACGCCCTGCGCCACCTGGGCGACGCGCTGCGCGGTGGCCTGCGCGGTGAAGATGGTGGCCGGGCTGCCGGTGCCGGCCGGGAAGTGCCTGTCGATGACCTCCTGGCCGGCCACCGAGTCGGTGCGCTGGGTGAACAGTTGGGACTGGCCGAGGGTGGTGGCGCCGAGTTGGGTCACCCCGATCGCGAGCGCGGCCAGGACCACCGCGGTGACGATCCAGACGGTACGCGCGCGGCGCGCCACGAAGCCGGCGATGCGCCCCCAGATGCCGTGCTCGGTGCGCGGGTCGGCGTCGTCGTGCCGGGGTCGCCGGGGCCAGAACGCCCACCGGCCGCCGAGCACCAGCAGGGCGGGCAGGAAGGTCAGCATCACCAGCAGCGTGGCGGCGATGCCGACAGCGCTGATCGGGCCGAGCGCCCGGTTGGAGTTGAGGCTGGACAGCAGCAGGCAGAGCAGGCTGACGATGACCGTGGCGCCGGACGCGAAGATCGCCGGGGCGGCGCCCTTCCAGGCGGCCTTCATCGCGTCCCAGGGGCGTTCGTGTCGGTGCAGTTCCTCCCGGTAGCGGGCGATGAGCAGCAGCGCGTAGTCGGTGCCGGCGCCGAACACGAGCACGGTGAGGATGCCCTGCGCCTGCCCGTTGAGCTTGACCACGTCGTGCTTCGCGAGTTGGTAGACGAAGACGGCGGCAAGCGAGTAGGACATCCCGGCGGCCAGCAGCGGGAAGACCCAGAGCACCGGGCTGCGGTAGACGATCAGCAGGATGATCAGCACCACGACCAGGGTGACCAGCAGCAGCGGTCCGTCGATCGCGGAGAACACCTCGATCAGGTCGCCGAGCAGTCCGGCCGGGCCGGCCACGTCGACGGTGAGCCCGTCGCGGTCGGGGCCGGCGATGGTCCGCAGTTCGTCGACGACGGCGCGGATCTGTTCGCCCTCGGCGCTGTCGATCGGCACGATCACCTGGGCGGCCTGTTTGTCCTGGCTGACCACGGGTGGCGGCAGTGGGGCGACCACGCCGGGCACCTGGGCGAAGCGGGCGGCGTCGCCCTGGATGCGCTGCTGGTCGGCCGGGGTGATGCCGCCGGCGCGTTCGTAGACCACGAGGGCCGGGGTGGTCTCCCGGTCGACGAAGCCGGCGGAGAGGTCCTGGGCGCGGGTGGCCTCGGCGTCGGCCGGGAGGAAGGAGGCGTTGTCGTTGGTGGCGACATCACCGAGTTTGCCGGCGTAGGGACCGGCGATCCCGCCGACGACAAGCCAGCCGAGCACCACTGCCACCGCGATCAGTGTCGCGGTCGAACGGGTGCGTCCTGCGGCCATCCTCACCACCCTCGAATCGACGCGTGGATCGACGCAGCGGGAGTCTAAGTCGACGTGGACCATCCTGCCGGTCGAAGCGGCGTTCGCGGGCGGAAACCGGGCGGCCGTACGCGTACCGGCAACGAGAAACGCCCGTCGGCGTGGCCGACGGGCGTGGTGTGGAGCGAAGCTCCCCCGATTGGACTCGAACCAATAACCTGCCGGTTAACAGCCGGCTGCTCTGCCAATTGAGCTACAGGGGACCGTGCACCGCCCGGGCGACGATCTCTCCGCGCCGTGCGACGGAGAAAAGAATACAGGACATCGGGGGGTGGCGCGCCAGTGGGTTGTCGGGCCCTCAGAATCGGGACAAATCGTCATCTGGGCGCAGGCAGGTATGAGCGGAGAGCAGGATGGGTAGTTAGCGGTCAACAGAGTCAGGTACGGAAGGAGCCGCCATGCGCGGAAAGATCATGTTTCTTGGCGGGCTGGCTGCGGGATTCGTCCTGGGCGCCCGTGCCGGCCGAGAGAAGTACGAAGAGCTGGTGGTGCGCGGGCGCAAGGTGCTCGACCACCCGACCGTCCAGGAGGCGGCCGGCGTCGCGCAGGCACAGGCGACCCGGCTCTACTCCGAGGGCAAGGACAAGCTCGGGCAGAGCAAGATCGGCGAGAAGATCTCCACCGGCAACGGCAGCAAGTCGGGGCTGACCGAGGCCGACAAGCCGTTCGCCGGCACGCCGGCCGCCGTCGGCAGCAAGGCCGGCACCAGCGGTACGGGGTCGACCGGCTCGACCACGACCGGCACGAGCACCAAGCCCAACGGCACGAGCAGCACCCTCTGACATCAGCGGACAGCGGGCCGATCACCTTCGGGTGACCGGCCCGCTTCCGTACGCAGGTGCGGCCCGTTCTCCGGCGCGACGGTCTCCGCAGCGCAGTGCGGCACCGGGCATAGTTCGGTCCGGGGTTCCTACAAACTTGATGACGCGAATGGATCGGGCAGGTCTCCGGCCGGCTGTGCCGCAGCGGCCAGGCCGCCGGTGCAAGGCCACGGGTCACACGGCTCGTTCGACACCCATGGCGGTGCAGGCGTGGCTCGCCGGCCTCGACATTCCACCCCGCCTCGCGGACGGCAAACCGAGCCACCGCGATCTCCCAGGCCGGGCCCGCCCCCCTCACGCTCGTCGGGGAAAGCATCGGACATACGTCGGTGGCGGGGCCGACGGAAAGGCCCGGGGTCGGCCGGTTACGTGATGCCCAACCGCTCCGGGTGGCGACTCGTTCACGTCATCAAGTTTGTAGGCGCGGAGAAGTGATTCCCCGGCCGAGGCTGGTGGTCGGGTCGGTTCCTGACCACGACCGACCGGCCTGCGGCGGACCGACCAACGACCAACCAACCAACCGGCCGACCAACCAACCGGCCGACGACAGCGGACCTACCGACGACAGCGGCAGACCTGCGACATGCCAGCGGGACGACGACGGGGACGGCCCGTCACCGCGGTCGAGCCCGACCCGGCGATGCTGGCCGAGCAGCACAGCGCCGAGCTGCGGCCCGGCCCGTACGCCGGCACCGGGGACGACGGCGACGGGCCGGGAGACTGTCTACGTCAGTCGCGGGTGGTGCTGAAGGCGGCGTCGAACGCGGCGGTCGGGGCGTCGAAGGCCAGGCGGCGGACGAACTGGAGCGCCTCCGGCGCGCCGACCAGGCGGTCCATGCCGGCGTCCTCCCACTCGATCGAGATCGGGCCGTCGTAGCCGATCGCGTTCAACGCCCGGAAGCAGTCCTCCCACGGCACGTCGCCGTGGCCGGTGGAGACGAAGTCCCAACCACGTCGCAGGTCGGCCCAGGGCAGGTGGGAGGAGAGCCGGCCACGCCGACCGTCGCCGGTGCGGACCTTCGCGTCCTTGCAGTCCACGTGGTAGATCCGGTCGGCGAAGTCGAGGATGAAGTTGACCGGGTCCAGTTCCTGCCAGACGAAGTGCGACGGATCCCAGTTCAGCCCGAACGCCGGCCGGTGTCCGATCGCCTCCAGGGTCCGCTTGGTGGTCCAGTAGTCGTACGCGATCTCGCTGGGGTGCACCTCGTGCGCGAAGCGCACGCCCTCGGCGTCGAAGACGTCCAGGATCGGGTTCCACCTGTCGGCGAAGTCCTGGTAACCGCGTTCGATCATCGCCGGCGGCACCGGCGGGAACATCGCCAGCGTGTGCCAGATGGACGAGCCGGTGAAGCCGACCACGGTCCGTACGCCGAGCTTCGCGGCGGCCCGCGCGGTGTCCTTCATCTCCTCGGCGGCGCGGCGGCGTACCCCCTCCGGCTCGCCGTCGCCCCAGATCCGCGCCGGCAGGATGTCCTGGTGCCGCTCGTCGATCGGGTGGTCGCAGACCGCCTGCCCGACCAGGTGGTTGGAGATGGTGAAGACCTGGAGGTTGTGCTTGGCGAGCGTCTCCCGCCTGCGTTCGACGTACGAGTCGTCGGCGAGCGCCCGGTCGACCTCGAAGTGGTCACCCCAGCAGGCGATCTCCAGGCCGTCGTACCCCCACTCGGCGGCGAGCCGGCAGACCTCGTCGAACGGAAGATCGGCCCACTGGCCGGTGAAGAGCGTGATGGGTCGCGCCATTGTCCTTCTCCCAAGTCGTGTGATGGGGGTTCCGTTTTGCGGGTGAGCGCCGGCGCCCGACGTTAAGCGGGGCCCCTTCCTATACCGGAGGCGTTAAGCGGGGCCCCCTCCTTCTCGACCTCGGCCCAGGCGGAGGCGGCGGCGGACCGCGAAACCGCGTCCAGCACCTGCTGCACCTGCAACGCGTCGGCGAAGGACGGCGTCGGGTCGACGCCGGTGGCGACCGCCTCGACGAAGTCGCGCATCTGGTGGGTGAAGGAGTGCTCGTAGCCGATGATGTGGCCGGGCGGCCACCACGCCGCCAGGTACGGGTGCTCCGGCTCGGTCACCAGGATGCGGCTGAAGCCCTGCTCGGCGGCGGGCCGGGTGGCGTCCAGGAACTCCAGTTCGTTGAGGCGTTCCAGGTCGAACGCGACGCTGCCGCGGGAGCCGTTGATCTCGACCCGCAGGGCGTTCTTGCGGCCGGTGGCGAACCGGGTCGCCTCGTACGTGGCGAGTCCACCGCCGTCGAGCCGGGCCACGAAGACCGCGGCGTCGTCCACGGTGACCGGTCCCGTGCCCTGCCCGTTGCCGCCGGACTGCGCGGCCAGACCGCTCGACTCCGACGGCAACGGCCGCTGCTTGACGAACGTCTCGGTGAGCGCGCTGACCCCGGTGATCTGCTGCCCGGTGACGTACTGGGTCAGGTCGATGATGTGCGCGCCGATGTCACCGAGCGCGCCGGAGCCGGCCCGCTCCTGCTGGAGCCGCCACACCAGCGGGAACTGCGGGTCGACGATCCAGTCCTGGAGGTAGGTCGCCCGGACGTGCCGGATCTCGCCGAGCCGCCCGTCGGCGACGAACTGCCGCATCAGGGCGACCGCGGGCACCCGCCGGTAGTTGAAGCCGCACATCGCGCGTACCCCGGACTCGCGGGCCCGCGCGGCGGCGGCGGTCATCTCCCGCGCCTCCGCGACGGTGTTCGCCAGCGGCTTCTCGCACAGCACGTGCTTGCCCGCGGCCAACGCGGCGAGGGCGATCTCACCGTGACTGTCCCCCGGCGTGCAGATGTCGACCACGTCGATCTCGTCGGACTCGACGAGCCGCCGCCAGTCCGTGGTGTACCCGTCCCAGCCGAGCCGGTCGGCGGCGTCGGCCACCTTCGGCTCGTCCCGGCCGCAGACGAGCGACATCCGCACCCGCGCCGGCAGGTCGAACACCCGGTTCACGGTGCGCCACGCCTGCGAGTGCGCGGCGCCCATGAACGCGTAGCCGACCATGCCGACCCGCAGGATCCTGTCATGACTGGACAACCCGGTCTCCCCCCTTGTGTTAGAACCCGAGCTTGAGGTAGTCGCCCGAGTTCTGCTTGGTGATCGTCTCGGAGGCGAGCACGATTTCCTTCGGTACCTGGAGTTCCACCAGGTCGGACATGCCCTTTCCCTGCCCGATCAGGCGGGCCAGGGTGATGGCCGAGGAGGCCATCGACGGGCTGTAGGTGACTGTCGCCTTGAGCACCGTGTTGTCGGCCGCGATGTCCTCCATGGCCTTCTTCGAGCCGGCGCCGCCGACCATGAAGAACTCCTTGCGGTTGGCCTGGTTGACCGCGGCCAGTACGCCGATGCCCTGGTCGTCGTCGTGGTTCCAGACCGCGTCGATCTTCGGCAGGGCCTGGAACAGCCCGGTCGCGGCCTGCTGACCGGAGTCCACGGTGAACTCGGCCGGACGCCGGTTGGCCACCTTCAGCCCGTACGACGCGAGCGTGTCGGAGAAGCCCTTGGACCGTTCCTGGGTCAGCTCCAGCGACTCGATGCCGGGGATCTCGCCGATCACCGGGTTGCTCACGCCCTTGGCCTTGAGCTGCTCGGCGATGTACGTGGCGGCGGCCACCCCCATGCCGTAGTTGTCGCCCTTGATCTGCAACCGGTAGGCCCGCGCGTCCGGGAACGCCCGGTCCAGGTTGACCACCGGGATGCCGGCCTTCATCGCCTCCAGGCCGAACGCGTTGAGTTCCTTGCCGTCGTGCGGTAGCAGCACGATCACGTCCGGCTTCTGGGAGATCAGCGTGGACAGCGCCGCCCGCTGGGCCGCCGCGTCCGCGCCGGCCTCCACCGACTTCAACTCCACGTCGTCGTACGCCCCGGCCTGCGCCTTGGCGTTGTTGGTGATGGCGGCGATCCAGCCGTGGTCGGCGGCCGGGGCGGAGAAGCCGATCGTCACCTTCTTGCCGGGCTCGGCGTTGCCGTCGTTCGCGGCGGCCTTGGTCTGCGCCTCGGTCGGGGACTGCTCGTTGCTCGTACAGCCGGCGAGCAGCACCCCGGCGGAGACTGCGGCCCCGCCGAAGAGCAGCCGGCGGCGTGACAGGTCACTAGTCATGACGACCTCCTGGATGAAGGTGGTGGGGGTGGTTTTCGGGTGTGGCGGGCCGGGCCACCGTCGGGGGACGGCGGCCTGGCGGCGCGGTGGGGTCAGGTGGTGGTGGCCCGGTTGCGGGCGAGGAACTGGGTCAGGCTGCGGAACTGCACCTGCTGGACCAGGACGGCGGCGACGATGATGCCGCCCTTGACCATGTTCTGGGCCTCGGCGGAGAGGTTGTTGATGGCGAAGAGATTGGTGATCGTGGAGAAGATGATCACCCCGAGCAGGGAGCCGATGATGGTGCCCCGCCCGCCGCTGAGCAGCGTGCCGCCGATGATCGCGGCGGCGATCGCGTCCAGCTCGTAGAGGTTGGCCATCGCCGCCTGGGCGGAGGTGGCCTGCGCGGTCAGCATGACCGCGGCGATGCCGCAGCACAGGCCGGAGAGCGCGTAGAGCAGCACGGTGTGCCGGCGGACGTCGATGCCGGCGAGCCGGGCCGCCTCCGGGTTGCCGCCGACCGCCACCGTGCGGCGGCCGAACGTGGTCCGGTTGAGCAGCACCCACCCGGCCGCCACCACGGCGACCAGGATGTAGACGAGCAGCGGGATGCCGAGCACCTTCGCGGTGGCGATGCCGTTGATGAACGAGCTGGTGGAGACCTGGGTCTGCTTGTCGGAGATCTCCGCGGCCAGGCCCCGGGCGGCCACCAGCATGGCGAGCGTGGCGATGAACGGCACCAGCCGCCCGTACGAGATGAGCAGCCCGTTGACCACGCCGACGGCCAGCCCGACGGTGAGCGCGGTGAAGATCATGCCGCCGGCGCCGTAGCTCTGGGTGGCGACAGTGGTGCACCAGACCCCGGCCAGCGCCACGATCGCGCCGACCGACAGGTCGATGCCACCGCCGATGATCACGAAGGTCATGCCGACGGTGACCACGCCGACCACCGAGGCGAGCTTGAGGATGGTGAGCGTGTTGCCCCACACCCAGGTCGGGTCGCCGTAGAGGTCGGGGCGGGTCAGGATGCCGATGACCACGAGCACCACGAGCGTGGCCAGCAGCCCGAGGTTGCGCTTGACGCCCTCCCCGCCGTCGCCGCGCCACCAGGAGAGCCGGGCCGCCGCGTCGGCCTTCGCGGTCTCCGCCCGGTCCACAGGTGGCGACTGCGCGGGGAGCGTGGTGTCGGTATCGCTCATGCCGGTGCGCCTTCCATGAGGGACCCCGCCATGACGAGGTCGAGCACGGTGTTCTCGTCGAGTTCGCCGGCCGGGGCCACCCGGACCACCCGGCCCTCCCGCATCACCAGCACCCGGTCGGCCAGGCCGAGCACCTCGGGCACCTCGCTGGAGACCAGCAGCACCCCGACGCCCCGGGCGGCCAGGTCGCGGATGACCTGGTACAGCTCGGCCCGCGCGCCCACGTCCACGCCCCGGGTCGGCTCGTCGAGCAGCAGCAGCCGGGTGTCCCCGAGCAGCCACCGCCCGACCACCACCTTCTGCTGGTTGCCGCCGGACAGCGTGCGCACCGGCCGGCGTACGTCCGCCGGCCGCAACTCCAGCGAGGCGGCGATCCGGTCCGCCTCGGCCCGTTCCCGCCCGGCGTCGGTTAAGCCGAGACGGGCGTACCGGCCGAAGGTGGCGAGCGTGACATTGCGGTAGATCGGCTCGCCGAGCAGCAACGCCTGGCTCTTTCGCTCCTCCGGCGCCATGCCCATGCCGGCCCGCACCGCCGCGCCCACGCTGCCGGGGCGCAGCGCCTTCCCGGCCAGCCGGACCGTCCCGGCGTGCGCCCGGCGGGCCCCGAAGATCGTCTCCAGCAGCTCCGAGCGGCCGGACCCGACCAGCCCGGCGATGCCGACGATCTCCCCGGCCCGGACGCCGAGCGACACGTCGGCGAACTCGCCGTGCCGGGTCAGCCCGTCCACCCGCAGCAGTTCCGCGCCGCCCCCGTCGTCGGGCGGGCGCCGCGGGAAGACGTACTCGATGGTCCGCCCGGTCATCCGGGCGACCAGGTCGCGGGTCGGGGTGTCGCGCGCCGGCAGGCTCGCCACCGTGGTCCGGCCGTCCTTGAGTACGGTGACCCGGTCGCCGATCTCGCGGATCTCCTCCAGCCGGTGCGAGATGTAGATGACCGCGATGCCCTGCGCGGTGAGTTCCCGGATGATCCGGAACAGGTTGCCCACCTCGTCGTGGGCCAGCACCGCGCTCGGCTCGTCCATGATGATCAGGCGGGCCTCGTGCGACAGCGCCCGGGCCATGCTGACGATCTGCTTCCCGGCCGCCGGCAGGTGCCGGACCAACCGACCGGGCGGGATCTCCGGGTGACCGAGCCGGGCCAGGATCTGCCGGGTACGCCGGGCCATCTGCCCGCGCCGGACGAAACCGAGTCGGCGCGGCTCGTGACCGAGGAACGCGTTCTCCGCCACCGACAGGTCGTCGACCAGGTCGAGTTCCTGGTAGATGGTGGCGATGCCGGCGCGCATGGCGGCCTGCGGGTTGGCGAACGCGGCCGGCCCGCCCCGCCACACCACCTCGCCGGAGTCCGGCCGGTGCACCCCGGCGAGCACCTTGATCAGGGTGGACTTGCCGGCGCCGTTCTGCCCCAGCAGGCAGTGCACCTCGCCGGCCCGCACCTCAAGCTGCACGCCGTCGAGCGCGCGTACGCCGGGGAACGTCTTGACCACGTCGGTGAGGCGCAGCACCACCTCGCCCGAGCCGGCGTCGTCCTTCGCGCTCACCTGGACCTCCTCGGACGGGCTCATGTGGGACTGGCCGGGCATGCCCTCACGGCCCTCGCTCCGCTCGGTGCGTTCGCTCATGCCGGTTCGCCGAACGCGACGTCGCTGGCGAGCACGGCCGCGCCGGCGACGCCGGCGCGTGGGCCCAGCTCGGAGAGGACGACCGGCAGGTTGCCGGTGGCCAGCGGCAGCGAGCGGCGGTAGACCACGCTGCGGATCTCGGCGAGCAGGATGTGGCCGAGCTGGGCGAGCCCGCCGCCGATCACGATCATCGACGGGTTGGTGAAGCTGACCAGCCCGGCCAGCACGCTGCCGACCCGCCGGCCACCGTCGCGGATGAGCTGGATGCAGGCGACGTCCCCCTCGGTCGCCCCCTGTGCCACGTCGAGCGCGGTCACCGAGCCCCGGGCGGCGAGGCGCTCGACCAGGGCCGGCGACGCCTCGGCGCGGGCCGCGGCGGTCGCCTCCCGGGCCAGTGCCGCGCCGCTGAACACCGCCTCCAGGCAGCCGACGTTTCCGCAGGAGCACATCGGCCCGTTCGGGTCGACCTGGATGTGGCCGATGTCGCCGGCACAGCCGTCGGTGCCCCGGTAGACCTCGCCGTGCAGGTAGATGCCGCAGCCGATGCCCGTGCCGATCTTGATGAAGAGGAAGTCGTCGATCGGGTGTGCGACACCGCCGTGCCGCTCGCCGATGGCCATGATGTTGACGTCGTTGTCCACCACGGCCGGGCAGCCGTGCTCGCGGGTGAGCAGCTCGCGGACCGGGAAGCGGTCCCAGCCCGGCATGATCGGCGGGGAGACCGGCACGCCGTCACGGAAGCTCACCGGCCCCGGCACGCCGATGCCGATCGCGTCGAGCCGCTCGTACGCGCCGTCCGCCCTGGCCTTGTGCAGCAGGTCGTTGACCCGGTGCAGGGTCACCTTGGGGCCGGAGCGGATGTCGGCCGGTTCGGCGTACGCGGTGACCGGCTCCAGCCGACCGTTGACCACCTCGACGTCGATCGAGCTGGCGCCGAGGTCGACGGCGGCGAACCGGAGGCGCGGGCTCAGCTCGACCAGGGTGGAGCGGCGACCGCCCCGGGAGGCGGCCAGCCCGGCCTCGGCCACGTAGCCGAGGGCGACCAGCCGTTGCAGCTCGGCGAGCAGCCGTGGGCGGGGCATCTGGAGCCGGTCGCCCAGCTCGGCGCGGGAGACCGGGCCCTCGTCCCGGAGCACCCGCAGGAGCCGCACGTGCAGGGGGTCGACCGTCCGCACCGGCAGTCACCTCCGCATCGGATTCGGTCACATCGACGCAGCGGCGATGTGTTGTGTCCGACACAGTAGGAGCGTTCCGGGTCAGGTGTCCATAGCTTCGGCTCATCTGACGGAAACTTTTGTCCATCCGAACAAAAGAGCGTCGCGGATCATGAAAACCCCCGTCGCGCCCCACCCCGCACCCCGCGCCCTGTTTCACGGAAAGAGTGGCCATCCGGGCGCGGACAGCCACTCTTTCCGTGAATCTGCGGGCGTGTGGGGGGTGGGGGGTCAGTCAGCGCGCGGTGGGGGTGTTGCGCTTTTTGCGCAGCTTGCGGTCGTCGCGCAGCTCGACGTAGGGCTCCTTGTCCTCGGGGAGCCCGGCGGCGATGGCGCGGCTGCGCTCCAACTCGGCGTCGAACTCCGCGCCGAGCAGAATCGCGACGTTGCTCAGCCAGAGCCACACCAGGAAGATGATCACGCCGGCGACCGCGCCGTACGTCTTGTTGTAGGAGCCGAAGTTGCTGACGTAGAACGCGAACAGACCGGACACCAGCAGCCAGAGCACCACGGCGAGCACGCCGCCGGGGCTGACCCAGCGGAAACCGCCGTGCTTGGCGTTCGGCGAGGCCCAGTAGAGGATCGCGAACATCAGGCTGACCAGGAGCAGCAGCACCGGCCACTTGGCGATGTTCCACACCGTGACCGCGGTCGAGCCGAGCCCGATCGCGCTGCCCGCCTGCTCGGCCAGCCCACCGGTGAACACCACGATCACGGCGCTGATCAGCAACATCACGCCGATCACCGCGGTCACGCCGAGCCGGATCGGCAGCGTCTTCCAGATCGGCCGGCCCTCCGGCACGTCGTAGATTCTGTTCGAGGCGCGCATGAAGGCGGCGACGTAGCCGGACGCCGACCAGAACGCGCCGACCAGACCGATCACCGCCGCGACGCTCGCCAGCCCGCCGGACTGCCCGGCCTGGTCGATCGCGCTCTCGATGATCTTCCGGATGTTCTCCTCCGGCACCGCCTGGCCGACCGTGTCCCGCACCCCGTTCGTGGCCCGGTCACCGAGCAGGCCGAGCAGGGAGATCAACACCAGCAGGCCCGGGAAGATGGAGAGCACGCCGTAGTAGGTGAGCGCGGCGGCCCAGTCGGTCAGGCTGTCGTCCTGGAACTCCCGGGCGGTCCGCTTGAGCGTCGCCACCCAACCCGTGCCCGACAGGTCGGTCGGGCTGTCCGGCCCGTCGTCCGGCCCCACCGGCCGGGTGCGGTCGTCCGGTCCCACCCTCCCGGTGCGGTCGTCCGGCCCCGCCGGCCCGGTGCGGTCGCGCCCGTCGCGGGCGGGAGACTCGTCGCCTGCCATCGCACCTCCCTCGTCGTCGTGTCGTCACCCACGACTTGCCCCGAGGTGGGGACGGATAACCAGGCGTTTCTCAGGAGGGCCACGCCACCTTTGTCGCCCCTTGGCTGTCTCCGACCCCCTGATACCCCTCAGGCGGAGCGCGGGTGGAACGCTATGGCCGTCTCGGGCGCGCTGAGGCGTCCATAGCGTTCCAGTCGTCGCCTCAACGGAGCGCGGGTGGAACGCTGTGGCCGTCTCGGGCGCGCTGAGGCGTCCATGGCGTTCCAGGCGTGGGCCTGGGTGTGTTGACGGCGTGCGGAATCCGGTCGCCATGTGCCGGGGTGGGTGGCACTCTGACGGCGGAATGGTCGCGGGGGTGGGGCGTGGTAACCGGGTGAACGACCGAGGAAGGCCAGCGCACCCGTTCACCGCCACCCGGGGCGGGCCCGGGCTCGCACGACCCGATCCGGACGCCGGGGGAGGTGTCGGGACCACCGCCGCCCCGCCGAGCCGGAGCCGGTCAGCGGGAGACGAGCCGGTCAGCGGGAGACGGGCCGGCGTCGGTCAGCGGGCGGGGATCCGGTCGACGAACGCGCGCCAGGCGTCGGGGCCGAAGGCCAGGATCGGACCGGCCGGGTCCTTCGAGTCGCGCACCGCGACCACGCCCGGCAGTCCGTCCGCCACCTCCACGCAGGCTCCGCCCTGGCCGTTGCTGCGGCTGCTCGTGCGCCACCGGGCGTTGCTCAGGTCCATGTCTCCGCCACCTCCGTCAGGAATTCGAGGGACTGCTGGTGCGATAGTGCCTCACCGCGGACCGACTCCCACACCTCGACCATCCGCCGCACGTGGTCGGCGCGGTCGATCACCTGGGCGTGGAGCTGGCCCTCCTGGTAGACGACGTCCTCGCCGTGCGGTGGGGTGGCGATCACGAACGGGCCGTTGACGCCAGGGTAGCCCCCGGCCGTGAGCGGCACGACGTGGATGCGCACCCGGGGCAGCGTCGTGCCGACCTTCACCAGGTGGCGCACCTGCTCGCGCATCACCTCCGGCCCGCCGACGCTCCGGCGCAGCACGTGCTCGTCGACGACGAAGGTGAGCAGCGGTGGCCGCTCCCGGGTCAGCAACGCCTGACGATCCAGCCGCGTCGTCACCTGCTGCTCCACTTCCTCCGGCGCGAACAGGCCGCTGCCGGAGAGCAACGCGCGGGCGTAGCCCTCGGTCTGGAGCAGGCCCGGCACGCAGAGCGGCTCGAACCAGCGCAGCGCGCTCGCCTCCGCCTCGATGCCGGGCCAGTCGCGGAACCACGGCACCACGCTCTCCCGGCCGATCCGCCGCTGGATCCGCTCGAAGCGCCCATCCGTGCCGAGCACCGTGTCGCAGCGGCGCGCGAAATCCAGGCTCGGGCGGCGCTCGCAGGTCTCCACCTTGGCCACCAGCGCGCCGGAGTAGGTCAACGCCTCGGCCAACGACGTCTGGGACATGCCGTTGGCTGCGCGGGCGAGCCGCAGCTCCTCGGCGAAGTGCTCCAGCATGGACGACAGTTCCACGGACCGCCTCCGTACATCCTCGACACACCCGGGAGCCGGCCGCCGGACGCGCTTGTCGTCACCGTGCCGGATCCCCCACCGTAGTCGCACCGTCACCAGACTGTCACGCAGCGGAACCGCTCACGGGATCGGACGGCGGGCGGAACCAGGCCGGGGGCGTCGGCGCACGACGAGGTCCGCCGACGCCCCCATTCCAGTCACGACGGGAGGCTCACCATGCGCATCAGGTTCTGGCGCCGCCGGCGCGCGGCACCGCACGCCCCGCAGGCCCCGCACGCGCCGAGCGCACCCGACGGGGAGGGGACACGCTGATGCCGCGTCACCGCCCACACGTCGCGGCGCGCCCGTCCTGGCGCTGCCGGATCTGCGGTGCGGCGTGGCCGTGCTCGCCCGCCCGGCTCGCCCTGCTCGGTGAGTACCGCGAGGATCGGATCGCGCTACTGGTGTACCTCGGCACGCTCCTGTGCGAGGCGACGACCGACCTCGCCACCGTGCGTGACGGCACCGCGCCCCAGGACCTGGCACAGCGCTTCGTCGCATGGGCCCGCACACCCCGCCCGACCGAGATCTGACCAGAACCCGCCGCCCGCCCCGCCCTGTCCGAAATCCGACCGGAAACAGGTCCGTCTTGCACCGCGGAAGCAGACACGCTCGGTCATCACGCCTACGGTGAGTGACCAGTTCATTTCATCGTTAGAAGCGGGCCTGACTCACCATAGCGACGCGACTGCCGAACAGCGCTCCCACCTGGCGCCAGACAATTGCGAAAGGGATTCAGAATGAATGTGCGGTGAGTGATCGGAGCCGCGATCCGTCACTCAATGCAATCACGATCGGCAATGTTCCCAACGTGTCCGCCATTCGCGTATCGTCCCCCCTCGTGCCACCCGTTCGCCCCTCCGACGCCACTCCCCCGCCACCCCGGCCGTCCGCCGGCGAGTCGGGTGGGTCCGAAGTGGACGCCGCCGAGGTGCCGCTCCCGCCGGACGAGGGGGACGTCACCGACCCCGCGTGGGCGGACGACGGACCGGGCGCGAGCCACCACCACACGCGGGACCCGGCGCACCCCGACACCCGCGAACTGGCCGCGCGTTTCGAGGAGGAGAAACCGGGCCGGGTGCTCTCCGGACCGGTCGGGATGCTCTTCACCGGCGTCACCGTCGCGGTCGCGCTGCTGACCCTCCGGCAGGTGTTCTTTCCGCTGGCGCAGGGCAGCAAGTACTACCTCATCATCTTTCTCGCCGGCGTACTGCCGATGGTTTTCCTCGCGTACCCCGCCCGGGCCCGGCACACGACGCGGCCGACGGCTGTCGACTGGCTGCTGGCCGCCGCCGCGTTCGGGGTCTGCCTCTACCCGGTGCTGCCGGTCGCGCTCGGCGCGGCCGGCGGCGGCTACGACGCCTTCCTCGACCGGCAGGGCCTGCTGAACCCGCTGGACGTGGCGTTCGGCACCGGCCTGCTGCTCCTGCTGCTGGAGGCGTGCCGCCGCACCACCGGATGGATCCTCCCCGCCGTGTGCGTGCTGTTCCTCGGCTACGGCTACTACGGCGGGCTGCTCCCGCAGTCGTGGCCGGTGGCGCACGCCGGCCTGGACTTCGGGCAGCTCGTCGACGCGTTCTACAACTCCGACACCGGCTTCTACGGCACCCCGCTCGACGTGGCCGCCTCCTACATCGTGCTGTTCACCATCTACGGCGCGGTGCTCGACCTCTCCGGCGCCGGCCGGTTCTTCGTGGAACTCTCCGCCGCCGCGTTCCGCCGCTCCCGCACCGCCGCCGGTCGGACCGCGGTCGCCTCCGGCTTCCTGCTCGGCACCGTCTCCGGTTCCGGCGCCGCCACCACGGTCAGCATCGGGGCGGTCACCTGGCCGATCCTGCGCCGCGCCGGCTACCCGCCCGAACGGGCCGGCGGCATGCTCGCCGCCGCCGGGGTCGGCGCGATCCTCTCCCCGCCCACGCTCGGCGCGGCGGCCTTCATCATCGCCGAGTACCTGGGCGTGTCCTACCTCCAGGTGCTCGGCTGGGCCACCGTGCCGACCGTCCTCTACTACCTGGGCATCCTGCTCTCCGTGGAGATCGACGCCCGGCGCTCGGACGTACGCCCGGTGGTCCTCGACACCGGCTCGGCGTGGCGGCTGCTGGCCCGCTTCGGCTACCACTTCCTCTCGCTCCTCGTGATCATCGTGGTGCTGGCGCTCGGCGCCTCCGCGATGCGGGCGGTGGTGATCGCCACCGGGCTGGCCGCCGCGCTGTCCTTCCTGGACCGGCGGCACCGGCTCACCCCGGCCCGGCTGGTGGCGGCGCTGCGCGACGGCGTACGCGGGGTGCTCGCGGTGAGCGCGGTCTGCGCGGCGGCCGGCATCATCACCGCCACCACCACCAAGACCGGCCTCGGCCCGCAGGCGGCGGCGCTGCTGATCGGCGGCGCGCAGGCGATCAGCTCCGAACCGGCGGTGGTGCTGGCGCTGACCGCCGTGCTCGCCGCAGTCGCGCTCAGCCTGCTCGGCCTCGCCGTGCCGGTCACCGCGTCCTTCGTGATCGGCTGGGTCATCATCGGCCCGGCGCTGCTGCACCTGGGCGTCGCCGCCCCCGCCGCGGCCATGTTCGTCTTCTACTTCGCGGTGCTGTCCGAGGTCTCGCCGCCGACCGCGCTGGCCGCGGTCGCCGCCGCCGCGATCACCGGCGGCCGGCTGGTGCCGACCATGTGGCAGACCCTGCGGTACGCGCTGCCGGCGTACCTCATCCCGCTCGCCTTCGTGATCACGCCGACCGGCCTCGGGCTGCTCGGCATCGGCGGGGCCGGACGGATCGCGCTGGCCGGCCTGGTCTCCGCGCTCGGTGTCGCCGTGCTGGCCGTGGCGGCCGGCGGGTGGCTACCCGGCGTCGGCCCGGCCGGCCCGCCGGAGCGGCTCCTCGGCGCGGTCGCCGGGCTGGTGCTGCTCTGGCTGGAACCGCTGCCCATGGCGATCGGCGCGGTGCTCGCCGCGTCGGCCGTCGCGGGCGTGTACGCCCGACGTGGCGCCGCCCGCCCGTCGACAGAGGAATCCCCTGGGGAGGAGAGCACGTGAAACGGATCGACAGGCGAATAGCCGCGGGCGTCGGGGCGCTGGCCCTGGTCGCCGCCGGCGGGTGCGGAGGCCGGCAGGACAACGCGGCGACCGACGACGCCGCCCGCGACGTCACCTGCAAGGTCACCAAGGACACCCGGGTCGGCATCGCCACCGGCAACGCCACCGGTGTCTACTACGTGGTCGGCAACGCGCTCGCCGGTGAACTCACCAAGACGACCGACGGCAAGCTCACCGGGACGGCCGCCGAGACCGGCGCCTCGGTGCAGAACGTCGAGCAACTCGTCGCCGGCCAGTACGACGTGGCGTTCTCGCTGTTCGACACCGCGGTCAACGCGGTGCAGGGCAAGGAGAGCTTCGACGCGCCGCAGCCGGTCAGGGCGCTGGCCCGGATCTACGACAACTACACGCAGGTGGTCGTGCGGGCCGACTCGGGGATCACCTCGGTCGCCGGCATGAAGGGCCGGAAGATCTCCACCGGCTCGCCCAAGTCCGGCACCGAGGTCATCGCCAACCGGCTGCTCACCGCCGCCGGGTTGGACCCGGCCAAGGACGTCCAGGCGCAGCGGCTCGACCTCACCAAGACCGTCGACGGCATGAAGGACGGCAGCATCGACGGGTTCTTCTGGTCCGGCGGCGTGCCGACCGGCGGGGTCACCGACCTGTTCACCACCGCCGGCGACAAGATGACGTTCCTCGACCTCAGCCCGCTGCTGCCGAAGATGGCCGAGCTGAACCCGGCGTACCAGGCCGGCACCATCGGCAAGGACATCTACCGGACGCCGGCCGACGTGCCCACCATCGTGGTGCCGAACGTGCTGCTGGTGCGGGACAACCTCGACGCGGACGTCGCCTGCGCGATCACCCGGACGGTCTTCGACCGCAGGGACGCGCTGGCCCAGGCGAACCCGGCCGCCAAGGGCATCGAGCTGGGCAACGCCCGCAAGACGGACCCGGTGCCGCTGCACCGGGGCGCGGAGCGGGCGCTCACCGACCTCGGCGCGAGCTGACCCGACCGGCCGGGCCCGGACCTCCCCGTCCGGGCCCGGCCGACCCACACCCGACCGGAGACCCCCGTGCCGCAGCCCCACCCCACCCGCGTACGCCGGCACCACCGTTCCGCGGACCGTGCCGGGCGTTTCCGGTCGGTGCGCGTCCAACTGCTCGCGCCGATCCTGGTGGCCACGGCCGGTCTGGTGGTGCTCGGCGCGGCGCAGGCCGGCGCCGCGCTTGACGCCTCCGCGGATGCCGACCGGGCGCGCGTGCTGGCCGGCACCGCGACCGCGACCGTCCGGCTGGTGCACGAGCTGGAACGCGAGCTGGCCGAGACGGCCGCGCTGCGCCAGCGCGGCGGCAACGCCGGGCGGCCCCTCGTCGAAGCCCAGCGACGCCGGGTGGACGCCGCGGTCGACAGGTACCGCTCGGCCGGCGGCGACGCCCGGCGGGCCGCCCCGGACCTGGCCCGGGTGCTCGACAACGCCGACGGCCACCTCGACCAGCTCGACCCGGCCCGCGCGCTGGCGGTGACCGGGGAACGCGGCGACCCGGCGTACGGGTCCCTGGTGGAGTCGCTGCTCGCGGTCGCGGACGCGCTGCCCAGCCAGCTCCGCGACGCCGGCCTGGCCAACGAGGCACGCGAGGTCGCCTCGGTGGCCGCCCAGGAGCACCTCGCCGCGCTGGAACGCGACCTGCTGCGCACGGTGTTCGTCCGCGGCGCGTTGGAGCGGGGCGAGCTGGCCCGGCTGGGCCGGCTGCGGGGCGCCCGGGAGCAGCGGCAGGCCGAATTCCTCCGGATCGCCTCCAGACCGTCGAACGCCGCCTGGTACCGGGTGGTCGACGGCACGGACGTGACGGCGGCCCGACGGATGCGCGACGCGGTGCTGGACACCGACGGTACGCCGGAGACGCTGCGGACCGACGGCGACGCCTGGTACGTGGCGCAGAGCGGCGCCATCCGCCGGTACAACCTGCTCGGCCGGGAACTCTCCGACGACCTGGACCGGGACGCCGCCGAGCTGGCCGGCGACGCCCGGCTGCGCGCGCTGCTGACCGCCGCCGCGACGAGCGCCGTCGCGCTCGGCTCGCTCGTCACCGCCGTGCTGCTGGCGGTACGCACCAGCCGCCGGCTGCGCCGGCTGCGGGTCGCGGCGCTCACCATGGCGAACCGGGAGCTGCCGGAACGGATCACCTCGATCGCGGCGGGCGAGGGCGCGCCCGAGGACGGTCCGGCCACCCGGATGACCGACGGGATCCGCCGCGGGCGGGACGAGGTGGCGCAGGTCGCCGAGGCGTTCGACACCGTCAACCGGGCCGCGCTGCGGCTCGCCGGTCAGCAGGCCGAGCTGCGGCTGGACGTCACCCGGATGGCCGAGGCGCTGGCCCGCCGGATCCGTACGCTGATCACCCGGCAGCTCCGGCTGCTCGACGACTTCGAACGCGAGGAGACCGACCCGGACGCGCTGGCCCGGCTCTTCGCGCTCGACCACCTGGCCGCCCGGTTGCGCCGCAACGGCGAGAACCTGCTGGTCCTCGCCGGCGGCGAGCCCGGCCGGGGGCACGAGGGCGCGTTGCTCCTGGACGACGTGGTGCGGGCGGCGGCGTCCGAGATCGAGGACTACCCGCGGGTGGAGATCGACGTGCCGGCCGCCGCGGTGCACGGCGCGGCGGCCGGCAACCTGGTGCACCTGCTGGCCGAGCTGCTGGAGAACGCCACGGTCTACTCGCCGCCGGCGTCCCGGGTGCTCGTCGACGGGCGGCGGACCGTGGACGGGCTGGTGCTGCGCGTCCACGACCAGGGCATCGGCATCAGCGACAGCCGGTTGGCCGAGATCAACGAACGGCTCGCCGCGCCGGCCACGCTGTCCAGCGCCGCCGCCGGGAGCATGGGCCTGCACGTGGTGGCCCACCTGGCCGCCCGGCACGGCATCCGGGTGCAGTTGCACCACGTCGACAGCGGAACGGTGGCGCAGGTGGAGGTGCCCGAGTCGGCGCTGACCCGGGTCGAGGCGGTGACCCGACGGCCGGCCGCCGACCGCCGGGCCCCGCACGGGCCCACCGCGCCCTGGTTCAAGCCGGGGAGCACGGCGGTGCCGGCCGCCGCAGTCGGCGACCTGGTCACCGCCGCGCCGCCGGCCGCCCGATCGCCCGGCGCGCGCGGCGTCGCCGCGGTACGCCCACCGGGCGCCGCCCTGCCGGTGCCGGTCGAGGCGCGGCTCCGGCCGGTGAGCGCCCCGCCCGCGCCGGTGCCGACCACCGGCGCGGGCCTGCCCCGCCGGACCCGGGGCGGGAGCCTGCCCGCGCCGATGCCCAGCGCCACCACGCCGCCGCCGGCGGCGGACCTGCTCGACCCCGAGGTCGTACGCGCCCGGCTGTCCGCGCTCGCCGCGGGGGTGGCCAGCGCGACCCGCCGTACCTCGAACACCACCACCACACCCACCGGGAGAACGCCATGACCACACCCGTTACCGCCGGACTCGACTGGCTGCTGGCGAACTTCGCCGAGCAGGTGCCGGACGTCTCGCACGCGCTCGCGGTCTCCGAGGACGGGCTGCGCCTGGCCTCCTCCCCGGACCTCTCCGCCGACCAGGTCGACCAGCTCGCCGCCGTGATCAGCGGCCTGGCCAGCCTGACCGTGGGCGCGGCCCGGCTGATGTCGGCCGGGCGGGTACGCCAGCAGATCGTGGACATGGACGGCGGGGTGATGCTGGTGATGGCGGTCGGCGAGCGGGCGTTGCTCGGCGTGCTCGCCGCGCCCGGGTGCGACCTGGGCCAGATCGGCTACGAGACGGCGACGCTCGTGCAGCGGGTGGCGGAGGCGTTGGAACCGGCGGTCCGGCAGTGACCCGCCGCCCGCTGGGATTGGTGGCCGCGCTGCTGGCGGCCGTGCTGGTGGCCGGCTGCGGCGGCGGGGACACCGCCGCTCCGGCGTGGCACGGCGGGCGGATCTTCCTGGCCACCGGCAACACCACAGGCGTCTACTACCAGCTCGGCGGCGGGTACGCCGACCTGATCAGCCGGCACCTGCCGGGCTACGAGGCGCGGGCGGAGCCGACCGGCGCGTCGGTGGAGAACATCACCCGGCTGGCGAGCGGCGACATGGAGATCGCGTTCAGCCTGGCCGACACCGCCGCCGACGCGGTCAGCGGGCGGGGCGTCTTCGACAAGCAGCCGCAGCCGGTGCGGGCGCTGGCCCGGGTCTACAGCAACTACACCCACGTGATCGTCCGCGCCGACGGCAAGATCGGCAGCTTCGCCGACCTGCGCGGCAAGCGGATCTCCACCGGCTCGCCGAAGTCCGGCACCGACATCGTCGCCGGGCGCCTGCTCACCGCCGCCGGCATCGACCCCGACCGGGACATCCAGCGGGTCAACCTGTCGCTGCCGGAGACCGTCAAGCGGATGCGGGCCAACGCTCTGGACGCCATGTTCTTCTCCGGCGGGCTACCCACCCCGGGCGTCAAGGACCTGCTCTCCGCCACGCCCGGGAGGTTCCGGCTGCTGCCGCTGAGCGACCTGATCGAGCCGCTGGGCGCCCGCTTCGGCCCGGTCTACACCACCGCGATCCTGCCCAAGGAGGTCTACGGCACGCCGGAGCCGACACCGACCATCACGGTGGCGAACGTGATCCTGGTGGCCGCGGACATGCCGGACCAGCTCGCGTACGACCTGACCCGGGTGCTCTTCACCTGGCAGAGCGAGCTGGCCCAGGTGCACCCGGAGGCGGCGAACTTCACCCGGTCGAGCGCGGCGCTGACCGATCCGATCCCGCTGCACCCGGGCGCGCGGCGGTTCTACCGCAGCGGCGGCAACCGCTGACGCGCTTGACCCTCACACGATGTCAGGGCCGATGCTGAGCGGACCATGTTCAGTATCGGAGAGTTCGCCGGCCTGGGCCGGGTGTCGGTGCGCATGCTGCGCCACTACGACGCCATCGGCCTGTTGCGTCCCGCCCACGTCGACCCGCACAGCGGCTACCGCTTCTACACCGCCGTGCAACTGCGCCTGCTCAACCGGGTGACCGCCCTGAAGGATCTGGGCTTCAGCCTCCAGCAGGTGCAGACGCTCATCGACGAGGAGGTGGATCCCGCCGAGCTGCGCGGCATGCTGCGCCTGCGCCGGGCCGAACTGGCCGCGCGGATGCGGCAGGACACCGCCCGCCTGGCCCAGGTCGACGCGCGACTCCGCATGATCGAGAGCGAGGGGCACATGGACACCGGAGACGTCGTCCTGAAGAACATCCCGGCGATCCGGGTGGCGCAACTGTCCGGCACCGCCGCCGGCTACGACCACCCGACGTCGATCACCGAGAACCTCACGCCGCTCTATCCCCGGCTGATGGAGTCGCTGGAGCGGCACGGGATCGCCATCACCGGCGCGCCGATCGCCTGGTACGAGCCGGCGCCGTCCGAGCCCGGCGACGAGACGATCCGGGTGCACGCGGCGTTCCCGATCGGCACGGCCGACGAGCCTCCGGCCGCCGGCTTCGAGGTGGTCACGCTTCCCCCCATCGGGTACGCGGCGACAGCGCTGCACCACGGCCCGATGTCGGAGGCGTTCCGGACCGGGCAGAAGATCGCCAACTGGATCGACGACCACGGTCACCGGGCGGTCGAACCGGGTTTCGCCCGCGAGGTCTACCTGGACTGCCCGCCGGACGAGTTCGACAGGTGGGTGACCGAGATGCAGGTGCCGGTGCGCGTCGCGACGGCGTCGTGAGCCGCGGCGGCGGTCGAGTGGTCTGATTATCAGATATACTCCGGTCATGCGTACCATCTCGGCCACCGAAGCCTCGCGGAGATTCTCCGATCTCCTCGACGCGATCGAGCGCGGCGAGAGCGTCGTCGTCACGCGCGGGAACCGCCCGATCGCGGAGATCCATCCAGCGCATCGTCGCACCGGTCGCGACCTTCGAGCCGCACTGACCGACGTCCCGTCACCCGATGATCACTTCGAACGGGATATCGCCGACGCCCTCGGCTACGTCACGAGCGAACGGACGGATCCGTGGGCCGACGCCTGATCCTCGACACAAACGTCCTCATCGCCTACGAACGCGGCACACTCGACCGCGCCTCGCTCGACGAGGACGAGCTGGCGATCGCCGCCGTCACCGTCGCCGAATACCGGGTCGGCATCGAACTGGCCGACACCGTCGCTCGCGCGGCCGACCGGGCGCGAGCCCTGGCGGCGATCGTCAGCGCGGTCGACGTCCTCGACTACACCGAGGCGACCGCCGCCCACCACGCCCGACTCATCGCGCACGTACGCCGCGCCGGGGCACCACGCGGCGCCCACGACCTGATCATCGCCGCCCACGCGGCCGAGACCGGACGAGTCATCCTGAGCCGAGACGCGAAGGCCCGCTTCGGAGACCTGCCCAACGTGCTGGCGGCGGAGGTCTGAGCGGCGGATCAGCCGTCCGCGGCCCCGAACCACTGCGGCAGCCGGTCGAGCAGCTCCCGCTGGTCGTCACCGACCCAGGCCACGTGCCCGTCCGGCCGTAGCAGCACGGCGGGCACGTCCAGCTCCTCGCTGACGTCGACGACGTGGTCGACCCGATCCGCCCAGTCGGCCACCGAGAGCCGGCCCGTCTGGTCCAGCAGCAGTCCACGGCCGGCGTGCATCAGCTCGTACAGGCTGCCCCGCTTCAGTCGCACGTCGCGCAGCCGGCGGCCGAGCAGTTCGTGGCCCTCGCCGAGGTCGTACCGGACCGAGATCGCGGTGATCTTCTCGATCAGGTGGCGGTTGACCTCCTCGACGTCCATCAGCTCCGTCAGCAGCCGCCGCACCGCTTGCGGGCCCGGGTCCAGGGACATCAGCTCCGTCTGCGCCCGGGTGTTGTCGAGCACGTCCGCGGCCACCGGCCGCCGCTCGGACTCGTACGTGTCCAGCAGTCCCGCCGGCGCCCACCCGCCGACCTCCGCGGCCAGCTTCCAGCCCAGGTTGAACGCATCCTGGAGACCGAGGTTGAGCCCCTGTCCGCCAAGTGGCGGGTGGACGTGCGCCGCGTCGCCGGCCAACAGCACCCGGCCGACCCGGTAGCGGTCGGCGAGGCGGGTGGCGTCACCGAAGCGGGACAGCCAGCGTGGCGAGTGCACCCCGAAGTCGGTGCCGGCGGTCGCCCGCAACTGCTGCCGGAACTCCTCGAAGCTCGGCGGAGCGGTGCGGTCCTCCGCCACGCCGGCGGCGGGCACGACCACGCGGTACAGCCCCTCCCCGTCCCCGACCGGCCCGGCGCCGAACCGCAA
Source organism: Micromonospora sp. WMMD975 (assembly GCF_029581215.1). Lineage (NCBI taxonomy): Bacteria > Bacillati > Actinomycetota > Actinomycetes > Micromonosporales > Micromonosporaceae > Micromonospora > Micromonospora sp. WMMD975. The sequence goes on from NZ_CP120739.1 coordinate 4,247,097, forward strand.
CTGCGTCCTGCGTACCTCCGTCATCACGGCGACCACCTCGTCCCGCGGCGCGGTCAGCTCCATCACGCCCAGCAGCGTCTCGTGTCGGGTGGGCTCACCCGGAAAGCCGACGCCCAGCAGCTTGCGCACCGTGCTGCGACCGCCGTCGCAGCCGACGAGATAGCGGGAACGCAACCGGGTGCCGTCGGCCAGCTCGGCGGTCACCCCGCCCTCGTCCTGGCTCAGCCCGACGAGGTCGCTCCCCCGCCGGATCTCGGCGCCGGCCTCGGTGGCGTGCGCGGCCAGCAGCCGCTCGGTGACGGGCTGCGGGATGCCGAGGATGTAGCTGTGCGCGGTGTCCATCCGTGTCGGCCACGCCTTGGCGATGCCGGCGAAGTAGCCGCCGAGTTGGAACGTCTTCCCGGCCGCGAGGAACCGCTCCAGCAGGCCACGCTGTGCCAGCACTTCGATGCTGCGCACGTGCATGCCCAGCGAGCGGACCACGACGTTCGGCTCCGGCTCCCGCTCCAGCACGACCACGCCCACGTCGTGCAGCCGCAGCTCGGCGGCCAGCATCAGGCCGGTCGGCCCGCCACCCACGATGATCACGTCGATCATGGACTCCCCCGTTCGGTTTCGCCAGGTCACGGCGTCGAACGGAGAGTCTGCGACACCACCCGGGTCTTGCCGCAAGACCCGGGGTGCGATATACGTTGAGACTGGCAGGGACCGATCGTCTCCTTACCGCTGGCCCAGCCGGAGCTACGCCGGGTGTTCGCGAAATGTAACCCGTAAGCTTGAAATGTAACTCGCCGCCGGTTACGTTTGACGTCATGGTCGACGGCTTGGACGAGCTGATACGGACACTCCGCGCGTCCGGCGGAGACACGACCGACGTCGAGGTCAAGGCCGCCGCAGGGGGACTTCCCACCTCGCTCACCGCCTCGTTGAGCGCCCTGGCAAATCTCCCTGGCGGGGGAACGATCATCCTTGGCCTGGATGAACGCACCGGCTTCCGCCCGGTCACGCTGGCCGATCCGCAAGTCCTCAAGCAGGGGCTCGCCACGAAAGCCCGGGCGTACACCCCACCCGTGCGCCTCTCCATCGATGACGGCATCGTCGACGGGCAACCGGTGGTCGTGGCTCGGGTTCACGAATGCGACCCATCAACAAAGCCATGCCGGGTCACTGCCACCGGCACCGCCTACCTTCGCAGCTATGACGGCGATTTTCCGCTGTCCGACCTGGAGACGCAGGGATTCCTTGCGGCGCGGCGGCCACCGCTGTTCGACCGCCGCCCCGTCGACGGTGCCACCTTCGACGATCTCGATCCGGACCTGGTCGCCTCGTACCTGTCGACGGTACGCGAGCGGGATGCCACAGGGCTGGGCCGTTTCACCGACGATGCCGAGTTGCTCCGCCGGGCCGGTGTCATCGTGAGTGGAGGACAGCCCACTACGGCCGGCGTGCTGGCCCTCGGCGTCCATCCACAGCAGTTCTTTCCCCGTTACGTCATTCAGGCAGCCGCCGAGGCTCTACCTCACGATCCGCCCACGGCGCGAGCGCGTAACCAGATCACTATCACGGGGCCCATTCCCCGCATGCTTGATTCCGCGTTGGACTGGGCCCGCCGCACATTCGACACGGTCATCGTCGCCAACCCCGATGGTCGCGTCGCCGACCGCCCCACGTACCCCTTGGTCGCGTTTCGCGAAATCATCGCCAACGCCCTTATCCACCGCGATCTCGACCACTGGTCGCAAGCCTTCGCCATCGAGGTGCGGCTGCGCCGCGACCGTCTGGTCATCACCAATCCTGGTGGTCTGTACGGCATCACCGTCGACCGCCTCGGCCATGACGCCGTCACCTCTGCTCGTAACGGGCTCCTCGTGGCCATCTGTCAACACGTCCGTTCAGCCGCCACCGGTGGCCGAGTCATCGAGGCCCTCGCCAGCGGCATCCCCACCATCGCGCACGAACTGTCGGACCATGGCCTGCCACCGGCGCAGTACATCGACACCAACATCAGGTTCACCGTGCTGCTCCGCAGCCCCGCAGGCACGCCAACAAGCCCGTCTCTCAACGCCACCGAGCTGCGAATCTACGACGCGCTCGCACCCGGACCGAAGACTGTCGCTGAGCTCGAAGCCACGCTCAACCTGACCGGCCCCAACATCCGTAAGGCGCTCCGGGGCCTGCGCAGTCATGGCCTCGTACACCAGGACGGCGGCAAGGGCCGCCCCACCACCTATCGGCAGAATGCCAGCCAACGGCGCTGACACTCCGCGGTCGCGCTCAGACGTCGGCCGGCGTGGTGGCGGCGCGGGCCTCGGCGACCAGGCGGCCCGTCTCGGCGGCCACCACCTCGTCGTCGGCCGGCGTGCCCGGGTCGTAGCGGACCGTCCAGGTCAGACCGTCGACCCCGGACACCCGCCGGGCGGCGATCCGGCCGGCGCCGCCGGGCACCGGGTGGTGCGCGGTGTACGCCACCGAGCCGGTCACCCGGGCCCGCACCTGGTGCGGCAGGTCGCCCGGGTCGAGCAGCAGGTATGACTCGGCCGGGGCGTCGGCGACCACGAGGTAGCCGTCCCGCTCGCCGGCCGGCTCGGCCGGGGTGACGGTCAGCTCGCGGCCGGACCAGATCGCCTTGAGGATGTCGTGCCATCCGAGGCGCTCACCGCGACCGGGCAGCCACAGCCCGCGGTTGGTGGCGACCAGCACGCCGTCGCCCTCGCCGTTGCCGGCGGCGGCCCAGGCGAGCACCCGTTCGTCGGCGGCGAGCGGCGGCCGGTCGGCTGGCGGCAGTTTCGGGCGGCGGCGGAAGAGGCCCATCACAGTCCTCCCGCGGCCTGCTCGCGTAGCGCCCGCGCGTGCTGCTCCAGCGAGAGCAGCTCGCCGAAGAGGGCGAAGTATTCGTCCTTGTTGCTCACCGGGTTGATCCGCTGGATCTTCGACTTGAGGTCCCGGATCCGGCCGGTGACCGAACTCCACTGGAGCCGGGCCATGGTGACCGAGACGTACCTCGGGTCGACCTCGCCGTCGATGCGCAGCGGCTCCACCGCCAGCTCGCCCACCAGGGCCTGCGCGGCCAGGTCGGCGCAGGCGTCGCGGACCCGCTCGATCCAGACCGCGCCGCCGGTGGCGCCGGCCGCCCCGCCGGCCTCGGCGACGGCGGCGCGAACCGCGGCGTGCACCGGGTGCTGGTAGTCGGTGACCTCGACGGCGTCGAACATCGGGCCGGCCAGCACCGGCTCCTGGAGCGCCAGCTTCAGCGCCTCCCGCTCCACCATCGACCGCGGGCTGTCCACGGCCGGTGTGGCGGGCCCCGGGCGGGACGGCGCGGGACGGCCACCGGCCGGCTCACCGTGCGCGGCGGTGAGCACGGCGCGCTGCACCGGCTCGATCTCCATGCCGAGGTCGCCGGCGAGCTTGCGGACGTACTCCGGGCGTTTCTCCAGGTCCTTGATCTTCGCGACCAGCGGCGCGGCCCGGCGCATCGCCTCGACCCGGCCGTCGACGGTGTCGAGGTCGAACCGGGTGATCACGTGCCGGAGGGCGAAGTCCACGAGCGGCTCGCGGCGGGCCACCAGGTCGCGGACGGCCAGGTCGCCCTTTGCCAGCCGCAGGTCGCACGGGTCCATGTTGTCCGGGCTGACCGCGATGAAGGTGCGCCCGACGAAGCGCTGGTCGTCCTCGAAGGCGCGCAGCGCGGCCTTCTGGCCGGCGGCGTCCCCGTCGAACGTGAAGATGATCTCGCCGGCCCGTTCGTCGCTGTCGAAGAGCACCCGGCGCAGCACCGAGATGTGGTCCGAGCCGAACGCGGTGCCGCAGGTCGCCACCGCGGTCGGGACGTCGGCGAGGTGGCAGGCCATCACGTCGGTGTAGCCCTCCACCACCACCACCTTGCCCTGCTTGGCGATCTCCCGCTTGGCCTGGTCGATGCCGTAGAGGACGTGGGACTTCTTGTAGATCGGCGTCTCGGGGGTGTTGAGGTATTTCGGGCCGTCGTCGTCGTCGAACAGCTTGCGAGCGCCGAAGCCGATCACGTCGCCGGTGATGTCCCGGATCGGCCACATCAGGCGGCGCCGGAACCGGTCGATCAGTGAGCCCGACCGGGCCGGACGGGACAGGCCGGCGGTGACCAGCTCGTCGTGGGTGAAGCCCCGCTGGCGCAGGTGCTTGGTGAGCAGGTCCCACCCGTCGGGGGCGAACCCGCAGCCGTAGCGCTCGGCGGCGGCCCGGTCGAAGCCGCGGTTGGCGAGGAACTCCCGGGCCGGCCGGGCGCCGGCGGCGCCGAGCTGGGCAGCGTAGAACTCGACGGCGGCGGCGTGCGCGGCCACCAGGCGCTGCCGCTGCCCCTGCTGCGGGCGGGCACGCGGCGTGGACCTGTCGTCCTCGACGTAGCGCAGTTGGATGCCGGCCCGGGCGGCGAGGCTCTCGACCGACTCGACGAACCCGAGGTGCTCGGCGTCCATCAGGAACTTGATCGCGTCGCCGCCGACCCCGCAGCCGAAGCAGTAGAACACGTTGCGGGCGGGCGAGACGTTGAACGACGGGCTCTTCTCGTCGTGGAACGGGCAGAGCCCCTTGAGGTTGCCGCCACCGGCCGACCTGAGCGTCACCACCTCGGAGATGACGTCCGCGATGGCGGTGCGCTCGCGGACCAGCGCGATGTCCTCGTCCCGGATCCGCCCCGCCATGACCGCCACCCCCTCGGCGTACATCCTGCCCTGCCGGACCGACGATCCGGCGGCCGGGGGGACGAGCGTGTGGCCCACGACGCCCACCCCCGCCGGCTCAGGCCGAGCGGACGGCCGGGGCGTCGCCGATCCGTGGGAACGGCTCGATCGAGCTCAGCGCCGGGGGTGATGCAGCCAGCGGGTGACCGGCGGTGGTTCCTCCTCCTCGTACGACCGGGCCGCACGCACCGCGGCGGCCAGGCCCGACCGGCGCGGCCGGGCCCCGGCACGCAGGCTCGGGTCGGCGGCCATCTCCCGGACCAGGGACACGGCAGGCCCAGCATCACCACCACGAACGGCAACGCGACGATGATGGTGGCCTGCTGCAACGCGTCCAGGCCGCCGACCAGCAGCAGCGCCGCCGCGACCGCGCCGATGAGTACGCCCCAGAGCACCACCACCGCGCGGTGCGGCCGCAACGCCCCACGCGAACTCAGCGAGCCGAGCACCAGGGACGCCGAGTCGGCGCTGGTGACGAAGTAGAGCGCGATCAGCACCATGGCGAGCACGCTCGTCACCGTGCCCAGCGGCAGCGCGTCCAGCAGGCCGAACAGCGCCTGCTCCGAACCGGCGCCCACGTCGGCCACCAGATCCCGGGTGCCGGTGGCCTGGGTGCGCAGCGCGGTGCCGCCCATCACCGCGAACCAGACCGCGCTGGCGCCGCTGGGCACCAGCAGCACCCCGACGAGGAACTCCCGCACCGTACGCCCCCGGGAGATGCGGGCGATGAACGTGCCGACGAACGGCGCCCAGGAGATCCACCACGCCCAGTAGAAGATCGTCCAGGAGCCCAGCCAGGCCGGGTCGGAGAACGCCCCGGTCCGGGTCGACATCCGTACCAGCCCGCTCAGGTAGTCGCCGACGGCCGCCGGCAGCACCTCCAGCGTGTAGACGGTGGGACCGACCACGAACACGAACAGCATCAGCACGACGGCGATCAGCACGTTGGTGGTGGACAGCCACTTGACCCCGCGGTGCAGGCCGGAGAAGGCCGAGAACACGAAGGCCAGGGTGAGCGCTCCGATGATCACCAGCTCGACGGTCCGGCTGTCCGGCACGCCGGCTACCAGGTCCAGACCCGCCGCCACCTGGAGCGCGCCGAGCCCGAGGCTGGTCGCCGAGCCGAACACGGTGGCGAAGACGGCCAACAGGTCGATCGCGCGGCCGATCGGACCGTCCGTGCGCGTGCCGAGCAGCGGCGCGAACGCGGACGAGATCCGATTGCCCCGCCCCTTGCGGAACGTCGAGTAGGCGAGCGCCAACGCCGCGATCGCGTAGATGCCCCACGGGTGCAGCGTCCAGTGGAAGAGGGTGTACTGCATGGCCGCCGCGGCGGCGCCGCCGGTCTGCGGCTGGACGCCGGAGGCGGGCGGGGGCGCGGCGTAGTGCTCGATCGGCTCGGCGACGGCGAAGAAGACCAGGCCGATGCCCATGCCGGCGCTGAACATCATGGCGATCCAGGCCAGCCCGTTGAACTCCGGCTCGTCGTCGTCGGCGCCCAGCCGGATCCGACCGAACCGGGACGCGGCGAGCACCACCGCCAGCACCAGGAAGGCGTCGGCGGCGACCACGAAGAACCAGCCGAACGTGGTGATCGTCCAGTCCAGCCCGGCCGTGCCGAACGACGCCAGGGAACCGCGCGCGAACACCCCCCAGGCCACCACGGCCAGCACCCCGGCCACACCGAGCCCGAGCACCACCCGGTCGGCCGGCTGCGTCGCGGGCCGGTCCCGTACCTGTTCCGCCATGGCCCCATCCTCGGCGGACCGGGGGCCACGGCGGGGCGGAACGGATCAGGAAGCCCGGCTCAGGCCGCGACGGCGGCGGACTCCTCGGCCTCCACCTCGGCGTTCCACGTTTGCTTCGTGGAGCGCCAGCCCTCGTCGTCCAGGCCGCGCCGCCAGTAGCCGGAGATGGACAGGTCGGCCCGGGGCACGCCGCGCTCCACCCGCAGCAGGCGGCGCAGCTCCTTGACCGCGCCGGCCTCGCCGTGCACGAACGCGTGCACCCGACCGGGCGGGAACTCCAGCGCCCGGACCGCCTCGACCAGCGCCGCGCCGGCCGGACGCCCGGCCCGGTGCAGCCAGCGCAGCTCGACCGCGCCGGCGCCGGCCAGCGGCAGCTCGTCGGCGGGACCCGCCACCTCGACGAAGACCCGGGCCGGCGCGCCGGCCGGCAGCCGTTCCAGGGCGGCGGCGATCGCCGGCAGCGCGCTCTCGTCGCCGGCCAGCAGGTGCCAGTCGGCCGTCGGGTCCGGCGCGTACGCGCCGCCGGGCCCGGTGAACAACACCCGGTCGCCGGGACGCAACGCCGCCGCCCACGGGCCGGCCAGCCCCTCGTCGCCGTGGTGGACCACCTCCACGGTCAGCTCACCGGCCGTCGCGTCCCAGGCCCGCACCGTGTACGCGCGCAGCCGCGGCCACTGCTGCGCCGGGAACTCCCGCTTGATGGTCGCGAGGTCGGTCGGGTGCGGATAGGTGACGCCGTCCGGCGGGAAGACGAACTTCACGTAGTGGTCGGTGTACGCGCCCACCGGCAGGCCGGTCAGCTCGGTGCCGCCCAGCACGAGGCGGATCAGGTGCGGGGTGGGCCGAGCGGTCCGGACGACCGTGGCGGCGGTGAGCGACTTCGGGCGTTCCGTCATGCGGCTTAGGCTACCCTAACCTGCCGGTCGGGCGGACAGGTGGCGCGGGTCAGCTCGGCGACACCAGCCGGGCGTGCCAGGCCAGCGCCGCCGGGTCGGTGAGCGAGGCCACCTGGTCGATCACCACGCGCAGCCGCGCGGCGTCGTCCGCGGCGTCGCGCCAGAGCGGGGCGAAGACCGGGTCGAGCGCGTCCGGGGCCCGGTCGAGCAGCGCGGCGACCAACTCGGCCAGGATCGCCCGCTGCCTGTCGTAGCGGCCCCGGGAGCCCGGGCGGCGCATCACGTAGCGCAGGGCGATGCCCTTGAGCAGCGCGCACTGCGCCCGGATCCGGCGCGGCACCACCAGGTCGGCGGCGTAGCGGCGGTGCGGCCCGGCGCCGTGGCGGGTCTCGGTGGCGGCCACCACGGTCGAGACGAACCGGCCGGTGAGCACGCTCGTGGTGGCCTTCAGCGCGGCCATCGCCCGATGGCTGCCGTCGTACGCGGCGAGCGGGGCGAGCGCCGGGTCGGCGAGCAGCTCGGCCAGCACCTCGCCGAGGTCCTCCGGCGCCTCCCCGGAGTAGGCGGACGCCACGTCGGCGCAGAGCGCCCGCCGCTCGTCCTCCTCGGCCAGCAGCGGGCGCAGGTCGACGTACCCGCCGTGGATGCCGTCCTCGACGTCGTGCACCGAGTACGCCACGTCGTCGGCCCAGTCCATCACCTGGGCCTCCAGGCAGCGCCGGCCACCGGGCGGGGCCCCGGCGCGCAGCCAGTCGAAGACCGGACGGTCGTCGGCGTACACGCCGAACTTACGTTCTCCCGGCCGGCGCGGCCACGGGTATTTGCCGACCGCGTCGAGCGTCGCCCGGGTGAGGTTGAGCCCGGCGGACCGCCCGTCCGGGGTGAGCACCTTGGCCTCCAACCGGGTGAGCACCCGCAGCGTCTGCGCGTTGCCCTCGAAGCCGCCGCACGCGGCGGCCAGCTCGTCCAGGGCGTACTCGCCGTTGTGGCCGAACGGCGGGTGACCCAGGTCGTGCGCCAGCCCGGCGGTGTCCACCACGTCGGGGTCGCAGCCGAGGCGCGCGCCCATCTCGCGGGCGACCTGCGCCACCTCCAGCGAGTGGGTCAGCCGGGTACGCAGGAAGTCGTCGGTGCCGGCGGCGTGCACCTGGGTCTTCGCGGCGAGCCGGCGGAACGCCGCCGAGTGCAGCACCCGGGCCCGGTCCCGCTCGAACGGCGACCGACCGTACCCGGTGTCCTTGGGCGTCTCGGCGACCAGCCGGGCCGCGTCGTCGGCGTGCACCTCAGACGGGACGGTCGCGACTGCGCTCGCGCAGGACGCAGAACTCGTTGCCCTCCGGGTCGGACAGCACGGTCCACTCCACGTCGCCCTGCCCGAGGTCGACGTGCCGCGCGCCCATGTCGACGAGCCGTTCCACCTCGGCCTCCAGGTCGGTCGGGCGCAGGTCGATGTGCAGCCGGTTCTTTCCCTGCTTCGTCCCGGACACCGGGACGAAGACGAGGCCGGGGAGCGTGTCCGGAGTCCGGCGGATCTCCACCTCGTCCGGCTTGTCGGTGACCACCTGGTAGCCGAGCGCCTCCGCCCACCAGCGGGCGAGCCGGGACGGGTCCTGGGCATCGACGGTCAGGTTCTCCCAGACGGCGGTCATGCGGCCACCCCTCCTGATCGACACGTGGCGGAAGCTCAGGTTACGCCGGAGTGCCCGGATCGGCGCGCCAGCGGGCCGCCGGTGGTCACCGACGGCCCGCGCGGGCGTGCTCAGCGTGAGTCGGAACCGGTCGTGCTGACGGCCGCCCGCCCGGCCTCCAACCGGGCGACCGGCACCCGGAACGGCGAGCAGGAGACGTAGTCCAGCCCGACCGAGTGGAAGAAGTGCACCGAGTCCGGGTCGCCGCCGTGCTCGCCGCAGACGCCGAGCTTCAGCCCGGGCCGGGCCGCCCGGCCCTCCTCGGCGGCGATCCGGACCAGCCGGCCGACCCCGTCCGCGTCGATCGACTCGAACGGCGAGATGCCGAAGATGCCCAGCTCCAGGTAGCGCCAGAAGAACGCGCCCTCCACGTCGTCGCGGGAGAAGCCCCAGCCCATCTGGGTCAGGTCGTTGGTGCCGAAGGAGAAGAACTCGGCCGCCTCGGCGATCTGCCCGGCGGTGAGCGCCGCCCGGGGCACCTCGATCATTGTGCCGATCAGCACCTCGACGCCGCTGTCCCCGACCACCTCGGCGATGATCCGCTCGGCCTCGGCGCGTACCGTCTCCAGCTCCTGCACGGCCCCGACCAGCGGCACCATGATCTCCGGACGGGCCGACCCGCCGTCGCGGGCCACCGCGACGGCAGCCTCGGCGATGGCGCGGACCTGCATCGCGAACAGGCCCGGGATGACCAGGCCGAGCCGGACCCCGCGCAGGCCCAGCATCGGGTTCTCCTCGTGCATCCGCCGGACGGCGGACAGCAGCGCCTCCTCCTTCGCCACGTCCTCGCCGCGCTCCTGTGCGACCGCGACGTTCACCGCGAGCTGCTCCAGCGGCGGCAGGAACTCGTGCAGCGGCGGGTCGATCAGCCGCACCGTGACCGGCAGGCCGTCCATCTCCCGGAAGATCTCCACGAAGTCGTCGCGCTGCAACGGCAGCAGCGCGGCCAGCGCGTCCTCCCGTTCCCGGCCACCGCCGGCGAGGATGAGCCGCTCGACCAGCTCCCGGCGGTCACCGAGGAACATGTGCTCGGTGCGGCACAGGCCGATGCCCTCGGCGCCGAAGCGCCGGGCCCGCGCCGCGTCCGCGCCGGTGTCGGCGTTCGTCCGGACCCGCAGCCGCCGCGCCGAGTCGGCGTGCGTCATGATCCGGTGTACGGCGCGGACCAGCGGATCGGCGGTGGTCTCCGGGTCGAGTTCGCCCTCGAAGTACTGCACCACCTCGGACGGCGTGACCGGCACCTCACCCAGGTAGACCTTGCCGGTGGTGCCGTCGATCGAGACGACGTCCCCCTCGACGACGGTGTGCCCGCCGACGGTGAACTTCTTCGCCGGGACGTTCACCTCCAGCGCGTCGGCCCCGGAGACGCAGGTCTTGCCCATGCCCCGGGCCACCACGGCGGCGTGGCTGGTCTTGCCGCCGCGCGAGGTGAGGATGCCCTGCGCGGCGATCATGCCGGTGAGGTCGTCCGGGTTGGTCTCCCGGCGGACCAGGATCACCGACTCGCCCTCGGCGGCCACCTCGACGGCGCGGGCCGAGGTGAAGACCACCCTGCCGGACGCGGCGCCCGGCGACGCGCCGATGCCCGTGGCCACCGGCTCGAAGTCGTGGTCGAGCTGGAAGCGCGGGAACATGAGCTGGGCGAGCTGCGCGCCGTTGACCCGGTGCAGCGCCTCGTCCAGGTCGATCAGGCCCTCGTCGACGAGCTGCCCGGCGATGACGAACGCGGCGGCGGCGGTGCGCTTGCCGACCCGGGTCTGGAGCATCCAGAGCTTGCCGCGCTCGATGGTGAACTCGATGTCGCAGAGATCCTTGTAGTGCTCCTCCAGCCGGGCCATGATGCCGAGCAGCTCGTCGTAGGAGGTCTTGTCGAGCTGCTCCAACTCCTGCAACGGCACGGTGTTGCGGATGCCGGCGACCACGTCCTCGCCCTGCGCGTTGGCCAGGTAGTCGCCGTAGATGCCCTGCGCGCCGCTGCCCGGGTCGCGGGTGAACGCGACGCCGGTGCCGGAGTCCGGCCCGAGGTTGCCGAAGACCATGGTCACCACGTTCACCGCCGTGCCGAGGTCGGCCGGGATGCGCTCCTGCCGGCGGTAGAGGACGGCCCGCTCCGCGTTCCACGAGTCGAAGACCGCGCGGATGGCCAGGTCGAGCTGCTCCCGGGGCTCCTGCGGGAACTCCCGCCCGGTGTGCTTGGCGAAGATCTTCTTGTATCGGTCCACGAGCCCGCGCAGGTCGTCGGCGTCCAGGTCGAGGTCGTCGTGCGTACCCTTGGCGCGTTTGGCCTCGTCGAGCGCGTGCTCGAACTCCTCGCCGGGCACCTCGCAGACGGTCTTGCCGAACATCTGGATCAACCGCCGGTAGGAGTCCCAGGCGAACCTGTCGTTCTGCCCGGCCTGCTTGCTCAGGCCGATGACGCTGCGGTCGTTGAGGCCGACGTTGAGGACGGTCTCCATCATGCCGGGCATGGAGAACTTGGCGCCCGATCGTACGGAGACCAGCAGCGGGTCGTCCGGGTCACCGAGGCGGCGGCCCATCTCGCGTTCCAGCACCTCCAGGTGCGCCTCGATCTGCCCGGCCAGCCCGTCCGGTTCGCGCCCGGTCGTCAGGTACGCCTGGCACGCCTCGGTGGTGATGGTGAAGCCGGGCGGGACGGGCAGCCCGAGGTTGGTCATTTCGGCCAGGTTGGCCCCCTTGCCACCGAGCAGGTCCTTGAGGTCCTTGTTGCCCTCGGCGAAGTCGTAGACGTACTTGTGCTCGACCGTTCCTTGCGATGCCACCAGAGCCTCCCACGCGCGCCATTGACACTTAACGAAGGTTCAGTTCGGACCTACCCCGGGAGCTACCACCGGTAATCCCGGCTCGTCAGCGATCGGTGGGCGAAGGTTAAGCGACCTTCGCGGGACCTGGGACCGTTCGGTGACTATTGGCACAACAGTCACCCCTGCCCGCGTCCGTACCGGTTTTTGGGAACGCTTCCACGAGCAGGAACACGCAATTCCGATTCACCTCGTACCCTTGACGGCACTGGATATCGCCGAACCTCACCTTTGCCATATCCCGCACGAATACCCCCTCGGAGCGTTGCCGTGCCGACCAGCCCCACCAGCCCCGAGACCGGCCCGACGTCGGCTGGTCCGACCCCTGTCCACCGCCTGCCCGGTGTGCCCACGGACGCCGCCGGGCTGGCCGGCGTCGCCAGTGACCGGGCCGCCGACCTGCTCGCCCCGCCCGCGCCGGTCCGCCTCCACGACGTCGTGCCCGCCCCCGAGCACGTCCGGCCCGACCCGGCCGGCGACTTCACCCTGCGCGCCGGCGCGGTGCTGCGGGTGGGCCCCGCCGGCCGCGACGTGGCCGAGCAGCTCGCCGGCTGGCTGCGCCCGGCCACCGGCTACCCGCTCCCGGTGACCGACACCACGGATCCCGACGCGGACGGCCCGCTGACGCTCACCCTCGCGTCGAACGCCGGCGGGCCGGGTGAAGGGCTAGGCGCATGGCCGGACGGCGGCGGGTCGGCGGACGGTGGCGGGCCCGGCGCAGGGCTCGGCGCAGGGGCGGACGGCGAGGCGGGCCAAGGGCTCGGCGCAGGGTCGGCCGACGGTGCTGGGCTCGGTGCCGAGGGCTACCGCCTCGACGTCACGGCCGGCGGCGTCCGGATCACGGCCGACACGGCGGCCGGCCTGCTCCACGGCGCGCAGACGCTGCGGCAGCTCCTGCCCGCGGCGATCGAGAGCGCCACCCCGACCGGAGAGCGCTGGACGGTCCCCGGCGGCACGATCGTCGACCGGCCGCGCTTCGCCTACCGGGGCGTCATGCTCGACGTCGCCCGGCACTTCTTCGAGGTGGCGGACGTGCTGCGGGTGATCGACCACCTGTCCCGGTACAAGCTCAACCACCTGCACCTGCACCTCACCGACGACCAGGGCTGGCGGATCGCCGTCGACTCGAGGCCCCGGCTCGCCGAGGTCGGTGGCGCCACCGCGGTCGGCGGCGGCCCTGGAGGCTGGTACAACCGGGACGACTACCGGCGCATCGTCGCGTACGCCGCCCGCCACCACGTGACCGTGGTACCCGAGATCGACCTGCCGGGGCACACCAACGCGGCGCTCGTCGCCTACCCCGAGCTGGCCCCCAGCAAGATCGCGCCGCCGCCGTACACGGACACCGAGGTCGGCTTCAGCTACGTCGACCCAGCCGACGAGCGGACGTACGCCTTCGTCGCCGACGTGTTCGGGGAGGTGGCCGCGCTGACCCCCGGTCCGTGGCTGCACCTCGGCGGCGACGAGGCGTTCAAGGTGCCGGCGGAGAGCTACCGGGCCTTCGTCGAGCGGGCCCAGTCCCTGGTCGCGGCCACCGGCAAGACCGTCGTCGGCTGGCACCAGCTCGCCCCGGCCGGGCACACCGACGGGCGCGTCCTCCAGTGGTGGGGCACGAACGGCGACGACCCGGAAACGGCCGACGCGGTACGCCGGGGCGCTCGACTGATCCTCTCCCCGGCCAACCACGCATATCTGGACATGAAGTACGCCCCGGACACACCGATCGGACACGACTGGGCCGGCCTCATCGACGTGCGCCGGGCGTACGACTGGGATCCCGGCAGTCACGTCCACGGCGTACCGGCCGAGGCCGTGCTGGGTGTGGAGGCGCCGCTGTGGACCGAGTCGGTCACCAACCGCGCCGAGGTCGAGTTCATGCTCTTCCCGCGCCTGCCCGCCATCGCCGAGCTGGGCTGGTCAGCCCGCTCGACACACGACTGGGCCGGCTTCCGGGAACGGCTCGCCGGCCAGGGCCCGCGCTGGGCCACGGCCGGGATCACCTTCCACCCCGCCCCGGAGATCCCCTGGCCGCACGCCGCCGTCCCCACCCAGCCCACCCGCGACAGCGCGTCCACCACCCGCTGACCGCCCCCACCCCACCACCCGCCCCGACGGCCTGTTTCACGGAAAGAGGGGCTAAACGAGCTCGGACAGCCCCTCTTTCCGTGAATCCGCGTTGGGTGGGGCTGAGGCGGGGCGGGCTTGAAACGGACGCTGGGGACATTCGTCGCAGCGTGGGCGGGTGGGCGGGTGGTGGGCGTCACCGTGGCGGCGGAATCGCTGTCGGGGTCGGCGTGTTGTACATGGCTGACCGCGCCGCACCCGCTCGCCAGCCACCCCGTGCCCGGCCGGAGCCGGCGGGGAATGACCCCGGGCCGCCGGTCGTTACACCCCCGAGCCGATGCCCCACCGCACTCTTTCTCCCCATGCGGCGCACCCTGCCGCGTACCCCCGACCAGGGAGGCAACCGATCATGGCTACCACTCTGCTGCGCAAGACCGTTCTGACCGCTGCCGGTATCGCCGCCACCGCCGGAGGCATCGCCGGCCCCGCCATCGCCGCCCACGCCGCTCCGGCCGAGAAGGCCGCCGTCGTCGTCGCCGACCGCAAGGGCGGCCACGGCGAGCGGGAGCTGGACGTGCGCTACGAGGCGCAGCCCAACTTCTACTTCTGCGGCCCCGCCGCCGCCCGCAACGCCCTGTCCGTGCAGGGCAAGAACATCGACGTCGACGCCATGGCCCGCGAGATGGGCACCACCGAGAGCGGCACCAACAGCATCAACGACATCACCCCGGTGCTGAACAAGGAGACCGGCGCCAAGAACGCCTACCGCTCGGTGGAGATCCGCAGCTCGAAGGCGGACGAGAAGCAGACCGAGACGCTGCGCGCCGACATCGTCAAGACCGTGGACAACGGTCGGGCGGTCGTGGCCAACATCGTCGGCACCGCCACCGACACCGACGGCAACACCCACTCCTTCGAGGGCGGCCACTACATCAGCGTCATCGGCTACCGCGACGACGGCAAGGTCGTGACCATCGCCGACAGTGCCAACCCGAACATGGCCTCCTACCGGATGAGCGTGGACAACCTGGCCGACTGGATCGCCACCCGCGGCTACTCGACCTCCTGACCGACTGACCGACCGACAGCGGAGGGCCCGACCCCGAACGGGGGTCGGGCCCTTCGGCGTCAGCCGCCGGAGTCGTCCAGCTCGGCGCCCTCCGGCGGGGTGTCGTCGTCGCGGCTGGCCAGCCAGCCGTCGGGCAGGAAGACCTTCCCCGGGGAGTTGGTGCGGCCTCGTGGCTGGCCGAGCGTCTCGACCGGGAAGGGTACGGCCGGGTCGAGCTTGCCGAGCAGGTCGTCGAGCTGCGCCAGGCTTTCGATCATGGCGAGTGAGCGACGCAGTTCGCCGCCGATCGGGAAGCCCTTCAGATACCAGGCCACGTGCTTGCGGAAGTCGGTGCAGCCGTCCCGCTCACCCCGGGCCGGGTTGCGCGCCCCGGCCACGAACTGCTCCACCAGCAGCTCGGCGTGCCTGCGCATGGTCACCGCCACCTCGCCGAGGGTGGGCAACCGCCGGTCGACCCGGCCGTCGAACGCGGCCTCCAGGTCGGCGAAGAGCCACGGCCGGCCCAGGCAGCCACGCCCCACCACCACGCCGTCGACCCCGGTGTGGGCGACCATCCGGAGCGCGTCCTCGCCCTCCCAGATGTCGCCGTTGCCGAGCACCGGCACGTCGAGCGCCGCCTTGAGCGTGGCGATGGCGTCCCAGTCGGCGGTCCCCGAGTAGCGCTGCGCGGCCGTACGCCCGTGCAGGGCCACCGCGGCGACGCCCGCGTCCTGTGCGGCCAGCCCGGCCTCGACGTACGTCAGGTGGTCGTCGTCGATGCCCTTGCGCATCTTGACCGTGACCGGCACCCCGGCGGGTGACGCGGCGTCCACCGCGGCCCGGACCAGCCGGGCGAACAGCCGGCGTCGCCACGGCAGGGCCGAGCCGCCGCCCCGCCGGGTCACCTTCGGGACCGGGCAGCCGAAGTTCAGGTCGATGTGGTCGGCGAGGTCCCGCTCGACCACGATCCGCACGGCGGCGGCGGTGATCTCCGGGTCGGTGCCGTAGAGCTGGAGGCTGCGGGGCTTCTCCTCGGCGCCGAAGGCGATCATGCGCAGCGTCTTCGGGTTCCGCTCGACGAGCGCCCGCGTCGTGATCATCTCGCAGACGTAGATGCCGCCGCCCTGCTCCCGGCAGAGCCGCCGGAAGCCGACGTTGGTGATCCCGGCCATCGGCGCGAGCACCACCGGCGGCCACACCGCATACGGCCCGATCTTCAGCTCATCCACCGCCCAAGTGTAAGGAGGGGCCCCCGCTTAACGCTTTCTGCATAGGCGGGGGCCCCGCTTAACACCGGCGCATATCACAGCGCCGGTGGGAGGTGCGGGGTTTCCACAAGCGGGCCGGTATCCACAGGACGTGGGCGACGGGCAGCACGAACACCCGCCCGTCGCCCACGCTTGCCGCATGGTCGATCACCCGCCCCGGCTGGCGGACATCGCGCACCGCCAGCAGGACCTGGTCACGCGCGTCCAACTGCTGCAAGCCGGCTACGACGACATGTTCATCTACCGACAAACCCGCCGGGGCCGCTGGCAGCGCGTGCTGCCGGCGACCTATGCCCTGGTCACCGGCGTGCTCACCGACGAGCAGCGGCGGATCTCCGCCGCCCTGTACGCCGGCCGGGGCGCCCAACTGACCGGGCTGTCCGCGCTCTCCTGGTACGGCTTCCGATACAGCCCGCGGACCACCGACGTACACCTGCTCGTTCCGCATTCGACGAGCCGCAAGTCGACAGGTCACGTGCTGGTGTCCCGGGCCCTGTCGCTCGATCCGAACGCGCGGGCGACCGCCCACTACCCGGTCTGCTCGCCCGCGCGGTCCGTCGTCGACGCCGCCCGTGACCTGCGCGACCTGCGGACGGTACGGGCGATCGTGGCCGAGGCCGTCCAACGGAGCTTCACCGACCTGGCCGCCCTGGACGAGGAGATCATCCGGGCCCGGCGCAGCCGTACGGCGCTGATCCGGAAGGCGTTCCACGAGGTGACCGCCGGCGCCCGCTCCGCTCCGGAGGCCGAGTTGCGGGACTGTCTCGCCGGGAGCCGGCTGCTCCCGGAGATCCTGTGGAACCCACGACTGACGACAGGTGACGGGTGCACCCTCCCGACACCCGACGGCTATCTTGCCGAGTCGGCGCTGGCGCTGGAGGTCGACTCGCGGGAATACCACCTGAGCCCGGACGGTTGGGCGCGCACGCTCGACCGCCACAACGAGCTGAGCCGGCTCGGGGTGATGACCCTGCACTTCACCCCGGCGCAGATCCGCCGCGAGCCCCGGCGGGTACGCCGGACGGTGGAGCAGGCGCACGCTTCCCGCCCCGGTCTCGCCGCCGCCGTCGCGGTCCAGGCCGCCCCGGCGGCGGGGTGTTAAGCGGGGGCCCTTCCTCTACCAAATGCGTTAAGAGGGGCCCCCGCCTTACACACGTCAGCAGCCGGGGAGGCGCTCGATCAGGTAGCGCTCGACCTGGGTGAGCGCCACGCGCTCCTGGGCCATGGTGTCCCGGTTGCGGACGGTCACCGCGTCGTCGTCGAGCGTGTCGAAGTCGACCGTGACGCAGAACGGGGTGCCGATCTCGTCCTGCCGGCGGTAGCGGCGACCGATCGCCTGCGAGTCGTCGAACTCGACCACCCACCGCTTGCGCAGGTCGGCGGCGAGCTGCTTGGCCTTCGGCGAGAGCGCCTCGTTGCGGGACAGCGGCAGCACCGCCACCTTGACCGGGGCCAGCCGCGGGTCGAACCGCATGACGGTGCGCTTGTCCACGCCGCCCTTGGTGTTCGGCGCCTCGTCCTCGTCGTACGCCTCCAGCAGGAACGCCAGCACCGCGCGGGTCAGGCCGGCGGCCGGCTCGATCACGTACGGCATCCAGCGCTCGCCCTTGCCCTGGTCGAAGTACGACAGGTCGACGCCGGAGTGCTTGCTGTGCGTGGACAGGTCGAAGTCGGTGCGGTTGGCGATGCCCTCCAGCTCGGCGAACTCGCTGCCGCCGAACCGGAACTTGTACTCGATGTCGACGGTGCGCTTCGAGTAGTGGGAGAGCTTCTCCTTCGGGTGCTCGTAGAAGCGCAGGTTCTCCTCGGACAGGCCCAGGTCGAGATACCAGTTCCAGCGCTCCTGAAGCCAGTATTCGTGCCACTGCTCGTCGGTGCCCGGCTCGACGAAGAACTCCATCTCCATCTGCTCGAACTCGCGGGTCCGGAAGATGAAGTTGCCCGGGGTGATCTCATTGCGGAACGACTTGCCGGTCTGCGCGATGCCGAACGGCGGCTTCTTGCGGGCGACCGTCTCCACGTTCTTGTAGTTGACGAAGATGCCCTGGGCGGTCTCCGGGCGCAGGTAGTGCAGGCCCTCGTCGCTCTCCACCGGGCCCAGGTAGGTCTTCATCAGGCCGTTGAACATCTTCGGCTCGGTGAAGGTGCCCTTGTTGCCGCAGTTGGGGCAGTTCAGCTCGGTGAGCGAGGTCAGCGGCTTGCCGTGCTTGGCCTCGTACGCCTCTTCCAGGTGGTCGGCGCGGAACCGCCGATGGCAGGACTGGCACTCGGTGAGCGGGTCGACGAACTCGGCGATGTGGCCGCTCGCCTCCCAGACCTTGCGGGCCAGGATGACCGCGGAGTCGAGGCCGACGACGTCGTCGCGCTGCTGGACCATGGTCTTCCACCACTGGCGGCGGACGTTCTCCTTCAGCTCGACGCCGAGCGGGCCGTAGTCCCACGCCGACCGGGTGCCCCCGTAGATCTCGCTGGAGGGGAAGACGAAGCCTCGGCGCTTGGCGAGGCTGACGACGGCGTCAATTCGGTCGGCTGGCATGTTTCCTCCTACGCCGGCTGGCGGTCGGCGCGGTCGAGTCGGATGGAATGGGACCACGGTACGACCGCCTCGGTCCCGAGCCCAGCAGAATACCGGGGCCCGGTCAGCTCACCCCGCAGACCTCCATGCCGCCGGTCTGCCGGTCGGGGGCCAGCGTCACGGTCTGCGCCTCCCGGCGGCCACCGGCGAGCGTGACGTCCACCGGCACGGTGAGCGTGGTGGTGTCGACCTTGCCCACCCGGTAGCCGGAGATCTGCGGCTCGGTGGCGACCCGCTGCACAAACTCGGGCCGGGACTCGCGCCGCCGGGCGTCGTCGCAGAGCTGGGCGTACGCCTTGGTCCACTCCCGGGCGACGAGCGCCTGGTAGTAGTCGTCGGTGACGGCCCGGCCCTGTTCCCCGACGGCCTGCACGTTGCTCACGCCCAGGCCGATCACCGCGGCGCCGCCCCCGCCGCAGCAGAGCAGCACGGCCAGTGCGCCGACGCCGAGGGCGAGCCAGAGCCGGGCTCGCCGCCCCTCGGTCGGCGGGGCGGCGAACGGCGGGGCGACGCCGGGACCGGGCGGCGGCGCGGGCACGCCCGGGTCCGCCGGCGGTGCGCCGGGCGGCACGGGTGGCGGGGGCGGCGCGGCCGGTCCGGGAGCGGTCATACGCGCCAGGGTAGTGCCCCGGGAGTCAGCGGTAAGGACCTGCGGCACGATCGCTTGCGGCGACGACGATCTCGCCCTGCGGGGCGGCGCTGGCGAGCGTCTCGTACGCCGACGGCTCGTCCACCGATCGGGCGAGCAGCGGCACGGCGGTGATCTTGACGTCGAACCCGCCGAGCCCACGCCGGTACGCCCCGACGGACTCCCACTCGGTGATGAGACACCAGTGGGCCGGGTCGTCGAGCGCCCGCAGCAGTTCGCCGCGCAGGTAGCCGGGTCGGGCGGCGAGCGCGGCCAGCGCCGCGTGCGCCTCCCGGGTGAACTCGTCCACCGTTTCGGCTTCCACCACGAACCGGTTGGTGACCAGCACGGCGTTCCTCCTCGTAGAGTCTGTGGCATGCAGCGTACGCAGAGTCCCGTGCTGTCCCGCCTGGCCCGGCTCAACCCGACGGCGGTGTTCCTCGCCGCGCTGGTGCTGGTGCTTGTGGGCCTCTTCGCGCCCGGCCCGGCCGGCGGCGTCCTGCTGTTGGCGTTGGCCGCCGGGTTGGTCTGGTTGATGTCGGTCACCTGGCCGGTCCAGGCGCCGGCGACGCGGATGCTCCGGCTGCTGATGCTCACCCTGTTGATCGCGGTGGCGCTGGCCAAGCTGCTGGTCGGCTGAGTAGCGCCGGTTGACCTGCGCAGACATGCAATCATGCGTTTTTGACAATAATTTTCGTTATCGCGGACAGTTGGTCCCATGACCGCTCGTGCCACGCCCCGCGTCCTCGCCGCCGCCACCGCCGCCCTGCTCACGCTCGGTGGTCTGGCCGCCTGCTCGGACGGCGGGGGCGGGGGAAGCGACCCGGACCGGGTCGACGTGGTGGCCGCGTTCTACCCGCTCCAGTTCCTCGCGGAGCGGATCGGCGGCGACCGGGTGGTGGTCGGCAACCTGACCAAGCCCGGCGCGGAGCCGCACGACCTGGAGTTGAACCCCCGCCAGGTCGGCCAGGTGGTCGACGCCGAGCTGATCGTCTACCTGACCGGTTTCCAGCCGGCCGTGGACGAGGCGGTCGAGCAGAACGGCGGCGACCGCGCCTTCGACGTGGCGGGCGTGGCGCCGCTGCGCGACGCCGCCGCCGGCGGCCACGAGCACGAGGGCGAGGACGGGCACCAGGAGGAGGCCGGGCACGAGGAGGGCGGCGGCAAGGACCCGCACCTCTGGCTCGACCCGACCCGGCTGGCCACCGTCGGCGACCGGCTCGCCGAGCGCCTCGGCGCGGTCGACCCGGACCACGCCGCCGACTACACCGCCCGCGCCGGCGCGCTGCGGGACGAGCTGACGACACTCGACACCGAGTACGCCGAGGGCCTGCGCACCTGCCAGCGCCGGGAGATCGTGACCAGTCACACCGCCTTCGGCTACCTGGCCGAGCGCTACCGGCTGGAGCAGATCGGTCTCACCGGCCTCACCCCCGAGTCCGAGCCGTCCCCGCAGCGGCTCGCCGAGGTGGCGGAGGAGGCCCGGGAGCACCGGGCCGGCACGATCTTCTTCGAGACGCTCGTCAGCCCGAAGGTCGCCGAGACGATCGCCCGCGAGGTCGGTGCGCGCACCGCGGTCCTGGACCCGATCGAGGGCCCGCCGGCCGAGGGCGACTACCTCTCCGCGATGCGCGCCAACCTCCAGACCCTGCGAACCGCCCTGGACTGCTCATGACCGCACCCGTACTCGAGATCACCCACGCCACCGTCGGCTACGACGGCCGGCCGGTGCTGCGCGACGTCTCGCTGGCGCTGGCCGCCGGCGAGGTGGTCGCCGTGCTCGGCGCCAACGGCTCCGGCAAGTCGACGCTCGTCCGCGCCGCGCTCGGCCTGGTGCCGCTGGGCGCCGGGTCGGTCACCCTGTTCGGCACCCCCCAGCGCCGTTTCCGGCAGTGGCACCGCGTGGGGTACGTCCCGCAGCGGCTGGGCGCGGGCGGCGGCGTACCCGCCACGGTGGCCGAGGTGGTGGCGTCCGGGCGGCTGGCCCGCCGGGGGGTGCTCCGGCCGGCTCGGCGGGCCGACCGGGAGGCGGTGGCGGAGGCACTGCGCGCGGTCGGGCTCGCCGACCGGGCCGGTGATCCGGTGGCCACCCTCTCCGGCGGTCAGCAGCAGCGCGTCCTGATCGCCCGGGCGCTGGCCGGCGGGCCGGAGCTGCTGGTGCTCGACGAGCCGACCGCCGGGGTGGACGCGGCCAGTCAGGAGGCGTTCGCCGGTGCCCTGCGGATGTTCCGCGACGGTGGCGGCACGGTGCTGCTCGTCGCCCACGAGTTGGGGCCGCTGCGCCCGCTGATCAGCCGGGCGGTGGTGGTGCACCGGGGCGGGATCGCCCATGACGGCGCGGTGCCCGAGCCGGCCGGTCACCACGCCGACCCGGACCACGAGCACGTGCACCCGCACTGCGACGAGGAGCCCGCCGGGCTCTGGACAGGCATCTGAGATGGACCTCTTCCAGTACGACTTCATGCTCCGCGCGCTCGTCGGCGCGCTCGTCATCGGGCTGGCCGCCCCGGCGCTCGGCATCTATCTGGTGCAGCGCCGGCTGGCGTTGATCGGTGACGGCATCGGTCACGTGGCGCTCACCGGCGTCGGCGCCGGGCTGCTGCTCAACCGCTCCCCCGTGCTGGTGGCGGTGCTCGCCGCCACGCTCGGCGCGGTCGTCATCGAGCTGGTCCGCGCGTACGGGCGCACCTCCGGCGACCTCGCGCTGGCGCTGCTGTTCTACGGCGGCATCGCCGGCGGCGTGATGCTCGTCGGGCTCTCCGACGCCAGCAGCGGGTCGCTCAACGCGTACCTCTTCGGGTCGCTGACCACGACGTCGCCGGCCGACCTGGTCACCATCGGCGTGCTCGGCGCGGTGCTGCTGGTGACCATGCTGGTGCTGCGTCCGGCGCTGTTCGCGGTCTGTCACGACGAGGAGTACGCGCGGGTCTCCGGCCTGCCGGTGCGGGCGCTGAACCTGCTGATCGCGGTGGGTACCGCGATCACGGTGACCATCGCCATGCGGGCGGTCGGGGTGCTGCTGATCAGCGCGCTGATGGTGGTGCCGGTGGCCACCGCCCAGCAGGTGACGCGCGGTTTCCGGTCGACCATGACGGCGGCCATGGCGCTGGGCCTGTTCGCCGCCGGGGCCGGGATCTGGGTGGCCGCCACCGCGGACACCGCGCCGGGCGCCTCGGTGGTGCTGGTGGCGATCGGCTCGTTCCTGGTGGTGGCGCTGCTGGCGGCCGGCGGGCGGGCAGTGCGGCGGCGCGTCCGGCCGACGGCGACGCAGGCGGCGGTCGAGCCGGCCGAGCACGAGGTGGTGCTCGGATGAGGCCGGCACAGCCGACACTGGTTATCGTTACGGGGTGACCGGCTCCAACGGGTACGACGTCTTCGAGGGCGCGGGGGATCTGCTGCGCGCCCTCTCCGCCCCGATCCGGCTCGCCATCGTGAGCGAGCTGGCCGAGGGCGAGCGCTGCGTGCACGAGCTGGTCGAGAAGCTCGGCGCGCCCCAGCCACTCGTCTCCCAGCACCTGCGGGTGCTGCGCGGGGCCGGCGTGGTGCGCGGCTCGCGGCGCGGTCGGGAGATCGCGTACGCCCTGGTCGACGAGCACGTCGCGCACATCGTGGCGGACGCGGTCAGCCACGCCGGGGAGGGACCGGCATGACCACCGGCACCCCACGCACCACCCGGCAGCGCAGCGCGGTGAGCGCCCTGCTGGACGAGGTCGAGGGCTTCCACAGCGCCCAGGACCTGCACGCCATGCTGCGCCGGCGCGGCGACCGGATCGGGTTGACCACGGTCTACCGGACGTTGCAGGCGCTCGCCGACGCCGACGAGATCGACGTGATGCGCCCGCCGGGCGGCGAGCACCTCTACCGGCGGTGCAGCGGCGGCCACCACCACCATCTGGTGTGCCGGGGCTGTGGTCGTACCGTCGAGGTGGCCGGCCCGGCGGTGGAGAAGTGGGCGGACCGGATCTCCGCCGAGCACGGCTTCACCGAGGTCAGCCACACCCTGGAGATCTTCGGCACCTGTCCGGCCTGCGCCGGCCGGTAAAACCGACCGGTGCCGCCGCGGCCACGCCGTGGCAGGCTGTGCGGCGTGAAGATCTACGCCGACCGCTTTCCGACCGCCCTCCGCCAGCTCCTCACCGATCTGCTCGTGGTCGTCTGGGTGTACGCGGCGATCCGCTTCGCGTTCTGGGTGCACGACCTGGTGGAGAAGCTCGCCGTACCCGGGCAGAAGCTGGAGGGGGCCGGCGGCGGACTCGCCGACAACCTGGCCGAGGCCGGCGGCAAGGTGGGCCGGGTGCCGCTTGTCGGCGACGAGCTGACCGCGCCCTTCACCCGGGCCGCCGACGCCGCCCGCGCGATGGCCGACGCCGGCCGCGACCAGCAGGAGCTGGTCGGCCAGCTCGCGGTGGCGCTGACCGTGGCGGTGCTGGTGTTCCCCCTCGGGCTGGTGCTCGTCGGTTGGCTGCCGCTGCGGGTGCGGTGGATGCGCCGGGCCGGCGCGGCGAAGGCCATGTCCGCCGCGCCGGGCGGCCGGGACCTGCTGGCGTTGCGCGCGCTCGCCGGCCAGCCGCTGTCGAAGCTCAACCGGATCGCGCCGGACGTGGCCGAGGCGTGGCGGCGCGGCGACGACGCGACCGTGGACGCGCTCGCCGCGCTGGAGCTGCGCGGGCTGGGGCTGCGCACCGGCCGGTAGGGTGTGCCGGTGCTGTACTTCCTGATCGTCGTCGCCGTGCTGCTGCTCGTCTACGCGGGCGTGCTGGTGAGCTTCGTCCGCAAGGGCCGCAGGATCCCGCCGGCGGCGTACCTCGTGCTGGCCGCCCTCAACGGTCTGATCCTCGCCGCGGTGATCGCCTGGGCGGTCGCCCGCCGCTGAGCGGTGTTAAAAGGGGCCCCCGCCTATACCGAAAGCGTTAAGCGGGGGCCCCTCCTTTCACAGCCGGCGGCGGACGTCGTCGGCGGTGGAGGGGCCCGGCTGCCAGCGGGCCACCCAGGGCAGGTCGGTGGGGGGCGTGAGCACGCCGGCCTCCACCGAGGCGTAACGGCCGGCGACGATCCGCTTCGCGGCGGCCACGTCCACCGAGTCGGTGTTCGACCACAGGCCGGTGAACAACTCGTCGACGCGCAGTCGCGCCTGCCGGCAGAACAGGTCGGCCAGCTCGACGTTCTCCGGGTGCTCGGACCGCTCGGCGTAGGCCCGGACGCAGACCGCGGACATCGCGAACAGCTCCGCGCCGATGTCCACCACCCGGCCGAGGAACGCCTGCTTGCGCTCCATCTTTCCCTGCCAGCGGGACATCGCGTAGAACGTCGAGCGGGCCAGCTTGCGCGAGGTCCGCTCGACGTGCCGCAGGTGCCCGGCCAGCGGCCCGAACTCCTGGTAGGCACCCGGCGCCTGCCCCTTGCCGACGGCGAGCGTGGGCAGCCACTTGGCGTAGAACGCGCCGGCCCGCGCGCCGGCTGCCGCCTTGCGGCCCAGCCCGGCGTCCGGGTCGATGATGTCGCCGGCCACCGACAGGTGCGCGTCGACCGCCTCGCGGGCGATCAGCAGGTGCATGATCTCGGTGGAGCCCTCGAAGATCCGGTTGATCCGCAGGTCGCGCAGGAGTTGCTCGACGGCGGCCGGGCGTTCGCCCCGGGCTTCGAGCGACTCGGCCGTCTCGTAGCCGCGCCCGCCCCGGATCTGGATCAGCTCGTCGGCGATCCGCCAGGCCATCTCGCTGGCGTAGAGCTTGACGAGCGCCGCCTCGATCCGGATGTCGTTGCGGTCGTCGTCGGCGAGCAGGCAGGACAGGTCCAGCATGGACTCCATGGCGTAGGTGGTGGCGGCGATGAACGCCAGCTTCTTCGCCACCGCCTCGTGCTCGCCGACCGGCCGGCCCCACTGGACCCGGTCGGCGGCCCACTCCCGGGCCACGTTGAGCGCCCACTTGCCGGCGCCCACGCACATCGCCGGCAGCGACAGCCGGCCGGTGTTGAGCGTGGTCAACGCGATCTTCAGGCCCTTGCCCTCCCCACCGATCACGTTCTCGGCCGGCACGAACACGTCGTGGAACCGGGTGAGGCTGTTCTCCAGGCCGCGCAGCCCGACGAAGGAGTTGCGCCGCTCCACCGTGATGCCGTCGCTGTCGCCCTCCACCACGAAGGCGGTGATCCCGCCGCGACGGCCCTCCGCGGCCGGCACCCGGGCCATCACCACGAGCAGCGTGGCCACGGTGCCGTTGGTGGCCCAGAGCTTCACCCCGTTGAGGCGGTAGCCGGCGCCGTCGGCGGTCGGCTCGGCGGTGGTGGCGAGCCGGGCCGGGTCGGAGCCGACGTCCGGCTCGGTGAGCAGGAACGCGGACACCTCGCCGGCGGCCAGCCGGGGCAGGAACCGCTGCTTCTGCTCGGCCGTGCCGAACATCTTCAGCGGCTGCGGCACGCCGATCGACTGGTGCGCGGAGAGCAGCGCGCCGATCGCCGGGTTCACCGAGCCGGCGAGCATCAGCGCCCGGCAGTAGTGCAGGTTGCTCAGCCCGAGGCCGCCGTACCTGCGGTCGATCTTCATGCCGAAGGCGCCGAGCCGGGCCATCCCGTGGAACACCTCGTCCGGGATGTGCGCGTCACGCTCGATCGCCGCGCCGTCCACCTTGCTGCCCAGGTAGGCCCCGAACGCGCCGAGGAACTCGTCGGCGCGGGCCACGTCGTCCGGGTCGGACCGGGGCCACGGGTCGATCAGGTCGAGCCGGAACCGGCCGAGGAAGAGTTCCTTGCCGAAGCTGGGGCGGTCCCAGGCCGACTCGCGAGCCGCCTCGGCGACCTGACGGGCCTCCTTCTCGGAGACCTGGCCGGCCTCGGTGGGCAGCGGCCCCACCCCGTCGGCGTTGTTCTGTGTCGTGGTCACGGCTGCCTCCTGGATGGTCGGTCCGGATGCGACGAAATCGACGCTACCCCCGGGTGTTACCCAGGGGTAGCCTCGCGTGCACGCCCGATTTGGCGGACCGTCAGCCGGCGGTCAGCGTCGCCGGGTCGTCGTCGTCATCGTCGATGTCGTCGTCGCCCCAGCTGCGGCGGCTGAACGGCAGGATCGCCCAGAAGAGCAGGAACCAGATCCCGGTGAGCGCGCTGAGCAGGAACGCGATCGGCCGGTCCAGCACGAAGTCGGTGACCAGCAGGACCGCGCTGACCATCGCGATCAGCATGAAGAACAGGCCGCCGGACGCCATCCGGTGGGCGAAGCGGACCAGTTCCGGCTTGCGCCCCTGCCGGAACAGCGCCCGGTGGAACGCGACCGGCGAGATGATCATCGCGGCGGCCGCGGCGGCGGCCAGCAGCGCCACGACGTAGACGTCGCGCTGGAAGTCGGTGGTCCGGTTGAACGCGTTGCTGAACGGCATGGTCAGCAGGAAGGCGAAGAGGATCTGCACACCGGTCTGCGCCACGCGCAGCTCCTGGAGCAGGTCGGCGAAGTTGCGCTGCCAACGCTGCTTCTCGGATTCCTTGGACACTCGTGAACCTCCGGTGAAGACGGCACGGCCGGCGGGTGAACGCCCGCCGGCAGCAGCGCCTGTGCCCGGTTCAGATGATCACGAAACCGACTCAGGAACCCCGGCGGATCCGGCCCGCGTACCGGGCCTCCCACTCGGCGTTGTGCTCGTCCCCGCCGGCGATGTTCGCCGACAGGTAGACCGGCGGACGCTCCCCCGCCGCCACCAGCCGGGCCACCACCTCGACGGTGATCTGCTGGGCCAGCAGCGCGGCGGTGATCGAGGAGACCGCGCCGACCGCGCCACCGTCGGGCAGCGGCAGCGTGGCGTCGCCGTACGGGG
This sequence comes from Micromonospora sp. WMMD975, assembly GCF_029581215.1. Lineage (NCBI taxonomy): Bacteria > Bacillati > Actinomycetota > Actinomycetes > Micromonosporales > Micromonosporaceae > Micromonospora > Micromonospora sp. WMMD975. The sequence goes on from NZ_CP120739.1 coordinate 4,274,354, forward strand.
CGCCGTTGTCCAGCACCACGTCGGCGAAGTCGGCGAGCTTGCGGCCGGACGGATGCCGCGAGGTCATCCGGGCCGAGTGCCGGGCCGAGGTGACCGCCACCAGACCGTGCCCGTGTTCCTTCACCACGGACGCGAACTCCACCATCGCCCCGTTCACGCCCGAGTTGGAGGCCAGCACGAACACGTCCGGCGGCCGGACCGGGGCCAGCTCGTAGAGGCGGTGCGCCACAGCCGGCTCGCGTTCCAGCTTCGGGCCGAGCACGTCGGCCGGCTCACCCCCGACGAGCACCAGGTCACGCAGCGCGATCCGGTTGGTGGGCACCAGTCCGCCGGCGCGGCCGGCGATCTCCATGGCGAGCGCCTCCGAGTGCCCGGTGCCGAAGGCGTGCACCACCCCGTCGGCGCGTACCGCCGCGGCGATCAGGTCGGCCGCCGCGGCCACGTTCTCCCGCTGCTCGGCGGCCACCCGGCCCATCATCTCGGTCACCGTGGCCAGGTACGCCTGGGCGCTCACCGTCATGTCTGCTCCGTTCCTCGCACCCGGGCCAGGATCGCCTCGGCCAGCGGGCCGGGGGCCTCGTCGGGGATCCAGTGGCTGACGCCGGGAAGCGTCACGAAGCGGTAGTCGCCGGTGACGTGCGCCGCGCACGCCTCGGCGGCGGTCCGGCCGATCGCCACGTCCTTCTCGCTCCACACGTACGTGGTCGGCGCCGCCACCGGGCCGACCGCCTTCATGTCCGACCCGTTCATCGCCCGGTACCAGTTCAGCGCGACGGTGAGCGCGCCCGGCTCGCGCATCGGCTCGGCGTAGCGGGCCACCGCGTCCGCGTCGCCGACCCCGCGCAGCAGCCGGCGCAGCGCGGCCCCGCGCAACGCCAGCAGCACCGTCTCGGCCTTGCCAGGCATCCGGAACAACGCCATGTAGGCGGACTTCGCCTTCTGCCGCGGATCGGTGGCGAGCGCATGCCCCATCGCGGCCGGGTGCGGCACCGACACCGCGGTAAGCGTCCGCACCCGCTCCGGGTGCGCCGCGGCCAGGCCCCAGGCCACGATCGCGCCCCAGTCGTGGCCGACCAGGTGCGCGGTGGTCACCCCGAGCGCGTCCAGCACGGCCGCCGCGTCGGCCACCAGCTCCGGGATGCGGTACGCCTCGACGGCGTCCGGCCGTGCGCCGGGCGAGTATCCGCGCTGGTCGAGGGCGTACGTGCGCAGCCCGGCGGCGTGCAGCGCGGGCGTCACCGCATCCCACTCGCCGGCGTGCTGCGGGAAGCCGTGCAGCAGCAGGACCGGATCGCCGCCCTCGGGGCCGCCGGTGCGTACCTCGAATGTCAGATCCCGCGCCTCGACCCGCATGATCGCCACCATACCGACCCGCGCCCTGCTGGGCCTGGCCCCGACATCGGTGCTAGCGTCTGCCGTTGAGACAACTTCACATCCGACAGGGGAGCGCACAGCGCTGAGAGTGCGGGCCGGTGCCCGCAGACCCTCGAACCTGATCTGGGTAATGCCAGCGCAGGGAGTTCGGTCGACCTCCAGCCGCGTCGACGTCCGGGCACATTCCGGGCGCGGCGTGCGTCTTCTCCTGGTTCCGCACCACGAACTGGGAGTCCGCATGAACCACACCGACAGCAACCGCTGGCGTACCGTCGACATCGTCGTCGCCTCGGTGATCGCCGTCGCCTTCGGCGTCGTCTTCTGGGCCTGGGGCCTGCTCTGGAGCGCCACCGACGCGGCGTTCGCGTTCTTCCCGCCGGCGCAGGCGGTGCTCTACGGCGTGTGGCTGATCCCGGCGGTGCTCGCCGGCCTGATCATCCGCAAGCCGGGCGCGGCGCTCTACTGCGAGACGGTGGCCGCGATCGTCTACGCGCTGCTGGGCAGCCAGTGGGCCGGCATCGTGATCCTCCAGGGCCTGATGCAGGGCATCGGCGCCGAGCTGGCGTTCGCCGCGTTCCGCTACCGCTCGTTCAAGCTGCCGGTGGCGACGCTTGCCGGCGCGCTCACCGGTCTCGGCGCGGCCATCTTCGACTTCGTCTACTGGAACAAGGCATACGACCTGACCAACTACCGCATCCCCTACGCCCTGATCACCATCGCCAGCGCCACGATCATCGCGGGCGTCGGCGCCCACGTCCTAACCCGCGCCCTGGCCAACACCGGCGTCCTGGACCGCTTCCCCGCCGGTCGCGACCGAGCCCTGGTCTGACGGGTATCCCGCTGTCGATCATGAAGTTGACGGTGATTTCTGCGCGTGTGGTGCCGTCAACTTCATGATCGACGAGGCAGAGGGGGTGGAACGGTGAGTGGGGTGGTGCTGCGGGGGTTCGGGTGGCGGCACGGGGGGCGCAGACGCTGGGCTCTGCGCGGGGTGGACCTGCGCGTCGAGAGCGGGGAGCGGGTGCTGCTGCTCGGTGCCTCCGGGGCCGGCAAGAGCACGCTGCTGGCGGCGCTGGCCGGGCTGCTGCCCGAGGACTCCGGCGAGCAGGAGGGCACCGTCGAGATCGACGGGCTGGACCCGCGCAAGGCCCGCGAGCGCGTCGGCGTGCTCTTCCAGGACCCGGAGACCCAGCTCGTGATGGCCCGCTCCGGCGACGACGTCGCGTTCGGGCTGGAGAACCGGGGCGTGCCCGCCGAGGAGATCTGGCCCCGGGTCGACGAGGCGCTGCGCCGGGTCGGCTTCCCCTACCACCGGGACCGCCCCACCGCCGCGCTCAGCGGCGGCGAACAGCAACGGCTCGCCCTCGCCGGGGCGCTCGCGCTGCGGCCCGGGCTGCTGCTGCTCGACGAACCCACCGCCAACCTCGACCCGGCCGGCGCCGCGCTGATCCGCCGCGCCGTCGCCGACGCCGTCGACCCGGACACCACACTGATCCTGGTCGAGCACCGGGTCACCGAGGCGCTGCCGCTGATCGACCGGGTGGTGGTGCTGGAACCCGGTGGCGGGGTGCGGGCCGACGGCCCACCCGAGGCGGTGTTCGCCGCGCACGGCGAGGCGCTGGCCGCCGCCGGGGTCTGGGTCCCCGGGCACACCACGCCGCCCCGACACGCCACCACACCACCCGGGGACGTGCTGCTCACCGCCGACCGGCTCGGCCTGCCGCCCCGGCTGGCCCCCACCGACCTTCGGGTACGCGCCGGCGAGGCGCTCGCCGTGCTCGGCCCCAACGGCGTCGGCAAGTCCACGCTGGCGCTGCTCCTCGGCGGCCTGACCCGCCCCGGCACCGGCACGGTCACCGCCTCCACCGCACTTGCCGGCCGGGACGCGCGTACTTCCCCGCACCGGTGGCGGGCACCCGCGCTGGCCGGGCGGATCGGCTCGGTCTTCCAGGACCCCGAGCACCAGTTCGTCACCGCCACCGTCCGCGACGAACTGGCCCTCGGCCCGCGCCGGACCGGCCGGACCGAGGCGGAGGTCACCGCCACCGTGGACGCGCTGCTGCACCGGCTGCGGCTGGACCGGCTCGCCGGCGCCAACCCGTACACCCTCTCCGGCGGCGAGGCGCGGCGGCTGAGCGTGGCGACCGCCCTGGCCACCGCGCCCCGCCTGCTGATCTGCGACGAGCCCACGTTCGGCCAGGACCGGCGGACGTGGCTGGAGCTGGTCGACCTGCTGGCCGAGCTGCGCGACGCCGGCCACGGCATCGTCACGGTGACCCACGACGCGGACTTCGTGGCCGCGCTGGCCGACCGGACGCTCACCCTGGACCACCCGACCGTGTCCCCCGCGCCGAGCCACCCTTCCGGGGCCACCCAGCCGATTCATCCTTCCAGGACCGCCCAGCCGGGACACCCTCCCGGATCCGCCCAGCCGAGCCACCCGGCCGGATCCGCCCAGCCGGGCCACCCTTCCGGGTCCGTCCAACCGGGCCACCCGGCCGGATCCGCCCAGCCGAGCCACCCGGCCGGATCCGCCCAGCCGGGCAGTCCCGGGCCGGGGCAGCCGGCGTCACCGCCGAACCGAGGGGCGGATGCGCCGTGATCAGCCTGGAACCGGTGGCGACGCCGGGCGCCCCGCTGGCCCGGCGCAACCCGGTGGCGAAGCTGGCCGCCGCGATGGTGTTCACCATCGTGCTGGTGGCGACCCTGGACCCGGTCGCGCCGGCCATCGCCATCGCCGTCGAGCTGGCCGTGCTGCCGCTGTTCGGCGTCCGCTACCGGGTGCTGGCCCGGCGGGCGTGGCCGCTGCTGGCCGCCGCCGCCGGCATCCTGGTGACGCTTGTGCTCTTCGCCGCCGACCGGTCCGGTCGGGTCCTCGTCGAGGCCGGACCGGTGCTGGTCACCGAGGGCGTGCTGGTCACCGCGCTCGGGCTGGTGCTGCGGATGCTCGCGGTGGCGCTGCCCGGGATCATCGTGTTCGCCACCACCGACCCGACGGACCTGGCCGACGCGCTGATCCAGAACGCCAAGGCCCCGGCCCGGTTCGCCATCGGCGCGCTTGCCGCGTTCCGGCTGGTGCCGCTGCTCGAACAGGAGTGGCGGATGATCAGCATGGCCCGCCGGGCCCGGGGCGTGGACGCCGGCCGCAACCCGGTGGCCAAGCTGCGGCTCTTCGCGTCCACCGCGTTCACGCTGTTGGTCGGCGCGATCCGGCGGGGCACCCGGCTGGCGGTGGCGATGGACGCGCGGGGCTTCGACGCCGGCACCCCGCGTACGGTCGCCCGCCGACAGCTCTTCACCCGGGCCGACGGGCTGTTGATCGCCGGGGCGGCGCTGCTGGCCGGCGCGGCCCTGACGGTCAGCGTGCTGCTCGGCACCTTCCGCCCCCTGATCGGCTGACCCGACCACCCCCTCAACCCGGCTTGGTCCAGCCCAGCCCGGTCCGGCTCGTGATCGCCGAGTGGAGCCACCCGCCGCGCTCCCGCAGGGCGAACAAGCCCTCCGACACACACCGAAAGCCGCAACACCTCCATATGCCCCTCCAGGTCCCCTCTCCCCCGCCGAGGTCCCGCGTGCTGGCGTCGATCTTCGACTTGTGGCACCTCCAATATCAGAACAAAACCGACACTTATTGGCACCCCAAGTCCAAGATCGAGAGACAGCCACAGAAGGGCGAGAGCCATCTATAGATGGCGCGTCGGGGTCCACGGTGCTGGCCGGGGCGGGTGATTGATCAAGGAGTTCGCGTGGTCGTGAAGGCGGAAATCCGACGCAAAATCCTTGATCACGGCCGGGAGAAGCCCCGGCGACCGCCCCAGCGCCGGTTCGGCGGTGATCATGAAGTTGGCGGCCCCTCTCCGTCCCTTTTGTCGCCGCCAACTTCATGATCAACGGGTTGGATTGAAGATCTTGGAAGGGGAGGGCCCCTGGAGGGGCCGGGAGCTTCCAAGATCTGTGGCGCATACGGGACGCACGGGAGCCGGGGACGGTCGGCGGTCAGCTACGCCGGAAGGCGTAGAAACGGTTTTGGCCTGACCGCTGGCTGTGGCCGGACAGCCGAGCATCGCGGCCGGCGGGCGGGCCGGCCTTCGGCGGCGCTGGGCGAGCCGACCCCGAACCAGCCAACCCCGAACCAGCCAACCCCGAACCAGCCAACCCCGAACCAGCCGATACCGAACCGGCCGATACCGAACCGGCCAACCCCAAACCGGCCAACCCCGGACCAGCCGACGCCGACACAACCGGACCGACTGAACCGGGCAACGCCGGCACAGCCGGACCGGGTGAACCGGGCAACGCCGGCACAGCCGGACCGGGTGAACCGGGTAACGCCGGCACAGCCGGACCGATGGAACCAGCCGAGGGCAGGGTCTTCGGTGTCGATGGGGGCACGGCGAGCGCGTCGGCATCGGTCGGGGGCAACCCCAGCGGGGACGGCTTACGGGACTTCTTCGGGGTGCGCTTCGCGGGCATCCGCGGGCCTCCTGTCTGTCGGGCGCGCCGACCTGGACGCGCCGGGGCGCGCCGACCAGGGACGCGCCGAGCGGGTGCCCCGGATCCGACCACGACAGTCACCGCGAACAACGGCGGCGGGAACGAGGATGCGGACGCCCGGAGCGGGACGGGTCCACGGCACGTGTGGCGGCGGACCGGTGCTCGGAGGAAGGGCGTCACTTACGCATACCGACACGCTAGCCCGCGCCCGCCCCACCCGCACCCGAATTACTGGCACCATCGGCGACATGCTGATCGCGTTCTCGATCACCCCGCTCGGCGTGGGTGAGTCCGTGGGCGACCTGGTCGCCGACGCCGTCCGGGTGGTACGTGAGTCCGGCCTGCCGAACCGGACCGACGCCATGTTCACCACGGTGGAGGGTGAGTGGGACGAGGTGATGGCGGTGGTGAAGCGGGCCGTCGACACCGTCGCGGCCCAGGCGCCCCGGGTCAGCCTGGTGCTCAAGGCCGACCTACGCCCCGGCGTGACCGAGGCGTTGACCGCGAAGGTGGCACACGTGGAGGCGCGGCTCGCCGAGGGGTGAGACGAGCCGCCACCGGCTCCTCACCCACCGTCGAGGTGTGATCCGCTCACCCGGTGACCGCGATACGGTCGCATGACGGCAGCGAGGACGGTCGCGGTACGCGGCGCGGACGAGAGGGGCGGTACGCATGGCAGAACAGGCGACGGCGCAGATCGGGGTCACCGGTCTGGCGGTGATGGGTCGCAACCTGGCCCGGAACCTGGCCCGCAACGGCTTCTCCGTGGCGGTGCACAACCGGTCGCCGGAACGCACCCGCAGCCTGGTCGCCGAGCACGGCGACGAGGGCACCTTCGTGCCGTCCGAGTCGCTTGCCGACTTCGTCGGCTCGCTGGAGCGGCCGCGTGCGGTGATCGTGATGGTGAAGGCCGGCGCGCCGACCGACGCCGTGATCGACGAGCTGATCCCGCTGCTGGAGGAGGGGGACATCGTCGTCGACTGCGGCAACGCGCACTTCGCCGACACCCGCCGCCGGGAGGAGGCGCTGCGCGAGCACGGGCTGCACTTCGTCGGCACCGGCGTCTCCGGTGGCGAGGAGGGCGCGCTGCTCGGCCCGAGCATCATGCCGGGCGGCTCGGCGGAGTCCTACCAGAAGCTCGGGCCGATCTTCGAGAAGATCGCCGCGCAGGTCGAGGGCGAGTCGTGCTGCCGGCACGTCGGGCCGGACGGCGCGGGCCACTTCGTGAAGATGGTGCACAACGGCATCGAGTACGCCGACATGCAGCTCATCGCCGAGGCGTACGACCTGTTGCGGGCCGGTCTGTCGGCGAGCCCGGCGGAGATCGCGGAGATCTTCCGGGAGTGGAACGGCGGCGAGTTGGAGTCGTTCCTCATCGAGATCACCGCCGACGTGCTCGGCCACACCGACCCGGCGACCGGCAAGGCGTTCGTGGACGTGGTGCTCGACCAGGCCGAGCAGAAGGGCACCGGCCGCTGGACCGTGCAGAGCGCGCTGGACCTGGGCATCCCGATCACCGGCATCGCCGAGGCCACGTTCGCCAGGTCGCTGTCCGGCCACGCCGACCAGCGCGAGGCGGCCCGCCGGGTGTTCCCCGACGCCGGCGAGAAGTGGCAGGTGGAGGACCGGGACACGTTCGTCGAGGACGTGCGCCGCGCGCTGCTGGCCAGCAAGATCGTCGCGTACGCGCAGGGCTTCGATCACATCCGCGCCGGCAGCCGGGAGTACGACTGGGACATCGACCTGGGCGGCACGGCCACCATCTGGCGGGGCGGCTGCATCATCCGGGCCCGCTTCCTGGACCGGATCAAGGAGGCGTACGACGGCGAGCCGGACCTGGCGACGCTGCTCGTCGCGCCCTGGTTCGCCGACCGGGTCAGCGCCGGCGTCCCGGGCTGGCGGCGGGTGGTGGCCGACGCGGCCCGGGCGGGTGTGCCGACACCGGCCTTCTCGTCGTCGCTCGCCTACTTCGACGCGCTGCGCGCCGAGCGGCTGCCGGCCGCGTTGATCCAGGGTCTGCGGGACAACTTCGGCGCGCACACCTACCGTCGGGTGGACCGGGACGGCTCGTTCCACACCCTGTGGGCGGGCGACCGCTCCGAGGTGGAGGGCTGACGCCCGGGAGCGCTGACAGTGGAACGCCCCGCGGTCCGGCCGGAGAGGCCGGGGCGCGGGGCGTTCGGCTCGACGGCCGGAGTTGCCCGGCCGTCGAGGGGGTCAGAAGAACCGACGTCGCTTGGCCTTCTGCGGCCGGATCAGGTCGGCGCCCTTGGTCAGCAGGCGGCTCACTCCGGTCGGGCCACGGCGGGCCTCAAGCGTGTGACTGAGCCGGCGGGCACCGGCCGCCGCCAGCGGCACGGCGACCGCCATGATCGCCCACTGCCCGATCCGCTTCTGAATCATGTGGTTCACCTCCGCGTTTGCTGGTATCCCTGTTCGATACCCAGCGTGTCGCGTCGGTAAGCGTGAGCTCAGCCTCCCGGGGCCACCGGGTTGGGCAGCGCCCCGCCGAAGCGGCGGTCCCGCTGCGCGTACAGCTCGCAGGCGTACCAGAGGTGACGGCGGTCGAAGTCGGGCCAGAGCGTGTCCAGGTAGACCAGTTCCGCGTACGCGGTCTGCCACAGCATGAAGTTGGAGATGCGCTGCTCGCCGGAGGGGCGCAGGAACAGGTCGACCTCGGGCACCTCGGGGTGGTAGAGGTAACGCGCCACCGTCTTCTCGGTGACCTTGCCCGGGTCGAGCTTGCCGGCGGCGACGTCCCGGGCGATCGCGGCGGCGGCGTCGGCGATCTCGGCCTGACCGCCGTAGTTGACGCAGAACTGGAGCGTCAGCGTCGAGTTGCCGCGGGACATCTCCTCGGCGGTCTGCAACTCGGAGATCACGCTCTTCCAGAGCCGCCCGGCCCGGCCCGACCAGACCACCCGTACGCCCAGGTCGACGAGCTGGTCACGGCGGCGGCGGATGACGTCGCGGTTGAAGCCCATCAGGAAGCGGACCTCGTCCGGCGAGCGACGCCAGTTCTCGGTGGAGAACGCGTACGCCGACAGGTAGGGCACGCCCAGCTCGATCGCGCCCTCGATGGTGTCGAAGAGGCTGTGCTCACCCTGCTCGTGCCCCTTGGTGCGGGGCAGGCCGCGTTCCTTGGCCCAGCGGCCGTTGCCGTCCATCACGATGGCGATGTGCCGGGGCAGCGCGGCGGCCGGCAGCGCCGGCGGCCGGGCGCCGGACGGGTGCGGGGTCGGCGGGGTCGGCTCGCGGCGGGTCGCCCTCGTCGAACGGATCACTCGGTCATCTCCCTGTTCACACCAGCGGCGGCGGGTCCGGCGCCGGTGCGCGGCGGGACCACACCCGGCCTCGCGCCGCCGGGCGGCGGGACCGTGCCGGCCGCCGGGGCACCCCGGTCGACCAGCGGCAGCGAGCGTAGCGCGCGCTCCAGATGCCACTGGAGGTGCGCCGCGACCAGACCGCTGCACTCCCGGCGTACGCCGGTGTCGGTGGCGTCGGCGTGCGCCCAGTCGCCGCTGGTCAGCGCGGACATCAGCAGGAGCGTGGCCGGCGCGGGGTGGGCGGCGCCCGGGGGGCGGCAGTCCGGGCAGACGGCGCCGCCGGCCGGCACCGAGAACGCGCGGTGCCGGCCCGGCTCGCCGCAGACCGCGCAGGCGGACAGCGCCGGCGCCCAGCCGGCGAACGACATGCCGCGCAGCAGGTAGGCGTCGAGCACGAGGGTGGTGGCGTGGTCGCCGCGGGCCAGGGACTTCATCGCGCCGAGGGTGAGCTGGAACAGCCGCAGCGACGGCTCCCGCTCGACCGGGGTCAGCCGCTCGGCGGTCTCGGCGATCGCGCTGGCCGCCGTGTAGCGGGGGTAGTCGCCGAGGAACCGCTTGCCGTACAGCTCGATCGCCTCGACCTGGCTGACGGTGTGCAGCGAGCTGCCCTGGTTGCCCTTGGGGTCACCGGCGAGCTGGAGGTCGACGTGCCCGAACGGCTCCAGCCGGGCGCCGAACCTGCTGGTGGTGCGCCGGACGCCCCGGGCCACCGCGCGCAGCCGGCCGTGCCGGCGGGTGAACAGGGTGATGATCCGGTCGGACTCGCCCAGCTTCTGCACACGCAGCACCACCGCGTCGTCGCGGTAGAGCTGTCGACGGTAGCCGGCCACCGGCCCATTCTCCTCGGGGTGCGATCTCAGGGTTGGTTCGGGGTGGACCGGCGGACCATCCCCGATGTGCCGGCCGTCCGGCCGGCCCTAGGGTTCTGGCCATGGCTTCGCTCCGAACGGCCGTCCGGCCCCGCGTGGTGGTGGCCGCGACCGCGACCGCCACGCTCATCGTCCTCGCCGGGTGTGACACCCTCTCGTTCCGTCGCCTCGACTACGACCAGACCGAGCGCACCAGGATCACCCGGATCAACGTGGACGGCGACGGCTCGGGCGACGTCGTGGTCCGGGCCAACGGTCCGGCCGACCAGGTACGCATCAAACGGGTGGTCCGCTACGAAGGCGGCGAGCCGGACAGCCGGTACGAGATCAAGGGCGACGAGCTGGTGCTGCCCACCGACTGCGGCAACCGGTGCAGCATCTCCTGGGAGGTGACCGCGCCACCGGGCGTGGCGGTTCGCGGCGGCACCGGGTCGGGCAACGTCGACCTCAGCGAGGTCGGCGCGGTGGACTTCACGCTCAGCTCGGGCGACTTCACGGTCAGCGGGGCGAGCGGTGAGGTCCGCGCGTCGACCACCTCGGGCAACATCCACCTGAGCGAGGCCGCCGGCCCGGTCCGGCTGCGGGCCCGCTCCGGTGACATCGAGGCGCGGCGGCTCACCTCCGCGGTGGACGCGGAGGCCACCTCCGGCAACCTCACCATCGAGCTGGACCAGCCGGCCCCGGCCCGGTTGCATGCCACGAGCGGCGACGTCGACCTGGCCGTGCCGGAGGGCCGTTACCGGGTACGGGCCGACGCGAAGTCCGGCGACGTCTCCCTGCAGGTGACGAACGACCCGGCCGCGTCCCTGCTGCTCGACGTCTCGGCGACCAGCGGCAACGTCAGCGTGTCCAGCCGCTGAGCGACCACCGCCCACCCGGCCCGACCGGCACCCAGCCCAGCCCGACCGGCACCCACCCAGCCCGGCCGTCGCCCCGGCTGATCCGGCTCGCGCTCAGTCGGCGGCGCGGTCCGGCTGGACGGTGTGGTCGGCGGACCGCTCGGCGCTACGGCGCGGCGCCGGCACCCGCGTCGCGGCGCCGACAAGCGCGCCCGCCGCGCCGGCCGAGGCCGGGCTCACCGGGCCAGCCGCCGCCCGTTCGGACGCGGTGCGCCGTTTGCCGGGCACCAGTTCGGGGGTACGCCGGGCGGCCACGTCCTCGACCCAGCCGACAAGCAACGTCACCACCCCGACGAGCACGAAGACCAGCCCCACGCGCAGCCACAGTCCGACCGGGTCGCGCGGCGACCAGCCCACCAGGCTCACGAGCGGGGTGAGCGCCACCACGAACGGCATGTGCCAGAGATAGATGGTCAGCGCACGCCGGTTGACCACGGTCACCGCGCGACCCAGCACCGGAACGCGGTCGACCCAGGCCACGCCGGTCGGCGCCCGCCCGATCGCCACCAGGATGAACGCCGTCGCCCAGAGCGCGTTGCCGAGCGGGATGTCGTTGATGTCGTAACCACGCGCGCCGGGATGGGTGAAGATCCAGGCCAGCCCGGCCGCGCCGACGACCGCGGCGATCGGCAGCAGCACCCGGTTGCGCATCCGTCGCAGCAGGCCGTCGTGGTGGGCGAAACCGAGCAGCCAGGCGCCGAAGTAGAGACCGAACTCGCGCAGCACGGCCGGTGGGTTCAGCAGGATGCCGAACTCGATCGCGGCGAGCAGGGCGTACGGGACGGCAAGCGTGGGCAGGGGCGCCCGGCGGAACAGCCAGAGCGCCAGCGGTGAGGCGAGCACGAACCACAGGTAGTCCCGCAGGTACCAGATCGGGCTGAGGGCCAGCCCGCCCCAGTAGTTGGCCGGCGGATCGGCGATCGGGAACAGCCAGAGCAGCACCCGCGGGCTGAACGGCAGCCCGGTGAGCAGCATCGCCGGCACGAAGACCGCGGCGAGCACCCAGAGCGAGGGCAGCAGCCGCCGCAGCCGGCGCGCCACGGCGGGGACGCCGCTACGGCCCAGCGACGCAGCCATCAGCGACCCGGCGAGCGCGAACATCACCGCCATCGCGGGGAACACCAGCGTGAGCGTGGCGTAGCCGGTGACGTGATAGGTGACGACGCGCAGGATGGCCAGGAAGCGAAGCAGGTCGAGGTAGCGGTTTCGCATCAGCTCGCGGCAGGGTCCGGGGATAGTGACGACGGTCCCTACCCTGCTCGGGCAACCTGTGAAACGGGTAAAGACAGCCACTGAACGTGAGATGTCCCATAGGTCTGACTGATCCTGCCCAGCGGATGCCGGCCGCGTAGCGGCGCGACGCCTCAGAAGCCGAGCTTGCGCAGCTGCTTCGGATCCCGCTGCCAGTCCTTCGCCACCCGCACGTGCAGATCGAGATAGACCCGGGTGCCCAGCAGCTCCTCGATCTGCCGGCGCGCGGTGGTCCCCACATGCTTGAGCCGGCTGCCCCGGTGACCGATCACGATCGCCTTCTGGCTCGACCGTTCCACGTAGAGATCGGCGTAGATCTTCGTGAGGTTGCCCTCCGGAATCATTTCCTCGACCACCACGGCGATGGAGTGCGGCAGCTCGTCCCGCACCCCCTCCAGCGCGGCCTCCCGGACCAGCTCGGCGACGAGCACCTGCTCCGGGTCGTCGGTGAGCATGTCGTCCGGGTAGAGCTGCGGCGACTCCGGCAGGTAGCCGGTCATCACGTCGACGAGCGTGTCCACCTGATGACCGGAGACCGCGCTCACCGGCACCACGGCCGCGAACTCGGCCAGCTCGCTCACCGCGACCAACTGCTCGGCCAGCCGCTTCTTGTCGACCAGGTCGGTCTTGGTGACCACGGCCAGCACGGTGGCCTTCAGGCTGGACAGCTCGCCGGTGATGAACCGGTCGCCCCGCCCGACCGGCTCGTTCGCCGGGACGCAGAGCCCGATCACGTCGACCTCGCTCCAGGTCTCCCGCACCAGGTCGTTGAGGCGTTCGCCGAGCAGCGTACGCGGACGGTGCAGGCCGGGCGTGTCCACGAGCACGAGCTGCGACTCCGGCCGGTGCAGCACCGCTCGGATGATGTGCCGGGTGGTCTGCGGCTTGCTCGACGTAATCGCGATCTTGGTGCCGACGATCGCGTTGGTGAGCGTCGACTTGCCGGCGTTGGGCCGGCCGACGAAACAGGCGAAACCGGCCCGGTAGGGACGCTCCTCGGGCGTGGTCACTCGACCACCGTGCCGAGGACGGCGCCGTCCGGCGCGGCCACGTGGATCGGCGCGTCGGCGGAGAGATCCCGGACCGCGGCGTGCCCGGCGCCGTCAAGCGTCGACGCCTCGGTCACCACCGCCGCCGCCTCCAGCCGGCTCGCCCCCGCCGCCACCGCCGAGGCGACCGCCAACTGGAGCGCGGTCAACGTCAGCGACGGCAGCGCCACGCTTGCCGCCGCGTACGTCCGGCCGTCCTGGTCGCGGACGGCCGCGCCCTCCACGGCGGCCACCCGGCCCCGCGCGCCCCGGGCCAGCACGACGAGCTTGCCGTCCTCGGCGCTCAGCTCGGCCGGATCGGCGGGGGTGGGCAGTGCGGCCGGCACGGCGGGTGACTCAGGCATCGGCGGGTTGCCTCTCCTCGGAACGGTTGTGGTTGCCACGGGATTCGACCGGCTCGCCCCGGCCCGTGCCCTCCGGAGCGGACCCCGGATCGACCCGGCTCACCAGGACGGTGTCGATCCGGTTGCGCCGGCCGGTGGTGCCCTCGGCGATCAGCCGCAGGCCGGCCACCTCGGCCTCCGCGCCCGGGATGGGCACCCGGCCGAGGGCCTGCGCCAGCAGCCCGCCGACCGTCTCCACCTCGTCGGTGGGCAACTCGGTGTCGAACAGCTCGCCCAGATTCTCCACCGGCAGCCGGGCGGTCACCCGCACGGCCCCGTCCGGCAGGTGCTCCACCGGCGGGCGCTCGACATCGTACTCGTCGGTGATCTCACCGACGATCTCCTCCAGGATGTCCTCGATGGTGACCAACCCGCCGGTGCCGCCGTACTCGTCGACCACGATGACCAGGTGGTTGCGGGCCGCCTGCATCTCGGAGAGCAGATCGTCCACCGGCTTGGACTCCGGCACGAACGTCGCCTGACGCATCAGCTCCGCCACCGGCATCTCCCGTGCCTCCCGGTCGCCCTGGGTACGCCGGATCAGGTCCTTGAGGTAGAGCACGCCGAGCACGTCGTCGACGTTCTCACCGATCACCGGGATGCGGGAGAACCCGGACCGCAGGAACAGCGCCAGCGCCTGCGCCAGCGTCTTGCGTTCCTCTATCCACACCATCTCGGTGCGCGGCACCATCACCTCGCGGGCGATGGTGTCACCGAGCGCGAACACCGAGTGGATCATCTGGCGCTCGCCGTGCTCCACCACCCCGCGTTGCTCGGCCAGGTCGACCAGCTCGCGCAGCTCCACCTGGGTGGCGAACGGCCCCTCCCGGAACCCCTTGCCCGGGGTGACCGCGTTGCCGATCAGGATCAGCAGCGACGCCAGCGGGTTGAGCGCCCGGCCCAGCCACCGCACCAGCGGCGCGACCGCCCGGCCGACCGCGTAGGCGTGCTGCCGACCCAGCGTGCGCGGGGCGACCCCGACCACCACGAAACTCACCACGGTCATCGCCCCGGCGGTGACCAGGGCCGCCCGCCAGCCGGCGCCGAACGTGTCGACCGCCACCAGCGCGACGAGCGTGGTCGCGGTCAGTTCGGCAAGCAGGCGGAGCAGGAGCAGCAGGTTGAGGTGACGGACCACGTCACCGGCGACCGCCTGGAGGGCGCGTGCGCCGCGCGCGCCCTCACGGGCCAGCTCGGCGGCGCGCGCCGGGGAGACCGCGGCCAGCGCCGCCTCGGTCATCGCGATCAGGCCGGCGAGCACCACCAGCCCGGCCCCGAAGAACAGGAGCTGGAAATCGGGCAGGCCGGCCGGAGCGCCCGCCGCCGCGAGGGACGTCATCACCGCGACCGGGTCGACCGCCAGCTGGCCAGCAGCCGGGCCTGGAGACCGAACATCTCCCGCTCCTCCTCGGGCTCCGCGTGGTCGTAGCCGAGCAGGTGCAGCACGCCGTGCACGGTGAGCAGGTGCAACTCGTCGCCGGACGAGTGCCCGGCGGTGGCCGCCTGCTTGGCCGCCACCTCCGGGCAGAGCACGATGTCGCCGAGCAGGGCCGGCTCGCCGCCGGCCGGGGCGCTCTCCCCCGGCCCGTGGTCGACGCTGCCCTCGTCCATGGGGAAGGCGAGCACGTCGGTCGGGCCGTCACCGCCCATCCAGCGGTGGTTCAGCTCCGACATGTATTCGATGTCGACGAGCAGCACGGACAACTCGGCGAGGGGGTTGACCCCCATCTCGTCGAGGGCGTGCCGGGCGACGGCGAGCACGGCGTCGGTGTCGACCTCGACACCGGACTCGTTGGCGATCTCGATGGACAACTGTCTTCCTCTGGTGGGTTAGCGGCGCCGGCCGGCCCGGCCGCCCTGGGCGGTGCGCCCCGGCACGGCGTGCACGCTCTGCGCCTGCTGGTTCTCCCGCTCGGCGTCCCAGCGGGCGTACGCGTCGACGATCTCGCCCACCAGCTTGTGGCGAACCACGTCCGAGCTGGAGAGCTGGGCGAAGTGCACATCCTCGACGTTGCCCAGGATCTCCCGGACCAGCCGCAGGCCGCTTGTCGTCCCGCCGGGAAGGTCCACCTGGGTGACGTCGCCGGTGACCACGATCTTGGAGTTGAAGCCGAGCCGGGTCAGGAACATCTTCATCTGCTCGGGCGTGGTGTTCTGCGCCTCGTCCAGGATGATGAAAGCGTCATTCAACGTGCGGCCCCGCATATATGCCAGGGGCGCGACCTCGATCGTGCCGGCGGCCATCAGCTTGGGGATGGACTCCGGGTCGAGCATGTCGTGCAGCGCGTCGTAGAGCGGGCGCAGGTAGGGGTCGATCTTCTCGTTCAGGGTGCCGGGCAAGAAGCCCAGCCGCTCGCCCGCCTCGACCGCCGGCCGGGTCAGGATGATCCGGTTGACCTGCTTGGCCTGGAGCGCCTGGACGGCCTTCGCCATGGCCAGGTAGGTCTTGCCGGTGCCGGCCGGGCCGATCCCGAAGACGATGGTGTGCGAGTCGATCGCGTCGACGTACCGCTTCTGCCCGAGCGTCTTGGGGCGGATGGTGCGCCCGCGCCGGGAGAGGATGTTGAGCGTCAGGACCTCGGCGGGCCGCTCGGCGCCGCCCTGCTCGAGCATGCCGACGGTACGCCGGACGGCGTCTGTGGTCAGGGTCTCGCCTTTCTCGATCAGTTCGAGGAGCTCACTGAAGAGACGCTCGGCGAGGGCGTTGTCGGCGGGCGCACCGGTGATGGTGATCTCGTTGCCGCGCACGTGGACGTCGCTGCTGACCGAGCGTTCGACGAGACGCAGGATCTCGTCGCCCGCGCCGAGCAGGTTCACCATGATCTTCTGGTCGGGGACCGTGATCCTGGTCTGCACCCGGGGCGGGCCGGGAGGTGGGGTGCCGGTCATAGGTCGGGCCGTCGGGCCCTGCGCCACCTGCTCTCCGATCTCGGCGCCGGGCCCTGCTGGCGCGGCGTACGGTTGCCCTCCATCGTATCGGGTCGGCACCGCACGCACCGTGCCCATTTCCGGTGCTCGACGGTCAGCCGCCGGCCCGGAAGTCGTACCCGTCGAAGGTCTCCTGCCGGCGGGTGAACCGGTAGGTCGCCCAGTGCATCCGGACCACCACGCCCCGCTCGTCGCGGGTGAGCCGGAGCAGCTCGCCGGCCTCCCGGCCGGACACCGTGCGGAACATGTCCGGCCGGTCCGGCAGCGGCGCGAACACCGACGGCGGCTTCCCGGCCGGGTCGTCCGCGCCCCGGGCCCGCAGCGCCCCGTCGTGCCAGGAGAAGACCGACTCGAACCCCTCGCCCCACCAGCGGCCCAGCATCCCGCGCAGGTGCGCGGGGGCGGGCGGGCCGGGACGCCACGGCTCGACCTCCGCCGGGTCGTGCTCGGCGGCGGCGGCGAGCAGCGCGTGGGGCAGGTCGAGCACCGCCACGCCGGTGCCGGACGAGCCGAGCACCGCGCAGCCCATGGCGCCGGCGGTGCCGTCACCGCCGCGCCGGCCGTAGACGGCGGCCAGGAAGCCGGGCATCGCGCCGTCGTGCCCGACGTGGGTCACCCGGTCCGGGCGCGGCACCAGGATCAGCCCGAGGCCGAAGCCGGCCGCCCAGAGCGACTCGTCGGTGGTGGTGTGCGGCCAGCGCATCTCCTCGACGGTGGCCGCGGCGAGCACCGCGCCGTCCGGGTCGAGCGCGGCCGGGTCGGCCAGGAACGCCGCCCAGCGGGCCATGTCCGGCGCGGTGCTCCAGAGCTGGGCGGCCGGCGCCACCGCGCCGAAGTCGGTGGGCGGCTCCGGGTGCGCCTCGTCGGAGTACGCGTCGACCAGGTGGCCGGTGGCCGCCCGCTCCCCCGGCTCGGGCCCGGTGGCGTTCAGTCCGAGCGGGCCGAGCACCCGGTCGGCGAGCACCTCGGCCCAGGTGCCGCCGCGCCGCCGGGCGACCACCTCGCCGAGCAGCGACAGGCCGAGGTTGGAGTAGTGGAAGCGGCGGCCGGTGGGCAGCACCCGCTCCGCCCGGGCCAGGTCGGCGAGCAGCTCGTCCACGCCCGGGACGCGGAGGGTGTCCCACACGTCGCCGTGCGGCTCGCGTTGCAGGCCGGCGGTGTGCGACAGCAGCCGGCGCACGGTCAGCTCGCCGTGCGCGGGCAGGTCGAGGTGCCGCCCGACCGGGTCGTCCAGGTCGAGCAGCCCGTCGTCGCGGCACTGCATGACGAGCACCGCGGTGAAGGTCTTGGTGACCGAGCCGATCCGCAGGACCGTGTCCGGGTCGAGCGGGGTGTCGTTGCCGGTCCCGCCCACCGTGCACGTCCAGAGCGGCCGGTCGGCCCGGTGCAGGGCCGCCGACACCGCCGGGATCCGCCCGGTCGCCTGGGCCTGCCGCACCATCCGGTCGAGCCGGTCGGAGATCGCGGTCACCGGCAGAGCATCGGGCCGAGCGGCGCGCCACCGAGCAGGTGGGCGTGCACGTGGAAGACCTCCTGGCCGCCGTACGGGCCGGTGTTGAACATGAGTCGGAACCCGTCCACCGTCAGGCCCTCCTCCTCGGCCACCACGGCGGCGGTGTTGAGCAGCTCACCGGCGAGCGCGGAATCGCCCTGCGCCAGCGTGACCACGTCCGCGTAGTGCTCCTTCGGGATCACCAGGACGTGGGTGGGCGCCTTCGGGTCGATGTCGCGGAAGGCGAGGGTGGTGGCGGTCTCGCGGACGATGGTGGCCGGGATCTCCCCGGCGACGATCCGGCAGAACAGGCAGTCCATCGCAGCAGTGTAAGGAAGGGGCCCCGGTTAACGCCTCCGGTAGAGGAAGGGGCCCCGCTTAACATCCGGCGTCGGTGCGGCAGGATGGCCGGCATGGCGGGACGGGCGGTGCTGGTGACGGGTGCCTCGCGGGGCATCGGACGGGCGGTGGCCCGCGCGTTCGCGGCCGGCGGGGACCGGGTGGCGGTGCACCACCGGGACTCGGCCGAGCTGGCCGAGGCGCTGCGCGCCGAACTGCCGGGCGACGGGCACGTGGTGGTCCGCGCCGACCTGGCCGACCCGGACGCCGTGCGCGCGGTGGTGGACGAGGCGGCCCGGCTGCTCGGCGGCCTGGACGTGCTCGTCAACAACGCCGGCGTGTTCGGGCCGGCCGACCCGCCGCACCCGGTCTTCGACAGCAGCTACGAGCAGTGGCGGTCACGCTGGCGCGAGGTGCTGGACACCAACCTGGTGGGCGCCGCGAACGCCGCCTGGTGCGCCGCCCAGCACATGCGGGAGCGGGGTGGGCGCATCGTCAACGTCTCCTCCCGGGGCGCGTTCCGGGGCGAGCCGGCCAATCCCGCGTACGGGGCCAGCAAGGCGGGGATGAACGCGATGGCCCAGTCGCTGGCGGTGGCCCTGGCCCCGTACCGCATCGGGGTGGCCTGTGTGGCGCCCGGCTTCGTCGAGACCGACATGACGAACGAACACCTCAAGAACGAGCGGGGCGAGGCGGTGCGGGCGCAGTCGCCGTTCCACCGGGTGGCCCGTCCGGAGGAGATCGCCGCGGCGGTGCACTGGTTGGCCAGTCCCGAGGCGGAGTGGGCGTCCGGCACGATCGTCGACCTGAACGGCGCCTCCTACCTGCGGAGCTGACCTGCCCGTCCGGCGCGTCGAACCCCACGTGACGGGGTAGGTACGTGCGGTATGGCCGACACCGAGTTGCTTGACCTCACCGCCGACTATCGGGTGGTAGACGGGCACGACGACGATCCCGTGCTGCTGCGGCCCGACGGCAGCCCGGTCGAGACCTGGCGTGACGACTACCCCTACGAGCAGCGCCTCGACCGGGAGGAGTACGACCACCAGAAGCGTCTGCTCCAGATCGAGTTGCTCAAGCTCCAGGACTGGGTGAAGGAGAGCGGCGAGCGCCTGGTGATCCTCTTCGAGGGGCGGGACGCCGCCGGCAAGGGCGGCACCATCAAGCGTTTCATGGAGCACCTCAACCCGCGGGGCGCGAGCGTGGTCGCGCTGGTCAAGCCGGACGAGCGGGAGGCTGGGCAGTGGTACTTCCAGCGGTGGCTGGCGCACCTGCCGACCGCCGGCGAGATCGTGCTCTTCGACCGGTCCTGGTACAACCGGGCCGGCGTGGAGCGGGTGATGGGCTTCTGTTCCCGCACCGAATACCTGGAGTTCCTGCGGCAGGCCCCGGACCTGGAACGGATGCTGGTCCGGTCCGGCATCCGGCTGGTGAAGTTCTGGTTCTCGGTGTCCCGCAACGAGCAGCGGACCCGGTTCGTGGTCCGCAAGGTCGACCCGGTCCGGCAGTGGAAGCTCTCCCCGATGGACCTGGCGTCGCTCGACCGCTGGGACGAGTACACCGAGGCCAAGGAGGCGATGTTCTTCTGGACCGACACCGCGGACGCGCCGTGGACGGTGGTGAAGAGCAACGACAAGAAGCGGGCCCGGCTGGAGGCGATGCGCCACGTGCTGCACCGGTTCGACTACGACGGCAAGGACGTCGATGTGGTCGGCACGCCCGACCCGCTGATCATCGGCCCGGCGGGGCTGGACCTGGGCCCCGAGGAGCAGCCGGTGCCGATCTTCCCGCGCCCCTGACCTACCAGCGGCCCAGGCGGGCGGCGAGCACGCTGAGCGCGGCCACCCCGGCGGTGGAGGTGCGCAGCACCGACGGGCCGAGGCGGACGGTACGCGCGCCGGCCTCGGCGAACGCGGTCAGCTCGGCCGGGGCGATGCCGCCCTCGGGGCCGACCACGAGCACGATCTCACCCGTCGCCGGCAGCTCGACCGTGCTCAGCCGCTCGTCGGCCTCCTCGTGCAGCACGAAGGCGGCACCGGCGCCGGCGATGCGCCGGGCCACCGTGGCGGTGGACTCGTCCGGGGCGCCGGCCACCACCGGCAGCCACGGGCGGCGGGCCTGCTTGGCGGCCTCCCGGGCGGTGGCCGCCCACTTCTCCCGGGCCCGTACGCCCCGGTCACCGCGCCACTGGACCACCGAACGGGACGCCGCCCAGGGCACGATCTCGTCCACCCCGACCTCGGTCATCGCCTGCACGGCCAGCTCACCCCGGTCGCCCTTGGCGATCCCTTGCGCCACGACCACCCGGGGGACGCTCGCGTCGGCGTACCCCCGGGAGGTGATCCGCGCGTCGAGCGTGCCGCGGCCGACGGCGGTGACGAGCGCGGCGGCGGTGCCGCCCCGGCCGTCGGCGAGCAGCAGCTCCTCGCCGACGCGCAGCCGCTGCACGGTGGCCGCGTGGTGGCCCTCCGGGCCGTCGAGCGTCACCGTGTCGCCGGTGGGCAGCGCCTCGACCAGGAACAGCGGCGCCGACACCTCAGGCGTGCCCGTTGAAGGCGTCGCGCATCCGGGAGAAGAAGCCGCCCTGCTTGGTCAGCTCGGCGACCTCCTCGCCGCGGGTCTTGGCGAAGTCGCGCAGCATCCGCTCCTGGTCGGCGTCGAGCTTGGTCGGGGTGCGCACGTCCAGGTGGACGTAGAGGTCACCCCGGCCGGTGCCGCGCAGGTGCGGCACGCCGCGGGCGCGCAGCCGCAGCGTGCTGCCGGGCTGGGTGCCCGGCTTGACGTCGACGACCTCCTCGCTGTCGAGCGTCTTGATGGTCAGCCGGGTGCCGAGCGCGGCGGCCGTCATCGGCACGGTCACCCGGCAGTGCAGGTCGTCGCCCTTGCGGGAGTAGACGTCGTGGGTCCGCTCGTGGATCTCGACGTAGAGGTCGCCGGCGGTGCCGCCGCCCGGGCCGACCTCGCCCTGCTGGGCCAGCCGGATCCGCATGCCGTCCTCGACCCCGGCGGGGATCTTGACGGTCAGCGAGCGACGGGTCCGCACCCGGCCGTCACCGGCGCAGGTCGGGCAGGGGTGCGGGATCGTGGTGCCGTAGCCCTGGCAGACGGTGCACGGCCGGGCGGAGACCACCTGACCGAGGAACGTCCGCTGCACGGACTGCACCTCGCCGCGACCGCCGCACGCCTCGCAGGTGGCCAGGTGGGTGCCGGCGGCGGTGCCGGCGCCGGAGCAGGTGGTGCAGAGGACCGCGGTGTCGACGGTGATCGGTGCCTCGACGCCGAACGCGGTCTCGTTGAGGTCGAGTTCCAGCCGCAGGATCGCGTCGGCGCCGGGCCGGGTGCGCGGCCGGGGACCCCGGCTGCCGCCCGCCGCGCCGCCGAAGAACGCGTCCATGATGTCCTGGAAGCCGACGAACGGGCCGGCGCCGCCCGGACCGCCCGGACCGCCGGCGCCACCGCCGCCCGGGGCGAGCGGGTCGCCGCCCAGGTCGACGATCTGCCGCTTCCGGTCGTCCGAGAGGACCTCGTACGCGGCGTTGATGTCCTTGAACTTCTCCTGTGCCTCCGGGTCCGGATTGACGTCCGGGTGGTACTGCCGCGCCAGCTTGCGGTAGGCACGCTTGATGTCGTCGTCGGAGGCGTCCCGGCTCACGCCGAGAATGCCGTAGTAGTCCCTGGCCACTGCGTTCGGTGTCCTCATGTTCGTCTCGCGTTCGCCGGTCGTCGGCCGCAGCCGGCCGTCGGCCCTGACTGGTCAGTTCTGGGCCAGCAGTTCGCCCACGTAGCGTGCCACGGCCCTCACCATGGCGATATTGCCGGGGTAGTCCATCCGGGTCGGCCCGAGCACGCCGAGCCCACCGACGATCGTCGCACCCGGGCCGTAGCCGGTGCTGACCACGGAGGCGGCCCGCAGGTTGTCGACCTCGTTCTCGTCGCCGATGAGCACCCGGGTGGTGCTCGGTTCGGTCTCGCCGATCAGCTTGAGCAGCACGACCTCCTCCTCGAGCGCCTCCAGAATGGGGCGCAGCGAGCCCTGGAAGTCGAGCAGGCCACCCCGGGTGAGGTTGGCGGTGCCGGCAAGCGCGATCCGCTCCTCGTGCCGTTCGACGAGCGTCTCCAGCAGCACGGTGGAGAGTGTGGTCATGGCCGGGCGGAGCTGCGGCGGGGACTCCTCGACGAGCGCCTGCACCAGCGGCGGCGTCTCGGCCAGTTGGCTGCCGACGAGCTTCTCGTTGACCAGCCGGCGCAGGTCGGTGACGTCCTCGGCGGGGATCGGGGCGGGCAGCTCGACCAGCCGCTGCTCGACCCGCCCGGTGTCGGCGATCATGACGACCATCAGCCGGGTGGTGGAGATCGGCACCAGCTCCAGGTGGCGCACCTTGGACCGGGCCAGGCTGGGATATTGCACCACGGCGACCTGCCGGGTGAGCTGGGCCAGCAGCCGGACCGTGCGGTGCACGACGTCGTCGAGGTCGACCGCGCCGACCAGGAAGCGCTCGATCGCCCGGCGCTCGGCCGGGCTGAGCGGCTTGACCCGGGAGAGCCGGTCGACGAAGAGGCGGTAGCCGCGGTCGGTGGGCACCCGGCCGGCGCTCGTGTGCGGCTGCCGGATGTAGCCCTCCTCCTCGAGCACCGCCATGTCGTTGCGCACGGTCGCCGGCGAGACGCCGAGCTGGTGCCGTTCGACCAGGGCCTTGCTGCCCACCGGCTCCTGCGTGTGGACGTAGTCCTCGACGATGGCGCGCAGCACGGCGAGCTTGCGGTCGTCGAGACCCATCTCCCCACCTCCTGACGCACCTCGGCCGGACCACGCGCGGCATCCGCCGGGCGGCTGGCACTCGACTGTAGCGAGTGCCAGTCTACGTCGGCAGTCCCACCGACGCGATGATCGCCCGACGGACCTCGGGTGCGGCCTGCCGCACATTCCGCCGCCACGGGCCCGGGCAGCACTGGTGTCGCTTGCCCGTGGGACCTACCGTGACGTGCATGACTGAACCTCCTCGCCCGCCCGGAGCGGGGGACCCCGGCCCCCAGCCCGACCCGACCCCGCCGTCGGCGCCCTACGGCTCGTCGCCGGCCGACGATCCCCCCACCGCACCACTGTCCGGGGCACCGGGCGGGGGCGGCTATCCCCCGCCCGGTGACTATCCGCCCCCGGGCGGCCAACCTCCGGCCGGCGGCTATCCCCCGCCGGGTGGCTATCCGCCGCCCGGGGGTTACCCGCCGCCGGGTGGCTATCCCCCGCCGGGTGGCGGCGCGCCCGGTTACGGCCCGCCCGGCGCCGGTTACCCCGGCGGCGGCGCGTACGGGCCGCCGGCCGGCTACGCCAACAACGACGACAAGACCTGGGCCCTGGTGGCGCACTTCGGTGGCGCGGCCGGGATGCTGATCGGCGGCGGCGTACTGGGCTGGGTCGCGCCGCTGGTGGCCCTGCTGGCACGGGGCAACCAGTCCCCGACCGTCCGGGCGCACGCGGTCGCCGCGCTCAACTTCCAGCTCATCTGGTCGGTCATCGCGCTCGTCGGCTGGATCCTCACCTGCATCCTGATCGGCCTGGTGATCGGCTTCGGCGCCATGATCGTCGGCATCATCTTCGGCATCCTGGCCGGGGTGAAGGCCAACGAGGGCCAGCTCTACCGCTATCCGATGTCGGCCAGCCTGATCAAGTGACCCGCTCCGGCCGGTCCCGCGCGGCGGGACCGGCCGGCTCCGGTCAGGGCAGCAGGTCGCGGACGACCGCGTCGGCGAGCAGCCGGCCCCGCAGGGTGAGCACGGCCCGGCCCTCGGCGTACGCCCCGGCGTCGAGCAACCCGCCGGCCCGGGCCCGCTCCGCGCCCGCCCGACCGGTCTCGTCCAGCACGTCGAGCGGCAGCCCCGAGGCGAGCCGCAGCCGCAGCATCACGTCCTCCATGTGCTGCTCCTCGGCGGTGAGCCGCTCCCGGGCCAGCGCCGGCGACACGCCGTCGGCAAGCCGCGCCGCGTACGCGCTCGGGTGCTTGACGTTCCACCAGCGCACCCCGCCGACGTGGCTGTGCGCCCCCGGGCCCAGGCCCCACCAGTCGGCGCCGGTCCAGTAGAGCAGGTTGTGCCGGCACGCCCCGGCCGCCGAGCGGGCCCAGTTGGACACCTCGTACCAGGAGAAGCCGGCCGCACGCAGCGCCGTCTCCGCCGCCAGGTAACGGTCCGCCGCCACGTCGTCGGAGGGGTACGGCAGCTCGCCGCGACGCATCCGCGCGGCCAGCCGGGTGCCGTCCTCCACGATCAGGGCGTACGCGCTGACGTGGTCCACCCCCGCCTCCACCACCCGGGCCAGCGAGGCGGCGAAGTCGTCCGCCGTCTCCCCCGGCGTGCCGTAGATCAGGTCCAGGTTCACGTGGTCGAACCCGGCGTCGCGCGCCTCCGCCGCGGCGGCGGTGGCCCGGCCCGCGCTGTGCCGCCGGTCGAGCACCGCCAGCACGCCCGGCGCGGCGGACTGCATGCCGAGCGAGATCCGGGTGTAGCCGGCCGCCCGCAGCGTCTTCAGCGACTCCGGGGTGACCGACTCGGGGTTGGCCTCGGTGGTCACCTCGGCGTCGGCGGCCAGCCCCCAGGTGCGGTCGATGCCGTCGAGGATCCGGGCCAGGTCGTCGGCGGGCAGCAGGGTGGGGGTGCCGCCGCCGACGAAGACGGTGTCCACCCGCGGCGGCGGGGCGTCACCAAGCACCCGGCCGGCGAGCGCCAGCTCGGCCAGCACGCTGTCGGCGTACGTCTCCCGGCTCGCCCCGCCGCCCAGCTCGGCGGCGGTGTACGTGTTGAAGTCGCAGTAACCGCACCGGCTGGCGCAGAACGGGACGTGCACGTACACGCCGAAACCGCGGGCGCCGACGGCGCGGCGGGCGGCGGCGGGCAGCGACCCGTCGCGCGGGACGGGTTCGCCTTCTGGAAGGACGCCGGGCATGGCCACTAGTGTGCCCGGCATGACCTCTCCGGACGCTCTCGTGCGGGTCGCCACGGCCCGTGGCGTGACCACGCTCACCCTGGACAGCCCGCACAACCGCAACGCGCTCTCCACCCCGCTGATGACCGAGCTGCTGGCCGGGCTGGCCGCGGCGGTCGCCGACGACGCGGTCCGGGCGGTCGTGCTCGACCACACCGGTCCGGTCTTCTGCTCCGGCGCCGACCTGAAGGAGACCGCCGCGGCGTACGCCAGCGGGACCGTGCCGGCCGGGATGCTCGGCGACGTGCTGGTCGCCGTGCGGGAGTGCCCGAAGCCGGTGCTGGCGAAGGTGGCCGGGGCGGCGCGGGCCGGTGGGCTGGGCCTGATCGCCGCCGCCGACCTGGCGGTCTGCGCCGAGGAGGCCACGTTCGCGTTCACCGAGGTGCGGATCGGGGTGATCCCGGCGGTCATCTCGGCGACCGTGCTGCCCCGGCTGAGCCCCCGGGCCGCCGCCGAGCTCTACCTGACCGGCGACACGTTCGACGGCCGGCGGGCCGCCGAGATCGGCCTGGTCACCGCCGCGGTGCCGGCGGACGGGCTGGACGCCGCCGTCGAGCGCTACCGCGCGTCGCTGGTGCGGGGCGCGCCGGGGGCGCTGGCCGGCGCGAAGGAGCTGCTGCGCCGCCCTTCCGCCACCGACCTGCGGGTGGAGATCGCCGAGTTGTCGGCGCTCTCCACCGGCTATTTCCTCTCCCGCGAGGGCCGCGAGGGCGTGCAGGCACTCCGCGAGAAGCGCCCCGCCGCCTGGGTGGTGTAAGGAGGGGCCCCCGCTTAACGTCTCCGGTATAGGCGGGGCCCCCGCTTAACAGCCACGCCGGGCCGGCGGCGATCTCGACGTACGCTGGGCGGGGCCGGAAGGGCAGGGGGTGCGGGTGCGGACGCGAGTGCCGATCATGGCAGCCGGGGTGGCCGTGTGCGTGCTGGCCCTGCTCGCGGTCTGGTTCGTGACCAAGCAGTTCGGTCATCACCTGCGACTGCCGACGGCCAGCCGGACCTGCACCGTGCAGGCCGACGGCGAGGTGGTGCTCGGCGCGGACCAGATGGCCAACGCGGCCACCATCGCCGCCATCGGCGTGCAGCGTCGGATGCCCGAGCGGGCGGTCGTGGTGGCGCTCGCCACCGCCTACCAGGAGTCACACCTGCGCAACATCGCGCACGGCGACCGGGACTCGCTCGGCCTGTTCCAGCAGCGCCCGAGCCAGGGCTGGGGCACGCCGGAGGAGATCCAGGACCCGCGCTACGCGGCGAAGAAGTTCTATGCCGCGCTGAAGAAGATCAAGGGCTGGGAACGGATGCGGATCACCGAGGCCGCCCAGCGGGTGCAGCGGTCGGCCTACCCCGAGGCGTACCAGAAGTGGGCGGACGAGTCTGAGGTCCTCACCCGCGCGTTGCTCGGCCCGGCGACCGGCGCGGTGGCCTGCACGGTCGGGCCGACGCCGACGATGCGCGGACCGGCCGCGGCCAGCGCGGTGCTGGAGGGCCTGGCCCTCGACTGGGGGCTGCCCGGGTTGACCGCCGGGTCCGACCTGACCGGGCTCACGGTGCCGGCCAGCGACAATCGCAACGGCTGGCGGTACGCGCACTGGCTGGTCTCGCACGCCGACGACCGGGGCGTGAAACGGGTCCGCTTCGCCAACCTGGAGTGGACGGCCGAGCAGGGCACCTGGACCCGGGTGAAGGGCGACCCGGCGACGCAGGTGTTGGCCGAGGTCTTCGCCGCGCCCTGACCGGGCCGCCAGCCGAGACCGCAACCCGTCAGCCGAGGCGGCGGCGGGCCTTCTCCCGCAGCGACCCGGGCAGCTCCGGCACGTCGAGCAGCCGGGGCAGCAGCGCCGGCTCCAGCGTGACGGCCCGGAACACCTCGCCGACGGTCACCCCGTGGGCCGGCCGGTCGACCACCTCGACCGGGTCGCCGGTGCCGACGTCGCCGGGACGCAGCACCCGCAGGTAGGCCCCCGGCGCGCCGCGCGCGGTGAAGCGCTTGATCAGATCGGGTACGCCCCAGAAGCCGGCGAAGGTGCGGCACGGGGTGCGCGGCTTGGTCACCTGGAGCAGCGCGGAGCCGACTGCCCAGCGCTCGCCGACCACCGCGCCGGTCACGTCGACCGCCGAGGTGGTGAGGTTCTCGCCGAAGACGCCGGGCCGCAGCTGCCGACCGAGCTCGCCGGCCCACCAGTCGGCGTCCTCCTCGGCGTACGCGTAGACCGCCTGGTCGGGGCCGCCGTGGTGGGCCCGCTCGCCGATGAAGTCGCCTGTCACCCCGCCGGGCCGGATCTCCACCCGGCCACCGGCAGGCCGCTTGTCGATGCCGCTGCGACCGCTCGCGTCGCCGGCCCACGCCGCCTCGGTGATCTCGCCGAGGTTCACCGCCACCACCCTGCCCGTCATGGCGACCACCCTAGGTGCACTCAGCCCTTCACCGCGCCGGCGACCAGCCCGGAGACCATCCGGCGCTGGACCAGCAGGAAGAAGACGATGACCGGCAGGGTGAACAGGGTGGACGCGGCCATCACCGAGCCCCAGGCGGTGTCGTCCCGGCCGAAGAAGAACGTCATCGCCACCGGCAGCGTGTACTTCTGCTGGTCGTTGATGAAGGTCAACGCGAAGATCAACTCGTTCCAGGCGGTGATGAAGGAGAAGATGCTGGTGGCCACCAGACCGGGCGCGACGAGCGGGAAGAGCACCTTGCGGAAGGTCTGCGCCCGGCTGGCGCCGTCGATCGCCGCCGCTTCCTCCAGTTCCTTCGGCACCGCCGCGACGAAGCCGCGCAGCATCCAGACCGCGAACGGCAGCGAGAAGCCGAGGTACGTGAGGATGAGGCTGGGCAGCGTGTTGTAGAGGCCGAGCCGCTGGATCATCAGGAACAGCGGGATGACCAGCGCCTCCAGCGGGATCATCTGCACCACCAGCAGCAGGATCAGGAAGCTGGTGCGCAGTGTGAACCGGAACCGGGCGACCGCGGTGGCGGCGAGCAGCGCGACCAGCCCGCTCAGCAGCACGGTGGCCACCGCGACGAGGACGCTGTTGAGGAAGAAGTCGAGGAACGTCACGCCGGGGATCAGGTTGCCGCCGAGGATCTCCCGGTAGTGCTCCAGGGTGGGCTTCGCCGGCACCGGGCGGGGCGTGGCGGAGAAGATCTCCCGGTTGGGCTTGAGCGAGGTCGCGATCATCCAGTAGACGGGGAACGCGGCGAACAGGGCGACCAGCAGGCCGGCCCCGTTGAGCGCGAGCTTCTTCACGACTCGTCCTCCTGCCGGAGCACCATGCGGACGTACAGGGAGGTCACCACGAGCAGGATGACGGTGAGGATGACGGCGATCGCGGAGCCGAGGCCGTACTTGGGCGGCGGCGAGAACGCTTCCGCGTACGAGTAGATCGACAGCATGAACGTCGACCGGTCCTGGGTGCCGCCGGACAGCACGAACTGCTGGGTGAAGACCTTGAAGTCCCAGATCGTGGAGAGCACCACGAGGATGCCGAAGACGGGCCGCAGGATCGGGAAGGTGACGGACCAGAAGACCCGCCACGGCCCGGCGCCGTCGACGCGGGCCGCCTCCTGCAACTCGCTCGGCACGCTCTTGAGCCCGGCCAGCACGCTCACCGCGATGAACGGGAACGAGTGCCAGACCACCACGAGCGTCAGGATGCCGAAGAAGAGCAGCGGGTCGTTGAACCAGCCGTACCCGGTCCAGTCGCTGCGCCCGAACACCGTCGTGGAGAGCCCGTCCGGGAGCTTGTTGAACAGCCAGGTGACCAGGCCGCTCGTATCGTCGAAGATCCACTTCCAGACGATGGTGCCGGTGAGCGCCGGGGTGGCCCAGGCGAGCATCACGCAGCTCGCCACGAACGTGGCCATCTTCCGGCCCAGCCGGTTGAGCAGCAGACCGACGAGCGTGCCGAGGACCATGGTGAGCGCCACGTTGGCGACCGCGAAGAGCACGGTGTTGCGCAGCACCGTACGGAAGAACGGGTCGCCGAGGATCTGCGCGTAGTTGGCCAGGCCGACCCACGGCCACTCGCGGTCCCCGCGGAGCTGGCGGACGTTGTCCAGTTTGAAGAAGGACATCGCCACGACCTGGCCGAGCGGCCAGAGCAGGAGCACGGCGATGATCGCCAGGCAGGGCAGGAGCAGCAGGTACGGGAGTTTGTCCGGCCGGCGGCGCCGCCGCGCGGGGGTGTCCCGCGCGGCGGCCTCGTCGGTGCTCTTCGTCAGTAAGCTCACTTGCTGTTCAAGATGCTTTCCATCTCGGTGGCCGCGTCGGCGGTTGCCTTCTCGACCGTCTTCTGGCCCTTCATGACCGAGCTGTTCATCGCCTGGGTCACCGTCTTGGTCCGGCTGACCTCGACCCACTTCGGGGTGAGCGGGGTCAGCTTGGTGTTCTGCATGGCGGTGGCGAACGCGGCCATGACCTTGTCGTCGGCGTAGCTGCCGCCGTTGAGCAGGTCCTGGTAGACCGGGAAGAAGCCCAGGCTGTCGGCGAACTCCTTGTCCTTCTGCTTGGCCAGCAGCACGGTCATGTAGTCCCACGCCAGGGACTGCCGCTCGCTGTCCTTCCAGATGGCGATGTCGGAGCCGCCGGCGAACGCCGGGGCGGCCCGGCCGTCCGGCCCGGGGATCGGGAAGGTGCCCCAGACCTTCTCGATGTCCGGGTTGGCCTCCTTCATCGCGCCACCCTGCCAGCTACCCGCGAAGGCCATGGCGGCCTTGCCGGTGGCGAACTGGGTACGCGCGTCGACCTCGTTCCAGCCGGCGGCGGCCGGCGGGGCGACCTTGTGCACGGTCACCAGGTCGGTCCAGAACTTGACCGCCCGCTGCGCCTCGGTCGTGGTGTAGCCGGACTTCCAGGTGTCGCCCTCCTTGGTGGCGATCTCACCGCCGGCGCCCCAGAGGAAGGAGTAGAACGGCAGCTCGGAGTTGCCGGGCAGGGCGATGCCGTAGGTGCCGGGCTTCTTGGCCTGGACGGCCTTCGCGGCGGCGACCATCTCGTCCCAGTTCGTCGGCGGCTTCACGCCGGCCTCGGCGAACCAGTCGGTGCGGTAGTAGACGGCGCGCACGCCGGCGTACCACGGCACCCCGTACTGCTTGCCGTCGAGCTGGGCGTTCTTGACCAGGTCGGGCAGGATGTCCTTGCCCTCGGACCAGCCGTCGAGCTTGTCGGTGACGTCGGCGAGGGCTTCCTGTGCCGCCCAGCCCTGGGTCTCGGTGTTGCCCAGTTCGGTGACGTCGGGGCCTTCTCCGCCGGCGAGCGCGGCCTGGAACTTCTTCGGCGCCTCGAGCCAGGGAATGTACTGCACCACGATGTCGGTCTCGGGATGCTTCTTCTTGAACTCCGTCTCGACCGTGTCGAGGAACGCGGTCTGGGCGTCGCCGCCCTCGCCCATCATCCAGACCGTCAGCTTGCTGGTGTCGCCGGCCTCGTCGTCGTCGCCGGAGCCACCGCATCCGGTCAGCGCCAGCGCGGCCGACGCCACGATGGCGGTGACCGGGGCCAGCCGCTTCCACCTGTTCACGCCATATCTCCCTCAGGGCCGTTTGGCACTAACCTTCTGCGCCGCACCTTAGTAGGAAAATTTCCTTTACAACAGGGGGCGGTCGCGGCGGCCGGCCGAGGCGACGGTATCGCAGCCGGAAGCCCGGCCGGCAGAGGCACCGTCCGGGCAGGTCAAAGCGGGGGTACGCGGACGGGCGCCCGGCCATTGGCCGGGCGCCCGTCGAGGCTGTGGTGCGGGGGTCAGTAGCGCGAGACGCCGCGGCGACCGCCGACGCCGGCCACCAGGGCCACACCGATGGCGGCGAACAGCACCTGCAGCATCAGCTCACGCCAGTCGATGCCGGCCGTCTCGGCGAAGCCGGAGGCCCGAGCGACGATCGTGCCCAGCAGCGCGGCGCCGACACCGATCAGCATGTGCAGCCACATCGGCATGTTCTGCCGGCCCGGCACGACCAGACGGCCCAGCGCGCCGACGATCAGACCAACGACCAGCGCGGTGATGATTCCCCAGACGGTGAACTCCATGGTCGCCCTCCTCCTTCGGATCGGGTCACACGATTTCGTGTGCAAACTGTCGTGACAGCTGAATTCCCGACCGGCCAAAAATCCAAACCGACTTCGGTGACGATTTGTTCAGACCGGTGGTGAGCTGGGGTTTATCGTCAAAACTTCCGTGCGGGATGCCGATGCCCGGCCCGGCAGCGGACCGACCGGCTTCAATGCGGAAACGCCGACGGGCGCCCGGCCGAGTGGCCGGGCGCCCGTCGAGGCGCGTGTGGTGCGCGGTCAGTGGTGGGTGACGCCGCGGCGACGGCCCACACCGGCCACCAGGGCCACCCCGATGGCGGCGAACAGCACCTGCAGCATCAGCTCACGCCAGTCGATGCCGGCGGTCTCGGCGAAGCCGGAGGCCCGAGCGACGATCGTGCCCAGCAGCGCGGCGCCGACACCGATCAGCATGTGCAGCCAGATCGGCATGTTCTGCCGGCCCGGCACGACCAGACGGCCCAGCGCGCCGACGATCAGACCGACGATCAGGGCGGTGATGATGCCCCAGACGGTGAACTCCACGGTCGTCCTCCTATGAGCGGTTTCGCACGTTCTGTGCGGTTGCTGTCGTGACCGGTAAGTTCCCGACTCGCCAAAAATCGAAACCGGCCAGATCCGCCGCGGACCGGCCCCGACCGCCTCGACCGCCCGAATCCGCAGGTGAGGGCGCTGCGGGAAGCTGAAAAATTCCTGGGTACGCGAACCGGCCGGCCCCTCCGCCGAGGAGGGACCGGCCGGCCGGAAGGGCCTGCGGCTACTTCTTGCCCGTGGACTTGCCGTCGGAGTCGGAGGAGAGCGCGGCGATGAACGCCTCCTGGGGGACCTCCACCCGGCCCACCATCTTCATCCGCTTCTTGCCCTCCTTCTGCTTCTCCAGCAGCTTGCGCTTACGGCTGATGTCACCGCCGTAGCACTTGGCGAGCACGTCCTTACGGATCGCGCGGATCGTCTCCCGGGCGATCACCCGGGAGCCGATGGCCGCCTGGATCGGCACCTCGAACTGCTGGCGCGGGATCAGCGAGCGCAGCTTCGCCGCGATCGTCGTGCCGTACGTGTAGGCCTTGTCCTTGTGCACGATGGCGCTGAACGCGTCCACCGGCTCGCCGTGCAGCAGGATGTCGACCTTCACCAGGTCGGACGCCTGCTCGCCGGAGGGCTCGTAGTCAAGCGAGGCGTAACCCTTGGTGCGGCTCTTGAGCTGGTCGAAGAAGTCGAAGATGATCTCGGCCAGCGGCAGTGTGTAGCGCAACTCCACCCGGTCGGCGGAGAGGTAGTCCATGCCCAGCAGGCTGCCCCGGCGGCCCTGGCACAGCTCCATCACCGCGCCGACGTAGTCGTTCGGGGTGAGCACCGTGGCCCGCACCGTCGGCTCGTACACCTCGGCGATCTTGCCGGACGGGTACTCGCTCGGGTTGGTCACCACGATCTCCTCGCCGTCCTCCGTGATCGCGCGGTAGACCACGTTCGGCGCGGTCGAGATCAGGTCGAGGTTGAACTCCCGCTCCAGCCGCTCCCGGATGATCTCCAGGTGCAGCAGGCCGAGGAACCCGCAGCGGAAGCCGAAGCCCAGCGCGCCGGAGGTCTCCGGCTCGTAGGTGAGCGCCGCGTCGTTGAGCTTGAGCTTGTCGAGCGCCTCGCGCAGGTTCGGGTAGTCCGAGCCGTCGATCGGATAGAGGCCCGAGTAGACCATCGGCTTCGGGTCCTTGTAGCCGCCGAGCGCCTCCTTGGCCTGGTTGCCGTTGATGGTGACGGTGTCGCCGACCCGGGACTGACGCACGTCCTTCACACCGGTGATCAGGTAGCCCACCTCACCGACGCCGAGCGCGTCGGCCTTCACCATCTCGGGCGAGATGACGCCGATCTCCAGCAGCTCGTGGACCGCGCCGGTGGACATCATCTTGATCCGGTCCCGGGCCGAGATCCGGCCGTCGATCACCCGCACGTACGTGACCACGCCCCGGTAGACGTCGTACACCGAGTCGAAGATCATCGCGCGGGCCGGGTCGTCGGCCGCGCCCACCGGCGGCACGAACTGCCGGACGATCTCGTCGAGCAGGTAGGGCACGCCCTCGCCGGTCTTGCCCGAGACCCGGATGCAGTCCGCCGGGTCGCCGCCGATCAGGTGCGCCAACTCCTCGGCGTACTTCTCCGGCTGGGCGGCCGGCAGGTCGATCTTGTTGAGCACCGGGATGATGTGCAGGTCGTTCTCGAGCGCCAGGTAAAGGTTCGCAAGCGTCTGCGCCTCGATGCCCTGCGCGGCGTCCACAAGCAGGATCGCACCCTCGCAGGCCGCCAGCGAGCGGGACACCTCGTAGGTGAAGTCGACGTGGCCCGGGGTGTCGATCATGTTCAGCACGGCGGTCTCGCCGGACCGGTCACCCTCCCGGATCGTCCACGGCATCCGGACGGCCTGGCTCTTGATGGTGATGCCGCGCTCGCGCTCGATGTCCATCCGGTCCAGATACTGCGCGCGCATCTGCCGGGGGTCGACCACGCCGGTGAGCTGCAACATCCGGTCGGCCAGGGTCGACTTCCCGTGGTCGATGTGGGCGATGATGCAGAAGTTCCGGATGCGCGCCGGGTCGGTGACACCAGGAGCGTTCGCGCCGGGATCGAGCGTCGGTGGCACAGCGGTCCGTTCTGGTCGGCTGACGTGAGCGGGCCGGCGCGGCGCCGGCCCCCTCTATGCTCCCACGCCGGCCGGGGCGCGCCCGGGCTCCCCCGTCACTCCTCTGGCGGCTCGACGAAGAGCGCGGCCAGCTTCGGCAGGCGCCGCCGCGCCTCGTCCTCGTCGTCGAAGTCCCAGAAGTCGTTCAGGTCCGGCTCGGGTGCCCGCTCACGGCCCGCCGGCAGCTCGGCCGCGGTCGCCTTCCGGTACGCGTCCCACGGCGCCGCCAGCATGTCCTCGCACTCGAACTCCTCGCCGCTGAGCGCGGCGGCCCGGACCCGGGGCAGCTCGGCGAGGGAGTCGGGATCAGCCACCGCCCGGGCGAACACCGCCCGCCCCTGCGTCATCAGCCAACCCCGGAAATACTCGAAACCGTCATCCGAGGCACCCCCGTTGATCAGGTACGCCGCACCCCACAGGTCCACCCGGTAGGAGGCGGCGATCACCCGCCGCTGGTGCTCGGCGTACCCGACGATCTCCTCGGGGTCGCGCTCGGCCAACAGCGCGACCGCCCGGGCGGCGACCGCGTCGGCCTCTTCCCCGGCCCCGGCCCGGGCCTGGTCGATCAATTGCCAGAAGTCCTCGGTCCTCATGGCCGGCAGTCTCGCAGAGCACACCGACGCCCGCCGGCACCCACCGACGCCCGCCGACGCAGCGGCACGCCGACGCACGGGCAGTGCGGCCATGACGGCGGTGCGGCAGCATGGTGTCGTGCGTCAGGTCTCGCTACCGCCTGTGCCGTACGGGTCGACGGCCGTGCGGCCCGGCTGGGGCGACCTGCCGGACGGGCTGCGCGCGGCGGTGGCGGCCCGGCTCGGCGGCCCACCAGCGGCGGTCGAGGTGGCCGGCGGCGGCTTCACCCGCGGCTTCACCGCCGTGCTGACCGGCCCGACCGGCGCGCGGGTGTTCGTCAAGGCGGCCCCGCTGGACGGGCAGCGGCACCTGGTCGACTGGTACGCCCACGAGGCCGCGATCCTGGCCCGGCTCCCCGCCGGCCTGCCGGTGCCCCGGCCGCGCTGGTCGCTCACCGAAGCCGGCTGGTACGCGCTCGCCCTCGACGCGATCGACGGGCGCATCCCCCGGCTGCCCTGGGACCCCGCCGAGCTGGAGGCGTCCCTCACCACGTACGCCGAGGTGGCCGCCGCGCTCGCCGAGCCGCCCGCGCAGCTCGTCGCGCTCGGCCTCCCCCGCCTCGCCGACCTGGCCCGAGACGACATCCTGTGGTGGGGCGAGGTGGCCGCCGGCCGCGAGCCGCTGCCCGAGCCGGCGGCCGGCGCCCCGCTGGCGGACCTGGTCGCGTTGGAGTCCCGCCTCCCCGGGTATGCCGAGGCCGCCCCTGGGCTGGCCCACGGCGACCTGCGGGTGGACAACCTCCTGCTCGACGCCGGAGGCCGCGCCTGGCTCTGCGACTGGACCTGGCTCTGCCACGGGCCGGCCTGGTTCGACCTGGCCGGCCTGCTGCTCACCGGGTACGCGAGCGGCCTCGACGCGGACACCGCCTTCGCCCGCCACCCGGCGACCACCACGGCGCCCGCCGACGCGCTCGACGTGAGCCTCGCCGCACTCGCCGGCTACTTCCTCACCGCTGCCGCCGCCGGACCGTCCAACTCCTCCCCGCACCTGCGGTCCCACCAGCGATGGAGCGGCGAGCAGGCGCTGGCCTGGCTGACCACCCGACAGAACTGGACCTGACCCGCTGCTCCTCCCGCTGTTGCTTGTTAGGAGGGGGCCCCGCTTAACGCCTCCGGTAGAGGCGGGCCCCCCGCTTGACTCGGAGCTGTTAAGCGGGGGCCCCGCCTAACAAGCAGGCGGGGGTTCGGGAGGCGTTTTGGCTCGGTCGGGGGCAACCTGGTAGCCTGGCCATTCGCGCGGCGATGACGCATGCTCGTCGCGCGCGGAAGCTGACCAACCCGAGCTATCAAGACGAGGCTGTCGCGTGGCGAACATCAAGTCCCAGATCAAGCGCAACCGGCAGAACGAGAAGCGCCGGCTGCGCAACAAGTCGGTCAAGTCGTCGCTGAAGACCGCCATCCGCAAGTTCCACGAGGCTGCCGAGGCTGGCGACACCGAGAAGGCCGCCGTCCTCATGCAGGAGGCCACCCGGAAGCTCGACAAGGCTGCCAGCAAGGGTGTCATCCACGCCAACCAGGCGGCCAACCGGAAGTCGGCGATCGCCAAGCGCGTCGCCTCGTTCTCGGCCTGACGAGACCGCAGACCCGACCGGAAGCCCCGGGGCACCACCCCGGGGCTTCCGGCTGTCCGCGTTTCCTGCTCTGAAGTGCTGGCGGGCTGAGTGCCGGCAGGCTGACGTACCGGCGGACTGAGTGCCGAGCGGCGGGTTGAGCGGTTGATCAAAGGGGTTCACGTAGTCGCACCCCCCACCCCCCCCACCGCCGACGCAAACCTCCCTTATCAGCCTAGGAGGGCACCCCTGCGACCGCCCGAGCGCCGGACAACAGGGTGATCATGAGGTTGACGGGAACGAAAAGGGCGAATCGAACCGCCAACCTCATGATCACAGGCTCGCCTTTCGGCAGGCGGTCGCCCGTCCGAGATCTTGGAGGGCAGTGGCCCTCGGGGCACCCTATTCCGAATTACCCGGTCTCGTCGGGGGGCGCGCAGGGGCGCGAACCGGGCGGATCGGAGTCTAGCGGGCGGCGGTCAGCGGATGGAATCGGGCCAGGTGATGCCCGGATCGGTTCGGCGGCCACCCTCGTCGGGCCGGTCGAAGGGCAGCACGGCACGCCCCGGCTGGTGGTAGGAGACGGCCGCACGCCGTGGCTCACCGGCCAGGGTCAGACCGCCGGGCAGCGCCCGGGCCGTGGTCGGCACCCGCGCCCGGCCGACGACCGGCTCCATCTTCCGGCGAAAGCGATCCCGCTCCTGCTCGGGCACCTGCGCCGCGGTGCGGATCACCACCTCGGCCACGACGTCGTTGAGTTTGACCATCGCCGCCACCGCGGTGGGCAGCACGAGCACCGCCCACCAGCTCACCAGCTCGGCGAGCGCGAGCAGCACGGCCAGCGCCACCGCGCCCTCGAAGAAAACGAAGCAGAGCACCCCGCCCGGGTTGACGAAGCGCAGGCCGAGCACCCGGGCGTAGAGGGGCCGGTATCGCTCCTCGTCCGTCGGCACGGTCGACCATGCTCGGGTCACCGGGCGCCCCCCTGACGGGCCGCGGCCACCGAGAAGACGGCCCGCTCCAGCGCGTACGCGCGGTCGTCGGCGCCTCCCTTGACCGCCGCGTTGCACTCGGCGGCTGCCCGCATCGCCTCGACCAGGCCCTCCGGCGTCCAGCCCCGACCCTGGCGTTGGGCGCGCTCGATCTTCCACGACGGCATGCCCAGGCTGCTGGCGAGCTGGTAGGCGCTGCCCCGTCCGGCCGAGGCCACCCGCGCCACGGTCCGTACGCCGTCGGCGAGCGCGTCGGCGATGGGCACCGGGTCCACCCCGACGTGCAGCGCCCACCGCAGCGCCTCCAGCGCGCCGGGGACGTCGCCGACCATCGTCGCGTCGGCCACGGTGAAGCCGGTCACCTCGACCCGACCCCGGTAGTAGCGGGAGACAGTGTCGGCGTCGATCCGCCCGTCGGTGTCGGCGACGAGCTGCGAACAGGCGGCGGCCAGCTCACGCAGGTCGTTGCCGACCGCCGCGATGAGCGCCTCGGCCGCGTCGTCGGCGCATCTGCCGCCGCTGCGGCGGATCTCGTCCCGCACGAACGCGACCCGGTCGCGGTGCCCCTTGAGCTTGCCCGCCGGCACCACTGTGGCGCCCGCCGCCCGCAACCCGTCGGCGAACGCCTTGCCCTTGGCGCCGCCCAGGTGCAGCACCACGAGTTGCACGTCCGGGTCGGGATTCTTCGCGTATGCCAGCAGCGCGGCGGACAGGTCCTTGCGGGCGTCCTGACCGGAGCGGAGCACCAGCACTCGACGGCCGCCGAACAGCGACGGGCTCAGCATCTCGTCGATCTCGCCGACCGCCAGCGAACCGGCTTGGTATTCCCGCACGTCCACGTCGGGATCCACCGCGCGGGCCCGGGCCACGGTTTCGGAGACCGCGCGCGTGGCGAGCAGTTCCTCGTCGCCGAGGACGAGCAGAATAGGAGGCAGGCTGGCGGGGCTCACGTCGCACATACTCGCACGCCCCACGACCGGATCGTGCCTGCTCATCGGGGACTGTGACGGCGCAGCCCGCACTCAACGCAAATCCAGACATTTGCCTCGATCCGCAATCTTTGCCATCAAGATCCGCGCTCCCACCGGCACGTTCACCGTGACCGCCCCCGATCTGCGCCACGCGCCACCACCGCCAGGCCGGCACCGGTCCGGACGGCGGCCACGTCGCCGTCGGTGTCGGTACGCATCACCCGCGCCCCTCCCCTGGTCAACCGGCCCAGCAAGCCCGCATTGGGGTGCCCGTAGTCGTTGTCGACGCCGACGCACACGAGCGCGACCGCCGGACGGACCGCGGCGAGGAACTCCGGATCCTGGTACGCGGACCCGTGGTGCGCCACCTTCAACACGTCCGCCCGGAACGCGCCGGCCGGCATCGTCTCCCGTAACGCCCGCTGCTCCTCGGTCTCGGCGTCCCCGGCCAGCAGGATCCGTACCCCGGCCACGGTGGCGGTCAGCACCAACGAGTTGTTGTTCGGGTCGGAGCGGCTGCCGCGCAGCGGGTACGGCGGCCCGATCGCGGCCAGCTCCACCGCTCCGGCCCGCCACCGCCAACCCGCCGGCGTCGGCGTCAACGTGGCGCCGCCCCGGTGGGCCGCCTCGCGTACCTGGGTGACCCCGAAGGGCGGCTCGGGCCAGGGCGGGCTCACCACCGCGCCGACCCGCCGGCCCCGGAACACCCCGGCCACCCCACCCACGTGGTCCGCGTGGAAGTGGCTGACCACCAGCAACGACACCTCGCGTACGCGAAGGCGGCGCAGGCAGCCGTCCACGCCGGACGGGTCCGGGCCGGCGTCGACCACCACGGCCCGGCCGGCGGCGACCGGCAGCACCACCGCGTCTCCCTGCCCCACCGCGCACGCCACCACCACCCAGTCGCGCGGCGGCCACCCGGAGGCGAGCAGGCGGATCGGCAGCGCGCCCAGCACCACGGCGACCACGACCACCGCGACCAGCCGCCGGGCCCGCCGCCGCCGGGCGGCGAGCAGCAGGGCGACGCTCACGGCGGCCAGCAGCAGCGCGCCGGCCACCCCGCCCAGCCACGGCAGATTGCCGGCCGGTAATCCCGCACCGTGGGCCGCCACCGCCACCAACCAGCGCGCCGGCCAACTCGCCAGCCAGGCGAGGAACTCCGCCCCGGCCGGCCACACCGGCGACAGCACCGCGGCGAGCACGCCCAGCACGGTGGCCGGCGCGACGGCGGGCACGACCAACAGATTCGCCGGGACCGCCACCAGACTGACGGTCGCGGACAGCCCGGCGATCACCGGACCGCAGGCGAGCTGCGCGGCGGCCGGCACCGCAAGCGCCTCCGCCAACCCCGGCGGTACGCCCCGTCGACGCAACGCGTCTCGCCACCCCGGCGCGAGCAACAGCAACCCGCCGGTGGCGCAGACCGACAACGCGAAACCCGGGTCACCTGCGAGGTCCGGGTCCAGCAGCACCAGCCCGGCGACCGCGGCGGCCAACGCGGGCAGCGCGGCCCGGGACCGCCCGGCGGCAAGCGCGGCGAGCCCGATCGCGCCCATCGCCGCGGCCCGCACCACGCTGGGCGAGGGTCGCACCAGGATGACGAAGCCGACCAGGGCGAGACCGCAGAGCGCCACGGCGGTACGCGGGCCGGCGCGCGCCCAGCGGGCCAGCAGCAGCACCGCCCCCACGATGATCGCCACGTTGGAACCGGACACCGCGTTGAGATGGGTCATTCCGGTGGCCCGGAAGTCCTCCTCCACCTCGGGCAGCAGCCGGCTGGTGTCTCCCACCACGAGGCCGGGCAGCAGCCCGCCCGGCGCGTCCGGCAGCGGTTCGCACGCCCGTTGCAGGCCGGACCGCAGCGCGCCGGCCGCCCGCTGTGGCCACGACGCCGCTCCGTGCCGGGTGGGCGGGCCGGTGGTCGAGAGCACCGCTGCGGTCAGGTCGCCACCCCGTGGCGGGGAGAGCCGCCCTCGGGTGGTGACCCGCTGCCCCGGCAGCAGCCCCTGCCAGCCGGGATCGGTGGCGAGCACCAGCCCGCGTACCGGACCGCTGACCTGACCTCCGTCGGGGTCGGTGAGGCGTACCAGGTCGGCCCGCACCAGCAGCGTGGCCTGGCGGCCGGGCGCGCCGCGTACCCGGTGGGGGTCGTCCCGGATCACGAGGTCGGCGGTGACCAGCGCGCGCTCGGCGGTGAGCGCGCGGATCGGGGCGGCGTCGCGGACCGCGAGCCGGGCCCCGGTGGTCGCCGCTCCGCAGAGCACGCCGAGGAGGATGGCGACGGCGACCCAGCCGTATCGGCGGACCCACCCGGCGGGACGCTCGCGACGCAGGCGCAGGCCGGCGACCAGCGCGAGCGCGGCGGCGACGGCGGCCAGCCAGACGGTCGCGCGGACCGAGGAATGCAGCCCGGCGAGCGCGGCGAGCCAGGCCGCCACCGCGAACCCGGCCAGCCGCAGGTCCGGCCCGGCGGCGTCCCCACCGTCGGCGCTCACACCGTCACCAGTTCCTTGAGCTGCTCGTACCGGGCGTCGCCGATGCCGTCGACCTGCCGCAGGTCGGAGACGGACCGGAACGGGCCGTGTTGTTCCCGGTGGTCGAGGATCCGCTGGGCGAGCACCGGACCGACGCCGGGCAACGTGTCGAGCTGGGCGAGCGTCGCGGTGTTCAGGTTGACCGGCCCGGCGGCTGGACCACCTGGCGCGCCGCCGCCGGCCGCCGGACCGGGTGCGGCCTGCCCCGGTGGGGCGGTGACGCCGACCAGGATCAGCTCGCCGTCGGTGACCTTGCGGGCGGGGTTGAGCAGCGCCACGTCGACGCCGGGCAGCGCGCCGCCGGCCGCCTCCACGGCGTCGGCCAGCCGGGCGCCGGCCGGCAGCCGCACCAGCCCGGGGCGACGGACCTTGCCGGCCACCGCAACGACCACCTGGGCGGACGACCCGGCGGGCGCGGCCACATCGGTCGCGGCGTCGGCCGACACCTCCCCGGTCGACGGCGCGCCGGTCGGCGCGGCCGGGCGGACGGGTTCCGGGCTCGGCCGGGACCGCCACGCCCACCCGGCGGCCACCAGGACGACGATCGCGGCCACGGCGGCGAGGGCGCGGACGCCGCGCCGACCCGGGTCGAACGCGCCGGGGCCGGGCAGTCGGGACGCCAGCCCCCGCGCGGGCTCCGGGGACGCCTCCGGCGAATCGTCCGCAGGTCCATCGGCATCGCCCACGATGGACGCCGGGTGCGCCCCGAACGGATGATCCGACCCGCTGTCGCGCTCCGGGTGGCCGCGTAGCGGCCCGAAGCGGTCCAGCTCGCCGAGCCGAGGAACTCCGCCCAGGTGATCGGTTCCATCTCCGAGGTGGCGTTCGGAATCCGGGAGACCCCACGGCTCGATGCGAGGGTTCGTGGGTGACGGCTCGGCCCGGACGGGACCCCGCGCACTGCCAGCCGGAGCCACCGCGACGGCAGTCGTCTGACCGACCGGCGTGAACAGCCGGGCGAGCCGCCGCCGTACCGTCGCTTCCTCGTCGTCTGGCACGGCTCCGGACGCTACGACGACAGCAGGGCCCAGCGCCGGTCCGCGACTCCTCGCCTGTGGACAGGCTGCGGTTGTGGACAACGCCCTGATCATGCCGACGATGTGCTATCGATGCGCTCCGCGCCGGCTCAGGCGAGATGCCCGCGCGGTTACGAAAAATTCAGGTCGCGACTCGTCTACGCCATCAAGTTCGTAGGCAGTGCCGCGCCATGCCCGCTTATGCAGCAAAGCGAGATCTTGGTACGAAATGGCCCCTCCAGGGGCACTTTCGTACCAAGATCTCCGGCGGGTCACGGAATGCAGATGACCGATCTCGGAAACTCCCTGCCGCTACGCCTCTTCGTCCGCATCACCGAG
This sequence comes from Micromonospora sp. WMMD975, assembly GCF_029581215.1. Lineage (NCBI taxonomy): Bacteria > Bacillati > Actinomycetota > Actinomycetes > Micromonosporales > Micromonosporaceae > Micromonospora > Micromonospora sp. WMMD975. The sequence goes on from NZ_CP120739.1 coordinate 4,316,477, forward strand.
ATGTGGGCGGTGCGCCGGCGATGGCGAGACGGGAACTGTTCGTGATGTCGGCGAACGTGCGCCGGTCAGCGTGCCTCCGGGTCCAGCCCGAGCGCGGCCCGACCTCCGTCGACCGGCAGCGTCACCCCGGTGACGAACGAGCCGCCGCCGACAGCAGGAACGCGACCACGTCGGCCACTTCTCCGGTACGCCCGATCCGACCCACCGGATGCAGCCGGGCCAGCTCCGACTCGACGTGCTCCACCCCGGCCGGATCGAGTCCGGCGAGGTGGGTGGCGTACCGCTCGGTGTGGATCGAGCCGAGCGCGACCGCGTTGGCGCGTTACTCATGGGCGGCGGTGGACGACCACGCTTGCCAGTCCGGGGCCGGCGTGCGCGGCGACCACCGCGCCGGCTTCGCTGACGTACGTGTCGTGCAGCCGGTCACCCAGCCGCTCGGTCAGCGCCGTCAACAGTTCGTCAGCGCGTTGCGGGACGGCGAGGTGGTGCACCGCGAGGTCGACGTCGGCGTCACCGGCCGTCTCGACGGCCAGGTCGACCAGGCGTGCCACGCCCCGGCCGGCGGTGCGGACCTTGTCCCGCACCACGATCGCGCCGTCCGGCATGTGCATGATCGGCTTGACCGAGAGGGCGGTGCCGAGCAGCGCCTCGGCCGCGTTGATCCGGCCGCCCCGACGCAGGAACTCAAGCGTGTCGACGTAGAAGAAGATGGTGGTCCGCCCGATCGCGTCCAGCGCCGCCGCGCGTACCCCGGTCAGGTCCGCGCCCTCGGCGGCGGCCGAGGCGGCGGCGAGCGCCGGGAACCCCAGGCCCATGCCTGTGGACCGGCTGTCGACCACCGTGACCCGGTCGTCGCCGACCTCGGCGGCGGCCAGCCGGGCCGCCTCGACGGTGCCGGAGAGTTCGGCGGACAGGTGCACCGAGACCACCCCGTCGGCGCCGTCGGCGAGCAGCGCGCGGTAGACCCGCGCGAACTGCTCCGGGGCGGGCCGGGAGGTGCTCACCGAGACGCGCCTGGCGCTCAACGCGCGGGTGGCGTCGGCCGGGAACGTTTCGATGCCCTCCAGCCCTTCGGCGCCGTTGAGCACGACGGTGAGCGGGACGACGGTGAGCCGGTGCGCGCGGACCAGTTCGGGGGGCAGGTAGGCGGTGGAGTCGGTGACGACCGCTACGGGCATGACGGGCACGCTAGCCGATGTCGCGGCGGCGTGCCGGGGCCGGTGGGCTCAGACCGCGTCGGTGAGCGCCGGCTGAGTGATCAGCCCGACATTGTGTGCCCGCAGGTGCCAGCCGCGGACGTCGTCCTCGCGCAGCTCGGTCCAGTGGCAGTTGGCGAGCGCGCCGACGCTGCGCAGCACGGTGTGATCCCAGCCGAGGATCTGACCGATGCCCTGCCGGGCGCCGCCGCCGTGGGTGGTCACCACCACGGTGCCGCCGGCGGCCAGGTCGGCCGCGTCGTGGAACGCGGCACCGAGCCGTGTGCCGAGGTCGTCGAGGCTCTCGATGCCGGCGCCGGGGTCGGGGGCGCCGGCCCGCCAGCGGGCGTACTCGTCGGGGAACCGCTCGGCGGCCTCGGTGAGGGTCAGGCCCTGCCACTGGCCGAAGTGCCGCTCGCGCAGCCGGGGGTCGGAGCGGACCGGCAGTCCGGTCAGCGCCGCGAGCGCGGCGGCCGTGTCGGCGGCCCGCCGCAGGTCGCTGGCGACGATGGCGTCGGGGCGCAGCGCGGCCAGCACCGGCGCGGCGGCGCGGGCCTGCTCGCGGCCGAGATCGTTGAGCGGCACGTCGGTCTGGCCCTGGACCCGGCTCTGCGCGTTCCAGTCGGTGTTGCCGTGCCGCCAGATGATCAGGCGGGTCATTCGGCGGTGGCGGTGCCGGCGGCCGAGTCGGCCAGGTCGCGGTCCACGAACGGGATCTGCGGGCAGTCCTTCCAGAGCCGGTCGAGCGCGTAGAACTCGCGCTCCTCGGTGTGCTGCACGTGCACCACGATGTCGACGTAGTCGAGCAGCACCCAACGGCCGCCCCGCTCGCCCTCGCGGCGGACCGGCTTGGCCTTCTCCGGCAGCTCCAGCAGGCGCTCCTCGATGGCGTCGACGATGGCGAGGACCTGCCGCTCGTTCGGAGCGGAGGCCACCAGGAACGCGTCGGTGATCGCGAGCTGGTCGCCCACGTCGATGATGACGATGTCCTGTGCCTTCTTGTCGGCCGCGGCCTGGGCAGCGGCCGTCGCCAGCTCGTGGGCGCGTTCCGGAATGGTGGTCACCGTTCTCCTTCGATCAACCGTGCGACCCACCAAGCCTCTCACACCATCCGATGCGGCGACTTGCCAGTTCTGGTCGGTTTCAGGCATGAACGGGGACGTAACGGACGAGATCAGCGCTGGTAGAGCCGCCGTTTGGCGATGTACTGCACCACACCGTCGGGCACCAGGTACCACACCGGCTCGCCCCGACCGACGCGGGCGCGGCAGTCGGTGGAGGAGATGGCCATCGCGGGCACCTGCACCAGGCTGACCGAGTCCGCCGGGAGGTGCTTGTCGGACAACTCGAACCCGGGCCGGGTCACCCCGATGAAGTGGGCCAACTCGAGCGCCTCGCCCAGATCCTTCCAGGAGAGGATCCGCTCCAGCGCGTCCGCGCCGGTGATGAAGAAGAGCTGCGCCTTCGCGCCGAATTCCGCGTGCAGATCGCGCAGCGTGTCGACGGTGTAGGTGGGACCGCCGCGGTCGATGTCGACGCGGCTCACCTGGAAGCGGGGGTTGGAGGCGGTGGCGATCACGGTCATCAGGTAGCGGTCCTCGGGCGGACTGACCGGTTCGTCCGCCTTCTGCCACGGCTGCCCGGTCGGCACGAAGACCACCTCGTCCAAGCCGAACCGGTCGGCCACCTCGCTCGCCGCCACCAGGTGGCCGTGGTGGATCGGGTCGAACGTGCCGCCCATGATGCCGATCCGCCGAATGTCGTCCTCCACTCCGTAGATCCTAGGCCGCGCCCACGCCGGCCGGAGGCACCGGGGAGTCTGCCGGGCGGACGCCTGACCCGCCCGGCAGACTCCCGATCAGGCCGCCGCGGCGGCCACCGCCGTCCGGGCCACGAGCGCCCGACGCATGTCGTCGTCCAGGTCGGTGACCCAGCGGCGCAGGCCGGGCGTGAGGTCGTCGCGGGCCAGCAGCGCCGCGGCCAACTCCCGGGTGGGTTGTGCCACGGCGAACCGCGGGTATGCCCCGACCGTGACCGAGTCGGCCACCCAGGCGGTACGCAGCCGCGCCGCCTCCGGCATGTCAGTGAAGTAACGCGCGACGTAACCGGCGGTCAGCTCCGCCTGCTCGGGCTGCCAGAAGCCCTCGGCGGTCGCCTCGACCAGCCGGTTCGACAGCTCGGTGTTGCGGGTGATGATCTCCCAGGCGGCCCGTTTCGCGTCCGGGTCGGGCAGCGCGGCCCGGCAGGCGGCGGCCCGCTCGGCGCCGGTGGCGCTGCGGTCGGCGGCGGCCTCGGCGTCGATCTCCGCCGTGCCGGCCGCGCCGAGCACCACGAGCCGGCGGAGCACCGCCCAGCGCAGGTCGGTGTCGACGGCGAGCCCCGGCGGCACGTCCTTGCCGGCCAGCCAACCGGCCAGCAGCCCGGTGTCGGTGGAGGCGGCGATCAGCCCCCGCGCGGCAGCGAGCTGCAACGACCCACCGGCGGCCCGGTCGGCGAGCAACGCCTCGCAGGCGCCCGCCACCCGCAGCAGCGCGGCGTCGCGGGCGAGCGGGTCGAGGTAGCGGTCGATGAGACGCCGACTGAGCAGCAGCACGTCCTCGACGATCGTCACCTCGGTCTCGGCCGGTAGCGCCGCGGCGATCAGCCCGGCCAGCGCGGCGGCGGGCCGTTCCCCGTCGGTGACCGCGTCCAGCGCCTCGCCCCAGAGCAGCGCCCGGGCCAGCGGGTCGTCGAGCCCGGGGAGCAGCGTCGGCACCGCGTCGGCGGAGCGCGGATCGAGCCGGATCTTGGCGAACGTGAGGTCGCCGGCGTTCGGCAGCAGCAGGCCGGTGGCGGGCTGACCGACCAACTCGGGCACCTGCGTACGGCCGCCGTCGGCGTCCGGGTCGAGGGCGACCTCGAACCGACGCGCCAGCCCATCGGGGGTGTGGTGGGCCACGCCGATGCGGTGCGGCCGGAGCACCGGGTGACTCGCCGGCGCGGTCTGCACCACGGCGACGTCGGTCCACCGGCCGTCGGCGCCCACCGCGGTCTCCATCCGCAACGTGTTCACCTGCGCGCGGCGCAACCAGCGCTCGGCCCAGTCGGCGAGGTCACGACCGCTGGCCGCGCCGAGGCTCGCCAGCAGGTCGGCGAGCGTGGCGTTGCCGAACCGGTGCGCGGCGAAGTGGGCGTTCAGCCCGGCGAGGAAGGCGTCGTCGCCGAGCCACGCGACGAGCTGGCGGAGCACGCTGGCGCCCTTGGCGTACGAGATGCCGTCGAAGTTGAGCAGGGCCTGCGCGGCGTCGGCGACCTCGTCGGGCGCCACCGGGTGGGTGGACGGGCGCTGGTCGGCGGTGTAGCCCCAGCCCTTGCGACGGCTGGCGAACGTCGTCCACGCGCGGTCGAAGCGGGTCGCCTCGGCGGTGACCCGGGTGCCCAGGTATTCCGCGAACGACTCGTTCAACCACAGGTCGTCCCACCAGCGCATGGTGACCAGGTCACCGAACCACATGTGCGCCATCTCGTGCGCGATGGTGGTGGCGCGCTGCTCGCGCTGGGTGTCGGTGACCGCGGAGCGGAAGACGAAGTCGTCGCGCAACGTCACCAGGCCGGGGTTCTCCATCGCGCCGGCGTTGAACTCGGGCACGAACGCCTGGTCGTACTTGCCGAACGGGTAGCGCTCGGCGAAGAGCTCGTGGAAACGGTCGAGGCACTGCCCGGTGATCGTGAAGATCTCGTCGGCGTCGGCGTCGAGGTGCGCGGCGAGCGAACGCCGGCAGTAGAGGCCGAGCGGGATGCCGTCGTGCTCGGCGCGCCGCACGTGCCAGGGCCCGGCGACGAGCGAGACGAAGTAGGTCGCGAGCGGCGCGGTGGCGGCGAACTCCCAGCGCCCCGGCGCCGGCCGGTCGGTGAGCGGGCCGTTGGCCGCCACCGTCCACTGCGGCGGGGCGGTGACCGCAAGCATCACCGGGGCCTTCAGATCGGGCTGGTCGAACGCGGCGAAGATGCGCGGACCGTCGTCCAGGAAGGACATCGCGTAGAGGTAGGTCTCGCCGTCGGCCGGGTCGACGAAGCGGTGCAGCCCCTCGCCGGTGTTGGAGTAGGCCATCTCGGCCTCGACGGTGAGCGTGTTCGTCGCGGCCAGCCCGGTGACCGGCAACCGACCGCCCGCCAGCAGGGCCGGGTCGAGGTCACGGTCGTTGAGGCGGGCCCGCAGGAGTCGGACGGGCTTGACGTCGACGAAGGTCTCGGCGCCGGGGGTGGCCCGGAACCGGATGGTGGTGGTGGAGCGGAACCGCTCGGCGTCGCCGGTCAGGTCGAGGTCCACGTGGTAGGACTCGACCGTGACCGACGCGCCACGCGCGGTCGCCTCTGCACGGGTCAGGCTCGGCATCCGCTTATCCTGCCCGATGAGGTCCGCTCGGACCTTCCCGTGACGCGTGGCGATGGAGGAACAACGATGGGTCAGCACCCCAAGGGCGATTTCGACCTTTCTCGGGCGGTCTGGCAGCGGGCGGAGGGCGACACGTCCGAGGGCGCGGTCGAGGTGGCCTTCGTCGACGACCTGATCGGCATGCGCAACTCGGCCGAGCCGGACGGACCCGTCCTGGTCTTCACCCAGGCCGAGTGGGACGCGTTCGTGGCGGGCGCCCAGGACGGCGAGTTCGACCTGGACTGAGCGCCGGAGGTCAGTCACCGTCGCCCCAGCCGAGCCCGCCCGGCCCGGGCGCGTGGTGGAAACCGGGATGGTCGGCCACGTCGGCGCACCGCTCGCCGTCGGGGCCGACCGCGCCGCAGAACAGCCGCTCGGCGCGGTGCCAGGCGTCGGCCGGGGACAACGCCGCCGCGCCGAGTGCCAGCTCCGGACGGAGCAGGCCGAGCGCTTCCGCGTACGACACCGCCAGCTCCCGCGCGACGGTGGCGTCGGTAGCCGCGAAGCCGAGGTGCACGGTGAAGAACCGCGGTGGCCGGACCGCGGCCCGGCGGGGCGCGGCGATCAGCGGCTCCCCGCGACCGCCGCCGCGCAGCCCGGCCACCGCGTCGCGGTGCCGCCGTCGTGTCGCCCGATCGTCACGCATCCGTGCCCTCCCCGTCGTCGGTGGCCCTCGCCGGAGTCGCGCCGGCGGAGCGCCGGACCGGTCACCGCCGATCCGCACACCGAGGAAACCAGCTTTTCCGCGCCCGGGGAGGGGCCAGCGCCCGTCCCGGCTGGCCCCTCCCCCGGCCGGGTGGAGCTGGTGAAATGGAGGATTCGGCCGCGTCGCCCCGGGTAGGCAGCGCACACGTCGCACCGCGCGTCGACCCGGGTCAGGAGCAGCCGAGATGAGCACCATGCCGAGCGACCGGAGCCCGGACAGCACGCTGGCGTTCCGCCGGGAGGGCTACCGCTTCGTCGGCACCCGCTGCGACCGGTTCGGCACCGACATCGTGCAGGCCCGGCTGCTGCTGGAGCCGACGATCTGCCTACGCGGCCGGGAGGCCGCCGAGCTGTTCTACGACGAGGAACGGTTCGTCCGGCGTGGCGCCATGCCGAAGCGCGGGCAGCGCACGCTGACCGGGGTCGGCGGCGTGCAGGGCCTCGACGGGCCGGCGCACCGCGTCCGCAAGGCGATGTTCACGTCGATCATGACACCGGCCGCCGTCCGACGGCTCGGGGACCTCTTCGACGACGAGTGGCAGGCGCGGATATCGGCCTGGGCGGAGCACGGCCCGGTCGTGCTCTACGACGAGGTGGGCCGGATGCTGACCCGGGCGGTCTGGGCCTGGGCCGGCGTGCCGTTGGCCGGGACCGACGTGCGCCGCCGGACCGCCGAGATGCACGCCATGATCGAGGGACCGGCCGCGCTGGGCCCGACGCACTGGCGCGGCCTGGTCGCCCGCCGCCGGGCCGAACGGTGGGCCGGCGAGCTGATCGAGGAGGTACGCGCCGGCGCGGTGCCCGCGCCCGAGGGCAGCGCGCTGCGGGTCGTCGCCGGGCACCGGGACGAGTGGGGCCGGCCGCTGCCCCGCCGGATCGCCGCGGTGGAGCTGCTCAACGTGCTCCGCCCCACGGTCGCGGTGGACCGTTACGTGGTCTTCGCCGCGCTGGCGCTGCACGACCACCCGCACTGGCACGACCGGGTACGCGGCGACGACGCCGCGACCGAACAGTTCGTGCAGGAGGTACGCCGCCACTACCCGTTCTTCGCCGTCACCGCGGCCCGGGTGCGCCGCTCGTTCGAGTGGCAGGGGTACGCGTTCCCGCAGGGCCGCCGGGTGCTGCTCGACCTGTACGGCACGAACCACCACCCGCGGCTCTGGCCGGAGCCGGAGCGGTTCCGCCCGGAACGCTTCGCCGGCTGGCGGGACGACCCGTTCGGCTTCGTCCCGCAGGGCGGCGGCGACCACCAGGCGGGCCACCGGTGCGCCGGCGAGTGGATCACGATCGAGTTGATGAAGCGGGCGGTGGCCAACCTGACCGGCGCGATGAGCTACCGGGTGCCGCCGCAGGACCTCGCGCTCGACCTCGGCATGATGCCGACGTTGCCGCCCAGTGGCCTGGTCGTCGACGGGGTGCGGCGGACCGCCTGAGCCGACCGGCCGCGCGCGAGTAGCGGCGCCGGACCGCCGAAACGGTTTCAGCTACCGCATTCCGGGCAAGTCGCGTGACCCGAGCCGACCGGAGGCGACGTGACCCGAGCGACAGTCCCCCAGCTAAGGAACCCCGGCCGGACCGCCGCGGCGTCCGCGCCGGTCCGGCTCCCGATGGCGTACGTCCTGCCGCTGCGCGCCGCCGACGACCGTGACCTCGACGAGCTGACCGGCTACCTGCGCGACCTGCGCCGGTGGGTCGACGTGGTGGTGGTCGACAGCTCGCCGCCGGACCCGTTCGCCAGGCACGCGACCGCCTGGCGGGACCTGGTCCGGCACGTGCCGCCGGACCCGGCGCTGCGGGGACGCAACGGCAAGGTGCTCGGGGTGCTCACCGGCGTCGCGCTGGCCCGCCACGAGCACGTGGTGATCGCCGACGACGACGTCCGGTACGACCTGCCGGCGCTGCGCGCCGTGCACGAGCTGCTCGACCGGGTGGACCTGGTCCGGCCGCAGAACCACTTCGACCCGCTGCCCTGGCACACCTGGTGGGACACCGGCCGGACGCTGCTGAACCGGGCGCTCGGCGGAGACTGGCCGGGCACGCTCGCGGTGCGCCGGAGCACCTTCCTGGCCATGGGCGGCTACGACCCGGACGTGCTCTTCGAGAACCTGGAGCTGCACCGGACCGTCCGCGCGTACGGCGGCAGCACGGCCGCCCCGGCGTGGCTGTACGTGCGGCGGCTCCCGCCCACCACCGCGCACTTCCTCGGGCAGCGGGTCCGCCAGGCGTACGACGAGACGGCCCGGCCCGGGTGGCTGCTGGCCGCGCTGGCGGTGCTGCCGGCTGCGGCGGTCGCGCTCGCCGCCCGCCGCCCGGGGCTGCTGCTGCGGGCCGGGCTGGTCACGGTCGCGGTGGCGGAGCTGGGCCGGCGGCGGGCCGGCGGGGCCCGGGTCTTCCCCGCGCACACCACGCTCGCCGCCCCGGTGTGGCTGCTGGAGCGCGGGGTGTGCGCGTGGCTGGCGGTGGGCCGGCGGCTGCGCGGCGGGGTGCCCTACGCGGGCCACCGGCTGCGGGTGGCCGCGCACCCCACCCGGACGCTGCGGCGGCGGATGCCCCGACGCCGCCCCGACGAGTTGACCCTCTGGGTGCACGCCGAGAGGTGAGGAGGGGCCCCTTTTTATCGCCCTGGGCGATAAAAAGGGGCCCCTCCTCACGCGCGAGCGCAACGGTCAGGAACGCGCCTGCTCGGCGCTGTGCCGGACGTCGTGCGCGGCGCTGCGGCCGTCGTCCCGTACGGCGTGCGCGGCGTCCTGCGCGGTGGACCGCACCGACTCGGCGGCCTGCTGGGCCGGCTCGCGCAGCTCGTCCCGGAGCTCCCCGGCGACCTCGCCGAGCTTCTCCTTCACCACGCCGCCGTGCTCGGTCGCCTTCTCCTTGACCTGCGCGGCGAGTTCCTGCTCGCGACGGGTGGCCGGGATCAGCGAGGAGACCAGCATGCCGACGCCGAAGGCGATCACGCCGGCGGCGATCGGGTTGCCCTCGGACTTCTGCCGCACCACCCGCGGCGCCCGGTGCGCGGCGTCGCTGACCGTGGATGCGGCGGAGTGTGTCCGGTCGCCCACGGTGGAGGCCGCCGAGGAGGCGTGGTCACCCACCGAGTGGGCCGCGTGGCCGGTGCTGTGGCCGAGATCGGAAGCGCTTCCCATCACCTTGTCCTTCACGTTCGTCAGCGCGCTGCGGACGCGCTGCTTGCGGTCGTCGACGATGCGGCCCGGGCTCACCTTGTACGCCAGGGCGTCCACGTCCGAGCTGAGGTTGTTGCGGGTGGCTTCGATCTCCCGGCGGATCTGGTCGGGATCGGTGCTCATCGGGTGACTCCCTCCGGGTGCGGCTTGAGCGCGTCGGGGATGCGCTGCACGCTGTCGTTGGTCTGCTTCAGGCCACGGACCCGCTCGGCGTTCTTCTTCCCCATCGAGTAGAGGACGGCGGCGACCGCGGCCCAGATCACGGCCACGATCAGCGCGGCCAGCCCGGAGTCCATGACGTTGTCGAGGAACTGCCACACCGCGATGGAGACGAAGAGCGCCACCATGTAGCCGCCGAAGCCGGCGCCGCCGAAGAGACCGGCGGCCTTGCCCGCCTTCTTGCCCTCCTGGCGGATCTCGGCCTTGGCCAGCTCCACCTCCTGCCGCATCAGCGTGGAGAGGTCACCGGTGACCTGGCGCATCAGCTCGCCGAGCGAGTTGCCGCGCACCTCGTCGGCCTGATGCTGCGGCGCGCCCGCCGCCTGGTAGCCCGGGTCCTGCGTCGGCACGGTCATGCCGCCGCCTCCCTTCTGCCGGTCCGGCGGTTCACGGGCGGGGAGCGCCGGTCGACGGGACACCCGGCAACGGGTCGGTCCGCTCCGGCGGCGGCAGCGGCTGGCCGGTGCCACCGGCCGGGTCGGCCCAGGTGTTCGGGGCGCCGCCGCCGGGGTAGGTCACGCCCGGCGCCGAGTAGCCCGGGTCCGGCTCGGCGTAGGTGCCCGGGGTCGGGTCGAGGTAGCCGCCCGACGGCACCTGGTCCGGCACCGCACGCGCGGTCGGGATGGGAGCGGTCCGGTCCGGGTCGTAGGCCGGCCGGGTCGCGCCGCTGTCGTTGCCCACGGCGGCGATGTTCCGGGTGAGTCGACCGGCGACCACGCCCAGCAGGGCGGCGCCGACCAGGAACGTGCCGGGGTTGCGACGGGCGTAACCCTTCACCTCGTTGAGCAGGTCGCCCGGCTCACGCTGCTCCAGCCAGCCGGCCACGCCGTGCACCCGCTCGGCCGCCTGGTGGGCCAGCTCGGTGACCGGGCCGGAGCCGCCACCCTGCTGCGCCATGGACCGCATCTCGTCGGCCAGCGAGCGCAGGCCGCTGGCGGCACGCTGCTGCTGCTGACCGGCCTGGGAGGTGACCTGGGTACGGGCCTCGCCGTACAGGTCGCGGGCCTGCCGCTTGGCCTCGCCCACCACCTCGTGGCCCTGCTCCTTGGCGGTCTGGGCGACCGCTCCGCCGGCGCTTGCGGCGTCCGAGCCGACCTGGCGGGCCTGATCGCGCACGCCGCCGCCGTTCGTCGACTCGTACGTGGTGGACTCGTACGTGGCGGACGTGGGTGAAAGATCCTGAGTCATGGTTTCCCTTCCGCTCAAGTGGTGCAGCGGTATGTGTTCGGGGGGCACGCGTATTGCTTTCCGCGTGACAAGTGCCCTACCCCTGGTCTCCGGGTCCATGCCTGATTCGTGATTTCTCTGCGGAAGCGACAGGCGTCGGTCACACAATGGAATGCCGGCCGCACGGACGGCGAGACGCTCCACGGGAGGTGACCGCGATGGCACGCCACGTACGCGGTCGCACGTCGGCCCGACCGGCCGTGCAGAAGGTCGCCCTGGCGGTGGCCGTCGTGTTCGTGCTGATCGGCGTGCTCGGCTTCGTCCCCGGCATCACCGCGCACTACGGCCGGATGGCGTTCGCCGGGCACCACTCCGGGGCGAAACTGTTCGGGCTGTTCCAGGTGTCGGTGCTGCACAACCTGGTGCACCTGCTCTTCGGGCTGGTCGGCCTGGTGGCGGCCCGACGGCTGGCCGGCGCGCGGGTGTTCCTGGCCGGCGGCGGCGCGCTCTACCTGGTGCTGTGGCTGTACGGCTTCGCCGTCGACCGGGAGAGCGCGGCGAACTTCGTGCCGCTCAACGACGCCGACAACTGGCTGCACCTGTTCCTCGGCTTCGGCATGCTGGCCACGGGTCTGCTGCTGAACAACGAGGTGGGCACCGGAAGTCGGCCGGACACCCCGATCGACCGGCCCTGAGCGCGGACGAGCGCCCGACGCGAACCCTCAGGCCGCCACCGGCAGCCGCTTGGCGAAGCAGACGCTGTGCGGGTTGTCGACGTACTCGCCGTACACCGGGACGGGTTGGTAGCCGGCGGAGCGGTAGAGCGCGATCGCGGCCGGGAGGTACACGCCGGTCTCCAGGCACACCGTCCGGTGCCCCTGCCGGAAGGCCAACTCCTCCAGCGCGAGCAGCAACTGCCGGGCGATGCCCCGACCCCGGTACGCCGGCCGGACGTACATCCGCTTCAGCTCGCCGGTGTCGGGGTCGAGCGTCTGGAGCCCACCGCAGCCGACCGCCCGGCCGCCGACCACGGCCGCCAGATAGTGGATGTCGGCGTGCGTGACGGTGACCTGACCGTCCAGACCGCCGTCGGCCTCCCGCAGCTCACGTTGCTGGGCGACGACGAGCGTGGCGATCTCCGGATCGGTGCCGGGCCGGGATTCGATCAGCATCCGGTCACGGTAGGTCGACCGGATTTCGCGGAGGTTTCCGGCCAACGTCCCGAACACGGACGGAGCCGAACTATTCGTCGTCCAGGTCGTCCGGGTCGTCCGCCGCGGTCTCCGGGGTTCCCTCGATCTCGTCCTCCGGGCGCCGCCGGCGGGCCTTGCGGGCCTCCAGCCGGTCGGCGGCCGAGGGACGCGTCGACTTGTCCTCCAGCCGCACGTCGGTGCCCCGGTTGCCGGGGACGAAGTCGACGCCGGCGTAGAGCGTCGGCTGCCAGTCGAACTCCCGCTCGCCGATCCGCACCAGGTCGCCGGCCTGCGCGCCGGCCTTCGCCAGCTTCTCCTCGACGCCGAGGCGGGCCAGCCGGTCGGCCAGGAAGCCGACGGCCTCGTCGTTGTCGAAGTTGGTCTGCTTCACCCAGCGCTCCGGTCGGCCGCCGCGCACCGTGTAGGAGCCGTCCGGCTCGGCCTCGACGGTGAAGCCGGCGTCGTCGACCGCCTTCGGGCGGATCACGACCCGGGTCGGCTCGGCCGGCGGGGCGGCGCGGCGGCCCTCGTCGACCAGCTGGGCCATCGCGTACGTCAGCTCGCGCAGGCCCTCCCGGGTGGCGCTGGAGACGTCGAAGACGCGGAAGCCACGGGCCTCCAGGTCGGGGCGGACGATGTCGGCGAGGTCCTTCCCGTCCGGCACGTCGATCTTGTTGAGCGCGACCAGCCGGGGCCGGTCGGCGAGCCCGCCGTACTGGGTCAGCTCCGACTCGATGGCGTCGATGTCGGCGAGCGGGTCCCGGCCGGGCTCCAGCGTCGCGGTGTCGACCACGTGCACCAGCACGGCGCACCGCTCGACGTGGCGGAGGAACTCCAGGCCCAGGCCCTTGCCGGTGGCCGCGCCCGGGATCAGGCCGGGCACGTCGGCGACGGTGAAGGTGTGGTTGTCCACCCGGACCACGCCCAGGTTGGGCACCAACGTGGTGAACGGGTAGTCGGCGATCTTCGGCTTGGCCGCGGAGATCACCGAGATCAGCGAGGACTTCCCGGCGGACGGGAAGCCGACCAGGCCGACGTCGGCGACGCTCTTGAGCTCCAGCACCACGTCGAGCTTGTCGCCGGGCTCACCCAGCTCCGCGAAGCCCGGGGCCTTGCGGCGGGCGTTCGCCAGCGAGGCGTTGCCCCGCCCGCCCCGACCGCCGCGGGCCGCCTCGAAGGTGGTGCCGACGCCCACCAGGTCGGCCAGCACCTCGCCGTCGAGGCTCTGCACCACGGTGCCGTTCGGCACCTTGATCACCAGGTCGCGGCCGTTGGCGCCGTCCCGGTTCGAGCCGGCGCCGCCCTTGCCGTTGTCGGCCTTCAGGTGCGGCCGGAAGTGGAAGTCGAGCAGCGTGGTGACCTGCGGGTCGACCACCAGCGACACGCTGCCGCCGTGGCCCCCGTTGCCACCGTCCGGGCCACCGAAGGGCTTGAACTTCTCCCGGTGGATCGAGACACAGCCGTGCCCGCCGTCGCCGGCCTGCATGTGCAGGACGACCCGGTCAACGAACGTCGTCACGACGCCAATCCTTCCAGCGGGGTTCCGCCCCGCGCGGGGAAAGGCGAAGCGGGCCGGGACCCGAGGTCCGCGGCCCGCTTCGCCTTCGAACTACTGCTGCGGAACGATGCTGACGGTCTTGCGACCGCGCTTGGTGCCGAACTGGACCGAGCCGGCGGACAGCGCGAACAGCGTGTCGTCGCCGCCACGGCCGACCAGGTCACCGGGGTGGAACTTGGTGCCACGCTGACGGATGAGGATCTCACCCGCGCTGACGACCTGACCACCGAAGCGCTTCACGCCGAGCCGCTGGGCCGCGGAGTCGCGACCGTTACGCGAGCTGGACGCACCCTTTTTGTGAGCCATTGTCCGACGACCTACTTCCCGCTGTTGGAGATGCCGGTCACCTTGATCTGGGTCAGCGGCTGCCGGTGACCCAGACGCTTGTGGTAGCCGGTCTTGTTCTTGAACTTGTGGATCCGGATCTTCGGGCCCTTGGTGTGCGCGGCGATCTCGCCGGACACCGCGACCTCGGCGAGCTTCGCCGCGTCGGTCACCAGGTCGTCACCGTCGACGAGGAGCACCGCGGTGAGCTTCACCGCGTCGCCGGGAGCACCGGCGAGCTTCTCGACCTCGATCACGTCGCCCTCGGCGACCTTGTACTGCTTGCCGCCGGTCTTGACGATCGCGTACATCGGAGGCGCACTCCCTGTCGTTGAGGCTGCTGGCGTCTTTCCGACCGTCACCGGCCGGTCGTTCCCACGGCGTCTCGCCGGGAGCCGTGACACCGGCGGCGCGGGCGCGCGGGAACTAGGCACACCAAAGTGCGCCGCAGGCAAGAGTACGCCATACCCGGCCCGCCCCCCAAACCGGGCCGCCGGTCAGGCCGGGCAGAGCTCGTCAAGTCGTTGCTGGAGCCGATCGAACTCCGTCTCGTCGATCGACCGCACGTCGGTGCCGAGCCCGCCCACCTCGGTGGCCAGGTCCGCCAGGAGCGTCCGCAGCGGCGGGTCGCTGGCCTTCCCGGCCTGCTCCCGCAGCACGTCCCGCCAGCCCGCCAGCGCGGCCTCCGCGTCCCGTTCGGCGGCCTTCGCGGTGCTCGTGTCCCCGGTGCCGCCGGCCCGCACCATCTCCGCCAGCTTGAACACGTACGTCTGCACGGCGGCGGAGCCGGCCTGCTTCGCCCGGGCGCAGACGCCCGCGTCCCCGGTGGCGGTCGGAGCCGGCGCGGGCGACGTGGCGGCCGGGGCCGGCGAGGCGAAGCCCACCGCGAACGGGTCGTCGTTCCGGTCGGCGCAGCCCGCACCGGCCAGCAGCAGTCCGGTCAGCACGCTGACCGCGAGCACCCGACGCATGTCTCCTCCCTCCGGGGCGCGCCGACCCGACCGGGGGTCGACGGGAACGGCAGGGCCCCTGCCCGGCACTCTGTTGCCGGAGCCGGGGCCCTGTCAAACGCCACGCAGGTCAGCGGCTCACGGCCGGGTACGCCGCCGGGCGCCGCCACGCCGGGACCGCCGCCGCGGGGTGCCCTCGTCGTCGCTCTCGCCGTCGATCGCGTCCGGGTCGTCGGCGGCGGCCAGCCGGGCCGAGTCGCCCTCCTGGCTGTCCGCCACCGCCGGCGCGGCCGGTGTGTCGGTCTCGAACCGGGACAGGTCGTAGCCCTGGGTGTCGTAGTAGTCGTCCGGGGACTCGACCACCTCGGCGACGGTCCGCTCCGGCTCGGCGACGGCCGGTGGCTCCGGCGCGGCCTCCACGGCGGGCTTCTCCGCGGCGGCCTTGCGGCCCCGGCGTCGGCCCTTCTCCTCGACCGGCGCGACCGCCGAGGCGACCGCCTTGACCTTCTCCCCCGCGCCGCCGGCACGCGGCTTCTCCGGCACCGGCTCCGGGTGGATGATCACACCCCGGCCCTTGCAGCACTCGCAGGTCTCGCTGAACGCCTCCAGCAGGCCCGCGCCGATCCGCTTGCGGGTCATCTGCACCAGGCCGAGCGAGGTGATCTCGGTGACCTGGTGCTTGGTGCGGTCCCGGCCGAGGCACTCGGTGAGCCGGCGCAGCACCAGCTCCCGGTTCGACTCCAGCACCATGTCGATGAAGTCGATCACCACGATGCCGCCGAGGTCGCGCAGCCGGAGCTGACGGACGATCTCCTCGGCCGCCTCCAGGTTGTTGCGGGTGACCGTCTCCTCCAGGTTGCCGCCGGAGCCGGTGTACTTGCCGGTGTTCACGTCGACGACTGTCATCGCCTCGGTCCGGTCGATCACCAGCGAGCCGCCGGAGGGGAGGAAGACCTTGCGGTCCAGCCCCTTGAGGATCTGCTCGTCGATCCGGTACTCGGCGAACACGTCGGCGACGCCGGCGTGCCGGCGCAGCCGCGCCACCAGGTCCGGCGAGACGTGCGACAGGTACGACTCGACCACGTCGTACGCCGACTCGCCCTCGATGACCAGCTCGCGGAAGTCCTCGTTGAAGAGGTCCCGGACCACCCGGATGACCAGGTCCGGCTCCTCGTAGAGCAGCACCGGCGCGCCACCTGAGGCCGCCTTGGCCTGGATCTCCTCCCACTGCGCCTGGAGCCGCTTGACGTCCCGGGCCAGCTCGTCCTCGCTGGCGCCCTCGGCCGCGGTCCGGACGATCACGCCCGCGCCGTCCGGCACCAGCTTCTTGAGGATGTCCCGCAGCCGTTTGCGCTCGGTGTCGGGCAGCTTGCGGCTGATCCCGGAGGCGTTGCCGTTGGGCACGTAGACCAGGTGCCGGCCGGAGAGCGCGACGTGGCTGGTCAGCCGCGCGCCCTTGTGCCCGATCGGGTCCTTGGTGACCTGCACCAGCACCGGGTCGCCGGACCGCAGCGCCTGCTCGATCGAACGGGCCCGGCCCTCCAGCCCGGTGGAGTCCCAGTTGACCTCGCCGGCGTAGAGCACGGCGTTGCGCCCGCGCCCGATGTCGACGAAGGCCGCCTCCATGCTGGGCAGGACGTTCTGCACCTTGCCCAGGTAGACGTTGCCGGCCATGGTGCCGGAGGAGTTGCGGGTCACGTAGTGCTCGACGAGCACGCCGTCCTCGAGCACCGCGATCTGGGTGCGGTCGCCACGCTGGCGGACCACCATCGTCCGGTCGACCGCCTCGCGGCGGGCCAGGAACTCCGACTCGCTCAGGATCGGCGGCCGGGTCCGCCGCTGCTCGCGACCGTCCCGGCGGCGCTGCCGCTTGGCCTCCAGCCGGGTCGACCCGGAGACGCCCTGCACCTCGTCGACCGCCTTGCGCGGCTCCCGGATCTTGACGACGGTGGGCACACCGTCCTCGGTGGCGCTGTCCGCCTCCCCCGCGCCCCGGCGGCGACGACGGCGACGACGACGGGTCATCCCCTCGCCCTCGGCGTCCTCGTCGGTCTCCTCGGCCCCGGCTTCGGCGGTCTCCGCCGTGCCGGACTCCTCATCCTCGGCCTCGTCGGCGCCGCCCTTGCCGCGCCCACGGCCGCGACGGCCGCGACGACGCCGGCGCCGGCCCTCGGCCGTGTCGTCGTCGTCCTCGGCCTCGACGGCCTCCTCGGCCTCGGCGGCGGCCGGCTCCTCCGCGGCGGGCTCGGCCTCGACCTCGGCCTCCACCGGCTCGGCCTCCCGCCGGCCACGGCGTCGACGCCGGCCGGTCTCGACCGGCTCCGCCACGGGCTCCTCGGCGGCCGGGTAGCTGACCTGGACGGCGGGGGCCTCCTCGGGCTGCGGAGGCATGAACAGGACGGTCGGCGCGGAGAGCGCGGCCCGCCGCCGGCGGCCGGTGGTCGGGCGTTCCTCGGCCGGCTCCTCCGCGGCGCCCGGCACCGCGGCGCCCGTCGACACCGCGCCGGTGTCGTCGGCCGGCCCGCCGGCCCGCGCCAGCTCGGTCTCGTCGGTGCGGCGCGGCGTGGTCCCGGCCGCGCCACGCCCCCGGCGGGTACGCCGCACGGCGCCCTCGGCCGGGGTGGGCTCGGCCGGAGCGGGCTGCTCGGCGACGGCGCTCTCGGCCGGGGTCGGCTCGGCCACGGCGCCCGCGCCGTCCGCGTCCTCGTCGGCGTCGAGCGGCGCACGGCCCTCGGCGATCTCGCCCGCCCCACCGGGGACCGAGACCGGCCCGTCGATCACGGCATCGACCTGCGGTTCGGCCGCTGCGGGCGGCGCCACCGCCGGCTCGGCGGCCTCGGCGGGGGCCTCGGTCGGCGACTCGGCGACCAAGGCCGGCTCAGCGGCGGGCGGGGTGGCCTTGCGGCGGCGCGTCCGGGTCACCTTGACCGGCGGCACCACCTCGTCCGAGGTGGCCTCCACCCCGGCGGCGGCCACCGGCTCCTCGACCGCCTTCGCCGGGGTCGCCTTGCGGCGCCGTCGGGTGGTCTTCGGGGCGGCCTCCAACTCACCGGCCACCGGCGCGAACACCTCGGCCTGCGGTGACTCGCCGCTGCCGCTGGCCGCGGCGGACGCCTCGACCGGCGCGTCGGTCTGCTCCGGCTGGTTGAGCGGCGCCGCCTTACGGCGACTGGCCCGCTTGCGGGCCGGTGGCTTCGCCTCGGCGGCGGCGCTGTCGGCAGCGCCACCGGCGCCGCTGGTGTTGTCGGTGACGGCCGGCTCCGCGCCGGTCCGCTCGCCGCCCTCGGGCTCGTTCTCGAGCATGGACGTTCTCCAGTTCTGGCTGCCCCGGGCGCGGGTGAGCGCTGCCACGCAGGGTCGCCGCAAAGGTGTTTCCGCCGGGCGCGCGGAAGCGCGACCGCCGAAGTCTGCCTGCCAGAGCGCTGACCGACGGTCAGTGCTCTCCGATGGCTGCCCCGTCGCGATCCGCGTCCAACGGATCGACGATCTCGCCCTGCGCGGTCAGCGTGCCCTGCGCCAGCCGGATCACCTTCGGAGTGACCGGCGGCTCCAGGTCGGCCACCACGCGGAGGCCGGAAAGGACGTCATCGGGTCGTACGGACGGGGTGACCTGCCGCACGACCAGTTCGAGTATCGCACACGGTACGGCCGGCGCTCCGGAAGGCGTCTCACCCGAGGGCAGCGCATCGATGGCTATCACCGCGCTGCGGGCGTCGAAGACGCGCCGGCCCTGCTTGGTCATCCGCTCGACCTGGATCTCCTCGGCGGCGGTGAAGGCGGCCACCGCCGCACGGAGCACGTCCGGGTCGATCTCGGGCAGCTCGATGCGCCAGCGGGACGCCTCGATCCGGTCGGCCAGACTGCCGCCGGTGGCCTGGACCGCGTCGAGCACGTCCAGCCCGGGCGAGAGCGCGGCGTCCAGCGCGGCGCGGAGACGCTCCGGGTCGACCGGCTCACGCAGGCCGATCTCCAGGTACTCGGCCTCGCTCGCGACACCGGTCGGCGCCGCCGAGGCGTACGAGATCTTGGGGTGCGGGGTGAAGCCCTGGGAGAAGGCGATCGGCACGCCGGCCCGGCGCAGCGCGCGCTCGAAGGCCCGGGCGAAGTCCCGGTGCGAGGTGAAGCGCAGCGGTCCACGCTTGGCGTACCGGATGCGGACCCGCTGGACGACGGGCGCCTGCCCGCCCTCGGGTTGAGGCTTTCTGGCGATCGTGAACTCCTCGGCTGTGCCTGCGTGTCCGCCCCATCCTGGCGCAGCCGCCGCCGCACCCCGCGACCGGGGCCGCGGGCACGCCGGCGGCCCGGCACCGGCCCGCACCGCGGGCCGTCAGGGGGCGTTCATCCGGTCGAGCACGTCGTCCGGGATCTGCCCGGCCCGGGCCACCTCACGCCGGTGCCGACGGCGGTTCCAGATCAGGAACACCACGAGCGCCACCAGCACCACGAGCGCCACGGCGATCCCGATGCCGACCACCATGACCTGCTGGTCGGTCGGGCCGCCCCGGTCGCCGTACCTGGTCACGTCGAAGTCGTCGTCCTCGGCGGCGGCGGCCGGCGGCGGGCTCGCGGCGGGCGAGGTCGGGCCGAGCAGCGGGTTCGCCGAGACCGACGGCACGTCGGCGGTGAGCGCCGCCACCGGGTCGATCCGGCCGAACCCGAACCGCGGGTCGCGGCCGGGCGGGCCGGCCTCCCGGGCGGTACGGATGATCCGGTTGATCACGTCGGGCGCGGAGAGCTTCGGGTACTTCGACCGGATCAGCGCCGCGACGCCGGCCACGATGGCGCTGGAGTCGGAGGTGCCGTCACCCCAGCCGTAACCCTGCTCCGGGCCGATGTTGTAGACCTCGTCTCCCGGCGCGGCGATCACCGCCTCCGGACCGTGGGCCGAGCCGGACCAGAAGCCACCACCCCGGACCGTGCCGGTCACCGCGATCACCCCGGGGTACCGGGCCGGCGCGCTGACGTCCGGGCCGGACTGCCGGGCGTTGCCCACCGCGGAGACGACGACCACGTCGTGCTCCAGCGCGTACCGGACCGCGGCCTGCTCCTCGTCGTCGGAGAGCCCGGCGTGACCGTAGGACAGGTTGAGCACCGTGGCGCCACCGTCGACCGCCATCCGGATCCCGGTCGCGGACGGCCCGGGGGCGCCCACCTCGGCCGGCGGCACGCGGATGGGCAGGATGCGGGCGTCCGGGGCGACGCCCACCACCCCGGTGCCGTTGGCCGCGATGATCCCGGCCATGTGGGTGCCGTGACCCTTCGGGTCGCGCCGGCCGTCGCCGTCGCCGGAGGTGCTGCCACCGGCGAGAAGCCGGCCTCGCAGGTCCGGGTGACCGGCGTCGACGCCGGTGTCCACCACGCCGACCACGACACCCCGACCGGTGGAGATCTGGTGCGCCCGGTCGATCCGCAACTCGTCCAGGTACCACTGCTCGGACCGGCGCGGCGCGGCGATCGCCGGTTGGGCGGCCCCCAGCAGCATCAGACCGGCCAGCAAGCCGGCCCCCACCGGCCGGAGCGCGCCGATGTCAACCCTCATCGGTCCGCCCTCATCGCAGGATGCCCGGGGACCCACCGCCACCGGCACCCCACGGATCGTCATCCTCAGTCAACCACGACGAGTGCTCGCCCCCGCCGCCGCCGTGCCCGGCGCCACCGTGGCCGCCCATCATCCCGCCGCCCACCATCCCGGCGCCGGCCGGGCCGCCACGCGGGCCGCCCGCGCCCGCGCCGGTGGCACCGCGCAACGCGTTGGCCGCGCTGGTCAGCGGCGGGACCTTGCCGTTACCGCCGCCCACCATGCCGGGCAGCGCGCCCACGCCCATCCCGCCGGCCGCGCCGAGGCCGCCGCCACCGATGCCACCGGCGGAGCCGAGACCGGCGCCGGCGCCACCGAAGCCGCCACCGCCACCGCCGACCGTGCTCAACCCGCCACCGCCACCGAAGCCGCTGCCCGGACCGCCGGCCGTGATCGAGCCCGGGCCGCCCGCGCCGGCCAGGCCGGTGCCGTAGTCGTGGTCACCGGCGCCCGGGTAGCCGCCGGAGCCGGGCAGGCCGCCGGTGACCGGCGGGACGTACGAGCTGGTGCCGCCGGAGCCGCCGCCGACGTCGGCGCCACCGATGGTCGGCGGGGGCGTGAACGAGCCGCCGCCACCACCGCCGCCACCGCCGATCCCGGTGCTGCCGAGCGAGGGCATCTTGCCACCGCCACCGCCACCACCACCGCCACCGGGCAGACCGGTGTCGGGTACGCCGGACGGCGGAACCCGGGTGTCCGGGCGGTAGCCGTCGTCGTACGCGCCCTGGGGCTCGGGAACGGTCAGCTTGGGGCGCTCGGTCTGCACCGCGGTGGGCAACGGCGACATCGCCCTGTTGGCCGCCTCCTGGTTGTCCCGGTACCAGTTGTCCAGATGCGACTTGGTGTCCCACCAGCCGCCGCGCTTGTGGTCCTCGGCGTTGCCGTCGACCTTCATGGTGGCTTCCAGGTCGTCGGCCTTGTCGCGGAACGCCCCGTCGGCGTAGAGCGCCGGATTGCCCCCGTAGTCCTGGCGCAGGGAGGCGAGGAAGCCGGACTGGCTCTCGCCGTCGCGGGCGTCGTCCAGCTCGGTGCCGCCGGGCAGGCTCCACTCGTTCCACCCGAAGTCGTCCATCAGCGGGATCGGGATGCTCGCGACCGCCGTGCGGATGTCGCCCTCGATCCGCGTCAACGCGCCACTGACCCCGCTGGCGTGCGTGATCAGCTCCTCGATGTCCTTGCCGATGCCGCTCAGGTGCTCGCGGTAGGCGTCACCGCCGCTGCCCTTCCACCCGGCCAGCAGCCCGGGCAGGCCGCCGCTGTGCGGACGTTCCTGGCCGGGCGCGATCGGGCCGACGAACGAACGCCCGACAAGCGAGTCCCGCAGGTAGCCGAGCGCCGTGGACAGGTTGCTCCAACCCGCTCCCACCGACCCGACGGTCTCCGGGTCCGCCGACAGCGTCACCTCGCGCACGGCGCGCTCCCAGGTGCCTCCAGCCATGACCGTCTCCCCCTCAGGCCGTGTACGGGTACGTGGGCTGCTGCCCGGCCTCCGGCGGCGGCGCCGCGGACTCCAGCAGGCGCTCGATCTGCTTGCCGTTGGCGGCGTTGCGGGCCTCCGCGTCGCGGAACGCCTTCGCGATGTCCTCGGTGCCCTTCTTCAGACCGGCCAGCTTGGTGGAGATGGCCTTGAGGTGGGCCTCCATGTTGGCCGTGGACCTGGTCAACGCCGCCCACTGCATCCGGGCGTCCTCGTACCCGCCGAACGGGGTGCCGTTCGGCACCGTCTGCGCGCTGCCGTCGCCCTTCATCCGCTCCTTGATGCGTTCCATCTCGTAACCGATGGTGTCGTCGACGTACTGCTTGAGGCGCTCGACGTAGTCGGCCGCGGCGTCCAGGTCCTCGACGCTGACATGCAGGTCGCCGGTGTCCGGTGGCGTGATGCCCATGCTGCTGTCCTCCCCGCTACCGGCCCGGGGCCGGTCCAATACGGACGCAGCGTATCGAGGAACCACCACTGCGGGCAGCCCCGCCCCGGCGGGCGGGCGACCCGCCCGAAACGCGACGGAGCGCGGACGCCCCGAGGGGCGCCCGCGCTCCGGCAGACGTGGCGCGCTCAGCCCGCGGCGGCGGGCTGCCGCAGACCACCGACCGGCGTCAGCGGCAGCAGCTTCCGGCCGGTCGGGCCGATCTGGATCTCGGTGTCCATGGACGGGCAGACGCCGCAGTCGAAGCAGGGCGTCCAGCGGCAGTCGTCCTGCTCGTACTCCGACAGCGAGTCCTGCCAGTCCTGCCAGAGCCAGTCCTTGTCCAGGCCGGAGTCGAGGTGGTCCCAGGGCAGGACCTCCAGCTCCGTACGCTCGCGGGTGGTGTACCAGTCGAGGTCGACGCCGAACGCCGGCAGCACCTCGGCCGCGGCGTCCACCCAGCGCCGGTAGGAGAAGTGCTCGCTCCAGCCGTCGAACCGGCCGCCGTTCTCCCAGACCCGGCGGATCACCGCACCGACCCGGCGGTCGCCCCGGGACAGCAGGCCCTCGATCAGCGACGGCTCGCCGTCGTGGTAGCGGAAACCGATCGCCCGACCCAGCGAACGGTCGCTGTTGATCGCCTGCTTGAGCAGCTTGAGCCGACCGTCGATGACCTCCGGCGTCGACATCGACGCCCACTGGAACGGGGTGTGCGGCTTCGGCACGAAGCCACCGATGGAGACCGTGCAGCGGATGTCCTTCGAGCCGGTCGCCGCGCGCCCGGCCCGGATCACCTCGTGCGCCATGTCGGCGATCTCGAGCACGTCCTCGTCGGTCTCCGTCGGCAGGCCGCACATGAAGTAGAGCTTCACCTGCCGCCAGCCGTTGGTGTACGCGGTGACCACGGTGCGGATCAGGTCGTCCTTCGACACCATCTTGTTGATGACCTTGCGGATCCGCTCCGACCCGCCCTCCGGGGCGAAGGTCAGGCCGGTCCGCCGCCCGTTGCGGGACAACTCCTGCGCGAGGTCGATGTTGAACGCGTCCACCCGGGTCGACGGCAGCGAGAGCGAGACGTTCGTGCCCTCGTACTGCTCGGCCAGGCCGGAGCACATGTCGCCGATCTCGGAGTGGTCCGCCGACGACAGCGACAGCAGGCCCACCTCGTGGAAACCGGAGAACTCCAGCCCCTGCTGCACCATCTGGCCGACCGTGGTGATCGAACGCTCGCGCACCGGGCGGGTGATCATGCCGGCCTGGCAGAACCGGCAACCCCGGGTGCAGCCCCGGAAGATCTCCACCGCGTACCGCTCGTGGACCGTCTCGGCGAGCGGGACCAGGGGCTTCTTCGGGTACGGCCAGGCGTCCAGGTCCATCGTCGTGCGCTTGTGCACCCGGAACGGCACGTCCGGGCGGTTCGGCACGACCCGCTGGATCCGCCCGTCGGGCAGGTAGTCGACGTCGTAGAAACGCGGCACGTAGACGCTCTCGGTGCGGGCCAGCCGCAGCAGCAGCTCGTCCCGGCCGCCGGGCGCGCCCTCGGCCTTCCACTCCCGGACGATCGCGGTGATCTCCAGCACCGCCTCCTCGCCGTCGCCGAGCACCGCGGCGTCGATGAAGTCGGCGATCGGCTCCGGGTTGAACGCGGCGTGCCCGCCGGCCACGATCACCGGGTCGGCGTCGGTGCGGTCGGCGGCGAGCAGCGGGATGCCGGCCAGGTCGATCGCGGCGAGCAGGTTGGTGTAGCCCAGCTCGGTGGAGAACGAGACACCGAACACGTCGAAGTCACGCACCGGGCGGTGCGCGTCGACGGTGAACTGCGGCACGCCGTGGGCGCGCATCAGCCCCTCCAGGTCCGGCCAGACCGCGTAGGTGCGCTCGGCGAGCACGTCGGGCAGCTCGTTGAGCACCTCGTAGAGGATCTGCACACCCTGGTTGGGCAGGCCCACCTCGTACGCGTCCGGATACATCAGCGCCCAGCGGACGGTCGCCGCGTCCCAGTCCTTGACCACCGCGCCCAGCTCGCCACCCACGTACTGGATGGGTTTGGTCACCTGCGGCAGCAACGGCTCCAGGCGGGGCCACACCGAGTTGGCGGCCGGCGGACGTGGGGTCGTGGACAGGGCACTCATGATGCCCAAGCGTACGCGGTGCCCCCGCCCTCCACCCCGCCCACGCCCACGGCCGCGACCGCGTCCGCCGCGTTGATCACGGAGTTGCGCGCTGTCCGACGCTCCGAACTCCTGATCGCCCGAGCAGGAGGCCGGGGCGGGGCGGAATTCGTGCTGGGTGGCGGGGCGGTACTAACCTCGCAACGGGCGCGAGAGGAGATTGCCGCGATGCCGCAGCCGCAGCCGGGGGCGGGCCGGCCGGCCGACGGGGCTGAGGAGCCGACCGTCACCGAGCCGCCGACCGCCGTACCGACACCGGCCGACGCCGAGGACGCCACCGCGCCGTCGGCACCCGACGCGCTGCCAGCGACCGACGCGCCGCCGGCAGCCGACGGGCCGTCGACGACGGACGCGCCGCCAGCGACCGCCGCGCCGTCGGCACCCGACGCGCCGCCGACGACGGAGGGCGCGCCGACCGCGACGAAGGACGCCGACGAGCCCGGGCAGCCAGCGACGGCGGAGACGGCTGCGGCGACGACCGGCGCTGCGACGACCGACGGCCCCGGAACCGAGCCGGCCGGCCGGGCGGGTCGTGCCCGTGGCTCCGCGAGCGTGCCCGCCCCCGTCGCACCGGCTCCGCCCGTCGTCGACCCCACCCGCGTCGAGGACGCGCCACCGCCCACCCGGGTCGAGGACGGCCCATCGCCCACCCGCGTGGAACCGCAGGTACCCAGGTGGAGCGGCTCCGCCCCGGTCCCGCCCCCGCCGGCACGCCGCCGCGGCTGGGGCGAGTCCGCCGAGCCCACGCCGGTGCCGCCGATCGACTCGCCCGAGCACGCCACCCCGGTCGACCCGTGGGCCGGGGTGGACACCACCGGGTGGAACCTTCCCTCCGCCGAGCTGCCGGAGCTGCCGGCGACGACGCCGTACACCATGCCCTGGCCGGTGCCGGCCCCACCGGCGCCGCATCCGGCCCACCCGGTGTCGCCGCCCGCGCACACCCCGCCGTACCCGGGTCCGCCGGCAGCACCGCCCGCGCGCCACCCGCCGTACCCGGGTCTGCCGGCCGCCCGGCCGGTGTCACCGCCGGCGCACACCCCGCCGCCGGGCCCGGTCGTCCCGTCCCGGCCGCCCCAGCCGGCCCGGCCGCCGAAGCAGCGCCGGGGGAAGACCGCGCCGCCGGCCGCGCCGCCGCCCGGGTGGCAGGCCCCCAAGGGGTACGTGCCGGTGCCGGTACGCCGACGACGCCGCTGGCCCTGGGTGCTGCTGCTCACCGTGGCGTGCTGCTGCGGCGTCCCGCTCTGGTGGGTCCAGCCGCTGTCCAGCCAGTATCCGGCCAGCGCCAGCCTCCCCGACCAGCTCGACTCGATGCGGCTGCGTCAGGACGAACGCAGCCAGGCCGACGCCGAGAAGCTGAAGGGCCAGGTACGCCAGGCGCACCTGCTCGCCGAGGACACGTTCGCCGGCATCTACGCCACGAACGACGGCAAGCGGGTGACCCTCTTCGGCAGCACCGGCCTGCGGTTCAGCCCGGAGTCCGACGCCGAGGCCGAGCTGAAGCGCCTGGCCGGCGACTACGAGCTGCAACCCTCGGTGACCGTGGACACCGGTGTCCGGGGCCGTTACGAGCGCTGCGCGGTCGGCCGGGCGGACGGGGACACGGTGGTGGTGTGCACCTCGGTGGACCACGGCAGCCTGACCACAGGTGTGTTCACCCGGCTGTCCGTGGATGACAGCGGCCGGCTGCTGAACGACCTGCGCCAGCAGGTGGTGGTCCCGAAGCAGTCCTGACCGGGCGGGTCAGGCCGGCGGCTGCTCGCTGCGCTTCGGTGCGTAGCGCGGCACGTACTCCTGGCCGGTGAGCTTCTGGATCTCGGCCATCAGCTCGTCGGTCATGGTCCGCAGCGACGCGCGGTCGTCGGGTCGGCCGGTGAAGTCGATCGGCTTGCCGAACTTGATGGTGATCTTGGCGCGGCCGGGGCGGGGCACCCGGGTCCCGATCGGCTGGGCCTTGTCGGTGCCGGTCACGCCGACCGGGATGATCGGCACCCCGGCGGCCACCGCCAGCCGGGTCGCGCCGGTGCGACCGCGGTAGAGCCGGCCGTCCGGGGAGCGGGTGCCCTCCGGGTAGACGGCGACCAGGTCACCGGCCTGGAGCACCGGGATCGCGGCGTCGAACGCGGAGAGCGCCGCCCGCCCGCCGCCCCGCTCGACCGGGATCGCGCCCAGCCCGGTGAGGACGAACTTGGAGAAGCCGCCCTTGAGCCCGGTGCCGCTGAAGTATTCCGACTTGGCCCAGAACGCCAGGTGCCGGGGCACCACGGTGCCGAGCAGCAGTTCGTCGGCGACGGAGAGGTGGTTGCCCGCGAAGATCGCGCCGCCGGTCGCCGGGATGTGCTCCAACCCCTCCGCGTGCGGCCGGAAGGCCAACCGGAGCGCGGGCGCCACGGTGAGCTTGCCGATGGTGTAGAGCAGGGGCACGGGTCCTCCGGCGGTCGTACGCGAAACAGGCGCTGTCACGGTAGCCGACGCCGTCACCCTCGGCCGAGCGGGTGGCCCGCAGTCCACCCGCTCGGTGCGCCCGGTTAAGCGGGGGCCCCTCCTATACCGAAAGCGTTAAGCAGGGGCCCCTCCTTACACCCGGCGGACGGTGACCACCACCCGCTCGCCGTCGCCGACCTCGCCAGCGAAGCCGTCGAGGTCGGCGGAGCCGGAAGCGACGTCGACGCTCTCGGCCAGCACCTCCCGCGCCACGAAGTCGCGGAACGCGGCCACCGCCGCGCGCACCTCCTCGGACGCGGAGACCGTCGCCGTGATCCGGTCGGAGATGTCCAGGTCGGCGTCGCGGCGGGCCTGCTGGACCACCCGGACCACGTCCCGGGCCAGCCCCTCGGCGGCCAGTTCCGGCGTGACCTCGGTGTCCAGCACCACCACGCCCTCACCACCGGGCAGCGGCGCGGAGTGCTCCGCGTCGGCGGCGACCAGGCGCAGCTCGTACTCGCCCTCGGCCAGGGTGACCCCGGCGGCGACCGGGGCGCCGTCGCGCAGCTCCCACTCCCCCGCCTTGACCGCCTTGATCACCTGCTGGACCTTCTTGCCGACGCGCGGGCCGAGCGCCCGCGGCACCACGGTCAGCACCTGCTGGCAGTACGCCGCCACCTCGCCGGTGAGCACGACCTCCTTCACGTTGACCTCGTCGGCGACCAGGTCGGCGAAGGGCCGGAGCTGGTCGGCGACCGGCGACGCCACGGTCAGCGTCGCCAGCGGCAGCCGGACCCGCAGGCCCTTCGCCTTGCGCAGCGACAGCGCGGCCGAGGCGACCGCCCGGACGTTGTCCATCGCGGAGACCAGCTCGTGGTCGGCCGGGAACTCGTCGGCCGACGGCCAGTCGGTCAGGTGCACCGACCGCTCGCCGGTCAGGCCGCGCCAGATCTCCTCGACGGTCAGCGGCGCCAGCGGCGCCACCACCCGGCAGAGCGTCTCCAGCACGGTCCAGAGCGTGTCGAACGCGTCCGCGTCGCCGGCCCAGAACCGGTCCCGCGAGCGACGCACGTACCAGTTGGTCAGCGCGTCCAGGTAGGACCGGACGGTCGCGCACGCGCCGGAGATGTCGTAGGCGTCCATCTGCGCGCCGACGGTCGCCACCAGCTCGTTCGTCTTGGCCAGCACGTACCGGTCGAGCACGTTCGTCGAGTCGGTGCGCCGACGCGCGGTGTGGTCGTCCGCGTTGGCGTAGAGCGTGAAGAAGTACCACACGTTCCACAGCGGCAGCAGCACCTGGCGCACCGCGTCCCGGATCAGCGTCTCGGTGACCGCCATGTCCCCGCCGCGCAGCACCGGCGACGACATCAGCATCCACCGCATCGCGTCCGACCCGTAGGAGTCGAACACGTGGTAGACGTCCGGATAGTTCTTCAGGCTCTTGGACATCTTGCGCCCGTCCGAGCCGAGCAGGATGCCGTGGCTGAGGCAGTTGCGGAACGCCGGCCGGTCGAACAGCGCGGTGGCCAGCACGTGCATGGTGTAGAACCAGCCGCGGGTCTGCCCGATGTACTCGACGATGAAGTCACCCGGGTAGTGGTGCTCGAACCAGTCGCGGTTCTCGAACGGGTAGTGCACCTGGGCGAACGGCATCGAGCCGGACTCGAACCAGCAGTCCAGCACCTCCGGCACCCGGCGCATCATCGCCTGGCCCGTCGGGTCGTCCGGGTTGGGGCGGACCAGGTCGTCCACCGCCGGCCGGTGCAGGTCGGTCAGGCGTACGCCGAAGTCGCGCTCGATCTCGTCGAGCGATCCGTACACGTCGACGCGCGGATAGGTCGGATCGTCCGAGCGCCACACCGGGATCGGCGAGCCCCAGAACCGGTTCCGGCTGATCGACCAGTCCCGGGCGTTGGCGAGCCACTTGCCGAACGAGCCGTCCTTGATGTGCCCCGGCGTCCAGTTGATCTGCTGGTTCAGCTCGACCATCCGGTCCCGGAACCGCGTCACCGCGACGAACCACGACGACACCGCCTTGTAGACCAGCGGGGTGTCGCAGCGCCAGCAGTGCGGGTACGAGTGGGTGTAGACGTCCTGCCGCAGCACCACCCCCCGCTCCTTCAGCTCCCGGATCACCGGCTTGTTCACGTCGAAGACCTGCTCGCCCTGGTACGGCGGGACGAGCGCGGTGAACCGGGTGTGGTCGTCCACCGTGACCACGGTCGGGATGCCGGCCGCGTTGCAGGTGTTCTGGTCGTCCTCGCCGAACGCGGGCGCCAGGTGCACGATCCCGGTGCCGTCCTCGGTGGTGACGAACTCCGCGCCGAGCACCTGGTAGGCGTTCGGCCCGGCCGGTTCGACCAGGAAGTCGTAGAGCGGGGTGTAGCGACGCCCGACGAGGGCCTTGCCGGTCACCCAGCCGACCTGCTCGTACCCCTCCAGCTCCTTGGCGTACGCGCCGAGGCGGGACTCCCCGACCACGAACCGCTGCCCGTCGCGCTCCAGCACCGCGTACCGGATGTCCGGGCCGACAGCGAGTGCCAGGTTCGACGGCAGCGTCCACGGGGTGGTGGTCCAGACGCCCAGCTTCACCGGGCCCCGGACGAGTTCCGGGGCGGTCTCGTCGGCGGTCAGCTCGAACCACACCGTGAGCGTCGGGTCGTGCCGGTCCCGGTAGACGTCGTCCATCCGGGTCTCGGTGTTCGACAGTGGGGTCTCGCACCGCCAGCAGTACGCCAGCACCCGGAAGCCCTCGTAGACCAGACCCTTGTCGTGCAGGGTCTTGAAGGCCCACATGACGCTTTCCATGTAGTCCAGGTCGAGCGTCTTGTAGTCGTTGTCGAAGTCGACCCAGCGGGCCTGCCGGGTGACGTACCGCTCCCAGTCCTGGGTGAACTCCAGCACGCTGGCCCGGCAGGCGTCGTTGAACCGGGCCACGCCGAGGTCGAGGATCTCCGCCTTGGTGGTGATGCCGAGCTGCTTCTCGGCCACCACCTCCGCCGGCAGGCCGTGACAGTCCCAGCCGAACCGGCGCTCCACGTGCCGCCCGCGCATGGTCTGGTAGCGCGGCACCACGTCCTTCACGTACCCGGTGAAGAGGTGGCCGTAGTGCGGCAGGCCGTTGGCGAACGGCGGGCCGTCGTAGAAGACGTACTCGTTCTTGCCGTCGTCGCCGGCCGGACGGGCCTCGACGCTGGCCTCGAAGGTCTTGTCGGCGGTCCAGTGCTCCAGCACCCGGCGCTCGACCGCGGGGAGGTCCGGGCTCGCCGGGACGCCGGCGCCGCTCGGGTCGTGCAACGGATAGGCCATCGGGGGTCGCTCTCCTCGCGCAGCTCACTCGTCGGTGGGTCTGCGAGGACGAACCTCTCCGGGTACGCCGTGCGACGCCCCCGGGCTGGCCCGCGGTACCACCCCGCTTGGCGGTCAAGGTGCGGCCGCCCGCTCATTGGTCGGCTGTGACGGGCCGTCCCGTCCGGTTCTACTGGGCCGGTTGCCCGGCTGTTCTTCCGGAGGCTCGCCGGTGATGGCCGGGTCGTCGCCTGTGCGCCCAAGCCTACCCGCTCCCTCACCCGCTCCGCCTCCGAGTAAGGAGGGGCCCCTTCTTAACGCATTCGGTAGAGGAAGGGGCCCCGCTTAACACCTCAGCGGCGGGTGGGCGCCGGGAGCGTGGTGGTCCAGAGGGACGCGCCGGTGCGGTCGCGGAGGTGCACCGTGAGAGCCGCCGTCTCGGCGTCGATCTCCACCTCGCCGAAGTGCTGGAAGCCCTCGGCCGGGGAGGTGTTCGCGACCGGCGGCGCGTGCACGAAGACGGCCCGCGGGCCGAACGTGCCGTCGAGCGCGTTCGGCCCGAACGCGCCGGCGTGCGCCGGGCCGGAGACGAACTCCCAGAACGGGCTGAAGTCCCCCACCGCGGCGCGCGCCGGGTCGTAGTGGTGGGCGGCCGTGTAGTGCACGTCGGCGGTGAGGAAGACCAGGCCTGTCACGCCGGCCCGGTGCGCCGAGCGCAGCACCTCGGCGAACTCCAGCTCGCGGCCGGCCGGCACGCCCGAGTCGCCCTGCGCCACGCCCTCCTGGGCGCCCGGACCGTCCGGCACCACCACGCCGATCGGCAGGTCGTTGGCGATCACCTTCCAGGTGGCCCGGGACGCCTTCAGCTCCCGGACCAGCCAATCCCGCTGCGCCCGGCCGAGCAGGCCGCGCGCCGGGTCGGCGTACGTGTTGCCGTCGTTCGGGTCCTTGTAGGTCCGCATGTCGAGCACGAAGACGTCGAGCAGCGGCCCGTACGACAGCCGGCGGTACAGCGGTCCGCCGTCCGGCACCGGCAGCCACTCGTGGAACGCCTGCCGGGCCCGGGCCGCCAGCACGTCCACCCGCTTCTCGGTGTAGCGGTCGTCGACCAGGATCTCCCCCGGGTACCAGTTGTTCAGCACCTCGTGGTCGTCCCACTGGTTGATCTGCGGCACCCGCGCGGCGAAGGCCCGCAGGTGCTCGTCGAGCAGGTTGTACGCGAACTGCCCCCGATACTCGGCAAGCGTCTCGGCGACCTTGCTCTTTTCCGCGGTCACCAGGTTGCGCCAGGCCCGGCCGTCGGGCAGCGTGACCCGCTCGGTCAGCGGGCCGTCCGCGTACACGGTGTCGCCACTGCACAGGAAGAAGTCCGGGCGGCGCTCGCGCATGGCCCGGAAGATGGCCAGGCCGTCGAAGTCCGGGCTGATCCCCCAGCCCTGCCCGACGATGTCGCCGGTCCAGACGAACCGCACGTCCCGCCGCTGGTGCCGAACCGGCGCGGTGGTGAACGAACCGGTCAGCGGCGCGCTGTCCACCCCGTGCCGGTCGAGGCTCTCCACCCGTACCCGGTAGTGCAGCCGCTCGCCGGACGGCAGGCCGCGCAGCCGGACCCTGCCGGTGAAGTCGCCGGTCGGGTCGACCACCGGGCCGCGCACCAGCCGCGCGCCGCGCAGGTCGGGCCGGCGACCCACCTCGACCAGCATCCGGCCGGGCCGGTCCGCCCGGGTCCAGACCAGCGCCGAGTCGGCTGTCACGTCGCCGCTCTGCACGCCGTGGGTGAGCAGCGGCCGGCCGCTGCGCCGCCATCCGGGGGCGGCGAACGCGCCGGGCGCGCCGAGAAGCGCGCCGCCGGCGGCTCCCGCGCCGGCGACCAGGCCGGCGCCGAGCAGCGTACGTCGGTCGATGTGCGTCATGGGTCCTCCCCGGTTCGACGATCTCGCCAGCCCGATCTACCGGCCGGACATGACCGGAGACGCCGACCGAGGTGGCCGGCGCCTCAACGACGGCTGTCCAGACCTCGCCATGACGACCGTCACACCGCCGGGTCGTCACGCCGGCCGGGCCGGAGTCCGTCGTGCCCACGTACGGACGACACGAGGGAGGCAACAGTGAGCCGGATCAACGTGGCGGCGGTGGCGCCGGAGGCGTACGCGGCGGTGCGCGGGCTGGAGACGTACATCCGGGGCAACCTGGACCACACCGTGCTGGAGCTGGTGAAGGTGCGGGCGTCGATGCTCAACGGCTGCGCGTTCTGCGTGGACATGCACACCCGGGCGGCGCTCGCCAACGGGGAGGACGACCGGCGGCTGTTCGTCCTGTCCGCCTGGCGGGAGGCCCCGTCGTTCTTCGACGAGCGGGAGCGGACCGCGCTGGCCCTGACCGACGCGGTCACCCGGCTCGGTGAGCACGGCGTGCCGGACGAGGTGTGGGACGCCGCCGCGAAGGTCTGGTCGGAGCGGGAGCTGGCCGACCTGGTCATCGCGATCGCCACAATCAACGTGTGGAACCGGATCGTGATCAGCAGCCGGACCGAGCCGCCGCGCGAGGTGTGACCGCGATCGGCGCGGCGGAGGCGGCCGGTGCGCTCACCGCGCACCGGCCGATGCTGCTCGGGCTGGCGTACCGGCTGCTGGGCAGCCTGCACGACGCCGAGGACGTGCTCCAGGAGGCGTACCTGCGCTGGCTCGACGTCGACCGGGAGACGGTCGCCGAGCCACGCCGGTACCTGTCCCGGGTGGTGACCCGGCTGGCGCTGGACCGGCTCCGCGCCCGCCAGGCCACCCGGGAGACGTACGTCGGCCCGTGGCTGCCCGAACCGGTCCGCACCGACCCGTCGCCGTTCGGGCCGCTGGAGACCGTCGAGCTGCGGGAGTCGGTCTCCACCGCCCTGCTGCACCTGCTGGAGCGACTCACCCCGCCGGAACGGGCGGTGTACGTGCTGCACACCGCGTTCGCCCTGCCGTACGCGGAGATCGGCGACATCCTGGACCGGTCGGCGGCGGACTGCCGCCAGCTGCACCACCGCGCGGCGTCCCGGCTCGCCGGGGAACGGCGGCGCTTCACCGCGGGCCCGGCCGAGCAGCGGCGGCTGCTCGACGCGTTCCTCGCCGCCGCCCGCGACGGCGACCTGGCCCGGCTGACCGGCCTGGTCGCGGCCGACGCCACCGCCTGGTCCGACGGCGGCGGACGGATCCGCGCGGCCCGCAACCCGGTGTACGGCGCGGACCGGATCGCCCGTTTCTTCGCCGGCGTGTACGGGCGCCGCCGCCCCGGGGTGCGGGCCACGCCGGTGGAGCTCAACGGTGCGCCCGCGCTGGTGCTGAGCTGGCCGGGCGGCCTCCGGTACACCCTCGGCGTCGCCGCCGCCGACGGCCGGATCACCGACCTCTACCTGGTCGGCAACCCCGACAAACTGACCCGGATCGGCGGCTGAGCGCACGCGGCGGCCCCGGTCCCGTGCGGGGACCGGAGCCGTCGGAAGGACGTCAGTCCAGCTCGGGGAACCAGAGGGCGATCTCGCGCTTGGCGCTGTCCACCGAGTCGGAGGCGTGCACCAGGTTCTCCCGGTTCGACAGGGACAGGTCGCCGCGGATGGTGCCGGCGGCGGCCTTACGGCCGTCGGTGCTGCCGATCATCCCGCGGACCACGTCGATCACCTGGTCGCCGGAGAGCACCAGCGCCACCAGCGGGCCGCCGGTCATGAACGTCTTCAGCGGCGGGTAGAACGGTTTGTCGACGTGCTCGGCGTAGTGCTGGTCGGCGAAGTCGCCGTCCATGGTCCGGTTCACCAGCGCGTCGATCCGCAGGCCCTTGCGCTCGAACCGGGACAGGATCTCGCCCACCAGACCACGGCGCACCGCGTCGGGCTTGATCAGTACGAGCGTCCGCTCGTCCGGGCTGCTGCTGGACACGCTGTTGCCTCCTGTGCGCTCAAACCGGCTGGGCTGGGTACGGTCAGCGTAGCGACCCGGTCCCGGCTCCGGCGCGGCGGCTGCATCTTCCCTGGCCCGCCGCGGCGGCCTAGCCTGGCCCTGGAACCCCTGGGAGGTCCACTGTGGCGAATGGCGGGAACCGCACCATCGCGCCGGTACGCAAACTGATCGGCGCGGTGCTGGGCACCGTGGCCACCTTCGTGACCCTGTTCGGGCTCGGCATGACCAGTTGGGCGATCGTGGCGCTCGGCGTCGCGTTGCTGGTGCTGGCGGTCGCCCTGGCCATGGTGCGCGGCGGCGGGCGCACCTGGGTGGTCGGCCTGGGGCACGTGCACAGCGCCTCCGAACCACCGAGCCAGTACGCGTTCGGCCGCTGCGAGCTGCAACTGGTGATCGACGCCCCGGGGCTGCCGCCCCGATCCAAGAAGATCATCGAGCCTCGGGTGCCGGTCGCCAAGTGGCCCTCGCTCGGCCAGGCGCTGCCCGTGCGGGTGGCCCTCGACGACCAGCGCCACGTCCGGGTGCTCTGGGACGAGGTGCCCACCCACGCCGAGAGCGTCGGCACGCCCGCCGACCTGCCCCCCGAGTACGCCGAGGCGGACCCGCCCGACGAGACGCTCATCGGGCAGGAGGCCCCGCCGTGGGCCGGACGTGCCCCGGAGGACGACTTCCGCGACGACTACCCGCCCGCGCCGGACCCGCTGCCGGCCGACGTCCCGGCCCGGCCCGAGGAACGTGAGCCGGTGGTGATGCGCCCGCAGCGCCCCGGCGGCCCGGTCGTGCTGGAGGGGCAACTGGTCGAGCCGCTCCCGCTCGGCCGGCTCCCCCGACGCGCGCCGTCGCCCCGTCCGCCGGCCGAGGAGCAGGCCCCGGACACCGTGCCGGTGGAGTCGATCGACGTGCCGCTCGACACCCCGGAGCCGGACGCGCCGCCCACCCCGCGGGAGCTGGACGAGGCGATCTTCGGCCCGACCGGCGCCGCCGAGCCGGACGAGCTGGCCAGCCCGATCAGCGGCGTCGGCATCACCCTGCTCGTCACCGACCTGGACCGGTCCCTCGACTTCTACCGGGAGCTGGGCTTCGACGAGCTGGACCGGGGCGAGGGCAACGCCGTGCTCGGTTCCGGGCCGACCCGGCTGGTGCTGCGCCGGGTCACCGGGGCCGCCCCGATCAGCCGCCGGCTGGTGCACGTCAACCTGGAGGTCGACGACATCCAGGCGGCGTACGAGCGGCTGCGCGAGGTCGGCGTGCGTTTCACGTACGCCCCGCGCGTGGTCAACCGGGGCACCAAGCTGGAGGTGTGGGCCGCTGCCTTCCGCGACCCCGACGGTCACGGCGTCGCGCTCACCCAGTGGCGGTCCCTCGCCGACGCCTGAGATGCAAGGCGGGGCCCCTTCTTAACGCCTGCGGTATAGGAAGGGGCCCCGCTTAACCGAGAAACAGCGCTCAGCCGAGGATGACCCGCCGCACGTGCCACGCGTACGCCCACACCAGCGCGAAGATCACCCCGAGCACGAGCAGCGACCAGTGCAGCAGCCCGGAAAGCAGCAGCAGGCCCTGCACCACGGTCCCGGCGTGCCAGGCCCAGCCGCGGCGCATCATCCCGGCCAACACCACGCAGGCCACCGCCAGCGCGACGATCGCGCCGACCGCGGCGCCGCCCAGGTCACCGCCGACCACCCGGATCGGCTGGATGGCCAGCAGCAGCACCAGCGCCTCCAGCGAGAGCGTGCCGGCGCCCAGGCCGCGTACCGCCTTGTCGGGGTTGCGCAGCCCGGACCGGCGGACGCCGCCCGGACCCGCGCCACCCGGCCGCTCCGGGCGCTGCTCCGCGCCCGGACCCGCCTCGCCGCCTGGACCCGGCTCGCCGCCCGGGCCCGCCTCGCCGCCCGGACCCGGCTGCGTGTCCGGGCGCGGCTCCGGGCCGGTCATCGCTTGAACAGCCGGCGGGCGTCGGCCACGGTCACCACCGAACCGGTGATCAGGACGCCCACGCCGGCCAGCTCACCCGGCACGTCGGACTCGGCCTCGGCCACGGCCGCCTCGATGGCGTCCGGCATGTCCCGGGCCACCTGCACCCGGTCCGGGCCGAAGACCTCCCGGGCCAGCTCGGCCAGCTCGTCGACGGGCATGGCCCGGGGAGAGCTGTTCGCCGCGACCACGACCGTGTCGAGCACCGGTTCGAGCAGTTCGAGCAGGCTTGCGGCGTCCTTGTCGCCGAGCACGGCCAGCACGCCGACGAGCTTGCTGAACGCGAACTCCTCCTGCAACGCGGTGACCGTGGCGGCCATCCCGTGCGGGTTGTGCGCGCCGTCGAGCAGCACCGTGGGGGCGTTGCGTACCCGCTCCAGCCGGCCCGGGGAGCTGGTCGCGGCGAAGCCCTCCCGGACCGCCTCGATGTCGAGCTGCCGCCGCGCGCCGGCGCCCAGGAACGCCTCCACCGCGGCCAGCGCCACGGCCGCGTTCTGCGCCTGGTGCGCGCCGTGCAACGGGAGGAAGACCTCCTCGTACACCCCGCCCAGGCCCTGGATGTTCAACACCTGGCCGCCGACGGCGACCGCCCGGCGCAGCACCCCGAACTCGGCGCCCTCCCGGGCGACGGTGGCGTTGACCTCGGCGCAGCGTTCCAGGATCGGCCGGGCCGCCTCGTCCTCCTGCGCCGCCGCGATCACGGTGGCGCCGGGGTGGATGATGCCCGCCTTGTGCAGCGCGATGTCCTCGATCGTGTCGCCCAGCCACTCGGTGTGGTCCAGGCCGATCGGGGTGATCACGGCGACGCCGGCCTGGATCACGTTCGTCGCGTCCTCCGCACCGCCCAGCCCCACCTCCACCACCGCGACGTCGACCGGGGCGTCGGCGAAGGTGGCGAACGCCAGCGCCGTGGTCAGGTCGAAGTACGTCAGCGGTTCGGCCACCCGCTGGTCGACCAGCTCGGCCAAGGGCGCGATCTCGCGGTACGTCGCCACGAACCGTTCCTCGCTCACCGGCTCGCCGTCCAGGCTGATCCGCTCCCGCACGGTCTCCAGGTGCGGGCTGGTGTAACGCCCGGTGTGCAGCCCGAACGCCCGCAACAGCGAGTCGATCATCCGGGCCGTCGAGGTCTTGCCGTTGGTGCCGGTCAGGTGGATCGACGGGTACGCCCGCTGCGGGCTGCCCAGCAGGTCCAGCAGACTCTCGATCTTCTCCAGCTCGAACCGCATCCGGGTGAAGCCGCGCGCATTGAGCGCGGCCTCCACCTCGGCGAACGCGGCGTGATCGCTACGGTCACTCACGCGGAGCCATCCTTTGTTCGCGACTGCGGGGCTCGCAACCCCGGCTCACTCCTCGCGCTCATGAGGGCAACGCCTGCAACGCGGCGTCGATCCGGACCAGGTCCGTCTCGGCCACCGCCAGCCGCTCACGGATCTTCGCGACCACAGGCTCCGGCGCCTTGCCGACGAACGCCGGATTGTCCAGCTTCGCCCGCGCCTGGGTGGCCTCCTTCTCCGCCGCCGCCCGGTCCTTGGTGAGACGGGCCCGCTCGGCGGCCACGTCGATCGCGCCGCGGGTGTCCAGCGCGACACTGACCTCGCCGGGCATGGCGAGCGTGGCGGCGGCCTGGAAGTCGTCGCCGGGCGCGTCGAGCCGGGCCAGCGACCGGACCAGCGGCTCGTGCGCCGCGATGCCCGCGCCGGCCAGGCCGTCGAGCCGGGCGGCGACCCGCTGCGTCGGCCGTAGCCCCTGGTCCGAACGGAACCGCCGGACCTCGGTCACCACCCGCTGCAACGTGGCGACCTCCGCCTCCGCGGCGTCGTCGATTCCGGTACGGTCGGCCACCGGCCAGTCCGCCCGCAGCAGCGTCTCCGCGCCGGTCAGCGCGGTCCACAGCTCGTCGGTGACGAACGGGATCACCGGATGCAGCAGCCGCAGAAGCTGGTCCAGCACGTGGCCCAGCACCCGCCGGGTGGCGTCCGCCGCCGGCCCGCCCTCGGCGAGCACCGGCTTGCTCAACTCCACGTACCAGTCGCAGACGTCGTCCCAGGCGAAGTGGTAGAGCAGATCACAGACCTTCGCGAACTCGTACGCCTCGAACTGCTCGTCCACCTCCGCGGTGACGTGCGCCAGCCGGGACAGGATCCACCTGTCGACCGTCGACAGGTCACCGGCCACGGGCAGCGGGCCCTCGGTGTGCGCGCCGTTGAGCAGCGCGAACCGGGTGGCGTTCCAGAGCTTGTTGCAGAAGTTGCGGGAGCCCTGGCACCACTCCTCGCTGACCGGCACGTCCTGGCCGGGGTTGGCGCCCCGGGCCAGCGTGAACCGGGTGGCGTCGGCGCCGAACCGGTCGATCCAGTCGAGCGGGTCGACCACGTTGCCGAACGACTTCGACATCTTCTTGCCGTGCTCGTCGCGCACCATGCCGTGCAGCGCCACCACGTCGAACGGCTGGACGCCGTCCATCGCGTACAGGCCGAACATCATCATCCGGGCGACCCAGAAGAACAGGATGTCGTAGCCGGTGACCAGCACGCTCGTCGGATAGAACTTCGCCAGGTCGGGGGTCTGCTCCGGCCAACCGAGGGTGGAGAACGGCCACAGGCCGCTGGAGAACCAGGTGTCGAGCACGTCCTCGTCCTGCCGCCAGCCGTCGCCGGTCGGCGGCGCCTCGTCCGGGCCGACGCAGACGATCTCGCCGGCCGGGCCGTACCAGACCGGGATGCGGTGGCCCCACCACAACTGGCGGGAGATGCACCAGTCGTGCATGTTGTCGACCCAGGCGAAGTAGCGCTTGGCCAGCTCCGCCGGCTCGATCTTCACCCGGCCGTCGCGCACCGCGTCGCCGGCCGCCTTCGCCAGCGGCGCGGTGTTGACGAACCACTGGAGCGACAGCCGCGGCTCGACAGTCGTCTTGCACCGCGAGCAGTGCCCCACCGCGTGCAGGTACGGCCGTTTCTCGGCCACGATCCGGCCCTGCTCGCGCAGCGCCGCCACGATTGCCGGGCGGGCCTCGTACCGGTCCAGGCCCTGGAACGGACCGGGCGCGGTGATGACGCCGCGCTCGTCCATGATCGTCAGCGCGGGCAGGTCGTGCCGCTGGCCGATCTCAAAGTCGTTCGGATCGTGCGCCGGCGTCACCTTGACCATGCCGGTGCCGAAGGCCGGGTCGACGTGCTCGTCCGCGACGATCGGGATCCGCCGGTCGGTGAGCGGAAGCGCCACCTCGGTGCCGATCAGGTGCCGGTAGCGCTCGTCGTCCGGGTGCACCGCGACCGCGGTGTCACCGAGCATGGTCTCGGCCCGCGTGGTGGCCACGACGACCTCGTCGCCGTAGCGGATCGAGACCAGCTCGCCCTCGTCGTCGGTGTGCTCCACCTCAATGTCGGACAGCGCGGTGAGGCAGCGCGGACACCAGTTGATGATCCGGTTGGCGCGGTAGATCAAGCCGTCGTCGAAGAGCTTCTTGAACATGGTCTGCACGGCCCGGGAGAGGCCCTCGTCCATGGTGAAGCGTTCGCGGTCCCAGTCGACCGCGTCGCCGAGCCGGCGCATCTGGCCGAGGATCGCGCCGCCGGACTCGGCCTTCCACTGCCACACCCGCTCGACGAACTTCTCCCGGCCGAGGTCGTGCCGGGACAACCCCTCGCCGGCGAGCTGCCGCTCGACCAGGTTCTGGGTGGCGATGCCGGCGTGGTCCATGCCGGGCAGCCAGAGGGCCTCGTAGCCCTGCATCCGCTTGCGCCTGGTGAGCGCGTCCATCAGCGTGTGCTCGAACGCGTGGCCCATGTGCAGCGAGCCGGTGACGTTGGGCGGCGGGATGACGATGGTGAACGGCGGCTTGTCACTGTCCGCCGACGCCCGGAAGTGCCCGCCGGCTACCCACTGCTCGTACCGTCGCTGCTCTACCTCGCCGGGCTGGTACTGGCCGGCAAGGGTCGGGGCGTCGGGGCGTCGGGCGTCCAGTCTCTCGGTCACCCTGAAAGTCTACGGAGGGCTTTCCGGGACCCGACGTGCGCCACCTGTGATTCGCGTACGGTGGCGGACATGTCCGACGCGCATCTCACCGAGCGGCCGGTCGACGGGGGAAACGGTCCGGTCGAGCTGACCGACGAGCCGATCCGGCTGAGCCGCCGCGACCCCGCGCTGGAGCCCGAACGCAAACCCACCTCCCGGCGCCGGAAGATCGTGCTGGCCGCCGCGCTGGCGGTCGGCGTCGCCGGCGCCGGCGCACTGGGCCTGGCCGGCTGGGGGGTTCTGAAGGAGAAGGACGCCCAGCTCACCCAACCGGACGCCGTGGCCGGACTCACCCGTGACGACAGCGAACGGGCCCGCAGCACCGCCGAATACCTGCGCGACGGCTTCGCCGCCGACATCGAGCTGGACCACAGCATCGGTACGGTCTACGCGGACCCGGCGGACGCGAAACGGTCGGTGCTGCTGTTCGGCGGGACCACCCTGCTCTGGCAGCCGGAACGGGACCTGGACACGCTCTTCGACCTGATGGCCGACGAGACCGGCAAGGTGGCCGGCGTGCGCGAGGTCGACGCCGGCCGGCTCGGTGGCGTGATGAAGTGCGGCACGACGACCGGCGACGGCGGCGACTTCGCGGTGTGCGGCTGGGCGGATCACGGCAGTGTGGCGATGGGCATGCTCCCGGGACGCCCGCTCACCGAGGCGGCGACACTGTTCCGCGAGATCCGCGAGGGCGTCCAGCGCCGTTCGTGAGCGGCCGGAAACGCAGTTCAGGGCCACCCCGTGGGGGTGGCCCTGAACTGAAGGTTTGTCCGGCGGTGTCCTACTCTCCCACACCCTCCCGAGTGCAGTACCATCGGCGCTGGAGGGCTTAGCTTCCGGGTTCGGAATGTTACCGGGCGTTTCCCCTCCGCCATGACCGCCGTAACTCTATGAACATGTCAACCAACCCCTGGCGGGTGGTGTTTGTTCAGAGTTGCACAGTGGACGCGTAGCAGCTTGGTAGTCAAGTCCTCGGCCTATTAGTACCGGTCAACTGAACCCGTTACCGGGCTTACATTTCCGGCCTATCAACCCAGTCGTCTAGCTGGGGGCCTTACCCCACAAAGTGGGTGGGATACCTCATCTTGAAGCGAGCTTCCCGCTTAGATGCTTTCAGCGGTTATCCCTTCCGAACGTAGCTAACCAGCCGTGCCCCTGGCGGGACAACTGGCACACCAGAGGTTCGTCCGTCCCGGTCCTCTCGTACTAGGGACAGCCCTTCTCAAGTATCCTACGCGCACGGCGGATAGGGACCGAACTGTCTCACGACGTTCTAAACCCAGCTCGCGTACCGCTTTAATGGGCGAACAGCCCAACCCTTGGGACCTGCTACAGCCCCAGGATGCGACGAGCCGACATCGAGGTGCCAAACCATCCCGTCGATATGGACTCTTGGGGAAGATCAGCCTGTTATCCCCGGGGTACCTTTTATCCGTTGAGCGACACCGCTTCCACATGCCAGTGCCGGATCACTAGTCCCGACTTTCGTCCCTGCTCGACCTGTCAGTCTCACAGTCAAGCTCCCTTGTGCACTTGCACTCAACACCTGATTGCCAACCAGGCTGAGGGAACCTTTGGGCGCCTCCGTTACCCTTTAGGAGGCAACCGCCCCAGTTAAACTACCCACCAGACACTGTCCCTGAACCGGATAACGGTCCGAAGTTAGATACCCAAATCAACCAGAGTGGTATTTCAAGATTGCCTCCACCTATACTGGCGTATAGACTTCACCGGCTCCCACCTATCCTACACAAGCTAATTCAGATACCAATGTCAAGCTATAGTAAAGGTCCCGGGGTCTTTCCGTCCTGCCGCGCGTAACGAGCATCTTTACTCGTAATGCAATTTCGCCGGGCCTGTGGTTGAGACAGTGGGGAAGTCGTTACGCCATTCGTGCAGGTCGGAACTTACCCGACAAGGAATTTCGCTACCTTAGGATGGTTATAGTTACCACCGCCGTTTACTGGCGCTTAAGTTCTCCGCTTCGCCCCGAAGAGCTAACAGGTCCCCTTAACGTTCCAGCACCGGGCAGGCGTCAGTCCATATACATCGAATTACTTCTTCGCATGGACCTGTGTTTTTAGTAAACAGTCGCTTCCCCCTGCTCTCTGCGGCCATACAACGCTCCACCCGCGCGGGGCTTCACGTCTCCGGCCCCCCTTCTCCCTAAGTTACGGGGGCAATTTGCCGAGTTCCTTAACCACAGTTCGCCCGATCGCCTCGGTATTCTCTACCTGACCACCTGTGTCGGTTTGGGGTACGGGCCGCTCAGAACTCGCTAGAGGCTTTTCTCGGCAGCATAGGATCACTGACTTCACCTGAATCGGCTCGGCATCACGTCTCAGCCTACATGCGCCGCGGATTTACCTACGACACGGCCTACACGCTTACCCCGGCACAACCACCGGCCGGGATCAGCTACCTTCCTGCGTCACCCCATCGCTTGACTACTACCCGCCAGGTTCCCACGCTCCCCACAATCCGTCCGAAGACATCACGCAGTTCGGGTGGTTAGCACAACGAGGTTCATCAGGGACGCTCTTTCGCGGGTACGGGAATATCAACCCGTTGTCCATCGACTACGCCTCTCGGCCTCGCCTTAGGTCCCGACTCACCCAGGGCGGATTAGCCTGGCCCTGGAACCCTTGGTCATCCGGCGGAAGGGTTTCTCACCCTTCTTTCGCTACTCATGCCTGCATTCTCACTCGTGCCGTGTCCACAACTAGGTCACCCCGTCGCTTCACCCCCGGCACGACGCTCCCCTACCCATCCACACACCTGCACCTGATATCAAGACCAGACGAGGTTGAAATGTGAATGCCACAGCTTCGGCGGTGTGCTTGAGCCCCGCTACATTGTCGGCGCGGAACCACTTGACCAGTGAGCTATTACGCACTCTTTAAAGGGTGGCTGCTTCTAAGCCAACCTCCTGGTTGTCTATGCGACCCCACATCCTTTTCCACTTAGCACACGCTTAGGGGCCTTAGCTGGTGATCTGGGCTGTTTCCCTCTCGACTACGAAGCTTATCCCCCGCAGTCTCACTGCCGCGCTCTCACTTACCGGCATTCGGAGTTTGGCTGATTTCGGTAAGCTTGTGGGCCCCCTAGACCATCCAGTGCTCTACCTCCGGCAAGAAACACGCGACGCTGCACCTAAATGCATTTCGGGGAGAACCAGCTATCACGGAGTTTGATTGGCCTTTCACCCCTAACCACAGGTCATCCCCCAACTTTTCAACGTTGGTGGGTTCGGCCCTCCACGCGGTCTTACCCGCGCTTCAGCCTGCCCATGGCTAGATCACTCCGCTTCGGGTCTAGAGCATGCGACTAAAAAACGCCCTATTCAGACTCGCTTTCGCTACGGCTCCCCCACACGGGTTAACCTCGCCACATGCCACTAACTCGCAGGCTCATTCTTCAAAAGGCACGCCGTCACCCCGTAAGGCTCCGACGGATTGTAGGCGAACGGTTTCAGGTACTATTTCACTCCCCTCCCGGGGTACTTTTCACCATTCCCTCACGGTACTCGTCCGCTATCGGTCACCAGGAAGTATTTAGGCTTACCAGGTGGTCCTGGCAGATTCACGGCAGATTTCAGGAGTCCGCCGCTACTCGGGAACACCCACAGAAGACCAGCAGCTTTCACCTACCGGACTATCACCGTCTACGGTCAGCCATTCCAGACTGTTCGACTAACCACTGGCTTTGTAACTCCTCCAACAGATGTCAGTCTGTTGAGCAGGGTCCCACAACCCCGACCACGCAACCCCTGACAGGTATCACACGCAGCCGGTTTAGCCTCAATCCGCTTTCGCTCGCCACTACTCACGGAATCACTATTTGTTTTCTCTTCCTACGGGTACTGAGATGTTTCACTTCCCCGCGTTCCCCCCACACACCCTATGTGTTCAGGTGCGGGTGACATCACATGACTGATGCCGGGTTCCCCCATTCGGACACCCTGGGATCACAGCTTGGTTGACAGCTCCCCCAGGCCTATCGCGGCCTCCCACGTCCTTCATCGGCTCCTGGTGCCAAGGCATCCACCGTTCGCCCTTGACAACTTGACCACAAAGATGCTCGCGTCCACTGTGCAATTCTCAACAAACAACCAACCCACAACCCGACACGTCCCACACCAACAACCCGGCAACCGCCGGCGGTATGCGAGACCAGGCCATGCCTGGCGCCAACCCGAGACAACGCCTCGGACTTCGGCTCCGAAAAAACAACCACTGCGGATTGTTCCTTCAGGACCCAACAGGGTGCTTTGCGCTACTCCTCAGCCGCACCAGAATCTTCGCTCCCACCAACCCGAAAGCCGGCTGTACGAGAAGAATCGGCCGTTGCCGAGGAAAAACTGGCCAGTGTCTCCGCCATCCGAGCACCCCGCCACCACATTCGGGCAGCGCGGGCTCCATACCAGCCTTCGCTGGATGGTGCTCCTTAGAAAGGAGGTGATCCAGCCGCACCTTCCGGTACGGCTACCTTGTTACGACTTCGTCCCAATCGCCAGCCCCACCTTCGACGGCTCCCTCCACAAGGGTTGGGCCACCGGCTTCGGGTGTTGCCGACTTTCGTGACGTGACGGGCGGTGTGTACAAGGCCCGGGAACGTATTCACCGCAGCGTTGCTGATCTGCGATTACTAGCGACTCCGACTTCACGGGGTCGAGTTGCAGACCCCGATCCGAACTGAGACCGGCTTTTTGGGATTCGCTCCACCTCACGGTATCGCAGCCCATTGTACCGGCCATTGTAGCATGCGTGAAGCCCTGGACATAAGGGGCATGATGACTTGACGT
Source organism: Micromonospora sp. WMMD975 (assembly GCF_029581215.1). Taxonomy (NCBI): domain Bacteria; kingdom Bacillati; phylum Actinomycetota; class Actinomycetes; order Micromonosporales; family Micromonosporaceae; genus Micromonospora; species Micromonospora sp. WMMD975. Next base: position 4,361,471 of record NZ_CP120739.1, read on the forward strand.
CATCCCCACCTTCCTCCGAGTTGACCCCGGCAGTCTTCGATGAGTCCCCGCCATAACGCGCTGGCAACATCGAACGAGGGTTGCGCTCGTTGCGGGACTTAACCCAACATCTCACGACACGAGCTGACGACAGCCATGCACCACCTGTGACCGCCCCCGAAGGACCTTACATCTCTGCAAGTTTTGCGGCCATGTCAAACCCAGGTAAGGTTCTTCGCGTTGCATCGAATTAATCCGCATGCTCCGCCGCTTGTGCGGGCCCCCGTCAATTCCTTTGAGTTTTAGCCTTGCGGCCGTACTCCCCAGGCGGGGCGCTTAATGCGTTAGCTGCGGCACAGGGAACCGGAGAGGCCCCCCACACCTAGCGCCCAACGTTTACAGCGTGGACTACCAGGGTATCTAATCCTGTTCGCTCCCCACGCTTTCGCTCCTCAGCGTCAGTATCGGCCCAGAGACCCGCCTTCGCCACCGGTGTTCCTCCTGATATCTGCGCATTTCACCGCTACACCAGGAATTCCAGTCTCCCCTACCGAACTCTAGCCTGCCCGTATCGACCGCAGGCCTGGGGTTGAGCCCCAGGTTTTCACGGTCGACGCGACAAGCCGCCTACGAGCTCTTTACGCCCAATAAATCCGGACAACGCTCGCGCCCTACGTCTTACCGCGGCTGCTGGCACGTAGTTGGCCGGCGCTTCTTCTGCAGGTACCGTCACTTCCGCTTCGTCCCTGCTGAAAGAGGTTTACAACCCGAAGGCCGTCATCCCTCACGCGGCGTCGCTGCATCAGGCTTCCGCCCATTGTGCAATATTCCCCACTGCTGCCTCCCGTAGGAGTCTGGGCCGTGTCTCAGTCCCAGTGTGGCCGGTCGCCCTCTCAGGCCGGCTACCCGTCGTCGCCTTGGTAGGCCATCACCCCACCAACAAGCTGATAGGCCGCGAGCCCATCCCAGGCCGAAAAACTTTCCACCCAACCTCATGCGAGGCCAAGTCATATCCGGTATTAGCCCCGGTTTCCCGGGGTTATCCCAAAGCCTAGGGCAGGTTGCTCACGTGTTACTCACCCGTTCGCCGCTCGAGTACCCCGAAGGGCCTTTCCGCTCGACTTGCATGTGTTAAGCACGCCGCCAGCGTTCGTCCTGAGCCAGGATCAAACTCTCCAACAAAAACCTTCGTTGGACACAATGTCCTGACAACAAAATGTTGCCAAAGGAATCCCAACCAGACAGACCACAAAGGCCCGACCAGTCCGGGGTATAAAACAATTGGCACTGGCTTATCAAGCACCCTGTTGAGTTCTCAAAGAACAACCACACACCAACCAGAAGTCCTACACCGTAGGACCCCCGTTTGGGGCAACCTCTCGAACTTACCCGACTCGAATTTTGGTGTCAACCTCGCGTTTGAGGCGATCACTTTGGTTCGAGTCGACCCACGCTGACGCTCACCGTTTCCGGTGGTCGTGGCTGTCGTGGTTTGCGCCGGACCGGCCGGCGCCGCTTTCGCAGCAACCCGCCCGGCTCCCTGCCGGCTTATGCACTCTACCCGGTCGGCTTCGCATTCGCAACTCCGTGTCTCCGGAGTCTTCCTGCACCGCCCGAATCCTCAGTCTGGCTCGGCGTGACCGCCACCAACCTGGTGCCCGTTCTCAGCCGGTTTGACCCGGCGTCCCGCGTGCAGAGAGAAAGTTACGCGGACCGGCCCGGGAAGGCAAATCAATGATCGTCATTTGAATGACGCGTTGTCGTCCACGCAAAGGAACCCGTCGGGAGAGTCCGCGCCGGGTGTCGCCGTGCCAGAGTGGTCGGCATGGCTGACGTGTCCCAGCTCCCGGCGCTCGCCGAGGAGACTCTGCTCGGTCTCCTGCTGCCGTTCTGGCAGTTGGTCATCGGTGCCTTCGTGCTCGCCGTGCTGGTGCTGTCGGTGGGCCGCCTCGTCCGGCGCGGCCCCTCCCGCATGACCACCGCGCTGCTGATCACCGCGGCGGCGATCACCGGCCTCACCGTGGTGGGTGTCCTGCTGGGGACCTGACCCGCTCAGAGCCGGCGGTTGGCAAGGCTGGGTAGCTCCGCGCGGATGGTCCGGAGCCGATCGAGGTCAACCTCGGCCACGGCCAGCCCCGGGCCGTCGGCGACCTGGCTCACCACCGTCCCCCACGGGTCCACCACCATGCTCCGCCCGAAGCATGTCCGCCCCGGATCATGGTCGCCGGTCTGACCGGCCGCTGCTACGAAACACTGGTTCTCGATCGCCCGGGCCCGGAGCAGCACCTCCCAGTGGTCCCGCCCGGTGTGCATCATGAACGCGGCCGGCACGACCAGGAGCTCGGCGCCGCCGTCGACGGCGAGCTGCCGGTAGAGCTCGGGGAACCGCAGGTCGTAACAGATCGACAGACCGACCCGGAGACCCTCCACATCGACCACCACCGGCTTCTCCCCCGGCGCGACCGTGGCTGACTCCTGGTAGGAGACCCGGCCGGGGATCTCCACGTCGTACAGATGGATCTTCCGGTACGCGGCGGCGAGCGCGCCCTCACGGTCGAAGACCAGCGAGGTGTTCCAGGTGTGGGCCCGGTCCGGGCCGGCCTCGTGGAACGAGCCCGCGATCACCCAGAGGCCGAGCCGGCGGGCGGTCTCGGCGAAGAACCGCCCCACCTCGCCGTCGACCGGTTCGGCCGGTGGCATCCGGTCGGCACGGCCGAGGTAGTCGACGTACTCGGGCAGGAGGGCGAGGTCGGCGCCGGCCGCCGCGGCCCGGATCAGCAGGGCCTCGGCGGCGGCGAGGTTCGCCGCCCGGTCGTCACGGGTGTTGAGCTGGCAGACGGCGACGCGCATGAGATCGAGGGTACGGGCGCGGGCGGCCGGAGGACAGGTTCAGACGCTGGCCAGGACGAGCGCGGCGGCGGCGAAGCCGAGCCCGGCCAGCTGGACCGGCCGCAGCCGCTCCCGGTCGACGGCGAGCGCGAGCAGGACGGTGCTCGCCGGGTAGAGGGAGGCGATGGCCGCCACCACGCTGAGGTGGCCACGTCCGGCGGCGGCCAGGAAGAGCGCGTTCGCCGCGGAGTCGAGCAGTCCGGCGGCGGCGGCCCAGCCGAGCACCCGGCGGCCGAGGCGCAGGCGGGCGCCGGTGCGGGCGGCGAGCGCGAGGCCGAACGCGATGGAGCTGACACGCACCGCGAGCACCGGCCACATGCCGGCGCGCTCGTCGGCCTGGCCGAGCAGGGCGAAGAAGACGCCGAAGAGCAGACCCGCGGCGAGGGCGATGCCGACCACCCGGCCGGAGACGCGGCCGGCGCCGCCGCGCTCGCCCAGGCTGACGAGCGCGATCGCCACCACCGCGAGCCCGGCGCCACCGAGCGCGACCGCGCCCGGGGAAGCGGCGAAGACCAGCCCGGCGACGATCGGCACCACCGCGGCGGTGATCGCGGTGACCGGGGCCACGACCGACATGACGCCGGTGGCCAGCGCGCGGTAGAGCAGCATGACGCCGGCCGCGCCGGCCACCCCGGCGAGCAGGCCCCACGCCAGGTCGGCCTTGCCCGGGGAGCCGGGTACGACGAGCACCAGGACGATCAGCAGCGGCAGGCTGAGCAACTGGGACACCACGGTCACGGCGATCGGGTCGGCGTGCCGGGACGCCTTGCCGCCGGAGAAGTCGGCCGTGCCGAACGCGATCGCGGAGACCGCGGCGAGCACAATGGGAAGCATACCGCAGTCGTACCATAATAGTGACCGTGAAGGACAGTATGATGACCGACACCGGCGGGCGGGTGGGCGCGGTGACCGCTGCGGTCGCCCAACAGGTACGCGAGTTGCGGGCCACCCGCGGCTGGTCCTTCGAGGAACTGGCCGGCCGCTCCGGAGTGAGCAAGGGCATGCTGGTGCAGATCGAGGGCGGACGGACCAATCCGAGCATCGGCACCCTCTGCCGCGTCGCCGACGCGTTCGGCGTCAGCATCGCCCGGCTGCTGGAACCGGCCGAGGAAGCCCCGGTGCGGATCACCCCGGCGGACGAGGCGCCGGTGCTGTGGCGCGGCGAGCACGGCGGCGCGGCGCGTCTGCTCAGCGGTCTCGGCGAACCCGACCTGGTCGAGCTCTGGGACTGGCGGATGCGCCCCGGGGAGGCGCTGCGCTCCGCCGACCACGCACACGGCACCCGGGAGGTCCTGCACGTGCTGAACGGCGCCGTCACGGTCACCGTCGACGGCGTCGACCATCAGGTCGGCGCCGGCGAGACGGTCGGGTTCCACGCCGACCGGGAACACGGTTACCGCACGGCCGGCGACGAGCCGGTGCGCCTGATGATGGTGGTGGTCACCCCGTCGGGCGAGTGGGACCGCCGAACCCGGTCACGCGGACCGCGCCCGAGCTGACCCGGGCGCGGTCGCGACGACGATCAGGCCGACTTCTCCTCGCGGTCCCGGCGGCGCCGGCCGGTGAACTCGCGCGGCACGATCGTCGGGTTGACGTTCTCCAGGACGGCCTCGCGGGTGATCAGCACCCGGGCGGCGTCGGGGTTGCTCGGCACCTCGTACATCACGGAGAGGAGCACCTCTTCCATGATGGCCCGCAGGCCGCGGGCGCCGGTGCCGCGGAGCATGGCCTGGTCGGCGATGGCTTCCAACGCCGGCTGCTCGAACTCCAGCTCGACGCCGTCGAGCTCGAACAGGCGCTGGTATTGCCGGACCAACGCGTTGCGCGGCTCGGTGAGGATCTGGACCAGGGCACCGCGGTCGAGGCTGCGCACGTTGGTGATCACCGGGAGTCGGCCGATGAACTCGGGGATCAACCCGAACTTCAACATGTCTTCCGGCATGACCTGGCTGAAGATGTCGTCGGTGGACCGCTCCGACACCGACCGGAGCCGGGCGCCGAAGCCGGTGCCGCCGGAGCCGGTGCGGGCCTCGATGATCTGGTCGAGGCCGGCGAACGCGCCACCGCAGATGAACAGCACGTTCGTGGTGTCGATCTGGATGAACTCCTGGTGCGGGTGCTTCCGGCCGCCCTGCGGCGGCACATTGGCGACCGTGCCCTCAAGCATCTTGAGCAGCGCCTGCTGCACACCCTCGCCGGAGACGTCCCGGGTGATCGACGGGTTCTCCGACTTGCGGGCGATCTTGTCGACCTCGTCGATGTAGATGATGCCGGTCTCGGCGCGCTTGATGTCGTAGTCCGCGGCCTGGATGAGCTTGAGGAGGATGTTCTCCACGTCCTCGCCGACGTAGCCCGCCTCGGTGAGCGCGGTGGCGTCGGCGATCGCGAACGGGACGTTGAGCATCCGGGCCAGGGTCTGCGCCAGGTGGGTCTTGCCGCAGCCGGTGGGGCCGAGCAGCAGGATGTTGGACTTGGCCAGCTCCACGCCGTCGCTGCCGGAGCCGGGGGCGCCGGCCGCCTCGGCCTGGATCCGCTTGTAGTGGTTGTAGACCGCGACGGCGAGCGCCTTCTTGGCCTGCTCCTGACCGACGACGTAGTTGTCGAGGAACTGGCAGATCTCCATCGGCTTGGGAAGCTCTTCCCACTTCACCTCGCCGGACTCGGCCAGCTCCTCCTCGATGATCTCGTTGCAGAGATCGATGCACTCGTCGCAGATGTAGACCCCGGGGCCCGCGATGAGCTTCTTGACCTGCTTCTGTGACTTGCCACAGAAGGAGCACTTCAGTAGGTCGCCGCCGTCACCGATCCGTGCCACCTACGTTCTCCCTGCACTCATCGGCCGAAGCGCCGGCCCTGACCTGCGAGCGCCTCGGCGCTCGTCCGTCCTGTCGTGTCACCATGCTGCCGGATCCACCGATCCGACCCCGGAGCGGTACAGACCCGACGTTACCCGGTGGCCGGGTTTTCTCCGACCCCCAAAACGGGTGTGTCAGAGGCCGGCCGGGATCGATGCCCCGGCCGACCTCCGAACCACAAGTGCTCAGCCCGCGGCGTGAGTCGCCAGCAGGCCCTTCTTACGGCTGGTCAGGATGGTGTCGACCAGCCCGTAGTCCTTCGACTCCTCGGCCGTCATGATCTTGTCACGGTCGATGTCCTTACGGACCTGCTCGATCGGCCGGTTGCAGTGTCGGGACAGCATGTCCTCCAACTGCGTCCGCATCCGCAGGATCTCCCGGGCCTGGATCTCGATGTCCGAGCCCTGGCCGTAGCCGCCCTCGGTGGCCGGCTGGTGGATGATGATCCGGGAGTTGGGCAGCGCCATCCGCTTGCCCGGGGTGCCGGCGGCGAGGAGCACCGCCGCCGCGCTGGCCGCCTGCCCGAGGCAGACGGTCTGGATGTCCGGCCGGACGTACTGCATCGTGTCGTAGATCGCCGTCATGGCGGTGAAGGAGCCGCCCGGCGAGTTGATGTACATGATGATGTCGCGGTCCGGGTCGGTGCCCTCAAGCGTCAGCAGCTGGGCCATCACGTCGTTCGCCGACGCGTCGTCCACCTGGACCCCGAGGAAGATGATCCGGTCCTCGAAGAGCTTGTTGTAGGGATTCGACTCCTTCATCCCGTACGACGTGCGCTCGACGAACGACGGCAGGACGTAACGGTTGTGCACGGCCGCGAACTGGGGCGGCAGGCTCAGGTCGGTCATCGTCAGCTCCTCGATCAGCTCAGGGTCCCGGCGCCATCCGGAACCTGCGCGGCCCCGATGATCACCTTGTCGATGAAGCCGTAGTCCATGGCCTCCTGGGCGGTGAACCAGCGGTCACGGTCCGAGTCCGCCTCGATCTGGGCCTGGCTCTGGCCGGTGTGGTGCGCGACCCGCTCCTGGAACATCCGCTTGGTGTAGAGCATCTGCTCGGCCTGGATCGCGATGTCCGACGCGGTGCCGCCGAGCCCACCCGAGGGCTGGTGCATCATGATCCGCGCGTGCGGCAGGGCGTAACGCTTGCCCTTGGTGCCCGCGCACAGCAGCAGCTGGCCCATGGAGGCGGCCATGCCCATCGCCACGGTGGACACGTCGTTGTCGATGTATTGCATGGTGTCGTAGATCGCCATGCCGGAGTAGACCGAGCCGCCCGGCGAGTTGATCCAGAGGAAGATGTCGCGGTCCGGGTCCTCCGCGGCGAGCAGCAGGAGCTGCGCGCAGATGCGGTTGGCCACCTGGTCGTTCACCTCGCTGCCGAGGAAGATGATCCGTTCCTTGAGCAACCGGTTGTAGACCGAGTCGTCGAGGTTGCCAATGGAGTCGCCACCGCGGGCCTCGATCGCCCGGAGCGACTTCTTGGGGATGTGCATGTCGGTCATGGCAGCCCTTCGCTCTCCGTACCGTCCTGTCCGACACTAACCGCTCGGCCTCCGGGCGCACTCCCGGTCGGGGCACTGTTCGCTCTCAGCGCAGTCACCCGTTCGGCGTACCCCGGAAAGGGTTTCGGCCGCCGCCCGGCGCGCAGCGCGGGACGGCGGCCGTCACCGGAACGATCAGTGCTGGTGGTCGTGCTCGGCCTCGTTCTGGGCCCGCAGGGCGTCGAGGGAGACCTCGTTGCCCGCGGAGTCCTTGATCTTGATCTTCTCCATCACCGCGGCCAGCGCCTTGCCCCGGCGGACGTCACCGAAGACGGCCGCCGCGGCGCCGGAGCGGGCGAGCTGGTCGTAGTACTGCTGCGGGGCCATCCCGGCGCGCTGCGCCCGGTGCACGATCTCGTGCCCGAACTCGTCGTCGGAGACCTGCACGTCCTCCGCGTCGGCAAGCGTGTCCAGCAGGAGCTGGATCTTGACGCCGTCGGTCGCGGCCTCGGTCAGCTCGGTGTCGATCTGCTCCTCGGTCTTCTCCTCCGCGGCGAGGTATTCCTCCAGCGAGGCGCCGATGCGCTCGAGCTGGTCGACCATCGCGGCCTTGCGGCTCTCGACCTCGTCCTTGACGACGCCCTCCGGCGCCGGCACGTCGGCGGCGGCCACCAGCTGCTCCAGGGCCTTGTCGCGGGCGGCGTAGATCTGCTCGACCTGCTTGCCCCGGGTGACCCGCTCCCGCAGGTCGGCGCGGAGCTCCTCGATCGTGTCGAACTCGCTCGCCATCTGCGCGAAGTCGTCGTCCAGCTCGGGCAGCTCCTTCTCCTTGACCGTGCGGACGGTCACCGCCACCTCGGCGTCCCGGCCGGCGTAGTCGCCGCCCACGAGCTGCGTGGTGAAGGTGGTGCTGTCGCCGGCGGCCAGGCCGACGAGCGCCTCGTCCAGGCCCGGCAGGAGCTGCTTGCTGCCCACCTCGTGGGAGATGTTGCTCGCCGAACCGCCGGGCACGTCCTCCCCGTCGACCGTGGCGTTCAGGTCGATCTGGACGAAGTCACCCTCCTGGGCGGCCCGCTCGACGGTCTTCAGCGTGGCGAACCGCTCACGCAGGCTGCTGACCTGCTCGTCGATCTCGCTGTCGGCGATCTCAAGCTCGTCGACGGTCACCTCGATGGTGGCCGGGTCCGGCAGGGTGATCTCCGGGCGGACGTCGACCTCGGCGGTGAAGTTGAGCGAGTCGCCGTCGTTGAACTCGGTGATGTCGACCTCGGGACGGCCGAGCGTCTTGAGGTCGTGCTCCCGGACCGCGGCGAGGATGTTCTGCGGAATGGCCTCCTGGATCGCCTCGTTGAGGACGGTCCCCCGGCCCACCCGCTGGTCGATCACCGCGCTGGGAACCTTGCCCCGGCGGAAGCCGGGAACCTGGACCTGCTGGCCGATCTCCCGGTACGCCTTCTTGAGGCTCGGCTCGAGCTCGACGAACGGCACCTCGATGGCGAGCCGCACGCGCGTCGGGCTCAGAGTCTCGACGGTGCTCTTCACAGGCGTACTCCTTGACGGATCTGGGTGTTGAAGTCTGGGGCGGGATTGCGCGCATCGAGTGTAGGCGAGTCGGGCTGCGGCGTCGGCAGCGCCCGGGCACCACACGGAGAAACCGGTGGTTCCCGGGACGATCCGGTCGCGAACGACAGTCGGGGTGGCGGGATTTGAACCCACGGCCCCTCGCTCCCAAAGCGAGTGCGCTACCAAGCTGCGCCACACCCCGTGGCGACGAAGAGTGTATGCCGTCCGGGCCCCCGCGTGGGTGACCGGGGCGCACCGTGGGATCCGCGCCGTGGGCGGCGGCGCCGGCCGGGTGGGCGCTGCGCGCCGGGGCCGGAGATTGGGTACGCTGTCGCATGCGCCCCGCCGCGGTGGGGGGCTCGCGGGCGTAGCTCAATGGTAGAGCTTCAGTCTTCCAAACTGACTACGCGGGTTCGATTCCCGTCGCCCGCTCCGCGATCTCGCGTGCCGATGGCCGCCCGCTCAGGTGGTCATCCGATCCAGCTGGGCGCGCAGCGTGCCGGCGGCCGGGGCGGCGGCGTGGTCGGCGAGCCACGCCCGGGCATGTCCGACGGCCGAGGCGGCCTGATCATCCGACAGCTCTCGCTGCAGCAACGCCTGCAACACGAAGCGCGCCCCGGACGTGCCGGCATGCGCGGCCAGCCACGCCAACGCGTAGCGGACTACCGAAGCCGCCTGCTCGTCCGACAGCTCACGCCGCAGCAGCGGCTGCAAGACAAAACCGGCACCGGACGTGGTGGCGTGAACGGCGAGCCACGCCGACGCGTGCCGAACGACCGAAGCCGCCTGCTCGTCCGGCGACTCCCGTTGCAGCAACGGCTGCAACACGAACCGCGCCCCGGGCGTGACCGCGTGCACGGCCAGCCACGCCGACGCGTACCGGACCACCGAAGCCGCCTGCTCGTCCGACAGCTCCCGTTGCAGCAACGGCTGCAACACGAACCGCGCCCCGGGCGTGACCGCGTGCACGGCCAGCCACGCCGACGCGTACCGGACCACCGAGGCGGCCTGCTCGCCGCGGGACGGTCGTTGCAGCAGGGGGCGCAGCACGAACCGCGCGCCGATATCGGTGGCGTGCCCCGCGAGCCACGCCAGGGCGTGCCGGACGACCGTGCCGGCCTGCTCACCGGGCAGCCGGTGTCGTAGCAGCGGTTGCAACACGAAGCTGGCGTTGAACGTGGCGGCGTGCGCGGTGAGCCACACCAGGGCGTGCCGGACCACGGTGGCGGCCTGCTCACCGGGCAACTCACGTTGCAGCAACGGTCGCAGGACGAAGCCGGCGTTGAGAATGCCGGCGTGCGCGGTGAGCCACGCCAACGCGTACCCGACGACCGTGGTGACCTGATCGTCGGACAGCTCACGTTGCAACAACGGTTGCAGCACGTAGCCGGCGTCGACGGTGTCGGCGTACCCGGTGAGCCAGGCCAGGGCGTGCCGGACCACGGTGGCGGCCTGCTCTGCGGGCAGTTCGCGATCCAGCAACGGGCGCAGGACGAACTGCGCGTCAAGGGTGGCCGCGTACTCGGTGAGCCACGCCAGGGCGTGCCGGACGACGGCGCTGACCTGCCCGTCGGACAGGGGACAGTGCAGCAGCGGTTGCAACACGAAGCCGGCGTTGCGGGTGGCGGCATGCTCGGCGAGCCACGCCAGGGCATGCCGGACGACCGTGGCGGCCGGCCCGTCCGGCAGCTCATGTTGCAGCAACGGACGCAACACGAAACCGGCGTCGAGAACGACCGAGTGATCATCGAGCCACGCCAGGGCATGCCGGACGACCGTGGCGGCCTGCCCGTCCGGCAGCTCACGTTGCAGCAACGGACGCAACACGAAACCGGCGTCGACGATGTCCGCGTAGTCGGTGAGCCACGCCAGGCCGTGCCGGACGATGCTGGTGGCCTGCCCGTCTGGCAACTCGCGTTGGAGCAGGGGCCGCAACACGAACTGCCCGTCGAGGGTGGCGGCGTGGACGTCGAGCCACACCAGGGCGTGCCGGACGGCTGGTCCGGCCTGCTCGTCGGGAAGCTCGCGTTGGAGCAGGGGCCGCAACACGAACTGCCCCTCAAGGGTGGCGGCGTGGACGTCGAGCCACACCAACGCCTGCCGGACCACGCTGGTGGCCGGCCCGCCGGACAGCTCACGTTGCAGCAACGGACGCAACACGAAACCGGCGTCGGCGATGTCGGCGTAGTCGGTGAGCCACGCCAGAGCATGCCGGACGACCTTGGTGGCCTGCTCGTCGGACAACTCGCGCTCCAGCAGCGAACGCAGCACGTACTGCGCGTCGAGAGTCATCGCGTGGTCATCGAGCCAGGCCACGGCGTTCCGGACGACGCCGCTGGTCTGCTCGCCGGACAAGTCACGATCCAGCAGCGAGCGCAGCACGAACCGCGCGCTGAAGGTGGCCGCGTGATCATCGAGCCACGCCAGGGCGTGCCGGACGGCGACGCTCGCCTGCCCGCCGGACAACTCACGACCCAGCAGCGGGCACAGCACGAAGCCGGCGTCGAGAGCGGCCAGGTGATCATCGAGCCACGCCAGGGCGTGCCGGACGGCGACGTCCGCCTGCCCGCCGGACAACTCACGGCTCAGCAGCGACTGGAGCACGAACCGCGCGTTGAAGGTGGCGGCGTGGTCGTCGAGCCACGCCAGGGCGTGCCGGACGACTTTGGCGGCCTGCTCGTCGGACAACTCGCGGTCCAGCAGCGGCTGGAGCACGAACTGCGCGTTGAGCGTGGTGGCGTGGTCGTCGAGCCACGCCAGGGCCCGCCGTACGACCACTGCGGCCTGCTCGTCGGAGAGCTCCCGCTGCAACAGGGGACGCAGGACGAAGGTGGCTTCCGCCCGATGGTGGACCGCGAGCCACTCGATCGACTCGCGCACCAACCGATCGTCGGAGACCGAGGCCCGCAGGCCCTTGTAGAGCAGGTGGCGGGCGGAGAACGTGCGGGCGTGTACCGCCAGCCACGGCGCTACGACGGTGTCCCACCTGCCGAACGCGACGGGCGACCACGAGGGGTTGTCCATCACCGCGCCGAGCGCGTACGCCCCCTCGTCCTGCTGCTCGGCGAGCAGACCACCCACCTCCCGCTCGTGACCCTCCAGCCAGTGTCGGCAGTGTTCCTGCAACGGGCCGGACCGCTGCTCCAGGGTGAGGTCGCGCATCAGGCGGCCCAGGTTCGTGGCGTACCTCCCGATCGTCCGACCTCGGGTCAGCGAGGCGGCCAGGATCCGGTCGGCGACCGCGGAGCGCACCGTCCCGCTGCCGGGCCGATGGAAGGTGCTCTCCGTCAGCTGGTCCGTGACGATGTCGTGCACGGTCGTGTACTCGCCGAAGCTGGGCACCAGCCAGCCCATCGTGAGCAGGATCCCGAGCAGGTGTTCCGCCCGCTCGGTGTCGCCGCCCGCGACGCGGCCCCCGCAGGCGATCAGGCTCGTCCGCTCCTGCGGGGCGGCGACCGCCATGGCGACACACGTCTGGAGTTCCACGCTCGGCTCGGGGTCGCTGATCAGGCTCACCGCCTGCGGGAGCAGGCCGTCCTCGCGCAGGCGCCGGTTCAGCCAGTCGACGAGTTCCCCGGGACGGACGCTCGGGAGCGCGCGGTTGAGCGTCCCCGCCTTCGCGCGCGTCTCCGCCTCAAGGGCGACGAGCATGGCGATGATCGGCCGGCTGCCGCAGAGCTCCAGCAGGCGTTCCTCGCCCAGCATGGCCAGCGCGGTCGGGGACAGCGAGGTCACCACCTGCTGGCGGATCCTGGCCGCCTGCTGGTCGTCCGGAGCCAGGCGGACGAGGTCGAACAGCGGAGTGAGCTCGGCTGCCGTCTGAAGTTGCCAACCGGGCCGCGCGGACGCCAGCAACGCCGCGCGGGTGCCGTGGCGCCTGGCCTCCGGCAGCACCTGCTGACGGAGGCCGGGCAGGTCGAGGCCCCGGCACTCGTTGAGGTAGTCGAGGATCACCAGAGTCCGTTCGCTGCCCACGGACTGCAGCGCTTCCGCCACATCCGCGTTGGTGACCAGCGGCTCACCGGACTTCACGTGCAGGACGGTCCACCCGTCCTTCTCCGCCCGCATGCCGACCTCGAAGCAGGTGCGCGTCTTCCCGGCCCCGGCGGCGCCGACCAGGAGCACGCCCGACCGTCCGGCCGACTCGTTCAGCCGCTCGAGCAGGCGGTCGGGATGCGTGGGCGCCGTGGCGTCCATCGGCGGCACGAAGGGCAGACACTCCTCCTGCAGGTTGCGCAACAGCCCGTCCAGGCCGGCCACCTCGTCCGCGTGCGGAACGATGCCCGGCGGTAGTTGCGGCTCGTCGGCCTGGCCCTTCGCGGTGAGGCGGACGACGTCGTCCGGGGCGACCCCGACCCAGTTGCCGAACACCCCGTCCCTCATCAGCGAGCTGACCCGCACCGCCTCCAGGCGTCCCGGCCCGAAGCTGTTCGGGTCGGCGACCACCACCCCGAGCACGACGCGGCCGTCGCCGCTGAGCAGGGCGGCACCGGACTGGCCCGCCCAGCCCGAGCGCGGTCCACCTGACGTGGCCACCCGCTCGTGCGGCGGAGTGAGAACGCTGTTGAGCGCATAGCGGTCCCGCTCGACGCCGGTCCCGGGCGCCACCAGCCACGCGTGTTCCTCGACCCCGCTCCGTCCGTCGGCGTCCACGCTCGCCAACGGGTAGCCGACCGTGAGGCATTCGACGGGCTGCGGGCCGGCGAGTTCGCCGTACCGGATGTCGGGGGTGGACTCGGGCCAGCCGGCCTGCGGCACCTGGACCAGCGCGGCGTCCAGGTGCAGGTGGTCCGCCCGCCACACCACGGCGCCGTCGCGTTCGGCGTCCCCGTGCACGCGGACGCGGCAGGTCGCGCCCAGCGGGCCGACCACGTGGCCGGCGGTGAGGATCAGGTTGCGGCCGACCACATGTCCGGAGCCACGCCGCGCCCCTTGCACCAGGGCCAGGCGAGCGATGTGCGAGGCGACCGACTGCATCCCCGATGTCCCCCCGGTCGGCTCAGCTGTCGTCGCCGATGAGGGTCTCCCCCGATGCCGGTAGCAGGGTGTCCCTCGGCTTGAGGGTGAGGGTCATCCGATGGGTGGCCGTGTTCGTGTGCTTGCGCCCACCGCCGGCCGACAGCACACGCCACAGCGTCAGCTTGCCGGAAGCGTCGCGGGCGGCGTCGACCACCAACTCCAGCTCAAGCTCGATCGAGTCGACAGCGAACCGGATCTGGGAGTCGGCGCCGTCGGCCAGGGCCTCCGTGAGCTCGGCGCGGAGCAGCCCGATCGCGGTCGACAGGGAAACGCCGTACTCATCCATCAGGACGGTGCCGTCGTCCACGAACTACCTCCGTGTCTGGGTGGCCCACGTATAGACGGAAAGGGTATCGGCCCGGCCCAGTCCCGGAACGCCGCCGAGGACGCGCATAACGGCGCAAACAGCCACAGCTGGGTCGGTCGGTGCGGTGCCCGGGTCGGCAACACGACAGCCGTGACCACCGGCTTCGACTCCGACGACCCGACCGCTGATTTCCGCCCGGGACGCGGGCCGGGGAGCGCGGCGGCGCGGGCTGCGTACGATGCGGGACCGGACAAGCCCCCGTCGGGTGGAGGTAGCAAGGATGTCAGGCCAGCGGGACGGTTTCGCCCTGGGCGTGGACCTCGGCACCTCGAACACGGTGGCGGTGCTACGCCGACCGGACGGGACCACCCGCCCGGTGCTCGTGGACGGGCAGCCGATCCTGCCGTCCGGGGTGTACGCCGACGCCGACGGCCACCTGCACGTCGGGCGGGACGCCCAACGGCTGGCCCAGGCCGACCCGGTCGGTTACGAGCCGAACCCGAAGCGCCGGATCGACGAGCCGACGGTCGAGCTGGCCGGGCGGGCGTACCGACCGGCGGAGCTGCTGGCCGCGGCGCTGCGGGCGGTCGCGGACGCGGCGGTGGCGTCGGTCGGCCTGCTGCCCCCGGCGGTGGTGACCCACCCGGCGGCCTGGGACCCGCCCCGGCGCCAGGTCCTGCACGACGCGCTGGAACTCGCCGGCTGGCCGGCGGCGGCCGAGCACACGCTCGCCGGTCCGATCACGCCCGGCACCCGCCTGCTGCGCGAGCCGGTGGCGGCGGCCCGCTACTACACCCAGGTGCTGCGCCGGCCGGTGCCGGTGGGCGGCGCGGTGGCGGTGTTCGACTTCGGCGGCGGCACGCTCGACGTCGCGGTGCTCCGCAACGAGGGCGCCGACCCGTGGGGCGACTCCGGCTTCCACCTCGTCGCCACCGGCGGGCTCGCCGACCTCGGCGGGCTCGACCTGGACGCGGCCCTGCTCGGGCGGCTCGGCGAGCTGGTGCGGCCGGCCCATCCCCGCCAGTGGGCCCGGTTGGCCGAGCCGGCGGCCACCGCCGACCGGCGGGACCGGCAGCAGCTCTGGGACAACGTGCGCGGCGCGAAGGAGATGCTCTCCCGGGCCACGGTCGCGCCGGTGGCCGTACCGGGGGTCGAGGCGGCGTTCCCGCTGACCCGGGCGGACTTCGAGCGCCTCGCCGCGCCGCTGCTCGCACGCGCCGTCGCCGAGACCCGGAACGTGACCGCCGCCGCCGGTCTGCGCCCGGAACAGCTCTCCGGCCTCTTCCTGGTCGGCGGGTCGACCCGGGTGCCGCTCGTGGCCCGGCTGCTCCACGCCGAGCTGGGCATCGCGCCGACCGTGCTGGAACAGCCGGAACTGCCGGTCGCCGAGGGGGCGCTCACCGACCTGCCGCTGCCCCGCCGGGCCGGTCGGCCCGCCGCGCCGGCGCAACCCGTGCGCCCGCCGGCGGAACCCGAGGGGCCGCCGGCGCACGCCGACCCGGCCGACCCGGCCGGCACGCGGGGACCGGAGACGACAGTGGCCCACGCGACGCCCGGCCCGACCCGGGAGGACCGGGCCGCGGCGTTCGGCCCGCACGGCGCGGCCGCCGACGCGGCGACCACCGCGCCCGGCGGCCCGCACGGCACGCTCGTCGCCGACCCGGCCCGTCCCACCCCGCCCGGGTACGCCCCGACCTCCGCACCACCCGGCCCCACCCCGCCCGGGTACGCCCCGACCTCCGCACCACCCGCACCCATCCCAGCCGCATACGCGCGAGGGCACGCGTACCCTGCTCCCCCGCCGCCCGGTTCCGACGCGTCGGCGTACGCCGCGCCCGGCGTACCCCCTTGGCCCTCCTCGCCGGCCGGTCCCGGCGGGCCCGGATCGCCGGCTGGCGCGCCGCCGGCCGGCGGTGGCCGACCGGGACGCAGCCGGCGCGGTCGCTGGATCGCGCTGGGCGCCGGCCTGACCGTGGTCGGCCTGGTCGCCGCGACGCTGCTCTGGGTGTTCCGGGACCGGCACCCGGCGCTCGACTTCCACTCGCCGGAGCTGGTCGGGAGCATCGCCGCGGGTGACGAGCGGCCGGACGGGATGTTCACCGCGATGCTTGCCGACCGCGCCTACCTGGCCTGGTCGCTGCCGGACGACCGGCTGAACGTGGTCGCCGTGGACCCGGCCACCGGTCGGAAGATCTGGGAGAAGCCGACCCCGGCGAGCGCCGACCGGTGGGCCGGGATCCGGGCGCTGCCCGACGGGGTCGCCGTCGTCGCCGACGCCTCCGGTTCCAGCACGCCCCGGCCCCTGCTGGTGCTCGACGGCGGCAGCGGTGCGCAGCGGTGGGCCGTCGACATCCACGGCGACGACGAAATCCTGCCCGGGGCCGACACGCTGGTCTGGGTGGACCGCGCCGGCAACCGGCTGGTCGGGCTGCGGCTGGACGACGGCCGGCCGCGGTGGACGCGGGACAACCCACGCAGCGAGTACGGCGACACGCGCACCGTGGTGGTGCCGGTCGGCACCGGCGCGGCGCTCGACGGCGCGGCATACGCGGACGGCTCGCCGCGCGCGCCCTGGTCCGGCAGCGCGGACCGGCTGGTGCAGGTCGGCGCGGACCGCTCGGTGCGGGTGCTCGCCATGACGGACGGGAAGATCCTGCGCAGCCGGGGCAACGTGGCCGACCTCGACGACCCGGTGGCCGCCCGCGACGACCGGTTGTACGTGGCGGAGAGCGGCCGGAGCCTGCGGCTCGTGTCCTACGATCTCGGCGCGCTCGGCGTGCCCGACGTGCTGTACGAGGCGACCGAGGCCGGCAGCCGGGCGCAGGCGCTTGTCAGCTGCGGCGAGCACCGTGCCTGCCTGCTGGAGGTGCCGAGCGCCGGCGCGGACGACGCCCGGGTGGTGGTGGCCACCGAGGGCGAGGACAGTCGGCACTGGCCGGCGCCACGGACGCGGCGGCTGGTCCCGCTCGGCGACCACCTGCTCGCCGAACGGGACACCCCACGGGACGCGGTGACGCTGTTCACGCCGGACGGCACGGTCAGGTTGAGCGACCGCGACGGCGTGGCGGTCCGGCTGGACGCCGGCAACCTGCTGCTGTTCGACAAGGAACCGAGCGGCTACGAGGACGACCGCGTCCTGGCCGGGCTCGCGGTGGACGGCAAGCCGTACGAGATGGGGAAGGTGACGCAGATCCGCAGCGAGTCCTGCTCGTGGAACACCGAGATGCTGGTGTGCGGCGCGGAGAAGGAGTTCCGGCTGTACCGGTTCGCCGGGTGACCGACCCGGCGGTGACCGAATGTGAGCTTGAGCGGGAGTGGGCGACGCCGCCCGTGAGTTCGCGGAGCGCCGCTCACCCCGACGGGCGACGGATGAACCGGGCCGGGCCGGGTAATGCCAGCGCCGTCCTGGTGGAGTGACGGCCGGCGTCGCGGCGTACCGCGACCGGGCGCGCGGGCGGGCGGCACCACGCCGACCCGCCCGCCGCCACGCGGCTCAGTTGCCGGTGACCCAGTTCCAGGCCGAGACCACCCACTCGGTCTGCTGAAGATAGGCCACGCCGACGCCGGCCAGGAACAACGCGGTGATCATGTGCGCGCCGCGGGCGCTGCGGCGCACCCGGCCGAGTTGCCGTTCCAGGATCAGCCGGCCGAGCAGCCGCACCAGCGCGAACACCCCGACCGCGGTGAGCAGGCTCAGCACGAACGTGAGCAGCGGCGCGATCAGATTCCCCCGGCCGGAGATCGCCCAGATGCCCCAGCAGACGAACGCGAACAAAGCGCCGGCGGCACTCCACTCCCCGCCCCGACGGGCCTGCGCGAGGTGCCAGCTCATCGACCGGCGCGGCGCCGACTCACCGGCCCAGTCGCCGTGCTCCACCGTGGGGAAGGGCTCGGTTCGGGGCGTACGCGGCTGACCGACCGCCGCCACCCCGCGCTGGAACGCGTCCCGCTGCCCGGGTGCCACGTCCGGCTGGGGCGGCACCTCCACGGTGCGTTCCGCCCACGGTTGTGTCTGGTCCGCCATCTTCCGTCCTCCCCCTCGACCGACGTCGGCCTCGGTTCCGAGGGTAGCCACCCCGCAAATAGGGTGCCGACCCCCACGGTGGTGGGGTAGACACGTGCGATGACCGACGCGGTGGTGCCCCGGGCCGAGGACTTCGACGAGATCGCCGCGCTGCTGGCCCTGGCCTTCCACGGCGAGATCGACCCGGAGGTGCAGGAGGTCGAACGCCCGATCTTCGAGCCGGAACGCTCGCTGCTGGTCCGCGACGGCGGGGCCCCGGTCGCGCACGCCGCCGCGTTCGGCCGCGACCTGACCGTGCCCGGGTCGACCGCGCCGGCCGCGCACGTCTCAATGGTCGCGGTCGCGCCCACGCACCGCCGGCGCGGCCTGCTCACCGGGCTGATGCGGCGGCAGCTACGCGACATCCGCGACGCCGGCCGCGAGCCGCTCGCGGTGCTCTGGGCCAGCGAGGGCCGCATCTACCCCCGCTTCGGCTACGGCTCGGCGGCGCAGCGACTGATGCTGACCGCCGACACCACCGGGCTGCGGCTGCCCGCCCCGACGCCCGCCGAGGGCACGCTTCGCCTGGACCGACCGGCCACGCACCGGCACGAGCTGGCCCGGCTGTACGAGCGGGCACGCGCCGACCGCCCCGGCTGGTCCCGCCGGGACGAACGCTGGTGGGCGTACGTCCTGGCGGACGTGAAGAGCCGGCGGGACGGTGCCACCGAGCGCCGGGTGCTGTTGCACGACGGCCCGGACGGGCTCGACGGGTACGCGCTCTACCGGACGAAGGAAGGGTGGAGCGGCGACGTCCCCCGGGGCGAGGTGCGGGTCGACGAGGTGGTGGCGGTCACCCCGGAGGCGTCCCTGGCGCTGTGGCGGCTGCTGCTCTCGGTCGACCTGACCCGGCGGTTGTCCTTCCCGACCGCCGCCGTGGACGAGCCGCTGCTGCGCCTGGTGGACGAGCCCCGGCAGCTCGCCCCGCAACTCGCCGACGCGCTCTGGGTGCGGGTGGTGGACGTGCCGGCCGCGCTCGCCGCCCGCCGCTACGCCGCCGACGTCGACGTGGTGATCGAGGTCACCGACGAACTGCTGCCGGAGAACAGCGGGCGGTGGCGGCTGGTCGGCGGGCCGGCCGGCGCGGAATGCACGGCCACCACCGCGCCGGCCGGGCTGGCCTGCGACGTCCGTGCGCTCGGTGAGCTATATCTGGGCGGCGTCACCCCGGCCGCGCTGGCCGCCGCCGGCCGGGTCCGCGAGCTGCACCCGGACACGCTCACCGCCCTGACCGCGGCCTTCCCCTGGCACCGCGCCCCCGCCCCCATGGAGGTCTTCTGAGTGGCTGCGGGCCTGCTCGTCGGGCTTATACGTGGGCGCGGCCGGCACGTCATGGGTGTCTGAACGGCCTGGGGCCACCCATGGCGTTCCACCCACTGCGCCCGTCCCATATGGTGGACAATCCATCTCCCATATCAGGAGCCGGAGAGATCTTGGAAGCTAAGCGCCCCTCCAGGGGCCGTTTCCCTCCAAGATCTCGGCCTGCACGCGGCGATCTAGGAGTTGTGGCACCTCGTCTGGATTATCCCAACCCACCTCATGATCGACCGGCGAGAACCGGCGCGGGATGGACGGGCGGGGGCGGGAAAGTGGACGGTGGGGGCGGTACGGTCGGGGGGTGGGTGAGGCAGAGCGACGGCGACGGCGGCTGCGGCATCACGGCGAGGCGAGCGGTCCCGCCGACGCCAGCGTCAGCGCCGGGGAGATGAGCGGTCCCCCCGACACCAGCGCCAGCGCCCGGACGAGCGGCCCCCCCGACACCAGCGCCCGGAACATGAGCGGTCCCCCCGACGCCGGCGTGAACGCCGGGGAGATGAGCGCGAGCACGGCCGCGGTGCACGACGACGTCGCGCCCCGCCCCGGGCGCGGCGTCCGACGCGGCGAGCCCGAGCCATCGGATGACGGCGTCAGGGCACCACGCTTCGCTCGACGCGCCGAGTCGGAGCCGGAGCACCGGGGCCGACGTGGCGCACCGTCCGCCGACGAGGGCGAACGCGGACTGCGTGGCCTCGTCGGCTCGGGATCGTCGCAGGTGAGCGTGACCGCCGCGATGCGGGCCCGGGACGCCGCCCGCCCCAGCGAGGACGACCTCGCCGAGGCGGAACAGCGAGTGGTGCTGGTCCGCCGCAACTGGGTGCCCCGCGAAGAACTCCCACGCGGCGGACGCTGACCGACGCGCCGCCCCGGACGCGACCCGTCAGGCGGGCAACTCGGGCAGCCGGCGGCTCTTCTCGTAGTCGGCCACCTGGGCGATCCGCCGACTGTGCCGGGGGTTGCCGGAGAACGCGGTGGTCAGGAACGCCTCGACCAGGGCGGTGGCCTCGTCGAGCGTGTGCTGCCGCGCCCCGATCGCGATGACGTTGGCGTCGTTGTGCTCCCGGGAGAGCTGCGCGGTGTCGACGTTCCAGGCGAGCGCCGCACGCACCCCCGCCACCTTGTTCGCGGCGATCTGCTCGCCGTTGCCGGAACCGCCGATCACCACGCCGAGGCTGCCCGGATCGCCGACCACCCGATCGCCGGTGTGCAGGCAGAACGCCGGGTAGTCGTCGTCCGGGTCGAAGGTGCGCGGACCCACGTCCACCACCTCGTAGCCCTGTTTGGCCAGGTGATTGGCCAGGTGCACCTTCAGCTCGAAACCGGCGTGGTCGGATCCCAGGTAGACGCGCATACCGCGCAGTCTGACAGGCCCGCCTCCGAGCCGGTGCCCGGGCAGCGGCCCGGAGGCGGATTCGTCACACGCCGATCAACGGGGGATCTCGGCCACCACCAGGCCGGCCCGTGCCTTCGGGGTGAACCAGGTGCTCTTACGCGGCATCTTCTCCCGGGCCAGGTTGACCGCGACGAAGTCGTCCACGGTCACGGGCGCCACCAGCACGGCCAGCTCGGCCCGGCCGGCGTCGACCTCGCCGGTGAGCCAGCTCGCCGGGTAGTCGCCGCCCACGTACGTGATCCGCTTGTCGCCCGGGTCGAGGCCCAACGCCTCACGCAGCAGCAACCGCTCGACGAGCGCGTGGTCGAGGTTCTCCAACCGGTCGTCGCCGGTGTGCGGCAGCGTCACCGCGTACCCACCGCTGGCGAGGTGGAGGTGCACGGTGCCGCCGGTGGCCGGGACCTCGACCGGGCCGGCGGCCGGGGTGACCTCGGCGCCCGCGGCGCGGAGCCGGTCGAGCAGCTCGTCCGGGGTGGTGGTCAGCTCGCTGACCAGCCGGTTGTAGGGCTGGATGGCGACCGACGCAGGCGTGGTGATCACCGAGAGGAAGCGCGGGAAACCGCCGGTCTGCGCGGCCAGGCTGCGGTGGTTGCCGTCCGCGACCACCAGCTCGCCGCCGCCGGCCAACGCGGTCAGCTCGTCCTGCGCCGGGCCCGGGCCGACCAGCCAGATCGCGTGGGTACGGCCGGACTGGTCCAGGTCGGTCGCGGCGGGAGCGCCGGCCGCCTCGGTGGCCGCCGCGAGCGCCGCGTGCAGCTCGTCGCCGCGCCCGGTCTGGAGCAGGAGTACGGGCGAGAGCAGGTGACCGAGCGCCTCGGCCAACGCGACGCGCTCCCGCACCTTGGCGATGAACACGTCCTCGTTGCGGATCACCAGGCCGGGCTCGTCGGCGCGGGTGGAGATCTGGTCGGTGTCGACCATCGCCCACAGCCCGTACGCGCTCTCCTCGCCCGGCGCGCTGATCCGGTAGAGCACCACGACCTGCTCGGCCGGGGTGTAGCTGCCGTCCGCCTTCGCCTCGGTGAGGCGGTCCACCGCGTCCGGGAGCGCCTCGAGGAACGAACTGCCGAGGCTGCCCGGCGCCCGGTGGGGCATCTCGATGCCGAGGGCACTGTGCGGGTTCGCCTCGACGATGGCGGTGATCTCCGCGTCGTCGGCGAACTCGTCGTAGTTCTGCGCGCCGGTGCCGCCAGTGGTGATCCAGGCCCGGGCGATCGGATGCACGACCGTCATGCCCGCTGACGCTACCCGCGCCCGCCCCGCCCTCGCCGCCGGACTCACCTCCTCTCACTGAGTGAAAGGCGGGGGCCCCGCTTAACGCCTCCGGTAGAGGAGGGGGCCCCGCTTAACAATCGGGCGACTCATGCGGTGACGTTGCGGTGCCGGCCGACGGCGGGCGAGCGGCGGGCCGGCACGGTCGCGCGGGAGCCGGCGTGGAGGCGTACCGTCGTCGCCCCGACGGCGGCCGGGTGCACCCGGGAGGTGGCCGCCACCCGGGCCACGCCGACCACGATCGGCGGGGCCAGCAGGTCGGCCAGCTCGGGCGCGCCGGAGGGCCAGCCACCCTCGGCCACCGACCAGTACGTCGCACCGGAGTCCTCGGCCGCCGACGGCGGCGCGTCGTCGGACAGACGGCGGTGCTTACCCATGAGTACGCCTCCCGGAGCTGCCGTGGCGCGGCCACGGTCGGGCCGCCGGCTGGAACACCCGGTGAAACGAGCCCCGCACCGGCCCGGTGACGGGCGGCACGGGGCTCGGCGCGCGGCGCGGCGCCTTGAGCGGGGGTGTGGTGTTAAGCGGGGCCCCCTCCTATACCGGAGGCGTTAAGCGGGGGCCCCTCCTTACACCTCAGTCGAAGATGGGGGGCTGGGTGCGGGTGCGCTTGAGCTCGTAGAAGCCGGGCGTGGCGGAGACCAGGAGGACGCCGTCCCACAGGCGGCCGGCCGCCTCGCCCTTCGGCGCCGGGGTGATCACCGGGCCGAAGAAGGCGACGGTCCCGCTGCCGTCCGGACCTGGAGCGTGGACCACGGGGGTGCCCACCTCGGTGCCGACCGGGCGCATGCCGGCCTCGTGGCTGGCCCGCAGCGCGTCGTCGTACTCCGTCGACTCGGCGGCGTCGGCGAGCGCCGGGTCGAGCCCGACGTCGGTGAGCGCGCCCACCAGCATGTCCCGGCCCAACTCCTCCTTGCCGAGGTGGATCCGGGTGCCCATCGCGGTGTAGAGCTTCGCCAGCGTCTCGGCGCCGTGCGCCTGCTCGACGGCGACGCACACCCGCACCGGGCCCCAGCCCTTGCGCATCAGTTCCTGGTATTCCTCCGGCAGGTCCCGGCCCTCGTTGAGCACGGCCAGGCTCATCACGTGGTAGCGGATGTCCACGTCCCGGACCTGCTCGACCTCGAGCAGCCAGCGGGAGGTGATCCACGCCCACGGACACAGCGGGTCGAACCACATGTCCGCGGTGACACGTTCGGTCACGGTGTCGTCCCTTCACGTCTTTTCCGCGCCGGAACCCCGACGCCTGCACGGCGCCGGAACTCCGACGCCTTCACCTTCCGATCCTCACCCCGCGCCGCATCGACCGGTAGCGGAATGAGAGCGTGACCTCGACCACCGAATGCGGTGCGTGCATGGAAGACTCGGTTCTCGGCGGGCCGTCACGAGCGGACCCGGCAGAGACCGGTGCCGCGGGGCGCGGCGAGACGAGTGGGATGGAGACGAACAGTGCCGGGAGTGCGCAACCTGACCCAGGTCGAGGCGACCGAGCGGGCCCGCCTGCTCGAGGTGACCGGGTACGACATCAGCCTTGACCTGTCGACCGCGGTGCAGCCCACCGGTCGCACGTTCCGTTCGGTGACCGAGGTCCGGTTCCGCTGCGCCGAGCCGGGAGCGACCACCTTCATCGAGGCGGCGGCCGACTCGGTGCGTGCGGCCACGCTCAACGGCGAGGCGGTCGACCTGTCCGGCTGGTCCGCCGAGAAGGGCCTCACGCTTACCGGTCTCGCGGCCGAGAACGTCCTCGTGGTCGACGCCGACTTCGGCTACTCGAACAGCGGGCAGGGCCTGCATCGCACTGTCGACCCGGTGGACGGCGAGACCTACCTCTACAGCCAGTTCGAGACCGCCGACGCGCAGCGGGTCTTCGCCTGCTTCGACCAGCCGGACCTGAAGAGCGTCTACACCTGGCACGCCACCGTCGCCGACCACTGGAAGGTCGTGTCGAACATGCCGGTGGCCCGTGAGGAGGCCGCCGGTGAGGGCCTGAAGACGCTGCACTTCGCCGTGTCGGAGCGGATGAGCACCTACATCACCGCGCTCTGCGCTGGGCCGTACCACGAGGTGCGGCACACCCACGACGGCATCGACATGGGCTACTTCTGCCGGGCCAGCATGGCGCCCCACATGGACGCGGACGAGCTGCACCTGATCACCACGCAGGGCTTCGACTTCTTCCAGGAGAAGTTCGGCGTGCGCTACCCGCTGCCCAAGTACGACCAGCTCTGGGTGCCGGACTTCAACGCCGGCGCGATGGAGAACTTCGGCTGCGTCACGCACGCCGAGTCGCACTACATCTTCCGTTCGCAGGTCACCGACTTCGAGTACGAGCAGCGCGCCAACACGATCCTGCACGAGCTGGCGCACATGTGGTTCGGTGACCTGGTCACCATGCGTTGGTGGAACGACCTGTGGTTGAACGAGTCGTTCGCCGAGTGGGCCAGCCACTGGTGCAACACGCACGCCACCCGCTTCACCGACGCCTGGACGACGTTCCTGTCCATCCGGAAGAACTGGGGTTACCGGCAGGACCAGCTCTCCTCCACGCACCCGGTCTACTGTGAGATGCCGGACCTGGAGGCCGTCGAGGTCAACTTCGACGGCATCACGTACGCCAAGGGCGCCAGCGTGCTCAAGCAGCTCGTCGCGTACGTGGGCGAGGAGCCGTTCGTGGCCGGTCTGCGGGCCTACTTCGGCAAGCACGCCTGGGGCAACGCCACCTTCGACGACCTGCTCTCCGAGCTGGAGGCGGCCTCCGGCCGGGAGCTGCGCAAGTTCGCCGCCCAGTGGTTGGAGACCGCGCAGGTCAACACGCTGCGCCCGGAGGTGACCGTCGACGCGGACGGCGCGTACGAGCGGGTGGTGGTCCGGCAGGAGGCGCCGGCCGGGCACCCGACGCTGCGCACCCACCGGATCGGCGTGGGCCTCTACGACCTGACCGACGGCCGGCTGGTCCGCCGGGAACTGGTCGAGGTGGACGTGACCGGCGAGCTGACCGAGTTGTCCGCGCTGCACGGCAAGCCCGCCGCGGACGTGCTGCTGCTCAACGACGAGGATCTCACCTACACCAAGCTGCGGCTGGACGAGCGGTCCATGTCGACGGTGGTGCAGCACATCGCCGGCTTCGACTCGTCGCTGGCCCGGGCGTTGTGCTGGACGGCCGCCTGGGACATGACCCGCGACGCCGAGCTGTCGGCGCGCGACTACGTGGCGCTGGTGTTGGCCGGACTGACCGCCGAGACCGACATCAACCTGGTGACCGCCACGTTGCGGCAGGCGACCACCGCGCTCACCTTCTACGCCGACCCGGCGTGGGCGCCGACCGGCTGGGCCGACGTGGCCCGTACCGCGCGGACGGCGCTCGCCGCGGCCGAGCCGGGCAGCGGGTTCCAGCTCGCCTGGGCCCGGGCGTACGCCTCGTCGGCCCGTTCCAGCGAGGACCTGGCGACGTTGCGCGGCTGGCTGGACGGCAGCGGGGTGCCGGGCGGGTTGACCGTCGACACCGAGCTGCGCTGGACCGTGTTGCAGTCGCTCGTCGCCAACGGCGCGGCCGGGGCCGCCGAGGTGGACGCCGAGCTGGCCAACGACCGCACCGCGAGCGGCGAGCGGGAGGCCGCGTACGCGTACGCGCTGGTGCCGACCGAGGCGAACAAGGCGGCGGTGTGGGCACAGCTCACCGGCCCGGAGGCGCTGCCCAACTGGCGCAACCGGGCGCTGTTGCAGGGCTTGACCCACCCGGCGCAGGTGGAGCTGACCGCGCCCTACCGGGAGCGTTACTTCGACGCGGTGGATCAGGTCTGGGCGCAGCGGGACAGCGAGCCGGCGCAGGAGTTCGTGCAGCTCGCCTACCCGTCGTACCTGGTCGACGAGGACACGGTCGCGGCCACTGACGGGTGGCTGGCCCGGGACGGCCGGCCGGCGTCGCTGCGCCGTCTGGTGGCCGAGGGCCGCGACGGCGTGGTCCGCGCGCTGAAGGCCCGCGAGCGGGACGCCCGCAGCGCCTGATCGGGGGTACGCCGGCCGGGGCCGGCGTGGGCGCAGGCCCGCGCCGGCCCCGGCCGCTTATCGTGTACGGAGGAGGTGGACGTGATGGCACAACCGACCCACGAGTGGCGCCCACCGGAGCGGCCGTGGCAGGAAGACGATCTGTCCGACCTTCCGGAGGACGGAAACCACTACGAGATCATCGACGGGAGCCTGCACGTGACCCCACCGGCCCTGCCGGAGCACCACGAGATCGCGGACGATATCCGGATGGCCTTGCGACAGGTTGCCCCGGAGGGTTGGCGGGTGATTCGCGAGATCGGAGTACGAGTGCCGGAGGGCAACTTGATTCCGGACATCACCGTACTCAAGCCGGATGCACCTCGGAAACAGATGTGGGCAGAACCGACGAACGTTGCGCTGGTTGTCGAGGTGGAGTCGCCCAACAGCCGGCGGCATGATCGTTTTACCAAACCCGCGCTCTACGCCGAGGCTGGCATCTCGCACTACTGGCGGGTCGAGCAGGGGGACTTCGGCCCGGTCGTTTACCGCTACCACTTGGTGAAGGGCGTGCACTACGACCTGGTCGGGACTCTCGGGCCGGACGATCCGGTGCAGCTCGACGAGCCATGGCCGATGCGGCTCGATCCGTCCGCCTGGCCCCGCTGAGCGCGCGAGAAAGCCCGGCCCGCACGTACGCGGGCCGGGCTTCGTCGGTGTGCGGCCCGGTGATCAGCCCTTGCCGGCGTGGCTGGCGAGCTGGTCGAGGCCCTGGATGACGCCGCCGGCCAGGTCGCCGCCGCCGAAGGCGGCCACCATGGAGAGCGCGGCCAGTTTGGCGTACGTGTCGGGGATGCGCTTGCGCGCGTACTTGCCGGTGACGATCTCCAACTGCCGCTGGTTGGGTGAGATCGCGATCAGCACCGACTTGTCCGGCTCGGCGAGCTGCCGGTGCAGCCGCTCGGCGTGCTCCCGGACCGGCTCGTCGAGGCCGCCCACGTAGATCGAGAAGATCAGGCCGGTGCCCTGGTCGGCCAGGCGGAGCGCCTCGTCGATGCGGAGCAGTTGCCGGGTCGAGAACGGCCCGTCCAGCACGTCGGGCGGAGTGTCCGCCCCCGTCGTGGGCCGCGCTTCACCAACGGTCACTTGCGCCTCCGGTTCCACCGGCCGGCGCCTCCCGGCCGGCCTGCTCCTGCTTGCGGCTCGTCAGCGCCGGCGCCTGGGCGCCGGCGGTCAGCGCGGCGCCGGCCGAGTCGGCCAACTGCTCCGGGCGGCCCAGGAACCACACCGGAGTGAAGTCGAAGGGCCGGCCCGGCCGGTAGCGCTTGGCGCCGCCACCGTGGCCACGGCTGCCGGCCGCCGCCAGGCCGGCGATCAGCAGCACCGCGGCGAGCGGGATGCCGGCGAAGAACACCAACGTCTCGGTAACAGACAATCCCAACGCCCCCAGGCGGAAAGAGACCAGGAATGTTCCGGGTCGGATGGACGGTCACGACGGGCCGTGCCCGACCTCGCTTGTGCTGTTCACGTTAGCGGAGTCGACGGCCCGCCAGATTGCGGGGTGCTGATCCCATCCGCCACAGCGGTGCTCCAGTTGCGCGGCTGTGGCGATCAATGTGGCGTCGTCGCCGTACCGGCCGGTGAGCAGCACCCCGACCGGCAGGCCCTCGGCGGTCCGGCCGACCGGCAGCGAAACGGACGGATCGCCGGTGACGTTGAAGACGGCGCAGTACGGCGAGAAGCGCCGCTGCCTGTCGAAATCCTCCGCCGGGTCGAGCGCGGCGAACGCGCCGACCCGCGCCTGCGGCGCCGCGAGCGTGGGGCAGAGCAGCAGGTCACAGCCGGCGGTACGGCGTACGCCGCGGCGTACCTGGGCCTGTAGCTCGCCGAGCGCGGCCATCAGCCGGCCGGCGCCGATCGCCGCTCCGCGCTCGCGCAGGAGGCGGGTCAGTGGCAGCAGTTCGCCCTCCCGGCCGGCGGGCACCGGGGCGAGCGCCAGCGCGTACCAGACGGTTTCGAACATCGGCCACACCTCGGGGCCGAGCGGTGCGGGGACGTCGACCACCTCGTGGCCGGCGTCGGCGAGCAGCGCGGCGGCCCGGTCGACGGCGGCGACGCAGTCGGGGTGGACCGGCTCGTCGGCGAGCATCGGGGTGGTGAAGCGGCCGATCCGCAGCCGGCCGGGGTCGGCGCGGCGGGCGGCGCCGAGGTGGCCGCCGGCGGGTGTGGCGGGCGGCAGGTACGGCTCGCCGGGCACCGGCTGCGCCAGCACGTCGAGCAGCGCCGCCACGTCGGCGACGGTGCGGCCGAGCGGCCCGTTGGTGGGCAGCCCGAACGCGCCGAAGCCGAGCGGGCCGCCGGAGACCAGCCCCCGGCTGGGTTTGTGGCCGACCAGGCCGCAGAGCGCGGCCGGGATGCGCAGCGAACCGCCGCCGTCGGAGCCCTGCGCCACCGGGGCCAGGCCGGCGGCCACCGTGGCCGCCGCGCCGCCGCTGGACCCGCCGGCGGTGTACGCCGGGTCCCACGGGTTGCGGGCCGGCGGCGCGACCCGCCCTTCGGAGTAGAGCGAGCAGCCCAGCTCGGAGGTGGTGGTCTTGCCGAGGCTGACCAGCCCGGCGTCGGCCAGGAAGCGCACCACGTCGGCGTCGACGGGCGGGACGAAGTCGGCGAAGGCGGCCGAGCCGAACGTGGTCCGCACCCCGGCGGTGAGCGTCAGGTCCTTGATCGCGGTCGGCACCCCGTGCAGCGGCCCGCGCTCCGGGGCGGGGACGGCGTCGGCGGCCCGCGCGGCGGCCCGGGCCCGGTCGGCGGTGACGGTGACGAACGCGCCGACGGTGTCGCCGAGCGCGTCGACCCGGCGCAGGTGGTGCTCGACGAGTTCCAGGCTGGACAGTTCGCCTCGACGGATGGCGGCGGCCTGTTCCAGCGCGGTCAGGTCGTGCGGCTCGGCCATGGCCACCATCCTGCCCGTTCGGCGGTCGGTCGGCCGGACGACACGTCCGGCCGGCGGCGGCCCGGCCATACCCGGCTGGCATGACCGGATCGGGATTGCCCGGCCGGCGCGGGGGCACGGACGATTGACAAATCGATCGACCCCGATTGATGTCGCCGCAACCACCACCCCAGGGAGCGTGCCGTGCAACCCGTACCCGACCCGCAGAGCACCCCACCCCCGACCCGGCCGACGCGCCGCCGCCTACCGCACGCCCTGCGCCCGCTGCTCGCGCTGGCGCTGACCGCCGCCGGGCTCGCCGCGCTGCCCGTGGCGCCGGCCGGCGCCCGCGACGGCGCGCCCGCCACGGCACTTGCCGCGAACCCCTACCAGCGGGGCCCCGCGCCGACGGTGGCGAGCATCGAGGCCACCCGCGGCCCGTTCGCCATCGCCCAGACCACTGTCGCCGCGTCGAGCGTGAGCGGCTTCCGGGGCGGGACGATCTACTACCCGACCAGCACCGCCGAGGGGACCTTCGGCGCGGTGGCCGTCTCCCCCGGCTTCACCTCCAGCCAGTCCGCGGTCGCCTGGCTCGGACCGCGCCTGGCCTCCCAGGGCTTCGTGGTCATCACCATCGACACGCTCTCCGTCTACGACCAGCCGGCCAGCCGGGGCACCCAACTCCTGGCCGCCGTGGACTACCTGGCCAACAGCAGCTCGGTGCGTACCCGGGTGGACCGGAACCGGCTCGCCGTGATGGGACACTCGATGGGCGGCGGCGGCAGCCTCTCGGCGGCAGCCGCCCGGCCGAGCCTCCAGGCGGCGATCCCGCTGACCGGCTGGCACACCGTGAAGAACTGGTCGTCGGTGCGCGTGCCGACGCTTGTCATCGGTGCCGAGAACGACACCACGGCCCCGGTCTCGTCGCACTCGGAGCCGTTCTACACCAGCCTGCCGGCCAGCCTCGACAAGGCGTACCTGGAGTTGAACGCCGCCGGCCACTCGGCGCCGACCTCGCCGAACGTGACCATCGCGAAGTACAGCATCTCCTGGCTCAAGCGGTTCGTCGACGACGACACCCGCTACGAGCAGTTCCTCTGCCCGGCACCCCGGGGCAGCGCCATCCAGGAGTACCGGGACACCTGCCCGCACTCCTGACCCGCCCACGCGGAAGTTTCGGGTTCGTCCGTCGCCGGATCGGCGACGGACGCGCCCGTCGCGTCAGGCCGGCGCCACCTTGTCGTCGTCGACGATGCCGGTCCAGTCCCGATCGATCGACAGCAGCTCCCGGATCGCCTCGCTCCGCTCGGCGAGCACGCCCGAGCCGAGGAAGCGCAGGGCGTTGCCGCCGAGCAGCGCGGTCCGCTGGGCGTCGGTGAGGAAGTCCGAACGGTGCACCACCTGCCCGACCGGCCGCTCCCCCAGCGGGTACGGGTAGTCGCTGCCGAGCAGCACCCGCTCGGCGCCCATGGTGTCCACCAGCAGCCGCAGCGCGGCCGGCTCGAACACCACCGAGTCGACGCTGAACCGGTCGACGTAGGAGCTGGGTGGCGCGGCCGACGCGCCGCGTACCAGGTCGCCCCGGCGGTGCCAGGCGTTGTCGGCGCGGCCCAGCCAGAACGGGAAGCTACCGCCGCCGTGGGCGAAGCAGATCCGCAGCGTCTCCGGCACCCGGTCGAACACCCCGCCGAGGATCAGCGCCAGCACCGACAGGTGCGTCTCGGCCGGCATCCCGGCCAGCCAGCGGGCCATCCACCGGTTCAGCCGGGGGCCGCCGGGCATGTCCCACGGGTGCACGAAGACCGGCGCGCCGACCTCGGCGCAGTGGGTCAGGAACTGCACGACGCCGGCGTCGTCGAGGTCCCGGTCGCCGACGTGGTTGCCGATCTCCACGCCGGCGTGCCCGGCGGCGAGGCAGCGGTCCAGCTCGGCGCAGGCGGCGTCCGGATCCTGGAGCGGCACCTGGCAGAACGGCACCAGCCGGCCGTCGCCGGCCACGGTGACCTCAAGGGTGAGGTCGTTGAAGATCCGGGACACCTTGGCCGCCTGGTCGGCCGGGCGGTCGTAGCCGAAGAAGACCGGGGTGGGCGAGACCACCTGCACGTCGACGCCGTCGGCGGCCATGTCGGCGAGCCGGGTGGGCGCGTCCCAGCAGGACGCGCCGACCGGCCGGAACTCGGTC
The DNA here is from genome assembly GCF_029581215.1 of Micromonospora sp. WMMD975. NCBI lineage: Bacteria > Bacillati > Actinomycetota > Actinomycetes > Micromonosporales > Micromonosporaceae > Micromonospora > Micromonospora sp. WMMD975. The sequence continues at coordinate 4,392,709 of NZ_CP120739.1, forward strand.
TCCCCCACCATGATCATGGCGGCGCGCTCGGAGTCCACCCGCAGCCACGGCCAGCCGGACCCGCCGCAGGCCGCGGCGAGATCCGGCCACCCCTTCGGTACGACGTGGGTGTGCACGTCCACCACCGGCACCGGCATCAGCCCTTGCCCGGGTGCAGCGCGCCGCAGTTGTCGCAGGTGCGGGCGGTCTCGTCGCCGTAGAACGCGGCGAAGACCGGGGGCAGGTCGGCGGCGATGTCGCGCACCTGCAACTCCACCTCGTACACCTGGTGGCTGCACTCGGCGCAGTACCACTGGAACTTCTCCAGCGTGCCCTCCTCGCGGACCCGCTCGATCACCATGCCGATCGAGCCGGCCTCCGGGCGCTGCGGCGAGTGCGGGGTGTTGCGCGGCAGCATCCACATCTGCCCCTCGCGCACGTGCACCGTACGCGGGCCCTCGGGCGTCATCAGGTTGATGTGCATGTTGCCCTTGACCTGGAAGAAGAACTCCTCGTACGGGTCGACGTGGAAGTCGGTGCGCTGGTTCGGCCCGCCCACCACCATGACGATGAAGTCGTCGCTGCCGGGCAGCATCTCCTTGTTGCCCACCGGTGGCTTGAGCAGGTGCTGGTTGTCCCCGATCCAGCCGGCGAAGCTGAACGGCTCGGCGATCTCACTCATGACGGACCTCCCGACGGAAGTAGGGCCACGGCCTGCATCTCGATCAGCAGGTGCGGATGCGGAAGCTGGTGCACGGCCACCGTGGTCCGGGTCGGACCGGTGGCGTCGAAGAACTCCGCCCAGACCTCGTTGTAGCCACCGAAGTCGTTCATGCTGACCAGGTAGCTGGTCACCTGCACCAGGTCGGTCAGCTCGGCGCCGACCGAGCGGAGCAGGTCGCGGAGATTGTCGATCACGGCCCGGGTCTGCGCCCGGATGTCGAGGTCGGTGGTGCCGAACTCGTCCACCGACACGCCGGCGAACGTGTTGTCCGGCCGGCGCGACGACGTACCGGAGACGAAGACGAACCCGCCCGCGACCTTGACGTGCGGGAACGCCCCGCGCGGCACGGCCTTGCCCGCCACCACCCAGCTGGTCATGGGCGGGCCCTCAGGGACGCCGTGCCGAGCTTCTCCACGACCGCGCGGACGTGCGCGCCGGGGCGCAGCGGCACCGCGGCGGTGGCCGCGCCGGCCAGGAACACCCAGCCCTTGCGCAGCCGGACGCCGTGCCGGCCGGCCAGCCGCAGGCCCTCGTCGAGCGCGCGGCGCGGGTCGCCGAGGATGGCGGCGGTCGAGCCGACCTGCGCCACCCGCCCGTCGACCTCCAGCAGCACCCCCAGATTGTCCAACCCGTCCGGCACCGGCGACCAGGGGCCGACCACGAACGCGGCGGCCGAGGTGTTGTCGGCGACCACGTCCGGCAGCGAGAAGGTGAAGTTGGCGTACCGGGAGTCGATCAACTCGATCGCCGGGGCGACCGCGCGCACGGCCCGGGTGAACGAGCCGACCGGCTCACCGGGTTCGGGCAGCCGGTCCAGCAGGAACGCCACCTCCGGCTCGACCCGGGGGTGGATGAAGTCACCCACGTCGACCGTGCCGCCGTCGGGCACCCGCATCCGGTCGGTCAGCCGACCCCAGATCACCTCGTCCACGCCGACCTGAGCCATCTTGGCCTTGCTGGTCAGCCCCATCTTCAGCCCGACCAGCCGCTCACCCCGGTCGAGGCGGCGCCGCACAAGCGCCTCCTGCACCGCGTACGCGGCGTCCACGTCGAGGCCGGTCTCGGCGGCGAGCTGCGGGATCGCGGTGGCGGTGTCGGCCGCCGCGCCCAGCTTCTCCGCGATCCCCGCGACGTCCGGCCCGCTCATGAGGTGCTCTCCTTGCTCGCCAGGTCCAGTGCCACGTCCACGATCATGTCCTCCTGGCCGCCGACCATCCGGCGGCGACCCAACTCGACCAGGATCGAGCGGACGTCCACCCCGTACTTCGCCGACGCCCGCTCGGCGTGGCGCAGGAAGCTGGAGTAGACGCCCGCGTACCCCAGGGAGAGCGTCTCCCGGTCGACCTGCACCGGCCGGTCCTGCACCGGGCGGACCAGGTCGTCGGCGGCGTCCATCAGCGCGAACACGTCGCAGCCGTGCTTCCAGCCGTGCAGCTCGGCGACCGCGACGAAGACCTCCAGCGGCGCGTTGCCCGCGCCGGCGCCCATGCCGGCCAGCGACGCATCCACCCGGACGGTCCGTCCGGACGGAGAACCGAGCGGGCCGGCGCCGAGGATCCGGCCGTGCTCGACCGCCAGCACGCTGTTCGCCACGCCCAGGGACAGGTTGTGGTGCGCGTGGATGCCGATCTGCGTCTCCGGCGCCAACACCTGCCGGTACGCGTCGACCCGCTGCGCCACGTCGGACATCAGCAGCCGGCCGCCGGAGTCGGTGACGTAGACGCAGTGCGCGCCGTACGACTCCATCAGCCTGGCCTGGGCGGCCAGCCCGGCCGGATCGTTCAGGTGGGACATCATCAGGAACCCGGAGACGTCCATGTCGTTCTCCCGGGCCCAGGCGATGTGCTGGGCGGAGATGTCCGCCTCGGTGCAGTGGGTGGCGATCCGCACGCTCGTCACCCCGAGCGCCTTCGCCGCCTTCAGGTCGGCGATGGTGCCGATGCCGGGTAGCAACAGCGTGGTCAGCCGCGCGTTCGTCAGCACCTCGGCGGCGGCGGAGATCCAGTCCGCGTCGGCGGCGGCCCCGTGGCCGTAGTTGACGCTGGAGCCGGCCAGCCCGTCGCCGTGCGCCACCTCGATCGCGGCCACCCCGGCCGCGTCCAGCGCGGCGGCGATGGTACGCACCTGGTCGGTGGTGTAGCGGTGGGCGATGGCGTGCATGCCGTCGCGCAGCGTCACGTCCTGGATGTAGAGGTCGGTCATGCCGGCACCCCCTTGGCGCGCAGGGCCACCAGCCGCTCGGCGGTGCGCAGGGCGGCCGACGTCATGATGTCCAGGTTCCCGGCGTACGCGGGCAGGTAGTGCCCGGCGCCGGAGACCTCCAGGAACACCGACACCTGAAGGCCGCGGAAGTGCCGGCCGAGCACCGGCGCGTACGTGTCCACCGGGTCGAACTGCACGTCCTGCTTGAGCCGGTAGCCGGGGACGTACTCCTGCACGGTCTTCACCATGTCGGCCACCGACGCGGCGATCGCCGCCCGGTCGGCGTCGGCGTCCGGGCAGAGGCAGTAGACGGTGTCGCGCATCAGCAGCGGCGGGTCGGCCGGGTTCAGCACGATGATGGCCTTGCCGCGCCCGGCGCCGCCGACCACCTCGATGGCCCGCGCGGTGGTCTCGGTGAACTCGTCGATGTTGGCCCGGGTGCCCGGACCGGCCGACTTCGAGGCGATCGAGGCGACGATCTCCCCGTACGCGACCGGGGTGACCCGGCCGACCGCGTGCACGATCGGCACGGTGGCCTGCCCACCGCAGGTGACCATGTTGACGTTCGGCTCGGCCAGGTGCTCGTCGAGGTTGACCGGCGGCACCACGTACGGGCCGAGCGCGGCCGGCGTCAGGTCGACCACGGTGCGGCCGTGCGCGCGCAGCACCTCGTCGTGACGCCTGTGCGCGCCGGCCGAGGTGGCGTCGAAGACGAGCTGGACGTGGGCGAACTCGGGCAGCGCCACGAGGCCGTCGACGCCCTCGGCGGTGGTGGTCACGCCGAGCCGGCGGGCCCGGGCCAGGCCGTCGGAGGCCGGGTCGATGCCGGCCATCGCCACCATCTTCAGGGTGTCGCTGAGCCGCAACACCTTGATCATCAGGTCGGTGCCGATGTTGCCCGACCCGAGCACCGCCACGCCGACAGTCATGAGGTCTCCTTCGAGAAGCAGGTACGCACCGAGCCGAGCCCGGAGATCCGCGCCTCGTACCCGGCGCCCGGGGTGACCGGCACCATCGGGCCGAGCGCGCCGGAGAGCACCACGTCCCCGGTCCGCAGCGGGTCGCCGGCGCGGGCCATGGTCTCGGCCAGCCACCGCAGCGCGTGCAGCGGGTTGCCGAGGCAGGCCGCGCCCGCGCCGACCGAGACCGGCTCCCCGGCGTGCTCCAGCACCATCCCGCACAGCCGCAGGTCCACGTCGGCGAGCCGGCGGGGCGCGGTGCCGAGCACGAACAACCCGCTCGAGGCGTTGTCCGCCACGGTGTCCACGATGGAGATGTCCCAGTCGGCGACCCGCGAGTCGACGATCTCGATGGCCGGCAGCACGTGGTCCACGGCGCGGATCAGGTCCACCGTGGTGACCCGCTCGTCCGGCAGGTCGGCCCCGAGCACGAAGGCGATCTCCGCCTCCACCCGGGGCTGGAGCAGCCGACCGATCGGCACCTCCTCGCCGTCGCCGACGGCCATGTCGTCGAAGAGCACCCCGAAGTCGGGCTGGAAGACCCCGAAGCTCTCCTGCACCGCCCGGGACGTCAGGCCGATCTTCGCGCCGACCCGGCGGTGCCCCTTGCCCAGGCGCTGCCGGGTGTAGACCTGCTGCGCCTGGTACGCGGCCTCGACGTCGCCCTCCGGCAGCAGCCGGCCGCGCAACGGCGGGCAGGGTTTCCCCTCCTGCCGGGCCACGGCCAGTTCCCGGTTGGCGGCCTCGATGTCCACGGTCATGCCGGCTCCTCTCATGCCAGGTCAACGCAGACGTTCGTCAGCTCCGAGTAGAAGTCGAGCGAGTGCACGCCGCCCTCGCGTCCGACGCCCGACGCCTTCACCCCGCCGAACGGGGTGCGCAGGTCACGCAGGAACCAGGTGTTGACCCAGACGATGCCGGCGTCCAGCCGCATCCCGGCCCGGTGCGCCCGGCCCACGTCCCGGGTCCACACGGTCGCGGCCAGCCCGTAGTCGGTGCCGTTGGCGAGCGCGTACGCCTCGTCCTCGCTGTCGAACGGCGCGACGTGCACCACCGGGCCGAAGATCTCCTCGCGGTTGGTCCGGGCGTCCGGCCCCAGCCCGGTGAGCACGGTCGGCTGCACGTACGCGCCGCCGTCGCGGCCGTCGCCGAAGCGCGGCGTGCCGCCCCCGGCGCGGACCTCGGCGCCCTCGATGTGGGCCAGCGCGTAGTGGCCGAGCACCTTGTCCCGGTGCCCGTGCGAGATCAGCGGCATGTTCACCGTCGCCTCGTCGGACGGCCAGCCGTACGCCAGTTCGTCCGCGCGCTTGGCCAGCCGGGCGGTGAACTCCTCGAAGACCGGCCGCTGCACGTAGATCCGCTCGGTGCAGAGGCAGACCTGGCCGCCGTTGGTGAAGCTGGAGCGGACCGAGCCGGCGACCGCCGCGTCCAGGTCGGCGTCGGCGAAGACCAGGCCGGCGTTCTTGCCGCCCAGCTCGAAGCTGACCGCCTTCACCCCGTCGGCGGCGGCCCGCATGATCGCGCTGCCGGTGGTGGACTCGCCGGTGAACGTGATCGCGTCCACCCCCGGGTGCCGGGTCAGGTGCTCGCCGGCCGAGTCGGGGCCGAAGCCGTGCACCAGGTTGAACACGCCGTCCGGCACGCCGGCGGCGGCCATCACCTCGGCCAGCAGCGTGGCCGACGCCGGGGTTTCCTCGCTGGGCTTGACCACCACCGCGTTGCCGCAGGCCAGGGCCGGGGCGACCTTCCAGGTGAGCAGCAGCAGCGGCAGGTTCCACGGCACGATCACCGCGACCACGCCGACCGGCTTGCGGACCGCGTAGTTGAGCGCCCGGCCGCCGGTCGGGGTGACCGTGGTGAACGACTCGGTCGGCGCGGTCGCCACGATCTCGGCGAACGCCCGGAAGTTGGCCGCGCCGCGCGGGATGTCGAGCGTGCGGGCCTGCGAGATGGCCTTGCCGGTGTCCGCCACCTCGGCGGCGACCAGGTCGTCGAAGCGCCGTTCCAACTCGTCGGCGACCCGGCGCAGCACCTCGGCGCGGTCCCGCTCCCCCATCCGGCCCCACGGGCCGCGCAGCGCCGCCCGGCCGGCGGCGACGGCGTCGTCGACCACCGCGGACGACGCCTCGACCACCTCGAAGACCGGTTCGCCGGTGACCGGGCTGCGCTTGGTGAACCGGGTGCCGGTGTCGACGAACGCGCCGTCGACGAAGTTGCGCAGCAGGCCGGGGCCGTCCGGCGCGTGCCCGGTCATCAGCCGGGGGTCCCAGAGCGTCACCGCCGCCGCCCCAGGGCCGCGCCCACGCCGGCGGCCAGCAGCGCCGCCGCGCCGGCCGCGACCGCGCCGACCGCCGCGTACTGCCGGCGGACCCGGCGACGGACCTGCGCGTACGGGGTGGTGGAGAACGAGACCAGCTCGTACTGGGAGACGTAGCGGCCGGGCAACGCGCGTTCCAGCGCGTGCTCGACGGTCTTGCGGGCCCGGAACACCGGGGAGGCGACCTTGTCCCGCATCTCCACGAAGTTGGCGAGCGCCATCCGGGCGATCGCCTCGGCGTCGTCCTGGCGGCGGCGCTCGAACAGCGGCAACGCGGCGGCCCACTCGTCGTCGCACTCGTCGAGGCAGCGGTCCAGTTCGACCACGTCCTCGAAGGCGCAGTTCGCGCCCTGGCCGTAGAACGGCACGATGGCGTGCGCGGCGTCGCCGATCAGTCCGACCGTGCCGGCCACCTGCCACGGCGTGCAGCGCACCGTGCCGAGCACGCCGACCGGGTTGTGCCGGTAGTCGTCGACCAGGTTCGGGGCGAGCGGCACCAGGTCCGGGTAGTGGGCGGCGAAGAACCGCTCGATCGCGGCCGGGCTGCTCAGTGACGCGAAGCTGCGGGTGCCGTGGGTGGGCCAGAAGAGCGTGCAGGTGAAGGAGCGGTCCGGGTTCGGCAGCGCGATCATCATGGAGGTGCCGCGCGGCCAGATGTGCAGCGCGCCCGGGTCGAGGGCGAACTCCCCACCGATCGGCGGGATGGTCAGCTCCTTGTAGCCGTAGTCGAGGAAGTCCAGGCTCTCGCTCAACCCCCCGTACGCCAGCAGTTGCCCGCGCACCGCGGAGCCGGCGCCGTCGGCGCCCAGGACGACCGACGCGGTGGCGCTGGTCTTGCCCTGCGGGGTCTCGAACGTCATCTCGCCGCCGACCGGGTCGAGGCCGACGAGCCGGTGGTCGAACGCGATCCGCACGCCCGGCAGCGCGGCGGCGGCGTCGAGCAGCGCGTTGTTGAGCGCGCCCCGGCTGATCGAGTTGATCGCCCGGTCGCCGGAGACGCTGTACGACTGGAACTGCGGCTCACCGGCCACCGGGTGGATCATCCGGCCGCGCATCGGCAGCGCGTCCGTCATCACCTGCTCGTCCAGGCCGATCCGGCGCAGCGCGTCCAGGCCGCGCTCGGAGAGGGCCAGGTTGATCGAGCGGCCCCGTTCGGCGGCGCCGCCGCGCGGGTCGGGACGCCGCTCGTAGAGGGCGACCGGGTAGCCCCGCCGGGCCAGGAAGCAGGCCAACAGGCAGCCGGCCAGTCCGGCGCCGACCACCGCGATCTCGTCGCGTTCCGTCACGACTCCTCCTTCGCAACCGTCGCGGCCAGTGCCTCGGCCACCCGCCAGCAGTCGTGGTACGTCGAGTAGAGCGGCACCGGGGCGAACCGGACCACGTCCGGCTCCCGGGCGTCCGCGATGACGCCGTGCTCGTGCCGCAGCCGTTTGGTCAGCTCGTTCGCGCTGCCCGCGCCGATCCGGACGGAGAGCTGGCAGCCGCGGCGGGCCGGGTCGCGGGGCGTCACCACGGTCAGCGGCCGACCCGGGGTCACGTCGTCGAGCAGCCGTTCCAGCCAGCCGGTGAGTCGCAGGCTGCGTTCCCGCAGCGCCGGCATGCCGACGGAGTCGAACAGCTCCAGCGAGGTGCGCACCGGCCCCATCGCGAAGATCGGCGGGTTGGAGATCTGCCACGCCTCCACGGTGGCCGGCGGGCGGGACACCGGCGTCATCTCGAACCGGGTGGCCGCCTCGGTGCTCCACCAGCCCTCGAAGCGGGGCAGCGACGGATCGCCGAGGTGGCGCTCGTGGACGAAGACGCCGCCGAGCGCGCCCGGGCCGGAGTTCAGGTACTTGTAGGAGCACCAGGCGGCGAAGTCGACGTCCCAGTCGTGCAGCGCCAGCGGCACGTTGCCGGCCGCGTGCGCCAGGTCCCATCCGACGACCGCGCCGGCGGCCCGCCCGGCGGCGGTGATCGCCGGGATGTCCATCAGCTCGCCGGTCAGGTAGTTGACGCCGCCCAGCAGCAGCAGCGCGACCGTGTGCCCCTCGGCCGCCAGGAAGGCGGTGACGTCGGACGTGCGCAGGGTGTCCTCGCCCGGGCGGGGCTTCAGCCGCACCACCGTGACGTCCGGGTCCAGGCCGTGGAAGCGGGCCTGGCTGCGCACCGCGTAGCTGTCCGAGGGAAACGCGCTGTCCTCGATGACGATCCGGGTGCGGTCCCCGGCCGGGCGGTAGAAGCTGACCATCAGCAGGTGCAGGTTGACCGTGAGGGAGTTCATCACCACGGTCTCCGCGGGTGACGCGCCGACGAGTCGCGCGGCCGGGGCCGACAACAGCTCGTGGTACGGCAGCCAGGGCCGGTCCGCCTCCAGGTGCCCCTCGACGCCCAGCCGGCGCCAGGCGTCCAGGTCGGCGACGAGTTCGTCCCGGGTGGCCCGGGGTTGCAGGCCCAGCGAGTTGCCGGCCAGATAGGCCGCCTCGGGGTAACGCCCGCCGTCGGCGGCCGGCACGTGGAACAGGTGCCGGTGGCCGGGGTCGGCGGCGTCGAGCCGGTGGGCTTCGTTCTCGGGGATCCTCATCGCCTGCTCTTTCGCCTCACATCGCGGTACGGGCGGACCACAGCTCCGGGAAGACCACCCGGGCCATGCTGCGCTGCAACCATGCCAGCCCGGCCGACCCGCCGCTGCCGACCTTCGCGCCCATGGCGCGCTGCACCGCCTTGACGTGGTTCCACCGCCAGTCGCCGAACTGCTCGGCCACCTCGGTCAGCGCGTCGCCGAGCATCCGCAGGTGGTTGTCCGGCCCGCTGTCGCCGTAGACGCGCACCCAGGCCGCCTCCACGCCCGGATGGGACTCGTGCTCGGCCGTCACGTCCCGCTCCAGCAGTTCGGCCGGCACGTCGAAGCCGCGCCGGGCGAGCAGCGCGACCACGTCGTCCCAGAGGCTCGGCGTGGCCATCGCGGCGGTCAGCTCCGCGTACACGTCGGTCTGCCGGCGGAACGGGCGGATCAGCGCCGGGTCGCGCAGGCCGAGCAGGAACTCCAGGTGCCGGTACATCGCGGACTGGAAGCCGGACCCCTCGCCGAGGCGGTCGCGGAACCGGTTGAAGTCGGCCGGGGTCATCCACCGCAGCCCCTGCCAGGCGGCGTTGAGCCCCTCCAGGTGCAGCGCGGCCCGGCGCAGCGGCGGCAGCGCCTCCCAGACCCGGTCGGCCCGCAGCTCACGCTGGGCGTGCCGCAGCTCGTGGCAGGTCAGCTTGAAGTACAGCTCCATGATCTGGCTGACCATCAGGAAGGACATCTCGCCCGGGTCGTCGCTGAGCGGCTGCTGGAGCCGGTGCAGCGTGCTGGCGTGCACGTACGCGTCGTAGGGCACGCGCTCGGCGAACTCAAGCGTCGGCTCGCCTCCGTTGCGCTCCGCCCGGGCCGCCCGCTGCTCCGGGGTGGCCGGGCGGACCGCCGTCGTGTGTTCCACCGTCTTCTCCGTCCTGCGGGGTAGATGCCATGATCTCGCTGGTGGACGGCCGGATGGAATGCCTGTTCAACGGGGGTAGGGTGGTCTGACTTCATGAGCTGAAAGCATCTCAGGAGACTGACTTCACGGAAGAAAGGTCGCCGCGTGGACGACATGGACTGGGCGTTGCTGCGCGAACTCCAGGCCGACGCCCGGCTCTCCTACAGCGAGCTGTCCCGCCGGGTGCACCTGTCCCCGCCGGCGGTCGCGGAACGGGTCCGGCGGCTGGAGGAGTCCGGGGTGATCACCGGCTACCACGCGCACGTGGACCTGGCCCGGGCCGGGCGGACCGTGCTCGCGTTGATCCGGATGTCCTGCTACGGCTCCCGCTGCATCCTCAACGACCCGCGGGTGGCGCAGTGGCCGGAGATCATGGAGATCAACCGGATCACCGGCGACGCGTGCAGCATGCTCAAGGTCGCGGCCACCTCGATGGGCGAGTTCGAGGCGGTGATCGACCGTCTGGCCCCCTACGGCCAGCCGTCAAGCACCATGGTCCTCTCGACGCCGCTCACCTGGCACCCCGTGGTGAAAGGCGGGGCCCCCGCTTAACGCCTCCGGTAGCGGAGGGGGCCCCTGTTAACAGCCCCGCTGACCGGGAAGGCAGCCCTCGCTGCCCGTCAGTGGGTCCGGTGCGCCGTCGCACCGGGAGGGGGGAACCATGCGAGGGCTCCTGTCACATCGCGCGCTGTCGTCCGTACTCGGCCTGTTCGGCCTGATCGCGGCGTTCGTCCTGACCACGGCCGCGCCGGCCCGGGCCGGGGAGAACGTGTTCATCGAGGTGACGCCGAACAGCGTCCAGGCCGGTTCCCGGGTGAGCCTCCGGGCCGGCTGCGACAACAACAACGACCGTCAGGCGCAGGTCACCTCGGACGCGTTCGGCCGGGTGACGCTGCGCTCGAACAACGGCTTCCTCACCGGCTCGGTTACCGTGCCCGGCAACAAGGCGCCCGGCGACTACCCGGTGAACCTGGACTGCGCCAACGGCGCCACCGCCTCGACCATGCTCACCGTGCTGAACATGTCGCAGCCGAGCAAGGGGCCGGCGACCGGCGGCGGAGGCACTGCGGGAGGTGGCCGGGGCGCCGGCTCGCTGCTGCTGGTCGGCGGCCTGGTGGCCGTGGCGGTGGTGGCCGGGGTCAGCGCCCGCCGCAAGACCGGTAGCCGCGTCTGACGGGGTGCGGCCATGGCCCGCTCACCGCGCCACGGCGGGGCCGGCGGTCGCGGCCGGAAGCACCCCGGCCGACCGCCGCCGGACCGGAGCCGGCTCCGGACCGCGCTGCGGCTGGCCTCGGCCGCCGCGCGCCGGTTCGGCCACACCGCCGGGCACGCCTTCTCGGCAAGCGTCACCACCGCCGACCCGACGGCCCGCCCGGTCACGGCCCGCGCCACCACGACCACCACCCGCCGGTACGCCCGGGGGCGCGGCCCCGGCGTCCCGGTGCTCGTGGTGGCCGGGTTGATGGCGCTGATCATGGCCATGCTGGGGGTGGAACGGGTGACCGGCGTCAGCATGCTGCCCGACCGGATCGTCGCCGGCCTGCGCCCGCCGCCGAAGAAGTTCCCGGTGCTGCCCGCCAGCCCGCCGACCGACCTGACCATCGGCAAGCTCGACCTGAAGGCGCCGGTGCACCGGGTCGGCATCGCGCCCGACGGGAGCATCGCGGTGCCGGACGTGGACCGTGCCGGCGAGGTCGGCTGGTACGACCAGGGGCCCACCCCCGGCCAGTACGGCCCGGCGGTGCTCGTCGGGCACGTCGACACCACCACCGGCCCGGCCGTCTTCCACGGGCTGCGGAAACTCGACGACGGCGACCGGATCGAGGTGACCCGCCAGGACCGTTCGGTGGCGGTGTTCGAGGTGACCTCGATCGAGCGGTACGGCAAGGAGAAGCTGCCGGTGCGGGAGGTCTACGGGGACTTCAGCCGCCCCAACCTGCGGCTGATCACCTGCGGTGGACGCTGGGTGGGCGGCGAGACCGGGTACGCCGACAACCTGGTCGTCTACGCCGCGCTGGTCCAGGCCCGCTGAGCCGGGGTTCAGGCCGCTTCGTGTTCGGGCTCGCGCAGGTCTAGCCAGTCCGCCCAGCGCGGGTCGGGGGCGCGGTGGCCGAGCACCCGCCAGGCGTTGCCCTTCGGCGCGGCCGGCAGGTGGTGCAGCCGCCAGCCCAGCTCGGCCGGGGTCCGGTCGCCCTTGGTGTGGTTGCAGCGGGCGCAGGCGGCGACGACGTTCTCCCAGGCGTGCCGGCCACCGCGGCTGCGCGGGAAGACGTGGTCGATCGTCTCCGCCGGCCCCCGGCAGTAGGCGCACCGCCAACCGTCCCGGGCGAAGATCGCTCGGCGGGAGAGCCCCACGTGGGTGCGGTAGGGCACCCGGACGTAGCGGGTCAGGCGCACCACGGAGGGGATGGGGAGCGTGTTGCGCGCGCTGTGCAGGATGCCCTCGCCGTCGGCCACGCAGACCGCCTTGGCGGAGAGGACGAGGATCGCGGCACGACGCACCGACACGACGCACAGGGGCTCGTAGGTGGCGTTCAGAACGAGTGCACCGGAGCCCGCCGTGGGTCGTATGTCAGGCATCGCGCTCACCCTCCCGGTCCAGCCGCTCCCGCCACCACCACGGGCGGGACCGCCCCGCACACCGCGCGGAACGGCCCCGACGCCGGCGGGACCACCGACGTCCGTTGGGCCAATAGTCCCTGATCGCGCCCCGGATTGCACGTACTAATCCGGGGTACCCACTTCGGGGCTGACCCGGGCGTGCCAAGATGACCGGTTAGCTCCGCCCGGGCGGCGGACCGGACCGGCGGGTCCGCGGTGGACGCCCACCGCCGATGCGGTACGAAAGCACGGTGAACGTCTCCGACCTGATCGCCGCCGTGCTCTCCGCGATCTCCGACCGGCGCCCCGACTGCCAGGGCAGCAGCTCCTGCGAGTTCCTGTACCGACTCACCGGCTCCGCCTGGTTCGCCGAGAGCAGCTACTGGGTCCTGCTGAAGCCGCTGCGGGTGGCGCTGATCCTGCTGCTCGCCGTGGCCGCCCGCTGGGCGCTGCACCGGACCATCAACCGGCTGGTGCGCACCACCACCCAGGGCGCGGTGCCGACGATGCTCCGCCCGCTGCGGGAGCGGATCCCCAGCGCCACGCTCGCGCCGGAGCAGTTCGTGCCGGAGCGGCGGCGGCAGCGCGCGGAGGCGATCGGGTCGGTGCTGCGCAGCATGGTCACCGCGTTCGTCTTCGGCATCGCGTTGCTGATGGTGCTCAAGGAGTTCAGCTTCGACCTGGCCCCGCTGCTGGCCAGCGCCGGCATCGCCGGGGTGGCGCTCGGCTTCGGCGCGCAGAGCCTGGTCAAGGATCTGATCGCCGGCCTGTTCATGCTGATCGAGGACCAGTACGGCGTGGGCGACACCGTCGACCTCGGCGAGGCGACAGGCGTGGTGGAGGGCGTGGGCCTGCGGGTGACCACGGTGCGCGACGCTCGGGGGGTGCTCTGGTACATCCGCAACGGCGAGATCGTCCGGGTCGGCAACAAGAGCCAGGGCTGGGCGCTTGTCGTGGTGGACCTGCCGATCGGCTTCGCCGGCACCGAGCAGGCGACCGCGGTGATGCGGACCGCGGCGGCGTCGGTGGCGCTGGACCCGGAGCTGTCGCCGAAGATCGTGGAACAGCCGGAGGTGCTCGGCATCGAGCAGGTGACGGTCGACGGGTCGGTGATCCGTACCGTGGTCAAGACCACCGCGGACGGGCAGTTCACGGTCGCTCGCGAGCTGCGCCGCCGGCTGGCGGAGGCGTTGGAGAACTCGGGGATCACCGCCCAGATCGCGGCGACCCGGCTCTATCCCGGGCTGCCGCCGCAGCCCAAAGCGGGGGGAACGGGCACCGACGCGGCCACCTGACGTCGGGATTGGTACGGACGTTCGCCGGGGGTCGCGTGCCGCACGGCCCCTCGGGTATCGTCCGTTCGGTTCAGTCGGAGATGCGACGATCGATCCGTTCGCCCTAGGCACCCGTCAGACGATCGGGCAGAATCCGATGCACGCGCTCCACCGGGGAGTGCGCTTCGTGTCCTCGCTGATCGACCGATCCGACGACGGTTCCCGGTCGGGCCATCACAAGTGGTCGACCCGGAACGATGGAGGCGACGGTGTCCGACGAGCGGCCCGCTCAGGAGAGCCCGGCCACCTTCCGCGACGTGTTCGGCCAGTCGGAGTTCCGCGCGCTCTTCGCCGCCAACGTCCTGTCCTGGGTCGGCGACTATCTCGCCAAGGCCGCGGTCACCGTGCTCGTGCTGCACGAGACGCGGTCGGTCGCGCTCTCCGCCGCCGCGTTCGCGGCCAGTTACCTGCCCTGGTTGATCGGCGGCCCACTGCTGTCGGCGCTCGCCGGGCGGCACCGCTACCGCCGGGTGATGGTGCTCTGTGACCTGATCCGGATGGCGCTGATGGTGCTCGTCGCCATGCCCTTCATGCCGGCCTGGGCGATCATCGGCCTGATCTTCGTGGCGACGCTGGCCAACCCGCCGAGCCAGGCGGCACGCTCGGCGCTGCTGCCACACATCCTCACCGGCGACCGGCTGGTGGTGGGCCTCACCGCCTCCACAAGCGCGGTGCAGGCCGCCCAGGTCGTCGGCTACCTGGCCGGCGCGACCATCGCGGTGCTGAACCCGAGCACCGCCCTGCTGATCAACGCCGGCACGTTCGCGTTGTCGGCCGCGCTGGTCCGGTTCGGCCTGCGGGACCGCGCTCCGGCGACCGCCGGGGCGCACCGCGGCCACCTCCTGCGGGAGACCGCCGAGGGTTTCCGGATCGTCTTCGCGCGGCCGGTGCTGCGCGCGATCGCGGTGCTGGTGTTCAGCGCCATGGTCTTCTCGATCGTCCCCGAGGGGCTCGCCGCCGGCTGGGCCGCCGAGCGGACCGGCGGCGGCATGAACGCCGGCACCGCACAGGCGGTCATCATGGCCGCGAACCCGGTGGGATACGTCCTCGGCGGGCTGGTGATCGGGCGGCTGGTCGGCCCGGCCCGCCGGCTGGCCCTGATGCCGGCGCTGGCGGTCGCCGCGCCCGCGGTGCTCGTGCCCGCGCTCCTCGATCCACCGCCGGCCGTGGTGGCCCTGTTGGCCGGCGCGTGCGGCTTCGCGGTCGGCGGGATCCTCCCGTTGTCGAACGGCCTGTTCATGCAGGCGCTGCCGGACGGCTACCGGGCCCGGGCGTTCGGGGTGATGGCCAGCGGCACCCAGATCATCCAGGGCGCTTCGGTGCTGGCCACCGGCGCGCTGGCCGAGCGGTTCCCCATCCCGACGGTGGTCGGGTTCTGGAGCGCGGCAGGCGTTCTCCTCATGCTCGTCGCGGCGGTCACCTGGCCCCGTCCGGCGGCGATCGAGGCGGCCGTCCAGAGCGCGCGGGCGGAGTCGGTCGTCGGGAGCCAGCACCCACCGCACCGGGGGCCGGGCGCGGACGACCGGGGGCGGGAGCCCGCCCGACGCCGGCACGCGGTGACGTGACCGCCACCGCCCGGCGGGCGGGCGCGGGTGGCGGGTCGCACCTGGCAGGATGGACGTGTGACTTCCCCAGGCGAGTCGATGACGCTCTTCGAGGCGATCGGCGGTGAGCCCGCCTTCCGCAAGCTGGTCGACGAGTTCTACGCCGGCGTCGCCGACGACCCGCTGCTGCGGCCGATGTATCCGGAGGAGGATCTGGGCCCGGCGGCGGACCGGCTGACCCTCTTCCTCATCCAATACTGGGGCGGCCCGCGGGACTACTCGGATCAGCGCGGGCACCCGCGGCTGCGGATGCGGCACGCCCCGTTCCGGATCGGCGCCGCCGAGCGGGACGCCTGGCTGCGCCACATGCGGCACGCGGTGGCCACGTTGGACCTGCCGCCACAGCTCGCCGCCACGCTCTGGGACTACCTGGAGCGGTCCGCCTACTTCATGGTGAACGCGGAGGACGACCCGGCCGCCGGCTGACCGGCGGCCGGCGCGGGCTCAGAGCAGGGCGCCCTCGTCGTGCAGCCAGTCGACGAACGTGGTGGCCACCGCGGCGCCGCAGTCGAGCATCTCGACCAGCAGCGCGTCGTGGGTGCCCGCGCCGAGCGGCACCTGGAGCTCGGCGTAGATGGGCAGTTGGCCACGCTCGGTCGGGTCGCCGATGTACGCCTTGCAGAACCGTCGGGTGTGGTTCCACTCGTTGACCACCCGGTAGGCCCGGTCGGCCCAGTCCGGCGGCACGGTCGCGTGCGGACGGGCCCGCATCACCAGGATCTCGTCCTCCGGACCCTCGAGCGCGACGAGCACGGCGTGCCGCTCCCACATGGCCAGCAGGTTGCCGTCGCCGTCGGCCAGGTAGCGCACGTCGAGCAGGTCGAGCGCGTCGCGGACCCGGCACAGGGTGACCGGAGCGACGGTGGCCGGCATGTCGGTGATGACCTGCCGCTCGGGCGCCGCCGCGTCGTCACCCGGCTGGCGTGGGGTCGGTGGCCCGACCCGGACGGGTTCGTCCACTGTGGTCCCGCTTCGAGTATCCGGATCGCCGCCACCGGCGGGACCGGGGCGCCATGACCACCACGGCATCGCTCGCGCACCTCACTCCCCAGCGGATCCAGTCGCCTACGGTGCGTTGGATCCGAGGATGGACGGTACCCGGACAGCCGGCAGGAGGCACCCCCCCAACGACCGCCCCAGCCCGGAAGAACGATGTCGGGTCATCCGTTCGGATGAATTCGGGTAGGCGTGAGTGCAAGATCCGCGACGGTACGCGACCACGCTGCCCCGTACGGCCCGACCAGCCCGACCCAACGGCCGACCGCCCGCACCTGAACGTCACCGGTCCCGACGAAGCCCATCCGCACCACGCCCTGCACCAACCGCTGCGACACCTCCACCGGCGTACCCGGTTCCTCGTCCGGGGTCACCACCACCGCGACGTGGTCCAGCAGCGCGTCCCGCAGCGCCCGCTGGCCGACCGCCCGGCCGGCCACCCCGTGCGTGGCCGCCTCGCGCAGCGTCCCGGCCGCCGCGTCCGAGATCCGGCGCAGCTCCGCGCCGGGAAGCACCTCCACGGGTCGGCTGGCCGGCGGCGGCAGCGGCCAGCGCCAGCCGTCGTCGCGCCGTCGCGGCAGCGTCGCGCCGCCGGCGGAAAGTTCGGCGAGCAACTCCCCCGCGGCGACCGTGGCGTCGCCCGGCGCGCCGCCGGGCACGGTGCGCACCACGAGCACCCCCCAGGGCAGGCGCGCCCAGAGGGCGGTGCGGCCGGTGCCGGGCACCGGCCGCAGCCGGACCAGGGCGGCCGGGTCGAACCGGACCAGCCGGGCGAGGAAGGCGCCCGCGTCGGCCACCCCGGTCAACCCGTGCCCGGCCCCCGGCCCGGTCATCCGGCCAGCCCGGGGGCGTAGCGGAGCAGGAAGGCCCGCTCCTCCGGGGAGATCCGGCGCAGCCGTTGCGCGGACAGGTCGAACGGCACGAGCACCGACCGGGCGGTGCCGGCCAGCGTGTCCCCGTCGTACATCTCGTAGGCGACCGCGAAGGACCCGGCCCTGATCTCGTCGACCCAGAGCTCGATCCGCACGGTCGGCGCCGCGTCCGCACTGGCCCGGCCCAGCGCGTAGTCGACCGGGCGCAGGTAGTCGACCTCGTGCCGGCGGATGACCACCCCGTCGGCGAACGAACCCACCCCCCACGCCCGGCCGCCGGCGAACATCATCGCCACCCGGGCCTCCTCGTAGAGCGTGAGGATGCGGGCGTTGTTGACGTGGCCGTACGCGTCCAGGTCGGACCAGCGCAGCGCGCAGTGGTAGACAAACCGGTCAGACAAGGGTCAGCACCGGTCAGTCACGGGTGAGCTTGCGGTAGGTCACCCGGTGCGGACGCGCCGCCTCGGCGCCGAGCCGGTCGATCTTGTTCTTCTCGTACGCCTCGAAGTTGCCCTCGAACCAGAACCACCGCGACGGGTCCTCGTCGGTGCCCTCCCAGGCCAGGATGTGGGTGGCGACCCGGTCCAGGAACATCCGGTCGTGGGAGATGACCACGGCGCAGCCGGGGAACTCCAGCAGCGCGTTCTCCAGGCTGGAGAGCGTCTCCACGTCCAGGTCGTTCGTCGGCTCGTCGAGCAGGATGACGTTGCCGCCGATCTTGAGCGTCAGCGCCAGGTTGAGCCGGTTCCGCTCGCCGCCGGAGAGCACCTTGGTCGGCTTCTGCTGGTCCGGCCCCTTGAAGCCGAACGCGGCGATGTACGCCCGGGACGGCATCTCGACCTTGCCCACCATGAGGTGGTCCAGCCCGTCGGAGACGACCTCCCAGACGCTCTTGTCGCCGGCCAGGCCCGCCCGGTTCTGGTCGACGTAGGACAGCGACACGGTGGGGCCGACCTTGACCTCGCCGCCGGTCGCCTGCTCCAGCCCGACGATGGTCTTGAACAGCGTGGTCTTGCCGACGCCGTTGGGGCCGATGATGCCGACGATGCCGTTGCGCGGCAGCGAGAACGACAGGTCGTTGATCAACACCCGGTCGCCGAACGCCTTGGTCAGGCCGTGCGCCTCGATGACGGTGCTGCCCAGACGCGGGCCCGGCGGGATCTGGATCTCCTCGAAGTCGAGCTTGCGGGTCTTCTCCGCCTCGGCGGCCATCTCGTCGTAGCGGTCCAGGCGGGCCTTGGACTTGGTCTGCCGCGCCTTGGCGTTCGACCGGACCCACTCCAGCTCCTCGGAGAGGCGCTTCTTCATCTTGGCGTCGCGGCGTCCCTCGACGGAGAGCCGGGCGGCCTTCTTCTCCAGGTAGGTGGAGTAGTTGCCCTCGTACCCGATGGCCCGGCCGCGGTCCAGCTCCAGGATCCAGCCGGCCACGTTGTCGAGGAAGTACCGGTCGTGGGTGATGGCCAGGACGGTGCCGGCGTACTTGGCCAGGTGCTGCTCCAGCCACTGCACGCTCTCCGCGTCCAGGTGGTTGGTGGGCTCGTCGAGCAGCAGCAGGTCGGGCGCCTCCAGCAGCAGCTTGCACAGCGCCACCCGGCGGCGCTCGCCGCCGGAGAGCTGGGTCACGTCGGCGTCCGGCGGCGGGCAGCGCAGCGCGTCCATGGCCAGTTCGAGCTTGGAGTCGATGTCCCAGGCGTCGGCGTTGTCCAACTCCTCCTGGAGCCGGCCCATCTCCTCCATCAGCTCGTCGGAGTAGTCGGTCGCCATCTGCTCGGCGATCTTGTTGAACCGCTCCAGCTTCGCCTTGGTCTCGGCGACCGCCTCCTCGACGTTGCCGAGGACGGTCTTGGCGTCGTTCAGCGGCGGTTCCTGCGCCAGCATGCCGACGGAGTAGCCGGGCATCAGCCGGGCCTCGCCGTTGCTCGGCCGGTCCAGCCCTGCCATGATCTTGAGGAGGCTGGACTTGCCGGCGCCGTTCGGACCGACCACACCGATCTTGGCGCCCGGCAGGAAGTTGAGCGTCACGTTGTCGAGCACGACCTTGTCGCCGTGCGCCTTGCGCGCCTTGTCCAGGACGTAGATGAACTGGGCCACGGTGCGGGCTACCTCCGTCGGTTGCGATCGTGGGCTGGCGGGCTGCGGGCGCGGGCTTCGACCTCCACCCGCCGCCGCCGGCCGGGAGCCGGCCGCACGCACGCCGTCGTCAATCCTGACAGGTACGGCCCGCCACGCCCACATCACCCCACCCCAGCAGAGGTACGGCGTGGCGCATTGCGCCCCTCGATACTACTCACTAACCTCTTCGGTATGACCAAAAAGATCGCGATCAGCGTCCCGGACGACGTGGCCGCGCGGTTGGCCGACGAGCCCAACGTGTCCGCGTTCGTCACCGAGAGCGTGCGACAGCGGATGGCGGGTGAGCGCACCCGGCGAGTGCTGCGAGAGGTCGGCTTCCGGCTCACCGAGGACGGGCTCGCCGAGGCGGGTCGCGCACTCGACGAGGCGCAGGCGAAGATCACGCCGGAGCTACGCGCCCGGGCGGCAACCCTGCTGAGCGAGTCGTCCCGCGGACGGCTGGCCATCCGTGACTAAAGCCGGTCTGGTGCTCGACACCGCGTGCCTCCTGGCCTACTCCGAAGGCGCCGAGGCGGTCGGTGGGCAGCTCGCCAAGGTGGCGGACCGGGGGCAGTCGGTGATCGTTCCCGCACTCTGTCTGGCCGAGGCGTACCGCCGGGTGAGCACCGACGGCTGGCGCCTCCTGGACATCCTCGGTGACCTCGGCCAAGTGGTCGTCGCGCCCGTCGCGCACGACATGTGCATGTTCCTGGGCGGCTGGTCGCGCACCCTGGACAGCATGGACCTCGCCCAGACTGCCCTGGAGGCCGCTCGGGCGACCACGCCGATCATGACGGATCGGCGGGAGCTGATCGGTGAGGTGCTGCCGAAGGAGTGGCCGATCATCGACCTGTGAGAACCACCGGTGTCGACAAGATCACCATCAGGATTCGGCGGGCTCGGGACGGGTAGTGGAGTCCGGCACGGGGGATCAGACGCCGCAGCTACGCTCAGTACGCTCATCGCGGTGGACCCGTCAGCACCCGGAGGTGGCCGATCGTGACCGTCCGTAGCTCCTTTGTCGTAGTGGCCAACCGCTTGCCGGTCGACGAGGTGAGCACCCCCGAGGGTCGGCAGTGGCGGCGCAGCCCGGGCGGCCTGGTGACCGCGCTGCACCCGGTGCTCGCCGAACACAAGGGCACCTGGGTCGGCTGGGCCGGTGGCACCGGCGCCGCACCCGAGCCGTTCGACCTGGAGGGCATCCGGCTGCACCCGGTGCCGTTGAGCGCCGAGGAGTTGGAGCGCTACTACGAAGGCCAGTCGAACGCGACGATCTGGCCGCTCTACCACGACGCGGTCGAGACACCCGCCTACAAGCGGCGCTGGCGCGAGGCGTACCGGCTGGTCAACGCCCGGTTCGCGGAGGCCGCGGCGGACGTGGCGGCCGAGGGCGCCACGGTCTGGGTGCAGGATTACCAGCTCCAGCTCGTCCCGTCGATGCTGCGCGAGCTCCGGCCCGACCTGAGGATCGGCTTCTTCCTGCACATCCCGTTCCCGCCGATCGAGCTGTTCATGCAGATGCCGTTCCGGGCCGAGATCCTGCGCGGCCTGCTCGGCGCGGACCTCGTCGGTTTCCAGCAGCGGCTGGCCGCGCAGAACTTCGTCCGGCTGGCCCGGCACCTGCTCGGCCTGCGCTACGAGGGGCAGATGATCCAGGTCGACGGTCGGCAGGTGAAGGCCGGCGCGTTCCCCATCTCGATCGAGACCCGGGAGATGGAGCGGCTGGCCGAGGATCCGGCGATCCAGGCCCGGGCCAAGCAGATCCGCGAGGAGCTGGGC
This sequence comes from Micromonospora sp. WMMD975, assembly GCF_029581215.1. Lineage (NCBI taxonomy): Bacteria > Bacillati > Actinomycetota > Actinomycetes > Micromonosporales > Micromonosporaceae > Micromonospora > Micromonospora sp. WMMD975. Next base: position 4,413,685 of record NZ_CP120739.1, read on the forward strand.
AACCCGAAGACGATCATCCTGGGCGTCGACCGGCTCGACTACACCAAGGGCATCGAGCTACGACTCAAGGCCTTCCGCGAACTTCTTGCTGACGGAAAGTTGACAGTTCCGGACGCGGTTATGGTGCAGGTCGCCACGCCCAGCCGTGAGCGCGTGGAGCACTACCAGGCACTTCGGGTGAAGGTGGAACGCGAGGTTGGCCGGATCAATGGCGAATTCGGCCGGGTCGGCGTGCCGGCGGTGCATTACCTCCATCAGTCGTACAGTCGCTCCGAACTGGCCGCGATGTACGTCGCGGCCGACGTGATGATGGTGACCCCGCTGCGAGACGGAATGAATCTGGTGGCCAAGGAGTACGTCGCATCGCGCGCCGACCAGGGCGGCGCGCTCGTGCTCAGTGAGTTCGCCGGCGCCGCCACCGAGCTGCGCCAGGCGTTCCTGTGTAATCCGCACGACCCGGACGCGGTGAAGGACGCGTTGCTCCGGGCCGTGCACATCGAGAAGCCCGAAGCCCGTCGTCGGATGCGCGTCATGCAGCGCCATCTGCGCAGCCACGACGTGGGCCACTGGGCCAAGTCCTTCCTCAGCGAGCTCGGTGTCCCCGATACGGAGGCTGCGTGACCCCGCCCGCCGCCGCCACCGCACCCGGTGGCGTGCTCGACCCGGAACTGCGCGCCGCCATCGGCCGCATCGCCCGGATCCCCCAACTCCTCGTCGCCTGTGACTACGACGGCACGCTGGCGCCGATCGTCGAGGACCCGACCAAGGCCGTGCCGCTGCCCGAGTCGGTGGCCGCCGTACGCGCCCTGGCCTCGCTGCCGCAGACAAGCGTGGCGGTGGTCTCCGGACGCGCGCTGCGCGACCTGGCCACACTCTCCCGGCTGCCGAGCGAGGTGCACCTCGTCGGCAGCCACGGCTCGGAGTTCGACATCGGTTTCGTCGAGCGCCTCACCCCCGAGCTGATCGCGGTCCGGCACCGGCTCCGCCAGGAACTGCGGGACATCGCCGCCGCGCACCCCGGGGTCCGCCTGGAACGCAAGCCGGCGAGCGTGGCCGTACACACCCGGGGGGTTGACCCGCAGATCGCCGCCGCGGCCGTGGAAGCGGTCCGCAACGGCCCCGCCACCTGGGACGACGTCACCGTCACCCAGGGCAAGGAGGTGATCGAGCTGTCGGTGGTGGCGACCCACAAGGGCACCGCGGTCGACCAGCTCCGCACCCAGCTCGCGGCCGGCGCGGTGCTGTTCATCGGCGACGACGTCACCGACGAGAACGCGTTCGGCAACCTCCAGGGGCCGGACGTCGGCATCAAGATCGGCCCCGGGGACACCCAGGCCGACTACCGGGTGGCCGAGCCGATCGAGGCGGCCCGCGCGCTGGGGCTGCTGCTGGAGACCCGGCGGCACTGGCTCTTCGGCGAGCGGGCAGTGCCGATCGAACGGCACTCGATGCTCGCCAACGGGCGCACGGTCGCGCTCGTCACCCCGGAAGCCAAGATCACCTGGCTGTGTCACCCGAAACCGGACTCGGCGGCCATCTTCGCCGACCTGGTCGGCGGCAGCCCGGCCGGGCACTTCACGGTCGGCCCGGAGCGCGGCGGCATCCCGCTGGGCCAGCGCTACCGCAGCAACACGATGACCGTGGAGACGCGCTGGTCCGGCCTGACCGTCACGGACTGGCTGGACCTGCCCGTCCGCCAGACCACGCCGGACGACCCCGCCGTGGTCAGCGGCGACTCGACCCTGGTCCGGGTGCTCAGCGGCACCGGTCGGGCCCGCGTCGAGTTCGCGCCGCGCCCCGAGTTCGGCCAGGTCGCGGTGCAGCTCCAGCCGCTCGACGACGGGCTGCTGGTGCTCGGCTCCAACGAGCCGGTCGCGCTGCACTCCCCCGGCCTGGAGTGGGAGGTCACCAACGACGCCGGGTACGAGACCGCGAAGGCGGTGGTGGATCTCTCCGCCGTCGGCGGGCAGGTGGTGCTGGAGCTGCGCTTCGGCACGCAGAGCCTGGAACCGCACCGGGTGCCGATCCACGAACGGCAGGCCGCCGCCGAGCAGCCCTGGAAGGACTGGGTGGCCTCGCTGCGGCTGCCCGCCACCGCCCGGGACCTGGTCGCCCGCAGCGCGCTGACCCTGCGCGGGCTCTGCCACGAGCCGACCGGCTCGATCCTCGCCGCGGCGACCACGTCGCTCCCCGAGGAGCTGGGCGGGGTCCGCAACTGGGACTACCGCTACTGCTGGCTGCGGGACGCGGCGATGACCGCCCGGTCGCTCGTCGACCTCGGCTCCACCGAGGAGGCCGAAGGGCTGCTGCGCTGGATCGACGGCGTGGTGGAGCGCACCGGCGGGCACCCGGAGCGGCTGCACCCGCTCTACACCGTCGACGGTTTCGAGCTGGGCGCCGAGGCGGTCATCGACACGCTGCCCGGCTACGCCGGCTCCCGGCCGGTCCGGGTCGGCAACCTCGCCAACCACCAGCTCCAGCTCGACGTCTTCGGCCCGGTGGCCGACCTGATCGCCGCCGTGGCCGACGCCCGCGGCTCGGTCCGGGACGACGAGTGGCGGGTGCTGGAGAACATGGTCGAGGCGGTACGCCGCCGCTGGCACGAGCCCGACCACGGCATCTGGGAGGCCCGCCTCCCACCCCGGCACCACGTGTTCTCCAAGGTCATGCTCTGGATGACGGTCGACCGGGCGCTGCAAGTGGTGCGCCAGCACGGCGGCGAGGACCGGCCGGAGTGGGTCGAGCTGCGCGACCGGATCGGGGCCAACGTGCTGGAGCACGGCTGGCACCAGGACGTGGAGGCGTACAGCGTCGCGTACGGGCACGACGAGATGGACGCCTCGTCGCTCTGGATCGGCCTGTCCGGCCTGCTCCCCGGCGACGACCCGCGCTTCCTCTCCACCGTGCTCAGGATCGAGGCGGACCTGCGCAGCGGCCCGGTGGTCTACCGCTACCACTGGGACGACGGCCTGCCCGGCCGGGAGGGCGGCTTCCACATCTGCACGGCGTGGCTGATCGAGGCGTACCTGCGCACCGGCCGCCGCACCGACGCCGAGGAGCTGTTCGCCCAGATGGTCGACACGGCCGGGCCGACCGGCCTGCTACCGGAGCAGTACGACCCGCTGGCCGAGCGCGGGCTGGGCAACCACCCGCAGGCCTACAGCCACCTCGGGCTGGTTCGCTGCGCGCTGCTGTTGGACAACATGCTCAAGCAGTAGCCGAGAACGTGACGCGGCCCGGGACCACCACGGTTCCGGGCCGCGCCGCGTTTCACCGGGTCAGCGCGTCCACCACGTCGCCGACGACCACGATCGCCGGTGGGCGGAACGCGGCGGCCTCGACGTCGGCGGCGACCGAGGCGAGCGTGGAGCGGAGCGTGCGCTGCGCCGCCGTGGTGCCCTCCTGGATCACCGCGACCGGGGTGTGCGGCGGCTTGCCGTGCGCGATGAGCGTGGCGGCGATCGCGGCCAGGTTCTTCAGGCCCATCAGGATCACCAGGGTGCCGCGCAGCCCGGCCAGCGACTCCCAGTGGACCAGCGAGGCCGGCGCGTCCGGCGCGACGTGGCCGGAGACCACGGTGAACTCGTGCGCCACCGCCCGGTGGGTCACCGGCACCCCGGCCACCCCGGGCACCGCGATCGCGCTCGTCACCCCGGGCACCACGGTCACCGGCACGCCCGCCTCGGCGCAGGCGAGCAGTTCCTCGCCGCCCCGGCCGAAGACGTACGGGTCGCCGCCCTTGAGCCGGACCACGACCCGGCCGGCCCGGGCGCGGTCCACCAGGATGCGGTTGATCTCCTCCTGGGCGCGCGACGGCCCGTACGGGATCTTCGAGGCGTCGACCAGCTCGACGTCCGGCCGCAACTCGTCCAGGAGCAGCCCGGGGACGAGGCGGTCGGCGACCACCACGTCGGCCTCGGTGAGCAGCCGCCAGCCCTTCACGGTGATCAGCTCCGGGTCACCCGGCCCCGAACCCACGAGCGCCACCCGCCCGCCGGAGGTGTTAAGCGGGGCCCCCTCCTCTACCGAATCCGTTAACCGGGGCCCCTTCCTTGCGCTGAGGAGGGTGCGGATGGCGTCGCGGACGCGCGTCGCGCGGCGGGGGTCGCCGCCGCCCAGGACGGCCACCGTGACCGGGCCGTGCCGGGTCACCGCGGGCGTCCACGCGCTGGCCGCCACCCGGTCGTCGGCCCGGACGCAGAAGATCCGGCGCTCGGCGGCGGCGGCACTTACCGCCGCCGCGGCGGCCCGGTCGTCCACCGCCACCTGCACCAGCCAGGCGCCGTCCAGATCAGCGGCGGCGAACCGGCGCGGCTCCCAGCGCAGCCGCCCGGCGTCGGCGTGCGCGCGCAGCGCCGGGGTCAGCTCGGGCGACACCAGCAGCACGTCCGCGCCGGCGTCCAGCAGCGCGGGCACCCGCCGGGTGGCCACCGCTCCCCCGCCCACCACGACCACCCGCCGGCCGGCCAGCCGCAACCCCAGGGGGTACGGGCTCGGCCCGCTCACTTCTCGGCCACCCCGGCCGCGTCGAACGTGGCCACCTCGTGCAGCACCCGGACCGCGCCGGTGACCACCGGCAGGGCGAGCAGCGCCCCGGTCCCCTCGCCGAGCCGCAGCCCCAGGTCGATCAGCGGGTCGAGCCCGAGGTGCCGCAGCGCCACCGTGGCGCCCGGCTCGGCGCTGCGGTGCCCGGCCACCATGGCGCCCACGGCGTCCGGCGCGAACGCGGCGGCGGCGAGCGCGGCGCTCACCGCGATCACGCCGTCGAGCAGCACCGGCACCCGGCGCGCGGCAGCGCCGAGGATCAGCCCGGCCAGCGCGGCGTGCTCCAGCCCGCCGACCGCCGCGAGGACACCGAGCGGGTCGGCCGGGTCGGGCGCGTGCCGCTCCAGCGCGGCCCGCACCACGTCGACCTTGCGGGCGTACGTCCCGTCGTCCACTCCGGTGCCCCGGCCGGTCGCCGCCGCCGCGTCCACGCCGGTGAACGCGGCGACGAGCGCGGCGGCCGGGGTGGTGTTGCCGATGCCCATGTCGCCGGTGAGCAGGATGCCCGCGCCGGCGTCGACAAGTTCGCCGGCGATCCGGATGCCGGTCTCCACCGCCGCCCGGGTCTCGTCCCGGGTGAGCGCGGCGGTGACCGTCAGGTCCCGGGTGCCGGCGCGCACGTTCGCCGCCACCAGGCGCGGCCCGACCGGATCGGCGGGCGTCGCCACGAGATCGGCGGGCGCGAGCGGGGTGGCCACGCCGACGTCCACCACGGTGACCGAGGCGCCGGCCTGCCGGGCGAACGCGTTGACCACCGCGCCGCCGGCCAGGAAGTTGCCGATCATCTGGGCGGTGACCTCCTGCGGCCACGGGCTGACGCCCTGGGCGTGCACCCCGTGGTCGCCCGCGAAGATCGCCACCGCAGCCGGCCCGGGCAGCGGCGGCGGGCAGGCCCCGGCCAGCCCGGCCAGGCGCTCCGAGAGCGGTTCCAGGGCGCCGAGCGAGCCGGGGGGCTTGGTCAGCCGGCCCTGGAGCTCGCGGGCCGCCGCCATGGCGGTCTCGTCCAGCGGCCGGATCGCCGCGACGGTGGACTCCAGCATCATGCCTCCAGGATCCGTGCCAGCGTGTCGATGAACGCGTCGGTGGTGGCCGGGTCGCGCACCGCGATCCGGAGCCAGTCCGGCCCGAGGCCGGGGAACGTGTCGCCCCGGCGTACCGCCCAGCCCTGCTCGCGCAGGCGGTCCCGCACCGCCGCGGCGCCGGGGGTGTGGATCAGGACGAAGGCGCTTGCCGGCTGCCCCGCCACGCGTACCCCGGGCAGGCCGGACACGCCGGTGACCAGGTGGTCGCGGTCGGCGGCGAGTGCGGCGGCGATCGCGCGTTCGGCCGCGACGGCGACCGGCGCGGCGCATGCGGTGGCGGCGGCGAGCGCCGGGGTGGAGACGGCCCAGAGCGGCTGGGCGGCGGCGAACCGGGCCAGCAGCCCGGCGTCGCCGAGCAGGTAGCCGATCCGCAGCCCGGCCAGCCCCCAGGTCTTGGTGAGGCTGCGGACCACCACGAGGCCGGGCAGGTCGCGGCGGGCGGCGAGCGACTCGGGCTCGCCGTCGACGCCGGGAGCGATCGTGGTGTCGGCGAACGCCTCGTCCACCACGAGCACCCGGCCGGGGCGGGCCAGCGCGGCGATCGTGTCCGCCGGATGCAGCACCGACGTCGGGTTGGTGGGGTTGCCGATCATCACCAGGTCGACGTCGGCGGGGATCCGGGCCGGGTCGAGGCGGAACCCGTCGGCCGGGTCGAGCAGCACCCGGTCCACCCGGTGGCCGGCGGCGCGCAGGGCGGCCTCCGGCTCGGTGAACTGCGGGTGCACCACGACCGGGTGGCGGGCGTCGCGCAGCGCGCGGGCGATCAGCACGAAACCCTCGGCCGCGCCGGCGGTGAGGAGTACCTCCTCCGGGGGTCGCCCGTGTCGATGACCGACGGCGGCGCGGGCGGGCGCCGGGTCCGGGTACGCGGCCAGTTCGCCGAGCGCGGCGGTGAGCGGGTCGGCCAGCCAGTCGGGCATCGGCGCGCGGCGCACGTTGACGGCCAGGTCCACCAGGCCGGGCGTGGCCTCGGCGTCCCCGTGGTGGCCCAGATCCGGCTCGGCGGGCGCGTTGGGCGCAGCGGGCCCGCCGGGCTCGGCAAGCTCGGCGGGCTCGGCCGGGTCGGTGGGTGTCGCGGGCGCGGCGACGGTCCCGGTCGGAGTTGCGGGCATGACCGCGATCCTGCCGGGAAGCCGCCGCCCGGGACAGCGCATCCGGGCGTGCGTCGCGTCACGGCCCACCCGTTTATGAATTCTTCTCATTTCCGAATCGGAAATGTCATAGCTTGACCCAGTGAGCAACCGACCCCTTGCCTCTGCTGGTCGTGCCGTGCCCCTCCTACGCGCCGGGCTGATCGCCGGCATCGTCGTCGCCGCCGCGATGTACCCGCTGGCCGCCGCTACCGGCATCGGCGCGAAGGCCACCGCGCACGCCGTGCAGCAGAAGACGAGCATCCTCAAGACCGCCCTGCCGGCCGAGACCTCGTACGTCTACGCGCCCGACGGCCGGACCGTGCTGACCATGTTCTACGAGGAGTACCGGCAGTACACCAAGATCGAGAACATGTCGCCGAACATCCAGCAGGCGATCGTCGCCGCCGAGGACAACCGCTTCTACCAGCACCACGGCGTCGACCCGAAGGGCGTGGCGCGCGCCTTCGTCTCCAACGCCCGCTCCGGCGGCGTCTCCCAGGGCGCCTCCACGCTCACCATGCAGTACGTCCGGATGGCCCTGCGGGACAGCGCCAGCACCCCGAAGGAGGTCCAGGAGGCCACCCAGCAGACCAGCCTGCGCAAGGTCAAGGAGATGCGCATGGCGCTCGACATCGAGAAGCACCTGACCAAGGACCAGATCCTGGAGCGCTACCTCAACTCGGCCTACTTCGGCCACCGCGCGTACGGGATCTACGCCGCCTCGCAGATCTTCTTCTCGAAGACACCCGCCACGCTCAGCCCGGTCGAGGCCGCCACGCTGGCCGGGCTGGTCAAGTCCCCGTCGGAGTACGACCCGATCACCTCCGACCAGAAGGACGCCACCGGCCGGCGCAACTACGTGCTGGACAACATGACCCGCCTCGGATACCTGTCGCCGGACGCCGCCGCGTCGGCCAAGGCCCAGCCGATCACGCTGAAGCTGACCGACCCGCCGAACGACTGCGCCGCGATCGACGGCGCGCACCGGAGTTGGGGCTTCTACTGCGACTACCTGAAGAACTGGTGGAGCGCGCAGCCCGCGTTCGGCGAGAACCGCCTGGAACGGATGGACAAGCTGCGTCGCGGCGGCTACCGGATCGTGCTCGCGATCGACCCGAAGACCCAGGCGGCGGCCGAGAAGAACGTGGGCGCCAAGGACAACACCGGCAGCCCGTTCGCCAACGGGATCGTGGTCGCCGAACCCGGCACCGGGCGGATCAAGGCGATGGCGGTGAACCGGAACTACTCGCTGGACCTGGCCGAGAACCCGAACAGCTCGAACCCGGAGGCCGGCCCGAAGGTCAAGGCGAACTATCCGAACACGGTGGCGCCGCTGCTCGGCGGCGGGACGCTCCCCGGCTACCAGGCCGGCTCGACGTTCAAGATGTTCCCGATGCTCGCCGCGCTCAACGCCGGGATGCCGCTGTCCACCGCGTACGACTCGCCGTACAAGTACCAGTCCGCGGTCTACGACGGGTGGGCGCCGTCGAACGCCAGCGCCGCGATGACCGGCCGGCAGACCATGTGGTCCGGGTTCGGCAAGTCGGTGAACACCTACTTCGTCCAACTGGAGGAGAAGGTGGGCGCGGACGCCGGGGTGCGCCTGGCCGAGCAGTTGGGGCTGCGCTGGCGCACCGACGTGGACAAGGAGCAGGCGTCACCGGGCAAGGCGAAGAAGTGGGGCGCGTTCACGCTCGGCGTCTCCGACGCCACCCCGCTGGAGATGGCGAACGCGTACGCGGCCGTGGCGGCCGACGGGCGCTACTGCGAGGCGATCCCGGTCAACGCGATCATGAACCGGGACGGCACGCCGGCCACCTGGTCCACCCCGGGTGGGGTGCAGCGGGAGGTGGCCAAGCCCCGGTGCCGTCAGGTCGTGAGCGCCGACGCCGCCCGGGCGGCCACCGACGCGGCGCGCTGCCCGACCGGCGACACCCCGGCCAAGGGGAGCTGCGGCGGCTGGTCGACGGCGGACAGCGTCCGGAAGACGGTCGGCCGGCCGGTCGCCGGCAAGACCGGCACCACGGACAGCACCCGGTCGGCGTGGTTCGTCGGCTACACGCCGGAGCTGGCGGCGGCGAGCTTCATCGCCGATCCGGACAATCCGTTCAACGCGGTGGGCGACGGCCAGTCCCAGGTCCCGGTGAACGCGGTGGCGCAGACGCTGCGCGACGCCCTGAAGGGCCAGCCCACCCGCCAGTTCACCCCGCCCTCCGACCAGATCGTCGGCTGACCTCTCGGTCTGCCCGGGGGTGCGCCCGGGTCAGTTGATCAAGGAGTTTGCGTCCGGGACCACCTGATCCCCGACGCGAACTCCTTGATCGACGTCGCCGCCCCGGGCGGGCGGCCGGGCGGGGTCAGGCTGGGGTGGGGGTGGGGGCTGCGGCGGCGGTTGCCAGGCGGTGGGCGATGCCGGGGAGCGCGGCCCAGTGCGGCACGAGCTGGGAAGCGTGCACGGCCTGGCGCACGAAGCCCTCCGGGGTGCCGCCGCCCCACTGCCACGCCGGCCGGTCACCGGCCCGCGGGGTGAGCACGGCCGCGTGCTGCTTGTGCCCGGTCACCGTGACGCCCGCCGGCGCCACCACGCTGCCGGTGACCGCGGTCGCCTCCCGGTAGCCGACCACCAGGCCGTCCCGGACCGTGCCGACCGCGTCGAGCACCCCGCACATCGGCTGGCCGTCCAACTCCCGGGCCAACCAGAGCAGGCCCGCGCCCTCGGCGACCACCGGGCGGCCCGAGCGGGCCAGCTCGGCCACCGCGATGCAGAGCCGGCGGTTGGTGGAGAGCTGCTCCGCGTACGCCTCCGGAAGCCCGCCACCGACGACGAGCGCGCGGGTCCCAGCGGGCAGCGCCTCGTCGCGCAGCGGGTCGAGCGTGACCACCTCGACCCCGGCGGCGCGCAGCAGCTCGGCGGTCTCCGGATGGCTGTAGCTGCCGGCCGGGCCGCCGGCGAGCGCGACCACCGGCCGCTCGGCGGACGTGGCCGGCCCCTCCGCCGGCTCCGGCGACCAGGGCTCGACGGTCAACGCGGGCGCCGAGCGGGCAAGCGTCAGCAGCCGGTCCAGGTCGACCGTGGCGGCCACCGCCTCACCGAGGCGGCGCACCCCGCGCTCGGCCTCGGCGTCACCGCGCACCACAGGCGCCGTGCCGTGCCGGCGGGCCGGCAGCACCGGGGGCAGCTCGTGCCGGCGCAGCGCGCCGTAGACCGGCACCCCGACGTCGTCGAGCGCCTCGCGCAGCAACGTCTCGTGTCGCGGCGAAGCCACCCGGTTGAGGATCACCCCGCCCAGCCAGAGCTGCTCGTCGTACGCCCGGAAGCCGTGCACGAGCGCGGCCACCGACTGGCCCATCGCGGCCACGTCCACCACAAGCACCACCGGGCTGCGCAGCGCGGTGGCGACGGCGGCGGTGGACTCGCTCTCCGGCCGACCGGCGACCGAGTCGTAGAGCCCCATGGTGCCCTGGACCAGCGCGAACCCGGCCCCGGCCGCGCCGTGCGCGAAGAGCGGGGCGATCCGCTCCGGGCCGACCAGCCGGGGGTCGAGCGTGCGGCCGGGACGGCCGGCGGCCAGCCCGAGGTACGCCGCGTCCACCTGGTCCGGCCCGACCTTGAACCCGGCCACCGCCAGCCCTCGGTCACCGAGGGCCGCGAGCAGGCCGAGGGAGAGTGCGCCGGTGCCGTGCCCCGAGGAGGGCGCGCTCAGCACGACGCGCGGCACGTCGGTCATCATCGACTCCTGGGTCCCGGGGATTTCCGCCCGCGTGACCCTACCCGCCCGGTGCGGTCTACGCGGTCCGCCCGCCGTCGCTTTCCCGCCCGGCCGCGGAAGTGTGCCCGCTCATACGGGTAGCCTTGGCAACCGTGTACCGGTTCCTGCTGACCCCGCGCTGGCTCGGCTACCTGGCGCTGACGCTGGTGGCCGCCGCGGTGATGGTGTTCCTCGGCAACTGGCAACTGGACCGCTACCACGGCCGGACGGCGATCAACGACCGGATCGACGCCGGCGCCACCATGACCCCCGCGCCGCTGCGTGACGCCCTGCCCGCGCCGGCCGGCGGCCCGGGCAGCGTGGGCCCCGCCCCGGCCGAGCGGCTCACCTGGAGCCGGGTCACCGCCACCGGCCGCTACGACAGCGCCAACGTCGTCCTGGTCCGCGGCCGGACCGTCGACAGTACGGTCGGCTTCGAGGTGCTGACCCCGCTGGTCCTGGCCGACGGCAGCGCGGTGCTCGTGGACCGCGGGTGGATCCCACCGGTCCCGGGCGGCGCCGCGACCGTCCAGCCCGCGGTGCCGGCGGCGCCCACCGGCGAGGTGACCGTCACCGGCCGGGTGGTGGGCAGCGAGAGCGGCGGCGGTGGCGTCGCCCGGCGGGACGGCAAGCTGGAGGCCCGGCGGATCGACATCGCCCGCCTGGCGAAGCAGTTGCCCTACCCGGTGACCGGCGGATACGTGCTGCTGGACGGGCAGACCCCGGCCGCCGACCCGGCCTTCCAGGCGGTGCCGATCGGGCACACCAACAACTGGCAGAACTTCGGCTACGTGTGGCAGTGGTGGATCTTCGCGGTGATGAGCCTGGTCGGCTACGGCTGGGTGGCGCGCCGGGAGGCCCGCCGCCGCGCCGGCCTGGACGGCCCGCGCGTGCCCGTGGACCGCGCCGCCGATCCGGTGGACCGGGCCGCTTCGCCGGCAGACCGGGCCGCTTCGCCGGCGGAGCGGACGGCTTCGCCGGTGGGCAGTGCCGCAGAGCCGGCGGACCAGGCCGCCGAGCCGGCGGAGCGGCTCAGCCGGTGACCCGGCCGGCGTGGATCGCCCGGACCGCGTCGATGGTGTCCGCCTCGGCGGCGGTCTTGTCGTCCCGATAGCGCACCACCCGGGCGAAGCGCAACGCCATCCCGCCCGGGTAGCGGCTGCTCGTCTGCACCCCGTCGAAGGCGATCTCGACCACCTGCTCCGGCCGCACCCGCACCACCCAGTCGCCCTTCTCCACGGCCAGCGACAGGAACCGCTCGGTCTGCCAGCGCAACAGCTCGTCGGTCAGCCCCTTGAACGTCTTGCCGAGCATGACGAACTCGCCGGTGCCCGGATCGCGGGCGCCGAGGTGCAGGTTGGACAGCCAACCCTGACGCCGGCCGCTGCCCCACTCGACGGCGAGCACCACCAGGTCGAGCGTGTGCCGGGGCTTCACCTTGACCCAGGCCGCGCCGCGCCGCCCCGCGTCGTAGGGCGCGGCCGGGTCCTTCACCACGACGCCCTCCTGGCCGGCGTCGACCGCGGCGGCGAACGCCGCGCCGGCCTGCGCCGCGTCGGCCACCTCCACCCGGCCGACGAGCAGCGCCGGGTCGACCGCGCGGGCAAGCGTCGCCCACCGCTCCCGCCCGGGCAGGTCGATCAGGTCGGCGCCGTCGAGGTGCAGCAGGTCGAAGAAGTACGGCGTGAGCACCGGCTCGCCGGCCCGCTCGGCGGCGGCGAGCACGGCGGGCGCGACCGGGCTGCCGCCGGTGGTGCTGGGCGTGGTGCGCCGCGCCGCGTGGCTCGACGTCTGCTGGAACGGCAGCGGCCGGCCGGCGGCGTCCAGCCCGATCGCCTCGCCGTCGAGCACCAGCTCGCGGGCGGGCAGCGCGCGGACGGCGGCCACCACCTCGGGCAGCCGGCCGGTGATCTCGTCGAGGCTGCGGGTGAAGACCGCGATGTCCGCCCCGGAGCGGTGCACCTGGATGCGGATGCCGTCGAGCTTGACGTCGACCACGGCCGGCGCGCCGGTGGCGGTGAGCGCCTCGTCGACCGTGGGCGCGCTCTGCGCCAGCATCGGCGCGAGCGGACGGCCCACCTGGAGCCCGAACCCGGCCAGCGCGGCAGCGCCGCCGGTGAGCGCCGCGCCCGCCACCGCCCGCAGGTCACCGGCGAGCAGCAGAGCCCGCCGGACCGCCGTGACCGGCACGTCGGCGGCCCGGGCCACCGCTTCGGCGAGCAGGCCGGCCTGGGCGCCCTGGCGCAGCTCGCCGCGGAACAGGCCGGCCAGCAGGCGCTGCTCGTCGGCGGTCGCCGCGGCGAAGAGCCGGCCGACCAGCTCCCGCCGCCGGGCCTGCGAGCCGGCACCGGCGACCCGGGAGATCTCGTCGACCGCCGCGTCGACCGCGCCCACGGTCAGGGTCGGCACGGCCGCCGGTGGGGGCAGGTCACGCAGCCCCGCCCAGCCCACACCGGTCTGCCGCTGCCGCAGCTCACCGGCGAGGTAGCCGGCGCCGGCCGGGATCTCGGTCGGGTCGAGCCCGCGCAGCGCGGCGGCCAGCAGCTCCACCTTGGCCCGCCGGCCGCCGGTGGCGCCGACCGCGGCCGAGGTGGCCGCCAACTCCGCGAAACGCACGCCCACATCCTGCCAGTCACCTGCGACAACCCGGGCGCTTCCGGCAACCCGCGCGGGTGCGGGTCCGTGGAGTCGGGCCGAGATCTTGGTACGAAACGGCCCCTCCTGGGGCACTTTCGTACCAAGATCTCTGGCGGTCCCGGCCGGTCAGGCCGAGACCGGCTCCTCGACCCGCAGGCCGCGCCCGCGCACCCCCTCGGCGACCCGGGTGAGCAGCGCGTCGAGCGTGACCAGCGTGGCCGAGAGCTCACCGAGCTGTTCCTTGAGCGTGGCCTCGGGCCACGCGGAGACGTCGACGTCCCCCAGAGCACGGACGGCGGCCTGGAGCCGCGCCATCTCGTCGTTCGTACGCATGTTCGAAAGGCTATAACACCCGGCCGGTCGACACGCCGCAAACTCCGACATCCGTCCCGAAGTTACGGTTCTGACACCTCACGTGTCGGTGTCGGACGTTAAGCGGGGCCCCCGCCTATGCAGAATGCGTTAAGCGGGGCCCCCGCCTTACACCTCCGCCACCTTGGCCAGCAGCAACGCCTCGGCCAGGCAGACCCGGGCGAACTCGCCCAGGTGCAGGCTCTCGTTCGGCCCGTGCGCCCGGGCGTGCGGGTCCTCCACGCCGGTCACCAGGATCGCCGCCTGCGGGAACATCTCCTGGAACGTGGCGATGAACGGGATCGAGCCGCCCACCCCGATGTCGACCGGGTCGGTGCCGTCCCACGCGGCCCGGAACGCCGCCCGCGCCGCGTCGAACATCGGCCCGCCGGCGTCGATCACGCAGGGCGCGCCGTCGTGCTCGAACGTCACCGTCACCTGCGCGCCCCACGGCGCGTTCCGCTCCAGGTGGGCGGTGAGCGCGGCGTACGCCTTCTTCGGGTCGTCGCCCGGCGCCAGCCGTACGCTCAGCTTCGCCTTCGCGGCCGGGACCAGCGCGTTCGGCGCCTCCCCGGTGGCCGGCGCGTCGATGCCGAGGATCGCCAGCGCCGGCTTGGTCCAGAGCCGGTCGGTGATCCGGCCGGTGCCGAACAGCCGCGCGCCGTCGACCAGGCCGGCCTCCGCGCGGAACCGGTCCTCCGGGTAGTCGACGCTCGCACCCGCGCGCCCGGCCAGCCCGTCCACCGCCACGTCACCGGCGTCGTCGTGCAGCGTGCCGAGCAGCCGCACCAGCGCGGTGAGCGCGTCCGGCACTGCGCCGCCGAACATGCCGCTGTGCACCGCGTGGTCGAGCGTGCGCACCTCCACGAAGCAGTTCACGATGCCGCGCAGCGAGGTGGTCAGCGCCGGGACCCCGACGTCCCAGTTGGTGGAGTCGGCGATCACGATGACGTCCGAGGCCAGGTCGTCACGGTGCTCGGCGAGCAGCCGCTCCAGCGAGTCCGAGCCGTACTCCTCCTCGCCCTCGACGAACAGCACCACGCCGACCGGCAGCCGGTCGCCGTACGCCCGCAACGCGGCCACGTGCGCCATGATGCCGGCCTTGTCGTCGGCCGCGCCCCGGCCGTAGAGGCGGCCGTCGCGCTCCACCGGCTCGAACGGGTCGGACTCCCACAGCGCCAGGTCGCCGACCGGCTGCACGTCGTGGTGGGCGTAGAGCAGCACGGTGGGCGCGCCGGCCGGGGCCGCCTTCGTCCCGATCACCGCCGGCTGGCCGCCGGAGCGGACGATCCGGGTGTCCAGGCCGCAGCCGCGCAGCAGTTCCGCCACCGCCTCGGCGGAGCGCTCCACGTGCGAGTGGTCGAAGCCCTCGAAGGCGATGCCCGGGATGCGGACGAGTCGCTCCAGGTCGGCACGGACACCTGGTAGTTCGCGCGCGACGGCGGCCCGTACCTCGGACTCGGAGATGATCGGAGTGGTCATGACCGGAATCGTATGCCGGCCTTACCCGGCCACACCGTCCGAGCCCGGTCGCCGCCCGGCCACGCCGTCCGAGCCCGGTCGCCGCCCGGCCCGCACGTAGTAGCGGTCCGGATCGTGCGGCACGTCGGGGGCGCCGTCGACGATCAGGTCCACCGCGGCCCGCGTACCGTCGGCGGCGAAGTGCGCCCGCTCCCCGGCGTGCCAGCGGCGCAGCTCGGGCAGCACCTGCGCGCCGTCGCGGGCGAGCGCCCGGGACAGCCGCAGCCCGGCCGGCGCGGTGACCAGCACGGCAAGCGTCAGCTCCGGGCGTACCGCGGCGCGCGCCGCGCTCACCCCCTCGACGATCAGCACCGGCGCGGCCGGCACCGGCACCACCCGGTCGGCGAAGCGGCGGCGGACCCAGCTGTACCGGCGGTAGCCGCCCGCCCGGCCGGCGCGCACCGGCCCGAGCACCCACTCCTCCAGGCGGTCCCAGAACGTGAGCTGGTCGTCCCAGCCGTCGAGCAGGTCGTCGGTGCGGACCAGCGGCGGCCGGCCGCCGCCCGGCACCGCCGCGAGCGCGTCCGCGAGGCGCGTCGCGAACACGCTCTTGCCCGCGCCGCTCGGCCCGTCGACCGCCACCAGTCGGGTACGCCCCAACCGTGCCGGCCCGGCCAGCACCCGGCGGGCCAACCCGGTGTACGCCTCGACCACCGCCACGTTCACCCGACCGACGTTAACGTTCCCCCGTCCGCTGGATCCTGCGACCCGGGCGGGCCGTTTCGCCAGGCGACGTGGCGGTGCCGCGGGCATGATCTGGGGGTGCTCCATGACGTGATGTGTCCGGGCGTCGACGCCCTTCTGGAACAGGCCCGCGCCGGTCTCCGCCGGCTCACTCCACACGAGACGGTCGAGGCGGTACGCGGCGGCGCGCTGCTGATCGACACGCGCACCGAGACGCAGCGTCGCGAGGAGGGTGAGCTGCCCGGCGCGATCGTCATCGACCGCACGGTGCTGGAGTGGCGGCTCGACCCGGCGAGCGCGTGGCGCATCCCGGAGGCGACCGGGTACGACCGGGAGATCGTGGTGGTGTGCCGGCAGGGCTACAGCTCCAGCCTGGCCGCCGCCAGCCTCCAGACGCTCGGCCTGCGCCACGCCACCGACATGATCGGCGGCGTGCAGGGCTGGCGGGAAGCGGGGCTGCCGATGTCCGACCGCCCGGCCGACGTGCGGCCCTGACCCCTCAGCCGGGTGCGCCGGGTGGCACGAACGGCAGGCCGGGTGGCGGGCCGGACTCGATCAGCCGCCACAGCGCGTCGGTGTCGAGGTGTTCCTCCACCAGGTCGCCGAGCAGGTCGAGCGTCCGCTCCCGGGCCGCCGCGAACGAGGTGTCCGGCGCGACCTTGAAGCCGGTCCGCCCGGCCGCACCGGCGACCTCGGTGAGGAACCGGCGACGGAACGCGTCGGACTCGAACGCGCCGTGCCAGTGCGTCCCGTACACCGTGCCGAGCCGGGCGCCCTCGCCGGCGCCGTCGGCATACCGCAGCAGCGGCGGCAGGCCCGGGTCGGCGGCGGAGACCCGACCGTGGTGGATCTCGTACCCGTGCACCGGCACGTCCGCGTCGCCGGCCGCCGTGCCCTCGGCCCGGCGTACCGTCTTGCGCCTGTCGAACGTGACCTCGACGGGCAGCAGCCCGAGGCCGGGGACGCTGCCCCGGCGGCTCTCCACCGGGTCGTGGATCGCCCGACCGAGCATCTGGAACCCGCCGCAGATGCCGAGCAGCGGGCGACCGGCGGCGGCGTGCGACCGCACCGCGTCGGCCAGTCCGGTCTCCCGCAGCCAGGCCAGGTCGGCAACTGTCGACTTGGAGCCGGGGAGCACCACCAGGTCGGCGGCGGCCAGCTCGGCCGGCTCGACGGTCAGCCGGACCCGCACGCCGGGCTCGGTGGCCAGCGCCTCGACGTCGGTGGCGTTGCTGATCCGGGGCAGCCGGACCACCGCCACATCGAGCCAGTCGGTGCCGCGCGGCGCCGCCGGTCGGCCGAGAACCCGCCCGTACGCGAGTGAGTCCTCCGCGTCCAGCCACAGGTCCAGCGCCCAGGGCAGCACCCCGTACGTGGGGCGGCCGGTGACCCGACGCAGCATGTCCAGCCCGGGCCGCAACAACCCGAGGTCACCGCGGAACTTGTTGATCACAAACCCGGCGACGAGCGCCTGGTCGGCCGCGTCGAGCAGCGCCACGGTGCCGAACATCGAGGCGAACACGCCACCCCGGTCGATGTCACCGACCACGATCGTGGGCAGCCCCGCCTGCCGGGCCAGCCCCAGGTTCACGTAGTCGCCGGCCCGCAGGTTGATCTCCGCCGGGCTGCCCGCGCCCTCACAGATCACCACCTCGTACTCGGCGCGCAGCTCGGCCAGCGCCGCGTACGCGGTGGCGGCCAGCCGGGGTCGCAGCGCGTGGTAGTTGCCGGCGGTGACCGTGTCGACCGCCTCGCCGAGCAGCACCACCTGGCTGGCGAGGTCGCTGCCCGGCTTGAGCAGCACCGGGTTGAACCGCAGGTCCGGGGCGAGCCCGGCGGCGGCGGCCTGCATCGCCTGCGCCCGGCCCAGCTCGCCGCCCCGACCGTCCGGGCCGACCACCACGGCCGAGTTGTTCGACATGTTCTGCGCCTTGAACGGGGCGACCCGGACGCCCCGGCGGCGCAGCCAGCGGCAGATGCCGGCGGTGAGCACGCTCTTGCCGGCGTCCGAGGTGGTACCGGCGACCAGCAGCCCGCCGCTCACCGCCCGCTCCCCCGACGCTCCGGCCGCCCTCCGACGCGGCCCGACCCGCCGTCGCCGGACGCGGCCCAGCCGCCGCGGGCAAGCGGGCGCAGCCCGCCGCGGGCGAGCGGGCGCAGCGCGGCGCGTGCGGTGGCGCCGGCCAGCCGGCCCACGGTGACTGGATAGAGCGCGGCCAGGCCGAGCGCGGCCAGGCCCACCGCGCCGGAGATCCGCGCCGCCCGCTTCAGGTGCCGCGCCTCCGGCCGGGGCCCGTCACCGAGGTACGGCCGCGTCTCGGACCGGCCGAAGTAGACGTTGCGCCCGCCCAGCCGCACGCCCAGCGCGCCGGCCATCGCCGCCTCGCACTGCCCGGCGTTCGGGCTCGGGTGGTCGGCCCGGTCCCGCCGCCACACGTGCCAGGCCGCGGCCCGGTCCCCGTGCGCGACCGGCGCGACGGCCACGGTGAGCAGCCCGGTCAACCGGGACGGCACCAGGTTCAGCAGGTCGTCCAGCCGGGCGGCCGGGGTGCCGAACCGCGCGTACCGGGGTGAGCGGTGCCCGACCATGGCGTCAAGCGTGTTCGCCGCCCGGTAGCCGAGCAGGCCCGGAAGCCCGGCGACCGCGCCCCAGAGCAGCGGCGCGACCACCGCGTCGGAGGTGTTCTCGGCGACCGACTCGACGGTGGCCCGGGCCAGCTCGGGTTCGTCGAGCGCGGACGGGTCCCGCCCGCAGAGGTGACCGAGGCGCGCCCGGGCGGCGGGCAGGTCGGCCCGGCGCAGCGCCCGCCCCATCACCCGGGACTCGTGCCGCAGCGTGCGCCCGCCCAGCACGGTCCAGGTGCCGGCGGCCACAAGCGCGAACCGGGCCACCGGATGACGCCGGGTGGCACGCGCGGCGGCGGCCCCGAGCAGCACCGGCGCACCGACCGCGAGCGCGGTGAACGCGACGCCCGCCGCCCGGTCGGGCCGGTAGATCCGCCGCTCCAGGGCACCTGCCGCGCGCCCGAAACCGGCCACCGGATGCCACCTGCGCGGGTCGCCGAGCAGCGCGTCGAGCGCGTAGCCCGCCACCAGCCCGGTCGCGTTCGCCATGGCGGTCGCCTGCCGCACCCGTCACCACCTCCGGCCGGCCAGCCTAGCCGTACCGGTGGTTCACCGCGGTCCGTCCGCGCCGCGGCGGGAACGGTCGAGCCACGCCAGGAAGCGGTCCCAGAGGACGGCGGGTTCCGGCATCTCGTTCGGGTTGAGCCGGTAGAGATCACCGACCGCGTCGTGCAGCAGCACCGCCAGGTAGACCGCCAGCCCGACCATGTCTCCCTCGTACTCCCGCAGCAGCGCGGCCCGCGCCGGCGCGCCCGGACACGTCACCTGGAGCCGGAGATCGCCGCAAGATCCACTCCACCTCGCCGAGGTGGCGGGATCAACGCCCCACCGATGCCACCACCTCGCCGAAGTGGAGTCGACCTTGCATCGTCGGCAGCGGGTGGACACGAGCGTTGGCCAGGCCGCGCGACATACGGGGACAAAACCACCGGCGGTTGTCGCCATGGCCGCCTGACTGGTCACACCCGGCGAACCTGCGACCACAACGCCCTAGCATCGAGCATCGGAACACGGCGTTTCGTGGAGGGGGTCCGATGCGACAGGCGCAGCGGCTGAAGAGTGTCCGGTACGACATCCGCGGCCCGGTGCTGCGCCGGGCGCAGGAGCTGGAGGCGGCCGGGCACCGGATCCTCAAGCTGAACCTGGGCAACCCGGCGCCATGGGGGCTGGCCACGCCGGAGCCGATCGTCGCCGACGTCGTGCAGAACATCGTGGCCGCGCAGGGGTACAGCGACGCGCGCGGCATCTATTCCGCCCGCGTCGCGGTGGCCCAGCACTACCAGACTCTCGGGGTGCCCGACGTGCAGCCGGACGACGTGCTGCTCGGCAACGGGGTCTCCGAGCTGATCGTGATGGTGCTCCAGGCGCTGCTGGACACCGGCGACGAGGTGCTGGTGCCGAGTCCGGACTACCCGCTCTGGACCGGCGCGGTGAACCTGTGCAGCGGTCGCGCGGTGCACTACCGGTGTGACGAGAGCGCGGACTGGGCGCCGGACCTGGAGCACATGGCGTCGCGGATCACCGACCGCACCCGCGCGCTCGTAGTGATCAACCCGAACAACCCGACCGGCGCGGTGTACTCCCGGGAGGTGCTGCTCGGCATGATCGAGCTGGCCCGCAAGCACGATCTGCTGATCTTCGCCGACGAGATCTACAACAAGATCGTGTACGACGGCGCGACGCACCACACGCTCGCCGCCCTCGCGCCGGACGTGCCGGTGGTCAGCATGGGTGGCCTGTCCAAGGTCTACCGGGCCGCGGGCTTCCGCTCCGGCTGGCTCGCCACCAGCGGCTTCAGCGGCGGCGACTCGGACTACCTGGACGGGCTGCAACTGCTCGCCAACATGCGCGTCTGCCCGAACGTGCCCGCCCAGCACGCCATCCAGACCGCGCTCGGCGGCTACCAGAGCATCGAGGAGCTGACCCGTGCCGGAGGCCGCCTGATAGAGCAGCGCGACCACGCCTGGCAGTCCCTCGTCGACATCCCCGGCGTCGACTGCGTGAAACCGGCCGGCGCTCTCTACCTCTTCGCCCGCCTCGACCCCCAGGTCCACAAGATCCACGACGACGAGCGCCTGGTGATCGACCTCCTGGAGCAGCAGCACCTCCTGATCTCCCACGGCACCGGCTTCAACCTCGACACCCCGGACCACCTCCGCATGGTCTTCCTGGCCGCCACCGACGTCCTCGACGACGCCGTCTCCCGGCTCCGCACCTTCCTCTCCACCTACCACCAGTAGCGCCGCGGCGCGGCACCCGTCGTACGTGCGGGGTGGCGGCGTCGGCGTCGCCACCCCGCACCCCCGTCGCACGTCCGGACGGTCAGGCGGGCACCGGGGTACGCCGCCGGCCGCGACGCACCGAGGCGGCCCGGCCGCCGACCGCCCCCTCGGCACCCGGGTCCGCGCCGGTCGACCCAGCACCCGCACGCCCCTCGACGACGGGCGGCTTCACCTCGGCCAGCTCGTCGTCCCCGGTGCTGACCGACTCGTCGCCCGTCTCGACGCCCAGCTCGTCCTCCTCCTCGGCACCCAGCCCGACGCCCAGCCCTTCACCCGGCCCGACGCCCGGCCCATCACCCGGCCCGACGCCCAGCCCTTCACCCGGCCCGACGCCCGGCCCATCGCCCGTCCCGATACCCGGCCCATCGCCCGGCCCGACGCCCAGCCGCCCGCCGAGCCGGATGCCCTCGCCGCCGGCCAACGCGCCGGACCGGACCGTCCCGTCACCGGTCAGGCCGCCGGACCGCATGCCACCACCGGATCGCACGCCGCCGGGCTGGTCGTCGAACGGGTCGAATTCGACCGTCCGGCCGAGCGAGCCGGCGAGGCCGACCCGCGCCGGCTCGAACTCCGGCGGCGGGAAGTCGTCGTCGAACGGCCGGTCGTCGAGCGTGGCCGGCGCCTCCTCGTCGGGCACCGCCTCGGTGAGCTCGCCGTGCACCCGCTGCTCCGCCTCGGCGTCCTCGACCGTGCTGGTGGTCGCGCGCGGCTGGTTACGCAGGAAGCGGGAACGCCCCCGGGACAGGTCGTGCCCGACCGCGACCGCCTCCAGCTCGTAGATCGTGCGGTGGTTGCCGGCCTCGTCGGTCCAGTCGCGGGTGTAGAGGCGGCCGGCGACGATCACCGGGTCACCCAGGGCCACCGAGGCGGCCACTCCCTCGGCCAGGCGTCGCCAGCAGTTGACGCGTACCCGAAGGCTGTTGCCGTCCACCCAGCGTCCGCTGTCGCGGTCGAGGCGGCGCGCGGTCGAGGCGACCTTGAAGTTGGCCACCAGCGTCCCGCTCTGGTTGGTCCGGCGCCACTCCGGCGCGGTCAGCACGTTGCCGACGATCGTGACGTAGGTATCGAACATCGCCCCTCCCAGGGATCGGCTTGTCCGGGTCAGCGTGGGCCGAGCCGACCGGCCGGGACCACCCGCCGGCCCCGAGCCTGTGGACAAGGACCGCTTTGTGGACAACCGCCTGATCAAGGCCCCGATGTGATACGGCGACGGCGGAGGACCCGATCGTGACCGGCGGAAGGCGTTCCGGAATCAGGTCGGTTGGGTAAGTAATGATCAACCGAGAGAAAGGGAGCGCCGATGCTTCTCCGAGACGTCCGCGAGGCCCGGCGATGAGCGCCGTGGCGAATCCCGCGACCGTGGCCGAGTGCCTGCGGGTCGGTGCCGGGTTCTCCCAGGGCGACCGGAACTGGATCGCCGAGCAGTTCGCGACCCTGGACGCGCGGCTCGCCAGCTTCCACGCCGACGCCACCGAGCTTGAGGTGACCGTCAAGGACCGCGAGGCCCGGGGCCAGAAGGTGACCCTGGAGTGCTGGGTCGCCGGCCGGCAGAAGATCGTCACCACCTCGACCGAGGAGGATCTGCACGCCGCGCTCAACGACGTCCGGGACGACCTGCGCCGCAAGCTCAACGACTCGAAGACCCGGCAGGAGCCGCGCAACAACAAGCACCTGCGCCCCACGGAGCAGCCCCCGGCCGTCCCGATCGAGGACGCCCTGCGCCAGGACGCCGAGACCGCCTGAGTTCCCCCGTACGCCCCCGCCCGCACGGTGCCGGCGGGCGGGGGTCCCGCGCGGCCGACTCACCTGTGTTAGGCGGGGGCCCCGCTTAACCGCCAGTGTTAAGCGGGGCCCCCGCCTCTACCGAATGCGTTAACAAGGGCCCCCTCCTTACACCCCTACCGTCGGGTAGCTTGGCGGCGTACCGTCGCGGTCGTGGAACCGGACGTGCTGGGAGCGCCCTACGAGCGGCGGACGATCGAGCTGGGCACCGACGACGAGGGACCGGTGGTCGCGACGCTGGTCCGCCGACGCGCCGACCGCCCGACCGGCCGCGCCGTGCTCTACGTGCACGGCTTCGTCGACTACTTCTTCCAGACCCACGTGGCCGACTTCTTCGCCGAGCGCGGCTGGGACTTCTATGCCCTCGACCTGCGCAAGTACGGCCGTAGCCTGCTCCCGCACCAGACCCCGAACTTCTGCCGCGACCTCAGCGACTACTTCCCGGAGCTGGACGCCGCCGCCGAGATCATCCGCGCCGACGAGGGGCACGAGACGCTGCTCGCCATGGGCCACTCCACCGGTGGCCTGATCATCTCGCTCTGGGCGCACGCCCGCCACGAGGCCGGCCTGGTCGACGGCATCGTGCTGAACAGCCCCTTCTTCGACATCAACGCCCCCTGGCTGGTCCGTCGACCCCTCGCCGCCGCCGTCTCCCGCCTGGGCCGTCGGGCGCCGCAACGCATCCTGCCGTTCGGCCTGGGCACGGTGTACGGCGAGAGCCTGCACGCCGACCACCGGGGCGAGTGGCGGTACGACCTGGCGTGGAAGCCGCTCGCCGGGTTCCCGGTCCGGGTCGGCTGGCTGGACGCGATCCGCACCGGTCAGCGCCGGCTGCGGGCCGGGCTCGACATCGAGGTGCCGGTGCTGCTGGCCTGCTCCACCCGCAGTTTCCGGGGCACGAAGTGGCACGACAGCGCCACCGGCGCCGACGCGGTGCTCGACGTGGAGCACATGGTGCGCTGGGCGCCCCGGCTCGGCCGGCACGTCACCCTGGCCCGCTTCGACGGCGGGCTGCACGACCTGACGCTGTCCAGTCCCGCCGTACGCGAAAAGGTGTTCGTGGAGGTCGGACGGTGGGCGGAGGGCTTCCTCCGCGCCGGCCCGACCGACCCGCAGCCCACGCCCCCGGCCCCACGCCAACCGGCCGACGAACCAGCCAACGCCACCGCCGACGGCTGAGCCGACAGTCCCGCCCGTCACCCCTTCGCCGCCGCCGCGCGGGCCACCAGCTCGGGTCGCTCGGCGCCGGGTAGCCGTCGGCCGACGCGGCGTCGCTCTGCGGCAGGCCGCTGCCGGCCGTCATCCGCCGGCGGTGGTGAGAAGGGGCCCCTTCTCTACCGGAGGCGTTAATTAACAAGGGCCCCCTCCTTTCAGACCTCGGCGAGCGCCGACCGGATCCGGTCGAACGTGGCGACCGGATGCCCGCCGTCGCGGGCCGGCAGCAGCACACCGAGGCAGCGCGGCGTCGGCGCGCCGTCCGCCCCGGCCTCGACCGTGAACACCGGCGCGCCCACGTACCCGGCTGGCAGCTCGGAGGTGACCCGCGTCCCGTCGCCGTCCCGGGCGACCCGCTCGACCACCGCCTCCAAGGGCCGCGACCCGTCCCCGCCCACGCCGAGGGCCAGCACGAACGCCGAGCCCGGCGCCGCGCCGATCCGGGCGACCGCGTCGGCCGGCGCGGCCAACGCCTCGGTCACCTGCTGGGTACGCCACTGCCAGCCCCGATCGTCGGCGTAGCCGTGCAGCCCGCCGGTGGGCATCGCGGCCACCCCCAGCTCCGGCAGGTGCAGCCAGTAGTCGGCGAAACCGGGCAGTTCGATCGGCTCGTCCGCCCCCTCGGCCGGCTCGGTGACGCTTGGCCGCAGCCCGATCTCCCCGTACTCCCCGTCGGTCAGCGCGTCGGCGGTGAGCAGCCACTCGTGCGCGAGTTCCCCGTCGTCGGCGGTGCCGACAAGCTCGCTGTAGAAGAATGCGGTACCGACTGTGCCGGCCGGCGCATCGGGTCGCGCCGAGCCGCTGAGCGGCAGAATCGACCGTCCGAGGCGCTGGCACAGCTCGAAGACGATCTCGTTTTCGATTTCCTGGTCGAGCAGCATCCGACGAGGGTACGGACCGGCGTGTGACGGCCGGGCTCGGACCCGCCGGAACTCAGATGCCGGGCCGGGCCCCGGCGTGGGACGCTGGCGGGCGACGCGGACGCGCCGACCCGTACCCTCGTCCGGGCCGGAGCCGGCGGTACCCTCTTGGCGCGACGATCGTCGACGCGCGCCCGTAGCTCAGCGGATAGAGCAGGGGACTTCTAATCCCAAGGCCGCAGGTTCGAATCCTGCCGGGCGCACAGGCACTTCTTCCGTCAGGCCGGCTTGCGTGGAGCTATTCGTGGAGCCATCGAGCTACTGTCAGCCTCGTGGCAGGCGTGAAGCGGCAGCGCGGCGAGATCATGAAGCTCCCCAGCGGATCACTCCGCGTGAGGGTCTACGCGGGCGTCGACCCGCTCACCGGTAAGCGGCACTACCTCACCGAAACGGTCCCGGCCGGGCGGACAGCCGAGCGAGAGGCGGAGAAGGTACGGACCCGCTTCCTCAACCAGGTCGACGAGAAGCGCAGCCCGCGCACCCGCGCCACCTTGAACCAGCTACTCGACCGGTGGCTTGAGGTGGTGGACATCGAGCCGACCACCCGCATGGGCTACGAGAACAAGCTCAACAAGCACGTACGGCCGGTGCTCGGCAAGCTGCCGGTCGGCCGGCTCGACGCCGAGACGTTGGAGTCGTTCTACGCGAGCCTGCGTCGCTGCCGCGACTGGTGCGGAGGCAAGGCGTACGTGAAGCACCGGGTAGAGGGCGAGCACACCTGCACGGCGAAGTGCCGGCCCCACGTCTGCAAGCCGCTCAGCGCCTCGTCAGTGCGGCAGGTCCACTGGATCCTTAGTGGCGCACTAAGCCGGGCCGTCCGGTGGCGCTGGATCGCCGTCAACCCCGCCGGGCAGGCCGAGCCACCTGCGCCGCCGCACCCCGACCCGCAACCGCCGAACCCTGCCGACGCCGCGCGAATCATCAACGAGGCGTGGCGCGATCCGGACTGGGGTGCGCTGGTCTGGCTTGCCATGACGACGGGCGCCCGGCGCGGCGAGCTGTGCGCGCTGCGCTGGCAGCATCTCGACCTGACCGCCGGCGTGCTGACGTTGCGCCGCAGCTCCTACCTGGACGAACACGGCGAGCTGCGGGAGAAGGACACGAAGACGCACCAGCAGCGTCGGGTAGCGCTCGACCCGGAGACGATCGAAGCGCTGCGCGAGCTGCACGGCCGGTACCTCGACCGCCTGGCCCAGCTCGATGCGGACGCCAGTCCCGCTGACTACGTCTTCTCCCCCGAGCCGGACAACAGCCGCGGCTATCGGCCCGACACCATCACCCAGCGGTACGGCCGGCTCGCCACCCGGCTCGGCATCGACAGCCACATTCACGCGCTGCGCCACTACTCGGCAACCGAGCTAATCAACGCAGGTGTTGACGTGCGGACAGTGGCCGGCCGGCTTGGTCATGGCGGTGGCGGGACAACGACGCTCAGGGTCTACGCCGCCTGGCTGTCGGAGTCGGACCAGCGGGCCGCTGGAACGCTAGCTGCTCGGATGCCACCGCGCCCCGTCGTGCCTACGCAGGGCACGGTGGAGAGCAGCCCTTACCGGGTTATAGCGGCAGAACTACGCGAGCAGATCGCAACCGGCACACTGCAGCCCGGTACACAACTTCCTGCGGTTGCCGACCTGGCCGCGACGCATGGCGTCTCAGTCGGCACCGCTCACCGAACTGTCGCCCTTCTGACTGCCGAGGGGTTAGTAAGAGTTTCCCGAGGTCGTCGAGCGACCGTCGCATGTGAATGAGCCGCAAACTCCTGGAACCTGCGGCTAGAGACCAAGATGGACGGTTCCGGAACGGCTCTGACTACGGCAGACTCGGAACGTCCATCGTTCGGCCTTTCATGATCTTGTGGGAGCCAAAGTTGACGGCGGTTAAGCGGATCTTGTGCCTCGCAAATTCTCGCAAACCGCAAGGGCGGTGCGTCGCAGGACTGGAACTAGATGGGGCTAGAGTTGTTGGGTGGATCCGACCCATAGGCAGCGGAGCCCAAGAGGCCGTATCGGAACGCGAGCGGCAATACGAGGACGGCAGTGAACCGCAAGTGCTGGACGTTATAGCTATCCCGTTACTTTATCCGCAACCACGAGGGCACCAGAAAGAGAATTGGATACTCGACCCGAATTCCCGTTGGAAGAAGGTCGGAAATATCGCCCCCAGTCAGCTTAGAGCACTGGCCGACGCTTCCGGTTCGCTCTGGAAGAACGGTTGCCATACTTACAACGGATTGCATGATTGCCTACCCTCGGAAGAGGCCGACGCCGCAGACGGCTCTCTAAAGCTGATCCACTTGAGACACGGACTGAAGCTGCGCGTTTTTACAACCGGCGAATCTTTCGGCAATCCAAAGCGGCGAGTTCAGGCCGACTTTTACTTCGGTGGCGTGCAGTATAATATTACGGTCACGGACCCAATAATAGAGGGCGCGTACCGAGACCGAGCAGAGGGCGAGTATGCGCTCGGCGCCAGCTATCTAACAATTAGCCTTGGCGAGAGATTTCGCGACGGGCGTTGCCATAAGTTCGTCGCCGCCATCATTGGAGCATAAGATGCCTGCGCACAAACTACAAATCTTCACCATTGGGCACTCCACCCACTCACTTGACAATTTTATCAATCTTTTACAGGTCGTGAAGATATCTGCCATAGCCGACGTCCGATCAGCTCCCTATAGTCGACACCAGCCTCACTTCAACCGCGAGGCGTTGAGGTCCTCACTGAAGAAGGCTGAGATGTCGTACGCTTTCCTTGGGCGCGAGTTAGGCGGACGTGGTGTAGGACCATCCGTGAGAGATCAATATGGCCGCGTTCGTTACGAGCGAATCGCCAACATGGATCTTTTCCGCGAAGGACTCAAGCGACTGCGGGAGGGCGCCGAACGCATGCCGATCGCGCTCATGTGCACCGAAGGCGAGCCGCTAAATTGCCATCGCGCAATCCTGATCAGTCGACACTTAGCGGAGGACGGCATGGAGGTAGCGCACATCCACGCCGACGGTAACCTTGAATTTCACTGCGACGCGGAGGACCGGCTCTTGCGTCTTACCGGCCTCCATCAGCCAGAGATGTTTAGAACTAGAAGCCAGATACTGGAAGAGGCCTACCAGCGCCAAGAGGAGCGCATAGCCTATGTAGCACCGCGCACCGAAATTCACGAAAGCATCCTGTCGTGAAAATTTATACAATCGGCTTTACGCGGAAGTCCGCTTCGCAATTCTTTGAAACTCTATGCACCGCGCAAGTCAAGCGGGTTGTCGACGTTCGGCTGAACAATGTTTCTCAGTTGGCCGGGTTCGCCAAGAAGCACGATCTAGAATACTTCCTCAGGAAAATCGGATCCATTCGGTACACACACGCTTTAGATCTTGCACCTACCCAGGAAATGCTGGATGCCTACAAGAAGGGGGCAGGCGCCTGGAGTGAGTACGAATCCCGCTTCATGGAGTTGATTCAAGGAAGACACATAGAAGCGGGCTGGGCTAACGAATTACGCGAAGGCGACTGCCTCCTTTGCAGCGAAGAAAAGCCGCAAAATTGCCACCGTCGGCTCGTGGCCGAGTACTTCGCACATCACTTCGGCGAGGTGGAGATACAACACCTTGGCTGATTAGGTTACATTTGCGCCAAGCTGCTGCCAAGAGACGGGCAGCTCGGCGAACCCCTGCACTTTGCGCCGAGGATCCCCGCCAGCAGCTTTCCGAGCGATGCTCCACCCTTCTCTCGAACAGTCCCTAAATGCCTAGATTGGGCGAGGCCTTCGCCCTCCAGCAATGCCGAAGCTCGCCTTGGTTGGTAAACCCTGACAGTCGACGTCAGGCCGGGTCTGCGAGCGGCTCCCTTGCGGGCTTTCCTGGCCGGGCAAGGCCGATTCGGCAGCTGACCGTTAGATTGGCATGATGTTCCCATGCGCTTGCTGGTGCTCATCGTACTGCCGCCCGGCTCCCGCAAGTCAGCTGTCTTCGCCGCCATGACTGGCCCCCTGCTCGCCGCCGAGAAGACCCTTGTCGAACGGACCAAGCCGGCGATCGTGGAAGCCGAACTCGCCGCCCGCGTCGCCGGGAAGACGGCGGAGAAAGCCGCCATCGCCGCCGCGAATGCCGACGCGTCCGGCCGAGACACCCTGCTCGCTGAAGCGACCGCTGCCGCGATGAACGCCGACGCCGTCACCGTCCCCGTCCTACCCCAACTGGTCGCCGACGACGTCACCAGTGAAGAAGCCGCGTCCCTGCTCGCCGAGCAAGGCGGACGCCTCGCCGTACTCTCCCCCGAAGGCGGCATCTTCGCCACCATCGCCGGCCGCTACTCCGGCACCCCCAACCTGGAGGTGTTCCTCAAGGGCCACGCCGGAGACATGCTGCGCGTCAACCGCCGCTCCCGCGCCCCCGAACACGTCGAACACCCCGCGCTCACCCTCGGCCTGGCCGTGCAACCCGACGTCCTACGCGACATCGCCGACATGCCCGGCTTCCGAGGCAAAGGACTGCTGGCCCGAATCCTGTTCAGCCTGCCCGAGAACACCGTCGGCCGCCGGAAGATCGGAGCCGACCCGGTACCCGAACCCATCGCCACCGCCTACACCGCCAACCTCGGCGCACTGGTCGCCACCCTCGCAGAATGGACCGACCCGCCGTACTCCCGCTCACCCCCGAAGCCAACGAACGGGTGTTGGACATCGAACGAGCCGTAGAGCCACGCCTCGCCCCCGGCGGCGCGTGGGGGCACGTCGTGGACTGGGGCAGCAAATACACCGGCGCAGTAGTCCGCCTCGCCGGACTGATCCACCTCGCCGAACACCTCCGCGACGGCTGGGGCAAGCCCGTGACCGCCGACACTGTCGAGCGAGCCGCGCTGCTCGGCGAATACTTCGCCGCTCACGCCCTGGCCGCCTTCGACGACACGGGCGCCGACAAGTCCACTCGCTGCGCCCGACTCGTGCTGGCGTGGATCGAGCGCACCGGCTCGACCAGCTTCACCAAGCGAGACGCCTTCCGCGCCCTCAAGTCAGCCCAGTTGCCTACCGCTGGCGACTTCGACGGCCCGCTTGCCGCTCTCGAAGCTCATGGCTACCTGCGCCAGCTTGATGCTCCTGAGCGTTCCCGATCCGGCGGACGCCCGCCCTCCCCGACCTACCTCGTCCATCCCGACGTGCACCGACAGGACGCGCCCATCCACGCCCTACCGAATGCTGCAAGGTCAGCCTGAACGCTCTCGCCAGAACTGCCACAACCGCCAGAACCAGCGAACTTCAGGGTTCTGGCGGTTGTGGCAGTTCTGGCGAGGCATCAGGTACGCGCCTCAACTTCACGTCATTGGTGACTGATTGCCGAGGTTTCACGCTGTCTTGTGCCCCGAACGTGCCCCAAGCCCAAGCGGCGGTACTTCCTCCACCGGCGAACACCCGCCCCGGCCATAACCCCGCCTACGGTGCTGAGAATCGCCTCATTGAACGGCCCTGGCTGGTCGACGTACCTCAAGGCGACCAGGAGGCCGACCCCCGCCACCATCACGCCGGCTCCCAGCAGAGTGAGGCACAGAAGGAAGCGGGGCCGCACGTCACCAGTAGAGCAGGCGATCACGGCTCCTCACCAGCTCGTGGGCTCACGGTTTAGGAAGGGTTCAGCGGCAGGCTGCAGCCCGGCGGGTTCTACCAGGCAGAACAGAACGGACGCCAGGAAGCGAGCCCTTGAGCATTCCGTGCCTGTTTCGGATCTTGTGATCGGGCCAGACTGCGCTGAGGTGAGGTGACCCCCGCGGGGGGATACGGTCTCAAGCTGTCGGCCGCTGCCGACGCATGGCGGCCCGCGTCAACGAGCAGGTGTCGGGCGTCGTCGGTTGCCGTTCGGATCCGACCCGCGCCAAAGATCGCGCTGCCTCATGCCTTGCTGCTTCCTGCCTGACGGCTCGCTCGCACAATAGGCGCTTGCGGCACCCTGACACAATACAGGCTATGGCTAATTGGAAGTGGTCGAGCCTGGCGACCGCGAGTGACGCACTTAATCGAGAATGGCGAAAGACAGGCAGGCCCCTGCAGATAATGGTAGTCATCTCATTTTCGCTGGGGGCGACTCTAGGCGCACTTGGGATAGCTGGCGACATTTTCGACTGGTGGGCAGAGCTCCCGTTCACTACAAATCTGGCCTCATCCGTGACGGGAGCGTTATTCGGAATCCCTCTCGCGCTAGTCTTCCTTCAGCGCCTATCGGCCCTACAAGGTGACCTGACGGAACGCGAGACAGCTAGACGGGAGGGTCGGACAGTTGCGCGGAGGTTATACGAGGCCACAACTGCAGTGGTGAGCGGCAGCACGCTGGAAGAACTGGAGAGTCAGCTCGAGACAGCGAGACGGAAATCGCCTGAGGTCGACCGATGGCTGACTCAGATATCGGGCGCAATACGCGCAGATATTTCTATGGCTAAGCGGATATACAACCCTGGCCATCTTACTCAATTCCAAGTCCTTGTCGACATTGGATTCACCTTGCGCGAAATTCGAAAGATTATCGCCGTCGACACCGATGAACTTGAGTCCGCCTGGGATGCGGTGTATGTGAATTCCCAATACTTGCATGAGGAGGTCAAGGGGCGATATCTCCGGCTGCTTGGATCATGGATTCCTGTCACGCTGGACAGAAGCCTAATAGGCCCCTTTTCTTTCCCGGACGCATCATATCCATATGAGGTCAACCAGTTGGCAAAAGAATCCTTTTGGCGCGAGGTCGAGGAATGCTTTGATGAACTGGGCACCGCCGCCGAGGACGCCCCTGGGTTGACGGAAGAAAACCTGACCTCGCTGCGGTTAGCGATGCAATCATACGTGAAGTACGCCGATTGGCGACTTGAGATTATGCGACTGGCAACCAAGGTTAGAGGTGCCGTTTATGAGATATAGGCCGCTAACGCCATCCTGCGATGACAGGGAACCCTCGCAGCCAGGCCCCGTCAGCCTGGGCCGGGAGAGCCATCCCATTGTTACTCCCCTCCATTCACCATCCCCGGCTAAAGTTCCCTAAAGCGCGGCGCGATCCAACCATCCCGGCTGCCGTCGACCCGCCTCCTGGGGAGCAGGCCGCCGCCCGGCCCGCCGCGTCCAGCGGACGTTGACGCAGGTTCGGAGGCTGGCGGGTCAGGCGGTGGTCTGCTCAGCTTGCCCGGGTCGATGGCAGGCGGGATGGCTACTGCAACCACCCACGCACCGCGACCCGCCGACGGAGCCCAGGCCATCCTGGAGCCGCCTCTACACCCCGAGCGGTCATCGTCAGCGTGCCGCGGTCGGGTCGCCCGGCGGCCCGCTTGAGCCCGATCTTCGCGTAAGTCCGCCGACATGGCACTACCTCGCTTGCCGCCTTCGTAGATAGCATCGACCGTCACAGAATCGGGAGGCAAGACGTGCCCATAATGGTTCCAAACGACCGGGTCTGGGTAGATGGCGTAGTTCTTTATCGAGACGACGTGGAGCGCCTCGCGCGCCTAGTCTGCGAACGCCTTCCTGAACAGATCCGAGTCGCCTCCGTTCGATACCGGGGGCACCGTGGGCCCATTGAGAAAGTTGCCCTCGAAGACGTTGACTTCAGGTCCGTTGCAGTTCTTGACATCGCTTTCGGGCGTGTAGTGGTTGACATAGAAGGGGGAAGGCTGACCTTTCGTCTTCCGCACGAACATCAAGACAGAAAGATACTCGGCGATTTCTTCAAGACTCTCGAGCGCATCAAACCACCAACTCGACTTCGATATTTGATTAGCAAACCAAACCCATATCGAATCGAGCTTTATGATCTTACGCGCGCCCAGGCAGGTCGCCTACATAAGCGGGATTTCGGCAAGCTTGCAGCTATTGGGGCAGGCATAGCCGGAATAGTCAGCGCGATTGCGGCGGTAATCACATTATTCCGCTGACGCACCTTTGCATCCGTCGACGGTTCACCATATAGGGAGCAGGCATGGCAGGCACTACACTAGCTATTCCAGTTGCTAGCGGAAGAACCCTGGACGACATTCTCCGTGATGTTTCCGGCCTGCGGCCAGACGGGACAGTCCCCGCAACACCTTTGTGGGAGTGGGACATGCTTACCCTCGCCTTGGAGCATGCTATAGGCCGGTACTCGTCGGCCCTGCAAGGGGGGCTCGGCCTTGAGGCCCGCATCGCAGTTGGTGAGGCACTGTGGTGGATAGCCGCAGCAGACGAGTTTCTGCGCCTACGGGTATCGGGGCTTGACTCCCGGCCCTACTACTCAGAGGTAGTGAAGACCGAAGAAGGGGAGCGCCTCTCGGGCCTCGTCTTTCTTCGGAACCGAGCAGGACATCAACTGGCGACAACCCTGGAGGTCCAATCATCGCCCGTCACCGTACCGTTCAAAGTACGCGATGCAGACGGAAACACCCAGACCCACCAAGTGACCGCAAAGTTGAGAAGAACGCTTGATCCGCACAGTAGATCGCCGCTAGAAGGCTTCTTTTTCCATGACCTTTCGAGATTACCCCCGGCAGCTTCGAGGTTCACGGAAAGGTTTGGTAGGGACGCATGCTATTCGGCTACAGCAGCCGGCCGCGACGTGGGCGAGGTGTTGCAGAAAGCCTCGGACTCACTTCGCGACGTATTAAGGGTTGAGCGTCAATCGCCCGGGAAGGTATCGGTAATAATCAGCGCACAAATATAGATCCAGGCCGCATGGTGACGGCCCGCCAGTTAGCCGCTAGGCCTGTGTCCAAGCTGGTCATGGCCAGTCGTTCAACACGGCGGGTCTTGAGACTCGGCATGGCGGCATGATCAGCGAGACCAGGGATGGCCGGTGGCCGGCTGCCTTGGCAGGCGGCGGGTCGGCAACCTCGGCGACCCTCGGCTCGCCATGGCGGTGGAGACTACAGCGAGTCACCGAATACACCGCACCCAGAACCGCCTAACCTGTCCAGCCGTGGAGCTATTTGTGGTGCGAAATGCGGGCTGCCAGAGAAAGCACGGATGGTTGGAGCAAGAGTTTTTGCAGCTAGCGGAGCTAGTGAAACCAGGGATCATGACCTAGATGCCACTTCTAATCCCAAGGCCGCAGGTTCGAATCCTGCCGGGCGCACAGGCACTTCTCTGATCCGCCCGGCTGGCGTGGAGCTATCCGTACTGCCAGGTCAGCGATGGCCCCACCATCGTCGGCGAGTATCACGGCAAGATCGACGGCGATCCGGCCCGGGTCATGCCCGCGCTGCCGCAGACCCGCAAGGGTGTGGCTGAATGCACTGTCAGGCCGGTCGCATCAGCCAGATCAGTGAGCAGCCGGCACCAGTGACCGACGACGCCCAGCCCGTCTCCGGTCACCATGATCTTCGGACGTGTTGCGGTAGCCTCCACCCAGCAAGCGCCTTCCGTGACAGGAACATCGAGCCCTCAGCAAGTCCAATTTGCACTGGTCATAAGGCACTTTCTCGTTTCCGGTCCACTCCTTGGGCAGCCCTTGACGAAGGACCGCAGTTAACCGCTCCATGCCTCCGGCACCCACTGGTACTGCTGGTCAGCCGAATGTAGGCGCCTGCTCATGATCATCGTGGGTTTTCCCGGACTTCCTTGCGCGAGCCTCCGAAAGGCCGACGGTCAGGAAAATGCATCCTGCTGCTAAAGAAACCAAGAAGAGCATGAGAATTCCCCACAGCCGATGCACGGGCATGGTGAGGAGTGCAATGATTCCTGCTACGACCAGGAAAAGCGCACCGACGCGGCTTTTGGCGTTAGACATGCGGCGCATCATAGCATTAACTGAGATGCCTCGGGGGTGGCGCAACCGCACCACCCCCGAGGCATAATCATCTGAGTCGGCTACAGATAGCTTGCCGAGGTCGACTTCCTCAGCTTGCTGCCGCCATTCGACTAGCTGATGCTGAAGACGCCCCAGCCTGCGCTTGCGCTGAAGCCGCCCGAGCCATCCTGGTTGTGCTCATACTGGAACTGTGCACCGAGCTTGGTGGAACCACAGCCACTAGCTCCCGTCTGACCGGTGTAGTCCGCCCCCGTGTAATCGGCAGCGTGCCGCACAAGAGACCCGGTGCGGAAGCAGCCACCGCCGAGGTTCGTCTGAATAGTCGCGACGTCATCGGGGTCACTACCATTGACGTAGTTGTCGCGGAAATTCCAAGAGCCGGTGACCACCCGGTTTAGGTACAGGTCATAGTTCAGGGTCATGGACACCGTGAAGGCGTCCGTTGGAACAGCATAGGCACGCGACGAAGAGGGTGCCGGCTTGGCCGCCTTCCTAGCGGCCAATTCACTCTGCGCCTCAGCCGCCGTGAGGTCCCGATCGATTCCGTTGATGCGAACCTGCATCGGGGCAGTCCGTACTTGGTCAGCAGCTTGTCGATCCCGACGTAGTCTGTCGGATGCTGCGCACTATACGTATCGATCTCAGCTTGGGCGGCGATGCGCCAGTCCTTAGCCATAGCGGCCGTCTGGCCAGACGCCGTAAAAGCAATCACGCCGAGTGCGGCAAACACCGCGCGCGTGCCGGTAGAACGAATATTCACTCCCTTGCCTCCCCACGATAGATGAGACCAAAGGGCCGAGCCGAAGCAACCAAGAGCGGTAGCCGCAGTGCATTAATGCGGCCACGTGGAACTGCGACTATTACTCCTTAATGCCAGATCGGGGACGGCGCGGATGGCGAGTTGGCGGGGGCAGCAGCGGTCGGTTTGACCGTCTTCCGCACCACGGAGCACAAGGACACCGGCCCGGGCTGGGGTGGGCCGGCTTTCGCCACCCTGGGCGACCTGCCCGCCATACTTCGAGAGCCGTCGAAGGTCATGGAGCCGGCCGAGTAGAGCGGTCAGTACAGCCAGACCACCGCCTGACGCCGATGCCCTCGACAACGACGGACAACTGACCAGGAGCGAAGCCCCCCGAACCAGCCATCCGCGATCTACTTCCGAGCCCGAGCCCGAGCCCGAGGCCGCAGGTATCGCTCGACCGCCGTCAAGCCGCTCTGCATCACGAAGATCGAGCGCCGGGCCACAGCGTCGCCTCGCTCGTCGAGCTGATACCCCTCCAGCCAGATCCAGCCGTCGAAGGTCGTCCAGTCCAGGACGCGGATAACGCGGAAGTGGAACGACTTCACGAACTGAGGGCTGGCAGCTCGCGTGATGTGCAGCAGGTCGCCGGCCTTCAGGGTCGCCACTGGTCGCAGACCTTGCGCCAGGCGCGGATGCGGGCGCGTGCGACGACGACGCGCGGACACCAGCCATAGGGACGACAACGCGAGCAGGTGTACGCGACGTGGTAGTCGATGATGGCCCAGGACAGCGCCACCAGGAAGGGCGTATCGGGCCTCACGACCCGCCGCCGTTACGACGCTTCTGGCTGCGACCTGACCGCACCGGGGAGGCATTGTTCGCTGCTGGCCGGACCATTGGCAGGACCTGGGCCTCGCCGTTCCGGTTGCCGATCTCGTCGGTCACACGAGGACGTTCGTTCGTGATCGGCCGTTGCACCACATCGACCGGTTCGTTGCTGCGTTGAAACCACTTCCAGCGGGGCATCGCGCACCTCCGGCGATTCGTCGGCCACCTCGTCCAGCACCCAACGTGGGGCCACGCAGCTCCCATCTGCAACGTCTCACCCAGCGATTCGAGGGAAAAGATTGACGGCGTGCCATGCGTGCGTGCAAGGTGGCTGGAATGAGACAGACGGGCATCTGAGGTGAGATTGGGGGCCAGATGGCTGAGACGGGATCGTCCGTCCCACGCCGGCAACTCGGGCGGCTGCTGAGGCAGGCACGTGAGGAAGCCGGCATCAACCTGGAGGCTGCGGCGACGACGCTGGAGTGGTCGCGGGCGAAGATGTATCGCCTGGAGGCCGGCCAGACAGCACTCCGGACCCACGACGTGAACCTGATGTGCCAGCTCTACGGCACCTCAGCGGACCTGACCGAAGTCCTCGTGTCTCTCGCCAGGGAGAGCAAGAGCCGAGGCTGGTGGCACGCCTACGGCGAAGTGGTCCCTGCGTGGTTCGAGCTGTACGTCGGCTTGGAAGCAGCGGCCTGCAATGTCCGGCACTACGAACCGAATCTGATCCCAGGGCTCATCCAGACGCCCGAGTACATGTCCGCGGTCTTCGAGACCAAACCCGGTCGTACGCCGGCGGAGTTGGCCCAAAAGGTCGCCCTGCGCATGGAGCGACAGAAGCTTCTGACTCGAAAAAGCCCGGCAGCTCCTCAGTTCGCAGCAATCGTCGACGAGTCCGTCCTTCACCGCCCCATCAGCGACGTGGAAGCCTGGCGGGCCCAGTTGGCCTACCTGGTCAACGCTGCCCAGGCCACAAACATCAAAGTCCGCGTCCTGCCCAGGACCGTAGGCCCGCACCGCGCGTCCGTCGCTGGCGCGTTCGTGATGCTTGACTTCCCCGCGAAGGGCACCCGTCCCGCAGAGCCCAGCACTGTCTACAGCGAATCCCTGACCGGCAGTATCTACCTCGACCGTCCCAGCGAGGTGGAGACGTACTCTTCGGTCTGGGAGACTCTGTGGAGCCTTGCCCTGGATGAACGCGCGTCCGAGGATCTCGTGGCCGCCCTGATCAAGGAGACGTACGATGACTGAGATGACCAAGGCTCACTGGCGCAAGAGCAGCTACAGCGCGAACGAGGGTGCCTGCGTCGAGGTTGCCGACAACCTTCCGGGCCTCGTGGGCGTGCGCGACAGCAAGGACATCGCCGGTCCGTCGCTGACCTTCGTCGCCGCTCAGTGGGGCTCCTTCGTCGAGTTCGTCAAGGACCGCACCCGCGACTGAGCTTCGCGATCCGGGGGGAAGGACCGGCGCAAGCGATAACCGTCACGGTCGCAGCGGCACCCGCCGGGGTGTCACCTTCCGATAGGCGATCCGCCATCCCGCAACCTCTCGGCGGACGATGTCCTCGTAGACCACGCTGCCGACCGATCCGTTGGACGTGACCCCGATCCCTTTCGACGTGGCCCGGACGGTGCCGTCCGGGCCTTCGGTCACGTAGACGTTCGTGACGTGGTGGCCCACCGGATTCCCGTCCCCAAGGGCCAGGGCTGCTTCTTTGATGGCCGCACCGCCGTGCAACTCGCCGGCTCCGAAGGCGGTCAGGTCGTAGACCACGTCGACGGTGAACAGCTCGTCCATCCTGTCGAGTTCGCCGGCGTCCATGAGATGCCCGTGCAGGGCTACCAGCTCGTGGATCGCCAACTTGTCTTCCGCCGACAGCGCCATCAGCGAACCCATCCCCGTAGAAGGACTGCGTGACCGAGGGGCAGGTTATCGCGACCCCGAGCCCGGTCAGCAGGAGAACGACGCCTACGGCCGCAACGCCGACAGAAGCAGATCCGCCACCATCCCGGGCCGCGTGACCATCGCCAGGTGGTCGGCGTCCACGCTCCGGACCCGGTATCCGCGCTCCGCCGCCTCCTCGGCCGTGGACTGGTATCCGGCGCTCAACCGCAGGTAGGTGCGGCGGGCGGCGTCCCATGCCCGTCCCGGCGCGGGCAGCACCTCGGAGACCACCGACCACGGCAGCTCGGGCAGGCCGTGCAGCACCCGTCGCCGCTGCTCGGGGTCGGGCAGGATGTCGGCGATGGAGGCGGCGGGGAACCAGGTGTCCCACGTGGGCAGCCGGCCGGCCACCGCCAGGTCCCGCAGCCACGTGGCCTGCTCCGGCGGCAGCGACCCCCACCAGCTCGTGCCCGGGTGCGGCAGGCGGGCGTCCAGGAAGACGACGTCCAGCCGGTCGCCACCGACCGCGTCGGCGATGCCGGGCAGGTAGGGACCGGCACGGCTGTGGCCGACGACGACCGTCGGCGTACCCCGAATGATGCCGGCCGCCGCCGCGCACGCCGCCGCGTGGAAGGAGGGCGACCCGACCAACGGGCGGAGGTCCAGGACCGTCACCCGCCACCCGGCCGCTTCGAGGTACGGACGCAGCGCGTCCCAGGTCGCCGAGGTGAGGAGCGGACTGTGGACGAGAAGCATCGTCGGTTCGGCGGGCACGGTGTGGTGGCGAGCCATCCCGTCAGTCACTGCCCGCCGGCACGCCGGCCTCCAGTTGGCCGATCACCGGCCCGAGCAGCTCGTGGAGTTCCCGCGCCAGCACGACGACCGCGCGCCGTGCCGCGGCTGCCACGGAGTCGTCCGGCCCGTCGGGGGCCGGTGGCAGGTCCCCGAGTGGGAGCGGCGCCTCGACCTGGAGCATCGCGCGCAGGTGCGGGCTGCGCGTCAGGTCCTGCTCGGTCGGCGTCGTGTACTGGCCGAACAACTGCGGCCAGTCCCGCCAGCCCCGGTCGCGCTGCCACTGCCGGGTCCAGGTGAGTTCGGCCGGCCACCGGGACACCACGGCCACGGCGCAGATCAGGCTGCCGTCCCACGGGCTCGGCGCGCACGTGGCCGAGACGATCCGCCGGTGCCACCGGACATAGCCGGGTGACAGCTCGGTGGCCAGCCGCCAGGCGGTCGCGGCGAAGGCGACGGGGGCGATGTCGCCCCACGTGTCGGCAAATTCGGCGGTACGCCGAAGCACCTCGTTCTCGTAGCGCCCGCGCCCGTCGGCGCCGTGCTCCCGGTCGAAGTTCTCGTCGATCCAGAAGGCCCGCGGTTCCACCATCGTCATCCCCCGTCCGCGTCCGTCACCCCGTTCACTATGGCACCGAGACCGTCGCCGGGATGTCCGAGCCCGCACCTGGACTGTCGGTCGCCACGGCTAGTCTCCGGCCATGGTGACCGAGACCGATCTTCGCCTGCCCGACGGCCGCACCCTGCACGTCTACGACACCGGCGGGGCGGGTCGGCTGCCCGTGTTCTGGCACCACGGCACGCCGAACGTCGGCGCCCCGCCCGCGCCGCTGTTCGCCGCCGCCGACCGCCTCGGCCTGCGCTGGGTGTCGCACGACCGTCCCGGCTACGGCGGCTCCACCCCGCTGCCGGATCGCGACGTCGCGTCGGCGGCGGCCGACGTGGCCGCGGTGGCCGACGCGCTGGGCCTCGACCGGTTCGCGACGATGGGTCACTCCGGCGGCGGCCCACACGCCCTGGCCTGCGGCGCGCTGCTGCCACAACGGGTGGTCGCGGTTCTGGTCGGCGCCGGGCTCGCGCCCTACGGCGCGGCCGGGCTGGACTGGTTCGCCGGCATGGTGCCGTCCGGGGTGGCGTCGCTGCGCGCCGCCGCCGCGGGGCGCGCGGCGAAGGAGGCGCACGAGTCCTCCGACGCCGAGTACGACCCCGGGTTCACCGACGCCGACCTGGCCGCGCTGCACGCCGAGTGGTCCTGGTTCGACAGCGTGGTCGGCCCGGCGGTCGCGGCCGGCCCCGGCGGGCTGATCGACGACGACCTGGCGTACGTGCGGCCGTGGGGTTTCGACCCGGCCCAGGTCACGCCGCCGGTGCTGCTGCTGCACGGCGACCGCGACGGCATCGCGCCGGTGGCGCACGCCGAGTGGCTGGCCGGGCGGTGCCCGTCGGCCGAGTTGCGCCGCTTCCCCGACGACGGGCACATCTCCGTGCTCCGGCACGCCGGGTCGGCCCTGGAGTGGCTGGCGAGCCGCGCGTAAACCGGATGCTGATCGTCCGCTTCTCGGCGACAGCAGAGCGACGCGCCGCGCACCGTGGGTGACCGGCCCGACAAAACGTGCTATTCTCCGGCGTCAATCTATGCCGTGCGGACCCGGTCGGGTCGCTGCCGGAAGGACACCTCCCCGATGCCGGTGGCTGTCGCCACGACCCTGCCACGATCCCCACTGGACCGTCCGGCGGGCGGCGCGTTCACGCTGATCTTCACGACCCTGCCGGCGCTGCTGCGGCTCACCTGCGGCCTGGTCGGCGCGGCGGTCGCGCTGTCGGTGCGGACGCCGCCGGTGCGGGTGGCGCTGCTGGTCCCGGCCGTCGTCGCGCTCACCGTGTGGTCCTGCTGGTATGCGGTCCGCGCGTTCCGGCACGGCGTCGGCGGCGCGCTCGTGGCCGGCGACGTGGCCCTGACCACCGCCGCCGCGCTCGCCGTCCCGTGGCTCGTCGCGCCGGAGGTGCTGCCGGGCGAGGGGAGTTGGGTCGCGGTGCTGGCGAGCACCACGGTGATCAACGCGCAGGCCACCGCCCCGGCCCGCTTGTCGGTGCCGGCCGGCCTGCTGGTCACCGCCGCCTATGCGACAGGCGCCACGCTTGCCGGCAACCCGGTCGAGGCGCGGGCGCACACCGGCACGCTGCTGGTGCAGACCGGCTGCACGGCGGTGATGACCGCGGTGATGCGCCGCTGGATCGGCCGGGGCGACGCCACGTTCGCCGACTACCAGCGGTTGTCGCACGAGGCGGTGGTGGCGCGCACCGCGCGCGAGGCCGAACGGCGGCACAACCGGGACCTGCACGACACCGTGCTCGGCACGCTGACGATGATCGGGCTCGGCGCGGTGCCCGGCTCCTCGGCGGCGCTGCGCGAACGGTGCGCCGCGGACCTGCGTACCCTCAGCGCCCTGGCCGGAGCGCGGACCGCGGGCGCGGCCGGCGAGGCC
Source organism: Micromonospora sp. WMMD975 (assembly GCF_029581215.1). NCBI lineage: Bacteria > Bacillati > Actinomycetota > Actinomycetes > Micromonosporales > Micromonosporaceae > Micromonospora > Micromonospora sp. WMMD975. Next base: position 4,454,690 of record NZ_CP120739.1, read on the forward strand.
GACCTGGACGAGCGGCTGCGCACGGTTCTCGCCGGACTGCCGGAGGTGACGGTGACCGCGACGCTACCGCCGTGCCGGCTGCCGGCGGAGGCCGCGGCGGCGCTCGCCGACAGCGCCGCCGCCGCGCTGGCGAACGTGGCCCGGCACGCGCCGGGCGCCACCGCCGCGCTGCGCCTGGCCCGCGCGGGCGACGCCGTCGTGGTCGAGGTGGTCGACGACGGTCCCGGCTTCGACCCGACCACGGTCCCGGCCCACCGGTACGGGCTGCGCGAGTCGATCCACGGCCGGATGGCCACGGTACGCGGCCGGGCGGTGGTGACCTCCGCCCCTGGTGCCGGCACCCGGGTGCGGTTGGAGTGGTCGGATGGCGACTGAGTCCCCGCCGGCGGCCACCGGCGCGGCGCTGCTCCCCCGGCCCCGCCCGCCGACGTCGGTGCGCTCCGGGGCGGCCGTCACCCCGCCGCAGGCACGCGCCGTGGCGGACGCCTCGGACCGGGGCGCGCGGCTCGTCGCGGTCGTCATCGCGCTGGCCTGGCACCTGGTGATCGGGCTGCCGGCGGTGCTGGAGGCGGGGCCCGGGATGGCCGCCCCGGCGGTGGTGGCGGTCGGCTGGCTGGTGACCGCGCTTGTCGGCGTCGCCACCGGCGTACGCCTGCTGCGCGGCCGACTGCCCCCGGCCCGGCGGCTGGCCGTGGTGCTGTTGGTGGTCGACGCGGCGGTCTTCGCGGCGGCCGGTGAGCGGTTCCTGTTCACCAGCGCCGACTGGGTGTGGGGCGGCCTGGCCTGGTTCTTCCTGCTGGCGCTCTGGCGGCGACCGGTGCGGTGGCTGCTGGCCCTGCTCGCCGCGCACGCGACGATCGCGCTGGTGGCGGTGGTGCTGCACGGGGCGACCGCGCCGGCCGACCTGAGCCGCTACGCCATGTACGTCTACGGCACCTCCACGCTGCCGGTGGCGGTCTTCGCCGGCGCGGCGGCGCTCACCGCGCTGGCCCGGGACCGGGCCGGCACCGCCGCGGCGGTGCTTGCCGTGGCCGCGGAACGGGAGGCGGCCGAACGGGCCCAGGGCGAGCGGCAGGCCCGGCTCGCGCTCGTCAGCGGCACCGCCGAGGAGGTGCTCGCCGCGCTCGCGGCCGGCGACGCCGACCCGGCCGACCCGGCGGTACGCCGCCGCGCGGTGCTGGCCGCCGCCCGGCTGCGCCGGTTGATCGCCGAGTCCGACGACGTGCCCGACCCGCTGCTGCACGAGTTGCGCGCCGCCGCCGACCTGGCCGAACGGAACGGCCTGCCGATCGACCTGGTCGCGGTCGGTACGCCACCGGAGCTGCCGGTCGACGTACGCCGAGGGCTGGCCGACCCGCTCACGGCGGCACTTGCCGGCGCACACGGTTGGGCGCGGCTGACCGTGGTCGCCGGCCCCGACGAGGTGGTGGTGAGCCTGGTGACGCCGGAGCACGACGGCCCGGACGATCCGATGGCGCCACCCGGCGGGGACGATGTGGTGGCGCCACCCGGCGGGGACGGGCCGGTGGAACACCTGCACGAGCGGGACGGGGAGATCAGATGGACGCAGACCCGCTGGCGGCGGACGTGAACGCCGGGCACCCGATCGGCGTGGCGATCGTCGACGACCATCCCGTGGTGATCGACGGGGTGCGCGCCTGGCTGGCCACCGAGCCGCGGCTGCGGGTGCTGGCGACCGGCGACGACCCGGACGCGGTGCTGCGGGACGCGCCGGAGGCCGAGGTGGTGCTGCTCGACCTGCGCTTGCACGGGCGGATGGTGCTGGACAAGCTGGCCGAGCTGAGCGCGGCCGGGCGGCGGGTGGTGGTCTACTCCGAGCACACCGACCCGCAGACCATGCTTGCCGCGCTCGACGCGGGCGCGGTGGCGTTCCTGGCCAAGCACGAGGGGCGGGAACACTGCGTCGACACCGTGCTGGCGGCGGCGCACGACCGGCCGTACGTGCCGCCGGCGCTCGCCGGCGCGATGGTCGGCGACGCCCGTCCGGACCGGCCGGCCCTGTCCGACAAGGAACGCGAGGCGCTGCTGCTGTGGTTCCAGTCGATGTCGAAGGCGTCGGTGGCACGCCGGATGCAGATCAGCGAGCACACCGTCAAGCAGTACGTGGACCGGGCGCGGATCAAGTACACCCGGGCGGGACGTCCGGCGGCCACCAAGGCGGCCCTGCTCGCCCGGGCGATTGAGGACGGCCTCGTCCGACCGGAAGAGATCGGCATCTACCGGTCGCAGGCGTCGGCCGACCGGCCGACCCCCTAACGGGTGTCATGACAATCACCCCAGGAATCGTCCAGGATCACGGGTACCGCCAACCGTCGCCGGGAGGTCGTACCGTGCCGGAGGACGCCGCACCCTTCTTCATCGGGCCACACCGCTTCGACGCGGACGACGATCCCACCCGCCCCCTGCTCGACCGGCGCTACGCGCTGGTGCCCGAGCCGGGCGAGCGGCTGCTCGGCCAGCACCGCCTGCCGGTCGCCGGCCACCTGCTCGGCCCCACCGAGGACGTACGCTGCTGGGCGCTGCCCGACCCGGCGACGATCACCGTGACCGACCGACGGTTGGCGTACGTCTGCACCGGATCCGAGCTGTCCCTGGTCCCCGGGCGGGACAGCCCGACCGGCGCCCGGCACCGGCGTCCGGTCCGGCTGTCCCGCCTGGTCAGCGGTCAGATCCGCTGGCAGTGGCCGTCCCGGCTGGAGCTGGCCGAGGTCGACGGCGACGGCGCGGAGCTGCGCGTGGTCTGCGACGCGCTGCGCACCATCCGCCAGCCGGCGCTCGCGATCACCGGCCCGGCCGCCGTGATCACCGCGCTGGCCCGGCAGGTACGCCGCTCGGTGGCCGCGTACCGCCTGGCCCACCCCGACCTGGTGGACCTGTCCCCGCCGGAACGCGACGTCCTCGCCACGAGGGTGGCCGCCTCCCCCGGCCCGGTGTTCGGCGCGGTGACCCTGCCGGGATCCCTTCCGGTGGAGTTCCTGTCCCGGGACGACTACTACCGCCAGCCGGTGGCGGATTCGTCCCCCTGGCCGCAGCTCGACTCCCCGGCCCGCGACCAGCCCGGCTCCGCCTGCTGACCAGTTCGCCGGCAGCGCCGAGGACGGCGGCGTCCCCGCGGTGATCTGTGAGTGGGGCAGTCGAGAGGTTCGTGGTGTTGAGGGTTCGGGGCGCTGCCCAGCGGGTCAACTTCGTGATCATCCGGTCGGCAGAGCCCGTCCGGTGGGCGGGTCAACTGGGTGGGATCGGCCGCTTCGGCCGGCGATCAAGCCTGACGTCCCACCACTCCCACCCCGCCCATGGATGAACGGCATAGGTGCCAAGGCCCGGCGGGCTCCCCTCCTGTTCCACCACATGGGAGCACCCAGGTGATCAAGGAGTTCGCGTCACCGCGGAGATCGACTCCAACGCAAACTCCTTGATCACGCCAAAGAAGCCCACCGGAGGGCTCCCGAGGGGCTTCCGAAGGCCCTGAAGGGCTCCCGAGGGGCTCCCGAAGGGTGGTGATCATGAAGTTAACGGCGCTGTTGATCTCTGTTGATGCTGTCAAGTTCATGATCACCGGGGCGGGGCGCGGCGGCGCGGGGCGGGGCGGGGCGGCGCGGGGGCGGGGGCGGGGGCGGGGCGGGGGCGAGGGGGGCCTGTGGCCTGGTCAGGAGGTGCTGCGGGAGCGGCGGGCCGGTCGGTCCAGCTCGGCGGCCTGCTCCGGGGTGGGCGCGCCGCCGCCCAGGTGGGCCGGCAGCCACCAGGCGTCGTCCGGGCCGGCCGGCTGCTCCGGGTATTCCCGCTGGGCGCGGTCCACGAGCGCCGACAGCCGGGTGCGCAGCTCGGCGGTCAGGGCGGCGGAGTCCGGGTGGGTGGCCGGGTCGATCGGCTCACCCACGAGGATGGTGATCGGGGTGTGCCGGCGGGTCAGCGTGCGCGGGCGGCCCTTGGTCCACAGCCGTTGGGTCCCCCAGAGCGCGACCGGCAGCAGCGGCACGCCGGCCTCCTGCGCCATCCGGGCCGCGCCGTTCTTCAGGTCCTTGACGGTGAAGGAGCGGCTGATCGTCGCCTCCGGGAAGACGCCGACCACCTCGCCCCGGCGCAGCGCGCCGACCGCGGCGGAGTAGGACCCGGCGCCGGCAGCACGGTTGACCGGGATGTGCTTCATGCCGCGCATCAGCGGACCGGAGATCCGGTGCCGGAAGACGCTGTCCTTGGCCATGAACCGGACCAGCCGGCGGGACTTGTGCGCGCCGTAGCCGCAGAAGATGAAGTCGAGGTAGCTCACGTGGTTGGACGCCAGCACGGCTCCGCCGGTGGCGGGCACGTGCTCGCTGCCCCGCACGTCCAGGCGCAGGTCGAGGGCGCGGAACATCGTCTTGGCGGCGGTGATCACGGGCGGGTACACGAGCTCCGGCATCCGGCAACTTTACCCCGGGTAGGTTACGGAACCGTAGGGCCAATCTGCCCTGAGCAGACCGGGGTCGCGGACCGGCCGGGACGCGACCACGATGGGCCGATGACCGAACGCGGTGTGCTGCTCTGGATCCACGGTGGAGGGTGGCGGGCCCGCTCCGACGAGAACGGCGCCGCGCTCGCGCCGCTCGGGCTGCGGGTGGTCAGCGCGACCTACCGGTTCTCCCGCGAGGCGCGCTGGCCGGCGCAGCTCGACGACGTACGCGCCGCGGCGCGCGCCGCCCGGGCCACCGGGGGCGGGCTGCCGCTGCTGGTCGGCGGCGACTCGGCCGGCGGGATGCTCGCCCTGCATCTGGCCCTGCGCGGGGTGGACCGGCCCGGCGACGTGGCGGCGGCGCTGGCGTACTGGGCGCCGGTCGACCCGCTCGACGCGGCTCAGCGGCGCCCACGTCCTGCCGGCGACGATCCGTGGGCCGACCTGCTCGGGCATCCGCCGGTCGACGGCGACCCAGCCACCGCCGACGCCGCCGTCGCCAGTCATCTCGGCTGCGGCGTGCCGGTCCTGCTGGTGCAGGGCCGCGACGACGTCCCGGTGCCCGCCGCCCAGGCGGTCGAGCTGGCCGGACGGCTGCTGGCCGCCGGTCACCCGACCCACCTCTGGCTGACCCACGGCGGCCACGCGCTCGACCTGGCCCGCCCGGACCTGCGCGCGGTGGCCGCCGCGTTTCTCGACCACGTCCTGCCGGCGACGCCGGCGCACTAGGTTCGAGGCATGCCCGACATCGCCGCGATCGTCATCCACTGCCGCGATCCCTACCTGCTGGCCCCGTTCTGGAGTGCGGTCAGCGGGCTGCCCGTGGTCGAGCAGGACCGCGCGAAGCTCGCCGGCCGGACGCTCGCACCGACCGAGGCGGTGCTGCTGCGCGACCCGCACGGGCGTCGGCCGGACCTGTGGATCAGCCCGGCCGGGGAACTGCCCGCGCCCGGCCGGATCCACCTGGACCTGGTCGGCGACGCCGAGGAACGGGCCGCGGTGCTGGAGGCGGGCGCGACAGTGGTCCGCGAGCTGCCCCGGTGGACCGTGCTGGCCGACCCGGAGGGCAACGAGTTCTGCCTGCTGCCGCCGCACGAGGCGCACACCGTCGAGCCGCCGGCCGGCCACTGAGCCACCACGCCGGACCAGCCGGCCACTGAGCCACTCAGCCACCACCCCGGCCCGGTCAGCCGGCCAGGTTGTGCAGGTCCAGCCGGCCCCGGGCGAACGCGTCCACCCGCCCCCATCGGCCCGGAATGTCAAGCACCTCGATCCGCCCCATGCCCACCGGCAGCCGCGGGTCCACCGCCAGGTGCCCCTCGTGCGGCTCCAACCCGAGCATGGTCCGGATCAGCAGCAGCGGCGCCCCGGTCGACCATGCCTGCGGGGTGCACGCGGTCGGGTACTCGACCGGGAACTTGGTCAGCTCCCGCTGGTAACCGCCGAACGCCTCCGGCAGCCGTCCGTCGAAGTAGGTCGCCGCCTCCAGGATCCCGTTGGCGACGGTGGCCGCCTCCTCGGCGAAGCCGTACCGGCGCAGGCCCCAGGCGACGAACGAGTTGTCGAACGGCCAGATCGTGCCGTTGTGGTAGCCGATCGGGTTGTAGCGGACCTCGCCCTCGGCCAGGGTCCGCACTCCCCAGCCGGACCAGAGCCGCGGCCCGACCAGGTGCGCGGCGATCTGCGGGGCCCGTTCGTCGTCGACGATGCCGCTCCACAGCAGGTGGCCGATGTTGGAGCTGAGCACGTCGCACTGCCGCCCCTCGGGGTCCAGGGCGAGCGCGTAGAAGCCGCCCTCGGCGACCCACCAGTCGCGGTTGAACCGGGCCTTCAGCTCCGCCGCCTCCCGTTCCAACTGATCGGCGTACGCCGGATCGCCCCAGAACTTCCGGGCCAGCCGGGCGGCCCGCATCTTCGCGTCGTACGCGTACCCCTGCACCTCGCAGCTGGCCCGCGGAAACGGCGGCAGTGAGCCGTCGGCGTACGAGACGGAGTCCCAGGAGTCCTTCCAGCACTGGTTCTCCAGGCCGGTTTCGGTGTTGCGCCGCTCGTACCAGATGTAGCCGTTGCCGATCAGGTCGGCGTAGTCGTCGATCCACTTCAACGCCGCGCGGCACTCCCGTTCCAGCTCCTTGACCAGCGCGACGTCGCCGCTCCACCGCTCGTACTCGTCGAGCAGCACCACGAACAGCGGAGTCGCGTCCACCGAGCCGTAGGAGGGCGAGTGCGGTTGTTCCTCGAACGCGGCGGTCTCGCCGTAGCGCATCTCGTGCAGGATCCGGCCCGGGTCCTCCTCCCGGAAGTCGTCGAACCGGGTGCCCTGGAGGGCGCCGAGGATGCGCAGCGTGGTCCGGGACATCTCGGGGGCGAACGGCAGCACCTGGAGGCAGGTGAGGATGCTGTCCCGGCCGAACATGGTCATGAACCACGGCAGGCCGGCGGCGGGCAGCGCCTGTCCGCCGAGGGAGAGCGGTGAGAAGCGCAGCGCGGCGAGGTCGACCAGGCACCGCCGGTAGGTCGCGGCGATCCGCCCGTGCTCACTGTTGACCTTGGGGGCCCGGTCGATCCACTCCTGGAGGTCGTGCTGCAGGGCGAGGCGTTCCGTGCCGTGTGCCCGCAGTCCCATCCGCAGGTCCCGGCCACCGGGGCCGATGGCGAAGGTCTCCACCTCGATGGTGACGTCCCACTGCTCGTTGGGTTCCAGGTGGACCGTCCAGGCGAGGCCCCGGTTGTCGTAGTGGGCCGGCTGGTTCGCGGAGACGACCGTCTCCCGCTTGAAGTTCCCGCGCCGGTAGCCCAGCCGCAGCCGGTCCGGCTCGGCCTCGGCGTACAGCTCGCCCTTCTTGTTGAGGATCTCGTCCTTGACCTGGAAGAGGTCGGCGAAGTCGGCGCCGGCGTCCACCCGGATCTCCAGGTCGACCGCCTTCTCGTCGTGGTTCATGACGGTGAGCGTCTCCCGGAAACTGCCACCCACCACCCGCTCCCGGATGATCGACATCTTGGCGTCGACGTAGTGCGTGGCCAGGCCGGGAACCAGGAAGAACCGGGCCTCGTAGTACTGGATGTCGTCGTAGGAGAGGGCGTTGAGCCGTTCGCCGTCGACCGTGAGCACCCACTTCGACAGGTACCGGGTGTCGATCGAGAAGAGACCGGTCGGCTCGGTCGGCGTGGCCTCGATGTCGCCGGTCTCCTCGGAGACCACGAACGTGTTGCCGTCCAGGATCCGGACGGTGTTGCTCCCGGCCATCAGGCGCCCCTCCCGGAGAACGTGTGGCGCGGCCCGCGGGAATCCGGCGGGCCGGGGAAGACGCGCTCGATCTGGAGTACGAGCCGCAGGTCGCCGACGACCGTCATGTCGCCCCGCAGCAGCGCCGCGATGGCGTTCTCCCGGCCCTCGACGAGGTCGCCGAAGAACCGGGGCCCGGTGCCGACCACGGTGTCCGCCTCACCGTCCTCCGGCCGCACCCGCACCCGGCCCCGGTCGATCTCCAGCAGCCAGTGCGTGGACCGCGCGCCCTCGTGCAGGTCGAACCGGAGCGTTCCGGACGTCTTGACCAGCAGCGGCTCGAACCCCCGCCGGTCCAGGTCCTCGAAGAATCTCGTGGTCGTGTCCACCATCGCAGGTGACTCCTCCCGCGGTCAGCGGTCTCCTCGTCGACACGACGGGTCCCCGGCGGGTTCCGGGTCAACCTCGCCCGGATCGGGTGAGGCGGCGGACCGCGCGGACGCGAGACGCCGGCCCCCGAACCGGGGACCGGCGTCGTCGCGGCGGACGGGTCAGTTGTTGGGATCGTCGGCGCTGATGTCCGCCAGCACCGACTGGGGTTCCCGCTCGACCGCCAGGTCACCCATCGAGACCAGGCCGATCAGCCGTCCGTCCTCGATCACCGGGAGCCGGCGGACAGCGTACGTGCGCATCAGGTCGGCGGCGGCCACCGCGTCGTCGTACTGGCTGACCGTCACCACGTCCTTGCTGGTGATCTCGTTGAGCCGGGTGGTGGCCGGGTTCCTGTCCTCCGCCACACCGCGGACCGTGATGTCCCGGTCCGTCACGATGCCGACCACGTTGTCGCCGTCGGTCACCACCACGTCGCCGATGGCGCTGTCGCGCATCTCCTGCGCCGCCGCGGTGAGCGTGTCGTTGCCGTCCATCGTCACCAACCGGGTCGTCATGAACTCTCCGACCGTTGTCATGGTGCTCCCCTCTCGGTGTCGGCACGGCCGTCTACCCGCCGCCGGAGGCGGGGTAACGCCGGCCGCCCGGAGGGGTCAGCGCTCGGCGGCGACCAGCTCGGCGAGCTGCACGGCGTTGAGCGCCGCGCCCTTGCGCAGGTTGTCGTTGGCGCAGAACAGCGCCAGCCCGTGCGCGACGGTCTCGTCGGCCCGGATCCGCCCGACGTACGTCGGGTCTTGGCCGGCCGCCTGGAGCGGGGTGGGCACGTCGGACAGTGCCACCCCGGGTGCGCCGTCGAGCAGCTCCCGGGCCCGGGCCGGGTCGATCGGCCGGGCGAACCGGGCGTTGATCTGCAACGAGTGGCCGGTGAACACCGGCACCCGCACGCAGGTGCCGGAGACCTTCAGGTCGGGGATCTGGAGGATCTTGCGGCTCTCGTTGCGCAGCTTCTGCTCCTCGTCGGTCTCGTCGGAGCCGTCGTCGACGATCGAGCCGGCGAGCGGGAGCACGTTGAAGGCGATCGGGCGGGCGAACGAGCGCGGCGCCGGGAACGCGACGGCGGAACCGTCGAACGCGAGCGCGCTCGCGTCCTCGGCCACCTTGCGGACCTGCTCGTCCAGCTCGGCCACGCCGGCCAGGCCGGCGCCGGAGACCGCCTGGTAGGTGGCGACGACGAGGCCGACCAGCTCGGCCTCGTCGTGCAGTGGGCGCAGCACCGGCATGGCGGCCATCGTGGTGCAGTTGGGGTTGGCCACGATGCCGCGCGGCCGGTCGGCGATCGCGTGCGGGTTGACCTCGGCGACCACGAGTGGCACCTCGGGGTCCATCCGGAACGCCGACGAGTTGTCGATCACCACGGCGCCGGCCTCGGCGACCCGGGGGGCCAACTCCTTCGCGGTGCCCTTGCCGGCGGAGAAGAGCACGATGTCCAGGCCGCGATAGTCCGCGGTGGCCGCGTCCTCGACGGTGACCTCGCCGTCGCGCCAGGGCAGGGTGCGCCCGGCCGACCGGGCCGAGGCGAACAACCGCACCTGCTCCGCCGGGAACTCGCGCTCCGCCAACACCTGCCGCATCACGCCACCGACCTGGCCGGTGGCACCCACAATGCCGATCCTCATGCCCGCGAGGCTACCCAGCCGGGCCGGCCGGGCGGGAAGCGTTTCCCAGCGCGCGGGCCGGGGCGACGGGAATCACACGCCGTCGCCCCGGCCCGCCGCGTCACACGTGGTCGGCCACCTCGCCGACGCCGGAGGCCACCAGCTCGTCCCGGATCACCGCCGCGTCGCCCTCGACGACCATCGTCATCGCCTCCGGGTGCAGGTGCGCGGCAGCCGCCGCGGAGACCTCCGCGACGGTCGCCGCGAGCAGCGCCTCCCGCAGCCGGGCGTGGTAGTCGTCCGGCAGGTCGTGCACCACGAGCGTGGTGAGCGCCGACGCGATCGCCCGCGGGCTCTGCAACTCGACCGAGAGCTGGCCGGCCCGCCAGGACCGGGCCACCTCCAGCTCCTCCTCGGTCACCCCGGTCAGCCGGGTCCGCGACACCTCGCCCACGCACTCGACGAGCGCCGGCACGGTCACCGCGGTCTGGACCCCGGAGCTGACCCCGAACCGGCCGAACCGCCGGGACGAGGCGAAGTCGCCCCGGATCCCGTACGTGTAACCGCGCACCTCACGGATCAGGTGGTTGAGGCGGGAGGTGAACGCGCCGCCGAGCACGGTGCCGGCGAGCGTCATCGGCACGTGGTCGGGGTGGGCGCGGTGCGGGGACGGGTGACCGAGCCGCAGCGTCGACTGCACCGAGCCGGGCCGGTCGACCAGGATGATCCGCCGCCGGTCGGCGATCGGCACCTCGATCGGGCCGCCCCGGTCCACCGGGCCACCGCCGGTGCCGGCGAACGCCGCCGCGCCGAGCGCGTCCAGGTCGACCCGCTCCAGGTCACCGGCGACGATCAGGGTGCCGGGACGGATGAACCACTCCGAGTGGAAGACCGTGACGTCGTCGGCCTCCAGCGCGGCCACGCTGCCCGGGTCGCCGTAGAGCGGGCGGCCCCACCGGTGCTCGGCGCCGAACAGGTCGGCGCGCAGCACCGCGTCGGCGCGCGGGCCCGGGTTGGCCCAGTCCATCCGCAGCGCGGTCGCCTCGTCGTCGCGGACCCGCAGCACGTCGGCCGGGTCGAGCCGGGGCGTGCGGACCGCCTCCGCCATCAGCTCCACCGCCGCGCTCAGCCGGTCCACCGGGACCTGCACGCTGACCTGGAACGAGTCCCAGTCGAGCCCGGTCACCAGCTCGGTGCCGAGCGCCTCGATGGCCAGCGCGTACCCGGTGGCGTCCCGCTGCGCGGTGCCCTCCTCCAGCGCCTTGGCCAGCACCGCGCCGAGGCCCTCCTTGCCGACCGGTTCCCGGCCCGCGCCGCCGTCGAGCAGCAGCAGCGCGACGGCGAGGTTCTGCCCCGGCAGGTGCGCGGCCACCACCTGCCCCCCGGCCACCGCGCGCCGGACCACCTGCGGGAACCGGTAGGCGCGGGCGGCTCCGGGACCGGGCCGGGCGGCGATCAGCGTCATGAGGTCTCCTCGGGCAGGTAGGTCAGGATCACCCGGTCGGCGGCGCCGAGCAGCTCGGCGGCCTGCTCGGCGATCTGCTCGGCGGTGACGGCGAGCCAGGCGGGCAGCCGGTCGGCGGCCCGGGCCGGGTCGCCGAACTGGGTGGCGTACCGGCCGAGCGTGTCGGCCCGGCCGTCCACCGTGGACATCTGCCGCCACCACGAGGTGCTCAGCAGCGCCTTGGCCCGCTCCAGCTCGGCGGCGGTCACCGGCACGGTGGCCAGTTCGTCGACCACCTCGGCCAGCCCGTCGCGCAGCCGGTCGGCGGTCACGCCGGGGCGGGCGGTGGCGGTGGCGATCAGCGGAGCCGGCGCGTGCGCCAGGTCGACCCCGTACGCCCCGACCAGGTCCGGCTGGGCGATCCGCTCGCCGTCGGCGAGCCGCTGGTAGAGCCGGCTGCCCCGGCCGCTGCCGAGCACGGTGGCGAGCACGGTGGTCACGTCGTACCCGGGGGTGCCGAACGGGTGGGTGCGGTGCGCGAGGTAGACGCGGGCGGCGGGGACGTCGGAGGTGACGGTCTCCACCGCGGGCCGTCCGGTGGGCGGCACCGCGCGCCCGTCCGGCGCGGGCGGGATGTCGGCGCGCGCCCCGACGCCGCCGAAGTATTTGTCGGCGAGCGCGAACACCTCGGCCGCGCTGGTGTCGCCGACCACCGTGAGCACCGCGTTGTTCGGCGCGTAGTAGGTGTCGTGGAAGGTCTGGAAGGTGGCCAGGTCGGCGGCGTTCAGGTCGGCCATGGACCCGATGGTGGCGTGGTGGTAGGGGTGGCCGGGCGGATAGAGCAGCGGCAGCAGCCGCAGCCAGGCGTCGCCGTACGGGACGTTCTCGTAGCGTTGCCGCCGCTCGTTCTTCACCACGTCGCGCTGGTTGTCGAGCGTCTCCTGGGTCAGCGCCGGCACCAGGCCGCCCATCCGGTCGGCCTCCAGCCAGAGCGCCAGCTCCAGGTGCTCGGCCGGGACGGTTTCGAAGTAGTTGGTCCGGTCCGGGTTGGTGGTCGCGTTGAGCGAGCCGCCCGCGCCCTGGATCAGCTTCATGTGCTCGGTCTTCGCCACGTGCATCGAACCCTCGAACATCAGGTGCTCGAAGAGGTGGGCGAAACCGGTCTGTCCCGCCGGTTCGTGGCGGGAACCCACGTCGTACCAGAGGTTGACCGCCACCGCCGGGGCGGTGCGGTCCTCGCTCACCACCACGCGCAGGCCGTTGTCCAGTCGGGTCGTCTCGATCGGCCAGGGGAAACCGCTGTCGGGCATGGCACCCACGCTAGCCGAGGACGGCCGCCCGGCACCGGATCGCCGTCCCCGCCACCGCGACCCACCCGTCCACCCCGGTGTGATGTGGATCACCGCGTGGCCGTGAGCCGGACCCGGGCTGACAGATCGGCCATCCATCGCTCACTATGACTGCCGTCCGGCCACTGCGGACGGTCCGCCCGCGCCGGCCGGCGACCCGCACGGCGCGACCGCGCCGCGACAGCGACAACGGGGGAACAACATGTCCCAGTCCCACCCGGTCCGCACCGGGGCCCGGATCCTGGCGGTGGTGAGCGTGGTCGCCGCGCTCTCCGCCGCCGGCCGCGCCCCGGCGGTAGCCATCTCCGGCGGCGCACCCGTGCCCTCCGGCCAGGACGTCCACAGCGTCCGGCTCACCATCCTCAGCCCCGGCGCCCCGGGCGCCCGGGCCTGCTCCGGGGCGCTCGTCGCACCCCGCTGGGTGCTCACCGCCCGGACCTGCTTCACCTCGGGTGACCTGCCCGGGCCGGTCACCGCCACCTTCGCTCCCGACCAGGACGGCCACACGCACCGCATCCCGGTGCTGGCGGTCCGCTTCGACGACGCCCGCGGCCTGGCCCTGGCGAACCTGTCCCGGGCCGAGACCACGGTCAGCCCGGTGCCGGTGGCCGCCACCGGCCCGCACACCGGCGACCAGCTCCGGTTCGTCGGCTTCGGCCGGACGGCCACCGAGTGGGTGCCGGACGCCCCGCACAGCGCGACCTTCACGGTGACCGCCGCCGGCACCGACTCGGCCGATCTCACCGGCACCGGCGGCCTCTGCCGGGGCGACGGCGGCGCGGCGGGGCTGCGCACCGGCTCCGACGGCCAGCCGGAGCTGGTGGCGGTCGCGACCGGTTCGGGGCAACTGGGGTGCCTCGGCGAGACCGACACCTCGAACCAGGCCACCGCCGCGGTGGCGAGCGGCCTGACCGGCCTGTTCGGCGGCCGACCGTTCGGCCGCTTCGCCGTCACCCCGTCCGACGGGGGCCTCCCGGCCGCCGCGGGCGCGCGGTTCGGCGCCGCGACGGCGACCGGCGACTTCAACAAGGACGGCTACCCGGACCTCGCCGTCGGCGCCCCGGGTGACACGGTGAACGGGCAGACCTCGGGCAGCGTCACCGTGTTCCCGGGCGCCGCCGGCGGCAGCCTCGGCGCCGGTCACCGGTTGATCCAGGCGGACTTCGGCGCCGCGGACGAGGCCGGGGACGGCTTCGGCGCCGCGCTCGCCGCCGGCGACTTCAACAAGGACGGGTACGCCGACCTGGCCGTCGGCACCCCCGGCGAGGCGATCGGCACGGTCAAGGCGGCCGGCGCCATCGCGGTGTTCCCCGGCGGCCCCTCCGGACTGGCCCGGGGCAAGGGCTACGACCAGGGGGACATCGGGCGCGGCGACGAGACCGACGACCGCTGGGGCGCGGCGCTCGCCGCCGGGGACTTCAACAACGACGGGTACGCCGACCTGGCCGTGGGCGCCCCGAACGAGGCGGGCAGCGACAACGTGCACAGCGGCGACGTGAGCGTCATGCGCGGCAACAGCACGGGCACCCTCACGTACGCGTACAACCTCGACCAGACCAACGCCGGCGGCGCGAACGAGGCCGGCGACCGCTTCGGCGCGGCGCTGGCGGCCGGCAACGTGACCGGCTCGGTCCACGCCGATCTCGTGATCGGCGCACCGGGCGAGGCGCCGGGTACGCTGCCCGCCGCCGGCAGCATCTACGTCGTGCCGGGCGCCGCCGGGGAGGTCACCACCGGCTTCGGCCGCAGTCAGGGCACGTCCGGCGGGGTCAACGAGGCCGGCGACAACTTCGGCGCCGCGCTCGCGGTGGGCAACTTCGACGGCGACGGTTACGCCGACATCGCGGTCGGCGTGACCGGCGAGGCGCCGGGCAGCGAGGCGAAGTCGGGCGCCCTCGCGGTCTACCCGGGCGCGTCCAGCCAGGTGGCCGCCGGCTTCAGCGTCACCGAGCTGGCGTTCGGCCGGACCCCGGGGGCCGACGACCTCTTCGCCTCCGCGCTGGCGACCGGGGACGTCAACGGCGACGGCCGCGCCGACCTGATCGTCGGCGCCCCCGGCGCGACGGAGGGCGGGGCCAAGGGAGCCGGTTTCGTGGCCGTGCTCACCGGTCGGGCCCGCACCACCTCGCAGCCGACGTCGCTGGTGGCCAGCCGGCTGATTCGGCAGCCCGACGTGCAGGGCACCAGCGAGGTCGGGGACGCGTTCGGTGGCGCGGTGGCCCTCGCCGACCTCGACCGGGACGGCCGGGCGGACGCGTTCCTGGGCAGCCCCGGCGAGGCGGTGCCGGGCGAGCCGGCCGCCGGTGTGACCGTCGCGGTCCTCGACGTCGCGACGCCCTGACCCGGCCCGCGCCGGCCCCGCACGTCGCGGGGCCGGCGCGGCACGGCGCCACCTACCGGGGGTCCCGCCGGGGCCGGGGCGTGACGCTCAGTCGGGCGGCTCGACGGGGTTGACGGTCTCGGCGGAGCTGCGGTGCTCCAGCACCGTGTCCGGGGCGGCGTTCCGGTCCTCCTCCCGGAGGTCGGATTCGGCGAGGATCGCGTCGGCCTGGGCCTGCGCGTCGTCGCTGCCCGCCGCCGCCTCCTCGGGCAGCAGGTGCGCGCGGGAGGAGATCCGGTCCTGGTCGCTCTGGTCGTGGCTCATGGCTGTTCCCATACCCCGCGTCCCGCTTCGCGGAACGGCGCGGGCGTTCGCGGGCGCGTCCGGGTACGCTGGCCGGCGTGACGCGGTCGTATCGATGGTTTAGGCAGCCGGCTGGAGGAGCCGGTGACTCGACCGTGAGCTGACGTCACCACCTCTTCGAGCCGGCCGGGCAGGGATGGTTCCCTGCCCTTTCGCATGCGAGCTGCCGGCTCGGTCCCCGGGCGCCGGCCCCGGGGCACGGTCGGCGAAAGGAAACCCACCGTGACCACGTCCCCGGATGCCCGCCGGGTCATCGACCAGCGGATCGACCGCGTCGTGCCGTTGACCACCCCGGCCCTGCTCCACCACCACCTGCCGCTTGACGCCGCCCTCGCCGAGGCCGTCGTGGCCGGCCGGCGCGCGGTCGGTCGGGTGCTCGACCGCGCCGACGACCGGCTGGTGGTGGTGGTCGGCCCGTGCTCGGTGCACGACCCGGCCGCCGCGCTGGAATACGCCGGCCGGCTGCGCGAGGCCGCCGACCGGGTCGCCGACGACCTGCTCGTGGTGATGCGGGTCTACTTCGAGAAGCCGCGCTCGACCGTGGGCTGGAAGGGCCTGATCAACGACCCGGCGCTGGACGGCTCGGGCGACGTGAACACCGGCCTGCGCACCGCACGTGCCCTCCTGCTCGACGTGCTGCGGCTGGGCCTGCCGGTGGGCTGCGAGTTCCTCGACCCGATCACCCCGCAGTACATCGCGGACACGGTGGCCTGGGGCGCGATCGGCGCCCGGACGGTGGAGAGCCAGGTGCACCGGCAGCTCGCCTCCGGCCTGTCCATGCCGATCGGCATGAAGAACCGCCCCGACGGCAGCATCGCCACCGCCGTGGACGCGATCCGGGCGGCCGGGGTGCCGCACGTCTTCCCCGGCATCGACGTGTCCGGCACTCCGGCGATCATGCACACCCGGGGCAACGCCGACGGCCACCTGGTGCTGCGCGGCGGGGGCGGCCGACCCAACTACGACGCGGAGTCGGTGGCCGGGGCGCTGGACCTGCTGCGCGCGGCGAGCCTGCCCGAGCGGGTGGTGATCGACGCCAGTCACGCCAACAGCGGCAAGGACCACCGCAACCAGCCGCGGGTCGCCGCGGACGTGGCCGCGCAGCTCGCCGCCGGCCAGCGCGGCATCGTCGGGATCATGCTGGAGAGCTTCCTGCGCTCCGGTCGGCAGGACCTGGACCCGACCCGGGAGCTGGAGTACGGCCGGTCGATCACCGACGCGTGCATCGGCTGGGACACCACCGACGAGGTGCTCGACCACCTGGCGCAGGCGGTCCGCGCCCGCCGCGCCACCCTGCCCGCGCCGGCCTGAGCCGGGGTCGGGGTGGCGTTTGACCGGTTCGGGGCCGGGTAGGTGGTCGGCGTGACAGACGACGCGCCCGTGACCGAGCAGCCGGACACCAGGCCGCTCGACGACCTGCTCGACCACCTCTACCAGGGCCAGGAGCGGATCAGCCAGGCGGACATCTACCGCCGGGCGGTGGCCGCCCAGCTACCGGCGGAGCTGCTCACCCGGATCGCCGCGCTGCCACAGGGCGAGTACGCGGTGGACGAGGTGACCGACATGCTCGGCGGCACGGTCGCCTGAGCCCCCGTCGACGAGAGGACGCGCATGACCGACCGCGAGCCCGACCACGAGCACCTGGCGGCGCTGGGCCAGCCCCCGGAGGGCACCGACACGCTGCCGGAGCCGGACTTCGCCAACGAGCACGACCGCACCGCGGTGGACCGGGACATCATCACCGGGGAGGACGAGCGGGAGTCGGAGACGTCACGGGGCTGGGCCGGCGAGGACCACGGCACCACCCCCACCTGACCCCGGGCGCGAGCGAAGCGGGGCCGGCGCGCACGCGCCGGCCCCGTCGTTCGTCGGCTCACTCCTCCTGGTGGCCGCCCTCGGCCGCCCGCTGGGCCACCGCGTAGCCCATCTGGAGAAAGTCGGAGGCGGCGACCGCGGTCAGCGCGGTGGCCACCAGCCGGGTCAGTCGGGGCGCCAGCACCAGGCCGCCGGTGAGCCCGGTGGCCACCCACACCGCCAGGCAGAACGGGCAGCTGACCAGCTCGCCGAGCGCGTGCCGGGTGGGGCTGCCCTCGTCGCGGACCTGCTCCATCACCTCGCCGCTGCCGCCCGGGTGGTCGTAACGGGTGAACGGCGCCCGCAACGGGCTGGTGATCGCGTCCTTGGAGATCAGCCGGCTCAGCTTGTGCGTGGCGATGGAGAGCAGCACCACGTCCCCCGGGGTGGGCCGCTCGGGCACCGGGCGGCCGGTCGCCCGGACCACCCCGACCAGGGCCGCGGTCACCCCGGCGTATGTGCCCATCGCCTTCAGGTAGCCCTCCAGCGGTCGGTGCTCGTGCGGCGCGTACGCCTGGCGCAGCCGCGCCACCTTCTGCTTCAGGCCACTCCCGGTCAACCCGGCCTCCCTCGTCGTCGTACCGGCCGGCATCAACCGGCGGTCAGGTTGTCGGCCACCTCGCGGTCGAGGTTGGCCAGGATCTCGTCGGCCAGGTCGTGGTCCGGGCCGGCCAGGTCCAGCCGGACCCGGGCGCCGCCGGCGTCGGCCGGCTCCACGTCGATCTCCGCCGACCAGTCGGCGCTGCTCCACCTGGCCCGCATGTCCTCGGCGTCGAGCACCTCCACCCGGCAGGTGCCGGAGCGGCGCAGTTCCTCGGGCAGCCAGGCGGAGGAGCGGTCCGGGTCGGTCGCGGTGTTGAACACCACCTCGGGCGGCGCGGACATGCCGCGCTCGGCGTGACTGGCCATCAGACGTCCCGCAGCCGGTGCGGGTCGACCTCCCGGCCGGGGTGCCGGGCCAGGTACTCGGTCTCCAGTTCGGCGGTGCGGCGCAGGTGGTTGGCGAGCGCGGAGTCGGTGGCGTGCCGCAGCGTGTCCAGCCGGGTCCGGTGCAGGCTGCGTACCTCCCGGATGAGGTCGTCGTCGCCCAGCTCGGTGGGGTCCACGCCGGGAAGCTCCTCGTCGACGGTCCCGGCGCGGGCGTGGTCGCCGTCCCACTCGGTGACCCGCTGCTCCGGGCTGGCGTCCCGGCTTGCCGATTCGGTCATCGTCGCCCCCTCGTCTCGTTCGGGCTGGCGACTAGACGGTTGCCCAGCGGGGGTGCCACCAAACCACGCCCACCTACGACACCGCGTCGGAGACGGCCGGCGTCCCCGGTACCCTCGATGGCATGCAGCGGCTCCGGACACCGGCGTGGATCGTCCGCCACGTGGCCATGGTCGTGCTTGTGGTGGGCTTCCTCGGGTTGGGCTGGTGGCAGGTCACCCGGGCCGCCGGGGGCAACTCGTTGAGCTTCGGTTACGCGATCGAGTGGCCGGTCTTCGCCGGCTTCGTGGTCTTCGTCTGGTGGCGCGAGGTCCGGCAGGCGCTGCGGGCCGAACCCGGGCAGCCGGCCGAGCCCGCGCCGCCGGTGAGCGCGGCCGGCGCGCCGGTCGCCGCCGGGACCCCGGTGGTACGCCGGCCGGTGCGCGCCGTCCGGGTGCCGGTGGGCCCGGTCGACGGGGCGGACGACGGCGATCTGGCCGCGTACAACCGCTACCTTTCCTGGTTGAACGCCAATCCGGGCGCGCGGCCCGGCGACTATCCCGGCTGAGGCCGGTCGGAAGGACGGACGACGGTGGGCGGAGCCCTTACCCGGTACCGCGTGATCGCCTGGATCGTGGGCGTGGCGCTGGTGGTGCTGGTCCTGATCGGCATGCCGCTGAAGTACGGCTTCGACAATCCGAGCGTGGTGGCCGTGGTGGGCGTCGCGCACGGCTGGCTCTACATGCTCTATCTGGCGCTCACGTTCGACCTGTCCCGCCGGGCCGACTGGCCGTTGAAGCGGATGCTGCTGGTGATGCTGGCCGGGACGGTGCCGTTCGTCTCGTTCTACGCCGAGCGGCGGGTGAGCCACTGGGTGGCGGCCGAGCGCCGGCCCCGGACCCCGGAGCCGGTCGCCGGCTGACCACGGCTCAGCGCGCCGGCCGCCACGGCCCGGCGCCCGGCGGGTCGGTCCAGCCGCCGAGGCGGGCTCCTTCCCGGGCGCGCCCGAGGGCGCGGGCGACCTGGCCGAACTGGCGCTCGTCGTCGCTGCTGAACAGCAGCACCTCGGTGCCGCGGATCCGTCCCCACAGCTCGTGCGCCGGGGGCCGCCAGCGGTCGCCGGCGAGCACGAGCAGCAGCGGCAGCAGGCCGGCCGCGCCGAGCGTGAGGTACGCCCCGGCGGTGAGCCGGTGCAGGCCGCCGGTGAAGCCGAGCAGCACGCCGACGGCGGCGATCAGCGCGGCGGAGACGCCGACCGCCCGGACGGCGAGCCGGTCGTGCGGTCCGCGGGCGGTCCGGAGCTGGGTGATCTCGGCCACCGGCCAGCTGCTGCGGCCGACGGTGAAGCGTTCGCCGGTGACCACGATGCCGGGCCGGGCGTAGAGCAGGGTGGGGGCGGGCGGATGGGTGGAGGAACGATCGGTCTGCACGGTGGCCTCCCGGGATCGGGGTCCCGTGGTGGGATTCCCGGATCCGCGTCCCATTGTGTGGCCGGTCCGCCACCCGACCTCGGGTTTTCGCCTTCGGCACGAACCGTCGGCACGGCATCCGCCCAGAACGACGAATGGGGCGAGCCTCACCTTTTACGCAGAGGAGCCCGACGCGAGGCCATTCGGTTCGCGAAACGGTCACAGACCGTTGAACGTCATCATTGTCACTTTCCGACACTTTGCCAACTTTCGCCCCTGCTTGAACTCCCGACAACTCCGATCACGGGTTAGGTTGTCCAGGTCGGTCCGGTCGACCGCCGTCCGCCCGGACGGCGCCGGGTCGGTGTCGACGGGTCGCGCAGGCGTCCCCGCCGACCATGGAGAGGAGCTTTCCGCTCTTGTCGTCCTTACGGATGCTGCTCCGCTCGCTCGCGGTGGCCGGCCTCTCGGCCGCGCTGCTCGCCCCGGCGTCGGTGGCTCGGGCCGAGCCCACCACCGCCGAGCTGACGAAGCAGATCGAGAAGTCCTCGACTGAGCTGGAGCGAATCGTCGAGTCCTACAACAAGCTCAACGAGGACATCAAGGCCAACAAGGCCGAGGCGGCCTCGTTGCAGGCCCGGATCGGCCCCTTGCAGGAACAGGCCGAGCGCAGTCGCGCCGACGTGGCCGTGCTCGCCGCGACGGCGTACAAGACCGGCGGCATGCGCACCGCCGCGGCCCTGCTGGAGCCGGGCGGCACGGCCGCGCTCCCGGAGCGGCTGGGCACGCTCGACCAGCTCACCCGCCAGCGGCAGCGCACCATCACCGGCTTCACCGCCGACCAGCGCCGGCTGATCGACCAGAAGACCAAACTGGACGTCACGCTGGCCCGGGAGGCGGCACAGGTCAAGCAACTCAAAGCCGGGAAGAAGCGGATCGAGGCGGACCTGTCCCGCCTCTACGAGATGCGCCGCAAGGCGTACGGGCGGGCCACCGAGGCGCCGGCCAAGGCGAGTTCGGCGGGCAAGCCGCCGGCGGTCTCCGGCGATGCCGGGATCGCGGTGCGGTACGCCTACGGCGCGGTCGGCAAGCCGTACGGGTACGGCAACGACGGTCCCGGCAGCTACGACTGCTCGGGCCTGACGATGGCCGCGTGGCGGGCCGCCAACAAGTCACTGCCGCACAACGCGGCAAAGCAGTGGAAGGCCACCACCCGGATCAGCCGCAGCCAGCTGCAACCGGGAGACCTGGTGTTCTACTCCGGGCTCGGGCACGTGGCGATCTACGTCGGCAGCGGCCAGATCATCGACGCGCCGAGCGCGGGCCGCAACGTCAGCAAGCGGGGCATGAACATCATGAGCATCGCCGGCTACGGCCGGGTCTGACCCCGGACAGGCGAACGGCCGGCGTCCCCCTATCGGACGCCGGCCGTTCGTCGTTTCAATTACTACCAGGTCAGGCCGCCTGCAAGCCCTCCGCGCGGGCCAGCTCACGGAGCCGGCCGAGGGCCTGGATCTCCAGCTGGCGGATCCGCTCCCGGGAGAGCGAGAACCGGGAGGCGACCTCGGTCAGCGAGTGCTCGCGGCCGTCCTCCAGGCCGTAGCGGGCCCGCATGATGCCGGCCGACCGGTCGTCGAGGTGGTTGAGCAGACCCTCGATCCGCTGCCGCTCCAGGCCGGTCAGCACGATCTCCTCCGGCGACGGCGCGTCGCTGTCGGCGACCAGGTCACCGAGGTTGGTGTCGCCGTCGTCGCCCACCGGGGTGTCCAGCGAGACGGTGTCCTGCGACCAGCGGACCAGCTCGTTGACTCGCTCGACGGTGACGCCGAGCGCGGTCGCGATCTGCTCCGGCTCCGGGTCGCCACCCAGCTCGCGGGTGAGCTGCCGGGCCACGTTGCGCATCCGGTTGACGTCCTCCACCAGGTGCACGGGCAGCCGCACGGTCCGCTCCTGCTGGGCGATCGCCCGGCTGATGGCCTGGCGGATCCACCAGGTCGCGTAGGTGGAGAACTTGAAGCCCCGCTCGTAGTCGAACTTCTCGACGGCCCGGACCAGGCCGGTGTTGCCCTCCTGGATCAGGTCCAGCATGGGCATGCCGGAGCGCACGTAGCGGCGGGCGATGGAGACGACCAGCCGCAGGTTCGCACGGATGAACAGGTCCTTGGCCCGCTCACCGTCGACGACCACGCGCTCCAGCTCCTCCCGGGTGGCCCCGTCGGGAATCCGCTCGGTGTCGATCAGGTGCTCGGCGTAGAGGCCGGCCTCGATCGACTTGGAGAGTTCCACCTCCCGGGCGGCGTCCAGCAGCGGCGTCCGGGAGATCTCGTGCAGGTAGACGCCGACCAGGTCCCGCTCCTCGGCGACCTCGTCGGTACGCATGCCGATGTTCTTGTCCACGATTGCCACGGTCCCCTCACTCGCGCCGGTTGCCCGGTTCCTTGCCATCCCCACGTTCATCAGCCCTCCCCGTAACCTCCGCTGTGCCCGTAGGTGCTGACACCTACACAACAGATGTGACGTGTCGGGGATTCCATGTCGTGAGTCGAAACTGTCACGAATGCCTGAGTGGTAGCTGAGAGCCCGGTCCATGTTTGCTGTCAGGACCCCTACCCGGGTGGCCCACGGACGCCCTGGTGAACGGAGTCCGCAGCAGCGGAATCACCGTCCGCCCATGGAATGGCACCATTGCCCGTTCCATGAACACAGCGAGCCGCGTCACCACGTATCTGCGATCCTGGTCACTGCGTGATACGAGCCCGCGGACCGGTCGGTTCAGCCACCGTGAAGGATTACCCTCCGCCTCGTTGAACAATCCGCCCGGTCAGAGCCGTCCCCTCCCGCCACGTGATACGCGTCGCACCCGCCGGGCGGATGCAGCCGGCGGGTGCCGCGCGGGAGGGTCGGACCCGGGCGTCAGGAGGCGAGCAGGGCCAGGGCGCCGCGTACCTGGTCGGCGGCCCGGGCCAGGGCGGCCCGGGCGGCCGGCACCTCGGCCCCGGAGACCAGCGTGACCAGGGCGGTCTTGAGGTCGCCGTCGGTCTGCTGGAGGGCGACCCGGCAGACCTCCTCGGCGCAGCCGGTGGCCTCCACCAGGATCGAGATCATCCGGCCGCGCAGCTTCGCGTTCGTGGCGACCATGTCGATCATCAGGTTGGAGTAGACCCGGCCGAGGCGCACCATCACGGCCGTGGAGAACGTGTTGAGCACCAACTTCTGCGCGGTGCCGGCCTTCATCCGGGTCGAACCGGTGACCACCTCGGGTCCGGTGTCCACCCCGATGAACACGTCCACCGAGCCGGCGGCCTCGGCCTCCGGATTGGCGCAGAGCAGCACGGTCCCGGCACCCTGCGCCCGGGATGCGGCGAGCGCCCCGAGGACGTACGGGGTGCGCCCGCTTGCCGCCAGGCCGACCACCAGGTCACCGGGGCGTACGCAGTCGGCGGCCTCGGCGGCGCCGGTGCCCTCGTCGTCCTCGGCGTCCTCGACGGCCCGCCACATCGCCTCCGGGCCGCCCGCCAGGTGCGCGCAGAACCAGTGCCGTGGCGAGTTGAACGTGGGGGCCAGCTCGGCCGCGTCGAGCACTCCGAGGCGACCGGAGGTGCCGGCGCCGAAGTAGTGCACCCGGTGCCCGTCACGCAACGCGGCGACGGCGAGGTCGACGGTCTCGGCGATCTCGTCGAGCACGGCGGCCACCGCGGCCGGCACCCGCCGGTCCGCCTCGTTGATCACGGTGAGCACGTCCCGGGTGGACATCAGGTCGAGGTCGACGCTGTGCGGGTTGCGCCGCTCGGTCGGCGCGCCGACGCGCACCACCGGGCGCACGGCGGCCACCTCGTCGCGCTCCACCCGACCCGGCGTCATGCCCGCCTCCGCCCCGGGCCCACCCGGCGTGACTGGACGGCCTCGGCGGTGGCCTCCAGCGCCTTCTTCGTCCGGGCCCGGCTCCGGGCGGCCACGCCGACGAAGAGGCAGTCCACCACGGTGAGCTGGGCCAGCCGGCTGGCCGTCGCGCCGGACCGGTAGGTCGTCTCCCGGGCGGCGGTGGTGAGCACGTGGTCCGCGACCTCGGTGATCGGTGAGCGGGGGAAATTGGTGAGCGCCACCGTGGTGGCCCCGCGCGTGCGGGCCTGCTCCAGCACCTCGATGACGTCGGACGTGGTGCCGGTGTGGGAGATGCCGATCGCGACGTCGCCCCGGCCCAGCAGCGCGGCGGAGGTGAGCGCGGTGTGCACGTCCGGGAAGTAGAACGCGACCCGGCCGATGCGGTGCAGCTTCTGCTGGAAGTCGGAGGCGACGAAGCCGCTGGCGCCGGCGCCGTAGACGTCGATCCGGCCGGCCGCGCCGATCGCCTCGACCACCTGCGCGCAGACCGCCGGGTCGAGCTGCTCGGCGGTCTCCTCGACGGCCCGTGCGTCGTTGAACGCGATGGTGGCGATGATCTGGGCCAGGTCGGCGCCGGGCGGGATGTCGCCGCCGACCACCCGGGCGTCCGGCGGCTCGATCCGGCGGGCGGCCTCGGCGGCGAGCCGGATCCGCAGTTGCGGGTAGCCGTTCATGCCGACCGAGCGGCAGAACCGGATGACTGTCGCCTCGGACGTCTCGGCGGCGGTGGCGAGGTCGGTGATGGTGCGCCGGGCCGCGTCCGCGGGATCGGCGACGACCAGCCGGGCGACCCGCTGCTCGGCCGGGGACAGCGAGGGCAGGAGGCCGCTGATGTGGACGATCAGTCCACCGGGCTCGTGACTCGCAGAAATCTTCGGACTCTTCGCCACGGATGAAACTTACTTTCAGTAAGGCGGGAGCGTCAACCATGACACCGCGTATCGGGAAATTTACCGCCTTCCGCGCCTGATCCCCGCGTTCAGGGTCCCATCACCGCAGCCCCACCGCCTCCCCCGGTCCGGTCGACTCGCTCCCGCCGGCCGGCCATCCGGCGAACGGGCGCGACCGGCGGCTAGCGTGAGCGGCATGGTGGATCGCACGGTGCTGGTGACCGGAGGCACGGGTGGGCTCGGCGGCGCGGTCACCGCCGCCTTCCTCGGCGGAGGGTGGCGGGTGGTCGTGCCCGGTCGGGAGGCCGGGGAGACGACGCCCGACGGGCCGGTGCGGGTGACGGCGGACCTGCTCACCCCCGAGGGCGCCGCGCGGGCGGTGGCAACGGCCACCGGCGAGCCCACGGCGCCGCTGCGGGCGGTGGTCAACCTCGTCGGCGGGTACGCCAGCGGCGGGCTGGTGCACGAGACCCCGGTCGAGGAGTTCGAGCGGATGCTGCGGATCAACCTGCGCCCGACCTACCTGGTGACCCAGGCGGCGCTGCCGCACCTGGTCGCGGCCGGCGGCGGCGCGGTGGTCTGCGTGTCGGCCCGGGCGGCGGCGGCCCCGTTTCCCGGCGCGGCCGGCTACGCCACCGCGAAGGCCGGGGTGCAGGCGTTCGCCAACGCGGTCGCGGTGGAGTACAAGCAGCGTGGGGTGCGGTGCAACACGGTGCTGCCGAGCGTCGTCGACACCCCGGCCAACCGGGCCGCCCAACCCGACGCGGACCACCGGCGATGGGTGCCGCCGGCCGAGATCGCCGCGGTGATCCGCTTCCTGGCCGGCGACGAGTCCGCACCGACGAGTGGCGCGAGCATCCCGGTCTACGGGCGGGCCTGAGCCGGCACCGGGCCGTCCCGCCCGCCGCCGGGCGGACGCGGCGGGCCGCCCCCGCCCGGTTCGGCCAGGGCCGCCGGGTCGTCCGGCAGCCACTCGCTCAGGTGCGCCCGGATCCGCCGGGACACCTCCTCCGGTGAACCGCCGCCGTCCACCACCACGAAACCGGGATACTCCGGCAGCGACCGGTACGCGGCGGCGGCGGTGGTCAGCCACCCCATGCTCTCGTGGTCGGTGCCGCGCTGCTCGATCCGCCGGTACGCCTCGGCCGGGTCCACGGTCAGCAGGAAGGTGACCCGCGGCGGCGGGAAGACCCGGTAGCCGGCCCGGGCCAGCCGTTCCCACCGGTGCCCGCCGTGCGCCCGGATGCTCGCGTACTGGCAGGCCGACCAGCGGTCCATCACCGCCGTACGGCCGGTGACCAGGCAGCTGAGCAGCGCGAGCGCGATGGCCAGCCAGCGCAGCACGGACTCGACCGCGAGCAGTCCGTCGCGCCCGACCAGGCGCTGTGCGTCCGGCCGGCCGACGCGCTTGGCGATCCGGCCGAGCCACCGGCGACCGCCGGCGTTGCGGTGGTAGGTGGCCGGATGCCCGGCGGCGGTGAGCGCCTCGGCGAGCCGGTGGGCCTGGGTGGTCTTGCCGGAGCCGTCGATGCCGATCAGGGCGACGGCGCGTAGTCGGGGTCCGCCGCGCCGCGTCCGCAGTGAGCTGGCCACCTCACCCAGGTTATCCGGTGCATGCTCACACCGGCGCTTTGTCGCTTTCCTCCCCGAGCGGACCCAACAGGTGTGGCCGGGGCGTCCGCCGGGTACGCACCCTAATCTCACCGCCCACGACGACGACGGGAGACCTCAGATGGCCGAGCGCGGGGACGAGACCCTGATGCACACGCTGAAGAAGGTCGCCGCCGTGCTCAAGGAGTCCGAGATCCCGTTCGCGCTGGGCGGCAGCTTCGCGGTGTACGCGCACGGCGGCCACTCCAGTGAGCACGACGTCGACTTCCTGATCCGGGAGTCAGACGTCGACCGGGCGCTTGAGGCGCTCGTCGACGCCGGCTTCACCGCCGAGCGTCCCCCGGAGGACTGGCTGGTCAAGGTCTACGACGAGGGGCGGATGGTGGACCTCATCCACCGGCCGATCGAGACGCCGGTGACCGAGGAGACCTTCGCCGACACCATCGAGCGGCCGGTCGACGCGATCCGGATGCCGGTGCTGTCGGCCAGCCAGCTCATGGTGCACAAGCTGCTCAGCTTCTCCCAGCACTACTGCGACTTCGCCCGCGCCCTGCCGCTCGCCCGCTCGCTGCGGGAACAGATCGACTGGGAGCGGGTACGGAAGGAAACGCAGCACTCGCCGTACGCGGAGGCGTTCCTCGTGCTGCTCGATCGGCTGGACGTGCTGCCCGGCGGCGTGCCCGGCGGAAGGGAGATCCCGTGACCGGACAGCCCGGCGACGTGCCCCCCGACGAGTACGTCGAGGCGGAGATCCAGAGCATGCTGGCCGAGGACCCGTCCGTGGCCGAGCAGGGCATCACCGTGGTGCGCCGCGAACGCGGCCTGGTCCTCTACGGCGAGGTGGAGAGCGCGCACCGGCGTGCGGAGATCCTGCGGCGGGTGGCCGAGCGCTTCCCGCACACGCCTGTGACGAGCGACATCGGAGTGATCCGTGCGCAGGCGCCCACCCAGGTCGAGGAGCTGCCATGAGGGAGGTTCGATCGTGATCCGGATCGCCGCCGTCGGCGACGTGCACGTGGACGAGGACGTGGTGGGCCGGTTCCGCCCGGCCCTTGAGGAGCTGCCGGACTGCGCCGACGTGCTGCTGCTCGCCGGCGACCTGACCCGGCACGGCACCGAGGCCGAGGCGCGCTGCGTGGCGCGGGAGTTCGGTGACCTCGGCGTGCCGGTGATCACCGTGCTCGGCAACCACGACCACCAGTGCGACCAGGTGCCGCAGGTGGTCAAGGTGCTGGAGGACGCCGGGATCACCGTGCTGGAGGGCACCGGCACGGTGCTGGAGTGCGAAGGTGGGCGGCTCGGCGTGGCCGGGGTGAAGGGGTTCGGTGGCGGATTCGCCGGGCGGTGCGCCAGCGACTTCGGCGAGCCGGAGATGAAGTCGTTCGTGCGGACCACCCGGGAGAGCGCCGACTCGCTTGCCGCCGCGCTACTCGCGCTGGACTGCGACGCGCTCGTCGCGCTCACCCACTACGCCCCCGTGCCGGACACGCTGGCCGGCGAGCCGCCGGAGATCTATCCGTTCCTCGGCTGCTACCAGCTCGGGCAGGCGATCGACTCGGCGCCCACCGCGCTGGCGCTGCACGGGCACGCCCACCACGGCACCGAGCGCGGCACCACCCCGGGCGGGGTGCGGGTCCGCAACGTCGCGCACCCGGTGATCAAGCAGGCGTACAGCGTCTTCCACCTGGGAGATCAGCTCGACTGAGCGGGAGGTTTCCCGGCACCGAGGTCCGGGTATCCAGCCAACATGGAGCTGATTCTCTGGATTCTCGCAGTCGTACTCGTGGTCGCCGGAATTCTTGCCCTCTTCCGTCGGCAGATCCTCTGGGGCATCGTCCTGATCGTCGTGGGCCTGCTGGTCGGCCCGGGTGGCGTCAGCATCTTCAACACGTAACCCCCGCCCGCACCACCGATGACCCGCCGGGGTCGTCGGGTCCGGCGCTCTGTCCTCCCAGACCCGAGCGCACCGATCCGACGGCTCCGGCGTTTCGCGTCCGGCGGCCGGCTGCCTGCCGTTTGCGCCACGCCGGGCCGGGCATCACAGCGGTATGACGATCTCCGGAAGCATCCGGCGGGCCCGCGGCGGCCGGCGCTGGTGGGCTCTGCTGGGGTTCGGCGCCGCCACGTTCGCCGCCGCCGCGATCGGCGGGCTGGGCGTCCGGGGCACCTCCGCCGAGTACCAGAGCCTGGAGCAACCTGCCTGGGCTCCGCCGTCGTGGCTGTTCGGCCCGGTCTGGACCGTGCTCTACGCGTTGATCGCGATCGCCGGCTGGCTGGTCTGGCGCCGGGTCGGATTCGGCCCCGCGCTCGGGGCCTGGGTCGCGCAACTGGTGCTCAACGCGATCTGGACCCCGCTCTTCTTCGGCGCCGGCCGGTACGGGTTGGCGTTCGCCGAGATCGTGCTGATGTGGCTGGCGATCGGCGTGACCGTCGCGCTGTTCCGCCGGGTCTCCCGGCCGGCGACGCTGCTGATGCTGCCGTATTGGGCGTGGGTCACGTTCGCCGCCGCGCTGAACTTCGCCATCTGGCGGATGAACGCCTGACCGGCTCCGGGCGCGGGAGCCGTCGCCCCCGCGCCCGGTCCGGTCAGCAGCGGGGCACGCCGGGAATGTAGCCGTCGTAGCCGGTGTAGACGTAGGCGTCGGAGATGAACCGGCCGGAGCCGATCCGGTCCCAGATCGAGCTGGTGCCGTAGGTGCCGGTGACCGAGGTGCCGCTGGTCTGGCAGTGGATCGTCACGCCGGCCCCGTCGGCCACCGAGCCGACCGCGCTGTAGCCGGTGCCCGGGCCGGAGCGCACGGTCAGCGGCGAGCCCGCGGTGTTCACCGTGCCCGCGCCGGTGTTCGCTCCGGAGCAGCCGTTGTCGCTCTTGTAGGTCTTGGTGCCCCAGTAGAGCGCCGCCGCGCCGTTGAATTTGATCTTCACGGCACTGCCGCCCGACCGCTGCTCGTAGTGCAGGTGCGGTCCGGTGGAGCCGCCGGTGCTGCCGACGTATCCGATCACCCGTCCGTATCCGACGGTCTGCCCCACCGAGACGTTGAAGGCGTTCAGGTGCGCGTAGTAGGTGGTCCAGCCACCCCCGTGGTTGATCCGCACGTACTTGCCGTAGCTGGTGTCGCCGAGGTTGGTCACCACGTCGACCGTGCCGGGCGCGCTGGCCACCACCGGGTCGCCCAGATCGTCGGTGCGGTTGAAGTCGATCGCGTTCGCCGGGCTGTGGTTGGACCGGGTCTGCCCGGACCAGGACTGGTTGCACGGGAACGGAACCTTGAACGTCGGCGCGGCCATCGCCGGCGCCGCCGGGACGATGGTCGCGGCCAGGACCGCCACTCCCGCCCCGAGACTGAGCCACCGCTTACGCATCCACTACCTCCGATGTCGAAAGTCTTCGATGGGATACGGACAGGGTGGCAGAAAGTTCCGTTCGGCGGAAGAACCGTGGGAGCGCACCCAAGCAGGTGAGCGAGTTTCGGGATTGTTACCGGGCCGTGTCCGGTCGGGGGGTGGACCGAACGGGATGCAAGCGCTTACATGTGGGGACGACCATCGGACCGGCGCGGATTCGACTTCCCCCATGCGCCGGCAAGGAAGGAGAACGGCATGGCGTTTGCCAGATCACGCCAGGCTCTCGCGGTCACCGGCGTGCTGGGGCTGGCGCTCGGCGTCGCCGCCTGCGGCACCGGCAACGACAAGAAGAGCAGCGACAAGGCGGGCTCGGCCGAGTGCGCGGCATACGAGAAGTACCAGGGCAACGACGGCAAGAAGGTCTCGATCTACTCCTCGATCCGGGACATCGAGGCCGACCGCCTCGATGAGTCCTGGAAGGAGTTCGAGGACTGCACCGGCATCGACATCGACCACGAGGGATCGGGTGAGTTCGAGGCCCAGCTCGGTGTCCGGGTGGACGGCGGCAACGCCCCCGACCTCGCGTTCATCCCGCAGCCGGGTCTGCTCAAGCGGTTCGTCGACTCGGGCAAGCTCAAGCCGGCCAGCGCCGACACCAAGGCGATGGCGGAGGAGAACTACTCCCCCGACTGGCTGAAGTACAGCACCGTCAACGGCCAGTTCTACGGCGCCCCGCTGGGCTCCAACGTGAAGTCCTTCGTGTGGTACTCGCCGAAGACCTTCAAGGAGAAGGGCTGGACGGTCCCGACCACCTGGGACGACCTGATCAAGCTCAGCGACCAGATCGCCGCCAGCGGCATGAAGCCGTGGTGCGCCGGCATCGAGTCCGGTGACGCCACCGGCTGGCCGGCCACCGACTGGATCGAGGACGTGCTGCTGCGCACGGCCGGACCCGACGTCTACGACCAGTGGACCACCCACGGCATCCCGTTCAACGACCCGAAGGTCGCCGAGGCCGTGAACAAGGCCGGCACCATCCTCAAGAACGAGAAGTACGTCAACGGCGGCTTCGGCGGCGTGAAGAGCATCGCCACCACCTCCTTCCAGGAGGCCGGCGTGCCCATCACCGCCGGTAAGTGCGCACTGCACCGCCAGGCGTCCTTCTACGCCAACCAGTGGCCGAAGGGCACCAAGGTGGCCGAGGACGGCGACGTCTTCGCGTTCTACTTCCCGGGCCTCGACCCGGAGCAGAAGCCGGTGCTCGGCGGCGGCGAGTTCGTCGCGGCCTTCGCCGACCGCCCCGAGATCCAGGCGGTGCAGACCTACCTGGCCTCCGGCGAGTACGCCAACAGCCGCGCCAAGATCGGCGACTGGGTGTCCGCGAACAAGAAGCTGGACATCAACAACGTGCCGAACCCGGTGGACAAGCTCTCCGTGGGCATCCTCCAGGACCAGAAGACCGTCTTCCGCTTCGACGGCTCGGACCTGATGCCGGCCGCCGTCGGCGCGGGCACCTTCTGGAAGGGCATGGTGTCCTGGATCAACGGCAAGGACACCACCACGGTGCTCAACGACATCGAGGGCAGCTGGCCGAAGTGATGGTATCCGGTGGCCCGGTCCGCGAAGGCGGACCGGGCCACCGGTCCACCCGACCCCGGAAGGAGGGTTGATGGATTTCGACTTCGCGGCCGAGCAGCCGAAGTTCCTCATGTTGATGTATGGGCTGATCGCCTTCGTCCTGGTGGTGGGCGGCCTGCTCCTGCTGCTCGACGTGGTGCCGGCCTTCTTCGCCCGCCGACGCGAGGCACGCCTGGTCGCCGCGACGGCCAACGGCGCCGTGCTGTCCGGCCGCCCGCGCAAGCAGGGGGAAGGGATCTTCGCGCTCTTCTTCCTGCTGCCGACGGTGCTGCTGCTGCTCATCGGCCTCGTCGTCCCGGCGATCCGCACCACGCTGCTCTCGTTCATGGACGGGCGGAGCGAGAACTTCGTCGGCCTGGACAACTACGCCTGGATGCTCGCCGACGACTCCATCGTCCGAGTGCTGATCAACACGCTGGTCTGGGTGCTGCTGGTGCCACTGGCGGCCACCACGATCGGCCTGCTCTACGCGGTGATGGTGGACCGGGCCCGACTCGAGGCGCTGGCCAAATCCCTGATCTTCATGCCGATGGCCATCTCGTTCGTCGGCGCGAGCATCATCTGGAAGTTCGTCTACGCCTTCCGGGGCGCCGAACAGGACCAGATCGGCCTGCTCAACCAGATCGTGGTGTGGTTCGGCGGAGAGCCCAAGCAGTGGCTGCTCGACTCGCCGCTGAACACCCTGCTGCTCATCGTCATCATGGTCTGGATCCAGGCCGGCTTCGCGATGGTGGTGCTCTCCGCCGCGATCAAGGCGATTCCGGGCGACATCATCGAGGCCGCCCGCCTGGACGGCGTGACGGCCTGGCAGATGTTCTGGCGGGTGACCCTGCCGAGCATCCGACCGGCGCTGATCGTGGTCGTGGTGACCATCACCATCGCCACGCTGAAGGTGTTCGACATCGTCCGGACCGCCACCAACGGCAACTACGAGACGAGCGTCATCGCGAACGAGATGTACAACCAGGCGTTCCGGTACGGCCAGAACGGGCACGGCGCCGCGCTCGCCGTCGTGCTCTTCATCCTGGTCGTGCCGATCGTGATCTACCAGATCCGCAACCTGCGGCAGCAGCGGGAGGGCTGAGATGACCACTGCCACGCCCACCGTCCCCGCCGGCGCCCAGCGCACCGACGACCCACCGAAGACCCGGGCCGGTCGGGTCCGCCGACGCCTCAACACGCCGACCGCGACCCTGGTCTCGATCGTCCTCGCGATCGTCTGGACCGTGCCGACCTTCGGCCTGTTCGTCTCCTCGTTCCGGCCGGAGAACCAGATCAAGACCACCGGCTGGTGGACCTTCTTCAGCGATCCGCAGTTCACCCTCGACAACTACGAGCAGGTGCTGTTCGGCAGCTCGTCCTCGGCCGGCCAGTTGGCCAGCTACTTCATCAACTCGCTGGCGATCACCATTCCGTCGGTGCTCTTTCCGCTGGCCTTCGCCTCACTCGCCGCGTACGCGCTGGCCTGGATCAACTTCAAGGGGCGGGACTGGGTCTACATCGCGATCTTCGCGTTGCAGATCGTGCCGCTGCAGATGGCCCTGGTGCCGCTGCTGAAGTTCTTCTCCACCGGCGTCACCGTCGCCGGCGTCCAGGTGCTGCCGGCCTGGGACCTGGTCGACGAGCAGCGGTTCGCGCAGGTGTGGTTCGCGCACACCTGCTTCGCCCTGCCGCTGGCCGTGTTCCTGCTGCACAACTTCATCAGCCAGCTACCCAAGGATCTGATGGAGGCGGCCCGGGTCGACGGGGCCACCCACCCGAAGATCTTCCGGACCATCGTGCTGCCGCTGATCACGCCCGCGCTGGCGGCGTTCGGCATCTTCCAGTTCCTCTGGGTCTGGAACGACCTGCTGGTCGCGCTGATCTTCGCCGGTGGCGGCGACGAGACCGCACCGCTGACCGTCCGGCTCGCCGAGCTGGCCGGCACCAAGGGCAACGAGTGGCAGCGGTTGACCTCCGGCGCGTTCGTGTCGATCGTCGTACCGCTGATCGTGTTCCTGTCCCTCCAGCGCTACTTCGTGCGGGGCCTGCTCGCCGGCAGCGTCAAGGGTTGACCCGGCGCCCCGCCGCCGCCGGGCCACCGGCGGCGGCGGGACCGGGTCGCAACGGGGAGCAGCGATGACCAGGATTGACGACGTGGCCCGCCTGGCCGGGGTCTCGACGGCCACCGTGTCCCGCGCGCTGCGCGGCCTGCCGACGGTGTCCGCCGCCACCCGCCGCCGGGTGCTGGCCGCCGCCGAGCAACTCCAGTACGCGGTCTCGCCGAGCGCCTCCCGGCTGGCCGGCGGAAAGACCGGCACGGTCGCGGTGGTGGTGCCCCGGATCACCAGGTGGTTCTTCGGCACCGTGGTCGAGACGGTCGAGGACTCGCTCCAGCAGAACGGCTACGACCTGCTGCTCTACAACCTCGGTGGCCGGGAGCAGACCCGCCAGCGGGTGCTGCGCACGGCCAACCTGCACAAGCGGGTGGACGCGATCATCCTGGTCGCCACCCCGCTGCGCGCCGCCGACGTGCACGCGCTGACCAAGTTCGACCTGCCCGGCGTGACGATCAGCTCCGGAAGCGGGGTGCCCGGCTGGCCCTGCGTACGGATCGACGACGTGGCCGCCGCCCGGACCGCCACCCGCCACCTGCTCGACCTCGGACACACCCGGATCGCGCACATCTCCGGCGACCCGGACGACGAGTTGGCCTTCACCACTCACCTGGACCGGCGGCGCGGCTACCAGGAGGCCCTGCGCGCCGCCGGTCTCCGGCCCGACCCGAGCCTCGACGTCGAGTCCCGGTTCACCATCGACGGCGGCACCCGCGCCACCGCCGAACTGCTCGCCCGCGGCGAGCCACCGACCGCCATCTTCGCCGCCTGCGACGAGATGGCGATGGGCGCGATCAGCGCGCTTCGCGACGCCGGGCTGCGGGTGCCGCAGGACGTCAGCGTGATCGGCATCGACGACCACGACCTGGCCGGCGTGCTCGGGCTGAGCACCATCGCCCAACCCGCCGCCGACCAGGGACGGCTCGCCGCCCGTATCCTGCTCGACCCGCTGGGAACGGGCGTGACCGAACCGTACCCCGGTCTGGTGCCGGTGCCCCGCGCCGCCGGCGGCGCCCCGCGGACACCGGCCTCGGTGATCCTCCCCACTCGGCTTGTGGTGCGGGACTCGACCGCGCCGCCCCGGGCACACTGAACGGACCCGTTCGTCCGCACCACCACCTGAGGGAGAAGGCGCTGAACACCGACGCGACGCAGCAGGCCCCGGCCACCGGCTGGTGGACCGAGGCGGTCATCTACCAGGTCTACCCGCGTTCGTTCGCCGACTCGAACGGCGACGGCATCGGCGACCTGCCGGGCATCACGGCCCGCCTCGACCACCTTGCCGAGCTGGGGGTCGACGCGATCTGGCTGTCCCCGTTCTATCCGTCGCCGCAGGCCGACGCCGGCTACGACGTGGCCGACTACCGGGACGTCGACCCGCTCTTCGGGACGCTCGCCGACGCCGATCGGATGATCAGCGAGGCGAAGGCCCGCGGCCTGCGGGTGATCGTCGACCTGGTGCCCAACCACACCTCGTCCGCGCACCGCTGGTTCACCGCCGCCGTGGCTGCCGCGCCGGGTAGCCCGGAGCGGCAGCGTTACGTCATGCGCGACGGCAGGGGCCCGGCCGGCGCCGAGCCACCGAACGACTGGGAGAGCGTGTTCGGCGGCCCGGCCTGGACCCGGCTGCCGGACGGGCAGTGGTACCTGCACCTGTTCGACACCGGCCAGCCGGACCTCAACTGGGACAACCCGGAGGTGCGCGCGGAGTTCCTCGACGTGCTGCGCTTCTGGCTGGACCGGGGCGTCGACGGGTTCCGGGTGGACGTCGCGCACGGCCTGATCAAGCAGGCCGACCTGGCGGACTGGCAGGAGCCGCAGGAGATTCTCTCCGGCCAGGAGGCGGACAAGCCGCGTCCGCCGATGTGGGACCAGGACGGCGTGCACGAGGTCTACCGCGAGTGGCGGCGGCTGCTCGACTCGTACCCCGGGGAGCGGGTCCTGGTGGCCGAGGCGTGGGTGGAGCCGGCCGAGCGGCTGGCCCGCTACGTCCGGCCGGACGAGATGCACCAGGCGTTCAACTTCGAATACCTGATGGCCGCCTGGACCGCCCCGGCCCAGTACGCGGTGATCACCCGCTCGTTGGAGGCCACCGACGCGGTCGGCGCGCCCACCACCTGGGTGCTGTCGAACCACGACGTGGTCCGGCACGCCTCCCGCCTCGGGCTGACCACCGCCGGCGGTCGGATGAACGGCATCGGCGTCGACGACCCGCAGCCGGACGTGGCGCTGGGCCTGCGCCGGGCGCGGGCGGCCAGCCTGCTGATGCTCGCGCTACCCGGATCCGCCTACCTCTACCAGGGTGAGGAGTTGGGGCTGCCGGAGCACACCACGCTGCCCGACGAGGCCCGGCAGGACCCGACCTGGGAGCGCAGCGGGCACACCCAGCGCGGCCGGGACGGCTGCCGGGTGCCGATCCCGTGGGAGGCCGACGCCCCGTCGTACGGCTTCGGGCCGACCGACGCGAGCTGGCTGCCGCAGCCGCCGGTGTGGGCGGAGTACGCGCTGGACCGGCAGCGCGGGGTGCCCGGCTCGACGTACGAGCTGTACCGGACCGCGCTGCGGTTGCGCCGCGAGCACGCGCTGGCCCGGGGCCCGATGCGCTTCCTCTCCTCCGGCGACGAGGTGCTCACGTTCACCAACGGCGACCTGACCGTGCTGACCAACTTCGGCGCGACGCCGGTGCCGCTGCCCGCCGGCGCGACGGTGCTGGTGTCCAGCGCCCCCCTGGACGGCTCCGCCGTCCCCACCGACGTCACCGTGTGGTGGGTGTAAGGCGGGGGCCCCGCTTAACGCTTTCTGCATAGGCGGGGGCCCCGCTTAACACCCACCGGTTAAGCGGGGCCCCCGCCTTCGGCTTCCAGGCGGTCGGCACGGGTGTGCAGGAGCGCGTGCACCTGCGCGATGTCCCGGGGTGACGTACGGGCCGCCAGCCAGTACATGACCCCCGTCGGCACGAAGAACAACTGGAACGCGGCCAGCCCGACCGCGTAGTTCAGCGGCGGCGGGAACGCCACCCGCAGCGCGGCGAACGCGACCCCGACCAGCCCGTTGCCGGCCGCCCGACCGACGCCGTTGACCAGGTTGCCCAGGCTGTAGACCGTGCCCCGGTGCTCGGGCGGGTTGACGTCGGCGATCAGCGCGAACCAGTTCGGTGAGTTGGCCGACGTGAGCGCCAGCGCGACCACGGCGGTGAGCAGGCTCAACCCGATCGTCGGCTCGGTGAGGACGCTTGACAGCACCGCCGCCACCACCGCGCCGGAACCGCCGCCGTCGGGCACGTCGATCCGGATCGGCACGAAGAACAGGACCAGGTAGAACGGCACGGCCGCGAGAATCCCCACGGCCGCGACAAGCGCCCGGCCGCTCGGCGTACGCCGTTGCAGCGCGTCGCCGACCAGGCCGCCCACGATGGAGAGCACGCCACCGAGCTGGAACAGGGTGGCGAAGACGCTGCCCACCACGACGGCGGTGGCCGCCGAGTAGCCCTGCGCCTCGGCCCGCTGGCTGAACAGCACCGGCAGCCAGACCAGCGAGCCGAAGGCCGCCTGGGCGGTGAGCCCCTGGAGGATCAGCCAGCGGTTGGTCCGCCGGGCCAGGATCCGGGGCAGGTCGGCGCGACTGATCCGGTAGTCGTACTCGCCGCCGGCGTCCAGCGCCTCGGCCAGCTCGGGCTCGCTCTGTCCGCGCGCGATGTCGTAGGTGAACAGGTACGCCGCCGTCGCGGCCAGGCCCACGCCGGTCAGCAGCAGGAACGGCCGCCGCCAGTCGGTCGCGCCGAGCAGGCCGCCGGCCAGCGTGCCGGCAAGTGTGCCGACGCCCTGGGACAGCCCCCAGAAGCTCATCACCAGGCCGCGGCGGCGCGGCGAGATCAGGTCGGTGACCACGGAGAACCCGACCGAGCCGACCGCCCCCAGCCCGATCGCGGCGACGAGCTGGGCGACCAGGAACGTCGGGTACCGCTCGGCCAGCGCGCTACCGCCGGTGCCGGCCGCCCAGATCAGCGTGCCGACCATGAGCAGCGGCTTGCGGTTGGTGCGGTCGCCGACGTACGCCCAGCCCACCGCGGCCACCGCGCTGACCAGGAAGCTCACGGCCGTGACCAGGCCGAGCAACCGCTGGGGTACGCCGAGCGCGCCGGAGATCGGCCCGTAGAGCGGCGGCACCAGGCCGATCGCCACGTTGTCGAGCGAGGCGAGCACCACGAAGACCACGACGCTGTAGAACCGGTGGGCCGCGTTGCCGCGCCGGAAGACCATGGTGCTGCTCATGCCGGCAGCCAACCAGGCTTGTGCCCGGAGCGCACCACGACCCCCCGGCGCGCCGCCCCCGGTGTTAAGCGGGGGCCCCTCCTATACCGGAGGCGTTAAGCGGGGCCCCCTCCTTCCCCCCGGGCGTGGGGTGGCGTCGCACCTGCTCGGTACGCTTGCAGTCAGGCAACCTGTCCGCGAGCGAGGAGCGCACCGAAAGCATGCATACGGGTCGACCGGCCGACGGGCGGCTCACCCGCGAGCTGCTGGACGGGCTGGCCGAGGCGGTCGTGGCGATCGACCCGGCCGGCGTGGTGACGCTCGTCAACGCCACGGCGGCGGAGCTCCTGCCCGAGCTGGTGCCCGGCGTCGGCCTGGCCGCCTGTGCGGTGCCGGCGCTGGCGCAGGCGGCGCGCGACGACGCCGACACGTTCGAGACCGAGCACCACGGCCGGCGGCTGCACGGCCTGCGGCGCGGGCTGGCCGGCGAGCGCCGCGTCTGGTATGTGCGGGACGTCACCGAGGAGCGCGCACGCACCGACGCGCTGCTCGCCGAACGATCCCGCACCGCCTTCCTCGCCCAGGCCGGCAGCCGGCTCGGGCTCTCCCTGCACCGGGAGCAGACGCTGCGCGCCGCCGTCACCCTGCCGGTGCCCTACCTGGCCGACGCCGCCGTGGTGGTGCACCGACCACCGCCGCCGGCCGAGGACGAGCCGCACTGGGTCCGGTACGCCGCCGGAGACTCCGACCCGGCCACCGGTGTGGCCGGATGGCCGACCGTGAAGTCCGTCCCCGCTCTGGTCGAGGCGCTGGACGGTGATCTCACCGAGCCCAGCCCGTGGCCCGACGCCGAGCCGGCCGACCTGGCCGAGCTGCTACCGGCCGGTTTCGGCCGGTCGGGCACCGTGCTGATCAGCCCGATGCCCGGCGCCGGCGGTCCGGCCGGTGCGCTGATCCTGGCCCGCCGTCCCGGCCGGACCGGTTTCGACAAGCGGGAGATCGCACTGGCCCGGGAGTTCGCCGGGCGGGCCGGCGCCGCGCTTGCCGCCGCCGAGCTGTACGGCGAGCAGACCCACCTGGCCCGGGTGCTCCAGAACAGCCTGCTTCCGCCGCGACTACCGCGCCTGCCCGGCGTGACCCTGGCCGGCGGTTACCGCGCCGCCGGGGACAGCCTGCGCATCGGCGGGGACTTCTACGACCTGTTCCCCACCCCCGGCGGCGGCCTGTTCGCGCTCGGCGACGTCTGCGGCAAGGGTGTCGGTGCGGCCGTACTGACCGGACGGGTACGCCAGTCGTTGCAGACCCTGCGCCTGGTCGAGCAGCGCCCCCGGGAGCTGATGGAACTGCTCAACCGGGCGCTGCTGGACGCGCCGGGCGCGGCCGAGCGGGCCCAGTTCACCACGATCCTGCTCGGCACCCTGAGCCGGGAACCCGACGGCGGGCTGCTGGTCCGGGTGGCCGGCGGCGGGCATCCCGCGCCGCTTGTCGTCCGCGCCGGCGGCGGGATCGACACGGTCCGGGTGGGCGGCATGCCGGTGGGCGCGCTTACCGCGGCGAGGTTCGCCGAGGCGGAGGTACGGCTGGCCCCGGGCGACCTGCTACTGGCCTACACCGACGGGGTGACCGAGGCTCGGGGCGGCCCCGCCGAGCCGGCCATGTTCGGCGACGACCGGCTGCGGCAGGCGCTCGCCGCGGCTGCCGGGCTGCCACCGGCCGCGCTCGTCGACCGGGTGCTCCAACTCGTCGACGAGTGGCTCGGCGGGCACCCACACGACGACATCGCCATGCTGGCCGTGGCCGCCGCGTGAGCCCGAATCGGGCCGGCGACGCCGCACCAGACGGCGAAGCTGGTCCGGTCAGCGCCGGGCCCGGTGGATCCGCCGGCGGGAGCTGGTCCGGTGAAGGCCGGGCCCGGTGGATCCGCCGGCGGAGACCGGCGCGAGGTCAGGCGGTGCGGATCACGGGGGGTTCGTCGGGCGGGACCGGCTCGCCGACCGGGCGCTGCGGGGCCACCCGGGCGGGTCGGGTGGGTGCGTCCAGCTCGGTCAGCGGGTCGCCGACCCGCTCCCCGGAGGGTTGCAACACCGGCCAGCCCTCGGCCACGGGTGCCGCCCCACGGCGGCCGACCTCGTCGAACTCGCGCATCCCGCGCAGCAACGCCGCCTGGCCTGCCGGGCTCATCCCGGTCAGGATGCGCTCCAGCCGCCGCCGCCGGTCGGCCCGCAGCTCGGCGAGGAGTTGAGTGGCCGCCGGGGTGAGGTGCAGCGAGATCTCCCGGCGGTCGTGACGGCCCGGCTCCCGCTCCAGCATGCCGGCGGCCACCAGCCGGTCACAGAGCCGGCTGGCGGAGGAGAGCAGCATGTCGGTGAGCGAGGCGAGCCGGCGAAGGTTGATCCCGTCGTGTTGTTCGACGACCATGACGGCACGTAACTGGGCTTCGGAGAGCCGGCTGGTGGCGCGTTCCCGGGCCGCCTCCCAGACGGCCAGCAGGGTGCCCGCCGCCTCGTCCAGGGCGGCGGAGATACTCACGTCAGGTCCCATGGGACCGGGCTGATCGGTCATGGTGGGCCCGACACTACCCCCCGGGCCAGGCCGACGACCTGTGCAAAGGAGCAAAGGATGAGCGATGCCGAGGCACGCGCCCGCCGGATCGTGACGGATGCGCCGACGGATCTCATCGTGGACCGGCTCGCCGCCGAGCTGCTGCGGACGTACGGGATCACCCGTACCGAACTCTTCCAGGTCGACTACCGGCTCGCCGAACTGCTGCCGCTGGGCGGCGGCGAGTCCGTCACCGGCCCCGGCCACCCGGCCTGGTACGCCTTCGACCACCAGGAGCCGATGGTCGCCGACGGCACCGGCTGGTTCCCGGTGGGGATGCGCGGCGAACGGCGTGGGGTGCTCCGGGTCTCGCCGGCCCCGGCCGATCCGGCCGCCCGCGCGGAACTGGCCACCATCGCCGCCGTGCTCGGGCACGAGTTGGCCGCCGTGACCTCGACCACCGATGTCTACCTGACGGCCCGGCGCAGTCGGCGCCTCACCCTGGCCGCCGAGATGCAGTGGGAGCTGCTGCCCGGGCGCAGCCGGATCCGTCCGTCGTTCGCCCTGGCCGGGCAGTTGGAGCCGGCGTACGCGGTGCGCGGGGACAGCTTCGACTGGTCCGACGACGGCCACCGGCTCTGGCTCGCGGTGCTCAACGGCTTCGGCGAGGGGGTGGCGGCGGCGCTGCTCACCTCACTTGCCACCTTCGCGCTGCGCAACGCGCGCCGGGCCGGGCTGTCCCTGGCCGACCAGGCCGCCCTGGCCGACCAGGCGATCTATGCGCAGCACCGGGGCCGGCAGCACCTGGCCGTGCTGCTGATGGAGGTGGACCTGGCCACCGGGGCGCTCACCGCGGTCGACGCCGGCTCGCCCCACCTGATCCGGCTGCGCGCCGGTGCGGTGACCCAGCAGGTGCTGGACAAGCAGTTCCCGCTCGGCATGTTCGACGGCACCGACTACCGGGAGCAGCGGTTCCAGTTGGCGCGCGGGGACCGGCTCTTCGTGGTGAGCGACGGGGTGGTCGACGCCGCCGCCGGCCGGATCCGTTACGGCGAGTCGGCCCTGGACCGGTTCCTGCGCCACACCGGCCCGCTGGAGCCGCTGGACGCGGTCCGGTCGCTGATCGGCGACCTGCGGGCCTTCGTCGCCGGTGACCTGGTGGACGACGCGGTGGTGGTCTGCCTGGACTGGTTGGGGCCGCAGCCGGAGAACGGGCCGGATCAGTAGGCGCCGCGACTGCCGAGCACCGCGCCGAACGTCTTCCAGAGGATGGTCAGGTCGGCCGCCAGGGACCAGTTCTCCACGTAGTAGAGGTCGAGCCGGATGCCGTCCTCCCAGCTCAGGTCCGACCGGCCGCTGACCTGCCAGAGGCCGGTCATGCCGGGCTTGACGAGCAGCCGGCGGGCCACGTCGCCGTCGTAGCGGGCCACCTCGGAGGGCAGCGGGGGGCGTGGGCCGACCAGGCTCATCTGACCGAGCAGCACGTTGGCGAGCTGGGGCAGCTCGTCCAGCGACCACCGGCGCAGCAGCCGGCCGGTCCGGGTCACCCGTGGGTCGTCGCGCATCTTGAACATCAGGCCGTCGGTCTCGTTGCGGGCGGCCAGCTCGGCGAGCAGGGCGTCGGCGTTGACCACCATGGTGCGGAACTTGAAGACGCCGAACTCCTTGCCGCCCTGGCCGACCCGGGTCTGTCGGAACAATACCGGGCCACGGCTGTCCAGCTTGATGGCGAGCGCGAGCACCAGCAGCAGCGGCGAGAGCAGGAGCAGGGCGATCAGCGACAGCGAGCGGTCGACGAATCCCTTGACCAGCTTGCGGGCGCCACGGAACTCGGGCGCCTCGACGTGGATCAGGGGCAGGCCGGCGACCGGGCGGGTGTGGATGCGCGGGCCGGCGACGTCGGTGAGCGCCGGGGCCACCACCAGGTCGACCCCGGTGCCTTCGAGTTGCCAGCCGAGGCGGCGCAGCCGGGCCGCGGTCAGCTCACCGGAGGCGGTGACCGCCACCGTGTCCGCCCCGATCGCGGTGGCCGCGTCCGGGATGCCGCGGAACGACCCGACCACCGGCACGTCGCCCAGCCGCTGCGGCACCGGGGCGAGCAGCGCGTCCGGGATGCAGGCGCCGACCACCTGGTAGCCGGCGTACGGCTCCCGGCGCAGGGTGTGCACCAGCTCCAGCACGTGCGCGGTGTCGCCGACCACGAGCACCTTGCGGGACCAGCCGGCGCCCCGGTCGCGGGCCCGGTGCAGCCGCTTGCGGGCCGCGAACCGCGCCACCTCCAGCCCGATCGTGCCGACCGCGAAGGTGATGGCCAGGAAGCCCCGGGACACTCCGACGTCGGCGATGTAGCCGGCGATGGCGATGGCGCCGGCCAGCCGCAGGCTCGCCGCGCTGACCCGGCGGTATTCGTCCGCGCCGTAGCCGAGCACCTGGTCGTCATAGCAGCGCATCGCCTTCAGCGACACCAACCAGACCAGCAGGAGCACCGGCGCGACCACCACGTAGGAGATCTCGGAGCCGCTCGGTTGTTCGTCGCCGAATCGGGCCAGGTAGCCGGCCAGGATGGCCACGGCGAGCACGGCGGTGTCGAGCACCACCAGGAACCGGATGTAGGCCCGCTCCGCGGCTCGTGTCGTCGCCCCGGGTCGCTCGCCCCCGGGTCGCGACGTCCTGGCAGGGGTCAACAGCGTCGCCGAGGTCACCGGCCCTCCCCACTTACTTGCCTATCGCCCCGTCCCCGCCCGGTCCCGGAGAGGACCCGCGGTCGAGGCACCAGGACATCATGCCAGGACAATTATGGTTACCAATTGATTCGGACACATTACCGTCAGTTCACTTCCCGTGTCTTGACCCGGGAAGCCTTTCGCCGTACCGGAAACCCCGGTACGGCGGAAGGAGGTCGCTGACCCGCAGGTCAGCGCGGTGCGGGCGGACGCAACGCGATCGCCTGGAGGAAGATTTCACCGATCTTGCTCGGGTCGGTGGTCACGAACGCGCCACCGCCGACCGTGTCCGTGATCGACTTGAGCTCGGCCCGGTTCACCTCGTTGCCGATACCGATGATGATCACCTGCACCGGCTGCTCGTCGTCCTTGAGCTTTTCGAGCTGGGCCAGCAGCCCCTTCTGCGAGATGCCGTTGTCGTCCTCGTTCTTGCCGTCGGTGAAGAGCACGATCGAGTTGACCTTGCCGGGCTCCCAGTCCTGCTGCACCTTCTTGTACGCCGCCAGCATCGTGTCGTAGAGGCCGGTGTCACCGTTGGAGGGCCGGACGTTGGCCAGGCCGCGCTGAAGCGCGCCCCGGTTGCTCGACAGCGGACGGATCGGGACCAGCTCCCGCCAGTCCTGCGGGCCCTGGAGGTTGGTGGAGAAGGTCCACAGGCCGATCGACCAGGAGTCGTCGAAGAGCCCGAGGCCCTGACCCGCGGCTGCCACCGTGACCTGCTCCCGGCTGGCGCCGTTGGCGGTGGCCACCGGCTTCTTCATCGAACCGGAGACGTCGATGACGCAGAGCATGCGGCCGGACTGGGTGGCCACCGACCAGGTGGTGGTCGCGGTCGAGATGGCGACCGGGTCGAGGTCGGCCGCACCGCCCTGACCGGACGGCGGGACCTGCTTCTCGCCGCCGTTGGCCGGGCTCGGCGCGCCCGTCGGCGCCTGGAAGCCACGCCCCCAGTTGCCGTCCGGCGCGCGCAGCGACTGGGCGGCGAGCCGGTCCTTGAAGTCCGCGGACCGCAGCGCCTCGAAGAGCACCCGCGCGGCCGAGGCCTTGCTCGGCTCGATGCCGGGCAGCACCGCGAACGGGAAGTCGAGCGGGATCGGCGC
The DNA here is from genome assembly GCF_029581215.1 of Micromonospora sp. WMMD975. NCBI lineage: Bacteria > Bacillati > Actinomycetota > Actinomycetes > Micromonosporales > Micromonosporaceae > Micromonospora > Micromonospora sp. WMMD975. The sequence continues at coordinate 4,498,411 of NZ_CP120739.1, forward strand.
CGGATCCAGGTAGAGCGCGGCCAGCTTGATCGGCGGCTTGGTGTTGTTGTACGCGATCACGTCTTCCTCGGACAGCGCCGCCGCGCCCAGTCCGTTGGCGATGGCCGTCGGGTCGGACGAGCGCGGGAACCGCGCGAGCAGGTCCTGCCGGAGCGAGGAGCGGTTGGTGGCAAGCGCGCGCAGGGCCCCGACCATCGCCTCCTGGGCCTTCGGGGATCCGGCCTCACCGGTGGAGCTGGCCGCCGCGGTCAACGAGAGCAGGCCGGACAGGCCGGCCGCGTCCTGGGTCGGCTCCACGATCCCGGCCCGGAGCGGCTTGCTGGAGGTCACCTGCTGGAGCATGTCGGACCAGCGGAACTCCTTGTCCGGCCAGCCGATCCGCGCGGCCACCGGCTCGGGCAGCGCGACCACCACCGGGCTGCGCGCGATCGACGCGCCGTTGGCCGGCGCGAAGGCGCTGGCGCCGCCGGCCTTGAGCCGCACCAACCAGGTCGAGGAGTCCGGCACCCAGACGTCGGGGGTGACCGCGGTGCCACTGGCCTGCCCGACGCCGGCCAGGGTGGCGCCGTGTTTGCTCGCCACGGCGGCGGCCACGTCCACCGACTCGGCCGCCGTGACGTTCACCGCGATGCAGGTCTCGCCGACGCGGGCGCCGTTGGCGACCCAGTCGTCGGCGGCGCCGCGTACCGCCGGGGCGATCTCCGAGGCAGCCGCCACCGACAGCTCGATCCGGCCCGAACAGTTCGGGCCGGCCAGCTGCTGGTAGCCGAACCAGGAACCGGCTACGACGGCGACGAGAGCGGTTGCCGCCGCGGCGGCACCTGCCCCACGGAGGTTGGAACGCATGCGATGGCGGCCAGACACGGTGACCATCTTGCGTATCTCGTGGGGTTACTGCCACAACCGTTCGGACGAAAGTTACGCAGGAGCAATACTTGATCACTTAAATGATACGCTGAGTTATGGATCAGTAACTTAGGTGATCACCTTCCATTACGGACAGCGCATACGGTCACCATTTCGTCACATCAAAACGCAGGTCGGGCTGCTGGCCGGCACCGGCTCCCCGACCGGCTCCGGCACCCCGGTGCCGGAATCCACCCGGAAGACCCGGATCAGGTCGGCCCGCTCGTCGGCCACGTACAGGTGCGCCCCGGCCAGCGCGAAGTGCCGGGGCCACCCGCCGCCGGCGTCCACCTCCGCCACCAGCTCCGGCGCCGCGCCGCCCAGCGCGAAGACCGCCACCGTGCCCACGCCGCGGTTGGCCACGTAGAGAAAGCGCCCGTCCGGCCCGACCGCCACCTCGGAGGGCTGGACGTGCCCGGTCCGGCCGCTGGCGTCGAGCCGGGCCCGCTGGTGCAGCCCGTCCGGTGTCAGGTCGTACGCGGTGACCGTGCCGTCCAGCTCACCGACCAGCCAGCAGCGCCGCCCGTCCGGGTGCCGGGCCAGGTGCCGGGGCCCGGTGCCGGCAGGCGTCCGCAACCGGGGTCGCCGGGGCACCAGCCGCCCCGAGTCGGCGTCCAGGTCGTACCGGTAGACCGAGTCGGTGCCCAGGTCCACGGCGAGCAGCGGCCCACCGTCCGGGGCGGGCGACACCATGTGGCAGTGCGCCCGCTCCTGCCGCTGCGGATCGGCGCCGTGCCCCTCGTGCCGGACCAGGTCGGTGCGCTCCCCCGGCACGCCGTCGGCGTCCAGCGGGAACACCGCCAGGCTGCCGCCGCCGTAGTTGGCCACGAACAGGTGCCGCCCGTCCGGCGCGACCGCGAGATGACACGGCTCGGCCCCACCGGTCGGGCGTACGCCAAGCGGCGCGAGGTCGCCGTCCGGCGCCACCCGGAACGCGCTCACCCGGCCCTCGGAGAGTTCGTTGACGGCGTACACCACGGGCCGCACCGGATGCCGGGCGAGGAACGACGGCGACGGGGTGGCCGCCACGGTGCCGAGCGGCGTCAACGCACCGGTCGCCGGGTCGCGCCGCGCCGCCACGATCCCGTCCGCCCGCCCGTCCGACTCCGCCGTGTAACCGCCGATGTGGACGATCTCGTGCTGCCCGGTCAACGTTCCCACCTTCCGCCGTTGCTGCTGCGATCCCATCCGGCTGCCCGCGCGGCCGGGGGTCAGCCCACCGGCACCGGTTCGCCCCGCTGCCGGGCCACGTGCTCGACCAGCGAGATCAACACCAGTTTGCCGGACTGCCGGTCCCGGGCGTCGCACAACACCAGCGGGACCTCCGGATCGAGGTCCAGCGCGTCGCGGACCGCCTCCAGCCCGAACCGCCGGGACCCCTCGAAGCAGTTCACCCCCACCACGAAGGGAATGCCCCGCTGCTCGAAGTAGTCGATCGAGGGGAAGCAGTCGGCCAGCCGGCGGGTGTCGGCGAGCACCACCGCGCCGAGCGCGCCGAAGGCCAACTCGTCCCAGAGGAACCAGAACCGGTCCTGCCCCGGTGTGCCGAACAGGTAGACCTGGAGATCGTCGTTGATGGTGATCCGGCCGAAGTCCATCGCCACCGTGGTGGTCGACTTCTGCTCCACGCCGGAGACGTCGTCGGTGCCGAGACCCGCCCCGGTCAGCACCTCCTCGGTCTGCAACGGGCGGACCTCGCTCAACGCGCTGACAAGCGTCGTCTTGCCGGCGCCGAAGCCACCCGCGATGAGGATCTTCAAAGCCAGCGGCACGGCCGGCTCCCGATCAAAGCGCACGGAGTCCATTGACCACCGCCTTGAGGATGTTGTCGTCGGGCAGGTACGCGGCGGCCGGAGGCCGGTGCACCGCGACGAACCCATGGGCGAGAAGATCGCCGAGCAGCACCCGGATCACACCCACGGCGAGATCCAGGTCGGCGGCGAGGTCGGCGACGGCCTTCGGCCGCCGGGCCAGCTCGACCAGGCGGCGGTGCTCCGGCTGGAGACCGGGTATGCCGGCCGGCTCGGCCGCCGACGTGGTCAACACGAAGGCCAGCAGGTCGAAGCCGTCGACCGGCGGACGCACCCGCCCGCCGGTGAGTGTGTACGGGCGCACCACCGGACCGGCGTCGGCGTCCAGCCACTCGTGCGCCGGCACCGGTGGCTCAGCTCGCATCGGTCGGCTCCACGATCCGGGCCGGCGCGGCCAGGTTCTCGCCGACGCGGATCACAAGCATCGCCATCTCGTACGCCACCAGACCGATGTCGGCCTCGGCGTCGCTTGCCACGGCCAGGCAGGCACCCTGCCCGGCGGCCGTGACGAACAGGTACGCCGACTCCATCTCCACCACCGTCTGCCGGACCGCGCCGCCGTCCAGGTGCCGGGTGGCCCCCTTCGCCAGGCCGGAGAAGCCGGAGGCCAGCGCGCAGAGGTGCTCCGCGTCGGTGCGGTCCTGGTCGGCGGAGGCGCCGAGGAGCAACCCGTCCGCCGAGAGGACCACCGCCCGCCGGGCCCCCGGCACGCGCTCCACCAGGTCGTCGAGCAGCCAGTCGAGATCGGCGTTCTGCCGCGTCGTGTGCACCACTAGGCGTCCCTCTCTGTCACGGTTCGTTGGTCCGGCGCCGGCGGGGAGGGCTCCGTGGCCGGCTCCGGCGCGGACGGCGTACCGGTGTCACCCGGCGCGCCGGTGGGCTTGACCGGACCGGCGTCCCCGATCCGTGCGACCGTCGGACCACCGGCGGCGCGCGTGCCGTCCCGGCGCCCGCGCGCGGTGCCGGCCTGCAACGCGGACATGGCCCGGCGAGCCTCCTCCGGCGGGCGGAGGGCCGGGGTGTCGGCGGCGACCGCGCGGGGACGCGCCGCCGGGCCACGCCGCCGCACCCGGCGGGGCAGGCCGTCGTCGTCGGCGGGCGGTTCCACGGTCGAGGCGCGGGCCGCCGCCAACGGGATCACGGTGGACTCCGGGCGCTCCCGGCCCGGCCGGGTCGACCGGCCGCGGGGCACCGTGGTCAACCGGCTCACCTTCGCCATCCGCCGCCGCTCCGGGCCGGCGACGGCATCCGAGCCGACCGGCGGCTCGTCGGTGATCAGGTCCGACGGGAGGAACACCGCCGCAGTCGTCCCGGCCGGACGCCCCGGTCGGAGCTCCACCCCCACGCCGTGGCGCGCGGCCAACCGGGCCACCACGAACAGGCCCAGCCGGGCGCTGTCGGTCGGGTCGAACTCCGGCGGGACGGCCAGCTTGCGGTTGGCCGCCGCCATCGCCGGCGGGGACATGCCGAGCCCTCGGTCGGTGATCTCGATCAGATAGCCGCCCGGCAGGGTACGACCGGTGACGTCCACCCGGGTCCCGGGCGGGGAGAAGGCGGTCGCGTTCTCGATCAGCTCGGCGAGCAGGTGGATCACGTCACCGACGGCCCGGCCGAGCACCCCGGCCGGTTGCGCGTCGCCCACGTCGACCCGGTCGTACGCCTCGACCTCGGAGATCGCCCCGCGCATCACGTCCACCGCCGCGACCGGCCGCCGCCACCCCCGCCCCGGCGCGGCCCCGGCCAGGATGACCAGGTCCTCGGCGTGCCGGCGGAGCCGGGTGGCGAGGTGATCGACCTGGAACAGTCCGGCCAGCTCGTCCGGGTCCTCGGTGCGCCGTTCCAGCCGGTCCAGCAACGCCAGTTGACGGTGGACCAGCCCCTGGCTGCGTCGGGCCAGGTTGAGGATGACCTCGTTGAACCCGCGGCGCAGGGTGACCTCGTCGGCCGCGGCGCGTACGGCGGTCCGGCGCACCTCGTTGAACGCGCGCGCCACCTGGCCGATCTCGTCCCCGCCGTGGTCCAGCTCGGGGGCCTCGCGGGCGACGTCGACCTCCTCGCCCCGGCGCAGCCGGGCGACGACGTCGGGCAGCCGCTGCTCGGCCACCTCGGTCGCGGCGGTGCGCACGCTCGTCAGGCGCTGCGCCAGCGACCGGCCGACCCGCAACGCCACGAGCACGCAGACCACGATCGCGACCAGGCCGAGCACTCCGGCGACGGCGAGCTGGATCAGGATCCGCGCCGCAATCGGCACCGAACGTTCGGTGAGACCGTCCGCCCCGCGCAACTCGAAGTCACGCAGGCCCGCCCAGACCTCGGCGTGGCTGGTCTCCCAGGCACGCACGTCGAAGCGGGCGGGCAGGGCGGGAGAGCGGATCAGGGCGTCCTGGAGGGCGCGCAGCCGGAGGAACGCACCGCCCTCGGTCAGTCGCTGGTAGTCCGCCCGCTCGTCGGGCGGCAGATCGGCGACCGCGTTCTCGGTCAGGAACCGCTGGTTCTCCACCGTCCGCACCAGCTGTTCGTGCTCGCCCTCGGCGTACCGGCCGGCGGTGACGGCACCGGCCAGCAGCGCGTCGGCCTGGCCGAGCAGCTCACGGGAGCGCCCCAGCGCGGTGAGCGCGGACGCCTCCCGGTTGATCTGGACGTCGGGCGTCGCGGCCATGGCGGAGAACGCCTGGAACGCCGAGCCGATCATCCCGCTGTAGAGCCCGACCGCGCCGGCCCGGTCCACCTTCCGGTCGTCGATGAAGACCCGCCCCGCGGGCAACGCGTCAAGCGCCGCGCCCAGTTGGTCGAGCCGGGCGTCGAGGTGGTCGTCGGCCGCGTCGCGCAGCTCCTCGCCGTCGATCCGGCGACGCAGCTCGGACACGGCCCGATCGGTGCGCCCGCGTTGCCCGGCCAGCTCCGGCAGGACGCCGTCCCCGGCGAGCTGGACCACCGAGAGCCGTCGTTCCCGTTGCAGCTCGGCGACCACGCTCTCGCCCGGCCGACCCAGGTCGTAGAGGAGGGTACGGGCGGCGAGCAGATCGAGCGCGGGCCCGAAGGTGAGCGTGGTGGCGAAGATCCACAGCGCCAGCAGCCCGGTCACCGGGCCGATGACCAGCGCGGTCAACTTGGCGCGGATCGGCCAGTCGCGGGTGTTCAATCAGACCTCGCCCGGGAAGGTTCGCTGGGTGGCTCCGGCAGCGGCCGGCAGGTCACCGGCCACGACGCCGGAGCCCGACCCGGACGCCTTGGGCAGGATACGTAATCCCCGGCGGATGCACTACCGGCCGTCTCGACGCTCGCTACCGTCCGAGACGAGCCTGGTGGACGCCGTCGGAGCCCGACTCGTCGCCGGACGGGCGTTTCTTCACCCCACCGGGAAAGTGCCCCGGAACGGGATTGGCGATCACCCGCACCAGGGAATACCAGCCTCCGAAGGAGGAGCCATGTCGTCCACCCAGGTAGTCGTCATAGTCATCGTCGTCATCGTCGTCGCCGCGCTCGCCGCGTTCGCCGTGGTCGCGAATCGTCGCCGGGCGCTGCGGCAGCGTTTCGGCCCGGAGTACGACCGGGTCGTCGCCGAGCAGGACAGCCGGGGCGCCGCCGAACGCGAGCTGCGGGAACGCGAGCGTCGGCACGCCGAGCTGGAGCTGACCCCGCTCAGCCCGGAGTCCCGGGCCCGCTACGCCGCCGCCTGGGAGGAGGTCCAGGTGCGCTTCGTCGACTCGCCGGCGGAAACCGTAGGCGAGGCCGACGAGCTGGTCAGTCGCCTGATCGCTGAGCGCGGATACCCCACCGGGGACTTCTCCGACCAGATCGCCCACCTCTCCGTCGAGCACGCCCGCACGCTCACCCACTACCGCGACGCCCACGAGATCCGGCAGCGCAACGAGCGCGGTGAGGCCGGCACCGAGGACCTCCGCCAGGCGCTTGTGCACTACCGGGCCCTCTTCGCCGACCTGCTCGGCGAGGACCCGGTCGCCCAGCAGCCGCCGGAACAGCGCCACCCCGACCCCGAGCACGACGCCACGAGCCGCTGAGGAGCCGCCGCCATGCGCCAGGAAGAGCAGCAGGTCACGCAGGACCACCCCGAGGCCGTACGGTCCGCGCCGGTACCGGTGCCGCCACCGGACGGCCACGCCGACGCCGATCGCGCCGGCCGGGCCGAGGTGCCCGAGGACGCGCTTGACGACCGGGGCACGTTCGACGACCCGGCCGTGGACGACGCGCGGGACGCGGAGCCCGACGCGACGCAGGCGTACGAGACCGGCGCGCCCGACGCGACGCGGGCGCATGACGACGGCGAGCCGGACGACGCGGCCGACCGGGTCGACGACGACGGTCGGGCCGCCTCCTTCCACGAGCCCGCGCCGCTGCCGACGGCGTTCGGCGCGGCCACGGTCGGCGACGCGGTGGCCGCCTCGGCGCTGGCCGGCGGCCGTCCGGAGGACGAGCGGGACGCCCGCGGCGAGGACACCGCCGTCCCGGGCGACGGCGCACCGGGACGCACCGAGCCGCTCGACGACGAGCGGGCCGACCCGACCGCCGGTGACCGGCTGCACGACCGGGACCAGTGGGACGCCGAGCACGCCGACACCGACCGGGACGACACGGTCGTCGACGACACCGACCGGGACGACACCGTCGTCGCCCACGCCGACCGGGACGACACCGCGGTAGCCGACGCGGACCGGGACGGCGTACCGGGATCGAGCCGCGACGACGCGGTGGCCGCCGGCGCGGTCGGCTACGGCAGCCCCGAGCCGGGCCTGGTCGACCCCGACGCCGAGCCGGTCGCCGACACCACCGGACGGCACCACGACACCGTCGACCCGGAAACCGCCACCGCGGCGGCGAGCACGGCCGGCGGCGGCGCGGCGGCCGGGACGCTTGCCGGCGCGGAGCGGCCCGCGTCCGGGGCCGTGCCCGGCGACGCGGCGACGCTGTTCGCCCCGGACGCCGCGCAGGGCTTCCGGGACCGCTGGCGCGACGTCCAGCTGCGCTTCGTGGACGACCCGCAGGCTGCGGTCGGCGAGGCGGAGTCGCTGGTCGAGGAGGCGATCGAGGCGCTGTCCACGGCGCTGCGGGAGCAACGCAGCCGACTCGGCGCCTGGCAGGAGTCCGGCTCGTCCGACACCGAGCAGCTCCGGGTGGCCGTGCGCGGCTACCGCGACTTCCTGGACCGCGTGCTGGGTCGCTGACCTCCCCCACCCGCCACCTCACACGGCCAACGTGTGAGAAGGGGCCCCTTCTCGACGCCAGGCGTTAAGAAGGGGCCCCTCCTTACACCGCACAGCAGGCATGAAACCTCGCGATCGGGGTAACTGCGGGCGCAGCACCCACCCGGATGAGGGGAGCCACAGGCATGGGCGGCGGCCTACGGTTGAACATGAACGCCTTGGACTATCTGATCCTGGCGCTCTATTTCGTCACGGTGCTGGGGGTCGGCTTCGCCGCCCGGCGCGCCATCAAGACCAGCGTCGACTTCTTCCTCTCCGGGCGCTCCCTGCCCGCCTGGGTCACCGGCCTGGCGTTCGTCTCGGCGAACCTGGGCGCGCTGGAGATCATCGGCATGGCCGCCAACGGCGCCCAGTACGGCATCATGACGGTCCACTACTACTGGATCGGCGCCGTGCCGGCGATGGTCTTCCTCGGCATCGTGATGATGCCCTTCTACTACGGTTCCAAGGTCCGCAGCGTGCCGGAATACCTGCGGCTTCGCTTCAACCGCCCCACCCACCTGCTCAACGCGATCAGTTTCGCGGTCGCCCAGGTGCTGATCGCGGGCGTGAACCTCTACGCGCTGGCGCTGATCATGCAGGCGCTGCTGGGCTGGCCGCTCTGGGTCGCGATCGTCATCGGCGCGCTGATCGTGCTGGCGTACATCACGGTCGGCGGGCTGTCCGGCGCCATCTACAACGAGGTGCTCCAGTTCTTCGTGATCATCGCCGGGCTGGTGCCGATCACGGTGATCGGCCTGGTCAAGGTCGGCGGCGTGAACGGACTGATGGACGCGGTGCGGGGCTCCAAGCTCGGCGAGGCCGGCCTGCACGCCTGGCAGGGCACCGGCGGCACCGACAACCCGCTCGGCGCGCACTGGCTGGGCATCGTCTTCGGCCTCGGCTTCGTGCTCTCCTTCGGCTACTGGACCACCAACTTCGCCGAGGTGCAGCGCGCGCTGTCGGCGCGGAACATGAGCGCCGCCCGGCGTACCCCGATCATCGGGGCGTACCCGAAGCTGCTCATCCCGGTCGTCACCGTGATCCCCGGACTGATCGCCCTGATCACGGTTAAGGGCCTGGGCGCCGACCAGGGCGACCTGGTCTACAACAACGCCATCCCGCTGCTCATGCGCGACCTGCTGCCCAACGGCGTGCTCGGCATCGCGGTCACCGGCCTGGTCGCGTCGTTCATGGCCGGCATGGCGGCGAACGTCAGCGGCTTCAACACCGTCTTCACGTACGACATCTGGCAGGCGTACTTCCGGCGGGACCGCCCGGACGACTACTACGTGAAGGTGGGCCGGATCGCCACCGTGGTCGCGGTGGTGGTCGGTATCGGCACCGCGTTCATCGCGGCCGGCTTCAGCAACATCATGAACTACATCCAGGCGCTCTTCTCGGTCTTCAACGCCCCGCTCTTCGGCACCTTCATCATCGGCATGTTCTGGCGTCGGATGAGCGCGCTCGCCGGCTTCTGGTCACTGCTCGCCGGCACCGTGGTGGCGATCGCCACCTACCTGCTCTACAAGACCGGCGTGATCAGCTTCAACTCCGACCTGGAGGAGAGCTTCTGGGGCGCGGGCCTGGCCTTCGTCACGGTCGCGGTGGTGGCCGCGATCATCACCCCGCTGACCCGGCCGAAGACCGACGACGAGCTGACCGGCCTGGTGTACGGCATGAGCAACACCACGCTCGCCGACGACTCGCTGGCCGGCGACGCGGCCTGGTACCGCTCCCCGGTGCTGCTCGGCGTCGTCGCCGTGATCCTCGCCGCCCTCTTCTACATCCCGGTCTTCTGAGGAAGGGACCCACGTCATGGCAGACAACGCGGACCGCTACCAGGACGGCGAGGCCCACGACCCACTCGTCGACGAGACCGAGGACGCCCGGGAGGCAAGCTCGGCGGCGGCCCGGCTGTTCGACATCCGCCGGGTGATCGGTGGGCTGTTCGTCGTGTACGGGCTGATCGTCGGGCTGATGGGGCTCTTCGACTCGTCGGCCGAGATCGACAAGGCGCAGGGCGTCCGGATCAACCTGTGGGCCGGCGCGGTGATGCTCGTGTTCGGGCTGCTCATGCTGCTCTGGCAGCGGCTCAGCCCGACCGAGGTGCAGGAGAGCCGGTCCGACGAGTCCTGACCCGGCCGCGCGTATCCCCGGCCGGTCGGCATGGCCAGCCCGCCACGGGGTACGCCGGGGGGATCAGCGATGGGGACAGGAGGCAGCAGCATGACCGATCGTGACCCCGGTGGCGAGCGCCCGCTGGAGGAGACCCCCGAGGTGGCCTCGGCGGTGGACGACGACAGCACGGTGCCGCAGTTGCGTGCCGGCGGCGCCGACCCGGACAACCCCACGTTCACCGAGCCGGACGGCGCGGTGGCCGACACCGGGTCGCCGGACGTCCTCGGTGACCCGTACGCGGCCGGGACCGGCGCGACCGGCACCGGCACCGGAGCCGGCGGGGACAACGTCCGCACCGGCGCCGAGCAGCCGTGGGAGCCGGCGGACCTGGTACGGGCGCGCGGTCAGGACGTCACCCCGGAGAACCTGGAACGGGCGCGCCGCGACCTGGCCGAGCTGGGTCGGGCGGCGATCGAGAAGACGGTGCCCTGACCTGAACCCGGGGACAGCCGAGGGCCCCTGGTCGACGTGGGCGTCGACCAGGGGCCCGGGGAACCCGCGCGGCGGTGCCTCACTCCCGCCGCCGCGGGTGGTCCGCCGTGGCTCAGAGAGCCGGGTAGGCGTTCTGCATCAGCTGCGCGAACTGGGCCGCGAACCAGGCGCCGGAGATCGGCGCGTCCGGCAGGGCACCGGACATGCTGTTCCCGTTGCGGGCGTTGCCGGTGTACGTCGGGTCGCACATCCGGTCGAAGCCCTTGCCCTCGTTGTTCGGGATCTCCTTGCTGGAGCCGTCCGACTCACCCGGGGGCTTCACCCAGACGTAGGCGTCGATGCCGGACTCCGGCGCCGCCTTCGGCCGCTCGCCGAGACCCGCACCAGCCTGGTTGCACCAGTTACCGGCGTGGAAGCGACGGTCGACCCGACCGCCGTCGACGTAGGCGTCCACGCTGGTCGACGGGCCCGGGCCGGTGGGCCGGGCGGAGCCGCCCCAGCCGTTGCGGGAGGTGTCGATCAGCATGCCGATGTTGCTGTCGAAGCCGATCGAGACCAGCTTCTGCCGGAACGCCTGGGCGAACGAGAGCTCGTCCACGTACTGGTTCCAGTCGATCCACTTGGACTGCCGCACGGTCTGGCCGTTCACCGAGTCGGTGACCTTGATGTACGGCTCGCGGAGCGCGGAGTAGTTCGCCGTGTTGGTGATGAAGCCCTGCACGTTGTGCACGGTGCTGCCGGACGCGACGGCGGCGGCCTTCAGCTGGTCGGCGACCGGGCCGAAGTTGCTGTCCCAGCCGAGCCAGCCGTGGTGACCGGCGTCGATGTAGTTGTAGACGTTGCCGATCGCGCCCAGCTTGGCCAGCGCGTAGCCGACGCCGTTGACGTACGCGCCGTTGGCCTTGACGGTGTCACACATCACGGTGCCGCCCGGGTTGCCCGAGGTGTTGGTCACCAGGTTCGGCAGCGAGTCGATCTCGATGATGTTGACGATGCGCAGGCTCTTGTACTTCGCGTCGTTCTGGATCGCGGCGATCGGGTCGATGTACTCGGACTTGTAGCGCGGCAGCTCGTCCGGACCCAGCTCACCGTTCGAGGCGAGCGCGGAGCAGTCCCGGCCGGGCAGGTTGTAGATGACGAACTGGATGTAGCCGGCGCCCTGGGCGAGCGCGGCGTCCAGGTGGTCACGGACGCCCATCGCGCCGTTGGAGCTGCTGTCCGGGGTGCCCTCGATGGCGGCGATCCGGTCCAGCCACACCGCGGTCGGGTTGTTCGACACCCGGCTACCGCCGGAGACCGACTCGGCCTTGGCCTTCCACTCCGGGTTCACGTACCCCTTGACCCCGACGTAGGGGTTGTCCACCTTCTGCCCGGGCGGGGTGCTGGTGGGCGGCGTGCTCGTCGGCGGGGTGCTCGTCGGCGGCGTGCTGGTGGGCGGGGTGCTCGTCGGCGGCGTGCTGGTGGGCGGCGTGCTGGTGGGCGGCGTGCTGGTGGGCGGCGTACCGCCGTTGCAGACCGTGCCGTTCAGCGTGAACCGGGTCGGCTTCGGGTTGCTGCCGCTCCACGCGCCGTTGAAGCCGATGTTGGTGCTGGCGCCGGTGCCCAGCGAGCCGTTGTAGGACTCGTTCTGCGCGGTGACGTTCTGGCCGCTCTGGGACCACTTCGCCGACCAGCCCTGCTGCACGCGCTGGCTGCTGTTTCCAAAGGTGAAGCCGAGGTTCCACGAGCTGACCGGGTCACCGAGGTTCTTGATGACCACGTTGGCGGTGAAGCCGCCGGCCCAGTCGTTGGTGGTGTAGTCCACGCTGCACTGCGTTGCGGCCTGCGCCGCGGTGACCGGGAGGGTCACCAGCCCGCCGGCCACGAGGACGCCGGCGCCGGTGAGCGCCAACGTCCGGCTCCGGCCGGACAGCCTTCTCCACAGATTCATACCAGTGATCTCCTTGGGCGAGACCGGATCCGCGTACGGCCCGGCGGAATGGCGGCGGCGGTCGCCCTGCGGGAACGACCGTGCACGCCACGGGTCACTTCGGGGACGCCCGACCCGGACGGGCGTGAGGGTGGTGGTGCCGACCGGTCCGCAGGACCGGCCGTGGGGAGCCGGACGTCGTTCCGGTGAGACCGGCTGCCCTCGACGTCTGAGCTCGCGGTGTGGCTCCCCGAACCGCGTGCAGCGATTCTTGCATGGGAGCGCTTCCATGGCAATGCCTCGATGCGCCCCTCGACCTTACCCCCACCCCGTCCCCCCGCCCCCGCCACGCCCAGCGCGCCGCGCGCCACCGGGCCGCATTCGCACCTGGATCGGCCAGGTTCCCACCTTTCGGCCCATTGATGTCGACAGGCGAGACAAGGCGGCACAGGAGGCGTAGTTGGGTGCGGGGCGGCCTCTGATGCGCTAAAGCCGCATCATTGGCAAACTTCTAAAAACGAATCTTTCCCCGAATATGTCGCGAAAGAGTCTAACGTCGGCCTTAGCTCGACTGACGTCGGGCTCAGGACGAACAGGGATGGAGTGACGCTGCTCATGGCTAAGAAGATGCTCGGGAAGGTCGTTGCGGGTGCCGCCCTCGGCGGTGCCGGCCTTCTCGCGTTCACCCCAGGCATGGCCAACGCGGGCGGGCACGACAACGAGGGCAAGGTCATCGCCAAGCCGCACGTGGTCAAGGCCGGTGACACCGTTGACCTGCTCCAGATCTGCTCCGAACCACAGGAGCACGCCTACGTCTGGTCGAAGGTGACCGGCAAGGTCGACCTCCACCCGGCCCGCGACGGCGAGCACGGCGAGTGGGCCGACGGCGGCGACTCGGCCGACCACGGCGGCGAGTGGGCCGACGGCGGAGGCTGGGCCGACGGCGGGGACTGGGCCGACGGCGGGGGCTGGGCCGGCCGGGGCGACGACTGGACCGAGGACGCCGACCAGGGCCCCGACGGCAAGGACGGGCACGGCGACGACCACGGCAAGGGCCCCGAAGGCAAGGACGACAAGGGCAAGGCCCCCGAGGGCAAGGACGACAAGGGCAAGGACGGGCACGGCCCGGGCGAGGCGGGAATGCCGGAACCGCCGGCCGACCCGAAGCCCGGCGGGGTGGGGGCCGGCATGGCCGACGCCGCCGCCGGCGAGGGCCCGGAGGAGTACGGCCAGGCCGCAGAGCCGGGCTGGGACGCCGCCCTCTGGGCCGACGACCAGCACGCCAAGGACGGCAAGGACGGCAAGGACGCCAAGGACGGTAAGAACGGCAAGGACGGCAAGGACGGCAAGGACAGCCACGGCGAAGACGCCAAGGACGAACACGGCAAGGACGGAAAGGACGAACACGGGGGCGACGAGTACGGGCACGGCGGGGACGAGGCCGGCTGGGAGCGCGGGAAGGACTTCGTCTACTACGGCGAGGCCCACGTCTCCGAGGACGCCCACCCGGGCCGGTACGAGTTGTCGGGCTCCTGCGGCGAGGGCGAACTCGTGGTCCTGCCCCGCGGCGGGGTCGACGGCGGTGACGGCGGCATGGCCACCACCGGCATGAACCGCGGTCTCGCCACCGGAGGTGCCGGAATGATCGGTGCCGCCGCGCTTGGTGGCCTGGTGCTGCTGCGTCGGCGGCGGGCCAGTGACCTGGTCTGATCGGACGACGACCCGGGCCGGCGGCCGTCACGGGAGACCGTGGCGTGCCGCCGGCACGGCGCTCGTCGTCCTGCTCGCCATGGTGGGCTCCGGCCTGATCGGCGCGTCCGTGCGCACCGTCCCGCCGCCTGCCCCGCCGCAGCCGATCGCGCAGGCCGGCACGACGGACCCCGCCGAGCCGGCGACCGATGGGATCCTCCAGGCCGACAAACCGTGGTACGCCCCCGCGCCGGAGTCGATCCCGCCGGATCCGACGGAGCCAACGGGGCTACCGGGAACGACCGGAACAGCAGGACCGGCAGGAGCGACCGGAACAACCGGAACGACCGGAACACAGGGACCAACCGGACCGGCGGCACCGGGCGGACCGGCGGCACCGGGCGGACCGGCGGCACCGGGCGGGACAACAGGACCGGCAGGACCCGCAGGACCCGCAGGACCGGACGGCACGACGGGACCCGCAGGACCGATCCGACCAGCGGGACCGAACGGACCAGCGGCGGCGCCGGGCAGACCTGCGCCGACGGCGACGCTCACGGGCGCACCGGGCAGGCCCGGCGGCGTGCCGGCCGGACTGGCGCGGTCGGTGCCCACCACCATCGTGATCCCCCGGATCGGGGTACGCGCCGAGATCATGACGCTCGGCACCAACCCGGACGGCACGGTTCAGGTGCCCCCGCTGGACCAGGCGATGAAGGCGGCCTGGTACTCCCCCGGCGCCAGCCCCGGTGAGGTCGGCAACGCCGTCGTCGTCGGGCACGTCGACTCCGCCAAGCTCGGCCCGGCGGTCTTCTTCAGCCTCGGGGCCCTGGTGCGAGGCGACATCATCGCGGTGTCCCGGCAGGACGGCTCGACCGCCACCTTCACCGTGGACGACGTCCGGTCGTACCCGAAGACAGCCTTCCCGGCGGAGCAGGTCTACGGCCCGTCCGCCGTGCCCGGCCTGCGGGTGGTGACGTGTGGCGGGGTGTTCGACCAGGCCGCCGGCAGCTACCTGAACAACATCGTCGTCTACGCACACATGACCGCATGACCCGGCGCCGGCGCGTCGGGTGTTAAGCGGGGCCCCCGCCTCTACCGAATGCGTTAAGCGGGGGCCCCGCCTTACACCTCAGGCCGCCGCGGACGTCCGGACCAGGGTGCGGATCTGGCGCAGCAGGACGGACAGCGCGGACAGGTCGGCGCGGGACTCGTCGAACTCTCCCATCGCCCGGTGCGCGCGGTGGATCGAGGTCGCGTTGGCCTGTTCCCACTCCTGCACCCGCTCCACCGGCGGGAGGCTCTCCGAGGTGGAGCCGAGCACCTCCGCGGTGAGCGCGGCCAGCGCGGCGTACAGGTCGTAGCGCAGCGCCATCCGGGCCAGTGTCTGCCAGCGGTCCTCCCGGGGCAGCAGGGAGATCTTCGACAGCAGGGCGTCCACCCGGAACCGGTCGGAGAGCACGAAGTAGACCGACGCCACCTCGCTCACCTCCCGGCCGGTCGTCTGCGCCGTCTCGACGATGTCGAGCAGGCCGAAGCTGTACATCAGGCGGGTCGCCCGCACGGCCAGTTCGCGCGGCAGTCCTCGGTCGGTGAGCGACCCGATGTGCGCCGCGATCGCCTCCCGCTCGGTGCCCCAGAACAGGTGTTCCAGGTCCGGCATGAGCTGGGTCACTCCGTCGCGCAGCCGGGCGATCTCCGCCGGCACGTCGATCGGGGAGCGCCGGTTGGTGACCAGCCAGCGCACCGCGCGGTCGAGCAGCCGTCGGGTGTCCAGGTAGACGGCGGTCTGCAACTCGGGCGACACCTTGTTGTCGAGCGCTTCGACCGCGTTCCACAGGTCGCCCAGTTCGAACACCTCGCGGACCACCACGTAGGCGCGCAGCACGTCCGCCGCCGAGGCGGCCGTCTCCTCGACCACCCGGAACACGAACGAGATGCCGCCCCGGTTGATCGCCTCGTTCACCAGCACCGTGGTGACGATGTCCCGGCGCAGCCGGTGCCGGCCCATCCGGTCGGCGAAACGCTGCCGCAGCGGGGTCGGGAAGTAGTTGACCAGGACGTCTGTCGTCCACTCCTCGTCCGCCAGCCCCTCGCTGACGATCTCCCGTTCCAGCACGATCTTCACGTACGCGAGCAGCACCGCGAACTCCGGCGCGGACAGTCCGCTCTCGGTGCGTACCGCCAGTTCCTCGTCCGGCGGCAGCGCCTCCAGCGCCCGGTCCAGCGCGCCGGACCGCTCCAGCTCGTTGATCATCCGTCGGTGCACCGGCAGCAGCGAGGCGGCCTGGGCCTGGGCGTTGTTGATCGCCCGGGCCTGGTCGTAGTTGTCCCGCAGCACCAGCTCGGCGACCTCGTCGGTCATCTGGGCCAGCAGCTCGTCGCGCTCGGGCCGGTCCAGCTCGCCGTCGGCGACCGCCGTGTTCAGCAGGATCTTGATGTTCACCTCGTGGTCGGAGCAGTCCACCCCGGCCGCGTTGTCGATGAAGTCGGTGTAGATGCGACCGCCGCCCGCGGCGTACTCGATCCGGCCCTGCTGGGTGAAGCCCAGGTTGCCGCCCTCGCCGACCACCCGGCAGCGCAGGCCCTTGCCGTCCACCCGGATGGCGTCGTTGGACTTGTCCCCGACCTCGGCGTTGGTCTGCGTCGACGCCTTGACATAGGTGCCGATGCCGCCGTTCCAGAACAGGTCCACCGGCGCGGTGACGATCGCTTTCATCAGCTCCTGCGGGCTGAGCTGCGTGACGCCGTCGTCGAGGCCGAGCACCGCGCGCACCTGCGGCGTGATCGGCACCGACTTCGCGGTACGCGGGAAGATGCCGCCGCCGTCCGAGATCAGCTCCGGGTCGTAGTCCTCCCACGACGACCGGGGCAGGTCGAACAGCCGCTTGCGTTCCCGGTAGGAGGTGGCGGCGTCCGGGTCCGGGTCGAGGAAGATGTGCCGGTGGTCGAAGGCGGCCACCAACCGGATGTGCTCCGACAGCAGCATGCCGTTGCCGAACACGTCGCCGGACATGTCGCCGACGCCGACCACGGTGAAGTCCTGGGTCTGGGTGTCGTGCCCCAGCTCCCGGAAGTGCCGCTTCACCGACTCCCAGGCGCCCCGGGCGGTGATGCCCATCTTCTTGTGGTCGTAGCCGGCCGAGCCGCCGGAGGCGAACGCGTCACCGAGCCAGAACCGGTGCGCGGTGGAGATCTCGTTGGCGATGTCGGAGAACGTCGCGGTGCCCTTGTCCGCCGCCACCACCAGGTAGGGGTCGTCGGCGTCGTGCCGGACCACGTCCTCGGGCGGCACGATCTCGCCGCTGACGATGTTGTCGGTGACGTCGAGCAGCGCGGAGATGAACTCCTTGTAGCAGACCACCGCCTCGTCCCGGTCGCCCGGCTTCTGCTTGAGCACGAAGCCGCCCTTGGCGCCGACCGGCACGATCACCGCGTTCTTCACCATCTGCGCCTTGACCAGGCCCAGCACCTCGGTACGGAAGTCCTCGCGCCGGTCGGACCAGCGCAGGCCGCCCCGGGCCACCGGCCCGAACCGCAGGTGCACGCCCTCGAACCGGGGCGAGTAGACGAAGATCTCGAACTTGGGCCGGGGCGCCGGCAGGTCCGGGATGGCCTGCGGGTCCAGTTTGAACGCGACGTACGGCTTGGGCCGCCCGCCCACCGGCCTCTGGTAGAAGCTGGTACGCAGCGTGGCCTGGATCAGCGTCAGGTAGGCGCGCAGGATCCGGTCCTGGTCGAGGCTGGCCACCTCGTCCAGCGCCTCGCCGATCGCGTCGACGAGGTCGCCGCTGCGCTGCCGGCGCTCGTCGAGCGTGGCCGCGCCGGGCGCGAACCGGGTCTCGAAGAGCTGCACCAGCAGCCCGGCGACACGCGGGTACGCGATGAACGTCTGTTCCATGTACTCCTGGGAGAACACGGTGCCGGCCTGCCGCAGGTATTTCGCGTACGCCCGCAGCACCACCACCTGCCGCCAGGTGAGCCCGGTGCGCAGCACCAGCTCGTTGAAGCCGTCCACCTCGGCCTCGCCCCGCCAGGCGGCGGCGAAGGCGTTCTCCACGTGCGGGCGCACCTCGGCCAGGTCCTGGTGCCGCTCGGGCAGCTCCAACCCGAAGTCGTAGAGCCAGATCCGGCCGTCGACGCGCTCCACCTCGTACGGGTGCTCGTCGACCACCTTCACGCCGAGTGAGTGCAGCACCGGCAGCACGGCGGAGAGCATCATCGGCTCGCCGTACCGGTAGACCTTGAACCGCACGTCCATCGTCTCGTCGGCGTCGTTCGCCCGGCCCGCGTGGGCGCGGGGCGCCAACTGCTTGCGGAACAGGTGCATCTCGAGCTGGCCGGGCTCCTCCAGCAGTTCCAGCTTGGCCAGGTCCTTCATCGCCTCGTACGGCGTGTGCCCGTCCTTGTAGCCCTCCGGGAACGCGTCGGCGTAGCGGCTGAACAGGTGCTTGGCCTGCTCGTCGCCGAGCTTGCGCTCCAGCACCAGCCGGTAGTCGTCGTCCCAGAGCCGGGTGGCGTCGGCCAGTTCCTCGGCGAGCAGGTCGGCGTCGATCTCCCCGGGCGGGCTGTTCGGGTCGGTGCGGACGATGAAGTGCACCCGCGCCAGCATCGACTCGGTGACCCGGGTGGTGTAGTCGACGCCGACGCCGTTCAGCTCCCGCAGCAGGATGTCCTGCATGCGGAGCCGGTTCTGGGTGGTGAACCGGTCCCGCGGCAGGTAGATCAGGCAGGAGATGAACCGCCCGTACGCGTCGCGCCGCAAAAACACGCGTAGCTGCCGGCGACCGGCCATCCGCAGCACGCCGATCACCGCGTGGTAGAGGTCGTCGGTCTTGATCTGGAACAGCTCGTCGCGCGGATAGGTCTCCAGGATCTGGAGCAGGTCCTTGCCGGAGTGGCTGCGCAGGCTCAGGCCGGAGCGGTCCAGCACCTCGGCGACCTTCCGCCGGACCACCGGCAGCTCCTGCACGCTGGTCCGGTAGGCGGCGGTGGAGAACAGGCCCAGGAAGCGCCGCTCGCCGACCACCTCGCCGGCATCGTCAAAGATCTTGAAACCGATGTAGTCGAGGTAGGCCGACCGGTGCACGGTGGCCCGCGAGTTGGCCTTGGTGATGATGAGCAGGCGCTTCTCCAGCACCCGCTCGTGCGCCTCCGGGGTCATCGACGCCAGCGACCGGGCCTCCGGCGAGTCGGACCGCAGGATGCCCAGCCCGGTGCCGAGGACCGCCTCGAGGGCCTGCCCGCCGTCCACCCCGTCGGTGTCGACCAGGCGGTACTCCCGGTAGCCGAGGAACGTGAAGTGGTCGTGCGCGAGCCAGCGCAGCAGCTCCACCGAGTCGGTGATGTCCTTCTCCGGCACCGGTGGGCGGTTGTCCGAGGTCCGCGCGGCGGCCAACTCGTCGGCGAGCGCCATCGCCCGCTGCCGCATCTTGGGCCAGTCCTCGACGGCCTCGCGCACGTCGGTGAGCACCCGTTGCAGCTCGCGGCGCAGCGCCTCCCGCTCGGCCGGGTCGCGGACCGGGTCGATCTCGATCCGCATCCAGCTCTCGACCAGGTCGCCGGCGATCGCGTCGTCCGGCTCCACGTCCGCGGAGACCTCGGTGAGCCGGCCCAGCGGCTCGCGCCGGACCACCACGAGCGGGTGCACCAGCAGGTGTACGTCGAGGTGGCGGGAGTTCAGCAGCGCGGTGACGGAGTCGACCAGGAACGGCATGTCGTCGGTGACGATCTCGACCACGGTGTGGTGCTGCTCGGCGTCCGGCTCGTGGATGCGCAGCTTCAGCTCGCCCGGGACCCGCTGCTGCGCCAGGTCCCGGTGCGCCCGGGCCGCCTCCAGCATCTCCTCGGCGGTGAAGCCGATCAGCTCCTCGTCCGGCGCGAACCGCCAGAAACGGTCCACGAGCGTGGCCGCGTCGTGGTCGTCGCCGGCCAGCACGACCGCCTGGGCGACCAGCCGCTCCGCGTTGGGCACCGGCTCGTCCAGCTCGGCGTCCTCCGACTCGTCGACGAGCGCCTGCGTGGGCAGGCCCAGGTCGTAGAGGGTGTCGATGCTGGAACCGGTCATCCCGGTCACTCCTGTGTCGAGGTGGCCGAAACCATCCCCGTCGGTCTCCGAATCGAAGCCGTCATCGTCCCGGCTGGTGTCAGCCTGCCGGAGGTCGGGTCCCGGTTTGATCGCCGGACGCCGGTCCATCGGTGCCACTCCCCTCGACCCACCGCGTTGTGGGTCACTCTGCCGCCCAGCCTAGGCCCTGCCGTTGTGCCCTTCCGTCGGCGGACCACTGGCCGGACGTCCGGATCGGGACTGTGCCCTTTCACCTGTTGCGGGTGCGTGGTCGGCCGGTCGCGGAATACCCGGCTGGCGATGTTCATCACACTGTCACACCGCCCTTCTCGCCGCGCGGAGGCGGTGGCGGGGCGGTGGGGAGCCGCACGCCGTACTAGCGTGCAGGTCAAGCACGCACCGGAGGGACCGCTTCATGCCCCTGTCGTACCCCGTACGCCCCCGCCGCAAATCCCGCCGTCGGCTGCTCGCGGCGCTCGTCGCCGCCCTGCTGGCCGGAGGCGCGGTGACCGGGTGCTCCGACGGGGACGGGCCGGAGCGCGTCGTCGACGCGTTCCTGAGCGGCTGGCGGTCGGGCGACCTGCAACCGGTCGGCTTCATCGAGCCGACCGGCGCACGGCTGTCGGCGGCCGAGGTGACCAAGCGGATCAAGGCGCTCTCCGGCGATCTGGCCGCCGCCCCGCCCGACCTGGAACGCACCGGCGACATCAAGGTCGCCCGCGACATCGCCACCGCCCGCGTCCGGCTGACCTGGGCGCTGCCGGGCGGCGCCCGCTGGGCCTACGAGAATCCGGTACGCCTCAAGGGCGGCGGTGACCAGTGGCAGGTGATCTGGGAGCCGGCCGTGGTGCACGAGAAGCTGACCGACGGCGACCACCTCGCGTTGCGCCGGGAGTCGGCGGGGCGCGCCGCGGTGCTGGACGCCGCCGGCGAGCCGATCGTCGCGCCCCGACCGGTGGTCCGGGTGCAGGTCGCGGCCGGCGAGGTCACCGACGCGCCCGGGCTGGCGCGTAAACTCGACGCCGCCTTCAAGGCGATCCGGCCCGCGCTCGATCCTCCGGTCGACGTCAGCGACCTGCCCAAACGCCTCAAGGAGGCGGACCGGGACGCGCTCGTCGAGGTGGTCACCCTGCGCGACGAGGCATACCGGCAGATCAAGCCCCGCATCTACGATCTGCCCGGCACCCGGTTCCCCACCGACACGCTCATGCTGGCCCCGACCCGGGAGTTCGCCCGGGCGCTGCTCGGCTCCGTCGACCCGGCGCAGGCCGACGACCTTGAGGCCCACCCCGACCGGTACGCGCGCGGCGACCTGGTCGGCCACGGCGGTCTGCAGGGCCGCTACGACGAACGGCTGCGCGGCACGCCCGGCGTCACCGTGATCACCGAACGGCCGGCGGCGGAGGGCGCCACCGAGCCCACCGGCACCGAGGTGTTCCGCAGCCCGTCGAAGCCCGGGCAGCCGGTGAAGACCACGCTGGACGTGGCCACCCAGAACGCCGCCGACACCGCGTTGCGGGGCCAGAAGCGGCGCTCGGCCCTGGTCGCGGTGCGGATCAGCGACGGGACGGTGCTGGCGGCCGCCAACGGCCCCGGCGCCGCCGGCGAGAACCTGGCCTTCACCGCGCAGGTGCCGCCCGGCTCGACGTTCAAGATGGTCAGCGCGCTCGGCCTGCTCGACCGGGGCGCGGTGACGCCGCAGACCACCGTCGACTGCCCGAAGACCGCCGAGGTCGACGGCCGGATCTTCAAGAACTCGGACAACTTCGCGCTGGGCAAGGTGCCGTTCGCCACCGACTTCGCCAAGTCCTGCAACACCGCCTTCACCTCGCTCGCCCCGCAGCTCGGCGCGGACGGGCTCGCCCAGGCCGGCCGTACGCTCGGCCTGGAGGCCGACTGGAACCTCGGCGCGGACGTGTTCACCGGCAAGATCTCCGCGAACGGCGGCCCCACCGAGCAGGCCGCCGCCGCCATCGGCCAGGGCACCACTGTGGTCAGCCCGCTGGCCATGGCCGGCGCCACCGCGGCCGTGGCGCGGGGCAACTTCCAGCAGCCGCAACTGCTTGTCGATCCAGCGCCGGGCAAGCTCGCGCCGGCCGGCCCGCCGCTCAAGCCGGAGTCCGTCGCCGCGCTCAAGACGATGATGCGCGGCGTGGTCACCGGCGGCACCGCCGCCGCGCTGGCGGACGTGCCGGGCGAGCCGGTGCACGGCAAGACCGGCACCGCGGAATACGACGACAACCCGGCGCACACCCATGCCTGGTTCGTCGGCTGGCAGGGCGACGTGGCCTTCGCGGTCTTCGTCGAGCAGGGCGGCTCCAGCACGACGAGCGCGGTGCCGATCGCCGAGCGTTTCCTGCGCGGCCTCGCCCGCTGACCGGGCACACGGCGACGCCCGCCGGACGACGCAGCCTCGCCCGCTGACCGAACGCGGCAACGCCCGCCGGACGAACGCAGCCTCGCCCGCTGACAGCGACATCAGGTGCACCCAAACGACCCGGGCGCGCTCAGACTGAGGTGTCGGCGGCCGGAGCCGGCGTGGGGTCGCCCTCCCCGGGCGGGGCCGCCGGCGGACCGATCGGGTCCGTCGCGACGGCCGGCGCGGGCACGGCCGCCGGTCCACGCTCCGCGCGGCGGCCGTTGCCCGTGCGGGGCGTCGGGGCCGTGGGGGCGACCGGGTCGGCCGGCAGCAGCCGGGGCGGCGCGGCGCCCGGGGCGGCCACCGGGGCGAGCCCGGCCACCACCGTGTTCACGATCTCCGCCGCGTACGCCCCCTCCGGGTCGTAGTCGGGGTCGAAGACGGTCAACTCGACGCCGAGGCAGTGCGGGGTGTCGACCAGCCCGGCGAGCAGGATCTCCAGCTCGGCGAAGGCGATGCCGCCCGGGTCGGGGGCGTCGACCGCGGGCATCACCGCCGGGTCGAGCACGTCGACGTCGATGTGCACCCAGTAGCCGGCGCAGTCGACGAGCTGCTCGTGCGCCCACTGGGCGGTCCGGGCCGCGCCCTCGGCACGCAGCGCCGGCACCGGCCGGGTGGTGATGCCGGCGGCCTGGAGGTCGAGGCGGTATTCGTCCTGCGCGCGGATGCCGAGCACCACCACGTCGATGTCCCGGAAGTAGGGTCGTCGCCCCTCGATGGCGGCCAGGTCGGACTGCCCCCGGCCGGTGACCAGGGCCAGGTCCTCCCCCGCCGCCGCGCCGACGTACGAGGCGTTGCCGGGGTGCCGGAAGTCGGAGTGGCCGTCGACGAAGACCAGCCCGATCCGCCCGCCGACCGCCTCGCCGAGGCGGTGCATGGCGAGCGCCGAGCCGAGCAGCACCGAACAGTCCCCGCCGAGCACCAGCGGGAACTCACCGCGGTCGATGATCGCGCCGATCCGGTCGGCGAGCGCCGCCGAGTACGCGGAGATCTCCGGCGCGTGGCAGACGCCGTCGCCCGGGCGCCAGTCGCCCGGGTCGTACCGGGGCGGGGTGAGACAGCCGGCGTCGCGGGCGCGCAGCCGGGCGAGCAGCCCGTGGTCGCGCAGCGCGCCGGGCGCCTTGCCGCAGCCGGGGACGGAGCTGGCCGTGGGCGGGCGCAGCCCGAGGTTCGTCGGCGCGTCGAGGACGGCGATCCGGCGCATCATGAGCTCCCGTCCTCGGTGGTCGGGCGGGCCGGCGGCGCGCCGGCCCGCGCGGGCGTACGTCGGGTTCAGAACAAGGCGCTGGCCAGGGCGCGTCGGGCGGAGGCCACGGCGGGGTCGTCCGGGCCGGCGATGGTGAACAGGCCGATCAGGTGCTGGCGTACCCGGTCCCGCTCCTCGCCGGCGGTCCGGCGGACGGTGGCGACCAGTCGCTTGTATGCCTGCTCGGCCAGGCCGCTGAGCACCTCGATGTCGGCGGCCAGCAGTTGCGCGTCCACGTCGTCGGGGTCGGCCGCCGCGGCGTCGAGCGCACCCTGGGGGTCGGCGCCGGCCACCCGCCGGGCCAGCCCGACCTGGGCCAGGCCGGCTTCCGCCGCCGCGTCCGCCGGTGACTCGGCGAGGATCTTCCGGTACGCCGCCTCGGCGGCGTCGAGGTCGCCGCTCATCAGCGCGTCGTCGGCCGCGTCGAGCCGCGGGTCCTCCGGCTCGGCGACCGTGACGCCGGCGGCCTTGAGCACGGCCTGGATCCACTGCCGCAGCTGCGGCTCGGGCACCACGCCCGGGAAGGCGTCGACCGGCCGCCCGCCGACGATGGCGTAGGTGGTCGGCAGCGTCTGGAGCTGGAACATCTGCGCGAGCCGGGGCTGCTGCTGCACGTCGACCCGGGCCAGGAGCCACGCCCCGTCGCCCTCGGCGGCCAGCCGCTCCAGCACCGGGGCGAACTGGTCGCTCTCCGGGTAGCCGGCGGCGCCGAAGAAGACCACGACCGGTGTGCTGAGCGAGCGTTCGAGCACCTCGGACTGGATGTTCGCCTCGGTCACGTCGAGCACGGCGGCCGAGCCGGCCGGTGTGCCCGGCAGCCCGGCGGCCGGGCCGCCCGGTGTCGGTGTGGCGGGAGGGGTGTCGGCCGGTGCGGGGGTGCGCAGCGCGCTGAGGTCGACCGCGCCGCGGGTGAAGATCGACGAGGTGATCCGTGGGTCGCTCATGGTTGTCTAGTCTCGCACGTGTCGCACCGAAGACCGTTCACCCGCGAGGTCGACGTTGCGACTCTCACCCCTGCTCAGAGGTGTAAGGCGGGGGCCCTTCTTAACACACGTGTGTTAAGAAGGGCCCCCGCCTTACCGCTAGAAGCGGGCGGGCTCGCGGTAGACGCCCCACTCGGCGCGCAGCGCGTCGCAGATCTCGCCGAGCGTGGCCTCGGCGCGGACCGCGTCCAGCATCGCCGGGATCATGTTGGCGCCGGTCCGGCCGACCTCCACCATCCGGCGTACGGCGGCGGTGACCGCCGCGTCGTCACGGCCCGACTTCCGTTCGGCCAGCACCCGGCGCTGCTCCAGCTCCACCTCGTGCGAGATGCGCAGGATCTCCAGCTCCTTGGCGACCGTGCCGGTGTGGCAGTTCACGCCGACGATCTTCTTGTCGCCCTTCTCCAGCGCCTGCTGGTAGACGAACGCCGACTCGGCGATGTGCCCGGTGAACCAGCCGTCCTCGATGCCACGCAGGATGCCGGAGGTCATCGGCCCGATCCGGTGCGGGCCGTCGCCGCCGAGCTGCCGGATCCGGGCGAAGATCTCCTCCGCCTCGGCCTCGATCCGGTCGGTGAGCGCCTCGACGTACCAGGCGCCGCCGAGCGGGTCGGCCACGTTCGTCACCCCGGTCTCCTCCATCAGCACCTGCTGGGTCCGCAGGGCGATCTCGGCCGACTCGTCGGTGGGCAGGGCGAGCGTCTCGTCGAGCGCGTTGGTGTGCAGCGAGTTGGTGCCGCCGAGCACCGCCGCGAGGGCCTCGACCGCGGTGCGTACCACGTTGTTGACCGGCTGCTGGGCGGTCAGCGACACCCCGGCGGTCTGGGTGTGGAACCGCAGCCACTGCGCCTTCTCGCTGGTGGCGCCGTAGACGTCGCGCAGCCAACGGGCCCAGATCCGGCGGGCCGCCCGGAACTTGGCGATCTCCTCGAAGAAGTCGAGGTGGGAGTCGAAGAAGAAGCTGAGCCCGGGGGCGAAGACGTTGACGTCGAGCCCGCGCGACAGGCCCAGCTCGACGTAGCCGAACCCGTCGGCGAGCGTGTACGCCAACTCCTGCGCGGCGGTCGAGCCGGCCTCGCGGATGTGGTAGCCGGAGACCGAGAGCGGCTTGTAGCGCGGGATCTCGGCGGCGCAGTATTCCATCAGGTCGCCGATCAGGCGCAGGTGCGGCTCGGGGTCGAAGAGCCACTCCTTCTGCGCGATGTACTCCTTGAAGATGTCCGTCTGAAGCGTCCCGTCGAGCGTGGACAGGTCGGCGCCCTGCCGCTCGGCGGCCACCAGGTACATGCAGAAGACCGGCACGGCCGGGCCGGAGATGGTCATCGAGGTGGTGACGCCGGCCAGGTCGATGCCGTCGAAGAGCACCTCCATGTCGGCGGCGGAGTCGACCGCCACGCCGCAGTGCCCGACCTCACCGAGCGACTGCGGGTCGTCCGAGTCGCGGCCCATCAGCGTCGGCATGTCGAAGGCGACGGAGAGCCCGCCGCCTCCGGCGCCGAGGATCATCTTGTAGCGCTCGTTGGTCTGCCGGGCGTTGCCGAAGCCGGCGAACTGCCGGATGGTCCAGGCCCGTCCGCGATAGCCGGTCGGGTGCAACCCCCGGGTGTACGGGAACTCGCCCGGCCAGCCGATCCGCTCGAACCCCGGGTACGCCGTTCCCTCCGGCGGCCCGTAAACCGGGTCGACCGGCAGCCCGGACAGCGTGGTGAAGTCCGCGTCGCGCTTGCGGGCGGCGTCGTAGCGGGCCTGCCAGCGGGCCCGGCCGGCGGCGATCTCGTCAGCGTCCATGCGCGGAGCTCCTCCTCGGGTCCTGCGGTCCTGGTCCGGACACCGAGTGTAGAACGCCATCCTGAACGATCGCTAAGGAGACGCGTACCGACCGGTAATCCGGGAGCAGGGTCCGTCGTGGTCGACCCGGAGCCGGCAGCGCCGCCCGCCGACCATCCGACGATCACAGAACACCCGATGGCGTACGCCCTGCTCGTCCTCGGCCGACACGGTGGTCTCGCCCGGGTCGGCCGAGGCGAGCACCCCCGACCAGCGGGCCACCACCCGGGCCAGGCGCACCGCGCCGGCCAGGTCACCGGCGACGACGGGCAGATGGATGACGAACCGTTCCCGCATCACTGCCACCTCTCGCGTGGAGTGGACTGGAAGGGCGGGTCCACCCGTCCGCCCCGCACGGACGGACCCGCCCGCCCTGCCACCGCGGCGTCAGTCCGCAGCACGGCACCAGGGCAACTCAGCCGCAAGCGCCCACGAACGGGTCACGTTCACCGGCGACCGCCCGAGCACGCCTTGCTACTGCGACCATAGCAAGAGGGCAACGTAGCAACAATCCATCAAAGCAATAAAGCCTTGTTGGGTCGCATCCACGAAGGCACAAGGCTTACGGCATGGCTATCGATCCCCGGTCGCACACGCCGGTCTATGTGCAGCTCGCCGACCTGCTCCGAGAGCAGATCGAGTCGGGCGCACTCGCGGCCGGAGCGAACGTCGGAAGCGAGACGCGGCTCAGCCAGGAGCACCAGATCGGCCGCGATGCCGTCCGCATGGCAATCTCGTTGCTGCGGTCGGAAGGGCTGGTCACCACCAGCAGGCCCTTCGGCACGCGGGTGCGGGAGGCGCCTCAGCGTCGACGGGTCGAGCTCGGGGCCGGTAGCTCGGTCATCGCCCGGATGCCGACCGGCAACGAACGCCGCACGTTGCAGCTCGACGAGGGCGTGCCGATCCTGGAGGTCCACGGCCCGACGGGCGACGTGGAGCTGCTACCGGGCGACGAGGTGGAGCTGACCCGCCCGCCGAACGCCTGACCCGATCCGGCAGTCCGCTCCGGCGTGCGCGCACAGGTCACGTCCTCCGCCGACGCCGGGGCGAGGCGCGCTTCCTCGCCGGCCCGCGCAGGGCGGTCGAGCGGCGGCGTGTCTCGGGTGGGTCAGGGCGTATGCCAGGATCCCGGCTCGTCAGGGCGGGGCGGGTCCGATACCGGCGACGGGCCGGGCGTTTGACGTCCATGCCGTTCCACTCGTAGCGCTCCGGCCGGGTGGGTGGAACGGTATGGACGTCTCCGCGCCCGCTTGACGTCCATAACGTTCCACCCACCGCTCGCGAGGGCGGTGGAGGGGGGAGAGGGCCAGGTTGGGGGCATCTTTGGTGGAGCGACATCAGGTGCACCCGAACCACGTGATCCAGGCGGACGGGCGAGCGTCCACAGCAGCCGGGGCCGGCTCCGGGTCCGGCCGCGACGCGAAGTGCGGGCGTGGACAGACGTGGACGGGCGAGCGTCCACAGCAGCTGGGGCCGGCTCCGGGTCAGGCCGCGACGCGGAGCGCGGGCGTGGACGGGCCGATCTGGCTGGCGTCCGTGCGGCACGTACCCGAGTCACGGGATCGGAACGCCACCGGCCACGCCGGTTCGCCGAAGTGGTGGCTTCCGGCGAGCACCCGTCCGGCATTACGCCGAAGTGGCGGTATCCCGGCCGGCGCGATACCGCCACTTCGGCGTAATGGTGTTGATCATCGCCGGGCTGGGTGGGTGACCCACTTTTGCCATCAAGTTTGCAGGCGACGTACGCCCACTCGCGGTCAGCGCACTGATGCGCCCGGGTCGCCGATCGCCACGTCGTCCACCCGGATGTTGATCTCGTCGACGCGCAGTCCGTACGCCTCGACGGCTGACGTGACCGCGGTCCGCACCGCGTCGGTGACCTGCGGCACCGGGTGACCGCTGTCGATCACGATGACCAGGTTGACCACGGCCGCGCCGTTGGTGACGTGGGCCGAGCAGCCGCGCCGGGCGTCGCCGAGCTGATCCAGTCCGACCCGGTCGAACACGGCGTTGAAGAAGCGGGCCACGTCACCGCCCAACTCGGCCACGCCGGGGACCGACTTCGCGGCGGCCACCGCGATCTTCTCCACCACCTCGTCGGCGACGTGCGTCGTCCCGCCCGCCGTCGCGTCCGGCGTCATCGACAGCTCCTGCGTAGCCTCGTGCTCCACGCCTGCTCCCCATCACCCTCGCCCAACTCGACCCCGGGAGCGTACAAGCCCCACCCCCCGACCGTCGATCATGGAGTCAGGTGCCGAGTTGGGCCAACAACTCGTCCGCCGCCGCGTACGGGTCGAGGGCGCCCTCGGCCACCTTGGCGGCGAGCGTCGGGAGCTGCGTACCGTCGCGCAGTGAGCCGATCCGGGCGCGCAGCGCGCCCAGCGCGATGGCCTCGATCTCGGCGGCGGCCCGCGCCTCCCGGCGGCGGCGCAGCTCGTCGTGCTGCTCCAGCCAGCCGCGGTGCTTGTCGATCGCGGCGGCGATGTCGTCGATGCCCTCGGCGCGGGCGGCGATCGCGCGCACCACCTGCGGGCGCCACTCACCCGGCCCGCGTTCGCCCAGCGCGATCATGCCCTGGATGTCGCGGACGGTGGCGTCCACGCCG
Source organism: Micromonospora sp. WMMD975 (assembly GCF_029581215.1). Taxonomy (NCBI): domain Bacteria; kingdom Bacillati; phylum Actinomycetota; class Actinomycetes; order Micromonosporales; family Micromonosporaceae; genus Micromonospora; species Micromonospora sp. WMMD975. Next base: position 4,527,687 of record NZ_CP120739.1, read on the forward strand.
TCCCGGTCGGCCTTGTTGACCACGAAGACGTCGGCGATCTCCAGGATGCCGGCCTTGACCGCCTGGATCGCGTCACCCATGCCGGGGGCGAGCAGCACAAGCGTGGTGTCCGCGAGCGAGGCCACCTCCACCTCGGCCTGCCCGACCCCGACGGTCTCGACGAGGACCACGTCGCAGCCGGCGCCCTCCAGCACGCGTACCGCCTGGGGGGTGGCGGCGGAGAGCCCGCCGAGGTGGCCCCGGCTGGACATGGAGCGGATGTAGACGCCGGGGTCGGTGGCGTGGTCCTGCATCCGGACCCGGTCGCCGAGGATCGCGCCGCCGGTGAACGGGCTGGACGGGTCGATGGCCAGCACACCGACCCGGTGGCCGCGGGCGCGCAGCGCGCGTACCAGCTCGTTCGTGGTGGTCGACTTGCCCACGCCCGGCGAACCGGTCAGGCCGACCACCTGGGCGTGCCCGGAATAGGGTGCCAGCGCCGCCGCGACCTGGGGCAGCGTCTCGTCGCCGGACTCGACCAGGGTGATCAGCCGGGCCACCGCGCGGGGGTCGCCCGCGCGGGCCCGTTCGACCAGCAGGGGTACGTCCCGGCTGCGGCGCACCGGGCCGGTGGCCGCGATGTTCACGTCACTCACGCGTGGGACTCGCCGCCCGTCGGCACGTGGATGATCAGCGCGTCGCCCTGGCCGCCACCGCCGCAGAGCGCAGCCGCGCCGGTGCCGCCGCCCCGCCGCTTCAGCTCCAGCGCCAGCGTGAGCACCAGCCGGGCGCCGGACATGCCGATCGGGTGGCCGAGCGCGATGGCCCCGCCGTTGACGTTGACCTTGTCGGCGCTGATCCCGAGGTCACGGGTGGACTGGATGCCGACCGCCGCGAACGCCTCGTTGATCTCGATGAGGTCGAGGTCGTCGAGGCCCAGGCCGCCCTTCTTCAGGGCGTGGTTGATCGCGTTGGACGGCTGCGAGTGCAGGGAGTTGTCCGGCCCGGCCACGTTGCCGTGCGCGCCGACCTCGGCCAACCAGGTGAGCCCCAGCTCGGTCGCCTTGGCCTTGCTCATCACGACCACCGCGGCGGCGCCGTCGGAGATCGGCGAGGCGCTGCCCGCGGTGATCGTCCCGTCCTTGCTGAAGGCGGGGCGCAGTCGGCCCAGCGACTCGACCGTGGTGTCCGGCCGGATGCCCTCGTCCTCGTCGATCACCAGCGGGTCGCCCTTGCGCTGCGGAATGATCACCGGGGTGATCTCCTCAGCGAAGTGGCCGTTCTTCTGGGCGGCGGCGGCGCGCTGGTGGCTGGCCGCGGCGAAGGCGTCCTGCTCCTCGCGGGTGATGCCGTGCCTCGCGCCGTGGCGCTCGGTGGACTCGCCCATCGAGCAGCAGTCCCAGACGTCGGTGAGCCCGTCGAGGGCCATGTGGTCCTTGATCGTCACGTCGCCGTACTTGTAGCCGGCGCGCTGCCCGAGCAGCAGGTGCGGGGCGTTGGTCATGGACTCCATGCCGCCCGCCACCACGATGTCGAACTCGCCGGCCCGGATGAGCTGGTCGGCAAGCGCGATGGCGTCCAGGCCGGAGAGGCAGACCTTGTTGATGGTCAACGCCGGGGTGGACATCGGGATGCCCGCGTCGACGGCGGCCTGCCGGGCCGGGATCTGCCCAGCGCCCGCCTGGAGCACCTGGCCCATGATCACGTACTGCACCTGGTCGGATGCCACGCCGGCGCGCTCCAGCGCGGCCTTGATCGCGATGCCGCCGAGCCTGGTCGCCGGAAGATCCTTGAGGTTGCCCAGCAGGCGGCCCATCGGGGTCCGCGCGCCGCTGACGATCACCGAAGCCATGCCTGCCTCCGAGGGGGGTGCCGACCTGTACGCCTTAACGATTGTTCGGTCAGACTAGCGTCATGGCTGAGAACTCCTCCGTCGAGCCCGCTGCCGAGTTTGTCACAGACATCGGTCTGCGCCGCATCGACCACGTCGGGATCGCTGTCGCGGACCTGGACGCCGCGATCGACTTCTACCAGCGCACCTTCGGCATGCGCTGCGTGCACACCGAGACGAACGAGGAACAGGGCGTACGCGAGGCGATGCTGGCGGTCGGCCCGGACACCTCCGGCGGCATGGTGCAGTTGCTCGCCCCGCTCTCGCCCGACTCGACGATCGGCAAGTTCCTCGACAAGCGCGGTCCCGGCATCCAGCAGGTCGCGTACACCGTTGCCGACATCGACGCGACCTGTGCGGCGTTGCGGGAGCGTGGGGTCCGGCTGCTCTACGAGACCCCGCGGCGCGGGACGTCGGACTCCCGGGTCAACTTCGTGCACCCGAAGGACGGCGGCGGTGTGCTGATCGAGTTGGTCCAGCCCGCCTGAGGTGTTAGGAGGGGGCCCCGGTTAACAGACGTCTGTTAACCGGGGCCCCCTCCTAACACGTGGGAAGACGCGCGGCCATGCGTGGTTGCGCGTTCCCACGGACATCTCGACGCATCGGCCGATGCAGTTTTTCACACTGGACTTCCGACCTTAGCTACCGTTTAGTAACGTCCCGCCGCACAGGAGCGCGACCGGTGCCGGATGTGTCGACCGCCGACATGGCGGTCCCGTCGCACCGCGCCGACGATGGCAGCACCCCTGCCCCGGTGCGGGTGCTGACGAACGGGAGGTCACCGTGCAGGACATCCTTGAAGCGATCATGACGGCGGAGGGCTCGGCGCAGCCGGAGCGGGACCTCGCCGGCCTCGCCGGCCTGCCGGTGCCGGAGAGCTACCGCGGCGTGGTGGTCCGCGCCGAGGACACCCACATGTTCGACGGCCTGGCCACCCGGGACAAGGACCCGCGCAAGGCGCTGCACGTCCAGGAGGTGCCCACCCCCGAGCTGGGCCCGGGTGAGGCGCTTGTCGCGGTGATGGCCAGCGCGATCAACTACAACACGGTGTGGACGAGCATCTTCGAGCCGCTGCCCACGTTCACGTTCCTCAAGCGCTACGGTCGGCTCTCCGAGCTGACCCGCCGGCACGACCTGCCGTACCACGTGGTCGGGTCGGACGCGGCCGGCGTGGTGCTGCGGACCGGGCCCGGGGTGACGAAGTGGAAGGTCGGCGACGAGGTGGTGGCGCACTGCCTGTCGGTCGAGCTGGAGGACGCGGCCGGCCACGACGACACGATGCTCGACCCGCAGCAGCGGATCTGGGGCTTCGAGACCAACTTCGGCGGCCTCGCCGAACTGGCCGTGGTCAAGGCCAACCAGCTGATGCCGAAGCCGCGCCACCTGAGCTGGGAGGAGGCGGCCAGCCCCGGGCTGGTCAACTCCACCGCCTACCGGCAGCTCGTCTCACACCACGGAGCCAACATGAAGCAGGGCGACGTGGTGCTGATCTGGGGCGCCTCCGGCGGCCTGGGCGGGTACGCCACCCAGATGGCGCTCGGCGGCGGGGCGATCCCGGTCTGCGTGGTCTCCTCGCCGGAGAAGGCCGAGCTGTGCCGGAGGATGGGCGCCGAGCTGGTCATCGACCGCACCGCCGAGGGCTTCCGGTTCTGGTCCGACGAGCAGACGCAGGACCAGGACGAGTGGCGTCGCTTCGGCGAGCGGATCCGCGAGCTGACCGGCGGCGAGGACCCGGACATCGTGTTCGAGCACCCGGGCCGGGAGACCTTCGGCGCCAGCGTCTACGTCGCCAAGAAGGGCGGCACGATCGTCACCTGCGCCTCCACCAGCGGCTACCTGCACCAGTACGACAACCGCTACCTGTGGATGCACCTCAAACGCATCGTCGGCAGCCACTTCGCCAACTACCACGAGGCGTGGCAGGCCAACCGGCTGGTGGCGCTCGGCAAGGTGCACCCGACCGTGTCGCGGACCTATCCGCTGGAGCAGACCGGCCAGGCCGCGTACGAGGTGCACCGCAACGCGCACCAGGGCAAGGTGGGCGTGCGCTGCCTGGCCCCGACCGACGGGCTCGGCGTCCGGGACACCGCGCTGCGGTCGCGGCACGAAAACGCGATCAACCGGTTCCGCGGGCACTGACCGTACGGTGGTGTCGGATTGCCTTTCCGGCCGACCGTGACGCCATTCGACTGTCACCGGGACAGTCGCGAAGACAGACGTGATGACAAAGGGCCACGGGCGTCGACCCGTGGCCCTTTCCCGTCACCGTCCCGCCGCCGCCCGCCCCGCCCGGGAGCTGCCAAGATCGCCGTTCGGCCCGGTCCGCCCGGTCGAAGGAGTTGACCATGTAAAGAGGACGCGAAAGGTGCCGACCACTCTTGCGAACCACCCTGGGGCGTCTGCGAGTATGTCCCAATGCCCCAGCAGCAGTCCTCCCCTCTTGCGTTCTTCGATAACGCGAACTCACAGCCCGATTTCACTGTTGGCCTGCGCGGATACAACACCAACCAGGTCGACGACTTCATCGGCCGGCTGACCGCCGCACTGAGCCAGTCCGAGCAGGCCCGCGCCGAGGCCGAGCAGCGGATGAACGACGCCCAGCGCCGTCTCCGGCAGGCCGAGCAGCGCCAGGGCGCGCTCGAGCAGAAGCTCACCGAGACCAACAAGCAGCTCGAGGAGAACAGCCGGCCGACCCTCTCCGGTCTGGGCACCCGCGTCGAGCAGATCCTCCGGCTGGCCGAGGAACAGGCGAACGACCACCGCAACGAGGCCAAGCGCGAGTCGGAGGGCATTCTCTCCGCCGCCCGCCTCGAGGCCCGGGAGATCACGGACAAGGCGCGCGCCGAGGCCGCCGCCATGAAGGCCACCGCCGAGCGCGAGGCCGGCAGCGTCCGCACCGCCGCCGAGCGTGAGGCCGCCGAGGTCCGCGTCCAGGCCCGCCGGGAGGCGGACACCCTGCGCGCCGACGCGGACCGGGAGACCAAGCAGCTGCGTACGGTCACCGCGCACGAGGTGGCCGAGCTGAAGTCGACGGTCGAGCGGGAGGTCGCCACCCTGCGCGCCACCGCCGAGCGGGAGATCACCCAGCAGCGTGCCAAGGCCGCCCGGGAGGCCGAGGAGAAGCGGGCCGAGGCGACCAAGCTGCTCACCGACGCGCGCGACAAGCGCGACAAGGACCTCCAGGCCCTGGAGCTCCAGCTCGCCGAGCGGCGCGAGAAGGCCGAGCGCGAGGAGTCGGCGCGACACGCCGCGCAGGTCTCCCAGACCCAGAAGATGGTCAACGAGGCCGAGCAGCGGGCCCGGGCCGCCCAGGAGCGGGCGAAGGAGATCGAGCAGCGGGCCGAGGCCCGTCGGGTCGAGTCCGAGCGCACCGCCAACGACACGGTCGACAAGGCCAAGGCGCTTGCCGACAAGACGCTGAACGAGGCGCGGGCCGAGTCGCAGCGGGTGCTCAACGAGGCCCGCACCGAGGCGGAGCTGACCACGCAGGCGGCCCGCCGCGAGGTCGAGGACCTGACCCGCCAGAAGGACGCGGTCACCTCGCAGCTCGGGCAGATGCTCTCCGGTCTGGCCGGCATCGTGCCGGGTGTGCCGGCGGGCGGCAACAAGGGCGAGACGCCGAAGGCCGACGCCTCCGGCCAGAAGGTGACGGCCGAGTCGGCCGGCTGAGCCACCAACCGCTGACGGGGCATGAGCCACGGCGCGTGGTGACACCGGGTTACCGGTGCCACCCCGCGCCGTCATGCTTTCTCCGGCCCGTTTCGCCACGAGGGTGAAGTAGGTCCCAGAAGGGGCGTCCGTATCGCCCCCGCAGAGCCGGATGCGTGTGAGGATGGAGGCATGTCGCACGGCGAGGAACTGTTCGCGCTCGGCGGGGACGTGACTACGGAACCCAGCTTCGAGTCCGCGCTGCGGGGATATGAGAAACGACAGGTCGACCGCTACGTCGCCCGCGCGGAACACGAGATCGCGGCGCTGACCACCGAGCGGGAGCAGGCGTACACCCAGATCCACAAGCTGGCGGGTCAGGTGGAGGTGCTCCAACGCGACCTCGCCCAGGTGCGCAAGCAGGTGGGCGTGGTCGACCGCGCCTCGTTCCGGCACCTCGGGCCCCGGGTCGAGCAGATCCTCACCATGGCCGAGGAGCAGGCCGACGACATCCTCGCCGCCGCCAACGAGGAGATCGAGGCCCGCCGGGCCGCCGCCGAGCACATCGTCGAGGAGGCGCGGGAGCAGGCCGCGCACGCCTTCAAGGACTTCGAGATCGCGCTCGCCGCCCGCCGGGCCGAGGAGGAGCGGCACACCGCCGCCCGTAAGGCCGAGGCGGAGGCCACCCTGAAAGCCGCCAAGGACGAGTCCACGAAGCTGCGTACGGCCGCCCAGGACGAGGCCGAGAAGCTGCGCCGGACCGCCCAGGACGCGCTGGCCAAGGCCCAGCAGGAAGCCACCCAGCTCCGGGACACCGCCAAGGAGATCCATTCCCGGGCCCAGCAGGAGGCCGCCCGGTTGCGCGAGGCCGCCAAGGAGGCGGTGGCCAAGGCGCAACAGGAGGCGAATCAACTGCGCGAGGCGGCCAAGGAGGTGCACGCCAAGGGTCAGCAGGAGGCGAAGCGGCTCACCGACGCCGCCGCCGAGGCCGGCCGGGCCACCCACGCCAAGGCGCTGGCCGAGGCCAAGAAGATCGTGGACGACGCGGAGGAGGCCGCCAAGGCCACCCGCGGCCGGGCCCGCACCGAAGCCAGCCGCCTCACCACCGACGCCGCCGAGGCCGGCAAGCGCAACCGCGCCGAGGTCGACGCGTACGTGCAGCGGATGCGCACCGAGACCGAGGCGTACGTGCAGCAGTCCCGCGCCCAGACCCAGCAGGAGCTTGGCGCGTGGCGGGCCGGGGTGGAGAAGGAGGTCGCCGGGCAGCGGGAGAAGGCGGAGAAGGAGCTGGCCCAGCGCCACGCCGCCGCCGAGCAGGAGTTCGCCAAGCGCCGCGACGAGTTGGAGAAGCAGCACACCGGCCGGCAACAGGAGCTGGAGCAGGCGTACGCGACCCGGCGGGACGAGATCGAGCAGAACGCCGCGAGCATCCGGCAGGCCGCCGAGGCCGACGCGCTCACCATGCGGCAGCAGGCCGAGCTGGAGGCCGCCGAGCTGCTGCGCCGCGCCGAGGCGGACGCCGCCGAGCAGCGCCGCCGGGCCGACGAGCACGTCGCGGCCTCGCGCCGCCAGTTCGAGGAGTACGCGGCCACGACCCAGCAGCACCTGGCCACCACCCAGCAGCACCTCGCCGCCACCCAGCAGGAGGTGGCCGCGGGCCGGCAACAGCTCGCCGGGGTGATGCTGGAGATCGCCAAGGCGCAGCAGGAGCTGGCCGACCTGCGCACCGAGACGTGGAAGTCCCGGCAGGAGTCCGACGACCTGCAGGACCGGCTCACGACGCTGCGTCGGGACGCCGAGTCGGCGGGCATCTCGGCCACCCCGGTCGACCCGGGCGACCTCGCCACCGCCGCCAACGGCAGCCGACCGGCAGATGACGGCGGACGGCGGGCTGATGACGGTGCGCTCCCGGCCGGCGACGGCGCCCTGGTGGGCAGCGGCACGGCGAAGGGCACGGCCGCGGTGACCGTCAACGGCGCCGGGCCGGACCAGGGCGGAAGTCGGACGAATGGTGAGCCGGCGGAGGGCGGGCAGGCGAAGCCGATCGCCGAGCCGGTGACCACGATGGACTCGGCCGCCGGCGCGGGCGTCGACGGGGAACCCACCGTGGCCGCCGTACCGGGCGAGGGCGGTCGGGGCGCCACCCCCACGAAGATCACCAGCACCGGTGAGAACGGCAAACGCCCGACCAAGCCCACCACGGACGAGCGCAGCGCCAAGCCCAGCGCGGTCACCGTCGACAAGGACTGACCCCGCCACAAGTCACCCGCCACCGGCCACCGGCCACCGGCCACCGGCCACCGGCCAGGTTCCGCCGCGCCAAGATCAAACGCCAGCTCGCCGAGACGGCGGTATCCGACGCTCCCCGACCACACCACCTCACCGAACCGACGCCACCACCGCCGATCCGCGTCGCCAACTCCTGGACCACGCGGCGAAGTGCCCTGCCGCTCCGAGATCTTGGTACGAAACGGCCCCCAGAGGGGCCGTTTCGTACCAAGATCTCGGCTGTTCCGCATGATGGGAGATCGGTCTCGGTTGACGGGAGGGACGGTGGGCGTCGCGGGGGGCGGGTCGGGCGGGTCGGGCGGATACGGGGCGGCGGGGCGCGTCGTCGCAGAGCGGGATGGCACCCAGACCGGCGGACCCGTGGACGGGATGCGGACCCGTGGATCGGCTTCGGCCGGAGGCCCACTCCCCATCCCGGCACGTCCACGCCAGGTCGGGGGAACTGCGGCATCTGGCGTGCCCCGGACCGAACTGGTACCGCCGACCGGTCACCACGTCCGCCACGTCCGCCACGTTCGTTGAGGCGATGGAGACGGCCCGCGGGCGCTCACCGGACAGCCGGACGGCGGGAGGTGGTGGAGGGATGGTCGGCGCAGGCGGAGGCGGCTACCCTGCGGGCAGAGGGCAGCGGCGTCGGCGACACGCGGCCCGTCACGAGTCGCTCCGCCGCGCCGAGCGGGGCAACGGGTAGCCGGGAGGGCACGGGTGTCGCAGGAGGGATCCGCAGCCCCGGACGACGACCCGTTCGAGGCGCTACGCCCGGAGCCGGAGTTCACCGGCCAGGACGACAGCCCGGCACCGCCCGGCACCGCCGCCCTGGGGGACGGCGCTCCCGCCCGACCTCCGGGTTCCGGCACAACCCGCGACGCCCACGCCGGACCCGGCCCGGTCGCCGAGGCCGGAAGCACCGACACCTCGGACACCGGCACCGGCAGCGACACGGGCACCGACACCGACACCGACAGCACCTACCTCAAGCACAGCGGCAGGTCCGCGAGCGCGCCCACCGGTGACGCCGCGGGCAGCGCCGGCAGCGCGGGCAGCGCCGGCAGCGCGGGCAGCGCGGGCAGCGCCGGCAGCGCGGGCAGCGCGGGCAGCGCGGGCAGCGCGGGCAGCGCGGGCAGCGCGGGCAGCGCGGGCAGCGCGGGCAGCGCGGCCACCGACATCGAGCCGAGTGAGTTCGAACCGTCGGGGCGGTTCGGGGTGCCCGGGCGGCCACTGCGACGCAACAGCTTCCTGGTCGGCTTCACCGGCGCGCTCGGCGTGCTGCTGGCGTACGCGTTGTTCCTGGGCGTGCGGAACGCGGCCGGCATCCTGGTGCTCGTGGTGATCGCGCTCTTCCTCGCGGTGGGCCTGCACCCGGCGGTGGTCCGGCTGCGCGGTTGGGGCTTGCCGCACGGGCTGGCCGTGGCGGTGGTGTCGCTGACCGTGGTGTTGCTCATCGTCGGCGGCCTGCTGGCGCTGGTGCCCCCGGTGGTGACCCAGTCCGGGCAGTTCATCCAACAGCTGCCCGGCTACGTCGAGGACCTGCGGCGCAATCCCACGGTGAACGATCTCGTGGTCCGGTACGACGTGATGGAGCGGGTCCGGTCGGCGGCGAACGCCGACACGATCGGCCGGGCGCTCGGCGGCGTGCTGGGCGGCGCACAGTTGATCTTCGGCACGCTCTTCCGGGTGCTGACCGTGCTGGTGCTGACGATCTACTTCCTGGCCTACTTCGACAAGCTGCGCAACCTCGGCTACGCGCTGGTGCCGCGCTCCCGCCGGGAACGGGTGCGGCTGATCGGCGACGAGATCCTGGCCCGGGTCGGCGCGTACATGGTCGGCGCGCTTGCCATCGCGGTGCTGGCCGGGGCGAGCACGTTTGTCTTCGCGATGGTGATCGATCTGCCGTACCCGTTCGCCCTGGCCGTGGTGGTCGCGGTGACCGACCTGATCCCGCAGATCGGGGCGACCCTGGGCGCGGTGGTGGTGACGCTCGTCGGCCTCGCCACCGACCTGCCGGTGGGCATCGCCTGCCTGGTGTTCTTCGTGGTCTACCAGCAGGTGGAGAACTACCTGATCTACCCGAAGATCATGCGCCGCGCGGTGTCGGTGAACGAGGTGGCCGCACTGCTCGCCGCGCTGCTCGGGGTGTCGCTGCTGGGCGTGGTGGGCGCGCTGATCGCGATCCCCACGGTGGCCGCGTTGCAGCTGATCCTCCGCGAGGTGGTGCTGCCCCGGCAGGACGCGCGCTGAGCGTTACCCGGCGTTCCGCTGCTCCGGCCCGGGGACCGGGGTGTCGGCGAACGCGGCCACCGTGCGGTCGGCGTAGGCGCTGACGTCGCCGGTCTCCATCGGGCCGTCCCAGGTGGTCGGCAGCGGCAACGGCACGGCCGGGGCGACCCGCCGGACGATCTCGTCGAGGACCTTCTCCGCGTCGCCGACCCAGAGGTGCTTGGCGCCGTCCACGCCGACCACCTCGGCCTGTGGAATCGCGGCGAACCGCCGCCGGGCCTCCTCGGGGCGCAGGTAGTCGTCGAACTCCGGCACCAGGGCGGTGAGCGGCCGACCCGAGTCGGCCCACACCTGGAGGTCTTCCGGGGCGGAGTAGCGCAGCGGCGGGGAGAGCAGGATCGCGCCGGCCACCGCCGGGTCGCAGCCGTGCTTCAACGCCAGGTCGGTGCCGAAGGACCAGCCCACCAGCCAGATGTTCGGCAGCTCGTGGAATTCGGCGTACTCGATCGCGGCGGCCACGTCGAACCGCTCGTCGACGGCGTTGTCGAACGTGCCTTCGCTGGTGCCGCGGACGCTGCTGGTCCCCCGGGTGTTGAACCGGAGCACGGCCAGATCGGCCAACGCGGGCAGCCGCCAGGCCGCCTTGCGGAACACGTGGCTGTCCATCATCCCGCCGTGGGTGGGCAGCGGGTGCAGGCAGACCAGGGTGCCGACCGGCGCACGTTCCAGCGGCCGGGCCAGCTCGCCGACGAGCGTCAGCCCGTCGGCGGTGTGCAGCTCGATGTCTTCCCGGCGGCCGGGCAGGATCGACGAGGCGCGGATCGGAGTGCTCACCGCCCCAGTCTCCCGCGTCGCCGGTCGCGCCGCCCGCCGGGGCGGGAACCTGGTGATCCAGATCGCTCAGCCGTGGCGGGGGGCGCCGCGACCGCGCTGGAGGTTCGGCAGGCGCCGGTCCCGGGCCCGCCAGCAGCCACTGTGCCAGTGCCGGCGGTCGGTCAGGTCACCCCGGTCGTCCGCCGGCCAGGCCACCAGGTGCGCCACGCCGGGCCGGATCTCCTGGTCACAACCGGGACAGCGGTACGTCTTGGCGGACGCCCCGCCGCTGACCGCGCGCACCTGCCAGTCGCCGTCGCGCCACTGCTGCACGGTCGACACGCCGTGTCGGGCTCGTTCGGCGTCCAGGCCGGTGCTGTCATCCCGGCGGGGCCGATTGCGACGAGGGCTCACGGTTACCAGCGTACGGCCGACCTCCGGGCGATCCTGGTACGGGCGCGCCCCTCCGGGGGCAGGACGCCGTCAGCGGCGCGGGCCGTTTGACCCGCTCAGCGGTTGGTGTGGTCGCGGAACCCGCGGCCGGTCTTGCGCCCCAGGTAGCCGGCGGTGACCAGGTGCTCCAGCAGCGGCGCCGGCGCGAAGCCGGGCTCGCGCAGCTCCAGGTACAGCTCCCGCTGGATGGCCAGCGAGACGTCCAGGCCGACCACGTCGAGCAGCTCGAACGGGCCCATCGGGTAGCCGCAGCCGAGCTTCATCGCGTGGTCGATGTCGTCGGCGGTGGAGTAGCTGGCCTCCAGCATCTTCACCGCGTCGTTCAGGTACGGGAAGAGCAGCGCGTTGACGATGAAGCCGGACCGGTCGCCGCAGACCACGGCGGTCTTGCCGAGCGCCGCGCAGACCGCACGGGCGGTGGCCGAGGTCTCGCCGGAGGTGCGGATGGTCCGCACGACCTCCACCAGCGGCATCACCGGCGCCGGGTTGAAGAAGTGCAGGCCGACCACGTCGGCCGGGCGCTGGGTGGCCATCGCCACGTCGATGACCGGCAGCGACGAGGTGGTGGTGGCGAGCACGACGCCCGGCTTGCAGATCTCGTCCAGGCTGGCGAACAGCGCCTTCTTGACGCTCAACTCCTCGACCACGGCCTCGACCACCAGGTCGACGTCGGCGAGGTGTTCGAGCGTGGCGGACCAGGTGACCCGGCCGAGCGCGGCGTCCCGGTCGGTCTCGGCGAGCCGGCCCCGGACCACGCCCTTGTTGAGCGACGTCTTGACCGCCTCGCAGACCGTGGCGGACTTCTCCGCGCCCCGGGTCACCGAGACGACCTCGTAGCCGGCCTTGGCGAAGACCTCGATGATGCCGGTGGCCATGGTGCCGGAGCCGACGACACCGACCTTCGCGACGGCACGGGCGCCGTCGGCGGGCGCGGCGTCCGCGGCCACCGGCGTGTGCTCGTCGGGTACGACCTTCGGTGAGCCCGGCCGCTCGTAGGTGTAGAAGCCGCGCCCGGACTTCCGGCCGAGCAGCCCGGCGGTGACCATCTGCTTGAGCAGCGGGGCCGGGGCGTGCCGGCGGTCCCGGCCGCCGCGCCGGTACATCGTGTCGAGGATCTCGTACGCAGTGTCCAGGCCGATCAGGTCCATCAGCGCCAGCGGGCCCATCGGCAGGCCGCAGCCGAGCTTCATGGCGGCGTCAATGTCCTCGCGGGTCGCGTAGCGGGCCTCGAACATGCCGACCGCGTGGTTCAGGTAGCCGAACAGCAGCGCGTTGGCGATGAACCCGGCCCGGTCGCTGATCGTCACGTCGACCTTGCCGAGCCGCGCGCACAGCCCCTCCACGTCGGCCACCACGTCGGCCGAGGTGACCACCGTGCGGACGACCTCAACCAGCTTCATCACCGGCGCCGGGTTGAAGAAGTGGATGCCGATGACCTGGTTCGGCCGGCTGGTGGCGACGGAGATCTCGGTGACGCTCAGCGACGACGTGTTGGTGGCGAGGATGGCCTCGGGCTTGCAGACCCGGTCCAGCTCGCCGAAGATCCGCTGCTTGAGGTCGAGGTGCTCGGGCACCGCCTCGATCACCAGGTCCACGTCGTGCAGGGCGTCCAGCCCGACCCGGAAGTCGACCCGCGCCATCAGGGCGTCCCGGTCGGCCTCGGCGAGCTTGCCCTTGGCCACCGCGCGGTCGGTGGAGCCGGTCAGGGTGACCCGGCCCCGCTCCAGCGCGGTCTCGGAGATCTCCACGGCGGTCACGTCGAGTCCGTTGCGGGCGAACACCTCGACGATGCCGGCACCCATGGTGCCCAGACCCACCACGCCCACCCTGGTGAACTCGCGCGCCACGACCGGCCTCCCTCGGTTGCCTCCGCCGTTGCCGACTTGAACGGCCGCTAAGGTTATGCGCCGGAGTCTGCCATGTGACGCAGTGTTGTCGAGACGCCGTGGGATATTTCACGCACCACGCCTCAGGCGGGCGCGGGCCCCCCGGCGAGCGCCAGCAACTCGGCGACGAACCCAGCCGGCCGTTCCAGGTGCGGGCTGTGCCCGCAGCCCGGCAGCGCCACCTCCCGGTACGCCCCGCCGGCCGCCGCGTAGCGGTCCAGCACCGCGCGGGTCTGACCCACCATCGGCTGCGGTGGGCACTCGTCCGCGCCCGGCCAGCCGGGCACGATCCCGAGCTGACCGAGGTACGCCAGGTCGAACAGCGAGGTGTCCGACACGATCACGTCGGCGTCACCGCGTACCCAGGTCACCGGCGGCTTGACCGGGACGGCGACCAGCTCGTCGGCGAGCCGGAAGTGGGCCGGGGCCAGCGTGTTGAGCACGCCGCGCGGCCCGGCGGCGGTCCCCGGCCAGTGGGCCGAGGCGACCGCCGTGCCGGGATAGTTGTCGTCCCCGGTGGCGGTGGTCAGCATGCTCTCCAGCAGCAGGTCCTCGTGCTCGCCGAGCGACGCCGGATCGGCCACGTACGCGGCCCGCAGCACGTTGCGCGGGCTGGTCGGGCCGTCCGCGCCCCGGTCACCGGCGGCGAGCCGGGCCACGAAGTCGGGGTTCGCGCCGCCCGCACCGGTGCCGGCGAAGTCGGGCGTGGTGGGGGTGCCGTCGAGGTCCCGGGTGCCGCCGAAGCCGTACGGGGAGACCGGCGCCTCCAGCAGCAGCCCGGCCACCCGCTCCGGCTGGTCGACGAGCAACCGCATCGCCACCCCGCCGCCGAGGGAGTGCCCGACCACCACCGGCCGGGCCCCGGGCGCGAACAGCCCGGGTGTGTCGAGCAGGGCGGCCACGTCGTCGGCGAAGTCCCTCAGCCCTCGGGTGGCGTCGACCGGGGCGGTGTCGGTCTCGCCGTATCCGCGCAGGTCGGGGGCGACCACCCGGAGCGTCTCCGGCAGCCGGGACAGCAGCGGCTCCCAGAACGCCGACGACGAGACGTTGCCGTGCACGAGCAGCACCGGCACGCCGTCCGGCGGCCCGGCCACCCGGACCGCCTGGGTGATGCCGTTCGCCTGGACCGTGTGCCGCGTGCTCCGCATCCGCGCACACTGACACACCACCCCCGCCGAGTTCCATGTCCCCACCCCACACACCCCGCCCCACTCCCCTGTTTCACGGGAAAGCGAGCGCGCGGGGCGCGTGCGGTCAGCTCGCGTCGGCGGGCTGCGGGGTGCGCGCCTCGATCGGATGCCTGGGTGCCGGGACCGGCAGCGGCAGCGTGGGCCGCTGGTCGCGGCGCGGGCGGCCGAAGTTCATCCCGACCGGGTCGGTCCGGGCCACGCCCGGGTCGTAGAGACGCAGGTCGGTCCGGCCGAGCCGGATCACGTCCCCGTCGGAGACCGGCACGCTGCCGACGACCCGGGTGTCGTTGAGCCAGGTGCCGTTCGTCGAGCCGAGGTCGGTGAGCAGCACCCCCTCGCCGGTGGCCTGGACGCTTGCGTGCCGCCGGCTCAGGTGCGCGTCGGCGAGCACGACGTCGGCTTCCGGCGCGCGGCCGATCACCTGCACGCCCCGGCCGATCCGGAAACTCAGCCCACGCATCGCCCCGCCGGACACCGTCAGCAACGGCATCAGCTCAGGATGCTCCTCCATCGACAAGTCGACCTCCACCCCACATCGCCCCGCGGTCAGCCTGCCACGTCACCGTAGTGGCTCCCCACCACCGCGTGGTCACCCCCGTGACCCCGGCCGGTCATCTCCCGTTCGCCGTTCGGGTGGGCGGGAAGGGCGCGATCGGCTATCACATGCGTCGATATGACGACCGTCGGTACGCCCTGCTTGCGCGGCCCGCGACACCTACCAGTGAGTAACGTTCGGGTTTACACTGCGGCCATGACCAGTGTGCATGTCCCCGGAACCCCGCTCATCGAGGCCGGTCGACTGGTGTCGACCAGCCCGGCGACCGGCGCGGAGGCCGGGCGGCTCCCGGTGGCGACCGAGGCGGACGTGCGCGCCACCGTCGACCGGGCCCGCGCCGCCGCCGACTGGTGGGCCGGGCTCGGCTTCACCGGCCGCCGGGACCGGCTCCAGCGCTGGCGCGGCGTGCTGGCCCGGCGCATCGAGGAGCTGGCCGACCTGATGCACCTTGAGAGCGGCAAACCGGTCGGCGACGCGGTGGTGGAGGTCCTCACCGCGCTGGAGCACATCGACTGGGCCGCCCGCAACGCGCGGCGGGTGCTCGGGCCCCGGCGGGTCCGCTCCCGGCTGATCCTCGCCGAGTTCACCGGCCACCTCGAATACCAGCCGTACGGGGTGGTCGGCGTGATCGGCCCGTGGAACTATCCGGTGTTCACCCCGATCGGCTCCGCCGCGTACGCGCTGGCCGCCGGCAACGCGGTGGTGTTCAAGCCGAGCGAGTACACCCCGGCCGTGGGCCAGTGGCTTGTCGACCGGTTCGCCGAGGTGGTGCCGGAGCAGCAGGTGTTCCAGGCGGTGCACGGGCTGGGCGACGTCGGCGCGGCGCTGTGCCGCTCCGGGGTGGCGAAGGTGGCCTTCACCGGCTCGACCGCCACCGCGAAGAAGGTCATGGCGGCCTGCGCCGAGACGCTCACCCCGGTGCTGCTGGAGGCCGGCGGCAAGGACGCCATGATCGTGGACGCGGACGCCGACCTGGACGCCGCCGCCGACGCGGCCGTGTGGGGCGGGCTGACCAACGCCGGGCAGACCTGCATCGGCATCGAGCGGGTCTACGCGGTCGACCAGGTCTTCGACGCCTTCGTCGACAGGGTGACGGCGCGGGCCGGCCGGTTGACCGTCGGCGCCGACGGGGCCGACCTCGGCCCGATCACCATGCCGGCCCAGATCGACGTCATCCGCCGGCACATCGACGACGCGGTCGCCCGGGGCGGCCGGGCGGTGCTCGGCGGCCCGGAGGCGGTCCAACCGCCGTACGTGCACCCGACCGTGCTCGTCGACGTGCCGGAGGACTCGACCGCCGTACGCGAGGAGACGTTCGGCCCGACGCTCACCGTCAACCGGGTCCGCGACGTCGACGAGGCCGTCGAGCGCGCCAACGCGCTGCCGTACGGCCTCGGGGGTTCGGTCTTCGGCCGGGCGCGGGCGGTGGCCGTGGCGCGGCGGCTGCGCTCCGGGATGGCCTCGGTCAACTCGGCGCTCACCTTCGCCGGCATGTCGACGCTGCCGTTCGGCGGGACCGGCGAGTCCGGCTTCGGCCGGATCCACGGTGAGGACGGGCTGCGCGAGTTCGGCCGGGCCAAGGCGGTCACCCGACGTCGGGCGCGCTCGCTGCTGCCGGCCATGACGTTCGAGCGCACCCCGGCCGACGTCGCGCGCCTGGTCAGGGTGGCCAAGCTGATGTACGGCCGGGGGCGCTGACCGGTCGGGTCACCGGCGACGCCGAGCGGCCCCGGCTCAGAACAGCGTCAGCTCGTCGCGTTCGATGCCACGCAGCTTGTCGTAGTCGACCACCACGCAGCGGATGCCGCGGTCGGTGGCGAGCACCCGCGCCTGCGGCTTGATCTCCTGCGCCGCGAACACGCCGGTGACCGGCGCGAGCAGCGGATCGCGGTTCATCAGCTCCAGATAGCGGGTGAGCTGCTCCACCCCGTCGATCTCGCCGCGCCGCTTCACCTCGACCGCGACCGCGCCGGCGTTGGCGTCCCGGCAGAGCAGGTCGACCGGGCCGATCGCGGTCATGTACTCCCGCCGGACCAGGGTGAAGCCCTCCCCCAGCGTCGTCGGGTTGGCGGCGAGCAACTCCTGGAGGTGCGCCTCCACGCCGTCCTTGCGCAGGCCGGGGTCGAGGCCCAGCTCGTACGAGGTGTCCTGGAAGATCTCCTCCAGGGTGATGCGCAGCTCCTCGCCGGCCTTGTTGACCACCCGCCACACGCCGGGGGCCTCCTCCAGCCGGCACGGCGGGCTCATCCAGTTCAACGGCTTGTAGGCCCGGTCGTCCGCGTGAATCGACACCGAGCCGTCCGCCTTCACCATGAGCAGCCGGGTGGCCGGCGGCAGGTGGGCCGAGAGTCGTCCGACATAGTCCACCGAGCACTTCGCAATGACCAACCGCACCCGACGAGGGTAGCCGAGCCCTCGGCCGGCGCCGACGAGCGCCACTGGCGTACCGGTGCCATATTGAGATCGTGCTCGAAGTCCTCACCGGTTCCGGCCTGGCCGCCTCGGCGGGCCTCAACGCCTACATCCCGCTGATGCTGATGGGCCTGCTGGCCCGCTACACCGACCTGATCGAGCTGCCGAGCGGCTGGCAGTGGCTCGGCAACGGTTGGGTGCTGCTGATCCTCACCGTCCTGCTCGCGGTCGAGGTGGTCGCCGACAAGGTGCCGGTGGTGGACCATGTGAACGACGTGGTGCAGACGGTGGTCCGGCCGACCGCGGGCGGCCTGGCCTTCGGCGCCGGCTCCGGCGCGGAGACGGTCACGGTCAGCGACCCGGACACGTTCTTCTCCACCCACCAGTGGGTGCCGGTGGTCGTCGGCGTGCTCATCGCGCTCGGCGTGCACCTGCTCAAGGCCGCCGCCCGGCCGGTCGTCAACGCGGCCACGGCCGGCTTCGGCGCACCTGTGGCCAGCACCGCCGAGGACGCCACGAGCGTGGTCATGTCGGTGGCGGCGATCCTGCTGCCGGTGCTGGTGCTGGTGTTCGCGGTCGGCCTGGTGGCCTTCGTGGCGTGGTTGTTCCGCCGCCGCTCCGACCGGCGTCGGGAACGCGCCGCGGCCCGCGCCGCCGGGTTCCGCGTCTGAGCCTGCCCCGGCTTCAGCGACTGCGGTAGGTCATGCAGTCGGCCATGTCCATGTCCGGGCCGACGGTGATGGCGGGGGCGTGGCACTCCAGGTCGGAGTTGTGCTGGCAGTCGGCACGTGAGCAGGCGCCCACCTGGGCGGTCAGCTGCTCGATGCCGCCGCGCACCGGCATGTCCACGTAGGTGTGGCAGTGCGCGTGGTCGCTGCTGCCGATCGTGATGGCGAAGGCGTGGCAGTCGTTCGTGTGGTTGTAGGCGCAGGACCGGACGGCGCACTCCTGGACCCGGGGCATCTCCATCGACGCGGTCATCTTTCCGCCCTTTCGTGGTTTCTTGCCCCCACTTTAGGCTTTTGCACGCGCTGCCGGGGCGGATCCGGTGTTAAGCGGGGGCCCCGCCTCTACCGAATGCGTTAAGCGGGGCCCCCTCCTTACATCCGGTCGCGGATGACGGTGACCAGCTCGTCGATGATGCCGGTGAGCGCGAAGTCCTTCGGCGTGAACACCCGCGCCACCCCGGCGGCGAGCAGCGCCTCCGCGTCGGCCGGCGGGATGATGCCGCCCACCACCACCGGCAGGTCACCCCGCCCGGCGGCGCGCAGCCCGGCCAGCACCGCCGGCACGGCGGCCAGGTGCGAGCCGGAGAGCACGGAGAGGCCGACCAGGTCGACGTCCTCCTCCACGGCGGCGGCCACGATCTGCCCGGCGGTCAGCCGGATGCCCTGGTAGACCACCTCGAAGCCGGCGTCGCGGGCGCGCACCGCGATCTGCTCGGCGCCGTTGGAGTGCCCGTCCAGCCCCGGCTTGCCGACCAGCAGGCGCAGGCGGCCGGTGCCCAGTTCGCGGGCGGTGGCGGCGACCCGCTCGCGGACCGCGGCGAGGCCCGGGTCGCCGCCCGCCCCGGCCGCGCCGGCCAGCCCGGTCGGCGCCCGGTACTCGCCGAAGACCCGGCGCAGCGCGCCCGCCCACTCCCCCGTGGTCACTCCCGCGGCCACGCAGGCGAGCGTCGCCGGCATCAGGTTCGTCGTGGTCGCGGCGTCCGCGCGCAGCCGGTCCAGCGCGGCGTCCACGGCCACCGCGTCCCGGCGGATCCGCCACTCGCGTACGCCGGCCGCGGCGGTCGCCTCGACGGCCGGGTCCACCTGCTCGATCGCCTCGGCGCCGGCCGCGGTCAGCGGGGACGGCTCGGTCTCGGTGAACCGGTTGACGCCGATCACCACGTCCGCGCCGGACTCCATCCGCCGGCGGCGGTCGGCGAGCGAGGCGACGAGTGCGCTCTTGAGGTAGCCGGACTCCACGGCGGTCACCACGCCGCCCATCTCCAGTACCTTGTCCAGCTCGACCCGGGCGCCGGTCACGATGTCGTCGACGAGCGCGGTCATCACGTGCGAGCCGTCGAACAGGTCGGGATAGTCGAGCAGGTCCGACTCGTACGCCAGGACCTGCTGCATGCGCAGCGACCACTGCTGGTCCCACGGGCGGGGCAGGCCGAGCGCCTCGTTCCAGGCGGGCAGCTGCACGGCGCGGGCCCGGGCGTCCCGGGAGAGCGTGACGCCGAGCATCTCCAGCACGATCCGCTGGATGTTGTTCTCCGGCTGCGCCTCGGTCAGGCCCAGCGAGTTGACCTGCACGCCGTAACGGAACCGGCGCTGCTTCGCCTCGGTCACGCCGTACCGGTCGCGGGTGATCTCGTCCCAGAGCGCGCCGAACGCGCGCATCTTGGCGATCTCCTCGACGAAGCGCACCCCGGCGTTGACGAAGAAGGAGATCCGCTGGACCACGTCGCCCATCCGCTCGGCCGGCACCTGGCCGGAGTCGCGCACGGTGTCCAGCACGGCGACGGCGGTGGCGAGCGCGAACCCGACCTCCTGCACCGGCGTCGCGCCGGCCTCCTGGAGGTGGTACGAGCAGATGTTCACCGGGTTCCACCGCGGCATCTCCCGCAGCGTGTACGCGACCACGTCGGCGGTCAGCCGCAGCGACGCGGCCGGCGGGAAGATGTAGGTCCCCCGGGACAGGTATTCCTTGATGATGTCGTTCTGCGTGGTGCCGGCGCAGCGGCGCAGGTCGGCGCCCTGCTCGGCGGCGGCCGTGCCGTAGAGGGCAAGCATCCACATGGCCGGCGCGTTGATCGTCATCGAGGTGTTCATCTCGGCCAGCGGGATGCCGTCGACGAGCGCACGCATGTCGCCGAGGTGCGCCACGGGCACACCGACCCGGCCCACCTCGCCGGCGGCCAGCTCGTGGTCGGGGTCGTATCCGGTCTGGGTGGGCAGGTCGAACGCGACCGACAGCCCGGTCTGCCCCTTCGCCAGGTTGCGGCGGAAGAGCGCGTTGGAGGCCGCGGCGGAGGAGTGCCCGGCGTACGTGCGCATCACCCACGGGCGGTCCCGCTCCGGCAGGCGTCCCGGCATCACGTCGTCCATGGCCGGAGTCTAAGTTACCGTTCAGTAAAAGAGGCTGTGCAAAACCACACAGTTGGATGGCTGCACCGGTGGGCCGACCGGGGCTCCGGGTGTGGTCGGCCCACCTGGCGGATCACTCGCTCCGGGCGGTCTGCGGACCGGTGACGCGTTGCAGCAGCGGCAGCGTGGCGGCGATGACGGCGAGGCAGCCGAGCAGCCCGACGGCCACCACGGCGGCGAACCCGACCCCGGGCAGGCGCAGTTCGTAGTGCATCTGCGCGCGCAGGAACAGGTGCGCGGCGATCAGTCCCATCCCGACCGCGACCGCGGCGACGGTCAGCATCGGCACCGCGCTCTCCAGCACCACCACCCGGCGCAGCAGCCGCACCGGCGCGCCGCTGAGCCGCAGCAGGCTGAACGGCCGCTTCCGCTCGCTGAGACCGGCCGCCACGGCGACCGCCAGGCTGCACCCGGCGAGCGCCAGGCTGGACACCACGACCACGTCGGCCAACCGCTGCCAGCCCCGCATGGTGTCGGCGAAGTCGGCCTCGAAGTCGCCCGGTACGTTCGGGGCCACCACGAAGGCGGGGACCGCGCGTTCGATGACGGTCCGGGCCCGCTCGACGGCCGCCGCGCCGTCCGCGTCCACCGCCACCGAATCCGCCGGCAGCCCCGACAGGGCGGCCGGGTCGACAGTGGACGCCGGCCAGATCCGGTCCGCCGAGGCGGACTCCCGCCAGGGGATCAGGCCCGGTGCCACCTCGGCCACGGCCACCCCCGGCGCACAGCGCCCGTAGGCGGGTGGGATGTCCGCGCAGGCGATCACGCCGGGCTCGTGTCCGAGGTCGCGCACCGGGTTCTGCCGGACCACCACCGGATTGTGCACGCCGGGAACCGTGGCCAGGTCGGTCAGCAGCGCGGCGGGCACCGGCGCGTCGTTCACCAGATTGAACGACAGCCGACCGGCCTCCAGCGAACCTCGGGGGGCCGGGCCGCGCTCGGCGGCGATCGTGCCCATCACACCGACCGCCACGGTCGTCACGAAGAGCGCGAGCATCACCCCGCTGACCGCCCGGAAACCGGCGGCCGGGTTGTCGGCGAGCCGGCGGGCGGCGATCAGCGCCGCCGGCCGGCGCGCCCGGGCGGCCATCGCCCGCGCGCCGACCATGGTCAGCCAGGGCCCGCCGGTGACCAGCCCGGTCATCACCAGCAGCAGGGCGGGCAGGAAGAGCGCGGTCTGGCCGTCGCCGGTCTCGGGCCGGTAGAGCAGGCCGAGGCCCAGCCCGGCGAAACCGAGCACGAGCGGGATCAACCGGTACGCCCGCGGCGGCCTCGGTGTGACCCGCCGGGTGACGCCGAGCGGGGAGATCCGCACCCGGCGCAACGCCACCCGGGCGGCGACCGCCGCGCCCACCGGCACGCCGAGCGCCACCAGCAGCACGTCCGGCGCGCCGAGGGCGAGGTCGTCGGGAAAGTACGGCATGCCGGTGAACGGGATCCCGGCGAGCTGCCGGCGGAACGCGAGGAAGAGCGCGAAGCCGACCGCGACGCCTGCCGCCGCCGCGAGGGTGGCCTCCACGGCCGCGACCACCGAGATCTGTCGTGGGGTGGCGCCGACCAGGCGCATCGCGGCGAAGCGCTGCTCCCGGCGGGCAGCGCCGAGCCGGGTCGCGGTGCCGATGAAGATGAGGACGGGGAAGAGCAGCCCACCGACCACCACACCGAGGATGAGGTCGATCGCGGTCTCCGGTAACGGCGCCTCGTTGCCGTCCACCCGGGTGACCTTCCGGACCCGGTCCAGCGCGCCCACCTGCTCCGGGGTGCCGCCGACGAGGATGAGCAGCGTGTCCGGCGAGGTGAGCGCCGCCGGACCGACGGTCCCGAGGTCGCGGCCGGGATAGCGGTCGGCGAGCTGGTCCGCCGGGGTGGTGGCCAGCAGCTTCCGCAGCGCCGGGGAGGCGTACCACTCGCCGGGGCCGGGCACCCGGGGGACGCCGACCGGGGTGGGCGCGGTCGGACCGGTCGCGGCGACGTCGACGCGGGCGATCTGCGCGCCGTGGAAGTAGTCGGTCCGGGTCGACCAGAGCAGCGGGTCGGCGGCGCCGCCCGCCGTCTCCTGCGGATACATCGCGGCGTACCGGCCGAGCTGGGCGTTCGTGGCGTGCACGCCGGCCACGGTGGTGAGCAGCAGCCCGGTGCCGATCGCGACGGCGGCGGCGACGGCGGCCAGCCGGACGAGCGCCTCCCGGCCGCCCGCGACGGCCAGGCGCAGCGCGAGCGCGATCACGAGGCGACCCCGGCCGGCGCGTTGATCCGGCCGTCGCGCACCACGACCTCCCGGTCGGCGTACGCGGCGACCCGCGGTTCGTGGGTGACCAGGACGACGGTGGTGCCCTGGTCCCGGGCGGTGTCGACGAGCAGGTCCATCACCTCCTCGCCGGTGAGCGAGTCGAGCGCGCCGGTGGGCTCGTCGGCGAAGAGCACCTGCGGCCGGGCGACCAGGCCACGGGCCAGCGCCACGCGTTGGGCCTGCCCACCGGAGAGTTCGCCGGAGCGCCGGTGCTCCAGGCCGCCCAGCCCGAGCCGCTCGAACCAGGCGCGGGCGGACCGTAGCGCCGGGGCGCGTCGGACGCCGCCGAGCAGCAGCGGCAGCGCGACGTTCTCCGCCGCGGTGAGTTCCGGGACGAGCTGGCCGAACTGGAAGACGAACCCGAAGCGGTCGCGGCGCAACGCGCTCCGCTCCGCCTCGCCGAGCGCGTCGAGCCGGACGTCACCGAAGCGGACCTCGCCGGAGTCGGGCACCAGGATGCCGGCCAGGCAGTGCAGCAGCGTCGACTTGCCGGAGCCGCTGGGGCCCATCACGGCGACGATCTCACCGGCCTCGACGGCGAGGCTCGCGCCGCGCAGGGCCGGGGTGTCGCCGAACGAGAACGTGACGTCCCGGGCCTCGATGGTCACGGTCATCGCCGTACCGCCTTCCGTAGCGCGTCCAGTCGGGCGCCGGCCGTCTCGATCCATCGCAGGTCGGCCTCCAGGTGGTAGAGGCCGTGGTCGGCGAGCATCACGTCGACGAGCCCGCCGGCCCGCTTGACCTCGGTCAGCTCGCGCATCCGGCGCAGGTGCGCGGCGCGCTGGGTGTCGAGGTATTCCTCGGCCGGGCGGCCCAGCATGAGGGCGAGCACGACCTTGGCGAACAGCACGGTCTGGAGGTGTGGTTCCGGTTCGACCGGCTCGGTCAGCCAGTGCTCCACCTCGGTGGCGCCCCGGTCGGTGATGACGTAGCGCTTGCGGTCGGGGCCGGCGCCGGGCTCGACGTCGCTGACCACCACCTTTCCGTCCCGGGCCAGCCGGCTGAGCGTCGAGTAGACCTGCCCGTAGGGCAACGGCTTGCCGCGCCCGAAGAAGGTGTCGTAGTCGCGTTTCAGGTCGTAGCCGTGGCTGGGCTCGCGTTCGAGCAGGCCGAGCAGGGTCAGGGGCACCGTCATGGACCGAGACTACACCGGGTGTATACCCCGCGTATATAGTGAACCCGGGACCGCGGCGGGTGGCGGCAGGACGCACACTTGAGGCATGGACCAGCAGCTCGCGATCTCCGTACGGGGACTGCGCAAGACGTACGGCGACAACGTCGCGGTGGCCGGGGTGGACCTGGACGTCCACCGGGGAGAGGTGTTCGCCCTGCTCGGCCCGAACGGCGCGGGCAAGACCACCACGGTGGAGATCCTGGAGGGCTACCGGCACCGCGACGCCGGCGAGGTCCGGGTGCTCGGCGTCGACCCGGCTTCACCGGACGCCACCTGGCGCGCGAAGGTCGGCATCGTGCTCCAGGGCACCGGCGAGTTCGACGAGCTGACCGTCGGCGAGGTGGTCCGGCACTTCTCCGGCTTCTATCCGGACGCCGACGACCCGGCCAAGGTGGTCGAGCGGGTCGGGCTGGGCGCCAAGGCCAAGGCCCGTACGCACACGCTCTCCGGCGGGCAGAAGCGCCGCCTGGACGTGGCGCTGGGCATCGTCGGCCGCCCCGAGCTGCTCTTCCTCGACGAGCCGACCACCGGCTTCGACCCGGAGGCCCGGCGCGAGTTCTGGGAGCTGATCCGGGACCTCTCCGCCGCCGGCACCACGATCGTGCTCACCACGCACTACCTGGACGAGGCCGAGGCGCTCGCCGACCGGGTCGGCGTGATCGCCGCCGGGCGGGTGATCGAGGTCGCGCCGCCGAACGCGCTGGGCAACCGGCAGGAGTCGCTGGCGACCGTCTCCTGGCGTACCCCGGACGGGCTGGCCGAGTCGGCGGAGACCGCGACGCCGACGGCGCTCGTGGCCGAGCTGGCCGCGCGGTTCGGCGGCGAGGTGCCCGGCCTGGCCGTGCGCCGGCCCACCCTGGAAGACGTCTACCTGCGGATGATCGGACACTGATGACCACCACGACGAAGCCGGCGGCCCCGGTCGCCGCCGCGCCGACCCGGCGGCCCGGCGCGGGCGCGCTGGCGCTGCGCCAGGGCCGGCTGGAGATCACCCAGTTCCTGCGCAGCCGGGAGTCCGTCGTCTTCACGATGGGCTTCCCGATCATCATGATCCTGATCTTCGCGGCGATCTTCAGTGACGAGATCGCCCCGGGCGTCAGCTACACGCAATACTTCATCACCGGCATGATCGCGACCGGCCTGATGACGGTGAGCTTCCAGAACCTCGGCATCTGGATCCCGATCGAGCGGGACCGGGGCGTGCTCAAGCGCTACCGGGGCACGCCGATGCCGAAGTGGGTCTGGTTCGCCGGCAAGGTGCTCATGGTGGTGGCGATCGGCATCGCCGAGACCGCGCTGCTGCTCGCCGTGTCGGTGGCGCTGTTCGACCTCGACCTGCCGCAGACCGCCGCCAAGTGGCTGACGTTCGGCTGGGTCGCCGTCCTCGGCGTCACCGCCTGCACGCTCTGCGGCATCGCCATCTCGTCGCTGGCCCGCACCGCCCGCAGCGGCTCGGCCGTGGTCACCCCGGTCGCGCTGGTCCTCCAGTTCATCTCCGGCGTGTTCTTCGTCTTCACCAGCCTGCCGACCTGGATGCAGCAGGTCGCCGCGCTCTTCCCGCTCAAGTGGATGTGCCAGGGGCTGCGCTCGGTGTTCCTGCCGGACAGCTTCGGCGCCCAGGAGCCGGGCGGCTCGTTCGAGCTGGGCCGGGTGGCGCTGGTGCTGGGCGCATGGTGCGTGATCGGCCTGCTGCTGTGCCTGACCACCTTCCGCTGGACGACGCGCCGCGACGGTTGAGGTGGTAAGGCGGGGCCCCTTCTTAACGCCTGGCGTAGAGGAAGGGGCCCCGCTTAACACCCGGGGTGGCACACTGCCCGGCATGGGACGCACGCTGAGCCGGCGGACGCTGCTCACCGCCGCCGGAGGGGTCGCCGGCGCCGGCCTGGTCGGCGGGCTGGCCGCCCGGCAACTGTCCGGGCCCCGCCGCGGGCCGGCCCCCGCCCTGCCGGACGCGCCGGCCGGAGACGAGCGGCTGATCCGCATCGCGTCCGGCGCCCGTGGCCGGGAGGTCGACCTCTGGACGGCGGTGCCCGAGGGGTACGGCGACGGCCGCGGCCTGCCCGTCTGCCTGGTGTTGCACGGCGCGTCGGCCACCCCGCGCGACTACGGCCGGTTCGGGCTGGCCCGCTTCCTCTCCGACGCCGTACGCCGCGGCGCACCGCCGTTCGCGCTCGCCGGCGCGACAGGTGGCCGGCTCTCCTGGCGCCGGAGCGGCGACGACGACCCGCAGCGGATGGTGCGCGAGGAGGTGCCCGCCTGGTGCGCCCGGCGCGGCTTCGACAGCAGCCGGGTGGCCGTCTGGGGCTGGTCGATGGGGGGCTTCGGGGCGCTGCTGCTCGCCGAGGCGTACCCGAAATGGCTGCGGATGGCCGCGGCCTTCTCCCCCGCGGTGCGCCCCGGCGACGCGGTCTTCACCGGCGTCGACAAGCTGCGTGGCACCCCGGTCGGGCTCTGGTGCGGCCGGCAGGACAACTTCCTCAAGGATGTCCGGGCCCTGGACCGGGCGCTGCCCGAGCGCCCGGTACGCGCGGCCTGGACGGACGGGCGGCACAACTTCGGCTACTGGGGCACCGTCATCCCCGACGCGTTCGCGCTGCTCGGCGCCGCGCTCACCCCGCCCCGGACGTGAGTCGTCCGGGGCGGTAGCCGCGCTCAGTACGGATAGAAGCCCTGCCCGGTCTTGCGGCCCAGGTCACCAGCGGTGGCCATGCGCTGGAGCAGCTCCGGCGGGAAGAACTTCTCGTCGGCGGTGTCGGTGTAGATGTTGCGGGTGGCGTTGAGCAGCACGTCCACGCCGGTCAGGTCGACCGTGGCCAGCGGGCCCATGGCGTGCCCGAAACCCAGCTTGCAGGCGGTGTCCAGGTCCTCGGCGGAGATCACGCCGGACTCGACGAGCTTGACCGCCTCCATCGCCAGGGCGCAGATCAGCCGGGTGGTGACGAAGCCGGCGATGTCCCGGTTGACCACCACCACCGTCTTGCCGATCTCCTCGGCGAAACCCCGGGCGGCGTCCATCGTCGCGTCGCTCGTCTTGTAGCCCCGGACCAGCTCGCAGAGCTTCATCATCGGCACCGGGGAGAAGAAGTGGGTGCCGACCACCGACTCCGGACGCTGCGTGGCGGTGGCGATCTGGGTGACCGGGATGGCCGAGGTGTTGGTGGCAAGCACCGCGTCCGCCTTGCAGATCTTGTCCAGCGCGCGGAACACCTCGTGCTTGATCTCGATCTTCTCGAAGACGGCCTCGACCACGATGTCCGCGTCGGCCGCCGCCTCCAGCTCGGTGGTCGGGGTGATCCGGCTCAGCGTCGCCTCGACGTCGGACGCCTCGATCTTGCCCTTCTCGGCGAACTTCGCCAGCGACTTCCGGATGCCGTCGACGCCCCGCTCCGTGGCCGCGTCGTCCACGTCGCGCAGCGTCACCTGCCAGCCCGCCTGCGCCGCGACCTGAGCGATGCCCGAGCCCATCAGCCCGGCACCGACGACCGCCAGTCGACCCGCCATCTGCTTCTCCCTCGCCCGTGGTTCTCCACTGTCCTGGAGAACCCTACTTAACGAGGGATAAGGAGCGTCAGATGGCCAGGTCCGGTTCCTCCGGCGCGGTGCCCCGCTCCACCTCGACGCCGAGCGCCCGCAGGTCCGCCACGAAGTCCGGGTAACCCCGGTCGACGTGGTGCACGTGCGACACCTCGGTGACCCCGTCCGCGCAGAGCCCGGCGATGATCAGGCCGGCGCCGGCCCGGATGTCGGTGGCGCGCACCGGCGCGCCGGAGAGCCGCTCCCGGCCGCACACCAGGGCGTGGTGACCATCGGTACGGATCTCCGCGCCGAGCCGCATCATCTCGTTGGCGAACATGAACCGGCCGTCGAAGATGTTCTCCGTGATCAGGGAACCGCCCTCGCTGACCGCGGCCAGCCCGATCGCCATCGGCAACAGGTCGGTGGCGAACCCCGGGAAGGGCAACGTGACCACGTCCACCGCCGCCGGCCGGTCGTCCATCCGTACCCGGAAGGTGTCGCCGCGCGTCTCCACCAGGCCGCCGGCCGCGACCAGCTTGTCCAGCGCGACCGCCAGGTACGCCGGGTCCAGGCCGGTCACGGTGACGTCGCCCCGGGTCATCGCCGCGGCGAACGCCCAGGTGCCGGCGACGATCCGGTCCCCCACCGTGGCGTGCCGCACCGGGCGCAGGCCGGGCACGCCGACGATGCGCAGCGTCGACGTGCCGGCCCCTTCGATCCGGGCGCCCATCCGGCTCAGCATGGTGCAGATGTCGACGATCTCCGGCTCCCGGGCCGCGTTGTCGATCGTCGTGCCGCCCCGGGCCAGCACGGCCGCCATCACCAGGTTCTCGGTCGCGCCGACGCTCGGGAAGTCCAGCACGATGTCCGCGCCGTGCAGCCCGTCCGGCGCCTCGGCGATGACGAACCCGTGCTCGCCGGAGATCTCCGCGCCCATCCGGGCCAGCCCGGCGATGTGCATGTCCAGGCCGCGCGAGCCGATGGCGTCGCCGCCGGGGTGGGCCACCCGCACGTGCCCGCGGCGGGCCAGCAGCGGGCCGAGCACACAGATCGAGGCACGCAGCCGGCGGACCAACTCGTAGTCGGCCTCCGCGCCGGGCCGCTCCGGCACGTCGATGACGACCGAGCGGGACCGTTCCTTGCCGCCGCGGG
Organism: Micromonospora sp. WMMD975; assembly: GCF_029581215.1. Taxonomy (NCBI): domain Bacteria; kingdom Bacillati; phylum Actinomycetota; class Actinomycetes; order Micromonosporales; family Micromonosporaceae; genus Micromonospora; species Micromonospora sp. WMMD975. The sequence continues at coordinate 4,556,287 of NZ_CP120739.1, forward strand.
CCACCATCGGGTCGACCGGGTCGTCCGGGCCGAAGCGTACGCCGCAGCCGAGCCGCCGCAGCACCTCACCCATGATCGCGATGTCGGTGATCCGGGGCACGTTGGTGATCACGCTCCGGCCGGGCGCGAGCAGCGCGGCGGCCATCAGCTTCAACGCCGAGTTCTTCGCGCCCACCACGTGCACGGTGCCGGCCAGCCGGGCCTCCCCCCGTACCCGGATGACGTCGACGTCGCTGACCGCCGGGTCGCCGGCGTCACCCGGCCCCACCGCGGTCGGCCGGTCCGGCCGCACCGGGATGGTCAGGTCCGGTATCCGTAGGCTGTGCGTCATGGCCGTCCACCTCACGCGCATCTACACCAAGGCCGGCGACGCCGGCATGACCAGGCTGAGCAACAACGAGCAGGTGCCGAAGACCGATCCACGGATCGTCGCGTACGCGGACGTCGACGAGTGCAACGCCTCCATCGGCGTCGCCCTCGCCCTCGGGCAACTCCCCGACGACCTGCGTACCGTGCTGGAAACCGTGCAGAACGACATGTTCGACGTCGGAGCGGACCTGGCGACGCCGGTGGAGCCGGACCCCGCGTACCCGCCGCTGCGGGTCACCGAGGAGTACGTCGAGCGCCTCGAAGGCTGGTGCGACGAATACAACGCGCGCCTGAGCAAGCTCGACTCCTTCATCCTCCCCGGCGGCACCGCGGGCGCGGCACTGCTGCACGTGGCACGGACGACCGCCCGGCGCGCCGAGCGTGCGGCATGGGCGCTCGTCACGGTCGACCCCGACCGGACCAGCACCCTCCCGGCAAAGTATCTCAACCGGCTCTCCGATCTGCTTTTCATCCTGTCAAGAACGGCCAATCCGGGCGGAGACGTGCTATGGGTGCCGGGCGGGAAACGCTGACCGCCGGCGGCCTGCACCACGTGGAGGTCTGGGTACCCGACCTGGCGGCGGCCAGACGTGCCTGGGGCTGGCTTCTCGGCGAGCTGGGCTGGACGCCGTACCAGGACTGGCCGGCCGGCCGGTCCTGGCGGCACGGGCCCACCTACCTGGTGCTGGAGGAGTCGCCGGCGCTCGCCGGCCGCGTCCACGACCGGCTCGCGCCGGGCCTCAACCATTTGGCCTTCCATGCCGGCCCGCCGACGGCCGTCGACCGCCTGGTCGCCGCCGCCCCCGAGCACGGCTGGGCGTTGCTCTTCCCGGACCGGCATCCGCACGCCGGCGGCCCGGACAGCTACGCCGCCTACCTCACCGACAACCAGGGGTACGAGGTCGAGCTGGTCGCCTCGTTCGGTTAAGGAGGGGCCCCCGCTTAACGCCTCCGGTAGAGGAAGGGCCCCGCTTAACACGAGGGTGTGCAAGCACCGACAGGCGCTCTGTGGACGTCTCCGGCCCCCCGAGACGTCCACAGCGCTCCACTCGCGCCCCCGCTCGGCCGATGATGGGTGTGGCGCCGCAGACGGCGGAGTGGGGTGCTATGGGTGTGTTCGGGGGGGGCGACCACACATCACTCGCGTCATCGCCAAGCCGTTTCCACCCGAAGGCGACAGAGCGTGCTGACAACCCGACCGGGCGTCAGGCGGCGGGCCAGTCCTGCGAGGCCATACGCGGCGAGACCGCCCCCGGAGGGGCGGCCTCGAGCCAGGAGAGGAAGCCGGTGACCGTGGATCGCGCCATGGCGATCTCGACCGGGGCGTGGTGACTGGTACAGCGCAGGATCACCCAGTCCGACGGCATCGAGAGGCGCTCCTGCCCCTCCGGCAGCCGGCGTCGCTCCACCGCCAGCCCCTTGCGGGAGAGCACCCGTTTCGGGCGCAGCGCGAAGCTGAACATGCGGTACCACCGGAGCTGGTCACCGACGAAGCGACCGAAGCCGGGCGACCAACCGCGACCGTCGAGCATGGTGGTGACCCGGACGCTCAGCCGGATGATGCCCCCGCTACGGGTGAACAGGGCCCGCCGAATGAAGAGGATCAGGAGCGCGACGACGACTATCGCGACGCCGACTCCGATCCCTTCCACGATCTCCATCGGCGGGTCGGCTCAGCGGGCCGGGGTGGCCGGGGTGGCACTCTCGGCGAGGACTGTCACGCCCTCACCGGTCACCGACAGGAAGCCGCCGGCGACGTCGTACGCGACCTGCTGGCCGCCGGCCTGCTTGATGCGGACCTGGCTGGGCTCCGCGAGCTGGCCGAGCAACGGCGCGTGCCCCGGCAGCACACCGAGCTCACCCTCGGTCGTCCGGGCGACGACCATCTCGGCCTCACCGGTCCAGACCTTCTCCTCGACGGCTACGAGCTCGACGTGAAGCTGCTGTGCCACGCTGTCTCCTTGCTGCGGCGGCGGATTGCCGAAAGTCTAGTCGCGGGCTCACCGCCCGCCCACGGCGGGTGGTGAGAGCCGGACCACGTCGTACCGCACCCGCTCAGGCTAATTGCTCTTCTGCTTGAAGTCGGGGTGCTCCAGCAGGAACGCGTCGAGCTGGTCGGCGCGCAGGGCGGCGAAGAAGTCGTCGGCCGGGTCCAACAGCTGCTCACCCCGGTAGGCGCTGCCGCTTCCGATCGGGGCGCCGGGCAGCTTGATCGTCTCGATCGAGTCGGAGCGGATGTCCTTCAGGGCGAGGCCGAAGTCGACGACGCTGTTGCCCCGGCCGTTGAAGATCAGCGACTGCCCGGCCGCGCGGAGCACCCGGTCCAGCTTGATCGGGTTGGCCACCACGTCGGCGCCGAACGCCTGGCTCACCATTGCCTTGACGAACTGCTGCTGGTGCCGCTGCCGGCCGTAGTCGGCGTCCGGCACGCCGTTCTTCGGGTAGCGCTGCCGGACGTAGTCCAGCGCCTGCCAGCCGTTGAGGTGGGCGTTGCCCTTCTCGTACCGCGCCTGCGGGCCGAGGTAGCCGCCGCCACCGGGCTTGAGCTGGCGGGGCGAGCCATCCGGCTGGAGGTGTTCGGACTTGACGTCGCGTTCGATGTACATGTCGACGCCGCCCATGGCGTCGACGATCTTCTTGAACCCGCTGAAGTTGATGATCGCGCCGGCGTCGAACCGCTTGATGCCGGTGACCTCCTGGACGGTCTTGGCGAGCAGCTCGAAGCCCTGCGCGGCGCTCGGGTCCTTGCCCGGCACGTTGCTGCCGTGCGACATGGCGGCGTTGATCCGGTCGTTGCCACCGCGGTAGTCGGCCTTCGGGAAGGCCGGGATGTCCACCCGCAGGTCACGCGGGAGGGAGAAGAGATAGCCCCGGTCCATGCCGGCCGGCACGTGCAGGACCATGATCGAGTCGGAGAGCGGCCGGGTCCTCGGATTGCGGGGGTCGATGCCGACAAGCAGGATGTTGAGCGGGCCCTTGATGTCGCTCTTCTTCTCGGTGGCACCGGCGGCCTGCTCGCCGAAGAGGTCGCCCTTGCCGACCGCTCCCTCGTAGCGCGCCACGAGTGTGTTGTAGCCCACGAGCACCGAGCCGCTGAGCACCATCATGACGATCCCGACGATCGTGGACAGTCGGGCCCATCGCGGCACGCCACGCCACAGGGACCGCCTGCCGCGATCCGCGCCGCCCTTACCCACGAGCATCTCCAATCGTCGCGCCCACGAAGAGAAGACGGGCGCGGGGGTCCGTTTCGTTGCAGAGATCAACGACCGTGATGCGAATTCGTGTCACGAACGGTACCGCGCCCTCCCGCGAACCGCCCGCCCGCGATCCGGACCTCGGGTAGGTGAACGGCCTGGAACAGGCGAAGGCCGCCCAGACGAAATGTCGGGGCGGCCTCCGTGGTGTGAGCGGGCTCTCAGCCCTCCTCACCCATCAGCTCCTCGGCCTTGGCCTTGAGGTCCTCCAGGCCGCCGCACATGAAGAACGCCTGCTCCGGGAAGTGGTCGAACTCCCCCTCGCTGATCCGGCGGAAGGCGTCGATGGTCTCCGAGATCGGGACCGTCGAGCCGGGGACGCCGGTGAACTGCTCGGCCGCGTACGTGTTCTGCGAGAGGAACCGCTCGATCCGGCGGGCGCGGCCGACGGTGAGCTTGTCCTCCTCGGAGAGCTCCTCGATGCCGAGGATCGCGATGATGTCCTGCAGGTCCTTGTAGCGCTGCAGGATCCGCTTCACCTCGGTGGCGACGGCGAAGTGGTCCTCGCCGACGAACTCCGGGGCGAGGATCCGGGACGAGGACGCCAGCGGGTCCACCGCCGGGTAGATGCCCTTGTCGGAGATCGACCGCTCCAGGTTGGTGGTCGCGTCGAGGTGGGCGAACGTGGTGGCCGGCGCCGGGTCGGTGTAGTCGTCGGCGGGCACGTAGATCGCCTGCATCGAGGTGATGGCCTGACCCCGGACGGAGGTGATCCGCTCCTGGAGCTCGCCCATCTCGTCGGCCAGGGTCGGCTGGTAACCCACGGCGCTCGGCATGCGGCCGAGCAGCGTGGAGACCTCGGAACCGGCCTGGGTGAAGCGGAAGATGTTGTCGATGAAGAGCAGCACCTCCTGCTTCTTCACGTCGCGGAAGTATTCCGCCATGGTGAGCGCGGAGAGCGCCACCCGCAGCCGGGTGCCCGGCGGCTCGTCCATCTGGCCGTAGACGAGCGCGGTCTTGTCGATGACGCCGGACTCGGTCATCTCGGCGATGAGGTCGTTGCCCTCGCGGGTGCGCTCACCCACGCCGGCGAAGACCGAGGTGCCACCGAAGTTCCGTGCCACCCGGGTGATCATCTCCTGGATGAGCACCGTCTTGCCCACGCCCGCGCCGCCGAACAGGCCGATCTTGCCGCCCTTGACGTACGGGGCGAGCAGGTCGATGACCTTGATGCCGGTCTCCAGCATCTCGGTCTTCGGCTCCAGGTCCGCGAAGGCCGGGGCCTTGCGGTGGATGCCCCACCGGTCGTCGGCGTTGATGGTCTCGCCCTCGGTGAGGTTGAGGCACTCGCCGATCGCGTTGAACACGTGGCCCTTCACCGCGTCGCCCACCGGCACGCTGATCGGCGCGCCGGTGTCCCGGACGTCGGCGCCACGGACCAGGCCGTCGGTCGGCTGCATCGAGATGGCGCGGACCAGGTTGTCCCCCAGGTGCTGGGCGACCTCCAGGGTCAGCGTCTTCTCACCGCCGGAGAGCGTCACGTCGACGTGCAGGGCGTTGAACAGCTCCGGCATGGCGTCGCGCGGGAACTCGGCGTCGACGACCGGGCCGATGACCCGGACCACGCGACCCGTGGCCGTCTTGGTCTCCACTGCGGATACAGTCATCACACTTCACTTCCCGACGCGGCCAGCGCGTTCGCGCCGCCGACGATCTCACTGATCTCCTGGGTGATCCCGGCCTGACGGGCCGAGTTCATCTCGCGCGTGTACTTCTCGATCATCTCTTCGGCGTTGTCGGTGGCGCTCTTCATCGCCCGCCGACGCGCGGCCGACTCACTCGCCGCCGACTCCAGCAACGCCGCGTAGATCCGCGTGTTGATGTACTTCGGCAGCAGCGCGTCGAGCAGCGACTCCGGCTCCGGCTCGAACTCGTACGCCGGCAGCAGACCCTCGGACCGCGGCCGGTCCTCGACCTCCATCGGCCCGATGATCCGGGTGACCGGGTTCTGCGTCATCAGGGACTTGAACTCGGTGTAGACGATGTGCAGCTCGTCCACCCCGAGGATCCCGTCCGCGCCGGCGTGACCGTCCGTGTCGTCCGCGCCGGCGGTGAACGCCTTGATCAGCGTGTCACCGACCTCGCGGGCGTCGTCGAACGACGGCTGCTCGGAGAAGCCCGTCCAGCTGCCGGCGATCTCCCGGCTGCGGAACCGGTAGTACGCCACGCCCTTGCGGCCGATGACGTAGAGCACCGGCTCCTTGCCGTCGGCCCGCAGCCGGGCGATCAGCGACTCGGCGGTCCGGATCGCGTTCGAGCTGTACCCGCCGGCCAGGCCGCGGTCGGCGGTGACCAGCAGGACGCCCGCCCGCCGCACCCGCTCACGCGAGGTGAGCAGCGGGTGGTCGATCCGCGCGTTCGAGGCCAGCGCCGTCAGCACGCCGGTGATCGCCTCGGCGTACGGCAGCGACGCCGCCACCTTGGCCTGGGCCTTGGCGATGCGGCTCGTCGCGACGAGCTCCATCGCCTTGGTGATCTTCTTCATCCCCTTGGCGGAGCGGATCCGCTGCCGGAGAACGCGTACCTGGGCGGCCATCGGATCAGCTCTCGGCCGGGCGGTCGGTGTTGCCGTCGCGGAAGCGCGTCACCGTCTCGCGGCTCTGCTCGCCCTCAAGCGCCTCGGCCGGGGCCTCGTTGATCCGGACCTCGTCCTCCTTGCCCAGGAAGACCTGCTTGAACTCGGCGATGGCCGAGTCCAGCGAGGACGTGATGTCGTCGCCCCACTTGTTGTCCGCGATCGAGGCCAGCACGCCCTCGTGCTTGTGCCGCAGGTACTGGAGGAACTCCGACTCGAAGCGGCGGACCTCGCCGACCGGGACGTCGTCGAGCTTGCCCTCGGTGCCGGCCCACACGGAGACGACCTGCTCGTTCACCGGGTACGGCGAGTAGTTCGGCTGCTTGAGCAGCTCGACCAGCCGGGCGCCCCGGTTGAGCTGGTTCTGCGAGGCCCGGTCCAGGTCGGAGGCGAAGGCGGCGAACGCCTCCAGCTCACGGAACTGGGCGAGGTTCAGCCGCAGCGAGCCGGCGACCTTCTTCATCGGCTTCACCTGCGCGGCGCCACCGACCCGGGAGACCGAGGTGCCGACGTTGATCGCCGGCCGGACGCCCTGGTTGAACAGGTCGGTCTCGAGGAAGATCTGACCGTCGGTGATCGAGATGACGTTGGTCGGGATGAACGCCGAGATGTCGTTCGCCTTGGTCTCGATGATCGGCAGGCCGGTCATCGAGCCGCCGCCCAGCTCGTCGGAGAGCTTCGCGCAGCGCTCCAGCAGCCGGGAGTGCAGGTAGAAGACGTCACCCGGGTACGCCTCACGGCCCGGCGGGCGGCGCAGCAGCAGCGACACGGCCCGGTACGCCTCGGCCTGCTTGCTCAGGTCGTCGAAGACGATCAGGACGTGCTTGCCGCCGTACATCCAGTGCTGCCCGATGGACGAGCCGGTGTAGGGCGCGAGGTACTTGAAGCCGGCCGGGTCGGAGGCCGGGGAGGCGACGATGGTGGTGTATTCCATCGCGCCGGCCTCCTCAAGCGTCCCCTTGATGGAGGCGATGGTGGAGGCCTTCTGGCCGATCGCGACGTAGATGCAGCGGACCTGCTTCGTCGGGTCGCCGGAGCGCCAGTTGTCCCGCTGGTTGAGGATGGCGTCGAGCGCGACCGTGGTCTTGCCGGTCTTCCGGTCGCCGATGATCAGCTGGCGCTGGCCGCGGCCGATCGGGGTCATCGCGTCGACGGCCTTGATGCCGGTCTGCAGCGGCTCGGAGACCGACTGCCGGGCCATCACGTTCGGGGCCTGGAGCTCCAGCTCGCGGTAGCCCTCGTTGGCGATGTCGCCGATGGCGTCGATCGGCTCGCCGAGCGCGTTCACCACGCGGCCGAGGAACGCGTCCCCGACCGGCACGGAGAGCACCCGGCCGGTGCGCTTGACGCGCTGGCCCTCTTCGATTCCGCCGAAGTCACCGAGGACGACGACACCGATCTCCCGGACGTCGAGGTTCAGGGCCACGCCGAGCGTGCCGTCCTCGAACTCCAGGAGCTCGTTGGTCATGGTCGAGGGCAGACCCTCGACGTGGGCGATGCCGTCGCCGGCATCGGCGACGGTGCCGACCTCCTCACGGGAGACGTCGGCCGTGTAGGAGGAGACGTAGCGCTCCAGGGCGCCGCGGATCTCCTCCGTCGAGATGGTCAGCTCGGCCATCCTCTGCTTCCTTAAGGTTCAGGGGCCCGGGGATACCTAGTACCGACCGGTCCGATGGCGTCGAATCAGGGCTGCTAAGACGCTGGTCAGCGCTTTGCGAGCGCGTTGCGGGTCTCGTTGAGGCGGCGCAGGACGGTGCCGTCGTACAGGTCGGAACCGACCCGTACGCGCACCCCGCCGAGCACGTCGGGGTCGACCGTCTGCTTGACGGACACCTCCCGACCGTACATCTCGGTGAGGCGGGCACCGAGGCGTCGCTCCTCCTCGTCGGTGAGCGGAGCCGCCACGGTCACGTACGCGACCTGGCGGTCCCGCCGGTCGGCGGCCAGCTCGACCAGCCGGGTGAGCGCACCGGTGAAGGAGCGTCCCCCGAAGCCGGCGAGCGCGGCCTCGACGAGGCGGACGGTGACCGGGCGGGCCTTGCCGTCGAGCAACTGGCCGGTGAGGCCGGCCCGCCGTTCGGCCGGGGCCATCGGGTCGGAGAGCGTGTTCGACAGCTCGGCGGAGCCGGAGACGACCTGCCCGAAGCGGAACAGCTCGTCCTCGACCTCGCCCAGCTCACCGGCCGAGTCGGCGCTCGCCAGGAGCGCCTCCACGCCGAGCCGCTCGACGCCGTCGAGCAACTCCGACGGGGCCGACCAGCGGCCGGAGACAAGCGACGCGAGCAGGTCGAGCGCGTCCGCGCCGACCTTGCCGCTCAGGATCCCGGTGAGCAGCGCGGACCGGTCCGCCCCCGAGCGCGCCGGGTCGGAGAGCGCCCGGCGCAGCCGCGGCTCGCGCCGCAGCAGGTCGGCGACGGAGAGGATGTCGTCGGCGGTGGAGGCCACCGCCGACGGCTCCGCGCCGCGGACGTACGCGTCGAGGCGCTCGACCCCGGCGGAGTACGACTCCCGGCTGGCGGCCTGCATCAGCGGGCCCCCGTGCTCTCGAGACCGTTCAGGAACCGGTCGACGGTGCCCTTGCGACGCGCCTCGTCGGCGAGCGACTCACCGACGATCTTGCTGGCCAGGTCCACCGCGATGGTGCCCATCTCGGTGCGCAGCTCGCGCACGATGGTGGCCCGCTCGGCCTGGAGCTGCTCCTTGCCGGCGGCGATGACCCGGTCGGACTCCTCGCGTGCCTTGGCGAGGATGTCCTGGCGGATGCCCTCGGCGTCGGCCCGCGCGTCGTCCCGGATCCGGGCGGCGTCGGTACGCGCCTCGGCGAGCTGGGCCCGATATTGCTCGAGCAGCTGGTTGGCCTCGGCCTGCGCGGCCTCGGCGCGCTTGATGCCGCCCTCGATCGCGTCGACCCGGGCCTGGAACGTCTGCTCCATGCGCGGGAAGACGAACTTCATCAGCACGATGCAGAGCACGATGAAGGCGATCCCGCCGACCACGATCTCCTGCCAGACAGGGATGATCGGGTTGTGGGTCGTCTCACCACCCTCAGCGGCGAGGAAGAACATGGAAGACCTCCCGGTCATCAGGGATTGGGTCAGCCGGCCCAGATGAAGCCGAAGGCGATGCCCAGCAGTGCCAGCGCCTCGATGACGGCGAAGCCGATCCAGACGTAGGGGAGGGTCATCCGGGACGACTCCGGCTGGCGGGCGGTCGACTGGATGTAGGCCGAGAAGACCAGGCCCACGCCGATGCCCGGGCCGATGGCGGCCAGGCCGTAACCGATGGCAGCGGTGCTGCCCGTTACCTCGGCAAGGATGCTCATTACGGTTCCTCCTGGTTATCACACGTGACGGTCACGCGGGACGACAACGGTTGGTGCGAAAGATCGGATCAGTGCTCGTCGGCGAGGGCGCCCTGCACGTAGCTGGCGGTCAGCACCGTGAAGACGTACGCCTGCAGACAGATCACCAGGAACTCGAGGAAGGTCAGCGCGATCGTCATCACCCAGGACAGCACCGACACCGGCGCGAGCCAGACGTTGGCGCTGATCATCGCGAATCCGCCGAGCGTGAAGACCAGCAGGAGCATGTGGCCGGCGAACATGTTGGCGAAGAGACGGACCGCGAGCGAGAACGGCCGGACCAGGAAGGTCGAGAAGAACTCGATCGGGATCAGCAACGGCAGGATGTACCACGGCGCCGGCGGGACCAGAGAGTTCTTGAAGTACTTCGCGAAGCCGTGGTGCCGGATGCCGACGTAGTTGAACATCACGTAGCTGATCACGGCGAGGAAGGCCGGGAACGCGATGTGCGAGTTCGGCGAGATCTGGAAGAACGGCACGATCGCGAAGAAGTTCGTCAGCAGGATGAAGCAGAAGAGCGTGGTGAAGTAGGGAGCGAACCGCACCCCCGCGTGCCCGATCATGTCCACCGCGATGTTGTTGCGCACGAAGCCGTAGATCGACTCGGCGAACCACTGCTTCTTGGTGGGGACCAGCTGCGGGTTCCGGTAGCTGACCAGGAAGAAAATGATCAAGATGCCGACGGCGACCCACACCATCGCCGTGATCTTGGTGAACCAGTACGAGTTCTCCGCACCCCAGGGCAGGATGCTGGGCAGGTAGAAGTCCCCCACCTTCGGCGGGAATTCCGCCTGGCCCTGAGCCAGGACGTTCGCCTGTCCGAACACCGCGTCCCTTCCTAAGTAGGCGTGCCCAGCCGGCGGACGACCAGGATGATGCCCCCGGCCATGCCGAGCACGACCCCGATGCCGGTGGCGACGCCGCCGGTATCGAGCCAACGGTCGACCAGCCAGCCGATGAAACCCCAGACGAGCATGCCCCCGATGAGGTATGAGAGCGCGGTCCAACCCTGACCGGCACCGGACGGAACGTCGCCCGGGCCGCCAGTGTTGGGGGGTTTCTGGTCACCGGCCATGACGGGGCGAACGATATCAGTCGAGCAGAAGAGGTTGTGCCTCACCCCCCGCACAACCTGGTTGTGTGGGACACGGGCGGGCGAAGTCGTCTGGAGGCACGGTACTCCTCCCCCGCCACTGAGAGAATGACCGATCGCGGACACGTCGGCGCGTCGCCCGAAAAATGGGACGCGTCAGCCCGCCGTCCGTCGCGCGTGGACGGTGGCCAGCCACCAGATGTGCGCCCCGGTCCACACCACCACGCCCGCCGCGATGCCCAGGCAGAACGGGATCAGCCCCGGCCAACCGGTCGAGGCGACGAGCACCATCACCCCGCCGAGCGCGGTCATCTTCGCGATGTAGAGGCCCAGCCCGAACGGCAGCACGAGCTGCGGATCCCGGGCGTCGGCCCAGGCCAGCACCACGGTGGTGAGCGTGTAGCTGGCCGCCGTGACGGCCACCCCGGCCGCCGCGCCGAGCGCACCGTCCGCGCCGCGCCACACCCCGCCGGCCACCGCCGCCACCGCCGCCATGACCGCCACCGCGGCCAGCAGCACGGGCAGATGGCGCAGTCGCCAGCCGCGGTCCGCGGTCGCCTCCGCCGCGCGCGCCGCCGGCTCAGCCACGGGGGTACGCCGGGAACACCGTGATCATTTGCAGCTCCCTCGCGTTCTCCACAGCGAAGGAGTCTACGGAGCCGCACACTGGAGGCCGTGAGATGCCTCGTCACCGGCGCCACCGGCTACATCGGCGGACGCCTCGCGCCCCGGCTGCTGGCCGAGGGGCACACCGTGCGCTGCCTGGCCCGCACGGCCGGGCGGCTGCGCGACGTGCCCTGGGCCGCCGACGCCGAGATCGTCGAGGGCGACCTGCGCCGGCCGGAGACGCTGCCGGCCGCGTTCGAGGGTGTGGAGGTCGCCTACTACCTGGTCCACTCGCTGGGGCAGCGCGACTTCGAGGCGGCCGACCGGGCGGCGGCGACCAACTTCGCCGAGGCGGCGCGCGCCGCGGGCGTACGCCGGATCGTCTACCTCGGTGGGCCGGAGCCGGCGGAACGGGAGGGATTGCCCTCGGCGCACCTGCGCTCCCGGGCGGAGGTGGCCCGGATCCTGCTCGACAGCGGCGTGCCGACCGCCGTGCTGCGCGCCGCGGTGATCATCGGGTCCGGCTCGGCCTCGTTCGAGATGCTGCGCCACCTGACCGAGCGGCTGCCGGCGATGGTCACCCCGCGCTGGGTACGCAACCGGATCCAGCCGATCGCGGTCCGCGACGTGCTGCGCTACCTGGCCGGCGCCGCGCACCTGCCGGCCGAGGTGAATCGCGGGTTCGACATCGCCGGCCCGGACGTGCTGACGTTTGCGCAGATGATGCAGCGCTACGCCCGGGTGGCCGGGCTGCGGCCACGGCTCATCCTGCCGGTGCGCCCGCTCACCCCCGGCCTCTCCTCGCACTGGGTCGGCCTGATCACCCCGGTGCCCAACAAGATCGCCCGGCCGCTGGTGGAGAGCCTGGTGCACGAGGCGGTCGCGCACGAACACGACATCGCCCGCTGGGTGCCCGACCCGCCGGACGGGCTGACCGGCTTCGACCAGGCGGTCGGCCTGGCGTTGGCCAAGGTGCGCGACGCCCAGGTGGAGACGCGCTGGTCGAACGCGAGCGGCCCGGACGCGCCGGCCGACCCGCTGCCGTCGGACCCGGACTGGTCCGGCGGCACCGCCTACACCGACCTGCGGGAACAGGCCGTGAGCGCGCCGCCGGCCGCGTTGTGGCGGGTCATCGAGGGCGTCGGTGGCGAGCACGGCTGGTATTCGTTCCCCCTGGCCTGGTCGGTGCGCGGGTGGCTGGACCGGCTGGTCGGCGGCGTCGGGCTGCGCCGCGGCCGGCGCGACCCGCACCGGCTCCAGGTCGGCGAGGCGCTCGACTTCTGGCGGGTCGAGGAGATCGTCCCCGGTGAGCTGCTGCGGTTGCGCGCCGAGATGCGGCTGCCCGGCCGGGCCTGGCTGGAGATGCGGGCCGAGCCGACCGACGACGGGCACAGCCGCTACGTCCAGCGCGCCGTCTTCCTCCCGCAGGGCCTGCCCGGCCATCTCTACTGGGCCTCGGTCGCCCCGTTCCACGCCGTCGTCTTCGGCGGCATGGCCCGCAACATCGCCCGCGGCGCCGAGCACCCCACCGGTTAGGCGGGGGCCCCTGTTATCGCCCAGGCGATAGGAGGGGGCCCCGCCAATCACCTCAGTTGTTGGTGCGGGGGCTGGTGCGCTGGAAGGCGACGGACTCGCTCGGCGGGACGAAGTCCCGGACCGGCTGGTCGCGCAGCGCCCAGGCGAGGATGCGGCCCACGGCGGCGATCTGCCGCTTCTGCACGCCGCCGCCGACCGCGTCCCGCGGGTCGTCCGGGTTCGCCGCGATTGTCGCCACGGCGAGCTGCGGGGTGAACGCGACCACGGTCTCCGTGGCGTTCCGCTCCGAGCTGCCGGTCTTGCCGGCCAACGGCCGGCGCAGGCCCGGCGCCAGTTCCTCGGCCGTGCCGCCGGCGCACCGCCGGTACATCGACTGGTCGCCCACCGGGCAGCGGCTGGCGTCGGCCGCCGCGCGGGCCACCTCGGTGTCCAGCACCTGCCGGCAGTCGGTGTCGCCGGTGGCCACCCGCCGGCCGCTCGCGTCGGTGATCGAGGTCACCGGGGTCGGCCGGCACCAGATGCCCTCGGCGGCCACCGCGGCGTACGCGTTGGCCAGGTCCAACGGCGTGGTGGCGGAGACCCCGAGGGTGAACGGCCCCCAGCTCGCCGCTCCGTCGCGGGCCATCCGGGCGTCCTGCGGCGCGCGGAACTCGATACCGAGCCGCTCGGCCATCTCGACCACCCGGTCCGCGCCGACCCGCTCGGTCAGCCAGGCGAAGTAGGTGTTCACCGAACGGCCGAACGCGTCCCACATGTCCCGGTCGCCGTCCATCCAGGCCGTGTTCGCGTTCGCCGGGCACCACCGGCCCCCGCAACTGGCCGGGCCGCCGTCGATCGGGTACTTGGTGACGTAGACCCGGGGCGCGTCGAACTCGGTGTCCAGCGGCAGCCCGGCCTCCAGCGCGGCCAGCAGGGCGAACAGCTTGAACGTGGAGCCGGCCTGGTAGCCGACGATGTCACCACCCCCGGCCACGAGTTGGTTCACCGTGTTCGGGTAGTTCTGCTGCCCGGCCGGGTTCGCGGCGGTGCCGAAGCCGCGGTTCACCGCCATGGCCAGCACCCGGCCGGTGCCCGGCTGCACCACCGCCGTCGGGGCGGCCCGCTGGGTCGTCTCCGGATAGATCTCCCGCACCTGCTCGCTCGCCTTGGCCTGCACGTCCGGGTCGAGCGAGGAGACGATCGACCAGCCGCCCCGGCGCAGCGTGCGCTGCCGCTCGTCCGCGGTCTGCCCGAACGCCGGCTGAGCGTTCCACCACTTGGTGAACCAGTCGCAGAAGAAGCCCCAGTCGTTGTGGCCGGCAGGCACCGCGGCGCAGTCGTTCGGGGTGGCGCTCGCGTTCAGAGCCAGCGGTGAGCCCTTGGCCGCCGCCGCGTCCGCGGCGCTCACCCGGCCGGTCTCCGCCATCCGGTCCAGCACGTACGCCCGGCGGTCCAGCGCCGCGTCGGCGTCGCCGTTGATCGGGTCGTCGTGGTCCGGCGCCCGCACCAGGCCGGCGAGCAGGGCGGCCTGAGCCAGCGTCAGCCGGTCCGGGGTGGTGGAGAAGTAACGCTTGCTGGCGGCTGCGATGCCGTACGCGCCGGCGCCGAAGTACGCGATGTTCAGGTAGCGCCCGAGGATCTCGTCCTTGCCGACCTGCCGTTCCAGCGTCAGCGCGTACCGCATCTCGCGGATCTTGCGGCCGGCGGTGATCTCGGTGGCCGCGGCCCGCTCCCGCTCGGTCAGCCGGGGATCACCGGCGAGCGCGTTGCGCACGTACTGCATGGTCAGCGTGGAGGCGCCCTGCCGGGTGCCCTCCTTGCGGTTGGCCGTCAACGCCCGCACCACGCCCCGCACGTCGACGCCGTGGTGCTCGTAGAAACGCACGTCCTCGGCGGCCACGATGGCGTCCCGCATCACCGGCGCCACCTCGCCGACCGGCACGTCCACCCGGTCCTCGACGTAGAACGAGGTGATGAGCGTGTGGCCGTCGTTGGCGTAGAGGTTGGAGCGCTGCGCCGGCTGCGGCGCCCGCAGCGCCTCCGGCAACTCGGTGTACGGCATCAGGTTCTGCACGCCCAGCCCGAAGACCAGCGCGGCCGGCAGCGCGGCGGCGGCCAGGGCCAGTCCGGCGAGCACGCCGGCGAGCAGGACGGTGAACAGCTTGTCGAGATGGGCCCGGTTCATCAGCTCTCCCCGCAGGAGCCGGCCGTACGGACCCGTTCAGAATGGCCGGATTCGCCGTTTTCGCCGCCGTGTTCGGCGAAAGGCGCAGGAAGTTCGCGAGAAAGGATGAATTCTCGGGCCCGTCAGGGCAGCAGCGCGGCGGCCAGCGGCTGGACCGTCTCCTCGATCTCGTCGGCCACCCGGCTGAAACACTGATCGCCCCGGCCCCACGGATCGTCGAGATCATCGGTGGGCAGGGCGGCGCCCTCCCGGGCCGCGTCTGCCGCCGCCACGAGCGCGACGCCCCGGGCGTGCACGGCGTCCGGCGTGGGCGCCGCCGACGGCAGCGCGGACCGGTCCAGCGCACCCAGCAGCCGGCCGAACTCACCGAGCACGAACGTGCGTCCGGCCGCGTCCGGCCGCAGCGCCACCACGTACTCCTGCTGGTCGGCCGTCGCGGTGAGGACCAGATCGGCGCCGTCGATCAGGTCCGAGCGCAACCGGCGCGCGGCGAACCCGGCGACGTCACCACCCCGCGCGATCACCTGCCGCGCGGCCGGCGGGTTCATCTCCTCACCGGCGTGCCACCCGCCGGTGCCGGCGCTGTGGCTGTGCACGAGCGCGTCCGAGTCGGCCGGATCGACGTCGAGCCGGGCCAGCCGCTCCCGGACGGCGAGCAGCAGCAGCCGCTCGGCCATCGGCGACCGGCAGATGTTGCCCATGCAGACGTGCAGAACGGTGAACGGCGGCACTCAGGCCCCCCGCTCGTCGAGAATGTCCGGCACCACGTCACGCAGCTTCGCCAGCGTGACCGCGCCCTGGCGCAGCACCCGCGGCACCTCGCCGGTCAGGTCGACGATGGTGCTTGGCACCGGGTCGACCGCCGGCCCCGCCTCCAGGTAGGCCCGCACGCCGTAGCCGAGCTGGTCCCGGGCCTCCTCGGCGGTGAGCGCGGCGGGCTGGCCGATCTTGTTGGCCGAGGCCACCGCCATCGGCCCGGTCTCCCGCAGCACCTCGAGCGCGACCGGGTGCAACGGCATCCGCACCGCCACCGTGCCGCTGGTGTCGCCCAGGTCCCACGCCAGGCTCGGCGAATGCTCCACCACGATGGTCAACGCGCCCGGCCAGAACGCCTCGACCAGGTCACGTGCCGCGCCCGGCAGCGAGAAGACCAGGCCGTCGAGGGTGTGCCGGGAGCCGATCAGCACCGGGGGCGCCTGCCGTGTGCCACCCTTGGTGTCCGCCAGGGCCTTCACCGCGTACGGGGTGAAGGCGTCCGCCCCGACGCCGTAGACCGTGTCGGTCGGCAGGACGACGAGTTCGCCGTTCTTGACGGCCTCGATGGCAGCGGCGATGCCGCGGTCCCGGTCGGCGGGCGACCGACAGTCGTAGAGCATCACGAGGAGTCAGTCTGCCACGCCGCGCCCCCGTCGGCGTGGGTGCCGTCCGCCCGCCGGGACGCGGTCGCCCACCGGGGCCGCCCGGCGAGGTCCCGGTGCTCCGCCACGCGCTCGTACCGGCCGTCTCGGTCCAGCAGGGCCGGCACCGCCGCCGCGTGCGTGTCGTCGTGCTCCACCCCGATCAGCCCACCCGGGCGCAGCAGCGCCGCCGCCCGGGCCACCACCGGCCGGATCACGTCCAGACCGTCCGCGCCGCCGAACACCGCCTCGTCCGGGTCGTGCCCGGCCACCTCCGGCGGCACCGCCACCGACCGCGGCACGTACGGCGGGTTGCAGAGCAGCACGTCGACCCGGCCGGCCAGGTCGGCCAGCAGCTCCGGGCCGGTGACGTCGGCGGCCACCACCTCGACCGGCCGGTCCCCCGCGGCCACCCGCCCGGCGGCGTTGCGCCGCAGCCAGGCCAGCGCGGCCGGGGACCGTTCCACGGCCACCACCCGCGCCGACGGCACCTCCTGCGCGACCGCGAGCGCGATCGCACCGGAGCCGCTGCACAAATCGACCACGAGCGGCGCGGCGAGCCGCCGGGCCGCGTCGATCCCCCAGCCGGCCAGCAGCTCGGTCTCCGGCCGCGGCACGAACACCCCCGGGCCGACCGCCAGCTCCAGGTGCCGGAAGCCGGCCACGCCGGTGAGGTGCTGCAACGGCTCCCGGGCCGCCCGCCGGTCGACCAGCGCGTCCAGGCGGTCGCGCTGGGTCGCGGTGAACCCGTCGGCCAGCGCCAGCCGCCCGCGCGGCACCTCCAACACGTACGCGGCCAACTGCTCGGCCTCCGCCCGGGGCGCCTCGACACCGGCCGCGGCAAGCGCCCGGGCCACCCGGGCGACGACCAGCGAGACCCGTTCGCGTTCTGTCCCTTCGGACGGGTGTTGCGGGAGTGTGCTCACGCAATAATCATGAGGCGTCGCGGTTCGCCACACGAACGGGTGCGTCCGGGCGCACACGGCAGGGAGGTCGCGAGTGGGCTGGCTCGACCAGGTCGAGGACCAGGTTGACGCCCTCCGAAGCGCGCGGGCGTTGCAGGAGGTCAGCCGTTCCGCTGAGGCATGCGTCCTGCTCGACCGCGTGATCCGCACCACCGACGACCCGTACGCCCGCGCCGACGCCCTCGTGCAGCGCCTGTCCGCGCTGCTCAATCTCGGGCGGACCGCCGAGTTCACCCGGGCCGTCGAGGACGCCTCCGCCGCCGTACGTGACCTGGCCGAGCCCTACCTGCACGGGCACCTCAACGCGCTGGCCGCGCTCGCCGCCCACCACCAGGGCGCGCTCGACAGGTGTGTCACGCACCTGGTCCGGGCCGCCCGCGCGCTGAGCGCCGACGACACCCCCGACCGGGACACCGCCTGGGGCTGGCACGACCTGGCGATGGCCTACTCCTACCTCAGCTTCCACGGCCACGCGCTCGGCGCGATCGAACGGGCCCGCGAGGTCGGGCTCAGCGCGGGCATCCCGGAGGAGACATTCGCCGCGCCGGGCATCCGGCTGCGCAACGCGGTGGCCCTGGACCACAACGGCGACAGCGACGGCTGCCTGCGGGTGCTGCGCGACGTGGCCGGCGACCTGGCCCGGTTCCTGCGCGGCGGGCGGGCCGGCAACCTGCGCCCCAGCAGCCTGGCCGCCTACGGGTACGCCGCCGCCCGGCGGGCCGCGCTCGGCGACCGGGTGGAGTCCGCCGGCGACGCCGACCCGAACCGGCTGCTCGGCCACGGCGGGGACAGCGCCCGCGCCCGCGACCTGCGCCAGCTCGGCCACGTCTGCCTGGCGGTCGCCGCCGGCCGGCCGATCGAGGCGGTCACCCGGCTGGACGCGATCCGGGTCTCCGACGAGACGCTCGGCGCCGCCGAGTCACCCCGGCTGCGCAGCATCGCGTTGGCCCGGGCCGGCGACCACGCCGGCGCGCACCACGCGGACCGGCACGCGTTCCGGCTGGCCGCGCGGCGCAGCGACCGCCTGCGGGACGTCTACATCGACGGCATCGCCGCCCGGATCGACCACGAGGAGATGCGCCGCGAGGCCGCCCGCTACGAGGGCGAGGCGCTCACCGACCCGCTCACCGGGCTGCCCAACCGACGCCGGCTGGAGCGCTACCTCGGCGCGGTGGTGTCCCGGGGCGAGCGGGTGGTGATCGGCGTCTGCGACCTCGACGGGTTCAAGGCGGTCAACACCCGTCACGGCCACCACTCGGGCGACCTGGTGCTGCAACGGGTGGCCGGCGTGATCAACCGGGTGATGCGACGGGGTGACTTCGTGTCGCGCTACGGCGGCGACGAGTTCGTCGTGGTGCTGCCGGACACCGGCATGTCGGAGGCGGTCGAGGTGGCCCGGCGGATCGAGGCGGCCGTCCGCACCGAGGACTGGGACACCCTGGTCCCGGGCACCCCGGTCGGGGTGACCATCGGCTTCGCCGAGGTCGACGGCAGCACCACGATCAGCGTCCGGGAGGCGCTCGGCGCCGCGTTCGAGCTGGCCGACCGGGAGATGCTCCGCGCCAAGGACCGCCTCCGCGCCAGCTGAGGGTGTAAGGCGGGGCCCCCGCTTAACGTTTCCGGTATAGGCGGGGCCCCCGCTTAACACCCCGCAGCGCTCAGCGGCGGGCCAGCTCGGTCTCGCCGGCCAGCCGGGCCGCCCGGTCCGCCTCGGCCAGGGCGTCGAGCACCCCGTCCAGCTCACCGGCGAGCGCCAGGTCGAGGTTGTACGCGGTGTAGCCGATCCGGTGGTCCGTGATCCGGTTCTGCGGGAAGTTGTAGGTGCGGATCCGCTCCGACCGGTCCACCGTGCGGACCTGGGCCTTGCGCGCGTCCGAGGCGGCGGCGTCGGCCTGCTCCTGGGCCGCGGCGAGCAACCGGGCGCGCAGGATCCGCATCGCCTGCTCGCGATTCTGGAGCTGAGACTTCTCGTTCTGACAGGACACCACGATGCCGGTCGGCACATGCGTGATACGGACCGCCGAGTCGGTGGTGTTCACCGACTGGCCGCCGGGGCCGGACGAGCGGAACACGTCGATCCGCAGCTCGTTCGGGTCGATCGTGACGTCCACGTCCTCCGCCTCGGGCAGCACCAGCACGCCGGCCGCGCTGGTGTGGATCCGGCCCTGCGACTCGGTGACCGGGACGCGCTGCACCCGGTGTACGCCGCCCTCCCACTTGAGCCGCGACCAGACGCCGTTGCCGCCGTCGGGCACGCCCTTCGTCTTGATCGCCAGCGAGACGTCCTTCACGCCGCCGAGGTCGGAGTCCTGGGCGTCGATCACCTCGGTGACCCAGCCCCGCCGCTCGGCGTACCTGGTGTACATCCGCAGCAGGTCACCGGCGAACAACGCCGACTCCTCGCCGCCCTCGCCGGCCTTGATCTCGACGATCACGTCCTTGGCGTCGTGCGGGTCGCGCGGGATCAGCAGCTCGGCGAGGCGCTCCTCCAACGCCGGCAGCGAGGCCGCGATGGTGTCCGCCTCGCCGGCGAACGCCGCGTCCTCGGCGGCGAGTTCGCGGGCGGCGACCAGGTCGGCCCGGGCCTGCGCCAACTCGCCGGCCGCCTTGTGCAGCGGGACCAGTTCGGCGTACCGCCGGCCGACCCGCCGGGCGGTGCCCTGGTCGGAGTGCAGGGCCGGGTCGGCGAGCCGCTTCTCCAGCTCGGCGTACTCGTCGAGGAGGGCGGCCAGGCGCTCACTGCTCATGCTGCGGATGCTCCTTCGGACGAACGACGACACCGGCGACATTCGGCGACACCGGCGACAGCCAGCGACACCGGCGGAAAACGGACGAACGCCCGTGCCCGGCCGGAGCCGGACACGGGCGTCGTCGGTGGAGCTACTTGGCCTTCTTGGCCTGAACCTTGGCGTACTTCTGCTGGAACTTCGCGACCCGACCGGCGGTGTCCAGCACGCGCTGCTTACCGGTGTAGAACGGGTGGCAGGCGCTGCAGGTCTCGACGCTGATGGCGCCGCCCTTGGCGGTGCTGCGGGTCGTGAACGTGTTGCCGCAGGAGCAACGGACCTCGGTGGTCGCGTACTCCGGGTGGATGTTGGGCTTCATGTCGCCTCGGTCCTTTCGTGGGTGGTCGCCGGGTCGCCGTCGGTGTTCCCGTCGTCGCGACGGGCTCGGGCGTGAACCGGAACCGGTGGCCGATTGACCAGTGTGCCATGGGCGTCGGCCGGCCGGCACAGCAGGTCCGCCCGCCACAACGCCCGCCCGTACTTCCGCATTCCCACCCCGTCCCCGCCCACTCCCCCACCCGCTGGCCGGTATGTGACGAGGGGCACGGCCGTCGGCCGTGCCCCTCGTCAGCGAACCTGTCAGCTCACTCGCCCGGCGTGGACTTCGCGATCTGCATCAGGAACTCGATGTTGGTACGCGACTGCTTGAGCCGGTCCAGCAGGAGGTCGAGCGCCGCCTGCGAGTCCAGCGAGTGCAGCACCTTGCGGAGCTTGTGGATGATCACCAGCTCCTCCGGCGCCAGGAGGACCTCCTCCTTGCGGGTGCCGGTGGGGTTGATGTCGATCGCCGGGAAGACGCGCTTGTCCGCGATCTTCCGGTCCAACTTCAGCTCCGCGTTGCCGGTGCCCTTGAACTCCTCGAAGATGACCGTGTCCGCCATCGAACCGGTCTCCACGAGCGCGGTGGCGATGATGGTCAGCGAGCCACCGTTCTCGATGTTGCGGGCCGCGCCGAGGAAGCGCTTCGGCGGGTAGAGCGCGGTGGAGTCGATACCACCCGACATGATCCGGCCGCTGGCCGGTGCCGCCAGGTTGTACGACCGCCCGAGCCGCGTCACCGAGTCGAGCAGGACGACCACGTCGTGCCCCAGCTCGACCAGCCGCTTCGCCCGCTCGATGGCCAGCTCGGCCACCGTGGTGTGGTCCTGCGGCGGACGGTCGAACGTGGCCGCGATGACCTCGCCCTTGATCGACCGCTGCATGTCGGTGACCTCTTCGGGCCGCTCGTCCACCAGCACCACCATCAGGTGGCACTCCGGGTTGTTGCGGGTGATCGCGTTCGCGATCGCCTGCAACACCATCGTCTTACCCGCCTTCGGCGGCGACTGGATGAGCGCCCGCTGCCCCTTGCCGATCGGCATCACCAGGTCGATGACCCGGGTGGTCAGGATGTGCGGCTCGGTCTCCAGGCGCAGTCGCTCCTGCGGATAGAGCGGGGTGAGCTTGTAGAACTCCGGCCGGCGCTTCGCCTCGTCCGGCTCCATGCCGTTGATGGTGTCCAGCCGGACCAGCGGGTTGTACTTGTCCCGCCGCTGCTCGCCGTCGCGGGCCGCCCGCACCGCGCCGGTGATGGCGTCACCGCGGCGCAGGCCGTACTTCTTGATCTGGGACATCGAGACGTACACGTCGTTCGGGCCGGCCAGGTAGCCGGTGGTCCGGACGAAGGCATAGTTGTCGAGCACGTCGATGATGCCGGCGACCGGGACGAGCACGTCGTCCTCACTCACCTGCGGCTCGCGGCCACCGCCACCGCCGTCGCCGTCGCCCCGCTCGCCCCGGCCACGCCGACGGTCCCGGAACCGGCTGCGCCGCCCCCGCCGGCCGCCGCCCTCGTCGTCGTCATCGTCACGGTTGTCACGCTCGGCGCGCGGACCCCGGTCGTTGCGGTCGCCCCGGTCGTTGCGGTCGCCCCGGTCGTTACGGTCCCCGCGATCGTTGCGGTCGCCCCGGTCGTTGCGGTCCCCGCGGTCGTTCCGGTCGTTGCGGTCGCCCCGCTCGGCGCGCTCGCCCCGGTCGTTACGCTCGCCCCGGTCACCCCGGTCGTTGCGGTCACCCCGGTCGTTGCGGTCACCGCGGTCGCCCCGCTCGGCGCGCTCGCTCCGGTCGTTGCGGTCGCCGCCGCGCTCGGCACGCTCGCGGCCCCGGCCGTCGTTGCGCTCGCCGCGCTCAGCACGGTCGCCGCCGCCTTCGGCACGCTCGCCGCCGCGCTCAGCACGGTCACCGCCGCGCTCAGCACGCTCGCCGCCGCGCTCAGCACGCTCGCCGCCGCGCTCGACCCGGTCACGCTCGACCCGGTCGCCGGTCTCGACGGGAGCCTCCTCGGCCCGCGTCTCGGCCGGCCGCGGCGCCTCGGCGGTCACGGCGGTGGCCCGGCTCCGGCGGCCCCGGGTACGACCCTCGGCCGCCTCGGCGACCGGCGCCTGCTCGGCGGGACGACGCTCGCCCTCGGCCCGCTCCTGGTGGACCTCGGCGTGCACCTCCTCGCGGGCGGGGGCGGTCGCGGCCGCGACCTCGGCCCGTGGTCGAGGGGTTCCGGCGGCGGCGCCGCCCTGCCGCTCGGTGATCGCACTGATCAGCTCGCCCTTGCGCATGCGAGCCGTACCGGAGATGCCGAGCGACGCGGCCAGGCTCTGGAGCTCCGGCAGCAGCATCGCCGACAGGCCGGTGCCGCTACGCCGACGGCGCGTGGGAGCGGCGGTGGTGGCATCGCCAGCGACGTTGGAAACATCCGACGTCACGTCGGTGGTGTCGCTCAATGGATTCCTTCCCTCGATAGGCCGGGGCTGCCCGGAGTCGTGGAACCAGGTGGCCGGGCGGCCTCGGTGCACCCGCCTCGCATGGACGCGTCGCGGGAGTCTGTAACACAGCAGCCGGTCGGTTTCCCGACTCACCACCATCGGTGAGCAGGTCTCGCCGCCTGCGGCGACCTGTGGAAACTGCGGTGCGGCGTGGGCCTTGGGCAGGGGTGACGGGCTGACCGCCGAGAGCTTCGGGGGTGCGCCGAACCGCAGGAAGATCGCATGCTTCGCGGCTGTGCTCGGTCTAGAGCGTAATCAACTCTTCCGACCTGCGGCAACAGGGTCCCGCTCGGCGTGTCAAAGTGTACCCCGGAAAACCCGGGCTCCGCTGACATCTGTCGGCAACTCCCAACGGCGCCAATCTGTTCCCGCCTCGAACCCGGCCGGCACGTCGGAGAGCGCCAACACGGTCGGACCGGCCCCACTGACCACCGCCGCCACACCGGCCCCACGCAGCTCAGCGACCAGTCGGGCGGTGTCGGGCATGCCCGGCGCCCGCTGCTCCTGGTGCAGACGGTCGACGGTGGCCGGCAGCAACAGCGCCGGATCGGTGGTCAGCGCGTGCACAAGCAACGCGGCCCGGCCCGCGTTGGACGCCGCGTCGGCGTGCGGCACGGTGGCCGGCAGGGCGGCCCGGGCCACCGAGGTCAGCCCCCGCTCCGCCGGCACGAAGACGGTGGGGCGGACGGCCGGCGCCACCGGCAACGACACCGCGCGGGCCCCGGTCGGCTCCGTCCAGGCGATCGTGAAGCCGCCGAGCAGGCACGGCGCCACATTGTCCGGATGACCCTCCAACTCCGCCGCCAGCCGCAGCACGGCCTCGTCGTCCAGCCGCCGCCCGCCGTCGACCACGAGCGCGCGGGCCGCCAGCACCCCGGCCACGATCGCCGCCGAGGACGAACCGAGACCTCGGGCCTGCGGGATCCGGTTGACGCACTCCAGGGCCAGGCCGGCGGGCTGCGCGCCGAGCACGTCGAACGTGGCCCGCATGGCGGTCACGACCAGGTGCCGGTCGTCCGCCGGCAGCTCACCGGCGCCCTCGCCGGTGACCACCACCCGTACGCCGTCATCGGTCACCTCGGCCGTCACGTCGTCGTGACGGCCGAGAGCCAGCCCGAGCGCGTCGAAGCCGGGGCCGAGATTGGCGCTCGTCGCGGGCACCCGGACCCGGACCGGGCCGGGGGCGAAAGTCGTCGGCACCGGCTCATGCTAGGGCCTGACCCCGACAACACCCGCCGGACCGCCCGCAGCGTGGGACCGGCCGGTCAGCCGGCCCGGTCCAGGGCCGGGTCGGTGAGCGAGAGGCGTCGGGTGGCGAACCGCCAACCGACCGCGTAGACGACCGTGACGAGCCCGCAGCCGGCCAGCACGGTGCGCTCGTCCACCCGGTCCACCACGAGCGCCACCACAAGTTGGCTGACCGCGATGGCGAGCGTCGCCAGCATCATGTCGGTCGCGAAGACCCGCCCGCGCAGCCGGTCCGGAACCTCACCCTGAAGGGCGTAGTTGGACAGCACCCAGTTGCTGCCGCCACCCAGGTGGGCCAGGAAAACCAGGACCAGCACCAGCGGAAACCAGGACACCACCGAGGCGCCGAGGTAGGCCAGGCCGTACATCGACATGGACAGCGCCAGGCCGGTGAGCAGCCAGGCCCGGTTGCTGAGCACCCGGCGCATCAGGATCGGGCCGACGAGCGCCCCGGCCCCCCGCGCGGCGAACAGCAGGCCGGCCCCGGCCGGGCCGACCCCGTACACGGCGGCGAGCAGCGGGAACACGGTGAGCACACCGTTGCCCAGACCGACCGCCGACTTCACCGTCACCAGCGCGAGCACACGCGGCCGGTGGGCGATGTAGCCGAGCGCCTCCCGGATCGCCGCCGCGGCACGCGGCGCCGTCGCCGCCGGGTCCCTGGGCGCCTGGAGGGGACGGCGGATCAGCGCGGCCAGCACCGCCGCCCCGACCAGGCCCACGGCGGCCACCCAGAAGCTGGCGTACGGGCCGGCCGCGGCGCTCAGGATGCCGCCGAGCGAGGCGCCGACCACGGTCATCGTGCCCCAGGCCGAGCCGGCGACCGCGTTGGCCGACGCCAGGTCGGCCGGATCGACCACATTGGGCAGGGCGGCCTGGGCGGCCGGCGAGTAGAACGCCTTCGCCACCGCCACGATCGCGATCGACACCAGCGCCAGCCACGCCGTACCGGCGCTCCGGACGCCGAGCAGCAGCAGGATGCCGGCGAGCGCGGCCACATTGGCCGCCATCATGACCCGGCGGCGGTCGAACCGGTCGGCCACGGTGCCGGCGTACGGAAGAAGCAGCGCGGTGGTGCCGGTGTCCACGGCCAGCACCAGCGCTCCCCAGACCCCGCTGCCGGTCAGGGCCGGCAGGAGCACCAGCAGCGGCACCATGACGAACCAGTCGGCGCCGAAGACCACCAGCTCGGCGAGGAACAGGTGCCGGAAGTCACGGTTGCGGACGAGGACCGAGAGGGTGGGTGGCACGCCGGCACCCTACCGGGCCGCCCCCGGGGCCGGTGCTCGGCGCAGCAGGTCGGAGACCGTGACGAAGGTGTAGCCCTGGGCGCGCAGCCCGGCGATCATGTCGGGCAGGCCGCGGAGCGCGACCAGCCGCCGCTCGTCGCCGACGTCGTGGCCGAGCAGGATGGTGCCGGGCCGGACGTCGCCGACGATCCGCCGGGCGTGTCCGGCCGGGTCGTGCGGGAACTCGCCCTCGACCATCTGCAGCGTCCAGAGCACCACCCGGTAGTCCAGTTGGGCCGCCGTGTACAGCACCGCCCCGCCCAGGTGCCCCCAGGGCGGGCGGAGCAGCCGGGGCGCCGCCCCGGTGGCCGCGGTGATCGCGTCGTGGCTGCGACTCAGGTCGTCGTGCACGGCGGCGGCGTCCATCCGGGCGAGGTCGTGGTGCGCCCAGCTGTGGTTGCCCACCTCGTGCCCGCCCATCCGGCCCCGCACCAGCGCGGCGTGCCGGCGGGCCCGCTCGCCGACCAGGAAGAAGGTGGCCGGCACCCGGTGCTCGGCCAAGGTGTCCAACACCATCGGCGTCCACTGTGGCCGGGGCCCGTCGTCGAACGTCAACGCCACCAGCGGCGTGCTGGTCCGGACGCCCCAGACCACCTGCACGCCGCCGGCACCGACGTTCTGGCGACGACTGCCGAGGGTGGCGCTGGCCGGGCCGCCGGCCAACGGGAGCCGACGGTCGGCCACCCAGGTGCTCTCCAGCGTGGCGGCCGAGCCCAGGGCGGCACCGCCGAGCAGCAGCGCGGACCGGCGCAGCAGCGTCCGCCGACCCCATCGGCCCGCGCCGTCCACCATCGCGCCCCCGCACCCCGAGTAGGCACCAGCTCACCGAGCGTACCGTCCGGGTGCGGCTCGGCGTGGCCCCGAGCGGGGGGAGGTTGTTAAGCGGGGGCCCCGCCTATACCGGAAGCGTTAAGCGGGCCCCCTCCTTTCACTCGGTCGGGGGGAGGGGGGACCGGCGGCTCTTGGGGAGGCGGAGCACCTCGAACTGGTCCGTACCGTCGATCAACGCCCCGGACGGGCGGGCCGGCGGCGCGGCCGGCTCGACCGGGCCGTCTCCGCCACCGACGGTCACCGGTTCCGGCGCCGGGGCCTCGACCGGGGCCTCGGGCTCGGCCGGCTCGACCGGGGCCACGCCGCCGCGACGGCGGTCCCGCAGCGACCCCTTCGTGTGCTCCACCATCGTGTAGAGCGTCGGCACCAGCACCAGCGTCAACAGCGTCGAGCTGAGCAGGCCGCCGATCACCACGACGGCCAGCGGCTTGGAGATGAAGCCGCCCTCGCCGGTCAGCCCGAACGCCATCGGCAGCAGCGCGAACACGGTCGCCACCGCGGTCATCAGGATCGGCCGCAGCCGACGTCGACCGCCCTCGACCACGGCCTCGGTCACGCTCATGCCTCGCGCCCGGTACTGGTTGATCAGGTCGAGCAGCACGATCGCGTTCGTCACCACGATGCCGACGAGCATGAGCACACCGATCAGCGCCGGCACGCCCAGCGGCGTCCCGGTGGCCAGCAGCAGCGCGATCGCCCCGGTCGCCGCGAACGGCACCGAGATCAGCAGGATCAGCGCCTGCGTCAGGCTGCGGAACGTGGCCACCATGATCAGGAAGACGATCGCGATGGCGGCCAGCACGGCCAGCCCGAGGTCCGCGAACGCGTCCGCCTGGTCGGCGCTCACCCCGCCGATCACGTACGTGGCGCCCGGCACGTCCAGCGCGTCCAGCTTCTTCTGCAACTCCTGGGTGGTGGCCCCGAGGTTCGAGCCGGTGGCCGTGCCGGTCACCGAGACGCTGCGCTCACCGTCGATCCGGGTCACCTGCTGCGGTCCGTCGACCTGGTTGACGTCCGCGATCGCGTCCAGCGGCACCGCGCCCACCCGCAGCGCCCGCAGCTCGTCCACGCTCACCGGCGGCCGGGCCCCGCTGCTCAACACCACGTTCTGCGCCGTACCGTCGAGCGTCACCTGGCCGAGCGGCGCCCCCCGGTAGGTCTGCGCGACGAGCTGCCCCACGGCCGCCTCGGTGAGACCCGCGCGGGCCGCGGCCACCCGGTCCACCGTCACCTCGACCCGGGGCACCCGGGTGGCCAGGCCGGTGGTGACGTCCTCGACGCCGGCGGTGCCGGCCATCGCGGCCCGCACCTGCTCCGCCGCCCGGGCCAGCGTCTCCTGGTCGGCGGCCTGCACCACCACCTCGACCTGGTTGGCGGAGGCGTTCTGCCCGCCGCCGAAGGTCAGCTCGCCGACGTCCGGGCCGAGCCCGTCGAACTCCTTGCGCAGCACCTCACGCACGGCCGCGGCGTCGGTGTCGTCGGAGAGCGCCAGCGACCAGGACGCCTGGTCGCTGCCGCCGCCGGCGAACGGGTTGTCCCCACCGCCGGCGCTGACCTGGTAGGTCTCCACCCCGGGCGTACGTCGCAGCACCTCCTCGACTCGGGCGGCGGCCCGGTCGGTGCCGGCGAGCCCGGTGCCGGCCGGCATCTCCTGCCGGATCGCGAGGGTGTCCTGGCCGGAGTCGTCCAGGAAGTTGGTCTCCAGCTTCTGGGCCAGGCCGAACGTGCCCAGCAGCACCAGCAGGCCGAGCGCCACGGTGGCCCACCGGCTCTTCCGGGAGCGGGTGGCGAAGCCGATCACCGGCAGGTACGCCCGCTGGAGCGGGCTGCGCAGCTCCTTCTCCTCGGCGGCCCGGTGGGCGGCCTCGTCGCCCGCGCCGCGACCCGGCCGCAGGAACCAGTAGGCGAGCACCGGGATCACCGTCAGCGACACCAGCAGCGAGGCGAGCAGGGCCACCGTCACGGTGATCGCGAACGGCGCGAAGAGCTGCCCGACGAACCCGCCCACCAGAGCGATCGGCGCGAACACGGCGACCGTGGTGAGCGTGGACGCGGTCACCGCACCGGCCACCTCACGGACCGCGGTGAGGATCGCCTCCCGTTTCGGCTCGCCGTACTCCAGGTGCCGCTTGATGTTCTCCAGCACCACGATGGAGTCGTCGACCACCCGGCCGACCGCGATGGTCAACGCGCCCAACGTGAGCAGGTTCAGCGAGTAGTCGCCGGCCCAGAGCACGATCAGCGCGACCAGCACCGACAGCGGGATCGAGACGGCGGTGACCACGGTGGACCGGATCGAGAGCAGGAAGACCAGGATCACCACCACGGCCATCAGCAGCCCGAGCAGGCCCTCGGTGGTGAGACTCTCGATGGACCGCTCGACGAACGGGGCCTGGTCGAAGACCACGGTCAGCTCCGCGCCGGAGGCGGCCTTCAGCTCGTCCAGGCGGTCGCGGATGTCGTGCGAGATGCCGACCGCGTTGCCGTCCGGGCTCGCGGTGACCGCGATACCGAGGCTCGGCTTGCCGTTGGTGCGGGTGAACGACGTCGCCGGGGCGAGCTGCTGCTCCACCCGGGCCACGTCGCCGAGGCGTACCGGGGTCGCCGGCGCGGTGGTGAGCACGATGCCGCGCAGGTCGTCCAGGGTGCGGATCGGCGTGCCGACCTGCACCGGCAGCGAGCGGTCGCCGTCGGCGAGCGCGCCGGCCGGCACCGCCACCCCGTTGGTCTTCAACGCCGCCGCGATCGCGGTCGGCGCCACCTGGGCGGCGGCCAGCTTCGCCGGGTCAGGCGTGACCGTGACCACCTGGTCCCGGGCGCCGGTGACGTCCACCGAGCGGACCCCGTCCAACCCCTCCAGCTCCGGTACGACGGTGGCGCGCAGCTTCTCCGCCAGCGCCCGCTCGTCGCCGTCGCCGGTCGCGGCGACCACCACGGCGGGCAGGTCGTCCGTGCTGCCGGCGATCACCTGCGGGTCGACGCCCTCCGGGAGCTGGGCCCGGTTGAGCGCGGTCTCCATCTTGTTGACCACGTCGCCCAGGTCGGTGCCGAACTCGTACTGCACCTGGACGGTGGCCGCGCCCTCACGGGAGGTGGACGTCACCTTCTCCAGCCCCGGAATGCCCTGGAGGCTGTTCTCGATCGGCTCGGCGACCTGGGACTCGACGATCTCCGGCGCCGCACCCGGGTACGGCGCCACGATGAACGCGGCGGGGAACTCAAGCGACGGCAGCAGCTGCTGTTTCAGCGACGGCACGGCGAACGCCCCGAACGCCGCGGTCACCAACGCGATCAGGGCGATCAGGCCCCGGTTGGCAAGACTGAATCTGGCGAGCAGCGACATGGGAGTTACTCAACTCCTGAGGAGGGGTCCAACGGGTGTGCTCAGAGTCTGCCGCACGCGATCGCGCTCCCGGCACGCACCCCGGCACACCGGGCGCCGCTCCCGCTTTCGCGCCGCGTGACCGTTCCACGCCCGGGCACGACGGCCCGGTGGCCTCAGGCCAGGTCGAGCGAACGGGCGGCGGCGAGGGCGTCGTTGGCGATGGTCAGCGGCGCCGGAGCCGTCGAGATGGCCCACTCCGGGTCCTTCAGGCCGTGCCCGGTGACCGTGCACACCACCCGGGAGCCGGCCGGCACCCGGCCGTCGGCGGCCTGCTGGAGCAGGCCGGCCACGCTTGCCGCGCTGCCCAGCTCGACGAAGACCCCCACCTCGCGAGCCAGCAGCCGGTAGGCGGCGAGGATCTCCCGGTCGGTGACCGCCGAGATCAGCCCGTCCGAGGCGTCCCGCGCGTCGAGAGCCTTGGTCCAGCTCGCCGGGTTGCCGATCCGGATGGCGGTGGCGATGGTCGACGGCTCGGGCACCATCTGACCGGTGACGATCGGAGCCGCGCCGGCCGCCTGGAAGCCGTACATCCGGGGGGTCTTCGTGGCGTTGCCGTCGCGCAGGTCCTCCGAGTAGCCCATCCAGTACGCGGAGATGTTGCCGGCGTTGCCGACCGGCAGGCAGTGGATGTCGGGCGCGTCGCCGAGCGCCTCGACGATCTCGAAGGCGGCCGTCTTCTGCCCGTGCAGCCGGTAGATGTTCACGGAGTTGACGAGCGCGACCGGGTAGTCCTGGGCGAGCTTGCCGGCCAGCGCCAGGCAGTCGTCGAAGTTGCCCTGCACCTGGAGCAGCTTCGCGCCGTGCACGAGCGCCTGGGCCAGCTTGCCCAACGCGATCTTGCCCTGCGGCACCAGCACCGCGCAGGTGATCCCGGCGCGGGCGGCGTACGCGGCGGCCGAGGCGCTGGTGTTGCCGGTGGAGGCACAGATGATCGCCTTGTCGCCGCCCTCGACGGCCTTGGAGACGGCGACGGTCATGCCGCGGTCCTTGAACGAGCCGGTCGGGTTCGCCCCCTCGACCTTGAGCCACACGTCCGCGCCGACCCGGGCGGAGAGCACCGGCGCCGGCAGCAGCGGCGTGTTCCCCTCGTGCAGGGTGACGACGGGAGTGGCGTCGGTGACCGGCAGCCGGTCCCGGTACGCCTCGATCAGCCCTCGCCACATGTCGCGCTCCTCGCCTCCGTCGCCCCGGTCGCGGGGTCTGCCAACAGCGTGGACCAGCCTTCCCGACCGGCCACCGGTACACCCTGCCCTAACCATCAGGCGGGACGCCGTGGTTACGCGCCGCCCTCGACCCGCAGCACGCTCGTGACCGAGCGGACGGTGTCCAGCCCGCGCAGCTCCCGCACGGTGGCGGCGAGCGCGGCGTCCGGCGCGACGTGGGTGACGATGACCAGCTCGGCGTCGCCGCCGGCCGGGCCCTGCCGCACGGTGGCGATGGAGACCTCGTGCCGGGCGAACACCCCCGCCACCGCCGCCAGCACGCCCGGCCGGTCGGCCACGTCGAGGCTGATGTGATAGCGGGTGAGCGCCTCCCCCATCGGCCGCACCGACAGGTCGGCGTACGCCGACTCGCTTGCCTGGCGCACCCCGGCGAGGCGGTTGCGGGCGACCGCCACCACGTCACCGAGGACCGCGCTGGCGGTGGGCGCGCCGCCCGCCCCCCGGCCGTAGAACATGAGCTGCCCGGCGGCGTCGGCCTCGACGAAGACCGCGTTGAACGCGTCGCCCACCCGGGCCAGCGGATGGGTGAGCGGGATCATCGCGGGGTGCACCCGCACGTTCACGGTCTCCCGGCCGGCCGCGTCGACGCCCCGGGCGGCGATGCACAGCAGCTTGATCGTGCAACCCATCGCCTTGGCGCTCGCGACGTCCGCCGCGGTCACCTCGGTGATGCCCTCGCGGTGCACGTCGGCGGCGGTGACCCGGGTGTGGAACGCCAACGAGGCGAGGATGGCGGCCTTCGCGGCGGCGTCGAAGCCCTCCACGTCGGCCGTCGGGTCGGCTTCCGCGTACCCCAGCTCGGTGGCCTCCTCGAGCGCCTCGGCGAAGCCGGCGCCGGTGGCGTCCATGGCGGAGAGGATGAAGTTGGTGGTGCCGTTCACGATGCCGGTGACCCGGGTGATCCGGTCGCCGTGCAGCGACTCGCGCAGCGGGCGCAGCAGCGGGATGGCCCCGGCGACGCTCGCCTCGTAGTAGAGGTCGGCGCCGCCCTCGGCGGCGGCGTCGTGCAACGTGGCGCCGTCCTCGGCGAGCAGCGCCTTGTTGGCGGTGACCACGCTCTTGCCCGCGCGCAGCGCCTCGACCAGCCAGCCGCGGGCCGGCTCGATGCCGCCGACCACCTCCACCACCACGTCCACGTCGTCCCGCTTGATCAGCCCCAGCGGGTCGGTGGTGAACAGGCTCTCCTCGACCGGCAGGTCGCCGCGGTCCCGGCCGAGCCGGCGTACGGCGATGCCGGCGATCTCCAGCGGGGCGCCGATCCGGGCGGCGAGGTCGGCCGACTGCTCGTGCAGCAGGCGAACCACGTCGCTGCCGACCGTGCCGCAGCCGAGAAGTGCCAGGCGAACAGGTGAGGTCATTCGACATCCAATGCGAGCAGGTCGTCTTCCGTCTCCCGGCGAACGATCACCCGGGCTTGTCCGTCCCGGACGGCGATGACCGGGGGACGCGGCACATGGTTGTAGTTGCTGGCCATGCTCCGGCAGTAGGCCCCGGTGCCGGGCACCGCGACAAGATCTCCGGGCTGCACGTCGGCGGGCAGGAATTCATCCTTCACCACGATGTCCCCGGACTCACAATGCTTTCCCACCACCCGGGCGAGCATGGGCGCCGCGTCCGACGCGCGGTTGGCCACCGTCGCCGAGTAGGAGGCATCGTAGAGCGCGGTGCGGATGTTGTCGCTCATCCCGCCGTCGACGCTGACGTAGGCGCGACCGCCGGCCGCTTCGCCGAGCGCCACGCACTTGACGGTCCCGACCTCGTAGAGCGTGAACACGGCCGGGCCGACGACGGCCCGCCCCGGCTCGACCGAGAGGTGCGGCACGGCCAGGTTCTCCGCCGCGCACTCCCCGTCGACGATCTTGCGGAGCCGCTTGGCCAGGTCGTGCGGCGAGGCCGGGTCGTCCTGCGTGGTGTACGCGATGCCGAAGCCGCCGCCCAGGTCCAGCTCGGGCAGCTCCACGCCGCGGGCGTCGCGGATCTGCGCCTGGAGGGCGAGCACCCGGCGGGCGGAGACCTCGAAGCCGCTGGCGTCGAAGATCTGCGAGCCGATGTGCGAGTGCAGCCCGCGCAGCTCCAGCACGTCCTCGTCGAGGATCCGGAAGGCCGCCGCCGCGGCGTCGCCACCGGCAAGCGAGAAGCCGAACTTCTGGTCCTCGTGCGCGGTGGCGATGAACTCGTGGGTGTGCGCCTCCACGCCGACGGTGACCCGCAGCAGCACCCGGGGGCGCACGCCGCGCTCCCGGGCCAGCGCGGTCAGCCGGTCGATCTCGGTGGACGAGTCGACGATGATCCGCCCGACCCCGGCGTCCACCGCCCGCGTCAGCTCCGCCACCGACTTGTTGTTGCCGTGGAAGCCGATCCGCGCCGGATCCATCCCGGCGGAGAGCGCGGTGGCCAGCTCACCACCGGTGCAGACGTCGAGGAACATGCCCTCCTCGGCGATCATCCGCACCACGGCGCGGCAGAGGAACGCCTTGCCGGCGTAGTAGACGTCCGCGTCCGGGAAGGCGGCCCGGAACTCCCGGCAGCGTTCGCGCAGGTCGTCCTCGTCCAGCACGTACGCCGCGGTGCCGAACTCGGCGGCCAGGTCGCGGACGTCCAGGCCGGCGACGGTGAGCGCGCCGGCCGGGCCGCGCGCCACGTGGCGCGGCCAGAGCGCCGGCACCAGGGCGTTGACGTCGGCCGGGGTACGCAGCCAGCCCGGCCCTCGGTTGCCGATGTCCCCGTGCAGGGCACCGGCCTCGTGCGCGCGCATCGGTCGTCACATCCTCTCGGGCGCGGAGACGCCGAGCAGGTGCAGGCCGTTGGCGATGACCACCCGGGTGGCGTCGTTGAGCCAGAGCCGGGCCCGGTGGGTGTCGGTGATCTCCTCGTCGCCCTGCGGGGCGATCCGACAGTTGTCGTAGAACCGGTGGTAGGACTGCGCGACGCTCTCCTCCAGATAGCGGGCGACCCGGTGCGGCTCGCGCAGCTCGGCGGCGGTGGCCACCACGGCGGGGAACTCGGCGAGCGCCTTGAGCAGCTCGTTCTCCTTGTCGTGACCGAGCAGCTCGGGGCGGAACGCGGCGGCGTCGCCCCGGCTCAGGCCGATCTCGGCGGCGTTGCGGGCCGCCCCGGCCGTTCGGGCGGCCACATATTGCACGTAGTAGACCGGGTTGTCGTTCTTGGCCCGCGTCCACAGCTCCACGTCGATGTCGATCGGCGAGTCGGCCGAGTAGCGGGCCAGCGCGTAGCGCGAGGCGTCCACGCCGATGGCGTCGACCAGGTCCTCGAGCGTGACCACGGTGCCGGCCCGCTTGCTCATCCGCACCGGGGCGCCGTCGCGGACCAGGTTGACCAGCTGGCCGATGAGGATCTCCAGGGTGCGCTCCGGGTCGTCGCCGAAGCACGCGGCCATCGCCCGCATCCGGCCGAGGTAGCCGTGGTGGTCGGCGCCCAGCATGATCACGACCCGGTCGAAGCCGCGTTCCCGCTTGTCCAGGTAGTAGGCGCAGTCGGCGGCGAAGTAGGTCCACTCGCCGTTGGACTTGCGCAGCACCCGGTCCTTGTCGTCGCCGAAGTCGGTGGTGCGCAGCCAGGTCGCGCCCTCGGACTCGAAGACGTGCCCCTGCTCGCGCAGCCGGGTCAGCGCCGCCTCCAGCTCGCCCCGGTCGTGCAGGTCCTTCTCGTTGAAGTAGGTGTCGAACTCGACGCCGAAGTCGCGCAGCGATGACTTGATCTCGGCGAACATGAGCTGGACGCCCTCGACCCGGAACACCTCCTGGGCGGCGGCGTCCGGCAGCTCCCGCACCTCCGGCCGGCGCGTGACGACCTCGGTGGCGATCTCCGCGAGGTAGGCCCCGCCGTAGCCGTCCTCCGGGGCGGGCTCGCCCTTGGCGGCGGCCAGCAGCGACCGGGCGAACCGGTCGATCTGGGAGCCGGCGTCGTTGAAGTAGTATTCCGTGCCCACGTCGGCCCCGGTGGCACGGAGCAGGCGGCTGAGCGCGTCGCCGACGGCGGCCCAGCGAACGCCGCCGATGTGCACCGGACCGGTCGGGTTCGCCGAGACGAACTCCAGGTTGATCCGCTGCCCGGCCAGGGTGTCGCTGCGCCCGTACGCCGGACCGGACTCGACGATGACCTTGGCGAGCTGGCCGGCGGCGGCCGGGTCGAGCCGGATGTTCAGGAAACCCGGGCCGGCGATCTCCACCGACTTGACCCCCGGCGCCCGGCCGAGCTGCTCGGCCAGCGCGGCGGCCAGCTCCCGCGGAGGCACCCCGACCTTCTTGCTGAGCTGGAGCGCCAGCGTGGAGGCGTAGTCACCGTGATCGGGGTTGCGGGGTCGCTCGACGGTGGTCTGCGCGGGCAGCGCGGCGCGGTCCAGACCCCGTTCGTCGAAGACGGCGTGGGCTGCGGCGAGGACGACCTCGGCGAGTTCTGCGGGAGTCACTGAACCATGTTATCGGGGGTAGACTCGGGCACCGCGGCGGCGACCCAGCATGTGAACCGGCACCCCCGCTCCCCTGACCGACCGACCTGACGAGGCACGATGAGCATCAGCACCCCGGGCGGCCCGGAACGCCGTCCCACCGTGGTCAGCACCGGCAAGAAGCCGGCCGCCGGCCGACCCGCGGCCGGCGACAAGCCCGCCGCCAAGGCCGGCGCGGGCAAGGCCGGGGGCGGCAAGGGCACGCCACGGCAGGGCACCGGGGGCAAGGGCCGCAAGCCGGTGACCCCGGTGAAGGTGAGCCAGGGTCGCTCGTGGGGCCCGATCGCGCTCTTCGTCGCGGTCGGTGTGCTCGCCGTCGGCATCATCGGCATCGGCGCGTGGGCGGTCTACCAGGGCGCCCAGCCCTGGGAGAAACGGGCCGACGCGATCGACGGCGTGGTCGACTTCCGCAAGACGGACAAGGACCTGCTCAAGGGCGGCAACCACCAGCCGGGCACGCTGAAGTACGAGCAGTCCCCGCCGGTCGGCGGCCCGCACAACCAGGCCTGGCAGAACTGCATGGGCGACGTCTACGACGCCCCGATCGCCAACGAGCACGCGGTGCACAGCCTGGAGCACGGCACCGTCTGGATCACCTACCGCCCCGACCTGCCCGCCGACCAGGTGACGAAGCTCAAGAGCAAGGTGCAGGGCCAGGAGAAGCTGATGCT
The DNA here is from genome assembly GCF_029581215.1 of Micromonospora sp. WMMD975. Taxonomy (NCBI): domain Bacteria; kingdom Bacillati; phylum Actinomycetota; class Actinomycetes; order Micromonosporales; family Micromonosporaceae; genus Micromonospora; species Micromonospora sp. WMMD975. The sequence goes on from NZ_CP120739.1 coordinate 4,592,309, forward strand.
CAGCCCGTACGAGGGGCTGGACAAGCCGATCTCGCTCCAGGCGTGGGGCTTCCAGCTCAAGGTCGACGATGCCGACGACGGCCGGATCGACGACTTCATCAAGACGCTGCGGGTGAACGCCTCGATCGAGGGCCCGAACGCGCTCTGCGACCAGGGCGTCACCGCCACCGGGACCACCCCTCGGGACAACCTCCAGCCGAACATGCCCGAGCAGCCGACCCAGTGAGGACGCCACGATGACCGCTCCGGTGACGACCGACAGCGAGTTCGACGAGGTCCCGGCCACCGACGACGAGGGTGGCCGGGCGCCGGCCCGCCGCTACGGCCTGCTGGTCGTGGCCGCCGCCGTCGTGGTCGGGCTCCTCCTCGGGTACGCCGGTGGCCTGCTCACCCCGGCGCTCACCCGCCCGGGCGACAACTCGGCCGAGGCCGGTTTCGCCCGGGACATGACCACCCACCACAACCAGGCCGTGGCCATGGGGCTGCTGGCGTTCGGCCAGGGCCAGGACGCGGAGGTACGTCAGGTCGGCGTCGACATCGCCACCGGGCAGCAGGGCGAGATCGGCACCATGCAGACCTGGCTGCGTTCCTGGAACCTGGACCCGACCGGCGGGCAGCCGCCGATGGCGTGGATGCCGGGCGGCGCCGAGCTGGTGAAGGACGGCCTGATGCCCGGCATGGCCACGCCGGAGGAGATGGCGAAGCTCAAGGCGGCGAGCGGTCGCGAGTTCGACGTGATGTTCCTGAACATGATGATCCGCCACCACATCGGCGGCGTGCACATGATCGACGGCATCCTCGACGAGGGGCACGACGACGACGTGCGGGCGGTCGCCCAGGTCATGAAGAACACCCAGCAGAACGACCTGGCCAACCTCAACGCGGCGCTGAAGCGCCTGGGCGTCACGCCCTGACGCCCCACTTGTCCGTTTAGACCGATTAAGGCGTTTCAGGGTTAACGACCCATTGCCCGGCTTCGGGAGTTTTCTCCATACATATCGTGACCGGTTACGGTTCGGGCTCGTTGCGCAGGACGTGGGGGTTGCACTCAGAGACGCAGGGCGGTCGGTGACCAGCTGGTGCCGACGCCACACCATCGGCGGTGACGGAGCGGTGGCAGCCGTCCGTCGCGGACTGCGGCAGGGCGAGCCGGGAACGCTCAGTCGCGAACAGGAACTCGAACTCATCGACGTGCTGCGGGGCGTCCACCCCGACGAGTTCGGCCTCGACGAGGAGCTGTGGACGCGGCAGAGCCTGAGCACGCTCATCGAACGCCGCTTCGGGCTGGCCATGGACGCCGGCACCGTCGGGGCGTACCTGCGGGCCTGGGGGCTCGGGCCGCGCGAGCCGCGCGAGCGGGCCTGCGGGCTCTGCGTCGGCGCGGTCGAGCGGTGGGTGCGCAGCGAATACCCGACGATCACGCGGGCGGCCCAGGAGCACGCCGCGGAGGTCTACTGGATCGGCCGGGTCCGGCTGCGCGGCACCATGCCGACCGCCGAGGTGGTCTCGGCGGTCTCGTCCCGGGGGCGGGTGCGGTTCATGGTCACCACGCCCTCGGTGGACCCGCCGCTGCCCCGGGACTTCGTCCTGCGGCTCAGCGGCGCCGAGGAACGCACCGTGCACCTGATCGTGGACGGCTCCTGGCCGCGCAACGAGTGGCCCCGGCGGCTGCCCCGGCGCATCGCGCTGCACCCGCTGCCGAGCTGCGGTCGCACGCTCGCCGCCGCCTGACCCGCCGCACGGGCGATACCGATTCGGTGATCCGGGAACGGGTTTGCTACGCTTCCCGGGTCGCTGAGCCCCCGTAGCTCAGGGGATAGAGCACCGCCCTCCGGAGGCGGGGGCGCAGGTTCGAATCCTGCCGGGGGCACCGAGAACAGACCACAGGTGACGTCCACCGGGTGCTCAGAGCAGGTCGCGGACCTTGCTGGCGAACGCCCTCGGATGGGTCAGGTTGCCGTTGTGTCCACCCGGGAACCGTTCTGCCACGGCACCGAGATGCTCCGCCAGGGCGAGCCCGGCCAGATAGTCGAACCCGTCCGGCGGACTGCTCCGCCCGACCGCCGGGATGATGCGCGCGTCCGGCGCGACGTCGGCCAGGGTCAGTGTGTCGTCGAGAACGGCGGCGAGGTCGTTCGCGAGGAAGAACTCGAAGTTGGCGGCTCGCTGGTCGGTGAACGGGAACGCGGTGATCCCCGGCTCGACCTGCTGGTCGTGCGGGTTGATCCCGAGCACCCGCGCGACCTGTGCGGCGGCGGCACGCCACCCGCTGTCCCGGTGCACCTCGACGATGCCGGCCAGTTCCTGACGGGCGGTGTCCGCGTCGCGGGCGTCGAGGAACCCCAGCGCGATCGGCTCGTGGGCGATAAGCGTGCCGACCACGCCCGGGTGCTCGGCCAGGATGTGCAGACCGATCGCCGCGCCCAGGCTGAGCCCCAGCATCGTCGCCGGCTGGTCGGTGACCTGCCGTAGGACCGCGACCGCGTCGGCCGCGTGTTGCCGCAGGGACACCGGCGCGGTGGGCTCGTCGAGAATGCTGCGTGAGAGCCCTCGCCGGTCGTAGGTGATGACCGTGAACCGGTCGTCGAGATGTCCGGCGAGGTCGACCGTGCGGTTCGCGTCGCCCTCCCCGCTCTGCGAGATGAACAGCACCGGTCCGGATCCTCGGACCTGGTAGTGGATGCGGGCGCGGTCGACCGGAATGAAGTGATCCATGGCACGACCGTAATGCATCACTTCTGATGCATCAAGAAAGATGTATTGTGGAGCGCATGGGTCCCGTCGAACTGATCCTGCTGGGCCGCACGCTCATGAAGATCGGCGAGCAGGCGCTGCCGGCTCCCGACTCGGGTGCGCCCCTGGGCGGCGAGCGCACGGTGGTGATCGTCATGGCCGACATCTACGAACACGCCGACACGACGGTCACCGAGGTCTCCCGCCGCACCGGCCTGCCGCAGAGCGCCGTGTCCGGTGCGGTGGCCCGGCTTCGAGAGGTCGGCTCCGTGCTGGCCGTGGCGGACCCCGCCGACCGTCGCCGGCAACTGCTGCGCCGCGATCCGCAGGTGACCCCGCGGCGCCGGAAGGTCGCCGAGGCGGCGATCGGCGACGCGGTCGCCGCCGCGCTCGGCGCAGACGCACAACCGGCGTTGGACCAGGTGATGGCGGCGTTGGAACTGCTCAACGGTCACCTCAACCCGGAATCCGTCACCCGGTTGCGAGCCCAGGCTGACGGGTGATGCCGCGGCGCGGAGCGTCGGCTCAGCCGGCCTCCCGGCGAGCCCGGGCGCGGCGCTTGCCCTCGTGCATGGCCTGGACCCGGGCCACCGGAATGGTCCGCCCCTCGTCCACCAGCTCCGCCGGCAGCGGCTGCGGCGCGGGCAACGCCTCCGCCCACGGATCCCGGTCCCCGAGCAGCGCGGGCACCGTCCGCACGGTGAAGTCGGCAGGCGTCGCCGACTCCAGGTCGTCCCAGCCGATCGGGTACGACACCGGCGTGCCCGATCGGATCCGGGGGCTGTACGCGGCCACCACCGTCGCCCCGTACGCCCGGGTGGAGTCGACGAAGACCCGACCCCCGCGGTCGGCCACGACGAACGCGGTGGTGGCACGCGCCGGGTCGAGCCGTTCGGTGTGGACGGCGAGCGCCCGGGTCGCGGCGGCAGCCTCCTCGGCCGTGGTCGTCGGCGCCACCGGCACGATCACGTGCAGGCCCTTCGCCCCGCTGGTCTTGACCGCGCCGGCCAGCCCGGCGTCGGTGAGCGTCTGCCGCACCAGCAGCGCCACCCGCACCACCGCGCCGAAGTCGGCGCCCTCCGGCGGATCCAGGTCGAGCACCAGGTGGGTGGGGTGCTCGGCCTGCCCGGCCCGGGCCAGCGTCGGGTGATATTCCACCGCCCGCTGGTTGGCGAACCAGAGCAGCGTGCGCCGGTCGTCGCAGAGGCCGTACGAGATGCGCCGGTGCGACGCCTCGGCCCAGACCTCGGTGCGGCGCACCCAGTCCGGCGTGTACTTCGGCAGGTTCTTCTGCATGAACGGCTCCTGGCCGGGCCGGACCCGCAGCACCGACAGCGGCCGGTCGCGCAGCTCCGGCAGGATCCGCCCATACACCGCGTCGAGATAGTCGACCAGGTCGCGTTTGGTCGCGCCGGCGGCGTCGAACAGCGGCTGGTCCAGGTTGGTCAGCGACACCCCGTCGCGGGTCTCGTCAGCGGCGCCCATCCGCCCACCTTCCCGGGCCGCGCCCGCCCCGGCAACCCCGACACGGCGGCGGCCCGCCGCGCCTCGTGGCGCATGATGGTTCCCGAGACCACCGTCGGGGTCGAGCGGAGGGGGTGCGGTGACGTCCGAGGACGACAGGTGCGCGTCCGACTCGGCGGACCAGGCCCGGGTTTGCACGGTGCGGGAGGCGCTGGACCGGGTCGGCGGCAAGTGGAGCATCGGCATCCTGATCGCCGCCTCGACCGGCCCGGTCCGCTTCACCGAGTTGGAGCGGCGGGTGGCGGGCATCAGCCGGCGGATGCTCACGCTGACCCTGCGCAACCTGGAGCGCGACGGCCTGCTCGTCCGACACGTGCACGCCACCGTTCCGCCGAGGGTGGAGTACACCGCGACCCCGATGGCCCGGGAGCTGTACGAGTCGCTGGTCGCCCTCACCCACTGGGCGGAGCGGCACCGGGCGGCGATCGGCGCGGCCCGGGCGGCGTACGACCGGGAGCACGGCACGCCGGCGGGCTGACTCAGACCTGGACCCGCTCCGCCCAGTCGATGTGGTGGTCGAAGAGCCAGGACTGCGCGGCGCCGTCGTCGCGCGCCATCAGGCGGGCGACCAGCGGCATGCCCAGATCCCGGGCCAACCGCCCGACCGGGCCGGCCACCTTGACGGTGCTGGTCCGCCGTCCCTGCGCGACTACCCGCTCCACCCGGGCACGGCGCAGGCGCTCGTACGCCGCGAACGCCGCCGGCACGTCCGGCACGTCGCGCAGGCAACGGGCGAGCTGGACGGCGTCCTCGAACGCCATCGCCGCGCCCTGGCCGGACGAGGGGGCGGCGGTGTGCGCGGCGTCCCCGAGGACGATCATGCGGGCCCGGTGCCAGACCGGCACCGACGGCAGGTCGTACGTGGGCCAGCCGTACTCGATCCGGGTGGTGTGGTCCAGGATCGCCCTCGCCGGGCTCGGGTCGCCGTCGAGCAGCGCGCGCAGCCGGGCGCGGGCCTCGTCCGGGCCGATCGCGGCGAGCTGCTCCCGGCTGAGTTCGAGCGGCTGCGGCGGGTTGGCGAACCACCAGACCTCGTCCCGGCCCACCACGATCCAGCAGAAGAAGCAGCGCCGGCCGAACATCATCTGCATGGTGCCGCGTTCGTCGGGCAGGCGCAGCCCACGGGCGAACCCGCCGGCGTTGAGCAGCGGCACGTAGCGCGGCGCGGGCGCGGCCGGGTCGATGAGCGTGCGCACCCGGGAGCGCAGCCCGTCGGCGCCGACCAGCAGGTCGCCGGGGGCGCTGCGACCGTCGGCGAACCGGGCGGTCACCCCGTTCTCGTGGGCCTCGGCGTCGACCAGCCGGGCGCCGTGTACGAACTCGACACCGCGGCGCAGCGCCTCGTCGCGCAGCGCCCGGTAGAGGTCGGAGCGGCCGACGGTGCGGGCGCCCGGGGCGGGGAACTCGGCCAGCCGGCGGCCCCGGTGGTTCCGCATGACCATTCGGGACGTCGGGTGCCCGAGCCCGGCCACCAGGCCGTCCAGCCCGATGGCGCGCAGCGCGTCCAGCCCGTTGACCGAGAGCGTGAGGAACGCGCCCACCCCGACGGCGTCCTGCTCGTACGCCTCGTGGACGGCCGCGTCGACGCCGGCGCGGATCAGGGCCATGGCGGCGACCGGACCGGCCAGGCCCGCGCCGATGACGACAGCTTTAGTCATGCGATGACTATACATAGAATGACTATGCGAGGAAAAGGGGTCGCCTAGGGTGGGCACATGACGGCTCGTCGCTCGCCGCTGGCGATGATGGTGCTGGCCCTCCTGGTCGAGGCGCCGATGCACGCGTACCGGATGCAGCAGCTCATCCGGGAGCGGGGAAAGCACGACGTGGTCAACGTCGCGCAGCGAAACAGCATCTACCAGGCCATCGAGCGGCTGCGCCGCGAGGAGCTGATCCGCGTCGCGGAGACCATCCGAGCGGAGGGACGGCCGGAGCGCACGGTGTACGCCCTCACCCCGGCCGGCCGGCGCACCCTCGACGGATGGCTCGCCGACGCGCTCGCCACCCCGGCCCGGGAGTTCCCGGAATTCCCCGCCGCCCTGTCGTTCCTGCCGATCCTGCCGCCGGAGGAGGCCGCCCGGCGGCTCGATGAGCGGGCGGACACGATCGAGGCGCGACTGCGCGAGCGCGAGGCGGCGTTGAGCACGATCGACCTGCCCCGCCTCTTCCTGGTCGAGGACGAGTACCAGGCGGCCCTGCTGCGTACCGAACTGGAGTGGGTCCGCGGCCTGGTGGCTGACCTGCGCTCCGGCGCGCTCACGTGGTCGGACGAGTGGCTCGCCGGGTGGACCAGCGCGACAATGAGCTGACCTGCACAAACACCTCGATGTGGCGAAGCCCACGCAATCCGTCTGACCGATCGGTCAGGTGCTGACCGATCGGTCAGGCATGCTTGGGGGCATGGCACGCGCCACCCCGGCCACCCACGACGAGCTGCTCAGCGCGGCGGCCCGTCGGTTCGCCGTCACCGGATACAAGGGCACCTCACTCCAGGACATCGCCCGCGAGGTGGGCTGTTCCAAGGCCACCGTGCTCTACCACTTCGCCAGCAAGGACGCCCTGCTCTGCGAACTGATGGCCCCGGCCATCGCGGTGCTGGAGGAGCTCGACGCCCGGCTCGCCGATCTCACCGGCGCCGAGGCCCAACGGGCCGCCGCCGAAGGTTTCGTCGACCTGGCGGTCCGGTTCCGCCGGGAGATCGCGCTGCTCCGGGGCGAGTTCCCGGACCTGCTCCAACAGCCGGCGTTCGCGCACATCCAACAGATCTCCGAACGGCTGGTCGCCGCCTTCGCCGGCTTCTCCGACCGGCCGGCGGCCCGCGTCGCCGCGCTCGTCGTGCTCGCCGGCATCGCCGAGACCTGCGGCGAGTTCCTGGACATCAGCGACGAGGAGCTGCGACCCGCGCTGCTCGCCGTCGCACGCCGCGCGCTCGAACCCACCACCTGATCCCACTGTCGCAATCCCGAGGACGAAGGAAGGTCCATGGCGACCCTGCTGTACCGGCTCGGCCGGGCATCCCTGCGCCGACGGCGACTCGTCGCCGTCGTCTGGCTCGTCGTACTCGTCGGTCTCGGCCTGGCCGCGGCCACCCTGCGAGGCCCGACGGCGAGCAACTTCACCATGCCGGGCACCGAGTCGCAGCAGGCGATCGACCTGCTCGCCGACCGGTTCCCGGCGGCCAGCGGCGCCACCGGCACCATCGCCGTGAAGGCCCCGCAGGACGGCGCCCTCACCACGCCGGCCGGCCAGGCGGTGGTCAAGCAGGTGACCCAGGAGGCGGCCACGCTGCCCGGCGTGGTCGGCGCGGTCGACCCGTACCAGGCGCAGGCGATCACGCCGGACGGCCGGTACGCGCTGATCCAGGTGCAGTTCGCCGGCCGGGCGGACGACGTCACGACCGAGCAGCGCGACGCGTACGAGAAGGTCGGTCAGCAGGCCGCGGCGCAGGGCTGGCAGATCGCCCCCGGCGGTGAGGTCCTCAACGGCGAGCCGGAGGTCGGCTCGACCGAGGCGCTCGGTGTGCTGGTCGCGGCGATCGTCCTGGTCATCACGTTCGGCTCGCTGGTGGCGGCCGGCATGACCATGCTGAACGCGCTGATCGGCGTCGGCGTCGGCATGGCCGGCCTGTTCGCGCTCAGTGGCGCGGTCGAGCTGACCAGCACCGCCCCGATCCTGGCGCTGATGCTCGGCCTCGCCGTCGGCATCGACTACTCCCTGTTCATCACCTCCCGGCACCGACAGAACCTGCTCGACGGGCTCTCCCCCGAGGAGGCGGTCGGCCGGGCCGTCGGCACCGCCGGCTCCGCCGTGGTCTTCGCCGGCGCCACCGTGGTCGTGGCGCTCGCCGGCCTGGCCGTGGTCGGCATCCCGTTCCTCACCGTGATGGGCCTGGCCGCCGCCGGCACCGTCACCGTGGCCGTGCTGGTGGCGATCACGCTGGCCCCGGCGCTGCTCGGCTTCGCCGGCCGGAAGGTGCTGCCGCGCAAGCTGCGCAACCGCGAAGCGGTCGAGAATCCGGCCGTCGGCTCGGAGGACCGCTCCGGCTTCGGGTTCCGCTGGGCGCGCCTGGTGACCCGCTTCCGCATCCCGGTCATCCTGGTCGGTCTGCTCGGCCTCGGGCTGCTCGCCATCCCGTCCCAGGACATGCGCCTGGCGCTGCCGGACGCCTCCTCCGCCGCCGAGGGCAGCCCGGCCCGGGTCAGCAACGACCTGATCCAGGAAGGCTTCGGTCCCGGCTTCACCGGCCGGCTCGCGGTCGTGGTCACCGCCGACTCGCCGCAGGCCACCCAGGCCGCCGTGCCGCAGGTCGTCGCGCTGATCCAGAAGACCGACGGGGTGTTGGCGGTCGCCCCGCCGCAGCTTGACCCGTCCGGCCGGACCGCCCTGCTCGGGGTCATCCCGAAGACCGGGCCGACCGACGAGAAGACCGAGGAGCTGGTGCACGACATCCGCCGGCAGGTCGGCGACGTCCAGAACGCCGAGGTGATGCTCACCGGCGTCACCGCGATCGGCATCGACGTGTCGGAGAAGCTCTCCGACGCCCTGCCGGTCTATCTGCTGCTCGTGGTGGGCCTGTCCGTGCTGCTGCTGATGCTGGTGTTCCGGTCGATCCTGGTGCCGGTCAAGGCGGCCCTCGGCTTCCTACTCACCGTCGCGGCCACGTTCGGCATCACGGTGGCGGTGTTCCAGCAGGGGCACCTGGCCGGGCTGCTCGGCGTGGACACGCCGGCCCCGCTCGTCAGCTTCCTGCCGATCCTGCTCATCGGCATCCTGTTCGGCCTGGCCATGGACTACGAAGTCTTCCTGGTCTCCCGTATGCGGGAGGACTTCGTGCACGGCGAGACCGCCCGTGACGCCACCATCAGCGGCATGGGACACGGTGCCCGGGTGGTCACCGCCGCGGCGCTCATCATGATCTCGGTGTTCGGCGGCTTCGTCTTCCTGGAGGACCCGATCATCAAGTCGATGGGCTTCGCGCTCGCGATCGGCGTCGCCATCGACGCCTTCGTGGTCCGGATGACGATCGTCCCGGCGGTGATGTCGCTGCTGAACAACGCCGCATGGTGGCTGCCCCGCTGGCTGAACCGGGCGCTGCCCAACGTGGACGTCGAGGGCGAGGGCCTCCGCGCCCACCTCGCCGAACGCGAGCCCGCCCCGGTGAAGTGAAAGGAGGGGCCCCCGCTTAACGCCTTTTGTATAGGCGGGGGCCCCGCTTAACACCCGCGCTCACACCCCGGCCGGGTACGTCTCCATCTCGCCGGGAGTCACCAACGCCGGCAACGGGTGCAGCGCGGTCGTCTCGTCGCACCAGACGAACGCGTCGTACCGCTCCCCCAGCCGCGTCGGCACGTAGTTGCCCCAGGACTCGAAGCTCGGGTCGTACACCACGCCGATGGCCCGGTGGTCCGCCTCGCCGGTCACCCACTCCGGCTCGTCCGGGCCGCCGAAGACCAGCACCGCCCGGTCCGGCATCAGCTCGTGCAGCCGGCGCTCGACCGACCCCTCGCGCGCCGGCGGCACCACCATCGTCTCGGCCGGCGAGCCCCAGCGCGGGGCGGCGACCACGGTGCCCCGGTAACTGCCGAAGCCGATCAACGCCACCGCGTCGCGGCCGTGCCGCTCCCGGCCCAACTGGCCGATGTTGACCATGCCGTCCGCCGCCATCTCGGTGGCCCGCGCGTCCCCGACGTGCGTGTTGTGCGCCCACACGACGCCCCGCGCGCCCGGCCCGTAGCGGTCCAGCAACCGGTCCAGCGTGTCGGCCATGTGGATGTCGCGGACGTTCCACGACTCCGGGCCACCGCCGACCATGGCCCGGTAGTAACGCTCCGCGCCGGCCACCACCTCCGCGTTCTGCCAGGCCGAGAAACGGTCCGGGCCGTCCGCGGCGGCCTGTTCCCGGGTACGCGCCAACAGCCGCACCACCTCCTCCTCGCACCGGGCGGAGACGAACCGGCTGGCCATGCCGTACTCCTCGACCTGCTTGCCGTACGGCTCGAAGCAGCGGTACGCCTCCTGGGCCGCCTCCAGCGACGCCGGGTCCTCCTCGCCCAGGTAGTCGAAGATGGCCTGCATCGACTCCCAGAGGGAGTAGACGTCGAGGCCGTGGAAGCCGGCGCGTTCGCCCTCGGGGCGTTCCAGGTTCCAGGCCCGCAGCCAGCGGCAGAAGCGGGCCACCTCGGCGTTCGCCCACATCCAGGTGGGCCACCGTTCGAAGCGTTCCAGCGCGACGAGCGGATCGGCCAGGCCGCCGGGTGCGCCCACCACCGATCGGTGCACCCGGTCGCAGTCCGGCCAGTCCCCCTCCACCGCGACGAAGTCGAAACCCTGTTCGGCGATGAGTCGCCGGGTCAACTGCTCCCGCAGCCGGTAGTAGTCGTAGCTGCCGTGCGTCGCCTCGCCGATCATCACGATGCGGGCGTTCCGGACGCGCTCCAGCAGCGGGTCGAAGTCGCTCGGCGCGCCGAGCCGCTGAACCAGCATGTGCGCGGCTACCCGGGTGCCGCCCGGGCAAACCGTCGCGCGGCCGGACCAGGCAACCGGACCAGGCTGCCGGACCAGGCAACCGGGCATGCCGGCCGGGCATACGGGTAACCGGCCGGTATGACCGTCACCGGCGCGCAGTTGCAGGAGTTCCTGGCCGGGCTCGACTATCCGGTCTCGCGGGAGGATCTGGTCCGTTGGGGGCAGGAGAACGGCGCCAGCACCGAGGCGCTCCAGACGCTCCGCACGTTGCCGGCCGAGGAGTTCGACACCCCGGCCGAACTCGGCGAGGCCCTGCTGATCCTGAACGGCTAGCGCAGCCCCGCTCGATGCCACGTGTTAAGCGGGGCCCCCTCCTCTACCGAATGCGTTAAGCGGGGGCCCCGCCTTTCACCTCAGGTGAGGGTGAACGACACGAGCGGCGTCATGGTCGGCTGCGCCGAGCCGCCCGCCGGCTCCTCCGTGACGCCGAACAGGCCCTTGCCACGGACGCCCGAGAGCAGCCTCGTGCCGCCGCCCTGCCCGGCCGGCAGCACCCCGGCCGAGGTGGCCGTGGCGCCCTCGATCAGCCAGAGCTGGTAGGCCCGGTCCGGCCCCGGCGCGGCCAGCCCGGCCACCAGGGCCACCCCCTCGTCCCGGCTCGCCGACGCCACCACGGTCACCCGGCCGCCGGCCGGCGCGACGCCGGTGCGCACCACCGCGTCCGGGGCGGCCAGCACCGCCCGGATCCGGCCCGCTTCGTCCCGAGCCGCGTCGGCCTCGGTGCGCGCGTCGCGTACCCGCTGCTCCTGGGTCACCCAGGTGGCCGCGCCCGCGCCGCCGGCCAGCAGCACGGCGGCGGCCGCGACCGCCAGCCGGCGTCGCCAGGCCCCGGCCGCGGCGGGCCCGACGCGGCCCGCGGGACCCGGCCGTTCCTGCCGGGTACGCCGGATCTCCGCCAACACCGCCATGCGCAGCGCGGGCGGGGGTACGGACCAGGTCGAGTCGGCCAGCCGCGCGGCCGTCTCGCGCAGCTCGGCCAACTCCAGCGCGCAACTTTCGCAGTCGGCCAGGTGCCGGTCGAACGCGGCCCGCTCGACGTCGTCCACCGCGTCGAGCACGTACGCCCCGGCGAGCGCGTGGATGTCGGTCATCGGGTCAGCCCCACTCCCAGGCAGTCGCGCAGACGGATCAACCCGTCCCGCATGCGGCTCTTGACGGTCGGCAGCGCGGTGTCGAGCAGGCCGGCCACCTCGCGGTAGCTGTGCCCGCCGTAGTAGGCAAGCGTGATCGCCTCGCGCTGCACCTCGGTGAGCGCGTCCAGGCAGTGGCGTACCTGCTGCCGTTCCAAGCGGGCCGCCGCCTCCTCGGCCACCTCGTCGTACGGCGTCTCGGCGGATCCGGCGGCGGCCCGGCGGGTGCGTTCGGCGCCGGCCTGTTCGGACCGGACCCGGTCCACCGCGCGACGGTGGGCGATGGTGAATACCCAGGCGGTGGCGGAGCCCCGGGACGGGTCGAACCGGGCGGCGGTGCGCCACACCTCGACCAGCGCCTCCTGGGCGACCTCCTCGGCCTGGGCCGGGTCGCGCAACACTCGCCGCACCAGGCCGTAGACGCGCGGCGAGACGAGGCCGTAGAGCCGCTCGAACGCCGCCTCGTCACCGCGCGCCACCGCCCGCAGCAGGTCGTCGGTCTCCACCCGCTGGTCCGGGGCGGCCGGGGGCACGGCGTGCAACCTCGACCGCCCCGGCACGTCACCGACGCTGTCGCCGTGGGTCATCCGGTTCCACCTTCCGTCGGCTCCCTCTGCCCGCACGGTAGGCATTCGGAGCCGGCGCCGGACCGGATGGCCGCGATTTCCGACCGGTCTGCTAAAGCTCGACCGTGCGGCCCTGTGCCCGGGCGGTCTCCGCGGCGTCGAGCACGGCCACCACCTCCCGGCCGAACCGGACGTCGCAGCGGTGGTCCCGGGTGCCCGCGTCGACCTCCGCCAGCAACTGGTCCAGCGCCGCGCCGAACGCCTGGAGCGCACTGCCGTCGCCGGGCGGGACGCTCTCGGTGCCGTTCTCGCCGAAGAAGACGAAGTCGCGGGTCACGGCCTCGGCCGGCGCGTCGAGGGTGAGCGAGAGCGAGCTGGTCGCGCCGCCGTCATGGGTGAGCAGCAGGTGCACCAGGCCGCTCGGCCCGTCCATCGCGGCGACCCGGGTGACCCGGCCGAGCACCGGCAGGATCAGCGACAGCGCGTGCGGGCCGATGTCCCACAGCGCGCCCCGGTCCCGCCGCCACCGCGAGCCGCCGTACGGGTTACCGGGCTGAAAGATCGAGGCGAACATGGTGCACCGGGCGTGCTGCCAGCCGCCGGCCGCCGCGGCCGAGGCGAGGGAGCCGGTGACGTTCGGGTGGAAGCGCTGGGTGAAGAAGACCACCGAGGCCACCCCGGCGGACTGGGCGGCGTCGACCACCCGGTCGGCGTCGGCGAGGCCGAGCGCCAGCGGCTTGTCCAGCAGCAGATGCCGCCCGGCGGTGGCGGCCCGGACGGCGATGTCGGCCTGCACGTCCGGCGGGAGCGCCACGGCGATCGCGTCGCACGCCTCGATCAGCGCGTCCACGTCGGTGAAGGCCGGTACGCCGTGCCGGGTGGCGAGCTCCTCCGCCTTCGCCGGGTTCCGCCCCCACACGCCGGCCAGTTGCGCCCGCGGGTGGGCGTCGATGGCCGCGGCGTGCGTCTTCGCCGCCCAGTGACCGGTGCCGAACAACCCGAACCGCACCCCGGACCTCCTGCCGTCGTCGCCGGCCACCGGCGTACGCCGGGACCGTGATCCACGCTAGTCGCCCGGCCCGGCCGGCGCGCCCCGACCCGGCCGACGCGCCCCTACTACGCCGCTTAGTAGGCTGGCCCGGTGAACGACACTGCGTCGATGACCAGCGCGGCGGCGGCCGGCTCGCCGGTGGACGGGTTCCTCGCCACGATCGCGATCGTGCTGTCGCTCGCGGTCGCGGTCTGGGCCCTGGTCGCGGCCGTGCGGCAGCGCCCGCCGGACCGGGTCCAGTTCGCCGGCCTGGCCGCGGTGGAGTTGGCGCTGCTGACGTTGACCGTGGCGGCGCTCGTCGCGCTCGGCGGCGGCGACCGACCGGGCGAGCCGGGTGCGTTCTTCGGCTACCTGGTGACGCTCGTCTGCCTACCGCCGCTGGCCTGGGTGCTGGCCCGGATGGAGCCGACCCGCTGGGGCTCGGCCATCGTCTGCGCGGTCTGCCTGGTCACCCCGGTCGTGGTGGTGCGACTCCAGCAGACCTGGGAGGTCGTCGGTGGCTGAGACCGCCACGCCGGAGCGCGCCACGAACCGCGGGCCGGGCCGGCTGCTGATCGCGGTCTACATCCTGTTCGCCATCGCCGCGACGTCGCGAGCCGGACTGCAGATCGCCACGAAGTTCGACGAGGCGCCGGTGGCGTACCTGCTCTCCGCGCTGGCCGCGCTGATCTACATCGTGGCGGCGGTGGGGTTGGCCCGGGCCGGGCACACCGGCCGCCGGGTCGCGCTCGCGTGCTGCTCGGTCGAGCTGGTCGGGGTGCTCGCGGTGGGGGTGCTGAGCATCGCCGACCGCGAGCTGTTCCCGGACGAGACGGTCTGGTCCGACTTCGGCAGCGGCTACGGCTACATCCCCCTGGTGCTACCCCTCCTGGGCCTTCTCTGGCTCCACCGCACCCGCCGCCCCCGCACCTGACCGCGCGGGCGGGTCAGGACTTGGGGCCGCCGGCCACGTAGATGACCTGGCCGGAGACGAAGGACGCGCCCTCGCTGGTCAGGAACGAGATGGTGTGCGCGACGTCCTCCGGGCGGCCGGTGCGGCGTACCGCGATCTCGGCGGCGGCGTGTTCCTGGAGCGCGGCGAAGTCGACCTTCATCCGGGCCGCGGTGGCGGCGGTCATGTCGGTGACGATGAAGCCGGGCGCCACCGCGTTGACGGTCACCCCGTACGGGCCCAGCTCGATGGCGAGCGTCTTGGTGAAGCCCTGGAGTCCGGCCTTGGCGGCGGAGTAGTTCGCCTGCCCCCGGTTACCGAGCGCCGAGGTGCTGGAGAGGTTGACGATCCGCCCCCACTTCCGCTCGACCATGTGCTTCTGTGCGGCCTGACTGAACAGGAACGCGCCGCGTAGGTGCACGCCCAGGACCGTGTCCCAGTCGGCGTCGGTCATCTTGAACAGCAGGTTGTCGCGGAGGACGCCGGCGTTGTTGACGAGTACGGTCGGCGCGCCCAGGTCGGCGGCGACCCGCTCGACGGCGGCCTCGACCTGGACCCGGTCGGCCACATCCGCGCCGACGCCGAGCGCCCGGCCGCCGGCGGCGGTGATGGCGTCGACGGTCTCGCCGGTGGCGGACTCGTCGATGTCGACCACGGCGACGGCCATGCCGTCGGCGGCCAGCCGGCGGGCGGTGGCCGCCCCGATGCCGCGCGCGGCTCCGGTCACGATGGCGACGCGGGGCTCCTCCGACATGATTACCTCCCGGTAACGTGGCTAGATCGGAGGAGCCTATCCCGCCGTCATGTCACCTCAGAGGGCCCCACCCCGGCAGAGCCGGATCCACCGGTAGCCGTGACCGTTCAGCTTGAGCTGGTCGAGCTTGCCCACGTCCTCGTAGTTGCGGTCGGTCAGCACGTCGATCGGCAGGTCGGCCTCCGGGGCGAGGGTGCTCAGGTCGACCTCCACGTCCTCGGTGCCGAGGTTGTGCAGGAAGACCATGGTCCCGGTCGGCCCGTCGGCGCGGTGCGCGAGCACGCCGGGGGGCATCGGCACGTCGATGTGGGCGGTGCTGCCCGAACCGATCTCCGGGGCCTCCCGCAGGGTACGGATCATCCGCTCGAACCAACCGAGCAGCGAGCGCGGGTCCTTGCGCTGCGCGGTGACGTTCACGTGCTGGTAGCCGTACTCACCCTTGTCGATCACCGGGCGGATCAGCTTCTCCGGCTCGGCGGTGGAGAAGCCGGCATTGTCCTTGTAGGACCACTGCATCGGGGTGCGGATCGCGTCCCGCCCGTTCAGCGACAGGTCCTCCCCCATCCCGATCTCCTCGCCGTAGCGCAGCACCGGCGTGCCGCGCAGCGAGAACTGCAGCGCGTACGCCAGCTCGATGTGCCGGCGGTCGTTGCCGAGCATCGGGGCGAGCCGGCGGCGGATGCCCCGGCCGTAGAGCTGCATGCTCTCCTCCGGCCCGAACTTCGCCAGCACGTCGTTGCGCTGGTCGGCGGTGAGCCGGGACAGGTCGATCTCGTCGTGGTTGCGCAGGAACGTGGCCCACTGGCCGCCGGTGGGCAGCTTCGGGGTGTCGCGCAGCGCGTCGATGATCGCCTCCGGGTCCTCCCGGGCGAGCGCGAGCATCAGGCGGCCGTTGAGCATGAAGTCGAAGAGCATGTGGATGCGGTTGCCGGAGCCGCTGTCGTCGCCGAAGTAGACGGGCAACTGGTCCGGCTCGACGTTCGCCTCGGCGAGCAGGGCCGCGTCGCCGCGCCGCCACTGCACGTGCTGGCGCAGGTCGGTGAGAAAGTCGAAGTCCTTGGTCGCGTTCGGGTTGCCCGGCTCGGTCTTCTCGATGATGAACGGCACGGCGTCCATCCGGAATCCGGAGACGCCGAGCTGGAGCCAGAACGAGGTGATCTTCTTGATCTCCGCCCGGACCTTCGGGTTCTCGATGTTGAGGTCCGGCTGGAACTTGTAGAAGCGGTGGTAGAACCAGGCTTTGGCGGTCCGGTCGTAGGTCCAGGTCTCGTGCTGCTCGCCCGGGAAGACCATGCCCTGGTGCCGGTCCGCCGGCTCGTGGTCCGCCCAGACATACCAGTCGCGGTACGGCGAGTCGGGCGAGGAACGGGCGGACTGGAACCACGGGTGCTGGTCCGAGGTGTGGTTGACCACCAGGTCGATGATCACCCGGATGCCGCGGTTCTGCGCCTGGTGCAGCAGCTCCGCGAAGTCACCGAGGGTCCCCAGGCGCGGGTCGACGTTGTAGAAGTCGGTGGCGTCGTACCCGTCGTCCTTGTTCGGTGAGGGATGGATCGGGTTGAGCCAGAGGCAGGTCACCCCGAGGCGGGCCAGATAGTCCAGCCGGCCGATCAGCCCCTGGAAGTCACCCACCCCGTCGCCGTCGGAGTCCGCGTACGAGTCCACGTCGAGGCAGTAGACGACCGCCTCCTGATACCACCTGTCACCCATGCGACGACTACTTCTCCGAACCCGCGATTCGCCAAACCCGGTTACCGTGCCGGCATGAGCGAACGCACCGAGCGGGGCGAGGGCCGTGCGGGCAAGCCCGGTCAGCACGGCATGAGCGTGGACGTATCCGCCACCGACTGGTCCGCCGGCACGTGGCTGAACCCGCCCGAGCGGGCCGAGGCCGTCGACGACGCCCTGCTCGTCGAGCCGCGGGGCGGCAGCGACTTCTGGCGGCGCACCAGCTACGGCTTCGTGCACGACGACGGCTCCGCGCTGCTCGCGCCGTTCGCCGTGGACAGCGCCGTCGAGGTGTCCTTCCGGCTCGACTACACCGCCCAGTTCGACCAGGCCGGCGTGCTGGTGCGGGTGGACGAGCGGCGGTGGACGAAGGCCGGGGTCGAGGTGAGCGACGGCTCGCCGCAGGTCGGAGCCGTGGTGACCGACGAGTTCTCCGACTGGTCGGTGGCGCCGGTGCCGGAGTGGTCGGGGCGGGACGTGACGGTCCGGGTGAGCCGGGCCGGGGACGCGTTGACCGTCCGGGCCCGGGTCGACGACGAGCCGTGGCGGCTGGTGCGGGTCGCGCCGCTCGACCCGGCGGCGGAGGCGACGGCCGGGCCGTACTGCTGCTCACCCAGCCACGGCGGCCTGCTGGTCCGCTTCACCGGCTGGCGGCGCGGGCCGGCGGACGCGGCGCTGCACCCGGACGGTTAGCCGGGTCACCGGCGGGTGTGGGCCGGACCGCCCCGGGTACTACCCGCTGATCTCCGGCACCCGTGTGGAAGGACCGCCATGGCCCTGGCCCAAGACGTCGATCCGAACCAGTTCACCGGGCTGACCGGCTGGGTGGCGAGCGTGATCGACTCGATGGGCCCGGTCGGTGTCGCGCTGCTGGTGGCGCTGGAGAGCATCATCCCGCCGATCCCGAGCGAGATCGTGCTGGCGATGGCCGGTTACCTCTCCGCCGAGGGCCGGTTCAACGTGGTGGTGATCGTCCTGGCCGCGACCGCCGGTTCGCTACTCGGCGCGCTCGTGCTCTACTGGCTCGGCGCGGCGCTCGGCGAGGACCGGCTGAAACGCTGGCTGGATCACATCCCGCTGGTCGACCTGACGGACCTGGAGAAGGCGGACCGCTGGTTCGAGCGGCACGGCCGCTGGGCGGTGCTGATCGGCCGGCTGGTGCCTGTGGTACGCAGCCTGGTCTCCGTGCCGGCCGGCGCGAACCGCATGCCGATGGGCGAGTTCGTCCTGTTCACCACGCTCGGTAGCGGGGTGTGGAACGGGTTGATCGTCGGCGCCGGTTTCGCCCTGGGCGCGCGCTGGGAGGACGTCGACCGCTACAGCCACTGGTTCAACTACGCGATCTTCGCGATCTTCGGCGTGATGATCGTGAGCTGGGCGGTGAAGAAGGTACGCCGGCGGCGCGCCCGGCAGTCGGTGACCACTGGGCGCTGACGCCTGCGCCGGCGAGGTGTTAAGCGGGGCCCCCGCCACATCCGAATGCGTTGAGCGGGGCCCCCGCCTTACACCTCAGCGGCGGAAGGTGAACCAGTTGAGGTTGACGAAGTCCGACGGCTGGCCGCTGCTGAACGTGAGGTAGACGGTGTGCCGGCCGGTCACCGAGCCGACGTTGCCGGGCACCGAGCGCCACGTCTGCCAGCCGCCGGTGTTGCCGACCGCGAAACTGCCGATCGGCGTCGCGGTCGGGCTGTCCACCCGCACCTCCACCAGGCCGCTCACCCCGGCCGCCGCGCCGGACGCGACCCGGGCCACGAAGTCGCGCGGCGGGGTCGAGCCGAAGTCCACGTTGTCGTAGCGGGCCCAGTCACCGTTGGCCAGGTAGCCGATGTTCTGACCGCCCTCGGTGCACGTCTCCACCTGCACGCCGTTCTGCGCGTTGAACGACTCCGCCTGGATGGTGGCGTACGCGTTGCGCACCCCGCCCGGCGGCGGCGTGGTCGGGGTCGGCGACGGGTTGCCGCCTCCGCCCCGGGAGTAGGCCGCCACGTAGTCCACGAGCATCGGCCGGCCGGACACGGTCGCCGAGGTCGGCGTGGCCGAGCCGGCCACCCCGTCCGGGAAGCCGCCGCCCATGGCCACGTTGAGCAGCATGAAGTAGCCGCTGTGGTTGGTCATCTGGCTCCAGTACGGCTCCCCGACCTGGCTCTGGGTGACGGTGTGGAAGAGCTGGCCGTCGACGTACCAGCGCAGTTGCTGCGGGCTCACCGAGGCGTCCCACTCGAACCGGTAGGTGTGGAACGCCGACTGGCAGGAGCTGCCCGGGCAGGCCCGGGACGCCCCGCGGCCGTTGAACTCGTCGCACGGGCCGCCCGGCGCGACGCCGCAGTGCAGCACTCCCCAGACCGAGTTGATGCCGTTGACGTTCTCCATCACGTCGAACTCACCGATGCCCGGCCAGTTCTGGTAGTTGCCCCGGTAGGGCGAGCCGAGCGCCCAGAACGCCGGCCAGTACCCGGCCGCCGACGCGCCGGTGACGTTCGGCATCTGGATCCGGCCCTCCAGGGCCAGCACGCCGCCCGCCGGCGGCTTGAAGTTCGACCGGACCGTCTCGATCCGGGCGGACGTCCAGCGGCCGGCGGAGTCGCGCAGCGGGGTGATGCGCAGGTTGCCCGATCCGTCCTGGGACAGGTTCGCGGTGTTCGAGGTGTAGGTCTGGATCTCGCCGGTGCCCCAGTTGGCGGGGCCGCCCGGATAGCTGGTGCCGGTGTCGATGATCCAGTTTGCCGACGACGGCAGCGTGCCGGCCGCGCCGGTGAAGTCGTCGCTCCACACCAGGTTCCAGCCCGACGGCGGGGACGGGACGGCGGCCTGCGCGGTCATCGAGACGGCCGCGAGCGCGGTGGTGCTGACGACCACGGCGGCGGCCAGCGCGAGCCGGCGGCGGATCCGGGGCACGGTGGAGGAGGCGGCGGGGGCCGCCGAAATCGGTTTCATCCGGGTTGCCTCTCTGCGGGGACGGGGGCGGAGAGCGCTCTCTGAGAGCGAGTTCTACGCGCCCGTCCCCGCCTTTGTCAACGCTTGTCGATGGCGGCCACCTGCGGTCGCCGCAGCACCCCCTGCTCCAGCGCGGTCCACGCGGTGGTGGTGACCAGGTAGAGCACCGCCGCGAGCGGCACCACGAGCGCCACCAGCACGGTGCCGAACGGCAGCAGCGGCATCAGCCGCCCGAGCACCGCCGCACCCGGGCCACCGGCCGGCACGCCGCCACCGGCGCCGGTGCCGGCAGTCGCCGTTCCGCCGGCGGTGGAGCCGCCGCCGGCGGTCGCGGTGGCAGCGGCCAGCCGGCGTGCCCGCCGGGACGACCACCAGGCCAGCGCCAGCAACGCGGCCAGCAGCACCCCGAACACGGCCGGCACCGGGCCAGCCAGACCGTCGGCGAGATGCCACCCCAGCGGTACGCCGGCCAGGCGCTCCCCCAGCAACTCCGGCGCGCCGTCCCCGGTGGCGAAGAGGCGGTACATGACCATGAAGAACGGCGCCTGCAACAACGCCGGCAGGCAGCCCGCGACCGGGCTCGCCCCGGCCTGCCGGTAGAGCGCGAACAGCTCGCTCTGCAGGCGGGCCGGATCATCGGCGTACCGGCGCTGGAGATCGCGGACCTCCGGGGCGAGCGCCACGCGACGCCGCTCCCCGCGGACCTGCGCCAGGGTGAGCGGCGAGATCAGCAGCCGGACCCCGACGGTGAACAGGACGATGGCGACGGCCGTCGCGGCGCCGCCGGAGAGCGGGACGAGCGCGTCGGCGAGCCAGGTGACGACGGCGGCGGCGGCCGAGGCCGCGGTGTGCAACGGTGCGAAGGCGAGCATGGGTAGACCCCTCGGTCCGATTCCGGACGCCCCGGGGCGCGCGACCGCGCGCCGGAGGGCGGATGACAGCGGAATCGGCCACGTAGCCATGCGGAAGGACCGGCGGGCGTCGTCCGGCGGGTCCGGCCCGACGTGCCCGCGGGGGACGGCCAGGCGCTGGAGCACGCCTCCGGGCGGCGTCCGACCCGAACCGGCAGATCCGCCCCTACCAGCGGCGGTCCGGCGTGGCTAGGCGGCCGACGGGCGCAGTCCGGGGGCGCGGGGGCGCGGACGACCCGGCGCGTCCGGATCGACCTGCCGGGGCACCTGACGGCTGCGGGCACGGGCGCGCAGGGCGGCGGTGTGCCGGGCACCGGGTGCCGTGGGCAGCGCCCGCACCCGCAGCGCGAGCACCGTGGCCAGCAGCAGCGCGGCGACCACGGCAGCGCCGGCCAGCAAGCCGGTCGGCCGGTCCGCGACCAGGGCGAGGGCGTACGCCCACGGCCCGCTCACCAGCGCCAGCATTCCTGCCACCCGCTCACCCTAGAACGTCGTGTCACCCCCGGCCCGACACGCCGCCCGGCGCGTTTCCGGACGCCGACACGGTGGGTAACAAGGCGTCGACCACACGGCACGGTGCCGTGCCGGTCGGAAGGAGACGGTGGTGGCGATGAGCGGCTCAGTGGCGGAGCGGGAACGGGACGCCGCGCCGGACGGCCGGACCGACCTGTTGACGGTCGGCGTCGAGGAGGAGTTCCTGCTCGCCGACCCGCACACCGGCACCGCCGTGCCCGCCGTCGAACTGGTGATGGAGCAGGTGCCGGCCGAGCTGCGGGGCCAGGTGGAACGCGAGTTCCAGACCAGCCAGATCGAGATCGGCAGCCCGCCGGGGCTGGACCTGTCCTCGATCCGGCACTCGCTGTCGATGCTGCGCGCCGAGCTGGCCGACGCGGCCGAGCGGGCCGGCGTACGGCTGCTGGCGATCGGCACCGGGCCGGTCGACGGGCCGGTCCCGGCGGTGGTGGACAAGCCCCGCTTCGACCGGATGATCGAGCGGTTCCGGCTGCTGGTGCCCGGCCCCGGCAACAACGGCATGCACGTGCACGTCGGCGTACCGGACCCGGACACCGGCGTCCAGGTACTCAACCACGTCCGGCCCTGGCTGCCGATCCTCCAGGCGGCCACCGTCAACTCCCCGTTCGCGCGCAGCGCGGACACCGGCTATGCGAGCTGGCGCTCGATCGAGTGGGAACGCTGGCCGTCCGTCGCGCCCACGCCCTACCTGGAGTCGCACGAGCACTACCAGCGACTGATCCGGCAGCTCATCGCCAGCGGCGTGATGCTGGACGAGGGAATGCTCTACTGGTATGCCCGGCTCTCCGCCAAGTACCCGACCGTGGAGATCAGGATCGGTGACGTCTGCCCGTCCGTGGACGACGCGATCCTGGTGGCCGCGCTCGTGCGCGGGCTCGTCGCGACCGCGCTCACCGACATCGCCGCCGGCCGACCGGCCGTCAACACCGACCACCACCTGCTGGTGGCGGCGCACTGGCGGGCCGCCCACGACGGGCTGGAAGGCGAGGGCGTCGACCTGCACGACGGCGAGCTGCGGCCGGCTTGGGAGCTGCTGGACCGGATGGTCGACCGGATCCGCCCGGAGTTGGCGCGGCACGGCGACCTCGACCGGGTGACCGAACTGCTCGGCGGGCTGCGCCGGCACGGCACCGGCGCGGCGCGGCAGCGGGAGGTGTTCGCGCGTACCGGCGACCTGGCCGACGTGGTCGCGGACGTGGCCCGGCAGACCCGTGGTTGAGCTCGCCCGTGGCGCGGGCCGGGCGTGACAGGATGAGCGGCGTGGCGGAACGGATGATCGTCATCGGCGGCGACGCCGCCGGCATGTCGGCGGCGTCGCAGGCGCGGCGCCGCCGCGGCCGGGCCGACCTGGAGATCACCGCCTTCGAGCGGGGGCACTTCACCTCCTACTCGGCCTGCGGCATCCCCTACTGGATCGGCGGCGTGGTCCCGGAGCGCGACCAACTCGTCGCCCGCACCCCGGCGGCCTTCCACGACGACTACGACATCGACGTCCGGATGCGCCACGAGGTGACCGCCATCGACCTGGGCCGCCGCGAGGTGGTCGCCCGGGACCTGGACGGCGGCGGCGAGGTCCGCGCCGGCTTCGACACCCTGGTGTACGCCACCGGCGCCACCCCGGTGCAGCCGGAGTGGGCGCGCGACGACGTGGCCGGGGTGTTCGGCGTGCAGACGCTCGACGACGGCGAGGCGGTGCGCGACTGGCTGGAACGCGAGCCCCGGCCGCGGCACGCGGTGGTGGTCGGCGGCGGCTACGTCGGCGTCGAGATGGCCGAGGCGCTCGTCTACCGCGGGCTCTCCGTCCAACTGGTCGAGCAGGCCGCGCAGCCGATGTCCACCGTCGACCCGGACATGGGCGAGCTGGTGGCCGAGGCGATGCGCGGCACCGGCATCGGCATCCGCACCGGGCTGACCGTCACCGGCCTGGCAGAACGGGACGGCCGGATCGCCGCGGTGGTCACCGACGAGGGGCCGATCCCGGCCGACATCGTGGTGCTGGGTCTCGGCGTACGCCCCAACACCGCGCTCGCCGAGGCCGCCGGCCTGCCGCTCGGTCCGTCCGGCGGGATCCGGGTGGACCGCCGGATGCGGGTGACCGGGGTGCCCGGCGTGTGGGCGGCCGGCGACTGCGTGGAGAGCCTGCACCGGGTCAGCGGCATGCCGGTGCACATTCCGCTCGGCACGCACGCGAACAAGCAGGGCCGCGTCGCGGGGATCAACATCGGCGGCGGGTACGCCACCTTCCCCGGCGTGATCGGCACCGCCGTCACCAAGGTCTGCGACCTGGAGGTGGGGCGCACCGGGCTGCGGGAACGGGACGCCGCCGAGGCCGGCTTCGAGTTCGTCACCGTGCTGGCCGAGTCGACGAACCGGGCCGGCTACTACCCGGGCGCGCGGCAGATGACCGTGAAGCTGATCGCCGAGCGGCCCAGCGGGCGGCTGCTCGGGGCACAGATCGTCGGCTGGTCCGAGGCGGCCAAGCGGATCGACGCGCTGGCCGTGGCGCTGTGGAACGGCATGACGGTGGACGAGATGACCGCGCTCGACCTCGGTTACGCGCCCCCGTACGCGCCGGTCTGGGACCCGGTGCTGATCGCCGCCCGCAAGGCCGTCGACGCCCTCGCCGCCCTCGCGTAAGGCGGGGGCCCCGGTTAACGCCTCCGGTATAGGCGGGGCCCCCGCTTAACACCCGCCCGGCCACGCGCCATGTGCCGGTTCGGGGCGGACGAGCGCGCACAGCGCGCTGTGGAATCGACCGGTGCGGATACCGGGAGACGACGCGTCGCGGCTGGAATGGTTGCTGTTCGGGCAGTCCGAGGTGCTCACCTGGGCCCAGGCGACGGAAGTTCTGCCGCCGGGTCGGGTCCGGCACCTGCTGGCGAGCGGTCGCTGGCACCGGGTGTGTCGCGGGATCCTGCGCGCCGCACCGGGCGGCCCGTACACCCGGGAGCAGCAGTGGTGGGTCGCGGTGCTGGCGGCGGGCGACGGCGCGGTGCTCGCCGGGCTCGCCGCCGCGCGGGCCGGCGGGCTGCGCGACGCATGGCGGCACGACGCGGTGGACGTCCTGGTGCCGCACCAGCGCCGGGCGGTCGGCCCGATCCGCCGGCTACCGCCGGGCCTGCCGGCGGTACGGGTCCGTCGGGCGCGTCACCTGCCCGCCGCCGACCGCCAGGTGGGCCGGCCGGCCCGTACCACCATGGCGCGCTCGTTGGTGGACGCGGCCGGCTGGGCGCGTACGGACGACGAGGCGCAGGCGATCGTCGCGGCCGGCTGCCAGCAGCGGCGGGCGACCCCGGGCGGAGCTCGGCGCGGTGCTGGACCGGCTGCCCGGGCCCGGCGGCGACCCCTGATCCGGCAGACGCTGCACGACGTGGCCGGCGGCGCGGAGGCGCTTTCGGAGATCGACCTGGTGCGGCTCTGCCGCCGCCACGGGCTGCCGGTTCCGGACGGGCAGGAGCGTCGCCGGGACGCCGACGGCCGGCAGCGTTACCTGGACGCGTACTGGCGGCGCTGGCGGCTGCACGTGGAGGTGGACGGCGCCCATCACATGGACGTCCGGCACTGGGCGGCGGACCTGCGCCGGCAGAACCGGGTCTGGATCGAGGGCGATCGCATCCTGCGCTTCACCGCGTTCGACGTGAGGCACCGACCGTCCGACGTGGTCGCCCAGCTCCACGCCGCCCTGACCGCCGCCGGTTGGCGCCCCTGACCGCCTTTGGGTGCAACTGTTGCTGCCCTGGCGACAACAACTGCACCCAAAGCCGATCGGGCAGGATGGGCGGGTGCGGTGGGAGATTCCGGCGGGGCTGCGGTGGGTCGAACGGACAGCGGTGGGGCGGGGGTGGCTGGCGGAGCTGCCCGACCGGCTGGGGGAGTGCGTGGCGCGGTGGGAGCTGACCGCCGTCGGGCCGCCGTTCGACTACGCGTACGCCTCGCTCGCCCTGCCGGCCGAGCTGCCGGACGGCACCCGGGCGGTGTTGAAGGTGCAGTACCCGGACGACGACAGCGTCCACGAGGCCACCGCGCTGGCGCACTGGGCCGGGCGGGGCGCGATCCGGCTGCTCGCCCACGACGCCGACCGGCGGGCGCTGCTGGTCGAGCGCTGCGACCCGGGCACCCCGCTGCACACGCTGCCGGCCGACGCCGCGCTCGACGCCGCGGTCGGCCTGCTGCCCCGGCTGGCGGTGCCGGCCGGCCCACCGTTCACGTCACTCGCCGAGGAGGCCGCCGGCTGGGCCGAGCGGATGCCGGTCAAGTGGCGCCGGGCCAACCGCCCGTACGAGCGGAGGCTGCTCGACGCGGCGCTCGGGATGCTCGCCGACCTCGCGCCGAGCCAGGGCGGACAGGTGCTCGTCAACCAGGACCTGCACGCCGGCAACGTGCTGGCCGCCGGGCGCGAGCCGTGGCTGGTCATCGACCCGAAGCCGCTTGTCGGCGAGCGGGAGTTCGCGGTCGTGCCGCTGGTGCGCGGCGCCGAGCTGGGTCACTCCCCGGCGGCGGTACGGCACCGGCTCGACCGGCTCACCGCCGAGCTGGGCCTGGACCGGGAGCGGGTACGCGGCTGGGCGATCGGGCAGACGCTGGCCTGGAGCATCGACGGCGAGCAGGTCTTCCCCGGCAACGTCGAGGCGGCCCGCTGGCTGCTCGACGAGACGTGACGCAGCCAACGTCGGCGGCGACGCGACGGGCCAGCCCCGCGCAGCGCGACGAGCCGGCCGGACCGCTGGCGGGTTCAGCCGGCCTGGCAGGTGGGGCACCAGTAGAGGTTGCGCCCGGCGAGTGAGCCCCGGCTCACCTCGGTCCCGCAGACGTGGCAGGGCGCGCCCGCCCGCCGGTAGACGTACACCTCGCCGCCGTGCCGGTCGACCCGCGGCGCCCGACCGGTCGCCTCCGGCAGGTCCGCGTCGCGCACGGTGTCGATCCGGCCGCGCTCGACTCCCCGGGTCATCAGCGTCACCAGGTCCGCCCAGAGTCCCGCCCAGCCGGCCGAGGTCAGCTCCCGCCCGGGCAGCAGCGGGGGCACCCCGGCGCGGAACAGCGCCTCGGTCACGAAGATCAGGCCGGTGCCGGCCACCACGGACTGGTCCAGCAGCAGCGCGGCCAGCGGGGTGGGGCTGCGCCGGATCCGCGCGTACGCCCGATCCGGGTCGGCGTCGCCGCGCAGCGGGTCGGGGCCGAGCCGGCCGCGCAGCGCCGCCACCTCGGGCGGGGTGAGCAGCTCGCAGGCGGCGGGTCCGCGCAGCTCCAGCCAGTTGCGGTCGCTGTGCAGCCGCAGCCGCACCTGCCCGACCGGGACCGGCGGCTCCCCCGGCCCGTCCGCGAACTTCCCGTACAACCCCAGGTGTACGTGCAACGCCAGCTCGCCGGCGTAGTGGTGCAGCAGGTGCTTGCCGTACGCCTCGGTGTGCTCCAGGACGGTGCCGGTGAGCCGGGCGGCGCCCGCGGCGAAGCGGCCCTGCGGGCTGTCGGCGTGCACCTTGTCGCCGGCGAACAACTCGGCGTGCCGGGCGGCGAGCCGGTGGATGGTGTGTCCCTCTGGCACGGATCAAGCGTAGTCAGCAGTTGTCACGCCCGTCGGCTGGCCGCCGCCAGGTCGAGCAGGCGGGCCAGGCGGTACCGCAGCACCCGCGCCTGCCCGATCGACAACAGCAGGCCGGCCTCCGCGCCGCGCAGGCTCACCATCGGCTCGCCGGTGGGATGCAGCGCCCGTACCAGCCCCACCCCGAGCGCCGCCGGCTGGTCGGGGTCCGTCCGGCGGGTACGGGAGCGGTGCTGACCCCGGAGCCGGCAGCCGTCCCGGTCGCACCAGCGTGGGTGGTCCGGGTCGTCGGCGAGAGTGCCGGTCGGATAGACGTACACGTGCCCGCAGGGCCGCGACACCCCGGGCTCCAGACACGTCGGGTACGCGGCCAGCCCGGCTCCGCCGAACGCGGCGACGGCGGGCGCGGCATGCGCCTCGCAGGTGTACACGCAGCCGTCCAGGGAGTCCGTCGTGTACAGCTCGATCCGGACGGTCGCCGGTTCTCCGCAGTCGGGCAGGGTGGGTAGGGTGCTCACGGGTCGCCTCCTCGTAGGCGATCAAGGCCCTCGGCCAGCGGCGCAATCGCTGCCCGAGGGCCGCCTGCATAATGCCAAACTACCATCACCCATTTGGCCAATCAATGGCCATGGAAGTCGTGTCTGACTTGGCCAGTGAGATCATCTACGGTATGGCCAACCGACTGGCGGATGCGGTACGCGCGTTTCACCTGGCGCAGGCCACCGCCGCTGCCTCCGCCCAGCGCGCGGCCGAGGATCGGGAGAAGGTCACCGTGGCCCGCGAGCAGCTCGCGACGGCCATCGCGGAGGCATCCAGGAGCGGCATGCGGCAGGTCGACATCGTGCGGGTGACCGGCTACACGCGCGAACGCGTGCGCCAGATCCTCCGTTCCCACGGCGTCGCGCCCGACTAGCCGCCCAGCGTCACCTCTCGCCTCACATCCGGGCGCCGGCCGCGCCGTGGGACTCCATTGAATCGACACCTGTCGACTGACAGACTGACTCCAGTCGCGCTCGGGAGCCGGTGCGAGCCGCTCGATCCAGCAGGAGAGTGACGCGCGGGGTGGTGCGCCCACCCGGCGCCGGGCAGTCCCTCTCCGGCAGTCCGCCGTGCCGCCACTCCCGCCGATCACGCCGCGGGGCGGGGCTCTCAGTGCAGGAGAAACAGATGCTTCGTACGCTCGGCGCGGCTCTGGCCGCCGCGCTCACCCTGACCGGCCTGGCCACCTCGACCGGGGCCGTCCAGCCGCCGGCCGTCCAGCCGCCCACCGTCGCGGCGGCGACGCCGACGCCCGGCCCGACGCTGACGTGCCCGCCGGCACTGCCGGTCAGCGGCCGGGTGAGCGGTGCCACCACCACCAGCCTCACCATCACCTACTCGCTGATTCTCTTCCCGCCCTGCGGCTACGACCCGCCGATGGTCGTCACCCTCTTCGCCAGCCGGGAGGACGCCACTGAGCGGCGCAACCCGGTGGCCGAGGCCGTCTCCGGGCCGGAGCGCTTCGGCGACGTGACCATCGACGGGCTGACGCCCGACACCGACTACTGGTTCCGGTTCAGCGACACGCACGGCACGCAGGATCCGTACCTCATCGGCGGACCGGGCCGGACGCTGTCGACGTCGACGTGCGCCGCGTCGGCCACGATCGACAATCAGTGGTACGGCGGTTTCATCGCCACGGTCACCGTGCGCAACACCGGCACCGAGCCGATGCACGACTGGCTCGTGAAGTGGCGGTGGTCCGGTGACGAGCGCATCCAGACGATCTGGGGCGGGGTGGCGGAGGTCACCGGTCAGAACGTCGTGGTCCACAACGCCTCCTGGAACGGGACGCTGGCGCCGGGCGCCTCGACCACGTTCGGGCTGATGGTGGCCGTCAGCGGCTGGTCCGGCGGCTTCACGCCGGTCTGCGGCCGGTGACCGGCATGCGGTCGACGGCCCGGACGGGCCCCGACGGCGGGAACGGTCGGCTGAGCGGACGCGGACGCCTCCTGGCGGCCGGCGTGGCGCTGGTCGTGGCCCTGGCGACGATGGTCGGGCCGCCCACGGCCGCGCTGGCGGCCCCGGTGACCGTCACCAACGGCACGCAGTTCACCGACACGAGCGGCGCCGTGGTGCACGCCCACGGCGGCGGCGTCCTCAAGGTCGACAACTACTACTACTGGTTCGGCGAGAACCGCAATCCGGACAACACCTTCCGGGCGGTCTCCGTCTACCGCTCCACCGACCTGCGCACCTGGGAGTTCCGCAACAACGTCCTCACCCAGACGTCGGCCGCCGAGCTGCAACGATCCAACATCGAGCGGCCGAAGGTCATCTACAACGCCGCCACCGGCCGGTTCGTGATGTGGATGCACAAGGAGAACGGGTCGGACTACGGCGAGGCGCGGGCGGCCGTCGCCTCGTCGGCCACCGTGGACGGCAACTACACCTACCACGGCAGCTTCCGGCCGCTCGGGCAGCACATGTCGCGGGACATCACGCTCTACAACGACAACGGCACCGCGTACATGATCTCGGCCGCCAACGAGAACCGCGATCTGCACATCTACCGGCTCACCTCGGACTATCTCAACGTCGCCGGCCTAGTGGGCAACTTCTGGGCCGGCGCGACCCGCGAGGCGCCGGCGATGTTCAAGCGGGGTAGCACCTACTTCCTGCTGACGTCGGCGGCGACCGGCTGGAGCCCGAACCAGGCCAGGTACGCCACCGCGACGAGCATCTCGGGACCGTGGAGCGGCTGGACCGACGTGGGCAACAACACCACGTTCAGCTCCCAACCGGCCTTCGTGCTGCCGATCCAGGGCACCTCCACCACCAGCTACCTGTACATGGGTGACAGGTGGGCGGGAGCCTGGGGCGGGCCGGCCAACGACTCGCAGTACGTGTGGCTGCCGATCAGCTTCCCGACCGCCACCAGCATGAGCCTGACCTGGTATCCGTCGGTCACCATCGACACGGCTGCCGGGACGGTCACCGGCAGCGCGCCCACCACCTACCGGGTCACCGC
Source organism: Micromonospora sp. WMMD975 (assembly GCF_029581215.1). Lineage (NCBI taxonomy): Bacteria > Bacillati > Actinomycetota > Actinomycetes > Micromonosporales > Micromonosporaceae > Micromonospora > Micromonospora sp. WMMD975. The sequence continues at coordinate 4,622,179 of NZ_CP120739.1, forward strand.
CCGGCACAGCGGCCGGGTGCTGGACGTGATGGACAACTCCACCGCGAACAACGCCGAGGTCAAGCAGTGGAGTTGGAACGGCGGTGGCAACCAGCGGTGGGAGTTCCAGGACGCCGGCGGCGGCTGGTTCCGCCTCGTCAACGCCAACAGCGGCAAGTGTCTCGACGTCGCCGGCGCGTCCACCGCCGACGGCGCCAACATCATCCAGTACACCTGCGGCAGCGGCGCCAACCAGCAGTGGCAGTGGGCCGCGCTCGGCAGCTGGTTCCAGCTCCGGGCCCGGCACAGCGGCAAGTGCCTGGACGTGGTCAACTCCGGCACCGGCGACGGCGCGGACGTCCAGCAGTACACCTGCGGGAGCGGCACCAACCAGCAGTGGTCACGCACCCAGTCCTGACGACGGCGCCGCCCGGCGCGGGAACCGGGGCCGCAAGCCGGCCCCGCCGGGCGGCCCCGGTTCCGTCACCGGGTGTCGATTTCCGCACGCCTGGGTACCTCCTGACAGTCATGCGCGGCCTCCGCGCCTGCATCAGGAGGTGCCAAGGTGAACATCTTGTCCCGCCGGAAGTCCCCGGCGAACAGTACCGATACGAACAGCGACGGTGTCGTCGACGCCCGCGACGAGCACCCGACCGCAGACGGAACGGCCGGCCAACCGGTGGTCACCGACCGCGACGCGGCGCGGGCCACGTACCGCAGCGACTCGACCGCCACCGAAGCGAAGCGTGCCGGCGAGGCCGGGCCGATCAGCGGGGCCGGGCGCGGCGGCGAAGCTGAGCGAGTCACCGACGCCGGGCGGGTTCCGGCGGACGGGCGCGGCGGCGAGGCCGGACCGGTCGGCGACGGGCATGTCGAGACCATGGCACGGACCGGCGAGGCGGAGCGGCGGGCAGCGCAGCGGGCCGCCTCGGCCCGGGCGGCGACCAGCAGGCCGTTGGGCCGGAACGCGCGGACCGTCGACCCGGAGCCGACCGTCGACCCGAACCGTGACGGCCACCCCGACCGGCCCGTCGACCTGGACCGCGACGGTCACCCCGACCGACCCGTCAACCTCGACCGCGACAGCCACATCGACCGGCCCGTGGACCCGAACCGCGACGTCCACACCGACCGGTCCGTCGACCCGAACCGCGAAACCCACACCGACCGGCCCGTCGACCTGGACCGCGACGGTCGCCCCGAGCGGGAACTCGATCCGGAGCTGACGAAGAAGCCGCGGGCCAGCCTTCTCGCCACGCTCGGTCTGGTCGTGTCCGTGGCCGGCGCGCTCTTCGTGCTCTCCGGCACGCTGGCCGGCTACGGCATCGGGCTCGGCGCGGCCGGCGCGGTGCTGGCGGTGCTGGGCCTGATCGCCACCCGACGCCGGCACGTGGCCGGGAAGACCGACGCGCTGATCGGCATCATGGTCGGCCTGGCCGCCGTGGTGCTCGGCATCGTGGCGATGACCGGGCAGTTCGACTGGCCGACCACTGACGGCGAGTGGGTGGGCCGGTTCCGCGAGTGGCTTGACTCACAGTTTGTCGATCGGTTCTGAGGGCACTGTTCCGATCGCCGGCAGCGACCGGCAGCCCGAAAAGCTCCGGTGGTTCACCGGGCAGCACCGGTGGTTCACCGGCCGGGCAACACCTCTTTCGGGGGCGGCGACTCGCCGCCCCCGAAGTGTGTTCCGCGCTCTTCGACTCACGCCGTCCGAGATGGTGGAAGCGAGTGGCCCGGAGGGGCACAGTTCTCCACGCAACCTTGTCCGGTCAGATCCCCAGAGGTGCATTGGGTGGGAACGTGCTCCCGATGGGCGAGAACCCGCGCTTGATCGACTCCATTCCGCCGAAGTGGCGGGGTCGAGCGGGCCGGGATACCGCCACCTCGCCGAAGTGGAGTGGATCGAGACGCCGGCCACCCTCTCAGACATCCGGGGAGCGCCTCCCCGCCGGTCGCCACCTGAATCCGGCCCGCAGGTACCCCGGCACGGGCGGCTGCGTGCCAGAGCGACGCAAGGAATCGTCGGACCTGAGCGCGTACACGCAATGATTCGCTGGTCTACGCAAGTTCTTGCGGTGGATGTCGTCGCACCGGGACGCATACGGTTGAGCCACGGCGCCAGCCCGTGGGCCGACCGTGGCCGGGCGCGCCCGACCCTGGGAGCACCACATGACGATGGACGCCACCCGCCAGCGCTTCCTGATGTGCCGGCCGACGTACTTCGCCGTCGACTACGCGATCAACCCCTGGATGGATCCCACCGCCCCGGTCGACGCCGCCCTGGCGATCCGGCAGTGGGAGCAGCTCCGGCAGACGTACGTCGATCTGGGCCACGAGGTCGAGCTGATCGAACCGGTCGCCGGCCTGCCGGACATGGTCTTCGCGGCCAACGGCGGCACGGTGATCGACGACAAGGCGATGGCGGTGCAGTTCCGCGACCCGCAGCGCGCCGACGAGGCCCCCGCCTACCGCGCCTGGTTCGAGGCCGCCGGTTTCGAGATGTACGACCCGAAGCACGTCAACGAGGGTGAGGGCGACGTCCTACTGGCCGGCGACCACCTGCTCGCCGGCACCGGGTTCCGCACCGCGCACGCCTCGCACGCGCAACTCCAGGAGGTCTTCGGCTATCCGGTGGTGACCATGCAGTTGGTGGACCCCCGCTTCTACCACCTGGACACCGCGCTCACCGTGCTCGACGAGCGGACCGTGGCGTACCTGCCGGAGGCGTTCTCCCCGGGCAGCCGGGCGGCGCTGCGCCGGCTCTTCCCGGACGCGATCCACGCCACCCTGGCCGACGCCGAGGTGCTCGGCCTGAACGCGGTCAGCGACGGCCGGCACGTGGTGCTGCCGGCGCAGGCCACCGACCTGGCCGCGAAGCTGCGCGACCGGGGTTACGAGATCATCGGGATCGACCTGTCCGAGCTGCGTAAGGCCGGCGGCGGACCGAAGTGCTGCACGTTGCGACTCCGTCAGGGAAAGGCGATCAAGTGATCATCGACGACATGCTGCGGACGCCCTCGGCGGTCCGGGACGCGGAGCGTCACACGGCGCACAACTACCACCCGCTGCCCGTGGTGATCTCGTCGGCCGAGGGCGCCTGGTTGACCGACGTGGACGGCCGCCGCTACCTGGACTGCCTGGCCGGCTACTCGGCGTTGAACTTCGGCCACCGGCACCCGAAGCTGATCGAGGCCGCGCACGCGCAGCTCGACCGGCTCACGCTGACCAGCCGCGCGTTCATCCACGACCAGTTCGCCGACTTCTGCCGGGAGCTGGCCGCGCTCTGCGGCAAGGAGTTGGTGCTGCCGATGAACACCGGCGCGGAGGCGGTGGAGACCGGCATCAAGGTCGCCCGCAAGTGGGGCTACCAGGTCAAGGGCGTGGCCCCGGGCCGGGCCAACATCGTGGTGGCGGAGGGGAACTTCCACGGCCGCACCACCACCATCGTCAGCTTCTCCACGGATGAGGACGCGCGCGCCGACTTCGGGCCGTACACACCTGGTTTCACCGTGGTCCCCTACGGCGACCTGGACGCGCTCGCCGCCGCGATCGACGAGAACACGGTGGCCGTGCTGCTGGAGCCGATCCAGGGCGAGCAGGGCGTCGTGGTGCCGCCGGCCGGCTACCTGCCGGGGGTCCGCGAGCTGTGCACCGAGCGCAACGTGCTCTTCGTCGCCGACGAGATCCAGTCCGGCCTGGGGCGCACCGGCACCACGTTCGCCTGCGACCTGGAGGGCGTCGTCCCGGACATGTACCTGCTGGGCAAGGCGCTCGGCGGCGGCATCGTGCCGGTCTCCGCGGTCGCCGCGAACGCCGACGTGCTGGGTGTGCTCCAGCCGGGCCAGCACGGCTCGACGTTCGGCGGCAACCCGCTCGCGTGCGCGGTCGCCACCGAGGTGGTCCGGCTGCTCGCCACCGGCGAGTTCCAGCGGCGCTCGGCCGAGCTGGGCGAGCGGCTGCGGACCGGCCTGGAAGGGCTGCTCGGTAAGGGCCTCGTCGCCGTCCGGGTGCGCGGCCTCTGGGCCGGCGTCGACATCGACCCGGCGCTGATGACCGGCCGGCAGGCGTGTGAGCGGCTGATGGAGCGCGGTGTGCTCGCGAAGGACACCCACGGTTCGACCATCCGGCTCGCGCCGCCGCTGGTGATCACCGAAGAGGAGATCGACCACGCGGTGGCGCAGCTCGCCGCCGTGCTGGCCGCCTGATCCGCGTACCCGAAAAGGGTGCCGGGACCACGACGGTCCCGGCGCCCTTTCGCGTGGGGGTCAGGGACGCGGCAGCCGCATCGCCATGGTCGGCGCCTCGGCCATCACCGAGTTCGGGGCGTACGTCGCTTCGCTCGTCGTCTCGGCGGCGCGGCCCACCTGCACGCCCGGGTAGAGCTCGATCAGGTCGCCCTCGCCGAGCGTCCGGGACTGCTGCGGCGGCAGTGGGATGCGGTCCGTCTCGACCATGGACCCGCCCGGCCGGATGCCGGAGCCGTTGGTGCTGGTGTCGGTGACCACCACCTCGCCCCCGCGCCCCAGGTCGAAGCGGACGTGGCTGCGGCTGATCCAGCGCCGGGCCTCGTCGTTGAGCCACTGGCCGAGCTGCACCCCGCCGGGGCCGTCCGGCGCCCGCCCGACCGCCACCGGGTCGGCCTCGGTGAGCACGAACCGCTTGCGTACCAGCCCGCCGATCCGCACCGCCAGCACCTCGCTGCGCGGGCGCTGCCCGGCGTCGGAGAGGCGGCTGCCGTGCCGGGGGCAGGTCGGCGCGCCGGTGCGCAGCGTGGGCGGCGGCTGCTCGGACGGGACCCGGTCGATCGCGGCCAGGTCGGCGAAGGCGCCGCCGCCCCCACCGAACAACGCGCACCCCGGCTCGGGGCAGCGCCACTTGCGGGAGAGCAGCTTGACGCCGGCCGGCGAGCGACTGCCGGTGCTCGGGTCCTGGCCGCCGCCGACGTGCGCGATGAACACCGGCCCGCCGGCGCCGGGCACCGGGGCGAGCGCCCGGCCGGCCTGGCCGAGCCACGGGTACCGGCCGACGAGCCCGTCGAGCCGGGCCCGGGTCAGCACCGGCAGGCCGAGCAGGTCGGCCACCTCGAGCATCCGGTCGCCGGGCTGGTCGAGCACCTCGACCAGCCCGTCGTCGGCCCAGCGGCGGACCACCATCCGCTCGTTGGAGGTCAGGTCGGCGTCGGACAGCAACGCCCGGTGCACGATCGCGTAGACCTGGACGCTGTCCTCCCCGATCTGCCGGGACAGCGCGTCGATCACCATGCCGAGCCGCAGCAGGCTGGCTGGCCGACCGCCGTCCAGGTTCTGCCACCGGATCACCTCGGCCAGGTCGACCACGGCCCGAGCCAGCGCGGGGTCGGTGCAGACCCGCCCCTCGATGGCGTCCAGCACCTTGCTGATCTCGAATCTCATGCCGCGCTCCGCACCATGTCGCGCCCGTCCACCATGCGACGACCCTACCGGCCTGCGCCCGTACCGGGCCGGGGTCGTCCCCCGACGCCCCGCCCGGCCCGCCGGGCTCAGCCCGCGCGCAGCGGTCGCCCCACCTCGTGCAGGTGCGCCAACCCCTGCCGGTACGACTCGACGAGCCCGCTCTCCGCGTAGGGGATGCCCTGCTCGGCGCAGTACGCCCGGACCAGCGGTCGGGCCCGGCGCAGGTTGGCCCGGGGCATGTTGGGGAACAGGTGGTGCTCGATCTGGTAGTTCAGGCCGCCGAGCGCCAGGTCGACGAACCGGCCGCCGCGCACGTTGCGCGCCGTGAGCACCTGCTTGCGCAGGTAGTCGAGGTCGTCGTCGGCGGTCGGCATCGGCATGCCCTTGTGGTTGGGGGCGAACGCGCACCCCATGTAGAGGCCCCAGAGTCCCTGGTGGACGGCGGCGAAGAGCAGCGCCTTGCCCGGGGACATGACCGCCAGCAGCAGGCCGACGTAGCCGACGCCGTGCGCCGCGAGCAGCAGCGCCTCCACGGCCCGGTGCCGCATCGGGACCCGCCACCGGCCGTCCGGCTCGCGGCCGGTGAGCGCCCGGACGCTCGCCACGTGCAGCGCCAGCCCCTCCAGCAGGAGCAGCGGGAAGAACAGCCACGCCTGCCGCCGGGCCATCCACCGGCTCAGGCCCCGGGTCGCCGTCGCCTGCTCGTACGTCCAGACCAGCGCGCCGGCGCCGACGTCGGGGTCCTCGTCGGCGTGGTTGGGGTTGGCGTGGTGCCGGTTGTGCTTGTCCACCCACCAGCCGTAGCTGAGCCCCACGGCGAGGTTGCCGGCGACCAGGCCGGCCGCTTCGCTGGGCCCGCGCCGGCGGAACATCTGCCGGTGCCCGGCGTCGTGCCCGAGGAACGCCACCTGGGTGGTGGCCACCGCCATCACGGCCGCCAGCGGCAGCTGCCACCAGGTGTTGCCGACCACCGCCACCAGCGCCCAGCCGGCCAGGAAGGCGCCCAGGGTGCCGACGATGCGGACCGCGTACCGGCCGGGACGCCTGTCGAACAACCCCGCCTCGGCGACCCGGCGGGACAGGCGCGCGTAGTCGCTGCCCCGCCGGGTGGCCGGTGCCGCCAACGTCGAAGAACTCATCCGATGTCGCCCCCCGGTGCCGCGGGTCGCACCCGGTGCGCGACCCTCCGTCACCAATCCTGGCGTCTTTGGTAGCGCTGGGTAATCCCGTCAGCCCCCGGGTCCGGGGTGGTGCTACCCCTACCGGAGCGATCGGTCAGGACGCCTGTCGGACGCGCATGTCGGCCAGCCACACGTCGGCCAGGTCGCCGAGGGGTACGTCGAGGGCCTGGCTGAGGCAGACCACGGTGCCGAACGCCGGTGCGGGCAGGCGGCCCGCCTCGATCTTGCGGAGCGTCTCGGGGGAGATGCCGGCCGCCAGAGCCACCTCGACCAGGCTGCGGCCGGCCCGCGCGGACCGGAGGGCGACGCCGAGGCGCCGGCCCGCGGCGATCTGTTCGGCGGTGAGTGGCTGGCGAACCATGGCAGCAGGATAGCCCTCTCCGGGCGGCGCGAACGGACGTGGTATAAAAATACCGTGATCGAGCTCAAGTCCACCGATGAGATCGCCCGCATGGCGGTGACCGGCCAGTTCGTCGGCGAACTGCTCGCCGAGCTGAGCGGCGTCGCCGCGGTCGGCGTCAACCTGATGGACATCGAGCGCCACGCCCGCCGCCGGATCGCCGAGCGCGGCGCCGAGTCCTGCTACTGGGACTACTCCCCCTCGTTCGGGCGCGGCCCGTTCCGCAACGTGCTGTGCCTGTCGGTGAACGACGCGGTCCTGCACGGCCTGCCGCACGACTACGTGCTGCGCGACGGCGACCTGCTCAGCATCGACATGGCCGTCACCATCGACGGCTGGGCCGCCGACTCCGCGCTCTCCTTCGTCGTCGGCACCCCCGACCCGGCCGACCTGCGGCTGATCGAGGCCACCGAGGTCGCCCTGGAGGCCGGCATCGCCGCCGCCCGACCCGGCGGCCGGCTCGGTGACGTCTCGGCCGCGATCGGCGAGGTCGCACACTCCTACGGCTACCGGGTCAACGGCGAGTTCGGCGGCCACGGCATCGGGCGGACGATGCACGAGGCCCCGCACGTCGCCAACAGTGGCCGCCCCCGCCGGGGCATGAAGCTCACCCCCGGCCTCACCATCGCCATCGAACCCTGGCTGTGCCGCTCGACCGACGAGATCCGGGTCGACGACGACGGCTGGACCATCCGCTCCGCCGACGGCTCCCGCACCGCCCATTCGGAGCACACGATCGCGGTCACCGACGCCGGCCCCCGGGTGCTGACCCGCCGTCCGGCCCCCGCCGGCCGCACCGACCGCCCGGTGGCGACCGCCTCCTGAACGACCCCCGGCCTGGTGGCGACCGCCTCCTGAACGGTCCCCCGGGCCCGGCGCGGGAACCCGCCGTCAGCCCAGCCGGGCCACGGCCGCACGCAGCCGGGTCAGGTCGCGGCGGCGCCGCTCGTAGGTGGCCGCCAGGCCGATCAGCAGCAGCCCGCCGAGCCCAAGGAAGATCCACCGGGGCAGCAGGTCCCACCCGCGGGCCAGCTCGTGCAAGGCCAGTGGCACGAGCGTCGCCGCGCCCAGCACCACAGGCGCCTGCCAGCGCCGGACCGCCCCGCCGAGCACCGCGCTGAGCGCCGCGACGCCGAGCGCCAGCCGGCGCAGCGGTTGCGGGTCCGGCGCGGCCAGCACCGAGACGAGGCTCGGCAGCAGCGCCGCGCCGAGCCCCGGCCCGAGCGCCAGCCAACTGGTCAGCCCGGGCCGGTGCCGCAGCGCCACCAGACCGGCGCCGAGGGCCAGCACGGCCAGCGGCACCGTGTACGCCTCCAGCACCGCCACCCCACCGGCGGCCAGCAGCAGCCAACCGCCGAGCAGCTCGCTGCCGGCCGCGACCGCCGCGAGCCGGCGACGCCCGGCCCGCGTCTCCCCCCGTCGCAGCACCCGCACCGCCACCACCGCGCCCCACAGCACGCAGACCGCCGCCGCGTACCGCAGCGCCCCACCGGCGAGCAGCAGCGCCAACAGCGCGACCCCGTGCGCCGCCGCCTCCACCCCCGCCGCCCCGAGCACCCACCCCGCCGACCGCTCCCCCGACCGCTCCGTCGATCTTGGAGTTGTGGCGCCTGCGGTGTCGGGATAGCGAGTTCTGCGAACGACCACAAGTCCAAGATCGACGAGCCGGGGGGTGGTCCGCAACGCCGGCGCCCCGTGCAGGGTCACGGCCGCGACGGCCAGGACCGCGAACCCGGCGGTACGCAGCGGCAGCCCGGCGGCCAGCGGCGCGGTGACCGCGAAGCCGGTGGCCGCGACCACGGCGCCCAGCCAGCCGGTGAGCCGGACGGCGGCCGGACGGCCGGTCACCCCCACCACGATGCCGGACACCACGAGCGCCCCCAACGCGGCAAGTGTTCCGGCGCGGGTGGCGAGCAGCCCGGCGAACCCGAACCCGCCGAGCACCGCCCCCAGCGGCAGCAGCACCGCCGGGACCACCGGGCGGGCCCCGGTCACCGCGGCCGTCAGCACCGCGGCCAACCCGGCCGCGAACACCACCGCCGGCACCGCCGGCCAGGGCGCGCCGGCCGCCGCGAGCAGCACCGGCAGGGCCACCGCGCCGAACGGCAGCCCGGCCAGCGCCGGCAGCCACCGGCGGCCGGACCCCGCAGCGCCGGTCACCCGCGTGCGATCCACCCCGACCCGGGCATCGTCCGCACCGACCCCGCCCCCGACCCGGGCACCGTCCGCCCCGACCCCCATACCCGCACCGGCACCGACCTGGGCGCGGCCCGCCGGGACCCCGGCCGCCAACCGGGTGTACGCCGCCGCGGCGGCCCCCAGGAGCAGCAGCACCAGACCGGCCCAGGCCGTCTCCGCAGCAACCGCCGTGCCGGCGGGCGGCCCGGTCCAGGGTCGGACCGGCAGGCTCCCCAGCACCGCAAGCGCGGCCGGGGCGGCGGCCAGCAGCGCCACCCCGGCCAGCGCGCCACCCACCGCACGAACAGCCACCGCCGGCCGGGCCCCGCCACCGGCGGCCAGCGCCAACCACACCCCCGCCACGGCGTAGAGCCCCACCGGCTCCCGGCCCGCCACGACCAGCGGCCCGAGTCCGACCGCGGCGAGCGCCACCGCGAGCCCCGTCGAGGCGTACCCGCTCAGGTCGGGCCACCGGCGGCGGACCGCGACGACGGCGGCCACCGGCAGCACGACGGCGGCGGTCCCGCCCCGGAGCTGCCACCACGCCGGCGCGCCCAGGCCGAGCAGCGCGACGACGAACACCGCCGGTACGGCGAGCAGCGCCACGGCCAGCGCGACCCCGGCGACGACCGGCTGCGCCCCCGACCCGCGCCGGCCCAGCGCGGCCACCGTTCCGCCGAGCGCGACCGTCACCGCGAGCACCGCGCCGGTCCCGGTCGGGTCGGCGCAACCGACCAGCAGCGCGTGCCCGACCAGCAGCGCGGCGGTCGACGCGGCCACCGGCACGGTGACCCGCCCCCGGCGCGGCCGGACCGCGACGCCCAGCAGCAGCGCGGCAGCCACCGCGAGGTCGGCGACCAGCACCGCCGGCCAGGGCACGGTCGCCACCGCCGGCGCGGCGAGGACGGCCAGCCCGGCGGCCACCACCCCGGCCACCGGCCGGGCGGCCCGGGGCGCCAGCACCGCCACCGCACCGGCGACGAGCAGCAGCGTCGGCGACAGTTGCCAGCCCCAGGACGGGACCGCCCAGTCCCGGCCGCCCTGCCAGGCCGGGAACGAGGCGGCCACGGTGGCCGCGCCGACCACGCCGGTCAGCACCACGGCGACCGGGCCGAGGCCGGCGGCCACCGCCAGGGCGCCCGCCCGGGGGCCGGTCCGGACCGGCGTCGGCAGCACGCGCACCGCCCCGGCCAGCGCCACCACCACCAACCCGGCCGCGAGCAGCAGCAGACCCGGGCGGACGGCGGCGACCGGTCGCAGCAGCGCGACGGCGAGCACCGGCACCAGCAGCCCGGTGGCCACCGCGCGCAGCACCGGGCCGCCCGCCGTGAACGCGCCCGCGACCAGGGCGAGCGCCACCACAAGCAACGGACCGCCGGCCAGCATCGCGGCGCCGGCCGCCCGGCCGACGGCCAGCGGCACCAGCGCGCAGCCGGCCGCCAGGACCAGCGCCCCGCCGTGCCCGAGCCAACCGAGCACCACCCCGGCCCGTACCGCCGGACCGGCCGTCGCCGGCGAGCCAGTCGCCGCCGGGACGACCGCGGCCACGTCGCCGGAGCGCGGCGCGCCACCGGCGATCCGCCGGCGCAGGGCCACCACCACCGCGAGGTCGCCCAACGCCAGGGTGGTCAGGACCAGCGCCCAGCCGGCCGCCGACGGCCTCGACGCCGCCACCGCCAGCGGCAGCACCGGCTGCGCGACAAGCCACGCCGCGAACCACGGCGCGGTGAGTCGGCCCAGCCGCCCGTACCCGGCCGCCACGGCGGCGCTCGTCGCCCCGACCAGCGCGGCGTACCTGCTGCCCGGCCAGCCGGCCACCCCGAACAGATTCACCGACCAGGCCGCGTACCCGTCGAGGAGCACCAGGAGCAGCCCGACCGCGGCGATCGTCTCGGCGGTGCCGCGCAGGCCGCGCGCCCGGGCCAGCAGCGGCGCGGCGAGGGCCAGCGCGGTGACGGCAAGCAGGATCAGCGCCCGGCCGGCCACGCCGAACGCGGCCCAGGCGACCGCGGTGAAGACCACCGCGGCGGTGCCGAGCAGCAGTCCACCGAGGACGAAGAGCAGGCCCTGCACCGCCCGGGTGGAGGTCTCCGCGCCGCCGGGCCGGACCGGGACGGCGGCCGGCACCTGCGGCGGCACCCGCGGCACCTGCGGCACCTGCGGCACCTGCGGCGGCGGTACGGCGGTGGCCGCCGGGCGCGGCGCGGGGATCTCCAGGCGGATCCGGGCGGCAAGCGCCGCCCGCCGCTGCCGGGCCGTGGACAGGTGACCCGACAGCTCCTGGTACGCGAGGCGGGCCGCGTCCACCCGCGGCGTCAGCGCGGCGATCTCCCGGTCCAGTCGGACCACCTCGGCCGCGGGCGGATAGGGCGGGCGGCCGCAGGTGCGGCAGCCGGCGACGAGGTCGGCCGGGGCGCCACAACCGGGACAGGGGTAGCCGGTGTTCTCCACCCCGCCAGCTTCACCGACGGCCGGGCGGGCGGACAGAGTAGGCGTACCTAGGGTCGGGTGTGCTCGCGCATCCACGCCGTGTAGTCGGGGTTGCCGCTGTCCTCCCGGCTCACCAGGATCTCCGGCACCTCGTACGGATGACTGGCGCGGAGCTGGTCGACGAGCGCGTCGACCCGGTCCGGCGTGGTCTTGAACCGCACCCACCACTCGGCGGTGGTCTGGATCGCCGACTGCCACCAGTAGGTGCTGTCCACCGGCCCGCCGACCTGGGCACACGCCGCCAGGCGGCCGGCGACGGCCGTGGCCGCCAATACGTCCGCCACCCGGCGGGCGTCCACCACCGTCGTCACCACGCAGATCTGCTCCACCAGCGCACCCTACGCGGCGGCCGGGCCGCTCCGCCGGAAGCGGTGGGTAAAGCCGCTCAGGCGCCGGTCGCGCCGTCCCGGTTGGCGTCGATCCACCCGTCGATGCGGGCCCACCAGTCGAACAGCCAGTCGATGCGTTCCTGCTCGCCGGCGGGGATCTCCTCGGGCGGGACGGACCAGAACCGCATCACGATCCGCTTGTCCATCGGCAGTTCCCGCCACACGTCGGCGACGGTGAGCATCTGGTCCAGGCCGGTGTGCGCCACGAAGATCACCCCGGCGTCCGGCGCGGCGTCGAGCGCGGCGAGCAGCCCGCCGGGTTGGGGTGCGAGCACGTGCTGCATCCGTTCGGCGCGCAGCGCCATCCGCTCCAGGCCGAGCCGGCGCAGCCGGGCGATCGCGCGCAGCCGGCGGGACGGGGTGAAGTTGCCGCCCTCCGGGAAGATCACGAAGGCGTCGTCGTCGTCGAGGCCGGTGGCCAGGTGCCCGATCTGCCGCACCGCCGAGTCCCGACCGTCCGGGCCGGGCGCGATGAACCGGTTGGGCAGCCGGTTGAGCAGCACGTCGATGGCCGGGTCCCACTGGAGGCTCTCCTTGAGCACGATCCGGGGCTCCCGGTGGAACCAGTTCACCAGCGCGTGGATCAGGATGAACGAGTCACCTGGGCCGGCGTGCCGGCAGAGCACCAGCTCGGGGCGGCCGGGCAGCGCGGTGTCCGGGTCGGTGCCGACCACGTCGATGCTCAGCCGCAGTGTCCACCGGGCCTGCCAGAACAACACCCGCAGGAAGCGGCCGGCGACCACGTAGTGCGCCCGTTGGAAGGCCGGGGACCGTTTGTGCCGGCCGAAGCCGGAGGCCAGCCAGAGCAGGAAGAGGGCGAGCAGGGCCGCGGCGTCCCAGACCAGGTAGACGGCGCCGATCCAGAGCAGCCGCAGCGGACGCAGCCGCCCCGGCACCAGCGGCGACAGGGCCAGCGCCAGCAGCGCCCAGCCGGGCAGCGTGGTCACCACGGCGACGGCGAGGAGCACGACGCCGGGCGCGAGCAGCAGCCGACGGATCCAGCGGGGTGGCAGTGACATCAACGCTCCAGCGCGGTGTCCAGGTAGCGGCGGGAGGCGGTGTACGCCCGGCTGATCCGTCGACCCACCGCCGCCATGTCCCGGTACGCCCACGGGCTGTCGTCGCGCGGCTCCAACCCGCCGGTCGGCAGCACGTGCACCTCGATGCCCTCGGGCAGGGCCGCCATCTCCCGGGCGAACCGGTGCCGGCGGGCGACCTCGAACGCGACCTGGGCGACCTCCCAGGGGCGGCGGGGCGGGCTCAGCTCGCGTTCGATCCGGCCCACCTGGAGGACGAAGATCTGCCTCGCCCCGGCCGCCACCGCCTCGCCGACCGGAATCGAGTTGACCACCCCGCCGTCGATGTAGTGCTGCCCGCCGATCTGGGCCGGCGGGAGCAGTCCCGGCACCGAGGCGGACGCGAGCACCGCCGGCACCACCGGCCCGGTGGAGAACCAGTGTTCGGCCGCGCGCTCGATGTTGGCGGCGCAGCAGCGGAACGGCACCACCAGGTCCGCGAACGTGGTCGCCTCGCCCAACTCGCTCTCCAGCAGCCGGCGCAGCGGACGCGGCGAGTGCAGGTGGGTACGCGCGGCGAAGCGGCGCAGCTGCCGGGCGACCGAGTCGCCGTACACCTCACCGGCCTCCGGGGAGGCCCAGAGCCGGACCAGCCGGTCGGTGACCGCCTCGGTCGGGTCGGCGGCCACCAGGACGCCGTTGACCGCGCCGATCGACGTGCCGAGCACCAGGTCGGGCCGGATCCGGGCGCGGAACAGGGCACGCAGCATCCCCACCTCGACCGCGCCCAGCACGCCCCCGCCGCCGAGCACGAACGCCACCGGACCGCCTGCCATGCCGCTCATCCTGGCATGTGGCCGGACGGCCCGCCCGCGCTGGCGACGTCGGTCCCGTCGATCACGCCTCGCCATTGCGGGCACGCGGGGTGTGACGGCAGTCGGACGCCCGTTGACAGCCCGGACACATTCCCGCAACCTGATAGCGCTCCCGAGCCCAGGCAGGTGCGAGGTGATGGCGACACTCCAGGCCGGCCGCCTGCTGGCCCGGCGTTACCGGCTCATCGACCGGATCGGTGCCGGCGGCATGTCGGTGATCTGGCGGGCCCGCGACGAGGTGCTCGACCGGGTGGTGGCGGTGAAGGTCCTGGCCCCCTCGCTCGCCGCCGACGCCCGGTTCCGCGACATGGTGCGCGAGGAGGCCCGCTCGGCCGCCCAGCTCGACCATCCGCACGTCACGGCCGTGCACGACTACGGCGAGACGGTGGCGCCCGACGGTTCCATCACCTCGTTCGTGGTGATGGAGCTGCTCAGCGGCGAGGAGCTGGAGCACCGGCTGACCGAGGGCCCGCTGCCCTGGCCGGCGGCGGTGGAGACGGGCGCCCAGGTGGCCGAGGCGCTGGCCGCGGCGCACCGGCTCGGCATCGTGCACCGGGACGTCACCCCGGCCAACGTGATGATGACCGGGGTCGGGGCGAAGGTGCTCGACTTCGGCATCGCCACCCGGGTCGGGGCGCCGGACGAGGACGAGGACGGCGGCACGTTCGGCACTCCGGCGTACGTGGCGCCGGAACGCCTCGACGGGGCGCCGGCCCAGCCGGCCACCGACGTCTACTCGTTGGGCGTGCTGCTCTTCGAGACGCTCACCGGCCAGCCGCCGTACCCGGCGGACACCTGGGAGCAGCTCAGCGCCGCGCTGGCGGAGAGCGCGCCGCCCACGCTGGACGGCGTACCGGGGCTGCCCCGGCCGGTCGCGGAGATCTGCCTGCGCTGCCTGGCCCGCGACCCGCGGCACCGGCCCACCGCGCACCGGGTGGCGGCCGTGCTCCGCGACCAGTTGCTGCCCGCCGATCCGCAGGCCGCCACCATGCTGTCGCCGACCGTGACGCTGCCCGCGCTGCCGCCCCGGGCGGCTTCGACCTCGCCGTCGCCGCCGGCCGGCCCGCCGCCGACCGGATCATCGCCGCTGCCGTCCGGCCCGCCGCTGCCGGTGGCCGGATCATCGCCGCCGTCCGGCCCGCCGCCGCCGTCCGGATCACCGCCGCCGGAGGGGGGCGCGCCGGGCCGCCGGCGGGTTCTCGCGCTGGCCGGCGCCGGCGTGGTGCTTGTCGCCGCCGCCGTGTTGCTGGCACCGGTGCTGACCCCGGACCGGCAGGTGGTCCCGCGGGTACTGCCGACCGCCGGGCCGGCGGAGACCCCCACCACCGCGTCGCCCGAGCCCGAGACGCCCACCCCCGCGCCGCCGGCCGCGCCGACCGACCGGCCCACCACCGGCGGCCCGACCGCGCCGGCCGGCGACCCGGTCGACCCGGCCGAGCGGGTGGACGGGCTGATCGAGGCCGGGCTGACCGACGGTGAGATCCGCAGCGACGTCGGGGTGGACCTGCGCAACCTGCTGCGTAACGCGGTGGCCGCGAGCGACGAGGGCGAGGTGACGGCCGCGGTGGAACGGCTCCGCGGCAAGATCGCCGAGCGTCGGCGCGAGGGCAGCATCAGCCCCGGGTACGCGCGGCAACTCGACGCCGCCGCGGCGTCGCTCGTGGCCGAACGCACCTGACCGGTCACCCGGCGACGAGCCGGGCGACCGCCCGGGGTCCCTCCGCCGTCGCCCGCCCGGCCAGGAAGCCCCGGTAAACCGCCTCGTGGCCGGCGGCCATCCGCTCCACCGAGAAGCTCTCCGCGACGTGCGCGACAGAGTCGGCCGGATCCAGGTCGGCCGCCGCGCGCAACGCCGCCGGCAACTCCTCGGCGCGGTCGCAGACCAGCCCGGTGACCCCGGGGCGGACCAGCTCCGGCACCGCGCCCCGGCGCAGCGCCACCACCGGGGTGCCGGTCGCCATGGCCTCCACCATCACCATGCCGAACGGCTCCGCCCACTGGACCGGCATGATCAGGCACCTGGCGTCGAGCAGCAGTCGCAGCACCGTCTCGCGGCCCGCGTTCACCACCAGGTCGACGTCGTCGCCCAGCAGCGGCTCCACCACCTGCTCCAGATAGCGGCGCTCGGCCGGCTCGTGGCACTTGCCGGCCAGGGTGAGCGGCAGCCCGGCCGCCCGGCAGGCCCGGATCGCCACGTCGGGGCCCTTGTCCGGGCTGAACCGGGCGAGCCAGAGCACCGGCCCGGCCCCCGGCGTCCGCTTGTGCGGGAAGTCCCGCACCGGCATCGCGTGGTGCACCGTGCCGACCCAGGGCAGTCCGGGGTTCGCTCGGCGCTGGGCGTGCGAGATCGCGATCAGGCCCACCCCGCGGTCGGTGTTGCCGAGCACCGTGCCGTACTCGCCGACGGGGTTGCCGTGCACGGTGGCCACCGTGGGGACGCGGCGGCGACCCGCCACCATCGGACCGATCGTGGTGTGGTCGTGCACGAGGTCGAAGTCGGCCGGGTCCACCAGGCGGTCGACCTGCGCCAGGTGGGCCAACTCGGGCAACGACTCACCCATCCGGTCGTACTGCAACTCGGGGTGGGTGGAGACGAACTCGGCGGCGGTTCCGTGCTCCGTGCCGGCGCCGAACAGCGTCACCGCGTGGCCGCGCTCGACCAGGGCGTCGACCAGGCCGGCCACCACGTGCTCCAGCCCGCCGTAGCCGGGCGGCGGCACCGACAGCCACGGCGGCACCACCATCGCGATCCGGAGGGGCCCGGCTCGCGTGCGCTCCGACAGCGGCTGGTTCACGGTTACGCGCCCCTCCCCGTTGGTCCCCGGCGGGCGACGGGTTCCCGAGCCGGCACCGGGTAAACGGCGGGTGAGGCGGGGTCACCCGCACCGGGTGAGGGACGAAGAGGGGCGGCGGGCGACGGAGCCAACCCCCTTGGCTCTGTCGCCCGCCGCCCGCGAGGGAGGCAGGTCTTCGGGAACTATGACGTCTCGGCGAGCGTCACGGTTGCCGTCTCGTCGGATCCGTTTCGCTTGAACTGGATCTCGACCCGGTCGCCGACCTTGCCGGCCTGCACGGCGCCGACCAGATCGTTGGAGTCGTTGATCACCTTGTCACCGAACTTGGTGATCACGTCGCCCCGCTGGAGCCCGGCCTTCTCGGCGGCGCTGCCCGGGGTGACCGCGGCGACGAGCGCGCCGCCGTCCTCGGCGGCGTTCACGCTGACCCCGAGCGACGGGTGGCTGATCTTCTCGCCGCGCTGGAGCTTCTCCGCCACGTCCTTGGCCTTGTTGCTCGGGATGGCGAAGCCGACCCCGATGTTGCCGTTGCTGCCCTGCCCGGCGGTGGCGATCGCGGTGTTGATGCCGATCACCTCGCCCCGGGTGTTGACGAGCGCGCCGCCGGAGTTGCCCGGGTTGATCGGGGCGTCGGTCTGCAACAGGCCCGAGATCGAGCTGACGCCCTGCTGCGGGGCCTGCTGCTGGCCGCCCTCACCGGCGGAGATGGTGCGGTCGCGGGCGCTGAGGATGCCGGCGGTCACCGAACCCTGGAGTCCGAGCGGGCTACCGAGCGCGAGCACCTGGTCGCCGACCTGCATGCCGTCGCTGTCGCCGAACTTCGCCGCCTTCAGGCCGCTCACGCCGCTGGCCTGGACCACGGCGAGGTCGGTCTTCGGGTCGGTGCCGACGATCTTCGCGGGGGCGTTCTTGCCGTCGGCGAAGACCACCTTCACCGTGTCGCCGCTGGCGGAGGCGACCACGTGGTTGTTGGTGAGCACGTACCCGTCGGCGCTGAGGATCACCCCGGAGCCCTCACCGCTGTCCGTCATGATCGTCACGATGCTGTCCTGGACGGACGCCGCGATCTTGGGCAGGTCGGCGCTGTTGATCACCGGGGCGGCCGAGTAGGTGCGGGTGACGCCGCCGCCGTCGTCGAGGGCGAGCGCGAGCGCTCCCCCGGCCACGCCGGAACCGAGCATCAGCGCCAGCGCCAGCACGCCCGCGCCGACGAACTTGCCGGCCCGGCTCGGCCGCGCCGGCTGCTGCGGGTGGCCCCACGGCGGGACCGGCTGCCCGGCCTGGTGCTGATGCTGCTGATACGGGTGATACTGCTGGTGCCCGGGCTGCGCCTGGTAGGTCGGCACGGGCCCGCCGGAGTGCGGCTGCGACGGATAGCCGGTGCCTCCGGCCTGCTGCGGCGACTGATAGCCGGCGGTGCCCTGCTGCGCCCAGCCGCCGTGCTGCTGCCCCCCGTACCAGGGGTGCTGGCCGGACGTCGGGTGCTGCGGTGCGTACGGGCTGGCCGGTGTCCCGGTGGGCTGGGCGTACGGGCTGGCCGTGGACCCGGACGACGGCGCGTACGGGCTGGCCGGCGAGTCGGCGTGGGCGTTGGTTCCGGCGGCCGGGGAGTCGGCCGGAACCGACGCGGCGGCCGGGGTGGAGTCCGATGTCCCGCTCTCGGCGCGGGGCAGCTCGGCGGTGTGGTGCGACGGCTCGGCGTCGGCAGGTGCCGGCGACCGCTGCGGCTCGGTCTCGTGGTCGGTCATGCCTACAGCTTTCCCCGTCGCACTGTCACCAGCCTGGAATCCGCCTGAATGTTTTCTGTAAGTCACTCGCCCGGCTCGGGCGCCTCGGGCAGCAGCGGCAGCTTCACCCGGAACGTCGCCCCGCCACCCGGCGTCTCGGCCACCTCCACGGTGCCGTGGTGCGCCGCGACGAGCGCGGCGACGATGGCCAGGCCGAGCCCGGTGCTGATCGGTCCGCCGGCCCGGCGGGTCCGCGCCGCGTCCACCCGGTAGAACCGCTCGAAGACCCGCTCGGCCTGCTCCGGGGTGAGGCCGGGACCGTTGTCCGCCACCTCCACCACGGCGAGGTTCCCCGGCTCCGCCCGCAACCGCAGCGTCACCGCGGCGTCCGGCGGGGTGTGGGTGAGCGCGTTCGTCATCAGGTTGCCGATCACCTGCCGCAGTCGGGCGTCGTCACCGAGCACCACGAGCGGACCCGCGCCCGGCTCCCGTTCCAGCTCGATCCGCCGGTCCGGGTCGACCACCCGGGCCGCCTCCACCGCGTCCGAGGCCAGCACCGGCAACTCCACCGGGGCCAACGCGATCGGCCGTTCCCGGTCCATCCGCGCCAGCAGCAGCAGGTCCTCGACCAGCAGCCCCATCCGGGACGCCTCGTCCTCGATGCGGCGCAGCAGGTCGGCGGTCTGCTCCGGAGCCCGCGCCGCGCCCTGCCGGAACAGCTCGGCGAAGCCCCGGATGGTGGTCAGCGGCGTCCGCAGCTCGTGCGAGGCGTCCGCGATGAACTGCCGCATCCGCTCCTCGGACCGGCGGGCCCGCGCCTCGGACGCCTGCGCGTACGCGGCGGCGTCCCGGGCGCCCACCTCGGCGCTGCGCGCCGCCGCCTCCGAGGCGGCCCGGGCGGTGAACGCGGCCTCGATCTGCGCCAGCATCGCGTTCAGCGCCCGGGAGAGCCGGCCCAGCTCCGAGGTGGGGCACGGCCGCCCCTCCTCCGGGTCGGGCACCCGCCGGGTCAGGTCACCGCCGGCAATGGCCGCCGCGGTCCGCTCGATCTCCACCAGCGGCTTCAGACTGGTACGCACGATGCCCGCGCCGACCGACGCCAGGATGATCAGCACCGCCCCGCCCACCAGGAGGTCGATCCAGAGCAACTGCCGCACAGAGAGATCGACATCGGTAAGGTTCTGCCCGATCACCCGGTACGAGTCCGCGCTGTCCTGCCGGACCATCAGCCGCCAGCGGACCCGCTTGTCGGCGCCCTCCTCGGTGAACGCCCCGCCGTTGGCGTGCCTGTCGTACCAGGACTGGTCCTCGATGCCGGCCGGCAGGTCCTGGTCCTGGAGCGTCTCGTCGCGGAGCGCGGCGCCACGCTGGGCGGAGCTGCTCCACAGCGCCACCATGTAGTCGGTCGGCAGCGTGGTCGAGTTTTTCTGGCTGACCGTCACACCGCGGTCGAGCTGGTCGTTCAACTCGCCGTCGATCCGGCCGACCAGGTAGTTGTGCAGGAAGTACGCGGTGGAGACGCTGATCACGAGCAGGGCGCCGGCCACCAGGGCCAGGACTGCGGTGACCAGCTTCAACCGGAGCGGAACGCTGCGCACCCAGCCCTTCGCGTCGTGGACGGCGTTCACGCCGCCGGCTTGCGCAGCACGTACCCGACCCCGCGCAGGGTGTGGATCAGCCGGGGCTGGGTGTTGTCGACCTTGCGGCGCAGGTAGGAGATGTAGGACTCGACGATGTTGTCGTCGCCGCGGAAGTCGTAGTTCCACACGTGGTCGAGGATCTGCGCCTTGCTGAGCACCCGGTTGGCGTTGAGCATCAGGTAGCGCAGCAGCTTGAACTCGGTCGGCGAGAGCTGCACCCGCTGGCCGGCCCGGTGCACCTCGTGCGTCTCCTCGTCCAGCTCCAGGTCGGCGAAGGTGAGCCGGGACGGGGCCTGCTCACCGGTCGCGGTGCGCCGCAGCACGGCCCGGATCCGGGCGGTCAACTCCTCCAGGCTGAACGGCTTGGTGACGTAGTCGTCGCCGCCCAGGGTCAGCCCCCGGATCTTGTCGTCGGTGGCGTCCCGGGCGGTCAGGAACACCACCGGGGTACGCGTGCCGCCCTCGCGGAGCATCCGGATGACCTCGAAGCCGTCGAGGTCGGGCAGCATCACGTCGAGCACCACCAGGTCGGGCCGGTGGTCCTTGGCGGCGTGCAGCGCGGCGCTGCCGCTTGTCGCGGTGGCCACGTCGAAGCCCGCGAAGCGCAGGCTCGCGGAGAGCAGTTCGAGGATGTTGGGATCGTCCTCGACGACGAGCAGTCGGGCCTCGGTCTGGGTAGCCGCCATGGCACCCATCATCCGTGCTCCGGCTGCGGCCACGCTGGGCGGAAGCTGGAAACAACCTGTGAGGTCAGCGGAGCAGCCGCTGTAGCCCGTCGAGCGCGCCGTCGAGCAGCCGGATCGCGGTGCGGAGCTGGTTGTCGCTGAGCCGCCCGGCCCGGACCAGCGCACCGACCTCGACGGTGAACGCGGCCAGCCGCTTGTCGAACTCGGCGAGCAGCGGCGACTCGGCCGGACGGGCCGCGTCCGGACCGCTTCCACCGCCCGCCCGGCCCCGGTTGCCACCGGGCCGGGTGGTCGGCGGCGTCCAGCGGCCCTGCCGGGTCTGCAGGGTCGCCTCGCGCAGCTCCCGCTTCAGGTCGCGCACCGAGCCGCGTACCTCGGTGCGGATCTCACCGGCCAGCGCGGAGAGATCCTCGACGGAGGCGCTGATGTCGGCCTCCAGGGTGACCAGTTCCTCGGCGCGCTGCCGCAGCTCGGCGCGGCCCGCCTCGGTGATCTCGTAGACCTTCCGCCCGCCCGCCGCCGTGTGGGTGACCAGCTCCTCGACCTCAAGCCGTTGCAGGCGCGGGTAGATGGTGCCGGCGCTCGGCGCGTAGAGCCCGAGGAAGCGCTCCTCCAGCAGGCGGATCAGCTCGTAGCCGTGCTTCGGCCCGTCGTCGAGGAGCTTGAGCAGGTAGAGCCGGAGCCGCCCGTGACTGAACACGGCGGTCACGGCAGATCCTCCACGTCGTCGGCGTCCACGACCGGGCGGGCCAGCAGCGCGATGCTGCCGGACGTCGCGGACGCCCAGAGCTTACCCGCGCCCCCGCCGAGCACCCCGTGGCTGTCCTTCACCGCGCCGAAGCCGTGCTGCCCGCCGCAGACCTGCGGGAAGCCGCTGGTGATCCGGCCGGAGGTGGTGTGCAGGTGCACGCTGAGGTCGCTGTCCTCGCGGACCCGGACGGTGATGCTGCCGGAGATGGCGCTGAGCCGGATCTCGCTGCCCTGCGGATTGTCCAGGTCGCAGGTGATCGATCCGGAGACCGCGTGGGCGCGGACCCGGTCGGGCGCGCTGTCGGCCAGGATCAGCTCACCGGAGACCGTCTCCAGGTCGAGGTCGCCGCCGATGCCCAGCGCCTCCACCGGGCCGGAGACGACCTTGGCGGTGGTGCGACCGCGCAGCCCCATCAGGGTCACCTGGCCGGAGGCGACGTCGACCCGGGTGTCCCGGCGCAACCCGGAGGCGACAAGCGTGCCGTCCACCAGGTGCAGGTCGGCCACCGCCTGGGCCGGGACGGCGACCGACACCTCGGCGCGGAACCGGCGGCGGAGCTGGCCGAGCCACCAGAGCACCCCCGGCCAGCGGGCGATCCGGTCGTGCCGGATGGTCAACCGGCCGTCGTGCATCTCGACCACGAGCGGCCGGCGGCTGACCCGGGTGACGTCGACCCGGGCCGGGCCGTCGGTGCCGACCACGTTGAGCCGACCGCTGACGAGCCGGACCTCCAGCCGGGTGACCGGCTCGTCCAACGTGATCCGTTGCGGGCTGTCGACAGTCCAACCGGCCATGGCGTCCTCCCCTCGATGACGTGCCCGCCCGGGACACGCCAGGTATCGCGAGGAGCATAACGCGATACATCGCGACTGAACAAGACAGTGTCGCGTCTCCACCCTCCTGACCCAACCCCGCGCCCCACCCACCCCACCCCACCCCAAGGCGGTGATCATGAAGTTAGCCGGCCAGAGAGCGCTTCCCCGGACCGCCAACTTCATGATCACCGATGCGGACGCGGGGTTGGCAGGAGTGGGAGCGGGCCGGTCAGGCGGCCAGATCGAGTGTCGGGCCGATCGGGGACACCGGCGGGACCGGGGAGGGCGCGAGGACCGGGGGTGCCGGCGGGACCGGGGAGGGCGCGAGGACCGGGGGTGCCGGCGGGACCGGGGAGGGCGCGAGGACCGGGGGTGCCGGCGGGATTGGGAAGCGGTGGGGCGGGGCGCGGTGGATCGCGGCCTCGGCGGCGCGTGCCAGCAGCCGACGGTCCGCCCCGGCGGCCGGGTGCAGGGCGGCGGCCACGGTCACCGCCGCGGTCAGGTCCCGGGCGGCCAGCACCCGGCGGACCGAGGCCCAGAGCGTCTCCTCGCCGAGGAAGGCGGGCAGCGTGCTCGGATCGCCCGCGTACCGGTAGCCGACGCTCAACGGCACCACCGGCGCGCCGACGGTCACCGCGGCCTCGAAGATCGCCGGGCGGAAGCCGCGGGCGGGGCGGCAGTCGGTCGCGGCGCCGCACCAGGTCGTGCCCTCCGGGAACACCGCCACCGGGTGCCCGGCGCGCAGCGTGTCGGCCACCCGGGCGACCGTGGCCGGCAGGTCGCGCGGCCGGGAGCGGTCCACGAAGACGGTGCCGGCCGCGGCGGCCAGCACGCCCACCACCGGCCAGGCCCGGACCTCCCGCTTGGCCAGCATCCGGGCCGGCGACACCGCGAGCACGGCGAGGACGTCCAGCCAGGAGACGTGGTTGGCGACCAGCAGCGCGCGGCGGCGTGGCGGCCGGCCCCGCACCACGAGCCGTACCCCGAGCGCACGGAGCGTCCCGCGGGCCCAGCCCCGCAGCGCGACCCGCCGGTCGGCCGCCGGCAGCACCGGCAGCAGCGCGGCCATCCCGGCCCCGATCAGGAGCATTCCGAGTACGCCGAGCAGCCGGCCGGCCCGGTGCGGCAGCGACACGTCCGGGGCGACCCGGGGTGGCAGGCACGTCGGCCCGCAGCCGGAGGCGGGCCGCCACAGGCCCTCACCGTGCGGCCGGCGGGCACCGTCGACCGTCGTCACGGTCCCACCTCACCGAGGAAGTGCCGCAGGTGGCGGGGGTTCATCCGGTCCAGCGAGAAGAGCACGTAGAAGTCCGCGCAGCCGAAGTCCGGGTCGTATGCCGGTTCGCCGGCGACCCAGGCGCCGAGCCGCAGGTAACCGCGGAGCAGCGGCGGCACCAGCGCCCGGCGTTGGGCCGGGGTGAGCGCGGCGGGTACGGCGGATGCGACGGATGCGACGGATGCGGCGGTGACCGGCGCCTCGGCGAACCAGGGTCGGCGGGGGGTCACCCGCAGCGGCGGCGGGGCGAGGTGCCGGGCGGTGACCTGCGTCCACACCTCGGCCGCGGCGGTCCCGCCGTCGGTGACCGGCACCGAGGCGCAGCCGCCGAGCCAGCGGGAGCCGCGCAGGTGCAGGTAGCGGCAGATGCCGGCCCACATCAGATTGATCACGGCGCCGGTGCGGTGGTCGGGGTGCACGCAGGAGCGGCCGGCCTCGACCAGGTCGCCGCGGAGCGGGTCCAGCGGCCCGAGGTCGAACTCGCTGTCGGCGTACCGGCGGTCGGTGCGGCCGGGCGGCAGCAGCCGGTAGGTGCCGACCACCTCGTCGGTGCCTTCGCGCAACACCACCAGGTGGTCGCAGTGTGCGTCGAACTCGTCGGTGTCGAGCCCGGCGGCGCCCGGCGTCAGGGTGGCGCCGAGTTCACCGGCGAACACGTCGTGGCGCAGGCGTTGCGCGGCTGCGACCAGGGTCGGGTCGTCGGCGATCAGCAGGGTGTAGCCGCTGGTCGTGAGGGGTGCGCCAGCGGCGTGCAGAACGGCCATGACTCCTGTGTAGGTGCCCCGGGTTGCCGTACCCGGTGGTGAGCGGTGTCGATCGGGTGAACGCCTGCCGGCGGTGGCGTGCGGGCCGGGCGGCGCGTGTGCGAGGCTGCCGGACGACCACCGGCGGCGTCGGCAGCGTCCGCGCCGGCAACGTCCGCGGCGGCGTCGGCGGAACCAGGAGGTGCACATGCTTGTCGAGGGCCGCTTCCACGGGCCGGACGGTTCGGGCAACGGCGGCTGGAGCGCCGGGATCTTCGCCGCGCTGATCGACGACCGCGGTCCGGTGGAGGTCACGCTGCGCCGGCCGCCACCGCTCGACACCCCGCTGGTTGCCGCCGACGGCGAGGTGCGTGATCCGGAGGGCCGGCTGATCGCCCAGGTACGCGAGGTCGAGCCGGTGGACGCCGTGGTGCCGCCGGTGGACCGGGCGACGGCCGAGGTGGCCGCGCGGGCGTACCCCGGTCTGGTGGACCACCCGTTCCCCCGCTGCTACGTCTGTGGCCCGGAGCACCCGGACGGCCTGCGGATCTTTCCCGGCCGGCTGCCGGACGGGCGGACCGCCGCGCCGTTCCGCGCCCCGGCCGAGGTGGTGCCCGCGACGGTCTGGGCGGCGCTCGACTGTCCCGGCGGGTGGGCGGTGCTCTCCGCCGGCCGCCCGTACGTGCTGGGCCGGATCGCCGCGCAGGTCCCGGCGCTGCCACGCCCCGGCGACGTGTGCGTGGTCACCGGCGTCGCGGTGGGTTTCGCGGGGCGTAAGGCCGAGGTGCACACCAGCCTGTACGGTTCGGACGGCGCGCTCATGGGCCGGGCGCGGGCCACCTGGGTCGCGCTGCCGACCGCCTGATCTCCTCCCTGAGGAGGACGGCGGGTACGCATCCCGCCTGATTGACCCCCTTGCGCCGGGTTGGAAGGCTGTGCGGGGCGCCCCCGCAACGGCGTCCCACCGGCGTGCGTTCAGCGCGCCGGGGCAGGAGAGGAGAATGATGTCCGACGGGCAGCCACGCCCCAGTGCCGGGACCGGCCAGATCATCGTGTCCGGCTTGACCAAGCAATACAAGAACGTCCGCGCGGTCGACGATCTGTCGTTCACCGTCGAGCCGGGCCGGGTCACCGGCTTCCTCGGCCCGAACGGCGCCGGTAAGACGACCACGCTGCGCATGCTGCTCAACCTGGTCACGCCGACCGCCGGCACGGCCACCATCGGCGGCCACCGGTACGCCGACCTGCCCGATCCGCTGCGCACGGTGGGCGCGGTGCTGGAGGCGTCGAGCGCGCACAAGGGCCGCACCGGGATCAACCACCTGCGGGTGATCTGCGCGGCGGCCGGGCTGCCGAAGGAGCGGGCGGACGAGGCGCTCGCCCTGGTCGGGCTCTCCCCGGCGGCGAAGCGCAAGTTCAAGGGCTACTCGCTGGGCATGAAGCAGCGCCTCGGGATCGCCGCCGCGATGCTCGGCAACCCGCAGGTGCTGATCCTGGACGAGCCGGCCAACGGCCTGGACCCGGAGGGCATCCGGTGGATGCGGGGCTTCCTCAAGGGCCTGGCCGCCGAGGGTCGTACCGTGCTGGTCTCCAGCCACCTGCTCTCCGAGATGCAGCTTCTCGCCGACGACGTGGTGATCATCGCGGCCGGCAAGCTGGTCCGGCAGGGGCCGGTCGACCAGGTGATGGGCTCGATGACGCACGGCGCCCGGGTGCGGGTGCAGACCCCGCAGGCGGACGAGTTGGCCGCGGCGCTGCGCGAGCAGTCCGCCACGGTCGACGCCCAGCCGAACGGCGTGCTGTTGGTCAGCGGCGTGGACGCGCCGACCGTGGGCCGGCTCGCGCTGGCCGCGAAGGTCGAGCTGCACGAGCTGACCACCGAACGTCCCGACCTCGAAGGGGTCTTCCTGGAGCTGACGGCCGGAAAGGCGGAGATCCGATGACGCTGGTCCGATCCGAACTGCTCAAGATCCGTACCACGAGCACCTGGTGGATCTTCGGGCTGATCAGCCTGCCGCTGTGGGCGCTCGCGATGGGCTTCAACTGGTTGCAGACCGACGCGCTGGCCAGCGGGAACGTGGGCGACGTGCCGGCCGACCAGGCCGACCAGATCCAGGCGGTGTCGAGCGCCGCCAGCATCGCCGCCAACCTCTACACGAATGGCCAGTTCTTCGGCCTGCTCATCGTGATGCTGCTCGGCATCGTGGTGGTGACGAGCGAGTTCTTCCACCAGACGGTGACCACCACGTTCCTCACCGCGCCGCACCGCACCGCGGTGATGCTGGCCAAGCTGGTCGCGGCCGGCGTGCTGGCGCTGCTGTTCTGGATCGTCACCACGGCGCTCAACCTGATCATCGCGCCGCTGATCCTGAACGCCACGGACGTCGATACACAGCTCGGCAGCGGGGCGGTGTGGCGCGCCGTGGCTCTGAACGGGCTGGCGTACCTGCTCTGGTCGGTGCTCGGCGTCGGGCTCGGCGTGCTGATCCGCAGCCAGATCGGCGCGACCGTGACCGGCATCCTGCTCTACCTGGGCGGAACCATCGGCGCGGCCATCGCCATCGGGCTGCTGGCGCAGCGGTTCGGCGACTGGATCAACGAGCTGCAACTGCTGGTGCCGTCACTTGCCTCCTCGCTGATGGTGAGCGGCGCTGACATCCCGGGCAACCCGCCGCGCTGGGCGGGCGCGGCGGTGCTGATCGGGTACGCGGTGGTGACCGGCGTGATCGGCGTGGCCACCATCCGGCGGCGCGACATCTCCTGACCCACCCGCGCGACGGGCTCCGGCCGGTGACTCCATGTCACCGGCCGGAGCCTTTCTCGACCGGGCCGCGCCCCGGGATTACCGTCAGGTTGGGAGGCCCGGCCTCCGTCGTCGCTGAGGACCGAGGTGACGCATGGCGAACGCCGAGCAGGCGCTGCGCTGGAACGGGGACACCGGTCGCCGGTGGGTCGCCGAGCGCGAGCGGCACCACGCGGTGCGGCGGTCGCTGACGCCGCACCTGCTGCGCGCCGCGGCGCTCGCCCCGGGAGACCGGGTGCTCGACGTGGGGTGCGGGTGCGGGGAGACCACGATCGCCGCGGCCCGGTCCGTCCGGCCGGGCGGTGCGGTGGACGGCCTCGACCTGTCCGCGCCGGCGCTGGCCGTCGCCCGGGAGTCGGCCGCTGCCGCCGGGGTGCCGGGCATCCGGTTCGTGCAGGGTGACGCCCAGACGCATCCGCTGGCTCCGGCCGGTTTCGACGTCGTGCTGAGCAGCTTCGGCGTGATGTTCTTCGAGAATCCGGACGCCGCGTTCGCCAACCTCCGGTCCGGACTGCGACCGGCCGGCCGGCTGGCGTTCCTGTGCTGGCAGGACGAGGCGAGCAACGAGGTCTTCGCGCTCGCGCCGCGGGCCGTCGCCGCGCACGCGACACTGCCGCCCGGCGGGGGCGACGGGGACGCCTTCACCGACCCGTGGCGGATCGGTGATCTCCTCGTGCGGGCCGGCTTCGTGGACGTGCGGGTGGAGGGCCGCCGGGAACCGGCCCGGCTCGGGTCCGACGTCGACGACGTGCTGGGGTATCTGCGGGGGACCTCCCGGGTCCGCGAGCTGCTGGGCCGGCTGGACGATCAACGGACGGTCGAGCGGGTGCTCGACGCCCTGACGGAGGATCTGACCGCCCGCCGGCGGGCTGACGGAGTCTGGGTGGAGGCGGCCGTGTGGCTGGTGACGGCGGTCGCCCCACCGGCCGGTTCTCGCTAGCAGGAGTCGGCGGAACACGCAGCGTTTGCCCAACTTGTGGCATCTTCTGTGAAACGGGCCACCAGGCGGAGGCGAGAATGCCTGCGGCAATCCCACGGCGTAGCCTGGGATCCGATCCCTGTGCTCCCGGCGAACCGGGCGCGGGGGCCCACCGCGTGACATTCACAACCGCGTGAAAGAGGCGATTAGCGGCCGTGTCGACCCAGCAGACATCGCAGGAGAACCCACTGGCGGGTTTCGGCCCGAACGAGTGGATCGTCGAGGAGATGTACCAGCGTTACCTCGCCGACCCATCGAGCGTCGACTCGGCCTGGCACGACTTCTTCGCCGACTACCGACCGGCGCCGGGCGCCGCCACACCGCGCCCGGACGCGCCGGCCAAGCCGGCCGCCGAGCCGGAGCCGGCCGAGCAGCAGGAGGCCGTCGCCACGGTCACCGAGCAGACCGCCCCGGCCAAGGCCGCACCCGCGAAGGCCAAGCCGGCGCAGAAGCCCGCCGCCAAGCCGGCGACGAAGGCGTCCGAGCCGGCCCCGGCGAAGAAGGCCGCCCCGGCCAAGCCGGCCGCCAAGGCGCCGGCGGCGAGCGCGGCCGGCACCACTCCGCTGCGTGGCGTGGCCGCCAAGATCGTCCAGAACATGGACGCCTCGCTCGCCGTCCCGACCGCCACCAGCGTGCGCGCGGTCCCGGCGAAGCTGCTCGTCGACAACCGCATCGTGATCAACAACCACCTGGCCCGCGGTCGCGGCGGCAAGGTCAGCTTCACCCACCTGATCGGGTACGCGATGGTCCGGGCGCTGATCGAGCACCCGGAGATGAACAACTCCTTCGCCGAGGTCGACGGCAAGCCGGCGATGCTCCGCCCGGAGCACGTCAACCTGGGCATCGCCATCGACCTGGCCAAGCCGGACGGCTCCC
Organism: Micromonospora sp. WMMD975; assembly: GCF_029581215.1. Taxonomy (NCBI): domain Bacteria; kingdom Bacillati; phylum Actinomycetota; class Actinomycetes; order Micromonosporales; family Micromonosporaceae; genus Micromonospora; species Micromonospora sp. WMMD975. The sequence continues at coordinate 4,651,210 of NZ_CP120739.1, forward strand.
GCAACCTGGTGGTGCCCTCCATCAAGGGCTGCGAGCAGATGGACTTCCGGCAGTTCTGGCAGGCGTACGAGGACGTGGTCCGGCGCGCCCGCCGCAACGAGCTGACCATGGAGGACTACTCCGGCACCACCATCTCGCTGACCAACCCGGGCGGCATCGGCACGGTGCACTCGATCCCGCGCCTGATGCAGGGGCAGAGCGCCATCATCGGCGTCGGCGCGATGGAATACCCGGCGCCCTACCAGGGCATGAGCGAGGCCACGCTGGCCGAGAACGCGGTCAGCAAGGTGATCACGCTGACCAGCACGTACGACCACCGGATCATCCAGGGCGCCCAGTCCGGCGAGTTCCTGAAGGTCATGCACGAGCTGATGCTCGGCGAGCGCGGCTTCTACGACGAGATCTTCACCTCGCTGCGCATCCCGTACGAGCCGGTGCGCTGGATGCGGGACGTGGCCGTCGACAGCGAAGGCCAGATCAACAAGACCGCCCGGGTGCACGAGCTGATCCACGCCTACCGGGTCCGCGGCCACCTGATGGCCGACACCGACCCGCTCGAGTTCGAGATCCGCAAGCACCCCGACCTGGACGTGCTCCAGCACGGCCTGACGCTGTGGGACCTTGACCGGGTCTTCCCGGTCAACGGCTTCGCCGGCCAGCAGCGGATGAAGCTGCGCTCGATCCTCGGCGTGCTGCGCGACTCCTACTGCCGCCGGGTCGGCATCGAGTACATGCACATCCAGGACCCGGAGGAGCGGCGCTGGATCCAGGAACGGGTCGAGCGCAAGTACGAGAAGCCGGACACCGACGAGCAGAAGCACGTGCTCAACCGGCTCAACGCGGCGGAGGCGTTCGAGACGTTCCTCCAGACGAAGTACGTGGGCCAGAAGCGCTTCTCGCTCGAGGGCGGCGAGTCGCTGATCCCGCTGCTCGGCGAGGTGCTGGAGTCGTCCGCCGAGGCCGGGCTGGACGAGGTCGTCATCGGCATGGCCCACCGCGGCCGGCTCAACGTGCTGGCGAACATCGTCGGCAAGCCGTACGAGAAGATCTTCTCCGAGTTCGAGGGGCACCTCGACCCGCGGTCCACGCAGGGCTCGGGCGACGTGAAATACCACCTCGGCCAGAACGGCAAGTTCACCACCCCGGACGGCGAGCACGCGGTCAAGGTGTCGGTGGTGGCGAACCCGTCGCACCTGGAGGCCGTGGACCCGGTGCTGGAGGGCATCGTCCGGGCCAAGCAGGACCGGATCGACCTCAAGCTGGAGGGCTACACCGTGCTGCCGCTCGCGGTGCACGGTGACGCCGCCTTCGCCGGCCAGGGTGTGGTCGCCGAGACGCTCAACCTGTCCCAGCTGCGCGGCTACCGCACCGGTGGCACCGTGCACGTCGTGGTCAACAACCAGGTCGGTTTCACCACCGCCCCGGAATACAGCCGGTCCAGCCTCTACAGCACCGACGTGGCCCGGATGATCCAGGCGCCGATCTTCCACGTGAACGGCGACGACCCGGAGGCGGTCGTACGGGTGGCCCGGCTCGCCTTCGAGTACCGGCAGGCGTTCAACAAGGACGTCGTGATCGACCTGGTCTGCTACCGCCGGCGCGGGCACAACGAGGGCGACGACCCGTCGATGTCCAACCCGCAGATGTACAAGATCATTGACTCGAAGCGGTCGGTCCGCAAGCTCTACACCGAGGAGCTGATCGGGCGCGGCGACATCACCCTGGAGGACGCCGAGGAGCTGCTGCGCGACTACCAGGCGCAGCTCGAACGGGTGTTCAAGGCCACCCGGGACGCGGCCACCACGCCGCGCCAGCTCGACCGCCCGAAGCGGGCGGAGGAGCCGGAGCCGCAGGTCGACACCGCCACCGACGCCGCCGTGGTCAAGGCGATCGGCGAGGCGCACGTCAACCTGCCGGAGGGCTTCACCCCGCACAAGCGGATCCAGCAGCTGTTGGAGCGGCGCCGGAAGATGTCCGTCGAGGGCAACATCGACTGGGGCTTCGGCGAGATCATCGCGTTCGGCGCGCTGCTGCACGACGGCGTGACCGTCCGGCTCGCCGGGCAGGACTCGCGCCGCGGCACGTTCGTCCAGCGGCACGCCTCGGTGGTCGACGCGCGCACCGGCGACGACTACCTGCCGCTGAAGACGTTCACCGCCGACGGCGAGCGGTCCCGCTTCTTCGTGCACGACTCGCTGCTCTCGGAGTACGCCGCAATGGGCTTCGAGTACGGCTACTCGGTGGAGAACGTCAACGCGCTGGTGGCCTGGGAGGCCCAGTTCGGTGACTTCGTCAACGGCGCCCAGTCGGTGATCGACGAGTTCATCTCCTCCGGCGAGGTGAAGTGGGGCCAGCGCTCCGCGGTCACCCTGCTGCTGCCGCACGGCCACGAGGGTCAGGGGCCGGACCACACCTCCGGCCGCCCGGAGCGCTTCCTCCAGCTCTGCGCCGAGGACAACATGCGGGTGGCCATCCCGACCACCCCGGCGAACTACTTCCACCTGCTGCGCCGCCAGGCGCTGTCGCCCAAACGCAAGCCGCTCGTGGTGTTCACGCCGAAGTCGCTGCTGCGGCACAAGCTCTGCGTGTCGCCGGTGGAGGACTTCACCACGGGCACCTTCGCCCCGGTGCTCGCCGACACCGCCGCGCCGGCGCCGGAGCAGGTCAAGCGGGTGCTCCTCTGCTCGGGCAAGGTCTACTACGACCTGTTCCAGGCCCGGCAGGAGCGGGGCGTCACCGACACCGTGATCCTGCGGATGGAGCAGCTCTACCCGCTTCCCGTCGAGGAGGTCCGGTCCGCGCTGGCGCAGTACCCGAACGCCGAGGACTTCGCCTGGGTCCAGGAGGAGCCGGCCAACCAGGGCGCCTGGTCGTTCGTTGCGCTCAACCTGCTGGAGCACCTGCCCGAGGTGCGGCTGCGTCGCATCTCCCGCCCGTCCGCCGCCGCCCCGGCGGTCGGCTCGGCGAAGATGCACGAGGTCGAGCAGAATGCGCTGATCGAGGCGGCGCTGCCCCGCCCGTGACACCACCGGCAGCGGCCCGTCCCGGCACCGGGGCGGGCCGCTGCCGTACGACGAGAGGATGAGGCGTGTACTTCACCGACCGTGGCATCGAGGAGTTGGTCGAGCGCCGGGGCGACGAACAGGTCAGCCTGGAGTGGCTGGGTGAGCGCCTGCGCGACTTCGTCGACCTGAACCCGGAGTTCGAGACCCCGGTCGAGCGGTTCGCCACCTGGCTGGCCCGCCTCGACGACGAGGACGATGAGTGACTCTTCGCGTTTGACCAATGGCTTTGAGTGACGTCCACTGTTGAGGTATGAACCTCGACACCCGAAAGCCACCGCAGGACGCGGTGACCGTGCGCCACCTGCGCCTCGGTATCGGATCGGTCGGCCTCGCGCTGCCGGTCGTGCTGGTGGTCGGCCACATCGCCACCACCCGGCGGCTCACCCTCCTCGACTCCCTCAGCGCCTACTACCACAGCGAGATGCGGGACGTCTTCGTCGGCGCGATGTGCGCCGTCGGGGTCTTCCTGATCAGCTACCGCTACCGCCGGCCGGACGACCTGCTGGGCACCGTCGCCGGGGTGCTGGCGGTCGCGGTGGCGCTCTTCCCCACCGCGACCGGCGTACGGTCGGCCCCGCTCGGCGAGAGCGACCGGATCGCCGGTGTGGTGCACCAGGTCGCCGCGGCCGGGCTCTTCGCCCTGCTCGCCGTCTTCTGCCTGTTCCTGTTCGTCCGTCCGGACACCGCAGGTGTCCCGCCCCGCCGCTCCGCGGTGGTCTTCTACCGGACCTGCGGCGGGCTCATCCTGCTCGCGGTCGCGCTCGCGCTGGCCAGCACGCGGCTACCGGACCCGACCCGGCACACCGTCAAGCCGGTGCTGTGGTGCGAGATTCTCGCCGTGTTCGCCTTCGGCGCGGCCTGGGTGGCGAAGAGCGACGCCCTGCTCCGCGCCGCGGAGCCGGTCGACGGGCTCGCCGTCACCGGGCCGGACGCCCGGCCGAGGACGCCGGCGTGACCGGCCGTCAGGCGGTGCCGCGCTGCGCGGCCACGTCGAGATTTCCGGTACGCCGCAGCTTCTGCCAGCCGAGACGGCCCCCGGTCAACGCGGTGACCACCGACTGGAGCAGAACCAGGTACATCAACTGCCGGTAGACGAACTGCTGGAGCGGCAGCACCCACAGCACCCCGAGCTTCTCCCGGTCCAGCCGGAAGGCCACCACCGCGGTGACGAACTGCACCGCGAGCATCGCCAGCCAGGCCACCACCGTCTCCGTCCGGTCGAGGAAGAACAACCCGTACAGGGCGAGCAGGTCGATCACCGGGGCGGCCAGTGGCAGCAGCACGCCGAACAGGGTCAGGAAGGTGAGGCAGCGGCGGGTGAACCGGCCGGACGAGCCGCGGTCGAGGACCGCCCGCCGGTGCTTCCACATCGCCTGCATGGTGCCGTAGCTCCACCGGTACCGCTGCTTCCACAGCTGGCCCAGCGTGGCGGGGGCCTCGGTCCAGGCGCGGGCGTTCTCCTCGTACACGATGTGCCAGCCGGCCCGGCCCAGCGCCATGGTGATGTCGGTGTCCTCGGCGAGGGTCTCGTCGGTCATCCCGCCGACCTGGGCCAGCGCCTTACGGCGGAACCCGCCGATCGCCCCGGGCACGGTGGGCATGCAGTGCAACGTCTCGTAGAGGCGGCGGTCCAGGTTGAAGCCGATGACGTACTCGATGTGCTGCCACTTGGCGATCAGGCTCCGGCGGTTGCCGACCTTGACGTTGCCGGCGACCACGCCCACCCGCGGGTCCGCGAAGGGCTGGACCAGGCGGCGGACCGCGTCGGGCTCGAAGACGGTGTCACCGTCGACCATGACGATGAGTTCGTGCCGGGCCAGCGCGACGCCGGTGTTCAACGCGCTCGGCTTGCCGCCGTTGGGCTTGCGCACCACCCGGACGTTCGGCAGGCCGAGCGCCGCCACGATGTCGGCGGTGCCGTCGGTGGAGCCGTCGTCGACGACCACCACCTCGATGCCGCCGGGATGGTCGCCGCCGGCCAGGGAGCGGACGGCCGCGGCGATGCCCTCCTTCTCGTTGTACGCGGGCACGATCACCGAGACGGGTTCGGTGACCGGTGGCCCCCAGGACCAGTCGGGGCGGCGTCGGCGGGCCGCGTGCCGCAGCGCCAGCACGAAGAGCAGCAGGGTCCGGCCGACGGTGAGCGCCCCGACGAGGAGGAAGAAGACGCCGAACACGTCGAACATGTGGTCTGCCACACTCACCGCGCCGACGAGCATGGCGCCCCGCCACCGGTCGGCGCGCGGAGCGGCCACCTGCCCACCCGACGGGCCGGTCACGCCGGCCTCGGCCAGGGTACGGTTCAGTCCCTCGCTCACCGTGGTGAAGGTGTACCCGCGCTGCTGCATCATCGGGATGTACCGGTCCAGCGCGGCCACGGTGCCGGACCGGTCGCCACCCGCGTCGTGCCACAGCGCGATGGTGCCGGCCTCGCCGGACGGGGTCGCGTTGGCGAGCATCGTCTCGATCGTGGGCTTTTCCCAGTCCCGGCTGTCGACGTCGTTCACCACGGTCAGGTAGCCCAGCTCGCCGGCCTGCCGGAGCACCGGCCAGTCCCGGTCGGTGTAGGCGTCGGCGCTCGACGAGTACGGGAAGCGCAGCAGCGACGTCCGGATCCCGGTGGCGCTGGCGATGGCGAACTGGGTCTGCGCGTACTCCAGTTCCCGCCGCCATCCGGGCAGGACCGCGAGGTCGGGGTGGGTGAACGTGTGCACGCCCAGCTCGTGGCCGCCGGCCACCATACGGCCGGCCAGCTCACGGTTGCGCAGCACCTGCGTGCCGATGACGAAGAAGGTCGCCTTGACCTGGTATTTGTCGAGCACCCGCAGCACCTCGGGTGTCCACTGCGGGTCCGGGCCGTCGTCGAAGGTGAGGGCGATGGTACGCGGCGGCAGCTCGTGCGACTGGGTCCGGCCCTCCGCGCCGACGTTGACGATCGGACCGCCCTCGATCACCGAGGTGGGCACCTCCCGCTGGGTGCCCGGCGCGGTGCGTTCGCCGGGCACGAACGCGGAGTTGGCGTACGCCTCGACGAAGAGCAGGCCGCCCAGGACGACGAAGACCATCGTGAGGACCAGCCAGCTCGGCCGTGGCACGATGCGCCGGCTGCGGGACCGGCGGGCGGCGGCGATCTGCCCGGCGTCCAGCGCGACGGTGGGTGCGGTCCGGGCGGCGGCCGACCGCCGCCCGTCGCGCTGCCGGCGGGCGGCGGTGACGCGCCGCGGGTCCAGTCGGGTGGTGGGGTCCTCACTCACCGGCGGTCCGGCCCGGCTCCGGGAGCAGGTCGGGCAGGTCGATCAAGGGGGGTGGGCCGGTGGTGGTCGGCGCGGTGGTGGTCGGCGTCGACGTGGGCGGCTCGGTGGTGGCCGGTGGCCTGGTCGTTCGCGGCGGGGGTGAAGGACTCGCGGTCGGCCGGGGCGACGCGGTGGCGCTCCGGCTGGCGCTGCTGGACGCGCCGCCCGGGGTGGCCGAGGTGGTCGCCGGCCGGGGCGGAGCGGTACGGGCGGGCGGTGGCGCGACCGTCACCGCGGACGCGGACGGCGTGACGGCGGTCGTCGTCGGTGAGGCCGACGGGGTGGGTGACGGCTTCTCCTCCTCCGCGCTCGCCTCGACGAACGGGATGACGGCATCCGGGGTGACCGGCCCGCCGGCGAAGCTGATCCCCACCAGCACGGTGTAGAACACCCCGGCCGCACCCGCGCAGTAGGCGAGCCGCCGCAGCCGCCGACGCCTCCGGCCGGTCGAGTCGACGAAGACGGGAGGCGGTTCGGGGGCGACGGGAATGAGTTCGGTCGGGCCTTCCACCTGGATTACTGTATACAAGAAAAAAAACCACCTTCACCTCCGGGGGTGGCTCTGACCAGCCACAATAGAATCCAGCGCTTTAATGATCTTGTAGAATTGGGCCCGGGTCAAAGGACCCGGGCGGGGGTTCGGGCGATCTTGTAGCGTGAGGTCGTGGCGCGCAGCGTGTACCTCACCGGAGTGGGATCGGGCGGAGGCAAGTCGACCGTGGCGCTCGGGCTGGCCGAGTTGCTCTCCCGGCAGGTCGAGCGGATCGGCGTGTTCCGGCCGCTCGTCGCCGGCGACCGCCCGGACCCGATCCTGGCCCTGCTCACCGAGCGCTACCGGGTGGAGTCGCCGGTCGACGAGTTGCACGGCGCGACGTACGCCGAGGCGAGCGCGCTTGTCGCGAACGGCCGGCGGGAAGAGCTGATCTCCACGATCGTGGCCCGCTACCGGGAGGTCGAGCGGCGCTGCCCCGCCGTCGTGGTGGTGGGCAGCGACTTCGCCGACGGCGACGGCGCCGGCCCACGCGAGCTGGCGTTCAACGCCCGCCTGGCGACCGAGTTCGGCAGCGTCGTGGTGCCCGTGGTGGACGGCTTCGGGCAGCCGCCCGAGGCGATCAGCGCGGTGATGCGTGGCGCGTACCACGATCTGGCCGACCTGGGCGCGACCGTGGTGGCGGTGGTCGCCAACCGCGTGCCCGGGCCGATGACGCTGCCCGAGCTGCCGGTCCCCGCGTACGCCATCCCGGAGGTGCCGACCGTGTCGGCGCCGACGGTGGCCGAGGTGGCGGCGGCCCTGGGCGCCACCCGGCTCACCGGCGACCCGGCCGCGCTGGACCGCGACGTGCTCGACTACGTGGTCGGCGCGGCACACGTGCCGACCCTGCTCGACCACCTCACCGACGGCGCCCTGGTGATCACCCCCGGCGACCGGGCCGACCTGCTGGTGGCGGCCGGCGCCGCGCACGTCGCCGGGCAGGTGTCGCTCGCCGGGCTGGTGCTCACGCTCGGCGAACAGCCCGACCCGCGGGCCATGCGGCTTGTCGAACGGATGAACACCGGGCTGGCCGTGCTCTCGGTCACCAGCGACAGCTACGACACGGTCGAGGCGTCCAGCCGGATCGAGGGCCGACCCAGCACCGCCAACCCCCGCAAGGTCGAGGCGGCGCTCGGCGCGTTCGAACGTTGCGTGGACACCGACGACCTGGCCCGCCGGCTCCGGGTCACCCGCTCCGCCCGGGTCACCCCGCTGATGTTCTCCAACGACCTGATCGACCGCGCCCGGGCCCGACGCCGCCGGCTGGTGCTGCCCGAAGGCACCGAGGAACGGATCCTGCGCGCGGCCGAGGTGCTGCTGCGTCGGGGCGTCGCCGAGCTGACCCTGCTCGGACGCCCCGACGACGTCGTCCGGCGCAGCCGTGAGCTGGGCCTCGACGTCGGCGACGCCCAGGTGGTCGACCCGGCGACGAGCGAGTGGCGGGACGAGTTCGCCGCCGAGTACGCGAAGCTGCGCGCGCACCGGGGCATGACACCCGAGCTGGCGCACGACACCATGGCCCAACCCAACTACTTCGGCACGATGATGGTGCGGACCGGCCGAGCCGACGGGATGGTTTCCGGGGCCACCCACACCACGGCCGCCACCATCCGCCCCGCCTTCGAGATCATCCGCACCGTGCCCGGCGTCTCGGTCGCGTCAAGCGTCTTCTTCATGCTGCTCGCCGACCGGGTGCTGGTCTACGGCGACTGCGCGGTCAACCCGGACCCGGACGCCGCCCAACTCGCCGACATCGCCATCTCGTCGGCCGACACCGCGGCCCGGTTCGGCATCGAACCCCGGGTGGCGATGCTGTCGTACTCGACCGGCAGCTCCGGCGCCGGCACCGACGTGGAGAAGGTCGCGGCGGCCACCGCGCTGGTCCGCGAACGCCGGCCGGACCTGCTCGTCGAAGGGCCGATCCAGTACGACGCGGCGATCGACCCGCAGGTCGCGGCCACCAAGCTGCCGGACAGCCCGGTCGCGGGACGGGCCACCGTGTTCATCTTCCCGGACCTGAACACCGGCAACAACACGTACAAGGCGGTGCAGCGCTCGGCCGGCGCGGTGGCGGTCGGCCCGGTCATGCAGGGCCTGCGCCGGCCGGTGAACGACCTGTCCCGGGGCGCCACCGTGCCGGACATCGTCAACACGGTGGCGATCACCGCCATCCAGGCCGCCGCGGAGGCGTCTTAAATGAGCCGCATCCTGGTCCTCAACAGCGGATCCTCGTCCGTCAAATACCGGCTGTACGACGGTGACCAGGTCCTCGACAAGGGCACCGTCGAACGGATCGGTGAACCGGGCGGCGGACCGGCCGACCACGAGGCCGCCGTCCGGGACATCCTCGACCGGCTCGACCTCGACGGGCTGGCCGGCGTCGGGCACCGGGTGGTGCACGGCGGGCGACGATTCAGCAGCCCGGTACGCATCGACGACGCGGTCGTCACCGCGATCGAGGAACTCGTCCCGCTCGCCCCGCTGCACAACCCGGTGAACCTCGCCGGCATCCGGGTGGCCCGGGAGGCACTGCCGGACACCCCGCAGGTGGCGGTCTTCGACACCGCGTTCCACCACACCCTGCCCGAGGCCGCCGCCACCTACGCCATCGACCGGGCCACCGCCGACCGATACGACATCCGCCGGTACGGCTTCCACGGCACCTCGCACGCGTACGTGTCCCGGCGGGCCGCCGAACTGCTCGACCGGCCGTACGCCGAACTGAACACCATCACGCTGCACCTGGGCAACGGGGCGAGCGCGTGCGCGGTACGGGGCGGCCGGAGCGTGGCCACCTCGATGGGCATGTCCCCGCTGGAAGGGCTGGTGATGGGCACCCGCAGCGGCGACCTCGACCCGACGGTCATCTTCCACCTGCGCCGCGAGGGCAGGATGGACGTGGACGAGATCGACGACCTGCTCAACCACCGCAGCGGCCTGCTCGGCCTGACCGGCGTCAACGACATGCGTGAGGTGCTGGCCCGCCGGGACGCCGGCGACCCGGACGCGACACTGGCGTTCGACGTCTACTGCCGCCGGATCACCGGCTACGTGGGCGCGTACTACGCGCTGCTCGGCCGGGTCGACGCGATCGCCTTCACCGCCGGGGTCGGCGAACACGCCGCCGCCGTCCGGGCCGCGTCGTTGGCCGGGCTGGACCGACTCGGCATCGCCGTCGACCCCACCCGCAACGACGGTACGGGGGACCGGGTGGTCTCCCCCGCCGGCGCGGAGGTCGCGGTGCTTGTGGTCGGCACCGACGAGGAACGGGAGATCGCCCGCGAGACCCGCGACGTGCTCGCCGCCTAACCCGTTGATCGACACGCTCCCGCCGACGTGGCGGACGCCGGATGGCTTGATCGACACGCTCCCGCCGACGTGGCGCACGTCGCACGGCTTGATCGACACGCTCCCGCCCACGCGGCGGACGCCGCCCCGCTTGATCGACACGCTCCCGCCCACACGGCGCACGCCGCCCCGCTTGATCGACATCACTTCGCCGAGGTGGCGGTATCGCTGCCAGGCCGATGCCGCCACCTCGGCGTACCGGTGCGGATCAAGGAGGTCCGGGGCTCAGCGGAGCGCGAGCCAGGCGACCAGGGCGACGACGACCACGACGACCACGCCGACGCCGGCGATCAGCGGCAGCCGTGAAGGCGCCGGCGCCGGCGCGGCCGACTCGGGCGCGTCCACGAAGGCGCGGAACTGCGCGGTGTTGCCGCTCGGATCGGTGTAGTTCTCAGTCATGCGCGTGACCCTAGCGAAGCGGGACGGGCGGCACGGTCCCGCCGGGCCGGCCCCGGCGCGTCCGGACACCCGTTCGCGGCGAAACCGATCCGGCCGGTGGAGACGCGGCCCGGCCGGACGGCGGGCGCGGGTCGACCGCTCGGTCGCCTACGGTGCACGGGTGAGGGCGCTGCGGCTGGTGGCCGCGCTGACGGCGACGCTGCGGCCAGTGGCCGCGCTGACGGCGACGCTGCGGCTGGTAGCCGCGCTGACGGCGGCGCTGCTGGCCGGCTGCGGGCCGGCCGTCGCCACCTCCGACCCGATCCCGGCCGCCGTCCGGCCCGCGCCCGAACGCCCGTACCCGGTGGGCATGCGGCAGTTCACCGTCGACCCGGACGGCCCGCGGCCCCTACCGGTCACCGTCTGGTACCCGGTGGACCCGGCGGCCTCCCCCCGCCGGCCCGGGCCGGACCGACCGGCCGCCGCGCCGAGCGCCGGCACGGAGATCGGGCCGAACGTGTGGGCTCGGGCACCGGTGGCCGCCGGACGGTTCCCGGTGGTGGTCTACAGCCACGGGCTACGCAGCCTGCCCGCGCTGCACGCGCCGCTGACCAGCCGCTGGGCGGCCGCCGGTCTGGTCGTGGTAGCGCCCACCTATCCGCGCACCAACAAACGGGCCCGGAATTTCAGCCGCGACGATGTCCGCCACCAACCGACCGACGCCTGGCGGCTGGTCCGCCACCTCATCCGCCTGAGCACCCGCGCCGACGATCCGCTCGGCGCGCACCTGGCCATGGACCGGCTCGCCGCCGCCGGGCACTCGGCGGGCGGTCACACCGCCCTCGGCATGTTCGCGTCCGCACCCCCGGTGCCGTTGCGGGCGGGCATCGTGATCGCCGGCGGTCGGATGGTCATCGGCCCGGCCCGCCCCCTCGCGCCGGTGCTGTTCGTGCACGGCACGGCCGACCGGATCGTCCCGCAGTCGATCGGTCGTGCCGCGTACGCTCGCTGTCTCGGGCCGGTCGCCTTCCTCAGCCTGCTCCGGCAGGGCCACGGCGAATACCTCACCCCGGGCCGCTCCGGTTTCGCCCAGGTGCTCGCCACCACCACCGACTTCCTCCGCTGGACGCTCTACGGCGACCGGGCCGCCCTGCGCCGCCTCCCCGCCGACGCCGCCGCGCCCAACACCACCAGGTTCACCACCCGATCCTTCCCCACCTGACCCCACCCGCCGCCGCCCGCCGCCCGCCGCCGCCCGCCGCCCGCCGCCCGCCGCCCGCCGCCCGCCGCCCGCCGCCCGCCGCCCGCCGGCTGCCGCCCGCCGCCCGCCGGCTGCCGGCTGCCGGCTGCCGGCTGCCGGCTGCCGGCTGCCGGCTGCCGGCTGCCGCAGGGTGTTAATAGGGGGCCCCGCCTCTACCGCAGGCGTTAAAAAGGGGCCCCTCCTTACCCCCATCGGGCGGTAGCGTTGGCTTGATGGACGGGCTGGAGCAGCGGCAACTGGACGCCATCCGGGACGTCGTCGACCTGGCCGGTGCGGCCGGGATCGAGGTGTGGCTGCGCGGTGGCTGGGCGATGGACTTCCACCTCGGCACGGTGAGCCGTCCGCACGTCGACGTCGACTGGTACTGCTGGCGGCACGACGCCGACCGGTTGGCCGCCCGGCTCGGCGGTCAGGGCTGGCGGCCCGACCCGCGGATGCCGGCCACCAAGCAGCTTGACCTGCTTCGCGGCGACGTCGAGCTGAGCTTCGCCTACCTGGACCGGGATCCGGCCGGCCGGGTGGTCGTCGGCGCCGGCCCGTGGGCGGGCACGCCCCTGCCGGACGGGATGCTCGACGCGCCGCAGGGCCGGATCGGGGCGCTCGCCGCACCGGTGATCAGTGTCACCGCGCAGATCGAGTTCAAGGAGATGTTCCCGGTCTGGATGCCCGAGCGTCCCCGCCGCGCCAAGGATGCCGCCGACCTGGTCCGCCTCCAGGCGTCGGTGGACGGCCGCCCGCCGAGCTGACCCGCCCCACCCGCCGCACCGCCACCCGCGCCGAGTGTTAATAGGGGGCCCCGCCTCTACCGCAGGCGTTAAGAGGGGGCCCCTCCTTAAAACCGCGAGGCACAATCGGGTTCATGCGCCGTCGTTCCGTTGCCCTGGTTGCCGCCGCTCTGCTCGGCGCGGGCCTGGCCGGCTGTTCGAAGCCGACCGTCCCGACCGGGCGGCCTGCCCCCGATTCCCCACCGCAGGCCACCACGCCCGCGCCGCGGGTCGCCGAAGGCAAGGCGCCCACCAAGAGCTTCGCGGTCGGCGTACGCCAACTGAAGCTGAACCGCGACGGCGACCGGCCGTTGCCGGTGACGCTCTGGTATCCGGCGACGGGCGCGGCCGGCGGCACCGCCGAGCGGTCTGCCCGCGCGGCCGACGGGCGGTTCCCGGTGGTGCTGTTCAGCCACGGTCTCGATGCCCGGCCGGAGGACTACCAGGTGTTGTTGACGCGCTGGGCGGCGGCCGGGTTCGTGGTGGCCGCGCCGCGGTTCCCGCACACCGCGCGGGGTGGTGACGGCAACCCGCTGGACGTGCTCAACCAGCCGGCCGACGTGTCGTACGTGTTGACCCGGGTGCTCGCGCTCGGCGAGGCGGCGGGCGATCCGCTGCGCGGCCGGCTGGATCCGGAGCGGGTGGCCGCGACCGGGCACAGCGCCGGCGGTGTGACCACCATCGGGCTGTTCACCACCGGCCGGGACGAGCGGCTGGACGCCGGGATCGTGTTCGCCGGTACGGCGCTCGGCGTGGGCACCGGGTTCGCCGGCGCCGCCGCGCCGCAGTTGTTCGTGCACGGCGAGGCGGACGAGGTGGTGTCGTACGCGGCGGGCAAGGCCGTGTTCGACGCGGTGCCGTGGCCGAAGGCGATGCTCAGCCTGCCGAAGGGCGATCATGGCCGGGCGCTGCTGGGTGACGGGAAGGCGCTGCGGGTGGTCGCCGACACCACGGTCGAGTTCCTCCGCTGGACCCTTTACGGCGACCCGGCGGCGAAGAAGCGCCTCCCCGCCGAAGCGACGAGTGGCAACCTGGCCACCCTCGACGACCGGCTGTAAGGCGGGGGCCCCGGTTAACGCCTGCGGTAGAGGAGGGGCCCCCGCTTAACGCGCGCGCCGCCTCAGGCCGTGTGGTCGACGGCCACCTTGCCGAACACCTCGCCGGAGTGCAGCCGGGCGAACGCCTCCTCGATCCGGCTGAACGGCACCACCCGGTCCACCACCGGCCGGACCCCGTGCTCGGCGCAGAACGCGAGCAGTTCGGCCAGCTCGCCCGGGGTGCCCATGGAGGTGCCGAGGATCTCCAGTTGCATGGCGAAGACCCGGCGCAGGTTGATTGTGGGCTCGTGCCCGGCGGTCGCGCCGGAGACCACGATCCGGGCCATCGGCGCGGCCGATTTCAGCGAGTGGTCGAAGGTGGCCGCACCGACCGTCTCGATCACCACGTCGACCCGCTCCGGCAGGCGCGCGCCGGGCTCCAGCGCGGTGGCGCCCAGCTCGGCGATCCGCTCCCGCTTGGCGGCGTCGCGGCTGGTCGCGTACACCCGTTTGCCGAGCGCGACGCCGAGCGCGACCGCCGCGGTGGCCACGCCGCCGCCGGCGCCCTGGACCAGCACCGACTCGCCGTCGGCGACCCGGCCCCGGGTGGTGAGCATCCGCCACGCGGTGAGCCAGGCCGTGGGCAGGCACGCCGCGTCGGTGGCCGACAGGCCGTCGGGCAGCGACAGCAGGTTCATCCGGGGTACGGAGACCATCTCGGCGAAGGTGCCCGGGAAGCGCTCGGAGAGGATGGAGACCCCGCGCGGGTCGCCCGGGGTGGGCACGACCGGGTAGATGACCACCTCCTTGCCGTCCGGGTCGGTGCCGACCGCGTCGCAGCCGAGGATCATTGGGAGTTGGTCGGCGGTCAGGCCGACGCCGCGCAGCGACCAGAGGTCGTGGTGGTTGAGCGAGCTGGCCCGCACCCGCACGGTGACCCAGTCGTCCTGCGGGTGGGTCGGCTCGGGGCGGTCGCCGACGGCGAGCGCGGCGAGCGGGTTGTCGGCGTCGAAGGCCGAGGCATAGGCAGCACGCATGATCCGCACCGTAACAAGCTGAGCGGCCGTTAAGAAGGGGCCCTTCCTATGCAAAAGGCGATAAGAAGGGCCCCTTCCTTACACCCTCAGCGGCGGGCGACGCCGTCGCGGCGGGCGGCTTCGGCGACGGCTTCCGCCACCGCGGGGGCGACCCGCGGGTCGAGCGGGGACGGCACGATCGCGTCGGCGGTCAGCGACTCGGCCACCACGCCGGCGATGGCGTCGGCGGCGGCCACCTTCATCCCGTCGGTGATCCGGGTGGCCCCGGCGTCGAGCGCGCCGCGGAACACGCCCGGGAAGGCGAGCACGTTGTTGATCTGGTTCGGGTAGTCGCTGCGCCCGGTGGCGACCACCGCGACGTGCCGGGCGGCCACCTCGGGGTGCACCTCCGGTGTGGGGTTCGCGAGCGCGAAGACGATGCCGCCGGGGGCCATGCCGGCCACCGCCGTCTCGGGGATCTGGCCGCCGGAGACGCCGACGAGCACGTCCGCGTCGCGCAGCGCCTCGGTGACGTCGCCCTGGCGGCCCTCGGCGTTGGTGAGTTCGGCCAGTTCGGCCTTTGTGCCGGTGAGGTCGCGGTGCCGGCCGATGATGCCGCGCGAGTCGCAGACCACCACCCGGGCCGGGTCGACGCCGCCGGCGATCAGCATCTTGGTGACCGCCACTCCGGCCGCGCCGGCCCCACTGACCGCCACCCGCAGGTCGCCGAGCTTGCGGTTGAGCAGCGTCGCGGCGTTGCGCAGCGCGGCCAGCACCACGATCGCGGTGCCGTGCTGGTCGTCGTGGAAGACCGGGATGGGCAGCGCCTCGTCCAGCCGACGCTCGACCTCGAAGCAGCGCGGGGCGCTGATGTCTTCCAGGTTGATGCCGCCGAACGAGGGCGCGATCGCCCGTACCGCCGCGACGATCTCCTCCACGTCCTGGGTGTCCAGGCAGACCGGCACCGCGTCCACGCCCGCGAACTGCTTGAACAGCACCGCCTTGCCCTCCATCACGGGCAGCGCGGCGCGTGGGCCGATGTTGCCCAGACCGAGGACGGCGGAGCCGTCGGTAACCACGGCGACGGTGTGCGACACCCACGTGTAGGTGTCGGCGAGGTCGGGATCGGCGGCGATCGCCTCGCAGACCCGGGCAACCCCCGGGGTGTACGCGAGGGAGAGGTCTTCCCGGCTGGTCAGCGGCACGGTCGAGGCGACGGCCATCTTGCCGCCGACGTGCAGCCGGAAGACGGGATCAGCGGGGTCCGGGGTGGACGCAGACATGGTGACTCCAGGATCTGTCGAGCAGACGGACCGGCCGGCGCGGTCGGCGAGGTCAGCGACCGGCGGGGCGGTGGTGCGGGGGGTCACCCGGGCACTTCCGAGCATAGTCACGCCTCGACTCCCACGATGTGAGCGGGGTCATATCCGTCCTCACCCCTGCCGACCTCTGATCCGGCCGGGTCGGGGCCACCAGCGGGCCACCACCCGGCCGCGCACGTCGGCCACCCCGTACGCCCGGGAGTCGTCGGTGACCAGGTCGTTGTCGCCGCGCAGCCACCAGCCGCCGTCGCGCGGCTCGACCGCGCGCTTCACCACGAGCAGGTCGGGGCGGCTGCGGAAGACCGCGACCACCACGTCGCCGGGACGGACCGGGCGGCCACCGGTGCGGACCAGCACCGCGTCGCCGTGGCGCAGTGTCGGGGACATGGACGGGCCGGTTATCAGGACGGGCACCACGGGTTTCACCTCCCGCCCGCTGGAAAGCATCTCCAGGAGTAATGTCGTCTTCGATCATCGCAAACATCCCATGGAGGACCCTGATGCGCCTTCCTCGCATCCTCACGCCCCGGGTGACCGCCAGCGCCCACTGTGACCTGCCCTGCGGCGTCTACGACCCGGCCCAGGCTCGGATCGAGGCCGAGTCGGTCAAAATGATCTGCGAGAAATACCAGGCGAACACCGATCCGGAGTTCCGCACCCGCGCCATCCTGATCAAGGAGCAGCGGGCCGAGCTGGTCAAGCACCACCTGTGGGTGCTCTGGACCGACTACTTCAAGCCGCAGCACTTCGAGAAGTACCCGCATCTGCACCAGCTCTTCAACGAGGCCACCAAGCTGGCCGGCGCGGCCGGCGCCAAGGGCGGGACCGACCCGGCCAAGGCCGACGAGCTGCTCTCGAAGATCGACGAGATCTCCAAGATCTTCTGGGAGACCAAGCAGGCGTGACCTCGCCCGTCACGGTGCCGACGATCCGGCCGGTACGTCCCGAGGACGTGCCGGCCGTCGTCGCGATGGTGCACGAACTCGCCGCGTACGAGCGCGCTCCGGAGCAGTGTCACCTCACCGCCGAGCAGCTCGACGCGGCGCTTTTCGCGACTGCTCCAGGTCGCGGCGCGGCGTCAGACGCGCCGAGCTGGAGCGGTCGACAGTCCGCGCCGGCGCTGTTCGGGCACGTCGCGGTGGACGCGGCGGACGAGCCGGTGGGCTTCGCCCTCTGGTTCCTCAACTTTTCCACCTGGGCCGGGGTGCACGGCATCTACCTGGAGGATCTCTACGTCCGGCCGGATGCCCGGGGCACCGGCGCCGGCCGGCTGCTGCTGGCCGCCCTGGCCGCGATCTGCGTCGAGCGCGGATACCAGCGGCTCGAGTGGTGGATGATCAACTGGAATCCGGCGGCCCGCTTCTATGCCGCGATCGGCGCCACGCCGATGGACGAGTGGACGCCGTACCGGCTGGCCGGAGCCGCGTTGGGCGATCTTGCCGCGCGGGCGACGCCCGCACCCACCCGTTCGGCCGACTGACCGGGTAGAGTCCCGCACCGGGGGGATGAGGCGTGACTCAACTGACCGGGCAGCCGACGACGGACGACGACGTCGTGCACCTCACCGTGCCCGCCGACGGCGGTTACCTCGGCGTGCTCCGCACCGCCACAGCCGGCCTCGCGGCCCGGCTCCAGTTCGCGCTCGACGAGATCGAGGATCTGCGCATCGCGGTCGACGAGGCGTGCGCCATGTTGCTCGCCATCGCCACCCGCGACGCCGAGCTGGAGTGTCGCTTCGCGGTCACCGAGGACGCGCTCACCGTCGAGGTGACCGTGCCGACCGTGCGGGGCGCCACGCTCCCGTCCGAGTCGTCCTTCGCCTGGAAGGTGCTCACCGCGTTGACCACCGGGGCCGGCGCGCGGGCCGCTGACGGCCGGGCCACCATCTCGTTGTTGACCCGCCGTTCGGGCGGCTACTGACCGGTCCGACCGCGTGTCGGCCGCGACAGCGACGAACGGGCCGGTAGCCACCCGACCCGGCCCGGTCGGCGGCTACTGGCCGCCGGGTCGGCGGCTATCCGACCGGCCGGGTCGGCGGCTACTGGCCGGCCGGGTCGCCGAAGCCGAGCGCCCGGTTGGTCGGGCCACTGACGAGCAGCCCGGCGACAACGAGCCCGAGCGCCATCAGCGGCAGCCCGAGCCAGCCCATTCCGCCGGAGATCATGTACCACCCGATGGGCAGCAGCATGAGTTGGAGCACGATGGCCGGCGCGCGGGCGCCCGCCCGCCGCCGGGACAGCGCGCCACCGAGCGCCCAGAGCGCGACCGCCCCGGCCACCGCGAAGGCGGTCACCAGCAGCGCCGAGGCCAGGTCGGTGTGCTCGGCGGTGAGGTCGGACCAGATCAGCCAGAGCGCGACCAGGCCGAGCGCCACCGCCTCGGCGCGCAGCACGAGCACCGCCGCGCGGAGCGGGCTGGGGACCGGGTCCGAGTCGATCGTCACGGGCGCCACGATACCGGTGGATAGGCGCGGTATTGTGCCGCCCATGCGGGCCGTCCTGGTGGTCAATCCGAAGGCCACCACCACAAGCGAGCGCAGCCGGGACGTGCTGGTCCGGGCACTGCGCAGTGAAGTCGACCTGTCGGTGCGCTACACCCGCCGACGGGGCCACGCCATGGACCTGGCCCGGGAGGCCGCCCAGGAGGGTGTCGACCTGGTCGTCACGCTCGGCGGCGACGGCACGGTCAACGAGGTGGTCAACGGATTGATGGCGGCCGAGCCGCCGACGTTCCGCACCGGGCCGACCTCGGCCGAGCGGCTGCCGGCGCTGGCGACCGTGCCGGGTGGCTCGACGAACGTCTTCGCCCGGGCGCTCGGGCTGCCGCGGGAGTGGCCGGACGGCACCAGCATGATCCTGGAAGGGCTGCGCCTGGGCCGGTCGCGCACCATCGGGCTGGGCCGGGCGGACGACCGCTACTTCACGTTCTGCGCCGGCTTCGGGCTCGACGCGGCGGTGATCCGCCGGGTGGAGCAGGCCCGCAAGCGGGGTCGGGTGTCCACCCCGGCCCTCTACTTCCGGTCCACGGCCAGCCAGTACTTCGTCGGATCGGACCGCCGCCACCCGCCGATCACGTTGGAACGCCCGGGTGAGGCGCCGGCGACCGAGCTGGCCACCGCGATCATCCAGAACACCGCGCCGTGGACCTACCTCGGCGACCGTGAGATCAACCCGAATCCGGATGCGTCGTTCGACCTCGGGCTCGATGTGCTCGCCATCCGACAGCTCAAGGTAGCCAGCACCGCACGGACAGTGACTCAGTTCTTCTCCCAGAAGCCCGATCCGCATGGCAAGCAGGTGCTCCGGCTGCACGACGTGGAGGAGTTCACCCTGCTCGCGGCCCGTCCGCTGCCGTTCCAGCTCGATGGCGACTATCTCGGCGAGCGGGAAAAAGTCAGATTCACATCCGTACCCGCCGCACTGAGAGTAATCTGCTAGGTCTCGGGTATCCCCGTCGGTTGACGCGGACCCCCGCCCACGGAGGGGTGAGGTGGCCGCCACGCCGAGGAAGGGTGCCGGAAATGTCAGCATCGTCACGCAGACCGTACTATATTGATCCTCGACTGTGGCACGCCGGGTAACGAGAGCCCTCGCAAACCGGGACAAATGGGTGGTGAGCCCGCTCACTGTTCGGAGTTTTTCCGAGCGTCGCCCTTGACATCGCTGTAGTTCGTGAAAGTATTCACAAGCGAACTCGTGTTACCGGGACATCGCCTGGATATGCTCATCCGGTTGAGCTGTTCCAGCAGGTCCAGGGGCCCGCAGCCTGCTCACGCAGCGCCGAATTGATGGATGCTGACCGTCACCTTTCGGCAATGCGGATGCATATAGGAATAGCAACAAAGCGTTATCTGGCCATCCACTTAGAATGAGGAGTGTTGCCGCCATGGACTGGCGCCACGATTCGGTCTGCCGCGACGAGGACCCGGAGCTGTTCTTCCCGATCGGGACGTCCGGTCCGGCCCTCCTGCAGGTGGAGCAGGCGAAGGCCGTCTGCCGGCGCTGCCCCGTGACCGACCAGTGCCTGCAGTGGGCGCTGGAGTCCGGTCAGGACGCCGGCGTCTGGGGCGGGATGAGCGAGGAGGAACGCCGCGCGGTCAAGCGTCGCGGCGGTCTCCGGGTGCTGCGCGCTCACTCCGCCTGACCCACACACACGCGAAACGCCCCGGCCGGGATCCCGGCCGGGGCGTTTCGCGGTCCGGACCGTGTTCAGCCCACCGCCGCGTCCACCCGCCGGCGCACCAGATCGGCGAGTTCCGGCAGGTCGGTGAGCGGGTCGGCGACCGCCACCGCGCCGGCCGAGCGGGCCGCCGCGCGTACCCCGTCGTGGAACCGGCCCGGCGCCAGGAAGTAGGCGGCCACCGCGACCCGGCGGGCACCCGTCGCGCGCAGCCGCGCCACCGCGCCACCGACCTCCGGCGGCGCGGCCGAGGCGTACGAGACCCGGCAGCGCACGCCCAGCCCGGCGCCGAGCGCCGCGGCGACCCGACCCA
This sequence comes from Micromonospora sp. WMMD975, assembly GCF_029581215.1. Lineage (NCBI taxonomy): Bacteria > Bacillati > Actinomycetota > Actinomycetes > Micromonosporales > Micromonosporaceae > Micromonospora > Micromonospora sp. WMMD975. The sequence goes on from NZ_CP120739.1 coordinate 4,671,718, forward strand.
CCGAGGCACGCGCGGCGGGATCACGGGTGCCCGCCGCGGCCAGCACCACGGCGTCCGCGCCCTCCCCGGCGGCCTCGGCCAGCCGGCGCCGCAGGGCGGCCAGCAACCGCCCGTCGACCACGCCGCCGGTCGGCCCCAGCACCTCCGTCACCCGCACGTCGAGGCCCGCGCCGGCCGCCGCGACCGCCGCCGGGATGTCCACCTTCCGGTGGTACGCGGCGGTCAGCAGCAGCGGCACCAGCACCACCCGGGAATGACCCGCGTCCGCGAGTTGCCGCAGCACGTCGGCCGGTCCGGGCTCGGTGTGATCGAGCCAGCTCGGCAGCACCGGACGGCCGGGGCAGGTGGCCGCCACCGCCCGGGCCAACGCCCGCGTCGCCTCGGCCGCGCGCGGATCACGACTGCCGTGCGCCACCAGCACCACCGGCGCGCCGCCCGTCAGAGGTGCAGGCCGCACTCGGTCTTCTCGAACATCGCCCAGCGACCGGCCCGCGGGTCCTCCCCCGCCTTCGTCCGGCGGGTGCACGGCCAGCAGCCGATCGAGCCGTAGCCCCGGGCGAACAGCTCGTTGACCGGGATGTCGTGGCGGGCCACGTACGCGTCCACCTCGCGCTGCGTCCAGGCGGCGATCGGGTTCACCTTGACCTTGCCGCGCCGCGCGTCGAAGCCCACCACGGGCGTGTTGGCCCGGGTCGGCGACTCGTCGCGGCGCAGCCCGGCGGCCCACGCGTCGTAGCCGGCCAGCGCCCGCTCCAACGGCTCCACCTTGCGCAGCTGGCAGCACTCGTCCGGGGACCTGTTGAACAGGCGCGGCCCGTACTGGCCGTCCTGCTGGCCGACCGTCATCCGGGGACGGATCGAACGGACCCGCACCGGCATCCGCCGGGCCACCTCGTCGCGGACCCGCAGCGTCTCCGGGAAGTGCAGCCCGGTGTCGAGGAACACCACGTCGACGCCGGGCGCGACCCGGGAGACCAGGTGCGCCACCACACCGTCGGCCATCGAACTGGTCACGCAGAACCGCTCGCCGAACGTCTCCGCCGCCCACCTGGCGATCTCCAGCGCGGGCGCGTCCGCCAGCTCCCGCCCGGCCTCCTCGGCCAGCGCGCGCAGCTCCTCCGGGTCCCGCCGGGCCGGGTCCGCCGGGTTGGCCTCTCCGCCGCCGACCAGACCCAGGCCGGCGGCGGAGAGCAGGCCGGTCATCGGTTCACCGCCCGGCTCAGCAGGCCGGTGAACTTGACCGAGAACACCCGTGCGCAGGCGTGGCACTCCCAGGCGCCGTGCCCGGCCTCGTGCGGTCGCAGGTCCTCCTCGCCGCAGTACGGGCAGTAGAGAGGCGCAGATCGAGCGTCACTCATCGAAGCTCCTCCTCATCGACTCTGATCACCCAGTTGGCGAAGCTCTCGCCGTCGGTCCGGCTGGCCAGGTAGCGGCGGGCCAGCCGTTCCACGTACTCCGGAAGCTCGTCGGCGGTGGTCTTCAGGCCGCGCAGCTTGCGGCCGAAACCGGCGGTCTGCCCGGCGGCCATGCCGAGGCCGCCGCCGAGGTGCACCTGGAACCCCTCGACCTGCCGGCCGTCCGGGCCGACCACGAGCTGACCCTTGAGCCCGATGTCCGCGACCTGGGTGCGGGCGCAGGCGTTCGGGCAGCCGTTGAGGTGGATGGAGATGTCCGCGTCGAAGTCGCGCAGCCGCTCCTCCAACCGCGCGACCAGTTCCTCGCCGCGCCGCTTGGTCTCCACGATGGCAAGCTTGCAGAACTCGATGCCGGTGCAGGCCATCGTGCCGCGCCGCCAGGCCGAGGGCCTGGCCTCCAGGCCGATCCCCCGCAACGCGGTCACCAGCTCCTCGGTCCGCTCCGGCGCCACGTCCAGGACCAGGAGCTTCTGGTACGGCGTGAGCCGCACCCGGTCGCTGCCGTGCGCCTCGACCACGTCGGCCAGCTCGGCGAGCTGGGTGCCGGAGACCCGTCCCACCACCGGGGCCGCGCCCACGTAGTTGGCGCCGTCACGCTGCGGGTGCACGCCGATGTGGTCGACCGGCTTCGCCGGCAGCTCCGCGGCCGGACCGTCGAGCAGCGTCCGACCCAGGTATTCCTTCTCCAGCACCTCCCGGAAGCGCTCCACGCCCCAGTCGGCGACCAGGAACTTCAGCCGGGCCCGGTTACGCAGCCGGCGGTAGCCGTAGTCGCGGAAGATGCCGACCACCCCGGCCCACACGTCCGGCACCTCGTCCAACGGCACCCAGACACCGAGCCGCTTGGCCAGCATCGGGTTGGTGGAGAGCCCACCGCCCACCCAGAGGTCGAAACCGGGGCCGTGCTCCGGGTGCTCGACGCCGAGGAACGAGATGTCGTTCGCCTCGTACGGGGTGTCGACGAGCCAGGAGATCGAGGTCTTGAACTTGCGGGGCAGGTTGGAGAACTGCTTGTCGCCGACGTACCGGCTAACGATCTCGTCGATCGCCGGGGTGGCGTCGACCACCTCGTCCCGGGCCACCCCGGCGACCGGGCTGCCGAGCACGATCCGCGGGCAGTCGCCGCACGCCTCGGTGGTCTGCAGGCCGACCGACTCCAGCCGACGCCAGATCTCCGGCATGTCCTCGACCCGGATCCAGTGGTATTGAATGTTCTGCCGGTCGGTGATGTCGGCGGTGTCCCGGGCGAACTCCCGGGAGATCTCCGCGACGACCCGGAGCTGGGCCAGGCTGAGCTGACCGCCGTCGACCCGGACCCGGAGCATGAAGAACTCGTCCTCCAGCTCGTGCGGCTCCAGCACGGCGGTGCGCCCGCCGTCGATGCCGGCCTTGCGCTGGGTGTAGAGGCCCCACCACCGGAACCGGCCCCGCAGGTCCTGTGGGTCGATCGAGGCGAAGCCCCCGTGGGCGTAGATGTTCTCGATCCGGTCCCGCACGTTCAGCGGATCGTCGTCCTTCTTGAGCCGCTCGTTGGCGTTGAGCGGCTCACGGTGCCCGAGCGCCCACTGGCCCTCGCCACGCGGCCGACGGGGCGCCCGGGCGGCGGGAGCCGGCTGGTCCGAGCGGGTGGGGGTGCTACTGACCGCCATCGCGGCGTCCTCCGTTTGTCTGCTGCGGTGCCTGGGAGCGCGGGCGCGGCGGCCGGTCCTGAAGAGGACCGAGGACGGCGGTGTCGATGACGGCCGGCGCGGAACGCGCCCGAGACGGATGGGTCGGGCGTCGTCAGTGGGCCGGACAGATCGCGCTGCGCACGCGGCCGTAGTCGACGTGGCGGCGAGCCACGAAGCGGCGGACGACAGCGGCGGTCATGGCCTCATGCTGCCACACCACGGGTTCCCCGGCCACCGACCGGCGCAGTGATCCCACATCACGGGCCCCCCACCCAGATCGACGCCCATCCACGTGCCTACCTTTGTGACCTGCCCCACTCCGCCATGGTGTCCGTTTGGAACGCCGCCGCCGGCACGGAGACCAGCCCACGGCCCGGACCGACGGTGCCACGTGCCCTGCCGCATCCGGAGCGCCACCGCCGGAGGCGAAGCCCCTCGCGCGGCTTTCGGCCGCCCAGCCCACACCGCCCGGCCCCGGCCCCGGCACCCGCTTGTCCGGCGTCCAGGTGTCCGGCGTCCAAGTGTCCGGCGTCCAGGTGTCCGGCGTCCAAGTGTCCGGCGTCCAGGTGTCCGGCGTCCAAGTGTCCAGGTGTCCGGCGTCCAAGTGTCCGGCGTCCAAGTGTCCGGCGTCCAAGTGTCCGGCGTCCAAGTGTCCAGCCCCCAGGCGCCCCACCCCGGATGTTCCACCCCCCGGATGTTCCACCCCCCGGATGTTCCACCCCCGGGATGTTCCACCCCTGGATGTTCCACCCCCGGATGTCCCGCCTCCGGGTGCCGCCCAGCCCGGGCGGGGCATCAAGCCCATCCACCCAGCGCGAGCCGGGCGGCCCTGGCCTTGATCAAGGGGTTTGCGTCATCGAAAGCGCCACCGCCGACACAAACTCCTTGATCAACCCCGCCATCGGAAAGATCTTGGAGCCAAATGGCCCCTCCAGGGGCCGAATCCTTCCAAGATCCGCCGGGTCGCTCGTCGATCATGAGGTTAGCGGCGACAAAACGGACCCCAGGTGCTGCCAACTCCATGATCGACGGGCGAGAGGGAGCGAGGGCGGGAGCGAGGGCGGGAGCGAGGGCGGGAGCGAGGGCGGGAGCGAGGGCGGGAGGGGCAGGAGCGGGAACAGGCGGCACGGGAGGGGCGGGAGCAGGAACGGGAGCGGGCAGAAGCCGGGGCGCGGGGGTGGGGGTGGGAATGGGAGAGCGGAAATTGGTGGAGGGGGGTGGGAGGGTGGGGGTGGCGTGTGAGGCTGCGGGGTGTGAGCGCGCCTACCGAGCCTGCGCCGCCCCGCGTTCCCGGTTGGGTGGCGTGGGCGCTTCCCGGCCTACTGGCGCTGGTGGTCACGCTGACCGGGATCGGGCACGCCCAGCCGTGGCGAGACGAGTTGGCGACCTGGAGCGCCGCGACCCGCTCGCTGCCGGACCTGGTCCGGCTGACCCACACCATCGACGCCGCCACCGGACCGTACTACCTGCTCATGCACGGGTGGACCGCGCTGGCCGGCACCTCTGCGACGGCCCTGCGGCTGCCTTCGGCGCTCGCCACGGCGGTCGCCACCACGCTGACCGCCCGCCTCGGCGCGCAGCTCGTGTCCGACCGGGCCGGCCTGCTGGCCGGGCTGCTGTTCGCCGTGCTGCCGGCCACCTCGCGCTACGGCCAGGAGGCCCGCCCGTACGCGCTCGCGACGCTGCTCGCCGTGCTCGCCACGCTCCTGCTGGTCGGCGCGTTGCGTCGGCCGACGTGGGGGCGTTGGGTCGGGTACGCCGTAGTCGTCGCCGCGCTCGTGCTGCTCCACCTGGTCGCACTCACCCTGCTCGCCGCGCACGCCGTGGTGGTGCTGCTGACCGCCGCGCGCGGCCCGGCCGCCGCCGGCGTCGACCCAGCCGCCGCCGGCGTCGACCGGGCCGCCCGCTCCCGACCAGACCCACCCGGCGGAACCCCGCCCGGTCGCAGACAACCGCAGCGTTCCACCCACCAGCGACATCGAGCGCGAGTGGAGCGCCATGGGTGTCACGGCACCCCGGAGACACCCACAGCGTTCCGCCCACCGGCGACATCGACCGCGAGTGGAGCGCCACGGGTGTCACGGCACGGGACGGGCGGCGGAGCTCCGGACGACCCGAGGGCGCCGGTGCCCGCCCGGCGGGTGGTCGCGCGGTGGCTGGTGGCGCTGGTGCCGGCAATCGTGCTCGTTACCCCGCTGGGCCTCGTCGCCCAGGGGCAGCGCGGTCGGCAGCTCGACTGGGTCGATCCGGCCCGCCTGTCCGACCTGGCGTCGCTGCCGGGCGGGCTGGCGCAGAGCGGCGTGGTGGGCGGGTTCCTGCTAGGCCTCGCCGCATTCGGGGCGGCCCGGCTCGGCCGGCGTGCGCTGTTGCCCGGGGCCGCAGTGCTGCTGCCGGTGTTGCTGCTCTTCGTCGCCGGGACGGTGGTGCCGCTCTGGGTGACCAGGTATCTGATCTTCACGGTGCCGTTCGCCTGCCTGCTGGCCGGCGCGGCTCTGGCCCGGGTACGCCTCGGGCCGGCGCTGGTCGTGGTGGCCCTGGCCGGGTTGCTCGGGCTGCCCGACCAGGCAGCGCTGCGCCGGACCCACGAGTGGCCCCGCAGCGCGCCGGTCGACTACACGGGGGCGGCGGACATCATCGGTGCCGGGCAGCGGCCGGGCGACGCGATCGTCTACTCACCCCGGGACGGCTGGCTCTTTCCCGACCTCGGTCTGGCGTACCACCTGGGGCCGAGGCTGCCGCGCGACGTGCTTGCGGTCCGGGACCAGCGGGCGGACGCGAGCCTCTGGGCCGTCGAGTGCGGCGATCCGGCCCGCTGCCTGGCCGGGGTGGACCGGATCTGGCTCGTGGTCACCGGGCGCCGGGCGGATCCGCTCGCGGCGGTACCCGGAGCCAAGGGCGCGGCGCTGCGCGACGGCTTCACGGTCCGTCAGGTGTGGCCCCGCCAGGGCCTCACGGTGGCCCTGCTCGACCGGTGACCAGCCCGGCTCGACCGGCGACCCGCCCGGCGACCGGCGACCAGCCCGGCGACCGGCGACCGGCGACCAGCCCGGCGACCGGCGACCAGCCCGGCGACCGGTGAGCGGCCCGGCTCGGCCGGACCGCCGCCGGCCGAGGGCTCAGCCCGACAGGCGGTCGGCGGTGCCCCGGGCCAGTGGCACGACGAGGACCGCCTCGGTGCCGCCGGCCGCGCCGTTGCGCAGCTCGATGGTGCCGCGCAGCTCGCCGGTGACGAGTGCCCGGACGATCTGGAGGCCGAGGTTGCCGCCGCGCTCGGCGTCGAACTGCCCGGGCAGGCCGCGGCCGTTGTCGGCGACCGAGACGTGCAACTGTTTGCGGAGCCGGTGCACCTCGACGACCACCTCGGGTCGCGGCGCGTCCGCCGGGGCGGGGGCGGCCTCCTCGTCGACCGGCGAGAAGCCGTGTTCCACGGCGTTGAGCAGCAGCTCGTTGAGGACCATGACCAGCGAGGTGGCGATCTCGGCCGGAAGGATGCCGAAGCTGCCCCGACGCCGCATGCCGACGGTCACCTCGGTGGCGGCCACCTCGGTCGCGGCGCTGGCCACCCGGTCCACGATGCCGTCGAACTCGACCACCTCGTCACTGGAGAGCGAGAGCGTCTCGTGTACGAGCGCGATCGAGGCGACCCGGCGTACCGATTCCTCGAGCGCGACCCGGGCCTCGGGCATGGCGACCCGGCGGGCCTGGAGGCGCAGCAGCGCGGCGACGGTCTGGAGGTTGTTCTTCACCCGGTGGTGAATCTCCCGGATGGTGGCGTCCTTGGTGATCAGGGCGCGGTCGCGGCGGCGTACCTCGGTGATGTCGCGGACCAGCACCAGCGCGCCGATCGGCACGCCGGCGGGCATCAGCGGCAGCGCCCGGGTCAGCATGGTGGCGCCCCGGGCGTCGATCTCGCGCCGGGGTGGGGCCTCGCCGCGCAGCGCGGCGAGCACCGCGTTGCCCGCGTCGGCGCCTTCGAGGGGGTCGCCGGCGAGCCGGCGGTGCAGCTTGGCCAGGTCCTCGCCGACCAGGTGGGAGGCGTAACCGAGCCGGCGGTAGGCGGACTGCGCGTTGGGGCTGGCGTAGGTGACCTTGCCGTTGGCGTCGAGCCGCACCAGGCCATCGCCGACGCGGGGTGCCGAGGTGGTCTCGCCCGGGTGCCGGGGCGGCGGGAAGGTGCCGTCGGCGATCATCTGGGCCAGGTCGTCGGCGGTGGTCAGGTAGTTCAGTTCGAGCTGACTCGGGGTGCGCGCGGTGGAGAGGTTGGTGTCCCGGCCGACGACGGCGATGACCTCACCGTGCTCGCCGTCGCCGGTGCGCAGTCGCACCGGGATGGCCTCGTGCCGGGCCGGCACGTCGCCGTACCAGACCGGGTCGCCCTCCCGCCAGATCCGGCCCTGCCGGTGCGCCACCTCCAGGTGCGCCACCTCGGGCCCGCCGACGATCCGGCCGACCTGGTCGTCGAGGTAGGCGGTCGGGGCGGTGGTCGGGCGCACCTGGGCGACGCAGAGGAAGGTGCCCTCACCGTCCACCGGCACCCACAGCAGCAGGTCGGCGAAGGACAGGTCGGAGAGCAGCTGCCAGTCACCGGCGACCCGGTGCAGGTGGTCGATGTCGGCCGGCCGGAGCGTGGTGTGCTCCTCGGCGAGGTCACGGAGGGTGGACACGCCCCACAGCGTGCCACGCCCGGCTCACATCGTCGCCGTGACCTTCTTCAAACCACGGGGCGCGTCCGGGTCCTCGCCGCGGGCCAGCGCCAGGGCCAGGGCCAGTCGTTGCAGCGGCAGGATGTCGAGCAGCGGCGCGTACCGCTCGTCGACCTCCGGCACCGCCATCCGGGTGGCGCCGACGTCGGCGGAGCCGACCACCACCACGTCGGCCCGGCGTTCGCCGAGCCGGGGCAGCACCTCGCGCATCGACGTGCCGCCGGGGCCGGAGCCGACCACGGCGAGCACCGGCACGTCCGGGTCGGTCATGGCGAGCGGGCCGTGCAGCAGGTCGGCGCCGGAGAAGGCGAGCGCCGGCAGGTAGGACGTCTCCATCAGTTTCAGCGCCGCTTCCCGGGCCGTCGGGTACGCGTAGCCCCGGCCGGTGGTGACGAGCTGGGCGGCGAACCGGTAGCGCGGGGCGAGCCGGGCCGGGGTGTCGTCGGCGAGGGTGTGCGCGGCCAGCTCGGGCAGGCGGGCCAGCGCGTCCCGCTCCGGCGCGGGCAGCACGCCGTCACCGGCGCGTACCCCCTCGACCAGCATGAGCAGCGCGAGCAGCTCGGCGGTGTAGGTCTTGGTGGCGGCGACCGCCCGCTCGTGGCCGGCGGCCACGTCGATGCTCAGCTCGGCGGTCTCGGCGAGCGGTGAGTCGGGGTTGTTGGTGACCGCCAGGGTGAGCGCGCCGGAGGCCCGGGCCACTCGGAGCACCTCGGTCAGGTCGGGCGAGCCGCCGCTCTGGCTGACGCCGACGACGAGCGCGTCGGAGAGGTCGGGGCGGGCGCCGAAGACGGTGATCGCGCTGGGCGAGGCCAACCCGGCGGGCAGGCCGAGGCGGATCTCGGTGAGGTAGGCCGCGTAGAGCGCGGCGTGGTCGGACGTGCCGCGGGCGGTGAAGACCACGTGGCGGGGTCGCCGCTGCGCGACCACGGCCGCCACCTCGGCGATCGCGGCGGCGTGCGCGGTGGAGAGCAGGCGCTCGTAGCCGGCCGGCTGCTCGTCGATGTCGGCGGCCATCCCGGCCCCTGGTCGCGTCACCGCGCACCCCCTTCTGCGCGATTACCGCGCGTTGGATGCTCAGTCTTGCACGTTTGAGCCAGAATCAACAATGCAACGAGCAGCAGTGCGCACCAGATCACCACTCGGGGGCAAGATCCCCTAGGCTTGCCCGGCTGACCGACCGACCAGCCCGGCGAGGGAAGGACGACGTGCCCGAGGACGACGCCGCGCTCTCCGCCGAGGAGGAACTCGCGCTGGCCCGGCTGGCGCTGGGCGAGGGCGATCTCCGGCACGCCGCCGACCACGTCGCCGCCGCCCTGGTGCGCTCACCCACCCTCCCGGAGGCGCACGAGACCCTCGCCCGGCTCGCCGCCGCCAGCGGTGGCGACGTCGAACTCTTCCCGCTCGGCCAGCACGCCTTCGTCGGCGCCGTGGTGGCCCGGGCGCACCTGCTCGCCGCCGCCGGCCGTCCCGCCGAAGGTCTCGACCTGCTGGCCGCCGCCACCGGCTACGCGCCGGGCGCGCCCTGGGCCGCCGTACCGTGGGTGACCGCCGCCGACCTCCCGGAACGGCTCGATCCGGAGCGCACCGCCCGGATCCTCATGCAGGTCTGCGCCGCCGCGCCCGACCCGGTTCCGCGCCGGCTGCGCGAGCCGCTGCTGCCCTACCTCACGCTGGCCCGCAATGCGATCACCGTGCATCCGGGTCAACCGCTGCTGCTGGGGGCGGCGTCCGCGCTGGCCCGGCGCCTCGGCGAGGTCGCCCTCGCGGTCGAGTGGGCCACCCGGGGGGTACGCGCGGAGCCCAGCAAACTCGGCGAGGTGTGGCTCGGGTACGCGTACCGCAGCGCCGGCCGGACCGCCGACGCGCTCGCCGCGCTGGAACGTGCGGTCGCGCTCGACCCCGACGACCTGGCGGTCTACGCGGACATCGCCGGCACGCTCGCCGACCACGGCCGGCTCGACGCGGCGCTGGGCTGGATCGACCGGGCGCTGGCGAAGGACCCCACGTTCGACTGCGCCGTGCACACCGCGCACCGGCTGCGCTTCCAGCGCGACGGGAACGTGGACCACCTGGTGGCGCTCGCCGATTTCGTCCGCGACCATCCGGACGACTCGCACGAACACGGCGACCTCGCCGAGTGTTGCCGCGGCCGTCCGTGGCTCGGCCAGGTCACCCCGGCCGGCGCGGACCACCTGCCCGCGCCGACGGCGGGCACCGCCCGCCCGACGGCGAACGCGGTGCGCCGGCTCCAGCAGCTGGCCCACCCGGCGTGGGCGCACCCGCCGGCCGCGTACGACGCCGCGGTCGGACTGGCCACGCTGGACCTGGCCGACCTGCTCGGCCTGCTGGCATACCCGCCGGAGGCGCCGCCCACGGCGCTGGGCCGGGTGCTCGGCGATCAGGACCCCGCGCTCTGGTCGCGCTGTGCGCAGGTCTGGGCCTGTCTCGGCCTGCTGCACCACCGCACCGACGAGCCGTGGGCGGAGTCGAACCGCCGCCGGGTGCTGCGGGAACTGGCCGGGACCGAGCCGGGACCGACGGCCGAGGCGGCACTGTTCGCCCTGGTCACCGCCGCCTGGGTGGACCCGGCCGTACGCGCCGACGTGGCCGGTGTGGTGGCCGGGCGGCTCGCCGCGGTGGCGACCGGCCCCGCCCGCCGTACCCCGGAGGCGGTGTCGCTCGCGCACCTGGCCCGGGCCACCCCGGCCCTCGACCCGGCCGCCCGCGCGACGGCCGCCGGGCTCGTCGCCGACGCCGGGGCCGGCCCGCTGCGCCGGCTGTGGCGACGCCTCACCGCGCTGTTCCGCCGCGCCTGAGCGCCCGCGCGCCCCGGGAGTGGTGTCGCGCGCCCCCGGAGTGGTGTCGCGCGCGCGGGAAGGGTGTTAAGGAGGGGCCCCGCCACAACGCCAGGCGTTAAGCGGGGCCCCCTCCTTACCTCAGACGGGGGTTTTGCCGAGGGCGACCTCGGCCTCCTCCTCCGGCGTGGCGGTGGCCGGCGGAACGTCGTTCGTCGCGCGCAGCGGCACCTCCTTGACGAACCAGGCGAGCACCGGGACCGCCACGGTGATGAAGAGGGCCCAGAGGAAGACGTGCGAGATGGCGTCGGAGAGCCCGCCGAGCACCAGTTCCCGCGCCGGGCCGGTGAGCTGCTTGAGGTTCTCCAGGTCCATCGCGCCGCCCTCGCCGCCGCCCTTGCCGGCGAGCGCCGGACCGGCGGGCGAGTCGGCCAGCCGGTTGGCGAAGACGGCGCCGAACAGCGAGACGCCGAACGAGCCGCCGATGGACCGGAAAAAGGTGGTCGCGCCGCTCGCCGCGCCCAGGTCCTTCTGCTCGACGCTGTTCTGCGCGATGAGCATCGAGGTCTGCATGAGGAAGCCCATGCCGACGCCGAGCACGACCATGTAGAGCGAGGACTGGGTCTTGCCGGTGCCGAGGTCGAGTTGGCTGAGCAGCCACATGCCGACGGCCATCACCACGCCGCCGATGATCGGGAAGGCGCGGTAGCGCCCGGTCTTCGTGATCGTCCGGCCGACCACGAGCGACACCACGAGCATGCCGAACATCAGCGGGAGCAGGAGCAGGCCGCTGTTGGTGGCCGAGGCGCCCTGCACGGTCTGCTGGTAGAGCGGCAGGAAGTTCATCGCGCCGAACATGGCGAAGCCGAGCAGGAAGCCGATCACCGAGATGAGGGCGAAGTTGCGGTTGGCGAACAGGCCCAGCGGCAGGATCGGCTCCGGCACCCGCCGCTCCACGAGCGCGAACACGCCGAGCGCGGCCACCGCCAGCACGGTCAGGCCGAGGATCTGCGGCGAGCCCCAGTCGTACTGCTTGCCGCCCCACGTGGTGACGAGCACGAGCGCGGTGATGCCGACGGAGAGCAGCGCCGCGCCCAGCCAGTCGATCTTGTGCTCGGTGCGGTACTTCGGCAGGTGCATGGTGACGGCCAGGAGGAGCAGCGCCACGCCGCCGAGGGGCAGGTTCACGTAGAACGCCCAGCGCCAGGAGAGGTGGTCGGTGATGAAGCCGCCGACGAGCGGGCCGGCCACCATGGCGATGGCCATGATCGCGGCGATCATGCCCTGGTAGCGGCCCCGCTCGCGGGGCGGGACCAGGTCCCCGATGATCGCCATGACGCCGACCATCAGGCCGCCCGCGCCGAGGCCCTGGACCGCCCGGAACGCGATCAGCTCGACCATCCCGGTGTCGGCGCCACCGAAGACGCCGGAACCGGACATGCCGCAGAGCGCGGAGCCGATCAGGAAGACGACCACCGAGGTGAGGAAGACCGCCTTGCGGCCGTAGAGGTCGCCGAGCTTGCCCCAGATCGGGGTGGAGACGGTGGTGCCCAGCACGTACGCGGTGACCACCCAGGTGAAGTGGTCGGCGCCGCCGAACTCGAAGACGATGCGCGGCAGCGCGGTGCTGACGATCATGTTGTCGAGCATCGCGAGCGTCATCGCGGTCATCAGGCCGAACAGGATGACGCGGACGTTTGGCTTCGCGATGACCGGGGCTTGTTGACTCATGGGTAGGCTCCCCCGCAGATCGGTGATCGACTTACTTGCCGCCCGGCTAGTTAACTTACTAGCCGCACGGTAAGCTGGGCACCGGGACAACGTCAAGCGGATTGGAAGGTGTCGGTCGGGTGAGCGAGAGCACAGGCGGCACGCGCCAGCGCATCCAGGCCGTCGCGCTGGAGCTCTTCACCGAGCAGGGATACGAGAAGACCTCGCTCCGGGAGATCGCCGAGCGCCTCAACGTGACCAAGGCAGCGCTCTACTACCACTTCAAGAGCAAGGACGAGATCGTCAGCAGCTTCGTCGACGACCGGCTGCGCCGGATGGACGAGCTGATCGCCTGGGCCGCCGAGGAGCCGGCCACGCTGGAGACCCGGCGCACCCTCATCGCCATGTACGCGGACACCATGTTCTCCGGCGAGCTGCCCCGGGTGATGCGGTTCTTCGAACAGAATCAGACCGTGCTGAAAAGCCTCGTCGCCGGCCAGCAGATGCGCGACCGGATGATGCGCCTGGCGGGCGAGCTGAGCCGCGGCGACGAATCCCCGGCCGCCCAGCTACGCGCCTCGCTCACCCTGTTCGCGGTGCACAGCAGCTGGTTCGCGGTGCGTACCCCCGGCATCACCGACGACGAGCGGCGGAAGATCGCCCTTGAGGTGGCCGACGAGCTGCTCGCGAAGATCAACGACGGCGACTGACGCGGTGAGGGGCAGGCGCAGGCCGAGCAGGTCGATCCCGGGCGTCGGGGCCCAGTCCTTCTCCGGCGCCCGGACGAACCCGAGCCGGTCGTAGAGCCGGCGCGCACTCGCCGCCATGCCGGCGCGCACGCAGATCACCACCGCCGCGCAACCCAACTCGACGGCGCGCGCCACGCACGCCTCGGCCAGCGCCGCGCCCGCGCCCCGGCCCTGCGCGGCCGGGTCGACCGCGAGCATCCGGAACTCGGCCTCACCGGGGCCGGCGAGTTCGGCGTACGGGGTGCCCGCCAGCACGAACGTCACCGCGCCGAGCACCGCGCCGGTGGCGCCGTCCACGGCGACCAGCACCTCCCCGGTGCCCGCCCGGGTGGCCACGTCGGCGAGCACCGGCGCGTACCCGCTCTCGTCCTTGAGCTGGCCGTCCGCCTCGTAGGCGGCCACCGTCAGGCGGGCCACCGCCGGGAAGTCCGCCGGCTCGGCGCGGCGGACGAGCAGGCCGGTCAACCGATCACCGCGATCAGGTCGCCGTCCTGCACCACGTCGCCCTCGTTGACCGCCAGCTGCTGCACCACGCCGTCGGACTCGGCGACCACCGGGATCTCCATCTTCATCGACTCCAGGATCACGAGCGTGTCCCCCTCGGACACCGTGTCCCCGGCCGACGCGACGACCTTCCAGACGTTCGCCACCATCTCGGCGCGGATCTCCTCGGCCATCTCCCGGCCCTCCCTCTCCCCGACAGTCCTGCGAACGGTATCCAATCATGACGCCGGTCACGTCCGTTCTCTGACCACCGGCCCGGGACGCGGCCCCACCGCGCCCGGCGCGGCACCGGCGGCACTAGCATCGTGCGGGTCGGCGCCCGGCAACCCGGGGGCCGTACGCGACCTCCGCCGCGCTCACCCGCGGCCGGACCGTGACCAGCACAGGAGGCAGAGCATGGCGAAGAAGGCCCGGAAGAAGAAGGCCCGGAAGAAGAGCAGCGCCAACCACGGCAAGCGCCCCAACTCCTGATCACCGATCAGCGGCGCCCGGCCCTGGGGGGCCGGACACACCTGTGGCCCGGGTCCGCACGCGGACCCGGGCCACAGGTGTCTGATCAGTCGGCCAGCTCGCGGGACTCGGTGGTCTCGAAGACCACCAGCTCGCTCAGCCGCAGCCGCAGCCGCTCACGCAGCTTCTCCGGCGCCGCCTCGTTGCCGCAGCACCGGGCCACAAGCGCCTTGACCTCCTGCTCGATGCCGTACTCGCGCAGGCACGGCCCGCACTCCTCCAAGTGGTGCCGGATCAGCACCCGGCGCTCCTCGGCGCACTCCAGGTCGAGGTAGAGGTAGACCTCGGCGAGCACCTCGTGGCAGTCCGTCTCGTGCGGTCGTCCACAGCTCACGGTCACACCTCCCGGCTGGCGGCGGCGGTCGAACCCTTCGACGGGGCGGCGCTGAAACCCCGCTCCGCCGCGTACCGCTCCAGCAGCTTCCGCAGGTTGCGTCGGCCCCGGTGCAGGCGGGACATCACGGTGCCGATCGGCGTGCCCATGATGTCGGCGACCTCCTTGTAGGAGAAACCCTCGACGTCGGTCAGGTAGACCGCCAGGCGGAACTCCTCCGGCAACTGCTGGAGGGCCTCCTTGACGTCGCTGTCCGGCAGCCGGTCGAGCGCCTCGGTCTCGGCCGAGCGCAGACCGCTCGACGTGTGCGACTCCGCCTCGGCGAGCTGCCAGTCGGTGATCTCGTCCGTCGGCGCCTGGACGGGCTGGCGCTGCCGCTTCCGGTAGGAGTTGATGTAGGTGTTGGTCAGGATCCGGTAGAGCCAGGCCTTCAGGTTGGTGCCCTGCTCGAACTGGTGGAAGGCGGCGTACGCCTTGAGGTACGTCTCCTGGACCAGGTCCTCGGCATCCGCCGGGTTGCGGGTCATCCGCAGCCCGGCAGCGTAGAGCTGATCGACGAAGGGCATCGCGTCCCGCTCGAAGCGGGCCCTGCGCTCGTCCGTCTTCTCGGTGGTCAACCGCACATCCCCTCGCGTCGGATGCTTTCCCGCCGAGGATACGCGTACCCGCCCGGCGGCAGATTCACTTCCCGAGTGTGTGCCGGTGCTCACGGTCGACGCCGACGCCTGCCACTCCGGCGCGTCGAGCAGCCGCCGGAGCTGCCGTTCGTCCCGTTCGTCCCGTTCCCGGCTCCGAGTCTCGACCGGCACCGGTCACCCCCCTCGCGCTGGCAATGTCGTTTCCCAAAGGGGGTCAACGCGATCCCCAGCCCTCCGCATTCCGGCCACCACAGCCCCTCCCGCACGCGCACCCCTGCACGCCACCCCCGCGTCGATCATGAGGTTACCGGCATGTTTCGCCGTATTTGCGTGCGCCAACTTCATGATCAACAGCGCCATCGCCCGATGGTCGGGATTCGTGTTTCGGATCGCGGGAAGCGGGGGGCCTGACCGGCGGACCGGGGCGATTTGCGCTTCTTGCCCCACTTTCCCACCTCGCGGCGGCCCGGAGGGTCCGGGTGCTTAAGGTGGCCGGGACGGGCCGGACGCCAGCTCGGCGAAGTGGCGCTATCCGGTTGGCCGGGATGCCACCGTTTCATCGGACTGGTGTCGATCATTGACCGAAACTCGCCACCCGCCCTGTCTCGTGCGAGATCCGACCGGAGAACAGAGCCACCGTGCGCCGAATGCCCCTTTCCCCTGCCTGCCCGGTAGCCCGAGAGCCCGGGTGACTTGGACGATTCCGCCTCCCTGGGGCCATTCGCGTCCAAGATCTCGCTCGCTTCCGCAGGGGTCGGGTGATGGAGGACGGGGCCGCCACCCGTTCCCGGTCCCAGCCTCGGCCGCGACCGATGCTGGGACCAGGAAGGGCCTGGGAGGTGACTCCGGTCACGTCCGAGCCCGGCCGGCCGGTGCCAACCGGTGCAACGAACGCTCGCCGGGGACGGTCACGCTCGCACGCCCGAGCCACGCTGCCGTCAGGCAGTCGGCCAGAGGCACGGCAGCCGAACTCGGCACACCGACGTGTGGGTGGTGGACACCGACGGCGACGGCAAGGCCGACCTGTGGGCGATGAGCATGGACGCGACCCGCACAGCCGGAACCGAGGCGTGGCCACCGCCGAGGCGCGGCGTGATCAGGACAGCCATCCCCGGGCCGCGAGCCAGGCGCGCACCACCTCGGCCGTGCCAGGCGGGTCCCGGCGCAGGTCGTGCCGCTCCCCCGGCCGGACCACCACCTCGACGCCGGACGCGGGATCGGGTACGCCGAAGGGGTCCCGGTCGCCGTTGACCACAAGCGTCGGCAGGCCGGTGCCCAGCTCGTCGGCCCGGGATCGGTCCGGCCGCCCGGGCGGGTGCAGCGGGAACGCCAGCGCCACCACGCCGGCCGCGCCGACGGCGCACGCGGTGCGGCAGGCCACCCGGGCGCCACTGGACCGGCCGCCCACCACCCAGCGGCGGGTGTGCGGCAGGCGCCGGCGCAGCTCGGCCAGCACCGACGTCCACGCCTCGTCGAGGTGCCCGGCCGGTGCGGGCGCGCGGCGGCCGGCGACCCGGTACGGCTGGGTCACCAGCACCACCCCACCCCCGGCGTCACGGACCGCGTCGCGGACCGCCACGAGATCCGGCGCGTCGACGTCGCCGCCCGCGCCGTGACCCAGCACGAGCAGGGTGCCGCCGGTCGCCGTCGGCGGGTCGAGCCGGATGCGCGCCGGCCCCCGGGGGGTCTCGATCTCGTCGTCGTGCCGCACCGGCCCATTCTGCGCACGGCGGACCGGCCGGCGACGGCAGGGCGCGGAACACCACCGACATCTGCGCACGGCGGACCGGCCGGCGACGGCAGGGCGCGGAACAACCACCGACAGCGGACGTGCCGCGCGGCCAACGCCGCACACGCACGGACCCGGCCTGACATCGTCGGTCAGGAGCTCAGCGGCACCAGCGTGAGCAGGCGGTCTCGGACCGGCGGCCCGGGCTCGTCGACCGCGTCCGGATCCGGCTGAACCTCGCTGCGCCAGGCGACGAGCATGGCTCGCCGCTCACGCGGCGTGGTGCCGCCCCAGACGCCGTGGCAGTCGCCCACCTCCAAGGCCCAGGCCAGGCAGGAGCCTTGGACGTCGCAGGTGCGGCAGAGCGCCACCGCCGCGTCCGCAGGCTCGTTGGGCGCCGGAAAGAACGTCTCCGGATCGACGCTCTGGCATGTGCCCCTGGTGCGCCACGCCTCGTCCTGTCGCCGTTCGCGCAACGCCCGCAGCAGCCGCGGATCGCGCCGCGCCGCCGCCACCTCGTGCGGTCGGGGCATGCGTGCCCGTGTCAATACACCCACCTCCCCCGTGGGACCGGCGAAGATCTCCCTAAAGATCGATGGATGTCATTCGCCCCGTGCGAACTGACGCCATCACCGGCGCTGTGTTCTATCGCACTCGCGCACGCCGAGACAAGAGTCTTCGGTAAACATGACTAAACCGGCGGGTGACTTTTCCGGCGCAACCCTGGCAAATCAGCACTCGACAATGTGCTCAGCGTGATCAGAACAACGTCGATTCCCGGTCTGCCTCCGCAGCCGCCGGGACGACCCGGGCGATCAGCTCCGGACCGTCGTTGCGGACGTCGCCGACCGCCGGTGCGACCGGCCGGATCTCCAGCGCGGCGAGCTGTCCGGCGTCCGGCGGGACGAGCAGCGCGGCGGGCTCGTCGGTCGGGCCCAGCCAGGCGGCCCACCGATCCGGGGCCAGCAGCAGCGGCATCCGGTCGTGCACCTCGGCCAGCTCACCGAGCGCCGCGGTGGTCAGCACACTGAACGTGAGCCGGGGCGTCCCGGCCGCCTCCCAGAGCGACCAGATGCCCGCAAAGGCCAGCACCGAGCCGTCCCGCGGGGTCATGAAGTAGGGTTGCCGCCCGCCGTCCGGCCGGCGCACCCACTCGTACCAACCGTCGGCCGGGACCAGGCAGCGCCGGCGGGCGAAGGACGGGGCGTACGCCCGGCTGGTGGCGACCGTCTCGGCCCGCGCGTTGATCATCCGGGCGGCGCCGGCCGCGCTGCGGGACCAGGGCGGCAACAGCCCCCAACGGCCGAGGGAGAGCAGCCGGTGCCCCTCCGGCGCGAGCCGGACCAGCGGCGCGGAATCGGTCGGGGCGACGTTGAAGTCGGGCTCGACCGCGCCGGTGGAGTCGGTCGACTCGAACAGCGCGCTCAGGTCGCCCGCGCTCCTGGTCGTCGCGTACCTCCCGCACATGGGGCCCACGCTAGCCCCACCGGGCCGTTCCGGCTGTCCCGCCCACCGGGAGCAGGCCCGACGGGCACCCCGACGGGCCCGTCGGGGCGGCAGAATGTGAGCGTGGGGAATCTGACCGCTACCCGTCCGCCGCAGCCGTGGACCGCGCCGACCGCGAACGACCCGGTCACCGCGACGCTGCGCCTGCCCGGCTCCAAGTCGATGACCGCCCGGGCCCTGGTGCTCGCCGCGCTGGCCGGTGGGCCGTCGACACTCGACCGGCCGCTGCGCGCCCGGGACACCGAGCTGATGGCCGGCGGCCTGCGCGAGCTGGGGTCGCACATGTCGGTCTCCGACGACGACCGGTGGCTGGTCCGCCCGCACCCGCTTGTCGGCCCGGCGCACGTCGACGTCGGCCTGGCCGGCACCGTGATGCGCTTCCTGCCCCCGGTGGCCGGGCTGGCCGCGGGGCGGGTCACGTTCGACGGCGATCCGCACGCCCGCACCCGCCCGCTCGGCCCGCTGATCGGCGCGTTGCGCGCCCTCGGCGTCCGGGTCGACGCCCCGCCGGCCGGCAGCCTGCCGCTCGTCGTCCTCGGCGCCGGCCGGGTGACCGGCGGCGAGGTCGTGATCGACGCCTCCGCGTCCAGTCAACTGGTGTCCGGGCTGCTGCTGGCCGCACCCCGCTTCGACCGGGGCGTGGTGGTCCGGCACGAGGGGCCGCCGGTGCCGTCCGCGCCGCACGTGCGGATGACGGTGCAGATGCTGCGCGCCGCCGGGGCCGCGGTGGACGACACCACGCCGGACGTCTGGGTGGTCGAGCCGGGCCCGCTCACCGGGCGCGGCTGGGACATCGAGCCCGACCTCTCCGGTGCCGCACCGTTCTTCGCCGCCGCGCTCGTCACCGGCGGTGAGGTCACCCTCCAGAGCTGGCCGCACAGCAGCCTCCAGCCGGTCGAACGGCTGCGCGAGCTGCTGCACCGGATGGGCGGCGAGGTGACGCTCGGCACCGACGGCCTGCGGGTACGGGGCACCGGCGCGGTACGCGGGGTGGACGCCGACCTCTCCGACGTCGGCGAGCTGACCCCGGTGCTGACCGCGCTCACCCTGCTGGCCGACAGCCCGTCCCGGCTGACCGGCATCGGTCACATCCGGGGCCACGAGACCGACCGGGTCACCGCGCTGGCCAAGGAGTTTACCGCCCTGGGCGCCGACATCACCGAGACCCGCGACGGCTTGGAGATCCGGCCCCGCCCGCTGCGCGGCGGCACCTTCCGGACGTACGCCGACCATCGGATGGCGCACGCCGCGGCGGTGGCCGGGCTGGCCGTCCCCGGCATCGAGGTCGACGACGTGACGTGCACCTCGAAGACCATGCCCGAGTTCCCGGCACTATGGTCGGGCATGGTGACCGACAAGAGCTGACAGCGGGGGGCGTCCTGGCGACCAGGCGGCGGGAGTACGACGAGGACGACGTCCGGGTCCGTCCCGGCAGATCGTCGCGCCCCCGCACCCGCACCCGGCCCCGGCACGCCGACGCGGTCGACGGGTTCGTGATCGCGGTCGACCGGGGCCGTTACACCTGCGTCCGCCCCGAGGCCGGCCCGGACGACCCGGTCGTCACCGCCATGCGCGCCCGCGAGCTGGGCCGCAAGTCGGTGGTGGTGGGCGACCGGGTGGGGTTGGTCGGTGACGTCTCCGGCGCGTCCGGCGCGCTGGCCCGCATCGTGCGCATCGCCGAGCGCACCTCCGTGCTGCGGCGCACCGCGGACGACGACGACACCACCGCCGAAGGTCGGCTGGAACGGGTGGTGG
The DNA here is from genome assembly GCF_029581215.1 of Micromonospora sp. WMMD975. NCBI lineage: Bacteria > Bacillati > Actinomycetota > Actinomycetes > Micromonosporales > Micromonosporaceae > Micromonospora > Micromonospora sp. WMMD975. The sequence goes on from NZ_CP120739.1 coordinate 4,691,736, forward strand.
TGGCCAACGCCGACCAACTGGTGATCGTCAGCGCGCTCGCCGACCCGCCGCCGCGCACCGGGTTCATCGACCGCTGTCTGGTGGCCGCGTACGACGCCGACATCGAGCCGCTGCTCTGCCTCACCAAGGCCGATCTGGGTGGCCCGGAGGCGGTGCTCGGCTACTACACCGAGCTGGAGCTGCCGTACGTGCTGATCCGCCCGGGCTCCGACCTGGCCGACCTGCGCACGTTGCTCGCCGGCCGGGTCTCGGTGCTTGTGGGCCACTCCGGCGTGGGCAAGTCGACGCTCGTCAACCGGCTCGTGCCGGAGGCGGAGCGGGCGGTCGGCACGGTCAGCGCGATCGGCCGGGGCCGGCACACCTCGACGAGCGCGGTGGCGCTGCGCCTGCCGCCCGACCCGGGCGCCGGCGGCGATCCGGGCTGGATCATCGACACCCCGGGCATCCGCAGCTTCGGGTTGGCGCACGTCTCCGCCGAGAGCCTGCTGCACGGCTTTTCCGACCTGGTCGAGGCGACCGTGGACTGCCCGCCCAACTGCCCGCACACCGCCGACGAGGCGGACTGCGCGCTCGACGCCTGGGTGGCCGCCGGCCGGGCCGACCCGCGCCGGCTCGCCTCGTACCGGCGGTTGCTCGCCTCCCGCAGCGGCGAGGGCGACGCGCGCGAGCCCGAGCGCAACCCGGGCGACCCGCTCGCCGGTTCCTGACCGGCGGACCGGCGGCCACCCGCCGGGACCTGCCGCGCGGGCGGCGCTAGCGTGTGGACCATGACCGGGTACGCCGACGACCTCGCCCTCGCCCATGTGCTCGCCGACGCCGCCGACGCCGTTTCCACGGCCCGGTTCCGCGCCCTCGACCTGCGGGTCGAGTCGAAGCCGGACCTGACCCCGGTCTCCGATGCGGACACCGCCGTGGAGCGGGAGATCCGCGCCCTGCTGGCCACTCACCGCCCGACCGACGGACTGCTCGGCGAGGAGTACGGGGAGCAGCCCGCCACCGGCCCGGACGGGCGGCGCTGGGTGGTCGACCCGATCGACGGGACGAAGAACTTCGTCCGGGGCGTACCCGTGTGGGCCACGCTGATCGCGCTGCTGGAACAGGACCGGCCGGTCCTCGGCCTGGTGTCCGCGCCGGCGCTGGGCCGGCGCTGGTGGGGCGCGCTCGGCGCGGGCGCGTTCGCCGGGACCGGGCCGGCGGACGGCGCGCCGATCCGGGTCTCCGGCGTCACGGCGCTCGCCGACGCGAGTGTCTGCTACTCCTCGCTGACCGGTTGGGAACAGGCCGGCCGGTTGGACGCGATGCTCCAGCTCATGCGGGACAGTTGGCGTACCCGGGCGTACGGCGACTTCTACGGCTACATGCTGTTGGCCGAGGGGGCACTTGACGTGATGGTGGAGCCGGAGCTGTCGCTGTGGGACATCGCCGCGCTGGTGCCGATCGTCGCCGAGGCCGGTGGCCGGTTCACCGACCTGGCGGGGCGACCCGCCCCGGCCGGCGTCGACTCCGCCGACATCAGCGCGGTGGCCAGCAACGGCCGACTGCACGACGACATCCTGGGCCGGCTGGGCCGGCCGGCCGAGCGCTGACCCGGTCCGAGCCTTATCCTCGCGGGGTGGTCTCCTCCGGTTGGTGCTTCCTCGCGGCGATGATCGTCGCGTACGGCTTCGCCAACCTCCTCCAGTCGGTCGCCGCCGCGCGGACCACCGTGCACCACACGTTCGACCCGGGGCTGCTGCTGCGGTTGGCCGGTCACCGGACGTACCTGATCGGCCTGTGCTGCCAGGTCGTCGGGTTCGTGTTCGCCTTCCTGGCCCGCCGGGACCTGCCGCTGTTCCTGGTCCAGGCCAGTGTGGCGGCCGGGCTGGGGGTGACCGCCGTGCTCGGCGTGATGGTGCTCAAGTGGCGTCTGCCGGCCGCCGAGCTGGTGCTGCTGGTGCTGCTGTTCGGCGGGATCACCGCGCTTGTGCTGTCGGCCGAGCCGGCGCCGTCCCGGCAGCTCGGCACCGCCGGGCTGGTCGGTCTGGTGGCGGCGCTCGGCGTGATCGCCGGGTCGGGTTTCTTCGCGGCCCGGCTGCACGGCGCGCTCGGGTCGGTGGTGCTGGGCTCCCTTGCCGGGATGGCGTTCTCCGCCGCCGCGGTGGCCGCCCGCCCACTCGCCTCCGCCGAATCGGCGGAGGCGTTCCTCCGGGATCCGCTGCTCTACCTGCTGATCGTCCACTCGGTGGTCGGGCAGTTGCTGCTCGGCCTGGCGATGCAACGCGGGTCGACCACGGCGGCGGTGGCGGCGATGGACGCGGCCGGCGCGGTGCCCGCGGCGATCGTCGGGTTGCTGCTGCTCAACGACAAGATCTGGCCCGGTCGGGAGTGGCTGGCCGGGCTCGGCTTCCTGGTCACCCTCGCGGCCGTAGTCGGCCTGACCCGGTACGCCGAGCCGCAGCACCACCACGCGACCGTCCGGAGCCGGGAGCCGGCGTTGGTCGGTGCCGGGGTGCTCCCGGCTCAGGCCGCTTCGAGCGGCCCGCGTTCCGGGACGGCCGCCTCGACCTCGACCCCGACCGGGGCGGTCGTCGGCTCCACCGTGGACGGCCGGCGACGCCCGATCACCCGCTCGTAGAGTCGCTCCAGCGCCGCGGCGGTCCGCTCCCAGCTGTAGCTGCACCGCACCCGGTCCACGGCCGCGTGGCCGTACGCGAACCGGCCGGCGTTGTCGGTGAGCATCCGGCGCAGGGTGACGCCGAGCGTGCGCACGTCGCCGGGCGGCACCAGCTTGCCGGTCACCTCGTCGACGACGGCGTCGGCGATGCCGCCCATGGCGTAGCCGACCACGGGCACGCCGCAGGCCATCGCCTCCAGCGACACCCGCCCGGCGGACGAGTAGTGCGGGGTGCAGGCCACCACGTCCGCGGAGCGGTACCAGGTGGCCATCTGGTCGTGCGGGACCGCGCCGACGAGTTGGATCCGCTCCGCCACTCCGGTCCGCTCGGCCAGCTCGCGCAGCCGGCGCGCCTCCGCGTGCCGGGCCAGCCGCTCGGCGGGCGGACCACCGGCGATCACCAGTTCCGCGTCCCCGACCAGCCGCATCGCCCGGATCAGGTCGTCCTGGCCGTGTCCGGGCGCGAGCCTGCCCACGGAGAGGATCCGGGGTCGCTGGTCCCGCGGGGCCGCTTCGCCGTCGGGGTGGAACTGCCCGGTGTCCACGCCGGTCGGCACCATCGCCACCGAGGTGCGTTGCAGGCCCATCCGGGTCAGCTCGTCGACCTCGTCGTTGCACTGGGCGACCGCGACGTCGACCGCCCGGGTCAGCGCCCGTTCGAGCGGGATCCGCTGGCCCGGCCCGGTGTAGCCGCGGCCGAGGTGGCGGAGCTGCTCGACGCCGAGCGAGTGGAAGGTCTGCACCACCGGGATGTTCGTGGCGCGGACCGCCTGGGCCGCGGCCAGCCCGCCGACCCAGTAGTGGCCGTGCACCACGTCGGGTGTCCAGTCGCCGGACCAGGCGTCGGTCAGCCACCTGCCGAACTCGGCCACGTGCGGCACCAGTTCGGCGGTGGGCAGCGGGTCGGGCGGCCCGACCGGAACACGTTCCAGGCGGTAGCCGTCCAGCTCCGCCAGGGCGGGCTGGACGGCCGCGTCGCGGCGTTCGTACACACGGACCTCATGGCCCCGGGCGGCGAGTTCAGCCGCCACGCGCGCAATGTGCTCCTGAGTCCCGACCATGGGACCATCGGTGGACGAGCCGGCGTGCGCGCATACAAGGCCGACGCGCATGGTGCACCTCCATGCGTTGCTCGGTAGCTGGGTCTCCCGGTAGAGCGTCCCATTAACCCGGGGTCGCCGGCCCCAAACCTGGCAGATCAGCATGGTGGCGAGCGTCCCATGGGCGGGACACCGGTTCCGACCGAACCCGATCAGCGTCCGGGTCGCCGGCATGACCGGCCGGCCCTGGGGTACCGCCGAGGAATGGCGCTCACCCGAGATCTCGCCGATGCCACAGTCGTCATCACCGGCGCCTCCAGCGGCATCGGCGCGGCCACCGCGTACGCCCTGGCCGGTCAGGGGGCGGCCGTGGTGCTGGCCGCCCGGACCGAGGCGGCCCTCGACCGCGTCGCCGCGCACTGCCGGGAACTCGGCGGGCATGCCCTCGTGGTGCCCACCGACATGACCGATCCGGACGCGGTGGAACTCCTGGCGGCGCGAGCGGCTGCCGAGTACGGGCATCTCGACGCCTGGATCAACAACGCGGCGGTGGGCACCGTCGGCTTGTTCGACGAGATCCCGGTGGCCGAGTTCCGCCGGGTGGTCGAGGTGAACCTGCTCGGCACCGTGCACGGGACCCGGGCCGCACTGCCCTGGCTCGTGGCGGCCGGCGGCGGGGTGCTGATCAACAACGCGTCCGTGCTGGCCGAGGTGGCCATGCCGTACCAGTCGGCGTACAACGCCACCAAGCACGCCATCCGCGGGCTGTCCGACACGGTCCGGCAGGAGCTGCGGGTGACCGGCCGCGGGAACGTCTCGCTCTGCACCGTGCTGCCGGCCACCATCGACACGCCGTTCTTCCGGCACGCCGCGAACCACACCGGGCGGGAGCTGACCCCGCCACCGCCGGTCTACCCGCCGGAGATGGTCGCCGCGACGATGCTCCGGCTGTTGCGCCGGCCGCGCCGGGAGGCGTACGCGGGCGGCGCGGCCCGGCTGATGGGCCTCCAGTGGCGGCTGGCCCCGGTGCTTGCCGAGCGGGTGCTCGGCTGGTACACCGCGCGCACCCAGTTCGGCCCCGGCGTACGCCTGGACGCCACCGGCAACGTCTTCACCCCGGACGGGGAGGGGATGCGTACCGACGGCTGGTCCGGCCGGCGCGGCCAGTTGCTGCGGTTGACGGCGGCCTTCGGGCTGGCCGCGGCCGGCACCGCGGTCGGCACGGTCGCGGCGTTCAGCCGACGTTCCAGGTCCGGTCGCCCATGAGTCCCGTCGAGCGGACCGATGCGCGCCTGGGGGCCGACGTGCACAATGGGACGATCATGCCGACGGACGCGCATTGCCTGGTGGAGACCGACGATTCCGCGACGGTCCGGCTGACCGGGGTGCTCGACCGGCCCGGGGCCGAGGCGGTACGCGGCGCGCTGCTCGCCCGGCTCTGGGAGCGGCCGGGCCCGGTGCGGGTCGACCTGTCCGGGCTGCGGATCCCCGACCCGTCCGTCCGTGACGTGCTCGACGCGGTCCGCCGCGCGGTCGCCGACTGGCCGGCCGCCGAGCTGCTGCTCGACCCGCCCGACCTGCTCAGCCCGCCCAACCAGGTCGACCCGGTCGACCCACCGGCGCCTGCGCCGACCGACCTGCGCGACGCCGATCTGCCCCCGGTGCCGGAGGCCGCCCGCGAGGCCCGGTCGCTCGTCGCCGCCGGGTGCCTCCGGTGGGGCCTGCCGGAGCTGGCGGAGCCGGCCTGCATCGCGGTCACCGAGATGGTCAACAACGTGGTCGCGCACGCGGCGACCCCGATGACGCTCCGGCTGGCGCCGCGCGGCGACGCCCTGCACATGGCCGTCCGCGACCATGCCGGCGGGCGTCCCGCGTACGCCGGTCCGGCGCCTGTCGACTCCGTCGGCGGTCGGGGGCTGCTGCTCATCGACACGGTGGCCCGGCGTTGGGGCAGCACGCCGCTGCCCGACGGCAAGGTGGTGTGGTGCGTGCTGTACGCCGAGGACGAGGCCGCCTTCCGCAACTGAGGAGCGGTTTCGCCCCGTTTCTCCCGATCCTCCCGGCCGGTGGCGGTTAATGCGGCGAGCGCAGTGGGTAGTTCTCCGGCATGCGCGACGACGAGTTCCCCACCCCCGTGTCCGACCCTGAGGCGGAGGGCCTGCCCGACACCGCCGACGACGACTCCACCGCCAACGACGACGTGCTCACCGGGCGCGAGGCGGACGGCCCGGAGCCGGCCCAGATCCCCGGCGACCGCACCCCGGTCGCCGTGGACCAGTTCGGTACCACGGCCGAGGAACAGCTCGACGGCGAGTCGCTCGACGACAAGCTCGACCGCGAGCGGTACGAACGTCCGGCCGACGATCCGCTCGCCGGCCCGGTCGACCCGGCGATCGCCGCCGAGGCGGACAGCGAGGAGGCCGCCGCGCAGGCCCAACTCGACGCGGACGTGCTCGACCCGGGCCCGGTCTCCGACCCGAACTCTCCGGTCTCGATCTACGACCACGGTCAGCTCGGCACGGTCGCCGACCACGAGGTGGGCCGGCTGGTCGAGCCGGACGAGGGGGCGCACACCGACCTGGAGACCGACAACGTCGCCTACGACGCCGGCGCCGCCGGGGGCGGGGCGACCGCCGAGGAGCTGGCGGTGCACGAGACCCAGCCCCCGCCGACGCAGTGACTCACCCGTCCAGGCCCCGCTCGATGGCGTACCGGGTCAACTCGACCCGGTTGTGCAACTGGAGCTTGCCCAGGGTGTTCTGCACATGGTTCTGCACGGTCCGGTGCGACAGCCGGAGCCGCTCGGCGATCTGCTTGTAGGACAGCCCCTTGGCGACCAGGCGCAGCACCTCGGTCTCCCGTTCGGTGAGCCGGGGTGCGTCGTCGTGCGGGGCCGGCGGCGCGGCGGCCAGCCGGCGGTACTCGCCGAGCACCAGACCGGCCAGACCGGGGGTGAACACCGGCTCGCCGGCCGCGGTGCGGCGTACCGCGTCGAGGAACTCGGCCGGGGCGGCCGACTTGACCAGGTAGCCGGTCGCGCCGGCCTTGACCGCGTCCAGGACGCTCTGCGGCTCACCGCTTGCCGAGAGCATGAGCACCCGCACGTCGGGCAGCGCCGCGCGCAGCCCCCGGACCACCTCCACCCCGGAGACGTCCGGCAGTTGCAGGTCGAGCACGACCAGGTCGGGTCGGGCCGCCGCGGCCACCCGGACCGCCTGCCGCCCCTCGCCGCTCGTCGCCACCACCTGGAGGCCGGCCTCGGTCAGGTCGCGGGCCACCCCCTCCCGCCACATCGGGTGGTCGTCGACCACCATCACCCGGATGCTCACCGCCGCCGGCTCCTCGGCACGGTCAGCTCGATCTCGGTCCCGGCGCCGGGTGCGGACACGATCCGGACGTCGCCGCCCAGATCCGCCACCCGACCACGGATCGACTGGGCCACCCCGAGCCGGCCCTGCGCCGCGGCCTCCGCCAGCCGCCCGTCCGGAATACCCGGCCCCTCGTCGCGTACCGAGACGGTCACCGTCTCCTCCTCGTCCTCGATCAGCACCCAGGCCCGCCCACCGGCGTGCCGGGTCACGTTGTCAAGCGCCGCGCCGACCGCCGCGGCCAGCTCTCCGGCCGCCCGCGCGGGCAGCGGCACCGGGGTGGCCGGCGCGGCCACCTGAACCTGGCCCGAGGCGTACCGGTCGAGCAGGTCGCGGAGGTCCCGGTCGTCGCCGGCCCGCTCCGGCGCCGCGCCCGCCCGGCCGATCAGCGACCGCAGCGCGGCCTCCTGCTCGCCGGCCAGCCGGGCCAGTTCGGCCGCCTCGCCGTCCAGGTCGGCGCCGCGCCGCCGGACCAACGACAGCACCTGGAGCACCGAGTCGTGGATGTCCCGGGCCAGCCGTTCCCGCTCGCGGGTGGCCGCCTCCAGCTCCACCGCCCGCTGCAACCGGGCCTCCGCCTCCACGGCGAGCCGGGCCACGTGCCCGACCACCACGCCGGCCAGCAGCAGGAGGATCGCCCCGGTGAACGCGGACGGGTTGATCGGATCCCGGGTGGCCAGGTCGGCGGCGCCGAGCACGAGCGCGGCCACCGTGCCCCACCGCCGCCCGCCGGCGACCGCCCACGCCAGCACCGGCCCGGCGAGCCAGGCCGAGGTCAGGACCGGCACGCCGGCGGCGAGCGCCGGCCGGCCGACCACCCACGGCGTGGCCAGAATGATCGCCAGCACCACCACCAGGTCGGCCAGGAGCAGCGGCCAACGCCGCCCGGCCGGGCGGCGGTAGCCGGCCGTCGTCACGCCGCTCCAGGCCAGCATGCCGAGCAGGACACCACCGGCCGCCACCGGGTGCGCGTACTGGCCGCCGTCGCGGAGCACGAGCACCCCGACGTACGCCAGGGAGGCGAACCGGAACACGGCGAGGGACCGCCAGAGCGGGCCTTCCAGGCCGGAGGACGACGGCATGGCCGCCACCCTGCCACAGCCGGTCACCGGGGGGCCTCCGGGAGCGGTCCGGGAAACCCTGACGTACGGTGGAAAAGCCGCGAAGTCGTCGGGAAGCATCGTCGGGACGGGTCATGACAAACGGAGAACTCCCCGCACCGCGTACGGTTGTGCCCATCGAAACCTCCCTCCTGATCGCCGAGACCTTCGACCAGGCCCAGGTGACCGAGCTTCGGCACTCGGTCACCTCCTGCGCGCACGCCGTGGGTCTCGCCGGCCAGCGGCTCGACGACTTCGTGCTGGCGGTCAACGAGCTGATCACCAACGCGGTCCGGCACGGCGGCGGTCAGGGCCGGCTCCGGCTCTGGCGCCGGACCGGCGAGCTGGTCTGCGAGGTCGCCGACCACGGCTCCGGGATCAGCGAACGGCGGCTGCGCGACCGCGACCGACCCGCGCCGGAGACCGCCGGCGGTTGGGGCCTCTGGTTGGCCCGGGAGCTGAGCGACACCATGGAGGTCGAGACCGGCGACGCCGGCACGGTGGTCCGGATCACCGCGACGTTGACCACCCGCCAGCCCACCGCCGGCCCGCTCGACGGCTGACCGTCCCGCCACCCGGCCGTCGGGCTGACCGTCCGGCCGCGACCCGGCCCTCGGGGCGGCGGCCCGGCCGCCCCCCGCCCTCACCCGAAGAGCGCGCTCACCGACTCGCCGTTGTGGATCCGGCGCATCGCCTCGGCCAGGGCCGGCGCCACCGACAACACCTCAAGCTTCGGCACCCGCTTCTCCGCCGGGATCGGCACGGTGTTGGTGCAGACGATCTCCAACACGCCGTCCTGCGCGCTCAGCCGCTCCAACGCGCCGCTGGAGAAGAGCCCGTGCGTGCAGGCCAGCCGGATCGAGCGGACCCGCCGCTCCCGCAAGTGCGAGATCAACTCGACCACCGTGCTGCCCTTCGCGATCTCGTCGTCCAGCACGATCACGTCCCGGTCCGCCACGTCCCCGATGATCGTGCTGATCTGCACCCGGTCGTCGCTGAACCGCTGCTTCGCGCCGGCCGCCACCGGGGTGCCGAGCATCCGGGCGAACGCCGCCGCCTCCTTCGCGTTGCCCAGATCCGGCGAGACCACCACCGCGTTGCCCAGGTCGTACCCGCGGAAGTGGGCGGCCAGCTCGCGCAACGCGTGCAGGTGGTCCACCGGGACGCTGAAGAAACCGTGCACCTGCGGCGAGTGCAGCGTCATGGCCAGCACCCGGTGCGCCCCGGCCGAGGTGAGCAGGTCGGCGACGAGCCGCCCGCCGATGGAGATGCGCGGCGCGTCCTTCTTGTCCGACCGGGCGTACGCGTAGTGCGGCAGCACCACCGTGATCCGGCCGGCCGACGCGCCCCGGGCCGCGTCGATCATGAGCAGCAGCTCGACCAGGTGCTCCTGCACCGGCGGCACCAGCGGCTGGATGAGGAAGACGTCCCGCTCCCGGCAGTTCGCCTGCAACTGCACCTCAAGGCAGTCGTTGGCGAACCGGGACACCCGCACCGGATGCAGCGGTACGGCGAGGTGGGCGCAGATCTCGGCGGCGAGGTCGGGGTGGGCGGTCCCGCTGAACACGGCAATGTCACGCACGTCTGCTGATCGTACGGGCCGGTCGGTGGGAGGCGTGGGACGCTCCCGGCGGGTACGGTGCCTGCGTGACCGGAGAGTTCGTCGCCGCCATCGACCAGGGCACCACCTCCTCACGGTGCATCGTCTTCGACCGGGCCGGCGAGATCGTCGCCGTGGCCCAGCGCGAACACCGGCAGATCCACCCGCGACCCGGCTGGGTCGAGCACGACGCGGAGGAGATCTGGACGAACGTCGAGCACGTGGTGCGGGAGGCGTTGACGAACGCCGACATCGGTCCCGAGCACCTCGCCGCGGTGGGCATCACCAACCAGCGGGAGACCACAGTGGTCTGGGACCGGGCGACCGGCCGGCCGGTCGCCAACGCGATCGTCTGGCAGGACACCCGCACCGCACCGCTGCTGCGCGAGCTGGCCGAGACGTACGACGCCGAGCGGCTGCGGGCCCGCACCGGCCTGACCCTGGCCACCTACTTCGCCGGGCCGAAGCTGCGCTGGCTCCTCGACCACGTCGACGGGCTGCGCGAGCGGGCCGAGCGGGGCGAGGTGCTGTTCGGGACCATGGACAGTTGGCTCATCTGGAAACTGACCGGGCGGCACGTCACCGACGTGACGAACGCCAGCCGCACCCTGCTGATGGACCTGGAAACCCTCGACTGGGCGCCCGAGCTGCTGGACGCGCTGCGGATCCCGGCCGCGATGCTGCCCGAGATCCGCTGCTCGGCCGAGGTCTACGGCACCGCCGAGGGAGTGCTCGCCGGGGTGCCGGTGGCAAGCGCGCTCGGCGACCAGCAGGCCGCGCTGTTCGGGCAGACCTGCTTCCAGCCCGGCGAGGCCAAGTGCACCTACGGCACCGGCAGCTTCCTGCTGCTCAACACCGGCGCGAGCCCGGTGCCGTCACGGCACGGCCTGCTCACCACCGTGGCCTACCGGATCGAGGGCCAGCCGGCCGCGTACGCGCTTGAGGGCGCGATCGCGGTCACCGGCTCACTCGTGCAGTGGCTCCGCGACAACCTCGGTCTGATCTCCACCGCCGCGCAGGTCGAGGAGCTCGCCCGCACGGTCGACGACAACGGCGGCTGCTATGTGGTGCCGGCCTTCTCCGGCCTGTTCGCCCCGCACTGGCGCAGCGACGCCCGGGGCGTCATCGCCGGTCTGACCGGCTACGTCACCAAGGGCCACCTGGCCCGGGCGGCGCTGGAGGCGTCCGCCTTCCAGACCCGCGAGGTGGTCGACGCGATGAACGCCGACTCCGACGTCGCGCTGCGCCGGCTGCGGGTGGACGGCGGGATGACCGGCAACGCGCTGCTGATGCAGTTTCTCGCCGACGTGCTCGACGTGCCGGTGGTGCGCTCGCGGATCACCGAGACCACCTGCCTCGGCGCCGCCTACGCGGCCGGCCTGGCGGTCGGCTTCTGGCCGGACCTGGCCACGCTGCGGGAGAAGTGGCGCTCCGACGCCCAGTGGGAGTCGGCCATGGACCCGGCGCACCGGCAGCATCAACTGCGCCAGTGGCACAAGGCCGTGCAGCGCACCCTGAACTGGGAGGACTAGCCGGCCGGCGATCGCCTAGCATCGCGGCATGGCGACGCGGTTTGTGCAGATCAACATGAAGGCTCGGAACGACGCCGCGCTCGGCGGTTTCTGGGCGGAGGCGCTCGGCTGGGAGCTCTCCAGCGAGGGCCCGGGCGTGACGAACCTCGAGCCCCCGGGCATCGTCTATCCCGACCCGACGGCCGTCTGCATCGACCTCGTCGTCTCCCCGGAACCCAAGACGGTGAAGAACCGCGTGCACGTCGACCTCGCCGCCACCTCGGCCGCCCATCAGGCGGAAATCGTCGCGCGGTTGACGCAGCTCGGCGCGACCACCGTCGACATCGGCCAGGGCGACGTCCCGTGGACGGTGATGGCCGACCCGGACGGCAACGAGTTCTGCGTGCTCGACTCCCACTACGACGAGACCGGGCCGATCGCCGCGGTGGTGGTCGACTGCGCGGACCCGCGACTCATGGCCCGCTTCTGGAGCGAGGCCACGGACTGGACCCTGCACGAGGTGACCGACGACAAGGCGGTGCTGCGTTCCGCCAAGGACGTCGGCCCTTATCTGCTGTTCCTCCGCTCGCCCGACCCGAAGACCGGCTGGAACCGCGTCCATCTCGACGTCCGCCCCTACCCGGATGACGACATGGAGGCCGAGGCGAGTCGGCTGCGGGCGCTCGGCGCCACCGCCGTCGACCTGGGTCGCAGCGACATCCACTGGAAGGTCTTCACCGACCCGGAGGGCAACGAGTTCTGCCTCCTGGCCCCGGGCTGACCGAAGCCCTCAGCGCCCACTCCGGGCCGGGCACAGCGGCTGGGACGTCAGTCGACCTTCACCCGCGTGACGAAGGCCCGCCAGGCGGCCGGGGCGAACCCGAGGGTGCCGCCGGCGCGATCCTTGGAGTCGCGCACCAGCACCCGGCCGGGCAGGTTGTCGGCGACCTCGACGCAGGTGTTGCCGCCGTTGCCAGACCGGCTCGACACGCGCCACCGGGGGGTGGGGGCAGTGTTCACAGCTCGCTCACCAGCTTTCCGATCAGCTCGACGGACACGCCGGCGGGCAGTGCCTCGCTGAGCAGCGTGTCCCACATCATCCTCATCGTAGCCACGGCGTCCGGCCGGTCGACGACGTGACCGAAAGGCGCCGTCCACATAGGCCACCTCGTCGCCGTCCGGCAGCATGGCCAGCACGAAACCGCCGGTCAGACCCGGATGCGCGCCCACCCCGTCGGGCACCACGTAGAGCCGGATGTGCGGCAACGCGGCCAGCTCGACCAGCCGCTCCCACTGGGCCCGTTGCACGTCCCGGTCGCCGACCACCCGCCGCAGCGCGGTCTCGCTCGACGGTTACCCCGGGCGGGTCCAGCAGGTACGGGCAGATGGCGGTGACGCGGTCAGTCCCAGCGGTTGCCGGTGAGCTTCTCGTACACCTCGACGTAACGGGCGCGGGTCGCCTCGACCACGTCTGCGGGCACCTCCGGCGCGGGCGGGCGCTTGTCCCAGCCGCTCTCGACGGCCCAGTCCCGCACGTACTGCTTGTCGAAGGAGAACTGGGTCCGGCCGGGCTGGTAGGACTCGGCCGGCCAGAACCGGGACGAGTCGGAGGTGAGCAGCTCGTCGGCGAGGACAAGCGTGCCGTCCGTTGCCCAGCCCAGCTCCAGCTTGGTGTCGGCGATCAGGAGCCCCCGGTCGGCGGCGATCTCCGCACCACGCCGGTAGACGTCGATGGTGATCTGCCGCAGCCGCTCCGCGGTCTCCGGCCCGACCTTGTCGACCACCTGGTCGTAGGTGATCGACTCGTCGTGCTCACCCATCGGCGCCTTCGTCGTCGGCGTGAAGATCGGCTCGGGCAGGATGGACGCCTCCACCAGCCCACGGGGCAGCGGCACGCCGCAGACCGAGCCGCTGCGTTCGTATTCGGCGAGGCCGCTGCCGGTCAGGTAGCCCCGGGCCACGCATTCGACCGGCACCATCTCCAGCCGCCGGCACCGGACCGCCCGCCCGGCGAACTCCGCCGGCACGTCGGTGGCCGAGAGGACGTGGTTCGGCACCAGGTCCGACAACTGCTCGAACCACCACAGCGAGAGCGCGGTGAGCAGGCGGCCCTTGTCCGGGATCGGGGTCGGCAGCACCACGTCATAGATGGAGACGCGGTCGGAGGCGACCAGAATCAGGTCCGCGCCGTCGGTGTAGACGTCCCGGACCTTGCCCGAGTGCAGAAGTTCCACGGCGCCAATTACACCATGTCGGGCTCGGCCCCCCGCCGCCCTGGCCGGCGGTTAAGGAGGGGCCCCCGCTTAACGCTTTTGGTAGAGGCGGGGGCCCCGCTTAACACCGCTCAAGCGCGGCGCGGCGCGGCAGCGCGGCTCGGCTCGGCACGTCAGCGCGGCGGGCGGTTGCGCCGGCCTCGGGTGAGAAGCAGCACCAGCAGCACGATCCCGCCGACCACCACCAGGCAGCAGAGCAGCCCGAGGAACCCGAAGCCGCCACGGGAGCGCCGGCGCGCGGCCTCCACCACGACCTCGCCGGTCCCCGTCGACGCCCAGGCCGCAACCGGCACGAAGACCGAGAGCACGACCGTCCCGATGACCGCGCCCAGGCGGCCCCACCATCTGTTCCATCCAGCCATGCCCCCATCCTCGCCGAGGCACGCAACCACGGCACGCCGGATCGGGCGGAAGGATCGAGACATGACGAAAGGCCCCGGAGTTTCCTCCGGGGCCTTCGCGATCACGTAGCGGGGACAGGATTTGAACCTGCGACCTCTGGGTTATGAGCCCAGCGAGCTACCGAGCTGCTCCACCCCGCGTCGGTAGGTACAGCCTACTCCATCCCGATGGTGGAGATCAGCCGGGTCCCCGATCCCGCCGGCCCCGACAACGCCACCTCGCCGACCTAGCACGCCCTGCCGCCACTCCGCCGAAACGGCGAGGTCAGCACACCCCGGATACCGCCGTTTCCCCGAACTGGCGCCGGGCAGCAGTTTCCCCGGGTCCCGCGAGCGCACGCGCGCCGGAACCGCACCTACCCACGGCGCGACGGCACACTCCCTCGCTCATCACCATTTCGCCGAAGTGGTGCGGTCCGCATGCCTCGGACCACACCACTTCCCCGAGCTGGCGAGGGGCCAAGGCCGAGAAAGGGCCGAGGCCGGGAGCCCGGAGCCCGGAGCCGAGGGCGGGAGCCCGGAGCCCGGAGACGGGAGCCCGGAGCCGGGAGCCGGGAGACCGGAGCCGGGAGCCGGGAGACCGGAGCCGGGAGCCGGGAGACCGGAGCCGGGAGCCGGGCCAAGGCCAGGGAAAGAGGAAACGGCGAAGGGCCCCGGAGTTCACTCCGGGGCCCTTCGTCACGAGTAGCGGGGACAGGATTTGAACCTGCGACCTCTGGGTTATGAGCCCAGCGAGCTACCGAGCTGCTCCACCCCGCGTCGGCTCGTTAACCGTAGCGCACCGGCCCGGCGAGGCGCAAAACGGGGTGTCGGCCGGTGTCAGCCGCTCGGTGACACCGACGGCGCGGGTGACGCCGGCGCTGACGGCGAGGCGCTGCCCGCGGGCGCGGCGGATCCCTTCGCCGCCGCCTGGGCCTGCTGGAACGCCGTCATCGCCTCGTCCAGCGCCTTCAACGCCCGCCCGTACCGCTCGAAGTCGCCGGACGCCTGCGCGGCCTTGACCTCGGCGATGGCGCTCTGCACCTTGCCGGCCGCGTCGGCCAGCTCGCCGGTGAGCGGCGGCGGGGTGTTGTTGTCGCCGCCGGACGGTGGCGG
Source organism: Micromonospora sp. WMMD975 (assembly GCF_029581215.1). Classification (NCBI taxonomy): domain Bacteria; kingdom Bacillati; phylum Actinomycetota; class Actinomycetes; order Micromonosporales; family Micromonosporaceae; genus Micromonospora; species Micromonospora sp. WMMD975. The sequence goes on from NZ_CP120739.1 coordinate 4,706,777, forward strand.
GTTGTTGTCGTCGTCGTTGCTCGGCGGCGGGTTGCCCGATCCGGCCTGCTTGCCCTGCTCGACCAACTGTTTGATGCCGTCGCCGAGGTTGTTGGCGAGCACCACGTACGAGCCGCCGTCACCGTAGGAGAGCAGCACCTTCTGCAACAGCGGGTACGCGTCCTGGCTGCTGCTCTTCACATAGACCGGCTCGACGTAGAGCATGCCGTCGGCGAACGGCAGCGACAGCAGGTTGCCGTACTGCACCTGGGCCTGGTTGGAGGAGAGCAGGTTGAGCTGCTGCCGGATGTCGCCGTTGTTCGTCATCTGCTGGTGCACCTGGGTCGGCCCGGAGATCCGGGTCTGGTCCGGCAACTCCAGCACCTCCAGGCGCGGCTGCCCGTCCACGTACGAGCCGGAGACCAGCGCGGCGAGGTTCTGCCGGCCGTTCGGGGTGACCGCGGAGGTCAGCTGGAAACGCGGCCCCTCCTGCCCGGGGAACTGGGTGAACAGGTAGTAGGGCGGCTGCCGCTGCCCACTGTCCGGCGCGTCCGGCACGTTCGGCACCTGCCAGAAGTCCTGGCCGGAGTAGAAGTCGCCGGGATCGGTGACGTGGAACTTGGTGAGCAGGTTGCGCTGCACTTTGAACAGGTCGGCCGGGTAGCGGAAGTGCGCGGCCAGCTCCGCCGGGATGTCGCCCTTGGGCAGCACGAGGTCCCCGCCGAACGCCTTGTTCCACGCCTTCAGCACCGGGTCGGTGTCGTCGTACGAGTAGAGCTTGACCGTGCCGTCGTACGCGTCGACGGTGGCCTTCACCGAGTTGCGGATGTAGTTGACGTTCTCCCGGGCGAGCTGGAACGTGCCCCGTCCGGTCAGCTCGTCGGCGGTCTCCGCCTGGAGGTTGACCCGGTCGGCGTACGGGTAGGTGGCCGCCGTGGTGTAGCCGTCGATGATCCACAGGACGCGACCGTTCACCACGGCCGGGTACGGGTCGCCGTCGAGGGTGAGGAACGGCGCGACCTTTTCCACCCGGTCGCGCGGGTTACGCACGTAGAGCAGCTTCGAGTTCTCGTTGACCGCCTCGGAGAGCAGGAAGTTGGGCTCCTGCTCCTTGATCGAGTAGAGCAGTCGCCGGGGGAACGAGCCGATCTTGACGCCGCCCTCGCCGGAGTAGGTGTAGTACTGCTCTCCGCCGGTCTGGGTGGGGCGGTCGAACTCGACGTTGCGGTCGCCGTTCTGCCCGACGATCGCGTAGTCGTCGGGTTCCATCCGCTCGCCGTAGTAGATGCGCGGCTGCTGGGCCGGGATCTCCTCGGTCGGCGCGGAGCACGCCTCCTGCGCCTTCTCGCCGAGGAAGCCGGAGACGAAGTACGGCTGGCCGCCGCAGACGACCTGGTTCGCCGGCGCGGCGACCAGGCCGTACCCGTGGGTGTAGACGGTGTGCCGGTTGATCCAGTTGCTCTGCTGGTCGGTCAGCTCGCCGTAGTTGATCTCACGGACGCCGACCACGTAGTCGGAGGTCTTCTCCTTGACCGAGTACCTGTCGATGTCCAGCTTCGAGCCGAAGTCGTAGAAGCCACGGACCTGCTGCAACTGGGTGTACGTCTCGGAGACGAGTTGCGGGTCCAGCAGCCGGACGTTCGGCACCACCGAGGTGTCGGTGGCGAGGCTGGCCGGTGGTACGAGGTTGCTCGCCGCGTACCCGGTGGTCTTCGTGCCTTCGAGACTGAACGCGGACCTGGTCGCGGCGATGCTGCGTTCGATGTACCGCGCCTCCTTGTCCCGGGCGCTCGGCTTCACCTCGAACGTCTGCACGGCCCACGGGTAGATGCCACCGATCGCCACCGCGGAGACGCCGAGCAGGGCCAGCGAGATGCCGGGCCAGACCAGGTTCCGCATCACCGCGTTGGAGAAGACGATGATCGCGAGCGCCACCAGGATGGAGATCCAGGCCAGGATCTCCTTCGCCGGGAGCAGCGCGTTCACGTCGGCGTAGCCGGCGCCGTAGAGCTTGGTGCCCTCGTTGTACTCCAGCAGCATGGCGCGCCGGTCCAGCACGTAGGCGACGGCCTTGAGCAGCACGAAGACGGCGACAAGCGAACTCAGGTGGGCGCGGGCGGCGTTCGTCATCCGGTCGCCGACACCCTGGAGGCGCACCCCGCCGAAGACGTAGTGCACGGCGAGCGCCCCGAGCAGGGCCAGCACCACCGCGGTGAAGCCGACGCCGAGCACGTAACGCCAGAACGGGAGCTGGAAGACGTAGAAGCCGACGTCGACGCCGAACTCGGGGTCCTTGACGCCGAAGTCGCCGCCGTTGCGGAACAGCAGCCACTGGCTCCACCGGGTCTGCGCGGACAGGCCGGCGAAGAGCCCGACGACGGCGGAGACCAGCGCGATCCAGGTGCCGAGCCGAGGGCTCAGCAGCATCCGGTAGCGCTCCAGGGTGGCCTGCTCGGCCGAGTGCGGGCGCATCCGGGGACGCACCCGGTAGGCCAGCCAGAGGTTGCCGGCGATGACGAGCGCCATGCCGACGCCGACCACCAGGAACAGCAGCAGCCGGGTGGCGAGCACCCCGGTGAAGACCTGGGTGTAGCGGACCTCGTCGAACCACAGCCAGTCGGTCCAGGCGTTGACTCCCCACCCGAGCAGGGTGAACAACACGAACACCCCGATCAGGACCCCGATGGTGACGCGCCCGCGCCGGCTCATCCTCGGCAGGGGACTGCTACGCATGACCACTATTGGCTCCGCACGTTTGATGTGATCGGCTCCGACCAGGCACCCAGAGTACGGGGTGTTCCTGAACACGTCGGGTCAAGGTCACGTCACGATCGCCGGCGGGAGTTGACCGCTCCGGCTCAGCAGCGCGTCGGTTGTCCTCCGGCGCGGAGCATCTCCAGCGCCGTGAGCGCGTCGTCGAGCGTCGCCACCCGCAGCAGCGGCAGGTCCGGTTGCGGGTTCCGCACCGCCTCGGCGCAGTTGTCCGCGGGCACCAGGAAGACCTTCGCTCCGGCCTCCTTGGCGCCGACCAGCTTCTGCGCGATGCCGCCGATCGGACCGACCTGCCCCTCGTCGTCGATGGTGCCGGTGCCGGCGATGACCTTCCCGCCGGTCAGGTCCGCGGGTTCGAGCTTGTCGATGATGCCGAGGGTGAACATCAGCCCGGCGCTCGGCCCGCCGATGTCACCGAGGTCGATCTTCAGCGTGAACGGATGCGGCTGCTGCTGGTCGATCTCGACGCCGATGCGCGGCCGTCCGTCCTGCTCCCGGCTGGTCACCGTGGCCGTGCCCGGGGTGCCGCCCCGGGTGTAACCGATCGTCAGGGCGGTGCCGGCCGGCTTGGCCCGGATCAGCTCGGTGAGCTTGGCCGCGCTGGTGACAGGCGTGCCGTCGACCGAGGTGAGCACGTCGTCGGGCCGGAACACGTCCACCGACGGCCCACCCGGGGTGACGGTCTTGACCCGCACCCGGATCGGATAGCCCAACTCGCGCAGGGCCGCCGTCTCGGCGCTGGTCTGCGAGTTCTGGAAGTCCTCCGCGTTGCGCTGCTCGACCTGCTCCTGCGACTCCCCCGGCGGGTAGACCAGCTCCCGCGGCACCACCGCCTCGTCCGAGGAGAACCAACCGGCCAGCGCCGACCGGAGCCGGACGGTGGGCTGCACCCCGACCGTGGTGAGCCGGAGCTGCCCGGCGGAGGTGGACGTCGCGCGACCGGTGACCTGGATGATCTCCTTGCCGTCCGCGCTGCCGAGCGTGTTGACCGTCGGGCCGGGGCCGAGCACCACGTACGGCAGGGGCACGCTCAACACGCCGACGCTGAGCAGAGCGGTGAGCAGCGCACCGAGCAGGACGGTCAGGCCACGACGTCTCATGCGCCAGAGCGTACCGATCCGTCCCGCGCCGTCCGGCACGGTGACCGCGGACTTCGCCCTCAGCGCAACGCCGACGGGCACGACCTGCGGCGCAGCCCGCGTACCGTAGAGGTCGTGCCTGATATTCCGTTCGGCTTCGCGCTCCCGGGTGGTCAACCACCAGACCCCAACGACCCCGCGCAGATGCAGCAGTTCATGTCGCAGTTGCAGCACCTGCTGTCCGCGCCGGGCAGCGGGCCGGTCAACTGGGACCTCGCCCGGCAGGTCGCCGCGAGTCAGCTCGCCGCCGCCGGTGACCCGGCGGTCTCGCCGTTCGAACGCAACGCGGTCGAGGACGCGTTGCGGATCGCCGATCTCTGGCTGGAGCCGGCGACCTCGTGGCCCACCGGCATCCGCTCGTCGGTCGCCTGGAACCGCAACGAGTGGATCTTCAAGACGCTCGACGTGTGGCGCAAGCTCTGCGACCCGGTGGCCAGCCGGATGGTCGGCGCGATGGGCGACCTGGTGCCGCCGGAGGCGCGGGCCCAACTCGGCCCGATGCAGTCGATGGTCGCCACGCTCGGCGGCGCGCTCTTCGGCGGGCAGCTCGGCCAGGCCCTCGGCTCACTCGCCGCCGAGGTGCTCTCCGCCGGCGACATCGGCCTGCCGCTGGGCCCCGCCGGCACCGCCGCGCTCATCCCGGCCAACATCAAGGTGTACGGCGAGGGCCTGGAGCTGCCGGAGGACGAGGTACGCCTCTACGTGGCCCTGCGTGAGGCCGCCCACCAGCGGCTCTTCCAGCACGTGCCGTGGCTGCGCGGGCACGTGCTGACGGCGGTGGAGAACTACGCCGCCGGCATCCGGGTCAACCGGGAGGCGATCGAGGAGGCGATGGGCCGGGTCGACCCGACCGACCCGGAGTCGATGCAGGCGATCGCCCTGGAGGGCATCTTCACCCCCGAGGACACCCCGGCGCAGAAAGCGTCGCTGGCCCGGCTGGAGACCGTCCTCGCCCTGGTCGAGGGCTGGGTGTGCCACGTGGTGGACAGCGCCGCCGGTGACCGCCTGCCCAACGTCGTACGCCTCGGCGAGGCGTTCCGCCGCCGCCGGGCCGCGGGTGGCCCGGCGGAACAGACGTTCGCCGCCCTGGTCGGCCTCGAACTGCGGCCACGCCGGCTGCGGGAGGCGACGGTGCTCTGGGCGGCGCTGACCGAGCAGCGTGGCATCGCCGGCCGGGACGCGATCTGGGGCCACCCCGACCTGCTCCCCTCCGACGACGACTTCGCCGACCCGCAGGGTTTCGCGACGACCGGCAGCGACCTGGACGAGGAGCTGGCGAGCTTCGACTTCTCGGCGCCGGGCGCGCCGGAGGAGCCGACCCCGGGCGAGGACGACGACAAGTCCTGACGTCGCACACCGGTCGGGCCCGCACGGATCGTCGTGCGGGCCCAACCGTCTCTCTGTCCGCTGTCCCATCGACCGTTTGGGCCGGGGCGGCGCACGGTCAGCCTTCTTGGGCGGCGAGCGCGGGCGAACGCTGGTCGGGCGACGAGAACCCAGCCCCAGCCCGCGTGGGACAGGCGGTCAGGCTGGGCGGCCGGAGAGCAGCGCCCGGGTCGCCTCCCAGCCCTCGAAGGCCGGGTCGAGGGCACCGAGGTCGGCCGGGCCGCGTAGTCGGCGCCAGCCGGCGGTCACGGCCACGTCCCCGGGCCGGGGTGCCGCCGCGCGCACCTCGGCTGGCGCAGACGCGTCAAGGTCCAGCGTTGGCAACCACTCCGGTATCGGCAGCCGCACGGCCACCCCGAGCAGGCCCGAAGCGTCCCCCTCCACCGGGGCGACCGCCACCGGTCGGCTGGACAACGGCCGGAGCAGCTTGCCGAGCGTCAGTCCGGGCACGTCTGGTGCGTCGGCGGCGACCACGGCCGCCTGGTCGTAACCGGTGAGCGTCGCGAAGACGGCGTTCGGGGTGGGCTCGGGTACCTCGTACACGGCGGTGCCCGGCCACACCACCGCGTCGGCCAGCCAGCGGTCCGCCGGGGTGACCGCCACCGCGGTCTCCACCTCGTTCAGCGTGGCCAGCAGGTCCACCACATCCTCGGCGAGGGCGGTCCGCCACCGCGCCGGCTCGATCCCCGGCGGCGCCCAGCCCACCGGTCCGAGCAACGCCACCACCACACGTCGAACCATCCGCCGACCCTAGCCCCTTCTCCCCACCCACCTACCCACCCGCACACCCGCACACCCGCACACCCGCGCAGGTCGATCATGAAGTTAGCCGCGACATATCGGACGGAGCGTGCCGTCAACTTCATGATCGACGCACTGGGTGGGGCGCACGGAGGGGTAAGGGCGCACGCACCAGGTGGGGGCGTTTGTCGGGTGGGCGGCGCGTTGGGGCGGGGGTCAGGGGACGCCGGCGGTGGCGGCCACGCCCTCCAGGTAGCCGCGGGCCCGCTCGGCCCGGGGATAGCGGGCGACCAGGGCCCAGAACTTTGCGTTGTGGCTGGGAACGATCAGGTGCGCCAGCTCGTGGAGGAGGACGTAGTCGATCACCCAGTCGGGCATGTCCTGGATGCGGTGGGAGATCCGGATGGTGCGGTCGGCCGGGGTGCAGGAGCCCCAGCGGCCGTTCTGGTTGGTCACCCAGCGGACGCTCGCCGGCTCGGCGGCCGAGCCGTGTTCCGGCAGGTAGAGCCCGATCAGTCGGGCGGCCCGGGCCAGCAGCTCGGCGTCCGAGCGGGCGAACCGGCCCTCGCGGGCCGCCAGCCGGGCCAACATCCGGTCGACCCACTCGCTCTCCTCGGCCCGGGAGAACTGGTCGGGGATGAGGACGACGACACGTTCCCCGTCCCGGTACGCGGACACTGTGCGTCGCCGGCGCTGGCTGCGCCGCACCTCGACGACGGGCTTCCGCGTCCCGGCCATTACCGGCTCGCGCAGCCTCGGTTGACTGTCACGAGGGAACGGTAATGCGTACTGACCAGGGCTCCGCAAGAGTCAACACGACGACACGCGCCCGGAAAACGATGATTGGTTCCCAAGAGTCCCGAAAAATTTCTTTGCGACGGTAGTTGACCATCACCTGTCCGCCGCCCCTCACGTTAAGTGATCTACGACGGGCCGGTCGCGGGAGGGTCGCGCGAAGGGGATCTGAGCGCATTTACCCGGCGTGTCCCCGCGAAACTGACTTATCCGACGTTACTCGGCATGCACACTCTCGTCGTCGACTTGCTCACAGAGTCGGCGTGCAGCTGACATGGAACCCCCCAGACCTGGGTAGGGTCCGCCAACCAGCGATCAGGAGACTGATCGCGGAGAACCCCCCGGCGCCGGTGCCACTCGTGGCCCGCCGCAGGGAGACCCGCCGGGGACACCTTCGGCGGACGAGATGAGGAGGCTACCGTGGCCGACCAGGCCCAGACCTACAACGGTTACTGCGTCAAGTGCAAGGAGAAGCGGGACTTCGAGGGGCACGTGGAGGTTTCGAAGACCGGCATGAACATGGCCAAGGGCAAGTGCCCGGTGTGCGGCACAACAGTGAACCGCATCCTGGGCAAGGCCAAGGTCTGACCCGTCCGGGTTCGACCGGGGGAGGAGTGGCCTCGGCCGCCCCTCCCCCGTCGGGCATCCGACTCAGTTACCGACGGGTTGTGGAAAACCCGCGAAATCCTGTGGACAACGCTGGCCATGGCGCACCGCGCCTGTGGACAACGAATGACGGAGCGCTTGGAAACGGTCACCATTCGTGGCGTGACCTCTCCCACTCCGCTTCCCCGTCCCACCCTGCTGCCCGGCCTGACCCGCCTCTGGCGTGACCGGCACACCCTTCAGCTCGGCCTGGAACCCGGCCCGGCGGTGCTGCTGGAGGTCGCCACCCCGGGCACCACCCATCTGCTCGACCTGCTCGACGGCACCCGCAGCGAGCGCGCCGTGCTGGCCGCGGCCACCACCGCCCGGGTGCCACCGGACGAGGCCCGCGCCCTGCTCGACGCGCTCCGGGCCGCCGGTCTGGTCGTACCGGGACACACCCTGCTCCCCCGCGACCTCGCCGGGGCGCCCCGGGCCCGGCTGGTCGCGGAGGCGGACGCCCTGGGCCTGGCCGCACCCGACCTGCCCGGCACGCCGGCCCGGCTGTTGCGCCGCCGCCGGGCCGCCCGGGTGCTGCTCACCGGCTCGGGCCGGCTCGGTGCCGCGGTCGCCGTCGCGCTGGCCCAGGCCGGGGTCGGGCACGTCGTACCCGACCTGTCCGGCCCGGTCCGCGCCGGCGACCTGGTCGGGACCGGCCTGCCCGGCGCGGAGCTGGGTCGGCCACTGGCCCCGGCGGTACGCGAGACGCTGAGCCGGTGCGCGCCGGGCACGGCCACCGGCCCGCTGCGGGCGGCCCGGCCCCACCTGGTGGTGCAGCTCGGTGTGGGCCGACCGGCCGAGGCGCTCGCCCTCGGGCACGCCCTCCGCCGGCAGCCCCACCTCCTGCTCGACGTGCGCGGCGGCGTACCCGTGATCGGGCCACTGGTCCGTCCGCCCGCCGGCCCCTGCCTGCGTTGCCTCGACCTGCACCGGGGCGACCGGGACCCGGACTGGCCGGCGCTCGCCGCCCAACTCGCGGCCGACCACGGCGAGCCGGCCTGCGTGACCGCCACCCGGCTCGCCGCGGCGGCGTTCGCGACGGCCGAGGCGCTGAACCAGCTCGACGGCGGCACACCGGAGACGCTCGGCGTCGCGGTGGAGGTCCGGGGCGCCGGGCGCTTCCGGCATCGCCGCTGGTCCCCGCATCCGTCCTGCGGCTGCTGCGGGCGTCGCCCGATCCGGTCGGCCCCGGCCGCTCCCGGCCGCACGGCAGCAGCCGGCCCCTCGCGTCGGTAACAATGGTCGGGTGACCGACATCCCGCGGCGGGCCGTGTCCCGCACCGCCAAACTCGCCGCCCTGCCGCTCGGATTCGCCGGTCGAACCGTCCTCGGCATGGGCAAGCGGGTCACCGGGCTCGCGTCCGACGTCATCTCCGCCGAGATCCAGCAACGCACGGCCGAACAGTTGTTCAGCGTCCTCGGTCAGCTCAAGGGCGGGGCGATGAAGTTCGGCCAGGCCCTGTCCGTGTTCGAGGCGGCGCTGCCCGAGGAGGTCGCCGCGCCCTACCGGCAGGCGCTCACCAAGCTTCAGGAGGCCGCCCCGCCGCTGCCCGCCGCGACCGTGCACAAGGTGCTCGCCGAGCAGCTCGGGCCGGACTGGCGGGACCGGTTCGTCTCCTTCGACGACACCCCGGCCGCCGCGGCCAGCATCGGGCAGGTGCACCGGGCGGTCTGGCGTGACCCGGGGTACGGTCCGGGCGGCGGCCCGCGGCACCGGGACGTGGCCGTGAAGATCCAGTACCCGGGCGCCGGTGACGCCCTGCTCGCCGACCTCAAGCAGCTCTCCCGGCTGGGCGGCATGTTCCGGGCCATCCAGCCGGGCCTGGACGTCAAGCCGCTCCTGGCCGAGCTGCGCGAGCGGATCACCGAGGAGCTGGACTACGAGTTGGAGGCCGAGTCGCAGCGGGCCTTCGCCGCCGCGTACGTCGACGACCCGGACATCTTCATCCCGGAGGTCCTCGACGCCGCGCCCCGGGTGTTGATCACCGAGTGGGTCGAGGGCATCCCGCTCTCCCAGATCATCCGGGAGGGCACCGAGGAGCAGCGCGACCGGTCCGGGCAGCTGATGGCCGAGCTGCACCTGTCCGCGCCGGAGCGGGCCGGGCTGCTGCACGCCGATCCGCATCCGGGCAACTTCCGGCTGCTGCCGGACGGCCGGCTCGGTGTGATCGACTTCGGCGCGGTGGCCCGGCTGCCGGAGGGCACGCCCGAGCCGATCGGTCGGATCGCCGCGCTCGCGCTGCGCGGGGACGCCGACGGGGTGGTGGACGGCCTGCGTGGCGAGGGTTTCGTCAGCCAGTCCGAGCCGATCGACGCCCCGGCGGTGCTCGACTTCCTCCGCCCGATGCTGGAGCCGATCGCGGCGGACGAGTTCCGCTTCACCCGGGCGTGGCTGCGCGCCGAGGCGGCCCGACTGGCCAGCCCACGCTCCGCCGCCTACCAGCTCAGCCGCCAGCTCAACCTGCCACCGTCCTACCTGATGATCCACCGGGTGACGCTTGGTTCGATCGGGGTGCTCTGCCAGTTGGAGGCGAAGGCGTCCTACCGGGAGATCCTGGAACGCTGGCTGCCCGGCTTCGCCCCGGTGGCCTGAGGGCAGAGGCACGCCGAAGGGGCGGCGACCATCCGGTCGCCGCCCCTTCCTCAGGTGTCGATCTAGAGAACGCCCAGGTCGCGGGCCGACTGGCCGCGACTCCGCATGGCGACGGTACGGGCGGAACGGGTTGCCTCAGTGCTCGTGGTGGTGCGACCGGCCTGAGGCCGGGGCATTCGAGCCCGGGACAACGCTTCGTGGAGTAGTTGCATCTCGGTTCCATTCGGCAGGTGCAGCATCGTTTTTCTCTCTCATCTCGGCCGGTGGAGGGACACCGGCATCGGTCGGCTTCGGAACGTAGGTGTGTCAGGCTGCCAGCCGGACGGCGCTACGCGACTCGGACAGCCCACTGGCCGCCAGTCGCGCCTCCGCCTCGACCCGGAGCTGGGCGTCGCGGGCGACGTCCTCCTTACGCGGGCGGCCACGGGGCCGCTTGCGCGGGACGACCGCGCCACGCTCGAAGATCTCGCCGCCCCAGACGCCCCAGGGCTCGGCCCGCTCCACCGCGCCGGCCAGGCACTCGACGCGCAGCGGGCAGTCCCCGCAGAGCGACTTGGCCAGCTCAAGCTCGGCGGGCTGGTCGGAGAACCACAGGTCGGGGTCGAACTTCCGGCAGGGCAGGTTCGCCTCCACCTCGACGCTCACGTCGAGTGGGGCCAACGCCAGACTCATCCTCCGGTCACCTCTCTCTCACTTCGATCTCGTGGATCGCATTTCCGACTTCGGCACTACGGCGGTGCACAAAAAACTGAGGCCGCGGATCCCGGTGTGCGGGTTCCGCGGCCTCGAGGTGAGCCGGTGGTCTGATGGATCAGACCGGTCTACCTCGAGGTGGAACGCCGCGGACATCGGTGCGCTTCTTGACGCCGATGCCCATGCCCGTGAAGCCACTGGTCCCCTCGACTCCACGCGGCGGTGCAACGGTCAGATTCAGCTCGGCCTGAACCTGGGCCTGGTGCACCTGCGGAGCCGACGGTCGAGCGGCGAGGGCCACCCGGACAGCCGACAGCGGAGCGCAGGCAGCTGGCATCGCCGCCGGACGCTCGTAGAGGTAAATCTCCATTGGTGCCACCTCCCTGACCTTCCTCGTGCCGACCGTGGACTCATCCCCCGTGAGCAGCCAGAACAGCGCCGCTTCGAGGTGTGCCCTGAGGCTATTCCTCGCCCGCAGGGGAGGGCAAACGATTTACCGCTAGTTTTCAGAAGTTTTCTGTGGGCAGACGTCGTCCACCGTCGCGCCGGCCACCAGCGCCAGCACCGTATCGCCGTAAAGCCCCACTTTCCGGGGCCCGATCCCGGCGATCGCGACCAGTTCCTCGGTGCGCACCGGCTTCCGCTCCGCGAGCGCGGTGAGCGTGGCATCGGTGAAGACCACGTACGCCGGCACCCGCTGCGCGCCGGCTACCCGCTGCCGCCACTCCCGCAGCCGCTCGTACAGCTCCTCGTCCAGGTCCGACGGGCAGGTCGGGCAGCGGCCCAGTTTGCGGTCCGCGCCGGCGAGCAGCGTGGCGCCGCAGATCCGGCAGGACACCACCTGCGGTCGGCGCCGCTCGGCCCGCCGGGCCGGGCCCGCGCCGCCGGCCCGCTCACCGCCGCCGGAACGGTCCAGTTGCGGCAGGAAACGAGACGGCCGCCGGGCCCGACCGCCGGGCGAGCGGGCCGCCGCGTACGACAGCCACAGCCACTCCCGCGCCCGGGTGATCCCGACGTAGAGCAGCCGCCGTTCCTCCTCGACCTGCTCGGGCGTCTTCGCGTACGTGGTGGGCAGCGTGCCCTCGGCCAGCCCGACCAGGAACACCGCGTCCCACTCCAGGCCCTTGGCCGAGTGCAGCGACGCGAGCGTCACCCCCTCGACCGTGGGCACGTGCTGCTGGGCGGCCCGCCGGGCAAGCTCCTCGGTGAAGTCGGTGAGCGTCACCGGCCGCTCGATCGAGGCGGCCTCCCCGATCGGCACCACCGGCGGCGTCGCCGCGTACTCCTCGGCGAGCTGGACCAGCGCGGCGAGCGCCTCCCAGCGTTCACGTGCGGCGCCGCCGGCCGGCGGCGCGTCCGGTGCCCAGCCGACCGCGCCGAGCGCGTCCACCACGGCCGTCTTCAGCGGCGTCTCCCCGGGGACGGACCGCGTGGCGGCGCGCAACGCGATCATGGCCTGGCGCACCTCGGGTCGCTCGAAGAACCGCTCCGCGCCCTGCAACACGTAGGGCACCTCGGCCTCGGTCAACGCCTTCTCGTACGCCTCGGACTGCGCGTTGGTGCGGAACAGCACCGCGATCTCCCGCGCCGGGGTGCCGCCGGCCACGAGCGCCCGGCAGCGGGCGGCGACGGCGTTGGCCTCGGCCGGCTCGTCGGTGAAGATCCGCAGCTCCGGCTCCGGGCCGGGGCGACGCTGGCCGTGCAGCTCCAGCCGCAGCCGCGCCTCGGCGCCCCGGGCCGCCGAGATCACGGCATTGGCCAGGCCCACCACCTGCGGGGTGGAGCGGTAGTCGCGGACCAGCCGGACCACCGTCGCGCCGCGGTGGTGGCGCGGGAAGTCGACCAGGTACGACGAGGTCGCGCCGGTGAACGAGTAGATGGTCTGACTGGCGTCGCCGACCACGGTGAGGTCGTCCCGGCCGCCGAGCCACACCTCCAGCAGCCGCTGCTGGAGCGGGTTGACGTCCTGGTACTCGTCGACGACGAAGTGCCGGTACTGGTTGCGCACCTGCTCGGCCACGTCCGGGTGCTCCTCGATGCCCCAGACCGCGGCGCGCAGCATGTCCTCGAAGTCGATCACCCCGTTGCCGCGCTTGAGCCGCTCGTACGCGCTGAACACCTCGGCCACCCGCGCCGGCTCGTGCGGCGTCTCGCGCAGCGCCTTGGCCGCGGCCACCACGTACTCGCCGGGCTCGACCAGGGAGGACTTGGCCCACTCGATCTCGGCCGCGAGGTCCCGGGCGGCGGCCCGGTCGGCCCGCAGGCCCACCTTGGCGGCGGCCAGGGTGACCACCCGCACCTTGCTGTCCAGCAGCTCCGGCATGGCCCGCCCGGCCAGCAGCCGGGGGGCGAAGTAGCGGACCTGGCGCAGCGCCGCCGCGTGGAACGTGCGCGCCTGCACACCCTGCACCCCGAGCACGGTGAGGCGGCTTCGCATCTCGGCTGCGGCGCGGGCGGTGAACGTGACCGCCAACACGTGCCGGGCGGCGATGTCCCCGGTCAGCGCCCGGTACGCGATCCGCGAGGTCACCGCCCGGGTCTTGCCGGTGCCGGCGCCGGCCAGGATGCAGACCGGGCCGGCCGGGGCGGTCACCGCGGACCGCTGCTCCGGATCCAGCCCGGTCAGCACCCGTTCCGCCGTTGAGTGAGCCCCCACAGCAGGGAATCATCCCAGCCCCGCCGGATGTTGCAGAGGTTAGCCTGGCCTGAACGGGCCGGGCGTGAGCCATCCTTGGAGGACCTGACCATGTTGACGATGTATTCCACCCCGTGGTGCGGCTACTGCCACCGGCTGAAGTCGCAGCTCGACCGGGAGGGCATCGCGTACGAGGTGGTCGACATCGAGCAGGACACCGCGGCCGCGGAGTTCGTGATGGGTGTCAACGGCGGCAACCAGACCGTGCCGACGCTGCGCTTCGCCGACGGCAGCGCCCTGACCAACCCCTCGATCAACCAGGTCAAGCAGCACCTCGCCGCGCTTCCCGGCTGAGCTGACCGCACCCGACGAGCGGCCGTACCCTCCGGGGTGTGGCCGCTCGTCGTCGCTCAGCGTGCGCGGCGCCGCTCGGTGGTGGCGAGCATCTCGTCGTCGAGCGGCCGGCGGGGGCCCGGCACGCGGGCCGGGCCGGCGCCCGGCGGGGTGAGCCCACGGCCCCGCCAGAGGTACAGGCCGGCGGCCATGGTGATCACCCCCACCAGCGCGAACAGCAGCCGGTAGTCGAAGACGCCCACGAGCAGCGCACCGGCGCCGATGGAGGCCGCCTGCGGCCCGCTGACGAGCGCCCGCGACGCGGCGGTGACCCGGCCCAGCAGGCCCGGCGGCGTCCGCCGCTGGACCAGCGTGTGCAACCCCACCATGGTCAGCGGCAGCGAGACGCCGGCCAGCAGCAGCGCCACCACCCCGAGCCAGAGCCGGGGGTACGCCAGCGCCAGCGCGGCCGGGCCGAAGAACGTCACCCCGGCGGCCAGCGTGCCGAGTTCGCCCAGGCGGCGGACCACGGCGGCCGAGAACAGGCCACCGATCAGGCCACCGATCCCCTGCACCAGGACCAGCACGGCGACGAACGCGGCGTCGCGGCGCAGACCCTGATCGACGTACGCGAAGATCAGCGACTCGGTGAAGCCCATCACCAGCGAACCGAGCCCGTACCCGACGAGCGCCCGGCGCAGCGCCCGCTCGCGGGTCAGGTGGCGCAGCCCGGCGCCCAGCCCGGTCGGCCGGTGGCGGCCGGATCCCGGCGGCACGCCCTCGTCGACCCGGAGCAGCCCGACCACCGCCGCGGCGGTCAGGAAGCCGCCGATGGCCAGCGCCGCCAGCAGCCAGCCACCGACGGCGGCGTAGATGCCGGCCCCGGCGAGCGGTCCGATCAGCCGCAGCCCCTGCCGGACGGTCTGGAGCGCCCCGTTCGCGTCGCCCAGCAGATCGGGCGGGAGCAGTTGCCGGATCAGCCCGTTGAGCACGGCGGCCACGGTGATCGAGGACAGGCCGTAGAGGCCCGCGACCACGTAGATCACCCAGACGTCGTCCCGGTCCCGCACGGTGAACAGCGGGCCGAGCAGCACGGCGGCGGTCAGGTTGGCGGCGATGAAGAAGGGCCGGCGGCGGTGGCGGTCGACCACCCAGCCCACCAGCGGGGCCAGCGCCATCGGCGCGATGACGGCGAAGACGGTCGCCCCGGCCATGCCGTCGGAGCCGGTCAGGTCCTTCACCCAGACGGCCGGCGCGAGCAACAGGATGGACTCCGCCGCCATGCTCGCCACCATCGCGGCGAAGAGCAGGCGGAAGTCGGGGCGGCGCAGGACGGTGCGCATCGGTTCCCTCCGGCAGGGTGGCGCCCGCGGGCGCGTCGGGGGCGGGCGCTGGTGAAGGCGCTCTCCACAGTCCTCTTTTTGTCTCGTGACACGCCCTCGCCGGACCCGCCGACACCGGTCGCGCCGTCCATACTGGCCGTGGGGGGCGAATTCCATACAGTTACCGTCGCGTCTTGCGACGGTCGACGGGAAAGAGGACGCCGTGCCTCCTGCCTCACCAGGCCCGATTCTGCGCCGCCGCCGGCTCGGCAACGAGCTGCGTCGACTCCGCGAACACGCCGGTCTCACCGGTGACCAGGTCATCGACCGGATCGGTTGGGCCTCCGCGTCCAAGCTGTCGCGGTTGGAGAACGGCCGCAGCCGCCCCGACCCGGAGGACGTCGACGCGCTGCTGACGATCTACGGCGCCGACGACGAGCAGCGCGCCGAGCTGATCGGGATCACCCACGAGGCCGGCGACATGCGGGGGTGGATGCGCAAGTTCCCGGTGATGACCGAGCAGCAGCGCGCCTTCGCCGAGCTGGAGGCCGGTTGTGCGGAGATCTCCGAGTACAGCCCGGTGCTGGTGCCCGGGCTGTTGCAGACCCCCGGGTACGCCCGGCACCGGATCCTGTCCGCGGCGAAGGTGGCCGAGGAGGCCGGCGACCCGGATCCGGAGGACCCGGAGACCGAGGTGGGCGCCCGCCGATCCCGCCAGGCGCTGTTGGAGCACGTGACCCGCTACACGGCCGTGCTGGAGGAGACCGCGTTCGGCCGGCGGGCCGGGCCCCCGGAGGTGCTACGCGAGCAGCTCGTCCACCTGTGCGAGCTGGCGCGGTTGCCGAACGTGGAGCTGCGGCTGCTGCTGCGGGACGCGCAGGTGGGCGACTGGTACCTTCCGCCGACCGCCTTCTCGGTCTATCGGTTCGCCGATCCCCTCGATCCGGAGACACTCGCCATCGAAAGTGGGTTCGGCGACGTCATGTCGACCGAGGTTAACACCCTAAATCGCTATAAAGTGGTGTTCGAGTGGCTATGCTCGTCGGCACTCTCCGCTTCGGACACCATCTCCTGGTTGATCGAAGCGACGGGACCGCTGACCGGCACGGCAGTCGAGTCCACCGTGGCGTCCGGGCCGGCAACGGCGCCGGCCCAGCGCCGCCCGGGCTCGGGGCGCCTCACGACGGAACGGTGATCCGCCACGGACACCGTCCGGCCCGGCGTCACTCGTTCCCATCGGAGCACCTCACCAGGAGCAGGAACACCATGAACGAAATCCGCAACAGCACGACCTCCGGGCAGCTCGCCCGCGCCGCCTGGCGCAAGAGCACCCGCAGCCAGACCTCGAACTGCGTGGAGGTCGCCCCGCTCGGCACCGGCGCGACGACCATGGCGCTGCGCGACAGCAAGGACCCGGGCGGACCGGTCCTGCTGTTCGACCGGGCCGGCTGGCTCGGCTTCCTCGCCGGGACGAAGAACGGCCAGTTCGACCTGGACTGATCCGGCGAGTGTTCCGGGGGCCGTCGGCGGGACGCCGGCGGCCCCTCGCCCGTCCACCCCCGACAACCGTCCTGACCTGGCCTCCCCCGAACGGTCGAGCCCATACGTTTCACTTGCTGGGACGGCGCGCGGGCGTACGATGACGCCTGGAGTGACGTGGAAGTTCCACCGCGCATCCGTCCACTTCCGGGGGACACCATGCGGTTCCTGATCGTCCGCACCGAGATCCGAAGCGCCGCCGACGCCGACATCGCCGCCGCCTGGGCCGGCGGGGTCCGCCTGCGGGACGAGACAAGCGCGCCGGAGCCCCGCCGCCAGGTCGTCCACGCCGAGGACCGGGACGCGGCCCTCCTGCTCGCCCGGGCGCTGTCCGCCGTCGGGGCGGTACGCGCCGGCCGGCACCGGGTGAAGGTGCTGCCCATCGAGGATCCCGCCCCCGGCCAGCCGTACCGCTGGGACGGCGGATGACCGGCCGCTGACTCCGTCGTGGCCGGACCGGCTCCCCCGCCGTGCTCCACGCCCCACCCGGCCACGACGGCCCGTGATCCCGGCCCGGGACCGCCGCGGCAACGACGGTCCGGGCCGGGACCGCCTCCTCCTTGGTCGACTCCAGTTCGACGAAGTGGCGCGATCACCGAGCCTTCGATGCCGCCGCTTCCCCGACCTGGCGGTCCCCGCCCGTCGGCGTCCTCCCGGCAGCGCTTAGCGGAGGCCGTCCTCGCCCCGCACCTCGCGTCGGCGGCTGTCTCACATGGCCGCTGCGAGTTGCCAGATGCCCGTGGACGCCCCCGACCTCGCTCAACTCGCCACGAGCAAACGTGTCTCCGGCGCCCCGACACACCCGTGGCGTTCCACTCGTGGGCCGGGCGCGGCGTGAGTGGAACGGAATGGGTGTCTCCGGTGTGCGGGACCCTCCAAGTCGACGGATGGGTGACGGCCGACCGGGTCGGGGCACGACGACACCATGCGCGTGGGGCCACACGGCAGCCGGGCAGACGTGCGGCGTGCGGTGGGTGAGAAGGTCAGCAGTGGCCGTCGAGCCAGCGGTGCACCAGGAACAGGGCGATCGACGACGGCGGTGGCAGGAGCAGGCGGTCCCCACCGTCCAGAGTCACCGGCTCACCGGCCAGGGCGGCGCCGATCTCCCGCCGGCTGAACCAGCGCGCGTGCGCGATCTCGGTCGGGTCGACCTCGATCGGCGCGTCGGCATCGGCCCGGGCCAGGAAACCGAGCATCAACGAGCCGGGGAACGGCCATGCCTGGCTCGACACGTACCCGATCTCCTCGACCGCGACGCCGACCTCCTCGCGGACCTCGCGCAGCACGGCGGCCTCGGCCGACTCGCCCGGCTCGACGTATCCGGCCAGGCAGGAGTAACGGCGCACGCCGGGGTTGCTCGGCCAGGCCGCGTTGTTACCGAGCAGGCAGCGGCCCTCCGGACCGTCCACCCCGTCGTGCACCAGCACGATCATGGCCGGGTCGGTACGCGGCCAGGTGCGGTGGCCGGCCGGGTCGGTCCGGGACCAGCCGGCCTCGTCGACCTGGGTCGGCTGGCCGCTGGACGGCGAGTAGCCGTGCCGCAGGTGCCAGTTGAGCAGCGCCAACGCGGTGGTGAACAGGCCCGCGTCCCGATCGGTCATCAGGTGGCCGACCTCCCGCAGGTGGGCCCGGCGGGTGTCCGGCAGCACCGACAGCGGCCCGTCCACCGCGAAGACCGGCACCCCGTCCGGTTCGACGCCGAGGAACATCGGCACCGAGCGGGGCACCTCGGGCAGTTCGCCGGCGCCGACCAGGACCAGCTCCGGCGGGGCGGCCTCGCCGCGGACCAGGGCACGGCCCTGGTCCGCGGAGTCCAACACCAGCACCCGGGCCTGCTCCCACGCCTCGGCCAGCCACCCCGGGTCGGTACGCCGATGGGCGGCCCGGTCCAGCGTGGACCGGGCCAGCGGCGGAGCCGGCTCCCCGGTCACGCTCACGCGGAGCCACCTTCCGTTCGCGACTGCGGGGCTCGCAAACCCGGCTCACTCCTCGCGCTCACGCGGAGCCACCTTCCGTTCGCGACTGCGGGGCTCGCAAACCCGGCTCACTCCTCGCGCTCACGCGGAGCCACCTTCCGTTCGCGACTGCGGGGCTCGCAAACCCGGCTCACTCCTCGCGCTCACGCGGAGCCACCTTCCGTTCGCGACTGCGGGGCTCGCAAACCCGGCTCGCTCCTCGCGCTCACGCGGAGCCACCTTCCGTACGCATCGGGGTGAGCGCCGCCAGCGAGTCGGCCACCCGCGCCGCGTCGCCGAGCACCACGGTGACCGCCCGCGCCGGGGCCAGGTAGCGGGCGGCCACCTCCGCGACGTCGTCCACGGTTGCCGCGGCCAGCCGGGCGGCGTGCTCGGTGAGGAAGTCCAGCCGCAGCCCGTTACCGGCGTACGCGCTGGTCAGCGACGCGAGACCGGCCTGGGTGGACATGCCGAGCTGGAGCGTGCCGAGCGCGTACCGGCGGGCCTGTTCCAGCTCCTCCGGCTTGACCGGGACGGTGGCCAGCCGGCCCAGCTCGTAGGTGGTCTCCAGCAGCGCCGGCGCGGTCACCTCGGTGGCCACCTCGGCGCCGGCCACAAGCACCGAACCGGCCACCGAGTGCTCGACGAGCGAGTGCGGCCCGTACGTGTAGCCCTTGTCCTCGCGGATGTTCTCCACCCAGCGCGAGGAGAAGTAGCCGCCGAAGATCAGGTTCGCCAGTTGCAACGCGGCGTGGTCGGGGTGGGTGCGGGGCACCGCGGGCAGCGCGAGACGCAGCGAGGACTGCACCGCGCCGGGCCGGTCGACGAGCAGCAGCGGCCCCGGCTCCAGCGGTGGCGCGGGCGGCAGCTCGGCGGTGTGACCGTCGCCCCGCCAGCCGCCGAGCGCCGCCTCGGCCGTGTCGAGCGCCTGCTCCGGCCGGACGTCGCCGACGAGCACCAGCACCGCGCCGGCCGGGTGCACCCGCTCGGCGTGCAGCCGGCGTAACGCGGCCGGTCGGACCGCCCGTACCTGGTCGGGCTCGGGGGTCTGCACCGCGTACGGGTGGCGGCCGTAGACCCGTTTGAGCAGCGCGCTCCGGGCCAGGTGGGAGGGCTGACTCTGGGCGACCTGGATCCGGTCGACCAGGCGGTCCCGCTCGGTCGCCACCCAGTCACCCGGGTAGCTGGCGCCGGTGAGCACCTCGGCGAGCAGCTCCAGCATCCGGTCCAGCCCGGTGACCAGGCCCGCGCCGGAGAGCATCAGCCGGTCCGGGTCGAGACCGGCGGAGAGCCCGCCGCCGACCTTCTGCAGCTCGGCGGCGATCTCGGTGGCGGTGTGCGCCTCGGTGCCGGCCAGCATGGTCTGCGCCAGCATCGCGCCCCGGGCCAGGTGGGTCCGGCCGAACGGCATCCAGAGCCGCAGTTCGACCAGGGGTACGGCGGGGCGGCGTACCGCGATCACGGTGAGGCCGTTGCCGAGCGTGCGCTCGGCCTGCTTCGGCACGGTCAGCCGCTTGTTCGGGCCGAGCGCCGGCAGCGGTCGGACGGTGGTAGCGGTCACTGAGCCACCTCCGTTCGCGACTGCGGGGCTCGCAAACCCGGCTCACTCCTCGCGCTCACTTGGCACCTCCGGCCACGACCTCGACGGATGCGCGGCGCTCGGGCCGCAGGGTGGCGGCGGCGGCGCGGACCTGTTCCTCGGTCACGGCGCCGACCAGCCGGGGCAGGTCGTTCAGTAGTTCCGGCTCGCCGCGCTGCTGTTCCAGCACGGCCATCCGCAGTGCCCGGCCCAGCACCGCGTCGGTGTCCCGCAGCAGGTGGGTGGCCATCCGGGCCTGGGTACGCGCCAGCTCGCCCTCGGTCAGCCCGCCGGTGGCCAGTCGGTCCAGCTCCTCGTCGACGGTGCGCAGCACCTTGTCCACGTCGCCGCCGGGCGGCAGGTGTGCCTGGAGCAGCAGCGCGGTGGGGTCGCGTACGTCGAACGGGTCGCCCATGAAGCCGAGGTAGCCGCCCAGGCTGGTGACCGTGCGGTCGCGCTGCACCAGCCGCTCGACCAGCCGGGAGGCGTCGCCGTCGGTGAGCACCTCGGCCAGCACCACGTAGGGCAGGTAGCCGGTGAAGTCGGTGACCGGGTCGGGCACCCGCCAGGCGCTCGCCACGGCCGGGAGCGGGGCCAGCGCGTCGGTATACGTGCTGCGCCGCTCAGTGGTCAGGTCGGGTTCGGTGAAGTCGGGCCGCTCCGGGGCGGGGCGGGCCGGCACGTCGCCGAAGTGCCGTTCG
The DNA here is from genome assembly GCF_029581215.1 of Micromonospora sp. WMMD975. Taxonomy (NCBI): domain Bacteria; kingdom Bacillati; phylum Actinomycetota; class Actinomycetes; order Micromonosporales; family Micromonosporaceae; genus Micromonospora; species Micromonospora sp. WMMD975. The sequence continues at coordinate 4,727,584 of NZ_CP120739.1, forward strand.
ACGAGCGTGGTCGTCTCGGCCACGTCGATGTCGCCGCTGATCGCGAGCACCGCGTTGCCGCTGGCGTAGTAGCGGCGGAAGAAGTCGGCGGCGTCGGCCACGGTCGCCGACTCCAGGTCGTCGAAGGAGCCGTAGCCGTCGTGCGCGTTGGGGAAGGTGTCGAACATCACCGGCGGCAGCGTCAGCCAGGGGAACCCGCCGTACGGCCGGTTGAGCACGTTGACCCGGATCTCCTCCTTGACCACGTCGACCTGGTTGCGGAGGTTCTCCTCGGTCAGTCGGGGGCCGCGCATCCGGTCGGCTTCGAGGAAGAGCGCCCGTTCCAGGGCGTTGCTCGGCAGCGTCTCGAAGTAGTCGGTGTAGTCGAGGTGGGTGGAGCCGTTGAAGGTGCCGCCGGCGCCCTGGACGTGCCGGAAGTGGGCGAGCTTCTCCAGGTTCTCCGAGCCCTGGAACATCAGGTGCTCGAAGAGGTGGGCGAAGCCGGTGCGGCCCTGCGGCTCGGAGCGGATGCCGACGTCGTAGACCACCGCCACCCCGATCACCGGGGCGCTGCGGTCCGGGGTGAGCACCACCCGGAGGCCGTTGTCGAGGTCGAACCGCTCGACCGGGTATTTCGTGGCTGGGATCTTCACTCTCCGCGTCGGCACGCGATCGACACTAGCGCCTCCTTACCCGCCGCACCGGCGGTGTGCCCCGGCCGAACGGCGGACAGATCCGGGACAGGTCTTGACGACGACCACCTTCTGCCCCACTCTTCCTATCAACTAAATAGGAATACTGCGGATTGGACGATAGATGAGACGGCTTCCCCTGCGCCGCCTGGTCACCCTGACCACCCTCGCCGCGGTCGGCGCGGCCACGCTCGGCACCACCGCCGCCTGCGGCGACGACAACGACGGCGCCGGTGACTCCGGCCCGGTGACGCTGCGCCTGGGCTACTTCCCGAACATCACCCACGCGCCGGCCGTGGTCGGCGTGGAGAAGGGGATCTTCAAGGAGAAGCTGGGCGGCGACGTCACGCTGGAGACGAAGACGTTCAACGCCGGCCCGGCCGCCATCGAGGCGGTCTTCTCCGGCGCGCTGGACGCCACGTACATCGGTCCGAACCCGACCGTGAACGCCTTCTCCAAGTCGAAGGGCGAGGCGGTCCGGGTGGTCTCCGGCGCCGCGTCCGGCGGCGTCGCGCTCGTGGTCAAGCCCGCCATCACCGCGGTGGAGCAGCTCCGCGGCAAGAAGATCGCCACTCCGCAGCTCGGCAACACCCAGGACGTCGCGCTGCGCTACTGGCTCAAGGAGAAGGGCCTGGCGACCACCAAGGAAGGCGGCGGCGACGTCAAGGTCGTCCCGCAGGAGAACGCGCAGACGGTCGAGACGTTCGGCAGCGGCGCCATCGACGGCGCCTGGGTGCCGGAGCCGTTCGTCTCCCGGCTGGTGAACGCCGGTGGCAAGGTGCTCGTCGACGAGCGCGACCTCTGGCCGGACAAGAAGTTCGTCATCACCAACCTGCTGGTCAGCACCAAGTTCCTCAAGGCGCACCCGGACGTGGTGAAGAAGCTGGTCGAGGGGCAGGTCGCGGCGAACGAGTTCGTCAACACCAAGCCGGACGAGGCGCAGCAGGCCATCTCCGAGCACATCGGCAAGATCACCGGTAAGCCGCTCGACCTCAAGCTGATCCAGCAGGCCTGGCCGACGTTGGAGTTCACCAACGACCCGATCTCGTCCTCGCTGAAGACCGGCCTGGACCACGCCGTCGCGGTCGGGCTGACCCAGCCGGTCGACCTGACCGGCCTCTACGACCTGACGTTCCTCAACGAGGTGCTGAAGGCCGAGGGCAAGCCCGAGGTCACCCAGCCATGACGTGGACCACGACGACCCCGCGCAGCGCGACCGGCTCGGTCGCGCTCCGCGGCGTGACAAAGGTGTACGGCCAGGGCGAGCAGGCGGTCCTGGCGCTCGACGGAGTGTCGCTCGATGTCGCCCCGGGCGAGTTCGTCTGCCTGGTCGGCGCGTCCGGCTGCGGCAAGAGCACGCTGCTCAACCTGGTCGCCGGCCTGGACCGGGTCAGCGGCGGCGCGATCGAGCTGGGCGAGGGCGTCAACCCGGGCCTGATGTTCCAGGAGCCGGCGCTGTTCCCGTGGTCGACCGTCGAGGGCAACGTCGAGGTGCCGCTCAAGCTGCGCGGGCTCCCCCGCGACCAGCGCCGGGCGCGGGTGGCCGAGCTGCTGCGCACGGTCCACCTGTCCGAGTTCGGCCGCAAGCGCCCGCACCAGCTCTCCGGCGGCATGCGGCAGCGGGTCGCGCTGGCCCGCACGCTCGCCCTGGACACCCCGGTGCTGCTGATGGACGAGCCGTTCGGCGCGCTCGACGCGATGACGCGGGACATCCTGCACGACGAGCTGGAGCGGATCTGGAGCGAGCGCAAGCTCACCGTCCTGTTCGTCACGCACAACGTGCGCGAGGCGGCCCGGCTGGCCGACCGGATCGTGCTGCTCTCCAGCCGGCCCGGCCGGATCATCTACGCCACCCGGGTCGACGTGCCACGACCCCGGCGGATCGACTCGCCGGAGGTGTCGGCCATCGCCGCCGAGGTCACCGACCGGCTGCGCAAGGAGGTGGGCCGGCATGGCCAGTGACACCCTCGCCGGGTCGGCGCGTACCGACGCGGAGATCTCCGGCCTCGACGCGCTGGAGATCGCCGGCCGGGAGAAGGGCCCGTCCCGGGTACGCCGCCTCTGGTCGGCCACCTGGCCCAAGTTCGCCGCGCTGGCGTTGGCGGTCGCGCTCTGGCAGGCGGTCGTCTGGAGCGGCTGGAAGGAGCCGTGGGCGCTGCCCGGCCCGGCGGTGGTCTTCGCCGACCTCGGCCGCTACCTGGCCAGCTCCGCGCTCTGGGAAGGGCTGGCCACCACCGCCCGCCGTGCCGTGGTCGGGTTCTCCGCCGCGGTCGCGGTGGGCCTGCTGCTCGGCCTCGGGGTGGCCCGGGTCAAGGTGCTCCGGGCCGCGCTCGGCTCGATGATCACCGCGTTGCAGACCATGCCGTCGATCGCCTGGTTCCCGCTGGCCATCCTGCTGTTCCAGCTCAGCGAGCAGGCGATCTTCTTCGTGGTGGTGCTGGGCGCCGCGCCGTCGGTCGCCAACGGCGTCATCCACGGTGTGGACTACGTGCCGCCGCTGCTGGTCCGGGCCGGCCGCAACCTCGGCGCCCGCGGGCTCAACCTCTACCGGTACGTGATCGCGCCGGCCGCGCTGCCCGCCATCGTGGCCGGGCTCAAGCAGGGCTGGGCGTTCGCTTGGCGCAGCCTGATGGCCGGCGAGCTGCTTGTGGTCATCGCCACCCGCACCTCGATCGGCGCGCAGCTCACCTACGCCCGCGAGCTGAGCGAGGCGCCCCGGCTGATGGCCATCATGATCGTCATCCTGGTGGTCGGCCTGCTCGTGGACACCGCGTTCGGCGCGGCCGACAAGGCGATCCGCCGCCGTTGGGGCGTGCTGGACCAGGCCGGCAACTGACGTCGCGTCCCTCCACGCGCGGCGGCACCCTGAACCGGCAGGTCAGCCGGACGCCGGGCGGGGCCCGGTGCCGGGGCCCCGCCCGGCCGCTCGCGCCCCCTCGGTGCGTGCGGACGACTTATTGTCCGGGGTTGAAGCTGCGGGCCGCACCCCGGTCCTGCGGACCGGCCGCGGCCGGATGCCAGGGCCCGAACGCGGCCACCACGGCGAGCGCCAGGCCGGCGCCCGCGACCGCGAGCACCAGCAGCACTTCCCGGGTCCCACCCGGGCCGGCATCGCCCGCCATGGTCACCCCTCCCGCGTCCGGCCGGTCCCCCCGACCGGCCCCCGGCGACCAGCATGGTCGCCGGAGCGCCGCCGGAGTGTCGGACAGCCGACTGAAAGTCCGCTGATCCCCGACTCAGCGAGGTGACCCGGGACGGCCGGTCAGCGCCGGCGCGGGCGCGGGCGGCGACGCGGGCGGGTCCCGGGGGCAGGATGCGCGGCGACCGGCGGCGCGATGGTCACCGGCGTCCCGGAAGGCTCCCGCGCCCCGGTCAGCCGACCCAGCTCCGCGTCACCGGGGCGTACCCGGGTGGTCTTCGGATTGATCCCCGCGGTGGTCATCAGCCGGGCCACGTCGCGGCGCTGCTCCGGCAGGACCAGGGTGACCACGGTGCCCGACTCCCCGGCCCGCGCGGTCCGGCCGCCCCGGTGCAGGTAGTCCTTCGCCTCCGTGGGCGGGTCCGCGTTCACCACCAGGTCGAGCCCGTCCACGTGGATGCCCCGGGCCGCCACGTCGGTGGCCACCAGCGCGGTGACCTGGCCGGTGCGGAACTGCTCCAGGATCCGGGTGCGCTGCGGCTGCGACTTGCCACCGTGCAGCGCGGCGGCGCGTACGCCCTTGGCGAGCAACTGGCGGGCCACCCGGTCGGCGCGGTGCTTGGTGGCGATGAAGACGATGGTGCGGCCCTCACGGGCGGCGATGTTCGCGAGCGCGGCCGGCTTGTCCTCCGGCTCCAGGTGCAGCACGTGATGGGTCATCGCGGTGACCGTGGCGGTGCCCGGATCGACGGAGTGCGTGACCGGGTCGGCCAGGAACCGGCGGACCAGCCGGTCCACGCCCCGGTCCAGGGTGGCCGAGAAGAGCATCCGCTGCCCGCCCGGCGCGACCTGCTCCAGCAGCTTCGTCACCTGCGGCAGGAAGCCCATGTCGGCCATCTGGTCCGCCTCGTCCAGCACGGTGATGGCCACCTGGTCCAGCCGGGCGGAACCCCGGTCGATCAGGTCGTGCAGCCGCCCCGGCGTGGCCACCAGCACCTCGGCGCCGGCCCGCAGCGCGTCCGCCTGGCGGCTCAGCGACAGGCCGCCGACCACCGTGGCGCAGCGCAGCCCGAGCGCCCCGGCGTACGGGACGAGCGCGGCGGTCACCTGCGCGGCCAGTTCCCGGGTGGGCACCAGCACCAGGGCGAGCGGGCGACCGGGACGGGCCCGGCGACCGGCCGTACGGTGCAGCAGCGGCAACCCGAACGCGAGCGTCTTGCCCGAGCCGGTCCGCCCGCGGCCGAGCACGTCCCGGCCGGCGAGCGAGTCGGGCAGGGTGGCCGACTGGATCGGGAACGGCGCGGTGATGCCCTGGGCGACCAGCTCGGAGACGAGCGCCGGGGCCAGGCCGGTGTCGGCGAAGGTGGGCAGGGTCGTGGTCATGCGGAAAGCCTTCCTCGAGGCGGCACGTGTCGAGGAAGGGCGCCGACAAGCGGCGCGTCACCGGCATGGCCGGTGATCACAAGCACGAACCGAAAAGGGTACGGGCCGACCCGCCTCGGCGCGCCACGTCCCGGTTACGGGAGGGCGGCGCGGCGGGTCGGCCCGTGCACCACGCCCGGCGGGGCGCGATGGTGGTGCCGGTTGATCCGAAAGATCAGAGCGGGCGGATGTTCTCCGCCTGCGGGCCCTTCTGGCCCTGGGTCACCTCGAACTCGACCCGCTGGTTCTCGTCCAGGCTCCGGTAGCCGGAGGTCTGGATCGCCGAGAAGTGGGCGAAGACGTCAGCGCCGCCGTCGTCCGGGGTGATGAAGCCGAAGCCCTTGTCAGCGTTGAACCACTTCACGGTGCCAATTGCCATGTGTTTCGTCTCCTTGACGGAACGGTCGGCCCGCACGTCTTGCGGGCCGGAGGGAGCACACCACGCGTTGGCCGCGTGCCATGCCTGTCGCTGCTGGTCGCCCCGCCCGGAGAACTCCGGACACAACAAAGAGCGCCTGGGGCCACAATCCGCCAGGCGCACACAGAGTCTCTGGAAACCAAAACTGCAACCCGGATAACCTACCACGGATCTCGCCGCCGGGGGAGGTCACGCCGAAATTTCCGGCACGGCACTCACCAGCGCGGTCAACCCCGTCACGTCGAGCAGGTCGGCCGGACGCACCGTCGCCCCGTCCCGCACGTAGTGGAACGCCGCGCCGACCCGCTCCACCGGCACGCCGGCCAACTCCGCCCAGGCCAGCCGATAGACCGCCAACTGCACCGCCGCCGCGTCCGCCTCGCGGCCGGTGGGTCGCCGACCGGTCTTCCAGTCGACCACGTCGTAACGCCCGCCGGGGCGGGCGAAGACCGCGTCCATCCGACCCCGGACCACCACACCGGCGATCACCGTGGCGAACGGCACCTCCACCTCCACCGGCACCCGGTCCGCCCACTCGCTGGCCAGGAACCGCTCCTGCAACGCGGCAAGCGCCTCGTCCGGGGCGGCGCCGTCGTCGGCCGCGCCGGGCAACTCGTCCACATCCAGCAGCCGGTCCGCGCCGAAACGCTGCTCCAGCCAGGCGTGGAACGCGGTGCCCCGCCGGGCGTACGGGCTGGGCTCGCTCGGCATCGGCCGGCGCAGCGTACGGGCCAGCGCCTCCGGGTCACGACGCAACGCCACCAGTTGGGTCACCGAGAGCTGGCCCGGCAGTTCCACCTCGACCGCCTCGGCCCGCCGGGCCAGCTCCGCCCGCTCGGCGAGGAGCAGATCGGCCTCCCGCCGCCACCGGGCCACCTCCGGATCCCCCTGCGCCACATCGGCCGGACCGGCGGCGGCCAGCAGGGCCGCTTCGCGGCGCGCCGCGTCCGGGTCGGCGAGATGACGGCGGACCAGCGCCGCCGCCTCGGTGAGCGCCGGCCGGCGACCACCAAGCGGGTCGGCTGGCCACTCGGCGCGCAGCACCGTCTCGGTGGTCGGGTTCACCGCGTCCCCGGCCGGCTCCGGCGCCCAGGCGTCGATCACGTGCCCGCCCGCGCCGGTCAGGCCGGCGTCGTGCACCTCACGCAGGAACACCGACGGCCCGCGGAACCGCTTCGTCCCCTCTCCCCACCAGTAGCCGGAGCAGAGCAGCAACCGCCGGGGCCGGGTCACCGCCACGTACGCCAGCCGGCGTTCCTCCCGCTCGTCGTGCGCCCGCCAGGCGTCGGTGAACTCGGCCAGTGCCCGGGCCACCCCACGCTGGTCCGCCGCCTCCGGCAGGGCCAGCTCGGGCAGCCCGTCGGCGTCGCCGCGCAGCGGGAACGGCAGCACCCCGAGCCCACCTAGCCAGTGGTCCGAGTTGCGGACCGGCCCCGGCCACACGCCCCGGGTCAACCCGGCCACCGCCACCACGTCCCACTCCAGGCCCTTGGCGGCGTGCGCGGTGAGCACCTGCACGGCGCCCGCCACCACCTCGACCTCGCCCGGCGCCAGCCCACGCTCCTCGTCCTCGGCGGCGGCCAGGTAGGCGAGGAAACCGGCGAGCGTGGCGCCGGGTGTCTCGCCGCTGAACCGGGCCGCGACGTCGCCGAGCGCGTCCAGGTGGGCGCGGGCCAGCCCGGCGTCACCGGCGCCGTCCCGCCCGGCCCGGACCGCCACCTCCACGTCCAACCCGATGGTCCGCTCGATGTCCGCGATCAACTCCGGCAGGGACTGATCCAGCCGGTAGCGCAGCAGCGCCAGCTCCATCCCGTACGATCGCAGCCGGGCGAACCCCTCCGCCGAGTACGCCTGCGCCGGCCCCAGGTCGGCCAACGCCTCGACCAGGGTCGCCTCGTCCAGCACGTCCACGACGATCTCCGGCCCGCCGTCCCCGACCAGCTCCCGGCGGCTGCGGGCGATGGCCCGGGCCCGACGGTGCAGGGCGACCAGGTCACGTGGGCCGATCCGCCAGCGCGCGCCGGTGAGCAGCCGCAGCAGCGCCGCCCCGTCGGTCGGGTCGGCGAGCACCCGCAGCGTGCACACCACGTCCCGTACCTCCGGGGTGTCCAGCAGACCGCCGAGCCCGACCACGTCGACCGGCAGCCCTCGGGCCCGCAGCGCCGCCTCGATCGCCGGGATCTGGCTGCGCAGCCGCACCAGCACCGCCGTGGTCGGGCGACGGTCGGCCGGGATGTGCTCGGGCAGCGCGCCCGGCGTCCCGGCCGCGCCCCGCCAGGACGCCAGCACGCTGTCCGCGATCCAGTCGGCCTCGTCGGCGTACGTCGGCAGCAGCGCGCAGTGCACGGTGCCGGCGGCCCGGCCGCCCGGCGTGCGGTGCGGGATCGGATCGCGGACGCTGAGCGCGGCGTGCAGCTCGGGCACCCGGGCGCCGGCCGCCCGCAGCGGCACCGAGAGCGCGTTGGCGACGTCGAGGATCTCCGGCCGGTTGCGCCAGCTCGTGGTGAGGCCCAGCACGTCGGCGGGGGTGCCGTCGACGCGGGCGAACTCGCCGGGAAACCGGTCGAGCGTGCCGGCGCTGGCCCCGCGCCAGCCGTAGATGGACTGGCAGGGGTCACCCACGGCGGTGACCGGGTGACCGCCGCCGAACAGCGCGTTGAGCAGCACCACCTGGGCGTGGCTGGTGTCCTGGTACTCGTCGAGCAGCACCACCCGGAACCGGTCCCGCTCGATCACGCCGACGGCCGGGTGGTCGCGGGCCACCCGGGCCGCGCGGGCGAGCTGGTCGGCGAAGTCCATCGCCTCGAAGTCGTCCTTACGCCGGGCGTACGCCCGCACCAGCGGCAGCAGCTTCAGCCGGGTCCGCTGGAGCTGGAGCGCCTTGCGCACGTCGGCGTAGACCCGGCCGGGACGCGACTGGACCTCAGCGAAGAAGCGGCCCGTCCAGCCGGCCAACTCGTCCGGGTCGACCAGGTGCTCGTCCAGCTCGCCGGCAAGGGCGAGCACCGCGTCGGTGATGGTGGACGGCATCCGGTCCACCTCGGACATGTCCCCGTCGTAGTTGCGGACCAGCAGGTCGACGAGCTGCCAGCGGGACGCCTCGGTGAGCAGCCGGGTGGTCGGCTCGTAGCCGGCGCGCAACCCGTGCTCGGTGACGATCCGCCCCGCGTACGAGTGGTAGGTGGACACCGTCGGCTCGCCCGCGAACGGGTCCTCGCGCGGATCCCGGCGCGGCCGGCCCAGCCGGCGGACGAGCTGGTCGAGGCGCGTCCGGACCCGGTGCGCCAACTCGCCGGCGGCCTTGCGGGTGAAGGTGAGCCCGAGGATGTGCTCGGGGCGCACGTACGCGTTGGCGACCAGCCAGACGACCCGGGCGGCCATCGTCTCGGTCTTGCCGGAGCCGGCGCCGGCGACCACGAGCAGCGGCTCCACCGGCGCCGCGATGATCGCCGCCTGCTCCCGGGTTGGCGCCGGCAGCCGGAGCAGCCGGGCCAGCTCGACGGGCGTGTAGCGGGGGCCCGCGTCGGCGGCCCGGGGCGTGGGCGTGCCGGTGGCGCCGAACAGCGCCGGCTGTGTCGTCATGCTCCGGTCCTCGTTCGACTCCGCGCGCTCACGGCCGGCTCTCCGGTGGCGGCTCGACGACCTGCCGGCCCTGGCCGGAGACCGGGCAGCTCGTGCGTACCGGGCAGACCCGGCACTTGGAGTTGGCGACCGCGGCGAACGTGGACGCGGCCATCGTGTCGGCGGTCCGGCGGACCAGCGCGGTGGCCCAGCCGGCCTCCGGGCCCTCGCCGGCCGCGGCCTGGGCCTGCTCCCGGGCGTCCCGCGCGCCGGTGCCGAGCTGCACCAGCGCGGCGCCGCCGGACTCCGCGCCGAACTCCGCGAACCCGCCCGCCTCGACCGCCGCCTGGTACGCGCCGAGCTGCGGATGCTCGGCCACCTCCCGCTCGGTGACGGCCGTGGACTTGCCGGTCTTCAGGTCGATCACCACGAGCCGGCCCTCGTCGTCGACCTCCAGCCGGTCGACCCGGCCGGTCAGTTCGACCGGGCGGGACGGGTCGTCGAGGCGGACCGCGAACTCGTGCTCGATGGCGAGCAGCCGGCGCGGGTTGCCGGCCAGCCAACGCAGCAGCTTGTCGACCATCGCCTCGGCACGCTGCCGCTCCGGGCCGACCATCCAGCGGGCGGCCAGCTCGATCGCGTCGAACCGGGCGGCCACGTACTCCAGCAGCGCCTCCCGGTCCGCGCTCGCGTCCTCGGCGAGCATCGCGGCGGCGTGCACCAGGTTGCCGACGCCCTGGGCGGCGCTTGCCGGCCCGCTGCCGCCGTGCCGCTCCAGCAGCCAGCGCAGGCTGCACCGCAACGCGCTCTCCATCGCCGAGGGGGTGACCCGCACCGGCTCGCCGTCGTCGACGAGCGGCCGGTCGTCGGAGAGGCCGCGCAACCCCCACCAGTCGTCCGGGTGCGCGCCGGGCACGCCGGCGGCGGCCAGCCGGGCCAGCTCACCCGCCGCCGCGTGCCGCCGGGTGATCGGCGTCGCCGGGTCGGTGATCGCGGTACGCAGCTCCGCCACCAGCGCGGACAGGGTGAGCCCGCGCGGCGGCAGCGTCACCGGGAGCGCACCCGGCGGCCCGTCCTGCGGATGCTCGTCACCGTGCGGCACCGGCCCGTCCCGGTCCGCGCCGCTCGGATTCGGGCCGGTCTGGTTCACGCCGTGCGGGCCTGAGCCGTGTGGGTCCGGACCGCGCGGGTTCGAGCCGTGCGGATTCGGGCCGCTCGGGTCCGGGCCGCTCGGGTCCGGGCCGCTCGGGTCCGGGCCGCTCGGGTTCGGGCCGTGCGGGTTCGGGCCGTGCGGGGCGGCGCCGCCGCTGCCGGTGGCCGGCGGGTCGGTCGCGGCCAACTCGTGCAGGAAGCGGCTGGGCTGCTCCTCGTGGTCGTCGCCGCCGACCGCCGCGGAGGCGACGGCGGTGACCAGCAGGCGGCGCCGCGCCCGGCTGACCGCGACGTGGAACAGCCGCCGCTCCTCGTCCAGCAGCGCCGACGTCTGCCCGACCAGGCTGGCCCGCAGCCCGGCGCCGTCGGCCCGGCCGGCGAGCACGTCGACCAGCCGCTCCGAGCCGAGCAGGCTGCCGCGCAGTCGCAGGTCCGGCCAGACGCCCTCCTGCACCCCGGCGACGGCCACCAGGTCCCACTCCAGGCCCTTCGCCGCGTGCGCGGTGAGCAGGCGTACCGCGTCTCCCCGGTCGGCGGCGGCGGCGAGCGTGTCGGCCGGCAACTCCTGGCCGAGCACGTGGTCGAGGAAGACCTCGGTGCGTGCCCCCGGCAGCCGGTCGACGAACCGGGCCGCCGCGTCGAAGAGCACCAGCACGGCGTCCAGATCCCGGTCGGCGGCCTCGGCCCGCCAGCGTTGGGCCGTCTCGTGCTCGCCGGTGGCCGCCCGCCCCCGGGTGATCGCCCCGGCCCAGCGCTCGGCCAGCCCACTCTCCCGCCACACCGCCCAGAGGACGTCCTCGACGGTGGCGCCGGGCGTGCCGGCGGCCTGCCGGGCGGTCGCCAGCAGGTGCGCCACGGCCTGCGCCGGCTCCGCCCACCGCCGCTCGATGGTGGCCAGCTCGGCCGGGTCACGCAGCGCCTCCACAAGCAACTCACCGGAGGGGCGACGGTCCCCGCCGGCCAGCGCGAGCGCCCGCAACCCCTGGCGCAGCCGCCGCTCGGCCAGCGGGTCGGCGCCGCCGAGCGGCGAGTGCAGCAGCGCGACCGCCGACTCCTCGTCCAGCCGGTCGGGTTCGAGCGCGCAGCGGAGCAGGAGCAGCAGCGGGGCCACCGCCGGCTGGAGGTGCAGCGGCAGGTCCTCCCCGTGCACCACGGTGGGCACGCCGGCGGTGTGCAGGGCACGTCGCAGCGACGGGAGCTGCCGCCCGGTGGAACGCACCAGCACCGCCATCCGGGACCAGGGCACCCCGTCGAGCAGGTGGGCCTCCCGCAGGGCGTGGGCCAGCCACGCGGACTCGCTGGTGGCGGAGCGGAAGGTGCGCACCTCGACCGCGCCGGCCGGCGCGTCCGGGAGCGGGCGCAGCCGCCGGTGGGCCGCCGGGCCCCGGAGCCGGCGGGCCAGCCGGGCGGTCGCCGCCAGCAACTCCGGCCCGGCCCGGTAGGAGGTCGCCAACGTGACCTGGGCGGCCGGCGCGCCGGAGGCGGTCCGGAACCGGTGCGGGAACGCGCCGACCGCAGCCGGGTCGGCGCCCCGGAAGGCGTACGTGGAGGAGTCCGGGTCGGCGAAGGCGACCAGGGACTTGCCACCGCCGGCCACCACGGCGAGCAGGTCCACCTGGGCCGGGTCCGTGTCGGCAAGCTCGTCGACGTAGACGTGGGTCAGGCGGCGGCGCTCGGCGGCGAGCAACCCGGGATCGTCGAGCAGCATGCCGGTGGCGGCCCGCACCAGCTCCGCCGGGTCGTACGCGACCGAACCCCGGTTGCTCACGTCACGCAGCGCGAGGACGGCGACGTACTCGCGGAGGAAGCGGGCCGCGGCCGGCCAGTCGGCGCGGCCCAGCTTCTCGCCGAGGCGGGCCAGCTCGACCGGGCCGACGCCCCGCTCGGCGGCCCGCATCAACAGGTCACGGAGCTGCTGCGCGAACGCCCGGGTACGCAGCGCGGGGCGCATGTCCGCCGGCCAGCCGACCGGATCGTCGTCCGGCTCCTCGCCGACCACGTCGAGCAACTCGCGGATGATGAGGTCCTGCTCCGGGCCGGTGAGCAGCCGAGGTGAGGGCTCACCCCGTTCCGCCGCGGCCCGGCGGAGCAGCCCGAAGGCGTACGCCGGGAACGTGCGGACCAGCGGCTCGCGGAGCACACGGTGGCCGTCTCCGGCGATCCGGGCCTCGATCCGCCGACGCAACTCGGTGGCGCCCCGCCGCCCGAAGGTCAGCACCAGGACCCGTTCCGGGTCGACGCCCTCGGCCACCCGGGCGGCGACCGCCTCGACCAGGGTGGCGGTCTTTCCGGTGCCGGGCCCACCCACGACGAGCATCGGCCCGTCGGTGTGCGCGATGACCTCGGCCTGCACCAGATCCGCCCGACGCCCTCCGGCCACCCTCGACCCGGCCACGGATGGCCCGGCAACGGATGGCCCGGCAACGGTCGGCTCGGCCACTCTCGGCTCGGCGACGGTCGGTGGGTGCGCGGCATCGACCGTCGACCCCCCGGATCGCGGCTCCGACACGACCGGTCCGTCGGACCGGCCCACCCCCTGCCCCGCCCCGGCGTCGTGGGTGACCCCCGCCCCCGCGCCGCCGGGCCGGCGCACCAACCGGTACGCCTGCATCACCGACATCCCACCACGCCGGTACGACACCCGGAAACCGACGCCGCCCACCCGCCGCAGCGCACCCGGTCAGCAGGAACGGCCGCCACCGGGACGACCCGCCCGGCCGGCGGCGGCGCACGCCGCGTCCCGAGCACCGGTCGGCGCGGAGGGCTCGTGGTCTCTCGCCCTGCGGGCCCCTCTCCCGAGCCGCCATCCGGAAGCGCCCCCCGCAGGGCGACGCGGAGACACCCATACCGTTCCACTCGCCCGGCCCGCACCCGATGGGTGGAGCGGGAGGGGTGTCAACCAGGGCGGGACCCGGGCCGGAGCGGGACAGGCCGGGGCTGGGCGGGACCAGGGCGGGAACGGAAGCAGGGGCCAGACGGGAGCGGGGGCCAGACGGGAGCGGGGGCGCGTCAGGTGAGGCGGGCGTCGATGAGGTCGAGGGCGGCGGGCACGCTGTCGGCGACCATCACCAGGTCGAGTGCGGCCGGCTTGAGGAAGTGGCGGTCGGCCAGGGTGCCGAGCCAGTCGAGCAGCGGCCGGTAGAACCCGTCCGCGTCGACGAGCACCATCGGCTTGGTGTGCAGGGCCAGGGTGGCCGTGGTCCAGACCTCGAACAGCTCGTCGAGCGTGCCCAACCCGCCGGGCAGCGTGACGAACGCGTCCGACTTGTCGACCATCATCGTCTTGCGGCTCGCCATTCCGTCGGTGACGAGCAGTTCGTCGGCGGCCAGGTCGGCCGCCTCCAGGACGACCAGGGGCTGCGGGATGACTCCGATCGTGCGTGCTCCGGCGGCCCGGGCGCCGTCCGCCACCGCGCCCATCATGCCGACGCAGCCACCGCCGCTGACCAGGGTGTGCCCGCGCCGGGCCAGCTCGGTGCCGGTCTCGGTGGCAAGCGCCAGCCAGCGGTCGTCGAGGGTACGGGAGGACGCGCAGAACACGCAGATGTTTGCCATGTCAGCGCCGACCCGTCGGGCCCTCGGGGGCGGCCTCGGCGGCGGCCCGCTGGTCGGCGGCCACGCGGGCGACCGCCTCCTCGCGGACCGCCTCCTGCTCGGCGGAGAGCACCGCCTCGGCCTCGACGATGTGCCGGACCGCCTCGTTGACGTCGTCGGTGACGCAGATGAGGTCGAGGTCGCCCGACCCGATCTTGCCGTCGGCGGCCATCCGGTCGCGTAGCCAGTCGAGCAGGCCGCCCCAGTAGTCGGCGCCCATCAGCACGACCGGGAACCGGGTCACCTTGCCGGTCTGCACCAGGGTGAGCGCTTCGAAGAGCTCGTCCATGGTGCCGAACCCGCCGGGCAGGACCACGAACGCCTGGGCGTACTTGACGAACATGGTCTTGCGGGCGAAGAAGTAGCGGAAGTCGATGGCGAGGTCGACCCAGTCGTTGAGGCCCTGCTCGAACGGCAGCTCGATGCCGAGCCCGACGGAGAGGCCGCCGGCCTCCCCGGCGCCCCGGTTGGCGGCCTCCATCACGCCCGGGCCGCCGCCGGTGATCACCGCGTAGCCGGCTCGGGCCAGGGCACCGCCCAACTCCTCGGCCAGGCGGCACTCCGGGCTGTCGGGTTTGCTGCGGGCCGAACCGAAGACGCTTACCGCGGGCGGCAGGTCGGCGAGCGTGTCGAACCCCTCGACGAACTCGGAGAGGATTCGCAGGGCCCGCCAGGCGTCCTTGGTCTTCCAGTCGCTGCGCCCCCGGGAGTCGAGCAGCCGCTGATCTGCGGTACTGTTAGGAATCGCTCGATTGCGCAGCGTGACCGCGCCGCGGTGCCGCTCCCCCCGCGGCAGCCCCTGCTCAGCCGGCTTTCTGCTGCTCTCAGTCATGGGGCCACCGTAGTGGAGCACCGGCGGGGCGGCGCGTAGACGGGCCTGCCGGAGAAAATCTTCGCGATCAAGGCAACTTTTTCGGTGGCGGGCACGTCTTACTATTCACATACCCGGTATGCCCGGGGCGACGCGCCTTCGGGGGAGGAGCAAGCGTTTGATCAGCAACAGCGAGATGATCCGGATCCGCCGGCAGATGCAGCGGCGGATCCACGACGTGGTGGCCGAGCGTCGTCGGGCCCGGATGATGGAGGCCCACCGCGCCGAGCCGGCCGCCGAGACCGACGAGGCGGACACGTCGCTGTCTTCGAGCGTCTGACGATCCGGGGCCCCGCGACGCCGCGCGTGGGCTCCGGATCGTCGGTACGTCAGGCCGAGGCGAGCCAGCGGTGCAGGGTGGCCGCGCCGTCACGGATCTTGGTCAGTTCGACGTGCTCGTCCCTGTGGTGGGCCAGGTTCGGGTCGCCGGGGCCGAAGTTGAGCGCCGGGATGCCCAGGGCCGCGAACCGGGCCACGTCCGTCCAGCCCAGCTTGCCGATCGGGGCGGCGCCGACCGCGGCCAGGAACTCCTGCGCCACCGGGTTGTCCAGCCCCGGGGCCGCCCCGGCAGCCGCGTCGGTGACCCGCAGGTCGAAGCCGGCGAAGACCTCGCGCAGGTGCGCCTCGGCCGTCACCGGATCGCGGTCCGGGGCGTACCGGTAGTTGATCTCGATCTCGCAGAGGTCGGGGATGACGTTGCCGGCCACCCCGCCGTGGATCCCGGTGGCGTTGAGCCCCTCCCGGTAGTCGCAGCCCTCGATGGTCACCCGACGTGCCTCGTACGCGCCCAGGCGGCGCAGCACCTCGCCCGCGCCGTGGATGGCGTTCACCCCGTGCCAGGAACGCGCCGCGTGGGCCCGCTCGCCGCGCGTGGTGACGACCGCCCGCATGGTGCCCTGGCAGCCCGCCTCGACGATCCCGTACGTGGGCTCCAACAGCACCGCGAAGTCGGCCCGCAACCACTCGGGGTGGCTCTCCCCCACCAGGGTGAGGCCGTTGTAGCGCGACTCGATCTCCTCGGCCTCGTAGAAGAAGTAGGTGACGTCGTAGCGCGGGTCGGGCAGCGTCACCGCCAGGTGCAGCGCGAACGCCACCCCCGACTTCATGTCCGAGGTGCCGCAGCCGTACATCAGGTCGCCGCGCATGGTCGACGGGAAGTTGTCGTTGAGCGGAACGGTGTCCAGGTGGCCGGCGAGCACCACCCGCTGCGCCCGGCCCAGCTCGGTGCGGGCCATCACCGTGTTCGAGTGTCGATAGGTGCGCAGGTGCGGTACGCCGCGCAGCACCTCCTCGACGCAGTCGGTGATCGCCTTCTCGTTCAGGGAGACCGACTCGATGTCGACCAGGGCGCGGGTGAGCGCCACCGGATCGGCCAGGACCTCGGGGGTCAACGGGTTCTGCATGTATCGCACGGTACCGTCATCGTCGGTGGGTGCGAGGCACACGTTCCGCGCCCACGGCCGCGAGCAGCGGCGGACGCCGCCGCCGGAACGAGAGGTGACACCGTGACGTCCGCACCATCCGCCTGGGGCATCGGCCTGGCCACCGTCACCGCCGACGACCAGGTGCTCGACGCCTGGTACCCGACCGGCAAGCTGGGGCTCGGCGAGCTGCCCCTGGTGCCCGGGGAGGACCAGGCCGACGTGCTGGACCTGCCGCCGGGCGCGATCGGCGAGCGGGCGCTGCCCGGCCTGCGTACCGTCGAGGTGACCACGGTGATCGGCTCGCTCGACGACCCGATCAAGGACGCCGCCGACGCGTACCTGCGGTTGCACCTGCTCTCCCACCGCCTGGTGCGGCCCAACGAGCTGAACCTCGACGGCATCTTCGGCAAGCTGGCGAACGTGGCCTGGACCTCGGCCGGCCCGTGCCCGCCGGAGCGGGTGGACGAGCTGCGCGTCATCGAGCGGGCCGCGGGCCGCCACCTGGCGGTGTACGGGGTGGACAAGTTCCCCCGAATGACCGACTACGTGGTGCCGGCCGGCGTGCGGATCGCCGACGCGGACCGGGTCCGGCTCGGCGCGCACCTGGCCGCCGGCACCACCGTGATGCACGAGGGCTTCGTCAACTACAACGCCGGCACGCTCGGCACCTCGATGGTGGAGGGGCGGATCGTGCAGGGTGTCGTGGTCGGCGACGGCTCCGACATCGGCGGCGGCGCCTCGATCATGGGGACGCTCTCCGGCGGCGGCACCGAGAGGGTGCGGATCGGCGAGCGCAGCCTGGTCGGCGCGAACGCCGGCGTCGGGATCACCCTCGGCGACGACTGCGTGGTGGAGGCCGGCTGCTACATCACCGCCGCCTCGAAGATCAGCCTGCCGGACGGCCGGGTGGTCAAGGCCCGCGAGCTGTCCGGCGTGGACGGGTTGCTGTTCTGGCGCAACTCGGTGACCGGCGCGCTGGAGGCCAGGCCGCGCACCGGCCGGGGCATCGAGCTGAACGCCGCCCTGCACGCGAACTGACCACCCGCCGGGCCCGCGACGCGAGGTCGCGGGCCCGGACGGGCGGGCTCACCGCAGGCGGTACGCCTGGATGATCCGCTGGGTCACGGTGTTGCCGGCGTCGTCCCGGGCGGAGGCCCGCAGCGACACGTAGCCGGGGCCGGCCGGGTGCTTGACGGTGGCCGTCCAGCCGCCGCCCCGCTTCGTCACGGTCGCCTTCCGCCACGTCTTCCCACCGTCGTAGGAGACGTCGACGGCGAGCGCCGTGACCTTGCCGGACGGCGCGCCCGGCTGGCGTTGCACCGCCACCGGGACGGTGAACGTCCGGCCGGCCGGCGCGGCGCCGTCCGCCGACAGCGGCGGGGTGAACCGGACCGCCATCGCCGGCAGCCGCGCCGGCTCGTCGCCCGGCACCCGCTTGGAGCGGAACGTCCAGCTCGCCGAGACCTCGGTGCTCAGGTCCGTGAAGCTGCGCGTCGCCGTGGTGTCGAGCCGGTAGTTCGCCGCACCAGGGGGCACCTCGAACTCGCCGTACCCGGCGCCGGCCTCCGCACCGACCAGCTTGCCGTTGCGGTAGAGCGCGGTGCGTGCCGTGTCGGTGAGCGAGAAGCCCTGGTGACCGGCCGCGTCACTGTGTGTCGGCAGCGAGACCAGGACGGTGTCCCCGGTGCGGGTGATGCCCTCCTCGGGGAAGCGCGGCTGCGGCGCGAAGGACGGGCCGTACGGCGCGTTGTTCCAGACCTCGGAGTAGGCGTGGCCGGCCTGGTAGCGGGTCGGCCCGGCAGACAGCAACGCCTGCGGCTCCAGCCATCCGTTGTCCGGGTTCGGCTGGCCGAAGTCGTGCTCGAAGCTCCAGCGGGTGCGGTCGGTGCTGAGGTGTTCGATCCGCTTCCCCGGCACCTGGGCCGGCAGGATGATCGCCGAGCCGCCCATGTTGTAGTCGAGTTCCGGGTAGATGGTCCGCTCGTTGGCCAGCCCGGCGTAGCCGTTGTCGAACCGGCTGGTGACGGTCGCCAGATCGGCCTGTCGGTAGTGCCTGACGAACCCGGTGGGGAACCGGCCGGGGAACACGTCGCTCAACCCGTAGAAGTACGGGCTGCGTTCCGGCGCGGTCGGTTCGGTCCACTGGCTGGCCAGTGCGCCGACGAAGACCTTGTCGGAGACGTTGCGGCCGAGCTGGGCCGAGTAGAGGCCGTCGAACCGGTCCGTCAGGAGCCCGAAGGTGGCGTAGAAGTCACCGACGTTCCAGGCGGCGCTGATGTCGATCAGCAGCGGGGCCGCGCCGCGCTGCGGCACCGTGGTGCGGACCGGCTTCGCCCGCCGGGCGTCCAGGGTGAGCCGCTGGTTCCCGGTCACCGCCAGCTCCGGCTGGGTCAGCGTGGAGACCTCCGACCAGCCCTCGTCGCCGTCCACGAAGAGCAGGCTCTGCACCCCGTACCGGCCCTTGGGCACCCGGATCGTGGTCTCGGCGGCGCCGAACACGTCCCGGACCGAGCCGTCGTCGAGCCCGATCAGGGTGGTGTAGTAGCTGTCGGTGGGCGCGCCGGCCCGGTTCCGGTGGGTCACGGTCAGCTCGTAGCTCTCCACCTCCCGGTTGACCGCCAGCGGGGTCACCGCGACGGTGTCGCCGGATCGGGCGACGAGCCGACCGGTCCAGTAGCCGTCGACGCCGAGCCGGGTGTCCACCACGACGGTGGCCTGGGCGGTGCCGCCGGCCGGGACGGTGAGCCGGGAGTCGCTGAGGGTGAGCATGCCGGCCGGCGCGGACCGCCCGCCCGGGCCGGTGAACTCGGTGCCCAGGTCGAGGGTGAGCGGGGCGGCGCCGTCGTTGTGGTAGGTGACGGTCTTGCTGATCGGCTTGTCGTCGGCGTGCGGCCAGAGCGCGAGGCCGAACGAGACCGAGGCGGGCTCGCTCGTCACCTGCTCGGTGATCGCGTGGGCCACGTCGACCCGGCCGGCGCCCTGCTGGAACGCGGTCTGCTCGGGGTGCGGCCGGGCCGAGGCCATCAGCGTGGCCTTGTAGCGGCCCGCGTTCCAGCCGGGGTGCTGCTGGGCGATCAGCGCCGCCGCGCCGGCCACGTGCGGGGCGGCCATCGAGGTGCCGGAGAGGGAGACGTACCCGTCCCCCACCGGGTCGCCGATCTGGCCGTGCGCGGCCCGCGCCGCCACGATCTCCACACCCGGCGCGGTGATGTCCGGCTTGATGGCCCCGTCGCCGACCCGGGGCCCACGGCTGGAGAAGACGGCGAGTTCGTCGTCCCGGTCGACCGCGCCGACCGCCAGCGCGGCGTCGGCGGTGGCCGGCGAACCGACCGAGCCGTCGGCGCCGTCGTTGCCGGCGGAGATCACGAAGAGCGTGCCGGTCTGCGCGGTGAGCGTGTTGACCGCCTGCTCCAGCGGGTCGACCTCCGGCGTGTCGTAGCCGCCCAGGCTCAGGTTGACCACGGTGGCGTGCTGCTCGGCGGCGGCCCACTGCATGCCGGCCAGGATCGCCGAGTCGGTGCAGCCGTAGACCTCGCAGACCTTTCCGGAGAGCAGCGTGGCGTCCGGCGCCACGCCCCGGTACTTCCCGCCGGAGGCGGCGCCGCTGCCGGCGATGATCGAGGCGACGTGGGTGCCGTGCCCGACGATGTCGTCGGGGTTGGTCTCCTCGCTGAAGTTGCGCGACGCGGCGACCCTGCCGGCCAGGTCGGGGTGGGTGAGGTCGACGCCGGTGTCGAGCACCGCGACCGTCACGCCCTTGCCGGTGTATCCGGCGGACCAGGCGGCCGGGGCGCCGATCTGGGGCACGCTGTGGTCGAGCGTCAGCTGCCGCCGGCCGTCCAGCCAGATCCGGTCGACACCCCCCGCCGTGTCGAGCCGGGCGCCGGAGCGGTCCGCACCGATCGCGTGCCAGAGCGCGCCGGTGTCGGACTTGGTGGCGACGAGCGCCGCGCCGCCGATCGCCGGCAGGTCGCGGATCACCCGGGTGCCGGCGAGCGGGCTCGCGGCCCGCCGGGCCACCCCTTGGCGGTACGCGACAAGCAGTGGCACGGTGTCGCGGTGCGCGTCGTCGTAGCCGGCCGCGATCAGGCCGGTGACGTCGAACAGTCGCGGGTCGAGCCGGCCGGACCGGACCAGGGCCAGGGCGTCCTGGGGCACCACGCTGACGCCGTGCCGCTCGCGGCGGACCACGAACTGCATCCCGGTGCGATCGGCGCCGGGGCGTACCGCGATCCGGCCGGCGGGGGCGACGGTGACCTGGTCGCCGGTGATGAGGGTGACGGTGGCCGGTCGGCCGGACGTGCCCGTGTGGGCCGGTGTGCCGGTCGTCGCCGCCGGGGCGGCGGCGTGTGCGGGCACGGGCAGGCCGAGCGCCAGGCCCAGGGCGAGGCCGAGCGCGGCCAGCTTTCTGCGATTCCGGGGCAACCTTCTCTCCTTCGTGAGGCGTTTCATCGACGCATGTCACATCGATGTGGGTTACCAGCATTGCATACCGGGTATGCAATCGGAAGTCACTAATCCGACCGAACCGGCTCCAACCCTCCACCCGGCCGGGATGATCCGTCGATGACCATGAAGGACCGGATGCTGGCCGGCGAGCCGTACATCGCCGACGATCCCGCGATCATCGCCGACCTGGACCGCGCCGCCCGACTCACCGAACGCTTCAACCGCAGCTCCGCCGACGATCCGCAGGGCCGCCTCGCCGCCCTGCGCGACCTGCTCGGCTCGCTCGGCGAGGGCGCCTGGATCCGACCGCCGTTCCACTGCGACTACGGCTACCAGACCCACCTCGGGCCGCGCAGCTTCGTCAACTTCAACGCGGTCTTCCTCGACGTCGCCCGGATCACCATCGGCGCGGACGTCCAACTCGGACCGAACGTGCAACTGCTCACCGCCACGCATCCGGTGGAGCCGGAGGCCCGCCGGGCCAAGTGGGAGGCCGCCGAGCCGATCACCATCGGCGACAACGCCTGGCTCGGCGGCGGGGTGATCGTGCTCGCCGGGGTGAGCGTCGGCGACAACACGGTCGTCGGCGCCGGCGCGGTGGTGACCCGCGACCTGCCGGCGAACGTGGTGGCGGTGGGTAACCCCGCCCGCCCGATAAAAACCCTGGCCTAATTGCCTGAGCTGCCGAAACAACCCCTTCCGGGGGATGCGGATTCCGGAAATAGCGAGCACTCTGGGTAGTGGAACGCTTACTCTGGGGGACCGCGATGGAGCGCGTGCTGGAACTACGGGTGCACGGGGTGTCCAACACCCCGCCGGATCAGCTACTGGGCCTCGCCCCCGGGCCAGGGGCCGGCACTCCCCAACCCGAGCTGGTCGCCGGCGGACAGGTCACCGGGTTCTACCGCTCCACCGGCGCCGAGCGGGACGACCCGATCAACGTCGAGGCGTACAGCTGGGGGACGTTGACCTCCGGCGCGCGGACCCGGCGCGACCTGCAACGCGCCCTCTGGACGCTGCTGCTGCCCTTCGCGCTGGCGAACGTCGCGCTGCACGCCCGGGCCGGCATCCCGGCGGACCCGGACCGGGAACGCTGGGCCAGCCGGTCCGGCATCACCGCCTGGCTCATCCGGCTGTTCTGCCTGAGCCTGACCTGCACCCTGGTGGTCGCCGTGACCGGGATCGGCGTGGACCTCGTCGGCTGGCAGTGCGTGGGCCCGCAGTGCCTCGGCCAGATCCCCGGCCCGTGGGAGTTCCTCGGCAACTCCTGGTGGCGCGAGGGCACCCGGACACTCGCCCTCGGGCTGCTGCTGCCGCTGCTCGTGCTGGGCGTGATCGGGCTGCTCGCCTGGCGCACCTATCAGTACGAGGCGGAGATGCCGGCCGAGCCGCGCCCCCGGCCGGCCCGCCGCGGCGACGACCCGGCCGAGCCGGCTGACCCGGCCGAGCCGCTGGAGAACCCGCTCCAGGACCCGACGTTCTGGAACGGCGAGGGCCAGTTGCGCCGGGCCGCGGTGCTGCACCTGTGCACCGGAGCGGTGACCGCCGCCGCCGTACCCGTTGCCGCGGTGCTGATCATGGATCCGCCGCGCGGCCTGCGGGCCGCCGTCGCCTGGCCCACCGTGGCGCTGTTCGTCACCGTGGTGACGATCGCCGTGGTCGCGGTGGGCCGCCCCTGGCTCAGCCGCCGCCAGGGCGCCACCCCACTGGGTCGGTGGAGCGTCGCGGTGGCGGCGCTCACCGGGCTCGGGCTGGTCGGCACCTTCGTCCTGCTGCTGCTCCCGGAGGGTCCGGCCGGCCGGCCGCTGAGCACGTACCGGCCGCCGGTCGGATGCGCGACGACACCGGACCTCGCCGGCTGTCTCACCGCGCGCCCGCTGCCCGGCTACGAGACCGGACTCGCCTGGCTGGTCACCTACCAGGTGCTGCTGCTGGTGGCCATCGGCGCGGCCAACCGCTCCGGCCGGCGGGCGCTGACCGGACCGGTGGCCGCCGCCGTGCTGCTGCCACTCGGCGTGGCCTGGATCGAACGCGGCCTGCCCGGCCTGCCCACCGCACCGGCCGGACTACGGACCTGGATGCTCGTCGGTCCGGCCATCGCGCTCGCCGTCGCCGGGCTGCTGCTGCCCCGGCTCCGGCCCGCCGTGCCGGCCCAGCCGCTCGGCGCGTACACCGGTCTCGCCTGGCACGGCTGCGCGCCGGCGGTCATCGCCGGCTTCGGCTGGATGATGGCCGTCGCGTACTGCGCCGGGCTGCTCTACTGGGTCAGCGAACGGCTCGCCGGACCGGCCGCGCCCGCCGGCACGAGCCGCGTGACGCCGCCGCTCGCCGTCTTCTGGGCCGGACTGGCCTGCGTGGTAGGGCTGCTCACCCTGCTCGCGCTGCTGGTCCGGGCCGCGGTCCTGCTGCACGGCCTGCGCCGCGCCGAGTACGCCGGGCTGACCTCCGCCGGCGGCCTCTCCGCGCATGACCTGCGCCGCTGCCGCGACGTCAGCACCTACCGGGCGCTGCACCGGCTGGTGGGTGAACACGCGGTCCGGCTGATCGGCGGCTACGCGGCCGGGTCCGCGGTCCTGATCACCCTCTGCTGCGCCGCCACGCTCTCCGGCCACCGGCCCGGCCCGCTCTCCCCCGGCTGGCAGCTCGCCGTCCACTGGGCCGCCGAACTCGGCGACGCCGTACTCGGCTGGCTGCCGGTGGTGACGAGCGCGCTCGGCTGGCTGGTCTACCGCACCGACTCGGTACGCCGCTCGGTCGGCGTGATCTGGGACGTGTGCACGTTCTGGCCGCGGGCCGCGCACCCGCTCGCCCCGCCCAGCTACGCCGAACGCGCCGTGCCGGAACTCCAGACCCGGGTGGCCGGACTGCTGGCGCTGCCGCCCCACCATCCGGACCGGATGGACGGCGTGATCCTCTCCGGGCACAGCCAGGGCACCGTCATCTGCGCCGCGATGCTGCTGCAACTGCCCCGCCGGTGGCGGCACCGGACCTGGTTCTTCTCCTACGGCTGCCAGCTCACCCGGCTCTACGGCCGGGTCTTCCCGTCGTACTTCGGGCCGGAGCGGCTGCGCACCCTGGCCCGCGCGGTCACCTGGCCCGACGGGCACGTCGCCTGGACGAACTTCTGGCGCGACACCGACCCGCTCGGCTGGCAGGTCAGCGCCGGGCAGCGGGACGTGTCGGTGACCGACCCGGAAGCGCTGCACCCGTCCGGCGGCGAGGTCGCCGACCCGCCGATCCGCAGCCACAGCGGCTACCCGGACGCGGTGGAGTTCACCCGCGAGCGGGCCGTGGTGGCCCGACTGCTGCGCCGGAGCGTGCCGGCGCCCCGCCCGGGAGCCGGCTGACCGCCCTCACCCCTCCGGCGGGTCCGCCAACCGGACCACCAGGTCGGCGTGCTTGGCCGTGCCGGCGACCAGCCGGGCGTTGCGCTCGTCGCTGCCGAGCGCCCACGCCCGGGCCTGCTCCGGCGACTTCCCGTACGCCACGTGCCGGTCAGTGAGCCGACGCAACCGCAACTCGGAGTCCAGGTCCAGGAACCAGGCCCGGTGCAGCAGCGAACGCACCTCCTCCCACGGCTCGTCCCGCAGCAGCAGATAGTTGCCCTCGGTGACCACCAGCCGCACCTCCGGCGGCACCTCGATCGCCCCCGCGACCGGCTCCTCCAGGTCACGGCGGAACTCCGGCGCCCACACCGAGGTGGGCTCCAACCGGCGCAACCGGCGCAGGGTGGCCACGAAGCCGTTGACGTCGAACGTGTCCGGCGCGCCCTTGCGGCCCGCCCGGCCCAGCCGGGCCAGCGCCGAACCGGCCAGGTGGAAGCCGTCCATCGGCACCAGCCGGGCGGCCGGGCCGACCTCGGCGACGATCCGCTCCGCGAGCGTGGACTTACCCACGCCGGGCGCGCCGGCGATGCCGAGCAACTGCCGCGGGCCGTCCTCGGCGAGCGCCCGCGCCCGGGCGACCAACTCGTCGAGCGCGAGCACCTCTGTCCGCGGCATCAGCCGAGCACCGGCTCGCTGATGGTGAACCGCGCCTCCACCGCCGCGTGCACCGGCTGCGGCGCCGGGTCCAGCTCCAGCTCCGGCGCGGACTCGGCGTACGCGGCCTTGGCAAGCATCGGCGGGGCGGCGGTCAGGCCGGTGTCGGACAGCTCCCGCAGCGCCGTGACGCGGGCACCGAGCGCCTCCGCGTACTCCCGGGCGCGGGCCAGCGCGTCGGCGATCGCGGCGTGCCGCGCCGCCCGGTAGGCCGGGCTGTCCGGCCGCAGCGACCACACCGGGCCCGCCACCTCGACCTGCTCGTGGTCGGCCAGGCGGAGCATCAGCTCGCCGAGCGCGGTGAAATCGGTGACCGTGACCGTGGTGCTCACCCGGCCCTGGTAGGCCACCACCCGGTCGCCCGAGCGCTTCGTCACCGGCCAGACGTTCACCTGCCCGGTCTCCCGCCCCTGGACGACCGGCCCGGCCGCGTCGAGCAGCGCCCGCACCGCGGCGGCCCGTTCCGCCAGCCGGGTCAGCGTGGTCTCCCGGTCCCGGTCCCGCGCGACCGCGGTCACCGTGAACCGGGCCAGCTCGGGAGCGACCTCCTGGTACGCCTCGCCGCGTACCGCGACCACAGGTGCGTCCGCCATGCCGCTCAGCCTAACGGCGCGGTGGCCGGCAGTCGCGCGGTGTATCCGACCGCGCCGCCCGCCACCCGACACCCGGTGAGGTGGCCTCCCGCCGTGCCGATCTCCCGCAGGTAGGCCAGCTCGCCCGCGTGGTCCGCGTCGGCCGGGAACTCCCGCCGGTGCACGCTGTGGCCGCGGTCGCGCAACGCGGCACGCGCCGCCCGGGCCTCGGCCAGCCGGTCGGCCAGCGCCCCGGCGTCCCCGGCCCGCAGCGCGCCGGTCAGCTCGTCGAGGAAGGCGGTCACCTCGGCCAGCTCCGCCAACACCCGGTCCCGGTTGCCCAGCAGCATGTTCGCGGTCCGCTCGGGTGGCCCCCCGGCGACCCGGGTGCCGTCGGAGAAACTGCCGGCCGCGAGCGTCAGCACCGCCTCCCGCAACGCCGACCGCCGTACCGTGCCCGCCAGCGCGCCGGCGAGCACGTGCGGCACGTGCGAGGCGAGCGCGGCGGCGGCGTCGTGCTCCGGGGCCGACATCGGCACCACCCGGGCGTGGAAGACGTCGACGAGCAACGCGGCGAGCCGCCGGAACGCGGCCAGCCCGGTCGGCCCCGGGCAGAGCACCCAGGCCGCGCCGTCGAGCAGCTCCGGGCGGGCCGCGGCCGGCCCGGCCCGGTCGGCGCCGGCCATCGGGTGGCCGGGCACGAACCGGTGCCCCAGCCCCTGCGCGGCGGCGGCGACGGTGACCTCCGCCTTGACGCTGCCCACGTCCGTGAGCACACACCCGTCGTCGGTGGCGGCGGCCACCCGGGCCAGGGTGGCGGGCAGCGTGGGCAGCGGGCCGCAGGCGAACACCACGTCCCGACCGGTCACCGCCTCCTCGACGGTGTCCGGGACCGCGACCCCCTGCTCGCGCACCTGCCGGCGGGTCTGCGGATCCGGGTCCCAGCCGGCGACGTCGAGCCCGGCGTCACGGAGCCGGAGCAGCACCGAGCCGCCGATCAGCCCGGTCCCGACCACCGCGGCGCGTGCCAACCCGCCGGCCTCGCCCACCATCGGTCCACCTCGGCGTCCGCGTCGTCGGCGGAGCCCGGGTGGCCCCGCGGAAAGTCCCGCCGAGGATATCGCCCGCCGTCCCGCCGAGGCCCGGGTGTAAGGCGGGGGCCCCTATTAACACCTGGTGTTAAGAAGGGGCCCCGCCTCTACCGAAAGCGTTAAGCGGGGCCCCCGCCTTACGAGCCGGCGAGGCGGGTGGGCACCGCGTTGATGTGCGCGTCGGACTCGGTGAGCGCCACCCGCACGTGCCGGGCGCCGGCCGGGCCGTAGAAGACACCGGCGGCGACCAGGATCCCCCGCCGGGCCAGCCAGTCGACGGTGTCCCAGCAGTCCTCGTCGCGGGTCAGCCAGAGATAGAGCCCGGCCTCGGAGTGCTCGACCGTGAAACCGGCGGCGGTGAACGCCGCCCGCAGCGTCTCCCGCCGGGCCCGGTAGCGCTCCCGCTGCGCGTCGGCGTGCGCCTGGTCGCCGAGCGCGGCCACCATGGCGGCCTGCACCGGCGCCGGCACGATCATGCCGGCGTGCTTGCGGATCTTGAGAAGCTCCGCCGTCAACGCCGGGTCGCCGGCCACGAAGCCGGCCCGGTAGCCGGCCAGGTTGGAGCGCTTGGAGAGCGAGTGCACGGCCAGCACGCCGGCGTACGACCCGCCGCACACCTGCGGGGAGAGGACCGAGACGGGTTCGGCGTCCCAGCCCAGCGGCAGGTAGCACTCGTCGCTGGCGACCACCGCGCCCCGCTCCCGGGCCCACTCGACCACCTTGCGCAGGTGGGCCGCGGGCAGCACCCGACCGGTCGGGTTACCCGGCGAGTTGACCCAGACCAGGCGGACCCGGGGATCGGGACCGAGCGCGGTCAGCGAGTCGCTGCGCACCGTGGTCGCGCCGGCCAGCCGTGCCCCGTCCTCGTACGTCGGGTAGGCGACGGACGGCACCACGACCACGTCACCGGGGCCGAGCCCGAGCAGCGTGGGCAGCCAGGCCACCAGCTCCTTGGAGCCGATCGTGGGCAGCACGCCCAGCCCGTCGACGCCCGCGCCGCAGGCACGGGCCACCCAGGCCGCGATGGCGTCCCGCAGCGCGGGCGTGCCGGCGGTCAGCGGATAGCCCGGCGCGTCCGACGCGTCGGCGAGCGCCCGCCGGATCAGCGGCGGCACCGGGTCGACGGGCGTACCCATGGAGAGGTTGATGAGACCGTCCGGGTGCGCCGCGGCCGTGGTGGCCGCAGCGTCCAGCGTGTCCCAGGTGAACTCGGGCAGCCGCGCCGAGACCGGCGTGGGCCGGCTCAGTGGCCCTCGCCGCGCGGCGGCTGCGCGGCGACGAAGGTGGCGTCCTTCTCCACCTTGCCGACCTTCGAGGCGCCCCCGGGCGAGCCCAGGTCCTCGAAGAACTCGTAGTTCGCGCCGGTGTAGTCCTTCCACTGCTCCGGCACGTCGTCCTCGTAGAAGATCGCTTCGACCGGGCAGACCGGCTCACAGGCACCACAGTCGACGCACTCGTCGGGGTGGATGTAGAGCATCCGGTTGCCCTCGTAGATGCAGTCGACCGGGCACTCCTCGATGCATGCCTTGTCGAGCACATCCACGCACGGCTCGGCGATGATGTAGGTCACCGGTCTTCTCCTCCGCAAGACTCGTCGCGATCATCCGCAACGGTAAGAGCCTAGTATCTCGCCGGGGAGGGGGTCGATCGTGCTCCGACAGCAGGACGTGGGATACCGAATAGTGGTCCGCCGGATTGTGGGGATTCGCGAGGGCCGACCGCTGTTCGCGGACGCGCTCGGCGAGCTTGTCGAGCTGAGCGAGACCCACATCACGTTGGCCACCGACGGCGGGCCGCTGCGCGTCCCGGTCGACGAGGTGCACCGGGCCCGGCGGGTGCCGCCGGCCCGCCGGCCGACCGCCGCCGCGATGATCGCGTTGGAGACAGCCGCCGACGAAGCCTGGCCGGCCCCGGTACGCGGACGGCTCGGCGACTGGCGGCTGCGCGCCGCCGCCCGCTGGACCGGCCGGGCGAACAGCGCGCTGCCGATCGGCGACCCGGACCGCCCGCTGCCCGCGGCGCTGGACGCGGTGCAACGCTGGTACGCCGACCACGGCCAGCCGGCCCTGGTGAACACGCCGCTGCCGCTGGCCGCCCCGGTCGGCACGGAGCTGGACGCGCGCGGCTGGACGTCCCGCCCGCCTGTGCTGGTGCAGACCGTCCCACTGGCCACCCTGACCGCCCCCGCGCCGCAGCCGGACGCCGCCGACCTGCCGCCCGTGGCGCTGAAAGCCGCGCCCACCGACGACTGGCTGGGTGTCGCCGCCGACCGCAAGGGCGGCCTCCCGGACGCCGCGCGGCACGTGCTCACCGCCGTGGACCGGATCCGCTTCGCCGAGCTGCGGGTCGACGGCCGGCTGCTCGCGGTGGGGCGCGGCACGGTCACCGGCGAGGGCCGGTGGCTCGGCGTGTGCCTGCTCGAGGTGCTGCCGGAGGCCCGCCGGCAGGGGTACGCCGGCGCCGTCGTCCGCGCCCTGGCCGGCTGGGCCGCCGCCGAGGGCGCGACCCGCGCGTTCCTCCAGGTGGAGCAGCGCAACGTCGCCGCCGTCGGGCTCTACCGCCAGCTCGGCTTCACCACCCACCACACCTACCTGACCCGGGTGGCGCCCTGACGTCAGCGGCGGACGACCTTGCGGGGCCGCGACTGCTTCAGCTCGGCGTACCGCTTGAGCTGGCGGGAGCGGAAGTCCCGGCCGAGCGCGGTCAGGGTCAGGAAACCGATCAGCACACCGGCCGCGGTGGCCGCCAGGTAGAGCCAGATCTGGGCGAAGAAGAGGCCGGCGCCGCCGCCGAACGGGTTCTCGCCGACGAGCAGCGGGCCGACGAACACGGTCAGCGCCAGCGCGGTGACCACCGCGACGGCCAGGTCACCGGCCCAGTGCCCCACCGGCCGGTCGGCGCCCCACCGGAACGAGACACCGGCCAGGATCAGGCCGATCGCCAGGAACATCACGAGCGAGACCCGGCCGGCGGCGGTGTCGTCGTCCGGAAAGGCGAATGTGATGACCAGCCGGGCCACCACGTTCACCACGAACAACCCGGCCGCCAGCACGCCGACCGCACGCCACCGCTGACCCATCGCACGCCTCCCGCCGTACCGCCCGCCGCCGCGGCGGGCCTCTGGCAGAAGTGTCTACCACCGTCACCTGTGCGGCGTCAGCACCTCGGCCCGCGCGGGAAGCGGCGGTCAGCTCGGCGCGGGCGGCGGCGGTCAGCTCGGCGCGGGCGGCGGCGCCACGAGGTGCCGGAAACCGAGCACCGCGAACGTGACCGCGCCGGTCACGATCAGCGCGAGGCCGAGCACGTTGTCGCCGGCCAGGGCCAGGTCACCCTCGGTGGTCCGGAACCCGCCCACGACGATCACCAGGAACCACGGCACCGCGGCCAGCGCCACCGCCCACCGGCTGCCGGTCGAGGAGTGCGCGAACCAGCCCAGCAGCACCGTCGACGCCGCCACCGCGGCGATCCCGGCGACCGCCAGCCCGATGCCGACGAGCGCCTGCGCACCACCGGAGCGGCCCTGCACCGTCTCCCAGGCCCAGGTCGCGAAGATCAGGTCGAGCAGCGCGACGAGCACGCCGGCCCACACCGCCACCACGCCGCCGACCACCCGCAGCACGCCGTCGAGCGTCCGCTCCGCCCGGCTCGGCGGTGCGGGCGGCTGCGGCTCGGGAAGGACCGACACGGGTACGGCGGGCGACGTCACCGGAGACCGGCCGCCGCGACCGGTGCACGGTCCGGCCCGTCCAGGGCCACCCCGGCGAAGAGGTCGTCCTCCCAGCCGTACGGGCCGGCGCCCGGACCCTTCTCGCCGACCGCGAGCGTGAAGTATTCGACGCCCATGAACTCGGCGCCGAAGTTGCCGGCGATGGCGTACAGCCAGGAGTTGGCCGGGATCTGGGTGGCGTGCGCGCGCATCGCCGCCTCCTTCGCGGCGTGCCGCTCGGTGGCGTCGATCCGCGCCGCGATCTGTGCGTCCGGGGTGCCGAACGGCAGCTCCGACACGTCGGAGATGCCGGCGAACGGGTTGTCCGACGACTCGGTGAACGCCTCCAGGCCGGCGTCGAGCACGCTGCGCGGCATGGCCGTCCAGTAGACCTTCGCCGGGGCGATCCCCTCGGCCGCGGCCAACTCCACCCCGCGCATCGCCACCCGGTGCGCCTGGATGTGGTCGGGGTGGCCGTAGAAGCCGTTCGGGTCGTACGTGATCACGACCTGGGGGCGGACCTCGCGGATGACCTCCAGCAGGTGCCCGGCGGCGGTGTCCAGGTCGGCCCGCCAGAACGCCCGCGGGTGCTCGTTGGTGACCAACCCCATCATCCCGGAGTCGCGGTAGCGGCCCGCACCGCCGAGGAACCGGTGATCGGTGACGCCGAGCGCGGCGCAGGCCGCGTCCAACTCCCCGATCCGGTAGCCGCCGAGCTGGTCGGCCTCGGCCGCGGCCAGCCGCGCCAGCGCCGGCACGTGGATCTCGCCCTCCTCGCCGAGCGTGCAGGTCACAAGCGTGACGTGGGCGCCGGCGGCGGCGTAGTGCGCCATCGTCGCGCCGGTGCCGATCGACTCGTCGTCGGGATGCGCGTGGACCAGCAGGAGGCGTCGGTCGGGCAGCGTCGTCACGCCCGTCACTCTAACCGGCGGTCCTGCCGCCCCGACGGTGATGCGTACGCCCAGGTCGCTCACATCACGCCCGACGCCCGCCTACGATCTGCAGGCGTGGACTTTCCCGAGCTGGCCGCCCGTACCCGTCGGTTCAGCCACGGGGCGCCGCGCGCCGTCACCGTCGCGGGGGACGGCTCCCGGGTGCTCTTCCTGCGTTCCGCGGGACCGGAGGATCCGGCCGACGCGCTCTGGCTGCTCGACGTCGACACCGGCGAGGAGCGTCTGGTCGCGGACCCGGCGGTGCTGCTGGGCGCCGACGCCGAACCGGCGCGGGTGGCGCCGGGCGAGCGGGCGCTGCGCGAGCGGCTGCGGCTCAGCGCCGGCGGCATCGGCTCGTACGCGCTCGACGCGGCCGGTCGGGTGGCCGTGTTCGCGCTGGCCGGGCGGCTGTTCCGGGCCGACCTGGGGCACGGCGACGTGGTCGAGGTGGCCACCGTCGGGCCGGTGATCGACCCCCGGCCCGACCCGACCGGCGAGCGGCTGGCCTACGTCACCGACACCGCCGAGGGCGTCCGCCGGGGTCAGCTCCGGGTGGTCGAACCGGACGGTACGGACAACCTGCTCGCCGGCGAGGACAGCGGGGTGACCTGGGGGCTGGCCGAGCACATCGCGGCCGAGGAGTTCCGCAGGTACCGGGGCTACTGGTGGGCCCCGGACGGGCGCTCGGTGTTGGCCGCCCGGGTCGACGAGTCCCGCCTGCCCCGCTGGTACCTGCACGACCCGGCCGACCCGGCGAGCCCGCCGACGTCGGTGGCGTACCCCCGGGCGGGTGGCCCGAACGCGGAGGTCAGCCTGCACCTGCTCGACCTCGACGACGGCTGGGTCGACGTGCACTGGGACCGGGAGACCTACCCCTATCTGAGCGCGGTGGAGTGGGCGGACGGCGGGCCCCTGATCACGGTGCTGCGCCGCTCGCAGCAGCACGGCCTGGTGCTCGCGGTGGACCCGCGCACCGGCGAGACGCAGGTGCACGCCGAGCTGGCCGACCCGCGCTGGGTGGAGCCGATCCCCGGCACGCCGGCGCACCTGCCCGACGGGCGGGTGCTGGTCGGGGGCGAGCTGGCCCACGACGGGTACGACGCCCGCTGCCTGTTCGCCGACGGCACGCTGCTCACCCCGCCCTCGCTGTACGTGCGGCGGGTGGTCGGACGGTTGCCGGGCGGCCCGAACACGGCCGCCGACCTGCTCGTCGAGGCGAGCGAGGGCGAGCCGAGCCAGAGCCACCTCTACCGGGTGCGGACCACCATCGGCGGCGGGATGGACGCCCGCCGGATGGGCAGCGACCCCGGCTGGCACACCGCCGCGATCGGCGGGTCCACGCTCGCGGTGGGGGTCGCGTCGCTCGAGCACGCCGGGGTCCGCTGGCGGATCTGGCACGGCGACCGTGAGGTGGGCGAGTTGCGTTCGCTCGCCGCCGTCCCGTCGTACGCTCCCCGACCGACGCTGGTGCGGGTGACCGACAGGCGGCTCCCGAGCGCGGTGCTCTACCCGGCCGAGCACGTGAAGGGCACCCGGCTGCCGGTGCTGGTGGACGTCTACGGCGGCCCGGGGCACCAGGAGGTCGTCGCCGTGCGGGGCGCCTGGTTGGAACGGCAGTGGTGGGCCGATCAGGGCTTCGCCGTGGTGACCGTCGACAACCGGGGTACGCCTGGTATCGCGCCCTCGTTCGAGAAGGCGATCCACCGCCGGGTCGCGGACGTGATCCTGAGCGACCAGGTGGACGCGCTTACCGCGCTCGCCGGCAAGCACCCCGACCTGGACCTGGACCGGGTGGCGGTGCGCGGATGGTCGTTCGGCGGCTGGCTCGCCGGCCTGGCGGTGCTGCGCCATCCGGAGCTGTTCAAGTGTGCGATCGTCGGCGCGCCGGTCACCGACTGGGCCTGGTACGACACCGCCTACACCGAGCGTTACCTGGGCCTGCCGGAGGACGGCATGGACGTCTACGCCCACCACTCGCTGGTCGAGCTGGCCGCCGAGCCGTTCGGCGACCCGGCCGAGGCCCGGCCCATGCTGCTGGTGCACGGCCTGGTCGACGACAACGTGCTGGCCGCGCACACGCTGCGGCTCTCGGCCGCGCTGCTGTCCACCGGCCGCCCGCATGCCGTCCTGCCGCTGACCGGTGCCAGCCACCTGGCGGCGGGCGGCGTCGCGGAGCGCCTCCTCCCCCTGGAGCTGGATTTCCTCCGCCGCCACCTGTAAGGCGGGGGCCCCGCTTAACGCATTCGGTAGAGGAAGGGGCCCCTATTAACACTTGCGTGCCAGGCGCGTCGCCAGAGGCGGTCAGGGCTCGATGTGGCCGAGGTGGCGGATCTGGCTGCGGTGGACCGTGCAGTGCCGGACCCAGCCGAGGAACCTGCCGTAGAGCGCCAACAGGTCGGGCGGGTTCGGGTACAGCCGGGTCAGGTCTTCGGCCGCCTCGTTCATCAGCCCCGCCATATCCAACGCCAGGTACTGCGATTCGCCGGCGTACTGGGCGGCCAGCTCCAACCGGGCGGGTCCGCAAGGCCAGGGGTGGGCGCAGGCGGTGCAGATCCAGAGCGGCTTGAGCGGGGCGTGTCGCTGCATTTCGACCTCCTGGAGCATGCCCGACGCCAGGGACACCCCGCCCTACGGAGTCATGCCTCCAGCAGAGCGGGGACCTCACCCATCGAACCCCGACGCTTGCCACCCCGTCAACCTTGACGGGCCCACATTGGTGGGACCATTTAACCGCGTAGTCACTGACGGGCCTGCACGCTCCTACCGTCGAAGGCGTGACCAAGGAGACGGGACCAGGCGAACTCGTCGCGGCCGGTGAGATCTTGAAGATGCTCGGGGTGGGCAGGTCGAGGTTTCGGGAGATCCGGAGGCACCCCGCGTTTCCTGCGCCGTACCAGGAGCTGTCGGTCGGCGCGGTCTGGCTCAAGCGGGATGTGGAACGCTACATCCGGGACCACCGACCACCCCGGCCGGCGGACGACGACGAGTAACCCCACGACTGGGGCTATGTTGATCGTGGCCAAAACGATCGCCGCCCGGGCCGGAGCGTGGACCACCGTACGGCCGGTTGCCCGCCTGCGCGGCGTCCCAACGAGACCAGGTGAGCGGGAGGGGTGGGCAGCCCGCGGCTGCTCACCCCTCCCGACGTGCGGCTCTACTGCTTGACGTAGGCGTTGATGAAGTTCGGGTAGCCGAAGACGGAGGAGATGAAGACGCCGCCGGCCTTGGAGCCGTGCACGTTGTACGCCACGTCGACGTAGAGCGGGACCACGGGCGCGAACTCCTTCATGATCCGCTCGTCGAGCTTGCCCCACTCCGGGCCCTGGTCGGCCGGGGGCATGGCCAGGATCCGGTCCATCTCGGCGTTGATCGCGTCGTCGTTGAAGTAGGACTGGTTGCTGTTGCCCTCGGCCTTGATGGTGCGGCCGTCGTAGAGCACCGGCAGGATCGAGGCGCCGCTCGGCCAGTCGGCGGCCCAGTTACCGATGTAGAGGTCCCACGGGTTGTCCTTCTTCTTGATCTCGTCCAGCTTCGAGTCGTCCGGGATGTTCCGGACCGTGATCTTGAAGCCGGCGCGCTCCAGGTTGCCCTTGAGCTGCACCGCCTGCTGCTGCTCGGTGGTGTTGTCGGCGACGCCGAGGACCAGCTCGGGCGTCTGACCGCCGAGCAGTTCCTTCGCCTTCTCCGTGTTGCCGTTGGCGCCCGCCGGGTAGGCGTCGTACGCCTTGTAGCCGATGGTGGAAGGCGGCATCAGGGTGGTGATCGGCTGGGCGACGGTCTGTCCGCCGAGCGCCTTGACCATGCCCTCGCGGTCGATCGCGTAGTTGAGCGCCTGGCGGATCTTCAGGTCCTTGACCCGCTGGGTGTTGATCACGAGCTGGTTGGCGCTCGGGGTCGGGGACAGCAGCGTCCGCGACTTCAGCGCGGCGTCACCGGCGACCTTGGCGACGAGCGAGGCGGGCACCGAGTTGAAGGCGATCGCGCTCTGGTCGGCGCCGTTGTCGGCGATCACCCGGTTGTTGGCGGCGTCCGCGGTCGGGCCGAAGGTCCAGACGAACTGGTCCGGGTACTGGTGCCGCACCGGGTCGGTCTTCGGGTCCCAGTTCGGGTTGCGGTCCAGCGTGAGCTGGACGCCGACCTGGTTGTTGGCGATCTTGTAGGGGCCGGACGAGAACGGCCGCTGGTCCAGGTTGACCCCGGTGTCCTTCTCCGGCTTCAGCGGCGCGGTGGTGGGCAGCGAGACCGCGAACGGCAGGTCGCAGCGGGGCTTGGCGAACTCGAAGCGCAGGGTCTTGTCGTCCGGCGTGGTCAGACCCGGCGGCAGCGACGTCTTGTTCTTCTTGAAGTCCCACTTGGTGTCGTACTGCGGGCTGTCGGCCAACCACTCCTGGATGTAGGTCGGGCCGCTGGTGAGGTCCGGGTCGAAGGAGCGGGCGATGCCGTACGCGATCTCCTTGGCGGTGATCGGGCTGCCGTCCTCGAACTTCACCCCGTCCTTGATGGTGAACTCCCAGACCTTGCAGTCGTCGTTGACGTTCTTGCCCGGGGTCTCGGCCAGGTCGCCCACCAGGACCAGGCCGCCCTTGCCGTCGTCCTTCCAGGTGGTCAGGTAGCGCGCGAAGAGCGGGCTGGCCATCAGGCCGGCGAACGAGTACGTCCGCTGCGGGTCCAGGTGGGAGATGGAGGTCTCCCGGATGATGGTGAACGTGCCGCCCTTGGCCGCGCCGTCCACCTCCGCCGCCGGCCCCTGCGAGTCCTTCGGGTCGGTCGCGATGACGCCGGTCTGCTGCCGGTTGCCGTCGACCTCGGTGCCCTCGCCCGTGTTCTTCGAGCAGGCGCCCAGCCCCACCACGAGTGCGATGGCGCCGACGGCGGCCACTGCGCGTGGTCGTCTCATCTTCTACCTCCAGGAATTGGTTTCGATGGGTTCGTTCAGCCCAGCCGCACCCGGGGATCGATGACGGCGTAGAGCAGGTCCACCACCACGTTCGCCAGCACCACGAAGACGGCCGCGATCAGCACGGTCGCCATGATGGTCGGCAGATCACCGGCGCGGACCGCGTCGACGGCGGTCCGGCCCATCCCGTTCAGGCCGAAGGTCGTCTCGGTGATCACGGTCCCGCCGAGCGCGCCGCCGACGTCCAGCCCGGCGATGGTCACCACCGGCGTGATCGCGGCGCGCAGCGCGTGCCGGCCGTAGACGGATCGTTTGGCCAGGCCCTTGGCCCGCGCGGTGCGGACGAAGTCCTCCGACAGCGTCTCCAGCATCTGGGCCCGGGACAGTCGGGCGTAGATGGCGGAGAAGAGGAAGGCGAGCGCCACCCAGGCCAGCACCAGCCCGCTGCCCCACTTCAGCGGATCGTCGAAGAGCGATGTGTAGCGGGGCACCGGCAGCAGCCGCAGGTTGTAGACGAAGACGATGAGCAGCACCGCGCCGACGAAGTAGAGCTGGAGGGAGGCGCCGGTCAGGGAGAAGCCGATCGCCGCCCGGTCCAGCCAGCTACCGCGGCGCAGCGCCGAGAGCATGCCCAGGCCGACGCCGAGCAACAGCCACAGGACGGCGGCCGGGATGACGATGCTCAGCGTCACCGGCAGCACCCGGGCGATGGTGTCCGAGACGGCCTCGTTGGAGACGTACGACCAGCCGAGGCAGGGCGCGTCGCACCTACCGCCCTGGGCGCTGCCCAGGTCCCGGCCGGTGACGATGCCCTTCATGTAACCGGCGTACTGGCTGATCAGCGGATCGCGCAGGCCCAACTCCTGGCGGACCCGTTCCAGCCGCTCCGGGTTGCAGTTCTTCGGGCACATGCCGCTGACCGGGTCGCGGGGCAGGGCGAAGAACATCAGGAAGCTGAGCACGCTCACCGCGAAGAGCGTGAGCGCGGCCGAGAGCAGCCGGCGGACGAGGAAACGCGTCATGGGTCGGCCTCCTACCGGGACGACTTCGGGTCGAGCGCGTCGCGCAGCGCGTCGCCGAAGAGGTTGAAGGCGAACACGAGCGCGAAGATCGTGATGCCGGGGAAGAAGACGTACGCCGGGTCGGTCTGGAGGTAGTCGAGGCTGCGGTAGATCATCCGCCCGAAGCTCGGCGTCTCGTCGGTCAGCCCGACGCCGATGAACGACAGTGCCGCCTCGCTCGTGATGTATTGCGGCACGGCGAGCGAGAAGGCGACCAGGATCGGCGCCCAGACGTTCGGCAGCAACTGCCGGAACAGCATGTGTCCCAGCCCGGCGCCGCTGGCCCGGGCCGCCTCCACGAACTCGCGCTCGCGCAGCGCGATGATCTGACCCCGGACCAGGCGGGCGGTGCTGGTCCAGCCGAAGAGCGCGAAGATCGCGATGAGCACCCCGATCTGGAAGTACGCCGGGACGGCCTCCCGTGGGCCGTAGAAGCGCAGCGCCACGGTCGGCATCAGCGCCAGCGCGATGATCAGGAACGGCATGGCCAGGGTCAGGTCGGTGATCCAGTTGATCACCGTGTCCAGCCAGCCGCCCAGGTAGCCGGCGAGCGTACCCAGTGTCACGCCGATCACTGCGGTCAGCACGGCGGCGGCGAACGCGATGAACAGCGACGTGCGCAGGCCGTGCACCATCCGGACGAAGATGTCCCGGCCCAGGCCGGGTTCCAGCCCGAACCAGTGCTCGCCGGTGACGCCACCGGCGTAACCGAGCGGCATGCCGTAGCCGTCGAGCCGGCTCTGGAACTGCTCCTTCGGCCCCACCCCGTACAGCGCCTGGATCAGCGGGACGGCGAGCGCGACGAGCACGAAGAAGACCAGCAGCGCGCCGCTGATCAGGGCGGTGCGGTCCCGCCGCAGCCGCGCCAGGGCGAGCTGGCCGGGCGAGCGGCCGACGAACTCCCGGTCCCGGCGCTCGTCGCCGTCACCCGGTGAGTCGATCTCGGCGAGCGCGACGCCCTCGACCGGGGACAGGCTCATTCCGCCACCTCCTTGAGTTCCGGGGTGTCGCCGCCCCCGACCGTCCCCGGCTCGACAACCCCGCCGCCGGCCGTCCCCGGCTCGACAACGCCGCCGCCGGCCGGCTCGGCGGCTCGCACCGGCCCGCTCTCCGGGTAGTGGCAGGCGGTGAGTTGGCTGCCGCCGTCGCGGGTGACGAGTGCGGGTTCTTCGGTGGCGCAGCGGTCGGTGGCCTTCCAGCAGCGGGTGCGGAAGCGGCAGCCGGAGGGCGGGTTGAGCGGGGTGGGCACGTCACCGGTGAGGCGGATGCGGCCGGCCGGCCCGAGCGTGGTGACGTCGGGGATGGCCGACAGCAACGCCCGGGTGTACGGGTGTTGCGGGCGGGTGTAGATGGCGTCCCGGTCGCCGATCTCGACGATCCGGCCGAGGTACATGACTGCCACGCGGTGGCTGAAGTGGCGGATCACGGCCAGGTCGTGGGCGATGAACACGAACGCCAGGTCGAGGTCGCGTTGCAGGTCGCGCAGCAGGTTGATGACCTGCGCCTGGATGGAGACGTCGAGCGCGCTGACGGGTTCGTCGGCGACGATGAGTTTCGGTTCCAGGGCCAGTGCCCGGGCGATGCCGATGCGTTGACGTTGCCCGCCGGAGAACTCGTGCGGGTACCTGTTGTAGTGCTCCGGGTTCAACCCGACTAGTTCCAGCAATTCCTGGACCCGCTTCCGCACCCCGCCGGGCGGGGTGATCCGGTTGACCTGCAACGGCATCGCCACGATCCGCCCGACGGTGTGGCGGGGGTTCAACGACGCGTACGGGTCCTGGAAGATGACCTGCAGGTCCTGCCGCAGCGAGCGCAGCTCACGGCGGCCGGCGTGGGTGATGTCCCGGCCGGCGAACGTGATGCTGCCGGCGGTCGGTTCCAGCAGCCGCACCAGCATGCGCCCGGTGGTGGTCTTGCCGCACCCCGACTCCCCCACCAGGCCGAGGGTCTCCCCCGGCCGCACGTCGAAGTCGAGCCCGTCGACCGCCCGCACCGCCCCCCTGCCCCGCAGTCCCTCGCGGACGGGGAAGTGTTTGGTCAGTCCGCGTACCGACAGCAGCGGCCCGGTCTCGGCCGGCGTCGTGGTCGGGGCCGACCGGCCGGCTGTCGCATCGATGCTCATCGGAC
The DNA here is from genome assembly GCF_029581215.1 of Micromonospora sp. WMMD975. Classification (NCBI taxonomy): domain Bacteria; kingdom Bacillati; phylum Actinomycetota; class Actinomycetes; order Micromonosporales; family Micromonosporaceae; genus Micromonospora; species Micromonospora sp. WMMD975. Next base: position 4,766,711 of record NZ_CP120739.1, read on the forward strand.
CACTCCCCCCTGGGCGATCTCGTCGCGGTGGATCCGCTGCCGGTCCGCCGCCGACAGGTGACAGGCCACCAGATGCCCCGGCTGGCCGGCGTCGCGCAACCGCGGGACCTCGGTGCGGGACCGGTCGCCGTTGACGTCGGCGTACCGGCACCGCGGGTGGAACGCGCACCCCGACGGCAGGTTGATCAGGCTGGGCGGGTTGCCCGGGATGGGCACCAGGTCCGCGTCCGCGTCGCCGTGCAACGACGGCACGCTCGACAGCAACCCCCAGGTGTACGGATGCTGCGGCGCCCGCAGCACCTGCGCCACGCTGCCCCGCTCCACCGCCCGTCCCCCGTACATGACAAGCACGTCGTCGGCGACCTGCGACACCACGCCCAGGTCGTGGGTGATCAGGATGATCGCCGAGCGGAACTCCGCCTGGAGGTCGGCGAGGAGGTCCAGGATCTGCGCCTGCACGGTCACGTCCAACGCCGTGGTCGGCTCGTCGGCGATCAGCAGGTCCGGGTCGTTGACCAGGGCCATCGCGATCATCGCGCGCTGCCGCATGCCGCCGGAGAACTCGTGCGGATACTGCTCGTACCGCCGCTCGGGCTGCGGGATGCCCACCCGGCCCAGCATGTCCACCGCCCGCGTCCGGGCCTCCCGTCGGCCGGCCTTCGGGTGGTGCACCCGGTACGCCTCGGCGATCTGCCGGCCCACCGTGAAGTAGGGGTGCAACGCCGACAGCGGATCCTGGAAGATCATCGCCATGTCCCGGCCCCGCAGCCGCCGTACCTCCTCCTCGGGCAGGCCGACAAGCTGACGCCCGCCGACGGAGATCTCCCCGGTGATGGTGGCGCGCGTGGAGTTGTGCAGCCCGAGGATCGCCAACGACGTCACGCTCTTGCCGGAGCCGGACTCGCCCACGATGCCAAGCGTGCGACCCCGCTGGACGGCGAACGACACCCCGTCCACGGCCCGGACCACACCGTCCTCGGTGTCGAACCGCACCCGCAGGTCCGTGACCTGGAGATACGGCGCGTCGGCGGTGCGTTGCTCCGGCACCTCGGGGCGGTCCGGCTCCCCGGACGGCGCCGTCTCCGACCTGCTCATGACCGCCTCCCCTTCGGTGATGAAGAGAACCTACAGCAACCCTCTGGAGGCGAAAATAAGCTACATCGAGCGGTCTGTCAGCGGTCAGAGCGTAACGACTGGGTCTCCGACCCGCAGCCCGCCACCTGGGACATTCACCAGGCATGGCTCACCGTAGTGACACGGTCACCGCACCGCAGGTGCGACGATGTCCCGAGCGAACGGTTGACGATCCCGGCCGACACGAGATGGAGGTCAGCCATGACGGCGGCGGTGTTCGACCACGACGGCCCGTGGACCGAAGAGGAATACCTCTCTCTCGGGGAGACGCAGCAACGCGTCGAACTCTTCGACTGGAGCCTCTACGTGACCCCTGGTCCCACCCCGCTGCATCAGAACATCTCCGGCGAACTTCGCGCGATCTTCCGCGCGCCGGTGCGAAAGGCCGGCCTGCGGGTGCTCGAAGCCGTGAACGTACGACTGCGGCCTGGCCGCATCCCCATCCCCGACCTGGTCATCACCGACGACATCGACCTGCGCATACCGGTGATCGAGGCCAGCGACGTCCGTCTGGTCTGCGAGGTCATCTCACCTAGCCACGCGGCGACCGACAAGGTGCTCAAGATGCACTACTACGCCGCAGCGCAGATCGAGTGGTACCTGCTGGTCGAACAGGACACGTTGACCATGCGCCTCTACCGGCGGCAGGACACGCACTACGTCGAGCATTCCGTTGCGAAGCGGGGCGACACACTGAACCTGCACCAACCCGTACGCGTCACTATCCGGCCGGAGGATCTGCTCGGTTGACCGCACGACTCGGCAGCGTTGCTCCGGCGGCGGACGCGAAGTGCGACGATGAAACGCGTGCAGCGGCCACGATGCCGGCGACGCGAGGTGGAGGTCAGCCATGACGGCGGCGGTGTTCGACCACGACGGCCCGTGGACCGAAGAGGAATACCTCTCTCTCGGGGAGACGCAGCAACGCGTCGAACTCTTCGACGGGAGCCTTCACGTGACGCCGGCACCAACCCCGCGACACCAGCGGATCCAACGCAATCTCGGCAACCTGCTGGAGACGGCGGCGCGCCGCGTGGGCCTGGAACTGTTGGAGACCGTCAACGTCCGGCTCCGGCCGGGCCGGATCCCCATTCCCGATCTGGTCGTCACCGAGCCGATCGACTTCGACGAGCCGATGATCGAGGCGCGGGACGTGCGACTCGTCTGCGAGGTCATCTCACCCGGCAACGCGGCCACCGACAAGGTGCTCAAGATGCACTACTACGCCGCTGCCGAGATCGAGTGGTACCTGCTCGTCGAGCAGGAGAACGGCACGCTGCACCTCTACCGGCGGCAGGGGCGGCACTACCGGGAGGTGTCGGTGACCAAGCCCGGCGACGTGCTGGAGCTGTCCGAACCCGTCCGGGCCACGATCCGGCCGGAGGATCTCGTCCCCTGACGGATGTCGGTGCGCTCGCCTAGGGTCGGCGCATGGGATTCGATGCGGCGACCGCCGCCGTGCAGGCCGCCCTCGACGCGGGCGCCCGCTACGCCGACGCCCGGGTGATGCACCGCCGCTACGAGTCGATGTCGGCCCGCAACGGCGACGTCGAGGAGCTGACCCAGCACGAGAGCATCGGGCTGGGCGTGCGCGCCCTGGTCGGCTCCGGGTGGGGCTTCCACGCCGTACCCGAGCTGTCCGACGCCGCGGCCCGCGACGCCGGCCGGCGCGCCGCGGTGATCGCCGCCGCGAGCGCGCGGGTTCCCGGCCCGCCGATCGACCTGGTGCCTGTCGACGCGGCGGTGGCGAGCTGGGCCTCGGAGTGCGCGGTCGACCCGCTCGGGGTGCCGCTGTCGACAAAGGGCGACCTGCTTGTCGGCGCCACCGCCACGATGCGGGAGCACGGCGCCGACCTGGCCGAGGGGCTCTACCAGATCTGGGACACGACGAAGTGGTTCGTCTCCAGCGAGGGCCACCGGATCGACCAGCACATCCGGGAGTGCGGCGGCGGCATCTCGGCCACCTCGATCGGCGACGGCGAGACCCAACGCCGGTCCTACCCGAGCTACCGCGGGCAGTACGGCACCACCGGCTGGGAGCTGGTCACCTCGCTCGACCTGGCCGCGCACGCGGCCCGGATCGCGGAGGAGTCCCGGGAGCTGCTCACCGCGCCGGAGTGCCCGGCCGGCGAGACCGACCTGATCCTCGGCGGCGAGCAGCTCGCGTTGCAGATCCACGAGTCGGTCGGGCACGCCATCGAGCTGGACCGCATCCTCGGCTGGGAGGCGGCCTTCGCCGGCACCTCCTGGCTCGACCTGACCCGCCTCGGCTCGCTGCGCTACGGCTCGGAGCTGATGAACGTGACCATCGACCCGACCATCCCGGGCGCGCTCGGCAGCTTCGGCTTCGACGACGAGGGTTCCCCGGCGGTCCGCCGGGACGCGGTCCGCGAGGGCCGGTGGGTGGGCGTGCTCGCCGGCCGCGACTCGGCCGCCGTCGCCGGCCTGGATCACGGCGGCAGCGTACGCGCCGACGGCTGGGCCCGGCTGCCGATGGTGCGGATGACGAACGTGGGCCTCGAACCGGGCCCGCACACGCTCGACGAGATCATCGCGGCCACCGACGACGGGGTGCTGATGGACATCAACAGGTCCTGGTCGATCGACGACAAGCGGCTCAACTTCCAGTTCGGGTGCGAGGTCGGCTGGGAGGTGCGCAACGGCCGGCGGGGGCGGATGCTGCGCAACCCGACCTACACCGGCATCGGGCCGGTCTTCTGGCGCTCGATGGACATGCTCTCCGCGGAAAGCGTCGCCTGGGGCACGCCCAACTGCGGCAAGGGGCAGCCCGGCCAGGTCGGGCACACCGGTCACCCGGCCGCGCCGGCCCGGTTCCGCGGCGTCCGCGTGGGGGTGCGCGCGTGAGCGAACGCACCGAGCGCAGCGAGGGCCGTGAGCGCACGCCCGGTCGGCACGGCGTGAGCGAACGCACCGAGCGCAGCGAGGGCCGTGAGCGCACGCCCAGGTGGCACGGTGTGAGCGAACGCACCGAGCGCAGCGACGAAGGGGAACTCGCGGCCCGGGTGGTGGAGCTGGTCGAGCGCGTGGCCGGACCGGCCGCCGAGGTCGAGGTGCTCGTTACCCGCTCCGAGCTGGCCCTGACCCGGTTCGCCAACTCGTTCATCCACCAGAACGTGGCCGAGAACGGCACCGCCGTGCACCTGCGGCTGCACGTGGACGGCCGGACCGCCACGGGCGGCGGCAGTCGGGTCGACCCGGACGGGCTGGCCGCGCTCGTCGAGCGGACCCGGGCGGCGGCCCGGCTCGCCCCGCTCGACCCGGCCTGGCCGGGGCTCACCGCGCCGACCCCGACGCCGGCCGGCCCGGCCGTCGACCTGGCCACCGCGTTCGCGTCCCCCGACGACCGGGCCGCCCGGGTACGCGCGTTCGTGGACGCGGTCGAGGGGTTGGAGGCGGCCGGCTACTGCCGCACGGCGTACTTGTCCGGGGCGTTCGTCAACTCCGCCGGGCACTCGGCGGTGGGGCAGGCGGCCGAGGCGGCCATGGACGGCATCGCCCGCACCGGCGGCGCGGACGGGGTGGCCCGGCACTGCGCCGACCGCCTCGACGACCTGGACGGCGCCGCGCTCGGCGCCCGCGCGGCGGCCAAGGCGCGGGCCGCGGCCGACCCGGTCGAGTTGCCGGCGGGACGGTACGAGGTGGTGTTGGAGCCGGCGGCCGTGGCGGACCTGCTGCACAACCTCGCCTGGTACGGCTTCAACGGCAAGCGGCACACCGAGGGGCAGTCCTTCGCCGAGCCGGGCACGGCCCAGTTCGATCCGGCGGTGACGCTTGTGGACGACCCGTTGCACGCCTCGATGCTGCCGTTCGACCTGGAGGGCACGCCCCGGCGGGCGTTGCCCCTGGTGGAGGCGGGCACCACCGGGGCGGTGGCGCACGACCGGCGCAGCGGGGCCGAGGTGGGCGCCGGGTCCACCGGGCACGGCATGCCCGGCGGGTCGACGTTCGGCCCGATCGCGCGCAACGTCCGCCTGCTGCCGGCGGGGAGTCCGGCCGGCGGGGTGGTGGCCGGGCCGGTGAGCGCCGGGGTGACCGGTGCGGTGGGTGACCCGGACACGGCGGCCCTGGTCGCCGGCGTGCGGCGCGGGTTGCTGGTGAGCGACTTCTGGTACACGCGGGTGCTGGATCCGAAGCAGTTGGTGATCACCGGGCTGACCCGCAACGGTGTGTGGCTGATCGAGGACGGCGTGCCGACCAGGGCGGTGCGCGACTTCCGGTTCACCGAGTCCTATCCGCGCGCGCTGGGGCCGGGTCGGGTGCTCGGCCTCGGCCGGTGTGCGGTCCGCCAGCCGGACCGCGTCGAAGGGTTCTGGTCGGAGGCGCCGGCGCTGCGGTTGGCCTCGTGGAACTTCACCGGCGGCGCGTCCGGCTGACCGGTCGGCTCCGCCAGGTGACCGGTCGGCGCGCCGCGCATCTTGATTATGATTCGGGTCTTTCCAACCAGCGGGACACACGGGACACTGCGTTGCGCGGCCGGGCCGTGAAGATCGGCGTAACGTGTGTCACTTGACCGCGCCGGTTTCGGGGCGTGGTCCCGCGTGTGCGCAGGACGTGACAGTGACGTCAGGGAGATGACTCGAAATGACAACTACGTCGGCCAGGGCGCCGAGGTCGCAGCCGCGGGGCGCGCGGGCGCGTGCCGCCATCGCGGCGAAGACGTTGCGGACCGACCGCTGGTGGCTCGCGCCACTGATCACCGTCGTCGGGCTCAGTGCCTGGGTCATCTACGCGACCGTCCGGGTCTTCATGCACAAGTGGTACTGGGTCGACCAATACCACTATCTGACGCCGTTCTACTCACCTTGTGTGACCGAGCGGTGCGTCGAGGGCTCCTCACACTTCGGCAGCTTCCTGCCCGGCTGGTGGATCATCCCGGACGCGGCGCTGACCCTGCCGTTCCTGCTGCTGTTCCGGCTGACCTGCTACTACTACCGCAAGGCCTACTACCGGTCGTTCTGGCTGTCGCCGCCGGCCTGCGCGGTGCCGGACGGGCACGATTCCTACAGCGGTGAGACCCGGTTCCCGCTGCTCGGGCAGAACCTGCACCGCTACTTCTTCTACGCCGCCGCGATCATCTCGCTGATCAACACCTGGGACGCGATCTACGCCTTCCACTCCCCGGAGGGCTTCGGCTTCGGCCTGGGCAACATCGTGCTGCTGGTGAACGTGGTGATGCTGTGGGCGTACACCATCTCCTGCCACTCCTGCCGGCACATCATCGGCGGCCGGCTCAAGCACTTCTCCAAGCACCCGGTGCGCTACAAGGCGTGGACCGGCGTGTCGTGGTTGAACGTCCGGCACATGCAGCTCGCCTGGATCACCCTGGGCACCCTGGCGCTCACCGACTTCTACGTGATGGCGGTGGCCGCCGGCTGGTTCAACGACCTGCGGTTCATCAACTGAGAGCCTGGACATGACTGAGACGCGAATCGAACGACACCACTACGACGTCGTCGTGATCGGGGCCGGCGGCGCCGGCCTGCGCGCGGCGATCGAGGCCCGGCTGGCCGGCAAGAAGACCGCGATCATCTCGAAGTCGCTGTTCGGCAAGGCCCACACGGTGATGGCCGAGGGCGGCGCCGCGGCGGCGATGGGCAACGTGAACTCGCGGGACAACTGGCAGGTGCACTTCCGGGACACCATGCGGGGCGGCAAGTTCCTCAACAACTTCCGGATGGCCGAACTGCACGCCAAGGAGTCGCCGCAGCGGATCTGGGAGCTGGAGACGTACGGCGCGCTGTTCGACCGGACGAAGGACGGCAAGATCTCGCAGCGCAACTTCGGCGGCCACGAATATCCGCGCCTGGCGCACGTGGGCGACCGGACCGGCCTGGAGCTGATCCGCACGCTCCAGCAGAAGATCGTTTCTCTCCAGCAGGAGGACAAGCGCGAGTTCGGCAGCTACGACGCCCGGATCCGGGTCTTCTCCGAGACCACGATCACCGAGCTGCTGCTCGACGGCGACCGCGTCGCCGGGGCGTTCGGCTACTACCGGGAGTCCGGCGAGTTCGTCCTCTTCGAGGCGCCGGCCGTGGTGCTGGCCACCGGCGGCGTCGGCCGGTCCTACAAGGTCACCTCGAACTCCTGGGAATACACCGGTGACGGTCACGCGCTGGCGCTGCGTTCCGGGGCCACGCTGATCAACATGGAGTTCCTCCAGTTCCACCCGACCGGCATGGTCTGGCCGCCCTCGGTGAAGGGCATCCTGGTCACCGAGTCGGTGCGCGGCGACGGCGGCGTGCTGAAGAACTCCGACGGCAAGCGGTTCATGTTCGACTACGTCCCGGACGTCTTCCGCAAGCAGTACGCGGAGACGGAGGAGGAGGCGGACCGCTGGTACACCGACCCGGACAACAACAGGCGTCCGCCGGAGCTGCTGCCCCGCGACGAGGTCGCCCGGGCGATCAACACCGAGGTCAAGGAGGGCCGGGGTACGCCGGCCGGCGGCGTCTACCTCGACATCGCCTCCCGCAAGTCGGCGGAGGAGATCCGCCGCCGGCTGCCGTCGATGTACCACCAGTTCAAGGAGCTGGCCGACGTCGACATCACCAAGGAGCCGATGGAGGTCGGGCCGACCTGCCACTACGTGATGGGCGGCGTCGAGGTGGACCCCGACACCGGCGCGGCGGCGGGCACCGTACGCGGGCTCTTCGCCGCCGGTGAGGTCTCCGGTGGCATGCACGGCTCCAACCGGCTCGGCGGCAACTCCCTGTCCGACCTGCTGGTCTTCGGCAAGCGGGCGGGCGGGCACGCCGCGACGTACGCCGACGGGCTCAGCGCACGCCCGGCGGTGTCGGTGGCGGCGGTGGAGGCCGCGGTGGAGACGGCGCTGGCGCCGTTGCAGCGCGACACCGGCGAGAGCCCCTACCAGCTCCAGCAGGATCTCCAGGTGGTGATGGGGGACCTGGTCGGCATCATCCGGCGGGAGGGCGAACTGGCCGACGCGCTGGGCCGGCTGGCCGAGCTGCGGGAACGGGTGGCGAAGGTGAGCGCGGTCGGCGGCCGGCGCTACAACCCGGGCTGGCACCTGGCGCTCGACCTGCGCAACATGCTCGTGGTGTCCGAGTGCACCGCGAAGGCGGCGTTGGAGCGGCAGGAGTCGCGCGGCGGCCACACCCGGGAGGACTACCCGGCGATGGACCCGACGTGGCGGCGGGTCAACCTGGTCTGCTCGCTCGACGGTCACGCCGTCCGGCTGACCCACAAACCGCTGCCGACGATGCGGCCGGAGTTGATCGGGCTCTTCGACCGGGCCGAGCTGTCCAAGTATCTGACCGACGAGGAACTCGCCGAGTTCGACGCCCTCACCGAGGAGGCGAACAACTGATGGGAAGTAAGCGCCAGTTCCGCATCTGGCGGGGCGACGAGACCGGCGGCGACCTGAAGGACTACACGGTCGAGGTGAACGAGGGCGAGGTCGTCCTCGACGTGATCCACCGGCTCCAGGCCACCGAGGCGCCCGACCTGGCGTGCCGGTGGAACTGCAAGGCCGGCAAGTGCGGCTCCTGCTCGATGGAGATCAACGGCAAGCCGCGGCTGGGCTGCATGACGCGGATGTCGACGTTCGAGGAGGCGGAGACCGTCACGGTCACCCCGCTGCGCACCTTCCCGGTGATCCGGGACCTGGTCACCGACGTCTCGTTCAACTACGAGAAGGCCCGGGAGACGCCGGCGTTCGCGCCCCCGCCGGACGTGGCGCCCGGTGACTACCGGATGCAGCAGGTCGACGTCGAGCGCTCGCAGGAGTTCCGCAAGTGCATCGAGTGCTTCCTCTGCCAGAACGTCTGCCACGTGATCCGTGACCACGACGAGAACAAGCAGGCGTTCTCCGGTCCCCGGTTCTTCATCCGGGCCTCGGAGCTGGACATGCACCCGCTCGACGCGCGCACCGACCGCAAGGAGTACGCGCAGTCCGAGATGGGCCTCGGCTTCTGCAACATCACCAAGTGCTGCACCGAGGTCTGCCCCGAGCACATCAAGATCACCGACAACGGGATCATCCCCATGAAGGAACGGGTCGTCGACCGCAGGTACGATCCCCTCGTATGGCTCGGTAACAAGATCTTCCGGAGGGGTCAGGTGCCTCAGACCAGCGCGACCAGCGGGCATTCGAGCGGCGCGGTGACCGCCGGCGCGGCCCACGGCGGGGTGCACTCGCACGCCGGCGGCTCCCACGACAGCGATGCCGAGCGCCAGGCGCAGCAGGGCGTCAACTGGCAGCGCGAGGTGCCGCACCCGACGGCCCCGGCGGTCGACGCCAGCGGCCGGCTGCCGCTGACCGAGCTGACCTTCGACCGGGCCGCCGCGCCGTCGCCGTTCGGCGACGACGTGGAGTTCCCGCTGCCGGCGGAGCACCTCAACTTCGCCCACCCGCAGCAGGACGAGCCGAAGCACTGAGCAGCGGCACGACGATGACGGGGGCCAGCGGCACACGCCGCCGGCCCCCGTCCCGTTTCCGACCTGCTGTCCGGTTGTCAGGATTCGGCGAGCAGGGGGCGCAGCGCGGGCACGATCGGCACGTCGGCCGGCAGCCAGGCGACGCTGTCCAGCTCGGCCGCGGAGAGCCAGCGCAGCTCGGCGTGCTCCAGGGCGGTCGGCTGGTCGCCGTGGAGCAGGCGGGCCGCGTAGATCCGCAGGACGGACCGGCCGTGCGCCATCCGCACGTCCCGACCGACCCGCGCGCCGACCGCGACCCGGACGCCCAGCTCCTCGGCGCACTCCCGGACCAGCGCGTCGGTCTCGGTCTCCCCCGGCTCGACCTTGCCGCCGGGGAACTCCCACCGGCCCGCCACCTCGGGCGGCGAAGAACGTTCGCAGGCGAGGACCCGGCCCGCCACGATGATCGCCGCTCCGACGACCACTCTCGGCTCCCGCCGGTCGGCCTGCCCGCCCTCGCTACACCGTTCGGTCCGCACGGGCCACCAGCGTGCCAGATCAATCGGCGGTTTGGGTAGCTGAGTCGGCCATCAGGCCAGCAGAACACGGAAGTGTGGGCGTGGACACACCATCTGTGCGACGACAGACTAGAGGGCGTCGACTGGGACACGGGATGGCGACGATTTGGCCACAAGCCGGCAACAACGACGCCTGGGAGGTGCGGTGATGCGCGTGCTGTTCAGCAGCCGGGCGAAGCACGACTACCTCAGCGACGCACTCGACCTGCTGTCCGGGTGGACGCGCGAGGGCGAGCAGATCCGCCGTACGCTGGTCCTCGACGACACCCAGCACGCCGCGCTCACCGAGCGGGTGGCCGTGGTGGCCGACGCCCTGCGCCTGCGCCCCGAGATCAGCCGCCGGGCCGACCACACCCAGATCCGGCTGGGGCACGACGACGGCGAGCCACTCACCGAGGGTGAGGTACTGCTGGCGGCGCGCATCGAGGACGCGGTCCGGGCGGTCACCGAGCACTGAGCGCTGGCACGCCTGCCCTACCGTCTAGGGCATGTCTGGCCCGACGTACGACCGCAAGGAACAGTTCCAGCAGATCCAGAGTGGGTTGCTGCCCGGTGAACAGATCATCGCCGTCTACGACGCCGTCGGCACCGGCACCGGCTTCATCGGCCTGACCGACCGGCGGGTGATCATCCAGGACCGCTCCTTCGTCGGCAAGCGGTACGCCATCACGAGCATCCCGTACTCGAAGATCACCAGCGTGAGCGTGGTGAGCAACAAGTCCTGGGGTGGTTCGTTCTTCTCCACCGGGTCAATCGCCGTGCACGTCGGCGCGCACACCTACGAGGTGGAGTTCCGGGGCGCGGACAAGAGCCACCACGTACACAACGTCATCCTGCACCACATCTCCTGACCGGACGGTCGTGACACAATCGCCGCCATGCGGGGGCTGATCGCACGTTGGCGCGCCTGGCGCGCCACCCACCGGCGGGCCGTACGCCTGATCCGCCGGCTCGTCCTGGTCGCCGCGGCCGGCGTGGTGCTGCTGGCCGCTGCGACCGCGGCGAGCGTCGCCTGGATCCGCGCCGACGCCCGCGGACACGTGTTCACCGCCGCCGACGTGCCGGAAGCGCCGGTGGCCCTGGTGCTCGGCGCCAAGGTGGAGCCCGACGGCACCCCGTCGCCGTTCCTGGCCGCCCGGCTGGACATCGCCCGCCAGCTCTACACCGCCGGCAAGGTCAAGGCGATCCTGGTCTCCGGCGATCACATGAACTGGGACTACGACGAGCCGGACGCGATGCGCCGCTGGCTCGTCGACCGGGGCGTGCCGGCCGAGAAGGTGGTGCTCGACCACGCCGGCTTCGACACCTACGACTCGTGCGTCCGGGCCCGGCGGGTCTTCGGCGTGCGGCGGGCCACCGTGGTCACCCAGTCGTTCCACCTGCCCCGCGCGGTGGCGCTCTGCCGGCACGTCGGCGTCGAGGCCGACGGCGTCGGGGACGACACCGTCCGCCGCTACGCCGGGCAGTGGCGGATCAGCGCCACCCGGGAGTACGGCGCCAGCGTGAAGGCCACGGTGGACGTGCTGTCCGGGCGGGATCCGGTCCACCTGGGCCGCCGGGAGACCGGGGTGGACGACGCGCTGCGGGCGCGGTAATCCGGTTGTCCACCGGGGACGGTCGCTGGTCTGCTGGCGTGATGTCAGTCTTCGACGATCCCGGTCACTTCGGCCGACTCTGGGCGGCAACCTACGACAATCCTGGCAATCCTGACCCCGCACCGGCGGTCGACTTCCTCGCGCCGCTGGCCGAGGGCGGTCCGGTGCTCGAACTGGCCGTCGGCACCGGCCGGGTGGCCCTGCCCCTGGCCGCCCGCGGGCTGACCGTGGAGGGCGTGGAGGCGTCCCCGGAAATGGTGGCGCGGCTGCGCGCCAAGCCGGGCGGCGAGCACATGCCGGTCACCATCGGCGACATGGCCGACGTGCCCGTCCCCGGGCCGTACCGTCTGGTCTTCCTGGTCTTCAACACGCTGTTCAACCTGGTCGACGCGGAGCGCCAGGCGGCGTGCTTCCGCAACGTCGCCCGGGTGCTGGCCCCGGGCGGGGCGTTCGTCATCGAGACCTTCGTGCCGGACCCCGCCGGCTTCGACCGGGACGAGCAGGTCCAGGTCCGCGACGTGACCGAGGACTCGGCGACCATCCGGATGCACAGGTACGACCGGGCGGCGCAGACGTTCGTGCGGCAGACGATCACGTTCGACGCCGAGGGCGTGCACCTGCACCCGTTCGCCATGCGCTACGCCTGGCCGGAGCAGATCGACGAGATGGCGGAACGGGCCGGCCTCCACCTCGCCGAGCGGTACGCCGACTGGGACCGGACGCCGTTCGACGCGGACAGCCGCGCGCACATCTCCGTCTACCGCCTCCGGTAGCGTCCCGTCGATGACGGTCACCGTTGCCGCGATGGACGACGCGCACGCCGACGCCGTGCTGGAGATCTACCGCCTCGGCATCGACGAGGGCGACGCCACGTTCGAGACCGAGCCGCCGGGCTGGGACCGGTTCACCGCCGGCCGGCTACCCGGCCACCGGTGGGTGGCGCTCGACCCGACCGGGCAGGTGCTCGGTTGGGTGGCCTGTTCGGCGGTCTCCGACAGGTGCGTCTACGCCGGGGTGGTCGAGCACTCCGTCTACGTGCATCCCGAGGCGCGCGGGCGCGGCGTCGGCCGGATGCTGCTGGACGCGCTGATCGCCTCCACCGAGGCGGACGGCGTCTGGACCATTCAGTCCGGCGTGTTCCCGGAGAACACCGCCAGCCTGGCCCTGCACGCGGCCTGCGGGTTCCGGGTGGTCGGCACCCGGGAGCGGATCGGCCGTCACCACGGCCTCTGGCGGGACGTCACGCTCATCGAACGGCGGAGCCCCCGGATCCGCTGACGGCGGACCGGGGGTTTCGCGCCGGGTCTAGCGGTTGAACAGCCGCCTCGACCAGAGGTAGCCGCCGAGCGCGATGACGGCGCACCAGCCGAGCGCGATCCAGCCGTCGTGCCCGATCGGCTCGTCCATGAGCAGCCCGCGCAGGCTCTCGATGATCGGGGTGAACGGCTGGTACTCGGCGAACCAGCGCAGGCCGGCCGGCATCGAGTCGGTGGGCACGAACCCGCTGCCGAGGAACGGCAGCAGGATCAGCGGCATCGGCAGGTTGCTCGCCGTCTCGACGCTCTCGCTCACCTGGCCGAGCGCGACTGCCAACCAGACAAGCGCGAACGTCACCGCCGCGAGGAGACCGACCGCGCCCAGCCAACCGGCCGCACCTGCGGTGGGGCGGAAGCCGACGAGCAACGCCACGCCGATCACCACGGTCAGGCTGATCGCCGCCTGGATCATGCTGCCGAGGACGTGGCCGGTCAGCACCGACACCCGGGCGATGTGCATGGTGCGGAAACGGGCGATGATGCCCTCGGTCATGTCCATGGCGATCGAGATCGCGGTCCCCTGGACCGTGGCCGCCACGGTCATCAGGATGATCGCCGGCGCCACGTAGTTGGCGTACTCGGCGCGCCCGCCGCCGCTGCCCAGCCCGGCCCCCAGCGTGCCGCCGAGCACGTAGACGAAGAGCAGCAGGAAGACCACGGGCATCCCGACGAGCATCACGGTCATCGACGGGTAGCGCAGCATGCGCCGGAGGTTGCGGCGCAGCATCGTCGCCGAGTCGCGCAGCGGGTGGAATCTGAGGGCGGCGGTGCTCATGGCGTGGTCACCTTCCGGTCGGTGAGGGCGAGGAAGACGTCGTCGAGGTCGGGGGTGTGCACGGACAGCTCGTCGACCTCGACGCCACAGTCGTCGAGCCGGCCGATCAGAGCCTTCAGCGAGCGCAGGCTGCCGTCGCCGGGCACCCGCAGGGCGAGCGCGTCGGGCTCGCGCGTGGCCCGGTCGAGCACCCGTACCGCCTGGTCGAGACCCTGCGGGTCGGCGAACCGCAACCGGACGTGCCCGCCGGGGATGCGGCGCTTCAACTCCTCGGCCGTGCCCTCGGCGACCACCCGGCCGTGGTCCAGGACCGCGATCCGGTCGGACAGTTCGTCGGCCTCCTCCAGATACTGCGTGGTCAGGAGGATGGTGACGCCGTCGGCCACCAGGTCGCGGACGATCTGCCACATGTCGCGGCGGCTGCGCGGGTCCAGCCCGGTGGTCGGCTCGTCCAGGAAGATCACGCGCGGGTTGCCGACGAGCGTCATCGCCAGGTCGAGCCGGCGCAGCATCCCGCCGGAATAGGTGGACGCCGGCTTGCCGGCCGCGTCGGTCAGGTCGAACCGGTCGAGCAGCCCGGCCACGCGCCGCCGGCCCTCGTCCCGGCGCAGGTGGTGCAGGTCCGCCATCAGACGCAGGTTCTCCGCGCCGGTGAGCAGCTTGTCCACCGCGGAGAACTGCCCGGTGACGCCGATCGCGGCGCGCACCGCGTCCGGCTCGCGGGCGAGGTCGTGCCCGGCGACCCGGGCCTCGCCGCCGTCGGCGGCGAGCAGCGTGGACAGGATCCGCACCGTCGTGGTCTTGCCCGCGCCGTTCGCGCCGAGCAGCGCGAAGACCGTTCCTTCGGGTACGCGCAGATCGATGCCGTTGAGCACGACGTGGTCGCCGAACGACTTCCGTAGCCCGGTGACGGCAATCTGGTTCGTGGTCATGGTTGGCCTCCCTCAGGACCGGCGGATGGTGATGTCGCCGTAGGAGGTGCTGCCGCGCACCTCGACGGTTTCCTCGGCGTCGCCGGGCCGGGCGGTGTTCTCCAGCAGGTTGTGCACCTGCCCGAAGCCGGTGTTGACCTCCAGCCACGCGGCGGTGCCCGGCGCGACCCCGATGTCCAGGTCGCCCATGGCCGTGCGGAGCACGACCGAGCCGCGCGCCACCTCGCCGACGCGGATGCCGCCGTTGGAGGTCTTCGCGTCGACGCCCGCGCCCGCGCGGGTGACCTCGACGGCGCCGTTCGCGTTGCGCACCCGCACGTCGCCGCTGGCCGCGTCGATCGTGGTGTTGCCGTTCGAGTTCTTGACCGCCACGGCGCCCTCGACCGCGCCGACCCGGACCGTGCCGGAGCCGGTGGAGATCTCCGCGTCGCCGGTGACCCCGTCGACGGCGACGTGGCCGACACCGGTGTGCAGGCGCAGCGGCCCTGTCCGCTCCAGCCGGACGTCGCCGGTGGTCTTCACCTGGGTCTCACCGAGCCGGCCGGTGCCGCTGACGCCGCCCATCAGCAGGTGCGCGGAGAGCTGGGAGTCGCTCGGCAGCTCGATCGAGACGTCCACCGACCGGCTCTTCTTCGAGAAGTCGAAGGCGCGCCTCGGGCCGGTGACCTGGAGCGCGCCGTTGGCGAAGTCGACGCGTACCTGCGCGGCGGCCTGGACGTCGGATTCGTCGGCGGCGTTGCTCGGGCGGACCTCCACCACGGTGTCGGCGCGGTCGCCGGCGGCGATCCACACGGCGGCGACGCCGAGGTCCATCGTGACGGTGATCGATTCGGGCGTGTCGAAAACAGGCATGGTTGTCCCCGCATTCCGGGTCGTTGGGTCGTCCCCGCAGGTCAGGGGGACGTGAGAGGTGCGGTGTGGTCTAGTGCACCCAGCCGGTCAGGCGCTGCTGGGACCGCTTGCCGCCGTGGCGCGGCTCGGGACGCGACTCCCGGTCGGCCCGGGGCAGGCCGGCGGCGGCGGCCCGGACCAGCCAGGCGTTGACCGATCGGCCCTCCGCCGCCGCGGCCTCCTCGACCGCGGCCTTGAGCTGCTCGGGCATGCGGACGTTGATCCGGGCGACCGGGCCGTCCTCGGCGATCGGCAGGTCGATGTCGGGCGCCGCGCTCTCCCCGGTCGCGGCGGGAAGCGGCTCGGCGGGCGGCGCCGCGACGACGAAGTCCGGGTCCCGGCCGCGCAGGCGCAACTCCACCGAGCCGGGCGCCAGCTCCCGGGTGATCTCGTCGGCGGCGGCCGACAGCGCGTCCAGCAGGGTCATCCGGATCGCCGACTCCAGCGGCCCGGTCAGGCGCTCGACCAGCGCACGCGATTCTTCGCCACCGGCTTCGGCGAGGGCGGCGAACTCCCGCCCGAGGTTGCTCACATACGAGGTCAAGTCCATGGCACTACTGTGGCACACAGGATGGCACCACGGCAAGCCTAGATGGCATCACTTTGGCACGCGGTGACATCGGTGCTAGGAATCGTTGCTGCTCAAACGTCGTCCATTCCGTGGCATCATCGTGAGGCCACGGCGGCATTCGCCGGTGCCGCAACGCTGGCATTGCCCATCCGGCACGCCGGCAGGATGAGCGCGCAGGCCGGGCCGTTGCCGAGCGCTAGCATGAGGTCATGACTGCGGTGCCCGAGTGGATGCGCCCGCCTCGCCCGGAGGGCTGGTACTCCGAGGACTTGGACCAGCTCACCGAAGCACCGCGTCACACCGAACTCATCGACGGAGCACTCGTCTTCATGATGTCTCCCCAACGGGTCTGGCACGCCCGGATGGTCACCGCGCTGGTGAACGCCCTGACGGAGCAGGCACCGACCGGCGTCGAGGTCGACCGGGAGATCACGATCCGGCTCGACAGATGGAATCGCCCCGAGCCCGATCTACTTGCCACGACGGCGCCCTACGACCCGTCCCGCACCTTCTACACGCCCGAGGAGACGCTCCTGGTCGTGGAGGTGGTCTCGCCCGAGTCGGCGCATCGGGACCGCACCGTCAAGCTGCGCAAGTATGCGGAAGCGGGCATCGCGAACTACTGGCGGGTCGAGGACGAGGACGGATCACCGGTGGTCCACACCTACGAGATCGACAGTCCCACTCGGTCGTATGCGCCGACCGGGATCCATCGACGCGAACTACACACCGCGACGCCGTTTGCGGTCAAGATCGATCTGCTGGGATTGGTGCCCGGCCGCAGTCGCTGAGGGGCGCCGTCGCCGAGCAGGCCATGGCGTCGCCCCTGGACCGGTGCACCTATCCCGTGCGCCCACAGCGCCACGCGCCCGCCTTCCGATCGGAGGCGGGCGCGCTCGGGCGTGACGATCAGCAACAGGTGGAGGCAGCTCCGCTGGTGGCCGGGGTACCGCACGCGCTCTCGGTGGCCTTGTCCAACCGGCCCGAGTCGCCCTTGACGGTGTAGACCTCCCACGGCTCGTTGCCGGGGCCGCGTACCCAGACCTTGTCCTGGAGGGCGTAGCAGCACTCGGTGTCGTTCTCCGCAAGGGTGATCAGGCCGGAGTCCGTGAGGCGACTGGTCGCGGCGTTGACCTCGTCGGTGCTCGCCACCTCGATGCCCAGGTGGTCCATGACGGTGGGCTGGTCGCCCTCGCCTTCGAGGAGGACGAGCTTCAGGGGCGGGTTCTCGATCGCGAAGTTGGCGTAGCCGGGGCGACGCTTCGCCGGCTCGACGCCGAAGAGCTTTGCGTAGAAGGCCACGGAGCCTTCGAGGTCGGACACGCGCAGGGCGAGCTGGACACGGGACATGGGTGCCTCCGAATTAGATGTTTGTCGAAGCAAGACCCACGTTGCACCCTGTTTTGAATTCTGTCAACCTAGAGGCATGTCGAAACAAGACCTCCCGGTGGTGGCCTGCTGCTCCCCGATCGCGGTCCGCCCGATGGATGCCGAGCAGGCGGCGGTGGTCGCGCCGATGTTCAAGGCCCTGGGCGACCCGGTCCGGCTGCGGCTGATGTCGATGATCGCCTCGGTGCCCGAGATGTGCGTCTGCGACCTGACCCCGGCGTTCGACCTCTCCGGGCCGACCATCTCCCACCACCTGAAGGTGCTGCGCGAGGCTGGCCTGGTCGACTCGGAGCGCCGCGGCACGTGGGTGTGGTACCGGGTGCGGCCGGAGGCGTTCCGCCAGCTCGGCGCGCTGCTCGACATCTCCGCCGCCCCCACCGGCACCGTCGCGTGAGCCTCGCCCTGCCCCGGCGGGCCTCGGCGGAGTTCGCCGGCACCGCCCTGCTCGTCGCCGCCGTGGTCGGCTCCGGGATCGCCGCCGCCCGGCTCTCCCCCACCGACACCGGTCTCCAACTGCTGGAGAACGCGATCGCCACCGCCCTGGCGCTGGGTGCGTTGATCCTGATCTTCGGGCCGGTGTCCGGGGCGCACTTCAACCCCGTTGTCTCCGCCGTCGACTGGTGGATCGGCCGCCGCGCCGGCACCGGCCTCACCGGCCGGGACCTCGCCGCCTACGTCCCGGCCCAGATCGGGGGTGCCATCGCCGGCGCGGTGCTGGCCGACCTGATGTTCGGTCTGCCGGCCGTGGCCTGGTCGCGCACCGGCCGGGCCGGAGGGAATCTGTGGCTGGCCGAAGCGGTCGCCACCACCGGCCTGATCCTCCTGGTCTTCGCCCTCGCCCGATCCGGCCGCACCTCCGCCGCGCCGGCCGCCGTGGGCGCCTGGATCGGGGCCGCCTACTGGTTCACCTCGTCGACGTCGTTCGCTAATCCGGCCGTCACCATCGGCCGAGCCTTCACCGATACCTTCGCCGGCATCGCCCCGGCGTCCGTGCCCGGCTTCGTCGCCGCCCAGCTCGCCGGCGGCCTGGTCGCCACCGCCGCCCTCGCCGTCTGGTACCCGCACGCCGCCGACACGGCTGACGCCGTGGTCGTGCCCCACCTCGCCCCGGAGGCCGAAGCCCGATGAGCAACAAGCCCAGCGTCCTGTTCGTCTGCGTCCACAACGCCGGCCGCTCCCAGATGGCCGCCGGCTGGCTGCGTCACCTCGCCGGCGACACCATCGAGGTCCGTTCCGCCGGCAGCGAGCCGGCCGACCGGATCAACCCCGTCGCCGTCGAGGCCATGCGCGAGGTCGGCATCGACATCACCGACCAGACGCCCGCCAAACTCACCTGGGATACGGCCGAAGCCAGCGACGTCATCGTCACCATGGGCTGCGGCGACGCCTGCCCGGTCTTCCCCGGCAAACGGTACGAGGACTGGGCGCTCACCGACCCCGCCGGCCAGCCCCTGGACGTCGTCCGTCAGGTGCGCGACGACATCCACGCCCGCGTCGAAGGGCTACTCCACGGCCTCGGCCGATAAGTTCCCGCCACGGTTGGCATCGGCCCGTAGGGGGCTCCCTTCACCCGGGTTCCCACTGTCAGCGTCTACGCATGCCGTTCGCGCTGCACCGGCCGGATCGCGGCGCCCACGGTTTTCGCCGAACCGTGGGCAAAGCTGCTGCATTCAGGGCAGGTCGAGACCATCGGGTGCGCGCAGGCAAGAACATGATCAAGGAAGTCCTGTGCGGCGTGCAGGCGGCGGATCTGGTCGGCGATCCGGTCCCGTCGACTACGCACCAGCGCGGCGCGGCGCGGACCGTCGGCGCGATACAGGTCCCCGATCTCGGTCAGGGACATGCCAGCCCGTTGACAGAGCTGGATCAGACGCGCCCGCGTGATCGTCTCGTCATCGTAGATCCGGTGCCCGTTGGCGAGCCGGGCCGGTTCGAGCGCCCCGACCTCCTCCCAATGCCGCAGTACGTGCGTCGGAACGCGAACAAGCGCCGCCGCGTCTCCGATTCGCCATGTCGTCACGGAAGCTCCTCCCACATTGACTTCAGGTCAGCCTGAACTTCTACGGTGCGCGCCACGGCGTACGACGCGCCAGGGTGGAGGGAGAAGCTTGTGATCCACACGATTCGTGAGGCCGGGGTGGCGATCGGTGCGCTGGCCGCGGTGCCGTACCGCCTGATCCGGCCACGTCCGATCGACCGCCGGTTCCTGGCCGGGTTGTCCGACGCCGGCATTCCCCGTGGGGACGTCGAGGTCGAGCTGGTCGCGTTGAACCAGACGGTGCGATCGGTGCCGACCCCACTCATCGCCGAGGCCGTCCGGAAACCGCGCCAGGTCGGCAACGCCCTGACCACGTACGTGATCCGGCATCCGGAGGTTACCGTGCTGCTCGACCCGTCGGTCTGTGCCGACGTCGGCGACCGGGTGATCGGCGAGTTGCCGTGGACGTTGCGGCCGGCGGTGCGGCCGCGCTATCAGGTGCTGCCGACCACGACGGCGTTGGAACGGGCCGGGATTCCCGCCGACACGATCGACTTCGCCCTCCCGACCCATCTGCACTGGGACCACGTCAGTGGGCTGCTCGACCTTCCCGGACTGCCGGTCATGGTGCGGGAGCGGGAGCGGGACTGGATGATGTCCGGCGCCGCCGCACCCGCAGGCGGCGTCCGAGCCGCGCTGCGCGGCCGCCGGTTGGACCGCTACGAGTTGGAGGGGCCGCCGGTGCTCACCTTCGAGCGCAGTCACGACCTGCTCGGCGACGGTTCAGTGATCATGGTTGAACTGGCCGGGCACACACCGGGGAGCGTCGGTGTCCTGCTGCGCACCCACAACGGTCCGGTACTGGTCGCCGGTGACGCAGCCTGGCACGGGCTGCAGATCGAACACGTCCGGCAGAAGGCGCCGTACCCGGGGTGGCTCGTCGATGACGATCGTGACGGCGCCTTCCGCACGTTGCACCGGCTGCACGCCGTCCGTACCCGGGTCCGCATCATCCCGACCCACGACCCGAGTGCCTGAATCGTCCGCTCCCATGCCGATCGACTCCGTCGTCGACGGGTGCCGCCTCTCCGGGGCGACGGTGGTCGCTCCGGCGGAGGTGCCGGGCGAGACGGGCCAATAGGTAGATCTGCGCCGCGATCAGCAACGAACCGGCAAGTGCGGCGGTCACCGAAGCCGGCATCATGAACGCGGTGTGCGACACGAGGATCCCACCGAGGAGCCAGATCCGGTGCCGGCCGTCCCAGTTGGTCGCCGCCTGCCAGCCCAGCACCAGCAAGCCGAAGGGAACGGCGGTCATCACCGCGATGACCAGCCGCTGGACGGGGGACATCAGGTCGCCGAGCAACAGCGTGGAGCCCAGGCCGAGCGGGAGCAGCGTCGTGAGGAACGCCATGGTCAGGTACATGGACACGAACCCGACGACTCCCGGGCGTGGCGCGGACCGGGCCGCTCGGCTGCCTCGTGTGGCGCGACGGCGGGGAAGCACAAGCAGCGCGACGAGTGCGAGCACCATGATGAGTGCGATGAACACCATCGTGAAGCCCCAGGGCGTCCGGTAACCGGGGTCCTCCGTCGCGGAGATGAGGTAGCGAAGCCCCAGCACACCCACGACCGCCAGGGCGCCGACGCCGGCCAGGGCCCGGTTGCTCAGGTAGGGCCGGGTCTGCTGGGCCGGGAACAGAAGGTTGGTGACGGCGATCGGCACCAGGACGCTCAGCACGACATGGACGCCGATCTGCGACTCCCAGTACGTCCAGTTCACACCGAGCGCCCGAAATCCCCAGTCGGCGGCACCGTACATCCGAGGGCTGGTCAGGGCTTGCAGGCCCAGACCGTCCTCCGCGATCTGGTAGGCCACGCCCATCAGCACCAGACTCGGCCAGCCACCGCCGACCCGCACCACCGCCTCGCGGAGCACGAGGACCCCGGCGCCGTACATCACCAGGAGCAGGGGCAGCAGCAGCCAGGTGAACGGCACCGCCACCGCGGTGAACGTCAGCTCCGCGCACAGTGTGGTCAGTAGTGCGAGCGTCCAGGCCGCTCGATTCCAGCGTCGTTTCTTGATCGTATTCATCTGTCCGGTTCTTTCGATCTGCGTGCCGGTTCGGGAATCGCGGTGAGATCAATGTGTTTCGTGTGCGTGCAGGAGTTCTTCGAGCTTTGCGTTCTGCGCGTGGGCCAGGGCCAGGGCCTGCCGCTCGAAGGCCGCCCGCTCGGTCGGGTCCTCCGGCATCGGCGGGGCGATGTCCGGGTGCAGCCGTGAGGTGTGCAGCCAGGCGCCGATCTCCGCGTGGTCCGCCCAGCGCAGCTGTTCGGAGTTGGCGGAGAGGGCGAACCGGAGCCAGTCCACGTCGGTCCGCGGGTTGGGGGTGACGGGGCAGAGCGCGTTCTTGGCGGCGTCGTCGGGACAGGTCGCCTCCACGTGCGCGATGAGGGCGGCGCTGAACACCGGTTGGCATACGCGCACCGACTGGAGGGTGATCAGTCCGTCCTGGAAGATCGGCACGACAGGGAGTTGCTTCACGGCGTCGGCGGTGCAGTCCACGTGCAGGACACGGGGGCCGGTCGGGAGCGTGCCGCCGTCGAGTTCGATCTCGGTCTCGTTGATCTGTTTGATCCGGCCGAGGCGGACGATGTTCTCGATCGTGCGCAGCTGCGCCAGTTCCGCCTGGGAGACGGTGGCGCAGCGGAACGCCGTGGGCCGCTCGTCCGGGGAGATCCGCAGCAGGGTGCCCACCGCGTCGAGCCGGTCGAAGAGGTCGGATACGGATTCCGCACCCATGATCGCCTCGTGCTTCGCGGCGTACTCGGCCGCGATGTCCTCGGCGCGGCGCAGGGGCATCGGTTGCACGGTGGCCCGGTCGATCAACCACGGCGCGCGCGGCATGATCCAGGTCAGGTCCGCCGGATCGACGCCCTGTTCCAACAGCCAGAGGCAGGCGTCGATCCCGGTCTTGCCCGCGCCGACGACGACGTACCGGTCGTAGCGTTCGCGAGCGGCGGGCAGGTCGTTCGGCGGCACCACGGAGATGCCGGTGGCGACCGGAAACTCCGGCGGTCGCATGGCAGGCACCGTCACGCTCTGGTACGTGGTGTCGACGATCCTGCGCCGCACGGTCACCTGGTACTGCTCGCCGGAGTCGGTCTGGTGGAATCGGCCGGCGCCCCGGTACTCGGCCGTGGGGAAGTAGGAGACCCGCCCGGACGGCAGGAACGTCTGCCGCATCACCTGGTCGAAGTAGCCGCAGATCTCGGCCGCGTCGGCCAGCTCGTACATCCCGGCGTTCCAGCCGGTCCGGTCGACCCGGCCGGCACCGAGCGGGCGGGAGTTCACGCCGTACATGGCCGACGGCTGGTGCAGCCGCACGTAGGGGTAGGCGATGGTCCAGTGCCCGCCCGGCCGGTCGTAGCGGTCGACCATGGTCACGGTCGCCTGCGATTCGGTGAGCAGCGTGTCCACGAAGGCCATCGCCGTCGCGCCCGCGCCGATCACGAGGTAGTCGGTGTCGATGTCGGTCACCATCACGTCGTTCCTTTCCGTTCGTTGGCTGGTTCAGCTCGATGCGCCCATTGCGGCGATGGCACCCCGCGTCCGGGCGATGGCCCTGCGTACCGCGGGACTGATGGACTGGCCTTTGGCGATCGCGCCCATTCGCTTCCGGACCCGCTTGCGGCCGCCGGCGGGAACCGCCCGGCGCCACAGCTTCGCGGCGTGCAGTACGCCGATCAGCGCGGCGGTGCGCTCGCTCGGCTGTTGTCCGTCGAGGACGGTTTCGGCGAGCCCGGCGCGAGTCTCCGCCGCGACCGAGGCGTCGACCGCCGGGTAGCGGTGCGCCGGGATGACGCCGAACAGCCAGGTTCTTCTCCGCTGGAGCACACCGCGTTCGACAAGCGCCGTGATGGTGTGGCCGAGTGCTCCGGCGCGTGTGCGGCGCAGCAGTGTCGAGACCTTGACCGTGCCCCTCGCCTCGGTGAGCACGGCGTCCAGGTGAGCGGAGCCGGTCGGAGTCGGATCCACCACGGTGACGACGTCGTTGTCGCCCACGGTGATCCGCTGGGTGAGGGCCAACTCGACGATGGCAGCGCCTGCCACCGCCCAGTCGAGACCCAGGCGCGCGCTGCCTCCGCCGGTGTCGCTGTCGAGGGCGATCAGGACGACTTCTTCGGCGACGGTGAGTTCGGGCACCGCACTCTCCTTCCCGGTTGCGTACGGTGTATCGAGCCACTGCGTACACTGTCCCAAGCTCCGGCACCTCGTCAACGTTCTGGCTTGCTGGAGCGCGATATAGTGCACTAGTCTGGCCGGATTGGACTAGTGCACCCGGGTCAGTGATCGACGAGCGGACAGGAGGCGCGCGTGTCGTCGGATGCCCAGCCGCAACCGCCCTACCGGCGGATCGCCGGGGAGATCGAAGCCAGGATCCGGTCCGGTGATCTGCAGCCGGGGGACCGCCTGCCGTCCATCCGCCAGATCGCGGACCGCTGGGGGATCGCCATCGCGACCGCGACCAGGGTGCTCGCCACGCTGCGCGACGACGGCCTGGTCGAGACCAGGGTCGGCTCCGGCACGGTGGTCGCGGCTTCCCCGGACAGGCCGCGCCGGCCCAGCCGGGCGAAGGTGGCCGCCTCCCGGCTACCCGTATCGCAGGTGGGCGGCGCACGGCAGGCGCTCAGCCGCGATCACCTGCTGCGGACCGCCATCGCGATCGCCGACGTCGAAGGCGCCGAGGCTGTCTCCATGCGACGGGTCGCCGCCGAACTCGGTGTCGGGACCATGTCGCTCTACCGCCACATCGCGAACAAGGAGGACCTGGTGACACAGATGGCCGACCTGGTCTTCGCCGAGGCGGCACTACCCGATCCGGGACCCGAGGGTTGGCGGGCCAAGCTCGAACTGGTCGCACGGCGGCAGTGGGCGCTGTGTTGGCGACACCTCTGGCTGCCCAGGGCGATTTCGTTCACCCGGCCCTCGCTCGCGCCGAACATGATGCTGCACACCGAGTGGACCCTGCGGGCGCTCGACGGTCTCGGTCTGTCGCTGCGCACACGGATGCAGGAAGCGCTGGCGCTGCACTCGCTCGTGGTCAACGCCGCATTGTCGACGGCGGACGAGGTCGAGGCCGAGCAGGAAACCGGGGTGACACTTGCCAGGTGGTTGCAGGCGCAGCGGGCGCGGACCGAGGAGTTGCTGGCCAGCGGGCGATTCCCGTTGCTGGCGAAGGTGCACGAGGACACCGCACCGGATCTCGACGAGATGTTCGAGTACAGCCTCGCTCGGCACCTGGACGGCTTCGCGGTGCTGCTGGGCGAGCCGGTTCACGATTCCCCTGGACCGGAGCCCTCGCGTGGCACCCGAGCCGAACCGGTTCGCCCGGCCCGACAACGGAAGGAGTAGGTGGCCGGGATCGGACAAGCGGCCTGAGGAGCTCCATCGACCACAGATCGGATCTCCTGGGAGACCGAGCAGAGCGCCAAATTACGAACGCTGAACAGCGCTGAATAGCGGAAGCCTCCTCCTTTCGGTCAGGTTTCTCGTTATCGCGTGGCCTCAAACGCTCTCAGGACGGGCCAGACGGCAGTGCCGTCAAGCAACGTGCAGCCCAAGCGTCTTGCGCGCCGCGTGCGCCCGAGGCCAAGGAGCGGACACCGCTCTTCACATGCCCAAAGCGATGCGGAACGTGCGGTGGACCAAGCGATCGCATGTTCACCGGATCGTCAAGTTGACACGCCGGGACGAGGATGCCGACCTTCCCCGCATGGCGCTACTCTCGTCTATGTGGACTTTAGGCAGCCTGGCCCCTGGCACTCCGACGAGGAGATGAAGCCAGTTCCGCCACGAAGGAACGCCTAGATCGTTACTGGTGGCGAGATCCAATGACTGATGGGCAGAGGGCGAGGAAAGTGAGGCTAATTGGCGGGACTCGCGACAGTCGGGTACCCGACACATCGATGAATGAGGCCGGCACGAAGGGACACCCCTCCGCTACGCTCCGCTTCATGCCCCAGGCTCCATCGCCTCGCCGCGCCCCCAAGACGACTCCGCGACAGCGCCAGAGCTCGCAGCCGTCCAAGCAGGACATCGCGATCGAGGCCATGCGGCTCAAGTACCAATTGATCGTCCGGCTGATTGACGGGATCAGGGTGGGGCTTTGGATTATTTCGTCCTTCGTGCCACTTACAGCCATCGAAAAGATCTCACAAAATATCGCGGGCAAACAGACCAACTTCTCGGCCTCAGTAAGCGTGAGTATCGCTATTTCTATTCTATTATCAGCGGGCTGGGCCATCACAGCACGACGGAGTCACGAGCGGAAGAAAGAAGTCGACCGCCTCCGCTCAAGGAACGACAAGCTTGAACACGGGTTCCTGACCCAGCGTCAAGCACCTCCGGCCGAGTCCTTGAATCAGTCAGACTCTGCCCCTGAGGAGACGTCACGATGAATGCAACGTCCGGCCTGATGTTCGCAATACTGCTCATAGCGGCTTTCCTGCCATTCGGTCTCGTCTTTCAGTACTCGAACTGGCAGCACAGCAGATACCGTAACCGACTCTGGAATATCAGAGACTCGCTTGTTGACGAGCTGCTGGACGGGAACATCGAGTTCAGCCAAGGCACCCAGGCGCTACTACACGTGATCGAGACTCACATCAGAAATACGCGAAGGCACACCTTCACTGATGTGATGGTGGCGGTATTTCTGCTGCGCAACGTCGAGCTACCGCCCATCACCGACCTGATGCTGGACGATGCAGTTCGCCCTGAAGATCGAAAAGTTCTGATGAGATACTTCGTCGATTTTCGGGAGGCAAACTTCTCATACCTTAAGCGCAGCTCTCCGTCTGGCTGGCTAGTCGGGCTCCGGCTGAAGCTGAACAAATCCCGTCGCCAGCCAAGCCATGACCGTGAAGAGCACAGCCCTGCCCTCCGGCAGCAGGTCGAGAGTGCGGAACTGAGAGCCATCCCAGAGCTTGCACCGCCTGCGCGAGAAATTCGTAGAGGGCCTTTGATTGACGACTCGATGAGCCTGGCCTAAGAAAAAAGACATTTTGCCACCCCTCCACCGTCGGCCCGCTTCCCCGAGGAGCGGGCTCTCGTCAGGCCCGTCACGTCAAGGCGGCTTCGGCACGGCAAGTTCACGCCGCAGCGGCAGAAGCGTCGCCAGTGCCGCCAGGACCACACCGGCCGGTGGCGACGGGCGAGAGTGAGCACTGCCGCCTCCTCACGCCTTGGGTGTCAGAAGGCGTGGATGCCCGATCACGGGGATGTGCCGGGCATCCACGGCGTCAGCCTCTTGACCTGCCGAAACGGCCCGAAGTCAGACGTTGAAGCGGAACTCGACCACGTCGCCGTCCTGCATGACGTACTCCTTGCCCTCGATCCGGACCTTGCCGGCGGCCTTCGCCGCCGCCATCGATCCTGCCGCGACCAGGTCGTCGTAGGAGACCACCTCGGCCTTGATGAAGCCGCGCTGGAAGTCGCTGTGGATCACCCCGGCAGCCTCCGGCGCGGTCGCCCCGATCGACACGGTCCAGGCCCGCGCCTCCTTGGGGCCGGCGGTGAGGTACGTCTGGAGCCCGAGCGTCCGGAAGCCCACCCGGACGAGTTGGTCCAGCCCCGGCTCGGACTGCCCGATCGACTCCAGCAGCTCGCGGGCCTCGTCCTCGGGCAGGTCCACCAGCTCCGACTCGATCTTGGCGTCCATGAAGACCGCCTCGGCGGGCGCGACCAGGGCGCGCAGCTCGTCGAGGAACGCGGCGTTGCCCAGCTCGGCCTCGTCGACGTTGAAGACGTAGATGAACGGTTTGGTGGTGAGCAGGTGCAGCTCGCGCAGGTGCTCCAGCTCGACCTTGGCGGCGGCGGCGCCCGCGTACAGGGTGATGCCGTTGTCGAGGACCTCGGCGGCCTTCTTCGCGGCCTCGACGGCGGCGGCCCGGTCCTTGCGGAGCTTGGCCTCCTTCTCCAGTCGGGGCAGCGCCTTCTCCAGCGTCTGGAGGTCGGCCAGGATCAGCTCGGTGTTGATCGTCTCGATGTCGTCGGCCGGGGAGACCTTGCCGTCGACGTGCACCACGTTCGGGTCGGAGAAGGCGCGCACCACCTGGCAGATCGCCGAGGCGTCGCGGATGTTGGCCAGGAACGCGTTGCCCCGCCCCTGCCCCTTGGAGGCGCCCCGGACCAGGCCGGCGATGTCGACGAACGAGACCGGCGCCGGCAGCACCTTCTGCGAGGAGAAGATCTCGGCGAGCTTGCCCAGGCGCTCGTCGGGGAGCCCGACCACGCCGACGTTCGGCTCGATGGTGGCGAACGGATAGTTCGCGGCGAGCACGTCGTTCTTGGTAAGCGCGTTGAACAGGGTGCTCTTGCCCACGTTGGGCAGGCCGACGATGCCGATGGTGAGACTCACGACGAGCCAGCTTACGCGGTCGGTCGGCCGTCCGGCCCGGTGGGCAGCAGCCGGGGCTCGATCCGGGTCTCCCGCACCGTGCCGTCGTCGGCGCGGACCAGCTCGTACGCGGCCACGCCGGCCCGGTCGGCCACCGCCTCGACCATCCGGGTGCCCCGGTAGACCAGCCCGACGCCGTCGTCGGTGCAGTGGCTGGTCGGCAGCGTGCCGTCGGCGACCAGCCGGTGCATCAGCGGCCGGCGCTGCTCCTCGCTGTCGTAGTGCACGCCGTTGCCGTACGGCAGCCAGGCCAGCCCGTCGGTGAAGGGCCGCAGGTCCGGGCCGTAGCTGTCGGTGGCGCCGCCGACGTGCCAGCAGATCGAGCCGGCGGAGACGCCGGCCAGCACCACGCCGGCCTGCCAGCACTCGTGCAGGATCTCCGGCAGGCCGTGCACCCGCCACACCGCGCACAGGTTGGCCACGCTGCCGCCGCCGACCCAGATGATGTCCTGGGCGAGCAGGTGGGCGCGTACGTCCGCGACGTTCGGCATCGGGTAGAGCGCCAGGTGGGACGCACGGAACCGGGTGCCGGCGAACGCGCCGTAGAACACGGTGAGGCCGGTCGGTTGGTCGCCGACGGCCTGGCCGAGATAGCAGACCCGGGGCGCGTCGCCGGCCCGCGCCAGCTCGGCCATGTGGTCGAAGAGCTGGCTGGGCCGGGCGTCCCACGGGCCACGACGCCGGCTGACGTAACCCATGCTGGTGGCGACGATTGTCGGTTCGGAGGCGGGCACGGGCGTCCTTCCGGCTGAAGACGGTGGCGATCATTGTGCCCCGCCCGACGCCGACTCCGCCGCTTCGGCCCGCCGGGGGCGGCACCGGTCAGCGGACGGGCAGATGCCGGTGGTCGTCGGTGGTCACCGCGGCGGGCCGCGCGTCGGGCGGCAGCTCCGCCGCCGCGGCGAGCGGCAGGGTGAACCGGTGCGCGGCGGCCTTGCTGGTGTGCGACTGGTCGAGCAGCCAGCGCACCTCGTCGACGGTCCAGCCGAGGCCGGACCGGGCGGCGATCTCCCGGACCAGGCGCAGGCCGACGCGGGTGTCGTCGTCGTAGAAGCGCATGCACCAGTGGTGCGCCCACATGCCGAGCGCACGCAGCCCGGCCGGGTCGAGGGAACCGGCCAGGCGCCCGCAGGCGGTGTCGGCGAAGGGCCGCCCGGGGTCACCGGCCCGGTCCCGCTCGATCGCGCCGTAGGCGGCCGGTGCCACCGCCCGCATCCGGTCGTAGAAGCCCTGCACCACCGCGGCGTCGATTCGTGCTCGCCCCGATCGCATATGCCCCGCACCTCTTCTTGAGTTGGTGGCGGGACGGTACCGACCACTTACGACACTTTCCGATCCGCCCGCGAAGATCGCCGCCACCTCGCCGAGGTGACGGCATCCGGGGGCCGGGGATCACGCCACTTCGCCGAGTTGGCGCAACTGCCCCATGTCACGTCCGATTCCCGCCAGCCCAGCGCGTGGCCTGCGAGGCAGTATCGGTGTCATGGAGCTGGACTTCGAGCGGTGCTACCGAGCCGTCGACAGCCGCGACCCGCGGTTCGACGGCTGGTTCTACACCGGCGTGACGTCGACCGGGATCTACTGCCGGCCGTCCTGTCCGGCGATGACGCCGAAGCGGCAGAATGTCCGGTTCTTTCCGTCGGCCGCCGCCGCGCAGGGCGCCGGGCTGCGGGCCTGCCGCCGGTGCCGGCCGGACGCGGCGCCGGGCTCGCCGCACTGGGACGTCCGGGCCGACCTGGTCGGTCGCGCGATGCGGCTGATCGCCGACGGCGTGGTCGACCGGGACGGCGTGCCCGGGCTGGCCGTCCGGCTGGGCTACACCGAACGGCACCTGCACCGGATGCTCCGGGCCGAGCTGGGCGCCGGCCCGCTGGCGCTGGCCCGGGCGCAGCGCGCCCAGACCGCCCGGATCCTGGTCGAGACCACCGGCCTCGGCCTGGCCGAGGTGGCGTTCGCCGCCGGCTTCGGCAGCGTGCGGCAGTTCAACGACACGATCCGCGAGGTGTACGGCGTCACCCCGTCGGAGCTGCGGGTCGGCCGGAGCAGCCGACAGCCGGCCGGCGGGGCCGGCACCATCTCACTGCGCCTGGCCCACCGGCCGCCGCTGCACGCCGGCGCGCTGCTGGACTTCCTCGCGCTCCGCGCGCTACCAGGCGTCGAGGAGGTGCGCGACGGGGCGTACCACCGGGGTCTGCGGCTGCCGCACGGACCCGGCACGGCGGTGCTGACCCCGGCCGACGGGCACGTCGCGGCCACGCTGCGGCTGGCCGACATGCGCGACCTGGCGCCCGCGGTGGCCCGCTGCCGGCGCCTGCTCGACCTGGACGCCGACCCGGTCGCGGTGGACGCCACCCTCGCCGGCAACCCGGCCCTGGCCCCGGCGGTCGCCGCCGAGCCGGGCGTCCGGCTGCCGCACACGGTGGACGGCTTCGAGACGGCCGTCCGCGCCGTCACCACCCAGCAGGTGTCGCTCCGATCGGCCCGGACCACGCTCACCCGCCTGATCGCCGGCGCCCGCCCCGCCGACGGCCCGGTCGCCGGCGGGCCACCGGGCGGTCCGCGGGCGTTCCCCACCCCGGCGGAGGTGCTCGCGGCGCCGGATGAGGCGTTCCGGATGCCGGCGGCACGGCGGGCGACGATCCGGGCGGTGGCCCGGGCCGTCGCGGACGGCGAGCTGGACCTCGAACCCGGCGGCGACCGCGAGGAGGCGGCCCGGCACCTGGCCGCGCTACCAGGCGTCGGGCCGTGGACCGCGGGCTACCTGGCCATGCGGGCGCTCGGCGATCCCGACGTCATCCTCGCCACCGACCTCGGCGTACGCCGCGGCGCCGCCGCGCTCGGCCTGCCCGACGACCCGAAGACCCTGACCGCGTACGCGGACCGCTGGCGCCCCTGGCGGTCCTACGCGACGATCCGACTCTGGAGAGCGGCATGACCACTGTGGACAGCACCGTCGTCGACACCCCCGCCGGGCCGCTGAGCGTGCTCGCCGGGCCCAACGGCGCGGTACGCGCGGCCGGCTTCACCGCCGACCCGGCGGCCCTGGTGCCGTTGACGCATCCGAGCCTGCGCGGCGACCTACGGGAGCGGGCCGACCTGGGTCCGGTGACCGCCGCGGTGCGGGCCTACCTCGACGGCGATCTGGTCGCGCTCGACGCGGTCGAGGTGGAGCAGCACACCGACGGCTTGTTCCTGACGCACGCCTGGCAGGTGCTGCGGCACGTCAAACCGGGCGACCCGGTGACCTACACCGGGTTCGCCGCGCTGGCCGGTCGACCGGCCGCGATCCGCGCCGCCGCGGCGGCCTGCGCCCGCAACGCCGCCGCGCTCTTCGTGCCCTGCCACCGGGTGCTGCGCACCGACGGGACGCTCGGCGGCTACCGCTGGGGGCTGGACGTGAAGAAGTGGCTTCTCGGGCATGAGGGACGGGTGACGGCTAGCTGACCCCGAGTGTCTCCCCCGGCCGCTACCGTCGGCTGGTGCCCGCGCCCAGCGACAGCAATGCCGCGGCGCATCCCGACGCCCGGTCCCAGCCGCTGCGCAACCTCTGGCGGCTGCGGCCCTACCTGCGCCCGTACGCGACGGAGTTCGCCTGGCTGCTTGTCGCGGCGCTGGCCGCGACCGCGGCGAGCCTGGCGGTCCCGCTCGTGGTGCAGCGGGTGGTGGACGGGCCGGTGGCCCGGCACGACGGGGCCGGGTTGCTGCGGCTCGGCGGCCTGGCGCTGCTGCTCGGCGTCGCCGAGGCGGTGCTGATCTTCATCCGGCGGTGGACGCAGTCGTCCTCCTCGGTGGGCATGGAGGCCGCCATCCGGGCCGACCTCTACGCCCACCTGCAACGGCTGCCGCCCAGCTTCCACGACCGCTGGCAGTCCGGCCAGCTGCTCTCCCGGGTGACGAGCGACCTCTCGGTGATCCGCCGGTTCCTCTCCTTCGGGTTGCTCTTCCTGGTGCTCAACCTGACCACCTACGCCGCCGTGGTGGTGTTGCTGATCCGGCTGCACCTCTGGCTGGGCCTGCTGGTGGCGGCAAGCGCCGTGCCGTTGTTCCTGATCAGCCGCCGGTTCGCCCGGCACTACCACGCCGCCTCCCGCCGCATGCAGGACCAGCAGGGCGACGTGGCGACGCTCGTCGAGGAGACGGCGCAGGGGCTGCGCACCATGCGGGCGTACGGGCGGGGTCCGGAGCTGGCGGCCCGGTTCGCCGTCGGCGCCCGCCGGCTGCACGACACCGGGATCGGCAAGGCCCGGTTGCTGGCCCGTACCTCCGCGCTGTTCGACCTCGTGCCCAACCTGACCCTCGGCGCGGTCCTGGTCGCCGGCGCCGCCGCCGTGGCCGGAGGCGCGCTCACCATCGGGCAACTCGTCGCCTTCGTCAGCCTCCAGCTCATGCTGATCTGGCCGGTGCAGTCACTCGGCTGGATCATCGCGAACGGGCAGGAGGCCGCCACCGCCGCCGACCGCATCCAGGAGGTTCTCGACACCCGCCCGGCCATCGTGGACGGACCGCGCGCCCGGTCGCTGGACCGGTCGCAGGTGCGCGGCCGGCTCCGGTTCGAGCGGGTGACCTTCCGCTACCCCGGCGCGTCCGCCCCGATCCTGCACGAGCTGGACCTGACCGTCGAGCCGGGCGAGACGCTCGCGCTCGTCGGCGCCACCGGCTGCGGCAAGAGCACGCTGCTCTCGCTTGTCCCCCGGCTGCACGAGGTGACCGGCGGCCGGCTCACGCTCGACGGGCACGACGTGCGCGACCTGCGGCTCGGCTCGCTGCGCCAGCTTGTCGGGGTGGCCTTCGAGGAGCCGACCCTGTTCTCCATGTCGGTGCGGGAAAACCTCACCCTGGGCCGGCCGGACGCCGGCGAGGAGGAGATCCGGGCCGCGCTGACGCTGGCGCAGGCGGACTTCGCGTACGAGCTGCCGTGGGGGCTTGCCACCCGGATCGGCGAGCAGGGGCTGTCGCTCTCCGGCGGGCAGCGGCAGCGGCTGGCGCTGGCCCGGGTGGTCCTCGGCCGACCCGCCCTGCTGGTCCTCGACGACCCGCTCTCCGCGCTCGACGTGCACACCGAGGCGCTTGTCGAGGCCGCCCTGCGACGGGTGCTGCGCGACACCACGGCCCTGCTCGTGGTGCACCGGCCCTCCACGGTGACGCTCGCCGACCGGGTGGCGCTGCTCGACGGCGGCCGGATCGTCGCCGTCGGCACCCACTCCGAGATGCTGGCCGGGGTGCCGGCCTACCGCGCGGTGCTCTCCGCCGAGCCGGAACGCCGGCCGGGCGGCGTCGGCCTGGTGCGGTCGTGACCGGCCGCGTCCCGCGATCCCGCCGCCGCGACGCCGCCCCGCGCGACCCCCCGGCCGACCCGGACGCCGAGCTGGCCCGGTGGCGGGGCCTGGCCACCGACCCGGACGCCGACCGCAGCCGCGCCGAGGACTCGTCCCCGGCGGCGGTGACCCGGCTCCGCGCCCGCAGCCGGCTCCTGCTGCGCCGCCTGCTGCGCCCGCACCGACGCCCGCTGGCGGCGGCGGTGGCGCTGCTGCTGGCCCAGAACGCCGCCGCGATGGCCGGCCCGTACCTGGTCATGCTCGGCATCGACCGGGGCATCGGGCCGCTACGGGCCGGCGACCCCGGCCCGCTAGTCGCGGTCGCCGCCGCGTTCGTCGTCGCCACCGCCGTCGAGTACGCGGCCCGGCGCGCGTTCCTCGCCCTCGCCGCCCGGATCGGCCAGGCCGTCCTGCTCGACCTCCGCCGCCGGGTGTACGCGCACTTCCTCCGCCTCGACGTCGGCTTCCACGAGCGCTACACGTCCGGCCGGATGGTGTCCCGGCTGACGAGCGACCTGGAGTCGATCGGCGAGCTGGTGGACGGCGGGATCGACCGGCTGGTGATGGCCGTGCTGTCGGTGCTGTCGGTGGCGGGCATCCTGCTCTGGCTGGACCTGCCGCTGGCCGCGGTCACCCTGTTCGCCTTCCCGTTCCTGTTCTGGCTGTCCCGCTGGTTCGCCCGCGCCTCCGCCGGGGCGTACCGGCGCACCCGGGAGGCCGTGGCGCTCGTCATCGTGCACTTCGTCGAGTCACTGCGCGGGATCCGGGCGGTGCAGGCATACCGCCGCGAGACCCGCAACCAGCGCATCTTCGACGCGGTGAACGACGACTACCGGCGGGCCAGCCTCAGCGCGTTCCGGCTGATCGCGATCTACTCGCCGGGCATCCGGCTGATCGGCAACCTCACCGCCGCGACGGTGCTGGCGTACGGCGGTTGGCGGGTGCTGGGCGGCCACACCGAGGTCGGCGTGCTTGCCGCGTTCCTGCTCTACCTGCGCCGCTTCTTCGAGCCGATGGAGGAACTGAGCCAGTTCTACAACTCGCTCCAGTCGGCGACCGCGGCGCTGGAGAAGCTGGCCGGGGTGCTCGACGAGCGCCCGGCGGTGGCCGAACCGGTACGGCCGGTGCCACTGCCCGCCGGGCCGCCGCGCGGCGCGGTCGACTTCCGCTCGGTCTCCTTCGGCTACCGGCCGGACACGCCGATCCTGTCCGGCCTGGAACTGACCGTGCCGGCCGGGCAGACCGTCGCGCTGATCGGGCCCACCGGCGCCGGCAAGTCCACCGTCGCCAAGCTGCTGGCCCGCTTCCACGACCCGGACGCCGGCGCGGTCCGCCTGGACGGGATCGACCTGCGCGACCTGGCCGACGCCGAGCTGCGCCGGGCGGTGGTGCTCGTCACCCAGGAAACCCACCTGTTCAGCGGCACCGTCGCGGAGAACATCCGGTTCGGCCGCCCGGACGCCGACGACGCCGCCGTGGTCGCCGCCGCCCGGGCCATCGGCGCGCACGAGTTCATCGCCGCGCTACCCGACGGGTACGCCACCGACGTGCACCGGCGCGGCGGCCGGCTCTCCGCCGGGCAGCGGCAACTCGTCGCGTTCGCCCGGGCGTTCCTGGCCGACCCCCGGGTGCTGATCCTCGACGAGGCCACCTCCTCACTGGACGTGCCGACCGAACGGCTGGTGCAGCGGGCGTTGCGCAACGTGCTGTGCGACCGGACCGCGCTGGTGATCGCGCACCGGCTCTCCACCGTGGAGATCGCCGACCGGGTGCTGGTGCTGGACGCCGGCGGCATCGTCGAGGACGGCTCCCCCGCCGAGCTGGCCGCCGCCGACGGCCGCTACGCCGCCCTGCACCGCCAGTGGCGCGACTCCCTGCTCTGAGCGCGAGGCGCGAGGCGCGAGGCGCGAGGCGCGAGGCGCGAGGCGCGAGGCGCGAGTAGATCTTGGTACGAAACGGCCCCCATAGGGGCACTTTCATACCAAGATCTCCACAGATCTCAAGATGTGGGTGGCCAATCCCACCCCTGCCGCTCTGGGGCGGAGTTGCTCACCGTGCGAAAGCTCGGTCAGCCCACGGGACCGATCTGCTTGGCCAGGTCGACGAAGCCCTGCCAGGATTCCGGCCCGAAGGTCAGCGTTCCGCCGTCACGG
Organism: Micromonospora sp. WMMD975; assembly: GCF_029581215.1. Classification (NCBI taxonomy): domain Bacteria; kingdom Bacillati; phylum Actinomycetota; class Actinomycetes; order Micromonosporales; family Micromonosporaceae; genus Micromonospora; species Micromonospora sp. WMMD975. Next base: position 4,802,197 of record NZ_CP120739.1, read on the forward strand.
TCCTTGGTGTCCCGGACCAGGACGATGCCCGGGAGGTTGTCGGCGACCTCGACACATGAGCCACCGTTGTTGCCGCTCTTCGTGCTCTTACGCCACTGCGCACCGGTCATGTCCATGATCCTGCCGCTTCTCTGATCAGATCGAGGGACTGGTTGCGGGAGAGGGCTTCACCCCTGATGCGCTCCCACCTACGACTGAGCGTAGCAACGGGCGCAGCCTCATTGACGATCTGCGCCGGCCCCTGACTGTCGACGTGTGCGACGTGCTCGCCGCCGGGCAACTCGGCGATGATGAAGCCACCGCCGAGCCCCGGATACATGCCTATGTCCCTGGGCACGATGTGCACCTGCACCGTGGGGAGGGCCGCACACCGAGCAAGGTGCTCGACCTGCTCGCGCATCAGCTCACGGTCGCCATACGCCGACTGGTACAACACTCCCTCGAAGATGACGGCGACGAACAGGGGTGGGCGCTCCCGGCGCAGGATGGCTTGCCGCTCGATACGGGAGGCGACCAGGTCGTCCACCTCCGCCGGGGTGAGCGCCTCACCGGCAAGCGTCGCCTGCGCGTATGCCTCGGTTTGAAGCAGTCCAGGTATCCAGCAGTGCTCGAACCAGCGGAGCGCGACGGCCTCCCGCTCCCAGTCGACCCACTCGCGCAGCCACTGAGGCTCACGTCGCTTCAGAACATCGGGCCACAGGTCCCCCACGTCCCGGCCAAGGAGTGTGGCCACCTGGGCGCGTCGACGCGGCTGCGGCACACGTCCCGGGGAGACCCAACGCGCTGCCGTCTTCGGATCTACGCCGGTCTGAGCTGCAAGGCTCTCGGCAGTCTCACCGGCCTCAGCCATCGCGACTCGGAGTACGTGGTTCATCCCGCCTCCCCTATGGACGTCCCGAACATCTCGGCACCATACATCAACGCTGTGTACTGATCCCGTAGCTCTCAGGAGTGTGGTGGATAAGCGGCGTTATCCGGTGGAGGCCCGATGCCGGCGGGAACGCTGCCCGGGGCCGCTGTGGCGAGCAACCAGGGGCGGCCCCCACCAGCGACGGAGGGGGAAGCGTGCCGGCGACCACTGGTTTGATCAAGGGCGGAGACGTCCTGCACCTGACCCGCTCCGCGAGCGTGCAGTTCGTTCGCCCGATCATCGTCCGCGTCATCCGGGAGATCGCCGACCGACCCTGCTTCGACGGCTGGACCTGGATCGAGGCATACGAGCTGGACGCCAAGGGCGAGGCGATCGCCAAGCGGGAGCTGTTCGTGCAGCCGGCCGGGCTGCGCTGGCTCACTGCCCCCACTCCGAAGGCACCCGCCAGGCGGCACCCGTCCCGGGCAAGGGCGTCGGTGTCGGCATGAGCAGCGCCAACTGCCGGCATCTACCCGTACGCCCGATCTGGCTCTGCGGGCGGTGCGCCCAACCATGGCCATGCGGGGTTGCCCGCCTGGCCCTGGTCGCCGACTACGCGGGCGATCGGGTGGGCCTGTCGGTCTACCTGTGCGGGCAGCTCTACGAAGCGGTGACCGATCTCCACCACCTCAACCCGGACGAGCAACCGTCACCGCAGGCGTTGTTCGCCCGGTTCATCGGCTGGCCTGCGAAAGCCGTGGAGTGGCCGGGTGCGGGTGCCTACCATCGGCGGATGACCGACACGACGAGGACCGCCCGCGCCGGCGTCCCTGAGCGGCCGAGCCTGGACGGGCTCGAAGAGACCTGGGCCCGTCGCTGGCAGTCCGACGGCACGTACGCGTTCGACCGCTCGAAGGAGCGCTCCGACGTGTACTCGATCGACACCCCGCCGCCGACCGTGTCGGGCGAGCTGCACATGGGGCACGTCTTCTCCTACACGCACACCGACACGGTGGCCCGATTCCAGCGAATGCGCGGCCGGACCGTCTTCTATCCGCTGGGCTGGGACGACAACGGGCTGCCCACCGAACGCCGGGTGCAGAACGTCTACGGCGTGCGGCCCGACCCGGCGCTGCCGTACGACCCGGACTGGCGACCGCCGGCCGCCCAGGTCGGCGACGACGCCCGGAAGAACCCGACCGCCATCTCCCGGCGCAACTTCATCGAGCTGTGCGAGACGCTGACCGTGGAGGACGAGAAGGTCTTCGAGGCGCTGTGGCGGCGGCTCGGCCTGTCGGTGGACTGGTCCCTGACGTACACCACGATCGGGCCGGCGGCCCGGGCGGCCAGCCAGCGCGCGTTCCTGCGGAACCTGGCCCGGGGTGAGGCGTACCAGGCGGAGGCGCCGACGCTGTGGGACGTCGGTTTCGGCACCGCGGTCGCCCAGGCGGAGCTGGAGGACCGGGAGCGGCCGGGCGCCTACCACCGGCTGCGGTTCGCCGGGCCGGGCGGGCGCGAGGTGCTGATCGACACCACCCGGCCGGAGCTGCTGCCGGCCTGCGTGGCGCTTGTCTGTCACCCCGACGACGAGCGCTACGCGGACCTGGTCGGCACGGCTGCGCGTACCCCGGTGTTCGGAGTCCGGGTGCCGGTGCGCGCGCACCCGCTGGCGGACCCGGCCAAGGGCACGGGCATCGCGATGGTCTGCACGTTCGGTGACCTGGCGGACGTGACCTGGTGGCGGGAGCTGCGGCTGGACACCCGGGTGGTGGTCGGCCGGGACGGCCGGCTGCTGCCGGAGCCGCCGGCCGGCGTGCCGGCGGAGCCCTACGCGGCGCTGGCCGGGCAGACGGTCAACGGCGCCCGGCGGACGGTCGTGGCGCTGCTGGGCGACGCCGGTGACCTGGTCGGCGAACCGCGCCCGATCACCCACCCGGTGAAGTTCTACGAGCGCGGCGACCGGCCGCTGGAGATCGTCTCGACCCGGCAGTGGTATCTGCGCAACGGCGGCCGGGACGCCGACCTGCGCGACGAGCTGCTGGCCCGCGGGCGCGAGCTGCGCTGGGTGCCGGAGCACATGCGGCACCGCTACGAGCACTGGGTGGGTGGCCTCACCGGCGACTGGCTGGTCAGCCGGCAGCGGTTCTTCGGCGTGCCGGTGCCGGTGTGGTACCGGCTCGACGACGCTGGCGAACCGGACTGGAACCACCCTCTCACACCGGACGAGGCGACGTTGCCGATCGATCCGACGAGCGAGCCGCCGCCCGGATTCACGGAGGCGCAGCGCGGTCGGCCCGGCGGCTTCACCGGTGATCCGGACGTGCTCGACACCTGGGCCACGTCGTCGCTGACCCCGCAGATCGTCGGCGGCTGGGTGACCGACCCGGACCTGTTCGGCCGGGTCTTCCCGATGGACCTGCGCCCGCAGGGGCACGACATCATCCGGACCTGGCTGTTCGCCACCGTGGTCCGGTCCCATCTGGAGCACGGCGCGCTGCCCTGGCGCACGGCGGTGCTCTCCGGCTGGATCCTCGACCCGGACCGGAAGAAGATGTCCAAGTCCAAGGGGAACGTGGTCACGCCGATGGGGCTGCTGGCGCAGCACGGCTCCGACGCGGTGCGCTACTGGGCCGCGAACGGCAAGCCCGGCATGGACCTGGCGTTCGACCCGGCGCAGGTCAAGGTGGGTCGGCGGCTGGCCACCAAGCTGCTCAACGCGTCCCGCTTCGCGCTCGGGCTGGGCGCCGCCGACGCGCTGCGGGCCCCGGTGACCGAGCCGCTGGACACCGCGATGCTCGCCGAACTGTCCGGCGTGGTCGCGACCGCGACCACCGCCTTCGACGGGTACGACCACACGGCCGCGTTGATGGCCACCGAGGCGTTCTTCTGGCCGTTCTGCGACGACTACATCGAGTTGGTGAAGGAACGCGCCTACGGCGACGGGCCGGCGGCCGACTCGGCGCGGGCGGCGCTGGCGACCGCGCTGTCGGTGCAGTTGCGGCTCTTCGCCCCGGTGCTGCCGTTCGTCACCGAGGAGGTGTGGTCGTGGTGGCGGTACGGCTCGGTGCACCTGTCGACGTGGCCGACCACGTACGAGGTGGGCCGCGCGATGGCCGCGCCCGGTGACCCGGAGTTGCTGCGGCTGGCCGCCGACGCGCTGGGGCAGGTCCGGCGGGCCAAGTCGGAACGGAAGCTGTCGATGAAGGCGGACGTGCCGCTGGCCGAGGCGCTCGGGCCGGCGGCCCTGCTCGACCAGCTCACCACGATCGCCGACGACCTGCGCGCGGCGGGGCGGATCGCCACGCTCGACCTGCTGCCCGACCGCACGCCCGAGCTGGTCATCGCCTGCGCCTTCTAGTCTTTCGCCGGTTAGGCGGGGGCCCTTGTTAACACGTCGGTGTTAAGCGGGGCCCCCGCCTCTACCGAATGCGTTAAGCGGGGCCCCCGCCTTCCTAGCTGGTTTCGCCGGCCACGCTGAAGGAACGCAGGCGGTCGATGGCCAGCGCGGTGAAGCCGATCGCCACCAGCGCGGTCAGCACGGCCGCGACCGGCACCGAGACGGTGGTGCCGAGCAGCGGGGTGGGCGCCATCTTGTCGGCAAGCGCGATCACCCACTGCTGAATCGAGAGCACCTTGGTGCCGTTGACGAACCGACCGAGCAGACCCTCCCAGATCAGCACGTAGACCAGGCCGACCAGCACCGGCCGCCGGCTCACCAGGCTGAGCGCCAGGAACAACGCCGAGTACGCCAACGCGCCCGCCGCCGAGGCCGCCACCAGGGCCAGGCCGAGGCGTACCGAGTCGGCAAGCACGCCCGCGACGTAGAGCGGGACGCCGGCGGTGACCGCGCTGACCACGGCCGCCACCGCCAGCTTCGGCAGCACGATCTGCCAGCGGGGCAGCGGCTTGGTGAGGATGTGCACCACGGTGCCGTCGTCGATCTCGGCACCGAGCACGCCGGTGCCCACGATCAGGGCGACCACCGGCAGCACCACGGCCAGGCCGAGACCGACGAGCACCGGCGGCCCCCACTGGCCCGGGTCCACGCCGAGCGACCGGCAGAGCACCGCCAGGCCGACCAGGATCAGCGGCAACGGCAGCAGCATGAGGAACCGGCTGCGGCCGAACAGGCCGCGTGCGGTGATCCAGCTAACGGTCGACATCAGGCCTCCACCAGATACGAGAAGACGCTCTCCAGCGACTCGTCCGCCGGCAGCAGCTGCCGGACCCGGATGCCGTGGCGGAGTGCGATCCTGGGCAACGCCCGGGTGAAGGCGCCGTAGTCACTCGCCTTCACGGTCAGGCCGGTGCGGTCCAACTCGACGCCGGAAACCGAGTTCTCGGCCATCAGCGCCACCGCGAGCGCCCGGTCGTCGGTGGAACGCACCCCGAAGACGTGCGGACGGTTGGTCATCAACCGGCGGATGGTCCGGTAGTCGCCGGAGGCGGCCAACCGCCCGGCGACCATCACCTGGACCGTGCCGGAGACCTGCTCGACCTCCTCCAGGATGTGCGAGCTGAACAGGATGGTCCGGCCGGCGTCACCGAGCCGGTGCAGCAACCCCATCATGTGCAGCCGCTGCCGGGGATCCATGCCGTTGAACGGCTCGTCGAGCAGCAGCACCTGCGGGTCGTGCACGAGTGCGGCGGCCACCCGGGTGCGCTGCCGCATGCCCTTGGAGTAGGTGCCGATCCGGCGGCCCTGCGCGTCCTGCATCTCGACCAGCTCGATCGCCCGCCGGGCCGCCGCCTCCGGGTCGGACAGCCGGTGCAGCTTCGCGCTCGCCAGCACGAACTCGTAGGCGCTGAGGAAGGTGTGCACCGCCTCCCGTTCGCTGACCAGACCGAGCCGCCGGTAGACACCCGGGTTGCGCCAGGTCGGCTCCCCGTCCAGCGTCACCGTGCCCCGGGACGGGGCGAGGAAACCGGCCATCATGTGCAGCAGCGTGGTCTTCCCGGCGCCGTTCGGGCCGAGCAGGCCGGTCACCCCGGGGCCGAGCCGCATGCTGACGTCGTTGACCGCCACCACGTTGCCGTACCAGCGGGAGACGCCGGCCAGGTCGAGGGTGCTGGCCGCGGCGGCGGACACGCCGGCCGCCGGTTGCGTGCTGATCGCCGTCATCGGGCGGCCACCTTCCGGTATCGCAGGAACAGCAGGCTGACGCAGGCGGCGACCAGCAGCACGGCGACCACGGCGTAGACCGGCCCGAAGTCGCCGATCGGTATGCCCCCTTCCCCTCCCTGGGTCAGCAGGTCGCCGAGCGCCCAACTGCCCACGCCACTGACGAGCGACGACGGGGAGGCGAGGAAGGCCAACTCGTTGACCGTCCGGGACGGCAGGATGGAGAGCACGCCGACCACCGGCGTGGTCATCAGGAAGACCGCCACGATGCCGCCGGCGGCGAAGGCACGCTTGCCGGTCAGCGAGGCGACAAGCAGGGCGATCGAGGCGAAGACCACCGCCCACAGGCCGGCGTAGAGCAGGCCGGGCAGCAGGTCGAGCAATTCGTCCCAGACCCCGCGCACCCCCCGCGAGGTGGTGAACGCCGCGCCCAGGAACATCACCAACTGCGGGCCGCCGAGCAGCAGCCAGAGCGACGTGACAAGCGCCAGCAGCTTGGCCAGCGCGTAGTCGCCGCGTGGCAGCGGCCGGGAGAAGTAGAGCGGCAGCACGCCGCTGCGCAGGTCGCGGGAGACCAACTCGGGGGCGGCCACCGCGGCGAAGAAGATGACCAGCCAGCTCATCGCGTCGGCGAACTGGGCGTACGTCATCACCACCTGGCCGGTCTGACTGCGCACCGCGGTCAACCCGGCCGCCACCACGGTCACCACCGCGACCACCAGCCACGGGAAGATCTTCGCCTTGGCGCTGCGGCCCAACCCGAAGACGGTACGCACGCCGTGGCCGTAGAGCGCACCGAAGACCTGCCAGCGGCCCAGCCGCGGGCCGGTGTAGCGCTGGTAGCCGATGTCGTGGATGACGCCGGTCGCTTCAGGCATGGCTGGGCTCCCTCGGGGCGAAGAGCTCGGCCACCCGGTGCCGTCGCTGGTCCAGCCGGTGCAGTGGCAGGTCCAGCTCGGCGACCGCGCCGAGGATCAGGTCGTAGGTGTGGTCGTCGGCGAGCGGGACGAGCAGCAGCCGACCGTCCCGGGACACCGGCAGGTCAAGCGCGGCGAGTCGGGCGGCCAGCTCCTCCGTACCCTCGCTCACCTCGACGGCGAGCACGTCGGTGGCGGTGGTCATCGCGGCGACCCGGTCGGCGCGCAGCAGCCGGCCGCCGTCGATCGCGATGAGCGTGTCGCAGATCCGCTCCACCTCGCCGAGCAGGTGCGAGCAGACGACCACGGAAATGCCGAACTCGGTGCCGATCCGGTGGATCAGGGCGAGCATGGCGTCCCGGCCGGCCGGGTCGAGGCCGTTCGTGGGCTCGTCGAGCAGCAGCAGGTCGGGGTCGTGCACGAGCGCCTGGGCGAGCTTCACCCGCTGCTTCATGCCGGTGGAGTAGCCACCGACGGCCCGGTGCCGCTCCTCGTGCAGGCCGACGTGGCGCAGCGCCTCGGAGGCCCGTTCCCGGGCGACCGTGCGCGGCAGCCCGCTCATCCGGCCCAGGTGGGTGACCAGCTCGGCGGCGGAGAGGTCCGGCGGGAGGGCGTCGTGCTCGGGCATGTAGCCCACCCGGGCGCGGACCGCGGCCGGGTCGGTGGTGGGGTCGAGGCCGAGCACCTGCACCCGGCCGTTGGTCGGCGGGAGCAGACCCAGCAGGATCTTGATCAGGGTGGACTTGCCGGCGCCGTTGGCGCCCACCAGCCCGATGATCCCCGGCTCGACCGACACGGTGAGGTCGGCCAACGCGGTGACCCGGCCTCCGTACGTCTTGGTCAGCGACTCGGTCGCGAGCAGTGTCACGCTGACAGCCTAGAAACCCCGGTCCCGTCAGGGCACCAGGAAACGCTCGGGGTTGTCCCTGATTCCGCCCCGACACACGCGCCCGCCGGCCCGGGCCGGCGGATCCGCCGGGCGCTCCGCCGGACGGCGCGCGTCGGCAGCCGGTCGCCCGATCGACCGGTCGGGTCCCGTCGGTGAGGATTCGGTGTCCCTGACTCCATCCGCGGCCAGTTCACCGACGGTCCCCGGGACGTGCGGTTACCGGCGGGTGGAGTGGCGCTCTCGACCGATCGCCGGTGGGCTGCGAAACTGTGTGCCGGCCGGCGAGTTGGGGGTTCGATGAGCAACGGGTGGATCCTGCCCGAGGATGTGCTGCGGGATGCGCCGGCGTACGCGCCCAGACCCGCTGAACTGGCCGATCTCGAGCTGCTGTTGACCGGGGCGTACGCGCCGTTGAGCGGTTTCATGACCCGGGCGGACCTGGCGTCGCTGGGCCGGCGCGGCCGGCTCGCCGACGGCACGCCCTGGCCGGTGCCGGTGACGTTGCAGGTGCCGGCGGCGCTCGTCGAAGGGCTGGAGCTGGCCGATCCGGCCAGCCGGGCGCTGGTGCTCACCGACGGCGAGGGCGCCCCGGTGGCGGCCATGGACGTGACAGACGTCTGGCCGGCCCGCGCGGGCACGGTCGGCGTCGGGGGCGCGGTACACCGGCTGGGTGACGGCGGTCACGGTCCGTTCCAGCGGCTGCGGCGCGGCCCGGACGAGGTGCGGGGGCTGCTGCCACCCGGCCGGGTGCTCGGTGTCTTCGCCGACCGCCCGCTGCACCGACCGCAGTTGGCCCAGATCGCCCACGCGGCCCGCACGCTCGGTGCGCACCTGCTGGTGTTCATCCCGGTGGGCGAGGAGTCGACGGGTGGCCTGCCGGCCGAGGCACTGGTACGCAGCGTGTTCGCGGCCCGCGACCGGATGCCGCCGGCGACGCTTGTGGCGGTGCCGCTGGCGGGTCGGGCCGACGAGATCAGTGACGCGTTGCTGCGGGCCCGGGTGGCCGCCGCATACGGGGTGACCCATCTGCTCTCCACCGAGGGCATGCTCTCCGGCGCCGGCCTGCGGGTGCTGGTGCCCCGGGAGTTGGCGTACGACAACCGGGACGGGCAGTGGCGCTGGCGGGAGGACATCCCGCCGCGCAACCGCCGGCTGGCGCTGAGCCAGGAGGAGATCGACGACCTGCTCGACCGGGGCTTCCCGCTGCCGGAGTGGCACACTCCGCCCGCGGTGGCCCGGGAACTGGCCCGGGCCCGCCCGCCGCGACGGCACCGCGGTCTGGTGATCTTCCTGACCGGCCTCTCCGGCTCGGGGAAGTCGACGGTCGCCCGAGGTCTCGCCGACGCGCTCCGGGAGCAGGGCGATCGCACGCTCACGCTGCTCGACGGCGACGTGGTGCGCCGGGAGCTGTCGGCCGGGCTGGGCTTCAGCAAGGCCGACCGCGATCTCAACGTGCGCCGGATCGGCTGGGTGGCCGCCGAGATCGCCCGGCACCGCGGGGTCGGCATCTGCTGCCCGATCGCGCCGTACGCGGCGGCCCGGGCGACCGCCCGGGAGATGGCGGAGGCGGCCGGGGCGGGTTTCCTGCTGGTCCACGTGGCGACCCCGCTGGCGGTCTGCGAGCAGCGCGACCGCAAGGGCCTCTACGCCCGGGCCCGCGCCGGCCTGATCACCGGGATGACCGGGATCGACGACCCCTACGAGGAGCCCACCGACGCCGACCTGGTGGTCAACACCGCGGACCTGACCGTCGAGGAGGCGGTGCAGCGGGTGATGGAGCACCTCACCGAGACCGGCTGGGTGGAGCCCCGCCTGCAGCCCGCCTGATCTGCCCCGCGTCGCCGTAGTCCCACCTCGCGTCCCCTTCACCTGCGCGGTAGTGTTCGGCTTTGTTGGAACGCGTTCGACCACGTTCGTGCGGTCGGGGAGGCTCGGGAGGTGACCGGGGATGCTGGCGCGGCAGCGGCAGACCGCCATCCTGGAACGGGTCCGCGCCGCCGGCGGGGTCCGGGTCACCGAACTGGCCGCCGAGTTCGGCGTGTCGGACATGACCATCCGGCGGGACCTGGAGACGCTGCACGGTCAGGGCCTGCTCGCCAAGGTGCACGGTGGGGCGACGCTGGCTGGGCCCGGCTCGACCGACGAGCCCGGCTTCGAAGCCAAGTCCGTCCGCCAGTCGACCGAGAAGGCGGCCATCGCCGCCCACGCCGCCCGGCTGGTCCGTCCCGGCGCCGCGATCGCCCTCTCCGCCGGCACCACCACCGCCGAGCTGGCCCGCCGCCTGATCGACGTCCCCGGCCTGACGGTGGTCACCAACTCCCTGCCGGTGGCGGAGATCCTGCACACCGCCGGCCGGCCGGACCACACAGTCGTGCTCACCGGCGGCGTACGCACCCCGTCGGACGCGCTCGTCGGTCCGCTGGCCGTGGCCGCGATCGCCGCGCTCCACCTTGATCTGCTCTTCCTCGGCGTGCACGGGATCAGCGAACGGGCCGGATTCACCACGCCCAACCTGATGGAGGCGGACACGAACCGGGCACTTGTGGCAGCCGCCGACGCGCTCGTGGTGCTGGCCGACCACACCAAGTGGGGCACGGTCGGCATCTCCTCGATCGTCGGCCTGGACGCGGCGGACGTGCTGGTCACCGACGACCGGTTGCCACCCGACGCACGGCGGGTACTCGAGGAGAGGGTGGGTGAGCTGGTGACGGTCCCGGCGACGAGGGGGGCGGCGTGAAGCGTACGCAGATCGAGCTGGCCGACGGCCGCGAGCTGATCTACTTCGACGAGCGGGACGACACGGTACGGGACCAGCCGGACCGGCGGGAACTACCCCCGCCGCCCCCCGCCTCGCAGCTGCGCTACGACCCGTTGACCGACGAGTGGGTGGCGGTGGCGGTGCACCGGCAGACCCGCATCTTCCTGCCCCCGGCCGACCAGTGCCCGCTCTGCCCCTCCCGCGGTGACCGGCACAGCGAGATCCCGGCGCCGGAGTACGACGTGGTCGTCTTCGAGAACCGGTTCCCGTCGCTGAGCCAGCGGGTGGCCGAGGAGCCCGCCGAGATCACGCCGTTCACCCCGGTCCGCCCCGGGGTCGGAAGGTGCGAGGTGGTCTGCTTCACCGACGACCACAACGCCTCGTTCGCCCGGCTCTCCCCGCTGCGGGTGCGGACGGTGCTGGACGCGCTCGCCGACCGCACCGCCGCGCTGAGCGCGCTGCCCGGCGTGGAGCAGGTGTTCCCGTTCGAGAACCGGGGCGTGGAGATCGGGGTGACGCTGCACCACCCGCACGGGCAGATCTACGCGTACCCCTTCGTCACCCCGCGGACCCGGAGCCTGCTCGCCGCCGCCCGGCGGCACGCCGAACGCACCGGGGGCAACCTCTACGCCGACGTGCTGGCCGCCGAGCGTGCCGCCGGCGACCGGGTGGTGGCGAGCAACGAGCACTGGACCGCGTACGTGCCGGCGGCGGCCCGCTGGCCGTTCGAGGTGCACCTGGCCCCGCACCGGCCGGTGCCGGACATCCCGGCGCTCGACGACGCCGAGCGGGACGCCTTCGGGCCGCTCTACCTCGACCTGCTGCGCCGCTTCGACGGGCTGTTCGAGATGCCGATGCCCTACATCGCGGCCTGGCACCAGGCACCGGTGCGGGTCGACCGGGAGCTGGGCCACCTGCACCTGCAGTTGTTCAGCGTCCGGCGGGCGAAGGACAAGCTGAAGTACCTGGCCGGTTCGGAGTCCGGCATGGGCGTCTTCATCAACGACATCGCCCCCGAGCGCGCCGCCGAGCTGCTGCGCGCCGCGTGAAGGTGGGGGGAGGTGTTAATAAGGGCCCCTTCCACAACGCGAGGCGTTAAGAAGGGGCCCTTCCTTACATCTCAGGCCGCGAGCTTGCGGGACAGGTTCTCGTCGAGCGCGCTCATGAACTCGTCGGTGGTCAGCCACGGGGCGTCCCGCGAGATGAGCAGCGCCAGGTCCTTGGTCATCTGGCCGCCCTCGACGGTCTCCACGATGACCTGCTCCAGCGTGTTGGCGAACTCGGTGACCGCGGGGGTGCCGTCCAGCTTGCCCCGGTGGGCCAGGCCCCGGGTCCAGGCGTAGATCGAGGCGATCGGGTTGGTGGAGGTCTTCTCGCCCTTCTGGTACTGCCGGTAGTGCCGGGTGACGGTGCCGTGCGCGGCCTCGGCCTCGACGGTACGGCCGTCCGGGGAGAGCAGCACCGAGGTCATCAGGCCGAGCGAGCCGAAGCCCTGCGCGACGGTGTCGGACTGCACGTCACCGTCGTAGTTCTTGCAGGCCCAGACGTACCCGCCTTCCCACTTGAGCGCGGCGGCGACCATGTCGTCGATCAGCCGGTGCTCGTAGGTGAGCCCGGCGGCGTCGAACTCGGCCTTGAACTCGGCCTCGAACACCTCGGCGAAGATGTCCTTGAACCGACCGTCGTACGCCTTGAGGATGGTGTTCTTGGTCGACATGTAGACCGGGTAGTTGCGGTCGAGGCCGTACCGGAACGAGGCGCGGGCGAAGTCCCGGATCGACTCGTCGAAGTTGTACATGCCCATGGCGATGCCGCCGCCGGGGAAGTTGGCGACCTCCATCTCCATCGGCGCGCCGCCGTCGGCCGGGGCGTAGGTGATGGTGACCTTGCCCGGGCCGGGCACGACGAAGTCGGTGGCCTTGTACTGGTCGCCGTGCGCGTGCCGGCCGATGATGATCGGCTTGGTCCAGCCCGGGACGAGCCGCGGCACGTTCGACATGATGATCGGCTCGCGGAACACGACGCCGCCGAGGATGTTGCGGATGGTGCCGTTCGGCGACCGCCACATCTTCTTCAGGCCGAACTCCTCCACCCGGGCCTCGTCCGGGGTGATGGTGGCGCACTTGACGCCGACGCCGTGCTCCTTGATGGCGTTGGCGGCGTCGACGGTGACCTGGTCTTCGGTCTCGTCGCGGTACTGGATCGACAGGTCATAGTAGTGCAGGTCGACGTCGAGGTAGGGCAGGATCAGCTGCTCCCGGATCTGCTTCCAGATGATCCGGGTCATCTCGTCGCCGTCGATCTCCACGACCGGGTTGTTTACCTTGATCTTCGCCATCGGCCGGCGCTCCTCTCGGGGGACACGTGCTCAAGCAGTACGAGCGTACTGGAAACGGCTCGGGGCGCCCCAGCCGGCCTCACCCGGGGAGAACGGGATCACCCGGAACGGGTCGCGAGGGCATCCTTCCCGGATGCCGCCGGCACACACTCGGGGACCCGGAATCACCCCGGGGGTACGCGCGCTGAGCACGCCCGGGGACGCGGAAGGGCGGCCGGCGGGACGCCGGCCGCCCTTGGGCGGGTGGTGCTGGGGTGTCAGAGGGAGGAGATGTCGCCCTGCTTGGCGCGGACGGCCTCGGCGGCCTCCTTCAGGGCGGCCAGCTCGTCGGTGTCCAGGTCGGTCTCGACGACCCGCTTCACGCCCCCGGCGCCGATCTCGGCCTCGACGCCCAGGTAGACGCCGGAGATGCCGTACTCGCCGTCGACCCACGCGCACACCGGCATGACGTCGCCGGAGTCCTCGGCCACGGCCTTCGCCATCCGCGCCGCGGCGGCGGACGGGGCGTAGTACGCGGACCCGGTCTTCAGCAGCGCGACGACCTCGGCGCCACCGTTGCGGGTCTTGACGACCAGTTCCTCGATCTGCTCGGCCGGCATGACGTCGCGCAGCGGCTTGCCGTTCACGGTGCTCTGCGACGGCACCGGGACCATGGTGTCGCCGTGCGAGCCGAGGGTCAGGGTCCGCACCGACTTCACCGGTACGCTCAGCGCCTCCGCGACGAAGTTGGTGAACCGGGCGGTGTCGAGCATGCCGGCCTGGCCGAGCACCCGGTTCTTCGGGAACTGCGTGGCGAGCTGCGCCAGCGCGGTCATCTCGTCGAGCGGGTTCGACACCACGATGACGACGGCGTTCGGGGCGTACTTGGCGACGTTCTCGGCGACCTGACGCACGATCTTGGCGTTGGTCTCCAGCAGGTCCATCCGGCTCATGCCCGGCTTGCGGGGCAGGCCGGCGGTGATGACGACGACGTCGGAGCCCTCGATGGCCTCGTACCCCTCGCCGTTCGGCCCGGTGGTGACGCCGACGACTGTGGTCTCGAAGCCCTCGACCGCACGCGACTGGTTGAGGTCCAGCGCGAGGCCCGCCGGCTTGCCCTCCACGATGTCGGTGATCACGACGGTGTCGAAGATGTCGTACTCGGCCAGACGCTGTGCCGTGGTGGAGCCGTAGAAGCCGGCCCCGACGACAGTGACCTTCTTACCCATGGTCGTCCCACTCCCTGTTACCAGTCGGTTTCCCGGACCGTATCAGCCATCCTGGCACCGATCGGGCGAGGGGCGGACGGTTATGACCTGTCTGGGTGGTCAGCCGGCCCGCTCGGCCCGCTCCACCACGTTCGTGAGCAGCATGGCCCGGGTCATCGGGCCGACTCCGCCGGGCATCGGCACCACCTTGCCGGCCACCTCGAACACCTCCGGGTCGACGTCACCGGTGTAGCGCCCCTTGCCGTCGTCGCCGATCACCCGGGTGATGCCGACGTCCACCACCGTCGCGCCGGGGGTGACCATGTCGGCGGTGAGCAGTCCCGGCACCCCGGCGGCGACGATGACGATCTCGGCGGCGCGGGTGTGCCCGGCGAGGTCGAGGGTGCCGGTGTGGCAGAGCGTGACGGTGGCGTTCTCGCTGCGCCGGGTGAGCAGCAGGCCGAGCGGCCGGCCGACGGTGTTGCCGCGGCCGACCACGGCGACGTTCGCGCCGCGCAGCGGCACGTCGTGCCGGCGCAGCAGCTCGACGATGCCGCGCGGGGTGCAGGGCAGCGGCGCGTCGTAGCCGAGCACGAGTCGGCCCAGGTTGACCGGGTGCAGGCCGTCGGCGTCCTTGTCCGGGTCGATGGATTCGAGCGCCCGCTGGGTGTCCAGGTGGGCCGGGAGCGGGAGCTGGACGATGTAGCCGTGGCAGGCCGGGTCGGCGTTCAGCTCGGCGAGCGCCGCGTCGAGCTGCGCCTGGCCCGCGTCGGCGGGCAGCGTGACCCGCAGCGAGGCGATGCCGACCTCGGCGCAGTCGCGGTGCTTGCCGTTGACGTACGCCTGGGAGCCGGGGTCCTCCCCGACCAGGACCGTACCGAGCCCGGGGGTGATGCCGCGCTCGGCGAGCGCCTTGACCCGCGCCCGCAGTTCGTCCTTGATCTCCGCCGCGGTGGCCTTGCCGTCCAGGATCGTCGCCGTCACGTCGTGATCGTCTCACGCCCGCGACCGGGCCGGACGACGACCGCAGGTGATCACGCTCCGCAGCGTGGGTTCCGTCACTCAGGGTCACCGATCAGGGACCGAAACGGGACGTCGGGACACACTCCGTTACCAGCTCGCAACGCTTCCGTTGTCGATCCGCCGCACCGCGACCTACCGTTACGGCTCGTTGCGCAGAGTCACCCAACGTCGGGCCGACCGCGCAGCGTGAGGAGACGAGGAGACCCCATGCGTGTTCGTAGGCTCGCGGCCTGGGCCGCTCTCCCGCTCGCGGTGACGCTGGGCCTGACGGCCTGCGGCCCGGGCGGCGGCAGCGGCGGCGCAAGCGACCCCGACGCGGCCGTGCGGATCGAGATCGCCGAGCCGCAGCACCTGGTGCCCACAAACACCAACGAGACGAGTGGCTCGCAGGTGTTGTCGGCCCTGTTCAGCCCGCTCGTCGACTACGACGAGGCGAACAAGCCGCACGAGGTGGCCGCCGAGTCGGTGACGTCGTCGGACAACAAGGTCTGGACGATCAAGCTGAAGCCCGGCTACACGTTCCACAACGGCGAGAAGGTCACCGCCGACAACTACGTCGACGCCTGGAACTACGGCGCGTACGCCCCGAACGGGCAGAACTCCAGCTACTTCTTCGAGAAGATCGCCGGCTACGACGACCTTCAGGGCGAGAAGCCGAAGGCCGAGACACTGAGCGGCCTGAAGAAGGTCGACGACCTGACCTTCACCGTGACGCTCACCGAGCCGTACGTCGACTTCAAGACCATGCTCGGCTACACGGCGTTCTACCCGCTGCCCGAGGCGGCCTTCTCCGCGCCGGGCGTGCTCGCCGAGGGCTTCGAGCAGGCGCCGATCGGCCAGGGCCCGTTCAAGATGAAGGGCACCTGGCAGCACGACGCCAAGGTCGAGGTGGAACGCTACGACGCCTTCCCGGGCCAGCAGCCCAAGGTCGGCGGCGTCGAGTTCCGGATCTACCAGCAGCCGACCGCCGCGTACGCGGACGTGCTGGCGGACAACCTCGACGTGATCAAGACGATCCCGACCGAGAACCTGTCGACCGCCGCCACCGACCTCGGCGACCGGTTCCAGCAGAGTCCGGCCTCGTCGCTCCAGGTGCTGGCGTTCCCGACGTTCCAGAAGGAGTTCAGCAAGCCCGAGGTGCGCAAGGCCATCTCGATGGCGATCGACCGGGACGAGATCACCACGTCGATCTTCAAGGACTCGCAGCAGCCGGCCCGTTCGTTCGTCTCGCCCGTGGTCGCGGGCTACCGGGAGAACACCATCGGCACCGCCGGCGCGTTCGACCCGGCCAAGGCCAAGGCGATGTACGAGGCCGCGGGCGGCCCGCAGAAGATCGAGCTGTCCTACAACGGCGACGGCGGCCACAAGGACTGGATCGACGCCACCTGCAACCAGCTCAAGGCCAACCTGGGCGTGGAGTGCGTGGGCAACGCCGAGCCGAAGTTCGCGGACCTGCTGACCAAGCTCAAGCAGAAGCAGTCGGTCGGCCTGTTCCGGATGGGCTGGGTGATGGACTACCCGTCCATGGAGAACTACCTGGGCCCGCTGTACAGCACCAACGGCTCGTCGAACTACTACGGCTACTCGAACCCGGAGTTCGACAAGCTGCTCGCCGAGGGCGCCCGCGCGGCGACCGAGGACGAGGCGATCAAGAAGTACCAGGCGGCGGAGGACCTGCTCGCGCAGGACCTGCCGGTGATCCCGCTGCGGTACGGGCAGAACAACTTCGGCCACTCCACCAAGGTCACGAACGTGCACGTGGACCTCTTCGACCGGGTGGACCTGCTGGAGATCGAACGCGCCTGACACCCCTCGGCACGGGCCGGGCCACCCCCACCGGGTGGCCCGGCCCTGGCATTGGCCCGCATTTCGTCCGCTTTCGGCAGACTTGCCAGCATGCTCCGCTTCATCCTGCGGCGACTGCTCCAGATGGTCCTCGCCTTCTTCGGGACCACGCTGATCGTCTACGCGCTGATGTTCGCCGGGCAGGGCGACCCGATCCAGGCGCTCGCCGGGGAACGGCCCGTCACCGCGGCCCAGCGCGCCTACCTGACCGAGAAGTACCACCTGGACGCCACCGGGATCGGCGGCTTCTTCTACCGCTACGTCAACTACCTGGGCGGCCTGCTCCGGGGTGACCTCGGCGAGTCGCTGACCGGCCGGCAGATCGGCGACATCCTCGCCGCCGCCTGGCCGGTCACCGTGAAGCTGGCGCTGATCGCGATAGCCGTGACCATCGGAGTCGGAGTCACCGCCGGGGTGATCGCCGGCATCCGGAGGGCCGGCGTCTTCGACTACGCGACGCTCGTGCTCACGCTGCTGGTGCTCGGCATACCCACGATCGTGCTGGCCCCGCTGGCGCAGTACTTCCTCGGCGTACGCTGGCCGATCTTCCCGCCCACCGCCGGCGCCCAGCCCTCGCTGTGGGCGCTGCTGCTGCCCGGCCTCGTGCTCGGCTCGCTGTCGCTGGCCACCGCGCTGCGGCTGACCCGGACGTCGGTGTCGGAGAACCTGCGCGCCGACTACGTGCGCACCGCCCGGTCGAAGGGCCTGGTGCGGCGGCGCATCGTCGGCGTGCACGTGCTGCGCAACTCGCTCATCCCGGTGGTCACCTTCCTCGGCGTCGAGCTGGGCAACCTGATGAGCGGCGCGATCATCACCGAGGGCGTGTTCAACATCCCCGGTGTCGGCTTCAACCTGTTCCGCGGCATCCGCACCGAGGACGGGCCGCTGGTGGTGGGCATCGTCAGCGTGCTCGTCGTGGTCTACCTGCTGTCCAACCTCGTGGTGGACGTGCTCTACGCCGTACTCGACCCGAGGATCCGCTATGAGTGACTTCGAAACGGTGGCGGCGACCGAGGACCAGTCGGCACGACGCGGCGTCTCCGGCGAGCCGGCCACCCCGGACCGGGCCGGCGAGCCGCGCCGGCCCCGCAGCCTGGCCGGCGACGCCTGGCGGGACCTGCGCCGCAACCCGGTCTTCTGGCTCAGCCTGCTGCTCGTCGCGCTGGTCGCCGCGATGGCCGTCGCGCCCGGGCTGTTCACCGCCAACGACCCGCGCGACTGCGTGCTGTCCCGGCAGCACGCCGGGCCGTCCGGCGGGGCGATCTTCGGGTACGACTTCCAGGGCTGCGACACGTTCGCCCGCGCCGTCTACGGGGCCCGCGCGTCGCTGCTGGTCGGCGCGTTCTCGGCGCTGATCACCGGCGTGATCGCGCTCGTCGTCGGCATGGTCGCCGGCTTCTTCGGCGGCTGGGTCGACGCGGTGCTCTCCCGGGTGATCGACATCGTGCTCGGCATCCCGCTGCTGCTGGCCGCCATCGTGCTGCTCAAGCGCGTGAGCACAAGCGGCGAGACGGTACGCCTGTTCGCGGTCATCCTGGTGCTGGCGCTGCTCGGCTGGACCACCGCGGCCCGCGTGGTGCGCTCCTCGGTCATCACCGCCCGGGAGCAGGACTACGTGGCCGCGGCCCGGATGCTCGGCGCCGGCAACGGCCGGATCATGTGGCGGCACATCCTGCCGAACGCGCTCGCCCCGGCCATCGTGGTGCTCACCATCGCGCTCGGGTCGTTCATCGCGGCCGAGGCGACGCTGAGCTTCCTCGGCATCGGCCTGAAGGCCCCGACCATCTCCTGGGGCATCGACATCGACGCCGGCCGGGTGCACATGCGGGAGTCGGCGACGCCGCTGATCGTGCCGTCGGCCTTCCTCGCGCTGACCGTGCTCGCCTTCATCATGCTCGGCGACGCGGTCCGCGACGCCTTCGACCCGAAACTGCGGTGAGACAGATGCCGACGCCGGCCTCCCCCACCCCGCCCGGCGGGCACCTGCTTGAGGTACGGGACCTGCACGTCGAGTTCCGCACCCGCGAGGGTGTGGCCCGGGTGATCAACGGGGTGACGTACCACCTGGACGCCGGCGAGACGCTCGCCGTGCTCGGCGAGTCCGGCTCCGGCAAGTCGGTCACCGCGCAGGCCATCATGGGCATCCTGGACACCCCACCGGCGTACGTCCGCGCCGGTGAGATCCGCTACCAGGGGCGGGACCTGCTCACCCGGTCGGAGTCCGAACGCCGGCAGGTGCGCGGCGCGGAAATCGCGATGATCTTCCAGGACGCGCTGTCGGCGTTGAACCCGGTCTTCCCGGTCGGTTGGCAGATCGCTGAGTCGCTGCGGCAGCGGGCCGGGCTGTCCCGGGCCGACGCGCGCCGGCGGGCGGTCGAGCTGATGGACCTGGTCCGGATCCCGGCCGCGGCGAAGCGGCTCGGCGACCACCCGCACCAGTTCTCCGGCGGGATGCGGCAACGGGTCATGATCGCCATGGCGTTGGCGCTGGACCCGAAGGTGCTGATCGCCGACGAGCCCACCACGGCCCTCGACGTCACCGTGCAGGCCCAGATCATGGACCTGCTGGCCGACCTGCGGCGGGACCTCGGCATGGCGCTCATCCTGATCACCCACGACCTCGGGGTGGTCGCCGGGGTGGCGGACCGGATCGCGGTCATGTACGCCGGCCGGATCGTCGAGCACGCCGACGTGCGCGCGCTGTACCTGGCGCCCGCCCACCCGTACACCAAGGGGTTGTTGGAGTCGATCCCCCGGCTCGACGTGCGCGGGCAGGAGCTGTCGACCATCCGGGGGTTGCCGCCGAACCTGATGCGGATCCCCTCCGGCTGCCCGTTCCACCCCCGCTGCCCGTACGCGCGGCAGGTCTGCGTGGACGAGGTGCCGCACGACCTCGTCCTCGGCGACGGCCGGACCAGCGCGTGCCACTTCGCGCAGGAGGTCCACGATGACCGCTGACCCGGGCAAGGTTCGCGGCGAGACGATCCTCGCGGTCGACGAGCTGGTCAAGCACTTCCCGATCACCCGGGGCGTGCTGTTCAAGCGGCAGATCGGCGCGGTGCGGGCGGTCGACGGGGTGAGCTTCGAGCTGCGCCGCGGCGAGACGCTCGGCGTGGTCGGCGAGTCCGGCTGCGGCAAGTCCACCCTCGCCCGGCTGCTGATGCGACTGGAGACGCCGACCGCCGGGCGGGCCACCCTGGAGGGGCGGGACCTGTTCCGGGCCGGGGGCGCCGAGCTGCGCCGGGTGCGGCGGAACATGCAGATGGTGATGCAGGACCCGTACACGTCGCTCAACCCGCGGATGACTGTGGGCGACATCGTCGGCGAACCGTTCGCGATCCACCCGGACGCCGCGCCGAAGGGCAGCCGGCGGCAGCGGGTGCGGGAGCTGCTGGACGTGGTCGGCCTCAACCCGGAACACATCAACCGCTATCCGCACCAGTTCTCCGGCGGCCAGCGGCAGCGCATCGGCATCGCCCGGGCGCTCGCGCTGCGCCCCGAGATCATCGTCTGCGACGAGCCGGTGTCCGCCCTGGACGTCTCCATCCAGGCCCAGGTGATCAACCTGTTGCGGCAGCTCCAGGACGAGTTCGGGCTCTCCTACATCTTCATCGCGCACGACCTGTCGGTGGTCCGGCACATCTGCGACCGGGTGGCCGTGATGTACCTGGGCCGGATCGTGGAGATCGGCACCGAGGAGCAGATCTACCAGCGGGCCACCCACCCGTACACCCAGGCGCTGCTGTCGGCGGTGCCGGTGCCCGACCCGGAGGCCCGCGACCGGCGGACCGTCATCCGGCTCACCGGCGACGTGCCCAGCCCGGCCGACCCGCCGTCGGGCTGCCGGTTCCGCACCCGGTGCTGGAAGGCGGAGGAGGTCTGCGCCGTCCAGGACCCGCAGACGGTGCCCCGCGCCGCCGACCCGCACCCGTCGGCCTGCCACTTCGCCGAGGTGCGCCCGGACGTCTGAACCACCCGGTCGGGTGCGTCCGCCGGACGCACCCGGGTCCCGAGCGTCAGTGGAAGAAGTGCCGGGTGCCGGTGAGGTACATCGTCACGCCTGCTTCCTTGCAGGCCGCGATCGTCTCCTCGTCGCGGATCGAACCGCCGGGCTGCACGATCGCCCGCACGCCGGCGTCGATCAGGATCTGCGGGCCGTCGGCGAACGGGAAGAAGGCGTCCGAGGCGCAGACCGAGCCGCGGGCCCGCTCGTCGCCGGCCCGGGCGACCGCCAGCCGCGCCGAGTCCACCCGGTTGACCTGGCCCATCCCCACCCCGACGGTCGCGCCGTCGCGGGCCAGCAGGATCGCGTTGCTCTTCACCGCGCGGACCGCCCGCCAGGCGAACGCCAGGTCGCGCAGCGTCGCCTCGTCGGCCGGGTCACCGGTGGCGAGCGTCCAGCCGGCCGGGTCGTCGCCGGGCGCGTCCACCGCGTCCCGCGCCTGCACCAGCACGCCGCCGCTGACCGGCCGCCACTCCGCCGGCCTCGGCGCGTACGCCGGCGCGCGCAGCAGCCGGAGGTTTTTCTTCGCCCGCAGCAGCTCCAGCGCGTCCGCGTCGAAGCCGGGCGCCACGAGCACCTCGGTGAAGATCTCCGCGACCTGCCGGGCCAGCTCCACGCCGACCGGACCGTTCACCGCGATCACCCCGCCGAACGCGGAGACCGGGTCGCAGGCGTGCGCCTTGCGGTGCGCCTCGGCCACGTCCCCGCCGACCGCGATGCCGCACGGGTTGGCGTGCTTGATCACCGCCACCGCCGGCTGGCCGGGGAAGTCGTGCACGGCCCGCCAGGCAGCGTCCGCGTCGACGTAGTTGTTGTAGGACATCTCCTTGCCGTGCAGTTGCTCGGCCTGGGCCAGCCCCGCCGGGGCGCCCGGGTCGGTGTAGAGCGCGGCCGACTGGTGCGGGTTCTCGCCATACCGCAGCACGGCCCGGCGGCGCAGCGCCAGGCCGGCGAACTGCGGCCAGCCGTCCTCGGCCGGGGCCACCGTGGTGGCGAACCAGTCGGCCACCGCCACGTCGTAGTCGGCGATGTCGGCGAACGCCCGGGCCGCGAGCGCGCGGCGGCGGGCCAGGGTGAAGCCGCCGTCGGCGAGCGCGGCCACCACCGCCGGGTACGCGGCCGGGTCGGTCACCACCGCGACCGAGGCGTGGTTCTTCGCGGCGGCCCGGACCATCGCCGGACCACCGATGTCGATCTGCTCGACGCACTCGTCCTGGTCGGCGCCGGACGCGACCGTGGCCTGGAACGGGTAGAGGTTGGAGACCAGCAGGTCGATGCCGGCGATGCCGTGCTCGTCGAGCTGGCCGGCGTGCGCGTCCCGGCGCAGGTCGGCGAGGAGGCCACCGTGGATCTTCGGGTGCAGCGTCTTCACCCGGCCGTCCAGGATCTCCGGGAAGCCGGTGACCTGCTCGACCGGGGTGACCGGCACGCCCGCGCCGGAGATCGTCGACGCGGTGCTGCCGGTCGAGACGATCTCCACGCCGGCCCCGTGCAGGGCGCGGGCCAGCTCGACCAGGCCGGTCTTGTCGTAGACGCTTACCAGCGCGCGCCGGATCGGGCGGCGGCCGTCCTCTGTCGTGCTCACGGAATGCTGACCTTTCTGCCGGTGATCGTCCAACCTTCACGGACCAGGCGGCCCACCTGCTCGACGAGCTGGCGGCGCTCGGCGGACTTGATGCGCTCGGTGAGCGTCTCCACGTCGTCGCCGTCGAGCACCGGTACGGCGACCTGGGCGACGATCGGGCCGGTGTCCATCCCGGCGTCGACGAAGAACAGCGTGGCCCCGGTGACCTTCACGCCGTACGCGAGCGCGTCCCGGGGGCCGTGGATGCCGGGGAACGCCGGGAGCAGGGTGTTGTGTGTGTTCAGGTAGCGGTCGCCGAACGCGGTGAGGAACTCCGGCCCGACCAGCTTGAGGAAGCCCGCGCTGACGACCAGGTCGGGGCGATGCTCGGCGACCCGGGCGGTGAGCGCCTTGTCCCAGTCGCCACGGGTCGGGTGGTCCTTGACCCGCTCGACGAAGGACGGCACGCCCGCGGCGGCGGCCCGGTCCAGACCGGCGATCCCGTCCCGGTCGGCGCCCACCGCCACCACCCGGGCCCCGTAGCCGGGATCGGCGGTCGCGTCCAGCAGCGCCTGGAGGTTGCTGCCGGAACCGGAGACGAGGACGACGAGGCGGGCGACGGACGCGGGCTCGGTCACCCGGCAACCCTATCGGGCAGGCCCGGCGGTCCGGCTGCCGGGCGGCGGACCATCGGGTGACCTCCCCGGTGGCGTCCTCGCGGTACGCTGCCGGTCGCCCGGTGTTCGGCGTACGCCCGACCCGCACCAGTCAGACCAGGCACGCCGTGCCGCCGGACCGAGGAGTCACCCCGATGCAGCCCGGACACCCCCAGCAGCAGCCGCCGCAGCTCGACAACAACATGACGATGTCCATCGTCACGATCTTCCTGTTCTGGCCGCTCGCGATCCCGGCGATCATCAACGCCTCCAGGGTCAACCCGCTGCTCCAGCAGGGTGACTACGCCGGCGCCCAGGCCGCCGCCGCCGAGTCCAGGAAGTGGTCCAAGTGGGCCCTGATCGTCGGCCTGATCTGGATCGGCATCATTGTGGTGTGCTGCCTGTTCGGTGGCCTGGCGACCTTCGTCGGCGGCAGCACCGGCACGAACTGACCGACAGCGACACCAATCTGAGGAGTTCCCCGAGATGCAGCCCGGTTACCCCGGACAGGACCCGTACGGCCAGCAGCCGAACCAGGACCCGACCGCCCAGCCGCATGACCCGTACGGCCAGCCGCCGCAGGCCCCGCAGTACGGGCAGCAGCCGACCTCCGGCCAGCCGTACGGCCAGCCCACCTCCGGCCAGCCCTACGGCCAGGACCCGTACGCGCAGCAGCAGCAGCCGTACGGCGCCGCGCCGCAGTACCCGGCCGCCGGCTACCCGGCCGGCCCCGCCCAGGGGCAGGGTCAGAACAACACCATGGGCCTGATCGGCATGATCGTCGGCATCGCCTCGATCGTGCTCGGCCTCTGCTGCCCGCTGCTCGGCGTCCCGGCCGGCATCGCCGGCGTGGTGCTCGGCGTGCTCGGCCAGAAGAAGGTCCAGGCGGGCGAGGCCAGCAACCCGGGCCAGGCCAAGGCCGCCCTGATCTGCGGTGGCGTCGGCGTGGTCCTCGGCATCATCAGCGCCATCGCCGGCACCCTGATCAACGCGGGCAACTTCGGTTCCTGACCGGCTGGAAACGAGGGGCGTCCGGCGACCGTCGGACGCCCCTCGCCTCGCCCGCGCCGCGCAGAACGCGGCCTCTTTCACGGAAAGCGTGGCCGTCCCAGGCGGAATGGCCACGCTTTCCGGGCATCAGCGTGCGGAGTTCAGGGGCGGGGAGGACGAGGGTTCGGGGCGGGGTCGCCGGCGAGGTGGCGGGGTGGGACGGGTCAGGGAGCGGGTGGCGGCGGCGCCGAGCATCGCGCCCACGGCGATCACGAGCGTGGCCACGCCGGCCACCGGCCAGGGCGACGGGCCGATCTCGGCCAGCCGGCCACCGCCGAGGGACCCGCCGGACGCCGCCGCGGCCAGCCCCAGCAGCACGCCCGCGACCGGGCCGGCGAGCGCGGCCGGGACCAGCAGCTCCGGCCATCCGACCTCGGCCCGCGCCTCGGCCGCCGCCCGCAGCAGCCGCCGCGCCAGCAGCCAGCCGGCCGCCATCGCGGCCAGCACCGGCACCGCGAGCAGCGCGGCCTCCAGCCCGTCCACCGGGCCGCGCGGCAGGCCGGCGAGCAAGGGTACGGCCGGCAGCGCGCCGACCGACACCTCACTCGTGCGTACCGCGGTGTCCGTGCCGACGGCGAACCCGGGGCCGAGCAGGTAGCTGGCCGACCAGGCGGTGGCGTTCGGCGCGTAGGCGAGGCTGACGAGCGTGATGCCCGCCTGACCGGCCACCCCGGTCCGGTACGCCCCGATCATGTCGGCCGCGTCACCGCCGCCGGTGGCCACCGCGAGCCCGGCCGCCCCGGCGCTGGCGGCGAGCAGCAGTAGGGCCGCGACCAGCCCGGCGCGCAGCCCGTCGCGGACGACCGGCGGGCAGCTCCGCGCCAGCAGCGCCCAGACGCCTGTGGTGCGCAACGCGCCGACCAGGGCGGCCGGGGCGCCGAACGCGGCGAACGTGAGCGCGGCGGTCACCGGCGAGACCCGCAACCCGCCCGTGCCGACCACGAGCGCGGCGAACGCGCCGAGCAGCGCGTACCCGAAGCCGACCGCGACCGCGACGGTGAGTGCCTGCCGGGGTGAGCCGGTGCCGCGGGCGCCGACGGCCCGGCTGACGTGCACCCCGGCGCGGGTGAGTCGCCAGACGACGAGCACGCTCAGGGCGAGCGGCGCCAGGCCGAGCGGTCCGGCGTCGGTCAGCAGCGGCACCCCGTGCCCGAGCAGCCAACCGGCCAGACCGGCGCGCAGGGCGCCGGAGAACGAGCCGGCGTCCTCGGTGAGCTGGGCGAGGCCGAGCACCACGGTGACCGGCAGCCAGGAGGTCACCGCGGCCCAGAGCGCGGCCACCCCGGCGGCGACGGGCAGCGGAGCCCGGGACGGCTCGCCCGGCCGGGGCGCGGTCACGCGTGCGGCGCGGCGGGGCGCGGGGGTGGCGGGGCGGGCACGCCCTCGGGGCCGGGCGCCGGCGGCAGGACCGGCGGCCCGGCGGGGCTGGTCAGGGGTGGGACGTGACATCGTCGTCTACTCTGGCACGCCGCGCGACGGACGGCAGTCCGATACCGGGCCGGGACCGGGGTGAGTTCGCCGAACCCCCGGATCGGCGGCGGAGATCCGGTCTAGCCTCGGCTTCAGGCGCGACCTTTCCTGTCGCGGCACCGACCGCCCGGAGGAAGCCGTGAACGCTCCCTACCCGCCGCCACCGCCGCCCCCGGCCGCCGGCCGGGACCGGACCACGCTCTGGGGCGTCCTCGGCATCGTGCTCGGCCTGCTCTGCTGCGGCATCCTGGGCATCGTCTTCGGCGTGCTGTCGATCCGGGACGCCCGGCGCTTCGGTAAGTCGCCGCTGCTCGGCTGGCTGGCCGTCGCGTTCGGCGTCGTCAACATCATTGCCAGCGCGATCGTGCGGGCCCGGGGCAACTACTACTACCCGTACTGGTACCGCTGACCGACGAGGGGCCGACCGCGAACCGGTCGACCCCCTCGGCACAGCACGGACCGCTCAGCGGCCGGACATGATCTCCCGCATCAGGTTGGCGGTCTCGGTCGGGGTCTTGCCGACCTTGACGCCGACCGCCTCCAGCGCCGCCTTCTTGGCGTCGGCGGTGCCGGCCGAGCCGGAGATGATCGCGCCGGCGTGACCCATGGTCTTACCGGGCGGAGCGGTGAAGCCGGCGATGTAGCCGACCACCGGCTTGGTGACGTTGGCCTTGATGAACTCGGCCGCGCGCTCCTCGGCGTCGCCGCCGATCTCACCGATCATGACGATCGCGTCGGTCTCCGGGTCCGCCTCGAACGCGGCCAGCGCGTCGATGTGGGTGGTGCCGATGATCGGGTCACCACCGATGCCGACACAGGTGGAGAAGCCGATGTCGCGCAGCTCGTACATCATCTGGTAGGTCAGCGTGCCGCTCTTGCTGACCAGGCCGATCCGGCCGGCGCCGGTGATGTCGGCCGGGATGATGCCGGCGTTCGACGCGCCCGGCGAGGCGATGCCCGGGCAGTTCGGACCGATGATCCGGGTCCGCTCGCCCTGGGACACGTTGTACGCCCAGAACGCGGCGGTGTCGTGCACCGGCACGCCCTCGGTGATCACCACGGCCAGGTCGATGCCGGCGTCGATCGCCTCGACCACCGCGGCCTTGGTGAACTGCGGCGGCACGAAGATGACCGTGACGTCGGCGCCGGTCTCCTTCATCGCGTCCGCGACGGAGGCGAACACCGGCAGCTCGGTCCCGTCGAAGTCGACTGTCGTGCCGGCCTTGCGCGGGTTGACGCCACCGACCACGGTGGTGCCCGCGGCGAGCATCCGCCGGGTGTGCTTGGAACCCTCGGAACCGGTCATGCCCTGCACGATGACCTTGGAGTCCTTGGTCAGCCAGATAGCCATTGTCTAGACCCCCGCCGCTGCCAGCTCGGCGGCCCGCTCGGCCGCGCCGTCCATGGTGTCGACCCGCTGGATGAGCGGGTTCGCCGCGCCGTCGAGGATGGCCCGACCGGCCTCGGCGTTGTTGCCGTCGAGGCGGACCACGAGCGGCTTGGTGGCCTTCTCGCCGCGCTGGTCGAGCAGCGCCAGCGCCTGCACGATGCCGTTGGCGACCGCGTCGCAGGCGGTGATGCCGCCGAAGACGTTGACGAAGACGCTCTTCACCGACGGGTCGGAGAGCACGATCTCCAGGCCGTTCGCCATCACCTCGGCGCTCGCGCCGCCGCCGATGTCGAGGAAGTTGGCCGGCTTGACGCCGCCGTGCCGCTCACCCGCGTACGCGACCACGTCGAGCGTGGACATGACCAGGCCGGCGCCGTTGCCGATGATGCCGACCTCGCCGTCGAGCTTGACGTAGTTGAGGTTCTTTTCCTTGGCCGCCTGCTCCAGCGGGTCCACCGACGCCTGGTCGACCAGGGCCTCGTGGTCCGGGTGCCGGAACCCGGCGTTCTCGTCCAGGGTGACCTTGGCGTCCAGGAGCAGCAGCTTGCCGTCCTTCGTGGTGGCCAGCGGGTTCACCTCGACCAGGGTGGCGTCCTCGGCGACGAACGCCTGCCACAACCCGACCGCGACGTCGACGACCTGGTCGGCGACCTCGGCGGGGAAGTTGGCCGCGGTGACGATCTCGCGGGCCGTTGCCTCGTCCACGCCGGTGTTGGCGTCGATCGGCGCCTTGACGACCTTGTCGGGGGTCTCGGCGGCGACCGCCTCGATGTCCATGCCGCCGGCCACGCTGGCGATGCAGAGGAAGGTGCGGTTCGCCCGGTCGAGCAGGTACGAGAAGTAGTACTCCTCGGCCACGTCCGCGGTCACCGTGATCATGACCTTGTGGACGGTGTGGCCCTTGATGTCCATGCCGAGGATGTCGGTGGCCCGGGCCACCGTCTCCTCCGCGCCCTCGGCCAGCTTCACGCCGCCGGCCTTGCCGCGGCCACCGACCTTCACCTGTGCCTTGACGACCACCCGGCCGCCGAGGCGTTCGGCGATCGCGCGGGCCTCCTCCGGGGTCGTGGCGACGCCGCCGGCCAGCACGGGCAAGCCGTGCCGCTCGAACAGGTCCCGCCCCTGGTACTCGTACAGGTCCACGATTGCGCGTCCCGTCCCGTCTCCGCGGCGCGCCGTCGCGCCGCTACCAGCGTTGGAAAAAATCAGTTTGACGCCTGTCATCAGAACGGACAGGCCATTTGCCGCAGCCTAACGAGATGGGAACCGGGGGCAACCGAGCGGGTGTCCGGTGTGCGGTAATGCACAGCCGTCGTCGTGGGCCGGGGCCGGCGTGCGGGGTGCGGCGTCAGCCGTCCGGGGGATCTCCCGAACGGGGCGTAACCCCCGGTCAGGGGCGTCGTTGAGTGTGATGTCGGAGCGCTGGTCAAGCGCGATGACGGGAGCGGCCGATGCCCTGTCGGTCGAGGGGTGGCGGCGGGGCATCGTGCATAGAGGGGCCGGGCGTGTGAGGGGTGCGTCCGGCCCCTCCCCCTGCCCGCGTTCCGGTGCCGACGCTCTCAGCCGACCGGCTGTGCGACGTTCTCCCGCACCCAGTCCACGATCGATCCGGTGGTGGCGCCCGGGGTGAAGATCTTCGCGACCCCGAGCCGTTCCAGCTCCGGGATGTCGCCCTCCGGGATGATGCCGCCGCCGAAGACCACGATGTCGGCGGCCTCGCGCGCGGCGAGCAGCTCGACGACCCGCTTGAAGAGGGTCATGTGCGCGCCGGAGAGCACCGAGAGCCCGACCGCGTCCGCGTCCTCCTGGATCGCCGTCTCGACGATCTGCTCCGGGGTCTGGTGCAGACCGGTGTAGATGACCTCCATGCCCGCGTCGCGCAGGGCACGGGCCACGACCTTCGCGCCCCGGTCGTGGCCGTCCAGGCCGGGCTTCGCGACGACGACCCGGATACGAGAGCTCATCTACGTACACCTTTCACCGGCGGCACTCCTGACCTGAACGAACGGTAACCCGGCCGGGTGGGCTGCCGGAACCCGGGCCGACCCCTACCGCCCGATCGCGTACGCAGGAAGCCGGACACCTCCGCCGAATGGTCACCGTCCGCTACGAATGGACAGGGGCGGGGCCATCCAACCAGCGGCACGAAACCTGACAAGGATAGACGGAAACGGACATAACGAATCGCCGGTTCGGCGCTTCAGCTTGTGACAGGAGTGGCGGTTGGCTAACGTGTGCTCGGTTGTCATCGAGTCCACGGACGGGTGACGACGCGACACCGGAGGTTCGACCGAGCTTCACCGAACGGTCCGAGGTCGCATCGGATCCCCGACAACGGAGGGTGTGCGTGCGCCAGCGCCTGTCGTCTGAGCCCGATAGATATCGCGGCCGTCGCCGCGTACCCACCCCCCCGCGGAGCCGCTACGCGGCGGTCGTCACCACCGCCTTCGTCGGCGCCGGCATCGTCGCCCTCGGCGCGAACGCCCTCCCCGACGCCAAGAGCGTCAGCCCCTCGGTTCTCGACGAGCTCCGGCAGGCGTCGATCGCCAGCCAGGACGCCGCGGCCCGGGCCGACAGCGCCGACCGGGCCACCCGTTCCGACCGGTCGAGCGACGCGACCACGGACGCCACGGAGCAGGACCCCTACCTCCTCCCCCTGCACGGCTACGACTTCAAGTCGCCCTACGGCGTGCGCTGGGGCAAGCTGCACACCGGCGTCGACCTGGTCGCCCCGGAGGGCACCCCCTACCAGGCCATCCACTCCGGCACGGTCACCAAGGCCGGCTGGTTCGGCGGCTACGGCTACGCCGTGATCGTCCGGCACGCCGACGGCACCGAGGCGATCTACGGCCACTCCTCCGCGGTGACGGTCAAGGAGGGCCAGCAGGTGAAGGCCGGCGACCAGCTCGGCCTCGTCGGCAACACCGGCCACTCGTACGGCTCGCACCTGCACCTCGAAGTGCATGTCAACGGCCAGCCGCTGGACCCGGTGCCGTGGCTCCAGGAGCGCGGAGTGGACATCAAGCTCGAAACCGAGGCACTCTACGGCGACGTAGCCGCCTCCTGACTCTCCGCACCGCCCGATAGCCGCCCGGATCACGCGATCCGGGCGGTTTCGCGTCTGCACACGTGGGGCGCGTCACACCTGTGGATGTGAGCGGCCCCACAGCCCTCGATGATCGACTCTTTCGGCGAACCACCCAGTCGACCCGAAAGCCGGACACCATCCCGCGCCGCCCCCGCCGCCGCCACGAACCCGCCACCGACCCGGCCATACGCCGACACCAGTATTTCCAGGTCACACGTGCCCCTCGACTGGTGAAGGTTCCCGTGCAGCACCGCAGCCCCACCCCCGCCCGGCACCGGCGCACCGGCCGGCGTACCGCGTATCTGGCCACCGCCGCGGTGGCCCTCCTCGGCCTCGGCCTCGGTGGCGTCGTGGTCGTCACCGCCGACGACCCGGCCCCGCCGCCCGCCGCGATCGACCTCGACGCGCGGGCGCGCGCCGACGCCGCCGCCCGGGCCGACCGGTCGGCCCGCGAACCGGCCGCTCCGGTCACCCCGTCCGCCGGCCCGGCCAGCCCGTCCCCGAGCCCGAGCACGACCACCCCGAAGCCGAAGAAGAAAGTGACGGCGAAGGTAACGGCGAAGCCCAAGCCCAAGAAGGCCGCGCCGAAGCCGAGCTGGGTCATCCCGATGGAGGGCGCCGACATCACCTCCTGCTACGGGCAGCGGTGGGGCACCCTGCACGCCGGCATCGACTTCGCCATGCCCGCCGGCACCCCGATCCGGGCCGCCGCGGCCGGCACCGTGGTCAAGGCCGGCGACGTGGGCGACGGGTACGGCAACTCCGTCTTCGTCGACCACCACAACGGCTACCTGACCCACTACGCACACCAGAGCCGGCTCCTCGTCGACGTCGGCGACCGGGTGAAGGTCGGCCAGGTCATCGGCTACGAGGGCGCCACCGGCGACGCCACCGGCCCGCACCTGCACTTCGAGGTGCACCAGGGCGCCATGTGGAACCAGATCGACCCGGCGCCGTTCCTGCGCGCCCGGGGCATCGACGTGGCCTGCTGACCGCCACCGCACGAGGACGGGGCCGGTCCGGCGCACGCCGGACCGGCCCCGCGCTCAGAGCTTGTCGATCGGCGCGTGCCGCAGCACCAGCCACATGGTCTGGTCACCGAAGTCGATCTGGGCCCGCGCACCCGGCCCGGCACCCTCCACCGCCAGCACCCGGCCCAGGCCGTAGCGCTGGTGGTTGACCCGGTCGCCCGCCGAGACCTTCGGGGCCTGCTTCAACTCGCTCGCGGTGGCCAGCCGGCTGGCGTCCACACCGAGACGCTTGGCGAGCTGGGTGGCCTTGGGCGTGCCACCGGTGAAGCCACCCGACGACCGGTCCGCCCGGCCGCCGACCCCGGCCCCACCACCACCCCACGAGGTGTACGACCCCTCGGTGCGCTCCCAGCGCACCAGCTCCGGCGGCAACTCCTCCAGGAACCGCGACGGCGGGTTGTAGGCCGGCGCGCCCCAGGCCGAGCGGGTGACCGCCCGGGACAGGTAGAGCCGCTGCCGGGCCCGGGTGATCCCCACGTACGCCAGGCGCCGTTCCTCCTCCAGCTCGCGGGTGTCGCCGAGGGAGCGCAGGTGCGGGAAGACGCCGTCCTCCAGGCCGCTCAGGAAGACCACCGGGAACTCCAGCCCCTTGGCGGTGTGCAGCGTCATGAGGGTGACCACGCCCTGGTGGTCGGGATCGTCGGAGGGGATCTGGTCGGCGTCGGCGACAAGCGCCACCTGCTCCAGGAAACCGGCCAGGGTGGCCCGCTCGTCGTCGGCGCCCAGCGCCTCGACCCGCTCGGTGTATTCCCGGGCGACACTCACCAGCTCCTGGAGGTTGTCCACCCGGCCGGCGTCCTGCGGATCGAGGCTCTCCTCCAGCTCGGCCAGGTAGCCCGAGCGGGTCAGCAGCGCCTCCAGGACCTCCTCCGGGGTGCCGGTGGCGGCCAGCTCGCGCGCGGCGTCGAGCAGCGCGACGAACTCGGCGATGCCGTTGGCGGCCCGGCTGGAGATCCCCGGCGCGTCCTTCGCCCGACGCAGCGCGGCGCCGAACGAGATGCGGTCCCGCCCGGCAAGTGCCTCGACGCACGCCTCGGCCCGCTCGCCGATGCCCCGCCGGGGGGTGTTGAGGATCCGGCGCAGGCTGACCGTGTCGTCGTCGTTGACCACCGCGCGCAGGTAGGCGAGCGCGTCGCGGACCTCCTTGCGCTCGTAGAAGCGCACCCCGCCGACCACCTTGTAGGGCAGGCCGACCCGGATGAACACCTCCTCGAACACCCGGGACATCGCGTTGGTGCGGTAGAAGACGGCCACGTCGCCCGGGCGGGTGTCACCGGCGTCGACCAGCCGGTCGATCTCCCGCGCCACCCAGTCCGCCTCGGCGTGCTCGGTGTCGGCCACGTAGCCGACGATCTGCTCGCCGGCGCCGGCGTCGCTCCACAGCCGTTTGGGCTTGCGCGAGGTGTTCCGGTCGATCACCGCGTTGGCCGCGTTGAGAATGGTCTGGGTGGAGCGGTAGTTCTGCTCCAGCAGGATGGTGCGCGCGTCGGTGAAGTCCCGCTCGAACTCCAGGATGTTGCGGATGGTCGCGCCGCGGAAGGCGTAGATGGACTGGTCGGCGTCGCCCACCACGCACAGCTCGGCCGGTGGGATCCCCTCGGTGCCGGAGACCAACTCCTTGATCAGCACGTACTGGGCGTGGTTGGTGTCCTGGTATTCGTCCACGAGCACGTGCCGGAACCGGCGACGGTAGCTCTCCGCCACGTGCGGGTGCGACTGGAGCAGATGCACCGTGGTCATGATCAGGTCGTCGAAGTCGAGCGCGTGCGCCTCGCGCAGCCGCCGCTGGTAGAGCGCGTACGCCTCGGCGAGCGCCCGCTCGTTGGGCCCCTTGGCCCGGCCGGCGAACTCCTCCGGGTCGACCAGCTCGTTCTTCAGGTTGGACACCTGGGCGGCCAGGCCCCGGGCCGGGTAGCGCTTCGGGTCGAGGTCCAGCTCGCGGGCCACCATCTGCATCAGCCGCCGCGAGTCGTCCGCGTCGTAGATCGAGAAGGTCGACTTGAGACCGGCGTGCTCGTGCTCCGCGCGCAGGATCCGGACGCAGGCCGAGTGGAACGTCGACACCCACATCAGCCGGGCGCGCGGGCCGACGAGGGCGGCCACCCGCTCCTTCATCTCGCCGGCGGCCTTGTTGGTGAAGGTGATCGCGATGATCTCGCCGGGGTGCACGTCCCGGGCGGCCAGCAGGTAGGCGATCCGGTTGGTGAGCACCCGGGTCTTGCCCGAGCCGGCACCGGCCACGATCAGCAGTGGGGAGCCGGCGTGGGTCACCGCGTCCCGTTGGGGGCCGTTCAGGCCGTCGAGGAGGGCCTGCGGATCCGGCCGCGCGCCCCCGGGACGGCGCGGCGGGGTCGGCCGGGACTCCGGCGCGGGCGGGGACGCGGGAATGTCGAAGAGAGGATGCATCGCAGCACGAGTCTATGCCGTCGGCCGGACACTTCTGCGCCCGCGCGGCCGGTCCCACCGCCCGGCCGCGTCCCATCTGTTGGCCGACTTCCTTGCGCGCCCACCCCGGCGGTCGGCATACTCGACGACGTGTTCGACAGGCGCTTCTCCTTTTACTACGGCACCGGGAGTCCGGCAGCCGTGGGTCGCGCCTGATCGACAGACCTACGAAAAAGCCCCGGGCTCCCCGAGCCCGGGGCTTTTCCGTCCCGGGATCCGGGTACCGGGCCCGACCCCCGAGAGGGACGACGATGATGACTGACGTGGTGGAGTCCAGCGGCGGCCTGGCGCGGCACGAACGGCCGGCGGGCGGCGACCCGACCGGTGCCGCGGCGGCGCGGACCGGCACCGACGACTCGGCCGCGGCCGAGCGGATCGGCGACATCCGGCGGCGGATCGACGAGATCGACAGCACGCTCATCGCGCTCTGGCAGGAGCGGGCCGCGCTCTCCCAGGAGGTCGGTGCGACGCGGATGGCCTCCGGCGGGACCCGGCTGGTGCTCTCCCGCGAGCGGCAGATCCTGGAGCGGTTCCGGGCGGAACTCGGCGCCGACGGCACGCAGCTCGCGCTGCTGCTGCTGCGCGCCGGTCGCGGCCCGCTGTGACCCGCCCGGCGGAGGCGCGGACGGCCTGCCGGCCGCCGGAGACGACGAACCGTCTGCCGGCGTCGAGGTGACGCCGGGCAGACGGTCCGGTCTGGTTCAGGCCACCTCGTGGGTGACGACGATCTCCCGCTTCTCCGCGAAGTGGCAGGCGCTCGGGTGGTCCGAGCCCGGCCGGATCTGGAGCAGCGGCACCTCCTGGGCGCAGACGTCCTGCGCCTTCCAGCACCGGGTGCGGAACCGGCACCCCGAGGGCGGGCTGACCGGCGAGGGCACGTCACCCTGGAGCCGGATGATCGCCTTGCTCTCCCGCAGGGTCGGGTCCGGCACCGGCACCGCCGACAGCAGCGCCTGGGTGTACGGGTGGGTGGGCCGCTCGTAGATCTCGTCCTCGGTGCCCACCTCCACCATCTTGCCCAGGTACATCACGGCGACCCGGTCCGACAGGTGCCGCACGACCGACAGGTCGTGGGCGATGAAGACGTACGACAGACCCAGCTCGCCCTGGAGCTTCTCCAGCAGGTTCATCACCTGGGCCTGGATGGAGACGTCCAGGGCCGACACCGGCTCGTCGCAGACGATCACCTCGGGCCGCAGCGCCAGCGCCCGGGCGATGCCGATGCGCTGCCGCTGGCCGCCGGAGAACTGGTGCGGATAGCGGTTGATGTGCTCGGGGTTCAGGCCGACCAGGTCGAGCAGTTCCTTGACCTTGGCCCGCCGGCTGCCGCGCGGAGCCACGTCGGGGTGGATCTCGAACGGCTCGCCGATCAGGTCACCGACCGTCATCCGCGGGTTGAGCGAGGTGTACGGGTCCTGCATCACCAGCTGGATCTGCCGGCGCAGCCGCCGCAGCGCGCCACCGGAGAGCTTGGAGATGTCCTGGCCCTTGTAGAGCACCTGACCTGCGGTCGGCTTCTCCAGGTTCATCAGCACCCGGGCGAGCGTCGACTTGCCGCAGCCGGACTCGCCGACCACGCCGAGCGTCTCGCCGGCCCTGAGGTCGAAGGAGACGCCGTCGACCGCCTTGAC
Source organism: Micromonospora sp. WMMD975 (assembly GCF_029581215.1). Lineage (NCBI taxonomy): Bacteria > Bacillati > Actinomycetota > Actinomycetes > Micromonosporales > Micromonosporaceae > Micromonospora > Micromonospora sp. WMMD975. Next base: position 4,837,454 of record NZ_CP120739.1, read on the forward strand.
GTGACCGATGGTCTTCTTGAACACGACGCCCCGGGTCACGGGGTAGTGCTTGACCAGATCACGAACCTCGATGATGTTCTCAGTCACGGCTCACGAGCTCCTCGGCGAAGTGGCAGGCGCTGGTCCGGCCGTTGCCCAGTTGGAGCAGCGGCGGGACCTTCTCCCGGCACACCGGCTGCGCCATCGGGCAGCGCGGGTTGAAGGAGCAGCCCGGCGGGATGTTCATCAGGTTCGGCGGGAGCCCCTTGATGGTCCGGAGCTCCTGCCCCTTCTCGTCCATCCGCGGGATCGAGTTGAGCAGGCCCAGGGTGTACGGGTGCGCCGGCTTGGCGTACAGCTCGTAGACGCTTGCCTCCTCGACGATCCGACCGGCGTACATGACCGCGATCCGGTCCGCGACGTCGGCGACCACGCCGAGGTCGTGGGTGATCAGGATCATGCCCATCTGCCGCTCCCGCTGGAGTTCGCCGAGCAGATCCATGATCTGGGCCTGCACGGTCACGTCCAGCGCGGTGGTCGGCTCGTCCGCGATCAGCACCTCGGGGTCCAGCGCCAGCGACATCGCGATCATGGCGCGCTGCCGCATACCGCCGGAGAACTGGTGCGGGTAGTTGCTGAACCGGCCCTTGGCGTTGGGGATCTTCACCTGGTCGAGCATCTCGATCGCGCGCTTCTTGGCGTCCGAGCGGCTGAGGCCGCGCCGGATGCGGAACTGCTCGGCGATCTGGAAGCCGACGGTGAAAACCGGGTTGAGGGCCGAGAGCGAGTCCTGGAAGATCATGGCGATGCCCTCGCCACGGATCCGTCGCCGCTGCTCGGCGGACTGCTTGAGCATGTCCTTGCCGTGGAAGCGGACCTCGCCGCCGGTGACGAACCCGGGCGGGGTGTCCAGGATGCCCATGATCGTCTGCGCGGTGACGCTCTTGCCGGAGCCGGATTCGCCGAGCACGGCGAGGGTCTCCCCCGCGTCGACGTGGTACGTCACACCGTTGATCACCTTGGCGACGCCGTCCCGGGTGCGGAACTCCACCCGCAGGTCGTCGACCTCGAGCAGGCGGCCCGAGGGGCGGCCGGATCCGTCGGCGCCCGCCGCGGACTGCTCGGACACGAGAATGTCGGACAACTCAGTTCCCCTATCGGAGCTTCGGGTCGAGGGCCTCGCGGACCGCCTCGCCGAGCATCACGAAGCTCAGCACGGCGGTGACGAGGAACGCGGAGGGGAAGAACAGCAGGTACGGCGAGACCCGGATGTAGTTCTGCGCCTCGCTGATCATGATGCCCCAGGAGACCACCGGGCTCTTCAGGCCGATGCCCAGGAAGGAGAGCGTGGCCTCGGCGCCGATGAACGAACCCACCATGATCGTGCCGTAGACCAGCAGCGGCGCCAGGCAGTTGGGCAGCAGGTGCTTGAGGATGATCCGGCCGGTGCCGGCGCCGAGCGCGCGGGCCGCCACGATGTAGTCGGCCTCCTTGGTGGCGAGCACCGAGGAGCGCATCAGCCGCATCACCACCGGCCAGCTCAGCACGCTCAGGGACAGGATGACCAGCCCCATGATCGTCCACTCGCCGTTGTCGGTGCCGGAGCCGTTGAACGTGGTCAGGATGACGATCGCGCCGAGTACGAACGGCAGGCCGAAGAAGATGTCCGCGACCCGGGAGAGCAGCGCGTCCACCCAACCGCCGCGGTAACCGGCGATGACGCCCATCGCGCCACCGAACAGCAGGGTGAGGGTGGTGGAGACCAGAGCCACCACGATCGACGCCCGGGCGCCGTAGATGACGCGGGAGTAGACGTCGCGGCCCTGCACGTCGTAGCCGAACCAGGCGGAGGACGACGGCTCGACCCGGCTGCGCTCCAGCGCGCCGTTGACCGCGTCGCCGGAGGTGAACAGCGACGGGAACGCCGCCATCACGATGAACAGCACGATGAACGCCGCCGAGATCCAGAACAGCGGCTTGCGGCGCAGGTCGAGCCAGGCGTCGCCGAGCAGGCCACGGGGCTTCTGCTGCTTGGCGTTCTCCGGCAGGCCGGCGTCGGCGGGGGCGCCGGAACCCGCCTCGGTGGGCATGGTCGACGGCGGCGGCGCGACGACCGACGCGCTATTCGGTTCACTCATGCCCGCACCTCGATGCGCTCGGCACGGGCGTGGCTACCCGCGCAGACTGCTGGGACGATTCGTTCGCTGCGGCGGTCACTCATAGCGGATCCTCGGGTCGAGGGCGGCGTAGAGCAGGTCCACCAGCAGGTTCATCACGAGGTAGACGAGCACGAGCACCACCACGATGCCGACAACGGTAGCGCTCTCCTTCGTGACGATGGAGCGCAGCACCTGCCGGCCGATGCCGTTGATGCCGAAGATGCCCTCGGTGACGATCGCGCCGCCCATCAGCGCGCCGAGGTCGGTGCCGAGCAGCGTGACCACCGGGATGAGCGAGTTGCGCAGCAGGTGCACGCCGACCACCCGGCGCATCGGGAGGCCCTTGGCGATCGCGGTGCGGACGTAGTCGGCCCGCCGGTTCTCGGCGATGCTCGTCCGCGCCACCCGGGCGATGTACGCCATCGAGGCGCTGCCGAGCACGAAGCCGGGCACGATCAGCTCGCTGAACCGCATCTCGTTGGAGACGGTCGGGTTGATGAGGCCCCACTTGACGCCCAGCACCCATTGGAGCACGAAGCCGATGACGAAGACCGGCAGGGCGATCAGGAAGAGGGTGGAGATCAGGACCAGGTTGTCCAAAAAGCCGTTGCGTCGCAGACCGGTCAGGACACCCGCGCCGAGGCCGATCACGGCCTCGATGGCGAGCGCGACCACCGCCAGCTTCAGGGTGTTCGGGTACGACGTGGCGATGATGTCGCTGATCTCGCGACCACCGAACGTGATACCGAAGTCACCCTGGAAAAGGTTCTTCATGTAGCTGGCGTACTGCACCCAGATCGAGTCGTCGAGATGATATTTCTCGGTCATCATGGCCCGGTAGTTCGGCGGGCAGCCGCGGTCGCCGCACTTGCCGGCGAAGGGGTCACCGGGCACCGACCAGACGAGCCAGTAGATCAGGAACGTCGTGCCGATGAACACCGGCACGAGTTGCAGCAGCCGTCTCAAGAGATAACGGCCCATGGGGTGGTCCTCCAGACAGGGAGCGCCGGGCACCCGACGCGGTGACGACAACGTGCGAGGGGTTCGTTGTACACCCCCTCGCGGAACGGCCCCGGGTCGGGCTCACCGGTTAGGCGAGCCCGACCCGGGGTCAGACCGTTCGGATCAGAGCTCGACCGAGGTGATGTCGAGTTCGCCGACGTTGGTCAGTTCCAGCTTCTTGATCTTCTCCGAGTGGCCGGACTGCTCGCCGCTGAAGTAGACCGGGATCGCCGGGACGTCCTGGTCGATGAGCTTGGTGGCCTCGGCGAACTTCTTGTGCGCCTCCTCGAGGCTGGGGGCCGAGGAGGCCTCCTTGGCGAGGGCGTCCACCTGCGGGTTGCTGTACTTGCCGTCGTTCGAGGAACCGCCGGTCACGTAGAGCGGGTTGATCCAGTTCTCCACGTCCGGGTAGTCCTGCTGCCAACCGGCCCGGTACATGCCGTCCATCTTGTAGGCGTTGATGTTGGCGCGGAAGACCGCGAAGGTCGGCACGCCGACGGCGACCGCGTCGATGCCCAGGTTGGTCTTGATCTGCTGGGCGACGGCCTCCATCCACTCCTTGTGGCTGGCGTCCGCGTTGTACGACAGGGTCAGCTTGCCCTGGAAGCCGCCGGCCTCCTGGAGGAGCTGCTTGGCCTGGGCCGGGTCGAACTTGCAGGAGGTGCAGTCGCCCGGGGTCGAGCCCGGGGTCAGCGGGTTGGCCCAGCTGTCGGCCGGCTTCCGGTTACCGAAGAAGATCTTGTCGGTGATGGCCTGCCGGTCGATGGAGAGCGAGATCGCCTTACGCAGCTTGGCGTTCTGGAACTTCTTGTCGTAGATCGGGAAGGCGATGATGCCGTTCGACGGGACGGTCGTCTGGATCGCGCGCTCGCCCAGGTCGGTCTTCCACTTGTCGCCGGCCAGCGACGAGACCGGAACCTGCTGCTGGAAGTCCAGGTTGCCGGCGAGCAGGTCGTTGTACGCCGCCGTGTCGTCCTGGTACATCTTGACGGTGACGTCCTTGATCTTCATCTTGTCACGCAGGCTGTAGTCGTCGAAGCGCGTGAGCTTGATCTCGACGTCGTCCTGCCAGGAGACGAGACTGACCGGGCCGTTACCGATCGGCTTCTTGCCGAACTCCGCCGGGGTGGTGGCGAAGAACGCGTCCGGCAGCGGCATGAAGGCGCTGTAGCCGAGCTTGGTCGGGAACACGGCGGTCGGCGCGGCGAGCGTGACCTCGAAGGTCGTGTCGTCGACGACCTTGAGGCCGGACATCTCCTTGGCCTTCGGCTCCGGGGCCTTCTTCGGGCCGTCCGGGCCGTCCGGGTCCTCGGTGTAGACGTCCTCGAAGCCCTGGATGTCGGAGAAGAACGAGGCGTTCTGCGCGCCGTTCGGCCCGTACGCCGCCCAGTTCCAGGCCTTGACGAAGCTCTCGGCCTTGACGGTGGTGCCGTCGTGGAACTTGGTGTTCGGCTTGATCTTGATCTTGAAGACCTTCGAGTCGCTCGTGTCGATCGACTCGGCGAGCAGGTTCTGCGGCGCCCCACCGTTGTTGGGGTACTCGACCAGGCCGCTCCAGACCCAGTCGATGATCTTGCCGCCACCGGTCTCGGTGGTGTTCGCCGGAACCAGGGGGTTCTCCGGCTGGGTGCCGTCGACGACGATGGCGCCGTCCGAACTCGCGCCGGAGCCGTCACCGTCGTCGTTGTTCCCGCTGGAGCAGCCGGACGCGATGAGCGCGAATGCCGCGCCCACCGCGAGCGCGCCGCTCGCCCGCTTCGAGACTCTCATTCCGAGGGGCCTCCTCTTTCTAACCTGGTTCCGTCGTGGGTTTCACGCACGTGTGGGGGGTGACACCGCCGACGACCCGGACCACAGGTCGTCGGTTTACCGCAGAGGAAATCGGGACACCCCTGGGGTACCGATCCGCCGGGCGCCACACCCTTCGACGAGGACACCGCGCAGGATCGACGACCACGGGCGACGCGGGTAGCGGCGTTCCGCGGTCGGTGGACCCGACGAGATGCCTCACACCGGGGGGTGAGGTGCTGCCACTGTGACACCCACCGGCCCATTCCGTGAAGGTGCCGTTATCAAGCCGTTAGTTGCCCGCCACGTTGCCGATACTTGAGAAAAGATCACAAACGGCGCGGATCGCACGCCCCTGAACAGGTAAGACACGCCCATACCGACGGAGACCACCCCGGCCGCCCGGCTCGGTGAGCGCGCTCCCACCCGCCGCGGCACCCCCCGAATTGGTGCCGATCACACCGAGTTCTACCCATCCGGCTGATGGCGTCGTCCGCTGTGCGGGCACCGTCCCCGGCTGGGTGGACGAGGGCGTCGCGGGTGTCCGGGGTCGCGGTCAGACGAGCCGGCGGTCGGCAGCCCACCGGGACAACTCGTACCGGTTCGACATCTGGAGCTTGCGCAGCACGTTGGACACGTGCGTCTCGACCGTCTTGATCGAGATGAAGAGCTCCTTCGCGATCTCCTTGTAGGCGTACCCCCGGGCGAGCAGCCGCAGGACCTCGCGCTCCCGGTTGGTGAGCTGGTCCAGCTCGGGGTCGGCGACCGGCGCGTCCGGTCGGGACGCGAACGCGTCGAGCACGAACCCCGCCAGCCGCGGGCTGAACACGGCGTCGCCGTCGGCCACCCGGCGGATCGCGTCGGTCAGTTCCTCCGGCGAGATGGTCTTGGTGACGTAACCCCGGGCGCCGGCCCGGATCAGACCGATCACGTCCTCCGCCGCGTCGGACACGCTCAACGCCAGGAACTTCACCTGCGGGTGGGTCCGCCGCATCGCCTCCAGCACCGCCCGGCCACCCCCGTCCGGCATGTGCACGTCGAGCAGCACCACGTCCGGGCCGGTGGCGGCGATCCGGGTCACCGCCTCGGCCACCGAACTGGCCTCGCCCACGACGTCGACCCGGGTGCCCAGCTCGGCGCGGACGCCGGCCCGGAACATCGCGTGGTCGTCGACGAGGAACACCCGCAGCGGGCCTCGCGGCGTCGCGCCCTCGACCGGTTCCTGCTCGGACATGGTCATCTGTCCCTTTCCGCCGTGGCGCCGGAGCCGCTGATCGGCAGGATCAGCCGGACCTCGGTCCCTTCTCCCGGCTCGGACCGGATCTCCGCCCGGCCACCGTGCCGCTTCATCCGTCCGATGATCGAACCGCTGACGCCGTGCCGGTGATTCTCCACCGTATCCGGGTCGAAGCCCTTCCCCCGGTCCCGGACGAACACGCTCACCTGCTCCGGCTCCACCTCGGCATAGAGCGACACGGTCTGCACCCCGGCGTGCCGGGCCGCGTTGACGAGCGCCTCCCGGGCGGCGGCGACGAGCGCGCCGACCCGCTCGTCCGTCTCCCGGTCGCCGACCACCACCGCCTCGACCGTGATCGCGAACGTGTCCTCCACCTCTGCGGCAGCCTGCTCCAGCGCGGCCGCGAAGCGCTCCGTCGGCGAGGCGGTCGGCTTGTAGAGCCAGTTGCGCAGCGAGCGCTCCTGGCCCCGGGCCAACCGCTGCACCGTCTTGACGTCACTGGCGTTGCGCTGGATCAGCGCGAGCGTGTGCAGCACCTGGTCGTGCACCATGGCGGCCAGCTCGGCCCGCTCCTGCTCACGGATGCGGCCCTCCCGCTCCGACCGCAGCTGGTTCCAGGTGCGCCAGAGCACCGGGCCGGTGACCACACCCACCCCGGCCAGCCCGACCAGTGCGAAGATGACGCCGTTGAGCACCGCGTCGAAGTTCTGCGCCGGCGAGTAGACCGCGGCCACGCCGATGATCCCGACCGCGACGAGCACCCCACCGCCGATGAAGCGGAGCACGAACGCCCGGCGGTCGCTCTCCTCCACCACCGCGCCCAACCAGGGCACCGCGGAGTCGCCCCACTGCCGGCGTCGCTCCGGGCCGGACTGGTGCCAGATCACGCCGGCGCCCACCGCGATGATCGCAACCAGCCATCCGGCGGTGCCGGCCGCGCCGACCGAGTCGAACGCGACCACCTGGAGCAGCAGGACGCCCAACCCGATCGCCACGAACGGCAGCAACTGGTTGAGGTCGCGGCGGGGCGGGGCGGCGGTGTCGCCGGGCCGGGGCGGGACCACCGCCCAGAAGGCCGCGTAGAGCAGCAACCCGAGCCCGCTCAGCCCGAGCAGCACCATGAACGCCACCCGTACCCGGAGCACCGGGATGCCCAGGTGGTCGGCGATGCCGGCGGCCACCCCGGCGCCCAACCGGTGCTCGGTGGCCCGGTAGAGACGCGGGGGATGCGGCGTGACGGTGCTGCTGATCGGAAACTCCCGGGTCGGCGCGGAGATGCCGGCGGCGGCCGACGCTCCGATCGTCACACGGCGGGAACGCCCCGGACCACGGGGACGCCCCGGACATTCGCCGCCGCCGGATCTCAGGGTGGGGTCAGGGTCGGGTCCTGAGGTCGTCCGGGCGGCCGGGGCAGCAGTATCGAAGGCATGACCGAGGACGCTGCCCATTCGCGCCGCCACTGGGCGGCAGCACCGGGCGATCCACCGCCGCCCCCGCCGGGGCCGGCACCCGCCGCCGACGCCGGGCCACCGCCCGGCGGCGACACGCCGTTCGCCGACCCACCACCGGGCGGGTACGCCCCACCGCCCGGCGCCGCCGGCTTCACCACCCGGTACGGTCTGGTCCGTCCCCGGGAGGGTCGCTACCTGGCCGGGGTGTGCGCGGCCATCGGCCGGGCCACGAACACCGACCCGGTGCTGTGGCGCGTCCTCCTGGCCGTGCTCGGTTTCTTCGGCGGCATCGGCATCTTCGTCTACGTCGCCGCCTGGCTGATCATCCCCGGCGAGGGGGACACCGCATCCCCGGTGGAGTCGATGCTCGGTCGGGGTCGCTCCAGCATGTCCCCGGTCACCGTGATCGTCCTCGGCATCGTGGTCGCGGTCGGCTTCGGCTACGTCGTCACCGACGGATTCCGGGCCATCCTGCTCGGCGCGGTGATCCTGATCGGTGGCGCGCTGATGCTCAACCGCGACCAGCGCGGACCCGCCTTCCGCACCGGCGCGCCCGGCCAGCCGCCGGGTCCGGTGCCGCCGGGCGCCTGGCCGCCGCCGGCGACCGGGCCTGGCACCGCGTCCTGGGCCGGTCCGCCGGCCGGGCCGGGGGCGCCGTGGACCGGCGGGTCCGCCGGGTACGCGGCACCGGCCGGGCCGGCCACCCCGGCTCGGCCCGGCGAACCGGCCGGATCCGCGTCGCCGGGTTGGCCCGCCGGCCGGGCCGAGGATGGAATCGGCTCCCCGCCCGTCGTCAGCTCCGATCCGGCCTACCGGGGCGCCACTCCCACCCGGGCCGAATCCGACCACCCCGCCGGGCACATCGAGCCGGGCTACCCGCCCCCGCCCACCGCCCCCGCCGACCCGGCCACGCGCGTCGAACCCGGCTACCCGGCCACCCGCGTCGAACCCGGCTATCCGGCCACCCGCGTCGAGCCCGGCTATCCGGCCACGCCGCTGTCCGCTCCGGGCTGGCCGGCCGCGGCGAGCACCCGGCCGACGCGGTCCGGGCCGGTGACCGCCGCGCTGCCCGGGACGGCCGGGGACACCGGCGCGTGGCCGACCTCCGGCGCGGCGTGGCCCGCCCCCCCGACCGCAGGCGCCCCGGTGGGCGAGCCGGTCACCGCGCCGACCGGCGCGCCGCCGCCGGGCGGCTACCGACCGCCGTTCGCTCCGCACGGTCCGTACGCCGGCTCGCCTCCCGCCCCGGCGCCGGCCCGTCCCCCCCGCCCGCCGAAACGGCCGAAGGAACGTTCCCCGCTCGGTGCGATCACCTTCTCGCTGATCTTCCTGGCGCTGGGCCTGGTGGCGATGCTCGACCTGATGGACGTGTTTCCGGTCGGCGCCGCCGGCTACTTCGCCGCGACGCTTGCCACCATCGGCCTCGGACTGCTCGTGGGCACCTGGTTCGGCCGGGCCCGCTGGCTGATCGCCCTCGGTCTGGTGGCCGGGGCGGCGCTCGGCGTCGCCACCGTCGCCGAGTCCTACGACCGGGTCCGGGGCATCGACGGCAACGTCACCTGGGCGCCGTCCGACCGCAACGACCTGGCCGACCGGTACGAGAACAACTTCGGCGACGCCGTGCTCGACCTGCGGGCGATCGACTTCGACAAGCAGGACACCCAGGTGACGGTCGCGGTGAACTTCGGCAAGGCCACAGTGGTCGTGCCGCCGAACGTGGACGTGACCACGGTGGCCGACGTCAACGCGGGTGACGCCTCCGTCTTCGGCCGGCACACCAGTGGGCTCAACGGCCGGCTCTGGGAGAGCACCGATGCCGGCGCGGACGGCCCCGGCGGGGGCACGCTCCGGCTCTACGTCCACGTGAACGCCGGAAACCTGGAGGTGACCCGATGAAGGCCCACCGCACGGACCTCGTGTCGTTCGCGTTCGGCCTCATCTTCCTGGGGCTCGCCCTGTGGTGGCTGTTGGCCCGGATCCTCGGACTGGCGGTGCCCCCGGTCGGCTGGTTCCTGGCCGGTGGGCTTGTCGTGATCGGGTTGCTCGGCCTGGTCGGCGCGCTGCGCTCGGTCCGCGGCCCGGAACAACCGGCCCCGCCCGCCTCGCCGGGGCAGCCGGACCATGTGGCCGCGGCGGATCAGGCGGCCCCGCCGGACCAGGCCACCCGACCCGGGCAGCCGGAACGGTCCGACCAGCCGGCCGGGCCGGAGACGACCGTGGCCGCGCCGTACCGCGACGGCAGCCCGACCGGCGCCGTCCCGGCCCCCGCCGACGCCGACGAGTGGGCCACCAGCGCGGTGACCGACGAGCCGGCACCGGCGCGGGTGGACCGGCCGGCCGACGACGATCCGGTCCGGTCACCGGCCGAACCGGCGACCGAGGAACTGTCCACCGTCGAGTCCGAGGGCTCGCGCGGACCGGCCACCCGCGAGCTGCCACCGGTACGCCAGGAGAACGACGAACCACACGACTCCGGCGGGCGGCCGGTCTGACCGCGCCGATGTGACGGCGCGAAAACGCGGCCTATGCTGGCTGAGGGAGATCTCGCCTTCGTCGTCCGGTCCGAGCCACCCGACCACGCCGGGCGCTCCCGGTCCCACCGGTCGGCCGGTCGGGTCGCCGAAGCCTCCACGCCCGTCCCTACCTCGTCAGGAGCTCGCCCGACATGACCCAGTCCCCCGCCGTGCGCGTCACCGGCCCGTCCGGTGCGGTCCGCCTCGGCGAGCGCGCCGCCCGTACGCTCGTCGCCGAATTCGCCCGGCGTAACGACCCGAAGGCCGGCCTGCTGGTCGGCGCGACCCCGGAGTCCGCGGTGCTGGCCGCGGCGATCGAGGCGCTGCTCCCGGGCGACCGCCTGGTGGTCGCGCCGGCGGAGGGCGCCGCGGCGGTGGCGCTGCGGGAGCACGTGACGGCCCAGGGTCGCTGGGTCGCCGACCGGGTACGCGTGGTCGACACGCTCGCCGAGGCGGACGCGGCGGCGGTGGTGATCGTCGCCGAGCCGTTCACCGGCACCGCCGAGGAGGCCCGCGCCGCGGTGGACGGGCTCACCAAATACCTGGCCGAGGGCGCGGTGCTCAGTGTCGCCGCGCCGCTGTTCCGCACCGAGGGCGCCGGCCCGGAGCTGGATCGGCAGGGCGTGCTGCACGGCGTCCGCACCGACGTGGTGCTGCGCAACTCCCCGCCGGTACGCGTACACCATCTCCGTTTCACCCCGGCGCCGGCCCTGCTTGCCGCCTCGCTCTCGCCCGCCTACCGGCCGTCGAGCGTGCCGTTGACCCGCCGGATGCACATCGACTCCAACGGGGTGGCCGCCGCCGGCATCACGCTCGGCCTGGCCGCCCTGGCCCGGGCCGCCCGGCCGAAGTCCCGGCTCTGGCTGCTGCCGGCGCTCGCCACGGCACCGGTGGCCGCGTTCTTCCGGGACCCGGAGCGGGACGTCCCGGAGGACCCGTCGGCCGTGGTCGCCTCGGCGGACGGCCAGGTCCTGTCCGTGCAGCGGCTCACCGACGAGCGCTTCGGCGACGGCGAGTGGCTGCGGATCGCGGTCTTCCTGTCGGTGCTGGACGTGCACGTCAACCGCACTCCGGTGGCCGGCAAGGTGGTCGACTACTTCGTCGCCGATGGCGGCTTCGTCAACGCGATGAAGCCGGACGCCGAACACAACGTGGCGGCGTACACGGTGTTGGACACCGACCACGGCACGGTGGTGGTGGCCCAGCGCACCGGGCTGATCGCCCGCCGGATCGTGCAGCGGGCGCCGGTCGGCTCACTACTCGCGAAGGGTGAACGCTTCGGGCTGATCCGGTTCGGCTCGCGTACCGACGTCTACCTGCCGGCCGACGCGGCGGAACCGCTGGTCGGCCCGGGCGACAAGGTGGTCGGCGGGGCCACCGTCATCGCCCGCTGGCGCTGACCACCGGACAAGCGGGAAAAGGGCGCCGCTCGTGCGAGCGGCGCCCTTTTCCTGTCGTACGTGCTGCCTCAGGCGGCGCGACGCTGGTGCAGCCAGAGCAGCGGGCCGCTGACCAGGTAGCCCACCACCACGAGCGCGAAGGTGAGCCGGATGTCGACGAGCGCGCCGACCACCGGGGCGAGCCAGAGCCACGGCGGCAGCTTCACCAACCGGGCCAGCTTGGCGTACGGGAAACTGGACACCATGGCGAAGGCGAGCAACGCCACGCCGGCGACCATCACCAGGCCGGGGACCGGGAGCCCGATCGCCACGGTCAGGGCGAGCACCATCGCCGCCATGGTGGTCGGTACGCCGCAGAAGAAGCGGCCGTCCTTCGGCGAGACGTTGAACCGGGCGAGCCGGATGGCCGCGCACGAGGCGACCAGGGCGCAGGCGACCGCGGCGGCGGCCGGCGGCGCCGAACCGGCGAGGGAGGCGTAGACCACCACCGGCGCGGCGAGGCCGAACGAGCACATGTCGGCGAGCGAGTCCATCTGCGCGCCGAACGGGCTGGCCACGCCGAGCTTGCGGGCCAGCGCGCCGTCGAGACCGTCGAACGCGACGCACGCGATCAGGCAGACCGCGGCGATCCGCACCTCACCCTGCATGGCCAGGAAGATGGCCAGCATGCCGAGCATCAGGCTGCTCAGGGTGCACGCGTTGACGAGCGCGAACTTGGCCCGCCGAGCGGCGGTGCGGTCACCCGGCAGCAGCGGGATCGACATCGCCGGGGAGTCGTCCACCGGCGCGACCGGGGCGAGCGCCGGGCTGATCGGGCGTACCGCCTCGTGGTCGGTGTCGAGCCGGCCGTAGCGGAGGCGCTGGCGGTCGGCGTAGCGGCGGTCGGGGGTGACCAGGTCGGTCCCGGGGCCGGCCAGGCCGTCCCGGCGGCCCACCCGGACCAGCAGCACCTGGCGGGCGAACGTGCTGCTGCGGCGCAACCGGCCCGCCCAGCGACGCCCTGCGGGGCGCGGACTGTCAGTCGTACGACGCCGGCGCCATGGGGCTCTCGGCACGTTTCCTCCATCACCGGATCGACTGGCCGCCCACGTCGGGGCGGGTGTCCGGCTGTCTCGTGCCGGACCTTTCGGGCCCGGCAGCCCATTTGCGGAGTACACCATTGCACAGGGGACAAGGGCTTGGCGATAGCTGCCGGCGGTACTTATAACTCCCCTAACCGCGCGAACCCCTCAGTTATTCCCATCTCGGGTTACAACGCCCATTTTTCTTGGCCCGTCCCAACTGCTGACTGTACCGGAGGTGGCCCAGGGCGGCTCGGTGAGCGGTTCAGCTCACCCGCAGCCGGGTCGCCCGTCGAGCCACGTCGTTCATCGACAGACCGGTCACCTGCTCCCGGGGGAACCAGGCGGCCCGAGCGGTGGAGCCGCCGGCCGACTCGGTGACCACCGCCTCGGTCGGCACGTCCACCCGCACCCGGTAGATCACCCGGACGCCGTGCCAGTCCAGCGGCCGGCCTTCGGGGCCGAGTGCGGCGGGATTGTGCAGATTGTCCACGGCCAGCAGGTCGACCACCCGACCCAGTTGCCCGGCCTCCTCGACCAGTTCGCGGAGCAGCCCGGCGGCCGGCTGCTCCCCGTGGTCGGTGCCGCCGCCGGGCAGGTGCCACCGGCCCGCGCCCGGGTACCCCTCGGCGATCATCGTCAGCAGCACCCGGTCGTCCGGGTCGGTGACCAGCCCGTACGCGGCGAAGCGCTGCCGGCGGTCGGAGGTCGACGCCGCCGGCCCGGCCGGGGCGATCGGTCCGTTCGGGGCGGTCGAGGCCCTCGGGGCCACCGGTCCGCTCGGCGCCGTCGGTCCGCCCGGGGCCATCGGTCCGCCCGGGGCCGTCGGCGGCGTCCGGGGCAGGTCTGCCGGCAGCGGCGACACGGGCAGGCCGAGCAGTTCGGCGGTGAACGGCATCAGCGGCCGGGTGGCGGCCTCGTCGGGGGTGAACCAGCCCACCTCGTCGGTGCCACCGGCCGTCTCGGGTCGCAGCCGCCCACCCCGGGCCTCGACCTCGAAGATCAACCGGTCCGTGTGCATCGCGACACCCTCGGCGCGGAAGATCGCCACGTCGGCGACCGCATCCCGGACCGCGCCGACCGCCACGGTCAGCCCGGTCTCCTCGGCGAACTCGCGGACCACGGCGTCGGCCGGGTGCTCGGCGTGCTCGACCCCGCCGCCCGGAAGCTGCCACACCCCCGGGCACGGACACCTGACGCTCCCGCGCGCCAGCAGCACCCGCCCGCGCGCATCCCGCAGAACCCCGTACGCCCCCACCCGCCGCCGCTGCTCCACCCCGCACCCTCCCCCCGCACCGCGCCCATCCCGTGCACACTCCGTCGATCATGAGATTAGCGGCAGCGGGGCGGACATTTCGCCCCGCCAACCTCATGATCGCCAGAGTGCGGCCACGGGGTGGGGTCAGTCAGAGGAGATGGGCGGCCTGGACCGCTTCGGCGGTCACCTCGGTCAGGCGGTCGGTCGGGATCGCGTCGAGTTCCTCGCGGCGGAACCAGCGGGCCTCGCACGTGGAGCCGCCTACGTCCGCCACGGTCGGCGGGGCGGGCTGGTCGACCACCACCCGGTAGAAGGCGCGGACGCCGTGCCAGTCGATCGGGTAGCCCTCCGGGCCGAGCGAGGCGGCGTCGCGATGGCTGGCCACCCCGAGCAGCTCGACCAGGCGGCCGGTCTGCCCGGTCTCCTCGACCAACTCCCGGATCAGCGCCGCGGCGGGCTGCTCGCCGTAGTCGGTGCCGCCGCCGGGCAGGTGCCAGCAACCGGCACCCGGGTAGCCGTCGGACACGCGGGTCAGCAGCACCCGCTCCTCCGGGTCGGTCACCACCGCGTACGCGGCGAAACGCTGCGCCCGGTGCAGCCCGTCCGGACCGGGGACGGCGTAGAACGAGGGGAACTCCGGGACCTCCTCCGGCACGATGTCGTCGCTTGAGGTGGGCAGGCCCAGAGCACGTGCGGTGAACAACCGCAACGGCAGCTCGCGGGCCTCGTCGAGGGTGAACCAGCGGGCCAGGTCGGTCGGGCGGTCGATCCGCTCGGTGAGCGTCCCACCGCGGACCGAGACGGTGTAGAGCAGGCGGTCGGTGTGGATCGTGATGCGCCGTTCGGGCAGCGCCCGCATGTCGGCGAGCACGTCCTGGAGGCCGGCGACGGCGACCGAGAGCCCGGTCTCGGCCGCGGTCTCCCGGACGACTGTGTGCTTGGGGTCCTCACCGTGGTCGACCGCCCCTCCGGGGAGCGACCAGGTGCCGGGGGTGCCGGAGCGCTCCGATGCGCGGACCAGCAACACTCGGCCGTTTGAATCAGCACAAACTGCGTATGCCGCGATCCTGCGCAGCGGCTCCAGCGAGGTGGTCACGGGAGCAAATTCTCCCCGGCGCGGGTTACCTCCATCGAAAAGAGTCAGATTCCTGACTCTTTGCTGGCGCATCAGGGATGGATCAGGGTAGGCGTCCGGGCAGTCACCGAGGTCGCTCGCCGCCCGGCGCGGGACCGTGGACACATGACCTACACGAACCCCTCCCAGGCCCCGTACAAGCAACTCCGCCGACCGGTGAGCGACCGCATGATCGCCGGGGTGGCAAGCGGTGTCGGCCGCTACTTCGCCCTCGATCCCACCCTGGTGCGGGTGGTCTTCGCCACTGCCACGGTGCTCACCGGCGGGTTGGCCGCGCTCGCGTACCCGATCATGTGGTTCCTGATGCCCGAGGAGCCGGCCGGCGCGCCCGCCTGGCCGCACCCGCCGGGCACCGCGCCCGGTTGGCCGCCGGTCCCGCCGACCGCGCCGGTCCCGCCGGGGACGGGGCCTCGGCCGGAGGCCGGGCCGCCGCCGGCCGCGTGACCCGGCGTCACTCCCACTCGATGGTGCCCGGCGGCTTGCTCGTCACGTCCAGCACCACGCGGTTGACCTCGGCGACCTCGTTGGTGATCCGGGTGGAGATCCGGGCCACCACGTCGTAGGGCAGGCGGGACCAGTCGGCCGTCATCGCGTCCTCGCTGGAGACCGGGCGCAGCACCACCGGGTGCCCGTAGGTGCGTCCGTCGCCCTGCACGCCGACGCTGCGGACGTCGGCAAGCAGCACCACCGGGAACTGCCAGACCCCCCGGTCGAGGCCGGCCGCGGTGAGCTCCTGCCGGGCGATCAGGTCGGCCTTGCGGAGCAGGGCGAGACGCTCCTCGTCGACCGCGCCGATGATCCGGATGGCCAGGCCGGGGCCGGGGAACGGGTGCCGCCACACCATCGCCTCGGGCAGCCCCAGCTCCAGGCCGATCGTGCGGACCTCGTCCTTGAACAGCGTGCGCAGCGGCTCGACCAGGGCGAACTTCAGGTCCTCGGGCAGGCCGCCGACGTTGTGGTGGCTCTTGATGTTGGCGGTGCCGGTGCCGCCGCCGGACTCCACCACGTCCGGGTAGAGCGTGCCCTGGACCAGGTATTCCACGTCGCCGTGCGCGGCGATCTCCCGGGCGGCGGCCTCGAACACCCGGATGAACTCCCGGCCGATGATCTTGCGCTTCTGTTCCGGATCGGTCACCCCGGCGAGCGCGCCGAGGAACCGCTCCCGAGCGTCGACCACCTTGAGCTTGATCCCGGTCGCCGCCACGTAGTCCTTCTCCACCTGCTCGGCCTCGCCGGCCCGCAGCAGCCCGTGGTCGACGAAGACGCAGGTGAGCTGGTCGCCCACCGCCCGGTGCACAAGCGCCGCCGCGACCGCCGAGTCGACGCCGCCGGACAGGCCGCAGATGACCTCCTTGTCACCGACCTGCTCGCGGATCCGGGCGACCTGCTCGTCGATGATGTTCTCCGGCGTCCACTCCGGCGCGACCCCGGCGATGTCGTAGAGGAAGCGGGTGAGCATCTCCTGCCCGTGCGCGGTGTGCCCCACCTCGGGGTGGAACTGCACCCCGGCCCGCCGGCCGGCCACGTCCTCGAACGCGGCGACCGGGGCCCCGGCCGACTCGGCGGTGACCGTGAAGCCGGCCGGCGCCTCGGTCACGCAGTCGCCGTGGCTCATCCAGACCGGCAGGTCCGCCGGCAGGTCACGCAGCAGCACACCGGGTTCGGTCAGGCGCGGACGCAGCGGGGTGCCGCCGTACTCCCGGTTGCCGGTCCGCGTGACCGTGCCGCCGAGCGCCTGGGCCATGGCCTGGAAGCCGTAGCAGATGCCGAACACCGGCACGTCGGCGTCGAACATGCCGGCGTCGATCTGCGGGGCGCCCGGAGCGTAGACGCTCGACGGGCCACCGGACAGGATGATCGCGGCCGGGTTCTTCGCCAGCATCTCGGACACCGGCATGGAGTGCGGGACGATCTCCGAGTAGACCTTCGCCTCGCGGACGCGGCGCGCGATGAGCTGGGCGTACTGGGCTCCGAAGTCCACCACGAGGACGGGGCGAGGCGTGCTCATGTGCGCAAAGCCTACCGACAGTCACGGCAGCCGTGGACGCGCCCCGGCGGCGCGTCGCTCCGAAGGTGTTAAGCGGGGCCCCCGCCTCTACCGGAGGCGTTAATAGGGGCCCCCTCCTTTCACCGCAGCGCGGCGGGGGCGTGCGGGGGCACCGCCGGCGTACGCGGGGGGACGGGGGCGACACGGGTGTACGGGGAGCCGAGTGCTGGGCGGGGGTCGGCCTCGCCCCGGTTGGGCCAGAACGACATGGCGCGCTCCGCCTGCGCGGTGATCGTCAGCGACGGGTTGACGCCCAGGTTCGCCGAGACCGCCGCGCCGTCCACCACGTGCAGCCCCGGGTGGCCGTACACCCGGTGCCACGGGTCGACGACGCCGTCGGCCGCCGTCGCGCCGATCACCGCCCCGCCGAGGATGTGCGCGGTCACCGGAATGTTGAACGGCTCGGTCACCGCGCCGCCGGGGGTGCCGTCGATCTCCTCGGCGAGCAGCCGGACCGCCTCGTTGCCGACCGGGATCCAGGTCGGGTTGGGCGCGCCGTGGCCAGGGCCGGAGACCAGGCGGCGACCCCGCCAGCGGGTGGTGAGCGAGTTGTCGACCGACTGCATGACGAGCGCGATGACTGTGCGTTCGGACCAGCCGCGGACCGACAGCATCCGCGCGGCCAGCCCCGGCTGCCGGACGATGCTGCCCAGCCAGCGCCGGACCCGGTGCGGGCCGCCGTCGACAAGCAGCGACTGGAGCAGTCCCATGGCGTTGGAGCCCTTGCCGTAGCGGACCGGCTCGATGTGGGTCTGCGGGTCGGGGTGGAACGAGCTGGTGATCGCCACGCCCTCGGAGAAGTCGAGGCCGCGCCGCCGGGCCGCCCCGGCGGCCACCGAGGCGCCGAGGATCGCCTCCGAGTTGGTGCGGGTCAGCTCGCCCAGCCGGGGCGAGAGCCCGGGCAGCGCGCCGGTCGCCCTCATCCGGTGCAGCAGCCGCTGGGTGCCGAGCGCGCCGGCGGCGAAGACCACCTGGTCGGCGTGGATCACCTCGCGACGCCTGCGCAGCCAGGCCCCGGTGCGCTCGGTGTGCACCGCGTAGCCGCCCGCCGGGTCGGGCCGCACGGCGGTCACCGTGGTCAGCGGGTGCACCTGCGCGCCGATCCGCTCGGCCAGCCAGAGGTAATTCTTGACGAGCGTGTTCTTCGCGCCGTGCCGGCAGCCGGTCATGCACGAGCCGCAGTGGCTGCACCCGGTGCGGTCGGGCCCGACCCCGCCGAAGTACGGGTCCGGCACCCGCTGCCCCGGCCGTCCGATATGCACGCCGACCGGGGTCGGGTGGAACGTGTGCGCCACGCCCATCCGCTCGGCCACCGCCCGCATGGCCCGGTCCGCGCCGGTGTCGACCGGGTACGCGGTGACGCCGAGCATCCGCTTCGCCTGGTCGTAGTGGCGGGCCAGTTCGTCGCGCCAGTCGGTGATGTCCCGCCACTGCGGGTCGGCGTAGAAGGCGTCAAGGGGCTCGTAGAGCGTGTTCGCGTAGACGAGCGAGCCGCCACCGACCCCGGCGCCGGAGAGCACGAGCACGCCGCCGCCGGTTTTCCGGTCGGCGGAGCGGAGCAGGGTGATCCGTTGCAGCCCGAAGCAGCCGAGCCGCGGCGCCCACAGGAACCGCCGTGCCTGCCAGGACGTCTTCGGGAACTCCTCGTCGGCGAAGCGCCGGCCGGCCTCCAGGACGCCCACCGAGTAGCCCTTCTCGGCCAGCCGGAGCGCGGTGACGCCGCCGCCGAAGCCCGATCCGATGACGACCACGTCGTAGCGCATGAACGCATCATTACCGACGGGTAGCTATGGCGCCAGGACGAGTTTTTCGCAGATCATGCAGAGCGCTCGACCGCCGGTGCAACCTTCGGTGCCCCCGGCCGCGTCGAACTCCACGGGGAGAGGACGGAAACGTGACGAGACGACGCCTGCTGGGCCTGGCCGTCCTGGTGGTGGCACTGTTGGTCGCCGGCGGCGCGGTGGTGACCACCCGGCTGGTCGGGCACCACTCGCCGACCCGGGCCGCCGCGCCGGCCACCTCGCCACCCGGCTCACCCACGCCGGCCCCCACCACGGGCAGCCCGAGCCCGCCGCCCGGCGCCGACCTGACCGGCCCGCTCACCCTCATGCTCGTCGGCGTCGACACCCGGGTCAGCATCCCCGGCTGGGAGCCGCACGCCGACGCCGTGCTGCTGCTGCACGTGCCCGCCGGGCTGGACCGGGCGTACCTGTTCTCCCTCCCCCGCGACCTGGTGGTCGACATCCCGGCCTACCTGAAGGCCCGCTACCCGGGCGGGAAGACCAAGCTCACCCACGCGATGAGCTACGGCAGTCGCGTCCCCGGAGACAAGGCCCACCCCAGCACCGCGCAGGGGTACGAGCTGCTGCGTACCACCGTCTCCCGCTACACCGGGCTGCGCATCGACGCCGGCGCCGTGATCACCTTCGGCGGCTTCGACAAGCTTGTGGACACGCTCGGCGGCGTCGACCTCTACGTCGACCAGAAGGTCGCCTCCCGGCACCGCCGCCCGGACGGGAAGATGCGACCGCTGAGCGGAGGCGGCTATCACGGGCCGCAGATGGTCTACCAGAAGGGCAACCGGCACCTCGTCGGCTGGCAGGCGCTCGACTACGCGCGGCAGCGCTACACCGCGGGCGGCGACTACACCCGGCAGCGGCACCAGCAGCAGCTCGTCCGCGCGCTGGCCGGCAAGCTCGTCGAGCAGGGCACGGCCCGCGACCCGCAGCGGGTCGAGCAGGTCGTCGCCGCGCTCGGCAAGACCCTGGTGTACGTCGGGGGCGGGCGGAAGCTCATCGACTTCTCCTACGCCCTGGGCGGCCTGCCGACCGACCGGATCACCCTGGTCGGGCTCCCCGGCTCCGGGGTGGGCAGCGGCGGGTCCTACCGCGGCGAGCAGCTCCAGAAGCTGGGCCGCGACTTCCTCCCCGCGCTGCGCGGCGGCCGGGCCGAGGCGTACCTGTCCGCGCACCCGTCCCTGCGCGTCAAGACCTGAGGTGTTAGGCGGGGGCCCCTTTTATGCAGAAAGCGTTAACAGGGGCCCCCGCCTTACTTCGGCTTGGGGGCGGCGGGGCGCTCGGTGCCGAACAGCCAGGCGTCGAAGAGCTTGTCGAGCTTCTTCCCGGACACCCGCTCCGCCAGCGCCACGAAGTCCGCAGTGGTGGCGTTGCCGTCCTTCCGCTCCGCCGCCCAGGTGCGCAGGATCGTGAAGAACGCGGTGTCGCCCACCGCCACCCGCAGCGCGTGCACGGTCATCCCGCCCCGGTCGTAGACCGAGCTGCCGAACAGGTTCTCCACCCCCGGCTTGCCCGGCGGCGTCCGCCAGAGCAGCGCGGACGCACCGGCGTACTTCTGCTCGAACGTGCGCTGCACGGTCGACTTTCCGGTGTGCTCGGCCCACAGCCACTCCGCGTACGTGGCCAGCCCCTCGTTGAGCCAGATGTCCTGCCAGCGCCGGATCGAGACGCTGTCGCCGTACCACTGGTGGGCCAGCTCGTGCGCCACCACGTCGGTGTTGTCGCCCCGACGGAAGAAGCTGGACCCGTAGACCGGCCGGCTCTGCGTCTCCAGCGCGTACCGGATCCGGCTGTCCGCCACCACCACGCCCCCGTACGCGCCGAACGGGTACGGCCCGAAGATGCTCTCCAGGTAGTCGGCGACCTCGACGGTGCGGGCGATCGAACGGTCCGGCGCGCCCTCCGGCAGTTGGGTGGTGACCGCGCTCCAGACCGGGCGGCCCTTGTGCTCGGCGGTGGTGACGCGGAACTTCCCGATCACCACGGTGGTCAGGTAGCTGGCCATCGGCGAGCCCTCCGACCAGCGCCAGGTGGTCCAGTCGCCGGCGGTCGTCTTTCCCTTCGGCACGCCGTTGCCGACCGCCGTCAACCCCTTCGGCACGGTGATCTCGACGTCGTAGGTGGCCTTGTCCGACGGGTGGTCGTTGACCGGAAACCAGGTGCTCGCCGACTGCGGCTGGCCGAGCGCGATCGCCCCGTCCGCGGTGTGCAGCCAGCCGCCCTCGCCGAGCGCCTCGCTGCGCAGCGCCTCGGGCCTGCCGCCGTACCGGATCTCGGCGACGAACCCGTTGCCGGAGGTGAGGCCGGCGGCCGGCGTGACCACCAGTTCGTCGTCGGTGCGGGCGTGCCGGGCGGCGGCGCCGTCCACGGTGACCGAGCGGACGGTGAGCCCGGCCAGGTCCAGGTTGAACGCGGACAGGTCGGCGGTCGCGGTGGCCCGCACCGTGGTGGTGCCGGTGAGCTTGTCGGTGTCCGGGTCGTAACGCACCTTGATCGTGTAGCTCGCGACGTCGTAGCCGCCGTTGCCGTAGGTGGGGAAGTAGGCGTCGCCGGCGCCGGCCGCGCCGGGCGCGAAGCTGCGGGCGGCGGTCGGACCGGATTCGGAGGGCACCGCGGCGCTCCGGTCCGGCTCGGCTGATCCGCAGCCGGCCAGCAGCAGCGTCCCGCAGGCCAGCAGCCCGAGCCGTCGTCGTCCGCCGCGCCGCGCCATCGCCTCGATCCTTCCCCGGACCCCGTTCGGCGGCCCCGCCCCAGGGCCGCTTCGCCCGCGGCAGCCTACCCAGTGCCGATCACGCCCGCGTCACGGCAGCCCCGCGTCCCGGCGGGCTCGCATCAGGACAGCCCCGCGTCCCGGCAGGCTCGCATCAGGGCAGGCCCGGCGGGGTCGCGCCGACCAGCCAGGCGTCGAGGAGCGCGCGCAGCGGGCGGCCGGCGGCCCGCTCCGCGTACCCGATGAAGTCGGCGGTGGTGGCGTTGCCGCCGCGTCGCTCGACCAGCCACCCGCGCAGCACGCGGAAGAACGTGTCGTCGCCGACCGCGCGGCGCAGCGCGTGCACCGCGAGCGCGCCCCGCTGGTAGACCGCGTCACCGAACATCCCGGCCCGGCCCGGGTCGACCGACGGCTTCGACCAGTCGGTGGCGGCGTACCGGTCGGCGACGGTCCGCGCCACGGTCCGCCCGCCGTCGTGCTCGGCCCAGAGCCATTCGGCGTACGTGGCGAAGCCCTCGTTGAGCCAGATGTCGCTCCACCGGGCCACCGACACGCTGTCGCCGAACCACTGGTGGGCCAGCTCGTGCGCGACCACCTCGGTGTTCGGCCGACCGCCGCGGAAGAAGCCCGGCCCGTAGACCGGGCGGGTCTGGGTCTCCAGCGCGTACCGGATCCGGTCGTCGGCCACCGCCACCCCGCCGTACGCGTCGAACGGGTACGGCCCGAAGCGCGCGGCCAGGAAGTCCACGACCTCGCCGGTGCGGGCCACCGACGCGGCGGCCGGACCGTCCGCGGGCAGCGTCGCGGCGACGGCGGTGACGAGCGGCTTGCCGTCGTGGGTGCCGGTGGTGACCCGGTAGTCGCCGATCACCAGCGTGGTCAGGTAACTGGCCATCGGCGAGCGCTCCGACCAGCGCCACGTGGTCCAGCCGCCGGCGGTCGTCCGCCCCTTCGGGACGCCGTTGGCGAGCGCGGCGAGCCCGTCCGGCACGGTGACCGCGACGTCGTAGGTGGCCTTGTCCGACGGGTGGTCGTTGACCGGGTACCAGGTGCTCGCCGACTGCGGCTGGCCGAGCGCGATCGCCCCGTCCGGCGTGTGGTGGAAACCGCCGTCGCCCAGCTCGGGGTCGGGCAGCGCCCGGGGCACCCCGCCGTAGGCCACCTCGACGGTGAACCGCTTCCCGGCCGGCAGCCCGTGCGCGGGCGTGACGATCAGCTCCGCGCCGTCCCGCCGGCGCTTCGCCGGCTCGCCGTCCACGCGGACCTGGTCCACGTCGAGGCCGGCAAGGTCGAGGTGGAACCGGGACAGCGCGGTGGTGGCGGTCGCGGTCAGCGTGGCGGTGCCGGTGAGCCGGTCGTCGGCCGGGTCGTAGCGGACGTCGAGCGCGTAGTGCCCGACGTCGTAGCCGCCGTTGCCGGCCCCCGGCACGTACGGGTCACCGGCGTCCGCCGCGCCGGGTCGGAACCCGCCGTCGTCGTCACCGTCCCCGCCCGTGCATCCGCCCGCCGCGAGCGCCACCGCCAGCACGCCCGCCGCCCAGACCCGTCTCCGTGCCACCCATCGACCCTAGGCCGTACGACGGCGTCGACCCCGCCGGTCGCGGCGAAACGGTTGCCGCGACCGGCGGGGCCGACCAGGTGCGGGAGACCGGTCAGCGGTCCAGGACCAGGCTGACCTTCTGGAACTCCTTGAGGTCGCGGTAGCCGCACTTGGCCATCGCGCGGCGCAGGCCACCGAAGAGGTTGAGCTGGCCGTCCGGCTCGTCGGCCGGGCCGAACAGCAGCTTCTCCATCGAGCCGAGCGGCTCACCGGACACCTCGAACGCGCCCCGGGGCAGCGACGGGTGGCTGGCCGCCGAGTGCCACCAGGCGCCGCCGGCCGGCGCCTCCGCGCAGAGCGAGAGCGGCTCGCCGAGCATCACCGCGTCCGCGCCGCAGCCGAGCGCCTTGGCGATGTCGCCGGAGGTCTGCATGTCGCCGTCGGCGATCAGGTGCACGTACCGGCCACCGGTCTCGTCCAGGTAGTCGCGGCGGGCCGCGGCGGCATCGGCGATCGCGGTGGCCATCGGCACCCGGATGCCGAGCACCGACTCGGTGGTCGACCAGTCGTCGCCGCCGATGCCCACGATCACGCCGGCCGCGCCGGTGCGCATCAGGTGCAGCGCGGTCTTGTAGTCGGTGCAGCCGCCGACGATGACCGGCAGGTCGAGGTCGGCGATGAACTCCTTGAGGTTGAGCGGCTCGTCGGTGGTGGAGACGTGCTCGGCGGAGACGAGGGTGCCCTGGATGACCAGGATGTCCACGCCGGCGTCGAGGATCACCGGGGCCAGCGCCAGGGTGTGCTGCGGCGAGACCCGGACCGCCACCGTGCCGCCGCCGGCCCGCAGCTCGCGGACCCGCTCGGCGATCAGGTCGGGACGGATCGGCTCGGCGTAGACCTCCTGGAGCCGCTTGGTGGTGCGGGCGTCCTCGCCCAGGCCGGCCAGCTCCTCCAGGATCTTGGTGGGGTTCTCGTACCGGGTCCAGAGGCCCTCGACGTTGAGCACGCCGAGTCCGCCCAGCTCACCGAGGCGCACCGCGGAGGCGGGGCTCATGGTGGCGTCCGAGGGGTGCGCGACGCAGGGGATGCCGAACGGGTAGGCGTCGAGCTGCCACGCGGTGGAGACGTCGTCGACGTCCCGGGTGCGGCGGCTCGGCACGATGGCGATGTCGTCCAGGTGGTAACCGCGCTGCGCGGTCTTGCCCAGCCCGATCTCGACCACGTCACGCATGGATGCTCCAGGTGTGTTCGGGGGTGGTGGGAGGGGTCAGCGGGAGTGGTAGTTGGGCGCTTCGACGGTCATCTGGATGTCGTGCGGGTGGCTCTCCTTGAGCCCGGCCGCGGTGATCCGGATGAGCTGTCCACGCCGGTGCAGCTCCGGGATGCTCTCCGCGCCGACGTATCCCATCGCGGCGCGCAGGCCGCCGGTGAGCTGGTGGGCGACCTGGGCCAGCGGACCGCGGTAGGGCACCTGACCCTCGACGCCCTCGGGGACCAGCTTGTCCTCGGCCATCACGTCCTGCTGGAAGTAGCGGTCCTTGGAGTAGGACTTGCCCTGACCGCGGGACTGCATCGCGCCGAGCGAGCCCATCCCCCGGTACGCCTTGTACTGCTTGCCGTTGATGAAGATCAGCTCGCCGGGGCTCTCCTCGCAGCCGGCCAGCAGGCTGCCGAGCATCACCGCGTCGGCGCCGGCCACCAGCGCCTTGGCGATGTCGCCGGAGTATTGGATGCCGCCGTCGCCGATCACCGGCACGCCGGCCGGGCGGGCGGCCCGGGCCGCCTCCATGATCGCGGTGACCTGCGGCACGCCCACCCCGGCCACGATCCGGGTGGTGCAGATGGCGCCCGGCCCGACGCCCACCTTGATGCCGTCGGCGCCGGCGTCGACGAGCGCTTTCGCGCCCGCGTACGTGGCGATGTTGCCGCCCACGATGTCGACGGTCACGTCCCGCTTGAGCCGGGCGACCATCTCCAGCACGGCCCGCTGGTGGCCGTGCGCGGTGTCCACGACGACCACGTCCACACCGGCGTCGACCAGGGCACGGGCCCGCTTGTAGCCGTCCTCGCCCACGCCGACCGCGGCGGCGACCCGGAGCCGGCCCGCCTCGTCCTTGGTGGCGTTCGGGTACTGCTCGCTCTTGGTGAAGTCCTTGACCGTGATCAGGCCGCGCAGCTTGCCGGCGTCGTCGACGATCGGCAGCTTCTCCACCTTGTGCCGGCGCAGCAGGGCGAGCGCCTCGTCCTTGCTCACCCCGACCGGCGCGGTGATCAACGGGGTGCGGGTCATGATGTCGCGGACCGGCGTGGCCGGGTCGGAGACGAAGCGCATGTCACGGTTGGTGACGATGCCGACCAGTTGCCCCTGGCCGTCGACGAGCGGGACGCCGGAGATGCGGTAACGACCGCAGAGCGCGTCGACGTCGCGGAGCGTGTCGTCCGGGCTGGCGGTCACCGGGTTGGTGATCATGCCGGACTCGGAGCGCTTCACCAGGTCCACCTGGAGCGCCTGGTCCTCGACGGACAGGTTGCGGTGCAGCACGCCGATGCCGCCCTGGCGGGCCATGGCGATCGCCATCCGCCCCTCGGTGACGGTGTCCATCGCGCTGGAGAGCAGCGGCACGGTCAGCTCGATGGTGCGGGTGAGCCGGGTCCGGGTGTTGACCCGGCTGGGCACCACGTCCGACTCGCCCGGCTGGAGGAGCACGTCGTCGAAGGTCAGCCCGAGCGGCACCACCCGGGCGGAGCCGGCCGGCAGCTCGGGCAGATGGCCGCCCAGCTCGCCGTCCGGGCCGGTCGGGATCTCGGTGCTGGGCGAATTCTCCACGATTGCTCCCCTAGGTGACGGCGCGTCGCCTCATCGTACCCATTGGCCCGGCCGGCTCCGGCCGGTGGCGGGCCCTGCGTAGGCCGGGCCACAGCGCGGCCGGGGGCGGGCTTTCCGGCGGCGCGGGGTCTACGGTGAGGGGGTGCACGACGAGCCCATCGACCCGTTCAACGGCGACCCGGCCGATCCGGCTGCCGGCCTGCACGATTCCGGCGAGGAGGACGCACTCGACCCGCTGACCGAGGTCGAGCGACAGGACGTGCTCGAGGATCTGGCCGACCTGGAGATCTACCAGGCGCTGCTCCAGCCGATCGGGGTGCGCGGCCTGGTGATCGAGTGTGAGGACTGTCGCGAGCCGCACTACTTCGACTGGGATCTGCTCCGGGGCAACCTGCGGCACCTGCTCAACTCGGGCCGCCCCCGGGTGCACGAGCCGGCCTACGACCCGGATCCCGACCACTACGTGAGTTGGGACTACGCCCGCGGCTACGCGGACGGCGTGCACGACACCCTCACCGAGGGCACCGACGACGCCACCACGGAGTGACGCCCCACCACTGATCAGGCCACCAGGCCGGCCCGGAAGCCGGCGGCCACGGCGTGCGCCCGGTCGCGTGCGCCGAGCTTGCGGAACAGCCGCCGGGCGTGCGTCTTGACCGTGTCCTCGGAGACGAACAG
Source organism: Micromonospora sp. WMMD975 (assembly GCF_029581215.1). Classification (NCBI taxonomy): domain Bacteria; kingdom Bacillati; phylum Actinomycetota; class Actinomycetes; order Micromonosporales; family Micromonosporaceae; genus Micromonospora; species Micromonospora sp. WMMD975. Next base: position 4,864,035 of record NZ_CP120739.1, read on the forward strand.
CTCCCGCCCGATCTCCGCGTTGCTCTTGCCCTCCGCCATGCCGAGCAGCACCTGAAGCTCGCGTTCGGTGAGCCCGACCGCGCCGCGCGGTGACCGCGCCGGGCGCTGGCCGGGACCCGGCTGGGGCGTCTCCGCCCCGTCCGGGGCCGGGTCGTTGGCGTCCTCGCCGCGCTGCACCGGCACCATCGTGGGCAGGCCCGCGGCATCCGTCGGCGTCCCCGGCCAGCCCGGCCCACCGGGGGTACGCCCCAGCGCCGTCGCCCGGACCGGCCCGCCCACCGCCGCCGCGTCCCGGGCGGTGTCGGCCACCCGGTTCCGGTGGGCCCGGCCGGGGGCGGAGAGCAGCAGCAGGGCCTTCGCCACCGCGCTGGTCAGGTCGTGGTCCGCGTTCTGGATCAGACCGCGCGCACCGGCGCTGATGGTGGCCGCCGCCGACTCCGACTCCTCGACGCCGAGCAGCAGCACCGCGGCCTGCGGGGCGCGGGCCAGCACCCGACGCACGAAGCCGGCGCTGTCCGGCCGGGTCAGGGCGGTGTCGGCGAGCACCACGTCCACCGGGCGCTCGGCCAGCCGCAGCATCACCTCGGGATCGGACACTGCCGTCCGGACGACGCCGGACAGCCCGAGCCGCGCCGCCGCCGAGGTCAGATGCTGGGCCGCCAATGGTGTCCGAACGCACACGAGAACGCTACGCACAGTGGGCTCCTCTCCGACTCAGAGCAGACCACGTGCGGCTCCGGTCGGGAGGGGGTTCCGGGCAATCATCCGAACTTTTCCGGCATATGGGTCATATGACACCGGTTGTCCGAGCTTTTCGATCACACATGTGTGAGCCGGGGACGGCTCGGGTACCGAGACGTTCATCCGGAACCGGCATCCCGCGCGGACCGCCGCCCGGTAGCTGGCCACGAACATTCTCCGCGGTGCCGCGCGGGAGGAGGGGTGCTGATGTCGAACGTACGTAGGCTGCCTGGACCCATCGTCGACCTGTGGGACTGGCAGCGGCTCGGCGCGTGCCGGGGCCGCGACAGCGCCCAGTTCTTCCACCCGGACGGCGAGCGCGGCTCGTCCCGGCTGCGCCGCGAGTCCGGCGCGAAGTCGGTCTGCCGCGCCTGCCCGGTGCGCGCCGAGTGCGCCGCGCATGCCCTCGCCGTCCGCGAGCCGTACGGCGTCTGGGGCGGATTCAGCGAGTCCGAGCGGCTGCGGCTGCTCGCCCTCGGTTGGGAGGACCTGGCCGACCGCCGGCAGTCCCAGGTGGACGTCGCCCGGCTCGAGGCCCGCCTCGGCCGGTCGCACAAGACCGCCGTGCCGGACCAGCGCAAGGTCGCCTGAATCAAGGTCGCCTGACGCAGGGTTGCCCGAACCGCCACACCTCCGCCGCCGTGTCCCCGCATTTCCGGGACACGGCGGCGTTTCTTCGCCCGAGCCGCCATCCGGGCCAGGCGTCTGCGCCGCCTTCCACCCGCCACCCCCGGCCGATCCGCGGAGACCACGGTGAGCACCCGCCCGACCCGGTAGCCCGAGACCCGGCCTGCCCCGCGCCAGGGAGTACCCGTCCGGCGCCTACAAACTTGATGACGCAGGTGACTCAGGCAGCGGACCCGGAGGTGTTCCGCAGCACGACGCCGCCGGCCAGCCGAAGCCGAACCATTGACGCCATCAACTTGCCAGGCAGTTGCGAACGACGGCCGGGCCAGCCCGCGCGGTGACGTCCGGGCCGGCCAGTTGGCTGGGCGGGACGCCGTGACGCCCGGCTGGCCGGCCCACGGGCCGGCGGCGGCGACCGGGACGGGTCAGGGCACGGTCACCTTGACGGTGTGCCAGCCGGTCGCGCCGTCCGGGGCCACCGGGCTGCGGCGCTCCGGCTGCGTCTCGCCGGCCGCGTCGGTGGCCCGTACCGCGAGGGTGTGCTCGCCCGGCGTCGCGTCCCAGCGCCACGACCACTGGACCCAGGTGTCCGACGACACCGCCGGGGCCAGCGTCGCCTCGCGCCAGGGGCCGTCGTCGACCCGTACCTCCACCCGGCGGATGCCCCGGTGCTGCGCCCACGCCACGCCCGCGACCGTCACCGGGCCGGCGGCGGGTCGGCTGCGCGCTCGCGGCGTGTCGATCCGGGACTGCGTCTTCACCGGGCCCTGCGCGGACCAGCCACGCGGCACCCAGTACGCGTCGAAGTCGGCGAAGCTGGTCAGCTCCAGTTCCGTCACCCACTTGCACGCGGAGACGTACCCGTAGAGGCCGGGCACCACCATCCGCACCGGGAAGCCGTGTTCGATCGGCAGTGGCTCGCCGTTCATCCCCACCGCGAGCAGCGCGTCCCGCCCGTCGCGCAGCACCGACGTGGGGGTGCCGCAGGTCCAGCCGTCGACCGCGCGCCCGACCACCTGGTCCGCGCCGTCCTCCGGGTCGGCCTCGTCCAGCAGTTCCTTGAGCGGTACGCCGAGCCAGCGGGCGTTGCCGATGAGGTCGCCACCCACCTCGTTGGAGACGCAGGCAAGCGTCACGTAGCGCTCGACCATCGGCCGGGCGAGCAGGTCGTCGAAGCTCAGCTCGATCGGGTTGCGGACCCGGCCGTGGATGCGCAGCCGCCAGGTGACCGGGTCCACCTGCGGCACCACGAGCGCGGTGTCGATCCGGTAGAACTCCCGGTTGGGCGTGACGTAGGGGGCGAGCCGGGGCAGGGACAGGTCCGCGCCGGCCGGCACCGGTGGGGCCGGTGTCGCCGGGGCGGGGAGCGTCACCGCCTCCCGCGCCGCCGAGACCCCCCGCCGGCCGGCCAGCCAGTGACCGCCGAGCCCGGCCACCACGGCCGCGCCGCTGACCAGGCCGGCGCCGCGCAGGAACCGGCGCCGCGACTCCGCGTCCCGACCCTCCAGCGGCTCCCAGCCACCCGGCGTCTCCTCCTCGCGTGCGAGCGCGGCCACCGCCGGAGGCGGCGGCGGCCGGTGCCGCGACGCGGGTCCGGGGACCGCCGGAGGCGGCGTGGGTCCGGGCGACGGCGTCCGTTCCGGGACCGCCGGAAGCGACGTGGGGCCGGGCCGGGACGCCGACGCGGGTCCGGTGGCGCCGCCGGAGAACGTCGCCGGGGCGGCCGGGTCGCGGTCCGGCCGCAGCGGGCCGGCCACGAACGCCCAGAGCGTGAGCCCGCCGAGGGCGGCGCCGACGAGCGAGGGCAGCGCGTCGAACGCGTTCGCGCCGGCCCGGGTCAGCGCGGCGGCCACCCCGAGCACGGCGAACGCGCCGATGCCGGCCAGGCCGACCGCCAGCCGCCGGGCCGCCGCCAGGCCGAGCAGCGCCGCGAAGCCGGCGAGCAGCAGCGCGGTCCCGACCAGCAGCGCGATCTTGTCGTACGTGCCGAAGAGGTCGATGGCGAACTGCTTGAGCGGCTCGGGCACCAGGTCGACCACGAGACCGCCGACGGCGATCAGCGGGGCGGACCGGGGACCGGTCAGGACGGCCACCGGCTCGGCGACACCGAGTGCCACCACGGCGGCGACGACACCGGCCAGGGCCGCGGAACGGCGGGAGATCGTGCTCACGCGGCCCAGTCTGGTCGACAGGTCGGGTCCGCTGCCAATTCCGTCAGCGTTCCGTAAGCGAATACGCCTCAGGGCACACCGCCGGCTCGGCGGTGTGCCCTGAGGTCGGGCTGTGTTCCTCGGGTCAGAAGCCCGGGCCGTGCTGGTGGCCGTGGCCGTGCGAGTGGCCGTGCCCACCGGCGGCGGCCGGCTCCGGCTCGGCCGGCTTCTCCACGATGAGGCTCTCCGTGGTGAGCAGCAGGCCGGCGATCGAGGCGGCGTTGGTGACCGCGTTGCGGGTCACCTTCACCGGGTCGAGGATGCCGGCCTTGGCCAGGTCGACGTATTCGCCGACGGCGGCGTCGAGGCCGGTGCCCCACTCCTGGCCGGCGACCTTCTGCACCACCACGTAGCCGTCGTGGCCGGCGTTCTGGGCGATCCAGCGCAGCGGCTCGACGAGCGCCTTGCGCACGATCGAGACGCCGACCTTCTCGTCACCGGTGAAGCCCAGGTCGTCGTCGAGCACCGGCAGGATCTGGGCCAGGGCGGCACCGCCACCCGGGACCGTACCCTCCTCCACCGCGGCCTTGGTCGCGGCGATGGCGTCCTCGATGCGGTGCTTGCGCTCCTTCATCTCGACCTCGGTGGCCGCGCCGACCTTGATCACCGCGATGCCGCCGGAGAGCTTCGCCAGCCGCTCGGCCAGCTTCTCCCGGTCCCACTCGGAGTCCGAGGCCTCGATCTCCTTGCGGATCTGGGCGACCCGGTCGGCGACCTCGGCGGACTGGCCGCCACCGTCGACGACGGTGGTGTTCTCCTTGTCGACCACGACGCGGCGGGCGGTGCCGAGCACCTCCAGGCCGACCTGGTCGAGCTTGTAGCCCAGCTCCGGGGCGACCAGCTCGGCGCCGGTCAGGATCGCCATGTCCTGGAGCATCGCCTTGCGCCGGTCGCCGAAGCCGGGGGCCTTCACCGCGCAGACCTTGACGGTCTTGCGGATGGCGTTGACCACGAGCGTGGACAGCGCCTGGCCCTCGACGTCCTCGGCGATGATGAGCAGCGGCTTGCTGTTCTGGAGGACCTTCTCCAGCAGCGGCAGCAGCTCCTCGATCGCCGAGATCTTCTGCGTCGTGATCAGGATGTACGGGTCCTCCAGGACCGACTCCTGACCCTCCGCGTCGGTGACGAAGTTCGGCGAGATGAAGCCCTTGTCGAACTGGAGCCCCTCGGTCACCTCCAGCTCGGTGGTGAGCGCGGAACCCTCCTCGACGGTGATCACACCGTCGCGGCCGACCCGCTCCATCGCCTCGGCGATCAGCTCGCCGATGGTGGCGTCCTGCGCGGAGACGGTCGCCACGTGCGCGATCGACTCCTTGCTGGCGACCTCGACGGCCCTGCCGAGCAACGCCTCGGAGACCTTCGTGGCCGCCGCGTCGATGCCCCGCTTCAGGGCGGTCGGGTTGGTGCCGGCGGCCACGTTGCGCAGGCCCTCGCGCACCATGGCCTGGGCCAGCACGGTCGCGGTGGTGGTCCCGTCGCCGGCGACGTCGTTCGTCTTCGTCGCCACCTCCTTGACCAGCTGCGCGCCGAGGTTCTCGTACGGGTTGGTGAGCTCGATCTCCTTGGCGATGGTCACACCGTCGTTGGTGATCGTGGGCACACCGAACTTCTTGTCCAGGACGACGTTGCGCCCGCGGGGGCCGAGGGTGACCTTGACCGCGTCCGCGAGGGCGTTGACACCGTGCTCGAGCAGGTGCCGGGCGTCATCCGAGAAGCTCAGGATCTTTGCCATCAGTATCCCTTCGAAGCATCGTTGCCCCGGCCCGGCGAGCCGGACCGGGGCAACGACACTGATCGGTTGCTTACTTCTCGATGACCGCGAGGACGTCGCGGGCGGAGAGCACCAGGTACTCCTCGCCGGCGTACTTGACCTCGGTGCCGCCGTACTTCGAGTAGAGAACGGTGTCGCCGACCTTCACGTCGACCGGCACGCGGTTGCCCTTGTCGTCGATCCGGCCCGGGCCGACAGCGAGGACGGTGCCCTCCTGCGGCTTCTCCTTGGCGGTGTCGGGGATCACGATGCCCGAGGCGGTGGTGGTCTCGGCCTCGTTCGCCTGCACCACGATGCGGTCCTCGAGCGGCTTGATCGCAACCTTGGTCGCGGTAGTCACGGGCATACCCTCCTGGGGTACTTGGTGTCGTTACCGGTCGGCACGCCGACCAGCGTCAATCTGCCACATGCCACCGGGCGGGGCCGTCGTCGCGGGTGCCGGTCCGCCTGGCGTTCAACCCCCGGACACCAGGGCCCGGGCGTTGGCACCCTCAGGGTGAGAGTGCTAATCGCAGGTTATTCCTCGGCTAGCACTCCGTCAAGGAGAGTGCCAGCGCGTCGTCCGCCGTGTCGCTCCGCGAGGCGGGTCGGGACAATGGGCGGGTGGATCTCGACCAGCTCGCCGCCCTGCGTACCCCCGAGGGGTCGGCCGCGCTCGACGCGGCGGCGCGGGTGGCCGGCGGCGACCCGCTGACGGCGGCGGGTGCGCTCCGGTCGGCCGGGGTGCCGGCCGGGCTCGCGGCGGCGGCGCTGACCCAGGCGGAGCTGCGTCGCCGCGCCGTCGGCAAGTTCGGGTCGGCGGCGGCCCGGATGTTCCTCACCCGGGCCGGGCTGGAACAGGCCACCCGGCGGGTGGTCGCCGACCGGCGGGCCGCCCGGCTGCGCGCCGTGGGGGTGACCACGCTGGCCGATCTGGGTTGCGGCCTGGGCGCGGACGCGCTCGCCGCCGCCCGCGCCGGCATCCGGGTGTACGGGGTGGAGGCCGACCCGGTGACCGCCGCGATGGCCGCCGCGAACGCCGAGGCCGCCGGGCTGGCGGAGCTGTTCACGGTGGAGTGCGGCGACGCCACGGCGTTCGACGTGACCGGGGTGGAGGCGGTCTTCTGCGACCCGGCCCGGCGGCGGGCCGGCACCGGCCGGCGGATCTTCGACCCGAACGCCTACTCGCCGCCCTGGGACTTCGTCACCGGGCTGGCCGCGCGGGTGCCGCACACCGTGGTGAAGGTGGCCCCCGGCCTGGACCACGCGCTGATCCCGGCCGGCGCCGAGGCGGAGTGGGTAAGCGTGGACGGCGACCTCGTCGAGGCGGCCCTCTGGTGCGGCGCGCTGGCCGAGGTCCCCCGCCGCGCCACCCTGCTGCACGAGAAGGAAGGGCCCCCACTTAACGCCTCCGGTAGAGGAGGGGCCCCTTCTTATCACCTCACCGGCACCGGTGGAGAGGAGGCGACGGTGGGGCCCGTGCGGCGGTTCCTGTACGACCCGGACCCGGCCGTGGTCCGCGCGCACCTGGTCGCGGAGCTGGCCGCCGACCTCGACGCCACCCTCGCCGACCCGTCGATCGCCTACCTCTACGCGGACGCGGCGCGGCCCACCCCGTTCGCCCGCTGCCTGGAGATCACCGACGTGCTGCCGTTCTCGCTGAAGCGGCTGCGCGCCCTGCTGCGGGAGCGCCGGGTCGGCCGGGTGGAGATCCGCAAACGCGGGTCGGCGCTGGAGCCGGAGAGGCTGCGCCGCGACCTGCGCCTGGCCGGCGACGCGGCGGCCAGCCTGGTGCTGACCCGGGTGGCCGGCGCGCCCACCACGCTGATCTGCCGGCCGGTGCCGGCCGCCGGCTGAGCGGCGTCACCGGCCGGGCGCGTCGCCATCGCCCCGACGGCACCGGCGCCGGCCTACGTTGAGCACGGTCGGGTTTCGACTCGCCCGGGAGCGGTGGCCGGGTTAGCTTGGCGGTCATGGCGGGACAGGGCACTCCGGCGACCGCGCTGCTGACCAAGCGCAAGATCGTGCACAGCACGCATCCGTACGACGTCTCGCCGGACGCGCCGAACTACGGCGCGCTTGTCGCCGCCGCGCTCGGGGTGCCGCCGGAGCGGGTGTTCAAGACGCTTGTCACGGACGTCGACGGCGGGCTGACCGTGGCGGTGGTGCCGGTGACCGGCGAGCTGGACCTGAAGGCGCTGGCCGCCGCCGTCGGCGGCAAGCGGGCCACGCTGGCCGACCGGATCGCGGCCGAGCGGGCGACCGGGTACGTGCGGGGCGGGATCAGTCCGCTCGGGCAACGCCGGGCGCTGCCGACAGTGGTCGACGCCTCCGCGCTGGCGCACCCGACGGTGTACGTCTCGGCCGGCCGCCGGGGTCTGCAGGTGCAGCTCGCCCCGGCCGACCTGGTCGCGCTGACCGGGGCCGTGACCGCCCCCGTCGCCGGGCGCTGAGCGGGCGGTTCTTTCCCCGGTGTCGGCCGGGTGACAACCGCGTTGCTGAATTGTTACCGCCGCCAACAAACTTCTGACCTCGGCACTCTTGCGGAGGGCGGGAAGCGCGGAATACGTTGCCGGACACAACAAAACAACCGAATGCAACTCCCCACCCCCGAAAGGACCCGTGCACATGCGCAAGGGCTTCCTCACCTTCGCGGCCGTCGGCCTCCTCGCGACCGGCAGCATGGCCGCCTGCGGCGACGACGGCGGTTCCGACCAGGCCGGCGGTTCGAACGACAAGAAGCCGAAGATCGGCGTGATCCTGCCGGACAGCAAGTCCTCCGCCCGCTGGGAGGGCGCGGACCGCAAGTACCTCAAGGAGGCGTTCGACGCCGCCGGGGTCGAGTCCGACATCCAGAACGCGCAGAACGACAAGACCGCGTTCCAGACCATCGCCGACCAGATGATCACCAACGGCGTCAACGTGCTGATGATCGTCAACCTGGACTCCGGCACCGGTAAGGCCGTGCTCGACAAGGCCAAGTCGCAGGGCGTGGCCACCATCGACTACGACCGGCTGACCCTGGGCGGCTCCGCCCAGTACTACGTCAGCTTCGACAACGAGGCCGTCGGCAAGCTCCAGGGCGAGGGCCTGGTCAAGTGCCTGACCGACAAGGGCGCCAAGAACCCGGCGATCTCCTACCTCAACGGTTCGCCGACCGACAACAACGCCACCCTGTTCAAGAACGGGTACGACTCGGTGCTCAAGCCGAAGTTCGACGCGAACGAATACACCAAGGTCGCCGACGACTCGGTGCCGGCCTGGGACAACGCGCAGGCCGCGACCATCTTCGAGCAGCAGATGACCAAGGCCCGCGGCAAGATCGACGGCGTGCTCGCCGCCAACGACGGCCTCGGCAACGCGGCCATCTCGGTGCTGAAGAAGAACAAGCTCAACGGCAAGGTCCCGGTGACCGGCCAGGACGCCACCAAGGAGGGTCTGCAGAACATCCTCGCCGGTGACCAGTGCATGACCGTCTACAAGGCGGTCAAGAAGGAGGCGGACGCCGCCTCCGAGCTGGCCATCGCGCTCGCCAAGGGCGAGAAGAAGGACACCGGCCAGACCGTCAAGGACCCGGAGGGCAACCGGGACGTCCCGTCCGTGCTGCTCGAGCCGAAGGCCATCTACAAGGAGAACGTCAAGGACGTCGTGGCAGACGGCTACGTCACCAAGGACGAGCTCTGCACCGGTGCTTTCGCCAAGCTCTGCACCGACGCCGGCGTGAGCTGACCCACCCCGCATCAGGCGGCGCCGCCCGGCCCGGGGAAACACTCCCGCGCCGGGCGGCGCTCCCCGCCCCACGCCCGGACGGGATCCGAGACCTCCCCTCCGTTTGAAGGAGACCCCCGTGTCCGCAACCCCCCTGCTGGAGCTACGCGGGATCGACAAGAGCTTCGGTCCCGTCCAGGTGCTGCGTGACGTCGCGCTCACGGCACACGCCGGCGAGGTGACCGCGCTCGTCGGTGACAACGGCGCCGGCAAGTCGACCCTGGTCAAGTGCATCAGCGGCATCTATCCCACCGACGCCGGCCAGTTCCTCTTCGACGGCAGGCCGGTGAGCATCAACAGCCCTCGGGACGCCGCCGCGCTCGGGATCGAGGTCGTCTACCAGGACCTGGCGCTCTGCGACAACCTCGACATCGTGCAGAACATGTTCCTCGGCCGGGAGAAGCACAGCGGCATCGTGCTCGACGAGCCGACCATGGAGCAGATGGCCGCCGAGACCCTGGACGGCCTCAGCGTCCGCACCGTGAAGTCGTTGCGCCAGCACGTGTCCAGCCTCTCCGGCGGGCAGCGGCAGACCGTGGCCATCGCCAAGGCCGTGCTCTGGAACAGCAGGCTGGTCATCCTGGACGAGCCCACCGCCGCGCTCGGCGTCGCGCAGACCGCCCAGGTGCTGGAGCTGGTCCGCCGGCTCGCCGACAACGGCCTGGCCGTGGTGCTCATCTCGCACAACATGAACGACGTCTTCGCGGTCTCCGACCGGATCGCCGCGCTCTACCTCGGCCAGATGGTCGCCCAGGTGAAGACCACCGACATCACCCACTCGCAGGTGGTCGAGCTGATCACCGCCGGCCGCTCCGGCGACCTCGGCCTCGCCGGCGAACCGGGCAGCAACGGCACCGGCGCCGCGCCCGTCGACACCACTCCAGGAGCCGTCCGATGACCGCCACCGCCGTGAAGAAGGAACGCCCGGCCGGCCTGGCACCGGCACCGACCGTGGGCACCCACGTGAACAACTACTGGCGCCGGGTACGCGGTGGCGACATCGGCGCCCTGCCGGCCGTGGTGATGCTCGTCGCGCTCGCCGTCGGCTTCTCGATCGCCCGCCCGTCGTTCTTCACCGCCGGCAACCTCGCCAACCTGTTCACCCAGGGCGCGGCCGTCACGCTCATCGCGATGGGCCTGGTCTTCGTCCTGTTGCTCGGCGAGATCGACCTCTCCGCCGGCTTCGCCAGCGGTGTCTGCGCCGCCATCCTGGCCAACACCGTCACCGTGCTCGGCTATCCCTGGTACGTGGCGGTGGTCGCCGCCGTCGGCACCGGCGTGGTGATCGGCGTCGTGCTCGGCCTGCTGGTCGCGAAGGTCGGCATCCCGTCCTTCGTGGTCACGCTCGCCGGCTTCCTCGCGTTCCAGGGCGTCGTGCTGACGCTGATGGACGAGGGCGCCAACATCTCGGTCCGGGACAGCGTGCTGGTGGCGATCGCCAACCGCAACCTCCCGCCCGTGCTGGGCTGGGCGCTGGCCGTGCTGGCCGTCGCCGGGTACGCGGCCGTGCAGCTCCTGCGCTACCGCAACCGGTCGGCCCGTGGCCTGGTCACCGATCCGATCGGGGTGGTGGCCGCCCGGATCGGCGGCCTCGCCGTGATCCTCGGCATCGCGGTCTACGTGCTCAACCTGGAGCGCAGCCGGAACGTGCTGATCAGTTCGCTCAAGGGCGTACCGATCGTGGTGCCGATCATCGCGCTGCTGCTGATCGTCTGGACGTTCGTGCTCCAGCGCACCAGCTACGGCCGGCACATCTACGCGGTCGGCGGCAACGCCGAGGCGGCCCGCCGGGCCGGCATCAACGTCGACAAGATCCGTATCTCCGTCTTCGTCATCTGCTCCGGGATGGCCGCCATCGGTGGCATCGTGGCGGCCAGCCGGGCCAACTCGGTCGACCCCAACACCGGCGGCAGCAACGTGCTGCTCTACGCCGTCGGCGCGGCGGTGATCGGCGGCACCAGCCTCTTCGGCGGCAAGGGCCGCGTCCTCGACGCCGTGCTCGGTGGCGCGGTCGTCGCTGTGATCGACAACGGTATGGGCCTGATGGAATACAGCTCGGGCGTCAAGTACGTGGTCACCGGCGTGGTGCTGCTCGCCGCCGCGACCATCGACGCGCTGTCGAGGCGGCGAGCCGCCGCCACCGGCACGCGCTGACCCCGGGCGCGGACACACCATGGCAGTGGCAATGCGCGCGGGTCCCAGCCAGGACGAGATCCGCCGGCAGAACCTGGGCGCATTGCTCCGCTACGTGCACGTGCACGGCGCCACCACGCGCGCCGAGCTGACCACCGCGCTCGGGCTCAACCGCAGCACCATCGGCGCGCTGACCGCGGACCTGGCCGGCGCCGGTCTGGTCAGCGAGGGGACACCGAAGGAGACCGGCCGGGCCGGACGACCGTCACTCGTCGTCCGGCCCGAGTCGGGCCGGGTCTACGCGTACGCGTACAGCGTCGAGGTGGACCGGCTGCGGGCCGCGCGGGTCGGGCTCGGCGGTGAGGTGCTCGACCGTCGCGAGCTGGACCGGCCGCGGAACCTCGTTGCCGGGGAGGCCGCCCCGCTGCTTGCCGGCGCGGTCAAGGAGATGCACCAGACGGTGCCGGCGGAGTCGTTCTGCGTCGGCGCCGGGGTCGCGGTCTGCGGCATGGTGCGCCGCGACGACGGGCTGGTGCGGCTCAGCCCCACCACCGGCTGGGTGGACGAGCCGATCGGCGCGGCGCTCGCCGCCGAGCTGGGCATCGACGTACCCATCACGGTGGGCAACGTGGCTGACGTGGCCGCCTTCGCCGAACACGCCCGCGGCGCGGCCACCGGCTGCGACAACGTGATCTACCTGTACGGCGACGTGGGCGTCGGCGCCGGCATCATCGCCGGCGGGCGGCGGCTGACCGGGCACGGCGGCTACGGCGGCGAGGTCGGCCACATGGTGGTGGTCCGCGACGGCGCGCGCTGCGACTGCGGCCGGCGCGGCTGCTGGGAGACCGAGATCGGCGAGTACGGGCTGCTGCGCGCCGCCGACCGGGCCGACGCGCGCGGTCGGGACGCCCTGCTGGGGGTCTTCGACGCGGCCGACCGCGGAGACGCCCGGGCGCAGAGCGCGGTCCGGCAGGCCGGCGACTGGCTCGGCTTCGGCGTGGCGAACCTGGTCAACATCTTCAACCCGGAGATGGTCATCTTCGGGGGCACCATGCGCGACCTCTACCTCGCCGCCGCAGCCCAGGTGCGCAGCCGGCTCAACCGCAACGGGCTGCCCGCCTGCCTGGAACACGTGCGGCTGCGTACCCCGAAACTCGGCGACGACGCGGCGCTGGTCGGCGCCGCCGAGTTGGCTTTCGAACGCCTCCTTGCCGACCCGCTGAACTGATCGGCCCGGGGATCCGTACCAGTGTGCGGACGGCGGGACGGCCGGCGGGTGCGGCCGTCCGCGACCCGCGTAACGGTCCGGACCGAGGAGGCACCGCAACCATGGCATCGCTGGAATCCGCACGTCGCCGGCTGGCGCACCGGGTGACCCTGCTGCTCGTCGCGATCGGCGCGGGGATCGGCGTTCTTCCCGGCGCGGCGCTGGCCGCACCCAATCCCGGCGTGCAGATGAACGCCGCCGACATGACGCTGCTCAACGGCGTCCGGCTGGCCGGGCTCTGGGAGATGCCGGCCGGGACGATGGCCGCCGAGAAGGGCCAGTCCCCCCGGGTACGGGAGGTCGGCGCGGAGATCGCCCGCCAGCACGCCGAGCTGGACCAGTTGGTGGTCGAGGCGGCCAACAAACTGGGCGCGGTCCTGCCGACGGACCCGACGACCCAGCAGAAGGGGTGGCTGACCGAGATGCAGAACGCCACCGGCGCACAGTTCGACCAGATCTTCGTCACCCGGCTCCGGGTCGCCCACGGCAACATCTTCCCGGTGATCGGCGCGGTCCGGGCCAGCACCAAGGACCCGGTCGTGCGGAAGCTCGCCGAGGACGCGAACAGGTTCGTCAACGACCACATGACCATGCTGGAGAGCACCGGACTGGTCCGCTGGCAGCAGTTGCCGCCGCCCGCGCTGCCGCCGGCGCAGAGCGACTCGCTGATTGCCGCGGCCAAGGCCAACGTGGGCAGCCCCGGGCTCCAGGTGGGGACGGGGGTGGTGTGGGCGGTGTTCCTGATCGCGCTGGGCACCGGCGGGTACGCGACCTGGCGGTTGATGCGCCGCTCCTGAGCAGGTGTTAAGAGGGGGCCCCGCCTATACCAGAGGCGTTAAGCGGGGCCCCCTCCTTACACCCTCAGCGGTCGACGGAGGTGAAGTCCCAGTGGTGCGGCGGGCGGGCTACCAGGCGCATGGGGGGCTCGGGCAGGGCCCGCGGGTTGTTCCGCCACTTCGAGATCACCACCAGTCGGTGGTCAGTGGAGGCGAACACCTCGCTGGCGACGTGCATCGGGTCGTGCTCGAACTCGGGCAGCGCGGTCTCGCAGACCCAGGTGATCAGGTCGGCGAAGCCGTACGGCTCGGCCTTCGCCTCCCACATCCGGACGATCATTCGGTCCCCTCCTGCGGTCCGACGCTGACCACGGTCAGCGGCATCGCCGAGTCGGCCGGCAGGTCCAGCCGGCTCGGGGCGACACCCGCGGCGACCAGGTGCGAACCGAGCGCCGCCACCATCGCGCCGTTGTCCGTGCAGAGCTTCGGCCGGGGCGTACGCACCCGGACGCCGTGCCTCGCGGCCCGCTGCTCGGCCATCGCCCGCAGCCGCGAGTTGGCCGCCACCCCGCCGCCGATCACAAGCGTGTCGATCCCGCTGCTGCGACAGGCGTCGAGCGCCTTGCCGACGAGCACGTCGCAGACCGCCTCCTGGAAGGACGCCGCCACGTCGGCCACCGGCACCGGCTCACCGGCCCGTTGCCGCGCCTCCACCCAGCGGGCCACCGCCGTCTTCAGGCCGGAGAAGGAGAAGTCGAAGCGGTGCCCGGCCAGGTCCTTCGCGGCGGTCAGCCCGCGCGGGAACGCGATCGAGGCCGGATCACCGGCGCGCGCCTCCCGGTCGATGTGCGGCCCGCCCGGGAACGGCAACCCGAGCAGGCGGGCCACCTTGTCGAACGCCTCCCCGGCCGCGTCGTCGATGGTGGCGCCGAGCGGCACGACGCCCCGGGCCAGGTCGTCGACGCGCAGCAGCGACGAGTGCCCGCCGGAGACCAGCAGCGCGATCGCCGGCTCGGGCAACGGGCCGTGCTCAAGCGTGTCCACGGCCACGTGCGCGGCGAGGTGGTTCACCCCGTACACCGGTTTCTCCGCGGCCACCGCGTAGCCCTTCGCGGCGGCGACGCCGACGAGCAGCGCGCCGGCCAGGCCCGGCCCGGAGGTCACCGCGATCGCGTCCACGTCGGCGATGGTGACGCCGGCTTCCCGCAGCGCCCGGTCCATGGTCGGCACGATCGCCTCCAGGTGCGCCCGGCTGGCCACCTCCGGCACCACCCCGCCGAACCGGGCGTGCTCCTCGACGCTCGACGCAAGCGCGTCGGCCAGGAGCGTGTGCCCGCGCACGATGCCCACGCCGGTCTCGTCGCAGGAGGTCTCGATGCCGAGAATCAGTGGTTCGTCAGCCATCCGCGTCAGTCCTCGGTGCGCTGCATGACCAGCGCGTCGGTGTTGCTCGGTTGGTAGTAGCCGCGCCGCACGCCGATCGGCTCGAAGCCGTACGTGGCGTACAGGCGCTGCGCCGGGGCGTTGTCGGCGGCGACCTCCAGCAGCGTGCTGCGGACGCCGCGCCGGGCCGCCTCGGCGAGCAGCGCCTCCAGCAGCGCCCGACCCACGCCGCGGCGCTGGGCGCCCCGGCGGACCGCGATGTTCTGCACCCACGCCTCGTCCGGCGGGGCCACGGCCAGCCCGGCGTACCCGGCCACGCCGCCGTCGTCGTCGACGGCGACCAGATAGAAGTGCCCGTTGGCGAGTTCGTTCCAGAACATCCCCGGCGACCACTGCTCGGCGCCGAACAGGTCCGCCTCGATGGGCAGCACCTCGTCCACGTGCCACCAGCGGAACCGACTCAGCCTCATCGCAGGACCGGCTTGTGGCCGGTGGCCGCCACCGCGTCCGGCCGGCGCAGGTAGAGCGGGGTGAGCGGCTCGCCCGGCGCGCCCGCCCGGATCCGTTCCGCGGCGAGGCCGGCCAGCGCCATCGGGTCCGGGTAACGCGGCTCGGCCCGCACCGGCAGCCCCAGCACGTCCGCGTACCGGTGCGCGCCGTCGCCGACGGCGACGGCGACCGCCAGGTCGCGGGCGCGCTCGGCGGCCACCGCCGGTGCGGCCACGTCCGGCCCGGCGACGCGCCGGCCGGCGCCGTCGTAGACGGCCCAGTAGACCTCCCGCCGCCGCGCGTCGCTCGCCGCCAGCACCGTCTCACCGTCGTCCGACGGCGGCAGGCCGAGGCCGTCGAGCGAGCAGACGCCGTACGTCGGCACGCCGAGCACCTGGCCCATCGTGGCGGCGGTGACCAGACCCACCCGCAGGCCGGTGAACGGCCCGGGGCCGAGCCCGGCGACGATCGCGGCCAGGTCGGCGGGGCGCGCGCCCACGTCGGCGAGCACCGCGTCGACCTGCGGCGCGAGCAACTCGCCGTGGGCGCGGGCGTCGACCGTGCACCGGGACGCGCGGAGCGCGACGCCGTCCGCCGAGACCTCGGCCAACGCCGCGGTCACCGCGGGCGTCGAGGAGTCCACCACGAGTACGAGCACGGTTTGCCAGCCTATCCGGCCCGGTCCGGCCGGTGCGGGTCAGCCCGGCGCGAACCGGATCGGGTCAGCGGTCCGGCGCGGGCCGGACCGTTCAATCCGGCGCGGGCCGGATCGGGGTGAGCGGGGCGGTCAGCCCGCGGAACGCGCCCAGTCGACGGTGGGCAGGCCCACGTCGGCGAGCGCCTTGTCGGCCGCGCTGAACGGACGGCTGCCCAGGAAGCCCTTCGGGTTCATCGGGCTGGGATGCCCGGCCTCCAGCACCACGTGAAGCGGGTTGGTGACCAGGGCCGCCTTCTTGCGCGCGTAGCCGCCCCAGAGCAGGAAGACCACCCGCTGGTCGAGCCCGTCGAGCGCCCGGATGGTGGCGTCGGTGAACTCCTCCCAGCCCCGGTTGGCGTGCGAGCCGGGGGCGGCCTGCCGAACCGTCAGCACCGAGTTGAGCAGCAGCACACCCTGCGCCGCCCAGCCGTCCAGGTTGCCGCCGCGCGGCTTCGGCACGCCCAGATCCGCCTCCAGCTCCTTGAAGACGTTGCGCAGCGACGGCGGCACCGGCACGCCCTCGCGCACGCTGAAGCTCAGGCCGTGCGCCTGCCCCGCCTTGTGGTAGGGGTCCTGACCGAGGATGAGCACCCGGGTCTGACCCGGCCCGCACAACCGGTAGGCGGAGAACAGGTCGGCCAGCGGCGGGAAGACCGTGGCGGTGGCGTATTCCCGGGCGACGAACTCGGCCAACGCCGCGGTGCGGGCCGGGTCGAGGTGCGGGGAGAGGGCCGCACGCCACGGCTCGGGCAGGAGCGCCAACAGGTCGAGGGCGGGGGCATCGTCGGGCATCGGCAACCTTTCGCAGTCGTCCCCGGGACTCTAGGCAGCGGGTACGACAGCGCTCAGTCGAGGGTGGCCAGCCGGGCCGCCCAGTCGCCGCCGGCCGGTTCCAGCGTGACCACCCGGCTGTCGTCGTCCCGCCTGTCGATGCGGACCCGCAGGTGCGCGTCGACCAACTGCTCGACCATCCCCTCGCCCCACTCCACCACGGTCACCGCCTCGTCGACCGAGGCGTCCAGGTCGAGGTCGTCGATCTCGGCCCGCGGATCCGCGGCCTCACCCAGGCGGTACGCGTCGGCGTGCACGAGCGTCACCCGCCCGCCCCGCGCCGGGTCCGGCCGGTGTACCCGGGCGATGACGAAGGTGGGCGAGGTGATGTCGCCGCGTACCCCGAGGCCGGCGCCGAGGCCCTGGGTCAGCGCGGTCTTGCCGGCCCCCAGCGGACCGCTGAGCAGCAGCAGGTCCCCCGCGCGCAGCACGTCGGCCAGCCGCCGGCCGAACTCGCGGGTGTCGTCGACGGTCTTCAGCTCCACCACGACCACACTCACCCCAGTGACTCCAGGAACCTCGCCAACGCCGCGTTGACCTCGTCGGCGTGCTCGAGCATCACCACGTGCCCGCTGTCGTGGATCTGCACGAACTCGGCCTCCGGAAGCCGCCGGACGATCTCCTCCGAGTGCGTCACCGGCGTGATCATGTCCTTGTCCCCCACGATCACCAGCACCGGCGTGCCGGCGAGCGCGGCCAGCGCCGGGAAACGCGAGTGGGTGGCCAGGGTCCGCAGATAGCGGGTCACCGTGTCCGCCGAGGTGCGGGAGTTCATCATCTCCACGTACGACACCAGAGCCGGGCTCGGCTTCGGGGTGCCGAAGCCGTACCTGCGGGTCAGCAACCAGGCCACGTTCGAGGTGGACCGGCGGGCCTTGTCGATCACCGTGCCGCCGTACCGGGTGGCGTTGCTCATCATGTGGAGCACCGGCGCGCCGACCCGGCCGAGCAGCGCGGGGGCCACCAGCTTGGTCTCCGCCGCCAGACCGCCGGAGGTGGCCATCAGCACCGTGCCGACCACCCGGTCGCCGAACAGCTCCGGACAGAGCTCGGCCAACGCCATGATGGTCATGCCGCCCATCGAGTGCCCGACCAGCACCAGCGGCCCCTCCGGGGCCACCTCGTCGAGCACCCGGCGCAACGTGCGGCCCAGCGCGGCCAGGTCGTACTCGCCGGTCTCCAGTCGCCCGGAACGGCCGTGCCCCGGCTGGTCGTACGCGACCACCCGGTAGTCGCCCCGGTCGGCGAGCATCTTGCGCTGGAAGTGGAAGGTGCCCATGTCCAGACAGAAGCCGTGCACCAGCACGACCGTCGGGTGCCCGGCGACCGGCCGGGTCGGCTCGACCACCTCCACGTGGATGTCGGTGCCGTCCGGCATCTCCAGCTCGTACGCCTCGTCGTAACGCTGCCGGTCGAACACCTCGTGGGCGTACCGGTCGGCGGGGTCGTTCTTGAGCCGGCGGACCAGGACCCGCTCGCTTGCCACACCCGCCGCGAGCCCGGCGGCGGCCACCCCGACGGCGGCGCCGACCAGCCCGGCCACCTTGCCGGCGGCGCCGCGCGGCCGAGGCACCCGCAGCCGCGGGCTCATGTCTTCTCGCCGTCGTAGACGCGCGGGACCCGGACCCCGCCGAACCGGGTGACGATCTCGTAGTTGATGGTGCCGACCGCCTCGGCCCAGTCGTCGGCGGTGGGCTCGCCGTCCGCGCCGCTGCCGAACAGCGTCGCCACGTCGCCGGCGGCCACCTCGTCATCGCCGCAGTCGACCACGAACTGATCCATGCAGACCCGCCCGGAGATGGTCCGCCGCTCACCGCCGAGCAGCACCGGACCGGTGTTCGAGGCGTGCCGCGGCACTCCGTCCCCGTAGCCGAGCGGCACCACGGCCAGGCTGCTCTCGTTCTCGGTCAGGTAGGTGTGGCCGTAGGAGACGCCGGTGCCGGCCGGGACCCGCTTGGTGAGCATCACCCGGGCCCGCGCGGTCATCGCCGGGCGCAGGCCGAACCGTTCGCCCGCGACCGGCGACAGGCCGTAGATGGCGATGCCCGGACGGACCAGGTCGAAGTGGGTGTCCGGTCGGGTCAGCGTGGCCGCCGAGTTGGCCAGGTGGCGATAGCGGGGGCGCAGGCCGGCCCGCGCCACCATCTCCAGCCCCTCGTGGAAGACGGCGAGTTGGCGGTCCGTGGTGGGGTGGCCGGGCGAGTCCGCGTAGACAAAGTGGCTCCACACGCCCACCACCTCGACCAGACCGTCGGCCTGGGCCTTCGCGGCGGCCTCCAGCAGCGCCGGCCAGTCGGCGACGGTCGCGCCGCCGCGGGAGAGCCCAGTGTCGATCTTGAGATGCAGCCGGGCCGGCCGGTCCGCCCGCCGGCTCGCCTCGGTCATCTCGTCGAGCTGGGCCAGGCTGGCGCAGCCGAGATCGACGCCGACCGCGATCCCGTCGTGCAGCGGCAGGCCCGGGTCGAGCAGCCACGCCAGCACCGGCGCGGTGATCCCCTCCTGGCGCAGCCGGAGCGCCTCGTCGAGGGTGCAGACACCGAGCTGGTCCGCCCCGGCGTCGAGCGCCGCGCGGGCCGCCGGCAACATGCCGTGCCCGTACCCGTCGGCCTTGACCACGGCCATCAGCTCGGCGCTGGTTCCGGCCTTCAGCCGGGCCACGTTCTCCCGGATCGCGTCGAGATCGACCCGCACCTCGGACTGCCACATGCCCCCAGCCTACTTCCGCCGGTGATCATCCTGGCCGTGAGCCGCGCGGTCGGCCCCGCCGAACGGGCGCCATCCGGCCGCCGCCGGGCCGTGGATCAGCCCAGACGGGCCAGCACCGGACGCAACGCCGCGGCCACGTCGGGCGCGGTCACCGGACCTCCGCCCGCCGCCTCCCGACCGGCCAGCCCGTGCAGGTACGCCGCGGCGGCGGCCGCCCGCTCGGGAGCCAGCCCGGCGGCGAGCAGCGAACCGAGCAGCCCGGCCAGCACGTCGCCGGTGCCGCCGGTGGCCAGCGCCGGCGTGCCGGTCGGATTGACGTACGCCCGGCCGTCGGGGGTGCCGACGATCGTTCGGTCGCCCTTCAACAGCACCACCGCGTTCATCCAGGCGGCCAGTCGCAGCGCCGCGGCGACCCGGTCCTCCCCCGGCATCTCGCCGCAGAGCCGGGCGAACTCCCGGTCGTGCGGGGTCACCACGATCGGGGCGTCCCGCCCACGCAGCCGGTCGGCGAGCTTGCCGTCGACAAGCAGCGTCAGCGCGTCGGCGTCCAGCACCACCGGCACCGGCGCGGCGAGCACCGCGCGCAACTCGGCGGCGGAGTCCTCGCCGGTGCCGAGCCCCGAGCCGCAGACCCAGGCCTGCACCCGGCCGGCGTCGGCGACCCGGTCGGTGGCGATCACCGACGGGTGCTGGCGCACCACCTCGGCCCGCGCGCCGCCGGCATAGCGGACCAGGCCGGTGGGACCGGCGAGCGCACCGCCGACCGAGAGCACCGCCGCACCCGGGTAGGTGGCCGAGCCGGTCGCCACCCCGACCACACCCCGGGAGTATTTCTCCGACGAGACGCCGAGCGCCGGCCACCAGTCGGCCACGTCGGACCACTCGGTCACCCGCAGCGCCGGTGAGCCGCGCAGCCACGGCGTGAGCCCGATGTCGACCAGGTCGACCTGCCCGGCGAGCGGGGCGGCCGGACCGACCACCAGAGCCGGCTTGAGCGCGCCGAACGCGACGGTCACGTCGGCGCGGACCGCTGCGGGCCGACCGGCGCCGGTCAGCGGGACGTGGCCGGTGTCCACCGCGACGCCACTCGGGACGTCCACCGCGACCACCGTGGCCCGGGTGCCGTCCCGGCCGACGCGCTCGGCCAGGCTCCCGGCGAGCTGGTCGGCCGTCTCCCGCAGGCCGCCGGTGCCGCCGATGCCCACGATGCCGTCGAGCACCAGGTCGACCACGGCGGACGGCCGGTCGACCACCCGCCCACCGGCGGCGCGCAGCGCGGCCAGACCGTCGGCGTGCGCCCGCCCGGGCGTGAGGAGCAGGACGTCGACCGCGGCGCCCCGGCGGGCCAGGCGCGCGCCGGCGTAGAGGGCGTCACCGCCGTTGTCGCCGGAGCCCACGAGCAGCAGCACCCGGGCGCCGTAGACCCCGCCCCGGTCCGCCAGCAGCAGCGCGCACCGGCGGGCCAGCCCGGCCGCGGCCCGTTGCATCAGCGCCCCGGACGGGAGGGTCGCCATCAGCCCCGCCTCCGCCGCGCGGACATCCGCGACCCGCCACACCGGTCTCATGCCATCCCGTCCCGTTCGTCCCCGCCGGCCGGATCGGCCTCGATCACGAACTCACCCTACCGGCGGGCCGGGTCCCGGGCAGGCCGGCGAACGCCCCCTGTGGAAAACCGGCGACGTTGTCCACAGGGACGGCGCGAAGGGTGCCGTCCCGCCTAGCGTCGCCGCTGTCCGGGTCCGGCAGGTGGGGCCGGCGGGGTGGGGAGGTGGTCGTGGTCGAGGAGCCGTTCACCGTCGATCCGGAGTTGCTGCGCGCGGTGGCCCGGAGGCTGACCGACGACGCCTACCGGCTGGCCCACGGGCCGGGCGGGATGCCGACGCCGCCGGCGCCGCCGCCGGACGGCTGGCGGACCGGGGTGGCGCTCGATGATCTGGAGACCGCGGTGCGGCGCTGGTCCGGCACGATCGCGGCGGGGGTGGCCGCCGGCGCCGAGGCGCTACGCGGCGGCGCGGACGGCTACGAGGCGGTGGACGAGCGGGCCGCCCGCCGTGTCGCCGGGGCGTCGCGATGAGCGGCGACGGCGTCCGCGCGGGTCCGGTCGGCTACGCGCAGCTGTGGCGGGCGGATCCGGGCGCCTGGCTCGCCACCGGAGCGGCCTGGCGCGGGCTCGTCGACCCGGTGCGCCGTCGGGCCGACGGGCTGACCGCCCGGGCCGGCGACCTCCGGTCGGGCTGGTCCGGCGCCGCCTCGACGGCCGCCCAGCGGCGTCTCGCCGAGTTGCGCACCGCGCTCACCGACGGGCTGCCCGCCCTGTTCGAGATCGACCAGGCGCTCGCCGAGTTCGCCGCCCGGGTGGGCGCGGCGAAGGCCCGGCTCGGCGCCGAGGTGGCCCGCGCCGAGACCGGTGGCCTGTCCGTGGACCGCACCGGCGCCGTCCGGCCCGACCCGGCCCGGCCCGTCGACCGGGCCGGGCCCGCGGTGGTTCAGGCGCAGGCCGGGATCCGCCGTGCGCTGGCCCTGGCGGGCGCGGCGGATCGGGAGGCGACCGGCCGGCTGGCGGAGATCGCCACGGCGGCGGTGACCGGGTGGGTGAGCGTCCCGCCCGGCTGGCGGCCGGGGCCCGGAGCCGGGCCGGTCGAGGTGCGCCGCTGGTGGACCGGTCTGAGCCCGGCCGAGCAGCGGTGGCTGGTCGGGCACGAGCCGGGCCGGGTGGGCCGCCTGGACGGGGTGCCGGCCGCCGCGCGTGACCGGGCCAACCGGCTGTTGCTCGCCGACCGGCGTCAGGAGCTGCTCGCGCGCCGCCTCGCCCTGCTACGTCCGCTGCCGGCAGGTCCGTTCGAGGTGACCCGGCGTGCTCGGATGGCCGGGGTGGAGGCGGCGCTACGCGGCCTGGACGGGCTGGGTGAGCGTCTGGCGACGCCGTCCGCGCCGCGGGCGTACCTGCTGGGGCTCGACCTCGCCGGGGACGGGCGGGCGATGGTGGCGCTCGGCAACCCGGACCGGGCCGGCGCGGTGCTGACCTACGTCCCCGGCATGACCGCGGACCTGGCCGACGCGCCGGCCGAGTTGGGCCGGGCCGCCCGGGTGCTGGACCGGTGCGCGGCGATCGGGCCGGGCGAGGAGACGGCGGCGGTGCTCTGGCTGGACTACGACGCGCCGGACTTCCTCACCGAGGCGGCCGGCGCCCGGCAGGCCGAGGACGCCGGGCCGGCCCTGCACCGGTTCCAGGAGGGGCTGCGGGCCACGCACGAGGGGTCGCCGGCCCGGCAGACCGTGCTCGGGCACAGCTACGGCTCGCTCGTGGTCGGCGCCGCCGCTCGCGACCACGGGCTGGGCGCGGACGCGCTGGTCTTCGTCGGGTCGCCCGGGGTCGGCGTCGACCACGCCACCGAGCTGCGGATGCCGGCCGGGCAGGTCTGGGCGTCGACCGCGCCGGACGACGTGATCCGGCTCGTCCGCCAGCCGGACGAGCTGGCCCGCCGGGCCGTGCTGGCCGGCACGCCGCTCGGGCCGGCGCTGGCCGTGCTGGACCCGCACTCCGACCGGCTCTGGTTCGGCGCAGACCCGAGCGCGCCGGGCTTCGGTGGCCGGCGCTTCCCGAGCGCAGGGCACGGCCACACCGGCTACTGGGATGCCGACAACCCGGCCCTGGACGGGATGGCGCGGATCGTGCTGGGCCGGTGAGACGCCGGGGCCCGCTCCGTGCCGGGCGTCGATCCGAGCTACTCGACCGTGACCGACTTGGCGAGGTTCCGGGGCTGGTCGACGTCGTGTCCGCGGGCCGCGGCGATCTCGGCCGCGAGCACCTGGAGCGGCACGGTGGTCACCAGCGGCGCGAGCAGCGTCGGCGTACGCGGCACGTAGATCAGATGGTCGGCGTAACGGACCACCGCCTGGTCGCCCTCCTCGGCGATCACGATCGTGCGGGCGCCCCGGGCGCGCACCTCCTGGATGTTGGAGACGACCTTGTCGTGCAGCATGCCCCGGCCGACCGGGGACGGCACGATGCAGATCACCGGCGTGCCCTTGTCGATCAGCGAGATCGGGCCGTGCTTCAGCTCGCCGGCGGCGAAGCCCTCGGCGTGCATGTACGCCAACTCCTTGAGCTTCAGGGCACCTTCCAGGGCGACCGGGTAGCCCACGTGCCGGCCGATGAACAGCACGGTCGGCTCGGACTTCAACTCGCGGCCGAGCTCGCGGACCGGCTCGATCCGGTCCAGCAGCTCGCGCAGCTTGCCCGGCATGTCCTGGAGCTGGGACACCACCGCGCCCACCTCGTCGGCGAACTTGATGCCCCGCACCTGGGCCAGATGCAGCCCGATCAGATAGCAGGCGACGACCTGGGTGAGGAACGCCTTGGTGGAGGCGACCGCGATCTCCGGGCCGCCGTGTGTGTAGAGCACCGCGTCGGACTCGCGCGGGATGGTCGAGCCGTTGGTGTTGCAGACCGCCAGCACGCGGGCCTTCTGCTCCTTGGCGTGGCGCAGCGCCATCAGTGTGTCCATGGTCTCGCCGGACTGCGAGATCACCACGATCAGGGTGGAGCGGTCGAGCACCGGGTCGCGGTAGCGGAACTCGCTTGCCAGCTCCACCTCGCAGGGGATCCGGGTCCAGTGCTCGATGGCGTACTTGGCGACCAGGCCGGCGTGGTAGGAGGTGCCGCAGGCGACGATGAAGATCTTGTCGACGTCGCGCAGGTCCTGCTCGCTGAGGCGGACCTCGTCGAGCGCGATCTCGCCGCTCTCGGTGAGCCGGCCGAGCAGCGTGTCGGCGATGGCCTGCGGCTGCTCCTCGATCTCCTTGAGCATGAACCAGTCGTAGCCGCCCTTCTCGGCGGCTGACGAGTCCCAGTCGATGTGGAAGTCCTTGCCGGTCGCGGGCTGGCCGGCGAAGTCGGTGATCTCGATGCTGTCGCCGGTGATCAGGACGATCTGGTCCTGCCCCAGCTCGACCGCGTCCCGGGTGTGCTCGATGAACGCCGCCACGTCACTGGCGAGGTAGTTCTCGCCGTCGCCCCGGCCCACCACGAGCGGCGAGTTGCGCCGGGCGCCGACCACCGCGCCGGGGATGGCCGCGTCCACGGCGAGCAGGGTGAACGCCCCTTCGAGTCGCCCGCAGACCACCCGCATGGCGGACGCGAGCAACTGCGGGCCGTCGGCTTCACCGGCCGACCGCAGATCGGCGAGCGCACGGGCGATCAGGTGCGCGGCGCACTCGGTGTCGGTGTCGCTGGCGAACTCGACGCCCTCGTCCTCCAGCTCGCCGCGGAGCTTCGCGAAGTTCTCGATGATGCCGTTGTGGATGACCGCGACCCGGCCGTCCGGGGAGAGGTGCGGGTGGGCGTTGCGGTCGGTCGGCCCGCCGTGCGTGGCCCATCGGGTGTGGCCGATGCCGGTGGTGCCGTCGCCGATGCCGATCGGGCTGGCGGCGCAGTCCTCGGGGTTGTCGGCGGCCCGCTCGGAGAGAACCTTCTCCAGGTTGGCCAGCTTGCCGGCCTTCTTCTCGGTCAGCAGCTCGTCGTCGCAGACCACGGCGACTCCGGCCGAGTCGTAGCCGCGGTATTCCAGCCGCCGCAGTCCGTCGAGCACGATGCCGAGCGCCGGGCGCGCACCGGCGTAACCCACGATTCCACACATGGTTCGCAGCCTAGCCGAGTTTCGCTCATCGTGCGTGCGCGGAAGGCGGGTCATCGATCACCAAGCATGAGCGAACCGATCAACATCGCCCCACCCGGCAGACAAATCACCCAGCGCGATCTCCTTTGCCGCACCTCCCCACAACACCCACCTCAAGCGATTGGCCCCTCACCGTCCGTTTCGTCCAGCCGCCTCGACGGATCTGACCGGTAAACAGACTCAGCTTGCACCCGTTTGGCCGTCTTGATGCCCGCGGTGCTCGGGAGACGTCGGTAGGCCGGACGCCAGTTCGGTGATGTGGCGGTATCCGACCACCGGCGATGCCCCCACTTCACCGAACTGGTGTTGATCATGGCCAAACGATCACCGCCCGCGTTTCCTCGCACGAGACCCGGCCGGAGAGTAGGCCACCGTGCGGCCGGTTGCCCGTTTTCACGCCTGCGCGGCGTCCCGACGAGACCAGGTGACTTGGAAGATTTCGGCCCCGGGAGGGGCCGTTACCTTCCAAGATCTCCGACGGGGCGAGGTGAAGCGGTCGCCGGGCGGGCGGGGGCGCGGGGATGGCTTGCACGCCCTACATTGAGGGCCCGGGCGGCATCCCCGGGGTCCATCCCTCCGCGGTCGCCCGCCGCCGTACCCCTGTGAGCTGAGCCGATGTCCGAGACGGCCCCCACCCCCGAGCCGACCCCCAGGCCGAGTGACCCGACGGCGCCGCCGCCCTCCGGCGAGCCCGCCACCTGGACGTCGCCGGACCCGCTGGCCGCGCCGCAGCCCTGGGCGCCGCCCGCGCCATGGACACCGACGCCCTGGGAGCCGACCCCCTGGACGCCCGGGGCCGGCACGAGCGGACAGGCAGGCGGCGCCACCGGCCAAGCCGGCGTCGAAGGACAGGCCCGCACCACCGGACAGCCGACTCCGGACACGCCGGGATGGCCACCGGCCGCGTATCCGCCCGCGCCCCACCAGCCCGGACCGTATCCGCCCGCGCCCCACCAGCCCGGACCGTATCCGCCCGCGCCCCACCAGCCCGGACCGTATCCGCCCGCGCCCCACCAGCCCGGACCGTATCCGCCCGCGCCCCACCAGCCCGGACCGTATCCGCCCGCGCCCCACCAGCCCGGACCGTATCCGCCCGCGCCCTACCCATCTGGACCGTATCCGCCGGGACCATATCCGCCGCCGTTCGCGTACCCCGGGGGGACGCCGCGCCGGTCGGGCGCGGGCTGGGTGCTCGGCGTGGTCATCGCCGCGGTCGTCGCGCTGGTGCTTGCCGTCTGCGGGTGCGTCGGCCTGGGCATGCTCGGCAGCTTCAGCGAGGGGTCGGTCACGTCCGGGGAGCCGTACGAGCCGCCGTTCGTCGACGGGTCCGGGGAGCCGGGCTGGCCGGACGGACCCGGCGGATTCACCGACGAGCCGACCGAAACGCCGGTGGTCCCGGCCACCACCCCGTCCGCCGGGCGTGGCCGGTTCACGGTGGTGTACGAGATCACCGGCACGGGAGCGGCGAACGTCGAGTTCTACGACGCCAACGGCGACTTCCTCACCGTGAACGGGATGCAGCCACCGTGGCGGCTGGCGTTCACCGCGAACGACCGGAAACAGGTGCAGATCGTCGCCATTCCCGATGACCAGCAGCGCGACGGGGTGAGTTGCCGGATCACCGTGGACGGGAAGGTCGTGTCCCGGGATTCGAGCGCAACGGGCGGGATGGCGTCCTGCTTCGGCTGGTGAGGGGCCGGAGACGGGCCGTAGGCTGGCCGCCGTGACGACGACGGATCCGCTGGTGGCCCGCATGCGGCCGTTCGGCACCACCATCTTCGCCGAGATGTCGGCGTTGGCCGTGCGCACCGGCGCGGTCAACCTGGGGCAGGGCTTCCCGGACACCGACGGCCCGCCGGAGATGCTCGCCGCCGCCGCCGAGGCGCTGCGGACCGGTCACAACCAGTACCCGCCGGGGCCGGGGATCCCGGCGTTGCGCGCGGCCGTGGCGGCCCACCAGCGCCGGTTCTGGGGCCTCGAGTACGACCCGGACGGCGAGATCGTGGTGACCGCCGGCGCGACGGAGGCGATCGCGGCGAGCATCCTCGCGCTCTGCGAGCCGGGTGACGAGGTGGTCTGCTTCGAGCCGTACTACGACTCGTACGCCGCCTCGATCGCGCTGGCCGGCGCGGTGCGCCGCCCGGTGACGCTGCGCCCGGGCCCGGACGGCCGGTACGCCTTCGACCCGGCCGAGCTGCGCGCCGCGTTCGGGCCGCGGACCCGGCTGGTGCTGCTGAACTCGCCGCACAACCCGACCGGGAAGGTGTTCACCGCCGACGAGTTGGCCCTGGTCGCCGAGTTGTGCCGGGAGCACGACACGTACGCGGTCACCGACGAGGTCTACGAGCACCTCGTGTTCGCCGACGCCGCCGCGCCGCACGTGCCGCTGGCCACGCTGCCGGGGATGTGGGCGCGCACCCTGCGGGTGTCCTCGGCGGGCAAGACGTTCTCCTGCACCGGCTGGAAGGTCGGCTGGGTGAGCGGCCCGGCGTCGCTCGTCGCGGCGGTGCTGCGGGTGAAGCAGTTCCTCACGTTCGTCAACGCGGGCCCGCTGCAACCGGCCGTGGCGGTGGCGCTCGGCCTGCCGGACGCCTACTTCGCCGGTTTCGCCGACGACCTGCGACGCCGGCGGGACCAACTGGTCGCCGGGCTGGCCGACGCCGGCTTCGGGGTGCTCGCGCCGGAGGGGACCTACTTCGTGACCGCCGACGTCACCCCGCTCGGCGGCCGGGACGGGGTGGAGTTCTGCCGGTCCCTGCCGGAACGGTGCGGGGTGGTGGCGGTGCCGACGCAGGTCTTCTACGACGACGTGGCGGCGGGTCGCACGCTGGTCCGGTTCGCGTTCTGCAAGCGGCCGGAGGTGCTCGCCGAGGCGGTGACCCGGCTGCGCCGGCTCGGGGCGGACGGATGAGCGACGGGTACGCGGAGCGGCTGCGCCGGCTCGCCGCCCAGCGCGGCTGCGACACGATGCTCTCCGGCGTACGTCCGGAATCGGTGCGGGAGCAGGTGGCGGCGCTCGGCGCGGTGGCCGGTGACGACCTGCCCGACGTCTACGGCGAGGGCGGCCCGGTCGCGGAGCTGGAGGCGCGGGTGGCCGGGCTGCTCGGCACGGAGGCGGCCGTGCTGTTCCCCTCCGGCACGATGGCCCAGCAGGTCGTCATGCGTTACGGCGCGGAGGCGACCGGTCGGGCGGGGGTGGGCCTGCACCCGCTCAGCCACCCGATGCTGCGCGAACGCGAGGCGTACGCGCTGCTGGCCGGTGTGCGGGCGGTGCGCACCACGACCGCGCCGCGCAACCCGACGGCCGACGAGGTGGCCGCGCTCGACGAGCCGATCGGCACGCTCCTGCTGGAGTTGCCGCTGCGCGACGCCGGGTTCGTGCTGCCGACCTGGGACGACCTGGTCGCCGTCGTCGCGGCGGCCCGGGCCGGGGGCGCCCGGGTGCACTTCGACGGCGCACGGCTCTGGGAGTCGACGGTTCATCTGGGCTACTCGACGGCCGAGATCGCGGCGTTGGCCGACAGCACGTACGTCTCGTTCTACAAGTCCCTCGGCGGCCACTCGGGCGCCGCGCTGGCCGGCGACGCCGACCTGGTCCGCTATGCCCGCGCCTGGCGGCACCGCTACGGCGGCACGCTGTTCCAGCAGTGGCCGGCGGCGCTCGCCGGGCTCGCCGGGTTGGAGCGGGAGCTGCCCCGGCTCGGCGGATACGTGGGGCACGCGAAGGTGGTGGCCGAGGCGTTGGCCGCCCTGCCCGGCGCCCGGGTGCATCCGACCCCGCCGCACACCCACCAGTTCCGGTTCTGGCTGCCGTACCCGGCGGCGGTGCTCGACGCGGCGAACCTGGCGCTCGCCGAGCGGGAGCGGGCGTGGTTCGTCGGCGGCTGGCGGGACAGCGAGGTGCCGGGGCTGGCGCTGGCCGAGGTGACGGTCGCCGGGCCGGCGCTGGAGTTGGACGCCGGCGCGGTCACCGACCTGGCCGCCCGCTTCCTGCGCCGCCTGCCGACGACCTGACCGGCGGATCGCCGGACCGGGCCGCCGGACCGGCCAGGCGACCGGGCTGGTCAGGCGACCGGACTGGTCAGGCGACCGGGCTGGCGGAGCGGACCTGCTCGGCGATGCGCTCGGCGACCTCGCGCGCGGTGGCCTGGGTGGCCGCCTCGACCATGACCCGCACCAGCGGCTCGGTGCCGGACGGGCGGAGCAGCACCCGGCCGGTCTCGCCCAGTTCGGCCTCGGCCCGCTCGACCTCGGCGCGCACGGCCGGCGCGGCGGCGCCGACGGTACGGTCACCGACCGGCACGTTGATCAGCACCTGGGGCAGCTTGGTGACCACGGCGGCCAACTCGGCCAGGGAGGTGCCGGTGGCGGCCATCCGGGCCATCAGGTGCAGGCCGGTGAGCACGCCGTCGCCCGTGGTGGCGAACGCGGGCAGCACGATGTGGCCGCTCTGCTCGCCGCCCAGGGCCAGGCCGGAGGCGCGCAGCTCCTCCAGCACGTACCTGTCGCCGACCTTGGTCTCGACCAACCGGATGCCGTGCGCGGACATGGCCAGCCGCAGGCCGAGGTTGCTCATCACGGTGGCGACCAGGGTGTCCTGGGTCAGCTCGCCGGCGTCGCGCATGGCCAGGGCGAGGATGGCCATCACCTGGTCGCCGTCGACCTCCGTGCCGTCGGCGCTGACCGCGACGCACCTGTCGGCATCGCCGTCGTGGGCGAGGCCGAGGTGCGCGCCGTGCTCGACCACCGCGGCGCGCAGCGCCTCGATGTGGTTGGAGCCGCACCCGTCGTTGATGTTGAGCCCGTCCGGCTCGGCGTGGATGGCGATCACCTCGGCGCCGGCCTCCCGGTAGGCCACCGGGGCGACGTCGGCCGCCGCCCCGTTGGCGCAGTCGACCACGACCTTGATCCCGTCGAGGCGGTGCGGCACGGTGCCGACGAGGTGCTGGACGTAGTGGTCGGCGCCGTCGAGCAGGTCGTTGACCCGGCCCACACCGGCGCCGGTCGGGCGTTTCCAGGCGGTGGTGGCGTTCGCCTCGACGGCCGCCTCGATCCGCATCTCGATCTCGTCGGGCAGTTTGTGCCCGCCGGCGGCGAAGAGCTTGATGCCGTTGTCCGGCATCGGGTTGTGCGAGGCGGAGAGCATGACGCCGAGGTCGGCCTTGATCTCGGCGGTGAGGAACGCCACCGCCGGGGTGGGCAGCACGCCGACCCGGACCACGTTGGCGCCCGCGCTGGTCAGGCCGGCGACCACCGCCGCTTCGAGCATCTCGCCGCTGGCCCGGGTGTCCCGGCCCACCACCGCGAGCGGCGGATGGCTCCGGTCGGTCTCGGCCAGCGTGTGTGCCGCGGCGACCGCGACCGCGAGCGCCAACTCCGGGGTGAGATCCGCGTTCGCCCGCCCGCGTACGCCGTCCGTGCCGAACAACCGGCCCATACCCGCCAACCTCCGTGGAACTGCCGTTGAGGAGAGAAACGCGGAACGGCCGGGCCGCCCC
This sequence comes from Micromonospora sp. WMMD975, assembly GCF_029581215.1. Classification (NCBI taxonomy): domain Bacteria; kingdom Bacillati; phylum Actinomycetota; class Actinomycetes; order Micromonosporales; family Micromonosporaceae; genus Micromonospora; species Micromonospora sp. WMMD975. The sequence continues at coordinate 4,894,589 of NZ_CP120739.1, forward strand.
CGCAGAAGGGAGGCGGACCCGGCCGTCCGTCAGAAGTACAAGACGCTGTAGGAGATCAGCGCTTCGAGTACTGGGGAGCCTTACGGGCCTTCTTGAGGCCGTACTTCTTGCTCTCCTTGACCCGGGCGTCACGGGTCAGGAAGCCGGCCTTCTTCAGGGCCGGGCGGTCGTCGGGCTCGTTGACGATCAGCGCCCGGGCGATGGCGAGCCGCAGCGCGCCGGCCTGGCCGGTGGTGCCGCCGCCCCGCAGGTTGGCGATCACGTCGAACGACTCGGGCTTCTCGGCGGTGACCAGCGGGTCCTTGATGAGCTGCTGGTGCACCTTGCTCGGGAAGTAGGCCTCGAGTTCGCGACCGTTGCAGGTGATCTTGCCGCTGCCGGGGACGATCCGGACCCGGACGATGGCTTCCTTGCGACGGCCCACGGTCTGGATCGGGCGGTCACCGCGGGGCGCGCGCGCGACGGGCGCCGGCGCCTCGGTGGCCTCGGGGGCGACCTCGGTCTCGGTGATGTCGGTCATGCTGCTTCCTTCGCCCGCGCTCACTGCGCGATCTGCTTGATCTCGAACGGCGCCGGCTGCTGCGCGCTGTGCGGGTGCTCGGCACCGGCGTAGACCTTCAGCTTCTTGAGGATCTGACGGCCCAGCTTGTTGTGCGGGAGCATCCCCTTCACAGCCAGCTCGACGGCCCGCTCGGGCCGCTTGGTGAGCAGCTCGTCGTAGCCGACCCGCTTCAGGCCACCCGGGTAGCCGGAGTGGCGGTAGGCAACCTTGGTCTGACGCTTGTTGCCGGTCAGCGCGACCTTGCCCGCGTTCACGATGACGACGAAGTCGCCCGTGTCGACGTGCGGCGCGAAAGTCGGCTTGTGCTTGCCACGCAGCAGCGTGGCGGCGTGGGTCGCGAGGCGGCCCAGCACGACGTCAGAGGCGTCGATGACGTGCCACTGACGCTCGATCTCACCCGGCTTCGGGCTGTACGTACGCACAGGTCTACCTTGTCTCGTCGTCGGTCTGGGGTCGCGCGCCGAGGTAACCGGGGCTTCCCAGTCGAACCAGCGCGCACGAACGACCAAGCGTACCTGATGCGGCACGCCTAAGAATGTCGTACAACAGCAGGCAACGATACCCGGCCGCCCGGCGGCTGGTCAAAACGGGGCGGCCCGGTGTGCGCTCATGGCACAGGTCACACGCCGGCCAGCCTACGCGGCCCCGGCCGCAGGTAGATCACCCAGGTCACCAGGAAGCAGAGCGCGTACCAGCCGATGAAGGCCAGGTAGGCGGCGTCGGCGGTGCCGGAGGTCAGGAACGACTGCCGGAACGCCACGTTCACCAGCACGCCGCCGGACGCGCCGACCGCGCCGGCGATGCCGATCAACGCGCCGGCCAGCCGCCGGGCCCGCCGCTGCGCCGCCTCCCGGTCCCCGGTCAGCTCGGCCTCCGCGGTGGCCCGGGCCCGGAAGATCGCCGGGATCATCTTGTACGTCGAGCCGTTGCCGATCCCGGAGAACACGAACAGCGCCAGGAACCCGGCCAGGTAGAGCGGGAAGGAGTGCTCCCGGGCGGCGTGGAGCACCAGCCCGGCGCCGCCGGCCATCGCGACGAAGTTCCAGAACGTGACCCGGGCCCCGCCGAGCCGGTCGGCGAGCTGGCCCCCGAACGGCCGGACCAGCGAGCCGACGAGCGGCCCGAGAAAGGTCAGCCAGGCGGCGTCGACCGGGGTGGGGAACCGGTCGTGGAACTGGAGTTGGAGCACCTGACCGAAGGCGAAGCCGAAGCCGATGAACGAGCCGAACGTGCCGACGTAGAGCAGCGACATCACCCAGGTGTGCGGGTCGCGGGCGGCCTCGCGCAGCGCGCCGGGCTCGTTGCGCGCCCCCGGCACGTTGTCCAGCCAGCGCGCCGCGGCCAGCGCGGCGAGCACGATCAGCGGCAGGTAGACGGCCGGCACGAGCCGGGGGTACGCGGCCCCCGCGGTGGCCAGCACCGCCAGCCCGACGAGCTGCACCGCCGGTACGCCGAGATTGCCGCCGCCGGCGTTGAGCCCCAGCGCCCGGCCCTTGAGCCGCTCCGGGAAGAACAGGTTGATGTTCGCCATCGAGGAGGCGAAGTTGCCGCCGCCCACGCCGGACAGGCAGGCCAGCACCATGAGCGTGGTGTACGACACCCCGGGCTCGATCAGCACCGTCATCGGCACCGCCGGCACCAGCAGCAGCAACACGCTGACGATGGTCCAGTTCCGGCCGCCGAAGCGGGCCACGGCAAGCGTGTAGGGCAGGCGCAGCACCGCGCCCAGCGCGGCCGGCACCGCGGTGAGCAGGAACTTCCCGGCCGGGTCGATGCCGTACGCCGGGCCGAGGAAGAGCACCGTCACCGACCAGAGGCTCCACACGGAGAAGCCGACGTGCTCGGCGAAGATCGACACGTACAGGTTGCGGCGGGCGATCCGGGCGCCGCCGGCGGCCCAGAACGCCGGGTCCTCCGGACGCCATTCGGTGATCCGTTGCGGCCGGTCGGCGGCGACCGGGGCCGGGCCGGTGGCTGAAGCGAGCGTGCTCACGGGCGACTCCTCCTCGTCGGTGACGAGGGGGACGCTAGGAACCGGCGGTTTCCGTCAGGTGCCCCATGCGGGTCGGCGCGGATACGGAGATCGCACGTCCGCCGGACGGCGGCGGTGAGGCGGTCACAACTCCTGGAGGATCCGCAACGCGCGTCCGACCCGCTGCATGGTCTCGGTGTCCGCCACGTCCACGCACTCGGTGAACCACTTCTTCATCGGCGAGGAGAGCCGGTCGGGCATCACCACGAAGCCACCCATGCGCACGGCCAGCGGCGAGTCGCGCAGCAGCGACTCGTCGACCACCTCCGCCACGATCACGATCGGCACCGCCGTGGAGTTGTAGACGTCGGAGCTGATGACCAGGCCGAACCGTTCCCGGGCACCGGAGATGCGCCAGATCTCTCCCCTACGCAGCACGCGGGCGCCGACCGCGGAACAGGGCGTCGTCGACCATGGCGGCCTCCTGGTCGTCGGCCAGGGCGTCGGCCTCCAGGTCCAGGCCGGCGCGGCCGACCGCGGCGGCGTGCGCGGTGAACACCTCGCGCAGCGCCTTCTCCCGGGCGGCCTGGTCCATCCAGGCGGAGAGGGAGAGCCCTTCCCGCTCGGCGAACCGGCGCGCTTCCTCGATTGTCTCGTCGGAGAACGACAGTGTCACCTTGGCGGTCATGCCAAGCAGACTACCATCGGTATGACCTCCAGTCATCCCGTGCAGCGTCAACAGAGAGATTGGACAGGAGTCAAGCGCAACAACCGAACTCGCTTGCGGATGTTGCGCTTGCTGGGGAAGATTGGTCCGAACGGTCAGGACACGGAGCGCGAGGGTCATTCACCCGGCGCACGCAACGCAGAGCGGTCAGGGGGAAGCATCATGAGCCTCGGCGCCACGAGGACCGCTTCGGTCGCGCCCGCCGAAGGGGCTGAGCACAAGAAGCTGGCCGCCATGGCGGCATTCCTCATGCGGCACCACGCTGCGGGACGGAAGACCGCTCGCCTCGTCATGTCGGATGGGGAGGAGGTCGACGTCCCGGCCCAACTGTTCGACCTCCTGGAGCAGATCACCGCGACGCTCTCCCGCGGAGACGGTGTTGCGGTCAGCGCCATCGCCCGCGAGCTGACGACAACCGAGGCGGCGAAACTGCTCGGCATGTCCCGCCCCACGCTGGTCCGCCTCCTGGAGAATGGTTCCATCGCCTCCCACCGGGTCGGCAGCCACCGACGCGTTTTCCTGGCCGATGTCCTCGCCTTTCGACAACGGCAGATGGAGGAGCGGCGAAAGTCGTACGAGGCCCTCATGTGGGAATCCGACGCGCTGGGTTTCAACGACGACGAGTAGATCCCGGCCGGGACCGGGGGCGCTGGGTAGGGTGTCCACTGTGATCCCCGGCGCCCCCCTGGTGTTCCTGGATGCCAACGTGCTCTTCTCCAGGACGCTTCGCGATTGGATCAGCCTCCTGGCGCTCGAGAGCGACTGCACCGTTTTCGATCTCCGGTACAGCGAGGATGTCCTGGCGGAATGGATGTATCGGCTACGCCGGAAGCGACCCGAACATTCCGAGCAGGCCATTGGAGGACAGCGGCGCAGGTTCGTCGAGGCTTTTCCCTACGGCCTGGTCACCGGCTACTCCCCCAGCGACGTGCCCTGCCCGCCGGACTCGGACGACCGGCACGTACTTGCCGCGGCGATCCACGGCGCCGTCGACATCCTGGTCACCGATGACCAACGCGCCTTCCCTCCGGAGTGTGTGCGAGAACGCCTTTCGGTGCTCACGAGCGACGACTTTCTCAACTGGGTGGCCGACCGTTCTGTGAGCCTGGTGCAACGAGTGACGACTCGCCAGATCGATTACTACCGGCGCAGCCTGGTGGCCCCGGATCGGGATGCCGTCGAGCTGATCGCTTATCTCCGGAAGGCGGGAGCGCCCAGGTTCGCCAGGCGGCTGGAGGAACAGTTGCCCGAGCCACCCGTACGCTGACCGCGGGCTCATCGGTCAGCCAGGGCCGGCGCACGGCCGCCGAAGACGGCGAAGCGCCACTCCTTGAAGAAGCAGTCCACGTCGGCCAGCCCGGCGTCGCCCAGCCAGCGGCACTGGTCGGCGACCGTGGCGGGCCGGTCGTGCCGCATCCGCTCCCGGGAGGCGGCGATCTCCTCGGCGTCGGAGCCCAGCTCGGTGATCCGTGCCGTCCACACCTCGTCGTAGCGCCGGTCGAGCGCCGGCGTCGGCCCGGCCACCTGCTCGGCGTTGACGAACACCCCGCCGGGCGCAAGCGCCTCGGCCGCGCGCCGGTAGAGCGCCCGCTTGCCGTCGTCGTCGAGGTGGTGGATGGCGAGCGCGGAGACCACCGCGTCGTACCGGCCGGCGGGCAGCGGGTCGGCCAGGTCGGCGTGGACCGTGCGGTGCGGCACGCCGCGCGCGGACAGGTGGCCGGTGGCCACGGCCAGCATGCCGGGCGCGCCGTCCACGAGCGTCAGCCGCACGCCGGGAATGGCGGCGGTCAGCAACAGGGAGAGCAGGCCGGTGCCCGCGCCCAGGTCCAGCACCTCGGGGGTACGCCCGGCGGCGAGCGCCGCCCGCAGCGGCGGTGCGGCCACCTCGACCGCAGTGCCGTAGAAGGCGTCGAAGCAGGGCACCAGTCGGCGTCGGGCCTGGTCGTAGCTGCCGGCCACGGCGTCGAACGCATCCGTCACGCTCATCGAGTCTCCCGTTATGTGAGACGATTTTCTCACATTCTAAACCTCGCGGTCCGACCCGTCACCCCCGTGCGGTGTGAGGCGCTCTTGACAGGACCGAAACAGAAGGGACCCGGGCCGGAAACCCCCCGGCGGCACGCTTTTCCGACATGACAGACGGTGCGCACGTGGCGACACAATCCGGGGTACGCCCCCGGGAGGCGGCCACGCACTGCCCGTACTGCGCGTTGCAGTGCGGCATGGTGCTGCGCGCGGTCGGCGGCGGCGTCGAGGTCGCCCCGCGGGACTTCCCCACCAACCGCGGCGGGCTCTGCCAGAAGGGCTGGACCGCCGCCGAGCTGCTCGACCACCCGGAACGGCTCACCACGCCGCTGGTGCGGGACCGGAAGGGCGCCGAGCTGCGCCCGACGGGCTGGGACGAGGCGCTGGACCGGATCGCCGCCGCGCTGCGCACGGTCACCGACCGACACGGGCCGGACGCGGTAGCGGTCTTCGGCGGCGGCGGGCTGACGAACGAGAAGGCGTACGCGCTGGGCCGGTTCGCCCGGGTGTCGCTGCGCACCCGGCACATCGACTACAACGGACGCTGGTGCATGTCGTCGGCCGCCGCGGCCGGCAACCGGGCCTTCGGCGTCGACCGGGGGCTGCCGTTCCCGCTGGCCGACCTGGGCAGGGCGGACACGCTGATGCTCGTGGGCGCGAACCCGGCCGAGACCATGCCGCCGCTGATGCGACACGTCACCGACCAACGGGCACGCGGCGGCCGGCTGATCGTGGTCGACCCCCGGGCCACCGCCACCGCCCGCCAGGCCGACCTGCACCTGCAACCGCTGCCCGGCACCGACCTGGCGGTGGCCAACGCGCTGCTGCACATCGCGCTCACCGAAGGCTGGCTCGACCGGGCTTACGTCAAGGCGCGGACCACCGGGTTCGACGAGGTCCGGCGTACCGTGGCCGGCTACTGGCCGGCGGAGGTGGAACGCCTCTCCGGGGTGCCGGTGGCCGATCTGGAGTACGCCGCCCGCGCGCTCGCCGGTGCGGACCGGGCGATCATCCTCACCGCCCGGGGCGCCGAGCAGCACGCCAAGGGCGTGGACACCGTCACCGCCTTCGTCAACCTGGCGCTCGCCCTGGGCCTGCCCGGCCGCCCCGGCTCCGGCTACGGCTGCCTGACCGGGCAGGGCAACGGGCAGGGCGGCCGGGAACACGGGCAGAAGGCCGACCAGCTCCCCGGTTACCGGCGGATCGACGACCCGGCGGCCCGGGAACACGTGGCCCGGGTGTGGGGAGTAGACCCGGCGACGCTGCCCGGGCCCGGAGTGCCGGCCTACCAGTTGCTCGACTCGCTCGGCACCCCGTCCGGGCCGAAGGCGCTGCTGGTGTTCGGCTCGAACCCGGTCGTCTCCGCGCCCCGGGCGGCCCGGATCGAGTCCCGGTTGCGCGACCTGGACCTGCTCGTGGTCGCCGACTTCCTCCGCTCGGAGACCGCCGAGCTGGCCGACGTGGTGCTGCCGGTGACCCAGTGGGCCGAGGAGGACGGCACGATGACCAACCTGGAGGGTCGCGTGCTGCGCCGGCGCGCGGTCCGCGTACCACCCGCCGGGGTCCGGACCGACCTGGAGATCCTCGCCGGGCTCGCCGCCCGGCTGACCGCCGACGCGCCGTTGCCGACCGACCCGCGGGAGGTGTTCGAGGAGCTGCGGCGGGCCTCGGCCGGCGGCCCGGCCGACTACGCCGGGATCACCTGGGACCGGATCGACGCCGACACCGGTGTGTTCTGGCCCTGCCCGGACCCCGACGGCCCGGACCGTCCCCGCCTCTTCGCCGACCGGTTTCCCACCCCGGACGGCCGGGCCCGCTTCCACCCGGTGACCCACCGCCCGGCCGCCGAGCCGGTCTGCGCCGAGTACCCGCTGCACTTCACCACCGGCCGGGTGCTGGCGCACTACCAGTCCGGCGCGCAGACCCGACGGGTCGCCGCGCTGCGCCGGGCCGCCCCGGAGGGCTTCGTCGAGGTGCACCCCGACCTGGCCGCCCGGCTCGGCGTGACCGAGGGGACACCGGTGCGGGTGGTCTCCCGCCGGGGCGAACTGCGCGCGCCGGCCCGGCTCAGCCCGGCGATCCGGCCGGACACCGTCTTCGCGCCGTTCCACTGGCCCGGCGCGGCGCGGGCCAACTCGGTCACCAACGACGCCCTCGACCCGGTCTCCGGAATGCCCGAGTTCAAGATCTGCGCGGTCCGGGTGGAGCGGGCATGACCGGGCGGACCCTCGTCGTCGGATACGGCATGGCCGGCGCCCGGCTCGTCGCCGAGCTGCACGCGCGCGGCGGCGACCGGCGGATCACCGTGCTCGGGGCGGAGCCGCACCGGGCGTACAACCGGATCATGCTCTCCACGCTGCTGGCCGGGAAGATCGACGAGCCGGACGTGGAGCTGGTCGAGGCCGTCGGCCCCGCCGTCGACGTGCGGACCGGCACGCCGGTCACCGCGATCGACCGGGACGCCCGGGAGGTACGCACCGCCGACGGCGGCCGGCACGGCTACGACCACCTGGTGCTCGCCACCGGCAGCCGGGCGGTGGTGCCGCCGCTGCCCGGGCTCGACCCGCTGCCCGCCCGGGTGATCCCCTTCCGCACCCTGGCCGACTGCCGGCGGATCCTCGCCGCCGCCCGGGGCGCGCGCCGCGCCCTGGTGCTCGGCGGCGGGCTGCTCGGGCTGGAGGCGGCCCGCGGCCTCGCCGCCCGGGGCCTCGACGTGACGGTGGTCCACCCGGTCGGGCACCTGATGGACCGGCAGCTCGACCCGGCCGCCGGCACGGTCCTCGCCGGCACGCTCACCGGGCTGGGCGTCCGGGTCCGGCTCGGCGTGCGGGCGACCGGGGTGACCACCGACGGCGACGGGGTCTGGCTGCACCTGGACGCCGGTGCGCCGCTCGCGGCCGACCTGCTGGTCCTCTGCTGCGGCGTACGCCCCGACACCGCGCTGGCCCGGGCGGCCGGGCTCACCGTCGACCGGGGCGTGGTGGTGGACGACCGGATGCGGACCAGCGACCGGCGGATCTCGGCGATCGGCGACTGCGCCCAGCACGGCGGGGCGCTGACCGGGCTGGTCGCGCCGGCCTGGGCCCAGGCGCGGGTGGTGGCGGACGTGCTGACCGGCGCCGGACCGCTGGTCCACTACCGGCCCCGGCCGGTGGTGACCCGGCTCAAGGCCGCCGGCATCGACCTGGCCGCGATGGGCGACATGGCCGGCGCCCCGGCCGGGAACGGCGCGGTGGAGGAGTTGACGTTCGCCGACCCGGCCCGGGGCACCTACGCCCGGCTGCGGATCCGCGACGAGCGGCTGACCGGCGCGATCCTGCTCGGCGACAACCCGGCCGTCGGCACCGTCGTGCAGCTGTTCGACCGGGGCGCGCCGGTGCCGGCCGACAGGCGTTCGCTGCTGCTCGGCCGGGCGGTCGGCGCGGTGGCCGAGCCGGCCGCCTCCCCGGCGCTGATGCCCGACGCGGCCACCGTGTGCCGGTGCAACGACGTGACCAAGGGCGCGCTCGTGGCGTGCTGGCGGGCCGGCGCCCGGTCCGCGGCGGCGCTGTCCACGACGACCCGGGCCGGCACCGGATGCGGCGGTTGCCGGGACGCGGTGGCCGGCATCGCCGGCTGGCTGGCCGAGGCGGACCCACCCGCGGACGCGGGCGAACGAGGCGCGAGGACGGAGCGCGAAGCGGTGGAGGTGGCGTGATGAACGAGTCGGTCAGCAGGGTCGTCGTCGTCGGCAACGGGATGGTCGGGCAACGGTTCGTCGAGGCGCTGCGCGCCCGCGACCGGGACGGGCGGTGGCGGGTCACGGTGCTCGCCGAGGAGCGACGCCCGGCGTACGACCGGGTGCGGCTCTCGGCCGTCTTCGACGGGGTGAGCGCGGAGGAGCTGAGCCTGCACACCCCCGACGACGGGGTGGAGCTGCGGCTGGGCGAGCCGGCCACCGGCATCGACCGGGCGCGGCGGGTGGTGACCACGGCGACCGGGGAGCACCGGTACGACGCGCTGGTGCTGGCCACCGGGTCGTACCCGTTCGTCCCACCGGTCGACGGCACCGGCCTGCCGGGCGTCTTCGTCTACCGGACCCTGGACGACCTGGCCGCGATCCGGGCGCACGCCCGGGGCCGGCGGACCGGCGCGGTGATCGGCGGCGGGCTGCTCGGCCTGGAGGCGGCCAACGCGCTGCGCCTGCTCGGGCTCGCGACGAGCGTGGTGGAGTTCGCGCCCCGGCTGATGCCGGTGCAGGTGGACGACGCGGGCGGGGCGATGCTGCGCCGGTACGTGGAGGAGTTGGGCGTCACGCCGTACCTCGGGGTGGCCACCACGGCGCTGCGGCCCGGACCGGACGGCACGGTGGCGTCGCTCGACCTCGCCGACGGTCGCACGGTCGACGCGGAGCTGGTCGTGGTGGCGGCCGGGATCCGGCCCCGGGACGAGCTGGCCCGGGCGGCCGGGCTGCCGCTGGGTCCGCGCGGCGGGGTGCTCGTGGACGCGGCCTGCCGCAGCGCGGACGAGCGGGTCTGGGCGGTCGGCGAGTGCGCGGCGGTGGACGGCACGTGTCACGGCCTGGTCGCGCCGGGGTACGCGACCGCCGAGGTGGTCGCCGACCGGCTGCTCGGTGGGACGGCCACGTTCCCCGGCGCGGACACCGCGACGAAGCTCAAGCTGCTCGGCGTGGACGTGGCCTCGTTCGGTGACGCGCACGGCGTCACCGCCGGCTGCCTCGACGTGACGTACACCGATCCGGCCACCCGGTCGTACGCGAAGCTGGTCCTCTCCGACGACGCGCGGACGCTGCTCGGTGGCGTGCTTGTCGGCGACGCGAGCGCGTACCCGACGTTGCGGGCGAGCGTCGGCGGGCCGTTGCCCGCTCCCCCGCTGGCGCTGCTCGCCCCGGCCGGCGGCCCGGGCGCCGGGGCCGGCGCGCTGCCCGCCGCCGCCCAGGTCTGTTCCTGCAACGCGGTGACCCGGGCGGACCTGGACGCGGCGATCGCCGGCGGGGCGACAGACGTGCCGGCGTTGAAGGCGTGCACCCGGGCCGGCACGAGTTGCGGGTCCTGCGTGCCGATGCTGAAGCAGTTGCTGGACGCCGCCGGGGTGCGGCAGTCCACCGCGCTGTGCGAGCACTTCGACCTCAGCCGGCAGGAGCTGTTCGACCTGATCCGGGTCCGGGGCATCCGCACCTTCTCCCGGCTGGTCGCCGAGCACGGGCGCGGGCGGGGTTGCGACATCTGCAAGCCGGTGGTGGCGTCGATCCTCGCCTCCCTCGGCAGCGGCCACGTGCTCGACGGCGAGGCGGCGTCGCTCCAGGACACCAACGACCACTTCCTGGCGAACCTGCAACGCGACGGCAGTTACTCGGTGGTGCCGCGGATTCCGGGCGGGGAGATCACCCCGGAGAAGCTGATCGCGATCGGTGAGGTGGCCCGGGACTTCCGGCTCTACACCAAGATCACCGGCGGGCAGCGGATCGACCTGTTCGGCGCGCGGGTGGACCAGTTGCCGCAGATCTGGCGTCGGCTCGTCGACGCCGGTTTCGAGTCGGGTCACGCCTACGGCAAGGCGCTGCGCACGGTGAAGTCCTGCGTCGGCGACACCTGGTGCCGATACGGGGTGCAGGACGCGGTCGGGCTGGCGGTCACGCTGGAGTTGCGCTATCGCGGCCTGCGCGCGCCGCACAAGCTGAAGTCCGCGGTCTCCGGCTGCGCCCGGGAGTGCGCCGAGGCCCGCGGCAAGGACTTCGGCGTCATCGCCACCGAGACCGGATGGAACCTGTACGTCGGCGGCAACGGCGGTTTCCGGCCACGGCACGCCGACCTGTTCGCCACGGACCTGTCGACCGAGGCGCTGATCACGGTGATCGACAGGTTCCTGATGTACTACGTCCGCACCGCCGACCGGTTGCAGCGCACGGCCGCCTGGATCGAGGCCATGGACGGCGGCCTCGACCACCTCCGGTCGGTGATCGTGGAGGACTCGCTCGGGCTCTGCGCCGACCTCGACGCGGCCATGGCCCGGCACGTCGCCGCCTACTCCGACGAGTGGCGGGACGTGCTTGAGGACCCGGAGCGGCTGCGCCGCTTCACCTCCTTCGTCAACGCACCGGACGTGCCGGACCCGTCCATCACCTTCGCCGTGGAACGGGGCCAGCCGGTGCCGGCCCGCGGGGGGCCACCGGGCTCCGGGCACCGCCGGCAGCCGGTCACGCTGGGCCTGCCGGAGGTACGGCGATGAGCCCGACCGTGACGCTGCGCTGGACGCCGGTCTGCCCCCTGGACCGGCTGGACCTCGACCGGGGCGCCGCCGCCCTCGTGGACGGGGTACAGGTCGCGCTCTTCCGGACGGCCGCCGGGCTGTTCGCGGTGGACAACCTGGACCCGGTCGGCGGCGCGTACGTGATGTCGCGGGGACTGGTGGGCAGCCGGGGCGGCGTGCCGACGCTCGCCTCCCCCCTGCACAAACAGGTCTACGACCTCACCACCGGCCGCTGCCTGGACCTTCCCGGGGTGACGCTGCGGCGGCACCGGGTGCGCTGCCGGGACGGCCTGGTCGAGGTGCGGCTGCGGCAGGAGGAGTGAATGCGGGACGAACTGGCGGGCTTCACCATCGGGGTCACCGCGGACCGGCGGCGCGACGAACTGGCCGCCCTGTTCCAGCGACGTGGCGCCCGGGTGGTGCTCGCCCCGGCGCTGCGGATCGTGCCGCTGGCCGACGACAGCGACCTGCGCGAGGCGACCCGGGCCTGCCTGGAGCACCCGCCGGACGTGCTGATGGCCAACACCGGCATCGGGATGCGGGGCTGGCTGGAGGCGGCCGAGGGCTGGGGCCTGGCCGAGCCGCTGCGCGCCACGATCGCCCGCGCCTACGTGGTGTCGCGGGGGCCGAAGGCGACCGGGGCGATCCGCGCCGCCGGCCTGCGTGAGCACTGGTCCCCCAGCTCGGAGAGCTGTGAGGAGGTGGTCGAGCACCTGGTCCGGCGCGGCATCGCCGGTCAGGTGGTGGCGCTCCAACTGCACGGCGACCGGCAGCCAGAGTGCACCGAGGCGCTTGTCGCGGCCGGGGCCACGGTGATCGAGGTGCCGGTCTACCGGTGGGCGCCACCGGCCGACCCGGCGCCGCTGCACCGGCTCATCGACCTGGTCGCCGGGCGGCTTGTCGACGCGGTCACGTTCACCTCCGCCCCGGCGGCCGAGGCGCTGCTGCGGGCGGCCGGGGACCGGACCGAGACGGTGCTTCAGGCGCTGCGCGGCGACGTGCTGGCCGGGTGCGTGGGCACGGTCACCGCCGAGCCGCTGGTGCGGCGGGGGGTGCCGGTGAGCGCGCCGAGCCGGGCCCGGCTCGGCGCGCTGGTCCGGACGATCGTCGAGGAGCTGCCCCGGCGGACGGTCTCGGTGAAGGCCGCCGGGCATCTGCTCACGCTGCGCGGCCACGCCGCGGTGGTGGACGGGGAGCTGCGCCAGTTGGCGCCGGCCCCGATGGCCGTGCTGCGGGCGTTGGCGGCGTCCCCGGGAAAGGTGCTCTCCCGCACCGCGTTGCTGCGGACGCTGCCGCGCGGTGCGGACGAGCACGCGGTCGAGATGGCGGTCGCCCGGCTGCGGGTGGGGCTGAAGGCTCCCCGGGTGGTGCAGACCGTGGTGAAGCGCGGCTACCGCCTGCGGGTGGACTGAACGCCCGGCTCAGCTCCGCCGGCCTTGCTGCTCCCCGCCCGTGCCGCCGAGTTCCAGGTCGACCAGGGCGAGCAGGAACGCCGAGGCGTGGCGGGCCTCGTCGTGGGCGATCTCGGCGAACAGGTCCGCCGCCTCGTCCTCGCCCACCGACGCGGCCTGCCGGGAGAAGGACGGATACATCGTGGTCGCCTCGTAGACCTCGCCGTCGATCGACTTGCGGAGGTTCTCCGCGTCGCTGCGTACCAGCCCGGCCAAGGTGGCCGTCTCGGAGAAGTGCTCACCGAGTTCCTGGCCGGCGGTGTTCTCCCAGAGCTGGGCCAGCCGCGGCCGGCCGCCGTCACGGGCGTGCCGGGCGTAAAGGGTGTACGAGGCGTTCGCGAACGCCTCGCCGTGCAGCGTCGCCTCCAGGTCAGCGGTCCCGGCGGGCCTGCCGGGCGTACCCCGGGTAGACGACGGTGGCCTCGTGCCACTCGCCCGCGATCGACGTGCGCAGGTTTGCCACGTCCGTGCCGACGAAGTCGATGAGTACGGCTTCCTCGGTGAAGTGCTCGTTCAGCTCGGTGTCGGCGGTGGCGGCGTAGAGCGCGGCGATGTCGTCGTGGCCATTGCGGCCCGCTTCCGCCCCGTAGGCCAGGTAGCTGGCGTTGGCGAATGCCTCCCCATGCATCGCCGTGAGCGTGTTGGCCCGGGTCGTGTCGTTCGTCACCGCCGCCTGGGCGGGCGCCGCCACCAGCCCCGCGCCCAGCGCGGCACCGGCAAACAGCGCGGTGATGCCTCGAACTGTCCGCATCGGATTTCCCCTCTCCTCTGAGCGCGCCGTGAACAAACTTTCACGTAGCGTGACGACGCTCGGGGGAATCCTAAGTTTTCGCAGGTCAGGGGCGGAATAGCCGCAGCTCGGTGAGCCACCCGACCACTACGGGCACCGCCGCGAACAACGACAAATCCGGCTCAGCCCACCGACGTCGCGTAGCCGTGCTCCGCCTGGAGCCGGAGCATGGCGTGCTCCACGACGGTCACCAGCACCTGTTTGACCGAGTCCCGCCGCCGCGCGTCGCACATCACCATCGGCACGTCCGGCGGAATGGCGAGCGCCTCCCGGACCTCCTCCAGCTCGTAGTGCGGCGCGTCACCGAACCGGTTCAACGCCACCACGTACGGCAGCTTGCGGTTCTCGAAGTAGTCGAGCGGCGCGAACGCGTCGGTGATCCGGCGGGTGTCCACCAGCACCGCCGCGCCCACCGCGCCCCGGATGATCTCGTCCCACATGAACCAGAAGCGGGTCTGTCCCGGCGTGCCGAACAGGTAGAGGATCAGGTCCTCGGCCATGGTGATCCGGCCGAAGTCCATGGCGACCGTGGTGGTCTCCTTGCCCGGCACCTTCGACGCGTCGTCGATGCCCACGCCGGCCGCGGTCATCAACGCCTCGGTGGTCAGCGGCTGGATCTCGGAGATCGCCCCGACGAGCGTGGTCTTACCCACGCCGAAGCCACCCGCGATCACGATCTTCGCGGAGATGATCTCCCGGCCGCGGTTCGCCCCGTCGGGGTCATAGTTCGCGAAGTCCACTTAGCACCCTTCCAAGCAGGTTCATGCGCGCCGCGAAACCCGTCGCGGGAGCGGCAGTGTGTAGCGTCAGCAGGCCCTCGGCCACCATGTCGGCGACCAGCACCCGGGTGACGCCCAGCGGCATCCGGGTGTAAGCGGCGATTTCCGCCAGCGACTGTGCCCGGCCTTCACAGACCGAGGAGATGCGGTACTTGTCGTGCCCGGCGAAGCGCGCCTCGGCGGACTGGGTGGCCGTGCTCGACAGCACCGCCTCGAGCGCGATGTTCTGCAACGGCTCGGTGCGGCCCCGGGTGACCGCGTACGGTCGCACCAGCGCGCCGCGCGGATCACGTCGCGGTTCCATCTCGCGATCACCTCCCCTCGTACGGAGCCGGACCGGCCCCGGATCCCCAGGTCAACGGCCGGTCAGGACCGGACGGCGTCCCTCGGCAGCGGCACCAGCGCCTGGCCGACCCGTTCCACGAGCAGCGCCATCTCGTAGCCCACCTGGCCGACGTCGCAGCTACGCGCCGCGAGTACGGCCATCGACGAGCCGTCACTGATGGACATCAGGAAGAGGTATCCGCTGTCCATCTCGATCACGGTCTGCAACACCCCGCCGGCGCTGAACATCCGCGCCGCGCCCTCGGTGAGACTGACCACGCCGGAGCTGATCGCGGCGAGCTGGTCGGCCCGGTCCTGGGGCAGGTCCCGGGAGGAGGCGAGGAGCAACCCGTCCGCGGACACCGCCACCACGTGGGCGATTCCCGCCACGCTGTCGGCGAAGTTGGTGAGCAACCAACCCATGTCCTGCATGGCCGCCGGCCTGTTCATCGGTTCGTCTCCTTGGTCGAGGTGCTGTTCAGATCGGTGCCGGCGGTGCGGCCCCGCTGGACGCCACGGTGGTAGGCGGAGAGCAGGCCCCGCACTTCGTCCGGACTACGCCGGCTGCGGTCGCGACCGCTCTTCGGTTCGATCCCGCCGGGCACGAGCTGCGCCTGCGGCACCCGCTTGGGCAGGCCCGAACGGGTGGTGCCGCCGGTGGTGGGCTCCGCGGCCCGGCTGGCCCGGTTCCAACCCTCGTCCGCCGCGGTCCGCCAGGCGTCGGCGTCGACAGGCGCCCCGGCCGGCTCCGGAGCCGGCCCCGGGGTCGGCGTCGGGATAGGGGCCGGCGCGGGCGGCGCCGCCGCGGCGGGCGGTGTGACCGGCACCGCGGGCGAGCTGTACGCGGCCGGTGTGGTCAGCCCGGACGCCTGGGCACCCGGGGTGCGGGTGGGCAGCGGTGGCCGTGCCGACGCGGCGGGTTGCGCCGGTGCGGGCGGCGGCTCGTCGAACCGGGGCCGGGTGAAGATGGTGGTCTCGTCCTCTCCGTGCGAGCGGAACCAGACCGCCTCCATCTCCCGGAATATCGGTACCTCCGCCGGCCGGTCCGGCCGGGCCATGACCGGCGCCGCCGGGGTGGTCTCGACCGTGGGCGGCGCGGCGAGCGGCTGGTAGGCCGGCGGGGCCGAGAGGGCGGACGGCGTCGCCTCGCTGCCCGGCGTCCGCTTGGGCAGCGGATCGACGGCCGGGTAGGCGACGGTCGGACCGCCCGCCGACCAACCGGCGCCCGAGACCGGCGCGGGTGCGGCGGTGCCCGGCGCGGGGGGCCGCGCGCCGGTCGCTCCGCCGAGCTGGACACCCGGGGTGTCGTCCCGCACCTCGGCGGGCGCCTGCCAGCGCGCGGGCTGCGGGGTGTGCACGTCGCGCCACTGGTCGGCCAGGGTGGCGGTGCCGCCCCGGCCGGCGCCGGCCAGCGCGTCGGCGGCGCCGACCTGGCTGAGCGGCGACGGCTCGACGGCCAGCGGCTGACGCGGCCGGGTCAGCGGGGCCTGCCCCCGGTTGGCCGGCAGCACCACCGTCGAGTTGGGCAGGGTGACCTGGGCCACGGTGCCGCCCTCGACGTTGCGGCGCAGCTCGACCCGGATGCCGTAGCGGGAGGCGAGCCGGCTGACCACGGCCAGACCCATCAGCCGGAACGCGGCCACGTCGACCGTCGGCGGCGCGGCCAGCCGACGGTTGAGCGAGTCGAGCTGGTCGTCGGTGAGGCCGAGCCCCCGGTCCTCGACCTGGATCAGCACGTAGTCGCGGATCCGCCGGCCGTCGGCCACCACCACCGTGTTCGGGGGCGAGAACCGGCTGGCGTTGTCGAGCAGCTCCGCGACCAGCCGGACCACGTCGTTGACGGCGTGCGCGGCGACCGAGATGTCGGTGTCGACGGTGCCGAACTCGATCCGGTTGTAGAGCTCCACCTCGGACTGGGCGGCGCGCAGCACGTCGACCAGGAGCGCATCGTCGCGACGCGGCACGGCCGAGTCCGCCCCGGCCAGGACCAGCAGGTTCTCGTCGTTGCGGCGCATCCGGGTGGCCAGGTGGTCCAGCTCGAAGAGCTGGGCCAACCGCTTCGGGTCCTCCTCGCCGCGCTCGATCGCGTCCAGCTCACCGATCATCCGGTCGACCAGGCTCTGCGAGCGACGGGCCAGGTTGAGGAACATCGCCGAGACGCTGGTACGCAGCGCGGCCTGCTCGGCCGCCACCCGGACCGCCTCCCGGTGGACCACGTTGAAAGCCACCGCCACCTGGCCGACCTCGTCGCGGTTGGTCAGCTTGATCGGGTCCCGCACCTGCTGGACGATCTCGTCCACGCCGCCGTCGCCGATGGCGTTGACGTTCTGGAGCCGGCTCACCGCGTCCGGCAGGTCGTGGTTCGCCACGGCGAGCGCGCCCTCACGCAGCCGGCGCAGCGAGTCGTTGAGCGAGCGGGCCAGCACCACCGCGAGCGTCACGGCGACCGCCAGCGTGAGCAGCACGAGCAGGCTCTCCACGATGGCCTGCCGGATCACGTCGCTGCGCGCCGCGTCGGCGTCGGCGAGCAGTTCGTCCAGAAGCTGGATCTCGGCCCACCGCATCAGGTCGTCGACCGCGCCGACGGCGGCGGACACCTCGTCCCGGTCGACGAGCGCGGCCTTCCCGACCGACCGGGTCAGGTCAGCGGCCATCCGGTCGGCGAGCTGGACCGCGTCGCCGGAGACCGTGCGGTCGACCAGGGCCCGCTGGTCCGGGGCGGCGGCCCGGGAGAAGGAGAGCAGCGCCTCCTGCTGGCCGGTGAGCGTGGCCACGAAGGAGGAGAACTGCTCCTCGTCGATGCGCTTGCTGGCGGCGAGCGCGGTGAAGGCGACCGCCTGCTCCTCCGCCACCTCGGCCTTGGCGTGGGCGAACGCGGCGACCGCGCGGCGGGCGTCGGCGAGGTCCTCCGCACCGGGCAGTTGGGCCAGCGTGTCGCCGTACGCCACCAGGTCGTCGAGGACGATCCCGTAGCGCAGGCTCGCCTCGGCCACCGGCATCTGCGCCCGGTCGAGCACCTCCTGGCGGGTGCCGTTGAGCGTCTCCAGATGGTCGTCGATCACCTTGAGCCGGTCCCGGACCGCAGCCGGCAGGTCGCCGAGCGTGCCGCGCTCCTCCCGGTACGCCGCGATCCGCTCGTCGGTCTGTCGCACCCGCAGGTTGTAGGCGTCCGGCTTCTGGTTCGGGTCGACGAGGAAGGCGGACGCCGCCATGCGCTCCTTGTGCAGGTCCTGGGTGAGCGCCGAGACGTCGACCGACACCGCGGTCAGCGCGCGGACCTGGTTTGCGTCGTACGCGCCCTGACCCACCGAAATGAGTCGGATTGTTGCCAGTGCGATGACAGCGGCCACCGGGACGACCAGGATGAGGGCGAGTTTCGAGCGGATCCGCGCGTCACGCAGCCTGGGCAGGCGCCGTCGCCGGTTCCGCTGGTCGGCGTTTGGGCTCCCGGGCAGGGTCGTAGGTCGGGTGCTCACGACATCGCCTCCGTCGTTTCTTCCACGCGCGACCCGCTGACCCGTGCCTGATGCAGCGGCCACCGCCACGCGCGGCACGGCCGCGATTTCATCAGACGAGATCCTTTTTGGGAAGCCGCGGTGAGGCAGGAATCGGTCGAGGGCGGCTCAACCCGTGATCCGGTCACCTAATACCTTCTTTTCTCCAACCCCCTGAACAGGGGATGTCACTCCAGAGTGGCCACACGTATCTGGGCAGTAATTGTCAGTTAAGGTTTCGTGTCCCCACCATGTGGGATGAGCGTCCCGAAACGGCATCCCGCATCCTCCGCTTGACCACAGGGCCCGGCATTGGCAAGGTTTTGCAGGCTTCGCGCACACCGTACGGCACCCCAATCCCGTTCCTCCACTGAGGACGGACAAGCGGCGGTGATCGGGCGCCGGCCCGCGCCGCACCCTGGAGGACTGAGTTGAGCCCCATCCGCTCCGCGAGCATCGCGGTGCTCGCATCGGCCGTGCTGGCCACCACGCTCACCGGCTGCGGGATCGGCGGGGAACCGCAGGACACCAGCCCGATCGTCATCGCCGCCGACCTCGAACTATCGGGCGCCTCCGCGTCGATCGGCAAGGTGTACCAGAGGGCTCTGGAACTGAAGAAGGAGCAGCTCAACGCCTCCGGCGCGCTTGGCGGCCGGAAGATCGAGCTGAGGATCAAGGACAACCGTTCGGACGCGGCCGAGTCCCTGCGGAACATCAACGATTTCAGCGGCGACTCACAGGTGAGCGCCGTCATCATGGGCGGCTGCAACGAATGCGCGGTCGGCGCGGCCCGCACGATCAACGACAAGCGCATTCCGACCATCGCGCTCGCTGCCGCCGGCGCCGTCACCGAACCGGTGGACCAGCGACGGTACGTCTTCAAGCTGGCCCCCAACGCGGTCGACAGCGCAGCCGCACTCACCACCGAGCTGACCCGGCGCGGCATCCGGAAGGTGGCCGTGCTGCACAGCGCCGACGGGTACGGCCAGGAAGGGCTCTCCGCGCTGCGTCGGGAGTTCGACAAGACCACGGTGCGGCTGGTGGCCGCCGAGTCGGTGCGGGCCACCGACACCGAGGTGAGCACGCAGATCGACGAGCTGACCGACCGCAAGCCGCAGGCCCTGATCCTCTGGACGCCCCCGGAGCAGGCGACGCTCGCCGCCACCACCGCCCGGCAGGACAAGTTCAACGGGTCGCTGTTCTTCGACGCCTCGGCCGCCGGTGACCTGTTCCTCGGCCCGTCGGCCCGCTCCACCGAGCAGGCCACCCTGATCTTCACGCAGACGATGGTGATCGACGACGTCATCGCCACCACCCCGGCCAAGGCGGCCCGCCGGCAGTGGTTCCAGGACTACACCGCCCGGTGGGGCGGCTACAACGGCTTCTCCTCGTTCGCGGCGGACGCGATCCAGTTGATCGCCGACGCCGAGCAGCGCGCCGGCGGGGAGGCGGGCGACATCAACCGGGACGCGCTGCGCGACGTGCTGGAGACGGCGCAGCTCGACGGCCTCTCCGGCCCGATCCGATTGACGCCGGACAACCACTCGGGGCTGATGCCGCAGGCGTTGACCACGTTGGTCGCGCGGGGCGGTCGTTGGCGGTTGGCTGGCTAGTCACCACCGCGGGTGTGGTCCCCGGGCGTGACGGGGCCACACCCGCGGTGGTCAGCGGGCCGAGGTGGTGGCCCGTACCCACGGCAGAGCGAGCCGCTCGATCGCGCTCAGGGCCGCGTAGAGCACGATGCTCATCAGCGCCACGAGCATGATGGCCGCCCAGGCGGTCGCGGTGTCACCGACGCCGTTGTACTGGAGGATCTGATAGCCCAGGCCGGGCCGGTCCGAATAGAACTCCCCGATCACCGCGCCGATCGCGGCCAATGGCATGGACACCTTGAGGCCGACGAAGATCTGCGGCAGCGCGGCCGGCAGGCGCACCTTGCGGAACGACTGCCACCAGGAGGCGTTGAGCGACCGGCCCAGTTCCGCCAGGTCGGCCGGGGTGGTGGTCAGCCCGGTGGCGGTGGAGAGCACGATCGGGAAGAAGCAGAGCAGGAACACCATGGTCAGGATGGGTTTCTGCCCGAAGCCCACGGCCACCACGAGCAGCGGGCCGAAGGCGATCTTCGGAACCGCGTTCACCGCCACCAGCAGCGGCGCGAACATTCGCTCCACCCGGCGGGACGCGGCCAGCGCCATCCCGATCAGCACGCCGACGATCGACGAGAGCAGGAAGCCGGACAGGGTCATCCAGGTGGTGAACCCCAGGGCGGGCAGCAGCACGTCGGTGGTGTCCGCAAGCGAACGGGCCACCGCCTGCGGCGGCGGCAACGCGGCCGGGTGCACCAGGTGCAGCACGGACGTGACCAGCCACCAGACGGCCACCGCGATGACCAGCCCGAGCGCCGGCAAGGCGATCACGGCCGGGCGTACGACAGGCCCGCGCCGGGCGGTCGCCGCCGGAGCCGGCTCCTCCGGCGCCCCGGGCCGGGCCTCGGTCAACTGCGTCAACGTGTCCTCCTTCTTCGGCCGGTCGGACGACCGGCACGCGAAGGGGGTGCGACCCACCGGAGGTCCGGCCGGTCGCACCCCCGTGCCCGAGCCGACCGGTCAGGCCTTCGGCGCGAGGTCGAAGTTGATGATCTGGTCGGGGGTGAGGTTCTGCTTGAGCGCGCCCGCGCCCTGGAGCAGCGCGATGCTCTTGGCCACCCGGCCGCTGTCGAGCGTGCCGATCGCGGTGCCGGAGTTGCTCGACCGGACGTACGCGGCCATCAGCTTCAGCTCGGCGGAGGCGGCGGCCGGGATGGCGGCCGGCACGTTCTTCTTCAGGATCTCGCCCGCCTCGTCCGGGTGCTCCAGCGAGTACTCCAGACCCTTGAGCAGCGCGGCGGTGAACTTCTTCACCATTTCCGGCTTCTCCTTGGCGATCTTGGTGGAAGTGATCAGCGCATTGCCGTAGAGGTCCTGCATCACGTTGCTGTAGGGCAGGACGACAGGCTTCTTCTTCGCCACCGTCTCGACCGTGGGCTGGCCGACGACGAACTGGCCGATGCCGTCCACCGATCCGGCGGCGAGCAGGCCGATGAGGCCCTGCGCGTCACCGTTGACCCAGGTCACCTTGCTGCCGTCGATGCCGGCCAGCCGGGCGTACGTGGGGAAGAGGTTGCGCACGACGGAGGTCGGGGTGTCGGCGAGCTTCTTGCCCTCGAGGTCCTTCGGGGTGGCGATGTTCTTGCCCTCGACCGTGACGATGGCGGCCATGGTGCGCTGCTGGATCGCCGCCACCGCGACGAAGTCCTTGGCCTCGCCGTTGCCGAGCTGGAGGATGCCACCGGTCAGGTCGATCGGACCGAAGTCGGCCTGGCCGCCGGTGATCGTCTGGATGACGGAACCGGTGCCCTGACCGGGCTTGATGTCGACGTCGAAGCCGGCCTCCTTGAAGAAGCCCTTGTCCTTCGCCACCCAGGCGTAGGAGTCACGGCCGAAGTTACCGAACGAGGTGAGGTAGGTCACCTTCTCCGTCGCCCCGCCGCTGCCGCCGTCGCCGTCGGAGGAATCCGAGTCGCTGCTGCAGCCGCCCACCAGGGCGAGGGCGGTCGCCAGCGCCGCGGCGGCGACCGTACGGGTCAACCTTCTCATCTGTACACCATGTCCTTTCCGACCAGGACATCTACGCCGGTCGGGTCGTGGGTTCGACGGGGTCGGCAGGGGGGATCGACCGACTGGACCGTCGCGAGGGGACTCTTCGCGCGCAACAGCGTACGAGAAGGCTGATGACGTGCCGCAACCGTCCGGGTTGCGGAAAGGAAACGAAGTCGCGTGACGGGAAGCGGACTGACGTCCACCCCGGACGGTGCTATAAGCACGGTTCCCGCTAGGCTGGCCGGGCTCGCGATCGTGACGACGGTGGAAGGGAGCCGGCGGGAGATGATCCGACTGTCCGGGGTGTCCCGCACCTTCGACGGCCGCTCGGGGCGGGTGGAGGCGCTGCGCGGCATCGACCTCGACGTCGCCGACGGTGAGTTCGTCGCCGTCCTCGGCCGCTCCGGCTGCGGGAAGTCCACCCTGCTGCGCATGATCGCCGGCCTGCTGCCGGCCACCGCCGGTGAGATCACCGTCGCCGGCACGCCGATCACGAAGCCGCGCCAGGACGTCGCCATGCTGTTCCAACGTCCGGCGCTGCTGCCCTGGCGCTCGGTGCTCGACAACGTCCTGCTGCCGGTGGAGATCTTCGGCTGGAGCCGGGCGAAGCACCGCGACCGCGCCCGCGAACTGCTGGAGATGGCCGGGCTGGGCGGCTTCGAGAAGCGCCTCCCGCACGAGCTCTCCGGCGGCATGCAGCAGCGCGTCTCGCTCTGCCGCTCGCTGATCGGCTCCCCCCGGGTGATGCTGATGGACGAGCCGTTCTCCGCGCTCGACGCGCTCACCCGGGAGGAACTCTCCGGCGAGCTCCAGCGGGTGCACATGGACACGAAGGCGACGATCGTCTTCGTCACCCACTCGATCGACGAGGCGGTGCTGCTCGCCGACCGCGTCGTCGTGCTCAGCCCGCGTCCCGGCCGGATCCGCCAGGTGGTCGAGGTGGCCGTCCCCCGGCCCCGCACCCTGGGCCGGCACGCGCACCTGGCCGACGTGGCGCGGATCAGCGCCGAGCTGCACGAACTCCTGATGGAGCGGGACGCCCCCGGCGTACCCGCGTCGACCGAGACGCCGTCGCGGGCCGCGGCGGCGGGAGGACGGTGAGCATGCGGGTCTCGGTCTTCACCGAACCCCACCGCGGAGCGGACTACGACGACCAGCTCCGGTTCGCCCGGCTGGTCGAGGAGACCGGCTTCGAGGGCTTCTTCCGCGCCGACCACTACCGGGCGATGGGGGACGAGCCGGCGCTGCCCGGCCCCACCGACGCCTGGTTGACGCTCGCCGCGCTGGCCCGGGAGACCACCCGGATCCGGCTCGGCACGCTCGTCAGCTCCGCCACCTTCCGGCTCCCCGGGCCGCTGGCCGTCATGGTCGCCCAGGTCGACCGGATGAGCGGCGGACGGGTCGAGCTGGGCATCGGCGCCGGCTGGTTCGAACGGGAGCACACCGCGTACGGCATCCCGTTCCCGCCCGTCGGCGAGCGGTTCGACCGGCTGGCCGAGCAACTGGAGATCGTCACCGGGTTGTGGCGCACCCCGCCCGGCGAGACGTACAGCTTCCGCGGCGACCACTACCAACTGACCGACGCGCCCGCGCTGCCCAAGCCGGTGCAGCAACCCGGGCCGCCGGTGATCATCGGTGGCCGGGGACCGAAGCGCACCCCCGAGCTGGCCGCCCGGTACGCCGACGAGTTCAACATGCCGTTCAAGAGCGTCGACGAGACGGCCGCCGCGTACGAGCGGGTTCGCGAGGCGTGCGACCGCTTCGGGCGCGACGCGTCCGGACGTGCGCCGCTGACGCTTTCCGCCGGCATCGTGGTGGCCATCGGGCGCACCGACGCCGAGGCGCGACGCCGGGCCGCGCCGCTGCACGTCACGAGTGCCCTCCCGCCGGAGGACCCGGTGGTCGGCTCCCCCGCCCAGCTCGTCGAACGGCTCGGCGAGTTCGCCGCGATCGGCGCCACCCGGGTGCACCTGCGGCTGATCGACTTCGACGACCTCGACCACGTGGAGCTCATCGCCGCCGAGGTGCTCCCCCACCTGGACGGACCGCGATGACCCACCCGCACACCGACCTCGAACTCGGCCCGGTGGGCCAGGAGATCGTCTACGAGAACGACCGGGTACGCGTCTGGCACATCCGGCTGGAGCCGGGCGAACGCCAGCCGCTGCACCGCCACGACCACCCCTACCTCGTCGTGGCGGTCGAGGGCGCGAAGAACGTGGTGCAGACGGTCGACGGCACCACGATCGACGCCGACGAGCCCACCGGCGGGGTGGTCTACCGCGACCCGGGCGCCGTGCACATGTTGACGAACGTCGGCGACACCACCTACCTCGCCCGCCTGGTCGAGTTGAAGTAGCCACGCCGACGCCGTTCAGCGCGCCGCGCGGTGGCAAGGTGGCGAACCACCCCACCGGGCCGTAACGTGCCCGACATGGCCTTTCGGACGTGGGGCAGGCTGCTGCTCACGGCGCTCGGGGTGAGTGTGCTGGCCGGCGCCGGCCAGCTGGGCGTGGCGTACGGCTTCGGCGTCGTCCGCCTCGACGGCGCGTTCGTCGACGGCTCGGTCAACAGGTGGCCCGCCCAGCTCGCCTGGGTCGCCTGGGTCGCCGCGGTCGCCGCCGTCGCCGGGGCCGTCCTCACCGAACGTCTCGGCCGCCGGGACGACCGGCCCGGCGGCACCACCGAGCTGCTCGCCGTCGCCGGCGTCAGCGCGCTGGGCGCGATCGTCGTCGCCCCGCTCTGCATGCAGCCGGCCCGCGCGGCCGAGCTGGGCGGCTCCGTCGACCCGGCCTGGGCCGCCGGCATCTGCGCCGTCCTCGGCGCGGTGGTGGGCGCCGGCGCGGCGATCGCCGTACTGCTCAAGCCGCCGTTCGGCTGGGGTGTCGCGTGCACCGCCGGGGTCGTCTGGTTGCTGGCCCTGCTCTCCGTCGCCCCCACGGTCGTCGCCAACCGGCCGCTGACCACCGTACGCCTCGGCGTCCTCGAGCCGTCCTGGCTGGATGCCGCCGCAGCGCAACGCCTGTCGATGCTGCTGCTGCCCACGCTGGCCCTGCTCGCGGGCGGCGCGATCGGCCTGCTGGCCCGTCGGGCCGGGCATCCGCCGCTTGTCGGCGGCGCGGCCGGGGCGGCCGGGCCGGTGCTCGTGGCGTTCGCCTACCTGACCGCGGGGCCGGGCACGACGGCCGACCGTTACCAGCTCGCGCCCTACTACGGCGCGTTGATCGCGATCGTCGCCGGCGCCCTCGGCTCGACCGCCACCTCGGTGCTGCGCCGGCCGGTCCCCGGCGGCACCGGCGCCGTCGAGCCCACCGACATCCTCGCGCCGCTGCCGGCCGGGGTTACCGCCTCGGCCACCCCGCCCACCCCGGCCTCCGCCGTCGCAACCCCGACCCCGACCCCGACCTCGGCCGGCGCGCCGGCACCCGCGCACTGGGACTGGCCGGAGGCCGGCGGGTCGAACGACGAGAGCGCAACCCGCGGCCTGCCGATGCCCGGCCTGTTGCCGCCGGGCCGGCGGACCTCGGCCATCGACGTCCTGGCCGCCGGTCGCCCCGGTCCGCAGCCTCCGACCGGGCCGGATCCGCTCGGCAGCGGCACCGGGGCGCCGGCGGGCGGGCCGGCCGGAGTCGAGCCACCGGCGACGGCCGAACCGGTCCGGACCGGACCCGAGCCCCGGACGGCCCCGCCGGCAACCGACGCCGAGCCACGCACGCCGACAACCGACGTCGAACCACGCACGCCGACAACCGACGTCGAACCGCGCACGGCGCCGATCGATGCCGAGCCACGCACGGCGCCGGCGACGGCCGACGCCGCGCCCAAGCCGGCCGCGACGCCGCGGGCCACCCGGCCGCGGCGGGGCCGCACCGCCGCCCGGTCCACGCCGACGGCGGACGGGCCGACGCCGACGGACCGCCCCGCGGAGCCGGCGGTGGACGGGGACAGGCCGGCCGGCGGCCCTGCTCCGGCGCCCATCGGGAACGACGGCACGCCGACCGCTGCCCGGCGGCCCGCCGGCCGCCGCGTCGCCCCGCCGGACGCCGCTCCGTCGCCCGTGAGCCCACCACCCGCCGCACCCCAGCCGGTGGCCCCGCCAGCTGCCGCCCCCCAGCCCGTGGCCCCGCCGCCCACCGCCCCCCAGCCCGTGGCCCCGCCGCCCACCGCCACGCAGCGGGTGACCCCGCCGGCAGCCGCCCCGCAGCCCGTGGCTCCGCCGGCAGCCACCCGGCCGGCAGCCGGAGCCGCCACGGCCGGTGCGTCCGTCCCGGCGCCGGCCGACCCCATCGCCCAGGCCGACCCCATCGCGCCGGCCGACCCCATCGCGCCGGCCGAGCCGCCGACCGCGGCACCGAAGCCGGCCCGCCGCCCGCGCAGCTTCTTCTTCGCCGCCGAGCCGGCCGACAGCCCCACCCCGCCCGCGTCGCCCCGGCCGCGGTTCTCCATCTTCGACGACGTGCCCGAACGACCGGGGGACGTGCGGCCGGCCTGGCCGATCCCCCCGGCGGCGAGCCGCCCGACCCGCCCGGCCGACGCCACCGCACCGGGAGAACCGTCGACCGGACCCGGAAAGCCGCCCGCGCCAGGCAAGCCGACCAACGCGCCAGGCAAGCCGACCAACGCGCCGGGTGAGCCGGCCGCGCCGGGTGAGCCGGCCGGCGTACGGGGCCGCGCCGTGACCGAGCGGGACGGCGACGGCGCGACGGGCCGGGCCGAGTCGGCACCCCGTCCGCGCCACCAGGGCCCGCCCGAGCCGGGCCGGAGCACGGGATGGGACGCCCTCGCCACCAACGCCCGCTCCGCCGGTCGGACCGGATCCGGCGCGACCGTGCCGGCTCAGGGCGGCGACGCGGAAACGGCCACGACCGGTCCGGGTGCGGAGCCTTCCGACCGGGAGGCGACGCCGGGCCGGCACGCCGGGGCGGACGACGCCGAGGCTGCCGGCGGGAAGTCGAAGGGCCGACGCGGCCTGTTCCGGCGCAACCGGGACCGGAGCGGTTCGGAACCGGCCGACGACGCGGCCGGGCCGAGCGCCACGCCGGACGAGGAGTACGTCGACTGGGTCGCCGGTCTCGCCGCCGACGACAACGCCGACGACGCCCGCTCCCTGCGTACCGGCCGGCACCACCGCGACTGAGGCCGGTGCCCAGATCTTGGTCCGAAACGGCTCCTCCAGGGGGCCATTTCGGACCACGTGACAGGTCCACTCGGGACGCCGCGCAGGTGTACGAACGCGAGACAGGGCGGCTAGCGAGTTCCGGTCAATGATCGACGCCACTACGGCGAAGTGGTGGCATCCCCGCCGGCCGGATACCGCCACTTCGCCGAGCTGGCGTCCGGCCATCCCGCGGGCGGACGGACGGGGTGCTCAGGCCAGCGGCAGGTAGACCCGGGAGCCGCCGGCGACGAACTCCTCGGACTTGCCGCGCATGCCCCGCACCGCGTAGTCCTTCAGCTCCTGGGTGATCTTCATGGAGCAGAACTTCGGCCCGCACATCGAGCAGAAGTGCGCGGTCTTCGCCGGCTCGGCCGGCAGCGTGGCATCGTGATAGGCCCGCGCCGTGTCTGGGTCGAGCGCCAGGTTGAACTGGTCCTCCCAGCGGAACTCGAACCGGGCCTTCGACAGCGCGTCGTCCCAGCCCTGCGCGCCCGGGTGCCCCTTGGCCAGGTCGGCCGCGTGCGCCGCGATCTTGTAGGCGATCACGCCGGCCTTCACGTCGTCGCGGTCCGGCAGGCCGAGATGCTCCTTCGGCGTGACGTAGCAGAGCATCGCGGTGCCGAACATGCCGATCATGGCCGCGCCGATCGCGGACGTGATGTGGTCGTACGCGGGAGCGATGTCGGTGGTCAGCGGGCCGAGCGTGTAGAACGGCGCCTCGTGGCACCACTCCTGCTGAAGGTCCACGTTCTCCTTGATCTTGTGCATCGGCACGTGCCCCGGGCCCTCGATCATCACCTGGACGTCGTGCTCCCAGGCCACGGTGGTCAGCTCGCCGAGCGTCCGCAGCTCGGCGAGCTGCGCCTCGTCGTTGGCGTCCGCGATCGACCCGGGACGCAGCCCGTCGCCGAGGGAGAAGGTCACGTCGTAGCGCGCGAGCAGCGCACACAGCTCGCGGAAGTTGGTGTAGAGGAAGTTCTCCTCGTGGTGCGCCAGGCACCAGGCGGCCATGATCGACCCACCTCGGGAGACGATGCCCGTCACCCGGTCCACGGCCAGCGGCACGTACGGCAGCAGCACGCCGGCGTGCACCGTCATGTAGTCGACGCCCTGCTCGGCCTGCTCGATCACGGTCTCGCGGAACACCTCCCAGCTCAGCTTCACCGGATCGCCGCCGACCTTCTCCAGCGCCTGGTAGATCGGCACGGTGCCGATCGGCACCGGCGAGTTGCGCACGATCGCCTCGCGGGTCTCGTGGATCCGCCTGCCGGTCGACAGGTCCATCACGGTGTCCGCGCCCCACCGGGTGGCCCAGGTGAGCTTCTCCACCTCCTCGGCCACCGACGACGTCACCGCCGAGGTGCCGATGTTGGCGTTCACCTTCACCAGGAACGCCTTGCCGATGATCGCCGGCTCGCACTCCGGATGGTTGACGTTGAGCGGCAGCACCGCCCGGCCGGCCGCGATCTCGCCCCGGACGAACTCCGGCGTCACCCCCTCCCGGATCGCCACGAACTCCATCTCCGGCGTGACGGTCCCGGCCCGGGCGTACGCGAGCTGGGTCGGCCGGGTCCCGGCCAGCGGGCTGCCGGCGCCCCGCACCGGCGCGACGTCCCCCCGCTCCGCGATCCACGGCCCGCGCAGCGCGGGCAGCCCCACCTCCGGGTCCGAACCGGGGCCGGAAGTGTCGTAGAGCCGCACCGGCGGGTTGTCCCCGGTCAGTGTCACCTCGGCGAACGGCACCCGGACATCAGGCCGGGTCCCCTCCACGTACACCTTGCGACGTGCCTGCATGACAGCCTCCCTGTCGCTCAAGCGGACCAGCCGAAGTGGTCCATCGGGCCGCGTCCCGCGCCCAACTCCCAGTCCCGCGCGCCGGTCAGCGCGCGGGTCACGTACTCCTTGGCGGCGGTCACCGCGACCGGCACCGGGTCGCCGGCCGCCAGCCGGACCGCGACGGCGGCGGCGAACGAACAGCCGGTGCCGTGGTTGTGCCGCGTCGCCACCCGGGGCGCGCGCAGCAGCCGCGTCGTCCCACCGCCGGCCAGCACGTCGACCGACTCACCTGCCGCGTCGACGTCGCCGCCGGTGACCACCACGAACGCCGGGCCGCGCGCCGCGAGCGCCTCCGCCGCGGCGACCATCTCCTCGACCGTCTCCACCCGGCGTCCGGTGAGGGCCGCGGCCTCCGCGCAGTTCGGCGTCGCCACCTGGGCGTACGGGAGCAGCCGCTCGACCGCCTCCACCACGCCGAGCCGGTGCCCGCTTGTGGCGACGAGCACCGGGTCGACGACGAGCCGGGGCAGCCGACCGCCCCGGGCCGCCTCCGCCACCGCCTCGGCGACCGCCGGGGTGCCGAGCATCCCGGTCTTCACCGCGCGCACGTCGAAGTCGCCGAGCACGCTGTCGAGCTGGTCGCGCACGGTCTGCGGGGGCAGCGGCAGCACCGCGTCCACGCCCCGGGTGTTCTGCGCGGTGACCGCCGTGAGGACGCTCGTTCCGTACGCCCCGAGCGCGGCGAACGTCTTGAGGTCGGCCTGGATGCCGGCGCCACCCCCGGAGTCGGAGCCGGCGATGGTGAGGATGGTCGTCGGCGTCACTGTCTTTCCTTCTCTGGTTGCGGTGAGGGCTGCGGCCGACCGTGCCCACTCCGGGCGGTCAGGCTTGATCCCTCCGTGGTCACGGTCGGCCGCAGCCCTTCTCGGGGAGATCTCCGCCGTCGGGTGCGGGGCGCGACACCGGGGTGGACGCCTCATTGAAAGCACTGCCCAGGGTGGTGGCGGTATCGCTCGGGGACTCGGCGCGCATGAGCGCGCCGAGCACGGCGACACCAACCGCACCCGCCGCGACGCAGGCCCGCACCTGCTCCGGCGTTTCGATGCCGCCGAGGGCGAGCACCGGGACCGGACTTGCCGCCACCAGTTCGCGTAACCCTTCCGGCCGCAGCGGCGGGCCGTAGCCGGGCTTCGTCGCGGTGGGGAAGACGGGTGAGATGGTCGCGCAGTCCTCGGTGGTCAGTCGGGCCAGCTCGTCGGTGTCGTGGCAGGAGCGGCCGACAAGCCCGAGGCGCGGTGGCGGGTACGGGCCGGCGGCGGGCAGGTGCACGGCGTTCCCGTCGAGCGGGTCGGGGCCGGCGACGACAAGCGTGCCGTCGACGTCGGCGAGCACCGCCCGCAGCTCGACGGCGAGGGCGTGGCGCTCGGCGCGCGGCAGGTCCCTCTCCCGCAGCACCACCCACCGCACTCCCCCACCCACGGCCGAGGCGACGACCTCGACGAGCGGCCCCCGAGCCACCCGCCGATCCGTCAGCAGCACCAATCCGCTCGGACGCCGGCGGACCTTGGTACGCATCCGCCCCTGGAGGGGCGTGCGCGTATCAAGATCGCTCTCGATGGGCGGGTGCTCGCCGGGATCGGTGGCAGCGGGGCCGGTCACAGGTCCGGTCGGCCTTCGTCGGGGGTGGACGGGAGGGCGTGGTCGCGGCGGGGGATGCGACCCGCGCCGTACGCCAGGTGGCCGGCCTCGACCGCGTGGCGCATCGCGGTGGCCATCGCCACCGGGTCGGCGGCCCGGGTGACGGCGCTTGCCAGCAGCACCCCGTCGCATCCCAGCTCCATGGCGAGCGCGGCGTCGGAGGCGGTGCCGATGCCGGCGTCGAGGATCACCGGCACGTCCACGGCCTGCCGGATCAGCCGGATGTGGTGCGGGTTGCCGATGCCCAGGCCGGAGCCGATCGGCGAGCCGGCCGGCATCACCGCCGCGCAGCCCACGTCCGCCAGCCGCCGGGCCAGCACCGGATCGTCCGAGGTGTACGGCAGCACGGTGAACCCGTCGGCCACCAGGTCCTCGGCGGCGCGCAGCAGCTCCACCCCGTCGGGCAGGAGCGTGCGCTCGTCGCCGATCACCTCAAGCTTCACCCAGGCGGTGTCGAACGCCTCCCGGGCCAGGTGCGCCACCTTCACCGCCTCCACCGCGGTCCGGCAGCCGGCCGTGTTCGGCAGCAGCCGCACCCCGCAGCGTTCCAGCAGGTCGAGCAGCCCGCCCGGCGTGCTGCTGCCCACCCGGCGCAGCGCGAGCGTCACCAACTCGGTGCCGGAGGCGTGGATCGCCGCCTCCAGCACGTGCAGGTTTGCCGCGCCGCCGGTGCCGAGCACCAGCCGGGAGCCGAACGCGACGCCACCGATCTCCAGGGGCATCCCGCTCACCCGCCCTGCGCGGCGCTGAGCACCTCGACGCGGTCGCCGTCGCGCAGCACGCTCGCCGGCCAGCCGCCGCGCGGCACCACCTCGCCGTTGACCGCGACCGCGAGGCCGCGCTGCTGCCCGGTGACCGTACGCACCACCTCGGCGACCGTGACGCCGTCGGGCAGCGTCCGTTCCACGCCGTTGACGATCAGTTCCACGTGCGCTCCTTCCCGAACCGGTCGGGGCTGAAGGGGGCGAGCGCCGGATCCGGCTCGCCGGTGACGATCAGGTCGGTGACCAGGTCGGCGGTGACCGGGGTGAGCACGATGCCGTGCCGGTGGTGCCCGGTGGCGACGAGCACGCCGGGCCGGCCGGGCAGCGCCCCGAGGATCGGCGCGTTGTCAGGCGTGCCCGGGCGCTGCCCGGCGACGGTCTCCACCAGCTCGTACTCGGTCAGCTCCGGCACCAGCTCGACGGCGGCGCGGAGCAGCGTCAGCACCCCGCCGGCGGTGACCTCGGTGTCCGCGCGTTCCTCCACGGTCGCGCCGACCACCACCTCGCCGCTGTCCCGGGGCACCAGGTAGACCGGCTCGCCGTCGGCGTACCCCCGGATCACGTGCCGGAAGCCCGGCGGACCGCCGCCGGGCGCGCGGAGCCGGAGCACCTGCCCCTTCACCGGCCGCACCGGCAGCCCGGTGAGCGGGGCCGCGCCGCAGCCGGCCGCGACCACCGTGACCCGGGCGTCCACCTCGGACAACGCGCCGACGTGCGCCGGCCGCAGCGTCACACCGGCCCGTTCGGCCGCCGTGCGCAGCGCGGCGACCAGCCGCCGCGGGTCGACCTGGTGGTCGCCGGGCGCGACCGCGCCGCCGCGCACCCGGGTGGTCAACGCCGGTTCGAGGTCGCGCAGCGCCGACGGGCGCAGCCGGGTGATCGGCAGCCCCAACCCCTGTTGGTACGCCCACAGCCGCCCCGCCACGGCCACGTCGTCGGCGGTGAGCCCGACCACGAGCGTGCCGTCGGTGCGGTGGCCGAGATCGACGCCGCTCGCCTCGGTCAGGTCGGCGGCGAAGCCGGGCCAGCGGCGGGCGGACTCGACGAGCAGCCCGGTCAGCTCGTGCTCGCCGAAGTACGCCTCGGCGACCGGGGAGAGCATCCCGGCGGCCACCCGGGACGCGCCCGACCCGGGCCGGTCGTCGTGCACCACCACCCGCAGCCCGCGCTGCGCACACCGCCATGCGATCGCCCACCCCACCGGCCCACCCCCCACCACCCCCACATCGTTAAGGCGGGGGCCCCGCTTAACGCTTTCGGTAGAGGAAGGGGCCCCGCTTAACACGTCAGCGCCCGCAGCAACTCGGCGGTGGCCTGCGCGGGATCCGCCGCCCCGCTGAGCGCGCCCACCACCGCCACCCCGTACGCGCCGGCCGCCCGCAACGCCGGCACCGACGCGGCGGTCACCCCGCCGATGGCGATCACCGGCACGGTCACCGACCCGGCGACGGCGCGTACCCCGTCCGGGCCGATCGGCGCGGGCAGGCCCGGCTTGGTGGTGGTGGCGTGGCAGGGGCCCACGCCCAGGTAGGTCGCCCCGGCGTCGACAGCCGCGCGGGCGGCGCCCGGCTCCCGGGCGGTCGCGCCGAGCACCGCGTCGGCGCCGAGCACCCGACGGGCGGCGGCCACCGGCAGGTCGTCCGCCCCGACGTGACCGCCGGCCGCGCCCACCGCGAGCGCCACGTGCAACCGGTCATTGACCAGGCAACGCGCCCGGTACGGCAGGCACGCGCCGACCACCCGACGAGCCAGGTCGTACGCCTCCCGATCGGTGGCGTCGTCGGTCACGCGCACCTGCACGACGAGTTCGGCGCGCGCCACCGGCAGGGCGGCACGCAGCACGGCGAGCGGATCCCGCCCCGGTCGGGTGTCGGTGATGAGATGCAGTCGTCCCAGGGACGGCACGGCAACGCTCCTCCCTGCGCCGGCATTATCCGGATCAGGTTCGACGGTCGGGGGCTGGCAGCCCCCCTCTCAGCCCGGTCCACCGG
The DNA here is from genome assembly GCF_029581215.1 of Micromonospora sp. WMMD975. Lineage (NCBI taxonomy): Bacteria > Bacillati > Actinomycetota > Actinomycetes > Micromonosporales > Micromonosporaceae > Micromonospora > Micromonospora sp. WMMD975. Next base: position 4,927,987 of record NZ_CP120739.1, read on the forward strand.
GCTCCCGTGGGTCACTTGCGGCCTACCGTACGACGCGCCCCCGGCCGTACGGAAGACCGGGTGACGTTTTTCCCAGGACCACGCCACTCGGCGGATCGGGTCGGCGGGTGCCCGTCGCATCACGACACGCTCTCCGGATGTCGACCCGCGCCCGCGTCCCGCATGACCTGTCCGCGTGCCCGTTCCGAGCCAGCCGAGCAGTTGCCGAGGGACGCATCACGCGGCGGATGCTGCGCGGCCCGACGTGGGTCCGCCTGCTGCCGGACGTGTACGTGCACCGGGACGCCCACCGCGCCGACGACCCCCGGATGTGGTGCGACGCAGCCGCGCTGCGACTACCGCCCGGCGCCGCCGTGGCCGGCCGAAGCGCCGCCTGGCTGTTCGGTGTCGACCTGCTCACCCGGGGCGATCCGGTAACCGTGCTCCTGCCGACGACCGCCCGGCTGCGCGCACATCCCCGGCTGTCGATCGTGCGGTCACCCGTGTCCGAGCGGGATCGCACCCGCTTCGCCGGGCTGCCGGTGACCACCGCGCTGCGCACCGCATTCGACCTCGGTCGCCATGGTCCCCGGGCGGAGGCGCTGGTCGCCGTCGACGCGCTGCTGCGTCGCCGGATGGTGGAACTGACCGCGCTACGCGCCTATGCCGCGGAACGCCCGGGCTGGCCGGGCTCGTCGCTGCTGCGCGAGGTGCTGACGCTGGCCGAGCCGGCGAGCGAGTCTCCGATGGAGACGCGGCTCCGGCTGCTCCTCCTCGACGCCGGTCTCGGCCCGCTGACCGCCCAGCACGAGGTGCGCCACGGCGGGCGTTTCGTGGCCCGGGTCGACCTGGCCTGGCCGGCTCTGCGCATCGCGGTCGAGTACGACGGCGACCACCACCGGGAACGGACACAGTTCCGGCGGGATGTGGCACGCCTGAACGCGCTCCGCTCGGCCGGGTGGGTCGTGCTCCGGTTCACCGCCGACGACGTGCTGCGCCGCCCCGAGGCCACGGTCGCCTTGGTCCACCAGGCCCTCGCGGAACGCCGCGCCACCACCCGGCCCCACTGATCCCCGCACCGCCGCACGGCCCCGCTGACCCCGCACCCGCCGCACGGCCCCGCTGACCCCGCACGGCCGCACGGCCCGGCCCCGGACCGCCCCGAGGCCGGGCGGGTCGCGTCACATCGCACCGCCCGCTCGGCCGGCCCCGCGCCGGCTGTGCCGGTGCTGGCCCGAGCACGCCGACGCACGTCCCACTGCTGAGTTCGGTGCCGAGTGGTCTCGCGGCTTGGCCAGGCTCCGCCCCGCAGACGTCCTTGGCGTTCCACTCACCGGCGTCTCCGCCCACGAGTGGAACGTCATGGACGTCAAAACCGCCCGGAGACGTCCATGACGTTCCACTCACGAGTTGCCGCGCGGGTGGGAGGGGCAGCGCGGGTGGGAGGGCAGCGCGGGTGGGAGGGCAGCGCGGGTGGGTGGCGGCTAGAGGAGGGCGTCGAGGGTGGTCAGGTCCTCGGCGGTGGGCTGCCACGTGCCCGCGTCGGCGTTGGCGCGTACCTGCTCGGGCGTGGTCGCGCCGGCGATCACCGAGGTCACCGCAGGTCGGGCGGCGAGTCCGCCGATGGCCACCTTCAGCATGCTCACTCCGCGCTCCGCCGCGTACGCCTCGATCGCCTCGATGGTGTCCCAACGCGCTGCGGCCAGCCGTTCGGCGTACCGGCCGCCGCCGGCGAGCCGGCTGCCCGCCGGGGGCTCCTGGCCCCGCTTGTACTTGCCGGTGAGCAGCCCGTTGGCGAGCGGGAAGAACGGCAGCATGCCGAGGCCGAACCGCTCGCAGGCCGGGATGATCTCCTCCTCCACGCCCCGCTCCAGCAGCGAGTAGTGGTTCTGCGCGGAGATGAACCGGGTGCGGCCCGCCGACGACGCGGTCCAGTCGGCGTCGGCGATCTGCCAGCCGGCGAAGTTGGAATTGCCGAGGTAGCGCACCTTGCCGGCGGTCACCAGGTCGTCGAGCGCGGCGAGCGTCTCGTCGATCGGCGTGCCCGGGTCGGGTTCGTGCATCTGGTAGAGGTCGATGTGGTCGGTGCCGAGCCGGCGCAGCGACGCCTCGACCGCGCGGGCGATGTAGCGGCGGGCGCCCCGGGCGCCGTGGTCCGGCCCGTTCGCCCCGTTCATCTCCATGCCGAACTTGGTGGCGACCACCACGTCGTCCCGGCGGCCCTTCAGCGCCTGGCCGAGTAGTTCCTCGGAGCCGCCCTGCGGCTCGCCGTAGATGTCGGCGGTGTCGAAGAAGTTGATCCCGGCGTCGAGCGCGGCGTCCACCACCGCCCGGGTGCCGTCGAGGTCGAGCTTGCGGCCGAAGTTGTTGCAGCCGATGCCGACCACGGACACCACGAGCCCGGAGTCGCCCAGCCGGCGATAGGTCATCTCACTCACGAGATCCACCCTATGCCCGGCGAGCGGACCATCGCCGAGCTGAGTCATCCCCGACATCAAGTTCCTAGCCGCCTCACCGCCCACCGTCCGGACGTCGAACCCTCCATCCGACGCCAGCCCCGCCAGCCCCCGGCCCACCAGCCCGCCCGCCGACACCACCGGCCACACCAGCCCGCCGGCCGACGCCGGAACGCCGGCCCGACAGCGCACCACCGGCCCACCCCGCACCACCGGCCCATTCCGCGCCACCGGCCCACACCGGCCGGCGGCGGCGGCTCAGCCGAGCACGTCGACAGCCAACGCGCGGGCGTCGGCCACCGTCGCCGACAGCTCCGCCGGGGTACGCCCCACCGCGCCGAGCAGCGCCTGCGCGCGTCCGGCGAACTCCGGCGGCGCACCGGGCAACCGGCCGGCGGAGGTGATCATGCCTTTCTCGTTGACCAGCCACCGGCCGGCCCGCCCGTGCAGCGCCTGTGCCAGCACGCCGACCGCCCGGAACAGGCAGCCGGCCACGTACCCGGCGTCGCCGGAGGTCGCGCCCTTGGCTGCGGCGTCCAGCAGCAGGCCGGTCTCCCATCCGCCGGCCAGAAGCGCCGCGCCGAGCGCCGGTGGGTAGTCGACGGTCTCGGCCCGCAGCGCGGTCAGCTCGCCGGTCGGGTCGCCGAGCACCCGGCCGAGCGCCACCTCCCCGGCGTACGCGTGGGAGTAGAACCCGAGCGGGTGCCCGGCCTGCGTCGCCACCGTGTAGCGGCCGGCCCGGCAGTCGGCCCAGACCCGGCGTACCCGGTCCAGGTCACGGTAGATCCAGTCCACCGCGACCCCACCGACGCGCAGCCAGCCGCCGCCGTCGACCCACGGCCCCCAGCCACCGGGCGCGGTGAGTTCCGCCGGGCCGTCGGCGACCGAGGCGGCGACCGCCCGCAGCCCGGCGAGGTCCGGCGCGCCCCGGTAGTAGAGGCCGACGTCCCAGTCGGAGTCGGGCCGGTGGTCGCCGCGGGCCCGGCTGCCGCCGAGCGCCACCGCGACCACGCCGTCGACCGCGCAGAGCCGGTCGACCAGCTCGGCGTCGATCACCCGACGTCCCAGACCGGCTCCGGCGTCTCCACCACGTCCCCGTCGCCTCGGAACAGCACGAACCGGTCGAAGGTGCGGGTGAACCACCGGTCGTGGGTGACCGCGATCACCGTGCCGTCGAACGCGGTCAGGCCGGCTTCCAGCGCCTCGGCGGAGGCCAGGTCGAGGTTGTCGGTCGGTTCGTCGAGCAGCAGCAGCGTGGCCCCGGACAGCTCCAGCAGCAGCACCAGGAAGCGGGCCTGCTGGCCGCCGGAGAGCGTGCCGAACCGCTGGTCGCCCTGGCCGGCCAGCTCGTAGCGGGACAGCACCCCCATGGCCGCGTGCCGGTCCATGCCGGCCCGGTGCTCGTCGCCCCGCCACAGGATCTCGACGAGCGTCTTCTCCATCAGTTCCGGCCGGTCGTGGGTCTGCGAGAAGTGCCCGGGTCGGACCCGGGCGCCGAGCCGGACCACGCCGTCGTGCGCGACAGGCGTGAGCGCGGCGGCGCCGTCGACCGGGGTGTTGCCCGGGTCGGGGTCGGTGCCACCGCGGGCCAGCAGGCGCAGGAAGTGCGACTTGCCGGTCCCGTTCGCGCCGAGCACCGCGACCCGGTCGCCGTACCAGATCTCCAGGTCGAAGGGGTAGGTCAGGCCGTCCAGCTCGAGCTGCTCGGCGATCACCGCGCGCTTGCCGGTCCGCCCGCCGGTCAGCCGCATCCGGATGTCCTGGTCCTTCGGGGGTACGGGCGGCGGCCCGGCCTCCTCGAACTTGCGCAACCGGGTCTGCGCGGCCTGGTAGCGGGAGGCCAGCCCGTCGTTGTACGCGGCCTTCTGCTTGTACATCAGCATCAGCTCGCGCAGCTTCTGGTGTTCCTCGTCCCAGCGCCGGCGCAGCTCGTCGAGGCGGGCGTGCCGGGCCACCCGCGCCTCGTGCCAGCTCGCGAAGCCGCCGGGGTGCACCCACGCGCTGCCGCCCTCCACGGCCACCACCCGGTCGGCGGTCTGGGCCAGCAGCTCCCGGTCGTGCGAGACGTAGAGCACCGACTTGCCGGATTCGCGCAGCCGGGTCTCCAGCCAGCGTTTGCCCGGCACGTCGAGGAAGTTGTCCGGCTCGTCGAGCAGCAGCACCTCGTCCGGGCCGCGTAGCAGCAGCTCCAGCGCGAAGCGTTTCTGCTGGCCGCCGGAGAGGGTCCGGACCGGCCGGTCGCGGGCGTCGTCCCACGGCAGGTCCAGCACGATCGTGGTGACGGTGTCGAAGAGCACCTCGGCGTCGTACCCGCCGCTCTCACCCCAGGCGGCGAGCGCGTCGGCGTACGCGAGCTGGGCCTTGCCGGCGGCGGAGCTGTACTTGCCGCGGACCTCGGCCGTGCGCATGGCCGCCTCGGTCTCGACGAGCCGGCGCCCGGCGTCGCGCAGCGCCGGCGGGGCGAGCGACAGGGCCAGGTCGGCGAGTGTCGACTCGTCGCCGATCATGCCGATGAACTGCCGCATCACGCCCAGGCCGCCGGAGCGGGCGATCGCGCCGCTGCGCACCGGCAGGTCGCCGGCGACCATCCGGAGCAGGGTCGTCTTGCCGGCGCCGTTGGGGCCGACGAGCGCCACCTTGGCGCCCTCACCGACCCGGAACGACACCTCGCCGAACAGCTGCCGCCCGTCCGGGAGGATGTGCCCGACCCCTGCCACGTCCACGTATCCCACCCGGGCATCCTGCCCGAGGCAGTGGTGCGGGCGACACCCGATTACCGGGTGACCCGGAGCACCCGGTAGCCCTTCTGGCTGGCGTGCCGCTCGACCCGCCATCCCTGCTCGACGAGCCAGCGGTGCAGCGAGTCGCCGCCGAGGTGGCGGGCGACGACCAGCCAGGCCACGCCGTCCGGGGTGAGCCGAGGCAGCCAGCGCAACAGCAGGTCGTGCAGTTCCGCCTTGCCGATGTGGATCGGCGGGTTGGACCAGATCTGGGCGAACGTGACGTCCGGCGGCAGTTGGTCGGGGGCGACGGCCCGGACCCGGTCGGCGGCGCCGATCCGGTCGGCGTTGGCGGTGGTGAGGGCGCGGGCCCGTTCGTTGACGTCGACCGCCCAGACGGTGGCGGTCGGCGCGACGGTGGCCAGGACGCAGGTGATCGGGCCGAAGCCGCAGCCGATGTCGAGCAGCGGGCCGGTGACGTCGGGGCCCGGCAGGTCGGCCTTGCGCAGCAGCACGGCGGTGCCGGGGTCGAGCCGGTCGGCGGAGAAGACGCCGCTCGCCGAGCTGAGGGCGTAGTCGCGCCCGGCGACGGAGAACTCGACCTCGCGCGGGCGGGCCGGGGTGGCGGGTTCAGCGGTGAAGTAGTGGTCGCCGGTCACGCCGGCATTCTCGCACCGGCCGGGCGAGGGGCCGTCGGCGCACGCCACTCTGCCGGAATTTCCCGATATTCCCCCTGAAAGGGACAATCGGCCCTACTCTATCTCGCATGGTGTATCGGTACGAGTCCGATGAGGACGCCTTCCTGGAGTACCCGCAGCCCGGGTCGGCCCCGACCGGGCCCGCGACCCCGACGCCGCCGCCGGCGGGCCCGTCGCCCTCCCGATTCCCCACGCCGTCGCTGCCGCCGGCCCGAGGCGCCGGCCCGGCCCCCGACGCCGCCCGCGCGCCCGCCCCCGCGCCGCCCGCCCCGACGCCGGGCCGACCCGCGCCGCCGCCGGCGCCCGCTCCGGTTCCGCAGCCCGCGCCGCCGGTGCCGCAGCCGGTACCGGCGGCCACCGCACGGCCCACCGTGCCGATCCCGGCCAGCCCGTCCTTCCGCGCCACGAACGTGTCCGAGCTGCCCCGCGGCCGACGGGTCGACCGACGCGGCGGCGGCCTCTGGCGGACGCTGATCGGGGGCGCGGCCGTGCTGCTCCTGCTCTCGCTCACCGGGCTGGCCGTGGCGGCGCTGCTCGACGACCGGGCCACCACGCCACCGGCCAGCGCGCCGACCACCCCGCCGGGCGAGGCCGACCCGAACGCGCCCGACCGGTCCGACCTGGACTCCCGGGACACCGACCAGGCGGCGCTCACCACCAAGGAACTCTTCCCCGGCAAGCAACTGGTGATCACCGACGGCAAGCCCGCCTACCAGGTGCTCAAGACCCAGGCGAGTACGAACTGCGCGGTGTCGGCCACCGGCGAGATCGCCGACCTGCTGACGCGGCTCGGCTGCAACCAGGTCGTCCGGGGCACGCTCCGCTCCCCCGACGGCGACCACCTGCTCACCGCCGGACTGTTCAACCTGACCGACCTGGCCAGCGCCCAACGGGTACGCGACCGGCTCCGGCCGCTGCTCGACGACCGGCAGGGGCGGTTCCGGGGGATGGCCGCGGGCGAGGACACCGAGGTGGTGGAGAAGGCCGCCGCCCGGGTCGGCTGGCAGGTACGCGGCCACTACCTCGCCTTCTGCCTGGTCACCCGCACCGACGGGGAGCGGATCCCGACCGACGACGCGACCGCTCGCGAGATCATGTACGACCTGATCGAGCTGCACCTCAACCGGGGGGTGCTGGAACGCCGGGCCTCCGGCGGTACGGCCGGCCAACCCACCGACGACCCCGACGACAGCGCCGGCCAGCAGGGCTCGGACGACTGACCCGCGCCGGCCGAGCGGCCCGTCACCTGATCCGGTGGCGGGCCGCTCGGCTGGCGGCGGGCTCAGCCCTCGGCGACCGGGACCCGGAGCCGGCGGGTGCGATCGGCGCGGCGGGCGTACTCGGCCGGATCGGTGGGGTAACCCACCTCAACCAGGGCCAGGCCGTGCGCGGGCGCCACGGTGACCTCGCTCGACCGTTCCCGGCGGGTCAGCAGGCCGGCCGGCCAGTGGACCGGCCGCCGCCCGTCGCCGGCGACGAGCATGGCGCCGACCAGGCTGCGCACCATGTTCTGGCAGAACGCGTCGGCCTGCACGGTGGCGACCAGGATGCCGTCCGGGTCGCGCCGCCAGTCCAGCCGGGTCACCTCGCGCAGCGTGGTGGCGTTCTCCTTGCGCCGGCAGTACGCGGCGAAGTCGTGCTCGCCGACCAGACCGGCCGCGGCCTCGTTCAACGCCGCCAGGTCCAGCGGTTTCGGCCAGGCCAGCGTGTCCCGCCGGCGCAACGGCTCGGCGCCCCAGGGCGCGTCGGTGACCCGGTACTCGTAACGGCGGAAGGTGGCCGAGAACCGGGCGTCGAAGTCGGCCGGCATCTCGGTCATCGCGCGGACCCGGGCGTCCGTGGGCAGGAGCCGGGCCAGCCGGCGCAGCAGCCGTCCCTCGTGCGCGCGCCACACCTCGGTCGGCAGGTCGAGGTGGCAGACCTGCCCGGTGGCGTGCACCCCGGCGTCGGTGCGACCGGCCACGGTCAGGCCGGTGGCCGTACCCGTGCCGAGGACCAGATCGAGCGTCTGCATGAGCACCCCGGCCACCGTCCGCCGGGTGGGCTGCGGGGCCCAACCGGAGAAGTCGGTGCCGTCGTACGAGACGTCCAGCCGCAGCCGGGTCCGCTCGTCCACCTCGTACCTCCGTTGACGGCGTCGGGCCCGGCACCCCGCGAGGGGATGCCGGGCCCGACGGTGCTGCCTTGCGATCAGGCCTTGTCGTTCTCGGTGGCCTCGTCGCTGTCCTCACGGGCGGCGGCGGTGTCGCCGGAGGCGGAGACCGGAGCCTCCGCGTCCTGGTCACCGGCGCTCGCCTTCGGGGCCTCCTCGGCCGGGGCCAGGGCCTCGACCTTGTCCTGCTGGGCGGCCTTGCGGGCGGCGGTCTTCCGGTTCGCCTTCGGCTCGGCGACGGCAAGCTCCTCCACCAGCTCGATGATCGCCATCGGAGCGGCGTCACCCTTGCGCGGACCGGTCTTCACGATCCGGGTGTAGCCACCGTTGCGGTTGGCGTACCGGGGCGCGATCTGGTCGAACAGGGAGTAGACCACGTCCTTGTCCTTGACGACGCCCGCCACCCGCCGACGCGAGGCGAGGTCGCCGCGCTTGGCCTTGGTGATGAGCTGCTCGGCCAGCGGGCGGAGCCGCCGGGCCTTCGTCTCGGTGGTCTGGATCTTGCCGTGCTGGAACAGCGCGGTGGCCAGGTTGGCCAGCATCAGCCGCTCGTGCGCGGGGCTGCCGCCGAGGCGGGGGCCCTTGGTGGGCGTGGGCATGCTTGGTGCTCCTCAGGTGTGGCGGCAGCGCGGACTAGAGCTGCTCGGTCTCGCGGTAGTCGTCGGTGTCGTAGTCGGCCTCGCCGAAGGCGTCCACGACGTGCGCCGGGTCGAAGTTCGGAGCCGAGTCCTTCAGCCCCAGGCCCATCCCGGCGAGCTTCATCTTGACCTCGTCGATCGACTTCTGACCGAAGTTGCGGATGTCGAGAAGGTCGGCCTCGGTGCGCCCGATCAGCTCACCGACGGAGTTGATGCCCTCGCGCTTGAGGCAGTTGTAGGAGCGGACGGTCAGGTCCAGCTCCTCGATCGGCAGAGCCAGGTCCGCCGCCAGCTGGGCGTCCTGCGGGGACGGCCCGATGTCGATGCCCTCGGCGGTCTCGTCCAGCTCGCGGGCGAGGCCGAACAGCTCCACGAGCGTCGAGCCGGCGGAGGCCAGCGCGGTACGCGGACCCATCGACGGCTTGGTCTCGACGTCGATGATCAGCCGGTCGAAGTCGGTCCGCTGCTCGACCCGGGTCGCCTCGACGCGGTACGTCACCTTGAGCACCGGCGAGTAGATCGAGTCGACCGGGATCCGGCCGATCTCGGCGCCCGCCTGCTTGTTCTGCGCCGCCGTGACGTAGCCCCGACCCCGCTCGACGGTCAGCTCCATGTCGAGCCGGCCCTTGCCGTTGAGGGTGGCGAGCTTCAGGTCCGGGTTGTGCACCGAGACACCGGCCGGGGGCTGGATGTCACCGGCGGTCACGTCGCCCGGGCCCTGCTTGCGCAGGTACATGCTGACCGGCTCGTCGTGCTCGGAGCTGACGCACAGCTCCTTGATGTTCATGACGAGCTCGACCACGTCCTCCTTGACCCCGGGGATCGTGGTGAACTCGTGCAGGACACCGTCGATCTTGATCGAGGTGACCGCCGCACCGGGGATGGACGACAGCAGCGTACGCCGCAGCGAGTTGCCGAGCGTGTAGCCGAAGCCGGGCTCCAGCGGCTCGATGGTGAACCGGGACCGGGTCTCGTTGATCGACTCTTCGGAGAGAGACGGTCGCTGGCTGATGAGCATCTTTTCTCTTCTCTTCCGGGGCGCCCGCTATTTGACGCCCACGACACAACTGTTCCGGTGGCCCGCCCCGCAGGACGGGCCACCGCAACGAGCCCTACTTGGAGTAGAGCTCGACGATCAGCTGCTCCTGGACCTGGGTGTCGATCACCTGTCGGGCCGGGAGCGAGTGCACGAGGACCTTCATCTGGCTGGGGATGGCCTCGAGCCACGCCGGAACGGTCTTGGAGCCGGCCTCGGCCTGCGCGACGATGAACGGGGTGAGCTCCTTGCTCTTGCCCCGGACCTCGATGATGTCGTGCTCCTTGACGCGGAACGACGGGATGTCGACCTTCTTGCCGTTCACCGTGAAGTGACCGTGCTTGACCAGCTGACGGGCCATGTCCCGGGACTTGGCGTAGCCGGCCCGGTAGACCACGTTGTCCAGCCGCGACTCGAGGATCTGCAGCAGAACCTCACCGGTCTTGGCCTTCTTGCCCACGGCCTCTTCGTAGTAGCCGCGGAACTGCTTCTCCAGCACGCCGTAGACACGGCGGGCCTTCTGCTTCTCACGGAGCTGGAGCAGGTACTCCGTCTCCTTGGTCCGGCCGCGGCCGTGCTGCCCGGGCGGGAACGGCCGGGACTCGAACGGGCACTTCGGGCCATCGCACTTGCTGCCCTTGAGGAACAGCTTCATCTTCTCCCGCCGGCAACGGCGGCAGTCAGCACCGGTGTAACGAGCCATCTCTCTCTAACCTCTCAGACCCGGCGACGCTTCGGCGGACGGCACCCGTTGTGCGGCTGCGGCGTGACGTCGGAGATCTGCCCGACCTCGAGGCCCGCGGCCTGCAACGAACGGATGGCGGTCTCCCGGCCGGAGCCGGGGCCCTTGACGAACACGTCGACCTTGCGCATGCCGTGTTCCATGGCCCGACGCGCGGCGGCCTCGGCGGCCAGCTGCGCGGCGAACGGGGTCGACTTGCGGGAGCCCTTGAAGCCCACCTGGCCGGAGGAGGCCCAGGAGATGACCGCACCGGTCGGGTCCGTGATGGACACGATGGTGTTGTTGAAGGTGCTCTTGATGTGCGCCTGCCCGTGGGCGACGTTCTTGCGTTCCTTGCGCCGGACCTTCTTGACAGCGGCTCCGGCACGAGCCTTCGGTGGCATAAGTCTTCTGCGCTCCTAGTTGACTTTCCGGAACGGGTTGCGGCCTGGCCCACCTCTGCGGCGGCCGACCCGTCACCCGGGTAAGAATTACTTCTTGCCGGGCTTCTTCTTGCCGGCCACGGTCCGCTTCGGGCCCTTCCGGGTCCGCGCGTTGGTCTTGGTGCGCTGACCGCGCACGGGCAGACCGCGACGGTGCCGGATGCCGGCGTAGCAGCCGATCTCGACCTTGCGGCGGATGTCGGCGGCGACCTCGCGGCGCAGGTCGCCTTCAACCTTGTAGTTGCCCTCGATGTGGTTCCGGAGCTCGACCAGCTCCTCGTCCGTGAGGTCCCGAACGCGCTTGTCCGGCGAGATGCCGGTGGCGGCGAGGGTCTCCAGGGCGCGGGTGCGACCGACCCCGAAGATGTAGGTGAGCGCGATCTCCATCCGCTTCTCGCGGGGGAGATCCACGCCGACTAGACGTGCCATGTGCGGGCGTACTCCTCAAATGTGTGCGGAGGTGTGGACCCGTCCCACCCCGCTGCCCGAGCGGGCCCCGGCCTCCAACCGGGGGTCAACCACGAGGGGGTACGCGCGAAGCGCACCGTCCGCGGCTGGGACGAGCTGTGACGTGTGGGGCGTCAGCCCTGGCGCTGCTTGTGGCGCGGGTCGGTGCAGATGACCATGACCCGGCCGTGCCGGCGGATCACCCGGCACTTGTTGCAGATCCTCTTGACGCTCGGCTTGACCTTCACGGTTGCCTTACTTCCCATCCGGCCCGGAACGCGACGAGTCGCGACCCGGACGTCGAAGACGGACACGGGGACGTCCCGGCCGTCGTCAGGCTTACTTGTAGCGGTAGACGATGCGCCCGCGGGTCAGGTCGTACGGCGAGAGTTCGACGACGACCCGGTCCTCCGGCAGGATGCGGATGTAGTGCTGCCGCATCTTGCCGCTGATGTGAGCCAGCACCTTGTGACCGTTCGCGAGCTCCACCCGGAACATGGCGTTCGGCAGGGGCTCGATGACCCGACCCTCGATCTCGATGGCTCCGTCTTTTTTCGGCATGTACTCCGCTGTCCTGACGTCGGTTACTCCGGACGGCTCACAACGTCTTACACGGATCGCCCAATCAAGATCAGTTGACCCGCGCCAGCCGCGGCTCCGACTCCCACCGAAGCGCAGGGTGGGCATGGCGGAGTGGACGCTGTGCGCCGATCAGAAAGTGTACGCCGGCCGGAGCGCTGCCGCCAAACCGGCCGGCCCTGACGCCCCGCGCCTGGCCGATTTCCGCACCCACTGTGACCAGTGGCACAGCGGTGGAAGGCCGCGACCGTCGCCGTACCCCCTCGGGCACCCACGCTCAGCGCCGGCGGTCGCGCCGCTTCCGGCCATGATCCACACCGATCAGCCCGACCGACTGCATCAACACCAGGCCACCCCACGGGCCCAGCACCCAGAGCGGCCAGACGCCGGCGACGTGGCCCGATGCGACCGCACTGATCAGCCAGATCGGCACCAGGATCGCGGCCACCCGCAGCCAGGGCATCCAGATCCAGAGCAGCCGGGAGCGGGTCTCCGGCGCCTCGGGTTCGCCGGAGGCCGTCGGCGCTCCGGACGGGCCGGACCCGGTCGAGGTGGCCGGCTCGGCGCCAGCGGGCGGCGGAGTCGGCGCGGGCGGTGCCAGGGCGGATCGCTCGGCGGACGCCACCCCCGGCAGGTCGGCGACCACCTCGTCCAGCTCGCCGTAGGTCCGGGCGGCGTACGCGCGGGCCAGCCGCTCGTCGTACTCGTGCAGGCCGAGCCGGCCCTCCTCCAGCGCCACCCGGAGCCGTTCCGCAGTGGCCTCCCGGTCGCGGTCGGCCGCTCGCATCTCCCGGTGCCCGTCCATGACGGCAAGGATGCCACCACCCTGCCACCGCACGAAACGCCCGGCCCTCCGTGATCCACACCAGTTCGCCGAAGTGGCCGCATCACACCCACCCCGATACCGCCAGAGCGCCGAAACGGAGTTGATCACGCAAGCCGAGGCCCCGAACCAGGACCAACCGGGCCCGGGTGGGCGTCCCCGGCCGGGTCAGCGCGCCGGCGAGTCCGCGGGCTGGCGGGAGGTGACCAGGTCGCCGAGGCGGGCCCGGCCGCCGTCTACCGCGGTCAGCACCCACACGCCGTCGGGCAGCAGCGCCATCGAGTGCTCGACGTGCGCCGCCATCGACCGGTCCCGCGTCACCACGGTCCAGCCGTCGGACAGCTCGACCGTACGCGGGGAACCGGCCGTGATCATCGGCTCGATGGCCAACGCCATGCCGGGCACCAGGCGCGGACCCTTGCCCGGACGGCCGTGGTTGAGCACGTGCGGATCCTGGTGCATCTCGGTGCCGATGCCGTGGCCGCCGTAGCCGTCGACGATGCCGTACCGGCCGCCCTTGCGGACCGCGGTCTCCACCGCGTGCGAGATGTCGGTGAGCCGGCCCCGGCCGGAGGCCGCCCCCCGGGCCGCGGCGGCGATCCCGGCCCACATCGCGTCCTCGGCGACCTCGGCCATCCGCAGCAGCGCCGGGTCGACGTCGCCCACGGCAACCGTGACAGCCGCGTCGCCGTGCCAGCCGTCGAGCACCGCGCCACAGTCGATCGAGATCAGGTCGCCGGAGCGCAGCACCTGATTCGGCGACGGGATGGCATGCACCACCTGCTCGTTGACCGAGGAGCAGATCGACGCCGGGAAGCCGTGGTAGCCCTTGAACGACGGGACCGCCCCGGCCTCGCGGATGGTGGCCTCGGCGATCGCGTCCAGGTCGGCCGTCGTCACGCCGGGCGCGACCGCCTCCCGCATCCGGCCCAGGGCACGGGCGACGACCAGACCGGCGGCCCGCATCAGCTCGATCTGCTCGGGGGTCTTCAGCTGGATGTCCAGCTGGGGACGGCGCATGACGGCGACACCTTTCGTTACACGGAACAGCGGGGCACGTCACGCGTACCCCGCTGTTCGAACTCTATCCGCCGGGCGGCGGCGGGCGGTCAGCCTCCGTACGACCGTAGCGCGTCGATGGCGCGGACGGTGACGTCCTCCACCGGCCCGGTCGCGTCGATGCCCACCAGCTTGCCCTGGGCGCCGTAGTAGTCGACGAGCGGCGCGGTCTTCTCCGCGTATTCCCGCAGCCGGGCGGCGATGGTCTCCGGCTTGTCGTCGTCCCGCTGGAACAGCTCCGCGCCGCACCTGTCGCAGACACCCTCCCGGGTGGTCGCGTCGAACTCGACGTGCCAGATCTTGCCGCAACCCCGGCAGGTACGCCGGCCGGAGAGCCGCCGGATCACCTCGTCGTCGTCGACGACCAACTCCAGCACCAGGTCCAGCGAGCCGCCCAGGTCGGCGAGGAGCTTGTCCAGCTCGGCGGCCTGCGGCGTGGTCCGCGGGAAGCCGTCGAGCAGGAAGCCCTCGCCGGCGTCCGGCTCGGCGAGCCGGCCCCGCACCATGTTGATGGTGACGTCGTCCGGGACCAGCTTGCCGGCGTCCATGTATCGCTTGGCCTCGACCCCCAGCGGCGTGCCCTGGGTGACGTTGGCCCGGAAGATGTCACCGGTGGAGATCTTCGGCACCGCCAGGTGAGCGGCGATGAACTCCGCCTGTGTGCCCTTGCCCGCGCCCGGCGGGCCAACCAGAACGAGTCGCATCTACCGCAGGAACCCTTCGTAGTTCCGCTGCATGAGTTGGCTCTCGATCTGCTTCACGGTCTCCAGACCGACGCCGACCATGATGAGCACAGCGGTGCCGCCGAACGGGAAGTTCTGGAACTGCTGGTTGTCCAGCCAGATGAAGAAGAAGTTCGGCAGGATCGCGACGATGCCCAGGTAGAGCGCGCCCGGCAGGGTGATCCGGCTGAGGATGAAGTCCAGATATTCGGCGGTCGGCTTGCCGGGGCGGATGCCCGGCACGAAGCCGCCGTACTTCTTCATGTTGTCCGCGACCTCGGTCGGGTTGAACGTGATCGACACGTAGAAGTAGGTGAAGAAGATGATCAGCAGGAAGTAGATCGCGATGTGCTCCGGCGCGCTCGCCTTCACGATGTGGTTCTGGATCCACGCCTGGGTCTTGCCCGGGTCGTTCTGGTCGAAGAACTGGAGCGCGAGCGTCGGCAGGTAGAGCAGCGACGAGGCGAAGATGACCGGGATGACGCCGGCCTGGTTCACCTTGAGCGGGATGTAGGTCGACGTGCCGCCGTACATCCGCCGGCCGATCATCCGCTTCGCGTACTGGACCGGGATCCGGCGCTGCGCCTGCTCGATGAACGTGACCGCGGTGATGACCAGCAGCACCAGGGCGATGACGAGGAGGAACATCCCCCAGCCCTTGGTGGTCTTGATCTTCCAGCCCTCGCTGGGGAGCCGGGCCGCGATCGACGTGAAGATCAGCACCGACATGCCGTTGCCGACGCCCCGGTCGGTGATCAGCTCGCCGAGCCACATCACCACGCCGGTGCCGGCGGTCATGGTCATGACCAGCACGGTGAGCGTCAGCCAGTCAGGGATGCCGGTGCCCTTGGGCACGATCGGGAACTGGTCGCACTGGTTGTTGAACAGCTGCCCGGAGCGGGCCAGCGCCACGAACGCCGAGGACTGGAGGATGCCCAGGCCCAGCGTCAGGTAGCGGGTGTACTGGGTGATCTTCGCCTGACCGGCCTGGCCCTCCTTGCGGAGCTGCTCCAGGCGCGGGATCACCACCGTCAGCAGCTGCAGGATGATCGACGCGGTGATGTAGGGCATGATGCCCAGCGCGAAGACCGAGAGCTGGAGCAGCGCGCCGCCGGAGAAGAGATCCAGCAGGTTGAGCACGCCGGTGCTGCCCTGGATGGTGTCGAGGCACTTCTGCACGTTGCCGTACGAGACGCCCGGGCTGGGCAGCGTGGCGCCCAGCCGGTAGACCGCGATGATGCCTACTGTGAACAGCAGCTTCTTGCGCAGGTCAGGCGTACGGAACGCACTGAGAAAGGCGGACAGCAACTTCTTCCTCCTGCGCGACGCGGGCCGCCGGTGACGATCCCTGGCGGGGCGGGGTGAATGTCGGGCCCAGTGCCCGATATCCATGGCTGGGAACGGACTCTAACAGCCCGACCCCCGTCCGGGCAGATGTGCCCGGCTACATAAACCGAATCCGATGTTACCCGGCGCACACGTCGCCGGTAGACCATGGCGCCCGCCCAGTCACGAACAACTGAGCGGGCGCCACGAACATGCCTTACAGCTCGGTGACCGAGCCGCCGGCCGCGGTGATCTTCTCCTTGGCCGACGCGCTGAACGCGTGCGCCGACACCTGGAGCGAGACACCACCGAGGTCGCCGGTGCCGAGGACCTTGACCGGGTGGCCCTTACGGACCGCGCCGGACTCGACCAGCTCGACCGGGCCGATCTCGCCGCCGTTCGGGAACAGCTCGGCGAGGCGGTCCAGGTTGACCACCTGGAACACGACCTTGAACTTGTTCTTGAAGCCCTTCATCTTCGGCAGGCGCATGTGGATGGGCATCTGCCCACCCTCGAACGCCGGCGAGATGTTCTTCCGGGCCTTCGAACCCTTGGTACCGCGACCGGCGGTCTTGCCCTTGGAGCCCTCACCACGACCCACACGGGTCTTGGCGGTCTTGGCGCCGGGTGCCGGACGCAGGTGGTGCACCTTGATCGTCATTACTCGACCTCCTCGACCTTCACGAGGTGGTTGACCGTGAAGATCATGCCTCGGATCTCCGGCCGGTCCTCCTTGACCACCACGTCGTTGATCCGCTTGAGCCCGAGCGAACGCAGCGAGTCACGCTGGTTCTGCTTGCGCCCGATCCCGGACCGGACCTGGGTGACCTTCAGACGTGCCATCAGGACGCCACCCCCGCACGCGACGCCAGCATGGCAGCCGGCGCGACATCCTCCACCGGCAGGCCACGACGCGCCGCGACCTGCTCGGGGGACTCGAGCCCCCGCAGGGCCGCCACGGTGGCGTGCACGATGTTGATCGGGTTGGACGAGCCGAGGCTCTTGGAGAGCACGTCGTGGATGCCCGCGCACTCCAGCACGGCACGGACCGGACCACCGGCGATGACACCCGTACCGGCCGAGGCCGGCTTGAGCAGCACCACACCGGCGGCGTCCTCGCCCGTGACCGGGTGCGGGATCGACTGACCGATCCGCGGCACCTTGAAGAAGTGCTTCTTGGCCTCCTCGACACCCTTGGCGATCGCCGCGGGCACCTCCTTGGCCTTTCCGTAGCCCACGCCGACGGTGCCGTCGCCGTCGCCCACGATCACCAGGGCGGTGAAGCTGAAGCGACGACCACCCTTCACGACCTTGGCGACGCGATTGATCGCGACGACCCGCTCGAGGTGCGGGGTCTTCTCGACGGGCGCGTTTCCGCGGCCGCCCTCACGGCGGTTGTCGCGGCGACCACCCTCGTTGCCACCGGACCCGCCGCCACGGCGCTGTTGACCTGGCATCAGCAGCCTTCCTTCTCTCTCGTGACGGGGTTGTTAGAACTCGAGCCCGGCTTCGCGGGCGGCGTCGGCAAGCGCGGCAACACGCCCCGCGTACCGGTTGCCACCGCGGTCGAAGACGACCTTCGAGACGCCGGCGGCCTTGGCGCGCTCGGCGAGCAGCGCGCCGACCTTGCCGGCCAGGGCGCTCTTGTCGCCCTCCGCGCCGCGCAGCGAGGCGTCCATGGTCGAGGCCGACGCCAGGGTGTGACCCTTGGTGTCGTCCACGACCTGGGCGACCACGTGCCGCAGGGAGCGGGTGACGACGAGGCGGGGACGCTCGCCGGTGCCGCTGACGTTCTTGCGGACCCGGAAGTGCCGACGCGCACGCCCGACGGCACGCTTTGCGGCGACGCCGCGGCGGCGCTTGAGCAGCGTGGCGCTCACTTCTTACCTGCCTTTCCAGCCTTGCGGCGGATGACCTCGCCCTGGTACTTCACGCCCTTGCCCTTGTAGGGCTCCGGCGGGCGGATCTTCCGGATGTTGGCGGCGATCTCGCCGACCTGCTGCTTGTCGATGCCGGCCACGTGGAACAGCGTCGGCCGCTCGACCGTGAAGGTGATGCCGTCCGGCGCCTGCACCAGCACCGGGTGCGAGAACCCGAGCGCGAACTCCAGGTCCTTGCCCTTGGCAGTGACGCGGTAACCGGTGCCGGCGATCTCCAGGCTCTTGCGGTAGCCCTCGGTCACCCCGACGATCATGTTGGCCACCAGCGTACGGCTCAGGCCGTGCAGCTCCTTGGCCTTGCGCTCGTCGTTCGGCCGGTTGACGACCAGCTCGCCGTTCTCGCTGCGCTCCGCCGTGATCGGCTCGGCCAGCACGTGGCTCAGCTCGCCCTTGGGGCCCTTGACCTTGACGGTCTGGCCGTCGATCGTGATGTCGACGCCGGAAGGCACCGGGATCGACTTACGTCCAATACGCGACATTTCTACCTGTCTCCCGTTACCAGACGAAGGCGAGGACTTCCCCGCCAACGCTCCGCTTGCGGGCCTGCCGGTCGGTCAGCAGCCCCTGGGACGTCGAAATGATCGCCACGCCCAGTCCGCCGAGCACCCGCGGGAGCCCGTCCGACTTGGCGTACACCCGGAGACCGGGCTTGGACACGCGCTTGATGCCGGCCAGGCTCCGCTCGCGGTTCTGGCCGTACTTCAGCTCGACGACCAGTCGCTTGCCGACGGCGCCCTCCTCGGGGTCATCGACCGACCAGGTGGCGATGTAACCCTCGGCCTTGAGGACCTCGGCGATGTTCGCCTTGATCTTCGAGTAGGGCATCGTCACCCGGTCGTGGTACGCCTGGTTGGCGTTACGCAGACGCGTGAGCATGTCTGCGATCGGGTCGGTCATCGTCATGAAAACTCGTCAACCTTTCTCGCCGGGGTTCCCCGGGCCAGGCCCGGGGCCTACGGCGAAGAGACAGTTCAGCTGACGCGCCGGAGCGCGCCGGGCTATTACCAGGAAGCCTTGGACACGCCGGGCAGCTCACCGCGGTGGGCCATCTCCCGGATGCACACCCGGCAGAGACCGAACTTGCGGTAGACCGCCTTCGGACGCCCGCACCGCTGGCAGCGGGTGTACGCGCGAACCGAGAACTTCGGCTTCGCGGCCGCCTTGAGGATCAGCGCCTTCTTGGCCATCTCAGTTCTCCTTGAACGGGAAGCCCAGGAGCTTGAGCAGCGCCCGGCCCTCGTCGTCGGTCGTGGCGGTCGTGACCACCGTGATGTCCATGCCCCGCTGGCGATCGATCTTGTCCTGGTCGATCTCGTGGAACACCGACTGCTCGGTCAGACCGAACGTGTAGTTGCCGTGCCCGTCCAGCTTGCGCCCGTCCAGACCGCGGAAGTCGCGGATACGCGGCAGCGCGATCGAGAGCAGCCGGTCCAGGAACTCCCACATCCGGTCGCCCCGCAGGGTGACCTTCGCGCCGATCGGCATGCCCTCACGGAGCTTGAACTGCGCGATCGACTTGGTCGCCCGCCGGACCAACGGCTTCTGGCCGGTGATCGTGGCCAGGTCGCGGACCGCGCCGTCGATCAGCTTGGCGTCGCGAGCGGCCTCGCCGACACCCATGTTGACGACGATCTTGACCAGGCCGGGCACCTGCATGGGGTTGCCGTAGGCGTACTGCTCCTGCAGCTTCGCCACGACCTCGTTGCGGTACCGCTCCTTGAGACGCGGCAGGGTCTTCGTTTCGGTAGCCGTGGTCATCACAGGTCCTTACCGGTGCTACGCGCGATGCGGACCTTCTGGCCGTTGTCGTCGATCCGGTAGCCGACGCGGGTCGGCTTGCCGTCGGAGTCCATGACCATCACGTTCGAGACGTGGATCGGGGCCTCCTGGGTGACGATGCCACCGGTCTTGGCGCCACGCTGGGTGGTGCTGATGCGAGTGTGCTTCTTGACCCGGTTCACGCCCTCGACCAGGACCTTGTCCTGCCGCGGGTAGGCCGCGATGACCTTGCCCTTGGCACCCTTGTCCTTGCCGGCGATGACGACGACCGTGTCGCCCTTCTTGACCTTCACGGTCACAACACCTCCGGCGCGAGAGAGATGATCTTCATGAACCGCTTGTCCCGCAGCTCGCGACCCACCGGGCCGAAGATACGGGTACCGCGCGGGTCCCCACCGTCCTTGATGATGACGGCGGCGTTCTCGTCGAAGCGGATGTACGACCCGTCCGGCCGCCGCCTCTCCTTGGCGGTCCGAACGACGACGGCCTTGACGACGTCGCCCTTCTTCACGCCGGCACCGGGGATCGCGTCCTTCACCGTTGCCACGATGACGTCGCCGATGCTCGCGTAGCGCCGACCGGAGCCACCGAGAACCCGGATGCACAGGATCTCCCGGGCACCCGTGTTGTCGGCGACGCGCAGTCGCGACTCCTGCTGAATCACGTCTATCTCCTATGTCTGCCGGTTCTCCGGCCGCCGAGGGCGGCCGGAGCCTGGCGGAACGTTCGCCCGACCGATGCCGGCCGAGCTCGAGCCTTCGCTACTTGGCCTTCTCGAGGATCTCCACGAGCCGCCACCGCTTGGTGGCGGAGAGCGGCCGGGTCTCCATGATCAGGACCCGGTCGCCGGTACCGGCCGAGTTCTGCTCGTCATGCACCTTCAACTTGCTGGTACGGCGCATGATCTTGCCGTACAGCGCGTGCTTGACCCGGTCCTCGACCTCGACCACGACGGTCTTGTCCATCTTGTCGCTCACCACGAGGCCCTCACGGACCTTGCGGCGGGCCCGCACGGTGGCGGTCGTGTTCTCGTCACTCATGATGCAGTCACCTCAGTCGGCGCGGCCGAGAGACCCAGCTCACGCTCACGCATGATCGTGTAGATCCGGGCGATCTCCCGACGGATGACCTGCAGCCGCCGGTTGTTGTCCAGCTGCCCGGTTGCGCCCTGCACGCGGAGGTTGAACAGCTCCGCCTTCGCCTCGCGCAGCTTCGTGACCAGCTCCTCGTCGGAGAGCTCACGCAGCTCGGAGGCCTTGACGCCCGCTGCCATCAGGATTCACCCACTTCGCGCGTAACAATGCGGCACTTCATCGGGAGCTTGTGGATCGCGCGACGCATTGCCTCTCGCGCGATCTGCTCGTTCGGGAAGGACATCTCGAAGAGAACCCGCCCCGGCTTGACGTTGGCGACCCACCACTCGGGCGAACCCTTACCGGAACCCATCCGGGTCTCGGCCGGCTTCTTGGTGAGCGCCTGGTCCGGGAAGATCGTGATCCAGACCTTGCCACCACGCTTGATGTGACGGGTCATCGCGATACGCGCCGACTCGATCTGGCGGTTGGTCACGTACGCCGGCTCGAGAGCCTGGATCCCGAACTCGCCGAACACCACCCGGTTACCACCCTTGGACGCGCCGTGGCGGTCCGGGTGGTGCGGCTTGCGGAAGCCCTTCGGGGGCTTGCGCGGCATCAGCATCTGTCAGCCCTCCTGCTGCGTTTCTGCCGGCTGGTTCGGAGCCGAGGCGGCTGCGGCGACAGCGCTGCTGTCGACCGGCTCACCGGCCGGCGTCTCCGCCTGCTGCGCGATGGTGGTCGCGGCAGCCCGGCCGGCCTCGGTGCCACCGGCGGTCGTACCCGACGAGCCCGAGCGGCCACGACGCGGCCGGTCCGGCCGGTCCCCACGGTCGCGGCGCGGGCCGCGCGACGGGGCGGTCTCGGCCGGAGTCTCCCGACCCGGGACGGCGTCGCCCTTGTAGATCCAGACCTTCACACCGATCCGGCCGAAGGTGGTACGGGCCTCGAAGAAGCCGTACTCGATGTTGGCCCGCAGCGTGTGCAGCGGGACGCGGCCCTCACGGTAGAACTCGGTCCGGCTCATCTCGGCGCCGCCCAGACGACCCGAGACCTGCACCCGGATGCCCTTGCAGGCCGGGTTCTTCATCGCGGACTGCATCGACTTGCGCATCGCGCGACGGAAGCTGACCCGGCTGGAGAGCTGCTCGGCGACGCCCTGGGCGACCAGCTGCGCGTCCGACTCCGGGTTCTTCACCTCGATGATGTTCAGCTGGACCTGCTTGCCGGTGAGCTTCTCCAGCTCACCGCGGATCCGGTCGGCCTCCGCACCCTTACGGCCGATGACGATGCCCGGCCGGGCGGTGTGGATGTCGACGCGGACCCGGTCCCGGGTGCGCTCGATGTCGACCTTGGAGATGCCGGCGCGCTCGAGGCCCTTGGACATCATCCGGCGGATCTTGACATCCTCGCCGATGTAGTCCTTGTAGAGCTTGTCCGCGAACCAGCGGGACTTCCAGTCGGTCGAGATGCCGAGCCGGAACCCGGTGGGGTGAACTTTCTGACCCATTACTCGGCACCCTCCGTCGTGCTCTGCCCCTCGGCCGGCGCGGCCGACTCGGCCTGCTTGGCCGGAGCGGCCTTCCTGGCCGACTTCTTCGGCGCGGCCGGCGCCACCGCCTCGACCGCCACGGTGATGTGGCAGGTCCGCTTGCGGATCCGGTAGGCCCGGCCCTGCGCCCGCGGCCGGAACCGCTTCATCGTCGGGCCCTCGTCGACGAACGCCTCGCTGACGAGCAGCGCGTCGGGGTCCAGCCGCTCGTTGTTCTCCGCGTTGGCGATCGCGCTCGCGAGCACCTTGAATACCTGCTCGCTCGCAGCCTGCGGCGCGAACTGCAGCACCGTGAGCGCCTCCTTCGCGGGCAGGCCGCGGACGAGGTTGACCACCCGGCGCGCCTTCATCGGCGAGATGCGCACGTGCCGCGCAACCGCCCGCGCGCCCGGAAGCACCGGAGCGTCGCCCTTTCCTGGCATCGCTGTAACCCCTTGTTCCTCTATCCGTATGCCCGCGGCGTCAGCGCCGGCGGCTCTTCCGGTCGTCCTTCTCGTGACCCTTGAACGTGCGGGTCAGCGCGAACTCGCCGAGCTTGTGCCCGACCATTGCTTCGGTCACGAAGACCGGAACGTGCTTGCGTCCGTCGTGCACGGCGATCGTGTGACCCAGCATGTCCGGGATGATCGTCGAACGCCGCGACCAGGTCTTGATCACGTTCTTCGAGCCCTTGTCGTTCTGCGTCTCCACCTTCTTGAGCAGGTGGTCGTCGACGAACGGGCCCTTCTTCAGGCTGCGAGGCATGTCTTATCTCCCTCAGCCGCGCTTACGCGTGGCGTAGCGGCGGCGGACGATCAGCCGGTCGCTCGGCTGGCCCTTACGACGGGTGCGGCCCTCGGGCTTACCCTGCGGGTTGACCGGGTGGCGACCACCGGAGGTCTTACCCTCACCACCACCGTGCGGGTGGTCGACCGGGTTCATGGCGACACCACGGACGGTCGGGCGCTTGCCCTTCCACCGCATCCGGCCGGCCTTGCCCCAGTTGATGTTCGACTGGTCGGCGTTGCCGATCTCGCCGACGCTGGCGCGGCAGCGCACGTCGACACGCCGGATCTCACCGGACGGCATACGCAGGGTCGCGTACGCGCCCTCGCGGCCGAGCAGCTGGATGCCGACGCCGGCCGAGCGGGCCAGCTTGGCGCCGCCGCCCGGACGCAGCTCCACGTTGTGCACGGTGGTACCGACCGGGATGTTGCGCAGCGGCAGGTTGTTGCCCGGCTTGATGTCGGCGCCCGGGCCGGACTCGACGCGGTCGCCCTGCTTCAGGTCCTTCGGCGCGAGGATGTAGCGCTTCTCGCCGTCGGCGTAGTGCAGCAGCGCGATGCGCGCGGTGCGGTTCGGGTCGTACTCGATGTGCGCGACCTTCGCCGGCACGCCGTCCTTGTCGACCCGCTTGAAGTCGATCAGGCGGTACTGGCGCTTGTGGCCGCCGCCGTGGTGCCGCGTGGTGATCCGGCCGTGGGCGTTGCGTCCACCCTTCTTCGGCAGCGGAGCCAGCAGCGACTTCTCCGGCGTCGACCGGGTGATCTCAGCGAAGTCGGCGACGCTTGAGCCACGCCGGCCCGGCGTCGTCGGCTTGTACTTACGGATAGCCATTGTCTACACCCCTCAGCTGACCGGGCCGCCGAAGGCCTCGATACGGTCACCGTCAGCCAGCTTCACCATCGCGCGCTTGGTGTCCTTGCGCTTGCCGAACCCGGTGCGGGTCCGCTTGCGCTTGCCCTCGCGGTTGAGCGTGTTGACCGTCAGGACACGGACGTTGAAGATCTGCTGGATAGCGATCTTGATCTCGGTCTTGTTCGCGTCCGGGTGCACCAGGAAGGTGTACCAGTTCCGGTTCAGCTCGCTGTAGCTCTTCTCCGAGACGACCGGCGCGACGATGACGTCACGCGGATCGGCGATCGTGCTCACTTGCCACCCTCCTCGGTGGTCTCGGCTGGCACGCCCAGGAACTCGTCCAGGGCCTCCTTGGTGAAGACCACGTCGTCGGCCACCAGCACGTCGTAGGTGTTGAGCTGCCCGGCCTCAAGCAGGTGCACCCGCGGCTCGTTGCGCAGCGACACCCAGTTCAGCTCGTCGGTGCTGCTGAGCACGACCAGGACCCGGCGGGCCTCGGTCAGCTTCGCCAGCGTGGCCAGAGCGGCCTTGGTCGACGGCTTCTCGCCCGAGACGAACGCCTCGACGACGTGCACCTGGCCGGCGCGGGCCCGGTCGGAGAGGGCGCCACGCAGGGCGGCGGCCTTCATCTTCTTCGGGGTCCGCTGGCTGTAGTCGCGCGGCACCGGGCCGTGGACCACGCCACCGCCGGCGAACTGCGGCGCGCGGGTCGAGCCCTGGCGGGCACGACCGGTGCCCTTCTGCTTGTACGGCTTCCGGCCACCGCCGGAGACCTCGCCGCGGGACTTGGTCTTGTGCGTGCCCTGTCGGGCCGCCGCGAGCTGAGCCACCACGACCTGGTGCATCAGCGCGATGTTCGCCTGCGCGTCGAAGATGTCGGCCGGCAGCTCGACGGAGCCGCTCTTGCCGCCTTCGACGTCGAGGACGTCAACGGTGGTCACTTGGCCACACCGCCCTTCTTCACCTTCGCCTTGGCCGCGGTGCGGACCAGGACCAGCGCGCCCTTGGGGCCGGGGATGGCGCCACGAACGAGCAGGAGGTTGTTCTCGGTGTCGACCGCCTGGACGGTGAGGTTCTGGACGGTGTAGCGCACGCCACCCATCCGACCCGCCATCCGGGTGCCCTTGAAGACGCGACCCGGGGTCGCGCAGGCGCCGATCGAGCCGGGCGAGCGGTGCTTGCGCTCGACACCGTGGCTGGCGCGCAGACCGTGGAAGCCGTGCCGCTTCATCGGGCCGGCGTAGCCCTTGCCCTTGGTCTTGCCGGTCACGTCGATCACGACGCCGGGCGGGAACTCGTCGACCGTGACCTCCTGGCCCGGCGCGTAGTCCGCGGCGTCGGAGGTGCGCAGCTCGACGATGTGCCGGCGCGGCGCGACGTCCGCCTTGGCGTAGTGCCCGGCGATCGGCTTCTTGACCTTGCGCGGGTCGATGGCTCCGTAGGCGAGCTGAACGGCGGCGTAGCCGTCCTTCTCGGCGTTACGAACCTGGCTCACGACGCACGGGCCGGCCTCGACCACGGTCACGGGGACAACTTTGTTGTTGTCCCAGACCTGGGTCATGCCGAGCTTGGCGCCCAGGATCCCCTTGACTTGCCTGTCCATTTGATCGATCCCTACAGCTTGATCTCGATGTCGACGCCAGCCGGCAGGTCGAGGCGCATGAGCGAGTCGACCGTCTTCGGGGTCGGGTCGATGATGTCGATCAGACGCTTGTGCGTACGCATCTCGAAGTGCTCGCGCGAGTCCTTGTACTTGTGCGGCGAGCGGATGACGCAGAAACGGTTGATCTCCGTGGGCAGCGGCACCGGGCCAGCGACCTGCGCCCCGGTACGCGTCACCGTCTCGACGATCTTCCGAGCCGAGGAGTCGACGACCTCGTGGTCATAGGCCTTGAGCCGGATGCGGATCTTCTGTCCCGCCATGGTGGCTTCTGTTCCTTCTCTCGATGCCGCTGTGTTGCGGGCGCCTGTACCGGCTGGTACCGGCCCACTTCCGCCGACCCCCGCGGTCGGGCGTGTCGCGCCCGTGGACCAAGCTCCGCCCCGAGACTCCGGAGCGATCCTCTTGACCACGCGGTGGGTCATGACGCCGGTCGCGGGAACCGCGACCTGAACGCCGCGCGAGGGTGGTTGACCGCCGATGGCGGTCAACCACCCTACGCGAGAGACTGTCTGCCTCCCGGGGTCCGGCCTCAACCGGACGCGGGTGACCGACCGTCGTTACGCAACCTGACTAGTATGCCGCACGACCGGCGGCAACGCTAATCGGGGTTACCCAGCTCACTTAATGATCTTGGTGACGCGACCCGCGCCGACCGTACGACCACCCTCGCGGATCGCGAACTTCAGGTTGTCCTCCATGGCGATGGGCTGGATCAGCTTCACCGACATCGAGGTGTTGTCGCCCGGCATGACCATCTCGGTGCCCTCGGGCAGCGTGACGACGCCGGTGACGTCCGTGGTCCGGAAGTAGAACTGCGGGCGGTAGTTCTGGAAGAACGGGGTGTGCCGGCCACCCTCCTCCTTGGAGAGGATGTAGACCGTCGCCTCGAACTCCGTGTGCGGGGTCGTGGTGCCCGGCTTGATGACGACCATGCCGCGCTCGACGTCCTCGCGCTTGGTGCCACGCAGCAGCAGGCCGACGTTCTCACCTGCGCGGGCGTCGTCCAGGGTCTTCCGGAACATCTCGATCGCGGTGACCTTGGTCTTGAAGCCCTTCTCGCGGATGCCGACGACCTCGACGTCCTCGTTCGGGAGCAGCACGCCACGCTCGACACGACCGGTGACGACGGTGCCACGACCGGTGATCGTGAACACGTCCTCGACCGGCATGAGGAACGGCTTCTCGGTCTCGCGCTCCGGCTGCGGGATCGCGGTGTCGACCGCGCTCATCAGCTCGAGCAGCTTCTCGGTCCAGACCGGGTCGCCCTCGAGCGCCTTCAGCGCGGAGACCTGGACGACCGGCAGGTCGTCACCCGGGTACTCCTGCGAGGAGAGCAGCTCGCGAACCTCGAGCTCGACGAGCTCCAGGAGCTCCTCGTCATCGACCATGTCGCTCTTGTTGAGCGCCACGACGATGTACGGCACGCCGACCTGACGGGCCAGCAGCACGTGCTCGCGGGTCTGCGGCATCGGGCCGTCGGTCGCCGCGACCACCAGGATCGCGCCGTCCATCTGCGCGGCACCGGTGATCATGTTCTTGATGTAGTCGGCGTGACCGGGGCAGTCGACGTGCGCGTAGTGACGCGCCTCGGTCTGGTACTCGACGTGCGCGATCGAGATCGTGATGCCGCGGGCCTTCTCCTCCGGCGCCTTGTCGATCTCGTCGAACGGCGTGTACGGGTTCAGGTCCGGGTACTGGTCGTGCAGGACCTTGGTGATGGCCGCCGTCAGCGTCGTCTTACCGTGGTCGATGTGACCAATGGTGCCGATGTTGACGTGCGGCTTAGTCCGCTCGAACTTCGCCTTCGCCACTGGTGTCCTCCTGTGGACTTTCTTGGTTCGTTCGCCCCGGTGCGCCGGTCGGCGCGTAGGACTCTGTCGACAGCCTTTCCGGCCTGACGGCCGGAGAGCCTTTGTGGGTTCTGCGGCGATGAAGCCTACAGGCCCGGATTCACACAACCCGACCGAGGTGGCCGCGGGCGGGAGCACCCTCCCGCGACCGCCCTCGGATCATCTCCGCCGGCTCAGGTGAGCGTCACTCACCCGTCGCCTTGGCGATGATCTCCTTCGCCACGCTCTGCGGCACTTCGGCGTAGGAGTCGAACTGCATGCTGTAGCTAGCCCGGCCCTGGGTCTTCGACCGCAGGTCGCCGACGTAGCCGAACATCTCCGACAGCGGCACCAGAGCCCGGACGACGCGAGCGCCGCTGCGCTCCTCCATCGCCTGGATGATGCCCCGACGGGAGTTGAGGTCGCCGATGACGTCACCCATGTTCTCCTCAGGAGTGGTGACCTCAACGGCCATCATCGGCTCGAGCAGTGCGGGGTCGGCCTTGCGGGCCGCCTCCTTCATCACCATCGAACCGGCGATCTTGAACGCCATCTCGGACGAGTCGACCTCGTGGTACTGCCCGTCCAGCAGCGTCAGCTTGAGACCCACAAGCGGGAAGCCGGCGAGGATGCCGTACTGCATGGCGTCCTGGGCGCCCGCGTCCACCGACGGGATGAACTCCCGGGGGATGCGACCACCGGTGACGGCGTTCGCGAACTCGTAGGTCGGCGAGTCGTTGCCAAGCGGCAGCGGCTCGACGCTCACGATGACGCGGGCGTACTGACCGGAGCCACCGGTCTGCTTCTTGTGGGTGTACTCGATCTTGTCCACCTTGCGGCGGATGGTCTCGCGGTACGCCACCTGCGGCTTGCCGAAGTTCGCCTCGACGTTGAACTCGCGGCGCATCCGGTCGACCATGATGTCCAGGTGCAGCTCGCCCATGCCGGAGATGACCGTCTGACCGGTCTGGTCGTCGAGCTTGACCCGGAACGTCGGGTCCTCCTCGGCGAGCTTCTGGATGGCGGTGCTGAGCTTCTCCTGGTCGGCCTTGGTCTTCGGCTCGATGGCCACCTCGATGACCGGCTCCGGGAAGGTCATCGACTCCAGGATGACCGGGTTCGCCGAGTCGCAGAGCGTGTCGCCGGTGGTGGTCTGCTTGAGACCCTGGACCGCGATGATGTCGCCGGCCTTGGCGGAGCTGCGCTCCTCCCGCTTGTTGGCGTGCATCTGGTAGATCTTGCCGATGCGCTCCTTGCGGTCCTTGGTGGAGTTGACCACCTGGGTACCGGTCTCGACCACGCCGGAGTAGACCCGGACGTAGGTGAGCTTGCCGAGGTGCTTGTCGGTCTGGATCTTGAACGCCAGGCCGGAGAACGGCTCGGAGGTGGACGGCTTCCGCAGCATCGGGGTCTCGCCGTCGGTGGCCGTACCCTCGATCGCCGGCACGTCCAGCGGCGACGGCAGGTAGTCGATGACGGCGTCGAGCATCGGCTGGACGCCCTTGTTCTTGAACGCCGAGCCGCAGAGCACCGGGTTGGCCTTGCTGGCGATGGTGGCGCGCCGGATGGCGGCCTTGATCTCCTCGGTGGAGATCTCCTCGCCCTCCAGGTACTTCTCCATCACCGCGTCGTCGACGTCGGCCAGGGTCTCCATCAGCTTCTCGCGCCACTCGGCCGCGGAGTCGGCCAGCTCGGCCGGGATCTCCTCGATCG
Source organism: Micromonospora sp. WMMD975 (assembly GCF_029581215.1). NCBI lineage: Bacteria > Bacillati > Actinomycetota > Actinomycetes > Micromonosporales > Micromonosporaceae > Micromonospora > Micromonospora sp. WMMD975. The sequence continues at coordinate 4,956,952 of NZ_CP120739.1, forward strand.
CGTAGTCCTCACCCTTCTGGGTCTCCCCGCGCCAGGTGAGGGCGCGCATGCCGACCAGGTCGACGACGCCGATGTGGTCGCCCTCCAGGCCGATCGGGATCTGGAGCACCAGCGGGGTGGCGTTGAGCCGGTCGATCATCATCTGCACGCAGCGGAAGAAGTCGGCGCCGGTCCGGTCCAGCTTGTTGACGAAGCACATGCGCGGGACGCTGTACTTGTCCGCCTGGCGCCAGACGTTCTCCGTCTGCGGCTCCACACCGGCCACGCCGTCGTACACGGCGACCGCACCGTCCAGGACACGCAGCGACCGCTCGACCTCGACCGTGAAGTCGACGTGACCGGGCGTGTCGATGATCTGGATCGTGTGGCCCTTCCACTCGCACTTCGTGGCGGCGGAAGTGATGGTGATACCGCGCTCCTGCTCCTGCTCCATCCAGTCCATGACGGCGGCGCCCTCGTGGACCTCACCGATCTTGTACGTGATGCCGGTGTAGAACAGGATTCGCTCGGTGGTAGTGGTCTTACCGGCATCGATGTGCGCCATGATGCCGATGTTGCGTACGTTGGCGAGCGCGTCTGCGGCGGCCACTTCAATCCCTACTTATCGTCGTCTCGACACAACTGGTGGCGGTTCCGGCGCCTCGTGGGCGCCGGAACCTCAGGTGTTACCAGCGGTAGTGCGCGAAGGCCTTGTTGGACTCGGCCATCTTGTGCGTGTCCTCGCGCCGCTTGACGGCGGCACCGAGGCCGTTGCTCGCGTCCAGCAGCTCGTTCATCAGCCGCTCGATCATCGTCTTCTCACGCCGGGCCCGGGAGTAGGTCACCAGCCAGCGCAGACCGAGGGTGGTCGCGCGGGCCGGACGGACCTCGACCGGAACCTGGTAGGTGGCGCCACCGACACGGCGGCTACGCACCTCGAGGGTCGGCTTCACGTTGTCCATCGCGCGCTTGAGCGTGACGACGGGGTCGGTGCCGGACTTCTCGCGGCAGCCCTCCAGGGCGGCGTACACGATGCGCTCGGCGAGCTGACGCTTGCCGCGCAGCAGGATCTTGTTCACCAGCTGGGTGACCAGCGGCGAGTTGTACACCGGGTCAGCGACCAGCGGCTTCCGCGGAGCGGGTCCCTTACGCGGCATGTCAGCTCTTCTCCTTCTTCGCGCCGTAACGGCTGCGAGCCTGCTTGCGGTTGCGGACACCCTGGGTGTCCAGCGAGCCGCGAACGATCTTGTACCGCACGCCGGGGAGGTCCTTCACACGGCCGCCACGCACGAGCACGATCGAGTGCTCCTGCAGGTTGTGGCCGACGCCCGGGATGTAGGCGGTCACCTCGATCTGGCTGCTGAGCTTGACGCGAGCGACCTTGCGCAGCGCCGAGTTCGGCTTCTTGGGAGTGGTGGTGTACACGCGGGTGCACACGCCGCGCCGCTGGGGAGACCCCTTGAGCGCCGGGGTCTTGGTCTTGGTCGTCTTGGCCTGTCGGCCCTTCCGGACCAGCTGCTGAATGGTGGGCACCGGGTTTCTCCGCTCCCTTCGGCCGCTGCGAGGCGACCGCGCCGTCTGCTCTAGCCGGCCTGATGGACGGCTCTCCTACATTTCGACCGGGGCCACATGGACCCCAGCACCCGCGGTCGGGCGTGTCGCCCGAGTCACGGTCCCGTGCCGGCCGCTCGCGCGTCGTCCCGGGATCTTTGGTCTTGGTGGTGCGACCACGCGATCACCGGGATGACCGGCTCCAGCGCACGCACGCATTGCCCGGGCGAGCCCGGGCGCAAGGGGAAAGAGTACCCACCACAGGCGCGCCGGTCAAAACGGAACGGTTCGTCGGGACTGCTCCGCAGCCCCGCCGGCCGGCTTCCGGATCGCCGTTACGCCCCCGACAGGCACCTACGGTGGCAAGTGTACCGGCTGATCCGGCGTACGGCCCGGCGGCCCGGACACGCCCCGGGTCCGACGACGCAGGACATTCCGCAGAACAACGACGAATCCCCCAGCGGTTCTCACGTGATCTGCACCACCAGGGCCAGCCCGAGCCCGATCACACTCAGCAGCAGTCCGACCGCGCCGCAGCTGAGCCCGGCCACGGCCAGGCCGGTGCCGGTGAACCGGACCGCGGGCGGCGGCGCCGGCCGCCGGATCTGCCGCCGGGCGAAGAACCAGGCCACGATCGCCCCGACCCCACCGAGCGCGCCGAGCACGGTGAAGGCGCCCGCCGCCCAGGCGCCGCCGTAGTTCGGACCCGCGATGCCGAAGCAGAAGACCAGCAGCGACACCAGGATCGAGGCGATCCCGGCGATCAACGAGCCGATGGCCAGCCCGGAGGTGACCGGCGGCACGTCGAGATGGACCACCCCGAACGGGGTACCCGGCACCGCGTCCACCCGCTTCGGCGGCCGGGGTGCCTCGGGCGGAGGCGGCGGGAGCACCGGCCCGCCGCCGGGCGCGTTCCCCGGCGTCCCCCACCCACCGCCGTGGCCAGGTCCGCTCCCCGGCGTCCCCCACCCACCGCCGTGGCCAGGTCCGCTGACCGGGTACGCCCCGAGCCCGCCGTGCCCGGGCTGCCCCGGGTGGTACGGCGGCGCACCCGGCCCGGACGGCTGCTGGTGCACCGCCGGAGGGTGCACCGCCGGAGGGTACGGTCCCGCCGGCGGCCGAGGGCCGGGCGGCCCGGACACCGGCCCGCCAGCCCGGTCGGCGCGTTCCCACTCTCCGCCGGCCGGACCGGCTGGCTCCCCGCCAACCGGGGCGGCACGCTCCCCGACCGGCGAGTCGACGCGCTCGCCGGCGGCCGAGTCGACGCGCCCGCCGGCGGCCGGCGGGGGCGCCCACGGGCTGGTCGGAGCCGGGTCCCGCGGGGACACGGCGGGGTCCGCCCCGGCGCCGGGGCGGGTCGGGTCGCCGCCCGGCGCAGCCGGTTCCGTCACGGGGTCCTCCTGTCCATGGTCACCCGCCGTGCGGCGGACACCGGCCAGGCTACCGTCGCGGGTCACCGCCGGGTGGCCGGCGCGGAGCCCGCTCCCCCACCCGGTCAGTCGATGTTCGGGGCGAAGTCGTGCCCGAACGAGGCGTCGGCGTGCCGGACCACCCCGATCACCACCGCGGCCACCAGGGCGACGGCGGCGAGCACCAGGCCCACCTGGGCCAGCCGCTCGCCGCGGCGCAGCCGGTCCGCGCCGGTCAGGTAACCCCCCGACGCGTACGCCTCCCGGCGGGCCTGCCGGACCAGCGTGAGCGCGATCGTCGACGGCACCACCCCGCCGACGAAGAGGCCGGTCAACGCACCGATCAGGCCGAGCGCGAAGACGGCGCGGGCCTTCGTGGAGCGGACCGGCTCCGGGTCGTGCGGATGGCGGTGCGCCTGCGGCACGACGGGCACCTGCCCGGGCACGGTCGTCATGCTTTCCATCATGCCTCCCACCCGGGCGGCCTGATTCGGTGATCCACACCAGCCCGCCGAGGTGGCGGGTTCCGGGGCGCATTGACCCCACCACCTCGCCGTACTGGAGTGGATCAAGACCCGCCGGAACGCGACGAGGCCCCCGGCGGATGCCGGGGGCCTCGTCGTTCGTGCGGTTTAGCGGTACGACCCGAAGTCGAAGTCGTCAAGCGGCACCGCCTGGCCGCTGGCCGGCCCGAAGCCGTAGTCGGTCTCCGGGTAGCCGGTCATCGAGTAGACCTTGGCCTTCGCCTCCTCGGTCGGCTCGACCCGGACGTTGCGGTACTTGCTGATGCCCGTACCGGCCGGGATGAGCTTACCGATGATCACGTTCTCCTTGAGGCCGATCAGCGAGTCGCTGCGGGCGTGGATCGCCGCGTCCGTCAGCACCCGGGTGGTCTCCTGGAAGGAGGCCGCCGACAGCCAGGAGTCCGTGGCCAGCGAGGCCTTGGTGATACCCATCAGCACCGGACGACCGGCGGCGGGCTCGCCACCCTCGCCGACGAGCCGGCGGTTCTCCGACTCGAACAGCGCCCGGTCGACCAGCACGCCCGGCAGGAACTCGGTCGAGCCGGAGTCGATGACCGTCACCCGCTTGAGCATCTGCCGGATGATGATCTCGATGTGCTTGTCGTGGATGAGCACACCCTGCGAGCGGTAGACCTCCTGGACCTCCTGGGTCAGGTGGACCTGGACCGCACGCGGGCCGAGGATGCGCAGCAGCTCGTGCGGGTCGATGGTGCCCTCGGTGAGCTTCTCGCCGACCTCGACGTGGTCGCCGTCGTGCGCCCGGAGCCGGACCCGCTTGGAGATCTTGTCGTAGACGATCTCGTCGCTGCCGTCGTCCGGGATGACCACGATCTTGCGGGACCGCTCGCCGTCCTCGATCCGGATCCGGCCGGGGGTGTCGGCGATGGGCGCCTTACCCTTCGGCACCCGGGCCTCGAAGATCTCCTGCACACGGGGCAGACCCTGGGTGATGTCCTCACCCGCGACACCGCCGGTGTGGAAGGTACGCATGGTCAGCTGCGTACCGGGCTCACCGATCGACTGGGCGGCGATGATGCCGACCGCCTCGCCGACGTCCACGGTCTTGCCGGTCGGCAGCGAGCGGCCGTAGCACGCACCGCAGACGCCCAGCTTCGACTCGCAGGTGAGCACGCTGCGCACCCGGACCGTCTCCACCCCGGCGGCGACGATGGCGTCGACGCCGATGGAGTTGATGTCCTGGCCACGGTGGGCCACCACGGTGCCGTCCGGCCCCTTGATGTCGTCGGCGAGCGTCCGGGCGTGCACGCTGGTCTCGGCGTGCTCGTGCACGACCAGCTTGCCGTCCAGCTGCTCACCGATCTGCATCGGGATGGCCCGGTCGGTGCCGCAGTCCTCCTCGCGGATGATGACGTCCTGCGAGACGTCCACCAGACGCCGGGTCAGGTAGCCCGAGTCGGCGGTACGCAGGGCGGTGTCCGCGAGGCCCTTCCGGGCGCCGTGCGTGGAGATGAAGTATTCCAGCACGGAGAGACCCTCCCGGTACGAGGCCTTGATCGGCCGCGGGATGATCTCGCCCTTCGGGTTGGCCACCAGACCACGGATCGCCGCGATCTGCCGGAGCTGGAGCAGGTTACCGCGGGCACCCGAGTTGATCATCTTCCACAGCGGGTTCTCCTGCGGCAGCGCGGTGTCCATCTCCTTGGCGACCTCGTTCGTCGCCTTGGTCCAGATCTCGATGAGCTCGCCGCGACGCTCCTCGGCGGTCATCAGACCACGCTGGTACTGCTTGTCGATCCGGTCGGCTTCCTTCTCGTACCGCTCCAGGATCTCCCGCTTGCGCGGCGGAGCGATGACGTCCTCCATGCCGATGGTGACGCCGGACCAGGTGGCCCAGTGGAAGCCGGCCTCCTTGAGCCCGTCCAGGGTGGCCGCCAGGGCCACCTTCGGGAAGCGCTCGGCGAGGTCGTTGACGATCGCGGAGAGCTGCCCCTTGCGGATCTCGTAGTTCACGAAGCGGTAGCCCGGGGGCAGCGTCTCGTTGAACAGGACCCGGCCCAGGGTGGTCTCCACCGTCACCGGCTCGCCCTCGACCCAGCCCTCGGGCGCGGTCCACGGCTGCGCGCCGGCGCCGTTGTCGACACCGATCACGTCGTGCAGCCGGATCTTGACCGGGGTCTGCAGGTGCAGCTCGCCGTTGTCGTACGCCATCCGCGCCTCGGCGTCGGAGCTGAACGCCCGGCCCTCGCCCGTGCCACCCGGAGTGAGGTGGGTGAGGTGGTAGAGACCGATGACCATGTCCTGGGTGGGCATGGTGACCGGCTTGCCGTCGGCCGGCTTGAGGATGTTGTTCGACGACAGCATCAGGATCCGCGCCTCGGCCTGGGCCTCGGCGGACAGCGGCACGTGGACCGCCATCTGGTCACCGTCGAAGTCGGCGTTGAACGCGGTGCAGACCAGCGGGTGGATCTGGATCGCCTTGCCCTCGACCAGCTGCGGCTCGAAGGCCTGGATACCCAGGCGGTGCAGGGTGGGCGCCCGGTTCAGCAGGACCGGGTGCTCGCCGATGACCTCTTCCAGCACGTCCCACACGACCGGCCGCTGCCGCTCGACCATCCGCTTGGCGGACTTGATGTTCTGCGCGTGGTTGAGGTCGACCAGCCGCTTCATCACGAACGGCTTGAACAGCTCCAGCGCCATCTGCTTGGGCAGGCCGCACTGGTGCAGCTTGAGCTTCGGGCCGACCACGATGACCGAACGGCCGGAGTAGTCGACGCGCTTGCCGAGCAGGTTCTGGCGGAACCGGCCCTGCTTGCCCTTGAGCATGTCGGAGAGCGACTTCAGCGGCCGGTTACCCGGGCCGGTGACCGGACGACCGCGACGGCCGTTGTCGAACAGCGCGTCGACGGCCTCCTGGAGCATCCGCTTCTCGTTGTTGACGATGATCTCGGGCGCGCCGAGGTCGATCAGCCGCTTGAGGCGGTTGTTCCGGTTGATCACGCGACGGTAGAGGTCGTTCAGGTCGGACGTCGCGAAGCGGCCACCGTCGAGCTGCACCATCGGGCGCAGGTCCGGCGGGATGACCGGGACACAGTCGAGGACCATGCCGAGCGGCGAGTTCCGGGTGTTCTGGAACGCCGCGACGACCTTCAGGCGCTTGAGCGCACGGATCTTCCGCTGGCCCTTGCCGGAGCGGATGGTCTCGCGCAGGTTCTCCGCCTCGGCGGTGAGGTCCATGTTCTGGACCAGCGCCTTGATGGCCTCGGCGCCCATGCTGCCGGTGAAGTACTCACCGAAGCGGTCCCGCAGCTCGCGGTAGAGCAGCTCGTCGGTGACCAGCTGCTTCGGCTCCAGCTTGCGGAAGGTGTCGAGGACCTCGTCGAGGCGGTCGATCTCGCGCTGGGCCCGGTCGCGGATCTGGCGCATCTCGCGCTCTCCGCCCTCCTTGACCTTGCGCCGGACGTCCGCCTTCGCGCCCTCGGCCTCCAGCTCGGCCAGGTCGGCCTCGAGCTTGGCGGCACGCTTCTCGATCTCCGAGTCGCGGCTGTTCTCGGACTGCCGCTTCTCGGCCAGGATCTCGTTCTCGATGGTCGAGAGGTCGCGGTGACGCGCGTCGGCGTCCACGCTCGTCACGACGTACGAGGCGAAGTAAATGATCTTTTCGAGGTCCTTCGGGGCGAGGTCCAGCAGGTAGCCCAGCCGGCTCGGCACGCCCTTGAAGTACCAGATGTGGGTCACCGGAGCGGCCAGCTCGATGTGACCCATCCGCTCCCGGCGCACCTTGGAGCGGGTCACCTCGACGCCGCAGCGCTCGCAGATGATGCCCTTGAAGCGGACCCGCTTGTACTTACCGCAGTAGCACTCCCAGTCCCGCTGCGGACCGAAGATCTTCTCGCAGAAGAGCCCGTCCTTCTCCGGCTTCAGGGTGCGGTAGTTGATGGTCTCGGGCTTCTTGACCTCGCCGTGGGACCACTGACGGATGTCGTCGGCGGTGGCGAGACCGATGCGCAGCTCGTCGAAGAAGTTGACGTCGAGCACTATGTCCCCTATGTCGTCGTCTGTACTGCTAGCTAACGGGCGGGAGCGGGGGCCGGCCAGCCGACCCCCGACTCACCGCCTCAGACCTCTTCGACCGAGCTCGGCTCGCGCCGGGACAGGTCGATGCCCAGCTCCTCCGCCGCCCGGAACACCTCGTCGTCGGTCTCGCGCATCTCCAGGGCCACACCGTCGCTGGAGAGCACCTCGACGTTGAGGCACAGCGACTGCAGCTCCTTGAGCAGCACCTTGAACGACTCCGGGATGCCCGGCTCGGGGATGTTCTCGCCCTTGACGATGGCCTCGTAGACCTTGACCCGGCCGAGGACGTCGTCGGACTTGATGGTCAGCAGCTCCTGGAGGGCGTAGGCGGCGCCGTACGCCTGCATGGCCCAGCACTCCATCTCGCCGAAGCGCTGGCCACCGAACTGCGCCTTACCACCCAGCGGCTGCTGCGTGATCATCGAGTACGGACCGGTCGAGCGGGCGTGGATCTTGTCGTCGACCAGGTGGTTGAGCTTCAGGATGTAGACGTAGCCGACCGCGATCGGGTCGGGCAACGGCTCGCCGGAACGACCGTCGAACAGCTGCGCCTTGCCGGTGCGCCCGATCAGCTGGTTGCCGTCCCGGTTGGGCCGGGTCGACGCCAGCAGACCGGAGATCTCCTCCTCGCGGGCACCGTCGAAGACCGGAGTGGCCACGTTGGTGTCCGGCTCGGACTCGTGCGCGTTGATCGAGCGGAGCTGGCGCTTCCACTCCTCGTCGTCACCGTCGACGCTCCAGCCGGTCTTGGCCACCCACCCGAGGTGGGTCTCCAGGACCTGGCCGATGTTCATCCGGGACGGCACGCCGAGCGGGTTCAGCACGATGTCGACCGGGGTGCCGTCCTCCAGGAACGGCATGTCCTCGATCGGCAGGATCTTGGAGATGACGCCCTTGTTGCCGTGGCGGCCCGCGAGCTTGTCACCGTCCTGGATCTTGCGCTTCTGGGCCACGTAGACCCGCACCAGCTCGTTCACGCCCGGGGGCAGCTCGTCGCCGTCCTCGCGGGAGAAGGTGCGTACGCCGATGACCGTGCCGGTCTCGCCGTGCGGCACCTTCAGCGAGGTGTCACGGACCTCGCGCGCCTTCTCCCCGAAGATCGCGCGAAGCAGCCGCTCCTCCGGGGTCAGCTCGGTCTCGCCCTTCGGCGTGACCTTGCCGACCAGGATGTCACCGGGGACGACCTCGGCGCCGATCCGGATGATGCCGCGCTCGTCGAGGTCGGCGAGCATCTCCTCGCTGACGTTCGGGATGTCGCGGGTGATCTCCTCCGGGCCGAGCTTGGTGTCCCGGGCGTCGACCTCGTGCTCCTCGATGTGGATCGAGGTGAGCACGTCCTGCTGCACGAGGCGCTGCGACAGGATGATCGCGTCCTCGTAGTTGTGGCCCTCCCAGCACATGAACGCCACCAGCAGGTTGCGTCCGAGCGCCATCTCGCCCTCGTCGGTGCACGGACCGTCGGCGACGACCTGGCCGGCCTCGACGCGGTCGCCCTCGAAGACGACCGGCTTCTGGTTGACGCAGGAGCCGGCGTTGGAGCGGCGGAACTTGTGCAGCAGGTACGTCCGGCGGTGGCCGTCGTCCTGGTGGACGGTGATGTAGTCCGCGCAGAGGTCCTCGACCACACCGCCGACCTCGGCGACGACCACGTCGCCGGCGTCCACGGCCGCACGGTATTCCATGCCCGTACCGACGAGCGGAGCCTCGGCCTTGACCAGCGGCACCGCCTGACGCTGCATGTTCGCGCCCATGAGCGCGCGGTTGGCGTCGTCGTGCTCCAGGAACGGGATCATCGCGGTGGCGACCGAGGTCATCTGCCGCGGCGACACGTCCATGTAGTCCACGGCCCCGGGCGCCACGTCCTCGGTCTCGCCGCCCTTACGGCGGACCAGGACGCGATCCTCGGCGAACGTGCCGTCCGACCGCAGCGGCGCGTTGGCCTGCGCCTTGACGAACCGGTCCTCCTCGTCCGCGGTCAGGTAGTCGATCTGGTCGGTGACCCGACCGTCGATGACCTTCCGGTACGGCGTCTCGATGAAGCCGAACGGGTTGACCCGGGCGAAGGTGGAGAGCGCGCCGATCAGGCCGATGTTCGGGCCTTCCGGCGTCTCGATCGGGCACATCCGGCCGTAGTGGGACGGGTGCACGTCGCGGACCTCGAAGCCGGCCCGCTCACGGGACAGACCACCCGGGCCGAGCGCGCTCAGCCGGCGCCGGTGGGTCAGACCCGCCAGCGGGTTGGTCTGGTCCATGAACTGGGACAGCTGCGACGTGCCGAAGAACTCCTTGATCGCCGCCACCACCGGGCGGATGTTGATCAGGGTCTGCGGCGTGATCGCCTCGACGTCCTGGGTGGTCATCCGCTCGCGGACGACCCGCTCCATCCGGGAGAGACCCACCCGGACCTGGTTCTGGATCAGCTCGCCCACGGTGCGCAGGCGACGGTTGCCGAAGTGGTCGATGTCGTCGGCCTCGTAGCCCTCCTCACCGGCGTGCAGCCGGCAGAGGTATTCCACGGTGGCGACGATGTCGTCCTCGGTCAGCGTGCCGGTGTTCATCGGCACGTCGACTTCGAGCTTCTTGTTGAACTTGTAGCGCCCGACCTTCGCGACGTCGTACCGCTTCGGGTTGAAGAAGAGGTTGTCGAGCAGGGTCTGGGCGTTCTCCCGGGTCGGCGGCTCGCCAGGACGGAGCTTCCGGTAGATGTCCAGCAACGCCTCGTCCTGGCCGGCGATGTGGTCCTTCTCCAGGGTGGTCATCATGAGCTCGGACCAGCCGAACTTCTCGCGGATGCGCTCCGCGGACCACCCGATGGCCTTCAGCAGGACGGTGACGGCCTGCCGGCGCTTGCGGTCGATGCGTACGCCGACCGTGTCGCGCTTGTCGATGTCGAACTCCAGCCAGGCACCCCGACTCGGGATGACCTTGACGCTGGAGAGGTCGCGGTCGGAGGTCTTGTCCGGCTGCTTGTCGAAGTAGACGCCCGGCGAGCGGACGAGCTGGCTGACCACGACGCGCTCGGTGCCGTTGATGATGAAGGTGCCCTTCGGCGTCATCATCGGGAAGTCACCCATGAACACCGTCTGGCTCTTGATCTCGCCAGTGGTGTTGTTGGTGAACTCCGCGGTCACGAACAGCGGCGCGCAGTAGGTCAGGTCCTTCTCCTTGCACTCCTCGATCGAGGCCTTGACCTCGTCGAAGCGCGGAGCGGAGAAGGACAGCGACATGGTGCCGGAGAAGTCCTCAATGGGACTGATCTCGTCGAGGATCTCCGCGAGACCCGAGCGTGCGTGCGGGTCGTCCGCCGACCGGCCCTGCCAAGCCTCGTTGCCGACGAGCCAGTCGAAGGACTCGTTCTGAATGGCGAGGAGGTTGGGGACCTCGAGGTGTTCGGTGATCCGACCGAAAGAAACTCGGCGGGGCGCGAAAGCGCTCGACGTACGACTGGTCTTCGCAGGGCGGGAAGCTGCCAAGATGCGTCCTTCCGAGGACCGGTGCTGCAGAACGGCTGGTACGCGTGCACTCCAATGACCCCACCAGAAATATCCACAATCGGACATTTCCGAGCAGGGGTCAAGTCGGAAGGCAGCGCAAACTAGCAGTGTAGCCGAGAGGCTAACCGCTGTCCAGCCCACCCCGCAGGTCGTCGCGGAACAAGCCCTGGAACCTCGGAAAAACCGGGTCCACCGGGCCGCTCGGAACGCGACGCTCCTGCCGGTCCGCCCGGGTGCCGCGGCGGCGGTGCTGCCGTTGCCTTTACCCGAGTGGCGGCCGTTGCAAGCGCGGAAGGTCTTGCTGATGTCAGCGTGCCTGCCGGGCCGTGTCGCGTCAAGGGCCGGTTACCGCTCGGGGTGTCTTTCCCCCGACGGGACGACCTGCCCCGGGTCGCTGGGAAATCGGTGCGAGGATCCTGTACGCCCTGCTCACACCGGTGACGCCGGCCGGCACGAACACGGCGGGCGGTGATCCGGTTCCGGATCACCGCCCGCCGCGACGCGGTGTGCCCCGGCTCACGTGAGCCGGAAGCGCGCCTCAGGTCAAACCGAGGTCACTTGAGGGTGACCTTGGCGCCCTCGCCCTCGAGCTTCGCCTTCGCCTTCTCGGCGGTCTCCTTGTTGGCCTTCTCCAGGATGGCCTTCGGAGCGGCCTCGACCAGGTCCTTGGCCTCCTTGAGGCCCAGGCCGGTCAGCTCGCGAACGACCTTGATGACCTGGATCTTCTTGCCACCGTCGGCGTCGAGGATGACGTCGAACTCGTCCTTCTCCTCCTCCGCCGGAGCGGCGGCGGCGCCACCGGCGCCGCCGGCCGCGGCAACCGCGACCGGAGCGGCGGCGGTGACCTCGAAGGTCTCCTCGAACTGCTTCACGAACTCGGAGAGCTCGATCAGCGTCATCTCCTTGAACGCGTCAAGCAGCTCGTCGGTGCTGAGCTTCGCCATGTCTGGCGTCCTTTCTGCAAGTGGAAACTAAGAATGTGGTGCGCCGTGCGGCCTCAGGCCGCCTCGGCGCCCTCCTGCTCGCGCTTCTTGTCCGCCAGGGCGGCCGCCGCGCGGGCGGCCTTGGAGAGCGGGGCCTGGAACAGGGCCGCGGCCTTGCTCAGGTTGCCCTTCATGGCGCCGGCCAGCTTGGCCAGCAGCACCTCGCGGGACTCCAGATCGGCGAGCTTCGTGACCTCGGCCGCGGAAATGGCCTTGCCCTCGAAGACACCGCCCTTGATGACGAGCTTCGGGTTGGCCTTCGCGAAGTCGCGAAGCCCCTTCGCCGCCTCGACGACGTCGCCCGAAACGAAAGTCAGCGCGGTAGGACCGGTGAACAGCTCGTCGAGGCCGGAGATGCCCGCATCGGCCGCGGCACGCTTGGCCAGCGTGTTCTTCGCGACCGTGTAGCTGGTCTCCTTGCCGAGCGTGCGCCGCAGCTGAGTGAGCTGCGAAACCGTGAGCCCGCGGTACTCGGTGAGCACGGTGGCTCCCGACGAGCGGAAGCTCTCGGTCAGCTCGGAGACGGCCGTGGCCTTGTCGGCCCGGATCGGCTTGTCCGCCATGTCCCTCCTCTCTCGTTGCTCGGAGCTGGCTCGCCGGCGACGAGCGGAGGCTCGCGACGGCGGCGGAGGGACCGTGAACAACGAAAGAGCCCCGGCGCGGGGCGCACGGGGCGAGGGCCGGGATCATGGGGCACAGTCGGCGGACCGTGCGTGACACCGAGTTTCGCTTGCCGCCCTGCGCGGGTCGCCCGTCGTCGCGGGACCTTCGACCGTGCCGAGGCACGGTGACCAGCGGTCTTTGGGTGGAACTACCGCACCAGGTTACGTGACGTGAGCCGGAGCGCCAAATCGTCTGCGGGTGCTCCCGGTCACCCGCCTGATCAGGCTCGGTCGCGCCGCCCCCAGGCGTAGCCGGCCAGCACCACCACGGTCCAGAGCGCCGCCCAGCCGGTGAGCAGCAGGCCGGTGCCGGCAGCGATCGGCTCGTTGACCGCCCGCGCGGTCGCCATCACCGGTGGGACCAGCCACGGCACCACCGAGCCGGACAGCCCGCACACCACCACCCCGACCAGCCCGACCGCCAGCACGGCCGCGCCGTAACCGGCGCTGCGGGTGATCGCCCGGCTGGCCAGCGCGCCGAGAGCCACCGCGGCCGGCAACCCGAGCAGGTGCGCCCAGACGCCGAGCGCCACCCCGACGAGAGCCGACCGGCCCTCCGGCCCGCTCTCCAGCGACACCGCGCCGAGCGGCCACGGCATCGCCAACGCGAGCAGCACCAGGACGAGCCCGGCGACGAACGCCGCGAGCAGGCCGGCCACCCGTTCCCGGACCGGCCCGATGACGACCCGGGCCAACCGGCGCTGCACGTCGGGTTCGACGTCCAGCAGGATCTTGGTCTGCCAGGCCAGCACCGGGAAGATCACCACCGCGGAGACGCCGTAGACCCCCGCGGGCCGGCCCCCGCCACCGCCGCCGTAGAGAATGCCCAGGGCGAAGAGGCCGGCAAGCATCGGTGCCAGCACCCGCCCGGTCTGCACGAAGCCGGCCAGCCGCAACCGCACCAGGGCGATCACCGGGTCACCTCCGACGTCGTCCCGTCCCGGCCGGTCCGGACGGCCGGTGTTGCCCCGGCCGGATCGTCACCCGGCGCCAGGCCGGCGGACGGCGTTTCGCCGCCCGGGTTGCCCGACGAAGCCCCGGACGAAGCGCCAGACGAAGCCTCAGCCGGGCCGCCCGACGACGTGGGGACGCCCGTCGGCGCCTCGGCCGGGCCGCCCGGCGGATCGGCGAGCGCCGGCTCCGGGGACGTGGCTGCGGCGGGGACGGCGTGGTCGCGTACCCGAAGAATCTGATGGCCGTCGGCGCGCAGGCGGGCGACGGTGGTGGCGAGCCGCGCGGCCGGCACCGCCAGCTCGACCACGGCGACGGCCGCGCCCCCGGACGACGCCGCCTCGGCCAGCGTGCCGTCGGCGACCGACCACTGCCGGGCGCCGGGCAGACGGACGGTCTCCCCCCGGTGGTCGCTGACCAGCACCGCACCGCCGCCCGCCAACACCTCGCCGATCATCTCGGGGACCAACTCGCGGGCTGCCGCGTCCAGCCCTTCCCAGGGTTCGTCGAGCACAAGCAGGCCGGGCGGGCGCAACAGCGCCTGCGCCAGGCCGACCTTCTGGGCGGTGCCCTTCGACAGCTGCGGCAGGCGCACGTCGTGGAACCGGGTCAGGCCCAGCCGTTCCACCCAGTGACGCACCGCCCGGTCGGCGGCGGGCCCGGACAGGCCGGCGACGCGACCCATCGCGGCCAGGTAGGCCCCGACGGTGAACGGCTGGTCGGCCGGGAACCGCTCGGGCACCCACCCGACGGTGGCCGGCCGGTCGACCACCCGGCCCCGGCCCGGACGCAACACCCCGGCGGCGAGCTGGAGCAGCGTGGACTTGCCCGCTCCGTTGCGGCCGAGCACGACCACGACGTCACCCGGGCCGATCGCCGCGTCGACCTGCCGCAGCACCCAGGGACCGCGCCTGTGGTAGCGGAGCCATACCCCGTCGAACCGCATGCGCCGAGCCTGCCACATCGGACAGACGGACGGGGCCCCGCCACGGCGTGGTGGCGGGGCCCCGTCCGGGAAGCGCGTGCTCAGCCCTCGGCCGAGCCCTCCTGGAGGTTCTTGACCACCTTCGGGTCGACCGGGACGCCCGGGCCCATGGTGGTGGTCAGGGTGACCTTCCGGAGGTAGGTGCCCTTGGCCGCGGACGGCTTGGCGCGGAGCACCTCGTCCAGCACCGCGGCGTAGTTGTCCACCAGCTGGGTCTCGGAGAAGGAGGCCTTGCCGATGATCAGGTGCAGGTTGGAGTGCTTGTCCACCCGGAAGGTGATCTTGCCACCCTTGATGTCCGCGACCGCCTTGGTGACGTCCATGGTCACGGTGCCGGTCTTCGGGTTCGGCATCAGGCCGCGCGGGCCCAGGATCCGCGCGATCCGGCCGATCTTGGCCATCTGGTCCGGCGTGGCGATCGCCGCGTCGAAGTCCAGCCAACCACCCTGGATCCGGGCGACCAGCTCGTCGGTGCCCACCTCGTCCGCACCCGCCGCGGCGGCCTCCTCGGCCTTCGCGCCGGCGGCGAAGACGATCACGCGGGCGGTCTTACCGGTGCCGTGCGGCAGGTTGACCGTGCCGCGGACCATCTGGTCCGCCTTGCGGGGGTCGACGCCGAGGCGCATCGCGACCTCGACCGTGGCGTCGAACTTGACGTTGGTGTTCTCCTTGGCCAGCTTGACGGCCTCGGCGGGGGCGTAGAGCTTGGACCGGTCGATGACCTCGGCGGCCTTGCGGTAGCTCTTGCTGCGCTGCATTTCTGGTGACTCCTGTGGTCTCTGGCGGGCGCGCGGCATCGCGGCCCTCCCACGAACGGATCGGGTGGAGCGGTGGAGCGAGATCAGTCGGCGACGGTCAGGCCCATCGACCGGGCGGTGCCGGCGATGATCTTCTCGGCCTGGTCGATGTCGTTGGCGTTGAGGTCCGCCATCTTCTTCTCGGCGATCTCGCGCAGCTGGGCGCGGGTGACCGAGCCGACCTTCTCCTTGTGCGGGACGCCCGAGCCCTTCTGCACGCCGGCGGCCTTGATCAGCAGCCGGGCGGCGGGCGGGGTCTTCAGCACGAAGGTGAAGGTGCGGTCCTCGTAGACGCTGATCTCGGCGGGGACGACGTCGCCCCGCTGGGACTCGGTCTGCGCGTTGTAGGACTTGCAGAACTCCATGATGTTCACGCCGTGCTGGCCGAGCGCTGGGCCGACCGGCGGCGCCGGGGTGGCCTGGCCCGCCGGCAGCTGAAGCGTGAACGTCTTGACGAGCTTCTTCTTCGGAGGCATGTCTCTTCCTGGGGCTTGGAACCGGGATTTTCCGCCGCCCGCGGGCGCGCACGGTCAGCGCGGTGCGGACGGCCGACGTTCAAGAGTAGCGCAGTCCGACGCGACACCGGCGGCCGGCCCGCGAAGGCCGACCGCCGGTGCGGACGTACGTCAGATCTTGGCGACCTGGTTGAAGTTCAGCTCGACCGGCGTCTCCCGGCCGAAGATCGACACCAGCACCTTGAGCTTCTGCTGATCGGCGTTGATCTCGCTGATCGTCGCCGGCAGCGACGCGAACGCGCCGTCGGTGACGGTGACCGAGTCGCCGACCTCGAAGTCGAGGACCTTGACCTCGGGCTTCGCCTTCTTCTGCTCGGTCTCGACCGCCGGGGCGAGCCACTTGAGCACCTCGTCGAGGCTCAACGGCGCCGGCCGGTCGGCCCGGTCGGTGGCGCCGACGAAGCCGGTGACCCCCGGGGTGTTCCGGACGCAGGAGTAGGACTCGGCGGTCAGCTCCATCCGGACCAGGATGTAGCCCGGGAAGACCTTCGCCTGGACCTGCGACCGCTTGCCGTTCTTGACCTCGACCTCTTCCCGGGTCGGGACCTCGACCTGGTAGATGTAGTCCTCCATGTCGAGGGACGTGATCCGGGTCTCGAGGTTGGTCTTGACCTTGTTCTCGTAGCCGGCGTACGAGTGCACCACGTACCAGTCACCGGGCGCGTAGCGCAGCTTCTGGCGCAGCTCGGCCACCGGATCGAAGTCCTCGTCCGGGGCCGGCTCGGTGGTCGGGAACTCCGGCTCGCTGGCGGCCTCGACCGACTCGTTGCTGTCCGCCGTCGCCACCGCGGACTGCTCGTCCGGGGTCTCGGCGGTCTCGTCGTACTCAGGCACGCTCGCTCACTTCCGTCAGTATCGCTGTCCGCAGGTCAGCTGGGGTTGCCGAAGACCCACAGCACCGCCTTGGCGAAGCCGTAGTCCAGGCCGGCCACGATCGCCAGCATCACCGCGACGAAGGTGACCACCACGGCCGTGTAGGTCAGCAGCTCCTTGCGGGTCGGCCAGATGACCTTACGCAGCTCGGCCACGACCTCGCGGAAGAACCGCGCGATGCGGGCGAAGAGCCCGATCCGCTCGGTGTCCTTACGGGTCTTCCGGCCCTCGGCGGGCTCGGCGTGCGCCCGCTTGCGGGTCGCCGTGCCGCCCCGGGAGACCGGCTCGTCCGCGTCGGCGGCATCGTCGGCCACGTCGTCGTCGGCCACGTCGTCGACAGTCGCGTCGTCGTTCAGACGCTCGTCGCCGTCGTCCTCGCCGCGCCGCTTCTTCTCGGCCACTTCGCCCTCCGTGCGGGGTATGGGGTCGCACGCCGGGCGGCGTGCGCGGCGTGTTGGTCACGCCGGCCGGACCAACCGTCCCGCGACGGGCCGCGGCCGGCGGACCGGTCAGGAGAGCCCCGAACGCCTCGGAACCACCCCACCGGTGCCACCACCACGGGCCGGACGCCACCGCGAACGGCGGCGCGACCCACGGGAACGGTCAGGCCTGAGGCGCAGGGGTGACAGGACTTGAACCTGCAGCCTGCGGTTTTGGAGACCGCTGCTCTGCCAATTGAGCTACACCCCTGTGCGGCAACTCACCTCCACCCGGACACAAGGTGCCGAGCGGGGGTCACTTGCCCCACGGCGGACCAGTGTACGGGTAGTCGTACGACTTTCCCAACCGGTCCACCCCACGCGCGTCGGGTCGCCCCTCAGCGAGAAACGCGGACCAGCGCCCGGGCCTGCGAGAGCACCTTCTCGCCCTGGCACGTCGCGGTGATGTCGAGCCTGGTCAGACCCGCCTCGGTGACCTCCTTGACCACCGCGGCGACCTCGATCTCGGTGCCCTCGTCGGTGTCCGGGACGACCACCGGCCGGGTGAAGCGGACGCCGAAGTCGACCACCGCGTCCGGCGAACCGGCCCAGCCGACGACCGCGCGACCGACCAGAGCCATGGTGAACATGCCGTGGGCGATCACCCCGGGCAGGCCCACTCCGGCGGCGGTCCGGTCGCTCCAGTGGATCGGGTTGAAGTCCCCCGAGGCGCCCGCGTAGCGGACCAGGTCCGCCCGGGTCACCCGGTAGGTCTGGACGGGCAGTTCCATCCTCACGCCTCCCCGCGTACGACGATCTTGGACCAGACCGCGACCACCGGCTCACCGTCGGAGGTGCGCACGTCGGTGCGGGTGGTCAGGAATCCGTGGCCGCCCCGGCTGCTGACGTCCTCGATGGTGTTCACGCACACCAGCTCGTCCCCGGCCACCACCGGCCGGGTGTACGCGAACCGCTGGTCGCCGTGGACCACCCGGCTGTAGTCGACGCCAAGCTCCGGGTCCTCGACGATCTGCCGGCTGGCCGCCATCGTCACGATCACCGGGAAGGTCGGCGGCGCCACCACGTCGGGATGGCCGAGCGCGCGGGCCGCCTCCGGGTCGTGGTGCGCCGGGTCGGTCGCGCCGACGGCGGTCGCGAACTCACGGATCTTTTCTCGGCCCACCTGGTAGGGGGCGGTCGGCGGATACGTCCGGCCGACGAAGGACGGGTCCAGGGACATGCCGCGAACCTACACGTAAAGCACGAACGCCGATCCGAGCGGTCGGCTGGCCCTCAGGGCCGTCGACCTGGCGGATCGGCGTCGGTGAAGCTGCTGCGGGCCGGCGGCGCCGGCCGTGCGTCAGCGGGTCTCGCGGTGGACGGTGTGCTTGCCGTCCCGGGGGCAGAACTTCTTCAGCTCGATGCGGTCCGGGTCGTTACGGCGGTTCTTGCGCGTGATGTAGTTGCGCTCCTTGCACTCCACACACGCCAAAGTGATCTTCGGCCGGACATCGGTCGCCTTCGCCACGGCGGAGTGCCTTCCTCGCTCACGGGTATCAACTACGGCGTGTCAGCTTACGTGCTGACGCCGCGGACATGCAAAGTGGGCGCCTGTGGCGCCCATCCCACCGGCCACCGGGCGGGCCCGGAGGACGAGAGTAGCGGTGGCCGGACTTGAACCGGCGACACAGCGATTATGAGCCGCTTGCTCTGCCATCTGAGCTACACCGCCGTGGCGGGTCCAGCCGGACCCTCTGAGCCCCCTTACGGAATCGAACCGTAGACCTTCTCCTTACCATGGAGACGCTCTGCCGACTGAGCTAAGGGGGCCTGCCCGATCACCCCAGGGGTGTCGCGCAGAGGAAACAGTACACGACCGCGTCGGCGAGGTGAAATCGGATCCCCCCGACAGGTGGCGCACCTGCTCAGGGCACCACACGCAGGCGCGGCAGCTCGCCGGCGACGACCGTCTCGGGGTCGACCTGGGCGCCGAACCACGCCTCCAGGCGCTCGTACGGCAGCGGCCGGCTGAACAGGTAGCCCTGGCCGATCTCGCAGCCGATGTCCTGGAGCAGTTCCAGCGTCAGCTCGCTCTCCACCCCCTCGGCCACCACGGTCAGGCCGAACTGCTGCGAGAGCGTCACCACCGCGTTGACGATGGCCAGGTCGCCCGGATCGGTCGCCATCCCCTGCACGAACGACCGGTCCACCTTGACCTCGTGCACCGGCAGCCGGCGGAGCTGGGCCAGGGACGAGTTGCCGGTGCCGAAGTCGTCCACCGCCAGTCGGACCCCGAGGTCCCGGAGGCTCCGCAGGGTCGGGATGGGACGTTCGGTGCCGTCCAGCACACCGGCCTCGGTGATCTCCAGGGTGAGCCGCTGCGGCGGTACCTCGTACTCGGCCAGCAGGTCCCGCACCAACGCCGGGAAGTGCTGGTCGTTGAGCGTACGGGCGGCGAGGTTGACCGAGACGGAGAGCGCCCGCTCGCCGTGGCTCCAGTCGCGGCTGCGCCGCAGGCTCTCCCGCAGCACGAACTCGGTGAGCCGGCCGAGCTGACCGGTGTGCGCGGCCACCGCCACGAAGTCGTCCGGCGCGACCGTGCCGTGCGCCGGGTGTTCCCAACGCGCCAGGCACTCCACGCCCACCAGGCGGCGGTCCCGCAGCGTGACCTTCGGCTGGAAGTAGACCTCCAGCTCACCGTCCGCCAGCGCCCGTTGCAGGTCGCCGGCGAGACCGAGCCGGCGCAACGAGCGCGACTCCAACGCCGGGCTGTAGAGCTGCACGCTGCCCGGCACCGACTTGGCCGCGTTGGCGGCCAGGTCGACCCGCTGGAGCAGGGCCACCGCGTCGCTGCCGTGGTCGGGGTGGACGGCCACGCCGACGGCGGTGTCCACGTCCAGGGTGAGCGCGTCGAAGACCATCTCGTCCCGGATCTGCTCCCGGAGCTGGGCCGCCAGCTCCAGGGCCGCGTCGGCGCTCTCCAACCGGAGCGTCACCAGGAACTCGTCGCCACCGGCCCGGCCCACGAGCGCGGACGAGGGGGCGCACGCCCGCAGCCGCTCGGCCACCTCGATCAGCACCTTGTCGCCGGCCGCGTGGCCGAGCGACTCGTTGACCTGGCGGAGCCGGTCGACGTCGAAGAGCAGCAGCGCCACCACCTCGTCCGGCGCACCGACCTTGACCGCCTCGGCCACCGCGGCGGTGAGCCGCCTGCGGTTCGGCAACTTGGTGAGCGCGTCGTGCTCGGCGTCGTGCCGGAGGCGGTCGACCAGGCGCGAGTTCTCCAGGGCGACGGCGGCGTGTGCCGCCACCGTCTCCAGGAGGGCGATGTCGGCCGCGGTGAAGTGGTTGCCGTCGCCGACCCGGTTGGCGACCTCCAGGGTGCCGATCACCACCTGGCCGGACCGCAGCGGCGTCGCGACCGCGTCCTTGATCCGCCGCTCGTCCAGCTCCGCCCGGAACTCGCCGTCCGTGGTCACGCCGTGCCCCACCGCCACCGTACGCCGGGTGCTGCGCACCTTGTCGCGCAACGCCTGCGGGGTGTGTGCCACGTCCAGCAGCCCGGGGTCGTCGGCCCGGGAGGTCAGCAACGTCTCCGGGTGGCGGCTCTGCGCCGGCACCCAGAGCGTCGCGTACTCGGCCTGCATCAGGGCACGGACGCGGACGAGCAGCGCGTCCGCAAGCGTGCCGCTCTGGCCGCTCTCCACCACGGCCCGCGTCAGCTCGTAGAGATCGGTGAGCGTGCGGTGCTGCCGGAAGAACTGGGAGTATGAGCGGTAGACCGGCACCAGGCCGATGCCGAGCCCGGCCAGCAGCAGCACCGACCACCAGTTGCTGCGCACCAGGATCAGCATGATCAGGCCGATGGACACGTTGATCGCGGCGGTCAGCAGCGCCGTCCGGGCGCTGCGCAACGCGCCCCGGCCGGTCTGCCAGCCGTGCAGCAGCGTGTGCACGGCGACCACGGCCGTGATGCTGACCAGCATCACCACGCCGACGGCGGCGAAGATGCTCAGCCAGGTCCGCGGGCCGACCCCCACCATCGGCGGCAGCGCCTGGAGCAGCAGCACCGCGAGCGAGGTGCCGGCGGCCGCGCGGGCGCCGTTGAACCAGACCTTCGGCGCCGAGAACCGGTGGCGGATGTGGGCGATGAGCGTCGCCGCGGTGTACGTGATCACCACCGTCAGCGGCGGCAGGAAGAATAGCGCCAGCACCAGGGGCAGCTCCGTGAGGGTGATCGCGACCGAGTGCCGGCGCACGACCAGGCTCAGCAGGGGCATCCCCGCGACCACCATGAGGACGAGGAGAAGAGCCGCCTGCGGCCACCTGCCGACGGGATGATCGGAGACCAGGCCGGTGACGACGGAACAGGCGACGGCGATCAACGCCATCGGCGCCGTGATGATCCAGGCGTCCTCGGACGACCGGCGGCGTGGCTGGCCGCGACCGATCATGCCGCTCCTTCGGGTTGGCGGTGTACCGCTTCGCCGCCGACGCAAGCCGCTTGCCCGGCCGTCACATGCTAGGCGGCAGCCGGGCCCAAACGGTTAACGACCGGAAAAGCCGGTCAGTTCCACACGAAGTCCTGCGTTTGAATGCCCCCGTTGCTGCCATCGAAATCGACCCCAGCGACACCACCCAGGAGGGTGGCGAGAACGAGAAGCGAGCCAAGCAGCCGGCCCAACCTTCGACCAGACATGATTGCTCCTGTCGGGAGAGTTACAGCGATGGTGGAGGTTCCACGATCGTGCCACACGGCACGCACCCGCAACAGCGGTGCGCACCCCTGCTAGGGGTGGTCAGACCGGGAAATCATCCGTTCGACAGGCCAGCCCCGACCTCCGGCCCAGCGCGACGTGACGATCAGCCCCGCGGTCGCTACGGAAAGCGCGCACAACGACTTCACACGTAAACCGCGCGTAAGACCTGATTCTCCTGTCAGGCCCGCCGGTCGCGACCCACGACCACAGTGGAGGACCCGCCTCCCCGCGGACCAACTCCCCGCACAGCCTCCACCATCATCGATGTCTGAGGCAAGGTTTCACGCCTACGAACCCGAGTGAATCATCAGTCATGCGTCACCTTCGTCGCATCCTCGTGCAGAAGCGCGGAAACCTCGTTCATGGTGCGATCGACATCCCAGTTGTCCCTAATCCCTGACGCATATCGGCTGATATCCGATATTGCGGCGGTGGCATGTCTTCTGATTCCCGGACCGCCGACGATGACCACCTCGTCATAACACCTGTGCAACGCGGCCATGGCCAGCGCGAACGGCGTAGCCAACTCGTAACGACCCGTGTAGATGATCTCCGAACCGGGCGGCACCGGAGGCAGCGACTCCTCGTCCAGGGGCAGCGCCTCGCCCGCGGAGACGAGCGCCCGGGCCTCGTCGTAGGCGGTCCTGGCAAGGTGAAGGAAGCGGGCATAGACCAACCGCTTCTCCGCCGCGAGCGCGATGGCCACACTCACCGCGCCCTGCGCCCGTACCGCGTCGAGCTGATGTCGCCGACCCGCGTGCGCGGCCCATACGGTCCCTGTCACGCCCACCACGCCCACCACAGCTGTCGTCACCGGCCCGAGCCGCGACCACGCCCGCGGCCCCTTGACATCGCGCCGGCGCCGTCCCGATCGCCGCACCAGCGTTGGATAAGGGACATTCCTACCGGGTACCCGGGTGCATGCGTGAGCAGGAAGCATCCGTCGACGGCCACCACGCTCGACCCCGGGGCGTCCACGACACCACGATCGAAGCGCTCGGCGAGTTGAGCGAGGCCCTGGAGACGATCCACCGCGTACGCGGTCACCTCTACTCGGCGCACCAGCTCGTCGGCGGCGCGGACCTCACCCTCGACCGGGTGGTGCAGCTGTTCCGCGAGGCCGGGCACGACGATATGGCCAACCGGGTCGAGCAGGAGCTGCTGGGACGCAACCTGCTACCCGGGAGGTGGACGTTCCAGATCGTGGAGGAGTTCGACGACGGCTACTACGCCGCGTTCCAGGAGATCGAGCGGGACGCCCGGGAGAAGCTGGTCGGCGGCCGGCGGCACATCTACGAGGCGGAGATGAAGCAGCGGCGCCGCACCCACAGCAGGCCGGGGCACGAGGCGACGCCGTCAGAGACGTGAGCCGGACCCGGCCGGGCCGACGAGAACGGCCCCCGATCAGCATCTCTGCTGGTCAGGGGCCGCATCTGCACCTGGTGGCGGGTAGAGGATTCGAACCTCTGAAGCTTTCGCGACGGATTTACAGTCCGCTCCCATTGGCCGCTCGGGCAACCCGCCAGGGCACCCCACCGCGTCGCAACGCGGCGGCGGAAGCAAGGATAGCGGTTGTCCCCCGCCCCACCGCAACGGGGTACCGTCAGGAGGTCCCACGCTGGTCAGTGCGGGACGGAACAGGACACACCGCCGGACAGCAGGAGCATGAGCATGGCAGCGAACCCGTCCTTCGACATCGTGAGCAAGGTCGACCGTCAGGAGGTCGACAACGCCCTCCGCCAGGCGGAGAAGGAGCTCGCGACGCGGTTCGACTTCCGCGGCACCGGTGCCGAGATCTCCTGGTCGGGTGAGGAGGCGGTCAGCCTCCAGGCGGAGACAGAGGAGCGGGTGCGGGCCGCCCTTGACGTCTTCAAGGAGAAGCTGATCAAGCGGAACATCTCGCTGAAGTCGCTGGACGCCGGTGACCCGAGGTCCTCCGGCAAGATCTTCAAGATCGACGCCAAGGTGATCCAGGGCATCGACATGGACAAGGCGAAGGCGATCAGCAAGAAGATCCGCGACGAGGGCCCCAAGGGCGTCCAGGCGCAGATCCAGGGCGACCAGCTCCGCGTCACCGGCAAGAAGAAGGACGACCTCCAGGCCGTCATCTCGCTGCTCAAGGGCGAGGACTTCGGGGTCGCCCTCCAGTTCAACAACTACCGGTAGCGGCGAACCGGCCGGCCGTCTGAGCCCGGTCTGACGTGGACCGTCAGGCGGCGAGCGACTGCTCGGCGCGTACCGCGGTCGCCTCGGCCCGGGCGATCGGGCCGCGGGGCGGCGCGGCGACCGCGGCCCCGACGGCGACCGCCGCCCCGGCGAAGACGAACGCCCACGGCACGCCGCCGGCGTGGTCGACGATCAGGCCGGCGACCGCGCCGCCGGCGGCGCTCGCCGCCACCGACATGGTGACCACCCAGGTGTACGCCTCGTTCAGCATGCCGGCCGGGGCGATCCGCCCGACGAGCGTGTTCTCCAGGGTGAGCGCGGGGGCGATGGCGGCGCCGCCGAGCGCCAGTGCGACGCCGAGCGCGGCCGGGCCGGGCATGACCGCGAAGACGGCGAAGCTGGCCGCCACGGTGCCGAGCAGCCAGGCGAACTGGCGGGTCATGTTGACGGCCGGCTTGCGTACGCCGAACCAGAAGCCGCCGGCGGCGCTGCCGATGCCCCAGACGGCGAGCAGCAGGCCGGCCAAGCTCTCCGGGTCTGCGGCGCCGGTGTTGCCGGCGAAGGCCGGGACGATCACGCCGGAGGCGCCGAACGCGATGCCGAGGCTTGCCACGCAGACCAGCAGGGCGGGGAAGCCGCCGACCCGCAGCGGGCCGAGTCCTCGGGCGTGGTGCTCGCGCGGGTGTGGGCGCCAGGCGCGCATCACCCGGCCGAGGGCGACCGAGCCGGTGCCGACCAGGGTGACCACGGCGGCGCCGAGCAGCGCGGCGGAGGCGTCGGCGACGAGCACGAAGCCGGCTACCAGCAGCGGGCCGAGCACGAAGACGATCTCGAACAGGGAGGTCTCGGCGGCGAGCGCGGTGTTGCGCAGGTGGCCTCGGCCGGTGGCCGGCGCGGTGAGGTCGTTCCAGGCGCCCCGGATCGCGGCGGTCAGCGGTGGGTACGTGGCGCCGGCGACGCCCGCGGCCAGGTAGATCAGGGCGAGGTTGCCGGCGCCGGAGCTGCTGGCGGCGAGGAGCCCGAGCAGGGCGAGCGGGTGGGCCAGCGCGGTGGCCAGCAGCACCGGGGTGGGGCCCACCCGGTCGGCGACGCGGCCGGCGACCGGGCTGAGGGCGGCGCCGGAGAGCGCGTAGATGCCGCCGGCGACCGCGGCGAGGGAGTAGCGGCCGGTGACCTGTGCGACCACGAGCAGCAGCGCCAGCGGGGTCATGCCGATCCCGAGTCGCCCGATGATGCCGAGGATCAGCAGCATCGGTGCGCCGGGGACCCGCCAGACGCCCAGGTACTGGCGCAGTGCGGCCACGGTCGACCTCCGGATGTAATGAGTCAGATGCCCTTCGACCCTAACGCCGGTCGAGGGCTGGGGAAACGGTCGGCTGCCTCACAGCGGCCCGTCATTCCGGAATGTCGTCTCAAGGGGGCGCCCGGCGTCGGAGAGTCAGGGACGGGAGGCGTCGGGGTCGAGGAGGTATGGGTGAGCCAGCGCAGGCGCAGGTTGCTCGGGCTCGTCGCGCTCGCCGCGGCCGTACCGGTGGCGCAGAACGTGCTGTTCGAGATGCTCGGGTTCCGGAGCGCGGAGGGCCTGTCCCCGCAGGGTTCGGCCGTGTGGCCGTACGACTCGTACAACGACATGCGCTGGCTGCTCGTCTACCACAACTCCTGGGAGGCGTACGCGATCGGGCTGGTGGTCGCCATCGGGCTGCGCGGGCTGCTCTCCGCGGGTCTGGTCGGCCTCGCCTGGCCGGCGGAGAAACCCCGGCCGGCGCGCCGGCGGATCCTGCTGCGCAACCTGGGGATCGCGGCGATGACCGCGGTGATCGTCTCCCCGTTCGCCGCGCTCTCCGTCGCCGCGGGGGTGGTGTCCCTCTCCTGGTTCGTGTTCGCCGCGGTGGGGCCGATGCTGCTGCTCGCGCCGTTCCTGCAACGGGCGGCCGTCGGCAGCGACTGGATGCGCGGCCTGCCGTCGGCGGCGCTCGTCGGCTGGTCACTGCTCGACTTCGTGGTGATCACGCTGGCCGGCGCGGTCGTCTGGCGGGTGCCCGGCTGGTGGACGCTGCTCGTGGCGGCGTTCGCCGGCGCCGGCAACGGCCTGCTGTGGAACCGGTCGGTGCGGGCGGCGGTCCTGCCGGCCCGGGTTCACTGGCCGCGGGTGCCGGTGGTCCCGATCGTCGTCGTGCTCGCCCTGGCGATCCCGGTGGCGGTGCAGGCGGTGACGTCCAGCCCGGCGTACCAGACGATCGACTTCCGGCCGCCGCTGCTCGACCGGCGGCTGCCCGCCTCGGTCCGGTACGCGGTGATCGTGCTCGGCGGGCACAACTCGCGGTACGACGGGCGGCCGGCGGTCGACCCGGCGGCGGCGACGTTCTCCTACGCCGGCCAGGACGCCACCGGTCGCCCGCTGCCCTACGACGCCCGGGACACGCATCGCTCGCTCGAGTCGAGCGCGGTGCTGCTGGCCCGGCAGGTGGACGCGCTGCACGCCCGGACCGGCCGCCCGGTGGCCCTGCTCGGCCAGAGCGAGGGGGCGATGGTGGGACGGACCTATCTGCGCGACCGCCCGCGATCTCCGGTCGGCGCGCTGCTGATGTTCAGCCCGCTGGTCCGCGCCGCCCGCGCCTACTACCCGCCGGCGGACGCGGCGGCGGGCTGGGGCATCGCCCCCGGCTGGCAGTTGCGCGGGATCTTCGCGCTGGTGGCCCGCGTCAGCGGGGGCGGGGACAGCCCGGACGAGCCGTTCATCCGGTCGCTGCTGGCCCAGGCGCCGTTCTACCGCTACCAGACCATGTGCCCGGTCCCCGGGATCCGGATGGTCGCCTTCCTGCCCACGGTCAGCGCGACGGAACTCCCGCCCGGGCCGTACACCCGGATCCCCGTCTACGAGATGCCCGGCCTGCACGGCGGGCTGCTGGGCCAGCCGGAGGTCGACGAACAGGTGATCCGCTTCCTGAGCGGCGGGGACGTCGAGTCGCGGCGGCGCGAGTACGGCACCATCCAGTTGCTCGGTGCGGCCTGGCAGGCCCCGACGCTGGCGGTGGCCGTCAACCCCGTCTGGCGGGGCCAGCCCGCCCCGGCACCGTCGTTCTCCCAGTCACGGCTCTGCGAACAGTGACACCCATCTGACCTGCGGGGCAAAGGACAGGGGCTGCCGTACGGGCCGGGAGGGAGTAGGTTCCTGATCGAACTGAGTCCATGCCTGGGGCGGCGGGATCGGCCGCCGACGCGTGCGGAGGTCGGGATGAGCGGCATGGCGGTCGCACCGCTGCGGGTCGAGGAAGCGGACCCGTCGAAGCGATGACTGACACCGCGACGCCCGCCCCCGGCTATCGCGCGCTGTTCCGGCACCCGGTCGCGTCCCGGCTGCTGGTCGCCCGGGGCATCTCCGAGCTGGGCGATTTCGTCGGGCTGGCCGCCCTGCTGCTGCTCGCCTACGACCAGACGCGCTCGGTGCTCGGGCCGGCCGCCGTGTACGCCGCCCGGGCGCTGCCCGCGCTGCTCGTCGCGACCGTGTTCAGTGGCTGGCTGGACGTGCTGGCCCGACGCACCATGCTGATCGGGCTCACGCTGGCCGGCGCGGTGCTCATCGCCGTGCCGGCGGCGGTTCCCCGGGCGCTGCCGGCGATCGTGGCGGCCGGCCTGCTCGGCGCGGTCCGGGCCGCGTACGGCAGCGTGCACGTGGCGATCATCGCCGAGGCGGTGGCGCCCCCGCTGCGCCTGCCGCTGTTCGGGCTCGCCGCCTTCGCCAACCAGAGCGGCCAGGTCGTCGGCCTGCTGGCCGGGGCGAGCGTCACGGTGGCGATCGGCCCCCGGGTGGCGCTGCTGATCGACCTGGCCTCGTTCCTGCTCGCGGCCG
This sequence comes from Micromonospora sp. WMMD975, assembly GCF_029581215.1. Classification (NCBI taxonomy): domain Bacteria; kingdom Bacillati; phylum Actinomycetota; class Actinomycetes; order Micromonosporales; family Micromonosporaceae; genus Micromonospora; species Micromonospora sp. WMMD975. The sequence continues at coordinate 4,984,905 of NZ_CP120739.1, forward strand.
TGGTCCTCACCGGCCTGCGGGTGGGCCGGCAGGAGCGCCGCGGCCCACGACCACCGGCCACCGCCGGCGCCCGGATCATCGCCGCCCATCCGATCCTGCGCGGGGTCGCCCTGCTCACGCTCGCCACCATGCTGGCCGGCGGGCTGCCGGAGACGCTCGCACCGGACCTGTCCGGAGGCGCGTGGCGGCCGGTGGTGCTTGCCGCCTCGTCGTTCGGTGGCGCGGTGTTCGTGCTGCTGGTCGGGCGTCGCGGCTGGCTGGTCCGGGTGTCCGGCCAGGTGGTGGCGGCCGGCGCGCTCGCCACGGCGCTGCTGCTGGCCGCCCTGCTGGCGGCCGTCGACGCCCCGGCCTTGGCGCTCGCCGTGGCGAACGCGCTGATCGGGGCCGGCGGCGGATGGCTGATCGGCGCGCAGGCGACGTTCGCGCGGTTGGCGCCCCGGGAGCGGATGGGGCAGGTGGAGGCGACGATCGTCGCCGGGAACATCATGCTCTCCGGTGTCGGTGTCTTCCTGCTCGGCGGCGCCGCCGCGTTGTTCGGCCCGGCCGTGGCCTACCTGGCGGCGGGGCTGGTGCTGCTCGCCACGGTGCTGTTGACCCGGCCGGACCGCCTGCCCGAGCCGGCCTGAGCCGCCGACCGCACGCGGGCCGCCGACGACGAGCCGCGCCGCCCGAACGCGGCTCCGCCCGCCTCCGGGACGACGGACGCGGGCGGAGGAGGACGGACGGGGTCAGCGCTGGAACTGCACCGGGCCGGAGTTGCGGGCCATCTGCTCCAGCCGGGCCACCCGCTGCTCCATCGGCGGGTGGGTGGCGAACATCGCGGCGATGCCGCCGCCCCGCTTGAACGGGTTGTCGATCATCAGGTGCGCGGTGCTGGTGAGCTGGCCCTGCGGCGCGAGCGGGCGGGCCTGCGTACCCATGTGGATCTTCTTGAGCGCGCTGGCCAGGGCCAGCGGGTCGCGGCTCAGCTCGGCGCCGGACGCGTCGGCCTGGTATTCCCGGCTCCGGCTGATCGCCAACTGGATCACGGTGGCCGCGATCGGGCCGAGGATCAGGGTGAGCAGCAGCACCGCCGGGTTCGGGCCGTCCTCGTCGTCGGAACCCAGCGGGATGAACCAGGCCAGGTTGGCAAGCATGGTGATGATGCCGGCCAGGCCGGCGGCCACGCTGGAGATCAGGATGTCCCGGTTGTAGACGTGGGACAGCTCGTGCCCGATCACGCCACGCAGCTCCCGGTAGTCGAGGATCTCCACGATCCCCTGGGTGACGCAGACCGCCGCGTGCTGCGGGTTGCGCCCGGTGGCGAACGCGTTGGGCTGCGACGTGGGGCTCACGTAGAGGCGGGGCATCGGCTTGCCGGCCTGGGTGGAGAGCTCCCGCACCATCCGGTACAGCTCGGGGAACTGTGCCTCGCTGACCGGTTGCGCCTTCATCGAGCGCAACGCGAGTTTGTCGGAGAAGAAGTAGGTCACGCCGTTCATCAGCAACGAGATGAGCACGGCGATGACGAGTCCGCCGCTACCGCCGAACCAGTAGCCGACCGCGAGGATCAGCGAGGTCAACAGGCCGAGCAGCGCTGCGGTCTTGAGACGGTTGTGATGCACGGTCGATCGCTCCTTCGGTGCCGCGGGCCCACACGGGTCACCCGCTGACCGGTTCAACACACCGGTACCCGTCAACCATCCGGCTCATGGCTGAAAGTTGGCTGAGGATTCCTGTGCGCTTCCTGGACCGACCGCCCAGCCGGGCACGAACCGGGTCAACGCGCCGCGACGTCGAGCACGAACTGCGGTGCGAAACCGATCACCACGGCCGCCACGGTGGCCACCACGAGCGCGACCGCCACGGTGCGGGCCGGGCGGGTCGCGGCGACGCCGCTGGGCACCGCGTAGAGCGTCGCGGCCACCCGCAGGTAGTAGGCCAGGCCGAGCACCGCGTTCAACGCCACCACCAGGGCCAGCCAGCCGGCGTGCCCGGCCAGCAGCGACCGGACCACGGTCACCTTGGCGAACAGCCCGGCCAGCCCCGGCGGCAGCCCGGCCAACCCGATCAGCGCCAACGCGAACGCGCCACCCACCCACGGGTGCCGCCGCGCCGCGCCACGCAGGTCGGCGAGCGTGCCGCCGTCGCCGTCCGCCGGCCGCAACGCCACCACCGCGGCGAACGCGGCCAGCTCCAGCAGCACGAAGAAGACGGCGTACGCGACGGCCGCCGCGTACGCGCCGTCCCGCGCGTCGGCGGTGCGCCCCGCGGCCAGCGCCAGCGCGCCCAGCGGGGCCAGGATATAGCCCGCCTGGGCCACCGAGGACCACGCGAGCAGCCGGACGGTACGCCGCTGGCGCAGCGCCACCAGGTTGCCCACGGTCATGGTCAGCGCCGCCAGCGCCGCCAGCACCGGACCGGTCACGCCGGCCGGCAGCGCCCGCTGCACCACCGCCAGCAACGCCACCACCCCGCCCAGCTTCGAGGCGGTCGACAGGTAGGCGGCCACCGGCAGCGGCGCGCCGTCGTAGGTGGTCGGTGCCCAGGCGTGGAACGGCACGGCGGCCACCTTGAACGCCAGCCCGGCCACCACGAGCGCCACCGCGACCGTGGTGAGCGGCAGGTCGCGCAGGTCGTCCCGGGCGGCCAGGGTGGCGCCGAGCCGGTCCAGGTGCAGGCTGCCGGTGACCGCGTAGAGCAGCGCCGCGCCGAGCAGCGTGACCGTGGTGGCGACCACGCTCACCACGAAGAACGTCACCGCCGCCTCGGCCCCGGCCAGGCTGGCCCGACGCAGCCCGACAAGCACGTAGAGCGGCAGCGTCAGCGTCTCCACCGCCACCAGCAGGGTGATCAGGTCACCGGCCGCGCCGAGCACCACGCCGCCGGTCATCGCACAGGCGAGCAGGAAGCAGTATTCGCCGGCCGGGGTGCGCCCGGACCGCAGCAGCGGGCCGGAGATCGCCAGCACGCCGAGCGTGAGCAGGGCGATCACCGCCGCCACCAGGGCCGCCCGGCCGTTCCACACCCAGGAGCAGTCCGCGCCCGGTGCGCTGTTCCCGCGCATGTCGGCGACGCCGACGCAGAAGGTGCGCCGGGTGCCGGCCGCGCCGACGAGCGCCGCGCCCAGCGCGGTGCCGGCCGCGCCGAGCGCCGCCACCGCCACGGTCACCGCCTGGCGGGCCACCAGCAGGTCGACCAGGAGCACCAGCACGGCCGTGCCGGCGGCCAGGTAACCCGGCAGCAGCGCCACGTTGTCGACGCTTTGCACCAGACTCATGGCACGACCCCCAGCAGCGCCTCCACCGGGCCGGAGGCGTAGGACAGGACCAGCGTCGGCGCCAAGCCGACCGCGAGCGCGAGCAGCACCAGCGGTGCCCAGGCGGTCAGCTCCGCCCCGGCCAACCCCGGCCCGACCGGGGCCACCGCCGGGGAGGGCCGGCCGTGGCTGACCCGGCGCAGCAACCGCAGCAGGTACGCGGCGGTGAGCGCCCCGCCCAACGCGGCCAGCACCGCGAGCGTCAGCCACAGCGGACCGCCCCGCCGCACGGCCGCCACCACGGCGAACGCCTCACCCCAGAACCCGGCCAGGCCGGGCAGCCCCAGCGAGGCAACCGCCGCGAACCCGAGCAGCCCGGCCAGCCGGGGCGCGGTCTCCCGCAGGCCGGACAACTCGGCGAGCGAACCGGTGTGCGTCCGGTCCTTGATCGCCCCGGCCAGGAAGAACAGCAGCCCGGTGATCACGCCGTGGGCGATGTTGCCGATCAGCGCGGCCTGGAGGCCGGTGGCGGTGAGCGTGGCCACCCCGAGCAGCACGAACCCCATGTGACCCACGCTTGAGTAGGCGATCAGCCGTTTCAGCTCGCTCTGCGCCAGGCAGACCAGGCCGCCGATCAGGATAGCCGCGACGGCGAGCGCGCCGAGCACCGGCGACGCCCAGCGGGCGCCCTCCGGGGCCACCCCCACGGCCACCCGGATCAGCCCGTACGTGCCCATCTTCAGCAGCACCCCGGCGAGGATCACGCTGCCCACGGTGGGCGCCTGGGTGTGCGCGTCGGGCAGCCACGAGTGCAGCGGCCAGAGCGGACTCTTCACCGCGAACGCCAACGCCAACAGCGTGAACGCGGCCAACTGGGTGCTGCGGGACAGGCCGGCGCCGCCGGTCAGCGCGACCAGGTCGGCGGTGCCCGCGGCGGCCACCACCACGTAGACGCCGACCAGCAGCAGCACCGAACCGAACAGCGTGTAGAGCGCGAACTTGCGGGCCGCCCGCCGCCGGTCGTCGCCGCCCCAGCCGGCGATGATCGCGTACATCGGCAGCAGCACGACCTCGAAGAAGAGGAAGAACAGCACCAGGTCGAGCGCCAGGAACGTGCCGAGGATCCCCACCTCGACCACAAGCAGCAACGCCACCAGCGCCCGGCCGCTGCCGCCGCCGGCCGGCACCCGCCAGAGCGTGTAGCCGCAGCACAGCAGCGTGAGCAGCGCCGTCAGCACCACCAGCGGCCAGGAGATGCCGTCCACCCCGAGGTGGAAGCGCAGGTCCAGCCCCGGCACCCAGGGCAGGTCGAGCTGGTGCCACGGCTGCACCGCCGGGCGCGGACCGTACCCGAACCAGCCGTGCTCGCCGCCGACAAGCGGCAGCGTCGCCAGCAGCGTCAGCGCCGCGGCGGCGGTGCCGACCAGCCGGCCGGCCCGGTCACCCGGCACGGCGGCCGTGGCGACCGCGCCCAACGCCGGGGCCGCGACCACGGCGACCAGCAGAACCTGCCCGAACGTCATGACGTGACTCCGATCAGGGCTACCGCCAGGCCGATCAGCAACGCGCCGGCAAGCACCCCGGCCGCCGCCCGCGGCAACGCCGCCCGGTGCAACGCGGCCAGCCCGTCACCCAGCTCCACCGCCGCCCGGCCACCGCCCTCGACCAGACCGTCCACCCCCAGTTCGTCGCCGGCCCGCACGGCCCGCGCCAGCGCGCCGGTCGGGCGTACGACCAGGGCCTGCTGGACGTCGTCGAGCCGGAACGCGCGGGCGAACACCGGCCGCAGCGGACCCAGGAAGCGGGCCGGGTCGGCGGCCGGATCCCGACGCCAGCCGGCCCAGGCGACGCCCGCGCCGGCCGCCAGCAGCAGGAACGGCAGGATCAGATTCGGCGCGAGGTGGACCAGCTCCACCGCCTCGCCGGTGTCGTCACCCGGCACCCGCAGGCGGTCGGCGAACCAGGGCGCGAATGCGGCCAGCCCGAGCAGCGCGGCCGGGACCGCGAGCAGCAGCACCGGCAGGCGCAGCGACGCCGGCGGGTCGTGCGGGCGGACCAGCGGCATGCGGGCCGCGCCGAAGAACGTGCGCAGCAGCAGGCGGGTCGCGTACCAGGCGGTGACCGCCACGCCGAGCAGCCCGGCCAGCCAGACCAGCCAGCCCACCCAGGGCGCGGTCGGCCCGGCGTCGTCCAGCGCGGTCGCCTCGGCGGCGGCCAGCACGCCGTCCTTGCTCCAGAAGCCGGACAGCGGCGGCACCCCGGCCAGCGCGCCGAGCCCGACCACCATGCACCAGAACGTCACCGGCATGCCGGCGCGCAGGCCGCCCATCCGGGACATCAGCGTGGTGCCCACCGCGTGGATCACCGCGCCGGCGGCGAGGAACAGCAACGCCTTGAACGCGGCGTGGGTGAGCAGGTGGAACAGCGCGGCGGCGGGCGCGCCGACCGCGAGCGCACCGGTCATGTAGCCGATCTGGGAGACCGTCGACCAGGCAAGCACCCGCTTGATGTCGTCCTGCGCGGTGGCGGCGAACGCGCCGAGCAGGATGGTGACCGCGGCCATCACACCCAGCACCGCGAGCGCGGCCGGAGCCCGGTCGAAGAGCGGGAACAGCCTCGCCACCGCGTACACCCCGGCGGCGACCATCGTCGCGGCGTGGATCAGCGCGGAGACCGGCGTCGGGCCGGCCATCGCGTCCGGCAGCCAGGTGTGCAGCGGGAACTGGGCGCTCTTACCGGCCACCCCGGCCAGCAGCAGCAGGCAGGCGGCCGTCAGCGTGCCGGTGGACCAGTCGTGGGCCAGCACGTCGGCGATCCGGAAACTGCCCGCGCCCACGCCGAGCAACGCGATGCCGAGCAGGAAACCGACGTCACCCACGCGGGTGACCAGGAACGCCTTCACCGCGGCGGCCGGCGCCTCCGGCAGCCGCCGGTCGTGGGCGATGAGCAGGTACGAGCAGATGCCCATCACCTCCCACCCGACCAGCAGCATGATCAGGTCACCGGACACCACCACGGTCAGCATGGCGGCGGTGAAAAGGCTGAGCTGCGCCGCGTACGGCGGGTAGCGGTGATCCACGTCGACGTCGTCGTGCGGGCCGCGACGCAGGTAGCCGGTCGAGTAGACCTGCACCGCCAGCGCCACCGCGGTCACCGCCGTGGCCACCAGCACCGCCACGCCGTCCAGCCGCAGGCCCAGCGTGACCCGCAGCCCGCCCAGCTCGACCCACGTGGTGGCCGCCTCCACCGGACCGTCGACGCGGACCAGCAGCATCAGCGCGGCCAGCAGCGCCACCGCCGCGCCGGCCACGCCCAACCCGACCGCCAGCCGCCGGGCCGGCGCCCGGTCCCCGTGCGAGGCCGGCGGCAGGAGCAACCCGAGCAGGCCGGCCACGAGCGGCGCGCCCGGCAGCACCGCCGCGAGCCACAGCGTCGCTGAACTCATGAGGCCACCTCGTCGGGTACGGCCGGGGGCCGCTCGGTGAGCGGGACGTCGTCGACCGTGACGCTGGCCCGCAACCGGTAGAGCTGGAGCACGATGGCCAGCCCGACACCGATCTCGGCGGCGGCCAGCACGATCACGAACAGCGCGAACACCTGACCGGAGTGCGGCAACGCGGCCCGGACCGTGGTGTCGGCGGTGACCAGGACCAGGTTGACCGCGTTGAGCATCAGCTCCACCGCCATCAGCACCAGCACCGCGTTGCGCCGGCGCAGCACGCCGTAGACGCCGAGGCCGAACAGCAGCGCGGCGGTGACGTACGGGATGACCGGCCTCACCGGCGCCCGCCCTCGTCGGCGGCCACGGTGGCCGGTGCGGGCCGGGCCGGGCCTTCCCCGGCCGGGCCACGCGCGCCGGGCGGGCCGGCCGGGCCGGGTCCTGCGGCTGACGGCGCGGCGGCGTCGGCGGGCGGGGTCGGGCGGCCGATGTCCGGTCGGGAGAGCACGATCGCGCCGACAAGCGCGGCGAGCAGCAGCACCGACAACACCTCGAACGGCAGCACCCAGGAGCGGAACACCTGCTCGCCGAGGCGCTCGGCGGTGCCCGCCGCCGGCAGGTCCACCCGCGACCAGCGGAACGCGTCGACGAGCAACACCGCCAGGCCGAGCCCGCTGCCGGCGCCGACGAGCGCGGCCGGCCAGCCGGGCCGGTCGAGATCGTCCGAGGGGCCGATCGGGGCACGGGTCAGCATCACCGCGAACAGCAGCAGCACCACCACCGCGCCCACGTAGATCAGCACCTGCACCCAGGCCACCAGCTCGGCGGTGAGCACCAGATAGTCGCCGGCCAGCGCGCCCAGGCACACCACGAGCCACAGGCCCGCCCGGACCAGGTGGCGGGTGGCCACCACGAGCGCGCCCGCGCCCACCGCCACCGCGCCCAGCGCGAGCAGCAGCACGTCCGCACCGGACATCAGGCCGCGCCTCCGTCCGGCCCGGGCGCGGCGTCGGGGCGTACCCGGGTCGGGGTGGGCCGGGCGGCGGGCGTGGCCGGCGCGGCGGCCTTGCGGGCGGCGGTGGTCTCCTCCTTCGACGGGTCGCCGAGCGGGTCGTGCGCCGGCGGCGGCGGTACGGTGCCCATCCACTCGCCCAGGTGGTCCTTGTCGTGCAGCAGGTTCTTGATGTCGTACTCGGCGTACTCGAACTCGGGCGACCAGTAGAGCGCGTCGAACGGGCAGACCTCGATGCAGATGCCGCAGTACATGCAGAGCGAGAAGTCGATGTCGAACTTGTCGAGCACGTTGCGCTGGCGGGGGCGGGCGGCGCCGGGCACCGCCACCTCCTCCTTGTGCGAGTCGATGTAGATGCACCAGTCCGGGCACTCGCGGGCGCACAGCATGCAGACCGTGCAGTTCTCCTCCAGCAGCGCGATCACGCCACGGGAGCGCGGCGGCAGCTCGGGGGCCACGTCCGGGTACTGCTGGGTGGTCGAGCGGCGGGTCATCGTCTTCAACGTGACCGCCAGGCCCTTCACCAGCCCGCCGCCGGGCACTCCACCGTGCTCGCTCATGCCGCCCATCCTGCCCTGTGCCCCCGGCGCGCGCGACCACCACCCGACTTATGGCGGCGGTATCGTGAGCGCGGGGAGAACGACACACCGGGAAGGACCTGTCGATGACCGCCGCACCGGAGAGTTTCCGCTCGCCCGAGGGCGGGTGGACGACCGACGACCTCGACGGGTTGCCCGACGAAGGCCGTCGCCGCTTCGAACTCCTGGACGGAAACCTGATCATGTCGCCCTCCCCCACGCGACTGCACCAGTCCATCGCCCTCATGCTTGGCGCTGCGCTGAACGAGACCTGTCCCCCCGACCTCGACGTAACCCAAGGCGTCGAAGTGCGCATGTCCCGTCGACGGTCCTTCATTCCAGACCTGCTGGTCACCGAACTCGACGCGTCCCTCCGCAACCCGGCCAAGTATCAGCCGAACGAGGTGCTGCTGGTGGTGGAGATCGTCTCCGAGGGGTCGCGAAGCATCGATCGTGTGCTCAAGCCCACCGTGTATGCCGAGGCAGACATTCCTTACTTCTGGCGGATCGAGACCGAAGCCGGCATCGAGGTCCACGCCTACAAGCTGGATCCGGTCAAGCAGGTCTACGTCGAGCAGGCCCGGATGACCGACGGCATCCTGCTGCCCGAGCCGTGGGAGATCGACATTCCGCTGGCTCGGATCACGCCCCGGGGCCGGTGAGTGGGGGCAGCATCTCCACGCCGAGCTGCTGGAGCACCTGGAACAGCTCGTTGACGCTCCACACGTCGACGATCCGCCCCGCGTCGTCGAAGCGCAGGAACGACGCCCCGGAATAGCTGACCACCCGGCCGGTCGGTGGCACCGGGCCGAACTGCCCGGCCTGGGTGCCGGCCGCCCGCCAGTGCACCGCGACCCGCCCACCGCCGGCCACCACCTCGACGATCTTGTAGCGCAGGTCGGGGAACGACGCCCGCCGGTCCCGGTGCCACGCAAGCGTCGCCTCCGGCCCGGTGCCGCCCAGCCCCGGGCAGTCCGGGGCCACCAGCTCGTACGCGCTCTCCTCGCGGCCGGCGTTCCACACGTCGGCGATGAAGCGTCGGGCCGCCGCCTCCACATCGGTCACGGCCGGCAGCCTATGCCCCCGGGTGAGCCGCTCGACCTGCCGGGACCGGCCGGAGCGACCATGATGGGAACGGAACTCAACTCGGAGGTGGGCGTGGGCGGCAGCGACGACGAGGTCCTCGACCGGACCGGCGGCAAGTACGTGGAACCGGGCGGCGAGTTCACCCGGGACCAGCGATACATCGCCACCCGGATCACCGCGGACGGGCGGGACGGCTGGCCGGTGGAGCCGGGCCGCTACCGGCTGGCGGTCAGCCGCGCCTGCCCGTGGGCGAACCGGCTGATCATCGTACGCCGGCTGCTCGGGCTGGAGGACGCCATCTCGCAGGCCGTGGCCGGACCCACCCACGACAGGCGGAGCTGGACGTTCGACCTGGACCCGGGCGGCAAGGACCCGGTGCTCGGCATCGAACGGCTCGCCGACGCCTACTTCGCCCGGTTCCCCGGCTACGAGCGGGGCATCACCGTGCCGGCGCTTGTCGACGTGCCCACCGGGCAGGTGGTGACGAACGACTACGCGCAGATGAGCCTGGACCTGTCCACCGAGTGGACCGCATACCACCGGCCGGGCGCGCCGGAGCTGTACCCGGAGCGGCTGCGCGCCGAGATCGACGAGGTCAACGCCGTCGTCTTCGCGGACGTCAACAACGGCGTCTACAGGTGCGGCTTCGCCGGCAGCCAGGAGGCGTACGACAAGGCGTACCACCGGCTCTTCGACCGGCTGGACTGGTTGGGCGAACGGCTGGCCGGGCAGCGCTACCTGGTCGGCGACACGATCACCGAGGCGGACGTGCGGCTGTTCACCACGCTTGTGCGCTTCGACCCGGTCTATCACGGGCACTTCAAGTGCAACAGGCAGAAGCTGAGCGAGATGCCGGTGCTGTGGGCGTACGCGCGGGACCTGTTCCAGACGCCCGGCTTCGGCGACACGATCGACTTCGACCACATCAAGCGGCACTACTACGAGGTCCACCGGGACATCAACCCGACCGGCATCGTGCCGCTCGGCCCCGACCTGGCGAACTGGCTCACCCCGCACGGCCGCGAGGAGTTGGGCGGTCGCCCGTTCGGCGACGGCACCCCGCCCCCGCCGCCACCCGCCGAGGAGCGCGTCGAGCCCACCCACACCCCGCTGCGCTGACGTGTTAAGCGGGGCCCCTTCCTCTACCGGAAACGTTAAAAGGGGGCCCCGCCTTACATCGCCAGGCGGATGCCTACGGTGAGCACCAACTGGGCGAGGGCGAGCGGCACCAGGACCAGCCAGCAGAGGCGCTGGAGCTGGTCCTCGCGCAGGCGGGGGTAGCTCACCCGGAGCCAGATGATCACGAACGCCACGGCGAACACCTTGAGCAGCGTCCACAGCCAGCCGAGCTGCGCGTCGGCGAACGGGCCCTGCCAGCCGCCCAGGAACAACACCGTGGTCAGCGCCGCGATCACCACGATGCCGACGTACTCGGCGAGCAGGAAGAACGCGAAGCGCAGCCCGGTGTACTCGGTCATGTAGCCGAAGACCAGCTCGGAGTCGGCCACCGGCATGTCGAACGGCGGGCGGCGGATCTCGGCCAGCCCGGCCACGAAGAAGATCACCATGGCGGGCGCCTGCCAGAGGAGCCACCACGGGCGCCACGCCTCGACGATGCCGCTCAGGCTGAGCGTGCCCGCCGCCATCGCCACCGACGCGGCGGCCAGCACCAGCGGCAGCTCGTACCCGAGTAGCTGGGCCGCGCCGCGCAGCCCGCCGAGCAGGCTGTACTTGTTGGCCGACGCCCAGGCCGACATGAGCACCGCCAGCACCCCGATGCCCACCACCGCCAGCACGAAGAACAGGCCGATGTCGAGCGGCTGGGCCACCAGGTCACCCGGGCCGAGCGGGATGACCAGCAGCACCAGCAGGTAGGGCACCAGCGCCACCGCCGGCGCCAGCCGGAACACCTGCCGGTCCGCCTCGCGCGGGGTGACGTCCTCCTTCTGCACGAACTTGATCCCGTCGGCGACGAGTTGCGCCCAGCCGTGGAAGCCGCCCGCGTACATCGGCCCGAGCCGGCCCTGCATGTGGGCCATCACCTTGTGTTCGGCCTGCCCGACGATCAGCGGCAGGGTGAGGAACGCGACGAGCACGCCGACGACGCGCAGGACCAACTCCAACCAGTCCGGCATCAGCTCTCCCCCGCCTCGGGCTCCGGGCGCGAGCCCGCCTCCGGCTCCGGGCGCGAGCCCGCCTCCGGCTCCGGGCGCGAGCCCGCCTCCGGCTCCGGCCCCGGGCGCGCCGGACGCCCGGACGGGGCCGGGCGGGCCGGGCGTTCGCGGGCCGGGCGGGCCGGCGTACCGCCGCGTGGGCCCTCGCCCGCCCCGGCCGCGCCGGCCGGCGTGGGCGTCGTCCCCCACTCCCCCGGCGCGGGCACGCCCGGCGGCCGGATCGGCCGCCGCCCGCCGCCGGCCTCGGACTCGCCCGGCTCCTTCGCGCCGGGCCACGGCTTGGCCACCCGCGAGGCGAGGACGAACTCCTTGCGCAGCGGGTGCCCCTCGAACTCCGGCGGCAGCAGCAGCGGGCGCAGCTCGCCGTGCCCGGCGAAGTCGATCCCGAACATCTCGTGGGTCTCCCGCTCGTGCCAGGCGGCGCCCGGAAAGACGTCGACCACGGACACGACGACCGGTGTGTCGCGGGGCACCCGGGTCCGCAGCAGCAGCCCGTGCCGGTGCCGGACCGACCAGAGGTGCGCGACCACGTCGAAGCCGTCGGCCAGCTCGTCCACCGCCGACAGCCAGTCCAGGAAGTCACACCCCAGCTCGGCGTCGTCGCGCGCCGCGCGCACCGCGTCCGCCCAGCTCGCCGGGGGTACGTCGACGGTGGCGCGGGCGTACCCCTGACCGCCGGAGACCGACGCGGTGGCCTCGACGGGCGCGAGCAGCGCGACCAACCGACGGCCCACCTCTTCCGGAGTCATGCGCTGATCCTATGGCCGACGGCTCCGGCCCGGGTCGGGCCGTCCGGGCCCGGATCCCCGCGTTGCCGAGCGGGTGGGCGGCCGGCGGGGAAAGATGAGGCTCGTGCGCGCTGTGACTGTGACCCCTGGTGTCCCTGACTCGCTACGCCTCACCGAGGACTGGCCCGAGCCGGCCCCCGAGGAGGGCGCGATCCTGGTCGAAGCGATGGCGGTGGGCGTCTGCGGCACCGACCAGGAGATCATCTCCGGGGAGTACGGGGAGGCGCCGCCGGGTCAGGAGCGGCTGGTGCTCGGGCACGAGTCGCTGGGTCGGGTGCTGGAGGACCCGACCGGCACGTTGCATCCCGGCGACCTGGTGGCCGGCGTGGTCCGTCGCCCCGACCCGGTCCCCTGCGCCAACTGCGCGGTGGACGAGTGGGACATGTGCCGCAACGGGCAGTACACCGAGCACGGCATCAAGGGGCTGCCCGGTTTCGCCCGGGACCGCTGGCGGCTGCAACCCAAGTTCGCCGTCGGGCTGAACCCGGCGCTGGAGTCGGTGGGCATGCTGCTGGAGCCGACGAGCGTGGTGGCGAAGGCGTGGGACCACATCGAGCGGATCGGCCGCCGGGCCGAGTGGAAGCCGAAGACCGCGCTGATCACCGGCGCCGGGCCGATCGGCCTGCTGGCCGCGTTGCTGGCCAGCCAGCGTGAGTTGTCCGTGCACGTGCTGGACCGCGCCACGACCGGCCCGAAGCCGGACCTGGTCCGTGCGCTCGGCGCGACCTACCACACCTCGACGGTCGCCGAGCTTGACCTGCAACCGGACGTGGTGGTCGAGTGCACCGGCGCGCCGCCCGTGGTGCTGGACGCGATGTGCAAGGCCGCCCCGAACGGCATCGTCTGCCTGACCGGTGTCTCCAGCGGCGGCCGGACGATCAACTTCGACGCGGGCGCGCTCAACCGGGAGCTGGTGCTGGAGAACAACGTGGTGTTCGGCTCGGTGAACGCCGGCCGCCGGCACTGGGAGCTGGCCGCCGAGGCGCTCGCCCGGGCCGACCAGTCGTGGCTGACGTCGCTCGTCACCCGCCGGGTGCCGGTCTCGGCGTACCGCGAGGCGTACGCCTCGACCGGCGACGACATCAAGGTGGTGCTGGACTTCACGCACTGAGCCGGGCGCTCAGATCCCTGGTAGCCGGCCGTTGCGGAACAGGTCCACGAAGAGCTGGTGGTCCTCGCGCGCCCGGACGCCGTAGCGGTGCGCGAAGTCGACCAGGTAGCCGACGAAACCGTCGGCGTCGGCATCCACCGCCGCCACGATCGACTCCTCGGTGGAGTAGTCGACCAGGTCGTGGCTGGACTCGTCGTCGGCCACCGAGTGCATCCGGGCCACCGCCCGGCCCAGGTCGGTGAGCACCCCGGCCAGGTCCTCGGGCTCGTTGACGTCGGCCCAGTCGAGGTCCGCCGCGTACGGGGAGACCTCGGCGACGAGCTGGCCGACGCCGTCCAGCTCGGTGAAGCCCAGCCACGGGTCGGCGTGCGCCTGCAACGCCCGCTGCGACTCGGCGGTGCGGTGCCCCTGGTGCCGGAAGTACGACCGGACCCGCTCGTCGTCGATGTGCCGGGCCACCGCCGGCACCTGGGCCTGCTTCATGTAGATGACGACGTCGTTCTCCAGCGCCTCGGTGTGCCCCTCCAGCAGGAGGTTGTACGACGGCAGCCCGGCCGAGCCGATGCCGACGCCCTTGCGCAGCACCACGTCCTTGATGCCGGCCGCCACCGGGCGGTGCCGGGTGGTCGACTCGGGCAGCGTGTCGAGGTAGTCGGCGAACGCGGCGCAGACCTGCTCGCGGGTCGCCGGGTCGATCTCGTGCACGCCGTCGCCGAGGGAGAAGCGGCGCTCGTAGTTGTCGACAGTGGTCTGCGCGGCGAGCAGGTCCACCCGGGTGCTCAGCCGGGCCTGCTGGAGCACCCGGCGTAGCACCCCGTCGGCGTTCTCCAGCGTGATCGAGCCGATCGCGTCGTCCCCGCCGGCCGCGATGGCCCGCAACTCGGCCAGGTACGACCGGGCGAAGCCGGTTACCAACTCGCCGATCACCCGGTCGGAGAGCGCCTTGGCGTAGCCGAGCAGGGCGACGCTGGCGGCGAAGCGCTTCAAGTCCCAGGTGAACGGCCCGACGTACGCCTCGTCGAAGTCGTTGACGTTGAACACGAGCCGGCCGGAGGCGTTCATGTAGGTGCCGAAGTTCTCCGCGTGCAGGTCGCCGTGCATCCACACCCGGCTGGTCCGGCCGTCGAGGAACCGGTCGCTGGCGAAGTCACCCCGCTGGTCGGCGTAGAACAGCGACGCGCTGCCCCGGTAGAACGCGAACGGCGAGGCGGCCATCTTGCGGAACTTCCGGCGGAACGCCAACGGGTCGATCGCCATCGACGCGCCGAACTCCTCGGTCAGCACGTCGACGATGAAGGCGGAACGCTTCTCCGGGGAGTCGGTCATGGTCCGCAGGCTAGCGTCGCCCCGCCACCGGGTCAGTCGGCCGGCGGGCGCACCGGGGGCGCGGTGAGCGCCTCGACCGGCCGGGGGGCCACGTCCGCCGGGGAGGCGAGCCGGTCCGGGCGGGGCACGCCGCCGACACCCGACTCCTCGGCGGCGATCTTCTCCTGGAGGCGGAGGATGCCGTGCAGCAGCGCCTCCGGGCGCGGTGGGCAGCCGGGCACGTAGACGTCGACCGGGATGAGCTGGTCGACGCCCTTGGTGACCGAGTAGGAGTCCCAGTAGGGACCGCCGCAGTTGGAGCAGGCGCCGAACGAGATCACGTATTTCGGTTCGGGCATCTGGTCGTAGAGCCGCTTGATCGCCGGGGCCATCTTGTCGGTGACCGTGCCGCTCACCACCATGAGGTCGGCCTGCCGGGGGCCGTGGGCGAACGGGATCACGCCGAGCCGCATGAAGTCGTGCCGGCCCATGCTCGTCGCGATGAACTCGATGGCGCAGCAGGCCAGGCCGAAGTTGAACACCCAGAGCGAGTAGCGGCGGCCCCAGTTGAGCACGAACCGGATCGGCTCGCCGAGCACGGCCGGCAACTGCACCTCGGGCCTCCCCCTGCTGTTGTCCCCGAACCGACAGTCAACCACAGCACCCCCGCGTCAACCCGCGCAACCGACGTGGGCGTCCGTACGTGTGACAGGTGTGACCGCGCCGGCGGGCACGTTTCACGGGGAGGACCAGATGACGGTGACGAGGGAGCCACGGCTCGACGATCCGCCACCGGAGGGAACGACAGGCGCACCAGACGGGTACCCGGCGGTCGACTTCGACGGCCTCTACCACGCCCACTTCCGGTCCCTGACCATCCAGCTCACCGCCTACTGCGGCGACCTGTCGCAGGCGCAGGACCTGGTGCAGGAGGCGTTCTGCCGGGCGTTCGCCCGTTGGTCCCGGGTGTCGCGCTACGACGACCCGGTGGCCTGGGTACGCCGGGTCGCCTGGAATCTGGCCACCAGCCGCTGGCGGCGGTTGCGGACGGCGCAGACCTGGCTGCACCGGCAGCGCGAGGAGCACGTGCCGGGGCCGGAGCCGGACCGCGTCGCGTTGACCGCCGCGCTGGGCCGGCTGCCCGCGAACCAGCGCCGCGCCGTGGTGCTGCACCACCTGGCCGACCTGAGCGTCTCGCAGATCGCGGCGCAGGAAGGCGTGCCGGAGGGCACCGTCAAGTCCTGGCTGCACCGGGGCCGGGCCGCGTTGGCCGCCCAGCTCTCTCCCACGAACGAGGTGAACCCGTCATGACTGACCCCGACGACGTGCTTGTGGGTGGCGAGTTCGCCGCCTTCCGTGCGGCGTACGCCCCGGTGGTCCAGCCGGCCGGGACGGCGGCGGTCCGGCGGACCGTCCGCCGGCGGCGTCGGCGTGCCGTGGTGCTCACCGCCGGGGCGGTGGTGCTCGCGGTGGCGATCCCGGTGGGCGCGAGCGGGGCCCTGCACCGGCGCGGCGGGCCGCCGCCGGAGCCCGCGCTGACCGCCGAGCCGACCCCGTCGGCGAGCGACCCCTCGCCGTCCCCGCCGGCCGTCTCCGCCAGCCCGAGCGCGACGAGCCCCACCCCGGCCGCGCCGGACGGCCGGATCAGCCGGGCCCAACTGCTGGCGGGCGACGTCGACCTGGTGGCCTGGGTCGGCGCGTGGATGCCGAAGACCTGCACCAGCCGGGACGTGCGTCTCGACCCGGGCCCGAATCCCATCACGAAGTCCGTGCCGGTGCTGCTCGGCGACCCGGCGTACGGCGACGTCGACGGCGACGGCGCCACCGAGACGGTCGCCCTGGTCGGCTGCCGCTACGGGGAGGCGTCGGCGAAACAGTTGCTCGCCTTCGACCGGGACCGGGCCGGGCAGGTGGTCACACTGGGTCGGGTGGTCGGCACGCACGAGGGCATGGACGACATCACCGACTTCTCGGTGCGGGCCGACGGCACGGTCCGGGCGTACGTGGCCGACATCCAGCCCTGCTGCGACACCCCGATGTGGAAGCCACGACACCAGTGGCGGACGTTCACCTGGGCCGGCGCGAAGTTCACCCAGACGGCCGGGCCGACGGCGTTCGGCCCGGACACCCGGTCGACGGACCTCACGTTGCGCCTCGGCGAGGTGGTCCTCACGACGCCGGACGCCAGCGGCGACCGGATCGCCACGGTGACCGCCACGGTGACGAACCGGGGCCCGGTGGACGTACCCCGGCTCGGCTTCTCCGGGTTCCGGCTCTACGACGTCGGCGGACCGGCCGGCGGCGTGCTGGAACGGTGCCGCGAGGTGCCCTCGGACAGCTCGGGCGCATGCGTCCTGGACGGCCTCGCGGCCGGCGCCCGGCGGACCTACACGTTCTCGTTCCACTACACGCCGGCTCCCGACGGCGACGCCGCCCTGCGGGTCATCCACTACGACGCGCAGGACCACTGGTGGGACGACCTGAAACCGAAGGACAACTCGGCCAGACTGCGCCCGGCGCAGTGACGGCGGTCGGGGACGGGCCGCCACCCGTCCCCACCGGTCACCAGGCCGGGCGCTGGAGCAGCCCGACGAACTCCGCCAGCAGCCGTTCCCGCAGCGCCGCCGGGGCGGCGTCGAGCAGCGTGTTGACCACCGCCATCCGCTCCGGCACACCGGTGCCGTCGCCCAGGCCGAGCCCGTCGGCCAGGCCGGCCACCAGGTCCGGGGTGAGCGCCTCCGGGGTGAGGCCGCCGGCCAGCGCCAGCAGGTCCGGCGGCAGCGCCACCGGGCCGGTGGCCCGGGCCGCGGCGACCGCGTCGGCGAGCACCGGCCCGAACTCGGGCACCCGGGGCGCCACCGCGGCGGTCACCGTGAGATGCACGCTTGCCGGCAGGTCGGCGTACCGGAGTTGGGGCTGGGTGTGCCAGCCGCGCGCGGTCAGCTCGTCGACGAGCACGAACAGGTCCAGCTTCGGATCGTCCGCGGTGAAACAGACCACTGTGGACTCCGGCTCGGCCATCAGCCGCAGGCCCTCGGTCGCCCGCACCGCGCCGGCCAGCCCGGCGACCGCGTCGCGGGTCGACGCGGCCAACCGCAGGTAGCCGTCCGCGCCGAGGTGGCGCAGGGTGGCGTAGGCCGCGGCGATCGGGCCGCCGGACCGGGTGGAGGCGATCACCGGGTTGACCATCGTGTAGCCGGGCCAGTCGGCGTACGCGAAGAACTGCGGGGCGCGCAGCGAGGGGTCCCGGTGCAGCAGCACCGACACCCCCTTCGGCGCGTACGCGTACTTGTGCAGGTCGACCGAGATCGAGGTGACCCCGGGCACGGCGAAGTCGAACGGCGGCACCGGCGCGCCGAGCCGGCGCAGCCAGGGCAGCGCCCAGCCGCCGAAGCAGGCGTCCACGTGACACCGCGTCCCGGCCGCCGCCGCACCGGCGGCGATCTCCGCCACCGGGTCGACGACCCCGTGCGCGTACGACGGGGCGGACGCGACCACGAGCACCGTCTCCGGACGGATCGCGGCGGTCATCGCGGCCACCTCCGGGCGCAGCGTCACCGGGTCGACGGGCACCGCGTCCAGTTTCACCCGCAGGTAGTGGGCCGCCTTGGCGAACGCGGCGTGCGCGCTGGCCGGCGCCACGATCCGTGGCTCGGCCAGGTCGGGGCGGGCGTCCCGGGCCGCCTTGACCGCCAGCAGCAGCGACTCGGTGCCGCCGCCGGTGACGCTGCCGACCACGTCCGGCGCGCCGGTGCCGGGGCCGCCGCCGAGCAGCCGGGCGGCGGCGGCGACGAGCGTGTTCTCCATCGCCAGCAGCGACGGGAAGGCGGTCGGGTCGAGGCCGTTGACGTGCGCGCTCTCCGCGTACGCGGCCTGGGCCAGCTCGTCCAGCCCGGCCACGCCGGGGTCGTAGACGTAGGCGAACAGCCGGCCGCCGTGCGTCGGGCGGTCGGTCGCCCGCAGTGCCCGGATCTCGTCCAGCACCTGCGCGGCGGGCAGCCCTTCGGCGGGCAGCGCGCCCGTCCCGGCCGTGTCGGTCATCTGGTGTTCCTCTCGGGACGGATCACGCCCGCGCCGACTGCGCGGCGGTGGCGGTCAGGTGGGCCGGGGTGAGCGTGTAGCCGCGCAGCAGCGCCACCGGGGCGGCCACCAGCAGGGCCGGCAGGACGGTGAAGCCGAGCAGCACACCGAGCCGGGCGGCGGCCGGTTGGGCGGCGGCGGACCCGGTCGACGAGGAGACGTAGCCGGAGAGCTGGAGCACCAGGCCGTAGATGCCCGGGCCCAGGGCCAGGCCGAACGTCTCCCCGGCGGTCCACAGCCCGGTGAACACGCCGGCCTGGCGGCGGCCGGTGCGCGCGGTGTCGTACGCGATGCAGTCCGGCAGCATGGCCAGCGCGAACACCTGCTGGCCGGCGTACCCGACGCCGATCAGCGCGACCACCGCGTACACCGCGGCGGCCGGCAGCGCGGGCGCGGCGACCAGGGCGAGCGCGCCGGCCGCGAAGAGCAGCGACGCGGCGACGAGCGACGTGCGCTTGCCGAGTCGGGCGCCGGCCCGGCTCCAGAGCGGCATGACCAGCAGGGCCGGCGCGACGAAGCAGGCGAACAGCAGCGTCGGGCCGCTGTCCGGCGCGCGCAGTACCTGGTCGGCGAAGTACTTCACGCCGGCCAGCACGGTGGCCACCCCGGCG
The DNA here is from genome assembly GCF_029581215.1 of Micromonospora sp. WMMD975. Classification (NCBI taxonomy): domain Bacteria; kingdom Bacillati; phylum Actinomycetota; class Actinomycetes; order Micromonosporales; family Micromonosporaceae; genus Micromonospora; species Micromonospora sp. WMMD975. The sequence goes on from NZ_CP120739.1 coordinate 5,004,327, forward strand.
GACTGGATCACGAAGCAGACCAGCAGCACCCGGAACGGCCGGTTGCGGCCGGCGACGGTGAGCTGGGCGCGCAGGCTCGGCTCGCTCTCCCCCGCCGTCCCGGCCGGCGCGGACCGGGTGCCCAGGAACGCGCCGACCGCGCCCACCACGATCAGCGCCGCGACGAACAGGCCCATCCACCGGTGGCCGGAGACGCCGTCGCCGCCGGCGGCCACCACCGCCGGGGCCACCGCGCCGGAGACCAGGATGGCGAGCGCCAGCACCGCGACCCGCCAGGTCATCAGCCGGGTACGCTCCGCCGGGTCGGCGGTCAGCTCGGCCGGCATGGCCACGTACGGCACCTGGAAGAACGCGAACGCGGTGGCGGTGGCCAGGAACGCGAGCGCCACGTACGCGGCGGCGGCCGGACCGGTCGCGAACGGCGCGGCGAAGATCGCGGCGAACAGCGCCGCCAGGGCCAGTCCGCCGCCGAGCAGGTAGGGCCGGCGGGCGCCCCAGCGGGAGCGGGTCCGGTCGGAGATCCGCCCGGCGACCGGGTTGACGAGCACGTCCCACGCCTTCGGCAGCAGCACCAGCAGCGCGGCCACGCCGGCCGCCACGCCCAACGTGTCGGTCAGGTAGGGCAGCAGGAGCAGCCCGGGCACGGTCCCGAACGCGCCGGTGACAAGGGAGCCCGACGCGTACCCGAGGTGCACCCGGCGGGGCAGGCCCGAAGCGGTCATGGAGCCGAATGCTACTCACGTTATGGCCGGGATCACATCCCGTCCGCCGGCTCGTCGGGCTCCCCGGGCCAGCCGGGCCCGCTGGGCTTCCCGGGCCCGCTGGGCTTCCCGGGCCCGCTGGGCTTCCCGGGTGACCAGGCAGCCGCCGCCAGGTCGACCCGCTCCCCCCGCAGCGGGCACCCCTCGGCGCGTAACCGGGCCCGGGCCTCCCGCTCGTGCCCCGGCGGGAGCCGACCGGCCGCGTTCACCACCCGGTGCCACGGCACCCCGCCACCGTGCCGGGCCATGATCGAACCGACGAGCCGTGCCGACGCCCGCCCCGACCGCTCGGCAAGCGCGTCGGCCACCGCCCCGTACGACATCACGCGCCCCGGCGGGATCCGCTCGACCAGCTCCAGCACCGCTTCGACGTACTCGTCAGGTGTCACGAGCTGCCACGATATGGGAACGGACCACGGGCCCGCGGACCGCGACGCGCAGAATGGTCGGGTGCGCGAAGCAGTCACCTCGGCCCGCCGGATCGTGGTCAAGATCGGTTCGTCCTCGCTGACCACCACCGCGGGCGGCCTGGACGACGTCCGGGTCGACGCGCTCGTCGACACGCTCGGCGCGCTCGTCGCCGCCGGGCGCGAGGTGGTGCTGGTCTCCTCCGGCGCGATCGCCGCCGGCCTCGCCCCGCTCCGGCTGCCCCGACGCCCGCGCGACCTGGCCACCCAGCAGGCCGCCGCCAGCGTCGGTCAGGGCCTGCTCATCGGGCGGTACGCGACCGCGTTCGCCAGGCACGGACGCACCGTCGGGCAGGTGCTGCTCACCGTCGACGACGTGACCCGACGGGCGCACTATCGCAACGCCTACCGGACCCTACGCAAGCTGCTCGACCTGCGGGCGGTGCCGATCGTCAACGAGAACGACACGGTGGCCACCGAGGAGATCCGGTTCGGCGACAACGACCGACTCGCCGCGCTCGTCGCCGCGCTCGTCGACGCGGACCTGCTGGTGCTCCTCTCCGACGTGGACGCGCTCTGGACGGGTGACCCGGCCCGCCCGGGCAGCACCCGGATCACCGAGGTGCACGGCGAGGGCGACCTGGCCGGCGTGAACGTCGGCGGGGTCGGCCGGGCCGGGGTGGGCACCGGCGGCATGGTCACCAAGGTCGAGGCGGCGCGGATCGCCACCGGCTTCGGCATCCCGGTGGTGCTCACCGCCGCCCCGCTGGCCGGGCCGGCGCTTGCCGGCGATCCGGTCGGCACGTTCTTCCACGCCAGCAGCCGGCGTCCCGCCGCCCGGCTGTTCTGGCTGGCGCACGCCACCGCGCCACGCGGCCGGCTGCACCTCGACCCGGGCGCGGTGCAGGCCGTGGTGGGCCGGCGCAAGTCGCTGCTGCCCGCCGGCATCACCGCCGTCGACGGCGCGTTCACCGCCGGGGACCCGGTGGACCTGGTCGACACCGCCGGCGCGCCGGTGGCCCGCGGCCTGGTCAACTACGACGCGGTGGAGCTGCCCGGCCTGCTCGGCCGCTCGACGTCGGAGCTGGCCGCGGCGCTGGGCCCGGCCTACGAACGCGAGGTAGTCCACCGCGACGACCTCGTCCTGCTGTAAGGCGGGGGCCCTTCTTAACGCATTCTGCATAAGAAGGGCCCCCGCCTAACACCTCTGCGAAGGAGAGCGCATCATGAGCGTCGTCGAGCAGGCCCGACGGGCCCGGGACGCGGCCGAGGCACTGGCGGCGGCCACCCGTACCACCAAGGACACCGCGCTGCACGCGATGGCCGACGCGCTCGTCGCGCGTACCCCGGAGATCCTGGCCGCGAACGCGACGGACCTGGCGGCCGGGCGCGACGCCGGGCTGAGCGCGGCCGTGCTGGACCGGCTCGCCCTCGACGAGGGCCGGGTGGCCGCCATCGCCGACGCGCTGCGCGAGATGGCCGCGCTGCCCGACCCGGTCGGCGAGGTGGTACGCGGCTCCACCCTGCCGAACGGGCTGGAGCTGCGCCAGGTCCGGGTGCCGTTCGGGGTGGTCGGCATCGTCTACGAGGGCCGGCCGAACGTCACAGTCGACGCCGCCGGCATCTGCCTGAAATCCGCCAACGCGGCACTGCTGCGCGGTTCGTCCTCGGCGGCGCACTCCAACGCGGCCCTGGTCACGGTGCTGCGCGACGCGGTCGCCGCGGCCGGCCTGCCGGCGGACGCGGTGCAGCTCGTCGACGCCGGCTCGCGCGAGTCGGTCAAGGAGCTGATGCGGGCCCGGGGCCTGGTCGACGTGCTGATCCCGCGCGGCGGCGCGTCGCTGATCCGCGCCGTGGTCGAGGAGTCGACCGTGCCGGTGATCGAGACCGGGGTGGGCAACTGCCACGTGTACGTGGACGCCGCCGCCGACCTCGACAAGGCGCTGGCGATCACGCTGAACGCCAAGACCCAACGCCTGTCCACCTGCAACACCGCCGAGTCGCTGCTGGTCCACCGGGCCGTCGCGGACGCCTTCCTGCCGCCGGTGCTGGCCGCGTTCGCCGACGCCGGGGTGACCGTGCACGGCACCGCCGAGGTGGCCGCCCACTCCGCCGCGGTGGTCCCGGCGACCGAGGAGGACTTCGGCACCGAATACCTGAGCGCCGACATCTCGGTCGCCGTGGTCGACTCGCTCGACGCGGCGGTCGCGCACATCCGGCGGTACGGCACCGGCCACACCGAGGCGATCGTCACCGACTCGCAACGGGCGGCGCGCGAGTTCGTGGCCCGGGTGGACGCCGCCGCCGTGATGGTCAACGCGTCGACCCGGTTCACCGACGGCGGCGAGTTCGGGTTCGGCGCGGAGATCGGCATCTCCACCCAGAAGCTGCACGCCCGCGGCCCGATGGGCCTGCCGGAGCTGACGAGCACCAAATACGTCGTCACCGGCGACGGCCACCTGCGCTGAACCGTCCCGCACGCCCCCGGGTTGTCCTCGGACGGCCGTGGCGGGGCGCCGGACGCCAGCTCGGTGAAGTGGCGGTGTCCGGCCGGCGGGAATGCCACCACCTCGCCGAGCTGGTGTCGATCATCGACCGAAACTCCCCACCCCACCCCACCCCACCCCATCCCACCCCGCCCTCCGCCGACCCTGCCCTCCGCCGATCATGAAGTTGGCAGCGCTCCAGGAGATCAACTTCGCCGCCAACTTCATGATCGCCGCCTTGCCCTCGGGAGAGAGGGGCTCGGGCTAGGCCGTTCGGTCGATCATGGACTTGTGGTGCCAGTGAATGCCGGAGTTGTCGGATATCGGAGCTGCCACAACTCCTAGATCGACGCGACCAGCGGAGATCTTGGAGGGAAGCGGCCCTTGGAGGGGCGCTTCGCTTCCAAGATCTCCGTCATGCGGGATCGAGGACTCCGGGATCGCTTGCTACGCCACTCGGAGGGGGCCTCCGGGGGGTGCCTCGGGCGGGTCGATCGAGGGCGGGTCGATCGAGGGCGGGTCGATCGAGGGCGGGTCGATCGAGGGCGGGTCGATCGAGGGCGGGTCGATCGAGGGCGGGTCGATCGAGGGCGGGTCGATCGAGGGCGGGTCGGTCCAGGCGGTGCCTGTCGCCCGCGGGATCGGAGGCGAGGCCGGGCCGGAAACGGAACCCGAGAACAGGTCAGGAACGGAACCCGAGAACAGGTCAGGAACGGAATCCGAGAACAGGTCGGAAACGTGACCGGAGAAGGGCTCGGGGCCGGAACCCGAGGGTTGGCCGAGGCCGGGGGCGGGGCTCGGGGGACGAGGCGTCGGCGTGTCGGGGGCGGGGCTCGGGGGACGAGGCGTCGGCGTGTCGGGGGCGGGGCTCGGGGGACGAGGCGTCGGCGTGTCGGGGGCGGGGCTCGGGGGGCGAGGCGTCGGCGCGTCGGGAGCGGAGCGCGGGGCCGGCAGGGCGGGCGGCGCGATGGTGCTCGGCAGCACGAACGGCGCGCCGGAGACCGGGGCCTCGAACGTGTTCGGGCGGCAGGCCCGGATCGCCCGCAGCGTGGTGTGCACGTCGAACTGGTGACCGTCGTCGCTGTCCCAGCCACCGTCGCTGCGCTGGGTCTCGGCCAGCCGCCGCCGCGCGGACACCAGCAGCCACTGCTCCTCGCCCACCTCCACCCGGCGCAGGGTGGCGGCGAGCCAGGCCACGTCGGCCGGGGACATCTCCGGGATCCGGTCGGCGAGCACCGCCTGGATCCGCGCCGACTCGTAGAACATCTGCTGACGGTGCAGCACGGCCGCGGCCAGCCACCCGGCCGGCAGGAACGACGGCCAGGTGCCGTCCGGCCCGAGCTGCGCGGCGAGCATGTGGGCCGCCGCCTGCACCACCCCGGCGTACGCCCCGCCGACCCGGTGGTCGAGCGGGCCGGCGGCGCGGGCGTCCAACCCGGCCACGGTGAGCCAGAAGCCGGCGCCGGCGGTCAGGTAGAACCGGGCTTCGGGATCGCCGGGCGTGGCCCACTCCGGCGCGAACCCGGCAAGCGACAGGTGCTCGTCCCAGCCGCCGTCGGCGAGTTGGCCGGCGGCCAGCCAGTCCAGCGCGTGCCGGGCGGCGGGGCGGCCGAGCGCGCCGAGGTCGTCCAGCTCGGACAGGCGGAAGCAGGTCGCGTCGACGGAGGCGACGTCGCCGTCGAGCACGGCGGGCCAGCCGCCGCCGGGGAGTTGGCCGGACTCCGCCGCGTCGAGCAGGTCCGGCGACACCGGCGTGCCGGTGCGCAACCGGGACAGGCGGGCGCGCTCCACCGTGTCACCGTGTGCCACGACGAACCCGATCGCCGCTTCCAGATCGACCACGGCGGTGACGCTACCTGCGCGGACGCGGTTACGCCTCGGTAGCTCGGCCAGGGTTTGGGCCGAACCGCCGGGCGGTCAGGGGCACAAGGCGCGAAAGCCCCATCACTCACGGACGTGAATGTTCGGTGAGTGATGGGGCCCCCGGGCGACTCAGTACGCGGGCAGCGACGGGTCGATCTGCTTGATCCAGGAGAGCACGCCGCCCTGCACGTGCACCGAGTCCTTGAACCCGGCCGCCTTCAGCGCGGCGAGCGCCTCGGCCGACCGGACGCCGGACTTGCAGTGCAGCACGATCTGCCGGTCCTGCGGGAGCTTCGCCAGCGCCTCGCCCGAGATGATCTCCCCCTTGGGGATCAGCGTCGAGCCGGGGATCCGGACGATCTCGTACTCGGCCGGCTCGCGCACGTCGACCAGGAAGATGTCCTTGCCGGCGTCCTGCCACTCCTTGAGCTCAAGCGCGGTGATGGTGGAGTCGACCACCGCCTCCTGCGCCTCCTCGGAGACCGCGCCGCAGAAGTCCTCGTAGTCCTCCAGCAGGTCGGTGACCGTGGGGTTCTCGCCGCAGAGCGCGCAGTTCGGGTCCTTCCGCACCTTGATCTTGCGGTAGCTCATCTCCAGGGCGTCGTACACCATCAGCCGGCCGACGAGCGGCTCGCCGATGCCGGCGAGCAGCTTGATCGCCTCGTTGACCTGGATCGAGCCGATGGAGGCGCAGAGCACGCCGAGCACGCCGCCCTCGGCGCAGGACGGGACCATGCCGGGCGGCGGCGGCTCCGGGTAGAGGCAGCGGTAGCAGGGGCCGTGCTCGGCCCAGAAGACCGACGCCTGGCCGTCGAAGCGGTAGATCGAACCCCAGACGTACGGCTTGCCGAGCAGCACGGCCGCGTCGTTGACCATGTAGCGGGTGGCGAAGTTGTCGGTGCCGTCGACGATCAGGTCGTACCCGGAGAAGATGTCCTTGACGTTCTCCCGGTCCAGCGCCGTGTTGTGGATCTCCACCTGGACCAGCGGGTTGATCTCGCGGATCGAGGCGGCGGCGGACTCGGCCTTGGACCGGCCGATGTCGGAGACGCCGTGGATGATCTGGCGCTGGAGGTTGGACTCGTCGACGGTGTCGAAGTCGATGATGCCGAGCGTGCCGACACCGGCGGCGGCGAGGTACATCAGGGCGGGCGAGCCGAGACCGCCGGCGCCGACACAGAGCACCCGGGCGTTCTTCAGCCGCTTCTGCCCCTCCACCCCGACGTCGGGGATGATCAGGTGGCGCGAGTAGCGGCGGATCTCGTCTACGGTCAGCTCGGCGGCGGGTTCGACGAGCGGGGGCAACGACACGGTGAACTCCCCGGGATCGGCGGTGGGACCGCGCCATTGTCGCTCGCGAAGGCGGGGATCGGCCATGACGAGGGACACCCGGCCCGAACTGCGGGACCGGGAATAACGTCAGACGCCGTCGGTCGGCTCGCCGGAGTAGCGGACCCCATCGACGTACGGCCAGGCGTTCGGCACGCAGCCGTCCAGCCCGTACGTCTGCTGCTGCATCACCGGGGCGGGGAGGCCGGGTGCGGGGCACGCCTGGTGCAGCTCGCCGAACTCGTGCCCGACCTCGTGGTTGATCACGTACGTCCGGTAGACGTCGAGCGGGGCGCCGTAGTCGGGCACCGCGGTCATCCAGCGCGCCAGGTTGAGCACGACCCGCCCGGGCAGGCGGCACGAGGTGTACCGCTCGGTGTGCAGGCCGCCCTCGGCGCACATCCGCTCGGAGGTGACCGGGGTGGCCAGATAGATGGTGAAGTCGGCGGCGGCGGCCTCGGGCACCCGTTGCACCCGCAGTTGCCCGGAGGCGATCCAGCTGCGCGGGTCGCCGAGCACCGAGTCGACGGTGGCGGCGAACCCGTCCGCGTCCTGCCCCGTACCCCGCTCGACCTCGACCCGGTAGCGGCGCAGCGGGCCGTCGTCGCCGCGTACCGCCGATCGTCCCTGGGCCACCGCGAAGGTGCCGGGGCCGGCGGTGGGATAGCCGGTCGGCGTCGGCCGGTGGTCGGTGTCGGCGTCCGGCATCAGGGTGGGCTCGGCGGCGAGCGGGACCCGCGCGGACCGCGCCGGCTCGCTCAGCCGGGTGATTCCCGCCGCGCCGCCGCCGGCCGCGAGCAGCATCGCCAGCAGCAGCACCGACCGTCGGCGGCGGCGGCGCATCCGGCGCAGCCCGGGGCGTTCCGGCGGAACGTACGTCATGACCTCAGCGTGCCACGCAATTCGGGCATTTAGCTGCTTTTGCCGCCCAAGCCGCGAATAACCTTCACAACGACGGTCCGGTGTACCGCTTCCCGTGCAGGTACGGCCACGGGTTCGGCCGGCATCCGTCGAGGAACAGGGTCTGCTGCTGCATCACCGGCGCGGCCCGACCCGCACCCGGGCACGCCTCGTGGTGGTGCCCGAGCTGATGCCCCACCTCGTGGTTGATCACGTAGAGCCGGTAGGCGTCGAGCGGCATTCCGGCCGCGACCAGGTGCGGCGCGGAGGTCCGCCACCGGTCCAGGTTGATCACCACCTTGCCGGGCAGCCGGCACGACGTGTATGGCACGCCGCCCTTGCGGATGTCGATCCCGCCCGCCCCGCACAGCCGGCCGGCGGTGTCCCGGGTGGCCAGATAGATCGTGAAGTCGTACCGGCCGCCCGGCGCGACCCGCCGCAACCGCAGCCGGCCGCCGTCCACCCAGCTCCCCGGACCGGCCAGAGCCCGTTGCACCGCGTCGCCGAAGGCAACCGCTTGCTCACCGGAACCGTTCTCCACCGCCACCCGGAAGCGGCGGACCGCCCCGGCCCGACCGAGCACGTCGCCGGCCCGGGCGTCGTACCCGAAACTGCCCCTGCCGTGGGAGGGCACCGGACCGGGCAGCGCCAGCACCGGCCCGGCCGGCGGGCTCGGCGACGGCGGGACGCTCGCCGACGGCTGCGCCGGGCCCGACGGCTGCGCCGGGCCCGGGGCCTGCGCCGCGAACCCGTCGGTGACCAGCTCGTCCGCGCCGGCCGGCGGAAGTCGCAACGCCACGCCGACGCCGACCGCCGCGGTAGCGAGAAACGCGCAGACCACGGCGACGGCACGCCATCGGTGGACGCGGGGCGTGAACCGCGCGGCGCGCGGACGGCGGAAGTTGGACATCCGGCTCAGCCTGCCACGTCGCGCCCGCATTCGCTCTCCGCCGTCCCGGCGACCAGGCCTTGGCCTGCGGTTACCGCCCGTTCGACCCCGGCGTGGCGACCTCCGGCACCTCCGGCACCTCGGCTGCCTCGACTGCCTCGGCCGCCAGGCCGGCGGCCCCCGGCGGGGACCCGGCCGGGGCCGCCTCGGCGAGCAACGCCAGCACCGCCCGCGCCACGGTCCGGGGCACCTCCAACTGCGCCACGTGCCCGACACCGTCGAGCATCAGCAGCCGGCTGTCCGGGATCACCCGGGCCGCCTGCGGTGCGACCCGCACGTCGACCAGGCGATCCTGCCGGCCACCCACCACGAGCGTGGGCACCCGCACCGCCGCGGCCTGCCGCCAGAGCGCGCCCGCGCCCGGCAGGTACGACCGCAGGAAGCTGCCGACAAGGCCCCGGAACGTGCGGACGTAGGCCGCCGCGTAGTGCGCCGCCTCGTACCGGATCCGGATCTCCTCGATCGCCTCCTGCCGGCGCTGCTCGCTGATCCGGGTCAGGTCCGCGACGCACGACTCCATCACCTGCTGCGCCATCGCCTCCGGAGCGAGCTGCGCGAGCCGCCAGGCAGCCAGTCGCTCCCCCCGGGGGATCACCAGCACCGGCAGCATCCGCCCCTGCAACGAACGCCGGAAGTCCAGGAACGGCAGGGCCGGCGAGATCAGCGTGAGCGTGCGGACCAGATCCGGGCGCGACGCCGCCACCCGCACCGCGACCGCGCCGCCCAGCGAGTTGCCGAACAGGTGCACCGGCCCCCGGTCGCTGTGCTCGATCCAGCGGACCACCCGGTCGGCGAAGGCCGGGATCGTGTAACGCCGCCCGGGCTCGCTGCGCCCGAAGCCGGGCAGGTCGATCGCCTGGCCGTCGAGCCGGCCCGCGAGCAGGCCGGCCAGGTCGGTCCAGTTCTGCGCGGAGCCGCCGAGGCCGTGCACGTACAGCGCCGGCTCGGCGTCGGGCGCGGCGGCCGGGGTGTCCCGGACGTGAACGAGCGTGCCGTCGAGCGGCACGTGCCGGCCGGGCCAGGGCGGCGGGACATGATGTGCGGGGAGGGCATGGTCCGGCCAGAGTGCGGCACGCTTCATGCCTCCAGTCTTCCCCGCACCGGCGCCCGCCGCACACTCCTCAGGCGAGCAGCGCCTCCAGGCGCCGGTTCACCGCCGCAAGCGTGGCCCGGACCACGGCCTGCCGCGGGTCGCCGGCCACGAGCGCCGAACCGGCCAACTGCTCCACCCAGCCGTCGCAGACCAGCAGCACCACCACGGTCGCCACCTCACAGTTGCCGAACGGCACCACGGCGGCGTGCTCCACGAAACACCGGCCCCGCTCGCCGGCCGGCGCCTCGCCGCCACCGAGCAGTTCGTCCACCGCGACGGCCGCGGCCACCGCGCAGAGCCGGAGCACGTACCCGTCGACGGCCGGCCCGGTCGCGTGCCCCTCGGCCGCCCGGTCCCCGGCCATCAGGCGGACCTCAGTGGTGGCGTCCAGCCCGAACGTGCTCACCAGCACGTGGTCGATCACCACCCGGGGCCCCGGCGCGCCGCCGGGGTCGAGCGGTCGCGACGGCGCGGTCTCCGTCGTGGTCATCTGCCCACCGGAGTACGAGGTGCCGAGCGTGACCGGGCTGCCTGTGGACATGCCGGTCGGCGCGGCGGCGAGCGAGGTGTCGTCCACCGTGGCCCGACCCCGGTGGGTGGCCTGCCGGCGGCGGCGCGGCGGCTCGCCGCCCGGCTCGGTCTCCTCGACCGGTACGTCGGCCGGTCGACCGGTACGCGACTCCCCCACGCCGAACCGGCCCTCGCCGGAGCCGTTCTCGGCCGGGCGGTTCGGCGTCGGCCGCTCCGCACCAACCCGCGCCGGCGCGTCGTCCTCGCCCCGACCGACCGCCCCCGCGACCCGCGCACCTGGCTGGTCGTCGGCGCGCGGCTGCGGCGTACCGGATCGGCTCTCGGCCAACTCGGCGAGCCGGTCGGCGCGCGGCGTCGCGGACCGGCGGCGGACCGGCGGCGGCGGTACGGGCGGCGCGCCGGGCAGGTTCTGCGGCGCGGCGGCCAGGCCCATCCGTTCCTGGAGCAGGCGGGCCACCAGCCGGCTCACGTCGGCCGGATCCGCGCCGTCGGCCAGGTCCAGCCGGAGGCTGTGCGCGCCGGCCGGGGTGCGGCGGAGCGCGGCGTCCCGGACGCCGGCGACCTCGCGGACGGCGTCCAGGATGGCATTGACGTCGAAGCCCTCGGGCCGCTCGCGCAACGGCGCGGGCTCGTCGTCGCGGCGTAGGTGGGTGGCGATGCGGGCGAGTTCGGGGGTCTCCGCGGACGGTTCCACGGCCGGCGGCTCCGGCACGATCGGCACATCCGGCTCGGCGGGGACGCGCTGCGGCAGCACCGCCGGGGCCGGTTCGGCCGACCGGTCCTCGGCGACCGTGCCGACGGCCGGCGGCTCGGGGGCGGACCGGCGGGCCGCGTAGGGCGGAGCGCTTGTCGGACGGGGTGCGACGGGCGGGTCGAAACGCCCCGTCCCACCCGTCGCGGGCACGGCGGAGAGGGGCGGGACACCGCCCGGCTCGGCGGTCGAGCGGTCCGGCACGCGGCGCGGCCCGTCGGCCGGCTCACCGGCGGCCCGGGCGGTCGGCGCGGGCGCGTACGCCGAATCGTCGGCGGTCGGGGCGTGCGCCGGCTCGTCGGCGGGCGGCCCGGGGGCGTACGCCGGCTCGTCGACGGCCGGGGCGTAGGCGGCGGGCGGCGGACCGGCGGGCGCCTCACGGGAGACCGGCGCGCCGGCCGGCTCGGGACGGGTGGCCCCGCCGAACGGGGTCACCGGCACCGGCGGCCCGGCCCAGGAGGGCCGCTCGGCGGGCGGCTCGTAACCCGGCCGCGGATCCTCGCGGGGCAGCCGGAACGGCCGGGTCGGCTCGGGGTGCGACGGCTCGTGACCGGCGGCCGACTCCGCGCGCAACGGCTCGTACGGCCGGACCGGCTCGGGCCGGGGCGGCTCGTAGCCGGCGGGCGGCTCGACGCGGGCCGGCTCGTACGGCCGCACCGGCTCGGGCGCCCACTCGGCGGCGCGGGCGGCGCGGCGACCGCTCGGTTCGTCGTCCCGGGGTCGCCGGTCGGCGGGATCGTCGTCGCGGGTCGCCCGGTGGCTGGCCGGCTCGTCGGTGCGGGCCCACGGCGGAGCCCAACCGTCACCCCAGCTCGCACGGTTCCAGGACGGGCCGGGCCGGGCCGGCTCGCCCCCCGTGGTCGGGTCGTCGGACCCGGCTCCCCGGGGGCCGGCGGCGGCCCGGGGATCGGCGCCTCGACTGTCGGTGGTGGCCGGCGGCCCCTCGGGCGGGCGCGGGTCGGCCGGGCGGTGCGCCGCCGGATCCGCCGGGACCTGGTCGGCATGGCCCGCGCCGGCGGCCGGCGGGTCGGCCGGGCCCCGGTCGGCCCAGCCGCGGCGGGACGACAGCGCGGGGTCGACGGTGGGCGCGTGGAAGCCCGGCGGCATCTCGAAGCCGGAGGCGGCGGCGCCGACCGGCGGCACCTGGAGCGCCGGGGGCGCGGAGGTCGGACCGCTCTCCGCCCACCGGGGGACCCGGCCGGCGGACGTGTCGTCCGAGGCGTGCCGGGAGCCGGCGGGGTCGGTCGGGTCGGGTTGCTGCTCGATCGCGGGCGCGGGGCGCGGGGCCGGCACGGCCAGCCGGTCGCCGTCGGTCTCCCGGGGCGGCTCCGCCACCGGCGGGGCACTGACCGGCGCCTGGCGGGTCACGGGCGACTCCTCCCCGGCGTGGCGCACGCCGTTGACGTGCCGGCCGTTGGCGTGGACCGGCGGCTCCCCGGCCACGTGACCGGGCAACGGGGCCGGCAGGTCGCCGTGTCGGGGCGAGGAGGCGGCCCAACCGCCACCCAGGTCGCTGTAGGGCCAACCGCCGGGCGCCGGAGCCCCGCGGGACCAGCCGTTCGCCGGGGGCGCCCAACCACCGCCGGTGCGGGCCGGGTCGTCCTGCTGGCCCGTCCCGTCGCCGTGCTCTCCCGGGGTGGGGGCTCCGGGTTGCCCTGTTTCACTCACCGCGCGCTCCTTGGTCGCCCCCGCTGAGGCTACCGTGTGGTGACAGTGGCGATAAGTTACAGCGGCGGGCCAATTCCGCGACGGGTTCACGAACCCGGTCCGGTTCGGGCGATACGTGCCGGCTCGACGCAGATACTCGGAGGTTCCCATGACCGCAGTGGGGAACGGTGCCCAGACCGCCGGCCGGCCCACCCGCCTGCCCCGCTCGGCGCGCCGTAAGCAACTGCTCGCCGCTGCTCAGGAGGTGTTCGTCGCGCACGGCTACCACGCTGCCGCGATGGACGACATCGCCGAGCGGGCCGGCGTCTCCAAGCCCGTTCTCTACCAGCACTTCCCCGGCAAGATGGAGCTCTACCTGGCGCTGCTGGACACGCACTGTGACGCCATCGTCGCCAAGGTGCACGACGCGATGCGCGGCACGCAGGACAACAAGGAGCGGGTCAGCGCCGCCGTGCGGGCATACTTCGACTTCGTCGACCACGAGAGCGAGGCGTTCCGCCTGGTCTTCGAGTCCGACCTGCGCAACGACCCGGCCGTGCGGCAGCGGGTCGAGCGGGTCGAGCAGGGCTGCATCGCGGCGATCACCGACACCATCATCTCGGACACCGGGGTGAGCCGGGCGCACGCCGAGCTGCTCGCCTCCGGCCTGGTCGGCGCGGCGGAGACGGCCGCCCAGTTCTGGCTGGCGGGCGGCCGGCAGGTGGCCAAGCCGGAGGCGGAGGCGCTTGTCGCGGCGCTGTCGTGGCGCGGCATCGCGAGCTTCCCGCTGCAGGGTGAGTCAGCCTGACCATCGCCCCGTCCGATCGGATAGCCTTCCCACGGTGGCTTTTTCGCCCCAGTTGAGGAGGCACAGTGGAGGTCAAGATCGGCGTGCAGTACGCGCCGCGGGAGCTGGTCCTGGAGAGCGCGCAGTCGCCGGCCGAGATCGAGCAGATCGTGACCGACGCCTTCGCCAGGAGTGAGGGCACGCTCTCCCTGACCGACGAGAAGGGCCGGCGGGTCATCGTGCCGGTCGGCAAGGTCGCGTACGTCGAGATCGCGGAGGCCTCGCCCCGCGCGGTCGGGTTCACCGTCCGCTGACCCACGTCGCACCGGTCGCCGTGGCGGGGGTCACCCGCCGCGGCCACCATCCCCCTCCATGTGACACAGGTCACATGAAGCGCCCCCCAGTGGCCCGCCGGCACCCGGAATCGGGACGCCCCGCGGGCTGTTCGGGGTAGGATGAAACAGTTGCCGTGGGCATCGACCTGGTCAGCCTCGCTGATCAGCACCGGTCCCCGGCGCGCGTGCGGCCCGGTCCGGCTCGGCGAAACCGCCCCCGACCGCGTGGCCCGCGCCAAACCGTCCGCGCCCTGAGGACATGAGGGGCGCACCACGAGAGGGCACCCCCACATCCACATGAGTGAGCAGATCTCGGGCCAGCCACTGGCCCCCACAGCTCCGGTCCCCCCGGAGGCACCCACGTTCGCCGACCTCGGCGCCCGCCAGGAGACCGTCGAGGCCCTGGCCGCCGCGGGCATCACCCGCGCCTTCGCGATCCAGGAGTACGCGCTGCCGATCGGCCTGCGCGGCGTCGACCTGATCGGGCAGGCCCCGACCGGCACCGGCAAGACGCTCGGCTTCGGCATCCCGCTGCTGGAGCGGGTCTTCGCCCCGTCCGAGGGGAGCGACGGCGTGCCGCAGGCACTCGTCGTCGTACCCACCCGCGAGCTGGGCATCCAGGTCGCCAAGGACCTCGACGCCGCCGGTCGCACCCGGGGCATCCGGGTGCTGCCGATCTACGGCGGCGTGGCGTACGAGCCGCAGATCGAGGCGCTGCGTAAGGGCGTCGAGATCCTGGTCGGCACGCCCGGCCGCCTGCTCGACCTGCAGAAGCAGAAGCACCTGCGGCTCGACCGGGTCCGCGCGCTCGTCCTCGACGAGGCCGACCGGATGCTCGACCTGGGCTTCCTGGACGACGTCGAGAAGATCCTCGCGATGCTGCCGGAAGACCGGCAGACGATGCTCTTCTCGGCCACCATGCCCGACCCGATCGTCGCGCTGTCCCGACGCTTCCTGCGCCGGCCGGTGACCATCCACGCCGGGCACACCGCCGAGACGGGCCCGTCGCCGCAGACCCAGCAGCTCGCCTACCGCACTCACTCGATGAACAAGGTCGAGATCGTGGCGCGGATCCTCCAGGCCGAGGGGCGCGGGCTGACCATGATCTTCTGCCGCACCAAGCGGGCCGCCGACCGGGTCGCCGAGGACCTCGACTTCCGCGGCTTCGCCGTGGCGGCCGTGCACGGCGACCTGGGCCAGGGCGCCCGGGAGCGGGCGCTGCGGGCGTTCCGCGCCGGCAAGATCGACACGCTTGTCGCCACCGACGTGGCGGCCCGGGGCATCGACGTCACAGGCGTCACCCACGTGATCAATTACGACTGCCCCGAGGACCAGGACACCTACACCCACCGGATCGGCCGCACCGGCCGGGCCGGTGCGAGCGGTGTCGCGGTGACGTTCGTCGACTGGGACGACATGCCCCGCTGGCGGATCATCGACAAGACCCTCGGGCTGGACATGCCCGAGCCGCCGGAGACCTACCACACCTCCCCGCACCTCTACACCGACCTGGACATCTCCCGGGACGTCAGCGACACCCTGCCGACCGCCGAGCGCACCCGCGCCGGCCTCTCGGCCGAGGTCGAGGAAGACCTGGGCGGCGGTCGGTCGCGGCGGGACGGCCGACGCGGTGACAGCCGCGGCCGTGGCGGCGAGCGCGGTCGCGGTGACGGCCGCGGTCGCGGTGGCGAGGGCCGACGCGGTCGCGGCGGCGACACCGGCGGCGCACCCACCGACAGCGAGGCGACCACCGCCGGTGCGGACGAGGGCACCCGCACTCCGCGTCGGCGGCGCCGCCGACGGGCCGGCGAGACGGTGGCCGGCGAGCAGCCGACCGCAGTGATCACCGCCGAGGCCGAGCCCGCCGAGGCGGCCGCCACCGGCGAGGGCGAGACCGCCGCCAAGCCGCGCCGTCGCCGGCGCCGCCGTGGCGGCGGCTCCACCACCACGGCCGAGGCCGGCGCCACCCCCACCGACTGACTGACGCACACACCCGGCCCCCGGATCCACCAGATCCGGGGGCCACTCCCTGCCCGACCGGCCCGAGCCCCGGGCCGGTCGATCATGAAGTTGGCCGCACGACACGCCGTGCCGGGCCGACGCCAACCTCATGATCGACGCAGGGGGACGGCGAGGAGACGGAAGGAAAGGGACACGGCATGGCGGAACCGTTGGACGCGGCGCTGCGGGAGGTACGGGCGTTGCTGCTCGACCCGGCCCTGACCCGGGCCGTGGCTGCCGGCCGGCGGCGTGGGCAGCGTCCCTCGGTGGTACGCGCGGAGCTGCGCCCGGTCACCCTCAAGGCCGGGAGCCGACTACAGATCGCCACCTCCGACGGCGCCCGGCCACACACCCGCAACGTCGCCCTCGGCGCGGAGGCCGGCACGGCCGTCGACGAACTGCTCGCCGAGCCGTTCGGCAACTGGCACGTGGAAACCGCCGGCACCACCCTCCAGCTGCGCGTGACCAAGTCCGGCGAGGCGCAGGTGCACCGCGCCGCCGCCAGCCGGCCGGTCGCCGAGCCCGGCGGACACGACCGCGCGAAGGACTGGCTCCTCGACCCGGGTGATCCGCTGTTCGCCGCGATCGGCGGATCCGCGGCCAAGCGCCGACAGGTCGACGCGTTCCTCCGGGCGCTTGCCGCGACCCTCCCCGACGACCTCACCGGCCCGCTGCGCGTGGTGGACCTGGGCTGTGGAAACGCATACCTGACCTTCGCCGCCCACCGTTACCTGACCGGGCGCGGCCTCGACGTGACGCTCGTCGGCGTGGACGTACGGGAGGACCAGCGCCGCCGCAACACCGAGCTGGCCGAGCGGCTCGGCTGGTCCGACCGGGTCAGTTTCGTCGCCGGCACCATCGCCGACGCGTCCGTCGAGCCGGCCCCCGACCTGGTGTTGGCCCTGCACGCCTGCGACACGGCGACTGACGAGGCGCTGGCCCGGGCGGTGCGCTGGAACGCCCGCTGGGTGCTCGCCGCCCCGTGCTGCCACCACGACCTGGCCGCCCAGCTCCGGGCCCGCCCCGCCCCCGGGCCGGACGCGCTGCTCACCCGGCAGGGCATCCTGCGGGAGCGGTTCGCCGACGTGCTCACCGACGCGCTACGGGCCGGGCTGCTCCGGCTGCACGGCTACCGCGCCGAGGTGGTGGAGTTCGTCGACTCGCAGCACACCCCGCGTAACCTGCTCATCCGCGCTCGCCGAACAGCGGGCGCGCCGACCGACGAGCACCACGCCGAATACCGCGAGCTGGTGGACCGGTGGGGCGTCACGCCCCGGTTGCAGACACTGCTCGCCGACTAACGCCGGCGCTCGCTCCGGTTGCGGTCGCTACGGTCCAGCGCCGACACCCGCTCGCCCGGGCCCCGGTTGGTGGCCCGCTCGGTGTCCTGCGGCGACGTCGGGAACGGCACCACCTTCGCCGTCTGGTCGGAGTTGCCGGCGGCGGCGAAGGCGTTCCAGGAGATGTCGACGAGCAGACGCTTCAGCTCGGCGTGCCGGGCAGCGGCGTTGCGCTGGAGCGCCAGCCGCGCGCCCAGCACCACGCCGGTGAGCGTGGTGCAGATCGCACCGGTCGCGGCGATCAGGTGCACACCCTCCGCCGGGTCCCCCTGCGCCGCGAGCACCAGCAGCCAGATCCAGAAGCCGAGTGCGAACACGCCGGCCTTGGCCACGAAGAAGAGGCTCACCGCGCCAGGGCGGTGCGGAACGGGACGGTCCGGCTCGGCCATGCTGCTCCTCTGAATTCGCTGCCGGGGAGGGGTTCGACCAGCTTAGTTGACAGTTCGCAACCGTTCATGCTTCACCGGTCCCGCCGGCGGGACCTTGCGACCGATCAGTCAGTTACTTCTTCGCGCGGGCGTACTAGGCTCGTGGCGCAGAGCCGGGCGCACCGGCGGAAGGGGACAGTTCCAGCAGGGATGGGCTCCGCAGACGTTTCGCCGCAGATGGCCTTCGCGCGTTTCGTGCGACGGGCCATCGACGACGCCCGCGAAGAGCGCGGCTGGACGGTGACCGACCTCGCCACCCACACCGGTGTCGGCCGCTCCACCGTGTTCCGCTGGCTGGCCGGCGACTGGCAGGACTATCCCGAGCTCGCCAAGGTGCGCGGCTTCTGCGCCGCCCTCGATCTGCCGGTGGCCGCCGCGTTCCGGGCGCTTGGGCTGCCCGACGCCGGCACGGCACCCCGGCGCCGGGGCACCGAGGACGGTCCGGTCGAGGCCGACGTGCGGGTGATCCTGGAACGGCTCGCCGACCCGAACGTCCCCGCCGAGGAAAAACACCACATCCGCGACCTGCTCCGCTACCTGGCCCGCCGCCCGGTCCGCCGGGCCGGCTGACGCGGGCGTTCCGGCTGGCGCAGGCGGGCCGGCTGCACCGTGTACCGCCGGGCCGGCTGACGCGCGGGCCGGTCGGTCACGCGACGGTCAGGGTGAACTCCGCGGTCCGCACCACGCCCGCGACCTGGAAGTCCAGGAACATCCGGTAGCGACCCGGCCCGGGCGCGGTCAGCCAGAACGTCACGGCATCGCCGTCGCGCGTCGGCTCCGGATGCACATGCAGATAGCCCAGGTCACCCTCGCGCAGCGCGACCAGGTGCCCGTACGCGCCGAGGTAAGGCTCCAGCGGCGCGGCCCCGCCGCCGGCGCCGGTGACCCGGAACCGCAGCGGCGCGGCCCGCCCGACCTCGGGCGTGCCGGTGTACGCGGCGGTGAACCCGTCGACCGTGGCCGACGTGGCCGGGGCGGGCAGCGGTTGGGGCGCGTACCCGCCCGGCACGGCGAGGTCGGCGCCGAGCACGGCGGCGACCTGGCGGCCGTCGTCGGCGACCACGGTGAAGTCCGCGTACATCCGCCAGGCGCCCGGCTCGGGCGGCGTCAACGGCACCGACCAGGTGCCGTCGGCGGCCATCGTCGGATGCAGGTGCCGGTAGCCGGTGAGGTCGCGGCGCACCACGATCACGTGCATCGGCTTGTCGTGCACGACGGCGAACCGGGTGACCGCCCGACGCCTGTCGTCGCGGACCTGGAAGCGCAGCTCACCGGTGCGGCCGGCGGTCAGCTCGCGGGCCGACGGGACGAGCGTGTAGCCGGCCGAGCTGACCGACAGGCCGGTCGCGCCGTCCCCACCGCCCTGGGTCACCGTCGCCCCGTCGTGCGAGTGGGCGCCGGTGCCGGGCGCGTGGGAGTGGTCGCCCCCGGTCGTCGCAGCGTCACCGGTCGGGACGGCGGCGGCGGGGTTCGCCGGCGGATTCAGCCGGCCCAGCCCGAAGCCGAGCAGCACGGCCAGCACCAGGCCGCCCACCACCAGGGCCAACCGCAACGTCTCCCGGTCCACCGCGACCGGTCCCGCCGCCGCGCCCCCGGAGCCGGTCGCCGCACCTTCCCCGACGCCACCGACATCCGCAACGGTGCCGTCGACGCCGGGCGGACTCGCGAGTGGCGACGACTCAGGCAACGCCGCCGGCCAGCTCGTAACCCGCCTCGTCGACGGCGGCGCGGACGGACTCCACCGGCAGCGGGGCCGCGCTGGTGACCGTGGCCGTCCCCCGGGCCAGGTCGACCCGGACCTCGTCGACGCCCGGCAGGGCGGACAGCTCCCCGGTCACCGCCCGCACGCAGTGTTCGCAGGTCATCCCGGTCACGGTGTACGTCTGGACGACGGGTCGCTGCTCGGTCATGGCCCCACGGTACCGCCGTCCGGGCCGCCCGCCGCCGACGGCCGCGCGCACGGTGGCACGGCTCGCAGGAGCACAGGTGTTAAGCGGGGGCCCCGCCTATGCAGAATGCGTTAACCGGGGCCCCCGCCTTACATGCTGGCGAGGGCGAGGGGCAGCACGTCCGGCGCGCCGGCACGGCGTAGCAGCCGCGCCACCACGCCCATCGTCCAACCGGAGTCGACCAGGTCGTCGACGAGCAGCACCGGCCCGCCCAGCGCGGGCAGCGCGTCGGCCACCTCGTCCGGCAGGTGGAAGGCGTCGTGCAGGGCGCGTACCCGCTGGGCGCTGTTGCCGCGCGGTCCGCCGGCCCCGGCCGGGCCGGTCGGAGTGACCAGGCCGAGCAGCGGCAGCCGGCCGACCGTGGCGATCCGCTCGGCAAGCGAACCGACGAGCAGCGGCCGGGTCCGGGAGCCGACCGCGACCACGCCGGCCGGGCGGCGGGGCCACGGGTCGTCGCCGTGCGCCCACGCCTTCAGCACCTCGACCACGGCCGCCACCACGTCGTCGGGCACCGGCCCGTCCGGCGCGTCCGGCCCGACCAGGCCCCGCAACCGCCCGCCCCACCCGAGGTCGGACAGGCGGCCCACGGCCCGCCCGGGCAGCGCCTGCTCCGCCGGGGCGATCCGGCCCTTCAGGGGTACGCCGACCGCCTCCAACCCGGTCGGCCAGAGCTTCTTCGGCGCGACCTGAATGCCGGGGCGGCCGAGGAAGGTCTGCGCGGTGGTGAGCGCCTCGGCGGACACGTCGGCGTCGAACAGCGGCCCGGCGCAGTTGTCGCACCTGCCACAGTCCTCCGCCCCGGTGTCGTCGAGCCCTTCCCGCAGGTAGCGCATCCGGCAGCCGGAGGTGGCCGCGTACTCCCGCATGGCCCGCTGCTCGGCGGCGCGCGCCTCGGCGACGCGCCGCAGGCGGGCCTCGTCGTAGGTCCAGGGTTCTCCGGTGGCGAGCCAGCCGCCGCGTACCCGGCGGACCGCGCCGTCGACGTCGAGCACCTTGAGCATCAGTTCCAGGCGGGCCCGGCGCAGGTCGACGACCGGTTCCAGGGCCTGGGTGGAGATCGGCCGGTCGGTGTCGAGCGCGGCGAGCACGGTGCGGACCTGTTCCTCGGGCGGGAAGGCGAGCGAGGCGAAGTAACGCCAGATGGCCGCGTCCTCGACGCCGGGCAGGAGCAGCACCTCGGCCTGGTCGACGGCCCGGCCGGCGCGGCCGACCTGCTGGTAGTAGGCGATCGGCGACGGCGGCGCGCCGAGGTGCACCACGAAGCCGAGGTCGGGCTTGTCGAAGCCCATGCCGAGCGCGCTCGTGGCGACCAGCGCCTTGATCTTGTTGTCGAGCAGGTCCTGCTCGGCGGCGCGGCGGTCGGCGTCCTCGGCCTGCCCGGTGTAGGACGCCACCGACCAGCCCCGGCCGCGCAGGAAGTCGGCCGTCTCGGTGGCCGCGGCCACGGTGAGCGTGTAGACGATGCCCGAGCCGGGAAGCCGGTCCAGGTGGTCGGCGAGCCAGGCCAGGCGGTGGGCCGGGCTCGGCAGTTCGAGTACGCCGAGGCGCAGCGACTCCCGGTCGAGGGTGCCGCGCAGCACGAGCGCGTCCCCGAGTTGTTCCGCCACGTCGCGGGTGACCCGGGCGTTGGCGGTGGCCGTGGTGGCGAGCACCGGCGTGTGCTCGGGCAGGTTGGCCAGGAAGGTCCGCAACCGGCGGTAGTCGGGGCGGAAGTCGTGCCCCCAGTCGGAGACGCAGTGCGCCTCGTCCACCACCAGCAGCCCGGTGGTGGCGGCGAGTTTCGGCAGCACCCCGTCGCGGAAGTCCGGATTGTTCAGGCGTTCCGGGCTGATCAGCAGCACGTCGACGGACCCGGCGGTGATCTCGGCGGTGATCTCGTCCCACTCGTCGAGGTTTGCCGAGTTGATGGTGCGGGCTCGGATGCCGGCCCGGGCGGCGGCGTCGACCTGGTTGCGCATCAACGCCAGCAGCGGCGACACGATCACGGTGGGCCCGTGCTCGCCGTGCTCCCGCAGCAGCGCGGTGGCCACGAAGTAGACGGCCGACTTGCCCCACCCGGTGCGTTGGACGCAGAGCACCCGTCGCCGGTCGACGACAAGCGCCTCGATGGCAAGCCACTGGTCCTCACGCAGCCGGGCGTGGTCCCCCGCCAGCCGCCGCAGCACCGCCTCGGCCCGTTCCCGCACAACCTCCCGATCCTGCCTCATCCGGCATTTCTACCAGGGGCCGCGCACCCGCCGCTCCCGGCGATCATGAAGTTGGCGTCACCGCGCCCGGCGTGTCGCGCCGTTAACTTCATGATCGCCGGACCAGGAGCGGGCCGGGCAGCGCAGGGGGGTCAGCGGCGGGAGGGGAGGGAGGCCAGGAGCGGGGACAGGCGGGAGCGGAGGCTGGCCAGGCCGCCGGGGAAGAAGTACACCGCCAGGATGAAGACCGTGCCCAGGACGAACAGGGGTTGGCTCAGGGGGTGGCTCAGGACGGCGGGGAGGCTGTTCACGGCGTCGCTGGTGCCGAACGCGGTCAAGCGGTGGTCCAGGTACATGTAGAGGATGCCGCCCAGCACCGGGCCCCACCGCGTGCCCGGGCCGCCGAGCACCACCATCACCAGCAGCGACAGGGTCAGCTCGGACGACGTGATGTGCGGGCTGGCGCCGCCCACGATCAGCACGTAGACCACCCCGCCGGCGCTCGCCAGGCCACCGGCCAGGGTGAACGCGACAAGCTTGAACCGGTACGGGTCGAGCCCGAGCACCCCGATCCGGCGCTCGTCGTCGCGCAGCCCGGCCAGCACCCGCCCGGTCGGCGAGCCGCTGACCCGGTGCACCACCAGCACCACGAGCGCCAGGTACGCGAGCGCCAGCCAGTAGAGGTTCACCGTGTTGGTGACGCCGACGAGCGCCGCCGGCAGCCCGGACACGTCGAGCGGCAGCCCTTCCTCGCCGCCGGTCAACCCGCCGAAGTCGCGGGCCACCAGGATCGCCCCGACCTGCGCGAAGGCCAGCGTCACCATGGCGAACGCGATGCCCACGGTGCGCAGCGCCACCGCGCCGAGGAGCGCGGCGAGCGTGGTGCCGCCGACCACGGTCAGCACGCCGGCCTGCCACAGCGGCAGCCCGGCCTTGGTGACGAGCACGTCGGTGCCGTACACGCCGGCGGCGAAGTAGAGCGCGTGCCCGAAGGAGAGCATGCCGGTGCGCCCGAACAGCAGGTCGTAGCCGGCCGCGAGACCGCCGAAGACCAGGCAGATGGCGAGCAGTTGCAGCGTGCCGGGCGAGTTCAGCGGCCCCTCGAAGATGCCGGGCAGGCTCAGCGTGGAGTAGGGCAGGACCGCCGCCACCACCAGGGCCACGAGCGGCAGGTACGGACGCACCCGGTGCCACCGGGCGGGCCGGGGCGCGAGTTCGTCGGGCACCCGCGCCGGGGGCGCGTCGACCACCGAGTTGGTCATGCGTGAGCCACCTTTCCGGCCAGGCCCTGCGGACGCAGCAGCAGCACCACGGCGAGCAGGCCGACCACGCACAGGTCACCCAGGCCGGACGTGCCGTAGTAGTTGACGAACTGTTGCAGCAGCCCCACCGCGACCGCCGCGTACGCGGACCCGACCACCGAGCCCATCCCGCCGATCACCACCACGATGAAGGCGAAGATCAGCAGCGAGCCGCCCTGGCCGGGCGAGACGGTGCCGAAGTAGACGCCGCCGAGCGCGCCGGCAAGCGCGGCGGCGGCCCCGCCGATCGCGAAGACCAGGGTGAACGCCTTGCGCACGTCGATGCCGAGCGCGGTCACCATCTCCCGGTTCTCCACCCCGGCCCGGATGATCAGGCCGTAGCGGGTCCAGCGCAGGAACGCCAGCAGCGCGCCGAGCACCACCACGGCGGCGACGATCAGCAGCAGCCCGGCGTTGGGCACCTGCGCGCCGAGCACCGAGGTCACCTGCCGGCTCCAGTCGGGGCGCGGGAACGTACGCGGGTCCGCGCCCCAGGTGGCCTGGAGCAGCGCCACGCCGGCAAGCGACAGGCCGACTGTGACAAGCACCTGTTCGATGGTGCGGGAGTAGAGCGGCCGGATCAGCACCAGCTCGACGAGCACCGCGACGAGCGACCCGGCAAGCACCCCGAAGAGCACCGCCACCACGAAGCCGAACCCGTCCGGCCCGGCGCCCGGCAGGTTGCCCGCCGCCCACCAGGTCGCGTACGCGCCGACGCCGAGGAACAGCCCGTGCGCGAAGTTGAGCACGTCGGCGAGGCCGAAGACCAGGGACAGGCCGGAGGCGACGAGGAAGTAGAGCGCCGCCAGGCCGAGCCCGGTCAGCGTCAACAGGACCACCGTGTTCATGCGTGTACCTCCCCGGAACCGGCGCCCACACCCAGCAGCGACTTGGTGAGCGCGGTCTCCAGCAGCAGTTCCCGCGCGTCGCCGGTCCAGGCGACCTTCCCGGTGGAGAGCACCACCGCGTCGGACGCCAGCCGCCGCACCACCGCAAGGTTCTGCTCGACCAGCAGCACCGGCACGGACTCCGCGACCCGTTCCAGCACCTCGGCCACCTCGGTCACCACCTTCGGCGCCAACCCCTTGGTCGGCTCGTCGACGAGCAGCAGCCGGTTGTCGTTGAGCAGCACCCGGCCGATCGCGAGCATCTGCTGCTGCCCGCCGGAGAGCGAACCGGCCCGTTGCCGTCCGCGCCGGTCCAGCTCCGGGAAGAGCGCGAAAACCTTGTCGTACGCCGGGGTGGTGCCCCGCCGTTCGGCGAGTCGCAGGTTCTCCGCCACGGTGAGCCCGGCAAAGACGCACCTGTCCTCCGGCACGTAGCCGAGGCCGTCGCGGACCAGCCGGTGGGTGGGGCGGGTCAGCAGGCTCCGCGCGCCCATCCGCACGGTGCCGCGTACCTCGCCGCCCCGGGGGGTCAGCCCGACGATCGCGCGCAGCGTGGTGGTCTTGCCGACGCCGTTGCGCCCGAGCAGCACGGTGACGCCGGTCGGTGCCACCTCGAACGACACGCCCTGGAGGATGTGCAGCCCGGCGATCCGCACGGACAGGTCCTCGACGCTGAGAACGGGTTCGCTCACAGTGCCGCCCGTCGTTCGCGACTGCGGGGCTCGCAAACCCGGCTCACTCCTCGCGCTCACAGTGACTCCCCCAGGTACGCCTCCTGCACGGTGGCGTTCGCCATCACCGTGTCCGGGGTATCGCAGGCCAGCAGCGCGCCGTGGTGCATCACGGCGATCCGGTCGGCAAGTTCCAGGATCACGTCCATGTGGTGTTCCACCATGAGCACCGCCCGCCCGCTGTCCCCGGTCAGCGACTTGATCACGCGGACCAGCTCCGGCACGTCCTCGGCGCTCACCCCGGCCATCGGCTCGTCCAGCAGCATCACCCGGGGTTCCCCGGCGAGCAGCAGGGCGATCTCCAGCTTGCGTTTCTCGCCGTGGGCGAGCGTGCCGGCCAACGCCGTACCCCGGTGGTGCAGGCCGACCCGGTCGAGCGCCGCGTCGGCGGCGGCGGCCACCTCCCGGTCGGCCGCCGCCCGCCGCCACAGCTTCAGCGAGCCACCCCGGTGCGCCTGTACGGCGAGCCGGACGTTCTCCCGGACCGTCAGCGAGCCGAAGACCGAGGACGCCTGGAAGGTACGCCCCAGGCCGAGCCGGGCCCGCCGGTGCACCGGGAGCGTGGTGACGTCCGCCCCGTCCAGCACGACCTTGCCCTCGGTAGGCCGGCGCAGGCCGGTGATCAGGTTGAACAGGGAGGTCTTGCCGGCGCCGTTGGGCCCGATCACGCCGAGGAACTCCCCCGGTGCCAGGTCGAGGTAGACGGAGTCGACGATGGCGACCTCACCGATCCGCCAGGTCAGACCGCGGGTGGCGAGCACTTTCTCAGCCCTTCATCTGCGCGACCGGCGGCGCGCTCTCGTCGCCGGTCAGGGTCTTCTGCGCGGTGGCCGTGAACTCGGTGCCGCTGCCGGTGAGCTTGGCCTGGTACATCGGCTGGAGCAGCGCGTGGTCCTCGGCGCGGATCTTCATCGTGCCCTTGACGCCCTCGAACTCCCAGCCCTCGAGCGCGGTGACCATCTTCTCCACGTCGTCGCCGCCCTCCTGCACCGCGCGGACGATCATCTGCGCGGCGGCGAACCCGTCCGGGTGGAACAGGTCGAGCGTGCCGCCGGGGATCTTCGCCTTGGCGGCCTTGGCGGCCTCGGTGTCGCTCGCGCCGTCGAAGTAGTGCGACAGGAACGAGATCTTGTTGCCGGCCGCGCCGAACGTCGGCCAGGAGGCGCGGATGTCCAGGCCGGTGACGACCGTGGTGGAGGCGAGCACGCCCTGCTGGTCGAGCGTCTGCCACATCGCGCCGGCGGTGGTGCCGGCCCAGGCGACGAAGAGCAGGTCCGGCTTGGCGGCCTTGATCTGGCTGGCGAACGGCGTGAACTCGGTGGCGCTTGCCGGCGCGCGCACGCCGCTGACGGTCGCGCCGGCGCCGCCGATGACGGCCTTGACGGCGGCCTCGTTCGCGTCGCCGAACGCGCCGTCCTGGGCGAAGACGACGACCTTCTTGCCCGTCGCGTCGCCGATGAACGACCGGGCGGTCACCACGTCCTGCCAGGACTGCCGCCCGGACCGGAACGTGTACTTGTTCGCGCCGGTCACCGCGTCGGTGGCGGCCGGGCCGGAGATGAACAGCACCTTGTTCTGCGCGGCGATCGGGGCCACCTGGAGCGCCACCCCGGAGGCGGTGGACCCGGCGATGATCTTCGTGCCCTTGCCGATCAGGTCCTTGGCGGCGGACACGGCCTTGGCCGGGTCGCCCGCGTCGTCGGACTCGGTCACCTCGATCGTGCGGTCACCGACCTTGCCGGTGCCCTTGGTGGCGAAGTCGAGGCCGGCCTTGAACCCCTCGATGTACTGCTTGCCGTAGCTGGCCAGCGGCCCGGACTGGGAGTAGACCAGCCCGACCTTGACCGGCGCGGCGTCGCCGCCGCCGGAGGCGGTGTCCTGCGGGCTGCCACACGCCGTGGCAGCAAGCGTGGCCGCCATCATCGTGGCGGCGGAAAGGAACACCCGTCGCGTGTGCCGGATCGTCATTGCGACTCCAGGTGAGGACAGGAGGATTGTCAGTTGTCGGCTCACGCTAGAAGTGACGTCACCCACGAGCTATGTGGCCGGCGCACACAAGTCTCCGGGGCCGGATGGCCGCGCGTTACAACCCCGGACACCACCTCGTAACCGCGCCGACCCGGGATGGCCCGGCCCACCACGCGGGGCACGGCCGGAATGTCTGGCCCGCCCATTCACCGCCGGCCACACTCCCCGTCGTGGTCGGCAGCAGGCGGGCAGCGCCGGCCGCCGTCGAGCACCCGGTCACACCAGACCCAGTGGCGTACGGACTGCTCGTCCTCCCGCGACACGGTCGTCCCGGCGCGCTCGACGTCGGCCAGGAAGCCGAGCGCCCGGCAGATGGCCCGCGCGAAGCCCCGGGCGCCGTCGAGGTCGGCCGCGAGCACCGGCAGGTGTACGACGAACCGCTCCCGGCTCACCGGTACGCCCCCGACGCGAGCCAGCGCTTGAGCGCCCGCTTGCGAAACCGCCGCTCGCGGATCTGCCCGACGCTGAGCGGCCGGCACGACTCCGAGTGATGCCAGCCCTCGTCCGGAAGCCGACGCCCGCGCCTTCGCCGCGCGGGTGGGAACAGGTTGCGCACGGGTTCTCCTCCCAGCCGTTGGAGGCGACCCGCCCACGGATGGGGGACGCGGGCGGGTCGCCGGCACCGAGACCGCAGCCCGTTCGGCGGTACGGCCCCGGAGCCCAATCCGGGCCCGACTCCCGAGGTTTGCCGAACCAACCGGAGCCGGACGCGCTTCAACCTACACCAGTATCTGGTGTTGCACGAGCCTCCATTGTCGAGGTGTCAGCAATTTGTTGCAGTTACTTGTGTAGGTAGGGCAGGATCGGAGGTGCCGAACCAACCGGAGTCCTCACCATGCCCACAGCCGAAGCTCCATACCGCCTGATCGCCAACGAACTCGCCGCGAAGATCAGAAGTGGCGAGTTGAAGCCCGGCGACAAGCTGCCCTCGACCCGCGAGCTGGCCGAGCGCTACGGCGTCCACATGAACACGGCCTACCGCGCGATGTCCCTGCTGCACGATCGCGAGCTGATCACCGGCCAGCCCGGTCGCGGCACCTACGTCGCCCAGCCACCGGGACAGTAGCCTCGCGCCTCCTAGCAACTTGATGGCGTAGACGACTCACGCCCGGACCCGCCAAGGTCATGCCGGGCCCCACAGGTCCGTGGCCAGCGATGGCAGCGAACGCCATCCTCCCGGCCGGTGTGCTCGCGCAGCTCCGGCACCCAGTATGCCGTCGCGCGCTCGGCCGCCGAGTTCGACGGCGCGATCCAGGTCGCCCGCACGCGCGGCGACAGCCCCGAGGGTGATCATGATCTCTGCGCCCGCTCTGAGGCATCCATAGCGTTCCACCCATCAGCCGCGTGGCGCGTGGGTGGAACGCTATGGACGTCTGCGTCCCTCTGAGACGTCCATGACGTTCCACCCGTCGGCCGGGTGGGCCGTGGGTGGAACGTCATGGGTGTCTACACGCCGATGGCCTACGCCCAGGCCGATCCATTCTCGTCATCAAGTTGCTAGGCGCCGCACGGGCACTCCCCCTTCGCCCGCCTTCAGAGCTGACAGCAGCAACGACTCGTGCTCCCGATCCTCGTGGCCTGACGCGGCCAGCGGCCAGCGGGACGGGTGAGTCGTTTCTGATATCAGCTCCAAAGGCAGCAAGCGAGGAGCCTCTCCCCGGATGAAACGAGCGGCCGTCCCGAACGCCGGCAGCCGACGTGGGCCGACCGGAGGACGCCAGAGCGGCCCACACCACGAGCCGGACGCGCGTCGGGGCGCCCGCATCGTGCGGGCACCCCGACGAGCCGACGCCGAGCGCCGAGGGCGGCGGTGGACAGGTCGGCGTAGGTCCGGCGGTCACCGGCGGCGGTGAAGTCGTAGGGCGCGCCGGTGGCGTCCATGAGCTGGACCAGCCGCACGTCGGTCAGCTTGTCGAGCTTGCGCGGAGCACCGCGATCAGCGGCTCCTCCAGCGGGCGCCCGATCGAGGCGCGATGACCTCCTGCAAGGTGGGGATCTCCAGCTTGCCGTCGAACGCGGTGTTGGTCACCCGCACCTGCGGCAGCCGCTCCTTGGCGCGCAGCGTCTTCAGCTCGGCAAGCGTGAAGTCCTCGGTGAACCAGCCGGTGACCGCCACCCCGTCGATGGTCTTCGCCGCCCTGCGGGCGGCGAACTCGGCGTGTGCCGCCACGTCCGTCGTACCGGAGATCTCGTTCTCGTGCCGGGCGACCAGCACGCCGTCCTTCGTCGAGACCAGGTCCGCCGCCGCGAGCAGCGCGCCGGCCACGCCGAGGGCGGAAAGGGTACGTCGCAACGCTGTCTCCTGTCGTCGATGGGTACGCACAGCAGACCCGGCATGGTTGGCGTGCAGTTGGTCGGTTCCTGACCTGCCGGTGAATCTCCGGACGGAAGATGACGTGGTGCGCCGTCTGCTCCGGAAGCCGGTACGGCTGGTGCCGCTCGGGTTCCTGGCGGTGATCCTGATCGGCACCGGCGTGCTCATGCTGCCCTGGGCCGACCACGCGCACCGGTGGACCCCGTTCTCGACCGCGCTGTTCACCGCCACGTCGGCGGTCTCGGTCACCGGCATGACGATGGTCGACACGCCGACCTACTGGAACAACTTCGGGCTCGTGACGATCATGGTGCTGACCCAACTCGGCGGCCTCGGCATCCTGACCGGCGCGTCGCTGGTGATCCTGGCGGTCTCCCGACAGCTCGGCCTGCGTAACCGGCTGCTCGTGCAGGCCGAGAGCGCCGAGTTCGGTCTCGGTGACGTGCGCCGGCTGCTGCTCCGGATCGCGGCCACCGTCTTCGTCACCGAAGCCGTGATGACCGCCGTGCTCAGCGCACGCTTCTGGTTCGCCTACGACTATCCGCCGGGGCACGCGCTGTGGTTCGCCGTGTTCCACTCGGTCCAGGCGTTCAACAACAACGGCTTCACCCTCTACTCCGACGGGCTGGTCGCCTTCTCCCGGGACCCGTGGGTGACGCTGTCACTCAGCTTCGGCTCGATCATCGGCGGGCTCGGCTTCCCGGCGTTGTTCGAGGCGACGCGGGAGTGGCGGCGGCCGGCACGCTGGGCGGTGGCTACCAAGCTCACCGTCTGGGGCAGCGTGGTGCTCACCGCGTTCGGTTTCGGCTACCTGCTGCTGGCCGAGTGGACCAACCCGGGCACGATCGGCACCTACGACGCGCCGGGCAAGGTGCTGGCCGCGTTCGGTCAGATCGCGTTGAGCCGGACCGCCGGCTTCGACGTGATCAACGTCGACCGGCTCGCCGAGGAGAGCTACCCGATGTTGATCGGCCTGATGTTCATCGGCGGCGGCAGCGCCAGCACCGCCGGCGGCATCAAGGTCTCCACGTTCTTCCTGCTCGGCTTCGCGATCTGGGCGGAGTTGCGCGGCGAGCCGGACACCACGGTCGGGCGCCGCCGGGTGTCGCCGGCCAGCCAGCGGCAGGCGCTGACGGTCGCCCTGCTCAGCGTGGCGCTCGTGGCCGCCGGCACGGTCGGGTTGATCGTGTTCACCTCGCACGTGCGCTTCTACGCCGCGCTGTTCGAGGTCACCTCCGCGTTCAGCACCACCGGGCTCACCGTCGGACTCAGCCGGGAGCTGCCACCGCACGGCCAGTACGTGCTGACCGCGCTCATGTACATCGGTCGGGTCGGCCCGCTCACCCTCGGATCGGCGCTCGCGTTGAACACCAGGCGACGTTTGTACCGCTATCCAGAGGAGCAACCCATTGTCGGCTAGACACTCGGACGACACCGGCGTCATCGTGATCGGCCTGGGTCGGTTCGGCTACCACCTCGCCCGGGCGCTGACCCGCCTCGGCCACGACGTACTCGCCGTCGACCGCGACGCGCCCCGGGTCCAACGGTGGGCCGCCGAGCTGGACCGGGTGGTGCAGGCCGACGCCACCGAGGAGACGGCGCTGCGCCAGCTCGGCGTGGCGGACTTCCCGCGGGTGGTGGTGGCCATCGGCGCCTCGGTCGAGGCGAGCGTGCTCACCGTGCTGGCCCTGACCGAGCTGGGCATCCCGCAGATCTGGGCGCGTGCCACCTCGGAGAAGCACGCCAAGATCCTGCACTCGGTCGGCGCGCACCACGTCGTCTTCCCGGAGGCGGAGACCGGCGAACGGGTCGCGCACCTGATCATCAGCCGGATGCTCGACTTCATCGAGTTCGGCGACGACTTCGCGATCGCCAAGGTGCGGGTGCCCCCGCCGCTGGTGGGGCGCAGGCTACGTGAGGTCGCCCCGCGGGACCGGTACGGGGTGATGGTGGTCGGCGCGAAGCTGCCCGGCGAGCCGTTCCGCTACACCGATCCGGACACCGTCCTGACGCCGGACAGCGTGCTCATCGTGGAGGGCAGCATCAACCAGGTGCAGCGCTTCGCGGAGCTGACCTGACCGTCAGCCCTTCGGCCCCTTGGGCCCCTTCGGTCCCTTGCCCTTGCCGGGCCCACCCCCCTCCGGCTGTTCGCCTAGCCTTTTCCCTTGCCGCTCTCCTTGCCCTTGGCCTTGGGTGGCTTCGGCGGCTTGGCCTTCGGCGCCGGCTTCGGTTTCGCCTTCGCCGGCCCGCTCTTGGCCACGGTCTTCGTGGTCTTCGTGGCCGGCTTGGCCGGGGCCTTCGTCTTCGGCGCGGTGGTGACCGGAACCGAACCGGCGATGCCCGACACCTGCACCCCGCACGGGTGGCCGCCGAGCGTGAACGCCACCGGCAGCGTGTTGCTCCCGGTGTAGCGCCCGGCCAGCGTCAGCTTCGTCGACGCGCCCGGTGCCAGTGCCGGCGCGGACGCCGGCGCCGCGACCGACACCGTGCGCCCCACCTGGCGTACCGCGGGTTGGGCGGTGGTCACCGCCTGCTTGCCGGGGAAGCTGAAGCTCATGGTCCAGTCGCGCAACTCCCGGGCGCCGGTGTTGGTGAGTGTCAGCTCGGCGGAGAAGTCCTTGCCGGTGTCGCGGCGCAACGAGTAGTCGACCGCGCAGGGCACCGGCTCGGGCAGGCCCATCCGCGCCTCGGTCGGTTCCACCCCGCCGCTGGCCGGGCTCTTCGACGTCAGACCCCACATCGTGGCGGTGACCGCGATCAACCCGGCGGCGGCCACCCCGGCCTCCACCCTGCGCCGCCGGGCCGCCGAACGTCGGGTCCGGGTGCGGATCGACGAGTACGGCAGCGCGTCGGTCGCCGCCGACCAGGGCAGGATCGTGGTGTTCGCGTTCTCGGCCAGCACCGGGTCGACGGGGCCGAACGCCGGGGACACCGGCACGATCGACGCGATCCCGACCGCCTCGGCGAGCGTACGGGCCACCTCGGCGGTGACCGGCCGGTCCTCGGGGCGTTTGGCCAGGCAACGGTGGACCAGGTCGGCGACCGGCGCCGGAAGCCCCGGCACCGGGGGCATCGGGTCGGGGTCGCGGTACATGTGGGCGCGCAGCATCTCGGTGGTGGTGCTGGCCTGCCACGGCAGCCGCCCGGTGAGCATCCGGTAGAGCAGCAGGCCGACCGCGTAGACGTCGGTGGCCGGCGAGACGTGGCCGTTGTCCAGCCGCTCCGGCGCGAGGTAGGCGGGCGTGCCGAGCAACGCGCCGTCCGGCCCCTTGTCGCTCTCCCCGACGAGCGCCGAGATGCCGAAGTCGACGACCTTCACCCCGTTGGGGGTGAGCATGACGTTGCCGGGGGTGACGTCGCGGTGCACCACGCCCCGGGCGTGCGCGGTGGCGAGCGCCGAGGCGACCTCCGCACCGATGGTCAGCGCCTCCCGCCAGGGAAGCTGCCCGTCCCGGCCGAGCCGGCCGCTGAGCGGGCCGCCGTCGACAAGCTCCATGACCACGTACGGCACGGTCAGCCCGACCTGGACGGACTCGCCGTAGTCGTACACGTTGGTGATGTTGGGGTGGCAGAGCCGCGCGGCGGCCTGCGCCTCGACGCGGATCCGGTGCCGGAACGCCTTGTCGCTGGCGAGCCGCGAGGCGAGCACCTTGACCGCCACCTGCCGGCCGAGCACCTCGTCGTAGCCGCGCCAGACCACCGACATGCCACCGGCGCCCAACTGCTCGACCAGCCGGTACCGCTCACCGAGCAGTTGCACGCCGTTCCTGACCGCTCCGCCCATGGTCGGTGCAGTTGCCCGAAGCCGACCCCGCTACACCTGTGCGGTCGGAATCGGTCAGGAATGTCACCCGTTCAGGCGGTCGCGAGGAGCTGGTCCACCGGCGCGTAGTCGTCCGTGAGCACCCGCGCGTCCCCCACCCAGTCGGCCGTGCGCGCCTCGTCGAGCAGCTCGGCCGGCTCGGGGAGCCGCTTCAGGCCGGGCGGGATCCCCGCCAGCGGCAGCGGCACGTCCGAGGCGACGATCACGAAGTTCGCGCCGTGCTGCCCGGCGATCGCGCCCGGCGGGGCGATCAGCGCGACGTGCGCGAACACGGCCGAGACGGTGGCCAGTTCGGCCCGGATGAACCGGTCCGGCGGATAGTCGATGACGTTCTGCACGTAGATCCCGTCCGGGCGGAGCACCCGGCGGATGTCGGCGGCCATCTCCCGGGTGGCCAGATGCCAGGGCACCACCAGGTGACCGAACGCGTCGCCGACGACGAAGTCGCGGCTGTCGGTCGGCTCGCCGCCGAGCAGCACCCGCGCGTCGCCCACCCGGGCGCGCAGCTTCGGCCCGGTGCGCAGGCCCATTTCCCGCCGGTCCAGCTCGACCAGGCCGCCGTCGACCTCGAAGACCAGGTTGTCGCTGCCGGGCCGGGTCGCGGCCAGGTAGTTGGGCACGGTGAATCCGCCGCCGCCCAGGTGCAGCGCGTCCATCGGCTGCCCGGCGGGCCGCGCCAGGTCCGCGACCAGGCCGACCCACTGGGCGTACGAGTATTTCAGGTGGGTCGGGTCGGCCAGGTCGACGTACGAGTGCTCGGCCGAGTTGAGGTAGAGCGTGCGCCCCTCCGGCAACGCCGGGTCCGCCTCGACCCGGGCGCAGTGGTAGGCGGTCTCCACGTCGCACGGGTTCGGCGCGGCGGCGGTGAGCCCGGCGGCGGCGAGGCCGAGCAGCGCCAGCGCCGCCTTGGCCCGGCCCGGCGTCGACAGCCCGCTCGCCGAGCGCCGCCGCAGCCAGAACCCCAGCGCCAGCCCGGTCACGCCGAGCACCCCGGCGAGCGCCAGCACGATCACCGAGCTGGGCAGCGCGGCAACCAGGATGAAGCCGGTGCCCAGCGTGGCGGTGATGCCGCCGAGCGTGCCGATGCTGGACAGCTTGCCGACCACCTGGCCGGTGCGGCGCAGGTCGGCGAGTTGGAGCTTCACCACGAGCGGGGTGATCCCGGCCAGCAGCGCCGCCGGCAGCAGCACGGTGAGCGCGGTCAGCAGCAGCACCGCGCTGGCCGCGCCGCCGCGCAACGCCTCACCGGCGTACCTGACGATGGGCAGGGTGACCGCGGTGGCGATGCCGGCCAGCACCAGGGCCGGGGCGAGCAGGGTACGCGGGTCCCGCCGGTCGGCGAGCCACCCGCCCATCCACGCCCCGTACGCGATGGCGGCGAGCGCCATGCCGATGACCGAGCTGGTCACCTGGAGGGTCACCCCGACGTACGGGCCGACCAGGCGCAGCGAGACGGTCTCCAGCACCAGCACCGCCCCGCTGGAGAGGAAGACCAGGAAGGCGGCCAGCCCGTTCGGCAGGGCGTGCGGCGCGGCCGGCGCCGTGGTTGCCGGTTTCGTGACGATGTCGGACGATGTGCTGCTCACCGTCGCGAGGGTACGCGGCGTTCCTGACCGTTCGGGTCAGTACATCGAGATGTGAACATGGTTTGTGTGGTCGGCGGCCGGGCTGCCGCCCCCGCTGTACGCCCGCCAGCCGGTGTTCGGCATCCAGATCTGCCGGTACCAGATCACGTACATGATGCCCAGCTTGCTGGCGTTGTTCTTCGCCCAGTTGGCGAGGCTGTCCCCGTACGACTTGTCGCCGCCGGTGGCCGAGCGGTCCTCGAAGCCGCCGGTGGCGGCGGCGAAGTCGCAGGCCCGGCCCTTGGGGTGCTCACCGCCTCCGCCGCTGCGGTGACAGGAGGCGTAGCGCTTGTAACCCGCCGCCTTGGCCTGCTGGAGCATGTGCAGCGTGCGCGGGGTGATGCAGCCGCTGGCCGGCGTCGGGTCGTCCACCGAGCAGGACTCCGACGGCCACGAGCCGTCCGAGTTACGTGGCGCGGGCTTGGCCGAGGAGGAGCCGCCGCTGAAGCCGGAGCCGGCCCCGGAGCTGACCTTGGCCAGCGCCACCTCGGCGTCCTTCTTCTTCCGGGCCAGCACGGCGAGCTGCTTCTGCTGCTCCCGCACCTCGACGTCGATGGCCAGCTTCGACTCGACCGCCTGCGCCTTCGCCTCGGCCAGGTCACCGAGCCGCTTGCTGTCCCGCTGGGCCATCATGTCCAGCTCGGCCGCGCGGTGGAGGAAGTCGTCCGGGCCGGAGCTGGCGAGCAGCATCGACACCGGGGTCAGCCGGCCCTGCCGGTAGGACTGCACGGCCACCTCGCCGGCCTGGGCGGTCAGCCCGACCAGGCGTACCTCGATGTCCCTGAGCTGGGTCGCCAGCGCGGCCTGGCGGCGCTTGGAGTTGTCCAGCTTGTTCTTCGCCTCGATGTGGCCCTTCGCCGCGGCCTCCAGCGCCGCCCGGAGCTGCTTGCTGCCGCCCTCGTCGCCGGCGTTCGGGCTGGGCGCGGCGGCGGCCGGGCCGCCGACGGCGAGGCCGGCGCCGAGCAGCACGGCCGTCGCGGTGAGCAGCGTCAGCAGCGACCGGCGGACGCGCCGGCCGGTGAGCCAGGTCCTGGGCACGTGATGGTCCTTCCGTCAACCGCCGGTCACGATACCGGACCACGTGCGTCGCGCCAGATTCGTGACCTCCGATGGCGGATA
The DNA here is from genome assembly GCF_029581215.1 of Micromonospora sp. WMMD975. Classification (NCBI taxonomy): domain Bacteria; kingdom Bacillati; phylum Actinomycetota; class Actinomycetes; order Micromonosporales; family Micromonosporaceae; genus Micromonospora; species Micromonospora sp. WMMD975. The sequence continues at coordinate 5,039,898 of NZ_CP120739.1, forward strand.
GTGTCGACGCAGCGTGTCGCCACCGTGGCGCAGCGCCGCTCAGTGCGCCAGCAGCGCCCCGTACACCTCGTCCCAGATCTCCGCGCTGGCCGCGACCAGCAGGCCCCGCCCCTCGTCGGCCGGGTGGTAGTCGGTGCCGTCGAACCGGCGGGCCACCCCGCCGGCCTCCCGGACCAGCAGCGTGCCGGGGGTGTGGTCCCACGGCAGCGTGCGCCAGAACAGCACGAACTGCTGCGCGCCGGTGAGCATGTCCAGGTATTCCCGGCCGGCGCAGTGCTGGCCGGGCAGCAGCTCACCGATCCGGCGGCCACCGGCCTCGACGTCGCGGCGGAACTCCTGGGGCAGGAACGTCGTCATCGCGGTGCCGCGCATCGCACCCGCCGCCGGCGCCGGCCCGTCGGTCCGCACCGGCGTGTCGCCGAGCCGGGTTCCCGCGCCGAGCCGCCCGGCCGCCAGCGTGCCGTCCAGCGGGTCGTAGACCCAGGAGGCCACCGGCACGCCGTCGGTGAGCAGCGCGGCCATCAAGGCGAAGGGCCGCCGGCCGGCGGCGAAGTTGGACGTGCCGTCGACCGGGTCGACCAACCACACGTCACCGCTGCGGTGCAGGTGCCGGAGCAGGTCCGGATCCTCGGCGACGGCCTCCTCGCCGACCACCACCGAGCCGGGGCGCAACCGCCGCAGCCCTTCGGAGATCACCTTTTCGGCCTCGCGGTCGGCGACGGTCACCACCTCGCCGGGCGCCTTCTCGGAGATGTCGGACGGGTCGAGCCGGCGGAACATCGGCACGACCACCTCGGCCGCCGCCTCCCGGAGCAGCGCGGCGACGTCGTCCAGCAGCGCGTCAGCCACGCGGCGGCAGCTTGACCACGCTGACGAAGAACTCGTCGATCTGGCGGACCACCGAGATGAAGCGCTCGAAGTCCACCGGCTTGGTCACGTAGGCGTTGGCGTGGAGCTGGTAGCTGCGCAGGATGTCCTCGTCGGCCTGCGAGGTGGTGAGCACCACGACCGGGATCCGGCGCAGCAGCTCGTCCTTCTTGATCTCCTCCAGCACCTCCCGGCCGTCCCGGCGCGGCAGGTTCAGGTCGAGCAGAATCAGGTCGGGCGCCACCGCGTCCGCGTACGGGCCCTCGCGGCGCAGGTAGGCAAGCGCCTCGGCGCCGTCGGAGACGACGGTCAGGCGGTTGCGGAGCTTGTGCTCCTCGAACGCCTCCTGGGTCATCAGCACGTCGCCCGGATCGTCCTCGACGAGCAGGACCTCGATCGGGCTCTTGCCGTCCGCGGGCGCGGTCATCCCACCGTCTCCTTCATGTCACCGTTTGTATCCTGTCGGTCCGCCCCCGCGGGCGGCTCTGCGCCGGCCGCCCCGTCCGGCTGACCTGCGGCGTCCGCCGCCTCCCCGGTCTCCGTGTCGTCGGCGGCCTCCGCCGCGGCCTTCGCCGCCTCGATGTCGGCCGCCAGCGCGGGCACCGTGAACCGGATGGTGGTGCCCTCCCCCGCGTCGGTGTCCACCCAGACCCGGCCGCCGTGGTATTCCACGATCTTCTTGACGATCGCCAGCCCGATGCCGGTGCCCGGGTACGCGTCCTTGGAGTGCAGCCGCTGGAAGATCACGAAGATCTTGTCGGCGAACTCCGGCTCGATCCCGATGCCGTTGTCCCGGCAACTGATCTCCCACTCGCCGTCGACCAGCCGGGCCGACACGTGCACCTTCGCCGGCACGTCGGCGCGGCGGAACTTCACCGAGTTGCTGACCAGGTTCGCCAGCAGGTTGGTCAGCAGCGGCTCCTCACCGCTGATCGTCGGCATCCGGTCCCAGGTCAGCTCCGCGTCGGCGTACTGCCGGGCCGCCTCGGTCTGCCCGGCCACGTCACCCATCACCTTGTTCAGGTCGACCTCGGTGAAGCCGGTGGTGAGCCGACCGATCCGGGAGAACGCCAACAGGTCGTTGATGAGCCGCTGCATCCGCTGCGCGCCGTCCACCGCGAACGCGATGTACTGGTCCGCCCGCTCGTCGAGCTGCCCGGCGTAACGCCGCTGGAGGAGCTGGCAGAAGCTGGCCACCTTGCGCAGCGGCTCCTGGAGGTCGTGCGAGGCCACGTACGCGAACTGCTCCAGGTCACGGTTCGAGCGGGTCAACTCCTCGGCCTGCTTCTGAAGCTGGTCGTTGACCCACTCGATCCGCTCCCGGGCCTGCCGTACCTCGTCCAGATCCTGGGCGATCTTCTGCCGCATCTGGTCGATGTCGTCTGCGAGCTGGCGGAACTCCGGTGGACCGGAGCCGGCGATCCGATGCTGGTAGTCGCCGTCGGCGACCTCCCGCACCTGGCCGACCAGGGCGGCCAGCGGACGGACCAGGATCCGGTCCAGCGACAGCAGCATCACCGCGCCGGCCACCGCCACCACCAGGGCCGCGACGACCAGCAGCACGACGAGCGCGTTGCTCGTGGCGTTGACCCGGTCGGCGGTCTGTTTCCGGACGATGAGGATCTCGTCCTGGAGCGTGGTCACCGACGCCCGGATGCCGTCGAACTGCCGCCGGGTCTGGTCGGTGATCAACGCCTGGCCGGCCGCCGGGCCGCTGCGCTCGGTGGTCGCTATCACCGGCTCGGCCACCTGGGACCGCCACTGGGCGGTCTGCCCCTCGATGACGGCCAGCTCGCGGCGCACGCCCGGGTAGTCGGCGGCGAGCCCGCGGATCGAGGCGACCAGACTCTGCTCGCGCCTCAGTCCCTCCTGGTAGGGCGCCAGGTCGCTGCGGTCACCGTTCACCGCGTACCCACGCACCGCGGTCTCCTGGTCCAGCAGCGCGCTCATCAGCTCCTGCGCCTGGACCCGCAGCGGGCCGGTCTTGAGCAGCACCGCGTCGATGTTCTGCCGGTTCTTCGCCGCGACCGTCGCCTCCGCGGCGGCCAGCCCGAGCAGCAGCACCAGGACCACGCCGAGCAGCGCGACCACCCGCCGCCGCAGGGTCCACCCCTGCTGGTACGCCTTCATTAGCGACCCCCGCCCCGGGTCACCAGCAACATCGCCACGTCGTCGGCGAGCGGGCCACCGTTGATCTGCTCGGCGCGGCCGACCAGCCACGCGGGCAGCTCGGACAGCGGCACCGCCCGGTTGGCCGGGTCGGCGAGCAGGCCGGTGAGCCCCGGCACGTCGAGTCGTTCGTCGCCGCCGCCGACCCGACCCTCGATGAGGCCGTCGGTGTACATCAGCAGGGACCAGTCATCGGTGTCGAACTCCAGATCGAAGGCAACGGGGCGACGGGGGCGGACGCCGAGCAGCAGCCCGCCCTTGGCCGGCACCGGGGCGACCTTACCGCCGCTGATCAGCAGCGGCGGCGGGTGACCGGCGAGCCGTACGGTGGCCCGGGCGGACGCCAGGTCGAGCCGGGCGGTGGCCACCGTCGCGAAGATCTCCTGGAGCCGGCGCTCGCTCATCAGCACCTGCTCCAGCGCCGGCAGCACCTCGTCGTCGGGCACCCCGGCCAGCACCAGCGCCCGCCAGGCCACGCGCAGCTCGACCCCGAGCGCCGCCTCGTCCACGCCGTGGCCGCACACGTCGCCGACGATCAGGTCGATCCGGTCCGGTCGGGTCTGCACCACGTCGTAGAAGTCGCCGCCGATCAGCGCGGCGTGCCGGCCGGGCCGGTAGAACGTGTGCACCGACACCTCGTCGGTGGTCATCAGCGGCTGCGGCAGCAGGCCCCGCTCCAGGCGGGCGGACTCGGCCTGGCGCAGCTCCACCTCGCGCAGCCGGCGGGCGTTCTCGTCGGCCCGCTTGCGCTCCACCGCGTAGCGCAGCGCCCGGGTCAGCAGGACGCCGTCGACCTGCCCCTTGACCAGGTAGTCCTGCGCCCCTTCGGCGACCGCCACGATGCCCAGGTGCTCGTCGGAGCGGCCGGTCAGCACGCAGACCGCGGCGCCGCTTGCCATCTCCAGCGCCCGGCGCAGCCCGTCCAGGCCCTGCGCGTCGGGCAGGCCCAGGTCGAGCAGGACGCAGTCGACACCCATCACCCGCTGCCGGGCCTCGCTGAGGCTTGTCGCCACCAGCAGGTCGATCATCGAGTTGGTCTCGGCGAGCAACTCGCCGACCAGGAAGGCGTCGCCCTCGTCGTCCTCGACCAGGAGCACCCGCAGCCGTTCACCAGGCGGAAGGCCACCGTGCAGCCCCGCGCCACCTCGGGGCGCGACGGCAGAAGCCGACACGCCGGCACCCCGGTGCGGCCGGGCCACCGCCGCGAGTCGCGGGAGTTCGCTGGTGATGTCGGGCTCCTTTCGAGTGCCCTTGCTGATCCTGGCGGAGACAACGGTCGCACACCACAGCACCGCCGCCGGTGTGGCGGGTGGGTGCCCCGTCCGTCCGGACAGCGGCGGGACCGACCCACGATGTTACGCGGGAGCGCTGCCAACCCGGCAGCGCACCGACCGGGAGTGCCGCCGCACCCGGCTGGGGTGCAGGATGATGCCCACCCCCGTAGATCCACCCCCCGAGGAGTCCCCGTGGGCGTACCTCCCATCCGCCCCGCCGACCGCGCGTTCGTCAAGCCGCGCCGCCGGCTGCCCGCCGCCGTCGCCGCGCTGGTCGCGCTGCTCGCCGTCGGGGCGGGCGTCGTGGTCAGCCTCGCCACCCCGGCCCCGCGCCCGGCGAGCGCGCCGGCCGGCGACTTCAGCGCCGCCCGGGCGTACCGGACCGTCGAGGTGATCGCGGCCCGGCCGCACGTGGCGGGCAGTGCGGCCAACGACCGGGTACGCGAACACCTGGTCGGCGCGCTGCGCGGGCTGGGCCTGGAGACCGAGGTGCAGGACGCGGTGGCGCCCGAGGCCGGTCAGCTCAGCGGCGCGGCCGGCGGGGCGACGCTGGCGCGGGTCCGCAACGTGGTGGCCCGGCTCCCCGGCACCGACCCGACCGGCAAGGTCTTCCTGGTCGCGCACTACGACTCGGTGCAGACCGGGCCGGGCGGCAACGACGACGCGGCCGGCACCGCCACCATCCTGGAGGTGGCCCGGGCGCTGACCACCGGCCCGCGCCCCCGCAACGACGTGGTCTTCGTGCTCACCGACGCGGAGGAGGCGTGCCTGTGCGGCGCCGCCGGCTTCGCCGCCGACCACCCGCTCGCCGACGGCGGCGGGGTGGTGCTCAACCTGGAGGCGCGTGGCTCCACCGGTCCGGTGATCATGTTCGAGACGTCCCGGAACAACGCGAAGCTCGTGGACGTCTTCGGCCGGGCCGCCCCGCACCCGGTGGGCACCTCGTTCGCCGTGGAGATCTACCGGGCGCTGCCGAACGACACCGACTTCACCGCGTTCCTCGACCGCGACTTCGTCGGGCTCAACTCCGCCTACATCGACGGCGGCGCGATCTACCACACCCCGCTCGACGTGCCGGCCCGGATGGACCGGGGCAGCCTCCAGATGCACGGCGACAACGCGCTGGGCCTGGCCCGCGAGTTCGGCCGGACCGACCTGGGCGACCTGCGGTCCGGCCACGACGACACCTACTTCCCGGTGCTCGGCCTGCTGGTCCGCTATCCCGGCGGGTTGAACCTGCCGCTGGCCGTGGCCGCCCTGCTCGCGGTGGGCGCGCTCGGCTGGCTGCTGCGCCGCCGGGGCCGGGCCACCGCCGGCACGCTCGCCGCCGGCGCCGGCCTGGCCCTGGCGCCGGTCGTCGTGGCCCCGCTCGGCGCGTGGCTGCTCTGGGCCGCGATCACCACGATCCGTCCCGGGTACGCCGAGCTGCTCGACCCGTACCGTCCGGGCTGGTACCGCCTGGCCGTGGTGGCGCTCGCCGCCACGGTGCTCCTCTGTTGGTACGCCCTGCTCCGCCGCCGGTTCGGCCCGGCCGCGCTGGCGTTCGGCGGCCTGCTCTGGCTGGCCCTGTTCGGCGTGCTGCTCGCCGTGCTGGTGCCCGGCGCGGCGTACCTGACGACCCTGCCGGCCCTGGCCGGCGCGCTCGCCGGCCTCGCGGCGATCGCCACCCGCCAGGACGGCCCGTGGCCGGTGGTCGCGGTGACGCTCGCCGGCGCGGTCGCCGTGATCATCCTGCTGCCCACGGTGGTGCTGCTCTTCCCGGCGCTCGGCATGGGCATGGGCGCGGTGGCCGCGCTGTTCGCGACGCTGCTCGGCCTGGCCGCGCTACCAGGGGTGGACCTGCTGCACCCCCGGGCCGGCGGCCAGCGCGGCCTGCTCGCGCTGCGCGCCCGCCGCCTCGGCGCGCTGCCGGCCGGGGCCGCGTTCGTGGCGGCGGCGGTGTTCGCCGGGGTCGGCCTCGCCGTCGACCGTTTCGACGCCGACCATCCCGTGCCCACCCACCTGATGTACGCGCTCGACGCCGGCACGCGGAAGGCGGCCTGGCTCAGCCACGAGGAGATGCCGCAACCCTGGACCGACAGCTACGTCGACCGGACCATCTCGGTGGCCGACGACTTCCCCGGGATCGGCGACGGCGAGTTGCGCGCCGGCCCGGCTCCGGCGGCGTCCCTGCCCGCGCCGAAGCTGGAGGTGCTCGCCGACGACCGCACCGGCGACCAGCGGGTGCTGCGGGTGCGGGTGACCCCGCAGCGGTCCGTCCGCCTGCTCACGCTGCACGTGGACACGCGCACCGCCACCGTGCGGTCCGCCACGGTGGCCGGGCGGGACGTGCCGGTCAAGGCGCGCGAGGGCCGGTGGGGCTTCGGCGTCGTGTTCCACGCGCCGCCGCCGGAGGGGGTGGAGATCACGTTGACGCTGGTGCCGCGGGGCGACACCGTGACGGTGCGCGCGATGGACGCCAGCGACGGGTTGTCCTCCGTGCCCGGGTTCCGGGCGCGTCCGGCGAATGTGGGCGTGGTCGGCTCGCACAGCTCGGAGATGCTGGCGGTGGCGCAGACGTACACGCTTTGATCAACGCCATCTCGCCGAAGTGGCGGTATCCGGGCGCCGGGATACCGCCACTTCGGCGTACCGGCGGGCCTCAGGCCGTTCCGGGGGCGGGCGTCGCGCGCTCGGCCGCGCGGCTGACCCGCTCCCAGCCGGCCCAGGTGTCCATCCGCCGGCGGGAAAGGTCGAACGCCAGGTCGTACACCATGCTGCCGAGCAGCAGCCGCAGCGGCGGATCGTCGCTGTCGACGAGTCGCAGCAGAGCCTCGGCGGCCAGCCGGGGCTCGCTGTCGACGGAGCCTTCCGCCCACTGCCGCTCCAGCTCGGCGCGGAGCGGCGCGTACGCGTCCATCGGGGTGGTGGCGCTGACGCTCGTGTAGAGGTCGGTCCAGTAGCCGCCCGGCTGCACGATGCTGACCTTGACGTCGAAGGCCGCCGCCTCCGCCGCCAGGGCCTCGCTCATGCCCTCCAGCGCGAACTTGCTCGCGCTGTACAGCCCGGTGCTCGGGAAGCCACCGAGCGCGGCGATGCTGGAAACCTGCACGATGTGGCCGGACCGTTGCGCGCGCAGGTGCGGCAGCACGGCCTGGCTGACCCACAGCGCACCGAAGACGTTCACCTCGAACTGGGCCCGCGCCTCGGCCTCGGTGAACTCCTCGATCATGCCCATGGACAGGGTGCCGGCGTTGTTGACGACGACGTCGAGCCGCCCGAAGTGCTCGACGGCGCTGGCCACGGCGGCGAAGACGGCCGCCCGGTCGGTCACGTCCAGGGTCAGGGTCAGCAGCCGGTCGCCGTGCCTGGAGTCGAAGTGGTCCCGGGTGACGGTCCGGGCCGCGGCGGCCACCCGGTCGCCCCGGTTCAGCGCGGCCTCGGCGAACGCGCGGCCCAAGCCGCGGCTGGCGCCGGTGATGAACCAGGTGCGCATGTCGGTGTTTCCCTTCGGTCGATGAGACGAGACGGTCCGTCTCGACCCTGCCCCCTCCCTCCCCCTTCGTCAAGACGAGACGGTTCGTCTCGCTGTATGGTGCTCCCATGACGCCGCCGAACACGGCCCGCCGGCGGGAGACCTCCCGCCGCGCCATCCTCACCGCCGCCTTCGACCTGCTCCAGGAGATCGACTACGCGAAGGTCAGCATCGAGGGCATCGCCGCCCGCGCCGGCGTCGGCAAACAGACCATCTACCGCTGGTGGCCCTCGAAGGGGGCGGTCATCCTCGAAGCCTTCCTCCTGATCAGCGAGGGCGCCGAGGGCGAGCCGATCCGGCTGCCGGACACCGGCGACCTGGCCGCCGACCTGACCGAGGTGCTGCGGGCCACCGTCGCCGAGCTGACCGACCCCCGGTACGAGCCACCGATGCGCGCGCTGGCCACCGAGATCGCCCACGACCCCAAGCTGGCGGCGGCCTACCACGAACGGCTGGACGGGCCGCTGCGGGAGGCCAAACGGGAACGCCTGCGCAGCGCCCAGCAGGCCGGACAACTCGCCGAGGACATCGACCTCGACATCGCGGCGGACATGATCTGGGGTCCGCTGTTCCGGCGGTGGCTCCACCGCAGCGGACCGCTCACCACCGACTACGCCGACCGCCTCGTCGCCACCGCCCTCGACGGGCTGCGGCCTCGCGGCTCTCGGCAGTGATGTCGAGGGAGGCCGGCCCTGCTCCTCTGCCGGTGCCGCGCGCCTACGCGCTCCGGCCTGCTGGCTGGCGACGTCACTTCGCGCGTACGTGGCGGTAGACGACCTGCAACTCGGACAGGTTGTGGTCGACCACGCTGAGCTCCTGCCCGGAAACGGCCTCGCGGAGCCGGGCCGCCTCCTCGGGCTCGACGGCGGAGGTGCCGTACTTCTGGTTGGCCTCCTCGCGCTTCCCCGGGCGGTAGGTGTAGTACGCGTCGACCCGTCGGACATCGAGGTTGTCGGAGCACTGCTGGATGTAGTCCCGCGCCTTCGCCAGCATCGGCGCCACCTGCGTGTCGATCGGCCCGTCGGCCTTGAGCATGAACTCGTGCTTGGTTGACCCCTGGGTGAGCAGGAAGGCGTGCCGTTCCCAGTCGATCTTCAGCGCGAGGTAGGCGACGATCGAGTCGTCCGGACCGTACGCGATCAGCTTCACCTGGGCGAGCAACCTGTCACGGATGCTCCTCATGATGATCTCGAGGGCGGACGCCGGTGCCCGCACCGCGCTGGCGATCTCCCGGGCGACGTGCGCGATGACGTTCAGTCGCACGAGGACCACCACTTCCGGGTCCACATCGACGGAGACGTCGATGTCGTCCTCGCCGTCGTCCATCACTCACCACCCGTCCGGAAGTAGGTCAGGCGCCGCCGGGTGAGACCTCGCCGCTGCAACGCGTCCTCGATCTCGTCGAGCGTCACCCCGCCGACGCCGTTGGCGTACCGCTGCCGCGCCTCGACGATGCCCATCTGCGGGTTTTCCGAGAGGAAGTCGAAGATCTTGTCGCCGAGGCACTCCACCAGGGCGGACGAGATGGCGGCCACGGAGAGGCCCGGATAACGGGCGGCAAGCTTCTCGACCTGCCCGAGCGTGAGTCCGGGCACCCGCGCGTGCAGCGCAGAATAGATCATCTCGGCCCGTTCGGCGGTGTTCGGCTCCCAACTGAAGACCCGCATCCGGCCGGGCCTGATCAGCGGTCCGTGCAGCGTCGACAGATCGTTTGTGGTGAGCACGATCGGAAATCGCCGGCTCGTCCCCACGTCGCACATCCGCACGTCGTCGGCGAGGTTCATCAGGAAGCCCGTCAGGAGCTGCGAGTTCACCGTGTAGCGGGCGTTCCGGTCCCGCCCGGCCGGCCCGAGGTCGAAGTCCTCCAGGACGAGCACCGGATAGCTGTTCTCGACCTCGGCGTGCTGCGCGGCCCGTTTGTAGAGGCCGCGAAGCTGCTCCACCGGGCGGCCCTCCGAACGTCCGCCCAGCTCCGACGAGGAGAACCGGAAAGGGACGAAACCGGCGGCCTTGAGCGACGCCGCGGTCTGGAACGACTTTCCGTCACCGGGCGGACCGACCACGGCCAACAGCAGGGGATAATTGTCCAGGCACGACACGGCGAAACAATGGGAGAGAACAGCCTTGCGAAACCGTTCCGGCACGCTCACTCGGGGTCGACCTCATTTCGCGTCTTTCGATATTCGAAGGTGTCACCCTGCTGCAGCAGAAAGTTGACGTCGGTCAGGATTGCGACCTGCAGTTCCTTCTCCGACATCCCGGCGTACTCGCTCTTGCGGCGGACCAGTGGCAGCACCTGCTGACCCGGCGGTGGCGCCGCGACCGGGGCCACCGGGGCGACCGGAGTCGGCCGCTGCCGAGGCGGAGCGGGGGCGACAGCCGGGCCGGACGCCGGTCGGACGCCCCGGACATGCGCCACCGGTTTCGTCGGTGCGGGTCGCTCCGGCCGTTCGGCCTTGACGGCCCTGACCGTGTATACACCGGTGATGAGCGCCGCCAATACGCCGAGAGCAGCGACTACTATTTCCGTCATTGGTACCGCTCCAGGGGTGGGTCCGACGAGTCTACGAAGATTCCGCCAATTGCCAGTATGGCCGGACGGGGCAAGGTCGACGGCTCTCCGACCCGTCCCGATGCCCGCCCAGCCAAACCCCGACGACCCGATGGTCAACTGTCACCGGCCGGACCGGACCATGCGATCACCGTCAATCAGAAGCACGACAGAAGCGACCTGGAGTTCGATGGCATTCGAGCCATCATGATCGCGGTCCGCGGGACTCCCATCCGCGGATACCGGGTCGCCGGCCCCACATCCGCTCGCTACGCTGCGCCGCATGCGGCTGGAGACTGTCACTCCCGACAACTACGAGGCGGCGCTCGCGCTGTCGGTGCGCCCCGATCAGGAGGACCTGGTCGCGCCGGTGGTCAAGTCGCTGGCCGAGGCGTACGTCTTTCCCGAGCACGCCTGGCCAAGGTTGATCTTCGACGGCGACCGGCTCGTGGGCTTCCTGATGGCCTTCTTCGACATTCCGTGGGGCGATGATCCCGACGACAGGCGCGCCGGCCTGTGGCGCCTGAACATCGCGGCCGACGCGCAGGGCCACGGCTACGGCCGGTTCGCCGTGGAGGCGGTGTGCGCGGAGATCCGCGCCCGGGGCGGCACCCGGGCGTACGTCACCTGGGAGCCCCGCGACGGAGGGCCGGAGCCGTTCTACCTGAAGCTGGGCTTCCGCGCGACCGGCGAGCAGAGCGAGGGCCAGACGGTCGCCGTCCTGGACCTGTAGCGCCTCCCTGATGTCGGCCCCCACTGGCATGATCCGCGCCGTGGGGATTCTCTGCGATTACTTCTCGGCGCCCTCCGATGAGGCTGCTGCCGCGGTCGCCGACGTCCTGGGCGGTCCGCGCGCGGCGGCCGATCCCGGCTTCGATGTCGTCGAGCTGAAAGGGATCGAGCCGGCCGTGCGGCTCGGGACGCTGGAGGCGCTACTGACCAACCTCGATTACGACGCGGTGACGCGGAACCCCCGGCAGGGCAAGGCCGTCGCGGTCCGTGATGACGGCGAGGTGCTGGTCATCTCGCTGACCGACGAACTGCGAGCCGCGCTGGCCGACGCCCCGGAGAGTCGGCTGCGTGAGGTGGCGCGGCCGTGGTCCGAGACCGAGGAGTTCTGGGGGCAGGGTGACCAATCGGTCCTGGCCGAGGTGCTGATCGAGCTGGCCGGGTTGGCTCGCCGGGCGACGACCCGGGACGAGCGGCTCTACTGCTGGGTCTGCGTCTAACCGCGTCAGTTCGGAGAGGTGGGGCGCGCTGTCGGACACGGTCGTCCGCAGCGGGATCGGAAACCAGGCCGAGGATCGCACTCAGGACGGTCAGGAAGACATTACGCGGCTGCTTGTGCAGCCAGACCAGCACGTCCCGGTCGATCTGGACCTTCACGCCGCCTCACCGTTGGCTCGGTCGGCTAGCAGGGCCTCCACCTCTTTCGGGTCGACTCCGAGCGACTCCAGGGCTGCCGACAATGGGATGAACTGGCCGTCTGCGCGGGATCGAGCAATCGCCTCGGAGTCCCGACGGTCACGGAATGCCTCGATCTCCTCCCACTCGTCGATGCCGACCAGCACGGCGACGGGTCGTTCGTACTTGGTGATGATGACCGGTTCACCGGTACGTTCGACCGCCTCCAGCACCCGGCCCGCACCATCGCGGAACTCCCGCAACGTCATCGTCGTCATGTACCGGACTGTACCACGCGGTACCGTGCCAGATATAACGTGATTGCCCGATCGGAGCGCCCGGCTTACCGCCACCTCGGTGAAGTGGAGTGGATCAAGCGCCAGCCAAGGGCTACTTCCAACGAAAGTGGACGAACAGGCGGCCGAAGTTCTTCGAGTCCTTCTCGACCCGGTGGTAGAGCTGCTTGACGTCCTTCTGGTCGAGGAAGCGCAGCACCTTCTTCTTGAGCGCGCCGGAGCCCTTGCCCGGGATGATCTCCACGAGCGTGGCCTTCTTCGCCACCGCCTCGTCCATGATCCCGCGCAGCGCGCGATCGATGTCGTGGCCCTTGTTGTAGATGTCGTGGAGATCGAGCTTCAGCTTCACGCTTCCATCCTAGGTACGCCGAAGGGCAGCCCAACCGGGCTGCCCTTCGGCACCGCTCACCGACCGACCCGTCCCTCGACCCGCTTGAGCGCGGTGGTGTAGTCGGTGTTCGTCGAGTACATCGCCGCCGCGATGCGCAGGTGCCGCAGCGCGTCGGCCGGCCGGTTCATCCGCTCCAGCGTCCGGCCCAGCACGTGGTGCGCGTAGTGGTCGCTCGGGTCCCGGTCGACCAGCTCACGCAGGTGCTCCTCGGCCCGGTTGAGCTGGGCCGACTGAAAGTAGGCGCGGGCCAGCAACTGCCGCACCGAGGAGTTGTCGGGCTCCGCCTCGATGATCGGCTCGAGCAGCCGGGCCGCCCCGGTCGGGTCCCCGGAGTCGAAGAACATGGTCGCCCGCCGGTACTCCGCCAGAAGGTCCACCTGACCCACCTCCTCGTGTCGCGTCAGCCCTTTGTCCGACGCTGGCACAACACCGAAGGAACCGCGAGTGTTCCACCCGGTAAAGATCAGGGCGTGGGGTCGTACCTTTCGCCCACCAGCTCCCACGCCCGGACACCACCCACGATTCCGGCCGTGTTCGGGACGACCACGACGTCGTCCCCCATCCGGGCCACCTGCTCCGGCCGGATCAACCGCGAGTTGCCCCCGCCCAGATAGAGCCGGTCCCAACGGAACACCGGCCGCAGGCCGTCGACCACCTGCCGGATCCGCCGGGACCAGAACGCGTCACCGAGGCGCCGCCGTTCCGGCTCCCCGACGTACGTGTCGTAGGTGGTGTTCCACCGCACCGGCGCGTGCGACAGCTCCAGGTGCGGGGCGATCGTCCCGCCGTCGAAGAGCGCGCTGCCCAGCCCGGTGCCGAGCGTCAGGACCAGTTCGCAGCCGGTCCCGGCGACCACGCCGGCCCCGTGCACCTCGGCGTCGTTGAGGACCAGCGCCGGCACGTCGAACGCCTCGGCCAGCGCGCCGCGCGCGTCGTACCCGGACCATTCCGCGACCAGGTCGGGGTCGACGCGGCTGCGCGGCCCGGAGCGGGTCACGTAGTGCGGGGTGGCCACCACCACGCCGTGCCGGATCATGCCGGGCATCCCGACGGTGAGCCGGTCCGCCGCGGGCAGGCGGGCGCCGAGATCCCGCAGCGTCCGCACGAACACGGCCGGGGGCAGGGGGTACGGCGTGGGCACGCGCAACGGGCGGGCCCGCATGGTGCCGGCGGCATCAAGCACGGAGGCTTTGATCCCGCCGCCTCCGCAGTCGATCGCCAATGTGGTCACCACGGCTGTGAGTCTCCCTCACGTCGGTACCTTCCCAAGCGCGGGACACGGTAATCCGGATGCGCCCGCCGGTATTCTCGGTGTCCTGATGAGCGCCACGTTGATCGCCAAGGATCTCACCGCCGGCCACGGTGACCGCCTCCTCTTCGAAGACCTCAGCCTGGTCGTCGCGCCCGGCGACGTGGTCGGCCTGGTCGGGGTGAACGGCGCCGGCAAGTCCACGCTCCTGCGGACGCTCGCCGGCCTCCAGCCCCGGGAGCAGGGCACGGTGGCGTTGAACCCGCCCAGCGCCACGGTCGGCTACCTGCCGCAGGAGCCGGAACGCCGGCCGGGCGAGACGGTCCGTGACTTCCTGGCCCGGCGCACCGGTGTGACCGCCGCGCAGGCCGCGCTCGACGCCGCCACCGAGGCGCTGACCGCCGGCGCGGCCGGCGCCGACGACGCGTACCCGATCGCCTTGGAACGGTGGTTGGACCTGGGCGGCGCGGACCTGGACGAGCGGGCCGAGCAGGTCGCCGCGGAGCTGGGCCTCGACGTTGGCCTGGACCATCCGACGGTCGGGCTGTCCGGCGGGCAGGCGGCCCGCGCCGGGCTGGCCTCGCTGCTGCTCAGCCGCTACGACATCTTCCTGCTCGACGAGCCCACCAACGACCTCGACCTGGCCGGGCTGGACCGGCTGGAACGCTTCGTCACCGGGCTGCGCGCCGGCACCGTGCTGGTCAGCCACGACCGCGAATTTCTCACCCGCACGGTCAACCGGATCGTCGAGCTGGACCTGCATCAGCGGCAGGTCAACCACTACGGCGGCGGCTACGCGGCCTACCTGGAGGAACGCGCCGTGGCGCGCCGGCACGCCCGCGAGGAGTTCGAGGAGTACGCCGACACGAAGGCCGACCTGGAGGCGCGCGCCCGGACCCAACGGGCCTGGATGGAGAAGGGCGTGAAGAACGCCCGCCGCAAGGCCACCGACAACGACAAGATCGGCCGCAAGTTCCGCACCGAGGCGACCGAGAAGCAGGCGGCGAAGGCGAAGCAGACCGCCCGGCTGATCGAGCGGCTGGAGGTGGTCGAGGAGCCGCGCAAGGAGTGGGAGCTGCGGATGGAGATCGCCGCCGCGCCCCGCGCCGGCGCCGTCGTGGCCGCGCTCCGAGGCGCCGTGGTACGCCGGGGAGCCTTCACGCTCGGCCCGGTGGACCTCCAGATCGACTGGGCCGACCGGGTGGCGATCACCGGGGCGAACGGCTCCGGCAAGAGCACCCTGCTGGCCGCGCTGCTGGGCCGGCTGCCCCTGGACGAGGGGCACGCGGCGCTCGGCCCGGGTGTGGTGGTGGGCGAGGTCGACCAGGCCCGCGGGCTGTTCCTCGGCGACCAGCCGCTGCTCGACGCGTTCGCCGCCGCCGTACCCGAGCTGAAGCCCGCGGACGTCCGGACGCTGCTGGCCAAGTTCGGCCTGCGGGCCGACCACGTGCTGCGCCCGGCGGCGACGCTCTCCCCCGGCGAACGGACCCGGGCCGCGCTGGCGCTGCTCCAGGGCCGTGGGGTCAACCTGCTGGTGCTCGACGAGCCGACCAACCACCTCGACCTGGCCGCGATCGAGCAGTTGGAGTCGGCGCTTGCCGGTTACCCCGGCACGCTGCTGCTGGTGACCCACGACCGGCGGATGCTCGACGCGGTGAGCGTCAACCGGCGGCTGCGCGTGACGGACGGACGGATCGCCGAGGACTGATCCGTGCCGGCCCGCCGGTCGGGGGCCACAATGACCCCATGCTCAAGTGGGAGTACGCGCTGCTGGTCCGCCGCCGCCAGGCCGCGACCACCGACGCCGGGTGGGAGATCGTCTTCCACTGGTACGGCCCGGACGGCACCATGGTCGACGTCACGCCCTACGGCGACACCTCGCTGGTCCACCTGAACCGGGCCGGCGACCAGGGCTGGGAGCTGGTCGCGATGAGCGAGGACCCGTCGTTGGAAGGCCACGCCGAGCTGCACCGCTATCACCTGAAGCGCCCGAAGTCGCCCGCTCCCCAGCCCCGCCAGCGCCTCCGCCCCACCCGCCGAGCGCTCCCCACCTGACCCACCCCAACCCCCCTCCCGGCGCGTTGATCATGAAGTTAGCGGCAGCTCCGTGCCCGATTTGTCGCCGCCAACCCCATGATCAACGGCCCTGCTCCGGCAGTTCCGGGGCGGGACGGCGGACGGCGGGGCGGGGCTGCGGGGTGTGTGTCGGGGTGGAACGGGTATCGCGCGGCCGGAGGTGGCGCATGGTGGCGATGGGGCAGGCCGCGCCCTCGGGTGAGCGGCTCCGCCAGGCCGACGGGTTCCTCGCCGAGGCGTGGGCCGACCTGGCCCGGCATGACGACCGGCTCCGGGGCACGGCCGTCGAGGTGCGCTTCGACCGCGGCGTGGCACACCTGACCGGAGCGGTCGCCGACCCGGCGGAACTGCGGCTGGTACGGGAGTTGATCGGTCGGCTGGCGGGGGTGCTCGGGGTGTGGTGCCGGGTCGGCGTCGCCGGTCGCCCGCCGGTGGTGGTCGACCTGGGCTGCGGCGCGACCAAGCAGTGGCCGGGCAACCTGGGGCTGGACATCTATCCGGCGACCGGCGTGGACGCGGTCGCCGACCTCTCCGGCCCGCTGCCGCTACGGGACGACTCGGTGGACGTGTTCTTCGCGGTACACATCGTCGAACATCTGATCGACTTCCTGCCGCTCTTCGACGAGTGTCACCGGGTGCTGCGGCCCGGCGGCGTCCTGCACGTGATGAGCCCCTGGTGGCGACACGTCAACGCGGTCGCCGACCCGACCCACGTCCGCCTGCTCGACGTGCAGACGTTCAAGGGCATCTGCGGTCAGCGCCCGCCCGGCGCCCCGCGCTGGTATCCGCTGCACGTCGGCTGCGACGGCGCTTCCATCTTCGCCGATCTGACCCCCCTGCCCGCGGATGCGGCCCCTCCATCCCCTTCCCACCTGGCCCGCTTCTTCGACTGAGCCGGGTCAGACGGGTGGGGCGGATTCGCGTAGCGCCAGGCGGTGGGGGGCCACCAGTTCGCGTGGAGGGGCGTCGCGGTCGGCGGCGAGGCGGTCGGCGAGGAGTTCGACGGCCAGGCAGGCGATGTGTGCCTTGTCCGGCGCGACAGTGCTCAGGGTCGGGATGGAGAAGCGACCGTCCTCGATGTCGTCGAACCCGGCGACCGCGACGTCGTCGGGCACGCGCAGGCCGGCCTCGTGCAGGGCGCGCAGCGCGCCGAGGGCGAGCGTGTCGTTGAAGCAGAAGACGGCGTCGGGGCGTACCCCCGAGGTGAGCAGGTGCCGCATGGCGGCTGCGCCGTCCGCGCGGTGCCAGGCCGGCGCGGACGCCACCAGGCGGTCGTCGGGTTCGATGCCGGCCTCGGCCAGCGCGGCGGCGTAGCCGGCCAGGCGCAGCCGGGCGCTGGCGCCCTCGGGGGTGCGTTGGGTGCCGATGGCGGCGATCCGGCGGCGGCCGAGCCCGGCCAGGTGGGCGGTGATCTCCCGGGCGGCGGCCACGTTGTCGATCATGATGTGGTCGGCGGGGCCGTGGTCGACGCGTTCGCCGAGTAGCACCATGGGCAGGCCGTCGAGGCTGGCGAGGTCGTCGGCGGTGAGCGCGAGCGGGCTGAGGATCAGGCCGTCGATCATGTGGTCGCCGATCCCGCTGGCGGCCTTGCGTTCCTGCTCCGGGCCGCCGCTGGTCTGGTCGATCAGCACCGTCCACCCGTGCTGGGCGGCGGCGGCGACCACGTGGCGGGCCAACTCGGCGAAGTAGGGGAGGTCGAGTTCGGGCACAGCCAGCGCGATCACGCCGGTGCGCCCCGTGCGCAGGTTGCGGGCGGACAGGTTGGGCCGGTAGTGAAGTTCGGCGATGGCCTCCTCGACCCGGGCCCGGGTGGCGGCGCGCACGTGCTGGTAGCCGTTGACGACGTTCGAGACCGTCTTCACCGACACGCCGGCCCGTTCCGCCACGTCCTTGAGCCTGTGCCGCACTTGACCTTCCTCCCGCCGCCACTGCGGCGAACTCTACCGCGTGACGACGACGTCCCGACCCCCTTTACAGGACGGGTTACAACGTTGTAGAAACCAGGGGCACGGTGACCGACGTCACCGGGCAGCAGCCCCCGAGGGAAAGGTGGCATCCGTGCCGAACGCGCAGCTCACGGTCGATCCGGCATTCCGGGTCGGCGAGGCCGACCGCCGGATCTTCGGCTCCTTCGTCGAGCACATGGGTCGATGCGTCTACGGCGGGATCTACGAGCCCGGGCACCCGGACGCCGACCCGCGCGGCTTCCGCCGCGACGTGCTGGAGATGACCCGCGAGATGGGCGTTTCCGTGGTCCGCTACCCGGGCGGCAACTTCGTCTCCGGCTACCGCTGGGAGGACGGCGTCGGTCCGGTCGGCGACCGGCCCCGCCGGCTCGACCTCGCCTGGAAGACGATCGAGACCAACGCGTTCGGGCTGGACGAGTTCATGACCTGGGCGACCGCCGCCGGGGTCGAGCCGATGATGGCGGTCAACCTCGGCACCCGCGGCATGCCCGAGGCGTGCGACCTGCTGGAGTACACCAACCACCCGGGCGGCACCCGGCTGTCCGACCTGCGCCGCGAGCACGGCGCCGAGCAGCCGTACGGGGTGCGGCTGTGGTGCCTCGGCAACGAGATGGACGGGCCGTGGCAGGTCGGGCACAAGACCGCCGAGGAGTACGGCCGGCTGGCCGCCGATACCGCCCGCGCGATGAAGATGATCGACCCGTCGATCAGCCTGGTCGCCTGCGGCAGCTCCGGCCGGCAGATGCCCACGTTCGCCGCCTGGGAGGCGACCGTGCTGGAGCACACCTACGAGCACGTCGACTACATCTCCGCCCACTCCTACTACGACCCCGCCGACGGCGACCGGGCCAGCCTCCTCGCCTCCGCGGTCGACATGGACGCCTTCATCACCGAGGTGACCGCCACCGCCGACCACGTCGGCGCGAAGCTGCGGCAGAAGCGCAAGCTCAAGGTCTCCTTCGACGAGTGGAACGTCTGGTACCAGTCCCGCCTCCAGGCCGACCTGGACCGGCGCGGCTGGGTGGAGGCGCCGGCGTTGATCGAGGACGACTACACCGCCGACGACGCGGTGGTGGTCGGCGACCTGCTGATCACCCTGCTCCGGCACGCCGACCGGGTCGGGGTGGCCTGCCAGGCACAACTCGCCAACGTCATCGCCCCGATCCGCACCCGCACCGGCGGCCCCGCCTGGCGGCAGACCATCTTCCACCCGTTCGCCCTCACCGCCCGCTACGCGCGGGGCACCGTGCTGCACACCGAGCCGGTCGGCCCGACGTACCCGACCAGGAAGTACGGCGACGTGCCGGTGCTGGACACCGTCGCCGTGCACGACGACGAGACCGGCGGCCTGGCCGTCTTCGCGGTCAACCGGGGCCCGGAGGACCTCCCGCTCGACCTGGACCTGCGTGGCCTGCCCGGGTTGCGCGGCGAGGCGCACACCACCCTCGCCTCCGGGGCCGACCCGGCGGCCACGAACACCGAGGCCGACCCCGAGCGGGTCACGCCGCGGGAACTCACCACCCCCGTCCTCGACGGTGGTCGTTGCCCCGTGGTGCTGCCCGCCACCTCCTGGAACCTGCTGCGCTTCGCGCCTCGCGGGTAAGGCGGGGGCCCTTATTAACGCTTTCGGTATAGGAGGGGCCCCCGCTTAACACTCAGGTGTTAAGCGGGGGCCCCTCCTAACATCTGGCGGTCAGGGGGTGGGGGCGTGCTCGCGGCGGGCGAGCCGGTTCTTGCGGTGCCCGTAGCCGAAGTAGATGATCCCGCCGAGCGCCATCCAGATCAGGAACCGCACCCAGGTCTCCACCGACAGGTTGAGGCTCAGGTAGAGGCAGGCCACCGCCGTGACGATCGGCAGCACCGGCGAGAACGGCACCTTGAACGGCCGCTCCAGGTCGGGGCGCCGCTTGCGCAGGATCGGCACCGCGATCGCGACCAGCATGAACGCGCAGAGCGCGCCGATGCTGACCAGGTCGGCGAGCGCGGACAGCGGCAGGAAGCCGGCGAGCAGCGCCACCGCGACCGTCATGATCGCGGCGATCCGGTACGGGGTGCCCCAGCGCGGGTGCACCTTGGCGATCGACGGCGGGATGAGCCCGTCCCGGGCGATGGCGAAGCCGATCCGACCCATGGCCACCAGGTCGACCAGGATCACGCTCGTCAGACCGGCGACGGCGGCGATGGAGACGAGCGTCGCGGCCCAGCCGGCCCCGACCGCCCGGAACGCGGACGCGATCGGCGCGCCCTCGTCGATCTCGGTGTAGTTGACCATGCCGACCACGACGAGCGAGACGCCGATGTAGAGCGCGGTGGAGATGACGAGCGTGCCGAGCAGGCCCAGCGGCAGGTCGCGCTTGGGCTTGCGGGTCTCCTCACCCAGGTTCGCCACGGCCTCGAACCCGGTGTACGCGAAGAAAACCACCGCGGCGGCGGTGAGCACCCCGACGAAGCCGAAGACGGAGGGTTCCAGCCCGAAGAGGGCCTGGGTGACCGGCTGCTTGATGCCGTCGTCGCCGGCGCCCGCCGGCTCGCTGGACGGGATGAACGGGGTGAGGTTCGCGGCCTTCACGAAGAACAGCCCGGCGATGATGACGAAGGCGCAGATCGCCACCTTCACCAGCACCAGCACGTTGGTGACCCGGGCGGACTCGCGGATGCCGACGATGGCCACCACGCCGAGCGCCAGCACGATGCCGACCGCGCCGAGGTTGACGATGCTGCCCTCCTCGGCGAACCAGGCGCTGGGCAGGCCGAACAGGTCGGTGAAGTAGCCGGACCAGCCCCGGGCCACCACCGCCGCGCCGAGCGCGAACTCCAGCAGCAGGTCCCAGCCGATGATCCAGGCGACGATCTCGCCCATGGTGGCGTAGGCGTAGGTGTAGGCGCTGCCGGCGGTCGGCACGCTGGAGGCCAACTCGGCGTAGCAGAGCGCGGCGAGCAGCGCGACCGCCCCGGCGATGCCGAAGGAGATCACCACGCCGGGTCCGGCGCTGTTCTTCGCCTCGACGCCGGTCAGCGTGAAGATCCCGGTGCCGATCACGATCCCGATGCCGAATCCCATCAGGTCGACCGGCCCGAGTCGACGACGGAGCCCCGGCTTGCCGTCTTCGCCGTCGGCGTCGCCATGGGCGAGCACGTCCTTGATCGGCTTGGTCCGCAGGACTGACATGGATCACCTCCCCCAACGCCGCGACCACCGCGTTGGCGGTCCGTGGTCGGCCAAGCTACCCACCGTTCGCCGCGTCCAATCCAGTACGTCGGGTGTCGGAATGGTCACGATGCGGTGCGCGGCTCCGGGGTCTTGCGCCGGATCGGGATTGATGAAAGTTTCCTACCGGCGGTGTAATCATCACGGCGAATCTTGCCGAGCGCGCGCCGCCGTCCGCCCTCGGACCCGACGAAGGGACCGCACCGCATGAAGGCAACACCGCTCAGAGCCGCCGCGCTGGCCGTGGCGCTGCTCGGCGCGCTTGTCGCCGCCACCCCGGCACACGCCGCGCCGAACCGGACGACAACCACGAACACCACCGACTGCGTGACGGATCCGGCCACCCCCAAGCGCCAGTTCCGAGCCATGTGGATCGCGTCGGTGACGAACATCGACTGGCCGAGCAAGGACTCGTGGACCGCCCCGGACCAGGTCGCCAAGCAGAAGGCGGAATACCTCGGCTGGCTCGACCTGGCCCAGAAGCTCCACCACAACGCCGTCGTGGTCCAGGTCCGACCGACCGCGGACGCGTTCTGGCCCTCGCCGCACGAGCCGTGGTCGGAATACCTGACCGGGGTACGCGGCAAGGACCCGGGCTGGGACCCGCTGGCCTTCCTGGTCGCCGAGTCGCACAAGCGGAACCTGGAGTTCCACGCCTGGCTCAACCCGTACCGCGTCTCCATGCCCGCCCCCGGCGGCGCCGGCGCCGACCTGTCCCAACTCGCGCCGGACAGCCCGGCCCGGGCGCACCCGGACTGGGTCTTCGCCTACCCGCCGGCCGGCGTCGCCGGCAGCCGGCTCTACTACAACCCCGGCATTCCCGAGGTACGCGAGTTCGTCCAGACCGCGATGATGGACGCGGTCAAGCGGTACGACATCGACGGCGTGCACTTCGACGACTACTTCTACCCGTACCCGAGCGGCACCTACCAGGTGCCCGACGACGCCACGTTCGCCGAGTACAACCGGGGCTTCACCGACCGGGCCGACTGGCGGCGGGACAACATCGACCTGCTGATCCAGGAGATGAACGCCAAGATCAAGGCGGCGAAGCCGTGGGTGAAGTTCGGGGTCAGCCCGTTCGGCATCTGGCGCAACGCGTCGGCCGACCCGAACGGCTCGGACACCACCGGCTCGCAGTCGTACGACATCATCTCCGCCGACACCCGCAAGTGGATCAAGGAGGAGTGGATCGACTACGTGGTGCCGCAGCTCTACTGGTACATCGGCCAGTACCCGGCCGCCGACTACGCCCGGCTGGTGCCGTGGTGGGCGGAGCAGGTGCGCGGCACCCACGTGCAGCTCTACCTCGGCCAGGCCGACTACAAGAGCGGCGAACCGGCGTACGGGTCGTACTGGATGAACCCGCGGGAACTGTCGGACCACCTGACGTTGAACCGGTCGTACCCGGAGGTGCTCGGCAACGTGCACTTCTCGGCGGTGCAGGTCCGGGCGAACCGGCTCGGCGCGACCGACATCTACGCGGCCGAGCACTACTCCCGCCCGGCGCTGGTGCCCGCCATGACGCACCTGCCGCACAAGCCGTTGCTCTTCCCGGTGGTCACCAAGGCCCGGCGGGAGGTGGACGGGGTGCGACTGAGCTGGCGGCAGCCCGCCGACGGCAGGGGCCCGCTCGGCACCGCCACCTCGTACGCGATCTACCGGTTCGACGGCCTCGGCCTGCCCGGCCGGTGCGACCTCGCCGACGCGTCCCACCTGGTCGGCACCGTCCGGGCCACCGACGGCGCCACCCAGTCCTGGGTGGACACCTCGGCGGTCGCCGGCACGCGCTACACCTACTACGTGACCGCGTTGGACCGCCTGTGGAACGAGAGCCCGGCGAGCCCGCCGCGCTTCGTCCGCTGACCCACCCGAATGCCCCCGGCCGCCACCGCGGCCGGGGGCATTCGTCTGTTTGGGCGAATGTCAGCAAGTGGCCGCCCGAGCCATCCCCCGGCGTCACCACATTGATCGACACTCTTCGAAATCCGGAGATCCCGGAGCGCCCGTCCCGACGCCGACCACCCGGAGGTCCACCGTGACCCGACGCCTCGCCACCACCCTCGCCGCCGGCATGATCGCCCTGCTCACCGTGCTCGGCTTGGCCTCACCGGCCGCCGCCGCGGTGAGCACCGCGCAGAAACTCTCCGTGCTGTCCACCTGGACCCAGACCAGCGCCAGCAGCTACAACGCCTGGAACAGCGCCCGGTTGAACAAGGCGCCCTGGGCCGAGTACGGCTTCGACTGGTCCACCGACTACTGCTCGTCCAGCCCGGACAACCCGCTCGGCTTCTCCTTCAACCTCTCCTGCTACCGGCACGACTTCGGCTACCGCAACCACAAGGCCATGGGCATCTTCCCGGCCAACAAGTCCCGCCTCGACAGCGCGTTCTACGCGGATCTCAAGCGGGTGTGCGCCACCTACAACACGATCGTCCGGCCCGCCTGCTACAGCCTCGCCTGGACCTACTACCAGGCGGTCAGCGTCTTCGGTTCGGTCGCCGCCGTGCGGCAGGCCGACCTGGACCGCGCTGCCCGAATGAAGGCCGACGCCGAACGCCGCGCCGCACCCCGCCCCTGACCCGCCGCGCTCCGCCCGCCTGCCCCCCGGTTTCACGGAAGGAGTGGTTGTCCGGGCCCGGACAGCCACTCCTTCCGTGGATCAGCACGCAGGGTGGGGGGTGGGGGTCAGCCGGCTGTGCTGTGGGGCTCGGGGGTCGGGCGGGACGTCTGGCGGCCGAACCAGAGCGAGTCGGCCGTCAGGTCCGGGTGCTCGACGTGCAGCGCCAGCGCCGCCGCCTCGTCCAGCCGCAGCCCGGCGCCCGCGCCGTACGCCGCGTCGAACGCCTCGTCGCCAAGGGCCCGGCGCAACTCCGCCTGCCGGGCCAGCCAGTACGGCTCGTAGATGCCCGGGGTGGCCCGCAGGCTCGCCCGGGTGGCCTGCGCCGCGCCGAAGAGCCGGGCCGCGGCCACCGCGTCGCCGGCCAACGCGCAGCGCACCGCGATCGCGTTGATCGTGTCGCAGGCCCGGCCCAGATAGCCGTGACTCATCCGGGACCGCAGCGCCACCAGCAGATGCTCGTGCGCCGCGACGAGGTCGCCCCGGGCCAGCGCCACCATGCCGAGCAGCATGTCCACCGAGCGGCGGCCCCGCTCCACCGGGCGGGCCGCCTCCACCGGACGGGCCGAGCCGAGCACCTCGGCCGCCTCGTCCAGCGCGCCCCGGCGCCAGAGCAGCTCGGCCAGGTTGTAGACGGCAAGCAGCGCGTCGCCGACCACGTCCTGCGCGTACGCCCAGTCGATCACCTCGCGGCAGACCCGCTCCGCCTCGGCGAACTGCCCCATGTCGACGAGCGGCGCGGCACGCCCGGCCAGCACCCGGGCCAGCAGCCCCAGATCACCGGCCTGCCGGGCCGCCGCCTCGGCCCGCTGCGAATACCGCAGCTCCTCCGCGAACTCGCCGTCGGCGCCCGCGTGCAACGAATGCATGTGGTACGCGGCGGCCAGCTCGGCCTCCGGGATGTCCTCGCCGGTCTCGGCGATCCGGCCGTAGAGCCGGAACAGCCACAACCGCCCCTCCCGGGCCAGCCCGCGCTCCCGCCACCACTGGTCCAAACCCCCGGCCAGGTGCAGCCCCGACCGGGCGCTGCCCCCGGTGGCGCACCAGCGCAACGCGGCCCGCAACTCCCCGGCGAGCGGGTCCAGCGCGTAGAGCGAGAGAGTCACCGGACGGCCGTCCGGACCCAGGTGCGCCCGGTCCAGCGCGTGCCGGGACCAGGCGACGTGCCGGTCCCGGGCCGCCTGCTCCTCACCCGTCTCGATCAGCCGGCGGGCCGCGTACGCCCGGATCGGGTCCAACATCCGGTAGGTGCTTCCCGAGGCGTGCGGCTCGGCCAACACCATCGACTTGTCCACGAGCACCGACAGCGGGTCCAGCGGATCCTCGTCCAGCAGCCACTGCACGGTCGGCAGGTCCACCGGGCCGGCGAACACCGCCATCCAGCGCAGCAGCCGGGACGAGCGGGCGCCGAGCGTCCGGTACGACCAGGTCACCGTGGCCTGGATGGTCAGGTGCCGCTCGCTTGCCGACCGCTGTACCGCCCGGGACGCCGGAGTCGGCGGGGCGGACCCGGTCGCGGCGGCCACCAGGTCGACGGTGTCCTGCTGGTTGCCGCTCCAGCCGGCCTCCACCGGCGGCGGCTCCGCCGACTCACGCCCCGCGTCCAGGGTGCCCATCATGTCGTCGAGCCGCTCCGCCAACTGCCCGGCCGACAGCACCCGCATGCGCGCCGCGGCCAGCTCGATGGCGAGCGGCAACCCGTCCAGCCGACGCACCACCCGGTGCAGGTCCGCCTGCTCGGTCAGGCCCGGCGCCCGACCGCCCCGGGCCGCCGCCGTGCGCTCCAGCAGCAGGGCCACCGCGTCACTCGCGCCGCTGCCCGGCTCCTCGTCCACCGACAGCGGCGGGATCCGCCACACCACCTCACCGGGTACGCCGAACGACTCCCGGCTGGTCGCCAGCACCCGCACCCCCCGGCCGCCGGCGAGCAGCCGGCTGATCACCTCCGCCGACGCGGCCGGCTGGGCGTCGCAGGTGTCGAGCACCACGAGCATCCGGCGGGGCGCCGCGTACTCGACCAGGGTGTCGACCATCGGCCGGCCCGGTTCCGGGCGGAGGCCGAGCACGGCGGCGATCTCGAAGGCGACCAGCCCGGGGTCGGTGACGGCGGCGATGTCGACGAACCACACCCCGTCCGGATAGTTCTCGACGATGCCGGAGGCCAGCTCCACCGCCAGCCGGGTCTTGCCCGCCCCACCCGCGCCCAGCACGGTCACCAGCCGGTACGCCTCGACCAGCCGCCCCAACTCGGCCCGCTCGAAGTGCCGGCCGACGAACGAGGTGGACTGGGTGGGCAGGTTGTGCGCCGCCGCGTCGGCGGTGCGCGGGCGCGGGAACCGCCGCTCCAGCCCCGGCGCGACGAGCTGGAACAGCCGCTCCCGGTCGTCGAAGCCGCGCAGCCGGTGCAGGCCGAGGTCCAGCAGGGACGCGCCGTCCGGAAGCGGGTCGGCGTGCCGGGCGGTGGCCGCCGAGCAGAGCACCTGACCGCCGTGCGCGGCGGCGGCCACCCGGGCCGCCCGGTGCACCTCGGGGCTGGCGTACTCGCCGTCGCGTGGCTCGGCGTACCCGGTGTGCAGGCCCATCCGGACCCGGGGGATGGCGTCCGGGTTCGGCCACTCGTGCCCGGCGAGGGCACGCTGCGCGGTCAGGCATGCCTGCACGGCGGCGGCCGCGTCCGGGAAGGCCAGGAAGAACGAGTCGCCCTCGGTCAGCAACTCCGCCCCGTCCGTGCCGGCGAGCGTGTCGCGCAGCAGCCGGCGGTGCTCCCGCAGGACCGGTCGGTAGACCGGGCCGAGCATCCGGGCCATCCGCGTCGAACCCTCGATGTCGGTGAACACGAAGGTCACCCACCCGCTGGGGAGGTGGATCCGTGGCGACATACGTCGAACCTCCGCCCGCTGACGTCGGGTTCATGCTGCCCTATGATCGCGCCGTCACGCATCGTGAGAACGGACGGGCACATTCCGACCAAAGGTTCCCACAGAAGACGCGCGCCCGGTCGCCCGGCGGTGGGTCAGCAGCCGCAGGCGCCGCCGCAGCAACCCCCGCCCGGGGTCGGTGTGCCACCGACCGGGCCGGCCCCACCTCGGCCGGTGAACGCCACGGTGGAGAGCAGCTTCACTGTGTCGGGGTGACCCTGGGGGCAGGTGGCGGGGCGGCCCGCCTCAGCCATCGGACGGTTGACCTCGAAGGTGTCGCCGCAGGCGCGGCAGCGGAACTCGTACCGGGGCATGCGGTAAGCGTACGGCCGGGCCTGACGCCGTCGCACGGATGGGTGATACTCGACGGGTGGTGGACGGCGAACGGCGACCGACGGTCCGGCCCCTGCGACCCGCCGCGCCGCCCGACGGCGACGCCGGGCCGGTCCCCCGCCCCCGGCGGGACGAACCCACCTCTCCGCCGGCGAAGACCGCACCCGAGACCGCGTCCACAGCGGAGCCCACGGCGGCCGAGCCCGCAGCGGCGAAACCGGCGCTCAAGTCCACAGCGGCGAAGCCGGCGGCAGAACCCGCGGCAGCGGAGCCGGAGGCCGAGCCCGCGGCAGCGGAGCCGGAGGCCGAGTCCGCAACGGCGGAACCCGCGGCGGCGGAGGTCGCAGCGGCCGGGGGGCGGCGTCGGCGGGTGCCGTTCGCGCACGCTGGTCGGGTGCGACCACGGCAGCTCGCGGTGGGCGCGGCCCGGGCCACCCGGGCGTGGTCGCGCCGGCCGAGCGGACGCACCACCCTGCCCGCGCTGTTCCTGCTCGCCCTGGTCGGGGCCGCCGTCGCGGTCGGCGCGATACTCGTGCCGGCGGCCGTCCGCGAGCCGGAACCGGTCGCGGTCGAGGCCACCAGCGCCACCCCGGCCCAGGGGGTGCCGCAGACCGGCACCGTGCCGGGCGTGACCGCCGTGCCGGGCCTGACCGCCGCGCCCGGCCTGACCGGCCTGCCCGGCACCGCCGGGCCGTCCGGCTCGCCGCCGGCCGGTGGCGCGACCGCCAACCCGGTCCTGCCGGCCGGGCGCCCGGCCGACGCGCTGACCGGGTGGGCGCAGCGGGTCGGCGTCACCACCGGGATCCCGGCGACAGCGTTGCAGGCGTACGGCTACGCCGAACTGGTGCTGGCACAGACCCACCGCAGTTGCCAACTGAGCTGGACCACGCTCGCCGCCATCGGCTTCGTCGAGTCCCGGCACGGCACGGCCGGCGGGGCGACCCTGCGACCTGACGGCCTGACCTCGAAGGAGATCCTCGGCGCCCGACTCGACGGTCAGGGTGGCCGCTCCCGGATCCTCGACACCGACCAGGGCCGGCTCGACGGCGACACGACCTTCGACCGGGCGCTCGGGCCGATGCAGTTCATCCCGAGCACCTGGCAGGAGATCGGCGCGGACGCCGACAACGACGGCGTGAAGAACCCGCACGACATCGACGACGCGGCGCTGGCCGCGGGCGAATACCTGTGCAAGGCCGGGCGGAACATGACCATCCCGGGCGACTGGTGGGGCGCCATCCTCTCCTACAACGACGTGCGGCGGTACGCCCAGGAGGTCTTCGACAAAGCCGACGAGTACGGACGCAAAAGCGGCACGTGACGTGACGACGCGCGCACATTCGCGGCCACAACCCTTCCCCCGAGCTGCGGTTGACGGCAAGCTAGACGGGTGATGGTGCGCGAGTGGGACCCTCGGACAGCGTCGTCCGCCGAGATCACGTCACTGCTGGACACGCTGAACGCGGTCCTGGCGGCGGATCTGCCGCAGGATCCGCCCTGGCGGGTGAGCTTCCTACGGGAATACCTGTCCGAGGTGATGCCCGGCGAACGCCGGATCTCCTGGGTCGCCCAGGAGGATCCGGCGCCGGACGGCAGCCCCGGCGGGATCGTCGGGCACGTGCACGTGCTGCTGCTCGGCGGGATCGGCGTGCTCGAGGTGCTCGTGCATCCGGCGCTGCGGCGCACCGGGCTCGGCCGCGAGCTGGTGCGGGTGGCTGCCCGCCGGGTCTGGGACGAGGGGTTCCAGTCGATCGGCGTGGAGGTGGTCGGCGACACCCCGGCCCTGGCGTTCTACGAGGCGCTGGGCTTCACCCGGGAATACGTCGAGACCCGCAGCGTGCTCGACCTGAGCGGGGTGGACTGGCCGGCGCTGACCGAGATGGCCACCGAGGTGAGCGCGGGCTACCACGTCGAGTTCTGCCCGGGCGGGCCGCCGGACGAGCTCATCGAGGCGTACGCGCGAGCCAAGGCCGAGGTGCGCGACATGGACGACGGCGAGCTGCGCCCCAGCTCCTACGATCCCGAGCGGCTCCGGGACAGCCTCGCCACCCTGCACCGGCGGGGCATGAAGCCGTACATCGTGCTGGCGTTGCACGAGGAGAGCGGCGAGGTGGCCGGGCTGACCGAGGTGGTGGTGCCGGCACAGCACCCGACGCGGGCCGATCAGTACGACACCATCGTGGTCGGTGAGCACCGCGGTTTCGGCATCGACCGTGCCATCAAGGCACGGATGCTGCTGGAGCTGCGCTCGGCCGAGCCCGAGGTGGCCGAGGTGCAGACCTGGAACGCGCAGGCCAACGAGTCGATGCTCAAGGTCAACGCGGAGCTGGGCTACCAGCCGGACCGGGACTGGTGCGAATACGGTGTGGACGTCGCCGAGCTGGTGCACCGGCTGGACAGTCACCGCTGACGCCTCTTCACCATACGGCCGCCCGGAGGATGGACGACGGACGGCCACGGCCCTTAACGTGCGTTAGTTCCCGACCACCCATCGTGGAGGCTCCATGCGCCCGCGCCGCACACTGGCCGTGCTCGCGACCACTGCCGCCGTCACCGCTACGGCGATCGTGGTCGTGCCCCCCGCGGCCAGCGCCGCGCCCACCGACCTGTTCATCTCCGAATACGTCGAGGGGTCGTCCAACAACAAGGCCGTCGAGCTGTTCAACGGCACCGGCGGCCCGGTCGACCTGGCCGCCGGCGGCTACCAGCTCCAGATCTTCTTCAACGGCGCCACCACCTCGACGAACGTGGCGCTGAGCGGCACCGTCGCCACCGGGGACGTGTTCGTCTTCGCCGCCTCGGCGGCCACCCCGACGATCCTCGCCCAGGCCGACCAGACGTACGGCGGGGCGCTGTTCAACGGCGACGACGCGATCGTGCTGCGCAGGGGCGACACGGTGGTCGACTCCATCGGCCAGGTCGGCGTCGACCCGGGCAGTGAGTGGGGCAGCGGGCTCACCAGCACGGCCGACAACACGCTGCGCCGGCTGCCCTCGGTCAGCGCCGGCGACACCGACCCGACGGACCCGTTCGACCCGGCCGCCCAGTGGGCCGGCTTCGCCACCGACACGTTCGACGGGCTGGGCAGCCACGCCGTCGACGGCGGGGGCCCGGTCGACCAGGCACCGACGCTTGCGTGCGGCGGCGCGCTCATCGTGGAGGCGGGCGCCACCGCGACCCGCGAGGTGACCGCCACCGACGCCGACGACACCGTCACCGACCTCGCCGTCACCGGAGTCGCCCCGGCCCCGGTGAGCGGCTCGATCAGCCGTACCGCGTTCACCCCCGCGGCCGGGGTCGGCGGCACGGCCCGTGCGACGCTGACCGCGACCGGCCTGCCGGCCGGCAGCTACACGGTCACCGTGACCGCGACGGACGCCGAGGGCGGCACCGCCACCTGCACGCTCGCGGTGCAGGCGACAAGCGTGCTGTCGGTGGGCGAGGTGCAGGGCCGCACCACCGACGACGAGAGCGGGCGCACCGACCGGTCGCCGCTCGCGCCGGCCACCGGAAACGGCACCAGCCCCATGCTGTACGACGTCCGCGGCGTGATCACCAGCAGGTCCCTGACCCGCAGTTCGGCCGGGGCGGACCAGTGGGGCTTCTATCTCCAGAGCCGGCTCGGCAGCGAGGACGGGGACCCGCTCACCTCGGACGGCCTCTACGTCTTCATGGGCTCGTTCACCACGCTGATCGGCGGCTACGCCCCGACCGTCGGCGACGAGGTCGTGCTGCGCGGCCGGGTCTCGGAATACTTCGACCAGACCCAACTCTCCGGCGCCTCGCTGGTCCGCAAGCT
Organism: Micromonospora sp. WMMD975; assembly: GCF_029581215.1. NCBI lineage: Bacteria > Bacillati > Actinomycetota > Actinomycetes > Micromonosporales > Micromonosporaceae > Micromonospora > Micromonospora sp. WMMD975. Next base: position 5,070,534 of record NZ_CP120739.1, read on the forward strand.
CGACTCGGGCCTCGACGTGGACTCCGTGGTCGGGGTGACCGACGCGGTCCCGCCGGCCGAGGCGGACGCCGCCGACCTGTTCTGGGAACGGCACGAGGGCGAACGGATGCGGGTTCGCGCCGGCAGTGGCGTCTCCGCGCCCCGGCACATCTACGCCTCCACCGCCGACTCGGAGATCTACGTGCTGGACCGCGAAGACCCGATCATGAAGCGGTCCGACCCGTACGCCCGTCGGGTGTTCCGCGACGCGCACCCGCTTGACGACATCCCGGGCACGCTCTTCGACAACGGGAACAACCAGCGGATCCTGCTGGGGGCCGGTGGCGTGAAGGCGACCGCCGCCGACTCCGGCGCGCTGCTGCCCGAGGCCCGCACGTTCGACACGCTGACCGAGGACGCCTACGGCGCCGTCTCGTACGCGTTCAGCAAGTACAGCGTGCAACCCGAACAGCTCACCCTGACCGGTGGCGCGGACCCGGCGGAGAACAACCCGCCGCGCCCGGCGGACCGGCACAGCGAGGTGGCGGTCGCCACCTACAACGTGGAGAACCTGTACGACTACCGGGACGACCCGTTCGACGGCTGCGACTTCGCCGGCAACAGCGGCTGTCCCGGCGTCAGCCCGCCGTTCGACTACGTGCCGGCCAGCCCGGAGGCGTACGCCGCGAAGCTGGCCACCCAGGCCCGGCAGATCGTCCACTCGCTGCACAGCCCGGACCTGATCCTGGTGCAGGAGGCCGAGGACCAGGACATCTGCTCGGTGGTCGACGGCAACCTGGCCTGCGGCGACAGCAACGACGCCGACGGCGCGCCGGACACGGTGCAGGAGTTGGCGCTGGCCGTCGCGGCAGCCGGCGGCCCGGCCTACGCCGCCGCGTACGACCGCACCGGCGCGGACGCCCGGGGCATCGTCTCGGCCTTCCTCTACCGCACCGACCGGCTGACGCTGGCCTCCGCGACCGCCGGTGACCCGCTGCTGGGGTCCGCGCCGACCGTCCAGTATCGGTCTGCCGCGTTGCCGTCCAACGCGGACGTGCAGAACCCGAAGGCGTTCAACGCGGTGCTGCCGGCCGATGTCGACAGGTCGACCGGGGTGGACGGCAGCAACGTCTACACCCGCGCGGCGCAGTTGGCCCGGTTCACCGTGAAGGCGGCGCCCGGCTCGGCCGAGCGGTTCACGCTCTGGGCGGTCGCCAACCACTTCTCGTCCGGCCCGGACAGCCGGGTCGGGCAGCGCCGCGAGCAGGCGGCGTACGGGGCCGCGCTGGTGCGGGCGGTCGAGGCCACCGACCCGAACGTGCGGGTGGTCTACGGCGGCGACCTGAATGTCTTCCCGCGGCCGGACGACCCGATCGCGACCGGGCAGAACCCGACCCCGTCGGACCAGCTCGCCCCGCTCTACCAGGCCGGCCTGCACAACCTCTGGGACGACCTGGTCGCGGACGCTCCGGCGTCGGCCTACTCGTACACCTTCAGTGGGCAGGCGCAGACCCTGGACAACATGTTCGTCAACGACCCGATGCACGACGACCTGGTGCAGGTGCGTACGGCGCACATCAACGCCGACTACCCCACGGACGCCACGGATCTGGGCGACCGGGGCGCCAGCGACCACGACCCCCAGGTGGCCCGGTTCGCCTCGCGTGCCGCGCTGCGGGTGGCCGACACCTCGGTGACCGAGGGCGACAAGGGCACCAGCACGATGACGTTCACGGTCACCGTGTCCCGTCCGCTCTCCGAGCCGGCCCTGATCTGCGCGACCACCTACGGCACCACGGCCCAGGCCGGCTCGGACTACGACCCGTACGTGGGCTGCCGGATCCTGGCCGCGGGCCGGACCTCGCTTGCCTTCCCGGTCACCGTGCGCGGCGACCGCAAACGCGAGGCGGACGAGCGGCTCACGCTGTACGTGGCCGGGGTGCCGGGGCTCCGGCTCGCCGACCCGTCCGCGGTAGGGACGATCCTGAACGACGACTGATCGGCGCTGCGCGTGGCGGCCCGTCACTTCGCTCTCCAGCGGATCGGCGGGCCGCCGCGGTATCCGCACCGCTGCGGGTCCTTCGGGGGCGGCACGTTGCGGTATTTGGCCACCCGCACCTCCCACTGGCTGCGGCGCCGCAGGGCGTCCCGGACGGCCCGGTCGCGGTAGAACGTCTCCGGCGGCCGGGCCAGCCCGTACCTGTCGGCCCACCACTCCCCCGGCTCCGGGTCGGTGACGATGTCGAGGTGGGACGGATATCGCCGCTCGGCGCCGTCACGCAGGTCGGCCCGGTCACGCATCGGCTTGAGCACCGTGCCGGCCTCGTCGACGACGACGAGCCGGAAGCCGGCCGTACCCACGATCCGCGACAGCATGGCGAGACTGGGTGCCAGGGTGCCCGCCTCGATCCGCCCGACGGTGGTCGGGTGCACCCCGGCGAACCGGGCCAGCTCGCGTTGGCTGGCGTCGGCGCGGCGGCGGACCGCACGGACGATCCCGGCGGCCGGGAAGGGAATGTCGAAGGGTTCGGTGAGCAACGCCGGCCGCTCGTCTGCGGCCGGCACGCAGGCCGCCCCCGGCGCGGCGGTCACCTCCGGCACGGTGGCCGCTTCGGGGGCGGTAGCCGCTTCAGGCGCGGCGTCGGCGGTGTCGGTCACCCCGCCACGCTCGCGCCTCCCCGGGTGCCACGGCAACCCCGCCCTCCCCGACTGTGGAAAACCCGGCATCCGCCGATCACCCCATCACGACCCACGGGGTACGCGGGCCGAATGGCAGTCACAGAATGTAAACATCACCCAAAGTGACGCGCACCGACCGCCGTGGCGATCGATGCGCCATGACCAATGCCTCTAATGATTCAAATAGGACAGCCCTGAACGCCCACCGACATCACCTCTCGCTGACTTTGCTCTGCAGCCACCGGCGCAGCAGACACCAGCGGTTACTGCTGACTCGATGGCTGCAGAGCAAAGTCTGTGGACGACGAGGCCCACAGGCGAAGGAAATGTGACTCCCTGTGACGAAATCGCTGCAGCAGATCGAGCGGTACGGAAAGGCCGCCGAGCATGGCCAGGATGGCCGGCCGAAGCTGGTGACCGATGCACGAGAGCGGGATATCACACGTCACGACAGAGCGCGGGCAAACAGCGGGGACAGGCGCGGTAGGCCGCGGCACGTGAGCGTATCGGGCGCATGGCTGGGGAGCGCGCAGGCCGCAGCGCGCGAACGCGGGTGGAGACGGAGTCGGAGGACGGCCGGCGCGGCGGAGTGGCGGCGCGGCGGAGTGGCGGCGTTGGGGGGTGGCGGCGTGGGGGGGGTGTCAGATTACAGGGTCACAGGTCGCAGAGCCGGCGACCGGAGCGGATGTCGTCGAGTGCGGTGTGCAGCTCGGCGATCCGTCGTTCCGCCTCGGCGGTCAGCCGGTCGTGCAGCCGTTGCCAGTCGGCCAGGTCCGGCTCCGGCGGCAGAGCCGCGAGCAGGTCGCGGATCTCACCGACGGTGAGGCCGATCCGCTGCGCCACCCGGGCGACCCGGACCCGGCACGCGGCGTCCGGACCGAACCGGCGCTGGTTACCGCTGGTGCGACTGGCCGCGATCAGGCCCTGCCGCTCGTAGAAGCGGATCGCGGAGCCGCTGGCACCGCTCTCCCGGGCCACCTCGCCCACCGTCAGCATGGTCACGCCCACTCCCGCGAGTGCTTGACTTCAACAATTGTTCAAGTCTTAGCGTCCAACCCATGACGACGCAAGAGACGACCCAGGAATCACCGCTCACCCTCGCCGTGCTCGTCGGAAGCGTTCGCCAGCCCCGGATGGGTCGGATGATCGCCGACTGGTTCGTCGACCACGCCGGCCGCCACGCCGGCCTCCGCACCGACCTGGTCGACCTCGCCGAGGTGCCGCTTCCGCTCGCCGACACTCCGCCCGGCGGCAACCCGGCCAGCCCGATCGCCGGCCGCCTCGGCGCCGCGGACGCCTTCGTCGTGGTCACGCCCGAATACAACCACAGCTTCCCGGCGGCCCTGAAGAACGCCATCGACTGGCATCACCGGGAGTGGGTGGCCAAGCCGGTCGGGTTCGTCTCGTACGGCGCCGGCTCGGGCGGGATCCGCGCGGTCGAGCAGCTCCGGCTGGTCTTCGCCGAGCTGCACGCCACCACCACCCGCAGCGGCGTGGTGCTCACCGCGCCGTGGGAGCGCCTCGACCGGCAGGGGCGGCTGGTTGCCGACGGGCCACTGGAGCGGGCCGCCGACGCGACGCTCGGCGAGTTGACCTGGTGGGGCGAGGCGCTCCGGGCCGCCCGCCGGCGCCGACCGTACGGTCAGTAACGCTGGCGGAGGAGCTGGGCCGCCTCGACCGCCCAGTAGGTGAGGATGATCTGTGCGCCGGCCCGGCGGATCGAGGTGAGCGTCTCCAGCATGACCCGCTCCCGGTCGACCCAGCCGTTGGCGGCGGCGGCCTCGACCGTCGCGTACTCGCCGGAGACCTGGTAGGCGGCGACCGGGACGTCCACCGCGGCCCGGACCGCCGACACCACGTCGAGGTAGGGCAGCGCCGGCTTGACCATCACCATGTCGGCGCCCTCGGCGACGTCCAGCTCGACCTCGCGCAGCGACTCCCGCAGGTTCGCCGGGTCCTGCTGGTAGGTGCGCCGGTCGCCGTCCAACGCCGACTCCACCGCGTCGCGGAACGGGCCGTAGAAGGCGGAGGCGTACTTGACGGCGTACGCGAGCACCGAGACGTCCCGGTGGCCAGCGGCGTCCAGGGCCTTGCGGACCACGCCGACCTGGCCGTCCATCATCCCGGACGGCCCGACCATGTGGACCCCGGCGTCGGCCTGGGCGACCGCCATCTCGGCGTACGCGGCGAGCGTCGCGTCGTTGTCCACGCCGCCGTCCGGGGTGAGCAGGCCGCAGTGCCCGTGCGAGGTGAACTCGTCCAGGCAGAGGTCGCTCATCACCACGGTGGCGTCACCGACCTCGGCGATCACGTCCCGGATGGCCACGTTGAGGATGCCGGCCGGGTCGAGGCCGCCGGAGCCGGTCTCGTCCCGCGTCGCCGGCACCCCGAACAGCATGATCCCGCCGACCCCGGCCTGGACCGCCTCGACGGCCGCCTTGCGCAGCGAGTCCCGGGAGTGCTGGAGCACCCCCGGCAGCGACGCGACGGCCCGCGGCTCGGTCAGGCCCTCCTTGACGAACATCGGCATGACCAGTTCGGCCGGGGCGACGCGGGTCTCGGAGACCAGCCGCCGCACGGCCGCGTTGCGGCGCAGCCGGCGGGGCCGGATCTCGGGGTACGGCATGAGGGGTCCTCCTGTCAGCGGAACCTCAGGGCGGTCGGGCCCTGCACCTTCGAGCCGCGGCGCTGCTTCGCCGGCATGGCGGCGAGCTTCTCGCGCAGCTCGACGGCGTAGGCGGCGAGCGCCTCCACCAGGTCGGGCACCGAGGCGTGCGGCGGCTGCACGTCGACCCGCAGGCCGAACTCCGTCGCGGTCTCCGCCGTCTTGGGCCCGATGACGGCAACAACGGTACGCGCGTGCGGCTTCCCGGCGATGCCGACCAGGTTCCGAACGGTGGAGGACGAGGTGAAGAGCACCGCGTCGAACCCGCCCGACTTGATCGCGTCGCGGATCTCGGCCGGCGGCGGCGCCGCCCGGACGGTCCGGTACGCGGTCACGTCGTCGACCTCCCAGCCCCGCTCGGTGAGGCCGGCGGCAAGCGTCTCGGTGGCGATGTCGGCGCGGGGCAGCAGCACCCGGCCGACCGGGTCGAGGATCTCGTCGTGCGGGGAGAACTCGGCCAGCAGGCCCTCGGAGGACTGCTCCCCGGCCGGGACCAGCTCCGGCTGGATGCCGAACGCGCGGACCGCGTCGGCGGTCGCCTCACCGATACAGGCGATCTTGACGCCGCCGAAGTGCCGGGCGTCCAGCCCGTGCTCGGCGAACTTCTCCCAGACCGCCCGGACCGCGTTCACCGAAGTGAAGATCACCCAGGCGTACCGGCCGTCGACCAGGCCCTTGACCGCGCGCTCCATCTGGGCCGGGGTGCGGGGCGGCTCGACCGCGATGGTCGGCACCTCGCACGGGATCGCCCCGTACGCGCGCAGCCGCGCGCTCATCGCGCCGGCCTGCTCCTTGGTGCGGGGCACCAGCACCTTCCAGCCGTACAGCGGGCGGTTCTCCCACCAGCTCAGCTTGTCGCGGTCGGTGACGCCCGCGCCGACGGTGAGCACGACGCGGCCGGTGAAGCCGAGCGCCGCCGCGACGAAGGAGTCCACGCTCGACGTGGTGGTGTACTGCGTCTCGCCGGTGCCGTCGCCGGTCACCCCGACCGCGGTGGCGCCGTCGACCCCGGCGGCCAGCAGCCCGTCCCGGACGGCGGCCAGGTCACCGGCGTCCACCGCGAGCGCCAGCGAGCCCCGGCCCACGGCCGTGGCGAGCGCGTCGAAGTCCAGCGCGGTGACGTCCTCGACGTCGGCGGCGGTGCGCACGCCCGGCAGCGGGACGCCGGCGTACGTGGCGACGCCCTCGGCCTGGCCGACGCCCGGCACCACCTCGAAGTGGGCCGCGGTGCGCGCCACCGCCTGCACCTCCTTGACCACCGAGTCGTGGCCGAACGGGTCACCGGCGACCAGGTGCACCGCGTTCTGGCCGGAGCGGGCCGCGGAGATCAGCACCTTCGCCACGTCCCCCGGCACGCCCTCGGCGGGGCTGAACTCGGCGTCGGACCGGGCCTGGGCGCGTACGTGGGTCAGCAGCGACTCGGGGACTCCCCGGTCGTACACCACGTGGTCGGCCTCGACCAGGGCGTCGAGCGCCCGGCGGGTCAGCAGGCCCGGGTCGCCGGGGCCGGCCCCGACGAAAGCGATCCGGCCTACGGGCTTACGGGTGCGGGTCATTCTGTGCTCCCAAGTTGCTGGGTCCCCGGGCCGGCGTGTCCTTCTTGGCCGAGGATCGAGTCGGCACCGAGTTCGAGGAGTTCGGCGGCGAGTGCCTTGCCGATCTCCGCCGCGTCGGCGGGCGTTCCGGTGCGGGACAGCCGGAGGTCACGGGAACCGTCCGGGCTGATCACCGCACCGCGCAGGTAGATCTCCTCACCGGTCTCACCCTCGGCGAGTTCGCCGTAGGCGGCCACGGGTGCGCTGCACCCGGCCTCCAGGGTGGCCAGCAGTGCCCGTTCCGCGGTGACCGCGGCGCGGGACGGCGCGTGATCGAGCCGCGCCAGCAGCTCGATCAGGTCGTGGTCGTCGACCCGGCACTCGACCGCGAGCGCGCCCTGTGCGGGCGCCGGCAGCATGAGCATCGGGTCGAGCGTCTCGGTGATGACGTCGGCGCGGCCGATCCGGGCGAGCCCGGCCCGGGCCAGCACGACGGCGTCGAAGTCGGCGTCCGGGCCGAGCACCCGGCCCACCCGGGAGTCGACGTTGCCCCGGATCGGGGTGACCTCGAACTGCATGCCGAGCGCGTGCAGCTGGGCGATCCGGCGCAGGGCGCCGGTGCCGATCCGCGCGCCGGGCGGCAGCTCGGCGAGGGTACGGCCGCCGGTGGCGACGAGCGCGTCCCGTGGATCCTGCCGGGGCGGTACGGCCGCGATGTGCAGACCGGGCGCCGCCGCGGTGGGCAGGTCCTTGTACGAGTGCACGGCGAAGTCGATCTCGCCGGCGGTCAGCGCGTCCCGCAGGGCGGACACGAAGACGCCGACACCGAGCCGCTGCACCGGGGCGGTGGAGCGGTCCCCGGCGGTCACCACCTCGACCAGCTCGACCGGGCGGCCGGTGGCCGCGGTGAGGGCGTCGGCGACGTGGCCGGACTGGGCCATCGCCAGGACGCTGCCCCGGGTGCCGAGGCGCAGGGGGGCGGTCATCGCGCACCTCCGGTGGTCGGGACGTCGGCCGCGTCGAACGACGACCGGCCGTCGAGGTCGGTGGTGACCACGTCGGGGACGGTGTCGACCGGGGACGTCTGTGGCACTTCCAGGTCGAACAGCTCGCGCAGCAGGGCCGCGTACTGGTCGCCGCCGGGTTCGGCGGCGAGCTGGCGGACCCGCACGGTCGGCTGGTGCAGCAGCCGCTGCACCACCCGGTGCACGGTGCGGGCAACCTCGGCGCGCTGGTCGTCGCTGAGGTCGGGTCGGCGTTGGCCGAGCCGGCGCAGCTCGGCGGTGACCACGTCGTCGGCCCGGCCGCGCAGGGCGGCCACGGTGGGTGCCACGTCAGCCCCGCGCAGCCAGCTCAGGAACGCCTCGACCTCACCGGCGACGATCCGGCCGACCTCGGCCGCGTCGGCGGCGGCCGGGCCGTCGGCGAGGACGGCGGCCATCCGGTCGATGTCGATCACCTCGACGCCCGGCAGCTCGGCGACGCCCGCCTCGACGTCACGCGGGACGGCGAGGTCGAGCAGGACCAGCGAGGGCCGGTCGGCGCCCCGGCGGGCCAGCGCCCGGGTCACCACGTCCCGGGTGAGCACCGGCTCGGTGGCGGCGGTCGCGGCGACCACGATGTCCACCGTGGACAGCGACTCGACCAGCTCGGCGATCGGCACGGCGGTCGCGCCGTAGGACTCGGCGAGGCGGACGGCGCGGGCGGCGCCCCGGTTGGTGACGACGACCGGTCCGGCGCCGAGCCGGGACAGGGTCGCCACGCCCAGCGAGCCCATCGCCCCGGCGCCGACCACCATGGCGGGTCGTTCGGTCAGGTCGCCGTCGAGCAGGTCGGCGGCGAGGCCGAGGGCGGCGGTGACGACGCTTTGTCCGGCCCGGTCGATGTTCGTCTCGGTGTGCGCGCGCTTGCCGACCCGCAGCGCCTGTTGCATCAGTTCGTGCAGCAGCCGGCCGGTCGACTCGGCGCCGCCGGCGGAATGGTAGGCGTCGCGTAGCTGGCCGAGGATCTGCGCCTCGCCGACCACCATGGAGTCCAGCCCGGTGGCGACCCGGAAGACGTGATCGACGGCGGCGGCGTCGTAGTGCACGTAGAGGTGCGGGGCGAGCGCCGACGGCGGGCAGCCGGCCTGTTCGGCAAGGACCGCGCAGATGTCACCGAGCCCACCGTGGAACCCGGAGACCGCGGCGTACACCTCCACCCGGTTGCAGGTGGAGACGAGGACCGCCTCGGCGACGTACGGCTGGGCGACGAGGCGGTCCAGCGTGCGGGTGAGGTCCGCGGGTGGGACGGCCAGTTGCTCAAGCGTGGCGACCGGGGCGGTGCGGTAGGACGCGCCGACGACGAGCAGTTTCACGTGCCGATCGCCTCCTGGGTGTCGGTGGCCGCGAGCCCGCCGGGCAGGGCGGTGAGACCGGGCCCGCCGGTGGCGGGCAGCGCGGTCAACGACGCCTTGCGGTGCTCGTGGAAGGACAGGATCTGCAGCTCGATCGCGAGGTCGACCTTGCGCACGTCGACCCCGTCCGGGACCGAGAGTACGCACGGCGCGAAGTTGAGGATGCTCGTCACGCCGACGGCGACGAGTTGGTCGGCGACGGCCTGGGCGGCGGGCGCCGGGGTGGCGATCACGCCGATCGAGATCGACTCCTCGGCGACGACCTGGGGCAGCTCGTCGGCGTGCCGCACGACCAACCCGTTTATCTGTTCGCCGACGCGGGACGGGTCGGCGTCGAGGAGCGCGGCGATGCGGAATCCGCGGCTGGCGAAGCCGTCGTAGCCGGCCAGGGCGTGACCGAGATTACCCACCCCGACCAGGGCCACGGCCCGGCACTGGGTGAGCCCGAGCACCGAGGAGATCTGATCGATCAGCAGCGCGACGTCGTAGCCGACGCCCCGGGTGCCGTACGAGCCGAGGTGGGACAGGTCCTTGCGGAGTTTCGCCGAGTTGACGCCGACCGCGCTGGCCAGGCTCTCACTCGACACGGTCTCGTGACCGGCGTCGGCGAGCGCGTGCAACGCGCGCAGGTATTCCGGAAGCCGGGACACGGTCGCCTCGGGCAGCTCCGGAAGCGCCGGTACGGCACCGGTGCGGCCGGGCGCGCCGGGTGGACGGTGCTGACTCATGAGACTCCGTGCGGTGCGATCCTCGACCAGCGTCGGAGGCCGGTCGTTTCGGGACTCCCGCTGGCGACCGTTGTTGCCGGCTGTGCTAGCAGGGCGCGTCGGAACTACAGAGTAGGCGCTTGTGAAGAGGTGCACAAATCGCGATCTTGATGACTCGCGACGCCACTCCACCTGCCCCTCCATTCTCACAAGATCGATCAACCGCGCCTTCCCCGCAGCGCGTGGCGATTATTGCTCAATCCAGACTTCTCTGACCAATCGCGCGCGCCCGGTAGCGCTCAGTGACCGGCGCAGCGAGGCGCTTCTCACTTCCCGGTAGGGAGAACCCCACCCTGGATGCACCGGCGCGCGGGATGGGCCGGCCGGGTCCGCGCTCCTAGCCTCGAACCATGACCGCCATGCCGTCGGCCGCCGCGCCCGCCCCCTCGTCGCCCGTCCGGGGCCTGCTCCGCCAGCTCGGGAACGACACCGGGTACGTGATCTTCAGCCTTCCGTTCGCGATTGTCGGCTTCGTGCTCGTCATCGCGGGGATCTCGCTCACCGCCGGGCTGCTGGTCACCACGCTCGGCCTGCCGGTCCTCGCGGGCCTGCTGTACGCGGCCCGCGGGCTGGCCGACCTCGAACGGCTCCGGCTCCCCGGCGTGCTCGGCCGACCCCGGGTCCGCCCGGTCTACCTGGTGCCCGGCCGTGGCGCCCGGTTCTGGCGGCGGGTCTTCACCCCGATGCGTGACCCGCAGTCCTGGCTCGACCTGCTGCACGCGTTCCTCCGGTTCCCGGTGACCCTGCCCACGTTCGTGATCATGGTGGTGTGGTGGGCGGTGGCGCTGGCCGGCCCGTTCTACGGCCTGTACGACTGGTCCATCCCGCGCGGGCCGGACGACCAGCACCTGAGCTATTTCCTCGGGATGGGTGACGGGGCCGGCGCGCGGATCGCGCTGAACACCGCGATCGGGCTGTTCGCGCTCTTCACCCTCCCCCTGGTCGCCCGCGGGCTGGCCCGGATCCAGGCCGGCCTGGCGTACTCCCTGCTCACCGGCGTGGCCGAGATGCGGCAGCGGATCATCACGCTGGAGGAGCAGAAGCGGGCCGCCGCCTCGGCCGAGGCGGTCGCCCTGCGCCGGTTGGAGCGCGACATCCACGACGGGCCGCAGCAGCGCCTGGTCCGACTCGCCATGGACCTGGGCCGGGCCCGCCACCAGCTCGCCGCCGACCCGGAGGCGGCCCGGCGCACCCTGGACGAGGCGGTCGCCCAGACCCGGGAGACGCTCGACGAGCTGCGTGCCCTCTCCCGCGGCATCGCACCGCCGATCCTGGTCGACCGGGGGCTGCCGAGCGCGCTCGCCGCGCTCGCCGCCCGCGCCCTGGTGCCGACCGAGCTGCTCGTCGACGACGAGTTGGGTCGGGCCGGCGGCCGGCTCGACCCGGGTCTGGAGAGCACCGCGTACTTCGTGGTGGCCGAGGCGTTGACGAACGTCGCGAAGCACAGCCGGGCCACCGCCTGCCGGGTGGAGGTGACCCGGAAGGTGGGCCGGCTGGAGATCACCGTCACCGACGACGGGATCGGCGGCGCCCACCTGGCCAAGGGGCACGGGCTCAGCGGCATCGACGACCGGGTGCGGGCCGCCGGCGGCACCCTGGAGGTGGCCAGTCCGGCCGGCGGGCCGACGTGGGTCCACGCGGAACTGCCCCGGTGACGTCGGTCGGCCCGGAGCCGGCCGCCGACGCCGCCGGACGACGCTGAGGGCCGCCGGAGGCAGCGCCGCGGGCCCCGGACGTGATAGACACCGGACCCATGCGGGTGGTGATCGCGGACGACGCCGTACTGCTCCGGGAGGGGCTGATCCGGCTGCTCACCGAGTTCGGGCACGAGGTGGTGGCCGCCGTCGGCGACGGGGACGCCCTGGTCGAGGCCGTGGTCACACACCGGCCGGACGTCTCGGTGGTGGACGTGCGGATGCCGCCGTCGCACACCGACGAGGGACTGCGCGCGGCGGTGGAGGCCCGCCGTCGGGTGCCGGGCACGCCGGTCCTGGTGTTGTCCCAGTACGTCGAGGTGTCGTACGCCGACGACCTGCTGGACACCGCGGGCCGCGCCGGGGGCGGGATCGGCTACCTGCTCAAGGACCGGGTGGCCGCGATCGACGAGTTCCTGGACGGGCTGGCCCGGGTGGCCGGCGGGGGCACGGTGCTCGATCCGGAGGTGATCAGTCAGCTCCTGGTGCGGCGCCGGCGGGACGACCCGCTCGCGGCGCTGACCCCGCGCGAGCGCGAGGTGCTGGCGCTGATGGCCGAGGGCCGTTCCAACACCGCCATCGCCCGCGCCCTGGTGGTCAGCGACGGCGCGGTCGAGAAGCACGTGCGCAACATCTTCACCAAGCTCGACCTGCCCCCGGACGCCACCACCCACCACCGCCGGGTGCTCGCGGTCCTGGCCCACCTGCGCGCCTGACCCGCGGTCAGGGCAGGGCGCGGGCCATCCGTACCGCCGCGGTGAGGGTGTCGGCCACCGGGTGGCCGCTGGCGCGCAGCGTGGCCGGGTCGGAGATGCCACCGGTGTAGAGGACCGCGGCGCCGCCGACCGCGGTCGCCGCGTCCGCGTCGTCGAGCGAGTCACCGATCAGCACCACGTCCCGACCGTCGAGCCCCAGCTCCGCGAGGTGCTTCTCCAGCCACTGCGCCTTGTGCCCGCCGCCGACCGCGGCGCGCAGCCCGTCCACGCGGCGGAAGTGCGGGGTCAGCCCGTACGTGTGCACGGTGGGCACCAGCTCCTCGTGGAACCACATGGACAGCAACGACTGGCTGCCCGGCCAGGCGGCGATCGCGGCGGTGGCGTCGGCGGCCAGCGCGCAGCTGGTCAACCCGGCCCGGTAGGCGTCGTGGAAGATCCGGTCGAGCGCGCCGAACGCCTCGTCGTCGACCGCCCGGCCGAGCATCTCGGCGTAGTAGTCGGCGATCGGCCGGCGGAACCGCACCCGGTGCTCGTCGGCGCTGACCGCCCGGCCGCCGGCGCTGGCGAACGCCACGTTCGTGGCCCGCACCACCAGGTCGAGGTCGTCGAGCAGGGTGCCGTTCCAGTCCCACACCAGGTGGCGACGCGTCCTCGTCACCTCAGCACCATAGTTCAGAGCTGCGGGGTGGTCAGGTCCCGCAGCAGCCGGTCCTCCTCGACCCGCCAGTATCCGTGCTCCTTGCCGTCGAGCAGCACCACCGGCAGCCGGTCGCCGTAGTCACGCTCCATCTCGACGTCGCCTGTCACGTCCTTCTCCACCCAGCGATCGCCGGTGACCGCCACCACCCGGGCGAGCGCGGCCTTGGCGTCCTCGCAGAGGTGGCAGCCGGGCCGGGTGATCAGGATGAGCCGCGGGTCGGTTGACATCTGGTGCCTCCTGCGGTGCTCGGTCGGCGTCGACTGCGAGTGGGGCGCGGACCGGCTCAGATTACGCGCCGACACCGACGGGCCGGCGGTCCGCGCCACATACGCAACTAACAGTGGGTGGGAATCCCGATGATGGGAGCTGGATCTTCCCGGGCCACCCGGGCGCGTTCCGGACCTGACCGGCCGGGTCGCCGCCACGACACGCCGAGCGGAAAGAAAATTGGGTCCGACCTGGACTTCCGTCGAAACCAGGTTCGGAGGCGAAAGTCAACCACGGGCGACGGACAGCCGGTCCGCCGGCAGTGCCACCGGGCGGGAAATACTTCCGCTCTGTGTAACGGACTTGCCACGCGCGGGTGACGTTGGGCCTATCATCACTCGGGTCGGCTCACCCCATTTGCTGTGAGTCGACACCCCTCAGCCCGAGGAGGCCCCCGTGCCCGTGAGCGCATTGGACCAGCACCTCAAGGGGATCTGCCGCCCGTCGGCACGTCCCGGACCGGCCGCGCCCGACCGGGTCGTACCCGACCCCGCGGCGACGCCGGGGCGCCCGGCGCGGTCGCTGCCCACCTGGACCGGGGAGGCACGGTGACCACGTTCGGTTACGCGGAACGGCCGGCCGGAGTGGTCGGCCCGAGCCAGCGGAACCCGCTCAACGAGCGCGCCGATCCCGCCCCACGCCCCGACGGCCTGCTCGCCGTGCGCGGCGAGGGACGACGAACGCGCAGCCGCGCGCACCACGGCAACGAGGCGCCCGTGCGCCCGGCGCTGCCCGGCGCCAACGCGAAGCCCGCCGCCGGCCGCCTCGGCGCGCCGGCCCGCCCCGTCCCGCCGACCCAGGCCCGGCGCGGCGACGCGGCGACAAGCGCCGAGCCCTCGGCCGCCGAGACCGCCGTGTTCCCCGCGGTGGCCGCCGGCGACACCGCGGTGCTGCCGGCCGTCCCCACCGCCACGCCGGCCACCGGCTTCCCGAGCCGCCCCGACCCGTCCGACCCGGCCACCGAGGTATGGACGCTCGTGGAACGGGCGCAGGCCGGCGAGGCCGAGGCGTTCGGCCTGCTCTACGACAGGTACGTCGACACCGTCTTCCGGTTCGTCTACTTCCGGGTCGGCAACCGCCAACTCGCCGAGGACCTCACCTCCGACACGTTCCTGCGGGCGCTCAAGCGGATCGGCAGCTTCACCTGGCAGGGTCGCGACCTGGGCGCCTGGCTGGTCACCATCGCCCGCAACCTGGTCGCCGACCACTTCAAGTCCGGGCGCTACCGGCTGGAGGTGAGCACCGGTGACGTCCTCGACGCCGACCGGGAGGACCGCGGCCCGGAGGGCAGCCCGGAGGCGGCGGTGGTCGAGCACATCACCAACGTCGCCCTGCTCACCGCCGTCAAGCAGCTGAACCCGGAACAGCAGGAGTGCATCGTGCTCCGGTTCCTGCAGGGCTTCTCGGTGGCCGAGACGGCCCGTGCCATGGGCAAGAACGAGGGTGCCATCAAGGCCCTGCAATACCGGGCGGTGCGGGCCCTGGCCCGGCTGCTGCCCGACGGCTTCCAGGGCTGACAGCGGCAGATCCCCTCACCCACCGGCGCGGGCGCCGGTGGGTGACGTGTGCCCGACACGCTCCGCGTTCGCCATCACACCCGGTGATTTCGCCCCCGAACCGGCCGTAACCGGCGACCGGCGCGAACCGTTTCTCCGGGTGCGACCAGTGGTTGTCCCGGCGTCCCCCGGGCCACCCGGTCCGGCGGGTCAGGTCGGCCGTTCCGGTCGGCACTGTGCCACACGCTGCCACGGGTCGCTGGTGACGACGACGGCCGCCCGGCCGTGACCAGCGGAAGGGGGTGCCCGCGGTGGACAGTGACCTCTTCTCCGGTCGGCGAGCCGAGCGCTTCGCGCAACTCCTCGACGAGGCCAACGGCGGACGCCGACACCACGTCCGGTCCCGAGCCGACGGCGAACTCACCGCGCTCGTCGCGGTGGGCCGGCGGCTCACCGTCGAGCGGCCCACCGTCGAGGTCGACTCCGAGTTCCGCACCAGCCTGCGGGCGATGCTCGTGGCCACCGCCGAACGCGAGGGCGTCACCGCGGGCGCCGGTGCCACCGCCGGCCTGCGCGGCGCGTTGCTGCCGGCCATCACCGGTCGCCGCGCCCGTGCCCGCGGCGCGATCCTGGTCGGCGTGGCCGCCGGCGCGATCGCGCTCTCCGGCATCTCCGCCGCCAGCGAGAACGCGCTTCCCGGCGACGCCCTCTACGGCATGAAGAGGTCCACCGAACGCGCCCAGCTCGCGCTCGCCAAGTCGGACATCAGCCGCGGGCAGCTCTTCCTCGACTTCGCCCGGACCCGGCTCGACGAGGCGGCCTCGGTCCGCGACGACCGGCTCGGCTTCAGCGCCGTTCTCGACGACATGGACGCGGACACCCGACAGGGCGTACGCCTGCTGACCACGGTGGCCGCACAGCGCTCCGACCCGACCGCGCTGGACGCCGTGGACACCTTCCTCGCCGGCCAGCGCCGGATGGTCAGCGGCCTGCTCGACCGGCCCGACCACGCCGACCGGGACCGGACCCGCCGCTCGCTCGCCCTGCTCGACGCGGCCGGCCGGCGCGCCGACGCGCTGCGCGAGGCGATCGCCTGCGGGCTGCCCGCGCCGTCGGTCGCCGACACGCTCGGACCCGCGCCCACCATCTGCCCCGGCGAACGCTGAGCGCACGCGGCCACACTTCCGCTCGCGGCCACCAGACAGTCACGACGAGCCGGATACGCTCGACCCGGAAGGTTCGTGCGGTCGTCGAGGGAGGTGCCGTGACCGAATCCCGCAAGGTGACGGTCAGCACCGACGTCCACGGTCACACCGCCGGCTGGGCGGCGACTCCGGCGGCAACCGTGACCCCGGTCGCGCCGGACCCGACGGCCGCCGCGTTCTTCGACGTCGACAACACCATGATGCAGGGCGCGTCGATCTACTGGTTGGCCCGCGGGCTGGCCGCCCGGAACTACCTCACCGCCGGTGACCTGGCCCGGTTCGCCTGGCAGCAGGCCCGGTTCCGGCTGCTCGCCACCGAGCACGCCGGCACCGTGTCGCAGGCCAAGGAGGCCGCGCTCGCATTCGTGCGGGGCTGGCGGGTCGACGACGTGGAACGCCTCACCGAGGAGATCTTCGACGAGCTGATGGCGCCCCGCATCTGGGCCGGCACCCGCCGACTGGCCCAGCGTCACCTCGACGCGGGTGAGCGGGTGTGGCTGGTCAGCGCCGCCCCGGTGGAGATCGGCCGGGTGATCGCGGCCCGGCTCGGCCTGACCGGTGCGATCGGCACGGTGGCCGAGGTGGTCGACGGCGCGTACACCGGCCGGCTGGTCGGCGACCTGATGCACGGGCCGGCGAAGGCCGAGGCGGTCACCCAACTGGCCACGGTGGAAGGGCTGGACCTGGCCCGCTGCACGGCCTACAGCGACTCCGCGAACGACCTGCCGATGCTCTCCGCGGTGGGCCGCGCGGTGGCGGTCAACCCCGATCCGGCGCTGCTGCGGCGGGCCCGCGAACGGGGTTGGGACGTCCGGGACTTCCGCACCGGGCGCCGGGCCGCGCGCATCGCCGGACACTCGACCGCCGCGGCCGGGCTGCTCGCCGGCGCGGTCACCGCCGGGCTGGCGCTGCACCGCCGCCGCCAGCGCGCCTGAGCACGGGCCGGGCGCCGGCCCCGCCGATCAGGGACCGAACGGGTCCGGGCGGCGTTCGAGCAGCTTGTGCAACGTCTGCTGGATGGTCTCCCGCACCTGGTCGGCGAGGTTGAACACGACGAGCGGGTCGTCCGCCGAGTCACGCAGGTGCGCCGTGGGGATCGGCGGGCAGAACTCGATCAACCACTTGCTCGGCAGCGGCACCATGCCCAGCGGCCCCAGCCAGGGGAAGGTCGGCGTCACCGGGAAATACGGCAGCTTGAGCAGCCGGGCGAGCGGCTTGATGTCGGCGAGCATCGGATAGATCTCCTCGCCGCCGACGATCGCCACCGGCACGATCGGCGTGCCGGTGCGCAACGCGGCGGAGACGAAACCGCCGCGGCCGAACCGCTGGAGTTTGTAGCGGTCGGAGTAGAGCTTCCCGATCCCCTTGAAGCCCTCCGGGAACACGCCGACCAGCTCGCCGTTGCCGAGCAACCGTTCGGCGTCCGGGTTGCAGGCCACCGTGCCACCTGTCTTGCGGGCCAGCTCGGAGACGACGGGCATCCGGAAGACCAGGTCGGCGCCGAGCAGGCGCAGGTAGCGGCGCCCCGGGTGCTGGTCGTGCAGCGCGGTGGAGAGGATCAACGCGTCCAGCGCCACGGTGCCGGAGTGGTTGCCCACCACCAGGCCGGCGCCCTCGGCCGGCACGTGTTCCATGCCACCGACCTCGGTGCGGAACCAGTCCCGGTAGAGCAGCCGGACCAGCGGGTGGAAGACCGCGTCGGTGAGTTCGGGGTCGAAGCCGAACTCGTCCACCTCGTAGTCACCGGCGAGCCGGCGCCGCAGGAACGCGAGCCCCCGCGCGACCCGTCGGTCCCACTGGTCCCCCGGCCGGTCGGTCACGGCCGGCCCGGGCGGCGTCGCGATCCCGGCGGGTCCCGACGCCTCGCCGGCCCCCGCCCGCCCGGCCACGACCTTCTTCGCGACGGCCTTCTTCGCGACGGCCTTCTTCGCGACGGCCTTCTTCGCGACCGGTCGACCAACCGTCGGGGCGGCAGGCTCGGTGACCGGCCGGTGCCCGTTGCGCCGCGCCGGCTCCGCGCCGGGCTCGGGCACGGTCAGCGGTACGTCGCGCCGCTCCTGCGGGCTGCTCACGAGCGCTCCCGGACGGTCGAGCGAACCTGGCGGATGCTCTCCAGCACCAGGTGCTCGGCGGCGGCGAGCTGATCCCGCGTCACCACCACCCCGCCGAGGTGGGCGCGGATGAAGTCGTCGAAGGCGGCGGCGGTCGAGCGGGGAGTGAAGCCGAACTCGTGTTCCAGTCGGGTGGTGTCCACCACCCGACCGTGCACGAAGAGGTCGACCTGATCCAAACCGTAGCGGCCGAAGCCCAGGGTGCGGGCGACCGCGGCCACCCCGGCCAGGCCCGGCTCCAGCACCGGCACGGCCACCCGGCCGGCCCGGCGGATGGCCTGCGACAGCGACAGCACCCCCGGCCCGGCGACGTTGTACGTCCCCGGGTGTTCCTCGGCGACCGACCGGTGCAGCACCGACAGCGCGTCGTCGATGTGCAGGAACTGCAGGCGCGGATCGCGTCCGAAGATGGTGGGCACCACCGGCTGCGCGAAGTAGCGGGTGAGCGTGGTGTCGGCGGTGTAGCCGATGAACGGAGCGAAGCGCAGCACGGTCGCGGTGACGTCGGGCCGACGGCGGCGGAATCCGCGTACGTATCCCTCGATGTCGAGGATGTCCCGGCCGAACCCGCCGCGCGGCACCTCACGCGGCTCGGTGTCCTCGGTGAAGACGGCCGGGTCGCGGAACGACACCCCGTACGCGGCGGTCGACGAGCGGACCACCAGCCGGCGCAGCCGGGGTGCCCGCTGACAGGCGGCGAGCAACTGCATGGTGCCGATGACGTTCTGTTCCTTCATCGCCGCCCGGCCGCCGTGCTGCCCGTCGGGGGCGGTGACGAGCGCCAGGTGCGCCACGGCGTCGACGTCGAGGTCGGTCAGGAGACCGCCGAGCGAGTCGAGGTCGAGGCGGACCAACTCGACGTCGGAGAGCAGATCGGCCAACTCGGGGTTGGGCGGGGCCGGATCGACCCCGATGACCCGCTCGATGCGCGGATCGGCGGCGAGCCGGGCGGCCACGTTCGCGCCGAGGAAGCGACCGACCCCGGTGACGACGACGACCCCCGGGGCACCTGAGGTGCCGCCGAGGGTCATGTCGTGCGCCTTACGCGGCCGGCAGGATCGAGCCGGGACGTCCGCGGCCTGATCACCTGAGCCTCCGAGGGTCGACAGTTGGCAAGTGGTGCCGGTGCCGGGTCAACGCCCGGCGCCGGTCACTTGCCGAGACGGCGACGCTGGACGCGGGTCTTGCGCAGCAGCTTGCGGTGCTTCTTCTTAGCCATGCGCTTGCGGCGCTTCTTGACCACCGAGCCCATACGACAGCCTTTCGATGCAACGTGCGGGGCGGACCGGGAGACGCCACCGCCGGTGGCGCCGTGCCCGCTTGCGGACAACGGACCGGACCAGCGAGGTGGGCAGGGCACACCAGGGTGCGATCTCGGTCGGGCTCCAGGGTAGCCGCAGCGCGTCAGTCGGACCAACGCGCCCCCGTCGCTGCCCCTTTTCGTCACACTCGGCGGGCGGTCGCCGGCTGCGTCAGGCGGACTCCTGGAAGGCGCCCCGGAGGTATTCGTGCACGGCGTGCTCGGGCACCCGGAACGAGCGGCCGACCCGCACCGCGGTCAACTCACCGCTGTGCACGAGACGGTAGACCGTCATCTTGGAGACCCGCATGACCGTCGCCACCTCGGCGACGGTCAGGAACCTGACATCCGACAGCCGTGCGTCGGACTGCGACCCGGCCATGGCTCACCGACCCATTCCCGTGCCCGGCGCGTGCCACCGGGCAGGTGCTCCCGCCTCGACGAGCGACGCGCGTGTAACCAGTACGGTAGCGGGACGGCTGTGACCTGCGCGATCCCTTCCCACCTTTGACCACCGTGGGACGAGCGTTCACCAGGGCTTTTTCGCCCGGACGGGTGGCTCGTCCGAATCCACCTACTCGGCGCGCAGGGCCACCACCGGATCGAGCCGCCCGGCCCGCTGCGCCGGCACCACCCCGAAGACGATGCCCACCGCCGCCGAGACGCCGAAGGCGAGCGCCAGCGACCACCAGGTGATCGCGGCCGGGATCGGCGAGAACACGTCGACGAGCAGCGCGGTGCCCACCCCGAGCGCCATTCCGGTCAGGCCGCCGATCGAGGTGAGCAGCACCGCCTCCAGCAGGAACTGCACGCCGATGTCCCGGGGGCGGGCGCCGACCGCCTTGCGCAGGCCGATCTCCCGGGTCCGCTCGCGCACCGAGACCAACATGATGTTGGAGACGCCCACGCCGCCGACGAGCAACGAGATGCCGGCGATGGCGGCCAGCACGCCGGTGAGCACGCCCAGGATGTCGCCGAGCACGCCGAGGATCTGCTGCTGGGTGACGGCGCTGAACTCGGTGTCCGGATGCCGGCGGGACAACTCCGCGACGATCCGCTCGCCGAGCTGGTCGATCCGCTCCCGGTCGGGCGCCTTCACCGCGATGCCGTCGATCCGCTGGGTGCCCCACAGCCGCTGCGCGGCGGTGACCGGGATGTGCACCTCGTCGTCCCGGTCCACGCCGAGGCTCTGCCCGAGCGGCGCGAAGACGCCGATCACCCGGAACCGCACGCCGGCCAGCGTCACCTGCTGGCCGAGCGGGTCACGGTCGGGGAAGAGCGCCCGGGCCACCGAGGCCCCCAGCACCGCCACCCGCCGGCTGGTGTCCACGTCGGCCCCGGTCAGGTAGCGGCCCCGCTGAAGCGACCTGGTGAACACCGACGGGGTGGTCTCCAGCACGCCCTGCACGGTGGTGAAGTCGGACCGGTTGCCGGCCCGCGCGGTCGCGCCGGAGGCCACCGTGACGGCCACCCGCCCGGGATCGCCGACGACCCGGGACACGGCGTCGACGTCCCGGAGGTCCAGCGGGGACACCACCGGCGCGGTGCCCACCTCGATCCTCCCCGGTACCACCAGGAGCAGGTTCGAGCCGAGCCCCTCCACCTGCTGCTCGACCTGCTGCTTGGTGCCGGTGCCGATGGCCACCAGGATCACCACCGAGGCGACCCCGATGATCACGCCGAGCATGGTCAGCAGGCTGCGCAGCCGGTTGGCCCGCAGCGCGTCCAGCGCCACCCGCCAGGCCTCGGCCACCCTCATCCGGCGCCCCCGCCGTCCCCGGCGTCGCGCGGAAGGCGTCCGGCGTCGCGCGGAAGGCGTCCGGCGGCCCCGGCGGCGCCACCGGGGCCACCGGACGGGTGCCCCGGACCGCTTCCGGACGCGGACCGGGGCTCCGCGCTGGGAGCGCGACCAAGTGTCGCAGGTCCGCCGGCGTCGCCCGACGCCGGTCGATCATGACCGGTGTCCGACCTGATCAGCCCGTCCCGGACGGCGATCCGCCGGCGCGCGCGAGCCGCCACCTCCTGGTCGTGGGTCACCATCACCAGGGCCACCCCGGACTCGGCGTTCAGTCGCTCCAACAGCTCCAGCACCGCCTCGCCGGTGGCGCTGTCCAGGTTGCCGGTGGGCTCGTCGGCCAGCAGCACCGCCGGCTCGGTGACAAGCGCACGGGCGATCGCCACCCGTTGCTGCTCGCCGCCGGAGAGCTGGTTGGGACGGTGGTGCAGGCGGTGCCCCAACCCGACCCGCCCGAGCATCGCCGCCGCCCGTTCCCGCCGCTGCCGCGCCCCGACGCCCCGATAGACGAGCGGCAGCGCGACGTTGTCCACCGCGGACGTCCGGGCCAGCAGGTGGAACGCCTGGAAGACGAAACCGATCGTCTCGTTGCGCAGCGTCGCCAACTCGGGCGCGGTGAGCGTGGCGACGTCCCGGCCGCCGATCACCAGCTTGCCGCCGCTGGGCCGGTCCAACCCGCCGAGCAGGTGCATGAGCGTGGACTTGCCCGAACCAGACGGGCCGATCACCGCCACGTACTCGCCCTGGTCGATGGTGAGCGACACGCCGCGCAGCGCGGACACCGACACCCCGTCCAGCTCGTACGTGCGCGACACGTCGACCGCCTCGATCGCGGCGACCGTCACGGCAGTTCCTGGCCGTCGCGGACCTGGTCGGCGCCGCGCACCACCACCCGGTCGCCGGCCCGCACCCCGTCCACGATCTGCACCAGGTCCGGCCCCTGCACGCCGACGGTCACCGGGACCCGGTCCGCCCGGCCGTCGCGCAGCACCCAGACCGCGTCCCGCCCGTCCGCGGAGAAGACCGCCGAGGCCGGCACCGCCACCGCGTCGGCCGCCTCCCGCACCCGCAGCCGCACCACCGCGTTCATGCCGGGGCGGGGCACGGGTGCGGCCTCCGCCTCGCCGAGCCGGCCGGCGCCCAGGTCGAGCCGGACCCGGTAGGTGACCCCGCCCCGGGCCGAGCTGGTGGGGAGCACGTCCACCGAACGCACGGTCGCGTCGTACGTCGCGCCGGTCACCGCGTCCAGCTCGACCGAGGCGGGCACCCCGGCGCGGACCAGCAGCACGTCGGTCTCGTCCACCTCGGCTAGCAGGCCCAGCCGGCCGGTGTCCACCACGGTGAGCACAGGCGTGCCGGCGGTGACCCGGCCACCGGCCGGCACCGCGTCGTCGACGCCGGCCGGCGGGCCGCCCGAACCGGCCCCGCCCACCGCCGACGGGTCGAGGCCGGGCACCGACGCGCCACCGGGCGCGCCGAACAGCCCGGCCAGGTCGGTCGGCGCCGCCGCCCGGGTGCCACCCGGCTGCACCACACCGGCGATCGGGGCCCGCAGCGTCAGCGCATCGGCAGTCGCCTTCGCCAGGTCGTACGCCTGCTGGGCCTGAAGTCGCTGCGCGGCCGACAGCGCGCTGACGGCGCTGTTCAGGCCCGCCACGCCGCGCTGCACGGCGGTGACCGCGCGGTCGGCGGCGCGGGCGGCCGAGACGTACTGCCGCTGCGCCGACTCGACCTGGAGCAGCAACGCGGCGCGTACCCGCGGGTCGCCGACCTTGCCGGCGGCGGCGCGGGCGGCGGCGAACGCCTCGTCGGCGGCCCGGTCGGTGCCGCGCCGGTTGCCGCCCAGGTCGCCGGCGCCGACACCCCGGCCGGCCCGCTTCGCCGCGCGCAGCGCGTCCCGCGCCTGGGCCAGGCGGTCCCGCGCGGCCGGCGAGTCGACCACGGCGAGCACCTGCCCCTTGGTGACCCGCTGGCCGGGTTGGACGCGCAGGGCGGCGAGGGTGCCGTCGGCGGGAGCGGTGAGCGTCGCGGCGGCCCGCGCGGTCACCGTGGCGGGCGCGTCGATGACCTCGGTGACCGGCGCGCGACCCACCGGGGCGACGGTGACCGCCGGGTCGTCGTCGCCGCAACTGGCGGCCGTGGTGCCGGTCAGCGCGACGACGGCGAGGAGTGCAGTGACGAGACGGGGGCGGCGGGCCGCGGGCAGCCGCGGCGAGAGGGTGCGGGCCACCCCGCCCATGCTACGACCCGTCGGCGTCGCAGCGGCCCGTCGCGTCGGTGCTCAGCCGGCGACCGCCCGGGCGTACGCGACGCAGTCGTCGTGCAGCTCCGGCCACGGGTCGCCGAAGACCTCGTCGGCGGCCTCCGCCGGGGACGTGCGCTTGTGCACCACCGCCCGGAAGAAGTCCAGCACCCGCTGCTCGCCGTACCTGTCGACCAGGTGACGAACGGCCAGATAGCCGAGGCCGTACGCGCCGCCGACCCGGTCGTCGGTCGCGTCGTCGTCCGGGGCCACCGAGTCGAGCCGGCCGGACCATCCGCCGCGGATCAGCTTGCGCACCTCGGCCAGCCCCTCGTAGCGGTCGACCGGCTGCCCGTCGGCGCCGGCGTACTCCGCCAGTCCCTCCACCAGCCACCAGTCCGCGTGGTCCGCGTACCCCTGCTCGGGCAGCGAGGCGGCGTGGGTCAACTCGTGCCGGAGCAGGTCGTCGACGCCGGCCGGGGAGAGGCTCTGCGCGTTGAGCACCACGTCGTGCCGTCCACCCCCGACGCCGACCGCGTAACCGGCGGTCCACTTCGGGCGGCCACCGCCGTACCAGCGCTTCCACTCAGCCTTGCCGGCGTAGTAGACCAGGTACCGGTCCGGCGGCGGGCCCACCGCGTACCGGTCGGCGGTCCGGGCGGCGGCCTCGGCCTGCCCGAGCAGCCCGGGCAGCTTCGCCCGCTGGGCCGGCGTGGTGGCCACAAGTGCCCGCTTCCCGACCGCCACGGCCAGCTCGCTCACCTCCCATGGACGCACGCCCGCCGGGTCCGTCAAGGACCGCTCCACGGCGAGCAGCCGCGGCTGCTCACCCACCAGCCGCCACCGCATGCCCATCCCCGCCGTGCTCGGCGCGCAGCCGGGCTCCACGAAGCAGTAGCCCACCGTCACCGCGAGCCGCCACTCCCCGGGCCGCCCGTCCACCGCCACCGGCACCCCGTCCGCCGCCGGACGCCACACCGTGACCCGCAGCGCGCGCAACGCCGCGTACCGCCGGGTCAGCGCCGGCCGGGCGGCCGGCTCCGCCACCGCGAGGAAGCCGGCCCGGTCACCGCCGAGCAGTGCCCCGGCCTGCCGGTCGAGCTGCCCGACCATCCGCTCGGCGAGCTGCCGCTGCGCCGCCGTACCCCGGTCCGCCGCGCCCGCCGCCGGCCGCCCGGCCGCGTCCGGCTCCCGAAGGAGTACGCCGGGAACCGCGCCCGCGACCAGCCCGAGCACCAGCCCGAGCGCCGTCCACAACGGCCACCGCCGCCGCTTCCCCGCCGCCGGGGTCGGCGCGGGTACGGCTGCCTGCGGCACCCCGGCGGGCGAAGCTGACGTCGAAGGTGGCACGGCGAACACGACGGTGCTCGGCTCGGACGCGGTCGACGCGGTCGGTCCGGTCGACGCGGTCGACGCGGTCAGCGCGGACGCGACCGGTGTCGGCGCGGACGGTGTCGGCGCGGACGGTGTCGGCGCGGATGCGACCGGCTCCGGTGTGACAGCTCTGCTTGCGACCAGCCCGGGTCCGGCCAGCTCGGGTCCGGCCAGCTCGGGTCCGGCCAGCTCCGGCGTCGCCTCCACAGCGGAATTGCCGACCGACCGTAGGGCGGAACCACCGCCCGGCGCGGAGACGGGCTCGGCCGCCGGCACCGGGACGGAAGCGCCCCCAGTCGGGCGTGCCGTGCTGTCCGCGGCTGTGGGAGCAGAGCGGCTGGTCGGACCGGTGGTCGCCACGACATCGTCGACCGGCGAGCCCTCACCCTGGTGCCGCGCGTCGCCCGCACCCGAGCCGAGGCCGGGTTCGTCGTCGTCGGCCGCCCGGCCGGGGCGCGATCCGTGGTCGTCGGCCGCCCGGCCGGGAGGCTGCTCGCCGTCGGCTGCCCGGCCGGGAGGCTGCTCGTCGCCGTCGGTCACGGGCGAAGGGTACGACCAATCGGGCGTTCCGGGAAAGTGCCCGGCGAGTAGTCCCTGCCCCAGGCCCCGTGGGCAGATCTTGGAGGAAAATGGCCCCCAGAGGGGCCCTCCGCTTCCAAGATCTACCGACGACGGTGAGATCTTGGTACGGGGACGCCCCTCCGGGGAAGGATTCGTACCAAGATCTGCCGCCAACGCTCGCGAAGCAGCCGGCGGAAGCCGGCGGAAGCCGGCGGGAGCGGGGACGCGCGTCAGACGGGGGCGCCGGCGTGGGTCAGGAGGGCCTTGTCCACGGCCCAGAGGAGCACCAGCACCGCGCCGGGGACAGGGTGGCCGGCAACGGCGAGCAGCAGGCCGCCGGTGAGGAAGCAGGCGGCCTGGATGCCGAGCTTGGCCGGGGCGGGCAGCGGCACGGCGGCCCGGGGTGAGCAGAACACTCCCCAGGTCACGGCGAGTGCCAGCGGCGCGACCAGTCCGGCGAGCAGCCGCACCGGCCAGCCGGCGTCGAGCGTGAAGCCCCAGAACCCGGCGGCGGCCAGCAGGGCCAACTCCAGCAGGAAGATGAGCACCGTCAGCGCACCGCCGCGAGACGACGGCCCGGCGTTCAGCGGGACCGCCAGCCACGGTATGCGACGTCGAGTCCGTCGATCATCTGCTCGAAGGAGCGGTCGACGTCGCGGGGCAGCCCGAACCCGCCGGCCGCCTCCAGGGTGACGAAGCCGTGCACGGTGGACCGGAACATCCGGGTCGCGTCGACGGCCGCGTCGCCGTCGATGCCGTACCCGTGCAGGATCGCGAAGATCGCGCCGACGGCGCGTTCGGCGGCGGCCAGGTGCTCCGGGTCGGTCGGGTCGGGCGCCCGCTGGGAGGCCGGGTAGCGGCCGGGGTGCCGGTGCGCGTACCCCCGGTAGCCGGTGGCGACGGCGCGCAACGCGTCGCCGCCGGCCCGGCCCGCGGCGGCGCTTGTCAGCACGTCGGCCATCTCGGTGGCGGCCAGCACGGCGAGCTTCTGACGCAGGGCGTCCACACCGCGCACATGCTTGTAGAGGCTGGGCAGCGCGACGCCGAGCCGGCCGGCCAGCGCGGCCAGGGTCAGCCGGTCGTGTCCGACCTCGTCGGCGAGCACGGCCGCCTCCCGGACCACCGTCACCGGGGTCAGGCCGGCCCTAGGCACGCGCGGTCGCTCGCAGGAACTCGACCAGGTCGGCGGCGGTGGCGTCGGGCTGGTCGGCGTGCGGATAGTGGCCGGAGTCGGCGATCATGCGGGCTTCGGCGACGGCGAACTGCCGGCGGGCGGCCCGCGCCTCGGCGCCCGGGTCGGGGAAGTCCGGGTCCTTCGTACCCATCAGGAT
This sequence comes from Micromonospora sp. WMMD975, assembly GCF_029581215.1. Lineage (NCBI taxonomy): Bacteria > Bacillati > Actinomycetota > Actinomycetes > Micromonosporales > Micromonosporaceae > Micromonospora > Micromonospora sp. WMMD975. The sequence goes on from NZ_CP120739.1 coordinate 5,097,346, forward strand.
CAGCACCGGCTGCCGTACCTCGCGTGCCCGTGCGGTCCAGTGCGGCTCCACCGGCGCGACCACGCCGCGCACCGCGGCCATCCGGCCGCGCAGCTTGGCGACCATCTCCCTGCGGTACGCGGAGTCGTCGGCCGGCCGCCCGCACGGGAAGAGCGTGCGGTGGAACAGCCCGAACAGCCGCGGGCTGCGCAGCACGGCGGCTTGGGCGGCCCGCATCAGCGGGTTCGGTCCCGGCACCTTGACGAACGGGCTGACCTGCACGATGCCGCCTACCAGCGCCGGGTCCTCGGCGGCGGCGAAGACCACGGCCGCACCGCTGGACGAGCTGCCGACCAGGGTGGCCGGCCCGCCACCCAGCGTCCGCACCACGGCCAGCAGGTCACTGCCGACCGCCGCCGGGGCGTACGTGGGCCAGCGCGGGCTGGAGTCGCCGTGGCCGCGTACGTCCACGGCGGCGACCCGGTAGCCGGCCGCCACCAGCAGCGGCACCAGGTGCCGGAAGGCCGCCCGGTTCTCCCCCATGCCGTGCGACAGCACCACGAGCGGCCCCGTGCCGTGCACCTCGTAGGCGATCGTCCCACCGTCCCCCGACACCTGGCTAACTGTCATAGCCGAAAAGCTAATGTCATTAGCTTTTAGCGTCAAGTGTTGACCTCAACCCGACCTGAGGTCGCACGATCACCGCATGCCGATCTCCGCCGACACCCACGTACGCCCCGCCCGGCCCAGCCGCGACCTGCCCGCAGCCGAACGGTTCTATGCCGACGGCCTGGGCCTGGACGTGCTCTACCGGGGCGCGGCCGACGGCCCGGGCGAACACGACCTGGTGATGCTCGGCCGACCCGGCGCGGGCTGGCACCTGGAGCTGGTGGGCGGCGCGGCGCTGACCGTCGACCCGCGCCCCACCGAGGCGGACCTGTTCGTGCTCTACCTGGACGGGCCGGTCGAGGACGGGCTGGTGGCGAGACTGGAAGGGGCCGGGGGGGGGACCAGGGTCTCCGCCGGCCCCTACTGGGACGACGACAACTCCAGCTCGGCGCGTCTGACGCCGCGCCACGACCTGGAGCCGTCGGGTGGGGGATCGCGTTCGCCGACCCGGACGGCTACCGCCTCGTGCTGTGCACCCGGACCTGGTCGAACGGCTGACTCACGTCGTCGACATCACCGCGCGGCCGAAGAACGCCAGGTTGGCCGGGCGCTCGGCCAGTCGCCGCATCAGATAGCCGTACCACTGGTCGCCGTAGGGAACGTAGGTACGCACCGTGTAGCCCTCGCCGACCAGACGCTTCTGCTCGTCCGGGCGGATGCCGTAGAGCATCTGGAACTCGAACCGGCCCGGGTCGCGGTCGAACCAGCGCGCCCGGTCCTCGCCGATCGCGATCAGGCGCGGGTCGTGGGTGGCGAGCATCGGGTAGCCGTCGCCCGCCATCAGCACGTTCATACAGCGCACGTATGACTTGTCCACCTCGCGGGCGGACTGGTAGGCCACCGACTCCGGCTCCCGGTAGGCCCCCTTGCACAGCCGCACCCGGGACCCGGCGGAGGCCAGCTCGCGGCAGTCCGACTCGGTCCGTCGCAGGTACGCCTGGAGCACCGCGCCCGTCGACGGGTGGTCCTTGCGCAGCTTGGTCAGGACGTCGAGCGTCGAGTCGGTGGTGGTGTGATCTTCCATGTCCAGCGTGACCGTGGTGCCCGCCGCGTCGGCCGCCGCGCAGATCGCCCGCACGTTCTCGTACGCGAGCTGCTCGTCGAACATCTGGCCGAGCGCGGAGAGCTTCACGCTGACCTCGGCGGCCGGGGTGAGCCCGGCGGCACCGAGCAGGCGCAGCAGTTTCACGTATTCGTCCCGGGTGGCGTTCGCCTGCTCACCGGTGGTGGTGTCCTCGCCCAGGTAGTCGAGGGTGACCGCTTGGCCGTCGGCGACGAGTGCGCGGGTCGCGCGCAGCGCGTCGTCGGTGCCGGCGCCGGCGACGAACCGGCGGACGACGTCCCGGGTGAACGGGGCCGTCGCGACGAGCCGCTCCACCTGGGATGACCGGGAGGCGGCGAGGATGACGGAACGGAGCATGGGCCGAGCCTAACGCCCACCCCGGCACCCGCGCCGGGCACGTGTTAGGCGGGGGCCCTTGTTATCAGCCTGGCGATAAGAAGGGCCCCCGCCAAACGCACCGCGCCATGTCCGCGCCGAGTCGTCTACCGTTGGGGCGTGAACTTCGACGCGTACGCCCGGACCGGGGTCGAGCTCGTCAACGCCCGGCTGGACGACCTCGACGGCCTGCGGGCCCTCTTCCCGGACGAGAACGCCTGGATGCGCGACGAGGTCGCGGAGCGGGACCTCGCCATCTTCCGGCGAGCACAGAAACGCCTGCGGGACGTCTTCGAGTACGGCACCTCGGGCCGGGACGCCGACGCCGTGACGGAGCTGAACGCGCTGCTGGAGGCGTTCCCGGTGCAGCCCCGCATCTCCGGCCACGACTCCTCGGACTGGCACATGCACGTGACCAGCCGGGGCGCCTCGGTCTCCTCCGAATACCTGGCCGGGGCGGTCTGGGGGCTGTCGGTCTGGCTCTGCGAGTACGGCAGCGCCCGGTTCGGGGTCTGCGCGGACGAGCGCTGCGGCAACGTCTACCTGGACACCTCGTCGAACTGCTGCCGGCGGTTCTGCTCCGAGCGGTGCGCCACCCGCTCGCACGTGGCGGCGCACCGCGCCCGCAAGCGTGCCGCGGTCGGCGAGCAGGCGGTGCCGGCCCAGCCGCTCGCCCCGGTCAGCTGACCGCTGCGGTGTTCACCCGGCCCGCCGGCCGTCGGCGGCGCGGCCAGGCGTCTCGGCGGCGCGATCAGGCGTCGACGGGTGAGGGCGCGGTCAGGTTGGCCCGGGCGAACGCCAGCGACTCGCGCAGGTCCGCCTCCCGGACCGCGCGGCTCTTCGCGCCCCGGGTGGTCACCTCCACCGCCACCGAGCCGGTGAAGCCGCGCCCGGCCAGCGAGCGGAGCAGCTCCGCGCAGGGCTGACCGCCCCGGCCCGGCACCAGGTGCTCGTCCCGCCCCTCGCCGGTGCCGTCGCCCAGGTGCACGTGCGCGAGCCGGCTGCCCATCCGGTCGGCCATCGCCAGCGCGTCCGTGTGCGAGGCCGCGCAGTGCGACAGGTCGAGCGTGTAGGCGGCGTAACCGGCGTCGGTCGGGTCCCAGCCCGGGACGTACGGCACGAACTGCCGGCCGGCCATCCGCACCGGGAACATGTTCTCCACCGCGAAGCGGAGCCCACCGAACTGCCCGGCGATGGCGTCGAGGCCGTCGGTGAACGTACGCGCGTAGTCACGCTGCCAGGTGAACGGCGGATGCACCACCACGGTCGGCGACTCCAGCGTCTCGGCCAGCTCAGCGGCGCGGCGCAGCCGCTCCCACGGGTCGGGGCTCCACACCCGCTGGGTGACCAGCAGGCAGGGCGCGTGCACCGACAGCACCGGAATGTCGTAGTGCTCGGACAGGCCGCGCAGCGCGCCCGCGTCCTGGCTCACCGGGTCGGTCCAGACCATCACCTCGACGCCGTCGTAGCCGAGCGCGGAGGCGAGCTGGAACGCCGCCGCGGTCCGTTCGGGAAAGACCGAGGACGTGGACAGGAGCACCGGGACGCGGGAAGTCACACCCCTCAGGGTAGCCGCACCCGCCAGGAGGCATCGGGACGAGCAGCCGCAAAATCACCCAGAGCGACCGCTCGGATCACATCGGTGCAAGCTGATCCAGCCGGCGTAGGATGACCCCCTCGCGCAACGCCCAGGGGCAGATGTCCACGCTGTCGACGTCGAGCCGGCGCATCACCGCCTCGGCCACCACCGCGCCGGCCAGGAGCTGGTGCGCCCGCTGCGCGCTGACGCCCTCCAGCTCCGGCAGGTGAGCCGGCGGAATGTGCCGGACGAACCCGAGCACCTGCCGCAACCCGGTGCGGGTCAGGCTGCGCCGCGCCCAGAGACCGGCGCCGGACGGCGCGGCGCCGGCCAACCTCGCCAGCGAGCGGAACGTCTTGGAGGTGGCCACCGGACGCTCCCAGCCCACCTCGGTCAGCTGCTTCACCACCGGGTCGAGCTGCGCGTCCACGTACTCCCGCAGGTCCTCCACGGCCCGGGCGGGTGGCGGCGTCAGCCCGGCCGGGTCGATCGCCAGCCGCTCCCGGCTGAGCCGGCCCGCGCCGAGCGGCAACGAGACCGCCACGTCCGGATGCTCGTCGATGCCGGCGGCCAGCTCCAGCGAGCCACCGCCGATGTCGAGCGCCAGCAACCGCCCGGCGGACCAACCGAACCACCGCCGCACCGCGAGGAACGTCATCCGCGCCTCGTCCGCGCCGGAGAGCACCCCCAGACGTACGCCGGTCTCGTCGCGGACCCGGGCCAGCACCTCGCCGGCGTTCGTGGCGTCGCGGACCGCGCTCGTGGCGAACGCCAACAGGTCCTCGGCGCCCAGCCCGTCCGCCGCCGCCCGCGCCATGCCGACGGCCTCGACCAGCCCGTCGGCGCCGGCGTCGGTCAACGCGCCGTCCGGGCCGATCTGCTCGGCCAGCCGCAGCACCACCTTCTCCGAGTGGGCCGGCCAGGGATGCGCGCCGTGGTGGGCGTCGACCACCAACAGATGCACCGTGTTGGAACCGACGTCGAGGACACCCAGTCGCATGGGAAGCACCCTAGGGCCAACACGTTTCGTCGGCTCGCCGGCCGGTCGAGGTGACCGCGCGTACGCTGGTCCGGGTGACAGGGCAGATCGAGCTTCACGTGCTGGTGGACGACCCGGACGACCCGCGTAGCCGCGAGGTCGGGCTGGACTTTCCGCGGGAGTGGATCGAGTTCGTCGACCCGGCCGACCCGAAGCACGTCGTCCGGGCCGACCTGACCTGGCTGCTCTCCCGCTGGACGTGCATCTTCGGCCGGGGCTGCCACGGCATCGTCGCCGGGCGGGCCGCCGACGGGTGCTGCTCGCACGGCGCGTTCTTCACCGACTCCGACGACGAGAAGCGGGTCCGGGCTGCGGTCAAGCGGCTCACGCCGGAGACCTGGCAGCACTTCCGTCGCGGCTTCAAGAACTGGACCGAGAACGACACGGTCGACGGCAAGACGCCGGCCCGGCGCACCGCCACCCGGGCGGTGGACGCGCCGTGCGTGTTCCTCAACGACGCCGACTTCCCCGCCGGCGGTGGCTGCGCCCTGCACGCCCAGGCGCTACGCGACGGCGTGCACCCGCTGGAATACAAGCCGGACGTCTGCTGGCAACTGCCGGTCCGCCGCGACCAGGAGTGGCACAAGCGGCCGGACAACACCAAGGTCCTGATCTCCACGCTGGCCGAGTTCGACCGGCGCGGCTGGGGCGCCGGCGGCCACGACCTGGACTGGTGGTGCACCTCCTCCACCGACGCGCATGTCGGCGCCGAGCCGATGTACGTCTCCTACGGCCCGGAGCTGACCGCGCTGATCGGTGCGCCCGCGTACGCGAAGCTGGCCGAACTGTGCGCCGCCCGCCACCGTCAGGGCCAGATCGCCCCGCACCCCGCCAGCGAGTAAGGAAGGGGCCCCTATTAACGCTTCCGGTAGAGGAAGGGGCCCCGCTTAACGCTTGGGGAACGCCGCGTCGACGAGTGCCTGGGCACTACGCCGGGCCGCCTCGGCGACCGCCGGGTCGGCGTCGAGCACACCGCCGGCAAGACCGCCGTCGAGCACCAGGGTGAGCTGCCGGGCCAGCAGCTCCGGCTCGGCCGCCCCGGCCTGCCGGGCCAGGTCGGTCACCCAGGCCCGCACCGCGTTCTTGTGCTCGACCGTACGGGCGTGCACCGGGCCGCCGGCGGGCGACTCGGCCGCGGTGTTGATGAACGCGCAGCCGTGATAGCCCTCCCGACGGCAGGCCCCGGTGAGCGCGTCGAACATCCCGACGAGCTGGGCCCGGGGATCGTCGCCGGCCGCCCGGGCCGCGTCCCGCAACGCGCCGGACCAGGCCCGGTCGACCTTCTCCAGGTACGCCAGGACGAGGTCGTCCTTGCTCGGGAAGTGCTTGTAGAGCGTCGCCTTCGCGACGCCGGACTCGGCGATCACCGTATCCACCCCGACGCCACGCGGCCCGTACGTGTAGAACAGCCGGAACGCGGTCGCCAGGATGCGCTCCCGGGCGGCGCCGGCGGGAGTGCGGGCCATGGGTCCTCCTCGGTGTCGGTCGAAGCCTATCTGTTCACACCCTTCAAGTAGACAGACCTGTCTGTTAGCCTCGGTCGCACCGAGCGACGCATCGGCGTCGCGCAATATCGGAGGACGGATTCCACATGCGTATCGCAGTGCTGGGCACCGGCGTGGTCGGACGGGCGATCGCCGCTCGCGCGACCGAACTGGGCCACGAAGTCGTCGTCGGCACCCGTGACGTCGCCGCCACCCGGGACGCAGACTGGGGCGACTGGGCCACCGGCCACCCCGGAGTCGCCCTCGCCGTCCACGCCGACGCCACCGCCGGCGCCGACCTGGTGGTGAACGCGACAAGCGGCGACGGCTCCCTCCCCACACTCCACGCGGCGGGCGCGGAGAACCTGGCCGGCAAGGTCCTGCTCGACATCGCCAATCCGCTCGACTTCAGCCGGGGCTTTCCGCCCACCCTGTCGGTGCTCAACGACGACTCACTCGCCGAACGGATCCAGCGGACGTTTCCCCGTACCCGGGTGGTGAAGGCGCTCAACACGCTCACCGCCGACCTGATGACACACCCCCGGCGACTCGGCGGCGGGGACCACAGCGTCTTCGTGTCCGGCGACGACGCCGAGGCCAAGAAGACGGTCGCCGAGCTGCTCATCAGCTTCGGCCACACCGACGTGATCGACCTGGGCGACATCACCACGGCACGGGGCACCGAGATGCTGATGCCGATCTGGCTGCGTCTCTACGGCCGACTGGGCACCCCGTTGTTCAACGTCAAGGTCGTACGCTGAAAGGCCGGCACCCGTTGTTGCGGGTGCCGGCCTTCGTGCGTGCTTACTTGTTCCAGTGCTTGGTGACGAGGTCGGTGGCCTGGTTCTCCCACTGGGCGTAGGCATCCGGGTAGGCGCTCACCTGGACGGTCTGCGCGGCCTCGGTCAGCGGCATGTCCTGCCAGCCGTCGACCTGCTTCAGGCCCTTGAGGAACGCCAGCGTCGAGTATTCGGGGTCGGTGATCTGCTCCGGCGTGCCCCAGCCGGAGGAGGGGCGCTGCTGGAACAGACCGAGGGAGTCGTGGTCGTTGGTGTCGCCCAGGTGGCCCAGGTTCTCCAGCTTCGACTCCTGCAAGCTGGTGGCGATGGAGATGACCGCCGCCCGCTCGGGCAGGCCCGCCTTCTTCGTCGCGGCGATGATCGCCTTGACGTTGGCGGTCTGCTCGCCGTTCAGGTCGATAGTCGACTGCTTGCCCTCGGCCTGGACGGTGGCCGTCACGGGCTTGCCGGTGTGGGGGGTGTCGGCGTGGACGGTGGCCGTCACGGGCTTGCCGGTGTGGGGGGTGTCGGCGTGAGCGGCGATCGGACCGGCGAACACACCACCGGTGAACGCCAGACCAGCGATACCCAGGACACTCTTACGCAGAATCGTGTTCATCAGGGGGCTCCATTCCGGGGGTCGACACACACGCCGAGCGGGGGTGGTCGGCGCGGGGCGAGCACCGTCAGGCGCTCAAAGTTCGGGGGTTCCGGCGGCCTTCGCGGGGCGGGGCCTCAACGCGGGTGGGCCGGAGTGACCGTGTAACGACCGGCTACCCACCGTCATTCCCGGGGGCGGGGTCGGCCGCGCGGCATGGGCGCGCCGGCCTTCCTCGGTCGTTCACCGCGTTACAACGCCCCCACCCCCGCGACGATTCCGCCGCCAGAGTGCCACCCACCACCCCCGAACCGGACACCCCACCCACCCGCACACGAAGACACCCACACCGTTCCACTCAGGCGCCACCACGCCCACGACCGGAACGCCAGAGGTGTCTCCACGCGCTGCAGACGTCCATGACGCTCCACCCGCGCGCTGTCAAGGCCGCGAGTGGAGCGCTATGGATCCCCACCCCCGTCCAGTTGATCATGAAGTTGACCGCCGGGAGAGCGCTCCCCGGCACCGCCAACTTCATGATCAACGCACTCCCCATCCGCGCGCCCGTGGAGATCCGGACCGGCGGGCTTCGGCGCTCGATCTCCGGCGAAAGGACGGAATCCGGCGCGCCCACGAGACGGGCATCTGCCCGGGGCAGACCCACGCCCGCCGGGGCGGTCACGGCTCGAACTTGTAGCCCAGACCCCGCACCGTGACGATGTAGCGCGGCGTGGACGGCTCCGGCTCGATCTTCGACCGCAACCGCTTCACGTGCACGTCGAGCGTCTTGGTGTCGCCCACGTAGTCGGCCCCCCAGACGCGGTCGATGAGCTGTCCTCGGGTGAGCACCCGGCCGGCGTTGCGCAGCAGCAGCTCCAGCAGCTCGAACTCCTTGAGCGGCAGTTGCACGCCGGCCCCGTCCACGGTCACCACGTGGCGCTCGATGTCCATCCGAACCGGGCCGGCGGCAAGCGTCGGCGCTCCCGTCTCGTTGGCCTCGGCGGTCTGCCGGCGCAGCACCGCCCGGATCCGGGCGACCAGCTCACGCGGCGAGTAGGGCTTCGTCACGTAGTCGTCGGCGCCGATCTCCAGGCCGACCACCTTGTCGATCTCGCTGTCCCGGGCGGTGACCATGATGATCGGTACGTGCGACCGCTGGCGGAGCTGACGGCAGACCTCGGTGCCCGACATCTCCGGCAGCATCAGGTCGAGCAGCACGATGTCCGCGCCGGTCCGGTCGAACTCGGTGAGGGCGGAGGTGCCCGTCGCCGCGACGGAGACCTCGAACCCCTCCTTGCGGAGCATGTAGGACAGGGCGTCGGAGAACGACTCTTCGTCCTCGACCACCAGTACGCGGCTCAACGGGTGTTCCTTTCCTGTGGTCAGACCTGCCGGAGCTCGGCCGGGCCGGCCTCGATCCCAGCGGAGGCGAGTGTCGTCTCCAGGTCGTCCGGGGGGCGGGCAGGCAACCGGAGGGTGAACGTCGAACCCCCACCAAGAGTGCTCGACACATCGACCCGGCCGCCATGGTTGCTGGCGATGTGTTTGACGATGGCCAGCCCCAGGCCGGTGCCGCCGGTCGAGCGCGATCGGGCCTGGTCGGCGCGGTAGAAGCGCTCGAAGATCCGGTCGACCTCGTTCGGGGCGATGCCGATGCCCTGGTCGGCGACCGCGATCTCGACGTGCTCGTCGGTGCCCCGCACGGTCATCCGGACCGTGGTGTCCTCGGCCGAGTAGTTGACCGCGTTCTCCACCAGGTTCGCCACCGCCGTGGCGAGTTGGCTGTCGCTCCCGTACACGGTCAGGCCCCGCTGCCCGCCCACGACGATCTCCACCCGGCGGGCGGTGGCCGGGGTGCGGGTCCGGTCGATCACCTCCGCGAGCACCCAGTCCACGGAGACCGGTTCGGGCGCCGGCTGCGGCTCGGCGCCCTGGAGCCGGGTGAGTTCCAGCAACTCCTGCACCAACCGGCCGAGCCGGGTCGACTCGTGCTGGATCCGTTCGGCGAACCGCCGCGCGGCGACCAGGTCCTCGGACAGGTCGGGCGCGCCGTCGCCGGCCGGCTCGGTGGCGTCGACGAGCGCCTCGGCGAGCAGTTGGAGGGCGCCGATCGGGGTCTTCAGCTCGTGGCTCACGTTCGCCACGAAGTCCCGGCGCACCCGAGCCAGGCGGTGCGACTCGGTGACGTCGACCGCCTCGATCGAGATGTAGCCGGCGCCCAGCCCCATGGCCCGCAGGTGCACGCCGAGCGGGTTGTCGCCGGCGCTGTCGCGACCCCGCGGCAGGTCGAGCTCGATCTCGCGACGCACGCCCGTGCGCCGGACCTGCCCGGCGAGGGTACGGATCAACGGGTGCGCCGCGATCGACCCGGGTGTCGCCCCGGCCCGGAGCAGGCCCATCGCCCGGGCCGCCGGGTTCACCAGCACCGGCGTGTCGTCCGCGTCGAGCACCACCACGCCGGCCCGAAGCGAGTCGATCGTCTTGCGGCCGAGCCCGGAGAGGCCCCCCTGCGCTTCGTCCGGAATCGTCGGCCTCCCTGCGTCACGGCGGGAGGTCCCGCCGCCCCGCGACGCCCACCGGCGCCGCCATTCCGTCACGGAACCGGACAGCGTCGATCCGGCGACCAGTCCGGCCACCAACGCCACGGCCACCGCGATGGCCACTGCCCATTCCACCCGGCGATCGTAGGGTCATTGTTAACCCAAGGAACGGGCACAAAGGGACGAATCACTCTCGCTTCCGAGAATGTTCACCCATGGGTCCCGCGTCGTTCATCCGCGTTCACCCTGGTGCCGACCGTCCGGCCTACCGTGGGGCGCGCACCTGCTCACGCCGTACCCGCCTCGGGCCGCGGCCCCCGACCCCAGGAAGTGACGATGCGCGACGAGTTCCGGGCCGACCTGCAGATTGTCAGCCAGCTGCTGGTGGACATGGCCGAGGCGGTGCGCGCGGCCATGCGGCAGGCCACCAAGGCGCTCCTCACCGCCGACCGTGGCGCGGCCGAGACGGTGATCGCGCGGGACGCCGAGATCGACGAGCTCTACCGGCACGTGGAGGAGCGGGTCTGCGACCTGCTGGCCCGGCAGGCCCCGGTCGCCTCCGACCTGCGGGCCATGATCACCGCTCTGCACGTGGCCGCCGACCTGGAGCGGATGGGTGACCTGGCCGACCACGTGGCCAAGACGGCGCTGCGCCGGCACCCCTCCCCGGCGGTGCCGGCCGAGCTGCGGCCGGTCTTCACCGACATGGCCGGCATCGCCGACCGGATGGCCGAGAAGATCGGCGCGGTGCTGGCCAAGCCCGACGCCGACGTCGCCGCCGAGCTGGACCGGGACGACGACGCCATGGACGACCTGCACAAGAGTCTGTTCGGCGTGCTGCTCGGCGACGACTGGCCGTACGGGGTGGAGACGGCGATCGACGCGACCCTGCTGGGCCGCTTCTACGAGCGCTTCGCCGACCACGCGGTGAACGCCGGCGAGCACGTGGTCTACCTGATCACCGGATCGTCGTCGGCCTGACCCACCGAGGAGCAAGGAAGGGGCCCTTCTTAACAGGGGAGTGTTAAGAAGGGCCCCTTCCTCTACCAGAGGCGTTAAAAGGGGCCCCCGCCTTACATCAGCGGCCCTGGTTGGCTACCGCGGCGGCGGCTGCCTTGGCGGCCTCGGGGTCGAGGTAGGTGCCGCCGAGCACCTGGGGACGCAGGTCGGCGTCCAGGTCGTAGCGCAGCGGGATGCCGGTGGGGATGTTCAGCTTGGCGATCGCCTCGTCGGAGATCTGGTCGAGGTGCTTGACCAACGCGCGCAGCGAGTTGCCGTGCGCGGCCACCAGCACCGTCCGACCGGCCAGGATGTCCGGCACGATCGAGTCGTACCAGTAGGGCAGCATCCGCTCGACGACGTCCTTCAGGCACTCGGTGCGCGGCATCAGCTCGGTCGGCAGCAGCGCGTACCGGGGGTCGCCGACCTGCGACCACTCGTCGTTGTCGTCGATCGGCGGCGGCGGCGTGTCGTACGACCGGCGCCAGAGCATGAACTGCTCCTCGCCGTACTCGTCCAGGGTCTGCTTCTTGTTCTTGCCCTGGAGGGCGCCGTAGTGGCGCTCGTTGAGCCGCCACGACCGGCGTACCGCGATCCAGTGCCGGTCGGCGGCGTTCAGCGCCAGCTCGGCGGTGCGGATCGCCCGGCGCATCACGCTCGTGTGCACCACGTCCGGCAGCAGGTCGTGCTCGCGGAGCAGCTCGCCGCCACGCCGCGCCTCGGTCTCGCCCTTGGCGGTCAGGTCGACGTCGACCCACCCGGTGAAGAGGTTCTTGGCGTTCCAGTCGCTCTCGCCGTGCCGCAGCAGGACCAGCGTCCCGACGGTGGGTCCTTCGCTCGCAGTCATGCGGATCATCCTGCCGTACCGGCCGGGCGGACACGCGGGGACCTGTGGTGACGACCACCACGTGGAAATGCGGATGACCGGCGTTCCGGCGCGGGACTAGGTTGTAAGGCATCTGAGATAGATCGGTCATTACCATTCGGGGGCACGGGGATGCGTACGGTGCGGGGTTGGTTCCGGGACACGGCGGGCGGGTTGCCGCGTTCCTTCTGGTACCTCTGGACCGGCACCCTGATCAACCGGCTCGGCTCGTTCGTCCTGGTCTTCCTCGCCATCTACCTGACCCAGCAGCGGGGCTTCTCGGCCGCGCAGGCCGGTCTGGTGATCGGGCTCTGGGGCGCCGGCGGCGCGGTCGGCACCACCGTCGGCGGCACCCTGACCGACCGCTGGGGCCGGCGGCCTACGCTGCTCACCGCGCACCTCGGCGCCGCCACCATGATGGTCGCGCTCGGCCTGGCCCGGCCGCTCTGGGCGGTGGCGGTGGGCGCGCTGCTGCTCGGCATGTTCGCGGAGGCGGCCCGCCCGGCCTTCGGCGCGATGATGATCGACGTGGTGCCGGAGAAGGACCGGCTCCGCGCGTTCTCGCTCAACTACTGGGCGATCAACCTCGGCTTCGCCTGCGCCGCGGTCCTGGCCGGACTCGCCGCCGAGGCCGGTTACCTGCTGCTCTTCCTGGTGGACGCGACCACCATGCTCGTCACCGCGCTGATCATCTTCACCCGGGTGGGCGAGACCCGGACCGCGCCGGCCGGTCCGGTCGGCAGGAGCCAGCCGGCCCCGGCGGGCGCGCTGCGCACCATCCTGCGCGACCGGGTCTTCCTCGGTTTCGTGGCGCTCAACCTGTTCGCCGCGCTCGTCTTCCTCCAGCACATCTCGATGCTCCCGATCGCCATGGCCGACTCCGGGCTCAGCCCCGCCACCTACGGCTCGGTGATCGCGCTCAACGGCGTGCTCATCGTGATCGGTCAGCTCTTCGTGCCCCGGCTCATCGCCGGCCGGAGCCGGTCGCACGTACTGGCGCTCGCCGCACTGATCATGGGCGTCGGGTTCGGGCTCACCGCACTCGCCGACACGGTCTGGCTCTACGGGCTCACGGTGCTGATCTGGACGCTCGGCGAGATGCTCAACTCGCCCTCCAACGCCACCCTGATCGCGGAGTTGTCCCCGGCCGCGCTGCGCGGTCGCTACCAGGGCGTCTTCTCGCTCTCCTGGCAGCTCGCCGGCGCCAGCGCGCCGATCCTCGGCGGCCTGCTCCGGGAGCAGGCCGGCAACACCGCGCTCTGGCTGGCCTGCGCCGGGATCGGCGCCGTGGCGGCGGTCGCGCACCTGGTCTCCGGCCCGGCCCGGGAGCGCCGCGCCACCCGGCTCCGCGCCGCCGGGACGGCCGTCGCGCCGGTCACCCTGGCCCGCACCCCCGCGCCCGAGGCGGCCGAGGCCGCGGCCACCTCACCCGCCGCGCCGGTCCAGGTCGGTTCCTGAGTACGCCGCTGGGTACGGTACCTGGGCGTATCGGTAAGGAAACCTTCCTGGAGGAGTGGTGCACGGCCTGCGGCGCTGGTGGGACGACACGGCCGGTGGACTGCCCGCCACCTTCTGGTACCTCTGGACCGGGCTGCTGATCAACCGGGCCGGCGCGTTCGCGCTGCTGTTCCTGTCGCTCTATCTCACCTCCGCGCGGGACGCCTCCCCGTCGCTGGCCGGGCTGGTCGTCGGCGCGTACGGCATCGGCGGCGCGGCCGGCACGCTGCTCGGCGGCGTCCTGGCCGACCGGTGGGGCCGACGGGCCACGCTGCTCGCCGCCCACCTGGCCGCGGCCGGGCTGATGGCGGCGCTGGCGTTCAGCCGGCACCTGGCGGTGATCGCCGTGCTGGCCGCGCTCGTCGGGGTGGTGCACTCGATGCCGGGTCCGGCGTTCGTGGCCGCGATCGTGGACGTGGTGCCGCAGGCGGCCCGGTCCCGGGCGTTCAACCTCCAGTTCTGGGCGTTCAACCTGGGCATGGCGGTGGCGTCGCTGCTGGCCGGTGTGCTCGCCGAGGCGAGCTTCCTGGCGCTGTTCCTGGTCGATGCCGGGGCCACGCTGGCCGCGGCCGTGGTCATCGCGCTCACGGTGCCCGAGACGTTGGCCCGCCAGGCGGTGACCCCGCGGGCCGTGACGGGCCGGCGGCCCGGGCTGCACACCGCGCTCACCGACCGCACCTTCCTCGCGTTCGTCGGGCTGACCTTCCTGCTGGCCGTGCTGACCATGCAGACGTCGACGATCATGCCGCTGGCGATGCGCGCGGACGGACTGCGCCCGAGCGCGTACGGGCTGGTGGTGGCGCTCGGCGGGGCGCTGATCGTGGTCGGGCAGTTGTTCGTGCCCCGGCTGATCGAGGCGCACCGCTCCTCGACCGTGCTGGCCGTCTCCACCGGGCTGATGGCGCTCGGGTTCGGCACGTTGACCGTCGCCGACGGGCTGCCGCTGTATCTCGGCGCGGCCGTGGTCTGGACGGTCGGGCAGATGCTCGCCGCCCCGCCGAACGCCCAGATCAACGCCGACCTGGCCCCGCCCCGACTGCGGGCCCGCTACCAGTCGGTCTTCTACCTGACGTTCCCGGCGGCGTCCTTCGTGGCGCCCGCGCTCGGCGGCCTCAGCCTGGAGCATCTCGGCGAGCGGCACTGGCTGGTGGTGGGCGGGCTGGGCCTGTGCGCCGCGGCCGGTCACCTGCTCGCCGGCGGCCCTCGGGAACGCCGGGTCGCCGCGTTGCGGGCCGCCGCCCGGGAGCCGGAGAAGGTCCACCGCTGAACAACGGCAGAGCGCCCATCCCGACCCCCGTCGGGATGGGCGCTCTGACCGTACGCCCGGCGGCGGCGGGCGACACTCACCCCCGTAAGCGTCGCCCGCTCGCGCCGCCGGTTTACACGGGCGGCACCGTCCCCCAACGGTGTGCTCCACCCGATCATCGCGCATCGCTTGCGCGGATCTGATAGATCCGCCGCTCCCCCGAACGAAAACAAGCGCAACGCGGTGCAATAAAGCTAGTTCGCGCAGATTCCGGATTCAACCCGCATCGCTGTCTTACCCGTCACAGCACCGATGTCGGAAATCCGCCCGTCCCTGCTCCGGCCTCCGACCATCGCCAACACGGGATTCCCGGCGACCATTCCCGTAAACCCTCAACCGTCCTCGCGATTCGGGTTCTCCGTGCGGAAGAAGTTGCTCTGCCGGCCGTCCCGCATCTGCTCCTGATAGATCAGGTTCAGCCGCCGCGAGTCGAATGTCCGAAACCAGTCGTCCCAGGCGATTTCCCGGATCCGGCTGCTCTCCCGGTAACCCGGAATGTTGAAGGTCAGCACCCCGGGCCGGTCGCCCCGCTCGGTGCCGGCGATGGTGGCCGGCTTCGCGCCCCGGGCCCGGGCCCAACGCTGGATCACCTCGTGGTTGCGGGTCACCAGGCTGCGACCGGGACGCTCCGGACGATCGGCGAGCGACATGATGAGCTGCGAGGACCCGATCGACCTACTGGACGCGGGCCCGCGCGTCGGCGCGGCCTGCGCACGAGCCGACGCCGCCTTCCGCGCCGGGGCCGCCTTCGCCCGTGACGACGTCACCTTGGCCCGGGACGGAGCAGCCTTGGCCCGGGACGGAGCAGCCTTGGCGCGAGACGACGTGACCTTCGCCCGGGACGGGGCAGCCTTCGCCCGCGACGACGTCGCCTTCGCGCGAGCGGGCGCCGCCTTGCGCGTACCCGTCGCCTTGGCCCTGGCACCGGTCGCCCGGGCGGCCGGGGCGGACTTGGCCGGCGTCGCCGCGCGGCGCGACGCCGTGGTGCTCTTCCTCGCCGCGGTGGTCTTCTTCGCGGCGCCGGCCCTGCGGGTGGCGGAGGGCCGGCCGGCCGGGCCGGTGCTCCGCCGGGCCGCGCCGCCACGCCCCTCCGCGCGCATGGTCCGCGCGAGTGTCTTCACCAGCTCCGGCTTGCGCAGCGTGGAGGTCCCGGAGACCCCACGACGGCGGAGCTGGCCCCGGATGTCGTCGACCTTCATCCGGGAGATCTCGGACTCCGACACCATCGGGGTGTTCGGGGTCTGGTTACCTGTTTGCCGCTTGGTGCGGGTCGCGGTCGCGCCGCGACCTGAGCTGTTGCGCTGAGCCATTGGGACACGCTCCTCGACAGTCCGTCCTCGGCCCGCGGTGGGTCCCAGTGCTCCGCACCGCGCGCTGCGGCATACCCGTCAGGAGGGTTCCGAACCTCCGGCGGCCGAACCGGCCGGGGCCGAGGGCTCGAAGAGGTGGGCGAACGCGGCCAGGTTGGCGGTCGACTCGCCCCGCTTGACCCGCCACTCCCACTCCCGGCGGATGGCGGTGCCGAACCCGATCTCCAGCATGCTGTCGAACGACTCGTCGGCGTAGGTGAGCACGGAGCCGAACAGGCGGTCCAGCTCGTCCGCGTCGACGCCGGCCAGGTTGACCCGGCCGGTCAGGTAGACGTCGCCGACCGCGTCGATGGAGAACGAGACGCCGTACATCCGCGCGTTGCGTTGGAGCAGCCAGGCCCACAGCTCCTCGCGGCGCTCGTCGGGCTGGCGCATCACGAACGCCTCGATCCGCAGCGCGTGCTCGCCGACGATCAGGTTGCAGATCGTCTTGAGCTTGTGCGTGCCCGGCAGGGTCACCGCGTACGACGTCTCGCCGGTCGACTCCCACTCCAGCTCGCGCTCCGCGCAGACGGCCTCGATCAGGGCGGCGACCTCACTCGTGCGGCTCATCGCACCCACTCTACGGTCGCCGGGCGGCGGTCGCCGGGCGGTGGCGCGGTCACCAGGAGCAGGCGAGGGCCGGATCGCCGAGCCGGCCGGCCAGCCGGGCCCGGTGCTCGGTGATCGCCTCCCCGTAGACCGTGAGCAGGCCGGAGACGGTCCGGTCCCAGGAGAAGTCGCGGGCGTGCCGCTCCGCCCCCCGGGCCAGCGCGGCCCGACGCCTCCGTTCGGGCAGCAGGCGGGCCAGGGCACGCGCCCAGTCGACCGGGTCGTGCCCGTCGATGAGCATCCCGCTGTCGCCGTCGCGTACCGCGGTGACCAGGCCGCCCACGGCGGCGGCCAGCACCGGCGTGCCACACGCCTGGGCCTCCAGCGCGACCAGCCCGAACGACTCGTTGTGCGACGGTACGGCGACCAGGTCGGCGGCCCGGTAGAGGGCGGGCAGGTCCTCGCCGATCCGCGGCGGCAGGAAACGCACCCGGTCGGCCACGCCGAGCGAGTGGGACAACTCGATCAGCGCGGTGGGCCGGTCCAGCCCGCTGCCGCTCGGACCGCCGCAGATCACCACGGTCAGCTCGCGGGCGAGCGCGGGCTCCCGTTCCCGCAGCGCGGCGATGGCGCGGATCAGCACGTCCGGGGCCTTGAGCGGCTGGATCCGGCCGACGAACGCGACCACGTACCCGTCCACGGGCAGGCCGAGACGGCGACGGGCGGCGCGGGCCGCGGCCTCCCGGTCGCCCGGGGCGGGACGAAACCGGTCCAGGTCCACGCCCGGCTCCACCACGGCCACCCGGTCGGGGTCGGCCGCGTACCGGTCGAGCAGGTCGCGGGCCTCCACCCGGGTGTTGGCGATCAGGCGGTCCGCCTCGGCGACCACCTGCTCCTCGCCGATCACCCGGGCCTTCGGCTCGGGCCGGTCCCCGGCGGCGAGGCGGGCGTTCTTGACCTTGGCGAGGGTGTGCGCGGTGTGCGCCAGCGGGACGCCCCAGCGTTCCTTGGCCAGCCAACCGACCTGCCCGGAGAGCCAGTAGTGCGAGTGGATCAGGTCGTAGTGGCCCGGTGGGCGGGCCGCCTCGGCGCGCAGCACACCGGCGGTGAAGGCGCAGAGCTGACCCGGCAGTTCCTCCTTGGTCAGCCCCTCCAGCGGCCCGGCGGTGACATGCCGGACGGTCACCCCGGGTGCCATCTCCACCACCGGGGGCAGGTCGCCGGAGGTGGCCCGGGTGAAGATCTCCACCTCGACGTCGGCCGCGGCCAACCGGCGGGCGACCTCCAGGATGTAGACGTTCATGCCGCCCGCGTCACCGGTGCCGGGTTGGTGCAGCGGCGAGGTGTGCACCGAGAGAGTGGCGATACGGCGGGGCCGGGGCCACGGCAACGCACCACGCTGACGACCGACACCGGTGTGCAACTCCGCCACGTCCGCTCCCTCTGTCACGGTTGATGCCGTCCCGCACGACCGGCGCTTCTCGGTCAACCCGTACGCCGGATGTCATCTTCCCCATCGGGGTTCGGAAATACCTGACGCGGGCTCCCGGGCGTGACGGACCTCATCGCGGCACGGGCCGGGGCGGCGGGAGAGAATGGCCGGATGACCTCTGTCGCCATCGTCACCGGAGCATCGAGCGGGATCGGCGCGGCCACCGCCCGCCGGCTGGCCGCCGAGGGTTTCCACGTGCTCGCCGCCGCGCGGCGTACCGACCGGTTGGCCGCGCTCGTCGCCGAGATCGAGGCGGCCGGCGGCGCGGCGACCGCGGTGGCCTGCGACGTGACCTCGGACGGGTCCGTCGCCGGCCTGGCCGCCGCGGCGGACGCCGCGCCCGGGCCGGTCACCCTGCTGGTGAACAACGCCGGCGGGGCCCGCGGCGTGGACCCGGTCGAGACCGCCGACGTGGGCGACTGGCAGTGGATGTACGACGTCAACGTGCTCGGCACGCTGCGGGTCACCAAGGCGCTGCTCCCCGCGCTGGAGCGCTCCGGCGCGGGGACCGTGGTGATCGTCAGCTCGACCGCCGGTCACGTCGTCTACGAGGGTGGCGGCGGCTACACGGCGGCCAAGCACGCGCAGACCGCGATCGCCGGCACGCTCCGGCTGGAACTGTCCGGGCGGCCGGTCCGGGTGGTCGAGATCGACCCCGGCATGGTGCGGACCGAGGAGTTCGGCCTGGTCCGCTTCGGCGGTGACGCCGACCGCGCCGAGGCGGTCTACGCCGGGGTGGCCGAGCCGCTGGTCGCCGACGACGTGGCCGACTGCGTCGCCTGGTGCGCCACCCGCCCGCACCACGTCAACGTGGACCAGCTCGTGGTCCGTCCGCTGGCCCAGGCCGCCCAGCACAAGGTGCACCGGAAATTCTGATGGAACGGCCGCTCGGCGTCGTCACCCGGGGCACGACGAACCCGAACCGGCTCCGGCGGGTGGACAACTGGATCGCCGCGGCCTGCGGCGATCCGCTCCGCGCCGCCGCCGACCCGCTCGTGGTGGATCTGGGGTACGGCGCCAGCCCGGTCACCGCGGTCGAGCTGCGGGCCCGGCTCGCCACCCGGGTCCGCCCGGACGTGCGGGTGGTCGGGCTGGAGATCGATCCGGTACGGGTGGCTGCCGCCGCGCCGACCGCCGACCCGCCCGGCCTCACGTTCGCCCGGGGCGGCTTCGAGCTGGCCGGGCTGCGTCCCGCGCTGGTGCGGGCGTTCAACGTGCTGCGCCAGTACGACGAGGGCGAGGTGGCCGACGCTTGGCGCACGGTCACCGACCGGCTGGCACCAGGCGGGCTGCTGGTGGAGGGGACCTGCGACGAGTTGGGGCGACTCGGCGCCTGGGTGCTGCTCGACGCCGCCGGCCCGCGCACGCTCACCCTGGCCGCGAAGCTGACCACGCTGGCGAGCCCGGCGTCGCTTGCCGAGCGGCTGCCGAAGGCGCTGATCCACCGCAACGTGCCCGGTGAGCGCGTGCACGACCTGCTCGACGCGCTGGAGCACGCCTGGCGCTCCGCCGCCGGCTACGCCCCGTTCGGCCCACGCCAGCGGTGGCTGCGCACGGTGGCGACGGTCAAGGAGTCGGGCTGGCCGGTCCAGGACCGCCCGGCCGCCTGGCGCCACGGCTACCTGACCCTCCCTTGGCCCGCCGTAGCCCCCTGATCCTCGCGGCTCGCGGCTCGCGGCTCGCGGCTCGCGGCTCGCGGCTCGCGGCTCGCGGCTCGCGGCTCCGAGATCTTGGTATCAAATGGCCCCTCTGGGGGCCTTTTCCTACCAAGATCTTCAGCCTTCCCGACATGCGGAACGCTCATCTCTCAATCTGAAAGCGGCGGATGGCTGCGGCGACCGGCGCGGCGGGCCCGCCGGATCCGCGCGGTGCGGGTGCCAGGCCGGGCGGACACCGAGGCGAGAGAGCGACGGCCGGGCGGGGCAGGCGACGCCGAGGGGTCAGATGGTGCAGTTGATCAGGACGGGCTCGGGGTGGAGGGGGACGCCGAAGCGGGCGTGCACGCCGTCGCGGATCTCCCGGGCCAGGGTCACCAGGGCGGCGGTGCTTGCCGCGCCGGACCGGTTGGTGAGCGCCAGCGTGTGCTTGGTCGAGATGGCGACGCCCTCCGGGCCGGCGTAGCCCTTGCCGAAGCCGGCCTTGTCGATCAGCCAGGCCGCGCTGACCTTCACCACGTCACCGGGGCCCGGCCAGTGCGGCGGCTCGCCCAGGTCGGCCGCGCGCTCCCGGAGCAGCTCGTACGCCTCGCGGTCCAGCACCGGGTTGGTGAAGAACGAACCCACCGACCTGGTGTCCGGGTCGGCCGGGTCGAGCACCATGCCCTTGCCGGCGCGCAGCCGCCGCACGGCGGCCCGGGCGTCGGCCAGCGGCACCCGGTCGCCGACCTCGACGCCGAGCGTGCGGGCCAGTTCGGCGTAGCGGACCGGGGCGGAGAGCGGCGAGCGGGTGAGGTGGAAGTCGACCGAGAGCACCACCCAGCGGTCGCTGTACTTGAAGATGCTGCCCCGGTAGGCGAATCCGCAGTCCGCCGCCGCGATCCGGACCACCTCGCGGCGCGTGCGGTCGTACGCCTCGACGGCGACGATCGTCTCGGCCACCTCCTGGCCGTACGCGCCGACGTTCTGGATCGGGGTCGCGCCGGCCGAGCCGGGGATGCCGGAGAGGCATTCCAGTCCCGCCCAGCCGCGTTCGACGGTGGCGGCGACCAGGTCGTCCCACGGCTCGCCGGCGGCCACCCGTACCGTGACGGTGTCGGCGTCGGCGGCGACGACCTGGAACCCCCGGGAGCGGACGAGCACGACGGTGCCGGGGAAGCCCTGATCGCCGATCACCACGTTGCTGCCGCCGGCAAGGACCAGCACTTCCTCGTCGCGGGCCTCGGCCTCGCGTACCCGGCGGACGATCCCGGTGGCGTCGGTGGCGATCTCCAGTCGGCCGGCGGGGCCGCCGAGGCGTAGGGTGGTGTAGCGCGCCAGGGTGCCCGGATCTGTCGGTCCGGTGGCGGTCGTCGGTTCGGCGTAGACGTCTGACACGCCTTTCACCCTAGGCTGAGGGGGAGCCGCGGCACCCACTGGTGGCCCGGTCACCCCCGGGAGGATGGCGATGAGCAGACTGCACCACACGAAGGACTTCTGGATCGGCGCGTTGCGGACGGAGGGTCCCGCGTTCGCCGCGGCGGTGGCGGAGGCCCCTCCCGAGACACCGGTGCTGTCCTGTCCCGGCTGGACGGTCACCGATCTCGCCCACCACCTGACCCGGATCTACGTGTGGGCGGGCACGGTGTTGGCGGCCGGCTCGACCAGCCGGCCGGAGCGGCACGAGCCGGAGCCGCCGGCCGGTCTCACCCCGGCCCAGTGGTATGCCCAGGAGTACGAGCGTCTGACCGGGATCTTCGACGGGTTGGACCCGGAGGCGCCGGCCTGGAACTTCGCGCCGCAGCCGAAGCGGGCGGGTTTCTGGCCGCGCCGGATGGCGCACGAGACCGCGGTGCACCGCTGGGACGCCCAGCTCGCCATCGGCGCGGGTGACCCGATCGAGTCCAAGCTCGCGGCCGACGGGGTGAGCGAGGTGTTGGACACCTGGCTGCCGGCGGGCCGGCGGCGCGGCTCGGGTCCGTGGCACGGGGTGGTCCAGTTGACCGCGACGGACGCCGCCCAGGAGTGGTATCTGCGCCTGCGCGGTGAGGGGGTCGCGTTGCTGGACACCGCGACGATCCTGGACCACGACGACCACCGGGCCCGGGCGCAGGTGACCGGCACGGCGAGCGACCTGCTACTGGCGTTGATGGGCCGGATCAGCTTCGACACGCTCGGCGTGGCGGGCGACCGCGGTCTGTTGGACGGCCTGCGCACGGGCTGACCGCGTCGAATTTGGGCGGAGAGGGGCGATGACCGCCCCTCTCCGCTTTTTTCGGACGCTCTGAGAGCGCTCTCTTGACACGGTCCCGGACCACCCACCAGGCTGTCGAGAGAGCGCTCTCTTAGTACCGGAACCGTCTTCCACCACCCGTTACGACCCCGAGAGGTCAGGACAGCATGCTCACCTTCACGCGCCGTCGACTGGCGGCGGTGGCCCTGGTCGCCGCCACCGCGCTGCTCGGCACCACCGGCTGCGGCGGCGACGACGAGGCCGCCGCCGACGGGCCGGTCACGCTCACCGTCGACGTCTTCGGCCAGTTCGGCTACGCGGATCTCTACCAGGAGTACATGGCCAGCCACCCCGGCGTGAAGATCGTCGAGCGGGGCACCGGCAGCAACCTCGACGAATACTCGCCGAAGCTCACCCAGTGGCTCGCCGCCGGCAAGGGCGCCGGCGACATCGTCGCCATCGAGGAAGGGCTGCTGGTCGAGTACAAGGCCAACCCGCAGAACTTCGTCAACCTGCTCGACCACGGCGCGGCCGACCTGAAGGGCGACTTCCTCGACTGGAAGTGGAACCAGGGGCTCACCGCCGACGGCAAGCAACTCATCGGCCTCGGCACCGACGTCGGCGGCATGGCCATGTGCTACCGCACCGACCTGTTCGCCAAGGCCGGCCTGCCCACCGACCGGGAGGCCGTGTCGAAGCTCTGGCCCACCTGGACCGACTACGTCAAGGTCGGCGAACAGTTCACCGCGAAGAAGACCGGCGCCGCGTTCCTGGACGCCGCGACCAACACGTTCAACACCATCCTGCTCCAGACCGCCGGCAACACCAGCGGCTACAGCTACTACGACACCGACAACAACCTGGTCGTGGGCAGCAACCCGGCGGTGCGGCAGGCGTACGACACGACGATGGACATCATCGACTCCGGCCTCTCCGGGAAGTACGGCTCCTGGTCGGAGGAGTGGGTCTCCGCGTTCAAACAGTCGAAGTTCGCCACCATCGCCTGCCCGGCCTGGATGACCGGCGTGATCGAGGGCAACGCCGGCCCTGGCGCCAAGGGCAAGTGGGACATCGCCCAGATCCCCGGTGAGGGCGGCAACTGGGGTGGCTCCTTCCTCGCCGTGCCGAAGCAGAGCAAGCACCAGGCCGAGGCGATCGAGCTGGCCAAGTTCCTGACCAGCGCCAAGGGCCAGATCGGCGCGTTCAAGGCGAAGGGCCCACTGCCGTCGTCGCCGCAGGCGCTCGCCGATCCGGCGATCGTCGACTCGACGAACGCCTACTTCTCCGAGGCACCGGTCGGCAAGATCTTCGCCGAGGGCGCCAAGAACCTGAAGCCGGTCTACATGGGACCGAAGAACCAGGCCGTACGCACCGAGGTGGAGAACGCCGTACGCACCGTGGAGTTGGGCAAACGCTCCCCGGAGCAGGGCTGGACCGACGCGGTGTCGAACGCCGAGAAGGCCGCCGCCAAGTAACCCGAGCAGCGCGTGCGGGCGGCCCCGGCGACGGGTGCCGCCCGCACCGCGGAAAGGAGTTCTCAGGTCATGGCCGTCCAGCTCGACGCCCGCCCGCCGGTCGCACCGGCCCCCCGCACCACCCGTACCGACCGGGGCCTCCGGCTCAGCCGGCTCGACACCAGATACTCGCCCTACCTCTTCGTCGCCCCGTTCTTCCTGCTCTTCGGCGTCTTCGGGGCCTACCCGCTGGCGTACACGTTCTGGGTCTCCCTGCACGACTGGGACCTGCTCGGCGCCGACCACCCGTTCATCGGGTTCGACAACTACAGCCAGTTGCTTGCGGACCCGGATTTCTGGCACTCCGTGGTCAACACGCTCGGCATCTTCGTCATCTCCACCGTCCCACAGCTGCTGGCCGCGCTCTGGCTGGCCAACCTGCTCAACCGCCAGCTCCGCGCCCGTACCACCTGGCGGATGGCGGTGCTGGTCCCGAACGTCACCTCGACCGCGGCGGTGGCGATCGTGTTCGCGGTGCTGTTCGGCCGCGACTTCGGGATGATCAACTGGGTGCTCGACCACGTCGGGGTGAACGCGATCGACTGGAAGGCCAACAGGTTCGCCGCCTGGGTCGCCATCTCCACCATGGTCGACTGGCGGTGGACCGGCTACAACGCGCTGATCTTCCTGGCCGCCATGCAGGCCATCCCCCGCGACCTGTACGAGTCGGCGGCGATCGACGGCGCCGGCCGGGCCCGGCAGTTCTGGTCCATCACCGTGCCGCTGCTCAAGCCGACGATCGTCTTCGCGGTCATCATCTCCACCATCGGCGGCCTCCAACTCTTCACCGAGCCGCGGATGTTCAACTCCGGCACCAACGCGATCCGCGGCGGGCCGCTGCGCGAGTCACAGACGGTGACCATGTACATGTTCGAGAACGCGTTCGCGCCGCACTACAACTTCGGCTACGGCTCGGCCGTCGCCTGGCTGCTCTTCGCGCTGATCGCGGTGGTCGCGGCGATAAACGTCCTGCTCCTGCGCCGACTCGGCGGCGGTTCCCGCAAGGAGGTCTCCCGATGACCCGCCTCTGGTCGGCCAGCCGGCTCACCTACCTGGCGTTGGCGCTCTCAGCCGCGCTGTCGGTCTTCCCGATCTACTGGATGTTCGTGGTGGCCAGCCGCACCAGCGACGCGATGGGCCAGGTCCCACCCCCGCTCACCCCCGGCGGCAACCTCGGCGCCAACATCGCCCGGCTGTTCGACAACACCGACGCCTACTTCCTCACCGGCCTGATCAACTCGGCGATCGTGGCCACCACCGTGACGATCTCGGTGGTGTTCTTCTCCACGCTGGCCGGGTTCGCGTTCGCGAAGCTGCGGTTCCGCGGGCGCAACGCGCTGCTGCTGACCATCGTCGCCACCATGATGGTCCCCACCCAGCTCGGCGTGATCCCGCTCTACCTGCTGATGACGAAGCTGAACTGGAACGACCGGCTGCCCGCCGTCATCGTGCCGGCGCTCGTCACCGGCTTCGGCGTGTTCATGATGCGCCAGTACGCCGGCCAGGCGGTCAGCACCGAGCTGATCGAGGCGGCCCGGATGGACGGGTGCAACACCGCCCGGATCTACTGGAACGTGGTGCTGCCCGCGCTGCGCCCGGCCGCCGCCGTGCTCGGCCTGCTCACGTTCATGACCACCTGGAACGACTTCCTCTGGCCGTACGCGGTGCTCAACGACCCGGAGAACCCGACCGTCCAGCTGTCGCTGCGGGCCCTCTCCGACGGGTACTACCAGGACATGTCGCAGGTGTTCACCGGCACGGCCATCGCTACGCTGCCCCTGCTGCTGGTGTTCGTCCTGTTCGGCCGTCAGATCATCGGCGGGATCATGGAAGGTGCGGTGAAGGCATGACGGAACTCCGTTTCCCCGAGGGCTTCGTCTGGGGCGCGGCCACCGCCGCGTACCAGATCGAGGGCGCGGCCCGCGAGGACGGTCGCGGCCCGTCGATCTGGGACACCTTCAGCCGTACGCCGGGCGCGGTGGCCCAGGGCCACACCGGCGACGTGGCCTGTGACCACTACCACAGGTACGCCGAGGACGTGGCACTGATGGCCGAGCTGGGGCTGCGGGCGTACCGGTTCTCGGTGTCCTGGCCCCGGATCCGGCCGGACGGCACCGGCCCGGTCGAGCCGCGCGGGCTGGACTTCTACGACCGGCTGACCGACGCGCTGCTGGCCCGGGGCATCGACCCGATCGTCACGCTCTACCACTGGGATCTGCCGCAGGCGCTCGAGGACCGGGGCGGCTGGACCGTCCGGGAGACCGCCGAGCACTTCGCCGAGTACGCGGTCGTCGTACACCGTCGCCTCGGCGACCGGGTCCGCACCTGGACCACGCTCAACGAACCGTGGTGCTCGGCGTACCTCGGGTACGGCGCCGGGGTGCACGCGCCCGGCCGACGCGACCCGGGGGACGCCTTCCGGGCCGTACACCATCTGCTGCTCGGCCACGGCCTGGCCGCGCGGGCGCTGCGCGCGGCCGGCGCGGAGACGATCGGGATCACGCTCAACCCGGCCGACGTGCAGCCGGCGGACGCCGGCAGCGCGGCGGACGCCGAGGCGGTGCGGCTCGTCGACGGCCTGCACAACCGGATCTTCCTGGACCCGCTGACCGGCGCCGGCTACCCGGCGGACGTGCTGGCGCACGTGAGCCGGATCGTCGCGCCGGACTTCGTCCGGGACGGGGACGAGAAGATCATCGCCGCGCCGCTGGACCTGCTCGGCCTGAACTACTACTCGCCCACCTACGTGGCGGGGCGGCCGGACGGCGGGGGCAGCGACGCGTACCCGGGCACCGCCGGCGCGGTCGAGTTCCTGCCGGCGACCGGTCCGGTCACCGACATGGGCTGGTCGATCGAGCCGGCCGGGCTGACCCGGCTGCTGGCCCGGGTGGCCGCCGACCACCCCGGCCTGCCGCTGATGATCACCGAGAACGGCGGCGCGTTCCCGGACACCACCCGGGACGAATCGGGCCGGGTGGCCGACGCCGACCGGACCGCCTACCTCGACGGGCACCTGCGCGCCGCGCACGAGGCCATCGCCCGCGGGGTCGACCTGCGCGGCTATCTCGTATGGTCGTTGCTGGACAACTTCGAATGGGCCGAGGGATACCGGAAGCGGTTCGGGATCGTCCACGTCGACTACCTGACCCAGCGGCGCACACCCAAGCAGAGCGCCCGCTGGTACCAGGAGGTGATCGCCCGGAACGGGCTGTGACGAGGTGGTGGTTACGGGGATGACGACGGCACAGCGGCCGACCCTGGAGGCGGTGGCCCGGCGGGCCGGCGTGTCCCGAGCCACGGTCTCCCGGGTGGTGAACGGCTCGACCACCGTCGCCGAGCCGATCCAGCAGGCGGTCCGGCGGGCGGTCGAGGAACTCGGGTACGTCCCGAACCTCGCCGCCCGCAGCCTGGTCACCCAGCGCACCGACTCGGTCGCGCTGGTGCTGCCCGAGGCGGCCACCCGGGTCTTCTCCGACGACCAGGTCTTCCCCGGCATCATCCGCGGCGCGGCCCAGGAGCTGGAGGCCGCGGACAAGCAGCTCGTGCTGATGCTCGCCGGCTCGCCGGCCGGGCACGAACGGGTCGAGCGGTACACCACCGGCCGGCACGTCGACGGCGTGCTCTTCGCCTCGCTGCACGGGGAGGACCCGCTGCCCGGCCGGCTGGCCCGGCTCGGCATCCCGGTGGTGTGCAGCGGCCGGCCACTCGACGGCGCCGACGTGCCCTACGTCGACGTGGACCACACCGGTGGCGTGACCACGGCGGTGGAGCACCTGATCGCCGCCGGACGGCGGCGCGTCGCCACCATCGCCGGGCCGCAGGACATGGTCGCCGGCATCGAACGGCTGCTCGGCTACCGGGCCGCGGTCACCGCCGCCGGGCTGCCGGAACTGGTCGCGTACGGCGACTTCACCCGGGAGTCCGGCACCGCCGCGATGCGCGAACTGCTCGCCGCCGACCCCACGCTGGACGCCGTGTTCGCCGCCTCCGACCTGATGGCGCACGCGGCGTTACGCGCGCTGCGCGAGGCCGGCCGGCGGGTGCCCGACGACGTCGCGGTGATCGGGTTCGACGACATCGAGACGGCCGCGTACACCGAGCCGCCGCTGACCACAGTCCGGCAGCCGATCGTGGAGCTGGGCCGGGCGATGACCCGCCAGCTCCTGCGCATCGCCGCCGGTGAGGAGGTCGAGCAGGCCCTGCTGCTCCCCACGCAGCTCATCCTCCGCGATTCCGCGTAAGGCGGGGGCCCCGCTTAACGCATTCGGTATAGGCGGGGGCCCCGCTTAACAAACCGCTCGCGGGGCGCGGGCCGGGTGGCTAGCGTCGCGCGGATGAGTGAAGCCCTGATCCGTCCCGCCCGTGCCGACGACGCCGACGGCGTGGTGGCGCTGCGCAAGCTGGTCTTTCCCTACCTGGTGCGCGGCGTCGAGTCGACCCGCCGGATGATCGCCGAGCCGCCGCCGGGCGAGGACTGGGCGGCCTGGGTCGCCGAGGCGGACGGGCAGGTCGTCGGCTGGGTGTCCGCGTACCGCAACACGCAGACCTCGACGCCCGGGGTGGGTGAGATCGCCACCCTGCACGTGCACCCGGACCACCGCCGCCGGGGCCTCGGCACCGCACTGTTCGACCACGCCTTCGGCCACGTCCGGGCGCTCGGCTCGACCCAGGTGCGCGCCCACACCCGCGCCGAGTCGCTGCCGTTCGCGCGGCGGCACGGCTTCGAGCCCACCCGCGAGCTGCACTACGCTGCGCTCGACCTGCGGCCCGCCCCGCCGATGCCGGAGCCACCGCCGGGCGTACGGCTGCTGCCGACCGCCGGGCTCGACCCGCGCCGGGTCCACCGCGTCGACGCCGAGGCGTCCCGGGACGAGCCCAGCGACGTTCCCGTCGACGCGCTCGACTACGACCTCTGGCGCCACGAGTGCTGGGAGAACCTCGGGCTCGATCGGGAGGCCAGCACCGTTGCCGAGGTGAATGGCGAGCTGGTCGCGTTGAGCCTGGTCAAGCGCGACGGCGAGCGGATGTGGTCGGACTTCACCGGCACGCTGCCCGCGTACCGGGGCCGGGGGTTGGCCCGGCTGACCAAGCTGGCCGCGCTGCACACCGCCGCGGCGCGCGGGGTGCGGACCGCGTACACCTCGAACGACGAGGCGAACGCGCCGATGCTGGCGATCAACGCGCGGCTCGGCTACCGGCGGGTGGAGAGCCTGGTGGCGTGCCGCCGCACGCTCAGCTGAGCCCGGCGGCGACCCGCGCCGCCGTCGCGTACGTGTCCGCGCCGAACAGCACCAGCCGGGCCTCGACCAGGTGCGCCGGGGTGGCCGCGTGCAGCACGGTCAACGCCTGGGTGACCGCGTCCTCGACCGGCCAGCCGTAGATCCCGGCGGAGATGAGCGGAAAGGCCACGGACAGCGCGCCCAGCTCGTCGGCGACGCGCAGGCTGTTGGCGTAGCAGTCGCGCAGGAGCGCCGACCGGTCCTCGCGCGACGCGTACACCGGCCCGACGGTGTGCACCACCCAGCGTGCCGGCAGGTCGCCGGCGGTGGTGGCGACCGCCTGCCCGGTCGGCAGCCCCCGCCCGTAGCGGGCGGCGCGCAACGCCCGGCACTCCGCCAGGATCGCCGGGCCGCCGCGCCGGTGGATCGCGCCGTCCACTCCCCCGCCGCCGAGCAGCGACGAGTTCGCCGCGTTGACGATCACGTCGACCCGCTGCGCGGTGACGTCGCCCTGGATCAGCACGGTGTCCATCTCACTGCTCCTCGGTGTGTTGGCCGAGCGACCGGCGGGCCAGCAGGGCGGCCCCGGCGACGGCGGCCGGCATGACCAGCACCGCGCCGAGCGGGATCAGGAAACACAGGAAGACCGCCACCCCGAAGCCGAGCGCGGTCGGCCGGTCGGCCCGCAGCCTCGACCGCCGGTCCGGCAGCCGCATCCCGCGCCGGTAGAACGGCGCGCCGACCAGCTCCAGCGCCAAAAACCAACCACCCACCAGGGCTCCGACCACAGGCACCACCGTCTGACCCACCACCGGGATGAAACCGGCCGCGAAGAGGGGTACGCCGATCAGCGCGGAGATGGCCACCAGGCGCAACGAGTCGACGACGCTGCGCCGCAGCGAGGCCCAGAACGGCACGTCCACCTTGCCCGGGGTGCCGCCTAGGCGGTCCTCGACCCGCTCCGAGATGGCCTCGTAGAACGGGTCGCCGACGGCGAGTGTGACCGCGGTGAAGGTGAGCACCCCGAGCAGCGCGGCCACCCCGACGACGGCCAGCCCGGCGGCGACCCGCAGCAGCCCACGTGCGGTCGACGACCAGTCGTCGGCGAACGGGGTCAGCCAGGCCGCCAGGTCGTCCACGAAGTAGAGCAGGGCGGCGAAGACGGCCAGGTAGAGCACGCCGGAGATCAGCGCCGGCACGATCCCGAGCAGCATCAGCTTCGGGCTGCGGACGTACATGCCGAGCCCGCGCAGCAGCAGGCCGGCGCCGCCGAGGAAGCGGGTGACCGCGCCGGTGACGGGCGCGACGGTACGGGAGGCGTTCACGACGGCACAGCCTAGTGGGCTCGCGCACGCCGCCGCCGGAGGTGTTAGGCGGGGCCCCCGCCTATACCGAATGCGTTAAGCGGGGGCCCCGCCTTACACAATGGGTGGGTGCGTGCCTCGCGACTGATCTCGTTGGTGCTGCTGCTCCAGTCCCGGGAGACGATGACGGCGGCCGAACTGGCGCACGAGCTGGAAGTCTCCGAACGCACCGTCTACCGGGACGTGCTGGCGCTCTCCGCCGCCGGCGTCCCGGTCTACGCCGACCGGGGGCGGGCCGGCGGTTACCGGCTGCTCGGCGGCTACCGGACCCGGCTGACCGGGCTGAGCCGGGACGAGGCGGAGGCGCTGTTCCTGGCCGGGCTGCCGGGGCCGGCCGGCGACATGGGGCTGGCCGACGCGGTGGCCGCCGCCGAGCTGAAGGTGCTGGCCGCGTTGCCGCCGAGCCTGCGGGACGCGCCGGCGCGCACCGGGCAGCGGTTCCACCTGGACGTGCCGGGCTGGTTCCGGGAGTCCGCGCCGCCGCCCCGGCTGGCCGAGCTGGCCGGGGCGGTCTGGGGAGACCGGATGGTCGAGCTGCGTTACCGGCGCGGCGACCGGGAGGTGACCCGCGCGCTCGCGCCGTACGGGCTGGTGCTGAAGAACGGGGTCTGGTATCTGGTCGGCCGTGTCGGTGCGGCGTGGCGGACGTACCGGGTGGACCGGGTGGTCGACGTCGAGGTGGGTGCGGCCGGCTTCGACCGGGACGAGCGGTTCGACCTCGGGGCGTACTGGCGGGAACAGGCCGGCGCGTTCCTGCGGGATCTGCTCCGGGAGCGGGTGACGGTACGGCTCGGACCGGCGGGCCTCCGGCTGCTGCGGCACCTGGTGGACGCGCCGTTCGTCTACGAGGAGGCGGTCGCCGCGGCCGACCGGCCCGACGGGCGGGGCCGGCTGGTGCTCCGGCTGCCCGTCGAGTCGGTCGACGTGGCGTACGGCCAACTGCTGGCGCTCGGCCCGGAGGTGGAGGTGCTGGCGCCGCCGGAGCTGCGGGACCGGTTCGCCGAGGCGGCCCGCCGGGCGGCGGCGCTCTACGCCGGGCCGCCGGAGGACCCGACCGGTCAGCGGTAGCCGGTGTCGTTGGCCGGCTTGCCGGTCGCGACCACCTCGTCGTGGTAGCGGGCCCAGTGCGGGCGGGTGCCGTCCAGGTCGGTGAAGCCGTACACCTGGGCCAGGCCGCCGCTGTCCAGCGACCGGCCGTTCCAGCGGGCCCGGTCCGGGTCGGCGGCAAGCGCGGCCACCGCCCGCCCGACGAACGCCGGCGTCTCGGACATCACGAAGTGCGGGTCGGTCTTTGCGCCGTCGCGCCAGGTGGCCTCCGTGACGCCGAAGTGCTCAAGCATCGCCTCGGAGCGCAGCCAGCCGGGGGTGAGCGCGACGGCCGTGCAGCCGTACGGGGCCAGCTCGTGCGCCTGGGTGAAGCCGAGCCGGTTCACCGACACCTTCGCCAGGTCGTAGAAGACGGACAGGCGGTAGGTGGCGTCGTTGTACGCCTTCGTGCCGTCGCCGATCTCGACGACCAGCCCGCCCGGGTTGCGGATCAGCAACGGCAGCGCGAAGTGGCTGGTGATGATGTGGGTGTCGACGGCCAGCCGGAGCGTGTGGAAGCCGGCGTCGAGCGGCTGCTCCCAGACCGGCTTCTCCCAGGTGATCAGCGGATCGGCGCCCCAGATGTCGTTGACCAGCACGTCGAGGCGGCCCTGCTCGGCGTCGATCCGCTCGACCAGCCCGCGTACCCGCTCGGGGTCGAGGTGGTCGACCGCGACGGCGATGCCGGTGCCCCCGGCGGCGGTGACCAGCTCGGCGGTCTCCTCGATGGTCTCCGGCCGATCCATCTCGGAGCGGCGCTCCCGGGTGGTGCGGCCGGTGACGTAGACGGTGGCTCCGGCGGCGCCGAGCTGGACGGCGATCTGCCGGCCGGCGCCCCGGGTCGCGCCCGCCACGAGCGCGACCTTTCCGGTGAGTGGTGAGTTCATGGGTTCACCGTGTCACCGATACCTGACACCCGACGTCCGGTTTCCCGGACGGTCCGGGTCAGTCCGCCAGGCGTACCCGGACCCGGCGGTTGGCCCGGCCCTTGCTCTCCACCTTGACCACCTGGACCTTGCCGATCTGGGCGGTGGAGGCGACGTGGGTGCCGCCGTCGGCCTGCACGTCCAGCCCGACGATGTCGACGATCCGCACCTCCTGCTCGGTCGGCGGGATCAGGTTGGACTGGGTGCGGATGATGTCCGGCAGGGCGAGCGCGTCGGCGCGCGGCAGCACCCGGACGGCGACCGACCGGTCGGCGGCCACCTCGGCGTTGACCAGCTCCTCGATGCGGGCCTTGAAGTCCGGCGGCACCTCGGGGAGGTTGAAGTCCATCCGGGCCTCGCCGGGTTCCATGTTGCCGCCGGTGACGAGCGCGCCGAAGTCGCGGAACACCACGCCGCACAGCACGTGCAGCCCGGAGTGGGTGCGCATCAGCATGGTCCGCCGGCCGTCCTCCACCGCGCCTGTGACGTCGGTGCCGACCGGCGGCAGCGGGTCGCCCTCGGCCGGGATGAGCCAGAGGTCGTCGCCCTTGCGGGTGCCGACGATCCGGGTCTGCACACCCTGCCAGAGCAGCACCCCGTGGTCCGGCGGTTGGCCGCCGCCGCCCGGGTAGAACGCGGACCGGTCCAGCACGATGCCCTGTTCGGGATCGGCCGCGAGCACCCGGCACGTCCACTCGCGCAGCGTGGGGTCGGCGAGGTCGAGTCGGTGCGTACGGCCGTGGTGTGTGACGCCCATGGGCGGTGACGTTACTCGTTGAGGAACGACGAGATGCGCCCGCGCAGGTCGGCGCGTTCGGTCCAGAGCACGCCGGGCCGGTCGTACACGTGCAGGGTGGCCGCCGGCAGCGCGGCGGCCAGCCGCTCGGCGACGGGCACCGGATGCAGGTCGTCGTCCGCGCACGCGATCACCAGGGCCGGCGCGGTGACCGCGGCGAGCGCGCCGGCGTCGTCGAGCGCGGCCTGCTCGGGCAGGCTGGCCAGGCCGGGCGCGAGCCCGTCACGCAGCAGTTGGTCGAGCCGTTGCCGCAGGTAGGACCAGCCGGCCGGGGTGTTGCGGACCGACGGCGGCAGCTCCAGCGACACCACCTCGGCGAGCGCGTGCGCGTCACCGTCGGCCACCGCGTCGAGCAGGCCGGTGAGGCGTACCCGGGCCGCCTCGCCACGTGGCGTGTCCAGCACGGCGGGAAGGAAGAAGACGAGCTTCTCGAAGCGTTCCGGGCTCTCGGCGAGCACCCGGCACAGCGCGCCCGCGCCGAGGCTGGCGCCGAACGCGCGGGTGGCGCCGCCCAGGTCGGCGACGGACCGCAGGTCACGGGCGAGGTCCAGGTAGGTCCACGGCCCGGGTGGGGAGTCGGACCGGCCGTGCCCCCGGAACTGGAAGAAGATCCGCCGCCCGGTCACGCCGCTGCCGAACGGCCGGGTGGTGGCGATGCCGTTGCCCAGCCCGTGCGCGAACACGGTGACCGGGTCGCCGACGCCGGTGACCAGGCGTTCCAGGCGCACCCCGTGCGGGGTGGCGACCAGTTCCGTCTCCGGCTCGGGCAGCGCCGGGCGGCCGGTACGCGGCCCACCGGGGCCGGGGCCCCAGGTGCGGGGGCCGCCGTCGGGCGGCGGGGGCCAGCGGAAACTTCTCACCAGGACCCTCGGCCGTCGTGCAGATCCCGCAGGCCGGGGCGCACGTCGAGCATGTAGATCAGACCGGCCGCGATGCCGACCAGCCCGAAGAGGCTGATCGGGCCGAAGCCCAGCAGGGTCAGCAGCAGGCAGACCGCCAGGATGGCGATCCAGCCGCCCTTGGGCAGCGTGCCGATGGCGGCAAAGCCGTCGCCGCGCTGGGTGAGTGCGTGCACGAGCGCCACGCCCTGGATGACAAGCGCGAAGACGAGCAGGATCAGCTGAATCACGGAGCGGACTTCGAACGCGAAGATCGGCGCGGCGTAGACCATGTCGGCAAGCTTAGGCCGAGACCCCGGAAACGTCCGACAGGACGCCGTCCGGGGTCTCGATGGACGGTGGGGTCACTCGGCGGCCGGGCGGGTCCGCTTCGTGGCCTTCGGGGTGACCGGCTTGGCGGCGGCGGCCCTGGCGGTGGTCGCCTTGGTGGCCCGGGTCCGCTTCACGGCGGCCGGCTTGGCGGCCACCGCCTCGGCGACCTCGGTCGGGCTGGGCGCCTCGGTCTTCGGGGCGTCGGCCTTCGGGGCCACGGCGGCCGGGACGGTCTCCTCGGTCGCCGCGATGTCGGCGTTGACCGTGTCGGCGGCCTCCAGCACCCCGGCGCCGACGACCCGCTCACCACGGGCGACCAGTTCGGCGTACGCGGCCAGGGCGCGCTGCTGCGCGACGTACGCGCCGGACACCACGGCGGCGGCGTTGCGGGTGGCGGCCTCGCGGAGCTTGTCCAGGTTGGCGGCCTCGCGGAGCTTGTCCAGGTTGGCGGCCTCGCGGAGCTGGTCGAGGTCGGCCTTCTGGCGCAGCTCGTAGCCGGTGCCGACGGCCTTGCCGCCGAGGTCGGTGACGACCCGGGTGCCGAGGCCGCTGACCACGGTGGGCAGCTTGCGCAGCTGCTCCAGGGCCAGCTCGCCGGCGCCGGCGGCGGCGTAGAGGGGGGCGGGGATGCGGTTGGTCTTCGACTGGGTCATGACTGCTCCTCTTCGGCCGCTCCGGCGGCCTTCCGGGCCGCCCGGCGGGCGGTCGTGCGTTCGCGGG
This sequence comes from Micromonospora sp. WMMD975, assembly GCF_029581215.1. Taxonomy (NCBI): domain Bacteria; kingdom Bacillati; phylum Actinomycetota; class Actinomycetes; order Micromonosporales; family Micromonosporaceae; genus Micromonospora; species Micromonospora sp. WMMD975. The sequence goes on from NZ_CP120739.1 coordinate 5,132,214, forward strand.
CGGCGGTGGTCGGCGCGGGCGCGGTGCCCGCCTCGGTGACGGCTACCGATTCGAGGACCGCCTCGGTCGGGGTGCCGTCGGGCGTCACGGGGCCGGTAGCGGCCGGCGCGACGGTGGCCGGGGCCTGCGGCGCGGCGGCCGGCTCAGCGGCCTCGGTCGGGCCGGCGGTGCCGGTCGCCTCGGCCAGACGCGCGTTCTCCCGGCGGAACGTCTCGTAGATCTGGGTGAGTGACTGCTTCTGGGCCATGGTCAGCTCGGGATCGACCGCGATGGCCGCGAGCACACCCTGCCCCTCCTTGTCGTCGAGCAGCCCGGCCCGCAGGTACATGGCCGGGGTGGAGACGCGCAGCGCACTGGCGAGCTGCTGGAGCACCTCGGCGCTCGGCTTGCGCAGCCCACGCTCGATCTGGCTCAGGTAGGGGTTGCTGACGCCCGCCTGTTCGGCGAGCTGACGCAGCGAGATCTTCGCATTGCGCCGCAGGTCGCGAATGAACCCGCCGACATCGGGAAGGTCCTTGCTGGTGGCCATGACTCCACCGTAACGCGCCCTGCTAGCTGCTGCAAGCAAAACGCTAGCCACAGTTAGCGAGGTCACTCGAAGGCGGTTGCGGCCCCTTCGAGCGGTCCGTACCGTTCCATCGTGACCAAGATCGAGATCAACGGCGCCCAGCTCACGTACGACGAGGCCGGCAGCGGCAGCGTCGTGGTGCTGTTGCATGCCGGCATCGCGGACCGGCGGATGTGGCGCGAGCAGGTGCCGGCGCTCGCCGCCCGGCACCGGGTGATCGTTCCGGACCTGCGCGGCTACGGCGAGTCCGAGCTGCCGCCCACCCCGTTCGCCCACCACGACGACGTGCTCGGGCTGCTCGACGCGCTCGGCGTCGAGCGGGCCGCGCTCGTCGGCTGCTCGTTCGGCGGCCGGGTCGCGGTGGACACCGCGCTGGCCCACCCGGAGCGGATCTCGGCGCTCGCGCTGTTCGGCGCCCCGGTCTCCGGCCACGAGTGGTCCGAGGAGACCGAACAGCTCTGGGAGGAGCTGGTCGGCGACGTGGACCCGGAGGGCTTCACCGCCACCGCCGCCGGCGAGGTGCGGTTCTGGGTGGTCGGCCCGACCCGCCGGCCGACGGACGTCGACCCCGAGCTGATCCGGTTCGCCGAGGAGATGGACCGCTGGGCGCTCGCCGCCGAGCAGGCGCTCAGCGCGATCGAGGTGGGCGAGCTGGACCCGCCGGCCGTTGACCGGCTGGGCGATCTGCGGATGCCGGTGCTGGCCGCCGCCGGCGCCCACGACCTGCCCGACGTCCACCGCCTGGCCGACCGGATCGCCGCCGAGGCACCGCACGGCACCCGCCTGCCGAACGTCCCCGACGCGGCCCACCTGGTCCCCCTGGAGCGCCCCGAGCCGGTCAACGCCGCCCTGCTCGACTTCCTGCCCTGATCGCGGTCGCGGTCGCGCGCTCGTCGCCCCGGCGGGCGGGCGACCGGCTACCAGACCGGGCGGACCGCGCCGACCGGGAGACCACCGCCCAACAGGGGAAACTCGGCATACTCGGTGAGGACGGGCGCGCCCAGCCCGAGCCGGGTCAGGGCCGAGGTCAGCACCGGCATCCGGGGGCGGGCCGCGCCGTCGTCGATCTTCAGGGCGACCACGCCGACCCCCGGGACCGCCGCCGCCATCACACCCTCCGCGCCGATCTTGGCCAGCAATCCGGGTACGCCGAGCATCAGCCGGGTGTCGTCGGCCACGGTGCCGCCGACCATCTCCGGGTACGCCCGCATCGCGTCCGCGACACCCCGCTCCACCGTGCCCGGCTCGGCGGTGACCAGCCGCCGGAAGGCCCGCGCCAGCCCGGTCAACGACACCGCGTGCACCGGCGCGCCGCAACCGTCCACCCCGACCGCCGCCACCGGCTCGCCGGTGAACTCCTCGACGGTGGCGGTCACCCGCTGCTGGAGCGGATGCTCGGGCCGCCAGTAACCGTCCAGCGGCCAACCGGCGGCCAGGCAGGTGAGCAGCATGCCGGCGTGCTTGCCCGAGCAGTTCATCAGCACCCGGGACGGACCGCCGCCGGCCCGCAGCACCGCCTCCCGGGCGGCCTCGCCGAACGGCAGGTCCGCCGGGCAGTGCAACGCGTCCTCGCCCAGGCCGGCGCCCCGGAGCAACGCGACGACCCGCTCGACGTGGAACTCCTCGCCCGCGTGGCTGGCGGCGACGAGCGCCACGTCGGCCGGGTCGGTCAGCGGCAGCCCGGCCCGGAGCATGCCGACCGCCTGCAATGGCTTGTTGGACGAGCGGGGAAAGATCGGCGAGGTGACGTCACCCGCACCGGCGACCGGTGAGCCGGCGGCGTCGAGCACCACCACGGAACCCCGGTGGACGCCCTCCACGAACCCGGACCGGACCACCTCGGCGAGCGGCACGCCGCCCTCGTACGTCTTTCCCACAGGATGGACGGTACCGACGGGGCGCGGCGGTTCCGCAGCGGGGTGACCTGCGACGTCGACCCTGCCCGTACAGGGGCGTGAGCTTGCCTGCCGCTTACACGCCGAGCAGGGCGCGCGCCTCGGCGATGGTGAGCGGCGGACGCTGGGCGAGCTGCGCGAAGCCGACCGCCCGGGCGACGAGCTGCATGTTGGACTCCACCGGGCGGCCCTTCGCGTAGGTGACCGTGTCCTCCATACCGACCCGCAGGTGACCGCCGGCCGACAGCGAGGCCAGCATCACCGGGATGGTGCTGCGTCCGATGCCGGTGGCCGAGAACGTGGTGCCCGCGGGCAGGTCGCGGAGCATCTGCGCGGCGGCGACCAGGGTGGCCGTGGTGCCCGGCATGCCGCCCGGCACACCCATCACGAAGTCGACATGGACGTGCCCGCCGTGCGGCAGGCCGTACTTGCCGAGCAGCCGCTGCAACGCGGTGAGGTGACCCAGCTCGAAGATCTCGTACTCGGGGACGACGCCCCGCTCCTGCATCCGGGTGTGCAGGTCGACGATGAACTCCCAGCGGTTGAGGAACACGTCGTCCCCGAAGTTGACCGTGCCCATGGTGCAGGAGGCCATGTCCGGCGCGGCGTCCAGCACGGCGAGCCGGTGGGCCTCCGGATCGGTCACCGCGCCGCCGGAGGAGAGCTGCACGATCAGGTCGGTGCTCTCCCGCAACGCGGAGACGGTCTCCCGCAGCCGGCCCTGGTCGAGCGTCGGCCGCGCCTCGTCGTCGCGGATGTGGACGTGGATCACGGCCGCGCCGAGCGCCTCGCACTCCTTGGCGGTCAGCAGCAGCTCGTCGAGCGTCACCGGCAGCGCCGGCACCTCCGCCTTGGCCGACTCCGCGCCGGTGGGGGCAACCGTGATCAACGTCCCTGTCGTCATGCCCGGATCCTAGACGGCCGCCGTCGCACCGCCCCGCAGGTGTTAAGCGGGGGCCCCGCCTATACCGGAGGCGTTAAGCGGGGGCCCCGCCTTAACTGTCGACGGCGGCGGCGGAGTCGCCCACCATCAGGCGGGCGTCGTCGGGGGTGTTGCGCTTGAGCACGGCGAGCGCGATCTGACCCAGCTCGTAGTGGTGCACGGCGGTGCCGACGAAACCGACGGTACGACCGTCGAGCGTCACCGGCGTGCCGGCGGCCGGCGGCTGGTCGCTCGCCACGCCGTCCAGGTGCAGCAACGCCAGCCGGCGCGGAGGCTTGCCCAGGTTGTGCACCCGGGCCACCGTCTCCTGCCCCCGATAGCAACCCTTGTCCAGGTGGACGGCCGGGGCGATCAGGTCCACCTCGGCGGGAATGGTGCGATGGTCGGTGTCCACCCCGGCCCGGGCCCGTCGGGCGGCCACCCGGACCGCCTCGTACGCCCACAGCCCGGCCACCGGCACGCCGGCCTCCCGCAGCTCGGCCACCACGCCCGCCATGGCCGGGCGGGGCACCAGCAGGTCGACGCCGAGCGCCACCCGCCGGGCCCAGCCGCCGGCCGGCAGCGGCTTGACGTCGTACACCACGGAGGGTCGTGCGGGCAGCTCGCCGGAGCGGAACTTCGGACCCGGCACCCCGACCAGGTCGGGCGCGGCCAGCCCGGTGACGCCCAGGGTGTCGAGCGCGCCGGCGGCGTCCGGCCCGACAAGCGAGAGCAACGCGTGGTCGGCGGTGACGTCGCGCGGGTCGACCTTGCTGAAGAAGCGCATCTTCTCCAGGTACGACAGCAGTCCGCCGGTCATCCCCGGCTCGGTGTCCAGCCACGTGGTCTCGCCGTCCTCGGTGACGAGCGCGTGCTGCTCCACGTGCCCGTTCGGGGAGAGCACCAGCAGCTCGGTGCCCTGCCAGGGCGCCAACCCGGCCAGGTGCTGGCTGGTCAGCGTGTGCAGCCAGGCGATCCGTTCCTCGCCGGGGACCGCGAGCACGCCCCGGTGCGACCGGTCGACCAGGCCCACGCCGGTGGCGAGCGTCCGCTGTTCGCGCATCGGGTCGCCGTAGTGCGCGGCCACCGGGGCGACCCCGGCCGCCCGGTGGGCCGGCTCGGGCTGGTCCCGGGTCTGCTCGTCGATGGCGTCGGCGGCGACCGCGCCCGCGATGTCGATCATCTCTGTTCCCCGTCCTGTACGCACCTGCCGCAGACCCCGAAGAGCGCGACGTGCCCGATGTCGACCTGGAATCCGCGCTGCCGTGCCAGTTGGTCGGCGAGCGGCCGGAGCATCTCCGGGGAGATCTCGTCGATCGCCCCGCACTCCCGGCACACCAGGTGCACGTGCTGGTGCTCGCCCGCCGCGTGGTAGGTCGGCGAGCCATGCGACAGGTGGGTGTGCGCCACCAGGCCGAGCCGCTCCAGCAGCTCCAGCGTGCGGTAGATGGTGGTGATGTTGACCCCGGCCGCCACCTCACGGACCGCCGTGTGCACCTGCTCCGGGGTGGCGTGCCCGAGATCCAGGACAGCCTGGAGGACCAACTGCCGCTGCGCCGTCAGCCGCAGCCCGCGCGAGCGGAGCAGTTCCGCGAGGGAGGATTCGGACACCCTCCGATCATAGTTCGGCCGCCGCAGTTGCCCTGCGCCCGTGGCGGGCCGGGTGGGTCAGCCGGCTACGCGGGTCAGGCGGGCGGAGAGGTGCGGGCTCAGGGGGTGGCCCATGGCAGCCATCTCCTGGGCGTACAGCAGGGCGCCCTCGACGATGCCGAACAAGCGGGCGCCGGCCGTGACCTCCTTCGCCGTGGCGGTACGGACGACCGCGTCGGTGGCGAACTCGATCTGGGTGCCCCTGCGCTTGCCGATGTGCAGTTCCATCACGCCGGTCGGCACGCTCATCAGCGCCTCGATCTCGTCGGTGACCCGGTCGCCGTCGAGCACCGGACGCCACCAGCCCACCTCGCGACCGGCCGGGCGGACCGGGCGGCTCTGCTCGTCCAGGATCCACGCCCGGGACTCGTAGAGCAGGAACGGTCGGCCGTCGTGGCTGATCCGGATCTCCTGGGCGAAGTCGAAGTCCTCGATCGTCGGGAAGCCGCCGCGACCCCGGCCGCGCCACACCCCGATGTACGGCAGCAGACCGTCCAGGCTCGGGTGCAACTTCGGGCCGACACGCAGGTCGTGGCTCTCCTCGTAGGGATATTCCTCGACCGGCGGCGCGTTCAGCCACGGCGGCTGAAGCGGATTCTCACTCACCATTTACCTCTTGCTATCCGGACCGCGACATAGACGAGGCCACCGGCGAACGCGCCCAGGCCGGCGACCAGCAGGCTGACGAACCCGATCTCGGTAACCATCCGGGCCATCCTATGCTGGGCGGCATGACGCGCACTCTCGTCGTCAAGGCCACCGCCGGAGCGGACGCCCCGGAGCGATGCGCCCAGGCGTTCACCGTCGCCGCCACCGCAGCCGCCGCGGGGGTGGACGTGTCGCTCTGGCTGACCGGCGAGTCGACCTGGTTCGCGCTGCCCGGGCGCGCGGAGTCGTTCGAGCTGCCGCACTCGGCGCCGCTGGGCGAGCTGCTGCACGTGATCCTGACCACCGGCCGGGTGACCGCCTGCACGCAGTGCGCGGCCCGGCGGGACATCGGCCCGGACGACGTGCTGCCGGGCATCCGGATCGCCGGGGCGGCGGTCTTCGTCGAGGAGGCGATGACCGAGGGCGCGCAGGCCCTGGTCTACTGAGCCTCCACCGGTCGTCCATTCTGACCGGTCCGTCGAACCCGACCCGATATGTCTGTTATGCGCCTACCATTCGGATGTGAGTGAGGCGATCGAACAGTTCTTCGCGTCGCTGCCGGCGCGTGCCCCCGCCGTGTTGCGCAGCCCGATCGGCGGCACCCTCCAGATCGACCTGACCGACGGCAACCGTACCGAGCACTGGTACGTGACGATGGCCCCCGGATCGGCCCGGGTCAGCCGGCACGAGGAGCGCCCACCGGACGCCGTCCTGACCGCCGGCACCCAACTCTTCGAAGGGCTGGTCACCGGCCGGGAGGCCGGCATGGCGGCGGTGCTGCGCAACGAGGCCACGTTCGGCGGGCAGGTCGTACTGTTCCTGGCACTGCGCCGCTTCCTGCCCGACCCGCCCGGGGTACGGGACCCGAGGGACGCCGCCCGCGAACACGTGCGGCAGTCGACGTGAAGGAACGGGTGAGCATCCTCGACGGCAACACGTTCCTGGTCAGCGACCGGCGCGGCAACATCGAGCCGTCGTACGACTTCCCCACCGGGCTGTTCTCCTACGACACCCGGTTCCTCTCCACGTGGATCCTCTCCCTCGACGGCCAACTGCTGCACGCGCTCTCGATCGACGACTCGCTGTCGTACAAGACCCGGTTCTTCATGGTCCCCGGCGAACCGACGCACGACCTGGACGCGGACGTCTCGGTGATCCGCAGCCACTCGATCGCCAGCAGCTTCGACGAGGACCTGACCCTGCTCAACCACTCGGCGCAGGACAAGGAGTTCCGTCTCCGGCTCGACATCGCCTCCGACTTCGCCGACCTCTTCGAGGTCAAGCACCAGTTGGAGAAGAAGGGCAGCACCAGCCCCACGGTGGAGGAGGACGGGCTGCGGCTCACCTACCGCCGGCAGGGGTTCCACCGGGAGACGAAGATCAGCAGCACCGCGCCGGTCGAGGTCGACCGGGACGGGCTGACGTTCCGGATCCGCGTCGCGGCGCACGGCGAGTGGACCACCCGACTGCACGTCACCACCACCATCTACGGGGCCCGTGGTGAGGACGTGCGGGCCATCCTGCCGATGGGCCGGCGACGCACGGTGGCGGCCGTCGAGGCCGAGCAGAACGAGCTGATCGAGCGCGCGCCGACGCTCGGCTGCGACTGCGAGCCGCTGGCCGGGGCCTACCGGCGCAGCCTCACCGACCTGGCCGCCCTCCGATACGAGTCGATCACCCTGGGCGTACGGCTGGTCGCCGCCGGCCTGCCCTGGTTCATGACCCTGTTCGGCCGGGACAGCATGTTCACCTCGCTCCAGTTGCTGCCGTTCCTCCCCGAACTGATCCAGCCGACCATCCTCATGCTGGCCGGTCTCCAGGGCACCCGGGTCGACGACTTCCGGGACGAGGAACCCGGCAAGATCCTGCACGAGCTGCGCTACGGCGAGACCGCCGGCTTCGAGGAGCAGCCGCACTCGCCCTACTACGGCGCCGCCGACACCACCGCGCTCTTCGTCATCCTGCTCGACGAGTACGAGCGGTGGACCGGGGACGGGACGCTCGTGCGCCAACTGGAGCAGGAGACCCGGGCGGCGCTGGCCTGGCTCGACACGTACGGGGACCTGCTCGGCACGGGCTACGTCTGGTACATGACGCGCAACCCGGAGACCGGGCTGCCGAACCAGTGCTGGAAGGACTCCCCCGACGCCATCTCCTACGCCGACGGCCGGCTGCCGCCGTTCCCCCGGGCCACCTGCGAACTACAGGGGTACGCCTACGACGCCAAGCTACGCGGCGCCCGGATGGCCCGCACCCACTGGCACGACCCGGCGTACGCCGAACGGCTGGAACGTGAGGCGGCGGCGTTGAAGGAACGGTTCAACCGCGACTTCTGGATCCCCGAGCGGGAGTACTACGCGTTGGCCCTGGACCCACAGGGACGGCAGGTGGACGCGCTCACCTCGAACATCGGCCACCTGCTGTGGAGCGGCATCGTCGACGAGTCCCGCGCCCCGGCGATCGCCGCCCACCTGCTCGGGCCGCGCCTCTTCTCCGGCTGGGGCGTACGCACGCTCGCCGACGACCAGGGCCGCTACAACCCGATCGGCTACCACGTCGGCACGGTGTGGCCGTTCGACAACTCGATCATCGCCTGGGGCCTGTGGAAATACGGCTTCCGCGACGAGGCCGGCCAGATCTGCGAGGCGATGGTGAGCGCGTCCAACTACTTCAACGGACGGCTGCCCGAGGCGTTCGCCGGCTACGAGCGCGGCCTCACCGACTATCCGGTGCGGTATCCGACCGCGGGCAGCCCGCAGGCCTGGTCCGCCGGTACGCCGCTGCTGCTGCTCCGGGTGATGCTGGGGCTGGAGCCGCAGGGCGAGCATCTGATCATCGACCCGGCCGTGCCGTCGGGCATGGGCCGGGTGGAGCTGCTCGACATCCCGGGGCGGTGGGGGCGGGTGGACGCCCTGGGCCGCAGCCGCACCCCCCACGACGCCAGCCGAGGGCACTGACCCGGGACTGGCCCGGCTCGGCTCGGCCTCGGCCTCGGCCCGGCTCGGCCTCGGCCCGGTCCGGCTCGGTCCGGTCCGGCTCGGCTCGGTCCGGCTCGGCTCGGTCCGGCTCGGTCCGGGTCAGGCCGGGCACGGGCTGGTGACCGCCACCCGTACCCGCTCGTCGATCCGCTCGGCAAGCACCGCCGGGTCGCCCGGACGGGCGTACCTGTCGGCGGAGTCCACCACCGGCGCGGCGCCGGCGCCGAACGCGGCGGCCAGCGGCTGGTCCGGCGTCGCGGCGGCCTCGCCCCGGGCGGTCCGGGCGGTCCCGCCGCCCGGGCAGGGCGCGCCGAGCACCTGGACCGCGCCGGTCGCACCGCCCCAGCGACCCAGCGCGCGGGTCAGCGCGGCGGACTCGGCGGCGGCGTCCACGGCCGGCGACCGGTAACCGTCGCCGACCGGCCGGCAGCCGGTGGCGGCGGTGAGCAGCACCCGACCGGGCCCGCCGGACCGGCCCTCGACGGCCACGAAGTCGCCGGCGTCGGCGCGCAGCAGCGGCTCGCCGTCGAACGTCGAGACACCGGCCCGCCATCGTGACGGCAGCCGGTCGGCCACCTGGCGCAGCACCTCGCGGGTGTCCGCGTCGGCGGTAGCCACCTCGATGCCGCGTTCCAAACTCACACCCGCGTCCAACGGGGTGACCCGGCAACCCCGGTCCAGCCGGTCCGGCAGGAACGCCGGCACGCCGGCCGTCCCGATCGCGGCGCTCAGCTCACCCATCGCCCGGTCCACCACCGGACCGGCCTGGCTCAGCGAGCGTTGCTCCTTGACGGTGGGCGGATCGGTGCGCACCGACCACCAGGTCAGCCCGGCGAGCAGCACGGCCCACACCACTGTGGCAACCACCAGCCAGCGCTGAATGCGGCGGCCGGATCCGGGCTGCTCGGGACGGGTCGGCGGGGCGTACCCAGGGTGGATGGCACCGGTCACGCGATCCATCGTGTCACCCCTCCGCGACCCGCCTCGCTCCGGCTCTGAGATCTTGGTACGAAACGGCCCCCATAGGGGCACTTTGCTACCAAGATTCACTCGCCTCCCGAAAACCGGAAGATCGATCTCAGGGCTTGCGCAGCCAAGTCGCCGGATCCGTCACGAAGATGCCCTTGCCCTGATGGCGGGTGATCACCCCGAGCGCCTCCAGCCGCACGTTGACGAGGTTGATCGTCGATGGGCTGACCTTGAACCGGTCGCACTGCTCGCTGATCGAGGGCAGCTTGTCTCCCGGCTTGTACTTACCCGACCTGACGTCGGCGACTATCTCGTCAGAGATCCGGATGTAGTCCGGGGTCGCAGGCATGGCACTCCTCGCGTGGCACCTGCGATTCGATCACGCACTCGTCGACGTATGCAACTACACACTGCTACCGAACGTTGACTCCTTCCAGTTCCTCAAATAAGTTGGACGACGAGCGCTCCTCGCGTGGCAACGAGCAGGGCTCTTCCCCGGTCGGGGCGGGTGTCGGAGTCGGAAGGGACATGCCCGCCCCGGCCACCTTCCACGGCAGCGACCCGGCTGTTCTCGCGAAAGGTGGTCCCCATCGTGCCCAGGTTGTTCCGTCCGCCCGACCGGCAGTCCCGGCGCGGTTCTCGAACGGTGCACCGGTGAGCGCCGCGACCGACCGCGAGCGGTACGTCGTACACCTGACCGTCGCCGCCGACGACCTGCCGGGCGCGCGGCGGCTGGCCCGCGCGATCGGCCGGTCGCTGGCGTTCCTGCCGGAGTTGGTGCTCGGTGAGACGACGGTGTCCGAGGAGGGCACGTCCGACCCGCAGCACCAGATCTTCTGCGACCGGCGACTCGGTGGACGACGCCGCTGCGTACGGCGGGTAGACCATCCGGGCGGCTGCACGTCCTGAGCCGGCGGCCCACGACGGCTCGGGCCGGCCACCCCTGGACGGGGCGGCCGGCCCGAGCCGATGCGCGCGATGCGGAGGTGTTAAGCGGGGGCCCCGCCTATACCGCAGGCGTTAAGCGGGGGCCCCGCCTTACGCCTTGACGGTGACGGTGACCTCGTTGATGCCGCGGGCGGCGGTCACCGGGGTTTCGCCGTTGCCGTGCCGGGAGAGCGCCCGCAGCGTCCACGAACCCGGCGCGGCGAAGAACCGGAACTGGCCGGCCCCGGACGTCACCACCTCGGCGGTGAACTCGCCGGTCGAGTCGAGCAGCCGGACGTACGCCCCCGGCACGACCTCGCCGGACTCGGCCAGCACCTGACCGGTGATGACGGTTTCCTTCTCCAGGTCCAGGCTGGCCGGGAGCGGCGCGGCCTGGTCCGGCGCGGCGCAGCCGGCAGCGGTCGGAGCGATCGGAGCGGTCGCCATGGTCACGCCTCCCCGGGCTCGTCGCCGAGCGCCACCGGCACGCCGACGAGCGAGCCGTACTCGGTCCACGAGCCGTCGTAGTTCTTCACGTTCTGGTGCCCGAGCAGCTCCTGGAGCACGAACCAGGTGTGCGAGGAACGCTCGCCGATCCGGCAGTAGGCGATGGTCTCCCGGCCGTCGTCCAACCCGGCGTCGGCGTAGATCTTGCGCAGCTCGTCGTCGGACTTGAACGTGCCGTCCTCGTTCGCCGCCTTGGACCACGGCACGCTGATCGCGGTCGGCACGTGGCCGGCCCGCTGCGCCTGCTCCTGCGGGAGGTGGGCCGGGGCGAGCAGCCGACCGGCGTACTCGTCGGGACTGCGCACGTCGACCAGGTTCTTGGTGCCGATGGCGTCGACCACCTCGTCGCGGAACGCGCGGATCGAGGTGTCCGGCGTCTGCGCGACGTACTGCGTCGCCGGCCGCTGCACCGCGTCGGTGACGAGCGGACGGGCGTCCAGCTCCCACTTCTTGCGGCCACCGTCGAGCAGCTTGACGTCGCGGTGGCCGTAGAGCTTGAAGTACCAGTACGCGTACGCGGCGAACCAGTTGTTGTTGCCGCCGTAGAGGACGACGGTGTCGTCGTTGCCGATGCCCCGCTCGGAGAGGAGCGCGGCGAACTGCTCCTGGTTGACGAAGTCGCGGCGGACCTGGTCCTGGAGGTCGGTCTTCCAGTCGAGCTTGATCGCGCCGGCGATGTGGCCGGTGTCGTAGGCCGAGGTGTCCTCGTCGACCTCGACGAAGACGACGCCCGGGGCGTCGAGGTTCTTCTCGGCCCACTCGGCCGAGACGAGTGCGGTGTCGCGACTCATCAGATCACTCCCTGGTGAGGATGGGTGGTGAGCCTGCGCGCGGAGATCGAAGTCGGTGGTTGTCGCACCACGCGCGGGACCCAGGCTGGAAACGGATCACGGGTACGTGCGACGGCGCCGCTGCCGGGCGTTCGGGGGATGCTGCGAACCCTTGGTGCCGATGGCCGCTAGGCGGCCGGAGACAGCCCCGCCGTCAGATGACGGGGCGACACAGGCAGGTGGCCACGCGGCACAGGTCGACCGCGCGCCGTTTGGTGAGGTGGGTCCCCATGGGCAGCGACACTACCAGCCGGACGGGCATGCGCCACCGGTCCGACCAGCATGCGAGACTCGAAGAAGCGGATGGTCGACTGAGCCGATCAGGCGGGCCGGCTTTCAGCCGGCCGAGTTGATCGGCACGTTCGCGGCGTCCGCTTCGATCACCAGGCCCTCCGGCGTCGGTTCCACCTTGCGCAGGTTGAGCTGGAACGGCAGCTCCGGCAGCGGCACGTCGATCGAGATGCTCTTGGCGTAGTTGGACAGCAGCGTCCGCGCCGGCGCCACGTTCGGCAGCCCCTCGGCGGTGAGGTCGTTGAAGCGCAGGGCCACCTTGCCGTCGTTCACGGTCAGGTCGGCGGTGCCGTTGACGGTCAGCTTGATGCCGAGGATGTCCACCGGGGCGGTGACGGCCAGCCGGCCGTCCCGCTCGGCCAGCTTCAGGCCCGGCCGGTTCAGCAGCTTCGCCAGGCTGTCGTAGGTGACGGTGCCCCGCCCGTCGACGCTCTCGGCCACCACGTCGCCCCGGCCGGAGCGGATCGTGTCGAGCGATGCGGTCACGTCGCGGGCGTCCACGTCCAGGCGCGGCACGTCGACCGTGCCGCCCTGCACGTTGCCCTTGACGTCGGTCAACTGGATCGAGATGCGCTCGTACTTCCCGGCCAGGACCTGGTTGAGGAACGGGAAGCCGCCGACCTCCACCTTGGGCGCGGCGGACTGCGCGTCCTGCTTGGCGAGTTCCTGCCGCACCTGGTCGGCGATCGCCCGCTCGGCCACCCCGGCGGCCACCCGGTCGGCGACGACGAGCAGCCCGGCCAGCACCAGCAGCAGGACGACGAAACCGATCAGCACCTTGCGGCCCCGGCGACGGGGCCGGTCCTCTGCCGGGTACGCCTCTGCCACGCCGCCTCCAGTCCTCGCCGCCGTCACCGCGTCTCGCGGCGCAACCGTACTTACCCGGGGCGCGGATTCCCCAACCGGGCGGGTCAGAGGAAGAGCACGCACATGGCGTACGCGGCAGGCGCGGCGAGCGCGAAGCCGCCGAGCGGCCCCTGCATGTGCCGGGCCACCCACATGGTCGGCAGCTCACCGGCCATCAGCCGGCCCGCCTCGGCGTATCCCACGGCCAGGTCGGCGAGGACGGCGGTGGCCGCGGTGACCACCCCGACCAGGGCGGCGCTGGTCGGGGTGAAGCCGACCAGGTAGCTGCCGAGCACGGCGCTGGTGAGCGTGCCGATCATGGCGCCCGCCACCACTCCGGCGGCGCCCCGGGGCACCTGCGGGGCGAGCCGCGGCCACGGCGCGATCGCGTCGGTCAACCGCGCCACCAGCAGGGCCACCCCGGCGGCGCTGAGGCAGACCGTGATCGCCTGGGTGCCCTTGGGTATCCGGCTGAGCACGATCAGCGAGGCGAAGGCGACCACCCCGATCACGATGAGCAGGGTGCCGCCGAGCGAGTCGGTCACCCGGACCCGGTCCACCCGGCGGACGAGCTGGCCCAGCACGCCGAGCACGAACCCGGCCACCGCGGCGTACCCGAGGGGGGCCAGGCCGGCGACGTCGGTCTGCACGGCGGCGGTGTCGGCGATCGCCGCCGTACCTGCGCTGACAAGCGCCACGACGAGCAGCGCGGGCGGTCGCATGGCCATGGTCCAGGCGAGCACGTAGAGGAGCTGGACGCCGAAGACGATGGCCGCGAAGGGCAGCCGGTGCCCGGGGCCGGCGGTCTGCGCCCCGAGCACCAGGCCCACGCCGAGCAGCGCGGCGAAGCCGGCCACGGTCAGCGCCAGCGGACGCCGGAAGGGGACCGACGGGACCTCCTCCTCGGGCGTCTCCTCCGACTCGGGGTCGGGACGCCGGCCCTGGCCGCCCTTGCGGAGCCGGCGTGGCCCCTTCCGCTCGGGCCGCTCCTCCTCCGCCTCGGCCGGCCCGGTGCGCGGGGCGGGCGGGTAGCCACGGGCGGGGCCGGACGGCCCGGCGGGCGGGTCGTCGGCCCACGGTTCGCGAGCGGCGTCGCGTGAGGTGGAGGGAAACACGCCCCGATCGTGCCAGACCCGGGCGGTCCGGCGGGGGTCACGGTTTCGGCAACGTTAAAACCTTGGCCGCGATCGGGGGCAGAAAGGGCAAACGGGAAAAGCCGCGAAGGTGACGGCGAGGCCATCGGTTACGCTCAAGCCGTTACCCCGCCCGTCAGCGACGCCGGGACCCACGCAAGTTCACAGCGCCGCCCCCGCCCGGGCGTGCCGCTGGTCGCGCGCGGCCGTAGGGCCGCCGGGACGGAGGTGATCGTGGAGCTCCTGCTGCTCGTGACCGCACGTGCGGGTGAGCCGTCGGCGGTGCTGCCGGCGCTCGACCTGCTGCCGCACTCGGTGCGCACCGCGCCCCGCGACGTGCGCACGCTTGTCTCCGGCCCGACGCCGGACGCCGTCCTGGTGGACGCCCGTTCCGAGTTGAGCGAGGCGCGTGCCACCTGTCGGATGCTGCACGCCACCGGGCTCGGCGTGCCGCTGGTCGCGGTGGTGACCGAGGCCGGCCTGATCGCGCTGAACGCCGACTGGGGTGTGGACGACGTGATCCTCGCCGGGGCCGGCCCGGCCGAGGTGGAGGCCCGCCTGCGACTCGCCGTCGGCCGGTTGAGCAACGCGGTGGCCGGCGCCGGTGGCTCGATCCGGGCCGGTGAGCTGAACATCGACCCGGACACCTACGCCGCCAAGCTGAAGGGCCGGCCGCTCGACCTCACGTACAAGGAGTTCGAGCTGTTGAAGTTCCTCGCCCAGCACCCGGGGCGGGTGTTCACCCGGGACCAGTTGCTGCGTGAGGTCTGGGGCTACGACTACTTCGGTGGCACCCGCACGGTCGACGTGCACGTCCGGCGGCTGCGCGCCAAGCTCGGCTCGGAGTACGAGTCGATGATCGGCACGGTCCGTCAGGTCGGCTACAAGTTCGTCGTGCCGCCGTCGCGTTCGCTGCCGGAGACGGAGCCCGCCCCGCTGCCGGTCTGACCGGTCCACACCCCCCGCAGGGGACATTTTCCCCGTATGCCCTATTTGCCACATCGTTCCGCCCTATCCTGACTGCCTGGTTTATCAGGATCGAGGGGGGATGCACGTGTGCGCGGTGACCACGGGGGCGGCGAACGGCCGGTGCCGCTGATGACCGGCTCGACACCGCGGGTGCTGGTGGTCGTGACCGCGGTGCTCGTCGGGCTGTCGGCCTCGGCGTACGCGCTGGGCCGCAGCCTGGTGCCCGAGCAGCACCCGACGGCCGCCGGCACGACCGCGTTCGGCGACACCACGCGCTACGCCGACCAGCCGCCGGCCACCGGCTCGCCGGAGACCGCCCGGCCGAGCCCGGACGCGGCGCCGGACGCTGCTCCCGCCATGCCCGAGGACGCCGGTGACGGGCCCTTCGGCGCCCACGTCACCACCGGCTCGTCCCGGGTCGCGCTGACCTTCGACGACGGCCCCGACCCCCGGTGGACGCCACAGGTGCTCGCCCTGCTCGCCGAGCACGGCGTGAAGGCCACGTTCTGCGTCGTCGGCGAGAACGCCGAGAACTACCCGGACCTGGTCCGGTCGATCGAGGCCGAGGGGCACACCCTGTGCAACCACTCCTGGAAGCACGACGTCAACCTCGGCAAGCGCAGCACGGCGACGATCCGGACGGACCTGCAACGGACCAACGACGCGATCCTGGCCGCCGCGCCGAACGCCCGGATCGCGTACTACCGCCAGCCCGGCGGCGCCTGGACCGCCCCGGTGGTGTCGGCCTGCACCGACCTGGGCCTCACGCCACTGCACTGGAGCGTCGACCCGTCCGACTGGAAGGCGCCGGGCGCGACCGCCATCGAGACGGCGGTCCGCACCCAGACCGGGCCGGGCGCGATCGTGCTCATGCACGACGCGGGCGGGGACCGCTCCGGCACCGTCGCCGCGTTGCAGAAGCTGCTGCCCGAGCTGCTCGGCAGCTTCGTGCTGGAGCCGCTGCCCACCGGCATCCAGTGACGAGTGCCACCGACCGCCCTGGCATCCAGTGACGAGTGCCACCGACCGCCGTCGCGCTCCGGCGGGAACGGCGCCCCGCCGGCCGCTACCGTGACTCGGATGAGCAGCACCGAGCCGACGAGTGGTCCCGGACCTGACGCGGCGGCCCCGGGCGACCGGGTCGCACCCACCGAGCGGCTGACGACGGCCGAGGTCATCGACGTGCTGGCGCTGGCGCGCGCGGCCGGCGACGCCGACGGCGCCGATCCGCTCGACGAACACGTGCTGCTGCGGCTGCGCGACCCCGGGGCGCCCGCGGTGCACCTCACCGCCCGGGCCGCCGACGGCACCCTGACCGGGTACGCGCACCTCGACACCACCGCGCCCGCCGAGGGCGTCGGCGTGGAGCTGGTGGTGCACCCGGCGCACCGGCGGCGGGGCACCGGCCGGGCGCTGGCCCGGGGCGTGCTGGCCGCCGCCTCCGGGCCGCTGCGCGCCTGGGCGCACGGCGACCACCCGTCGGCCGCCGCGCTCGCGGTCGACCTGGGCTTCGCCCGGGCGCGGGTGCTGTTCCAACTGCGCCGGCCGCTCGCCGCCGCGCTGCCCGAGCCGGTCCTGCCCGAGGGCGTCGAGCTGCGGGCGTTCCGACCCGGCGACGACGACGAGTCCTGGCTGGCGGTCAACAACGCCGCGTTCGCCGAGCACCCCGAGCAGGGCCGGTGGACCGTCGACGACCTGCGCGTCCGGATGGCCGAGCCGTGGTTCGACCCGGCCGGCTTCCTGCTCGCGGTGGAGTCGGCCACCGGCCGGCTGCTCGGCTTCCACTGGACCAAGGTGCACGAGCGGCCCGGATCGGCCCGGATCGGCGAGGTCTACGTGCTCGGCGTCGACCCGTCCGCGCACCGCGGCGGGCTGGGCCGGGCGCTCACCGCCGCCGGCCTGGCCCACCTGCGCGACCGGCGCGGGCTGGACCGGGTGATGCTCTACGTCGACGAGAGCAACACCCGCGCGGTCGCCCTCTACGAGCGGCTCGGCTTCGCCAGGTGGTCCGCGCACGTCAACTACCAGCTCGGCTGAGCGCCGACCCGGGCCCGCGAGGCCGGTCACGGGAGCGTCACGCCGGAGGCTCGGCGCGGTAACGGCTGACCGGATAAATCGCGTTAAAAGCGATAGCAGGTCGCCAGTTCACGAAATGGACAGAACCGCCTCAGCGTACGGCCATCTCACCGGCCGGACGTGTTCATCCCGCGTTCACTTCCGACCGGCGAACCGTCCATCTGGCACTTCTAACTTTCACGTCAGCCGGTCAGTTCCGGCCCCCGGCACCCCGGGCGACCTGACCAAAGACGTGAAGGGAAACCTTTCAAGTGAAGCTCCAGCGGCACGGCGCCATCGCCTGTCTCGCTCTTACCGCGGTCCTCGGTCTCAGCGCCTGCGGCTCGGACAACAACGAGCCGGCCGCCGGCGCCACCGGCTCCGCTGCGGCGGACTGCGCCACCGGCACGCTGAACGCCCAGGGCTCCTCCGCGCAGAAGAACGCCATGGCCGAATGGATCAAGGCGTACCAGCAGAAGTGCACGGGCACCACGATCAACTACGAGCCGAGCGGTTCTGGCGCCGGTATCCAGGCGTTCATCGCCGGCACCGCCGACTTCGCCGGCTCCGACTCCGCCCTCAAGGAGGAGGAGCAGCCGAAGGCCGACGCCCGGTGCAACAGCGGCCAGGCCCTCAACCTGCCGATGGTGATCGGCCCGGTCGCGGTCGTCTACAACGTCGGCGGCGCGGACAACCTCCAGTTCAGCCCGGCCACCCTGGCGAAGATCTTCGCCGGCAAGGTGACCAAGTGGGACGACGCGGCGATCAAGGCCGACAACCCGGACGCCACGCTGCCGTCGACCGCGATCCAGGCGGTGCACCGCTCCGACGAGTCGGGCACCACCGACAACTTCACCAAGTACCTGTCGAAGACCGCCGAGGCGGACTGGACCTTCGAGAACTCCAAGGCGTGGAAGGCTCCGGGCGGCGTCGGCGCGGCCAAGTCCGACGGCGTGGCCAGCAAGGTCAAGAGCACCGACGGCACCATCAGCTACGTCGAGTGGTCGTACGCCGAGAACTCCGGCCTCAAGATGGCCAAGGTCAAGAACGGCAACGGCGAGTTCACCGAGCTGACCGGCGAGTCGGCCGGCAAGACCATCGCCGGGGCCAAGTTCGAGGGCCAGGGCGACGACCTCAAGATGTCGATCGACTACAACACCAAGGAGGCCGGGGCCTACCCGATCGTCCTGGCGACCTACGAGATCGTCTGCAGCAAGGGCCTCGCGGCCGACAAGCTGCCGCTGGTCAAGGGCCTGCTCGGCCACGCCGCCAGCGCCGAGGGCCAGCAGGAGCTGGTCGAGCTCGGCTACGCCCCGCTGCCCGACGAGGTCCGCACCAAGGTCGAGGCCGCGGTCAAGAACCTGTCCTGACGCCCTGAACGACACCTTCTCAACGCAAAGCGAGCGAGCAGATGGGTGACACCCCTCACCGCTCGGCGCACGCCGGCACCGGCGGGACCCCCGTGGCCATGAGCCACGAGCGGCCCGCCGGTGCCTCGGCGGGTGTGGCCGAGCCCACCGGTAACCCGGACCGCTCCGGCGGCGACCTCGGTGGAGGCGGCGACTTCGGCGGAGGCGGCGACGGCGGCCTCGGCGGAGGCGGCGGCCTGCCCCGGGCCCGCGCGTTCGGCGCGGAACGCGCGTTCCGCGCCCTGACCCTGGCCGCCGGCGCCACCGTGCTGGTGATCATCGCGGCCATCGCGATCTTCCTGATCGCCAAGGCCGTGCCGGCGCTGCGGGCCAACACCGAATCGTTCTGGACCTTCGAGGGCTGGTTCCCGAACGACAACCCGCCGAAGTTCGGCATCGGCGCGCTCGCCTTCGGCACCGTGCTCAGCTCGCTGCTGGCGCTGCTCGTGGCGGTGCCGGTCGCGTTGGGCATCGCCCTCTACCTGTCGCACTACGCCCCGCGCCGGCTCGGCAACGGCCTGGGCTTCATCATCGACCTGCTGGCCGCCGTGCCCAGCGTGGTCTTCGGCCTCTGGGGCCGGGACTACTTCGCCGGACCGGTCACCGACCTCTCCGCCTGGCTCAACAAATACTTCGGCTGGATCCCGATCTTCGGCGAGGGCCCGTACGGCAGCTCGATCCTCCTGGGCTCGGTGGTGCTGGCGATCATGGTGCTGCCGATCGTCACCTCGCTCTCCCGCGAGGTGTTCCGGCAGACCCCGACCGCCAACGAGGAGGCCGCGCTCGCGCTCGGGGCCACCCGCTGGGAGATGGTCCGCACCGCGGTCCTGCCCTACGGGCGGCCGGGTGTCATCGCCGCGGTGATGCTGGGCCTGGGCCGAGCGCTCGGCGAGACCATCGCGCTCGCGTTGACGCTCGGCTCGACGTACGCCATCTCGTTCAACATCCTGGAGGCCGGCGGCAACTCGATCGCCGCCAACATCGCCAACCGGTTCGGTGAGGCGAACGAGACCGGCCGGGGCGCGCTGATCGCCTCCGGCCTGGTGCTCTTCGCGATCACGCTGATCGTCAACATCACCGCGCGTGCGATCATCTACCGCCGCCGCGAGTTCACGGAGTCGGCCGCATGACCTCCACTCTCACCTCCCACCGTCCCCGCCCGCCGGCCCAGCCGGCCACGCTGCGGGCCCGGCGGCTCCCGGCGTACGCCGCGCCCGCCATCGCCGTCGCGGCGCTGCTGCTCGCCGCGGGCCTCGTGTACGGCGCGGACATCGGCGGCCCGGTCCTGGTCGTGGTCCTCGGCGTGCTGCTCTACCTGGCTGGTCTGTTCGCTGCGGCGAACGCGGTGGAGGGCCGACGCTCGGCCCGCAACCGGATCTGGAGCGCGCTGATCCACTCCGCCTTCGTGCTGGCCGTGCTGCCGCTGGCCTCGGTGGTCTGGACGCTCGTCAGCAAGGGCTCCCAGCGGCTGGACGGCGACTTCTTCGGCACCTCGATGAACAACATCGGGGCACGGGACGCCAACGGCGGCGCCTACCACGCGATCATCGGCACGTTGGAGCAGGTCGGCATCGCCACGCTGATCACCGTCCCGCTCGGCGTGCTCTGCGCGATCTACATCGTCGAGTACGGCCGGGGCCGGTTCGCGTTCACCGTCCGCTTCTTCGTGGACGTGATGACCGGCATCCCGTCCATCGTCACCGGCCTGTTCGTGCTCGCCTTCTGGGTGCTGATCGTCTCGCCGGTGTTCAACGACGGCCGCCCGGGCTTCTCCGGCTTCGCCGCCGCGCTCGCGTTGAGCGTGCTGATGCTGCCCACCGTGGTCCGCTCCACCGAGGAGATGCTCCGGCTCGTGCCGGCGCCACTGCGCGAGGGCGCGTACGCCCTCGGCGTGCCGAAGTGGAAGACCATCCTGCGGGTCGTGCTGCCGACCGCGCTGCCCGGCATCGTCACCGGCATCATGCTCGCCGTCGCGCGGGCCGCCGGTGAGACCGCGCCGGTGCTGCTCGTCGCCGGCGGCGGCGCGGCGATCAACTTCAACCCGTTCGAGAACAACCAGTCGTCGCTTGCCCTCTTCGTCTACCAGCAGGCCGGCGAGGCGTCGAAGTACTCGCCGGCACGGGCGTGGACCGCGGCGCTGACCCTCGTCGCCCTCGTCCTCATCCTGACCGTCGCGGCGAAGTTGCTGGCCCGTCGAAACCAGCTCGGCCGATGAACACCGGAGGTACCGCCACCATGGCCAAGCGCGTCGAAGCCGCCAACGTCACCGCCTACTACGGCGGTTTCAAGGCGATTGAGAACATCAACCTGACCGTCGAGCCGAAGACGGTGACCGCCCTGATCGGCCCGTCCGGCTGCGGCAAGTCGACCTTCCTGCGGTCGATCAACCGGATGCACGAGGTGCTGCCCGGCGCCCGGGTCGAGGGCAACCTCACCATCGACGGGCAGGACATCTACGACCGCGACGTGGACGTCACCGCGGTCCGCCGGATGATCGGCATGGTCTTCCAGCGGCCGAACCCGTTCCCCACCATGAGCATCTTCGACAACGTGGTGGCCGGGCTGCGGCTCAACGGCGTCCGGCGCAAGTCGATCCTGGAGGAGGCGGCCGAGAAGGCGCTGCGCTCGGCGAACCTCTGGGACGAGGTGAAGGACCGGCTCGCCAAGCCCGGCGCCGGGCTCTCCGGCGGTCAGCAGCAGCGGCTCTGCATCGCCCGCACCATCGCGGTCGAGCCGCAGGTGGTGCTGATGGACGAGCCGTGCTCGGCGCTGGACCCGATCTCCACGCTGGCCATCGAGGACCTGATGTTCCAGCTCAAGGACAAGTTCACCATCATCATCGTCACGCACAACATGCAGCAGGCCGCGCGGGTGTCCGACCGCACCGCGTTCTTCTCGATCGAGAAGACAGGCGACCCGGGCCGCCTGATCGAGTACGACAACACCCAGAAGATCTTCAGCAACCCCACCCAGAAGAAGACCGAGGACTACATCACCGGCCGCTTCGGCTGAGGTGTTAGGAGGGGCCCCCGCTTAACGCTTTCTGCATAGGAGGGGCCCCCGCTTAACAACCCCGTTCAGCGCAGCACGAAACGCGGCGAGGTCCCGTCCAGGTCCTCGAGGCGGGGCACGATCGGCGTACCCGGGTCTCGGTCCGCCGCCGCGCGGGCCACGCCCGCGAGGTCGCCCGCGGCGGCGACCTCGGCGAGCGTGACCATGGTGGGCGGCAGCATGGTCAGCTCCCCCGCCCTCGCCCGGGCCAGGGCGTCCGCCGGGCGCAGCCACAGCGTCAGGTCGGCCTCGCCGGACACGTCCCGGGTCCGCTGCCCCTCGGGCAGCAGGGCGACGAAGAAGTACGTGTCGAAGCGGCGCGGCTCGAACTCCGGCGTGATCCACCGCGTCCAGGGCAGCAGCAGGTCGGACCGGAGCGTCAACCCGCGCCCGGCCAGCAGGTCGGCGAAGCCGGTACGCCGGCCCACCAGGTCCTGCCGGGCCGCCTCCCAGTCGTCGCCGCTCACGTCGCCGACCACGGTCCCGGGGTCCGGGCCGGCCAGCAGCACGCCCGCCTCCTCGAAGACCTCGCGGGCGGCGGCGCACACCACCGCCTGCGCGTCCGCCGGGTCGAGCCGGAACCGTTCGCCCCAGGCCGCCGGCGTCGGCCCGGCCCAGCCGAGGTGCGCCTCCGAGTCGGACCGGTCCACCCCGCCGCCGGGAAAGGCGTACATGCCGCCGAACGTCATCGCCGCCACCCGCCGGATCAGATAGACCTCGAAGCCGTCGCCGGCCGGGCGGAGCAGCAGCACGGTGGCGGCGACCCGGGGCACCGCGGGCACACCACCCTCGGCGTGGAACCGGCGGGCGTGCTCCACCAGGGCGGGGGGTGCGGCGAAGCCGTCGATCGTCATGCGCCCGAGCCTAGTTCCCTGGCGAGTCGCAGGTCCGGGCCGGATCCAGCCGAGGAACCGGTCCCAACGGGCCGCGCCGGTGAGGTGCCCGGTGGCCTCCACCAGCAGGGTGGCCAGGTAGATCGCGAGCGCCGCCCGGTCGTCGCGGTACTCGACGAGCAGCGCCCGGCGGGCGGCATCGCAGGGCCACGGACGGTCGCAGGCGTCGCAGCGCCAGGTCGGACGCCCGGCGACGTGCGGCCGGCTCACCGCAGCCGCAACGCGACGGCCCGGGCCTCGTCGTCGCTCAACGACATGAACCACAGGAAGCGCTTGACGATCTCGGGCGGCGTCGGGCCGTCGGCCCGGCCGCGCAGGTCGCGGATGGCCCGCCGGGTGAGCCGCGCGAACTCCGGGATCAAGGTCGCCCGGCGGGCGACGTCCGTCGGCGCGGCCCGCAGCGTCGGGCACGGCCAGTCATGGCCGCATCGCGCGCAGATCCACGCCGGACCGTCCGCGACGTGCGCCGAGGGCCACCCCGAGGGGGTACGCGGAGACCAGCGCGTTTCCGGCGCGACGTTGGTCCGGCGAACCGGGTCGAGGTCGTGCACCGCCTTCGCGGCGCCGGTCGGCGGTGTGGGCTTCTCGTCGGGCATGGCACTCCCCTCGTAGAGCGGTCAGGGAGGGGCCGCCGCCGGCGCTCGACCACTGCGGCGGCCCCCGCGTGCGACGCGACCGCCGGGCTCCGCCTCCACCAGCCGCGCCACCTACACGAACTGTGCTTTGCGTAGCGCGACACGTACACCGCGTAGGGATATGGTGAAAAGACATCCAGGACATCCAATGGAGACGTCGTGAACGATGCCCTACGTGCTGCCCTCCACCAGACCGGCCGGACCGTCGAATCACTGGCGTCCCAGGTGGGAGTGGATCCGAAGACGGTCGGACGCTGGCTGACGGAGGACCGGATTCCGCATCCGAGCCACCGATCGGCCGCAGCCGAGGTTCTCGGGCGACCCGTGTCAGACATTTGGCCCGACACTTCCAGGCGTCGTGAGCCCACCTGGTTCAGGCCCTGGCAGGAGATCGAACGGGAAGCGTCGTCTCTCCGCTGGTTCGAGTCGCTGGTCCTGCCCGGGCTCCTTCAGACCGAGTCGTATGCACGCGCCGTGCTCGGTAGCGCCGGCCTGATCCCCCGGGCGGACGTCGAGCGGCACCTCGCCGCCCGACTTGCCCGACAGAACGTCCTTCGCCGTGACGACCCGCCACTGTTCACGGCCGTTGTGGACGAAGCCGCACTCCATCGGCCCGTCGGCGGTCGAGAAACCATGCGGGAGCAAATCCTGGCGGTGATCGAGGCATGCGCAGAGCCACACATCCGCGTTCACGTGGTTCCGTCATCGGTCGGCGCGTACGCGGGACTGAACGGCCCGTTCGTCATCGCCACCTGCGCCGACCATCGGATCGCCGGCTACCTGGACAACCAGTTGCAGGGACAAGTGGCTAGCGGACCGGACGAGGTGGCCGCGATACTGGCAGCGTGGGAAGCCGTTCGCGGTGAAGCTCTCGCACACTGGCAGTCGATCGAACTTCTGAGGGAAGTGGCGGAGACATGGACCTGAGTGGCGCGAAGTGGCGCAAGAGCAGCCGTAGCAGCGGCAACGGTGGGGCCTGCGTCGAGGTTGCCGACAACCTTGCCGGCGTCGTCGGCGTACGCGATTCGAAGGACCCGACCGGGCCGGCGCTTGCCTTCCCGACGGCGTCGTGGCGCGCGTTCGTCGCGGACGTCGCCGGCCGGGCCTGACATCCCGATCGGTGGATCACCCTGCCGGCGGCCCAGCCGGCCGGGATAACGTGCCGGAATGACGCGTTGGGGAATTCTGGCCACCGGACACATCGCCGCCGCCTTCGCCGCCGACCTGCGGCTGGTGCCGGACGCCGAACTGGTGGCGGTCGGGTCGCGTACCCGGGAGAGCGCCGAGGCGTTCGCGCGGCAGCACGACGTGCCGCGGGCGTACGCCTCCTGGGCCGAACTGGCCGCGGACCCGGACCTGGACGCGATCTACGTGGCCACGCCGCACGCCGCGCACCACGAGGCGGCGATGGCCTGCCTGGCCGGCGGCAAGGCCGTGCTCGTGGAGAAGCCGTGCACGCTCGACCTGCCGACCACCATCGACCTGGTGGAGACGGCGCGGGCCCGCGGGCACTTCCTCATGGAGGCCATGTGGATGCGGACGAACCCGCTGATCCTGCGGGTGCTGGAGCTGATCTCCGACGGCGCGATCGGCGAGGTCACCCACGTCCGGGCGGACTTCGGGGCGGTCGGGCCGTTTCCGCCCGAGCACCGGATGCGCAATCGTGCGCTCGGCGGCGGCGCGCTGCTCGACCTCGGGGTCTATCCGTTGAGCCTGGCCCACCTGGTGCTCGGCGCGCCGCAGCACGTGCGGGCGTGGGCGAAGCTGAGCCCGGAGGCGGTGGACGAGAACACCGGCATGGTCCTGGGCTGGGACTCCGGCGCGGTGGCGACGCTCAGTTGCGGCATGGTCGGCCCCACCGCGATCACCGCGTCGATCACCGGCACCACCGGACGGATCGACCTGCCGGAGCTGTTCTTCCGGCCCGGGTCGGCGGTGCTGCACCGGGCCGGCGCCGAGCCGGAGACGATCCCGGCGGACATGACCGGGGGCGGCTACCAGTACGAGGCGATCGAGGTGCAGCGTTGCCTGGCGGCGGGGCTGACCGAGAGCCCGCTGGTGCCGCACGCCGCCACGCTTGAGGTGATGACCTTGATCGACGACATCAAGGCCCAGATCGGCGTCTCCTACGTGTAAGGCGGGGGCCCTTCTTAACACCCGGGTGTTAAGAAGGGCCCCCGCCTATACCGAAAGCGTTAAGCGGGGCCCCCGCCTTCAGAACAGGGGGCGGACGAGGAGGTAGGCGAGGCAGGCGATGGCCGCCGCCGCGGGGAACGTGATGATCCAGGCGATCACGATGTTGCCGGCCACGTTCCAGCGGACCGCGGAGAGGCGCTTGGTCGCGCCCACACCCATGATCGCCGAGGTGATCGTGTGCGTGGTGGAGATCGGTGCCTTCAGCACCAGCGCGTTGAAGTAGAGCACGGCGCTGGCCACGGTCTCGGCCGCGAAGCCCTCCGCCGGGCCGAGGTCGATGATCTTCCGGCCCAGGGTCCGGATGATCCGCCAGCCGCCCGCGTACGTGCCGAGCGCCAGCATCGTCGCGGAGGTCCAGAACACCCAGCCCGGGATGTGCGTCTTGCTCTCCTGGAAGCCGCCGGTGTAGAGCGCCAGCACGATGATGCCCATGGTCTTGGCGGCGTCCTGCATGCCGTGGCCGACGGACATGGCGGCGGCGGACACGGTCTGCGCCAGGCGGAAGCCGCGGCTGAGCTTGCCCGGCTGCCCCTTCCGGAACAGCCACATGATCGCCAGCATCACCAGGAAGCCGAGGATCAGGCCGACCACAGGCGAGAGCACCATCGGGAGGATGACCTTCTCCACGATGTTGCCCCACTGCACGACGCCGTCGGCGGCGAACAGGGTCGCGCCGACCAGGCCGCCGAAGAGGGCGTGCGAGGAGGAGGACGGCAGGCCGAAGTACCAGGTGATCAGGTTCCAGGCGATCGCGCCGAGCACGCCCGCGAAGACCACGCCGAGGCTCTGCACCCCGGTCGGGAGCGTGACCAGGCCGTCGCCGACCGTCTTGGCGACCCCGGCGCCGAAGTGCGCGCCGACGAAGTTGCCGACGGCGGCCAGGCCGAGCGCGATGCGGGGCGTCAGCGCCCGGGTCGAGATGCTCGTGGCGATCGCGTTGGCCGCGTCATGGAAGCCGTTCGTGTAGTCGAACGCCATGGCGACCGCGATCACCGCCAGCACGGCGATGAGTTCGGGGCTCACAGGATCAGGACTCCTTGACCGCGATGGTCTCGACTGTGTTGGCGACGTGCTCGAAGGCGTCGCAGGCGGCCTCCAGCTCGTCGGCCACCTCCTTCATCTTCAGCACGGTGAGCGCGTCGTACTCACCGGAGAAGAGGCGGACGAGCAGCATCCGGTACGCCTGGTCGCCGTCGTTCTCGAGCCGGTTGCACTCGATCCAGTAGTCCTCAAGATCCTTCATCGACTTCAGCCGGGGCATCGCCTCGGCGGTGAGCTTGGCCTGCTGGTCGAGCACGTTGACCAGCTCGTGCAGCTCGCGCGGGAGCGACGGGAGCTTGGTCAGGCCGTACAGGTAGAGCAGGTTGCCGACCGCCTCCAGGTGGTCCATCACGTCGTCGAGCAGCGAGCCCAGCCGGTAGATGTCCTCCCGGTCGAACGGCGTGATGAAGGTGGAGTTGATCTTCTTGTAGAGGTCGTGGGTGATCTGGTCGCTGTCGTGCTCGACCTCGGTCAGCCGCTCGCTGATCGACTGCACGTCGGCACCGGGCAGGCCCAGCTCGTTGAGCAGGTCGGTCCCCTTCACCAGGTTCTGCGCGGCCCTGGTGAAGAGCTCGTAGAAGGCGCCCTCGGTGGGACGGAAGGAAAACTTCACAGCACGGACCTCGTCGTGTCGGTGGAAGGGTGGCCGTCGCCTGAAGCAGGCGCCTGCTCTGGGCATGCTAGGGACACGGTGGAACCGGGCATCGACCGGCCCACCCCTGGTCAGGCCCGATTCACCGCTCGTTCACCTGCTGTTCACCTGAGCGCTTCGCGCCCTGGTCGCGTAACCGGTCACGCTCCCGTTCCACGTCGAAATCGGCAGCCGGATACCCCAGATCCAGGTCGTCGAACGTCTCCTTCAGCAGGTGGGCGAGCGCCCAGTCGCGGTACCACTTGCGGTCCGCCGGCACCACGAACCAGGGGGCGGCCTCCGTGCCGCACCGCTCCAGCGCCTCGGCGTACGCGGCCTGGTATTCGTCCCACCGGGCCCGGGTGTCCAGATCGCTCGGGTTGTACTTCCAGTGTTTCGTCGGGTCGGTGAGCCGTTCCATCAGCCGCTCGCCCTGCTCGTCGTACGAGATGTGCAGCATGACCTTGACCACGGTGACCGCCCGCTCGGCCAACTCCCGCTCGAAGTCGTTGATGATCTCGTAGCGGGACCGCCAGGTCGCCTCGTCGACCAGCCCCTCCACGCGGGCGATCAGCACGTCCTCGTAGTGCGAGCGGTTGAACACGCCCACGTACCCGGGTGGCGGCAGCGCGCGCCGGATCCGCCACAGGAAGTCGTGCCGCAACTCCTCCTTGGTCGGCGGGCCGAAGGAACGGATGTGCAGGCCGAGCGGGTTCATCGCGCCGGCCACCCGCTTGACCGCGCCGTCCTTGCCGCCGCAGTCCATGGCCTGGAGGACCAGCAGCACCCGGCGTGGCCGCCCGCCGGCCAGCCGCGCGCCGGCCTGCGCGGGCGCGCTGGTGGCGCCGCCCGGCCCGGCGGCGACCTGCGCGGCGGCGTACAGCATCTCCTGCTGCCGGCCCAGCTCCGCACCGATCAGCTTGACCTGGTCGCGGGCCCATTCCTTGCGGGCCGACCCGCGTCCGGCCGCCTTCGGCAGCCCCGGCATCGAACGCGGATCCACCGCCCCGAGGTCCACCGTCCCCGGCCCCACCCGCAGCAACTCCCGCATCGACCCGTCCTCGGGCCGCACCACGCCACTCATCCCCCGATCCTCACCCGACAACCCCGATCATGGGTACGGAGCGCCCGCTACGCCCGATAGATGCGCTTTCGTCGACTGTCACGCACGGTCGCCCCGACCTCGGCATCTCTTGATCCACACCGTTTCGCCGAGATGGCGGCATCCGCCGCGCTTCGACACCGCCACCTCGGCGGAATGGAGTCGATCATCCCGCGACACCGGCCACCCCGCCCGAGCCACCCCGCCCGAGCCACCCCGCCCGAGCCACCCCGCCCGAGCCACGCCGAGCGCACAGCGAGTGGGCGCGTTGATCCACACCAGTTCGCCGAGGTGGCCGCATCCGACACGCTCCATTACCGCCACCTCGGCGAAACGGAGTCGATCATGCCCGGGCCGACGGACGGTGGGCGGCGGACGGGAGAATGGAGCGGTGGATGAGCTGGCGGGGGAGTTCGAGGCGGAACGGGGGCATCTCCTGGCGGTCGCGCAGCGGATGCTCGGCAGCCGCAGCGAGGCCGAGGACGCCGTGCAGGAGACCTGGCTGCGATACTCCGGCGCGCTCGCCGACCCGGCCGCCCGCGCCCGCATCCGGGACCTGCGCGGCTGGCTGACCACCACCTGCTCGCGGCTCTGCCTGGACGTGCTCCGGTCGGCGCGGGTGCGCCGCGAGGCGTACCCGGGTCAGTGGTTGCCGGAGCCGGTGGTGACCGGCCTGCCGGCGACGGACGGGTTCGCGCCGGACCCGGCCGAGCGGGCGGTCCGGGCCGACCAGCTCGGCACGGCCCTGCTCGTGGTGCTGGAGCGGTTGACGCCGGAGCAGCGGGTGGCGTTCGTGCTGCACGACGTGTTCGCGGTGCCGTTCGGTGACGTCGCCGAGGTGCTCGCCGTGACGCCGGAGGCGGCCCGGCAGCTCGCCTCCCGGGCCCGGCGGGCGGTGCACGGGCCGGACGCGCCACGGCACACCGCCGACCTGGCCGAGCAGCGGCGCGTGTTGACCGCGTTCGTGGCCGCGGTGGAGTCCGGCGAGCTGGATCAACTGGTCCGGGTGCTCGCGCCGGACGTGGTGTCGATCGGCGACGCCGGCGGCCACTTCCCGGCGGCCCGCCGGCCGGTGGTCGGCGCCGAGGCCGCCGGCCGCCTGCTCCTCGGCCTGTTCGACCAGGCCCGGCGTCGGGGCGGGTTGCGGGCCCGGCCGGTGCTCGTCGACGGCGTGCTCGGCTGGCAGGCGGAACTCGCCTGGCCCGACGGGCGGACGATGCGGATGGTCACCTCGTTCGCGGTGCACGAGGGGCGGATCACCGGCGTGTTCAACCAGCTCAACCCGGAGAAGGTGGGCGAGCTGCCGCCGCTGGGCCCGGAGTCCGGCTGGCCGCCGCGCTGGTGAGCGCGGTCTCAGACCACCAGGGCCAACCATTTCCGGTACGACGTGGCGAACGGCTCGCTGCCGTCACCGAGCGCGCCGAGCAGCCAGCGGGCGGCGGCCTCGGCCTCGGCGACCAGGTCGTCCGGATAATTCCACCGGGCCCGGTGCTCGGCGAACTCGTCCTCGTCGCGCAGCTCGACGAGGCCGGTCTCGCGGCGGCGCACCACGTCCAGGTCGAGGTCGACCAGGTGGACCGTCTCGTCGCCGTCCCAGCGGGCCGGCGTGGCGATGTCGCAGTAGACCTCGCTGGTACGCGGTGGCGGGTTGAACATGCCCGTCCACCAGGCGTGCCGGGGCACCAGCAGGACGAACGGGATCTGCTCGACCGAGGGTCGGCCGTGGTAGACCGACTCGGTGCCGGCCGGCACGCCGAGCCAGACGCCGAGGTCGTCCTCGGCGAGCCGACGGGCCGGGTAGTCGCGGTGGGCGCTGCCGTCGTACTTGCGGTAGATCACGCGGACCACATCGCTCGGCATGCCTGGCACCATAACCGATTCCGGCCACGCCACGCGATCGGCAGGTAACCGGACGCGACCCGCCGTCCGCCACGCCGCCGGAGCGGCCGGACCGGCGTCGGTGCCGGCAGGTACGGTCGCACGGTGAGCCCGTCCCGCACCGCCACCGGCACCGCCGTCCCGAAGAAGCGCCGGAGCGGCCGACCGGGCGGTGGGGAGCTGCTGGCCGCCGCGGTGGGCGCCGTGCCGGGCGGCGCGACCCGGCCCGGCCAGCAGCAGATGGCCGACGCGATCGAGCACAGCATCGCCTCCGGCGAGCACCTGCTGGTGCAGGCCGGCACCGGCACCGGCAAGTCCCTGGCCTACCTCGCCCCCGCGCTGACCGTGGACGGCCCGGTGGTGGTCTCCACCGCCACCCTGGCGTTGCAGTCCCAGCTCGTCGACCACGACCTGCCCCGGCTGGCCGACGCGGTCGAGCCGGTGCTCGGCCGCCGGCCCACCTTCGCCGTCCTCAAGGGCCGCCACCACTATCTGTGCCTGGCCCGGTTGGACAGCTCCGTCGAGGACGAGCCGGACGACGCGCTCTTCGACACGCCCCGGCCCGGCGGCGGCACGAAGTGGCTCGGCGAGGCGGGCCGGCTCGGCAAGCAGGTGCAGCGGTTGCGCGACTGGGCGGAGGAGACCGCCACCGGCGACCGCGACGAGTTGGATCCGGGCGTCGACGACCAGGTGTGGCGCAGCGTCTCGATGCCGGCCCGGGAATGCGTCGGCGCCAGCCGCTGCCCGTTCGGGCAGGAGTGCTTCGCGGAGGCGTCCCGGGCCCGCGCCCGGGAGGCGGACATCGTGGTGACCAACCACAGCCTGCTCGCCGTGGACATGCTCGCCGGGCGGCACATCGTGCCGCCGCACCGGCTGCTCGTCGTGGACGAGGCGCACGAGCTGGCCGACCGGGTCTCCTCGGCGGCCCAGGCCGAGCTGGTGCCCGAGCTGATCGACAGGTCCACCCGCCGGGCCCGGCCGCTGCTCCGCCCCGACCTGGCCGACCGGCTCACCGAGGCCGGCGACGCGCTCGCGGTGGGGCTGGCGGAGGCGCCGGCCGGCCGGCTCACCGCCGGGCTGCCGCCCGCGCTGCGCGAGGCGTGCACGCTGCTCGACTCGGCGACCCGGGCCGCGCTCGAGGCGATCGGCGACGTGAAGGCCGACGACCCGGACCCGGTCCGCAAGCAGCAGGCCAAGGCCGTGCTGGACGAGCTGTCCGCCACCGCCCAGCGGCTGCTCGAAGAGGGCGACCACGACGTGGCCTGGGTGGAGAAGCCGGAGAACGGCAGCCGCCGGGCCCTCGTGGTGGCGCCGCTGTCGGTGGCGGGCACGCTCGCCACCCACCTCTACGACGAGCGCACCGTGGTCGCCACCTCGGCCACGCTGGCGCTGGGCGGGCGCTTCGACACGGTGGCCCGGGCGCTCGGGCTGGAGGCGCCGCCGCCCGCCCCGCCGACGCCGGCCGCCGCCGCGATGGCCACCGCGGCAGCCGCCGGCCGCGGCGCCGACCCCGTCCCGGTGGCGAGCACCGAGGGCAGCCGGGCGGCGATCGGCACGGTCCCGGCCACCGAGGGCCCCGGCTGGCGGTCGCTCGACGTCGGCTCGCCGTTCGACTACGCCCGGCAGGGCATCCTCTACGTCGCCGCGCACCTGCCCCGCCCCAGCGTCTCCGGGCTGCCCACGGCGGCCGGCGAGGAGCTACTGGCGCTCGTCGGCGCGCTCGGTGGGCGTACCCTCGGGCTCTTCTCGTCTCGGCGGGCCGCGCAGCAGGCCGCGGAGCTGGTCCGCGCGCGGACCGACCTGCCCGTGCTGCTCCAGGGCGAAGAGGCGTTGCCGCTGCTGGTCCGCCGGTTCCGCGCCGAACGGGAGAGCTGCCTGTTCGGGGTGATGTCGCTCTGGCAGGGCGTGGACGTGCCGGGCGACGCCTGCCAGCTCGTGGTGATCGACCGGCTGCCGTTCCCCCGGCCCGACGAGCCGCTCGCCGCCGCGCGGGCGGCGGCGGTGGACGCGGGCGGCGGCTCCGGGTTCGCGGCGGTAAGCGTGCCGATCGCGGCGGTACGGCTGGCGCAGGGCGTCGGCCGGTTGATCCGGGCCACCGGCGACCGAGGGGTGGTGGCGGTGCTCGACTCGCGGCTGGAGACGGCCCGCGGCTACGGCCCGTTCCTGCGTCGCTCGCTGCCCCCGTTCTGGTACACCACGCGGGCCGAGGTGGCCCGGGGCGCGCTGGAACGGCTCGCGAAAAGCTGACGCCCGCGCCTCCCCCGGGCGGGGTGACGCGGGCGTCGGCAACGATCGGGCCGGGTCAGGGCGCCTGCGAGGCGACCACCACCGCGTCCGGTGGGGTGTCCGGCACGGTACGCGCGGCGAGCCGCCGGATCGCGGTGTTGAGCACGGCGATCAGCGGCACCGCGACGAGCGCGCCGGCGATGCCGGCGAGCACCACGCCGGCGGCGATGCCGATGATCACGGCGAGCGGGTGGATGGCCACCGCCCGCCCCATGATCAAAGGCTGGAGCACGTGCCCCTCGACCTGCTGCACGCCGACCACCGCGCCGAGGATGACCAGGGCGATTCCCGGGCCGCTGTCGACGAGCGCCACGAGTACGGCCACCACGCCGGACAGGAACGCGCCGACGATCGGGATGAACGCACCCAGGAAGACCAACGCGGCAAGCGGGAACGCGAACGGGATGTCGAAGATGACCAGGAAGATGCCGATGCCCACGGCGTCGATGAAGGCGACGAGCACGGTGGCGCGGACGTATGCGCCGAGCGTCGCCCAGGACGCGCGGCCGGCGTCGTCGACCTTCCAGCGCGCGGCCACCGGCAGCAGCCGGACCAGGAACCGCCAGATTTTGTTGCCGTCGCGGAGGAAGAAGAACGTCGCGAACAGCACCAGCACGGTGCCGGTGAGCACCTCGGCGAGCGTGGCGGCGGTGCTGAGCGCGCCGCTTGTGAACCGCTCGGTGTTGCCGTTGATCCAGTTCTGCGCCTCGTCGATGTAGCGGGTGAGCTGACTGTCGGACAGGTGCAGTGGACCGGTCTTCAGCCAGTCCTGGATCTGCCGGACGCCCTCGGAGGACTTCTGGCTCAGCTCCGGCACACCCTGGATGAACTCGTTCACCACGAGCGTCAACGTGCCGACCACCGCGGCCAAGCCGCCGACAAGCACCACGCCGGTCGCCAGCGAACGGGGGAACCGGGCCTTCAGCAGCCAGCCGACCGCCGGGGCGAGCAACGCCGACAGCAGCAGCGCGACGGTCAACGGGATGATCACGATGCTGATCGTGCCGACGATCCTGAGCAGGGCCCAGGTGACGATCCCGATCACGATCAACCGCCAGCACCAGGCGGCGGCGATCCGCAGCGCGTGCGGCACCTCGGTGTCGTCGCGGCTGACGGTCGAGTTGTGCATCGCGGCCGGCGGCTCGGCGCCCACCACGGTCGCGGCCGGCGACGCCGCCGGACCCGGCGAGGACGGCGACGCCACACCCGCATCCCCCGGCATCGGGTCCGGATCGGCCCCGCGGGCCCGGGCCGCACGACCCGACTCGTACGCGCGGCGGAGCCGTCCGCGCATCCGCTCGAAGCGGCTCAAGCGCACCTCCCGCACAATTGGTCCACCCACGTCACAGGGCAGACAGGATACGTCGGACCGCCCCACCGTAGGGGCGTCCCGCCACACATTGCCCCGCCGTCCCGCCCGGCAACCACGGCGGGGCCGCCCGTGGGGCACGCGGTAGCGTCTTCGCGTGACCGCCGACCAGAGTCTCGACGCCGGGCTGCCCATCCGCCTGCTGCACGATCGCGTGCTGGTGCGTACCGAGGGCGGTGAGGGGGAACGCCGCTCCACCGCCGGCATCGTCATCCCGGCGACCGCGGCGGTCGGCAAGCGGCTGGCCTGGGCCACCGCGGTCGGCGTCGGGCCGCACGTGCGCTCGATCGTCGCCGGGGACCGGGTGCTGTTCGACCCGGACGACCGCTCCGAGGTCGAGCTGCACGGCCGGGCGTACGTGCTGCTGCGCGAGCGCGACGTGCACGCGGTGGCGGCGGAGCGGGTGGAGACCACCGCGACCGGCTCCACCGGGCTCTACCTCTAGCGCCCGACTGTTTGCGGCGCGTCCCGGCGGGAAGCCCAGGCACCTCAGCGTGCCCTGGGGAGGGACCATGATCGTCGTCAAGCGGATTCTCGCCTGGGGATTGCTCGCATTCCTGATCTTCTTCATGGCCTTCCGGCCGGACGGCGCGGCGCAGTTGTTCCGGGGCATCGGCGCCGCGCTGATGGCCATCGCCCAGGGGCTCAGCGACTTCCTCAGCGGCCTGATGGCCTGACCTCAGCGGTGCGGGTGCCACGGGTGCGGGCCGTAGACCGCGGGCGGCGGCGGGGCCAGCACCACCGGGATCGGCACCACCGGCTCGTCCGGCGCCTCGACCGCACGCCGGGATCCGTCCGGGAACCGCAGGTGGTAGCGCTGCCCGTCCCAGACCCCGACCGGCGCCTGCGGGTCGCGACCCACGAAGAACGACCGGTACGCGGCGATCGCGTCCAGCAGCTCCCGTTCCTCCCGTGCCGTCCGGTCCCGCTCGGCGGGCTTGCGGTCCAGGCCCCGGCGCATCCCGTCGCGCAGCAACGCCAACCGGGTCGCGGCGAACTGGTAGCCGCGCATCGCCTTCACCCCGCCGTCGCCGGCCACCCGCCGGGCCCAGGCACGGGCCGCGTGCCGCCGGCCCAGGCTGCCCAGCGCCGCCACCTCGGGCGGGGTGAGCCAGCCGGCCCGCACGTAGTCGGGCAGCGTGCGCTCGGTGAGCCGCCCCTCCCACGCCCGCAGCCACACCGCCAGGCCGACCATGCCGAAGAAGATCGGCACCATCACGCCGATGTAGCCGTAGAGCGCGATCACCGGCTGCCCGGTGAGCTGCGCCAGTGAGGGCAGCAGGTTCCACGTGCCGTGCAGCATCATCGCCAGCAGCAGGCCGGCGAGCGGCGCGAGGATCCGCACCCGCCGGTCGGCGGTACGCGCGGCGACGCCGAGCCCGACGCCCGTCATCGAGGTGAACAGCGGGTGGGCGAACCCGAACAGCAGGATCCGCACGATGAAGATCGCGATCACCTGCTGCGCCCCGGTCGCCGGCCCGTATTCCTCGACTCCCGTGCGGTAGCCGTATCCGCCCAGGTAGAGGATGTTCTCGACCATGGCGAAACCGACCGCGGAGAGCCCGCAGTAGACCAGTCCGTCGGTGACCCCGGAGAACTCGCGTCGCCGGAAGATCAGCAGCAGGATCGGGCCGGCCGCCTTGGTCAGCTCCTCGATGAACGGCGCGACGAGCACGGCGGTCAGCGCGGCGGGCAGCCCCCAGTCGTCGAACAGCTTCGCGCCGGTCTCGTTGACCAGCAGCGAGATGGCGGTGGAGACGAACGCGCCCCAGGCGAAGCAGAAAACCAGGTATTTCAGCGGCTCGGGTTCGTAGCGGTCGAGCCAGAGGAAGCAGGACACCAGCACCGGCACCGGCAGGATCGCCGCGACCACGCCGACCAGCAGCGCCTGGGCGCCCAGGCTCTCGCCGAGCGTGAAGACCATGAACAGCGCGCCGGCCGCGATCAGGAGCACCACCCCGGCCAGCACCAGGAAGCGCCGCCAGCCGAGCCGGCGCAGGGGCATCCGCGGCGTCGGCGCCCCGGGCGGCGGGGCGGCGGGCGCGGACGGCGGCGGCAGAGCTCCGCCGGGCGGGGTGACGGCCATGCGGTCAGCGTAGCCACCCACGCCCCGCTGGTCCGGCCGCATCACGACCGCTATGCTCCCGAACAGGTCACGAGCGCCAGCGTCAAGCCCCGGCTTGCTGGCCGGCAACCCTCGTCGAGGTTCGCGGTGGGGTGCCCCGGGTGATGACCGGGCCCAGCGCCACCACGCGTGCTGGGCAAGCGCGGACCCCGCCGGCGACACCCCGGGGTCCCCTGTGACCCGGGAGGCTCCGCCATGACCGTCACCCTCATGCCCGCACTGCCCACGCTGCCCGCGCCCGTCCGGCCGGACCCGCTCGGCGTGCTCGGCGTACCCGGGGAAATCAACCTGGACCACGCCGCCAGCGCGCCGTGCGCGCGGGCCGCGGCCGACGCGGTGGCCGAGCTGCTGCCCTGGTACGCGAGCGTGCACCGCGGCGCGGGCGCGCTGTCCCGGCGTTGCACTCTGGCCTACGAGCGGGCCCGGCAGACGGTGGCGGACTTCCTCGGCGCGCGACCCGACGATCACGTGATCTTCACCCGGAACACCACCGACGCGGTGAACCTGCTGGCCCGGGCGCTGCCCGCCGGCACCACAGTGGTCACGTTCGCCGGTGAGCACCACGCCAACCTGCTGCCCTGGCCGCGCGGCTCGGTGCGGCTGCCGGTGCCGGCGAGCCCGGCCGACGCGGTCCGATACCTCGACGCGGCGCTGAGCGAGCTGGCCCGCGACGCCCGGCCCGGCCTGCCGGTGCTGGTCGCGGTGACCGGCGCCAGCAACGTGACGGGCGAGTGCTGGCCGGTGGCCGAGCTGGCCCGGGTGGCCCACCGGCACGGCGCCCGCATCCTGGTCGACGCCGCGCAGCTCGCCCCGCACGCCCCGGTCGACGTGACCGCGCTGGACGTGGACTACGTGGCGCTCTCCGGCCACAAGCTGTACGCCCCGTTCGGCGCGGGGGTACTGGCCGGGCGGGCGGACTGGTTGGACGCCGCCCCGCCGTACCTGCCCGGCGGGGGCGCCACCAGTCACGTCGGCGCGGCCACCCACGAGGTCCGCTGGACGACCGGCCCGGCCCGGCACGAGGGCGGCACCCCGAACCTGCTCGGCGCGGTCGCGCTGGCGGCGGTGTGCGCGGCGTTCGCGGCGGCGGACCGGGACGCGCTGCACGCCCGGGAACAGGCGCTGCTGGCCCGGTTGCGCTCCGGCCTGGCCGCGCTGCCGGGCGTGGTGGAGCTGCGCACGTTCGGCCCGGAGGCGCCCCGGGTGGGCATCGTCAGCTTCGTGGTCGCCGGTCGGGACTCCGCGGAGGTGGCCGCCCACCTGGCGACCCGGCACCGGATCGGTGTGCGGGACGGCCTGTTCTGCGCCCACCCCCTGGCCCGCCGTCTGCTGACCGAGGCGGCAGCCCGCACCCCCGGGGCCGCCCTGCCCCCCACCGCCCTACGCGCCAGCGTGGGCCTGGGCACCACCACCCACGAGATCGACTCCCTCCTGACCGCCCTGTCCACCCTCCCCTGACCGCTCCCCTCCCCAACGTCGGGAGGGGGACACAGTCAGCCGGGGGGTGGGGCGGTGGGAGCCGGGGTGGGGGTGGCGGGGCTCTGGTTGTTGACGCCGAAGGACTGGCGGACCAGGCGGTTCGCCTCCTCCTGATCGACGCCGGAGGCCACCATCAGGTCGCTTGCGGCGGTACGCACCTGGGCGATCACCACGCTGCCGGAGAAGCCCACCCCCTGGGTGTACGCCCGACCGGCCTCGCTCACCGCACGCAGCGCGTGCTCCCGCGCCCGCTGCGGTTCCTCCCCCATGGCGAACTCGTGCCGGAGCAGGCGTACCGACTCGGCGAGGTGCGCGACGGCGTCCGGCATCGGCTCCGGGATCGGCTCCTCGTCCTCGATCATGGTCACCGAGCGGCGGATCAGCGTGCCGCTGTTGCGCATCGCCCGGTCGATCGGCTCGGCCGCCTCCGCGTAGTGGGTCAGCTCGCTGCGCCGGTGCCAGCGGGCCGGTGAGATGGTGATGGTCTCCTTGGCGCCCTCGATCGCCTCGCTGAGCGCGGCCAACTCCTCCTTGTTCTCCCGGAGCCGGAACAACGCCCGCTGGGCGGTGTCCCGGTCCCGGTTGCGCAGCGCCTGGGCGCACATGTCGAGCTGCTCGGCGAGCAGGTCCAGCGCCGGCCGGGCCGCCCGGTTGATCACCCGGAGCGGGTTCAGCGGGAGCAGGACGGCGGTGACCACGAGCGCGACGGTGCCGCCGATGAGGGCGTCGATGAAGCGCGGGAACTCCAGGTTGTCGGTGGACGGGGTGAGCGTCACGATCAGCACCGCCGTGGCCGCCGCCTGGATCACGATGGCCACGCTTCCGCCGGCGAAGATGGTCAGCAGGATCGCGGAGGTCACCACCAGCGCGAGCTGCCAGGCGCCGGTACCGAGGAAGTAGATCAACACGTCGCCGACGAGCACGCCGACCGCCACCCCGATGATCAGCTCGACGGTACGCCGGAACCGTTGGCCCACCGAGGCGGCCAGCGTGCCCACCGCGGAGATGGGTGCGAACACCGGTTGCGGATTGCCCAGCAACCGGTGCGCCACCAGGTACGCCAAGCCGGCCGCGAGCCCGGCCTGCAACGCCAGGCCGAACGCGGTCCGGACGCGGTGCATCCGGTCGTGCAGGGTGGCCCTGCTCCTGCTCCGCAGTTCGTCCATCGCGGCGGCGATCCGTGGCCCGTCGAGGTCACCGCCCCCGTCGCGCGACGTCACACGCCGCAGGAACGGCAGTCGTCGGTCCCGGGCCATGGCGGGTACTACCCGTCCCACCCCCGGTGAATCCTCGCTCCGACGGGCAGACTGCACCGGATGGACGAGTTGACGGCGCGGTGGCGGGAGACGGCACGGGCGGCCGGGGCCACCGACCCGGCCGACGTGGATCGGGCCGGGGCGCGGCTGCTGGCCGGCTGGCGGGAGCCGCACCGGCACCACCACACGGTGGCGCACCTGCGGGCGGTGCTCGACGTGGTCGACGCGTACGCCGATCAGGCCCGCCACCCCGACCAGGTCCGGCTGGCGGCGTGGGGTCACGACGCGGTCTACGACCCGCGCGCGGGCGACGACGCCAACGAGCGGGCCAGCGCCGACCTGGCCGGCGCGTTGCTCACCGCCGCCGGGGTCCCGGCCGCGACGGTGGCCGGGGTACGCCGCCTGGTGCTGCTCACCGCCGGCCACCAGGTCGGGCCGGACGACCCGGACGGCGCCCTGCTCTGCGACGCCGACCTGGCGGTGCTGGCCGCCGCGCCGGCCGACTACGACAGGTACGCCGCGGCGATCCGCCGCGAGTACGCCCACGTGCCGGAGCCGGACTTCCGGGCCGGCCGGGCCGACGTGCTGCGACGCCTGCTCGCCCTGCCGGCGCTCTACCGCCTACCCGAGACGCACGCCCGTTGGGAGGCGCCCGCCCGCGCCAACCTGCGCCGGGAGCTGACCGCGCTGTCCTGAGACACGGTGCTTCGGGCGGCGCAGGCCCCCGGCGTGCAGCAGCCGGACGATCTCCCGGGAGGGAACCACTGTCGCGCCCAGCCAGACCGCCGCCCGGAACCGCTCGGCGGGCAGGTCGTAGTGGTCCCGGTCGAAGCCGCGCCGGGGCGCGCCGAGCATCTCCGCGAAGGCATGCAGCTCGGCGTAGGAGACGTCGCTGATCAGATGCGACCAGAGCCGGCCGCGCCAGGGCACCGCGGGCGGGTCCAGGTAGAGCACGGCGCAACGGTACGCCGGTAGCCTTCCCGGCATGGTCGCCCATCCCCTCCTCGACGAACTACGGGCCGCGCTCGGCGGGCCCGCCGTGCTCACCGATCCGGACCTGCTGGCCGTCCACGAGCGGGACGAGGCCGACCTCTGCGCCTCGGGCACCCCGCTTGTGGTGGTCCGCCCCCGCGACACCGGGCAGGTGGTGGCGGCGGTGCGCGCGGCCGGCCGGCACGGCGTACCAGTGGTGCCGCAGGGCGCGCGGACCGGGCTGGCCGGCGCGGCGAACGCGGTGGCCGGCGCGATGGTGCTGAGCACCGTGGCGATGGACCGGATCCGCGAGGTCGACCCGGTCGGTCGGATCGCCGTGGTGCAGCCAGGCGTGGTCAACGCGACGCTGGCCGGAGCCTTGCGGGAGCACGGGTTGTGGTATCCGCCGGACCCCGGCTCGTGGGAGTCGTCCACGGTCGGCGGCAACGTGGCCACCAACGCCGGCGGCATGTGCTGCGTGAAGTACGGCGTCACCGGCGAGTACGTGCTCGGCCTGGAGGTGGTGCTCGCCTCCGGTGAGGTGCTGCGCACCGGCCGGCGTACCGCCAAGGGCGTCGCCGGGTACGACCTGACCCGGCTCTTCGTCGGCTCGGAGGGCACGCTCGGCGTGATCACCGAGGTGACCGTGGCGCTGCGCCCGGCGCCCGAGGCGTCGCTGACCCTGGTGGCGGTCTTCCCGACCACGGCGGCGGCCGGCGGCGCGGTGGCCGGGATCGCCGAGCGGGGGCTCACCCCGAGCCTGCTGGAGCTGCTGGACCGGACCCACCTGCGGGCCATCGAGGCGTACCGGCCGATGGGGTTGCGCACCGACGCGGAGGCGCTGCTGCTGGCGGCGGTGGACACCGGCGACCGGGCGGCCGGCGACCTGGACCGGATCGCCGAGGTGTGCCGCGCGGCCGGCGCCGACGAGGTCTACGTGGCCACCGACGCGACCGAGGCCGCCGCCCTGCTCCAGGCCCGCCGGCTGGCCCACCCGGCGATGGAACGGTTCGCCGCGGTCGCCGCCCCGGGCGGCAACGGCGGCCTGGTCATCGACGACGTGGCGGTGCCGCGCGGCCGGCTGGCCGAGCTGCTGGACGGGGTGGCCCGGATCGCCGCGGAGTGCGACGTGCCGATCGGCGTGGTCGGGCACGCCGGCGACGGCAACATGCACCCCAACATCGTGGTCGACCGGGCCGACCCGGCGAGCGTGGACCGGGGCCGGCGGGCCTTCGACGAGATCATGCGGCTCGGCCTGGAGCTGGGCGGCACGTGCACCGGGGAACACGGCGTCGGGCTGCTCAAGCGGGACTGGCTGGCCCGGGAGATCGGCCCGGTGGGTGTCCGGGTGCACCAGGCGATCAAGGCGGCGCTGGACCCGGCCGGGCTGCTCAACCCCGGCAAGGTGGTCTGACTCAGCCCTTGTCGTCCGCCGGCGTGGCCTGGGTGAGCAGCAGCAGCACCTGGTACGCCACCGGCGGCTCCGGCTCGCCGGGACAGTCCTGGATGGTGATGGTCAGCCCTGGCGGGATGAGCAGCGTCGAGGTCAGCGCGCCGATGCAGAGCTGCCGGTAACGCCGGACCTCGTCGGTCTCCCCGGCCAGCGCCGGGTCGTCGAGCATCTTCTGCAACCGGGACGTCTGCTCGGGGTTCAACGCGCCTGTCGCGTCGACTCCGTCGCCGGCGCAGTCGCGGCACTGCCACCGCCCGGTCGGCTCCACGTCGAGCGTGCGGACCGGGCCGTCACCGCCGAGCCGCTGCACCAGGCTGACACGCCTACCGACCGGTGTCGGTGTGGCCGAACCCTGCTGATCGGGGTAGCTGGCGCTCCCCGACCGGTCGAAAAGCGAGCAGCCGGTCAGGACGGTCACCAGCAGCACGCCGACGGACAGGGCGGAGACGCGCGTCCAGGATGGGCGAACCACGCGGGAAACCTACACTTCCGTAGGTAGGGCGCACTACCCTACTGACCAGTCGGTGCGGCTCCAGTTTGCTCAGCGGGGTGAGCTGCCCGGTCGGCGGCGAAGCCGCGCACGTCGGGCGCGCCGAGGCGCGCCGCGTCGGCCGCGATG
Organism: Micromonospora sp. WMMD975; assembly: GCF_029581215.1. Taxonomy (NCBI): domain Bacteria; kingdom Bacillati; phylum Actinomycetota; class Actinomycetes; order Micromonosporales; family Micromonosporaceae; genus Micromonospora; species Micromonospora sp. WMMD975. The sequence continues at coordinate 5,173,797 of NZ_CP120739.1, forward strand.
TCGTCCGGCATGAGCTGCGACTCCCGCTCGGCCTCCACCCGCGCGCGGTAGTGGGCCACCTCCCGGGCCCGGGTCGCGGCGTCCCAGCCGAGCACCGCGCCCATCAGCTCCGCGGCGTGCTCCGCCGACTCCAGGCCGCGGTGGCTGGTCTCGATGGAGATCCGGGTACGCCGGGTGAGCACGTCCTCGACGTGCAACGCGCCTTCGGCCCGGGCCGCGTACGTCACCTCCGCGGCGAGGTATTCCGGCGCGCCGGCCAGCGGCGAGCCGAGCAGCGGGTCCGCGTCGACCAGGGCGAGCACGTCGAGGGTGAGGCTGCCGTAGCGCTCCAGCAGGTGCTCGACCACTCCGACCGGCACCCCGTGCCGGCGGGCCAGGTCGGCCCGGTCCCGCCACATCGCGGCGTAGCCGTCCGCGCCGAGCAGCGGCAGGTCGGCGGTGCGCGACGGGCGCGTCCGGCCGAGGCGGTGCACCGCGTGGTCGACCACGTCGGAGGCCATCACCCGGTACGTCGTGTACTTCCCGCCGGCCACCAGCAGCAGGCCGAGCATCGGCTCGACCACGGCGTGCTCCCGGGAGAGCTTGGAGGTGGAGTCCGCCTCGCCGGAGAGCAGCGGGCGCAGCCCGGCGTAGACGCCCTCGATGTCGGCGGTGGTGAGCGGCCGGTCCAGCACGAGGTTGACCTGCTCCAGCAGGTAGTCGATGTCGCGCGCGGTGGCGGCCGGGTGGGAACGGTCGAGCTGCCAGTCGGTGTCCGTGGTGCCGATGATCCAGTGGCCGCCCCACGGGATGACGAAGAGCACGCTCGTCGGGGTGCGCAGGATCAGCCCGGTCTCGCCGACGATCGCCGACCGGGGGACCACGAGGTGCACGCCCTTCGAGGCCCGCACCCGCAGGCCGGGGCGCAGCCCGACGTCGTTGAGCATCCGCGACATGTCGTCGCTCCACACCCCGGTCGCGGCGATCACGGTACGCGCGCGTACCTCGAACTCGGCATCCGGCGAGCCGGCCGGCGCCTCCAGGTCGCGCACCCGCACGCCGGTCACCTCGCGGGCCTGGCGGATCAGACCGACCGCCCGGGCGCTGTTGACCACTGTCGCGCCGAGGCTGGCCGCCGTGCGGGCCAGCGTCACCACCAGGCGTGCGTCGTCGACCTGGCCGTCGTAGTAGCGGATCGCCCCGGCCAGCGCGTCCGGCCGCAGGCTGGGGAAGATCCGGCGCGCGCCCTCGCGGGTCAGGTGCCGGTGCATCGGCATGCCGCGCCCGCCGCCGAACACCCCGGCGAACGCGTCGTACGCGGCCACGCCGAGGCCGTAGTAGGAGCGGCGGAGGACACGTCGGGGCAGGTCGCGGACGCCGCCGGAGGTGGGCAGCGGCACCAGGATCGGCACCGGGCGGACCAGGTGCGGTGCGAGCCGGGTGGCGAGCAGGCCGCGTTCGGTGAGCGCCTCGTGGACCAGGTGGAACTCCAACTGCTCCAGGTAGCGCAGGCCACCGTGGATCAGCTTGCTGGATCGGCTGGAGGTGCCGGCGGCGTAGTCGCGCGCCTCCACCAGGGCGACCTTCAGCCCCCGGGACGCGGCATCGAGCGCGGCGCCCGCCCCGGTCACCCCACCGCCGATGATCAGCACGTCGAACCGCTCGGCGCGCAGCCGGCGCAGGTCGTCGGCGCGGCGCTCGGCGGAGAGCTGGCCGGCCACGGATCGGGAGACGTTGGGGTCACGCACCCGTCCACGGTAGCCGTCCCCCCGCCATGACGACACGTCCCGGCCGTACCGTGATGACCATGCTGACCGGCCCGCCCGCTGTTCCCGTACCCCCGCCACCGCCGCGCGAGACCGGGCCGTGGCCGGTCGTGGCGGCGGCGGCGACCGGCGTCTGGGCGGTGCTCGTCACCGTGCCCGGCCAGGTCACCGGCTGGCTTGTCGACCAGGTGCTGCTGGCGCTCGGGATGGACCGGGCGGTGGCGACCTGGCCGGTGGTGGCCGTGGTCACCATGCTGCTCGTCGGCGGGCCCGCGCTGGCGCTGGCGCTGGCCCCCCGCTCCCCGGCGGTGCGGGCGGCCGGGCGGGCGTGGACCGGCGGCGCGGTCGCGCTCGGCGCGGCGACGCTGCTGCGGACGCTGCCGCCGGTGCACCACGAGGCGTACCTGGCCGCGCTGGCGGTCACCGCCGTGCTGCTCGCGCTCGCCGTCGACCGGCTCGCCCGCCGCCGGCCGGTCCCGCCGGACGCGCCGCCCGGCGTACCCCCGGGTTCGGATGCGGAGGGTGAGACCCGCGGCGGCCGGCGGCCCGGCGCGGTGGCGCTGCTGGCGATCGCCGCCGGGCTGGCCGCGCTGCTGCCCTGGACCTGGGTGGGCGCGCTGGGTGGGGCGTTGGAGACGCTGCTCGCCGCGCTGGCCGCCGCCGCGCTCGGCGTGCTGGCGGGGGTGCTGCTCGGCCCCCGGTTCTGGGCCGGGCTCGCCGGTGGGACCACGGTCCGGCCGGCCCGGCTGGTGCTCGTCGGCGGCCTGGTCGCCGGGGTCACGCTGGCGCTGCTGGCGGCCGGCGCCGGGCAGTCCGGCGCCCAGTTGCCGGGCCTGGTCCTGCTGCCGCCGCTCGGCTTCGTGCTCGGCGCGCTGGAGGCCGCGGCCCGGCACGCCGGCCGGTCGGCCGGGCCGGCCCCGGTGCGCTGGCTGGTCGGCCTGGCGTTGGCCGGTCCGCTGGCGTTCACCGACCCGGAGGAGATCAGCCTGCTGTTGGCCACCGGCCGCGACGTGCCGTTCTGGGTCGCGGTCGGCACCGGCGCCGCGTTCGCCGTCGCGGTCCTGCTCGCCGTCGGGTACGGCGTGCTGCTCGCCCGCCCCCACGCCCGCGCTCCCCGGCGGGGCGTGGCCGGGCTGGCCGCCGGGGCCCTGCTGGCCGCCGTGGCGGTGGTGTACGTGGTGCCCGGCCAGCCGGGGCTGTACGGCGAACGGCTGTTCGTGGTGCTGCGCGAGCAGGCCGACCTGAGCGGCCTCCCGGCCGGCGGGCCCGGTCGGGCCGGTCGGGACGCCCGGGCCGCCGAGGTCTACCGGCGGTTGGTGGCGACCGCCGAGCGCACCCAGGGCGACCTGCGCCGCACGCTTACCCGGTTGCGTCTCGACCCGACGCCCTACTACCTGGTCAACGCGATCGAGACGGACGGCGGCCCGGCGGTGCGGGCCTGGCTCTCCGGCCGCCCCGAGGTGGCCCGGGTCCTCGTGGACCAGCGTCCGCGCCCGCTGCCCGCGGCGGCGCCGCCGGCCCGCGGCGACACTCCGGCGCCGACCGGCCCGACCTGGAACGTGTCGCTGATCGGCGCGGACCGGGTCTGGTCGGAGCTGGGCGTCACCGGCGCCGGCGTGGTGGTGGGCAGCTCGGACTCCGGCGTGGACGGGGGGCACCCGGCGCTTGCCGCCGGTTTCCGGGGCGGCGACGACTCCTGGTACGACCCGTGGGAGCACCGCCGCGCGCCGGCCGACCGGGGCGGCCACGGCACCCACACGCTCGGCAGCGCGGTGGGGCGCGGCGGGATCGGGGTGGCCCCGGGAGCGAGCTGGGTCGGCTGCGTCAACCTGGACCGCAACCTCGGTAACCCGGCCCGCTATCTCGACTGCCTCCAGTTCATGCTGGCCCCGTTCCCGCCCGGCGGTGACCCGTTCACCGACGGTCGGCCGCAACGCGCGCCGGACGTGCTCACCAACTCGTGGGGCTGCCCGCCGCTGGAGGGGTGCGACGCGGGTGCGCTGCGTCCGGCGACCGCCGCGCTCGCCGCCGCCGGCATCCTGGTGGTGGCCGCCGCCGGCAACGAGGGCCCGTCCTGCGGTTCGCTCAACGACCCGCCGGCGCCGTACCCGGACGTGCTCACGGTCGGCGCGGTCGACCGTTCCCGCCGGCTCACCGAGTTCTCCAGCCGGGGCCCGACCGGGGGCGTCGCGAAACCCGACCTGGTGGCGCCCGGCGCGGCCGTGCCGTCGGCGTTCCCCGGCGGTGGGTACGCCACCCTCGACGGCACCTCGATGGCGACGCCGCAGGTGGCGGGTGTGGTGGCGCTGATGTGGTCGGCGAACCCGGCGCTGATCGGGGACCTGGACCGGACCCGGCGGATCCTCACCGAGACCGCCACCCCGGCCACGGTGCCGGCCGGCGGGACGTGCGGCGGCACCCGGGACACGGTCGGCGCGGGCCTGGTCGATGCGTACGCGGCGGTGCAGGCAGCCCGAAATGGGGCATAACGCCGTTCGGCCGCCCTGGTGACCGATCGGCCCTACCGTCGAGGAGCAGAGGAGGCGGCGCATGACCACGGATGACGAACGGACCGACGACTTCGCACCGACCGGGGAGCGGATCGCCGATCGACTCGACCTCGGCGACGCCGAGCAGGCCGCCGCCGACCAGCCGGCCGAGGAGGAGTCACGGCAGCCGGTGGACGAGCCCAGGCGGCTGCTGCCGCCCTACGACCGGGCGCACAAGCGACGCAACCAACGCCCGCTGCCCACCTGAGCGCGTACGCGGAAGGGGCGGACCGCTGACGCGGCCCGCCCCTTCTCGGCGTACTGGTGAAGCTGGACTCAGAAGTCCATCTCCCCGCCACCCGGGCCGGCCGGGGCGGCCGGGGTCTTCTCCGGCTTGTCCGCCACGACGGCCTCGGTGGTGAGGAACAGCGCGGCGATCGAGGCGGCGTTCTGCAGTGCGGAACGGGTCACCTTGGCCGGGTCGATGATGCCCGCGGCCAGCAGGTCCACGTACTCGCCGGACGCGGCGTTGAGGCCGTGACCCGGGTCGAGGTTGCGCACCCGCTCGACGACGACGCCACCCTCGAGGCCGGCGTTGACGGCGATCTGCCGCAGCGGGGCGTCCAGCGCGATCTTGACGATCTGCGCGCCGGTCGCCTCGTCGCCGGCCAGGTCCAGCTTGTCGAAGGCGGTCTTGCCGGCCTGCACCAGCGCGACGCCACCACCCGGGACGATGCCCTCCTCGACGGCGGCCTTCGCGTTGCGGACGGCGTCCTCGATGCGGTGCTTGCGCTCCTTCAGCTCGACCTCGGTGGCCGCGCCGACCTTGATCACCGCAACACCGCCGGCCAGCTTGGCCAGACGCTCCTGCAGCTTCTCCCGGTCGTAGTCGGAGTCGCTCTTGTCGATCTCGGCCCGGATCTGGTTGACCCGACCCTGGATCTGGTCGGCGTCACCGGCGCCGTCGACGATGGTGGTCTCGTCCTTGGTCACCACGACCTTACGGGCGTGGCCCAGCATGTCGAGGTTGACGGCGTCCAGCTTGAGGCCGACCTCCTCGCTGATGACCTGGCCACCGGTGAGGATGGCGATGTCGGTCAGCATGGCCTTGCGGCGGTCACCGAAGCCCGGCGCCTTGACGGCGACCGACTTGAAGGTGCCCCGGACCTTGTTGACCACCAGGGTGGCCAGGGCCTCGCCCTCCAGGTCCTCGGCGATGATCAGCAGCGGCTTGCCCGACTGCATGACCTTCTCCAGGATCGGGAGCAGGTCCTTCACCGACGAGATCTTGCTGTTGACGATCAGGATGTAGGGGTCGTCGAAGACGGCCTCCATACGCTCCGGGTCGGTCATGAAGTAGGCGGAGATGTAGCCCTTGTCGAAGCGCATGCCCTCGGTGAGCTCAAGCTCCAGGCCGAAGGTGTTGCTCTCCTCGACGGTGATGACGCCTTCCTTGCCCACCTTGTCCATCGCCTCGGCGATGATCTCACCGACGCTGGGGTCAGCGGCGGAGATGGAGGCGGTGGAGGCGATCTGCTCCTTGGTCTCCACGTCCTTGGCGAGCTTGAGCAGCTCCTCCGAGACGCTGGAGACGGCGGCCTCGATGCCCCGCTTCAGGGCCATCGGGTTGGCGCCGGCGGCCACGTTGCGCAGGCCCTCACGGACGAGAGCCTGGGCCAGGACGGTCGCCGTCGTCGTGCCGTCACCGGCAACGTCGTCGGTCTTCTTCGCGACCTCCTTGACCAGCTCGGCGCCGATCTTCTCGTACGGGTCCTCGAGCTCGATCTCCTTGGCGATGCTCACACCATCGTTGGTGATGGTGGGGGCACCCCACTTCTTCTCGAGCACGACGTTGCGGCCCCTCGGGCCGAGCGTCACCTTCACGGCGTCGGCGAGCTGGTTCATGCCCCGCTCGAGGCCGCGGCGCGCCTCTTCGTCGAACGCGATCATCTTGGCCATACGGCGTTGTCCTCCTGGACACTCACGGGCCACCCGGATGCCCGGGTGGGCCGTCTGGTGTACGCACCTTGGGGACGTCGCCACCTGGCGACGACGACGTCCTCCTCGGTCGGGCCGGACAGCCCGCGACGACCGGCCCCGTGCCACTCCGGCGCCCCTTCGGACACCGGTGCGGCCGTGGCCCTACCGCCCCGACCATTGGCACTCACCGTACGCGAGTGCCAATGACTTGTTTAGCACTCTCCCTAGCCGAGTGCAAGCACGACAGCGCCGGTCAGCCGAGTTCCGCCGCCAGCCGGGCCGCGTTCACCGGGCCTTCCTGCGCCCGCTGCTCGGCGTACGCGACGACCAGCCCGACGAGCTGCGCCAGGTAGGCCGGCGCGGCGAGCGCGGCACCCACCACGGCCAGCGCCACCGCCCCGACCGTGGTGCCCGGCGCGGTCGTCGGATCGGCACCGAACACCGCGCCGCTCACCGCGCCCACCACGACGTCCAGCACCGCCGCCGCGAGCAGCGCGCACGCCACGAGCGCCACCCGGCCCAGCACCATGCCGAAGCTCCGATGGAACAACCGCCACGACCGGCCGATCGGATCCTGCCGCTCGAACAGGTGGACCGGCCCGAACAACGCGACCGCGAACCCGGCGTACACGCCCGGCAGCAGACAGAAGCAGGCGCCGAACGTGATCAGCAGCGAGGCGACGATCGTCCAGCCCCAGAGACCGAGCGCGCGGCGCGCCCCGTACCGGAACGCGCCGCCCAGACCCACCGGCGCACCGGCCGCCTGCCGCGCGACCACCCAGGTTCCGGCGGCCCAGCCGACAGCCTGGAGCGGGCCGAAGACCAGGGTGGCCAGCAGCACCACGCCGTAGAACGCGAGCGTCTGCTCCAGGTAACCGTCCGGCAGCACCGGCGCGCCGTCCGGACCGGCCGCCATCTGATCGGTGGGGACGAGGAACAGCGAGACGACGGAGATCACCGCAGCCGGTACGGCCTGGGTGAGCAGCATGATCGGCACCAGGTGCCGCCAGCCCCGCCGGACCGCGCCGGCACACCGCGCGAACCAACCCCCCACGCCCGCGTGCGGCGGGGTGACAAGCGGGTCCTGCGGGTCGAGACCGGGATACCAGCCGGGATGACCGCCGGGCATCGGCCACGCGGGGTACGCCGCCCCGGGCATCGGGTGACCGGGGTACGCCGAACCGGGCATCGGGTGACCGGGGTACGCCGAACCGGGCGCCCCGGCCGCCGGCCAGTGCCAGCCGTCCGGCGCGGACCAGCCGGACGGAGCGCCCTGCGGCGCGGACCAGCCAGACGGAGCGCCCTGCGGCGCGGACCACCCGGGCGGAGCGCCCTGCGGCGCGGACCACCCGGGCGGAGCGCCCTGCGGCGCGGACCAGCCAGACGGAGCGCCGTCCGGCGCGAAGCCCGAGGGCGCGGTGCCCTGCGGTGCAGGCCAGCCCGGCGGGGTGCCCTGCGGCCCGGAGCCCGAGGGCAGGCCGTACCCGGGCTGGTGTGGCACGGCCGGGTACGAGCCGGGCTGGTCGGCGGCGACCGGGCCGGGCTGGTCGGCGGCCGGGCCGGACCACGGGTCGGCGGGGGCCCATGGGTCGGCGGGCGGCGACGGGGGCCGGGTCGGGTCGACCGGGGGCACCGGTTCGGCACCCGACGGGGGCAGCTCGGACATGGGCCCTCCTCAGCGGCGACGGCTGGAACGGCTCATGATCTTCCACGGTGCGGAGCCGCACCGCAGCCCCGGTCGGGGGGTGGTTCGGCCGCGCGAGGGCGACCGCCGATGATCAGATGACGTGAACGCGCTCGGCCTGCGGACCCTTCTGCCCCTGGGCGATCTCGAACTCGACCCGCTGGCCGTCCTCAAGCGCCTTGTAGCCGTCCATCTCGATCGCGGAGAAGTGGACGAAGACATCCTGCCCGCCGTCGACGGCGATGAAGCCGTAGCCCTTTTCGGCGTTGAACCACTTCACGGTGCCCTGTGCCACGGTGCACTTCCTCACTCTGCGCGGCGTCCCAAGACCCGGAGACCGGCGGACCGGCACCGGCGGCGCACCGTTTCGGCGATCGGCGACGGCCGCTGAATCGGTGACCGAAATCGCACGCTACACGAGGAGTGACGACCGCGCACGACCACAAATCGGGCGCATTCCGGACCGCGCCGGGCACCCGGCGGCGCCATCACCGGACCGGTCCGGTATGTATGCGGCATGACCAGCGCGCCCGCCCCGACCACGGTCCGCCGGATCCGCCCGGAGGACGCCGCCCGGATGCGGGCGCTCCGGCTGGAGATGCTTGCCGACGCCCCGCTGGCCTTCCTGGAGACCGTCGCCGAGGCCGCCGCCCGGCCGCACGCGGACTTCGCGGCCCGGGTCGCGGCGGTCTCCCGGGGCGATCACACCGCCCAGTTCGTCGCCGACCCGGGCGGTCGCCTCGTCGGCCACGCCGGCGGCACGGCCGCGCCGGACGAGCCGGGCCTGACGCTCGTCTACGCGGTCTACGTGACCCCGGCCCGGCGGGGCACCGGGCTGCTCGCCGCGCTCGTGGACGAGGTGGCGGCCTGGTCCCGGGCGTGCGGGCGGCCCGAGCTGATGATGGAGGTGGTGGTCGGCAACGACCGTGCCTGCCGGGCCTACCAGAAGCTGGGCTTCACCGACACCGGGGTACGCGTCCCGCACCCGCGCATCCCCACCCTGCGCGAACTCCAGATGCGTCGCCCGGCCTGACCCCGGTGGAGTGTTAAAAGGGGGCCCCTCCTCTACCGAATGCGTTAAGCAGGGGCCCCGCCTTTCACGCGTGGCGGCGTGACTGCACGACGCGGAAGCGGTTTGCCACGTATGCGCCGTCGGTCAGGGCGGAGTTCGCCGCGGGGTTCGCGCCCGAGCCGTGGAAGTCGGAGAACGCCGCCGACTGGTTGACGAAGACGCCGCCGGTCAGGTTGCAGGACAGGTGCACCCCGGCGTCGACCGCCGCCGCCTCGGCCGCGTCCAGCACCGCCTCGTCGGTGGAGTAGACGGCCGCGGTCAACGCGCCCTTCTCCCCCACCGTCTCGCGCAGGATGCGCAGGCTGTGCTCGGTCGAGTCGGTCGCGATGGCGAACGAGATCGGCCCGAACCACTCCCGCCCGTAGGTCGCGGTGTCGCCGGCGTCCAGCTTGACCACGGTCGGCGTACGCACCACGGCGCCCGGGAAGGACGGGTGCTCGACGGTGCGGGACTCCAGCACCGGCTCACCGACCTTGGCGATCTCGTCGAGGCGCTCCAGCACCCCGTCGTTGACGATCGCGCCGGTCAGCTCGACACCGCGGGCCGGGTCGGCGGTCAGCTTGCCGACCGCGCCGGCGATGCCGGCGGCCACCTCGTCGAAACTCTTGTGCCCCTGGTCGGTGTCGATGCCGTCGCGCGGGATCAGCAGGTTCTGCGAGGTGGTGCACATCTGACCGCTGTAGAGCGTCAGCGTGAAGCCGAGGTTGCGGCAGAGCCCGGCGAAGTCGTCGGTGGAGTCGATCACCACCGTGTTCAGGCCGGCCTTCTCGGTGTAGACGGCGGCCTGCCGGGCGTTCGCCTCCAGCCAGTCGCCGTACTCGGTGGAGCCGGTGAAGTCGACGATCTTGACGGCCGGGTGCAGGGCCAGCGTCGAGGCGAGCTTCTCGCCTGCGGCCTCGGGGGCGAGCTGCACCAGGTTCGGGTCGAAGCCGGCCTCGGCGAGCACCTGGCGGGCGTACCGCACGGTGATCGCCAGTGGCAGCACGGCCCGCGGGTGCGGCTTCACCAGCACCGGGTTGCCGGTGACGAGCGAGGCGAACAACCCGGGGTACGAGTTCCAGGTCGGGAACGTGTTGCAGCCGATGACGAGCGCCACCCCGCGCGGCACCACGTGGAACGTCTTGGTCATCCGCAGCGGGTCGCCCTTGCCGGCGGCCTTCTCCCAGCCGGCCGTCCCCGGGTGGCGGGTCATCTCGGCGTACGCGTAGGCGACCGCCTCCAGGGCGCGGTCCAGCGCGTGCGCGCCGCCGGCCTGGAACGCCATCACGAACGCCTGGCCGCTCGTGAACTGCACGGCGTTGGCCAGCTCGAAGATGTTCCGGTGGAGGCGGTCGAGGATCTCCAGGCAGACCCCGGCCCGGGCCTTCGGGCCGGCGTCGCGCCAGGCCGGGAGCGCGGCGGTGGCGGCGGCCACCAGTTCGTCGGCGCCGGCGTGCGGGTAGCGCACGTCCAGCGACACCCCGAACGGGCTGGCCTCGGTGGCGACGGTGGTGCCGTCAGCGGCCTGGTCGAGCGGGAAGTCGCCACCCAGGTACGCCTCGAAGGCGGCCTTGCCGTCGGCGGCTGCGGTCTCGCCGTACACCCGGGGGCTGGGCGACTCGGGATAGGCGGACCAGTACCCGCGCTCCGTGATCGCGGTCAGCGCCCGGTCGAGGGTTTCGGCGTGCCTGTCGTACAGGGGGTGCGGGGTCTCCGTCATGCCCGCCATCATGCAACAGAAAGGCACCAGATCAGTAGGGGCGTGTCACAACTCAGATGGTCAACTGCCAGTCGACGGAGCCGGCCGCCGGGCGGAAACCGAGCTGTTCGTTGATCGCGATCATGTGGGCGTTGGCGGCGGCGTTCCAGGTGTCGACGTTTCGCAGCGCCGGTTCGTGGCCCAGCGCGTACGCCAGGTTGGTGGTCTTGCAGAGCAGGCCGAGCCGGTGGCCGCGGTGGCCGGAGTCGACGATGGTGATCTGCTGCCAGGCGTGCTCGGTGCTGCTGGCGTCGAGGCTGAGCTGGCTCCAGCCGACGAGCCGGCCGGACGCCTCGTGCACCGCGCCGGTGTTGTAGCGGCGCACGCCCCGGGCGTCGAGCGCCCGCTCCACGCCCCGCTTCCGCTGCGCGTCCATCTTCTGCTGTTCCCATGCCAGCTCCCCCATGGGCGCGTCGAGCAGCAGCCGGCCCTCCAGGTGGGCGACGTCCGAGGCGTACTCCTCGGGCACATGGTCGCGCCAGTGCACCGTCCGGTAGCCGGTGGCCGCCGCGCGGGCCTCGGCCGACAGCGTGGCCAGCCGGGACCGGTCGAGCGCGGTCACGTCGAGCCGGCGGCGGACGTCGGCGTTCGCCGCCTTCGCGCCCATGGCGGCGGCGAACGCCGCGCCCGGGAATTCCCGCTCTTCCTGGCCGGGCAGCGCGGCGGCGGTGGAGCCGACAAGCCGCTTGCCGCCGTGCTCCCGCAGCAGGCGCATGCCGTGTTCGTGCAGCACCCGCCCGATCCCGCGACGGCGGTGGGCCGGGTCGACCACCAGCTCGACGCTGGCGTTCTCGGTGTTCTCCAGCGTGTGCAGGTGCAGCCGGAGCCAGCCGAGGGGCACCCCGTCGAGGCGGGCGACGGCCCAGCGCCCGTCGATGCCGGGCATCGGGTGCCGCAGCAGTGCCTCGAACCGCCGCCGGCAGGTCGGCGGCAGGTCCGGTTCGTCGACGGCGCGGGCCGCCTCCGCGATCCGGTACGCCGCGTCGAGCGTGGGTCGGTCGGCGGGATCGAGCGGGGTGACGGTCAGGCCCATGGCGGCGATCCTGGCCCGGGAACGGCGACAGGGCCAGCGGATTTCCGCTGGCCCTGTCCGAGGTTGGTCGGGAGGGACGTCCGCACAACGCCTCCGGCGTTGGGTCGCAAAACTTCGAAAAGTCTCCGGCGGATGCCCTCCCGCACCGAGCATCTTGCGCCGTCCGGTTCCTGCCGTCAAGTCCTCGGGGGTGGTTTTCTGCCACTCCCCGCACATCCCCCGTCACCCGCTGCGGCAAGTTGACCAAGGAGTTCGCGTCCGGATCGGCCACTGCCGCTGACGCCTACTCCTTGATCAACGCCTTGTCGGACGGGTCAGGAGGTCAGGAGAGGAGGCCGGCGTCGCGGGCGGCGCGGAGGCTGGGCTTGATGCGGTGCGTGGGGCCGGCGGCGGCAGCCACGGCGTCGAGGGTCTTCAAGCCCTCGCCGGTGTTGAAGACCACCGTCTCGGCGGTCGGGTCGAGCTTGCCGGACTCCACCAGCTTGCGCAGCACCGCCACCGTCACGCCGCCCGCGGTCTCGGCGAACACGCCAGTGGTCCGGGCCAGCAGTCGGATGCCGGCGCGGATCTCGTCGTCGTCGGCGTACTCCATCCAGCCGCCGGTGCGGCGGACCGCCTCCAGCGCGTACACCCCGGCGGCCGGGTCGCCGATGTTCAGCGACTTGGCGATGCCTGTGGGCTTGACCGGGACGATGGTGTCGCGGTCGTCGTGCAGCGCGGTGGCGATCGGGTTGCAGCCGGCGGACTGGGCGCCGAACACCGTCCAGCCACCGGCCGGCGCCTCCACCAGGCCGATCTCCACCAGCTCGGTGAACGCCTTGTCGATCTTGGTGAGCAGCTCGCCGCTGGCCATCGGGATGACCACCTGCGCCGGGATGCGCCAGCCGAGCTGCTCGGCCACCTCGTACCCGAGCGTCTTGGAGCCCTCCGCGTAGAACGGCCGGACGTTCACGTTGACGAACGCGGTGTCCTCGAACTCGTCGGTCTCCACCAGCTCGCCGCAGAGCCGGTTCACGTCGTCGTACGAGCCGTCGATCGCGACCAGGTCACCGCCGTAGACCGCGGTGGTGACGACCTTGCCCTGCTCCAGGTCACTGGGGATGAAGACCACCGACGGCACGCCGGCCCGGGCCGCGTGCGCGGCGACCGAGTTGGCCAGGTTGCCGGTGGACGCGCAGGCGTAGCGGGTGAAGCCGAGCGCGCGGGCGGCGGTGAGCGCCACCGACACGACACGGTCCTTGAACGAGTGGGTGGGGTTGGCGCTGTCGTCCTTGACCCAGAGCGGGCCGGTGAGCCCCAGCTCGGCGGCGAGGTTGCCGGCGGCCACGAGCGGGGTCAGACCCGGGTCGAGGGTGACCCGGGTGGCCGGGTCCTGGCCGGCCGGCAGCAGGGCGGCGTAGCGCCAGATGCTGTTCGGGCCGGATTCGATCTGCGCCCGGGTGACGGTGGCCAGGGCGGCGGTGTCGTAGTCGACCTCAAGCGGGCCGAAACACTCGTAGCAGGCGTGCTGCGCGGCCAGCGGGTAGCGCGCGGAACAGGCGCGACAGACCAGGGCGCGGGCCGGGCTGCGGGTGGTGTCGATGCCGGAGACGGCGGGAAGGGTCGACGTCATGCCGAGAGGTTCCTCTCATCTTTCCCCGCATCGCCGGGTGCGGCGGGGACGGAATTGGCACCTGCCCGCGGTCGCTCGTCGTCGAGCGTGGCGGGTGGTTGCCGGGGCGTCGTCGGGCCGTATCCCTCAGCCCCTCTGGATGAGGTATGCAGTTGTGCCGCCGAGTCTATGCGCTGCTCACGGAGCTGCCACCCGGGGGTCCCACGCAGTGGGCCACACGGGTGGCATGATCACCGGATGCGGAACGCGGCAGCCGGCACCGGTCTTCTCGCGGCGCTGACGCTAGTGGCGGCCTGCACCCGGGCACCGGCGCCGATCGACCCGCTGCCCCCGCAGCCGACCGCCCCCACCGCCTCGCCCACCCCGTCGTGCACCCCGGAGGGCATCCGGATCACCGAAACCGGGGTGAGCGCCGCGATGGGGCTGCGGGCCATGGGCCTGGACCTGGTCAACTGCGGAGATCAGCCGTACGAGTTGCGCGGCTATCCGGCGGTCCGCCTCCGGGACGCCGACGGGGACCGGATCACGGTCCGGATCGTCCCCGGCGCCACCGGGATCACCTCCGGCTTCGACGCCCCACCCACCCGGGTCGTGCTGCGCCCCGGCGAGCGGGCCGGCGCGGCGTTGCTCTGGCGCAACACCGTCACCGACGCGACAGTGGTGGCGACCGAGGGCAGGCAGCTCGACGTCGCCCCGGTCAGCGGCCGGCCGGCGTACCCGGTCGCGCTGGACGGTCCGATCGACCTGGGCAACACCGGCCGGCTGGGGGTCAGCGCCTGGAAGCGCCGCGACCCCGAGGTGACCACGGAACCGGCCGAGCCGAGCGGCCCGCCGTCCACCGCCGACGCCCCGATCAACCCGCTCTGACAGCGAGTTGACCTTGACGGCGGCCCGCCGCCCTGCCCCCACATGGCGGGCGCGCAGTCTCGCACTCCGGGATCCAAGCGATCTGACCGGTAAACAGACTCAGCTTGCACCCGTTTGGCCGTCTTGATGCCCGCGGTGCTCGGGAGACGTCGGTAGGCCGGACGCCAGTTCGGTGATGTGGCGGTATCCGACCACCGGCGATGCCCCCACTTCACCGAACTGGTGTTGATCATGGCCAAACGATCACCGCCCACGCTTCCTCGCACGAGACCCGGCCGGAGAGTAGGCCACCGTGCGGCCGGTTGCCCGTTTTCACGCCTGCGCGGCGTCCCGACGAGACCAGGTGACTTGGAAGGAAAGGGCCCCTGGAGGGGCACTTCGCTTCCAAAGATCTCTATCGGTGGCACCGATCATGGACTTGTGGCACCAAGGCTCGCGGATTATGCGCCTTTTGTGGGGTGCCACAACTCCTAGATCGACGATGCGCAGCTATCCGCCCACCTCACGGACGAAGACGCCCCGACCGGGAGCAACGACGAAGGCGGCCGGGCTACTTGTTGGCGTCCGGAACGAACACGCCGAGACCTTGGTGGCCGTACAACTCGCCGGTCTCGATCAGGATCGTGATGGACTGCCGGACGGTCGACTGGCTGCCCACCTCGTACAGATCCGCCAACTCCTTGGTGGACGGCAGCTTGTGACCGGGCGGCCACTCGCCTTCGGCGATGCGCCTCCTGATGTCGGCGATGATCCTGCGGTAGTGCGGCTCGAATCTGCGCGGTGTGGACATGCGAGTGCTCCCAGCTAGGCATGCCCATCTGATCACGAAGCCGGGAGACACTTCAAGCGCATCGTTGACTTTACCAGTATTATCGGTAAAGCTTCCCGAAGGAACGCCCAGCTAGGCACTGGTCGATCCCCCCAGCCGGGGCAGCGCACGTCTTCGACGGCACCAGTGCGCCGCCCCGGCACCTCACTAGCGAAGGAGACCCGATGTGACGGAGGCGGAGACGAATCCGGAGGTGACCGCCGCCAGCGCGATCTGGGCTGTCGAGCAGGTGGCCGGCGAACTGCGGGAGACGTACCTCGCGGTGGCCGCCGCCACCGTGCTGCTGGAACGCGTCGGAGCGGGGTGCGCGCATCCCGCGATCAAGCTGGCCCGGCGCAGCGGCGAGGACGCCCTGGACCTGGCCGGGGACGCGGAGTCCCAGATCAGCGACGGGGTACGCCGGCTCCGTGTGGCCGCCGACCACCGGGAGACCGTCACCGTCGGCGGGTTGGTCGAGGCGCTGGACGGCGTGCGGAGCCGGCTGGGCGCGACCGCCGACCGGATCGGCCGGCTCCCCGATCGGGTCACCGTCGCCGGGCGCCAACTCCTCGACGCCGCCCCGGATGACCACCCGGCCGCCGCTGACGCCGTCCGGCAGTGGCGGCGCGCCGCCGAACAACTCGCCCTGATGGCGGAGAGCCTGACGGCGGCCGTTGACGCGCTGTCGACGTACACCTGTGGATTGTCCGGCATGGGTGGGCCGCGATGACCGATCCGCACTGGATCATCCACCTGCCCACCACGCTGACCAGCATCGACGAGGCCGCCGCCCTGGCCATGGCGCTGCGTCGCTCACTCGGTCACGTGCTCGCCGTCGACTTCGGCGAGACGACGCTGTCCGAGGAGGACCGACAGTCTGCGCGTACCCCGGTCTGGTGCGACGCCCGCCTCCCCGGCCCACTCCCCCGCCGCTGCCAGCTCCCCGCGTCCCACCCCGGCGGGTGCCGGGCTGAATCTTGGTACGGGACCGTCCCCTGAGGGGCAGCCTCGTACCAAGATCGCGAATGCGCGGGGTTCAGGCGGGGACGGAGGCGCGGGAGGGCGAAGGAGCCTCCGACGTTGCCGCGCGGCGGCGGGCCAGCAGGGCGTCGAGCGCCCAGGTGCCCGGGCCGAGCACCGCGACCAGCAGGAACGACCAGCAGAACATCGCGGCCGCCTCCCCGCCGTTGCGGATGGGCAGCAGGCCGTGCGGCTGGTGCACCACGAAGTACGCGTACGCCATCGAGCCGGAGGCGAGGAGCGCGGCCGGGCGGGTGCCCAGGCCGACGAGCACCAGCGCGCCGCAGACCAACTGGATCAGCGCTGCCCACCAGCCGGGCCAGGTGCCGACCGGGATCGCCTCGCCGGTGACCGGGTTGCCGCCGAGTATGCCGAAGATCGACGCCGCGCCGTGGAGCATGAAGAGCAGGCCGACGACGATGCGGAACAGGGAGAGCACGGGGCCCTTCAAGTGCGTGGGAACCATGGGATACCTCCTGGGCGATATGTGGCGACGTCCAGGATGGCGGGCTCAGGAATAGAAGTTAATCAATTCCTTGCTGGCGGGACAATCTCATGGGAACGCTCCCATGATATGGGCTTGAGACGTTAAGCGGGGCCCCTTCCTCTACCGGAAGCGTTAAGAGGGGCCCCCGCCTTGCACTTCAGCTGGTGATGTCCTTGCGGGTGAACCGCCAGAAGGCGAGCCCCCAGAACAACGTCGCGTAGACGATCGCCGAGATCGCGCCCCGCACCACGTCGTCGGTCTGCGTCGGCGTAGACAACAACCCCAGCCAGGCGCTGCTGTAGTGGGTCGGCAGCAGGTCGCGCAGCCCGCCCAGCGCGGTGATCTGGTCGAGGATGCTGGACAGGATCCAGAGCAGCACCGCACCGCCGACCGCGCCGAGCGCGGCATCGGTGGTCACCGACAGCAGGAACGCCAGCCCGGCCACCACGAGCAGCACCACCGCCAGATAACCGAGCACCCCGAGCAACCGGAGCAACCCGTCGGCCGGGGCCAGCTCGGCGGAGACCTGACTGCTCAGCGGCTCCCAGCCGTACCGCAGCGTGCCGGCGAGCAGCGCGGTGCCCGCGAGCAGCAGCAACGCCAACCCGGAGTACGCGAGCGCGACCACCAGCTTCACCGCGAGCAGCCGCGCCCGGGGCACCGGCACGGCCAGCAGGTAGCGCAGGCTGCCCCAGCTCGCCTCGCTGGCCACCGTGTCACCGAAGAACAGCGCCACCACCACGACCAACAGGAACGACGCCGACACCAGGATCGAGAACAGGGTGAAGTTGAGCCCGCCCGCGGTGGCCAGGTCGGCCAGGCTGGCGAACTCGCCCCGCCCGCCGCCGTCGTCGTTCCCGGAGTCGAACTGGAACGCGATCAGGATGATCAGCGGCAGCAGCACCATGAACCCCAGCGCCAACTGGGTACGCCGACGCGACGCCTGCCGCCGGAACTCCGCCCCGAACGGCAGCGTGGCCGACGGCCGGTAACCGACCGCCGCCCCACCACTGCCCTTCGACGCCACCTGAGAACCCGCCATCACCGGTCACCGCTTCCCCGAGAGTTCTCGCCGACCAGGGCGAGGAACGCGTCCTCCAGGCGACGCCGGGGCACCACCCGGTCCACCCCGATGCCGGCCCGGACCAGCTCGGCCACCACCTCGCTGCGTGCGGTGCCGTTCGTGTCGACCACCAGCCCACCGTCGTCGTCGGGCAGCACCCGCACACCGTCGAGCCGGTCGAGCACGGTACGCGCGGCATCCGGGTCGCTCACCTCGAACAGCACGCTCGGCGACTCACCGACGATCTCCCCGACCGGGCCGGACGCCACGATCCGCCCCTTGTTCACCACCACCGCGTGGGTGCAGGTCTGCTCCACCTCGGCCAGCAGGTGGCTGGAGACCAGCACCGCCCGGCCGTCCGTGGCGTAGCGCTGGAGCACCCGGCGCATCTCGGCGATCTGCGGCGGGTCGAGCCCGTCCGTCGGCTCGTCGAGCACCAGCAGCTCGGGCAGGCCGAGCATGGCCTGGGCGATGGCGAGCCGCTGCCGCATGCCGTGGCTGTACTTCTTCGTCCGCCGGTGCACCGAGTCACCCAGGCCGGCGATCTCCAGCGCCTCGTCGAAGTGCGCGTCCGCCCACGGCCGGCCGGTCGCCCGCCAGTACGCCTTCAGGTTGTCCAGCCCGGACAGGTGCGGCAGGAAACCCGGCCCCTCGACGAGCGCGCCGATCCGGGAGAGCACCGGCGAACCGGGCACCAGCCGGTGCCCGAACACGTAGATCTCCCCGGCGGTGGGCTGGGTCAGCCCCATCAGCACCCGCAGCGTGGTGGTCTTGCCGGCGCCGTTCGGCCCGAGCAGGCCGACCACCTGGCCGGGGTGCACCTCGAAGTCCACCTCGGAAACGGCGACGAAGCCGTCCGCGTACTCCTTGCGCAGGTTGCGCACGGCGAGCGGCACGCCCGCGTACTCCGGGTGCACGGAGCGGTCCTGGCGGCGTTGCCGGCGGCGGGCGAGCAGGACGACCACGACGAGCCCGACCGCGATCGCGGCGAGCAGGCCGACAAGCACCCAGCGCCAGATCGCGGCCGAGGTGGGGATCGGCGCGGCGTCCACGGTGGGCAGCACCAGCGGGCCGTCGCCGAGCGCCACGGTGTGCACGGCCGGTTCGGCAGGCGTGGCGTACGCCTGGTCCGACGTCGCCACCACGAGCCGCAGCCGGTGCCCGGCCTCGACCCGGCGGACGATCGCCGGCAGCGTGACCGTCACCGGCGTCGCGGCGTCGAGGCTGGCCGGCAGGCCGGTCAGCCGGACCGGCGCGACCAGGCCGTCGGGGAGCGTGGCCGCGCCCTGCGGGTCGACGTCGTAGAGCTTGACGAAGAGCACCGCCTCGCCGGTCGCCGAGGCGGCCCGGATCCGTACGGTCGGTGCGCCCACCACGTCGACCGGGTCGTCGAGCGGCGCCGACTCGAAGCGCGCGTGCTGGCCGGGGATGTCGCCGGCCACGCCGTCCAGCAGCGAGCCGAGCGCGCCGGCGAACGGGATCGTGGAGATGGCCGCCGGGTTGCCGTTCGGCGGTACGGCGACCGGCTGGGCCGGGCCGGTGAGCGCCACGTCGCGACGCTCCTGCCCGGTCACGCCCGGGTAGTCGTCGGTGCGGTAGCCGGTGGCCACCAGACCCCGGTCGAGCGCGTCGAACCCGGCGATCCGGGAGAACGTGAAGGAGTCGCCCGGTGCCGCCCCCTCGCCCTTGACGTAGTGGTCGAGCCACTGCGCGGTCAGGAACTTCACCCGGTCGGAGTCGGAGGTCGGCCCGGCGCCGCCGTCGTGGCCGCCGGTGAACCAGGCGACCCGGACCGGGGTGCCGGCCGCGGCGATGCCGCGCGCGTTGGCGTCCGCCTCGGTGAGCGGGAAGAGCGTGTCCGCCTCGCCCTGCACCAGCAGGGTGGGGGCCTTGATCCGGTTCAGCGCCGGGGCCGGCGACGAGCGGCGCAGCAGCTCGACCGCGGCGGCGTCGGCCCGGCCGGTGGTGGCGATGCGCAGGTACGCGGCGCAGACGTCGGCGGCGAACCGGCCGCAGGACGGGTCGGCGGCGCCACCAGGCGCCCGGCCGGAGCCACTGCCCGGTCCGGCGCCCGGCTGCGGGCTCGCCGGCCCGGCCGAGGCGGGCGCGCCCTCCGGCGCGGCGGCGGTGGCGCCGGACAGCCCGGCCGGGCCCGAGCCGGCGTTGCCGCCGCCGCCGAAGAAGATGCCGGCCCAGCCCTTCTTGAACACGCCCTCGGTGGGCGGTTTGCCGGTGTTCTCCGGCAGGAACGCCCGGGACAGGTCGTTCCAGGTGATCATCGGGACGATCGCGTCGACCCGGCGGTCCTGCGCGGCCAGCAGCAGGGCCAAACCGCCGCCGTACGAGCCGCCGACCACGCCGACCCGCGGGTCGCCGGCCGCGTCGAGGCGGATCTCCGGACGGGCGGCGAGCCGGTCCAGCAGCCGCTGCGCGTCCCGCACCTCGTAGTCGGGACTGTCCAGGTGGATCTGGCCGCCGCTGCGACCGAAGCCGCGGGCGGTCCAGGTGAGCACGGCGTAGCCGCGGGCGACCAGGTCCTCCGCGTCCGAGCGGACCGACTCCTTGGTGCCGCCGAAGCCGTGCGCCAGCAGCACCGCCGGCACCCGGTTGTCGCCGGAGGCGTCGTCGGGCAGGTAGAGCGTGGTGTCCAGGTCGACCGGCTCGTCCCCGTCCGGTCCCGAGCGGACGGTCACCAGGGCCGGCTCGGTCCGGAAGTCCGGGCCCTGCGGCCGGGCCACCCAGACCAGGGCGGCGGCGACGAGGACTACCACCACCACGGCGGCGACGAGCCGGCGCGGGTGGCCGGACAGGGCACGCCGGACCCGTGCGACGGGCAGCGGTGATCTCATGTGGCACACGGTACGGGCCGTCCGCTGAGCGTTCCCTGAGATCCGCCGTACGTCCATTCGACTGCGCCGTTCGGTGCGTACCGGCCGTCGTCCGCAGCAGGTCCAGAGCATCCCAGCGGGATGTATTCGCATCCCGTGAAATCACATCTACGGTTGCAAACCGTCGTCGATGCCACGTCTCGGCGGCCTGATCCGACGCTGCGTGTGGCCACAACTTACTATCGGTCACCCGAGGACGAACTGACGTGAAGCCGACTCCGTGACCACGGTTCCAGCCACGCCCGGTTCGACTAATTTTCCGGTCCGGTGCACGGGACTGCTCACGGCGACCTCCCGCGGCACCGATCGCCCCGCCGTCGCCGTCGCCGGAGGAGAGACACCATGACCGTCCCCGCGCCGCGGGTCCGTCGGCGGCCCTCCGTGCCGGGCCGCGTCCTGCCCCTGCTGCTGGCGCTGGTGCTGGTCGCCCCGCTCGGCCTGCTCTTCGCGCTCGCCGAGGGGAACACCGCGGACGACCACGACCTGGCCGCCCGGGAACGACTCGGCGTCCGCTACCTGCGCGCCCTCGGGCCGCTCACCGACTCGCTGGTGGAGGTCCAGTCCACGGCCGTCGCCCAGGCGCCGGCCTCCCGCGCCGCGCTCAGCGCCGCCATCGAAGAGGTGGCGAGCGTGGACGACGCCGTCGGCGACGAGCTGCGCAGCCACGACCGCTGGGCCGGGCTGCGGGCGAAGCTGGACGGGATGCCGGAGCGCGAACTCACCGATCCGGAGGCGGCCTACCAGGCGTACGGCGAGGCCGCCGACCTGCTGCTCGCCCTCTACCGGAAGGTTCGGGAAAGCTCCGGCCTGATCCGCGACCCGCAGTCGGACACGTTCTTCCTCCAGGACGGCATCGGCGGGGCCCTGCCCACCGCGACGGTGCTCGCCGGCCGGCTCGCCGACCTGGTCCGGCTGGCCGCCACCCGACCCGCAGCCGAGCGGACGAAGACCGGCATCGAGCTGGCCGAACTCCGGGTGGCCGCGTTCGGCCCGGCCAACGACCTGGTCGCCGACCTCCGCGCGGCGGTGGACAGCACGGAGAGCGCCGACCTGGGTGCCAACGTGCTCACCCCGTTGGACACCTATCAGCGGTCCCTCGAAGCGTTCACCGCGGCGGGCGGCGGGCAGGCCGCGCCGAATCCCCAGCAGCTCACCGCCGCCGGGATCAGCGCCCAGGCCGCCGCCAAGCAGCTCCGCACCGTCATCCTCGACCAGCTCGACGCGCTGCTGACGAAGCGGCTGGACGCACTCGACCGGGACCGGTTGCTGGCCCGGGTCGCGGCCGGGGTGGCGACCGCGCTGCT
This sequence comes from Micromonospora sp. WMMD975, assembly GCF_029581215.1. NCBI lineage: Bacteria > Bacillati > Actinomycetota > Actinomycetes > Micromonosporales > Micromonosporaceae > Micromonospora > Micromonospora sp. WMMD975. The sequence goes on from NZ_CP120739.1 coordinate 5,195,587, forward strand.
GGTGGGGCTGGCCGTGACGCTGTTCCGGCGCCGCCCCGCCGACAAGCGCCCGACGCATGCCGAGGCCGCGCGGCCCCCGGCGGTCCGCCCGGACCCACCGTCCCCCGCCCGGGACGCCGACCGCCTACCTGTCCGGGACGCCGACCGCCTGCCCGTCCGGGCCGGTACGGCTCCCGAGGCCGAGCGGTGGAGGCCCTTCGATGCTGCTCACTAGGCTGCGGATCCGGGGCAAGCTCGCCCTGCTGGTGATCATTCCGCTGCTGAGCATGGTCGGGCTGGCCGTGCCGGTGGTGGTCGATCGGGTGGCCGCCGCGCAGCGGGCCGCAGACACCGCCGAGACCGTACGCGTCGCCAGCCGGATCGGCAGCCTGGTCCAGGACCTCCAGCAGGAACGACTGCTCTCGATCGGGCTGCTGCTCGGTCGGGTCAGCCGCACCGAGCTGCTCCAGAAGTCCGCCACCGTCGACGACCGGGTCGCCGACCTGCGCGCCGAACCGCTGCCGACGCCGGTCAGCGAGGCGATCGAGGGGGTACGCGAGCTCGCCGACGTCCGTGCCGCAACGCTCGACGGACGGGCCATCCCGGCACAGATCTTGAACACGTTCTCCCGGGTCGACCTGGCGCTGATCGAGTCGCTTCGGCTGCCGTTCCGGGTGGACACCGACTCGTCGGCCGGGCGGCAGGTGCTCGCACTGGACGCGCTGCTGCACACCGACGAGGCGCTGAGCTCGTGCGCCACCCAGATCGTCCTGGTCCGCGCGAACGGTGACCCGACGATTTCCGCCTCCTACATCGCCTGCGTCGCGACGCTCAACGTGGACAACGAGCGGTTCCGCAAACTGATCACGCCGGAGCAGTTGCAGCTGGCGCTGCTCGACGACGCGGCGGTGGCCGCCCGGACCAACCAGACCTTCCTGCAGGACAGCGCGCAGGATCCGGTCCTTTCGATCGCACGGGTGCCGCTGGACACGCTCTTCCCCTCGGTCCGCTCGATGATCACACTGGGCCAGTTCGTGGAGAAGAAGATCGTCGCGGACGTGATCGCGGAGACCCGCACCGAGGAGCGGGAGGCGCTGACCGCGGCCTGGCTGGTCGCCGTGGCGGCGGCCGTGATCCTTCTCCTGGTGGTGCTGCTGAGCATGACCGTCGCCCGGACCGTGTCCCGGCCGCTGAGCCGGCTCACCAAGTCCGCCGAGCGCGTCGCCCGGGTCGCCGAGGCGGAGCTGACCCGGGTCGCCGACGACGAGACCGAGTCGGTGCCGCCGGTGCGCCTCGACCCGGTGGACGTCGACGCCCGGGACGAGATCGGCGACCTGGCCCGCGCGTTCGACCGGGTGCAGCACACCGCCGCCCGGCTGGTCGAGCGGCAGGTTGCCGGCCGGCGCAACGTGGCGCAGATGTTCGGCCACGTCGGCCGGCGTACGCAGAACCTGGTCGGCCGCCAGATCGCGCTCATCGACCGGCTGGAACGGCAGGAGGCCGACCCGGGCCGGCTGGAGCACCTCTACCGGCTGGACCACATCTCCAGCCGGCTGCGCCGCAACGCGGGCAGCCTGGTGGTGCTCTCCGGCGCCACCGGCTCGGACGATCACGTGGCGCCGGTTCCGCTGGCCGACGTGGTCCGGCTCGCGCTCGGCGAGATCGAGGACTACACCCGGGTCGACGTGCAGGTGCCGCCCGGTGTCTCCGCGGCGCCCGCGATCGCCGGCGACCTGGTGCTGGCGCTGGCCGAGCTGATGGAGAACGCGACCGCCTTCTCACCCCCGCACACCCGCGTCGTGGTCTCCGGCGAGCTGACCGGTGTAGGCGCCCGGCTGCTCGTGGTGGACCACGGCATCGGCCTCACCGAGGAACGGCTCGTCGAGGAGAACGCCCGGCTCACCCGGCGGGAACGGCTCGACCTCGCGCCGACCGAGGTGTTGGGGCTCTTCGTGGTGGGCCGGTTGGCCCGCCGGCACGGCTGGAACGTACGGCTGACGGCGACGCTCGGCGGCGGCGTCACGGCCGGCGTGGAGATCCCGGCCGCCTCGCTCGTGGTCCGCCGGCCGGAGCCGGCCGACGCGGCCGTGGCCCGGGCCGTCGTGCCGGCCGGCGAGCGGCGTCCGCAACCCGCTCGCTCGGGTCGCGCGGCCGGCGTCCCGCCGGCGTCCGCCGACCTGGTCGGCTTCGACGCGGAGCTGCTGAGCCGGGCCACCCGCAGCATCACCAGCGGCGACTCGTGGAACGCCTTCGGCGAGCCCGCCGACGATCCGGAAACGACCGGCCCGCTCGGCACCGCGGCGACCGCGCCACCCACCACGCTGCCCGCCGGCCCGGCCGCGCTCCCCGCGGGCACCACTCCGCCGACACCGGTCGTCGGCCCGACCCCGGCCGCTCCCCCGGCCGCCGGGCCGACGACCGGCCCCGCCTTCGCGCCGCCGCCCGCCGGTCCCGCCTTCGCGCCCCCGCCCGCCGGCCCCGCCTTCGCGCCCCCGCCCGCCGGCCCCGCTTTCACGACGCCGTCCGCCGGCCCGGCCCGCCCGACGGCACCCGCCGGCCCGGCCCGGCCGACGTCGCCGCCGCCCGCCGGATTCCCGCCGGGCGGATCACCGGTCCCGCCGGCCGAACGGCCGTCCGCCGCGCGGCCGTCGAGCGCGGCGGGTCCGGCCGGGCCGCCCGGGACCCGACCGATCCGGAAACGGGTCCCCGGCGCGAACCTGCCGGCCGGCCCGCCGGCCGCACCGGCCGGGCCGGTGATCGGGCCGCTGATCGGCGTCCCGGACGACCCGGCCACGGTCCGCGCCCTGGTGGAGGCGTTCCAGGACGGGGTACGCCGGGCCGAGGACGACATCACGCCGGCCGAAGCGACACCGGAGCGACCCCGGCTCAGCCGGCGGGTACCCGGCGCGAACCTGTCCGTCTCGGCGGTGGCGCCCGCGCCCCCGGCCAGCTCCGACCCCGGCGACCCCGTCGAGGTCCGAAACCTCATCACCGAATTCGAGGCGGGCGTCGCCCGTGCTCTGCGCGAAGTGAGTCCCGACCGACGCTACGAAGAGGATCCATCACGGTGACCAGCCCGTTCCTGCACGACAACGTCGAACAGAGCATCAACGGCGACCTCAGCCCCGAGGCGCGCACCTTCAACTGGTTGCTCGACTCGTTCACCTCCAGCACGGCGGGGGTGATGGAGGCGATCGCGGTCTCCTCGGACGGACTCCTGATGGCCATGTCCGCGATCAAGGACCGGTCCAACGCGGAGCGGCTCGCCGCCGTGGTCTCCGGTATGACCAGCCTCGCCGGCGGCGCCGCCAGCTGGTACGCGCTGGGCGGGCTCAACCGGGTCATCGTCGACATGGCCGAGGGCTACCTGCTGATCAGCGCGATCAGCAGCGGCTCGGTCCTCGGCGTGGTCGCCGACCGGACCGCCAACCTGGGCACCGTGGCGTACGAGATGACGCTCTTCGCCGGCCGTGCCGGCGGTGCGCTGAGCCCCCGCCTGATCGCCGAGCTGAAGAACGCCGTTCAGCAATGATCCCGGGGGCCGCCGACGAGGATCCGGAGCCGGAACACGGCGTCCGGATCCGCCCCTTCCTGCGTGCGTCCACCCGGCCGACGCCGAGCACGGACGCCGACGACGGGGAGCCGTCCGGCCTACGGCCGTTCGTGCTCACCGCCGGCCGGGTGGACGGCGACCCGGCGATCAGCCTGGAGACCCAGGTGACCGCCCGGCCCGGCAGCGTCTCGTGGGCGGTGACCGCCCGACTGGCCCCGGAACTGGCCGCGATCGTCGCGATCTGCGTCGAGCCGGTGTCGGTGGCCGAGATCTCCGCCCGGACCCGGATGCAGTTCGGGGTGACCCGGGTGCTGGTCGGTGACCTACGCGCCGCCGGCCACCTCGACGTGCACGTCGCGGACGGCGACGACGCCCTCGATCCCGACCTCATCCTGCGAGTGATTGATGGACTTCGTGCGATCTCCTGACTGGCGGGCGGCCGCCCAGGGCGGGCCGGCCGCGAACAGCGCCCCCGCCCGCTACGGCAACCCTGCCCCACTGATCGGCCGGGCCACACCGCCCCCACCGGCCGGACCACCACTGCCCTACCGGCCGCCGGGCACGCCCGGGGAACCGGCCCCGATCGTCAGCCGGGTACCCGCGCCCCGCCCGCCGATCCCGGTGAAGATCCTCATCGCGGGCGGCTTCGGGGTCGGCAAGACCACCACGGTCGGCGCGATCTCCGAGATCGCTCCGCTGACCACCGAGGCGGAGATGACCACCGCCGGGATCGGCGTCGACGATCCGGGCGGGGTGGCCGGCAAGACCACCACCACGGTCGCCATGGACTTCGGCTCCGTGACCATCGACCGCAGCCTGAAGCTCTACCTCTTCGGTACGCCAGGTCAGGCCCGGTTCGGTTTCATGTGGGACGACCTGGCCCGGGGCGCGCTCGGCGCGCTTGTGGTGGTGGACAGCGCCCGGCTCGACGACTGCTATCCGGCGATCGACTTCTTCGAACGGGCCGGGCTGCCGTTCGCCGTTGGCGTCAACGCGTTCGACGGGCGGTTGGCCCTGGACCTGCCGTCGATCCGGTGGGCGCTGGCGATCGCCGAGCACGTGCCGCTCGTGCAGTTCGACGCCCGGGACCGGCTCTCCGTACGGGACGCCCTGCTGGTCGTCCTGGATCGGGCGCTTGACCGGGCGACCCGGTCCCGGGAACGCTGAACCATCCGTCGGTTCGGTCCGTGGTCATCGAAGGGGTGGACGCGATGAGAGGTGATCTGGACGAGACACTGGCCCGGCTGGCCCGGCGCGAGGAGGCGCAGCGCCGCCGGGCCCCGCTGCCCGGGGAGCCGGCCGAGGGGGCAAACCGGGGCGTGGCCCTCACCGGGCCGGACCTTGCCGGACCCGACCTCACCGGGCCGGACCTGGTCGGGCCCTACGCCACCGGGCCTGACCTCGCCGAGCCCTACGGCGCCGGGCCCGACCTCGCCGAGCCCTACGCCACCGGGCCGAACATGGTCGAACCGACCGACCCTCGGGCCGGGCACGGCGCGTACCGGCTGCGCGGCGGGGAGACGCCACCGCCGCCCCGGCGGGACCCGGTCGAGGAGGTCGCCGAGGCGCTCCGGCGGGTCGTCGCCGATCACCCGGGGCTCGCCGTGACGGTCCGGGTGGAGCGGGGCAACCAGGCGTACCCGTTACGGGTCTCCTGGGCCGGACCGACGGTCACGGTGGGTCCGGTGCCCGCGCCGAAGCCGCCGCCGGCCTGGCCGATGTCGGTGAAGACGGTGGTCGACCCCGGGCACGACCCGGTCGGTACCGACCCGGCCGCCCGGCTCGCCGAGATGATCCGGCGCGACCCGTCACTGCTGGAGAACCTCGACCCCCACTGACGAGGGCGACGGCGAGCCGGACCGCCCGCCGTCGCCACCCTCACTCGTCGCGCTCCTCCCGGCGTCGCCTGACGACCGGCCGGCGGGGCGCCTCGGGGGCACGACGCGCCCGCTCCTCGCGGGCCGGCCGCTCCTCGCGCTGCGGTCGACGGGCCCGCTCGGGCTGCCGGCGGCGCGGCGGCGGCTGCTCCGGCTCCTCGCCGTACTCCTCGTCGTCGAAGTCGTCGCCGGCGTCGTAGTCGTCGTACTCCTGCTCCTCGACCGGACGGCGGCGCTGCGGCGGCCGGCGGCGGCCACGCCCGGCGGGCTCCTTACCGCCGCCCCGCCCCTGCTCCTCGCGGAGCGCGGTCTCGTGGTCCTTGACCACCTGGGAGTCCCGGATCTCACCCCGCCAGCCCTCGACCGAGTCCGGGTCGAGCACGGTCTCGGTCATCACGTGCCGGACGAAGTGCTTCAGCTCCAGCCGGACCCGACGGCCCTGCGCCCGCCACAGGTTGCCGGTGTGCTCGAAGAGGCCCTGCGGGTGGTACTCCAGCACCACCAGGATCCGGGTCAGCTCCGGGCCGACCTCGTGGAAGCTGACCGTGCCGTCGACCGAGCCCTTGTCGCCCTTGGACCGCCAGTGGATCAGCCGGTCCGGGATCTGCCGGACGATCGTCGACTCCCAGGTCCGGTGCGACCACAGGACCTGCGCCTTCCAGGTCATCTTCTCGTCTTCGTCGCAGTCGGCCTGCTCGACCTTCTTCATGAAGCTCGGGAAGTCGCCGAAGGTGGTCCACTGGTTGTAGGCCACCCGGACCGGCACGCCGACCTCGATGGTCTCGACGATGTTGGTGACCTTGAGCTTCTTGCCGCCGCCCCTGCCACCCTTGCCGCCACCGAACGCCGACATCAGCTTCTCCTTACCGCCGGCCACGCCGGCATGCAACACGGCCGTCAGCGGGGAGTGACCGTCGGCGAGCTTCTGCGCGCCGGTGGCCGCGGCGACCAGGCCCGGTCCACCGCCCTGCTTCGCGTACTCGCTGAGTCGACCGGTCGCGCCGGTGACCCGCTCGGTGACCACCTGCACGGCACGTTCACCGATCGCGGAGACGAGATTGCGCAGCTCGCCGCCGATCTGGTCGCGGGCGCGCCCGGCGAGGTCGCTCGTGGACATGGTCACCGCCCCCGCCACCGGCGCACGGGGGCCGGCTGCTCGTCCCGGTCCTCGTCGTCGATCTGGTCGTTGGTCTCGTCATAACCGGCGTCCGGTTGGTCGTCGAGCTCCGGTTCCTCGTCCGGAGTCGACCGCGGCCCGGGCGAACCGTCGGCGGACTGGCCGCCGGACCGGCGGCGCAGCACGTCCGCGCCGCCCCGCAGCCGACCACTCACCGCGTCGATGCCGCTGCCGGCGGCGGCGGTCGCCGCGGCCCGACCGGCGGTGACCAGCGGCGCACCGAGCTTGCCGAGGTTACTCAGCTGGGGGTTCGACCCGAGCAGGCCGGTGGCCATCTGCTTCAGGCCGGCGGGGTTCTGGCTGGCCCGGCCGGCGGCGACCGCGGCGGCCAGGGTGAGCGCCGTACGCAGCTTCCTGCGCCGACCGAGCACATATCCGAAACCGACCGCCAGGGCGATCCGAGCTCCGCTCTTCATCAGCTCTCCTTCGCTCCCCGGCGAAAGACACCTCGTGCGTCGGAGCAGGCCCGGAACGTAATTGCCGGGGATCAGCAAAGGCGGCCTGCGACGGTGTACCCCGCATCAGCGGACCCGGCCGGCAGTACCCGTCAGAGCATGCCCGAAACACGTCACAACCGGGGCGAAACGTCGCGACGCAGCAGATATGAGCAGGGGAAAGGCGAGAAGTGACGGGTGGTGTCAGCGGGTCGGCAGGGCGGAATCAAGACACATTCGGGCGTGCATTTTCCCGCCCTCTTCCCGCAGTTCCGCGCCACATTTACGAAGCACGGAAATGGCCCCGGCGTTGTCCGGCGTCGTGTCGGCCACGACCGTGTGCATGCCGGCCGCCGCGGCGGCGTGCAGCAACTCCCGCAGCGCGGCGGCGCCCAGGCCCCGACCCCGCGCCGACCGGCCGAGCCACATCCCGGTCTCCACCGTCCCCGGCTCGTCCCGGCGGGTCATCCGCACCATGCCGACCACCTCACCGCCGGACACGATCGCGAACATCAGGGTGCGCGTCGGACCGTCCAGCCCGCCGAAGCTGGCCCGGTGGAAGTCACGGAAGGCGTCCCGGCGGGCCAGCGACCAGCCGGCCGGGGCGTCCACCGGAGGCATGACGTCCTCCGGTTCCGCCTCGGCCGCCGCTACGGAGAGCAACGGCTCCATGTTCCGCTCGTCCACCGGCTCCAGCCGTACCGCACCCGTCACGAGCCGGAGTCTGCCGGCCGCTCCGGCGTGCGTCCACCCCTTTGGGCACTCATTGCCGGTACGGCGGAGCGGGTCGACCGGTCGTACCCCCGGGGTGTTCCGGCTCACGCTGCGTTGTCATCCGACCGGTCCGTTCCGGGGTGAGGGCGCTCACGCCGGAAGGAGCGCCGACGCATTCTGACAACTGTGCGTCACCGGCAAAGGTCAGTCGGTAGCTTCGGGTTGGACGGACCACGACAGGGGGTCGACATGTTGGAGCGGTTGCACGAGTCGGGAATCCGCGCGGAGCACGCCTACCTCGCCGGCTTCGTCAGCATCGGGCTCTCGTTCACCAGTTGGTTTCTCTCCAAGAGCCTGGAGCGTGCCGGCATGGCGCGGGCGGACCGTTGGGGCATCTTCATCGGCGAGTGGGCGCCGACCTTCTTCGCCATCGGCAATGGGCTGCGCACCTACGAAAAGTGAGACCCGTCAACGCCGCCGGTTGCGGGCCCGCGACGAGCGCAGCCGGCGCAGCCGGCCGATCAGCAACGGCTCGGCGGCCAGCGCGGCCGGATGGTCCAGCAACCCGTTGAGCAGTTGATAGTAGCGGGTTGCGGACAGGCCGAACGTGTCCCGGATGGCCTGCTCCTTGGCGCCGGCGTGCTTCCACCACCGGGACTCGAAGGCGAGAATCCGCCGCTCCCGCTCGGTCAGCCCACCGACCGCGTCCGCCTCGGCGGGGCCGGTCGCGTCGTCGTCGCCGGCCGCGCCCGCACCGGCCGCGTCATCACCGGCTTCGGGCGAAGAGGCACCGGCGGGCTCGGACGAGGTCTCGCCGGCAGGGTCGGACGGGGTGCGCGGCGGGGGGACGGCCGTCCGGCGCGTACCCTCCGGCGGTCCGGACGGGTCGGGCCGCTCCACCGCGGTCCGGTCCGTGGCGTCGGCGGACATGGCGCTCCTCTCCGACGAAGAAGGACCGGCGCGGGAGACGCGCCGGCCGAGGGGAACCCCAGCGTAACCAGGGCCGCCCTCGACCGCATCGCCCCGCGCGGTCCGCGCCGCCGTCGCAGAGCTACGGCGGCGCGGACCGCGGGTCAGGAGATGTCCCGCCGGCGCATCGTCCAGAACGCGCCGACCAGGGCCGCCGCGGCGCCGATGCCGAACACCACCGCCGACTGCTGCCAGGTCACCACGTACCTGGCCGGCTCGCAGGCGCCCCTGGCGAACTGGCAGGTGTCGTAGTCGAACAACTCAGCCTGTTTCATGAACCACGACTGGGCGTACGTCGAGAGCACGTAGCGGTCGCCGAACGGCACCGACAACACGCCGACCGCGATCCGGATGCCGATCTCGCTGACCGCGAAGAGCGCCACCGCCGCCCCGAGCGCCATCGCGGTGTGCCGACCCAGCGAGGCCAGCGCGAACGCGACCGCGCCGACGACGAGCACCAGCGCCACCGCCCGCAGGCCGTCCAGCCCGATCGAGCGCCACACCCCGGCGGTCATCTTCGCGGTGGTGCCGCGGGATGTGCCGATCAGCCAGAACGCGGCGGTCCACAACGCGCCGAGCACGACGCTCAGCCCGAGCATGGTGGTGAGCAGCGCGGCCAGCTTGGTGCCGAGCACGGCGAGCCGTTTCGGTCGCCACAGCAACAGGTTCATCATCCCGCCGGTGTTCCACTCGGCGCCCACGAAGGAGGCGCCGACGATGAACGCGAAGAGCGCCACCGCACCGGCGAAGACGGCGATGAACGTGGGGAACTCGGCCCGGAAGTCGAACTGGTACGGCAGGTTCCACTTCGGGTCGAACATCTCCGGCTGCGGCTGGTAGTCCTTGCCGCAGTTCGGGCCGTACCGGTCCTCGGTCTGCTCACCGCGGGCCTGGGCGGCCTCGCACTCGGTCACGGTGCGCTGCCAGTCCTGGACCGACTGCCGGTACTGGCGGTCGGACTCGGCCTGGGCGGCGGCCACCGTCTCCGGCGAGAGCTTCTGGCTGGAGAAGCTGAACGCGGTGGCCACGGTGGCGAGCCCGAGCACCAGCAGGACGAACAGCAGCCGGGTGAGCCGGCGCTTGGCGAGCCGGCGCAGCTCGGTGACGAACAGGCTCATGCGCCCCAACCTCCTGCGGTGCCGGTCTGGTCGACCTTGGCGGACTGATCGACCTGACGGTGCTGGCCGGGGACCGGCGCGGTGGCGGTCAGTTCGAGGAAGACGCTCTCCAGGTCGACCGCGACCGGGGTGAGCTCGCTGACGTAGAGGCCCTGTTCGGCGAGGAGCCGGCTGACCACCGCCGGCTTGTCCACGCCGGACAGCATCAGGTGGTCGGGCTCGCTGGCGACGCGGATCCCGGAGCGGGTGAGCGTCTCCACGGCCTGGGGCAGGTCGGTGACCGCCTCCAGGCGTACCCGCACGGAGCCCTGGGAGTGCGCCGCGAGCACCTGCTCGACCGGCCCGAAAGCGACCCGCCGGCCGAGCGAGATGATGGTGACCGAGTCGCAGATGAGCTGGATCTCGCCCAGGATGTGGCTGGAGAGCACCACGGTCATGCCGGATTCGGCGAGGTTGCGCATCAGCCCGCGCATCTCCCGGATGCCGCCCGGGTCGAGGCCGTTGGCCGGCTCGTCCAGGATCAGCAGCTTGGGCTCCTTGAGCAGCGCGGAGGCGACGGCGAGCCGCTGCTTCATGCCGAGCGAGTAGGTCTTCACCCGCTCCCCGGCCCGGTCGCGCAGCCCGACCAGCTCCAGCACCTCGTCGACCCGCTGCTTCGGCAGCTCGCCGGCCTGGGCGAGCAGGCCGAGCGTGTCCCGCGCGGAGAAGTGCGGGAAGAACTGCGGGCTCTCCACGATGGCGCCGACCTGCCCGGCGACCGCCGGCAGCGCCCGCGGCAGCTCCTGGCCGAGGATCGCCATCCGGCCGCCGTTGGGCCGGATCAGCCCGAGCAGCGTACGCAGCGTGGTGGTCTTGCCCGAACCGTTCGGGCCGAGGAAGCCGTGCACCTGGCCGGCCTCGACCCGCATGTCGAAGCCGTCGAGCGCGTGGCGGACCCCGCGTTTCCGGCTCCGGTACGTCTTACGGAGACCCTCGATCTCCAGGACAGCCGACACAGCTGACCTCCCCCGATAAGTTAGGCGACAGCGACACCATACGCGGTATGCACGCGAAGGCAATACCCGGTATGCAGGGTCGGCGTGTTAAGCGGGGGCCCCGCCTCTACCGGAGGCGTTAAGCGGGGCCCCCGCCTTAACCCTCAGGCGCAGACGACGTGCAGGCCGGCCTCGCGGAATGCCTGCACCAGGCTCGGTGACGCTCCGGAGTCGGTCACGATTGTCTCCACCCGGTCCACCGAGCAGATCCGGGCGAACGCGTGCCCGCCCAGCTTGGACGAGTCGGCGATGACCACGACCCGCTTGGCGCGGGCCACCATGAGGCTGTTCATGGCCGCCTCGCCCTCGTGGTGCGCGGCGGCGCCGAGCTGCGGGTCGATCGCGTCCACGCCGAGCAGCGCGACGTCCAGGGTGACCTCGCGCAGCAACGCCCCGCCCAGCGGCCCGACCAGCTCGAACGACTTCGGCCGGACCACGCCGCCGGCCACCACCACCTTCATCCGCGAGCGCACCAGCAGCTCGTTGGCGATGTTCAGCGCGTTGGTGACCACGGTGAGCTGGGCCCCCTCGGCGCTCGTGTTGAGATCCGGCCGGACCGCCAGGGCGCGGGCCACCTCGGTGCTCGTGGTGCCGCCGTTCAGCCCGACCACCGTGCCCGGGGACACGAGCGCGGCGGCGGCGGCGCCGATCCGCTGCTTCTCCGCCGAGTGCTTGGCGGTCTTGTAACGCAGCGGCAGGTCGTAGGAGACGCCGTTGGCGACCGCGCCGCCCCGGGTCCGCGTGATCATCTGCTGCTGGGCGAGCTGGTCGAAGTCCCGCCGGATGGTCGCCTGGGAGACCTCCAGCCGCTCGGCCGCCTCCTCGACGCTGACCCGGCCGCTGTCGGTGAGCATCTCGAGCAGCGCGTTCCAACGCGCGTAGCGGTCCACCGCGGGGGCCTCCCCTGCCTGTGCACGTACGGTGATCGGTTGCGTGCACAGTAGTGCGCGAAACTGGGTCTGCGCAAAACCCTGTTCTGCGCGAACGGGGAGACGGTTGCGACGCCCACCTCACTTCGCGCAGAATGACGCGCGAAAGAAGGCTGGATCGCGCCGTATTGCGCAAGGTCTCCCGTGGCGAGGAGTGGTGATGGCGTACGTGCACGCGGAGATCGCGAGCCAACCCGACTGCTGGCGGGAGGCGGCCCGGCTCGCGCCGACCGTCGCCGAGCGCCTGCCGCGCCCCGGTGAGCGGGTCGCCGTGGTCGGTTGCGGCACGTCGTGGTTCATGGCGGAGGCGTACGCCGGGCTGCGCGAAACCGCCGGCCAGGGCGAGACCGACGCCTTCCAGGCCAGCGAGTTCCCGACCGGCCGCCGCTACGACCGGCTCATCGCGATCACCCGCTCCGGCACCACCACCGAGGTGCTCGACCTGCTCGCCGCGCTGCGCGGGCAGATCCCCACCACGGTCCTGGTGGGCGACCCGGCCTCGCCCGCCGTCGACCTGGCCGACGCCACGGTCGCGCTGCCCTTCGCGGACGAGCGCTCCGTCGTGCAGACCCGCTTCGCCACCACCGCGCTGGCGCTGCTCCGCGCCCATCTCGGCGAGGACCTCGGCCGGCTGGCCGCCGACGCCGAGGTGGCCGTCCGGGCCCCGCTGCCGATCGACCCGGCCCGCATCGAGCAGGTCACGTTCCTCGGTCGCGGCTGGACCGTCGGGCTGGCCCAGGAGGCCGCGCTGAAGTGCCGCGAGGCGGCCACGTTCTGGGCCGAGGCATACCCGGCCATGGACTACCGCCACGGTCCCATCTCGATCGGCGCGCCGGGCCGGCTGGTCTGGGCGTTCGGCGGGATCCCGGACGGGCTCGCCGAGGACGTGGCGGCCACCGGCGCGGCGTTCGTGCACAGCCGCACGCACGGCTGCCACACCGTGCTGACGAGCTGGGCGGCCGGCCGTAACCCGGTCGACCCGATGGCCGACCTGATCCTCGCCCAGCGCTTCGCGGTCGCGCTGGCCACCAGCCGCGGCCTCGACCCCGACGCGCCCCGCCACCTGACCCGCTCCGTGGTTCTGGCATGAGCGAACGCACCGAGCGCAGCGAGGGCCGTGAGCGCATGCCCAGCCGGAACCCAGCGTGATCCAGCGCGACGAGGTCGTCGTCGCGCTGGACGTGGGCGGCACCGGGATGAAGTGCGCCCTGGTCCGGCCGGACGGCACGACCGTGCACACCGAACGGCACGCCACCGACGCCCAGCGCGGGCCGGAGGCCGTGGTCGGGACGGTCCTCGACGTGGCCGAGGGCCTGGCCGCCACCGCCCGCGCCGGCGGTTTCACGCCGGTGGCCTGCGGCATCGCCGTGCCCGGGGTGGTCGACGAGGCCCACGGGGTGGCGGTCTGGTCGGCGAACGTGGGCTTCCGGGACGTACCCCTGCGGGACCTGGCGCGGGCGCGCCTGCGCCTGCCCGCGGCGCTCGGCCACGACGTCCGGGTGGGCGGCCTGGCCGAGGCCCGGCTCGGTGCCGGCCGCGACGCCGGCCACGTGCTCTTCGTCGCGATCGGCACCGGCATCGCCGCCGCGCACGTCGTCGACGGGTCGGCCGCCGCCGGCGCGCACGGCGCCGCCGGGGAGATCGGACACATTCTGGTACGCCCCGGCGGCCCGCGCTGCGGCTGCGGCCGGACCGGCTGCCTGGAGGCGGTGGCCTCGGCCTCGGCGATCGGCCGCCGCTACACGGAGCTGGCCGGGGTGCCGACGACCGCCGCCGAGGTGGCCGACCGGGCGGCGGCCGGCGAGCAGCTCGCCGGTGCGGTCTGGCGGGAGGCGGTCGAGGCGCTCGCCGACGGGCTCGCCACCGGGCAGGCGCTGTACGACGTGGCTACCGTGGTGATCGGCGGCGGGCTGGCCCAGGCCGGTCCCCGGCTGTTCGACCCGCTGCGCGACGCGCTGCGCGAGCGGCTGACGTTCCACCGCGAGCCGCGCCTGGTCGCGGCCGCCCTCGGCGACGAGGCCGGCTGCCTCGGCGCCGCCCTGCTGGCCCTGGACACCCTGGCGAAGGAGAGTTGATGACCCGGCGCGTGACCGGCAAGGTGGTGACCCCGACCGGCGTCATCCGGCAGGGCTGCGTGGAGATCCGGGACGGCCGGATCAGCGCGGTCGCCGACTATCCGTCGGTGCGCGACGGACACTGGATCGTGCCCGGCTTCGTGGACATGCACACCCACGGCGGCGGCGGCCACACGTTCACCACCGGCGACCCGGCTGCCGCCCGGCAGGCCGCCGCGTTCCACCTCGGGCATGGCACCACCACGCTGCTGGCCAGCCTGGTCAGCTCCCCGTTCGCGCTGATGCGGGACGCCACCGCCGCGTTCCGGCCGCTCGTCGAGTCGGGCGTGCTCGCCGGCCTCCACTTCGAGGGCCCCTACCTGTCCGCCGACCGCTGCGGGGCGCAGAACCCGGAGTTCCTGCGCGACCCGTCCACCGACGAGCTGACCGAGCTGATCGAACTGGGCGGCGGCGCGGTCCGGATGGTCACGCTGGCCCCCGAGCGTGCGGGCGCCACCGCGGCGATCGAGCTGCTGGTGGCGAACGGCGTGGTGACGGCCGTCGGGCACACGGACGCCACCTGGGCGCAGACCCGCGCGGCGGTGGCCGCCGGGGCGAGCGTCGGCACCCACCTGTTCAACGGGATGCGTCCGGTGCACCACCGCGAGCCCGGCCCGGTGGTGGCGCTGCTGGAGGCCCCGAACGTGGTGTGCGAGCTGGTCGCCGACGGCGTGCACCTGCACGACGGCATGCTCGGCTTCGCCACCTCGGTCGCCGGCCCGGACCGGGCCGCCCTGGTCACCGACGCGATGGCCGCCGCCGGCATGCCCGACGGCGAGTACGAGCTGGGCGGCCAGGCGGTCACCGTGGCCGGTGGCGAGGCCCGGCTCAGCCGGGACGGCGCGATCGCCGGCAGCACGCTCACCATGGACGCCGCGCTGCGGCACGCGGTCGGCGCGGGCGTCGCGCTGCCCGACGCCGTCCGGATGGCCGCCACCACCCCGGCCCGCGCGCTCGGCCTCGGCGACCGGGTGGGCGCGCTCCAGGCCGGCCTGCGCGCCGACCTGGTGGTGCTCGACGACGACCTGAACGTGGTCCGGGTGATGCGCGCCGGCGAGTGGGTGGAGTGAGTCAGGCGGTGGGCACCTCGACGCCGAGCACGGCCTGCTCGTCCGGGCGGTGCACCAGGACGTCGGCCAGATAGGAGTGCACCGCCCGGCGCATCCCCACGTCTCGGCCGGCCTGCTCGGAGAGCAGCCATTTGTGCTCGATGATCTGGGCGAACAGCTCCTGCGGCTCCAGCTTGCGGCGCAGGTGCGCGGGCACCGCCCGGACCACCGGCTCGAACACCTCGGTGAGCCAGCGGTGCGCCGCCTGCTGCTCGTCGGTCAGGTCGCTCTCCACCCGGTAGGCGTCCAGGTCGTTGAGGAGCTTGCGGGCCTGGTTCTCCTCGGCGTCCAGACCGGTCAGCCGCAGCAGCCGCCGGGTGTGGTAGCCGGCGTCGACCACCTTGGGCCGCACCAGGTAGCGCCCGTTGTCGACGGTCGACAGCGCCACCTCGGCCACGTCGAAGCCCAGCTCGTTGAGGCGACGGATGCGGCCCTCGATGTCGTGCCGGGCGGCGCGCTCAACCTGCTGCTCGTAGGTGATCTCGTGCCAGAGCTGCTCGTAGCGCCGCACCACCTCCTCGCAGACCACCTCCGGGTCGATCGACTCGTGCAGCAGGCCGGCGGCCTGGAGGTCGAGCGCCTCGCCGAAGATGTTCACCCGGGCGATCTCCAGGTCCTCCCCGCGCTGGCCGTTGGAGAGCGACGGGTGCAACGCCCCGGTCTCGGCGTCCACCAGGTAGGCGGCGAACGCGCCCGCGTCCCGCCGGAACAGCGTGTTCGACAGCGAGCAGTCACCCCAGAAGAAACCGGTCAGGTGCATCCGGACGATCAGCGCGGCCAGCGCGTCCAGCAGCCGGTTCATCGTCTCCGGGCGCAGCGTGTTGGAGAACAGCGCCCGGTAGGGCAGGGAGAACTGGAGGTGCCGGGTGATCAGCACCGGGTCGAGCGGCTCGCCGTCGTCGGTCTGCCGGTCCGCCACGATCGCGATCGCCTCGACCGACGGGAAGTCGATCCGCTCCAGCGCCCGCAGCAGGTCGTACTCGCGCTCGGCGACCCGCTCCCCGGTCTCCTTCACCGCGTAGACGTAGCCGCCGAGCCGGACGAACCGGACGATGTGCCGGGAGATGCCCTGGGGTAGCGCCACCAGATGCTCGGCAGGCCACTCGGCCAGCGGGGTCGACCAGGGAAGGTCGAGCAACGCCGGGTCGACGAGGGCCGAAGTGATCCGCACGGCCACCAGTGTGACCGGTGACCGCCGGGGAACGCTTCCCTTCGTGGCTCGGCACACAACCGCCGCTGCCCCGGCCGCCGTCGGCGGCCGGTAGCGTGTGCGCGTGCGTCAGACCTCAGGGGTACGCCGCGACCTGCGGCTGCGGCCCGTCCGACCGGCCGGGTGGTGGTGCGACGGGCTGCTGCTCGCCGCGCTCGTGGCGCTGACCGTGACACTTGCCGCAGGGCACCTGTTCGGGCTCGACCGGGCCGTCGCCGACTGGTCCGCCGCGCACCGGCCGACCGTCGCCCGCTGGATCGCGATGGCGTTCAACCTGCTCGGCCAGGGCACCCCGCTGACGCTGCTGGCGGCCGGGCTGGGCGTGCTGCTGGCGCTGCGGCTGCGGGCGGTGCGGGCGGTGCTTCCGCCGGTGGCGGCGTTCGTGCTGACGTTCTGCACGATCGGTCCGCTGAAGGTGTGGACCGCACGACCGGCGCCGAGCGCCAGCGTGAAGGAGCCGTTCCTGCCACCCGAGCAGACGCTGCCGCTGTTCCAGCACGAACTGCCGGTGCGCTTCGCCCAGTCGTACCCGTCCGGGCACGTGGCCAACGCGATCGTCTGGTACGGCGTGCTCGCCCTGCTGCTGGCCCCGCTGCTGCGCACGGTCGGCCGCGCCGTCCCGCCCCGGCTGATCACCGTGGTCCGGGTGGCGCCCCCGGCGATCGTCTTCTGCACCACCGTCTACCTGGGCTGGCACTGGCTCACCGACTCGGTCGCCGGGCTGCTGCTCGGCCTGCTGCTGGACCGGCTGCTGCGCCGGGTGCCCTGGGACACCCTGCCGCTGCCCCGGCGGCTCGGCGAGTGGGCGCGGCCGGTGGTCTGGTCCGCCCCGGACTGAGCAGCGGCCGACCGGCCCGGCGCCGCCCCGGCTCGTAAGGCGGCCGACCGGCTCGTCCGCGCCGACTTCGTAAGGCGGCCGACCGGCCCGGATCGGTCCGCCGGCCGAGGACGGCACCCGCTGTTCACCGCCGGAGCCTAGGCTGCCTCTGTGGAACGGCTGGCGCGGCGGCTCGGCGTACCCGATGCGGTGGTCATCGGTCTGGGCTCGATGCTCGGCGCGGGCGTCTTCGTGGTCTTCGCCCCGGCCGCGGCGGCGGCCGGCGGCGCCGGCCTGCTTGTCGCGCTCACGCTGGCCGGCTTCATCGCGTTCTGCAACGCCATCAGCTCGGCGCGGCTCGCCGCCCGTTACCCGGAATCCGGCGGCACCTACGTCTACGGCCGGGAGCGGCTGCACCCGTTCGCCGGTTTCGTCGCCGGGTGGGGGTTCGTGGTCGGCAAGACGGCGAGCTGCGCGGCGATGGCGCTGACCATCGGGGCCTACCTGTGGCCGGGGCGGGCGCGGCTCGTCGCGGTCCTCGCGGTGGTGGCGGTGACCGCGGTGAACCTGCGCGGCATCGGCAGGACCGCGACCGCCACCCGGGTGCTCGTCGCGGTGGTGCTCACCGTGCTGGCCGTGGTGGCGGTGACCGGCGCGCCGCACGTCGCGGCCGACCGGCTCACCGGCGTCGCCGACGTCGGTACGCACGGCGTGCTCACCGCCGCCGGCCTGCTCTTCTTCGCCTTCGCCGGCTACGCGCGGATCGCCACGCTCGGCGAGGAGGTCCGCGACCCGGAACGCACCATCGGACGCGCGGTGCCGCTGGCGCTCGGCGCGGTGCTGGCGATCTACCTGACGCTCGCCGTGGTCGCGCTCGGCGTGCTCGGCTCCGGCCGGCTCGCCGCCTCGACGGCCCCGCTCGTCGACGTGGTGACCGCGGCCGGCCGGCCCGGACTGGCCTGGCTGGTGCGGGCCGGGGCTACGGTCGCGGTGACCGGGGTGCTGCTCTCCCTGCTCGCCGGCGTCGGGCGCACCACGCTGGCGATGGCCCGCCGCCGGGACCTGCCGGGCGCGCTGGCCGCCGTGCACCCGCGCCACCGGGTGCCGCACCGCGCCGAGCTGGCCGTGGCCGCCGTGGTGATCGTCGTGGTGGCGCTTGCCGACGTCCGGGGCGCGATCGGCTTCTCCAGTTTCACCGTGCTCGTCTACTACGCGATCACCAACGCCTCGGCGTTGACGCTCGGCCCGTCGCTGCTCGCCGCGCTGGGACTGGTCGGGTGCCTGGTGCTCGCGGTCAGCCTGCCGCTGCCAAGCGTCCTCGCCGGCTTCGGCGTGCTCGCCCTCGGCGCCGCCTGGTACGCCGTCCGCCACACCGCCCGCGCGACCTGACCCTGCTCACTCGGTCGCGCGTGGATGGCCGGTGCCCGCATAGGTGAGCCACACCGTGCGGCGCTCGTCGTCGATCAGATACCAGATCCGGCCGCCGCCGGTCACCTCGTACTGCCAGCGTTCCAGGGCCTGGCCCTTCCAGTGGCTGGTCGCCAACAAGCCCTTGAGTCGGTGATGACGGTCGGGGTTCGCCATGGATCGCGGGTCCGCCCGCAGCGCTTCGAACGCCCGGCGCAGGTTCGTCGGCACCTGGCGGGCCAGATGCTCCCAGCCCTCTGCAGCGGCCGAGTCGGCGAAGCGCAGTTCGTACTCGCCCGCGACGGCCGGCGGCGCCGCCCAATCGCCCCGTTTCGGGCTCACGGCTGCGCGTCCGGCGCAGGCACCGGACCGAAGTCTCCGCTGGGCTCCCCGCCGACGTGCTCGAGCAGGACGGGATCGGCGTGCACCTCGGCAGTGTGCCGCCACTGGGTCAGCAGGACCGCGACGGGCGACAGATTCTCCAGTGAGGCGGCGCCCTGCGCGACCGTGGTCAGCTCAGCGAGCAACTGGTCGACGTCCTCGTCGGGCAGGAAGGCGACCCAGGGCAGGGCCTCGCCCAACACTCGACGGACGGCCGCCAACGGCCCGGTACGAACCATGCCGGCCAGTAGTCGGGCGGTGAAATCGACGACGACCGCGTCCCGTTCCAACTGGTCGGCGCGGGTCAACGCCAGGTCACCGGCACCCCGACGGCGCAACCGCAGGGCGCGCACCTTCTCCAGCCGGTCCGCCGTGGCGGCCGGATGATGGAGGAATTCGCTGAAGGGAAGCTCTTCATAGACCGCACCCATGACTTCCACACTACCTTGGAACTAGCGCCGGTGGGTTACTCATCAGGTTGGCGGGGAAACGGCGCGGCGGGCGGTCCGGGTGTGGTCTCCCGCAGCAGGGCGGTCAGCCCGGCCCGGCGGGCCACCACCGTCAACCGGTCGCCGGCGCGCAGCACCACCCGCGGGTCGACCGACCAGTCGGCCTTCTGCCCGGTGCGGGTGTGCGCGAGCAGGCGCACCTCGCCCGGACGGGCGACCGCGCCGAGCGGACGACCGTCAAGCGGCGAGTCGGCCACCACCGGCACCTCGGTGACCAGCAGCGCGTGCCGGTCGACCGGGATGGTGGCGATCACCGCGCGGTCCAGCAGGGCCGCCGCGAACGACGGCGCGGCCAGGTAGGACACGCTGCGCGAGATGCCGATCCCGAACGCCTGCTGGATCCGCTCGGCGAAGTCGCCGTCGAACAACCGCAGCACCACCCGCAGATCCGGGTCGAGGGAACGGGCGATGAGCGCGGCACGCAGGTTCGCCCCGTCGTCGGTGGAGACCACCACGAGCGCCTGGCTGGTGTCGACCGAGGCGGCGCGGAGCGTCTCCTCCAGGCCGGCGTCGGCGACGATCACCGGCACCCCCAGCCGGTGCGCAAGCGCGGCGCCCCGCGCGTCGGGGTCCTTGTCGATCGCCACCACCTCGACGCCGAAGTCGTGCAGCTGGGCCATCACCCGGGTGCCGATGTTGCCCAACCCGACCACCACCACGTGCCCGGAGCGGTCGGGTTGGATCCGGCCGGAGTGCAGGGCCAGCCGGGCGTTGACGATGCCGTCGACCACGGCGGCGGTGATCAGCGGGATCAGCGCCAGCCCGGCCAGGTTGAGCACCACCTGCATCACCTGGGCGGCGGCCGGCTTGGTGACGTCCGGATCCTGGCCGCTGAGCGTGGTGACCAGCGTGAGGTAGAGCGCCTCGCCCCAGGTGACGCCCGCCGCCCGGGCGTTCAACCAGCCGAGTACCGCGATCACCCCCAGCAGCACCAGCACCGCGATGCCGATCTTGCGGGTGGCGAAGCTGCGGGCCGCCCGGAGCACCATCGCCACCGGCTGGCGGCGCCGCCGGGCCCGCACCAGCCGGCGGGCGGCCAGCTCGGTGCCCGCCGGGCGGCCGGTCGCCTCGGCCAGCACCACGTCGGCCGCGACCTCGTCGGCCGGCAACACCCGGACCAGCTCCGGGTCGGTCGTGACGGCCAGGCCGCAGACCACGTCCTGCGGGCGTACGTCGGCGCGACGGGCCACGTAGAGCGTGCGACCGGCGTGCCGGAAGTGGGTCGGCGCCAACTCGCCGAGCGCGGCGGCGACGAATGCGGGAGCGGCCATCGAGGCGTCGGAGATGACCGCCGAATCGGGAAAGAGCTGACGCAGCCCGTCGGCCAGATTGGTGTTGTACATCCGCACCACCAGGCGCAGCCGGGGCTCGACCGCCTGGGCGCAGAGCGCGGCGTGCATGTTGCCCACGTCGTCCTGGTGCAGCAGGGCCAGCCCGTCCGCGTCGGCCAGCCCGGCCCGCCGGAACGTGGCCTCGTCCAGCCGGTCCGCCGTCACCACGCGTACCCCTGGCACATCCCGCCCGTCGGGGCCGTCGGAGCGGCGGCGTTCCGGCACCACGAGCGTGACCCGGACCTGACCGGCGGTCGGATCGGTGGCGAGCAGCGCCCGCACCACCCAGTAGGCAAGCGGGTCGGAGCCGCAGACCACGTAGTGCGGCAGCTCGTCCCCGTTCGGCCGGAACCGCCACCCGGTCGCGCGGCGCGCGCGGTCGCGCAGGGGCTCGGCCATGCCCGGATCGTAGCCAGCCGCTCGCGGCCGGCGCAGCCCCCGATCTTGAACGCATGTCACGGCCGGGCGCGGGTAGAGCAGCGCCATGCAGACGTTCCTGCCGTATCCGGACTTCCTGGCCAGCGCCCGGACGCTGGACCAGAAGCGGCTGGGCAAGCAGCGGGTGGAGGCCATCCAGGTGCTGCGCGGGCTGACCCGGCCGGACTACGGCTGGCGCAACCATCCCGCCGTGAAGATGTGGGCCGGGTACGAGGAGGCGCTGACCCGCTACGGGCTGGACATGTGCGCGGTGTGGTGCGAGCCGGGCCGGGCCGACACCTGCGCCGGCACGCTCGCCACCGACCTCGCCGCCGCCTGCGGCGTCACAACGATCCGGACCCAGGACGAGCTGGCCGCCGCCGGTGACCTACCGCCCTGGCTGGGCCGTGACGACCTGCACCGCAGCCACCGTTCGTCCCTGCTGCGCAAGGACCCCATCCACTACACCCCGCTCTTCCCTCCCGACACCCCACCCGACCTGGACTACGTCTGGCCCCCCTCCGACCGCCCCCGCCCCTGCCTCCCGTGAAAGGCGGGGGCAGGATGGGGGCCTGGGGAGCGGAGGGTGGGGCGTGGGGCTGTCGCAACAGGTCGGCCGGCTCATCGGCGTACGTGAGCATGTGGTGGACCCGGGCGGCGGTGGCGCGGCCCGGGTGCCGCGACCGGTGTCGGCGCTCGTGGTGGGTGGTGGCATCGCCGGCATGTCGGCGGCGGTGGTGCTGGCCGAGCGCGGGGTGGCGGTGACCGTGCTGGAGGCCGCGCCGCACCTCGGCGGCCGGCTCGGGGCCTGGCCGGAGGCGCTGCCGGACGGCGTGCAGCGCAACGAGCACGGGTTCCACGCGTTCTTCCGGCAGTACTGGAACTGGCGGTCGATCCTGCGCCGGGTCGATCCGACGTTGGGGTTCCTCAAGCCGGTGAAGGGCTATCCGATCCTGTCGGCGCGGTGGCCGACGGAGGAGTTCGGCAAGCTGCCTCCCGCCCCGCCGGCCAACCTGCTGGCGCTGCTGCTGCGCAGCCCGAGCGTGCGCCTGGCGGACCTGCGCGCGATGGACCGGGACGCGGCGCTCCCGCTGCTCACCTACGACCCGGTGCGCACCTACGCGGAGTTCGACGAGCGGACCGCGGACGAGTTGCTCGCCTCGCTGCGGCTGCCGGACCGGGCCCGGGCGATGCTGTTCGAGGTCTTCTCGCACTCGTTCTTCAACCACGAGGCGGAGATGTCGGCCGCCGAGATGATCGCCCAGTTCCACTTCTATCTGCTCGGCAACCCGGAAGGGCTGGCCTTCGACTGCCCGGACGAGGACTACGCGACGGCGATCTGGGAGCCGTTGACCCGGCACGTGGAGCAGCACGGCGGCCGGGTGCTGACCGGCTCGCCGGCCGCCCGGCTGGACCGTACCCCGGACGGCTGGCGGGTG
Source organism: Micromonospora sp. WMMD975 (assembly GCF_029581215.1). NCBI lineage: Bacteria > Bacillati > Actinomycetota > Actinomycetes > Micromonosporales > Micromonosporaceae > Micromonospora > Micromonospora sp. WMMD975. The sequence continues at coordinate 5,218,105 of NZ_CP120739.1, forward strand.
ACCGGCGCGGACGGTGACTCCTGGGTGGCCGGGCACGTGGTGCTCGCGGTCGACCCGCCGGCGCTCGCCGCGCTTGTCGCGGCCTCCCCCGGCCTGGGCGCGGCGGCACCCGAGCTGGTGGCGCGGATGCCCGCGTTCGGTCGGCCCGGCCCGCCGTACGCGGTGGCTCGCTACTGGATGGACGGAGACGTCCGCGCGGACCGGGCGGTGTTCAGCGGCGTGTCGCGTCAGCCGACACTGGACTCGGTGACGCTCTACCACCGGTTGGAGGCGGAGCCGCGCCGCTGGGCGGAGCGCACCGGCGGCTCGGTGGTGGAGTTGCACGCGTACGCCTGCGAGCCGGACGTGCCCGCCCACGAGCTGGCCGCGCGGATGCTGCGGGAGCTGACCGGGCTCTGGCCGGAGGTGGCCGACCTGCGGGTACGCGAACTGCGCGCCCGGGTCGAGGCGCAGGCGCCGGCGTTCACGCCTGGTAGCCACGCCGGCCGTCCGGGGGTACGCACCGACGCGGCGGGGCTGTATCTGGCCGGGGACGGGATCCGCACCGAGTTCCCGAGCGCGTTGATGGAGCGTTCGGCGGCCACCGGGATCATCGCGGCGAACCACATCCTGCGCGCCGAGGGGGCGGCGGCCGAACCGGTCCGTTCGGTCCGCCCGCGTGGCCTGCTGGCCGGCCGTTCCCGATGATTCGTCGGTAGGCGGCGACGTCGAACGGTGAGCACCGCCGCGCGTCGGGTCGGACGGCAGCCACCCTCCGACCGCGGATCGAAATACGTTGCAGGCGTCTCCGGCGTCGATCTACCGTGAGCGCGCAAGGTCAACCACCGTTCCGGGAGCCGTCCATGGCGCTGCGATACGCCACCACGATGCCGTCGTGGCTGTTCAGCTCCGGCTGCTCATGGTCCGGAAGGCTCGACTGACGCGCGTCACGCGCCCACGTCGTCGCCGCCCGGTCCCCATGGACCGGGCGGCTTTTTCGTACCACCGATCGGGAAGGGAGTGCCCGGTGGACGCCGTCCTCGTCATCAATGCCGACCTCGGCCCGCTGCACCGGGTCACCGTCAAGCACGCCATCCGGATGCTCTGCCGCCGGGTCGCCGAGATCCACGAGGCCGAGCCGGACCGGCTGATCGGCGTCTTCCCGCTGCCCCGGGTGGTCCGCCTCGTCCGGTACGTGGTGACCCGCTGGCGGTTCCGCGCCGGCCCGGCCTGGTCCCGCGCCGGGGTGCTGGCCCGGGACGGCCGCCGGTGCGCCTACTGCGACGGCCCGGCCACCACGATCGACCACGTCCTGCCCCGCTCGCGCGGTGGCCGGAACACCTGGGGGAACACCACCGCCGCCTGCTACCCGTGCAACCAGCGCAAGGGCGACCGGACCCCGGCCGAGGCGGGCATGCCGCTGCGGCGGGAGCCGGCGACCCCGAGTTGGGTCGGGCTGGCGCGGTGACGGACGGCCGGCGGGCACAGGGGGCGGTGCCGGGGGTACGCCTCCGGCGCGGCGCCCGCCGGCCCTCACCCTCCGCGCCTCGGCGCGGCGCCCGTCACCGGTCGAGGTGGCGGGCGATCCCGTCGAGCAGGAGGTCCAGCCCGCCGCCGAATTCGTCGTCCGGGCCGACCGCGCCGGCCGCGCGCGCGGTTTCGGCCAGCAGGGGGAACTCGTCGCGGGGCAGCGCCGCGATGACCGCCGTGGCGGGGCCGGCCAGTGCGCCGAGGTGCTCCATCTGGATCGCCCCGATCACATAGCCGAGCAGGGCCCGGAACGCGACCACCCGGCGGGTGCCGGCGAGGCCGGCCCGGGTCAGCACCGCGAGCACCGCCTCGCCCCAGCGCAGGATCCCGGGCGAGTGGTGCCGGTGGGCGGGGAGCAACGGCACGACGGCCGGGTGGGCCCCGACCGCGGAGCGCACCCGGTCGACCAGGTCCCGGATGCCGTCCGGCCACGGAACGTCGACCGGTGGGCGCATGTCGACCCGGTCGAGGATCCGCTCGACGACCAGCGCCTCCAGCTCGTCGCGGTCGGCGACGTAGCGGTAGAGACCCATCGTGCTGGTGCCGAGCTGCGCGCCGACCGCCCGCATGGTGAGGCCGGCGAGACCGTCCCGGTCGAGCACCGCGAGCGCCGCGTCGGCGAGTTGCACCGGGGTCAGCGAACGAGGACGGGGCATGGCCTTGACAGCGTACAAGATACGCCTACGGTTGTAGGAGTACGTCGTACGCCTACAATGGGAGCGCGCATGGACGTCGTCACCGCACGCCACCTGACCAGCGTCACCGGCGAGGAGATCGCCCTGCCGGACGCCGACCGCCTGGTCCATCTCCAGTTCCGCCGCTTCGCCGGCTGTCCGGTCTGCAACCTCCACCTGCGGTCGATCGTGCGCCGGCACGCCGAGATCGAGGCGGCCGGCGTACGCGAGGTGGTGCTCTTTCACTCCCCCGCCGACGAGTTGCGCGAGCACGTCGCCGACCTGCCGTTCGCCGTGGTGGCGGACCCCGACCGACGGCTCTACCGGGAGTTCGGGGTGGAGTCCGCGCGACGATCGCTGCTCGACCCACGCGCCTGGGCAGCGATCCTGCGCGCCGTGGCGAGCGGCACCTGGCACGTCCTGCGTGGCCGGGAGCGCCTGCCGTCCCGCACACCGCACGGCGGGCGACTCGGGCTGCCGGCCGACTTCCTGATCGCCCCCGACGGCCGGGTGCTCGCCGTGAAACACGGCGAGCACGCCTACGACCAGTGGTCGGTCGACGAGTTGCTGTCACACGTCAGCGAAAGCCGTGCCGCGCACTCCCCCCGAAGCTCGGATGCCACGATCTCGGCTCGACAAGGCGGGCCCGATGACGACGACGGACCGGCAGGCATTTGACGTCCATGCCGTTCCACCCACCGCTACGCCCGGCCGGGCGGGCGTCCGGGGGCGGGCGACGATCAACCCGGCGGGGTCCAGCGGAAGCGCGGGGGGCGGCGCTCGTTTGCCGCCGCCACCCCCTCGCGGGCCTCGCCGCTGGCCCGCACCTGGGCGTGCCACCAGGCGATCCGGTCGGCGTCGGCGCGGCCGTCGACGATCTCCTTCGCGGCGGTCACGGTAAGCCGCGACCGCCCGGCGATGGTGGCGGTCAACGCCGCCACCCGGCCGGCGAGCGCGCCGGCCGGCAGCACCTCGTCGACCAGGCCGATCCGCAGCGCCCGCTCGGCGTCGACCAGGTCGCCGGTGAAGAGCAGGTGCTTGGCCGCGGCCGGCCCGACCAGGCCGGCCAGCCGGCGGGTGGTCGGCGCGGGATAGACCAGGCCGAGCCGGGCCGGGGGTACGCCGAAGCGGGCGTCCGCCGCGGCGAGGCGCAGGTCGCAGGCGACGGCGAGCTGGCAGCCGCCGCCGACGCAGGCGCCCTCGATCGCGGCCACGGTGGGGCGGCCGAACGCGGCGAGCCGTTCCTCGGCGGCCACCGCGATGCTGCCGTCACCGGCGTCCAGCAGCTCGTCCAGGTCACCGAGGTCGGCACCGGCGCAGAACGTGCCGTCCGCGCCGGTGAGCACGAGCGCCCGTACCGTCGGGTCGGCCTCCAGGCCGTCGAGCAGCACCGGGAGGTGCCGCCACATGGCCGGGGTCATGGCGTTGCGGCGGGCCGGGTTGCGGATCACCACGGTCGCCACCGGGCCGGTCACGGTGACGGTCAGCTCCGCGTCGGACATGACTCCGACCGTAACGGGCGGGGCCCGGCGACCACCCGCGTGGGGTGGCTGCCGGGCCCCGGGGTCGGGCGGTCAGGTCAGGAGACGTCGACCGCGGTGTCGTCGATGACGAACGAGGTTTGCAGCGAGACGTCCTCGGTGCCGGTGAACTTCAGCGTGACCGTCTGCCCGGCGTAGGAGGCCAGGGAGAAGGACTTCTGGCTGTAGCCGGTGGCCTTGTTCAGGTTCGAGTAGGTCGCCAGCGTCGCCAGCACGGAGCCGGAGGAGCTGAGCACCTGCACGGTCAGCTTGTCGTACTGCACGCTCGTCGTGCTCTCCGCCGAGTCGACGTGCAGCCAGAAGCTGAAGTTGTAGGTCGAGCAGCCCGACGGCAGGCTCACCGACTGCGCGATGTTCTCGTTGCTGCGGTAGCCGTAGCCGTTCAGCCAGGAGAACCGGGTGCCGCTGTGCGCCGACTGACCGCTGTAGGAGCCGATCGTGCCGGTGGTGCCGGTCCACGGGCTGGTGCCGGTCTCGAAGCCCGGGTTGCCGAGCTTCTGGCCCGCGCCGGTGCAGCCGCCGCTGCCGCCGCTGACGGTGAGCGAGTACGTGGCGGTCTTCGTGCCCGACGTGGCGCTGCCGGTGACCGTCACCGAGTAGGTGCCGGACGGGGTGCCCGAGCTGGTGGCGATGGTGAGGGTGGACGAGCCGCCGGAGGTCACCGAGGCGGGGCTGAACGACGCGGTGGCGCCGCTCGGCAGGCCGGACGCGGAGAACGTCACGGTCTGCGCGGACCCGCTGGTGGTGGCCGTGGCGACGGTGGCGGAGACGGAACCGCCCGCGGTCACCGACCCGGCGGTCGGGGAGAGCGAGACGGAGAAGTCGTTGCCGGTGGAGCTGCACGGCGCGTCGCTGCCGGCGACGTTCACCGCGGTCCACGCCGCCTGCACGGTCTTGTACTCGGTGGAGCAGTTGCCGTACAGGTCGGTCGCCGCCCGCAGGGTGTACGCGCGGGCGGTGTTCGACGGGGTGGTGTTGTTCACGTACGTGGTGTTCGAGGTGAAGTACACGTCGAGCGCCCGGTACCAGATCTTCTCCGCCTTGGCGCGGCCGATCCCGGTGACCGCCGGCGCCGAACCGCAGACCGGCGACGTGCCGTACGCGGTCGAGCCGGTGCCCTCGGCCAGGTTGAAGTAGAAGTGGTTGCCGACGCCGGAGGAGTAGTGCACGTCCTTGTTCTTCGTGCTGGTGGACCAGCAGGAGTCGGACGAGCCGTCCAGCGACGGGTTGTACATGTAGCGCAGCGGCGTACCGTTGCCGTTGATGTTGATCTTCTCGCCGACCTGGTAGTCGCCCGGGTCGCTCGGCGCGGCGGCGTAGAACTCCATCATGTTGCCGAAGATGTCGCTCGTCGACTCGTTGAGGCCACCGGCCTCACCGGAGTAGTTCAGGCCGGACAGCGCCTCGGTGACGCCGTGGCTCATCTCGTGCCCGGCCACGTCGAGCGAGACCAGCGGGCGGGAGTTGCCCGACCCGTCGCCGTAGGTCATCTGGGCGCCGTCCCAGAACGCGTTGACGTAGTTGTTGCCGTAGTGCACCCGGCTCGGCACGCCCTGGCCGTTGCCGAAGATGCCGTTGCGCCCGTGGACGTTCTTGAAGTAGTCGAACGTCTTCGCGGCGCCGAAGTGGGCGTCCACGGCGGCGGACTGCCGGTTGGAGTTGGCGCCGTTGCCCCACACGTTGTCGGCGTCGGTGAACGTGGTGCAGCTCGAGGTGCCGTTGTTCATGTCGCAGGTGCGGCCGTTGCCGTGCGACGGGTCGATCATCTGGTAGGTGCTGCCGGAGAGCGTCGTGTCGATGCTCACCGAGCCGGTGTAGATGCCCTGGCCGCTGCCGAGCACCGACTCGATCTCGTCGTACGAGCCGATGACCTTGCCGGTGGTGGCGTCGGTGACGACGTGCAACTTCGACGGCGTCTGCTTGTCCGCCTTCCACCCGGTGGCGACGGTTTCCCAGGCCAGCCGGCCCTTGCCGCTCGTGGCGTCGACGAAGAGTTCGGGCGCGCCGACGGAGGTGAGGCTGCCGGTGAACGCCTTGCGTGCGCTGGCCTTGGCCGCCGCCGCGCCGACCTTTGCGGTGGTGCCCAGGGTGAGCGGGGCGGACAGGCCGACCGAGGTGCCAGCCATGGTGCCGTTCGGGGCGGTGTGGACGACGAAGTCACCGCCGTAGACCCGCAGGCCGTGGTAGGTGCGGGAGTATCGGGTGTGGGCCGCCCCGGAGGGGTCGACCTTGGTGCGGACGGCCTGGTACGCCTCCCCGCTGGCGCCCTGGACGGCACCGGGGTTGGCACGGAGCAGGCTGTCGGCCCGGGCCGCGGCGGCGGGCTCGGGGTTTGCGGCGCTAGGTGCTGCCGCGTGCGCCGTGGTGGTGACGCAGGCCAGCACGCTGCTGGTGAGCAGCGCTGCGCTGGCGGCGGCGACGGTTCTTTTCACGGGCCCTCCTGGAAGGAAGTTGTGACGGGGGTAGTCACTGATGTAGATATAGCTGAGACATCGAAGGACGTGAAAGAGATCGGCGGTTTCCCGTCCGAGACACTGACCGAACGGATGAGGGAGGCGCGGTGGGTGGGAACCAGGTGGCCCCGTCGCGCGTCCGATCGGTATGAGAGCAGCCCCCGCCATGGCGGCCGCCGTCGCCGTCATCCTCACCCCGCTCGCCGGCTGCGCCCGTGCCGACACACCGGCGCCCGTCGGCCCGGTCGCCACGCCCGCCCCCGCGTCCGGCGTCAACGTGACGCTCGTGAAATCCGGTGGCATCGTCGGGCTCACCGACACCATCACCGTGCGGCCCGACGGGAGCTGGACCAGGACCGACCGGTCCGGCACCGCCCGCGACGGCCAACTCACCGAGGCCGAACTCGACCGGCTGCGGCAGCTCACCGCCGACCCCCGGCTGACCGCCGAGGCCGCCGTCACCGTGCCGGCGACCATGTGCGCCGACGCTTTCAACTACCGGCTCACCATCGGCTCGACCACGAGTTCGTACGTGGACTGCCCGCCGCAGGCCACCCCGCCGGCCGCCACCGCCGAGGTGGTCGGCCTGCTCACCCGCGCGACCGGCTAGAAGACGAAGTCCGGCGGCATGCCGGTGCCGCGCAGCTCCGGCGGCAGGTGCGCGACGTCGTTGACCGCGATCAGGTTCGGTGGGCCGCCGGCACTGAAGCGGATCACGGTCAACCCCGCGTTGTGCAGGCCCAGGCCGAGCCAACGCCGCTCCGGCGCGTCCAGGGCGTGCCGCACCAACCAGGCGATCAGGAAGCTGTGCGTCACCACCAGCTCGCGTACGTCACCCTCGGCCGGCACGGCCGCGAAACGCGCCACGGCCTCCGCCGTCCGGCGCGGCCCGTCGGCCCGCTCGGCCGCGTCGTAGCCGGCCAACATCCGGGCGTACGCCGCCGGCAGGCCGGCCGGATCCGTGTCGTGGGGCAGGTGGTCACCCACGCTGTCGGAGCAGTGCACGGGTACGCCGGGAAGCGCGGCGACGACCAACTCGGCGGTCTCTGCGGCCCGCAGCAGCGGCCCGTGGTGCACCGCGTCGATCCGCGCCCCGCTCAGCCGCTCGCCGAGGAGGGCCGCCTGCCGCCGGCCCCGCGCGGAAAGGCCGGTGTTCCCCTCCACCTCCGCCCCGTCCTGCTCGCCGTGTCGGGCCAGGAACAGCAGCCGGCTGGGCATCTGTCACCTCACCATGCATCGGGAGGGCCGACCCTAGTCGCCCCTCCCGATGCCCGCTGCCCCGCGGTCAGCCGTTCGCCCACTGCTCCCGCGGGTGCATCTGGCCGATCCGGATCCGGTTGCCGAACGGGTCGCGGATGCCGAAGTCGATCCCGTACGGCCGGTCGGTCGGCTCGTCGGTCACGTCCACGCCCTTGGCGACCAGATCCGCGTACGCCTTGTGCGCGTCGTCGGTGGTGAGGAACAGGAAGCCGCCGGCGGCGCCCTTGGTGAGCACCTCCCGCACCTGCTCGGCGGTCTTCGGGTCCAGCGCCGGCGGGCCGGGCTTCTCCAGCAGGATCTCCCGCGCGGGGTCGCCCGGCACGTTCACCGTCAACCAGCGCATGAAGCCGAGATCCTGGTCGGTGTTCACCTCCATGCCCAGCTTGCCGACATAGAAGTCGAGCGCCTCGTCCTGGTCGAGCACGTAGATCTGGGAGCGGGAAATCGAAGTCATCGTCATGCCACGAACGCTAGAGCAAGCCCCTGACCTGCTGCTTATCCAAAACTGCTCGGTCTGGTCCAGGATTTCGCGAAGCAACTCGGCACGTTCGCCGCAGCGGACCGGTGCCGCCGGAAGTCGCTCGGCGACTCGCCGACGACCTGCCGGAACGTCCGGCTGAACGTGCCGAGGCTGGCGAAGCCCACGGCGAGGCAGATGTCTGTGACGTCCCGGTCGGTCTCCAGCAGCATCGACATGGCCCGCTCGACCCGACGGCGTTGCAGGTAGCGGTGCGGGGTCTCGCCGAACGTGGCCCGGAAGGTCCGGATGAAGTGCGCCTGCGACACGTGCGCGATCCGGGCCAGCGCCGGAATGTCAAGCGGGTGCGCGTACGCCCGGTCCATCGCGTCCCGGGCCCGCAACATGGCCCGGTTCGACTCCTCCACCCCCCGACTCATGTAAGGAGGGGGCCCTTGTTAACGCATTCGGTATAGGAAGGGCCCCCGTTTAACACCCCGTCACCTCGCGCGCCCACGTCACGCCTCCCAGTTCTGCCCGGTGCCGTCGTCGCCGAGGACTGTCCGAGCGGCCGATTCGCCGACACCCCGATGCGCAGGAGGGTAACCGCATCATCACCGTCGATTGATCGACAGTCACGGGAGGAGCCCGGATGGACTCGCTGCGGAAGACCTCGCTGGTGGCGGGCGGAAGCTACGTGCTCACCTTCGTCTCGATACCGACCCTCAGGCTGTACGCCCCGGCACGCGAAGCGGACTACCTCGTCGGCAGCGGGTCGGAGACCCCGGTCGCCCTCGGCGGCCTGCTCGAGACGATCGTCGCGCTCGCCTGCATCGGCACCGCCGTCGCGCTGTTCCCGGTGCTCAAACGGTACGGCGAGGCCCGGGCGCTGGGCTTCGTCGCCGCTCGGGTGCTGGAGGCCGCCGGCATCTTCGTCGGCGTCGCGAGCCTCCTCACGGTGGTGGCCCTGCGGCGGGCCGGAGCCGGCGCGGACGCGCTTGTCACCGGGCAGGCGCTGGTCGCGCTCTACGACTCGATGTTCCTGCTCAGCCAGAGCCTCATCCCGGCCGTGAACGCGTTGTTGCTGGGTTCCCTGCTGTACCAGTCGCGCCTGGTCCCGCGCATTCTTCCGCTGCTCGGACTCGCCGGGGCGCCCCTGCTCGTGGCCGCCGACCTCGGCGTCCTGTTCGACCTGTGGGACCGGCTGTCGCCGGTGACCGCGGTCGCGGCCCTGCCCATCGCGGTGTGGGAGTTCTCGCTCGGCGTCTATCTGCTCGTCAAGGGTCTCCGGCCCGCGCCGGTCACCGCAGGCGTCGCCGCCGACGACCGCGCCGCCCAGGACACGGCCGTCTGACCGTCGACGGCCATCGGCCGGGAACGCCTTGTGGAATTGGAGCCCCCGGCCGGGATCGAACCGGCGACATCTCGCTTACAAGGCGAGTGCTCTGGCCAGCTGAGCTACAGGGGCGCGTGTGACGGGCTCAGCATAGCGACTGGCCACCGGAAATCCCGCCCGGCAGTGCTCCCGACCACGGAAAACGTCACCTTCCCGACCGGGATCGGCCGATGGATCGTCGTCGAATCGCTTCGAAAACCGGGAGATTGATGCCTCGCCGTGCCTCGCTGACCGGAATGTCCGTCCCTGCTGTCCCACCCGCTGCTCCTCGCCTTGGCACAAACGCGAAAGCCGTTTACGGTGCAGTGACACGGACGACACTCCGGGCCGGCTCCGGCTGCCCGGGTGACGCGCCGTCGGGCCGGCACCCTGGGTGCCGGTCGCTCCTTCCACTCGGATCGTCCGGCACGTTCCTGCCGGTGAAAGGAAGCGCTCCATCATGGCTACGGTCACCTACGCGAAGGCGTCCCGGATCTATCCGGGCACCGAGCGCCCCGCCGTCAACCAGCTCGACCTCCAGATCGGTGACGGGGAATTCCTCGTCCTGGTCGGCCCGTCCGGCTGCGGAAAGTCCACCAGCCTGCGGATGCTCGCCGGTCTGGAGGACGTCGACGACGGCGCGATCTACATCGACGACCGGGACGTCACCCACCTCCCGCCGAAGGCCCGCGACATCGCGATGGTCTTCCAGAACTACGCCCTCTACCCGCACATGACGGTGTACGAGAACATGGCGTTCGCCCTGAAGCTGCGCAAGACCTCGAAGGCGGAGATCGACCGGCGGGTCAAGGAGGCGGCCAACCTCCTCCAGTTGGAGGAGTTCCTCAGCCGCAAGCCGAAGGCACTCTCCGGCGGTCAGCGCCAGCGTGTCGCCATGGGCCGCGCGATCGTCCGCGAGCCGCAGGTCTTCCTCATGGACGAGCCGCTGTCGAACCTCGACGCCAAGCTCCGGGTGCAGACCCGTACGCAGATCGCCTCGCTCCAGGCGAAGCTCGGCGTCACCACGGTCTACGTCACCCACGACCAGGTCGAGGCCATGACCATGGGCCACCGGGTGGCGGTCATGCTTGACGGTGTGCTCCAGCAGGTGGACACGCCGCGGGCGCTCTACGACACCCCGGCCAACGTCTTCGTCGCCGGTTTCATGGGCTCCCCGGCCATGAACATCAAGACGGTGCCGCTGACCGAGCAGGGCGGCGCGTTCGCCGAGATGACCATTCCGCTGACCCGCGAGCAGATCGCGGCGGCCCGCGCCGAGGGCGGCGACGGCAAGGTCACCGTCGGCTTCCGGCCGGAGGACTGCGACCTGGTCAGCCCGTCCGAGGGCGGCATGCCGGTCGTGGTCGAGCTGGTCGAGGACCTGGGCTCCGACGCCAACATCTACGGCCACGCCGCGCTCGAGGGCCACAACGAGCGGTTCGTGGTCCGCACCGACCGGCGCAGCATGCCGAACATGGGCGACACCGTGTTCGTCAAGCCGCGTGCCGGCCGCAACCACGTCTTCAACGCCGCCACCGGCAAGCGGATCTGACGTACGCGAAAAAAGGGGCGGTCCGTCACGGCGGACCGCCCCTTTTCGTCTGCGGTGTCAGGCTTCGGCGGCCCGGCGGCGGGCGACCTCGGCGAGCGTGACCGCGGCGGCGACGCTGGCGTTGAGCGACTCGACGTCGGAGACCATCGGGATGCTGACGGTCAGGTCGCAGGTCTCGCCGACCAGGCGGGACAGTCCGCGCCCCTCCGAGCCGACCACGACGACGAGCGGGCCGGCCGCGGCCTCCAGGTCGTAGAGGTCGGTCTGCCCGTCGGCGTCGAGGCCGACCACGACGAAGCCGGCCTCCTTGCACGCCTTGAGCGACCGGGTCAGGTTGGTAACCTGGGCGACCGGCACGCGCGCGGCCGCGCCGGCGCTGGTCCGCCAGGCGGTCGCGGTGATCCCGGCGGCACGTCGCTCGGGTACGAAGACACCCTGTGCGCCGAACGCGGCGGCCGACCGGATCACCGCGCCGAGGTTGCGCGGGTCGGTGACGCCGTCCAGCGCGACGAGCAGCGGGGCGGCCTGCTCCAGCGCGGCGGCGACCAGGTCGTCGAACGGCTCGTAGGCGAACGGCGGCACCTGGAGGCCGACGCCCTGGTGCAGCACCCCACCGGTCATCCGGTCCAGCTCGGCGCGGCCGACCTCGAGGATCGCGATGCCCCGGTCGGCGGCGGTGCGGACGATCTCCTTGACCCGGTCGTCGACGTCGATGCCCTGCGCGGTGTAGAGCGCGGTCGCCGGCACCTGGGTGCGCAGCGACTCCAGCACCGGGTTGCGCCCGACGAGCAGCTCGGGGCTGTCCTTCGCCGGGTTCGACTTGCGGCCCGGGGCGACCCGGGGCCCACCGGACCGACCGGCGGGCTTCCCGCCGCCGCTGCGGCCCTTGACGGTGGGTACGCCCCGACCGCCGCCCTTGCCCCAGGTGGTGTCCTTGCTGCCGGGTTGGCCGATCTTGGGCGCGCGCCCTTCCTCGGCGGCGGCACGGCGCTCCTTGTCCTGCTTCCAGGCGGTGCGCTGGGGCAGCTTCTCGGTGCCGGAGTATGCCTTGTGCCAGGGCCGTTCATCGGCCGGCAGGGTGCGACCCCGGCCGGCGAGGGCGTCCTTGTTCTTGCCACCGGTGCCCTTGGGGGCGCCTGCCTTCGGCGTCAGTCGCCGGCCACGGCGCTGTGAGTTGCCGGCCATCAGTCCTGCTCTCCAATAGTCCAACGCGGGCCCTGGGGGGTGTCCTCGACCGCCACGCCGGCCTGCTTGAGCTGGTCGCGGACGGCGTCGGCGGCGGCCCAGTCCTTGCGGTCGCGGGCCTGGGCGCGCTGTTCCAGGGCCAGCGCGACAAGCGAGTCCACCACACCGCGCAGGTCACCCGCGCGGTCGCCGCCGGTCCAGGCCGAATCCAGGGGGTCGACGCCGAGGATATCCAGCATCGCCCGGGTGGCGGCCAGCGTGGTGCGGACGGTCACATCGTCGCCGCCACTCAACGCCGTGTTGCCGTCCCGGACCACCTCGTGCAGCACGGCGAGCGCCGCCGAGGTGTTGAGGTCGTCGTCCATCGCCGCCACGAAACCCGCCGGCAGCCCACCGGGTCGACCCGCGCCGACCCGTTCGGCCGCCCGCTGCACGAAACCTTCGATCCGCCGGTACGCGACCGCGGCCTCCCGCAGCGCGTCCTCGGAGTAGTCGATGCGGGACCGGTAGTGCGCGGCGGCGTAGTAGTAGCGCAGCTCCACCGGGCGCACCCCGAGCGACGCCACGTAGTCGAGGTCGAGCGTGTTGCCGAGCGACTTGCCCATCTTGGTGCCGCCGATGCCGAGCAGACCGTGGTGCACCCAGTAGCGGGCGAACGGCAGGTCGGCGGCCTGCGACTGGGCGATCTCGTTCTCGTGGTGCGGGAACGTGAGGTCGAGCCCGCCGCCGTGGATGTCGAACTCGGCGCCCAGGTAGCGCCAGCACATCGCCGAGCACTCGATGTGCCAGCCGGGCCGGCCGCGACCCCACGGGGACGGCCAGGCGGCGTCGGCCGGTTCGCCCGGCTTGACGCCCTTCCAGAGCGCGAAGTCACGCGGGTCCCGCTTGCCCCGGTCGGGGGCGTCCCCGGCGGGCTGCATGTCCGCCGGGGACTGCCCGGACAGCGAGCCGTACGCCGGCCAGGAGGCCACGTCGAAGTAGACGTCGCCGGAGCCGTCGGTGGCCGGGTAGGCGTGCCCGGTGTCGATCAGGCGGGCGATCAGCTCGTGCATCTCCGGGATGTGCCCGGTGGCCCGCGGCTCGTACGTCGGCGGGAGCACGTTCAGCGCCCGGTAGGAGGCGGTGAGGATCTGCTCGTTCGCGTACGCGATGGACCAGAACGGCCGGTCCTGCTCCATGGCCTTGGCCAGGACCTTGTCGTCGATGTCGGTCACGTTGCGGATGAAGGTGACCTCGAAACCCGTGCTCAGCAGCCAGCGACGCAGCACGTCGTAGTTGACGCCGGAGCGAAGGTGGCCGATGTGCGGAGGCGCCTGGAGCGTGAGACCACACAGGTAGACCCCCACCTTGCCGGCTTCCCGCGGGACGAAGTCCCGCACCGATCGGGTGGCGGTGTCATACAGGCGTAGCGTCACCTCACAAGGGTAGCCGTCCGCACATTTCCCGGTTGGCCGGAGCCGGGTCGTACGCTGCGTGCTGTGGACGCGCAGGCACGCCCGGGAGAGACCGCACAGACCCTGGACCGGGGTCTGCGGCTGCTGCACCTCGTCGCGGACGCACCGGGCGGGCTGACCGTCACCGAGGCGGCGCACCGGCTGGGCATCGGGCGGGCGGCGGTCTACCGGCTGGTCGGCGCGCTGACCGGGCACGGCATGCTCCGGCGCGACGGCGCGGGCCGGCTCCGGCTGGGTGTCGGCGTGCTGCACCTGGCTCGACGCGCCCAGCCTCTGCTCGCCGAGGGGGCGTTGCCCGCGCTGCGCCGGCTCGCCGAGCGGACCGGAGCCACCGCGCACCTGACCGTGGTCGAGGGCGGCGAAGGGGTCGCGCTGGCCGTGGTCGAGCCGAGCTGGACCGCGTTCCACGTGGCGTACCGGACCGGCTCCCGGCACCCGCTGGAGCGGGGCGCGGCGGGTCGGGCGGTGCTGGCCGGCCGGGCCGGCGACCCCGGGCCGGTCAGCACCAGTGGGGAGCTCCAGTCCGGGGCGTACGGGGTGGCCGCGCCGGTGCTGGGGGTGCCCGGGCTGGAGGGCAGCGTCGGCGTGGTGTCGCTGACCCCGCTGGACGTGACCGAGGTCGGCGCCCAGGTCACGGCCGCCGCCGAGGCGGTCGCCGCCGCCCTCTCCTGACCTCGCCCGCGGAGGCGCGAGAGTCATTTGCTGCCCGCCGCCCAGCCACCACGGCCGCGAGGTCCCGCTCCCACACTCGGGCACTCGGGCACTTCAGCACTCCAGCACTCCAGCACTCCAGCACTCGGGCACTCGGGCACTTCAGCACTCCAGCACTCCAGCACTCCAGCGCTCGGGCACTCGGGCACTCGGGCACTCGGGCACTCGGGCACTCGGGCACTCGGGCACTTCAGCACTCGGGTACGCGGGCGCCAGCTCGGTGAAGTGGCGCTATCGGGGCCGGGTGGATACCGCCACCTCGGCGAGATGGAGTTGATCATCTCGATGCACCCCGTTCGGCAGGCTTTGCGTCAGGCCGCCCCGATCCATCCAAGCCAGTGCCCCACCGCACCCAACCAACCCGACCGACCCGACCGACCCGACCGACCCGACCGATCCGACGGGTCCGGCACCACATCGGCGAAGTGGCGGCATCCGCACGGTCGGATGGCCCCACCTCGGCGAAATGGAGTTGATCATCGCCGTCGCCCTGCTCCGGCCAGGCCGTGCCAACCGCGCAGCGCCGTGCCGAGCCGAGCCGAGCCGAGCCGTGGAGTGGAGTGCAGTGCAGTGCAGTGCCGAGCAGTGGAGTGCCGAACAGTGGAGTGCAGTGCAGTGCCGAGCAGTGCAGTGCAGTGCCGAGCAGAGCAGAGCAGTGCAGTGCAGTGCAGTGCCGAGCAGTGCAGTGCCGAGCAGTGCAGTGCAGTGCCGGGCAGTGCCCGCATTGCCATGCCGGGCAGCGCCGGGCAGCGAACCACCCGAGCACGCGAGGCGACGCCACGTTTGCTCGCTCACACGCCCGTGTCCTCCTCCGTAGGTCATCCGGCTCACGGGACGACCTGCGGACCGACCACCACCCGCCAGCTCGGCGAAGTGGCGCTGTCGAAAGCAGCCCGATCACGCCACCTCGGCGAAATGGAGTCGATCTTCCAATGACGACGCGGGCGGGGCGCGGAGCCCTAGCACATTCAGCGGCCGGTTGGTGGGTTGTCCACAGGGGCGGCGACCGAGGCGAGGCGCGGTTGTCCACAGGGGTGTCGGTGGGTGCCGGCCCGCCCGCACGCTTGTCGCATGCCACCTCATCCACATAGACCGCCGCAGTTGGCATGGCAGGTCTTCCGGGGCTCGGACGCGGTCCGGCGCGGGCTGCTGTCCCGCCACCATCTCCGGGGCGCGTCCTGGGTCCGGCTCCGGCAGGACGTCTACGGCGATGCCCGCCTGGACCGCGACCACGCCCTGGCCTGCCGGGCCGTCCTGCTCCGCATGCCGCCCGGCACCCTGATCGCCGGCCCGTCGGCGGCCTACCTGCACGGCGTCGAACATGCCGCCGATTTCACTGACGACGTGCACGTCCTCCTGCCGGCCATGGTCCGGGCCGATTCTCATCCGGGCGTCCGGGTGCACCACGCCCCGATGATCAGCACACGCAGCGGCCTGTTGGTCCCCGCCGGCGCCGCGCCGACCGGTCGCGGCCTGCCCCGTGACCGGCCACCGGACCCGACCATGCCACCGATCCAGGCCACGCCACCGGACCGAAACAGGCCCACGGACCGGATCAGGCGACAAAACCAGAGCGGACCACCAGACCGAACCAAGCCACCAAACCAGAGCGGACCACCAGACCGAACCAAGCCGCCAGACCCGAACGGTCCCCCGCCCCGCACCGCGCCCGCGGTCTGCGCCTGGGAGACGGCGGTCTGGGCCGACCCCGTGCGGGCGGTCGGCATCATCGACGGGCTGTTGCGGCTCGGCGCGGTCAGTCAGTCCGGGTTGGCCACCGAGGCGGCCCGGAACACGGGCCGGCCGGGTGGCCGCCGGGCGTCCTGGGTGTTCAGCCTGACCGACGGGTGCGCCCAGTCGCCACCCGAGTCTCATCTGCGGGTGCGCCTGATGTTCGCCGGCCTGCCGCAGCCGGTGGCGCAGCATCCGGTGCGCGTGTCGACAGGCGTCGTCCTGCATCCCGATCTGGCCTGGCCGGAGTTCCGGGTGGCCGTGGAGTACGACGGTAGGTGGCACCTCGATGCCGACCGGATGCACCGGGACCGCCGCCGACTCAACCAGCTCGTCGAGGCCGGTTGGCTGGTGCTGCACGTGACCGGCCGCCGCCTGCGTAGCGAGTTTCCGCCCCTGGTCCGTGAGATTCGCGCCGCCCTCGTGGCTCGGGGTTGGCGTCCGTGACGGGTGTGATGGACCGGGCCCGTCCGCTGTCGCCGGGAGCTGCGGGCGGCTGCACAAACTTCACGCCGGGCGGCCACCGGTGGAGGGCCATCGTGCGCGTTCGGCGGCACGGCACGGAGGAGCCCGGGCGACCAGCGCCGCCCGGGCTTCTCCGTACCCGATTGCTGTTACGGCCGCGCGTTGGGCTTCAGCGGGGTCTTCACCGCGGCGTAGGCGTCGACGATGCCGTAGCCGTAGAAGCCGTTGAAGTTCAGCGATCCCGCGCAGTACGCGTCGAACTCGGCGCTGCGGCCCTCGTTGGTGTAGGTCTGCAGCCGCGGCTCCGGGCAGGCGTGCTCGGCCGCCGTCCGGTAGAGGTGCTGTTCGACCTGGTCCGGCGCCATGCCGAAGCCGTCCCGGCCCTGCTTCTTGCCGAACCGGCTGACGATCAGCGCGGCCACGCCCGCGGCGTGCGGCGACGCCATCGAGGTGCCCTGGAGGTAGGTGTAGTAGCCACACTCGCCCTTGGCGGTGCACTGCTTGAACACCGACTCCTCGAAGCCGGCCACGATGTTGCCGTTCTCGTCGACCGACCCCTCCTCCTGCAGCACCTTCTTCGGGTACGTGGAGAGGATCATGTTGGCGTCGGTGAGGTAGCTGTCGGTGCCGAAGCCGTCCCGGAACCAGCCGCCCGGGGCCGCCACCGCGGTCTGCTCGGTGCCGTAGTTCGAGTAGTCGGACTTCTTACCGGACGGGCCGACCGCCGACACGCTGATCACGTGCGGGCCCTCGGTGGGCAGGTCCCAGCAGCTCGCGTTGTCGATCGGCCGCGGGTACGGGTCGGAGCCGTAGTCCGGGCTGCTCACGTCGGTGCGGGGGGCGCCCAGGTCCTCGTGGTTGTTGCCGAGCGCGCCGACGAGCGTGACGCCCTTGCGGTGGGCGAAGGTCAGCGCCCGCTTCATGGCCTCGATGATGGTCCGCTGCTCGGCCTGCGCCTCCGGCGAGTCGGCCGGGTTGGCGGCGCAGTTGTAGAGCCACGGGTCGACGTAGAAGGACATGTTGACCACGTCCAGCCCGGAACGGCCGGCGTGGACCAGCGCGTTGACCACCGGGTTGAGGAAGAAGTAGCCGCTGTCCTGACCACCCTTCAGCTCGACCAGGGAGACCTTCGGGGCCACGCCGGAGAGGCCGAAGCCGTTGGCGGCGGCGCCGATGGTGCCGGCCACGTGCGTGCCGTGCCCGCCGTCGTCGGTGCCGACCGGGTCGAGGCAGCTCGCCACCTCGCACGGTCCGTCGACGTCGGGCATGTCCGGCGCGAAGTTGCGCGACAGCGCCCAGTTGAAGTTGGGTGCCAGGTCGGGCTGGCTGGCGTCGAGGCCGGTGTCCAGGACGCCGACGGTCACCCGGCGGTCACCGGGCTCGATCTTGCGGGCCTTGTCGGCCCGGATCATGTCCAGACCCCAGAGCTTGTCGTCCAGCGGGTCCATCTTCTTGGCCTTGCCCTTGGCGGCCTTGCCCTTGCGCGCGCCGGGGGTCGTCAGGTGTTCCTGCTCGACCCGGTCCAGCTTCGGCTTACGGCCGATCGCCTTCTCCTCGGCGGCGCCGAGCAGCGCGCCGGCGGCGGTGGCCCGGCTCGCGAAGTCAGCCCGGTCGCTGGTGACCTGGAAGAGACCGACGTCGTCGGTGCGGGAGACGACCGTGCCGCCGGCCGCCTTGATCGCGGCAATCGCGGCGTCGGTGGACACACCGCTCTCCGCCAGCACGGTGAAGGTCCGGGTACTGGACGGCGCGGCGGTCGCCGGGACACCCAGGCCGGTCACCGTGAGTGCCAGCGAGGCCGCGACCGCGACCGCGCCGGCGGTGAAGCGCTTGCTCACCACATCAGATCCTCTCGTTGAGGGACGTGGCAGTCATCCCACAACATGGACGCGGGTTTCGCCAGATGCACGTCCGTAATAGTCCGCAATCAGGCATTCGCGCTCGTCAACGCAGTCACCACGTCGGGCAGGTCGACCGACGTGGACACCTCGGCGTCCGGTGCCCCGGTCCCCCTCAGGGAGAGCGTGCGACACGTCGGGCCGCTACCGCTCGCCAGCCAGCGCGGGCTCGGCCGTGACCGGTGCCGCCGTCCCGGGGCCGGCCCGCAGCTCGTCCACCCGCACCAGGGCGACGCCGCCGACGATGAGTACGCCGCCGACCAACTGGATCGCGCTCGGCAGCTCGTTCAGCACCAGCCAGGCGATCAGCACCGCGAACATCACCTCGGTCAGCCCCACGAAGGAGGCGAGGCGGGCACCGAGCAGCCGCGCCGCGGCGACCCCGGTCAGGTACGCGACCACGGCGGCGATCAGCGACAGCCCGGCGATCGGCACCAGCCAGCTCATCCGGTGCCCGGCGAAGCTGACGTCGGCGGTGCCGGCGGCCAGCGGGAGGATCCCGACCGCGCCGAGCAGCAGCAGCGCCACCGCGCCGACGGCCATGCCGCCGCTCGCCATCACCACCGAGGGCAGGTCGGCGTCGATGCGACCGGCGATGACGAAGTATCCGGCCAGCCCGATCCCGGCGCCGAGCCCCCAGAGCACGCCCACCGGGTCGAGGCGGCCGGCGCCGGTGAGGTCGAGGACCAGCACCAGCCCGGCCAGGGCGGTGAGCGATCCGGCCACGGTCAGCAGCCGGGGACGCTGCCCGTGGACCAGCCACATCCACCCGACCACGAGCACGATGCCGAGGTATTCCAGCAGGAGCGCCACACCGACCGGGAGGTAGCGGACCGCGTTGAAGAAGCACGCCTGGGCCATGGCCACGCCGAGCAGCCCGAACAGCACCACGGTCAACCCGGTGCGGCGTAGCACCGGCCACCGGCCGCGCAGCGCCAGCAGGGCGGGCACGGCCAGCACCAGCGCGGCGATGCCGACCCGGGCGATCACCACGGCCACCGCCGACCACTCGCCGGTGACCAGCGGGCGGGCGAACGTGCCCGAGGTGGCGAACGTGACCGCGGAGAGCAGGGCCAGGCCGAGCCCGGCACCGGACCGTTCACGCATCGGCAGCTCCTGGTCATGAGTGAAAAGCGCTACGCTGATGACGCTAGGGGTGGTCCACGACAGGAGTCAAGTTGCTTTTTGCTCATGACACCGAATGCGGGTTGGCCGCCGCCGCCGCGCTTGTGAACACCACCGGCCCGGGCCGGGAGGGCCTGCCCGACGTGGCCGCGCTCGACGAGTTCTTCACCGCGCACGGGTGGAGCGGCCGGCACGAGCACACCGACGCCGAGCTGCTCCAGGTCCGCGCGCTACGACCCCGGCTGCGCCGGATCTGGTACGCCGACACCGACGAGGTGGTGGAGATCGTCAACCTGCTGCTCCGCGAGTCCCGCGCCCTGCCGCAGCTCATCCGGCACGACGGCGAGCCGTACCATCTGCACGCCGTGCCCCGCGACGCGCCGCTGGCGACCCGGATGGCGGTCGAGGCCGCGATGGCCCTGGCCGACCTGGTTCGGGCGGGCGAGCTTAGCCGGCTGCGCCGGTGCGACCACCCCGACTGCGACAACGTGCTCGTCGACCTGTCGAAGAACCGGTCCCGCCGGTTCTGCGACGCCGGCTGCGGCAACCGGGCCGCGGTCAGCGCCTACCGGGCGCGCAAGGCGTCCCACTCCTGACGCGCCCCGGGCCAGTCCTCCCGGCGCAGCTCGTACTCCACCTCGCCGTGCTCCGTACCCGGAATCGGATCGTCGAACGTCAGGTGGAACGTGCGGACGTAGCGCAACCCCGCGCGGGCCAGCACCGCGCGGGACCGGTCGTTGACCGCCATCGTCTGCGCCCACACCCGGCGGAGGCCGACCGTGTCGAACCCGTGCCGCACCAGCGCCCGCGCGCCCTCGGTGGCCAGCCCGTGCCCCCACGCGGCGCGGCGCAGCCGGTAACCCAGCTCCCCCTCGCCGCCGTCGTCGGACGGGTCGAGCGCCAACCAGCCGAGGAACTCACCGGTGAACCGGTCGAGCGCGGCCCAGCGGCCGAGGCCGGGATAGCTGTCGTACTGCGCCAGCAGCCGGGGCAGCACCTCGTCGCGAATCGTCCCGGCCGGCGTCGGCACGCCGTTGGTCAGGAACCGCATGACCACCGGATCGGCGTCCAGCGCGACCAGCCGATCCACGTCGTCCACGGTGAACGGCCGGAGCGTCAGCCGCGCGGTCTCCAGCAACACCCCGTCGTCACCCACGGCCGGATCATCCCGCCACCCCCGGCCCCCGAGCGAGGCATTTACCGCCGCGGCACGCTGCGGTGGATCTTGGAAAATTTGGGCCCCTCTGGGGGCCATTCCATTCCAAGATCTGCGTCACCGCGCTAGCTCGGCAGTTCCTCCGCGACCCAGAGGCCACGACCCGGCAAGCCCACTACCAGGCCCCGGTCCTGAAGCCCGAGCAGGCCGTCGTGGTGGGGCCACTCGCTCCCCGGCCGGGCGGTCCCACCACGGCCGGGGGCGGCGATGTCACCACCGACTCAGCTCGAAAGGGACCGCGCATGCCCACATCCGACCGACCGCACCTGCCCCTGCGCCCGCTCTGGCTGTGCCGCTCCTGCGGCACGCCCTGACCGTGCGCCACCGCGCGCCTCACCCTGGTCGGCGAGTACGCCACCGACCCGGTCGGGCTCAGCGTCCATCTCTGCGGCGTGCTCTACGAGGCGACCGCCGACCTGCACCGGGTGCACCCGGACGACCGGCTCGACCCGGCCGTCCTGTTCCACCGCTTCCTCGGCTGGGCCCGCCGTCGGGCGATGCCCTGACCTCAGGGGTGGGTCATCCGGAGCAGGTCCAGCGCCTCGTCGAGCTGGGTCTCGGTGAGCTTGCCCGAGTCGACGTGGCCGCGCGAGATCACCACCTCGCGGATGGAGACCTGCTTGGCAAGCGCCTCCTTGGCGATCGAGGCGGCCTCGTCGTACCCCAGGTGGCGGTTGAGCGGCGTGACGATCGACGGCGACCCTTCCGCGTACGCCAGGCAGACCTCGGCGTCCGCGACCAGGCCGGCCACCAGGCGCTCCGCGAAGAGTCGACTCGACGCGGCGATCAGCTTGATCGACTCCAGCAGGTTCCGGCCCATCACCGGGAGCATCACGTTCAGCTCGAAGTCGCCCTGCGAACCGGCGAACGCCACCGCCGCGTCGTTGCCGACCACCTGGGCGCAAACCTGGCGCATCGCCTCGGCCACCACCGGGTTGACCTTGCCGGGCATGATCGACGATCCGGGTTGGAGATCGGGGATGCGCAGCTCACGCAGACCGGCGCGAGGGCCGGACCCCATCCAGCGTACGTCGTTGGCGATCTTGTAGAGGCTGACCGCGACGGTGCGGAGCTGGCCCGACGTCTCCACCAGGGCGTCCCGGGCGCCCTGCGCCTCGAAGTGGTTGCGCGCCTCGGACAGCGGCAGGCCGGTCGAGTCCCGCAGGCGCCCGATCACCTTGCCCGCGAAACCCAGCGGGGTGTTGATGCCGGTGCCCACGGCGGTGCCGCCGAGCGGCAGCTCGGCCAGCCGGGGCAGCGCCATCTCCAGCCGCTCGACGCCGTAGCGGACCTGTGCGGCGTACCCACCGAACTCCTGCCCCAGGGTGACCGGGGTGGCGTCCATCAGGTGGGTACGGCCGGCCTTGACCACGGTCTCGAACTCGGCCGCCTTCGCCTCCAACGCCATGGCGAGCTGGGTCAACGAGGGAAGCAGATCCTCCACCACGAACTGGGTGGCGGCCAGGTGGATCGAGGTGGGGAAGACGTCGTTGCTGGACTGCGACGCGTTGACGTGGTCGTTCGGGTGGACGTCCCGGCCCAGCTCGCGGCTCGCCAGCGACGCGATCACCTCGTTCGTGTTCATGTTGGACGAGGTGCCGGAACCGGTCTGGAACACGTCCACCGGGAACTGGTCGTCGTAACCGCCGGCGACCACATGGGCGGCGGCGGTGGCGATGGCCTCGGCCACGTCCGCGTCGATCACCCCCAGCTCGCCGTTGACCTGGGCAGCCGCGCCCTTGATCTGCGCCAGCGCCTTGATCTGGGCCGGTTCGAGCCCGCGCCCCGAGATCGGGAAGTTCTGCACCGCGCGCTGCGTCTGTGCCCGCCACAGCGCCTCGGCGGGCACCTCCACCTCGCCCATCGAGTCGCGTTCGATCCGGTAACCGGTCGCCTCTGGAGTCGTCACCCGTACCATCCTGCCCCGCCACCCGCCGACGTGCAGGGAAAGCGGGCCGCCCTCAACCCAGCTCGGCCAGCAACTCCTCGGTCGCCCGCCGGTCCGGCGACTCGACCTGGCGGAACAGCACAAGCGCCCGGGCGGCGTACCGGCGGGCCTGCGCCGGGTCGGTGTCGCGCAGGCAGCGGGCCAGCCCGTCGAGGGCCCGCCCCTGCTCGTAGCGGAGGCCGAGCCGGGTGGCGTCGGTCATCACCCGCCGGTGCAGGTCGAGCGCGGTGTCCACGTCACCGAGCGCGCGCAGGGCGCGCGCCAGCAGGTTGCGGGACGCGCACTGCCCGACCCGGTCGCCGGCGTCGGTCATCGCCAGCAGCGCGGCGCGGTGCCGGGCCTCGGCCTCGGCCGGACGCCCCGCCTCCTGCTCCATCAGGCCGATCTCGTTGAGGATCTCCCCCTCGCCGAACCGGTTGGCGCTGGACCGCTTGACCCGCAGCGCCGCCCGGAGCAGCCGGCGGGCGGGCCCCAGGTCGCCCATGCGGTGCCGGATCATGCCGAGGTGGCCGATCGCGTTCCCGGTGTGCCGGAACTCACCGCCCTCCCGGGCCAGCAGGACGTGCTGGCGGGCCGCCCGGAGGGCCAGGTCGTACCGGCCCCGGAAGAGCAGCACGATCGAGAGCATGTTGAACAGGGTCGCCATCAGCCCGGCGTCCTCCGGGTAGCGGGCGGTCCGGTGGGCCTCGTCCAGGCACTCCAGGCAGCGTTCGTACTCGTCGCCGCCGAAACACGCGGCGGCGAGGTTGCCGAGCGCCTGCACCCGTTCCTGACGCAGGCCGAGCCGGCGGTAGCGGTCGACGACCGCCTCCATCAGCCGGACCGACTCGGCGTAACGGCCGAGCCGGAACTTCGCCGAGGCGAGGTAGTTCATGGTGATGGCCACCGCCTCGTCGTTGCCCGACACGGTCGCCGCCCGGAGGGCCACGTCGTGCGTCTCGACCAGCTCGTCGAGGTGGCCACCGACGAAGTTGGACCACCAGAACGCCCGGGTGAGCTGCCAGCAGTGGTCGAGCAGGCCCTCCGACTCGGCGAGGCGAACCAACGCGGTGAGCGTGGCCCGGTTCTCGTCGAACCAGGACAGGCCCCGCCGTTCCTGGGTGAGCACCAGGTCGGGACGACGCGGCGGTGGGAGCACGACGTTCGCCATGCCGCTCGGCTTGGCCTCGGCGAGGATCGCGAGAGCTGCCGCCACCTGAAGGTGGTATTCGATCAGCCGGTCGACACCGGCCCGTCGTTCCTCCGCATGCTCGGACTCGGCCAACAGCCGGCGGGCGTACTCCCGCAGCAGGTCGTGGAGGCGGTAACGGCCCGGCTCCACCTCCTCGGCCAGATGCGCGTCGACAAGCTCGTCGAGCAGGTCCTGTGTCTCGGGCAGCGGCAGCTCGATGAGCGCTGCCGCCACCCGGTTGTCGAACCGCACCCCCGGGTGCAGCCCGAGCAGCCGGAACAACCGCCGGGCCGGCGCCGAGACCTGGGCGTACGACAGGGCGAAGGCATGACCCACCGAACGCTCGCCGGCCGCCAGCTCGGCCAGCGGATCCTGTGCCTCGGTCAGCCGCTGCGCCAGGTCGGCGACCCGCCAGAGCGGACGGTGCGCCAGGCGGGCGCCGGCCAGCCGGATGGCGAGTGGCAGGTAGCCGCACCGCCTGACCACCTCGGCCGCCGCCGCCGGCTCCGCGCCGATCCGGTCGACGCCGACCACCCGGCCGAGCAGTTCCAGCGCCTCGTCCGGGTCCAGGACTGGCAGCGAGTGGGGACGCCCGTCGTCGAGACCGACCAGCCGGCGGCGGCTCGTCACCAGCACCAGATTGTCCGGGCCGCTGGGCAGCAACGCGGCGGCCTGGCGGGCGCTCGCCGCATTGTCGAGCACCACCGCGGCCCGCCGGTCGGCGAGTTCGGAGCGCCACATGGCCAGCCGGTCCTCCGGGTCGACCGGCACCCGCTCGGGGGGCACCCCGAGCTGCCGGAGCAACGTCCCGGCCGCGGCGGCGGCGGTCAACGGGGTGCGCTCGCTGTAACCGTGCAGGTCGATGAAGAGCTGCGCGTCCGGGAACTGCTCCCGCACGGCGGTCGCGACCTGCACGGCGAGGGTGGTCTTACCGCTCCCGGCCATCCCGTCGATCAGGTGCAGGCGGGCGCCCTCGGCCACGATCTCCTTCACCAGCCGGGCCATGGTCTGCTGCCGCCCGGTGAAGTCGCTGATGGCCCGGGGCAGGGCGCGCACCGGAACGGCCCGGGGCGCGACCGCCGGCCCGCTCCCGGCGTCGTCACCGGCCAGCAGCCGCTGGTGCAGCGCCTGGAGCGCCGAGCCGGGTTCGATGCCCAACTCCTCGGCGTAGATCCGCCGCCCCTCCCGGTAGACGGCGAGCGCGTCCGCCTGCCGGCCCAGCGCGGACAGCGCCTGCATCAACTGCCCGCGCAGCCGTTCCCGCAGCGGGTGCCGCTCGACGTTCTCGGCCAGCTCGTCGACCAGGTCGGCCGCCCGGCGCAGCCGCAGCTCGACGTCGACGCACTCCTCCAGGATCGCGAGCCGCTGCTCGTCGAGCGTCTGCGCCCGCCGCCGTACGCTCCGGGCGGGAATGCCGGCCAGCGCGGGGCCGCGCCACAGCGCCAGCGCGGCCCGGTAGTGCTCACGCGCCTCGGTCGCCCGACCGGCGCTCACCGCCGCGCGGGCGGTCTCCACGATGCGGGCGAACACCTCGGCGTCCAGATCGTCCGGCCCGACCCGGATCCCGTAACCAGCGGGGTCGGTGACGATGGTGTCGGCGGGCAGGCCCAGCACCACGAACCGGTGCCGCAGTCGCGACACGCAGATCTGGAGCTGGGCGCGGGCGGTGGCCGGCGGGCGTTCCTCCCAGATGGCGTCGACAAGCTCCTCGGTCGGCACCACCCGACCGGCGCGCAACAGCAGCATGGCGAGCACGATCCGGTCCCGACCTGCGGTGACGGTGGCTTCGCCGCCGCCCACCCGCAGCGGGCCCAGGATCCCGAACCGCATCTGCGACCCCCGTACGCCCGGTTGCACCTTCCAGCAGCGTAGCCCGACGATCACCGAACGCCGCGTGGAGGCGATAGTGATGTGATAGCGGATCGACAGCGCCTGCGCCCAGACTCAATCCGGTTGTCGGTGACGGCATCCGACGGGGGCGGTGCGCCTGCCCGGCCGCGAGGCTGGTCAGGCGCACCGATGTCGATGCACGGCGAACGCGCCGAGGGGCGCGCGGGCCTGGCCCGGGCGCCCCTCGCGTACGGCGGCGAAGTCAGCGGCGGCCGACGGTGAGCACCGGCTTGGTGACCTCGGCGAAGAAGTCGTTGCCCTTGTCGTCCACGACGATGAAGGCGGGGAAGTCCTCCACCTCGATCTTCCAGACCGCCTCCATGCCCAGCTCGGCATATTCGAGCACCTCGACGTGCTTGATGCAGTCCTGGGCGAGCCGGGCGGCCGGACCGCCGATCGAGCCGAGGTAGAACCCACCGTGGGCGTGGCAGGAGCGGGTCACCTGAGCGGACCGGTTGCCCTTGGCCAGCATCACCATCGAACCGCCGGCCGCCTGGAACCTCTCCACATAGGCGTCCATCCGGCCGGCCGTGGTGGGGCCGAACGACCCGGAGGCGTAGCCCTCCGGGGTCTTGGCCGGGCCGGCGTAGTAGACCGCGTGGTCGCGCAGATAGTGCGGCATCGGCTCGCCGGCGTCCAGCCGCTCGGCGATCTTCGCGTGGGCGATGTCACGGGCGACGACGAGCGGGCCGGTAAGCGACAGGCGCGTCTTCACCGGGTATTGCGACAACTCGGCCCGGATCTCGGCCATCGGCCGGTTCAGGTCGACGCGGACGACGGTCTCGGTGTCCAGTGTCTCGTCGGTGACGTCGGGCAGGAAGCGCGCCGGGTCGGTTTCGAGTCGCTCCAGCCACACACCCGACGGGGTGATCTTGGCAACCGCCTGACGGTCGGCGGAACACGAGACCGCGATGGCGACCGGGCAGGAGGCGCCGTGCCGGGGCAGCCGGACCACCCGCACGTCGTGGCAGAAGTAGCGACCGCCGAACTGCGCGCCGATGCCGAAGTTGCGGGTCAGCTCCAGCACCTCGGCCTCCAACTCCAGGTCACGGAAGCCGTGCGCGCTCATCGAACCCCGCGTCGGCAGCGCGTCCAGATATTTCGCCGAGGCGTACTTGGCGGTCTTCAGGGCGTACTCCGCCGAGGTGCCGCCGATGACGATCGCCAGGTGGTAGGGCGGGCAGGCGGCGGTGCCGATCAGCCGCAGCTTCTCCTCCAGGAACTGCATCATCCGCGTCGGATTCAACAGCGCCTTGGTCTCCTGGTAGAGGTAGGACTTGTTGGCCGAACCGCCGCCCTTGGCCATGAAGAGGAACTTGTACGCGTCGGGGTGCCCGTCCGGGTCCTCGGCGTACAGCTCCACCTGCGCCGGCAGGTTGCTGCCGGTGTTCCGCTCGTCCCACATGGTCAACGGCGCGAGTTGGGAGTAGCGCAGGTTGAGCCGGGTGTACGCCTGGTAGACGCCGCGCGAGATCGCCTCCGCGTCGGCGCCGTCGGTGAGCACGTGCCGACCGCGCTTGCCCATCACGATCGCGGTGCCGGTGTCCTGGCACATCGGCAGCACGCCGCCGGCCGCGATGTTGGCGTTGCGCAGCAGGTCGAGCGCGACGAACCGGTCATTCGGCGAGGCCGCCGGATCGTCGATGATCGACCGGAGCTGGGCCAGGTGGGCCGGGCGCAGGAAGTGGGCGATGTCGTGCATGGCCTCGGCGGTCAACGCGGTGAGCGCGGCCGGTTCGACGGTGAGGAACCGGCGGCCACCCGGGCCGTTGACGACGTCCACGCCCTCGTCGGTGACCAGGCGGTATTCCGTCTGGTCCGGACCGGTCGGCAGCAGGGGCGCGTACGAGAAGGCGGTGGCACTGCTCATGACCGAAAAGCCTAGGGCAGAGCGATCGATCGGTGACACCCGCCGGTGGGTCGTGGGACGCCCATCTCACCGCGCGTCACTTCCCGTCGGCGCAGAGCTCCCGCTTCGGCCCGCAACTGCCCTGGTCGCTGGGGGGACGACCGGTGTCGGCCGGGTCGGGCGCCGGCACCGGGCCCTGGTCCGGCCGGGACACCCCGGCGGCAGCGGCGCCCCAGCGGACGTACCCGATCTCCCGCCCCTCGCCGATGATCATGCCGTTCGGGCCGACCGCCAGAGCGTTCGCTGAGGTACGCAGCTCGACCAGCACCCGGCCCTCGCGGGGCTCGACCGCGACCAGCCGGGACGGCTTCTCGTCGCTGATCACCACCGCGTACGGGGTGAGCGCCGCGCCACTCCTGCTGCCCGCCGGACGGGTCCACCGGGTCCGGTCGGCCGACAGCTCACGGCCGAGCAGCGAATCCTTGCCGGCGCCGCGCACCACCGCGTACCTGTCGTCGACGGCGAGCAGCTTCTCACCCTCCGCGCCGACCTGGAGCGGCCGTCCGTCGTACCCGTCGAGCACCGCCTCGCGGCCGTCCGGGGCCACCCCGATGAGCACATTGCGGGCGCCCTGCGGATCCTCCCGCTGCACGCAGCCGGCGGAGTCCGCGGTGCGCAGGTTGATCCCGGCCCGCCGCCACACCTGCTGGCCGGTGGCCGGGTCGACGGCGGTGATGACGAAGTAGCAGCTCCCGTCGCGGGAGGTCGCCGCGATCCGGAGCAGCCGGCCGCCGACCACGGACAGCCGCTCGTCGCGGCCGGGCTCGACGTTCTGGAGCACCCGGCCGGTCGCGGTGTCCAGCACGTGCACCCGGCCGTCGACCGGGAAACCCAGCAGCGGCGGGACCGACTCCGGCCCGGCCACCTCGCCGTCGATCCGGGTCGCGTCCAGCCGGCGGGTGCCGCGCAGCTCCGGGTTGTCGGCGAGCAGACCGCTGTGTACGCCGGGCAGGAAGGCGGTCCACAACGGAGCGTTGCCGCGCGGCTCCCAGGCCCGCAACGTGCAGTCGGTCGGCTCCACGCAGTAGGCGTCGAGCAGCAGGTTGCGGTAGGTCCAGACGGCGATCGCGCGATCGTCGCGGCGACGGGTCACCCCGGTCACCGGGTCGAGCACCTCGTACCCCTTGTTCAGCAGCTTGCCCACGGCGACGACCGACTCGCGTCCGCTGCCGGCGACCGCGGACCAGTCGGCCTTGCGCTCCCAGAGTTGGGTGCCGTCGGCGAGGTTGCGCGACTCGACCCGGGTGCGCTGCTCCACGATCACGGTGTCACCCGCGATCGTGACGCTGCGCGGGGTGCCGCCGACGCGCTGCTGCCAGACCACGTCCGGCTCGGAGATCGGCTTGCTGCGGTCGACCCAGTCCCACAGGCCGGGGAAGGGGTTCCAGACGCCGGTGGCGGCGAGCACGACCACGGTGATGAGCCCGAGCAGCAACCAGCCGCGTGCGCCTAGGCCCTTCACACCCGACACGGTAGCGACGATCACCGGTCCCCCGGGCTTCGCGCGGGGCGTGTCGCGCCGCTTCTTGCGCGGCCTCAGGTGTTAATAGGGGGCCCCGCCTCTACCGAATGCGTTAAGCAGGGGCCCCTCCTTCACCGCTGGGCGGCGGAGCGGACCAGCGGCAGCGTGCGGTAGGGGATCTGCTCGGCCAGCGCGATGATGGTGGAGGCGCGCCGGATGCCCTCCGAGGCGACGATCTGGTCGATGACCCGCTGAAGGTCGGTGTTCGACCGGGCCACGATCCGGCAGAGCAGGTCGCTGGAGCCGGTGATGGTGTGCGCCTCCAACACTTCCGGGATGGCGGCCAGGTGTGCGGTGACCTGGTCGTGGCCGTGCCGCTGGCTGATCTCCAGGGTGACGAAGCTGGTCACCCCGAAGCCGATCGCGGCCGGCGAGATGTCCGGCCCGAACCCGCCCACCACGCCCCGGCCGACCAGCTTGTCCAGCCGGGCCTGGACCGTGCCGCGCGCCACGCCGAGCCGCCGGGAGCACTCCAGCACCCCGATCCGGGGCTCCTGCGCGAGCAGTTCGATCAAGCGGGCGTCCAGCTCGTCGAGCTGTACATCCTGATCAGTGTTCATGGTGGTTCACCATACCGAATGCACAACCTGACCAGGAATTTCGGCAACTGTTGCCCAACCCGAGAGGCTCCGGCGATGCTCGCCGGACAAGCACACCACGGCGGCCCACGAGGCCGGCCGGTACGCGAGGGAGGCCACCATGACCCAGGCGATCGACCGACCCCAGCCCACCGAGGAGACCGACGCCGACGTTCTCGTCGGCGCCGTCGACCACGACATCAGCCGGGACCCGTTCCCGGTCCGGGGCCTCGACCACCTGCACTTCCTGGTCGGCAACGCCAAGCAGGCGGCGCACTACTACTCCACCGCCTACGGCATGACCTGCGTGGCCTACCGCGGCCCGGAGCAGGGCTACCGGGACCACGCGCAGTACGTGCTGACAAGCGGCTCGGCCCGGTTCGTGCTGACCGGCGTGGTCCGCCCGGACGCCGACGGCGCGGAGCACGTGGCCGCGCACAGCGACGGCATCTCCGACATCGCGCTCGAGGTGCCGGACGTGGACGCCGCGTACGCGCACGCCACCGCCCAGGGCGCGACCGGCCTGCTGGAGCCGCACGACGTCAGCGACGAGCACGGCACCGTCCGGATGGCGTCCATCGCCGCGTACGGCGACACCCGGCACACCCTCGTCGACAGGTCCCGCTACACCGGCCCGTTCCTGCCCGGCTTCGTCGCCCGCGGCCCGATCGTGGACCGGCAGCCGATGGTCGACGCCGGCCTCCAGCCGAAGCGCTTCTTCCAGGCCGTCGACCACGTGGTCGGCAACGTCGAGCTGGGCCGGATGGACGAGTGGGTCGAGTTCTACAAGCGGGTCATGGGCTTCACCAACATGGCCGAGTTCATCGGCGACGACATCGCCACCGACTACTCCGCGCTGATGAGCAAGGTGGTCGCCAGCGGCACCCGCAAGGTGAAGTTCCCGCTCAACGAGCCGGCGGTGGCCCGCAAGAAGTCGCAGATCGACGAGTACCTGGAGTTCTACCGGGGCCCCGGCGCCCAGCACATCGCGGTGGCCACCAACGACATCCTCGCAAGCGTGGACGCCATGCGGGCGGCTGGCGTGGAGTTCCTGGACACCCCGGACTCCTACTACCAGGACCCGGAGCTGCGCGCCCGCATCGGCAACGTGCGGGTGCCGATCGAGGAGCTTCAGTCCCGCAAGATCCTGGTGGACCGGGACGAGGACGGCTACCTGCTCCAGATCTTCACCAAGCCGGTGCAGGACCGGCCCACCGTCTTCTTCGAGCTGATCGAACGGCACGGCTCCCTCGGCTTCGGCAAGGGCAACTTCAAGGCCCTGTTCGAGGCGATCGAGCGGGAGCAGGAGAAGCGCGGCAATCTGTGACACTGTCCGCGTGACCCAGCCTCCCCCGAACACGACGCCGCCGCCCGCCGGGCCCCCGCCCCCGGGCGGCGGCGTCGCGCCGCCCGCCGGCCCGACGGTGCCCGTGCAGCACACCCCGCCGACGTACGCCGACCTCCCCGGCTACCCGTCGCCGCCACCCGGGTACGCCCCGTATCCGGGATTCGCCCCGCCCCCGGTGGCACCGGACGGGCAGCCGCTCGCGAGCTTCGGCGACCGGCTGCTGGCCTGGCTGATCGACACCGCCGTGGCGTCGGCCGTGGCAATGTTCGTCTTCCTGCCGATCTTCTTCGTCATCATCTTCCGTGCGGTCGGGAACATCGAGCAGAGCGGCCCGGAGGGACCGGACCCGTCGGCGGTCTGGGCGGACTTCTTCTTCCCGCTGCTCGCCGCCGATCTGGGAATCATCGCGTTCCTGTTCGTCTTCTACTGGCTCTACCACGTCGAGTACGCCCGCCGGACCGGGCAGACGCTCGGCAAGAGGGTGATGAAGCTGCGGATCATCCCGGCGAGTCCCGGCGCGACGCTGACCCGGGGCATGCTCGGCAAGCGCTGGCTTGTCGAGTTCGTCGCCGGGTCGCTCGTGCCGTTCCTCAACTACCTCGACGGGTTCTGGCAGCTCTGGGACAAGCCCTGGCAGCAGTGCCTGCACGACAAGTTCGCCGGCACGGTCGTCGTTAAGGTTGGTCCGTGAGCGTGAGGAGCGAGCCGGGCCTGCGAGCCCCGCAGTCGCGAACTGAGGGGGCACCGTGACGTTGAACGAGCACAGCGAGGCACATCCGTGAGTGTGGAACCCGGCTGGTACGTCGACCCCGCCGAGCCGGAGACCCGCCGGTGGTGGGACGGGGAGGGCTGGATCGGCGCGCCGATCCCGGTCGACGTCACCCCGCCCGACGGTCCCCCGCCCGCCGAGCCCGAGCCGACCGCCCCGACGCCGACCTCCGGCGCGACGCCGCACACCGGCGCGGCCGACTCGCCAGGGCACGCCCCGACATCAGGCGCGCCGGGGCAGCCCGGGCACGGGCCGGGGCAGCCCGGCCGACCCGGGCAGCCGCACCAGCCCGGGCAGTGGCCGGGCCAGCCGCACCAGCCCGAGCAGTGGTCCGGGCCACCGGGGCCGGGCGCGGCCTGGCCGGGACAACCCGGGCAGGCCGGGCAGCCGGGGCAGCAGGGACCACCGCCGGGCTGGCCCTACCCGCAGTGGCCGGGCCGACCGCCGGTCCCGCGCCCGCACGGCCTGCCGCTCGCCTCGTACGGCG
Source organism: Micromonospora sp. WMMD975 (assembly GCF_029581215.1). Taxonomy (NCBI): domain Bacteria; kingdom Bacillati; phylum Actinomycetota; class Actinomycetes; order Micromonosporales; family Micromonosporaceae; genus Micromonospora; species Micromonospora sp. WMMD975. The sequence goes on from NZ_CP120739.1 coordinate 5,250,333, forward strand.
CCCGGCTGGTGGCCCGCCTGATCGACTTCGGCGTGGTGTTCCTGCTCAACGTCCTGGTCAACGGATGGTTCGTCTGGCGCTACTTCGAGGCGATCGAGCCCTACCTGCGGGAGACGATGCGCCGGGCGTTGAACGGTGACACGTCCACCGAGGGGCTGCCCCAGATCGACGACCAGGCCGGCGGGCTCCAGGTCGTCATCCTGCTGATCGCCACCGCGCTCTGGTTCGCGTACGAGGTGCCGTCGATGGCGGCGCGCGGGCAGACCTTCGGCAAGCGGCTGGCCCGCGTACGCGCGCTGCCGGTCGAGACGGACCAACCGCTCGGCTTCGGCCGGGCGTTCCGGCGGTGGAGCACCCTCGGCCTGCCCACGCTGCTCTGGTACTGCTGCGGGCTCGGCCTGCTGTTCCAGTTCGTCGACGCCGTCTCCCCGCTGTTCGACCAACCGCTGCGCCAGGCGCTGCACGACAAGCGGGCGCAGACCGTGGTGGTCCAGCTCCCCCGCGCCCGGCCCGACGCCCCCACCACCCCGCGCGACCGCGCCGACCCCCCGGGAGAATCCCCATGACCGAGACCGGACGTCCCCAGCCCGCGCTGCGGCTCACCCGCGCCGACCTGGACGCGCTGCCCAACTACGTGCCCGGCCGCAGCCCCGCCGACCTGGCCCGGGAGCTGGGCCTTCCCGAGGCGATCAAGCTCGCCAGCAACGAGGTGCCGTACGGCCCGCTGCCGGGCGTGGTGGAGGCGGTCGCCGAGGCGGTCGCCGGATCGCACCGCTACCCGGACATGGGCGTGGTGGCGCTGCGCCAGGCCCTCGCCGAGCGCTACGGCGTGGACGCCGACCGGATCGCCACCGGCTGCGGTTCGGTGGCGCTCGCCGAGCACCTGGTGCGGGCCACCTGCCTGCCCGGCGACGAGCTGATCTACTCGTGGCGCTCCTTCGAGGCGTACCCGATCATCGCGGCGACAAGCGGCGCGACGAGCGTGCGGGTGCCGAACGACGCCGGGCACGGGCACGACCTGGCCGCGATGGCGGCGGCGGTGACCGACCGGACCCGGATGATCCTGGTCTGCAACCCGAACAACCCCACCGGTACGGCGGTGCGCCGCGCCGAGCTGGACCGCTTCCTCGACGCGGTGCCGGACGACGTGCTCGTGGTGATCGACGAGGCGTACCGGGAGTTCGTCACCGACGCCGAGGTGCCGGACGGCCTCGACTACCTGGACCGGCCGAACGTGGTGGTGCTGCGCACGCTGTCCAAGGCGTGGGGTCTCGCCGGCCTGCGGATCGGTTGGCTGGTCGCCGCGCCGGCGGTGGCCGCCGCCGTCCGCAAGGTGGTCACCCCGTTCTCCACCAGCACGGCCGCGCAGGCCGGCGCGCTCGCCGCGCTGGCCCAGGCCGACGAGGTGCGGCGGCGCTGCGCACTGGTGGTGGCCGAGCGGGACCGGGTCACCGAGGCGTTGCGCAAGTTCGTGCCGGACGTGCCGGAGAGCCAGGCCAACTTCGTGTGGCTGCCGCTCGGCGACCGCGCGATGGAGTTCGGCAAGGCGTGCGAGGCGCGTGGCGTGATCGTCCGGCCGTTCCCGGGCGACGGGGTGCGGGTCACCATCGGCACCCCGGCCGAGAACGACGCTTTCCTGGCCGCCGCCGAGGCTTAAGGAGGGGCCCCTTCTTAACGCCTGGCGTCGAGAAGGGGCCCCTTCTCATCGGCCGGAGGCGTCAGGTGGCGGCGAGCAGCACCGGCTCGGCCATCAGGAACCAGCCCTGGTCGTCGTCCTCGGGGACGGCGTCCTCCCGGACCCGCTCCACCGCGACGTAGCCGCTCACCGCGTACGCCCGGCCCGGCTGCCAGCCGATCCCGTCCCGCCCGACGTCGAGCACGAACTCCGACCGGGTCGCGCCGGTCAACGGATCGAGCGTGACCAGTTCCCGGCGGTCGGTCAGCAGGTGCACCCGGCCCGGCTCCACCGCGAGCACCCGGGCCGGGTGGACGTCCGCCCGGCGCCACAGCTCCTCACCCGTACGCGCGGACCGTCCGGTCACCACCGGACCGGACGTGTCCACCACCCGTTCGCCGTCCAGCACCGAGTCCGGACCGTCCAGGCCCGGCGCGGCCGTCGGCTCGCCGGGATCCGTCACCAGCCAACCCCGGCTGTCCTCGCCGGCCGGCCCGGCCGTACGCAGGCCACGGCACCCGGAGTGCCCGGCGCGGCAGCCGACCGGGGTGACCACGAGCCGGTCCGGCGCGTCCGGCGGTCGCCAGCGGGTCCGCAGCACACCTGTCGTCGCGTCCCGCAGCTCCACCGCGTCCGGCCCGGCACAGGTGTCCACGCCGACCATCTCGCCGCTCGCGGTGCTGCCCACGTCGACCCGGCAGCCGCGACCGACCTCGGCGTGCCAGAGCCGGCGGCCGTCGCCCAGGGCGTACCCGCCGACCGCGCCCGGACCGGCGGCGAGCAGCACGTCGCGCCCGTCCGCGGCGCGGGCCACGTGCAGGCCGGCCGGATCCCAGACCGTGGCGGCGAAGGTGCGTCGGGGCTCCGCCGTCGACCCCGGCTCCGGGCCGTCGGCACGCCAGGCCACCCGTCCGGTACGCGCGTCGAGCGCCACCAGCTTGCCGTCCGACCAGCGGCTGACCACGGTCGTGCCCACGGCGAGCACCCCGACAAGCGTCGCCGGCCAACGCCGGTAGGACCAGAACGGGGTGACCCGGTGCCGGCCGGTGACCGGCTGGTCCGCGTACACCTGGCGGGCGCCCGCGTAGACGCGGAGCCGGCCGTCCACGACGAGCGGCGCCACCGGCAGCCGCCCGATCACCCCGGCGGTCGGTGCGGGCAGTGCCGAGTAGGGCTCCCGGGCCACGGTCTCGACCTCTGCCGGCGCGAGCACCCGGGCGACCACGGCGACCGACGCCGCGACGGCCAGCACCGCCGCCAGCGCCACCACGGCCCGCCGCCTGCCGGCCTCCGCCATCCGCCACCTCCGCCCCGGCACCCTACCGGCCAGGTCCGGAGCGCGACCCGGTCGCCCGGCTCCCGGCTGCCGCCCGCTCGCGGCTCGCGGCTCGCGGCCGGCGAGGCGAGGGCGGTCGGAGCGCTCAGGCGGCCTCGGCGGAGCGGGACGGGCCGGCGGCCACGGCCAGGTCGGCCAGGTCACGCCGGAGCGCGCCCTCCACCGCCCGGGCGGCCAGGCCGCCGAGGATCAGCGCCAGGACCCGCCCGTACGGCCGGGTCGGCACCGCCTGCTGCTCGACCGTGACCTCGGTGCAGCCGCGCCGCCGCCGCTCGACCGTGCGCAGCGTCCAGGTGATCCGGTAGTCGACGCCGGAGCCGCGCGAGCCGAGCACCAGGCGGCGCGGCGCGACGGCCTCGACCACCTCGAACTCCTCCGGCGGGGCCCCGCCGTCCGGCCGGGCCGGGGTCTCCCGCCAGGTGGTGCCGGGGGCGAACCCACCGGGGGTGAGCACCTCGACCGCGCCCACCGCGGACAGCCAGTCGGCACGGGCCGGGAGGTCGGTCAGCAGGCGCCACAGATGGGCGTCCCGCGCCTCGATGAAAGCGGAAACGGTAACCGTCGACATGGCACCTCCCGTGTCATCCACGGTACGGGCCGGCACCGGTCCCGTGGAGCCCCGTGGCGACAATTCCACCACCGGCACCCCGGACGGGGCGCCGGCGTTCCCGTGGATCGTCAGCCCCGGAAGGCGTCGCCCCGCAGCGCCGTGACGAACGCGGACCAGCCCGGCGGGCTCACCGCGAGCGCAGGCCCCTCCGGGTCCTTCGAGTCGCGTACGCCCACCACGCCGTGCGCGGCGACCACGTTTGTGGCCACCTCGACGCAGAGGCCCTGATCGTTGGAGCGGCTGCTGGTGCGCCAGACAGCGCCGGTCAACTCGGTCATGTTCGATCCCTCCTGTTTCTCTTCCTCGTACGTCCCGGACCGGCACCGCCCGGGCCGCACTCGACCCGCGTCGATAAACGCACAAGGAAGCGGCCCCGATCGCACCCGGTGTGCGATCGGGGCCGTCGTTGAAGAAGGTGGATCTCAGCGGGCCGGGAGAATCGTCCCGGTGACCTCGCCGAGCGCGACAGTGGTGCCGTTCGGGCCGGGCGCGGTGGCGGTGATCGTCACCGTGTCGCCGTCCTCCAGGAAGGTCCGCTGGGTGCCGTCGGCGAACTTCACCGGCTCGGCCCCGCCCCAGGTGAGCTCCAGGAACGAGCCGACCTGGTCACGTTCCGGACCGGAGACGGTGCCGGAGGCGTAGAGGTCGCCGGTGCGCAGCGACGCCCCGTTGACGGTGAGGTGGGCGAGCTGCTGGGCCGGGGTCCAGTACATGGTGGCGAACGGCGGCTCGGCCACCCGCTCGCCGTTCCACTCGACCGACAGGGTCAGGTCCAGCCCGAGGTGCGGGGTGTCCCGCAGGTATTCCTGCACCGGCGGATCCTGGTCCGGCGCGGGCACGAACGCGGCGGCGAGCGCGTCGAGCGGCGTCACCCAGCCGGAGACCGAGGTGGCGAACGACTTGCCGAGGAACGGGCCGAGCGGCTGGTACTCCCAGGCCTGGATGTCCCGGGCCGACCAGTCGTTGACGAGCACCACGCCGAACACGTGGTCGGCGAAGTCGTCCACCGGCACCCGCTCGCCGAGCCGGCTCGGCACCCCGACCACGAAGCCGACCTCAGCCTCGATGTCCAGGCGCACCGACGCGCCCGTGGTGGGGCCCTGCGCGCTGGCCCGCTGCCCGATCGGGCGGACCACCGGGGCGCCCGAGACGACCACGGTGCCGGCCCGGCCGTGGTAGCCGATCGGCACGTGCTTCCAGTTCGGCAGCAGCGGCGGCTGGCCGGGCCGGAAGATCTGCCCGACGTTCCCGGCATGGTGCTCCGAGGAGTAGAAGTCGACGTAGTCCGCCACCTCGAACGGGAGCAGCAGCTCGACCTCGCGTACCGGCACCAGCAGCGACTCCACCGCCGCCCGGTGGGCCGAGTCGGTGAGCAGCTCGACGATCCGCTCCCGGACGGCGGTCCACTGCGGCCGGCCGAGCGCCAGGAAGGCGTTGAGCGTGTGCCGGCCCAGCGCGCCGCCGGCCAGCACCAGACCGGCCGCCTCGGCGCCGGCCAGGTCCAGCACGGACTCGCCGATCCGGACGCCGATCCGCGGCTCGCGGTCGCCGTGCCGGAACACGCCGTACGGCAGGTTCGTCACCCCGTACGGCGACCCCGCCGCGCCCTCAACCCAGCTCATAGGTCATAGCCTCCGTTCACCAGCCCCAGCCGGATCAGATCGGTAAGTGGTTCGGCGATGCTGCACGAGCCGTACCCGGCCCAGAGCGGGCGCTGCGCCTCGCGCCGGGCCCGGGCCGACTCGACCACGCGCAGCGGGTCGGTGGCGGCCAGCAGCTCGGCCACCGCGTCCACCTCGGCGCCCTCGACGGCGGCAAGCGTGGCGGCCAGCACGTTGACGAAGCCGTGGTGGGTGAAGCCGGTCTCCGGGTCGCGGTGCCGGATCGCGTGGTGCAGCCCGGCGGTGAGCTTGAACGGCAGGTCCCGTTCCCGGCAGGCGCAGATCACCGCGGCCAGCTCGACAGGCGTCGGGAACAGCTCGGCGGCGAGGCCGCCGGTGCGGAACTTGGCCGCCACCGGCAGCCCGTCGGCGCGCGCCCGGGCGAGCGCGTCGAGCGCGCCCATCAGCCCGAAGGTCAGCGGGATCTCGGCGTAGACGGCGGTGCCGTCGAGCCGGCCGGCGAACGCGACCAGTTGGGCCACGCCGGGCTGCGGGTCCTCGCCGCGCTTGGCGACCGGCGCCTCCACCTGCCGGGCGGTCACGCCGTCCGGGGTCAGGGCGGCCAGCGCCTCGGGAAGCCGGTCCAGGCCGGTGTCGCCGATCAGCCCGATGACGAGGCCCGGGTCCACCAGGCCGCGCAGCGCGCCGCGGACGATCTCCGAGGCGGGCAGCAGCAGCGGGCCCACCAGGTCCGCGTACCAGGCCGTGCGGTGTTCGCGGTGCGCGGTCACCGCGTCGGGCAGCGCGGCGTTGCCCGGCGGGAAGACCGCGGCGTCGTCCACCAGGCCGGTGAGGAGGCGGGGCACCTGCGTTGACACGAGACAAGAATGTACGGGACGCTACGAGGAACGGACAACAGCGTCCGATTATCGGACGCCACCGGCCGGCAACGGGACATAACGGGAGGCGAAATGCCCTACTACCGCAGCGTGGGCGAGGTGCCCCGCAAGCGCCACACCCAGTTCCGACAGCCCGACGGCACGCTCTACGCGGAAGAGCTGGTCGGCCAGGAGGGCTTCTCCTCCGACTCGTCGCTGCTCTACCACAGGCACGCGCCGACCGCGATCCTCGCCGCCGAGGAGTACGCCCCGCCCACCGTCACCCGGGTGCCGAACCTGCCGCTCAAGCCGCGCCACCTGCGCACCCACAAACTCGACGGCAGCGGCGCGGACCCGGTGCTCGGCCGGCGGTACCTGCTCGCCAACGACGACGTCCGGATCGCGTACGTGCTCGCCGACCGGCCCTCGCCGTTGTTCCGCGACGCCACCGGCGACCACTGCCTCTACCTGGAATCCGGCTCGCTGCGGGTGGAGTCGCCGTTCGGCGTGCTCGACGCGGTGGCCGGCGACTACGTGGTCATCCCCACCTCGACCATCCACCGCCTGGTGCCGACCGGTGACGAGCCGACCCGGCTGCTCGCCGTCGAGGCGGCCGGGCACATCGGCCCGCCCAAGCGCTACCTCTCCGTCCGCGGGCAGTTCCTGGAGCACTCGCCGTACTGCGAGCGCGACGTCCGGGGGCCGGACACCCCGCTGCTCGTCGACGGCGAGGAAGTGGAAGTGCTGGTCCGGCACCGCTCTCGGGCCGCAGGCCCGGGCGGCAGCGGCACAGCCTGGACGCGTCATGTTTATGCGCACCACCCGTTCGACGTGGTCGGCTGGGACGGGCACATGTACCCGTGGGCGTTCTCCATCCACGACTTCGAGCCGATCACCGGGCGGATCCACCAGCCGCCGCCGGTGCACCAGACGTTCCAGGGCCCGAACTTCGTCATCTGCTCGTTCGTGCCGCGCAAGGTCGACTACCACCCGGCCGCCATTCCGGTGCCGTACCACCACCACAACGTCGACTCCGACGAGATGCTCTTCTACACCGGCGGCAACTACGAGGCCCGGCGCGGCTCCGGCATCGAGCAGGGCTCGATCTCGCTGCACCCGTCCGGCTTCACCCACGGCCCGCAGCCGGGCGCCGCCGAACGCTCGATCGGGGCGGACTTCTTCGACGAGCTGGCGGTCATGGTGGACACGTTCCGCCCGCTGGACCTCTGCGACGCGGGCACCGCCTGCGAGGACGACGGCTACGCCTGGACCTGGGCGCGCAAACCCTGACCCCTACCCCCGGCGGAACGCGGTGAACCAGGCGAACACCGTGACCATGGTCGCCGCCACCAACGGCCACGGGCCGCCGGTCAGCGCGTACACGGCCAGCAGCAGCGGTCCGGCGGCCGACGCGTACACCGCCGGGGCCAGGCCGCGCGACATGGCGTCCCGCAGCCCGGGCGACCGGGCCGCCGGCAGCCCCGCCAACACGCCAACCCCCACCGCCACCAGCACCGCGAGCAGCCGGGACACACCCGGCGCGACCGGGGCCAGCCCGGCGGCAAGCAGCGTGGCGGCAAGCGACCAGCCGGCGGCGGACAGCACCAGCCGGCGCAGGCCGTCGTCGGCGGACCGGACCGGATCGGGCCCGGCCGGTGAGATCTCGGCCACCTCGGTCAGGTGCTCGAGCGTCTCCGCGTAGCGGCGGCGCTCCAGCCGGGCCACGCCCGGGTCCTGCCCCGCCCCGGCCAGCTCCGGGTCCAGCCGCAACGCCTCGCGGTAGGCCCGTTCGGCCAGGTCGAACAGCTCCAGCCGGACCGAGACCAGGCCGAGCACCAGGTGCGCCTCCGGCTCATCCGGGGTCAGCTCGACCCCCCGCCAGGCCGCGTCGAGCGCCGGCTGCCCGTTCCGTGCGGCGGAGAGGATCGCGGCGGCGCTGCGCTGCGCGTACGGGTCGGTCGGGCCGAGCGCCAGGATCTCGTCCGCGGTGCCCGCCGCGGCCTTCCAGTGCTCCTGGTCGAGCAGCGCGAGCCCGCGTACCACGAGCGCCGGCACGTCACCCGGCGCCGCCGCCAGCGCCGCCTCGGCCCCCGCCAGCGCCTCGGCCGGACGGTCGGCGGCGAGCTGCATCCGGGCCCGCATGGTCAACGCGCCCAGGTGTGCGGGCTCCGTCGCGATCAACGCGGTGAGTTCGCCGATGCCCTCGTCGTAACGGCCCAGCTCGGCGAGGAGGTGGGCCCGCTGGAGGAAGCCGTCGGCGGCGGACTGGTCGGGGGTGGCGTCACTCGGCATCCCGGCGAGCGTAACCGCCCCGCCCCACCTCCCGTCGACAAGCGTCGCCGCTCAGGCGCTGCGGCAGGGCGCGTCCGCCCGACCCCCGCAGGTCCCGAGGCTGCACCAGCGGCGTCTGCCGCTCTCGTCGAGGAACAACCACCCGCAGCGTTCGTCGGCGCAGACCTGGACGGTGAACCGACTCGCGTCGGCGAGCAACTGGGCGCCGCTGAACGCGGCGGCGTGCAGGGGCAGCCGCAACCCGGCGGCGAGGGCGACCCACCAGCGCCCGCGCCCCTCCCCCTCGCGCCGGAACACCAGGTTCCGGGCGGCTGCCTCGGCGGCCCGGGCGACCACGTCGAACGCCCGGCGGTCGGCCGGCTCGACCAGGCTGGCGTAGAGGGCGGCCCGAAGCGTACGGGTCTCGGCGAGCACCGCCTCCGCCGTGTCGGGGTCGCGCCGGGCCAGGTGCAGCAGGCGATTCACGGACACCTCGTCGGCCAGCCCGACGTGCCCGGCCCAGACGGCAAGCGTCCGGTAGCCGCGCAGCCACTCGGCCCCGGGCAGCGGGGATCCGAGTCCCCACCCGGCGAAGGTGTTGCAGAAGTCGAGGGCGGGATGGCCGCCGACGCTCCAGGGCAGGGCCTCGTCGCGGACCCGCACCTCGTACGCGGGCCGCCCCACCCGGTCGAGCCGGTCGTCGCCGGCCAGGACGCGTCGGCGTACCTCGCGCAGCCGCGACCCCGGCTCGACGCCGAAGTCCGCCACGAGCAACTCCCGGGTCGTGCGGTAGAGCCGCAGCGCATCGGCCCGCCGCGCGCCCCGGTACAGGGCGGTCATCAGCACGGCCACCAGCTGTTCCCGGGTCGGATGCCGGGCGGCCAGGGGCGTCAACTCGGCGATCACCCGGCCGTGCCGGCCCAGCGCGAGCTGCGCCTCGGCGCGCAGTTCCACCGCCACCAGGCGGAGTTCCTCCCACGGGCCGTGCAGGCGGTCGCGAAGTTCGCCGTCCGCCTCGGCGGCGAGCAGCGGCCCCCGCCAGAGCGCGAGCGCCCGGTCGAGCAACCGCACCCGCTCGGCGGGGTCCGCGGCGCCACCTGCCGCCCGGACCAGTTCGCCGAACTCGTCGACGTCGACGCGATGCCCGCCATCCTCGACGACGTAGCCCTCACCTCGGGTGCTGATCCGCACCCCGTACGGCTTCAATGCGCCCCGCAACCGACCGATGTACGTCTGCACCGCGCCGCGCGCCCCGGCCGGGGGCAGACCGTTCCAGAGCAGGTCGATGAGGCGGTCGGTCGGCACCACCGCACCCGCGTCGAGCAGCAGCAGCCCGAGCAGGCAGCGCTCCTGGCGTCGGCTGCCGAGCTCGACGGGCCGGTCGTCGTGGCGGGCCTCGAACGGCCCGAGCAGGCGGAACTCCATACCGACGAGGACGAGCCAGCCGGGGCCGACGGTTGCCAGCCGGCGGTGAGCGCGTGGTCGGGCAGCTCGGCGCGCGGCCCCGGGCACCGACCGGACGGGCCGGCGGCGCCGTCGACACGGTGAGCCGATGGTGAGTCACGGTGCCGAGGCTGATCCCGTCCCCGACAAGTGACCCGGACGGAGTGATCATGCGTGTCAGCAGGATGAGCGTCGCCCTGGCGGCGGTGTTGGCGGTGGTCGTCGCGACCCAGCCCGGCCCGGCGACCGCCGCCGGCAGCGGCAGCGCGCGTGCCGGCGCCTGGGTGCCGGCGCCCCAGGAGGCGTTCGAGATGCCCGCCGGAGCCCGGTGCGAGTTCGCGGTGCGGGTGGAGCCGATCGTCGATGAGGTGCGGAAACTGACCCTGGCGACCTACCCGGACGGCTCACCCAAGCGGGAGCTGTTCACCGGCGCCCTCATCGACCGGGTGACGAACCTGGAGACCGGGGCCACCTCCACCGCGGACGCGAGCGGCACCTCGCTCGTCGTCTACCGCACCGACGGATCGATGACCTGGTACGTCTCCGGTCCGGTGCTGCTCGGCTTCCGGGAGAACGCCGGCTCGCTGCCGAAGGGGCTGTGGATCGTCGACGGCCGGTTCCGGGTGGCGTTCACCCCCACCTTCGACAAGGCCATCACGATGCTCCACGGCACGACCCACAACGTCTGCACCGACGTCGACTGAATCCCGGCGCGGCGACCGGCGCGCCCGGTCGCCGCGTCAGTCGGCCGGGGCCTCGTACACGAGCGCCACCGCGATGCCGGCGAGCCCCTCGCCGCGCCCGGTGAAGCCGAGGCCGTCGGTGGTCGCCGCGGAGACCGTGACCGGCGCGCCGACCGCCTCGGAGAGCACCCGCTGCGCCTCGTCCCGCCGCGGCCCGATCTTGGGCCGGTTGCCGATCACCTGGACGGAGACGTTCCCGATCGCGAAGCCGGCCGCCCGCACCCGGCGGGCGCTCTCGGTCAGCAGCGCCACCCCGGAGGCACCCGCCCACTCCGGCTGGTCCACCCCGAAGTTGGCCCCCAGGTCGCCGAGGCCGGCGGCGGAGAGCAGCGCGTTGCAGGCGGCGTGCGCCGCCACGTCGGCGTCCGAGTGCCCGGCCAGGCCTTCCTGACCCGGCCAGTGCAGGCCGGCGACCCAGCAGGGCCGCCCGGCCGCGAACGCGTGCACGTCGGTGCCGACGGCCACCAGAGGAACGATCATGACCCGAGCGTACGCGCGGGCCCGTAGCCGTCCTTGACGATGGTGCTGGCGTGCGCTTAATGTTTCCCTGTACGCCCCAGTGTCGCCTCTGCCTCCGTGCACGCGCCTGGGGCTCTTTCTTGTTCGGCGTGGGAAGCGCCTCCGGAGCCTCGTCACACTTAGCATCCGACTCGTCACGCCGCATCCCCATGCTCGTACCGTCAAGCGCTGGATCTCGTCCGGCCGGTTCCAGAGTTACCTGGCTGCCGCGGGTGGCGACGAGAGCAAGGCGTGCGAACTGTACGAGTGGAGCGTTGCCTTGACGGGCGCCTCGTTCGAGGCGTTCCACTACGTCGAGGTCGTCACGCGCAATGCGATCGACCGCGTGATGCGAGAGCACCTGGGCGAGCCGGAGAAGGGCATTCCCTGGGTCCTTCTTCCGATCGGCGTCAGGCGGCCGGTCCAGGACCGCATCGACCGGAACGTCGCTGAGGTTCGCGACCGGTTGCGGCGGGAGCATCCTCGGAAAGAGACGCGCGACCAGATCATCGCCAGCTTGAGCTTCGGCTTCTGGGTCGCGCTCCTGGGCTCGGAGCACGAGCAACTGTGGCGGGATGCCCTGCACCGGTCCTTCCCGTACTCGTCCGGGAAACGTCATGACGTGGCAAGCGCTTTGAACGCGCTTCGGATGTTCCGCAACCGGCTCGCGCACCATGACTCACTTCTCACCACGGATGTGCCCTTCCGGCTCAGCCAGATGATCGAGGTCGCCAGGTGGGCAGACCCTCAGGCCGCCCACTGGCTCGCCCGAACCGAGCGGGTCACCGAGGTGCACCGGCAGCGCCCCGCGCCGCGCAACGACACCGTCGTTGTCTCCGCCAGGAACGCCTGGGGGCTCTACCAGGCGGCACGCGCGTACGTCTGCCAGCCGGTGGAGCACCTGGCGTTTTACTCACAGCGCCAGATCAATCAGGAGGTTGCCAAGATCCTCTTCCGCCTGGACAACGTCGATTGGACGGTGGGTGAGATCAACCGACTTCGGACAACGGGCGAAACCCTGGACGCAACCCTCGCCGAGATCATCGAAGTCAGTCGGAAGCACGGCTGGACCGAAGGCCGCTATCAGGTGTTCGGTCTTACCGCTCCGGGGTCGGCCGGCCACCTCACCCTGCCCGCTGCGATACCTCATCACGAGCGGGGCAGGGGAAGCGCCTTCACCCAGGGCCAGCGGTACGTGGTTCGTGATCGCCTCCGCCGGGCTCGCTCGACGGCCGATCTCTGACGGTCAGGGCGTCAGGAACCCGTGGTCAGGAGGTGTTCGGCCAAGGTCAGGTCGAACGGGCGGGTGATCTTCATGGCCAGCTCGGCGCCGGGTACGCAGAACACCGCGACGCCCTGCTTCTCCACCAGGCCGGCGTCGTCGGTGAGTGGATCACCGGCCGCCTGGTGCGCGGCATCGAGCACCGCGCGGCGGAAGCCCTGCGGCGTCTGCACCGCCCGGAGGGCCGCCCGGTCGACGGTGCCGAGCACCCGCCCGGCGGCGTCGACCTCCTTGATCGTGTCGACCACGGGCAGCACCGGGATCACCGCGTCGTGCCCGTCGCGGACCGCCGCAGCGACCGACTCGACCAGGTCGGGCGGGGTCAGCGCCCGGGCCGCGTCGTGCACCAGGACGATCTCCGGCCCGGCCGGCACGGCGGCGAGCGCTGCCGCGACGGACGCCTGCCGCTCGGCGCCGCCGGGCACCACGGTCACCGGCGCCACCGGCGCGAGCAGTGCCCGCACCGATGCGACGTCGGCGGCCGGCGCGGCCACCACGATCGTGTGCACGGACGGCGCGGCGGCGATCCGCCGGACTGCGTGCACCAGCAGGGGCTCCCCGGCGAGCGGTCGGAGCGCCTTGGGGGCACCGGGGCCGAGGCGTACCCCGGCACCTGCCGCAGGAACGAGGACCGCGACGTCACCGCGCGGATTGAGCTGCGCGGTCACGTCGCGGTCCTCGGTTTTCGTTCGCTGCGGTGCGGGTAGAGGCAAAGATGCGGATCAGGCCTCGGTCAACACCTTGTCGAGCAGCGTCTCCGCCTCGTCCTTGGTGCTCTTCTCGGCCAGTGCGACCTCGCCCACGAGGATGTCACGAGCCTTGGCGAGCATGCGCTTCTCGCCCGCCGACAGGCCCCGCTCCCGCTCCCGGCGCCACAGGTCGCGGACGACCTCGGCCACCTTCAGCGGGTTACCGGAGGCCAGCTTCTCCAGATTCGCCTTGTAACGCCGCGACCAGTTGGTCGGCTCCTCGGTGTGCGGTGCACGGAGCACGTCGAAGACCTTGCCCAGGCCCTCTTCGCCGACCACCTCGCGCACACCCACGATCTCGGCGTTCTCGGCGGGCACCCGGACCGTCAGGTCACCCTGTGCGACCCTCAGGACGAGGTATTCCCTGGGCTCGCCCTTGATCACCCGAGTCTCGATTGCCTCGATGAGTGCGGCCCCGTGGTGGGGGTAAACAACGGTCTCGCCGACACTGAAAACCATAGGTTCGAAACCCCTTTCGCTGTGTCTAGGGTAACACGCTCAGGCACCGATGTCTCACCGCTGTCCTGATCGTTGGCGCAGCTCAGGGGCCCTGTGAGAGGTCTTTCTTCGGCTTGACAGGAGCTCAAGTCGATGGTTTCAACACGCTCCGTCACGAACAAATGACTACCGGGTACGGCCGGTCGGAGCATACGGATCTAGGGCAATGCGCTCCTTCCATGGTAGCTCCGCAACTCCATTCGCGCCCAGGTGTGGCGGTACGGCCCCCGGTGCGGGACCCTGGGGGTGGACGCGACGTCCGCTCGCCGAGACGTTCCTGGGGGTCCGATGGGCGTGCCTGACGCTGACGGCCAGGGGCCGCCGGACGGCCTGCCCGGGCTCCCTCCGGAATGGGGCCGGGTGGTGGTGCCGGACGACGCCTCGGCGCTCGAATACGAGGCCCGGCAGATCCGCCGCGAGCTGCGCCGCGGCACCCGGCGCTCCCGTCACCCCGGCCCGGTGCGCCTCGGGTTCCCCCTCCTGGCGTTGCTGATCTCGATGCTTGTCACGCTCGCCGGGCTGGCCGCCGTCACCTGGCCCCGGTCCAACCGGGCCGGCGGCCCGACCGTGCTCCCCCGGGCCACCACGGCCAGCCCGCCGGTGGTCGGCCCGCTGCCCGCGCTCGACCTGGTCGGCGCCGACAACACGCCGGTGCCGCTGCGCAGCCTGCTGCCCGCCATGATCATCCTGGTCGACGCCTGTACCTGCACCGAGGAGGTCGGCACGGCGGCGGCCACCGCGCCCGCCGGAGTCACCGTGGTCACCGTGACCGAGGGCCGCAGCGCCGGACCCGCCATCGCGACCGGGGTACGCCCACTCGGCGACCCGGCCGGCGGCCTGCGCTCCTACCTGCACCTCGCCGCCCACCCCGGCACCGCCGCCGCGCTGCTCGTGGACCGGCGCGGCACGCTGGTCCGGGTGGTGCCGGAGCTCGGCCCCGCGGGCGACTACCAGGCCGACCTGGCCCGGCTGAGCGGTTGACCCGGCCTCAGTAGAGCGCCTCCAGCCGGGCGTCGAGCCGGGGCTCGCCCCGCAGCGCGGCGAACCACACCCGCACCCGCCCGCCGGCGCCCTCCACGAAGAAGACGTCGAACGTCCCGTCGCAGTCGTGCACCCGTTCCAGGTCGTCCGAGTCGGCGCCGGTCAGCCGCATCATTACGGCCCCGCCGCCGGAGCAGCCCACCGACAGCTGGTACGTGTCGCCCGGCGACGGGGTCACCTGCCGCACCACAGGTTGCCCGTCCGCCGGCAGCTCGGACGTCTCCCGCCACACCACGTGCGACACCCGGACCGGGCGCGCCGCCCCGTCGGGGTTCACCCGGATCACCACCGACCGGTCCGGATCGGAACCGTCCCGGACGGCGCGTGGAACCACGCCGACGAGCGGATCCGAGCCGGCCGGCCGGCCCGGCAGCACCTCGCCGGTCGCGGCGTCGAGATCGACACGTGAGTGCACGATGTCGTCGGCGGGCCGGCCCGTCACCGGGTCGACAGCCGGCGCCGTGAACCGCCACCACCACGCGCCGAACGCCAACGCCAGCACGGTCAGGCCGGCCAGCAACACACGCCGGATCCGCTCCTCGGACGCCATGCGTGCAGCGTAACCATGTGGACGATCCCCGGCGAGCCGTCAGGACTCGCGTTCCAGCAGGGCCGCGTAGAGCGTCAGCCCCGGCCCGAACGCGAGCATCACCACCCGACGCGGCGACGGGGACGCCCGGCCCAGCCGGTCCAGGATCAGCAGGACCGTCGGGGACGAGCAGTTGCCGTGCTCGGCAAGCGTCTGCCGGGACGCCGCGAGCGCCGTCGGCGGCAGGGCCAACTCACGCTCGACCACGTTGAGGATCCGGGGGCCGCCCGGATGCACCGCCCAGCCGTCCACCTCGGACCGGCCGAGCCCGTGCCGAGCCAGCAGATCGTCCACCAGGTCACGGACGAACCGGGAAAGCACCATCGGCACCTTCGGCGACAGCCCCATCCGGAAGCCGGTGTCGGTGACGTCCCAGGTCATGTGGTCGGCGGTGGAGGTGTCGGTGACCGAGGTCACCTCGCGTACCGCGTACCCCCGGCCGCCGGGCACGACCACGGCGGCGACCGCGGCGTCCGAGAAGAGCGCGTGCGAGACGATCTGCTGGGTGTCCACCCGCGCGCCCGGCGGCTGGATGTGCAGGCTGGTCAGCTCCGCGCAGAGCAGCAGCGCGGGCCGCCCCCGGGCGGTGACGAAGTCGCTCGCCGCACCCAGCCCGGGCAGGGCCGCGTAGCAACCCATGTGCCCGACGAACATGCGCTGCGTGTCCCGGGCCATGCCCAGGTCCCGGGCGAGCAGGATGTCCAGCCCGGGGGTCGCGTAGCCGGTGCAGGAGCAGACCACGAACAGGCCGATCTCACTGGCGTCCAGGCCGGCGGCGGTGAGCGCGCGGCCGACCGCCTCCTTGCCGAGCGGCAGCGCCTCCACCTGGTAGCGGCGCATCCGACGCTCGGTCGGCCACTCCGAGACGTCCTCCAGCAGGGGATTCACCGCGGCCTGCCGGCGGGTCACCCCGGAATTGGCGAAGATCTTCTCGGCCAGCGCTCGGGTGGTGCCGGAAAAGTGCTTCTCGAAGAAGCCCGACCACAGCTCGGCCTGCGCGGCGCCCGGCGGTTGTGCCATGCCCAGACCCGCGATCACCGGTACGCCCACGTCCCCACCTCTCGATAGCTGTCTCCGCTCACCAACGAGGGGCCGTGCCGTCCCGGTCCGGGTCACCGCCGAGCGCGGCGATGCCGAGCCAGTCGGCGCACACGTCGGAGGTGGCCGGGTGCAGCGAGCCGCACCGGGCGTCCCGGTAGAGCCGCTCCAGCGGATGGCCCCGGCGGGTCGCCGAGGTGCCGGCGGCCTCCAGCATGGATGCCGCCACGTCCGCTGCCGTGGTGCCGGCCAGCAGCTTGGCGCGCCACACCCACCGGTTCGTCTCGGCGTCGCCGGGGTTCTCGTCGACCCATCGGGCCGCCTCGGTGACCGCCAGTTCGGCCGCCGCGGTGGCCGCGTCCGCCCGGCCTAGCCGGGCCCGGACCGCCGGCAGGCCGGCCAGGTTCCGGGCGTTCAGGTGCTCGGCGGCGGCGTCGATCGCGGCCCGCGCCACCCCGACGTAGACGGCCGCGTAGCTGGCCACCAGCCAGTGCGGCATGAGCTGGGCCACCACCAGGGCCAGCCCCTCCACGCCGCCGAGCAGCCGGTCGGCGGGCACGGTCACGTCCAGGTGCAGGTCGTGCGAGGAGGTGGCGCGCATACCGAGGGAGTCCCACGTGGGCTCCACCGTGATCCCCGCCCCGGCCGGCACCAGGAACTGGGAGACCACGGACTGGTCGGTGGCGCTGCGCGCGGCCACCAGGTAGCCGTCCGGGTGGCCGGCGCCGGAGCAGAAGGTCTTGCTGCCCTTGATGTGCCAGCCACCGTCGACCGGCTCGTAGACGGTGCTGAGCTGGGACAACCGGCCGCCGGCGCCGCGCTCGCTCATCGCCACCGCGTACCAGGCGCCGTCGGCCGCCGCGCGTAGCAGCCGGTCCCGGGCGGCAAGCGCCTCCTCGGGTACGCCGAGCGCCTCGGCCAGTTCCTCGGTGACCGCGCCCAACGCGCCGGTGACCGAGGCGTGCATGTTGAACACCAGCGCGGTCGCGCCGTTGCCGCGCGCCAGCTCGGTGGCGACCGCGGCGTACTCGGCGAAGGTCGCCCCCAGCCCACCCAGCTCGCGCGGGACCATCAACCCGAAGAGGCCGGCCTCCCGCAGGTCGGCGAAGTCGTCCGCCGGGAACGAGCCGTCCCGGTCGTGCCCGGCCGCGCGGGCGGCCAGTCGCGGCGCCAACCGGCGGGCCGCCCCCAGCGCGTCCACAGTCATGTCGCCTCCCTCTCCGCGTCCCTTACCCCGGGCGGTCCCGGCTACCCGCCTCGCCGGCCACTGCCCTGGTAGAGGACGGCGGTCGACCGGGTCGGCACGATGCGCGGCTGCGCCCGGACCGGACGGTCACCGCCCCGCCACCGGCGCAGCAGCCAACCAAGCGTGCCGCCCAACTCCGGGCGGAGCCCGCGTACGCGCAACGCCACGCCGTGCCGGGCGCACTCGGCGACAAGCGCGCGGGCGTCCACGAACAGCCGGTGGTCGTGGATGCCGCGCGGCACCGTGGGCAGCCGCTCGCCCACCTCCACCGCGACCAGCCGGGCCAGCAACGTGTCGTTGATGGTGTCCAGCACCAGCAGGCCGCCGGGGCGCAGCAGCCGACACGCCTCGGCGACCGCCCGTCGCCAGTCCGGCACGTGCTCCAGCACCTCACCGGCGGACACCACGGCGGCGCAGCCGTCGGCCAGCGGAACCGCGGTGGCGTCGCCCTGGAGCACGGTCACCCCGTGCGCGGCGGCCAGGTCGAGCGCCGAACGGGTCAGGTCCACCCCGACGTGCCGGTAGCCCTTGCCGGCCAGGTGCGGCGCCAGCAACCCGGCGCCGCAACCGAGGTCGACGAGCAGATCGTCCCGGGAGGACGCCGGGGGCACCAGCGCCGCGCGGGCGCGGGCCAGCCAGTGCAGCATCGCGAAGGCGCCGTCCGGCCGCCACCACTCGCCGGCCAGGTCGTCGTACTGCCGGGGGTCGTTCGGGGGCAGCGACCGGCGCGGACGGGACACCGGGGACGCTTCTGGCATGGACCGAGCGTGGCACGACTCCCCGGTAACGACCAGACTTCCCTTATGTCGACGCGGGTGTTAGGGCTGGTCAGGGCAAGCCATCCGGAGCCGGCGGCGGCGGTCACGGTGGTCGCCGCGCTGCTCGCCGTCGGCGTCGGGCACTCCGTTACCGGGGTGGTGACCGTGGCGCTGACCGTGCTGGCGAGCCAACTCGCGGTCGGCTGGAGCAACGACCTGATCGACGCCGACCGGGATGCCGCGGTGGGGCGTACCGACAAGCCGGTGACCACCGGCGCGGTCGCCCGGCCGGCGCTGGCCCGGGCCACCGCGGTGGCCGCCGTCGCCACCCCGCTGCTCGCGCTGGCCGGCGGCCCGGCCGCGGCGGCCTGCGCCACCCTGGGGCTGGTCTCCGCGCTGCTCTACAACCGGCCGCTGAAGTCGACCGCGGTGTCGGTGCTGCCCTACGCGGTCTCGTTCGGCGCGCTGCCCGCGTTCGTGGTGCTGGCCCTACCCGGCTCGCCCGCGCCGCCGGCCTGGCTGGTGGCCGCCGCCGCGCTGCTGGGCGCCGGGGCGCACTTCGCCAACGTCCTGCCCGACCTGGCCGACGACGCGCGGACCGGAGTGCGCGGACTGCCGCACCGGCTCGGCCCGGCGGGCAGCCGGCTGGCTGCCGCCGGGCTGCTCCTCGCGGCCACCGTCACCCTGGTGTTCGGCCCGCCCGGGCCGCCGTCGTGGGCCGGCCTGGCCGCGGTCGCCGCCGCCGTCGCGGTGCCGGCGATCGGTGGGTACGCCGGGCGCGCGGCGGCCCGCACCGACGGCCGACAGGTGGCCGCCTTCCGGGCGGTGCTGGTGGTGGCGCTCATCGATGTGGTGCTGCTGGTCGCGAACGGCCGGGTGGTCTGAGCGGTCCCCGTCGCGGGTGGCAATGCCGGGTCCGCGTGCGGGCCTCGATCAGCTCCAACTACCCTGGAGCGCGGTCTGCGCGGGCAAGGCCACCCCGTGCCCGGCGGTCGACCGGGCGGGGATCGTGACGAGGAGGACCGACGTGACGCGCTCGATCAGGGGTTCCCGGCGGCCGGCCCTGTTGCTGGCCGGCACCGCGGCGGCGGGTCTGCTGCTCGCCGGGTGCGGCACCGGGCAGGTGGCCGAGACCGCCAACAAGATCCCGTCGGTACAGGGCGTCAACGTCCAGACCTCCGACAACCTCTACAAGGTGCGCGGCCTCTACGTGCAGTTCCCCGGGCCTCAGGGCTACGAGGCGGGCGCCAACGCGCCGCTCAATGTCGTGATCTACAACGACAGCGAGGCCCCGGTCACGGTGACCGTCACCACCGACAGCGCCCGGGACATCCTGCTCACCGGTGCCGCCGGCGCCAGCGGCGCGGCCACCCCGACCGGCTCGCCGACCGAGCCGGCCTCTGTCTCGCCGACCGCCGCCGACCCGAGCGCCTCCCCCAGCCAGTCGCTCGAGGTGCCCGCCTCGCCGTCGGCCGGGGAGTCCGGCTCGGCCAGCCCGTCGCCGTCGGAGAGCGAGTCCGCGCCCGCCGGCCAACCGGCCCGGATCGAGATCCCGGCGCTCGGGTACGCCCAGCTCAACAGCGGTAACCCGCAGTTCCTCCAGCTCGTCGGCCTGAACCAGAAGCTGGTCGTCGGCCAGCAGGTCAACCTGACCTTCGACTTCGGCAACGGCCAGGTCATCCGGACGCCGGCCCAGGTCGGCGTCCCGCTGACCCCGGAGGCGCCGCCGTCCGCGGTCGTCAACCCGCGTGAGCACGCCGCCGAAGAGGGTGGCGTCGAGGGCGGCAGCCACGGCTGACGCCGTACCCGTTCTCCGTCGACACCGTCGTCGTGGCCCGCGCCACTTCGGCGGTGTCGCCGTTTCCGGTGGGCTTTCGTCGTACCGTCCGGTTAGCGTCCGGTGGTGACCACGCCCCGATCGACCTCCTCCCGCGCCGGCGCCGGCCGCGGCCGTGCCGCCGCCCGCGAACCCCGCCCGGCCTACGAGTGCGACGCCTGCGGGCATCAGCCACCCAAGTGGATGGGCCGCTGTCCCGAGTGCGGCGAGTGGGGCTCGGTCGTCGAGTCCACGGTCACCGGCCCGATGGTCTCCGGCCGGGTGGTCAGCTCCCGGATGCCGGCCGAGCCGGCCCGGCCGATCGCCACCATCAGCGCCGCGCCGGCCCGGGCCCGCCCGACCGGCGTCAGCGAGCTCGACCGGGTGCTCGGCGGCGGCCTGGTCCCCGGCGCGGTGGTGCTGCTCGCGGGCGAGCCCGGCGTCGGCAAGTCGACGCTGTTGCTCGACGTGGCCCAGCAGTGGGCCGCCGGCGCCGGCAGCCCGTCGCTCGTGGTCAGCGGCGAGGAGTCGGTAAGCCAGGTGCGGCTGCGGGCCGAGCGGATGGGCACCCTGCACGACCAGCTCTACCTGGCCGCCGAGAGCGACCTGTCGGCGGTCCTCGGCCACCTCGACGCGGTCAAGCCGGGGCTGCTGGTGCTCGACTCGGTGCAGACGATCTCCACCACCGGCACCGAGGGCGTGCCCGGTGGCGTGACCCAGGTGCGCGCGGTCACCGCCGCGCTTGTCGCGGTCGCCAAGGAACGCGGCGTGGCCACCGTGCTCGTCGGCCACGTGACCAAGGACGGCCAGGTCGCCGGCCCACGCGTGCTGGAGCACCTGGTGGACGTGGTGCTCCACTTCGAGGGCGACAAGCACTCCTCGCTGCGCATGGTGCGTGGCGTCAAGAACCGGTTCGGCGCGGCCGACGAGGTCGGCTGCTTCGAGATGCACGAGGGCGGCATCAGCAGCCTGGCCGACCCGTCCGGCCTCTTCCTCACCCGCTATTCCGAGCCGGTGCCGGGCACCTGCGTGACCGTGGCCATGGAGGGCCGGCGGGCGCTTGTCACCGAGGTGCAGGCGCTGATCGGGGCGACGGTCGCCGGCTCGCCCCGACGCACCGTCTCCGGCCTCGACGGCGCCCGGCTGGCCATGGTCCTCGCCGTGCTCCAACGGCGCACCGAGCGGCTGACGCTGCACGACCGTGAGGTCTTCGCCGCCACCGTCGGCGGCATCCGGGTGGTCGAGCCGGCCGCCGACCTCGCGGTGGCGCTCGCGGTGGCCTCCGGCGGGCTCAACCTCGCGCTCAACCCGCACCTGGTCGCCATCGGCGAGGTCGGGCTCACCGGCGAGGTGCGCCGGGTCGGCGCGGTGCCCCGCCGGTTGGCCGAGGCCGCCCGGCTGGGCTTCCGGCTGGCCCTGGTCCCACCCGGTTGCGGCCCCGGCAGCAGCGGCGTCGCCCCGGAGCACATGCGGGTGATCGAGGTCACGGACGTGCGGGCCGCACTACAGGCCGCCGCCCGCGCCTCCGCGGAGTGACCGTGAGTGGTCACGAGCCGGGACCGGCCGGGCGATTCCGGACAGGCCACGCGGCCCGTCGGCGACCGCGAAAGCCGGACATCGTGACACATCACAGTAACCACGAGAGCACCCACCGCACCGCAGTCCGTAGAATGTGCCCGTGCCGACCGACCGCGATGCCACCAAGCCCGCAACGGCTACGCCGCACGCCCGCACCGGTGCCGTCAGCGGCAACCCGACCCGCGCGATCAGCGTGAGCGTCGCCGCGAGCGTCGGTGGGGCCGGCGCCGACCCGCTACGGGCCAACCTCGCCCTCATGGCGCCCGGCACCGCGCTCCGCGACGGCCTGGAACGGATCCTGCGCGGTCGCACCGGCGCGCTGATCGTGCTCGGCTACGACAAGGTGGTCGAGCAGATCTGCACCGGCGGCTTCCCGATGGACGTGGAATTCTCCGCCACCCGGGTCCGCGAGCTGTGCAAGATGGATGGCGCCGTGGTGCTCTCCAGCGACGGCACCCGGATCGTCCAGGCCGGTGCGCATCTGATGCCCGACCCGTCCATCCCCACCGAGGAGTCCGGCACCCGCCACCGCACCGCCGAGCGGGTGGCCCGGCAGACCGGCTACCCGGTCATCTCGGTCAGCCAGTCGATGCGGATCATCAGCCTCTACGTCAACGGCCAGCGGCACGTGCTCGACGACTCGGCCGCGATCCTGTCCCGGGCCAACCAGGCGCTGGCCACGCTCGAACGCTACAAGCTCCGCCTCGACGAGGTCTCCGGCACGCTCTCCGCGCTGGAGATCGAAGACCTGGTCACGGTCCGCGACGCGGTGGCCGTGGTGCAGCGGCTGGAAATGGTCCGGCGGATCGCCGACGAGATCGCCGGCTACGTGGTGGAGCTGGGCACCGACGGCCGCCTGCTCGCGCTCCAGCTCGACGAGCTGATGGCCGGTGTGGACGCCGACCGCACCCTGGTCATCCGCGACTACCTGCCGGTCGGCCGCAAGTCGCGCACGCTCGACGAGGCGCTCGTCGAGCTCGACCTGCTCAGCGCCACCGAGATGATCGACCTGGTGGCGGTGGCCAAGGCCATCGGTTACCCGTCCGCCTCCGACGCGCTCGACGCGGCGGTCAGCCCGCGCGGGTTCCGTCTGCTGGCCAAGGTGCCACGGCTGCCGGCAGCCGTGGTCGACCGGCTGGTCGTGCACTTCGGCAGCCTCCAGCGGCTGCTCGGCGCGACAGTGGAAGACCTCCAGGCGGTCGAGGGGGTGGGCGACGCCCGTGCCCGTGGGGTCCGTGAGGGCCTGTCCCGGCTCGCCGAGGCGTCCATCCTGGAACGGTACGTCTGACCCGCCTCAGCCGGTGATGGTCAGCTTCACCGGCTCGCTGATCTTGGTGCCGACCCGGGCGAAGACCTGGTACGTGCCGATCGGCGCGTACGGGCCGGCAGCCAGGCCATCGGCGCAGCGGCTGGTGTCCCGGCCGTTCCAGCCCAGCTCGTAGGAACGCTCGAAGTTCGACGCGAACGACTGCACGTTCGAGCCCCGGTTGGTGCCACAGGTGTCCGACGACCAGACCTTCTCCGCGCCGGCCTTGACGTAGAGCTCCTGCAGATCGGCGCCGACGTCCCGGCTGCACGTACGGTCGGAGACGTTCTTGATCTTGAGGCGCAGCGTGACCACGGTGCGCTGCGGTGCGCTGGCCGGCAGCGCGACCGGCGTCACCCGCAACTCCGCGTCGGTGCAGGTGCCGTCGCCGGAGACCGACTGCCCGGACGTACCACCGTCACCGGCGCCGGTGTTCGTGCCGTCACCGGCACCGTCACCCGTGCCGTCACCTGTGCCCGAACCGTCGCCCGAGCCGCCGCCGGTGTTCGTGCCGCCGGTGTCACCGGAAGCGCCAGGCGTGGGCGACGGACTCGTCGACTGCGGAGTCAACACCGAGCCGGAGGGATCCGGAGCCGCACCGGCCGACCCGCCAGGAGATGGATCACCGCCCGGCGCGCCGGTGTTGTGGTCCGTGCCGGTACACGAATAGAGCAGGACAATCAGGAAGAGCAACACCGCGCCGAGCACGACGGCGCGACGCCGCCAGTACACGGCGGGAGGCAGGGAACCGACCGTCAGACGCATGATGCGCCTACCGTAGTCGCGTGACGCTCGGCGCGCCGGTCCGACGCGCCGGTGACCCTGCGCCACAACCGACATCGCGTCCACAGTGGAAGCGGGCGGGCCCCGTCAGAGATAGACCTTGCGCTGGTAGACGGCGTGCGCCCCGGCCACCCGGTCGAGGAAGAGCTGGCCGGCGCAGTGGTCGATCTCGTGCTGGAGCGCACGCGCCTCGAAACCGTCGGTGACCAACCGCACCACCTCGCCGCTGCCCGGCAGCATCCCCTCCACCACCAGGCGGCTGGCCCGCTTCACGTCGCCGGTCAGGTCCGGCACCGACATACAGCCCTCCCGGCCTGCCTTCCACCGGCTCGCCTCCACCACCCGGGCGTTGCAGAGCACGAACGTGCCGTGCACGGTCACCGCCTTGGGGTGCCCGGTCACGTCCACCGCGAACACCTGGGCGCTCACCCCCACCTGCGGCGCCGCCAGCCCCACACAACCAGGCGAGACCCGCATGGTCGCCACCAGGTCGGCGGCCAGCCGCACCACCTCGACCGAGGTGGGGTCGACCTCCGGGCCGGGCCGGCTCAGCACCGGCTCCGGGGCGGCGACCACCCGACGCACCTCGCCCGGAACGCCGAGCTTCTCCGGTGTCCAGCCGCCCAGGCCGGCGTAACCCTCGGCGGTCACAGCAGGTCCGTGTCCGCCGGGCGGAGACTGACCCCGACGCCCAACTCCGCCGCGGCCCGGGTCAGCCGGCCGGCCACCTCGTCCGAGCTGCCCGGCGGCAACTCCACCTCGGCGACCACCACGTAGAGCGAACCCGTCAGCCGGGTGCTCAGGTCGGTCACGTTGCCGCCGACATCGGCCAGCACCCGGGTCATCGCCGCGACGATGCCCATGCGGTCGGCCCCGTGCACCGCCAGCACGTACGGCTCACCGGCGGAGGTGCTGCCACCGTCCGGGGTGACCGCGCGCACGGTGGCCAGCAGGTGCCCGTCGGAGGCGAGCGGGGCCAGCGCGGCCTCGACATCCGCGGCGGCCGGGCCCACGCAGATCAGGGTCATCGCGAAGTGCCCCCGCAACCGGGTCATCGTCGAGTCGGTGAGGTTCGCGCCGAGCCGGGCGAGGACCTCCGCGACATCGGCCACGATGCCCGGCCGGTCCCGACCGATGACGGTGATCGCGAGCTCATTCATTCGGACATTCTGCCCCGCCGCCGGAGACCCGCCGCGCCGGCCCACCCGGCCCGCCCAACCTGCGGGAAGGACACCCGTGACATCATCGGCACCGCCATGACTGAGCCCACCTTCGCCACCCAGGTCAGCCGGTGGTACGAACGCAACGCCCGTGATCTGCCCTGGCGCAGGCCGGGCATCGGCGCCTGGGCGATCCTGGTCAGTGAGGTCATGCTCCAGCAGACCCCGGTGGTCCGGGTGGTGCCCGCCTTCCAGGCGTGGCTGGCCCGCTGGCCGGAACCGCGCGCGCTCGCGGAGGACACCCCGGCCGAGGCGATCCGGATGTGGGGACGGCTCGGCTACCCCCGCCGGGCGGTACGCCTGCGCGAGTGCGCGGTGGCGGTCGTGGAGCGACACGGCGGAGTGGTGCCCGACCGGCTCGACCAGTTGCTGGCGCTGCCCGGCGTCGGCACCTACACGGCCCGTGCGGTCGCCGCGTTCGCGTACGGTCAGCGGCACCCGGTGGTGGACACGAACGTCCGGCGGGTGGTGAGCCGGGCGGTCGCGGGTGAGCCCGACGCCGGCCCGACCACCCGGCCCGCGGACCTGGTCGCCACCGAGGAACTGCTACCCGTCGAACCGGCCGCGGCGGCCCTGGCCAGCGCGGCGTTCATGGAACTCGGGGCGGTCGTCTGCACCGCCCGCGCGCCCCGCTGTGCGGTGTGTCCGGTCGAGTCCAGTTGCGCCTGGCGGGCTTCCGGGCAGGCTGCCCCCGCCGGACCGACCCGCCGCCCACAGCGCTACGCCGGCACCGACCGGCAGGTACGCGGACTGCTGCTCGCGGTGCTCCGGGACGCCATCGGACCGGTGCCGCACCAGCGGCTGGACCAGGTCTGGCACGACGACGTGCAGCGGGCGCGGGCACTGGCCGGCCTGGTCACCGACGGGCTTGTGGAGCCGGTGGGTCAGGAGTCCTTCCGGCTGGCCGGCGACGGCCCCGCCGTCCCCCTGCTGCCCTGACCCCAGTAACCGCCGCCCTCTCGCACTGAGCCCGGTCACCGCCGCCTTCTCGCCCTGAGCCCGGTCACCGCCGCCCCCGGCGCTGAGCCCGGTCACGGCCGCCTCCCGCGCCTGAGCCCGGTCAGTGCTGCCCCCTGCGCCTGGGCCTGGTCACCGCGCGCCCGGAAAGGCGACGGCCCCGGTGGCTCTCGCCGACCGGGGCCGTCGCCCTGGGAACAGTTGCCCTGACCTACGCGGCGTTGTCCTACGCGGCGTTGTCGTCCGCGCCGGTGGATGCGGCGCCGAGATCGGCCGGGACCGCGTCCGGGACGGCGTCGGGTCGGTCCGCGCCGCGGAAGACGAGTTTGGCCTTGTCGATGTTGTCGGGGTCGCCTTCGCAGTCGACGACGACGATCTGGCCGGGGGTCAGTTCGTTGAACAGGATCCGTTCGGACAGGTTGTCCTCGATGTCGCGTTGGATGGTGCGGCGTAGCGGACGGGCGCCCAGGACCGGGTCGAAGCCCTTCTTCGCCAAATATTTCTTGGCGTTGTCGGTCAACTCCAGGCCCATGTCCTTGTTCCGCAGCTGACCCTCGATCCGCTGGATCATGATGTCCACGATCGACAGGATCTCGATCTCCCGCAGCTGGTGGAACACGATCGTGTCGTCGATCCGGTTGAGGAACTCCGGCCGGAAGTGCTGCTTGAGCTCGTCGTTGACCTTCTGCTTCATCCGGTCGTAGTTCGACTCGGAATCGTCGGAGGCCTGGAAGCCCAGCGACACCGCCTTCGCCACATCCCGGGTACCGAGGTTGGTGGTCAGGATGATGACCGTGTTCTTGAAGTCCACGATCCGACCCTGACCATCGGTCAACCGGCCGTCCTCCAGGATCTGCAACAGCGTGTTGAACACATCCGGGTGGGCCTTCTCGATCTCGTCGAACAACACCACCGAGAACGGCCGCCGCCGCACCTTCTCCGTCAGCTGCCCACCCTCGTCATACCCGACATACCCGGGAGGGGCACCGACGAGCCGGGACACCGTGTACCGGTCGTGGAACTCCGACATGTCCAACTGGATCAACGCGTCCTCGGACCCGAACAGGAACTCCGCCAAGGCCTTGGACAGCTCGGTCTTACCCACACCGGACGGGCCGGCGAAGATGAACGACCCCGACGGCCGCTTCGGATCCTTCAAACCCGCCCGCGTCCGGCGGATCGCCTTCGACACCGCCTTGACCGCGTCTTCCTGCCCGATGACGCGCTTGTGCAGCTCGTCCTCCATCCGCAGCAGACGCGACGTCTCCTCCTCGGTCAACTTGTACACCGGGATACCGGTCCAGTTCCCGAGCACCTCAGCGATCTGCTCGTCGTCGACCTCACTGACGACGTCCAGATCCCCGGCCTTCCACTCCTTCTCCCGCTGCGCCTTCTGACCCAGCAACTGCTTCTCCGTGTCCCGCAACTGCGCGGCCCGCTCGAAGTCCTGCGCGTCGATCGCGGACTCCTTGTCCCGACGCACCTGCGCGATCCGCTCATCGAAGTCCCGCAGGTCCGGCGGCGCCGTCATCCGACGGATCCGCATCCGCGCACCCGCCTCATCAATCAAATCGATCGCCTTGTCCGGCAGGAACCGATCCGAGATATACCGATCCGCCAGGGTGGCCGCCGCCACCAGAGCCGCGTCGGTGATCGACACCCGGTGGTGCGCCTCGTAGCGGTCCCGCAGACCCTTCAAAATCTCGATGGTGTGCGCCAGCGACGGCTCACCCACCTGGATCGGCTGGAACCGACGCTCCAACGCCGCGTCCTTCTCCAAATGCTTACGGTACTCATCCAGCGTGGTCGCGCCGATGGTCTGCAACTCACCGCGAGCCAGCATCGGCTTCAAAATGCTCGCCGCGTCGATCGCACCCTCCGCCGCGCCCGCACCCACCAACGTGTGGATCTCGTCGATGAACAAGATGATGTCACCCCGGGTGCGGATCTCCTTGAGCACCTTCTTCAGACGCTCCTCGAAATCACCCCGGTAGCGCGAACCCGCCACCAACGCACCCAGGTCAAGCGTGTACAACTGCTTGTCCTTCAGCGTCTCCGGCACCTCACCCTTGATGATCTTCTGGGACAAGCCCTCCACCACAGCGGTCTTACCCACGCCGGGCTCACCGATCAACACCGGGTTGTTCTTCGTCCGGCGGGACAACACCTGCATGACCCGCTCGATCTCCTTCTCCCGCCCGATCACCGGGTCGAGCTTGCCCTCCCGAGCAGCCTGAGTCAGGTTCCGACCGAACTGATCCAACACCAAACTCGTCGACGGCGCCGCCTCACCCGGCGCAGCACCCGCAGCAGCCGGCTCCTTGCCCTGATAACCCGACAGCAACTGGATCACCTGCTGACGCACCCGATTCAGGTCAGCGCCCAACTTCACCAACACCTGCGCGGCCACACCCTCGCCCTCACGGATCAGGCCCAACAGGATGTGCTCCGTGCCGATGTAGTTGTGGCCGAGCTGCAACGCCTCCCGCAGCGACAGCTCCAACACCTTCTTCGCCCGCGGCGTGAACGGAATATGCCCACTCGGCGCCTGCTGGCCCTGACCGATGATCTCCTCAACCTGCTGACGGACGCCCTCCAACGAGATACCCAGGCTCTCCAAAGCCTTCGCCGCCACACCCTCACCCTCATGGATCAGGCCCAACAGGATGTGCTCCGTACCGATGTAGTTGTGGTTGAGCATCCGGGCCTCTTCCTGGGCCAGGACGACAACCCGTCGCGCTCGGTCGGTGAACCGCTCGAACATGCCCTCGTGCTCCTCACATGCCGTGCGCCTTGATGGTCAGATCTCGGCGGGGCCGGTGCGCGGACGTCCGGGACGGGCGTCCGTGCCTCCTTACTCTATCGTCGCGGACCGTCTCCGCTGAGGTCGTGTGACCCCGCCGGCGACCGTTCCGACGTCGTTTCTGCCAACCGTCCACGCTCAGGAGGTGTTCCGGGACTCTCGCCTGTACGCGCAGAGCGAAATTCGACCGGCAGCGGAAGGCCCGGTCGAGGGGCTTCGAGCGGGGAAACGCACACCCGCCTCGGTCGTCCACAGCCTGTGGACGCAATCTCCACCGCCTGTGGACAACTCCGTCCGACGCCGGTTTCTTCCCGCGCCGGGACCGGGACCGAACAGCGGCCCACCGACCGCCCAAATAACCACGAACCAGACATCCAGCAGGGCCGGCCGGGAAACGCCGACGCCGGCCCGGAAACGTCCTCCGGACCGGCGTGCCGCCACCATCGCGTACGACGGGGTCAGTGCCCCGCCTTCGCGTGGTACTCGTCCACGATCTCCTGCGGGATCCGGCCCCGGTCGGAGATGTCCTTGCCGGCCTTCTTGGCCCACTCGCGGATGGCCCGGTTCTGCTCGCGGTCCGCGGTCGCGCCGCCGCGACCACGCGCGGCCCGGCCGCCCACCACCACGCCCCCACGACCGACCTTCGAGCCGTGCGCGATGTACTGCGCGAATACGTCGCGCAATTTCTCCGCGTTGGAGGCCGAGAGGTCGATCTCGTACTGCACGCCGTCGAGCGCGAACTTGACAGTCTCGTCAGCGTCCCCGCCGTCCAGGTCATCGACCAGCTTGTGAATGATCTGCTTGGCCACGTCCCACATTCCTTTCGAGCAGGGTTGTGCTCCTGCAATACACCGAGCACAATAACCTGTCCGACGCTTGCTCCGTCAATAGGATCGCGTAACAAGCCGGAGAAGCCTTGCGTGCCTACTCCGGCCGGACCAAGGGGAACAGGATGGTTTCCCGAATTCCCAGGCCGGTCAAGGCCATCAGGAGCCGGTCGATTCCCATTCCCATACCACCGGCCGGCGGCATTCCGTACTCCATCGCCCGGAGAAAGTCCTCGTCGAGCCGCATGGCCTCGTCGTCGCCGCGCGCCGCGAGCTGCGCCTGGGCCACCAGCCGCTCCCGCTGCACCACCGGGTCGACCAGCTCGGAGTAGGCGGTGCCCAGCTCGAATCCCAGCACGTAGAGGTCCCACTTCTCGGCCAGCCCCGGCTCGCTGCGGTGCGCCCGGGTCAGCGGACTGGTCTCCTCCGGGTAGTCGCGGACGAACGTGGGCGCCTGCAACGACGGCACCACCAACTCCTCGAACAACTCCTCGGCCAACTTGCCCGGCCCCCACTTCGGGTCCACCGAGAGACCGATCTTGTCCGCGTACTCCACCAGGCGTGACCTTTCCGTGCGGACGGTGACCTCCTCACCGAGCGCTTCGGAAAGAACACCGAACAGCGTCACCGACCGCCACTCGCCGCCCAGGTCGAACTCACGGCCGTCGGCGTGCGTCACCACCGTCGAGCCGGCGACCGCGACGGCGGCCTGCTGCACCAGATTTCGGGTCAGCTCGGCCATCGTGTCGTAGTCGCCGTACGCCTGGTAGGTCTCCAGCATCGCGAACTCCGGCGAGTGCGATGAGTCGATGCCCTCATTACGGAAGTTGCGGTTGATCTCGAAGACACGGTCGATGCCACCCACCACCGCGCGCTTGAGAAACAGTTCCGGTGCGATTCGCAGATACAGATCGGTGTCGAGCGCATTGCTGTGGGTCACGAATGGGCGGGCCGCTGCGCCACCGTGCAGCAACTGGAGCATCGGGGTCTCGACCTCGATGAAGTCCTGCGCGTGCAGGGTGTCCCGCAGGCTGCGGACCGCGGTCGCCCGGGTGCGGACCATCTGCCGGGCCTGCGGGCGGACGACCAGGTCCACGTAGCGCTGCCGGACCCGGGACTCCTCGCTCAACGGCTTGTGCGCCACCGGCAGCGGGCGCAGCGCCTTGGCGGTGACCGCCCACTCGTCGGCAAGCACGGACAACTCGCCGCGCCGGCTGGTGATCACTTCACCGGTCACCCCGACGTGGTCGCCGAGGTCCACCAGGCGCTTCCAGTCCGCCAGGCGCTCCGGCCCGACCCGGTCCAGCGAGAGCATCGCCTGAAGCTCGGTGCCGTCGCCGTCGCGCAGCGTGGCGAAGCAGAGCTTGCCGGTGTTGCGAATGAAGATCACCCGGCCGGTGACCGAGGCCCGGTCCCCGGTGGCGGTGTCGGTGGGCAGGTCGGCGTAGCGCTCGCGGAGCCGCGCGAGCGTGGTGGTCCGGGGGAAGCCCACCGGGTACGGCTCGACGCCCTCGGCGAGCATCCGGTCCCGCTTCTCCCGGCGGACCTTCATCTGCTCGGGAAGGTCGTCGGCGGGGTCGGTGGGCAGGGCGTTCTGCTCGGTCACGGCACGCTTCCTCAGGCCTTGGGGGACAACGGCGGGGTCAGCCCATGAGCGTACTCAAGCGCCGTGCCGACCGTTACGGGATAACCTGCCCGCCATGACCGACCCCACTGCGGCGCTCTCCTTCGGCGCGGCCGCCGCCGCGTACGACCGGTTCCGGCCCCGCTATCCCGAGGCGGCGCTGCGCTGGGCGCTGGCCGGGCTGACCGCCCCGGCCCGGGTGGTGGACCTCGGTGCCGGCACCGGCATCCTCACGCGTGGCGTGACGGCGCTCGGGCACCACGTCGTACCCGTCGAGCCGGAT
The DNA here is from genome assembly GCF_029581215.1 of Micromonospora sp. WMMD975. Lineage (NCBI taxonomy): Bacteria > Bacillati > Actinomycetota > Actinomycetes > Micromonosporales > Micromonosporaceae > Micromonospora > Micromonospora sp. WMMD975. Next base: position 5,281,786 of record NZ_CP120739.1, read on the forward strand.
CCGGGGATGCGGGCGCAACTGGCGGTCGCCACCACGGGCACGACGGCGCTCGCCGGCAGCGCGGAATCGGTGCCGCTGCCGGACGGTTCGGCGGACGCGGTGCTGGTCGGGCAGGCCTACCACTGGTTCGACAAGGAGCCGGCGCACGCCGAGATCGCCCGCGTGCTGCGCCCCGGTGGCACCTTCGCGCCGATCTGGAACACCCGGGACAACGACGTCGAGTGGGTGGCCGAGCTGGAGCGGATCGCCGACCTGCGCGACCACGCCGGCAACCTGGTCGAGAAGGTCACCAGCTTCGGACCGGCCTTCGGCCGGGTGGAGCTGACCGAGTTCACCCATCGGACCACGCTCACCCCGGACGGGGTGATCGGCATGCTGCGCACCCGCTCCTTCTGGCTGACCGCCACCGCCGACGAGCAGGCGAGGATCGACCGGGAACTCCGCGACCTCTTCGCCACCCACCCCGACCTGGTCGGTCGGGAGACCGTCGAACTGCCGTACCGGACGCTTGTGTTCACGGCGCGCAAGCGGTGAGCGCTGGCGTTAACCGGGGGCCCTTCCTATACCGGAAGCGTTAACAAGGGCCCCCTCCTTGCACCTCAGGTGTTACGGTCGTAGACCATCCGCAGGCCGATCAGGGTGATCATCGGCTCGTGGTGGGTGATGGTGCGGCACTCGGACAGCACCAGCGAGGCGAGGCCGCCGGTGGCGATGACCGCGTTCACCTCGCCCAGTTCCCCGGACATCCGCTCGACGATCCGGTCCACCTGGCCGGCGAAGCCGAAGTAGAGGCCGGCCTGAAGGCACTCCACGGTGTTCTTGCCGATCACCGAGCGGGGCCGGGTGGCCTCCACCTTGCGCAGCTGCGCAGCGCGGGCGGCGAGCGCGTCGAAGGAGATCTCGATGCCCGGCGCGAACGCCCCGCCGAGGAACTCGCCCCGGTCGCTGATCACGTCGAAGTTCGTGGTGGTGCCGAAGTCGACGACGATCGACGGCCCGCCGTAGAGCGTGTAAGCGGCGAGCGTGTTCACCACCCGGTCCGCGCCCACCTCCTTCGGGTTGTCGATGGCGAGCTGCACCCCGGTCCGCACGCCCGGCTCGACGATGACGCTCGGCAGGTCGGCGTAGTAGCGAGCCAGCATGGTGCGCAGCGAGCGCAACGCGGCCGGCACGGTCGAGCAGGCGGCCACCCCGGTGATCTCCACCGCGTCACCGGCAAGCAACCCGCGGAACATCAGGCCCAGCTCGTCCGCGGTGGAACGGGCGTCGGTCTTGATCCGCCAGGAGTGCACCAGCTTGTCGCCGTCGAAGGTCGCCAGCACGGTGTTGGTGTTTCCGATGTCGATGCAGAGCAGCACAGCGGCAGCCTAGACCTTCAGTCCTCGCGCAGGTCGAGAGCGATGTCGAGGATCGGCGAGGAGTGGGTGAGCGCGCCCACGGAGAGGAAGTCCACGCCGGTGGCCCCGTACTCGGCGGCCACCGGCAGGGTCAGCCCGCCGGTCGCCTCCAACTCCGCCCGGTCGCCCACCACGGCCACCACCTCGCGCAGCTGCGCCGGGGTCATGTTGTCGAGCAGCAGGAAGCCCGCCCCGGCCTCGACCGCCTCCACCGCCTCGGCAAGCGTGTCCACCTCCACCTGCACCGGCACGTCCGGGAACGCCTCCCGGACCCGCCGGAACGCGGGCGCGATCCCGCCCGCCGCCAGCTTGTGGTTGTCCTTGATCATCGCGACGTCGTGCAGGCCCATCCGCTTGTTCGTGCCACCACCCGCTCGGACCGCGTACTTCTCCAGCCCTCGCAGCCCCGGCGTGGTCTTGCGGGTGTCCAGCACCATCGCCTTCGTGCCGGCCAGCGCGTCCGCCCACGCCCGGGTGTGGGTGGCCACCCCGGACATCCGGGAGAGCAGGTTCAGCGCCGTCCGCTCGGCGGTGAGCAGCAGCCGGGTCGGCCCGGTCACGGTGGCCAGCACCTCGCCGCGCGCCACCCGCTGCCCGTCGTGGGCCACGAGCGACACCTCGACCGTACGCCCGGCGCCTGTCACGTCGCCCACCAGCTCGAACACCGCGGCGGCCACCGGCAGCCCGGCCACCACCCCGTCCTCGCGCGCCACCAGGTCGGCGGTGTCCCGCTGGTCGGCCGGGACGGTCGCGACGCTCGTCACGTCGAGGAAGTCCGGGCCGAGGTCCTCGGCCAGCGCGTCGACGACGATCCGCCGGACCCGCTCCGGGTCCAGCCCGCCGTCCCGCAGCGCCCGCACCGTCGACTCGATCATGGAATCCTCTCCTCTGTTCCTGACGTTCGCGACTGCGGGGCTCGCAAGACCGGCTCACTCCTCGCGCTCACCCAACGCTCGACCAGCAGCCCATCCGTGCCCACCCCGGCCACCAGGTGACCCAGCCACCTGTCGTCGGCCGCCGGGAAGTCCTCCCGCCAGTGGCAGCCCCGCGTCTCCTCGCGGGCGTACGCGGCGGCGACGAGCGTCGACGCCACGGTGATCAGGTTCGTCGCCTCCCAGTCGGCGGTACGGGGTACGCCCCGCCCCTCGCTCAGCGCGGTGAGCGTGGCCGCGGTGCCGGTCAACGACTCCGCCGACCGGAGCACGCCCGCGCCCCGGGACATCGCCCGTTGCAGCTCCGCCGTGCCCGCCGCCGGCACCAACCGGCCCGGCCCGCCCACCCAGGCGCCGGTGTCAGCCGGCCGGGCCTGCTCGGGCAGCCCGGCGGCGACGGCCTCGGCGATCCGGCGGGCGAAGACCAGCCCCTCCAGCAGCGAGTTGCTGGCCAGCCGGTTGGCGCCGTGCACGCCGGTGCAGGCCACCTCGCCGCAGGCGTACAGGCCGGGGATCGAGGTGCGGCCACGAAGGTCGGTCCGGACGCCGCCGGAGGCGTAGTGGGCGGCCGGCGCGACCGGGATCAGGTCGGTCGCCGGGTCCACCCCGATGGCCAGGCAGGACGCCACGATGGTGGGGAACCGCCGGGCCAGGAAGTCGCCGCCCAGGTGCCGTGCGTCCAGGAACACGTGGTCGGCGCCGGACGCGTTCAGCACCCGGTGGATGCCCTTGGCCACCACGTCCCGGGGAGCCAGCTCGGCCAACTCGTGCTGGCCGACCATGAACCGCTTGCCGTCGCCGTCGACCAGGTGGGCGCCCTCGCCCCGCAACGCCTCGGAGACCAGCGGCTGTTGCGCCAGGCCGGCGCCCGGCCCGCCGGCCGGCACGATCAGCGCGGTCGGATGGAACTGGACGAACTCCAGGTCGGTGACGGCCGCGCCGGCGCGCAACGCCAGCGCCACCCCGTCCCCGGTGGAGACCGACGGGTTGGTGGTGGCCGCGAAGACCTGCCCCATCCCGCCGGTGGCGAGCACCACCGCGCGGCCGAGGATCGCGCCGACGCCGTCCTCGCTGCCCTCGCCCAGCACGTGCAGCGTGATCCCGCAGGCCGGGCCGAAACCATCCGGACCGTCGCCGGGGGCGCGCAGCAGGTCGAGCACCAGGGCGTGCTCGACCAGCCGGATCCACGGGTCGCGCCGCACCGCCGCGTGCAGCGCCCGCTGCACCTCGGCGCCGGTGGCGTCGCCGCCCGCGTGCACGACCCGGTCGGCCCGGTGGCCACCCTCGCGGCCGAGCATCAGCGAGCCGTCCGGGTTGCGGTCGAACTCCGCCCCGATCCGCATCAGCTCGCGCAGCCGGGTCGGGCCCTCCTCCACGAGCACCCGGACCGCCGCCGGGTCGCAGAGGCCGACGCCGGCCACCTCGGTGTCGTACGCGTGGGCGGCCGGGCTGTCCGCCGGGTCGAGCACCGCGGCGATGCCGCCCTGCGCCCACCGGGTGGAACCCTCGTCGATGTCGACCTTGGTGACGACGGTGACGTGCAGGCCGGCCTCGCGCAGGTGCAGCGCGGCGGTCAGCCCGGCGACGCCGGAGCCGACGACGATCACGTCGGTGGTCTCCACCCAGCCGGGCGCGGGCGCGGCGAGCAGCCGGGGCAGCACTGGCAGGTCGACGGTGGGTAGGTCCATGGGCACAGTCAACCCGAAGCATCCTCGGCCCGGGCGGCGGGGGCGGGACGAGTGGTTTCGGCTACCTCGTCCGGACCGGCAGGCGCGCCGGGCCGGCGCCCTTCAGCGAGGCGGTCACCGTGCGGTCGCTGAGCCACAGGTAGCACCGGACACCGCGGTCGCCGACCGCCCAGCGACCGGCGGCGGGCGGACGGACCACCACGTCGCTGCGGTAACGCAGGATCGGGTCGGCGGGCACACCGGTGAAGCGCGCGATGGCGGAATAGCAGCCGGCGTAGAGCGGCGCCCAGTCCGCCGGCTCCTTCGGGAACGGGCGGTCCGGCGCCACCCACACCCCGACGAACTCGGCGTCGTGCGCCCCGGCGCAGCCGGTCGGGGTGAGCCGCTGCACCCGGTGCCCGTCCCGGCTGGTGCGCTGGCAGCCCAGGCGCAGCGGGGACGGCGGCTTGAGCGCGTCGCGCAGGCTGCCCGTCCGGACCACCACGACGGCCGCCGCCTCGACCGTGTTCAACTCGGTCAGGTCGCACCGGTACCAGCGGGCCCCGCCCGTCCAGCCGGTGGCGGTGGGCATCGCCACACCGAGCCGCAGCCGTCCGGCGCGCCAGTCGTCACCGACGTACGCGCCGGCCCGCTTGTCGCACTCGGTGAACGCGGCACGCAACTCCGGCGAGGTGAGCGCCGGCGGGGTGGCCCGGTCGCCGGGGAACACACCGACGTGCACGGTCTCCACCCGGTGCGGCAGGTCGCAGTCGACCGGGTCGTAGCCCGCCAGGGCCACGGTCGGGGTGAAGTCGGCGACCTGGCAGACCTCGGCCGCCGGGCTGAACGGCCCGGCCGGCGCGAAGGCGGCCCAGTCGTCGGTGAGGTCGCCGTCGAGCCCGCCGGACGAGGCGCACCCGGCCAGCGTCGCCGCCGCAGCCAACACGGCGACGAGACTGCGCATCGCACGGCCCATCGCGCCTCCCCCAGCCCGACGACCGTCGAATCCGACGGCCCGCTCAGGGTAGCCGAAAATGACCTTCCGGTGACAGACCGCGAACCGCGGGATCGTCGACGGGGCTCAGTTCAGGGCGGCGGCCAGGGGGTTGGGGACGGGGTCTCCGGCGGTGCCGGGGGCGGCGGTGGCCGGATCGGCACCGAGGTCGACGACCCGGTTGTCGGCGTCCACGTGCACCACCCGGGGCTGCCGGGCCCGTGCCTCGGCGTCGTCCATCTGCCCGTACGAGATGAGGATGACCAGGTCACCGGGGTGCACCAGGTGCGCGGCGGCACCGTTGATGCCGATCACGCCGCTGCCCCGCCGGCCCGGAATCACGTACGTCTCCAGGCGGGCGCCGTTGGTGATGTCCACGATCGCGACCTGCTCGCCGGGGAGCAGGTCCGCCGCGTCGAGCAGATCCTCGTCCACCGTCACCGAGCCGACGTAGTGCAGGTCGGCCTGGGTCACGGTGGCCCGGTGGATCTTCGACTTGAGCATGGTCCGGAGCATCGGGGTGCCTTTCCGCATTCGTGGTGGGTCAGTGCCGCGGCGCGAGGTGGATCGCGGTGTTGTCGATCAGACGGGTGGCGCCGATCCAGGCCGCGATCAGCAGCCGGGCCGCGCCGGCGACCGGGCCGGGTTCCAGGTCGGGGTCGGTGAGCACCAGATAGTCGAGGCGGGCCTCCGGCGTACCCGGGTCGAAGCCCCGGTGCGCGGCGGCCAGCACCGCGCCCGCGTCGTCGCCCCGCTCGGCCGCCGCGACGCCGGCACGCAGCGCGGCGGAGAGGCTCAACGCGGCCCGCCGCTCCTCGGCGGAGAGGTAGCGGTTGCGGCTGGACAGGGCCAGGCCGTCCGGCTCCCGCACGGTCGACACGCCGACGATCTCGGTCGGCACGTCCAGGTCGCGGACCATCCGGCGGACCAGGGTGAGCTGCTGGTAGTCCTTCTCCCCGAAGAACGCCAGGTCGGGGCGGGTGAGCTGGAGCAGCTTCAGGACCACGGTGAGCACACCGTGGAAGAAGCCGGGGCGGCTCAGGCCCTCCAGGTCCGCGCCGAGCGGACCCGGGTCCAGCCGCACCGTCGGCTGACCGTCCGGGTACATCTCGCGCACCGGGGGCGCGAAGACCAGGTCCACCCCGGCCCGCCGGCAGATCTCCAGGTCCGCGTCGAGCGTGCGCGGGTAACGGTCGAAGTCCTCGTTCGGGCCGAACTGGAGCGGGTTCACGAAGACGGTCACCAGCACGTGGTCGGCCCGCTCCCGGGCGGCCCGCAGCAGCGTCTCGTGCCCGGCGTGCAGCGCGCCCATGGTCATCACCACGCCGACCGTGCCGGTCAGCCCGTCCCGGGCCGCCGCCAACTCCTTGCGGGTGTGCACCACGCTCACCATGAGGAGGCCACCTCCATCCCGTCCAGCACGTCCACGAGCGCCGCCGCGTCCGCCGGGCGCAGCCGGCCCGCCGCGACCGCGCGGTCCGCCGTCCGTCGGGCCAACGCCAGATACGCCGGTACGGATTCCGGCGCGGTCCGCGCGAGCCGGTCCAGGTGCCGGCGTACGGTGCCCGCGTCGCCCCGGGACACCGGGCCGGTCAGCGCGTCGTCGCCGAGGCGCAGCGCATTCTCCAGGGCGGCCCGCAGCAGCGGGGCCAGCACCTTCTCCGGCCGATCCACCCCGGCGTCGCGCAGCCGGTCGGCCGCGTCGTTGACCAGTGTCACCAGGTGGTTGGCACCGTGCGCGAGCGCCGCGTGGTAGAGCGGCCGGTCGGCCTCACCCACCCACTCCGGCACGCCGCCCAGGTCGGCCACGAGCCGGGCCGCGAACGGGCGCAGCTCGGTCGGGGCGGTCACGCCGTAGGAGATGCCGGCCAGGCGGGACAGGTCGTCCGGCGTACCGGTGAAGGTCATCGCCGGGTGCAGCGCGAGCGGTCGGGCGCCGGCCGCGGCCGCCGGGGCCAGCACGGCCAGCCCGTGCGCGCCGGAGGTGTGCGCCACCATCTGGCCCGGGTGCAGCGCGCCCCGCGCGGCCAGGTCGGCGACCACGCCGGCCAGGGCGTCGTCGGGGACCGCGACGATCAGCAGGTCGGTGGCGGCGCGGGCCACGTCGGGGGCGGCACGGTGCGGGGTCTGCGGCAGCAGCAGCGCGAGCCGGGCGCGGGAGGCGCCGGAGCCGCCGGACGCGGCGACCACGCGGTGGCCGGCGGCGGCGAGAGCCGCGCCGAGCACGGCACCGACCCGGCCGGCGCCGAGCACACCGACGGAGAGGGTACGGGGGACGGCGAGCGGGGCGCGGAGGGCCCGCGGGCGCAGCGGTGCGCTCATGTCAGTGATCCAGTCCTCGGAGGGGGTACCGGTCGAGGCAAGTATGCGCCCGGTTGACAGACCGGAAACAAGAAGGTGTGAAAACCTTCACCGGCCACCCGGCGGGCCGGCGGCGGCGCGCCGTAGGGTCGGCCGGTGACGTCCGGACTCCCCGCGCTGCGCTGGCGCGACGCCATGGAGCTGGCGCTCTACGGCCCGGACGGCTTCTTCGTCGCCGGCCCCGGCCCCGCCGCCCACTTCCGCACCAGCGCGCACGCCTCGCCGGTCTTCGCCGCGGCCCTGCTCCGCCAGCTCGTCGCGCTCGACGAGGCGCTGGGCCGCCCCGCCCGGCTGGACGTGGTGGACGTGGGCGCGGGCCGGGGCGAACTGCTCCGGGCACTGCTGGCGCAGGCCGGACCGGACCTGGCCGCCCGGCTCCACCCGGTGGCGGTGGAACGGGCCGCCCGCCCGGACGACCTGCCACCGGAGATCGACTGGCGCGCGGAGATCCCCGAACGGATCACCGGCCTGCTGCTCGCCACCGAGTGGCTGGACAACGTCCCCCTGGACGTGGCAGTCCTCTCCCCGCAGGGCTGGCACCTCCTCCTGGTGAACCCCACCACAGGCGAGGAGACCCCCGGCCCCGCCCTCTCCCCCACCGACACCGCCTGGCTGACCACCTGGTGGCCCCTCCCGCCCCGACCGTTGCCGTTGATCAAGGAGTTTGCGTCGTCGTCCGGGGCCCCGCCCGACGCAAACTCCTTGATCGACGAGGGCGGGGACGGGTGGGACGGGTGGGATGGGGAGTCGGGTGGCTGGGGGCGGGTGGAGATCGGGCGGGCTCGGGACAAGGCGTGGGCGGAGGCGGTGGGGCGGATCGAGCGCGGGTTGGCGCTGGCCGTCGACTACGGGCACCTGCGCGGGTCACGGCCCATCGCCGGGACGTTGACCGGCTACCGGGACGGGCGGCAGGTGCCACCGGTGCCGGACGGGTCGTGCGACGTGACCGCGCACGTCGCCATGGACTCGGTCGCCTCCGCCGGTGAACGGGTCGCCCGGTGTGCGTACACCCTGGTTTCGCAGCGGGAGGCGTTGCGGGCGCTCGGGGCCGACGGCGGGCGACCGCCGCTGAGCCTGGCCGCCCGCGACCCGGCCGGCTACCTGCGGGCGCTTGCCACGGCGTCGGCGGCGGCCGAGCTGACCGACGCGGCCGGCCTCGGCGGGCACCTGTGGCTGCGGCAGCCGGTCGGCGTCGCCCTCGACCCGCTCGTGGCACGATGACGGGCATGACCACGGACGCCGGCGACCTCCGCGAGCTGACCGTCGGCACCGGGGCCGGCGGCGAGCAGCTCGGCACCGACATGGTGCTCAACATCGGGCCACAGCACCCGTCGACGCACGGCGTGCTGCGGCTGCGCCTGGTGCTCGACGGGGAACGGGTGGTCGCCGCCGAGCCGATCGTCGGCTACATGCACCGGGGCGCGGAGAAACTCTTCGAGGTACGCGACTACCGGCAGATCATCGTGCTGGCCAACCGGCACGACTGGCTGTCCGCGTTCTCCAACGAGCTGGGCGTGGTGCTCGCCGTCGAACGGCTCATGGGCATGGAGGTGCCGGAACGCGCGACCTGGCTGCGGATGGCGCTGGCCGAGCTGAACCGGGTGCTCAACCACCTGATGTTCCTCGGCTCCTACCCGCTGGAGATCGGCGCGATCACGCCGATGTTCTACGCGTTCCGGGAACGGGAGACCATCCAGGCGGTGATGGAGGAGGTCTCCGGCGGCCGGATCCACTACATGTTCAACCGGGTCGGCGGCCTGAAGGAGGAGGTGCCGGCCGGCTGGACCGGCCGCGCCCGCGCCGCCATCGGCGAGGTCCGCCGGCGGATGCCCGACCTGGACCACCTGATCCAGCGCAACGAGATCTTCCTGGCCCGCACCGTCGGCGTCGGCGTGCTCTCCGCCGCCGACGCCGCCGCGTTCGGCGCGTCCGGGCCGGTCGGCCGGGCCTCCGGCCTCGACCTCGACCTGCGCCGGGACGAGCCCTACCTGGCGTACGACCAGCTCGACGTGCCGGTGGTGACGAAGACCGCCGGGGACTGCCACGCCCGGTTCGAGGTGCTGCTCGACCAGGTGTACGCCTCGCTCGACCTCGCCGAGCAGTGCCTGGACCGGGTGGATCGGCTGAGCGGGCCGGTGAACACGCGCCTGCCGAAGGTCGTCAAGGCGCCCGAGGGGCACACCTACGCCTGGACCGAGAACCCACTCGGTATCAACGGCTACTACCTGGTGTCGCGGGGTGAGAAGACGCCCTGGCGGCTCAAGTTGCGCACCGCCTCGTACGCGAACGTGCAGGCGCTGTCGACCCTGCTGCCCGGCTGCCTGGTGCCGGACCTGATCGCCATCCTCGGCTCGATGTTCTTCGTGGTCGGCGACATCGACAAGTAAGCGCGTCCGCCGCCGGTCGGGCCGACCGCCCGCCGGTGGGTGAGGCGCTGTCGGCGGTGCTTGCGGGGCGCCACCCTTCCGGCGCCCTTCTGGGTGCACCTGATGTCGCTCCCGCAACAACAGACGCACCCAACCTCGCGACCGTCGGTCCCCGCCGGCTGACGGCGTCCTGCCGTGGGTGTTGCTGTCGGTGTCGCAGGGGAGCGGTCAGCGCCAGCGGTCGGCGGTGTCCCGGTACGGCAGGCCGTAGCCGCCGGGTTCCGGCCGGCGCCACTCCGGCTCGGGCTGCCGGTCCGGCTCGGGCTGCCATTCCGGCTCGGGCTGCCGCCACTCCGGCTCCGGTCGCCGCCACTCCGGCTCGACCTGACGCCACTCCGGCTGGCCGCCGCGCTGGGTCGGCGGACGCCATTCCTCGGGCACCGGCACCCCGCCGGACGGCAGCGCCGGTGGGTTCTCCCCGGGCCAGCCTCCGCCCGGATCCGGATCGTGACGCACCGAGCCGGCGTCGTCCGCGCCGGGAGACACGCCCCGGACGGCGGCCCAGCGGTCCTCGATCCGATATTCGGTGCCGCCCCCGTCGGCGTGCACCGCGGCCCGCCGTTCGCCGACGCGGAGCTCCCGCCCCTGGCCGTCGTCGTGCACCGCGGCCCAGCGGTTACCGGCCCGCATCTCGGACCAGTGCTCTCCGTCCGGCTCGACGGCCCCCGCCCACCCGTACTGCCCGGCCGGCGCCGCCCGGCCATGCTCCCCGGACGGCGCTCCTCGGACGTGCTCCCCGGACGGCACTCCCCGGCCGTACTCCGCGAACGGTGCTCCCCGGACGTGCTCCGCGAACGGTGCTCCCCGGACGTGCTCCCCGAACGGCACTCCCTCGCCGGACGTTCCGGGGTCGTACGGTCCCGACCAGCCCGGCGGCGGCTGCTCCTCCGGCCAGGCGCCCGCTGCGACCCGCTCTTCCGGCCCGAGCCACGCACCCGGACGGACCGGGCCGTCGTGCCGGTCCACCGAGCCGTCGTGCCGGTCCACCGGGCCGTCGTGCCGGTCCACCGGGCCGTCGTGCCAGCCCGGCCAGGGCCGCTCCTCGGGGCGGTCGCCCGCCGCCAAGCCGGCCCGCTCCGCGCCCGAGCCGGACCGCTGCTCGTCCGCCGGACGTGCCCGGCCATGGCCGGCTGCCCAGCCGTCGTCCACCTCCCGCGACGCCCAGCCCCGCCCCCCACCGGCGGCCCGGCCGACGCCCGCCCAGGGATGCGCGCCACCGATCCGGTCCGGTCCGTCGCCGCCGGCGGCCCATCCGGCCCCGCCGCCGCTCCATCCGGCCCCGTCGACAGGCGGACCTGGGCGGGCCCCGACATCCCGCGGACCGCCGTCCCGCGCGTCGGACCAGGGCCGCTCTGCGCCCGCACCGGACCGCAGGCCCCCGGGCCAGGCGTCCTCGGCCGCACCGGACCGGCCCGGCCACGGGTGGTCGTCCCGGCCCGCCTCGCGGTGTCCGGCCCGGTGGTCGACCGACTCGTCCCGGTGGCGGTCCTCCGCGGGCGGCGACCAGCGACCGGCGTATCCGCCGTACCGGGAGCCGGCCGCGTCGCCGCCGCCGCCGTCGACGATGGTGTGCCGGGTGGTGACATGCACGGTCTCGGTGTGGTGGACCAGGCCGACCTGGCGGTGTTCCGGCCGGGCCCCCGGCTCGGGCACCCGCGCCGCCCCGTACACCCCGCCGGAGGGCCGCTCCGCGCCGTGTCCACCGGACCGTGCCGGCTCCGCGCGGTAGCCCTCCGCAGGTGTCGCGCCGGACCGGGTCGACTCGCCGCCGTGGCCGCCGAACCCGGTGTGCTCCTCCACCGCGCGGCCACGACCGGGCGGCTCCGGACGCGCCCGCCCCTCCACGGGATACGTGCCGGGTCGCTCGAAATCGTGGGGAGCAGCTCGCAGCGGGTCGGCCTGCTGGTCGGTGCCGTAGCGATCACCCGCCGGCCGGCTCGACGCGTCCTCGTCCTGGCCGGCCGGCTGAGACCGCCCCGCCTCGTACGCCCCGGCGACCGGCACCCGGGCCCGTCCGCCCGGACGCTCGTCGGCAGGTGCCGCGGCCAGGCCCGCGGCCGCCGCGTCGAGCCGGCGGCGCACCGCACCTGCCGCTTCCTCAGCTCGTCGCGCCTGGTCCAGCGCCTGGTTGCCGCGTTGGGCGGCGGCCACGATCTCGGCCCGCAGGTCCCGACGGAACTGCTCCAGTTCCTCCCGCAACTCCTCGGCCACCGCATCGCCGGCACCGTTCTCGGACCGCAGCGCGATGGAGAGCCCGATCAGCACGACGGCGAGGATCGCGAGCACGGCACCGAATCGAAGTGTGCCGTTGCCGTCGGCGACCAGCAGGATGAGCGCCGCCAGGGGCGCCAGGCCCACACCGATCCAGAACAGGACCGTCAGCAGCGTCGGAGAGCGCTTGTCGGCAGGGGCGACCGAGGCGGGCATGGGTGAGCAGACTACCGAGTGTTCCACCCGAGGGGAACGGCTCCGCACCGTCGGATGCACGCATCGCGGATCGGGCTGCCCGCCCGTACAAGAGGCCGCCGGCCGGCCGGTGCGACCGGCCGGCGGCGGTGGATCAGCTCGTGGCGAGCGCGGCGTCGGAGGAGAAGACCAGGCCGACGCTTGCGGAACCGGTCTTCAGCGCGTTCTTGGTCTGCGGGCCGCCCGCGTCCAGCGAGCTGAACGAGCCGGCCTTGAAGTCGTAGACCTCGACGAGCCCGGCCTGGCACTTCGGCCGCTGCGGGCACTCCGGCGGACCGGCGAGCACGGTAGCCTGACCGGAGCACTTCGCGGCCAGGTCGGAGAGCGAGGACACCCCGTACTTGTCGGCGAACGCCTTGGTCACCGCGAAGGCGTTCTGGTCCTGGGCCTGGGACGGCTGGCCGAACACCAGGCCGGCCTTGTCACCCTCGGTCTTGAGCGCCTCGACCGTCTTGTCCAGCTCCGGCGAGGAGACCGGCTGGGCGTCCTTGCCGTTGGCCTTGGTGTTGAGGAACTCGGCCATGGTGGCGGCGTATTCCGGGACGACCTGGATCTGGCCCTTTTCCAGAGCCGGCTCGTAGAGCTCCCGGTTGCCGATGGTCTGCACCTTGACCTGGTAACCGGCCGCGGTGAGCGCGATCTTGTAGAGCTCGGCGACGGTCTGGCTCTCGCTGAAGTTGCCGGCGCCGACCGTCACCTGGCCGCCCGGCCCCTTCTCGATCCCGTCGGTGACGCCGTTGGCGTCGGCGAACTCCTGCGCCGCCACCTGGGGGGTCTTCCGCTCCTCGTCGACGGCCCGGTTGAGCTGGATCAGCTTGGGGGTGTCGAGCTTCGCGGAGACCTTGTCCAGCGCGGCGACCAACTGCGGGGTGGCCGCCTTCGCGTTGATCGCGGGCAGGACGTTGTCGGTGTTCTGGAGCTTCTTGTCGTCGGTGAGGACGACCAGTTGGTCACCCGCCACCGGGGCGCAACCGGCCCCCGAGGCGCCCGCCTCGGGAGCGTCGGTGCCGGACGAGCCGGCGTCACCGCAACCCGTGAGAAGGCCCGCCGCGACGAGGGCGCCGAAGGCCCCCGCGGCCAGCCGTGAACGTGCGCGCATCAGGTGCCCGCCTTCCGTGTCCCGGCGCGACCCCTTCGGGCCGGCCGCGTGTCCGACGGGCGATCCGGATGCCGCCCGCGACTTCACCCAACATCCTCACCGACCCCACCGACAAATTCGGAGCGGTTTTCGTCATCCGATCGTCACCGGCCGGCCGCGTGGCTGTGACCGGGAACTCAGCAAACCCGCCGGACGGGTGCGTCAGCCGCCGGCCGTGGCCGCGGCGGCGCGGCGGTTCGCCCGCCGCCGGACCCGGCGCAGCGGACGCGGCGTGACCATCCGTTCCACCACCGCGAGCACGCCCTCGACAAGCATCGCCAGGCCGGCCACCAGGACACCCCCGGCGATGATCTGGCCCCCGCCCGCGGCGATGTCGAGACCGAACCCGGCCCGGATGATCTGGCCCAGGCCACCGCCGTTGACGAAGGACGCGAGTGCGGCGGTGGCCACCACCTGCACGGCCGCCGTCCGGAAACCGGCCGCCAGGTAGGGCACCGCGAGCGGCAACTCCACCCGGCGCAGCACCTGCAAACCGGACAGCCCCATCCCGCGCGCCGCATCCCGGGCCTCCGGATCGGCCTGCCGGACACCGGTGTACGCGTTCGCCAGCAGCGGTGGCACCGCGAAGACCGCGAGCGCCACCACCACCGACGGCCGACCGAACCCGAGGAAGGTAAGCGGCAGGATGGTCAGCAGGGCCAGGGTCGGGATCGCCAGGGTGACGTTCGAGACCAGCAGCACGAGGCCACCGCCCCGGCCGCTGTGCCCGAGCCAGAGGCCGATCGGCCAGGCCACCAGACAGCCGAGCAGCACCGCCAGGGCGGACATGCTCAGGTGTTCGCCGAGCCGGTCCAGCACGCCGCCCGGGTTGGTCCAGTTCAGCGGATCGTTCAGCCAGATCCACGCCGCCTGCACCGGGTTCACCGAGCCGACCTCTCGCGCAGCCACGGGGTGAGCAGCCGGCCCACCCCGGCCAGGACCAGGTCGAGGACCAGCGCCAGCAGTACGCAGAGCACCGTGCCGGTCATGATCTGCGCCTTGTAGAAGTTGTTCTGGAAGCCCGCGAAGATGAGCTGGCCGAGCCCGCCCCGGCCGACCACCACCCCCACCGTGACCAGGGCGACGGTCGAGACGGTCGCCAGGCGTACGCCGGTGAGGATGCCGGGCAGCGCCAGCGGCAGCTCGATCCGGAACAGTCGGCCCCACCGGCCGTACCCCATGCCCTCGGCGGCCTCCCGCACCTCCGGTGGCACCTGGTTCAGCCCGGCCAGCGCGTTGCGGACGATCACCAGCAACGCGTACAGCGCCACCACGGTCAACACGGTCACCGCGCCGATGCCGAGATAGGGCGCGAGGAAGGCGAACAGCGCCAGCGACGGGATCGTGTAGAGCACGCCGGTCAGCGCGAGGATCGACGCGGCCAGGGACCGGAACCAGTACGCTGCCACCGCGAGCGGCAGCGCCACCAGCGCGGCGATCACCACGGCCCGGGCGGTCAGCCAGGTGTGCTCGCGCAGCGCCGCGAGGATGGTGTCAGAGTTGTCCCGCACGTACTGCCAGGAGAACCACGGATTACCCGGGGCGGCCCGGTAGCTCAGGTGGAGGAACACACGTGGACGTTACCCCGGGGACCCCCGCCGGTCACGGCGCCGCCTCGATCACGCTGGAGCGCATCAGCAAGCGCTACCCGGACGGCACCGAGGCGGTTCGCGAGCTGAGCCTGGCGGTCGAGGCCGGCGAGCTGGTGGTGCTGATCGGGCCGTCCGGCTGCGGCAAGTCCACCGTGCTGCGGATGATCAACCGGCTGATCGAGCCGACCGACGGACGGATCCTGCTCGGCGACGACGACGTCACCCGGGTCGACCCGGTGACGCTGCGCCGCCGCATCGGATACGTGATCCAGAACGTCGGCCTCTTCCCGCACCAGACCGTGGCCGCCAACGTGGCCACCGTGCCGGGGCTGCTCGGGTGGTCGCGGGAGCGGACCCGGTCCCGGGTCGGTGAGCTGCTGGAGCTGGTCGGCCTCGACCCGGCGCAGTTCGGCAGGCGCTACCCGCACGAGCTCTCCGGCGGCCAGCGGCAGCGGGTGGGAGTGGCCCGGGCGCTCGCCGCCGATCCGGTGGTGCTGCTGATGGACGAGCCGTTCTCGGCCGTCGACCCGATCGTCCGGACCCGGTTGCAGGAGGAGTTCCTCCGGCTCCAGGCCGAGGTCCGCAAGACCATCGTGCTTGTCACCCACGACCTCGACGAGGCGGTGCGACTCGGCGACCGGATCGCGGTGCTGTCCGAGGGCGGTGTCCTGGAGCAGTACGACACCCCCGCCGCGCTGCTCGGCTCGCCCGCCTCGGCGTTCGTCCGCGAGTTCGTCGGCGCCGACCGGGGCATCCGGCGGCTGGCGGTCACCCCGGTGACCCGCGCGGTGCTCGACCCGCTCCCGGCCGGCGACGGGACCGGACTGCCCACCGTGGCGTTGGGCAGCTCGGCCTACGACGCGCTGGGCGCGCTGCTCACCTCCGGCGCGGACCACGCCGTGGTCACCGACGACGGCCACCCGCTCGGACTGCTCACCCGGGCCCGCGTGCTGACCATGGGCGCGGTGGACTGAACCCGGCCGGGGGTCAGGCCCGGCCCGCCTGGCCGGGCCGACGATCCGGTCCCGGTCAGGCCCGGCCGCCCAAGCTGGCCAGGCCGATGACCCAGCCGGCGAAGAAGCCGTACGCGACGCCGGTGCTCGCGGTCTGGAAGGCGGCGTAGAGCGTGCCGTGCGGGCCGAGGAGCGTGGCCACCAGCGCGCTGAGCCCGGCGGCCAGCGCGTACGCGCCCCAGCCGGAGAGGAACTGGCTGCCCGAGGCCGCCACCCGGTCCACCTGCGGGCCGGGCAGCAGATAGAGCAACGCCGCGGCCAGCACGAGCAGCAGGATCGCCCGCAGGTTGGTGGCGAGCACCCCCTCGTCCGACTGCCACCGCCAGGCCGGCCAGGCCAGCAGCCGCAGGAACCAGCCACCGGCGCCGGTCGGGTCGGTGTGGCCCTGCGCCCAGTCCACGTACATCGGGCTGCCGCCGACCGCCACGAGCAGGAACGCGGCGAGCGTGCCGGTCCCGGCGGCCGTGCCGTACCGGGGGATGGTGCGGGGACGGTTGGTGCGGGCCATGGCGCGATCGGTGCCCGGGTCGCCGCGCCGGGCAAACCTGCCCAGCCGCGTGCCGACCGGCGGCCGGCGGGTGGCCACCGGTCAGTGCTTCATCAGGTAGTCGATGAAGGCGGCGCGCAGCAGCGGCGCGGACTCCTCGTAGCCGTGCCCGGTCAACTCCCGCCACAGCGCGTTGGCCTCGTCGATGGTCGGCCCGACCGAGTTCGGCGCGCCGTCCAGGGCGGCGGCCTCGTCGGCGTTCGGCAGGTGCCGCAGCACCGACCAGAAGAACCCCACGTCGCGGCGCTCCCGGGCCAGGTGGAAGGCCTGCTCGCGCAGCTCCTCGGTGGGGAGCTTGTCGAGCTCGTCGAAGGTACGGCCGCCGGGGGCAGGAGTCTCCGTCATGCCGCCGAGCCTAACCGGCGAGATCACCTCCGGCGCGCCGGACGCGACGCCGCCGCGGACGCGCGTCAACGGTCGTCGCTGTCCCAGCGTCGGGGCTCGTTCCCCCAGCGTGGCGCCTCCCAGGCGTCGACCGGGGTGTCGGTGTTCCGCTCCGGCAGCACCGACGGCCAGGCGTCGGCCGGCCCGGGCGCCGGAGTCATCGCCCAGCCACCGCTGACCACGCCGTCGCCGACCGGCCGGAGCGGACCGGGCACGCCCACGCCGGGCGGGGCCGGGCGGGGCCGGCCGAACGTCTCCACCAGCCGCGTGACCAGCAGCCCGCCGCCGAGGACGGCGCCGCCCACCGCCCACCGGCTGATCGTCCAGTCGTGCACCACGGTCCAGGCCAGGAAGACCACCACCAGGCAGACCGCGAGCAGGGTGCCGAAGACGCCGCCGCGCCGGCCGTACGCGCTGGTGCCGCCGAGCATCACCGTGCCGACCGCCAGCACCGTCCAGTCCAGCCCGGTGCCCGGCTCCACCGGGCCGTTGCCGTTCGCGGCGATCAGTACCCCGCCGAGCATCGCCAGCACCGTGGAGCCGACGAGCGCCAGCGCGGTCACCGTGGCGGCCACCGCGCCGCGCCGCCGGGCCGGGTCGGCGACCGGACGGAACCGGCCGATCAGCCGCCGCACCGGTTTGATGGTGCCGAAGAGACCACCGAGGACGGCCACCGCGGCGAACCCGACGAAGAGGTAGAGCGCGGCGCGCCGGGGGTCGTACTCGCCCTGGACCGCGACCGGGGCGGTGCGCCGCTCCAGATAGACGATCACACCGGCGGCTCCGGCCAGGCTGGCCGCCCAGCCGGGCACGTGCAGCACCACCACGGCGAGGGCGAGCGCCAGCCCGCCGGCCGCCGCCACCGCGAGCGCCGGGAGCAGCGCATCCCGGGCACCCCGATCGCCCTGCTCGGCGAAGTGCAGCGCGGCGGCCAGCGCGACCGGGCCGATCGCCAGGTTCACCGCGGCGGCCCGTAGGGCCAGGCCGGCGGCCAGGGTGAGCAGGCCGAGCGCGGCCACGTCGACGAGCAACGACTTCAGCGCGCCGCCGCGCAGCGCGTCCGAGTCGGACCGCCAGAGCTGCCAGGTCATCGCCGCCAGTCCGGCCAGCAGCACGAACTCCCAGACCACGTGCACCGCGATCCGGTCCCGGCCGGGCTCGCCGTGGGACGGGTCGTCGAAGATGTTCTCCAGTACGGCGGCGGGCACGCCGGACGACGTCTCCGGTGGGGCCGTCCGGCCCGGCTCGTCGTACCCCATCAGCGCGCGCCTCCCAGGTGGCCGCGTCCGGCCCACTCCAGGGGCGGACCGGTGCGGCCGTCGCTCTCCGGTCGCCAGGGACGGTACCGGCGGGCGGAGAGCGGGGGAAGCCTCGGAATCAGCGACGCCCGCGCGGTGTCTCGCGGTCGCCCGGCTCCCGGTCCTCGTCGTCCTCCTGCTCGGGCACCCGGCACGCGCGCTCCAGCCAGAGCGCGGCGACGACGAGCGCCAGCGAGGCGACGAGCCCGGCCACCGCGGCCGGCCGGTCGCTCTCGGCGGCGTTGGTCCGCTCCACGAACAGCCAGCCGGCCAACCCGGCATAGAAGCCGGCGAAGATGGCGCCGGCCAGCGCGGACGCCTTGGCGAGCACCACGAACCGGGCGACCAGCAGCGGATTCACCGGCTCCCGGCCGGGCCGCCGCTCGATCCGGCTGCGGGTGTTGACCGCCGCGTAGCCCTCCAGCACGGCCAGCCCGGCCAGCGTGATCACCGGAAGCCAGGGCAGGTCGGGGGCGAAGTCGTAGTAGAAGCCGCTGATCAGCAGCCAGGCCACCGCGGCGGCGGCCAGGCCGGCCACCACAAGCGTGGAGACCCGGGTCGGACCCATCCGGAAGCGGTCGGGGTCCTGTGGGGTCCGGGCCGTACTCATGTGTCCGACTCTAGCGTCAGATCGGGCCGGGGGCTCAGTTCCAGGGCGTCGGCGGCCAGCGGCTCGGCGTTGAGCAGGTCGGTCAGCCAGCCGTGCCCGGGCAGCCGGCCGTGCGGCTCGATGTCGATCCACGGCCGCAGCACGAAGGCCCGCAGATGTGCCCGGGGGTGCGGCACGGTCAGCTCGGGGTCGTCGACGAGCACCGGCTGACCGGCCGAGTCCCAGACCGCGATCACGTCCACGTCGAGCGTGCGCGGGCCGTACCGCCGGGCCGGGTCGCGGGTCCGCCCGGCCGCCGCCTCGGCGGCCCGGGCCCGCGCCAGCCAGTCGCCCGGCGCCGCCGCCGGGTCCGCGACCATCACCACCGCGTTCAGGTACGCGGGCTGCTCCGCGTCGCCCCACGGTGGAGTCTCGTAGACGCCGGAGACCAGCAGCACGTCGTCGCCGAACGCGGCCACCGCGCCGCGCAGGTGGCCGAGGCGGTCGCCGAGGTTGCTGCCGATCGACAGCACGGCCCGGGTCACCGGGTACGCCGCAAGGTGACCGCCACGTCCCGGAAGGCGTGCGGGATGGGGGCCTCCGGCTTGTGCACGGTCACCGTGGCGGCGCCGACCCGCGGGTCGGCCAGGCAGATCGCGAGCAGCCGGTCGGCGAGTGTCTCGATCAGGTTCACCGGCTCGCCGGTGATCACCGCGGCCAGGCGCTCGGCCAGCTCGCCGTAGTGCACCGTGTCGGTCACCTCGTCGGAGCGGGCGGCCGGGCCCAGGTCGAGTTCGAGCACCGCGTCGACCACGAACTCCTGCCCCTGGGCGCGCTCGAAGTCGTAGACGCCGTGCCGGCCGTGCGCACGCAGGCCGGTCAGCTCGATCCGGTCGGTCACCGGGTCGCTCCGCTGCCGGCGCCGGCCCGCGTCGCGCTCGCCAGCCGCGGGCTGCCGGTGGCCCGCCAGACGGCGAGCGCGTCGGCGGTGCCGCGGACATCGTGCACGCGTACCCCCCAGGCCCCGGCGGCCACGGCCAGCACGCTTGTCGCGATGGTCGCGGCGTCCCGCCCGTCGGTGTGGCGGGGCACGCCCGCCGGGTCGGCGAGCAGCCGGCCCAGGTAGGACTTGCGGCTGGAACCGAACAGCAGCGGGAAGCCGAGATCGACCAACTCGGACAGGCGGGCGCTGAGCGCCCAGTTGTGCGCGGCGGTCTTGGCGAAGCCGAGCCCCGGGTCGACGACGATCCGGTCGGCGGCGACGCCGGCGGCGAGCGCCGCGTCGACCCGTCGACCCAGCTCGGCCCGGACGTCGGCCACCACGTCGGTGTAGGTGGCCAGGTCGCGCATGTCGCGGGAGTGGCCCCGCCAGTGCATCAGCACCCAGGGGCAGCCGGCGTCCCGGACCACCCGGGCCATGTCCGGGTCGGCGAGCCCGCCGGAGACGTCGTTCACCACGTCGGCGCCGGCGGCCAGCGCGGCCTCGGCGACCCGGGCCCGGGTGGTGTCGACGCTCACCGGGATGCCGGCGGCGCTCAGCTCCCGGACCACCGGGAGCACGCGGGCGGTCTCGGTCTCCGCGTCGACCCGGTCGGCGCCGGGCCGGGTGGACTCGCCGCCGACGTCGACCAGGTCCGCGCCGGCCGCGCGCAGTCGCACCCCGTGTGCGACGGCGGCGTCCAGACCGGCGTATCTGCCGCCGTCCGAGAACGAGTCGGGGGTGACGTTGAGAACGCCCATCACCACCGGGGCGTCCGCTCGTACCAGATCGGTCACGGACCCGACAGTACCGCTCGCCGGCGAGGGTTCCGGCCACCGGGCGCGCTGCGGATCCGGCACCCCTGACGTGCACATTGGAACAGGTGTACGATCGGTCGTCCGGGTTGATCGGGGTCCACTCTTCGCGGCTTGTCGCAAAGGTGGCCGGCCCGTACGCTTTGGAATTGCCCGGCATCGAGATGGCGAAGCCTGGAGGGAGGGCCGAAGCGGGAACAATCCTCCCAAAGCTCACCACCGTACGTGGTGGGTGACGGACCCAGCGTCGACGGCGCTGTTCCGGATGAGCACCATCCCGCCAGGTTTGCCTTGACTGCACCATCGCGGCACCGCCGGCCGCGACCCTTGGGGAGGTTTCCAGTGATCGCCATCGAGCTCATGGCAACGGCGTCGACCGCCGTCGACCACGCGCTCCACACCCTGGCGTCGACTCCACTCGCCGAGCCGGCCCCGAAGGGCATCGACACCGACAACGTCGTCACCTTCTTCGCCAGCAAGGTCGCACCGATCCTGCTCGCGGTCCTCGGAGTGATCTTCATCGGCCGGGCCAGCCGGGGCGAGATCTCCAAGGTGCTCACCAGCTCGGCCATCGCCATCATCGGGCTAGCCTTCATCGCCGGCGCGGCCACACTCTTCTTCGTCGGCGACTACCTGATCAACCTCATCTTCGAGTAGGGCGTTGGGCGACGATGCGGCTGCGCACCGACGACGACATCTACCGGGCTCGCCTGGTCTACCTGGGGCCGCCCGGCTACACCCTTCCCGTCCACCTGCCGTACGCCCAGTACGGCCTGTTCATGCTGCTCGTACCCCTCTACGTGTTCATCCACTGGTTGTTCACGCTCCAGGTGGAGCTCTTCCCCGCCTGGGAGATCTCGCTCGCGATCGTGACGACCTCGTTCATCTTCCGGTACGTCGACCCGGACCGGCCGGCGCGCATGGTCATCCGGACCGCGCTGACCGACTGGCGACGCACCCGGGAGCCGGCCGCCGAGCTGCGGGACCCGCGCCTCGTCGCGAGCCGGATCAGGATCCGGGAGGAACTGGCATGACAGGGCGTACGCCGATGGCGCAGACGAACGACGCGGGTGAGGCGGTCGCATGAGTCGCTCTTCCACGCCGGGTTCCCCGGCCGGGCGCCCGGCCGGGCCCTCTGGTAACCGTGCGCGATCGTTCGACTACCCGCCCGACGAGGAGCTGGACGAGGTGGTCCTCGACCCGGCGCTCGTCACCAGCCCCGGACACGGCCGGGTCGGCGTCTTCCAACCGCCGCGTCCACTCGCCCCACGCGGCGCCGAGCCGCGCGAGCCGGTGGGCCCCGACGGCGACATTGACTCGCCCTTCCTCGACCTGTTCGGCGGCGCGCAGCCCCGGGTCCGCCGCCCCGCCGCGCCGGCCGCCGGACCGCCCTCACCGGCGCCGGCGATCGAGCCCGTGGTGGCGCCGCCCCGCCGTGGTGTCGGCCGCGACGCGCTGCCCATCCCGCACCAGCCCGCTGTGCCGGTCGAACCGGCACCGCACCAGCCCGGCCCGCCGGCCCGGGAACACGCCCCCGGCGTACGCGCGGTGGGGCGACCCCGCCCGGAGCCAACGCTCGCCCCGCCCGTCGAACCACCCGCGCTCGCCGCGCCCGTCGAGCCGCCCGCGCTCGACCCGCCACCGGCGACCCGCAACCGGGTGCCGACGCAGGCGGGTGACCGGCTTCCCGCCCTCCGGCCCACCGCCGAGCCGGAGCCGGCCCCCGAGCCCGTCGTCGCGCCGGTGGCGCCCGCCGACGTGCGCGGCCCGGCCCACCGCGCCGATCGGCGGGAGCCGGAACCTGACCCGCTGGACGCCCATCCGGTGCCGGCCGCGCCGTCCCGTGATCTCGGCCGGCCGGCGCACCGGGAGGTGACCCCGCCCCGGCAGCGCTCCGCCGAACGCCGGAACAAGCCGGCCAAGCCGGTCCGGGTCCGCGCCCCGAAGATCAAATTCGGCGACCGGGACCCCTCGGTCGAGCTGGCCATCACCGAGATCGCCGGCCACCTCACCTTCACTCCCAACACGGTCACCGCCTGGTACTGGCTGCCCGAGGTGCGCTGGGCGTTCCGCCCGGACGCCGAACGCGAGGCGCTGCTCTCGGCGATCTCCGAGCAGTACGCCGGCCTCGCCGGATTCCGGCTGCACCTGCGCCGCACCACCCGCCCCTTCCCGGCCGACGAGTGGGCCCGCACGATCGACGCGCACACCGCCACGCCGCTGCCCGACGTGCCCGGCACCACCGGCTGGGCCGACCACCTGGTCGCCGCCCAGCGGCATCTGATGTCGGTCAACCACGCCGAGGGGCAGACCTACCTCGGCGTCACCTTCGCCCGCCGGTCGCTCGGCGACTCGCTCACCGAACGCCTGCTGCGCACGTTCGGCCGGGGCACCGCCGACGGCGAGCGACGCCGCCTGGGCCGCACCGTCGAACAGTTCGACGAGGTGCTCGGCGCGTTCGGCATGCGGGGCCGCCGGGTCAGCGCGCCCGAGCTGGAGTGGCTGCTCTACCGCTCGGTGGCGCTCTGCATGGCGCCGCCCGGCGTCCTCTCCCCCATCACCAACGGCCGATGGGAACGCGGCGACCTGCTGGCCCTCACCGAGCAGGTGGAACGCTACCGCACCCCCTACGGCTCCACGGTGAAGCTGGTCAACCGGATGACCGGCGAGGAACGGCACGTGGCGGTGCTCGCGGTCGGCCGGATGGAGCCGCTGGAGATTCCCGAACGGCACGAGCCCTGGCTGCACTTCCACGAACGCCTGCCGTGGCCGATGGAGCTGTCCACCCGCGTCGACATCCTCGGCCCCAACGACTCCTTCCGGAACCTCGAACACCGACTCCGGATGATCCGCTCCCAACAGCTCGACTACGCCGAGCACGGCATCGACGCGCCGCCCGAGCTGGAACGCCTGGCCAAGCGGGCGCTGGTGATCGGCGACGAGATGACCACCGGGCTGCCTGTCGACTCGGCCCGCGCGCACGGCTGGCACCGGATCGCCGTCGGTGGTCGCACCCGCGAGGAGTGCCTGGAACGGGCCCGCCGACTCATCCAGCTCTACTCCCGCGAGCTGCGGATCTCGCTCCAGCACCCGAAGAACCAGGACTGGCTGGCCCGCGAGTTCATCCCCGGCGAGCCGATCGCCAACACCGGATACGTCCGCCGGATGCCCGTCAACCTGCTCGCCGCCGCGCTGCCGCAGGCCGCGTCCACCGTCGGCGACCGACGCGGCGACCTGATCGGCCGGACCGCCGGCACCTGCCGCCGGCCGGTCTTCCTCGACCTGCACTTCCCGATGGAGGTACGCGAGCGCTCCGGCCTCGCCGTCTTCGTCGCCGAGCCGGGCGGCGGCAAGTCCACCCTGCTCGGCGCGCTCGGCTACCTGGCCGCCCGGCGCGGCGCGCAGGTGACGCTGCTCGACCCGTCCGGTCCGCTGGCCCGGCTCTGCGCCATGCCCGAGCTGGCGCCCTACTCGCGGGTGCTCAACCTGACCGGGTCCGAGCAGGGCACCCTGGCGCCGTACGCGCTGATCCCCACGCCACTGCGCAGCGAGTTCACCACCGGGGCCGCCGGCGACCGGGAGTTCGAGATCGCCGTCTCCAACGCCCGGGCCGAACGCCGGATGCTGGTGCAGGACATCTGCATGATGCTGGTGCCGCCGCAGGTGGCCCGGGAGGCGTCCACCGCCACGCTGTTCCGGCACGCCGTACGCCAGGTGCCGGCCGAGGAGACGTCCACCCTGGACGACGTGGTCGCCTGCCTCCAGGGGCTCGACGACGACGCCGGCCGTGAGCTGGCGAACCTGCTTCTCGACACCGCCGAGATGCCGCTGGCCATGCTCTTCTTCGGCCGCCCGCCGGAAGGGCTGCTCGGCGCCGACGCCGCGCTCACCGTGATCACCATGGCCGGCCTCCGGCTGCCCGACCTCAAGATCGAACGAGAATACTGGTCGGCCGAGGAGGCCCTGGCCCTGCCGATGCTGCACACCGCGCACCGGCTCGCGGTCCGCCGCTGCTACGGCGGCTCGATGTCGTCCCGCAAGCTCGTCGGCCTGGACGAGGCGCACTTCATGGAGGGGTGGCGCTCCGGACGGTCGTTCCTGGTCCGGCTCGCCCGCGACTCCCGCAAGTGGAACCTGGCCGCGCTCGTCGCCTCGCAGAACCCGAAGGACATCCTCGGCCTCGACGTGCAGAACCTCGTCTCCACCGTCTTCGTCGGCCGCATCGCCGAGGACAGCGAGATCGCCTCCGAGGCGCTGCGGCTGCTGCGGGTGCCGGTCGACGACGGCTACGAGGCCACCCTCGCCTCGCTGTCCCAGGCTGACAGCGGATCGGCCAACCGGCTCGGCTTCCGCGAGTTCGTCATGCGCGACGTCGACGGGCGCGTGCAGAAGGTCCGGGTCGACGTGTCGTACGTCGACGGGCTGCTGAACCACCTGGACACCACCCCCGCCGCGGTCGCCCAGGCCGCCGGGCAACTCCCGACCGTGCTGGCTGACCTGGAGGCGTGACATGGCGAGGGCCCGGGCACGGATCGCGGCGCTCCTCATCGTTCTCGGCGTACTCGCCGGGGCCACGATCTCCTGGCCGCTGGTCGGGGCCACACCCGCGTACGCCGCCGGCCCGACCGCACAGGCGCGCGCCGAGCTGTGCAGCACCAAGGAGTGGCAGACCGACTTCCGCGCCTGCGTCGGGAAGCTCAAGGCGGTGAGCGAGGACCAGGTCGAGTGCCGCAACGCGCCGGTGCCGAGCGCGCCGGACTCCGGCCTGGCCGGCTGGTTCGCGTCCCGGCCCGACTCGGCCAAGGAGCCCGGCCCGAAGGGCCTCTACAGCGACTACGGGTACGCCGGCTACAGCTACACCACGTACGACGTGGACGGCGGCTGCGCCTCCTCCGTACTCCACCCGGACTACCGCTTCACCACCATGGTGGCGAACGGCGAGTTCATGTTCGCCAACGCGGTCATCGGCGCGTCGAACGCGTTGCGGGAGCGCGCGTGGGACCCGCGGACCATGTGGCGCTGGGCCGACCCGCTCGTGGAACAGGCCACCAAGGCCGTCTACCAGAAGGTGTTCAGCGTCTTCGGCATCATCACCATCTGCGTGGTGGGCCTCTACCTGCTCTGGCGGTCCCGCCAGTCGGACATGAGCAACGCGATGACCACCGCCGGCTGGGCGATCCTGGTGATGGTGGCGGTGACCGCGCTCGCCGCCTGGCCGGTGAAGTCCGCGAACATCGCCGACAACACGCTGATCACCACACTCGGCGTGGTGCACGACGCGGTCGGCCCTTCAGCCAAGGACACTCCCCCTGGCCAGTGCGACGATCCCAACCCCGAAGCATGCAAGGACCATCGCCCGCCCGCCGTACGGGCCAGCGACACCGCCACCGAGACCATGCTCTACCGCAACTGGCTGCGTGGCATCCTCGGCTCGGCGGACAGCGAGACCGCCAAGAAGTACGGCCTGGCGCTCTACGACGCCAAGTCGCTGACCTGGGAGGAGTCGGAAAAACTCCGGCAGAACCCGGCGACTCGCGAGGCCACCATCAAGGCCAAGCAGCAGCAGTGGGCCCGGGTCGCCGAGCAGATCAAGTCGGAGGACCCGGAGGCGTACGAATACCTCCAGGGCACCAAGGACATGGACCGGATCGGCGCCGGCTTCATCGCGGTCCTCGCCTCGCTGCTGTTCGCCATGTTCGACCTGACCGCGTCGGTGCTGGTGCTGCTCGGCTTCCTGATCTTCCGGTGGGCGGTGATCGCCGCGCCGATCCTCGGCACGGTCGGCCTGATGCGCCCGGCCAGCGCCGGGCTCCGCCGGCTGGCGAACGCCGTGGTCGCCGCCGTGTTCAACATCGCCATCTTCGGCACCGGGGCGGCCGTCTACCTCTTCGCGGTCGACCTGATCATGAACACGGCCACGCTGCCCGGCTGGCTCCAGGTGGTCCTGGTCTGGCTCTGCGGGGTGGTGGGCTGGCTGCTGCTGCGACCGTACCGGCGGATCACCCAGCTCGGCGGCAAGGACAGCAGCGAGGCGGTCAGTTCGGCCGGTTCGTGGCACCGCCGGTTCTTCCGGGACATGCGGATCGCCGCCCGGTTGGACGTGGCCGAGCCCGGTGGCACCAACGAGCCGGCGCTCGGCCGGCGTCGCGGCGTCGTGGCCGACCAGCGCAGCCTCCGGCCGGAGGCCCGGCACGAGGATCCGGCACACACCGTCACCACGGTGGACCGGGAACGGCCGGACGGGCGGGAACGGCCGGACGAGGCGCCCCCGACCGAGCGTCCGGGCGGGCGTCCCACCACCGCACCCCGGCCACGCCGCGCGCCGTCGACCTGGACCGAGCCGGACGTGCCCGAGGAGGCGCCCTCCTACGCCGTCTACCGGCCGGACTCGGCGGACCGCGGCGGCGCGCCGGCCCGGCCGGCGCCGCGGATCCGCACCGAGGCCAGGTGAGACCGGTGCGGCGGGCGTTGGAATTCCTCTTCACCCGGGTCCTCCGGTCCCGGCTCGGCGTGGCGCTGGTGATCGCCGTCCTGATCTTCGGGGTGATCGGCGCGGCCCGGCTGGTCTCCGGGCCGGCCGACGCGGGCAGCGGGGTGGCCGTCCGCCCCACCCAGCCGATCAGCACGGCGGACCCGGAAGCAGGTGAGGACGGGGTGCTGTCCAGCCCGCCCGCCGCGGTCGCGCCGAGGACGCGCCCGGGTGAGGCCACGCCCGAGCAGGTCGCGGCGCGGTTCGCCATCGCGTGGCTGACCGGCCCGGGCAGCACCGGGGACGCCTGGCAGGCCCGGCTGCGTCCGCTCTCCTCCCCCGCGCTCGAGGAGAAGATGACAGGCGCCGACCCGGAGACCGTGCCGGCGCGGCGGACCACCGGCCCGCCGACGCTGCGACCACGCACCGAGTCCTTCGTCGAGGCGTCGATCCCGCTTGACCACGGCACGCTCCGGCTCGACCTGATCGCGGCGGACGGCCCGTGGCTGGTGGACGCGGTCGATTGGGAGCGTCCGTGAGCGCCGGGCCGGCCGGGGTCCGGCGCAAGCTGCGGGTCGGCGTGCTGGCCACCGCGGTCACCGCCGTCCTCACCCTGCTCTGCTGCGTCGGCGGCGCGGGCGCGTTCTTCCTCACCGAACTGGGCGGCGACCGGGAGGACCCGAAGCTGGCCAGCCTCTCCTGCGACCCCGACTACCAGGTGAACCTGACCGGCGACATGCCACGTTTCGCCGAGTACGGCGAGAGTCAACTGCGTAACGCCGCCGTCATCATCAAGGTCGGCCAGGACATGAAACTGCCCGCCCGCGGCTGGGTGATCGCGCTGGCCACCGCGATGCAGGAGTCGGCGCTGCGCAACCTCGCCAACCGCAAGGTGTCGGCGTCGCTGGCCCTGCCGCACGAGGGGGTCGGCGCCGACCACGACTCGCTGGGCCTGTTCCAACAGCGACCCGGCTGGGGCAGCGTCGAGGAGCGGATGACGCCCTCGTACGCGGCCCGAAAGTTCTACCAGAAGATGGCGAAGGTGCCGAATTGGGAACAACGGCCGCTGACCGCGGTGGCGCAGCGGGTCCAGGTCAGCGCGTTCCCCGACGCCTACGCCAAGCACGAGGCGCTGGCCGGGCGGATCGTCGACGCGCTCGCCGGCGGGGCGGCCCGGACCGTGGAGATCGCCGGTAGGGCCGTCTGCGACGCCGCCGCCGGGGCCCGGATCGCCGCCTCCGGCTGGACCGCGCCGCTACCCGGCGGCGTGGTCTCCGGCTTTCGGACCGAGGCCCGCCCGAGCCACGACGGCGTGGACCTGGTTGCGGGCAAGCGGACCGAGATCCACGCCGCCTCGGCGGGCCGGGTGCTTGTCGCCCGCTGCGACCCCGACCACTCCGGCCGGCGGGACTGTGACCGGGACGGCTGGCCGAACAAGGGCGGCTGCGGGTGGTTCGTGGACATCCTGCACGCCGAGGGGTTCATCACCCGCTACTGCCACATGATCGAACGCCCGCGGGTACGCCCGGGCCAGGAGGTCGCGGCGGGCGAGGTGATCGGACTCTCGGGCACCAGCGGCAACTCCTCCGGCCCGCACCTGCACTTCGAGGTGCACCACGACAGCGACCGGTCCAGCGGCGGCGCCGAGAACCCGGTGCCGTTCATGCGCGAACGGGGCGCGCCCCTGGGCGAGAGCAAGTGAGGTCCCGCCCGTGAGCAACCCGCTGCCGGATCCCTTCGCGGACCGCCCCGACTGGGCCCCGCTGCCGCCCCGCCCGATCGACGTCATACCCGCCACCGGCGGTGCCGAGCTACGCGGTCGCCGTGTGCTTGTCGGCCTCCCCGGCCTCGGCTGGCGTGGTGACCTGCGGGCCGACGAGCGGGTGGTGCAGGGCAGCCGCACCTACGTGCCGGTCATCCCGGAGCACGAGTGGTACCGGGCCGAGTCGGAGCAGGTGGAGGTGTTCGCCCCGCTGGTGCCGGTGGAACGGGTCTGGGTGGAGACGATCGGCGAACGGCGACCGGCACCGGCGTCGAGCGGATCGGGCATCCGGCTGGTCTCGCTCGACGCGCCGGCGCGCCGGCCGCCCACTCCGGTCTTCGAGGCCGACGCCGTGACCGGGCGGCGGGTGGTGCACGTGGACGGCGGCGCGGAGCGACGCGACCTACGCGCGGTCACCGAGACCTACTCCGGCGCGGACGGCGACATCTGCGTCCGGGTCACGCCCGAGGTGGAGTGGTACCGCTGGGCCTGGCGCGGCCAGGCACCGACCACCCTGGAGGTGCCCGTGCATCTGCTCTGGCTGGAGTAATAGCCACTAACCGATCTTGTTACCACCGCAGACTCGCCAGCCGTCCCGCTCCACCACGCGAAACCGCCAGTCCTCGCGTCGGCTACTTCGGGTCTGTCCATCAGCTGAACTCGAAATCGTCAACGTCGTGCTCACCAGCTCACCGTCGTCGTTCTTGGCACGAGCCAGAGGGCCCCAGCTGACTCGAACCACGACATCAAAGTTGGCTTCGCGCTGCTCAATCTCTGCGCGAAGGCGGCGAGGCGCCTCAAGATCAGCAGCAGAACTGCAGGCGAATTCTTTCGCCTTGGTGTCGTTGCGGTCCACCAGGAAAGCCCGGAGATAGTTGTCCACCACCACGTCCGGGGCGCTGCGGTCCGGGGCGGTCGCCCGGTCGTAGAGCACGAAACCGACAAGCGCTCCGCCCGCGCAGAGCAACGCCAACACCCCCGCGATGATGGTGAGCGCCGTGCGCAACGGGCGCTTCGGCCGCACCGGAACCGGAGCGGGCGCGGGGGGCGCCAACTGCTCCGGCGGGGTCCGCTGCGCCGGTACGCGGGAGACCTGGGAACCGGCGGGGGGCTGCACTGATTCCACCTCCTGAGGCTATCGGCTGCGCGCCGAGTACCCAATGCCTCAGAACTGGCGGATCGTGGCGAACCGCCGGGCGGACGCCGTCCGGTGATCGGGTGAGGCTGGTCACCGGCGTGCGGCCCACCGCGCCGACCGACATCCCGGTGGAGGGCTCCCGGCTGGGTTACCGTCACAGCTCGGGGGGAAGATGTCGGCCTCGGGAAGAGAGGTGGACGCGGTGGCGACTCCGAAGGCGCGTGCCGGTCGGGCCGCCGCGTTGCATCGCCGGGCCGAGGCCGCGGCGACCGCGGCGGCGGGCATCCTCGACGAGATCCGACCCGCGCCCGCCGACCACCACCGTCAGTACGAGCTGGCCGAACGCCTGCGGTCGGCGGCCGAGCGGGTGGCGCCCGGGTGGGCCGGCGCGCCGTTGGAAGCGCTGGCGCCGACGACGCCGCCCGGCGACGGTCCACCCCCGGGCGTGCGGGTCGGCGTCGCCGCGCCGCTCGACGACGTCCGCTTTCCCGCGCTGGTGCCCCTGCTGGGCAGCGGCCATCTGAGCGTCGACGCGGACGCGACGGATCCCCGGGTGGCCGGGCTGCTGCGGGCGCTGCTGCTGCGCCTCTTCGCGGCTACGCCGGCGGGCGAGTTGCTGGCCCGGGCGGTCGACGGCGGGCCGGGCGACACGTTCGGCGGGTACGCGCCGCTCGCCGACGCCGGCCTGCTGCCGCCGCCCGCCACGGACCTGGCCGGGTTGCGGGCGGTGCTGGCCGAGGCGGAGCAGTGGGTGGCCGCCGGGAGCGCCCGGCAACGCGGCCACGACCGTACGCTGCTGCTGGTGGTCGCCGCGTTGCCCGACGGCGCGGCCCGGGCCGACCTGGACCTGCTCGCCGACCTGGCGGAGCGGGGGCCGCGGGCCGGGCTGCACCTGGTGGCCGCCGGCTGGCCGGCCGGCAGTCCGCTGCCCCGGGCCACCCCGCTCACGGTGCGCACCGCGTACGCGCTTGTCGGCGACCCGCCGCGGGTCGGGTTCAGCAGCCCGGGCGCCGGTTCGCCGGGCGGGTTGAACTCGCCGGTGTTCCTGGATGACGATCCGCCGCCGGAGCTGGTCGCCGAGGTGTGCCGGCGGCTGGCCCGCCAGATCGAGGACGGTTCCCGGCTGACCCTGCCCGACCTGTTGCCGGCGGACGGGTTGTGGACTGTCGACTCGGTCGACGGGCTGAGCACCACGGTCGGCGACGCGGCCGGGCGGCCGGTGAGTCTCGGCTTCACCGAGTTGACCCCGCACTGGCTGGTGAGTGGCAGGTCGCAGGCCGGCCGGTCGGCGTTCCTCACCGATGCGTTGTTCGGCCTGGCCGCCCGGTACGGCCCGGACGAGCTGGCGCTCTACCTGGCCGACCTGGGTGACGGCGAGTCCTTCGTGGAGTTCCTCCAGACCGAGCGGGACCGGTCCTGGGTGCCGCAGGTCCGCGCCGCCGGGATGGCCGCCGACCGGGAGTACGTCGCCGACCTGTTCGGCGAGTTGGAGGCGGAGTTGCGCCGCCGGGAGGAGGCGTCCCGGCGGGCCGGCGGGCAGCGCTTCACCGAGTTGCGCGAGCACTGCTCGCTGCCCCGGATCGTCTGTGTGGTCGACAACTTCCCGCTTGCGCTGCGGGATCGGGACCGGCTCGCCACCGAACTGCGGGACCGGCTGGACGCGTTGGCCCGCGCCGCCCGCTCGTACGGGATCCATCTGGTTCTGGCCGGCGAGGGTGACCTGGGCATCGGCGGCCCGCGGGATCCGCTGCTCGGGCAGTTCCCGGTGCGGGTGGCGCTGCCCGGCGGCTCGGCGGTGCTGGAGCCGGCCAACGACTCGGCGGCCGGCCTGCCGGTGGGCAGCGCGGTGGTGAACACGGCCGGCGGGTTGGGCGGCCCGCGGGGCGCGACCCGCGGCCACGAGCGGATGATCCGTTTCCCGGATCCGTACGGCGATCCGGAGGTTCTCACTGATCTGCGGCGGCGGCTGTGGTCGGCCCGGCCGGAGGACGCCGTCGCGCCTGTGGTGTTCGCCGGCTACGCCCGCCCGCTGCTGGCAAACGATCCGCGGCACCGGGCGGCGCTTGCCGGCCGGGTGCACGCGCCGGCGGCGTTGCTGGGTCGGGCGGTGGACGTCCGGCGCAGCACGGTGGCGGTGCCGTTGGGTCCGGCCGCCGGGCGCAACCTGGCCGTGTTGGGCCGGGACGAGGAGGCCGAGCGGCTGCTTGTCACCGCGGTCCGTAGCGCGGCGGCGGCGCACCCGGACGCCGGGCGGTTCGTGCTGGCGCCGTTGGCGAACGGGTCGGCCGAGCCGGCCGGCGTGCTCGCCGCCGAGCTGGCCGGGCGGCATCGGGTGGAGACGGTCGACGCCGCCGGGCTGCGGGCGGCCATCGAGTCGGCCGCGCCGGGTTACCTGGTGGTGTTCGGCCTGGACGTGCCGGACGCCGCCGAGTTGCCGCCGGAGTTGCTGCGGGCGCTGCTGTTGGAGGGGCCGCCGTCCGGTCGGCACCTGCTCGGCTGGTGGCGCACGCCGGGCCCGTTGGCCGGGCTGCTCGGTCCGGCGGGTGCGGTGGACAAGCTCACCGCCGTGGCGGTCACGGACGTGCCGGGTGGTCGGCTGGAGCGGCTCTTCGACCGGCCGGTGTGGTGGGAGCCCCGCCCCGGCCGCGCGGTGCTCTGGGACGGTCCGGCGGAGCAGGGCACGGTCTTCGTGCCCTTCGGCGCGGAGGGCGGCGCCTGATGAGCGAGACGGGGACGGCGGTGCCCGGGCCGCGGGTGGGTGATCCGACGGTGACGGTCGACCCGGCCGAGTCGGCGTGGGCGGAGTACGTCGCGGCCGCGCGGCAGCTCGACGGGGTACGCCGGGCGGCGGCGACCGCCGCCGGGGAGCAGGCCCGGTCGGTGGCCGCTGCCCGCGAGGAGCTGACGACGGTACGCGAGCGGCTGGCGTCACAGCAGTCCCGGTTGCGTGAGCTGGGCGTACCGCCGATCTCGCTGGTCCCGACGCCGCCGGAGGTGACCGAGGCGGCCCGGTCGATGGCGGGTGGGCCGTCGGCGGTGCTGGCGGCGCTGCGCTCGGCCGGCGGCTGGGCGGACGCGGCGGACGACGCCTTGGCCGCGCGTGGTCTGCCCCGGTTGACCCGGTGGCCGGCCCGCCCGCGCAATCTGCTGGTGTACGGGCCGGTGGCGCTCGTGGTGCCGTTGCTCCAGCTCGTCCTCTACGCGGTCGCCGGTCCCGGGCCGGTGGTCGTGGTGGCGCTGCTGGTGGGGCTGCCGCTGCCGGCGGTCGCGTTCATGGTGGGCTGGCTGGCGGTGGGGCGGTTCTTCCGCCCTCGCCCGACGGACCGGGTGGATCGGACGCCTCGGTTCGGCGCCTTGGTGTGCCTGGTCCCGGCGGTGCTGGCCGCGGCCGGCCTGCTGCTGGCCATGCTGCCCGGCTGACCGTCGCGGGACGGCGACCGCCGCGCCTCCCGGTGGGGAGTGCGCGGCCGTCGGGGAGCCGGGTCAGCGGTGCATGATCAGCGCCATCGCCTCGGCCCGTGACTTGGCGTCGTTCTGGAGGCCGCCGCGGACCGCAGAGGTGATGGTCTTGGCACCGGATTTCTGGATGCCCCGCATGGCCATGCACATGTGCTCGCATTCGAGCACCACGATGACGCCGCGCGGGTTGAGGCTGGACATCAGCAGGTCGGCGATCTGGGAGGTGAGCCGTTCCTGCACCTGCGGCCGGCGGGCGTACACCTCGACCAGCCGGGCCAGCTTGGACAGGCCGGTGATCCGGCCGTCCGGCCCGGGGATGTAGCCGATGTGCGCGCTGCCGCGGAACGGCAGCAGGTGGTGCTCGCAGAGGCTCATCACGTCGATGTCCCGGACGAGCACGAGTTCCTCGTGGTTGGCCTCGAAGGTGGTGCGGAGCACCTGCGCCGGGTCGACCCGCAGGCCGGCGAAGAGTTCGGCGTAGGCGCGGGCGACGCGCGCCGGCGTCTCCCGGAGGCCGTCGCGGTCCGGGTCCTCGCCGACCGCGATGAGGATCTCCCGGACCGCCTTCTCGATCCGGTTGAGGTCGACGCTGTCCTCCACCGGGCCGCCGGTCAGCCGGCCACTGATCAGGCGCGCGGCGACGTGGTCGAGCGCGTCGTCCTCGTCGGGCTCGGTAGCGGAAACGGCCGGCTCCCGGTCAGGGGAGCCGGCCGTCGGGTCGGTGCTCAGTGCGTACCGTCCGAGTTGTTGCTGGCGCCGCCGACCGAGATGCCGTCGGCCGTGGCCCGCGCCTTCTCGGCCGGGGTGAGCACCGGCGGCTCGGTGGAGGGCTGGCGCTTGCCGAAGCCGTGGTAGGGGGCCATCGGCGGGCGCTTGACCACCCGGGCGCAGATCCGGGCCATGTCGGCGGTGGAGAGGGTTTCCTTCTCCATCAGCTCCAGGACCATGTTGTCCAGGACGTCCCGGTATTCCACCAGGATCTCCCAGGCCTCGTCGTGGGCCAGCTCGATCAGCGCGCGCATCTCGCCGTCGATCTCGGCGGCCACCGAGTCGGAGTAGTCCCGCTCGTGGCCCATGTTGCGGCCGAGGAACGGCTCGTCACCGCTGGTGCCGTACTTGATCGCACCGAGCTTGGAGCTCATGCCGTACTGCGTGATCATCGCGCGGGCCAGTTGGGTGGCCTTCTCGATGTCGTTGCCGGCGCCGGTGGTCGGCTCGTGGAACACCAGTTCCTCGGCTGCCCGGCCACCAAGCGCGTACGCCAGGGTGTCGATCATCTCGGCCCGGGTCTGGGTGTACTTGTCCTCGGTCGGGAGGACAAGCGTGTGCCCCAGCGACCGGCCCCGGGACAGGATGGTCACCTTGTGCACCGGCGCGGCGTGCGGCAACGCCCAGGCCACGAGCGCGTGCCCACCCTCGTGGTACGCGGTGATCTTCTTTTCCTGGTCGCTCATCACCCGGGTCCGGCGCTGCGGCCCGGCGATCACCCGGTCGATCGACTCCTCGAGCGAGTCGTTGCTGATCGCCCGCTGCTCCTTCCGCGCGGTGAGCAGCGCGGACTCGTTGATCACGTTGGCCAGGTCGGCGCCGCTGAAGCCCGGGGTGCGCCGGGCGACCGCGTCGAGGTCGACGTCGGGCGTGAACGGCTTGCCCTTGGCGTGCACCCGGAGGATGGCCTTGCGGCCCTCCATGTCGGGGGCGTCCACCGGGATCTGCCGGTCGAACCGGCCCGGGCGCAGCAGCGCCGGGTCGAGGATGTCCGGCCGGTTGGTGGCGGCGATCAGGATGACGCCGCCCTTGGTGTCGAAGCCGTCCATCTCGACCAGGAGCTGGTTGAGGGTCTGCTCCCGCTCGTCGTGACCGCCGCCCATGCCGGCGCCGCGGTGCCGGCCGACGGCGTCGATCTCGTCGACGAAGACGATCGCCGGCGCGTTCGACTTGGCCTGCTCGAACAGGTCACGGACCCGGCTGGCGCCGACACCGACGAACATCTCGACGAAGTCGGAGCCGGAGATGGAGTAGAACGGCACGCCCGCCTCGCCGGCGACGGCGCGGGCCAGCAGCGTCTTACCGGTACCGGGCGGGCCGAAGAGCAGCACGCCCTTCGGGATCTTGGCGCCCAGGGCCTGGTATTTCGCCGGGTTCTGCAGGAAGTCCTTGATCTCGTGCAGTTCCTCGACGGCCTCCTCCGCACCGGCCACGTCCGCGAAGGTGGTCTTCGGCGTGTCCTTGGTGATCATCTTCGCCTTGGACTTGCCGAAGTTGAGCACCCGCGAGCCGCCGCCCTGCATCTGCGACATGAAGAACAGCAGCAGGAGCACGAGCAGCGCGATGGGGAGGAGATTGACGAGCAGGCTGACCCAGATGCTGTCCGACGACACCTTGGTGTCGACCGAACCGGTGATCCGGTCCGCCGCCTCGGCCTCGCGGACCTGGTTCCAGACCTGGCCGCCGACCTCGTACGGGAACTGCGCCTCGATCTTGTCGGTGGTGGTGTCGCCGAACTTGGCCTTGTCCTTCAGGTCGAGTTGGAGCGTCTGCTCCTTGTCCTGGAAGACGACCTTGTCGATGCCACCGGAGTTGAGCTGGTTGAGCGCCACGGATGTGTCCACCCGGTGGTAGCTGGGACCAGCGGTGAACAGTTGACTGAGCACAACGGCGCCGAGGATGACCAGGATGATCCAGACCACCGGTCGGCGGAAGAAACGCGTACGTTCCATGCTGTCGTCGGGCACCGAGGCGCCCGCATCCTCCTGATCGACGTCCTGACCGTCTGAATGGTGTCGCCGCCTCGGCGGCGGCCGGGGCCGCCGTGCGGGCCGGCCCGACCCCCGGGGCACGCGAACTGCCGCACCACGGTCATTCGACGGTACACCGTGCGCGCGAGGAGTGAGCTTGCGAGCCCCGCAGTCGCGCACAATTCGAGCCCCGTGCGCGCGAGGAGTGAGCTTGCGAGCCCCGCAGTCGCGCACATTCAGGTGCAGTGCGTGCCGGATGTGAGCTTGCGAGCCCGGCACAACTACGCGTACGGCGAACCAGGGTCTGAGCCGGCGTGGCCGGGAGCTCCCCACCCGATCCGCACCTGCCGCACGGTCACGCGGCCTGAGGGGTCGGGCGTGGAGGGTGCCTCCACGTCACCGTCCCTACCGTAGACCGGAAGGCTGAGAGTCCGCTGAATGTCCGCTGACGAGCGGCCCGGCGGCGCTCAGGCCCGCGCGTACACCTCGGGCTTGAGCACCCCGACGTACGGCAGCTCGCGGTAGCGCTCGCCGAAGTCGAGGCCGTAGCCGACGACGAACTCGGTCGGGATGTCGAAGCCGACGTACTTCACCGGCACCTGCACCTTGACCGCGTCCGGCTTGCGGAACAGGGCGACCACCTCGACGCTGGCCGCGGAGCGCGACTCCAGGTAGCGCAGCAGCCAGGAGAGGGTCAGGCCGGAGTCGACGATGTCCTCGACCACCACCACGTGCCGGCCGGCGATGTCCCGGTCCAGGTCCTTGAGGATGCGGACCACCCCGGACGAGGTGGTGCCCTGGCCGTACGACGACACGGCCATGAACTCCAGCTCCGCGGACGGGCCCTGGCGGCCCAGCGCGCGGGCGAAGTCGGCCATGAACATGACCGCGCCCTTGAGCACGCAGACGAGCAGGAGACCGTCGTCGACGTGGGCGTAGTCCGCCGAGACCTGCTTGGCCAGCTCCGCCGTCTTCTCGCGGATCTGCGCCTCGGAGATGATCACGTGGTCGATGTCGGCGTCGTACCAGGAGCCGTCAGCCATGCTCCTAGCCTGCCGTACGCCGGATGGCCTCCGTCGGCGGGGCCGCACCTTTCGGCCCGGCCCCGCCAGGGATCTATGGCACTAACGGAACAAATCACCTCAGCAGGCGCGGGAGCGCCAGCGTCGGCCGTCGTCGGTCGGCTTCCAGTCGGCCGAGTCGCGCGTGTCGGCGGTGAGCCCGAGGGCGCTGGCGCCGACGAGAAGGAGCAGGAAGAGGAGGAGCAGCAGAACGGTCACGGCGGCGCTCGCTTTCACTTGGTGGAGAGTGTTTTCGCCGCCGGTGCGCACCGGACACCACCAAGTCTGCGGCCCGCCGTCCGCTGCGGACAGTGGCAGGAATGCCCGCCACCATCGATTTCCTGCCACTGGCCGGGTTACCCTCGTCACATGCTCCGCTCCGTTGCCGTCCTCGCGATGGACCGGGTCGCCACGTTCGAGCTGGGCGTGTTCGCCGAGGTGTTCGGCACCGACCGCACCGACGACGGCTTCCCCCGCTACCGGTTCCAGGTCTGCACGCCTGGCGGCCGCGCGGTGCGCACCTCCTCCGGCTTCCATCTCCAGCCGCACGCCGACCTGGCGCCGCTCGAAGAGGCCGACCTCGTCGCGGTGCCCGCGCACTTCAGCGGCGTCACGGTGCCCGGTGACGAGGATCTCGCCGCGATCCCGTCCGACGTGCTGGCGGCGCTGCGCCGGGCCGCCGAGCGCGGGGCGTACGTGATGAGCGTCTGCTCGGGCGCGTTCGTGCTCGGCGCGGCCGGCCTGCTCGACGACCGGGAGTGCACCACCCATTGGCTCTACGGCGACGAGTTGCAGCGCCGCAACCCCCGGGCCCGGGTCCGGTGCAACTCGCTCTACGTGCAGGACGGCCGGCTGCTCACGAGCGCCGGCACCGCCGCCGGGATCGACGCCTGCCTGCACCTGGTCCGCCAGGAGCACGGCTCCGCGGTGGCCACCCGGCTGGCCCGGCGGATGGTGGTCCCGCCGCACCGCGACGGCGGCCAGTCCCAGTACGTCGAGGCGCCGATCCCGAAGGCGCCGGAGGCGCCCACCCTCGAACCGGTGCTGGAGTGGCTGATGGGTCACCTGCACCACGGCGTGACCGTGGACGAGCTGGCCGCCCGCGCCGGCATGGCGCCGCGCACCTTCGCCCGCCGGTTCCGCGCCGAGACCGGCACCACGCCGCACGACTGGCTGACCAACCAGCGGGTGCTGCTGGCCCGGCGGCTGCTGGAGGACACCCGGCTCAGCGTGGAGAGCGTCGCCGACCAGGCCGGCTTCGGCGACGCGGCGGCGCTGCGGCACCACTTCACCCGCCGGGTCGGCACCACGCCGCACGCCTACCGGACCACCTTCCGCGAACGCGCCGACGCCTGACCGGCCCGCGGTTAAGCGGGGCCCCCGCCTATACCGAAGGCGTTAAGCGGGGCCCCCGCCTTGCACGAGGCGGCCCGCGTGGCGGCGCACCGGCAGGCCGCCGGGCAGGTGCGCCGGGCCCTGCCCCCGCCAGTCGGTGACCAGGGCGTCGAGCGCGGCCACGTGCCGGTGGGACAGGGCGGCCGGCGCGGCGCCCAGCTCCCGCGCCCAGGCGTGCAGCACCCGGGTGCGGACCGCCGCCGGCAACGCGGCGAGCCCGTCGACCGAGAGCCCGCCACCGGCGGCCCGGACGTCGGCGAGCGCGTCGTCGGCGAGCGCGTCGAGCGCGGCGGTGTCGGCCGCGAGCAGACGGGCGGTCCGGGCCAGGTTCGCCACCACCGCCGGCCCGAGCGCGTCGACGAGCGCCGGCAGCGCCTCGGCCCGGACCCGGGCGCGGGCGTACGCGGGATCGGTGTTGTGCGGGTCGGCCCACGCCGCCAGGCCGAGCGCGGCGCAGGCCGCCCGGGTGTCGGACCGGGTGACGTCGAGCAGCGGGCGCAGCAGCGGCACCCCGTCCCACTCGCGCCGCTCCGGCATCCCGGCCAACCCGCGCGGCCCGGCGCCCCGGGCCAACGCCAGCAGCACGGTCTCCGCCTGGTCGTCGCGGGTGTGCCCGAGCAGCACGCCGGCCGCGTCGTGCCGCCGGGCCGCCGCGACGAGCGCCTCGTAGCGGGCCTGCCGGGCGGCGGCCTCGGGACCGCCGGGTCGGCCGCTGACCCGTACCGGGATCACGTCGACGGGGTCGAGCCCGGCCGTGCGGGCCCAACCGGCGACCGCGTCGGCTCGCTCGGCCGAACCGGGTTGCAGGCCGTGGTCGACGGTCACCAGGCCGGCCGGGCGGCCGAGCCGGGGCGCCACGAAGGCGGTGGCCGCGGCGAGCGCCAGCGAGTCGGCCCCACCGGAGCAGGCCACCAGCACCGGCCCGTCCCCGGGCAGGCCGGTCAGCAGCCGGCGGACGGCGAGCCGGACGGCGGTGACCGCCGGCGCCGGTGCGGCCGGTGCCCGGGCGGGCGGGGCGGCCGGCACCCGGGCGGCCGGTTCAGCCGGCGGTCGGGGTGGCACCGGCCGGCCCGTGCACCCGCGACACCCAGGCGTCCGGGTCGCCCAACTCGTCCAGCCGGGGCAGGGTGAGCGGGGAGGAGAAGATCTTGTTGAAGCCGGTCATGCCGACGCGGTCGACCACGCCGTGCACGAACTTGCGGCCCTCGGCGTACTGGCGCATCTTCACCTCGACGCCGAGCAGCCGGCGGATCGCCTTCTCCAGCGGGTTGCCGGACTCCCGGCGGCGGTTGAACGCCGACCGGATCGCCTCGACGCTGGGAATGACCTCCGGGCCGACGCCGTCCATCACGAACTCCGCGTGCCCCTCCAGCAGGGTCATCAGCGCGGTCAGCCGGTCCAGCACGGCCCGCTGCGCCGGCGTCTGCACGATGTCCAGCACGCTGGCCCGGCGGTCCGGCTCCCGGACCGCGTCGGAGAGCGTGGCCACGCCGCGGCGCAGGCGCTCCAGCAGGTGCTCGCCGCCCTGCGAGGCGTCCACGAACGCCTGCACCTCGCCGAGGAAGTAGGCGCGCATCCACGGCACGGCGGTGAACTGGGTGCGGTGGGTCACCTCGTGCAGGCACACCCACAGCCGGAAGTCACGCGGGTCGGCGCCGAGCTTCCGCTCGACCTCGACGATGTTCGGGGCCACGAGCAGCAGTTGCCCGGGGTCGCCGGCGAAGACCTCGTACTGGCCGAGCACCCGGCCGGAGAGGTAGGCCAGGATGGTGCCGGCCTGCACGCCGGTGAGCCGGGAGCCGATCGCCTCGGTGAAAGCGCCCGGCCGCTTGTCCCCGGAGAGCCGCTCGACGAGCGGGGTGACGACCTCGCGCAACCCGGCGATGTTCGCCGCCGCCCAGTCCCGGCGGTCGACCACGCGCACCGGCGGGTGCGCCACCTGGGCCCGCAGGCCGGTGTAGTCGGCGACGTGGCCGGCGGCCTCCTCGGTCAGCCGGCGCAGGTCACCGACGACGTCGGTGGCCTCGGCGTACGACACCCGGGGGCCCGACTTGCTCAGCGCCCCCGCGGTAGCGGCGGCCAGATCCCAGTCCACGAACTGCGCCATGAACCCACCGTACCCGCGCCGGAACACCCCCACCCCGGCTCACGCCGGCCGATCGACGGTGGTCGGTCACCGACAGCCGCAGCCGGCCAGCGCGGAGGTGATCCGGTCGAGCGCCTGCCGGGTGTCGTCGAGCGAACCCTGGGTCCGGTCGGTGAGCACGGCGAACGTGAGCAGCCGGCCGTCGGCGGTGGTCACCGTTCCGGCGATGGCGTTCACCCCGGTCAGCGTGCCGGTCTTGGCGCGCACCACGCCGGCGCCGGCCTTGGTGGTGGCCGCCCGGTAGCGGTCGTCGAGCGTGCCGGACCAGCCGCCGACCGGCAGGCCGCCGAAGATCGCGGCCAGCTCGGGGTGACTCCCGTTGCCGGCGAGCGTGATCAGGTCGGTGAGCAGCGACGGGCTGATCCGGTTGGTACGGGACAGCCCGCTGCCGTCGGCCAGGCTGATCTCCTCGGCGGGCAGCCCCAGCTCGCCGAGCACCTCGTCGGTGGCCGCCGCGCCGCCGACGAAGGACCCGGGCTTGCCCTTGGCCAGCGCGACCTGGCGGGCCATCGTCTCGGCGATCACGTTGTCGCTGTCGCTGATCATGATGTCGACCAGCCGAATCACCGGCAACGACTCGACCTTGCCCAGCTCGGCGCCGGGCGCGGTGCCCGACCCGCCGGCGGTCGGCGCGGTTTCCCGGGTCACCTGGGCCGCGCTCCCGGTGAGCCCGAGCAGCTTCGCGAACTGCCGGCCGGCGGTCAGGTCCGGCTGTGGCACCCGCTCGGCGGCGTGGTTGGTCTCCTCGGCGGTGCGCCGTGCCTGCGCCGGGTCCTTCCGCGCGCCGTCGGTCATCAGCGCGGTGATCGCCGCGCCGAACCCGCCGGTGGGGATGTCGGCGTCCCAGCCGGGCTCGAAGACCGGGCCGCTGAACAGCGACGAGTCGACGGTCACCTTGGTCGGGGCGGTGCCGCCGAGCGCGGCGCGTACCTGGGCGGCCAGGTCGTCCAGGCGGGCCGCGCCCGGATAGAAGGCGTTCTTCTTGTCCACCGCGAGGGTGGGGTCGCCGCCGCCGACCAGGACCACCTCGCCCGGGTTCGCGCCGGCCACCGCCCGGGTGGGGATCCGGTACGCCGGGCCGCGCGCCGCGAGCACCGCGACGGCGGTGGCCAGCTTGGTCACCGAGGCGGGCACGGTGGGCGTGTCCGGCCCGTTGCCGTAGAGCGCCTGCCCGGTGCTCACGTCCGCCACCGACACGTGCACCCGGTCGCCGAGCGCGGCGGCGCGTACCAGCGGATCCAGCGCGGCCCGGAGGCCGGCCCCGGTGGGCAGCGGGGCGTTGCCGTCCGGGCCGGCCAGCACCGCCGGCGGGTCGGGCTCGGGCGGCGCGGCGGCCGTACCGGACGGCGTGGCCCCGCCGCCGAGCCAGCCGGCGACCGGGCCGGGCCGGAGCACGGCCACTCCGCCCGCCGCAAGGGCCAGGACCAGCACGCCGACGAGCACGGCGACCAGTCGACCCCGGCGGCGCGGCCGGACGGGCGGCGACGGAGAGCCGGCGGCCGGCGGCGGAGAGCCGGCGGGCGGCGACGGAGAGCCGGCGGGCGGCGGCGGGGAGTATGGCGGCGGGGCGACAATCGCGGGCGGGACCGGCGGGCTCACCGGGACCGGGGCGGGCCAGTTTCCCGGCGACGTCCGGTCGCCCGGGTGGCCGAACCGGGCCGAGCCGGTGGCCGGCGTCGCCGGATGGGTCAGGTTGGCGCCGGGGACGGACACCCGCCCGGCGGCACCGGTGGGACCGGCATCGGATCCGGCGGACCGCCGCCCGTCAACCCCCTCGGGGCGGTAGTGTGAATCTTCCCTCCCCACGGACCCCTCCTCCCCCACTCGAAATCACCTTGGGTGACACTACTTCGGTCCGAACACTATGCGGCGGCCGGAGCCGGCGGGGGGCGTTCCCCCGTGCGGGCGGCGAGCCGGTGGTTTCCGTCAGCCAGCGTGGGCAACGAGGGAGCGTGGAAGATGGATTTCGACGTCACGGTTGAGATCCCCAAGGGTCACCGCAACAAGTACGAGGTGGACCACGCGACCGGCCGGATCCGGCTGGACCGCACCCTCTTCACCTCCACCCAGTACCCCGCCGACTACGGCTTCATCGAGGGCACCCTGGGCGAGGACGGCGACCCGCTGG
The DNA here is from genome assembly GCF_029581215.1 of Micromonospora sp. WMMD975. Classification (NCBI taxonomy): domain Bacteria; kingdom Bacillati; phylum Actinomycetota; class Actinomycetes; order Micromonosporales; family Micromonosporaceae; genus Micromonospora; species Micromonospora sp. WMMD975. Next base: position 5,324,680 of record NZ_CP120739.1, read on the forward strand.
ACGCGCTGGTGCTGGTGCCCGAGCCCACCTTCCCGGGCTGCCTGATCCGCTGCCGCACCATCGGCATGTTCCGGATGACGGACGAGAAGGGCGGCGACGACAAGGTCCTCTGCGTCCCCTACGAGGACCCGCGCCAGGAGCACCTGCGGGACATCCACCACCTGGGCGAGTTCGACCGGCTGGAGATCCAGCACTTCTTCGAGGTCTACAAGGACCTGGAGCCGGGCAAGTCGGTCGAGGGCGCGACCTGGGTGGGTCGGGTCGAGGCGGAGGCGGAGATCGTCAACTCCTACCGGCGTGCCAAGGAGGCCGCGGAGCGCGGCGAGACGCTGCACTGACGGCGAGACCTCACCGGGGCCCGGGCCGCGTTCGCGACCCGGGCCCCGGCGCGTCCGGGCGAGCCGGCCGCGGGCCGGTCGCGTTCAGGCGAGCAGGCCGCGGGCCCGGTCGTAGAGGTCGAGCACCGCGCAGGCCACCGGGACCACCGCGACCACGAGCGCGGTGTCGGTCAGGTCGGCCAACCGTCCGAGGTACGGCGAGACCGGCCGCCGGGCGTACGTCACGCCGGCGGTGACCGTCGCCAGGGCCAGGGCGAGCCCGCCGACGGCCAGCGCGATCCGACCGCCCGGCCCGACCCGTGCCGCGACCACCATGCCGAGCAGGGCGTAGCCGGCCAGCCCGGCGGTGACGGCCGGCACCCGGTGCCGCACCGCCACGAAGAGCCGGGAACGCAGCAGCAGCACGCCGCAGGCGACGGCGACAAGCAGCCGCCCGGAGGTCCTACCGGTGGCCACGAGCACGACGGCGGCGCCCACGGCCAGCAGCGCGTGCCCGAGCAGCATCCCGGTCAGCGCCTCCTCGGCCCGGGCCACCGCCGCGTGCACCCGCCCCCGGTCGGGCAGGTCGCGGGTGCCGGCAGGGGTGGGCAGGGTGAGCGGTGGCAGCGGCAGCTTGCCGACCCGGATGGCCAGCAGCGGCAGACCGCCGAGCGCGAAGACCAGGACGCCGAGCAGCACGGCCGCGGTGCCGGCCGGGTCGAGCGGCAGCGCGCCGAGGGCGGCCGCCGCGCCGCCCGCGCCGGCGGTCACGCCGGCCACCGGGACCCGGGACCGGTGGGCCACGCCGAGGAGGACGAGCACCGCCACCAGCAGCAGCGCGACGGAGCCGACGAGCAGTTCGGGCGCGCCGAGCCAGCGCAGGCCGGGGAGCGGGCCGACCGGATCGCCCGAGCCGACCGCGAGCGCCCCGGCCGCCGCCGCCCAGGGCAGCGCGTATCCGCCGAGGGCGGCGCCGGCCGGGCCGTCCCCGTACGCCCGGGAGGCGGCGGTGGCGGCGAGCACCAGGATCAGGGCGACCGCGGTGGCGACCGGCCAGCCGCCGCGTTCCCCGGGACCGGCCGACAGCACGGCGACCAGCCCGACGGCGAGCGGCACACCGGCGCCGGCGAGCGTGGCGGCCCGGGTCGCGCCGGCCGACCAGGCGGCCCCGCGGCGGCGGGACCCGTCGACGATCGCCTCGACCACGTCGTCGTACTCCAGCTCGGGCCACTCCGCGCGGGCGGGTACGAGGTGCAGCACCTCGCCGTCGCGGACGCCCTGCGGCAACAGCGCCTGGGCGGTGGCGAGCACCGCGCCGTCGGTGCGCCGCAGCACCCACCCGCCGTGCCGTTCGCCGTCGTCGGCGAGCCCCTCCCCGGCGTGCCGGAGCACCTCGGGCAGCAGCTCGGCCAGGGGAGTCTGCTCCGGCAGGGCCACGTCGACCCGCCGCCGGGGCGCGCTGATCGTGACCCGGGCGAGCCCGCTTGTCATCGACGTATCTCCATCATCGAGCCGGATCGGTGGGCTGACGGACGAGAGGACTTTACCTACTATGAGCCAGGCTCGGGTTACCGAGAGCCATGGGAGGCTGCGTGTCCACTGTCGTCATCAAGCGGCCACCGCGCCGTCCGGCCCCGGAGATCCCGGTCGGCGAGCTGCCCGTCGAGGCGCCGCCGGAGATCCCCACCGCGGCCGGCGGGCGCTGGCAGCAGGCGCTGCTGGTGCTGCCGATGCTCGGCGGGACGGTGGCCATGGCGATGATGTTCGGCCGGGGCGGCGGCGCCTACTCGTACGTGGTGGGCGGGATGTTCGGGCTCTCCTCGCTGGCGATGCTCGTCACCACCTGGGGCAGTGCCGGCCCGAAGAAGTCCGAGCTGATGGGCGCCCGCCGGGAATACCTGCGGCACCTGGCCACGCTGCGCAGCCGGGTCCGGGAGACCGCCGGCGCGCAACGGGCCGGGCTCTCCTACCGCCATCCGGAGCCGGGGCGACTCTGGTCCACGGTGGACAGCCACCGGGTGTGGGAGCGCCGGCCGGGCGACCCGGACTTCGCCGTGGTCCGCGTGGGCGTCGGGCCGCAGACGCTCGCCACCCCGCTGGTCCCGCCGGTCACCCGCCCGCTGGAGGAGCTGGAGCCGATGACCGCCGGGGCGTTGCGGCGCTTCCTGGACGCGTACTCGGTGGTGCCGGACCTGCCGGTGGCGCTGTCGCTGCGCAGCTTCGCCCGGGTCTTCGTGCGCGGTCCGGCCGGCGCGGTACGCGGCGCCGGCTCGCCGGCCGCGCAGGCGCTGGCCCGGGCGGTGCTCACCCAGCTCGCCGTCTTCCACGCCCCGGACGAGATGCTGGTCGCGGTCTGCGCCGGGCCGGAACGCCGGGACCGCTGGGAGTGGGTGAAGTGGCTGCCGCACGCCCACCACCCGGCGCGCACCGACGCGCTCGGTCCGGTGCGCCTGGTCACCAGCGCCGCCGCCGACCTGGAACGGCTCCTCGACGACGTGCTCGGCAGCCGGTCCCGGTTCAGCCCGCACGGCCCGGCCACCGACGGGCCGCACGTGGTGGTGGTGCTCGACGGCGGCGACCTGACCGGGGCCGCCGACCTGGCCGGCGACGGCGGCATCGACGCGGTCACCGTGCTCGACCTGGACACCCCGCCGCCCCGGCTGCTCGACCGGTACGCCCTGCTGCTCGACGTGGTCGACGGCCGGCTGCACTCGCACTCCGCGGAGGGGCACGCCGAGGTCGGCGCCGCGGACACGCTGGCGCCGGCGGACGCGGAGGCGGTGGCCCGGCGGCTCGCGCCGCTGCGGCTGGCCGGTGCGGCACGTGGACCGGCCGCGGCACCTGGCGCCGAGCCGGGCCTGCCGGAGCTGCTCGGCCTCGGCGACCCGGAGGGCTTCACCGCCGAGCAGGGCTGGGCGCCCCGCGCCGCCCGCGACCGGCTGCGGGTGCCGATCGGGGTGGGCGCGGACGGCGGGGCGATCGACCTTGACCTGAAGGAGTCGGCGCTCGACGGCATGGGCCCGCACGGACTGCTGATCGGGGCCACCGGGTCGGGCAAGTCGGAGCTGCTCCGCACGCTCGTGCTCGGTCTGGCCGCCACGCACGGCTCGGAGCAGCTCAACTTCGTGCTCGTCGACTTCAAGGGCGGTGCCACCTTCGCGCCGTTCGAGCGGTTGCCGCACACCGCCGCCGTGATCACCAACCTGGCCGACGCGCTACCCCTGGTCGACCGGATGGTCGACGCGATCAACGGGGAGCTGATGCGTCGTCAGGAGCTGCTGCGCCGGGCCGGCAACTTCGCGAGCGTGCGCGACTACGAGCGGGCGCGCGCGGCCGGCAGCCCGCTGGCCCCGCTGCCGTCGCTGCTGCTGATCTGCGACGAGTTCTCCGAGCTGCTCTCCGCCAAGCCCGACTTCATCGACCTGTTCGTGCAGATCGGCCGGCTGGGCCGGTCGCTCGGCGTGCACCTGCTGCTGGCCAGCCAGCGGCTGGAGGAGGGACGGCTGCGCGGGCTGGACACCCACCTGTCGTACCGGATCGGGTTGCGCACGTTCTCGGCGCTGGAGTCCCGGACGGTGCTCGGCGTGCCGGACGCGCACGAGCTGCCCCGCACGCCCGGGCACGGCTACCTGCGTTCCGGCACCGATCCGCTGGTCCGGTTCAAAGCCGCGTACGTCTCCGGGGCGGTCCGCCGGCGCACCGGCCCGGCGGGCGGCGCCGGCGCCGGCGAGGCGCGGGTGCTCGCGTTCTCCACCCACCTGACGCCGGTGCCCGAGCCGGCCGAGCCGGCCGCCCTCACGGCCGAGGAGGAGGGCGGGGAGACACTGCTCGACCTGCTCGTGGGCCGGCTGGCCGGGCAGGGTCCCCCGGCCCACCAGGTGTGGCTGCCCCCGCTGGACGCCGCACCCACGCTGGACGAGCTGCTCGGCCCGGTCGGCGTCGATCCGACCCGCGGGCTGACCGTGGCCAATCCCGAGCTGCACGGCGCGTTGCAGGTGCCGGTGGCTGTGGTGGACAAGCCCTTCGAGCAGCGGCGGGACCTGTTCTGGCTGGCCCTGGACGGTGCGGCCGGACACGTCGCGGTGGTCGGCACCACCCGCAGCGGCCGGTCGGCGCTGCTGCGCACGCTCGTCTGCGCGTTGGCGCTCACCCACACCCCGACCGAGGTGCAGGTCTACTGCCTCGACTTCGGCGGCGGGACGCTCGGCGCGCTGCGCGACCTGCCGCACGTCGGCGGCGTCAGCGGCCGGACCGACGGCACCGCGGTCCGTCGCACCGTCGGCGAGGTCGCCAACCTGCTCACCGAGCGGGAGCGGCGGTTCACCGAGGCGGGGGTGGAGTCGATGGCCGCCTGGCGCCGGCGGCGGGCCGCCACGCCGGCGGGCGGACCGGCCGGGGCCGACCCGTTCGGGGACGTGTTCCTGGTCGTGGACGGCTGGAACACGCTGCGCGGTGAGTACGAGGACCTGGAGCCGCTCGTCACCGAGCTGGCCACCCGGGGGCTGGCGTACGGGGTGCACGTGGTGGCGAGCGCGCTGCGCTGGTCGGACTTCCGGCCGGCGATCCGGGACCTGTTCGGGTCCCGGCTGGAGCTGCGCCTCGGCGACCCGGCCGACTCGGTGGTGGTCAAGCGCGCGCTGGCGGCGACCGTGCCGGAGGAGCGGCCGGGGCGCGGGATCACCGCCGGTGGGCTGCACTTCCTCACCGCGCAGCCCCGGGTGACCGCCTTGGGCGCCGAGACCGGTGACCTGGTCACGTCCGTCGCGCAGGCGTGGACCGGCCCGGCCGCGCCCCGGGTACGGCTGCTCCCGCCGGTGCTGCCGTACGCCGAGCTGGACCAGACCGGGACCACCGGCCTGGCCTTCCCGATCGGGGTGGCCGAGGCCGACCTGGCCCCGGTGGTGCTGGACTTCGCCACCGAGCCGAACTTCGTGGTCTTCGGCGACGCCGAGTGCGGCAAGTCCTCGTTCCTGCGCGCGCTCGCCACCTCGATCGTCGGTCGGTTCGCCCCGGAGCAGGCCCGGGTGATCCTGGTCGACTACCGGCGCAGCCTGATGGGCGCGATCGAGACGGCCCACCTCATCGGGTATGGCACCGCCGCCCCGCACACCACCGAGCTGATCGAGTCGGCGGTCGGTTATCTCCAGGGGCGGCAGCCGGGGCCCGGGGTGACTCCGGCCGAGTTGCGCAGCCGGTCGTGGTGGACCGGGCCGGAGTTGTTCGTGCTCGTCGACGACTACGACCTGGTGGCCGGCGGGCCGACGAACCCGTTGCGGGCGTTGGAGGAGCACCTTCCGCATGCCCGGGACGTCGGGCTGCACCTGGTGCTGGCACGGCGTTCCGGCGGGGCCGGGCGGACCGCGTACGAACCGATCATCCAGCGGCTGCGGGAGTTGTCCACGGCCGGGCTGGTGATGTCGGGCGGCCCGGAGGAGGGTCCGCTCGTCGGGCAGGTGAAGGCCGGGCCACTGCCGCCGGGCCGGGCCCGTCTGGTCACCCGCCGTGAGGGCGTACGTCTGGTGCAGTTGGCTCATCTCCCGCCCGGGTGACCGGACGCGCGGAAGTGCCCCGTGACGGCCGGGACAACCGGTAATCTCCGAGCAGCATGTTTCGGGAGCGACGGAATGGCTGGGGGACTGTGACCAGGGACCGGCAGGGACTTCCCGGCGTGCCGCCCCGGCGTCTCGCCGGGCGGGCACTGCTCTCCGCCGCGGCGGCGCTGGCCGTCACGGCCGGTCCGCTGGTTCCGCCGGCGTACGCCGCGCCGGCCGCCTCCGTCGCCACCCGGCCGCCCTCCTGGGTGACTCCGCGGCTCGTGTTCCGGGCGGACCAGGTCCGCGACGAGCAGTGGCAGTTGGCGGAGCTGCGGGCGAAGACCGCCTGGAAGACGTCGACCGGTCGCGGCGTGGTGGTCGCAGTGATCGACTCCGGGGTGGACGCGTCCCACCCGGACCTGGCCGGGCAGGTGCTGCCCGGCCTCGACATGGTCTCGCCGGGCGGCACGGACGAGCCGGATCCGGTCGGGCACGGCACCACGGTGGCCGGGTTGATCGCCGGCCGGGCCGACGACGACCGTGGCGTGGTGGGGCTGGCGCCGGACGCGAAGATCCTCCCGATCCGGGTGCTGGACGCCGAGAACCGGTACGACGACGCTTTGATCATCGCGAAGGCGGTGCGCTGGGCGGTCGACAACGGCGCCCGCGTGGTCAACCTGTCGTTGGGCGGCGGCGGAGACAGCCCGGCCCTGGCCGCCGCGCTCGACTACGCCTTCGCCCGGGACGTGGTGGTGGTGGCGTGCACCGGCAACCTGGCCACCTCGACCACCACGAAGGTCTGGTATCCGGCCCGGGAGCCGGGCGTGCTGGCGGTCACCGGCCTGGATCGCAACAGCGAGCACCTCTGGTCCGGCGCGATCACCGGCCGCGAGACCATCCTCAGCGCACCGGCCACCGCTCTCTACGGCGCCCGCTCGCGGGGTGGCTACTGGCGGGTGCAGGGGACGAGCTTCGCCGCGCCGCTTGTCGCCGCCACGGCCGCCCTGGTCCGCGCGCGGTATCCACGGATGTCGGCCGGCGACGTGGTCAACCGGCTGATCGGCACCGCCCGGGATCTCGGCCCGACCGGCCGGGACGACCGGTTCGGCTACGGCATGGTCGACCCGGTGGCGGCGCTCACCGCCGATGTGGCGGCGGTGGGGCACAACCCGCTCGACGACAACGCTTCGCCGGGTGTGGTGGGCTTCGGGCCCGCGCCGGGTTCGGACCCGGACACCCGGGCCGCGGCGGCGGGGCAGGGCGGCGACCCGTTCGGCCGCTCGCAGCCGGCGGGGTGGGCGGCCCGCCCGGCGGGGCAGGCCGACCGTTCCACGCCGGAGCGGCTGTGGTCCGGGCTGGCCCTGTTCGTCGCGCTTGTCACCGGCACCGCGTTGATGGTGCGCCGGTTCCGGCGGGCCCGTCGCTGACCGGCGACCACCACCGGTCTGACCACGCCCCGAGCGGGGTAGTGACCATCCCATGAACAGCTCCGGCTCGACGTTCACCCGCGACCGGTCCTGGCGGAGCCGCCGCCTCGACCCCGACCGGTCGCTGGGTCTCCGGCTCACCCTGGCCGCCGTCGCGGTGATCCTGGTGCTGGTGCCGTTCGCCCTGCTGGCGTTGCTGGTGCTCGGCGCCTGGCCGCCGCTGCTCCGGCTGGACGCGGCGGTCACCGACGCGTTCCACGGCTACGCGGTGGGCCATCCGGCCTGGGTGCGGGCGATGACCGTGTGGACGCACGTCTTCGGGCCCGGCCCGCTGCGGGTGGCCGCCGCGGTGGTGGTGATCTGGCTGCTGCGACGCGGGGTACGCCGGCTGGCGGTCTGGGTGGTGGCCACGATGGTGGCCGGTGGCCTGCTCGGTGCGCTGCTCAAACTGCTCGTCGGCCGGGACCGGCCGGATCTGTTGGAGCCGGTGGCCCGGGCCGCCGGCTACTCCTTCCCGTCCGGGCACGCGCTGACCGCGGCGCTGGCCGCCGGGGTGCTGCTGCTGGTCTTCCTGCCGTTCGCCCGCGGCGGGGCCGGACGGGTCGCGTTGTGGACCGCGGCGGCGCTGCTCACGGTCGTGACCGGGCTGAGCCGGATCGCGTTGGGCGTGCACTGGACCAGCGACGTGGTGGGCGGGTGGGTGCTCGGGGCGGCCGTGGTGGCCGCCACCGCGGCCGGTTTCACCACCTGGCGGTCCGGCGCCGGGCACCGACCGGCCCGGCCGCTCCGCGAGGGGGTGGAACCCGAGGTGGCCGACCCGGGGCCGGCGGACAGCCGGGCGTAGCGAGAGGTCCGTCGGGGTAAAGGGCGGCTCATGTCCGATGTCGCGGTCCAGATCGCCCGGCGCGTCCTGCTGCCGGTGGCCCTGCTCTTCGCCGCCATGGTGGGCCTGGGCCTGCTGGTCACCCGGGTGCTCACGCACACCTGGCCGTTCACCGTGGAGGACGCGGTCAACCGGGAGTTCGCGGGCGACCGGACTCCGGGGTGGAACGACGTCTCGCTCGTCTTCAGCACGTTGGCCAGCACCCAGATGATCGTCGTGGTGACCGTGCTGGCCGCGTTGGTGCTGCGGTTGGTGCTGCACCGCTGGCGGGAGCCGATCTTCCTGTGCGCGGCGGTGATCGCGCAGGCGCTGATCTTCTTCTTCACCACCATGGTCATCGACCGGAACCGGCCGACCGTGGCGCACATGGACTCCTCCCCGCCGACGTCCAGCTTCCCCTCCGGGCACACCTCGGCGGCGACCGCGCTCTACGTCGGCCTCGCGCTGCTGCTGGCGCTGCGGGCGCGCAGCACGCCGGCCAAGGTCACCTGGTGGACGCTGTTGGTGCTGGTCCCGGTCGGCGTGGCGCTCACCCGGATGTACCGGGGCATGCACCATCCGAGTGACGTGGTGGCCTCGTTCGTCAACGGCGGCACCTGCGTGGCGATCATGGCGCGGACGGTGCTCGACCGCACGCTCACCTGGGGGCGGGCGAAGGTGTCGCCGATCCGTCCGGGCGGCGACGTGACGCCGGCGGGCGCCCCGGCGGGCGGCTGACCGCCGCGCCGGCCGGCGTCAGATGCAGTCGGCCTCAGGTGCAGTCGCCGGTGGCCACTCCCCGGGTACGCTCCGCGCCCGCCAGCGCCACCGACCGTGCCTCGGCCGCGGTCACCGCGAAGCCGGTGTTCGGGTCGTCCGCGGCCGCCGCGAAGATCACCCCGAGCACCAGCCCGTTCGAGGAGACGAGCGGGCCGCCGGAGTTGCCGCTGCGCACCAGCGCCCGGATCGTGTAGATCTCCCGCGTCACGTCGCCGGAGGAGTAGATGTCCGGCCCGGTGATCCGGTCGACGTCGCGGACCCGGGCCGGCCGGGCGTCGTACGGGCCGTCGAGGGGGAAGCCGAGCACGATCGCGTCCGCCCCGCTGCCGGCGGCCCCGGCGGCGAAACGCAGCGACGGTCCGGGCAGCCCGGGCACGTAGAGCACGGCCAGGTCCCGCGCCGGGTCGTAGACCACCACCTCGCCGTCGTAGCGCTCCCCGCGCAGCTCCACCGCCACCGATCGGGTGCCGGCCACCACGTGCGCGTTCGTCATCACCCGGTCGTCGGCGTAGACGAAGCCGGAGCCCTCGATCCGGCGGGAGCAGCTCGGCGCGGAGCCGAGCACCTTCACCACGGACCGCTTGCTGTTCGCGACCACCTGCGAGCCGGCGAGCGCCGGGTCTGGCGGGGAGACCTGCCGGGCGTTGGTGCTGCCCAGGCCGTTGAACACGTCGGGGAAGCCGTTGGTGTCGACGGTGTCCCGCAACGCCGTGGAGAGCTCCTGGGCGCGGTCGGGCAGCACCCGGTCCACCACGGTGAGCAGCGCGCTGTCCTTGACCGAGGCGGCCAGCCAGGGCACCGACGAGGAGCCCAGCGGCACCGCGACCAGCCAGGCCACGAGCATGACTGCGATGACCGAGATGAACGCGCCGCCGACGTCGTCGACCTTCTTCCCGGTCGGTCCGGTGATGGCGGCGCGCAGGTTGGAGCCGAGCCAACCGGCGAGCGCCTGCCCCAGCACGGCGAGCCCGAAGATCGCCACCAGGGAGATCAGCACCCGGGTGCCGCTGGCCGCGAACTGCCTGGCGATCAGCGGGCCGACCTGGAGACCTATCAACGCGCCCAGGAAGAACCCGGAGAACGACAGGGCACCGATGACGAAGCCCTGACGGTATCCGCTGATCGCGAACACGAGCATGAGCAGCAGCAGTACGAGATCCACGGCGGACACGCCCCCAGGGTACGGGCACCGGGCTCGCAGCCGGCTCAGCGCTCGCTGAACGTGACCTGAGGATGCGTGCGAGTGATCAGCGCACCCGGCTCTCGTCGGCCGCGTCGGTGCCGGCCGAGGGGGCCGGCGTGGCGCCGACCGGCGGCAGCTCCACCACCCGGGAGCGCGGCCAGGGCCGGGCCCAGCCGCCCATCTCCAGCAGCCGGTCGATCACTCCGGCGGTGAAGCCCCAGACCAGCATGCCGCGCGCCGAGAAGGCCGGGCCGGTCCAGCCGCTGGGATGGCGTACCCGCATCCGGTTGTCCGGGTCGACAAGCTCGGCCACGGGCAGCCGGGCGACGTGCGCCACCTCGGCCGGCTCGCGCGGGTGCACCGGGTGCGGGTCGTGCCACCAGGCGAGCACCGGGGTGACCACGAAGTCACTCACCGGGATCCAGAGGCGGGGCAGCTCGGCCAGCACGGTGACGCTTGCCGGGTCGAGGTCGACCTCCTCGTTCGCCTCGCGCAGCGCGGTGGCCCGGGCGTCGGCGTCCTCCGGGTCGGCCGCCCCGCCGGGGAAGGCCGGCTGGCCGGCGTGGTTGCGCAGGGTCGCGGCGCGCTGGAGGACGAGCACGTCCGGCCCGGCGCCGGGTTCCTCGCCGAGCAGCACCAGCACGGCGCTCTCCCGGCCGCCGGTCTCCGGCGTGGTGAGCCGGGTGAAGTCCTCCGCCCGCGCGGTGCCGAGCCGGCCCAGCAGCGGGTCGAACCATCCGGGCGGCCGTCGGGTCATACGGTCACCCCGAGGTGGGTACGGACGAGCGTGGCGAGGCGGGCGTCGTCGAGCGCGCCGGTCCCCTCGATGTGCCGGATCCGGCCGTCGGCGCCGACGAGCACGGTCAGCGGGAACGCGCTGCGTTCGAGCGCGCGTTCGAACGCGTCGCCCTGGTCGACGAGCATCGGGAAGCCGACGCCGAAGTCCTCACCGATGGACTGCGCGCCGCCGCGGCTGTCCCGGCTGTTCACGCCGATGACCTGGAACCGGCCGTCGGCCCGCTCGCTGAGCCGCTGGAACGCGGGCAGTTCCTTGCGGCACGGCGGGCACCAGGACGCCCAGACGTTGAGCACGGCCGGGCCCTTCACCTCGCGCAGCCGCACCGGCGCCCCGCCGGTGAAGCAGTTGAGCGTCAGGTCGGGCAGCGGATCACCGGCCTTGCCGGGCGGCGACGGCGTGGCCGAGGCCGGCGCCACGGTCAGCGGGGCGCAGTCGGCGAACGGCGACGGGCGTTCCGCCTGGGTGGCCGGTGCCGGCCCGGCCGGCTCGTCGGCCGTGGCGGTGCAGCCCGCTACCGCCAGCAGCAGCGGGGCGAGCAGAGGAGCGAGCCGGCGGTGCGTCACGGCACGTCCGCCACGGTCGCCTGCGGCGGCACCAGGTCGGGGTCGAGCCCGACGGCCGCCGCGAGGTCTCGCGCGCGGGGGCCCTTCAACAGCTTGGCCGCGGCGGCCGGCTCGGTCGGCCCGGTGCCGTACGCGGGGCAGAGCTTCGCCAGCGTGCACGCGCCGCAGGCCGGCTTGCGGGCATGGCAGACCCGGCGGCCGTGGAAGATGATCCGGTGCGACAGCATGGTCCAGTCGCGCCTGGGGAAGATCGCGCCGATCGCGTGCTCGATCTTGACCGGGTCGGTCTCAATGGTCAGCTCCCACCGCTGCACCAGCCGTTGAAAGTGGGTGTCGACGGTGATGCCGGGGACGTCGAAGGCGTTGCCGAGGATGACATTCGCGGTCTTGCGCCCGATGCCCGGCAGGGTGACCAGGTCGGTCAGCTTGCCGGGCACCTCGCCGTCGTACCGCTCGCAGAGCGCGCGGCCCAGGTTGATCAGTGAGCTGGTCTTGTTGCGGTAGAACCCGGTGGGCCGGATCAGCTCCTCCAGCTCCGCGCGGTCCGCCCCGGCGTAGTCGGCGGCGGTGCGGTAGCGGGCGAACAACTTCGGCGTGACCTCGTTGACCTTCTTGTCGGTGCACTGGGCGGACAGGATCGTGGCGACCGCCAGCTCCAGCGCGTTGGCGTGGTCGAGTTCACAGTGCGCGTCGGGGTGGGTCTCGGTCAGCACCCGGCCGATGCGGCGGGCGCGACGCGTACGGCCGAGGTCGGTCTCGGGGGAGCGCGTGGTCACGCCGGCCAGCCTACGTCGCGGGGCCGACGAGCCGGCGCGCCGACGCGGTCCGCGTGCGCTCAGCCACCCGCCGGGGCGCTGATCTTGCCGGCCGCGTCGAGCTTCGCGCCGGTCCTGCCGAAGTCCGTCCCGGTCAGCTCGCGCACCAGCCCGAGACCACGGTCCTGCCGGTCGACGGACGGACGGCCCACGCCGTTCATCACGGTCGAGGTGAACGTGCCGCCGACGAACCGCCCCTCGGCGGTGAGCGACACCTTGAGCACGCCGCCCCAGCCGAGCCGGCCGGCGCTGTTCAACGACTTCCCGCCGCCGGCGAAGTTGCCCAGGCTGTAGGCGATCAGCTTGCCCTGGTAGAACTCCATGCCGCGCAGCACGTGCGGGCCGTGCCCGATCACCAGGTCCGCGCCGGCGTCGATGACGGCACGGGAGAAGCGCACCGGGTCGCCCCGGTTCTCCCCGACGTACGTCTCGGTGCCCGGCTTCACCCTGGTCTTGTCGGCGCCCTCGGCGCCCATGTGCACCTGCACCACCACGAGCTGGGCCTGCTCCTTGGCCATCTCGATGACCTGCTTGGCGGCGTCGAGGTCGACCAGGCTGTTCGACCAGGGGTACGACGAGAAGCCGACCACTGCCACCTTGATGCCCTTGACCTCGACGACGGTGATCTCGCCGGGCGCCCCGGTGTGCTTGAGCCCGTGCGCCTCAAGCGCCGACTGGGTGTTCTCGTAGCCCTGCTGCCCGTAGTCGTTGCCGTGGTTGTTGGCCTGGTTGAGCAGCTGGAACCCGGCCGTGCGCAGGTGCGCCGCGTAGCCGGGCGGTGCCCGGAACTGGTAGCAGTTCTTCGGGTTCGGGCCGCACTTGCCGGCACCGGTGTCCTCGGTGAGCGGCTCCTCCAGGTTGCCCATCACCAGGTCACCCTTGAGCGCGGACTTCACGTCGTCGAAGAAGCCCTTGCCGCCGTTGGGGGGAAGCCGGTCCGGCGCGTTCCCCATGATCACGTCGCCGGTCGCGGTGAGTGAGATCGACGGCTCCTTCGACTCGCCGGCCGCCGGCTGGTCGCCCGTGGCGGGCCCGGCCGAGCCGGTCGACCCCCCGCCCTGCCCGTTCTGCCAGAGCGGGTCGTCGCCGCCGGAGTCCGAGCAGCCGGCGGCGAGCAGGACCGCGAAGAGGGCGCCGAGCGCGGCGAGCCGCGCGCCGAGGACGGACCGGCGCGCGGCGGGGTCGACGCGGCGCGGGCCCGGACCGGCGGGGCGACGGGCACGGGACACAGAAGGGGTGGGAGCGTACATCGTCGGCGACGCTACCGTGCCGGGAACGCCGCGACGAGGGCCGAATGGCCGGAGTAGTCGCCCGCGCACGTCAGCCTGCCCGCCGGTCGGACCACGGCACCACCGTGCCGGCGCCGCCGTCGCGCACCGCGGCGTGCACGGCGCGGGCCAGCGGTGCGCCCCACGCCGAGCGCGGGCCGCCGTACGGGGCCGGCTCGCCGTCGGCCGGGCAGAGCACGGTCACCGCGTCGGTGGCGGTCCCGGTGGCCGGCAGCCCCAGCTCCCAGATCGCCTGCGCCTTCGCCTCGGTGGCCGTGGCCACCGCGTTGACCAGGGCCGCGTCCCCGAGCCGGGCCGGCACGTACACGACGATGTTGACCGTGCCGACGCGCCGGGCCGTCGCGGCGGCCGGGTCCGTCACGGCGGCGGGGGCGGGCGCGGCGGCCCACACCGGGGCGCCCAGGCCGACCGTCGCCCAGACCCGGACACCACCGTCCGCCCGGCGCACCACCTCGCTCACGTCCACGCCGGTCAGCAGCCCGACCCCGGGTCCGTCCAGGTCGAGATCGCGGGCCAGCCCGGCCAGGTGGGCGGCGGGGTCGTCCCGGTCGTACGACATCGGCACGGTCGCGTTCACCACCCACCCCCGGACGCCGATCCCCCCGCCCAGCGGGGCGGAGCCGACCGCGAGCAACGGCGTGGCGGCCCGCCAGACCAACAGCGGAATGTCCCACCCGGCCTCCGACCGGCTGGTAAGGATCGGCTCACCCAGCACGCCGGTCACCCTACGATCACAGGTGGGCAGGGGTGGCGCCGGCCCGACCAGGGAGCGAGATCCAGGGGTGCACCTCCGATTCCTGCTCACGTGCGCCTAGACTGGCGGCGCGCGAGGGATCAGCGGACGGCGGACCCGGCCGACGGACGGCACGCGCAGGCGGAGGTGCGCGATGGACGAGGTACTGGCCCGCAGCGGGATCTTCCAGGGCGTTGACCCGGAGGCTGCCGAGGCGCTCGCCAAGGAGATGGAGACGATCGAGGTCCGCAAGGGCGAGGTCGTCTTCAACGAGGGCGAGCCCGGAGACAGTCTCTACATCCTCCTGTCCGGCAAGATCAAGGTCGGTCGCCGCGCGGCGGACGGCCGGCAGAACCTGATCGCCGTGATGGGCCCGTCGGACATGGTCGGCGAGCTGTCGCTGTTCGACCCCGGCCCGCGGACGGCGACCGCCACCGCGGTCACCGACACCCGGCTGGTCCGGCTGCGCAAGCAGGCCCTGCGGCCGTGGCTCAACAACCGCCCGGAGATCGCCGAGCAGCTGCTCCGGGTGCTGGCCCGCAGGCTGCGCCGGACCAACGACTCACTCGCCGACCTGATCTTCACCGACGTGCCGGGCCGGGTCGCCAAGAACCTGCTCCAGATGGCCGGCCGGTTCGGCACCCGCGACGGCGGCGTGCTGCGGGTGACCCACGACCTCACCCAGGAGGAGATCGCCCAGCTCGTCGGCGCCTCCCGGGAGACCGTCAACAAGGCGCTCGCCGACTTCGCCTCACGCGGCTGGCTGCGACTGGACGGCAAGAGCATCATCATCCTCGACCCGGAGCGCCTGGCCCGCCGCGCGCGGGTCTGACCCTCCCGGCCCCGATTCGCTCCGGCCCGGTCCGCCCCGCGCGGCCCGGGCCGGTCCCGACCTCCTCGCCTCCTTCGGTCCCCGGGACGGCTGCCGACGACCGTCCACCCTGGACCGGGCCGCCCCGATCCGCGACTCTGCGATAGCGTGGCGTGATGGGCCGGCGTTACCGGATACTCCTCGTCTCCAGCAGCGGCGGCGTCCTGCTGGACCTGCTCGCACTGCGCCCCTGGTGGGAGCGGCACGACCCGGCCTGGGTGGCGGTCCGCGCCCCCGACACCGAGGTCGCGCTGGCCGGGCAGCGGGTGCACTGGCAGCCCGAGCTGTCGACGCGCACCCGGCTCCGGGTGGTGCCGGCGACCTGGCGGGCCCTGCGTCTGCTGCGCCGGGAGCGACCCGACGTGGTGGTGTCGGCCGGCACCGGAGTGGCGGTGGGAGTCTTCCTCGCCGCCCGCCTGCTCCGGGTGCCGTCGCTGTGGCTGGAGACGTTCAACATGACCGGGCCCGCCGGGGCCGCCGCCCGGCTCTGTTCCCGGCTCGCCGCCGCGGTGCTGGTCCAGCGGCCCGCCCTGCTGGCCTCCCGGCCCCGCGCGGTGCTCATCGGTGAGCTCTACTGAGCATGGCCCGCGTCCTGGTCACCGTCGGCATGGGTCCGTGGCCGTTCGACCGCCTGGTCGCCGCCGTCGCGCCGCTCTGCGCCGCGCACGACGTGTTCGTTCAGACCGGCACCTCGACCGTGACACCGCCGTGCCCGCACGAGGCGTTCCTGCCCCTGGACGACCTGCGGGAGCGGCTGGCCGCCGCCGACGTGGTGATCACCCACGCGGGCAACACCGTCCGCCTGGTCCAGCGCCTCGGCCGGGTGCCGGTCGCGGTGGCCCGGGAGGCCGCACGGGGCGAGATGGGCAACGACCACCAGGTCTCCTACCTGCGCGCGGAGGAGCGCACGGGTCGGGTGGTCGCGGTGTGGGACGTGACCGACCTGCCGGCCGTGGTGGCCGGGCACCCGGAGCGGCAGCGGCTGTTGCTCGCCGAACGGCCGCTGCCCGACGCGGTCGACGACGAACGGCTTGTCGCCACGCTCGACGCGCTCTGCGCCCGGCTGGTCCGATGAGCCGGGCCGACGAGCGCCGAACCGGGCCGACGAGCCGGGCCGACGAGGCGACCCGGCAGCCGTTCGCCACCCATCCGCTGCGCCGGTACGCGTTCGCCTGGGCGGCGCTCGCCGGTCGCACCGGCCGGCACCTCGACCTGGGCTGCGGTCCCGGTGACTTCCTCGGCACGCTGCACGAGCACGGCACGGTGAGCTGCGAGGGCGCCGACCCGCACCCGGGCTACCTCGCCGGGCTGGCCGCCCGCCACCCGGGCCTGCCACTGCACCGGCTCCGGGTCGGCGGGCCGTTGCCGTTCCCCGACTGTCGCTTCGACTCGGTGAGCATGCTCGACGTGCTGGAGCACGTGCCGGACGAGGCCGCGCTGCTCGCCGAGACGCACCGGGTGCTCGCCCCCGGCGGGCTGCTGGTGCTGACCGTGCCGCGCCGGCACGTCTTCAGCTTCCTCGACCCGGACAATGCGAAGTTCGACTTCCCCCGGCTGCACCGCCGGATCTACTCGTGGCGGTTCGGGGCGCAGGTGTGGCACAGCCGGTTCGCCGACCTCTCCGACGACCTGCGCGGCGACATGTCGGTCGGCCGGGACCGGCACACCAACTACCGCACCGGGGAGCTGCTCGACCTGCTGCGCGCGGCGGGCTTCGCGCCGACCACGGTCACCGGGGCGAACCTGTTCTGGCGGTGGTTGCAGATCCCGGCGCTGCTCACCGGCGGGTCGCTGCGCCGGCTGTTGGAGCGCGGCATCCACCTCGACGGCCGGCTGTTCCGCTCGGCCAACCTCTTCGTCGTCGCCCGGAAACGCCCGGAGACGCCCGTGCGCGAGACCGACACCGACACCGACCGGAGGTGCCCGTGAGCATGGCCGACACCGCACGGCTGGCCTGGTTCTTCGGCCGGCTCGCGGTCAAGGAACGGGTCGCCCCCCGGCTGCACGTACGGCCGCTCGTCGCCGAGCTGTTCCTCACCGACAACTGCAACCTGCGCTGCACGAGCTGCGGCTGCTGGACCACGAACACCAAGGGCGAGTTGTCGACCGAGGAGTGGCGGGACGTCCTGCGGCAACTCGTCGCGCTACGCATCCACAAGGTCAACTTCACCGGCGGCGAGCCGTTGATCCGGCCGGACGCGCTGGCCCTGATGGCGTACGCCCGCGAGGTGGGCGTACGCCACCTGCACCTGAACACCAACGGCATCCGGCTCACCCCGCCCGTCCTCGCCGAGGTGCTCGCCGCGGGCGTACGCAGCTTCAACGTCTCCGTCGACGGGCCGACGGCGTTGGTGCACGACCGGATCCGGGGCCGGCTCGGCGCGTTCGAGACGACCACCCGCCACCTGCGCAACCTGATCGCGGAGCGCGACCGGCTCGGCCTGAAGGTGCGGATGAACTTCACCGTGATGCGGGACAATGTGGACAGCCTGCCCGGCATCGCGGCGCTGGCCCAGGAGCTGGGCGTGACGCTCTATCTCAACCTGGTCACCGACCGGACGTTCCTGTTCCGCACCGACGCGGTCACCGGGCAGACCGACGTGGCCGGCGACCGGCTCGACGCGGCGCTGGCCGAGCTGGAGGCGATGGCCCGGGCCGACCGGCGGTGGCTGCCGCGCTACTCGGAGCTGCGCTACCTGCGCGGGCACTTCGACGACCTGGTGCAACGTGACCTGCCGTGCGCCGAGTCGCAGCTCAAGCTGATGGTGCACTCCCGGGGTGAGATCGGCGGCTGCTGGGCGCACGACCCGACCGCCTCGGTCCGGCAGCGGCCGATCGCCGAGATCGTCGACGCCCCGGAATACCGCGCCGAGCACGCGCGGCTGTTCCGCAAGGAGTGCGTCGGCTGCGGCAGCAACTACAGCCTCAACCTGCGCTGGCGACCCGGCACCTATCTGGCCGACCGGCAGTGGCGGCGCGGGCGGCGCAGCCTTGTCTGAGCCGATGCGCCCGAGCCAGCCGCTGTACGACGCGCTGGCCCCCGGCTACGAGGAGCACTTCGCGGTGCCGCACCGGCGCGCCTACGACGACCTGGCGTGGGAGCGGGTGCGGGCGCTGCTGCCGCCGGACGCGCCGGTGGTGGACGTCGGCTGCGGGGTGGGCCGCTGGGCTCGGCGGCTGCTCGACCTGGGCCACCCGGTGACAGGTGTGGAGCAGGCGCCGGGGATGATCGCCGAGCTGCGCCGGCGGCCGCCCGGTCCCGGTTTCACCCTGGTCGAGGGCTCGATGACGGACGTGACGCTGCCCGCCACGGCCGGTGCGGTGCTGGCCATGGGTTCCCTCCAGTACACCGCCGATCCCGAGCGGGCGGTCCGGCACCTGGCCGGTTGGCTGCGCCCGGGCGGGGTGCTTGCCGTGCTCGTCGACTCGCTCGTCGGCCTGGTGCTGGAGCTGATCGGCGCGGGCCGGGACGACGAGGTGGTGGACCGGTTGGCCCGGCGTCGGGGCGTGTGGCGGGCCGGCGGGCACGCCGCCGACCTGCACCTGCTGGACCGCGCCCGGCTGGAGGCCGCGTTCGCCGCCGCCGGCCTGGTCGAGGTCCGCAGCGCCGGGTTGCTGGTGAGCGCCGGGCCGCTGGGTCGCGCGGGGCTGGCCGCGCGACTCGCCGCCGACCCGGAGGCGCTGCTGGCGCTGGAGCGCCGGCTCGGCGACGACCCGGTCCTCGCCGACGCCGGCAAGCAACTGCTGGTGACCGGCCGCCGCGCCCCGGTCTGAGGCGCGGGCGTCAGTCCAGGCAGCGGCGCAGCGCGGCGACGACCCGTTCGGCCTGCTCCACGGTGAGTTCCGAGGACATGGGCAGGGCCAGCGCCTCGGCGTCCAGCCGGTCGGTCACCGGCAGTGGTTCGCCGCCGCCGAGCGGGCCCCGGTGGATGGCCGCGAAGTAGGGCTTGGTCTGCACGCCGAGGGCGGCCAGCTCCGCCGCCACCAGGTCCCGCTCGGCGACCCGGGCCACCCAGTGCACCCAGCAGTGCCGGTCCCCGGGGCGGACCTGCTGGAACTCCACCGGCAGGGCGCGCGCGGCGTCCGCGTACACCTCGGCCACCTCGACCCGTCGGCGGACCAGCGTGTCCAGTTCCGCAAGCTGGTCGACCGCGACGACGGCGTGCAACTCGTTCATCAGCTCCGAGCGGGTCCAGCCGGCGGGCGCGGCGAGCACCGCCTCGGCGGCGTCGGCGGGCAGCACCAGGGCGCCGCCGGCCCCACCGGCCGAGACCACCTTGGCGAAACTCATCGAGTACGAGTGGGCGAGCGCCTGCTGCGCCACCGGGCGTCCCTGGTGCAGGCTGCCGAGGGCGGCGGCGGAGTCGGCAAGCAGCGCCACCCCGGCCGCGTCGCAGACCGCACGCAGGGCCGGGTAGTCGCACGGGTTGCCGAAGGTGTCGACGCCGAGCACCACCCGTACGCCGCCGCGCCCGATCGCGGTGGCGACGGCCGCCGGATCGAGCGTCCAGGTCGCGGCGTCCACGTCGGCGAAGCGCAGCGCGTACCCGAGTTGGACCAGGATCTCCGCGGTCGCGGGAAAGGTGTACGACGGCAGCACCGCCACGTCGCCGGGGCGGGCCGGGCCGACGGTGGCGGCCACCATGATCCGCAACGCGGCGGTGCCGGACGCGGTGACAAGGACCCGGTGGTCGTCGTCGAGTTCCAGTTCCTTGCCCAGTCGTTCGGTCAGCTCGCGCGTCCACCGGTTGCCGTGCTTGACCTCGCCGCTGGCGAGCGCCTCCTGCTGGCGGGCGGCCACCAGCTCGGGGTTGGCCGGCGGGGGCGGCACGACCACCGGCAGCGGCGGCCGGAACAGCGGGGTCCGGTCGGCGTCCACCTCGGCGACCAGCGCCGCCAGGTGCGGGCGGAGCGGACCGATCCGGTGGCCGGCGGCGGCCAGCCTGTCGGTGACCACCAGCCCGGAGCTGTCCGGCGTGGAGCGGGGTACGGTCCGCAGCGGCGACGACGAGCCGCACAGGTCCCGGATCCAGGTGGCGAGGTCGGTGAGGGGCACCGGCTCCCCGCCGACGTTCCAGACGCCGGGGCCGATCCCGTCGAGCAGCATCCGGGCGAGCGCGCCGGCGGGCAGGAAGCTGCGGACGGCGTCCGCGGTGACCGGCAGCGGCAACCCCTGGCGGGCCCGGCGGACCAGCCGGGTGGCGACCCGGTGCTGTCCCGCGCCGACCACGTTCGCGAGCCGGAGCACGGTCAGCCGATCGGGGTCGACCGCGCCGGCGACGAGCCGTTCCTGGGCGAGCTTCGCCATCGCGTACGTCCAGCGGCCGGTGGGATCGGCGTCGGCCATGGCGCGGGCCAGCGGGGCGGACCGCCAGGGTGGGCAGGGTGTCCGGGCCAGCTCGCGAGCCCGCGCGCACCAGTCGTCGATCTCCTCGACGGTCCACGGCAGCTCGGGCGCGGTGTCCTCGGTCAGTGGCCCGGCCACCGCGCCGTACACCTCGACGGACGAGGTCAGCACCACCCGCCGGCCGGCGAGGCGGGGCAGCAGCCGGGCGGTGCTGACGGCGTTGTCGAGCGGCAGCGTCCAGGGCCGGCGGGGACGCGGCTCGCTGGCGCCGAGCAGCACCACGACGATGCCGGGCGGCAGCTCGGGCGGGTCGTCGGTGAGCAGGTCCACCGGGATCCAGTCGAGGCCGGCGGCGGTGTGCGCCTCGGCCGGCGGATGGCGGTCCACGGTGGTGACCCGCGCCCCGGCGGCCAGCAATGCCTCGGCGGTGGCGGTGCCGAGGAATCCGGAGCCGCCGACCAGCACGAATTGATCCATGTCTCGTGCCCTCCCCGTGAACGGAGCACAGTATCGCCGAATCCGGCCGCCGGAGGTGTCGGATGTCGGCCCGAGAAAAAGTCAGTCTTGACTGTTTGTTTCCGGGACGGGAGGCTGTCCCCGTGCCCGCCGCACCGACCCGCGTCCCGCAGCAGGAACGCAGCCGCGCCACCCAGGCCCGGCTGCTGGAGGCGACCGTCGAATGCCTGGTGGAGCACGGCTGGTCCGGCACCACCACCACCGTGGTGGCCGCCCGCGCCGGTGTCTCCCGGGGCGCGCAGCTCCACCACTACCCCACCAGGGCCGCGCTCGTCACCGCCGCCGTCGGCCACCTCGCCGAGCGCCGGGCGGTCGAGCTGCGCACCGAGGCGGACGCGCTGCCGCCCGGCCCGCAACGACTGGACCGGGTGATCGACCTTCTCGGCGCGGCCTTCACCGGGCCGCTCTTCGTCGCCGCCCTCGAACTCTGGGTCGCCGCCCGCACCGACGCCGAGCTGCGCGGCGCGCTCGTCCCGCTGGAGGCCACGGTGGGCCGGGAGATGCACAGACTCACCGTCGAGCTGCTCGACGTCGACGAACGCCGCCCCGGCGTCCGCGAGGCGGTGCAGGCCACCCTCGACCTGCTTCGCGGGCTGGGCGTGGCAAACCTGCTCAACGACGACTCGACCCGCCGCGCGGCGCTGCTGCACACCTGGAAACGCCAGCTCGCCACGCTCCTCACCCCCGACACCGACGACGGGCCGCACTGATTCGACGCCCCTGACCGGCCCACCCTGCGGAGGCCCCATGGTCGACCTGACCGCACTGCTCGCGGATCTCGCCGCCGAGTCCGACCAGCTCGACGCTCTCGTCAGCGGGTTACCCCCGGAGGGCTGGACCCGATCCACCCCCGCAGCGGGCTGGACCGTCGCGCACCAGATCGCGCACCTGGCCTGGACCGACCACGTGGCCCACCTGGCCGCCACCGACGAGTCGGCGTTCTTCGCCTCGGTCACCGCCGCGCCGGACCTGTCCCGCCTGGTCGAGGACGGCGCCGAGGCGTTCCTCGCTCCGCCTGACGCGCTGCTGACCCGCTGGCGGGACGGCCGGTCCGCGCTCGCGGCGGCCCTGGCCGCCGCCCCGGCCGGCGAGAAGCTGCCCTGGTACGGGACCCGGATGTCGCCCACCTCGATGGCCACCGCCCGGCTCATGGAGACCTGGGCGCACGGCGAGGACGTCGCCGACGCGCTCGGCGTCACCCGCACCCCGACCGCCCGGCTGCGGCACATCGCGTACCTCGGCTTCCGTACCCTCGGGCACGGCTTCGCCGCGCACGGCCGCGCGGTGCCGGCGGACCCGGTCCGGGTCGAGCTGGCCGCGCCCGCCGGCGACGAGGTCTGGGCGTTCGGGCCGGCGGACGCCGCCGACCGGGTGACCGGGCCGGCGCTCGACTTCTGCCTGCTGGTGACGCAGCGGCGGCACCGCGCCGACCTGGCCCTGGTCGCGACCGGTCCGGTCGCCGACGAGTGGCTGGACGTGGCCCAGGCGTTCGCCGGGCCGCCCGGCGACAAGCGGCAGCCGGCGAGCGGGGCGCACCTATGAGCGCGCTGCGGGTCGGCAACGCCTCCGGCTTCTACGGCGACCGGTTCGCCGCCTGGCGGGAGATGCTCGACGGCGGTGAGTTGGACGTGCTGACCGGCGACTACCTGGCCGAGTTGACCATGCTGATCCTCGGCCGGGACCGGATGCGTGACCCGTCGCTCGGCTACGCGAAGACGTTCCTGCGGCAACTGGAGGGCGTGCTCGGCACCGCGCTGGAGCGCGGGGTCACCCTTGTCACGAACGCCGGCGGCCTCAACCCGGGCGGCCTGGCCGACGCGGTCCGGTCGCTCGCCGCGCGGCTCGGCCTCGACGTGCGGGTCGGGTACGTGGAGGGCGACGCGCTCCCCCGACCGGACGCGCTCACCGCGAACGCGTACCTGGGCGCGTTCGGGATCGCGGCCTGCCTCGACGCGGGCGCGGACGTGGTGGTCACCGGGCGGGTCACCGACGCCTCCCTGACGATGGGGCCGGCGATCGCCCGCTTCGGCTGGACCCGCGACGACCTCGACGCGCTGGCCGGGGCGACAGTCGCCGGGCACCTGATCGAGTGTGGGGCGCAGGTCACCGGCGGCAACTTCAGCTTCTTCACCGAGCTGCCGGACGGCGGGCACCGGCCCGGCTTCCCGATCGCCGAGCTGCACCCGGACGGGTCGTCGGTGCTCACCAAACACCCGGGCACCGGTGGCGCGGTCACCGTCGAGACGGTCACCGCCCAACTGCTGTACGAGGTGGGCGGGCCGGACTATCTCGGGCCGGACGTGGTGACCCGGCTGGACACGGTGCGCCTGGAGCAGGAGGGGCCGGACCGGGTCCGGGTCTCCGGGGTGCGCGGCACGCCGCCGCCGGACACGCTGAAGGTGGGCGTCAACAACCTGGGCGGCTTCCGCAACTCGATGACGTTCGTGCTGTGCGGGCTGGACATCCCGGCCAAGGCGGCCCTGGTCCGGGGCCAGATGGAGGAGGCGGTCGGCGTCGACGGGCTGGAGTTCACGCTGGCCCGCACCGACCACCCGGACGCCGCCGACACCGAGGCGGCGAGCGCGCTGCTGCACGTACACCTGCGGGACGGCGACCGGGCGCGGGCCGGGCGGGCGTTCTCGACCGCCGCGGTGGAGTTGGCGCTCGCCTCCTACCCGGGCTGCACGTTGACCACGCTGCCCGGCGACGCGACGCCGTACGGCGTGTTCACCGCCGACACCGTCGCGCAGGACGCGATGGAGCACGTGGCGGTGCTCCCGTCCGGCGAGCGCGTCCCGATCCCGCCGCCGCCCACGACGAAACGATTGGCGGGGCCCCCGCCTCTACCGAATGCGTTAAGCGGGGCCCCCGCCTTACACCTCAGCCGGCGCGGAGCGTTGGGGGAGGTGGTGGGAGCGCGCTCGGGCGACAAGGGTGGGGACGCCAACCTCGGCGTGTGGGCCCGGACGGACGCCACCTGGGACTGGCTGCGCGGCTGGCTCACCGTCGAGCGGCTGGCGGACCTGCTGCCGGAGACGGCGACGCTTGCCGTGGAGCGGTACGAGCTGCCGAACCTGCGCGCGGTCAACTTCGTGATCCGGGGACTGCTGGGGCCGGGCGTGGCCGCGTCCACCCGGTTCGACCCGCAGGCCAAGGCGCTGGGCGAGCTGCTCCGCGCCCGGGTGGTCGACCTGCCGGCGGAGGTGCCGGCATGACCCTCGTGGACACCCCCGAACGACGCCAGCTCCGCGAGCTGACCCGCGCCTTCGTCACCCGGGAGGTGCTGCCCCACCTGGCCGGCTGGGAGCGGGCCGGCGAGGTGCCCCGGTCGTTGCACGAGACCGCCGCGAAGATCGGGCTGCTCGGCGTCGGCTTCCCCGAGTCGGTCGGCGGCAGCGGGGGCGACCTGCTCGACTCGATCGTCGTCACCGAGGAGATCATCCGCTCGGGCGGCTCGTCCGGGCTGGTCGCGGCGCTGTTCACGCACGGCATCGCGCTGCCGCACATCGTCGCCGCCTGCGGCGACACGGCCGGCTCGGGCGCCGGCGGTCCGCAGCACCTCATCGACACCTACGTACGGCCGACGCTGGCCGGCACCATGATCGGCTCGCTGGCGATCACCGAACCGGACGGCGGCTCGGACGTGGCGGCGATCCGCACCTGCGCGGTACGCGACGGCGACCACTACGTGGTGAACGGGTCGAAGACCTACATCACCAGCGGCGTCCGGGCGGACTTCGTGACCACCGCGGTCTGCACCGACTTCCCCGGGTCGGGCTCGCTGAGCCTGCTGGTGATCGACAAGGGCACGCCCGGGTTCACCGTGGGCCGTCGGCTGGAGAAGCTGGGCTGGCACTGCTCGGACACCGCCGAGCTGTCCTTCGTCGACGTCCGGGTGCCGGTGACGAACCGGGTCGGGCCAGAGGACACCGCCTTCCTCGCCATCATGCAGCAGTTCGCCACCGAGCGGCTCTCGCTCGCCACGCAGGCGTACGCGACCGCGCAGCGCTGCGTCGACCTGGCGGTGCGGTGGTGCCGGGACCGCTCCACGTTCGGCCGCCCGCTCGCCGGCCGGCAGCTCGTCCGACACCGGCTGGCCGAGATGCACACCCGCGCCGAGGCGGCCCGGGCGTACGTGCACGAGGTCGCGGAGCGCGTCGCCGCGGGGCAGCCGGTGGTGACCGAGGTGGCGATGGCGAAGAACGTGGCGGTGGCCGCCTGCGACCACGTGGTCGACGCCGCGCTGCAACTGCACGGCGGGTTCGGCTACCTGCGCGACGCCGAGGTGGAACGGCACTACCGGGACGCCCGGATCCTCGGCATCGGCGGCGGCACCACCGAGATCATGAACGAGATCATCGCGAAGGGCATGGGCCTGTGACCGTTCTCCAGAGCACGATCGACCCGTCGGCGCCGGCGTTCGCGGCCAACCGGGAGGCGCTGCGGGAACGCCTCGCCGAACTGGAGGCGGCGCTCGACCAGGCGCGGGCCGGCGGCGGCGAGAAGTACGTGACCCGGCACCACAAGCGCGGCAAGCTGCTCCCCCGGGAACGAATCGAGTTGCTGCTCGACCCGGACAGCCCGTTCCTGGAGCTGTCGCCGGTGGCCGCGTACGGCACCGACTTCCCGGTGGGCGCCAGCACCGTGACCGGCATCGGCGTGGTCGAGGGCGTGGAGTGCCTGATCGTGGCGAACGACCCGACGGTACGCGGCGGCGCGGTCAACCCGTGGTCGCTGGCGAAGACCCGGCGGGCGGGTGAGATCGCGCTCGCGAACCGGCTGCCGATGGTGAACCTGGTCGAGTCGGCCGGCGCGGACCTGCCCAGCCAGGCGGAGATCTTCATTCCCGGCGGGCGGGTGTTCCGCGACCTGACCCGGCTCTCCAAGGCGAAGATCCCCACGGTGAGCGTGGTCTTCGGCAACGCCACTGCCGGCGGCGCGTACGTGCCCGGCATGTCGGACTTCACCATCATGATCCGGGACCGGTCGCAGGTCTACCTGGCCGGACCACCGCTGGTGAAGATGGCCACCGGCGAGGTCACCGACGACGAGTCACTCGGCGGCGCGGCGATGCACGCCAGCACGTCCGGCCTGGCCGACTTCCTCGCCGAGGACGAACGGGACGGGATCCGGCTGGCCCGCCAGTGCGTACGCCGGCTCAACTGGCGCAAGCACGGCCCGCCGCCGCGCACCTTGTCCCCGCTGCCACCCCGGTACGACCCGGAGGAGCTGCTCGGCCTCGCCAGCGCCGACCTGAAGGTGCCGTTCGACCCGCGCGAGGTGCTGGCCCGGGTGCTCGACGACAGCGCGTTCGACGAGTTCAAGCCCGGCTACGGCACCGCGCTGGTGACCGGTTGGGGCGAGCTGCACGGCTGGCCGGTCGGCGTGCTGGCGAACGCCCGGGGCGTGTTGTTCAGCGAGGAGGCGCAGAAGGCGACCCAGTTCATCCAGCTCGCCAACGCGGCCGACACTCCGCTCGTCTTCCTCCAGAACACCACCGGCTACATGGTCGGCACCGAGTACGAGCAGCGCGGCATCATCAAGCACGGCGCGCTGATGATCAACGCGGTGTCGAACTCGACGGTACCGCACCTGACCGTCAACCTGGGCGCCTCCTACGGCGCCGGCAACTACGGCATGTGCGGTCGGGCGTACGAGCCGAGGTTCCTGTTCACCTGGCCGAACGCGAAGTCGGCGGTGATGGGGCCGGCGCAGTTGGCCGGCGTGCTGTCGATCGTCGCCCGGCAGGCAGCCGCCGCCCGGGGCCGCGACTACGACGAGGACTCCGACGCGGCCATGCGGATGATGGTCGAGCAGCAGATCGAGTCGCAGTCCGGGGCGTTGTTCCTCTCCGGCCGGCTCTACGACGACGGGGTGATCGACCCCCGCGACACCCGTACCGTCCTCGGGCTCTGCCTGTCGGCGATCCACAACGGACCGGTGAGGGGCGCCGACGGCTTCGGCGTCTTCCGGATGTGACCTGTGAGCGCGAGGAACGCAGCGAAGCGGAGTCCCGCAGTCGCGAACGAAAGGCAGGCTCAGCGCGAATGATCACGAAGCTTCTCGTGGCGAACCGGGGGGAGATCGCCCGCCGGGTCTTCGCCACCTGCCGGGCGCTCGGCGTGGCGACCGTGGCCGTGCACTCCGACGCGGACGCCGACGCGCCGTTCGTCGCCGAGGCCGACCAGGCGGTCCGGCTCCCGGGGAACACGCCGGCCGAGACGTACCTGCGGATTGACCTGATCCTGGACGCGGCCCGGCGGGCCGGCGCGGACGCGGTCCACCCCGGCTA
This sequence comes from Micromonospora sp. WMMD975, assembly GCF_029581215.1. Lineage (NCBI taxonomy): Bacteria > Bacillati > Actinomycetota > Actinomycetes > Micromonosporales > Micromonosporaceae > Micromonospora > Micromonospora sp. WMMD975. The sequence goes on from NZ_CP120739.1 coordinate 5,352,008, forward strand.
CGGCTTCCTCGCCGAGAACGCCGAGTTCGCCGCCGCGGTGACCGACGCCGGCCTGACGTGGGTGGGTCCGCCGGCCAAGGCGATCGCCGCGATGGGCGACAAGATGGCCGCCAAGGCGCTGCTCGCCGACGCGGGCGTGCCGATGCTGCCCACCTGGACCGACCCCGACCAGGTCACCGACTTCCCGGTGCTGGTCAAGGCCACCGCGGGCGGTGGCGGCCGGGGCATGCGGATCGTCCGCGACGCCGCCGGGCTGGCCGAGGCCGTCGCGGGCGCGCGCCGCGAGGCGGCGTCGGCGTTCGGCGACGGCACGGTCTTCATCGAGCGGTACGTCGAACGCGGCCGGCACGTCGAGGTGCAGATATTCGGCGACACCCACGGCACGGTGATGGCGCTCGGGGTACGCGACTGCTCGATCCAGCGCCGGCACCAGAAGATCGTCGAGGAGGCGCCGGGGGTGCTGCCCGACGGGGTGCGCGCGCGCCTGCACGAGGCGGCGGTGGCGGCCGGGCGGGCGGTCGACTACGTGGGCGCGGGGACTGTGGAGTTCCTGCTCGCGCCGGACGGGCAGGTGCACTTCCTGGAGATGAACACCCGCCTCCAGGTGGAACACCCGGTCACCGAGCTGACCACCGGGCTGGACCTGGTCCGGCTGCAACTGCTCGTGGCCGAGGGCGAGCCGCTGCCGGTCCCGGCCACGCCGCCCGCCGAGGGGCACGCGATCGAGGTGCGGCTCTGCGCCGAGGAACCGGCCGAGGGCTTCCGCCCGGCGACCGGCACGCTGCACCGGTTCGCGATCCCCGGGGTGGCCGCCGAGTTCGGGCCGGCGCGCGGGCTGCGCCTGGACTCGGGCGTGGTGGACGGCTCGACGGTGAGCGTGCACTACGACTCGATGCTCGCGAAGCTTGTCGCCTGGGCGCCCACCCGTGCCGAGGCGGCCCGCGCCCTGGCCGGCGCGCTGGCCCGGGCCGAGTTGCACGGCGTGGCCACCAACCGGGATCTGCTGGTGCGCGTGCTGCGCAGCCCGGAGTTCACCGCCGCCGACGTGGACACCGGCTTCCTGGACCGGCACCCCGAGGTCTTCGCCCCGCTGCTGCCGCCGGACCAGCTTCCGGTGGCCGCGCTGGCGGCGGCGCTGGCGGGCGCGGCAGCGCGCCGGGCCGCCGCACCGGTGCTGGCGGGCCTGCCGTCCGGCTGGCGCAACGTCCCCGCCCTCCCCCAGCTCACCCGCTTCACCACCATCGAGATCAGCTACCGCCTCACCCGCACCGGCGCCCTCGCCGAGTGGGAAAGGCGGGGGCCCCTTTTAACGGATTCGGTAGAGGAAGGGGCCCCTATTAACACCGGAGCCGGCGAGCCGCAGGCGCGGGTGGGGCTGGTGAGCGCCGCGCCGGACCGGGTGGTGCTCGACGTCGACGGGGTGCGGCGCGCGTTCCGCGTACACCGGGTGGGTTCGTCGGTCTTCGTGGACGGCCCGGACGGGGCGACGAGCCTCACCGAGCTGCCGCGGCTGCCCCCGCCCACCGCGGCGCTGGCGGCCGGGTCACTGCTCGCGCCGCTGCCCGGCGCGGTGACCCGGGTGCACGTCGAGGTCGGCCAGCGGGTCGCCGCCGGTGACCTGCTGCTGACGCTGGAAGCGATGAAGCTCGAACATCAGGTGCTCGCCCCGGCCGCCGGCATCGTGGCGGAGCTGCCGGTGCCGCCCGGCGGCCAGGTGGAGACGGGCACCGTGCTGGCCGTGGTCGACCCCGAGGAGGACCCGCAGTGAACTTCGACCTCACCGACGAGCAGGACCAGCTCCGCGACGCCGTCCGGGCGCTGGGCCGCAGGTACGGCCACTCCTACTTCGTGTCGAAAGCCAAGGCCGGGGAACACACCACCGAGCTGTGGCACGAGGCCGGCCGGCTCGGCTACCTCGGCGTCAACATCCCCACCGAGTACGGCGGTGGCGGCGGCGGCATCACCGAGCTGGCGCTTGTCTGCGAGGAACTGGCCGCGGCGGGCTGCCCGCTGCTGCTGCTCGTGGTCTCCCCCGCCATCGCCGCCACGGTGATCCACAAGCATGGTACGGAGGAGCAGCGCAAACGGCACCTGCCCGGCCTCGCCGACGGCTCCCAGAAGATCGTCTTCGCGATCACCGAACCGGACGCCGGCTCGAACTTCCACCGGCTCGGCACGGTGGCCCGCCGCGACGGCGACGACTGGCTGCTCACCGGCCGCAAGGTCTACATCTCCGGCGTGGACGAGGCCGATCACGTGCTGGTGGTGGCCCGGACCGAAGACTCCGCCACCGGAAAGCTCAAGCCGGCGTTGTTCATCGTGCCGACCGACGCTCCGGGGCTGGAGAAGTCGAAGCTGGACATGGAGATCCTGTCCCCGGAGAACCAGTTCCTGCTCTACCTGGACGACGTCCGGCTGCCCGCCGACGCGCTCGTCGGCGAGTCGCTCGACGCCGGCCTGCCGGCGCTGTTCGCCGGCCTCAACCCGGAACGCATCACGGTGGCCGCGATGGGCGCCGGCACCGGCCGCTACGCCATCGAGAAGGCGTCCGACTACACCGCCACCCGCAAGGTCTGGGGCGGCCGGTCGATCGGCTCCCACCAGGGCGTCGCGCACCCGCTCGCGCACGCGGCCGTGCAGGTCGAGCTGGCCCGCCTGATGATCCACAAGGCGGCCACGCTCTACGACGCCGGCCGCGACCTGGAGGCCGGCGTCGCCGGCAACATGGCCAAGTACGCGGCCGGCGAGGCCGCCGCGCTCGCCGTGGACACCGCCGTCCAGGCGCTCGGCGGGGCCGGCATGACCACGGAGTACGGGGTGGCGACGCTGCTCGGCGCGGTGCGGGCCGGCCGGATCGCCCCGGTGAGCCGCGAGATGATCCTCAACTTCGTCGCCCAGCACGTCCTCGGCCAGGACAAGTCCTACTGACCGGCGATTATCCGGTCGACGCCCGTCGCGAGAGGTGGGGAGACTGTCGGGGTGTGGGCGGATCCGGTGGAGCGGGCGGGTGAGCGGCTGTACGCCGTGTTCGCCGGGCACCCGATGCCGTCCGATATGGCAGCGTGCGAGCACTGCGTGGACCCGGCGGACGTCGACCGGTTCCGGCGTACGCCGCTGCGCGCGCTGACGCCGGACCAACTCGGCAGCTACCTGTCCAACCCGGGCACCTGGGGTGACGGGAGCGAGCTGCCGCACCTGGCGCCCCGGCTGCTGACCGCCTACGCCGCCGGCGAGATGGTCGACCACTCCTGGCCGGACACGCTGGCCCGCCGGATCGCCCGACACTGGGCGGGCTGGACGCCGGCCGAGCGGGACGCGGTCGGGGACTTCTTCCGCGCCTGGTGGCGGTGGACGCTGACGTCTTGGCCGTCCACGTACCCGGCGGTGGACCTGCTGAACGCGGTGGCCGAGCTGAGGTTGGACCTCGGCCCGTACCTGGCGGACTTCGCGGAGCTGACGGGCGAGGCGCCCCTCCGCCACCTCGCGGACACCGTGCGATGGTCGGCGCCGGAGGAGCCGGCGAGGGGCGAGATGGAGCGTTGGTGGGCCTCGGACACCCCGACGGACCTGCTGTGGGCAGCCGCGGTGGCCCACGCGGGAACCCGCCTCGGCGACGAGTTGGTCGAGGCAGCCGACTTGGCCGACCTGCTCCGCAAGACGCGCTGACCCGGCGCGGGCTCGACGCAGCGCAGGCTCGGCGCGGGCTCGACGCAGCGCGGGCTCGGCGCGGGCTCGACGCAGCGCGGGCTCGGCGCGGGCTCGACGCAGCGCGGGCTCGGCGCGGGCTCGACGCAGCGCGGGCTCGGCGCGGGCTCGACGCAGCGCGGGCTCGGCGCGGGCTCGACGCAGCGCGGGCTCGGCGCGGGCTCGACGCAGCGCGGGCTCGGCGCGGGCTCGGCGCAGCGCGGGCTCGGCGCGGGCTCGGCGCGGGCTCGGCGCAGCGCGGGCTCGGCGCAGCGCGGGCTCGGCGCGGGCTCGGCGCAGCGCGGGCTCGGCGCGGGCTCGGCGCAGCGCGGGCTCGGCGCGGGCTCGGCGCGGGCTCGGCGCGGGCTCGGCGCGGGCTCGGCGCGGGCTCGGCGCGGGCTCGGCGCGGGCTCGGCGCAGATCTTGGAAGCAAACGGCCCTCAGAGGGGCACTCCGCTTCCAAGATCTGCGCGTGAGGACGCTTCAGGCGTCGAAGGTGCCCGATTTGAGGCCCTGGACGAAGCCGGTCCACCTGCGGGACGTGAAGGACAGCGTCGGGCCCTGGCGGTCCTTGCTGTCGCGGACCATGACGACCTGGGGCGGGGTGGCAACCTCGACGCAGTTTCCCTCGTTGCTGCGCGTGCTCTTCTTCCAGATGAGGCTGGTCATGCGTGGTCCTCCGCGATCGATGCGATGAGTTTGCGGGATTGCGCTTCGGTAAGCGCCAGCTTCTCCATGGCGGCCCACGCCTCCCCGTAGGTGGCTACCTCGCCTGGCTTGTCGAGATAGAGCGCGCCGGTCAGGCTGTCGGAGTAGACAAGTGACGGCTCTGTTCCGCCCTCGAAGTCGAGGATGGTGAATGTACCGCTGGTCATGTGGCCTCGGTGCAGGCCGGCAACCAAGGGGATCAGCCGGAGCGCGATATTGGGCTGCCTGCCGACAGTGACCAGACGTTGGAGCTGTTCCCGATCCACGTCTCGCCGTAGGACCGCCTCGTCGAGCAGCACGTCGAACTGGGGCGCACGCGGCGCGACTCGGGTCAGCAGCGCCTGACGACCGAGGCGCAGAGCCACGCGGCGTTCGATCTCTCCCTGACCCATGTCCGGTCGGGCTGTTTCCAGGACCCGGGTGGCGTATGACTCGGTCTGCAACAGGCCGGGGACGAGTTGCGCCTCGTAGGTGCGGAGGCGAGCGGCGGCGGCTTCCAGCCCGACGTACAGCTCGAACCACTCGGGGATGGCGTCACCGTAGGAGTGCCACCAGCCGCGCCCTTTCGTCTCCTTGGCGAGGCCCATCAGCGCCTCGGTCAGCTCCGGTGACGCTCGGTAAATTTTGCACATCGCCTCCACGTCGAGCGAGCGCATCGACGTCGCGCCGGTCTCGATGCGCCAGATCTTCGGCGTGGACCACTCAAGCGCGTCGGCTGCCGCCTTGACCGTCATGCGCGCTTCCTCGCGGAGCTTCCGCAGGTACCGGCCGAGTTGTCGCCTGGGGACGGTCGATCCGGCATCCGTCGTCATTGATCATTCCTCCTCCGCGACTACATACCGGGCGAAAGCTCCGCTCGATATGTAACACCTGTCGGCCACGCTGAGCAATCGAATACGTCGATGTGAAATGCGCTCAGCCGTTTCATCCAAGATGTAATATTGCACATCTCACCCGGTGAGCGAACGATGACCCTGGGTGTGGTGGTCGGATGACCGTGCGTGGCCCGGCCACCGCGCCCCTCACCTGAGGAGGGGCGGATGACCAGGCACGTCAGCTACGCGGAATACGTGCTCGCGCTGGCCGAGGAGCTGACGCGCAAGCACCGTCCGGTGTGGTCGCTACGCCGGGCCAGGCGGATGTGCTCGTGCGGTTCGCCGCTGCCCTGCCGGGTCAAGCAGCGCGTCCTGGTCAACCGGGGACACTGGTGACCGTGCGCGGTCCGGCGCCGCCGACCTCGGCCGGCGTGCGGGCCGGTGACCTGCTCCACGTGACGCGCGCCGCCAGCCCGCAGTTCGTCCGGCCGATCGTCTTTCGGCTGATTCGCGAACTCGACTGGACCACCTACGACGGATGGGTCTGGTTGGACGGCTACCAGGTCGACGAGCGCGGCGACGCGACCGCCCGCCGCTCCATCTTCGTCCGCAGAGCCGCACTCCGCCCCGCGACGAGTCGCTCCCTCCAGATCTTGGTACCGATCCGCCCCGCCGGGGGCGCAGTCGTACCAAGATCGCGGGCGTAGCCGGAAACCGCGCCGCTCCGCCACCCGGGACGCGGGCGGCGGAGCGGCGGTGTCGAGGCTCAGGCGATGGGGAGCTTGTCGAACTTCTCCCACGCGCCGATGGTGGTGCGGTTGGCGATCAGCGGCTTGTTGCCCGCGCTGTCCGCCGACACGTACCCGCCGTTGACCGTCGCCCGCAGGCTGATCGTGCCGTCCGCGTTGTCGCGGATGGTGAACGTCTCCCACGCGCCGACGGTGGCGCGGTTGGCGATCAGCGGCTTGTTGCCCGCGCTGTCCGCCGACACGTACTTACCGTTCACCCGGGCGCGCAGCGCGACCAGGCCACCTCCGGCGTCGACGAGGTCGAACTGCTCCCACGCGCCCACACTGTCGCGGTTGGCGATCAGCGGCTTGTTGCCGGCGCTGTCCGCCGACACGATCTTGTTGTTGGCCCGGGCGCGGAACGCCACCGGAGCGGCGGCCACCGGCGCTCCGGTGAGCTGGGTGAGCGTCGGGTAGTCCCCGTTGAACACGTTCTGGCTGTAGTTGCCCGGCTTGCTGGCGTCACCGGGGGCGTACTGCCAGATGGTCTCCGTCGTCCAGCCGGCCGGCAGCGCCGGCCGGGTGGCGGTGTAGCCGGCGATGTCCAGCGGGTGGTTGCCGAAGGAGGCGTCGTTGCCGGTGCACGGGTTCCAGTAGTTGGCGTTCGTGTAGATCATCACCGGCCGACCGAAGCGGGCCTGGAGCTGGTCGGTGAAGGCGCGGAGCCAGGCCGACGTCTCGGCGGGGGTCAGGCCGTAGCAGGTGGGCGCGCCGTCCCAGTACGGCCACTCCACGTCGACCATCGGCACGAGCGTCTGGGCGTCCTTGGCGAACCGCGCGTTGTCGGCGAAGAAGTTGGCCTCGACAATCGGGTTGCGACCGTCCGGCCGGGTGAAGTGGTAGGCGCCGACGAGCAGCCCGGCGGCCTTCGCGGCAGCGTAGTCCTCGGCGAAGTAGGGGTTGAGGTAGGTCTCCCCCTCGGTCGCCTTGACGTAGGCGAACTTGTAGCCCTGGGCCGCCAGCGCCGGCCAGTCGATCGGGCCGAGGTTGTGGTCGTGACTGGCGACGTCCACACCCTGGATGGTGTATCCGGCCGGGACGGCGGCTTTCGCCGAGACGGAGCTGACCCGCGCGCCCGGCTTGACGCCGGCGTGTGCCCGGCCGTCTCCGTCGGGGGTGGCGCCGGCCGCACCGGCGGGCGCGGTGGCGCCCAGCGCCGCGCCGAGCACCAGCCCGGCGGCGGCCAACGTCGAGATCCATCGTCGTGACATGGGGCCTGACTCTAATCCGCGCAGTGGTCGCGCGTTGCCCCGTGATCGACGTCGTGGGCCCGGGGTACGACGGGTGCCCGATCACCCGTCGTACCCCGGGGGTCCTCAGCGGACGGTGAGCGTGCCCGCCGCGGGCCGTGGACCGGCCACCGGCGGCAGCCGCTTCGGCTCGCCGCGGCCGGGCAGTCCAGCGCGGGCCAGCTCGCTCTTGGACGCGTACACCCGCTTCGCCGTCGAAATGTCCGCGAACGGCTGGGTGTCACCGACGCAGACCGTGCCCTCGTCCGGCAACGCACCGCTGAGCAGGTACGCGTCGATCCGGCTGGTCACGCACGCCGAGGTGCCGTACGCGGTGTGCCCCCAACTGTCGCTGCTGAGCAGCCGGCTGTTCGGCAGCAGCGCGGCCGAGCCGACCGCGCCCTGGTAGTTGGTCGCCGGGTCCCAGTAGTCGCCGACCACGAGCAGCGGGGCGGCGGTGGTGCGGTTGAACGGGCCGGTCCAGGCGTCCTCGTCGCGTACCGTCCAGGTGTCGCGGGCGCACGGCGAGGTGGTCCAGGCCCAGGCCCGCCCGAAGTACGGCGCGCGCTGGTCCTCCCGGGCCGCCAGCGCCGGCCAGGCGTCCGCGCTCTTCGGGTGGTACGCGTCGGTGCAGGCCACGGTCAGGAACGTCTCCTGCGCGTTGTCGTACGGGAAGTCGTACCCCGGCGCGGCGCGGGCGGCGAGCGCCCGGCGGGCGGTCGCGCCGGCGGCCCTCGACGCGCCCGGGGCGGTCGCGGCCAGCAGCTCGGCCGTCAGCTCGACGATGTCTTCCCAGCCGTACGGGTAGTAGAGCGCGTTGAGCGTGGCGCCGATGAAGTCGGCGTAGCTGATGGTGTACGAGCCGACCACCAGCGGCTTGACGCGCAGCCGCTTCGCCACCGTGTCGAACGCGGCGGCGGGGTGGTTGCCAAGCGCGCATCCTCCGGAGCGGGCCACCTGGGAGCACCGGAGCAGGATCTCGTTCAACGCCCGGTAGGCGCCGTCGGCGCTGCGCAGCCGGGTCTCCTGCATCTGGTTGCGGGCCTGCCCCCGGCCGACCCAGGCGTTCGGGTCGAGCACGCCGTCGACGGCGATCGTCCGGAACCGGTCCGGGAACATGTTGGCGTAGTACTGGCCCAGCGCGGTGCCGTAGCTGAAGCCCAGGTAGCTGAGCTTCCGGTCGCCGACCGCCCGGCGCAGCACCTCCATGTCGCGGGCCACCTCGGCGGTGGAGGCCGCGCCGGTCAGCGGTCTGCCGGTGGTCGAGCATCCGCGGCCGACCCGTTTCGAGGCGGCGACGTACGCCTTCTCCTCGGCCTTCGTCCAGGGGAAGGGGACGTTCAACCCGGCGTACGCTCGGGTCTGGTCCTTCACCGATCGAAAGCACCTGATGTTCTCACTGGCCGCCGCGCCGCGCGGGTCGACGCCGACGACGTCGAAGCGGTCGAGCAGGTCGTCGCCGAGGTAGTAGGGCGCGGCGAGCGCGAAGTCGGTGCCGGACACGCCCGGGCCGCCCGGGTTGACGAAGAGGCTGCCGATCCGGTGCTGCTGGTCGCGGGCCCGGACCCGGAGCAACGCGACCTCGGTGGTGGCGCCCTTCGGGTGGTCGTAGTCAAGCGGCAGCCGGACGCTGGCGCACTGGGCGTAGTCGTAGCAGGCGTACCAGTCGAGCCGGGGCGTCGGGACGCGGTCCACCCGGCGCGCCTCGGCCGCGCTGGTGCGGTCGTACGGCGGCGGCTGCGGGGTGGCCGCGGCGGGCGCGACGGCCGATCCGGCGAGGACGATTCCGGCGATCCCGGTGGCGGCGAGGGACCGGACTGCACGTGGCATCTGGTTGCCTTCCGATGGGGGACAGTTCCGTCGAGGCGCTCCCGACTGGTCACTCTGGGGAGCGACAAATACCCACTGTGTGCCCGACGCGTCGGCCGACGCGGCAAAAGGCCACGTCATGTAACGACTTTGTCTCGATCGACACCTTTCGGGATCCGATATGGAGCAGCCCGGTGACGGGAAGACGTCTCGGGCCAGCGGTTGACAGGTCGACCCGCTGGGCCATGCTTGTCGGGTGAGTTCGTACCGGAAGTCCGATGCGCGGGTGAAGGCCGTCATCGCGTCCCTGGCGACGGTGGCGGCGCTGGCGACGCTCGTGGTGTGGCGACCACCGGGCATCCTGTCGGTCGTCCTGGCCCTGACCTGCGTCGTGCTCGGCATGATCGCCGGGGTGACGATCACCACGGTCCGGCAGTCCGGCGGCGCGGGCGAGCCCCCGCCGGCCGAGACGTGGCCGCGCCCCGACCCCGGACACGGGTACGGAGTGGACGCCGACACGCTTGAGGCGATCGACCCGCGCGCGGTGCGGAACCTGCGGACCCCGGCCGCCCATCCGGTCGACGCGGACACGCTGGAGACGCTCGACCCGAGGTCGGTGCGGCAGCAGCAGCGCGCCGGGAACGGGCTCAGCGACCGGTGAGGGTGGGGCCGGCGAGCGCGTTCACGCCCTGCCCGGCCAGGCAGCGATAGGTCCGGTCGGGTTCGGTGTCGGGGGGAGGCAGCACTTCCAGGTGCCACCCACTCGCGCGCTCGACGCCGCTGACCAGCCGGAACGTGCCGACGTTGCACACCTTGCGGACGGCCGGGTCGGCGGCGACCGCCCGGTACGCCGCCCCGGCGAGCCCGACGGGCAGGTCACCGGCGGCGTAGGTCTCCCAGGTGTGCTGGCCGTCGCACGGCACCCGGCTCGCCTCGGCCCGGTCGCGGCGCAACCGCACCGGGCCGTAGCACTCCAATTCGGGCGCGCAGCGTGCGCCGGCCGGAAGTCGAACGGCGGCGGACGCGCATCCGGGCGACGGAGCCGCCTCGGCCACGCCTGTGGTCGCCGGTGTCGGCGACACCGCCCGCGGTGGGCCGCCGGCCAGCCAGGCGCCCGCGCCGGCCGAGGCGGCGAGCGCGAGCACCCCGGCCCCGCCGAGGAACCAGCGCTTCGGCCAGCGCCGGCTCCGCGTCGGCATGGTCGGGTGGTCGTCCTCGACGGGCGGTCGCGGGCTCGGCCCGCCGGGACGGCCGTACGGGCCGCCGCCGTGCACGCCGCCGCCCGGGTCGAGCGGAAGCGCGGCGAGCATGCCGCGAAGCTCGACGGCGGAGGGGCGCTCACCCGGATCGTTCGACATGCCCAGGCGGAGCACGTCGATCAGTTCGTCGGGCACCCCGGGCAGGCCGGGGATCGGTTGCTGGAACATCTCCAGCACGGTGACCAGGCTCGGGTTGCGCTCGGACTGCCAGCGCGGCGGGCGTCCGTGCATCACCGCGTAGAGCGTGGCGCAGAGCGCGTAGACGTCGACGGCCGGGCTGGGCGGGCTGTGGCTGAACATCTCCGGCGGCGCGTAAGCCGGGGTGAGCACCTCGAGCGTGACCGAGGCGTCGCGCACCTCGGCGAGCACCGCCAGGCCGAAGTCGGCGAGCACCGCCGAGTTGAACTCGGAGTGCAGGATGTTCGCCGGTTTGACGTCGCGGTGCAGGACGCCTGCCGCGTGCGAGTGGGCCAGCGCGTCGGCGATCTTCACGCCGAGGTCGCGGGTCTCCAGCGGGCCCATCGGCGAGGTGCGCATCCGCTCCGCGTACGAGCCGTCGCACAGTTCCATGATCAGGTAGGGGTGCTGGTCGACGGTGACCCCGACGTCGAAGAGGTCGACCACGTGCGGGTGCGACGACATCCGGCCGGCCGCGCGGGCCTCCCGCAGGAAGCGGGCCTGGTCGCGCTCGCTGTCGAGCGTCCGGTTCTCGACCTTGACGGCGACCTCACGCCCGACCGAGATCTGGGTGGCCCGGTAGACGGTGGCGTAACCACCGCGGGCAAACACCTCCAGATCGGTCAGGCCGGGCACGATGGGCAGCCGCAGGGCGCCGGGCGGGGTCTCGGTCACGGCTCGAAAATACCCAACGGTCCCGGTCGGTCAGCGCGCCGCGTCGGAGGCCGGCGCCGGGACGGACCCGGCCGACCCGGTCGGTCGCACCGATCGACGGGCGTCCCACCACAGGCCGGCGGCGGTGGCGAGCGCGCCCAGCCCCTCCCACGCGGCCACCCCGAAGAACCGGCCCGGCGCCACGTCGGCGAGCACCGCGATGGTGAACACGGTGAACGTGACAAGTCGGAACCAGACCGTGAAGCGGTAGAACGGCCGCCACTCGGTGGCGACCGCGAGCAGGTAGTAGACGCCCATGTTGAACGAGGCCATCGAGGACGCGGTGAGGAACGTCCCGGTGTAGTCGCCCGGGCCACGTTCGGCCGGCACCTCGAAGCCGAGCAGGCGTAGCTGCGTCTCCGGCCAGATCAGACCCAGCGCGCCGAGGAGCAGCGCGAGGAGCCCGAACACCGCGATCGTCCAGCCGGCGCCGGAGCGCGGCAGCCTCATCGTTCCTCCCCCAGCGGCGATCGCGCACGCGCACCGCCGCCCCAAACTAACCGGCCGCACCGACAAGCACATCCCCGGAACCGGCAGAACCACGATGCGGTCAGGCGGCAGCGAGGCGGGCCCGCAACGCGTCGGCCGCGGCCCGCTCACTGCGCTGCTCGGTGGCGTACGCCAGGCGCACCGCCTCCTCGGCGCTGGCCCTCGCCTCCACCGCACGCCCGTCGGCCGCCAGCGCCTCGGCCAGCACCATCCGCGCCACCACCTGACTGCGGACGTCCTCGGCCGGGGCGGCGATGGCCCGCCGCGCCCAGTCCAGCGCCTGTTCCCGCTGGCCGTGGGCGAGCAGCGCGCTCGCGTACCGGGCCATCGTCTGCCGCCGGGAGAACAGCAACGACGGCGCGTTCGCCGCCCCGGTGGCCACCGGGGCGAGCAGCCCCACCGCGGTACCCGGGTCACCGGCCGCGACCCGGGCCATGGCGAGCAGCACCCGCGGCGCGACCTGGGCCGGCGCCTGCGGATTGTGCGGCTCCACGCTGGTCAGCACCGACCGGGCCTCCCGTTCGGCGGTCTCGCAGTCACCCATGTCCAGCGCGACGAAACCGCGCAGCGTGCCGGCCATCCCGGTGAGCAGCGGGTGGGTCGTCCGGTCGGCGTACCCGAGCGCGTCGCCGAACAGGTCGGCGGCGTGCTCCGGCTCGCCCAGCCCGCGCGCCACCACGCCGCGCACCACGAGCGCGAAGCCCTGCCCCCAGTCGTCCCCCACCGCCGCGAACTCCCGGTACGCGCGCCGCGCCGCCCGGTCCGCCTCGGCCAGGTCGCCCAGCTCAGCCGTGGCATACGCCTCGACCGCCCGCAGCGTGCCCACCGCCCACGCCTCGCCGACCCGCTCCCCGAACGGCAGGAAGACGTTCGCCAGGCGGTACGCCTCCCGCAGCCGGCCGGCGAGCAGCCGGGCGAATGCGGTGGTGCCACGCAGCCAGGCTCGCCCGTACGGGTCCTTCAGCTCGGCGAAGAGCCGGGCGGCCCGGCCGAGCACCGCGTCGGTGCCGGCGAAGTCACCCCGGGTGGTGGTCACCCAGGCCAGGTTCTGCAACGACCAGGCCTGGCCGCGCGGGTCCTTCGCGGCGAGGCTGACCTGGTAGGAGGCGGCCAGCCGGCTGCTCGCCTGTCCCAGCCGGCCGGCGACGAAGTCGGCCATGCCGAGCCGGCGCATCGCCGAGGCCCGCAGGGTCGGCAGGCCGGCGTCGGTGGCCACCTGCAACGCCTCGGTGTAGCTGCGGTCGGCCCGCTCGACGTCGCCCAGGGTCTGCTGCGCCTGACCGGCAAGCAGCAGCGCGGCGGCCCGGGTGGCCGCTTCCCCGGCGTTCGCGGCGATCTTCTCGGCCGAGGCGAGCGCGTCGGCCGGGCGGCCGATCTGGAGCAGTGCCCGGGCGTGCACCACCCGCTCCGCCGGAGGCAGTCCGCCCCGGGCCAGCTCGGCGGCGCGCTCCGCGTACTCGACGGCGAGCGCCGGCTCCCCGACGCGCAGCGACCGGCGGGCGGCCCGGCCCAGCGCGGCCACGCCCAGGCCGGCGACCGCCCGGGCCGGCGCGTCCGGGCGGAGCTTGACCGCGTCGGCGAGCGCGTTCGCCCGCTCGACGTGCGCGGCGACGAAGTCGTCCCGGGCCGCCTCGGTGAACCCGCCCGCGGGGACGCCGGCCGGGTCCGTGCTCTCCGGCGCGGCCCAGCGGGCCAGTGCGGCGTGCCGCTCGGCCAGCTCGGCCTTGCTCACCCCGGCGTACGCGGCCTCACGCATCAGCGGCGTGGCGAACGCGAAGCCGGTGCGCGTCCGGTGCAGCATCCGGCGTTGCAGCAACTCCTCGACGGCCCGGTCCCACTCGACCTCGGCCACCGCGGCGGGACGCCCGTCCCGCCCGGCCCGTTGTTCCCGCAGCGCCTCGAGCGCGCCGGCGACGGCGGTGTCGCCGACCACCGCGGCGTCGCGCAGCACCGAGCGGGCGTCCGGCGGCAGCGCGTCGATGCGGGCGGCGAGGACGGCGGCCAGGTCCCGGGAGAGCAGCCGGCTGCCGAGCGAGCCGGGTGCCAGCCGCCAGGCCACGTCCGTGCCGCGCCCCGCGCCCGCGGTCAGCGCACCGCGCTCCATCAGCAGGGTGACCAGTTCGGCCAGGTAGAACGGGTTGCCCTGGGCGGTGGCGAGGAGCCGGTCCGCGTCGGCCTGCGGCAGCCGGCCGCCGCCCAGATAGCTGGTGAGCAGCCGGGCCGCGTCCGCGCCGCGCAACGGCGGCAGCGCGTGCACCTCGGCGTCCGCGAGCCGGGTCAGCACGCCTGCGGTCCGCACCAGCTCGGGGCGGCCGAGCAGCAGCGCCAGCACCGGCCCGGCCAGCCGGTTGAGGGCAAGCGCGAGCGCCTTGACCGTCTCGGCGGTGGCGTCGTGCAGGTCGTCCACCACGATCATCATGGGCGCCTCGCCGGCGAGCGCGTTGAGCAGGTCGGCGACCGCGTTCGGCACCGCCTCGGCGTCCGTCGGCGGCGCGGCGGCGTTCCACTCGACGCTGTCCGCGGCGGGCGGGAGCTCGGCGTACCCGAGCAGGGCCAGAAGCTGGTCCACGGCGATCTGCGGCGGGTCGCCGGGGAGCCGGGCGAGACGCTGGCCGAGCCGGCGCAGCCGTTCCTCGACGGCCGCCCGGGTGACCGCGGTCGCCGGGTCGCCGGGCAGGCCGACCGCGGCGCGGACCAGGTCGGCCAGGGGCGCCAGCCGGCGTCGCTCGCCGAACGCGGCGCAGCGGACCGAGAGCACCCGGGCGCCGGTGTGCGCCGCGTACCGGCCGGCGCCGACGTCGTAGCCGGCGGCGAGGCGCTCCACCTCGGCGGCGAACCGGGACTTGCCGATGCCCGCCTCGGCGGTCATCAGCAGCACCCGAGGCTCCCCCCGGTCGATCACCTCGGCGAGCCGGCCGGCGACCCGGCCGATCTCGGTCTCCCGGCCCACGTAGGGCGCCTCGTCGCCGAGACCGGACCGGGTGCCCGGGGCGTCCAGCAGGCCCAGCAGCTCGTACGCCTCGACCGGCTCGCGTTTGCCCTTGAGCCGCAGCGGGCGCAGCGCCCGCCAGGAGGCGACGTGCCGGGTCGCGGCGGAGGTGCGCGCGCCGGCGTAGATCGCGCCGACCGCGGCGGCGTCGGCGAGGCGCGCGGCGGTGTTCACCGTGTCGCCGATGACCGTGTATTCGATCGCGGCCTGGATGCCGGCGATGACGTTCCCGGTGTTGAGCCCGACCCGCAGGCCCAGCGGCGCGCCGCCGCCCCGCTCGTCGTCGAGCACCCGGCGAACGGCCCGCTGCATGGACAGCGCCGCCCGCACCGCCCGTTCGGCGTCGTCCTCGTGCGCGACGGGCGCGCCGAAGACCGCCATGATCCCGTCGCCGGTCAGCTTGTCGACGTGCCCACCGAACGTCTTGACCGCACCGGCGAGGGCGGCCAGCACCCGGTCGGTGACCGCCCCGACCCGCTCCGGGTCGAGGTCCTCCGACCAGGAGGTGAACTCGGAGAGGTCGCCGAAGAGGACGGTGACCACCCGGCGCTCGGCGGCCGGCAGCGTGGCGGCGGCCGGCAGCGCCGCGCCGCAGTTGTGACAGAACTTCGCGCCGGGCACGGCGACGGTCCCGCACACCGGGCAGGTCACGGCTGCTCCACCCCGAGGTGTTCGAGCTGGGCGCGGACCGACCACTCGGCGGCCCACCACAGCGACCGGTCCACGTCGGCGTAGACCACGGCGACCACCTCGGCGGCGGTGGTCGCGCCGGCGGCCACGGCGGCGCGCACCTGGTCGAGCCGGGCCCGCCGGTGGGCCAGGTAGGACTCGGCCACCGCACCGCAGTCGGCGAGCGCCGGGCCGTGCCCCGGCAGCGCCGGAATCCCCCGGTACGCCGAGAGCAGTTCCAGGCTCGACAGGTAGTCGCCGAGGTGCCCGTCCGGGTGGGCGACCACGGTGGTGCCCCGGCCGAGGATGGTGTCGCCGGTCAGCACCGCCGGCTGGTCGTCGTGCTCGACCAGGAGGCAGATCGAGTCGGCGGTGTGCCCGGGGGCGGGTAGCAGCCGGATGCCGAGACCCGAGTCGGGCAGGGTGGCGGCCGTCAGTGGCGCACCACCGATGGTGTGCGCCGGGTCGGCGGCGAGCACCGGCACGCCACCGAGCAGCTCGCTCAACCGGGGCGCGCCCTCGGTGTGGTCCGGGTGCCCGTGTGTGATCAGCACGAGCCCGACCGGGCCGTGCGCCGCGATCGCGGCCAGGTGCCCCTCGTCGGCCGGGCCGGGATCGACCACCACGGCCGGCGCGTCGAGGGTGGGCCGCAGCACCCAGGTGTTCGTCCCGTCGAGGGTCATCGGCCCGGGGTTGGGTGCGCGGAGCAACGTCACCCATGCCGGCAACCCGTCCGCCAGCGCCCCCGTCACACGCCCACCCATGGCAGCGATCGTACGACCCCGCCGGCCACACTCCGCGATCTTGCAGGTCCGGCCCCCGGGTTTGTCCTCGTCTGAGGCTTTGCGCCCGGGGGCGGACCCGCAGGATCGCGTTACCCGACCTCGACGATCAGCTCCACCTCGACGGGGGCGTCGAGCGGCAGCTCGGCCACGCCGACGGCGCTGCGGGCGTGCCGCCCGGCCTCACCGAAGACCGCGCCGAGCAGGTCCGACGCGCCATTGATCACCCCGGGCTGGCCGGTGAAACCGGACGCGCTGGCCACGAAGCCGGTCAGCTTCACGACCTTGACCACGTTCTCCAACCCGACAAGCGCGTCGACCGCGGCGAGCCCGTTCAGCGCGCACCGCTGCGCCAGGTCCTTGGCCTGCTCGGCGGAGACGCCGTTGCCGACCTTGCCGGTGGCGAGCAACCTGCCGTCGGCCATCGGGAGCTGACCGGAGACGTAGACGTGCCGGCCGGACTGGACGGCCGGCACGTAGCTGGCCACCGGCGGCACCACCTCGGGCAGTTCGAGGCCGAGTTCGGCGAGCTTGGCGTGGGGTCCGTTGCTCATCGGCTAACCCTTCGGGCGCTTCAGGTACGCGACGAGCTGCTCCGGGTTCGGGCCGGGCACCACGGAGACCAGCTCCCAGCCGTCCTCACCCCAGTTGTCGAGGATCTGCTTGGTCGCGTGGACCAGCAGCGGGACCGTGGCGTATTCCCACTTCTGCATCGGCGGAAGGCTCCCTTGCCTGACGTGGACTTCGGTCAGGCACAGCCTACGGTCCGGCGGCCTCAGCCCGTCGCGGGACGCTGCTCCGGCGCGGGCGGCTCGCCGCAGGGCCCCTCGTGCTCGTAACGCTGCGGGCAGCGGCTGCGGTCGACCAGCAGCAGGTCGCAGAAGACGCGGTGCCTGTTGTTCTGGTCGTCCGCCGTGGAGACGGTGGTCTCGCCGGCGTCCAACTCGGCGAGAAAGCCCAACGAGGTGGCCACGATGCTGGCGAGCGCGGTGGCCGACGCCAGGTCGGGCACCCGCACCGGCAGGTGGATGACGTAGCCGGGCTCCTCCTCGTCCCGGCCTCGGACGGTGGGCCGGACCAGTGTCCGGACCGTCTCCGCCGCGGGACGGTACGAGCGCTCGTTGAACGGTGTGCCCGCGCCGGGACCGTCGGCGCCGCCGGGCCGCGCGGCCCGGTCGCCGGGGGGAAACTGTGCTCGGGGAACGTTCTCCGCGTCGCGCATGCGCTGCCTCCGGGCGTCATACCTGCTCACCAACACCACCGTGCGGCTCGGCCTCCCCCGGTCCGGTCACCGCTCCGCGACGAACGTAGGGCGCGCCCACCCGCTTCGACAACGGGACGCGCACGCCTGATCACATAAAGTCACATATGCGACACAAGGCTGGTCCGAAACGCGACGGCGATTTCCCATCCGGCAACCACACACGCGGGGCTGGCAAGCGGGCCGCCGACCGCTACCCTTCCGGACTGGGCGGTCGCGGTCGCTCGCCCATCACCTCGACCCGTGCCCGTCGCCTGGGGCGGCGACGGGCGCGCCGCAACCCGGGGGAGTCCGATGACCCAACCGCCCGCCGGTGGTGCCACCGGCATGCCCGGCGACCCGATCCCGCAGCCGGTGTCCGCCGGCGCCACCCCGCCGGCCGGTCCCGGCCAGCCGGCGCACGCAGCCACACCACCGGGCCACCCGCCGTACCCACCCGGGGCCCGTCCGCCCAGGCGCCGGTCCCTGCTGGTCGTCTCGATCGTGCTGGTCGCGGCGGTTCTGCTCTGCGGCGGCGGCGGCACGGCCGCGTTCCTCGCCCTCCGCAACGGCGAGGACGGCCGGGGCGCGGAGGAGCCGCAGGTCGCGGTGGACGGCTTCCTCAAGGCCGTCTACCAGGAACAGGACGCCGAGAAGGCGGCCACGTTCGTCTGCTCCGCGGCCCGCGACGACGACCGGATCGCCGCCAAGGTCGCCGAGGTGCAGAAGTACGCCGGGCAATACCAGAACCCCCGGTTCCGCTGGACCAATCCGACCGTCGACAACCAGACCGGGGACCGCGCCACGGTCTCCACCCGGGTCACCATGACCACCGCCGACGAGAAGGTCGCCGACCAGGAGTTGCGCTTCACCGTGGTGCGGAGGACGGGTTGGTGGGTCTGCGAGGTCGCCTGATCCCGCCGGCTGGTTAGGCTCGACGGGTGGCAGCGAGTGAGCAGCCGGCCGAGTCCGCCGGCAGATGGCCCGGCCGCCTGCACGTGGTGACCGGCAAGGGTGGCACGGGCAAGACAAGCGTGGCCGCCGCGCTGGCCCTCGGGCTGGCCACCGGGGGCCGGCGCACCCTGCTGGTCGAGGTCGAGGGGCGACAGGGCATCGCCCAGCTCTTCGACACCGACCCGCTGCCCTACGAGGAGCGGCACCTCACCGACGCCCCCGGCGGCGGTGAGGTGCGGGCCCTGGCGGTCGACGCCGAGGAGGCCCTCCTCGAATACCTGGACATGTTCTACAAGCTCGGCGCGGCCGGCCGGGCGTTGCGCAAGCTCGGTGCGATCGACTTCGCCACCACGATCGCCCCGGGCCTGCGGGACGTGCTGCTCACCGGCAAGGTCAAGGAGGCCACCACCCGCACCAGCGGGTCACGCCGGGCGTACGACGCGGTGGTGCTGGACGCGCCGCCGACCGGGCGGATCGGCCGTTTCCTCAACGTCACGGCGGAGACCGCCCGGCTCGCCAAGGTCGGCCCGATCAAGACCCAGAGCGAGGGCGTCTCCGCGTTGCTCCGTTCGCCGATGACCTCGGTGCACGTGGTGACGCTGCTGGAGGAGATGCCGGTCCAGGAGACGCTCGACGCGGTGGCCGACCTGACCCAGTTGGGCTTTCCGGTCGGCCGGGTGATCGTGAACGCGGTCCGCCCGCCGGTCCCGGCCGGTCGCACGGTCACCGCGGCGGAGCTGAGGCGGGGGTTGGCCGCCGCCGGCCTGCCCACCGACGCGCGGACCGTGGCGGGCCTCGCCGAGGAGGCCCGCGACCAGCGGGTACGCCGCGACCTGGAGGACTCGCTGCGGGGCGACCTGGTGGAGTTGGAGCTGCCTCTGACCGAGCTGCCGCTGCTGCCCGACGGGGTCGACCGGGCGGGGCTGGAGACGCTGGCCGAGGCGCTCGTCCGGGCGGATTGACTCACACCTGCGGCCGGCACGGAGCAGAGAGCCCCTCGGGACCGATACGCTCGATTGGTGCCTTCCGAAGACGCGGCGCCTCCGCTGGACGTCGACCAGATCCTCGCCGACCCGGGCGTGCGGATCGTGGTCTGCTGCGGGGCGGGCGGTGTGGGCAAGACGACCACCGCCGCGGCGCTCGCGCTGCGGGCGGCCGAGCGGCACGGCCGGCGCACCGTGGTGCTCACCATCGACCCGGCCCGCCGGCTCGCGCAGTCGCTCGGCCTGACCGAGCTGGACAACACGCCGCGCCAGGTCAAGGGCATCGACGTCGAGGACAGCGGCGGTGAGCTGCACGCCATGATGCTCGACATGAAGCGCACGTTCGACGACGTGGTGCTCCAGCACACCGACCCGGCGAAGGCGGCGGAGATCTTCGCCAACCCCTTCTACCAGGCGATGAGTTCCACCTTCGCCGGCACGCAGGAATACATGGCGATGGAGAAGCTGGGCCAGTTGCACGCCCGCGGTGAGTGGGACCTGATCGTGGTGGACACCCCGCCGTCCCGCTCCGCGCTCGACTTCCTCGACGCGCCGGCCCGGCTGTCCCGGTTCCTCGACGGCCGGATGCTCCGGCTGCTGCTGGCTCCGGCGCGCAGTGGCGGGCGGAGCATGTTCAGCCTGGTCACGGCGAGCTTCGGGATGTTCTCGAAGGTGGTGCAGAAGGTGCTCGGCGCCCAACTGCTCACCGACCTGTCCGGCTTCGTCGCCGCGCTCGACTCGATGTTCGGCGGGTTCCGGCAGCGGGCCGAGCAGACGTACCGGATCCTTCAGGCTGGCGAGACCGCATTCCTGCTGGTCGCGGCGCCGGAGCCGGACGCGGTCCGGGAGGCCGCCTACTTCGCCGGCCGGCTGCGCGACGAGCGGATGCCGCTGGCCGGGCTCGTGCTCAACCGGGTGCACCGGCCCGCGGCGGCGGGGCTGTCCGCGGAGCGGAGCCTGGCCGCCGCGGATCGGCTGGCGGCCTCCGGCGGCCACGAGGCCGCCGCCGAGGTGCTGCGCGCGCACGCCGCATTGGCCCAGCAGGCGGTACGCGAGCAGCGGGTGGCGGCCCGGTTCACCGAGGCGTTCCCGGCGGTGCCGGCGGTGTCGGTGACGGCGCAGCCCGCCGACGTGCACGACGTCGACGGGCTGCGGACGATCGGCGAGGCGATCAGCCGGCAGTGAACGGGGCCGGCGGGCCGCCCGACGGTCAGGTGGCGGTGGTGACGAGGATCTTGTCCTTGCCGGACTTGTCCTTGGCGTTCTTCTTCATGGCCGCCTCGAACATCTTGCGCCAGCTGGTCACCTGCGGGTGCCGGCGCAACAGCGCACGGCGTTCGCGTTCGGTCATGCCACCCCACACCCCGAACTCGATCCGGTTGTCGAGCGCGTCGGCCAGGCACTCGTACCGAACTGGGCAGCTCCGGCAGATCCTCTTCGCCACGTTCTGTTCGGCGCCCTGTACGAACAACGCGTCCGGGTCCCCGTTCTGACACGCCGCCAGCGACGGCCAGTCAGTGATCATGCCCATCTGTACACGTCCCCCCTTGCAGTACCTACCGACTTCGTGCGAGCAGCCCCCGAACTTCCCCCCGGTCGTCCGGCCGACCTCCCCAGGGCGGCACGGACGACGTGTGACTGCGATCGCCGTCACCATCATGCTGTGTAGTCGCCTGATTACGCAACGTTGTCGGCTAAATCCATCATTCCGGACACTCCCGGCTTCCCGGGCCTTCGCCGCCGACTACCCGTCCCCGGTACGGAGAAACGCCGCCCCGCCCCCGAGATCGGCGACGACTTCCGGCGGATCTCACGCAACCCCGGACCAGGGCTCGTGCGTTTAGCACAACGAGGCCGGCGCGGGATGGAAATGGGGAAAGTTCCCCGTGCGCCGGCCGATCCCTGCTCGCGTACCCTGTCGAGGTGACCTGGATGCGGAAACGTGACCACAATGTCTTTACCAACGCCGCATCGCTGCTGATCTGTGGCCTGCTGGCCGGCGTGGTGGTCGCCGCGGCGGCCTTCCCTGCGGTGGCGATGTCCGGCCTTGCCGCAAAGGCGGGCGCCGAGACGTTCGGCGCGCTGCCCAAGGAGCTGACGGTGGCCCGCGCTCCGCAGATCACCTATCTGCTTGCCTCCGATCGCAAGACGCCGCTGGCGACCATGTACGACGAGAACCGCAAGGACGTCAAGCTCAAGGACGTCTCGCCGATCATGCAGAAGGCCCTCATCGCGGCGGAGGACCACGAGTTCTACAAGCACAACGGCGTCGACCTCAACGGCGTGGCCCGGGCGTTCGTCAACAACCAGTCCTCCGGCTCCTCCCAGCAGGGCGCCTCGACGCTCACCATGCAGTACGTCCGGCTGGCCATCTCCTACTCGGCCACCCACCCGGCCGACGTGGTCGCCGCAACCGAGGACACCAGCGCCCGCAAGCTGCGTGAGATGAGCCTCGCGCTCCAGGTCGACAAGGAGCTGTCCAAGGACGAGATCCTGGAGCGCTACCTGAACATCGCCGCGTTCGGCAACGGCGCGTACGGCATCTACGCCGCCAGCCAGGTCTACTTCGGCAAGCCGCCGAGCAAGCTCGACATCCAGGAGTCGGCGATGCTCGCCGGCATGGTGAAGGCGCCGACCGCGTTCGACCCGACCACCAAGGCCGGCTACCCGGAGGCGGTCGGCCGGCGCGACTACGTCATCCAGAACATGGTGCAGATCGGCGCGATCACCCAGGCGGAGGCGGACGCCGCCAAGAAGATCAAGCTGGTGGTGAAGGACAAGCGCACCCCGAACGGCTGCGTGCAGACCAGCACCAACTCCTGGGGCTTCTTCTGCGACTTCTTCTACCGCTGGTGGCTCGGGCAGGAGACGTTCGGCAGCACCACGTACGACCGTGAGCGGCGGCTGAAGAGCGGCGGCTACACCATCGTCACGAGCATGGACGTGCAGGCGCAGAAGGCCGCCGACAAGGCCGTCCGCAACCACCTGAGCGAGAGCAGCAAGGCGGCCCGGATGGTGGCCGTGATCGAGCCCGGCACCGGCCGGGTCCGGGCCGTGGCGACGAACCGCAAGTTCAAGATCGACGACCCGAAGCACCCGCAGAACAAGCTCGCCAGTGAGCCGAAGAAGGCCAAGAAGAAGATCCGGGGCAACTACCCGAACACGGTGAACCCGTTGATCACCGGCGGCCCCGGCATCTCCGGCTACCAGGCCGGCTCCACCTTCAAGATCTTCACGCTGGTGGCCGCGCTGGAGAAGGGCTACCCGCTCAGCTACCCGATCGACGCCCAGCCGGTCTTCAAGTCGGACTACCCGGTCAAGTTCAACTCACCGGCCGCCTGCCCGGGCACCAGCAAGTACTGCCCGAAGAACGCCAACCCCGCGATGGCCGGCATGCACAACATGTGGAGCGGCTTCAGCTTCTCGGTCAACACCTTCTTCATCGACCTCCAGCAGCGCGTCGGCGCCGAGAACGTGGTCAAGGCGGCGCAGAAGCTCGGCATCACGTTCCGCTCGTCGGACGACGCCGCGCTCGCGGCCAACCCGCACCAGTGGGGCGCGTTCAGCCTCGGCGTCTCGCAGACCACCCCGCTGGAACTCGCCAACGCCTACGCCACGCTCGCCGCCGACGGCAAATACTGCGAGCCGATCCCGGTGCAGGAGATCCGCGGGCCGGACGGCGACAAGCTCGACATCGCCAACCCGCACTGCGAGCAGCGGGTCAGCACCGAGGTGGCCCGCGCGGCGGTCGACGCCGCCCGCTGCCCGGTCGGTGACCACTCCTCCACCTCCAAGTGCGGCCCCTCCGCCACCGCCGGCAACGTCCGCGGCATCGTCAAGGCGCCGGTGGCCGGCAAGTCCGGCACCACCGACGGCGACAAGACCTCCGCCCTGGTCGCCATGACCAAGCAGTACGCGGTGGCCGGCATCATGGCCGACCCGGACTGGGCGCAGACCAACCAGAAAATGGGCCATGACGTGAAGGACGGCATCAACCCGGCCGTCTACGAGACGCTGCGCGACGCCATGAAGGGCAAGGAGCGGAAGAACTTCACCCCGCCGAGCGGCAAGATCGTCATGGGTGACCAGCGCTCGATCCCGGGCGTGAAGTGCGAGTCGGTCGACACCGCCAAGTCACGGATCAAGGGCGCCGGCTTCGAGCCGGTGGTCTCCAGCAACCGGGTGCCGTCGGAGTGCCCGGCGGGCAGCGCGGCCGGCACCAGCCCGGACGGGCGCACCATCAAGGGCGGCGTGGTCCTGATCGAGGTCAGCTCCGGCCAGGGCGCGCCGAAACCGGGCAACTCCGGCGGGCCGGACACGCCACCGAACCAAAACAACGGGCGGCCTGGACGCCGCTGACCGGGAAGCGACGACGACGGGCGGGCACCCCAGCGGGTGCCCGCCCGTTCCGTCCGTTCAGACGAACCTCAGAGGCCGAGCTGCCGGCGTACCTCGGCGGCCACCCGGCCCCCCTCGGCCCGGCCCGCCACCGCGGCCTGGGCCGCCTTCATGGCCGGGCCCATCTGCGCCTTGCCGGTGAAGCCGCCCGCGGCGAGCGCCCCCGAGACCAGCTCGGCCAGCTCGTCGTCGGGAAGCTGCTTCGGCAGGTAGCGCTCCAGCACCGCGCCCTCCGCGGTCTCCTTGCCGGCCTGCTCGGCGCGCCCGGCGTCGGCGAAGGCGGTGGCCGCCTCGCGCCGCTTCTTCGCCTCCTTGGTCAGCACCGCGAGCACCTCGTCGTCGCTGAGCTCGCGCTTCTCCCGGCCGGCGACCTCGGCGTTGCCGACGGCCGCGAGGGCCATCCGCAGCGTGGAGGTGGTCAGCTCGTCGCGGGCCTTGAGGGCGGCGCGCATGTCGGTAGTGAGACGGTCCTTCAGCGTGCTCATGGACGGTCAAACTACCCTGAACACCATGCGAAAGCGCACACTATTCCGGCTCGCGGCCGGAACCGCCGCCGTCGGCGCGGCCACCCTGGCGTACGCGTCGCTCGTCGAGCGCAACCTGTTCACCCTCCGCCGGTACGACGTGCCGGTGCTCCCGACCGACGCCGAGCCGCTGCGGGTGCTCCACCTGTCGGACCTGCACATGATGCCCAACCAGCGGCGCAAGCAGGACTGGGTGGCCTCGCTGGCGGCCCTCGACCCCGACCTGGTGGTGGTCACCGGCGACAACATGGCCGACCCGGAGGCGGTGCCCGGCGTGCTGCGTGCCCTCCAGCCACTGCTCGACCTACCAGGCGCGTTCGTGTTCGGCTCCAACGACTACACCGGCCCGGTCGTGAAGAACCCGTTCGCCTACTTCCTGCCCGACCGCGGGTACACCGAGGGTGTCCCGCTGCCGTACGAGGAACTGCGCGGCATCCTCACCGGCGCGGGTTGGGCGGACCTGAACAACGCCCGCACCACGCTGAAGGCCGGCGGGCGGGAGATCGAGCTGGTCGGTGTGGACGACCCGCACATCGAGCGCGACGACTACGACGCGGTGGCCGGGCAGGTGAGCGACCCCGGCGCGCTGTCGATCGCCCTGACCCACTCGCCGGAGCCGGCCGTACTGGACCGGATGACCGCCGACGGCTTCGGGCTGCTGCTCGCCGGGCACACCCACGGCGGGCAGGTCTGCGTGCCCGGGTACGGCGCGCTGGTGACCAACTGCGGACTGCCCCGGTCGATGGCGCGCGGCCTGCACCGCTGGCCCGGCTCGGATTCCTGGCTGCACGTCTCCGCCGGGCTGGGCACCCACCCGACGGCCCCGATCCGCTTCGCCTGCCCACCGGAGGCGAGCATCCTGACCCTGATCCCCCGCTGACCCCGCTCCACGGCAGGGCGGGGGGTACTGAATTTGATCCCGGGAGCGGGTGGGCTACTATTTGTCGGCACGCCTCGGGGTGTGGCGCAGCTTGGTAGCGCGCTTCGTTCGGGACGAAGAGGTCGTCGGTTCGAATCCGGCCACCCCGACCAGAGGTAGAACGGGTCGAGGCCCCTCCACGGAGGGGCCTCGACCCGTTTGCGGGTCCCACCGATGCTCCCGATGCAGCGAGAAGGCAGCAGCACTCGGGCGCCTCGGCGTGGATGAACGCACCGTGACGAGCCAGATACTACGATGACGGCTCCCCCCCTCGTCTCACCCTCGGAGTGGCATGTGGCCCGCCGTTTCCTCTTCTCGGATGAGAGTGGCGACCTGTCCTTCACGAAGGGGCCGAACATCTCGAAGTACTTCGCGGTCGGAACCCTGGTCATCGACGAGGCAGAGCTACGGAAGCTTCGGGCGACGCTGGCGGCCCTCCGCGACGAGTTGGCATTCCGGAACCATGGCCTCGACTCCTACTTCCATGCCACGAAGGACTCTCACGACGTCCGGGCGGCCGTCTTTGCCGCACTGTCATCGATCGACTTCCAGTTCGACGTGACGCTGCTTGAAAAGTCGAAGGCACAGCCACACCTCCATCGAACCGACGCGGTCTTTTACCAGTACGCGTGGTACTACCATCTCAAGTGGCTCGCACCGAGACTCTTCGCCCAGGACGACGAGGCGCTGATCGTGGCGGCCGAACTCGGCACCAAGAAGACGCGCAAGGCCTTCCGTGGGGCGATCGAGGATGTGCTCACCCAATGTGTGAGCTACCGGGTCAAACGCAGCCTGGCCTTCTGGCCGTGCTCAAGCGACTTTGCCCTGCAAGCTGCGGACTACTGCACCTGGGCAGTGACCCGCAGGCGAGAGCGAGGCGACGAGACCTACCTTGAGATGATCCGCCCGAAGGTCCGCTACGAATACGATCTCTGGGCGTCGGGCAGGACGCACTACTACTAGCCCGACAGCACGAACCCCCGCCCAACTAGGCTCTCGCCAGAGCCCAGGGGCTCTTTCGTCGAACGGGGTCGCGCAGGTTCATCCTAACTCGCAGCCTCACTTGGCAGAAGGGCAACGCGCTCCGCACCCAAGCACTCTCGCACAGTAACGACTGAACGCCCTGTTCGGGCCCTCCACGTAGGGCCTTGACTCGAAGGCGATTGAGGGCCGCCGGTCGGTGCGCCCGGCTGTGGGCGGTCGTTCGCTCCGCCTGGCATGGTTGACGCATGCCAGCCATGATCCGATCCCGCCTGACCGATTGGACCACCGTCGCACCCGTGGTCGCGGTGCTCCTGCTCGTGTTCACCTGGGGTCGGGAACTGCCCGGCGTACTGATCTTCGTGGTCGCCGGCCTGCTCGCGGTCGCCGTCCTGGCGGCCGTCCACCACGCGGAGGTGGTGGCGCACAAGGTGGGTGAGCCGTACGGCTCGCTGGTGCTGGCGGTCGCGGTCACCGTGATCGAGGTCGGTCTGATCGTCACCCTGATGATCAGCGGCGGGGACAAGACGCAGGCGCTGGCCCGGGACACCGTCTTCGCCGCCGTGATGATCACCTGCAACGGCATCCTCGGCCTGTCCCTGCTGCTCGGCGCGCTACGCCGGCAGGTGGCGGTGTTCAACCCGGAGGGCACCGGCGGCGCGTTGGCCACCGTGGCCACCCTCGCCACGCTCAGCATGGTGGTGCCGACGTTCACCACCAGCCGGCCCGGTCCGGAGTTCTCCCCGGCCCAGCTCGCCTTCGCGGCGGTCGCGTCGCTCGCGCTCTACCTGCTGTTCGTGATGGTGCAGACCGGCCGGCACCGGGACTACTTCCTCCCGGTCACCCAGGAGGGCAGCATCCTGCCCGAGGATCGGGACGGCGACGGGCACGCCGAGCCGCCGTCCACGCGTACCGCCCTGGTCAGCCTGGGTTTGCTGGTCGTGGCGCTGGTCGCGGTGGTCGGCGACGCGAAGACCGTCTCCCCGGCGATCGAGACCGCCGTCCAGGCGGCGAACCTGCCGCAGGCGTTCGTCGGCGTGGTCATCGCCCTGCTGGTGCTGGCACCGGAGACGCTTGCCGCCGCCCGGGCGGCCCGGCGGGACCGGGTGCAGATCAGCCTCAACCTCGCTCTCGGCTCGGCGATGGCGAGCATCGGCCTGACCATTCCGGCGATCGCCATCGCCTCGATCTGGCTGGACGGCCCGCTGCTGCTGGGCCTGGGCGGCACCCAGATGACGCTGCTGGCGCTGACCGCGGTGACCGCCGTGCTCACCGTGGTGCCCGGACGGGCCACCGTGCTCCAGGGCGGCGTGCACCTGGTGCTGCTGGCCGCGTTCGTCTTCCTCGCCGCCAGCCCGTGATCGGACGCCGCCGGCCCGGACGCATGCTCAGTCGTGCAGCTCGGTGCGGGCTACCTCGGTGAACGCCGCGGTCAGGTAGTCGGCGAGCGGGCACCCGGTGACCGCCAGCAGGTCGGCGACGAGAAGCGGGGCGTGCCGGGCGACGGCCCCCGGGTCGGGTGGGTTCTCGTCGTCGCCCGGGTCGTAGACGCCGAGCGCGCCGGCCAGCAGCACCAGCAGGACGTGCGGGTCGACCTCGGGCCACCACGCCGCGCTCGACCGGACGCAGCGCTCCAGCACCTGGCGAACGTCGTCGCCGTCCAGCCCGTCCGGATGCCCCTCCTCCAGCAGCAGCCGGACCACGCCGCCGAGCACCAGCCCGGCCCGGTCGGCGGCGGCGAGTCGTTCCACGGCCGGCTGGTACGCCTCGGCGTCGCGCGCCCGGGCCGCGTCAACCGCATCACTGGCGGTCACAGCGATCTCGCGGGCGGGAGCGGGCAGATGACGCCAGGTCACACTCACCACCCCAGCATCCCAAACCAGCCACACCCACCCCTCCCCACCCCGCTCGTCGATCAAGGAGTTTGCGTCACCGTGAGGCACGTGCTCCGACGCGAACCCCTTGATCAACGCACCGAAGGTGGGTGGCGGACGGCAGCGGGCCCCGGAGCACAGCTCCGGGGCCCGTCGGTGGTGCGGGTCAGGCGGCGGGGACCTCCGCGGTGGTCTGGATCCGGTCCAGCGCCGGCGCGGACACCGGCGACTTCTCGGTCAGGTACGCGGTGAGGGCGTCCAGGTCGATCTGGCCGGTGACCGCGTTGGTGCCGCCGGTCAGGACGCTGAAGCCGTCGCCACCACCGGAGAGGAAGTTGTTCACCGTGATCCGGTACGTGGCGGTGTCGGTCACCGGGGTGCCGTTGATGGTGAGGCTGCCCCGGACCACGCGGGTGCCGGCGCACGGCGTGCCGGCCGGCGCGGTGGTGCCGTCGACGTCGACGACGTAGTGCACGCTGGACGACGCGTAGAGCACCCGGGCCACGGTGAACTGCTGCTCCAGCATGCAGTAGAGCTGCGCCCCGGTCAGGTCCAGCGTCACCAGGTTGTTGGCGAACGGCTGGACGGTGAACGCCTCGGCGTAGGTGACCGGGCCGGCGTCGATGTCGGCGCGTACGCCGCCGGGGTTCATGAACGCGGCGACGGCGTTCTGCTCGTTGTCGGTGGCGGCGAGTTGTGAGTCGGCGATGAGGTTGCCCAGCGGCGACTCACCGGTCTGGTAGGTCGGCTGGCCGTTGGCGTCGACCCCGGTCTGGTACAGGTTCTCCTGGGTCTTGGTGATCGCCTCGCTGGTCTCGCCGACCACCCGGTCGGCCACCGGGCCGAGCGCGGTCTTGTACCTGTTGATCAGCTCGGTCGAGGCCGGGTCCTTGGCCACGTCGCGGGTGACCACGACGTTGTTCGCCGACGCGCTGATGACGTCCCGGGTACGCGGGTCGATCTTCAGGTTGATGTCGGTGACGAGGCGGCCGAACGAGCTGGCGCTGGTGACCAGCTTGCCGTTGATGTTGCAGTTGTACGCGGCGTGGGTGTGCCCGCTGACGATCACGTCGATGGCCGGGTCCATCCGGTTGGCGATGTCGACGATCGGCCCGCTGAACCCGGTGCAGTCGTTGATGCCGCCGCCGTTCTGCACGCCGCCCTCGTGCAGCAGCACCACGATGCTCTTGACGCCGAGCAGTCGCAGGATCTTGGCGTACTTGTTGGCGGTGTCGGCCTCGTCGGTGAAGCGCAGTCCGGCGACGCCCTGCTGGCTGACGATGTTCGGGGTGCCCTCCAGGGTCATCCCGATGAAGCCGATCGGCACACCCTTGACGATCTTGATGCCGAACGGCTGCATCAGCGGCAGGCCGGTGGAGGTCTTGAACGCGTTCGCCGAGAGGTACTTGAACTTGGCGCCCTTGAACGGGGTGCCGTCGGCGCAGCCGTCCACCGGGTGGCAACCGCCGCGCTGCATCCGCAGCAGTTCGGTGGCGCCCTCGTCGAACTCGTGGTTGCCGACGCTTGCGAACTCGAGCCCGGCGAGGTTCATCTCCTCGATGGTGGGCTCGTCGTGGAAGGCGGCGGAGAGCAGCGGCGAGGCGCCGATCAGGTCGCCCGCGGCGACCGTGACCGTGCCCTTGCCCTGCTTCTTGGCCGCCGCGCGCATGGCCTTGAGGTGGCTGGCCAGGTATTCCACGCCACCGGCGGTCTGCCCGTCGATGGTGCCGCTGGACCCGGTCGGTGGCTCCAGGTTGCCGTGCAGGTCGTTGATGGCGAGCAGTTGGACGTCGACCGGCTTCGAGTGGGCCTCGGCCTGGTCGGGGTGAACGGCGACCGCGGTGAACGCGGTCGCGGTGAGTGCGGCCAGGCCGACGGCGGCCCGGCGGCGCATCCCGGGGACGGACATGGAACTCCTCGTGAGATACCGGCGCGTGGTGGCCGGACGATGGTTCGCCCGGCGGCCCTGATCCGTGCCGTGACAGGGGTCGATCGCGGACGGCGGCGATCGGGGGAACGCCGCCCCGCCCGGGGTAGCTTCTCATCCACCGGGCCGCAGGTCGACCTGGTGGCATGCGGAATCCTGGATGGGCCGGACGACAGGTGCCGGTCTGCCCGACGAGTCCGACATGACGGTCGGGTGAATTGCCGTGGGACGAGGGCGCGCGGCCCGGAACCGGAGGACGCCGGCTCCCAGGGACCAGGGAGCCGGCGTCGACGCTCATGTCACGCGGAAAACCTTGCCCTGGCAACCTTCCTCCCCGGAATAACTCCCGCCGGGCCATCCATCGCGAACCGAACGGCCGATCACACCCGACGGTCCGGCACCCACGGCGGTCTGTCCGAACTCGACCGTGCCGCCGGAGGGTCGGTCGGAGATCTGGGAGGCGACAAGCGTGCGGAGCGCCGCCCGGGTCCACCGCCCGGCGACGCCCGGCCGACCCGTCAGGTAGTCGACGATCCCCGCGACGTCCCAGCCGTGCGCCTCCCGCAACCCGCGCGCCAGCATGCCGAGATAGACCGGGGCCGGTCGAGTCCAGGGCACCTCCACCGCCCGGTGGCCGGTGGTGAAGGTGAGCATCGGCAGGCCGTCGCGTTCGCCGACCCGCAGCAACGTCTCGTACCGTCCCGGACCGAGCGTGGCCCGGCCGGTTTCGACGGCCGCGAGGATCCGCGCCAGGTCCGCGCCGGGCGGCCGGTACATCTCCTGGGCGGCGATGTCGGCGAACTGCTCGACCGTCACGAGGTAGCCGCGGACCGCCGCGCCGCCCGGCAGCTCCGGGTCGTAGAATGCCATGCCGCCGGTCCAGGCCCGGGACTCGCCGGCGAAGTAGACCCCGCCGGGGATCACCGCCGGCACCGTCCGCCGGGGCGGCCGGCAGTCCCGACAACCCGGGTACGTGCGCAGCCCGCCCGGCGGCTGCCCGCCACGCAGATACCAGTCGAGCCGTGCCGCGTGCAGGTTCGACCCGTACGCGACATACCAGAGCAGCGGCACGTTCAGGCGCGCCCGGCCGGGTGGCTGACGCGGACCGCTGAGCATCAGTGCCTCCTCGGACCCGGGATCTCCACCGTACCCACAGGCCGTCCACAGGCTGTGGATAGCACATGTGTACGAAGGTCGACGACACCCGGAGATGAGTACATTTGATCGCGACCATCCCCCCTCCCAGCAGGAACGACGTGGATCACGAGCGAGTCCTCCGCGACGTCACGGCGCGCCTCCCCACGGCGTCGACCGTGCCCGAGGCGTGCCAGTGGACCGTGGCCGCGCTCGCCCGGCACACCCCGGCGACCGCCACCGTCCTGCTCCGCGTCCACGACCGTCTCCGATGCGTCGCCGCCACCGGCGCCTGGCAGGTCTTCTCGCACGTGCCGGCCACGACCGACGGCACGGCGCCGGCGCGGCACCGGCCCGAACCGTCGGTGGTGCGGCGGGTCTACACCTCCGGCGAGACCGCCGCCGTTCCCGACGTCGCCGCCGATCCCGACTACCTCCCGGTCCGCCCGGACGTCACCGCTGAACTCTGCGTGCCGGTACGCGACCCGGCCGGCGCCCCGATCGGCGTGCTCGACCTCCAGTGGAGCGGACCGGTCACGCTCGCGCCGTGGCAGGCGACCGCCGAACGGCTGGCAGACCGGCTCGGCGCCCGGATCGCGGCGCTCGGCGGGCCACCCGCCGAGAGCCGCAGCGAGAAGCTGCTCCGGCACGCCGCCGCGTTCACCGCCGCCCCGACCGACTGGGACCTGATGGCCGCCGCGATCGCCGCGGCGCGGGACGTGTCCGCGCTCTCCGCCGCCGTGCTGGTGCTCACCGGCCGCCACGGACCCCGGCTGGGCGCGGCCACCGACACCCCGGGCGAGCTGGAGACCCGGATCCGGGCCGAGTTGGCCGAGGCGGGCCCGGCCGCGTTGGAGAAGATGATCGAGCGCGCGCACCGGTACGGCTCGGCGTACACGCTCGGCGAGGCGGGGCACCCGCCGACCGAGGAATACCTGCCGCTGACCCGGGCCGGCGCGTACACACTCGTGGCGGTGCCGGTCGGCGCGCCGTCCGCCGGTGGGGTGCTGCTGGTCGCCGACGAACGGTCGCTACGGCCGGACCCGACCACGGTCAACCTGATCGAGCTGCTGGCCGGGCAGGCGTGGACCTGCCTCGACCGGCTGCGTACCCTGGCGCGACTACGCGAGCAGGCCAGCTCCGACCCGCTCACCGGGCTCCGGCACACCGGGCCGTTCGGGCGGCGGATCGCCAGCGCCACGCCGGGGCGTACCGCCCTGCTGGCGATCGACGTGGACGGGTTCAAGGACGTCAACGACACGTACGGCCACCAGGCCGGCGACCGCCTGCTGGTGGGGCTGGCCCGGGCGCTTGAGGGCGCGCTGCGGCAGGGCGACGAGCTGTACCGGACCGGCGGCGACGAGTTCGTCGCGGTGATCGAGGTGAGCCATCCGCAGGAGGCGGTCGGGATCGCCGAGCGGCTCACCGACGCGGCCCGACGCACCGGCCGGACGATAAGCGTCGGCGTCGCGCTGCCCCGCCAGGGCGAATCCCCCGAGCGCACCCTCCACCGAGCCGACCAGGCCCTGTACGCGGTGAAGCGCCACGGCCGGGACGGCGTCCACCTCTCCGCCGCCTAAGGGGTGGTCGGGCTAGCGGGTCAGGTCCTTGGCCAGGAGTTCGGCTATCTGGGCGGTGTTCAGGGCGGCGCCCTTGCGGAGGTTGTCACCTGTGACGAAGAGGTCCAGGGCGCGGGGGTCGTCCACCGCGCGGCGGATCCGGCCGACCCAGGACGGGTCGGTGCCGACCGCGTCGATCGGCATCGGAAACTCACCGGCGGCGGGGTCGTCGACCAGGATCACCCCCGGTGCGTTACGCAGCGCCTGGCGGGCGCCCTCGGCGTCCACCTCGGTGGCGAAGACCGCGTGCACGGCGACCGAGTGGCCGGTCACCACCGGCACCCGTACGCAGGTGGCGGAGACCTTCAGGTCGGGCAGGCCGAGGATCTTGCGCGACTCGTTGCGCAGCTTCAGCTCCTCGGTGGACCAGCCGCCGTCGCCGAGCGAGCCCGTCCAGGGCACCACGTTGAGCGCCAGCGGGGCCGGGAACGGGCCCAGCTCGTCGCCGACCGCCTGGCGCACGTCGCCGGCCCGGGAGCCGAGCCCGCGGTCCCCGGCGACCTTGCCGAGTTGCAGGTGCAGCGCGTCCGCCCCGGCCTGTCCCGCCCCGGAGGCCGCCTGGTAGGAGGCGAGGACCAGCTCGCGCAGGCCGTACTCCCGGTGCAGCGGAGCAATTGCCACGATCATCGCCAGGGTGGTGCAGTTGGCGTTGGCGACGATGCCCCGGGGCCGGTCGCGTACCTGCTCGGGGTTGATCTCGGGAACCACGAGCGGCACGTCCCGCTCCATCCGGAACGCGCCCGAGTTGTCCACCACCACCGCGCCACGGGCCACCGCGACCGGCGCCCACTCGGCCGAGACGTCGTCGGGCACGTCGAACATCGCCACGTCGACACCGTCGAACGCCTCGGCGGTGAGGGCCCGCACGGTCAGTTCCTCACCCCGGCACGGCACCCGCCGGCCGGCCGAGCGCTCGGAGGCGAGCAGCCGGATCTCGCCCCACACGTTGCGCCGGGACGAGAGGATCTGACACATCACCGTGCCGACGGCACCTGTCGCCCCGACCACGGCGAGGGTGGGCAGCGACGCCATCGGCGTTACCGCCCGGTGCCGGCGTAGACGACGGCTTCGGTGTCACCACCCAGCTCGAAGGCGTCGTGGATGGCCTTGACCGCCTTGTCCAGGTCGGTGTCCCGGCAGACCACGGAGACCCGGATCTCCGAGGTGGAGATCATTTCGATGTTCACGCCGGCGGTGCCGAGGGCGGCGAAGAAGCCGGCGGCGACGCCCGGGTGCGAACGCATGCCGGCGCCGATCAGCGAGACCTTGCCGACGTGGTCGTCGTAGAGCAGGCCCTTGAACTTGACCGGCTCCTGGATCTTGCTGAGCGCGGCCATCGCGGTCGGACCGTCCGCCTTGGGCAGCGTGAACGAGATGTCGGTGCGGCCGGTGCCCTCGGTGGACACGTTCTGCACAATCATGTCGATGTTGATCTCGGCACCGGCCACGGTGTCGAAGATCCGCGCGGCGGCG
This sequence comes from Micromonospora sp. WMMD975, assembly GCF_029581215.1. Classification (NCBI taxonomy): domain Bacteria; kingdom Bacillati; phylum Actinomycetota; class Actinomycetes; order Micromonosporales; family Micromonosporaceae; genus Micromonospora; species Micromonospora sp. WMMD975. The sequence goes on from NZ_CP120739.1 coordinate 5,386,146, forward strand.
CCCGGCTCGTCGGGCACCCCGACGATGGTGATCTTCGCTTCGCTGCGGTCGTGGGCGACGCCGGTGATCAGTGCCTGTTCCACAGGAAGGTCCTCCATCGATCCGGTGACCATCGTGCCGGTGTTGGTCGAGTATGACGAACGGACGTGGATCGGCAACCCCGCGCGTCGGGCGTACTCCACGCTGCGCAGGTGCAGCACCTTCGCGCCGCAGGCGGCCAGCTCCAGCGTCTCCTCGTAGGTGATCCGCTCGATGTGCCGGGCGTTCGGCACGATCCGCGGGTCGGCGGTGAAGATGCCGTCCACGTCGGTGTAGATCTCGCAGACGTCCGCGTGGAGCGCGGCGGCGAGCGCCACCGCGGTGGTGTCCGAACCGCCCCGGCCGAGGGTGGTGACGTCCTTGGTGTCCTGCGAGACACCCTGGAAACCGGCGACGATGACCACCGCGCCCTCGTCCAGCGCGCCCTTGAGCCGCCCCGGAGTCACGTCGATGATCCGGGCCCGGCCGTGCACCGAGGTGGTGATCACGCCGGCCTGCGAGCCGGTGAACGAGCGGGCTTCGTACCCCAGGTTGTGGATGGCCATGGCGAGCAGCGCCATGGAGATCCGCTCCCCGGCGGTGAGCAGCATGTCCAGCTCGCGGCCCGGCGGCAGCGGGCTGACCTGGTTGGCCAGGTCGAGCAATTCGTCGGTGGTGTCGCCCATGGCGGAGACCACCACGACGACGTCGTCACCTGCCTTGCGGGCCGCCACGATGCGCTCGGCCACCCGCTTGATCCGCTCGGCGTTGGCGACGGAGGACCCGCCGTACTTCTGCACCACGAGTGCCACGACGGTGCGCTCCCCTCCAGTGACGGCCCTGAGCGTGCCGACGCCGCCGGGTCTCTCGGTCCGGCGGCGCGTGTCAGACCTCCTCAGGGTATCGGGCGGGTCACGCCGCCGGGTCGGGTGATCCCACCATCCGGCCCCGGGGTGGGGCGGCTCACCAGCCTCGGGGGCCACAGGAGCCGCAAACGGTACAGCCGCACGGCGGGCTGACCCGAGCGGTCGCGGCGTCGCAGAATGACCTGGTGCACGCTCACCGACGCGCGGCCCGCCGGCTGGCCGGCCTGCTCGCGCTCACCCTGCCGGCGCTGCTGGCCGCCTGCGTCGCCGACCCGCGGGAGGCGACCCCGACCGGTGCCCCCGATCCGGTGTCGGTGCAGGTCGACGCCGCCCGCGACGAGCTGGCCGGGCTGGCCGCCGCCGCCCAGGACCGGCACCTCACCGCCACGTACGCCTTCGCGCCACCCGGCGGCGCCGCCCGACCGGTCGCGGTGACAAGCGCTAACGACGGGAGCTGGCGGGTCGACGTGCCCGGTTGGGGGCGCAACGGCACGGTGGACGTCTCCCTCGCCGGCACCTCGGACGGCCTGTTCCAGTGCGCGCTGCCCTCGGCCGGGTGGACGCGGCCGGCCGGGTGCGTGCGCCTCGGCGACGCCGACGACGCGATGCCACGCCGGCTGGACCCGCGGGTGCAGCACCCGTTCACCGACTGGCTGGAGGTGCTCACCGACCGGCGCGCGCCGCTCGTCGTCTCGCCCGCCACGCCGCCGTCCGGCGTCGACGACGGCCGGTGCTACACGGTCGACTCCACCTCGGCCTCGCTCAACGCGCCGCTTGACGTGGGCGTCTACTGCTTCCGGGAGGACGGCACCCCGGTGGCGGTGCGTGCCACCTTCGGCGCGCTCACGCTGACCGGTGAGCCGGGCCCGGCTCCGGCGACGATCGACCTGGCGGGCGCGGTGACCGAGGGTGAGCCGGTGGGTCGGGACGGGTCCACACCGGAACCGTCGTAGCGTTTTGTCCGTTACGGGTGTCCTTCACCACATTATCCGCACCCGGCTTTCGCTCATGAAACGGTCATTGCGGACGATATGGCCATGACCGATCTGACCCCGCTGCTCGCCTTCCGCTGGAGTCCCCGCGCGTTCGACCCCGACGCGGAGCTGACCGCCGACGAGGTGGCCACCCTGCTGGAGGCGGCCCGCTGGGCGCCCTCGGCCGGCAACGCCCAACCGTGGCGGTTCGCGCTCGGACGCCGGCAGAGCGAAACCTGGAAGCGGATCCTGGTCGGCCTGCCCGAAGCCGACCAGGGCTGGGCACGGCACGCCGCCGCCCTGCTGCTCGCCGCGCACGCCGGCGGCGAACCGGAACGCACCGCGTACGACCTGGGTCAGGCGGTCGCCCACCTCACCGTGCAGGCCACCGCGCTCGGCCTGCACGTACGCCAGCTCACCCGCCTCGACCGCGCCCGCCTCGTCACCGAACTGGACCTGCCCGACGACGTCCGGCCGTTGGCGGTGGCCGCGGTCGGCCGGCTCGGCGACCCGGCCACGCTCCCGCCGGACCTGTACGCCCGGGAGACCGCGCTCCGCCGCCGCCGGCCCCTGCCCGCCCTGCTCCTGCACTGACCTGCTGCTCCGCGGACGCGGTCGGTGACGTTGGTCCCACAGTCCGGACCGGCCTTCCCACCGCCCGTCCCACCACGTAGGGTGACCCTGACATGTGGCGGGCCTATCTTCTCCTTGGCTGCCGCGACGGGGCCTGACCGGCCGGCACCTCGTCGCGGAGTTGAACCGCGCCGTCCAGCAATCCGAACTTCTCCTCGGCACCGCCGCGCACCGTCGCCCGGCACCCCGCCGACACCTTCCGATCTGCTGACGCCACATGTTCCCAGGGAGCAATCCGAGATGGCTCAACCTGTCACCGACACCGATCCGTTCGCCCGGCAGCGCCCCAGCCGGATGCCGATCCACCGTTACCTCCCGTACGACAAGCAGTTCCAGGTCGAGCTGCCGGATCGTGCCTGGCCGACCCGCCGCGTCGAGGCCGCGCCCCGCTGGTGCGCCGTCGACCTCCGCGACGGCAACCAGGCGCTGATCGACCCGATGTCCCCCGAGCGCAAGCGCCGGATGTTCCACCTGCTCGTACAGATGGGCTACAAGGAGATCGAGGTCGGCTTCCCGTCGGCCAGCCAGACCGACTACGACTTCGTCCGCCAACTGATCGAGCAGGACCTGATCCCGGAGGACGTCACCATCCAGGTGCTGACCCAGTGCCGGGAGCACCTGATCGAGCGGACCTTCGAGTCGCTGCGCGGCGCCCGCCGGGCCATCGTGCACTTCTACAACTCGACCTCCACGCTCCAGCGCCGGGTCGTCTTCGGCCTGGACCGCGACGGCATCACCGACATCGCCACCCAGGGCGCCCGGCTCTGCCAGAAGTACGCCGAGATCCACACCCCGGACACCGACATCCACTACGAGTACTCGCCGGAGTCCTACACCGGCACCGAGCTGGACTACGCGCTGGAGGTCTGCGCGGCGGTGATCGAGGTGGTCGACCCCACCCCGGACCGGAAACTGATCGTCAACCTGCCGGCCACGGTCGAGATGGCGACGCCGAACGTCTACGCCGACTCGATCGAGTGGATGCACCGGCACCTGCCCCGGCGGGACAGCCTGGCGCTGAGCCTGCACCCGCACAACGACCGGGGCACCGGCGTCGCCGCCGCCGAGCTGGGCCTGCTCGCCGGCGCCGACCGGATCGAGGGCTGCCTGTTCGGCAACGGCGAGCGCACCGGCAACGTCGACCTGGTGACGCTGGGCCTGAACCTGTTCTCCCAGGGCATCGACCCGATGATCGACTTCTCGAACATCGACGAGATCCGGCGCGCGGTCGAATACTGCAACCAACTGCCCGTGCACGAGCGCCACCCCTACGCCGGCGACCTGGTCTACACCGCCTTCTCCGGCTCCCACCAGGACGCCATCAACAAGGGCTTCGCCGCGCTGCACACCGACGCGGCGGCGGCCGGTGTGCCGGTCGACGAGTTCACCTGGGCCGTGCCCTACCTGCCGATCGACCCGAAGGACGTGGGCCGCACCTACGAGGCCGTCATCCGGGTCAACTCGCAGTCCGGCAAGGGCGGCGTCGCGTACATCATGAAGTCCGAGCACCAGCTCGACCTGCCGCGCCGGCTCCAGATCGAGTTCTCCGGCGTGGTGCAGAGCGTCACCGACCACGACGGCGGCGAGGTCGACCCGGGCACCATGTGGGAGATCTTCGCCCGCAACTACCTGGTCGACCACCAGGTCGACCCGGCGGTCACGCTGGCCGGCTACACCATCGGCACCGTCGACGGCAAGGTCGAGATCGACGCCCGGGTCGGCTTCGGCGGCGAGGTCCGGCCGCTCACCTCGGTCGGCAACGGCCCGATCGACGCGTACGTCAACGCGCTCCAGTCGCTGGGCGTGACGGTACGGGTGCTCGACTACCACGAGCACGCGCTCTCCTCCGGCGGGGACGCGCAGGCAGCCGCGTACGTGGAGTGCGAGGTGGACGGCCGGACGGTGTGGGGCGTCGGGGTGGACGCCAACATCGTCACCGCCTCGATCAAGGCGGTAACGAGCGCCGCAAACCGCACCCGCTGAGGTGTAAGGCGGGGCCCCTTCTTAACGCTTTTTGCATAGGAAGGGGCCCCGCTTAACACTTCGCACCCTGTGCGCGGGGCCGCGGTGTTAATAAGGGCCCCCTCCTCTACCGAATGCGTTAAGAAGGGCCCCCTCCTTACTTCCGGGGGCGGTGGATGAGCACGACGGCCAGCAGCGCGCCGGCGAGCAGCAGCCCCGCGCACCACGCCATCGCGCCCCGGTAGGCGTGCGCCAACGCGCCCTTCTGCTCGTACCCGGTGCCGGAGAGCCCGACCAGCAGCGGCAACGCCGCCACCGCGAGCAGGCCGCCGGCCCGGGAGGCGGCGTTGTTGAAGCCGCTCGCCACCCCGGCGAACCGGTCCGACACGGCGCCGAGCACCGACGTGGTCAGGGGCGCGACCACGAGGGTCAGCCCGGCGCCGAACAGCACCACGCCGGGCAGCACGTCCGTCCAGTAGGAAGCGCCCGGGCCGACGCGACGCAGCAGCAGCAGGCCCGCCGCGGCGACGACCGGGCCGACGGTGAGCGGCAGCCGGGGCCCGATCCGGGCGGAGAGCGCGCCGGCCCGCGGCGAACCGACGAGCAGCAGCACCGTCATCGGCACCGTGGCCAGGCCGGTGAGCAGCGCCGACCAGCCGACCACGTTCTGCAGGTAGACGGCGAGGAAGAAGGTGAACCCGCCGAGCGCCGCGTACACCACCACGGTGAACACGTTGAGCACGGAGAAGAGCCGGCTGCCGAACAGCGCGGTGGGCAGCATCGCGGTGTCGCCGCGTCGCCGTTCGACGAACACGAAGACCGCCACGGCGGCCACCCCGACCACCGCCGCGGCGAGCACCGTCGGGGAGGCGCCGCGCGCCGGGGCGTCGATCAGCGCGTACGTGACGCCGCCGAGCGCCAGCGCGCCGAGCAACGCACCGGTCACGTCGAACCCGTGCCCTCCTCCGGTACGCGAGACCGTCTCGTCGCGGCTCTCCGGCACCCAGCGCATCGCGGCGAGCACCACGCCCACGGCCAGCGGCAGGTTGACGAAGAAGATCCACCGCCAGGAGAACGTGTCGATCAGCCAGCCGCCGACGAGCGGCCCGAGCGCGGTGGACACGCCGGAGAGGCCGGACCAGGTGCCGATCGCCCGGCCCCGGTCGTCCGGGTGGAAGCTGGCCTGGAGCACGGAGAGTGAGCCGGGGGTGAGCAACGCGCCGCCCGCGCCCTGGAGGAACCGGGCGGCGATGAGCCAGCCGGTATCTTGGGCCAGTCCGCAGAGCACCGACGCGACCGCGAACCAGACCACCCCGAGCAGGAAGATCCGGCGCCTGCCGAACCGGTCGCCGAGCGCGCCGCCGAGCAGCACGAACGCGGCCAGCATGAGCAGGTAGCCGTTCACGGTCCACTGTAGGCCGGACACGGTGGCGCCCAGTTCCGCGCCGAGTCGCGGCAGTGCGACGTTGACCACGGTGCTGTCCAGGAAGACCATGCCGGAGGCGAGGATCGCGGCGAGCAGCGTGCCGCGTCCTGCGGCGGAGCCGGTACGCAGCGCGGGAGCGGGAGAGATCACGGTTGTCCACTCTGCCCGTGTTGCCGCGTCGACGCCACGAATCACAGAAACCGCCGCCGGGTACTGTGCGGACTCGCCCGGAGCACGCAAGCTGGAGAGGTGTCGTCTGTGCGTACGAGATCAGGAGTTCGAGCCGGGCTGACCGCCGCGCTCAGCGCGGTGCTCGCCCTCGGCGCGGCCGGCTGTGACCCCGCGGTCACCGAGCCGGACGCGCCGCCGAGTGCCTCGGGGAACGTGAACCAGCAGCTCGGCGAGCTGACGGTGGCCACTGCCGCGTCGATGAAGGGTTACAGCCGCTCCCGGTTCCCGCACTGGCGGGACACCGGCAAGAACTGTGACGTGCGGGACAGCGTCCTCCAGAAGGACGGTGAGGGCATCAAGCTCTCCGGCTGCAACGTGGTCGGTGGGCGCTGGGAGAGCGTGTACGACGGGGTGGTGCTAACCGACCCGTCGGACGTGGACATCGACCACACCGTGCCGCTTGCGAACGCCTGGCGTTCCGGCGCGGACGAGTGGGACGACTCGAAGCGGGGCGATTACGCCAACGATCTGACCCGCCCGCAGCTCATCGCGGTTTCCGCGCGCTCCAACCGGTCAAAGGGTGACCAGGACCCGTCCCAGTGGAAGCCGACGAACCGGTCGTACTGGTGCCAGTACGCGGCGGACTGGGTGACGGTCAAGCACTACTGGCGGCTGACGGTGACGAGTGCCGAGAAAGCCGCCCTCACCGACATGCTGGAGGGCTGCACATGGGCGAGCAAGCCGTGACCGGGGCGAGTGGCACACCGACGCCGGACCCGACGCCGGACGTCACCGCGGGTGACGCCGCAGCGGCCGGCGGGGACGCCGCAGCGGCCGGTCCGGCCTCGGCGGGGATGACGGCGGACGGCCGGCAGCCGGCGCCCGCCGACGTCTCCGGCGCGGGAATGTCCGCCGATGCGGCGCCGGGCGCGGCGGGCGCGGCGGCGGGCGCGGCGTCCCGCGCCACCGACATCACCGCCGGTCCGGGCGGGGTGATGACCGACGAGGTCGGCGTGGTGACCGGCGAGTTGACGTTGCGGACCGAGCACGCCGACGGCCGGGTGACGCTGCGGGTGCAGTACAAGGACGCCGACGAGTGGTACGCGGTCACCGGCGGCACCGCGCCGCTGGCCGATCCGGCCGCGTTGGACGCGGTGCACACGGTCGCGGTGGGCCTGCTGAACCGTCCCGAGGGTTGATCCGAGGCGCCGCGTCGGCCCCGGTGCGGGGCCGACGCGCGTCCTCGTGTCACGTGTTCGGGATGAGTTCCCCCGGGTCGCCCGGTGCCGCGCCGTCGTCCGGCCGGACCAGCTCCGGCTTCACCTCGTGCGGCCGGATCCGGCCGGCCGCGATGTCCTCGGCGTAGTGGCAGGCGACCCGGTGTCCGTCGAGCACCTCGCGCAGCGCGGGCCGTTCGTCGGCGCAGCGGGTGGGCTGGGCCCACGGGCAGCGGGTGTGGAACCGGCAGCCGGCCGGCGGGTTCGCCGGTGACGGCAGGTCGCCGGCGAGCAGGATCCGCTCCCGACGGTCCTCGACCTGCGGGTCGGGCACCGGCACCGCCGACATGAGCGCCCTGGTGTACGGGTGCATCGGCTCCCGGTAGAGGTCGTCGCTCGACGCTTCCTCCACCAGACCGCCGAGGTACATCACCCCGACCGTGTCGGCGATGTGCCGGACCACCGCCAGGTCGTGCGCGATGATCAGGTACGTGAGGCCTCGCTCCTCCTGCAACTCGTCGAGCAGGTTGAGCACCTGGGCCTGGATGGACACGTCGAGCGCGGACACCGGTTCGTCGGCGACGATCAGGTCCGGCTCCAGCACCAGCGCCCGGGCGATGCCGATGCGTTGGCGCTGGCCGCCGGAGAACTCGTGCGGATATTTGCTGAGCGCCGAGGCGGGCAGGCCGACCGCGGCGAGCGCCTCCCGTAGCCGCTTGCCGACGGCCGCCTTGTCCTTCGCCAGGTCGTGCGCCTTGAGGCCCTCGACCAGCAGCGACTCCACCGACTGCCGGGGGTCGAGGCTGGACAGCGGGTCCTGGAAGATCATCTGGATGCGGCGGCGGATCCGGCGCATCGGCTCGTCCTTGAGCGCACGGAGGTCGGTGCCGTCGAAGACGATCTCGCCGTCGGTCGGCTCGACCAGCCGCAGCAGGCCCCGGCCCAGGGTGGACTTGCCGCAGCCCGACTCGCCCACCAGCCCGTACGTCTCGCCCTTGTTGATGGTGAGCGAGACGCCGTCGACGGCGTAGACGTGCCCGATGGTCCGGTCGAAGAGCACGCCGCTCTTGATCGGGAAGTGGACCTTGACGTCGCGCAGTTCGACGAGTGGTCCGGTCGACTCGGTCACGGGACCGCCACCTCCTCGGATACGGGATTGTTGCAGCGCAGGTCGCCGCCGTTCGCGGTGGGCTCCAGCGGGGGCGTCCCGTCGAGGCAGGCGTCCACCACGTTGTCGCACCGGGGCGCGAACGCGCAGCCCTCCGCCCACGGGATGTTGTCGGCCACCGAGCCACGGATGGCGTGCAACTTCTCGCCCCGGGGCGAGTCGAGCCTCGGCACGGAGCTGAGCAGCCCGTGCGTGTACGGGTGCCGCGGCCGGGCGAACAGCTCGTGCCGGGCGGCCCGCTCCACGATCTTGCCGCCGTAGAGCACGTTCACCGTGTCGCAGAGGCCGGCCACCACGCCCAGGTCGTGCGTGATCATGATCAGCGCGGTGCCGGTCTCGTCCACGAGTTGCTTGAGCAACGTGAGGATCTGCGCCTGGATGGTCACGTCCAGCGCGGTGGTCGGCTCGTCGGCGATCAGCAGCCGCGGCTTGCAGGCGAGCGCGATGGCGATCAGGGCGCGCTGGCGCATGCCGCCGGAGATCTGGTGCGGGTATTCCTTGAGCCGCCGCGTCGGGTCCGGGATGCCGACCGCGTCGAGCAGCTCCCGGGCCTCCTTCAGCGCCACCTTGCGGTCCATGCCGCGGTGCCGTTCGAGCACCTCGGCCACCTGGGTGCCGATCGGGATGACCGGGTTCAGCGAGGAGAGCGGATCCTGGAAGATCATGCCGATGTCCCGGCCGCGCCGGTCCCGCAGGTCCTCCGGACGGAGCGTCAGCAGGTCGGCCCCGTCGAAGTTCACCTCGCCGGTGACCTTGTTGCCGCGCTTGGGCAGCAGGCCCATGATCGCCAGGCTGGTGACGCTCTTGCCGCAGCCGGACTCGCCGACCAGGCCGACCGTCTGCCCGGGCTCCACGCTGAAGCTGACCTCGTCGACGGCGGTGAACGGTCGCTCACCGCGACGCTGGAACACGACGCTCAGGTCGCGTACGTCGAGCAGGCTCATCGGGTCACTTCCTCACCGTGCTGGTCATTGGTCCACACCGCCGTCACCGCCGGCTCTTCGGGTCGATGGCCTCGCGCATGCCCTCGCCCAGCAGGGTGAAGCCGAGCGCGACCACGATGATCGCGACGGCCGGGAAGTAGGCCAGCTCCGGCCGGACCTCGAAGTAGCGCTGACCGTCCACACCGAGCATCAGGCCCCACTCCGCGCGGTTGATGTTCGGGTCGCCGAGGCCGAGGAAGGAGAGCGACGCGGCTTCCAGGATCGCGGTGGAGAGCGTCAGCGTCGCCTGCACGATCACCGCGGTCATCGCGTTGGGGAGCATGTGCCGCAGCACGATCGCCCCGCGCTTGACGCCGAGCGCGCGGGCCGCGAGCACGTGGTCGCTCTCCCGTTGGGCGAGCATCGAACCGCGTAGCAGCCGGGCGAAGATCGGCACGTTGACGATGGCGACCGCGAGGATGACCGTCCACTGGCTGGACCGGCTGGCCATGGCCACCAGGCTGATCGCCAGCAGCAGCGCCGGCAGGGCCAGCATCACGTCGGTGAAGCGCATCAGGATGTTGTCGACCCACCCGCCGAACGCGCCGGCGAGCGCGCCCACCAGCACGCCCAGGGCCAGCCCGATCAGCGTGGCGAGCACGCCGACGAACAGGGTCTGCCGGCTGCCGTGGATCATCCGGGACAGGAAGTCCCGGCCGAGCGGGTCGGAGCCGAGCGGGAACTCGCTGCTGGCGCCGGGGATGTTGTCGACGGTCAGGTTCTTCGTCAGCTCGTCGAACCGCTGCGCGGGGTCGTGCGGGGCGAGCAGCGGCGCGAAGATCGCGACCAGGACGAAGAGCGCCACGATGGACGCGCCGACCATCGCGGTCGGGTTGCGGCGCAGCCGGCGGAACGCGTCCCGGACCAGGCTGACGCCGCCCTTGTCGGCGGTGGCCTGGGCCAACTGCTCCAGCCGGGCGCGTTTACGCTCGCCGAGCCGGTCCAGGCCGCGGGGCCGGGTGCCCTCGGGCTTCTCCGTGACGGCCGACGGGTCCACGCTTTCGCGCTGGGCGCCGACGGTGGGCTGGATGATCGGGTCGCTCATCGCACACGCACCCTCGGGTCGATGAAGGCGTAGGAGAGGTCGACCAGGAGGTTGACCAACACGAAGACCAGCGCGGCCAGCAGGATCAGCGCCTGGAGCACCGGGTAGTCCCGGCCGCCGCTGATCGAGTCGTAGATCAGCGTGCCGAGGCCACCCCAGTTGTAGACCCGCTCGGTGAGCACGGCGCCGGAGAGCAGCGCGCCGGTCTGCAGGCCGATGGTGGTGACCACCGGCAGCAGGCCGTTGCGCAGGATGTGCCGGCCCCGGATGGTCTTGTGTCGCAGGCCCTTCGCCTCGGCGGTGCGGACGTAGTCCTCGTTGAGCACGTCGAGCACGCTGGCCCGGGTGATCCGGACGATGACCGCGAGCGGGATGGTGGCAAGCGTGAGCGCCGGCAGGATCAGGTGCCACAGCGCGTCGCCGGTGGCGTCGAACTCCCGGGTGAGCAGCCCGTCCAGCACGAAGAAGCCGGTGACGTCGGTGTTGTCCACCCCGGTGCTGATCCGGCCGGACGGCGGGAACAGGTGCATGTTCTGGGTGAAGACGTCCTTGAGCAGATAGCCCAGGAAGAAGATCGGGATGGAGATGCCGAGCAGGGTGCCGCCGATGCTCAGGTTGTCGAGCAGCCGGCCGCGGTGCCGCGCGGCGAGGTAGCCGAGCGGCACACCGAGCCCGATCGCGATGATCATGGCGGCGGCGGCCAGCTCGACGGTGGCCGGGAAGGCACGGCCGATCACCTCGGTGACCGGGTCACCGCTCCGGATCGAGTTGCCGAAGTCGCCGGTCAGCAGCCGCTGCATGAATTTCGCGTACTGCACCAGGACGGGCTGGTCGTAGCCGAGGGCCTTGATCAGCAGGGCCCGCCGCTCCGGGGTGGCCCGCTCACCGAGCAGCGCCTCGACCGGGCCGCCGGGAAGGTTCCGCAGCCAGATGAAGACCAGCGCGGACAGCCCTATCAGGGTCACCACCAGCTGCAGCAGGCGGCGAACTATGACTCGCAACATCTCTCACACACCAGATTCTCGTTGAACAGCGGGTCGGCCCGGGCCGGGAGAGAGAGCCCGGCCCGGGCCGATTCCGCGTGTCGCGTCAGCGGTGGGTAACGCCTCAGCCGACGCTGACGGTGTTGAAGCGCTCGTCGGTCAGCGGGCTGGCGACGAGACCCTTGACGTCCTTGGTGACCACGATGGCGGGCGGAGCGTGCCAGACCGGCACGGCCGGCAGCCACTTGCCGGCGATGTCGCGGTTGACCTGCTCCCAGGCCGTCTTCTTGCCGGCCTCGTCGACCGTGCCGTCGGCCTTGCCGATGGCGTCGAACATCTCGGTCATCCCCTGGTCGCCGAACTCGACCTTCTCCCGGCCGAAGAACGTGCCGACGAAGTTGCCCGGGTCGTTGTAGTCACCGGTCCAGCCGAGCAGGTGCAGGTCGTGCTTGCCGAACTGCTGCACGTCGTCCTTGTAGCCACCGTTCCACGGGCGGGCCACACCGTTGACCTTGATGCCGACGGCCTGCAGGTCGTTGGCGAGCACGGTGAAGATCTCCTGCGGGTTCGGCATGTACGGCCGGGAGACGTCGGTCGGGTAGTAGAAGTTGAGCGACAGGTTCTCCGCGCCCGCCTCCTTCAGCAACTGCTTGGCCTTGTCCGGGTTGTACTCGTACTTCTGCACGTCCTGCGCGTAACCGAGCACCGTGTCCGGCATGAACTCGTCGGCGACCTTGGTGCCACCCGGGCCCTTGGTCTGGACCAGCTGCTCACGGTTGAGGGCGTAGGCGATGGCCTGCCGGACCTTGAGGTCCTTCAGCTTCGGGTTCTTCTGGTTGAAGCCGAGGTAGAGGATGTTGAACGCCGGGCGGTCGAGGACCTGGAACCCCTCACCCGACAGTGCCTTCCGGTCGGCCGGGGCCGGGAAGTCGATGCCCTGGACGGTGCCCGCCCGCAGCTCCTGCTTGCGGGTGTTCTCGTCCTTGATGACCTTGATGACGAGCTTGTCGACCTTGGCCTTCTCGCCCCAGTAGTCGGCGTTACGCTCCAGGGTGATCTCACCCTTGGCCTTGTCCCAGCCCACGTACTTGAACGGGCCGGTGCCGACCGGGTGCTCGTTGGCGAACGCGCTGTACTCGAACGAGTCGCCGTTCTGCTTGACCGCGTCGGCGTCGTACTTCTTCAGCGCGTCCGGGCTGGCGATCGACAGGGCGGTCAGCGCGAAGGCACCCGGGAAGGCGCCCTTGTACTTGTTCATGGTGACGACGGCGGTGCCGTCGTCCTTCGCCTCGCACTTGTTGTAGACCGGGTCACCGACGCCCTCGGCCTCGTTCTTGGCGTAGCCCTCGAAGACGTCCGAGTAGTAGATCATCTGCGATTGGGCGGCGGCGCCCTTCATGTTGAACCAGCGGTCGAAGTTGAAGCAGACCGCAGCCGCGTTGAAGTCGGTGCCGTCGTGGAACTTCACGCCCTTGCGGAGCTTGAAGGTCCAGACCTTGCCGTCCGGGTCGTGCTCCCAACTCTCCGCCAGGGCACCCTGCAGCTCGGCGGTGCCGGGCTTGTTCTGCACGAGGGTGTCGTACATCTGGCGGATCGGCCGGAACGACTCACCGTCGTCGTTGAAGATCGGGTCGAAGTTCTTCGGGTCCCCGGCGCCGGCGAAGACGAAGGTGCCGCCGGTCTTGGCGTCCCCACCGTCGTCTTCGCGATCGCTCTTGGCGCAGCCGGACGCACCGACCGCCAGGGCGGCCACGGCCGCGAGGGCCACGGCCGTTTTCAGCCTGCTCGCCTGCATCTCTCACCTCTGTCATGCACATGTGTCCACGCCGAGCTGTGACTCAGTCCGTGAGCGGGAGGGTATGGCATGTCACATAGGAGTGGAAAGAGCGGCGGGCAATCGCTATCAAGCCGACACCTTCCGAGGCCGCCTCACATCATGGCCTGGTGGCGGGTACACCCCCCACCACCAGGCCATGAACTCAGACCGCCCGACGCCCTTCGAAGGCGCGGCCGAGCGTGATCTCGTCGGCGTACTCCAGGTCGCCGCCGACCGGCAGGCCGCTGGCCAGCCGGGTCACCGCGATCCCCATCGGCTTGACCATCAGCGCCAGGTAGGTGGCGGTCGCCTCGCCCTCGGTGTTCGGGTCGGTGGCGAGGATCAGCTCGCGGACCTCACCACCGCCCAGCCGGGTCATCAGCTCCCGGATCCGCAGGTTGTCCGGGCCGATGCCCTCCAGCGGATTGATCGCGCCGCCGAGCACGTGGTAACGCCCGCGGAACTCGCCGGTCCGCTCGATCGCCACCACGTCCTTGGGCTCCTCGACCACACAGAGCACCTCATCGGTACGCCGTGGGTCGCGGCAGATCCGGCACTGCTCGGACTCGGCCACGTTGTAACAGGTCGTGCAGAACCGCACCAGATCCTTGACCTTGCGCAGCGCGCCGGCCAGCCGGTTGACGTCGGCCGGATCGGCCGACAGGACGTGGAACGCGATCCGCTGGGCGCTCTTCGGGCCGACGCCCGGCAGCCGGCCCAGCTCGTCGATCAGATCCTGGATGGCACCTTCGTACATCTGCCGGCTCAGAAACCGGGCAGGCCGAGGCCGCCCATCCCGCCCGCGACCGGGCCCATCTTCTTCTCGGTCAGCTCCCGGGCCGCCTCGGCGGCGTTGTGCACGGCCGCGACGACCAGGTCCTCCAGGGTCTCCACGTCCTCCGGGTCGACCGCCTTCGGGTCGATCTTGATCGCCTTCAGCTCACCGGTGCCGGCGACGGTGGCGGTGACCAGGCCACCGCCCGCGGTGCCGGTCAGCTCCGCCTCGGCCAGCTCGGCCTGGGCGGCGGCGATCTGCTGCTGCATCTTCTGCGCCTGCTTCAGCATCTGCTGCATGTTCGGCTGTCCACCTGGGCGCACGGACCGCTCCTTCTCGCACTCGTCTGCTCGGCCGCCGCTCAGCCTATCCGCTGGGCGGTCACACCCCCGCGTAGCAGCCCACCCGTCCGCAGGACGGCGGACTACCGGGCGTCCACCTCGTCGATCTGCTCGGCGCCGAACGCCTCGCGGAGCAGCCGTACCGCCTGCTCCTGGCTGGACTCACGCGCGGTCCGCTCGTCGATGACCTCGTCCAGCGGCTCGTCACCCGGGTCGAACCCCTCGAAGCTCGCCGGCGCGGCGCCGCCGGGGCGTCCCTCGCCGCCGCGCACCGGGCCGTCGAAGTCCGGATCGTACGGCGGTTCGCCGGCCCAGTCGCTGTCGGCCGTTTTCCGGGCCGCCTGCCCGGTACGCGGACCCCGTCCCGCCGCGGCCGCACGAGCCGCCGCGATCGCGCTGCTCACCGGCGGACCGGCCGGCGCGGCCTGCGACTGTGCCGTGGCCGGCTTCGAGGTGGCCGGGACCGCACGGGCCGTCGGCGTGGCGGCAGATGCGGTCGCGGTTGCGCCGCCCAGCGTCGTGCCGCCGCCCGACGAGGTGCCGGCCGACGTGCCGCCGCCCGACGGGGTGCCGCCCGACGGGGTGACGGCCGGCATGCCGCCCGGCCGGGCCGGCTCCGGCCACCCGCCGTCGTCCGCGCTCGCCGCCGCGCCGCCCGGCCGGGCCGGCTCGGGCCAGTCCTCGGCCTCGTCGTCGGCGGGTGCACCGCCGGCCTGCGACGCACCGCCGGGCTGCGCACCGCCGGGCTGCGACGCACCGCCAGCCTGCGACGCACCGCCGGGCTGCGACGCACCGCCAGCCTGCGACGCACCGCCGGGCTGCGACGCACCGCCGGCTTGGGGCGCACCGCCGGCGGCGGGCCGAGCCGGCGCGGCGGCCGAGGGGCCGGGGCGTGCGGGCGACGCGGGCGGTCCGCTGGCGTGACTCGTGCCGTCCGGGCCACCGGCGCCACGGGACGGGCCGGCGCCGCCCTGCTCCGGGCGGGCCGGCGGCTCCGGCTGAGGTGCCGCCGGACGGGCCGGAGCGGCGACACGGGACGGGCCGCCGAGTGCCGCGCCACCCCGCTCGCCGGCCACCTCGCAGCGGATCTGCCAGCGACCGCCCAACTCCTCGTAGAGCGCGTCGGTGAGCACGGCGGCATGATCCGCCATCATCTTCGCCAGCACCGTCGACTTCACGGTCAGCACCAGCGTGTCACCGTCCAGGTCACGGACCACGGCATCGCGCATCAGCGCGGCGATCCGCTTGTTGCTCCGGTTGACCTTGCCGACCACCTCCGACCAGACCCGGCGCACCGCCACGGCGTCAAGCGCACCGGGGTTCGCCGCACCCGGACGGGGCGGCTCGGGCGTGGCCGGATCGGGCATCACCGCCGACTGCGGCATCGGCCGGCGGGCCGCGGCGGCCGGCTCCGGAATCGCCGACCCGGGGGAAGGAGACACCGACGCGGCGGAATCGGCGTCCACGCCCGGACCAGCCGGACCGGTGGGGCCGCTGGCTGCTACCGGGCCGCCGGGGGCTCGGGAGCCGGCCGCCGCGGCAGCGGCACGAGCGGCGGCGGGCCCGGTCGGGGCATCGGCAGCCGCCGGCGTGCCGGCGGTCGACGGGTGGACCGCGGCGGCAGCCGCGCCCGGGGCGGGAGCGGGTGGGCGTACCTCCTGGGTGGGTGTGGCCGGTGCGGACGGCGGCGGCTCGGCGCCACCCAGGGTGAGCCGGCGCTCCATCCGCTCCAGGCGTTGAAGCAGGCCGCCGGACGAGTCGTCCGCGCCGGGCAGGAGCATCCGGGCGCAGATCAGCTCCAGCAGCAGCCGGGGCGCGGTGGTGCCGCGCATCTCCACCAGGCCGTTGTGCACGATGTCCGCGCACCGCGACAGCGTGGCCGGGCCGAGCCGCTGGGCCTGGGCCGCCATCCGCTCGATCTGGTCGGCCGGGCCGTCGACGAGGCCCTTGGCGGCGGCGTCCGGCACCTGCTGGAGCACGATCAGGTCGCGGAGGCGTTCCAGCAGGTCGGAGGCGAAGCGGCGCGAGTCGTGCCCGGCCTCGGCAACCCGGTCGACGGTGGCGTAAGCGGCGGCGCCGTCACCGGCGGCGAGCGCGTCGCACATCTCGTCGATCAGCGCGGCGTCGGTGACGCCGAGCAGCGCGGCGGCCCGGACGTAGTCGACGCCCTCCGGGCCGGCGCCGGCGATGAGCTGGTCGAGCACGGAGAGGCTGTCGCGCATGCTGCCCCCGCCGGCGCGCACCACCAGCGGGAAGACCGCCGGCTCGACCTTGACGCCTTCTGCCTCGCAGAGCTGCTCGAGGTAGGGGCGGACCACCTTCGGCGGGAACAGCCGGAACGGGTAGTGGTGGGTCCGCGACTTGATCGTGCCGAGGACCTTCTCCGGTTCGGTGGTGGCGAAGATGAACTTGACGTACTCCGGGGGCTCCTCGACCAGCTTGAGCAGGGCGTTGAAGCCGGCCGACGAGACCATGTGCGCCTCGTCGATGATGTAGATCTTGAAGCGGCTGCGGGCCGGGGCGAAGAACGCCTTCTCCCGCAGCTCACGGGCGTCGTCGACGCCACCGTGGCTGGCCGCGTCGATTTCGATGACGTCGATCGAGCCGCCGCCGTCGGGAGCCAGCCCGCGACACGAGTCACACTGCCCGCACGGCTCGGGGGTGGGGCCCTGCTCGCAGTTGAGGGAGCGGGCCAGGATCCGGGCGCTTGAGGTCTTGCCGCAGCCGCGGGGGCCGGAGAAGAGGTACGCGTGGTTGAGCCGGCCGCTGCGCAGCGCCTGCGACAGCGGCTCGGTGACCTGCTCCTGGCCGATCATCTCGGCGAACGTCCGGGGCCGGTACTTGCGGTAAAGGGCCAGTGCCACCCGTCCCGCCTCCTCTCGACCGAGCCATTCTGCGCCGGTCGGCCGCCGGTGACCACCCACCACCCCGAGCCCCGACGGCCGCGCGCCTTGATCCACTTCAGCACGCCGAAGTGGCGGCATCGAAGCGGCCGGGACACCCCCACCTCGCCGAGCTGGCGGGCCGGGGAGACAAAAAGGCCTCCCGTGCACCCGGCAGAGCTCGCTTATCCTTGCTGCCTTCCGGCCCTGGGGAGGTTCACGAGATACCGCCGCACGGGAGGTGACGCCAAGCCTACCCGAAGCCGTGTGGATCTTCCGGGAGGGTGGGGTGGCCCACCGTCGCGGGACCTGTATCCTGGCTCGCGGAGGATTCGCCTAGAGGCCTAGGGCGCACGCTTGGAAAGCGTGTTGGGTTTACACCCTCACGAGTTCGAATCTCGTATCCTCCGCTCACCTGAGCAGCACCAACGCAAGGGCTGGCCCGTCAGGGCCGGCCCTTCGTCGTACCTCGGATGCCCACTCCCACCCGGCCGGCTCCGCCCGCGCCACGCCCCCGACGACGGCGGGCGCAGCCTTGGACGAAACTCTCGCCTCCCAGCAGGCGCAGTCGACGCCAGGCGCCTCGACGCCGTCGTTTGTGGTTGCCCGGCACAAGACGGATCGATCTAATGTTTGCATGCAGGAGCCGCAAGCAATACCTCCGCAAAAGAGCCCTGGGAGCGCCTCAGTCGATCCCTTGGAGGAACGGCTGCGCAGATGGCTTAAAGATCAGGGCTATCCGCTGGAACTCCGGACAGCGAGAGCATTTCGCGAGAAGGGCCGAGTGCGCCAGTCTGACTATTACTGGGACGCGGAGGCCGATTGCTACCGAGAAATCGACGTCCTCGTTCAGATGCGCGCTGAACCCCGACGACTCAGCGGCTGGCTGGACATGCTCTTGTGCATTGAGGTGAAAAGCGCCCCCGATAAGCCTTGGGTACTTTTCAGCGGCAGCGAAGATTCGCCTCTTCACCCAATCGCCTCGGTCGTCCAACGAATAGCTTCAGCGCCGACCAGCAAGTGGTTGCGGCCAGCCGCGCGCTCGCCGGAAGTACGCGACTTGCCCCTGCTGGCGGTCGAATCTTACGCCGGACACAACCTGATCCGCGCCTCGCTCGGGCCGAATCAACGCGAAGACATCGCGTACAAGGCCATCCTTTCCGCCATCAAGGCAGCGCACTGGGAGGCAAGCCGGCGGGATCAGAATCCAAACGGCGTCGAAATATCCACCATCGCTTTCCCGGTGGTCGTGATCGACGCGCCTCTCTTCAAGTGCAGCCTCGATGAGACGTCCGACGAGTTGAAGCTCTGGCGAGTGGATTCCGGCACTCTTATCTGGAGAAATTCCCTAGCCCCGACGAACGCACCCCACACGATGGTTCACATCGTAACCGAGCCCGCGCTGCCCGAGTTCAGCGAGAGAGCTGGCCAGACCCTTGAGGGACTTGAAAGAGCATATACGCGGTTCCATACCAGAAATCGATGATCCCGCCGGGCCGGCGCCCCGGTGGCACCGGGCCCGTTGCCGTCCGCTCAGCCGCCGGCCGGCTTCGGCAGGTACTCGCCGAGCAGTCCCGGCCCGATGATCTCCTCGGTCACCGCGCGCTGCCCCACGTAGCAGGTCCACCGCATCCCGGCGGCGTCCACGCTTCTCTTGACCGTTTAACAAGGGTCTCCTTTCGACGAGAGTTCGACTGCGTCTTGACATGGTTAACCGGTTAAGTAGAACATCGTGGATATCTTCGCCGGGTCGACCGCCGGGAGGGCAACCGGCGGTCGCCCCGTCCGGGCGGCGAGGGCTCCCCGCAACCACCACCCGTTCGGGAGTACTTCATGAATCAACGCACCCGTACGCGGGCGTGCCTGGCCGGCGCGGCGGCAGCCGTCACCGCGCTGGCCACCACGCTCGTCACCACCCCACCCGCCCAAGCCGCCGCCGGCACCTGCTCGGTCCGCTACCAGGTCACCAACGACTGGGGCGGTGGCGCCACCACGAACGTCTCGATCACCAACACCGGCGGCACCGCCGTGAACGGCTGGACGCTGGGCTGGGCCTTCCCCGGCAACCAGGTGATCGGCGACATCTGGAACGCGACGAAGACGCAGTCCGGCGCGAACGCCACCGCCACCAACGTCGGCTACAACGCGGGCCTTCCGGCCGGCGGCACGGTGAGCTTCGGCTTCAACGTCACCTACAACGGCGCGAACCCGGCCCCGACCGCGTTCACGCTCAACGGCGCGGCCTGCGGTGATACCACCCCGCCGAGCCCGACCCCGACCACCACCACCAGCCCGAGTCCGACCGGCAACCCGAGCCCCACCGACAGCCCGAGCCCGGACCCGACCACCACCCCGACCGGCAACCTCGCCCTCAACCGGCCGATCACCGCCTCGTCGACGGAGAGCCCGAACGCCGCCGGCCAGGCGGTGGACGGCAACGGCGGCACGCGCTGGTCCAGCCTCTACGCCGACCCGCAGTGGATCCAGGTCGACCTGGGCGCCACGTACCCGATCAACACGGTGCGCCTGCGCTGGGAGGCCGCGTACGGCAAGGCGTACCAGATCCAGACCTCGACCGATGGCACCACCTGGACCCCGGTCTTCAGCACCACGACGGGCGACGGCGGCACCGACGACGTCACGCCCACCGGGGCCAGCGGCCGGTACGTGCGGATGGCCGGCACCGCGCGCGGCACCGCCTGGGGTTACTCGCTCTACGAGCTGGAGGTGTACGCGGTGAAGCCGCCCGCCCCGCCCGGCCCGGACTGCGGCCAGGCACCGGCCGACCCGCAGGCGAACTCGAAGGCCCGCAACCTGATCTGCTACCTGCGCACGCACACCTACGTCAGCGGCCAGACCGACCTGCCGGACGCGGACAAGGTGCAGCAGTTGACCGGCCGCTACCCGGCGATCGTGGCGTTCGACTTCATGGAGTACACCCGGGGCAGCGTGCAGACCCAGCAGGTCATCGACTGGGCGAAGGCGCGCAAGGGCATCGTGGCGTTCCAGTGGCACTGGTACTGCCCGCGCGGCGGCAACTACTCCGCGCCGTGCGACTTCCAACCCGACCTGAGCAACCCGTCGTCCAAGCTCCACCAGGACATCGACCTGGTGGTACGCGAGCTGAAGAAGATGGGCGACGCCGGCGTGCCGGTGCTGTTCCGCCCGCTGCACGAGGCGAACAACAACTACATGTGGTGGGCGAAGAAGGGCCAGGACGCCTACAAGCAGCTCTGGCGGCTGATCTACCAGCGGGCCCAGTTCGCCGGCGCGCACAACATCGTCTGGGTGTTCAACGGCATGGCCAGCGGCCAGGGCACGTCGCTGGCGTCCTGGTACCCCGGTGACGGCTACGTCGACCTGGTCACCTCCGACTACTTCCAGAGCGCCAGTGACTTCGCCACCACGAAGGCGGTCAGCGGCGGCAAGACCACGGGCGTGGCGGAGACGTTCAGCCCGCTCAACCCCAACTCCGACCCGGCCTGGCCGTACTTCGTGGTCTGGGCGTCGCGCGACTGGAACGGCAGCGGCAAGGACGTGGCCGGGTTGTGGCGCACCGCGATGGCCAACCCGAGGACCGTCTCCATCGACCAGCTCCCCGACATGTCCGCATGGTGACGACCTGATCGCCAGGGGGCCGGCCCCGCCGGGGTCGGCCCCCTTCTTCGGGTACGCACAGCAACGCCGCTGTATGCACGCCCTGTATACCGGACAGTCACCGAGGCGGTTTGAATGAGCCGATGACGTCGAGGCGAGCCGGCTGCACACGCTGCGGAAGCACACTGGCTGCGGACAACGGATCCGGGCGCTGCGCCGCGTGCCAACGCGCCGAACGGGACCGGATCGCCGCCCCGCCCAGGGTTCCCGCCATCTTCTGGGATCACGAGCCGCTTCGACGAGCATTGGCGGAAAGGCATCTCGGCCAGGCGGTCCGCGCCTACCGCCACCATCCGTACCACGGGCGGCAGCCACTTCCCCAGGCCACGGTGGCAGGCTGGCTCGGGATCACCCAGGCACAGCTCAGCCGCGTCGAGAACGGGCCGCCGATAGTGCACCTCGACCGGCTCGCGCACTGGGCTCGGGTGTTACGGATTCCCGCCCACACCCTGTGGTTCCAGCTCCCGTCCGGGCGGGACGACGTCCGGGCACCCGTCGACGGAGAGGCCGGTCTCCACCTGATCCGCGCCCTCCGGTCTGCGGACCGGCAGATCGGCGGGAAGAACCTCTACGGCGCTGCGCTGACACACATCGCCGCTTTCTCCGGTTCGGCGAGGCAGTCGCCAGCCATCCCCCGCCAGATGCTGAGGGCAGCGGCCTCGCTGCACGAGATGGCCGGCTGGATGGCGCACGACTCCGGGGACTCGGCCACAAGCCGACGACACTTCCGCGACGCGTTGGCGCTCGCCATCGACAGCAGGGATCAACTCCTTGTCGGTCAGGTCCATGGCAGCCTCGGTCACCTCGCGTGCCACGACGGGAATGCGGACGCGGCGATCTCGCATGCGTCGGACGGGATCGATGCAGTCGCGAAGGAGGAGCCGCTGGGCGGGTCCGCGCCCGGCTGTTCGCCCTCCGGGCGCGCGGCTTCGCATCGTCGGGCCGCGCCGTGGACTGTCACGCTTCTCTTCGCCTCGCGGAGGGCGCTCTCGCCAAGGCGGCGGCCTCTGCCAACGCCTGGTTGAGCCCGTTCGACCGCACCTCACTCGACATTGAGATGGCCCGGTGTCTGCTTCGCCTCGGCGACGTGACGGCTGCCCTCCGTACCCTCGACAGGACCGTGGTCGACGAACCTACCGCCCGGGTACGAAGTCAGGCGCTCGCTCGCACTCTCCTGGTCACCGCGTTGGTGGGGCAGGCTCGGATCGAAGAGGCCTGCCTGCTCACCCACCGGATCGTCGATCTCACCCATGGGCTGGGATCCGCCGTCGTCCTCGCCCAGCTCCGGCATCTCGCGCTACTGCTGCGGTCGCACGCCGCCCACTGCCCGGATGTGGAGCAGCTTCTGGAGCGTCTTCGTGGCACGTTCCAGGAACGGAGTTGGGTGACGCTGCCGCTGCCGACCGGGTGAGGAGCGCCGACAATGGCCGTCATGGCCGACGAGCGTCCCCTGTACGAGCGAGATCCGGCAGCCTGGCAGGCGCACCTCGCCGAGGGCAACGCGCGCCAGCCCCGGAAACGGGTCGGCGTCGACGTGCTCCTGCGCAACGGAGACGGTGACATCCTGCTGGTCGACCCCCGCTACAAGCCGGACTGGGATCTGCCCGGCGGCATGGCCGAGGCCAACGAGCCGCCGCACGCAACCGCGGCCCGGGAACTTCGCGAGGAACTCGGGCTGGAGCTGCGCGTCGGTCCGATGTTGGTAGTGGACTGGGTGGCCCCGCACGGCCCGTGGGACGACAGCCTCATGTTCGTCTTCGACGGCGGCGTACTGCCCTGCCCGGAGCCCCCGCGCCCGGCGGACGACGAACTGATCGAGGCCCGATTCGTGTCGCTCGACGACGCGCGGGCGCTGCTGCGCCCGTACCTCTGGCAGCGGTTGCGTCACGCGGTGGCCGCGCTCACCGACGGACGCCCGAGGTATCTCGTCGGCGGCGCCGGCGCCTGACGTCAGCCGCTGACATGGCGGAGGACGGCCAGTACGCGGCGGTTGTCGCCCTCCGAGGCCGGCAGGCCAAGTTTGGCGAAGATGTTCGCCACGTGCTTCTCCACGACTCCGGGCGTGATGACCAGGGCCGCCGCGATCCCGGCGTTGGATCGTCCCTCGGCCATCAGCGACAGCACCTCCCGCTCCCGCGGGGTCAGCGACGCCATCCCGGTGGTGTCCCGCCCGGCCCGCATCAGGTGGCCGACCACCTCCGGGTCCAGGGCGGTGCCGCCGGACGCCACCCGGGTCAGCGCGTCCACGAAGTCGGCGACGTCGGCGACCCGGTCCTTGAGCAGGTAGCCGACGCCGGTGGGCCGGTCGGCGAGCAGGCGGGTCGCGTAGCGGGTCTCCACGTACTGGGAGAAGACAAGCACGCCGACCCCGGGCTGGTCGCGCCGGATGTCGATGGCGGCGCGCAGCCCCTCGTCGGTGTGCGTCGGTGGCATCCGGATGTCGACGACTGCCACGTCCGGAACGAAGTCGGCGACCGCGGTCCGCAGCGCGTCCGCGTCGGCCACCGCCGCGCACACCTCGAAACCGCGGTCGGTGAGCAGCCGGACCAGCCCTTCGCGCATCATCGCGGCATCCTCCGCGATCACCACCCGCATGTCGTCTCCGTTCACACGTGCGTGGGCAGTTCGATCTCGACCCGGGTCGGACCGCCGGCCGGGCTGTGCACGCGCATCCGGCCGTCCACCACGGCGATGCGGCGGGCCAGGCCGGTCAGGCCGGGGCCGTCCGGGGACGCCCCGCCGACGCCGTCGTCGGTGACGGTGAGCGTCAGGCGCTCGGCGGATCCGCCGACGTCGAGCCCGACCCGGGTCGCCCGGCTGTGCTTGGCCGCGTTCGCGAGCAGCTCGGCGGCGCAGAAGTAGGCGATGGTCTCGATCGCGGGCGCCGGGCGGGCGGGCAGCTCGACGGTCACCGCGACCGGGACGGCGCTGCTCGTGCCGAGCGTCGCCAGCGCGTCACCGAGACCGTTGTCGAGGACCGGCGGATGGATGCCGCGCACCAGGTCGCGCAGGTCGGCGAGGGCGTCCTTCGCGCCCCGGTGGGCGAGCGCGACCAGTTCCCGGGCCTGCGCAAGGTCCGGTGGCGGGCCGTCCGCGCCGAGCTTCTCGGTCGCCATGCCGAGGTTCATCGCCAGCGTGGCCAACCGGATCTGCGCGCCGTCGTGCAGGTCCCGTTCCAGCCGGCGCATCATGGTGGCCGCGTCGTCGATCGCGCGGGCGCGGCTGACCTGGAGTTCGCGTACCCGCTCGGCGAGCCGGCGCGGGCCGAGCAGCCGGCGCATCGCGGCCACGTCCGCTGACGTACCGGCCCGCATCAGCCACGGCGCGACGAGCAGCATGGCGAGGCCGGCCGCGGCGATGAGGAACGTGCCGGCGAGCGTCCGGGTGCCGATCGCGCCGAACGGCGTCAGCGCCCACACCGGGCCGAGGCGGGTGCCGGGTGGGTGGTTGCGGAACAGCGGCCACCACAGCGGGTAGCTCAGGTTGACCGGGCCGAGCACGTAGCAGAAGACGCCGTACCCCTGCGGGATGGCCAGTGGCACCTTGAGCAGGCCGTACCCGACGGCGCGCCAGCCGGGCCCGTCGGCGACCAAGGCGCCGAGCCACTTCGAGGGCCGCGGTGGTGGGGCGTCCACCCGCACGTCGAGCAACCGGTCCGCGAGCCGGCGGTGCATCGCGCCCGTCGCGCGCCCGATCGGGGCGGCCAGCACGACCAGGAGCGCGACGGTGAGTGGGAAGAGCACCAGGAAGATCGGCGCGACGACCGGCGCGGGCTGCCGGGACATGCCGCCGGTCGCCCGGAGGATGAGCGCGCCCAGGGCCGGCACGAGCGCCGGCACGGCCAGGATCACGACCGCGCTGAGCACGCCGACCAGGCAGAACACCGCCCGGCGCAGGGTCGGCCCGGTGAACGGGGCGCGCAGCGCGGTCATCGGCCCATTGTCGCCGCTCACGCGTCGCGCCGGCGGAGCAGTACGCCGCCGCAGAGGAGCGCCACCGCCGCGTACCCGCACATCAGCAGCACGCTCACCCAGCCGGCGAACAGCCCGGGTGTCGGCGCGGTCACCGCGACCGAGTTGAGCAGCATCAGCAGCGGGACGAAGCGGCCGACCCCGATGCCGTCCTCGCCGAACAGGCCGACCGCGATCGTCGGGACGAACATCAGCGCGAACAGCGTGCCGATCGCGGCGCCCGAGTGCCGTACCACAGTCCCGATGCCCACGCCGATCAGCGCGGTGGCGGCCAGGTATCCGCCGGTGAGCAGGACCGCGCGCAGGATCCGCGGGTCGCCGAGGGAGGCGGCCGGGATGGCGGTACCGCGGATCGCGAGCTGCCCGCCGAGATAGCCGGCGAAGCTGGCGAGCAGACCGACGGTGAGCGCCGCGCCACCGCACACCACGGCCTTCGCGGCCAGGACGGTCCTGCGCCGGGGTACGGCGGCGAGCGTCGAACGGATCATCCCGGTGCCGTACTCGCCGGTCACCAGGAGGACGCCGAGCG
Source organism: Micromonospora sp. WMMD975 (assembly GCF_029581215.1). Classification (NCBI taxonomy): domain Bacteria; kingdom Bacillati; phylum Actinomycetota; class Actinomycetes; order Micromonosporales; family Micromonosporaceae; genus Micromonospora; species Micromonospora sp. WMMD975. Next base: position 5,411,563 of record NZ_CP120739.1, read on the forward strand.
CGCCGAGAAGGAGTTGGGCCAGGATGGCGCCGCTCAGGCTGTTGTTCAGGATCTGCGCGGTGGTGGCCACCGGTGTGTGCGACCGGTAGCCGAGTCCCACCCCGACGCCGGCCGCGGCCATCGCGGCCACCGACGCCCCGGCCAGCCACCACGTGGACCGGACGCTACCCAGCTTGATCCGTTCCATCCGGGCCGCGTGCCGGAATCCGTAGCCGCTCATGACACGTCCGTTCCGCGATAGTCGGTGGTTTGCGAGGTGAGCCGAAAGAACGCGTCCTCCAGGTTGTCGTGGCCGGCGGCGAGTTCGGCGACTGTCGTCTCGGCCAGCAGCCGGCCCCGACCGATCACCACCAGCCGGTCCGCGGTCAGCGCCATCTCGGCGATCAGGTGGCTGGACACGAACACGGTCCGGCCTTCGGCGGCGAGCCCGCGCAGCAGGTCCCGGATCCAGCGGATGCCCTCCGGGTCCAGCCCGTTGACCGGCTCGTCGAGCAGGACGACGGCCGGGTCGCCGAGCAGGGCCACGGCGACGCCGAGCCGTTGGCGCATGCCGAGCGAGTAGGTGCCGGCGCGCCCGCTCGCCGCGTCGGTCAGCCCGACGACGCGCAGCACCCGTTCGACCCGGGAGGCGGGGATGTCGTTGCTGGCGGCCAGTGCGCTCAGGTGTGCGCGCCCGCTGCGGCCGGGGTGGAACGCCCCGGTGTCGAGCAGCGCGCCGACCGTCTTCAACGGCCAGGCCAGGTCCGGGTACCGGACGCCGTCGACAAGCGCCTCGCCGTGGTCCGGGGCGTCCAGGCCGAGGATCATGCGCATCGTCGTCGACTTGCCGGATCCGTTCGGGCCGAGGAAGCCGGTCACCGCGCCCGGCTGGACCCGGACGCTAAGCCCGTCGACGGCGACCCGGCTCCCGTAGCGTTTGGTCAGCTCACGTAGTTCGATCACACAGTCGACGCTAGGCAGCGCCGCCGGTGGTCGACAGCCGGAAACCATCCGGCTACGACCGGGGGTTTTCCACCATCCCCGTCGTACACATGTTCTATCCACAGCCTGTGGACGCACCTGGGGGATCGGATGAGTTACCAGCTCAGCGCCGTGGTCGCGGACGTCGAGCTGCTCCGCGAGCAGACCGCCGACCTGGACCACGCGGTGCTGGCCGCGCTCCGGCAGGACTTCGCGCTGCTGCCGGTCACCCCGCAGCTCGTGGCGGAGCTGACCGGCGCGCCGCCGGACTTCGCCACCGACGAGCCGTGCGCCGTGCGTCCGTTCCGGCTCGTCCTCTCCCCGCCGCTGGCGGAGCTGCTGGCCCGCTGGTCGAGGCCCGGCCCGGTGGCATACCTGGAGGCGGAGTTCGCCGGCGGGCTGGGCCACCAGGCGGCCGTGGTGTGGCTGGGCGGCGAGGTGAGCTGGGGGCCGCGCCACGACGGCGCGCTGGACCGGCCGCGCGCCGAGTGGCCGATCAACGCGGCGCTGGCCCGGCTGGGCGTCGAGCCGGGCGCGTGGATCGACCCGTTCGCCGAGCTGGGCCTGCATCTGGAACGGGACACGGACGGTTGGCTGGCGCACGGCCGGCGCGGGCTGTCCGCCGACTACTGGGACGAGCTGGCCGAAGAATGGGAATCGCGCCAATCCGGCCGGCACCAGCAACCTCTTCGCCCCGGTCCCGTTGGGGACTGGGGGATTACATGAAATCACGACAATTCGGTTTTATAGCCGCACTGCTGGTCGCCGCTTCCGCCACCGGGAGCGGCGTCCGTCCACAGGGACCGGACGTGGCGGCCCGGCCGGTCGGCGCCGCCGAGGTGGTCAGCCTGAACGGCCTGCGCAACGCGGAGTTCGGCGCCACCGAGGACGACCTGACCCGGCGTGGCCTGCTGCGCACCGACGAGGACGCCTGCGGGCCCACACTTGCCGGACACGGCTCGGTCAGCCCGATCTTCGTCGACGACCGGCTCGTCCTGCTCTGGCTCGACGACCCGATAACCACGCCGGAGGGGATCAGCGCCGGCACACCGGTCGCCGAGGTGCGCGCCGCGTACCCCGGCGCCGCCGCGCTGCCGGCCCCGCCCGGCAGCCACCGCTTCGCCGGGCTGCTGGCCCGCGACGGCGACCGCGGATACCTGTTCCTGCACGACGGCGTCACCGTCCGAAAGATCATCGTCGGGTACGCGGACTGGGCCCGCCGCCTCTTCGACGAGGGCTACGGCCCCTGCTGACGACGAAGCGCCCGGGGATTCCGGGCGCTTCGGCGATTGGCGGTGGCGGCGGGATTTGAACCCGCGGAGGGCGTAAACCCTCACACGCTTTCGAGGCGTGCTCCTTAGGCCACTCGGACACGCCACCGCCGACGAGGGTACAGGACCACCGGTACGGACGCCGAGCCGGTATCCCGTCGGCCGGCCTGGCAGGATCTTTGCCATGAGTACGCACATCGGCGCTGAGCCGGGAGAGATCGCCGAGCGGGTCCTGATGCCGGGCGACCCGCTGCGGGCGAAGTGGATCGCGGAGACCTACCTCGAGGAGGCCCGCTGCTACACGACGGTGCGCGGCATGCTGGGCTTCACCGGCCGGTGGAACGGCGTCGACGTCTCCGTCCAGGGCTCCGGCATGGGCATGCCGTCCGCCTCCATCTACGCCCACGAGCTGATCAACGACTACGGCGTGCGGACGCTGATCCGGGTGGGCTCCTGCGGCGCCCTGACCGAGGACCTGCAGTTGCGGGACGTGGTGGCCGCGATCGGCTCGTCCACCGACTCGAACATGAACCGGATGCGCTTCGACGGGCTGATCGACTACGCCCCGGTGGCCGACTTCGGGCTGCTGCGTACCTCGGTCGACGTGGCCGAGCGGCGCGGCATCAGCATGCGGGTCGGCCCGATCCTGGCCGCGGACGCCTTCTACACCGACCGGCCGGACCTCTACGACACGCTCGCCGACTACGGCGTGCTGGCGGTGGAGATGGAGTCGGCGGCGCTCTACACCATCGCGGCGCGGTTCAAGGCCCGCGCGCTGACCATCCTGACCGTCAGCGACCACATCAAGACCGGTGAGAAGACCACGTCGCAGGAGCGTGAGCAGACGTTCGGCCAGATGGTCGAGATCGCCCTCGACACCGCCATCGCCTGACCGTCCCGTTTCCGCCCGCCCCCGCCACCGCCCGGTGCCGGGGGGCGGCGGCTTGTTAAGCGGGGGCCCCGCCTCTACCGGATGCGTTAAGCGGGGCCCCCGCCTTACCTGAAAAAGGCGCGCAGCAACGCGGCGCTCTCCGGTGCGAGGACGCCGCCGTACACCTCGGGGCGGTGCGGGAGGCGGCGGTCGCGCAGCACGTCCCAGAGCGAGCCGACCGCGCCCGTCTTCGGCTCCCACGCCCCGAACACCACTGTCGGTACGCGGGCCAGCGCGATCGCTCCGGCGCACATGGTGCACGGCTCCAGCGTGACCACGAGCGTGCAGCCGTCCAGCCGCCACCGGCCCAGCCGCCGGGCGGCCCGGCGCAGCGCCAGCACCTCGGCATGTGCGGTGGGGTCACCGGTCAGTTCCCGCTCGTTGCGTCCGATCGCCAGTTCGGCGCCGTCAGGTCCGTAGAGCACCGCCCCGACCGGCACGTCGTCGACGCCCTCGGCGGGCGGCCCGCCGTCCGGGCCGGTCGCCGCGACCTGAAGGGCCCGGCGCATCCACAGCTCGTGCCGTTGCCGGCGGCCCACCGTGCCCGGGTCGGTCAGCCCCTCGTCGGCGCCGGGGCCGGGACGCGATGTCCCCACGGTCTCCAGCGCCGGGTCGGTGGCGTCGGCCGGCTCGGTGGCGCCGGGCGTCACATGCTCGCCGGGCTCAGACCTCACGCAGCTCCTCGACCTCGTCCGCGCAGCCGAGCACCTGGCAGATCTCGGCGGTCACGTCGGCCGGCATGTTGCCGTCGTGCGCGCAGAGCGCGAGCAGCTTCTGCGCCGAGATGCCCAGGTCGGCGAGGAGGTCGGCGTCGCCCACCGGGTCGGCCTCCGGGTCCACGGCCGGCTGCTCCTCGGTCTCGTCGTCGCCGCCGGACGGGCGCGGCTCGTCGACCTCCTCCAGGCCGGTGACCGAGGTCTTCAGGTCGCCGACGAGCAACGCGCCCAGCCGGGACTCCTCCGCGTACGCCGAGTCGGAGCCGAACACGCGCAGGTCCTCGCCCTCGTCCAGGCGCAGGACCACCAGGTAGGTGTCGTCCGCCTCGACGAACAGCAGCGAGATGTCCGCGTCCGGCTCGACGTCGCGCAGGCGGTCGGCCGCCTCCTCGATGTCGGTGACTCCCCGCAGGCTCACCTCGCCGGCGCTCCAGCCGCCGTCGACGCGCGCCACGGCAGCAGCGAAGTACGACACGGTCCCCCCAAACTGGCTTCGGCGGCACGCCGACAACTCACGCGATGCACGTTAACCGGTCGGGTCGGCGGGCGACCGGTCAACGCCCCGTAAGGGGCCGGCCGTTCCTGGAGAAAGCCGGTCAGCCGGTGACGCGGCGACGCGTGGCGATCAGTTGGCGAAGACGCGCGCTGTGCGCCCGCTGCGGCCGTTCGCGCTGCTGAACCGCTCGGGCACCGGCCAACTCGGCGAGGATCTGAAGGCGTCGGCGGCTCCGATCGGGGTCGAGCCGCGGCGGTGTGGTCCAGGCCATACGGCGAGCGTGAACCGTCACCGCCCGTACGTCAAGATGGTCTTCGCTACGCAGCGAAACCGGCACCGAAGGTCACCAGAGCGGCCAGTCGCCGGTCTGCGCCCACCGCACGGCGACGATCGCCGCGGCGATGCTCCAGCCGCCGGCGATGACGATCGCCACGCCGGTGGCGACCCCGCGGTCGCCGTGTCGGACCAGCACCGCGGCCACCGCCCAGGCCAGCCCGCCGGCCAGCAGCGTCCACCAGGCGTATCCGGCCACGTCGCGGCCGACCAGCCCGAACAGCAGCAGCCAGGCGAACGTGGCCACCGCGCCGATCGCGACGCCCGCGCCGGTGACCGGGTACGGCTCGCGGTAGCTGGGCCGCGTCGACCCGCCGGACGGGAAGAGCCCCGACGGGGTACGCGGCGGCGGGTGGAACACCGCCGGGCCGGTCTGCTCGGATCCGCCGTGCCACCCGTTCGCCACCGCTGCTCCCTCCCCTGGACCACGCCCGCGACATCACGCACAGTGACACCCCGTCGTGGGTGGGTCTCGGCGTTCGTTCCTACGGTAGTGGTCTGCCAGGATGATCGGATGCGCTCGCCATCGATCGGACGCCGCGCGCGTCCGGCGTACCCGGTCCTGCTGCTCGTCGCGGCGCTCGCCGCCGGGTGCGACCGGCCCGAAGCGCCCGCCGACGCGTGGCAGGATCCCAGCCCGATGGTGACCGCGGCGCAGCCTGCGGCGCCGACGGCGAGCCCGGCCACGTCCGTCGCCCCGACCCCGACCCCGACCCGCGCGGCGACGCGGCGGGTCTTCCCGGTCCGGGCCGGCAACGTCGACTACCACCCGACGCACGGTGGCTATCCGGGCACCGACATCTTCGCCGACTGCGGTGAGCCGGTGGTGGCGGTCACCGACGGCGTGGTCCTTGAGGTGAGCCGGGTGGACCGGTTCGACAAGCGTGGTCCGCTGGGGCCGAACAACGGTGGGCTCTCGGTGTCGCTGCTCGGCGACGACGGGGTGCGCTACTACGGCTCCCACCTGAGCGCGATCACCGCCAACGTGGACGCCGGGGTACGCGTCCGCGCCGGGCAGCAACTCGGCAAGGTGGGCCGCACGGGCAACGCGAACAACGTGTGCCACCTGCACTTCGGGCTGTCGCCGAAGTGCACCGGCCACGACGACTGGTGGATCCGTCGGGGCGTGGTCTGGCCGGCGCCCTACCTGAACTCCTGGCGCAAGGGCAGCAACCGCTCCCCGGTCGCCGAGGTCACCGCCTGGCAGCGCAAGCACGGCTGTCCGAAGTCGCCGGGTCGCTCCGGCTCGGGCGGGTGACCCGACGCGCGGTCCGCCGGCGCACGGCGGGCGGCCGGAGCGCGTAGGTTCCAGGGCATGAGTGCCCGGGATCCCATCGCCGACCTGCGCCGGATCGCGTTCCTGCTGGAGCGGGCGAACGAGGCCACCTATCGGGTACGGGCGTTCCGGTCGGCGGCGAACGCGCTCGGCGCGCTGCCGAGCGGCGAGGTGGCCGAGCGGGCCCGCACCGGGAAGCTGACCGAGCTGGCCGGCGTCGGTGACGTCACCGCCCGTTGCGTGGCCGAGTCGTTGGCCGGCGAGGAGCCGGTCTACCTGCGCCGGCTGCTGGCCACCGAGGGCACCGACCTGGACGAGGAGGCGGCGAAGCTGCGGGACGCGCTGCGCGGCGACTGCCACAGCCACTCGGACTGGTCCGACGGCGGCTCACCGATCGAGGAGATGGCGCTGGCCGCGGTCGAGCTGGGCCACGAATATCTGGTACTCACCGACCACTCGCCCCGGCTCAAGGTGGCCCGGGGGCTCACCGCGGACCGCTTGCGCCGGCAGCTCGACCACGTGGCGGCGGTCAACGAGGCGTTGCCGAAGGGCTTCCGCATCCTCACCGGCATCGAGGTCGACATCCTCGCCGACGGTTCGCTCGACCAGACCGACGAGCTGCTGGCCCGGCTGGACGTGGTGGTCGGCTCGGTGCACAGCGGCCTGAACGACGACCGGGCGAAGATGACCCGCCGGATGCTCACCGCGGTCGCCAACCCGCACCTGGACATCCTGGGGCACTGCACCGGCCGGATGGTGTCGTCCCGGCCGGCCGGCGTGACCGGCCCGGGTGACAAGGGACACCGGGCGCGTACCCGCAAGGAGAGCGACTTCGATCCGGATGCCGTCTTCGCCGCGTGCGCGGAGCACGACGTGGCCGTCGAGATCAACTCGCGGCCGGAGCGGCAGGACCCGCCGAAGCGGCTGATCCGCCGCGCCCTGGAGGCCGGCTGCCGGTTCGCCATCGACACCGACGCGCACGCCCCCGGGCAGCTCGACTGGCAGCGCTTCGGCTGCGAGCGCGCGGCGCGCTGCGGCGTACCGGCGGACCGGGTGGTCAACACCTGGACCGCCGACCGCCTGGTGAGGTGGACGACGAGCCGGGGCTGAGCGGTCAGCCCCGGACGGCCGCCTGGATCACCGGATCGCCGGCAGGCGCCGACTCGGACTCCGGGACGGCGGCCGCCACCGGCTGCGCGCCGGGGCGACGCCGGCCGAACAGGCCCTGCGCGACCGCCACGCCGACAAGCACGACGAACGCCCCCACCGGCTGGTGCCAGTTCGTCCGTTCGCCGAGGACCACGGCGCCGACGAGCACCGCGAAGACCGGGATCAGGTACGTCACGGTGGACGCCGTGCTGGCGCCGGCCAGCCGGATGTTCCGCATGTTGATCACGAAGGCCAGCCCGGTGCCGAGCGCGCCCAGCGCGAGCACGCTCCCCACCACCCGCCACGACAGGCCGGTCGGCACCGGCGGGGCACCGGCCACGAACGGTGCGACAAGCGCGAGCTGCGCGCTCGCCACGAGCAGTTGGGCGGCCGACAGCGACAGGCCGGAGTGCGTGCTGCCGGCGATGAACCTCTTCTGGTAGGGGATCGCCAGGCCGTAGCAGGCCGCCGCGCCGAAGCACATGAGCTGGCCGGTGAAGTGGGCGCCGCCGACGCCCTCCCAGACGCCGAGCACCACGAGCACGCCGACGAAGCCCAGCGCCAGCCCGACCGCCCGCCGCGCGGTCAGCCGTTCGGTGCGGAACACGAGCACCGCCATCGGCAGCACGATAAGCGGCGTGGTGGCGTTCCAGATGCCGGCGAGCATGGACTCGACCCGCTGCTCGCCGAAGCCGAACAGGGTGAACGGCAGCGCGACGCCGAACGCGGCCACCACCAGCAGGTGGGCCCAGATCCGGGGCTCGCGGGGCAGCCGGTCGCGCAGCACGGCCAGCACCACCAGCAGCGTGGCCGCGCCGGTGGCCACCCGGTAGAGGGTGAGGTGCACGGGATGCAGCTCGCTCACCCCGACCTTGATGAAGAGGAAGCTGGAACCCCAGATCGCGGCAAGTGCGACGAACCCGGGCAGCCAACTGCGCAGTGGCGCCCGGTCAGGAGCGGTCTCGACGGTCACCCCTGACACTCTGCCCCTCGGGTACGACGAAGTCGCGCGAAAATCGGACGTGGTGTCGACCGCCACAGCAACCGACCTACAGTGGGAGCGTTGACCGGTCGAGGAGGTGACACGTCGATGGCCATGCCCATGCGTTTCGATCCGCTCGTCGATTTCGACGGCATGTGGACCACCGGGCTCGCCGACCGTTACCTCCCGTTGCGCGAGTTGCCGAGCACGCGCTACGAGTGCATCGACGGAAGGCTGGTCATGACCCCCGCCGAGACCGCCACCAACAGCTATGCCGAGGGTGAGTTGATGCACCTGCTCAAGCCGGCAGCGAAGGAGGCCGGCTACTACGTCTTCGGTCAGGTGAACCTGACCTTCACCCCCGATCGCTGGATCCAGCCCGACCTGACCATCCTGCACACGTTGCCCGGGACCGACCAGGAGGACCGCTGGATCCCGGCCCGGCTGTGCACCATGGCGGTGGAGTTCGTGTCGCCGGGCAGTCGACGCCAGGACTTCGTGGACAAGCCGCGTCGCTGCGCCGAGGCCGGGGTGCCGTACTTCATGCAGATGCAGATCGCCCGCCAGATCCGGCACGTCGGCGTCGAATTCCTGACGCTCGACGACGGCGGCTACGTCGGCACGGCCCAGGCCGTCAGCGGCCAACGACTCAAGCTGGACCTGCCGTTCCCGATCGACTTCGATCCGGCGGACCTGCTGCCCTGACACGGCGAACACGCTCGACACCGGGGCGGTCCGGTCACGTAGGGTCGCCCCGTGGGACGAATCGATGACCTCGCCAACCGATACGTGGCCCAGTGGGCTCCGCTGAGCCCGACCGGCGCCACCTACGTCGGCATCGCCGGCTACGACGACCAGCTCGACGACCTCTCCCCCGACGGGTACGCGGCCCGCGCCGAACTGACCCGGCGCACGCTCGGCGAACTCGACGTCATCGAGCCGGAGACCGAGGCGGAGCGGATCGCCCAGGAGGCGATGCAGGAACGCCTCGGGCTGGAACTCGCCCGGTACGACGCCGGCGAGCTCACCAGCGAGGTCAACGTCATCGCCAGCGGGCTGCACGAGCTCCGGATGGTCTTCGACCTGATGCCGACCGACGGCGAGGAGGCGAAGGCCAACGTGGCCGCCCGGCTCAACCGCTTCGCGTCGGCGCTCGACGGCTACAAGCGCACGCTCCGCGAGGCCGCGGCGGTCGGCCGGGTCAGCTCACAGGTGCAGTTGGTCGAGGTCGCCAAGCAGTGCGACGCCTGGGTCGACCCGGACGGCGACAACTTCTTCCACGGCCTGGTCGAACGCCTCGACTCCGACGGCCCGCTCGGCGCCGAGCTGCGCAAGGGCGCCGCCGCCGCGACCGCGGCCACCGCCGAGTTCGGGCACTTCCTCCGCACCGAGCTGGCCCCGGAGGGGCGGCAGAAGCAGGCCGCCGGCCGGGAGCGCTACGAACTGGCCTCGCAGTACTTCCTCGGCGCGAAGGTCGACCTGGACGAGACGTACGCCTGGGGTTTCGCGGAGTTGGCCCGCCTGGAGGCCGACATGCGGACGGTGGCCGGGCGGATCGTCGGCCCCGGTGCCACGATCGACGACGCGGTCCGCGCGCTCGACGCCGACCCGGCGCGGACCATCCGGGGCAAGGAGGCGTTCCGCGACTGGATGCAGGCGCTCGCCGACGGCGCGATCAGCGAGCTCGCCGGCACCCACTTCGACATCCCGGAGCAGATCCGCCGGATCGAGTGTCGGCTCGCGCCGACGAGCGACGGCGCCATCTACTACACCGGGCCGAGCGAGGACTTCTCCCGGCCGGGGCGGATGTGGTGGGCGGTGCCGCAGGGCATCACCGAATTCTCCACCTGGCGCGAGGTGACCACCGTCTATCACGAGGGCGTGCCGGGTCACCATCTCCAGGTCGCCCAGACCGCCGTCCGGGCCGACCTGCTCAACCGCTGGCAGCGGCTGCTCTGCTGGGTGTCCGGGCACGGTGAGGGCTGGGCGCTCTACGCCGAGCGGCTGATGGACGAGCTGGGCTACCTGGACGATCCCGGCGACCGGCTCGGCATGCTCGACGGGCAGGCGCTGCGGGCCGCCCGGGTGATCGTCGACATCGGCATGCACCTGGAGTTGGCGATCCCGAAGGACAACCCGTTCGGTTTCCACCCGGGCGAGCGCTGGACGCCGGAGCTGGGCTGGGAGTTCATGCGGGCGCACTGCCGGGTGCCGGACGAGAACCTGCGCTTCGAGTTGAACCGCTACCTGGGGTGGCCGGGGCAGGCGCCCTCGTACAAGGTGGGCGAGCGGATCTGGTTGCAGGCCCGGGAGGAGGCGAAGGCCCGCAAGGGCGCCGACTTCGACCTGAAGGAGTTCCACCGTCAGGCGCTCGACCTGGGCGCGCTGGGGCTCGACCCGCTGCGCCGGGCGCTGGCCCGCATCTGAGTTTCCCCGAACGCGACGGCCGGGGTCGGAGGTTCTTCCGACCCCGGCCGTTTCGTCGTCCGGTCAGGCCAGGTCGACCCGGAGCTTCGGCGTGGCGCTGAGCTTCTTCGAGTGCTCGTAGGCCAGCGTGATCACCGGGTCGTCGAAGCTGAGCGGAATCGGCGAGGTGACCGGAATGCCGTCCGGGAACGGCAGGTCCGGCGTCAGCGTGATCTTGATGCCGAGCACGCGCCCGACGAACCGGGTGGCGTAGAACGCGACGTCACCCTCGACGGTGAGCTCGTCGGTGACGTACCGCTGCTTCTTGCCCGCCGGGCCGCTCGCAAGCAGCGTGAAGTCATCGGTCACCGCCTTGTCCATGGTGAACTTCAGGCACTTGAGCTTGCCGCGGTAGGTGGGCAGCTCGACGATGCCCTCGAAGCGCAGCCCGGTCATCGTGACCTTGGAGCCGGTGAGCAGCGAGGGCGGGTCGGCGACGAGGGGTTGGTCGGGGTCGGCGGCCAGCTTGGGCAGCGGCTTGCCCTCCTCGACCGGCTTCGGCTTGGTCGGGGCCGGGTCGGCGTCGTCGCAGTCGGCGTCCGGCTTCGCCGGGGTCGACGGCTTCGCGCTGCCGCCGGGCTTCGGCGTGGCGCTTCCGCTCGCGGCGGCGGTCGAGGGTGACGGTGCCGGCTCGGCCTTGTCCTTCCCACCGGTGAACAGGCCGGTGATGCCGTCGACGATGTCGGTCAGCAGGTTGCCGTCCGAGTCCTCTTCCTCCGGCTCGGCCGGGGCGGTGGCGCTCGGGCTGGCCGACGGCGACGCCGAGGCGGTCTTCGAGGCGGTCGGCTTCGGCTTCGGCTTCGGCGCCGGCGCCGATGTGGTCGGGCAGGCAGCCGGCGCGGCGACCGCCGGCCGCTGGTCGCGGACCGCGAGCAGCCCGGCCGCGGAGACGGCGAGGACGAGCAGGATCGCGTACGTCCTGGGCGGGTGACCCGGGCGGCGTGGGGTGTCGGCGTCCGGCGTCTCGACGGCCGGTTCCGTGGGCGCGGCCTCGCGCAGCGGGTTGCGCGGCGCGGGCAGCGTGTCGGTGAGGACTCCGGTGGTGTCGTCCTCCCGCTGCCGGGGCAGCAGCTCGTCGACCAGGGCCGGCTGCGGCTCGTCGGCCGGCTCCTCCGCCGGCTCGTCGACCGGATCCACGGGCGTCGCCGGGGGGTCCGCCTTCTTGCTCGGCACCCAGGCGAAGCCGAGCGCGCTGCCGACCATGCCGAGCAGCAGGCCGATGAAGAAGCCGCCGAGGTTGACCCCGATCAGCGAGTAGAGCGCGGTGATCGCCGCGACCACCGCGTAGAACATCCGCTGGGCCGGGCTGAACCAGAGCAGCATGCCGCAGGCCACGAGGATGGTCGGGATGAGCCAGGACAGGAAGCCGGTGGGCCCCATCTGGAACGAGAGGCCGTTCAAACTCATCTGGGTGGTGCCGAAGATCTCCAGACCGGCCAGGGCGGTGAAGAGTCCACCCCAGAACGGCCGCTCCCGGCGCCACCGGCGGAAGCCACGCCACGCCTGGCCGAGCCGACCGGGCCGGGCCTGCCGCGTTTCGGCGGTTGTCACGTACTCCTCCTGGCGGTGCTGACGGGGTGAGACATGGTCGAGGCCCGCGGAGGGCGCCCTCCGCGGGCCTCGCCCTCAGATCAGAAGCATTCCTTGGCGTCCTTGCCCACGTTGACCTTCAGCTTCAGCCCGTTGAGGGTGAAGACACCGGCGCTCGTCGAGCGCGCCACCTGCTTGAGCCCCTTGATGGTCACCACGTCGGCGCTCTGCCCGAACGCGCCCGGCTGGCCCTGCTTCGCGTTGAGCTCGTTGGCGTCGCGGCCGATCTGGATGTTCTCGAACGTGGCATCGCCCTCGAGCGAGTCCATGTCGATCAGCAGGTTGGTCGCGGTGGCCGGCTTGCCGCCGCCACCGGCGTTGATGGTCAGCACGATCGGGATGCCCGGCAGGCTGGCGTCGACCGACTGGCAGAGGTCGTAGAGCTTGGCGTCGGCGATCTCGGAGACGGCCACCGGGTGCTTGGTGCCGTTCTTCTCCTCGACCATGCCGCCGTACTGCTTGAAGCCGTTGCCGACAAGCGTCGAGGCGCCGACCTTGAAGGTCTGCCCCGACACCGCGAACGACGCCGCGATGGCGCCGTTGGCCATGCCCAGCACGATGCCGCCGGCCACGACGGTCGCCGGCACCATCATCGCGGCGAAGCGCCGCCAGCGGGTGCCACCACTCACCTGGTCACTCACAAAGTCCTCCTCGACGGGGGTGCGTCACCGGACGCGGGTCGCGACGCGGGACGGGAAAGCTGCGGGGCGGCGCGGAAGCCGTTGTGCCGAACGGGGCGCGCGGTCGCGGATTGGATGCTCTCGCGAAGCGACAGAGCTCACAAGACCCTTGCTACTGGCGGGTAACACAACTGTGGTATCAAGATCGATTGTGGTTACCAACGGTTAACATCCCGGCGACTCGGCGGCCTGGGCAAAACGACACGATTACGACGGGACGCCGGGCCGGTTTCACCAGCGGTAGCCGTCGCACCCAAACATCACAGTTTGGTAACGGCAAGCTGCAAAGGGGCTGGGTGTGAGGAGACCGTCACCCGTCCGGTCAGGCTCGGCCGCCGGCCGGAGGACGGATCAGGCCCGCGCGTCCAACCACGACCCCAGCAGGTGGCGGTCGATCGAGTCGATCCGGCCGAGGGGACGCCCCGCGGCCACCCGGGCCCGCAGCTCCGCCCGGGTGAACCACCGCGCCTCCACCACTTCCTCGCCGTCGACCCGAACCCGCGTCGACACCGCCGTCGCCCGGAAGCCGACCATCAGCCCAGCGGGAAACGGCCACGCCTGCGAGCCCTGGTAGACCACCTCGCCCACGGCCACCCCGGCCTCCTCGCCGACCTCCCGCCGGACCGCGTCCTCCAGGCTCTCGCCGATCTCCACGAACCCGGCGAGCGTCGACCAGGAATCCTCCGCCGCGCCCCGATGCCGGGCCAGCAGGCAACGCGCCGGCTCACCCGGCGCCTCGACGAGCATGATGACCGCCGGCTCGATCCGCGGGAACAGCAACCGGCCGCAGCCCGCGCCGCCGCAGGAGCGGAGGTGCCCGCCCGAGCCGACCACCGTCGCCGCGCCGCAACCACCGCAGAACCGCTGGCCGCGATGCCAGTGCAACAACCCCTTCGCGTACGCCAGGACGGCCGCCTCGGCCGCGCCCAGCTCACCCACGAGCGCCCGGACGTCCACCGCCTCGACCGCGCCGGCCAGCTCGCACGCCTCGCCCTCGCCCCGGCCGGAGAGGTCGACGGCGAACAGCGCCCGCCCCTCGTCCAACCCGAGGAAGACCGTCTCGTCCGCACCGGCGAGCAGCCCGGCCGCGTCCACCACCGCCGGCCGCACCGGTGCCCGCACCGCGTCGACGAGGCACCGATCGCGCCACAGCGGCAGCAGCACGCTCGCCGGATCGGTCAACCGCGCCGCGAGCCACCCCGGGTCACCGCGCAACGCCGCCGCCCGGTCCAGCCATCCGCCGCCGTACGCCAACACCCGCCCACCGTGTCACGATCAGCGCCGGAACGGGGACCCGAAACGGGTGATCGGTACGACACCGCCGCCCGCCCGACACGACCGCCGGCCGGAGACTCCCGACCGGCCCGAGCGTTGGTTACCGTAGGTGTCTCCCGCGGGGGAAGCGGTCCCCGCGCATGTACTTCCGATCGAGGTTGAGTGACGATGCACGGCGAAAAGATGCCGGCTGCCGACGACCGGCCCACCGTCAAGGTAGCGGCGGTGAGCTGGCCCGGAGTCGAGCTGGAGCCGGTCGCCACACCGCCCACCGGCGACGGCGGCGGGCCCACCCGCTCCCGACGCGCCCGGCTGCTGCTGGCCGGCGGGCTCACCGCCGCCCTGCTCGCGGGCGGCATCGGCGTCGGCGCCTACGCGTACGCCGGTGACGTCCCCCGCGGCACCACAGTGCTCGGCACCGAGCTGGGCGGCCGGAGCCGAGCGGAGGCCGCCCGGGCGCTCCGCGCCGAGCTGGAGCGCCGGGCCGACGCGCTGAACGCTCCGCTGGCGGTCACGGTCGGGGAGAAGAAGGCCGAGTTGAACCCGGCCGACGTCGGGCTCGCCATCGACGTGGACGCCACCGTGGCGGCGGCAGCCGCCGCCGACGCGCACGCGGTGAGCCGGCTGGTCGGCTCGCGCGCGGTCGACCCGGTGGTGACTGTCGACACCGACCGGCTCGACGCCGCCCTGCGCGAGGTGATGGGTGACCAGGGTCAGGAGATGACCGTGCCGACCATCATCTGGACCGGCACCACGCCCAAACCGGTCTATCCGAAGCCGGCGCTGACCGTGGACCCGGCCGGCGCGACGCCGGCGGTCACCTCCGCGTGGCTCGCCGCCCGACCGGTCACCGTGCCGCTCGTGGAGAAGTGGCCGGCGACCAGCCGCGAGGAGGTGGACCGGCTCGTCACCGAGCTGGCCCGGCCGGCCGTCGCCGCGCCCGTCACGCTCACCACAGGTGGTGGCTCGGTCACCATCCCACCCGCCGCCATCGCCCGATCGTTGCGTTTCTCGACCGACGACGCCGGCACGATCACCCCGCGCGTCGACGTCAAGCGGCTGCGCACCGCGCTCGGCGACAAACTGACGAAGCTTGAGAAGGAGCCGCGCGACGCCGGGCTTACCATCAGCGGCGGCAAGCCGAAGGTGGTGCCCAGCCGCGCCGGCCGCCAGGTCGACGCCGCCGCGCTCGGCCCGGCGCTGCTGGCGGTGCTGCCCAAGGCGGACGACCGCACGGTGACCGCCGAGCTCAAGCCGGCCGCCCCCGAGCTGACCGAGGCCAAGCTGGCCGAGCTGGGCATCAAGGAGCGGGTCTCCACCTTCACCACCCGGTTCACCGGTGGTCTCTCCTCCCCCCGCAGCCAGAACATCGTCCAGGCGGCCAAGGACGTGGACGGCACGATCGTGCGGCCGGGGGAGACCTTCTCGCTCAACGCGCACACCGGGGAGCGCGGCTACGACCAGGGCTACCAGGACGCGCCCACGATCGTGGGCGGCAAGCTGGTGCCCGGCGTGGGCGGCGGCGTCTCGCAGTTCACCACGACGCTGTTCAACGCCACCTACTACGCCGGCATGGAGGACGTCGAGCACAAGCCGCACTCGTTCTACTTCAGCCGCTACCCGGCCGTGATCGAGTCGACCATCTACTGGCCGCAGCTCGACTTCAAGTTTCGCAACAACACCCCGCACGGCGTGCTCATCGACACCTCGTACACGGCCGATTCGATCACCGTGTCGATCTGGAGCACCAAGATCTATGACAGCGTCAAGACCGAGTACGGCCCCCGCCGTAACATCACCCAGCCGAAGACCGTCTACCTGAAGCCGGGCCCGAGCTGCATCTCCGCGGCCGGCGGCATCGGATTCGCCCAGGACGCGTTCCGGGTGATCAAAAAGGACGGCAAGGTGATCAAGCGGGAGAAGTTCAGCTGGCGCTACGACGCCGAGCCGCGCTTCATCTGCGCCAAGGATCCGAACGCCTGACCCCGGACACGAGGAAGGCCCCGCCTGGCGGGGCCTTCCCTCATTGCTCGGTGCTTTTGCTCGGCGCGCTCAGGGCCGCGCCGCGGCCAGCCCCTCCCGCACGCCGTCCGCATCGCGGTCGGTGCCGTAGACAGGCGTGTCGGGCTGCTGACGCCAGCTCTCGTCGAGCGTGCCGGCGTCGACCGCGTCGAACCCCAGCTCGTCCACCAGCCCCATGACCACCCGCTTGGCGTCCGCGTCGTCACCGGCCACCGGCAGGGCGATCCGGCCCGGGGAGCCGGCCGGCTTGCCCTCGTCCATCAGGTGCGCTGCCTGGATGTTGTTGAACGCCTTCACCACCCGGGCACCCTTGAGGTGGTCGGCCGTCCAGCGACTGGAGCTGAGGCTACGGTCCAGCAGTTCGGCGACATCGCCGTCCCGCTGCGGGTAGTAGTTGTTCGCGTCGACGACCAGTTTGCCCTCGAAGACTGCCGGGGGTAGCTGCGGCACCGCCTTCAGCGGGATCGCGACGACCACCAGTTCCGCGCCCTGGACCGTCTCCTCCAGGCCGGCAGCCCGGGCGCCGGTCTCCGTGGCGAGGTCGGTCAGGCTCTGCGGACCGCGGGAGTTGGTTACCACGACGTCGTGGCCGAGTGAACTCAGACGACGGGTGAGGGTGCCCCCGATGTGCCCCGACCCGATGATTCCGATCTCCATGACCACTCCTGTACCCCGGCAGGTCCGTCCCGATCGCAAACCTGCCGTACGCCATGTCACGTTTCCGAAACCGCCAGGCCGGCGGGGAACCCGCCGGGCGGTCCCGGCTCGACGGTACGAGATGCGGCACCCTGCCCGTGGTGATTCCCGCCGAACGCAGTTCAGGGCCACCCCGTGGGGGTGGCCCTGAACTGAAGGTTTGTCCGGCGGTGTCCTACTCTCCCACACCCTCCCGAGTGCAGTACCATCGGCGCTGGAGGGCTTAGCTTCCGGGTTCGGAATGTTACCGGGCGTTTCCCCTCCGCCATGACCGCCGTAACTCTATGAACATGTCAACCAACCCCTGGCGGGTGGTGTTTGTTCAGAGTTGCACAGTGGACGCGTAGCAGCTTGGTAGTCAAGTCCTCGGCCTATTAGTACCGGTCAACTGAACCCGTTACCGGGCTTACATTTCCGGCCTATCAACCCAGTCGTCTAGCTGGGGGCCTTACCCCACAAAGTGGGTGGGATACCTCATCTTGAAGCGAGCTTCCCGCTTAGATGCTTTCAGCGGTTATCCCTTCCGAACGTAGCTAACCAGCCGTGCCCCTGGCGGGACAACTGGCACACCAGAGGTTCGTCCGTCCCGGTCCTCTCGTACTAGGGACAGCCCTTCTCAAGTATCCTACGCGCACGGCGGATAGGGACCGAACTGTCTCACGACGTTCTAAACCCAGCTCGCGTACCGCTTTAATGGGCGAACAGCCCAACCCTTGGGACCTGCTACAGCCCCAGGATGCGACGAGCCGACATCGAGGTGCCAAACCATCCCGTCGATATGGACTCTTGGGGAAGATCAGCCTGTTATCCCCGGGGTACCTTTTATCCGTTGAGCGACACCGCTTCCACATGCCAGTGCCGGATCACTAGTCCCGACTTTCGTCCCTGCTCGACCTGTCAGTCTCACAGTCAAGCTCCCTTGTGCACTTGCACTCAACACCTGATTGCCAACCAGGCTGAGGGAACCTTTGGGCGCCTCCGTTACCCTTTAGGAGGCAACCGCCCCAGTTAAACTACCCACCAGACACTGTCCCTGAACCGGATAACGGTCCGAAGTTAGATACCCAAATCAACCAGAGTGGTATTTCAAGATTGCCTCCACCTATACTGGCGTATAGACTTCACCGGCTCCCACCTATCCTACACAAGCTAATTCAGATACCAATGTCAAGCTATAGTAAAGGTCCCGGGGTCTTTCCGTCCTGCCGCGCGTAACGAGCATCTTTACTCGTAATGCAATTTCGCCGGGCCTGTGGTTGAGACAGTGGGGAAGTCGTTACGCCATTCGTGCAGGTCGGAACTTACCCGACAAGGAATTTCGCTACCTTAGGATGGTTATAGTTACCACCGCCGTTTACTGGCGCTTAAGTTCTCCGCTTCGCCCCGAAGAGCTAACAGGTCCCCTTAACGTTCCAGCACCGGGCAGGCGTCAGTCCATATACATCGAATTACTTCTTCGCATGGACCTGTGTTTTTAGTAAACAGTCGCTTCCCCCTGCTCTCTGCGGCCATACAACGCTCCACCCGCGCGGGGCTTCACGTCTCCGGCCCCCCTTCTCCCTAAGTTACGGGGGCAATTTGCCGAGTTCCTTAACCACAGTTCGCCCGATCGCCTCGGTATTCTCTACCTGACCACCTGTGTCGGTTTGGGGTACGGGCCGCTCAGAACTCGCTAGAGGCTTTTCTCGGCAGCATAGGATCACTGACTTCACCTGAATCGGCTCGGCATCACGTCTCAGCCTACATGCGCCGCGGATTTACCTACGACACGGCCTACACGCTTACCCCGGCACAACCACCGGCCGGGATCAGCTACCTTCCTGCGTCACCCCATCGCTTGACTACTACCCGCCAGGTTCCCACGCTCCCCACAATCCGTCCGAAGACATCACGCAGTTCGGGTGGTTAGCACAACGAGGTTCATCAGGGACGCTCTTTCGCGGGTACGGGAATATCAACCCGTTGTCCATCGACTACGCCTCTCGGCCTCGCCTTAGGTCCCGACTCACCCAGGGCGGATTAGCCTGGCCCTGGAACCCTTGGTCATCCGGCGGAAGGGTTTCTCACCCTTCTTTCGCTACTCATGCCTGCATTCTCACTCGTGCCGTGTCCACAACTAGGTCACCCCGTCGCTTCACCCCCGGCACGACGCTCCCCTACCCATCCACACACCTGCACCTGATATCAAGACCAGACGAGGTTGAAATGTGAATGCCACAGCTTCGGCGGTGTGCTTGAGCCCCGCTACATTGTCGGCGCGGAACCACTTGACCAGTGAGCTATTACGCACTCTTTAAAGGGTGGCTGCTTCTAAGCCAACCTCCTGGTTGTCTATGCGACCCCACATCCTTTTCCACTTAGCACACGCTTAGGGGCCTTAGCTGGTGATCTGGGCTGTTTCCCTCTCGACTACGAAGCTTATCCCCCGCAGTCTCACTGCCGCGCTCTCACTTACCGGCATTCGGAGTTTGGCTGATTTCGGTAAGCTTGTGGGCCCCCTAGACCATCCAGTGCTCTACCTCCGGCAAGAAACACGCGACGCTGCACCTAAATGCATTTCGGGGAGAACCAGCTATCACGGAGTTTGATTGGCCTTTCACCCCTAACCACAGGTCATCCCCCAACTTTTCAACGTTGGTGGGTTCGGCCCTCCACGCGGTCTTACCCGCGCTTCAGCCTGCCCATGGCTAGATCACTCCGCTTCGGGTCTAGAGCATGCGACTAAAAAACGCCCTATTCAGACTCGCTTTCGCTACGGCTCCCCCACACGGGTTAACCTCGCCACATGCCACTAACTCGCAGGCTCATTCTTCAAAAGGCACGCCGTCACCCCGTAAGGCTCCGACGGATTGTAGGCGAACGGTTTCAGGTACTATTTCACTCCCCTCCCGGGGTACTTTTCACCATTCCCTCACGGTACTCGTCCGCTATCGGTCACCAGGAAGTATTTAGGCTTACCAGGTGGTCCTGGCAGATTCACGGCAGATTTCAGGAGTCCGCCGCTACTCGGGAACACCCACAGAAGACCAGCAGCTTTCACCTACCGGACTATCACCGTCTACGGTCAGCCATTCCAGACTGTTCGACTAACCACTGGCTTTGTAACTCCTCCAACAGATGTCAGTCTGTTGAGCAGGGTCCCACAACCCCGACCACGCAACCCCTGACAGGTATCACACGCAGCCGGTTTAGCCTCAATCCGCTTTCGCTCGCCACTACTCACGGAATCACTATTTGTTTTCTCTTCCTACGGGTACTGAGATGTTTCACTTCCCCGCGTTCCCCCCACACACCCTATGTGTTCAGGTGCGGGTGACATCACATGACTGATGCCGGGTTCCCCCATTCGGACACCCTGGGATCACAGCTTGGTTGACAGCTCCCCCAGGCCTATCGCGGCCTCCCACGTCCTTCATCGGCTCCTGGTGCCAAGGCATCCACCGTTCGCCCTTGACAACTTGACCACAAAGATGCTCGCGTCCACTGTGCAATTCTCAACAAACAACCAACCCACAACCCGACACGTCCCACACCAACAACCCGGCAACCGCCGGCGGTATGCGAGACCAGGCCATGCCTGGCGCCAACCCGAGACAACGCCTCGGACTTCGGCTCCGAAAAAACAACCACTGCGGATTGTTCCTTCAGGACCCAACAGGGTGCTTTGCGCTACTCCTCAGCCGCACCAGAATCTTCGCTCCCACCAACCCGAAAGCCGGCTGTACGAGAAGAATCGGCCGTTGCCGAGGAAAAACTGGCCAGTGTCTCCGCCATCCGAGCACCCCGCCACCACATTCGGGCAGCGCGGGCTCCATACCAGCCTTCGCTGGATGGTGCTCCTTAGAAAGGAGGTGATCCAGCCGCACCTTCCGGTACGGCTACCTTGTTACGACTTCGTCCCAATCGCCAGCCCCACCTTCGACGGCTCCCTCCACAAGGGTTGGGCCACCGGCTTCGGGTGTTGCCGACTTTCGTGACGTGACGGGCGGTGTGTACAAGGCCCGGGAACGTATTCACCGCAGCGTTGCTGATCTGCGATTACTAGCGACTCCGACTTCACGGGGTCGAGTTGCAGACCCCGATCCGAACTGAGACCGGCTTTTTGGGATTCGCTCCACCTCACGGTATCGCAGCCCATTGTACCGGCCATTGTAGCATGCGTGAAGCCCTGGACATAAGGGGCATGATGACTTGACGTCATCCCCACCTTCCTCCGAGTTGACCCCGGCAGTCTTCGATGAGTCCCCGCCATAACGCGCTGGCAACATCGAACGAGGGTTGCGCTCGTTGCGGGACTTAACCCAACATCTCACGACACGAGCTGACGACAGCCATGCACCACCTGTGACCGCCCCCGAAGGACCTTACATCTCTGCAAGTTTTGCGGCCATGTCAAACCCAGGTAAGGTTCTTCGCGTTGCATCGAATTAATCCGCATGCTCCGCCGCTTGTGCGGGCCCCCGTCAATTCCTTTGAGTTTTAGCCTTGCGGCCGTACTCCCCAGGCGGGGCGCTTAATGCGTTAGCTGCGGCACAGGGAACCGGAGAGGCCCCCCACACCTAGCGCCCAACGTTTACAGCGTGGACTACCAGGGTATCTAATCCTGTTCGCTCCCCACGCTTTCGCTCCTCAGCGTCAGTATCGGCCCAGAGACCCGCCTTCGCCACCGGTGTTCCTCCTGATATCTGCGCATTTCACCGCTACACCAGGAATTCCAGTCTCCCCTACCGAACTCTAGCCTGCCCGTATCGACCGCAGGCCTGGGGTTGAGCCCCAGGTTTTCACGGTCGACGCGACAAGCCGCCTACGAGCTCTTTACGCCCAATAAATCCGGACAACGCTCGCGCCCTACGTCTTACCGCGGCTGCTGGCACGTAGTTGGCCGGCGCTTCTTCTGCAGGTACCGTCACTTCCGCTTCGTCCCTGCTGAAAGAGGTTTACAACCCGAAGGCCGTCATCCCTCACGCGGCGTCGCTGCATCAGGCTTCCGCCCATTGTGCAATATTCCCCACTGCTGCCTCCCGTAGGAGTCTGGGCCGTGTCTCAGTCCCAGTGTGGCCGGTCGCCCTCTCAGGCCGGCTACCCGTCGTCGCCTTGGTAGGCCATCACCCCACCAACAAGCTGATAGGCCGCGAGCCCATCCCAGGCCGAAAAACTTTCCACCACACACCATGCGACATGTGGTCATATCCGGTATTAGCCCCGGTTTCCCGGGGTTATCCCAAAGCCTAGGGCAGGTTGCTCACGTGTTACTCACCCGTTCGCCGCTCGAGTACCCCGAAGGGCCTTTCCGCTCGACTTGCATGTGTTAAGCACGCCGCCAGCGTTCGTCCTGAGCCAGGATCAAACTCTCCAACAAAAACCTTCGTTGGACACAATGTCCTGACAACAAAATGTTGCCAAAGGAATCCCAACCAGACAGACCACAAAGGCCCGACCAGTCCGGGGTATAAAACAATTGGCACTGGCTTATCAAGCACCCTGTTGAGTTCTCAAAGAACAACCACACACCACTCGAAAACCCTCCAACCGGAGGACCCACGACCGGGGCATTTCGTCCACCGCACCCGCCGCTCTCGCGCCGGGCACTTTTACTACGTTACCTCACCGTCTCTGCCGTGTCAAACCGTGTGTGCCGGTCTGTCATGCTTCGTACGGGTTGGCGCCGACGAACTCACGCAGCGGTGAACCACTGCGCTTGGCCGTCGGATTTGGCAGGCCGGCCGCTGCGGTCTCCCGCAAGCTCGCCCGGTGCCCTGCCGGTCGTCAACCTTACCCGGTCGGTTCCGCTCCGCCAAATCCGCCCTGCGGCGTTCCGGCGGGCCTCGCCCGGACCGTGTCCTGACGGGGTGTGAACCCCCTCGGACGCGGTGCCCGCCTCGGTTCGGCACTCACGGGCTTTCGTCCCGTTTGCCCCGTTCCGCGCTGGCAGAGAGAAAGTTACGCGTCGGCGGGTTTGATCGTCAAATCGAGAGGTGGCGGCCCACGTCACACCATCAGCTGGACCGCGAGGCGCGGCGGACGGCCAGCCAGCCGCGCACACCGAGCACGCCCGCCGTCGTACCGATGGCAAGTGAGGCGACGATCAGCAACGCGTGCACCCAGAGGAAGCTGGTCGGGCCACCCTCGCCCACGACACCGGCCGACCATGCTCGCGGGTCGTTCCAGATGGCGGCGGCGAACCTCGGCCAGATCACCCAGGTCCACACGCCGACGCCGACCAGGAACAGCGACCAGCCACGCGACAGGACCATGGTCGGCCAGTATGCCAGCGGCACGGTGGGGGCCGCCCGGGTTTCCCGCCCCCGTCCGCCGGGCACTGTGAACGGCCCATCGGACGACATCCTGGAGGCGTCACCATGCAGCCGTTCAATCCGTGGGCCTGGCGGGACCCGGCCGCGCTCGCCGGCGGTTACGACCAGACCGGCCCGGACGAGGTGCCGCGGCAGCGCCCCTCGGACGCCGACGACCGGGTGGACGCGCCCGGCCCAGGCACCCCGGTCGACCTGGTCGGCTACCGGGTGGAGGCGACCGACGGCCGGATCGGCTCGATCGACGAGGCCAGCGAGGAGGCCGACGCCCGGTACCTGGTGGTCGACACCGGTCCCTGGATCTTCGGGAAGAAGGTGCTGTTGCCCGCCGGAACGGTGGCCCGGGTCGACCACCTGGACCGCGTCGTGCACGTGGACCGGATCCGCGACCAGGTGAAGGAGTCGCAGGCGTTCGACCCGGACGACTTCACGCGCGCCGACTACCGGGAGCGGGTCGGCGGCTACTACTCCGAAAGCTATCGGCAGGGCTGAGCCGGAGGGGCAGCCGGACGGCCACCCGGGCGGCTACCGTGTCAGGCATGGTCCGGTCGAGCACTTGCACCCCGGAGACCCCTGCCGGTCTCCCGGGTCGTGCTGACGACGGCCGGGAACAGATTCTGGACGTCCTTCGAGCCGGCGGGCTGCGGTTCCGCGCCGGCGGGCGATGGCGGCGCTCGTTCTGACGAGCCCGTTCCACCGATCCGGGTCGGCACCCGGGTCGTTCGCGCGTGTCCGCGCGTCCCGTCATCGACCGGCACGAAAGGCGTACCTCCATGTCCTCAGCACGCATGCTCACCGGCGACCGCCCGACCGGGCGACTGCACCTCGGCCACTACGTGGGCAGCATCGCCAACCGGGTGCGGCTGCACCAGCGCTACGAGAGCTTCTTCATCATCGCCGACCTGCACATGCTCACCACCAGGAACACCCGCGCCGACATCGAGCAGGTCGCCGGCAACGCCCGCGAGATGGTCACCGACGTCCTGGCCGCGGGCGTCGAGCCGGAACGCGCCACGTTCTATCTCCAGTCGGCGATCCCCGAGGTCGGTGACCTGAACACGCTGTTGCAGAACCTGGTCACGGTGCCCCGCCTGGAACGGGTGCCGTCGCTGAAGGAGATGACCCGGGACGCCGGCAAGGACGAGATGCCGTACGGCCTGCTCGGATATCCCGTCCTCCAGGCGGCCGACATCCTCTGCGTGAAGGGGCAGGTCGTGCCGGTGGGGAAGGACAACGCGGCGCACGTCGAGGTGACCCGGGAGATCGCCCGCCGGTTCAACCACCTCTACGGCGACGTCTTCCCGGTGCCCGACCTGATCATGTCGGAGACGCCGACGCTCGCCGGCACGGACGGCGCCGGGAAGATGAGCAAGAGCAGGGGCAACGCGATCGCGCTCTCCGACGACGCGGCGACCGTGCGGCGCAAGGTGATGGGGATGTACACCGACCCGAACCGGGTCCGCGCCGACGTGCCGGGGACGGTCGAGGGAAACCCGGTCTTCGCCTACCACGACGTGTTCAACCCGGACCGGGCGCAGGTCGAGGAGTTCAAGACGCGCTACCGGGCCGGGCGGGTAGGCGACGTCGAGGTCAAGGAGGCGCTCGCCACGGCGCTCAACCGCTTCCTCGAACCGGTCCGCGAGCGCCGGGCCCGGTTCGAGGCGCAGCCCGGCCTGGTTGACGAGCTGATCGTCGCCGGCACCGAACGGACCCGGGCGCAGGTGCACGCCACGCTCGTCGAGGTCCGCCGGGCGATGGGCCTGACCAGCGCGTACACCCAGGTGCGGCGGCGGGCCGAGCGTTATCGCAAGGCCGCCGCCACACCGGCCTGACGATCGGGGTACGCCGACGGCCGGTCCGGGTACGCGCTTGCGCCGAACCCGGGCCGGCCGGTTACGCTGCCGGCATGAGCAGTTCGCAGGCGTACCCGACGGCGTCCCCCGACGTCCGGCTCGGCGCGCTGCGACGCCGGCGGTCCCGCGACCGCCTGCGCTGAGCTTTCCTCTCCTGCGACCGGCGGATCGAGCCGCCGGTCGTCGTCGATCGTCCTCGCTCCGCCGCCCTTCCCATCCGGTGATCCGCGCGGCGGATCGAGCGAGATCGGCGTACCCATGGATCTTGAGAAGTTGCTTGCCGACCGGCTGGCGCCGGCGTTCGCGGCGGTGGCCGGCGGACCGGTGGACCCGGTCGTGCGGCGCTCGCAGCACGCGGACTTCCAGTCCGACGCGGCGCTCGGGCTGGCCCGGCGGCTCGGCCGGCCGCCGCGGGCGATCGCCGCGGAGGTACGGGACCGCGCGGAGCTGGCCGACCTCTGCGCGTCCGTCGAGGTGTCCGGGCCCGGTTTCCTGAACCTGACCGTCGCCGACGGGGCGCTCGGCGGCCTGGTCTCCGCGCTTGCCGCCGATCCGCGGCTCGGGGTGCCGGTCGCCGCCGGGCCGGAGACCGTGGTGGTCGACTACTCGGCGCCGAACGTGGCGAAGGAGATGCACGTCGGCCACCTGCGGTCGACGGTGATCGGGGACGCGGCGGCGCGGTTGCTGGAGTGGCTGGGGCACCGGGTGGTGCGCGCCAACCACCTCGGCGACTGGGGCACGCCGTTCGGGATGCTCATCGAGCACCTGGCCGACCTGGGTGAGGCGGAGGCGGCGCAGGAGCTGTCGATGGGCGACCTGGACGCGTTCTACACGGCGGCGCGGGCGAAGTTCGACGACGACCCCGGGTTCCGGGAGCGGTCCCGGCTGCGGGTGGTGGCGTTGCAGGGCGGCGACCCGGCGACGCTGCGGCGGTGGCGGCTGCTGGTGGCGCAGTCCGAGAGCTACTTCCTGACCGTGTACGACCTCCTCGACGTGACCCTCTCCCGGCCTGACTTCCGGGGCGAGAGCAGCTACCACGACCTGCTCGCGCCGACGGTGGATGAGCTGGACCGGCTCGGGTTGCTGCGGCACAGCGAGGGCGCGGACTGCGTCTTCCCGCCCGGTTCGGTGGGGCGGGACGGCGAGCCGCTGCCGCTGATCGTGCGCAAGTCCGACGGCGGGTACGGCTATCCGGCGACCGACCTGGCCGCGCTGCGGCACCGGACCCGCACGCTCGGCGCGACCCGCCTGCTCTACGTGGTCGGGTCGCCGCAGCGGCGGCACTTCGAGATGGTCTTCGCCACCGGCGCGCAGGCCGGCTGGTTGAACCCACCGGCCCGGGCCGAGCACGTCGGGTTCGGGTCGATCCTCGGGCCGGACGGGCGGATGCTGCGCAGCCGGGCCGGCGGGGCGGTGAAACTGGTCGGGTTGCTCACCGAGGCGGTGGAGCGGGCCACCGCGCTGGCCCGCGAGCGCAACCCGGAGCTGGGTGAGGCGGAGGCGGCCGAGGTGGGGCGCGCGGTCGGGATCGGCGCGATCAAGTACGCCGACCTGTCGAGCGATCGGCACCGGGACTACGTGCTGGACTGGGAGCGGATGTTGTCGCTCGACGGCAACACCGCGCCGTACCTCCAGTACGCGTACTCCCGGATCCGGTCGATCTTCCGGCGGGCCGGCGCGGCGGCGCGGCCGGGCGCGGACATCTCGCTCGCCGAGCCGGCCGAGCGGGCGCTCGCGTTCGAGCTGGTCGGCTTCGCGCCGGTGGTCGAGGAGGTGGCCGGCAGCCTGGAGTTCCATCACCTGGCCGGCTATCTGCACCGGGTCGCGGTCGCGTTCAACGCGTTCTACGAGCGGTGCCCGGTGCTGCGGGCCGAGGGGCCGGTGCGGGACAGCCGGCTGGCGTTGTGCGACGTGACCGCACGGGTGCTCCGGCAGGGCCTCGATCTGCTCGGCATCCGGACGCCGGAGCGGTTGTGAGCCCGCCGGTCGTGCCCGGTCAGCGGGGCAGCCAGGACTGCACCTCGATCAGGTTGCCCTCGGGGTCACGCAGGTAGGCGGAGCGGACGCCCCAGCCGGGACGGTCGGCGGGCTCGGCGACGAGCGTCCCGGCGGGCAGCGCGGACACCGTTGCGTCCACGTCGGACACCGGGACCACGACGAGCACGCCGCCGTCGCCCCGGCCGACCGGGAGCACGGCTTCGGCGGCCCGCCGGCCCAGCAGCGCGAGCACGGTCTGTCCGGCGGCGTCGAAGCCGGCGTACTCGAACTCCTCGACCACCTTCTCCGGCTCGCCGAGCAGCGCGGTGTAGAAGGCGAGGGTGGCCGGGAAGTCGTCGGTGACCACGCGGGGATGCACGCTCATGACCGGACCCTAGCGGGCCGGGCTCGGCCCGGTGGTCCCGCTGCGCGTGCAACGGGACCCCGTCGATCCGGTCGAGCGGCTAGCGTGGGGTCCGGCCGGGCGGGAGGGAGACGACCATGGCGAATCGGCGGGCGGTGCTCGCCCCGGGACGCGGCTACGACACCCGGGGTCCGCTCTTCGTCTACGTCGGGGAGGCGCTGCGCCGGCTCGGCTTCGACGTGCACGAGGTGAGCTGGCAGCGGCTGGACGAGCTACGCCTGGACGCGGCGCCCGGCTGGGTGGCCGAGCAACTGACGCCGGTCCTCGACGCCGGCGTCGATCTGCTGGTCGGCAAGTCGCTCGGCAGCTTCGCCGCTCCGCTCGCCGCCGACCGGGGCATCCCGGCGGTCTGGCTGACCCCGCTGCTGCACGAGGCGGCCGTACGCGACCCGCTGGGCCGCGCCACCGCGCCGTTCCTGCTGGCCGGCGGCACCGCCGACCGGTCCTGGAACGGCGAGGTGGCGCGCCGGCTCAGCCCGTACGTGGTGGAGGTGGCCGACGCCGACCATTCGATGATGGTGCCCGGCCCGCTGGCCCGCTCCGCCGACGCGCTCGGCCGGGTCTGCACCGGGGTGGAGGAGTTCGTCAGCGCTCGATGATGGTGTTGTTCTCGTCGATGCCGTGGGTCCGCCAGTAGACGTCCCACTCGTCGTCGACGTGCTGCGGGACCTTCCCCTCCGGGTAACGGACGTACGGCGGGGTCGGCTCCTGGCCGTCCGGGAAGCAGGCGCTGCCGCCCTGGCCGCCGACCGCGATCGCCGGATACTCGCCGTCGGCGCAGATGGCCTCCTCGTAGGAGCAGCCGGTGGTGAGCATCAGCCCGCTGAGGCCGACCGCGGCCAGGGCGATCATGATTCGGGTTCGCATGGGGAGAATTCTGGTCGCCCCGGCCGCACCTGCCATCCGTACGGGTACTCAGTCGCCGAGGGCGCGGAGGCGGTCGGCCCGGCGTCCGGCGGGTCGAACACCCGCGCGTCCTCCAGGTGCAGGTGCTGTCCTCAGACCAAGTCGAAGCCGGCCTCCTCGGCGCGTACGATCTGGCGGATCAGGTCGTCCGGGCGCATCTGCGGAACATAGATCCTGCCCTTCTTCGCAGAAGCGATGCCATGTCGCCCCTTTGACCAGCAGGTGCGCCCGGGTAGGGTGCGCGGTGTGACGGTGTTTCGGATCGGGGAGGCCGCGGAGTTGCTCGGCGTGAGCGCGGACACCGTGCGCCGCTGGGTCGACGCGGGCCGGCTGGCCGCCGCACGCGACGAGCAGGGCCACCGGGTGATCGACGGGGTCGAGCTGGCCGGGTTCGTCCGCGAGCAGGCGGGTGAGGCGAACGGCCGGTCGGAGGAGTCCTCGGCGCGCAACCGCCTGCGGGGGATCGTGACCGCGGTCGCCAAGGACACCGTGATGGCCCAGGTGGACATCCAGGCCGGGCCGTTCCGGATCGTCTCGCTGATGAGCCGGGAGGCGGTCGAGGAGTTGGGCCTGCGGGTCGGGTCGGTCGCGGTCGCGGTGATCAAGTCGACCACCGTGGTGGTGGAGCGGTCCGCCCCGGCCCACCGGGCACGGGTCGGCGCATGACTGCGACCCGGGTCCGGGGCGGCGTACGTCTCGTCCGCGCCGCGCTCGCCGGCGTGACGGCACTGGCGGGGCTGGCCGGCTGCGCGGGCGGCGGCACCGACGCGCCCGGCGGTTCGGCTTCCGGTTCCGGGCCGACCGGGACGGTGACCGTGTTCGCGGCGGCGTCGCTCACCGAGTCGTTCACCCGGATCGGCAGGGACTTCGAAGCCGCCAACCCGGGTGTGACGGTGACGTTCAACTTCGCCGGCAGTTCCGCGCTGGCCAACCAGATCAACCAGGGCGCTCCCGCCGACGTGTTCGCCTCCGCCTCGCCGACGAACATGCAGTCGGTCACCGGCGACGGGCCGCCGACCACGTTCGTGAGGAACCAACTGGTCATCGCGGTGCCCACGGGCAACCCGAAAGGCATCAGGGCGTTGGCCGACCTCACCGGGCCGGGGCTGAAGGTGGCGCTCTGCGCCGAGCAGGTGCCCTGCGGCGCGGCGGCCACCAAGGCCCTGACCGCCGCGCGGGTGAAGCTCACCCCGGTCACGCTGGAGCAGGACGTCAAGGGCGCGCTGTCGAAGGTGAAGCTCGGCGAGGTCGACGCGGCCCTGGTCTACCGCACCGACATCAGGGCGGCGACGGCCGACGTGGACGGGGTGGAGTTCCCCGAATCCGCCGGCGCGATCAACGACTACCCGATCGTCGTGCTGAAGAACGCCCCCAACAAGCCCGCCGCGCGGGCCTTCGTCGCCTACGTGCGGTCCGACCGGGGCATGGCCGTCCTGACCGCCGCCGGTTTCCAGGCCCCGTAGCGGCGATGACCTCGACCGGCGGAAACGGCACGGCGGTACGGCCCGAACCGGCCGGGTCGTCGCGCCGCGGTCGGGGGCAGCGGGTGCCGGTGGGTCTGCTGGTGCCGGCTGTGGTGGGCCTGCTGTTCCTGGTGCTGCCCCTGGCCGGGCTGGTGGTCCGCGCCCCGTGGGCCAGCCTGCCGCAGCGGCTCACCGAACCCGGTGCGCTGACCGCGCTGCGGCTGTCGTTGCAGACCGCCACCGCCGCCACCGTCGTGTGCCTGCTGCTGGGCATTCCGCTGGCGTGGCTGCTGGCCCGCACCCGTTTCCCGGGCCGCCGGCTGGTCCGCGCGCTGGTCACGGTGCCGCTGGTGCTGCCACCGGTGGTGGGCGGGGTGGCGCTGCTGCTGGTGTTCGGGCGCCGCGGCCTGGTCGGCGAGTGGCTGGACGCCACGTTCGGGTTCACGTTGCCGTTCACCACCACCGGGGTGGTCGTCGCCGAGGCGTTCGTCGCCATGCCGTTCCTGGTCATCGCCGTGGAGGGCGCGCTACGCGGGGCCGACGCCCGCTACGAGGAGGCCGCCGCCACCCTCGGCGCCGGGCGCTGGACCACCTTCACCCACGTCACACTGCCCCTGGTCGGGCCGGGCGTGGCCGCCGGAGCGGTGCTGTGCTGGGCGCGCGCGTTGGGTGAGTTCGGGGCCACGATCACCTTTGCCGGCAACTATCCCGGCATCACGCAGACCATGCCGCTGGCCGTCTACCAGACCATCGAGGGCGGGGATCTGGACGGCGCGGTCGTGCTCAGCCTGGTCCTGCTGGCCGTGTCGGTGGCCATCCTCGCCGGCCTGCGCGACAAGTGGATCACCAGCGCATGAGCCCGGTCGTGGACGCGCACCTGGTCGTCGACCGGGGCACCTTCCGCCTGGACCTGCCGCTGCGGATTGAGGCCGGCGAGGTGGTCGCGCTGCTCGGCCCCAACGGGGCCGGCAAGACCACCGCCCTGCGCGCCCTCGCCGGTCTGCAACCACTGGACGCGGGCCACCTCGCGCTCGCCGGCCGACCCGTGGACCGGCCCGACAAGCGCCTCTGGACACCCCCCGAGCACCGCCCGATCGGCGTGGTCTTCCAGGACTATCTCCTCTTCCCGCACCTGAGCGCGCGGGACAACGTCGCCTTCGGGCCGCGTCGCCACGGCGCCGACCGGCGTGCCGCCCGTCGTCTCGCCGACGACTGGCTGGACCGGGTCGGTCTGGGCGACCAGTCGCGCCGCAAGCCGAGACAGCTCTCCGGCGGGCAGGCCCAGCGGGTCGCGCTCGCCCGGGCCCTCGCCGTCGACCCGGTGCTGCTGCTGCTCGACGAACCGCTCGCCGCGCTCGACGCCCGCACCCGGCTCGACACCCGCGCCGCACTCCACCGGCATCTCGGCGACCATCCCGGCGCCACGCTGCTTGTCACCCACGATCCGCTCGACGCGCTGGTCCTGGCCGACCGGCTCGTCATCGTCGAGGACGGCCGGGTGGTGCAGGACGGCGACGCCGCCACCATCACCGCGCAGCCGCGGACCGACTACGTCGCCCGCCTGGTCGGACTCAACCTCTATCGCGGCACCGCCGACGGGCACACCGTCCGCGTCGACGACCGGCTCGCCCTCGCCGTCGCCGACGCTCTGCACGGGGACGCGTTCGTCGCGTTCCCGCCTTCGGCCGTCGCGCTGCATCCGCGCCGGCCGGACGGCAGCCCGCGCAACACCTGGCCGGCCGTCATCGCCGGCCTGCAACGCCATGGCGACAACCTGCGTGTGCAGCTCGACGGCCCGATCGCGGTCGCCGCCGACGTCACCCCGGCCGCCGCCAGCCACCTCGATCTGGTGCCCGGCCGCTCCGTGTGGGCCGCCGTCAAGGCGACCGAGACCCGCGCCTACCCCGCCTGACCCGACCTCCGGCCGCCCCCGGTGAGCCGCCCTCACGGCGAACGAGACCCGCGCCTCTCGCGCCTGGCCCGGCCTCCAGCCGGGCCGCCGAGACGGCCGGAACCGCGCCCCTCGCCTGAAGGGCCGGCCCCCCTTTCGGGAGACCGGCCCTCGGTTGCCAGGTGTTCGACTTGATCAGCGCTGGAGGGTGAGCAGGCCGGGGCGGTAGGGCAGGAGGCCGTAGTCGCCGCCGGAGTTGGGGGAGCGGCCCTGGTAGAGGAGTTGGAGGTTGCAGGGGTCGACGGTGAAGGTCTGGTCGGCGGTGGTGCGGATGAGTTCGCCGTGGCTGATGTCGTTGGTCCAGGTGGCGCCGCTGTTGGCCTTGCCGGCGAA
Source organism: Micromonospora sp. WMMD975 (assembly GCF_029581215.1). Lineage (NCBI taxonomy): Bacteria > Bacillati > Actinomycetota > Actinomycetes > Micromonosporales > Micromonosporaceae > Micromonospora > Micromonospora sp. WMMD975. The sequence goes on from NZ_CP120739.1 coordinate 5,443,624, forward strand.
GGGGTTGCTCTCGCTGGTGGCGTTGGGGGTCCAGGAGCCGCCCAGGCTGGTGGCGGTGAAGGAGCGGAAGTAGCGGCCCTGGGAGCCGATGGCTTCGACGATCATGAGGTAGCGGGTCTGTCCTTGGAGTTTGTAGACCTGGACGGCTTCGAACAGGTTGTTCGTGCTGTCGCTCATGATGGTGGTGTAGTTGGAGCCGAAGTTGCCGGGGAAGTTCCCGATCGGCATGCTGGCGCGGTAGATCTTGCCGTTGTCGCCGGCGAAGAACAGGTACATGTTCTGGCTGTCACCGATGATCGTCTGGTCGATCGGGCCGGTGCCGGAGCCGGAGATGCTGCCGGTGAACAGGGGCTGTGCCGAGGACCAGCCGTTGGGGTTGGTCGGGTCGGACGAGGTCTTGTAGGAGAACGCCGTGCCGCCCCACTGGTAGGTCAGGACCCAGATGTTGCGGGGGGCGAAGTAGAACAGGGTGGGTGCGACGGTGCCCTGGTTCATGCCGTTCTGGCTGGCCGAGGCCATGTCGGACCAGTTGGTGAACGGGCTGAAGTTCATCGAGCCCCACGACGAACCGAAGTCGTGCGTGGTGGCGTAGACCAGGTGCTTACCGTTGTAGGGCGCGACGGTGAAGTCCTTCAACGACGCCCAGCCCGACTTGGGCTGCGCGAGCGCGCCGGTCGAGGACCAGCGGTAGCTCGACGGCAGGTTGCACGTGCCACCCGGCGGGGGCGTGGTCGGCGGCGTGGTGGGGTTGCCCCCGCCGTCGACGCGGACGAGCTGCCACTGCTGGTTGCTGCCGTTCCAGTCGTCGTACTGGACGATGCTGCCGCCGTCGGCGGTCGAGGCGCCCTGCACCTCGACCACCTTGTTGCTGTTCCGGTTGATCAGCCGGACGTAGCCGCTGTCGGAGTCGGCCAGTCGGAACTGCTGGTTGGTCCCGTTGCCGTCGGACCACTGCACGATGTTGGCGCCGTTGGCGGTGGAGAAGTTGTAGACGTCGAGCACCTTGCCGGACAGCCGGGACCGCAGCCGGTAGTAGCCGCCGCCCGAGTCGACGAACTGCCACTGCTGCTGGTTGCCGTTGTTGCGCGCCCACTGCACGATCCGCGCGCCGTCGTTCGTGGCCAGGTTGTAGACGTCCAGGGCCTTGCCGCTGTTGCGGTTGACGAGCACATACCAGGCGCTGGTGTCGACCGAGGCCGCGGCGGCGGGGGTCGACATCACCGCCGTGGCGCCGACGCCTGCCAACACGGCCGTCACGCCGGCCGCGACGACCCGCGGCATCCATCTGCGCCGCCGCGGCGGCGCATCCGACGGGGTTCTAGCAAAGGCGAACATGATCCTCCTCGATGGCCTGACCCGGACGGACCCGTCCGAGTGTTAGCGCTAACAAGATCTCGTGCACGTTGGGTACGCGTGCGATCTCGACAAGGCAGACCTGCCCGGAAAGCCCCAGCCTCGTCCTTGACCATCGAATGTGGGCGATAACATGGCGTTCGTCAAGTCGTAACTTCCCCGAATCATCGATCGACACCTGCCGAAGGCCCCGATTCCACGGGCATCACCCCTGCCCGCCGGTGCCGGACCGCCGGCGCATCGACGCCATGATGGCGTTAACATCGACTCCCGCGCATGCTCCGGCCGACGGGCGTTACGTGTGCGATGCGCGACAAACAGCTTCCTGACAACTTGCGGCGACCCTGGGCATCGGTAGCCCCGCACCACTCCGCGGGCCCGACAGGAAGGCGTCAGGATGAGGAAGTACGCGATGGCCGCGCTCGTGGTGGCGGTCACGATCGGCGGCGCCGGGTGCTCGACCCCCGACGACGACCGGGCGGACACCGGCGAGGCCGAGGTGGCCACGCTCCGCACCGAGACACCCGCCGCCGCGACCTCGGCACCGAAGGTGGAACGGCCCCGCGCCCGCCTCGACGACACCCCCGAGGACACCAAGGCCCTCTACGAGCCGTACGAGAAGTGCATGTCCGAGCACGGCTTCGACACCAAGAGGAGCCGGGTCGAAGGTCTCACCACGGGCCGGGCCGGCGCGGCGAACAAGGCCTGCGAGAACTTCATGCCGCTGCCGCCGTGGGAGTTCGACCCGGCCAATCCGGAGGCGAAGGACTTCGCCCGCGACGTCGTCGCGTGCCTCAAGAAGAAGGGCGTCCGGTACGTCGAGGTGAACGCCGACGGTCCGGGCTGGGCGTTCGGCGGCAAGCAGAACGACGCGCGGTCGATCTCGAAGGGGATGGAGCTCTCGCCGGAGTGCGAGCGGGAGGTCACCGCCAAGCGGAAGTAACCCCCTCGGCACCGGAGGCGCCACCCGCACCGGGTGGCGCCTCCGGTCGTACCCCGGCATGCCTCAGGTCGAGGCGAGCGCCTCGGTCGGCGTGAGACGGGACGCCCGGATCGACGGGTAGACACCGGCGAGCACACCGACCACGACCGCGCCACCGAGCCCCGCGAGCGTCGCCGGCACCGAGACCACGACCGGCCAGCCCTGCCAGGTCGCGTAACCGGCGGTCACGGCCACACCGATCAGGGTCCCGGCGGCACCACCGAGCGCGGCGAGCGCGGCCGACTCGGTGAGGAACTGGGCGCGGATCTGGCCGCGGTGCGCGCCCAGCGCGCGACGCAGGCCGATCTCGGTGCGCCGCTCCAGCACCGAGACCACCATCGTGTTCGCCACGCCGATGCCGCCGACCAGCAGCGCGATCGCGGCCAGGCCGAGGAACAGGGTGGAGAAGTTGCTCTCGGTGGCCCGCTTCGCCGCGAGGGCGTCCGACGGGCGGGTGACCACCACCTGCCCGGGTTCGACGGGTGAGATGGTGGCCGGCAGGACCTCCCGGACGGCCTCGACCGCCGACTCCCGGCACCGCAGGTAGATGACCGTGGGACGCCCGTCGAAGCGGAGGTGGCTACGGGCCGCCTCCCAGCCGACCAGCACCGAGCGGTCCAGGTCCGGCGAGAGCGGCATCCGGGCGAGGATGCCGACGACGGTGAACCACCTGTCGCCGATGAACACGGACGGGCCGGGACCGCCGGTGGTGGGCAGATCCGCGAAACCCAGGCGGGTGGCGGCCACGGAGCCGAGCACCACGGTCGGGAACCGCTCCGTGACCGCGTCCAGCCACCGCCCGGCGCGCACCTTCCCGTCGACCGCCCGCAGCAGGTCCGGGCGGGCGGCGAGCACGGTCAGGCCGGAGCCGTCCGTGGCGTCGACGCGGTCGTTGCGGCGTACCAGCGCATGGGTGTTCGCGACCGCGCTCGCGGCCGTGACCGGCCCGATGCGCTTGACCATCGTCACGGACTCCGCGGGAAACTCCGGCGGTGAGTCCCGGTTGGGCTGCGCCATGGCCTGGAGGTGGTCGGTGCCCAGGGCGGAGAGTTCGCGCAGCAGCGCCGCCTGGCCGGAGGCCGGTACGCCGGTGACGAGGACCGTGGTGGCGATGCCGATCGCGATGCCCAACGCCGAGAACGCGGCCCTCGCCTTGCGGGTACGGATGCCGAGCAGTCCCACGTCGAGCAGGTCGACCGGGGAGAGCCGGACCCGGCGCGTCACCGGACCACCGACAGGTCGCGCACCAGCCGGCCGTCGCGCAACTCGACCCGGCGCAGGAGCCCGGCGGCGATCTCGTTGTCGTGGGTGATGATGGCGATGGTGGTGCCCTCCTCGTTGAGTCGGCGCAGCAGGCGGAGCACGGCGAGCCCGTTGCCGGTGTCCAGGGCGCCCGTGGGTTCGTCGGCAAGCACCAGCGCGGGGCCGTTGACGAGGGCCCGCGCGATGGCGACGCGCTGACGCTCCCCACCGGAGAGTTGGGCCGGACGGTGGGCGACGCGGTGGGCGAGGCCGACCCGGTCGAGCGCCTCCAGCGCCAACGCGCGGCGGCGGCGGCGCGGCACACCCGCGTAGAGCAGGCCGGTGGCCACGTTCTCGGCGGCGGTGAGGCCGTCGGCGAGGTGGAACTGTTGGAAAACGAAACCGAGCCAGCGCCCCCGCAGGGCGGAGAGCCGGCGGTCGGAGAGCGCGGCCACGTCCTGCCCGGCGATCGAGATCGTGCCGGAGGTGGGCCGGTCCAGGGTGCCCATGAGGTTGAGCAGGGTCGACTTGCCCGAGCCGGACGGCCCGACGATGGCGACCAGCTCGCCCTCGGCGATGTCGAGGGACACGTCCCGCAACGCCTCGACCCCACCCGGGTAACGCATGCTGACGCCGCGCGCCGAGAGCACCGGACTCACGAGGTGGTCACCACCATCGTGCCCGCGTCGAGGCCGTCCCCGTCGACCTCGACGAGTCCCTGTGCGAAGAGACCGGTCTCGACCGCGACCAGGCCGCCGCCGGAGATCTGTACCCCGTAGCCGCCCTCGCTGAGCGCGAGCAACGCGCCGACCGGGACGACGAGGACGTCCTTGTGGGTCTCGGCGGCGAAGTCGACCCGCACGTCGGCGAGGCTGATCCGGGCGGTGGCGGCGGAGTTCTTCACGGCAATCGTCACGGTGACAGTGGGCGGGGCGCCGCCGGCGCCGGCCTCGCCCTCCGCCGCCTGCACCGCCTGACCGACGGCGGTCACCCGGCCGTTGATCGTGCTCTCGTCGGGCAGGTGCACGGTGACCGCGTCGCCCTGCTCGATGGAGCCCGCGTCGCTGATGCCGGCCTGCACGGTGACCACCTTCGAGGTCTGGGTGACCGACATCAACGTGGCGTCCGCGCCGTCCCCGGGCTGGGCGGCGACGGAGTCGACCCGGACCGCGCCGACGAGCACCACCACGTCCCCCGGCTCGATCGCGCCGGTCGCCGGCACCCCGAGGTCGTTCTGCCAGCGTTTGACGGCGTCCCGCAGCGCGGTGGTCAGCACGCCGTCGCCCCTGGCCACCGTGCGCGCCGGGGTGGGCGTGGACGGCGTACGGGTCAGTCGGGTGCCGGGCTTCGGCTGGTCGCCGACGTCGTAGCCGAGGGCGCGCAGGTTGTCGACGACGATCCGCACGTCCCGGCCGACCGTGTCGAGGTCGTGCAGCGGGCGGAACAGCGGCATCCCGCCGTAGAACAGCGGCACGGGCCGGTCGTCGACCCGGTAGAGCTGCTGGCCCCGCCGCACCGACGCGCCCTGCGCGGGCAGCCAGGTCACCGTGCCGCTCCCGCTGCCCTTGAGCAACCGGGCGGCGCCGAAGCCGAGCGTGCCCGGCAGCGACTGCGACGTCGAGATGTCCTGCTTCACCACCGCGACGCTCCGTACGCCTGTCGGTTCGTCGGCGGTCGGCGCCGGGCCGGCGTTTCGGCCGGACCAGGCGACGACGGCCGCGGTGGTCACCGCGGCGAGGACGACCGCGGGAATCATCACCCTGAGATATCGGCGGCGCGGCGCCGGTGGCGCCTCGACGCGGGGGATGACCTGGGTTTCGGTGTCCGACTGCGGCACCGTTCGGGTCAGTGGCATGGCGCCGATGGTGGCGCGGGAATATCAGGAACCTGTCAGACCGGAGCATGGTCTTTTTCACCGGATTGACAGCGTTGTGCCTGACCTATAGTCCCCACCATGTGCGCACGGGTGATGCTCGCCGAGGACGACGAGCGGCAGGCCGAGGCGCTGCGCCGCTACCTCGCCGCGGAGGGACACGAGGCGACGATCGTGCACGACGGCGAGGCGGCGCTGCGGCAGGCTCGGCAGCAGGCGTTCGACCTGCTGCTGCTCGACGTGATGCTGCCGAAGCTGGACGGCATGGAGGTCTGCCGGATCCTCCGGCAGGAGTCGGACGTGCTGATGCTGATGCTGACCGCGCGGTCCGGTGAGGACGATCTCCTGCGCGGGCTGGACCTCGGCGCCGACGACTACATGACCAAGCCGTTCAGCCCCCGGGAACTGGTGGCCCGGGTCCGGACGCTGCTGCGCCGGGTGCCCACGACCACTCAGCAGGCGCCGGTGCACCGGGTCGGGCGCCTCGCCGTGGACGAGGCCCGGCACACCGTGACCGCCGGCGGTGTCCCGGTCGACTGCACCGCCGGCGAGTTCGCGATCCTCGCGGCGATGACGCGTCAGCCCGGCCGGGTGTTCACCCGCGGCCAACTGCTGGCACACACCCGGGGCATCGACCGGGAGTCGACCGGACGCACCATCGACGTGCACGTGATGAACCTGCGCCGGAAGATCGAGGCGAACCCCCGCCGCCCCCGGCAGCTGCTGACCGTGTACGGCGTCGGCTACAAGCTGACCGCCGGTACGCCGTGAGACGCCAGCGGGTGCCACCGCACCGCAGCCTGGTGGTGCGGCTGCTGGCCACCTCCCTGCTGGTGGCGGTCTGCGCGATCCTCGCGACGACGTGGCTGGCCGTGCAGTCGACGACGCAGGCCATCCAGCAGGCGCAGGGCCGTTCCCTCGCCGACGACAAGGACATCTACGACACCCTGGTGGGCTACGCCGCTTCCCACCGGGACTGGTCGGGGGTGACCGCCGTGCTCGCCGAGCGGGCCGACACGCTCGAACGCCGGATCACGCTGATGACCCCGGAGCGGCAGGTGATCGCCGACTCCGCGCCGGACGGCCCGTCGCTGCGGGCGGCGCGCCCCTCGGCGACCGTCGACCCGTTGCAGGTGGACCTGGGCCTGACCGGTGGGAGCGCGCGGATCGACCCGCGCGTGCTCGGGCCGTACGTGCTGACCAAGCGGGAGAGCGCCTTCACCCGGACACTCGCCGGACAGTGGCACGACTGCATCCGCCGCGACTCCAAGCTGGGCGTGAAGGTCGTGGTGGGCCCGACCGGTCGGGCGTCGGTCCAGGTGACCGGAACGGATCCGCGCGACATCGTCAGCTCCTGCGAGCCGGCCGAGCTGACCCGACCGTTGCGGAGCGAGGCCGAGCCGATCGAGCAGCTCGAGGCCGCGACAAGGTCCTGCATGCGCAAGGCGGGAGCGCCGGAACGGGTCGCGATCCAACTCGACCGTACGGCGATCCCGAGCGGCGACGCCGAGTTCGACAAGCAGGTCGACGCCTGCCTCCAGAAGGCACAGCTCGCCCAGTTGCGGCCGTACGTGGCGCCGCCGGCCCTGCTCTTCGTGACCGACGAGGCCCAGGGCACCACCGAGCCCGTGTTCAACCTGTCCCGGGCGAACGTGATCCGCATCGTCGAGGTGACAGGCGCGGTGCTGGCCGCCACCGTGCTCGTCACCGTGCTGGTCGGGCGGCGGCTGGTGCGACCGCTGCGGGCGCTCACCGACGCCACCCGGCTGCCGGCGGACGAGCAGGCCCGGGTGCCGGTGACCACCCGCGACGAGATCGGCCTGCTGGCCACCGCCCTCAACGACCTCGCCGCCCGGCGGGAACAGACCGAGGCGTTGCGCAAGAGCATGGTCAGCGACGTGGCGCACGAGTTGCGGACGCCGCTGAGCAACATCCGCAGTTGGCTGGAGGCCGCCCAGGACGGGCTCGCCCAGCCCGACGCGCAACTGCTCAACCTGCTGCTCGACGAGGCGTTGCTGCTCCAGCACATCATCGACGACCTGCGGGACCTGGCCGCCGCCGACGCCGGTGACCTGCGCATCCACCGTGAACCGCACTTCGTGGCCGACCTGCTGGAGCAGGTCGTCGAGGCGCATCGGGGCGCCGCCGAGGCCGGCGGCGTGCGGCTGGCCACCGAGGTGGTCGCCGACCCGGAGACGGCGGTCGACGGCGCCCGGCTGCGGCAGCTCGTCGGAAACGTGGTCGCCAACGCGATCCGGCACACCCCCGCCGGCGGATCGGTCACGGTCCGCTGCGTGGTGGTGGACGACCAGCTCACCATCGCCGTCTCCGACACCGGCACCGGCATCGCGCCCGCCGACACGGCGAAGGTCTTCGACCGTTTCTGGCGGGCCGACGACTCGCGGACGCGTAGCACCGGCGGGAGCGGTCTCGGCCTGTCGATCGCCCGCAAGCTGGCCGAGGCACATGACGGCACGATCTCGGTGGCGAGCGTCCTCGGTCAGGGCAGCACCTTCACCATCCGGCTACCGATCATCGCACCCGTACCGCAGTGAACCGCCGCGCTCCAGAAACAGAGGACGCCGCCCCGGCCCGAGGTGATCCGCCGGCCGCGTCAACACGTCGGCGGCCGGCGAATCACGCTCATCGGCGCAGCGTCCGGTCGGGTGTCTCCCCGTACGCACGGTGATACCGCCGGGTGAAGCGCGACAGGTCGGCGAAGCCCCAGCGGTTGGCGATGGCCCTGATCTCCCGATCGTCACCGGCCGTGGCCCTGCGCAGGTCGTCCCGGGCCCGGTCGAGACGGACCCGTCCCAGATAGGCCATGGGGGTGGTGTCGAGGTACCGACGGAAGGCGAGCCGCAGCGCGCTTACGGTCACCCCCTGCGGCGTGGGCGATGCCGGCGACGCTCAGGTCGGCATCGGGGTTGGCCTCGATGAGGGTGATCGCCCGACGGAGGGTCTTCCGGTGCGCGTCATGTCGGTCCTCGATGCTCGGTTCCGGTCGCCCGTCGCTCGGGAAGGCGGCGAGCGCAGTCGCGGCCAGCAGCCGGGCGGCGGCGCCGAGCACGAGCGGCTCGGTCGCGGCGGGTGGCTGGTCGAGCAGGTCCCGCACGTAGCGGGTGGTGGCGCGCCACTGCTCGGCGCATCCGGGCAACGGCTCCCACGATCGAGGTAGCCACCGGCCGTTCGAGCGCTCACCAGCGGTGCCCGCGACCTCCCGGAGCAGAGTTTCCGGCAGGCCGATTACGTCGACGTCCGGGCTGAACAGCCGCCCCCGCCAGGCCATCTGCGGATGACTGCCGATGAAGATGTCACCGGCGTGGTAACTCGCGTCACGTCGGCCGCACGTGTAGTCGACCCGGCCGGAAATGACGGTATTGAGGAAAAGCTCATCACGGCCTTCGACGAGGAAATCGAGATCCGCCGAAATCCGCGCCGTGGTCGAGCTGACCGCACCAAACTCTGCGCGATTGAGGCTCACCCATATGCCACCGCTCCCTGCCTCATCGAACTGCAGGTGCGCGCCGTACATCCGCCCGATGAAATCCCGCGCCTCGTCCGGCTTTGACGAGACGAAACGAATTCGTCGGTGAGGTCCGGCTGGCTCAGACACGGCTGCCTCCGTATGCCCGCTCTCGTCGATACCGCGCCCATCTGTAGCGTTCACGTGTGGCTGGTCGGCCCCGCCGATCAACTGTTCTCGCCGAGAAGCAAGAACCACGTCCACGAGCCAGCCTAGGCCCCCGCGTCGAAAATGAACGTTCTGAAACGCCGGTCGGGTAGCATTTCCAATTTCGTCGGTAAATCCGTACGAGACCACGACGGCTCGGCTGCTGCGCCGCGAACCGGCCGGCGCGGCACCGTCCACGCGGAATCTCGACCGGAAGAGGCCGTGCGCATCGAACCGGGCCGGAAATTGCTGGACGGGATGTTCGCCGGCTTGTAGCTTGTGGCTGACCGTGACCACCTGAGGAGGTGAGACCCATGAACGTCGTATCGAAGTGGGTGCTCCCCCATGTCGTCACGGTCGGGCGACTGAAGTAGGTGTCGCCGGGAGCGCCTCGCCCAGCGGGCTCTCCCGAAAGGCAACACCATGCACCCTCTGAAGTCCCCCGCGTTCGACGTGGTCATCGCCGGATGCGGACCGACCGGCGCGATGCTGGCCGCCGAACTCCGGCTGCACGATGTGCGGGTCCTCGTCCTGGAGACGGAAACCGAGCCGGTGTCGTTCGCCCGCATCGTCGGCCTGCACGTGCGCAGCATCGAACTGATGGCGATGCGTGGGCTGCTGGCCCGTATCCGCCCGCACGCGAGACAGCGTCCGGCCGGTGGCTTCTTCGCCGCCATCGACAAACCAGCGCCCCGCGGCCTGGACTCCGCGCACGCCTACCTGCTGGGCATCCCGCAGCCGGTCATCGTCCGCCTGCTCGAAGAACACGCGATCGACCTGGGCGCGCGGGTCCGACGCGGTGGTGCGGTGACCGGTTTCGAGCAGGACGACGACGGCGTGACCGTCGAGTTGGCCGGCGGGGAGCGACTGCGTACGCGCTATCTCGTCGGCTGCGACGGCAGCCGCAGCACGGTGCGCAAACGGCTCGGCGTCGGCTTCCCCGGCGAGCCCGCGCGGACCGAGACGCTGATGGGCGAGATGCGGGTGGGCGTACCGCCCGAGGAGATCGCCGCCAGGATGGCGGACCTGGGCCGGACCCATCGGTCGTTCTGGCTCAGGCCGGTGGGCGACGGGGTCTACAGCGTCGTGGTCCCGGCCGCGGGCGTCAGTGATCGCGCTCAGCCGCCCGTGCTGGAGGACTTCAGCACGCAACTGCGCGCCATCGTCGGGACCGATTTCGGCGTGCACTCCCCGCGCTGGCTGTCCCGCTTCGGCGATGCCAGCCGGCTGGCCGAACGGTATCGGGTCGGGCGGGTGCTGCTGGCCGGCGACGCGGCACACATCCACCCACCCATCGGTGGCCAGGGCCTCAACCTGGGCGTGCAGGACGCGGTGAACCTCGGCTGGAAGCTTGCCGCACAGGTCCGCGGCTGGGCGCCGGCGACGCTGCTGGACACCTACCATGCCGAGCGCCATCCGGTCGCCGCCGCCGTGCTGGACACCATCCGCGCCCAGACGGAGCTGTCGTCCATCGAACCCGGCCCGCAGGCCCTACGCCGACTGCTCACCGAACTGATGGACATCGACGAGGTGAACCGCCTGCTGATCGAGAAGATCGTCGGTATCACCGTCCGATACGACGTCGGCGAAGGCCCCGACCTGCTGGGTCGCCGGCTGCGGGACATCGACGTGCAACCGGGCCGCCTCTACGACCTGATGCACCGTGGTCGTGGCCTGCTGCTGGACCGCACCGAACGCCTCACCGTCGGCGGCTGGTCGGACCGGGTCGACCTCCTCCCGGATCCCACCGCGGCGCTTGACGTTCCGGCCGTCCTGCTCCGCCCCGACGGCCACGTCGCGTGGATCGGCGACGATCAGCAGGAGTTGGACGCGCACCTCACCCGCTGGTTCGGCGAAGCCGCGGCCTGACGCCACGGGACGCCGGCGTCACCACTGCGGTGACGCCGGCGTCGCCCGGCGGTTACGGCGTGACCACCCGGCCGCCGAAGGTGACGACGAGGCGTCCGTCGGAGGCGAAGGACCAACCCAGGGCACCGGAGTACGCGGAGCAACGGGATCCGTTGGTGCCGGACCAGAACTGGTTCGAGCTGTCGGAGTTGCCGACGATCCGGTCGTTCGAGCCGCTGTTGCAGGACGTGTTGTTCCGGAACACCGAGGAGCCGCCGTCGAAGTTGAAGTTCCGCTCGGCGTTGCTGACGCTGGCGTTGTTCGACACCGTCATCGAGCCGACGTTGCGGTTGTACGTGAACCCGTGCTGTCCGTTGTGGTAGGCGATGTTGCCCCGGACGACGTGGTTCACCCCGATGTCCTCGCCGCCGAGCTTGAACCCGTTGCGGTCGCCGTTGCCGGCCTGACCGCCGTTGCTCAGGGTGCCGTTGTCGTAGGCGAGGGAGGACTCGATGGTCACCGCACCGATGGCGCCGGTGTCGCTCTTGGTGTAGAGGTCGTAGCCGTCGTCGATGTTGTTGTGGGACACGGTGTAGCGGAAGACGTTGCCGGAGCCGACGGTGAGCTTCGGGGCGAAGCCGTCGGCGTCCTCACCGTCGGAGTCGACGTTGTCGTGCGACTCGGTGCTGACGATGAGGTTGTTGGCGGGCCACTGGTCGCGTGGGGCGTTGGCGACCAGTCGGGAGAGTTGGAGCCCCGAGTCCCGGTTGTGGCGCGTGACCACACGCTCGATGATGTTGTTGTTACCGGCGAGCAGGATGCCGTTGTCCCCGGCCCGCTCGACGACGATGCCGCGGATGTGCCAGTACGATCCGCCCACCTGGAGGCCGCGGTTCGCCGGGTCCTCGCTCTGGGCCGAGAAGTTCAGGATCGGGGTCTCGCCCGGGTAGGCGAAGATGTTCTTACGCGCGCTCGACGTGCCGTTGTTGCCCTGGCCGATGGTGATGGTCTGCGAGTAGCGGTAGGTGCCGCCGCGCAGGTAGATGGTGCCGCCGGCGGCGATCCGGGTGATCGCGGAGGCGAGCGTCGTCGGGTTCGCCTGCGTGCCGGCCGCGCCGTCGGTGCCGGTCGGCGCCACGTACAGCGAGTTGCCCGACGGCGGGGGCGTGGTCGGCGGGGTGGTCGGTCCGGTGGTCGGCGGCGGGGTGGTCGGCGGCGGGGTCGCGCCCGAGGCGTACGTCTCGAACTCGGCGACCCGCGGCGTGCCGGTCGAGCTGGTGATCTCAAAGTTGATCTTGCGGAGTGCGGTCGCGGTGAAGGTGATGACGCCCGCGCCGGTGCCGCTGGTCAGGGTGGCGCCGGTGTCGTTGTTCACGACCCGCCAGGACCCGATGGCCCCGACGGCGCCGGCCGCCTCCCGGATGTTGATCGAGGAAACCGTGGTGGCGGAACCCCACTTCACCGAGATGCGGCCGGTCGCGCCGGACGGCGACCACCAACTGTTCATGTCGCCGTCGATCGCGTTGCCGTAACTGGTGCCGCCGGCCTTGCTGGAACCGTCGGCGCCGGCACCGAGGCTGAGGTTTGTTGCATTTGCAGAGATCAATGCATTACTCGATTTGCCGAACGCTCCGGATGCCTGGGACATCGGCAGCGCCGCGGCAATGACGGCCAGGGCGGCCACGGTGGTGCCGCCGGCTAGAAGCTTGCGTCGCACTACAGATCGCACGGTTTCTCCTCACAGGAGTAGGCACGGTGCGGGACTGTCTCCACAGCCCGCCACCGCGTGTGGTTTCGCGTGCGCGCACTCGGCCGACCAAGGACCGAAACATCGATGAAACACAGGCTAAGAAAGCGCTTACCGGCGAAGCAAGACCTGGGACGTGCAGGTTTGTTGCAACGAGGTGCGCCCCGCTTCTCGGGGCATCGACGCCAACCGGTCCCGGCACCGAGCGCCGACGGCTGGCCCGAGGTCACCGCCGCAGGGTCTCGTCGGGTGGCTTCCCGTACTCGTCGTGGTACTGCCAGCTCAACTCCTCCCGGGGCACGTCGACGCGGATCCGGCGCAGGTAGGCGCTCGGGGTGGTGTCGAGGTGACGGCGGAACGCGAGCTGGAGAGCCCGCACGCTGACCTCGGCGGCCCGGGCGACGTCGACGACGCCGAGATCGACGTGCGGGGAACGCGAGGTCCGCCGCGCAGCGCACCACGCTCAGGCTGATCCCGTCGCTCTCCACCCGGTCGATGCTGATCAGCGGGGTCCCCTGTGCCGGCGGGTCCATCACCAGGTGCGCGCCGTACGTCCGGCTGACGAAATCCCGCACCTCGGCCGGCTCGGAGGAGGTGAAGCTGACTCGGCGCGGGGGAGAATTCGGGTCGGCCACTGGTGCCGTCATGAACTGCTCCTTCGCCGAGAGCGCTGGTCTGTCATTTCCTGCAAAGCAGTGATTCAGACGCGAAGGCGAAGAATTCTCGACGAGGCGAAGGAGACCACCCCGCGTCCAGCCGACGCGGGCAACACCGTGGGCGAATGCCTACGGCTCGGGCAACCGGTGCTGGCGGCCGGCCGAGTCAGCGTAACCGACAGACGGCGGAATATCCGCGATCGCCGCTGTGGAAGCGGCGACTTTCTCGTCCCGGACTTTCCGCACGGGCACGACCTGACGGATCCCGTCCCGCATCGCCGAGACGGTCAGCTCGTCACACGCCTCGGGGCCGCCGTCGCGCATCTCCCATGGGCATAGCCCTTTGGGCAGCTTGTGGGCCTGATTCGTCCGAACCTATGTTCGGTGCGTCACCGCGAGCCGCGAGCCCAAAATGGGGGTGGGTCTCATGCCCGTACGTCCGACTGCCGGTGCATCGGCGGTGACGCCGTCGTGAGCACCACGGAAGCACCGACCCCGGTCGTCTGGGACGGCCCGGCTCGGATCCGCCGCCTCGCCGGCACGATCGCGCTCGGCGAGACGGCCGGCGTGCTGGTGCCGGTGCTGGTGATCGCGCTGATGGCCCGGATCAGCGTCGAGGCGATGTACGTGCGCTCCCTCTACGTACCGCTGGCGCTGCTCTTCGCCGCCCTCCAGGTGGGTTTCGACGTGAGCAACCAGGTCTCCGCCTCGGTGAGCCGCGGCGCGGGCCGGCCGGGGGACGTCCTTCCGGTCGCCGCCAGCATGGCCCGCGTCGGCGCGGCCGTCTGGGGCACCGTCAGCCTCGCGCTGATCGTGGCGGCGCCGTGGCTGGCGACGCTGCTGAACGTCCCGGACGCGTCCGTGGGGGATTTCGTCGCCTTCACCCGCTGGGCCTGCCTGGCCAACCTGATCTTCTTCCCGACGGTGCTGCTCTCGTCGAGCCTGCGCGGCTACGGCCGGCCGGGCTCCGCGGCGGCCGTGGTGCTGACCGGCGCGACCCTGGAGGTCGGCGGCGTCGCGGTCCTGGGCTTCGGCACCGACCTCGGGGTGTACGCGCTTCCGGTCGCGATCGCGGTCGGCGGCGTGGCCGCGCTCGCCGTCGGCCTGGTGCAGGTGTACCGCTGCGGGCTCTGGACGGCGAGCGGGCCGCTGACCTGGCGTCCGGAGGCGATCGGGCGGCTGACCGGCACCGGGCTGCCGGTCACGGTGTCGTTCGTGGTGATGGCCGTCGCGAACGCGGGCCTGCTCTGGGCGCTCAGCCCGTTCGGGCCGGACGTGGTGTCCGGATACTCGGCGGCCGGCGCCCTGCAGAATCTGCTCATCGTGCCCGCCTCGGCGCTCGGTTCGGCGACCGCGATCGTGCTCAATCAGTCGCGGGGGGCGGGTCGGCCCGGGGACGGGCCGGCCACGCTCGCTGCCGGGCTGCGCCTGACCGCCGCGGTGTACGCGGTGCTCGCCGCCGCGATCTGGTTGTGCCGGGAGCCGTTGGCCGCGGTGCTGGCCGGTGACCCGACGGTGTCGGCGGAGACCGGGCGGTTCCTGGCGATCGTCGGCCTGACCTACTTCGGCCTGGGCTTGAACGTGATGACGCTGCTCCTGCTCGAACAGGTCGGCGGGGGCCTGATCGCGCTGCTGCTGAACGTGCCCTATTTCGGGGGCATGGTGGTGGTCGGCAGCGCGCTGGCCCGGACCCAGCAGGATCCGTCGGCCCTGTACTGGACGATCGCGGTGCTCAACGCCTGCGGCATGTTCGTCGTCCCGCTGTTGACGTGGCGACACGTCCGCCGGATCAGCCGGGTGGACGCCCGGTGAGCCGTCCCGAGTGGCGGCCGGAGGACGTACGCCTCAGCGTGACGATCATGCATCATCCGGCGCGGGACGTCGTCCTGGACACCCTCGTCGAGGCGTGCCGCCCGCTGTCCGCGCGCATCGTGCCGGACCCGGCACCCGACGCCGCACGCAGCCCGTTGCGGACCGCGAAGGTCGCCTGGGCCTCGATCGCCGAGGGCGCCACGCACCACCTGGTGCTCCAGGACGACGCCCGGGTCTGCGACGACTTCGCCGCGCGCGTGGTCGCCGCGATCGCGCACCGCCCGGCACACGGCATCGCCCTCTACACCGACTGGAGCAGCCCGCAGAACAGCTTCCTGTCCCGCCTGGCCGCGGTCGTCGGATCGCCGTGGGCGCCGCTGTCCCCGATGGAGTGGACCCCGGCGCTGGCGTTCCTGCTGCCGGCCGGCGTGGCCGCGGACCTGGCCGACTATCTGCGGCCGATCCCGGACGAGGTCACCGACGACGACCAGATGATCGCCAGATACTGCCGGGAACGCGGCGTGCCGCTGCTGACGACCGTGCCTCACCTGGTCGACAACCGTGGGCTGCCGACCCTGATCGCCGGGCACGGCGGGCGGCACCACGCCACCGTGTGGGCGCCGCCGGTGCCGTCCGCCACGCACTGGGCGCTCGACCCCCGGATCGAGACGGCACTGGCCCTGGGTTCCCGCTACCGGTCCCACGACGAGTACGTCGTGCAGGTCAAGGACTCCCGCTGCCTGATCCGACTGCTCCGCCCGCACACGGGTGAGCCCGCCGGCAACGAGTTCTGCTGGTACTGGGAGGACTGGTGCGACCTGATCGGGGTCAGCGCCGAGCAGGTGACGAACGCGCTGGCCGCGTACCTGGACCACCGGCCGGGACCGCAGCCGTCGGCGCGGGCCGCCCTGGAGATCTGGGCTGCCGGATACCTGCTCGGTCTGGAGGCCGCGGCGGTACGCCGTGACCTGCCCGTCCCACTCGATCCCGCCCACCCGGCCCGGATCCGTGCGGCCGTGTCGTCCTGGGTGGACTCCGGCCTGACCGGCGCGGACGGTACGGCCCTCGGCGCCGCCGGCCGCACGGCGCTCATCGACCTCGGCGCGGCGGCGGTCGCCCTCGGCCTGCACGGCCGGAGCCCCGGCACCTTCGTCACGGCCGGCGTTCCGGCCGGCGCCCGTGGAGAGGACTTCCGACATGACCACGCTTGCCACGACTCCTGACCCGGCCCTGGGCACCCTTGTCGAACGGATGGCGCGCCGCGAGGTCGCGGCGCACTTCCTCATCCCGGCCGATCAGCCGCCGGGGGTGATCCGCCCGCCCGCACCGCCGATGGCGGTCCGGGTGATGGCCTGCCCGGACTGCGGCGCCGACGCGGTCACCTTCCGGTCCGCGGGCATCGCGCTGCCCTTCGCGGAGTGGCGGATCGTCACGGCGGACGACCCCGACACCGGCGGCCTGCCCACGCTGGCCGTGCTCGGATGCGAGTGGTTCGCGCCGCGGGCGATGCTGCCGGTGGCGATCGCGATCGAGCGGTTCGGCCCGGTGTCGGCGACCGGCTTCCGCAGCCGCGCGGTGGCGGCCACCGAGCTGCGGGGCCTGCCGTTCGACGCCGTGCTGGCCGCCCTCGACGCGCAGGAGAGCTGGGCCGACGCCGTGTCCGCCGGCAGCGACCTGCCGGTCGGGCCGGCGCGGACCGTGCCGGCTGCCAGCCGGCTGGTCAGCCCGGCGACCACCTGGGCCGCCTACCGCGCCTCGGTCACCGCCCGGTTCCTCGGCCCGCACGCGTCCGACGTGGCGCTGGGCCGGTGGAACGAGCTCTACCTGGAGAACCGCCGGGACGCGGCGGTCCGGACACTTGACGGCTACGCATCGTGTCCGGCCTGACCGCCGACGTGCGCTGGCAGCCGGCGCACTTCACCGGCTCCCGGGCGCTCACCGAGCACCTGACCTGGGGGCAGGTGCTCGTGGAACGCGACATCCGCCGGATGCCGCCGGGCACCGCCTACAACGTCACGGTGCCGGTGTTGATCCCCGAGGGCGTGGACCTGGCCATGGTGTGCGCCGCGGTGGGCGCGCTGGCGGGTCGCTTCGAGGCACTGCGCACGCGGTTCCCGCGACGGGACGGCCGGCTGGTCCAGGAGGTGCTCGACCGCGGCAGCATCCCGGTCGGGGTCTTCTCCGGCACCGGTCCGGCCGAGCAGTTCGCGGCGACCGCCCGGGACCTGGACGAGCAGCTCGAGGCGACACCGTTCGATCACGATCGGGAACTGCCGATGCGCGTTCTGGTCTACGTGCACGCGGGTGTGCCCCGGGCTCTGGTGCTCTGCATCTCCCACCTGGCGGCCGACCTGCAGAGCAGCCGTCTGGCGGCACGGGTGCTGGCGGAGATGCTCGCCTGCCGGGCGGCGGGGCGCCCCGATCCGGCGGCTCCGGAACTGGTTCATCCCGCCGACCTCGCCGCCTTCGAGCGTTCCCCCCGGGGCCGGAAGGTCAGCGCCGCCGCCGTGGCCCACCTGCGCCGGCAGTTGGACGCGGTGCCGCTCGACAACTTCGCCGGGATCCGGCCGGTGGACCCGGCCGAACCCCGGTTCTGGCGCGGTGTCCTGGACTCGCCGGTCTCGGCGCCGATGCTGGGGGCGCTCGCCGAGCGGTACCGCACCAGCACCGCCACGGTCGCGCTCGCGGTGACCGCGGCCCTGCTGGGTGTGGTCGCCGAGACCGACAGGTGCGGGCTGCTGCTGGTCACCGGCAACCGCACCACCGCGCCGCTGCGGGCCTCGGTCGGCACGCTGACCCAGCACATGCCGGCCGTCGTCGACCTGACCGGGCCGGCCTTCTCCGACCTGGTCCGGCACTGCTGGATCACGGCCGTGCGGTCGTTCCGGCACGGCCGCTTCGACCCGGTCGACGGGTGGGCGGCGCTGGCCGAGGTGAGCCGGGAACGCGGCGCCGAGCCGGAGATCCGATGCTTCTTCAACGACATGCGCGGCGCGCCGGAGACACCGCCCGCCGCCGTGTCGCTCGACCCCGACGAGGTGCGGCGGGCCCTGGCCGAGCCGAGCTTCCGGTGGACCGAGCGTCGGCCGGCCGGGTCCTCGTTCTTCATGGAGGTCGGTGACGTGCTCGACGCGCCGGGGCACCTGCGCTGGACGTTGCTCGGGGACACCACTCTGCTGCCCCCGGACCTCATCCGTGCCGTCCTGGTCGGAGTGGATCGGACGCTGCTGCGGCTGCTCGACACGGATCTCCTCCTCTCCGAGGTCGGCGAGGCCGCCGGTCTGCACCGCGGCGTGGTGGCCCCGCACTGAACGAACCGATCAACCGGGGCGGGGCAGCAGGGGCTGCCCCGCCCCGGTCTTTCAGCCCTGGGCGGTGGCCGTCAGCTCCGGCTGCGCGTCACCGGCGGCCGGGGCGGAGGGGACCGGCGGCCGGCCACCCAGGAAGCGGGGCGCCCACCACGCGGCGCGTCCGAGAATCGCCATCGTCGCCGGAACCAGCAGCATCCGGACGATCACCGCGTCGATCAGGACGGCCAGCACCAGGCCCAGGCCGACCTCCTTGATCGGGGCGAAGCCCCCGGTCATGAATCCGGCGAAGGTGACCGCGAGGAGCAGGGCAGCCGCGGTCACGATGCCGCCGCTGCGCTGCAGGCCCTCCCGGACGGCCTGGTCCGGGGCCGCGCCGGCGAACCGGCGCTCGCGGATCCGGGACAGGACGAAGACCTCGTAGTCGGTGGAGAGACCGAACGCGATCGCCGCGACCACCACCGGCACGGTCAGGTCGATGCCGTCGAGCCGCTCACCGCCGAGCAGGCCGACCAGGTGGCCCTCCTGGAACACCCAGACCACCACACCGAGCGCGGCGACCAGGCTCAGCAGGTTGGTGAGCACGGCCTTCAGCGGGATCAGCACCGATCGGGTGAAGGCCAGCAGCAGGATGAAGGTGGCAAGCAGCACGATGCCGCCGGCGATCGGGAGGCGGTCGCGCAGCTCCTGCTGATAGTCGCTGAGGCGGGCCGCGTCCCCGGTGACCTGCACCGTGAAGGGGGCGTTCAGGGCGCGGATGTCGCGTACCGCCCGGATGGTGTCCGGGTCGCTCGTCGGGTTCTTCGGGGTCGCCTGCAGGACGGCCAACCCGCCGCCGCTGCGCCCCGGATACACCCCGGACACGCCGGGTACCGCGGCGACCCGCTGCCGGAACTCGGCCAGGTCGGGGTCGTCGGCCGAGGTCCGGGCGACGATCGTGATCGCGCTCGGACCGGCGAGCGCCGGGAAGTGCTCCCGCAGTTCCTCGGTGAGCTGGCGGGTGGCGCTGTCGGCCGGCAGCGACTTGGGGTTGCTGGTGTCCAGCCTCAGGTTGGTCACCGACAGTCCGGCCACGATCAGGCCGGCGAGCACCACCAGCAGGGTCAGCACCGGCATCTTCTGCACCCCACGGGCGACCGCGGCGAAGGACCGGCCGCGCTCCTTCCGCGCCCGGACCGGCTTGATCCTGTTACGCAGCAACTGGAGCAGCGCGGGAAGCAGGGTGATCGCGGCGAGCATGTCGATAAGCACCACGGCGGCGCCGGCCACGCCGATCGACCGCAGGAACGGATCGGCGAAGACCACCAGGCTGGCCAGGCTGACCGCGATGGTCAGACCGGAGAAGACGATGGTACGGCCGGCGCGTTCGGAGGCCCGCACGAGCGCCTCCGCCGCGTCCTCGGTGAGCGCCCGTTCCTCCCGGAACCGGCTGACCATCAGCAGCGCGTAGTCGACGCCGAGACCGATGGCGAGCATCGTGGTGACCTGGATCGAGTAGATCGACACGTCGGTGAAGAAGCTCATCACCAGCAGCGTGGTGAAGGTGCCGCCGACGCCTACCAGCGCGATCAGCAGCGGCAGCCCGGCGGCGATCAGCGACATGAAGACCAACAGCAGCAGGAGCAGCAGCAACGGCGCGGAGATGATCTCGGCTCGCCGGGTGTCCGAGGTGGCCTGGTCGTTGAACTCGCGGTCGGTGAGCGGCCCACCGGCGACCACCGCGGTCGTCCCGTCGATCCCGGTCAACTGGTTGCGCACCTTGTCGGCCAGCAGGTCGCCCTGGTGTGCCAGTTCCACGTTCACCACGACCGCCGCGCCGTCGGTGGCGACCGGGGCCCCGGGGGCGAACGGGTCGTTCACCGCGAGCACGCCGTCGGTGGCGCGCAGCTCGGTGAGCGCCGTGGAGACCTTGGTGCGGAAGGCGGGGTCGGTGGCCGAGCCGCCGGAGATGACCGCGTTGATCACGGGTGGCGCGAGCTTGGCGTCACCGAGCGCCTTGGCGCCCTGCTGCGACTCACTGCCGGCGATGGCACCCACCGTGGTCGTCATCCGGGCGAAGACGCCGTTGCCGACCGTGAACCCGGCCGCGGCGATCACCAGCCAGATGACGAGCACGACGGCGGGGCGCCGGCGAGCGAAACGCGTAACGACACGGATCATCACACAGCTCCTCAGGACATAAAAATCGATGTGATCTCATCCTGAAGAAGCGAGCGCCCCAGCAGATCGCCGCCGAGAGCGAAATCTGGACTCACCCGTGCGAGGGAGAGCGTTCAGTCCAGATCCTCACCGGGACTGATCAGGCCGGCCTCGTAGGAGAAGACCACCGCCTGCACCCGGTCCCGCAGGCCCAGCTTGGCCAGCACGTTGCTGACATGGGTCTTGACGGTGTGGTCGCTCACCGTCAGCCGGGCGGCGATCTCGGCGTTGGAGAGCCCACGGGCGACCAGGGACAAAGTCTCCCGCTCCCGGCCGGTCAACTCGTCCAACCGGGCCGGCGGGCGGATCGCGCCCCGGGGCCGACGCAGCAGGTCGGCGATCACCCGCCGGGTCACCGTCGGGGCGAGCAGCGCCTCCCCCTTGGCGATCACCCGGACCGCCTCGATCAGCTCCGCCCGGCGCATGGTCTTGAGGAGGAAGCCGTTCGCGCCGGCCCGCAGCGCGTCGTGCACGTGTTCGTCGACGTCGAACGTGGTGAGGATGAGCACCCGGGCGTCCGTGGTGGCGCAGATCCGGCGGGTGGCCTCGATGCCGTCGATCGGGCCCTCCATCCGGATGTCCATGACCACCACGTCCGGCTTCTTCTCGGCCACCACCCGCAGGGCCTCCAGGCCGTCCGCCGCCTCGCCCACCACGGTCAGATCCGGCTCCGCGTCCAGGATCATGGCGAAGCCGCCCCGAACCAGGTCCTGGTCGTCGACGACCACGATGCGCACCATGGGGCGCCACTCCTCGATACGTAGCAACTCACTCGGCGGGCAGGACGGCGCTCACCGTGAAGCCGCCGCCGTCGGGACCCGCTCCGACGGACAGCTCACCGCCACAGGCGGTGACCCGCTCCCGCATGCCCATCATTCCGTATCCGCCACCGACGTCCACCGCGCCGACACCGTCGTCGGTGACCGTGACCCGGATGTCGCGCGGACCGAACTCGATCAGCACGTCCACCATCGACGCCCGCGCGTGCCGGATGGTGTTGGTCAGCGCCTCCTGCACCACCCGGAAGATCGTGGCGTCCACGTCGGCGGGCAGTGGCCGCTGCTGCCCGCGCCAGCGCAGCGCCGCCTCCAGGCCGCCCTGACGCACCTCGCCGAGCAGCTGCGGCACGTCGCCCACCCCGCGCACCGGGGCCGGCGGCTCCTCGCCCTCCGCCGAACGCAGCGCGGCCAACGACCGCCGGAGCTGGGCGATCGCGGACCGGCCGCTCTCGGCGATCACCTCGAAGGTCTTCTCCACCCGGGCCGGGTCGGTGCGGGCCACCACCGGCCCGGCCTCCGCCTGGACCACCATGATCGCGACCGTGTGCGCGACGATGTCGTGCACCTCGCGGGCGATCCGGTTGCGGTCGCGGGCGGCGGCGGTGGCTCGTTCCTCCTCCTGGCGGGCCGCCCGTTCCTCGAGCACCGCGATCCGGTCGCCGCGACCCCGGGAGGCGATCCCCATGCTGTACGCCGCCACGTACGCCATCCCCACGTATCCGAAGGTGGCGGCGCTCTCGCCGGGCACCACGAGCGAGACCACCACGCCGACGGCCTGCACCCCGATCGCGATCTGCCGCCAGGGCGACGGGCTCAGCAAGGCGAACGTGTACGTCGCGACGAGCGGCCCGAAGGGCAGCGGCGGCAGTTGGTGCGACAGCCCGAGGACGCTGATCGCCAGGCCCACGGTCACCGTGGTGAGCAGCGGAGCCCGCCGACGCCAGATCAGCGGCAGCGAGGCTCCGGCGGCCACCAGGATGTGCCAGACCTTCCCGTCCTGCGAGAACGTCACCGGCAGGGCGGTGCCGACGAACACCGCCAATGCGATCAACCCGTCCAGCCAGAGCGTGGCGTTGCGGGGCAGCCGCGTGGGCCAGGCCCGCGATCGGACGGTGGCCGGAAGGGACATGGACAACGGCACGATCGGCTCCTCAACGCACGGCGGTCCCCAGTATGCGGCCCCGGAACCGTCCGGCCGGGACCCACGCGAGGTGGGCCCTCGTCGATGTCCTGTTCAGGACATCGAGGTGGAGACCGGAACGAGCGGATCGGTTGAATGGAGTTCAGTCGAAGAGAGAAGGAGGCACCACGTGGGCGCAGTCCGCGTCGCCATCGCCGGGGTCGGCAACTGTGCCGCGTCGCTGGTGCAAGGCGTTGAGTACTACCGGGACGCGAGGGTCACCGACACCGTTCCCGGCCTCATGCACGTCGCCTTCGGCGGCTATCACGTCGGCGACATCGAGTTCGTCGCGGCCTTCGACGTGGACGCCAAGAAGGTGGGCCGGGACCTCTCCGAGGCCATCGTCGCGAGCGGCAACAACACCATCAAGATCTGCGACGTCCCGCCGTCCGGGGTCGTCGTGCGGCGCGGCCCGACGTTCGACGGTCTCGGTGACTACTACCGGGAGATGATCGAGGAGTCCGACGAGCAGGCCGTCGACGTGGTGCGCACCCTGCGCGAGTCCGGGGCCGACGTCCTCGTGTCATACCTGCCGGTGGGATCGGAGGACGCCGACCGGTTCTACGCGCAGTGTGCGCTGGAGGCGGGGGTGGGGTTCGTCAACGCGCTGCCGGTGTTCATCGCCTCGGACCCGGCGTGGGCGGCCCGGTTCACCGACGCCGGCGTGCCGATCATCGGCGACGACATCAAGTCGCAGGTGGGCGCCACCATCACCCACCGGGTGCTGGCGAAGCTCTTCGAGGATCGCGGGGTCCGGCTGGAGCGCACGTACCAGCTCAACTTCGGCGGCAACATGGACTTCATGAACATGCTGGAGCGTAAGCGCCTGGCGTCGAAGAAGCTGTCCAAGACCCGGGCCGTCACCTCGCAGGTGCCCCGCGAGATGGCCGCCGGCGACGTGCACATCGGCCCCAGCGACTACGTGCCGTTCCTGGAGGACCGCAAGTACGCGCTGGTGCGCCTGGAGGGGCGGGCGTTCGGCGACGTGCCCCTGCAACTGGAGTACAAGCTCGAGGTCTGGGACTCCCCCAACTCCGCCGGCGTGATCATCGACGCGGTCCGGGCGGCCAAGATCGCCCTGGACCGGGGGGTCGGCGGGCCGATCCTCTCCGCCTCCTCGTACTTCATGAAGTCGCCGCCCGAGCAGTACGACGACGCCGCCGCCCGGGACGCCGTGGAGCGCTTCATCCGCGGCGAGGTCGAACGCTGACCGTCGGACGATGACGGGGGAGCCGGACGTCCGGCTCCCCCGTCGTCGTCCGTCACGGCTTCCGTCGGAGATCGCGGCGGAACTCGCGGCGGTGGCAGCGTGCCGGATCCGTGCCGGCCAGCGCCACGGCAGCGCGGAAGAGTCCGTGGTCGGGCAGGTCCCGGAGGAAGTAGGCGCCGGGCAGCCGGTTGGACGGGTCGCGGACCACCGCCCCGCCCGCCGCGCCGGGGACCGGCAGCCGCAGCCCGAGCGCCAGGCGCGCGCCGGCGGCCTTGACGCACGCCTCCTTGCGGGTCCACAGCCGCAGGTACGCCGCGTAGGCCGCGGTGCCCGCCGCCGCCACCCGGGCGGCCTCCGCGGGGGTGAAGAAACGTGCGGCCATCCGCCGCGGATCCAGCCCCGGCCGGGGATGGTCGAGGTCCACACCGACCTCCCGGCCGGCGACCGCGATCAACGCCCGATCCCCGGCGTGCGCCAGGCTGAAGTGCAGCGACCGGCCCGGCAGGTACGGCCGCCCGCGCGGGTTGCGGCGCAGCGGCAGCGCGGTGGGGCGCAGGTCCAGCCGGTCGGCGAGGATCGCGTTCAACGCGGCGTGCGCCACCACGAAGCGGCGGCGTCCGTCCGGGTCACCGACGGCGGCTGCCCGCCGCAGCTCGGCCGCGCTGAGCCAGTGGGCGGCGTCGACGTCCCGGTCCAGGTGTACGGTCCAGACGTCGACGCCGCCCGGGTCAGTCACGGCCGAGTTTGCCCTGTATGAGGCCCTGGAAGGTGTTGAGTCGCTGGATGTTGCCGGTGCCTTCCATGAATTCCACCCCCCGGGCGTCGCGGATCAGCTTGTCCAGCATCGGCTGGGTCAGCCGCGCGCCCGGGCCGAAGTAGTCGAGCGCCTCAAGCGTCACCTCCTCGGCGAGTCGGGCCGCCCGGGCCTTCGCCGCCGACGCCAGGTGGCCGTTCGCCGGCTGGGCGTCCACGATCGAGGCCGCCTGCCAGATGAGCTGTCGTACGCCGTCGATCCGCCGGCCGGTGCGTTCCCAACGCAGCCGATCGGCCTTGGACAGCGAACCACGCTGCTCGATGACGTAGTCGTGCGCGGACCGGGCGATGCCCAGGGCGATCGCCGCCACGCCCGGTCGGAGCCGGTTGAACATCTGCACGCCGCTCCACACCCCGCGCCGGGTGGGACTGAGGTGGTGCCCGAGCACCCGACCGGCCGGGACCGGCACGCCGTCGAGTGTGATCGCGCTGAGCTGGGCGCCGCGCAGGCCGATCGTCGGGATCGGCTCGGCCTTGAAGCCGGGCGCGTCGGTCTCGACGAGCACCGCGGTGGCGCCGAGCGGGCCGGGCCGGTCCCGGGCGAAGACGACGCCGACCTGGGCCCGGGCGCCGTTGCCGATGTAGCGCTTGGCACCCCGCAGGAGCAGGCCCCCGTCGCCGTCCGGGTCGAGCGTCGTGCCCATCGCCGCCGCGTCCGAGCCGTGGTCGGGTTCGGTGAGCGCGAAGAAGGTCCAGGTCGGCGCGGCCAGTAGCCGGCCGTAGAACCACTCCTTCTGGTCCTGGTCGGCGAGCAGGTCGATGAGCACCCCGGACAGCGAGGCGCCGGGGGACGCGAGCATCATGCCGGCGTCACCGGCGGCGATCTCCTCGGCGAACACCACTCGCTCCATCGCGGTCATGCCGTCGAACCGGTGTCCGCCGATGAGCGTCCGGTCCGGCAGCCACGGCGCCGGGATGAGCATGGTGGACAGGTGCCGTACCGCCGGGTTGTCCAGGCACCGGTACACGGTGTCCGGGTCACGGTCCAGCTCCAACGCCGTCGAGCGCAGGTCGCGCGCCCAGTCCCGGGCGTGCGCCCGGGCGGTGCCGAGCCGGTCGTCGAGTTCGATCACGCCGTCCACCCCTCTCCACCGATCCAGGCGTCGGCCAGCAACTCCGACGCGTTCACCGCCAGGCCCGGGCCGTCCGCGACGAACCCGCTGGCCCCGAGCAGGCGCAGCAGCATCCGGTCGGCGGTGGTGATCTGCCGGTGCAGGGCGGCCAGGGATCCGGCCGGTGGCGGCGTACCGGTCAGCCGGACCTTGATCTCGATCTGCTCGGTGACGACGTCCGCCAGCGCGCCCTTGATCATCTGTTGCAGCAACAGCGGGGTGTCCCCGGCGCGGCGGTCGCCGAGGTGGGCGACGGTGAGGTCGAGCAGTGCCTCGGACAGCCCGAGCCGGAGCCCGGCCAGCGCGGCCATCCACTCCGGCCAGGGCGCCGGGGCGCCGGCCGGGTCGGCGGCGCCCCGGTAGCGGACGGCCGCCAGCCGGCCGTCCGCTGTCTCGACCGTGCCGAGCCGCTCGACGGCGGCCGGGTCCAGGGCGGCGACCGTGTCCCCGGTCCAGACCCGGCCGGCGTCGCGCAGCGTCGGCTCGGGCAGCACGCAGCACCCGGTCGGGCCGCACGGCAGGACCCCGTCCGCAAGCGTGTCGTGCATCGTGGTGAGCGTGGCGGTGAGCCCGCCGGTCCGGGCGCTGCGCCGGGCCTGGTCGGCGATCACGACCGGGTCTCCGGGTCCGAGCCGGCGAAGACCGCCGTGCAGAGAGTGCCCGACACCGGGTCGTGGTCCGCCACCGCGATCGGCCCGGCGGTGCCCGCCCGGTGCCTGGCGAACTCGGCCCAGACACCTGCCGCGCCCAGGTCCGGCGCCCGGACCACCGGACGGCCGGGGCCGGCGGTCAGGCCGGGACCGGCGATCACGACGGCGTCCGCCGGCACCAGCTCGTCGAGCAGCGTCCCGACCGCCGTGGGCGCGACGTCCGGACGCTGGTGCACGGTCGCCCCGTCCGAGCCGGCCGGTTCGAGCAGCACGGCCACCCCGGCGTCGTGTCCGGGCACCGGATAGCGGGCCCGGACCACCTCGTACGACATCGTCGTCTGCTCCAGGACCAGCAGCAATGCCCGGCAGCCCGGGAAGTCGCCGGAGTAGGTCCCGAGCAGCCGCAGGGCGGTGAACGCCGCCACCGGTCCCTGGTCGGACACCGCGAAGGCGAGGGGATCGCCGTGCACCAGCTCGCTCAGATAGCAGGCGGTGACCCGGCGCGGGTCGGCGTCCGGGGTGGAGTGCGCGATGGCGATCAGGTCCACCGGCACCGCCAGGTCGAGATCACGCACCAGGCGGTCCGCCATGTCGGTGAACGAGTTCCGGCCGGCCGCCGCGTGCCGGTCCCGGTCGAACCGGCGGCCGTACAGCTCGGTCATGTCCGAGAGGTATTCCTCGAGCAGCGGATCGCCCCGGTACGGCTCCGGGTCGGGGCCGAACCGGCGGGCGATCACCTGAGTCGGCCGGAGCCGACCCGTACGGGTCGACGGGGCCGGAGCGATGGACAGGAACATCGGCGTCAGGCCAGGCCCTGCTCGAGGATGTAGTCGGCGAGGCTGCCGACCGATTCGAAGTGGTGCTGCTCCAGCGTGTCCGAGTCGATCACGACGTCCAGCCGGTCCTCGATGTGCATCAGCAGCTCGAGAACGTTCGTGGAGTCCAGGCCCAGCTCGTCCATCAGCCGGGTCTGCTCGGTCACCTGGACCGAGTCGCGGTTCAGCACCGCGACAACGGCGTCGATCACGTGGTCGACGACCGCGGCGCGGTCGACGGTGGCCTCCGAAGCCATGGTCATGGCGGTCCTCCTGTGTGTGCCGGTCGGGATGGGTCGTCAGTCGAGGATCTGCGGTCCGAGCAGGTCCTCGACGGTGTCGCGGCGGCGGACCAGGCGGGCCCGGCCGCCGTCCACGAGCACCTCGGCCGGGTGGCCGTGGCTGAGGAAGAGCACAGGTGAGGCGCTCGGGCCGTACGCGCCGGAGCGCAGCACGCCGACCAGGTCGCCCGGCCGCAGCTCGGGCAGTTCCACGTTGCGGCCGACGGTGTCGTTCGGCGTGCACAGCGGGCCGGTGACGTTCCACGGGGCGGCGTCCGTGCCGGCCCGGTTGAGCAGCCGCATCGGGAAGTTGCGCTTGACGTAGGAGCCGATGCCGACGGCCGCCATGTGGTGGTTGGTGCCGCCGTCGGTGACCGCGAAACGCTCCCCCATGGAACTCTTCACGTACCGCACCCGGGTGACGTACGTGCCGCACGGCGCGGTCAGGTAGCGGCCCAACTCCAGCAGCAGCCGGGCCCCGGGGTGCGCGGCCTGGAACGCCTCGACTACCGGGTTGAGCAGGCCGGCGACCGCGGCCGGGTCGAGGTCCGGTTCGCCGGGGAAGTAGGCCACGCCGAGGCCACCGCCCACGTCGACCGCCTCCAGGACGAAGTCCAGCCGCTCGGCGAGCCGCTCGGCCAGGTCGATGATCCGGCGGGCGTTCTCGGCGACCACCTCGGGATCGAGGATGCGGGTCCCCAGGTAGGCGTGCACGCCCAGGACGCGTACCCCGGGATGGTTCTTGACCAGGTCGACCTCGTCGAAGAGCTGCTGCTCGTCGATCCCGAACTGGCGCGGCTTGCCGCCCATGGTGAGGCCGGAGCCCTTGACCGCGAAGCTCGGGTTGACCCGCAGCATCACCGGGGCGATGACGCCCCGCTCCCGGGCCAGCTCGTCGATCAGCGCCAGCTCCCCGAACGACTCGCAGACAAGCGCGAAGACGCCCTCGGACAGGCACGCCTCAAGTTCGGCGCGGCTCTTGCCGGGGCCCAGGAAGATGATGTCGCCCGGGGCCACCCCGGCGGCGAGCGCGGTGCGCAGCTCCACCATGGACGACACCTCCGCCCGGGCGCCCTGCGCGCCGAGCAGGGCGCAGACGGCCACGTTCGGGTTGGCCTTGAGCGAATAGAAGATCTCCATCGCCGGGTGCAGCCGCTCGCGCAACCCCAGGTACTGCCCACGCAGGCTGTCCCCGTCGTACACGTAGAGGGGCGTGCCGAACCGCTCGGCCAGTTCGGACATCGCAACGCCCTGGATCGCCACTTCTCCGGTCACCGTCGTGTTCCTTCCGCCACGGCCGCCAGGCGGCCCGCGATCTCCCCGTCCATCGCCATCAACTCGTCGGTCGTCGGCGCGGTCAGGAAGCCGTACAGGCGGCCGTCGGCGGCCCCCGTGCCTTCCCGCACCAGGGCGTTCACCGTCGAGAAGTTCTGCACCACCATTCCGGCCCGGCCGGCGTCGCCCAGCAGCCACGGCCCGAGCCCGTCACGGACCTCGCCGAAGCGGAGCGGCCGGGCCAGGCGCAGCGGATACTGCCGGGCCAGCGCGCACCAGCCCGCCGGCACCAGGTGTTCCTGGAGCCCGACCTGATAGGTGGACATGTTGTGCCGCGCGTTGATCTCCACGACCGGGTAGACGCCGCCCTCCGGGTCGAGCATCGCGTCCACCCCGACCACGCCGTGGTAGCCGTCGCGGGTGAGCCGGGCGCCGAGCGCCGCGGCGCTGTGCGTCACGGCCGCGAGCTGCCGCGCGGTCAGCCCCGCCGGCATCCGGTGCCCCTTGTGTACGCCGTTGGCGGTGACCGCCTCCTTGACGAAGTCGAAGTGCACCCCGCCGTCGCGGAACACGGTGAACTGGTAGTTGAGGTCGGTGGTCTTGGCGACCCACTCCTCGACCAGCAGCGCCAGCCGGTGGTCGCCGGAACGGTCGGCCCGGCGACGCAGCGTCCGGTGGATCTGGTCCAGGCGCGCCTCGTCCCGGATCAGCAGCAGGCCCTTGCCGGACACCCCGTACGAGTCCTTGAGCACCACCGGCCGCCCGGCCGCGAGCAGAGCCCGCGCGTGTTCCACCGCCTCGTCCAGTTCCTCGATGGTCTCGCAGGTCCAGCCCGCGGACTGGCGCAGCCCCAGCTCGGTGGCGATCCGCCGGCTGTAGATCTTGCCGTTGACGGCCTTGCAGACGGCCGCCGGCGACCCGGCCAGCGCCACCCCGGTACGCGCGGCGAGCGCCTCCTCGTCCGCGGAGACGCCGTGCGGGACGATCGCCGCCGCCCCGGCCAGGGCGGACAGCCGGGTCAGCAGGGCCGGGCTGTCCAGCGCGTCCTGGGTCACCGTGTGGTGCGGGTCCTGCCGGTCGGTGACCAGCAGATGCGGCAGGGCGGCCCCGAGTTTCTCCAGGTGGGCCAGGTGCTCCGGGTCCGGCTGGTCCTTGAGCACCACGTGGTCGTCCGGACCGGCCAGCAGCAGGGCGAACTCGTCCATCCGGTTCACCATCGCGTCACCCGCGGTCAGCGCGACCCGGGGCAGGCCCGGCTCGTCACCGCCCCACCGCTGCTCGACCTCGAAGTTGCCGAGGAACACCAGGGGGGTCCGGTCGGTGCCCAGCAGCGCCGTCCGCAGCCGTCTGACGAAAGGTTCCTGTGTCGTCGTCATAGCGTCCTATCAGTGCTCGAAGACCGCGGCGGCGAAGGTCGAGCCCAGCCCGACCGCGGCCATCAGGTAGCGGTCGCCGGGCCGTAACCGGCCCAGGTCGCGGGCCGCCACGTAGTTGAGGAAGGAGTCGGCGCAGAAGCAGTGGCCGGTGACCGGCATGTTGTCCAGGAACAGGCGTTCCACCGGGATGCCGACCTTGCGCGCCACCCGCACCCAGGACACCCGGTTCACGTTGTGCGGCAGCACCAGGTCCAGGTCCGTGACGGTGATCCCGGCGCGCGCCACCGCCGCCAGGATCACCTCGGCGAGCGCGTCCGGATAGCGCTGCTGGAACTCCAGGGACATCTCCGCGCTCAGGGACAACCCGGCGTTGAACTCGCCGTGCATGGCCGCGGCGTACGACAGCAGCCGGTCGCGCCGGCCGGTGCCGACCAGGACGGCGGCGCAACCCTCCCCCATCAGGGCGGTGCCCGGGATCATCCGGGCCGACGGGGTGAACGCCTTCTCCCCGACGAAGACCAGGGCCAGCGCGTCCGGCTCGCCGTCCTCGGCGAGCAGCCGACCGGCCATCTCGACGGCGAGCAGACCCGAGGCGCAGGCGTGCTGGGTGACCGCGAACGCCTGGGCGTGCCGCAGGCCGAGGGCCCGTACCACGTCGTGCAGCGGATCCTCCGGGTACGGCGCGATCGCCTGGAGGGTCCGGGCCTGCACCACGTACCGCACCTGGGATTCGCGGCCCCGCAGCTCGGACAGTTTCGCCGCGGCGTTCAGCATCAGGTCGGCGATCGTGCCGGTCGGTTCCCGCAGCACCTCGGCCAGTCCGTAGTAGCGGTGGAACATCCGGATCTGCGTGTCGGTCAGTCCCAGTTCGCCGGCGAACGAGTCGATCGGCACCCGTTCCGGCGGCAGGTAGGCGGAGACCGCTTCGAGGGCGGTCACGTCCCGGCGTCCAGCGGCAGGCCGGTCAGGTACTCGGTGAGCGCGTCGATGCTCGGGTGGTCCCACACGATCGTCGGTTCCAGCGGCACCCCGAGGTGGTCCTCGATCTCGCCGCAGAGCGCGAGCGCGTACACCGAGTCGAGGCCCAGGTCGGACAGGGGTGCGGCGGTGTCGATGGTGGCCGGGTCCCGGTCGGTGAAAGCGGCGACGCGGTCCTGTAGCCACGGACGGAGCTGTCCGGCGGCCCGGTGGTTCGGCAAGATGGTCAATTCCGGCTCCTTGGAAGGTCGGGCAGCACGCTGTCGGACAGGTCGAAGGCCCGGCCGGCGGCGTACCGGCGGGTCAGCTCCGCGTGGATCGGGCCGGCCAGCGCGGCCGGCAGCGACCGGGACGTGCCGTCCAGCTCGTCGGCCAGCCGCAGCAGGGCCGCCGTCACCCAGGCCGGATCGGCCAGGAAGGTGCCCGGGCGGCGCTGCTCGGCCAGCCAGAGGTTCAGGCAGGTCGCGGCGGTCAGCACCGTGGTGTAGCGGGCGGTCAGGTCGAGCGCCGCCGGGTCCCCGCCGATCGCCAGGTCCGCCGGGCGCAGGCCGAGCGCCGCCGTACGCAGCCGGGCCAGTTCGCCGGTGAACCGCCGGACCAGGCCGCGCAGCCGGTCGTCGCCGGCCGGCATCGCCTCTGCGGCGGTGAGCAGCTGCGCCGTGAGCGGGTCGGCGGTCGAGGCGATCCGGAGCCGGTCGAACGGCAGTGCCGGGAGGTCGGCGCCCAGGTCGTACAGGGCCGGTGGCGGCTCCTGGCCGGTCGCCCAGGAGCGCCGGGCCAGCCGGGGGAGCTGCGGGAGGACGGTGGCCAGGCAGGCGATCCGGGCGGCGTGCCCGAATCCGGCCGGGGCCAGGTCGCGCTGCAACTTCTGGAAGATGCCGTACTCGCCGGTGCGCAGGTAACTCTGCGCGCCGAGCAGCTCGCCGAGCCGGGCCATGGCCCGGATGGACCGGCCGGACACGACGTACTTGACGGCCGAGGCGTACGCGTTGGTGTCCTCGGGCAGCAGGTGCACGGCGCGGGCGACGGTGGTGGACAGGCAGTCGGCGATCAGCAGGTCCACGAACGCTTCGGCCAGAGCGGTGCGGACCACGGGCATGGCGCCCACCGGCCGCCCGCGCAGCCGCCGGTCCTCGCCGAACCGCAGCACCGCGCGCAGGCCGGTGTCCAGCACGCCGAGCGTCATCGCCGGCAGCCCGGTCCGGGTCAGCTGGAACGAGCGCAGCGCGACCTCCATGGCCGAGCCGAGCGGCCCGAGCGCCACACCGGCGTCGACCGGGCACCGGTCCAGCTCGATCCCGCCGAGCTGCACCCCGCGCATCCCGCTGCTGGGGAACCGCGGCAGATACCGCAGCCCGCCCGGGGGCAGCGCGTCCTTCTCCACGAACAGCTGGGTGTGGCTGCGGCCACCGGCCGCGGCCGAGGTGCGACTGAAGATCACCATCGCGCTGCACCGCTGCGCGTTGGTGACCACCTCCTTGCGACCGGTGAGCAGCAGCTCGCCCGGCCGGCCCGGGTCGGCCCGGAAGTCCACCCGGGCGAAGTCGTTGCCGTGCGCCAGCTCGTGGTAGACCGACGCCACCCGCCGGCCGGAGAGCAGCAGCTCCGCCAGCCGTCGCTGTTGGGCCTCGTCGCCGCCGGCCCACACGTTGACCGAGGCGATGAACGAGCTGGCGCCGTAACCGAGGCCCAGGCAGGGGTCCCGCCGGAACACCGCGCGCATCATCCGGATCAGCCGGTCCAGGCCGGCCATCCGGCCGCCCCGGGCGACCGGCACGAACTCGGCGTTGAGCCCGAAGTCGTCGAGCATCCGCTCACCGTCGGCGAACATCTCCTGCCGCTCGTCGGCCGCCAGCACGGCCCGGTTCCCGAGGGGGTTCGCCGGGTCCCACGGATCACCGAAGCGGCTCTCCAACTCCCGCACGGTGGTCATCACGCCTCCTCGGCGCCGTCGAGATCGAGCACGGAGGGGCGACGGCCCGGGGGAAGCGCCGCGTACACCCGGTCGTAGCTCTCGGGGTGGTCGGGCGCGGCGCCGAGGCGGTGCAGCACCCAGGTCAACGCCGCGTCGAGCCACAGCCCGTCCGCCCACAGCGGGTCGGCGCCGGCGTGCTCGTGGTTGTGCAGCCACAGGTGCACCGCGCTCGCGCCGGCCACACACAGCTCGTACCGGTGGGCCAGGTCGTAGGCGGCGGCTTCCACGTCGTGCGGCCGAGGGCGGTATCGGGCCAGCTCGGTGTGCAGCAGCTCGGTCGCGGCCAGGAGCGACTCGGCCCGGGCCGCCGGGCCACCGGCCGCGCGGACGGCCGCCACCGCCGGAGCCAGCCCACGCAACGGTAGGCACCCACGGCCGGCGGCCAGCGAGATCCGGTCCGGATCCAGCTCGGGCACCGGTATCCGCAGGTCGGCCAGCGACCGTAGGCGGGACACGTCCACCGGGTCGCCGGGCCAGCCCCGAGCCAGGTGCGGGAACTGGTTGATCAGCGCGTTGCGGTTGACCGGGGTGCTGCCGTCGAAGATCCCGACGATCCGGTGGTCCCGCTCGACCTTCTGGAAGCGTCCGTAGTCCGGGATGCCGGTGAGGAACGCGCGGGCACCGAGCTGCTCGCCGCACCCGGCGATCAGTTCGTCGGTGAGCGTCGGCACGAGGGCCTTGAGCACCGGGGCGAGCACCCCCAGCTCCTCGGTCTCCGCCGTCACCGCCCGGCTGACCAGGGCGGTCACCGCTTCGGCCAGGAACAGCACGGTGTGCAGCCGGCCCACCCCGCGCCGCAGGTACGGCACGTCGGCCAGCCGCCGTCCGTAGAGCCGGCGCTCGTCCAGGTATCGCCGGACCAGCGCCAGCGCGTGGTCGGCCGCGCCGAGCGACAACGCGGCACACGTCGTACGGGTCAACTGAAGGGCGCGCAGCACCGTCTCCAGCCCGGCGCCGGGCGCACCGACCAGGGCCGTCACCGGCACCGGCGCGTCGTCGAGGACGATCCCGCTGATGTCGGCGCCCCGGATGCCGTGGGTCGGCTCCCCGGGCAGGCACCGGTACGACTGCGCGGGAAGTTCCCGCTTGTCGGCGAGCAGCACCGTGAACCCCCGTGGCCCGCCGGCCGGGTCGGTCCGCGCCAGCAGGCACACCACACCGGCCCGGGTGGCGTTGTTGATCAGCCATTTCGTACCGGTCACCCGGTACCCGTCGTCGTGCCGGACCGCCGAGACCTCACCGGCGAGCAGGTCGCTGCCGTGGCCCGGCTCGGTGAGTGCCCAGCAGACCGGCACCCCGGCCAGGACCGTGCCGGCGAGCGCACGGGCCTGCGCCAGGTCCGCCTCGTCCCGCGGCGACCGGGCCCAGACCGAGGCCGCGCCGAGGAACGTCTTGCCGTGCCCGATGGCTGTGGTCAGGTCCCGGCGTGCGATCACCCGCAGGACCTGGACCAGAGTGTCGAAGCCGCGCAGCTCGCCGCCGTACGCGGCCGGCACGTAGTGCGCCGGCAGGCCGAGCCGGTCCAGGTGCGCGCAGATCTCCGCCGGGAACGCCTCGATCTCGTCCGCGGCGGCGACCCGGGCGTGGTTGAAGACGACGTCGGCGTCGTCCGGGTCGCCGAGCCGCTCGTCGAGCTGCCGGGCCACGGTCGCGGCCAGGGGCAGGGTGGGCGCGGCCATCTCAGGCCCGCACCGGGTCGCCGGCCCGACGCGCGGCCCGCGCGCCGTCGGTGAGCTGCTCGTGCTCGGCGCCGAGGGCGTCGGTCAGGAAGAGCATCCGGGCCAGGCCGCGCTGGATCTTGCCGCTTGTGGTGCGGGGCACCGTGCCGGGTCGGACCAGCACCACGCTCACCGCGCCGGTCCCGAACTCCCGCGACAGCAGGTGGCGGATCGCGGCGACCACGGCGGCGCGGGCCGCCGGGTCGAGGGAGCGGGCCCGGCACTCCTGCACCACGACGAGTTCCTCGTGCGGCACCTCGACGGTGAAGGCGGCGCCGACGCCTCGGGACAGACTCTCGTCCACCGCGCGCACCGCCACCTCGATGTCGTGCGGGTACAGGTTGCGGCCGTTGACGATCAGCAGCTCCTTGATCCGGCCGGTCACGAAGAGCTGGCCGTCGCGCAGCAGGCCCAGGTCCCCGGTACGCAGGAAGCCGCCCTCGCCGTCGGCCAGTTCGTTGTCGAACACCTCCCGGGTGGCCTCCGGGTTGGCCCAGTAGCCCCGGGCCACGCTGGCGCCACGCAGCCAGATCTCGCCGATCCGGTCCGGCGGCTGCGGCGACCGGGTGGCGGGATCGACGATCCGGATGTCGAACTCCGGGGTGGACTCGCCGCTGCTGACCAGGTCACGCACCGGTTCCGGGTGGCCGTCGTCGACCGGGGTCACGACGTGTCGTTCCAGCTGTTCGGCGTCGACCGTGAGCACCACCGGCGGGCGACCGATGGTGGCGCCGCTGACGCTGAGCGTGATCTCGGCCAGGCCGTACCCGGGACAGATGGCCTCCGGTCGCAGCCCGGCGGCGGCGAATCGCCTGCCGAACGCGGCCAGGGTGGTCGCCTGCACCGGTTCCGAGCCGTTGACCGCGCGCTTCCACCGGGACAGGTCGAGGCCGGCGATCTGCTCGTCGGTGATCCGTCGGGTGCACAGGTCGTACGCGAAGTTCGGCGCCGGGGAGATCTCGACGTCGTGCCGCTCGATCAGCCGGAGCCAGGTGACGGGGCGTTTGAGGAACGTGGTGGCCGACATCCCGACGCTGCACCCGCCCCGCGAGAGCGGCGCCAACAACTGTCCGATGAGGCCGAAGTCGTGATACATGGGCAGCCAGCCGCCGACCCGTACGCCCTCGCCGCCACCCAGGATCTCGTTGAACGCCCGCAGGTTGGGCACCAGGTTGGCGTGGTCCACGACGACGCCCTTGGGGTCGCTCGTGGAGCCGGAGGTGTACTGCAGGAAGGCGATGGTGGACCCGTCGATTTCCGGCCGCCGCCACGCCGTCGTCCGGTCCGCGGGAACGTCGTCGAAGGCCAGGCACGGCACGTCGGACAGCCCGCACTCGGCCGCCCAGTCGCGGACCGCGTCGAGGGCCGCGGCGTCGGTGACCACGGCGGCCACCCGGGCGTTGTGGGCGATGCCGGCCAGCCGGTCCCGTTGCCGACGGTATCCGTCCGGCAGCGGGGCCGGCACCGGGATCGCCCCGGCGTGCTGGACGCCGAGGAAGTTCTCCGCGAAGGCGGTGCCGGGCTCGTTCAGCACGAGCACCCGGTCACCGGGGCGGACGGTGCCGGCGAGCAGCGCGGCGATCTGCCGGGCCCGGGCGGCCAGGTCGGCCCACGACACCGTACGCACCGCGGCGTCGCCCGGTCCGGGGTCGGCGTCGAAGATCAACGCCGGTCGCTCCGGGTGGCTGGCGGCACGCTCCTGCAGCAGGTCGACGAAGGTTTCGTGATCGGGCATCAGGCGCTCCCCCGCGTGTCGGTGACGTGCCGGACCAGCGTCCCGCCGGATCCGGCAGATGCAGAAGGCTCGATCGAGCGGGCGGTTGGGGTAGCCGAACAGGTATGCCAGGCCGTCACGGCGTCTCCTGCCAGCCGCCGAGCCACCCCTGCGACACCCCGGCCAGGCCGACCGCGACCAGCGCCGCCCGCTGTTCGTCGGTCAGAGCGGTGGCGTCCGGCTCCGCCAGGCCGGAGGTGATCCAACTGGTCATCGCGGCCTGGGCGAGCCCGGCCCCGACCGCCGCCGGGGGCCAGACCCCGTCCGCCTCCTTACGGCGGACCGTCACCGCGTCCGCGCCGAGCAGGTAGCCGGCCGCCCACACCTCAAGGGCGAGTCGCCAGTGCAGACCCGGCGGCAGGCCGGTCACCTCGAGCAGCCGGTCGAACCCGTCCACCACCTGGCTCACGGTCACCCCGACCAGGCCGCAGTGATCAGCCCAGTACCAGCCGAAACCGTGTTCGACAGGTTCCCCGGTGCCCGGCCGCAGCGGTCGCAGCAGGCAGCGGTTGCGATGCAGCTGCACGGTGTAGGGCAGCTTCTCGTCGAAGCGGCACCGCCGGCCCAGGGCCTCCTCGGCGCTCGCGCTGAACTGCCAGTACGCCGACGACAGCGCCGGGGCCGGCAGGAACACGGTGGCGTGGAACCGGCCCGGATGCCCGACGATCGTCGGATCGAACCGGTGGTCGACCAGGTGCGGCACGGTCCCGACGACCGGGATGCCGGCCTCCCGGCAGAACATCACCACCATCTCGTCGTCGTCCTTGACGTCGTCCGGAATGCCAGCCAGGTAGTCGGCCAACTGCCGGGCCAACGTCACCGGCAGGACGAACCCCTGGGTGGGGGTCCACTCGACCCGCGACAGCGGCGCGAACGGCCAACCGGCAATCACCGCGCGGCGGACCAGGTACGAGTTCTGCGGGCTGTCCCAGTGCGAGTAGAGCGAGATCCCGTGTTCCGGACGGGCCGCGATCGCCCGGTGCACCTGGGTGGCGAAGCCCCGGATCAGCCGGATGTCGTCCTGCAACACCAGGTGGTGGGTGGCGCCGGCGGCGACCGAGCGCCAGGCCACCTTCGCGGTACGCAACGGGCTGGGCAACCCGTCCGGTTCCGGGTCGGTCACCACCCGGGCGGCCAGCGGGGCGCAGTCACGCACCAGCGGTGGGATGCGCTCCCGTCGGCGCGGGTGGTGCATGATCGCCACGCTGAGCCGGATCTCGGTGGCCGTCACCGCGCTTCCGCGGCCGAGAGGCCGGCCGGGACGACCGGCTCTCCACCGCGGCCGGCCGACCGGTAGGCCGCCTCGATCAGCGCCGTCGTGGTGACGACCTCCCGCATCGGCCGGTCCCAGCCGGTGCCCGTGGCGATCAGGCCGGCGAAGTCGGCGAACATGCCGCCGAACCACTCCTGGTGGGTCTGGTCGCGGGTCGGCGGGGCCAGGTCGGTGCGCTCCACCCCGCCCGCCGTACGCACCTCGGCCACCCCGTCGTGCACGTCGGCCGTGCCGTCCGGGCCGCTGACCAGATAGCGGTTCGACCGGGTGTCACTGACCCAGCTCAGGTCGATCTCGCAGGTCCCGCCGTCGCCGAAATCCAGGTCCAGCCGGGCGGCCACGTCCATCCCGTCGGCGGCGCCGCCGTCCGCCCACTGCGCGACGCAGGAGACCGTCCGCGGCGCCTCGCCGAAGATCTGGGTCGCCATGTACGCGCAGTGCGTCCCGTGGTCGAGCATGATCCCGCCCCGGGCCACCGAGATGTCCCGACGCCAGTCCGGTTGCCATCCCGGCACCCCGCGGGCGTGCGAGTCACGGGCGATCCGGAACCGGGCCCGCAGCGGACCGCCGAGCCGACCGCCGGTGACCGCGCCGGTGAGCACCCGCATCATCGGCGAGAACCCGTAGTTGTGCGCGGGGTAGAGCAGCAGGCCCCGGTCCCGGGCCAGGTTGATCAGGTCGAGTGCCTCGTCGGTGCGCACCGCGACCGGCTTCTCGCAGATCACGTGCAGACCGGCGGCGAGCGCTTCGCGTTCCAGCTCGACGTGGTGGTTCGGTGGGGTGCAGATGTCGACCGCGTCCACCGGCTGGGCGGCGAGCAGCTCGGCCAACGTCGTGTAGGTGGCCAGGCCGGGGTCGAGCCGCCGGGCGCGGGCCCGCCGCTCCGGTGACGGGTCGAGCACCGCGACGACCCGGCCGGCGGTGACCGTACGGTATGCGTGCAGTCGCCCTTCCCCCGCGGTGCCGAAGCCGATGACGGCGATCCTCATGCCGGTCCCTCCTCAAGGTGCTGTGGCGCCGCGCCGTCGATCAACACGCGGCGAATGATCTCGACGGCCTGCTCGGCCAGCTCCGCGTCCACGTTCAGCGGTGGGTAGAGGCGCAGGGTGGTGCCCCCGGTCATCACCAGCACCCCGGCGTCGAGCAACGCCAGGAATGTCTCCCGGAAGGTGCCCTTGTCCAGCGGCCGGCGGGACTGCTTGTCGGCGACCAGCTCGATGCCGATCGCGAACCCGGCGCCCCGGACGTCGCCGACGAGTGGGGACTCGTCGACGAGCGGTTCGAGCGCCGCGAGCATCTCGGCGCCGAGCTTGCCCACCCGGGTGGGCAGGTCCTCGTCGACCAGGACGTCCGTGGTGGTGGCGACCGCCCGGCAGGCCAGCGGGAACGCGCCGAAGCTGGACGAGCTGGCGCTCGGGTCGGAGAACGGGCTGGCGGCCATCAGCTCCGCGGTGGAGATCACCCCGGTGACCGGGTATCCGGCGCCCATCCCCTTGCCGACCGTGACGATGTCCGGCGCCACCTCGTCACGCAGGAAGGCGAACGACTCACCGGTACGGCCGAAACCGGTCATCATCTCGTCGACGATCAGCAGCGCGTCGAACTCGTCGGCGACCGAGGCCAGCGCGTTCAGGTAGCCCGGTGGCGGCACCACGTTTCCCGACCGGCCCTGCACCGGCTCGACGACGAGGGCCGCCAGCGCGCCGGTGGAGTTCTCCTTGATGGTGTCCCGCACCGTCTCCACGCAAGCGAAGCCGCAGCTCGGGAACGTCATCTTGAGCGGGCAGTGGTAGCAGTTGGCGTACGGCGCGCTGAAATAGCCGGGGGGCAGCGGCCCGAGGCCGGCCCGCGCCCCGGCGGTGAGCGCCAGGCTGCCGAGCGTCTTGCCGTGGAAGCCACCCCAGAACGACAGGAACTCGTGCTTGCCGGTGACCGACTTGGCCAGCCGCAGCGCCGCTTCCACCGCCTCGGTGCCACCGCTGTAGAGCTGGATCCGGTCCAGTGGCGGCGGCAGGAACTCACGCAGCGACTCGGCCATCGCCCGGCGGCCGGCCGACCCGAACGCCCCGGCCGGCGCGGTGGCCAGCTCGGCGGTGAGGGCGGCGATCAGGCGTGGGTTGGCGTGGCCGATCGAGTTGACCCCGCCGGCCCCCTGGAAGTCGATGATCTCGTTGCCGTCCGAGTCGACCAGGACCGCGCCGGCGGCGGACTCGACGCACAACTGTGCCCAGAGCATGACGGCCTGCAGGCCGGGTCCGATCACTTCCTGCTCAGCGGCCCAGTGCTGAGCACCACGCGGCCGGTCGGGAGAACGCCCGAAACGTCGGCCGCCGCCTGAACTTTCTGCCATCGCTCCGCCTCTCGGGTGCGGCCGGTGCACCGGTCACGCCGACCGCGGGCCGCTTCCGCCCATGCTCGGGATCCGGCGGCGAGCCCGGGAGCCTCGATCGGCCACGACGAATGGGCATGCCCGGACGGCTGACACGTCCGGGCAGCGCGGCACCGCGGGGGACGCGGCTAGCGTGGCGCCGTGACCAGCACCGTGCAGGACCTCATCGACGTGGCGGCGCAGTCCGCGGTCGACGCCGGCCGGCTGCTCCGGCAGCGGTTCGGCGCTCCGATGGAGGCATCCACGAAGGAGGCGGCCCACGACGTCGTGACCGAGGCCGACCTGGCCGCCGAGGAGCTGATCCGCGCCGCGTTGCGTGGCGCTGCCGCGAACTCGACGGTGGTGGGTGAGGAAGGCGGCCGGCAGCACGGCCCCGCCGTCGGGGCGGACGATCCGGTGTGGCTCGTCGACCCGATCGACGGCACCTACAACTTCGTCCGGGGCATCCCGTTCTTCTGCGTCTCGATCGGCCTGCGGATCGCCGGTCGTACCGTGGGCGGCTGCGTCTACGACCCGGTGCACGAGGAGCTGTTCACCGCGGCCGACGGCTACGCGTGGCTGAACGGCGCCCGGCTGTCCGGGCGTACGTCCGCGCCGTCGGCGCCGCCGCTCGTGCTGTGCGACATCCCGAACGCCGGCGGGCCGCCGGCCCGCGCCGAGACCGATCTGCTGGCCGCGCTGCTCACCGCCGCCGCGGACGTACGACGGCTCGGTTCGTCCGCGCTGGCACTGGCGTACGTCGCGGCCGGCCGCGCCGACCTGGCCGCCAACGCGGACGTTTACGACTGGGACACCGCCGCCGGGCGGGCGCTCGTCACCGCGACCGGCGGCGGTTACCTGAGCCACCCCGATCCGCTGCCGACCCGGCGGCGGGGCAGCTTCGTCGCGTGGGCCCCGGCGTACGAGACCCTCGGCCGCGCGGTCGGCGAGGCCCTGCACACCGACAGCCTCACGGAGACCAGGTGACACCCGGGCGCTTTCTGTTCATGGGCGGCATGCACCGCAGCGGCACCACCCTGCTGGCCGCGCTTGTCGGCACGAATCCGCAGGTGGCCGGGTTCCGGCAGACCGGCGCGCCGATGGACGAGGGTCAGTACCTGCAGACCGTCTGCCCCTACGACGAGCAGCATGGCGGTCCGGGGCGGTTCGCGTACGCGCCCGGGGCGCACATGACCGAGCACCACGAGCTGGCCACCCCGGCCACCGCCCGCCTGCTGCGTGAGCAGTGGGGCCGCTATCTCGATCCCGACCGTCCGGTCCTGCTGGAGAAGTCGCCGCCGAACTTGTTGCGGTTCCGGTTCTTCCAGCGGCTCTTCCCGGGCTCCCGGTTCGTGCTCGTCACCAGGCATCCGGTGGGGGTGGCGATGAGCACCCGGAAGTGGACGCCGGCACTGACCGTGCGGCAGCTCGTCGAGCACTGGCTGCACGCCCACGAACTGGCCCGGGCCGACGCCACGCACCTCGACGCGCTGCTCACCGTCCGCTACGAGGACCTGATGGACGACCCGGGGCGGACGCTTGATGCCATCGCGGCCTTCGCCGGCATCCCACCCACCTTCGACGTCGGCGACCTGGACCGGGACACCAATACCCGAT
Organism: Micromonospora sp. WMMD975; assembly: GCF_029581215.1. Classification (NCBI taxonomy): domain Bacteria; kingdom Bacillati; phylum Actinomycetota; class Actinomycetes; order Micromonosporales; family Micromonosporaceae; genus Micromonospora; species Micromonospora sp. WMMD975. The sequence goes on from NZ_CP120739.1 coordinate 5,485,511, forward strand.
ACCTGCACGCCTGGCGGCAGGGCCCGGGGGCCGACGACGACCTCGCCGACCTCGCCGACCGGGTCGAACGGTACGGCTACCGGCTGCCCGCAGTCGCCTGAACCGGCTTCGTCTGAGAGGAGAGAACGGATGTCCCGGTTGCTCATCGTGCACGGCACCGGCGGACCACGACGCTCCGACGACTCGGTCCGCCGGGAGTGGATCAGCTCGATCGAGGACGGCCTCGCGCTGGCCGGCTATCCGGCGGTGGCGCCGGATGCCGCCCTGGTCAACCTCGACGCCCCGGACCGCGTGCCGGCCCTCGGGGACGGTGATCCGGCCGCCGAGGCGGCACTGCTGCGGCGCTGCTGGCGGGCCGCCACCTTCGACGCCGAAGCCGGTGCGGAGCCCGTCGGCGAGGACGCGTTGGCCGCCCGCCTGGCCTGGTCCCGATACTTCTGCGGGCTCACCGTCGAGGAGCTGACCGGGACCCTGCGTCAGGTGCGGGCGTTCGCCGGCGGCCCGGCGGCCGGGCACCCGGCGGTCGACGACGTACGCGCGGCGCTCGGCCCGGACACCGAGATCGTGATCGGCCACTGTCTGGGTGGGGTGGCCGCCGCGCTGGCCCTGGCCGACGCCGGCGCCGCCGCTCCGGCGTTGATCACCCTGGGCGCACCACATCCCCCGGTCGTCGGACCGCCGGCGTCCGGGCCGGCCACCTGGGTGGATCTCACCGACGTGCAGGACACGCTGCTCCTGGCCACCGGGACCGCTCCGGCCGGCGTCACCGGGCGGGTGTCGCTCGACTGCGATCCCCGGGTGCGCGGCGCGCGCAACTATCTGGCCTCGCCGGAGTTCGGCAAGGTGCTCGGCACCCTGCTGGAGACCTCTCCCGGCGGATGACCCCCCGGCTGGAGCATGTCCGGAACGAGACATGGTCCTGGATGGAGCGTGCCGTCGTCGGTTTCGATGATTCGTGTGACTCCGAGTGAGAGGAGCGCGGTCATGACCGCGACGATCGTCGAACACCATCCGCACCGCGAGTCGGCAAGCCTGCGCATCGGCCTGGTAATGATCAACGACATCCTGCGGGACGGCCTCAGCGTGGCTCTCCGCGGGCTGGCCATGACCACTTCCGTCCGCGCCTACCGCTCGATGCCCGAGCTGCTGACCGAGGCCGTCGACAAGCGACCGGAAGTGCTCGTCGTCAACGCGGCAGACGGCGTCGCCGGCATCGCGGCCGCCGCGCTGATCGCCCCGGACAGCAAGATCGTCATGCTGATCCACGACGCCCGTGCCGCCGAGGCGGTGCTGGCCGACGGCGTCGTGGTGGACGGCTTCCTGCTCCAGCAGGACCTGTCCGGTCGCACCCTGGAGAACGCGCTGCGAGCGATCATGACCGGTGAGGTGCCGATGCCCGCGGTACTGGCGCAGCAACTGCTGGCCCGGGCGGGCATCCGCCGCACGCCCTCGTCGATGGCGCCCATCAAGCTGACGCCGCGCGAGCACGAGACGTTGTTGCTGCTTGTCGAGGGGCTGAGCAACAAGCAGATCGCGCGACGCCTCAAGATCTCCGACCACGGGGCGAAGCGGCTGGTGGCCGGGGTGTTGCTCAAGCTGGGCTGCACCAATCGAACGTCGGCGGTGGTCACCGCCATCCGCTCCGGCCTGGTGGAGTGCGCGTAGGGCGGGCGCCGGGCAATCGTGCCGGCGCTCGGAGACCACGAAGGTGGCGACGCCCCCCGGCGCCGCCACCTTTGACTCTTCCTCAGGCCGCCTGCGGCAGCGGGGGCCGCTCGTAGAGCCCGTGCGCGGCCAGCTTGATGCCGAGCTCGAGCCGACTCCGGGCACCGAGCATCAGCATGATCTGCGTGACCTGCCGCTGGACGGTGCGGGTGGACACCGCCAGCGCCCGCGCGACCACGTCGTCGGTGGCCCCGCCGGCCAACCGCCGCAGCACGTCACGCTGCAACGGGTTGAGCCTGCCGTGCAGGTTGTTCTCATCCGCCCGAGCCTCGGACCAGTGATGCTGGAAGATCGTCACCAGCGCCTGCACCGCGGTGGGCGAGCGAACCGCCAGCGGTGACGCGGCCCCGCCCCGCGACACGATCGCCAGGTTGCGGTCCAGCACGACCATCAGGGTCGGTGAGTGCTTTCCGCTCCGCACATCGGCCCGGACGCCCAGTAGGGCCTTCAGCCGGGCGCTCCGGTCCAGTAGGGTCTCCCCGGCCACGACCGCGCGTACCTGGGCGGCCCCCGACCAGCCGACCCGGGTCGGGTCCGGTTCCGACATCAGCGCACAGTTGGCCGGGATCAGCGCGAGCACCTCGTCGCGCGCCGCTCTGATCACTCGCGTTGCCAGGCGCCACCCCGCGCCCTCGGCCTCGATGGCCTTCGGCTCCGCTTCCATGGCTCCGTTCTGCGTCATCTCTCCCCCGAGTTGCCGTCGTACGCGCCCCTGCGCGTGCGACGCGGACAGTGATTGAAACGTAGCCATCGGCGAACGGGGCGGGTACCGGGGAATCCCTGGCCCGGGAGTCGGATTTCCACCGGCTCGACCGCCCTACGCCCCCCAGCCGGCGGAACTGTTGGACCGGAGGTACATCAGCACCGCCCGCACCCGCCGGTGCACACCCTCCGCCGCGTCGATCTGCAGCCGCTCCAGGATGCTTGTCACGTACGACTCGATGGTCTTGCTGCTCAGACGCAGGCGGTCGGCGATCGCCCGGTTGGTGAGGCCCTGCGCCATCAGTGCCAGCACCTCCTGCTCCCGGACGGTCAGGCGGTCGATCCGGCCGCCCGTGCGGTGCCGGGCCATCAACTCCTCGACCAGGGCCGGATCGATGACCGCTCCGCCGTTCGTCAGCTCACGCAACGCGGTGACCACCTGCTCGACGTCGAGGATGCGCTCCTTGAGCAGGTATCCGACGCCGCCCTCGCCGGAGTTGACGATCGCCAGCGCGTACTCCGTCTCGATGTGCATGGAGAGGACCAGCACCGCGATGCCGGGGTAGTCCCGCCGGATCCGCTCGGCGACGGCCAGGCCCTCGGTGGTGTAGGTCGGGGGCATCCGGATGTCGACGATCGCCGCGTCCGGACGGTGCGCGGCCACCGCGTCCAGCAGTTCGTGCGCGTCCTTCACCGCCGCGAGCACGGTCATCCCGGCCTGCCGCAGGAGGGCTGACAAGCCCTCCCGGATCAGCACCGCGTCGTCTGCGATGACGATACGCACGGGATCACCGTCCGCAGCGTCGTGCCGACCCCGGGTCGGCTCTCCAGTTCCAGCCGACCACCAAGCGCTTCCACGCGGCGGCTGAGGTGGCTCAGGCTGTCCTCGTCGTCAAGGGCCCGGGTCGAGCCGGAGCCGTCGTCGCACACCTCCAGGTGCAGGCAGTTCTCCTCCATGCGCATCCGGATCACCACCGTCGAGGCGCCACCGTGCCGGACCGCGTTGCTCAACGCCTCCGCCACGACGAAGTAGGCGGCTTCCGCCACCTCACGGGGAACCAGACGAGGCCGCCCCTCGATCCGCACCGTCACCGGCGTGTTGACGGTCAACGCGGCAAGCGCCTCGTGCAGCTCACGCCGATCCAGGGCGGGCGGACGCAGCCCTCGGCTCAGCAGCCGCAACTCGGTCAGTGCCATGGTCAGCTCGGTGACCGCCGTGTCCAGGTGGGCGTCGGCCTCGGCGGTGTCCCGGATGGTCCTGCGCGCCATCTGCAACAGCAGCGTCGCGTTGATCAGCCGGAACTGCGCGCCGTCGTGCAGATCCCGTTCGATCTCGCTGCGTGCCCGGTGCCGGCCGTTCCGCGCCTCCTGCTCGTACCGGCGTTCCCAGAGCGCGGCGTCGGCCTGCCATCCACGCGCAAGGGCGAGCAGAATCAGCGGCGGTATCAGGATCTGCAGCACCACACCCGCGGCATTGCCCACCAGCCAGGCCACGTGCGCCGGGGTGGTCAGGACGGGCACCACCGCCGCCGCGCACACCTGCAGACAGATGAGGACGCCCGGAACCGCGACGATCCGTTGGGCGCCCTGCCAGCGCCGGATCAGGTGGACGGCGAGCCAGATCGCCACCACCGCGACCACCAGCCGCGCGGCCACCGGCTGGTACGGCTCGGTGGCCCAGCCCGGCGCGGGAAGGCAGGCCAGGCACGGGTCGATCGGGCTGGACGGCGCGGCACGACTGTCGACGATCAGCAGCGGCAACCCGCCGAGCGCGGCCACCAGCAGGACGCGGTCCGCCCGGGTGAGCGTACGGCTGTGCGGCTGGGTGACCAGGATGGCCACCAGGAGAGTCCAGATCAGCACGTGCGCGACGGCGGCCGTGCCGGTGCCCGAGACGCCTTGCAGCGGCCCGATGCCACGGGCCAACCAGACCATCGCGACGGCGAAGAACAGCATGCCGGTCAACGGGTTGGCGGTCGACCCGATCAGGATCATCCCGGCGGTGCCGTAGGAACAGACAAGCGCCAGCGCGGTCGCGACGAAGAGCGTGGTCTCCGGGTCACCGGACCGGATCACCCGAACGGTGGCGACCAGGCTGCCGCCCAGCATCACACAGACCAGCATCGCGACAGCCGCGCTTCGCAACGCTGGTCCCGCGTCGACTCGGCTGACCCTGACGGGCATCGGAAGCCGGACCAATCGTCCCTCCGCGGTCGGTAGCCGATGGGAGCCGACCACTGGAGGGTGGCGAGACCGACGAACGTTCGCTCGGCGGTCGCGACGCGATCCCTGAAGATGATCAATCCGCTTGGATCGGGTCTCCGCGATCGACATCAATGCTATCGCATCGTCGATTAATCCGGGGGCCCGTAAATTGCATAGGAGTTTCCGCAAAAGCGGTCCTTACTCACCCACAGCCGCCGTAGCGGCCCCAAGCGCTCGAACCGGACAGCTGCGCAGACCGTCAACCGATATCACCTACGAGTCTGGTGGAATTTGCCCTCCCATTCGGACCAGCGGGTCGGCATACCCTCTTATCCACTCCACTCCATCCATACGGCATCGAATTCCATCGTGCACGCCAGCGTCGGCGGGCCGACAGCCGCGCTCCGAACGCCCCGACGCGGGTTGGAAAGCGGGCTCGAACAGGTCGGCGACCCGGCCGCCTGCGATCAGTTGGGCACCAGGCCCGATAAAGCCGCCCAGGGGAGGGCGAGCCCGCGCATTCCGGCAATCAGGATAATCGTTGTCCATGCCCAGGAAACAGGTTCGCGTATACCGTCGGCAGCTACTCGCCGGCGACCCGAACAATAGAGGCACGACTGAGGCGATCCCACCAAGGAGTCATCGGCGCCGACCCAAAGGCGGCACGACCGTAATTCGGCTGCTGCGCGGCACCAACCCCCGCCCCGACCCCTGATCAGTGAGTGGCACGGCACTCCTGTGCCCCTGGCTCACCCGTTCACGCGATGATCGGGGTGTGCCGCGGTGACGCCCGGTGCGGTGTCGACGTTCCGGAGGGGGTGGGCGGGTGCGGGTGCTGGTCGTCGAGGACGAGACCGGCCTGGCGCAGGTGCTGCGCGCCGGCCTGACGGACGAGGGCTTCGCCGTGGATGTGCAGCACACGGGGGTCGACGGGCTGTGGGCGGCCACCGAGAACCCCTACGACGTGATCGTGCTGGACATCATGCTGCCCGGCCTGAACGGCTACGAGGTGTGCCGGCGGCTGCGGTCGCGGGACGTGTGGACGCCCGTGTTGATGTTGACCGCGAAGGAGGGGGAGTACGACCAGGCGGATGCCTTCGACCTCGGCGCCGACGACTACCTGGTCAAGCCGTTCTCGTTCGTGGTGCTGGTGGCCCGGCTACGGGCTCTCGTACGCCGGGGCGCGCCCGCCCGGCCGGTCGTGCTGACCGCCGGGGATCTGACCGTGGATCCGGCCCGACGGCAGGTCACCCGGGCCGGCCACTCGGTTCGGGTCACCGCGCGGGAGTTCGCGCTGCTGGAGTTCCTGATGCGTCACCGCGGCGACGTGATGTCCAAACGGCAGATCCTCGACAACGTCTGGGACGCGCACTTCGACGGCGATCCCAACATCGTCGAGGTGTACGTCGGCTACCTCCGCCGCAAGATCGATCAACCGTTCGGGCGGCAGGCCATCCAGACCGAGCGGGGCATGGGCTATCGCCTGGCAGCCGACGGCGGCTGAGCATGGCCATCGGGTGGAGGCGATGGCAGCCGGGGGTACGGCTGCGTTCGGCCCTTGCTGCCGCCGCCGTCGTAGCGGCGGCCTTCGCCGTCGGCGCCATGGTGTTCGTCCACCTCGCTCGCGCGGATCTCGCCGGCAACGTGGACGCCGCCGCGCGGCAACGTGCGACCGAGGTGGTCGCGGCGGTGGCCGCCGGTGATCAGGACGCACTCGCCCGGACGCTGCGGCCGAGCCCGGAAGAACAGACGTTGGTGCAGGTCCTCGACCCGTCCGGACGAGTCGAGGCGGCCTCGGCCGCGCTCGGCGACGCCGCGCCGCTGTCCCCGCTGCGGCCCCGACCCGGTCAACTGCTGCGCGAGCAGCGGCTGCTGCCGTTCGCCGGGGAAGACCCGTACCGGATCGCCGCCGCAGGGGTGGCCGACGGCTCCGGTGTCCGCACGGTGCTGGTCGCGCAGTCACTGCGGCCGGTCGACGAGAGCACCGAGGCGGTCGCGGCGATCATGGCCGCCGGGCTGGCGCCCATGCTGCTGGTGGTGGGTGCGGCGGTGTTCTGGTTCGTCGGACGTTCCCTGCGCCCGGTCGAGGCGATCCGCCGGCGGGTCGCCGGGATCACCGCCCGTGACCTGCACGCCCGCGTGCCCGTGCCGGGCGCCCGGGACGAGATCGCGGCGCTCGCCGAGACGATGAACCGGATGCTCGAACGCCTGGAGACCGCCGCGGCGAGCCAGCGCCGGTTCGTCGCCGACGCCAGCCACGAACTGCGCAGCCCTCTGGCCACCCTGCGTGCCGGCCTCGACCGGCTGGCCGTGGCGACCTCGCCCGACGGCCAGCGCGACCTGGTCGAGCTGCTGCGCCGGGAGACCAGCCGGCTGGGTGACCTCGTCGCCGACCTGCTCCTGCTCGCGCGCATCGACGAGCGCGGCGGTACCGGGCGCCGCGACGACGTCGACCTCGACGACTTGGCCTACACCGAGCGGGACCGGCTCGCGGCGCACCGCCCGGACCTGACCGTCCGGGCCCACCTCACCCCCGTGCGGGTGGCCGGGGACGCCCACGACCTCGGCCGCGCTCTGCGGAACCTGGCCGACAACGCCGCGCGTCACGCCCGTACCCGGGTGACCCTGAACGTGTCGGTGCGGGACGCGTGGGCGTGCGTCGAGGTCACCGACGACGGACCCGGTGTCCCCGATGCCGACCGGGAGCGGATCTTCGACCGGTTCGTCCGTCTCGACGACAGCCGCACCCGCCCGGACGGCGGCAGCGGGCTGGGCCTCGCCATCACCCGTGAGGTCGTCTCGGCGCACGGCGGACACGTACAGGTGCTGCCCGGACCGGGCATGACCGTCCGGATCAGTCTGCCCCACGCCGTCGACTCCGAAGATCACTGAACCGACCTCGGCGGTTTCAGGCTCCTCTCAGGTGACGGGCGGCACCCTGGACAGGAGGCGCCTGCACGGGCCGGAGCCGTCACCGTCACGGGGGAACGATGAACTATCACCTGTTCCAGATCGTCAACGACACAGCCGGCCGCAGTGACCTCGTCGACGACTTCTTCGAATGGACGGCGGTGTGGCTGATCTACGTCCTCGCCGCCACCGCGGCCATACCTGTCCTGGCCCACCCTGCGGTACGGCCGCGCCGCCCTGGTGCGCGTCGTCGCGTCCCTCGGGCTGGCCTTCGCCGTCGGGCAGGCCGTTGCCGCGTTCAGCACCGAGGTACGGCCCTTCCAGGCCCATGCCGTGCACCAGCTGATCCCACACGCCGCCGGGCCGTCGCTGCCGAGCGACCACGCGACGGCGGCGTTCGCGGTGGCGTTCGCCGTCGGGGCGTTCCTGTCCCGCCGATGGGGACTGGCGCTGAGCGTGCTCGCCGCCGTCATCGGCTTCGCCCGGGTCTGGACCGGCGTGCACTACCCCGGGGACATCCTCGCCGGCGCACTCATCGCCGCCGGAGCGGTCGCCACCATCGGCGTCGTCGGCCGCGCCTACGACCGCCGTACCGGCCGCCGCCTCGGCACCACCGCCTGAGCACCACCCCCCGCCCCTCGTTCCGGAGGTCATGCCATGTCCACGCCTCAGGCGACACTCGCCGTGGGCCCCAGCCTGATCGACCCGGAATGGCTGATCTCCACCTTCGGGCTGATCGGGATCCTCGCGATCGTCTTCGCCGAGTCCGGGCTGCTCATCGGATTGTTCCTCCCCGGCGACTCGCTGCTGTTCACCGCCGGACTCCTCGTCGCCGACGGCCGCTACCTGCACCAACCGCTCTGGCTCGTCTGCCTGCTCGCCGCCGTCGCGGCCGTCATCGGCGACCAGGCCGGCTACCTGTTCGGCAAGCGCGTCGGCCCGAGCCTGTTCCGTCGCCCCAACTCCCGCCTGTTCAAGCAGGAGAACGTGCGCCGGGCCGACGCCTTCTTCGCCCGCTACGGCGCCCGCTCGATCGTGCTGGCCCGCTTCGTGCCGATCGTGCGGACCTTCACCCCCGTCATCGCCGGGGTGAGCCGGATGCACTACCGCGCCTTCGTCACCTACAACGTCCTCGGCGGGGTCCTGTGGGGAACCGGCGTGACCGTGCTCGGCTACTTCCTCGGGCAGATCAGCTTCGTCGCATCGCACATCGAGCTCATCCTCATCGCCATCGTGCTCATCTCCGTCCTGCCCATCGGCATCCAACTCCTGCGGTCCCGCCATCGGTCGGCAACCGCCTCCGTCGACGCGACGGCCGCTCCGGACGCATCCGGCGCCGACTGAACGACGCACCGCGGTCGCCGCCGGCACCTCCGGCCGGCGAACAACCGGTGGGGGTCAGGCGACGGCCCGGGCGCAGACCATCGGGTGCAGCAGCCGGGACAGTTCGGTGACGCCGGCGACGGGCCGCTCGAAGCCGAGCCGGATCCGCCGGGTCGCGCCGGGCCGGCCGTACGCGACGAGCAGCCCGTACCTGTCGATGCGGACCACCCGGGGCGATTCGTCGCCGGACAGCTTCAGCCGCTGGCGCAGGTGGCCGGCGACCTGCTCGGCGTGGTGGTCGGCGAGGTCGGCCAGGAACTCCGCCTCGACCGCGTGCAGCGGGTCGGGCTCGGCTTCCGCGTACGCCGCCGGGTCGATCCGGCGGACACCGCCGGCGTGTTCCCATCGGACCTCGGCCACCTCGAACCGGTACAGGCGGAACCGGCGGCCCACGTCGAGCAGGTCCCCGGTCGGCTGGGTGGCGGCGAAGTCCACGGCGGCCCGGCGCGCCTCGTCCCCGTCCAGCCGCTTCGCCCAGCCGGAGATCCAGGCCCGGCCGAGGGAGGGAGCGCCGGCGGCGGGCGGCAGGTCGAGCACGTCGAGGACGGTGGCGACGTCGGCACCCCCGTCCGGCGGCGACAGCGCCGCGGCGAGATCACTGACGATCGGCACCAGCAGCAGCACCCGGCCGTCCGGGTCGGTGGCGTGCCGGACCTGGTGCGGCCCGGCGTGTCGGGCCAGGTGGACAAGGGCGGGCAGCCAGCCCGCGACGAGGGTACGCACGATTTCCGCCGGGCTGGGGCGCATGGTCCCGACCTCCTCAAGAAAGGTTAGCCTTACCTAACTGACAGGCTAGACCATCGGACCGGAGTCGTCGACGTCAACCACCCCGAGCAGGGACGATTGACATGGGTAATCCGGTGCGGACAGACTGTGGCCACAACTGAACACACCGCGCGTCCGTGCGGGGGAAGTCCGGTCGAAGTCCGGCGCTGGCCCGCAACGGTAGGCCGTCGAGGTGACAGACACCCGGCGGTGAGCCCGAATACCCGGCGTACGCGCGCATCCGCTCCCCACCCGTCGTGGCCCACGGGTCGGAGTCCCGGTCGACCCCGCGCACCGCCGGGCGACCGGGTTTCTGACGACCGCCGGGCCGGAAAGGCGCTACCGATGGTCGTTCGCCTGAGCCGGCAATCCCCCCTCGCCCTGTTCCGCGGCACACTTGCCGCCCTCGCCCTCCGCCCGTCCACCGTCCGGGCCCGGCTCGCCGGTCTGCTGACCGCCGCGCTGGCCGCCGTCGCCCTGATCGCCGTCGAGCCCGCGCCGCAGGCCGCGCACGCGGCGGCCTGCACCGGCACCTCCGGCGTCACAGTCGTCGTCGACTACGCCGCCCTCGGCGGCGGCGTCCAGGTGGGCTGTGCGCTCGGCGACCCGGCCACCGGGCTGGCCGCGTTGCAGGGCGCCGGGTTCACCGTCACCGGCACCCAACGCTGGGGGCTGGCGTTCGTCTGCCGCATCAACGGCAAGCCGACCGCCGCGACGGACCCGTGCGTCAACACCCCGCCGGCCACCGCGTACTGGTCGTACTGGCATGCGTCGCCCGGCGGCGCCTGGTCCTACAGCTCCTCCGGGGCAGCCGGCTACAACCCCGCCCCGGGCAGCGTCGAGGGCTGGGCGTTCGGTTCCGGCGCGGCGCCCGGCATCACCGCTCCCTGATCCACACCGGCGCGGTGACCGGCAGCGCACCGGGTGCCGGTCACCGCCCCGGCGTCGGAAGGCGGCCGGGCGCTCGTCCCGGGTGCTCTCCGGAGTTCTCCCCGACCGCTCTGCGAAAGGCGTCCCTCATGCCCATGTCCCGGCCCCGGCGACTCGGCACCGGCCTCGCCGCCACCGTCGCGGCGGCACTCGCCGCGCTCACCACGCCCATGACCGTGCTGGCCGCTCCCGCCGCAGCCGACGCCGCCGCCGCGCGGGACGCCGCGACCTGGCTCGGTGGCGAGTTCACCGACGGGATTCTGCCCGGACCGTTCGGCGGCCCGGACTGGGGCCTGACCATCGACGGGGTCGTCGCGTTGTCCGCCACCGGCGTCGACACGTCGACCCGCCAGGCCGCCACGGCGCAGGTCGCGGCGCACGTGCGCGCCTACAACAGCTACGACGAGTGGGGCATCGAGGGCTTCACCGACGGCGGAGCCACCGCGAAGCTGCTCTACGCCGCCTCCGCCGCCGGCGCCGACCCCACCGACTTCGGCGGGTACGACCTGCGGGCCGAGACCCTGTCGCTGGTCTCCCCGACGGGCACCGGTGACCAGCGGGGCCGGATCACCAGCCGGGTCACCGCCGACAGCGGCCCGGACGCCAGCAACACCTTCGACCAGTCCTTCGCCGTGCTGGGCCTGGCCCGCAGCGGTGACGTCCCGCAGGACACCGTCGACTTCCTCGTCCGGCAGCAGTGCGCGGCGGGGGGCTTCCGGCTCTACCCGGACACCGCGGACGGGCCGTCACCGTCCTGCGACGAACAACCCGGCGCCACCCTCGACGTCGACTCCACCGCGATGGCCGTGCAGGCGCTGCTGACCGCCGCCGACGACGGCGCCACCGGGGCGGCCGGCGCGGCGCGCAGGGGCGCCGACTGGCTGGTGGCCCAGCAGCACGCCGACGGCTCCTTCGGCGGGTCGGGGCCGACGACCGGCGCGAACTCCAACAGCACCGGACTGGCCGGGCAGGCTCTGGCCGCCGCCGGACGCGACACCGAGGCCGCCCGCGCCGCCGACGCGCTGACCGCGTTGCAGCTCACCGACGCGAACGGCGGAAAGGCAGCCGCCGACGCGGGTGCCGTCGCCTACCACACCGAGGGTTTCACGACAGCCGTCGCGGCCGGGATCGCGGACATCGACCGGGACCAGTGGCGCCGGGCCACCGCCCAGGCCCTGCTCGGGCTCGCGCAGGTGCCGCTGGGTCGGATCGGCCTCGACCTGCCGCCGTCGCCCGACCCCACCCCGTCCGGTACGGCCTCGCCCACCGCCTCCCCCACCGGATCACCGACGCCGACCACGAGCGCCACCGCCAACCCGACCCCGACCTCGACCGGCACCGTCGACCCGCCCCCCGGCGACACCGCGAGCCCGCCGGCGGCGACCCCGTCGGCCACCACGCCACCCGCGGCGACCGCCGCTCCGAGCACGGCACCGCCCGCCCCGGGGCTGGTTGGGCTGCCGACCACCGGCACGGCGATCGCCGGCTACGTGCTGGTCGCGGTGCTGATGGTCGGTGGTGGGGTGCTGCTCATGGTGCTCGGCCGGCGGCGGACGAGATGACGGCCCGGTACGCGCGAGCCGGGATCGTCCTCGCCCTGACCGCCGCGAGCACCCTTGCCGCACCGGCCGCGGGGGCGGAGGCCGCCGGCACGGCCGGCTACTGCCCGGACGCCTCCGGGGTCACCGTCGTGGTGGCCTTCAACGAACTCGGCGGCGGCACGGTGGTCCGCTGTGCCCACGGCGACCAGGCCACCGGACTCACCGCCCTGAAGAACGCCGGTTTCCCGATCACCGGCACGCTGCGCTGGGGCGAGGGGTTCATCTGCCGGATCGAGGGCAAGCCGTCGGCAGCCGCGGAGAAGTGCGTCGACACGCCGCCGGCCAGCGCCTACTGGTCGTACTGGCACGCCTCGAACGGCGGTGGCTGGACCTACAGCGACAAGGGCGTGGCCAACCGCAGACCGCCGGCCGGCAGCTTCGAGGGCTGGTCGTTCTCGCTCAACCGCGGCAGCAACGACGCGCCCCGGCCCGACGTCGTACCGAAGCGACCCGCGCCACCGGCGCCGCCCGCGCCACCGCCGGCCACGGGCGGTGGTGGACCGGTCGCGACGCCGCCGGCCGCCGGTGGTGGGCCTGTCGCACCGCCCGCGCAGGGTGGTCGCGGGGCCGCCCCACCTGGCGGTCGGCCGGGTGCGGCCGGACCGACCGTCGACGCCACCGGGCTCCCCGCCCCCACGGGTACGGCCACCGGCGCCCCGTCGCCGACGCCGAGCCAGGTCGGTGCCCCGACCGGTGGGGCCACCGGCGTGTCGTCGCCGGGCGCCTCCGGGCCGGAGTTGACAGACGTCGCTGCCCCCCGCGACGGCGCAGGTCCACCGTTCGGCACGATCGCCGGGGTGCTGCTGCTCGTCCTGCTGGCCGGCGGCGGGTTGATCGCCGCGCGGCGACGGCGTACCACCGAACCGGATGCCTGACCGGTCCGCCACCGCCACGGTCGGGACCAGCCCGGATCCGGCCCTCGGCACCGGCCGGCGGCCGGTCCGGTGGTCGGCGGCGCGGCTGCCCCGCGGGCTGCACCCGGGGGCGTGGTGGCTGTGGGCGCTCGGCCTGGCCACGGCGGCCAGCCACACCACGAACCCGCTGCCGCTGGGTCTGCTCGTCGCCACCGCCGCGCTGGTGGTGGTCCGGCGGCGCGGCGACGCCCCGTGGGCCCTGGCGTTCCGGATGTACCTGTGGCTGGCCGCGGTCGTGGTGGGCATGCGGGTGGTGTTCCGGATCGTGTTCGGCGGCGGTCAGGGCGACCATGTGCTGCTCCGCCTGCCGGAGATCCCCCTGCCGGCCTGGGCGGCGGGCATCCGGCTGCTCGGGCCGGTCGCCGCCGAACAGGTCCTCGGCGGTTTCTACGACGGGCTGCGGCTGGCCACCATGCTTGTCTGCCTGGGCGCCGCGAACGCGCTGGCCAACCCGAAGCGGCTGCTCAAGGCCGTACCCGGCGCGTTGTACGCGGTCGGCACGGCCGTGGTGGTGGCGCTGTCGGTCGCTCCGCAACTGGTGGAAAGCGTGCTCCGGGTGCGCCGGGCCCGGCGACTGCGTGGCGCACCCGGACGCGGGATGCGGGCGCTGCGCGGGATCGCCGTGCCGGTGCTTGCCGACGCCCTCGACCGGTCCCTGGCCCTCGCGGCGGCGATGGACTCCCGCGGCTACGGGCGCACCGCCGCGGTGCCGGCCGGGCAGCGCACCGCGACCGGCGTGCTGGTGCTCGGCGGGCTGATCGGCGTCTGCGCCGGCACCTACGGTCTGCTCGACACCGGCAGAGCCGGTTTCCTCGGTCTGCCGATGCTGCTCGCCGGGCTGGTCGCCGCCGTGACCGGGATGCTGTTGGCCGGCCGGCGGGTCCGGCGCAGCCGCTACCGGCCGGACCGCTGGCGAGCCGCGGAACTGGTGGTGGCCGGTTGCGGCGTGGCCACCGCCGCCCTGACGACGCTCGCCGGCTCGGTCGACCCGGAGCTGCTCTATCCGCCGGTCAGCCCGCTCACCTGGCCCGCGCTGACCCCGCTGACGCTGCTCGCCGTCGCGGTCGCGGCGGCGCCGGCCTGGCTGGCGCCGCCACCTCCGCCGGCCGCGCCCACCCGGCCGCCGACCGGCCCGGCGGACACCGCCGCTCCGCCGACCCGACCCACCATGCCGGCGACGGCGGGAGGCCGCACGTGATCGAGTTCGACCGGGTCACCGTCCGCTACGCCGACGACGGTCCACCGCCGCTGCGGGACGTGACGATCCGCATCGAAGAGGGCGAGTTGTGCCTGGTCGCCGGCCGCACCGGCGCCGGCAAGTCCACCCTGCTGCGGGCGATCAACGGACTGGTGCCGCACTTCACCGGCGGCACCCTGCACGGCACCGTCACCGTGGACGGCCGGGACACCCGTCACCACCCGCCGCGTGACCTCGCCGACGTGGTCGGTGTGGTCGGCCAGGACCCGCTGTCCGGCTTCGTCACCGACACCGTCGAGGAGGAACTGGCGTACGGCATGGAACAGCTGGCCCTGCCGCCGGCCGTCATGCGCAAGCGGGTCGAGGAGACGCTCGACCTGCTCGGCATCGCCGAGCTGCGGGACCGGCCGCTGCGCACGCTGTCCGGCGGGCAGCAGCAGCGGGTGGCCATCGGCGCCGTACTCACCGCTCATCCGCGGGTGCTTGTCCTCGACGAACCCACCTCCGCGCTGGATCCCACCGCCGCCGAGGACGTCCTCGCCACCGTCACCCGCCTGGTGCACGACCTCGGCGTCACCGTGGTCCTGGCAGAGCACCGGCTGGAACGGGTCGTGCAGTACGCCGACCGGCTGCTCTACCTGCCCGGCGACGGGCACGTGCGGGACGGGGCACCGGCGACCGTGCTCGCCGGGATCGACCTCGCGCCACCCCTGATCGAGCTGGGCCGGCTCGCCGGCTGGACCCCGCTGCCGTTGTCCGTACGCGACGCCCGCCGACGCGCCGCCGCCCTGCGCCACCGACTCGCCGACGCGGCCCCCGCCACGCCGGCACCGGAGCCGGCACCCGCTCCGGTGCTGACCGCCCGCGGGATCGTCGTCCGGTATCCGGGCACGGTCGCCGTGGCCGGGGTCGACCTCGACCTGCATCCCGGCCGGGTCGTCGCGCTGATGGGCCGTAACGGTTCCGGCAAGTCCAGCCTGCTGTGGGCGGTGCAGGGCAGCGGCCCCCGCCACGGTGGCGCCGTCACCGTCACCGGTGCCCGCGGCGGCGTCGACCCGAAGGCCCTGCCGGCCGGTCAGGCCCGCCGGCACGTCGGCCTGGTCCCGCAGAATCCCACGGACCTGCTCTACCTGGAGACCGTGGACGCCGAATGCGACCAGGCCGACCGGGAGAGCGACGCGCCGACCGGCACCTGCCGCGCCGTCCTCGACCAACTGGTCCCCGACCTGCCCGGCGACCGGCACCCCCGCGACCTGTCCGAGGGACAACGACTGGCCCTCGCACTCGCCGTCCAGCTCACCGCCGCCCCGCCGGTGATCCTGCTCGACGAACCGACCCGTGGCCTGGACTACCACGCCAAGAAGCAGTTCGGCACGCTCGTCCGGCAGCTGACCGCCGCCGGCCGCAGCGTGGTCCTGGCCACCCACGACGTCGAACTCGTCGCGACCCTGGCCGACCAGGTGATCGTGATGGCCGAGGGAGAGATCGTCGCCGAAGGCAGCACCGCGGAGGTCATGCTTGCCTCACCGGCCTTCGCACCGCAGGTCGCCAAGGTCCTCGCACCGCAACCGTGGCTGACCGTGGACCAGGTGGCCGCCGCGCTCCGGATAGCCGGAGCACCGACGTGAGCGGGCCGCGGATCGCGCCCCGGACCGCCGTGGTCCTGGCACTCGCCTCGGCCGCCGCGCTGGCCACCTTCACCTGGCCGTTCTTCGTACCCGCGCACCCCGAGAGCACCGCCCGCACCGGCGAAGCGCCGCTTGTCTTCTTCCTCATGCTGCCGGTGCTCGTGGCGCTCCTGCTGGCCGAACTCAGCTCCGGCGGCATCGACAGCAAGACCCTGGCGATGCTCGGCGTGCTCTCCGCCGTCAACGCCGCGCTACGCCCCCTCGGCGCCGGCACCGCCGGCATCGAAACGGTCTTCTTCCTGCTCGTACTCGCCGGACGGATCTTCGGGCCCGGCTTCGGGTTCCTGCTCGGCTCCACGTCTCTGTTCGCCTCCGCGCTGCTCACCGCCGGAATCGGACCGTGGCTACCGTTCCAGATGCTGTGCGCCTCGTGGATCGGCCTCGGCGCCGGCCTGCTCCCGTCCCGGCTACGCGGCCGGACCGAAACCGCGGTGCTCGCCGGATACGGCGCGGTCGCCGCCTACGGGTACGGCCTGCTGATGAACCTGTGGTTCTGGCCGTTCAGCATCGGCGCCGACACCCAACTGTCCTACCTGCCCGGCGCACCGGTGCTGGAGAACCTGCACCGGCTGGCCCTGTTCACCGCCGTCACCTCCACCTTCGGCTGGGACACCGGCCGGGCGATCACCACCGCCGTGGCGATCGTCCTCGTCGGCCCGGCCGTGCTCGCCGCGCTGCGCCGCGCCGCCCGACGGGCCGCCTTCGGCGCGCCGGTCACCTTCGCCGCACCCGACCCGCCCGATTCCCAGGGAGTTACCGCACACCCGGCCCCGCGACCACCCGGGACGTGACCGGCGGCGGGAGAGGGCGTCGTGGGCGCCGGGTCCGGTGCGGCTGACGGAACCCCGCTGCGGTGGGTCGGCGCGCTGGTGCTCGACGTGCGTCACCGCCGGCGGGCCTGCCCGATCCGGCGCAGCACCCCGTGCCAGGCGGGCGTCTCGCGGGAGTCGTCGAAGGCCCGCGCGACCACGACGTCGGTGGAGGAGTGCGCCAGGATCGAGATGACGATGGTCAGCGCCACCAAGTGGAAGACCTCGTCGCCGGCGGCGATGCCGGATTCGAGGACCAGCAGCCCGTAGACGACCGAGGCGAAGCCCTTCGGGCCGAACCACATCGCGGCGGCCTGTTCCCGCAGGCCCAGTCCGGAGCGCAGGAAGGAGATCCACAGCGCCACCGGTCGGGCCACCACGATGGCCAGGACGGCGAAGACCCAGCCGGCCCAGGAGATCTCCCCGAGGAAGTCCACCGAGATCAGCGCTCCGAACACTAGCAGCGCGGCGAGTTTCAGCAGCTCGGCGACGTTCTCCCGAAGTGCTCGAATGCGGCCCGTTCCCGCGGCCCGAAGGTGGCCACGGTGATGCCGGCGGCGAACGCGGCGAGGAACAGGTTGCCGTGGGTGACCTTGCCCAGCGCCAACACCAGCAGCCCGATCGCCACCCCGTTGAGCGGGGCGTACGCCGCGGACGCGGCGAACCATCTGGTGCGCTCCAGCGCGATGGCGGCCAACGGCACCAGCACGCCGATCAGCAGTCCCACCGCCAGCTCGGTGCCCAACTCCCCCAGGTGCAGGTCCTCGGAGCCGGCCGCGACGGCCAGCAGCACGACCACGAAGGGCAGGGCGAGCCCGTCGTTGACGCCGGACTCGACGTTGAGCAGGTGCCGCAGCCGGGCGGGCACCTTGTCGTTGCCGACCAGCGCGGCGGCGAAGACCGGGTCGGTGGGGGCGAGGATCGCCCCGATCAGCAGCGCCTCCGGCCAGTCGAGCCCGGCGACGTAGTGGGCCAGCACGGCGGTGACGAGCAACGTCAGCGGCAGGCCCCAGCCCAGGGCGCGCCCGGGCAACCGCCACGCCGAGCGCAGGTCGGCCCAACCGGCCCGCATCCCGTCGGTGAACAGCACCGCGAACAGCGCCAGTTCGGCCAGTTGCGCCACGATCGGGGAGTCGGCGCGCAGGTGCAGCACGCCGGTGGTGTCCTCGCCGAGCAGGAAACCGGCGACCAGGAACAGCGCCGCGGTCGACAGGATGGTGCGGTGGGCCAGCGCGGAGACGAGCACGGCGGCCAGCAGGACGGCGGCGAAGCACAGCAGCAGCACGGGGATCCCTCCGGGACGCGGACCATCACGGTGCCGACCAGTCTTCCCGGCGCTCCACGGATCCCGGTGATCATAACGACCGGCGACGACCGGCGCGACGGGCGTCGACCGGCCGTGCTGCTCTGTTCGGGCGTGACACACGGGAGTACGGTGAGGGCCGGTGCGCCGGGAAGCCTGGTCGGCAGTCGTGACACGTCGTCGACCGGAGGCACACGTGGCCGCACCCGCGATCCGCACTCAACACCTGACCAAACGCTACCGGAGCCTGCTGGCCCTCGACCGGCTGGACCTCGACGTGCCGGCGGGTGAGGTGTTCGGGTTCCTCGGCCCCAACGGCGCCGGCAAGTCCACCACGATCCGGCTGCTGCTCGGCCTGGCCCGGCCCACCGCCGGGCGGGCCTGGATCTTCGACGCCGACGCGGCGGACGTCGCCGCGGCGCACCGGCTGCTGGCGTACGTGCCGGCCGACGTGGCGCTCTGGCCGCAGCTCACCGGCGCGGAGACCCTGGAGCTGCTCGCCGCCACCGGGCCGGGTGTCGACCGGGCCTACCGCGACGAGTTGGTGGACCGGTTCGCCCTCGACCTGTCCACGCCGGCCCGTGCCTACTCCACCGGCAACCGGCAGAAGGTCGCCCTGGTCGCGGCGTTCGCCACCCGCGCGCCGCTGCTGGTCCTCGACGAGCCGACAAGTGGCCTGGATCCCCTGATGGAACTCCAGTTCCGGCGCGCCGTCGCGGTCGCGCGCGACAACGGGCAGACGGTCTTCCTCTGCTCCCACCAACTCGCCGAGGTCGAGGCCGTCTGCGACCGGGTGGCGATCCTGCGTGCCGGCCGGCTCGTCGACGTAGCCACCGTCGGTGGGTTGCGCCGCCTGCACCGTACGGAGGTGACCGCCGGCTTCACCGGCCCCGCGCCCGACCTGCGCGACGTGGCCGGCGTCGAGATCGTCGCCCAGGACAGCAGGATGCTCCGCTTCACCATGACCGGGCCGCCGGCACCGGCGCTGAGCGCCCTCGCCGCCGCCGACCTCACCGCGCTCACGGTGCGGGAACCGAGCCTTGAGGAGATCTTCCTCGACTACTACGGCGAGTCGGCCCGATGACCGCCCACGGCCTCCCCCTCCCGGTCCGTCCGGCCGCCGGCCGGGCCGTGACCCGGCTCGCCGTCCGGCAGGTACGCCGAGGGGCCCTCATCGTGCTCACCCTGGCGGTCGGCATGTCGGTGCTGGTCGTCGCCACGTACGCCAGCACGATCGCCGACGGGGGCGGCGCGGAGGCCCTCGCCGCCCTGGCCGGTAACCCCGCGATCCGCACCCTGTTCGGCGAGCCGGTCGCCCTCGACACGGCCGGCGGTTTCACGGTCTGGCGCACCGGCGTCGTCCTCGCCGTGCTGCTGTCGGTCTGGGGGACGCTCGTCACCACCCGCGTGACCCGGGGCGAGGAGGAAGCGGGCCGGTGGGATCTCCTGCTCGCCGGCCGACTCAGCCGCCCGGTGCTGCTCGGCCGGCACCTCGCGGTGCTCACGGCCGCGATGGTCCTGACCGGGGTCACGCTCGCCGCGGCACTCACCGCGGCCGGCACCCCGGGCCGCGGGGCGGTCGTGCACGCCGCCGGTCTGACGTCGGCCGGCGTGGTGGCGGTCGCGGTGGCGGCCCTCGCCGCACAGGTCTTCCCGACGCGGTCGGGGGCGACCGGGGCCGCGCTGGCGTTCCTCGGCGTGGGGCTGATGGCCCGCATGGTCGGCGACGGGGTCACCGCCCTCGGCTGGCTGCGCTGGCTGCCGCCGTACGGCCCGCTGGCGTTGCTCCACCCCTACCGGGACGACCGCTGGGCACCCCTGATCGTGCCCGCGCTCACCGCCGTCGCGCTGGCCGTCGCCGCACTCGCCCTGGCCGGTCGACGCGACGCCCGGGCCGGGCTGCTCGCCCCCGCCACCGGCCGGCCGGCCCGGCTGTGGTTGCTCGGCTCGGTGGAAGCCTTCGCCATCCGGCGACTGCTGCGACCGCTGGCCGGTTGGTCGGCCGGGCTCGGCGCCTACTTCCTGCTGATCGGTCTGCTCGCCGATTCGCTGACCGGATTCCTCGCCGACAACCCCCGGTTCGCCGACCTGGCAGCGCAGGCGGGCTTCGGCGGCCTCGGCACGGTCCGCGGCTACACCGCGACGCTGTTCGCCCTGCTCGCCGTCCCGGTCGGCGCCTTCACCGCCGTCCGGCTCGCCGCGCTCGCCACCGCCGAGACCAGCGGACGCCTGACCCTCCTGCACGCCGGACCGGCCACCCGCACCCGACTACTCGGCGCCGAGCTACTCACCACGGCCACCGGCGCGGCGCTCCTCGTCACCGTCGCCGCGACCGCGACGTGGCTCGGCACCAACCTGGTCGGCGCGAACCTGCCGCTGCCGGCGGCACTCGCCGGCGCCTGGAACGCGCTACCGGTCGCGTTGCTCAGCCTCGCCGCCGCGGCTGTGGCCCACGGCCGCGCACCGCACGGCGTGGTGGCGTGGGGCATGGTGCCGACCGCCGGCGGATTCCTGCTCATGGTCCTCGCCGACAGCGTCGACGCGCCGGGCTGGGTGAGCGCGCTGTCGCCGTACCGCCATCTCGCGGCCGTGCCTGAGACGGCGCCGGACTGGCTCGCGCTGGCCGTCATGGGCGCGGCGACGGTCGCGGCGGTGACGGCCGGTCTGTACGCCTACCAGCGACGCGACCTGCGGCGGTAGACGACGGGTGGCCTGGACGCGGTGGCGGTCATGGTGACGTCCTCGGTGCGGGCGCCCGCCCCTCCGGCTCTGTCGCGAACCCGCGGTGCTGCTGACCATCGCCGTGACGTCATTCAACCGCCGCGACCTGACCACATGCGCCTGCGCCAGGATCGGTGCCGGACAAGGCGCGGTTCGCCCGGCTCAGCCGGTGGCGGTGACCGTGGTGGCGGTGACCGTGCCGTCCGCCGACCGGTCGCCCTGCACGCTGACCGTCTGCCCAGCCTTGATCTTCGCCAGCTCGCTCTTCCGGCCGGTCAGCACCGTGGTGCGGTCGTCGGTCCGCACCGTGACCACGGTGCCGTCGGCGGTCTCCACGTACAGGACACCCGCGTCGATCAGCTTCGCCTTCCCGGTGGTGGCCACCGCGGCGGAGTTCGGGGTCGACCCACCGCCCAGCTCTCCGCGCCCCGAACCCCCGCCGGGAAACCCGCTGGGCGCCGCCCCCGGGAAGCCCCCTGTCCGGCCGGGGCGCGCCGCGGCCGGGGCGTCCCCCCAGCGCTGCTGCACCTGCGTCCCGGCCAGGAAGCCGACCAGCACCAGCACCAGCCCGGCCAGCACGACGGTGCCCCGGTTCCACAAGCGGCGTGGCGCGGCGGCGGCGAGTGCGGCGGAGAGGTCACCGTCGGGCTCCGCCGCGCGGTCCGGTTGCCCCGTCGCTTCGGCTGCCGCCCGTTCGAAGATGACGGTGTCGGTGTCGTCCATGTCCTCGCCTCTCCGGATGGGCTACTCGTAACGCAGGGCGTCGATCGGGCGCAGGCGGGCCGCCCGGGCCGCCGGCAGGCCGCCGAAGAACAGCCCGATCGCGACCGACACGCCGAGGGCCAGCACGACGGAACTCGGCACGATCACCGGCCGCACGCCCACGATGGAGAACCGGGACCCGACCAGCGCGGCGGCCACCCCCAGCGCCCCGCCGATCAGGCTGAGCAGGGTCGCCTCCGTCAGGAACTGGATCAGGACGGTCCGGCGCCGGGCGCCCAGGGCCTTACGGATACCGATCTCCCGGGTCCGTTCGGTGACGGTGACGAGCATGATGTTGGTGATACCGATACCGCCGACGAGCAGGCTGATCGCGGCAACCGCGCCGAGCAGGACCGTGAACGTGTCGGCCGTCTCGGTCTGCGTCTGGAGCAGTTGCGCGGCGTTCTGGATCCGGTACGGGGTGCTGCCGGCGCCGGTGCCCGGCAGCCGTTGGGCGAGCACCGTGCCGATCTGCGCCTGCACCTCCTCCACCCGCTCCGGGCTCCTCGCCTCGACGAGGATCGAGCTGAGCGCCCCGTAGCCGGTCAGCACCTCGCGTACGGCCCGCAGCGGGGCGACCACCAGGTCGTTGGCGTCCTGGAAGCCGGTCGCGGACTTCGGGGCCAACGTGCCGACCACCGTGAACAGCGCGCCTCCGACGGTGACCTGTTTCCCGATCGGGTCGGCCCCGGCGAACAACTCGTCGACGACGGTGCTTCCGACGACCACCACCCGGCGGCCCTGCGCCTCGTCGTCCCGGCTGAACGCCGTGCCGCTGGCGACCGGCGAGTTCGAGGCGTCGAACCAGCTCGGCCGGGTGCCGACGAACTGGCCGACCTCGTGCTCCGCGCCCTGGTAGGTCACCGTGGCTGCGGCGCTGACCAGCGGAGACACCGATCGTACGTCGGGAGCGAGCACCGGGTCGGCCAGCGCGTCGGCCACTTCCACGGTGAGCCCGCCGCCGCCCCCGCCCCGGTTGGTGCCGGTCACCGTGAGGGTGTTGGTGCCCAGCGCCTCGATCCGGCTCGTGATCGCCTGAGCTGACCCGTTGCCCACCGCGACCAGCAGGATGACCGCCGCGACGCCGATCAGGATGCCGAGCATCGTCAGCGCCGAGCGCAGCTTGTTTGCGGCCACCCCGCGCAGCGCGAAGCGGAGGATCTCGACCAGGGTCACCTCGGTGCTCCCGCCGTGTGCCGCCCCGGCACGTCCTGCCGGTTGTCGACGCGGACCTGACCGTCGAAGAGCCGGACGAGACGCCGGGCCCGGGCGCCGACCTCCGTTTCGTGGGTGATCAGCACGATCGTCCGGCCGGCGGCGTTGAGCTGGTCGAGAATGACCAGGATGTCCTCGGTGGAGTGGCTGTCGAGGTTGCCGGTGGGTTCGTCGGCGAGCAGCAGCGCGGGCTCGGTGACCAGCGCCCGGGCCACGGCCACCCGTTGCTGCTGCCCGCCGGAGAGCTGGTTGGGATGGTGGTCGGCCCGGTCGGCGAGTCCGACGGCGTCCAACGCGGCCATCGCCCGACGCCGGCGCCGGGTCGCGCGGACGCCTGCGTACGCCAGCGGCAGCTCCACGTTGGCCAGCGCGCTGGTGCGGGGGATGAGGTTGAACGCCTGGAACACGAAGCCGATCAGCCGGTTGCGGACCAGCGCGAGCTGCCGGTCGGCGAGGCTGCTCACGTCCACCCCGTCGAGCAGGTACCGCCCGCCCGACGGCACGTCGAGACAGCCGAGGATGTTCATCAGGGTGGACTTGCCGGAACCCGACGAACCCATGATCGCCACGTAGTCGCCCGCCTCGACCGAGAGGTCGACGCCGCGCAGCGCGTGCACCGCCGCGTCCCCCTCGCCGTACACCTTGGTCAGCCCGCGGACGTCCAGGACCGGACGGTGCGGCGTGTCCCGGAGGTCCATCAGCGGCCCGCGTTCCCGGCCTGTCGCGGGCCCTGGCCGCCACCCGGGAACCCGCCGCCGGGAAAGTTCCCGCCGCCCCGGAGGCCGCCGCCGGTGTTGCCGGTCCCGGCGCTGCTCTCCGGCAGGACCACCCGCTCACCCTCGGCAAGCCCGGAGGTGATCTCGTACGCCTGGTTCCCGGCGAGTCCGACCTGAATCCGCCGTGTCTCCTCGCCGGTCTCCGTGACCACGGTGACGGTGTGCCGGTCACCGCTGCCGCTGACCGCGGTCGAGTTGACCAGGAGGACGTCCTGGGCGGTGCCGGTGACCACGCTCACCGTGACCGTCTGCCCCGGCTTCGCGCCGGTCGGCAGCTCGCCCAAGCCGATCGTCACGCCGTAGGTGACCACGTTGTTGCTGGTGGTGGCCTGGGGGTCGATGGCCGTCACCGTCCCGGCGGCCCGGGCGCCGGACAGCGCGTTCCAGGTGACGGTGGCGGTCTGCCCGCTCTTGAGCCGGGTGGCGTCCGCCTCCGCGACCGCCGCGCTGACCTGTAGGTGGGTCAGGTCGGCGAGGTCCACGAACCCGGTGGCCGTGCTCGACGTGCCGGCGTCCTGCTGGCCACCGGAACCGCCGGGGGAGCCACCACCCGGATTGCCGGTCGATCCACCGCCGGACGAGCTGCCCACCGTGCCGTTGACGGCGACCACCGTGCCGGCCATCGGCGCGGCGAGTCTCGTCCCGGCAACCCCGGCCTCGGCCTCGTCGACCGCGAGTTCCGCCTGGGTCACCGAGTTCTCGGCGGAAGAGGTGTCGCCGTCGGCGGCCCGGGCCCGGTCCAGCGCGTTCTCGGCGGCGTCCAGGTTCGCCCGGGCCAGCTTGAGCGCCCGCTCGGCCGCGGCGGGATCGACAGTGGCCAGCAGCTGTCCCTTCTTGACGGTCTGCCCGACCCGTACCCGGATGTCGGTGACCGTGCCGGCGGTGACGAAGCCCGCGCTCGCCGTGGTGGCGCTCTCGATCGAGCCGTCCGCCGTGACCGTGGCGGTCACCGTGCCCCGCGACACCACGACCGACCGGGCGGACCGGCCGGGCTCCACCTGTGCCGCGGAGTCACCGGTCACCGACGACCAGGCCCAGTAGCCGCCGCCGAGCAACAGCAGGGCCAGTGCGGCGTTCACCGCCACGGGAGGCCGGCGCAGGAGAGCCGGCAGGCGCACACGCATGGCCGAAGCCTTCACCGGCCGGCTGGGAGAACGTTCCAGGGAAGCTCAGAGCTGGCTCGGAATCGCCGTCCGCAACGCGGGCTGGTCGGCCGGGCCATCGCCGGCGGCGTGTACCCCGGCGGTGGGATGCCCGGCAGCATCGTCGGGCGCGGTGGGCAGCAGCACCCGGAACGTCGTTCCCGCACCCGGCGCGGTATCCAACTCGATGCAGCCGCCGTGGGCGTGCACGATTGAAGCGGCGATGGAAAGCCCCAGGCCGGAGCCGCCGCCGTTGCCCCGCCCGCGGCTGGGATCCACCCGGTAGAGCCGCTCGAACACCCGACCGGCGTGCGCCACGGGTATCCCCGGCCCGCCGTCGTGCACCTCCAGCACCGCGAGCCCGCCGGCCGGCGCGGGCGGCGGGGCGGACCGGACAACCGGGTCGGCCGGTGGTGCGGGCAACCGCCCGACCCGGACGGTGACCCGCACCTCCGGCCCCGTGTGCTGGAGCGCGTTGCCGACCAGATTCGCCGCAACCTGGCGGAGCCGGTGCTCGTCGCCGAGCACGCTCGGCGGCTCGAACGAGTCGTCGCGGTCGGCCAGGGTGGTCAGCCGGACACGCCGCCTCGGTGTGCGGGCGTGCGCGTCACGGATGGTGTCCGCGGCCACCTCCAGCAGGTCGACCGGAGACCACACCGGGATCCGCTGCCGGTCCAGCCGGGCGAGCAGGAGCAGATCCTCGACCAGCACACCCATCCGGGCCGCCTCGCCCTCGATGCGGCCCATCACCTCGTCGAGGGGCGGCCCCGGCGGAGCGCCGCCGCGCCGGTACAGCTCCGCGAAACCCCGGATCGAGGTGAGCGGGGTACGCAGCTCGTGCGAGGCGTCCGCGACGAACTGACGCAGCCGCCGTTCCGAGGCGGCACGGGCGGCCATCTCGGCGCCGATCCGGTCCAGCATCAGGTTCACCGCCGCGCCGAGCCGCCCCGGCTCGGTGTGCGGGTCGGCCCCGTCGACCCGGCGGGTCGGCTCACCCCCGGTGATACCCGCGACGATGCCCTCCATGGTGGTCAGTGGGCGCAGCCCCAACCGGACCACCGAGGCCGCGAGCAGACCCAGCCCGAGCAGCACGGTGGCGGTGACCGCCCCGTCGATGAGCAGCAACCGTTCGGCGGTCCGGTCCACCTCGCTCAGGGACACGCCGAGGACCACCACCCCGCCCTCCTGCCCGACCGGCACAGCGAGCAACCGCCAGTCGTCCCCGCCCGCACCGGCCGCAGCGGTGTACGGACGCCCGGTCGCGGCTCGCGCCCGCACCTCGGCGAGCGTGCCCGGATCCGGGCTCCCCGTCGCCGGTGTGCTGCTGCGTTCGGCGTCCCGGGTGCCGTCCGGGCGATAGACCAGGACCAGCTGGTCCTGTCCCAGGCGGGCGAACCGGCCGGGCAGGCCACGCACGGCACCGGACGTCGGTTCGGGCTCCGCCCGGGGTGCCGGGCTCGCGGACGGCCCGACACCCGGGGCTGTGGAGTCACCGGTTCTGGGCGCCGTCCCCGGCCCGCGGACGGCGTGCAACGGACGGGCCTGGGCCGCCAACTGGTCGTCGATCCGCTCCAGCAGATAGCCATGGAGCAGGAAGAATCCGGCCGTGTTCGCACCGAGAAGGGCGACCGTGGTGAGCGCGCCGATGACGAGGACGAGCCGGGACCGCAGCGTCCAGTGCGCCCACCGGCGCACCCCCAGTCGGCCGTTCACTCGTCCCCGGTCGACAACCGAAGGGTGTACCCCACGCCGCGAACCGTGTGGATGAGCGGCGGGCCGAGCCGGTCGACCTTGCGCCGCAGGTAGTACACGTACGACTCGACGATCCGCCCGTCACCGCCGAAGTCGTAGTTCCACACCCGGTCGAGGATCTGCGCCTTGCTCACCACCCGGCCGGCGTTGACCAGGAGGTAGCGCAGCAGTTTGAACTCGGTCGGTGACAACTCCACCAGTTGGCCCGCCCGGCGCACCTGGTGCGCGCCGTCGTCGAGCTCCAGGTCGGCGTAGCGCAGCGTCGAGGTCTCCGGCACCGCCGAGGGCTCAGGTTGACTGCGTCGCAGGATGGCCCGGATCCGCAGCACCACCTCTTCGAGGCTGAACGGCTTGGCGACGTAGTCGTCCGCGCCGACGACCAGCCCGGCCACCCGGTCCTCCACCGTGTCCCGGGCGCTCAGGAAGAGCACCGGCACCGGCCGCCCGGCCGCACGCAGCCGCCGGGCCACTTCGAACCCGTCGAGGTCCGGCAGCATCACGTCGAGGACGACCAGGTGGGGGTCGAACTCCTCGACGCTGGCCAGGGCCGCCCGGCCGCTTGCGGCCACCCGCGTGTCGTACGCGACCAGACGCAGCGCGGAGGCGAGCAGCGTGGAGATGTTCGGCTCGTCGTCCACCACCAGGACCCGGGCGGCGCCGGCCGTGCCGGCGAGAGCGGGGACCGGGCCGCCCCCGGTCGGTCGGGGGATGTCGATCTGCACCGACCCTGCCTACCGGGTCCGCCTCGGAGCGGCCTGTGTTGAACCTGTGTCCCAGCTGTCACCACGACCGCAGAACGACGTCACCGGCAGTCAAACCATCGATGACCTGGGTGTACTGATCGCCACGCAGACCGACGGCGACCGTCCGCGTCTCACCGGAGGCGCCGAACCGCACCCGGCCGTGGCCGTCCGTCACATCGTGCACCGCGGTGGAGGGCACCCGCAGCGCGTCTGCCACCGAGCCCGTACGCACGGTCGCCGCCGCGGTCTGCCCGATCAGCAGGTTCTTCGGGGCCTCGGTGAACGAGAGCACGACGCCGTAACGGACCAACTGGCCGTCGGCGGTGCCGGCCGGGTCCACCTGCACGACGGTGGCCGGAAACGTCTCGCCGGCCCGGTCGGCGAGGCCCACCGTGGCGGTCTGCCCGACCGCGATCGCCGCCGCGTCCGCCTCTGGGAACTTCGCCTCGACCTGCATGTTGAAGGTGTCCGCCAGGGTAATGAAGGTGGCGCCTCGCCCGACCGCGCTGCCCACCTTCCCGGCGACCGCCAGGACGGTGCCCCGGATCGGCGCGACGACGGTGACACCGGACCGCGTGCTCTCCGCCTCCGCCACGGCTGCCTCGGCCTGGTTCACCCGGCGTTGGGCGTCAAGGATCCGGTCGCTTCCGCCCGACGATCCGCCGGCGCAGGCGGGCACTCGCGTCGCCTCGGGCCGCACGGTGCCCGAGCTGGTGGGCGCGGTGCGGGTGGGAGCGGGGTGGGCGGGGGAGGTGGGCGGCGCGCCCGGGGAGGACGGCGTCGGCGTCGCGGACTCTGATGCCGCCGGGGCAGTGGGGGTCACCGTCCCGGTGGGCTGCGGCGACATCCATGCGACGGTGCGGAGGGCGCCGCTGGCGGAGCCGACCGCGCGGACGGCGGCGGTCGGGCAGTTCGACGCCGCACTTGTCGACTCGCGCGCCTCGGCCAGCGCGTTGCGGGCATCCGCGAGATCCTGCTCGGCACGGTCGACCGCACCGGCCGCCGTGGCGACGTCCTCATCCGAGAGCGTGGCAAGCTGCTGCCCGGCCTGCACCACCGTACCGGGCCGGACGGCAACGCTCGCCACCGTGCCGGAGACCGTGAAACTCAGCGCCCGGGTGGTCGTCGTCTGGACCGTGCCCGTGGTGGCGACCTCGATCTCGACAGGTCCGCGGTCGACCACGACGGTGACCGGCCGGGCTGGCACCTCGTCGGCGCCCGCCGTGAACACCAACGCCCCGGCGGCGGCGAGCACGAGCGCGGCACCGGCGGCAGCGGCTCCCCAGCGGCCCCGTCGAGTGCGCCACAGTCGGGCCTGGCCGTCTCCCATGACGGGTCAGTCTGCCGGGCGCTCCTCTCCGGCGGCTCGGTCCCAGCTCGGAGTTGCCTCAAAGGAGCGGCCCTGACGGCGGGTCCGCCCGGTGTCGCCGGGAAGCTCCGAGGCAACTCCCAGCCGGGTCCGAGGCGCCCCGGAGCTGAGGCCGCTTGCCTGAGCGGGTCCCGGAAAAGGCTGAGGAGTTTCCGTGTCGAAGACTGGAAGAAGCCGCCTGCTGGCGGCCGTCCTGACCGTCGCCGCGTCGGCGCTGCTGACCGGCTGCGGCGGGGACGACGCCCCCACCGCCACCGCGACCGACGGCGGGGGGAACAACGGCTTCGTCGCATACCGGAACTGCCTGGGCGACCACGGCGTCGTCCTGCCCTCCGCCGACCCGGACCGCTCTCCCCGAGCCCGCCCGACAGCCCGCCCGTCCGGCTTTCCGACGGCCCGCCCGTCCGGCTTCCCGACAGCCCGCCCGTCCGGCTTTCCGACGGCCCGCCCGTCCGGCGGTGCGGGACGCGGGTTTCCGGGGATGGGCCGACCAGCGGATGTCGACGAGGCCACCTGGCAGAAGGCGCAGGAGGCGTGCTCCTCGCTGATGCCGACCGAGCGACCTGGCGGGCGGGGCGGGCCCGATGGGCGGGGCGGGCCCGGTGGGTCGGACGCGCCGGACGCCGGGCGTGACACGGCCTACCGCACCTGTCTCACCGGGCGTGGCGTCGACCCGGACGGTCTCGACCCGTCCGACGCGAAGGTGAAGGAGGCGCTGACCGCCTGCGCGCCGGTCAGCCCACCGGCGCCGAACTGACCTCCACCACCACGGGGCTCGGCCGGAGGACCGAGAGCGCCACAGATCAGGCGTCGGTGCCGGCCGGGGTCGCGCTGAGCCTGGTGAGCGCCTCGGCCACCCGCACCGCGAGCGCCAGATCGGAGGTCCTCGACGGGACGTTATCGCCGCGGACGGCCGCGACGAACGCCCGTATCTGGTTGTCCAGCGGCAGGGTGTCCGCGACGTCGATCGGGACGTCGTCGAGGGTCAACCGGTGCGGGGCGAAGTCGTCGTACCGGTACTCGCCGCCGTCGCTCAGCCGCACCCGGAAACGATGGTGCCGGGCCGTCGCGGCGTTGGTGAAACGGAACCTGACCGGCGTTCCGCCGACGCGGACGCCGACGTCCCAGTCCTGCCGGCCCGGCGCCGGGACCTCGCACCGGGCGTACTCCCGCGTCACCGGTCCCTGGTCGCCGAGCAGGTCGAGCGCCATGGCGAAGTCGTGCGGACCGTAGTCCCAGAGCACGTCGCAGTCCGCGCGCACCGGCCCGTCGCCGCCGAACGTGCCGGATATCGTGCTCACCGCCCGGCCCGCGACCCGCTCGCGCAGCTCCCGGAAGGCCGGGGCGTGCAGGTGCTGGTGGCCGACCATGACCGTGCTGCCGCGCGCCTCCGCACGGTCCCGGATCGCCAGCGTCTCGCTCAGGGTGGGCGCCAGTGGCTTCTCGACCAGCACGGGAACGCCGGCGTCGAGCGCCTCCATCGTGATCGCGTAGTGCGTCGCCGCCGGTGCGGCGACGATGATCCCGTCCACCGCGGCGCTCCGGATGAGCGCCCCGGGCGAATCCCGGCGCCCGGCCACCTCCGAGATCAGCACCTCGCCTTCCGGCCACATGCGGCCGACGGTCTCGACGTACCGTGACCCCCACCGCCCGGTGCCGACGATCCCCAGCCTCATCGGCGGCACGGGATCACCTGTAGTACTCCTGGGACCAGGTGATGAACTTCCGCAGGCCGTCGGTGAAGGGCACGGTCGGCTCGTAGCCCAGGTGGTCGAACGCCTTGACCAGGTCCGGGCAGCGCCGCATCGGCTCGTCACCGGGGTAGCTGTCCGGATAGTCCCGCACGGTGTATTTGAGGTCCGGCGCCGGCACGGAGTCGCGCACCAGTTCCAGCAGGTCGATGATGGAGACCTCCGGACCGGACGCGCCCACGTTGTACGCCTCGCCGGGGCGCCCCCGCAGCAGCGCCAGCAGGAACCCGACGATCGCGTCGGTGGCGTAGCAGAACGTGCGGGTCTGGGTCCCGTCGCCGTAGACGTCGATCGCCTCTCCGGTCGAGAGCCGGACCGCGATGTTCGGCATGATGCGGTAGTCCTCGCGGCTCAGGCCGGGCCCGTAGACGTTGAACGGCCGGACGATCACCGCCTCCACGCCGAACTGCTGGACGTAGACCTGAAGCAGCGTCTCGCCGAATCGCTTCGACTCGTCGTAGCAGCTACGCGGACCGAGGCAGGAGACGTTCCCGTTGTAGTCCTCCGCCGTCGGCACGTGGGTGGCGTCGGGATTTCCGTAGATCTCCGACGACGAGAGGAACAGCAGCCTCGCCCCGTCGGCACGCGCGACGTCGAGCATGTTCCGCAGGCCGTGGGTGGCGACGTCCATGGTCTCCAGCGGGAACTTGCGGTAGTAGTACGGGCTGGCGATGCCGGCCGCGTGCACGACGAAGTCGACCTTCCCGCCCGGGCTGAACGGCAGGACGACGTCGTGCTCGACGAAGGTGATGTGCGGGTCCTCCAGCGGCGTGGCGCTGCCGTCGGCGGGCGTCCGCAGGTTGTCCATCGCCAGGACCTGGCAGGGCTCGCGCAGGTATTTCGCGTTGAGCCTCCGGAAGACGGCCGTCAGGTACTGACCCACGAACCCGCGAGCGCCGGTGATCAGGACCCGCTTGCCGTCGAACCGCTGTGCGTACTCGCCGAGGCCGACGCAGATGTCGTCGATGTCCGAATCGATGAGGGTGCTCATTCGACTGCTCTCCCGTCCAGCCGTGCCAAGGTCAGCGGATTCATCCAGAGACCGGACCAGTCCGCGTGGCCGGCGACGATGTTGTCGTAGTAGTTCCAGGCGAAGACGAGTGCGCAGTACCGCTGACCGGACACCTCCGCGAGCCGCTCCGGGCCGACCACGGGGATGTGGGTGCCGGGGGTGAAGAGTCCGCGCTTGAGCGGGCTGTCCTCGACGATGAACTCGACGTCGTCCGCGTCGAGTGCGAAGGAGTACATCAGGGTCGTCAGTTTCGCCGGTGCCCCGTAACCGCAGAACCGCCATCCGTCGTGCTTCAGGGTCGCGATCTGCTCCCGCAGCTTCTGCCCCCGGGTCCGGATGCGCTCCCCGAAGTCCTCGTACGTCCGGGCGGAGAAGAGCGCCGCCTCCTCCTCGGATCTCACGAGTTCCGCCACCCGCGGGCTGACGGCACGGTCGTCGTTCGCCACGTGGACCCGGATCGAGCCGCCGTGGGTGGGGACCCGCTCCACGTCGAACAACGTCATTCCCATCCGGTCGAAGAAGCGGACCAGCGGGCGGACGGCATGGTAGGCGACGTGCTCGTGGTAGATCGTGTCGAACAGCAGGCCCTCGACGACGTCGGCGAGGTAGGAGACCTCGAAGATGAACACCCCGCGCGGGCCGAGCAGGGAGCGCACGTCGGAGGCGGCCTGCGCCAGGTCACCGATGTGGGCGAAGACGTTGTTCGCGGTGACCAGGTCCGCGGGCCCGAACCGGTCGCGCAGGTCGAGCGCGAGGGCGGCGTCCAGGAAGGCCACCGTCGTGGGTACGCCGCGCGACTCGGCGATCTCGGCGATCCCCCGCGCCGGCTCGACGCCGTGCACACCCGGCACGCCCCGCTCGACGAACTGCCGCAACAGCGTTCCGTCGTTCGACCCGACGTCGACGACGAACGACTTCTCGTCCAGGCCGAGCAGGTCGATCGCCCGCTCGGCGTAGTCGCCGAAGTGTTTGACGAACGACGGCGACGTGCCCGAGGCGTAGACGTAGTTGTCGAACAGGAGGGACGGGCTGACCACCGCGGCGAGTTGGAGGTGCCCGCATTCCGGCGCGGGGCAGAGTTGCAGGTCGAGGGGGAAGCGCTCCTGCTCCTGCGGCTTGCCCACGAAACCGTTCGCGCAGGGCGTGGACGGGAGTGACAGGACCACGTGACCGGCGGTTCCGGTGCCGCACAACGCGCACGTGCGGCGTACCCGCGCCGAGGTCACGACGGCGATCCGCCGGCTACGGCGTACTCGTACCTCCCGGCGAAGGACGACCAGGTGAGGTCGAACATCGGGGGTACGCGGACCACGTCGCTCTCGTGCGACTCGTGGTCGCGTTTGTTCCGGGCGAACGTCATGAACGTGGTCCGCTCCGGGAAGTACATCACGTGCGCCACCAGGGGTGGGGTGAAGAAGAGCTGACCCGCCTCGAACGTCCGTACCTGGACGCCGTCCGTGCCGTCCGCGGGCCGCCAGCCGTAGACGACGCTGCCGGACAGCACGTAGGCGTAGTGCCAGTCGGTCTTGTGATAGTGGTTGGCGCGGACGGCGCCGGGGTGACTCTCGATGAGTGCCACCGACGTGAACCTCTCGAGAAGCACGTTCAGGATGCTCCCCGCGGCGTTGACGAAGGGTTCGTCCAGGGGAACGTGCGGGTCGTCGGGGTAACGCTCCTCGTCCACCATCTTCGTGTACTCGGCATGCGACAGCGGGTGTGGCGGTGGGTTCATCGTTTCCTCCCAAGCGGAACCATGGTCAGTACGCCTTGTCGCGTAGCAACCCCACCGCGAACCGTGCCGCTCGCACCGCGATCGCCATGATGGTGAGGGTCGGGTTCTGCCAGCCGCCGGACGGGAAGCAGGACCCGTCGGCGACGAAGACGTTCGGTGCGTCCCAGCAGCGGTTGTCCGGATCCACCACGGAGTCGGCCGGCGACCGGCCCATCCGCGCGGTACCCAGATCGTGGACGTTGCGGCCGGGCGACGTCAGCGTGTCCGCGACGGCGGTGAGCCGCAGGCCGGCGACCGACGCGGCCCGCTCCACCTCGCGCCGCATGGCGTCGTAGAGCCGGTCCTCGTGCGGCCCGTAGCCACATTCGATGACCGGCACGGGGACGCCCCACCGGTCCCGGGTGTCGCCGAGCCGTACCCGGTTGTGCCGGTACGGCAGCATCTCCCCCTGCGCGTCGATCCCGCCCGACGCCGGACCGGCGTCGCCGCGTTGCAGTGACACCCAGAGCGCGAACGGGCGGATGTCGCCGGTCTGCGGCTGCGGCGGCGGGACGAGCAGACCGCTCTGCCGGCCGGCGGACCGGTGGGCCGGCATCGGCGGGTGACCGTCGAGGACGCCGGACGAGGTGACGAGCGGATGGTCCATCAGGCCACGGCCCAGCCAGCCGCTGCTGTTGCCGAGCCCGTCGGGATGGCGGGGGCTGTGCGAGTTGAGCATGAGCCGGGCGGTCTCGATGGTGCCACCGCAGAGGAACACGACCCGGGCGCGGGCGTGGTGCCGGGCGCCCGGGACGGCGGCGTCCACGTAACTGACGCCTGTCGCCCGGCCGTCGTCCGGGTCGACGGTCACCGAGGTGACCCGGGCGTCCGAACGCAGCGTCACCCGGCCGGTCCGTTCCGCCCGGGCGAGGGCGGTGGCCTGCGTGGTGAACTCCGGCCAGCCGTCCTCGCCCCGCTCGGCCGAGACGAAGCGCACCGGGATCGGGCGGGTGTTCCCCCGGCGGTAGGCGTGCTGGAACGCCGCCTCGGCGGGGGTGAGCGCCGGCGGCTTGCCACGGAAGTGCCCGTCGGGAAGTTGTGCCAACTCCTCGGCGGTCCCGCGTAGATCGACCAGATCTTCCACGACGTCGTACGCGGCGGCCAGGTCGGCGTACCCGATCGGCCAGCTCAGCGAGCAACCGTCGACGTCGCCGGCCGCCGTCTCGAACGTGGACAGGCGCAGCGCCGACCCGCCCCAGAGCAACGACCGCCCGCCGACCTGCATGCCGCGGATCCAGGTGTACGGCTTGTCCGGCGGCGTCTCGTACGCGTGCTCCACATCGTCGACGAACAGGTGGGGCCCGCGCGGACCGAAGTTGAAGTGGGTGCGTTGCACCGGCTGCCGCGCCCGGGTGCGCTCGTCGTGGTCGCCGGCGGTGACCCCGGGGGCGGCGCGGTCCGGGATGTCCCCGGCGCGGCGGACCGGCCCGGCCTCGAGGACGAGGGTACGGAACCCGGCCTCGGCCAGTTCCTTGGCCGCCCAGGAGCCGGCGAACCCGGACCCGACCACGATCGCGTCGTACGCCGGACCGGGATCGGCGCCGATCCCGGTCATGTCCGCGCTCCCCCGGTCGGTGAGGAATGCCATTCGATCGGGCCGTCGATGCCGGTGTGGTGCGGCGTGGCGAGCCCGTCGTGGTAGACGGACGCGGGGATCACCCGGAAGTCGAAGCTGACCCGGGTGCGGTCGGAGGCGTTGCGGACGTTGCCGTGCATGAGGTTCGCGCTGTCGAACGCGAGCATCTGGCCGTAGCGCATGGGATGCGGCCGGAAGTCCTCGGTGCCCTCACTCGATTCGACCCACAGGCAGTTCTCCGACGTCACATCGGTGAGCGGGAGCCAGAACGTGATCTCGCAGGGGTTGTGACCACCGCTGCGGTCTCGGTGGTAGGCGCCGACGCCGTGTCGCCCGGGCAACTGGATCCGCCAGTTCGGCACGTGCTGGTAGCGGACGTCCTCGCCGACCATCTCGGTGATCACCGTCTGGACGAACTCGTGGTACAGCGCGGCGATCTCCTCGATGCGGTACAGCTTCTGGTGCATCGCGGAGCCCTGGTCGCCGAAGCCCGGCGGCTCCTCCGCCTCGGCGGGCGCGTGGTGGTGATGCCACCGGGCGAGGTCCGGCACACCGCTGGCGGCGCTGATCGCGCCGGCGAAGTCGAACCGCCTGTTGTCGTACGGAACGATCAGCTTGTTCAGCAAGGGCTTCCGCCTTCCTCGTCGTGGGCGGTGATGGTGAAGCGTGGCTCGAAGCCGATGAGGTGGCTCAACTGCAGGTCGACACCGCCGATGTTGGTGAAGTCCTCGCCGTGGAACAGGCTCTTGCGGACGAAGGAGGCGGTCTTGCGGCGGTAGCCGGAGCGCGCCAGCAGCATGGCGAGGGTGCCCAGGTGCTGCGGGGTGCGACTGCGGTGCAGGGCGGTGAACGACCGGCGCAGCCGGCGGATCATCCGGTCCGCCGCCGCGGGATCGGCCGGCACCGTCAGTCCGCGCATCCGCAGCCGGTCGAGGAACGCCCGCTGGGCCGCGGTGGGCGCCGGATCGGCGGCGGACGGGTCCGGGGCGTCCCCGCGTACCAGGTCGAGCAGGAGCCGGTCGTGGTCCGCGTAGCCGGCGTGTCCCCGTCCGGCGGGTGGGACGGCTCCGGCGACGAGCAGGTCGGCCGCGTGCGCGACGTCGACGTCACCGAGTCGCGCGGCCAGGTGGGTGGTGAAGTCGACGTCCGCGCGCAGCGTGGTGGGCAGCAACGACTCGCTCGGCAGCAGCTCGGACGCCGCCGCGTGCGTGGCGGCCAGCACCGGTGTGCCGACGTACGACGCCTCGACCAGCACCCGTCCGAACGTCTCCAGCGACGACGTGCTGGGGAAGAACAACACGTCCATCTCGCGGTAGTCCTGCCACAGGCGGGCCCGGTCCACGGGTGGCCGGCACGAGTAGCCCGGGACCGCGGACCCGCCGGCCGTCGCGCTCTGCCCGCCCTCGCCGATCGCCACCGTCCGGAACGCGCCGGGAGCGCGCCGGTTCAGCTCCCGTTGCAGGCTGATCACCTGCGAGTAGTTCTTGTCGTCGGTGAGCCGGCCGACGAAACCGATCTGGGTGCCGTCACCGCCCGAGCCGGTCCACGACCCGGCGAGTTCCGCGGGGAACCAGCGCAACAACGGATAGCAGACGGCCTGCTGGGAGCGCGCGAGCCCGGGGAACAGCATCGTGTAGAGCGCGAGCGAGTATCGCGACGAGTGGTAGAGCACGTCGTCGGGGCGGAGGTAGGGCGCCGAGAGCGCCTCCTGTTGCAGGTAGCCGTTCCACAGCGCGGTGCGCGCGTCGCGGACGACGCGGAAGTCGAGCCCGAGCCGTTCGCGCAGGTGGAAGTAAAGGTAGGCGTGTGGGCCCACGGTCGCCACCACGACGTCGCAGCCGGCCAGCGCCGCGCGCGCCGCCTCGTCGCTGCGGAACAGTTCCACCACGTCGTGCGGTTTGGGCCGGACCTCGGCGCTGCCGGAGAGAAGCCGCGCGACCTCGGTGTAGGCGAAGTTCGCACCGTCCTTGCCCGGGTGACCGGCGTAGCTGCGGAACGTGTGGAAGCCCACGACCGGACCGGGCCGCCGGAGCGTCCCACCGCTCGCCGCGGCCGGCGCGGGCTTCGCCTCAGCGCTCATCGTCGGCGGCCGAGGCGACCAGGTCGCGCAGCGCGTCGTCCGGGCGCGCCCGGGCGCGCAGGACTTCCACCCGCTTCCGCAGCAGGGTCACCTTCGAGGCGTCCCAGTCCTCCGCGCGCAGCGCCGCCAGCACGATGTCGGAGAGTTCGGTGACGTCCTCGTCGTCGTACCCGCGTGACGTGATCGTCGGCGTGCCGAGCCGCAGGCCGCTGGCGACGAACGGCGGCCTCGGGTCGCCGGGCAGCATGTTGCGGTTCGACAGGATGCCCAGGTCCTGGAGCCGGCCTTCGGCGTCCCGCCCGGTCAGCGCGGTGCGGGTGAGGTCGACGACCAGCAGATGGGTGTCGGTGCCGCCGGTCAACAGGTCGAGCCCGCCGTCGAGCAGCAGCCCGGCCATCCGCCGCGCGTTGCTCACCACCCGCTCCTGATAGGCCCGGAAGGCGGGGTCGGCCGCGTCCCGCAGGGTGGCCGCGAGGGAGACCAGCCCGGCCATCCCGACCGAGGACTGGAGACCGGGGAAGATCGCCGAGTCGATCCGCGCCCGCAGCGACGCGGGACACAGCACGATCCCGCCGCGGGTACCGCGCAGCGTCTTCTCCACCGAGGTCGTCACCACGGTGTCCGGGTAGGCGGTCGGGTTGTCGTGCAGCCCGGCCGCGACCAGGCCGGCGATGTGCGAGATGTCCGCGATCAGGGTCGCGCCCACCCCCCGCGCGATCGCGCTGAGCCGCGCGAAGTCCACCACCCGTGGGTACGCGGAGTAGCCGGCGACGATGACCCGGGGGCGCTCCCGATCCGCGATCCGCCGGATCTCGTCGTACGGCAGCAGGCCGGTCGCGGGATCGACGGTGTACGGCACGACGCGGTACAGCTCGGAGACGATGTGCTTGGGATGGCCGTGCGAGAGGTGCCCGCCGGCGGTCACCGCCATCGCCATCATGGTGTCGCCCGGCTTCATCAGCGCCCGGTAGGCGGCCAGGTTCGCCAGCGAGCCGGAGACGGGCTGCACGTTGGCGTGCTCGCCGCCGAACACGGCGCGGGCCCGTTCCACCGCCAGTCGCTCCACCTCGTCGAAGATCGAGGTGCCGGCGTAGGGCTTGTTTCCGACGTGCCCCTCGGCGGACCGGAACTGGGCCACGCCCCACCCGTGGTTGTCCCGGGCCGCGGCGATCGGCGCGTTCGAGGCGGCGATCAGGTCGATGCTGTCCAGATAGTGCCGGTTCTCGCGGCTCAGCAGCCGGTCGAGTTCCACATCATGCATATGAAGGTCACCTCAGGGTGTCCAGCGGATGGAAGGCAGCGCGGAGTGCCCGCCCGGCTCGGGACGAGGATCAATTGGCGGGTACGACCCGCAGCATGGTTCCGGCGCCGGCGACCTGGTGGCTCGTGACCCGGTAGACCGGCTCCACGAGCTCGGCGAAATACCGCAGGTCCACGAGCGGGTCGAGGCCCAGCGCCGGCCCGCGGGCGATCAGGTCCTCGGACGCGCCCAGGTAAAGCTCGTCGGCGACGATCAGTGCGGTGGTGACGAAGGCCAGGAGATCCGGCATCCGCAGCAGGCGCCAGAAGTCGAAGGAGAACGCCGAGCGGAACGTGCCCTCGGCGAACGGCACATCGACCCCGAGCAGGTGCAGGTTGTCCGCGTCCGCGTCACGCCCGTAGTCGAACGTGACGAGCCGCCGCCGGTCGAGCTGGTCGGTGTCGTAACCGATGACCAGGTCGGGGCGTTGCGGGTCCCGCCCGCGCAGCGGGTCGACGGCGGCACGCCAGGGCCCGACCGAGCACAGACCCGCGTCGGCGCACACCGCCATCACCCGGCGGTAGTCGGTGACCCGTTCGGCGATGTCAGCGAGCGAGCCGGCCAGGACCTCGGGCAGCCCGGCGATGAGTTCGACCTCGTAGTGCCGGAACTTGTCGCGCAGCAGCGCCAGGCTGGCGAAGTGGTCGCCGATGGACTTGCGGAGGTTCCGGTAGTGCGGCACGTGCCAGACACGAAGCGTGGGCTCGTAGTGGAACCGTGAGCGGTCCCGGTCGAAGTGCCGGTACAGCTTGTAGGAGATGTCCAGGTCCTCGCCGCCCCACCGGGCGTCGTAGTCCACGTCGAACATGCCGACCGCGAGCGCGTCCGACCGGCTCAGGCCGTAGTTGTTGGTGAAGCCGTACATCCACGGCTCGGAGGGCGCCGATCGGGCGCGCACGTCGTGCTCCACCGGGAACGTGTCGAGGACGCCCTTGCCGCTCATCACGGCGTGCAGCGCGGCCCAGCCCTGGACGCCGAGCTCGCCGCGACCGCCCATCACCACGCTGCGCGGGTCCTTCTCCGCCAGGTGCCAGTGCCGTTCGAGCAGGTCGGGCGGGCAGAGCGAGTCGTTGTCGAGCAGCAGCAGCCGCTCGGCGGTGGCGGCCAGAATGCCTGTGTTACGCGCCCGCGACCAGCCCTTCGGCGAGGTCAGCTCCCGTAGCAGGTAGGGCGTGCTCGCGCGCAGCTCGGCCAGCCTGGCCGGCGGCTCGCAGCCGTTGTAGACGACGATGACCTCGAACTTGTCCGCCGGCATCGTCTGGTGGGCCAGCGACTGCAGCACCAGCTCCAGACACTGCGTGTTGAAGTAGCTCGGGATGACCACGCTGAGCGCGATCTCCTCCTGACGATTTCCGGTGTCGTCCAAGGCGTTCCCCCGATATTAAGTCCAGATCTTGCACTAATCGCAGCATGCAGTGATCCATCTGTCAACGTCGAAGTCAGGAAGTCCTACCGGCTGGTCAGGACAGTCCGGTGAGGACGGCGCGCGCCACCAGATCCCCGTGCCGGAACGTGGCCGCGTCGGTGCCCGGGATGGCGAACGCGCGCGTCCCACGCAGCGAGGTGTTCCAGCCCAGCGCGTACCGCGCCGGATGCGCCGTGCCGTCGGCGGTCACCATGCGCCCCCGGTCGTCGACGGCGATCCGCCCGGTCGGCGTGCGGTGGCCGGTCGCCGGCTCGGTCAGGAACTCCTCCGACGCCGCTCCGGCGGCGTGCAGCGCCCGCAACAGCTCGTCGGCCGTACCGTCGAGCGTCGGCTCGGGCAGCCGGGCGTCGATCAGCACCGCGGCCGGGCACTCCCCGTCGAGGTTCGCGCTGCCGGCCCGGTAGCGGCCGGTCGACTCGTCGAGACGTACCCGCATCCCCGAGCCGAGCGGCTGCACCACCCCCGCACGGCACAGCGCGAGCAGCTCCTCCGTCCGGAACGCCGGTGGACCGCTCGCCACGAGGTTGAACAGGGTGAACCAGGCCCCGTCGAGTTCCCCGACCTGGTCCCGCGGGGACAGGCGGTGCCGCAGGCGCGCGAGGCGCTCGAAGAACAGCAGTTGGGCGCCGTAGACGGCCGAGTCGGCGGACCGGGCCGGGTCGTGGGCGCGCCGCAGCTCCTGCTCCAGCAGCGTGACGTACCGCGCGCGGAAGTCGTCGGCGTTCCCCGGCTCGACGTGGCGCAACGGCGCACGCAGATCGTCCATGTTCCACCTGTGGGCCGGGTCCGGGACCGCCTTCTCGGCGAGCGCGTCCAGCTCGTCCATCCCGGCGGCGTCGTGCAGCCGCTCGAAGTCCGGCCACGGCATGGCGGTGTGCCGCGGGGCGGCGGCGAACAGCTCACGGTGGTACGCGAAGCTCAGATCCTTCCGGATGAGCGGCCAGAGGTCACGACGGAAGTCGAGCATCCCGTCCCCGGCGAGCGACCGCTCCAGAGCCGGCGGGAAGTAGCGCAACTCCCGCACCGGTCCATGGACCAGCCGGTGGCTCGGTTTGCACCGGTACGGCAGGCCGCGGCGGGAACCGGCCAGCAGCCGTGGCTCGCGCCCGGACGACAGGTAGCGCAGCCGGCCGCCGCGCTCGCGGACGTACCGGCCGCCGCGTCCCTCGGTGACCAGTGCCATCAGGTCGAAGAACGCCAGTCCCATGCCCCGGACCAGGACGTCGGCGCCGGCCGGCAGCACCGACAGGTCGGCCTCGGCGACGAAGCCGGGCGGCAGGTACACCAGACCGTGCCGCTCCGCGAAACCGGCCGCCTCCGACTGCTCGCCCTGCGGCCGGGCCTCGAGGTGACCGAGCGCGAGGACCACCGCGTCGGCGTCGATCCGGGAACCGTCCGCCAGGTGCACCCGCTCCGTACCGTCCGGTGCCCCGGTGAGTGCCACGGCACGCCCCCGACGCACGGTCACCCGCACGCCGGGCGGCGCCTGACGGATCACCTCACCGAGAAACCAGGACAGGTAGGCCCCCTGGACCCGCCGGGTCGGGAACGACACCGGGGAGATCTCGCGTACGTCGTCCGCCAGCTCGGGATCGACGGGCGGGAGACGCCCGGCGGCCGTGGCCGTCGCCCACTCGGCAAGCGACGGCCCCGGACGCGGCGGGCCGGCACAGCGGACGGCCTCGCCGGGGAAGAGGGTGACGTCCTTGGCGAGCGAGTTCATCCGCATCAGCGGCGACTGCCCGCCCCGCCAGATCCGTCCCGGACCGGCCGGGTGGGGATCGATCAGCATGATCTCGATCGGGCGGTCCGGTGCGAGGTCGGCGTTGGCCAGCAGCCGCTCCACCAGGCCGACACCGACCGGACCGGCACCGAGCACTGCGATGCGAGCCATGGAGACACACGGTAAACCACAATGGAACACGCCGGGTGACGGTCGTCAGCGGAGCAGCACCGCCGGATCGGCGTAGATGTCCTCGATGATCTGCCCGGCCGCGCCGAGCATCACCGCGTCCCCGCCCAGGGGTGAGATGACGACCGTGGGTGTCTGCTCGTACAGCGCGCCGGCCCGCAGTGCCGCCTCGGTGGGCGCCAGGATCCACGGCGCGAGCCGGGAGAAGATGCCGCCCAGCACGATCGCGCCCGGGTCCAGCCCCTTGACGACGCAGGTGAGCGCGCGCCCGAGAGCGTCACCGGCCCGCCGCACCGCCGCGATGGCGTCGCGGTCCCCGGCGTCGAGCAGTTCGATCAGGGCGGACATCCGGTCGTCCGGGCCGGACCAGGCGGCCAACGGCCTGAGCCCCACCGCGCAGAGCATGGCCTCCCGGCCGGCGACGAGTTCCAGGCACCCGCGCGCGCCGCAGGCGCACCGCGGCCCGTCCGGATCGACCTGGATGTGGCCCAGCTCGCCGGCGAACCCGTGGAAGCCCCGGAAGATCCGGCCGTTCAGGATGATGCCGGCGCCGATGCCGATCTCCCCGGACACGTGCAGGAAGTCGCTGAGCGGGCGTCCCGCGCCGAGCCACATCTCGCCGAGCGCGGCGAGGTTCGCCTCGTTCTCCACCTTGGTCGGCAGACGCAGCTCGCGGAGGCCGCGGTCGACGAGTGCCGCGGCCGGCACGTCCCGCCAGCGGAAGCTCGGCGCACGCAGCATCCCGGAACGGTCGACCAGACCGGGCACCGCCACGACCGCCCCGGCCACGGTGAGGCCCTGCTCCTGGGCGGAGACGACCGCCTTTTCGGCGAGCACGGCCAGGGCCGCGGCGATCTCCTCGGGCCGGCGATTCCGGTTGTCGGTCGTCACCAGGTCCCGGTGGCGCACCCGGCGGCTCAGGTCGAGGACACACGACGCCAGGTAGTCGACGGTCACCTCGAGGCCGAGCCCGGCAGCGCTCGCGCCGTCGACCAGGACGCCCGTTCCCGGGCGCCCGCGGTCGCCGCCGTGGAGCACGCCCCCGTTGTGCACCAGGCCGGCG
Source organism: Micromonospora sp. WMMD975 (assembly GCF_029581215.1). NCBI lineage: Bacteria > Bacillati > Actinomycetota > Actinomycetes > Micromonosporales > Micromonosporaceae > Micromonospora > Micromonospora sp. WMMD975. The sequence goes on from NZ_CP120739.1 coordinate 5,528,015, forward strand.
TCGGCGAGCACCGCGATCAGGTTGGACACGGTGGTCTTGGTGAAGCCGGTGAGCGACGCGAGCTGCGCCCGGGTGGCCGGCTGATGTTCCGCGATCACGCCGAGCAGCACGGCCAGATTCCGTTCGCGCATGCTGGCGTGGCGCATGGGTGCACCGACGTCGATCGGCATGGGTGCACGCTACAGGCCGGCCCGGATGGACCGGCTCTTGGCAGGCCGCCGTGCGGCCACTAGTTTGATCCAGATCGTTGCCTGAATGCCTGAAGGGTGGCCGTGCCCGCCGTGTCCGCGATGGCGCAACCCGGCCTCGACGCCGACTCCTCCGCACCACCCCGGGGCGCCTGGGCGGTCCTGTTCACGGTGCTGGGCGCGGCGATGATGGACCTGCTGGACGCCACCGCGATGAACGTCGCCGCCCCGGCGATCCGCAACGACCTCGGCGCGTCGAACGCGCAGTTCCAGTGGATCAGTGTCGGCTACGTGCTGACGTTCGCGGTGCTCCTGCTCGCCGGCGGTCGCCTCGGCGACATCGTCGGCCGCCGCCGCATGTTCCTCATCGGACTCGCCGGGTTCGCGCTCACGTCGGCGGCATGCGCGACGGCGCAGGCTCCGGCCCCGCTGATCGTCGCGCGGCTGGTGCAGGGCGGTGCCGCGGCGATGATGGTCCCGCAGTGCGTCAGCATGATCCGCGAGAGCTTCGGTCCGGAGCACAGCGCGAAGGCGTTCGCCATCTTCGGGCCCTTCATGAGTCTCTCGTCCGCCGCCGGCCCGATCCTGGGTGGTGCGCTGATCACGTACGCGTCGTGGCACTGGGTCTTCATCGTCAACATCCCGGCCTGCCTCGTCGTGTACTTCTTCGCCCTCCGTACGCTTCCCGCCGACCGCCCCTCCGCCGCCCGGCCGAAGCTCGACGGCATCGGCATGGTCCTGTGCTCGGTCTCGGTCGGGCTGTTCGTCTATCCGGTCATTCAGGGCCGTGAACATCAGTGGGCCTGGTGGACCCGGGCGATGATGGTCTCGTCGGTGCTGGTTCTCGTGCTCTTCGCGCTGCACGCCCGCACCCGGCACCGACGCGGGCTGGACGCGTTCATCGAGACGAGCCTGTTCCGCAAACGGTCCTTCACCGGCGGCTCGGTGGTCGTCTTCCTGTTCTTCGGCGCCTGTTCGGGAGCCTTCATCGTCTACCCGGTCCTGGTCCAGCTGTACGTCGGCTGGTCGCCGCTCCGCAGCGGCCTGACCGGCACCTGGTGGCCGGTGGGCACCATCGCCGCGATGGGCATCGGGCAGTTGCTCGCGAAGCGGAGACCGCGCCTGGTGCTCCAGGCCGGAATCCTGTGCCAGGCGGTGGGGATGGGCCTGGCCGCGGTGACCGTGGCGGCCACCGCCGGCACCACCACCTACCCGGGGCCGGACGGCCTGCGGTACGACTCCGGCCTCACCAGCTTCAACCTGGCGCCCGCGTTTCTCGTCGCCGGCGTCGGGACCGGCCTGTTCTTCGGGCAGTTCCTGAACCTGGTCCTGTCACGGGTCGACGACCGCGAGCTCGGGTCGGCCACCGGCGCCGTCAACGCCCTCCAGCAACTGGGTGGCGCGGTGGCGGCGGCGATCTTCTCCACGGTGATCTTCGATCAGATCGGTCGGGGCGCGTCGCCGTTCGCCGCGAGCGAGCTGGCCTACTGGTTGTGCGCCGCCCTGCTCGTGGTGACCTGGGTATCGTCCTTCGCGCTTCCGAACATCCCCGCGACAGCCACCGGAAAGGGCACGGACTGATGTCGAACTCGCCAGCGGTCAACCTGTGGACCATCCGGGACGAGCTGGCGGCCGACCGCCACGGCGCGCTACGGCGCGTGGCCGGTCTCGGCTACCGCGGCGTCGAGCCCTTCGAGGCTCTCGACGACCCGGCCGGCCTGCGTGCGGCGGCCGAGGATGCCGGCCTCGCCGTCTGCAGCGCCCACTCGCACCGGTTCTTCACCGCCGACCGCGACGCGGCCCTGGAAGCCGTGGCGACGCTCGGCACCGACCTGGCCATCGTCGGAACCGGCCTCCCCGACGACGCCTTCACCGGCCCGGCGGCACTGGAGCGCACCGCCGACGCGCTCAACGCGCTCGCCGAGCGGGCCGCCGGGTACGGCCTGCGGATCGGCTACCACAACTACTGGTCCGAGTTCGCCGCCCGGGTCGACGGCCGGCACGCCCTGGAGGCCCTGGCCGACCTGGTGGCCCCGGATGTCTTCTTCGAGCTCGACACCTACTGGGCGGCCGTCGGCGGCGCCGACGTACCGGCCGTCCTCGACCGGCTCGGCGCGCGGGTGCCGGCCGTGCACCTGAAGGACGGTCCGATCACCGCGGATGCCCCGCACGTCGCCCTCGGGCGAGGCGCGATGCCGACGGCGGAGATCCTGGCCGCCACCCCGGCCGGCGCGCTGCGCATCGTCGAGATGAAGGCCAGCGACGGCGACGTCTTCGCGGCGCTCGCGGCGAGCCACGCCTACCTGAACTCGCCTTCAGCCCGGCCCGGGTAGGCGCCGTCAGCCGACCCGCCGCAGCCAGGCCGCCGGATCGTCGCGCACGCCCCGTACCACCGCGTCCGCCGCCCCGCGCACCGCGGCGTTCGTGCCCAGCCGGGCGGCCCGTAGCGTGACCGGCGCGAGCCTCGCGGTCAGCACCCGGCGCCGCAACTCGGCCTCGATGCCGTCGCGCAGCCGGTCGAAGTAGGTCGCATAGGCCCCGCCCAGCACGATCACCGGCACGTCCAGCAGGTTGACCACCGCGGCCAGCGCGATGCCCAGCGCCGCGGCGGCCTGCGGCTCACCCGCGCCGAGCGCCTCCTGACCGGCGTACTGCTCCAGGCAGCCGTTCGAGCCGCAGCGGCAGGCCCGCCCGTCGGGGTGGACCGTCACGTGACCGATCTCGCCGCTCCAGCCGCGCGCGCCGCGGTACAGCTGGCCGTCGATCACCAGCCCGGCGCCGATGCCGATCTCGCCGGAGACGTACAGGAACGTCTGCTCGCCCCCCGCGACCCGCAACTCACCGAGGGCGGCGAGGTTGGCCTCGTTCTCGACGACGATCGACAGGTCGGCGAGCTCCGGCACGCCGCGCAGCAGCGCCAGTGCGTCCACGTTCTGCCAGCCCAGGTTCGGCGCGTCCAGGACCGACCCGGCGGAGACCAGGCCGGGGACCGCGAGGGCGGCGCCGGCCACCACCAGCCCGTCGGCCTCGGCGGCGTGCCGGGCGCGGGCGGCCAGCCGGCCGAGTGCGGCGAGCGCGTCGGCCGCCGCGGCCGGGCGCTGGTCGGCGTGCTCGACGAGGCGCTGCCGGACCGCGCCGGTCAGGTCGACCACACAGACGGCCAGGTAGTCGACGTTGATCTCCAGGCCGAGCCCGGCCGGACCGGTCGAGGCGAGCGCGAGCCCGGCCGCCGGGCGGCCGGCTCCGGTGCGCGGCGGCGGGTCCAGCTCGGTCAGCAGGCCGCCCGCGATCAGGTCGTCGACAAGCGCCGAGACGGTGGCCCGGGTGAGCCCGGTGAGGGTCGCGACCGCGGCCCGGGACGGCGGGTCCGCGCTGTCCGCCACGGTGCTCAGCACCAGCGCGAGGTTGTGAGCGCGCACACTCGACTGCCGGACGGGGGCGCTCGATGCGGAGGTCAACCGAGCCGTCACGCCTTGACAATGCCATACCCCGGGCAAATAATTCAACCAGCAAACAAATCCAACGCGTTTCCCGGAGGTAACCGTGTCTGTGCAGCCCACACGTGAGGACAAGTTCTCCTTCGGTCTCTGGACCGTCGGCTGGGAAGCACGCGACCCGTTCGGCGAGGCCACCCGTCCCGCGCTCGACCCGATCGAGACCGTGCACAAGCTCGCCGAACTCGGGGCGTACGGTGTCGGCTTCCACGACGACGACCTGGTGCCGTTCGGCGCGGACGCCGCGACCCGCGACCGCATCGTCGCCGCCTTCAAGAAGGCGCTCGACGAGACCGGGCTCATCGTCCCGTCGGTGACCACCAACCTGTTCCAGCAGCCCATCTTCAAGGACGGCGGCTTCACCAGCAACGATCGCAACGTTCGGCGCTACGCGCTGCGCAAGGTGCTGCGCCAGATGGACCTCGGCGCCGAGCTGGGCTCCAGGATCCTGGTGCTGTGGGGCGGCCGCGAGGGCTCGGAGTACGACTCCGCGAAGGACGTCCGGGCCGCGCTCGACCGCTACGCCGAGGCGTTGAACCTCCTCGCGCAGTACTCCGAGGACCGCGGCTACGGCTACCGCTTCGCCATCGAGCCGAAGCCGAACGAGCCCCGCGGCGACATCCTGCTCCCGACCGCCGGCCACGCCATCGCGTTCACCCAGGAGCTGGAGCGGCCCGAGCTGTTCGGCATCAACCCCGAGGTCGGCCACGAGCAGATGTCGAACCTCAACTTCACCCACGGCATCGCCCAGGCGCTGTGGCACAAGAAGTTGTTCCACATCGACCTGAACGGTCAGCACGGCCCGAAGTACGACCAGGACCTGGTCTTCGGTCACGGCGACCTGCTCAACGCGTTCTCCACGGTCGACCTGCTGGAGAACGGCCTCGACGGCGCCAGCCCCTACGACGGCCCGCGACACTTCGACTACAAGCCGTCCCGCACCGAGGACTTCGACGGCGTCTGGGAGTCGGTCAAGGCCAACATCCGGATGTACCTGCTGCTCAAGGAGCGGGCCAAGGCGTTCCGCGCGGACCCCGAGGTGCAGGAGGCGCTGGCCGCCGCGAAGGTCGGCGAGCTGTCCACCCCGACCCTGAACCCGGGCGAGAGCTACGCCGACCTGCTCGCCGACCGCAGCGCGTTCGAGGACTTCGACGTGACCGCCCCCGGCGCCCAGGGCTACGGGTTCATCCGGCTCAACCAGCTGGCCGTCGAGCACCTGATCGGGGCTCGCTGACCATGGCGCTGGTGGCCGGGATCGACAGCTCGACGCAGTCGTGCAAGGTCGTCATCCGTGACGCCGAGACGGGAAAGCTGGTCCGGCAGGGCCGGGCCGCCCACCCGGACGGCACCGAGGTGCATCCGGACGCCTGGTGGACCGCGCTGCGGCAGGCGATCGAGGAGGCCGGCGGCCTGGACGACGTGGCCGCCGCCTCGGTGGCCGGCCAGCAGCACGGCATGGTCGTGCTGGACGAGAACGGTGCGGTGGTCCGCCCGGCGCTGCTGTGGAACGACACGCGCAGCGCCGGCGCGGCCGCCGACCTGATCGCCGAACTGGGCGGCGGGGACAGGTGGGCGGAGGCGGTCGGGATCGTGCCGGTCGCCAGTTTCACGCTCACGAAGCTGCGCTGGCTGGCGCGCAACGAGCCGGAGAACGCGGCCCGGGTCGCCGCGGTCTGCCTGCCGCACGACTGGCTCACCTGGAAACTGTCCGGGTCCACCGACATCGCGGACATCAGGACCGACCGCAGCGACGCCAGCGGCACGCTCTACTGGTCGGCCAGGACCAACGAATACCGGCCCGACCTGCTGGAGCTCGGATTCGGCCGGGCCCTGCGAACGCCGGATGTCCTCGGTCCGACCGGGGTAGCCGGGCGCCTGCCGAACGGCGCCCCGCTGGGCCCGGGAGCCGGGGACAACGCCGCCGCCGCCCTCGGGACCGGCGCGCTGCCCGGCGACGTGATCGTCTCGATCGGCACGTCCGGCACGGTGTTCGTCTCCTCGGAAACGGCACCCGTCGACCCGAGCGGCACGGTGGCCGGGTTCGCCGACACCACCGGCCGCTTCCTGCCGATCGTGGTCACGCTCAACGCGGCCCGGGTGCTGGACGCGGCGGCGCGACTGCTCGGGGTCTCGCACGACGAGTTGTCCCGGCTCGCGCTGTCCGCGCCCGCCGGTGCGGACGGCCTGGTCCTGGTGCCGTACCTGGAGGGTGAGCGGACCCCGAACCGGCCGGATGCCACGGGCGCGATCCACGGGCTGACCCTGAAGACGTCCGACCCGGCGCACCTGGCCCGGGCCGCCGTCGAGGGCATGCTCTGCGCCCTGGCGGACGGCCTGGACGCGCTCGTCGACCAGGGCGCCCAGGCGAACCGGATCGTCCTGGTCGGCGGCGGGGCGAAAAGCGAGGCGGTACGCCGGATCGCGCCCGCCCTGTTCGGCAAGCCGGTGCTCGTACCCCCGCCCGGCGAGTACGTCGCCGACGGAGCGGCCCGGCAGGCGGCATGGGTCGTCGCCGGTGGGGACACCCCGCCTCGGTGGTCGGCGGAGACGCCGGAGACGTACGAGGACGATCCCGTCCCACTGATCCGCGAGCAGTACGCGACCGCCCAGCACGCCGTGTTGGACCGGCCCCGCGCCGGCTAGCAGTGCGTCGGCCGGCTCCGGGGGGAGCCGGCCGACGCACTGGCGACGAACCCCGATCTGCGCGCTACCGGCGGACTCTTCGCCAGCCCACTGTGCAATCGCCGTGCGCGGCGAAAAATCCGGTTTGGGATTGGCGCCGCTGCCAGCGTGATATCGTGATAGCACCCGGCCAGGGAGGTGCCACATGCCCAACATCCTCGTCCGTGATCTCAGCCAAGAAGCCGTGGACCGCATCGACGCCACAGCCGCCAGCCTCGGGCTGTCCCGCAACGAGTACCTACGCCGGAAGTTCGAGGAGAACATCCGTCCAGCCAGCGACCGGACGGTCACCGCCGAGGACTGGCAACGATCCGCGGAGACCTTCGCCGACCTCGCCGACCCTACGGTGATGGGGGCCGCGTGGCGGTGACGAGTTGGCTGATCGACAAGTCCGCCTACGTTCGTCTCCAACTCGGCCAGACGGCGAACCGCGACGAGTGGAACGCGCGCATCAGCCGAGGACTCGTCCGGCTCTCCACCATCACGCGCCTCGAACTCGGCTACTCGGCGCGCACCGGAGAAGCGGGACGCCGGCAGTTCGCCATCCCACCACTGTCCCTGATGCCCGTCGAACACCTCACACCCGCAATCGAAGACCGGGCGCTGGAAGTGCAGTTGCTGCTCGCCGACCGCGGCCAACACCGCGCTCCGTCGATCCCTGACCTGCTGATCGCCGCAACCGCTGAAAAGACCGGACTGACCGTCCTGGCCGTCGACAAGCACTTCGACCTCATCGCCACGCTCACCGGCCAGCCGATCGAAACCCTGCCCGGTTGAGCCGCACCACGCCCCGCCCGCTCCACCGACGAGGGCCGCCGGGCCGCCGTCCGGTCAGCTCGACGTGATGACCGGTTCCCCGGCGACTCCCTCCTGTCCCGCGGCGACCGGCGCGGCCACCTGCCGGTCGGCCAGGTGCCGGCGCAGCGACCAGGCCACCGCCGCCGCCCAGAGCACCGCGACGAGCAGGTAGCAGGCGTACCGGACGGGGTCCGGGGCGGAGATCCAGTCGCTGCGCAGCAGGGTCCGGGTGTTGGTCAGGACGATGACCCCGCCGACGGCGGAGCCGAGGACCCGGGGCGGGACCAGCCGTACCAGCCAGGCGGCGATCGGCGCGGCGATCATGCCGCCGAGCAGCAGCGCGGCCACCCAGCCGAAGTTGATGTTCGCCGAGCCGATGCCGACCAGGAATCCCACGCTGGCGGCGACCGCCACCAGGAACTCGCTGGTGTCGATCGAACCGATCACCCGGCGCGGTTCCAGCCGGCCGCTGGCCAGGATGGCGGGAGTGCCGACCGGCCCCCAGCCGCCCCCGCCGGTGGCGTCCACGAAGCCCGCGACGAGTCCCAGCGGCGCGAGGAAGCGCTTGCGCAGGGGCAGCCCGACGCGTTCCCGGGGCAGCCCGGCGACGGTGAACCGGATCAGGACGTACAGGCCGAGGGTGAACAGGATCAGCGACATGATCGGGGCCGCGGTCTCGGTGGAGAGGCGGGAGAGGAACGTCGCGCCGGCGAACGCGCCGAGGGCACCCGGGACGCCGACCCGGCGGACCACCGTCCAGTCGACGTTGCCGAACCGCCAGTGCGCGGCGCCGGAGACCAGGGTGGTGCCGATCTCGGCCAGGTGAACGGTCGCCGAGGCGCTCGCGGCCCCGGTGTTGAGGGCCAGCAACAACGTCGTGGATGTCACACCGTATGCCATGCCGAGACTGCCGTCGACGAGTTGGGCACCGAGGCCGACGAGGGCGAGGAGAAGCAGGCTACGCACAATTACCGCCGATCCGAAAGGAAAATGGGGGAGGACGGCCCGGCCGGGACGGACGTGTTGACCGTCTCACCTGGCCGGGAGCACGGGCAGGGCTGGGGTACTGCCGGAAATCAGCAGGCGGCATATCCGGCGCCGGATCGGCTGACCGCCCGGCGGACAGCGCATGAAACGCTCGTTAAGTGAGTACGTTGACCGTCGCCAAAGGCCGGAGTGTGACCAGCTCAACACCGGGTCCGGCGGCATGCTCGGGGAGCCCTCGCCTCCGTTGGTAACCACCCGCAAGGTCAGCGACGACGGGTGGAGCGGAGACGCGGAGCACGAGGAGACCCCTCACTACCAGGGGATCTGATGATCGAAACCAATTCCACCTCGCCTCACGAATTCCACAGCTAATCGATGGGTAATGATGGCGTGGATGCCGATACGGATCTTTAATGGTCGATGCAATCCATGGCAAGACTCGTTCCACATGGTGGGACGTGCGACGAGTTGATCTCCCGCTATCCGGATCTTCCCAATCAACGGAAAACAGCTTGGAAATAAGTTCGAAAATGAACAGGCAACCAACTGCGGCATGGTTTGGTGACAACGTCGGCGCATCGACGATCATTTCTCCTGCTTAACCCGGAGACATACCCCCCGGCGTAGGTAGGAAATCTTCACACCAACGACCCTGGCGGGTGGATTTAACCGAGACGTAACTGGGCGAAGCTAGGCTGTGACTCACCGCGACATTGACTGGCGCAAATCCAATCCGTCCTCGCCGGTGTTCGGCCGGCAATCCCCCCGTCACCACGCGATCCTTCGCGACCGAAGTGGGAGCCCGATGAGTAGCGCACCGTACACGCGTGACCTGATCCTGGTCGTCAGCCCCGTCGGCGTCCTGGAACCCGGCCCACGGATCACGGCCGCCACCGCCGCCGGTGGTGGGCAGGGCATCATCGACCTGGCCACCGGCGACGACTGGTCGCTGCGGGCGCTCGCCCGCGCCGCGAGCTGGTCCGCCGCGCCGATCGGCGTCCGGGTGCCCGCGGGCTGCCGGGCCACCCCCACCGAGCTGGCGCGGGCCGCGAACGACCGGGTGGACCTGATCGTGGTCGAGCCGGCGAGCCCCTGGCCGCTGGCCGAGATCACCCCGCACCACCGGGTGCTCGTGGAGGTGACCAGCCGGGCCGAGGCGCGGGCCGCGGCGGCGGCCGGAGCACACGGACTGATCGCCCGGGGGATGGAAGCCGGCGGCCGGATCGGCGAACTCAGCTCGTTCGTCCTGCTCCAGCAACTCGTCGCCGACGACACCGTCGACCTGCCGATCTGGGTGGCCGGCGGGATCGGCCCGCGCACCGCCGGCGCCTGCCTGATCGGCGGCGCGGCCGGCGTGGTCCTGGACACCCAGCTCGCCCTGATGCCCGAGTCGGACCTGCCGACCGACGTCCAGGCCGCGATCCGGCGGATGGACGGTTCGGAGACCGTCCTGCGCGACGGGATACGGGGCATCCGCCGCGGCGGCCCGCACGGCGCCGACACCGAACTGCTGCCCGTCGGACAGGACGGGTGGCTGGCGACCACCTTCGCCGACCGTTGGCCGGACACCTCCGCCGCCGTCCGGGGGATGCGCGCGGAGATGCTCGCCGCCGTCGACCGCCCCGACGCCGCCGACCTGCTCCAGCCCGGCGCTCCCCTCGCCGCGGCCCTCGGGGTACGGGTCCCCGTCGCCCAGGGCCCGATGACCCGGGTCAGCGACGAAGCGTCCTTCGCCGCAGCGGTCGCCGACGGCGGCGCGCTGCCGTTCATCGCGCTCGCCCTCAACTCGACCGACAAGTGCCGCCGAATGCTCGCCGAGACCGCCGCGCAGCTCGGCGACCGCCCCTGGGGCGTCGGGGTGCTCGGCTTCGCGCCCGAGGAACTACGCGCCGCGCAACTGGACGTCATCCGGGAGATCCGGCCCGCCTGCGCCATCATCGCCGGTGGCCGGCCGCCGCAGGCCCGCGCCTTGGAGGAGCAGGGGATCAGCACCTTCCTGCACGTGCCCTCCCCCGGCCTGCTGCGCCAGTTCCTGCGCTCCGGCGCCCGCAAGTTCATCTTCGAGGGCGCCGAGTGCGGCGGGCACGTGGGCCCCCGGGCGAGCTTCCCGTTGTGGGAGGCCCAACTGGCGGTGCTCGACGACTACCTGGACACCGACCCGGCCGCCGGTGCGCAGCTACAGGTCTTCTTCGCCGGTGGGGTGCACGACGCCCGCTCGGCGGCGATGGTGGCCACGATGGCCGCGCCGATGGCCCGCCGGGGCGCCCGGATCGGCGTGCTGATGGGCACCGCGTACCTGTTCACCGCCGAGGCCGTCAGCCACGGCGCGGTCCAGCCGCTGTTCCAACGTGCGGCGCTCACCGCCGAGCACACCGCGCTGCTGGAGACCGCCCCCGGGCACGCCACCCGCTGCCTGCACACCCCGTTCGTCGACGACTTCCACCAACTGCGCACCCAACTGGAAGGCGCCGGGGTGGAGAACCGCGAGGTGTGGGAGCAGTTGGAGCTGCTCAACGTGGGCCGGCTGCGCATCGCCAGCAAGGGCCTGCGCCGTTCCGGCGACACCGTCGAGGCCGTCGACGAGAGCGTCCAGGCCAGCGACGGGCTGTTCATGGCCGGCCAGGTCGCCGTGCTGCGCGACCGCGCCACCACCGTCGCCGCGCTGCACGACGCCGTCACCACCGAGGTACGGGGCCTGCACGCCGACCGGCTCGACGCGCTGCGGGCCCGGCTCGCGCCGCCGGCCGCCGAAACCGACCAGCCGCCCGCCCCGCTCGACATCGCCATCGTCGGGATGGCCTGCATGCTGCCCGGCTCCCCCGATCTGGACAGCTTCTGGCGCACCGTGCTCAGCGGCGCCGACACCGTCACCGAGGTCCCGGCCGACCGCTGGGACACCGACCACTACTACGCCCCCGCGGTCGGCCCGGGGCAGACCGGCCGGATCAGCGTCTCCAAGTGGGGCGGGTTCATCGAGCCGGTGCCCTTCGACGCCATCGGCTACGGCATCCCGCCGGCCGCGCTCAGCAGCATCGACCCGACCCAGTTGCTCGCCCTGGAGGTCTCCCACCGGGCCCTGGTCGACGCCGGTTACCCGTACGACGCCCCGGGGGCGGACCACGCTCGCACCGGCGTGGTGTTCGGCGCGGAGGCCGGCAGTGACATGGGGCACGCGCAGACCCTGCGCACCATGCTGCCGGCATACCTGGGTGAGGTGCCCGAGCAGATGCAGGAGCTGCTGCCCACGGTCACCGAGGACAGTTTCCCCGGCGTGCTGGCCAACGTGATCGCCGGTCGGGTCGCCAACCGGCTCGACCTGGGTGGCCCCAACTACACCATCGACGCGGCCTGCGCCTCGTCGCTCGCCGCGATGGACGCCGCCTGCAAGGAACTGGTCAGTGGCGACAGTGACCTGATGATCTGCGGCGGCGCCGACCTGCACAACGGCGTCAACGACTACCTCATGTTCACCTCGGCGCACGCGCTGTCCCCCACCGGCCGGTCCCGCCCCTTCGACAGCACCGGTGACGGGATCGCCCTCGGCGAGGGCGTCGCGTGCGTCGTACTCAAGCGGCTGGCCGACGCCGAACGCGACGGCGACCGGATCTACGGCGTGATCAAGGGGCTCGGCGGGGCCAGCGACGGCCGAGCCCTCGGCCTGACCGCGCCGCGCCCCGACGGGCAGCGGCGGGCCCTGGACCGGGCGTACCACCGCACCGGCATCTCCCCCCGCGAGGTCGGGCTGGTGGAGGCGCACGGCACCGGCACGGTGGTCGGCGACCGCACCGAGCTGGAGACGTTGACCCGGATGTTCGTCGAGGCCGGGGCCGCACCCGGCGGCTGCGCGCTCGGCTCGGTGAAGTCCCAGATCGGGCACACCAAGTGCGCCGCCGGACTGGCCGGTCTGATCAAGGCGACGCTCGCCCTCCACCACGGCATCCGGCCCCCCACCATCCACCTGGAACGCCCCAACCCGGCCTGGCACCCGCAGCAGAGCCCGTTCGTGTTCTTCACCGAGGCCCGCCCGTGGCCGGTGCCGGCCGCCGAACGGATCGCCGGGGTCAGCGCGTTCGGCTTCGGCGGCACCAACTTCCACGTGGTGCTCAGCGCGTACCCGAACGCGCCGGAACCCCGGCACGCGCAACGGATCTGGCCGGCGGAATTGTTCTGCTTCCGGGGCCCGGACCGCGCCGCCGCCCACCAGGCGATCCGGCAACTGCTGGAGAGCCTCGCCGACGACGGGGGACGGGACCGGCCGGGGCGGCTCGCCGAGCTGGCCGCGTCGGTCGCCACCAAGGCGGCCAACCGGTCCGGTACGACCCATGTCGCGGTGGTCGCCCGGGACGTGGCCGAACTGGAGACCCTGCTGCACCGGGCCCTGGCCGGCGAGCACGACCCGGCCCGGGGCCTGGTCCAGCCGACCGGGACCGACCCGGTCGGGCCCGGTCAGGTGGCGTTCCTCTTCCCCGGCCAGGGCAGCCAGCGCCCCGGCGCCCTCGGTGAACTCTTCGTCGCCTTCCCCGAGCTGCGGCACTACCTCGAACTCGACCGGCCGGCAGCGGAGCTGCTCTTCCCACCGACCGCGTTCGACCAGGAGTCCCGACGCGCCCAGGAGGACCGGGTACGCGACACCCGGGTCGCCCAACCGGTGCTGGGCATCGGCGGCCTCGCCATGGACCACCTGCTGCGCCGGCTCGAGGTCCGACCGGACATGACCGCCGGCCACAGCTACGGCGAACTCGTCGGGCTCTGCGTCGCCGGGGCGTTCGACGCGGCCACCCTGCTCGACCTGAGCCGGGAACGGGCGGCGGCCATCCTCGGGGCCTGCGGTGAGGACCCGGGCACCATGGCGGCGGTCAACGCCACCGCCGACCAGGTCGCCCAGGCGCTCGCCGGAGCCGGCCTGGCCAGCGAGGTGGTGCTGGCCAACCGGAACGCCCCGCAGCAGGTGGTGGTCTCCGGCCCGACGGCGAAGGTACGGGCGGCGGTGGTCGCGTTCAAGAACGCCGGCCTGTCCGCCCGGACCATCCCGGTGGCGTGCGCCTTCCACAGCCCGGTGGTGGCCGGCGCGGTGGAGACCTTCGCCGAGGTGCTCGCCGCCCGGTCGATCGCCGAGCCGCGCATCCCGGTCTGGTCGAACCTGACCGCCGCGCCGTACTCCGGCGACGCCGGCCAGGTCCGCCACCACCTCGCCGAACAGATCGGCGCACCGGTCCGCTTCGTCGAGCAGATCGAGGCGATGTACGCCGCCGGCGCCCGCCTCTTCGTCGAGGTCGGCCCCGGCCAGGTGCTCACCCGGCTGGTGCAGGCGGTGCTCGGCGACCGGCCGCACCGGACGGTCGCCTGCGAGCGCGGCCCCTCCGACGGGCTGCGCGGATTCCTCATCTCGGTCGCCGAACTCGCCTGCGCCGGCGCCCCGGTCCGCCCCGACTGGCTCTTCCACGGGCGGGTCGCCGACGGCAGCACCACCGCACCGCCCCGTCGTCCGCTCTGGACGGTCGACGGCCAACTCGTCCGGGACCAGCACGGCAACTGTCTTCCCGGTGGCATGACCCCTCCCCGACGGATCAAGGAGTTGTCGATGACCTCTGCCAATGGCACCGCCACCACCCCCGGCGCCGCCACCGGCACCCGCAACGGCCCCGAACCCGTGGCCGTCCGGAACGTCCGGACCGTCAGCGACCCCGAGCCGGCGGCCGTCCGGGACATCCGGGGCGAGTTGCTCCGTGAGTACCTGCGCACCAACCGGGAGATGATCGCCACCCAGCGGGACGTGATGCTCGCCTTCCTCGGCGAACCCCCGGACGCGGGCACCCGGCCGACCGGGCAGCCCACCGGGGCCTTCCCGCAGGACTACCCGGCCCTGCCCGCCGGACCCGCGTCCGCCCCGGATCCCCGACCGGCCGTGGTCCCGGCCACGACACCCGCGCCGGTCGCCCGACCCGCGGCCACCCCCGCCGCGCTGCCCACCGTGTCGGGGTCGAACGGAGGCACCGCGCTGGCCACGGCACCGGCACCGGCGATCGGCCGACCCGTCCCGGTCACCCCGGACGTCGTGCCCGTCTCCCCCGCGGTCGGCGGCGTCGTCGCGGCCCCCGCCGCGGTGGCCACCGCAACCCCGACCGGACCGGTGGCGGCCCCCGCGCCGGCCGGTCCCAGCATCGCCGAGTTCCGGCAGGCGATCCTCGCCGTGATCAGCGAGCGCACCGGCTACCCGGTCGACCTCATCGAACCCGACCTCGACCTCGAAGCCGACCTGTCCATCGACTCCATCAAACGCGCCGAAGTCGCAGGCGAAGTCGCCCAACGCCTCTCCCTCAGCGTCGAAGGCGACGAAAGCGAACTCGAAGACCTCGTCAAGGCCCGCACCGTCCACGCCATGGTCACCTGGCTCGACCAGAAGATGAGCGGCACCATCCACGTCACGGCCACCACCGGGCCGGCGACCGCCGCCACGCCGGCCGCCGACACCGCCGCACCCGCTCCCGCCGCACCCGCTCCGGATCCCGCCGGGGCCGGCACGGGAGTGGGGATCGCGCCGAAGCGGCTGGTCGCCCGGGAGAGCGTCCAGACCGGGCAGAGCGCCGACCCGGCGACCGCCCTCACCGGAATGCGCTTCCTGATCACCGGCGGTGGACCGGTCGGCGCGTACCTGGCCGAGCTGCTCGGCGCGTACGGCGCCGGCGGCCAGCTGGGCGTGCTCGACAGCGCGCAGGCCGGTCAGGGTTTCGACGGGGTGCTGGTGCTCGACGGGCTGACCAACCTCGACGAGCCGCTGCTGCCCGACGTGTTCCCGCTGTTGCAGCGGGTCCTGGCCGCCGGACCGCGCTGGCTGCTCGCCGCCGGGGCGCAGGACGTCACCGGCGCGGCCGACGGCATGCCCGGACTGTTCCGCACGATCGCCCGCGAGTACCCCGGACTGGACGCCCGCTTCGTGGCGGTGGACCCGGCGGCGACGCCGGAGACCCTCGCCCGGCAGCTCGTCGACGAACTGCTCACCGTCGCCGCCGCCCCGGTGGTCGCCCGGCGCGGCGCCGACCGGTACGTCGCCGACCTGGTCCCGGTCGAGCTGGGCGCGCTGGCCGCCGGGGGTGCCGGACCGGCCGGCGACGGGGTGTCCGAGGCCGCCGCGATCGGCCTGGAACGCGACTCGGTGGTGGTGCTGATCGGTGGGGCGCGGGGCATCACCCCGTGGTTCGCCCGGGCGCTCGCCTCGGCCACCGGCTGCCGCATCGAGCTGGTCGGTCGGACCCCGCTGCCGTCCGGACCGGAGGACCCGGAGCTGGCGGGCGCCGTGGACCGGGCCGCGCTGGTCGGGGTGCTGGCCCGGCGCGGGGCGTCCACACCGGCCGAGATCGCCCGGACCGCGCAGGGCATCCTGGCGGCCCGGGAGGTGACCGCGACCATCGCCGAGCTGACCGAGCTGGGCGGGGAGGTCCGCTACCACACCCTGGACGTACGGGACGCCGCCGCCACCCGGCGGTTGCTGGCCGAGATCCACGCCGAGCACGGCCGCCTCGACGGGGTGGTCTACGCCGCCGGGATCATCGAGGACAAGCTGATCGCCGAGAAGGACCCGGCGTCGTTCACCCGGGTCTTCGACACCAAGGTCGACGGGGCGCGGGGGTTGCTGGCCGGCCTCGACGCGCTGCCCACCGCGCCGCGCTTCGTGGTCTTCTTCGGCAGCATCGCCGCCGCCTACGGCAACCGGGGCCAGGCCGACTACGCGGCGGCCAACGACGCGCTGGACTCCATCGGCACCCGGTACGCGGCCCGGACCGGGGTGCGCTGCCTGACCGTGCACTGGGGACCGTGGGCCCCGGGCGCCGGTCACGGCGGCATGGTCACCGCCGAGCTGAGCCGGGAGTACGCCCGGCGCGGCATCGGCCTGATCGACCCGGAGGAGGGCGCGCTGGCCCTGCTGCGCGAGCTGGCCTGGGCCGATGCGTCGGTCACCTCGGTCGTCTACACCGCGTCGGGTTGGTGAGGACGCCGATGTGCAGTCCCGTCCCCGCCCGCCCCACCAGTCGTCGGAGGAACCGATGAACAACGGCGCCCCCGCGCCCGGCCAGATCGCGATCGTCGGGATGGCCGCCCTGATGCCCTCGGCCGGTGACCTGGAGAGCTACTGGCGCAACCTGGTCACCGGGGTGGACGCGATCACCGACGTCCCCGTCCACCGCTGGGACGAGGAGTTCTACGACCCGGAGCAGGCCCACCGGGCCGACCGGATGTACTGCCGGCGGGGCGGCTTCGTCGACGAGTACGCCACCTTCGAGCCGCTGCGCTTCGGGGTGATGCCCGCCTCCGTCGGAGACATCGAGCCGGACCAGCTCATCACGTTGGAGGTGGCCGCCGCGGCCATCGACGACGCGGGGGGCGACGACCGGTTGCCGGCCCGCGACCGGATCGGGGTGATCCTCGGCCGGGGCGGCATCCTCAGCCCCGCCCAGGCCCGCTACGCCCAGCGGGTGCGGATGTCCAGCCAGGTGGTGAGCATCCTGCGGGAGCTGATTCCGGACGTCGACCCGGCCCGGTTGGAGCTGCTGCGCAAGAAGTTCGACGAGCGGCTCGGGCCGTACCAGCCGGAGGGGACCATCGGCCTGGTGCCGAACCTGGCCGCCTCCCGGGTGGCCAACCGGCTCGACCTGCGCGGCCCGGCGTACACCATCGACGCGGCCTGCGCGTCGTCGCTGATCGCCGTGGACCAGGGCATCACGGAGCTGGTCAACGGCCGGTTGGACGCGGTACTCGCCGGTGGCGTGCACCACGTGCACGACATCAGCTTCTGGTCGGTGTTCAACCAGCTCCGGGCGCTGTCCCGGCAGGGCGAGATCCGGCCGTTCGACGCCGCCGCCGACGGGCTGCTGATCGGCGAGGGCACCGGCGTGGTGGTGCTCAAGCGGTACGCCGACGCGGTGCGCGACGGCGACCGGGTCTACGCGGTGATCCGGGGCAGCGGGGTGTCGAGCGACGGCAAGTCGGCGAGCATGTTCAACCCGGCGGTTCCCGGTCAGGTGCTGGCGATCAGACGGGCCTGGGAGTCGGCCGGGCTCGACCCGACCGCCCCGGACGCGCTCGGGCTGCTGGAGGCACACGGCACCGGCACCCCGACCGGGGACGCCGCCGAGCTGACCACCGTGGCGCAGGTGTTCGGCCCGTACACCGGGGGTTCCCGGCCGGTGATCGGCTCGGTGAAGTCGATGATCGGGCACACCATGCCGGCCGCCGGGGTGGCCGGTCTGATCAAGGCCGCGCTCGCGGTGCACCGGGGGGTGCTGCCACCGACCCTGCACTGCGAGACGCCGCGCGCGGAGATGGCGGCGACCCGGTTCGCGCCGATCGACACCGCCCGGCCGTGGGAGAGCGACGGGCCGCGCCGGGCCGGGGTCAACGCGTTCGGCTTCGGCGGGATCAACGCCCACCTGATCATCGAGCAGCCGCCCGTGTCGGTGGGCGAGCCGGTGGTCGCGCCGACCGCCCCGGCCGCCGGCCGGGCCGTGGTCGACGAGCCGGACCAGGTGCTCTGGCTGGCCGCGCCGGACCCGGCCGGGCTCGCCGAGCTGTTGGCCCGCGACGACCACGAGGTACGCCGGCTCGGCGTCGAGCTGGCCGCCCGCTCCGGTGGGGACGCCCCGGCGCGGACCCGGCTGGGCGTCGTCAACCCGACGGACAAGCTGCTCGCGGTGGCCCGCAAGACGGTCGCCCGGGGCCAGGCGTGGCGGGGCGGACGGGACATCTGGTTCAGCCCCCGGCCGCTGCTCGGCGCGGGGGCGGGCAAGCTCGCCTTCGTCTTCCCCGGCCTGGAGGCGGAGTTCGCCCCACGGACCGCCGATCTGGCCGCCCATTTCGGCCTGCCGGACCGGGACTGGTCCGCCGCCGACCTGGGCCGGCACGGCGCCGGGCTGATCGAGGTGGGCAAGCTGCTCGACGAGGCGCTGGCCCGGATCCGGGTACGCCCCGACGCCGTCGCCGGCCACAGCATCGGCGAGTGGACCGCCGCCGCGGTCAGCGGTCAGATCAGCACCGCCGCGATGGACGAGTTCCTCGACCTGTTCAACGCCGACTCGGTGGAGGTCTCCGGCTACGTCTTCGCCGCCGTCGGTGCCGGCGCGGACCAGGTCACCCCGCTGCTCGGCGACTATCCCGGGGTGGTCCTGTCGCATGACAACGCCCCGGCGCAGTCGGTGGTCAACGGCCCCGAGCCGCAGGTCGACCGGCTCGTCGAGGCGCTGCGTACCCGTAACGTCCTGTGCCAGAAGCTGCCGTTCCGGTCGGCGTTCCACACCCCCGCCTTCGCCGACGGGCTCACCTCGATCGGCGCCGCCCTGGGCCGCTGGGAGGTGCACCCGACCCGGATGCCGGTGTGGTCGGCGACCCTGCACGCACCGTTCCCCGCGGACGAGGACGAGGTCAACCGGATCTTCGTCCGGCACATGATGGAGCCGGTCTGGTTCCGGCAGACCGTCGAGGCGATGTACGACGCCGGGTTCCGGGTGTTCCTCCAGGTCGGCGCGGGGCAACTCGCCTCACTTGTCGGTGACAACCTGCGCGGGCGCGACCACCTCGCGATGCCGGTGAACACCGCGCACCGCAGCGGGCTGAACCAGCTACGCCGGGTCGCTACCGCGCTGTGGGTGGAGGGTGCCGCACCGGACCTGCGGGCGCTGGACACCGTGGACCGTACCCCGGCGGCGGGCAACGGCCGGATGCCGGCGGCGGGCGCCGACGGCGGCCCGGCGAAGCCGCGGGGCGGTGCCGCCCGGCGTGGCCCGCGGATGAAGCTCGACCTCGGCGGTCCGCTGGTCCGCCTCGGCGCGGACGCCGCCGGCCTGCTCGGGGTGACCGCGTCGCCCGAACCGGCGCCGCCGACGCCGGGCAACGGCAACGGCGTGCCCCGGCCCGTCGTCGCCATGACCGGCCGCACCGCCACCGGCCAGGGTGGCGCGCCGACGCCGGCCGCCGCACCACCCCCGGCGGCCCGACCACCCGCCGCACAGGCACCCACCGCACAGGCGACCGCCGTGCCGACGCCCGCCGCCGCCCGGTCGACGGCCGCGCTGGACGCGCTGCAACGGCTCGCGGGCGGGTCCAGCGCGGCGGCCGAACTCGCCGCCCTGCTGCGGGAGAACACCTCGGGCCCGGCGGCGCCGCGGACGGCCACCGGCGGCAGTGGCACGGCAGCACCGACCCGTCCCGCCCGGCCGGTGACCCCGACCGCGGCGGCACCGGCCGGCACCACGCCCGCGCGGCCACCGGTGACCACCACCGGCCCGCTGCGTCCGGGGACCGCCGCCGGGGCCGGTGCGGAGATCGGTCGGATCACCCGGCGGGTCTCCCTGAAGACCATGCCGTACCTGCTTGACCACTGTTTCTTCGTGCAGCCCGACGACTGGCCGGACCCGGAGGACCGGTGGCCGGTGGTGCCGGCGACCGCCCTGGTCGCGCACATGATGGAGGCGGTGGAGCAGCTCGTGCCCGGCGTCCCGGTGGTGGCGGTGCACGACGCCAAGTTCCACAAGTGGCTGATCGCCGAACCCGCCACCGACGTCGAGATCGTGGTTCGGGCCGCCGGCCCGAACCGGTACGCGGTCGCCTTCGCCGGATATGCCCGCGCGACCATCGAGGTCGGCCCCGCGTACCCGCCGCCACCGCCGGTCTGGACCCACGACCCGGCCACCGAACGACCGCCGACCCTCGGCGCCGCCGAGATGTACGCGGAGCGGCTGATGTTCCACGGCCCGCAGTTCCAGGGCGTGACCGAGGTGCACGCGCTCGGCGACATGCACGTGCGCGGCGTCGTCACCGCCCCGGAGCCACCCGGGGCGCTGCTGGACAACGCGCTCCAGCTCATCGGCAACTGGCTGATCACCACCCAGCCGTTCCGGACGGTCGCGTTGCCGGTGGGGCTCGGGCAGGTGCGGTTCTACGGGCCACCCCCACCGGCCGGCCGGGCGTTCGAGTGCGTCGCCCGGGTCCGCGTCATCGACGACGGCAAGCTCGTCGCCGACACCCAGCTCAGCTACCAGGGGCGGGTCTGGTCGGAGATCGAGGGGGCGGTGGACCGCCGGTTCGACAGCCACCCGCAGGCCCGGGTCGCGGAGCGGTTCCCCGAGCGGCACCCGATGTCGCTGTTGCAGCCCGAGGGTTGGACGATGGCGTTCGACTGCTGGACCGACCTGGTCACCCGGGGCATGGCCGCCCGGGGCATCCTCGGCGGCGCGGCCTACACCGAGTACGAGCGGCAGCCGGCCAAGACCCGCAAGCAGTGGATGCTGGGCCGGATCGCGGCGAAGGACGCGGTGCGGGCCCGGCTGTGGGAGGACGGCCACACCGACATCTACCCGATCGAGCTGACCGTCGGCAACGACCCGGACGGCCGGCCGTGGGTACGCGGACGGCCCGGTCGGGGCCTCGGCGACTGCGACGTCTCCCTGGCGCACTGCGCGGAGATCGGGGTGGCGATCGCCCGGCGGCGGGCACCCGACGCGCCGGTCGGCGGCCCAGGGGTGGGCATCGACGTCGCGGAGGTCACCGACCACCCGGAGAGCACCCTCACCTTCGCCCTCACCCCCGCCGAGTTGAGCCTGCTGACCTCCCTGGCCGGCGGGAACGCCGAGGCCCGGCGGCTGTGGTTCACCCGGTTCTGGGCCGCGAAGGAAGCGGTCGCCAAGGCCGAGGGCACCGGGCTCGACGGCTCGCCACGCCGGTTCCGGGTCTACTCGGCCACCGACTCCGGGCTGACCGTCGAGATCGGCGGGCGGGCGTACCGGGTCGGTCACCGGGACGTGGCCAACCCGGAGGACCTGCCGCCCCGCCGGTACGTCGTCGCCTGGACCTGGGGGCCGGAGCCGGCGCCGGCGACCCCGCCCGGGGTGGCCGGGCCGTGAGCCGCAATCCGGTGCGCAGCACCGCCCATCCGACCGACAAGCAGAAGGAGCACCGCCATGCCCGCGGCCCAGGACACCATCCTCGCCGAACTCACCGAGATGATCGACGCCGTACTCGGTGACTTCGCGGACGACCAGGTGGTCACCATGGACACCACGTTCTCCGACGACCTGGGAATGGAGAGCATCGACGTCGTCGCGCTCGCCGGCCGGCTCCAGGCGCGCTACGGCGACACGGTGAACTTCGCCCACTTCGTCGCCAAGCTGGATCTGGAGACCGTCCGTGCGCTGACGGTCGGGCAGCTCGTCACGCACATCGCCGACTCGCTGGCGAAGGCCGACGAGGTCGGGGCGGGCAGCCGGTGACCATGGTCCGGGCGAACGGGATCACGCTGCACACGCAGCGTCTCGATCCCCCCGGTCCGGCCGCCGCCGGCCGGACCGGCGCGCCGACCGCCGTGCTGATCCACGGGATGGCCTCGGACACCATGGCGAGCTGGTACTTCACCCTGGCCGAGCCGTTGTCCCGGGCCGGAGTCCCGACCGTCCTGTACGACCTGCGCGGCCACGGACGCAGCGAGCGCCCCGCCACCGGGTACGCCCTGGACGACTTCGTCGACGACCTGGCGGCGTTGCTGACCGGCCTGGACGTCACCGGTCCGCTGCTGCTGCTGGGTAACTCGTTCGGCGGGACCATCGCCTTCGGCTACGCCGCCCGGCATCCGGGGCGGGTGGTCGGCATCGTGGCCGTGGAGTCGGCCCCGCCGGTCCCGGAGTGGATGCGTCGGGTCCGCGAGCGACTCGCCCGGGTCGCCGCCCGGCTGCCCCGCGACGGGGCGGTCACCGAGATCGGGGCCCGGCGGGGGCGGGTGGCCGCCCAGCGGGCCGCGGAGACGCAACGGATGCTCGCCGACACCAGCCTGGCGCGGGACCTGCCGGCGAGTCCGCTGCCGACGGCCGAGGCGCTGGCCGCCATCGGCTGCCCGGTGCTCTGCCTCTACGGCGGCGACTCGGCGGTGGTGGAGCTGGCCCCGACGGTACGCGGACTGCTGCCGCAGACCCGGGTCGCGGTGCTGCCCGACCAGAAACACACGGTGCTCATCGACCGGCCGGAGGAGGTCCGCCGGCTCGTCTTCGCCTGGCTGGCCGAGGACTGCTCACTCGACCTGGCCCAGCCCACCACCGCATGACGGCGCGACACGCAGGAGGTCTTCCGATGGACACCCCGATCACCGGGCGGTCGATCATCATCAGCAACGGTCGGTGCGGCTCCACGCTGCTGTCCGACCTGATCCACGAGGAGCCGGACACCCTGTCGGCCCAGGAGTTCTTCATGTCGGTGGCGCCGTGGGCGCGCAGCGCCGAGGTGCTCACCGGCGCCGCGTACTGGGCGGTGCTGGCCAGCCCCAAGGCGGAGCTGTCCACCCTGTTCCGGATCGGGCTGCCGCCGAAGGAGGTCCGCTACCCGGAAACGGGCCGGTGGGCCGACCGGCTGACCGAACTGCCCCGCATCCTGGCCATCACCCTGTCGAAGCTCACCGCCGACCCGGACGCGCTGTTCGACCGGCTCGCCGCGCGGGTGCCGCAGTTCCGCACCCAGACGGTGGCCCAGCACCACCACGACTTCCTGGACCTGCTCGCCGCGCTGACCGGCAAGACCCGGTGGGTGGAACGCTCCGGCGGCTCCAGTCACGTGGCGCCGTACCTGCTGCGAGGTTTCCCGGACTGCAAGGTCGTCTACCTGACCCGCAACTGGGAGGACACCGCCCGATCGATGAGCCGGCACTCGTCGTTCCAGCTCATCCAACTGCGGGTGGAGTTCCTCGGCCGGTGCGGCCTGGACCCGTTCCGGGTCGGTGCGGACGAGTCGGTGCCGGCGGATCTCCAGCCGTACCTGCCGGACCGGCTGACCGCCGACGCGCTGCGGGAACGCGGCGAGAACCTGCGCCGCTACCTGGGCCTGTGCGCCTTCATGAGCAGCCAGGCCGACCAGGCGCTGCGGGACGTGCCGCCGGAGCACCTGCTGCGGATGTCCTACGAGGACCTGGTCGCCGACCCGGTCGGGGAGCTGACCGGCCTCGGCCGGTTCCTGGACTTCCCCGACCCGTCGGGCTGGGCCGAGCGGGTGGCGTCACGGGTCGTCGCCCCGGCGCCCCGCAGGCAGCCCGCCGCCGTCTGACCTGTCCCCTCCGTCCTCCCGCCCGAACCCGGGTCGGGTGTCCCCTCCCTGGAAAGAGAGACAGTTGAATCCACTCCGGATCTCCGCGCGACGGTTGATGGCCGTCGTCGCCGTACTCGGACTCGGACCCGTGCTGGTGGCTCCCTCGGCGGCGCTCAGCGCGCCGCCTGCCGCCGCCGACACGGCCGGCACGCACCAGAGCAGCCCGCAGTTGCTCGCCAAGGCCCAGCCGGACGAGTGCTTCGCCGGGATCGGGCTGGCGTACCCGGCCGGCCCGCCGTGCGCCACCGGGCAGTCGAAGGTCAACCAGTCGTACCTGTGGGGGATGACCCGGGCTGGCCGGACGCTGTGGTTCGGCACCGGAGCGAACGTCAACTGCCTGACCAGTGGGCGGGCCCTGCGCAACACCAAACCGACGCTGAACGACGACTGGGTCTGCGAGTACGGCGAGAGCCAGATCGCCAAACGCAATCCACAGTTGCCGCCCATCCTCGGTGACCACCGGCCGTCGCGCCTCTACACCTACGACACCCGGACCAGGAAGCTGACCGAGAAGACCGACCTGGTGAAGGCGGCCTCCACCGAGGACGCCAACCGGTTGCAGACCACGGCGGGCATCCGGGCGGCCGGCAACTTCGGCGGGGTGGCGCTGCTCGGCGGCCCGGCGCTGGGCACAAGCATCAACCTGTTCGCGTTCGACACCGACACCGGCGCGTACCTGGGCTCCCGCAACTTCCCGATGTACGGCAACATCCGGCACTTCACCGTCGCCGGCGACGCGCTGTACGCCGGGGTGGGCGTCGGCGCGAACGGCGGCGAACGCGGCAACGTGCTGCGGTGGGCGGGCAGCAAGTCCGATCCGTTCGCGTTCACGGTGGTGGCGAACCTGCCGGCGCAGGCCGCCGACCTCACCGTGCACCAGGGGCGGATCTTCGCCACCACCTGGCCGGGCTCGGACGACGAACTGGCCGGGCCGACCGCCGGCGCCGCCGACCCACCGGCGAGCATCGCCGCGGTCTGGATGAGCCCGCCGCTCGCGGCGGGGGCCCCGGGGCTCAATCCGGAGGACGCCGACGGCTGGCAGCAGGTGTGGAACGTGTCCGCCTACGAGCCGGACCCGGTGGTGGCCCGCGCGTACGCCCTGGGCGGGCTGGCCTCCTACGGCGGGTTCCTCTACTGGGGCACGATGCACGTGCCGATGAAGGCGACCACGGTGCACATGGCGGTGTACCCGCCGGCGGACGAGGCGGCCTTCCAGGCCACCATCCAGAACACCCAGCGGTCGATAAGCATCTACCGGGGCCGCAACTTCGGTTCCCACTTCCAGAAGATCGACCTGTTGTACGGCTCGACGGAGCTGCCCGCGTACGACCCGGCGGCCGACGACGGGGCGGGGGCGTGGGCGTTGCAGTCGACGCACCAGACGCCGAAGTTCGGCCCGGCCGGTTTCGGCAACCCGTACAACAACTACACCTGGAAGATGGTGGTGGCCGGCGGGAAGCTGTACGTCGGCACGATGGACTGGAGTTACCTGGCCAAGGAGCTGGGCAAGGAGACGGCCGCCGAGTTGGGCCTGTCACCGGAGCTGGCCGACGATCTGGCCGTGGCCCCGATGAAGGCGGCCGGGATGCGGGCCGGTGCCCTGCCCGAGGCGGTCTACGGCGGTGACCTGTACGCGTTCACGTCGCCGACGAAACCGGCGACGACGATCGACACCACCGGGTTGGGCAACTACCTGAACTACGGCATCCGCAACATGGTCGCCGACGGTCCCACCGTCTACCTGGGGATGGCGAACCCGATGAACCTGCGGACCGACCCGAGCGACGACGTGCCCGAGGGCGGCTGGGAACTGATCCGGCTCCGGGGTTACTGAGGTCCGGGGGCCGGTCCGGTGACAGCGCCGTCGCCGGACCGGCACCCCTCCGTTCCCCGGCCGGGTACCGCTTGCCGAGTCCTGGCACGTCCCTTACCCGGCTCGAACAATCGCGGGCGAAAGTATTCATATGATGCCTTTTACCGTTATTCGGTCTGATGTCGGGGCGGAGCCTCACCGGTCCGGCCGGCCGGCGACAACCCGCGCCGCGGCCCGCCTCGCCGGGACGCTCGCGCTGCTCGTCAGCCTGAGCACCGTCACCGGGTGCAGCCTCGGTCGGCAGGACGACCAACCCACCGACGGCGGGACCCGCCCGGCGGCCGGCGCCTCCTCCGGTGCGGCGCGCCCCGCACCGGACGTCCCCGTCGGCAGTTCCACCCACACCATCACGGTGGACGGGCGGGAACGCAGCTACCGGCTGTACCGACCCGCCTCGGCCGATCTCACCACGCCGGTCCCGCTCGTGGTGATGCTGCACGGCGCGGCCGGCACCGGCGAGCAGGCCGAGCAGGCGTACGGCTGGACCGGGCAGGCCGACCGGGACGGCTTCCTGGTGCTGTTCCCCGACGGGCTGAACCGTGCCTGGGCCGTCGGCCCGCAGTGCTGCGGCGCACCCGCCCGCGAGGGCGTCGACGACGTCGCCTTCATCACCGAGCTGGTCGCCAGCGTCGGGCGGGACCTGCCGGTCGACCCGGCCCGCCGGTACGTCACCGGGATCTCCAACGGCGGGCTGCTGGCGTACCGGCTCGTCTGCGACACCACCACCTTCGCCGCGATCGGGGCGGTGGCGAGCACGCTGACCGGGGAGTGCCCCGACCCGAAACCGGTCTCGGTGCTGCACATCCACGGCCGAGAGGACCAGACCATGCCGTACGGCGGTGGCCCCGGCCGCCGCGACAACGACGGCACCGGCCGCAACCCGGTGAAGATCGACGGACCGCCCACCCCCGAGCTGGCCGCCCGCTGGCGGGCCGTCGACGACTGCGCCGCGCCGAAGACGACCACCGACGGGCCGGTCACCCGGTCGACGGCGACCTGCGCCGAGGGCCGCGCCGTCGAACTGATCACCGTCGCCGACGCCGGCCACCAGTGGCCCGGCGGTCGCCCCAACCCGCCCCGCGCGGAGAAACTCCTCAACCTCGATCCCCCCTCCACCGCGCTGAACGCCACCGACACCATCTGGCGGTTCTTCGCCGCGCACCCCAAGCCCACCGGCGGCTGATCTGCCTGCCGGCGCCGATGGCATTCCGGCATTCCGCACCCGCAGAACAGGAGTTGAGATGCCCAGCAGAGACGGGCCGGCCGTGGTCGAGGTCGACGACCTCGTCAAGCGTTACCCCCGCACCGACACCAACGCGGTGGACGGGCTGTCGTTCACCGTCGCGCCGGGCGAGATCTTCGGACTGTTCGGGCCGAACGGGGCCGGCAAGTCCACCACCGTCGGCATCCTGACCACCCGGCTGCGGGCCACCGGCGGCCGGGCCGTCGTCGGCGGGATCGACGTGGGCCGGGACCCGGCCGCCGCCCGAGCCCAACTGGCCGTGGTGCCCCAGCACAACAACCTGGACCGGGCGCTGACCCCCCGGCAGAACCTGGTCTACCACGCCACCTACCACGGGGTACGGCGACGCGACGCGCAGGCCCGCGCCGAGGAGTTGCTGGACCGGTTCGGCCTGACCGAACGGGCCGACCGCAGGATCGAGGCGTACTCCGGGGGGATGGCGCAGCGGTTGATGATCGCCCGGGCGCTGGCCCACGAGCCGGCGGTGCTCTTCCTCGACGAGCCGACGAACGCCCTCGACCCGCAGACCCGCCTGCTGATCTGGAGACAGCTCCGGCAACTGCGCGAGCGCGGGGTGGCCATCGTGCTGACCACCCACGCGATGAACGAGGCGGCCCGGGTGGTCGACCGGGTCGGCATCGTCGACCACGGCCGGCTGCTCACCCTCGACACCCCGACCAACCTGGTCCGGGGCCTGGCCGGTGACGCGCTGCTCGACCTGACGGTCACCCCGTCCGGCGGCGACGACCCGGACGCGCTCTGCGCCGCCCTCGGCGAGCTGACCGGCGTACGCAAGGCGGAACGGTTGGCGGCCCCGGCCGCGCCGGCCGGGTGGCGGCCCGGTGCCGGCGGGGCCGGGCTGGCCGGGGCGGGCGGTGGCGCGATGCTGGCCGCGCTCGCCGCCGGGGGCGGCGGTGGGCGGCCGGGCGCCGGCCGGCTGGCCGCCCTGGCCGGCGCGGACCTGCCCGGGCGCGGCGGTGGCGGTGCGGGCCTGCCCGGGGGCGGCGGTGGTGGCCTGCTCGGACGCGGCGGTGGTGGCGGGGCGGGCAATGGCGGTCGCGGCCGGTTGCGCATCCGCCTGCACCTGGCCACCGACCCCGCCGCGCTGCTCGGACCGGCGGTGACCGTGCTCACCGGCCGGTCGGCGGCGATCAACGCGATCGACATCGGCGAACCCAGCCTGGAGGACGTCTTCATCGAACTCACCGGAAGGCAACCGCGGTGACCGCTCTCGACACCCCGACCCCGACCCCGCTGCGTCCGACCACCCAGCCGCGCCCCCGCCCCGGGACCGGGCGGGTGTTCGCCGCCGTGCTGCGCCGCGACCTGATGGTCACCGGCCGGGAACTCTGGGTCATCCTGGTGCAGGTCGGGTTGACCCCGCTGTTCATGCTCTTCGTCTTCAACACCGTCCTGGGCAGCCAGGGCCTGGTCGGGCGAGGCTTCGCCGACGTGTTCCTGCCCGGCGTCATCGCGCTGGCCGCCCTCACCACCGCGTTGCAGAGCGTGGCCCTGCCGCTGGTGAAGGAGTTCGGCTTCACCATGGAGATCGAGGACCGGCTGATGGCGCCGCTGCCGACCGGGTACGTCGCGATCGGCAAGCTGGTCATCGCCACCGTCCGGGGGCTGCTCGCGGCCGTGCTGATCTACCCGCTCGGGGCGCTGATGGTCGGCTCCGCGCCGTGGCGGCCGGCGGGGCTGCCGCTGGCGTTCGTGGTGGCGCTGCTCGGCGCGTGGATCGGCGGGGCGCTCGGGATGAGCCTGGCCACCACCCTGCCGGTGCAGCGGATCAACGTCACCTTCGCGGTGATCCTCACGCCGATCATCTGGACCGGCTGCATCCACTACCCGTGGCCCCGGCTGTCGTCGGTGCCGTGGTACCAGGTGGTCACCGCGCTCAACCCGATGACCTACGTCTCGGAGGGGGTACGCGGGGCACTGCTTCCCGGCGTACCGCACCTGCCGGCCTGGGTGTGCCTGACCGTGCTGACCGGGGTGGCCGTCGTGCTGACCTGGGTCAGCGTCCGCTGCTTCGGCCGTCGGGCGATCCAGTGACCACGTCCACCCCGTACCGAGGAGTTGCCATGGCAGAACCCACCCCCGCCGAATCCGACGCGGCGCCCACCCGCCGGCCCGCCGCCCACGCCGGTGAGCCGCTGCCGGAGCTGCTGGTGTCGCAGCTCGACGAGTTGGAGGCGGAGAGCATCTTCGTGATGCGTGAGGTGGTCGCGGAGATGGAGCGGCCGGTGTTGCTGTTCTCCGGTGGTAAGGACTCGATCGTGATGTTGCGGTTGGCCCAGAAGGCGTTCGCCCCGGCGAACATCCCGTTCCCGGTGATGCATGTGGACACGGGGCACAACTTCCCCGAGGTGCTCGACTACCGGGATCAGCGGGTGGCCGAGTTGGGGTTGCAGTTGATCGTGGCGAGCGTGCCGGAGGCGCTGACCAAGGGCCTGGTCCGCGAGGCGGCGGACGGGACGCGGAACCGAATCCAGACGCCGGTGCTGTTGGACGCGGTGGAGAAGCATCGGTTCGACGCGCTCTTCGGTGGCGCCCGGCGGGACGAGGAGAAGGCGCGGGCGAAGGAGCGGGTGTTCAGCTTCCGGGATGAGTTCGGGCAGTGGGATCCGAAGAACCAGCGTCCGGAGTTGTGGTCGTTGTACAACGGGCGGCATCATCCGGGTGAGTCGATCCGGGTGTTCCCGTTGTCCAACTGGACGGAGTTGGACGTCTGGCACTACATCGCCCGGGAGGGGATTCCGCTGCCGTCGATCTACTTCGCGCATGAGCGGGAGGTCATCGAGCGGGATGGGATGTTCTACGCGGTGAACGAGTTCTTCCGGGCCCGCGCCGGTGAGCAGCCGTTCACCGCCCAGGTGCGGTACCGGACGGTGGGTGACGCCTCCTGCACCGCGGCGGTCCGCTCGAACGCCGACACGGTGGAGAAGGTGATCGACGAGGTGGCCGCGACGCGGATCACCGAGCGGGGCGCGACCCGCGGCGACGATCGGGTCAGCGAGGCCGCCATGGAGGACCGCAAGCGAGAGGGCTACTTCTGATGAGCGTCGACACCCTGGCCCCGGCCGACGGTGAGACCGCCGCGCGGCCGATGGACCTGCTGCGGTTCGCGACCGCCGGGAGCGTCGACGACGGTAAGTCGACGTTGATCGGTCGGTTGTTGTATGACACGAAGTCGTTGTTCAGTGACCAGTTGGCCGCGGTGGAGGCGGTCAGCGCGGCGCGGGGCGACGAGTACACGAATTTGGCGTTGCTGACCGACGGCCTGCGGGCGGAGCGGGAGCAGGGCATCACCATCGATGTGGCGTACCGGTACTTCGCCACGCCGCGGCGCAAGTTCATCATCGCTGACACGCCGGGGCACATTCAGTACACGCGGAACATGGTGACCGGGGCGTCGACGGCGGATTTGGCGTTGATCCTGGTGGACGCCCGTAAGGGTCTGGTGGAGCAGTCCCGGCGGCATGCGTTCCTGTGTTCGCTGTTGCGGGTGCCGCACCTGGTGTTGTGTGTCAACAAGATGGACCTGGTCGACTGGTCGCAGGAGGTGTTCGAGCGGATCGCCGACGAGTTCACCGCGTTCGCCGCGAAACTCGACGCCCCGGACCTGACCGTGGTGCCGGTCTCCGCGCTCCGCGGGGACAACATCGTGTCCCGGTCGGAGAACATGCCCTGGTACGAAGGGCCGTCGCTGCTGCACCACCTGGAACACGTCCACATCGCCTCCGACCGCAACCTCGTCGACGTCCGCTTCCCGGTGCAGTACGTGATCCGCCCGCAGTCCACCACCGTCACCGACTACCGCGGCTACGCCGGTCAGGTCGCCTCCGGCGTCCTGAAACCCGGCGACGAGGTGATGGTCCTGCCGTCCGGGTTCACCAGCCGCATCACCGCGGTCGAAACCGCCGACGGCCCCGTCGACGAGGCGTTCCCCCCGATGTCAGTCACCGTCCGCCTCACCGACGAGATCGACATCTCCCGCGGCGACATGATCTGCCGACCGAACAACGCCCCCATGGTCGCCCAGGACATCGAAGCGATGATCTGCTGGATGGACGAAACCCGGCCCCTGCACGTCGGCGGCAGATACGCCATCAAACACACCACCCGCACCGCACGGGCGATCGTCCGCGACCTGCACTACCGCCTCGACATCAACTCCCTGCACCGCGACGAAACCGCCACCGACCTGAAACTCAACGAAATCGGCCGGATCCGACTCCGCACCACCATCCCACTCCTCGCCGACGAATACCGACGCAACCGCACCACCGGCGGCTTCATCATCATCGACGAAACCACCAACCGCACCGTCGCCGCCGGCATGATCGTCGAAGGCACCTGAGCCCCCTCCCCAGGGCACCAGATTCACGGAAAGAGTGGCTATCCGGGTTTGGATAGCCACTCTTTCCGTGAATCTGCGCCGCAAACCGGTCAAGAGGGCGATGGCTGGCGGCGGGCGTCCGTCGTGGACTGCCACGGTAACCCCCATTAACGCTGAGCCCAAATAGGGCATAAGAGCTTGACCTGCACGAATACGATTCTCGGCATCCGCCCGGATTCCTTCGTGGAGCGTCACGGTCACCAGTCGGAAATGATTTAACAATGCGGATCTGGGGTAGGGGCTTCACGCGCACAGTCAGCCCCGGCAACGGCCGACGTGGCGGCCGGAGGGCGGACCCGGGGTCCGGAGATTGCGACTCGTCGCGAGGATGGGGGCTGATCCCGGTTAGGAGGGGCCGGAGTACGGCCGCGCAGGGGTGGCAGCGGAGGAGGCATCAGCATGGCGCAGGCCAACCGGCCAACCAGCACATCGCCGACCGGGTTACGGGTTCTCGTCACGCTCGGCCCGGAGGTGCTGCGCAAAGGGATCGAGGCGCTCCTCGGCGAACTGCACGCGATCACCGGCGTCCGGGTCGCGTCGACGGTCGGTGAGGCGATGGTGCTGCTCCGGCGGCAACGACCCGACCTGCTGATCGTGATTGTCGAGGATGATGTCCCGGTCGACCGGTTGGTGACCGCCGCCCGACGCGCCGGCGTTCCGACCCTGGCGGTCCTGAGCCGAGCCGGTGACGCACTCCGCGATCGGACGGTACCGCTGGCGGCTGATGGTTTCATCCTGGCCGGGGAGCTCGATCGCCGGTCGCTCAACGACGCGCTGACCGAGCTCTGGAGAGGTGAGATGCCGATGCCGCTCGCTCTCGGCCGGGTCGCGCTCTCGGCGTTGCGGGAGGACCACCGCCCCGCCGACACTCCGGCGCTGACGCCCCGGGAGGGCGAGACGCTGAGGCTGCTGGCCCGAGGGCTGAGCAACCGCCAGATCGCGGGAACGATGGGGATCACCGAGCACGGGGCGAAGCGGCACGTCTGCCACATCCTGGCGAAGTTGAACTGCACCAACCGGACGGAGGCGGTTACGGCGGCCTACCAACTGGGCCTGCTGCCCGCCCGGCGCTGACTTCACCGGACGCCGCTCCTCTCCGGGACGCTGTTCGCCTGCGCCGTCCAGCCGGGCAGCGGTGCGGTCAGCTTCAGACGCATCTCGTCGTACTCGGCATCCGGGTCGGACCCGAGCACGATGGCGCCGCCGGCGCCGACCTGGAGGATTCCCCGGTGCAGGACCGCGGTCCGGATGACGATGTTGAGGTCCACCCCGCCGGTCAGGCCGAAGAAGCCCAGCGCTCCGGAGTAGACGCCCCGCGCCCGATCCTCGATCTCACCGAGCAGCCGCATCGTTCGCGGCTTCGGTGCTCCGGTCATCGAGCCGCCGGGGAAGCAGGCCCGGACGATCCGGGTCGGTGAGACCGATTGGCGCTTGCGGCCACGCACCGTCGAGACCAGCTGATGCACGGTCGCATACGACTCCACCGCCATGAACGACGGCACATGGACGCTGCCGATTTCGCAGACCTGCCCGAGGTCGTTCCGGAGCAGGTCGACGATCATCAGATTCTCCGCCCGGGTCTTCGGTGAGTCGCGCAGCTCGGCTTGCAGTGCCTGGTCCTGCTCGGGGTCGGTGGCCCGAGGGGCGGTTCCCTTGATCGGCTTGGCCTCGACCACCCCGGTCCGGTCGATCCGCAGGAAGCGCTCCGGCGAGGAGCAGAGAATCTGCGTCTCCCCCAGGCGGAGATAGGCGGCGTACGGTGCCGGATTGTGCCGGCGCTGCCGCAGATAGAGCTCGACACCGCACCCGTCGTACGGGGCCCGGAGCTCGTTGGTCAGGCAGATCTCGTAACTCTCTCCGGCCCGGAGCAGATCCAGGCAGGTGCGGATGTCCGCCAGGTAGCGCTCGCGTCCACGGGACAGCCAGCGCTCCGGGTCGTACGTCCGTTCCGGCCCCGCGCGCCCGCCGGTCGACCGACTGGCGTGCCTGTCGGCGTCGTCGACCGGGTGGCCGACGGGTCCGGCGCGCAGCAGGGCGGCCGTGCTGTCCAGCCAGCCGTCCGCGGCCGCGATCTGGGTGTCGGTGGCGCGGCAGAGCGCCAGCAGCCACACCTCACCGGTCTGATGGTCCAGGGCCACCATCCGGGTCGCGGCCATCCAGACCGCGTCCGGGGTCTCGGCGACGTGTCGGTTCGGTGCGCCGCAGTCCGCCTTCATCTCGTAGCCGAAGTAGCCGACGTAGCCGCTGGGCAGGTCGAAGGGAAACTCCCCGCGGTCCGCGATCCGGCGCTCGTCGAGGCGGCGCTGCAACACGGTGAAGATGTCCCCCGGCTCGACGCCGATCCGGACCCCGGTCGGGTCGAGCACCTCGACCATGCCGGTGGTACTGGCGTACCGGAGCACCTCCCCGTCCGGCCCGCCCGGGTGCCCCAGGAACGAAAACCGCGACACGCCGGGTACGACCCGGCTGCTGTCCAGCCAGAATGCGTACGGCCGGTCGCCGGTGATCCGTTGGAAGACCCACTCGGGGTCGACCGTTCCGACCTGCTCCGGCGGCCGCACCTCCGGAGCGGAAGCGCCGGACATCCGTCGGTGGCGCAGCAGCCAACCGCCGGCCTGCTCCTTGGTGGCGCTCGATGCCGGGCCCGGGTCGGCGGCGTCGCCGATCGCGCGCAAACCGTTTGTCGTGCCCTCTCCCACCAGCCGGCGGAAGTTCAGCAGCAACCGGCTGCCGTGCTCGGAGCTCACCGATTCCGGATGGAACTGCACCCCGAACCAGGGACGGAAGCGATGCCGCAGACCCATCACCACCCCGTCCTCGGCCCAGGCGTCGGCGACCAGGTCATCAGGTAGTGGTTCGGCGACGCAGAGCGAGTGGTAGCGGACCGCCACGAAATTCTGCGGCAGACCGGCGAAGAGCCCGCCGTCGTGCCGTATGCGGCTCAGGTGGCCGTGGCGCGGCCGAGGCGCCGGCCCGACAGCGGCTCCGCAGAGGTAGCCCAGGGCCTGGTGGCCGAGGCACACCCCGAGCACCGGCCGGCCGCTGTCGCGGATGATGTCGAGACAGCGACCGATGTCTTCCGGGACCTGTGGCCGGCCTGGACCCGGCGAGATGATCACCGCATCGAACCGCCGTGCGAATTCCGCGGTCAACCGCGGGCTGTCGTTTCGCAGCACCTGCGGCTCGACGCCGTAGGTCTGGGCGATCAGCTGATAGAGGTTGAACGTGTACGAGTCATAGTTGTCGATCAGCAGGGTGCGCACCGTCACGCCACCCCCGAACGCCCGGCGGCGCTCGCTTCCCGGCCGTCGGTGTCGGGTGCGGTGCCGGTGCGCTCCCGCGCGGGTCCTCCATGGCTGCCCTGCTCCCGCAGGGCGAAGCGGCGGAGCTTCCCCGTCGGCGTGCGGGGCAGGGCGGCGAGGCGGGTGACGCCCCGGGGAACCTTGAACGGCGCCACCCGGCCGTCCAACCAGCGAGCGAGGTCGTCCACGGTGGGGGTGTCGGCGCCGGGCACCGGCACGACGAAGGCGTGCAGTCGGGTGGCGCCGGTCTCGTCCGGTCGGGCGGCCACCGCGGCCTCCGCGACCGTCGGGTGCTCCTCGATGAGGTGCTCCACCGGCTGCGGTGCCAGGGTGATCCCGCCGACCATCTCCAGGTCGTCCACCCGACCGTGCAGGGTGTACGTCCCGTCGCCGTGCCGTACTGCCAGGTCCCGGGTACGCAGCCAGCCGCCCACCAGGGTGCGGGCGGTCTCCTCCGGCCGGTGCAGGTACCCGGTCATGACCGTCTCCCCGGCGACCCAGAGTTCCCCCTCGACCTCGTCGGGCACCGCCACCCCGTCACTGTCGAGCAGCCGGAGGCGATGGCCCGGGACCGGGCGTCCGACCGTCCCGACCCGGTGCTCCGTCACGGTGTTCGCGCAGAAGGCGTGTCCGGCTTCGGTGGATCCGACCTGATCGAGCAGCGGGACGCCCAGCAGTTCCCGGGCCCGCGCCGCGAGCTCCGGTCGCAGCGCCTCACCGGCGGAGACGGCGGCCCGGACACTGCCGAAGGCGGCCCGGTCGCCGGCGGCGACGAGTTGTGCGTACGACGTGGGCACCCCGTAGAGCAGGGTGACCCGGTGCTCGGTGACGAGTTCCGCGACCGTCGCGGCTGCCGGGCGCTCCGGCAGCAGCACCGCCGACGATCCGGAGAAGAGGGGGAAGACGAAGGCGTTACCGAAACCGTAGGCGAAGTGCAGCTTGGAGATCGAGAGGGTGACGTCGTCGGCGCTGATGCTCAGCACACCGAGCCCGACATACCGGTGGTACGCCTCCGGGTCGGCGTGCCGGTGGACAGCTCCCTTCGGGTCACCGGTGGTGCCGGAGGTGTACTGCACGTACAGGGGATCGGTGCCGGCCACCGGAACCGCCGGGACCGGATTCACCCGGCCGGCCCGGTCGAGCAGTTGGGTCGGGGAGAGCGTACGGACGTCGAACCGGCCCGCCAGCGCCTCGGGGCAGAGGACGAGACCCGGGGCGCAGTCGGCGACGAGCGCCGTGTGCTCCGGAGCGGCCAGCCCCGGGTTGACCAGGACTGCGACCGCTCCGGCCCGCGCCACGGCCAGGAACGAGACCACCCAGGCGGCGCTGTCGGGGAGCGCCAGGAGCACCCGGTCGCCCGGCCTGACCCCTTCGGCCGCCAGTATCCGCGCGGCCCGGCCGGCCAGATCGTGGATGGCTCCGTGGGACCAGGTCCGGCCCGGCTCGCGGACGGCTGGGCGCTGGCTCCAGCCGCGTTCCGCGCAGCGCCGTTCCAGCGTGGCCGCGAGATTCATGGCGAGAGCCCTTCTGCTGCTGGACGGGTGCGGACGTTCTTGGCGAGTCTGGACGTTCCGGGGAATCCGGCGGAGGCGGAAGTTCCAGGAAGAATGAGAACCGATCTAGACCGTAGAGCGCCGCGGAGGTGGGCGGCAAGTATCTGGTTCGACGTCCAGAGCGGCCGGAGAAATCTTTTTCTGCCACCGGATGTGGGTTTCCGGAGAATGTGCTACCGCCGCCAGCGTTCCTGTTGGGGAACCACTCCGGCGGATTTCGGCGAGGCCATGGGAGCTGATTAATTAGGTGATCCTTGGTACCCGTTCGGGCACCTTCCGCAGTAGCAGACAGGTGCCTTCGCTTACTTCCTCCGTTTGAGCCGAGACCGATCCCGTGGCACCGTCAGTCGAGTGTCGTACAGATTCCGCGAGGTCGATTCCAGTGATTACGCAATCGAGATGCACGGTGTGCAATACGACGCGCGGGAGATCGAAGCTTCGGTGCGTGAGTGTGTCGCCGCCGGGCACGTCTGCGCCATCCAGCCGGAGCACGGCGGGGAGCTGACGCTGATCCTGGAAGCGGCTGACGCCGACGGGCCGGAGCTGGCGCGCCGGGTCATGGGCGCCGTGGTGGACCGGCATGGACTGGCCCCGGGCACCGTCTGCCTGGTCCCCGGTGGGGAGTTGGACGGTTCGGGCCAGCCGGACGGTGCGAGTGGCGGCGCCGCTCCGTGGCGGCACGAGGTGCTGCGGCGGCTCCGGGCCGGCGAACTCACCGTGGCCTACCGGCACGAGGCCCGGACCAGCGGCGACCGAACCGCCCCGAGCGCCCTCGGCGACTCGCCAACCGCCACCGCAGCCGGTGGCGGACCGGTTCCGGGCGCCGCCCCGACGCAGGCCGGTCCCGGCCTGACCGCCGAGGTGATGCGCGCCGACGTGGCCCAGCTGCTGGGGATCGAACCGACCGACATCGACCCGGACGTCGACCTGGTGGGGCTCGGCCTCGACTCGCTGCGCACGATGCAGCTGGTGAACCAGTGGCGGCGCGGCGGCACCGACCTGACCTTCGCGGAGCTGGCCGAGGCGCCGGTACTCAACCGGTGGTGGGAGTTGCTCGCGGCGGCCGGGACCGGAGCGGCCGAGCCGGCGGAGGTCCACCCGGTCGACGAGACCGCGCCGTTCCCGTTGACCCCGGTGCAGCACGCCTACTGGATCGGCCGCCGGGACGACCAGGTCCTCGGCGGGGTCGGCTGCCACTTCTACGTCGAGTTCGACGGCGGCGGTGCCGGCGGCACCGCACCGGTCGACCCGGACCGGCTGGCCGAAGCGGTCCGTGCCCTGCTGCGCCGGCACGACCTGCTGCGGGCCCGCTTCCTCGACGACGGCACCCAGCAGATCCAGCCCGAACCGACCTGGCCCGGTCTGGTGGTGCACGACCTGCGTGCCGCCGGCGCGGCCGAGGTCGACGCGGAGCTGGCCGCGGAGCGGGACAAGCTGGCGCACCGGCGACTGGCGGTCGAGCTGGGCGAGGTGTTCGACCTGCGCCTCAGCCTGCTGCCCGGAGGGCGCCACCGGCTGCATCTGAACTTCGACCTGCTCGTCGCCGACGTCCTGAGTATCCAGCTCATCCTGACGGACCTGACCCGCCTCTATCTCGACGGCCCGCCGGCGGATCTGCCGCCGCTGCCGTACGGCTTCCCGACGTACCTGGCGCACCAGGAGAGCCGGCGCCAGCAGGCCCGTGAGCGGGACCGGGATTACTGGCGGGAGCGCCTGCCCGACCTGCCGGACGGTCCGCAGCTACCGCTCGCCGTCGAGCCGGCGCTCATCGAGACGACCCGGTTCCAGCGGCGCGACCACCTGCTGGACCGGGCCGCGCGGGGGCGGCTGGAGCACCTGGCCCGGCAGCACGGGGTCACCCTGCCGATGGTTCTCGCCACCGCGTACGCCGAAGTGCTCGGCGCCTGGAGCGCCGAGCAACGGTTCCTGCTCAATCTGCCGCTCTTCGACCGGGAGATCGTCGACCCCCACGTGGCGCGGCTCGTCGCCGACTTCACCAACCTGCTCCCGATGGATGTCGACCTCCGCGGGCCCGGCTCGTTCGGGCAGCGGGTGCACGGGCTCCAGGAGCAGCTCCGAGCCGGCATCGGGCACAGCGCGTACACCGGGGTCGAGGTGCTCCGGGACCTCGCGCGCACCCGACCGGACGACCGCATTCCGGCGCCTGTGGTCTTCACCAGCGCGATCGGCATGGGCGACCTGGTGGGCGAGGAGGTCCAGCGGACCTTCGGCCGGCTCGGGTGGATGCTGTCGCAGACTCCGCAGGCGTGGCTCGACCACCAGGTGACCGAACGCGACGGTGGCCTGTATCTGGTGTGGGACGCGGTGGCGGAGCTCTTCCCGCCCGGCGTGCTTGACGACATGTTCGCCGGCTACCTGCGGTTGCTGGACTGGCTGGCGCGAGGCGAGTGGGACGAACCGCCCCCCGCGCTCCTCCCCGCGGCGCAGGCCGCCGTGCGTCGCACGGCGAACGCCACCGGGGGACCGGTGCCGGACCGCCCGCTCCACGCCGACTTCTTCGACCTGGCGGGGGCCGATCCGGGTCGGCCCGCGCTGATCGCGACAGACCGGGTGGTCAGCTACGGCGACCTGGCCGACCGCTCGCTGCGGATCGCGGCGGCCCTGCGCGACCGGGGCATCGGGCGGGACGACGTGGTCGGGGTGACCCTGCCGAAGGGCCCGGAGCAGATCGCGGCGGTGCTCGGGGTGCTGGCCGCCGGGGCGGCGTACCTGCCGGCCGGGCCGGATCAGCCGCCGGCCCGCCGGGCCCGGATGCTGCGGCGGGCGGCGGTACGGGTGGTGCTCACCGACGACGACGTCGCCGGCTGGCCGGACGGGGTCGAGCCGGTGCCGGTCGCGACGACGGCGGCCCGGGAGCCGCTCGACGGCTGCGTCGCGGTGCCGATGACCGACCCGGCGTACGTGATCTTCACGTCCGGTTCGACCGGCGAGCCCAAGGGGGTGGAGATCACCCACATCGCGGCCCGGAACACCGTCGACGACGTCAACGAGCGGTTCGGCGTGGACCGGAACGACCGGGTGCTCGCCGTCTCGGCGCTCGACTTCGACCTGTCGGTGTACGACATCTTCGGACTGCTCTCGGTCGGCGGGGCGCTGGTGCTGGTGGAGGAGGACGAGCGGCGGGACGCGTACCGCTGGGTCGAGCTCTGCCGCACCCACCACGTGACCGTCTGGAACACCGTCCCCGCACTGTTGGACATGCTGCTGCTCGCGGCCGGCGACCCCGACCGGCCGGCTCGGACACTGCCGGAGCTGCGCCTGGTGTTGGTCTCGGGCGACTGGATCGGCCTCGACCTGCCGGGACGCGCGGCCACCGCCACCGGTGGCGGCCGGTTCGTCGCCCTCGGCGGCGCCACCGAGGCGTCGATCTGGTCGAACCACGTGGAGGTGGCCGAGGTTCCCGCCCACTGGCCGAGCGTCCCGTACGGCCGTCCACTGCGGAACCAGCGGTACCGGGTCGTCGACGACCAGGGCCGGGACCGCCCCGACTGGGTCCCCGGCGAGCTGTGGATCGGCGGTCTTGGCGTCGCCAGCGGCTACCGGGGGGACCCGGAGGCGACCGAGGGCTCCTTCCTGACCGTCGCCGACGCCCGCTGGTACCGCACCGGTGACCTGGGCCGGTACTGGCCCGACGGCACCCTGGAGTTCCTCGGCCGCACCGACCACCAGGTGAAGGTCCGCGGCCACCGGATCGAGTTGGGCGAGGTCGAGGCCGCGCTGCTGGCCCATCCGGCGGTCGCCGCCGCCGTGGTGCTTGCGGTCGGCCAGCCGACCCGCCTGGCCGCGACGATCGTTGCGCGGCCGGAGGCCGCGGCGGACGACGCCGAGGAGGGTCGGCCGTCCGTGGGCGGGGACGAACTGCTCGCCTTCCTCCGGGAGCGGCTCCCCGCCCACTCGGTCCCGGCCAGCGTCACGAGCGTCACCGAGCTGCCACTGACGAGCAACGGGAAGGTGGACCGCCGGGCTCTCGCGGCGCGGGCCGGGGATGCCGTCGCGCCGGCAGCGGTGGAGCCACCGCGCGGCGAGATCGAGGAGACGGTCGCCGCGATCTGGGCGGAACTGCTCGGCACGACTGCCGTGGGCCGGTGGGACAACTTCTTCGCACTCGGTGGGGACAGCCTGCTCGCCACCCGGATGATCTCCAGGCTGAACGCCGCGGGCTTCGCCGGCGCCGACCTCGGCCGGCTCTTCCGCACGGCGGAGTTGGCCAGCTTCGCCGCCGACCTCCGGCACGGCGGCCCGGAGCGGCCGACGCCGACGCTGCGGCCCGATCCGGAGCACCGGTACGACCCCTTCCCCCTCACCGATGTGCAGCGGGCCTATTGGATCGGCCGTACGGACACCTTCGCGTTGGGTGGTGTCGGCTGCCACTTCTACACCGAGTACGACGGCGCGGGAATCGACCTGGACCGGCTCACCGACGCCTGGAACCGGGTCATCGAGCGGCACGAGATGCTCCGGGCGGTCTTCCTGCCCAGCGGCGAGCAGCGGATTCTCCCCAGCGTGCCGCGGTTCGAGATCCCGGTCGTCGAGGTCGGGTCCGGTGCCGCCGAGGAGGTGCTCGCGCGGCAGCGGGACGCCATGTCGCACCAGGTCCTCGACGCCGGCCGCTGGCCGTTGTTCGA
Organism: Micromonospora sp. WMMD975; assembly: GCF_029581215.1. Taxonomy (NCBI): domain Bacteria; kingdom Bacillati; phylum Actinomycetota; class Actinomycetes; order Micromonosporales; family Micromonosporaceae; genus Micromonospora; species Micromonospora sp. WMMD975. The sequence goes on from NZ_CP120739.1 coordinate 5,568,294, forward strand.
TGTCCGGGCGGTGCGCTACGGCGACCGGACCCGGCTCGCGGTGAGCATCGACAGCATCCTCATCGACGCGCTCAGCGCGATGATCCTGATGCGCGAGGTGGACACGTTCTACCGCCGGCCCGACGCCGAACTGCCGCCGGTCGGCGTCTCGTTCCGGGACTACGTGCTCGACGCGGGGCCGGACGAGGGCAGCCGGGCCGAGTCCGAGTCCTACTGGTCGGACCGGGTCGACAGCCTGCCCGAGGGGCCGGCCCTGCCGCTGGCCCGGGACCCCGCCACCATGCAGCGGCCCCGATTCCTCCGGCGGGAGCAGCAGCTTCCGGAGCCGCAGTGGCGCCGGCTGCGGGAGTTGGCCCAGCGGCACGGGCTGACCGGCTCGGCCCTTCTCGCCACCGCCTTCGCCGAGGTGCTCGGCGCCTGGAGCGCCCGGGGAGATCTCACCCTCAACGTGACCCTCTTCGACCGTCGGGACGTACACCCGGACATCGATGCCGTCCTTGGTGACTTCACCTCGTTGCTGCTCGTGGGCTACCAGCCCGAACCGGGCGAGAGCTGGCTCGACGCCGCCCGCCGGATGCAGCGGAGGATGGGCGAGGACCTGGCGCACAGCGATGTCTCGGCGGTGTGGGTGATGCGGGAGCTGGCCCGGCGCCGGGGCAGCCTCGAGGTCAGCATGCCGGTGGTCTTCACAAGTACGCTCGGGGTCACCGACGACGTCGTCGTCGAGCCCTCGTTCGCCGAACGGGTCTGGGGGGTCTCGCAGACGCCACAGGTCTGGCTCGACCACCAGGTCATGGAGCGGGCCGGCGGCCTGCTGCTGGTCTGGGACGCGGTCGAGGAGCTGTTCCCCGCGGGCGTGCTGGACGCGATGTTCGCGGCGTACATGCGGCTGCTGGAGTGGCTCGCCGAGGGCGCCTGGGCGGAGCCGGTGCCGGCGCTGCTCCCGGCCGAGCAGCGGATCGTTCGGGCCGACGTGAACGCCACCGCCGGGCCGGTACCCGACGGGCTGCTGCACACCGGGTTCTTCCGGCGGGCGGCCGAGTCCCCGGAACGGGTCGCGCTGCTCAGCGCCGACGGTGAGCTCACCTACGGCGAGCTGGCCGGACAGGCGCTCCGGGTGGCCGGTGCGCTGCTCGGGCACGGCGTCCGCCCCGGTGACCTGGTCGGGATCACGCTGCCCAAGGGGCCGGAGCAGGTGGTCGCGGTCCTCGGCACGCTCGCCGCCGGGGCGGTGTACGTGCCCTGCGGGGTGGAGCAGCCGCCACTGCGCCGGAATCGGATCTTCGCCGGCGCCGGTGTGCGCCTGGTCCTCACCGACACCGCCGCCCGGGATTGGCCGGAGACGGTACGGGCGGTGCCGCTCACCGACGCGGTGCGGGCCACCGCGACGGCCGAGCCGGTGCCGCTCAGCCCGGACGCACCGGCGTACGTGATCTTCACCTCCGGCTCCACAGGCGAGCCGAAGGGCGTCGAGATCACCCACACGGCGGCCGGAAACACCGTCGACGACGTCAACGAGCGGTTCGGGGTACGGGAGACGGACCGGGTCCTCGCCGTCTCGGCGCTCGACTTCGACCTGTCGGTGTACGACATCTTCGGGCTGCTCGCCGCCGGTGGGGCCCTGGTGCTCCCGGCCGAACAGGAGCGGCGGGAGCCCCAGTCCTGGCTGCGACTGTGCCGCGAACACCAGGTGACCCTGTGGAACAGCGTCCCGGCGCTGCTGGACATGCTGCTGGTGGCGCTGTCCGGCGACGCGCCGGCCCCGGCCCCGGGGCTACGGCTGGTCCTGGTCTCCGGCGACTGGGTGGGGGTGGACCTGCCGGGCCGGGCGGCGGCGGCGTTCGACGGGTGCCGGTTCGTGGCGCTCGGCGGTGCCACCGAGGCCGCCATCTGGTCCAACGCGGTCGAGGTGACCGAGGTGCCGGAGTCGTGGACCGCCGTACCGTACGGCCTGCCGCTGCGGAACCAGCGGTACCGGGTGGTGGACGACCGCGGCCGGGACTGCCCCGACTGGGTCGCCGGAGAGCTGTGGATCGGGGGCGCCGGAGTCGCCACCGGGTACCGCAACGACCCGGAACGCACCCGGGAACGTTTCGTCGACTACGCCGGGGAGCGCTGGTACCGCACCGGGGATCTGGGCCGCTACTGGCCCGACGGCACGCTGGAGTTCCTCGGACGGACCGACCAGCAGGTGAAGGTGCGAGGGCACCGGATCGAGCTGGGCGAGGTGACCGCGGCGCTGGCCGCCCACCCCGCGCTGAGCACGGCCGCCGCCGTCGCGGTCGGTCGCCCGCCCCGGCTGGTCGCCTTCGGGGTGACCGAAGTCGGCTGCGGCGACGAGGACCTCGCCGGACTGGAGGAGTTCGTCGCCGCTCGGCTGCCGGGCTACGCGGTGCCGGGTGTCTGCCTCGTCCTGGACGAGCTGCCGCTGACGGCCAACGGCAAGGTCGACCGGTCCGCCCTGGAGAAGCTGGCCGATGAGGACGGTGGCCCGGCCGAGCCCGGCGAGCCGCCCCGGGGCGAGGTCGAGGAGGCGGTCGCCGCGATCTGGGCCCGGCTGCTGGACCTGCCCGGCGTGGGCCGGGAGGAGAACTTCATCGCCCTCGGCGGGGACAGTCAACTCGCCGCCCGGCTCGCCGCGGCGCTGCGGGAGCGGTTCGGGGTGGACATCTCGTTGCGGCAGCTCTTCGCCGCTCCCACCATCGCCGGGACGGCACGGCTGATCGACGGTTTTGAGGAAGGCGCGCTATGACCCGCTCGATGACCACGCCGACGCCCGCCGAGCTGATCGCCGATCTGCGCGATCTCGGCATGCAGCTCTGGGCGGACGACGGCCAGCTCCGGTTCCGGGCGCCCAAGGGGGTACTCACCCCGGAGCGTCGGGAACTGCTCACCGCCAACCGGGAGGCGGTGCTGGCGTGTCTGGACGCGGAGACCACCACCGTGACGCCCGATCCGGAGCACGAGCACGATCCGTTCCCGCTGACCGACGTGCAGTTGGCGTACCTGCTCGGCCGGCGGGACGCCTTCGACTACGGCGACGTGCCCTGCCAGGTCTACGCCGAGATGGAGTATCCGTCGCTCGATGCGGAGCGGCTGGAGGAGGCGTGGAACCTGCTGGTGCGCCGCCACGGCATGCTGCGCGCCGGCTTCGACCTCGACGGGCACCAGCAGGTACGGCCGGAGGTCCCCCGCTACCGGATCGCGGTGACCGACCTGCGGGGCGCCGCCGCCGAAGAGGTGCGCGCCGCCCTCCGCGCCACCCGGGAGGAGCTGGACCACCGGGCGTACGGCCCGCGGGAGTGGCCGCTGTTCGAGCTGCGGCTGACCCACACCGACGAGGGGACCATCCTGCACGTCTCGGTGGACTTCCTGATCGCCGACTACCTGAGCATCCAGGTGCTCCTCGACGAGCTGCACCAGGCGTACGACGGGGTGCAGCTGCCGGAGCTGGAGGTCACCTTCCGGGACTACCTGCTCGCCGAGCGCGGCAGCCGGGAGGGGAGCCGGTACGAGCGGGACCGGGCCTACTGGCTGGACCGCCTGCCCGAGCTACCGGGCGCGCCGGAGCTGCCGGTCCGCCAGAACGGCGATGCCGATCAGGCCCGCCACCCGGATCGGCGGACACCGGGGCGCAGCCGACCGGGCCGGTTCCGCCGGCTGGCCAGCACGGTCCCGGCGCAGCGCTGGACCGCGCTCCAGCAGGCGGCCCGGGAGCAGCGGCTCACGCCCTCGACCGCGGTCCTCGCGGCGGTGGCCGAGGTGATCGGCCGGTGGAGCCGCAACCCCCGGTTCTGTCTCAACCTGACCCTGCTCAACCGGGAGCCGGTGCATCCGCAGATCGGGCGGTTGGTCGGCGACTTCACCACGGTCAGCCTGCTGGCGGTGGACACCGCGCCGGAACTCGGCTTCGCCGAGCGGGCCCGTGCGGTGCAGGACCGGCTCTGGGCGGACATGGACCACCGCCAGTTCAGTGGCGTGTCGGTGATGCGGGAGCTGGCCCGCGAACGCGGCCGGTCGGCGGCGCTGATGCCTGTCGTCTTCACCAGCACCCTCGGGCTGGGCGAGGAGTCCGAGCCGGAGCCCGCAACCGGGTTGGGCGGCACCGTCGGCTACGGCCGCAGCCAGACCCCCCAGGTCTGGATCGACGCTCAGGCCCTGGTCGAGCGGGGTGCGCTGACCGTCCGCTGGGACGTCCGGGAGGGGATCTTCCCCGATGGCATGGTCGACGACATGTTCGGCGAGCTCTCCACGTTGCTGCACCGGCTCGCCACCGAGCCGGAGTGCTGGCAGTTGCCATCCCCGATCGACCTGCCGCCCGCGCAGCATCGGGCCAGGGCCGCCGCCAACGACACCGCGGGGCCACTGCCCGAGGGGCTGCTGACCGACGACGTGGTCGCGGCGGCCCTGCGATACCCGGACCGGGTCGCCGTGACCGGACCCGGCGGGAGCATGACCTACCGGGAGCTGCTCGGCCGGGCCTCGGGAGTGGCCGCCGCGCTCCGGTCCGACGGCTGCCAGCCGGGGGAGATCGTGGCCCTGGCGATGGAGAAGGGCTGGGAGCAGGTGGTAGGGGTGCTCGGCGTGCTCCTCGCCGGTGCCGCCTACCTGCCGCTGGACGCGAATCAACCGCCGGCCCGGCGGGACCGGATCCTCGCCGACGCCGGGGCCCGGCGGGTGCTGGGCCAGTCCTGGTCGCCGCTGCCGCCGCCTCCGGGCACGCTCTTCGTCGACACCCTGGACGACCCCGGCCCGGCTGACGCCCCGGATCCCGGCCGGCACCCGGACGACCTGGCCTACGTGATCTACACCTCGGGCTCCACCGGTACGCCGAAGGGCGTGATGATCTCGCACCGGGCGGCGTTGAACACCATCCAGGATGTCAACCGCCGCTTCGGCGTCACCGCCGACGACCGGGTGCTCGCCCTCGCGGGGCTCGGCTTCGACCTCTCGGTGTACGACCTGTTCGGGCTCCTCGGCCTCGGCGGACAGCTGGTGATGCCGGCGGCCGACCGCCGGGGCGACCCGGCGCACTGGGCGGAGCTGCTCGCCGAGCACCGGGTGACCGTCTGGAACTCGGTGCCCGCGCAGTTGCAGCTCCTCGCCGACTACCTGGCGGTGGAGCCCCGGGCGGATCTCGACGCGCTGCGGCTCGCCCTGCTCAGCGGGGACTGGATCCCGGTCGGCCTCCCCGACCGGGTCCGGGAGCTGCTGCCCGGACTCCGCATGGTCAGCCTCGGTGGGGCGACCGAGGCGGCGATCTGGTCGATCTTCCACCCGATCGACGCCGTCGACCCGGGCTGGCGGAGCATCCCGTACGGCCGGCCGCTGACCAACCAGAGCTTCCACGTCCTGGACCGTTGGCAGCGTCCCAGCCCGGACCACGTCCCGGGGGAGCTGCACATCGGCGGGGCGGGACTGGCCCTGGGCTACCTCGGCGACCCGGAGCGGACCGCCGAGCGGTTCGTCGACCATCCGCGGCACGGCCGGCTCTATCGCACGGGAGACGTCGGGACGTACCACCCCGACGGGGCACTGGAGTTCCTCGGTCGGGAGGACCGCCAGGTCAAGATCCGGGGACACCGGATCGAGCTGGCCGAGGTCGAGGCGGCGCTGGCCACCGCCGAGGGGGTCGCGGCGGCGCATGTGCTTGTGGACGGGGCGGACGCGACGCGCCGGCGGCTCGTCGCCTTCGTGCAGACCGCAGCCGGAGTCGCGGACCGCCCGGACGACGAGCGGCACCGGCTGCTCGCCGCCGCGACCAGCGCCGGCGAGGCGACCACCGACGCCGTCGACGCGGCCGAGTTGGCCGAGTTCATGCGACGGCTGGACCGGGCCGGACTGCTCGGGATGCTGCGTGCGCTCGCGGAGCAGGGCCTCTTCTCCTCGCCGGAGGAGACGCACGACACGGCGGAGGTCCTCGACCGGTCCGGGACCGCTCCCCGGCACCACCGGCTGGTCCGGCGCTGGCTCAACGCCCTGGTCCGGGCCGGGCTGCTCACCGAACGCGACGGCCGGTACGCCGCTCCCCGCCGGATCGGGCCGGGCGATCTGTCGGACGCCTGGGCGGCCGTGGACGAGTTGCAGCGGGAGGACCAGTACCCGGCGAAGCTGATCGACTATTTCCGGACCAGCACCGAGTCGCTGCCGCGGCTGCTGCGCGACGAGCTGGATCCGCTGCCGCTGCTCTTCCCCGAGGGGCGGCTGGACATCTCCTACGCCGCCTACCGGGACAATGTGATCAGCCGGTACGTCAACCACGGGGTTGTGGGCCTGCTCCGCGAGCTGGCCGGCACCCGGCCGGAGACGCTGCGGGTGCTGGAGGTCGGTGCCGGTGTCGGCGGCACCAGCACCGTGCTGATCCCGGCTCTCGCCGACGCCGACGTGGACTACCTCTTCACCGACGTGTCCCAGTTCTTCCTCACCGAGGCGCAGCAGCGCTTCGGCGACCGGGCGTCGTACGGGCTGCTCGACATCAACACCGACCCGAGGTCCCAGGGTTACCTGCCGAACAGCTTCGACGTCGTGCTCTGCGCCAACGTCCTGCACAACTCGCGGGACGCGGCGGTGGTCCTGGGTCGGCTCCGGGAGCTGCTCGCCCCCGGCGGGTGGCTGGTCTTCATCGAGACCACCCGGGAGAACGTCCAGATCATGACGTCGATGGAGTTCATGATGCCGGAGAAGGATCCGGCCAAGTGGGACTACGACGACCTGCGACGCGGCCGGGACCAGACCTTCCTGGACGTGGCGCAGTGGCGGGGACTGCTCACCGACGCCGGCGCGGACGTCCTGCTCGACCTGCCCGGCGCCGGCGACGTGACCGAACCGCTCGGCCAGCACGTCATCGCCGCCCGGTTCAAGGCGGACCGGGCGGACGTCCGCCCGGCCGGCCTGCTGCGCCACTGCGCCCAGCGGGTGCCCGAATACATGCTCCCCGCCCAGGTGCAGGTCGTCGACGCGCTGCCGCTCACCGGCAACGGCAAGGTCGACCCGGCGGCGTTGGCCGGCTGGGTCATCCGGGAGGGCGCCGCCGCCCAGCCGGCGGACGCCGCGCCCACCGACGAGTTGGAACAGCGGATCGCCGCGGTCTGGGCGGACCTGCTCCAGGTGCCCCGGGTCGGCCGGGAGCAGGACTTCTATCAGCTGGGCGGGGATTCCCTGCTGACCGCGCGGCTGGCCGGCCGGCTCCGGGAGGAGGTGCCCGAGGCGGGCGAGGTGCCCTACGACACCCTGCTGCGGGTGGTCCTCAACCGGCCCACGGTGGCCGCTCTCGCCGAGCGCCTGCGGGCCGGGCAGCATCGGGTCGACGATCCGAGCGCCCCGGCGGAGCGGAGCTCTCCCCTGCTGCCGCTCGTCGACGCCGACGGTGACGCGGTCCGGGTGCTGGTGCACGACGGGGTCGGGACGCTGGCCGCGTACCGGAACCTGGTGCCGTTGCTCGGCGACGCCGGCCCGGTGGTCGGTCTGGCGGTGACCGGCGACGACCCGTACCAGGACGAGGACCCGGCCGGGCTGGTCGAGCGCCGGGCCGGCGACTACACCCGCCGGCTGTTGGAGACCGGCGCCACCCGGTTCGACGTCGTCGGCTACTGCATGGGCGGCCTGCTCGCCCTGGAGGTCGCCCGGCAGCTCACCGAGTCCGGCGCGACGGTGGCCAGCCTCACCATCATCAGCAGCTACAGCCTGCCGCACACGATCGAGGACGAGTTGGTGCTGGAGTACGTCTTCGCCCGGCTGCTCCATCTGGACACCGAGGCGTTGGGCTACCCGGACGACGAAACGACGGCCCGGGCCTTCCAGGAGGTTCTGGCGCGTACCCCCGGCCGGGTTCCGGTCGGGGCGCTGGACGGGCTGGCCGACGACCCGGCGTTGGCCGGGGCCGCGGCACAGTTCGCGGCGCTGCGCCGGACGCCTCAGCCGAACCGGCTGGCCGCCGTGGAGAAGCTGTTGGCCGGTCAGTCCGAAGAGGCGGCCGTCCCGGTGGAGCTGGGCGGTCTCTACGACCTCTACCGGCACAGCATGCGCGCGGTGACCCGGCACGAGGCCACCCCGTACGCCGGGGACATCACGTTCCTGCGGGAGTTGGAGGACACCGGGTTCCTGCCCTGGCTGCGGCGGGACATGACCGACTACTGGCGGGACGTCTGTCTGGGCGATCTCTCCGTGGTGGACGTCCCCGGCGACCACTTCTCCTGCCTGCGACCGCCGCACGTCCGGCGGGTCGCCGACGTGCTGGCCGAGGTGCACCGGGGGGCGCGGTGACGGGTCCGGTCGTCGGGGTGCTCGGCTGCTACGGGGCGGTCGGGTCGGCGGTGGTCGAGCTGTTGGCGTCGGCGGATGTCCGGCTGCGGCTCGGCGGCCGGCGGCCCGAGCCGCTGGCCGACGTCGCCCGGGAGGCCGGCGTGCCCCGGGAGGCCACCGCACTCGTGGATGCCGCCGACCGGCACGGCCTCGCCGAGTTCGCCGCCGGCTGCGCGGTCGTCGTCGACTGCACCGGTCCGGCGTACCGGGCCGAGGCCGGCGTGGTGCGGGCGGCGGTCGCCGCCGGGGCCGACTATGTCGGGGCGGCCGGCGAGCACCGGTACGCCGACCTGCCCGCCGGCCGCCGGGTGGTGGTCGGCGCGGGGATGACGCCGGGGTTGACCTTCGTGTTGCCCCGGGCGCTGGCCGCCGAGGGGTTCGACCGGCTCGACCGGCTGACCGCCTACACCGGCGGGCGGGACCGCTTCACTCCCGGCGCCGCACGGGACTACGTGGCCGGAATGGTCGAGGGGGCCGGTCGGTCGCTGGCCGCGTGGCTCGGCGGTCGCCGGGTGCCGGGCGCGTTGACCCCGCTGGACCGGGTCGAGCTGCCGTACTTCCCGGGCCGGGTCACCGCGCACCCGTTCCTCACCACCGAGGCGGAGCGGTTGGCGGACACGCTCGGGCTCGCGGAGGTGCGCTGGTACCACGTCTTCGACGGGGAGCAGGCGCTGCGGGCACTGAGCACGGTGGACCCCGGAGAGATCGACCCGGCGGCGGACCAGCTGGTGCGGGCGGCCGAGTTGGAGACCTTCGGCAGGTCGACGTACCAGCTCGTCGTCCTGCAACTCGACGGGGCCGCGCAGGGCCGCCCGGTGACCCGGACCCTGGCGCTGCGGGCGGTGGACAGCTACCGGTTGACCGCTGAGGCGGCGGTGCTCACCGCCCGGGCGGTGCTCGCCGGTCAGGTGCCGCCGGGTTCGCACCACGCGGGCGAGGTACTCGATCCGGCCCGGGTGACGGAGCGGTTGGCGGCCTCGCCGAGCGTCCGCCAGTTGGAGTTCGTCGATCGACCGGCAGCGGTTGAGGAGGGTGCGCTGTGACCGGGAACGTGGTGGTCTGCGGGACCGGCTTCGGCCGGGTCTATCTGCGGGCCCTGGAACGTGCCGAGCCGTCGCTGCGGTTGGCCGGGGTGCTGGCCCGTGGCAGCGCCCGCTCGGTGGCCTGCGCCGAGCGTGCCGGGGTGCCGCTCTACACCGATCCGGACGATCTCCCCCCGGAGATCGACCTCGCGGTGGTCGCGGTCTACGCCGGAGTGAACGGCGGTGCCGGCACCGAGCTCGCGCAGCGGCTGATGGGGCGCGGCATCCACGTCCTTCAGGAGGGGCCGCTGCACCAGGACGAGCTGAGCGGCACGCTGCGTGCCGCCCGGCGGGCCGGGGTGATGTACCAGGTCAGCACGCACTACGTGGAGGTGGAGCCGGTCCGGCGGTTCATCGCCGTGACCCGGGCGCTCGCCGCCCAGCAGCCCTTGCTCCATCTCGACGCGACCTGTGGGCTCCAGGTCTTCTATCACCTGTTCGACATCCTCCGGCTGGCGTTGGGCGGGCTGCGTCCGTGGTCGTTCGCGGAGACGGTGCCGTCCGCCGGCGGGTTCGCCACCCTGGTCGGGGAGGTACGGGGGTTGCCGGTGACGCTGCGGGTGCAGAACCAACTGCACCTGACGGACCCGGACAACCACGCCCACCTGCTGCACCGGATCACCGTCGGCGCCGCGGGCGGAAACCTGACCCTGGTGAACACCCACGGCCCGCTCATCTGGAGCCCTCGTCCGCACTTTCCCGCGCAGGGGCAGGCCGGCAGCCGGCTGGACGAGAGTCCGGGTGAGCACCTGGACTACCCCAGTGCCAGCCCGATCGGCCCGGCCGAGGCGCCCAGCTACCGGAACATCGTGGGGGAGCTGTGGCCGGCAGCCGCCGGCCGGGCGTTGGCCGGTCTGCACCGAGCGGCCCGGGACGGCGCGGACCCGCTCACGGCCGGGCAGTCCCACCTCGCCGTCGCCGGAGTCTGGCGGGACGCGAGCCGCCGTCTCGGCCCGCCGGAGTCGCTCGACGGGCCGGCACCCCGACCGCTGTCCGTGAAGGAGGTAGACGTTCTGTGATGATCACAAATGGTCAGCGCTGGCTGCGCCGGCTCACCACCGCCGACGTACCGGGCGGGCGGCCACGGGTGCGGCTGGTGGCGCTTCCCCATGCCGGCGGGGCTGCGAGCTTCTACCATAAGTGGGCCCGGCTGTTGCCGAGGGATGTGGAGCTCATGGCGGTCCAGTATCCGGGCCGGCAGGACCGCGCGGACGAGCCGTGCGCGGTGTCCATGCCGGAACTGGCTGACCCGATCGCGGCTGCCCTAGCTCCGATGGCCGGGCCGACGATGGCCGTCTTCGGACACAGCATGGGGGCGGCGGTCGCCGTCGAGGTCACGCGGCGGCTGGAGGAGCGGATCGGGCGGCCCCTGCTGCGGCTCTTCGTCTCCGGCCGTCCCGCTCCCCACCGGCAGCGTCCCACCGCCGTCCACGAGGGCGGCGACGACGCGCTCCTGGCGGACCTGCGCCGGCTCGGTGGGACCGACGAGTCCCTGCTCGCCCAGCCCGGGCTGCGGGAGATGGTGTTGCCGAGCCTGCGCGCCGACTACCGGTTGATCGAGCGGTACCGGCCCGCTCCGGCGGCTCCGCTGCGGACCCCGATCACCGCGCTCTGCGGCGATCGGGATCCGGAGGTGAGCCCCGAGGAGGCGGCTGCCTGGCGGGAGCAGACAAGCGGCGACTTCCACGCCCAGGTGATCGGCGGTGACCATTTCTACGTCACCGACCGGCCGGTCGCGGCGGTCCGGGCGGTCCTGGCGGACGTACGGCCGCAGGTTCCGCTGGCGGCGGCGTGGCCGTCGACGCCGTGACCCGCTAGATCAAACCAGCCTTTAGGGTTTGAGCGATAGCTTTTGGTGAAACAGAACAGGAAAGACTACGGAAGGGATAAATCATGACGACGGTCAACCACGACCTGGAGAAGGAGCTCTTCGAGCTGGAGCAGGAGGGGTGGCGGGCGATCTCGTCGGCGAACGGCGACTTCTATCGCAAGCTGGTCACCCCGCAAACCCTCGTGGTGGAGCACGACGGGATCTCCACCGGTGACGACCTGGTCGCGGAGATCGACGGGAACACCTCCCCGTTCACCGGCTTCACCCTCGACGAGCAGCGGATCGTCCCGATCAGTGACGACACCGCCGTCATCACCTATCGGGCGGTCGCCGAGGTGAGCGGCCGAGGCACGTTCAAGCTCTACATGTCAAGCGTCTGGCAGCGCCAGGCGGACGGCTGGAAGCTGCTGTTCCACCAGCAGACGCCGATGTCCAACCAGGAGAGCTGAGATCGACAGGGGCGCCGGCCACCGCGCTGGTCGGCGCCCACCCCGGAGAGGACGAAGCGGTGACACAACCAGGCATCGAGGTCGAACACCTCCGCAAGGAGTTCGGCGACAAGGTTGCGGTGGCGGACATCTCCTTCACAGTGGCCGGCGGAACCCTGCTCGGCCTGCTCGGCTCGAACGGAGCCGGCAAGACCACCATCATCAACTGCCTCACCACCCTGGTACGGCCGGACGGCGGCCGGGCCGCCGTCGCCGGCCACGACGTCGTGGCGCAGCCCGCGGAGGTCCGGGCGTCGATCGCCCTGACCGGCCAGTTCGCCGCCCTCGACGAAGTGCTCACCGGGCGGGAGAACCTCGTCCTGTTCGGCCGCCTGCTCCGGCTGGGCCGAACCCGGGCCCGGCAGCGCGCCGAGGAACTCCTCGACCGGTTCCGCCTCACCGAGGCGGCCGACAAGCCGGTCAAGAGCTACTCCGGGGGCATGCGCCGCCGCCTCGACCTGGCCGCCAGCCTGGTGGTCGAGCGACCGGTGCTCTTCCTCGACGAGCCCACCACCGGGCTCGACCCGCGCAGCCGGGAGGAGATGTGGCAGCTCATCCGCCAGCTCCGCGACGGCGGCAGCACAGTCCTGCTGACCAGCCAGTACCTCGAAGAGGTCGACCGCCTGGCCGATCGGGTCGTGGTGCTGGACGACGGACAGGTGATCGCCGAGGGGACCCCCGACGAGCTCAAGGAGCGGGTCGGCGGCCAGGTGTGCGAGATCGAGGTGCCCGCAGACCGCAAGGAGGAGGCCGCCGCCGCGCTCCGTTCCGGGATGGACGAGGTCACCGAGCGGGACGGCGCACTCGTCGTGCCGGCGCCTCGGGCCCGGATGCTGGCCGACGTGGTCCGGCTGCTCGAGGAGGCGGGTATCGAGGCCGAGAACGTGGCCCTGCGCAAACCCACGATGGACGAGGTGTTCTTCGCCTTCACCTCGGACGGGACGCAGCGGCCGAGCGCGGAGAGGTCCCGGGCATGACGGCGGCGACCGGCACCGAGCACGGGATCGGAAACCTGGTCACCCAGGGCTCCGTACTCGCCGGCCGGAACCTGCGGCAGCGGGCCAACGCCGAGATGCTCGTCGTGTTCGGCGTGTTCCCGGTGATCTTCGTATTCGGGTTCCTGTTGCTTTTCGGCCGGCTCTTCTCCGAGCGCGGGCTGGACTACGCCCAGTTCCTGCCGCCGGCGATCGTCGCGCAGTGGATGTTCACGGTGGCGAACACGTCGGGCGCCGCCTCCGCCGCCGACCGGGCCTCGGGGATGCTCACCCGCTGCCTGTCGATGCCGGTCAGCCGGGCGGCGGTGGTGACCGGACGGCTCGCCTCGGACGCCGTCTGGGCGGTGCTCGCCGTGGTGGTGATCAGTGCCACCGGATACCTCGCGGGGTTCCGGTTCCACGGTGGCGTCCCGGCCGCACTCGGGTTCGTGCTGCTCGCGCTGGCGTTCGCGCTGACCTTGACAGCGGCGACGACAGCGGTGGGCCTCTCCTCGACCGACCCGGAGGCGGTGGCGGCGACGCTCAACCTGCCGTATCTGGCCCTGATCATGCTCTCCAGCGCGTTCGTGCCGGCCGACGCCTTCCCCGGTTGGCTGGAACCGGTGATCCGGTTCTCCCCGGTCTCGGTGGTCATCGAGGCCCTGCGGTCGCTCGCCTCGGCGACGCCGTCCTGGGGGCGGGTCTGGCCGGCGGTCGCCTGGCTGGCCGGGCTGCTGGTGATCTTCTCGTGGGCCGCCACGCGCGCATTCAGGAGGGCTCGATGAGTGTCGGGCACGAAGCGTCGGTCCTGGCCGGCCGGAACCTGCGCCGGTTCGTGCGCAGCCCACGGCTGCTCGGTGACGCCGTCAGTTTTCCGCTGGTCCTGCTGCTGTTGCTGCTGGTGATGTTCGGCGAGGTGGTCGGCGGGGCCACCGGCGAGCCGTACATCGCCCGGCTGGCCCCGGGGATCGTGCTGTTCAGCGTCGCCTACAGCTGTGTGGGCACGGCCGTCGGATTCCACGCGGACGTGCACGGCGGGTTCCAGGGGCGGCTGCGGACCATGCCGATCGCCCGGATGTCCCCGCTGCTCGGCCGGATCGCCGGCGACGTGGTCAAGTTCGTGCTGGTCACCGCGGTGACCGTCGCGGTGGGCTACCTCGTCGGATTCCGGTTCGAGCAGGGCTTCCCGGCGGCGGTCGGCTTCCTCCTGGTGGTGCTGCTGTTCGCGCTGATCTTTCTCTGGGCGGCCCTGGTGGTGGCCCTGACCGCCCGCAGCGCCGAGGCGGCGGCCAGCTCCCTGAACGCGCCGGTCACGTTGCTCCTGCTGGTTTCCACCTGCCTGGTGCCGCTGTCGGCGTTCCCGGGGTGGGCCCAGCCGGCGATCCGGGCGAATCCGTTGAGCTGCGCGCACGCCGCGCTGGTCGGCCTCTCCTCGGGTGGGCCGGTCCTGGTGCCGGTGCTGCAGACCCTGGCCTGGGTGCTCGGTGCCACGCTGCTGCTGGGTCCGCTGGCGCTGCGGCTCGCTCGGCGATGACCGCCGACCGGGCTGAGCCACCCGCGCGGACGGGTGGCTCAGCCCCAACGGTCTCACGAGCGGAGCAGCTCGATCAGCTCGTACCGCAGCTCGCCGTCGGGGTACTCGCCGACAGCACACCGGCGGGTCACCGGCCGCCAACCGTGTTCGGCGGCGATCCGGCCGAGCATCGCCGAGTCGCCCAGGTCGGTGAAGCCGAGCATCACCCGCCCGCCGGGGGCCAGGTGCCGCCCGACGGTACCCAGGAACGCCGCGTGGGCCACGTACCCCGGGTCGAAGAAGGCCCGGTCCAGCAGGTCGTCCGGCGACTCCCCGGGGGAGGCGCCGACGAAGTTGGAGTTCCAGAAGATCAGGTCGAACCGTTCGTCCCCGGTCAGCGGCTGGAACATGTCCCCACACCGCGCGGTCACCCGGTCGGCGACGCCGTGCCGCTCGGCGTTGCGCCGGGTGTTCTCCACCGCCGCGGCACTGATGTCGAGCGCGGTGACCGCCGCGCAGCCGCGCTGCGCGGCGATGACGGAGAGATAGCCGGTGCCGCAGCCCATTTCACAGAACGATCCGCCGGTGGGGTAGGCGAGCCATTCGGCGTACAGGGCGGCGGACGGGGTCAGATGTGGCGCGTAGACCCCCGGAAGGAGATCCCATTCCTGCCCCAGCAGTTCGAAGGTTCGGGGTTCGACGATGTCCTGGTGCCGGTTCCGCAGGCGCAGAACCAGGTCTCGATCTCGGGAATCCATATATCTGCCCCCTTTCCTGTACCGGGAGCATAAACACAGGAGGACGGTACGTTGCGAGTCGAACGGCGAGTACCCAGGCAGCAGGCGGAGAGTCCACAGCGGAGCGGAGCCGACCCGCTGCGACAGTTCCAGGACTGGCGCGCGGAGTGGATCGCCCGGTCCCCCGCCGACCCGGCAGCCGCGGTGCTGGCCACGGTCGGCCCGGACGGGCGCCCCTCGGCGCGTTACGTCGACCTGGCCCGGGTCGACACCGGCTTCGTCTTCTTCACCGGTTACCGCAGCCGCAAGGCGACCGATCTCGCCGTCTCCCCGTACGCCGAACTCTGTTTCGGCTGGCTGGAGACCTCCCGGCAGGTCCGGGTCAGCGGCCCGGTGGAGCGGATCGACCCGCTGACCAGCGACGAATACTTCAGCCGGCTCCCCCGGCCGGTGCAGCTCCTGGCCTGGTCGACCGACCAGCGGTCGGTGCTCGACGAGCCGCTGACCGGCCGGATCGCGGCCACCGAGCGGCGCTTCGCGGGACAGGAAATTCCTCGGCCCACGCAGTGGGGCGGGCTACGACTGTTACCCGAGTCGCTCGAATTCTGGCAGGGTGGCCCCGCCGACGTGCCGGAGCGGCTGCGGTACCGGCGCACCGGAGACGGCTGGAACGGCGAACGGATCGCGCCGTGACCAGGTCCGTCGCCGAGCGGGAGGCGCTCCAACAGCCGGAGTGGCCGGACCCGGCGGCCGTGGCGGGCGTACGGGAGATACTCGCCAACCGGTCCGGCCTGGTCTCCGAAGCGGAGTGCGCCGTCCTCGCCGGGCAGCTCGACCGGGCGGCCCGGGGCGAGGCGCTGGTGTTGCAGGCCGGCGACTGCGCGGAGCGGTTCACCGAGGCCGCCCCGGAGCCGATCGCCGCCCGGCTGACCCAGTTGACCGGCCTCGCCGCGCGGCTGCACCGAGGTTCCGGGCTGCCGGTGGTACCGGTCGGGCGGATCGCCGGTCAGTACGCGAAGCCGCGCTCGTCGGCGTGGGAGCGGCTGCCCGACGGCACGGTGCTCCCCGCGTACCGGGGAGACCTGATCAACCGACCGGAGGCGGACCCCGTGTCCCGTACCCCTGATCCGCACCGGATGCTGACCGGGTACGACTGCGCCGCCTTCGTCCTGCGCCAGCTCCGGCGACGCTCCGGGACCGACCCGGAGTGCTCCGGTCGGGCTGGCGTGACGGTCTTCGCCTCGCACGAGGCGCTGCTGTGCGACTACGAGACCGCCCTGGAGCGGCCCGGAACGGCCGGTCGGTACGCCTCCTCCGGACATCTTCTGTGGATCGGCGACCGGACCCGGGCATCGGACGGCTGGCACGTGCGGTGGGCGGCGGAGCTGAGCAACCCGGTCGGGGTCAAGATCGGACCGTCCATCACCGTCACCGAGGCGGTCCGGCTGAGCCGGGTGCTCAACCCGCAGGGCCGGCCGGGGAAGGTGTCGTTCATCGTCCGGCTCGGCTCCCAGCGGATCCGGCGCATCCTGCCGGAGCTGGCGCTCGCGATCCGCCGGCACGGGGCACCAGTGCTGTGGCTGTGCGACCCGATGCACGGCAACACGTACCGGCTGCGCTCCGGCGCGAAGACCCGGCCGGTGGAGGCGATCCACGACGAGGCGACCGCCTTCGTCCGGATCCTCGCCGCCCACCGGCTGCACCCGGCCGGGCTGCACCTGGAGGTGACTCCGGAAGACGTGACCGAGTGCGTCGCCGCCCCGGTCGACACGCCGGTCTCCCCGGCGCGGGTCGCGCAGCCCCGCTACACAAGCGCCTGTGACCCGCGGCTGAACCGGGAACAGGCGGACGAACTCGCGGCCCATTTCGCGGGCCTGACCCGACGGAGGTGAACCAGCGATGAGCAGACGAGAGCAGGACGGCGCGGACGCCACGGCGTTCGGCGGCTTCCCGGCCGAGGCGTTCCGCTTCTATCAGAACCTGGAGAAGCACAACACCCGCGACGAGTGGCACCGGCACAAGGAGACGTACGACTCGTGCGTCCGCGAGCCGATGGAGGCGCTCGCCACCGAACTCGGGGAGAAGTACGGCGCGGTCAAGGTGTGGCGGCCGCAGCGGGACGTCCGGTTCGCGAAGGACAAGTCGCCGTACAAGACGTACCAGGGGTTGACCGCCGGTTCGGCCGACAGCGTCGGCTACTACCTCCAGCTCGACGCCGAAGGGCTACGCCTGGGCGGCGGCTACCACGGCCTCTCCTCCGAACAGGTCGAACGCTACCGCGAGGCGGTCGACGACGGTCGCTCCGGCGCCGCGTTGCAACGGATCGTCGACGAGCTCACCGCCGACGACTGGCACCTGATCGGGGAACGGCTCAAGACCAGGCCGCGCGGCTACCCGGCGGATCATCCCCGGGTGGAACTGCTGCGGTACCGGTCGCTGGCCGCCGACCGGGTGCACCGGGTGTCGGACGGGATCGACGGCGAGGAAGCGGTACGCCTCGTCCGGGGTGGGTGGGACGCGCTGGCTCCGCTTGTCGACTGGCTGGACCGGCATGTCTCCGCGACCGGAGGGAGCTGACCATGCTGACGGGGTGCGTACCGTGGCCGCCGGAGTTCGCCCGGCGGTACACCGAGCGGGGCTACTGGCGGCCGGAGCCGCTCGGCGATCGGCTCCGGACTCTGGCCGGCGCCGACGCCGACCGAATCGCGCTTGTCGAGCCGGCCCGCCGGATGACCTACGGGGAACTGGACCGGCGTGCCGACCGGCTGGCCGCGGGTCTGCGCCGGGCCGGGCTGTCCCCCGGCGACCGGGTCGTGGTCCAGCTTCCCAACGTGATCGAGTTCGTGACGCTGTGCCACGCCCTCTTCCGGCTCGGCGCGCTCCCGGTCTTCGCGCTGCCCGCCCACCGGGAGAGCGAACTCGCCCACCTCTGCGCCGTGAGCGAGGCGACCGCGCTGGTGATCCCGGACAGCTACCTCGGCTTCGACCACCGCGAACTCGCTCGTCGGGTGACCGGGCCGGAGCACGTCTTCGTCGTGGGTGATCCGGCGGAGTTCGTCGCCCTCGACGCGGTGGACGCCGAGCCGGAGCCGCTGCCCGCCCCGGACCCGGCGGACGTGGCGCTCTTCCTGCTCTCCGGCGGGACGACCGGACTGCCGAAGCTGATTCCCCGAACCCACCAGGACTACGGCTACAACCTTCGGCTCAGCGCCGAGAACGCCGGCCTGACCGCGGCCGACAGCTATCTGGCGGTGCTACCGGTCGGGCACAACTATGCGCTGGCCTGCCCGGGCGTCCTCGGCACCCTGCACGTCGGCGGTCGGGTGGTGCTCGCGCCGACGCCGAGCGTCGAGGACGTCTTCCCGCTGATCGAGCGGGAACGGGTGACGGTGACCGGGCTGGTCCCGCCGCTGGCCCTGCTCTGGCTGGAGATGGCCGGGATCGCCGGTTCGGATCTGTCCAGCCTGCGGCTGGTCCAGGTGGGCGGCGCGAAGTTCGGGGCCGAAGCCGCCCGGCGATTCGGCCCGGCACTCGGTTGCACGGTGCAGCAGTCGTTCGGGATGGCCGAGGGGCTGCTCTGCCAGAGCGCCCTGGACGACCCACCGGAGACCACGGCCACCACCCAGGGCCGGCCGCTCTCCCCCGACGACGAGATCAAGGTGGTCGACGCCGGCGGCGCTCCGGTGCCCGACGGTGAGGTGGGTGAGCTGCTCACCCGGGGGCCGTACACCCTGCGCGGCTACTACCGGGCGGAGGAGCACAACGCCACCGCCTTCACCTCGGACGGGTTCTTCCGCACCGGCGACCTGGTCCGGCTCCTGCCCAGCGGGCACCTGGTGGTGGAGGGCCGGGTGAAGGACCAGATCAACCGGGGTGGGGACAAACTCGCCGCCGACGAGTTGGAGGACCATCTGCTGGCCCACCCGGCCGTGCGGGAGTGCGCCGTGGTCGCCATGCCGGACCCGCTGCTCGGCGAGCGGACCTGCGCCTTCGTGGTGCCGAGACCACGGGGTACGGCCCCGCGCCTGGCCGAGGTGGTGGCGTTCCTGCGGGAGCGTGGGCTGGCGGCGTACAAGCTGCCGGACCGGTTGGAGCTGGTCGAGTCGTTTCCGCGTACCGCGGTGGGAAAGGTGGACAAGGGCCGGCTGCGGGAGCGGATCCGCGAACTCACCGGCGCGGCGCGCGGCTCCACCGACACGGAGCGCGGCCGATGATCGTGGTAGGCGCCGGTCCGACCGGTCTCACCGCCGCCCTGGCGCTGCGATCGGCGGGTCTGCCGGCCACCGTGCTGGAAGCGGAGCCGGCGGACCGGAGCCGACCGGGCAGCCGGGCCCTGTTCGTGCACGGCCGGACGTTGCGGCTGCTCGCCGGTCTCAGCCCGGAACTCGCCGAGGAGATCGCCGACCGGTCCGTGGTCTGGCCGACCCGCGAGACGTACTACCGGGGGCGGTTGGTCTACTCCCGCAGCTATCCGTCGCACTCCCCCGGGCTGCCCCCGTTCGCCAGCCTGCGCCAGGTGGAGACGGAACGCCTGCTGCTGGCGGCCTGCGAGCGGGCCGGGGTCCGGTTCGAGTGGGGCGCCGCGGTGAACACGGTCACCACCGGGCCGGAGGCGGTCACGCTGGAGACCGGGGACGGCCGGCGGTGGAGCAGCGAGTACGTCGTCGCCGCCGACGGCGCCCGCTCGGCGGTCCGCCAGTCGCTCGGGGTGGGGCTGCACGGTCCCCGGCCGCACGGCTTCCACGTCGTCGTCGACCTGGCCGAGGATCCGAACCGGCCCATGCCGCCGCGCCGGACCTTCCATTACGAACATCCGGCCCTCGATGGTCGGACCGTGCTACTGGTGCCCTTCGCCGGCGGCTGGCAGGTCGACCTCCAGTGCCGCGAGACCGACGATCCGGCGGCCTTCGACAGTGTCGAGGCGGCACGACGCTGGCTGCCCGCGGTGGTACCGGGGCGATACCGGGACCGGATCCTGTGGGTCGCCCGGTACCACTTCCACCAGGTGGTGGCGGACCGGCTCACCGACGGGCACCATCGGGTGCTGCTCGCGGGGGAGGCGGCGCACCTGTTCCCGCCGTTCGGCGCGCGCGGGATGAACAGCGGGATGGCCGACGCCGTCGCCGCCGCGGAGGCGATCGCGGCGGCGGACGCCGATCCGGCGGCGGTGCCCGGGTACGCCGCGCGGCGGCACGCGGCGGCACGCTACAACCGGGACGCGGCCGGGGTCGCGCTGCGCCACCTGCGGCCGGGGCGGGCGATGCGGATCCGGCAGCGATGCTGCGCCACGCTGGCACCGGTGGTCCCCGCGCTCGGCCGGTGGCTCGAGACGGCGCCCTACGGACCCCGTCAGGGCCCGTCCGCGGAGAGCAAGTACTGACCGAGCCCGACAGGAGGAGCGAGTGGAGCTGGACGGTGCCCCGGTCAGCCCGGCCGACCTGAGCGTGTTGGCGCTGGTCAACTACGGGCATTTCACCACGATGCGGGTCGCCGGGGGCCGGGTGCGCGGCCTCGCCCACCACCTGGAGCGGCTGCGCCGGGACTCCCGGACCCTCTTCGGGGCGGAACTCGATCCGGAACGGGTGCGGTTCCTGGCCCGGAGAATGATCACCGGTCCGGCCGGTGTGGACGGCGGCGGTGCGGTCGCCGTCCGGGTCACCGCCTTCGACTCCCGGCCCGGGTTGGACCGCCCGCCCGCGCCGGCTGCCCCCCGGCTGCTGGTCACGGTCCGGCCCGCCCCGGCCGGGCCGCTCCCACCGCTCGCTCTGCGGTCGGTGCGGTATGTCCGGGAACTGCCGGAGGTCAAGCACACCGGGCTCTGGGCGGCGGTTCATCACCGCCGGGCGGCGCAGGCGGCCGGCTTCGACGACGCGCTCTTCGTCGCCGAGGACGGCCGGGTCGCCGAAGGGAGCACCTGGAACCTGGCGGTCGTCCGGGGGGAGACGGTCATCTGGCCGGACGCCCCCTGCCTGCCGGGGGTGACTATGCGGCTGCTGGGGGACGCGCTGGACCGGCTCGGGATCGCCCACCGGACCGGCAGGGTCGAGCTGACCGAGTTGAACGGGGAGACTGCCGTCTTCACGACCAACGCCACCGCCGGGTTACGCCCGGTCGCCGCGCTCGACGGCGTTCCGCTCGCCCGAGCCGACGAGTTGGTCGCGGCGCTGCGCCGGGAGTACGACGCGATCGCCGGGGAACCGTTGTAGACACGGCCCGCGTCCTCCGAGTCGACGCTGCCCACTCCCCCCTCTGAGAAAGTTTCGCTGCTCTATCCGAAAATTTCTGTTTCCATCGGGTAGCGGTTTCATTGACGAACGTCGACTTAGCGGCGTAGCGTCCGGCACGAGGGCTTCTCACCGAAGCCGCTCCCGGCTCCGACTGGCCCCGTGGCAAGGAAACAGAGCAATGGACGCAGCGACACAGAAAGGCCGGCTCCGGGCCGCCGGGGGCACCGCCGATCCGCCGCTCGCTGGCTGACCGCCCGCGTGGCCGGAACCCAGCCGGGCCACGAGCTTGAGCCATCCGGGCACTGCCGCATCACGTGCGCTCGCAGGGCCGCCGAAGTCGGGCTGATCTGTCCGCCGGCGCCGGGCATCCGTCTGTGCGGCCACATCGACAAACGTCGCCAAATCCCCGAGAAAGGTACCGATGAAGAACAAACGTCTCGCGATCTGGACAGCAGTCGCTCTCCTCGTCCTCGGTGGTGTCGGGACAGGCACCCTGGTGGCGCCGGTCTACGGTGCGACCACCGCGGCTACGGCCAACTCGTCCGGCTTGGCCGCCGACAGTTGCATCGCCGATCCCGCCCTGCGCGGCGCCACCAAGAGTCCGCTCTACACCGTCACGACCGCCGGAACGCCGCTGTTCGTCGAGAAGATGACGAAGTACGCCCCGGAGATGCAGGTGCACTACGCGCACTGCTCGATGGCGGGAACGGGCACCGCCGAGTTCTCGGTCACTGTCGCCGAGGGCTTCAGCTCGTACACCGTCAGCCCCAAGAGCCGGAAACTCGCGGTCGCCCGCAGCGGCAACACCATCACCTTCACCAGCGGTCCGAACTACCTGATCGTCCAGTTCGACGCCAAAGAGCTGCTGTTCATCCTGATCGACGCGCCCGAGACGGACGCGCCCCAGTTGGGGGACGCCGACGTCAAGAACCTCGCCGACTACGGCGTCGACAACACCGGCGCGACCCTGGTCACGTCAAAGATCCAGAGCGCCATCAACGCCGCATCCGGCGCGAGCCGCAACGTCCTGTACGTGCCTCCGGGCCGGTACCAGGTCGGCGAGCTGTGGATGAAGAGCAACATGACCCTCTACCTGGCCACCGGCGCGGTCCTCTACGGCTCGAACCAGAAGGCGGACTTCAACACCGGCAGCGGCGGAGTGAACATCGAGGGCATGCAGCACGCCTCCCTCCGGATGTACCAGGTGCGGAACGCCAAGCTGCTGGGCCGCGGCGTCATCGACGGGAACGGGAAGTACCTGCGGGCCCAGGGCATGAACCTAGCCGTGCTGAAGATCGAGGAGAGTTCCGACATCCTGGTCGACGGCGTGACCGTACGCGACTCCAGCTACTGGAACACGCTCGTCTACCGCAGCGACAAGGTCACCATCAAGAACTACAAGCTGATCAACTGCCGGCCCACGACGGGGTACAACAACACCGACGGCGTGGACTTCGACGAGTCGACCAACAGCCTGCTGTCGAACGCGTTCCTCTACACCGGCGACGACAACATGGCGACCAAGAACGAGTTCGCCAGCGGCACGATCAACACCAGGAACGTCATCCACGAGCACGTCGTCTGCTACAGCAACTCCGCCTGCGCGAAGATCGGCACCAAGACCGAAGGAACGTCCATGGACGGCATCGTCTTCCGCGACATCGACGTGGTGAAGGCGGGCCGCTCGATGGTGATCGACGCGGTCGACACCGCCGTCGTCTCGAACACCCGGTGGGAAGACGTCAGGGTGGAACAGACCGACAGCCTGATCGACCTGGAGGAGGATCGCCCGCCGTCCTGGCGCACGGTGAAGAACACCTCGACGATCCGGAACGCCTACTTCACGAACGTCTCCTCAGACGTGAAGAAGGTCGTCAACCTGCACGGACGGTCGTCGACGATCAACATCAGCGGCGTGCACTTCGAGAACTTCACCGTCCAGGGCAGACCGGTCACCAGCCAGACCGACCCGGACGCGAGTTGGAACATCAACTCCTACGTCTCGAACATCACCTTCTCCACGTCGCCGCCGACCACGCCGCCCCCGACCACGCCGCCGCCGACCACGCCGCCGCCCACCACCCCGCCGCCGACCACGCCCCCGCCGAACCAGTCCGGCGCCTGCGAGGTGAGCTACACGATGAACTCGTGGAACACCGGATTCACCGCCAGCATCCGCATCACCAATCGCGGCGCATCGACGATCGACGGTTGGACCCTGACGTTCACCCTGCCCAGCGGACAGACCGTGACCGGCGGCTGGAACGCCACCTACACGGGCTCCAGCGGTCAGATCTCCGCGCGCAACGTCTCGTACAACGGGACGCTGGCAGCAGGCGGATCCACCGACATCGGCTTCCAGGCCACCCACACCGGTAATACCGGCGAGCCGGGTTCCTTCACCCTCAACGGAGTGAGCTGCGCCCTCTCCTGACGGACACATCGACGCAGCCGGTGGAACCGCGCCCGGAACGGGGGCCCGGTTCCACCGGCCGATCACGTAAGCCTCGACCACACCCACCTGAGCCGTCCTCGGCGACCCGGGCGGGCCAGCGGGATCAGCCCGTGGTGCAGGACCGGATCTGGGGTCTCGCCCAACTGTTGCCGTTCATCATCGTGGTGAAGCCGAAGGTGTTGCCGCTGCCGTTGGACCGCATCGTCATCACGTACCCGGTGTTGTCCCAACTGGGGGAGCCGTTCCAGGTAGTGGCGACCCGCTGCGGCGCGGTCAACGCCACGACAACGGTCCAGTTGCTGGCCCCCTGAACCGTCACCGAGGTGTTGTACCGGTCGCCCCAGACGTTGGGGGTCGTCGCCGTCGCCGTGCATCCGCCGGTGGGCGGCGGGGTGGTTGGCGTGCCGGTCGGCGGCGCAGTGGTCGGCGGCGTGGTGGTCGGCGGAGTGCCGTCCGGGGCCACCGCTCGGCCGGTGCTCGGCGAAATCATGCCGGGACAGAGGTTGCGGCTGCTCAGGTTGGCCACGATCTGCGGAATCGCGTCGCGGGTGTTCTGAATGCCGTCGTGCATCAGGATGACCTGGCCGTCCTGGAGGCGGCTGGCGTTGGAGACGATCTGGCTGACGCTGGCGCCGTTCCAGTCCTGGGAGTCGACGTCCCAGATCACCTGGCGCAGGCCAAGCGACGACGCGACCGACTGGAGGGTCGAGTTGGTCTCCCCGTAGGGCGGCCGGAACAACTGCGGCCGGACGCCGGTCGCCGACTGGATCGCCGAGTTGGTC
The DNA here is from genome assembly GCF_029581215.1 of Micromonospora sp. WMMD975. NCBI lineage: Bacteria > Bacillati > Actinomycetota > Actinomycetes > Micromonosporales > Micromonosporaceae > Micromonospora > Micromonospora sp. WMMD975. The sequence goes on from NZ_CP120739.1 coordinate 5,592,684, forward strand.
TGGGAGAGGTCCGACTGCATCTGGCTCTGGCTCATCGAGGTCATGTGCGCGTGGTTCCAACTGTGGTTGCCAACCCACATGCCGGCGTCGACCTGGGCTCGCGCGGCGGACTGGTTGCCCTGCGCGTTCTGCCCGATGTTGAACATGGTCGCCCGTACGTTGTTCGCGCGCAGCACGGACAGCAGTGCGCTGGTGTTGCCGGTCGGCCCGTCATCGAAGGTGAGGCCGACGTATCCGTTGCAGGTGGCGGCGCTGGACGGAGTGGCGGCAACCGCGAGACCGGCGGCACTGAGCGCCACGGTCGAGGCGAGCACCGCCAACCGGACGGTGAGACGCGATTTTCGGGCGGCGGACGGGCGGCCGGAACCGCCGATGCTGACGTACATGCGCAGGTCCTCCTTGGGACGGGTGACACCTGACGACGCCTGGATTAATCGACAGAAATTGATGTCACCGCGATCGGAGTATTACAGCGGCGTTTCGAACGCGTCAATGACTTTCCGGAAGTTTTCCGGAAAAGATCGGCTGATCGACCGCAACATCTCCGGGCCGCACGAGTTCGGTGGCGTCGACACGGCCCTGCAGCGCCAGCGGGTTCGGCGCGCCGGCCGGGTCGCGGGCCTCGCACGCTTGATTCCGACAGCCAATGCCCGGCACTAAACGCCACCGAATCCTGACTTTCCGTAGGACCCCACGGGCTTCAGGTGAACCCGACGATGGAGGGATGCTGGAGCAGATTGCGGTCAGCGGCACCAGCCCGACGGCGAGGCTCGCCGCCCGAGTTCTCTGTAGACGACTGAGGCACCCATATGCCGGCACCGTCGCTGCGGTGACCCGGTTGATGACGGGTGCGCGGGACGGGCGGGTCGCCGCGATGGCCGAGGAGGCCCTGGCCCTGGCCTGGGGCAGCGACCAGAAGGTGACCAACGGCGTCTGGGACGGCCTGATCGCCACACCGGGGCCGGCGTTGCGGTTCCTGCTCGCGCCCGCGCCGGACTGCCAGCACGAACCACGGGTACGACTTGTCACCGCACCACCCGACGGCAGACGGGTGCTTGCGGCCGCCCTCAATTCCACCGATCCCGAGTTGCGCGGGTCGATGGCCGACCTCCTGCGCGTCACCAACCACCCGGTCCTACTCGGTGACTTCGAGTACGCGCTGAGAAGCTGGCCGATGCCGCGCAGTCCCGGGGACGTGGAGCTGGAGACCCGCGCGGTGCTCGATCTCGCGCTCACCAACACCCATCTGTGCCAGCCCGCGCCGGTCGGCAGAGAGCGCACGGGGCTCGCCGTCGTGGCGGTCCTGAAGAGGCGGTTCGACCTGCTCGACAGCTACCACCAGGCATCCATGGTGTTTGAGTTGGTGGGCCTCAGCCACCGGGATTTCCCGGCACCGGCGACCGAGGGGTACCGCCGGTGGTTACGTGCGCTGGGCCCCGGCCCTGGCCGCGAGCAACTGTGCAAGCTCGTCATCGATGGCCACTCCGAGGCGCTGACTGCCGTCGCGGACAGCGGCCAGGAGCCGGACTCGCCGTACCTGTTGCCGGCCTTTCTCTTCTGCACCGAGCAGTGGGCGCGGTATGACGCCCTGGACCCCGACGGCGCCCTGCTTGAGAACTACATCAACGGGGAGAACGACGACGTCGGAGGATACTTGTGGACGGTCGCGGAACGCAACGGACGCGAATTGCCAGACCCGCCAGGTTTATCCGACCCCGGGTTCTGACTGTGGGCGGGCGGCGCCGGATCAATCAGCCTCGACACTCGACCTTCGAGGCCAGCCGTTGGCCCGTGGTGGACCCGAGCAGTTGGGGTCCGGTGGTGTCCAGGATTGCTCCCACAGTCTCCAGCCCACGTGATCCGCCGGCTGAATCGCCATCACGGGGCCCACCGAACTGCATCTGCCCACGATCAAAACCCGGGTGGACGCCACGACCGCCCACCGGACAGACCTGACGTGAGGGACGCTCGTCGCACGAGCACCCAGCGAGCACCCAACCGACCACAAGGTACAGACACACAAAGGGACCTGACCACCGTTACGGCAGGTCAGGCCCCCTCATGATCTTGTGCGCCCGAAGGGACTCTAACCCCTAACCTTCTGATCCGTAGTCCGATCCGTCGATGCACGACCAAATCGTCCAGCCCGGTCCAGCCGCGTTCAGCCTGGTCCGAACGCGCTGCCGCAGGTACAGGACTTGAGCGACTAAGATCGATATAACTTTGGTCGGAGATGGCGTCGAAATCCGTCCCAGTCCAAGGAGTCCGTGCCAGTTCCCCGACGTCCGAGCACCCACGGAGCACCCAGGGAGCTCCGCCCGGCTGATCAACATCGCGCTACCGGACACCAAGTAGCTGCCAGACCTCGGCGCGGACCACATCCGGTGGCATTTCCATGAATGGGCAAGGTCACGTCGCGGTTCGGCCCAGCCCGGTGAGGTGAACGGCCACGATCACCGTTGCCATCACCACCACCCCGACCGTGACCAGCACCACGCCGCGCCCGGACGACGGCAGGTCACCGGCCCGGATCGCCTCGCCCGCGGCGCGGTAACGCAGGTAGCCGATGAACGCGGTGACGATGCCGAGCGCGAAGATCCCCAGCGCCGTCGCGGTCGCCAGCGGCCGTGTGTCCGACAGGTGCAGCAGCGCCACCCCTCCGGCCAGCATCGTCAGCGCCGTACGCAGCCAGGCGAGCAGGGTGCGTTCGTTGGCGAGCAGGAACCGCACGTCCACGTCCAGGCGTTCGGGACTCATCGGTCCGTTTCCGGCTCGTCGGCGGCGCAGCGGAAACCGGTGTGGCCGGTGGTGCTGTCCGGGGTCGACATGGTGCGAGCGGCGACCCGGTAGCGGTTGCAGTACGAGTCGTGGCACAGGTAGGAACCGCCGCGCACCACGCGGCCGGTGCCGGTCCGGGGTCCACGCGGGTCGGTGCGCGACGCGCTGTCGCGGTGCGCGTCGGCGCTGAACCAGTCGGCGCACCACTCCCACACGTTGCCGGACGTGTTGTAGAGGCCGAACCCGTTGGGCCGGTACGCGTCGACCCGGGCGGTGCCCAGATGGCCGTCGTCGCCGGTGTTGTGCTGCGGGAACGTGCCCTGCCAGGTGTTGCAACGGTGCTGCCCGCGCGGGGTGAACTCGTCGCCCCACGGGAATCGGGCCTGGTCGAGGCCCCCGCGGGCGGCCTTCTCCCACTCGGCCTCGGTGGGCAGGCGCTTGCCTGCCCACGCGGCGTACGCGGACGCGTCATGCCAGGAGACGTGCACCACGGGATGGTTGGCACGCCTGCTCACGTCGGAGCCGGGACCCTCGGGCGTACGCCATGTCGCCCCGGCCACCGGCAGCCACCACGGCGCCTGGGGGACGTGCGCGTCAAGCACGTGGGCGGCGGCCTCCGGGCCGACGAACAGGTGGAACACGTACGACCAGCCGAACTGCTCGGCATCCGTGCGGTAGCCGGTGGCTTTGACGAACGTGGCGAACTGGGTGTTGGTGACGGCCTTGGGGTCGATCCGGAACCCGGCCACGGTGATCTCGCGCACCGGGCCCTCGCCGTCGGCGGGGAACGTGTCGGGGTCCTCGCTGCCCATCCGGAACATGCCACCGGGCACGGCGACCATGCCGCGCGCCACCGCGCGAGGGTCGTGCGCGGGCACGGCGAAGGGAAGCGCCCGGGCTTGCTCGCCGGGGGCCGGGTCGGAGTGGGCGGGGTCGGGGTGGGCACCGGGCCCGCAACAGGCCGTCACCAGCACATTGTCCGTCATGGCCGAGCCGGACCGATAAGCACGTCGAAGGGCAGCCCGCTGGATTCGTCGCCGCAGATGTCGCGCAGCGCGGCATAGAGGTCGGCCACGACCTCGGGCCGCTCCTGCCAGAGATCAACAGTCTCACCCGGGTCGTCCGCCAGGTCATAGAGCTGACCGACCGGATGGTCGCGGTCCCATGGCGGGTTGGCGTGGGCCTTGCCGGATCCGGAGCTGAACAGCGCCGAGATCGAAGGTTCGGAGAAACCGCCGCCGGACCCGGCCGCGAAAATCGCCTTCCACGGCCCGCGGCGGATCGCGAACCGGCCGCCGAGGCTGTGGTGGACCAGCGGCCGGTCGGCGGGCGGGGCAGCAGTCGCGTCCCCACGCAGCGCCTCCAGCAGGTCCACGCCGTCGGGCGCGGCCCCGTTGGGCAGCGTGACCTCCGCCGCGGCAGCCACCGTCGGCAGCACGTCGGTCAGGCAGATCGGGGCGTCGAGCACGCCGCCCTCGGGCAGCCGGCCCGGCCAACAGGCGACAAACGGCTCGCGGTGCCCGCCGTCCCACAGGTCACCCTTCTGGCCACGCCAGTCGCCGTTGGGCCGGTGCACGGCGCTGTCCCCGTCGTCGTCGAAGATCATGACAGCGCCGTTGTCGCTTGTCACGATGAACAGCGTGTCCTCACGCTGGCCACGCTCGTCGATGGCGTCGACGAGTTGCCCGACAATCCAGTCGACCAGGCACACCGCGTCGGCGCGGTCGCCGAGCCCGGACGCGCCGCGCACCACATCCGGCGGTACGCAGGGCCGGTGCGGGGCGCTGGGGGTCACGTAGGCCAGGAACGGCCGGTCGGCCGGGACCGACCGGATCCACTCCACGGCCTTCGTGGTGAAGGTGGTGTCCACCGCCGCCTCGTCGAAGCCGGGCACGGCCAGGCCGGGTCGCTGCTCGGTGAGATAGTGCGGCTTCTCGATGTCGGGCACGCCGACGGTGCGGTCCTGGTCGAGGAACGCGTACGGCGGCATGTCAAGCGACCCGGCGATGCCGTAGAACCGGTCGAAGCCCAGTTCGAGAGGCCCGCCGGTGAACGGCGCGGTGTAGTCGATGTCGCGGCCGAAGTCGGTCACGACGTCGTCGTGCAGCCGGGCACCGGGCGCGAACGCGTCGCGGACGCTCCCGTCCCGCTGCCGCCAACCCAGACCCAGGTGCCATTTGCCGAACGCGCCGGTGGTGTACCCGGCCGTGCGGAGCAGGCTGGCCAGGGTGGGGCGCTCCGGTTCGATGAGCGCCGGGCCGTGGCCCATCAGGACGAAGTTCTTCAACGGTCCGCGCCAGGCGTAGCGGCCGGTCATCAGCGCGTACCGGCTGGGAGTGCAGACCGCCGACGCCGAGTGGCAGTCGACGGCCCGGACGCCCCGGGCGGCGAGGGCGTCGATGTGGGGGGTGGGGATCGCCGAGCCGTAGCAGCCCAGGTCACCCCAGCCCATGTCGTCGGCCAGGACGATGACGATGTTGGGCTTGTTCACGTGCGGCAGCTTCCGTCGGTGCTCCGGTAGACGCGGATGGCGTTGGTGGTGCTCTGGTCGATCTGGAAGTTTCCGGCCTGCGAGTTGTTGAAGCAGGTGCCGTTGGCGTACACGTTCTGGAAGTTGACGTTGCGCACCTTGTGGGTGGCGTCCATGCCCTGCACGACGTTGGGCTGCTGGTAGGTCGTGTACGCGTGGATGTTGCGGAAGATGATCTGGTCGAGCTCGCCGTAGCCACGCGCCGGGTCGTACCACTTGTTGTTCTCGATGGCCAGGTAGAACAGCCGCCAGTTCGCGTTCTCGACCCGAATGTCGTCGAAGAGGTAGCGCGACAGGGTGCCGCTGCCGGCGTGCAGCGCCCGGAAGATCGCGGTCTTCTGGATCTGGTAGTGCTCGGCGTGGATGACGTCGTTGTCGTAGACGTGGAACGTCTGCGGGTTCTCGTGGATGTTCCACGAGATCATGAAGGAGGCGCCGTTCTCCAACTGCCAGATGGTGTTGCCACGGGCGATCGTGTCGCCCCAGAACAGCTTGATCGAGTCGTCGTTCGACTTGACGAAGTTGTTCTCCAGCAAACTCTTGTGACCACCGACCATGCCGTCCGTGCTGTACCACCACGAGATCGTCTTCACGTTGTGAATCGTGGTGAACTGCGCGAGCGCCCGGACGTTGAACCGGGGCCCGTCGACGAACGTGACGCCCTCGACGAGGAGGTTCTGCGAGCCCTGGTCGGCGATGTCGACCATGCCGGGCTGATCCTTGTTCAGATCCTGGTTGCCGGTATCCATGAACAGACCTGACACCACGCCGCGACCCTTGATGGTGACGTTGCTGACCGGCCCGTCGGCGATGAACGCCGCCTCGACGAACGCGCCACCCGCGAGGTAGACGGTCTGTCCGCTGAGCAGTTGCTGGCCCGCGCCGAGGAAGTGCTTGCCGGGGCCGAAGTAGCGCACATTCGGGTCGGTCGGCGAGGGTACGTCGACCTCGGGGGGATTGGCGAACACAAGCATCGGGTGCAGCACCGGGTTGTGGATGTTCGGTTCGAACTCCACCGACAGGTTGCCCGGCTCACTGATCGTGAACGTGCACACGTTGCCCGCGAAGCTCGTGGTGATCGCCGCCGAGTAGGGCCGGACCAGGCAGCCGGTCGCCGCGCCCGCGCTGAGCTTGGTCACCCGCACGGTGACCGGGCCGGAGAAGGAGAACGACGTCCAGGAGGTGTCCAGTTCCCGGTTGGTGTCGGTCTTGCGGGCCAGGGACTTGTAGACGAACGATCCCTGCTGCCCGCCCGTGCCCAGCGTGGCGGTGACGCTGTACTGGTCGGACGCGGCGACCCCGGCGGGCCCCGGGTAGACCGACAACTGGTCGGGGGTGCCCGCGGCCGGATAGATCCCGCCGTAGGGCAACGTGTCGCGATGCGCGGCGATCTCGGCGACGGTGGCCGCCGCCGAGGTGCTGATGTTGTCGGCGATGGCGTCGACGGTCGGCACGGTCCCCGAGATCTGGGTGATCCCGCCGCCGAAGTCGTACTGCTTGCCGGTGTAGGGCGCGCCGTCGGCGGTGGCGGGGGTGGCGGAGAGCGCGGTCAAAAGGGTAACGACGAGCAGCGTGGTACCGGTCCTGCGAAGCATGGGGGCGGTGCTCCTTGTCCTCGGTGGTACTGCCTGCTTGTGGTGTCAGCCGAAGCGGCGCTGGAACTTGGCCTCGGGATCCCACTCGTTGAAGCCGGGCTGCCCGCATGCGGGCGCCAGCACGTAGTGGTCATAGGTGCTCGCGAGCAGTTCGCGTAGCAGCCCGTGGTGGTGGGCGATCAGCTCCGCGTGCTCGGTCGAGTCGACCAGGTTGGTCAGCTCGTACGGGTCGGTCTCCAGGTCGAAGAACTGCCACGGCCGGCCGCCGTGGGCGTCGCCGAGCACGGTGTACTTGTAGCGCCGGCTGCGCACACCGCGCCACGTCTCGTCGTGGAACGGCAGGCCGGGGCGCATCTCGGCGACGAACTCCAGCAGCACCGCCGCCCGGTCCAGGTGCTCCGCGGCGCCCCGCACCAGCGGGGTCAGGTCGCGACCGGGCTTCGGGTCACGGGGGGTGATCCCGGCCAGGCCGAGCAGCGTCGGGAACAGGTCCTCGGTGCAGACCGGATCGTCGACGACGCGGGGGGTGGCCACCGCCCCGCCGGACACGATCAGCGGGATGCCTATCGACTCCTCCCACGGGCGCTGCTTGGCCAGCACGCCGTGGCAGCCCAGCAGCTCGCCGTGGTCGGCGGTGAGGGCGATGACGGTGTTGTCGAGCTGGCCGTTGGCGCGCAGCGCCTCGACCAGACGGCCGATGTTGTCGTCGAGGTTCTCGATCATGGCGTAGTAGGTGCGCAGGTCGTCGAGCAGATCCTTGCCGTGCGGGCCGCGCTTGTTGTACTCCCGGTCCAGGTCGACGTTCTCGCGCACCTGCACGGGCCGGTCCTGCCAGCGCCGCAGGTACTGCTCGGGCGCGGTGAAGATCGGGTGTGGGGGTTCGACCGACAGGATCGTGGCGTGGGGGCGGCCGTCGCGGGCGCGTTCGTCGGCGTACTCGATGGCCAGGTCGAACAGGCCGTCGGTCTGGAAGCCGTCGATCTTGTGCGGGGTGGGGTCGTCCTCGTTCCAGTAGTAGGTGTCCCAGGGATCGTTGCAGATGTCGAACCCGGCGAAGCGCTGGAACCTGCCCTGGTACGGCCGCGGCACCGGAGTGCGCGACGCCTTCACCACGTTGTGGCCCGGGTAGTGGCCGAAGTTCCCGTACAGGTGCCACTTTCCGAACAGCGCGGTGTGGTAGCCCGCCTCGTTGAACTCGTCGGCGATGGTCCGCTCCGCCGGCGACATGCGCCACTCGATCGACGGAATGAACCGGGTGTGCGCGTGCTCGCCGGTGACCAGGCTGAACCGGAACGGCACGCACACCGGATAGCTGGAGGAGGCCGCGTCGAAGCGGGTTCCCCGCCCGGCGAGGGCGTCGATGTGCGGGGTGGCCACGTTCGGGTCGCCGTAGCAGCCCAGCGCCTGGCGGCGCAGTTGGTCGGCGATGATGAGGATGACGTTGGGGCGGTTGGTCACTTGACACCTCCGGAGGTGAGCCCGGCGACGAACTTGCGCTGGAGCAGCAGGAACAGCAGTAGCACCGGTCCGAGCATGAAGATGGCGGCGGCACTGGTCAGGCCCCAGTCCGTGGAGTACTGGTCCTGGAAGGCCATGAAGCTGGTGGAGATGGGCCGCAGGTCGGGATCGTGGATAAAGGTGATCGCCCAGAAGAACTCGTTCCACGACCACAGCCCGACGATCAGGGCCACGGTCAGCAGGCCCGGCCAGGCCAGCGGCAGCACGATCCGCCAGGCGATCTGCCAGTCGGAGGCGCCGTCGAGGCGGGCGGCCTCGGTGAAGTCGTGCGGGATCTTCAGCAGGAACGAGCGCAGCAGCAGCGCGGCGAAGGGCGCATCGGTGGCGATGTAGATGAGGATCAGGCCGGGACGGGTGTCGGTGAGCCCGAGGTTCGTCCACATGAAGAACAGCGGCACCACGAACAACTGCACCGGCAGCGCGCTGGTCAGGAACAGGTACGCCACCACGCCGTTGCCGCCGCGCACGTTGAGGTGGCTGAGCGCGTAGGCGGCCATGCCGGCCACGAAGCAGGTGCCGACCACCGAGCCCAGGCAGAGGATCGCGCTGTTGAGCATGGTGGTGGCGAAGTCGCCGCGGGTCCACGCCTCGGCGAAGTTCGACAGGCTCAGCGACGTCGGCGGTGACAGCGGGTTCGCGCCGATCTCGGCGTTGTTCTTGAACGCGTTGAACAGCAGCGCCACGATCGGCCCGAGCGCGAACACCGCAAGCGCGATCAGGATCAGGTAGTAGACGGGCAGCGCCCGGCGCTCGCGGCGCGGGGTGCGGGGCCGGGCGGGCCTCGGCACGCTTGTGGCAGCGGGCCGCTCCTGGATGGAGGCGGTCACTCCTCCCACCCCTTTCGCTTCAGGTACTGGTATCCGGCGAGCACGATGCCGATGATCACCGTCATGGACAGGCCGAGCGCGGCGGCGTAGCCGGCCTGATACTCGTTGAACGCCTGCTTGTACATGAGGGTGGAGACCACCTCACTGGACCCGGCGGGGCCGCCGCCGGTCATGATGAAGATGTAGTCGAACGCCTTGAGCGTCCAGATCACCGTCATCAGGGTCAGGAAGACCACGGTGGGGCGGATGCCCGGCAGGGTCACCGACCTGAACTGCTGCCAGCGGTTGGCGCCGTCCACCTTCGCCGCGTCGTACAGCTCCGGGTCGACGCCCTGCATCGCGGCGAGGTACACCACGGCCAGGAAGCCCCACCAGTGCCAGTTGACGACGAAGTTGACGCTGAGCAGCGACGTGTCGGGGTCGCCGAGCCAGGCGTGGTCGATGCCGAGTGCGTGGCCGATGCCGCTTGTCGGTGACAGCAGCATCTTCCACACCGCGGCGTTGACCACGCTGGCCACCACGTACGGGATGAAGTACAGGGCCCGGAACAGCACCTGGAACCGGGGCACCTGAGACAGCAGGTAGGCGCCGAGCAGCCCCATGGCCATCGGGATCGAGCCGAATAACACGAGCCAGAGGACGTTGTGCCACAGGGCGTCGTGCACGGCCGGGTCGGCGAAGGCCCGGGTGAAGTTGTCGAACCCGATGAACGTCGCCGGGCCGAGCCCGGACCAGTCGGTGAACGCGTAGTACACCGTGGCCAGGGCCGGGCCGAGCACGACGAGCACGTTGAGGATCAGCAGCGGGCTCAGGAACAGCCAGGCCCGCCTGCTGCCACGCGACTTCGGCCGTCTCCCGGGCAGCGCGGTGTCCACCGTCACCGACTGGACGCTCATTTCGCCGGGCCCCGGGCGGGCAACGCCGGGATGTTGCCCTCGGCCTTCTCGGCCTTGAACTGGTCGGCCAACTGCTGGCAGTACTGCGCCGGGGTCAGCTTGCCGGTGAGCACCTGCTCCAGGCCCTCGTAGATGAACACGTCGGTCTTCGGCGGCCACCAGGTCCAACTGACGTAGCCGTAGTCGCCGGTGCTGACGGCCCGGTTCACCGCGGTGAGCACCCGGCCGGCGCGCGGATCGATGGCGGCCGGGATGTCACTGTCGGCGAAGTCGACCGGGATGTTGTAGGTCGAGGGCACGTCGGCCATGCGTTTGAGAGCGGCGGCCTTGTCGCCGTAGTACCAGTTGAGGTACTCGGCGGCGGCGTCCTTGTTCTTGCTGGCGGCGTTGATCGCAAGCGAACCGCCGATGCCGATCTCGAACAGCGGGTACTTGACCTCCTGCCGCAGCGCCGGCATCGGCATCCAGTCCCACTCGTTGTCGTTCTTGGCCTTGGCGCCGAAGTACTGGCCGACCTGGCTCATGAACCAGTTGCCCTGCGGGACCATGGCGACGCTGCCCTTGCCGAAGTTCGCGCCGATCTCGGTGGACGGGACGGAGAAGTACTTGTCGGCGCCGCCGGCGATCCAGCCCTTGTCGAAGTACGACTTGACCAGCTCGACGGCCTCGACGAACACCGGGTCGCTGAACGAGATCTGGCCGGACAGGGCCTGGTGCAGGGCCTCGGGGCCGGAGTAGTGGTTCCAGAAGACCGTCATCAGCCACTCACCGGCGGCCTTCCAGTCGACGTTCGAGGAGCCGAAGGGCACGATGCCCCGGCCGTGGGCATCGGCGGCGATGGCCTCCAGCTCGGCCCGGGTGGTCGGGGTCTGCCAGCCGTGCTGGGCGAACAGCGACTTGTTGTAGTAGAGCAGCATGGTGTCCACGCGCATGGGCAGGGCGTAGAGCTTGCCGTCGTTCGTGAACGCCTGCAACGCCCACTTGGCCAGCTTCGACTCCCAGCCGAACTTCTCCGAGTACGGCGTGAGGTCGGCCAGAATGCGCGCCCGGCTCCAGGCGATGGTCTGGGTGGCCGACGGGCCGCGGACCACGTCGGGGCCGGACTTGGCCTGCAGCGAGGTCTGGATCAGGCGGCGCAGGTCCTCGCCCTTGTAGAAGGTCGCGTTCACGTCAATCTTGGGGCGCGCCTTCTCGAACGCGCCCACCACGCTCTCGGTGAAGTACTTCTGGTTGGCGTCGCCCTGCACGTCGATCCAGAGGTCGATCTTGCCCTGCGGATTGTCGCCGGGCACGATCGGCTCATCCTCACTCCCGCAACCGGCCAGCAGGCCGGGCGCGGTGAGGCCGAGGGCGATCAGACCGGCTCTGGACAGCAGCCGGCGGCGGTTCATCGCGAGATCCATCATGACTCCAAGGGGGTGTGAGGCGTGATGCGCACTTCGTGTGTCGCGGTTCGGCCCTCGGTCACCAGCAGCGCGATGCCGCCGTGGGCCAGGTACTCGTCGTGCAGGTCGAACAGGATCTCCCCGTCGACGGCGCCGGTCAGCCGGCTGCCCGCGACGGTGAGCGTGAGGGTGTACGTGGCGCCGAACTCCCATGGCCACGGCGTGTCGGCCAGCACCCGCTCGCCGCACACCAGCCGCGCGGTGTCCTGCCCCACCAGTTCGAGGGCGTAGTAGTCGCGGGCGCCCTGTACGCGGGCGGCCAGCCCGGCGGCTCGGGCCAGGTGGGGGGTGACGTCGGCGGTGACCGTGTAGTCGCGCCAGCCCGCCTCGCCGTGCACGAGCAGGCCGGTGCCGCTGTTCTGCACCACCCGGAACGGCTCGGGCCAGCGTGGCAGCCACTGGTCGGCCGCCTGCACCCAGGCCCGGCGCCACATGGTGCCGCCGTCGGCGGGACGGGTCAGCGTCATGGTCGGCGCGCCGTCCCAGGTGAGCCGGTCCAGCGCCACCGGCCCGTCGGTGCGGAAACCGACCGCGGCCACCGGGTGCCCACCGAGGTCCGGCACCCGCATCGCCAGCGTCCCCGCCGGCTGCGGCGCCTGGACGACGCTGTGCAGCTCGCCGTCCGCGCCGTAGTAGCTGACCAGCAGGCTGACCTGGGCCGCACCGGTGAACGTGGCGGTGATCGTCTGCCCCGGGTACAGCGTCGGGCTGGCAACCATGCCGTAGATCGGCATGTCCAGGGCCTCGGGCGGGACGAACGTCGGCGTGGTGACCGTCGCCGGGCCGCTGACGTCCAGCCGCCCGGCGGTGTTGCGCAGCGTGCCGACGCCCGACCGCACGGTGAAGCCCTGCGTCGAGCCGGGCATCCCGAAGTGGAACCGCGCGCCGTCCTTCGGGGCCAGCGGCTCGTGGCCGGCCCAGCGCAGGCCATGGTTGGCCAGGTTGATCGCCTCGGTGGCCGCGTCGGTGACGCTGGAGCCGCCGTCGACGGTGGGCAGGTACATGCGGTCGGCAAGCGGGCCGCGCCAGTCGGGGTCGGCGAGCCCGGCCAGGCCACCGCGTACGCCGCAGATCGCCCCGACGTTGCCGGCGTTGGAGTCGGTGTCCCAGCCGGAGGTGCACACCACCTTCATCGCGTCGGCGAACTCACCGCCGCTGTGCACGAGGGCGTGGATGACCGTGGCGTGATTGGGCACCACGTGACAGTTGCCGCCGTAACGGTGGTAGCCGTACACCTCATCGATGCGGTCGCGGACCTCGCGCCAGTCGGACGCCTGCGCCGACCAGGCCCGCACGTCGGCGATGACCCGGGCGATGAGGCTGTCGGCGGGGATCAGCCCGACCGCGGTGTCCAGCAGCCGGTCCATGTCGGGCTCCGTGAACGCTCCGGCGACAAGCGCGGCGACCACCCGGGCGGCGTGGATCGACTCACCGTCGTGGCTGACCCGCGCGGCGCGCTCGGCGAGGTCGGCGGCGGCGACCGGGTCACCCGGTCGGGTCATCGCGAAACCCTCGACGAAGATCTGTGCCCCGACCTGCTCGGCGACGACGGTGCCGTTGCGGGCGATCGACCCGCTCTCCGGGGGCACCACTCCCGCCTTCATCCGCAGGTAGGCGGTGTGCTCGGTGGAGTTTCCCAGCCCGCCCCACCACAACACGCTGACGTTCTCGACGATCTCGTTGAGCCAGGTGTGCCCGACCTCGGCGCTTGTCGGCTCCGGGTGGCGTGCCAGCACCCGCGGGAACACGAACGTGCCGCTGATGTCGTCGTCGGCGACCACAAGCAGGTGGTGCTTGAGCGCCACGTCCCAACGGTCGTTGACGTAGTACGTGATGTCACCCAGCTCGGCGCTGATCTTCTCGTGGGTCCAGCCCTCGTAGGGACGGCCCAGGTACACCGCGATGATCTTTCCCAGCACGCCTGCGTAGACCCGCTCGGCGTAGTCCGTCTCGACCATCAGAACGCCACTCCCGCTCGTAGGATCACGTTCGCGTACGGCGTCGCCTCACCGGTACGCACGACCGCGTGGGCGTCGGCGCACAGCGCCTTGAGTTCGTCGTGAGCCACCGCGCCGGTCGGCACGTCGCCGACCGCCGCGCGCACTCCGGCCAGGAACCCCACATCGCTCAGCTCGTGGGCGAGCACCGCCTCCTGGACCGGCAGCTCCGCGCAGACCGCGCGCAGCACCGGCAGCAGCGCGGGCTGACCGCGCGACCACACCAGGTCGATCGTCTCCACGCCGCGCGGCACCGGCAGCCCGGCGTCAGCGATCACGATGCTGTCGTGGTGGCCCATCGCGGTCAGCAGTCCCGCCAACCTCGGGTGCCAGATGCCGTCGCGCCGCATGCTCACGCCCTTCCGTCCCGGGCCAGAAAGCCGTCCACCTCGTCGACGGTCGGCAGGGCGGCCTGCGCGCCCATCCGGGTCGTGGCCAGTGCGCCCACCGCGCAGCTACGCCGCAGCGCCTCGCCGAGCGCCAGGCCCTGGGCCAGCGACACGGCCAGCGCGCCGCAGAACGCGTCGCCCGCGCCCGTGGTGTCCACCACCGGCACCGCGAACCCGGCGCACGCGAGCGCCTTGCCCGGACCGGCAAGCACCGCGCCGTCGCCACCGAGCGTCACCACACACACCTGCGGTCCGAGGTCGGTCAGCCCGGCGGCCAGGCGCTGCCAGCCCGCGTCGTCCCGGGGTGGGTCGCCCTGCTCGCCGCTCAGGTGCCACGCCTCGCCCTCGTTCACCACGAGCACGTCGACCGCGGTCAGCAGCTCGGCGAACACCGGGTCCATCACCTTGGGCAGCGGTGCGGCGTTCAGCAGCACCGTCGCTCCGGCGGACCGGGCGAGGCGGGCGGCACCCAGACAGGTCGCGATCGGGATCTCCAGTTGCAGCAGCAACACCGTGCCCGGCGCCAGCAGCGGCGGCAGTTGCGCGGTGAGCGGCTGCCCGTCGAGCAGTTCGTTCGCGCCGGGAGCGACCACGATCGTGTTCTCCCCCGTACCCTCGACCACGATCATGGCCAGCCCGGTCGCCACGCCGTCGATCGTGGTGAGGCCCGTCGCGGGCAGTCCCTCGGCCTGCAACGCCGTCCGCAGGTCGGTGCCGAACCGGTCGGCGCCCACCGCGGCGAACAGGACCGTGTCGGCGCCCATTCGCCGCGCGGCCACGGCCTGGTTGCCGCCCTTGCCACCGGGCCGGAACGACACGTCCGAGCCGAGCACCGTCTCACCCGGGTCGGGCAGGTGCGACACCGCGACGGTCAGGTCGAGGTTGACGCTGCCAACCACCGCCACCCTGGTCATTGCCGGCTCCCCACGTTTTCTTCCCTGCCGGCCCGCGCGCTCGCGTGGCCGCCACCGGGCGGGTCGTCGCATCCGCAGGAACCGCGGGCGAGCAACTCCACCGGCAGCACCTGCGGCTGCTGCTCGGCGCCGCCGAGCTGCCCGAGCAGGTGGTCCATGGCAGCCCGTCCCAACTGCGCGAACGGCTGCACCATGGTGGTCAGCCCCGGGGTGGCGAACGCTCCCGGCGCGATACCGTCGAACGACGCCAGCGCCACGTCGTCCGGACACCTCAGCCCGAGCTCGGCAATGGCCCGCAGCGCGCCGATCGCCTGCTGGTCGCTGGCCGCGAAGATCGCGTCCGGACGGTTGCGGGGGTCGGCGAGGATCGCCCGGGTCGACTCGTAGCCGGCCCGCCGGCCGAACGGCGCGTGCCAGGCAAGCATCTCGGCGGGCCGCACGCCGGCCTGCGCCAACGCGTCGCGCCAACCCGCCACCCGGTCGGTGGCCGGCATGACGTCGCGGGGTCCGGCGATGCACGCGATCCGGGTGCGGCCGTGGGCGAGCAGGTGCTCGGTCGCGGCGCGCGCCCCGCCCCGGTTGTCGACAAGCACCGCGGGCGCCGTGGCGCCGGCGACCTGCCGGTCCAGCGACACCCACGGCACCCGCGAGCGCTCCAGCTCCGGCAGGCAGCCCACCGGCCCGTGTGCCGGGACGAGGAACACGCCGTCGACCTGGCGGGCCAGGAAGGTACGCACGTAGGTGGTCTGACGGTGGTCGTCCTCGGCGGCGTTGCCGATCAGCAGCGTGTAGCCGCGGGCGAACGCCTCTTCCTCGATGGCGCGGGCGAGCTGGGCGAAGAACGGGTTGGCGTTGTCGGGCACCACCAGCCCGAGGGTCATGGTGCGGTTCATGCGCAGCGACCGGGCGATGCCGTTGGGCCGGTAGCCGAGCTGCTCGACGGCGGCCAGCACCTTGGCGCGGGTGTGCGGGGCGACCGAGCGGGGTCCTCCGTTGAGGACATAGCTGACGACAGCGGGGGACGTTCCCGCCAGCTTGGCGACATCAGCTCGCCTTACCGTCACGATCAACCTCCGTCAACACGAGTTGCATTTCAGCGAGGTTGCCAGGATGTGACTAGCAAATATGGTTGCGCAATACGTGTTGATGGCCGTTACCGTAATGAGACAATCGCGGGAGCGGCGGCATCGGCGAGGGCCTGAGGCCACGGTGGTGGGCCCGCCGGCCACCGGCGGCGGGCGACCGTGACGGATCAGACGTGTGCGATCGCCAGGGTCGCGCCGAGGGTGGTGAGCACCTCGGCCACCCGCACCGCAAGTGCCAGATCGATGGCCTTCGACAGGACGTTGTCGCCGCGGACGGCCGCGACGAACGCCCGGGTCTGGCTGTCCAGCGGCAAGGTGTCCGCGACGTCGATCGGGACGTCGTCGAGGGTCAACCGGTGCGGGGGGAGGGACAGATGCAATGAGGGACCTGACTGCCGTTATGGCAGTTCAGACCCCTCATGATCTTGTGCGCCCGAAGGGACTCGAACCCCTAACCTTCTGATCCGTAGTCAGATGCTCTATCCATTGAGCTACGGGCGCTCAGTGCTCGGCCAGTCTACACACCCGGCTTTTGCGCGGAGACTCCGGGATTCGAACCCGGGAGGGGCTTTAAGACCCCAACCGCATTAGCAGTGCGGCGCCATAGACCAGACTAGGCGAAGTCTCCCTGGTGCCCCGAAGGCCACCGCGCCCGAGGATACAGGTCCGCCCCCGCCGGGAGCAAAGCGACTATCGGAGCCCCGCCGGGCCGCCGTGTTTTCACCGTGTGCCAGGTCACGTCCGCGACTACGCTCCATCGATATGCAGGAGCAGCCGCCGAGCGATCCCCCCGCCGCCAAGGCCCGGCGGAGCCGCTCCCCCCGACCGACCTTCAGCCCGCCGCCCGCGCCCGAACCGACGCCGACCGACGCGACGGGCGACGTTCCGTCACGGAAGCGGGCCCGCCGGGCCGCGCCGACCGTGCTCTTCCAGCCGCCCGCGCCGCCCCCGGATGACGCGCCGGCCCTCGACGGACCGCCGGCTCCGCGCCCGCGTCCGGCCGCGGAGACGTCCACCACCGATCCGGGTACGCCGCCCGGCGCACCGTCCGCGGAGCCGTCCGGGTCCGGTTCCGGCACGCCTGCCGACGCGTCAGGAACGACCCAGCCACCCGCGTCCGCCGACGAGGTAACCCCGAAGCGGGTGGTCCGCGCCCCGGCCGCCGACGAGGCGGCCCCGAAGCGGGTGGTCCGCGCTCCCGCCGAGAAGAAGGCCGCTCCGAGCGCGCGGAAGGCTGCCCGGAAGGCCGCGCCGGCCCCGACGACTCCCGTCTCGCCGGACTTCGCCGCACCGACCGGGGTGGAGCCGGGTGCGCCCGACGCCGCGTCGGAGGGAGCCGGGTCCGCGCCTCGGGCCGCCCGGGCCCGCCGGACCACCGGGAGCGCCCCGGCCGCGAAGACGAGCCCGGCGAAGCGCGCGACCAAGCAGACGCCCGTCCGGTCTGCACCGGACCCGGCGGCCGGCGACGACCAAGAGCCCGAGGCAGCCGCCGGTGTCTCCCCCGGGCCGGGCCCGGAGGCGTCCACCGGACCAGCCGTCACCACCGAGCCGGACGCGCAGGCGTCCACTGAACCAGCCACCACCACCGAGCCGGACGCGCAGACGTCCACCGGGTCGGCTGTCGCCACCGAGCCGGTCCCGGCACCCACGACACCCGAGCAGGACAGCGTTGCGCTGACGAGCGCGGCGGATGCGCGTACCCCGGGGGACGGTTGGCGGGCGGTGGGGCCGCGCCTGCGTGACCACCCGGGGTTCGCGCCGGAGCTGCTGGCCCTGGCCGCGGTGGACGCGCTCGGGCCGCGGGCCCGGAGCTGGGTGGAGCAGGTCCGGCGGGCCTATCCGCTGGCGGACGCCGACGGGGTGGCCCGGCTGGCGACCCGGCGGTTCGTCCGGATGGCCGGTACGGGTGGTGCGCTGGCGGCGGGGGCCGGGGTGTTCGCGCCGGCGGCGGAGCTGGCGGTGGTGCTCTGGACGCAGGCGAACCTGGTGCTGCACGTGGCCGCCGCCTACGGCCACGAGCCGACGGATCCGGACCGGGCGGCGGAGTTGCTGGAGCTGACGTCAGTGCACCCGGACGAGGGTGTGGCGCGGGCGGCGCTGGCGGCGGCTCGGGAGGTCGGCGAGCCGGCGGACGGGCCGTGGGGCCGGGTGGCCGAGGCGGCCTGGCGGCTGGCCACGCCGGTGACCGCGCAGGCGGGCGGTTGGCTCGGGTTGCGGCTGGCCGCGCGGCTGTTGCCGGGCGCGGCGGTGCTGGCGGCCGTGACCGGCGGCACGGCGGCGGCCGAGCGGGTCGCCGGCCGGGCGGTCGGCCGATACCGGTCGACGGGTCAGAGCCAGCCGAACCAGGGCTAGAGCCAGCCGAACCAGGATTTCGGCAGCAGCGCGTAGCCGACGAAGGCGACCACGTCGAGCAGCGTGTGCGCGACGATCAGCGGGGCCACCCGGCGGGTACGCAGGTAGAACAGCCCGAAGACCACCCCCATCACGGCGTTGCCGACGAACGCGCCGAAGCCCTGGTAGAGGTGGTACGAACCGCGCAGCACGGCGCTCGTCGCGAGCACCGCGCCGATCCGCCAGTTGAGCTGCCGCAGCCGGGTGACCAGGTAGCCGACCACGATCACCTCCTCCAGCACGGCGTTCTGCACGGCGGCGAGGATCAGCACCGGCACCGCCCACCACAGGTGCGGCAGCGCGGCCGGCACCAGCGTGGCGTTGGCGCCGAGCTGGGCCGCCACCCAGACCAGCCCCAGCCCGGGCAGGCCGATGAGCGCGGCCAGGCCGGCGCCCCGGACCAGGTCGGAGCCGGGCCGGCCGAGGTCGACGCCGAGGGTCCGCGCCGGGTCGCCGGGGTCACGGGCCAGCAGGTGTACGGCGAGCAGCACCGGCAGCAGCGCGAAGGCAATCCCGAGCAGTTGGTAGGTGAGGTCGAGGTACGGCCGGGCCGAGGCGGACGTGTTGAGCGCGGCGGTCTGCTTCGACAGCCCGCCCGACGCGGTGAGCTTCGCGATCAGCGAGACCAGGGCGTACACGGCCGACTGGCCCAGGGAGAGACCGAGCACGAGCAGCGTCTCGGTGCCCAGCACCCGGCGGGAGACCGGGCGGGCCAACTCGTCGACAGTCACCGGACCATGAAACCACTTCGACGGTCAGGTGAGCCGGTCGCACATTCTGTGCGACCGGCGGACACGCTCCGTGGACATTCTGTCCGGGCCGATCTGCCGCCCGGAGAAGGAGCGTGCCCCTGTGGAGAACGTCGCGCGGCTGCTGAAGGAGAGCTGGGCCCTGGTCGAGGAGCACGGGGAGCGGCTCGCCGGCCACTTCTACGCCCGGCTGTTCCTGCTCGACCCGGAGCTGCGCAAGCTCTTCCCGGTGCAGATGAGCGGGCAGCGAGACCGGCTGCTGGAGGCGATCGTGACGGCCGCACAGACGGTGGACGATCCGGAGACGTTCGACGAGTACCTGCGCGCGTTGGGCCGCGACCACCGGAAGTACCACGTGTCGGCCGAGCACTACGGGACGCTCGGCATCGCCCTGCTGGATGGGTTGCGGACGGTCGCCGGGGACCGTTGGAGCCTGGAGTACGACCAGGCGTGGCGGGAGGCGTACGCGAGCATCAGCGCACGGATGCTCGCCGGCGCGGAGGCCGACGGCAACCCGCCGTTCTGGCACGCCGAGGTGCTGACCCACGAACGGCTCGGCCCGGACACGGCGGTGTTGACCGTGCGGGCGCTCCAGGATCCGCTGCCCTGGCAGGCCGGCCAGTACGTGAGCGTGGAGGTGCCGCGGCACCTCCCCCAGACGTGGCGGACGTACTCGGTGGCGAACGCCCCGAACGAGGAGAACGTGCTGGAGTTCCACGTCCGCACGCCGGCCGGGGGCGCCGGTTGGGTGTCCGGCGCGTTGGTCCGCCGGACCAGGCCGGGTGACCTGCTGCGGCTGGCCGCGCCGATGGGTTCGATGACACTTGACCCGGGCTCCACCCGCGACATCCTGTGCGTGGCGGGTGGGGTCGGGCTGGCCCCGGTCAAGGCACTCGTGGAGGAGTTGACCCGGGTCAACCGGACCCGCTGGGTGCACGTCTTCTACGGCGCCCGCCGTCCGGACGAGCTGTACGGGCTGCCCGGCCTGGAGGAGTTGGTGACGACCTACCCGTGGTTGTCGGTGACGCCGTCGTGCAGCGACGACCCGGACTTCGCCGGCGAGCACGGTGACGTCGCCGAGGTGGTCGCCAGGTACGGGCCGTGGACCGCGCACGACTGTTACGTCTCCGGTCCGGCCGCCATGGTCCGGGCGACCCTGCGGGCGCTCGCCGCCGACGACGTCCCGCCGGACCACATCCGGTACGACACCTTCGGCACCCTCTGAGACCTTTCTCCCCCCAAGCCGGGTCGCGTGCCCCCGCCCCCTGGGGCACGCGACCCGGCCCCCCGTTTCCCGGCGCGCGGGTCGGTCCGGCAACCGGCCCGCGTGCCGGAGCTGTGTCAGTAGCGCCAGGGGGTGCCGGTCTCGCGGTATTCCTCCACCGGCACCAGCGGCACGCCGGGCGCCATCCGGTCGACGTAGAGCCGCCCCTCCAGGTGGTCGATCTCGTGCGCGACCAGCCGTGCCATGGCGTACTCGAAGGACGTGATGACCCGGCTGCCGTCCCACTGGGCGTGTTCCACGTCGATCCGCAGCGGGCGGGGCACCAGCCCGCGGTGGTCGAAGAAGGAGAGGCAGCCCTCGTACTGCTCGTCGGTCTCGGTGGCGGTGTCCACCACCCGGGGGTTGAGCAGCACGACCGGCTCGGCCGCCCGGTCGGCGGGCCGGACCAGCGCGGCGGCCCAGCCCAGCCCGAGCTGCGGCGCGGCGAGGCCGACGCCCTTGCTGAACGGGTGCAGCTCGTCGAGGCGGGCCAGCATCCCGGCGAGCCGGTCGACCACCTGTCGGGCGTACCCCTCCTCGGCCGGCAGGTCGAACTGGCGGGCGGGTTGCCGGAGCAGGTCGTCGCCGCGTTGCACGATGCCCACCGCCCGCATCCGGTCGCTGGCGCGGACCCGGGTCTCGCCCGCGGGCGTGCTGTCCGGTTCGGCGTCCGGTTCCGGGGTGCGGAACCGCCACTGCATCCGGTAGCGGGCGTTGAGCGGCGGGTCGTCGGTCCCCCAGTCGTATCTCACCCGGTCGCCGTCCGCGGTGCGTTGGATCGGGGTACGCAGCGGCCCCTCCTCCGCCGACAGCGAGGTCTCCGCGCCCCACACCTTCGGGTCGAGGTCGGCGGGCAGGTCGAGCCGGACCGCGAGGTGCCGGGTGGGCAGGCGTACGGCGCGCTGGAACCAGGGACCCCACTTGTCCCGGCCGACGCGGTACGCGTACTCGATGGTGACCCGGTCGCCCGGGTAGAGCGGGAAGCGGCCCTCGTCGTTCTCGAAGAGCAGCCAGATCTCCTTGAACGCGTCCCGGTCGTGCTTGGCCCGCCAGTGCATCGGCTCGCGTCCGCCGCCGTCGTCCCGGTAGGCGGCGAGTTGCAGCTCGGCGAAGGTGAGCGGGTGCTCGCGGTGGTGCCGGTTGGAGCGGCCCGGGTCGTTGGGGTAGCGGTCGACGGCGACCCGGACCAGGTAGCGGCTGACCGGTTCGGTGCCGGCGTTGTAGAGCTCCCGCCGGATCGCGCAGTGGTAGCCGTCGCCGGTGTGGGTGAGCGTGGCGACCTCGCGTTCGACCACCAGTCCGGTGCCGGGTGGCAGCCACTGGCCGGGTACGGGTGGGTCCCGGTGCGCCCCGGTGCCGCGGCTGTGCCGCAGCTCGTCGTACTCCCGGAAGCGCTGCCAGATCGCGCCGCTGGCCTCCAGGACGGCCTCGGCCCGGCGGGCGAAGTCCTCGGTGGGCCGGTGCCGGCGCCCTTCGACGTGGCTGACGTAGGACGGGTCGAAGCCCATCAGCGTCGCCAGTTGCTTCTTGGACAGCCCTCGGCCGGTCCGGTGCCGG
Source organism: Micromonospora sp. WMMD975 (assembly GCF_029581215.1). Lineage (NCBI taxonomy): Bacteria > Bacillati > Actinomycetota > Actinomycetes > Micromonosporales > Micromonosporaceae > Micromonospora > Micromonospora sp. WMMD975. Next base: position 5,614,619 of record NZ_CP120739.1, read on the forward strand.
GCGAGTTCGGTCGCGAACGAGTCGGCGGCACGCTCGATCGGTGAGGTCATCAGCTTCCTCGCACGCGGGAAGTCCATTTTCACGTTTCGTGGTCGAGCGTGTACGGAAACTGCCTCGTATTCGACACTCACCTTGACATTTCAGCGGCGAACGTCGATGCTTGCGCGCGCACCGGCGGTGCTCCCGGCGGCGTTTTCCGCCCACCCCGCCGGGTAGTACGGACGGCGGCGGAGTGACCGGGACCTCCCTGCACCGATCCGTGGCACCACTTTCCCTCCGCCCAGTACTGTGGTTAGGCTAGCCTTAGCTTCGGTCGACGACACGCGCCGGCCGACGGGCGACCAGACAGGGGACGGCCAGGTGACTGCGGTGATGCCGGCGCGCGACGTCGCCAGCCCGTTCGCCCCGGTGACCGCCACCCTGCGCGCCATGTTCGGCACCGACGTTCTGCCCGGGCTCGCGCCCGGCCTGCTGGTCCGCGACGAGCTCGACCGCTGGGCCCCGGCCACCCACCTGATCGACGGCACGCTGCTCCCGGCGTTCCTGACCGCCGCCGGCCGGCGCTGGGGCGGCACCCCGCACGCCTGCGCCGCGCTCGCCTGGAAGTCCTACAGCTACTGGACGGCGTTGCCCGCCGTGCTCGGCTGGGCCTCGGCGCGGCGGGTGCCGCTGCTCGACCCGGCGAACGTGCTCGTGCACTTCGAGGACCACCACCAACTGCTCACCCTGGGCCTGCGCGACGGCACCCCGGTGGCCGTCCTGCCCGGCGACCCGCTGGCGCTCGCCGGCGCGCCGGGCGTCCGGGTGGTCGCCGACGAGGCCGCGCTGCTCCGCGCGCTGCGCACGACGCTGCTCGACGCCCACTTCGCCCCGCTGATCGCCGCCATCCAGGGCGAGGTCCGGATCGGCACCCGTACGCTGCTCGGCTCGGTCGCCTCCGGCATCGCACACGGCATCCTGCGCGCCGCGGACGTGCTGCCCGGCCCGAGCGCGGCGGCCGTCGGCACGCTGCTCGACGCGCTGGATCTCGCCGACCTGGTGGACCTGGTGCCCGGCCCGACGGGCGAGCCGACCGTGCAGCGGCGCACCTGCTGCCTCGCCTTCACCCTGCCCCGCCCGAAGGTCTGCCAGGGCTGCTGCGTCCGCTGACCGTCTGTCAGTCGACGAACGGGCGCACGTCCCACAGCCAGATCCCACCGGTGCGGGTCGGGGTGATTCCGGTCAGTTCGGTCATCGCCCGGCGCAGCGACTCGGCCTGCCGCAGCCGAGGGTCGAGGATCACCGCTCCGGTCCGCCACCAGCGCAGGTCGTCGACGGCGGCCAGCCGGTCCGCCGGGGTGATCGGCGGGACCGCGTCGGTGCGTCGTACCGTCTCGAAGAACGTGCTCGTGGGGCGCGGCGGCGCGGTGAAGAGCGCGACCCGGTCGGCGCCCGGACGGGTGTCCGGATAGAGGAAGTAGCCCCGGGCCAGCGGCATCTCCAGGCGGGTCTCGGCGGACCAGCGCAGCGGGACCGCGTAGGTGGTGTCGGGCAGCGGCAGCGTGACGATGCTCCGCCCGCCGGCCACGTAGGGCCGCCACGCCCCGGAGGTGACGAACGCCGGCGTCGGGTCCAGGCGCGTGGCGGGCAGCGGGGTGGGCAGGATCGGCAGCAGCGCCATGGCGAGCACGGTGCCGGTGGCGAACCGGATCTGCCCCCGCGCGGCCGGATGCCTGCGAGCCAGCCGCCGCGCCCGGTCGGCGCCGAGCGCGAGCAGCACGCCGATGATCGGGGTCAGCGCGAGCGACCAGCGGGTGGGCACCACCGAGTGCAGGACCGGCAGGTTCTCCAACGCGGCCCAGGGGCCGGGAACGCCGGTGTCCCGTCCGTCGAAGTGGATCTCCCGACCGAGCGAGAAGAGACCGAACACCACCCCGACCGCGGCCAGCCCGAGGACCACCGCGTTCCGGCGCAGCCACCAGACGAGCGCGGCGACGAGCACCACGAGCGGCCAGCCGAAGAAGGCGTTCTCCTCGGTGGCGTTCTTGACAAGCGGGGCGCTGCCCCGGGCGTCGCCGGCCACCGACTCCCGGGACCACGCGAGGTAGGCGGCGAGGTCGGTGGAGTAACCCCGGATCAGGGTGGAGAGCCCGGAGTACGCGCCGGGGCCGGCGAACTGCACGTGGAGCGGGTACGCGAGCAGCGCCCCGGCCACCACGGCGGCCACCCCGAGCCCGGCGGCGAAGGGTCGGGCCGCAGACCGCAGCGCGGGCCGCCCGAGCGCGAGCGCCAGCACCACCGCGCCCAGGCCGATGGCGGTCATCAGCAGGATCTCCAGGTTGAGGAAGGCTTGCCAGACGATCACCAGGCCGAGTAGCAGCCCGTTGCGTAGCCAGCGGCCGGGCTGCGCCAGTCGGAGCGTTCGCCAGATGATCAGCGGCACCACGAACTGGCTGACGATGTTGGGGTGGGCGTTGGCGTGCGACACCATGGCCGGCGCGAACGCGCAGAAGCCGGCACCCAGCCAGGCCGGGCCCCGGGCGCCGACGACCACCCGGGAGAGCAGGAAATACCAGGCGGCTCCGGTGGCGGCGAGGCCGAGGGTGAGGAAAATGAGAAATGACCAACGCGGTCCGCACCACACCGTGACCGGCGACAGGGGTAACGAAATGGATAATACGGACGTATTTGCCATCAAATTGACGACGTCCGGCACATTCATTCGGTCGGAGGTAAAGGGATAGGCAAAATCCGTGACGACGCGCGCACCGTGCGCCATCATCCATTCGAACTGCGCCTGATCGGTGCGATTGTCCCGTACGCCGTTCGCCGGGTCCGCCCAGAGCCGGGCCGTCACCCAGAACGCGAGCAGCACGAAGCTGAGCACGGCGAGCGCGTCGGTGCGCCGCCCCCGCCGAGGATCCGCGCCCGAATGGGGAGTAGTCATATCAATTCAGAGCGTAGTCGGATTATGACGGCCCCGTGACATTTTTCGGGGACTCACGTACTATGTGCCGAGTTCGCCGACCGCCGATCACGTGCCCCACCCGACCGCATTCGGCCACCCCCGGTGTCCCGATTTTCCCCTCAGCCATCCAGATGGTTGACTCTGACGGTCCAGGCGCGGGTCAGGAATATCGTGAGGAATCGACGCATGGCAGAAATCACTGGGGATCAGCGCGTCCAGGCGGAGGTGCTCGAAGGGCTGGCCACAGCCGTCAACCACCGCCGCTGGTTCGTCGAGCTGGCCGTGCCCTACCTCGGTGACAACCCCATCGAGATCGGCAGCGGCCTGGGCGACTACGCCCTCGAATGGATCGAGCGCATCCCCCGGCTCACCGCCACCGAAGCCGACCCGGACCGGCTCGTCAACCTCAAGGAACGACTGGCCCAGCACCCCGGCATCGAGGTCCGGCAGATGCTGCTGCCACACACCGAGCGGGGCGACTACAGCGCCGCCGTGTCGTACAACGTGCTGGAACACATCGACGACCACGTGGGCGCGCTGCGCAGCATGCGCGACCTGGTCCGCCCCGGTGGCGCGGTGATCATCATCGTGCCGGCGTTCCAGTTCGCGATGGGCCCGGCGGACATCGCCACCGGGCACGTCCGGCGCTACACCAAGAAGTCGCTCGCCACGGCCATGACCGAGGCCGGGCTCACCGTCGAGAAGATCCACTACGCGAACGCGCTCGGCCTGATCGGCTACTTCATGGCCACCAAGGTCTTCCGGCTGATGCCGAAGGAGGGCCCGATGGTCAAGGTCTACGACACGCTGGTGCTGCCCGCCACCAAGGCCGCCGAGCAACTGCTGCGCCCCCCGTTCGGCCAGTCCGTGTTCGCGGTGGCCCGGGTGTAAGGCGGGGGCCCCGCTTAACGCTTCCGGTATAGGCGGGGGCCCTTCTTAACACCTACCTGTTAAGAAGGGCCCCCGCCTTACACCTCAGTCCTTGAGCTGGTACGTGGGGCGGATCACGGCTCGGGCCAGGGTGTGGAACGCGAGGTTGAAGCCGACGTAGGCCGGGCTGGCCTCCCGGCCCACGTCGAGGCGCTCCACGTCGACCGCGTGCACCGCGAAGACGTACCGGTGCGGGCGGTCCCCCGGCGGCGGCGCGGCGCCGCCGTAGCCGGTGTCGCCGTAGTCGTTGCGGATGCTGAACGCGCCGCCGAGGTCGGCCTCCCGCACCGAGGTGGACAGCTCGGTGACCGAGGTGGGCACGTTCACAAGCACCCAGTGCCAGAAGCCGCTGCCGGTCGGGGCGTCCGGGTCGAAGCAGGTGACTACGAAGCTCTTCGTCTCCGCCGGGAAACCCGACCAGGACAGGTGCGGCGAGACGTTCTCACCGCCGGCGCTGTCGTGCGCGTACCGGGCGTCCATCGGCTCGCCGTTGTGCACGTCGTCGCTCGTCAGGTCGAACGACGGCACGGTCGGCAGCAGCTCGTACGGATCCGGGGCGATCGGTCGTTCCAGGGTCATCGAAACGGGTCCTTCCGAAGTGCGCGGGAAAATGTCCTGCGCCCCTTCATACCCCGCTGTCGTGCTGCCGGCGCACCATCTCACTGATCCAGACCGGCGCGTACGGGGACGTGCAGCCCGGCGGCGTCGGATAGTCCTTGAGCACCGCCAGGCGCTCCCCGATGCCGACCGCCCGGGCGCGCAGCGCCGCGTGCTCGATCCCGATCTGGGCCAGGCAGTGGTTCATCGCCCACTGGAGGCGGTCCGGCGCGTCCCGCATCTCCGCCTCGATGACGTCGAGCAGGCCGGGCAGGTCGAGCCCGGCCGGTCTTCGCGCCACGCGTTCCGTGGTCAGCGCCCAGCCGGCGCTCGCGACCACCGGATCCGGGTCGGCGAGCCAGGCCACCCGCAGCGGCTCGGCGTGCGGGCTCTTCTTCACCACGTAGTTGACAAGCCAGTCGTGCACCTTTGGCGTGCGCGCCGCGCGAAGCATGGCGTCCAACTCGTCCGGCCCGTACGCCTTCGGCCGGCAGATCAGCAGCGCCAGCAGCCGCGCCGCGCTGTCCCCGGTGGCCCACAGCTCACGGGCCAGCTCTTGCTGCGTCTTCAGCCGCTTGGCGAGCGCGCGGAGCCGGCCCAGGTTGACCCCGTGGTCGTCGCCGTGTTTCTCGTTGACCGCGCGAACCTTCGGGTCGTCGAGCGCGGCCAGCTCGGCCAGCACGTCGGCCACCGCCGCGTCCGTCACCGCTGCCTCCTGGGTGTCGCGGGCGGAGGGTGTGGGATTCGAACCCACGAAGACATCGCTGCCTTACCGGTTTTCAAGACCAGCGCCATCGGCCACTAGGCGAACCCTCCCGGCGCGCTCCCGCACGGGGTACGCGACCGCGCCTAGTCTGCCATGAACCGCGGATCGGGTAAGACTGTGCCATGCGTGCGATCACGATCAGCGAACCCGGCGGACCCGAGGCGCTCGTCTGGGCCGAGGTCCCCGATCCCGAGCCCGGCCCCGGCGAGGTGGTCGTCGACGTGCGGGCCAGCGCGGTCAACCGGGCCGACCTGCTGCAACGGCAGGGCCACTATCCGCCGCCGCCGGGCGCGCCCGCGTACCCCGGGTTGGAGTGCTCGGGGACGGTCCGGGCGCTCGGCGCGGACGTGACCGGCTGGTCGGTGGGCCAGGAGGTCTGCGCGTTGCTTGCCGGCGGCGGGTACGCCGAGCGGGTGGCCGTGCCGGCCGGGCAGTTGCTGCCGGTGCCGGCCGGGGTTGACCTGGTGGAAGCGGCGGCGCTGCCGGAGGTGGCCTGCACGGTCTGGTCGAACGTGGTGGACCTGGCCGGGCTGGCGGAGGGGGACACGCTGCTTGTGCACGGCGGCGGCAGCGGCATCGGCACGTTCGCGATCCAGCTCGGGGTGGCGCTCGGTGCCACGGTGGTGGTGACCGCGCGGGCGGCGAAGCACGAGCGGCTGCGCGCGCTGGGCGCCGCGCACACCATCGACTATCGGGAGCAGGACTTCGTCGAGGAGGTACGCCGGGTGACCGGCGGGCGCGGCGCGGACGTGATCCTGGACATCATGGGCGCGTCCTACCTGCCGCGGAACGTGGCGGCGCTGGCGACCGGCGGGCGGCTCGTGGTGATCGGCATGCAGGGCGGCCGGAAGGGCGAACTCGATCTCGGGATGCTGCTGGCGAAGCGGGCCTCGGTGCACGCGACCGCGTTGCGCTCCCGTCCGCTCGTCGAGAAGGCCGCGATCACCCGGGGCGTGTGCGAGCAGGTGTGGCCGCTGGTGGAGGCCGGAAAGGTCCGGCCGGTGGTGCACGCGCGGGTCGACATGGCGGACGCCGCCGACGCGCACCGGCTGGTGGAGACCAACGACCACCTGGGCAAGGTGCTGCTGGTGCGGTGACGCCTCAGTCCCGGGGGAGCACCAGGCGCGCGCCGGGGCCCTCGGTGGCCAGCGAGTCACCGGGGTTGTAGAGCGTGCAGCGCTGCAACGACAGGCAGCCGCAGCCGATGCAGCCGTCCAGGTCGTCGCGGAGTTTGCCGAGCAGCCGGATCCGCTCGTCGAGCCGGTCCCGCCAGGCCCGGGAGAGCGCGGCCCAGTCTTCCGGGGTGGGCGTGCGCCCGGCGGGCAGCGATTCGAGCGCCTCCCGGATCTCATCGAGCGACACGCCGACCTGCTGGGAGATCCGGATGAAGGCGACCCGGCGCAGCTCGGTGCGGGCGTAGCGGCGCTGGTTGCCGCCGGTGCGCGCGGCGTGGATCAGGCCGAGCCGCTCGTAGTAGCGCAGCGCGGAGGGTGCCACGCCACTGCGGTCGGCGAGCTGGCCGATGGTCAGGGTTGCCTCGTGCATCACAGGACCTTGAGGTGAAGTTCGGTTGAGGTTCGAGGCTATCGACATGACGACGACCACCGCCACCGAGTTGGCCACGCTGCTGGACCGGGTGCGCGCCGGCCGCGAGTTCGGCGCGAACGTGTACTCGACGCTCGACGTGCTCCAGGTCCTCTACGACCGGGTGCTGCGGATCACCCCGGCCACCGTGGACGATCCCGACCGGGACCGGTTCCTGCTCTCCAAGGGGCACGCGGTCGCCGGGTACTACGCGCTGCTCGCCGCCCGGGGTTTCGTGCCGGCGGAGTGGCTGGACGACCAGGGCGGCCCGGCGAGCCGGCTCGGTGACCACCCGGACCGGACGCTGGTGCCCGGCGTGGAGGTGGGTACCGGCTCGCTCGGCCACGGGCTCGGGCTGGGCGTGGGCGTCGCGCTCGGCCTGCGCGCCCAGGGACGGACCAACCCCCGGGTGTACGTGCTGCTCGGCGACGCCGAACTGGACGAGGGCGCCAACCACGAGGCGATCGCGTACGCGGGCGCGACCGGGCTGGGCAACCTGACCGCGATCGTGGTGGACAACCGCTCCGCCACGCACGGCTGGCCGGGCGGCGCGGCGAGCCGGTTCACCGTCAACGGGTGGACCGGCGCCGCCGTCGACGGCCACCACCACGACGCCCTGCACACCGCCCTGACCGGGCACGACCACCACCGGCCGCACGTCGTCGTCGCGGCCGTCGCCGACGGGGAGTGACGCCATGACCATGCGGGACGTATTCGTGTCGAGCGCCGAGGAGGTGCTTGCGGACCCCCGGAGCGTGCTCGTGCTGGCGGACATCTCCGCCGCCGCGTTCGCCCCGGCCGCCACCAGGTACCCGGACCGGGTGGTGAACGTCGGGATCCGGGAACAGCTCATGATCGGCGTGGCCGGCGGGCTGGCGTTGACCGGGCAGCGGCCGATCGTGCACAGCTACGCCCCGTTCCTGGTCGAGCGCGCGTACGAGCAGATCAAGCTGGACCTCGACCACCAGGGCGTCGGTGCGGTGCTGGTGAGCATCGGCGCCTCGTACGACCGGGCGGCGGCCGGGCGCACCCACCTCGCGCCGGCCGACGTGGCGCTGATCGACACGCTCGACGGGTGGACCGTGCACGTGCCCGGCCACCCCGACGAGGTACGCCCGCTGCTGCGCGACGTGGTGTGCGGGCGGGACCCGGCGTACCTGCGACTGTCCACCGCCCGCAACGCGGTCGCGTACCCGCAGGCGGGTGACCTGCGGGTGGTCCGCGACGCCGGGCCGGGCGCGGCGCTGCTGGTGGCGGTCGGGCCGGTGCTGGACGCCGCGCTGCGCGCGGTGGCCGACCGGCCGGTCACGGTGGCCTACACCCACCGGCCGCGGCCGTTCGACACCGCCGGGCTGCGGGCGCTTGCCGGCGCCGAGGTGATCCTGGTCGAGCCGTACCTGGCCGGCACCTCGGCCCGGGTGGTGGCCGAGGCGCTCGCCGACCGGCCGCACCGGCTGCTCTCCCTCGGCGTGGGCCGGACGGAGTTGCGCCGCTACGGCGCGCCGGAGGACCACGACCGCTGGCATGGCCTGGACGCGACCGGCCTGCGGCGCTCGGTCGACGCGTTCCTCAGCCCGGCCGGCTGAAAGCCGGCGGAAACGCCGGCACGACGGAACCCCGCACCGCTCCCGGCACGACAGGACCCCGCACCGGGAGCGGTGCGGGGTCCTCAGGTCGCCGTGCGGGTCAGCGAGCGGCGGCGGGTTTGGCCGGGCGGCGCCGGGCGCGCTCGCGGGCCAGGATCCAGATCGCCTCGACGCCGTCCTTCCAGGTGATCTTCTTGCCCTCCTCGCGACCCCGGGCGCGGTAGCTGATCGGCACCTCGTAGGGGCGGATGCGCTGGCGGAGCAGCTTGCCGGTGACCTCGGCCTCCATGCCGAAGCCCCGCGAGCGCACCTGGAGCGAACGGTAGAGCTCCAACGGCATCAGCTTGAAACAGGTCTCCAGGTCGCCGATGTAGGAGTTGTAGAGCATGTTGGCGGCCAGCGTGACGCCCTTGTTGCCCATCACGTACCAGAAACTGTAGGAGCTGTGGCTGCCGAAGGTGCGATTGCCGTAGACCACGGTGGCGTGCCCGTCGAGCACCGGCTGCAGCAGGCGCGGGATGTCCTGCGGGTCGTATTCGAGGTCGGCGTCGAGGATGACCATGTACTGGCCCTCGGCGCTGTCCACGGCGGTCTTGATGGCCGCGCCCTTGCCGGCGTTGCGCTGGTGGGTGATCACCCGCAGCCGGGCGTCGTCGACCCGGCCGAGCACCTCGCCGGTGCCGTCCCGGCTGCCGTCGTCCACGACGACGAGCTCGATCTCACACGGATAGTCGACCGCCAATGCCTGCTTGAGCGCATCCGCGATACGTTCTTCCTCGTTGTAGACCGGCATGAGGATCGAGAGCTTCACGGGTTCTCCACGGAGGCGATGGCAAGTCGGGGCTTAGCGTAGCCTGGCGGGCTCGTCAGGTCACAGCAGCCCGCCCACCCTACTTCTGCTTGAGTGGCACCACGATGAGCCGGGCGACCCCCTTGTCGCCCTCCTTCGTCCCGGCCACCCCGACCGTCGTGCCGACCTTGACGTCGGTCGACCGAATCGTGGCGCGGCGCTCGACCACCCGCAGCTTCTCGTCGAACGTCCAGGTCATGGTGAAACCGTCGGTGGACTTCACGGTCACCGACGTCGCGTCGATCGCGGTCACCGCGCCGCGCTGCACGGCGACGGTCTTCGTACCCTTCTCCTTGGTCTGCACCACCACCTCGCCGTGCAGCGTGTTCTTCCGCAGCAGCACCCGGGCCCGGCCCCGCTTGCGCCACTCCTGGGCCCGGTCCCCCTTGCGCTTCGGTCCGGCCTCCGGCGTGCCGGAGGCCGACGGCGCGGGCGCCGCGACCGGGTCGACGTCCAGGTCGGCCGGGTCGACGCCGAGCGCGGCCAGCGCCTGTCCGTCCACGCCCATGGCGGCGGCCACCTCGACCGCGCTCTCCCCGGCCGCGCCGACGCCGGACTGCGCCGCGTCGACGCCGGACTGTGCCGCGCCGCAGCCGGCGAGGCCGAGCGCCGCGGCGGCGAGCAGTGCGGTGGCGCCGGTGACGATTCGCTGACGTGCCATCGGTGTTCCTCTCGTCGGTGGTGACGTCAGCATCCCCCGGTGACGCGCGCGCAGCGTCAGGCCGATGTTCGGGCCAGGTAAGGATCCGCGGGCAGCCGGACGGCGAAGGCCGCGCCGCCCTCCGGGGCGTGCCCGGCGGCGATGTCGCCGCCCAACCTGCGCACCAGCCCGGCGGCGAGCGCCAGCCCGAGCCCGCTGCCCACCTTGCGCACCCCCCGGTACCGCTGGTGCAGCGCGCCGCGTTCGAACGCCACCGCCAGGTCGTCGTCGGTGAAGCCGGGCCCGCCGTCGCGGACCTCCAGGACCCCGCCGGCCGCCGGGCTCCCGCCCGCCGGCCGGACCGCGAGCACCACGGGCGACCCCGGGGGTACGACGCGCAGCGCGTTCTCCAACAGCCCGTCCACCACCTGCCGGATCCGCCCCGGATCGGTGTACGCCGGCACCGGCGCGCCGGGCGTCTCCACCCGGAACGGCACCCCGACCGCCGCGCACCTGTCGAACCAGGTGCGCTCGGCGTCGGCGACGACCCGGGTCAGGTCCACCGGACCCGGTTCGAGCGGGAAGTCGGCGGCCTCCAGCCGGGCCAGCGCGAGCAGGTCGCTCACCAGCCGGTCCAGATGCTCGGCCTCGGCGAGCACGGTCCGGCCGGTCGCCGGGACCGCGTCCGCGCCGATGACACCGTCGGCGAGCGCCTCGGCGTAGCCGCGGATCGCGGTCAGCGGGGTCCGCAACTCGTGCGAGACGGAGAGCAGGAACTCCCGCTGCCGCCCCTCGCTCGTGGCGAGCGCGGCGGCCAGCCCGTTGAGCGCGTACGCCAGGTCGGCGACCTCGTCGGGCGGCTCGACCGGCACCCGGACCGCCCGGTCACCGGCGCGCAGCCGGGCGGCGGCGTCGGCCGCGACCCGGATCGGCCGGGCCAGCCGGCGGGCGAGCAGCAGCCCGGCGGCGGCCCCGGCGGCGAGGCCGGCCAGCAGCGGCAGCCACAGCCCGCGCAGCACCTGCCGCCAGGGGCCGGCGGTGACGGCCCGGGTGAGCACCACCCCGTCGCCGCCGGGCAGCGCCCGCGCCTCGACCAGCCGGCGTTCCCCGTCGACCAGCCGCCGGCCGGAGACGTTCCCGCCGGCGGCCACCCGAGCGACGAGCGGCGCGGGCAGCCCACTCCGGTCGACCTGGCCGCCCCGGAGCACGTACACCTCGATCTGCTGCTGGCGGAGCTGCCGGATGAGCCGGTCCCCGGCGCCGTCGCGCTGGCGCACCGCCCGGACCCGCAGCACGTCGGCGGCGAGCCGGGCCTGCGCGGCAAGCGCGGCCTGGTCCCGACGTTCCACGCCGCGCACCGCCAGCGGGACCGCGACCAGCGCGGTGACAAGCACCGACACCAGCGCGACCGCGCAGGTGACGAGCACCGCGCGGGCGGTCAGGGTGTGGCCGTACCAGCGGCGGGCCGGCGGCGCGGCGGGGCCGGGCCGGACGATCGGCAACGCCACCGTGTGCTGCTCACGCATCTGCCGCGTACCCGACGCCACGGTGGGTGCGGATCACGCTGACCGGGCCGAGCTTCGCCCGGACCTGCGCCACGTGCACGTCCACGGTCCGGGTGCCGCCGTGCGCCACGTAGCCCCAGACGGCGGCCAGCAGCTCCTCCCGGGTGAAGACCCGGCCGGGACGGGCCATCAGGTGGGCCAGGAGGTCGAACTCGGTGGAGGTGAGCTGCACCGGAACCCCGCCGGCGGTCACCGCCCGGCGGGCCGGGTCGAGCGTCACCGCGCCGAGCACCCGCGGCTGCTCGGGCGGCGTGCCGGCGCTGCGGCGCAGCACGGCCCGCACCCGGGCGACCAGCTCACGCGGGCTGAACGGCTTGGTGACGTAGTCGTCCGCGCCCAACTCCAGGCCGACCACGCGGTCCACCTCGTCGTCGCGCGCGGTGAGGAAGATGACGGGCGTCCAGTCACCCGCCGCGCGCAGCCGCCGGCAGATCTCGGTGCCGGCCAGGCCGGGCAGCGCGATGTCGAGCACGCAGGCCACCGGGCGCAGCCGCCGCGCGGCGGCCAGCCCGGCCGTGCCGTCCCGTTCCAGGTGTACGCCGAAGCCGTCCCGGGTCAGGTAGAGCCGGACCAGGTCGGCGATGGCGGGTTCGTCCTCGACCACGAGGACGAGCCCGCGCTGCGCGTCGGCGGCGGTCACCGGCCCATGATGACCGACCGGCCGCCCACCGGACCGTCAGGGACATGTTCGAATTCGGTAAGGAGAATGTCAGCGGGCCGGCGCCGGGCGGAACACGGCGGGCCGGTTGCCGGCCGGCGCGTCACCGATGGTGGCGACAAGTCGTTCCGCCGGAGTCCGCAGCCGGGTCCGGAAGGCGTGGTTGAGCAGCGCGTCGAGCTGCCACACCGCCCTGGGGTGGTGGGTGCGGATGAGAAACCGCTCGCGTACCCCGTCGATGGCGGTGGCCGCCAACTCCAGGCGGTGCGCCCGCGGGTCCGGACTCCACGTGACGTTGCTGAGTTCCCGCAGCTCGGTGTTGAGGTGCAGGCGCAGCCGGTGCAACACCCGGGTCTGCCGGGTCACCACCAGTCGGCGGTGGGTGAGGAGCATCAGGTATTCGCCGCCGACCGGATGCTCCGGGCGGCTGCACCGGGTGACCAGGATGGTGGCGTCGCCGGAGCCGACGCACCGGCGGAACACCGGCATGTGCCGGGTGGCGGTCTGGAGCGCCAGGCCGGTCTCGGCGGCGGCCGGAAGGAACGTACGCGAGAACACGTCCATACCGGTCCAACGAGCGGTTGACCTGGAGTGATATGGGTCACGCCCGACTTCTGGAACTTCCACCCGGGCCCGCGGGCGTCGGCTCCTCGCTCAGAGCAACTCGACGATCGTGGCGTTGGCCATGCCGCCACCCTCGCACATGGTCTGCAGGCCGTACCGGATGCCGTTGTCCCGCATGTGCTGGAGCATCGTCGTCATGATCCGCGCGCCGGACCCACCGAGCGGATGACCGAGCGCGATCGCCCCGCCACGCGGGTTGAGCCGCTCCGGGTCCGCCTCGGTCTCCGCCAGCCAGGCCAGCGGCACCGGGGCGAACGCCTCGTTCACCTCGTACACCCCGATCTCCTCGATGCCCAGCCCCGCGCGGCGCAGCGCCTTCGCGGTGGCCGGAATCGGGGCGGTGAGCATGGTGACCGGATCGTCGGCGGCGACCACGGCGGTATGCACCCGGGCCAGCGGGCGCAGGCCGTGCCGGCTGGCCCACTCGGCGGTGGTCACCGCGAGCGCGGCGGCGCCGTCGGAGATCTGCGACGCGGACCCGGCGGTCACCACCCCGTCGGCGCGGAACGGGGTGGCCAGCTCGCCGAGCTTCGCCAGCGACGTGTCCCGGCGGATGCCCTCGTCGGCGGCGAACTTGCCGCCGTCGGCGAGCGGCACCGGGACCAGCTCGGGGTCGAACGCGCCGGCGTCCTGCGCGGCGGCCGCCTTCTCGTGGCTGGCCAGCGCGAACTCGTCGAGCTGGGCGCGGGAGAAACGCCACCGCTGCGCGATCAGCTCGGCCCCGACACCCTGGTTGAACGGCAGCGCGGAGTCCTCCGCGACACCCTCCACCCCGCGGTAACGCTCCAGGATCGCGGCGCTGAACGGCATCCCGCCGGCCACGCTGGAACCCATCGGCACCCGCGTCATCGACTCGACACCGCCGGCCACCACCAGGTCGGCCTGCCCGGAGAGGACGGTCGCCGCGGCGAAGTGCAGCGCCTGCTGACTCGACCCGCACTGACGGTCGACCGTGGTGCCGGGAACCGACTCCGGCCAGCCGGCAGCCAGCACCGCGTTGCGGGCCACGTTCCACGACTGCTCGCCGACCTGCGACACGCAGCCCCACAACACGTCGTCGACCTGACCGGGGTCGATGCCGGTGCGCTCGGCCAGCGCGCGCAGCACGTGCGCCGACAGGTCGACCGGATGCACGCCGACGAGGCTGCCCTTGCGCCGCCCGACCGGGGTCCGCACCGCGCCGACGATGACCGCGTCACTCATGTCTACTCCCGGGTAACCTCGCTTGCTCCGATCCTACGTGCTGACCGACCGGTCGTCCTCCCCGCGCACCGGCGGTCACGACCGGCCTGACCGGCCATCGCCCCGCCGGGCGGCGGTCACGACTGGACCTGGCCGGTCTCCTCCCCGAGCCCCGGCGGTCACGACTGGGCCGGCCAGCCACTCTCCCGCGCCCGTCGCGGCCGGGCCGACCGTTCCCACGCCCCGGCGGTCGCGGCTGGCATGCTGGGTGGATGGATCCACAGCCGTCACCGGCCCGGCAGTGGCGGGTGCCGCGGGCGCTTCCGCTGGTCAAGGCGCTCGGTGCGCTCGCCCTGGCCGCCCTGGGCCTCCTCCTGGCCGACGGCGATCCGGTCCGGCCGGCGCTGGCCGGGGCGGTCGCCGTCGGCCTGCTCGCCTGGGCGCTGCGCGACATCATCGCGCCGGTCCGGCTCGCCGTCGACCCGGACGGGCTCACCGTGATCCGCGGATACGCCGGCCGACGCCGGTTGCCATGGGCCGAGGTGGAGTCGATCCGGCTGGACCGGCGCAGCCGTCGTGGGGTGACCGCCGAGACGCTCGAGATCGACGCGGGCGAGTCGTTGCACCTGTTCGGCCGCCGGGACCTGGACGCGCCGCTGGACGAGGTCGCCGCCGACCTCACCGCCGCCCGTCCCGCCGCGCACTGACCTCCATCGCCCGACTCCCGCCGCGCACTGCTCCCGCCGCGCCGCGCCGCACCGGACCGCGCCGCGCTGTTCCGCCCGCCCGCCCTTCCGGAAGCCAAGCGGCGATCATGAGGTTGACGGCAGTGTTGATCTCTCTCGCTGCCGCCAACTTCATGATCACTCCCGTGTCCGGCCCTCGGGCCCGCGCCGGCGGTGACCGGGGCGTCGGGATGGCGCCACTTCGGCGAAGTGGTGTCGATCAAGCAACCCGGACCGTCCCGGGCGTGGGGATCAGCCGGTGAGCGCGGCCGTGCGGACCAGGGCCAGGCCGATCAGGGCGACGAGCACGATCGCGCCCCCCGCGGCCTGGAACGCGGTCCGGCGCGACCGTGGGGCGTACGCCAGGACCAGCGCCACCACCGCGCCGACCACCAGCCCGCCCAGGTGCCCGGCCACCGAGATGCTCGGCACGGTGAATGTGAAGATCAGGTTGATCACCAGGATCGGCACGATCGCCGAGGTGTCCCGGCCCATCCGGCGCATGATCACGAAGATCGCGGCGAACAGGCCGAAGATGGCTGTCGACGCGCCGGCCGTGAACCGGTTCGGCTCGGTGAAGACGTAGGCCGCCACGTTGCCGCCGATCCCGGCGAGCAGATAGAGCGCCAGGAAGCGCAGCGGCCCGAGCACCGCCTCAAGCGTCCGGCCGAGCACCCAGAGCGCCCACATGTTCAACAGCAGGTGCAGCACGCCGTAGTGCAGGAACATGGCGGTGACCAGTCGATACCACTGGCCGTCGGCCACGCCGCCGACGCTGCCGTCGGGGAAGCGTGCCAAGCCGAGCACCGCGCCCCACTCGGTCAACGGCGTCCCGCCGCCCATCAGGCCGCCGAGGCCGCCGCCGGCGATCGCGTTCCCGCTCCGGGCGGAGATGACGGAGAACACCATCACCAGCACGTTCAGCCCGATCAGGGCCTTGGTGACGTAGCCCTCGCGGCCGGCGGCACCGCCACCGAAGGCGGTACGCGCCGGCCGCACGCTGCGGCGTCCCTCGGCGACGCACTCCGGGCACTGGTGGCCGACGGAGGCGTCGCGCATGCACTCGGTGCAGATCGGCCGATCGCAGCGGGTGCACCGGAGGTAGGTCTCCCGGTCGGGATGCCGGTAGCAGACCGGGGTGGTCGGCACCGGCCCCTCGGTGGCGTCGCCTGCCGGCCCGGAGCGCTCAGTCATGCGAGCAAAGGTACCCGCGCGACGCTCAGGACTGCTGCCGCTCGATCTCGACCCGCTCGATCACCACGTCCTGGAGCGGCCGGTCGCTCGGGCCGGTCGGGGTGTTCGCAATCGAGTCGACGACCTTCACCGACTGCTCGTCGGCCACCTGACCGAAGATGGTGTGCCTGTTGTTCAGGTGTGGCGTCGGCGACACGGTGATGAAGAACTGCGAGCCGTTCGTGCCCGGCCCGGCGTTCGCCATGGCCAGCAGGTACGGCCGGTCGAAGCGCAGCTCCGGGTGGAACTCGTCGGCGAACTTGTAACCCGGGCCACCGCGACCGGTGCCGGTCGGGTCGCCCATCTGGACCATGAATCCGCTGATCACGCGGTGCGAGATGGTGCCGTCGAAGTAGGGCCCGCTACCCGGCTGGCCGGTACGGGGGTCGATGTATTCACGGTTACCCTCGGCCAGTTCCACGAAGTTGCGGACGGTCTTCGGCGCGTGGTTCGGGAAGAGCTCCAGCCGGATCGGGCCGGCGTTGGTGTGCAGGGTGGCGTAGACAGCCTCGGCCACGGGTACTCCTCACTCGTTGGTCAGTTCCTTGCGGATCCTCCCATGTGCCCGATCTGGCCATGCGGAGGCATCCGAAGGTGGAGGATGACGAAGGACAACTCCCAGGAGGTGGGACCGTGTTTCGAATCGGGCGGCGCAAGACCCAGGGCCAGCTCGCCAAGGCCGAGTTGAACCAGGGCATCGATCACCTGAGGCAGGCCGCCTCGTACGCGGCGAAGGGTGCCGGTGCCACGGTCGGCCCGCGGGTCCAGGCAGCCCGGGTCGCCGTCGCACCTACCGCGGTCATGGTCCGGGACCGGGCGTCCAGTGGCGTCGCGTCGAGCGCCGCCGCGCTCGCCCCGGTGCTCGTGGCCGTGCGCCAGGCGCGGACGGAGGCCGCGGGCAAGGCGCTCTCCGGTCGCAAGGCGGCGGCGGCGAAGCAGGCCGCGATGACGAAGAAGGCGAAGAACATGAAGCCCGGAAAGAAGAAGCAGCGCAGGTCGCGGGGCATGACCACCGGCCTGCTGATCGCCGGCGCCGTCGCCGGCCTGGCCGCGGCGATGGCCATGCGTCGCCGCCGCGAGCAGCAGGAGTGGGCCGAGTACGACCCGACCGGCACGCTGGGCGCGACCGGCCAGGGCGCGCTGGAGCCGATGCGGGAGGACGTGGACACGATCGTGGTGGAGACCCCGGAGCCGACCGCGAAGGTGACCCAGGCCGGTCCGGCCGGGGCCGGCAGCTCGGCCGTGGCCGACGGCAGCAGCTCGTCGACCACGCCGCCGGCCGGTGACCCGGTGATCCACCCGAACAGCGAGGTCCCCTCGGTCGCCGAGGGCGCCCGGGACGTCACCGGCCGCCCGGCCGACGACGTCACCAAGGCCGCGCAGAACGGCCGGAGCGCCGCGAAGGCCAGCGGTCGCCGCTGAGTCGGCACCGGCCGTCGGAGCAGCGCCGGCACGCGGGTACGCCCCGCGTGACCGGCGCTTCCGCGCCCCCGGCCGGTCGGCTCCCGGCCGGGCTCGCGGTCAGAGCCAGCCGTTGCGGCGGAACCAGCGGTAGAGCACGAACGAGAGGGTCAGGTTCACGGCCCAGATGCCCGGATAGCCGTACGTCCATTTCAGCTCCGGCATGTTGTCGAAGTTCATGCCGTAGATGCCGGCGATCGCGGTCCACACCGCGCCGATCGCGGCCCAGGCGGCGATCTTGCGCATGTCGTTGTTCTGGTCGACGGTGACCTGGGCCAGCCGGGCCTGGAGAATCGAGTTGAGCAGGTCGTCGTAGGAGTTCACCTGCTCGACCGAGCGACTGAGGTGGTCCTGCACGTCCCGGAAGTAGCGCCGCACCTCGTGGGGCACCGCACGGTTGGCCTGGGAGGTGAGGGTGATCAGCGGTCGCTGCAACGGCACCACCGCGCGCTTGAACTCGACCAGTTCGCGCTTCATCTGGTAGATCCGTTGGATCCGGCCGCTGCTCTGCCGGTCGAAGACGTCCGCCTCCAGCACGTCGAGGTCGTCCTCCAGCCGGTCGGCGACCTCCAGGTAGAGGTCGACCACCCGGTCGGTGATCGCGTACGCGACGGCCCACGGCCCGTGCCGCAGCAGGTCCCGCTTCTCCTCCAGGTCGGCGCGGACCGGCGACAGCCGGCAGGCGTCCCCGTGCCGCACGCTGATCACGAAGTTCGGCCCGATGAAGAGCATCACCTGGCCGGTCTCCACCACCTCGGAGTTCTCCGTCAGCTCGGTGTGCTCGCAGTAGCGGGCGGTGCGTACCGCCAGGAAGGCGATCTCGCCGAAGTGTTCCAGCTTGGGGCGTTGCTCGGCCTTGACCGCGTCCTCCACGGCCAGCTCGTGCAGGCCGAACGTGGCGGCGATCTCGGTCATCTCGGCCAGGTCGGGTTCGTGCAGGCCGAGCCAGACGAACCCGTCCCGCTCCCGGCGGGCGGCGGCCAGGGCCTCGGCGTACTGCGGGCGGCCGGGTCGACGTTCGCCGTCGACGTAGAGCCCGCAGTCGACGATCCCGCTGCGGCCGGGGCGGGCCGGCTGCGGTGTGCGGGGGGACCCGTCGGCGTTGAGGATGCGGGACATGGCGCGTACCGGCGCGGCCCAGGCGCGTGGCCTGGGTGGTCGGTCGCCGTTCTGCCCGGCGCTGCGGTCGCGTGCCACCCGGTCCGTCATCTCTCGCCTCCTCCCCACGAAGCTGCGGCTTGCAGGCTACGCCGGTCGGAGTGAGCGCCGGGCGGGCCGGCCGCGTCAGGGGGGTGAGGGGCGACGCGGCCCACCCGGCACCCCTTGGGGGCGGGAGTGATGCTCGGCACGCCGCCGGCCCGGCCGGGCGGCTCGGGCCTTCCGGTGTGCGGGCCGAACACCGGAAAGGTGAGCGACGCTCGCAGCATTGTGGGCCGCAGGCCGGCCGGGCGGGAGACCCGGGCCGGCCCGCAGGGCCTTTCTGTCGGAAACCCGACAGAAATCAGCCTCGGACGGCCGCCATCGCCTCGGCGAGCCGCCGGACACCCTCGTCGATCCGGTCCGCCGTCACCGCGGAGTACGCCAACCGCAGCGCGTGCCGGCCACCGTCGACCATGAAGTCGCTGCCCTTCACCACCGCGACGCCCCGCTCGGCGGCGGCCGGCGCCAGCCGGTCCACCTCGACGTCCGCCGGCAACTCGATCCAGAGGAAGTAGCCGCCGTCCGGCTCGACGAACCGGGCCTCGGGGATGTGCCGGCGCAGCGACTCGGCAAGCACCCCGGCGCGCTCGCCCAACGCCGTGCGGACCGTGTGGATCGACCGCTCGATCGCCCCGGAGACGCAGAACTGGTGCACGATCGACTGCGCCACCATGCCCGGCGAGATGTAGAGGTTGGTGGCGCGCTTGGCGATCGCCGCGATCAGCTCCGCCGGGCCGACCAGGTAGCCGACCCGGACCCCCGGGCAGACCGTCTTGGTGAAGCTGGAGGCGTGTACCACCACACCCCGGCTGTCCATCGACAGCATCGAGGGCAGCGGTTCGCCCCGGAACCGGATGTCCGCGTACGGGTCGTCCTCGAAGATCGTGAACTCGTGTTCCGCGGCCAGGTCCAGCAGCTCACGGCGCTTCTCCAGGGAGAGCGTCACGCCGGCCGGGTTCTGGTAGTTCGGGATCACGTGGGCCAGCCGCGGCCGTACCCCGGACTCCAGCAGCTTGCGCAGCTCGGCGGTGTCCAGGCCGTCCGGCTGGATGGTCACGCCGTGCACCTCGCCGCCCATCTGCTGGAGGTTGAGCAACGTGCGGTCGTACGTCGGGCGCTCGACGACCACCGCGTCGCCGCGCCGGACCAGGTGGTCGAAGAGGAACGCGTCGGCCTGCAGCGAGCCGTTCGTGACGAGCACCTGATCGGCCTCGACGCCGTGCTTCTCGGCGATCCACTTCCGCAGGGGCGGGTAACCGACGGACGTGCCGTACGCGGTGACCCCGGCGGGATCGGCGTCGAAGGCGCGGACGGCGGCGGCCTTGAGCCCTTCGACATCGACGATGTCCAGCGAGGGGGCCCCACGGGCAAAGGAGATCAGCTGCTCGGCGGTCATGCGCAGAGCCTAGGGCCTGGCCCGGCGGCTCCGACCGCGATACACGCGAAGTTCAACATGCGGGCGGTCATCGGCGTAGACCAGGGTCGACGGGGAAACGAAGCCGACTCGCGAGCTGTCTACGATCCGACCGGACGCTGGCGTCGGTGACACCGCCGCCGCAGGATGACGGGTCGGCAGACCCGCGAGACAGGGATGGGGCTCGTGACCGAGGACGAGACGGGACGACTCGACGACCAACGGTTCGCGCAGTGGCTGGCCGCCGAGGCCGGGGTGGCGCTCACCGCGCTACGGGACCGGCAGGGCTTCGCCGACCCGAAAGCGCTCAAGGATGCCGGTGACCGCGCGTCGCACGAGCTGATGACCGCGGCGCTGGCCCGCTGGCGGCCGGCGGACGCGGTCCTCTCCGAGGAGGAGGCCGACGCGCGCCGGGCCTGGGCGGACGGGGAGCGCGCCCCCCGGCACGAGGCGGACCGGGTCTGGATCATCGACCCGCTGGACGGCACCCGCGAGTTCTCCGAGGCCGGGCGGGACGACTGGGCGGTGCACGTGGCGCTCTGGCAGCGCTCCGCCGCGCCGGACGGCGCGCTTGTCGCCGGGGCGGTCGGCATGCCGGCGCGGACCACGGTGGACGGTACGCCGGTGGTCCTCGGCACCACCTGCCCGACGCCGAAGGCGACCGAGGGGCCGATCCGGATCGCGGTGAGCCGCAGCCGGCCCCCGGCGTTCGTGGGCGAGCTGGTCGAGATGCTCGGCGCCCGGGCCGTACCGATGGGTTCGGCCGGGGTCAAGGTCTGCGCGGTGGTGACCGGCGAGGTCGACGCGTACGTCCACGCGGGCGGACAGTACGAGTGGGACAGTGCCGCGCCGGTGGCGGTGGCACTGGGCGCGGGCATGCACGCGTCCCGGATCGACGGGTCGCCGCTGCGCTACAACCGCGCCGACCCGCGCCTGCCCGATCTGCTGGTCTGCCGCCCCGAGTTGGCCGATCGACTGCTCGACGCGATCGCCCGGACCGGGGTCGAGATGCCCGCTTCGGCCGTCACCGGTGACCGGGGTGAGGCGTTCGGCTGAGAGTGACGGTACGTACGGCCGGGGTGATGCGGGTTATCGTCGGACGGGAATGCGCGTCCGACCTGAGCCCGACCACCCGGGCCGCCGACAGCCAGGGAGGGCCATGCCGGCCGACCGAGACCCGCACACTGCCTTCGGGCAGCCGACCGGCCTGTGGCCGGGGCAGGACATTTCGCGCCAGTCGGGCAGCCCCGCGCTGCCCTGGCCCGAGGCCGAGGCTCCGCCAGCGGCCCGCGCCGAGTTCCGCGGTGACCTGCCCTGGCCTGACCGGGAGCTGCCCGACCACAACCACCCGGAGCCGCTCTGGTCGGGCCCCGACCAGGGCTGGCCGGGGCCCGACCGGGGCGGCGCCGACTGGGCGCCGGACGGCCCGGGGTCCGCGGCCGGCTGGGGCCCGCCGGTCGGGCCGGCATCCCACGACGGCACCGCCTGGACCGGACCGGCCGACAGCGCCACCTGGGCCGGACCGACCGATCGCACCGGCTGGACCGGCCCCACCGACGGCGCCACCTGGGCCGGACCTGCTGACAGCACCGGCTGGACCGGACCGGCCGACAGCGCCGCCTGGGGCCAGGGAGCGACGGCGACCGCCACGCTCACCGGGCCGCCGCTGGCGGACGCTCCGGCCGAGCCGCGGTCGGCGGGTGGTGGCCCCGGCCGACCGCCGCACCCGCCGGTCACCCCGGGTCCGCCGCCCGGTGGCTCCCGGCCGCGTTGGCGAATGATGGTCGCGGCGGCCGTGACGCTGGCCGTGGCGAGCGGCGGGGTCGCGGTGGCCGCGCTGCGGCCCGATGCGACGAACCCGCAGGCCGGCGAGGTGCCGGCCGCGGGTCAGCCGAAGCCGTCAGCCGGCCTCGGCGCCCCGGCCAAGCCCGGGTCCGCACCCCCGAGCGCCGCACAGGGCCTCGGCGGCAAGCCCGACGCGAAGGCGTCGGCGTCCGCCGCCCCGGGCGTCGGCAGGGGCTTCGGCGGTACGCGGCTGACGCTGCCCGGCGCGTCGATCGGCGTGCAGAACGGGGAGAGCTTCGGGCAGGCGCTCAGCCGTTCCGACCGGACCTTCGGCAAGCTCCAGATGGCCCGGATCTTCTACCCCGGCCTGCCGCCGGCCTGGTCGGGCAGCCGCTCCGACGTGGTGGACCGCACCGTGGTGGTGTCGTTCAAGGCCGCACCCCAGGAGATCAACTCCGGCAAGCACGACTCCCGCCTGGCCTCCTGGTTCGCCTCGATCCCGCGCGACCACAACGTGTACTGGTCCTACTTCCACGAGCCGGAGGACGACGTCGAGCGCGGCGCGTTCACGCCGGACGCGTACCGCACGGCGTGGAAGCGGGTCGCCGGTCTCGCCGCCCGGGCGAACAACCCGAAGCTGATCAACACGCTGATCCTGATGTGTTGGACGCTCGACCCGAAGTCCAAGCGCAGCTTCGACTCGTACTACCCCGGTGGCGACGTGATCGAGACGCTCGGTTGGGACTGCTACAACTGGGGCAAGAAGTGGAATCGGTACGCCCCGCCGCAGGAGATCTACGGCGCGATGATCAGCAAGTCCAAGGCGCTTGGCAAGCCGTGGGGTGTCGCGGAGACCGGCAGCGACCTGGTGCCCGGTGACTCGGGCACCGGGCGGGCCACCTGGATCCGCTCCATGACCGGCTATCTCAACGGCCAGCGGCCGGAGTTCGTGGCGTACTACAACCAGACCGTCAGTCAGGGTGACTTCCGGCTGCTCGACCAACCGAGCATCCAGGCGTGGAAGGCGTTCTGCGTGGCCTGAGCCGGGCCGACGAAACCGCACGACGGGCGGGCGACCTCGGTCGCCCGCCCGTCGTCGTCACCGCTCGGACAGCCGGCGCTCAGATGCCCCGGCCGCGCTTGTGCAGCGTGCGCAGCACCCGGTCGGCCTGCACCGCCCGACTCGCCACGGCCAGCGCCAGGTAGGCGCGTGGCTCCTTCGGATTGCGCGCCAGCGTGCGCCGGGCCCAGCGGACCGCGTCCCGCCGGTTGCCCATGGCCGCCTGCGCGAAGGCGATCTGGCCGGCCACCCGCGCCTCGCCGTGCGGGACGGTGGCGAATTCGGGATAGCGGCGCAGCAGCCACTGCAACGCCGTCGAGATCGTCTCCCAGCGCTGCGCGAAGTAGGACCGCTTGTGCCAGCGGACCAGCACGTACGGACTCTCCACGTTGACCAGCGGGGCGTACCGGGCGGCCCGGAGCAGGAACTCGTAGTCCTCCGCGTAGCTGCCCGGGATCTGCTCGTCGACCAGGCCGATCGCGTCGACGAGCGCGGCCCGGCGGATCAGGAAGGTGGACGGGTGCAGCTCGGTGAGCCGGTCCCGCAGCAGCGCCTCCAGCGTGATCCGGGCCCGGTCCAGCGAGCGGTCCACCGTGCGGTCGTCGTAGCTGACCCGGATGCCACAGCTCACCAGCGCGCCGTCCGGGTGGGCGTCGAGCGCGCCGAACTGGGCGGCCAGCTTGCCCGGCAGCCACTCGTCGTCGTCGTCGCAGAACGCCACCCAGTCGCCGGTGGCCGCCTCGATGCCGGTGTTGCGCGCCCCCGCCAGGCCGGCGGTGTGGGTGTTGGTGATGACCCGGATCCGCCGGTCGCCCCGATCCGTCTCCAACGACCGGTCCGGCTCGGACTGGTCGTAGACCACGATCGCCTCGATCAGGCCGGGGTGCGCCTGGCTGAGGATGGCGTCAAGCGCCGCACGCAGCAGCTCCGGACGGTCCCGCGTCGGTACGACCACCGAGATGCTCGGCCCACTCATGATCTCTCCACGGAATCGTCGGAACCCCGCTGGCCCAGGTAGCCGTAGCGGACTCGGAGGGGCAGCGTGGCCAGGCTGACCACGGCCCGGCTGCGGCGCGGCAGGCGGTCCCGCCACGCCTCGTCCCGCCGTACCGTCAGCGGACCGCCGCTGAACCGCAGCGGGTTGCCCGCGACGCTGTGCGCCCGGAACGGTGCGGCCGGCTCGGCGGCGGTGTCCACCGGGCCGCCGGCCAGGATGCGCAGCGCCGCCGGGTCGTCCGGCAGGCCGGTGAACTCGCGCAGCCGGCGTACGGTGCCGGCCGGGTCGGCGGTGAAGTCCTCGTAGCGCAGCCGCAGCACCTTCGCGCGCGCGGCGAGCAGGTGGAACGCGGCGTTCTGCGCGGTCCACAGCTTGCTCACCTCGAACGGGGAGAAGGTCGGCATGAAGTCCTCGCCGTCCACCACCTCGGGCCGGCGCACCTGCTTGCCCCAGGAGTACGCGACCGCCCGGCTGTCCCGGACCAGGTGCAGCACCCGCAGGTCGAGCCCGTCGGCCCAGCTCAGCGCGAACGCGAGCGAGGCGTGCTTGCTGGAGTCGACCACCACCCGCGCCCCGGTCACCGCGAGCGCGGCGCGGTAGATCCGGGTGTAGAGGTCGCCGTAGCGGCGGACGTCGGCGAGTTGCTCCGGGGCGAGCGTGTTCTTCGCCAGCCGGGGGATGTGCCGGGTCCGGTCGACCCGGTCCTTGAGCGCCAGCACGTCGTCCCGGTCGACCGCGGACCAGCCGCCGAAGGCCTGCTCGCCGACCTCGTGCCAGAACGGGCAGGCGGTGAACCGTTCGCCGCAGCCGCACCGCTCGTCGGCGCCGAGCGCCCGTTCCCAGAGGTGCACCACCTCACCGACCGCGCACACGTCGGGGCTCTGTGCGAGCAGCAGCTCCAGCAGGGTGGACCCGCTGCGGCCGAGACCGCCGACGAACAGGACGCGCGGTTGCTCCGGCGCGGGGGCGCTCATCCGCGCCGCCCGCCGGCCCGCTGGCGGACCCGGCGGGCCACCAGGTCGTCGATCACGGCGCCGACCCGGGCGACCGCCTCGGCCCGCGGGTCGGGGCGTCCCGGGTCGGCGGCCAGGACGAACCGGCCCGGATCGGCCAGCCCTTCGTCGAGGGCGGCGAGCAGCTCGGTCTCCGACTCGCAGAGCCGGACCATGCCGGCCGCGCCCAGCCGCCGGGAGAACAGTTGCTGGTGGTTGTCGACGTGCTCGTCGTGGGCCGGGTCGCGGGGCACCACGATGGGCAGGTGGCCGGTGCGCCGGGCCTCGGTGATGGTGGCCGGGCCGCCGTGGCTGACCACGAGCGTGGACTCGGCCATCGCGCGTTGCAGCTCCTCGTGACCGAGGAAGGGGGTCGCCTCGGGCAGGGCCGGCGTGCGGCTGTGCCCGTACTGGAGGACCAGCCGGACCTCGGGCCGGGCGGCGTGCCAGCGCTCCAGCCAGCCCACCAGGCGGTCGAAGCGGTGCACGTCGGTGCCGACCACGACAAGCACGTAGGGCGCGGACCGTCGGTCCCGCTGCTGCGGAATGTGCGCCATCAGAGGAGGTTCCCCACGACGGTCGCCTCCGGGTACATCCGGCGCTGCTCCTCCCACTGCACGAGCATCGCGCTGAGGAAGGGCCGGCAGAGCCGGGCGGTGAGCGTCGCGCTGTCGATCCGGTCGTACACCTCGATGTAGATCGTCGGGATCCGGCGCAGCCGGGCCGCCACCACGAACGGCAGGGCGACTCCGGCCCCGGTGGTGACCACCGCGTCCACCCGACGGCGGCGGATCACCTGCAGCGCGAGGAACGCGTTGCGGACCAGGTTCTTGACGTTGCGGGTGGTGGGGTGGTGGGCCCAGACCACCTCCTCGCCGTCGAGCAGCGACCGGGCGTCCGGCGTGTCGAACGTGACCCACGCCCGGCGCCGGTCCCGGTACCAGGGCTCCAGGGCCAGGAGCTGGGCCAGATGCCCGCCACTGGATCCGACCAGCAGGACCTGTCCCGAGCCTTCGGTTGACCCGCTCACCACAACGTTTCCTCCCGTACGCATGCGACCGCGTCCGGATTTACGTGAATGCCCCTCGGACGCGCCATGACAACCTACTGGCGCGCCCATGGACAACTGAAGGGCCTGTTGGACGGATCCCGGCCACCGGTCGGGTCGCCGCGGGAATCCCGTCGCCGGGATCCGCTCGGCGGTGCGACTCGGCAGGTCAGCACGGGTGGCACCGCCGGGCCGGGCCGGGCCGACCGCGCCGCGACGGATGTGTCAGGATTCCGTCACCGCTCCGCACGCGAGCCGGCGGCGACGTCGACTACCGGGGGCAGGTCGGGCCCACCGCCGGGTACCCGCCCGAATGGCCAGCTCCGATCGGCCATCTCTACGCGGGCTGCCCACACCCGGGCAGGCTTACCGGAACGTGAGCAGACTTTCCCTCAACGTTCGGATCGGGGACACTCGAAGTCACGGTCAGTTCCAGCTGTGCCGTGGACTGCCCGGCTCGGTCGAAAGGGAGCGACAGACTCTGATGCCCTCACCCCATTTGGCCGAGAGCGACGCCGACGGTCTTGCCCTGATGGCCTACCTGGGCTGGTTGCGCCGCCGCTGGTGGATCCTGCTGCTCGCCGCCTTCCTCGGCCTGGCCGGCGGCCTGGCGGTGAGCCAGCTCCAGGAGGCGCGCTACACCTCGACCACGTCGCTGCTGGTGCGCCCGCTCGGTTCCGGAGCGGAGAGCAACCCGAACGCCAAGGTCAACCTCGACACCGAGGCGCAGGTGGTCCGTTCGCTCGTGGTGGCCGAGCGGGCCAAGGGCCTGATGAAGGTCGACACCGGCGGCGACGTGCTGGTCAAGTCGGTGACCGTCAGCGTGCCGCCGAACAGCCAGATCCTCCAGGTGGCGTACGAGGCGGGCAGCCCGGCCCAGGCGCAGGCGGGCTCGCACGCCTTCGCCCAGGCCTACCTCGACCTGCGCAAGGCCACCGCGCAGAAGACGCTGGAGAACGAGACGAACGCGCTCAAGCAGCAGATCGCCGACGTGCAGAAGCAGCTCAGCGCCGTCGCCGGGCGGATCGCCGCGTCCCCGTCCAACTCGCCGGAGCGGGAGCGCGCCGAGGCCGACCGCAACGTGTTGACCAATCAGCTCAGCGGGCTCAACAACCGGCTCAGCCCGCTGGTCTCCACCGCCTCCGACCCCGGCGAGATCATCTCCGACGCCCGGCTGCCCGAGCGGCCCAGCTCGCCGAACCGCACCCTGAACCTGGCCAGCGGCATGGGAGCCGGCCTGCTGCTCGGCATCGTGCTGGCGCTGGTGCTCGACCGGCTCGACACCCGGATCCGGCGCGGGCGCGACATCTCCGACCGGGTCGGCCTGCCGTTGCTGCTCGAGCTGACGTCCCGGGTGCCGTCGCTCTCCGTGCTCCCCGCCACCCACCGGGTCTCCCGCGAGCTGGGCCGCCTGCGCAACGTGCTGCTCTCCGCCGTCCCCGAGCCGGCCCAGGCCGGGCGCGGTCGCCAGCTCCTGCTCTGCGACGGCTCGGCCGGCGCCGCCGCCGGGTTCGTGGCGGCCAACCTGGCCGCCGCGTACGCCCGCACCGGCGCGCAGGTCGCGCTGGTCACCACCAAGCCGGACTCGGCGTTGAGCGGCATCACCGGGGTGGCCGAGGGGCGACACAGCCTCGCCTCGGTGCTCCGCCGGGACGTGCCGGCGCTCAAGGCGCTGGCCCCGGTGCCGGGGCTCGGCCAGCTCCGGGTGCTCGTCCCGGGCGAACTGGACGCGGAGGTCGAGCTGCCCGTCGCCGGCCTGTTGGAGATCCTGCACGAGCTGACCGCGCGCTTCGACCACGTGCTGATCGAGACGGCGCAGCCGACCTACGCCGTGGAGGCCCAGGCCCTGGGTCGATACGTCGACGCGGTGATCATGGTGGCCGAGGCCGGCAAGACCCGCAGTGGTGAGATCACCGCGGCACTCCAGCAGTTCGAGCAGGTGAACGCGCCGGTGATCGGCGCCGTGCTGGCGCCGCGCCTGCCCGCGCCGCCCGGCGGCGCCACCCGCCCGGCGGCGTCGGCCGCGTCGGCCGGTGGGACCGCTCCGGCGAACCCGGCCGACCGGGGCAAGTCCCGCCCGAGTCCCGGCCCGTCCGCCGAGTCGACCATGGTGCTGCCGCGCATGCAGTCGTCCCGCTCCGGTCCGGCCGCCGGGTCGGCGAAGCCGGCCTCCCCCGCCAAGGGTGGCGCTCCGGGCAAGCCGACGCCGGTCAACGGCGCCGGTGGCACCTACCGTTCCCGGGGCGAGGGCGACGGCCGCAGCTACGCCATCGACTCCGGCGAGGACCTGGGGTGAACCGCCGGCAGATGCTCCGCGCCACCCTCGCGCCGGCCGTCGTCCTCGGTGTCGGCGCGGGGTGCAGCGAGCCGCAGCCCAAGCCGGGCAGCGCCAACGTGGTGGACCCGGGCGACGTGACCACGTCGTCGGCCGCGCCGAGCCCGACGTCGAGCCTGCCGGCGGGCCCGTTGACCGGGGCGCCGGTCGGCACGGCGGCGGCGGCGACCCGCCAGGCGGTCGCGGTGCCGCTGCGGGTGAGCCCCGCCACCACCCCCGCCGGCCTGGACGCCGCCGACCTGGTCTACACCGAGTTCGCCGAGTCGGACACGCTGCACCTGACCGCGGTGTTCCACTCCAGGGACGCTGCCAAGATCGGGCCGGTCACCGAGATCCGGCCGGTCGACATCCGGTCGGTCTCGGTGCTGCGCCCGTTCGTCGGCTACGACGGTGGCCCGACCGGCTTCCTCAGCCAGTTCGAGAACTCCGACCTCGACGGCGTGACCCCGGACGACGGGGGCAAGGTCTTCAGCGGCGACTACACCTCCACGGCCGCGCTGCTCAAGGCCGCCCCGAAGGGCGGTCAGCCGCCCACGCCGGCCCTGGACCACGCCACGAACGGCGACGCGCTCGCCGCCCGGGACCTCGCCCCCGCCGCCGAACTGTCCGTCACCGTCTCCGGCGGCCCGCCGATGACCTGGCGATACGACAAGCAGAAGTCGCTCTGGGTGACCAAGGTCGGCAAGACGACGGTGACGGCGGTCTCGGTGATCGTGCTGACCATGGAATACCGCACGCTCGAGGTGCGGAAGCCGTCGTTCCGCTCGCTGCCGTCGGCGAACGTCTTCGGTGAGGGCGCGGTGGTGGCGGTGTCCGGCCCGAACAGCGCCAAGGGCCGGTGGCGCAAGCCCGGCCTGGGGATGGTCTGCACGCTCGCGGACGTCGGCGGTGACCTGCTGCACCCGCAGCCCGGCAACGCCTGGGTGATCTACGCGCCGACCACCGCCAAGGTCACCGTGAAATGAGCACCGTCACCCCACCCCGCCCGGCGCGGGGGTCGGTGCCGCTCGGCGCGGTGGCGCCGCCCGAGGGGAGCCGCCTCCCGCCGGTCCGGCTCCGGCCGAAGGGTTGGTCGTGGCGGCTGCCGACCGCGTGGCCGCTGATCTCCCTCTTCCTGCTCTGGCCGGTGTGGTGGGCGCTCGGGGTGTCAAGCTTCGTCTTCATCATCTTCGCGGTGCCGATGGTGGTGCAGATGGCCCGGCGAGGTCCGGTCCGGGTGCCGCCCGGCTTCGGCATCTGGCTGATCCTGCTGCTCTGGCTGTTCTTGTCCGCGTCGACGCTCGGGCTCACCGCCCCGGACACGCTGCCGCCCGGTGGTGGCGGCGGCCGTTACCTCGGCTGGGGCATCCGACTGGCGAACTTCGTCGCCATGACCGTGGCGATGCTCTACGTCTACAACCTCAGCGAGCGGGAGCTGTCCCGGCGCCGGATGATCCGGCTCTTCGGGTTCATGGGCGTGGTGGTGGTGGTCGGCGGCTGGATCGGCTCGCTGTTTCCGACCCTCGGCTTCGTCGCGCCGCTGCGTTTCGTCCTGCCGCACTCGATCGCCACCCACCCGTTCGTCGCCTCGCTGATGGACGTCAAGTTCGCCCAGGTCCAGCAGGTGATCGAGGGCGAGGCCAGCTCGCCCCGACCGTCCGCGCCGTTCACCTACACGAACTCGTGGGGGGAGAACACCGCGATCCTGCTGGTCTGGCTGGTCGCCGGCTGGGTGGTGCTGGGAAAGCCGCTGCGCCGCACGGCCGGGGTGGCGATCGCCCTGGCCGCGATCTTCCCGATCATCTACTCGCTCAACCGTGGGCTCTGGATCGGCGTCGGCATCGCCGCGGCGTACGTGGCGCTGCGGCTCGCGCTGCGCGGCCGGATGGTGGTGCTCGGCGGGCTCGCCCTGGCGGTGGGGCTGATCGGCGTGCTGATCGTCGCCACCCCGCTCGGCCGCACCTTCGACGAACGGCTCCAGAACGGGCACAGCGACGACATCCGCACCACCCTGTCCGAGGGCGCGATGAAAGCGGCCAACCACTCGCCGATCCTCGGCTACGGCGGCAATCGGGCGCTGATCGGCAGCAACCGCTCGATCGCCATCGGCAAGTCCGACGACTGCAAGCAGTGCGGCAACCGGGAGCTGGGCAGCAACGGCCAACTCTGGGCGCTGCTCGTCGGTCAGGGCTGGGTCGGCGCGCTCGCCTACAACGGCTTCTTCCTCTACAGCCTCTGGCGATACCGGCGCGACCACAGCGCGATCGGGATCGCCGGTACGCTCGTGATCATTTTGATGCTCTTCTTCCAGTTCACCTACGGGGCACTGGAAGCCACCCTCGCCTACGCCCTGATCTCGGTAGCCCTGCTGGCCCGCAACGACCGGCAGCGCCGGGCGCTCGCACCGGAGCCACCTCGGGGCACGATCGCCGGGCTACGGGCCCGACTGGAAGCTGCCGGTGACCGCTGATGGTGTTCCTCGTACCCCCGGACGGCGACGGCCGTTCCGCCTACCTCGGTGAGCTGGCCGGCCTGATCTGGCCGGAACCGGCCGAACCGGCCCTGCGCCGCGGCGGCGACGGCTGGGTCGTGGTGCCGTCGGCCGCCCGGCCGCGGCTGCTGGTGCCCACCGGCTCGGGCCGGGCCGCGGCCGGCGCCGTGCGGCACTCCACCGAAGCGGTCGGCCGCAAGGCCAAGCTGGTCCGGCAAGGGCTGGCCACCGCGTTCCGGTTCGGGCTCGGGCCGTTGGTGTTCCGCGACCGGCTGGTCGTCGACGGCGGCGGGCTGGACGCCTACCTGACCGAGGTGCTCGGCGAACCGGCGCTTGTCAGCCTGCACATCGGGCCGGCGCGGGCCAACCGCAAGCCGGTGCTGCAACTGCTCGCGCCGGACGGCCGGGCCCTCGGCTACGCGAAGCTCGGCGTCGACCCGCTGACCCGTGCCCTGGTGCACGCGGAGGCCGCCGCGTTGCGCCGCCTCGCCGGCGTGCCGCTCGGCCCGGTCGTGCTGGCCGGGGTACGCCACCACGGCGAGTGGCACGGGCACGCGCTGTTGGTGCAGGAGGCGCTGCCGGTGCGGCTGCCCCGGGCCGCGCCGGCCGTGGCGGCCGAGGCCGAGCGGGCCGCCATGGTGGCGGTGGCCGGCTGCCTCGGCGTACGCCGGGAGTCGTGGGCGGCCAGCGGGCACGCGGCGCGGCTCGGCGCGGCGGTGGACGCGCTCGGTGACCGGCCGGAGGCCGGGCGGCTGCGCGCGGTGCTGGCCTCGGTCGCCGAGGCCGACCCGGTGGTGGCCTTCGGCGCCTGGCACGGGGACTGGAACGGCGGTAACAGCGCGGTGCTTGCCGACGGCCGGGTGCTGGTGTGGGACTGGGAGCGGTTCGAGTCGGACGTGCCGGCCGGCTACGACGCGCTGCACCTGGCGGTGCAGGGCGCGATGAGCCACGACGGGGTGGAGCCGGTCGAGGCGGCCCGGGCGCTGATCGCCGGCGCCGACCGGACGCTCGCGCCGTTCGATGCCGCCGGCGGGAGCGCCGACCTGGTCGCCGTGCTCTATCTGGTGGAGCTGGCGGCGCGTTATCTGCGGGACCGGCAGGCGGAGGCGGGTGCGCGACTGGGGCATGTCGACACCTGGCTGCTGCCCGCCGTGGAGGAGCACCTGGCCCGCCGGGCCGGGTGAGAGTGAGGGGTGGGGACGTGACGGTGGCCAGGGAGCAGGCGCTCCGCGCGGTGAAGTCGGTGAGCCGGACGGTCGGTCGGTTGACCGCGGGTTCACGGATGGTGCCGGGATTCCTGATCGTGGGGGCGCAGCGGTGTGGCACCACCTCGCTGTTCAAGACGCTGTCGCAGCACCCCGGTGTGCTGCCGCCCGCCTACCACAAGGGCGTGCACTACTTCGACATGGACTACCGCCGGGGGATGAGCTGGTATCTGGGGCACTTCCCCACCACCGGCAAGGCGGAGGCGGTGAAGGCGCAGCTCGGCGTACGCGGGATCAGCGGCGAGTCGAGCCCCTACTACATGTTCCACCCGCTGGCCGGGCAGCGGATCGCCAAGGACCTGCCCTCGGTGAAGCTGCTGGTGCTGCTGCGTGACCCGGTGGAGCGGGCCTACTCGGCGCACTCGCACGAGCTGGCCCGCGGCTACGAGACCGAGGCGGACTTCGAGCGGGCGCTGGCGTTGGAGGAGCAGCGGACGGCGGGCGAGCGGGAGCGGATGACCGCCGACCCGAACTACCACAGCGAGCACCTGCAACACAACTCCTACCTGGCCCGGGGCCGCTACATCGAGCAGGTGGAGCGGCTGGAGGCGCTTGTCGGCCGGGACCGGCTGCACGTCATCGACAGCGACGACTTCTTCGCCGACCCGCGGCCCTCCTTCGACGCGGTCTGCGACTTCCTCGACATTCCCCGCTGGGCGGACATCGCCTTCGGCAAGCACAACTCGCGGTCCCGGTCGCCGATGTCGGCCGAGCTGCGGGCCCGGCTGGAGGACCACTTCGCCCCGTACGACGAGCGGCTGGCCTCCTGGTGGGGACGCGTGCCGTCGTGGCGGCGGTGAGCCGGGCGGACGCCGACGCCACGGTCGTCCTACCGGCGGTCCGGCCGGCTCCGGGCGCGGGCCTGGGCGGCGTGGCCCGGCAGGGCTTCGCCAACCTGGTCGGGGTGGGCCTGGCCGCGGTGGCCGGTTTCGGCCTCAACATCGTCATCGCCCGGGGCTGGTCGGTCCGTGAGGCCGGCATGTTCTTCGCGGCCACGAGCGCCTTCATGATCGCCGCGTCGGCGGCCCGGCTCGGCACCGACGTGGGCACCGTCTACTTCGTCAGCCGGCAGCGGACGCTCGACCGGCGGGACCAGATCCGCGGCACGATCCTGGTCGGGCTGCTGCCGGTGCTGGCGGTCGGCGTGCTGCTCGGCGCGGCCGGTTGGCTGGCCGCCCCGGCGCTGGCCCGGGCGACCATGCCGGAGGCCGGCCCGGACGCGGTGACCGCGCTGCGTATCCTGCTGACGTTCGTGCCGCTGGCGGCGTTGAACGACTACGCGCTCGCGGCCTGCCGCGGCTTCGGGCAGATGCGCCCGTTGCTGACCGTGGAGCGGCTCGGCCGCACCCTGGTGCAGTTCCTGGCCGTGGCGGTCGCGGCCTGGCTCGGGCTCTCCGCCACCGTCGCGCTGCCGCTGGCCTGGGTGGTGCCCTACCTGCTCGCCGCCGTGGTCGCGCTGGTGTGGCTGGGCCGGCTGGTCGGCCGGGCCGGCCGGCAGGTGACCCGACCGGTCCCGGCGGGCGAGTTGTGGGTGCCGTTCTGGCGGTTCACCGGGCCGCGCGCGGTAAGCAGCGTGGCCGCGATCGTGGTGCAGCGGCTGGACATCGTGCTGCTCAGCGCGCTGCGCGGGCCGGCGGACGCGGCGATCTACACGGCCGCGACCCGTTTCCTGGTGCTGGGTCAGCTCTCCAGCATCGCGCTCTCCAGCACGGTGCAGCACCGGCTGGCCGCCGCCTTCGCCCGCGACGACCGGGCCGAGGCCCGGCAGCTCTACCAGGCCGCCACCGGCTGGTTGGTGCTGCTCTCCTGGCCGGCGTACCTGATCTTCGCAGCCTTCGCCGTGCCCATGCTGGCGTTGTTCGGCGAAGGCTACGCCGACGGCCGCCGGGTCGTGGTCCTGCTCGCGTTGACCATGTTGGTGGCGACCGGGTGCGGCATGGTGGACATGGTGCTCAACATGGCCGGCCGCACCGCGTGGACGTTCTACAACGCGATGGGCGGCACGGTGCTCAACGTGGTGGCGAACCTGGTGCTCATCCCGCGCTACGGCATCCTCGGCGCCGCCCTGGCCTGGACCGTCTCCATCCTGGTCACCAACCTGGTGCCGCTGACCCAGCTCTGGTGGTCGATGCGGCTGCACCCGTTCGGCGCGGGCACCCGGGCCGCGATGGCGCTCGCGGTCGTCGCGCTGGGCCTGCCGCTCGGGGTGGCCAGCCTGCTCGGGGCCGCGCCTGCGGTGCTCGCGCTGGTGACGGTCGCCGGCACGGTGGCCTACCTGGCCGGCGTGTGGCGCTGGCGGCGCACCCTGCACCTCGACGCGCTGCGGGCGTTGCGCCGTGGCCGTAACCGGGCCGGGGCGGACCCGGCCGCCCAGTCCTGACCCGTTCCTGCGTACCGATGGGACCTTCGATGACGAGCGACTCCCCCCTCCCCCCGCACGCCGGGCTGTCCACTGTGAAGGCCGCGAAGCTCGCCGCGGTCGGCCTGCTGGCCGACCGGAAGGAGCGCCGGGACCTAGAACGCCCGGTGGAGTCCGGCAACCGGAGGTTCACGCTGAAGGTGGAGCGGCCGATCTTCATTCTCGGCGCGCCGCGTTCCGGCACCACGTTCCTGGGCAGTTGCGTGGGGGCGCTGCCGGACGTCTCCTACCACTACGAGCCCCGGCTGACCAAGGCGGTCGCCCGCTGCGTCTACGAGGGAAGCTGGTCGCCGCAGCGGGCTGCGCGCTACTTCCGCGGCTACTACGGCGCGCTGCTCGCCGCGTCCGGTCACGGTGGGCTGCGGTTCGCCGAGAAGGACCCGGAGAACTGCTTCATCGTGCCGTTCCTGGCCGAGGTCTTCCCGGACGCGGTCTTCCTGCACGTCTACCGGGACGGTCGGGACGTCGCCGTGTCGCACGCGGAGCAGCCCTGGTTGAACGCCGCGTCGACGGGCACCGGGCGCAGCGGCCGGGGCGGCACGCCGTGGGGCGCGGCACCCCGCTTCTGGGTGGAGCCCGACCGGCGCGACGAGTTCAGCCGGGTCTCCGACCTGGGCCGGTCCGCCTGGATGTGGCGGCGTTTCACCGGCAGCGCGCTGACCCAGCTCGCCGAGCTGCCCGCCGATCGGGTCCGGCACCTGCGCTACGAGGACGTCGTGCGCCGTCCGGCCGAGGCGGCCGAGGTCGTCGCCGACTTCCTGGAGGTGGGCGACCCGGCCGGGCGGAAGGCGTTGCACGCCCGGTTCGCGAAGGCCCGGCCCAACTCGGTGGGACGGTGGCGGCAGCGACTGACCGAAGAGGACCTGGCTGACGTGCTGGCACAGGCGGGCCCGCTGCTGACCGAACTCGACTACCACCCGTGAGCGCGCGTCCACGGGTAGAGTTCCAGGGGTCGCCCGCCCGACCCGGCGTGCCGCTCCGTTGACGTGGAGCCCCTCGGGTCGACGACCGTGCGGCGGTGACCATCCTGGGGAGAGGTTGCGGTGGTACGACGGTTTCGACGGACGATGGCGACCCTGATCGCGTTGGCCTGTCTGGCACCTGTGGTCGCGGCGTGCGACTCCGGGTCGCCGGATCCGGCGGATCGGGCGACGTCTGCGGCGCCGCCACCGCCCACGGTGACGCCCCGCAAGGGTGCGGTCCAGACCACCGGCCGCGGGCCGGAGCTGCCCGAGAAGGGCGCCTGGGTGGGCGCCTGGGTGAAGCCCGATTTCCACAACGCCACCGGCCGCGCGTCGGCGTGGGACGCCTTCAACCAGGCAGCCGGCGGCCAACTCGCCATCGCGCACATGTTCCACGAGTGGAACGAGCCGTTCCCGGGCGCGACCGAGCGGGCGTTCCAGGCCCAGGGCAAGCTCCAGATGATCTCCTGGCAGGGCACCGACACCCGGTCGACGGTCAGCGGCGTCTACGACGCGCTGATCCGCCAGCGGGCGCAGGACGTCAAGGCGTTCGGCGTGCCGGTGCTGCTGCGCTACCGGTGGGAGATGGACCGGCCGAACCTGGCCGCCAGCATGCACTCGCCGGAGGACTACGTCGCCGCCTGGAAGCATGTGCGGGCCATCTTCACCGAGGTCGGCGTCACGAACGCGGCCTGGACGTGGTGCCCGCACGCCGACGGGTTCGCCGAGCCCGAACGCCGGGCCGCCGACTACTACCCCGGGGACGACCAGGTCGACTGGCTCTGCACCGACGTCTATCCGAGCCCGGAGTGGAACAGCTTCAGCAACCGGATGGACCACTTCATGGCGTTCGCCAAGAAGCACCCGCGGCCGGTGGTGATCGGCGAGTACGGGCTTACCCAGGACGGCCGCCCGGGGCAGCGGGCCGAATGGATGCGCGAGGTCGGTCCCTATCTGAAGAAGCACCCGCAGATCAAGGCGGTGCTCTATTTCGCGGCCCGGCAGACCGAGAAGCCGCTGTACGACAGCACGTTCGGCGCCGACCCGGAGAGCCAGGCGGCGTTCCGGGAGATGGCCACCGACCCATACTTCAACCCGCCCATGCCTGACCTGAGTGTTTCCGCTGCGCCACCCTCCGTAGGCAATCGGTGATCATCCCTCGTCTTTTCGTGCGACCCGGTCCGCTTCCTCGGCCAAAAAGGTCGATCCCGGGTGGACGCGCGGCGGCCGGATGCGAGAAAGTATTGCTCTCACGTCTGCGGTCGGCCGGGTAACCCCACCTCACGTCGGCACCGGCCACGACCGCAGCGCCTCCGACGTTCCCCCCGGAGCAGCCTGTGCCTTCCTCGTTCCTGAGACACCGCTCGGTGTCCGCCTTCGGCGCCGCCGTGCTCGGCATCGCCACCCTGTTCACGCCGGTGCCGGCACTTGCCGCGCCCGCGGCCACGGTCGCACCCGACCACAGCACGCTTGTCGGTGAGGCGACGTCGGACAAGACGCCGAACATCAACGACGGCAACGTCGTGGCCATCTACGACGCCGGCAGCAAGGTGATCGTCGGCGGTTCGTTCACCAACGCGCAGAACCGCGGCTCGTCGCCCACCCCGGTCGACCGCCGGGGCGTGCTCGCCTTCGACAAGGCGACCGGCAAGATCGACAACGCGTTCGCGCCGCTGCTCGACGGCGACGTGACCGCGGTGATCGCCGGCCCGACGCCGGGCACGGTCTACCTCGCCGGTGGGTTCAACAAGGTCGACGGCAAGAGCTTCCGCAAGCTCGTGCTGCTGAACGTCGCCGACGGCACCCCGATCGACGGCTTCAAGGGCCCGGCGTTCAACGGCGCGGTCAGCGACCTCGCGCTCATCGACGACCACCTGCTCGTCGGCGGCATCTTCAGCACGGTCACCGCGACCACCGACCGGGCCGGGCTCGCCTCGCTCAACCCGAAGACCGGCGCGGTCGACGACTACCTCACCGTGTCGCTGACCGAGCACCACAACTGGACGGCGACCAACGGCGGCGCCTCGGCCGGCGTCGGCGTCGAGAAGATGACCGTCTCGCCGAACGGCAAGCACCTCGTGGTCATCGGCAACTTCAAGAAGGCCGACGGCGTCGTGCACGACCAGATCGTGCGGATCGACCTGGGCGCGAGTTCCGCCACCGTCGCCGACTGGAACACCGACAGCTACTCCGGCGCCTGCAAGTACAGCGCGTTCGACTCGTGGGTACGGGACGTGCAGTTCTCGCCGGACGGCAAGTACTTCGTGGTGGGCACCACCGGTGCTTCGTTCCCGGGCACGCTCTGCGACTCGGCGGCCCGCTGGGAGACCGACGCCACCGGCGCCGGCCAGAAGCCGACCTGGACCAACTTCAGCGGCGGCGACACCTTCCTCTCCGTCGGCATCAGCGAGAAGGCCGTCTACGTCGGCGGTCACTTCCGCTGGTCGAACAACCCGCTCGGGCGCGACAAGGCCGGGCCGGGCGCGGTGCCGCGGGCCAGCATCGCGGCGCTCGACCCGGTCAGCGGCCTGCCGCTGTCCTGGAACCCGGGCCGCCACCCGCGCGGCTACGGCGTCACCGAGATGCTTGTCACCCCGCAGGGCCTCTGGCTGGGCAGCGACCAGGAATACATCGGCAACCGCGAATTCCAGCGGAAGCGGCTGGCCTTCTTCCCGCTGGACGGCGGCAACGCCCCGCACTCGACCAGCACGAAGGGCCTGCCCGGCGACATCTACCAGGCCGGTCGGGCGGCGCAGACCGAGGTGCTCTACCGGGTCAACGCCGGTGGACCGGCCATCCCGGCGACCGACGGCGGGCCGGACTGGGCCGCCGACAGCACCACCGCGCCCAGCCCGCACCACAACAGCGGCAACAGCGTGTCGACGTACAGCACGAACGCCACGTTCGACGACACCGTCCCGGCGAGCACCCCGACGACGCTGTTCAACAGCGAGCGGTGGGACGAGGCCGCCGCGCCGGACATGCAGTGGGACATCCCGGTCGCGGCCGGCACCCGGGTCGACGTCCGCCTCTACCTGGCCAACCGCTACTCCCGGACGGGCACCGTCGGCAAGCGGAAGTTCGACGTCAGCATCGACGGCGTGCTCAAGCTGAACGACTTCGACCCGGTCGCCGTCGCCGGTGGCACCGACCGCGGCACGATGCAGTCCTTCTCCGTGGTCAGCGACGGCGTGGTCGACGTCGACTTCGGCCGCGAGCTGGAGAACCCGCTGATCCAGGGCATCGAGATCGTCAAGACCGCGCCGACGCCTGATGCCTCGGACGTGCTCTACCGGGTCAACGCGGGCGGTGCCGAGCTGGCCGCGCCGAGCGGGCCGGCCTGGGCCGGTGACAGCCCGACCGCGCCGAGCGAATACCACAACGCCGGCAGCCAGGTCCTGACGTACGGCACGAACGCCTCGTTCGACGCCACGGTGCCGGCGGACACGCCGGTCGAGGTGTTCAACAGCGAGCGCTGGGACGAGGCGCCCGCACCGGACATGCAGTGGGACTTCCCGGTGCCGGCCGGCACCCCGGTGCAGGTGCGGCTCTACCTCGCCAACCGCTACAACGGCACCTCCACCGCCGGGAAGCGCAAGTTCAACGTCAGCGTCGACGGCGTGCTGAAGTTGAGCAACTTCGACCCGATCGCCGCGATCGGCGCCACCAACAAGGGCACCATGCGCGCCTTCTCGGTCACCAGCGACGGCAACATCGACATCGACTTCGGTCGGGTCCTGGAGAACCCGCTGGTCCAGGGCATCGAGATCGTCAAGCTGCCGCCGGTGCCGCCGGCCACCACCGTCGACAGCATCACCAAGCGGTCGTACGACGGCGCGAGCAAGGTCGGCACCGCGATGTCGGTGCCGAACCCCGACGACACCCGCTGGTCGGGCGTCAAGGGCGCGTTCTGGGTCGGCGGTGACCTGTTCTACGGCGTCGGCGGCAACCTCTACAAGCGCTCGTTCGACGGCACCGAGTT
This sequence comes from Micromonospora sp. WMMD975, assembly GCF_029581215.1. Classification (NCBI taxonomy): domain Bacteria; kingdom Bacillati; phylum Actinomycetota; class Actinomycetes; order Micromonosporales; family Micromonosporaceae; genus Micromonospora; species Micromonospora sp. WMMD975. The sequence goes on from NZ_CP120739.1 coordinate 5,653,896, forward strand.
CGGCACCCCGAAGAAGCTCGACCCGTACCACGACGAGAAGTGGGACCTGATCGAGACCGGCTCCGCGCCCGAGGGCTCGACGTACGCGGGCATGACTGTCAACTTCTCCGCCGAGCTGCCGAACGTGACGGCCATGTTCTACTCCAAGGGCCGGGTCTACTACACGCTCGCCGGCCAGCGCACCCTGTTCTGGCGTGGGTTCGCACCGGACACCGGCACGGTCGGCGCGGAGCGGTTCACGGTCGCCGGGACCACCGCCTTCGCCGACGCGGGCGGCCTGATCCTGGACGGCGAGAAGCTCTACGTCGTCTCCCGGAGCACCGGCAGCCTGTCCTCGATGGCGTGGTCGGACGGCGTGCCGACCGACACCGCCACGGTGCTCAGCGGTCCGACCGTCGACGACGTGGACTGGCGCGGCACCGCGGTCTTCGTCGGCCCCTGACGGGACGGCACGACCGCGACACCCCGCACGACGATGGCCCGGCCGGTATCGGCCGGGCCATCGCCCGTTCAGGCGCGGGTCGGTGCGTGTTCCCGTGCCCAGACCCGCATCAGGTCACGTACCGAGATGACGCCGGCCACCTCCCGGCCGTCGAGCACCACCAGGTGGCGGAACCCGCCCCGGGCCATCGCCGCAGCCGCCTCCTCGATCGTCCAGTCCGGGCCGGCGTAGACGACGTCCCAGGTCAGGTGGGCGGCGGTACGCTCGACGTCCGGGTCGAGCCCGGCTCCGATCGCCTTCAACACGTCGCGTTCGGTCATGATCCCGACTCCCTCGGAGTCCGGGTCGATCACGACCGCCGACCCGACACCGCGGGCCGACATCATCCGGGCCGCCTGGCGGAGCGTGTGCTCCGGGCCGACCACGAGAACCTCGTTGGACATCGCTTCCCGTACCTGCATCACACATCACTCCTGTGGGACGGCGACTGGGTACGGACATGGTGGGCCATCGATGCGTACCGGGACAAGAAGGGGCATCGCCCGAGACGGCGCGGACGGCTACGGTCGGAGGGTGCCCACCGACCCCCTCCGCTGCGCCGGCGCGCTGATCGTCGACGACGACGGCCGCATCTTCGTGCAGCGCCGCGCCCCCGGGCGACGCCTCTTCCCCAACTGCTGGGACATCGCCGGCGGTCACCTGGAGCCGGGTGAGGAGATCGACGACGCGCTGCGCCGGGAGGTCACCGAGGAGACCGGCTGGACGGTGTCGCACGTGCTGGGCCTGGTCGGCGAATACCGCTACACCGCTGACGACGGGCTGACTCGGGTGGAGACCGACTTCCTGGTCCGGGTGGACGGCGACCTGAGCCGGCCCCGCCTGGAGCCGACCGAGCACACCGAGTTCCGCTGGCTGGCGGAGCGGGACATCGCCCTGCTCGACGAGCACCGGGACGTGAACGACGGGATGATCCGGCGGATCCTGGCGGACGGCTTCGCCGCGCTGCGGTCGATCGGGCTGTAGGGCGATCACGGGCTGCACCCGGAGCGCCGGGCTGCCGACGTTATCCTCGCCTCGTGGAATCGGTCGAGAAGAGGAGCGTGTCGGCATGATCGGGATGGTGCTCGCCGCGGGTGCGGGGCGCCGGCTGCGGCCGTACACGGACACCCTGCCCAAGGCCCTGGTGCCGGTCGACGGGGAGATCACCATCCTCGACATCGCGTTGCGCAACCTCGCCGCGGTGGGGCTGACCGAGGTCGTGATCGTGGTCGGCTACGCGGCCGACGCGGTCCGGCAGCGGCAGGCCGAGCTGGCGGAGAAGTACGGCGTCACGATCACGCTTGTCGACAACGACAAGGCCGAGGAGTGGAACAACGCCTACTCGCTCTGGCTGGCCCGGGAGCACTTCTCCCGGGGCGTGCTGCTCGTCAACGGCGACACCGTGCACCCGGTGAGCGTGGAGAAGACGCTGCTGGCCGAGCGCGGGCCGGGCGTCCTGCTGGCCGTGGACACGCTCAAGCCGCTGGCCGAGGAGGAGATGAAGACGACCTTCGACGCCGCCGGCCAGCTCACCCGGATCACCAAGCTGATGGACCCGGGCGAGGCGTACGGCGAGTACATCGGCGCGACGCTGATCGAGCCGCAGGTGGCCGACGCGCTCGCCGACGCGCTGGAGGCGACGTGGCGGCGTGACCCGAACCTCTACTACGAGGACGGCTACCAGGAGTTCGCCGACCGGGGCGGCGAGGTGCGGGCGGCGCCGATCGGGGACGTCTCCTGGGTCGAGGTCGACAACCACGAGGACCTGGCCCGGGCGCGGGAGATCGCGTGCCGCTACTAGCCCGTAGCGTCCTCACCCCGCTGCACATCGACGTGCGGCGGGGCGCGGTGGCGGACCTGGCGTCGATCCTCTCCGACGGCCGGATCTCCGCCGGTGGTGACGTCGCCGTGGTGGTCGGGCCGGGGCAGGGCGAGAAGATCGCCGAGCTGATCCGGCCGTCGCTGCGGTCGGCGGACGTGTTCACCGTGGCCGGGGGCACTCTGGACGCCGCCGACGAGTTGGGCGGCAAGCTGCGCGCCCGGTCGTACGACGCGGTGGTCGGCATCGGCGGCGGCAAGACCATCGACGTGGCGAAGTACGCCGCCACCCGGCGTGGGCTGCCGATGGTGACGGTGGCGACCGCGCTCGCCAACGACGGGATCGCCTCGCCGGTGGCCAGCCTGATCACCGAGGGCCTGAAGGGCTCCTACGGGGTGCACATCCCGATCGCGGTGATCGTCGACCTGGACTTCGTGGAGGCCGGACCGGAGCGGCACAACCGCGCCGGCATCGGCGACGTGGTGAGCAACATCAGCGCGCTCGCCGACTGGGAGCTGGCCCGCCAGGTACGCGGTGAGCCGGTCGACGGGCTGGCCGCGTCGCTGGCCCGGGCCGGCGCCGAGGCGGTGCTCAACCACCCGGGCGACATGACCGACGACGCGTTCGTCACGGTGCTGGCCGAGGCGCTGATCTCCAGCGGCCTGGCGATGGCGGTCTGCGGCACCAGCCGCCCGTCCAGCGGCGGCTGCCACGAGATCATGCACGCGATCGACGCGCTCTTTCCCGGCACCGCCTCGCACGGCGAGCTGGCCGGGCTGGGCGCGTTGTTCTGCACGTTCCTACGCGGCGACGAGCGCCGGTTCGCCGAGATGTCCGCCTGCCTGGCCCGGCACGGGCTGCCCCGGCTGCCGGCCGAGGTGGAGCTGACCGACCACCAGTTCGTCGAGGCGGTGCAGTTCGCGCCCGCCACCCGGCCGGACCGCTACACCATCCTCGAACACCTGGCGATGTCGGCTTCCGAGACCCGGGAGCGGCTGGCAGACTACGCCGGTGCCCTCCGCGACCGCCTTGGCTGAGCCCCGTCCCACCGTCGCCGACTTCCACCGGGTCAACCGGGGTGGCGGCCTGTTCAGCGAGTCGATCAGCCAGTGGATCGGGGCGGCGTTCGCGCTCGTCGCCCAGCGGCTGGGCCTGCGCCCGACCGCGTTGACGCTTGCCAACCTGGTGCTGGGGCTGGCCGCCTCGGTGGCCGTGGTCGCGCTCGCCGACGACGTGGCCGCCGGCACCGTGCCGGCCTGGGTGGTCGGCCTGGTCGCCCTGGTCGGCTGGCAGATCGCGTACGCGCTCGACTGCGCCGACGGGCAGCTCGCCCGGGTGACCGGGCAGGGCAGCGCGGCCGGCGCCCGGATCGACGTGCTCTGCGACGTGGCCGCCCAGATCGCGCTGGTGGCCGCTCTGTCCGCCACGGCAGTGGCGCAGCGGCCGACGACGCCGGTGTGGCTGGTGGCGGTCTTCGCCGGCACCTGGATGGTCAACCTGGTGACCTCGGTGATGCAGTCCGGCCCGAACGCGGCAAGCATGGTCACCTCGACGTCGCTGCCGGTCCGGGTGGTGAAGCTGGTCCGCGACTACGGCGCGGTGATCTTCGTGGCCGGCCTGGTGCTGGTGTTCGCGCCCGCGCTGGCGTTCTGGGTGATGGTGGCGTTCACCGTCGTCAACGGCGGCTTCCTGCTCGCCAGCATCGCCTTCTCCGCCCGCGCCGCACTGCGCTGAGGGCTCCCCCGGCGCGCCTGCCTCTGCCTCTGCCCGGGGCGTGGGCCGATCGCCACCACCTCGCCGAAGTGGCGCCATCCGGGCGCGGTCGATGCCGCCACTTCGCCGTGCTGGTGTTGATCAGACCGCTGACCCCGGCCGCTGACCCCGGCCGCTGACCCCGGCCTACCCCGACACCTACCCGCCGGACTCAGCGCTCGTCACTCTGTGTGTCGCCAAAGAGGCGGAAGACAAGTACCTCTCTGCTGCCTTTGCTCTGCAGCCGCCGACGCAGCGGTAACGCACGGTCCCCGCTGCGCGGGTGGCTGCAGAGCAAAGGCAGCCGGAGGGGAAAGGGTGGTAGATCCGGGCCATGAGCATCCGCCCAGTTCAGGATCGGTTTTACGGATCGAGAGGTGGAGCGAGGCGACAGGGTTAGCCATCTCCGCGCAACGCAGCGTAATCGATGCCCGATTCGTCCCTTGCAGTTACTCAGGGTCGCGATAATCGTCGATCGCCGCTGACGGAGTCGACAAACCTCGCCCGCTCCGACTACTCGGCCGGCTGGCACCCGCCGAGCTGCATCACGTCGAAGAGCCCATCCGGCAGATCTTCGGCCTCTGACGGACGGTTAGTTGCTCTTAAGAGAGTCGATGAAGGTGCGCCAACCGGTGGCGTCGAAGGCCAACGCGGGACCGGCCTTGTCCTTGCTGTCGCGAACGGCCACCCCGTCGCGGAGGTCGGCCACCTCGACACACGCGCCGCCGTTGGAGTCGCTGCGGGTGGACTTGCGCCACACCAAACCGGCGAGGTCCGGGTTCGACATGTCAGCCTCTACTTCATCTCGTCCGCGATCCCCAGAATGAGCCGGCGGGACTCCGCCGGCCCGAGGGCCGCAGCTTGAAGACGGCCCCACAACCGATTGTAGGACCGGAGCGATTCGGGGCTGTCGAGGTAATCCGCGTCGGTGAACGTCTCCAGGTAGACGACATCAGAGGCGACCTCTTCCCCGAAGCGGAGGAGGATGAAGTTGTACGAGGCTGTCACGTACGTCTCGGCATCCAGGGGAAAGACCTGGATAGTCACATTTGGACGATTGGTAATAGCGGCGATATGGGATAGCTGCTCCCGCATTGCTACCCGATCACCGAGATCGCGCCGCAGCGCCGACTCGCTGAGGATGAAGCTCAGCTCCGGCCCGTCCGGACGATCGATCACCTTTTGTCGTTCGAGGCGCACTGCGGTCTGCGCCCCAACGTCCTCACCTTCGATGATCGCTCGGATGTAGGGCTCGATCTGGAGGATGCCGGGGATGACCTCGGATTGGTACCAGCGGATCTCCGCCGCGTCCGCCTCCAGGTCGAGGTACTGCCGGAACCAGTCCGGCACCACGTTGCGGTAGCCGCTCCACCGCCCTCGCTGCCGGCCGGCGCGGGCGAGGTCCCGTAGCGGCTCGGCATCCTCGCCGGTCACCCCGTAGAAGTCGAGCAACAGCTTCAGGTCGGTCAGCCGGATGCCGGACTGTCCCAACTCCAGTCGGCTGACCTTGCTCGATGCCGAGTCGATGACCTCTGCGGCCTCTTCCTGGGTCTTGCCTGCCGCCTCGCGGGCCCGCTTGAGGGCGTTGCCGAGACGACGCCTCTGGATCGTCGGGGTGACCATGCGGCGAGTATGCCGCTCCTCCGACCGCCGATCGGACGACACGCCGTGAGTTCCCAAATCAGGAACATCTCGCTAGCCTACTTTTCTGGACTTCTAATTTAGGTAACCGGAGGAACCTTCAAGGAGGGTCCATGGCTCGACACGGAATGACCCCGATGCGCCCCGGCCTGCTGCGCTCGCTGACCCTCGCTGGGCAGCAGCGCGCGGAGGGCTGGTCGTGACGAGGCGACGGAAGGCCGAGCGCGAGGACCGGGGCGAACAGATCCAGGCGGCGGAACGGGAGGCCGCCCGGCAGCGGCTTCTCGCCCAGGCCGAGGCGGAGCGGATACCGGCCGAGGACACCACCCGGGCGGTCCCGGACCGGCGGTGGCAGCGTGAACAGAAGTGAACTGCTGCCGGTCGGCCGACGCGTGGCCTACTTGCGGGGGCGACGCAAGCTGTCGCAGCAGGTGTTCGCCGATCGGCTCGGGCGGTCGAAGTCCTGGGCCGACAAGGTCGAGCGGGGTGTCCGGTCCCTGGACAAGGTGTCGACGTTGCGGGACATCGCCGCCGTCCTGCGGATCGACACCGCCGTGCTGCTCGGCCAAGATGCACAACCTGCTGCGATCACCGAGCGGGCCGAGGGCGTGGAGCGGATCCGGGCGGCCCTTTCGGCGTACGACATCGGGCCGTCGGGTCGCGGCCCGGTGCTGCCGGCGGACCGGTTGGCCCGGGACGTCGAGCATGCCTGGGTGATGTTTCAGCATGCCCGGTATCCGCAGGTGATCGCCGCCGTGCCGGGGGTGCTGGCCGGCGTGCGGCGTGTCGACGGGTGGGGGCGTCCGCTGCTGGTGGAGGCGTACCGGCTCACCGCCTCGCTGCTGGTGAAGCTCGGCGAGGTCGAGTTGGGCTGGCTGGCCGCGGACCGGGCCATGGCCGCCGCGGCCGGCGATCGGGTGTTGGTGGCCGCCGCCGCGGTGCAGCTCGGGCAGGTGTTCCGCGCGTCGGGGCGGGCGCGGGAGGCGCAGTCCGCCACGTTGGCGGCGGCATACCGGATCGCCCCGGAGGACGGTTCCCCCGGCGACTTGTCGCTGTGCGGGACGTTGCTTGTGCAGGCCGCGCTGGGGGCGGCCCGCCGGGGCGACGACCGGGCCGCCGCCGACCTCATCGACGAGGCCGCCGGCATGGCCGCCCAGATCGGCGAGGGCCACGACCTTCACCGGACCGCGTTCGGGCCGACGGCGGTCGACCTGGCCCGTGGTGTCGCAGCCCTCGACCTGGGCGATGCGAGCGAGGCAATCCTCTGGCACGAGCGGACGACCGGGCGGGACGCCTGGCGGTGGCTACCGCTGGAACACCGCGCGGCGCACCTGGTCGACGCTGCCCGCGCCTACCTCCAGGCCGACCACCCCGTCAGCGCCGGCCGGGTGCTTGTCGACGCGGATCGGATGGCACCCGCTGAGGTACGCCAGCGGCCGGCCGCCCGGAAGGTGCTCGCCCAGGTGGCCCGCGACCCGCGTGCTCCGGCCACGATCATCCGACTCGCCGCCGCCCTCGGGGTGAGCTGAGCATGACCGGGCCGTTCCTGTCGTTGGCCCAGATCCGCAACCGGTTGATCCTCACCGCCCGAGCGATCCTCCGTGACCACCGGTCCGACTCGGACGGCCGCTGCCGGGTCTGCCGGATTGCGGACTGTGCGGTGGCGATCGCAGCCCGCAACGTCATTCATACCGCCGAACAAGCCGAACCTCCGGCTCGGCCGGCGAGCCCACTCTGATCACGATGATCGTCCGTCCGGGACACCGTCACTCCCGTCAGCGAGGTGGCTCAGTTGGCGCCCGGAGACGCGACCGGCAGGCCCACCGACGCTGCGATGTCCGACATCCGCTTGTCGTACGTGACCAACACGTCGAGTACCTCACCGAGACCTTGGGCACTGGCCACATGCAGCGCATCCAGCGTCCGGATGCCTGACGGGAGGGCTGCCGCAGAGTCCCGGACCTCCTCGGTCAACAGAATCTCGGTGAAGTCCCGAGCCAACATCGCCATGGCATCCGGATAGTCACCGATCCGGTCGAGGGTGCGAACCGTCTCGACGAATCCAACGGAACTGGTTCCCATCGGCATACCTGCCCGGTCCGCCAGGAAGTCCTGCAGCTCTGTGGCGTAGGTACGGCCGGCGAGCAGTGTGATCAAAGCGGACGAGTCCAGGTAGATCACCGCTCGTCCTCCTCGCGGTCGGCGAGTAGCAGATCAAGGGGTGACACACCGGGCGGGACGTCGTACCTGGGGATCCGGTCGATATCACTGGTGGTGGTCGCCTTGAGACGAATAGCCCCTTTGGCGACCAGGGTCGCGTACCTGCCCATTATCCCCGAGCCCGGCAGAAGCACGGCGATCACGCTGCCGTGCCGGGTAACCTCGATCGTCTCGCCCTGCTCGACGCGGGCGAACATCGCGCTGGGGTTGTAGGAGAACTCGCGCACGGACACGGTGCTCACACCACACCTCCTTTGTACCAACAACATCGTGATTGTACCTACAGCAAGACTCGCCGGGTGCTTGTCGACGCGGATCGGATGGCACCTGGTGCACCGAGTTGCCAGGAATGGCACCATGACGACGGTGGATCTGTTCTTATCCTCGTGGGCGGCACTGCGTACGGCGGTGGCCGAGCTTGCCGGTCCGGACTTCGAACGACCCTCCGGTTGCGCCGGCTGGCTGGTCCGCGACCTGGCCTGCCACCTGATCATCGACGCGCAGGACGTGCTGATCACGCTCGCCACACCCGTCGACGCGGAGCCGACCAGGGATGCGGTGACCTACTGGAATGTCGTCCAGCCCCCGACCGGCGACGATCCGCTCGACGCGCTGACCGTGCGGCTGGCCGCCGCGTACGGCGATCCGGCCCTGCTGAAGTTTCACCTCGACGACGTCGGATCGGCCGCCGGACGCGCCGCCGCACTCGCGGACCCGACCGTTCGGGTCGGCACCCGTGGCGAGGTACTCACCGTGTCGGACTACCTCGGTGCGTACGTCCTGGAATGGACCTTGCACCATCTCGACCTGGCCGCGCATCTGCCGGACCTGGCCGGGCCGCCGGCCGACGGGTTGGCCCGCTCCCGCGCGATGCTGGAGACGATCAGCGGCGCCGCGTTCCCCCGGTCGTTCTCCGACCGGGACGCGTTGCTGATCGGCACCGGGCGGCGGACGCCGACCGGCCCGGAACGCGCCGAGTTGGGCGGACCGGCCGCGTCGCTGCCGTTCGTCCTCGGCTGACGGGCCGGCGGTCAGGCCAGGCCGGCGTAGACGTCCAGCAGGCGCTTGGTGATCACGTCGGGGTGGAACGTGCGCTCGTAGCGAGCGCGGGCCGCCTCCGCCAACGCGGATGCCTCCGCCGACGCCAGCGGCAGTGCGGCAGCAAGCGCCTCGACCTCCGGCGCGACCACCCAGCCGGCCTCGCCGCGCTGCACGCCTGTCGGCAGCGGCACCCGCCCGTCGCCGGGCGCGGCAGTGGCCACCTCGGCCGGGCCGGTGCCGGCGGGCTCGCGCGGGGTGTCCGCGCCGACCAGGTACGGGATGCCGCCGAGCGCGGTGCCGAGCACCGGCCGACCGGCGGCGAGCGCCTCGATGATCACGGTGGGCAGCACGTCGTGCCAGGTCGAGGTGGCGAGCACCACGGCGCTGTCGGCGAGCGCGGCGCGTACCCCGGGGCGGTCGAGCTGGCCCAGGTAGAGCACGTCGGGCCGCTCGGCGGCGGCGGCCTCGGCGAGCGGGCGCAGCTCGCCGTCACCGGCGATGCGCAGCGGGCCGAGCGCGCCCACCGGGTGCCGCCGCCATGCCGAGAGCAGCAGGTCCAACCCCTTTTCCGGGCTGAGCCGGCCCATGAACAGGAAACCGTTGCCCGGCGGCACCGGCGTGCCCGGGTCCGGCACCGCGTTGGGCTTGACCACGATCCGCTCGTCCGGGATGCCGTAGTCCCGCAGGTGGTCGGCGACCGCCGTGGTGAGCGCGATGTAGCGGTCCACCGACCGCCAGGTGGGGCGGTGCACGGCGAGCGTGGTGGCCATCAGCGCGCTCTGTGCCCGGGAGTCGCGGTAGCAGCGGTGCACGATCGCCGGCACGCCGAACGCGCGACCTCGGCAGTCCTGGCAGATCACGCCGTCGCGGAAGTAGAGACCGGAGGAGCAGACCTGCCGGTAGTTGTGCACCGTCTGCACCACCGGCACACCCCGCCTGTGCGCGGTCCGCACCACCCAGGGCGAGAGCAGGGGGTACGGGTTGTGCAGGTGCAGCGCGTCCGGTCGGTGCTCGGTGAGCAGGCGGTCGAGGTCGTGTTGGGCCTTCGGGGCCCAGATCGGTGAGATCGGCAGCAGCGCCTTGGCCGCCCTGGACATCGAGGGGATCTCGTCGGAGCTGCGCAGGAACGGCAGCACCTCCACGCCCGCGGCGGTGAGCTGGGCGATCTCCGCGTCGACGATGGTGTTCTCACCGGAGGGCTGCGCTTCCCGGTACCGGTTGTGTGCCACCACGATTCTCACGGGAAAGAAGGCTACCGTTGTCCCGTGCCTGAACTACCGGAGGTGGAAGCGCTCGCCGGTTACCTGCGTGAGCGGGCGGTCGGCCGGCGGGTCGAGCGGTTCGAGGTGGCCGCGATCAACGCGCTGAAGACGTACGATCCGCCGCCGAGCGCGGTCGCGGGCCGGACGGTCACCGGCGCGGGCCGGCACGGGAAGTTCCTGGATGTCCGGTTCGGTGACGACCTGCGCCTGGTGGTCCACCTGGCCCGGGCGGGGTGGCTGCATTACCGGGAGGCATTTCCCTCGGCGGTCCCGTTGCGGCCCGGCAAGGGTCCGATCGCGGTGCGGGTACGCCTCGACGACGGTTCCGGCTTCGACCTGACCGAGGCGGGCACCCAGAAGAAGCTGGCCGCGTACCTGGTCACCGACCCGGCCCAGGTGCCGGGCGTGTCGAAGTTGGGCCCGGACGCGCTGGAGGCCGACCTGCCCACGTTCTGCGAGCGGCTGCGCAGTCGCCGGGGTCAGGTCAAGGGCGTGTTGACCGACCAGGCGGTGCTTGCCGGCGTCGGCAACGCGTACTCGGACGAGATCCTGCACGCGGCGCGGCTCTCCCCGTTCGCGATCACCGACCGGCTCACCGACGACCAGCTCGCCGGCCTGCACGCGGCGACCCGGACGGTGCTCGGCGACGCGGTCCGGCGGTCGATGGGGCAGCGGGCCGCGGAGTTGAAGGGTGAGAAACGGTCGGGCTTGAAGGTGCACGCCCGGAAGGGCCTGCCCTGTCCGGTCTGCGGCGACACGGTGCGTGAGGTGTCGTTCGCCGATTCGAGCCTGCAATACTGCCCGACCTGTCAGACCGGCGGTAAGCCGCTCGCTGACCGAAGGTTGTCCCGCCTCGTACGGTGAGTAACCATCCCGGTTGGTTACTGAGCGGAATCGACCGGGGATCGCGGAAGGTCCCATCCCGCGCCTCTACCCGAGCCGTCATCCATCGGTATAGTGGCTCGGTCCCCGGCTTCACATCTGACGCGGAGCCGGCCAGTTCTCCGGCGAGCGCGTGGGAGACTGGGACGGTGAGCGACCCGGTTCCTCACGGCGAGTGAGGGCACGGGTCATGCGGGAGGACATGGGTTGAGGTGACGACAAGCCTCCAGCGCCCGGTAACCGACACAGGCCGGAGCAAGAGCGTGCGGCACGTCGACAGCTTTGAGATCCAGCCGCCGACTCCGCCGTCGCATAACGGCGTACCCCGGTCGGCGTGGGCCCGCGCCCGGCGCCGGGTCTCCCGCTGGCACCGTCCCTACATCGCGGCGCTGCTGCTGCTCGACTTCGGCGCGGCGGCGCTCGCCAGCTTCCTGGCCGTGCAGATCTTCGAGCAGGCGAACTCCGGTTTTCGCAACTCGCCCGAGGCGTGGTTCTACACCGTGGCGTTCCTGCTCCTGCCGCTCGGCTGGATGCTGTTCCTGTGGGGCAACCGGGCGTACGACCGGCGCTACCTCGGTCTCGGGCCGGACGAGTTCAAGCGGGTGATCCGTTCCGGCGTGGCGGTGGCCGCCACCGTCTCGTTCCTGGCCTTCGCCACCAAGACGACCCTCTCCCGGTGGACCGTCGGGTTCGCGCTGCTCGGCGCCCTGCTGCTGATCCTGCTCGGCCGGATGATCGCCCGCTCCTGCCTGCACGCCTTGCGCCGCCGGATCGGGCAGGCCGGGCACCGGATGGTGCTCGTCGGCACGCTGCCGGAGTGCCTGGAGGTCTACACCACCGTCACCCGCAACCCCGGCGTCGGCCTGGTGCCGGTGGCGATCCACCTCACCGACGGGTACGCCGCCGCCCGCGGCCTCCAGACCCCGGTGCCGGTGTACGCCGGCCGCGACGTGCTGGCGCTCGTCCGCGAGGTCGGCGGCGACACCATCGCGGTCTGCGGTTCGGCCAGCGCCGAGCCGGGCGAGTTGCGCCGGCTGGCCTGGCAGCTGGAGGGCTCCGGCGTCGACCTGGTGGTGGCACCGCAGCTCACCGACATCGCCGGTCCCCGGGTGCACATCCGCCCGATCGAGGGCCTGCCGCTGCTGCACGTCGAGGAGCCGACGCTCTCCGGGCCGGCGCTGCTGGCCAAGAGCCTGATGGACCGGGCCGCCGCCGGGCTGGGCCTGCTGCTGCTCACCCCGCTCTTCGCCGCGGTCGCGCTCGCCATCCGGATCTCCGACCCCGGGCCGGTGTTCTTCCGGCAGCCCCGGGTCGGGCACGAGGGGCGCACCTTCCGGGTGTGGAAGTTCCGCACCATGTACGTGGACGCCGAGGAGCGGCTCGCCGGTCTGGTGGACCGGAACGAGACCGACGGCATGCTGTTCAAGATGAAGCAGGATCCCCGGGTCTTCCCGGTGGGTCGCTTCCTGCGGGCGTCGTCGCTCGACGAGCTGCCCCAGTTGATCAACGTGCTCTGGGGCGAGATGTCGCTCGTCGGGCCGCGCCCGCTGCCCGCCGACGACGGCGACTTCCTGGGCGACGTGCGGCGCCGGCTGCTGGTGCGCCCCGGCATGACCGGGCTGTGGCAGGTTTCCGGCCGCTCCGACCTGTCCTGGGACGAGGCGGTCCGGCTCGACCTCTACTACGTCGACAACTGGTCGCTCGCCTACGACCTGAGCATCCTGTGGCGGACCGTCGGGGTGGTGCTGGCGCGCAAGGGCGCGTACTAACCTTCCGGGGTGGGTGGCAACCTCTCGGCGGTCTTCGCCGTCGTCTCGCTGGTCACCGCGTTGGCCGCGGCGCTCTGGGCGGTGCTGCGGCTGCGTGCCCGGCGGGGCATCGCCACCGCGACCCAGCGGGCCACCTACGAGGTGCTGCACACCGCCGGCCTGGCCGTCGAGCCGTTGCGGGCCGGCCTGAGCGCGGCGGACGCGGCGAAGGCCGTACGCCATCTGCGCGCCCTGGTGGGCGCGGCCGGGCTGGCGTTGACGGACCGGGAGGCGCTGCTTGCCATCGACGGGCGCGGCGCGCACCACGGCGACCAGTTGGTCGCGGCGGCCCGGCGGGTCGTCGACAGCGGGCGTTCCACCGTGCTGCACGAGTCGGAGCTGCACTGCGACCTGGTCGACTGCCCGGTCCGGGGCGCGGTGGTGGCGCCGTTGGGCGCGGACGGCCGGGTGGTGGGCGCGTTGGTGGCGGTGGCCGACGAGCGGCCGGCGCCGGGCCTGGTGCAGGCGACGCTGGAGACCGCGCACTGGGCGGGTGACCAGCTCGCCCTGGCCGAGCTGGACTCGTCGCGGGAGCGGCTGGCCCGGGCCGAGGTACGCGCGTTGCGCGCCCAGATCAGCCCGCACTTCATCTACAACGCGCTCACCGCGATCGGCTCGTTCGTCCGGACCGACCCCGACCGGGCGCGGGAGTTGATCCTGGAGTTCGCGGAGTTCACCAGGTACTCGTTCCGCTCGCACGGGGAGTTCACCACGCTTGCCGAGGAGTTGCGGTCGATCGACCGCTATCTGACCATCGAGCGGGCCCGCTTCGGCGAACGCCTCCAGGTGCGCCTCCAGATCGCGCCCGAGGTGCTGCCGGTGACGTTGCCGTTCCTCTGCCTCCAGCCGCTCGTGGAGAACGCGGTCCGGCACGGGTTGTCCCGCAAGCCGGGCACCGGCATGGTGAGCATCGAGGCCCGGGACGCGGGCGCCGAGTGTCACATCACGGTGGAGGACGACGGGGTGGGGATGGATCCGACCACGCTTACCGCGGGTATCGCCGAGGTGTCCGGCGCCGGCAGCGACCCGGCCGAGGACCCGGGGCAGCACGTCGGCCTCTCCAACGTCGACGAGCGGCTGCGGTCGGCCTTCGGGGACCGGTTCGGCCTGGTCGTCGAGACGGGCCTGGGCTCGGGTACGAAGGTCAGCATGCGGGTGCCGAAGTTCCACCCCGGCGTCCGGGTGTCCGCATGACCGTGACCGGTTTCCTCCGGGTGCTGGCGGTAGACGACGAGCCGCCGGCCCTCGACGAGTTGGCCTACCACCTGCGCGCCGATCCCCGGGTGGCCCGGCTGCACACGGCCGGCGACGCGACCGAGGCGCTGCGGGTGCTGCGGGACGACGACGTGGACGTGGTCTTCCTCGACATCCGGATGCCCGGGTTGGACGGCATGGAGTTGGCGCGGGTGCTGCGCCGGTTCGCCCGGCCGCCGGCGATCGTGTTCGTCACCGCGTACGACGACGGCGCGGCGGACGCGTTCGACCTGGGCGCCACGGACTACGTCCGCAAGCCGGTCCGGGCCGAGCGGCTGGCCGAGTCGCTGCGCCGGGTGATCGGCTCGCGGGTGGTGCCGTCGCATCCGGCCGCGCTGGCCCGGGCGGAGGAGGATCCGACCATCCCGATCGAGTTGGCCGGCACGACCAGGATGCTGCCCCGCTCGGCGGTGCGCTGGGTGGAGGCGCAGGGCGACTACGCCCGGCTGCACACCGCGGAGGGGTCGCACCTGGTCCGGGTCTCGCTGGCGACGCTCGCGGAGCGCTGGGCGGATGCCGGGTTCGTCCGGGTGCACCGCTCGTACCTGGTGCAGTTGCGGCTGATCGCCGAGTTACGGCTGGTCAACTCCGGCTACGTGGTGGTGATCGACGAGGCCGAGCTGCCGGTGAGCCGGCGGCACACCCGGGAGTTGAAGGACAAGTTGGTCCGGGCGGCCAAGCAGGACTGGAGCCGCTGAAACCCCGACGTACAATGTACGGCAGACCGTACGACAGGGTGGAGGACCGCATGTCCGACGACCAGTTCGACGCCGCCGCCGAATTCGACCGCCAGCTCGACCGCCTGGTGCACCTCGGCTACCCCGCCCTCGCCGGGTGGACCGAGGAGGCGTTCCGCGCCCGGCTCACCCCGCTGCGCGACGCGGCGGTCACCGGGGCCGCCGGCCTGACCGGCCCCACCGATGCCCGGATGCCGTTCCTGCTGGTGACCACGCGGGACCTGGTGCCCGTCCCGGAGCGGATCGCGCTCACCACGCTCGCCGGTAAGCGCAAGCCCGGCGTGCTCGACCGCAACTTCCCCGCCGACGACCTGCCCACCTTCCACCCGAACAAGGAGCTGGAGGTGCCGGCCGGTCCGGCGTACCTGCTCTTCGACGTGGATCGGGGCGAGGAATACCGCAACGTCACGCCGTCCGCCGCGCTCGACGACATGACCGCGCGGGACCGGCTGCCGATCACCATCGACGAGGGCCTGGCCTTCGTCACGCTGCACCCGGAGGCGCTCGCCAGCAACAGGTGCTTCTCGCTCATCGGCTCCCGCTGCGGCGACAAGCGGGTGCCGGCGCTCTGGATCAGCCAGGGCGCGCCGAAGCTGGGCTGGTGCTGGTTCGGCAACCCGCACACCTGGCTCGGCTCGGCCACCGCCCACCCGGTGCGGGTCGGCCTCGACTGACCTCGTCGGGGCGGGACGCCGTCGCGTCCCGCCCCGACCGGCGGTCACCCCGTGCCCGACAGCCGGGTGGTCGTCCGTCCGTCGGTGGTCAACACCGCGCCGTTCGCCTCCGCGAACAGCACCTGTCCCGGCACCCAACTGAGCACCCCACCACCCGTGGTCACGAACTCCCGGGTGAAGTGCCGGCCCTGGTCGTGGCTGACCCACAGGAACGCCCTGCCGTCGGCGTCCCAGTCCCCGATCAGCAGGCTGCCGTCCCCACCCACCACCAGGTCGCGATCACCGCTCGCTCCCGCCGGAAGATCGGTCTCGACGGGCTGCCAGGAACGCCCGCCGTCACCGGTCCGCATGATCGAGGCGGTGCTGCCGGCCGACGCCGGCCCACCCGCCAGCAGGTAGCCGACCTGACCGCTCTCGGCCGCCACGGATGCCACCGCGCCGCCGGTCGGGGCCGACACCGTCGCCCAGGTGGCGCCGCGGTCGGAGCTGCGGGCCAGCACGGAGGGCTGACGCACGTCCGGCGGCCAGAAGCTGGCCCACAGCACGCCGTCCGGACTCGCGTACAGGCTGTTCATCGGGTAGTCGGTCGGCACCGTGGAGCGCAACCGGTAGGCGGTACCGGTGTCCGGGTCGACAGCCATCGGCTCGGGCAGCCCACCCGTGGCGTTCGCGGACGAGACCGGCAGCGCGTGGGACGGAAAGGCATCCACCGTGACGATGGCCTCGGCGCCGTCCCGCCACGTCCGCCCCTCGTCGGTGGAGAGCCACGACCGCCCGTCGACGCTCACCAGGTAGGTACGCGAGCTGAGCGGGAGATATCGAGCCGTCGACCGGACCCGGTCGTTTCCCGCCCGGCACGCCCCGTCGTCGTAGCGCGCCCGGCGGTACGGTGACCAGTTCCGCCCGAGGTCCCGGGTGGTGCTGAAGTCGATCCGGCAGCCACGCTCGGTGACCCGGACTCCGACCACCGACCGGTCCCCCACGAGGAAGAGCTGAGCCCGGTCCCGCGGCGCCGGCGCTCCGGCCGGCTCATCCGAGGGCCGGCCGCCGAGACCTCCGGCGACCGGGGTCAGTGCCGTACCGGCCAGGGCCGCCACCACCCCCAACACCAACACGCCGCGCTGCCGGCGCCGCGCCCGGACGCGGGCGCGGGCCCTGGACCGGAGTTCCCCGAGCGGCGGCTGGCGAACGGCCTGGCTGACGGTGCCGACGTCGAAGCCGGACAGGTCATGCTCCGACATTGATCCTCCCGAGGCTGGTGACTGTGACATCCGGTGCGGCGTCGCTCAGGTCGACGTCGACGAGCAGCCGGGCGAGGGCCCGCCGGCCGCGGGAGAGCCGGGACTTGACCGTGCCGCTCGACACCCCGAGCGTCGTGGCGACCTCCTCGACCGGCAGGTCAGCCAGGTAGTGCAGGGCCAAGGCATGCCGCTGCCCCGGAGGCAGCTTCCGGAGCGCGGCGAGCAGGGCGAGATGTTCGGGTGACCGGTCCGCGACCTCGGGCGGCGGGCCGAGGCGGTGGAGCAGTGCCTCCAGGAGCCGGCGGCGCCGATACCGGCTCCGGGCCACGTTCACCGCCACTCGTCGCAGCCATGCCTCCGGTTTGTCCAGGCCGGCCATCCGCCCGGGTCTCATCAGCGCACGGGTGAACGCCTCCTGGACCGCCTCCTGCGCCTCGTGCAGGTCGCCGGTCACCGCGTACAGCTGGACGACCAGCCGGCGGAAGCTGCCGGCGTACAGCTCGGCGATCAGATCATCGTCGGACACCGTCACCTCCTCTCTTCACCTGTCCCACTCGTGGGCCGGAAGAAAGGTTCCGGGCGACGCTCAGGAGATGCCTGTCCACAGCGAAACCGCGCTCATCCACTGCGTTGTCCACAGGCAGGCGATGTTATCCACAGGTTGTGCACAGGGGCGTCGCGCTGCGCTTGACATTCGCGCCGAGCAGGCGAGACTGCCGGGGATGACCGCAGCCGAGGAACCGCAGCCGGTCGGACGGCCCGTCGAGGCGGCACCCGTCCCCGGCCCCCGCGCGCCGCAGCGGACCCCAATCGCGCCGCAGCGGACCCAGACCGCGCCGCAGCGGACCCGGATCGTGCTGGCCGAGGTCTCCCGGTCGGGCAGCCGGGCCGACCGCACCCGCTCCGAACTGGCCCAGCAGACCCGGGTCGGCGAGACGCTCGTGCAGGGCCTGATGCGCGCCCAGCTCTCGCTCGCGCTACGGCTGAGCCTGCTGGTGTTGATCGGGCTGGGCGGCCTGCCCTGGCTGTTCGCCATCGCGCCGACGGTCGGGCGGGTCACCGTGCTCGGGGTCAACCTGCCGTGGCTGCTGCTCGGGGTGGCCGCCTTCCCGTTCCTGATCGTGGTCGGCTGGGCGTATGTCCGGCTGGCGGAACGCAACGAGCAGGACTTCGTCGACCTGGTCCAGCGGCCGGAGCGCTGATGACCAACGGGTACGTGATCCCGGCGATCGTGGCGGTCACCCTGGTCACCGTCGGCATCGGCTTCTACGGGTTGCGGCTGGCCCGCACCACCTCCGACTTCCTGGTCGCCTCCCGGGCGGTCAGCCCGACCTGGAACGCGGCGGCGATCGGCGGGGAATACCTGTCGGCGGCGAGCTTCCTGGGCGTGGCCGGGCTGATCCTCAAGTACGGCGTGGACGTGCTCTGGTATCCGGTCGGCTTCGCCGCCGGCTACCTGGCGTTGCTGCTGTTCGTGGCCGCCCCGCTGCGCCGCTCCGGCGCGTTCACCCTGCCGGACTTCTGCGAGGTGCGGCTCGGGTCGCGCCGGCTCCGCACGATCGCCACCCTCTTCGTGATCTTCATCGGCTGGCTCTACCTGGTGCCGCAGTTGCAGGGCGCCGGGCTGACCCTGGCCACGCTCACCGGCTCGCCGTACGCGATGGGCGCGCTGCTCGTCGCCGTGGTGGTGACCGCGAACGTGGCGCTCGGCGGCATGCGGGCGATCACCTTCGTGCAGGCGTTCCAATACTGGCTGAAGCTCACCGCGCTCGCCGTACCGGCGATCTTCCTGGCGTTGCAGTGGCAGGCCGACGCCCGCCCGGCGGTGACGCCGCCCGACGGGCCGGCGTTCCGGACCGCGACCACCGTGGTGGTCGAGCACCGCGCCACGCTCACCCTGCCCGACGGCCACCTCCGGGAGGTACGCCCCGGCGACCGCCTCGACTTCGCCGCCGGCGACCCGGTGCCGGAGGTGTCCGGTGCGGCGATCGCCGCCACCGAGTGGCTGCTGCCGGACACCGCGGGCGACGACGACCGCAGTCTGTTCGCGACGTACTCGCTGATCCTGGCCACGTTCCTGGGCACCATGGGGCTGCCGCACGTGCTGGTGCGTTTCTACACGAACCCCGACGGGGCCGCCGCCCGGCGCACCACGCTCGTGGTGCTGGCCCTGGTCGGCGTCTTCTACCTGCTGCCCACGATCTACGGCGTGCTGGGCCGGATCTACACGCCGCAACTGCTTGTCACCGGTCAGACCGACGCCGTGGTGGTGCTGCTGCCCGGCGCGGCGCTCGGCGACGGCACCACCGGCCGGCTGCTCGCCGCGCTCGTCGCCGCCGGGGCGTTCGCGGCCTTCCTGTCCACCTCGTCCGGCCTGCTGACAAGCGTGGCCGGGGTGATCTCCACGGACGTGCTCGGCCGCGGCTCGGTACGCGGCTTCCGGCTCGCCACGGTGATCGCCGGCGCGGTGCCGGCGGTGCTCGCGTTGAACGTCTCCGGGCTTGACGTGTCGCAGGTGGTGGGGCTGGCGTTCGCGGTCGCCGCGTCCAGCTTCTGCCCGCTTCTGGTGCTCGGCATCTGGTGGCGCGGCCTGACCGACCTGGGCGCCGCCGCCGGGATGCTCGTCGGCGGCGGCGCGGCGATCGGCGCGGTGCTGCTCACCGTGCTCGGCCCGCCGCTCACCGGCTGGCCGGCGACGCTCACCACCCAGCCGGCCGCGTGGACGGTCCCGCTGGCGTTCACCGTGATGGTGGTGGTCTCGGTGGCCAGCCGCCGACGCCTCCCCCGCGACGTCGGCACCACCATGCTCCGCCTGCACACCCCCGAGTCCCTCCGCTTGTAAGGCGGGGGCCCTTCTTAACGCGTTCGGTAGAGGCGGGGCCCCTTCTTAACACCTCGGCGTACCCCTCAGGTAGGACGGCAACATCGTCCTCCGGCGGGAGCGCGGGTTGGCCGAGGCGGGCTACCGTCGGACCATGACCGATCAGCACCCGGCCCTGCACCTCCGTGGCCTGGCCAAGCGCTTCGACACCAAGGTCGCGGTGGCCGGCGTCGACCTGGCCGTGCCGACCGGCTCGTTCTACGGCCTGCTCGGCCCGAACGGGGCCGGCAAGACCACGACCCTCTCCATGGCCGTCGGCCTGCTGCGGCCCGACGCCGGTGAGGCCCGGGTGCTGGGGTACGACGTCTGGGCCGACCCGGTCCGCGCGAAGAGCCTGCTCGGCGTGATGCCGGACGGCGTACGCCTCTTCGACCGGCTGAGCGGCGCGGAGCTGCTGGCGTACCACGGTCTGTTGCGCGGCATGGACCCGGCGGTGGTCGACCAGCGGGCGGCGGAGCTGCTCGACGTGCTGGCGCTCACCGACGCCGGCCGCACCCTGGTGGTCGACTACTCCGCCGGCATGAAGAAGAAGATCGGCCTGGCCTGCGCGCTGCTGCACGGTCCGCGCCTGCTGGTGCTCGACGAGCCGTTCGAGGCGGTCGACCCGGTCTCGGCGGCGCTGATCCGGGACATCCTGCACCGGTACGTGACCGGTGGCGGCACGGTGGTCTTCTCCAGTCACGTGATGGAGGTGGTCGAGCGGCTCTGCTCGCACGTGGCGATCCTGGCCGACGGCACGATCAAGCGGGTGGGCACGCTCACCGAAGTGCGCGGCGACAGGTCGCTGGAGGAGGTCTTCGTCGAGGTCGTCGGCGGCCGGACCGCGACCGGCGAGGAGCTGTCGTGGCTGTCCCGGTGACCGCACCCGAGCGGCCGGTCCGGACCGTCTCGCCCTGGCACTTCGTCCGGCTCAAGCTGCGGGTCCTCGGCAACAACTTCCGCGGCCAGGCGTGGCGGGTCGCGTTGTTCGTGGTGGGTGTGCTGTTCGCGCTCTGGTTCGCCGGGACCGGGTTCTTCCTGCTCGCCGCGCCCGGCCTGACCGGCGAGGACCGGTACGCGCTGATGGCCGCCGCGTTCGGCGGCGGCGTGCTGACGCTCGGCTGGCTGCTGCTCCCGCTCGTCTTCTTCGGCGTGGACGAGACGCTTGACCCGGCCCGGTTCGCGCTGCTGCCGCTCTCCCGCCGCACCCTGGTCACCGGCCTGCTCACCGCCGCCCTGGTCAGCGTCCCGGCGCTGGCCACGATGCTCACGGTGGCCGGGCTGGTGGTCACCGCCGGCATGCTGGGCGGCTGGCCTGCCGCGCTCGTCGGCGCGGTCGGCGTGGCCGTCGGGGCGCTCGTGTGCGTGGCCGGGGCCCGCGCGATGACGAGCGCGTTCGCCACCATGTTGCGCTCCCGCCGGGTACGCGACCTGGCCGCCGTGCTGCTCGCGGTGCTGGCCGCCATGCTCGGGCCGTTGCAGTTGTTCGTGGTCGCGGCCGTGCAGCAGGCCGACTGGGACCGGCTGACCGGAGTGGCCCGGGTGATCGGCTGGACGCCGCTCGGCGCGCCGTGGACGGCCGGCGTCGACGTGGCCGAGGGCCGGGCCGGGGCGGCCGTGGTGAAACTGCTCATCGGCGTGGCGACGATCGGCGTACTCCTGCTCTGGTGGTCACGGTCGCTGGAGTCGGCGATGGTCGGCGCGGCGAGCGCCGGGCCGGCGCGCACCCCGCGCGGCGTGGTCGGCGGCGCGGTCGCGCAGCTCTTCCCCCGCGCGGTCGGCTGGGCCCGGCGGGACCGGTTCGGCGCGCTCGTCGCCCGGGAGTGCCGCTACTGGTGGCGGGACGCCCGGCGGCGGGCCAACCTGATCACGGTCGCCGTGGTCGGCGTGTTCGTGCCGGTGATGGTCAACCTGGGCGGTGCCGGGTTCGTCGTGGAGGGCGGGGCGGCGTTCGGCGAGGCCACCGCCGACTCGTCCCCGGTGCTGGTCAGCATTTCCATGATCTTCGTCGGGGTGCTCGCGTCGGTGACGCTCGCCAACCAGTTCGGTTTCGACGGCAGCGGGTACGCGGCGAACGTGGTCGCGGGCGTGCCGGGCCGGGTGGAGCTGCGCGCCCGGATGGTGGCGTTCTCGCTCTACGTGGTGCCGATCCTCCTCGTGGTCGCGGTCGTGCTGGCGCTCGTGCTCGGCCGGCCGGAATGGCTCGGCATGATGGCCGGCGGCCTGTTCGGCGCGTACGGCTGCGGGCTGGCGATCAACGGGTTCATCTCGGTGCTCGGCGCCTACTCGCTGCCGGAGACGAGCAACCCGTTCGCCATGAACTCCGGGTCGGGCATCGCGAAGAGCCTGCTCGCGCTGCTCTCCATGGTGTCGTCGACGGTGGTCGCGGTGCCGCTGGTGGTGGCCGCGGCTCTCCTCGACGACGTCTGGCTCTGGCTGGCACTGCCGGTCGGCCTGGCATACGGGGTGGGCGCGGCGCTGCTCGGCGCGTACCTGGCCGGGGACGCGCTTGATCGACGGCAGCCGGAGCTGCTGTCCATGGTCACCCCGAGGCGCTGATGCCTGTCGTCGAAGCGGTCACCACGGTCCCGGTCCCGCCGGAGGTGGCCTTCGCCGTCTCCCAGACCGTCGCCCCGGTGCGCTACCGCTGGGACCCGTTCGTCCGCGAGCAGCACTTCCTCGATGGCGCGACCCGGCCGGGCCGGGGCGTGCAGACCTTCACCCGCTCCCGGCACGGGCTGGCGATGGTCAGCGAGTACGTCTCCTGGTCGCCGCCGACGAACGTGGGCATGAAGATGGTGCGCGGGCCGTGGTTCTTCGAGCGGTTCGGCGGCGGCTGGCGCTTCGCGCCCGGCCCCGAGCCGGGCACCACGGTCGCGACCTGGCGGTACAACTTCCGGTGCCGACCAGCTCTGCTGCGCCCGGTGGCCGAACGGATCGGCATCTGGCTGCTCGGTCGGGACATCCGCCGCCGGATCGCCGGTTACGCCGCCGGCTGCGCCGACCCCGAGGTGCTGGCCGCCGCCCGCCGCTCGCTCTCTCCCTGAGACGGCCGCCCGCCGCTCGCTCTCTCCCTGAGACGGCCGGCCGCCCGCCGCTCGCTCTCCGCCTGACCGTCGTCAGGCGGTGCGGCGCATGGCCGCGTAGACGTGGTGGCCGTCGCCGACGCTGAGCACGTTCACCAGCTCCCAGCCGTAGTTCGACAGGTGCTCGACCGCCTCCATCAACGGCGGGAAGCCGCTGCTGCCCCACTTGTGCCGGGCGATGATCATCAGGTGCCGGTGCGGGTAGGCGCGCAGGTCGACCTGTCCGCCGAGGATGGCGTCCGCGGTGATGACACGGTCCTGGGCGAGCTTCTGCGGGGGTACGAGAGCCATGCCCCGCAGGGTAGGCGGCTCAGTCGAGCGGCACCCGGTGAAGGTACGCGACCAGGGAGCACCAAGCGTCCGGGGTGAAGGCGAGGGCCGGGCCGGACGGGTCCTTGCTGTCCCGCACCAGCACCACCCCGGGCAGGTTCCCCGCCACCTCGACACAGTTGCCGCCGGAGTCGGTCGATCGGGATGACGTGCGCCAGCGGGGCTCGTCGGAGGTCATGGCGTCACCTTCAACTTCCGGACCAGATCCAGGGATGCTCCTGTGGACAGCGATTCGCCGAGGAGGCTATCCCACTTCCGCTCGATCAAGGCGATCGTCTGCGGCTCGTCGACGACGTGTCCGCGGGCGGCGTTCTCCAGGTAGAGCACCCGCTCCGAGTCCGGCAGTTCGGCAAGCACGAAGCCGCCGCCGAGACCGGCGTGCTCACCGACCGCCAACGGCACCACGTGCAATCGCACGGCCGGATGTTCGGCCAGCTCCAGCAACCGCGTGAGCTGGCCATCGAGTACCGCCGGCCCACCGACCGGCCGGCGAACCGCCGTCTCGTCCAGCAGGAAGACGCAGTGCGGCGGCTCATCGTGGTGCAGCAGTTGTTGGCGCTCCATCCGGAGAGCCACCAACTCGTCGATCATCGCCGGCGGATGGAGGCCACCGGTGGAGATGACGGCGCGGGCGTATTCCTCTGTCTGGAGCAGACCCGGAACCAGGCACGCCTCGAAGGCGCGCAATCTGACCGCCTGCTGCTCGTACCCCCGCCAGGGCACGAACCACGACGGACCGCGCTCCTGATCGGCGGCCTTGAGCAGGCTGGCCAGGAGGCCGCCGGTGCCGAGGGCCTGGTCGGCGGCGATCGCGAACTCCATCGTGGGCCGGCGGCGGCCGGTCTCGATGGCGGCGACCGTCGACGGGCTCCACCTGATCGTGGCCGCCAGTGCCTCCTGCGACATCTCCGCCCCGGCTCGGGCGGCCTTCAACGCCCGGATCCACACCTCGACGTCCATCCTCACCCCGTTGGTAAGTACGCGACTGCGCTCCGTAGTAACCCCTGGCATCCTCCTCTGCCGGCGCTTCCACGTCCAGGGTGGAGACACGCGGCCCGGCCGGTGGAGGCCACGACCCGGCGGCCGGTCCTGCGACGGGTCGCCCCGCCCATCCCCCGGCCGGGGCGCCCCCCTTCTCCCAGGAGGCACCAGATGCGGAGCGAACGAGTAGACCTTGGAAGGAAAGCGCCCCTGGAGGGGCCCAAATCTTCCAAGATCCACCCGGGACAGGCGCACCTCCGGCCGGGACAGGCGCATCTGCCGATGCGGCCGGCGTGGCGGTGTCGGGTGTGCGGGGCGCACTGGCCGTGCCAGCCGGCCCGGCTCGGGCTGCTGCGCGAGTTCCGGGGTGACCGGACGGCGTTGCTGTTCCACCTCGGCACGCTGCTGGCCGAGGCGAACGCGCAGCTCAGTGACGCCACGCACCTGCACAAGCGCTTCCTCGGCTGGGCCCGGACCGCAGGCGGCACAATGTTTCACGTGAATCATGAGCCGGGTGCCGAGATCCACCACACCGATCCGTTCGCGGTGCCGGCCGGGCAGCGCTCGCCGGTACGCCGCCTGCGTGGCCGGCTGGCCGCCCCGGTGACGCTCTGGACCGCGCCCGGCCCGGCCGGGCTCACCGTGTCCTCCACGCTCGTGGCCGAGGGCGAGCCGGACCGGCTGCTCGGCCTGGTCGACCCGGAGTCGGAGCTGTGGGCGGCGGTCGAGGAGGCCGGGCGGTTCGCGGTCGCCCCGCTGGGTCCGCGCCACCGGCAGCTCGCCGACCGCTTCGCCGGCCTGTTTCCCGCGCCCGGCGGCCTGTTCGCCCTGGACGCCTGGACCGAGACGCCCTACGGCCCGGTGCCGACGGACGCGGGTGGCTGGGCCGGTTGCCGCCTCGACACCGCCCGGGAGTACGGCTGGGGTCTGCTGGTGGAGGCCACCATCGAGGCGGTCGACCTGGCCGAGGACGTCACGCCCCTGCTGCACTACCGAGGCCGCTACCACGAGCTGACCGACTAGCCCGCCCACCCGACGCGGGTGATCATGAGGTTGACGGTGCTCGTCGTCCGATTTGTCGCCGCCAAGTTCATGATCAACGCGGGTGGGTGGACCGGTTAGCGGAGTGATCTGGGTCACTGGGCGCAGTGGGGGCGCCGTTGGGCGCACCGGGCGACCGGGACCCGTCCGGATCTTTCGCGGTGGGTTCCGCGCTCCTAACGTGCGCGGAAATCCCCCACGCCTGCGAAGGTGGTGATCCACAGATGTCCACGGACACACCCGCGTCCGCACCCTCCGAGTCGACCGCGGAACGGTATCTAGCCGTCCAGCGGTCGGACGAGTTCGCCGGGTTGCGGCGCACGCTGCGCGGCTTCATCTTCCCGATGACCGTCGCGTTCTTCCTGTGGTACGCGCTCTACGTCATCCTCTCCGCGTACGCGCGGGGTTTCATGGGCACGAAGCTGGTCGGCAACATCAACGTCGCCCTGGTCTTCGGCCTGCTCCAGTTCGTCTCCACGTTCGTCATCGCCTGGCTCTACTCGCGGTTCGCCAACCGGCGGATCGACCCGGTCGCCGACCAGATCCGCGCCGAGATGGGGGAGGTGAACCATGAACACGGTCCTCGCGGCTGAGGCGGGCAGCACCACCGCCCGGAACCTCACCATCACGCTGTTCCTGATCTTCGTGGCGATCACGCTGGCGATCACCATCTGGGCGAGCCGGCAGACCAAGACCGCCACCGACTTCTACGCCGGTGGTCGCTCCTTCTCCGGATTCCAGAACGGCATGGCGATCGGCGGCGACTACATGTCGGCCGCGTCCTTCCTGGGCATCGCCGGCATCATCGCCCTCTACGGGTACGACGGTTTCCTCTACTCGATCGGCTTCCTGGTCGCCTGGCTGGTGGCACTGCTGCTCGTCGCCGAACTGCTGCGCAACTCCGGCCGGTACACGATGGCGGACGTGCTGGCGTTCCGGATGCGGCAGCGGCCGGTCCGGACCGCGGCGGCGGTCTCCACCATCACCGTGTCGATCTTCTACCTGCTGGCCCAGATGGTCGGCGCCGGCGCGCTGGTGGCCCTGCTGCTCGGCATCAAGCCGGGTACGACGTTCCTCGGCATGGACGCCGACACCGCCAAGGTGGCCACCATCATCATGGTCGGCGCCCTGATGATCATCTACGTGACGGTCGGCGGGATGAAGGGCACCACGTACGTCCAGATCGTCAAGGCGTTCCTGCTGATGACCGGCGCGCTGGTGATGACGCTGCTGGTGCTCGCCAAGTACAAGTTCAACCTGTCCTCGCTGCTCGGCGACGCGGCGGACGCCTCGGGCAAGGGGGCGGCCTTCCTCGAACCCGGGTTGCGCTACGGCGTGGAGACACCCGGCGACGCGCTGAAGACGTTCTACAGCAAGATGGACCTGCTCTCGCTCGGTATCGCGCTGGTGCTCGGCACCGCCGGCCTGCCGCACATCCTGATCCGCTTCTACACCGTGCCGACCGCGCGGGCGGCCCGTAAGAGCGTCCTCTGGGCGATCGGCATCATCGGCGCGTTCTACCTGCTCACCCTCGCCCTCGGCTTCGGCGCGGCGGCGATCGTGGGCGGGGAGGCGATCACCGCGCAGGACAAGGCCGGCAACACGGCCGCACCACAGCTCGCCGAGGCGCTCGGGTTGGACTTCTTCGGCGGGAGCCTGGGCGGCGCGACACTGCTGGCGATCATCGCGGCGGTCGCGTTCGCCACGATCCTCGCCGTGGTGGCCGGGCTGACGCTGGCGTCGTCGTCCAGCCTGGCGCACGACTTCTATGCAAACGTCATCAAGAACGGGCAGACGTCGGAGCGGCAGGAGGTGAACGTCGCCCGGATCTCCGCGCTGGTGATCGGCGCGGTCTCCATCGTACTGTCGATCTTCGCGCAGAACCTGAACGTGGCGTTCCTGGTCGCGTTGGCGTTCGCGGTGGCCGCGTCCGGCAACCTGCCGGCGATCCTCTACAGCCTGTTCTGGAAGCGGTTCAACACCTCGGGCGCGGTCTGGGCGATCTACGGCGGCCTGATCTCCGCCGTGGCGCTCGTCTTCTTCTCCCCGGTCGTGTCCGGGGCGCCGACGGCCATGTTCCCCGACCACGACTGGCACTGGTTCCCGCTGTCGAACCCGGGGATCATCTCGATCCCGATCGGCTTCCTGTGCGGCTGGATCGGCACCATCCTCTCCAAGGAGAGCGACGACGAGAAGTACGCGGAACTGGAGGTGCGCTCGCTCACCGGTGCGGGCGCGCACTGACGGGTAGTTGTTAAGCGGGGCCCCCGCCTCTACCGGAGGCGTTAATAGGGGGCCCCGCCTTACCTGTATAGGGTGGCGGGCATGAACGTCGCTCCCCGGTTTGGCTCCGGGCACCGCATCCTCGTCACCGGCGGTGCCGGCTTCGTCCCGTCCCACCTGGTCGACCGGCTCGTCGAGCGCGGCTGCACGGTGGTGGCGCTTGACAACTTCGTCACCGGTTCCAAGGACAACGTGGCCCACCTGCTGGACGAGCCGACGTTCACGCTCATCGAGGCGGACATCTCCGACGGCCTGCCCACCCACCACCCGGCGATGACCGAGCGGTTCGACGCGATCCTGCACATGGCGTCCCCGGCCAGCCCGACCGACTTCGAGAAGCTGCCGGTGGAGATCCTCCGGGTGGGCTCGGTGGCCACGCTGGCCCTGCTGGAGCGCGCCACCGACGACGGCGCGCGGTTCCTGATGGCCTCCACCTCCGAGGCGTACGGGGACCCGAAGGAGCACCCGCAGCGCGAGACATACTGGGGCAACGTCAACCCGATCGGCATCCGGAGCGTCTACGACGAGGCGAAGCGCTTCTCCGAGGCCGCCACCATGGCCTACCACCGCAGCCGCGGCACGGACACCGCGATCGTACGGATCTTCAACACGTACGGCCCGCGGATGCGCCCGGACGACGGCCGGGCGATCCCGACCTTCATCTCCCAGGCGCTGCGCGGCGAGCCGATCACCGTGCACGGCACCGGCAACCAGACTCGTTCCATCTGCTACGTCGACGATCTGGTGCGGGGCATCCTGCTGCTGCTCGACTCGACGCAGAACGGCCCGATCAACTGCGGCACCGAGCACGAGATGTCGATGCGGCAACTGGCTGAGACGATCGTGTCACTCACCGGAAGCGCATCCGAGGTGAGCTACATCACTCGCGCCTCGGACGACCCGGAGATGCGCCGCCCCGATCTGACCCTCGCCCGCGAGCTGCTCGGATACGAGCCCACCGTGGCGCCCGAAGACGGCCTCCGACGCACGATCGAGTACTTCCGCGGGCGGTTAGGGTACTGATCCCCGCTGTCCGCCGGCTGAGTGCCGTGCGCGCCTGAGGACGGCGGTGGATCCGCCGACCTACCCTCGATGACATGTCAGCGACCTCGTCTGCCGGCGCACCCCTGAACCGCCCCCTGCACCGGGGCGCGGGCCGTGCCCAGGTTCCCGGCTCCGGCCGGGGCGCACCCACGCGCGCCCGCGCCACGGAAACCCGCTGGTACCCGTCGCACGACGAGGCGCCCCGTTCGGGCGGACGCGGTGGCCCGGGCGGACCGGGTGGGCCGACCGACCCCGGCGGCCCGGGTGGTGGTTCCGGCGGGCCAGGTCGCCGCCCCCGCCCGCGCTGGAAGCGCATCGGCCTGGTGACCGGCGTCGTGGTGCTCGCGCTGGCGCTGCTCGGCGGCGTCGGCGGCTGGCTCTACGCCCGTAACCTCGACGGCGACCTGGCCCGCACCGACCCGTTCTCGGAGATCACCGGCGGGCGGCCGGCCAAGCAGGTCGACGGCGCGTTCAACATCCTGCTCGTGGGCAGCGACTCGCGGGATCCGGACGCCCCGGTCGACGGTGCCGGCAAGTGGCGGGCGGACACCGTGATCGTCATGCACATCCCGGCCGACCACAAGAGCGCCTACCTGGTCTCCATCCCGCGTGACCTGTACGTGCCGATCCCGGAGGAGGCGGGCGCCTCCTGCGACTCCGGCTCCCGCAACAAGATCAATGCGGCGTTCGCGTTCGGCGGGCTGCCGCTCGCGGTGAAGACCGTGGAGTGCTTCACCGACGTCCGCATCGATCACGTGATGGCCATCGACTTCGCCGGCTTCAAGGACGTCACCGACGCGCTGGGCGGGGTCGACCTCAAGGTGGACCGGACCATCAAGTCGATCCACAAGCCGTACCGGACGTTCACCAAGGGCGTGAACCACATGGACGGCGCCGAGGCGCTGGACTGGGTCCGGCAGCGCAAGCAGTTCCCGGACGGCGACTTCGCCCGGATGCGCCACCAGCAGGAGTTTCTCAAGGCGCTGTTGGACAAGGCGGCCAGCACCGGGACGCTGAGCAACCCGAAGAAGCTGAACGACTTCCTCCGGGCGCTCACCGCCGCCGTCACGGTCGACCAGGGATTCTCGTTGACCGACATGGCGGTGCAGTTCCGCAGCCTGCGCGGGGAGAACCTGACGTTCGTCACCAGCCCGAACCTGGGCGGCCAGACCATCGACGGCCAGTCGGTGGTGGTTTCCGACCGGGAGAAGGCCCTGGCCATGTACCAGGCCATCGCCGGCGACCGGATGGCCGGCTGGGTCGACGCCAACCAGAAGGGCTCGGGCGACAGCGCCGGCGGCTGACGGCACCGGGAGCGGCCTTCGACCGGGCGCTCAGCCTCGCCCGTTCGGCCATATCTCGAAAACATTGGCCGGGATTGACGGGATTACCCCGCCACAGAAGGTCGCGAAGACGGGAACAGATACGTAGAGTGGTCCCGCCCCCGATCACCGAGCTGGAGCACGAATGTCGGTCCAGACCAGTCGACGCCCGCACTCACCGGCACCCGGTTCATCCGGGCGGGTCCCTCCGGTCATTCCCACCCAGCCCGGCCCCGGCGGTCGCGGTCCCGGTGGCGGTGGTCCCGGTGGCGGTGGCCCCGGCGGCGGGAAGAAGAAGCGCACCAAGCGCAAGGACCCGCTCTGGGCGAAGCTCACGCTGATCCTCGGCGCGGTGCTGATGGTGACAAGCGGCGTGGCGATCGTCGGCAGCAAGGCCGTGATCGGCCAGGCGACGAACAACATCGCTCAGCGCAACCTGCTCGGCGAGGCCGGGAAGAGCGAGGCCGAGGGCGGCAACAGCCTGGACGGCCCGATCGACATGCTGCTGCTCGGCGTGGACGCCCGCGAGCGCTGGGCCGCCGACGACGTCCGCTCGGACACGATCATCATCCTGCACATCCCGGCCAGCCACGACCAGGCGTACCTGATCTCGATCCCCCGGGACACCCAGGCCCGCATCCCGGCGTTCTCGAAGAGCGGCTACCGGGGCGGCACCGAGAAGATCAACGCCGCCTTCTTCCACGGCGCCCAGAACGGCGGCGGCTGGGAGGGGGGCGCCCAGCTGATGGCCAAGACGATCAAGTCGATGACCGGGATCGGCTTCGACGGCGCCGCGATCATCAACTTCGGCGGTTTCAAGAACGTCATCGACGCGCTCGGCACGGTGCGGATCTGCGTCAGCCACGAGGTCCCGTCGCACCACATGTCGATGGTCGAGGGCAAGCCGATGTGGAACGCGGACGCGAAGAAGTCCGGCAAGTCCTACAAGCCGGTGGTGCACAAGAAGGGCTGCAAGGAGATGGAGGGCTGGGAGGCGCTCGACTACTCCCGCCAGCGCTACGGCCTGCCCAACAGCGACTACGACCGGCAGCAGAACCAGCAACAGCTGATCAAGGCGATGGCCAAGAAGGCCACCGAGGGCGGCATGCTGACCAACCCGATCAAGCTGAACGCGCTGATGAAGGCCGCCGGCAAGGCGTTCGTGCTGGACACCGGCGGCGTGCCGATCGCCGACTTCATCTTCACCCTCAAGAACCTCAACGGAAACGACCTGGTCACCCTGCGCACCAACGGCGGCACGTTCAGCTCGACCGCGGACAACAAGTTCGAGCAGTTCAACGAGACGACCATGGACATGTTCCAGGCGGTCAAGAACGACAAGCTCGCCGACTTCGTCGTGGCAAACCCGGACGTCCTCTCCACCCGCAAGTGACCGAAGCCGGCACCGGCCGGCCGATCCCCCCGTAGCCTGACGTGAGCGGGTCTCATGTCGTCGCGACGGGGGGATCGTCACGTCCAGACCAGCACGGAACCGACGCGGGCCGGCCCGACCGGCCCGCTGGCCCCGGTTCCTGCTCGGCGCCGGGCTCGCCCTGGTCCTGCTCGCCACGCTCGGCGTGACCGGGCTGCACTGGCTGACCCACAGGTACGACCGCACGGTGACCAAGGAGCAGCTACTCGACCCCACCGCCCGAAAAAAACGGACAGAACTGGACGGGGCACTCAACTACCTGCTGATCGGCTCCGACCACCGGCCCGGCGCGAGCGCCGCCGACCAGCGCTCGGACACCATCCTGATCGTGCACGTGCCGGCCGGGATGCGGCAGGCGTACCTGATCTCCGTGCCGCGCGACCTGCTGGTGGCCATCCCGGCGGCGCCCGGCTTCCCCGGCGGCCAGGACAAGGTCAACGCGGCGTACGAGCACGGCGGCGGAGGCGAGAGCGGGGCGCGTTTGCTCAGCGCCACCCTCACCCGGCTCACCGGGGTCCGCTTCGACGGCGCGGCGCTCGTCGACTTCTCCGGTTTCCGGTCCGTGATCGACCAGCTCGGCGGCATCCGGATGTGCGTGGACACGCCGGTCCGCTCGATCCACACCGGGACCCGGTTCGACCCCGGCTGCCAGCAGATGGACGGAGCCCGGACGCTCGACTACGTGCGTCAGCGCTACGACCTGCCCGGGGGCGACTACGACCGGCAGCGGCACCAGCAGCAGATGCTCCGGGCGGTGCTCGACCGGGCCAACCAGACGCATCTGCGCAACGACCCGGTGAAACTCGACCGGGTACTGCGCTCGGTCGGCGGGGCGATGACCGTCGACACCAACGGCGTACCCCTGGACGAGCTTGTCTTCGCGCTCCGCGCGCTGCCCGCGGACGCCCTGCGCGGAGTCCGGGTGCCCTCCTACCCGCAGACCATCGACCAGGTGTCGTACGTCGTGTTGGACACCGGCGGCGGCGATCTCTTCACCGCCCTGCGGGACGCCCGGGTGCCGGAGTGGGCCGGCGCCAACCCCCGCTGGGTCAACCGCCTCTGACGGCGACGGGCGACTAGGCTTTGCACCGTGTTCGGAGCCCACCTTCCCAGCGTGCCCGCGTCGGCCGTGCCCGACGACGTCTACCTGCTCGACGTCCGGGAGGACGACGAGTGGGCCGCCGGCCATGCGCCGGCCGCCCACCACCTGCCGATGACCGAGCTGCCGGCCCGGCTCACCGAGGTGCCCGACGACCGCGAGGTGGCGGTGATCTGCCGCTCGGGCGGCCGTTCCGGGCAGGTGGTCGGATACCTGCTGCGCAACGGCTGGGACGAGGTGCGCAACGTCGAGGGCGGGATGGGCGGATGGGCCGCCGCCGGTCGTCCGGTGGTCACCGACGACGGGCAGCCGGGTCGGGTCCTCTGAGGCACGTCCCGACCATGACCGCCCCCCTGGTCTTCGCCCACCGAGGCTCCTCGTACGACCTGCCGGAGCACACCCTCGCCGCCTACCTGCGCGCCCTCGACGAGGGCGCGGACGGGCTGGAGTGCGACGTCCGGCTGACCCGCGACGGGCACCTGGTCTGCGTGCACGACCGCCGGCTGGACCGGACCAGCAACGGGCACGGGCTGGTCAGCGCGCGTACGCTCGCCGAGCTGGAGGCCCTCGACTTCGGCTCCTGGCACCCGGCCGCAGCGGTGTCCGCCGACGCCGTGCGCCTCGACGACTCGCACACCCGGCTGCTCACGCTGGCCCGCCTGCTCGACGCGGTGCGGGCCGCCGGGCGGCCGGTCCGGCTGCTGATCGAGACGAAGCACCCGTCGCGCTACCGCGGCGACGTCGAGCGCCGCCTGGTCGACCTGCTGCGCCGGCACGGCCTCGCCGAGCCCGGTCCGGACGAACCGGTCCACGTGACCGTGATGTCCTTCTCACCGCTTGCCGTACGCCGGATCCGCGCGCTCGCGCCGGCGCTGCCGACGGTGCTGCTGCTGGAGATGCTGCCGCCCTGGCTGCCGCTGGGCCGGCTGCCCTTCGGCTGCCGGATCGCCGGCCCGGGGGTGGATCTGGTGCGGGCCCGGCCCCATCTCGTCCCCGCGTTGCGTGCCGCCGGCAACTCGGTCTACGTCTGGACCGTGAACGAACCCGAAGACCTGGAACTCGTGCTGGCCGCCGAGGTGGACGGCGTGATCACGGACCGGCCCGCCCGCGCGTTGACCCGGTTGGGTCGATGATGCCCGTCGGTCCGCCTACCGCCCGGTCGACCGGGCGGGGGTGTCCCCGGGGCGGCCGGCGGGGCACACTCGGGACATGCCGGAGCGAACCGACTACCCCGTCCTCATCGCCGGCCACACCACAGTGATCAAGATGATCAACGCGGGCGAATCCGGTCTCGCCGTACTCACCCGCCTGCTCCGCGAGGTCGAACCGGCGGTCGGCGCGACGGGCCTGGTCTTCGTGGAGTTCACCCCGGCGGGCGGGCGGGTGATCGCGGCGACCGGTAGCGCCGAGTTCGTCATCGGCCGCCCGCTGCCGGCCACCGACCCCGCCACCGTCTGCCTGCTGGCCGGCCCGCCGGTGCGGGAGGTCCGGATCGACTCGATCCCGGGCGTGCTCGCCGACGAGATCGCCGGCCGGGGGCTGGGCCGGATGATCGTGGCACGGGCCGAGATCGGTGGGCTCACCGTCGGCAGCCTGCACGCTCTCTACCCGACGGACGAGCCGCTCGACGCCTCGCAACGCGCCGTCGTCGGATACGTGGCCGCCTGCGTCGCGCACATGTACGGCGACCAGACCGGCCTGCCGGTGCACGGCGACGGTCCGGTCGTGGCCGCGCTCGCCGACGGCCTGGCGGTGGTGGACCGGGACAACCGGGTCCGGCTCTGGAACCCGGCCGCCGCCCAGGTGACCGGCTGCCCGGCGAACGAGGCGCTGAGCCGGTCGTTGCCGTTCCCCCTGCCCCCGTCCGGGCAGGTGCTCGACCACCGGCTGCCGGACGGCCGCTGGCTGCGGATCACCTCCGGTGAGCTGCCCGGCCCGAACGCGCTGCGGGTGGTGACCTTCCGCGACATCACCGACCAGCACCGACGCGACCACGACCGGGACCTCTTCGTCGCGGTCACCAGCCACGAACTGCGCACCCCGGTCACCGTGATCAAGGGGTACGCGGACACGCTCACCGACCACTGGGACTCCCTCAGCGACCACGACCGGCGGGAGGCCGCCCGGATCATCGGGCAGCGGGCCAACGATCTGGCCCGCCTGGTCGACCGCCTGCTCACCGCAGCCACCGAGAACCGTCCCGGCGGCGAGCCCGCCGCCCCGTTCGACCTGGTCGACGCGCTCCGGGCGGCGGTGGTCGACCTGCCGGCCGACATCCGGCACCGGATCGTGCTCAACCTCCCCACCGACCTGCCGAAAGCCCTCGGCGACCGGCACAACCTGGCCACCGTGCTCACCGAACTGGGCACCAACGCGGGAAAATACTCGCTGCCGGACACGCCGATCGAGGTCAGCGCCGACGCGAACGAGCGGACCGTCACGTTCCGCGTCTCCGACCGTGGCATCGGCATCCGGCCGGAGCACGTGGAACGGGCCTTCGACCGGTTCTGGCAGGGCGAGTCCGGCGACCGCCGCCGCTATCCCGGCGCCGGGCTGGGTCTCTATCTCGTCCGGCAGATCGTGGAACAGCAGAATGGATGGGTGTCCCTCCGACCGAGATCCGGTGGAGGTACGGTCGCGGAGGTGCGGCTGCCCCGGGGATGAACCGGGCGCCCACGACTGTGGAAGGAACGACGTGTCGACGGGACCGGCCGAACGGTCGTGGTGCGTGGTGGTGCCCCACGACGCGACCGGCGCGCGCGTGGCACGGCACCGGCTCGCCGACGAGCTGACCGGCGTCGTACCCCCGGTCCTGCTGGCCGACCTGGTGGCGGTCCTCGCCGAACTGGTCGGCAACGCGGTCCGGCACGCCGGGGCGCTGCCCGGCGGCGTGGTCCGGGTGGCGTGGCGGCTCCGCGTCACCGACCGGGGGCCGAGCGTCCAGCTCCGGGTCACCGACGGCGGTTCCGGTGCCGGCCCGCGGATCCGGGTCGCCCCGCCGGACGCGGTCGACGGGCGCGGGCTGCACATCGTCTCCGGCCTCTCCAGCCGCTGGGGCGTCGAGCGGGACGGCCTGGGCCAGAGCGTGTGGGCGGAGTTCGACCCCGCCGGGTCGTACCGGCCGGACCTGGTCGCCACCGGCTGACCCGGCCGGGCAGGCGGGTCCGGCCCCCGGGCGCCCCCGCGGGCATCTAGGCTTTCTCGCCGTGAGCAAGCGTCGAAAGAACCAGCGGACCGTCGAAGCCACCCCGAAGCGGGAGAAGGTGCGCGACATCTTCGTACCCCGACCGTTCGAGGGGCTGGCGGACGAGCCGGAGTGGATCGCCCTGCGCGAGCTGGTGCCGGCCGCGTCCGCGCCGCTGCGGCTGACCCCCGAGCTGGTCGAGGAGTACGGCGACCGGCCGGTCATCCTGGCCACCGTCCTGCCGATGGCCGCCCCGGCGGTCGCCAAGCCGGACGGGCGGGTCCTCATCGGCCTGCAACGGCACCAGCAGTCCGGCGACGTCTCCCGGGACCTGGCCGACGCGCTGCTCAGCGCGCTGCGCACCGAGCCGGGCGGTCAGGTGAGCGTGCCGCCGCTGCCCGGGCCCGGCCCCCGCCTCCAGGACATCCTGGTGGACGGGCCGCTGGAGATCACCATGCACGACGGGTTCGACTTCTGGCTCGACCCGGGCGCCATCGACGACCCGACCGTGCAGGCGTCCCTGGAGCGGGCGAACGCGGCGATCTATCCGACGGTCAAGCTGGACGCGGCGCGGGCGGCGTACTGGTGCCAGGTGCCGGAGAAGGCACACGTGCGCTGGGTGCTGCCGGACGACGAGGACGCCGCGCTGAACGCCCTGGCCCGGCTGGGCGCGGCCGGCGCGCTGACGCTCGGCGACGACACGAAGTTCGCCGGCATGTTCCGCGCGCACGGCCGGCTGGCGCCGGTCTGGGACCTGCCGGAGGACACTCCGGCCGGCGAGTGGGAGGGCCCGGTCGCGCAGTTCGCCAAGCGCTACGCGGAGGCGCTCGCGGACCCGGAGCCGCTGGACGCCGCCGCCCGCCGCGCCCGCCAGGGCCTGCTCGGTCGCCAGCTCACCCTGCGCTGACCGCCCGGTGTTAGGCGGGGGCCCTTCTTAACGCACGGCGTTAAGCGGGGGCCCCGCCTCTACCGAAAGCGTTAAGCGGGGCCCCCGCCTTTCTCGCGGACGAGGGGGCAGGACATGCAGCGGGGGCCGCCCCGGCCGGAGCCCAACTCGGAGCCGGCGATGGCGATCACCTCGATGCCGGCGCGCTCCAACTGCGCGTTGGTCTCCACGTTGCGTTCGTAGCCCACGCAGAGGCGCGGCGCGAGGGCGAGCGTGTTGTTGCCGTCGTCCCACTGTTCGCGCTCGGCGGTGACCGGGTCCAGGCCGGTGTCGATCACCCGGAGCTGGTCGAGGTCCATCGCGTCGGCGGCGGCCCGCAGGAACGGGGCCGGGCCGTCGACCCGCGGCTCACCGTCCGCGCCGGCCACGACGGTGTACGCGGACAGCTCGCTGGCGATGTTCGGGTACATCAGCACGGCGTCCACGTCGACCATGGTGCAGACCGTGTCCAGGTGCATGGTGGCGCGTTCCTGGGCGATCGGCACCACCAGGATGGTGTGCGCCAGCCCGGCGGCGAAGACCTGCCGGGCCAGCCGTTCCGCGCCGGCCGGGGTGGTGCGTTCGCCGACACCGACGGCGAGCACGCCCGGGGCGAGCAGCAGCACGTCGCCGCCCTCCACGTGTTCCAGCCCGGGGTGGTAGACGAACTCGGTGCCGGCGAAGCGCGGGTGGTAACGGTAGATCGCGTCGGTGAGCGTGGTCTCCCGCCGCCGCGCCGGCATGGCCAGGCTGGTGACGCCGACCCGGTCGCCGATCCACACCGACGAGTCGCGGGTGAAGAGAAGATTGGGCAGCGGGTCGATCACGAAGTCGTGCCGGTCCATCAGGGTCCAGACCAGACCGCCGGGCCGTTCGGCGCCGATCCGCAGCTCCTCGTGCGCGAGACCGGCGATGAACACGTCGGCCAGGGCGGCCGGATCGAGGTACGCCAGGTGGTCGGCGACCCGGGCGCGCAGGGTGTCCCCGAGGCGGCGGGACCGCAGCACCCGCTCGGTAAGCTCGGCCCGGGCGTCCGGCACGGCGAGCGTCTCAGCGAGCAGGTCGGCCAGGTAGAGCACCTCGACGCCGCGCGAGCGCAGGGCCGCCGCGAAGGCGTCGTGCTCCTCCTGCGCGCGTCCCACCCATGGGATAGCGTCGAAGAGCAAGGAGTCGTTGTTGCGTGGGGTGAGGCGGGCGAGCTCGGGCCCCGGGCGGTGCAGCAGCACCGTGCCGAGCCGGGCCACTTCGCTGTCCACGTAGTGCGTCACCCCCGCAGCCTAGGGCAGGCTTCCGCACCATCCGGAAAAGAAGTGTGAATGAATATGGCATTCATCCACAGTCATTCCGGCGGTCCAACTTGCCGGACCCCCGGGTGTGCAACGTAGGGTAGTGGAGACATAACTTCGAGAGACCTTTTGCCGGAGGTCGCGATGACTGTCTTTCCCGCTCGCCGAGCCGTACCGAGCCGGGCACTGCCGCCCCGCGCGGCACATCCCCGGGTCGAGGCCGCCCCGGCGCTCGAGCCGGCGCGTCCCAGTCCCCTGGAGTGGGCCCGCCGCCGTCGCGCCGACCGGGGGGCCCGCCGGTTGGAAGCCGCCGGGGCCCGCGCCCTGGGGCAACTCGACCACCTCGGGCCCGCCTGGCACGTCATCGAGTGGCCACGGACAGACCTGGCCGACGCGCTGCTCGACCGCGGCCAGGACGATCGGGCCGGGTTCCTCGCGATCGGGCCGAGCGGGCTCTTCGCGGTCACCATCGCCGACCACGGCCGGGCGCGGGTGCTTGTCGCCGGCGACGTCGTGCAGATCAACGGCAAGCGTCCACCCTATGTGGCCGAGGCGCGCCGCGACGCCAAGCGGGCCAGCAAGGCGCTCTCCGACGCGGTCGGTCTGCCGATCCCGGTGACGCCGGTGCTGACGTTCGTCGGCTCCGGGGTGATCAGCGTCTACGGCCTCCCGAAGGACTGCCTCATGGCCACCCACCGGGAGCTGGACCGGCTGCTCGTGGCCGCCGGCAACCGGATCAGCCCGGCCACCGCCGAGAAGTTGTCCCGGGTCGCCGAGGCGCCGTCGACGTGGCTCAACGGCACGTACCGTCCATCTGCCGACTACCGGTGGTATGACGAGGGCCGAACGGCCGCTGACAAGCGGGCCGCCCGCCGGTAACGTCTCGGACGACGCCACGCGGTCCGCGGCACCGCCCCGACCGGTTCCGTCGTTCCGCGTCGTCGCCGGTCGCCCGCCCCCCGGGGCTCCCGTCGCACCGACGCATGTCCCCCGGTCCCTGCGCCGCCCAGCCTCACGGGTGAGCACCGGTGACCGGGAGGCGCAGCGCGGCCGGGTGGTCGCTGTGCCGACCGGCTAGCGTGGACAGACCGTCGGTGTACATAGGAGGCGCGGTGGCCCACGTCGAGCTCTCACTCTCGGAAGTGTTCGCGTCCCCGACCGAGACACCCACCGAGCAGGAGTCCGACAATTTCGCACAGTGGTCCGGGACGGTTTCCCGGGCCGCCGAGCCGTGCCTGTTGATCGACGCCGACACCACCGTGGTGGCGATCTCCTCGTCCGGCTGCGACCTGCTCTGCCTGGGCGCGCCGGAGGACGTGGTCGGTCGCCCGCTGCTGGAGGGTGGCCTGCGCCTGGTCGACTTCACCGCCAGCCCCAGCGAGCTCACCGAGCAGGAGACCGAAAAGATCCCGCCGCTGCTCGCGTTGCTCTCCGGCCGGCTCGCCCGTGGTCTGCTCCGGGTCCAGGGGCCCGGCTCCGACGCCGGGACGACGGTGGACGCCATCTCCACGCCGGTGCTCACCGGTGCCGAGGTGGCCGGCTCGCTCACCTTCTTCTGCGTGCTCTGACCCCGCCGGGGGCATCCCGCCGAGCACCCGGCTTCTCCGGTGCGGGCGCACCTCCTACGATGGGCTCGGCCCCCGGCCGTGATGACGCCCCTCGATGTCGAGGACTGCACCGTGCCCCGCACCCCGCCCCACCGCCGTGCCCTCCCGGCGACGCTGCTCGCGCTGCTCGTGCTCACCGCCTGCGGGCAGCCGCCCGAGCTGCGCGAGCCACCCGCCACCGAGGCCGGCGGCCCATCCGCCTCGGCGTCGGCCACGCCCACCCCGACCCCGTCGGCACCGGTCACCCCCGCCACGCCGGCGCGGCCCACCCCGGCGCCCGACCCGGCCGCCACACCCTGCCGGGGCAAGCCGTCCGGCGACCGGATCGTCGCGTTGCTGCGCGGCTCCGCCGGGGTGCTGCCGCGAGCGGTCCGGGTCACCGTCCGAACCGGTCCGCTCTGCGCGGAGGGCTGGCACTACACCGTGCTGGCGGTCTCCGGGCACGAGGAACTCCAGGTGGTCACACGGGGTCGATCCGGCACGCCGAAACTGGTGACCGCCGGCACCGACGTGTGCGGCGTCGAGGTCCGCGCCACCGCGCCCACGGGCATCCGCACCCTGGCCTGCGACGGCACCCCGGGTGCGTAGTGTGGTGACCATGCCGGGAACACCACCGACCCGCTTCGTCTACCTCGGACCCGAGGGCACCTTCGCCGAGCAGGCGCTGCGTAGCCTGCCCGCCGCCGAACGGGGGGACCGGACGCCCGCCCGCAGCGTCGGCGAGGCCCTCGACGCCGTCCGGGCCGGGGAGGCGGACGCCGCCATGGTGCCACTGGAGAACTCCATCGGCGGCGCGGTCGGGGTGACACTCGACGAACTGGCCGAGGGTGACCCGTTGATGATCACCCGGGAGGTGATCCTGCCGGTGGAGTTCGTGCTCGCCGGCCGCCCCGGCGTCACACCGGCCGCGGTACGCAGCGTGGCCGCCCACCCGCAGGCGTCCACCCAGTGCCGCAGTTGGCTGCGGGACCATCTGCCCGACGCCACCGTGGTCGACGTGCTCTCCAACGGGGCCGCCGCGGCCGGCGCGGCGACCGGCGAGTACGACGCCGCCATCTGCGCCCCGATCGGCGCCGCCCGGCACCGGCTGACCGTGTTCGCCGACAAGATCGCCGACCATCCGGACGCGGTGACCCGGTTCGCGCTGGTGTCCCGCCCGGGGCCGCCCCCGCCGCCGACCGGCGACGACCTCACCTCGCTTGCGGTCTACATCGCGCACGACCGGGTGGGCGCGCTGCTGTCCGTGCTGATGGAGCTGGCCGTACGCGGGGTGAACCTGACCCGGATCGAGTCCCGCCCCACCGGCGAGGCGCTCGGGCGTTACGTGTTCTTCCTGGACTGCACCGGGCACGTCGCCGACGTACGCCTCGGCGAGGCGTTGCGCGGGCTGCGCCGGGTCTGCGCCGACGTCCGCTTCCTCGGCTCGTACCCCCGGCACCGCTGGAGCACGGCGGCGGGTGACGTGCCGACGCCCGCGCCGGCCGGTCTCTCCGACGCCGACTACGCCGACGCGGCGGCCTGGCTGGCCCGGCTGCGCGCCGGCGAGCTGACCTGAACCGGGCCGGGTGCGTTCCCCAGGAACGCACCCGGCCCGGAGCTCACTGCAGCAGGCCGCCGAGCAGGCCACCCTGCTGTTGCTGCTGGGCGCCGCTGCCGGCCACCGGCGGTTCCTCGGAGGGCTGCACCACGACG
Organism: Micromonospora sp. WMMD975; assembly: GCF_029581215.1. NCBI lineage: Bacteria > Bacillati > Actinomycetota > Actinomycetes > Micromonosporales > Micromonosporaceae > Micromonospora > Micromonospora sp. WMMD975. The sequence continues at coordinate 5,694,880 of NZ_CP120739.1, forward strand.
AAGCCCTGGCCGGCGAAGCTCATCGTGAACGCCTCGCCGGTGCTGCGTCCGAGCAGCGTGCCCAGGCCGAGCTGCTCGGCCCGGTGGTAGCCGGTCTGGAGATTGGCCGACCAGCAGACCGCCGCCTGCGGGTCGACGTACGTCGGCGCGTCCACGTTCAGCACCACCGGGGTGCCCTTGGTGGTGATGGCGATCCGGCCGTGCCCGCTGAAGACGCAGTTGAACAGGCCCGACGAGGACGCCATGCCCATGCCGCTCACCATCTTGATGTCGTACTGGAGGGTCGAGTCGAAGGCGAGCACGCTGGAGCCGTTGATCGACAGGGCGTCGCCGGGCTCCAGGTCGATGATGTGCACGTCCTTGGCCAGCTCGGCGAGGAACACGTCGCCGCGCCCGGAAAGCTTCATCAGCGGCACACCCTCGCCGGTGAGCCGCTGCTTGATGAACTTGCCGATGCCGCCCGAGCCGAGCGCCTGGAACTGCACCTGGCCCTGGTAGGCGACCATCGACCCGACGCGGGCCATCGCCTCGCCGTTCAGCTCGATCTTCAGCATTTTGGAGTTCTGCAGCCGCATGCCCGGCTGCTGGGACTCCTTCTCGAGGTTCTCCGCGGAGAAGAGAGCGCTGCGCATGGGGTTGTTTCCTCCTGCATCGGGATGTGCCTGACCCGGAGGTTAGGGGACTGGCGCAACCGCGGGGATCGGCCGAGCGGGGGCGGGCCGGGGCCCGGTCAGCCCCAACCGAGGGCGTGCAGGCGCTCGTCGTCGATGCCGAAGTGATGGGCGATCTCGTGCACCACGGTCACCGCGACTTCCTCGACGACGTCGTCGTCGGTGTCGCAGATCGCCAGGATCGGGTTGCGGTAGATCAGGATGCGGTCCGGCAGGACGCCGGAGTAGTCCCAGCCGCGCGCCGTGAGCGCATGCCCCTCGTAGAGCCCGAGCAGGTTCTCGCCGGGCGGCGGGTCGTCCTCCACCAGGATGACCACGTTGCTCATCAGCCCGAGCAACTCCTCGGGCACCTCGTCGAGTGCCTCGCCGACCAGTTCCTCGAACCGGTCCCGGCTCATCTCCACGGCCACGCCGACCATCCTCCCCGCTGCCGCCACCCGTCGACCACCCGTCGAAGATCCACGCACTTCCCGGAAAGAGTGGCCCGACGGGTCCTCTTTCCGGGGAAGTGCGGGCAGGATGGCCAGGCGCGAGCGTCAGGCCAGGCGGGCGGTGAGCGTGATCTGCGCGCCGGGGGAGAGCAGCCGGGAGATCGGACAGTTCTCCTTGGCGGCCTCGGCCAGCTTGGTGAACCCGGCCTCGTCGAGCCCGGGTGCCTGGCCGACGGTCTCCAGGTCGATGCGGGTCACGGTCATGCCCGCGTCAGTCTTGTCGAAGTGCACCTTGGCGGTGGTCTCCACCGACGTGTCGGTGGCGCCCGAGTCGGCGAGCTGCTTGGAAAGGGCCATCGAGAAGCAGCTCGCGTGCGCGGCGCCGATCAGCTCCTCGGGGTTCGTGCCCTCGCCCTCCTCGAAACGCGACTTGAAGGAGTAGTTGCCGGACAGGCCGCCCTTGCCGGTGCGGACGGTTCCCGACCCCTCGGCGAGGTTGCCCTGCCAACGAGCGGATGCGGTACGGATAGGCATGGCACCGACGCTAACCGAAAGCGCGCCGCCCCGCACCGCCCCTCCCGCTCCACGCCCCCGATACCGGGCCGTCGTCTGTGCCATGATTCGACGCAGGCCCGCGAACGGGAAGGGTGGCCGATGTCGCAGGATCTCCCCATCCCCAGGCAGGACAGCCGCTCCGACGGCACCACTGTCGTCGAGTGGGGCGACACCGACGCCCGATCGGAACCGTCCGGCCGGGTCGGCCGGACGCTGGCCGGCCTGGGCCGGGACCACCGCCTGCCCCCGGTGCTCGCCGGCCTCGGCGCGGTCGCCGCGCTCGCCTCGCTGATCGGCGAGTGGGTGGTGATCGTCATCCCCGATGGGTCCCGGGCGGAGAACGCGCCGAACCTGCTGGCCAGCGGCATCTCCGAGACCGGCGGCTTCGGGGTGGCATACCTGGTGGGGCTGCTCGGGCTGTCGGTCGGCACGGCGCTGGCGCTGCGCGGGGCTCCCGCGGTGCGGCAGCACGCCCGGATCGCCGGGTTGGGCCTCGCCGCCGCCCTGCTCGGCGTGCTCGTCGCGACCGCCTCCTCGCTCCAGCAGGTCGCCAGGCGCATACTCTTCTTCCCGGTCGAGCAGAGCATCCAGGTGGAGCACGGCCGAGGGCTGATCACCGCCTTCCTCGCCGTCGTGCTGCTGGCGGCCACGCTGCACCTGACCGGGCGGGTCGGGGAACGGGCCGCCGACCCGGCGGACGACGCGCCGGCCCACGGTCCGGGCGGCCGGACCGCCCGGCGGCGGGGGCGGACGATCGACGACGACGGGCCGCCGGCCCCGGCCGACCTGACGGTGGAGCCGACGACGCCGTTCGCCGGCCCCGACCGCTCCCGCTGAGCGGGTCACCGGATCGCCGCCGGGGATTCGCGGCCGATTCGCCGGAACGCCATGGATGACCCCTGCGCGGCGAGATACGGTTGCTGCCCGCCGTCCCATGGTCGCGGCACGAAGGACCAGGTCGGCCGGCGTGACGGCGGCGGGGCGAAGGAGGAACCATGACCCGCCCGGGCCTGCCCAAGCTGATCGCCACCGACCTCGACGGCACGCTCGTCCGCAGCGACGACACCGTGTCCGCGTACACCCACGGGGTGCTGGACCGGGTGCGGGCCGCCGGGATCCCGGTGGTCGGCGCCACCGGGCGCGGACCGCGACTGGCCGAACTGAGCCGCAACGACATCCGCGCCGCCGACTTCCTCGTGATGGCCGGCGGCGGATGGGTGGTCGACCAGAGCGACCCGGCCGGCCCGTTGGTGCTGCGTGACGAGCGTCTCCCCGGCGAGGTGCTCACTCGTCTCCTCGCCGACCTGGAGGCCGCCGTCGGCCCGCTCACCGTGATGGTGGAGGCGTCCGGCGACCACGACGCGCCGCTCTGGGGCGACTACCACCCGAGCTGGCCCTATCCGGACCGGTTCGAGGCACGCAGCCGGGCGGAATGTCTCGCCTGCGACGTGGTCAAGGCGTTCGTCCGGACCGAGGACCACCACGTCGACGAGTTGCTCGCGGTAGCCCGCCGGATCGTGTCGCCGGAGACGGCCACGCTCACCCAGGCCGGGCTCGGCTTCGTCGAGATCTGCCCGCCCGGCGTGGACAAGGCCAGCGGGCTGAGCGTCGTCGCCGACCGGCTCGGCGTCGACCCGGCGGACGTGCTGGTCTTCGGCGACCAACCCAACGACCTGCCGATGTTCGGCTGGGCCGGCTGGGCGCGGGTGGCGGTGGCGAACGCCCACCCCGAGCTGCGCGCCGCCGCGGACGAGATCACCCTGCGCAACGACGACGACGGCGTCGCGGTCTACCTGGACCGACTACTCTCCCGGTGATGGGAGAGCCACCTCGACTCGTCGCCACCGACATCGACGGCACGCTGCTGCGGGACGACCGGACGCTCAGCCCGCGTACCGCGGCGGTGCTGACCCGGATCGCCGCCGCCGGCACGCCCGTCGTGCTTGTCACCGGCCGTCCGATCCGCTGGCTCCAACTCGTGTACGACCAGCTCCCCGAGCCGCTGCCGGCGATCTGCGCCAACGGCGCGGTGGTGTACGACCCGGTCACCGACGAGGTGCTGCGCGCCGACCCGCTCGCCCCGGAGCTGCTGGCCGAGGTGGCCCGGCGACTGCGGGCCGAGGTGCCCGGGGTGAGCTTCGCGGTGGAGATCGTGGACAGCCGGCAGATGCGGCACGAGGCGCACTATCCGCTGCGCTGGGACGCCGACGCGGACGCCATCCGAGCCGTCGAGTCGCCGGAGGAGCTGCTCGCCGCGCCCGCGGTGAAGCTGCTGGCCCGGGCCGGGGAGCAGGACCCGGACGTGTTCGTCCGGGTGGTGGCCGGCGCGCTGGAAGGGCTGGCCGAGGCCACCCACTCGTCCTACAGCGGCCTGATCGAGATCTCCGCCGCCGGTGTGACGAAGGCGGCCGGCCTGGCCTGGTACGCCGCCCGGCTGGGCGTCGACGAACGGGACGTGCTGGCCTTCGGCGACATGCCGAACGACGTGCCGATGCTGACCTGGGCCGGTCGGGCGGTGGCGGTCGCCAACGCCCATCCGGCGGTACGGGAGATCGCGGACGAGGTGACCGGGGCGAACACCTCCGACGGCGTCGCCGCGTACCTGGAGAAGGTTTTCGGGGTGGACTGACCGGCCGGGGCGCGTCGCGCGCGCCCCGGCCGGCGCGTCACAGGTACTGGCCGGGAGCGTGGCCCTCGGCGCCGGGCATCCCGGGCATGCCCGGAACCATCCCGCCCGGGCCGCCCGGGCCGCCCGGGCCACTCGGCAGCGCCTGCCGGCCGGAGCGCATCTGCTCCAGTTGGACGCGGGCGGCCATCTGCTGGGCGACAAGCGCGGCCTGGATGCCGTGGAACAGCCCTTCCAGCCAGCCGACCAGCTGGGCGTGGGCGATGCGCAGCTCACCCTCGCTCGGCGCCTGCTGCTCGGTGAACGGCAGCGAGATCCGCTCCAACTCCTCGCGCAGCTCCGGGGCGAGCCCCTCCTTCAGCTCGACGATCGAGCGTTCGTGGATCTCGCGCATCCGGTGCCGGCTGGCGTCGTCGAGCGGGGCGGCCTTCACCTCCTCCAACAACTGCTTGATCATGCTGCCGATCCGCATCACCTTGGCCGGCTGCTCGACCAGACGGGTCGGATCCTCACCCTTGCCCTCGTCGGTCTGCACGGTGCCGACCGGTCGGCCGTCCGGCCCGACCACCACCACGGTGCCGGGGATGCCATCGTTGCCCTGTTCGTCGTGTCCGCCGGGGTGCGCTTCGGTCATGGCAACCATCTTTACCCACGCCGACCACGCGCACGCGCGCAGGACCGCGCAGGCTACCGTCCCCGCATGCCCAGCGACCCGCGTGACGTGCTGACCCGGCCGGCTCCGCCGCCGGACGCCACCGTCGCCTACGGCGGCCACCCGGACCAGTGTGCCGACCTGCGCCGCCCGGCCGGTGACGGTCCGGCCCGACCGCTCGTGGTCGTGGTGCACGGCGGCTTCTGGCGGGCGGAGTACGACCGCGCCCACACCGGCCCGATGGCCACGGCGCTGGCCGCGCTCGGCCATCCGGTGGCGCAGCTCGAATACCGCCGGACCGGCCCGCCCGGCGGCGGCTGGCCGAACACGCTCACCGACGTACGCGCCGGGGTCGCCGCGCTGCCGGGGCTGGCCGCCGCCGCGCTGCCCGGCCGGGTGGCGCCCGTCCCACCGATCCTGGTCGGTCACTCGGCCGGCGGTCACCTGGTGCTGTACGTGGCCGCGCACGCCCCGGAGACGGTCGGCGGCGTGCTCGCGCTGGCCCCGATCGCGGACCTCGCCGAGGCGTACCGGCTGGACCTGGACGGCGGGGCGGTGGCCGCGCTGCTCGGCGGCGGCCCGGCGGACGTCCCGGACCGGTACGCGGCCACGGATCCATCGGCGCTGGTACCGATCCCGGCACGGACGGTAGTGATGCACGGGTCGCTCGACCAGCAGGTTCCGGTGTCGACGAGCCGCTCCTGGGTGGCCGCCGACCAGGCCGCCGGCGGCACCGCCATACTGGTTGAGCTGGCGGAATGCGAGCACTTCGGGCTGATCGCGCCGGACTCGGTCGCGTGGCCCCGGGTGGTCGAGGCGTTGCGGTCCCTTCACAGTGATCTTCCGGGCATTGACGCAACGTCGACGACCAGGTAGAACGCCGATGGGGTGTGCACCATGGCCACCCCCGGCGGGGAGGAAGTTCGGTGGCACAGATGAACCGCAGGCGTGCTCTGCAACTGCTGGGCGCGCTCGGCGTCACCGGGTTCGCGGCCGGCTGCGGCTCCGGCGACGACTCCCCGGAGCAACCGGCGGCCGGCAGCCCGATCAAGATCGGGCTGATCGTGCCCGGCAGCGGCCCGAACAAGGCCATCGGCGACGACATCACCAACGGCTTCCAGCTCTTCCTCAGCACGCACGGGCAGCAGCTCGGCGGGCACCCGGTCACGGTGGTGCCGGCCGAGGAGGGCGACAGCGCCGCCACCGGCAAGGCCGCCGTCGACCGGCTCCTGAAGGAGGGTGTGCTCGCGCTCACCGGCGTGGTCAGCCCGACCGTCATGACCGGCATCCGGGATGCCGTGGAGGGGGCCCGGGTGCCGCTCATCGGCTCCAACGCCTCCCCCGCCTCGCTCAAGGGCGTCCTCTACATCTGGCGCACCTCGTACGTGCTGGACGAGCCGGGCGTGGCGCTCGGTGAATACCTGCGCCGGATCCTGGACCCGTCGAGCCGGATCGCCATCTTCGGCACCCAGGGCGCCAGCAGCCGGGACGTCGTCGACGGGCTGCGGCGCGGCTACGAACTCGGCCGCCGGCTCACCGAGGAACCGATCTACACCCCCGACTACGCCAACCCGGGCAAGGGGGTCTACACCGGGCCGATCCGCAAGGCGCTCGGCCGCAACCCGGACGCCGTCTTCTGTCACTACACCGGCCCGCAGGCCGTGCAGTTCGTCAAGCAGCTCTACGACGCCGGCTACCGGGGGCCGATCTACGCGCCCGGGTTCCTCACCGAGGGCACCGTCCTCGACCAGCTCGACGACGGCGAGAAGGGCCGGGACCGGCGGCTGATCGAGGCCCACGGCATCGAGACCGCGCTCAACTACTCGGCGGACCTGAACAACACCGCGAACCGGGTGTTCGCCTCCGCGTACCGCAAGACGTTCAACACCTCACCGACCACCTACGCGATGGCCTCGTACGACGCCGCGCAGGTACTGGACAAGGCGATCCGGCTGGTCGACGGCGACCCGAACCCGACGCAGGTCAACCTGGCGCTCGGCAAGATCGGCCAGATCGACAGCCCGCGCGGTTCCTGGCAGTTCAACCAGCCGCGTACCCCGCAGCAGAAGTGGTATCTGCGCAAGGTGCAGCTCGACGGCCGGATGCTCTCCAACGTGGTGATCAACGAGCTGGCCACGCTCGGCTGACGCGGCGGCGGGGGTCCGGGGTCAGGGGGTCCGGGTCAGGGCCGCAGCTCGGCGATGCAGCACTTCACGCTGCCGCCGCCCTTCTTCAGCTCGGCCAGCTCCACCGGGACCGGCTGGTAGCCGGCCGCCCGCAACGTGCCGGCCAGCCGGGTGGCCTCGTTGTTCAGCACCACGTTGAGCCCGTCGCTGACCAGGTTCAGGCCGAAGGCCAGGGCGTCCTCGTCGTCCGCCACCACCGCGTCCGGGAAGAGTTGGTGCAGCACCCGCTGGCTGGCCGCGGAGAAGGCGCCCGGGTAGTAGACGATGTTCCCGTCGTCGATCGAGGCGAGCGCCACGTCCAGGTGGTAGAAGCGCGGGTCGACCAGGCGCAGTGAGACCACCGGCCGGCCGAGCGCCTCCTGCGCCTCGGCGTGCGCCGCCAGCTCGGTCCGGAAGCCGTGGCCGGCGAGGATCAGCCCGCCGTGCGCGTCCGGCAGGTACGCGAAGTCGCCCTCACCCTCGTTGGTCTCGCTCGGCGCGAGGAACCGCCAGCCCTGCCCCTCGTAGAACTCCCGGTGCGCGGCGGCCTCGGCGGCCCGCTGCTCGTGCTTGAACCGGGCGCCGTAGGCCGTGCCGTCGACCACGAAGGCGCCGTTGGCCGCGAAGACCATGTCCGGCAGGCCCGCCCCGGGGGTCAGCAGGTGCACCTCGTGACCGAGCCCGAGCAGCGTCTCGCGGAGCCGGTCCCACTGCTTGACCGCCAGGTCCGCGTCGACCGGGGTGGTGACGTCCATCCACGGGTTGATCGCGTACTCGACCGCGAAGTAGTCGGGCGAGCACATGAGATATGTCCGCTTTCGCGAGACTCGCTGCTGGTTCACGGTCACCAAGAGTAGGTAGGTTAGAACTTTGGTAACAGCCACGACCATTGCTTCCCAGAGGCGGAACGTTGCAGATAGACGCGGTAGACCAGCGAATCATTGCGCTACTCGTGGCGGACGCCCGCGCCTCGTACGCGGACATCGGCAACCGGGTGTCACTGTCCGCCCCGGCGGTCAAGCGACGCGTCGACCGGCTGCGGGCGACCGGGGTGATCCGTGGCTTCACCGCCGTGGTCGACCCGGCCGCCGTCGGCTGGACCACCGAGGCGTTCGTCGAGCTGTTCTGCGCCGGGCGGACCACGCCGGCGCAGATCGGCGTCGCGGCCCGCCGGCACCCCGAGGTCGTCGGCGCCTACACCGTCTCCGGCGAGGCGGACGCGCTCGTACACCTGCGCGCCGCCGACATCTCCCACCTGGAGGATGCGCTCGAGCGGCTGCGGGCCGAATCGTTCGTCACGTCGTCGCGCAGCACCATCGTGCTGTCCCGGCTGGTCGAATCCCCCGGCGTCGGACCGTCCACGGGCTGACGCCGATCGTCGGCGGCGGCGTGGCGGTTGCGGCGTGGCGGCGTTGTCAGAGGTACATGCCGGTGCGGTGCTCCTGCGCCCGGGCCGGCTTGTCGCCCTCGCCGAAGAAGCGCTTGCCACCGAACTCGCCGTGCAACCGGTCGTCGAGCTCGTCGGCGAGACCGGTCATCACCTGCACCGCGAGCATCAGGTGGGTGGCCTGGAAGTTGCGGCCGAAGACCGGGATGGACGCCCAGACCGTGTCGTCGGCGCAGTAGAGCCGCCCGATCGGCATCCGATTGGTCAGCTCGGAGAGCTTCACGTAGAGCCGCTCGGTCGGCTCGACCTCGGTCAACACCGGCGAGAAGACGTCGACGAGCGGCGGATTGTCGCGTACCCGCACGAACACCATGGCCGAACCGGCCCGGATGTTGATGTCACCGTCGGAGTCCACCTGCACCTGGTCGGCGTCCGACTTTAACATCGTCGAGACGACCGTCCGGACCCGCTCCTCCAACGCCAGCACGTCATTCTCGCCCGCCTGGGCCGCCGCGGCGGCCAACGCCTCGTCGAGGTCCGCCTCGGAGCCCCGGTCCTGGCCGAACTCACCGCGCGCGGTGCCGAGCGGCTCCACCGCCAGCGGCTCACCGTCGGCGTCCTGCACCAGATAGACCAGGAACGCGGGATGCGGGGCGCCGTAGACGTCGCGCAGCGTCCGGGAGAGTACGGCCGACAACCGGGTGGCCTCGTCGGTGCCGCAATCCAGGCCGAACTGCTCGCCGGAACCCGGCACCACGCCGGGCGGCGACCAGCCCAACGCCACCATGTCCGCCACCGCCCCCCGGTCCAGCCGGAACCCCGGCGGGAGCGTGGCGTTGCCGACCGCCCGGGCCGACAGGCCACCCCCCTCGGCGGCGTCGGCGCTCACCGAATAGACGGCGTCCCCGGTGCCGGAGGCGGTCGGATCGAGCGTCACCTCCAGGTGCCCACCGGCCGGCAGCCCGCGCAGCCGGTCGGCAAGCGCCCGGGCGAACTCCCGCCATGCCTCCGTCACCTTGGCCCGCAGGTCGGCCGTGGTCGGCTCGTCGAGCAGGATCGACTCGTGCTGCTCCGGCATGCCGCCGGCAGGCTGGTCGACCGGCGCCGAGGGGTGGTCTGCCGTCATGATCGCCTCCGTCCGTTCCCGCCACCCTACCCAGAGGCACTTTCACCGGACCGGGCTACTTCACCCCGCTGGTCCCGTCCAACTCCACCGGCCAGGAGCCCGCCAGCGTGCTGAGCCGGGCCGCCGCCGCGGTCGGATCCGCGCCGCGTCCCACGGCCACCCCCAGGAGGTACGCGCTGACCGGCGCGCCCGGCCGGAGCACCTGGTGCGCCACGTCCCGCGCCACGTCGAGCACCGCCGACACCGGCACCTCGGCCGGGTCCAGCTCCAGTTCCGCACAGGCAGCGGTGACCCAGTCGTCCAACAGCGTCATCTCGTCCACTCCTCGGCCCGGCGTACGTCCTCGTCAGTGTCGCAGTCGAACCAGGGCGGCGGCCCGGTGCCGGACCACGTCACCTCGCAGACCGTGACACCGGCAAGCAATCCGCGCACCGGCGCACCGTCGACCGTGCCGCCCCGCTCCGCCGCCAGCCGATCGAGGGCCGTACGCAGCGCCGCCAACCGCCACACCCCGCAGAGCTGCTGCCGGCGACCGGCGTCGTCCACGTAGCAGGCCACCCCCGCCGTCGACCCGTCGAGCGCCAGCCGCAGCTCGGCCACCGCAGCGGAGGTGAGCAGCGGCAGGTCGGCGGCGAGCAGGGCAACCGTGGTCGTCTCGGACGGCAACAGGGCCAGCCCCGCCGCGGTGGCGGCCACCGGACCTCCACCTGGTGGTTCCTCCCGGATCACCCGCACTCCCGCAGGCCACGCGCCGGGGTTGCCGGTCCGGCCGGACTCGCCGCTCCCACCGGACTCGCCGCTCCCACCGGACTCGCCGCTCCCACCGGACTCGCCGCTCCCACCGGACTCGCCGCTCCCACCGGACTCGCCGCTCCCACCGGACTCGCCGACCCGACCGGACTTGCCGGGCGGGCCGAAGCTTCCGGGCGGGCCGACCACGATCCGCTCACTCGCGTCGGCCACCGCGGCCAGCACCCGATGCAGCATCGGCTGGCCCCCGACCGTCCGGGCGGGCTTGTCCGTCCCGCCCATCCGCCGGGCCGCGCCACCGGCGAGCAGCACCGCCGCATACCCGGTCATCGCCTCACCCTACTCAGGGACCCGCCCTTGACCGGGTGCGCGCGGCGCCCGAGCCGGTCCCGTACCCCGGGCTGGTTCTCCACACCGATCTTGATCGCCCCCTTCGCCGAGGTGGCGCGCGGACCCGCGTGTTGATCGACTCCATTCCGCCGGAGTGGTCGTATCCCGAAGCTTGATCGACTCCAGCTCGCCGAGGTGGCGGTATGCAGGACTGCCGGATAGCGCCACCTCGCCGAGCTGGTGTGGGTTGCCCCTGCGGCAGGGCGGACGGTGGAGCGGAACCGCAGGCACGGGCACGGGCCTGCGCACGGGCACGGGCACGGGCCTGCGCACGGGCACGGGCACGGGCCTGCGCACGGGCACGGGCACGGGCACGGGCACGGGCACGGGCACGGGCCTGCGCACGGGCACGGGCAGCCTGAGCACGGGCACGAGCCTGAGCACGGGCACGGGCATGAGCAGCGAAGCCGAGCCCGAACGGCGGAGCCGGAGCCCGGACGCGCGGAGCCGAAACGCGGATGGCGGATCAGGGCGGAAACGCGGCGGGGCGGACGGGTGGAGGTGCGGGCGGGGTGACGTGCGGGAGAGGATGGCGGCATGGGACGGGCGACTGACCGGCGTAGCGTGCTGCGGATCGACCTCGGGGCCACGGGCGACCGCCGACCCCGGGTCCGCCGGCAGGACACCCTGTCGGTGGAGGAGCCGCTGGAGATCCGGGTCGGGCCGGCCGGCCCCGGCCGCCGCCGACCGCTCGCCGTGACCATGCGCACCCCGGGCGACGACCTGGACCTGGCGATCGGTTTCCTGCTCACCGAAGGGCTGATCCGGTCCGCCGAGGACGTGCACACCGCGCAGCTCTGCGCCGGGGCGGAAACCCCCAACACCTACAACGTGGTCGACGTGGTGCTCTCCCCCGGCGTACCGGAGCCGGCCACCGATCCGGCGCGCAACTTCTACACCACCAGCTCGTGCGGGGTGTGCGGAAAGGCAAGCATCGAGTCGGTGCGCACCCGCTCACGGTTCGCCGTCCGGGAAGATCCCTTGGAGGTCACCGCCGAACTGCTGGCCGAACTGCCCGACCGCCTACGCTCCGCGCAGCGCGCCTTCGACCGCACCGGCGGCCTGCACGCGGCCGGGCTCTTCGACGCCGGCGGCGAACTGCTGGTGCTGCGCGAGGACGTGGGCCGGCACAACGCCGTGGACAAGGTGGTCGGGTGGGCGGCCCGGGCGGACCGGCTGCCGCTGGCCGGGCATGTGCTGCTGGTGTCCGGACGGGCCAGCTTCGAGCTCACCCAGAAGGCGTGGATGGCCGGTGTGCCGCTCCTCGCGGCGGTCTCCGCGCCCAGCACACTCGCCGTCGAACTGGCCGAGGAAGCCGGCATGACGCTTGTCGGCTTCCTGCGGGCTCCGACCATGAACGTCTACACCGGGGCCCAGCGCGTGCCAGCTTGACCCACGCCGGCCAGCGGCGCGGGGCACGGCCACTCAGGGACGCCGGACGGCCTCCGGACACGGCCGGCGGGACACGACCGGCGGGACACGACCGGCGGGACACGGCCGACTCAGGGCGCGGGCCGCCGACCCAGCGGCCCGGGAGACGGCCCGCTCAGCGACGCGGAGGGCGACGCCGGCGGCGGCGGAGCACCGATGTGCCGGCGGTGCCGGGCCAGCCGTCCAACTCGGACGGGGACACCCCGCGGCGGAGCGTGTCGTCGAGGAACACCGCGAGCGGGTAGTCGGGGTGGTCGGCGAGTACGCGTTCCAGGGCGACCGCGGCCAGTGCGCCGTGCCCGGATCGCCAGGCGGCGAACGCGAGCAGAGTGCCGGGCGCCGCCGTCAGATCCGGCTCGGCCCGGCGCAGCACATCCGTCCAGAGGCTGATGTCGGCGTCGCGGCCGTCGGTGCGGGACCACGCGTGATCGCGTACCGCGAGGTCGGTGAGGAGAACGGTCAGCCAGGCCACCTCGTCGTCGTCGAGCCGTTCGCCGCGCCGCTGCCGCCGGAACGCGGACCGCACCGCAGCCGTCCCGGCCGAGCGCACGGCCCGGGCCGTCCCACCCCGACCACCGCCGCCCGAAGCACCGACCGACGAGGCAGGGGAAGCATCACCGGGCGAGGCGCTGTCGGTCGGCTCACCGGTGAGTGCGGCCAGTCGACGGCGGGCCCGTCCGGTGGCCCGGCGTAGGGCGAGCCGGACCGGGCCGTCGTACGGCGACACCTGCGCGGCCAGCGCGGCGCGGTCGGGCAGTGCGACCTGGCCGGCGAAGACCGCCGCCGCGCTGACCTGGCTTGCTGCCGGGTCGTACGGGGTGCCCTCGGCCGGGCAGCAGGCGGGCTCGTCGCAGAGGTAGGACCACCAGCGCCCGTCGGTGACCCGGAGTGCGTCGAGGACGATCAGCCCTGCCTCGTCCAGCGCCTCGCCGACCGCGTCCACGGTGCCGGTGACCCGGGCGGCCGGGCCGTAGCCGATGACCGTGGCGGCGTCGGCGTGCTGGCGCGTCACCACAAGCGCCAGGTGCCGGGCCGCCGGGCCGGGGTGGGTGCCCGGTTCGGGCAGGTCGCCCCGGGCGGCGAAGACCACCTGCCGGCCCCGCATCGCGACCACCACGACGCTGTCGGTGGGATGGAAGCCGAGCAGGTAGGGCACGGCGACGACGAGGTCGGCCGGCGAGCGGACGGAGAGGCGGGGGCGCTCGGTGGAGTTCATGCCGGGAGCTTGCGTGCCCGGCGGGGGCCGCGTCCGACCCTGTGGACGACACGCGGTCCATCCACAGATACGGAGAGTATCGCCCCAGGTGAGAGCCGATCGGCCACCGTCGAGGCACGGGCAACACCCGCCGGATGTCCCAGCCACCGGCTACCTTGCGCTCATGGACCTGGCATACCTGCGGGCACATCCGGAGCACCTGCCGACCTTCCTGACCCACCAGCGGATCCGGGAGACCCCGGTCGCCGGCGGCGACATCTGCACCGCCTCGCGGCTCACCCTCGACGACGGGCACTCCGTCTTCGCCAAGAGGTGGCCGGAGCGGGCGACGCAGCCGGTGCCCGACGGCTTCTTCGCCACCGAGGCGGCCGGCCTGCGGTGGCTGCGTGAGGCAGATGCGGTTCCGGTGCCGGAGGTGCTTGTCGCGTTGCCGGAGCTGTTGGCGCTCGACTGGGTGGAGCCGGGCGAGCCGAGCCCGGAGGCGGCAGAGGCGTTCGGCCGCGGGCTGGCCGGGCTGCACCGGGCCGGCGCGCCCGCGTTCGGCGCGGAGTGGACCGGGTTCGTCGGCGCGCTGCCGCAGGACAACACCGTCGAGCCGGGGCCTTGGCCGGACTGGTTCGCCCGGCGCCGCCTTCTGCCTTACCTGCGCATGTCGGTCGACCGCGGCGCGCTCGCCGGGGAGGCGGCGGCGCTGGTCGAGCAGGTCGTCGACCGGATCGGCGAGTGCGGCGGCGACGAACCGCCGGCCCGGGTGCACGGCGACCTCTGGCCCGGCAACCTGCTCTGGGGGGCAGACGGCCGGGCATGGCTGGTCGATCCGGCCGCGCACGGCGGCCACCGCGAGACCGACCTGGCGCAGCTCGCGCTCTTCGGTGGCGCGCCGCTGCTGGATCGGATCCTGGCCGCCTACCGGGAGACCTGGCCGTTGGCCGACGGTTGGCGCGAGCGCGTGCCGCTGCACCAACTGCACCTGCTGCTGGTGCACACCGCGCTCTTCGGACCGGCGTACGCGGACGCGGTGGTTTCCGCCGCCCGGGCCGCGCTGGGGGGCGTCCGGCGCGCTACGGTCGGGAGATGACCGCCCCCCGGACGACGGCCGACGGGCTCCTCACCGACCGGTACGGCCGCGTCGCCCGGGACCTGCGGGTCTCGCTGACCGACAAGTGCAACCTGCGCTGCACCTACTGCATGCCGGCCGAGGGCCTGCCCTGGCTGGCCGGTCCGCAACTGCTGACCGACGAGGAGATCGTCCGGCTGGTCGGTGTCGCGGTGCGCCGGCTCGGCATCACCGAGGTGCGCTTCACCGGTGGCGAGCCGCTGATCCGGCCTGGTCTGCCCGGCATCGTGGCGGCCGTCGCCGCGTTGTCGCCCCGGCCGCGCATCTCGCTGACCACGAACGGCATCGGCCTGGCCCGGCTCGCGCCGGCGCTGCGCGCGGCCGGGCTGGACCGGGTCAACGTCTCCCTTGATACGCTGGACCGGGCCCGCTTCGCCACGTTGACCCGCCGCGACCGGCATGACGACGTGCTCGCCGGATTGGCCGGAGCGGCAACCGCCGGGCTGACCCCGGTCAAGATCAACACCGTGCTGATGCGCGGCGTCAACGACGACGAGGCGCCGGAGCTGCTCCGGTTCGCCCTGGCGCACGACTACCAACTCCGGTTCATCGAGCAGATGCCGCTGGACGCCCAGCACGGCTGGGACCGGTCGACCATGGTCACCGCCGACGAGATCCTGGCCGCCCTGCGCGCCGAGTTCGAGTTGCGTCCCGACCCGGCCGAGCGGGGCGCCGCGCCGGCCGAGACCTGGCTGGTGGACGGCGGGCCGGCCCAGGTCGGGGTGATCGCCAGCGTGACCCGGCCGTTCTGCGGCGACTGCGACCGCACCCGGCTCACCGCCGACGGCCAGGTGCGCAACTGCCTCTTCGCCACCGAAGAGTCCGATCTGCGGGCCGCGCTGCGGGCCGGTGCCGACGACGAGGAGATAGCCCGCCGCTGGCGCGCCGCGATGTGGGGCAAGCGGGCCGGACACGGCATCGACGACCCGACCTTCCTCCAGCCCGTCCGGCCGATGTCGGCGATCGGAGGGTGACGGTGGAGCTGACCGTCCGCTATTTCGCCGGCGCACGCGCCGCCGCAGGTCGCGCCGAGGAGAGCGTCCCCGCCGGCCGGTCGCTTGACGAGCTTCTCGACGACCTGGCCAGCCGGCACGGCGAGCACCTGGCGGTGGTGCTCGGGGCAGCGAGTTTCCTGGTCGACGGCGTGGCCTGTCATGATCGTCGGGCATCGTTGCCGGCCGGGGTGACGGTGGACGTGCTGCCACCCTTCGCGGGCGGCTGAGGGAGGCCGACGTGCTGGCGATGGCGACATTCGTGGGTTTCGTCGTGCTCGTCATCGGCCTGATCCACTTCTACCTGTGGAAGCGGCTGGTCCGGGACACCACCCGTCCGGGCCGGTGGCGGCGGGTCGGGGCGGTGGCGGCGCTCCTGCTCGCGCTGCTGGTGCCGGCGACGCTGGCCGGCACGCGGAACGGCTGGTACTGGCTGGCCTGGCCGGGCTACCTCTGGCTGGCTCTGATGTTCTACCTGCTGGTGCTGCTGCTCGTGCTGGAGGTGCCGACCGCGGTGGTGCGTCTCGTCATGCGCCGGCGCGCCCGGTCGGCCACCGCCGAGGGTCCGGAACCCGAGCCGGCGCTGGTGGGCACCGGCAACCCGCCCGCCGCGCCCGCCTCGACCGGCGACGCGGCTGACGGCCAGCCCGCCGCGGATGCCGCTGGCGCGCGGTTCACCGGCGACCGGCCGCCAGCCGCGGACGCCCGCGGCGCGCGGCCGGTCGACCACGCCGACCCGGGACCGCCGGCCGCGGACACCCGCGGCGCGCGGCCGGTCGACCACGCCGACCCGGGACCGCCGGCCGCGGACACCCGCGGCGCGCGGTCCGTCGATCACGCCGACCCGGGGCCGCCGGCCGGCGTGGAGGCGGGGCACGACCCTTCCCGCCGGCTGCTGCTCGCGCGTGGTACGGCGATCTTCGCCGGGCTCACGGCCGCTGGCATCACCGGGTACGGCGTGCGGACCGCGATGGGCCCACCCCGACTGGACCGGGTCCGGATCCCGCTGGCCAAGCTGCCCCGGAGCATGGACGGGCTACGGATCGCGACCGTCTCCGACATCCACCTCGGACCGTTGCGCGGCCGGGCGCACACCGAGCGCATCGTCGCCATGATCAACCGCCTGGACGCCGACCTGGTGGCCGTGGTCGGTGACCTGGTCGACGGCACCGTGGCCGAGCTGGGCGAGGCGGCCGCACCGCTGCGGGACCTGCGCTCCCGGTACGGCAGCTTCTTCGTGACCGGAAACCACGAATACTATTCCGGAGTGGAGGAGTGGGTCCGCGAGGTGGACCGGCTCGGCCTGCGGGTGCTCCAGAACGAGCGGCAGGAGATCCGGGCCCGGGGCGGAGTGCTGGACCTGGCCGGGGTCAACGACGTGACCGCCGCCGGCACCGGGTTGGCCGCGCCGGCCGACTACGCCGCCGCGCTCGGCGACCGCGACCCGAGCCGCCCGGTGGTGCTGTTGGCACACCAACCGGTGGCCGCGCACGAGGCGGCGACGTTCGGCGTCGACCTCCAGCTCTCCGGGCACACTCACGGCGGTCAGATGGTGCCGTTCAACCTGGCGGTGAAGCTCCAGCAGCCGGTGGTATCCGGTCTGGGCGAGGTGGACGGCACCAAGGTCTACGTGACGAACGGAGCCGGTTTCTGGGGGCCGCCGGTGCGGGTCGGCGCTCCGCCGCAGGTGACCCTGGTCGAGCTGCGCGCCCCCTAGCGCGAGGAGCGAGCCCATAGCCCGCCCGGGCCGCCGCGTCCAGCACCGCATTGCTCAGGTCACGCGTACGCGTGGCGGCGGGCGGGTAGGCAACCGGACATGACAGGATGCGGCGTGCCTCCGTTCAGCGCCGCACCCCCCGGTGGCCTTCCGCCCTACGTCGCGGATCTGCACATCCACTCGAGATACTCCCGGGCGTGCAGCCGCGATCTGACCCTGCCGAACCTCGGCTGGTGGGCCCGGCGCAAGGGCATCGGGGTGCTCGGCACCGGCGACTTCACCCACCCCGCCTGGTACGATCACCTGCGCGAGACGCTGCACCCGGCCGAGCCCGGCCTCTACCGGCTCGCGCCGGAGGCGGAACGGGACATCGCCCGGCGGTTGCCGCCCCGGCTGGCCAGCGAGGCCGAGACGGACCCGGTCCGGTTCATGCTGAGCGTGGAGATCTCCACGATCTACAAGCGGGACGACCGGACCCGGAAGGTGCACCATCTGATCTACCTGCCCGACCTGGACGCGGTGGGCCGGTTCAACGCCGCGCTGGGTCGGATCGGCAACCTCGGGTCGGACGGCCGACCGATCCTCGGGCTGGACTCCCGCGACCTGCTGGAGATCACCCTGGAGGCCAGTTCGGACGGCTTCCTGGTGCCGGCGCACATCTGGACGCCCTGGTTCTCCGCGCTCGGGTCGAAGTCGGGCTTCGACGCGATCGCCGACTGTTACGCCGACCTGGCCGAGCACATCTTCGCCGTGGAGACCGGGCTCTCCTCCGATCCGGAGATGAACTGGCGGGTCGGCAGCCTGGACCGGTACCGGTTGGTGTCCAACTCGGACGCCCACTCGCCGCCGGCACTGGGCCGGGAGGCGACCGTCCTGACCGCGAACCGCGACTACTTCGCGATCCGCGAGGCGCTGCGCACCGGCGAAGGGCTGGCCGGCACCGTCGAGTTCTTCCCCGAGGAGGGCAAGTACCACGCCGACGGGCACCGGCTCTGCGGGGTGAACTGGTCGCCGGAGCGGACCCGGGAGGCCGGCGGGCGCTGCCCGGAGTGCGGCAAGCCGCTGACCGTGGGCGTGCTCAGCCGGGTCGAGGAGCTTGCCGACCGACCGGCGGGGCACCGGCCGCCGCACGCCCCCGAGGTGGCTCACCTGGTGCCGCTGGCCGAGATCCTGGGTGAGCTCAACCGGGTGGGCGCACGGTCGAAGAAGGTCGAGGGCAAGCTCAACGAGCTGGTCGCGGCGCTCGGCCCGGAGCTGGAGATCCTCACCCGTACGCCGGTGGAGGAGATCGGGCGGGTCGGTGGCGAGCTGCTCGCGGAGGGCATCGGCCGGCTGCGCCGCGGCGAGGTGCGTCGGGTGCCGGGTTACGACGGCGAGTACGGGGTGATCACGCTCTTCGATCCGGCGGAACTGGGCACCTCGGGCGGCGGTGCGCAGGACGCGCTGTTCGACGTACCCGTGCCCGCGCAGCGGCGGCCCGCGGAGCCGGCGCCGAAGCCGAAGGCCAAGCGCCCGGCGGCGGTCCGCCCCGAGCCGAGTCGCACGCCGCCGCCGGTGCCGCCGCTCGCGCCGCAGCCCTCGCCGCACGAACCGTTCGAGCCGATGCTCGCCGGCATGGAGGAGGTCGGCACCGGCCTGCTGGACCGGTTGGACGCGATGCAGCGGGTGGCCGCCTCCGCGCCCGGTGGTCCGCTGCTCATCGTGGCCGGTCCGGGCACCGGCAAGACCCGGACGCTCACCCACCGGATCGCCTACCTGTGCGCGGAGTTGAACGTCTTCCCGGACCAGTGCCTGGCGATCACGTTCACCCGGCGGGCGGCCGAGGAGCTGCGGCACCGCCTGGACGGGCTGCTGGGGCCGGTCGCCGAGGACGTCACGGTGGGCACGTTCCACTCGCTCGGGCTGACCATGCTGCGGGAGAACGCGGCGGCGGCCGGGCTGCCGGCGGACTTCCGGATCGCCGACGACGCCGACCGGGCGGCGGCCCGCGCGGAGGCCGGCGACGACGACCAGCGGTACGTGGCGCTGCTGCGCAAGAAGGATCTGGTCGACTTGGACGAGCTGCTCACCCTGCCGGTGGCGCTGCTCAACGGGGACCGGAAGCTGGTCCGGGAATACCGCGAGCGGTGGAAGTGGATCTTCGTCGACGAGTACCAGGACGTCGACGCGGTCCAGTACGAGCTGCTGCGACTGCTCAGCCCGGCCGACGGCAACCTGTGCGCGATCGGCGACCCGGACCAGGCGATCTACTCGTTCCGGGGCGCGGACGTCGGCTATTTCCTGCGCTTCTCGCAGGACTTCACCGACGCCCGGCTGGTCCGGCTGAACCGCAACTACCGCTCCTCCGCGCCGATCCTGGCCGCCGCGGTGCAGGCCATCGCGCCGTCGTCGCTGGTCCGGGGCCGCCGCCTCGACCCGGCCCGGCTCGACCCGGAGGCCCCGCTGGTCGGCCGGTACGCGGCGACGTCGGTGTCCGACGAGGCCGACTTCGTGGTGCGTACCGTCGACGAGCTGGTCGGCGGCCTGTCCCACCGGTCCCTGGACACGGGCCGGATCGACGGGCGGACGACGTCGCTGTCCTTCTCCGACATCGCCGTGCTCTACCGCACCGACTCGCAGGCCGCGCCGATCGTGGACGCGCTGGCCCGGGCGAACATTCCGGTGCAGAAACGCTCGCACGACCGGCTGCGTGACCGGCCGGGTGTCGCCGCCATCGCCCGCGAGCTGCGCCACGCCGGTTTCGACGGCTCCCTGACCACCCGGGTACGCGAAGCCGGTCGGGTGGTGGCCGAGCGCTTCGCCGTGCCGACGCTCGACGGCTCCGGCGCGGTACGCCCCGAGGACGTCCGCGCGGCCGTGGACCTGCTCACCCCGCTGGCCCGGCGCTGCGACGACGACCTCGAACTCTTCCTCAACCAGCTCGCGACCGGCGCGGAGGTGGACGCGCTCGACCCGCGCGCCGAGGCGGTCACGCTGCTCACGCTGCATGCGGCCAAGGGCCTGGAGTTTCCGGTGGTGTTCCTGGTCGGGGCCGAGGACGGCCTGCTGCCGCTGCGCTGGCCCGGCTCCGAGCCGGACGAGGACGCGGTGGCCGAGGAGCGCCGACTCTTCTTCGTCGGGCTGACCCGGGCGCAGGACCGGCTCTACGTCAGCCACACCGCCCGTCGCACCCGGCACGGCACGGAACGCCAGACCCGTCCGACGCCGTTCCTCGACGTGATCGACGCGGGCCTGTTCGACCGGCTCGGCACCGCCGAGCCGCGCCGCCCGCGCGATCACCAGCTCCGCTTGATGTGAAAGGAGGGGGCCCCTATTAACGCCTCCGGTATAGGAGGGGCCCCTTATTAACAACCGCATGCTCAGGTGAGCACGGCGGCGAGCCAGGCGCCCGCGAGGATCGCCGGGCCGAACGGCAGCGGGGTGTCCCGGCGTACCCGGCCGGTGGCGAGCAGCACGAGCACCGCCACCCCGGCGACCACGTGTGGAAGAAGCAGGCCCAGTCGGAGCGTCGGCCAGCCGAGCCAGCCCAGCGGGAACCCGAGGGCGGCGGCGAGCTTCACGTCGCCGAAACCGAGCCGGGCGCGCGGCAGCAGCGCGAGCAGCACGTATCCGCACAGGGACAGGCCGGCGCCGGCCACGGCGGTGGCCGCGCGGCCCGGTTGGTCGGTGACCGCCGCCGTCCCGACCAGGCCGAGCCCGCCGCCGAGCGCCACCACGCCGACAAGCGGATCGGGCAGGCGCAGCGCGATCAGGTCGGTCACCGCGAGAACCAGGCCGGCCGCCGCGATCAACAGGAGCACCGGCAGCGCGGGGTCGGCGCCGTGTGTGGCGGCCAACCCGCCGAACACCACGGCTCCGGTGACCGTCATGCTGGCCCGGCGCGGCGGGACGCCCCCGACGCCGACGACGTGGCGGCCGAGCGGCACCGCGACCAGACCGGCCAGCGCGCCGAGCAGCACCGCCCCCGCCACCGAAGCCACCGACGCCACGGACACGGGCGGGACGCTACCGCCCGTCCGGCGACACGACCGTCCCGCTTCCGGCTGCCGGCGCGGTCCGGCGGGGACGCTCCATGCTGACCACCACGGCCACGCCGGCCACGATCACCGCGCCGCCGAGCAGCACCTGCGCGGTGACCGGCTCGGCGACGAACAACGCGCCGAGCGCCACCGCGACCGCCGGGTTCACGTACGCGTACGTGGAGACGAGGGAGATCGGCGCGTGGGCGAGCAACCAGACGTACGCGGTGAAGGCGACAAGCGACCCGGCCACCATCAGGTAGGCCAGCGCCGCCCAGGACCGCCCGGTCACCTCGGCGGGGGCGAAGTCGCGCAGCTCGCCGCGAAGGGCCGCGACCGCCGCGAGCGCCACCGCGCCGGCCACCATCTCGTAGACCGTCGCCACGAAAGGATCGGCGGGCATCCGGATCCGCCCGGACAGGTACGAGCCGACCGACCAGCTCGTCGCGGCTACGACCACGGTCAGCGCACCGGCCAACGGCACCCCGTCCACCCCGTCCCGGGGCAGCACCAGCAGGACGAGACCGGCGAAGCCGAGCGCCACGCCGACGAAGGTCCACGGACGGGGCCGGTCGCCGCCGGCCGTACGGAGCACCACCACCAGGAGTGGCACGGTGGCCACCAGCAGCGCGGCGACGCCGGAGGGCACCGCGCTCCCGGGCGGGCCCGACTCGGCGAACACCACCAACCCGTTGCCCCCGGCCAGCAACAGCACGCCGACAAGCGCGGCGGAGCCGACCCGACGCGCCGGCACGCGGAGGGCTCCCGGCCCGTGCCGCAGCCGCAGCACGAGCGCGAGCACACCGGCCGCGGCGCCGAACCGCATCGCGGCGGAGGTGAGCGGCGGTAACGACTCGACCGCGATCCGGATGCCCAGGTAGGTCGAGCCCCAGAGCAGGTAGACCAGGGCCAGGGCGGTCCAGATCAGGGCGGCGGGCGTCGAGGTGTCGGCGGTGTCCGTCGCACTCGATGGGCGTGAGCTCATTTGTGGACCACGCTACGGTGGCCAGGGCGTCGGCGTCGCCCCTCGGTGGCCGGCCTCTCAGCATCGTCGTACGCAGGAGGCGTTCATGTCGAACTTCGGACCACCGGGCAGCGGCGCATCCGACCCGTGGGGTGGACGGCGCCCCGGCGACGGTTATCCGCCCGAACCCCACCACCCCGGCCCGGGGCCCGGCGGCCAGCAGTACGCGCCGCCCACCGAGCAGTTCGGCGCCGAGCCGTACGGCCGGCCGCCTTCGCAGTACGGGCCGCCGGTGCAGCGATACGAGCCGACGCCGGGATGGCCCGCCGGCCCACCCCCGTCCGCCGCCCCCCACCAGGGCTACCCGGCCGACCGCGGGTACGCCGGGCAGCCCTCGCACACCGGGGAGCAGTCCCCGTACGCCGGGCAGCCCCCGTACCCCGAGCAACAGCCGTACGCGGGCGGGCAACCGCCGTACCCAGGGCCACAGCCGTACGACGAGCCGCCGCCCCGGCGGCGGGGTAAGGGTGTGCTGCTGCTGGTGGTGATCGTGCTGGCGGTGCTGCTGGGCGGCGCCGGGGCGTACTGGCTGTTCGGCCGGGACGGGGAGAGTCCGACGTCCGGGACGACGGCCGCCACCGCGCCGGCGGCGGATCCGGACGCGGCGGATCCGACGGCGGCGGTGACGCCGAGCGACGCGGCGGATGCGACGCCCTCGTCTGCGGCCCCGGCCTCGTCGACCGACCCGCGCTTCGTCAAGGCGGGTCAGTGTGTGGCCAACGAGGGCGGCAGTGGGCAGCCGAAGCTGGTGATCGCCGACTGTGCCCCGAAGACGTACGAGGTGTTGCGCCGGGTGGACGGCGCGACAAGCGGCAAGAAGGACGCCGAGGCGAAGTGCGGCAAGGTGGCCGGCTACACCGACTGGTATTTCTTCGACAGCGAGTTGGACACGCTCGACTTCGTGCTCTGCCTGAAGCGCCGCTGAGAGCGGCGCTGAGGGCGCTGCTGAGGGCGCTGCTGAGGGCGCCGCTGAGGCGACGATCGGCCGGTAGGCAAAACTAGGGCTGTCTAGCATCCACGCTAGACAGCCCTAGCTTTGGGTCGAGGCCGACACGCGGTAGCCACCTCTACGCACGTCTAGCCTGTCCGCTAGACAACCCGATACGGTGCGATGCGTGGATCCCGTCCGCAACCCGTACGCCCCGGGTGCCGGCCAGCGCCCGCCCGAACTCGCCGGGCGGGGGCGGGAGCTGGACGTGTTCGACGTGGTCCTGGAGCGCATCGCCCGGGGCCGCCCGGAACGCAGCCTGATGCTCACCGGGCTGCGCGGGGTGGGCAAGACGGTGCTGCTCAACACGCTGCGCTCGGAGGCGATCAACCACCTCTGGGGCACCGGCAAGATCGAGGCCCGGCCGGACCAGTCGCTGCGCCGGCCGATCGCTGCCGCGCTGCACATGGCGGTCCGGGAGCTGGCCCCCCGGCACCGCGCGCCGGACCGGATCGACGCCTTCCTGGGCGTGCTCAAGGCGTTCGCGCAGCGCTCCGCGCCGGCCGGGCGGGGTGGCGCGGCGCCGAAGCTGCGCGACAGGTGGCAGCCCGGCATCGACGTGCCGGCCGCCAGCGGCCGGGCCGACTCCGGCGACATCGAGATCGACCTGGTCGAGCTGCTCAGCGACGCGGCGGCGGTCGCCACCGACGTGGGCACCGGCATCGCCATCTTCATCGACGAGATGCAGGACGTCGGTGCCGAGGACGTCTCCGCGCTCTGCGCCGCCTGCCACGAGCTGTCGCAGCTCGGCGCGCCGCTCATCGTGGTGGGCGCCGGCCTGCCGCACCTGCCGGCCGTGCTCAGCGCCGCCAAGTCGTACTCCGAACGGCTCTACCGCTACCAGCGGATCGACCGGCTGGACCGGATCGCCGCCGACCAGGCGCTCTGCGCGCCGGCCGAGCGGGAGGAGGTCGAGTACGAGCAGAAAGCCCTCGACCTGCTCTATGAGAAGTCCGGCGGTTACCCCTACTTCGTCCAGGCGTACGGGAAGGCGACCTGGGATCACGCGCCCCGGTCGCCGATCACGGCGGCGGACGTGCGGGTCGCCGCGCCGGAGGCGGAGGCGGAGCTGGCGGTGGGTTTCTTCGGCTCCCGCTTCGAGCGGGCCACTCCGGCCGAACGCGAATACATGCGGGCCATGGCCACGTTGGCACTGGTGAACGGCGAGGATGGCGCACGGGACGACATGGACGCCGCGGTGCCCACCGCGGAGATCGCCCGCGCGCTCGGCCGTAAGCCGGCCAGCCTCTCCCCGGCCCGGGACGCGCTGATCAAGAAGGGTCTGATCTATTCCGGTGAGCGGGGAACTGTCGCGTTCACCGTCCCGCACTTCGGCCGCTACCTGCGTACCCAACCCGCCTGAAAAAGCCGGTCAGACCCGCGACCAGGGTGGCGGAAAGACCACCTCGCCGGCCGGGGGCGGTGGCTCCTCGGCGGTGGACGGCGGCAGCACCAACGCCTGCCATGGCTCCCCCAGCCCGGACCAGGGGCTGCTCAGCCCCAACCGGTCCGCCGGGCCGAAGCCGAACCGCCGGTAGTACGCCGGGTCACCGAGCACCACCACCAGCCGCTCGCCCAGCTCGGTGGCGGCGTCCAGCGCCGCCTGCACCACCGCCGTGCCGTGCCCGACGCGCTGCCGGTGCCGGGCCACCGCCACCGGCCCGAGTGCCAGCGCCGGCCAGGAGCCGCCGTCGGTGCGTACCCGCACCCGGCTGAGCAGCGCGAAGCCCACCACTTCGCCGCCGTACTCGGCGACCATGGCCAGCTCCGGGATCCACGCGGCGCTGTGCCGCAGCTCCTCGACCAGGCCGACCTCGGGCGGGGTGGTCACGTCGGGGCGGGCGAACGCGGCGGCGAGCACCCGGGCCACCGGCGCTTCGTCCGCCGGCTCCTCGGGGCGAAGTCGCAGCGTCGTCACCCGCGCGACCTTACCGAACACGGCCGGTCCATCCGCGACGGTCGCTGAAATCGATACCGGACGGACGTCGATACCTTTTGTGTGTTGCAGGGGTGATCGGGCCGTCGAGGGGGTAAGACTGAAGCATGAAGCCCGTGCGCTCCCTCGCCCGAGTCATGTTGAGCGGCATCTTCGTGGTCAGCGGCGCCCGTAACCTGCGCAACCCGGAACGGCTGGTGCCCGCCGCGAAGCCGGTCACCGACCGGGTCATCCCGCTGATCCAGAACCTGCATCCGCGCATCCCGACCGACACCGAGACGCTGATCCGGGCCAACGCCGCCACCCAGTTGGTCGGCGGGTTGATGCTGGCCACCGGCCGGTTCAGCCGCCCGGCCGCGCTCGTCCTCGCCGGCACGCTGCTGCCGACGACGGCCGCGGGTCATCCCTTCTGGAACAACGACGACCCGGCCGTCCGCAACAACAACCAGATCCACTTCCTCAAGAATCTCGGCCTGCTCGGTGGTCTTCTCCTCGCCGCCGCGGACACCGAGGGCAAGCCGGGGCTGCGCTGGCGCGCCGGCCACCGGATCCACCACTCGCGCCGGTCGGTGAAGCGCGCGGTCCGCACCGCCCGCCGGGAGGCGAGAATCGCCGTACGCTCCGCGGCGACCGCACGCCGGATGCCCGGCTGACGTCCACCTGCACGACACCCACCCCCCGCAAGGCCACCAATCACCTGAACCGTCCGACACCCGTTAACGCGGTTGAAATGTCGCAAACACGTGTGGGATCGGACACGGTCATGTAACGCGGGAGGCAGCATCGTGAGGCACCGTTCTAGGCTCCGTTCTGGACCTGGACGGGCACGACGACCTTGGTACGGGGGTGGCCACGCCATGCCGACGACAGTCGGTAGACGGACCAACCGCCTCACCCCGACCCCCCGCGTCGTCCTCGGGGTCGACCAGCGGATCGCCGTACGTGTCGGCGTCGTGGCCGCGGTGTGGTACGCGGCGTGGCTCGCCATCGGCGCCTTCGGCCGGCCGTACAACTTCTTCGACATGAAGATCTATCACGGCGCGGTGCTGTGGTGGGCGGGCGGCAACGAGCTGTACGACTTCGTCGCCCCCTCGACGACGCTCGGCTTCACCTATCCACCCTTCGCCGCCCTGGTCATGCTGCCGATGTCCTGGCTGCCGGTGGACCTCGCCGGTTCGGTCAACGCGCTTGCAAGCATCGGCGCGCTCGCGGTCGTGCTGGCGGCGTTGCTGCGTCCGATCGTGGACCGGCTCGGCTGGTCGCTCTGGTTCACCGTCGGCATCGCCACCCCGCTCGCCGTGGCCATCGAGCCGTCCCGGGAGACGCTCGGCTACGGCCAGGTCAACCTGCTGCTGTTCGCGCTGATCATGGCGGATCTGGTGGGTCTGCGCTGGCGGGCCAGGCGGGGCACCCATCACGAGAGCGCCGAGACGCCGCTGGCCCGATTCGTCTACAGCGGCGCCTGGGCCGGGGTCGGCATCGGGCTCGCCACCGCCGTCAAGCTCACCCCGGCGCTGTTCGTGGGCTATCTGATGCTCACCCGGCAATGGCGGGCCGCGTGGATCGCGGTCGCCACCACGATCGGGGTGACCCTCGCGACGTTCGGCGCGATCGGCGAGGAGTCCCGCACCTACTTCACGAGCGTGCTGTGGCAGACCGAGCGGGTCGGCGCCGCCGACATGACCGCCAACCAGTCCCTCGCCGGCCTGCTGGCGCGGCTCTACGACTCGATCGAGACACCCGGGCTGCTCTGGCTCGCCTTCTCGGTGCTGGTGCTGGCGCTGGGCCTGTCCCGCGCGGTCAGCGCCCGCACCGACGGCGACGAGTTGACCGCGTTCACGCTTGTCGGGCTCACCGCCAACGTGATCAGCCCGATCTCCTGGTCGCACCACCTGGTCTGGGTCATCCCGGCGATCATCGTGCTGGCCGACGCCGCGGTACGCCGACGCGACGCCAGCCGCGGCCTGCCCCTGCGCGGCACCGGGCTACCCTCGGCCAACGGCGTACCCCCGTTGCGCCCGCCGATCTGGTATCCGGCGCTCACCGGTCTCCGGCACGCGGCCGGCGCGCTCGGGCTCTATCTGCTCTTCCTGATCTCGCCGATCTGGCCGTACGAACACCAGCTCCCCGAGGTGTCCCACTACCAGGACGGCCTGTTCGGCGCGCTGATGGAGAACTCCCTGTCGATCGCGCTGATCCTGCTGGTCGCGGCGCTGCCCTGGCGGCCCGGCGCGGAACCGGCGTTCTATCCCGACCGGCTGGGCCGCACCACCCAGCTCGCCGCCCGGCGCTGACCCGCCCGGCTCAGGGGCAGTTCACCCACTCCTCGGTGCCGTCGTCGAAGACCTGCCGCTTCCAGATCGGCAGTCGCGCCTTGACCTCGTCGACCAGCCGGGCGCACGCCGCGAACGCCGCCGCCCGGTGCGCGGTGCTGACCGCCGCGACAAGCGCCACGTCACCGATCTCCAGCGGGCCGATCCGGTGCGACACCGCCACCGCGTGCACCGCCGGATCGGTGGCGATCTCGGCGGCCACCTCGCGCAGCACGGCCTCGGCGGTGGGGTGGCCCTCGTACTCCAGCCGGGTGACCGCCCGTCCGTGGTCGTGGTCGCGGACCACGCCCTGGAAGGAGACCACCGCGCCGGCCCGGCGGTCGGCGACCGCCGCCTCGTGCGCGGCCAGGTCGAGCGGCCGGTCGGTGACCGCACCCAGCACCACGCGCGTCTCGGTCGTCACGGCCGCTCCCCGGAGGTCAGCGGCAGGGGTACGAGCGGCACCCGGTCACCCGCCGCGCCGCTGGTGCCGGGCCGGATCACCGCGAAGCCGTCCGCGCCGGCCAGCCCGCGCAGCATCGCCGAACCGACGTGCCGCACCGGGTGCGCGGTGCCGGCGACCCGGTCCCAGCGAACCAGGGCGAGGTGGGTCTGATCCCCCCGCCCGGTGACCGGCTCGGCCAGCATGACCTGCGGCAGCACCGGCATCGCACGGCCGGTGAGACCGGCGAGCAGGGGAGCGACGAGCGAGACCAGGGCCACCACCGCGGACTGCGGATTGCCCGGCAGGCCGGCCACGAAGCGCACCCGGCCGTCGGTGTCGGCCAGCCGGGCGAGCAGCATCGGGAAGCCGGGGCGCACCGCGACCGTGTTGACCACGTAGTCGGCGCCCAGCGCCTCCAGCGCCGGGTGCAGGTGATCGACCGGCCCGTGCATGGTGCCGCCGGTGGTGCAGACCAGGTCGGCGTTGGCGAGCGCGCCGCGCAGCGCCGCGACGTGCGCGGGCAGGGTGTCAGCGACCGGCCCGACCACGTCGCCGCCCCGCACCTGACAGCCGTAGCGGCGCAGCCAGGCGGGCACCGAGGGGCCGAGCGCGTCGCGCACCCGGCCGGCCCCCGGCGGGCCCGACGTGAGCAGCTCGTCGCCGAAGACCAGCAGCGCGGCGCGCGGCGAGCGGCGGACCCGCAGCGTGTCGTGGCCGCAGGAGGCGGCCAGGCCGATCACCGCCGGGTCCACGGGCGTGCCGGCGGGCAGCAACTCCTCGTCGAGGCGGGCCTCCTCGCCCGGCTCGCGCCACTCCGGCTGCGGCCGGGGCGTGCCGGCCACCCGGCCGTCCGCCGCCCGGGTCGACTCCTCGATCCGCAGGATCGCGGTGGTGCCGGCGGGGACCATCGCGCCGGTGGCGATCTCCACGGTGGTGCCGTCCGCCGCCAGCGGGGGCGCGGTGTGCCCGGCGAGCACCCGGCCGACCACCTGCCACGGCCCGGCCCCGCGCACCGCCCAGCCGTCCACGCTCGAGGTGGGGAACGCCGGCAGGTCGGTGCGCGTGGTCAGCGGCTCGGCCAGGGTGTGCCCGTCGGTGTCGGCAAGCGGCCGGGCGACCGCGGGGAGCGCGGCGGAGAGGCCCACCGCGTACACCCGGGAGCGGGCCTCCTCCCACCCGGCCGGCGGGGGCGTGCCCACGTCGACCGCGGCGGCTTCGGTTTCCGTGCTCATCCGGCGAGCCTAGCGCCGGCGCACCCGGCCCGCGGGCTCAGTGGTCGCCGCCGCGGAGCTGGTCGACCGCGTGCCGCAGGATCGGCCCGAGCACGGCCAGCCCGTCCCGCGCTCCGCCGCGCGAGCCGGGCAGGTTGACCACGAGCATCCGACCGGCGACCCCGGCCCGGCCCCGGGACAGCGCGGCGGTGGGCACCGCGTCGCGGCTGTGCGCCCGGATCGCCTCGGCGATGCCGGGGATCTCGTAGTCGAGCAGCGCGCCGGTCACCTCGGGGGTGCGGTCGGTCGGCGTGATGCCGGTGCCACCGCTCGTCAGCGCCACGTCGACGCCCTCGTCACGGGCGGCGCGCAGGGCCTCGCCGACCGGGTCGCCGTCGGGCACCACCACCGGCGGGTCCACCATGCAGCCCAGCTCCGACAGACCGGCGACGAGCAGTGGGCCGCTGGTGTCCTCGTACACCCCGGCGGCGGCCCGGTTGGAGGCCACGATCACCCGGGCCCGGATCACTGCCGGTCCTCCGGCCGGACCCACTCACCGGTCTTGCCGCCTTCCTTGCGGAGCACCCGGACGGCGTCCACCGAGGCGGCCGGGTCGACGGCCTTCACCATGTCGACCAGGGCCAGCCCGGCGACGGCCACCGCGGTGAGCGCCTCCATCTCCACCCCGGTGCGGTCGGCCGTCCGGGCGGTGGCGGTGATCTCGACGGTGTCGTCGGTCAGGTCGAGGTCGACGGTCACGCCGTGCAGGGCGATCGGGTGGCAGAGCGGGATCAGGTCGGGGGTGCGCTTGGCGCCCATGATGCCGGCGAGCCGCCCGACCGCGAGCGCGTCGCCCTTGGGCAGGCCGTCGCGGCGCAGCAGCTCCAGCACCTCGGCGGTGGTGCGGAGCCGGCCGGCGGCGACCGCGAGCCGGCCGGAGACCGGCTTGGCGGAGACGTCGACCATCCGGGCGGCGCCGGCCTGATCGACGTGGGTGAGCTGCGCGGGTTCGGTCACCGCCCGACCTTATCCGCCGGGTACGACGGGCGCGGCTCGTGTCGGGTGCCGATGATCTGCACGCCGCCCCTCCCGCACCCTCCGTCCGTCGATTCGCCGGGGATTTCGACGATGGGGCTCGTCGGCCGGATCCGCCCCGTTCCGAGCGGGAGGTCGCCCTTCTTGACTCGTGCTGACAGCCCCCCGACAACTCGGATTTCCATGCTGCTGTTCGGGCCTTTGTTGGCACCTGTCCCGGCGGAAACGACGGCCTAATCCACCTATCCCCGAGTCATCGGTGACAGTCGGGCCGGAGACGTGACTCTCCGACCCGGCGGCCGAAGCCGACCGAAGCAGGGTTGTAATGTTTCCCGGCCGAGACGACGCTACGAACGGTATGCCACCTCGAACCTTTCCGGATGGCCCAGAGCGACGGCGCGGGTACAACAAGGAGACGATCGGCTCCGCTCCGCATACAACTTGTGGACAGAACGTCATTTAAGCGACAATTATTACTCATATTGCGCATACCGACATTAATTCTTCCTTACCACTCCTTCTTCCCCTTAGCCTTCTCTCCAGTCGGCAAGCGCGGATACACGCACAAGCGGTCTCTGCGACGGGTCGTGACAATGCGCCACCGATTACGAGTTACCCCTTCGGTCGGCGGCGATTACGGCCCACCGGGATATTGGAGGAGGGATGAGCAATGCGCAGCACCGAATGGGGATGAGAGTTTCCGGAACAGAAGCGAAGCGGTAGGCTGCCGCTCATCACGTACCGACGGTGAGCGGCGGGTGACCCGGGTTGAGCCGGACGACAGAGGGCCGAACGGCTGTCAACCCCACCCTGCGCGGCCTCGTCTACACACTGGCGGCAGGGGCGTCGCTCGTCGCGCTCATCGCGTTCTCCACCGCACGCAGGCAACACCCTGAATCCGTACGCGACTTCGTCACCGCCGCAACGCTCGTGGTGACCGTCGTGTTGGCCACCGTCATCAAGACGCGGCTCCGGATCCGGTCGACGACCTTCTACTTCGCGTGGGTGGAAACCGCAATCGTCATCGGCCTCGCCGTCGCTCCAGCCGCCTGGGTCGTGCTGGCCACCGGCCTCGGAGTGGCCTGCGGATCGGTGACCCGCCTGGCACCCATCAAGGTGATATTCGCCGTCGCCAAGCACACCCTCGTGGCCGGCGGCGCCACGGTCGCCACGCTGTTACTCGGCGGCGCCTGGCCACCTCATGAGCCACTCCGCATCGTCGTGCTGCTGGGAATCGTCTATCTGGTCGCCGCGATCCTCGACGACGTCCTTGCGATTCCGGTTATCGCGCTCGCCTCCCGAACGCCGATCCTCCGCCAGTTCCGCGATGACCTCGACCTGCGGATCGCCGGCTTCGGTGTGCGATTCCTCGTAGCCGCCTTCACCGTGCTGATCCTGCGGATCGACCCCCGCCTGCTGCTCGCCGTGCCGCCCCTGGTGCTCAGCCTCCACCTGGCCTACTCCGCCAGGATCCGCACCCGCACCGAGCAGCAGGCCTGGCAGCGGCTCGCCCGTGCCACCGACGCGCTCAACGTGGTCGACCTCGACCAGGTGCTCACCACCGCCGTCACCGAGGCCGCCGAACTCTTCTCCGCCGACGAGGTCGAGATCGAGCTGCGCGAGGGCGGACGCACCGTCCGCGGCGGCGCCGCCGGGGTCGGGTACGACGGGACGACGCCGCCGCCCAGCGACACCGACGGCCGGATCGTGCCGGTATCGCTCGAAGGACACGACCGCGCGGAAGACATCGGCATGCTGCGACTCCGCTTCGCCGGGCCGATCGACCTCTCCGAACGGGAGCAGTACACCCTGCGTACGTTCGCCTCCGCCCTCTGCACCGCGGTCCGCAACGCCCAGGCGTACGCCGAACTCGCCCGGATCGCCGACGACAACGCCTACGCCGCCACCCACGACGCCCTCACCGGCCTGTCCAACCGCCGGCATCTGCTGGACGAGGGCACCGCCCAGCTCACCACCCGGCACGCCGACGGCGTCACCGCCCTCGTGCTGATCGACCTCAACCACTTCAAGGAGGTCAACGACACGCTCGGGCACGCTGCCGGGGACCGGGTGCTGATCCAGGTCGCCGAGCGGCTACGCGACGCGGCCCGCCCCGACGACCTGGTCGCCCGGCTCGGCGGCGACGAGTTCGCCGTGCTCCTGCGCGGCCTGCCCGCCCCGGCGGTCGCCGCGCACCGCGCCGAGGCCCTGCTCGCCGCGCTGCACGACCCGCTCGACCTGGACGGCATGCGGATCAGTGTGGAAGCCAGCGGAGGCATCGCCGCCGCCCCCGCCACCGGCGGGATGGCCGAACTGCTCCGCCGCGCCGACGTGGCGATGTACCAGGCCAAGCGCGCCGGCCAACGCGTCACCACGTACGCGGCGAACCGCGACACCGCCGACCTGCACCGGCTCACCCTCGGCGGCGAACTGCCCCGGGCCGTCGCCGACCACGAGTTCACCGTCAACTTCCAGCCCATCGTCGACCTGGGCAGCGGCAAGGTCATCGGCGCCGAGGCGCTGGCCCGCTGGCACCACCCCACCCACGGCCTGATCGACCCACTGCGCTTCCTCGAAGCGGTCGAACGCTCCGGGCTGCTCCCCGCGTTCGCCGAGGCCATCCTCGACCAGGCCCTGATCGCGGCCGGCTCCTGGCACGACGCCGGATTCGACCTGCCCGTCTCGGTGAACGTGTCACCCCGCAGCCTCCTCGACGCCCGCTTCCCCGGCGCCGTGCTGGCCCGGCTACGCGCCCACGACCTCCCGCCGGACCGGCTCGTGCTGGAACTCACCGAGACCCTCACCCTCAGCCAGCTCGACGTGGTGGACCGGGTCCTCAGCCGGCTCCGCGACTCCGGTGTCCGGCTGGCCCTCGACGACTTCGGCACCGGCTACTCGTCGCTCTCGCTGCTCTCCCGCATCCCGGTCCACGAACTCAAGATCGACCGCAGTTTCGTCACCGCCATGGAAACCGCGCCCGAAGCCGCCGCCGTGATCCGCTCCACCCTCGACCTCGGCCGTAGCCTCGACCTCACCGTGGTCGCCGAGGGCGTGGAGAGCGAACCGCAACGCCGCGCGCTCTGGGAACTGGGCTGCGCGGCCGGGCAGGGCCATCTGTTCGCCCGTCCGCTGCCCGCCGGTACCCTGCTCGCCGCCCTCCACCGCGGCGCCGGCGGCCAGCCCGGCGCGCTCGCCTCGCCGCTGCACGACGCCGGCGCCGTCATCCGGCTACCCGGCCGCCGCGCCGGTGCCGCCCGCACCCGCCCGGCCCCGCCCACCGCCACCGACGCCCACCAGACCTGACCGGCCGCACCGACCGGGCCGTGCCGCCGACCCGGTCTGCGAGACTGGCCCGCGTGACCGCCCACACCGACCCGGCCACCCCCGCCGCCCGCCGCTGGGCGGCGCTCGACACGGCCGCCGGCGGCCTCGCCCTCGACCTGGGCCTCTACGCCGCCGCCACCGCCTTCGCCGCGATCACCGCGGTCACCTCCACGCTGCCGCCGCACCGCGCGTGGGGCGCGGTCGCCACCATCGGGTACGCCCTCGCCACGCTCGCCGCGACCACCCAACTCCTCGCCCGGCACCGCGCCCCCGGAACTCCCCTCGCCGGGCTGCCCGCCCGCTGGACGATCACCGCGTTCACCTGGGCCACCACCGCCCTGCTGCCGGTCGTCACGCAGAGCATCGAACGCGCCGGCGGACGCACCGACCGGGCCCAGGAGGAGGTGATCGTCGTCGAACACGCCGGCGCCCGCCTCGCCGAACACGGCACCCCCTACCTCGGACCCGACGCGATCGCCGCCCTGCCACCCGGCGAACAACTCCTCGGCTACACCCCGTACCAGCCGGGCATGGCCCTGTTCGGGCTGCCCCGGGCCGCCGTCGACGCCTGGTGGACCGACGCCCGCGTCTGGTTCGCCGTGGCCACCGCGCTCGCCCTCGCCGCCCTGGTCACCACGCTGCGTGCCACCGCCGCCCCGGCCCCGCCCCGCCGCGCCGCCGCGCTGCTGCGCGCCGTCCAGGCCGCCACCGTCCTGCCCGTCGGTGCGCTCACGCTCGCCACCGGCGGCGACGACCTCCCCGTACTCGCGCTCTGCCTGCTCGCCCTCGCCCTCGCCGCCGCCGGCCGACCCGGCCGCGCCGGCCTCGCGGTCGGCGCCGCCGGTGCCCTGAAACTCTTCGCCTGGCCGGTCGCGATCGTGCTGATCTGCTGGGCCGCGACCCGGCGGTCCGGGTCCCGGACCGCGCTCGGCGCCCTCGGCCTGCCCGTCCTCGCGCTGCTCCCGGTGCTGCTCGTCGACTCCGACGCCCTGGTCGAGAACGTGCTGCGCTTCCCGCTCGGCCACGGCCTGGTCACCAGCCCCGCCCAGTCCCCGTTCCCCGGCCACCTGATCGCCGAGACGGTCCCCGCCGGTCGCGCCGTCGCCGCCGCCCTGCTCGTCGCGGTCGGCCTGACGATCGCCGTCCGGCTGCTGCGCCGCCCGCCACGGACCGCCGCCGCCACCGCGCTCATCTGCGGGTACGGGCTGCTCGCCGCGATCCTGCTGATGCCCACCACCCGCTTCGGCTACCTGCTCTACCCGATCGCCCTGCTCGTCGCCGCCCCGGCGTTGGCACTCGCCGACACCCGGAACGGGCCCGGTATTCCCGGCAACCCCCGGGCGGGAACCGGTCGGAAGGCGTACACCTGAGGGATGACCACCTACCGCGACCGGACCGAGGCGGGACGGGACCTCGCCGAACGCCTCACCGACCTCGCCGGCCGGTCCGACGTCATCGTCCTCGGCCTGGTCCGCGGCGGCGTGCCCGTCGCCCGGGTGATCGCCGACCGGCTCCAGGCCCCCCTCGACGTGCTCGTCGTCCGCAAGCTCGGCGTGCCCTGGGCGCCCGAGGTGGCGTACGGCGCTCTCGGCCCCGGCGGGGTGCAGGTCCTCAACGACATGGTCGCCGGCCGGATCAGCGAGAACGACCGCGCCCAGGTGCGCCGCCGCGAGCAGGCCGAACTGGACCGTCGCGAACAGCGCTACCGGGACGGACGCCCGCCGCTGGACCTGACCGGCCGCACCGCCGTCATCGTCGACGACGGGCTCGCCACCGGCGCCACCGCCCGCGCCGCCGTGCAGGTCGCCCGCCACCTCGGCGCCGCCCGCGTGCTCGTCGCCGTCCCGGTCGGATCCGAGCAGGCGTACGAGATGCTCACCGCCACTGCCGACGCGGTCGTGAGCAGCCAACTCCCGCCCGACTTCGCCGCCGTCGGCGCCTACTACGACGACTTCCACGAGGTCTCCGACGACGAGGTGACGCACGCGCTGACCGCCACCGCGTGAAATCACCCGGTACCGTCGATGCCATGCAGCTCACCTGTCCCAAGTGCCGTGGAGACATGCGCCAGTACGAGCGCAGCGGAGTGATCATCGACCAGTGCGGCGAATGCCGCGGCATCTTCCTCGATCGCGGCGAGCTTGAGAAGCTGTTCGACGCCGAGGCGAACTGGAACCAGAAGCACGGCAACGCCCCGCAGGTGGCGACGCCCACCGCGGCCGGCTACCCGCCGCCCCCGCCCACCGCCGCACCGCAACAGCCTGGGTACGGCGCCGTTCCCCCGCCCCCACCTCCGCCGCCGCCCGGTCACGGCTACGCGCAGCCCGCGTACGGCCACGGGCAGCAGCACTACGGCTATCACGGCCACTACCGCAAGAAGAAGAAGCACGGCTTCCTCGGCGAACTCTTCGACTGATGTGTAAGGAGGGGGCCCTTCTTAACGCCTAGGCGATAGGAAGGGGCCCCGCCTAACCGTGCCGACCACCGCGCGCCGTGGCAGGCTCACCCACATGAGCCCGATCCGGCCGCACGAGGCACTGGCCCAGGCGTACGCCGGCATCACCGCCGCCGTCACCCCGCTCGACGACGCCGGCCTGCAACGACCGACCCGCTGCCGGGGCTGGCTCGTCGCCGATCTGCTCGTCCACGTGCTCGGCGACGCCCAACGCGCGCTCGTGGCGCTGGCCAGCCCGGTGCCCGGCCCGGCCGACGTGGACGATGTCAGCTACTGGCGCGGGTTCACCCCCGGCGACGACGACGCCGGCGCGAAGCACGCCTGGTGGGTCCGCCGTTCGGCCGCCGCCTTCGACCGGCCCAGCGGCGTGGTCCGGATCTGGTCCGACACCGCCCCGGCCGCCGTCCGCGCCGCCGCCGCAGCGGACCCGGAGGGGTACGTGACCACCCAGGGGCACGTGCTGCGCGTACCCGATCTGCTTGCGACCCTGACCACCGAGGCGGTCGTGCACCACCTCGACCTGGTGCTGGACCTGCCGGACGCGCCGCTCCCGGCGGCCGACCCGACCCGGGTGGCGGTGACCACGATGGACGGCCTGCTCTGCGACGACGCGGTGCGACCGGCCGGCTGGGACGACCACGAATATCTGCTCAAGGCCACCGGGCGGGTGCCGCTGACCGACCGGGACCGGTTCGAGTTGGGCGAGGCGGCGGGCTGGTTCCCCCTCCTGGGCTGACCGGGCTCAGATCAAGCTCTTCCGCACTGCCGTGTGATCATTCGGGCTGCGATTTCCGCCTTACGGGCCAGCGCCGTGCCGGCGTCCTCATACAACAACTTGGCTATTCGCTCGGCCGGTCCGCACGTAGTCCCCACGCTGAAGATGCTCTGGTGCGGTCGCACCGAGAGTCCGACGATTCCTTCACACTCGAGGAATGCCACGAACGACTCCAGCAGGTGCCGCCGTCCCACGACCCTGAGTTGAGCAAGCGAGGCAGTGCTCGGGGCAGGCCGCTGATAGATGCCAAGCGAGCCGTCGCCATCGACAACGCCGCGCCAGAAGTCCCGTGAGGCCACCAGCCGTTCATCGAGCGTCTGCTGATACCGACCCAACTCGATGAGCCGGTCCGCCAGCCGCTGGGAGCGCACGGAGAACTGGCACGAGCCGTGAGTTGGACTCGTCGGCGAGATGCTGTTCTGACATCCGAGATAGTTCCGGAGCGCGACCAGGTGTTCCCGGTCCCGTGCGGCTAGACCGACCGAGATTTGCGGCAGGTGACCCGCCCGGTAGCTGACGCACCCATCGGCGAACAGGAACCCGAGCCAGTAGCAGGTATCTGGCTCGAAGCTGTCGAAGGCGTCGTGCCGCAAGCCGTGCGACACGGACTGGATCTCCACGCCCCTGCGCAAGAGCAGGCCACGCACCGACGGTGCCGTCACACCGAACTCAGCAGCGATTCGGCTGAGTGAGGCTCCACCGACGAACCTGCTCACGACCTCGTTTCGCTGGGCGTCCGTCAGCTTGCCCGTGCGACGCCCCGCTACTCCGTTGGCGCGGAGCACCGCCCGAACCGCCTGCCTTGTGACGCCAAAATGCAGGCCGATAGCTGTGAGGCTTTCACCACTGGCCGCGCGGCTGATGATCTCCTTCCGCTCGATAGGAGTCAGCCGGTGACCAACGTTGGTCATACGATCGCCATGTCCACGAATCGCGACAGGTGTAGCTGGGCAGCGACCGTCACCGTGTCGGTCGGACCGTTCCTGTGTTTGGCGATTATGAAGTCCGCCTCCCCCGCCCGGGGCGACTCCTTGTCGTAGTAGTCGTCACGGTGCAAAAGTATTACAACGTCTGCATCTTGCTCAATAGATCCCGATTCACGCAAATCGGACAACTGAGGGCGCTTGTCGGTGCGCTGCTCCGGACCACGGTTCAGCTGACTCACCGCGATCACCGGGCACTCGACCTCCTTGGCCAGTAGCTTCAGGCCACGGGAGAGGTCCGCGACCTCCTGCTGCCGACTCTCGGTGCGCTTCGGTGAGGTCATCAGCTGGAGGTAGTCGACGACGATCAGCTTCAGGTCGTGCTTCTGCTTGAGCCGGCGCGCCTTCGCCCGGATCTCCATCAGGTTCATGCTCGGCGTGTCGTCGACGAAGAGCGGCGCCTCGCTGATCTCGCCCATGCAGCGCGCCAGCTTGGTCCAGTCGTCGTCGGAGAGCTGCCCGCTGCGCAGCACGTGCAGTGGCACGCGAGCCTCGGCCGAGAGCAGTCGCATGACGATCTCGACCTTGCTCATCTCCAGCGAGAAGATGGCGGCGGCCTGGTTGGCGCGAATGGCGGCATTTCGGGCAAAATCCATTGATGCGGTCGATTTGCCCAGACCAGGCCGGCCGGCCACGATGATCAACTGCCCCGCGTGCAGGCCGTTGAGCAGGCGGTCGAGGTCGGTGAAGCCGGTCGGCACACCGGTCATCACGCCGCCCTGGGCACCGACCGCCTCGATCTCGTCAAGCGTCGGCTGGAGCATGTCGGCCAGGATGGCGAAGTCCTCGCTCACCCGCTTCTCGGTGATCTCGTAGACGGCCTGCTGGGCGAGGTCGACGATGTCGTCGACGTCGCGGCTGCCGCCCTGGCCGGTGCCGTAGCCGAGCTGCACGATCCGGGTGCCGGCCTCGACCAGCCGGCGGAGCACGGCCCGCTCGCCGACGATGCGGGCGTAGTAGGCCGCGTTGGCGGCGGTGGGCACGCTGGCGATCAGGGTGTGCAGGTAGGGCGCGCCGCCGATCCGGGCGAGGTCGCCGGCGTCGGCGAGCGCCGCCGCGACCGTGATCGGGTCGGCGGGCTCGCCGCGGCCGTAGATGTCGAGGATCGCGTCGAAGATGGTGGCGTGCACCGGGCGGTAGAAGTCGTTGGTCTTGAGGATCTCCACGACGTCCGCGATGGCGTCCTTGGAGAGCAGCATGCCGCCGAGGACACACTGCTCGGCGGCCACGTCCTGGGGTGGTGTCTTCTCGAAGGACGCATCCCGCCGTGGCGGCTCGGACGGTTGCCCCCCGGTCCGGTCCGCGCGCGTCTCGTCGGTGACCGACACGGGTTCCCCCCTTGCTGCGTCGGATCGTGTCCAGCTCTATCGCCGGGGTATGACAACTTCCGCCGACCCTCCGGTCGATCGGGGGTCATCGCCCGGCGGTCGCTGGCTACGATACGGAACCCGAGGTCAGCCACCAACAGGGCCGGTGGACGAGCCTCGGGACAACCTGTGGACGCAGGGGGGTCGGCATGTGCGCAGGGTGTGCACAGGGTGTGGAAAAGTGATGGGGAATTCCGGGCCAATCGCTTCTGAGCTGGGCCTTTCCCGTCCCCACCCTGTGGACGGAAGATTTCAGGTCGAGCCTTTGCGCCGTTCGTCCCGTACTATCGCTGCGAACGGCTGCACCTTGACAGCGGATTGCACTTTTCGGGTTGAGAGAGGTCACGCTCCGGCCGTGAGACACCGGGACTGGGGAAGCGGGGAGGACAGCCCGCGCGAGCGCCGGCCGAGCGGTTCCTGGGACGATTCCGCCGGTCCGCGCCGGGTCGACTCGTACGTGCCGGAGCGCCAGCGCACCCCGAGCCGACGGCGGGCGATCGAGCGTGGCCAGGACGAGCCGGTCGACGCCTATCTTCCGCGTTGGGCGGTGGAGTCGGGGATCAGCCGGGCGGACGGCGGCGGGCGCCACGCCGCGCCGGACGACGACGAGACCGACGTCGAGGCGGAGTCGCCGTCCTCGGGCGGCGGTTGGCGGGGTGACGTCGGGTGGCGTCGGGACGAGGGCCGGCGCGAGCTGCGGGCCATCGGCGCCGGGCCGGTGTCGGACCACACCGCCGAGTGGACCATCGACGCCCCGCACGAGCGGGGGTACGTCGGGAGCCGGCGGGCCGAGTCGGAGGACGAGCCGGTGTCGGGGACGGCGCCGCGGAGCCGTCCCCGTCGGGCGGCCACCCGGCGACCGCAGGTGACCTGGTCGGGGCTGCCGGAGGAGGCGGGCTCGGATGGTGACACCGGCGGGTGGGCGGCCGAGCAGCCGACCCGGCGGAGCCCGCGGTCGACGACGGGTTCGTCCTGGCCGCCGCCGGCGGTGGACCCGTGGGATCGGGGCCGTTCGGCCGAGCCGGATCCGTGGGACCGGAGTCGGGCCGTCGAGCCGCCGCCGGCGGAGCAGCCGGCGGTCGATCCGTGGGACGCGTCGGGCGTGCACGCGTGGGGTCGGACGTCCACCGGCAACCGGTGGGAGCAGGCGGAGCGCGGGTGGGACCGGACGGAGCACACCGGCGAGTGGGACCGGTTCACCGACACCGGGCACCTGGACCGGGTGCGCGACACCGGCGACCGGCATCCGGCGGTCGACCCGTGGGAGCGTACGTCGCCACCGGTGCGGGAGGGCTGGGCGTCGCCGGAGCAGGTCGAGGAGTTCTGGTCGGGCACCCGGTTGGCGGGGGACGACCCGCGGTGGATGGAGACGCCGACGTCGGCGCCGCGGTCGCCGATGGTCGCGTACTCCGCTCCGCGTCCGCAGAGCGCGCCTCGGCGTCGGTCGGCGGAGCCGGTCGGGTCCGGTGGTTCGGCCGGCCGGTGGGGGGCGGGTACGGTCGGCGGCGGTTCGTGGAGCCGGCGGATCGAGGACGACCTGCTGGATCCGGATCCGGGTGGGCCGTTGCGGCCGTTGGTCTACACGGCCGCCTGCTATCTGGTGCCGGCGGTGCTGCTCTTCTTCGGTCTGGTGTTTCTGGACGGGGCGGCCCCGCCGGGGTGTGTGACGGACATCAGCGGTGGTGGCTGCGACTCGCCCCGGGCGCACGCGTTCGCGTCGTTGTCGGCGGCGGTGCCGCGGTTCGGGCTGGCGTTGGTGAGCAGCCTCGTGGTGGCGGTGCTGTTGCGTCAGGTCGGGACGACGTGGCGGTCGGCGACGGTGGCGTTGGCGGCGGCCGTGGTGGGTGGTGGACTGTCCACGGTGGTGATCAGCGCGGTGACCGGTCAGGCGATCGGCTGACGCGGGACGCGGCGGCCTCTGACGCGGGACGCGGCGGTCCCTGACGCGGGACGCGGCGTTCGTCGTCGAGAGCGGAAACGGCCCGCGCCGGTTGTCCGGTGCGGGCCGTTCCGTGGTGCGGTGTGTCGCGTCAGTCCTTGACCACGTGCAGGTCGAACTTGGCGGTCACCTCGGGGTGCAGCCGGATGCTGACCGGGTAGGCGCCGAGCGACTTGATGTGGCCGGGCGTCTCCAGCCGGCGACGGTCCAGGGTCGGACCGCCGGCGGCCTTCACGGCGTCGACGATCTCGGCCGGCGTGACCGAGCCGAAGAGTCGACCGCCGTCGCCGGCACGGGCCTTCAGGTTGACCTTCAGGCCCTCGAGCTGGCCCTTGATCTCGTTGGCGTGGTCGAGGTCGCGGACGTCCCGGGCCGAGCGAGCCCGCTTGATGACCGTGACCTGCTTCTCGGCGCCCTTGGTCCAGCCGATCGCGAAGCCCTGCGGCAGCAGGTAGTTACGGCCGAAGCCGTCCTTGACCTCGACGATGTCGCCCGGAGAGCCGAGGCCGGACACCTCCTGAGTGAGGATGATCTTCATGTCCGTCCCCCCTCTCAGCGGGCCGTGGCCGTGTACGGCAGGAGCGCCATCTCGCGGGCGTTCTTGACCGCACGGGCGATCTGCCGCTGCTGCTGCGAGGTAACGCCGGTCACCCGCCGAGCGCGGATCTTGCCGCGGTCGGAGATGAACTTGCGCAGCAGCGCGGTGTCCTTGTAATCGATATAGGTGATCCCGTCCTTGTCGAGCGGGTTCACCTTCTTCTTCGGCTTGCGCAGTGCCGCAGCCTTCGCCATTGCTCTTGCTCCTGGTTTGCGATCGCGGGCGCTCGGCGCCATCAGAACGGGGGCTCCTCGTCGAAGTTTCCGCCGCCCGAACCGGCGCGGGAGGGGGCCGGTGCAGCCGAGGCCCAGGGGTCGTCGAAGTTGCCTCCGCCGCCACCCTGGCCACCACCGCCACCACCGCCGAAGCCGCCGCCTCCGCCACCGGAGCGGGACATCTTCTGCACCTTCGCCGTGGCGTAGCGCAGGGACGGGCCGATCTCGTCGACCTCCAGCTCGATGACGGTGCGCTTCTCGCCCTCGCGGGTCTCGTACGACCGCTGACGCAGCCGGCCGGACACGATCACCCGGGCGCCGCGTTGCAGCGACTCGGCGACGTTCTCGGCGGCCTGGCGCCAGACCGTGCACGAGAGGAACAGCGGCTCGCCGTCCTTCCACTCGCCGGACGCCTTGTCCATGAACCGGGGCGTGGAAGCGACCCGGAACTTGGCGACCGCCGCGCCGGAGGGGGTGAACCGCAACTCGGGGTCATCGGTCAGGTTGCCGATGACCGTGATGGTGGTGTCTCCTGCCATGACCATCTCCTCGCGCACTCATCGTTGTGTCGTACAGGCTCTCAGAGCCCTCCGACATCGCGGATGAGGCTTGATCCGGACGTGTCGGGTCCTAGATGCTCAGCGCATCTCCGGGCGAATGACCTTGGTGCGCAGCACCGACTCGTTGAGTCGGAGCTGACGGTCCAGCTCAGCCACGGCCTCCGGCGTCGCCTGGAGGTCCACGACGGCGTAGATGCCCTCGGCCTTCTTGTTGATCTCGTACGCGAGGCGCCGGCGGCCCCACACGTCGGTCTTCTCCACCGAGCCACCCGCGGTCCGGATCACGTTCAGGTACGTGTCGAGAGACGGGGCGACGGTGCGCTCCTCGAGGCTGGGATCGAGGATCACCATGACTTCATAGTGACGCAAGACGTGCTCACCTCCTGTGGGCTAGGCGGCCACGGTCCTTCCGTGGCAGGAGGTCGTGCGTCGTGGCCCGCCCGACGCCGGGGGAACCCGGCCGGACGCGGACAACCGCACCAGGATAGCCGGTCCGGACGATCATGCCCGGGCCGGTGGTCCGGACGGCCCGGGACGCGGCGACAGGGGCCCACCGCCGGCATGGCGCCGGGCAGGTGGGCCCCTGTCCACGGGGCCGCGGGGCGTCCCGTCCGCATTCCTTGGGTGGGACCTGGGGAGGAACGACCACACCGATGAGGTTGGATCGAGGACGCCCCGCGGAGCTTTATCATGCTGTCACCTGGTCTGACCATACAACGGCTCTCGTCACCACTTGGGGTAAATGCAGGAATTCGTCCAACTGGCGCGCCGAGCCTGGATGACGGGAGATCCCGCCCCGTCGTGCCGGGCCGCACGGCGGGGCGTCCCGTCGCCGGGGGCCCGCCTCACCCGTCCCGTGCTGTGGACCACGTCCGGGTGAAGCGTCGACCATCGATCCCACCTCGGACAACGACCGCCGGGCCGGGTGGTGACGCGGCCGTCCCGCGCGCGGCGCGGCGGGTGTCACCGTCGCGACGTAGGCTGCCCTGCATGCGAATCGGAGCCCACGTCGATCCGACCGACCCGCTGGCCGAGGCGAACGCCCGGGGTGCGGAGGCGGCGCAGTTCTTCCTCGCCGACCCGCAGGGCTGGAAGGCCCCGAAGCCGCGGGCGGACGCCGAGCG
The DNA here is from genome assembly GCF_029581215.1 of Micromonospora sp. WMMD975. NCBI lineage: Bacteria > Bacillati > Actinomycetota > Actinomycetes > Micromonosporales > Micromonosporaceae > Micromonospora > Micromonospora sp. WMMD975. Next base: position 5,738,416 of record NZ_CP120739.1, read on the forward strand.
CCTGCGCGCCGCCGACGTCGACCTCTACGTCCACGCGCCCTACGTGATCAATGTGGCCACGCTCAACAACCGGATCCGCATCCCCAGCCGCAAGCTGCTCCTCGGCCACGCCACCGCCGCGGCGGCCGTCGGGGCCAAGGGGTTGATCGTGCACGGCGGCCACGTCAACGCCGGGGACGACCGCGCCGTCGGCTTCGACAACTGGCGCAAGACATTCGCGTACGCGGCGGACGCCGGCGGCTTCCCGCTGCCGGTCCTGATCGAGAACACCGCCGGCGGTGACAACGCCTGCGCCCGGCACCTGGACGCGCTGGCCCGGCTCTGGGACGCGCTCGACGGCCACGAGGTCGGATTCTGCCTCGACACCTGCCACGCGTACGCCGGCGGTGAGGAACTGCTGGGCCTGGTCGACCGGGTGAAGGCGATCACCGGGCGGATCGACCTGATCCACGCGAACAACTCCAAGGGCGCCTTCAACTCGGGTCAGGACCGGCACGACAATCTCACCGGCGGCACGATCGACCCGGATCTGCTGGTGGCCGTGATCCGGGCGGCCGGCGCGCCGGTGATCGTCGAGACGCCCGGCGGCGTCGAGGGCCAGAGCGCCGACATCTCGTTCCTGCGCGGCCAGTTGGGCACGGCGTGAGCATGGAGCACTCCGGCACGACCGACCGGTCCGACGCCGCTTCGCGATCGACGTCCGGGGGCACCCCGGTGGGCGAGCAGAAGCCGACGCCGGGCGGGGCGGACGACAAGCCGCAGGAGACCCGCGCGGACGGCCCACCGGCCGACGCCGGAAAGACCACGCCGGCCGCTCCCGCGCGGACCGACGCCGGGAAGAACGACCGCGCCGGAAAGAGCCGCGACGCCGGGAAGAACGGCCGCGCCGGAAAGGGCAACGAGGCCGGGAGGAACGGCCGCGCCGGGAGGAGCCGCGACGCCGGGAAGAACGGCAAGGTCGGAGCCGGCGACAGGGCCGTCGCGGCGGCCGACGCCACCGGCGACGCCGACGGGGACGAGGCCGACCACGCGACCGCCGCGAACGGCCGGAGCAAGACCAACAGCGACCGCGACGAGGGCAAGCCCGCCAGCACGACCGACGACGAGAGCAAGCCCGCCGGCGACCGCGACAAGAGCAAAGCCGACGGTACGGACGGCGACCGCGACGAGAGCACGGCCGACGGTACGGACGGCGGGCGCGACAAGAGCACGGCCGAGGGTACGGACGACGAGCAGCCGGCGGATCCGTGGACCGCGTTCGGGCCGGCGCCCGAGCCGGTGCTGGGCCGGGCCCGCCGGGCGGTCCGCGCGGTGGGCCGGTTCCTGGCGCACGAGTGGACGCTCGCCGCCGTCGCCGCGCTGGCGGTGGCCGCGGCGATGACCTGGCCCACGCTGCGCTACCCGCGTTACACCCTGCCGCAGGACTACTGGGACCCGAGCCTTCAGGCGTGGCAGATGGCGTGGTCCGGGCACATCCTGCGGACCGACCCGGCGATGCTCTGGCACTCCAACACGTTCTTCCCGGAGAACTGGAGTTTCGCCTTCTCGGACACGCTGCTCGGTTACGCCCCGGCCGGCCTGATCGGTGTCGGCCCGGAGCACGCCGTGCTGCGCTACAACATCATGTTCGTGCTGGCCCACGCGCTCGCCGCGTTCGGGGCGTACGCGCTGGCCCGGCAGCTCGGCGCGGGCCGGATCGGCGGCGCGGTGGCCGGCGCGAGCTTCGCGTACGCGCCGTGGCTGCTGGCCCAGGCCGGGCACCTGCACATCATCTCCAACGGCGGCATCCCGCTGGCGCTTGCCATGCTCGCCCGCGGTCACGGCTGGTCGCTGCGGTACGGCTACCGTCCGCGGCGGCGGCACGCGGGCTGGGCGCTTGCCGGTTGGCTGGTGGCCACGTGGCAGCTCAGTCTCGGCTTCGGCATCGGGCTGCCGTTCGTCTACCTGCTGGCCGGCGTCGGGCTGGTCGCGGTGGTGGTGTGGTTCGTGCGGCGGCGCTCGGTGAAGCGTCCGTTCGGCCGGCGGCTGCTCCTGGCCGACCTGGCCGGTGGGCTCGTCTTCGCCGCGGTGGGCGTGCTGCTGGCGATTCCGTTCTTCACGGTCGCCGAGGCGCATCCGAACGCGGCGCGCTCGCTCGCCGAGGTCCAGCTCTACTCGCCGCCGGCCAGCGGCTTCTTCACCGCGCCGGCCGAGTCCCGGGTGTGGGGCGAGCTGCACGAGGGTGCGCGGGCCGTGTTGCCCTGGTCGCCGGAGATGACGCTGCTGCCGGGCTTCGCGCTGTACGCGCTCGCCGCCGGCGGGTTGTTCTTCTCCGTCTGGCGGGTCCGCCACCGGCTCTTCCTGCTCGCCGGGGTGCTGGTGACCATGGCGCTGGCCATGGGCACCCGGTTCTTCGATGGCCGGTTCACCTACGTGCCGCTCTTCGACTACCTGCCGGGCTGGAACGGTCTGCGTACGCCGGGTCGGACGATGCTGTGGACCACGCTGCTGCTCGGGCTGCTCGCGGCCGGCGCGGTCACCGCGTTCTGCGCCCGGGTGCGCGAGCTCGCCGCGGAGCGGGTTCCGCCGTGGCCCGGCCCGTGGTTGCGGCTGGCCACGTTGTTGCCGCTGCTGCTGGTGCTCGTGGAGGGGTTGAACGTCACCCCGCACCCGGTGGTGCCGCAGCAGCCGGCGGTGATGCGTACCGTCGACGGGCCGATGCTGGTGCTGCCCAGCAGCCCGAATCTGGACCAGCCGGTGATGCTCTGGTCCACCGACCGGTTCCAGCCGATGGTGAACGGCGGCAGTGGCTTCACCCCGGACTCGCAGGCCCGGACCCGTGACGCCACGGTCAGCTTTCCCGACTACGCCAGCATCGACTACCTGCGGCGGATCGGGGTCAAGACCGTGGTGGTGCTCCCCGAACAGCTCGGCGGCACCCCGTGGGAGGGGATGCTCGACCGGCCGGTGGACGGGCTGGGCGTGACCCGGGAGCAGGTCGACGGCTCGGTGGTCTACCGGTTGTGACGCCTGCGCCTCACGGCTGCGCGTTGCGGTCACGCGAAGGGACCGGGCGTCCCTGGCCGGCAGGAGCGGGGAGGCGCGTCGACTCAGTCGCTCAGACGGACGACCTTGTCGATTCGTCCCGGCCGCCGGTCCAGTTCCGCGCCGCAGGTCACGTCGACCATCGTGACGCCGGGGTTCGGGTCCACCGCGCCGGCCAGCCGTACGCAGAGCCGGATGTGCACCTCGGCCGCGACGAATCCGCCGCCGCTGCCGACGCCGTCGTACGCGACGTCCACCTCGTACCGGCCGTCCGGGGTGGCCCGGCGGGCGAAGACCGTTCCGTCGCGGCCGGCGGACGCGGCGGCTTCGGCGAGCGCGTCCAGTCGCCCTTCCGGGCCGAGTGCCGCCGTGTCCGCGTCGGCAAGCACGGCGTCGGCGGCGCGGCGGGCGAGTGCCGCCCGGGAGCGGACCGCTTCGGTCGCGACCTCCGTGGCGGTCCCGTGGGAGTCGACCACGGAGCATCCGGCCAGGCAGAACAGGGCAACGCCCACGAGGATCGACGTGCTCCTCGTGGGCGTCATCCGGATGTCTCCGGTCACAGGCCCATCACCACTCCCCCGGATGGCGGGCCGACGTCAACTCAGGCGGTCGCGTCGGCCGGGGTGGCCGCCGCAGGTGCGGCCCGCTGCCGCCTCCGCGTCAACCAGGGCGCGTCGGGCGCGCCGTCGAGCACCCCGCCGTCGGGGTCGTCGGCGTAGGTCTGCCGGACGGCGTCCTCCTCCGGTCGCAGGATGTCCCGGATGATGAAGCCGCAGAGCACCGCCACGGTGATCAGGCGCAGGCTGGAGGCGAGCACGAACACGCCCTCGGGGAAGATCGGCCGGGAGGTGGCGGTGCCGAGCAGTTCGCCGTAGAAGGCGGCGAAGTAGCAGACCTCGGCGAACTGCCAGGCCAGGAACGCGCCCCAGCGGGGTCGGGCGAGCACCGCGAGCGGCAGCAGCCAGAGCACGAACTGCTGCGACCAGACCTTGCTGAAGATCAGGAAGGCGGCGACCACCAGGAAGGCGAGCGGGGCCAGCCGAGGTCGGCGCGGGGCGAGCAGCGCGAGTGCGGCCACGCCGAGACAGGCCAGCCCGAACAACAGGTACGACACCCAGTTGAGGGTGGCGATGTTCGCGTTCAGCCATTCGAACGGGCCGAGTTCGCCTGGCGCGGACGGGCTGATCCGGCCGTCCAGGTAGCGGCCGATGTACCAGAGCGTGCCCCAGTCGATGGGGCGGGTGGTGTTCAAATCGAAGAAGCGGCCCCAACTTTCCCGGTAGGGGATGGCGACCGGCAGGTTGACCGCGACCAGCGCCACCAGGGCGGTGGCGGTGGCGGTGAGCCCGGCCCGCAGTCGACCGGCGCGCAGCGTGAGGACCAGGATGGGGCCGAGCAGGAACAGCGGCCACATCTTCGCCGCGCCGCCGAGCCCGAGCAGCGCGCCCGCCGCGCCGGCCATGAGCAGCTCACGCCGGTCGGATCGGGTGCGCGCCCAGGCCAGCAGCCCGAACGCGGTGAGGCCGACGGCGAGCAGGTCCCAGTTGACGGTGGCGGTGAGCACCAGCGCCGGGGCGAGGGCGAAAAGCGCCGCGTCCCATGGTCGTCGGCGGCGCAGGTTGAGGATGACCGCGACGGTGGCGACCGCGAGCGCGCCCAGGACCAGCGCGTTGAGGTTGTAGAACCACTGCCCCTGGTTGATGGTCGGCTTGTCGACGCCGAGGGAGTGCACCGGCAGGCCGAGCGCCCCCATGAAGTATCCGGTCAGCACCGGGTATTCCACCGGGTGGTCGGCGTAGGGCACCTTGCCCTCGTTGAGCCCTTCGGCGTAATAGAGCGCCAGCACGTCCGTGTAGCACATCCGGGTGTACTGGACGTTGTTCTGCCAGGCGCCGTCCTGGCAGGGCGACTTCTGCACCCAGTGCAGGGCGAGCGTGAGGCAGACCAGGGCCAGCACGATCCGCGCGGCGGTCCAGAACCGGCCCTCGCGATCGGCCGGCCGGTCCAGGGCGACGGCGTGGTCACCGAGCGGCCCGCCGATCAGGCCGGACGTGCCTCGCACGAACCAGTCCGAACGGGACGGGTGGTCGGCGGTCGCTCCGGGTCGGGGCGCCTCCCCGGACGCGCCGGGCTCATCGATGCCTGCGGTCGACTGGGTGCTCATGGAGACGCATCCTGCCGTACCCGAGGGCTCGGCGTCCCGCCGCGTGCGGGAAAATTCCGGTACGCGAAACGCGGCGGCGGCCGGACCACTCGGGTCCGGCCGCCGCCGTCAGGTCGTACGCGTCAGTTCGTCTGTCGTGTCGGTGGTGTGCTCGGCAGGATTCCGCCGCCTCGGCCACCGCCGCCGGGGCCGTTGGGCGGACCGTCACCCTGGTTGCCACCCTGGTTTCCACCTTGATTGCCACCCTGGTTACCGCCCTGGTTACCGTCGGGGCAGAACAGGCCCAGCGGGTCGCAGTTCTGACCGCCGGGTCCCGGCGGCGGGGGCGGAGGTGCCGGCATCTCACCGTTGCCGGCGTCGTCCTTGCCGATGTTCGCCGCCGGCGGGAAGTCTTCCTTGTCCTTGCCCTTGAGCGCGTCGTTCATGAAGCGCTGGAAGATCTCACCCGGCATCCGGGCGCCGCTGATGTCCGCGCCGCCCTTGGTCTTGATCGCCTTGCGGTCGCCCAGGTTGCCGACCCAGACCGCGGTGGCGAGCTGCGGCGTGTAGCCGATCATCCAGGCGTCGCCGTTGCGGGTGCTGCCGTCGCCGAGTTCCCAGGTGCCGGTCTTCTCGGCGGCCTTGCGACCGTCGTCGAGCCGGCGGTTCACGTGGGCCGGGTACTGCTCCAGCACGGAGGTGACGTCGGCGACGATGTCCTTGTCGATCCGCGGCTGGGGCTTGAGCTTCTCGCCGCCGACCGTGTCCCACTTGCCGGTCTGCGGGTTCTGCTTCTGGACCTTCTTGATGAAGTGCGCCTTGTTGTAGACGCCCTGGTTGGCGAAGGTGGCGACACCGTTGGCGTGGTCGAGCACGGTGATCGGGTACTGGCCGTAGCCGATCACGTTGAAGAACGGCGACGGGGCCAGGTCCTTCGGGTCGGCCTTGGTCAGGTCGTACGCCTTGGCCGGGTTGGTGTCGGTGCGCCACATGGTGGTGACGCCGGCCTGCTTGGCCATGTCGAGCACCTTGTCCGGGCCGATCTCCTCGGTGATGTAGTAGAACGGCACGTTGAGCGACTTGAGCGTCGACGCTTCGAGTGTGCAGGAGTCGCCGCAGGAGACCTTGTCGGCGCCGGCGTTGCTCACCTTGAACTTGGTGTCCTTCGGCGTGAACGCCGTGCCCTTCCAGCGTGACTTGATCGAGATGCCGGCCTTGAGTGCCGCCGCCAGCGTGTAGATCTTGAAGCTCGAACCCGGCGAGTGGCCGCCGCTGAGCACGCCGTTGTCGACGTTCTTGCCGGCGTAGTCAGTGCCGGTGCCGTTGTCGCCGCCGTAGTAGGCGCGCACGCCGCCGGTCTTCGGGTCGATGGACACCACGGCGGCCATCAGGTTCTTCGGCTCCCCGTCGAGCGCGGAGCCCTTCTTGGCCCGCTGGGCCGCGTCGAGCACCGCGTCCTGCATCTTCTTGTCGATGGTGGTGGTGATCTTGTAGCCGCCACGGCTCAGCGCCTTCGCGCAGAGCGGGGTGTCGTTCGTCACCTTGGCCTCGTCGTCGGTGCAGAGGTTCATCTCGCGCAGTTCCTGCGAGACGTAGTTGACGACGTTGCCGTACGGGGTGTCGATGCCGAAGCCGCCGGCGCTGTTCTTCGACGGCTTCGCGATGTTCTTCGGGTATTCGGTGGGGTGCGCCGGCATGTTCGGCGCGTCCAGCCACTTCTCGCTGATCATGCCGTTGACGACGTAGTTCCACCGGTCCAGCGCGTCCGTCGGGTTGACCGCCGGGTCGTAGCCCTGGTGCGTGGCGCTCGGCTCGGGCTGCTTGATCAGCGCGGCCAGCACGGCGGCCTCGGCGACGGTCAGCTTGTCGACGTTCTTCTTGAAGTAGGTCTGCGCCGCCGCCTGGATGCCGTACGCGCCGCGCCCGAAGTAGATCACGTTCAGGTAGTGCTGCATGATCGCTTGCTTGTCGTAGCGGTCGTTCAGCTTCGAGGCGAGGATCGCCTCCTTCACCTTGCGGCCGTACGAGTCCTCGTTCAGGTTGTCGAACGCGTTGCGGGCGTACTGCTGGGTGATCGTCGAGGCACCCTGCTTGTCGCCGCCGCTGAGGTTGTTCCACGCGGCCCGCGCGATGCCCTTGTAGTCGACGCCGGAGTGGCGGTAGAAGTTTCGGTCCTCCGCCGCCGCGACCGCGTGCTGGACGTGCTCCGGGATCTGGTCGATGGTGACCAACTGCCGGTTCTGGTCGCCGATCCGGGCGATGGCGGTCTTGCCGGTCGAGTCGTAGACGGTGGTGGACAGCGGCGGAATGGTGTCCTCCGGAAGCACCACCTTCGTGGAATACCAGGTGAAGGTGACCACGCCCATGCCAGCGAGCATGATGAACACGGCGAAGCCGGCGATCAGCATGTTGAGCCGCCGGCGCTTCTTCGCCCGCGCCGAGTCCTCGCCGCGACCGCCTCGACCACCGCGGCCGGGGCCGGTCGGGCCACCGGGGCCACCGGGGCCACCCGGCCCGCCGCCGGAGTAGCCGGGCACGCCGGCCCGGGCCACCGCGGCACGACCGCCCACCGGCGCGGCGCCGACGCTCGCCCGCCCGGCGCCGCCCGCGCCGACCCGGGCCGCGCCCACGCTCGCCGCGCCCACCGAGGCGCGTCCGGCCGGTCCGGCCGGGGAGACCGGGACCGACGCCCGGCCGGCGCCGGCACGCCCGGCGGCACCGGGCGCCGGCGAGACCGGCACCGAGGCGCGGCCGGCTCCGGCGCGGCCCACCGAGGCCGAACCCGCGGCTCCGCGCGGCGCCGGAGCGGCACCGCCGACCGAGGCCCGGCCGCCGGCGCCGCGCGGTGTGACCGAGGCGCGTGCCGCGGCGCCGCCCTCCGGCGCGCCGGACCAGCCGTTCCCTCGCGGGCTCCGCTCGGAGCCCGGGTCGCCGTTCGGGCCCGGGATCTGGGCCCGCCCACGCGAAGAACTGGAATCGCCGTAGTTCATTCCTCACACCCTGCCGGTCGCGGTGGGACGCGGGGGCGTCGCCACCGGGTTGCCGTGAGCTGGAACACGGGACGCTACCTGCCGGCCGTGCCGGCGCGCACCCGTCAAATCCGACCTATTCGGATCAATTACGCTTAATGACTGTCGGCCGTGCCGCCCGGGGATCGGGCCGGCGACGATCGGGACAGCCGCGTTCACCGTTGCGCCTCTCGCCTTCGCCGAGGGGTGGAGCCGTCGACGACGGCCGATCCGGTCGCGTCCGGCGCCTCGCCCGCGAGCCCGTCCCGCCCGAGCAGGAACTGCTCGACGAGGTGGTTCCAGTCGCAGCCGGGGCAGACCTCCACCACGAACACCTGAAACTCACGCAGCGTCATGGCCAGGACGGGCAACTCCGCCCGGGTACGCGCCTGACCGGCCGACTGCTTGAGTTCGTCACAGTAAATGTAGTGGACGTGGATCAGGTTCTCGCTGCGGCAGATGGGGCAGCGGCGGTCGGTCGGCTCACCGTGGAAGCGGGCGGCATTCTTCAGGTACGGCGAGGCGTCGCAGACGTCGTACGTGCCGATCCGCCCGGCGAGGAGTTCACGCAGCACCGCTCGCTTCTGGAGCGAGTAGTCGACCACCTGGCGCTGCGTACGCATGCCGAGAAGGGTACGCGCTCCGTCGGACCGGGGCGACCATGGTCACGATCGGTGATGATCGCGTCGCGTAACCGGGGGTTTGCCCTGGCCACCCGTCTCCGCTACGGTTCGATGTATCGGCCCGATACATCGCGGTGGTTAGCGCTCCGCGCAGGGGGAAAGAAGGGACGGCGCCCGTGCTCGAGTTCGCCATCCTGGGCCTCCTGCAGGAGGCTCCGATGCACGGCTACGAGCTGCGCAAGGAGTTGACCGCCAAGCTCGGCGCCATACGGGCGGCGATCAGCTACGGCTCGCTCTACCCGACCCTGCGCCGGTTGCAGGCGGCGGGATGGATCACCGAGGCCGCCGAGACACCCGCGACCGCCGAGGAGGTTCCCGCGTTGACCAGCCGACGTGGTCGGGTGGTCTACACCATCACCGCGGAGGGCAAGGAACGCTTCGCCCAGCTCATAGCGCAGGCTGGACCCGAGACGTACGACGACACGGGCTTCGGCGTGCACTTCGCGTTCTTCGCCCGGACCGACCAGGCCACCCGGCTCCGGATCCTGGAAGGTCGCCGTCGCAAGATCGAGGAACGTCGCGAAGGTCTTCGGGACGTGCTCGGCCGGGCAGCCGAGCGCCTCGACGCGTACACCCTGGAACTGCAGCGCCACGGGCTCGACGCCTGCGAGCGCGAGGTCCGCTGGCTGGAGGAGCTCATCGCCAACGAGCGCTCCGGCCGGGCCCCGACCACCCCGGAACCCCGGACGGCCGGCGGCCGAGGAGACAACGACAGCCCGCCCACGCCTGGAACGTCCAGGTCAGAGCGGCCGTGATGAAGAAGAAGGAGGCAGACGCTATGGGCTCCGTCCGCGTCGCCATCGTCGGTGTGGGTAACTGCGCCTCGTCCCTCGTGCAGGGCGTGGAGTACTACCGGAACGCCGACCCGACCGACCGCGTCCCGGGTCTCATGCACGTCACCTTCGGCGACTACCACGTATCGGACGTGGAGTTTGTCGCGGCGTTCGACGTGGACGCCAAGAAGGTGGGCATGGACCTCGCGGAGGCGATCGTCGCCAGCGAGAACAACACCATCAAGCTCTGCGACGTGCCGCCCACCGGCGTCAGCGTCCAGCGCGGTCCGACCTTCGACGGTCTGGGCCAGTACTACCGCGAGATCGTCGAGGAGTCGGACGCCGAGCCGGTCGACGTGGCGCAGGCGCTGCGCGACGCGCAGGTCGACGTGGTCGTCTCCTACCTGCCGGTCGGCTCCGAGCAGGCCGACAAGTTCTACGCCCAGGCCGCGATCGACGCCGGTTGCGCGTTCGTCAACGCCCTGCCGGTGTTCATCGCCTCCGACCCGGAGTGGGCGCAGAAGTTCACCGACGCCGGCCTGCCGATCGTCGGCGACGACATCAAGAGCCAGGTCGGCGCCACCATCGTGCACCGCGCGCTGGCGAAGCTCTTCGAGGACCGTGGGGTCGAGCTGCTGCGCACGTACCAGCTCAACTTCGGCGGCAACATGGACTTCATGAACATGCTGGAGCGCAACCGCCTGGTCTCGAAGAAGATCTCGAAGACCCAGTCGGTGACGTCCCAGATCCCGCACGAGATGCAGAAGAGCGACGTGCACATCGGCCCGTCCGACCACGTGCCGTGGCTGGACGACCGCAAGTGGGCGTACATCCGTCTGGAGGGCCGTTCCTTCGGTGACACCCCGCTGAACGCGGAGCTGAAGCTCGAGGTGTGGGACTCGCCGAACTCGGCCGGCGTCATCATCGACGCCGTCCGGGCCGCGAAGATCGCCCTGGACCGGAAGATCGGTGGCCCGATTCTCTCCGCCTCGTCCTACTTCATGAAGTCCCCGCCGGAGCAGTACGCCGACCACGACGCGCACGCCGCCGTCGAGTCCTTCATCAAGGGCGAGGTCGAGCGCTGACGCGCTGACGCGCTGACGCCAGCACATCGGAGGGCCGGGTCCGTCGGGACCCGGCCCTCGCTGGTTCTGGTGAGCCCTTCCGGGCGTACGAAGGTCGTCCCGCCGGAGAAGCGGTGATCATGAGGTTGGCGGCGACAAATCGGACGGCGGGGCGCCGCCAACCTCATGATCACCGCGCTGAGGGCCGGCGGAGGTGGGTAGGTGGGAAGGACGGTCAGGACCAGGCGTGCCGCAGCGCGACTCCGGCCTCCAGCTCCAGCAGGGTCACCTTGCGGGGCAGCCCGCCGCCGAAGCCGACCAGCTTGCCGCCCGCGCCGACGATCCGATGGCAGGGCACGATCACCGGCACCGGGTTGCGATTGCACGCCACCCCGACCGCGCGGGCCGCGCCCGGGTCACCGAGCGCCCGCGCCACCTCGCCGTAGGTGGTCGTCTCCCCATACGGGATGCGGGTCATCTCCCGCCACACCGCCCGCTCGAACTCGGAGCCGCGCGGCGCCGACACCGGCACGGTGAACGCGGTCAGCTCACCGGCGAAGTAGGCCCGCAGCTCGGTCACGGCCAGCCGGGACGCGTCGTCGCCGGGCTCGTCGGCTGCGGAGGGCACCCGGCCGAAGTGCGCGCCGCGCACCGCGTCGGCGTCGGTGCCGACGGAGAACTCCCCGATCGGCGAGTCGAGCACGGTCCAGCGCATGCCGCCCATTGTCGCGCGGCGGGCAACGTTTCTCGCGCACCGGGCGTCTGAGAGACGGAGGTGGACGGTGGCCGAGGTCGACGGGGAGTTCACCGCGTTCGTCAACGAGCGGGGAGCGGCCCTGCTGCGGGTCGCGTACGCGCTGGCCGGCAACCAGCACGCGGCGGAGGACCTGCTGCAGAACGCGCTGGCCAAGACGTACGCCCGGTGGTCCCGGATCCACGGCGACGCGGAGCCGTACGTGAAACGGATCCTCTACCACGACCAGGTCTCCGGCTGGCGGCGGCGGGCGCGGCGCGCGGAGGTGCCGGTGGCTGACCTGCCGGAGCGGCCGGCCGCCGGTGACGACAGTGACCTGCGGCTGCTGCTGCGGGACGCGCTGCGCGCGCTGCCGCCCCGCCAGCGGGCGGTGCTGACGCTGCGCTACCTGGAGGATCTCAGCGTCGAGCAGACCGCCGCGCTGCTCGGCTGCCGCCCCGGCACCGTGGCCAGCCAGAGCGCCAAGGCGCTGGCCCGGCTCCGGCAACTCGTGCCGGCGCTCGACGAGCTGACCACCCCGGCGGAGGTGACCCGATGAGCACGTCCCTGGACGAGACGCTGCGGACGGCCGTACGCGACCTGGCCGCCGACGCGGCGCCCGCGCCGGACCTGGCGTGGCGGGCGATCGGCCGGGGTCGCCGGTTGCGTCGCCGGCGGCGGGTCGCCACGGCCGCCGCCGTGCTTGTCGCGGTGGTCGCGGTGACCCTGCCGTTCGTGCTGCTCCGGCCCGCCCCCACCCCGCCGCCGACCACGCCGCCGGTCACCGTCACCCCGTCGCCGGTGCTCCGGACCGAACCCGGCGCGGACTGGGCGGACAGCCCGCTGGTGCTACCCGGCGAGTGGGTGGTCACCCGGGCGCAGGTGACCGGCGGTTCCGGCAGCGGGTTCCTGCTCGACCGCGGACGCGGGCGATACTTCGCCACCGACCGCTACGACGGCATCTACCCGGCGCCGACCGGCTCCCTCGTCGCGGTCCGGGACGACGACCGCCCCCGGGAGATCGGCCTGTTCGACCTCACCACCGGAAAGACCCGGTGGTACGAGGTGGGCCGCGCGCTGTCGGCGCCGAGCTGGTCGCCGGACGGCCGGCGGCTGCTGTTCACCACCGACCAACTCGACCGCTTCGGCTTCATCGTGCTCGGCACCGACGGCGCGAAGCGCTACCACTTCGTCGACAGTCAGCGGTTCCTCTGCACCGACTACTGCTTCTTCCTCTGGAGCCCGGACGGTCGGGAGGTGCTGCTCCAGCAGACCGATCCGAGTCGCCCCCGGTCCGAGGCGGTCCGGCATCCCCGGCGGGGAGTCCAGTTCTTCTCCGCCGACACCGGCCGCCCGACCCGCTTCGAGCCGCTGCCCGGAGACCCGGCCGGGCCGTGGTCCTGGTCGCCGGACGCAAAGCTGGCGGTCGTGCAGGGCCAGCAGGAGCCGCTGCTGGTGGAGACGGCGACCGGCCGGGTGGTGAACCCGCTTCCGAGCGCCGACGTCGTCTGGGTCACCGGCGATCGACTGCTCTACCGCCTGCCGTACGGGTCGGGTGACTTCGCGCTCGCCGACACCACCGGCCGGGTACTGGTCCGCCAGCCGCTGCCGAGACAACTTGTCGACCTGGCGGTGACGATCGCGCCGCGCTGAGCGCACGCTCAGCCGAAGCTGAACGGCCGCTGGACGCAGTGGATGTTGCACAACCCGGCTACCGTGCAGGTCGTGGCCACAGGGACGCTCATCTTCCTGATCATCGGCGGAGCCGGGGTCGGCGTGCTGACGCTCGCTCTGCTCGGCTCGGGAGTGCTGCACCTCGGCCAGCCGGACGTGGACGGGCCGGTGTCGCTGGAGGCGGTCGCCGGGTTCACCGGAGCGTTCGGGTTCGGCGCCGCGATCGTCAACGAGCTGCTCGGGGCGCGTACCCCCGGAATGATCGCGGCGGCGGTGGCCGGCGGCGCGCTCGCCGCCGTGCCCACCGCCTGGCTGGCGGCCCGACTGAGCCGCGCGGCCCGCAACATGCGCACCGATCCCACCCCCACCCGGGACCATCTGGCCGGCGCGGTCGGCCTGGTCGTGACCCCGATCCCCGCCAGCGGCTACGGCGAGGTCCGGGTGCGGCTCGCCGGCCAGCCGGTCAAACTCAACGCCCGTGCCGACCGGCCGCTCGCGGTCGGCGCCCGGATCTTCGTGGTCGAAGCACTGAGCGAAACCAGCGTGCACGTCGAGACCTACTGAAACCCTCAGCACAGACGGGAACCCCCATGCCCCTGCTCGTCGCCATCGGCGGCGCGGTCCTCCTCGCCGTCCTGCTCATCTTCTTCGTGCTCTCCCGGATCAAGGTGGCCGGGCCGAACGAGGCGTTCATCGTCACCGGCCGCAAGGGCCGGACCACCCAGACCGCCGAGGGCATCCGATCCACCGACATGTCCGGGCAGAAGGTCGTGCTCGGCGCCTCGGTGTTCGTGCTGCCGGTGGTCCAGAAGCTCCAGTCCCTCGACCTGTCCAGCCGGCGCATCGACGTCGGCATCCGGGGCGCGGTGAGCAAGCAGGGCATCCGCGCCGACCTGCACGGCGTCGCGATCGTCAAGGTCGGCGGCACCGAGGACGCGATCCGGGCCGCCGCCCAGCGCTTCCTGCACCAGCAGGACGAGATCGACAACTTCACCCGGGAGGTGCTGGCCGGCGCGCTGCGCTCGATCGTCGGCCGGCTCACCGTCGAGGAGGTCATCCGGGACCGGGCCGCGTTCGCCAGCGCGGTCGCCGAGGAGGCCGAGCACTCGATGACCAACCAGGGTCTGGTGCTGGACACGTTCCAGCTCCAGGACATCCTGGCCGAAGGGTCGTACCTGGCCGACCTGGGTCGGCCCGAGGCCGCCCGGGTGCTCAAGGACGCGGCCATCGCCGAGGCCCGCGCCCGGCAGGCCGCCGAGCAGGAACGGCTGCTCGCCGAGGAGGCGATCGCCGAGGCGAACCGCAACCTGTCGCTCAAGCAGGCCGGCATCCAGGCCGAGATCGACGCGGCGAAGGCGAAGTCGGCGGCGGCCGGTCCGCTCGCCCAGGCCGAGCGGGACCAGGCCATCCTCTCCGAGCAGCAGAAGGTGGCCGAGCGCAACGCCGAGCTGAAGCAGCGTCAGCTCGACACCGAGGTGCGCAAGCCCGCCGACGCGCAGCGGTACAAGGTGGAGCAGGAGGCCGAGGCCAACCGCAACGCGGCGGTGCTGCGCGCCGACGCGGAGCGGCAGGCCACCATCGCCGCCGCCCAGGCCGTCGCCGAGCAGTCCCGGCTCACCGGTGAGGGTGAGCGGGCCCGCCGCGCCGCGCTGGCCGAGGCGAACGCGATCGAGGGCGCCAAGGAGGGTGAGGCGGAGCAGCGCCGGCGTTCCGCGATCGCCGAGGCGGTCGAGCGGGAGGGCCAGGCCGAGGCCGCGGCCATCCTGGCGAAGGGCCAGGCGGAGGCCGACGCGATGGCCCGCAAGGCCGAGGCGTTCGCCGCGTACGGCGAGGCCGCGGTGCTGGACCTGCTGGTCAAGGTGCTGCCCGAGGTGGTCGGCGCGGCCAGCGCCCCGATCGGCGCGATCGACAAGATGACGGTCATCTCCACCGACGGCGCCTCGTCGCTCACCAAGTCGGTGGCCGGCAACGTCGCCCAGGGCCTCCAGCTCGGCAGCGACCTGACCGGCATCGACCTGGCCGGGCTGCTCGCCCGGCTGGGCAGCGCGCACACCAACGGCAAGACCACGGTGGACGGCAGCACGGTCAACCCGTGACGTACGACGGCGCCCGCCGGTTCCCGAGGGGAGCCGGCGGGCGCCGTGCGTGGTACGGGTCAGAGCGCGGCGAAGATGAACTTCTCGTCGGCGCCCAGGCCCAGGGTCTCGCTGTCCCAGTCGATGGTGCGGCTGGCGATCAGCTCGCCGCCGCCGGTGACCGCCTTGCCGTTGGCGTTCGCCCGCAGGTAGACCGAGCCGTCGGCGTTGTAGTCGAGGAAGTCGTAGACCTCCCAGTTGCCGATCTCCGTGCCCCGGGCGATAAGCGGCTTGTTGCCGGCGCTGTCCGCGGTCACGAACTTGTTGTTGACGAGCGCCCGCAGGCTGAAGAAGCCGTCACCGACGCTCACCACCTCGAACTTCTCCCAGGCGCCGACCGTGGCGCTGCGGGCGATCAGCGGTTTGCTGCCGGCGCTCTCCGCCGTCACGTAGCTGCCATTGGCCACCGCCTTGATGCCGACGACCGGGGCGGGCGCGTCGAAGTCGAACTTCTCGGCGGTGCCGATGGCCGCCTTGCTGGCGATCAGCGGTGAGGTGGCGCTCGGCGCGGTGACGTACTTGCCGTTGACCGCCGCCTTGAGGCTGACGCTGCCGTCGTTGTTGTCGGCGATCTGGAACTTCTCCCAGGCGCCGATGGTGTCGGCGCGGGCGATCAGCGGCTTGTTGCCGGCGCTGTCCGCGGTCACGAACTTGTTGTTGACGGTGGCGCGCAGCCCGTACAGGCCGTCGCCGGCGTCGACCACGTCGTACTTCTCCCAGGCGCCGACCGAGGTGCCGCGCGCGACGAGCGCCTTGTTGCCGGCGCTGTCCGCGGTGACGTGCAGGCCGTTGATCCGGGCCTTGAGCCCGTACGCGGACCGGACCGTGGCCGGGGTACCGACGTGCAGGAGCCGGTCGAGCGAGCCCATGGTGTCGTGCACCGCGCCGCTGACGCCGGTGGTGACGAGCGAGTTGCGCACCTGCTGCGGGGTCCAGGTCGGGTGTGCTTCAAGCGCCAGCGCGGCGGCGCCCGCGACGTGCGGAGAGGCCATCGACGTGCCGCTGAACGAGACCGACCCGTTCGTGGTGCCGGCCTTCGCCGACTCGATGGCCGCGCCCGGGGCGAACGTGTCCAGGCAGGGTCCCCAGTTGGAGAACCAGGCCCGGTAGTCGAGCCGGTCGGTGGCGCCGACCGTGATCGCAGCCGAGACGTTCGCCGGCGAGGCTGCGCAGGCGTCGCTCCAACTGTTGCCGGCTGCGATCGCGTAGGTGATGCCGGAAGCGATGGAGCGGGCCACCGCCTCGTTGAGCGCCGGGTCGTTGTCCCCGCCGAGGCTCATGTTGGCCACGGCCGGGCCGCTGGCGCGCCCGGTGACCCAGTCGACACCGGCGATCACGTCCTCACTGTCGCCCTCGCCCTCGCAGTTCAGCACCCGGACCGCGACCAGTTTGACGTCCTTGGCGACGCCGTACTTCGTGCCGCCGAGGGTGCCGGCCACGTGCGTGCCGTGCCCGTCGCAGTCCTGCGCGACGTCGTCGTCGATGGCGTCGTAGCCGTAGCTGGCCCGCCCGCCGAAGTCCTGGTGGTCGATGTCGATGCCGCTGTCGATGACGTAGGCGGTCACCCCGGCGCCCGTCGCCGAAAAGGTGTACGTGCCGTCGGTCTTCGGGCTCAGCTCGTCGATCCGGTCCAGCCCCCAGGGCGGGTTGGTCTGGGTGCCGGTGGCCGAGTAGCGCTGGACCTGCTGGACGAACTCGACGTCCGGGTCCGCGGCCAGGCGCTCGGCCTGCCGGCTGTTCATGCTGGCGGAGTAGCCGTTCAAGGCCTTGCCGAAGACCCGGCGGACGGTGCCGCCGTGCTCACCGGCCAGGGCCGACGCGGCGGACTTCACCCTGGCCGGGCTGACCTTGCCGTCCTTGAGGACGACGATGTAGCGGCCGGGCACCGCCCCGGCCGTGTCGGTGCCCCGGACCGGAGCCCGCTTCGGACCCGGGTCGGCCGAGGCGGCGCCGCCCGAGGCGGCGCAGATGATGGAGGTGGCGGAGGTGAGAGCGAGCCCCACCAGCGCGGAGCGGCGCAGCACGCCGTGACGTGACACTGAATAGTCTCCCCGTGTCCAGCGACCGTCCGATGCGGACGGGCGGGTGCGATCAGGACAGCCGCACCGTCGATCCGGGTGGGCTGGTGATGACCTTCATCATGCGGGAGACATCGACCGACACGCGTCAACCTTTCGGTCGACACGCCGCCGTATCGTCGTCACTCTCGGTCGAGGATGCCCTCGACGCGCGCCCAACGCAGCAACTCCGCCTCGGCCTCGTCGCGGTCCAGCGGCCCGCGCTCCAGGCGCAACTCCTTGAGGTGCTGCCAGGCGCGGCCGACCACCGGCCCCGGCGGTACGCCGAGCAGCTCCATGATCGCGTTGCCGTCCAGGTCGGGGCGGACCCGGGCCAGGTCCTCCTCGGCCGCGATCCGGGCGATCCGCTCCTCCAGCGCGTCGTAGTCGGCGGCGAGCTGGGCCGCCTTGCGACGGTTGCGGGTGGTGCAGTCGGAACGGGTCAGCTTGTGCAGCCGGGACAACAGGTCACCGGCGTCGGTGACGTACCGCCGCACCGCCGAGTCGGTCCACTCGCCCCGGCCGTACCCGTAGAAGCGCAGGTGCAGCCCGACCAGCTTGACCACCTGGGAGGTGACGTCCTTGGGATAGCGCAGCGCCTTCATCCGGGCCTTGGTGAGCCGGGCGCCGACCACCTCGTGGTGGTGGAAGCTGACCCGGCCGTCCGAGCCGACCGCCTTGGTGCCGGGCTTGCCGACGTCGTGCATCAGCGCGGCCATCCGCAGCACGAAGTC
Organism: Micromonospora sp. WMMD975; assembly: GCF_029581215.1. Lineage (NCBI taxonomy): Bacteria > Bacillati > Actinomycetota > Actinomycetes > Micromonosporales > Micromonosporaceae > Micromonospora > Micromonospora sp. WMMD975. The sequence continues at coordinate 5,756,444 of NZ_CP120739.1, forward strand.
GCAGCCTTCGGACTCCATCGACATGGCGTTGGTGACCACGGTCAGCGTGTGCTCGTAGACGTCCTTGTGCTGGGCGTGCTCGTCGATGGTGAGCTTGAGACCGGTCAGCTCCGGCAGGAAACGCTCGGCCAGGCCGGTGTCGACGAGCAGGCGCAGCCCGGTCACCGGATCGGCTCCGCACAGCAGCTTGGTGAACTCGTCCCGGATCCGCTCGGCGGTGATCCGGTCGAGGTCGCCGGCCATCCGGGCCATCGCGGCGCGGACGTCGGGGTGGACGGCGAAGCGGAGCTGGGCGGCGAACCGGGCCGCGCGCAGCATCCGCAACGGGTCGTCGCGGAACGATTCCTCAGGCGTGCCCGGGGTACGGATGATCTTCGCGGCGAGGTCGGCCAGGCCGCCGTACGGGTCGGTGAACCGGTGCTCCGGGAGGCTCACCGCCATCGCGTTGACGGTGAAGTCGCGGCGCTTCAGGTCCTCGGTCAGGCTGGTGCCGTACCGCACCACCGGGTTGCGGCTCACCTGGTCGTAGACCTCTGCCCGGAAGGTGGTGATCTCCAGGTTGAGGCCGTCGCGCTGGCAGGCGATGGTGCCGAACTCGCGGCCGGTCTCCCAGATCGACTCGGCCCAGCCCCGGATGACCTTCACGGTGTCGTCCGGGTGGGCGTCGGTGCAGAAGTCCAGGTCGTTGCCGAGCCGGCCGAGCAACGCGTCCCGGACCGAACCGCCTACCAGGTGCAGTTCGTGACCGGCTCGGGCGAAACGCCGGCCCAACTCGTCGGCGACCGGGGAGACGCGGAGCAGTTCGGCGACGGCGTTGCGCTGCGCGGCGGTCAGCTCGGGGCGAGCGGCGGCGGAAGCGGCGGCGGAGGCTTCGGACATGGGATCGCCAGCCTATCGGTCGCGGGGTGGATCGACCGCGCCGGGCGTGGGTAACGGGCCGAGGTTGACTAAGGTTCCGGTTGTGCGGGGTCGGCGGGGCCGGGCTCCGACGTACCCCTTGGAGGCTGGGAGATGAGCGGCGGCGGGCTCTACCGCAGCGCGAACGCGCACGACGGCGGCCTGCCGCCGGACGACGGCGCCACCTTCATCTCGGCGGAGCCGCTGAACCAGCCGGGCGTCGAGGCGGTCGCGCCGCCCCAGGAGGTGGTCGCCGAGACCAGCGCCGCCGCGAACAGCGCGGTGATGGCGGTCGGCAGCCTGGTCAGCCGGGGTACGGGGTTCATCCGCAACCTGATGATCGGGGCCGCGCTCGGTGGCGCGCTCGTCGGCGACGCCTACACCACCGCGATCTTCCTGCCGAACCAGGTCTACGAGTTCCTGCTCGGCGGCGTGCTCACCAGCGTGTTGATCCCGGTGCTGGTCCGGAGGCGCAAGTCCGACCCGGACCGGGGCGAGGCGTACTCGCAGCGGTTGCTCACGCTCGCCGTGCTGGCGCTGGCGGCCGTCGCGCTGATCGCCATGGCCGGGGCCTCGGTGCTCACCGCCATCTACGCGGGCGGCAAGGACCAGGACTACCAGGGCCTGGTCACCGGACTGTCGTACCTGATGCTGCCGATGCTGTTTTTCACCGGCGTGAGCGCGCTTATCGCCGCGGTGCTGAACACCCGCGGGCACTTCGCCGCGCCGATGTGGGCACCAATCCTGAACAACCTGGTGGTCATCGCCGTCTGCGGGATCTACATCGCGGTCTTCGGCGCCAAGATCATCCAACCCGGCGAGATGAGCTGGGAACGCGTCCTGCTGATCGGCGGCGGCACGCTGCTCGGCGTCGCGGTCCAGACCGCCGGGCTGCTGCCCGCGCTGCGCAAGGTCGACTTCCGGTGGAAGTGGCGGTTCGACTTCCGCGCGCTCGGCCTGGCGGAGCTGGCCCGGCTCGGCGGCTGGATGTTCTGCTACGTCGGGGTCAACCAGCTCGGTCTCTTCGTCGTGGTCAACCTGCTCACCCGCGCCGCCGGGGGCAAGAACGCCGGTCTGCTGATCTACAACAACGTGTTCCTGCTGCTGATGATGGCGCACGGCATCATCGCGGTCTCGATCATCACGGCGCTGATGCCCCGGATGAGCGCGTCCGCCGCCGAGGGCCGGTTCGCCGACGTCACCGCCGACCTGTCCCGCGGCACCCGGATGGTCACCGCGGTGCTGGCCCCGATCGCGGTCTGCTACGCCGTGCTGGCCGGGCCGATCTCCGTGATGGTGTTCCGCTACGGCGCCTTCGACGGCGACAACGCGGTGGCCACGTCGACGGTCCTGCTGGTGGCGGCGCTCGGGCTGGTGCCGTTCGCGGTCAGCCAGCTCTTCACGTTCGCCTTCTACGCGCTGCCGGACACCCGCACCCCCGCGCTGATCAACATCCCGGTGGTGATCCTGCGGGTGCTGCTCCAGGTGGGCCTCTTCCTGATCTTCTCGAACACGTTCGCGGCGGCCGGGATGATGCTCGGTAACGCCGTGTCGTACCTGGCCGCGGCGATCATCTCGGCCATGCTGCTGCGGCCCCGGGTGGGCCGGATCGGGCTGGGCCGGATCATGAAGACCCTCGGTCGGGTGGTGGTGGCCGCGCTGGGCGCCGCACTGGTCGGGGTGCTCGTGGTCGCGGTGCTCCCCGGCGACCCGGAGGGCCTGAGCCGGCTGGCCGCGGCGGTCCAACTGGTGATCGGCGGCGCGGTGATCGGCGGTACCTACCTCGGGCTGGCCATGCTGCTGCGGATCGGTGAGATCACCGAAGTGGTGGGGATGGTGCGGCGGCGACTCGGGCGCTGAAACCATCGGTGACCGACGGTGAACGAGGATCACCAGGTTGGGGATACGGCTGTGGATAACTCGGAATTCCGCCGTCCAGTGGACCCCTCGGCCTGTGGATAACCAACCGTACGGACGAGGGTGCCCCGGCTGAGAGGGGGAAACCACGGGCACGCCACACCGGTACGCCCCTACGTCGATCACTTGCCGTCAACCTCTAGATTGGCGGTGCGTGTCCGCGTGACTGGCTTGTCGCCGGCCGCAGCGGGAAGATGACATGTCGGAGAACCGGGCATCCCGGGTAAGGTCGCTCTCGACGGGTACGTCCGGCGTCGCCGACCGTGCCGGTTCCACCGAAGCCAGAGCGGGAAACACATGCCCAGCAGCACGGGTCCATCGATCGACACGATCACCGAGGGAGGACGGGTGACCCAGGTCGGCGAGGGTCAGGAAGCGGAGGAGACCTCTCCCGCGGTCGTGACCCTCGGTGCTCCCACCGTCGGTGAGCTGCTCGCCGAGCGCTACGAGCTGGTCGAGCACATCAACAACGACAGTGCCGGCCGGCTGGTCTGGCGCGGGGTCGACGTGGTGCTGCGCCGTCCCGTCGCGGTGGTCCTCCGCTACCCGGGCGGTGACTCCGCCACCGAGATGCTCCAGGCCGCCGTCGCGGCGAGCCGGGTCATCCACCCCAACCTGGTCGGCGTCTACGACGCGATCGACGAGGACGACCGGGCGTACGTGGTCCGCGAGTGGGTGGACGGCCAGTCGCTGCGCGAGATGGTGGCCGCCGACGGCCCGCTGGACCCGGCCCGCGCGACCGCGATCGGCAACGCCGTCGCCAGCGCGCTCGCCGCGGTGCACGCCACCGGCATGGTGCACGGCAACCTCCACCCCGGCACCGTCATGATCAGCGACGACGGCCGGGTGGTGCTGGCCGACGCACGCACCGACGGGGCGGACAGCCAGGAGAACGACCTGCGGGCCGTGGGCGGCGTGCTCTACTTCGCCCTGACCGGCCACTGGCCGCACGGCGAGGCGCCGTTGCACGGCGCCACCGCGGGCCACGGCCGGGCCGCTCTCCCCGACGCGGTCCGGGACGCCGGCGGTGGCATCGCCGCGCCGCGGCAGGTGCGCGCCGGCGTGCCCGCGTACCTCGACGACCTCACCATGGACCTGCTCGACCCGGAGATCGCCCCGCCCTCGTCGGACGTGCTGTCGGCGGAGCTGAGCCGGCTGGACATCCCGGCCGACGAGCAGTTCCTGGAGCAGGCCGGTCCGCTGCGTTTCACGGCCGAACCCGGCGAGGAGCCGTCGCCGCTGGCCGCGGCCGGTGGCCGCAAGGTCGCGCTGGGCATCGCCGGCCTGCTGGCGGTGGCCCTGGTCGGGCTGCTGGTCGGCATCAGCGTGCTCGGTGGTGGCGACAGTGACAAGGAGCCGGTGGGCCAGCCGTCCAGCAGCGCTCCCGCCGAAGGCGGCAACAGCGAGCCCGCGACGCCGGCCGCCCGCAAGCTCGTCATCCAGGACGTCCGGATCATCGACCCGGACAGCAGCAAACGGGACGAGCTGAACGACGTCGAGAAGGTGATCGACGGCGACTCCGACAAGGGCTGGGAGACCGACACCTACACGGCGGCCAAGTTCGGCAACTTCAAGAAGGGCATGGGCGTCTGGGTCGACCTGGGCGCGCCCCGCACGGTCAAGTCGCTCCAGGCCACCCTGTCGACCTCCGGCGCCTCGGCCGAGCTACGCGCCGGCGCCAAGGACTTCCCGTCCACCTCGCAGGGCGACAAGGACCTCGTCGCGGCCTACTCCACCGTGATCGGGCAGCCGTTCGAGGACTCCGGCACCACCATGATCTTCAACGGGTTCGACCCGGCCCAGAAATACCAGTACCTCCTCCTCTGGATCACCGAGCTGCCGAAGAAGGACGACGGCAGCGGCTGGAAGGTAGGGGTCCAGGAGATCACGGTCCAGGGCTCGTGAGCCGTACGCCGGCGATCCACGACGGCCCGCCGGCCGGTTCCGACCTGGAACTGCTCCGGGCCCACGTCGCGGGCGACCGGGACGCCTTCACCGAGCTGTTCCACAGGCACCGCGACCGGCTCTGGGCGGTGGCCCTGCGGACGATCGGTGACCGCGAGGAGGCGGCCGACGCGCTCCAGGACGCGATGCTGTCGGCGCACCGCGCCGCGGCCCGGTTCCGGGGCGACTCGGCGGTGACCACCTGGCTGCACCGGATCGTGGTCAACGCGTGCCTGGACCGGATGCGGCGGCGGCAGACCCACGCCACCGTCCCGCTGCCGGACGGCGCGCACGGCGACGGGGGACGACACACAGGTGGCGTGGAACCGGCCGCGCCGGTCCCGGACCACGACACCGCGCTCGTGGTCCGGCAGGCGCTCGCGGCCCTGCCGGCGGAGCAGCGGGCCGCGCTGGTCCTGGTCGACGTGCAGGGCTATCCGGTGGCCGAGGTGGCCCGGATCCTCGGTGTCGCCGAGGGGACGGTGAAGAGCCGGTGCGCCCGCGGCCGTGCTCGGCTCGCCGTGCTCCTGGGGCACCTGCGCACCGGGTCCGACGACGCCCCGGACGTGCCCCGCGTCACCGCGGGGAACCACCGGCCGTCCCAGGGCGTCGGATCCTCGTCGGGACGTGCCCGGCCGGACGCCAGCCAGGAGGAGCCGTGAGTTCCCGGGAGTTCAGCGAGGTCGACCACGACCTGCTCGCCGACTATCTCGGCGGGGCGCTGGAGGGCACCCCCGAGCAGGCGACGGTGGCCCGGCTGGTCGAGCGGGACCGGGCCTGGGGAGCCGCGTACGCGGACCTGACCCGCGCACTCGACCTGGTGCACGCCGACCTGGCCGGCCTCGCCGGGGCGCCCGCGCCGGAACTGCCGGCGACGGTTGCCGAGCGGATCACGGCCGCGCTCGCCGGCGCCGGCCCGGCCGCCGACCACAGGCCCACCCCGGTGGACCGGGACGGAACGCGGGTCGTCGTACCGGCGCAACCGGGCCGGGCCACCCGCCCGCCCGGGGCGGCGACCCAACCCGAGGGGCACACCGGGCCGGGGCGACGCTCGCGGCGCTGGGCCCGGCTCGCCGGGCCGGTGGCGCTGGCCGCGGCCTCGGTCGCCGCCGTGGGTCTCGGCGTCGGCCGGCTGGTCGACTCGGGCGGCGACAGCGGTACGGCGGACCGGACGGCCGGCGAGGCGGCGCCGATGGCCGCCGCGCCGTACCGGACCACCGGACCGGCCCTACACAGTGGCGCCGACTGGACCCCGGAACGCCTCGCCGGCGGCAACTCGCCGAAGGCGAACCGGCCGGAGGTCGCCGGCCCCTCGGATGCCTCGGCGGCCGGCGGCGCGGACGCGCCCCGGACGAACCAGAAATACCGCCTCGGTGAGGTCGGCGGACTGGACCGGCTCGACCGGCCCGAGGCGCTGGCCGCCTGCCTGACCGCGATCGGCGTCGAGCACGGCGGCGCTCCGCTCACCGTCGACCTGGTCGACTACGCCCGGTTCCAGGGCCGCCCGGCGCTCGTGGTCACGTTCTCCGACGCCGGTGGCACCCGCTGGGGGTGGGTGAGCGGCCCGGAATGCGGTGTACCCGGGTCCGGCGCGGACACCCGCTTCCGTACGCGGGTAGGGTGAAACCGCGGTCACCGGCTTGTCCCGCGACGTGACGTGACCCACCGGATGACCGGCTCGGGAATCCCCCCTTCGTACGATGACGTTCTGCAAGTCAGTTGTCGGCGTCGCTGAGTCGCCGGCGAACACACACTTCGGGAGACGGCAGTGGACGAGGTCCGCAACCTGATCATCATCGGCTCCGGCCCGGCCGGCTACACCGCGGCGGTCTACGCCGCGCGCGCCAACCTCAAGCCGCTGGTGATCGAGGGCGTGCAGTCCGGTGGCGCGCTGATGACCACCACCGAGGTGGAAAACTTCCCCGGCTTCGCGGACGGCATCCTCGGCCCCGAGCTGATGGACAACATGCGCAAGCAGGCCGAGCGGTTCGGTGCCGAGTTCCTCACCGACGACGTGACCCGGGTCGAGCTGAAGGACACCGGCGAGATCGGTTCCGACGCGGTGAGCACCGTCTGGGTGGGCGAGACCGCCTACCGGGCGCGGGCGGTCATCCTCTCCACCGGCTCGGCCTGGCGCCCGCTGGGCGTGCCGGGCGAGCAGGAATACCTCGGCCACGGCGTGTCGTCCTGTGCCACCTGTGACGGCTTCTTCTTCCGCAACCAGCACATCGTGGTGGTCGGCGGCGGCGACTCGGCAATGGAGGAGGCGAGCTTCCTCACCCGCTTCGCCGAGTCGGTGACGATCATCCACCGCCGCGACTCGTTCCGGGCCAGCAAGATCATGGCCGAGCGGGCGCTCGGCAACGAGAAGATCAAGGTCGAGTGGAACACCACGGTCGAGGAGATCCTCGGCGACGACGGCAAGGTCAGCGGCGTACGCGTGCGCGACGTGCACACCGGCGAGACCAAGGTGCTCGACGTCACGGGTGTCTTCGTGGCGATCGGCCACGACCCGCGCAGCGAGCTGTTCCGCGGTCAGGTGGCACTCGACGACGAGGGGTACGTGCAGGTGCAGGCGCCGAGCACCCGCACCAGCCTGCCCGGCGTCTTCGCCGCCGGCGACGTGGTCGACCACACCTACCGGCAGGCCATCACGGCGGCCGGCACCGGCTGTGCCGCCGCGCTCGACGCCGAGCGTTTCATCGCCACCCTGCAAGACTGAAATTTTTCCGGTTCGGAGGAGGGTTCATAGTGGGAGCAACCAAGGCGGTCACGGACGCGAGCTTCGCGGCCGACGTGCTGAAGTCCGACAAGCCGGTTCTGGTCGACTTCTGGGCGGAATGGTGCGGTCCGTGCCGCAAGGTCTCGCCGCTGCTGGAGGAGATCGCGGGCGAGATGAGTGACCAGGTCACCATCGTCAAGCTCAACATCGACGAGAACCCCGAGACGGCCCGCACCTACCGGGTGATGTCCGTGCCGACGCTCACCATCTTCAAGGACGGTGAGCCGGTGCAGTCGATCGCCGGCGCCAAGCCGAAGGGTGAGCTGGTCAAGCTCATCGAGTCGGCGCTCTGAGCCGCACCCGACACCGCCGGAGCCCTCGTCACCCCACCCGGGTGACGAGGGCTTCGGCGTCCTGACCTGCGCGAAGACGAACCCTGAGGGTAACCGGCCACGGTACGCTCCGTAGGCGTCCGCCGGAGCTCCGCCTCCGCCGACGCCCGTACAGAGGGGGTCGTCGTGCGTCCGATCCGACCCGGTGACCGAGGCCCCGCGGTGGCCGAGGTCCGCACCGTCCTCGCCGGCCTGGAACTCCTCCCCGCGGACGGCCGGGCCGACGCCTACGACGCCGAGACGGAACGCGCGGTCCGCGCCTTCCAGCAGTCCCGCGGCCTCAGCGTCGACGGGCGCGTCGGCGCGGAGACCTGGCGGGCGCTCGACGCGGCCCGCTGGCGGTTCGGCGCCCGCGCCCTCTACCACGCCGTGCCCGAGCCGCTCACCGGCGAGGACGTCCGGTCCCTCCAGGAACGCCTGCTGGAAATGGGGTACGACGTGGGCCGCGCCGACGCCATCTACGGCCTGCGCACCTCCCGCGCGGTGGCCCAGTTCCAGCGCGAGATGGGCCTGAAACCGGACGGCGCGTGCGGCCCGCACACCGTCAACGCGCTGCGCCGCCTCGGCCGCAAGGTGGTCGGCGGCCGGCCGCAGTGGCTCCGCGAGTCCGACGCCATCCGCCAGGCCGGACCGACGCTCGTCGGCCGGACCGTGGTGATCGACCCGGGCCACGGCGGCACCGACCCCGGCGTGGTGGTGCCCGACGGGGCGCTGCGCTGGAGCGAGGCCGACCTCGTGCACGACCTGGCCAGCCGACTGGAGGGCCGGCTCGCGGCGGCCGGCGTACGGGTGCAGCTGACCCGGGGGCCCGCGCCCCGGACCTGCCTGCCGGACGCGGACCGCGCCCAACTCGCCAACTCGCTCAGCGCCGACGTGTTCATCTCCCTGCACACCGACGGGCACGCCAACCCGGAGGCCGACGGGGTCGCCACCTACCACTACGGCACCGACAACGGCGTCACCTCGGCCACCGGGGAACGCCTGGCCGGGCTGGTGCAGCGGGAAATCGTGGCCCGCACCGGGCTGCGCGACTGCCGCACCCACGCCAAGGCGTGGGACCTGCTCCGGCTCACCCGGATGCCGGCGGTCCGCGTCGAGGTGGGTTACCTGACCTCACCGGACGACCGGAGCCGGCTCGTCGACCCCCGGTTCCGGGACCGGGTCGTCGAGGCCATCGTGGCCGGGGTGCAGCGGATGTACCTGCCGATCGAGCGGGACGTGCCGACCGGCTCGATCGACGTGAGCGAGCTGCGGGCGGCCGTGGCCGCCGGCACCGTGGTCGACTGAGCCGGGTCAGCTCATCGAGCGGGTGGCGGGCGCCGGACGGACCGGCCGCAGCAACGTTTCCGGGCTCATCGACCCGAGGAGCTTCTCCAGCGCGTACTCCACGTCGGACTTCCAGCTCAACGCGGTACGCAACTCCAGCCGCAGGCGCGGGTAGCGCGGATGCGGGCGGACCGTCTTGAAGCCCACCGACAGGAAGAAGTCGGCCGGCGCGACGCAGGCCCGGACCGGCCCGTCCCCGTCGTCGCCGAACTTCGCGTCGCCGAACGCCTCGATCGCCTTGATGCCGCGCTTGGTGAGATCCCGGGCCACGCCCTGCACCAGCATCCGGCCCAGGCCGCCGTCGGCGAAGGCGGGGACCACGTGCGCCGTCATCAGCAACGCCGCGTCCGCGGAGACCGGCGACGTGGGAAAGGCCATCGAACGCGGAACGTACGCGGGCGGCGCGTACATGACGAAACCGGCAGGCATGCCGTCGACGTAGACCAGCTTGCCGCAGGAACCCCACTCCAGCAGCGTCTGGGAGACCCAGGCCTCCTTCTCCAGCCCGGGGTCACCGGCCGCGCAGGCCCGCTCCGCGGAGACCGGATCCAGCTCCCAGTAGACGCACCGCCGGCAGGATCCGGGAAGGTCCTCCAGGGTGTCCAGGGTCAGGCTGACCAGACGTCGCGACATGAGCGCACCCCACCCAACAGTATCGGAGCGCCGGCCACCGCGGTGTCCCGCCGCCCTCGTGCTCCCGACGAGCGATCGTACGCCCCCGCCCGGCGCTACGGGAGTGGAACGCGCGGACACCCACGCCACCGGCGGACCGCGGTCCGGGATGTGGACGTGTCCGGATGGTGGGGTTCCACCCCGGTCACCTGCGACTACGATCGACCAATCGGCCGCGCGCCGCCATTGGACGCCGGCATCGCGGGTACCACACCGGGCGGCAGCCCCGCCGACACCCGACCGAGGTGATGTCATGACCGGCACGACGCTCGACGACTACACCGACCGGTACGCACGGCGCGTCCGGGGGATGACCGCCTCCGAGATCCGGGCCCTGTTCGCCGTCGCCAGCCGGCCGGAAGTCGTCTCCCTCGCCGGCGGCGCCCCCTACATCGCCGCGCTGCCGCTCGACGCGGTGGGCGAGATGCTCGGTCGGCTCGGCGCCGAACACGGCACCACCACCCTCCAGTACGGCATCGGTCAGGGCACCCTCGAGCTGCGCGAGCGGATCTGCGAGGTGATGTCCCTCTCCGGAATCGACGCGTCCTGCGGCGCCTCCCCGGAGGACGTGGTGGTGACCGTCGGCGGCCAGCAGGCGCTCGACCTGGTCGCCCGGCTCTTCCTCGACCCGGGCGACGTGGTGCTCGCCGAGGGCCCGACGTACGTCGGCGCGCTCGGGGTGTTCCAGGCCGCCCAGGCCCAGGTGGCACACGTGCCGATGGACGACGAGGGCCTCATCCCGGAGGCACTTGAGGTGGCCATCGCCGACCTGGCCCGCGCCGGCCGGCGGGTGAAGTTCCTCTACACCATCCCGACCTACCAGAACCCCACCGGCGTGACGTTGAGCGAGGAGCGGCGGGAACGGGTGCTCGACATCTGCGAACGCGCCGGCCTGCTCGTGGTGGAGGACGACCCGTACGGTCAGCTCGGATTCGAGGGCGAGGCGCCCGCGCCGCTGCGGGCCCGGCGGCGCGACGGCGTCTTCTACCTGGGCACGTTCTCCAAGACCTTCGCCCCGGGCCTGCGGGTGGGCTGGATCCTCGCCCCGCACGCGGTCCGCGACAAGCTGGTCATCGCCAGCGAGGCGCAGATCCTCTGCCCGAGCGGTTTCGCGCAGGCCGCCGTCTCCACCTACCTGGGCACCATGCCCTGGCGGGAGCAGCTCAAGATCTACCGGGAGGTCTACCGCGAGCGCCGGGACGCGCTGCTCGACGCGATGGCCGACCTGATGCCGTCCGGCACCACCTGGACCACGCCCGGCGGCGGCCTCTTCGTCTGGGCGACCCTGCCCGACGGACTCGACGCCAAGGCAATGATGCCGCGGGCCGTCGCCGCCCGGGTCGCGTACGTGCCGGGCACCGGCTTCTACGCCGACGGCACGGGCACCGGCAACATGCGGCTCAACTTCTCCTTCCCGCCGCCCGAGCGGATCCGGGAGGGCGTCCGCCGGCTGTCCGGGGTGATGGAACAGGAGATCGCCATGCGGAAGGTCTTCGGGGCGGTCGCCGGCACCGGACCGCGCCGGCGGCAGGGCGGCTCCGACGCGCCCGGTCCCGACTTGGCATGATGCCCGCATGGCCGTCAGCCCTGCCACACCCGTGACCGATCCCGCCGCCGACGAGCTGCACGTGCTGGTACTCGCCGGCGGCCTCTCCTATGAGCGGGACGTGTCGCTCCGCTCCGGCCGCCGCGTACTCGACGCGCTGCGCACGGTAGGTGTGGAAGCGGAGCTGCGCGACGCCGACATCGCGCTGCTGCCCGCACTGACCGCCGACCCACCGGACGCGGTGGTGATCGCCCTGCACGGCGCCACCGGCGAGGACGGCTCGCTGCGGGGTGTGCTCGACCTCTGGGACGCGCCCTACGTCGGCTGCGACGCCCGTTCCTCCCGGCTGGCCTGGGACAAACCGTCGGCCAAGGCCGTGCTGCGCGAGGCCGGCATCCCCACGCCCGACTGGGTGGCGCTGCCGCACGACCGCTTCTCCGAGCTGGGCGCGGTCGCCGTCCTGGACCGGATCGTCGACCGCCTCGGCCTGCCGTTGATGGTCAAGCCGGCGCAGGGCGGTTCCGGCCTGGGCGCCGCCGTGGTCCGGGAGGCCGCGTCCCTGCCGGCCGCCATGGTCGGCTGTTTCGCGTACGACCAGACGGCGCTTGTGGAACGCTACGTGCCCGGGATGGACGTGGCGGTCTCGGTGCTCGACCTGGGCGAGGGCCCCCGGGCCCTGCCCCCGGTCGAGATCGTGCCCCGCAACGGCGTCTACGACTACGCCGCCCGCTACACGGCCGGCCGCACCACCTGGCACGCGCCTGCCCGGCTCGACGACGCGACCACCACGCGGCTGACCGAGGTGGCGCTCGCCGCGCACACCGCGCTCGGCCTGCGCGATGTCTCCCGCGTCGACCTGATCGTCGACGCGGAGGGCCAGCCGCACGTGCTGGAGGTGAACGTCTCTCCCGGCATGACGGAGACGTCGCTGCTGCCGCTGGCCATCCAGGCGGCCGGGCTCGACTTCGGCCGGGTCCTCGGCACCTTGGTGAACCGGGCCGCCGCCCGCCGCTCGGCCTGACTCTGCCGGGTCGCCCGCCCTCAGCCGGGTCGCCCGCCCTCTAGCCGGAAGCGGCCGCCCTCAGCCGGAAGCGGCCGCCCTCAGCCGGCGCTGCCTGGCCCGGACGCCGTGGGGCGCCCGACGGCGTTGGGCGTCGTCCCGTCGTCCTCGCCGGTGGCGCGCTCCGCGCTCGTGTTCGCGTCCTCGGACGCGGACTCGTCGTGCCGCGCGCGCCCGCCACGGTCGTCCGGGTCCGGGACGTCCTCTCCGCTGGCGTCCTCGGCGTCTTCCTCCGCCCGAGCGCGGCCGTCGTCGGACGGGTCGTCGTCGGTAGTCGACCCGTTCTCCGTGTCCCCTACGGTCTCCACCGCTTCGGCCGGATCGGATTCCGGAATCTCGTCCGCTGCCTCGATCACCGAGGCGGCTTCCTCCTCGGGCTCCTCGGCCGCGCTCTCTGACGACGGCGAGGAAAGGCTCGACGGCGCCTGCCACTGGATGCGCGGCGGTTCCGCGAGCGGGCGACCACCGAACTCGGCGAGCCACGCGGCCACCATGGCGAGGTTCTCCCGCCACCGTTCCTCGGAGATCGGCGGCAGGATCGAGTCCCACAGCGACAGGAACGTGCCCCGCAGCTGCAACCGCCCGTAGGGCCGGGCCAGGAACCACATGTGCAGGTGCGCGGAGCCGTCGCCCCACCGGTTCACGTGTACGCGGGCCACTCCGTCCAACGAGCGGATCGCCCGCTCCAGGCGGACCGTCATCACGCCCAGCTCGGCGGCCAGCAGATTCGGCAGGTCGCCGAGGTCGAGGTGGGAGCGGGACTCCAGGATCAGGACCATCGGTAGCCCGGTGGGCCGGTCCATGGTGCGGACCCGCCAGCGCTCACCGACCCAGATGTACGCCTCGTCGGGCGCATTGCAGGCGGTGCACTCCCGGTCCGCCTCGCCCCGGCGAGGAGGTTCGACAGGTACGGGGTCGTCGAGCTGCTTGACGCGGATATCGCCCTCGAACGGGAAGGAGGGCCACTGGGTGAAGTCCGGGACTGAGGGAGGGGTGTCCTGCACGACGCTGACCCTAACCGAGTTGGCGACGCCTGTCCCTACCCGCACCCGCTGCGGATCGGCTCGGGGCCAGACAAATCCACAGCGGTTGTCCACCGAGTTGTCCACAGGGTGCCGAGATCACCACCACAGCGCGTCATCCACAGCTCAGCAAGGGTTTCCGCGAGTTGTTTCACGTGAAACGACGCGGCCCTGTGGACAACCGCTGTGGATAACTTCCCGGGCTTCCCCGGTGCTGGCTCTTCTGTCCAACGACTGAGCCGCCGATCCGCATCGGGGCGGCCCCGACTTTGTTTCACGTGAAACGCGCGGCGCTCCAGGCTCGTGTTCACGCCTCCCACTCGCTCAGCAACCGGAGGACAGGTGCGGAAAGCTGAGCCTTGATCCACTCCACCACGCCGAAGTCGTTGCATCCTGGGGGATCGGGGTGCAGCCACTTCCCGAGCCGGTGTGGATCACCTGGCGGGAGTGTCGGTTCCGAACGGCAGGCCCCACATAGCTGCCGGCCGGATGGCGTCCATGCCGATGCGGCCCTGAGCCATACCCCTATCCAGGACGGTGGGCACTCCTTCGCTCGTCGGTCACAAGCACCGGGCGGGGCAGGCCCCGACTCGACGGCTCGCTGATCCGCCCTACGACGGCTGGACACGCATCCTCACGCCTCGCCGGCCCGGCCGCGCGAGAGCTGGGCCGGCTCCCCGCAGCGGCCCGCCCACGCCCCTTTGACTGCACCTGCCGTCGCCCCCGGCAACCCCAGCGGCACTCCGCATGTCCCCGCCCGGCCACACCAGTGGCTCGGATACCGCCGATGCGCGAGGCCGCTGGCGACGGCGACGGCGCGTCGCTGAGAGTAGGAGAAGACCCACGACACCCGCACGGCTCGCCTTCGTTTCACGTGAAACGAAGGCGCCCCCGCCCGGTATGCGGTCGAGCCATCGAACCGGCAGGTACCGGGGCATCGGACCGGAACGGCACCGGCCGCACCCCCTTGCGGGCGGCGCGGCCGGGACGGCGGTGCGGGACAACTAGCCCTCGGGTTGTTCCTCCTGGCCCACCCCGATGATGCCGACGATCCGCTCCAGGTCGTCGACGGTCGCGAACTCGATCGTGATCTTTCCCTTGCTCCGGCCGATGTCGACCTTCACCCGGGTGTCGAACCGGTCGGAGAGCCGGTCCGCGAGATCGGAGAGTGCCGGGGCGTGGGCCTTGGTCCGACGTTGGGCGGCAGGCGCCTTTGCCGGCCCCTCAGCGAGCGCCAGAGCCACCAACTCCTCGGTCCCGCGTACCGATATGCCCTCGGCGACGATCCGCGTGGCGAGCTTCTCCTGGGACTCGGAGTCGTCGAGGCTGAGCAACGCCCGGGCGTGACCGGCGGAGAGCACCCCGGCGGCGACCCGGCGCTGCACGGCGCCGGGGAGGTTCATCAGCCGGATCGTGTTGGAGATCTGCGGCCGGCTGCGGCCGATGCGCCGCGCCAGCTCCTCGTGTGTGGCCCCGAACTCCTCCAGGAGCTGCTGGTAGGCCGCCGCCTCTTCGAGCGGGTTCAGGTTGGCGCGGTGGATGTTCTCCAGCAGGGCGTCCCGGAGCATCGCGTCGTCCTTGGTGTCCCGGACGATGGCGGGAATGTTCTCCCGGCCGACCGCCTGGGCGGCACGCCAGCGCCGCTCGCCCATGACGAGTTCGTACTTCTCCTCGTCGAGCTGCCGGACGACGATCGGCTGGAGGAAGCCGACCTCCTGGATCGAGGTCTTCAACTCCTCCAGCGCCTCTTCGTCGAAGACGTGTCGGGGCTGCTTCGGGTTCGGCACGATGGCGTCGACCGGGATCTCGGCGAAGCGGGCGCCGGGCACCGGGCTCAGCTCGTACCCGGACGCGGGCTCGGGCTCGGCGGCCGGGGCCGTCCCGCCGCCTCCGACCGCACCGGTCACGGCGGCGGTCGCGCCGGCGACCGCAGGAGCCGGAACGGTCGTACGAGCGGTTTCCCCCTCGCCGGTCGCCGGATCGGTGCCCGGTGCCGGCCCGGTGGGGATCAGGGCGCCGAGCCCTCGGCCCAGACCGCCCCGAGGACGGTTCTTCATGCGACGCCTCCCAGCGACTTCTGCGCACTACGCATTCCGGCTCACCGGCTCCTTGACCCCTCGCTCAGCGATCTCCTGGGCGGCCTCGAAGTAGCTCGTGGCACCCCGCGAACCGGGATCGTAGGTCATCACCGACTGGCCGTAGCTGGGTGCCTCGGAGACCCGCACGTTGCGGGGGATCACGGCCTGGAGCACCTTGTCGCCGAAGTGGTTCCGGACGTCCTGCTCCACCGCGTCGGCCAGCCGGGTACGCCTGTCGTACATGGTCAGGAGGATGGTGGACACCTCGAGCTTCGGGTTCAGGTGCTGGCGTACCAGGTTGATGTTGTTTATCAACTGGTTGAGGCCCTCAAGCGCGTAGTACTCGCACTGGATCGGGATCAGCACCTCCTGCGCGGCCACGAGCGCGTTGACGGTCAGCAGGCCGAGCGAGGGCGGGCAGTCGATGAAGACGTAGTCGAAGTGGCCCGGGTACGCCTCGATGGCGCGCGACAGGCGCGACTCCCGGGCGACCACCGAGACCAACTCGATCTCGGCGCCGGCCAGATCTATGGTCGCCGGCACACACCACAGGTTGGGGATGCCCTCGACGGTCTGGGCCACCTCTTCGAGTGGCACGCTGTCGATCAGGCAGTCATAGACGTCCGGCACGCCGGTGTGGTGCGGCACGTTCAGACCTGTGGACGCGTTCCCCTGCGGATCGAGGTCGACCACGAGCACGCGGTTGCCGTGCAGCGCGAGCGCCACCGCCAGGTTCACGGTGGTGGTGGTCTTGCCCACGCCACCCTTCTGGTTGGCGACGCACATCACCCGGGTCCGATCGGGGCGGGGCATGGAAACCTCGCCACTGGGATTCAGGATCTGCACGGCGCGCATCGCCTCCATAGCCAACGGTGGGTCATCCTCTTCGCGCGTCGGGGTTTCACGTGAAACGTACGTGCTGGCGGGGTTTTCTTCCCCGTACCCGTCGGTCGGTGGCGTGTCGGACGGCGGTGCCGTCGTCTCGCCGGTGTCGGGGGCGGCCTGGTGCGGTACGGCGGAGACCGGCGGCTGCGGTTCGTAACGAGCGGGGACCGCGACGTTCGCGCGGGCCGCCGGGGGCCGGGGAGTCGGGGCGTTCACCGGGCCGTCGCTCGGATCGCGCGGTTCGCGGGCCGGCGGCACGTTGGCCGGCACGGACGAGGTCGGCCGCAGGGCACCCGCCGGTAGCGCCTCCGGCCGGCGAGCCGGCTCGGTGGGGCGGTGCGAGGACTCGTCACGGGGATGATTCACCGCCCACTCCTGGTAGCTGGTTTCACGTGAAACGGAATCGTCGGGTGAACGCCCGTCGGCTCCGGTCAGCCGTGGATCGTCGTACCTGCCGTCGTCATGCACCTGTCATCCCTACCCGCTCCGGATGGTCGGTCCGCACCCGTCAATCGGCCTCCGCGCGGTGCGCGGTGTCATCGGCCCGGCGGGAACGATCGGGTCGGGTGCCGCCCGGCACCGCCGCTCCACACTATCGACGCGCGGTCAGCCTACGGCCGACGGGCGCGGCGGGTCCATGTCGGGTTGTGATCGATCCGGTCACGTCCCACCGGTCCAACGACCGGATGGGCCTTCGGGCGGCGTGGCCGGTCAGCGATCCCGGTTGCGACCGCCGCGGTTGCGACCGCCGCGCGAACGCTTCGGCTTCTTCGGCTTGCGTGGGTTGACCACCCGCTCCCGCACCACCTCGATCACCGTCGCGGCGGGCTCGATCACCCCGACGCCGCAGCGGTGCAGTTCGGGCTCGCCACCGCCGAGCCGGAGCACGGCCTCGGCGTGCTCGGTCATCTCCTCGGCCGCGGAGGCGCCCTTGAGCGCCACCAACCGACCGCCGGGCACCGTCAGCGGCAGGCACCAGGCGGCGAGCCGGTCCAGCGCGGCCACGGCGCGCGCGGTGACGATGTCGGCGGACAGCGGCTCGCGGTCCCGCGAGCCGGCCGCGGCTTCATCGGCCCGCCCACGGAACACCCGGACGGTACGGGTCAGCCCGAGCTGCTGCACCGCCTCGACCAGGAAGGAGACCCGTCGGGCGAGCGGTTCGACGAGCGTCACGGTGAGATCGGGTCGGGCGATCGCCAACACCAGGCCGGGCAGCCCGGCCCCGGAGCCGACATCGATCACGCTGGCCCCCTCCGGGATACGCTCCGCCATCACCGCGCAGTTGAGCAGGTGCCGGTCCCAGAGCCGGGGCGTCTCGCGGGGTCCGATCAGGCCCCGGAGCACGCCCTCCGTGGCAAGCAGTTCGGCGTACGCGGCGGCGAGGTCGATCCGGTCGCCGAAGAGCGCGCGGGCGGCCTCCGCCAACTCGGGCGGCAGGGACGCGGCAGCCGGATCGACCGGACCGGAGGAGGTGGCCGCACCATCCATCGTGGACACCTCAACGACCGCCTCCGGCCCGGCGAAGGACGGCTCGGTCACGGCGTCCGGCTCGGCGAACACCGGGTCGACCGCACCGGCAGGTATCTCCGGTCCGGCGGCTTCCGCCGCCACCGGTTCGCCGGAGAAGGCCGGCGCCACCACGGCAGCCCCGGCGGGCTCCGCGCCGGGCACCTCCGCCGGTTCGCCGGAAAAGTCAGGGTCGGCCGGGGTCCCGGGCGGATACGGCGTACCGTCCGGGGAGTCCTCGTCGGAGAAGACCGGTTCGGGAGTCGCGTCGGGCCGTACAGCCGACGGCCCGGGCGGCGTACCACCCGGGCCGGCCACGGCGTCCGCCGTCGTGTCGTCGGAGACCACTGACCTCAGTCCACCGGCCGGACGACGATACGACGGTTCGGCTCCACGCCCTCGGACTCGCTCTCCACGCCGCTCATCGCGTTGACCACGTCGTGCACGCACTTGCGCTCGAACGCGGACATCGGCTCGAGGCGTACCGCCTCGCCGTGTTCCTTGACCTTCTCGACCGCGTTCTTGGCGACCGCGGCCAGCTCCTTGCGGCGCGCGGCCCGGTAGCCGCCGACATCGAGCAGCAGACGGCTCGGCGTGCCGGTCTGCCGGAACACCGCGAGGCGGGTCAGCTCCTGGAGCGCCTCCAGGGTGGCGCCGCGCTGGCCGACCAGGCTCTGGAGGCGACCGCCGACCACCTCGACGACCGGCCGGCCGCCGGAGACCAACTCGTCGATGTCGCCGTCGTAGTCGAGGATGTCCAGCAGGCCCTCGACGTAGTCGGCGGCGATCTCGCTCTGCCGGAACAGGTCGCTGTCGGCCGGGGCCTTCTTCTGCCGGGTCTCGGTCGCGTCCTCCTCGGACACGTCCTCCTCGGTCCCGGTGGAGGTCGCCTCGACGGTCTCCTCGTCCACGGGCTGGTCAGCGCTGGGGATGCTGGTGTCGGTCACGGTCTCATCTCCGTACTCGCTCGGCCGGACCGTCGAGGGTCCGCTGGTCTCCCGAGGGCCGGCGGGACGTTCGCCGGATGCCCCTCGGGCACGTCCTACGGGCGTTCCGCCCCTGACCGCGCGGTGCGCGGCGGTTCCGGCCCGGCGCCGACTCTCGGTCGCAGCTCGGGGACCGGACGGGCCACCGCCGTTCGCGGCGGTGGCCCGGGAGGGTGTTCAGCCCTGTCGCTTGGCGGGGCGCCCACCACTCTTCTTCGGGTTGACCGGCTTGGCGCCCGGCTTCGGCCCGGCCACCTTCGGCGCGGCGGCCGGGGCCTTCGCCGCCGGCTGCGCGGTCTTGCGGCCGAGCAGTCCACCGGTCTTGGCCGGCTGCACCGGGCTCTTGCCGCCGGTGGTGGTGTTCTTCTTCGGCGGCACCAGCGGCGGGAACTTCCGCAGCACCCACTGCTGCTGGCCGAGCGTGAAGAGGTTGTTGGTGACCCAGTAGATGATCACACCGATCGGGAAGATCGAACCCGAGACCAGCAGCGAGACCGGGATGCCGTAGAGCATCAGCCGCTGCACCATGCGCTGCTGCGGGTCCTCGGCCCAGCCGGTCTTCAGGATCATCTGACGGCTCGTCAGGTAGGTCGTGGCGATCATGATGAGCACCAGGACGCCGGCGATCAGCTTGACCGTGTTGGTGTTCGCGCCCAGCGGCGCCAGGTCGGCGGCGGTGGAGCCGAACCGGCCGGAGATCGGAGCGGTGAAGAGCTTCGCGCTGGAGGCGCTGTTGAACTGGTCGACGGTCCAGCCGTAGAGCGTCTTGCCCTGGTTCTCCGGGTTGAGCCGCTTGAGCGTGTGGAACAGGCCCAGGAAGACGGGGATCTGGAGGAACATCGGAAGGCAGCCCATCAGGGGGTTGGCCTTTTCCTTCCGGTAGAGCTCCATCATCTCCTTCTGGAGCGTCTCCCGATCACCCTTGTGCTTCTCCTGGAGCTCCTTGACCTTCGGCTGGAGCGCCTGCATGGCACGCTGCGACTTGATCTGCTTGACGAAGACCGGGAACAGGATCACCCGGACCGTCACCACCAGGAAGATGATGGCGAGGATCCAGGCCCAGTTCGTGCCGATGACCGCGCCGACCGGCACCCCGATGGCGTCCCAGGCCGAGTGCCAGGTCAGCAGGATCCACGAGATCGCGTAGTAGATCCAGTCGAGACTCAATTCTCAGGCTCCAGTCACGTCGGCACGGCGGCGATCGCCCGGCTCCGGCACCGGGTCGTGACCACCTGGGTGAAAGGGGTGGCAGCGCGACAGCCGCCGGACCGTCAGCCAGGCTCCCCGCAACGCGCCGTGCCGAGACACCGCCTCCACGGCGTAGGCACTGCACGACGGGTAGAACCGGCAGCGGGCCGGCAACGCCGGACTTATCCACCGACGGTACGCGATGATGGGCGCCAGCAGCATGCGGGCACCGGTAGTCGGCGACGGAGTCGAGGTCCGCCCGCTCATCGCGACCGACGTCCCCGGGCCGCCCGCGCGGCGGCGAGGGCGGCGTCCAGGTCGGTCCCGAGCCGCGCGTACGTCGCGTCGGCGGCCGGGGGCAGGGCGCGTACGACCAGGGTGGTGCCCGCGGGCAGCTCGGTCAGCCGGTCCCGGACCAGGTGTCGGAGCCGGCGGCGGACCTTGTTGCGGACCACCGCGCCGCCGACGGCCTTGGACACGACGAAGCCGGCGCGGCTCGGCGCGGGTGTTTCCGCGCCGCTGCTCCGCGCCGGCTCCGGCGAGGTCGTTCCGGCGGTGGCCGGCTCGGGAAGCGTCAGGTGGACCACGACGGCACCGCGGCCGACACGTCGGCCACCACGAACCGCTGCGGCGAAGTCGCTACTGCGCCGCAGTCGCTGTGCGGCGGCCAGCACGACAGCTCACGTCCCCGGACCGGACGGCCTCAGGCCGCCAGGCGGGTGCGGCCCTTGGCGCGACGGGTCGAAAGGATGGCGCGGCCGGCACGGGTGCGCATGCGCAGCCGGAAGCCGTGGGTCTTCGCGCGCCGGCGGTTGTTCGGCTGGTAGGTGCGCTTGCTCACGTCAGGCTCTCCGTTGTCGTACGCCCCGCGCGGCGGATCGCCCGGGGTCCTGTGCTGGTCCAGATCACCTCGGCGGTGACCGCTGATCGACGCCGCCCGTGTGACCCGGCCCCGGCGGTGCGGGGAGGTGGTCACGAGGCAGCGAGCATCCATCACCCTAGCAGAGGGCGAGAGAGCATCCGCTCCAGCCTACGCAGGGGCACAATGACCGTCAAACCTCGCACTCCCGCCCCCGACCTGCGCCGCAGCGGTGACCGGAGGGGTGTTTCCGCTGCTGTGTCGGACACCCGGAGGGTGTCGGCGGTTGATGGCGCGGGGTCCCCGCTGTTAGCGTGCGCGATTGCGGTCGGTGTCGGTGGTCCAGGTTTGTCGCCGACCGGCAAGACCGGACAAGCTGTTGAATCGTTCGGCACGGTGAACCCGCTTCAGCGCCTCCGCGAATCAGGGGCAGGTCCGACCCACGTCCGGTGGGCGGCCACAATCGGTCCGTACACACAGGCTGTGGATAACTTGTGGATGACGCGACCGGTCAGCCGTCCGGGCGGGCGTGAGGATCAGGCGAGGGGGTGGCACGACGTGACCGGAGAGACAGACCTTGCCGCGGTGTGGGCGGCGGCCACCGAGGAACTCGCCGACGAGATCATCTCCGCGCAGCAACGGGCCTACCTCCGACTCACCCGGTTGCGGGCGATCGTCGAGGACACCGCGCTGCTCTCCGTGCCGGACGCCTTCACCCGGGACGTGATCGAGTCCCGGCTCCGCCCGGCCATCACCGAGGCGTTGAGCCGTCGGCTCGGCCGGCCGATCCAGGTGGCCGTCACCGTGCGGGTCGCCGAGGACCCGGGCGGGCGCCCGGCCGGCACGGTCTACCGCAGCAGCCCGGAACCGCTCCCCGAGCCGGACGGCCCGGCGGATCCGCTCCCCGGGTTCGACCGGCTCGGCCCACCGCCGGCGCAGCCGACCTTTCCCGTCCCCCGCCCGAACCCGGGGTACGCCGAGACGCGGCCGGACCCGTCGACGGAGGAGCACCCGCCGCGGCAGCGGAACGCGGACGGCGGCCGGCCGCAGTTGATCCCGGCCGGTCGGGACGGTCAGGACACGCTCTTCGGCGCCGCGTTCGCCGAGCCGCTGCGCGCCCCCGAGCGCCGGTCCTTCGACGAGCGTCCCGGCGCCGAGCCGTCCACCGACCCGCTCGGATACGAGCCGCGCTACCGGGAGGCCCCGGGTCCGGCCGACGCCCCGCCGTTACGGGGCCTGCCACGCGACGGCGCCACCGACAACGGGCCCGGCCGGGGTGCTCCCGACCTCCACCGCCCGGGTGGCCAGCCCGATCGCCGGCTGCCGGGCGGGGCGGAGAGCGGGGGCAACCGCCTCAACCCGAAGTACATGTTCGAGACGTTCGTTATCGGCTCGTCCAACCGGTTCGCCCACGCGGCGAGCGTGGCCGTGGCCGAGTCGCCGGCCAAGGCGTACAACCCACTGTTCATCTACGGTCACTCCGGACTGGGCAAGACCCATCTGCTGCACGCCATCGGGCACTACGCCACCACGCTCGGTAACGCCCGCTCGGTCCGGTACGTCTCGACCGAGGAGTTCACCAACGACTTCATCAACTCGTTGCGGGACGACAAGACAAGCGCGTTCCAGCGCCGCTACCGCGACGTGGACATCCTCCTGATCGACGACATCCAGTTCCTGGAGAACCGGGAGCGGACCCAGGAGGAGTTCTTCCACACGTTCAACACGCTGCACAACGCCAACAAGCAGATCGTGATCACCTCCGACCGGTCGCCGCGGCAGCTCGCCACGCTCGAGGACCGGATGCGGACCCGGTTCGAGTGGGGACTGCTCGCCGACATCCAGCCGCCGGACCTGGAGACCCGGATCGCGATCCTGCAGAAGAAGGCGGCGCAGGAGCGGATGTACGCCCCACCGGACGTGCTGGAGTTCATCGCCTCCCGGGTGTCGAACTCGATCCGGGAGCTGGAGGGCGCGCTGATCCGGGTCACCGCGTTCGCCAGTCTCACCCGCTCCTCGGTCGAGCTGTCACTGGCCGAGGAGGTGCTGCGGGATTTCATGCCCGACGGCGCCGGCCCGGAGATCAACGCCGACCAGATCATGGCGTCCACCTCTGAATACTTCGGGGTGAGCCTGGAGGACCTGCGCGGCCACTCCCGGTCCCGGGTGCTGGTGAACGCCCGCCAGGTGGCGATGTACCTGTGTCGCGAGCTGACCGACCTGTCGCTGCCACGGATCGGCCAGGCGTTCGGTGGCCGTGACCACACCACGGTGATGCACGCCGATCGCAAGATCCGTCAGCAGATGGCGGAGCGGCGCTCGCTCTACAACCAGATCGCCGAGCTGACGAACCGGATCAAGCAGAACACCTGAGACGCACGTCTCGTACCCCGTCATGACAGCCCGGTCGGATCCCCGGCCGGGCTTCTTCGTGGCCGGATCCGGGTGCCCCGTCCCGCGCCGACCGACCGCCGTGGACGCCGTCGCTTGACCCTCGACCCGGTCGAGGGGGCAGGATCGGTGCCGTGCTCGTCCACAAGCCGCACCGGTTGTCCACACCCCCTGTGTCACAGGCGGTGGATAACGACCCTCTGCATATGGCCGGTTACCCACAGACTGTGGACAAGTCCTGGGGACGAGCCTGTGGACGCCTGGGGACAACCCTCGCGTTGTCCACCGATGACGATCTACCTGTGGACCGCCTGTTGAAGGTTCTGGGGATGACGACGGTCGGAGCCGTCCGCGTCGTCCACAGAGCTGGGGAGAAAACCGGTGGATTACCGGTGGACAACCTGTGAACAACGGTGGATAACCCGGCGGCTGGCGACGGCTGTGGATCGGGACGCGAGTTGTACCCCGGGTTCTCCACAGCGAAACCACCGGTGGATAACGTGTCTGAGCTGCGCAGACGTAAGTTCTCCACAGTTTGCACAGGTGCGATGAAGACGATGAGTTATCTCTTCTAAACAACAAAAACCAATCATCACCGTTGGGCTTTCTGTGGATCGGGCCGCGGCGCTGCCGTCAGCAGTCGCCCGGGCACCTGGATCCACGGGGTCGGGCGCACAGCCGATGCCCACGCGCCCTAAGGTGCGATGGGAACCCGCACGGTCGGGCGGGACGGGTGGCAGCGGTCGGCATGAGAGAGTTGTCGCTGACGTCGACGCGGAGGCATTGATGAAGTTCCGAGTGGAGCGCGACGCGCTCGCCGAGGCCGTGGCGTGGACCGCCAAGAGCCTGCCCAACCGACCCTCCGTGCCGGTGCTGGCCGGGGTGATGCTGCGGGTGACCGACGGCAACCTGCATGTCTCCGGCTTCGACTACGAGGTCTCCAGCCAGGTGACCGTCGAGGTGCAGGGGGACGCGGACGGCGCCGCCCTGGTCTCCGGCCGCCTGCTCGCCGAGATCACCAAGGCGTTGCCGGCCAAGCCGGTGGACATCGCGGCCGTCGGCGCCCACCTGGAGCTGGTCTGCGGCAGTGCCCGGTTCACCCTGCCCACCATGCCGGTGGAGGACTACCCGACCCTGCCGGAGATGCCGGAGAGCGCCGGCACCGTCGACGCCGCTTCCTTCGCCGCGGCGGTGGCCCAGGTCGCCGTGGCCGCCGGCCGCGACGAGACGCTGCCGATGA
Organism: Micromonospora sp. WMMD975; assembly: GCF_029581215.1. NCBI lineage: Bacteria > Bacillati > Actinomycetota > Actinomycetes > Micromonosporales > Micromonosporaceae > Micromonospora > Micromonospora sp. WMMD975. The sequence continues at coordinate 5,781,075 of NZ_CP120739.1, forward strand.
TGACCGGCGTCCGGCTCGAACTGTCCGGCGGCACCATGGCCATGCTCGCCACCGACCGCTACCGCCTCGCGCTGCGGGAGATGGAGTGGAACCCGGACGACCCGGAGATCAGCCTCAACGCGCTGGTGCCGGCCCGCACGCTCAACGACACCGCCAAGGCGCTCGGTCCGCTCGGCGGGCACGTCACCATGGCGCTCTCGGCCGGCGGCGCCGGCGAAGGCATGATCGGCTTCTCCGGCGGCACCCGCCGGACCACCAGCCGCCTGCTCGACGGCGCCAACTACCCGCCGGTGCGATCGCTGTTCCCGGCCGACCACAACGCCGAGGCACGGGTCGCGGTCGCCACCCTCATCGAGGTGGTCAAGCGGGTGGCCCTGGTCGCCGAGCGCACCACCCCGGTGCTGCTCAGCTTCAGCTCCGACGGCCTCGTGGTGGAGGCCGGCGGCACCGAGGAGGCCCGGGCCAGCGAAGCCATGGAGGCCACCTTCAGCGGCGACCCGCTCACCATCGGCTTCAACCCGCAATATCTGATCGACGGCCTGGCCAACCTGGGCTCCCAGCACGCCCTGCTGCGCTTCGTCGACGCCTTCAAACCCGCGGTCCTTTCTCCGGCCGGCGAGGATGGCGAGGTCATTCCGGGGTACCGGTACCTCATCATGCCGATCCGCGTGTCGCGCTGATCGCGGGCGGCACCACCCTGACGTACGGAGGTAGGAGCAGATGCAGCTCGGCCTGGTAGGACTCGGCCGGATGGGCGGCAACATGCGCGAACGACTGCGCGCCGCCGGGCACGAGGTGGTCGGCTACGACCGCAACCCGGAGCTCAGCGACGCCGCGAGCCTCGCGGAGCTGGCCGAGAAGCTCGACGCGCCCCGCGCCGTCTGGGTCATGGTCCCCGCCGGCGTCACCGACGCCACCATCGACGACCTCGTCGGCGTGCTCGGCTCCGGCGACATCATCATCGACGGCGGCAACTCCCGGTTCACCGACGACGCCCCGCGCGCCGAGCGCCTCAACGAGCACGGGATCGGCTATGTCGACGTCGGTGTCTCCGGCGGCGTCTGGGGCCGGCAGAACGGGTACGCGCTGATGGTCGGTGGCGCCGAGCAACACGTGGCGCGGCTCATGCCGATCTTCGACGCGCTCCGGCCGGAGGGCGACTTCGGCTTCGTGCACGCCGGCCCGGTCGGCGCCGGCCACTACGCCAAGATGGTGCACAACGGCATCGAGTACGGCCTGATGCACGCCTACGCCGAGGGCTTCGAGCTGCTCTCCGCGTCCGAGCTCGTGACGAACGTCCCCGGGGTGGTCAAGTCCTGGCGCAAGGGCACCGTGGTGCAGTCCTGGCTGCTCGACCTGCTCGACCGGGCGCTCGACGAGGATCCGGAGCTGGCCGACCTGAGCGACTACACCGAGGACACCGGCGAGGGCCGCTGGACGGTCGACGAGGCGATCCGCCTCGCCGTGCCGCTCAACGTCATCACCGCCGCGCTCTTCGCCCGGTTCGCCTCCCGGCAGGACGAGTCGCCCGCCCTGAAGGCCGTCGCCGCGCTGCGCCAGCAGTTCGGTGGCCACGCCGTCCACAAGCGCTGACCGGTATCCACAGGCTGTGTACGTCCGCCGGCTCGAACTCGTCGACTTCCGCTCGTACGAGCGGGTCGGCGTCGACCTGGAGCCGGGCCCGAACGTGCTCGTCGGCGCGAACGGCGTCGGCAAGACCAACCTGGTCGAGGCGCTCGGCTACGTGGCGACCCTGGACTCGCACCGGGTCGCCACGGACGCCCCCCTGGTCCGGATGGGCGCCACCTCGGCGGTGATCCGCTGCGCCGTGGTGCACGAGGGCCGGGAGCTGCTCGTCGAGCTGGAGATCCTCCCGGGCAAGGCGAACCGGGCCCGGCTCGGCCGCTCCCCGGCCCGCCGCGCCCGGGACGTCCTCGGCGCGCTGCGGCTGGTGCTGTTCGCGCCGGAGGACCTGGAACTCGTCCGCGGCGACCCGGCCGAACGCCGCCGCTACCTGGACGACCTGCTCGTCAACCGCCAGCCCCGCTACGCGGGCGTCCGCGCCGACTACGAACGGGTGGTCAAGCAACGCAACGCGCTGCTGCGCACCGCGTACCTCGCCCGCAAGACCGGCGGTTCGCGCGGCGGCGACCTGTCCACGCTCGCCGTCTGGGACACCCACCTGGCCCAGCACGGGGCCGACCTGCTCGCCGGCCGGCTGGAGCTGGTCGCCGCGCTCACCCCGCACGTGGCGAAGGCGTACGACGCGGTGGCGGCCGGCCGTGGCGCGGCCGGCATCACCTACCGGCCGTCGGTCGACCTGCCCGAGCCGACCGCCGACCGGGCGACGCTTGCCGAGGCGCTGAGCGCCGCCCTGGCCGCGAACCGCACCGCCGAGATCGAACGCGGCACCACGCTCGTCGGCCCGCACCGCGACGACCTGGCCCTCACCCTCGGCCCGCTGCCCGCCAAGGGGTACGCCAGCCACGGCGAGTCCTGGTCGTACGCGCTGGCGCTGCGACTGGCCGGGTACGACCTGCTGCGCGCCGACGGGATCGAGCCGGTGCTGGTGCTCGACGACGTCTTCGCCGAGCTGGACGTCGGCCGGCGGGAACGGCTGGCCGAGCTGGTCGGCGGCGCCAGCCAGCTCCTGGTCACCTGTGCGGTGGACGAGGACGTGCCGGCGACCCTGCGCGGCACCCGCTACACGGTCGGTGAGGGGACGGTGCGACGTGCCGGATGACGAGGAGGTGCGGCTCCCGCCCGCACGGCTGGGCCCGGGACGCGACGGCGGACCGACCGCACGGGCCGACCGGGGCGCGCCCGCCGCGCGTACCCCCGGAAAGCCGGCGGACGGCGAGCCAGGCGTGGCGGAAGGCCCGGCCGGGCCGGAGCTGGCCCGGGCGGTGCTGGACGCGGCGAAGGCCCGGCGCCAGGCCGCGGCCGGCGCGCGACGGCGCTCCGCGGTCCGCGGTGACGGCGAGAAGCGGCTGCGCGGCTACTCCGGGGCCGGCCCGGACCCTCGCGACCCGCAGCCGCTCGGCGCGGTGCTCGACAAGCTGGTCAAGGCGCGTGGCTGGCAGCAGCCGGCCGCCGAGGCGACCGTCTTCGGCGCCTGGGAGAAGGTGGTCGGGCCGGACGTCGCGCAGCACAGCCGCCCGGTGAAGCTGGAGAACGGCGAGCTGACCGTCGAGGCCCGCTCGACCGCCTGGGCCACCCAGTTGCGGCTGCTGGCCGGCTCGCTGCTCAAGCAGATCGCCAGCGAGGTCGGCCACAACGTGGTGCGCAAGCTGCACATCCACGGCCCGGCCGCGCCGTCGTGGTCGCGCGGTCCGCGCCGGGTGCGCGGCCGTGGCCCGCGCGACACCTACGGGTGAGCATGGCCGCCCAGACGTGGCGGGTCGGCTCAGACGTGGCGGGTCGGCTCCACGTCGGCGTAGACGGCGAAGCCGCGCTCGGCGCAACGCCGGTAGAACGCGGCGAGCACGCTCAGCTCGGCGCAGGTGAAGTTCCACTGCGGCGGGTCGCCGTTCTCGTCCCGCAGCTTGTCCAGCCGGCTGTCGAGCCAGCGGAGCTGCTGTTCGGCCAGCCGGCCGTCGCCGAGGAGCGCGCGCAGGACCTCACTCACCGACTCGAACGTCACGGCCTCGCCGTGCGGCCGGTGCCGGGCGATGAACTTCTCCACCCCCTCGGCGATCCACGAGCAGCCGTCCGGGTCGATCACCGGATCTTCGTCCTCGGCCGCGTTCTCCGTGGCGTAGAGCACATTTTCCAGCCCGAGGATCAGGTCGACCAGTTCCGTGTACGCGGTGGCCCGCACCGTGCCGGTCTTCGCGATCAGCTCGGCCAGCGCGGCGGTCGGCGCCGAGATGCGTGGTACGTCCACGATGTCGCCGAAGTCCACGAACTCGGCCGGTGCGACCGGATCGTAGAAGCGGCCGGTCCGCGGCCAGTGCACCGCGACGTTGTCCAGCCCCATCTGGTGTCACCTCTCACCAAGCGATTGTCGGACTTCCCCGGCGATGGTCCCCGTTGTGGGCGCGAAAGATCAAGACCGCAACGGCGGCGCCGCCAAAAGGTACGGCACGTCGGGTTCCACCGCGACCCCCGGGCGGCCGGACGCCGGTGATCGAGCCCGGAGGCGCCCACCGCTCACGCGGGCCGGTGGCGCGGCAAGGTGTCGTTGGCGTGTAGGGGGAGTCGCGGGCAGCGATATTCGTCCGGCTACGGCATTCTCAGCCGCCTTCAGGGGGTGCCGAGTGGCGGTTTGGTCGGCTGCGCACAGTAAGATTGGAGACGAGACGAAAGACCCGGCACGGAGCGACGGACACGGGCCCCCAGGGCCCTTGATCATTGTCCCGCATCGGGTCCGAGCCGATCGCGATCCGCGGGCAACCGCGGCGCCTGGCGTACACGATCCGTGACCTGGCGATCCCGGGGGCGGCCTGCGTGCGCCGACGTCGTGTCCTGTCCGCCGAACCCGCGCCCCCGCGCCCACGCGCGGTCGGCGCGAGAAAGTGGCCGAGCGTGGCAGCGGAGGACAACAAGAAGTACGGTGCCGAGTCCATCACCGTGCTCGAGGGCCTGGAAGCGGTCCGGAAGCGGCCCGGTATGTACATCGGGTCCACCGGCGAGCGCGGCCTGCACCATCTGGTGTGGGAGGTCGTCGACAACGCGGTGGACGAGGCGATGGCCGGCTACTGCGACACCATCGACGTGGTCCTGCTCGCCGACGGGGGCGTCCGGGTCACCGACAACGGCCGTGGCTTCCCGGTCGACCTGCACCCCAAGCTGAAGAAGCCGGGTGTCGAGGTCGCGCTGACCGTGCTGCACGCGGGCGGCAAGTTCGACGGCAAGGCGTACGCGGTCTCCGGCGGCCTGCACGGCGTCGGCGTCTCCGTGGTCAACGCGCTCTCCACCCGGATGGCCGTGGAGATCCACAAGGACGGCTTCGTCTGGCGGCAGCGCTACGACCACTCCAAGCCGACCCCGTTGGAGAAGGGCGAGCCGACCGACCGGACCGGTTCCGCGGTCTCCTTCTGGCCCGACCCGGACGTCTTCGAGACCGTCGACTTCGATCTCCACACGATCTACCGGCGTCTCCAGGAGATGGCCTTCCTCACCCGTGGCCTCACCATCCACCTGCTGGACGAGCGGGTGGCGGAGGACGAGGACGGCAAGCTCCGCGAGGTCACCTTCCACTACGACGGCGGCATCGCCGACTTCGTCCGGCACCTCAACGCCTCGAAGAGCCCGATCCACAAGACGGTGGTCGAGTTCGGCGCCGAGGAGACCGGCATGTCGGCCGAGATCGCCATGCAGTGGAACGAGTCGTACGGCGAGTCGGTCTACACCTTCGCCAACAACATCAACACCCACGAGGGCGGCACCCACGAGGAGGGCTTCCGGGCCGCGTTGACGAGCGTGGTCAACCGCTACGGCACGGAGCGCAAGCTGCTCAAGGGCGACGAGCGGCTCTCCGGGGAGGACATCCGCGAGGGCCTGGCCGCGATCATCTCGGTCAAGCTGACCGACCCGCAGTTCGAGGGGCAGACCAAGACCAAGCTGGGCAACACCCCGGTGAAGGGCTTCGTCCAGCGGGTCTGCAACGAGTCGCTCGTCGACTGGTTCGACCGCAACCCGGCCGAGGCGAAGACCATCATCACCAAGGCGTCCCAGGCCGCCCGGGCCCGCATCGCCGCCCAGCAGGCGCGCAAGCTGGCCCGGCGCAAGTCGCTGCTGGAGTCCGGCTCGATGCCGGGCAAGCTGGCCGACTGCCAGTCCACCGACCCGCGCGAGTCCGAGGTCTTCATCGTCGAGGGCGACTCGGCCGGCGGCTCGGCCAAGCAGGGCCGTGACCCCCGGGTCCAGGCGATCCTGCCGATCCGCGGCAAGATCCTCAACGTGGAAAAGGCCCGGATCGACCGGGTGCTGAAGAACAACGAGGTGCAGGCGCTGATCACCGCGCTCGGCACCGGCATCCACGACGACTTCGACATCGAGAAGCTGCGTTACCACAAGATCGTGCTGATGGCCGACGCCGACGTCGACGGCCAGCACATCCAGACGCTGCTGCTCACCCTGCTGTTCCGCTTCATGCGGCCGCTCGTCGAGCTGGGTCACGTCTACCTGGCCGCCCCGCCGCTCTACAAGATCAAGTGGAACAAGAAGGGCGACGACGCCCAGTACGCCTACTCGGACCGGGAACGGGACGGGCTGATCTTGCTGCGCCAGCAGAAGAAGGCCAACGCCAAGCCGGACGACATCCAGCGGTTCAAGGGTCTCGGCGAGATGAACTACCCCGAGCTGTGGGAGACCACGATGAACCCGGCCACCCGCACCCTGCGCCAGGTCACGCTCGACGACGCCGCCACCGCGGACGAGTTGTTCAGCGTCCTGATGGGTGAGGACGTCGAGGCGCGCCGGTCGTTCATCCAGCGCAACGCCAAGGACGTGCGGTTCCTGGACATCTGACGGACGTGCCCGGGTCGGCCGGAGATCCACCGGCCGACCCGGCCATCCACAGAGTTATCCACAGTCGGGCCGCTTTCCACAGCGGTTATCCACAGCTAGATCACGACTCTGAGTCTGATAAGGGTTAACAGTGACGGATACTCCCGAGTCCACCCCGAACGAGCCGGAGACGCCGGAGACACTCGCCGCGGTCGTCCAGCACGACCGTATCGAGCCGGTCGGCCTCGAGGTCGAGATGCAGCGCTCGTACCTCGACTACGCGATGAGCGTCATCGTCGGGCGGGCCCTGCCGGACGTGCGGGACGGGCTCAAGCCGGTCCACCGCAAGATCCTCTACGCCATGTTCGACTCCGGCTACCGGCCGGACCGCGGCTACGTGAAGTGCTCCCGGGTCGTCGGCGACGTGATGGGCCAGTTCCACCCGCACGGCGACTCGGCCATCTACGACGCGCTGGTCCGGATGGCGCAGTCCTGGGCGCTGCGCTACCCGCTGGTCGACGGCAACGGCAACTTCGGCTCGCCCGGAAACGATCCGGCTGCGGCCATGAGATACTGCATTACGGCAGATGTCCGTATTCGCACCTTTAACGGTAGCGTCCGGATCGGCGATGTCGTGCTGGACGCGGCGCCGAGCAGCGAGACCGACGTCGATCTCAAGGTCCGCGACCGCAACGGCGACCTGGTCCGCGCCAGCAAGTTCTTCCACTCCGGCGAGCACCCCACGCTGCGGCTGCGCACCCGCGAGGGGTACGAGCTGACCGGCACCCACAACCACCCGGTGCTCTGCCTGGTGAACGTGGCCAGCGTGCCGACCCTGCTCTGGAAGCTGCTCGCCGAGGTCTCTCCCGGTGACCGGGTGGTCCTCCAGCGCAGCGTGCCGGACGAGATCGGCTACCCGATGCTGGAGCACGTCGAGGCGGCCGTGCTGGCTGGCGCGTTCGTGTCCGAAGGCTGGGTCTCCGAGGATCGAGCCGGCTTCAACAACGTGGACCGGGAGTTCTTCGTCCGGGTCCTCGCCGCCTACGACCTCGCGGTCGGCGGCCCCCGGTATGTCGCCGAGCGGGTCATCGCCTCTGGCAGCACGCTGTATGAACTCGACGTGCAGAACCTCTCCGCACTGCGGGCGAGCGTGCTGGGCGAGATGGTGGGTGCGCGCAGCGCCGCCAAGTTCGTGCCGGAGTTCGTGTGGCGCGGGCCGGCCGCGGTGAAACGAGCCTTCCTCCAGGCGCTGTTCGAGGGCGACGGCTCCTCGTCGTTGCTGCCGCGCAACACCATCCAGATCTCGTACTCCACCCGCAGTGAGCGCCTGGCCCGCGAGGTGCAGCAGCTCCTGTTGGAGTTCGGCGTCGTCAGCAAGCAGTGCCGGTACGACGACGGCGAGATCAAGGTCGTCGTGACAAACCGCCGGGACGCGCGCATCTTCGCCGCCCACGTCGGCTTCCTTGATCGTAAGCAGACCAAGCTGGAGTCGGAGCTGGCCCAGGTGCCGGCGAGCAGCACCGCGCTCTCCGGCGACATGGTGCCGTTCGTCGGTGACTTCATCCGGGAGCACGGCGCGACGCGCTGGACCGAGCGCGACTGGCTGCGCCGGCACAACGTCGACCGGGTGGAGCGGTGGGAGCGGGACCGCGACGAGATCGCCGCACGGATCACCGAGCCGGGGATCCTCGATGTGGTCGAGCCGTTGGTCGACGGTCGGTTCTACTACGCCGAGGTGACCGACGTCACCGACGCCGGGGTTCGGCCGGTCTACAGCATCCGGGTCGACACCGACGACCACTCCTTCGTCTCCGACGGTTTCGTCAGCCACAACACCGAGTGCAAGCTCGACCCGCTGGCCATGGAGATGCTGCGGGACATCGACGAGGACACCGTCGACCTTCAGGACAACTACGACGGCCGGGCCAAGGAGCCCACCATCCTGCCGTCGCGGATCCCGAACCTGCTGATCAACGGCTCCGAGGGCATCGCGGTCGGCATGGCCACCAAGATCCCACCGCACAACCTGCGGGAGATCGGCGCGGCGGTCCAGTGGTGCCTGGAGAACCCGGACGTCGACGAGGCGAACACGCTGGAAGCTCTGCTGGAGATCGTCAAGGGTCCGGACTTCCCGACCCACGGCCTGATCGTCGGGCAGCAGGCCATCCAGGACGCGTACCGGACCGGGCGCGGCTCGATCCGGATGCGCGCGGTGGTCGAGGTGGAGGAGGACAAGCGCGGTCGGCCGGCGCTCGTGGTCAGCGAGCTGCCCTACCAGGTCAACCCGGACAACCTGGCCGAGCGGATCGCCGAGCTGATCAAGGAGGGGAAGCTCGGCGGCATCGCCGACATCCGGGACGAGTCCTCCGGGCGTACCGGCATGCGGATCGTGCTCGTGCTCAAGCGCGACGCGGTCGCCAAGGTGGTGCTGAACAACCTCTACAAGCACACCCAGCTCCAGGAGACGTTCGGCGCCAACATGCTGGCGCTCGTCGACGGCGTGCCGCGCACGCTCAACCTGGCGCAGTTCATCCGCTACTACGTGGAGCACCAGATCGAGGTGATCCGCCGGCGGACCGCGTTCCGGCTGCGGAAGGCGGAGGAGCGGGCGCACATCCTGCGCGGCCTGAGCAAGGCGCTCGACGCGCTGGACGAGGTGATCGCGCTGATCCGGCGTTCGCCGACGGTGGAGGACGCCCGGCAGGGTCTGATCCGGCTGCTGGACATCGACGAGGTCCAGGCGACCGCGATCCTGGACATGCAGCTGCGTCGCCTGGCCGCGCTGGAGCGGCAGCGGATCCTGGACGACCTGGCCAAGCTCGAGGTCGAGATCGCCGACCTCAAGGACATCCTGGCCAAGCCGGAGCGGCAGCGGAAGATCGTCTCTGACGAGCTGGGTGAGATCGTCGCGAAGTGGGGCGACGAGCGCCGCACGAAGATCATCCCGTTCGACGGCGAGGTCTCGATGGAGGACCTCATCGCCCGCGAGGACGTGGTCGTCACCATCACCCGCACCGGGTACGCGAAGCGGACGAAGGTCGACCTCTACCGGTCGCAGCGACGTGGCGGCAAGGGCGTGAGCGGGGCGACGCTCCGCCAGGACGACATCGTGAGCCACTTCTTCGTATGCTCTACCCACGACTGGATCCTGTTCTTCACGAACAAGGGTCGGGTCTACCGGGCGAAGGCGTACGAGCTTCCCGAGGCCAGTAGGGTGGCCAAGGGCCAGCACGTGGCCAACCTGCTCGCCTTCCAACCGGACGAGCAGATCGCGCAGATCATCGAAATCCCGAACTACCAGGTGGCGCCCTACCTGGTACTGGCCACGAAGAACGGCCTGGTGAAGAAGACGCGGCTCGAGGAGTTCGACTCCAACCGTTCCGGCGGCATCATCGCGGTGAACCTGCGCGATGAGGACGAGCTGGTCGGTGCGGTCCTGGTCGCGCCGGAGAACGACCTGTTGCTGGTGTCGAAGAATGCGCAGGCGATCCGCTTCAACGCCACGGACGAGGCACTGCGTCCGATGGGCCGGGCCACCTCGGGGGTGATCGGCATGCGCTTCAGCGGAGAGGACGAGCTGCTCGCCGTCGAGGTCGTCCGGGAGGGCCTGGACGTGCTGGTGGCGACGAACGGGGGTTACGCGAAACGTACCCCGATCGAGGAATACCCGGTGCAGGGCCGGGGAGGTAAGGGCGTGCTGACTGCGAAGATCACCGAGCGACGCGGTGGTCTGGTCGGCGCGGTCGTGATCGATCCGGAGGATGAGCTGTTCGCCATCACGAGCAACGGCGGCGTCATCCGGACTCCGGTGAAGCCTGTACGCCGTACGCGTGACCGGAACACAATGGGGGTCAAGCTGATGGACCTCCCGGACGGCGTGACTATCGTGGCGATTGCTCGCAATGCCGACGAGCCTGACGAACAGGACTAGTTGATGACGGAGACACAGGCGAAGTCGGGGAACAAGGGGACCTCGGCCACCCCGGTCGAGGAGGAGGCCGCGCAGGGCGGCACACCAGCGACCGGGCGCGCCGCCGTGGGTCGGGCCACGGTTCCCGCCGACGCGCCTGCCCCGAAGTTCACTCGGGCCCCCGGCATGGCCCCGCCGCCCGACAAGCCCGGCGACGACTCGGGATCCCGTGAGTCGACCGAGACCAAGGTCGACGCGCCGACGTCGGCCGACGGCTTCGCGGCTCCGGCCGCGGCGAAGCCCGCCACGAGCACACCGCCGACCAAGGCGACGGCCGCCGCCCGGCCGTCCACCGGCACGACCGGCATGCAGCCCCGCATCGGGGCCGGCCTGGGCACCGCGCCGAAGGCGACGCCCGAGGCCGCCGGCCCGTCCGGCGCCAACCCGGGTCGTCCCGCGAACGGCGGGGGCCTGCCGCCGGGCATCAGCGGCGCGGCGGCGGTCGGCGCCGCGCGCGTGGGTGAGGCGGTACGCGCCGCGCGTACCTCGGTCGGCTCGGCCGCGTCGCGCGGACCGCGCCGGGCCCGGCTGAACCTGAAGCGCATCGACCCGTGGTCCGTGATGAAGTTCGCGTTCGCGGTCTCGGTGGTGCTCTTCATCGTGGTGGTCGTGGCCACGTCGGTGCTCTACCTCGCGCTCGACGCGATGGGCGTGTTCAAGAGCGTCAACGACAGCCTGACCGACCTGGTGAACGCCGGCGGTGGCTCGGGCGGCGGTGGCTTCCGCGTCACCGCGAAGGGCGTGATCATGACGTCCGCGCTGGTCGGCTTGGTCAACGTCGTGCTGTTCACGGCGCTTGCCACCTTGAGCGCGTTCGTTTACAACGTCTGCGCCGACCTGGTCGGCGGGATCGAGCTGACGCTCGCCGAGCGGGACTGATTCCGACGACGCCGGGGCACCGCGTAAAGCGGTCGCCCCGGCGTCGTGCGTCCGGGTACGTTCGTGGCAGCGCGGGTGGTTTCCGCCACGGGCCCCCCGATTTGGGGGCGCTGACAGCGATGGGTTAACCTTGCTCGTCGCTACGCGGGGCTATAGCTCAGTCGGTTAGAGCGCAGAGCTGATAACTCTGAGGTCGCTGGTTCGATTCCAGCTAGCCCCACCGCACATCGTCCGACGACAGTCGAGCGCGAGGGGTCAAGCCCATGTTCAAGAAGCTCCTGATCCTGGCCGGCATCGTCGGCGTGGCCGCCGTGGTGGCCAAGAAGGTCAAGGCGTCGAACGACGAGCGCGCCCTGTGGCACGAGGCCACCACGGCGCCCGACCTGCGCTGACGCCGTCTCGGGGCCCTAGCTCAACTGGCAGAGCACTGCCTTTGCAAGGCAGGGGTTAGGGGTTCGAGTCCCCTGGGCTCCACCAGCACAAACACCGGTTGATCTCGGGTCCGAGTACAGCCATTCGTACAGCCAAGCCGTCACGCCGACCCCTCCTCACCGAGGACCCGGTCGATGGCCGAGGCAGCCTGACGAGCCCGCGCCGGCAGGACGTGCCCGTAGGTGTCGGCCGTCATCCGGATCGTGGAGTGCCCAAGCAGCTCCATAACCGTGCGTAGCTCCTCGCCCTGGTCGAGCAGGAACGTGGCGAAGGCGTGCCGCAGATCGTGCAGGTGCAGCCAGTCCAAGCCGGCCACCGTCCGGAGCTGCTCGAAGCGCCGGTTGACGTTCCGCGGCTCCATCGGGGTGCCGATAGTGCTGGCGAAGACCAACCCGAAGTCCGACCACAACTCCCCCGCCGCGAGCCGTTCCTTGGCCTGGCGGACCCGCTGAGACTCCAACGCCCGGACCGCCAGCGCGGACAGCGGCAAGGGCCGGCTCGACCGGTGCGTCTTCGGCGGCACGAACTCCAAACCGCGGTCCGTGCGCTGCACCGTCTGGCGGACGAACAGCGCCTTACCGGGCAGGTCGACATCCGACCAGCGCAGGCCCAGCAGTTCCGCCCGACGAAGCCCGGTCGCCAGCGCCAGCACGAACAGGGACTCCAACCGATCACCGGTGAGCACCGACAGTAGCTCTTTGGCCTCTCCGGGAGTCAGCGCCCGCCGTTCGACCCGACCGAGAGCCGGTGGCTTGGCCGCCTTGGCGACGTTGCGCGCGACGAGATCCATCCGCTCAGCGTCGGCCAGGGCGACGCGCAGCACCGCGTGCACTTTGATGATGCTGGCCGGCGCCAGCTTGCCGCGAAGCCCGGTGAGGAACCGCTGTACCTCCCGAGGCGTCAGCCGGTCGAGCTTCACCCGGCCCAGCCCCGGCACCAGGTGCTTGGTCACGGCCAGGCGGTAGCGGACGAGCGTCGACGGGCGGGTGCCGTCATGGGCCTTCACGTCCCGCAGCCACTCGGTCAACCAGGCTTCCACCGTCCGAGGCTGCGCGGTGAGGTCGACACCGAGCTGAAGTTGGCGCCGCAACTCGTCACGCTTCCGGACCGCTTCCGCCTCGGTCTTGGCGTAGACGTACTTCCGCTTCCGCTTCCCGTCGATCCACCCGAGGTCGACCACCGCAGCCCACACACCCGGCCGCTGCTCGTACACCGAGCCTTCCCCGTGAGCCCGACGACGACGCCCGGTCATGCCGCGAACTCCTCATCAGCCGACAGGAACTCGTCGATCGCCGTCAGCGGGATCAGGCGAGCCCGACCAGCCTTGATCGACCGCAGCCGACCGGAGCGCATCAGCACGTAGACGGTGTCGCGGCAGACGCCGAGGAGGGCGGCGGCTTCGGCGGGCCGGACGCTCTTCGGAGCCACCGCGCGGGGCTGGATCATCACGCACGTCCTTCCGGGGAGTCGAGGTCGGATCGGGCCGGCACCGAGACGCCCTGTGCCGCCTTGTCCCTCGCCGCGAGCAGTGCCGCCTTCCACTGGGCGCGTTGCGACAGCGCTTTGAGGAGTCGGTGTTGCAGGGGCGGTAGGTCAGGGTCGTCGGGGCGGGCGAGTTCCCAGGCGTACGCGGGCGGGTCGTCCTGGTCGACGGCGTCTGCGTCGGTGGCGCCGACGGTGACGCCGAGGAGGTTGCGGACCCAGGCGCGAGCGTCGGCCCGGTGGTCGGCGAGGGTCTTCCCGGACCAGTCGCGGGAGACGAGGATGCGCCGGCCGCCGATGCCGAGGGTGGCCCGCTGGTGGACCTTGCCCTTGCAGCGGCCGGCTTGCAGGCGCCCGTGTGCCTTCTTCGGTTGGATGCCGTAGAGCAGCCAGTTGGAGCACCGCTCATTGCACGGCGTCACCCGCAGCTCGTGCCAGAGCCGGTCGAGGTGGCCGCGCTGCCGGTCGGTGTCGGGCTTGTGGCAGTCAGCCGCGGACTTGGTGATGTACTTCGTGATGTAGCCGATCGTGCGATTCGCGTGCACCGTGCCGGGAGTGACACCTTCGGCATGGACCTGCGGACCGAAGCGGACCACGTGCGCGGGTTCGGCGTCGGGGTCGGTGTCGATGAGGTCCAGGGCGTCAGCCCACGCGGTCAGCGGTTCGCGGGTGGTGGGGTCGATCCACTCGGCGCGGTCGGCGTCCCAGACCGGTGGCCGGTTGAGGGAGTAGACCGGTTCGTCGGCGGCGGGCCACCAGACTTGGTGGTAGGTGGCGGCGGCCACCTGCCGCAGCACGGTGCGGGGGATGGTGCCGCGGATGGCGAAGTGTGCGTGTGGGGCGAGGCGTCGTTGGGGCTCGACGCAGCCGGCGTATTGGACATTCCATCCGGCGCACCGCCTGAGGTTTTGCCAGAACCGGTCGAGGAGCCGGGCGAAGTGCACCGCGTCCCATGCGGCGCGCCGGTAGTCGTAGGTGTCCGGGTTGACGGGGGTGCCGTCGGGTAGGACCCGGCCGTAGGTGTCGAGGGTGAGGGACAGCCACATGGACGGTCGGTGTTCGGTGCCGTCGGGGGCGGTGTAGACCTTCCCGACCGTGCGCGGCTCGACCTTCTTGCGAGGCAGGTCCGGGGCGTCCTGCCGGCGGCGGGTAGAGCGTTTCCGGCGACCCTGGTTGTCGTCATCCTGGTCGTGGGCCGGGGCCACGGCGCCGCGGAGTCCTTCGGCGGCGATCGCTTCCTCCACCTCTCCGATGGCGTCGTCGATGTCGGGGAGTTGGTCGAACTGGGCGGCGCGTTGGGCTTCGTCGCGGGCGAACTCCAGGTGCGCGCGCAGCAGGATCAGCTCGCGTTGCGCGTCGGTGGCCGGGTTCGGTGCGGGCGCCGGTTCGTCGGTGCGGTGCCAGCCTTCCCGGATCTGGGTTTGGCGCAGCCGGCGGGCGCGTTTCGCACACGGCTCGCACTTGTCTTCGCGGGTGGAACCGCAGGGCAGGTCGACGACCTCGGTGTGACCGGTGTGTAGGTCGGTGCGGCGCAGGGTGACCGGGTGGAGGCAGACGCCGTACTCCGCGGCCATCTCCGTGACGATCTTCCGCGACATTGGCAGGGCGAGGCGAGCGGCACGGGTGCCGGGCGCCGGCGCGAGGTCGGCCGGAACGGCGGCGACCGGGTCGGTGGGCGGGGCGGGGTCGGGGGTGAGGCCGGGCAGGGTCGGGGCGGTCATCGGGTCACCTCCGGGAGCTCAAACAGGACAGCGGGCGTAGGGCCGATCGGGGTGGTGCGGGGTGGGCCGGCGTGGCTGGCCCAGCGGCGGGCGGCGGCCTGGTGGCGGGCGCAGGTGGTTTCGGCGCGGTAGCGGCCGGTGCCGGGTTGGCCGGCTTCGATGAGGGCGGTGGCCCACCTACGGCAGCGGGCGCAGTAGGTGGGCCGGGCCGTGGCGGTCAGTGCCGGCATCCCGAGCAGTGCAGCCCGGTGCAGGTGGCCTTGCGGCGCAGCAGCAACACGGCCAGGACGATGAGGACCAGGACCACGCCGACGGCGGCGGGCGCGGCCCGCTGCACGGTGTGCGCGACCTGGACGGCGAGGTAGCCGATCCCGGCCAGGGCACCGACGGCGGTGGTGGTGATGGCGGTGGCGGCGATGACCCGGCCGCGGCGCAGCCGACGCACCACCGGCGGCGGGTTCGTGCGAGCGGTGTCGAGGAACCGCACGGTGACGGTGACCCGGCCGTCGGGGTGCTGGCGGGGCCGGTCGGCGAACATCAGCCGTCCCGACTGGCGAAGCACGGCGAGCGCGGCGGCGACTTCGGCGGGGGTGCCGACGATGCGACGGGTCAGCGTGGTGGGGCCGGTGCGGTGGGCGAGAGCGGTACGGGTGGGCGACGGCATCGGGCTTCTCCTGCTCTGGCTCGGTGGGGTGCCGCGGCGCGGTCGAGGGTGAGTCGGGCCGCGCCGCAGCAGCCGTGGCTATCGGCGGGGGTGGGCGCCGTGGGGCTTGGCGAGGTTGCGCATGTCGGTGTGCCGCCAGTAGGGGTCCTTGACGTCGACGTACTCGATGGGGCCGTTGCACACGGCGCACGTGTCCATCAGGGGCGGCTGCTTGGGCTGGTTCATCGGGTGACCTCCGAGACGATGTGGCCGTTACGGGGGGCTTGAACGACCGACGACACGAGCGCCGACCGAACCGGCGCCGGAGCCGGCGGCGGGAAGACGGGAGCCGCGGCGGCGGGCACGTCGACGGGTTCGGCGTCGACGGACTCCCGAACCGGAGCCGGGGCCGGACGGGCCGGGGCGGGTGCCGCGGTCGGGGTGGGGGTGCCGGTGAAGACGAGCTTGGTCAGGGCCATGAACGCCAGCGCCGGCAGCGCGGACAGCAGCCACCCGGACGGACTCGCATCAGCCACGGCGAGTTGCGCGGCGAGGGAGAAGCAGGCGAAGGCCAGCATCAGGAACACCGGGTAGCCGATCGGCTGGCGGTGGCGTCGGCGGCGGCGGATGTCGAGCAGACATGCCACCGGCACGAGATCGGACAGCACGGCGTTGGCCCAGCCGAAGGCGTCGGGGGTGCCGTCGGGGACGTGGCGCATGGTCCAGTCGTGGACGTGGGAGAACGACGCCCACCCGGCGGTGCCGGCGACCACGATGAGGATGAGGACCAGGGCGACGGCCTCCAAGCCGTCGGCGTTCAGGAAGCGACGCACGAGGTCACCTCCTGCTCGACCGGCGGGGTGGGGCGGAGCCAGGCGCGTAGGTTGCGCAGGTAGACGGCGCCGTAGACGAAGCAGGAGGCCAGGAATCCCCACTGGCGGGTGGTGATTGCGTAGGCCAGCCACAGGCCCTGAGCGGCGAGGCCGACGGCCCAGCCGGTCCAGGAGCGCTTGCCGGCCAGCCACAGGCCGGTGACGCCGACGGCCATCAGCAGCCAGGACCACAGTTGGTGGTTCATTGCGGGGCCTCCCAGCGGTCGAAGGCGTCGGGCCGGCAGACGGGGCACGGGAGCTTCCAGATCCGGTGTGCCGGTGGGGTCAGTTCGTGGGTGAGCCCGTCGCGGATGTTCGGGTTCCAGATCTGCACCTCGCCGCGCTGCTGGCAGACAGTGCAGTCGTCGGGGTCGGTAACCAGGTGCAGGAAGCCGGCGCGGGTTGCGATGAAGACCAGCGGCTGCCGGAACGGGTGCGAGTTCATGCCGCCCACCCCCAGGCTTCGGCGTCTTCGGCGGCGATCTCGGCGTGCTGGCGCAGCGCAGCGGCGATCACGTCGGCGCCGTCGGGGTCGGGTGCGCAGTAGGGGCAGGTCTGGTCGGGGTCGACGTGGAGCAGGTCGAGGCAGGTCCGGCGGATCGGCCGACGGTTCAGGCGACGGGTACGCATCAGAAGCTCCAAGCAGGCGGGTCAGCGGGTGGTGGGGTTGACGTGGACGCGGATCCACTCCGGTGGCTCGCCGGTGGAGGCGACGGCTTCGGACAGGCAGCGCCACAGCGCCCACGCCTCCGCAGGCGTCAGGTACATGCGGCGCCGGCCAGCGCCCACGGCGACGTAGAGGTCGGCGTCGGGGGTGACCCGGACGGTGACCGGCACGGAGGCTTTGTCGACGTGCGGGGCGCGCAGCCGGTAGAAGCGGCGGGGCTCCGGGGTCTGCTGGTCGGGTTCGTCGGCGTAGGGCATCCGCACCGCAGCGCCCTCGGGGATCTGCTCGTGGGTCATCGAGGGTCACTCCCATTCGTGGTGCCGTTGAGGTCCAGGGCGTTGAGCAGCGACGGCGGTAGCAGCGGAGCGCCCTGCTTCGGCGGGGTGGGCCGGTAGACGTGCCGGCCGGTGCTGGCGCGGGGCTTGGGCGCCGCCGGCTGGACGACGGGTTCCGGCTGCGTCTCCGGCGGGGCGGGGAACGTGGCGGCCATGTCCCGGATCACGTCATCGGAGAGGTAGGAGAACCGGACCCGGGCCGGCTCGGGTTGCCCGTCGAGGAGGACGTAGGCCACGCCCTTGCCGGACAGGGGGATCTGATCCGCGAGTGCGCCGCGGTCGCGGGCGCCGTCCCCGAGGAGCAGGTCGACGTGGCCGCGTTCGGTCAGCCCGAGGGCGATGCGGGTGGGGAACAGGTCGCGGACGGAGACGACTTCCTTGCGGGGGTCCTGGGTGGCGGCGACGACCAGGACGCCGAGGCCGGCACCCTGCGACAGCAGCAACCCGAGCGCCTGAGCGATCCGGGTCCGGATCTCGGAGTCGGGCAGGTAGGCCAGGAGCGCGGCGATTTCGTCGATGACGACGACGATCAGCGGCTCATCGACGGTCGGGGTGTGCACGCGGGCTTTGCCGCGCAGGATCTGCTGGCGGGCGCGCATCCGGGCCACGGCGTCGTCGAGGAGGTCGGCCATGCGGGACCAGTCGTCGTCGACGTAGCGGGAGAACAGCGGCCGGCCGATCGCCAGTTCCATGCCGCCCTTGGGGTCGATCGCCCACACCTGCACCAGCCCCGACCGGATCCCCGCCGCCAGTGCCCGGAGCAGGGACCAGATGACCGAGCCTTTGCCCATCCGGGTCGCCCCGCCGATGAGCACGTGCGTCGCGAGGAGCCGGAAGGCGTAGACGGCGAGGTCTTCGCGCAGCCCCAGGGGCAGGGCGGTGAAGTCCGGGCGGGCCGGCACCGGCAGCGGCGCCACGATGCGGGTCAGCGGGTCACGTCGGATGAACACCAGCCACACATGCCGGGGCCGGTCCCGGAACCGCACCCGGTCGATCAGCCGCAGCACGACCGCGAGACGGCCGGTCCGGTGCGGGATCGGGTGGCGGCGGGTGGAGAAGACCCGGCAGTGCCGGGTACCGAACGAGTACGCCAGGTCGCGGGCGGCCTTGTGGTACACCTCCGGGTTCTGGCCCTTGGGCATCCGGAGGACGAGTTCGTCGGTGGCGTAGGAGCAGCGCAGCGACAACAGCCGCGGCACGACTTCCCCGCCGTCGTACTTCTTCACTAGCCCGCACAGCGACATCACCTCGTGCCACTGCCGCCGGTACACCCACAACCGCCGCCAGATGGAGACGGCAAGCAGGACGACGTGGCGGTGGAAGGAGTCGCGGCCACGCCACCACCAGCAGCCGCCGGCCGTGGTGAGGACGACGGCGACCAGGAGGTGCGGCAACCACCCGTGCGCCCGGTAGGTGTCGACGGCGAGCAGGACCAGGGCCACGGCAGGCCAGGCCCGCCAGTGCCGGAGCACGAACACCCCGAGGCGGACGGCGGCGGTGAGGAGGCGGAACAGCAGGAACAGCGCGGTGACGGTCCAGAGCAGCGGCCACGGCGCGGTGATCTGGAACCGGCGGAAGTTGACCAGCGGAGCCCGCACCATCACGCCACCGCCCGACGGCCGTTGGTGCGCTCGATCCACGCCTCAGCGCAGCCCTTGTGCACCGGCTTCCCGGCAGGGCTGCGGCAGATAGCGGGCTTGCCGCAGATGACACACGGAACCGGATCGCCGGCACCCGCACCGCGCGTCCAGTTCAGGACAACAGGCATGATGAACCTGCCCTTCCAGGCCGAGAGGGTTTGCGAGGGCAGCGGGGCGGTCGAGCTTTCCTAGGGCCGAGACCGCCCCGCGCCATCAATTCAGTTGCTGTTAGCGGTGACGCCGCTCGATGCGAGCCGCCGCGTCACGGCTGGCCTTGCCAGCGCTACCCGAGCCCGACACCTGCCCCTGCCGGGTCGCGATCACCGCGATCTGCGGGCAGTAGCCACACGCACCCGAGTTGCCGCACGTACACGACGGCGGGCGAGTACCTTTAGCCATCGGTGGGACCTCCTGTGTCCTGCCGACCGGTCCGCCGGGAGCTGCAACTCTCGGCGGACCACCCTTTGAGCCAGTCGGCTGACTGACCTCGCCCCGCACGCCGAACCGAACTCGAAGCCCGGCGTGCGGCGACACCAGTCACCCCGCCAGCAGGTCAGGCCGCGGCCAGCACGACCGACAGGGACTCACCGGCCTCAGCGAGCACACCGGCCAACCGGTCGATCTCGCTGCGCGGCAGGAACACGGTCACGTCACCATCGGCACCACCGATCTGCACCGTCACCCGCTCCTGCGTCGGATACAGCGAGAACGACAACTCCGTGTCCGGCCCGACGTGAACGTTCGCCGTGATGTGCGCCCCGCCGGCCATCAGGCGGCCTTCCCGCGCGACTCCGCCAGCGTCTTCGGCGCCACCAGCCCCGTCGCCCGGTACGAGAACGCCAGCCGGCCGTTCGAACCGACGTAGGGCGTCACGTTCAGGCCCTCGAACTCCACCCGCTCGAACGGACCCACCGGCGGCACCGGCTGCACATCGGCCAGGATCTTGATCGCCACCTCACGCGACCGCGACCCCAACTCCGGGTCCATGTCCATCACCCGGCACTGCCACACCCGCTGCCCGGTCACCTTGTCCTTCGCCGGCGTCCGCTGACGAGTCACCTCGTTGAAGTCCTGCGCCTCCGCGATCGAGTCCGGCACGAACACCGCGCCATGCGGGAAAACCGCCTCGAACGGAACCGAGAACCGAGTGCCACCCCTGAGGGCCATGACGCTCTCCTTCGCTGCTGCGACTTGACCGGCAACCCGGCCTTTGTGATGCAGGTAACCTAACAACTGATAGGGCTGCAAGTCAACTGTTAGGTACGAAGTTCTAGCACTGAGTCACTGACCAGGCAGAACACCTTTCATCTGTTAGGCCCTGGTAACCTGAAGCCCGTCCTAACCGCTAGGACAGCCGGAGTGGCGCAAGCCCAACCAGCAGGGAGCACCATGACCCCTCCCCGGGGCGGTACCGAGCGGCCGGAGGCCCGGCATCAGCAGGTGGCGCGCAACATCCGCAACGACATTGAGGCGGGCCGGTTGGCGCATGGCACGCCGCTGCCTTCCACCAGGAAGCTGGCGGAGGAGTGGGACGTCAGCGTCTTCACCATCACCGAGGCAATGAAGGTGCTGGCTGAGGAAGGCTTGGTGATCAACGAATCCCGCTCCAAGCGAGTCGTCAACGCTCCGGACCAACTACGACGGAGCGAGGTCCGTCCTCAGCGGCCCCGGGTAATCCTGGTGGGCGGGTACGCAGGCAGCGGCAAGACCGAGCTGGGTCGCATCCTCGCGCGCGAGACCGGGTGGCCGATGCTCGACAAGGACACACTGACCCGTCCTGTGGTCGAGGCTGCGTTGGAGACGCTGGGCCTATCGCCGCACGATCGCGAGTCGCAGACCTACCTGAGCAAAGTCCGTCCGCGCGAGTACGAGGCGCTTCAGGACGCAGCCAGCGAGAACGTTCAGTGCGGGAACAGCGTGATCGTCACCGCCCCGTTCATCCGGGAGTTCAGCGACCCAGCTTGGCTAGCCCGAACCCGGGCGTTCTACGAGGCGGCGAAGGCGGTAGTGACCGTGGTCTGGGTCTACTGCGATGCCGACACGATGTTGACCTACGTACGTCGGCGAGGTGCTGCGCGGGATGCGTACAAGCTCGCTGACTGGGACGGCTATCTCGGCGTCATCAACCTCGACTTCCGTCCGGTGGACGCACACCTCGTAGTCGACAACTGCGCGTCGAGTTCACCTTTGCAGGAGCAGGCCAAGGAGCTGGTGAAGGGGATCCTCGCGGACGAGGGCCAGTGATGCGAGGCGTGATCCTCTACGGTCCGCCAGCGGCGGGCAAGGACACGATCACTACCGCTCTGCGCGACCTCGACGAGCGGTATCAGCTCTACTCGCGGTTGAAGGTCGGACCAGGACGGACGAGCGGCTACCGGATGTCCGACGAGTCAACCCTTGAAGGACTGCGCCGCAGAGGCGATGTGGTGTGGGAAAACCAGCGGTACGGCGCCCGGTACGTTGTCGACCGCCCGTCCCTGGTGACGAGTCTGTCGGCCGGCGTGCCCGTCGTCCACCTGGGCCAGCGGTCGGCCGTTGCCGCTGTCACCGCGGCGGTCACCGGTGTTCGCTGGTGCGTGGTCTACCTCTGGTGTCCACGACAGGTAGCGGAGCAGCGGATCATTGCCCGACGGACCGGAGACACCGAGGCGCGTCTACGGGCATGGGATGCGACCGAGCCGCTATCCGAGGCCGACCTGATTCTCAACACGGCCGAGTTGTCTCCCCACGAGGCCGCCGAGCGGATACACCGTCACGTCCTGGCCGACGAGGCTACGGAAGCTCCCCAGGCCCGGCGCAGCAGTGCGAGCAGCTCGTAGCCGTCATCAACCTCGGCGTCCGGTCGCAGGTCGGCGCGCGGCGATTCTCGGTCCGTGCGGGGTGAGCGCATGAGGATCGCCGCCTGGGCGCCGGCACGCCGAGCGCAGGCAACGTCGCGGCCGAGAGTGTCACCGATGAACCAGCAGGCGCCGATCGGTACGTCGATGGCGTCGGCCGCGAGGAGCGCGAGTTGCGGGTTCGGCTTCCGAGGGCCGGCTTCATCGCTGTAGAACTCGGCGGCGAAGAGAGGCGACAATCCGACGCTGGCGAGGAATTCACGGTGTGCCGCGCCGCAGAGAGTGTTGCTGACGACGGCGAGAGGTAGGCCAGCGTCGGAGGCTGCCTGTAGCGCTTCCGGGATGCCGGGTCTCACTTGCCATTCACTCCGCCAGGTCCATACGTACGCCAGAGCGGTTGCTTCCCGCTCGACGGCGTCACGGGCCGGTTGGGACCAGGTGCGGGTGACGAAGTCGGCCCATACCCGAGCGTGCGGCAGCTCGACCGGATGACTGGTTCTGCCGATGTCGTCACGCCACCGCGCGTACGCCCGAGCGCCTTCGCGGAGATCGGTGGCGATCTGCTGGACGGACACCGTATCCGCGACGAGGTAGGAGAGCCGGTCGACCAGGTCCGGCGGCGCCGGAGGTTGCGGAGACGGGGCGTCGACCAGGACGCCACCGAAGTCCAGAAGGAGCGCGCTCGGGGACCGAAGCATGTTGACCATCCTCCATGACTGGGAGGTGGCGTGGGTGAAGGAGACAGGGTGAGCCCAGGCAGGGGGCCGAGAGGGAACCGCGGAGCCGAGTAGCAGAAGGACGAAAGGCGACCACGAGCGGAGCGGGTCGAGGAAGCCGGCGTCACGCGAGGATGAGCCCCACGCTTCCAGAGGCCGCACAGGATGGCGGCGGACAGGTGGCGTTGTGTTCGTGCCGGCTCGGTCGACTCGGAGCGCTGTCCGTGATCTGTTGCCGAATTGGCCTGTACTAGATCAAGCGCGTTCCGCGCGGCGCGGGCCGGGGCGCGGCAAACGGCTCCTGCGGAGCCGCCGCCCCGGCGCAAGGGCGCCGGGGCGGAAAAATCAGCCGGCCCGAACCCCACGCCCCGCCCCGCGCGTCACACCTGGGTCAGTGAGGTGACCCGGTGACGAGTCCCGAAGGACGACCAGGGCCAGGCGGACACGCTTCCACCCGATGCCGGCGATCCGAAGCAGCACGAGATCCGGCAGGCCGACCGCGGCGGGGCGAAGTTGCCGAACGACGGCGCATGGTCGCTCAGGCCCCAGGGAGGGGTGGAGGTGGGTGTGGGGGTGGTGGGGTGAGGGAGAGGGCGGGGTTAGAGCTGTGCCTCCGGCGGGGGCCAGACGACTCCGAGATGGAGTTGCCGAACGGTTCCGGTGGGCGGGTGGTTGAGGTGGGATGCCATCCCGTCAGCCACCGACCCAGGCAAGCCGAGCAGACCAGGGCCAGGGCGACAAGGTCGTTCGTCCGGTAGGGCGCTCCACCTTGTCACCCTGGCCCTGGCCCGCTCCACGGTGTGTGGGTCGGCGGCAGACGGGATGGCATCCAAGGCAACGTATTGGCGGCTCACTGCCGCATAATCGTCTGCGAATGGCGCTTGATGCTTGATCCAATTTCATGCGTTAGCAACGGATAATCGGCAAGCTCAGCTTCAACTCGGGGCCAGGCATCCTGCACTCGGCGTATGAGCTCAAACACACAATCGGCGAGGTAGGCGCCCTCGGCGTGAAGCTTCTGTTCAAGCCGCTCGAACCTCCTCAAGGTGACCGTATCGAACCTATGGCTGCCTCCGAACTTCAGACCCATATCCTCTGGACCGTCATCGCGATAAGGAGACGTCGCAACTAGGTCGTAGGCTGGGGAAAGAGAAGGACGGCGACGGTCTCGATAGATTAGGGACCAGTTCTTGAGATGAGCATCCCCGTTGGAAATTAGTATCGAGAAGGCGAGCCGTAGCGCGAACTGTCGGAGCCCTTCAATATCGTGGCCCCTGTAGCTGTAGCTTCCGACAGTCTCATAGTTCCCGAGATACTTTTCGTTCGGATAAACGTTTTTGACCTGGGCTAGGTCTTCAATGTGGATGAGGCCGCGCTGTTCAGTGCGATCGAATCGCCGGACTGCGTATGCCCATTCTTCTGACCCGGTCCACACGCGGGACGGCACGTCAACGATTTCATCGCGATGGACTAGGCGAACCTCTGGGACTTCAATCCCTGCGATGCCAGCAAGTGTCATCATCCAAAACTCATTCCTCGGCACTTGCGAGAATTGAGGGTCTGGGAACTTCACGATCCAATCGCCCTGTTCGCCGGCGGCCGGAATGGTTAGGCGGTCACCGCGAGCAAGCAGCGAGAACTTGAGGGCTACGCCAGCAAGAGAGAATCGCCATCTCCTCGCCTCCGGGCTTTCATTCCGCGATTCTGGGTCTTCGGACGGCGGAAGCCAGTCCCCTGACAAGGATTCATCCGTCGTCAACACGCGAACTGCTCCGGGGAGATCGTGGCCGACCTGCGCAATCAGCTCGATCTCGCGGTCGGAGGAGACTCCACGGTCACGCGCCACCCAATCACGAAGTGGCCCTTCCGGGAGCAAATTGGAAAACCAGGCAGGCAGCCTCAATGCTGATGCATGCCGAGCTTCTAGATTCTCCTCGAAGATCAGGCCGAGGACCGGTCTTTCGGGGTTGCTCCTATACTCCTCGCTCAGCTCCAGCCATGAGTAATCTCCCCGCCTACAAAGGGAGCCAATCCTCTCGTCATAGAGCCATAAGCTGAAGCGCGCCTCAGGCAAAGTCATCTGCTTCCCCCTCAAGATCCTCTATCTCAAGGGTGGAGATAGGGGGTGTGTCCTCGAACCCAAACTCGCACATCCTCGCGAGGAAGCGGAACAACTCCTCGTGGAGATCATCCTGGCGGATCCTCAAGAACCGGTCCACTTCTCCGTGGTAAAGAGCATGAACTGCCTGCGGGCTGACAAAGTGAGACGATAATGTTCGTGCCCACTCGCCGTCATCGAGATAGATAGGCTGCTCAACCAGCGCGTGGTCGATCTCGTAGGTATTTATGTCATCCGTTGGCAGCAAAATGCGATTGGCGGCCCAGAGCCGGTACGGGTCGCTGGCCTGGCGGCCTCTCACAATATTCCGGACAGCGTCGGCAGCGGTCGTGCTTTCGTTCAAAAAGTTCGACAATTGCGCCCGATCAAATGGTTCGCCGCTTACCAGTGACCGGGGGCCTTGGCTCCACCAGCAGCAGAGAGCGATGCGCGTCGCGCCTTCGTTTGTGCGAAACTTCGTCAGGCTGGGTATTCTGATCTCATCGGTTGGCACCGCCGCGAGAAGGCTTTGCAGCGATCCACTCAGATCGTGGGGGCCAATCCGTGCAGACAGGGCGCGCATTGCGTATGACACGCTTCCTTGAAATGGGTCAGGCCCGGCTAGGGCTGCCCGCCAGTACCAACGACGCAACAACTGCATACTCCGATGCCCGGGTTCCGGAAAGTGGGCAAAGAATCGGGCCAGAACTATCAGCAGATAGCGATACGGAAGCATGGTGAAGTGCGGGACTTCAGCCACATCCTGGAGAAAAGAGACAGCTCTTATTAGAGCGGCCTCTCCTTCGCGAAAGGCGACCTCTTGGCGCTCGCCAGGGAACTCGACCGGACCTCGCCGAAACCGGTCTTCGAATTCGTTTCGGATGTCACGGGTGACGTCCGAGCCGCGGCGTGCGAGAATGGTCCGAAGGACCGTGTCGTCGTCAATTCGACCGAACCCTCTTTCCGCATGCACGTTCTGCGCGATTCGGTCGATCGTTAGAACTTGGTCGCCTGCGGTCTCTTCTCCAGCAAAGAGGGCGCTGAACACCTCGGCCCTGCTGAGCCGCTTCCCATAGTTGTTCATTCTATCGAAGATGTCTCTAAGTACCGACTCTTCGCCACGAGATACCTGATAGGCGGGGATTTCAAATTGTCGGATTGCTCGCGTGACCGCAGTCGCCCTTGATAGTCGATCTGATACTTCAGGATGATTAGCGAACCATTGAATCAGCCGCTCAAGGTCGAAGATGACTGGGAGAGGAACGACGGCCGCGTCCTCAACCGAGGGTGGCGAAACGAACTCTTCGGTATCTAGATTGTAGGCAAGAGCGAACCTCGGGTCGGAGGATCCAGCATCGTGTAGAGCATTTGCGAGACTGGTTACTCGCTGCTGCCCATCCACGACCCAGAAT
Source organism: Micromonospora sp. WMMD975 (assembly GCF_029581215.1). Classification (NCBI taxonomy): domain Bacteria; kingdom Bacillati; phylum Actinomycetota; class Actinomycetes; order Micromonosporales; family Micromonosporaceae; genus Micromonospora; species Micromonospora sp. WMMD975. Next base: position 5,807,232 of record NZ_CP120739.1, read on the forward strand.
GCGTCGCCGCCGGCCTTGGCCTGAACCTTGAGGGCGCCAAGCCGAACGACCTCTTCGGTGGCCGGGCGTACCCAGAGCAACAAGCTTCCGACAGGGTATCCCTTTACGATGCTGTCAAAGAGGCGGACGACGTCTTGTTTCGTCCAACGGAAGTCGCGCTGGAAGTGCGGCACCCGGATTCGACCAGTCCAGGCCATCTGGACGAGACGCTCAACGTCAAACGTTGTCGCTGTAGGCTGAGTATCGAGGCCACTTCTCATTGTTTCTCCTGTCGTAGCTCACCGGCACCCGCCTGCTGTGGCAGCAACCAGCAGCTCGTGCTACTCGCCGAGCCTATCGGCCTGACATGCGTAGGCGTAGCGTCCAACGCCTTACTCGGCGTTCCGTCCACCCGCCATCGCCCGGGACGGTGCCTGCTCCTAGCCCTGCCCGGAGTCGAGCAAGGGCCGGTACGCCCGCTTACGGTTGGCCGGCTCCGACCAGCCCTGCCGACAGCGGAAACCAGCGGTACAGCAGGGATGTACAGCAGCCGACCGAGCCGCAGGACCTCCCAATCGGCGGCCATGAACTGGCCGACGCTGGCGACGGCCGCAGGGAATCGCATCGCCGAGAGCCGCGGATCAGAGCGTGGCTGTACAGCCATCCGTACAGCCAAGCCAACCGACGGACGCCGCCCGGCGTCGACGGGAGCCGACTCGACGAGCAGGTCAACGGCACTGACCGACGCTGACCGACATGAGGCTTGATCTTTGCAAGGCAGGGGTTAGGGGTTCGAGTCCCCTGGGCTCCACCGACTTCTCTGACCTGCGGCCCTTGGCTGTAGCACCATCGTCATGCGAACCATCTGGTCGAGGGCCGAGTCTTTCCTGGAAGCTGAGCGATGCTGCATGCATAATGAATGCATGGTTGCTCTCCAGATTCGTGACGTGCCAGAAGAGGTACGAGACGCCTTGGCGGCGCAGGCCAAGGCGCGCGGGCAGTCACTCCAGGCGTACCTGCTGGATCTGGTGGAGACGCAGGCTCGGCGGCTGCGCAACACTGCGGCCCTTGATCGCTTCGCCGGCCGATCGGACGGTGCTCGCTCCCTGCCGGGGGAGAGCGCGGCCGAGTTGAATGACCAGCGGGAGCAACGCGGACCATGGGGAAGCGCGGCATGATCGTCGTGGATGCGTCGGTTCTGGCCGATGCCCTGGTCGATGACGGGCCGGTCGGCGACGCGGCGCGGGCAGAGCTGACCGGCGATCCGCACTGGGCCGCGCCGAGCCATCTTCTGGTCGAGGTCATGTCGGTGATCAGAGGCAAGGTCCTCGGTGGGAAGCTGGGCCTTGCTCGGGCTCAGGAGGCGATCGATACCCTGCCCTCGTTGGTCATCGACGAGGTTGGCGTCGCGATGCTGATTGACCGGATGTGGCAGTTGCGGGGCAATGTCACCACGTATGACGCAGCCTACGTCGCGGTGGCGGAGTTGTTGGCCTGCCCACTCGTGACCGGTGATGGTCGGCTCGCCAAGGCGAGCGGCGTCCGCTGCGAGTTCCGACTGCTCGCGGTGTCCTGACGGTGGCCGCCCGAGGATCGTCGGCCTGACGCCCTTGGGTCGGCCGACCTGAGTGGTAGGGGGTCACCGGCGATCGTGGCGGTGTGGTTCGCATGATAGTGCCTCCGGCCCACTTGCTGATCTTTTATGCGAACCTGGCCGGACCACCCGCATGAAGTGCGATCCACACAGAACAAAAGTTGATCAAGCGCGTCAATGGCCTCATCGCGGATGTGATGCGCAACGAATACGAGGGTGTCGGCAAGCCGGAGCCCCTTCGGGGAGAGCTCTCCGGCTACTGGTCCCGCCGGATAGATCGCGAACACCGGCTGGTGTATCGGATCACCAAGGACGACGTCGAGATCATCGCCTGTCGTTACCACTACGTCGACCGATAGCGGACTGGACTGGAATCAGGCACGTCGGTCCCGCGCGAACTGAGGCTCCGCAACGGCATCAGTGCCCACTCACCGATGGCCGAGGCGCTGCTGCGTCACCACTCGTCGGTCGGGTGGCGGCGGCCCCGCCCCCAGCCGAGGATCCATCCGCACGTCGTCTGTTCGAGCCTGCCGCCTGATCCGCGACCTGGCGACCGCGGATCCGACCGCGCCCGGTCTTGATATGCAAGCTGTCACTTGCCTATTGTGGCTGACGTGGGCGATCTGTACCAGGCGCTGGCCGATCCGACCCGCCGCCTGATCCTCGACGAGTTGACCGAGCGCGACGGTCAGACCCTGTTCGAGATCTGCGGCCGGCTGGCCACCCGGCACCAGGTCGGGTCGTCCCGGCAGGCGATCTCCCAGCACCTCGACGTGCTGGAGGCCGCCGGCCTGATCGTCACGCGGCGGCAGGGTCGCTACAAGTTCCACCATCTCGACACCCGGCCGCTGCGGTCCATCACCGAGCGATGGCTCCGGTCCGCACCCACACAGGAGACGCCATGAGGATCAATCTGACGAGCGTGTACGTCGACGACCAGGACAAGGCGCTGCGCTTCTACACCGAGGTGCTGGGTTTCGTGCCGAAGACGGACGTGCCCACCGGTGAGCACCGCTGGCTGACGGTCGCCTCGCCCGAGGCGCCGGACGGCGTCGAGTTGCTGCTGGAACCCGACGCCCACCCGGCTGCCAAGGCGTTCAAGGAGGCGCTGGCGGGTGACGGCATCCCGTTCACCCAGTTCGCGGTGGACGACGTCGCCGCCGAGCACGACCGGCTGCGGCAGCTCGGCGTGCTGTTCACCCAGGAGCCGGTCGACATGGGGCCGGTGGCGACCGCCGTGTTCGACGACACCTGCGGCAACCTGATCCAGATCGCGCAGTACAAGTAGCGGCGTCAGCCCAGGCGGTCGAGGAGGTCGCGGCTGCGGCTCACCACGAGCGTGGTCGCCGCCGCGTCGTACGACGGGAGCGAGCTGTCGGTGAACAGGTGCCGGTCGCCGGGGTAGACGAACAGCTCGCCCCGCTCGGGTCCGACGATCGAGACCAGTTCGCGGGCGGCGTCGACGTCGCCCTCCAGCCCGAAGAACGGGTCCTGTTCCATGCCGTGGACCTGCACCGCCACGCCGTCGGGCCACGGGCCGACGGCCCACTCGCCGGTGACCGGCAGGCACGCCTCGTAGAGCAGGGCGGCCCGGGCGCCGGGCCGGGTCTGGGCGAGCCGCTGGGCGATGGCGGCGCCCCAGGAGACGCCCGCGTAGACGAGGTCGGGGCGCAGGTCGGCGGCGATCCGGTCGGCGCGCTGGTCGAGGACGTCGCGGCCGATGCGCTTGGTGAGCGCCGAGCCCTCCTCGATGCTCGCCGGCCGTTCGCCGTCGAAGAGGTCCGGGGCGTGCACGGTGTGCCCGCCGGCGCGGAGGGCGTCGGCGAGGGCGCGTACGCCGTCGGTGAGCCCCTGCAGGTGGTGGAAGAGGAGGATCTCGGCCATCTCTAGACTCCTGACTGTCGGACCGGAATCATCGAACGAACCAGAATATTAGAACGGTCGAGAAATGTCGGTCAATCAGCGGGTCCCCGATTACGACCTCGACGACCTGCTCGTGGTCACCGCCCCGGAGCAGTTGCGCGCGCTCGCCGACCCCCTGCGCGGCACGCTGCTGGAACTGCTCCTGGAACGCGCCGCCACGGTCAACGAGCTGGCACGTGCCGTGGACCGGCCGAAGAGCAGCGTGGCCTACCACGTGAACCAACTCGTCGACGCCGGGCTGCTGCGCGTGGTCCGCACCCGCCGGGTCCGGGCCATCGAGGAACGCTTCTACGGCCGGGTGGCCCGCACCTTCTACGTCGGCGCGCTCAGCCGGCCGGAGGACAAGCAGGTGGTCGCCCGGATCAACGGGCTGGCCGAGGCCGCGGCCGAGGCGGCTGCCGCCCACGCCGCGGACGAGCTGCGCTGCACGCTCGTGCACGCGCGGATCCCGATCGAGGACGTCCGCGAGTTCTGGGCCGAGGTGCAGGCGCTGGCCCGGCGGTTCGCGCAGATCCCCCGCGCCGGCGACCAGGTGTACGGCTTCGCCGCCGGTCTCTACCCCACCGACGCGCCGAGCCTTCCCGACGCGGCCGACGAACGGGACTGAACCCCCGGCACGAGCACACCGACCGGGGCCGCGCCGGGGGCGGCGGGCGACGCAGGCTAGCGTCGCAGCGTGAGCACCGGATCCCCGCGCGTCCTGCCGGCCGACCGCGGCATCGACGAGGCCGCCGCCGTCCTGCGCGCCGGCGGGCTGGTCGCCTTCCCCACCGAGACGGTCTACGGGCTGGGCGCGAACGCGCTCGACCCGAACGCCGCGGCGCGGATCTTCGAGGCGAAGGCCCGGCCCAGCTTCGATCCGCTGATCAGCCACCTGGCCGACGCCGCCGACCTGCCCGCGCTCGTCGGCGCGGTGCCGCCGGCCGTGGCCGCGCTCGCGGACCGGTTCTGGCCCGGCCCGCTCACACTGATCGTGGACCGGCCCGCGGCGATCCCGCCGATCGTCACCTCGGGCCTGGACACCATGGCCGTCCGGGTGCCGGACGAACCGTCCGCCCGGGCGCTGATCGCCGCCGCCGGGGTGCCGGTCGCCGCGCCCAGCGCCAACCGGTTCGGCCAGCTCAGCCCGACCCGGGCCGAGCACGTGGTGGCCGGGCTGGGCGGGGCGGTGGACGTGGTGCTCGACGGCGGACCCACCCGGTGCGGGATCGAGTCGACGATCGTGGACGCCCGGGGCGAGCGACCGGTGGTGCTCCGGCTGGGCTCGCTGCCGGTCGAGGCGCTGGTCGAGGCGGTCGGTCCGGTCGAGGTACGCCAGGGCAGCTCCGGCCGGCCGGTCGCGCCCGGGACGCTCGCCGCGCACTACGCCCCGCGTACCCCGTTGCGGTTGGATGCGGTGGGCGCGCACGACGGCGGGCGGCGGGGATTCCTGGCCTTCCGGGAGCCACCGGCGGACGGTGACTGGGCGGCGGTGGAGGTGCTCTCGCCCTCGGGTGACCTGACGGCGGCAGCCGCGCGCCTGTTCGACGCGCTGCACCGCCTCGACGCGGCCGGGGTGACCGAGATCGTCGCCGAGGCGGTGCCCGACGCGGGTGTCGGCCGGGCGGTCAACGACCGGCTGCGCCGGGCCGCCGCCACCTGGCACTGAGCGCCGGTCAGGACGAGCCCGGCTGCGGCAGACGGTCCACCAGCTTCGTCAACGCGCCGTTGGCGAACGTCGCGCCGAGCGCCGAGCCGGTCGCGATGGTCCAACCCACCGGACCGAGTGGAGTGCAGCCGAAGAACTGGCTGACCCCGGGCGTCTGCACCACCAGGACCAGCACGCCGACGGACGCGGCGGTGGCGGCCAACACGGTGGGGCTGGTGCCGCCGGCCAGCACCGTCTGGCCGAGCTGGGTGCCGATCAGCGAGGCGAGCGCGACGGTGCCGGCCCGGCGTTGCGTGCCGGTCCACCGGGCCAGCGTCCAACCGGCGGTCGCGCCGAGCGTGGTCGCCGCGGCCCGCAGCGCGATCTCCCGGGTCATGGTGGCGCCGAGCGACGAGTCCGGCCCCTCCCGCAGCAGGTGGTCGGCGCGGTCGTCGGCCGGCGGGCGGACCGCGATGGCAAGCGCCGGCGCGAGGTCGGTGAGCAGGTTGACAAGCAGCAACTGCCGGCCGGTCAGGGCGGACCGGCCGGTCGAGGCGGCGGAGAGCACGCTGAACGCGATCTCGCCGAGGTTGCCACCGACCAGGATGCTCAGGGCGTGCCGCACCGAGGACCACATGGCCCGTCCCTCGACGAGCGTGGCGATGATCGTCTCCAGCCGGTCGTCGGTGACCACCAGGTCGGCGGCGGCGCGGGCGGCCGGGGTGCCGCGCTGACCGAGCGCGATGCCGACGTCGGCCAGGCGGATCGCCGGGGCGTCGTTGGCGCCGTCCCCGGTCATCGCCACGGTCCGGCCCCGCCGCTGCAACGCCTGGATGATCCGTACCTTGTGGGTGGGCGTGCAGCGGGCCACCACGTCGGTGGCCATCAGCCGCTCCGCGAGCGCGGCGTCGTCGAGCCGGTCCAGGTCGGCGGCGGTCACCACCCGTTGCTGCCCGTGGTCGGGACTGATCGCGGCGGCGATCGCCTCGGCGGTGGCCGGATGATCCCCGGTGATCATGACGGTGTGCACGCCTGCCTTGCGGATCCGCTGCACCGCCGGCCGGGCGCTCTCCCGCACCCCGTCCGCGAGGGTCAGGAAACCCACGAAGACCAGCCCGTCGACCTGCTCGTCGGTGACCGCGTCGACGGTCACCTGGCACTCGGCCACGGCGAGGACGCGGTGCCCGGCGCCGGCCCGACCGGCAAGCATGGCCTGCACCTCGTCCCGGCCCGCCGCGTCCAACGGCCGGTCACCCCCGGCGGTACGCCGGGACGCGCACCGCGGCAACACCGACTCGGGCGCGCCCTTCACACTCAGCAGGAACCCGTCGCCGGTACGGCCGACCGTGGCGCTGTAGCCCCGGGACGGCTCGAACGGCAGCCCGCCCGTCGCGGTCCAGTCGGCCGCCCCGGTGCGCTCGGTCACCCCGGCCGCGTTCGCGCCCCGGCGTACCGCCCGGTCGGTCTGCTGCGGCAGTTTCTCCGGGTCGGCCGCCGCCGGGGTGGCCCGCAACGCCGCGGCGAGCGTCGACCGGAGCGGGTCGTCCAGGCGGTCCGCCGGGGCGTAGCTGTCGTCGCCGGTGCCCACGCCGGCAAGCAGCAGCTTCCCCTCGGTGAGCGTGCCGGTCTTGTCGAAACAGAGCACGTCCACCCGGCCCAGCGCCTCGATGGTGCGCGGGTTGCGGACCAGCGCGCCGTGCTCGGCCAGCCGCCGCGCCGCCGCCAGTTGCGCGGCGCTGACCAGGAACGGCAGCCCCTCCGGCACCGACGCGACGGCCAGGTTCGCGGCGGTCGCCGCCGTCTCGGCCAGGGGTACGCCCCGGAGCAGCCCCGCCCCGGCCACCGCGATCGCCGAGCCGGCCGCAAGCGGTACGGCGGCGTTCGTCAGCTTGCCCAGCCGCGCCTCCACCCCGCTGGCCGGCGGAGCCTGCTTGGCCAGCGCCAGGCTCCGCCCCGACTCGGTCTGCTCGCCGGTCGCCACCACCACGGCGGTGCCGTGCCCGGCGGCCACCGTGGTGCCCTCGAAGAGCATCGAGTGTCGCTCCGCGATCGCCGCGGCGACCACCGGTTCGGGGTTCTTGGCCACCGGAAGCGACTCACCGGTCAGCGACGACTCGTCGGCCTCCAGCCCGTCACTTGTCAGCACCCGGCAGTCCGCCGGTACGGCGTCACCGGAACCGATGCTGATCACGTCGCCGGGCACCAGGTCCTCGGCGGGCACCACCCGTTCCGTGCCGTCGCGCCGCACCCGGGCGGTGACGGCCGAGCGGGACAGCAACTCGGCGAGCGAGCGTTCGGTGTTGCGCTGGTGCACCGCGCCGACGAGAGCGGAGCCGCCGACCAGGCCGCCGACGAGCGCCGCGTCGACGAGTGAGCCGAACGCGGCGGAGAGCACCGCGCCGGCCGCCAGCACCGGGGTGAGCGGGTTGGACAGCTCGTCGACGAACGCGCGGAGCAGCGCGAACGGCCCGTGCCCGTCGTCGGCCGCGGCACCCCGGCGGCCAGCCGCCTCCTCGTCGGTCAGCCCGGCGGGTCGGGTGTCGAGCTGCTCCAGGACGGTCTCCACCGGCATGAGGTGCCAGGCGGTGAGCGCCGGCGTCGGGGTGCCGGCGCGGTCCGGCAACCGGTGCGCCCGGACGACGCCGTGCCCGAAGGCGACCATGGCGGCGCCGTTCACCGCCGCCATGGTCCGGCCGGGAAGCAGCCGCCGGTCGGCGGTGAACGCACCGAGCGCGCCGAGCCCGCTGCCGGCCATGGCGATCCTGATGTTCTGCCCGGTCATCCGGCGGGCCACCCCGGCGGCGTCGATGAGCAGGGCGGGGATCCGCAGGTCGTCGCCGACCAGCAGGTGCGCGCCCCACGGGGGCAGGTCGTCCGGCCCGGACACGCCGAGGCCGCAGTCGGCGGCGGCGAGCGCCGACCGCTCACCGGACACCACGAGCACCACCGCGCCCTCGCGTTGCAGGTCACGGACGGCGGCGGCGAGCCGGGACCCGCCCGGTACGTGCCGGTCGGCGAAGTCGTACCGGCCGTCCCCGGCACCGCCGACCACGAGCCGGACGTCTGCCTGACGGGCCGCGGAGACGAGCGCGTCCACCCCCGGGGCTGGTTCCGGCTCGACCCGCAGCACCGCGGCGAGCCGCCCGCCCTCGGCCAGCCCGAGCAGCCGCCCACCGTGGGCCCGTAACCGCTCGCTGTCCGGGGTGTCCCCGGGATCGGAGGCGTCGAGCCGGTCCAGCGGCCCGAGCCGCCAGCCGTCGTCGGTCCGTACCCCGTCCGGGCGGGCCGGGTCGAACAGTGCGAACGCCCGGGCGGCCACCTGCCGGGTGTCCGCGCCGGGCAGTGGCGCCAGGTCGGACAGCACGCCCCGGTCGGAGCCGAGCACCGCGGCGTCCAGCACCACCGTGTCGATCCGGTCCAGCTCCCGCAACACGCTACGGTCCATCGCGATCACGCCGCGCCGGGCCAGCATCCGGCCGAGTTGCGCCGCGTACCCCTCGCGTCCGCTGCCCGGCGCCTTGGGCAACGCGGACAGCGCCAGCGCGGCGGCGCGCTTGCCGCCGGCCACCGGGATCGCCGCCGCGCCCGCCGCCGCACCGGCCGTGAGCACCCGCTTGACGTAGCGCTCGACCTGGCCGTCCGGGACCGGGCAGGGCCGCTCGCCGTCCGGCACCCGCGCGACCGCCCGGTCCGGGTCGCCGGTCAACCCCGGCTCGGCGCGGCTCCACGCGGCGAGCTGGGCCCGCGCCTCACCCCACTGCACCACCCGCTGCGCGCCGTCGAGCACGATGCCGGCCCAGCCGCCGGTGAGACCCTGCACCACCGCCTCGGCGAGCGGGAACAGCACCTCGGCGCGGGGGTCGGCGCGCAGGCCACGGTCGGCCAGCGCGTGCAGCCTCGGATGCAGGTCGACCGCGTTCAGCAGGCCGGCCACCTCGCCGGGCACCGGGGTGAACGGCAGGATCCGGGTGGCCGCGGAGATGGTCAGGCCGAGCGCGTCGGACGCAAGCGCGCCGAGGGTACGGGGGGTGCGCGGACCCTCCTCCGGCGGATGCGGCGGCGGGATTTCCGGGTCCGGCTCGAACGGGCAGGCCCGCTCGGCGCGCGTCACGGTGTCGATCAGGTCCCGCAGCCTCGGCGCCGGGTCCCCGGTCGCCACCACCACCCGGCCGGAGGGCGCGTTCACCCGGGCCCAGGTCACCCCCGGCACCGCCTCCAACGCCGCCTCGACCTGCCGGGCCAGCCGGTCCCCACCGTCCTGGCAGACGCCGTGCACCTCGATGTGGTGCCGGCCGTCCCGGGACCACACCCGACGTCGGGCCAGGTTCGCCAGCCGAGCCAACCGGGTGGTCGCCGCGCCCACGTTCCCGGCCGCCTCGGTCACGACGGGCGGGACGGCGCCCCCGGGCAGGACCGACCCGACGGTACGCGCCACCCGCGCGACGGCGTCCGGCACGGCGGCCGGCGACAGCAGGAGACCGGCGAACCCGTACGCCATCTCGCCTCCCGGACTCGTCCCGGCGGCCCGACTTCCCGGCGCGGCGTCCGTTATGCCCCCGGAGTGGGGGAAGTTTCCCCGCTGCCCGGCGCATGGACGCCGGGGGCGGTGGAATGCCGGTCGGGTCGAATGCCGTCGTCACAACCGGGGGAGGCAGGGATGAGCACGCTGACGCGAGACCTGAGCGGAGCACGGGAGACGATCCGGGCGTACAGCCGCCGGGTGGACCTCCCGCTGCTGGGCGAGGTGGCGGTGCCCCCGCCGGACAAGCTGGCCTACTACGCCGGCATCGGGGTGCTCGCCGCGTTGCAGGTCATCGAATGGCCGCTCGCCCTGGTCATCACCGCCGGGCACGTCCTCGCCGACCAGCACGCCTCCGGCCTGGCGAAGGGCATCGGCGAGGCGCTGGAGACCGCCTGACGAGACCGGGCCCACAGTTGACCTCAACCACGGTTGAGGGCACAGGCTGGAGCCCATGACGACCGCCATCGCCCCGCCGGAGACCGCCGCCACCGGTTTGTGGTCGCCGGGCCTACGGGCGATGACGGTGGGCAGCGTCGCCCTGGTGTCGCTGCTCGCGTTCGAGGCCCTCGCGGTGGGCACCGCCATGCCGACGGTCGCGCGCAGCCTGGACGGGCTCGGCCTGTACGCGCTCGCCTTCGGCGGGTCGTTCGCCTCCGGCGTGGTCGCGATGGTCGCCTCCGGCATCTGGTGCGACGCGCGCGGACCACGGCCGGCCATGTGGCACGGGGTGGCCTGGTTCGTCGCCGGCCTGATGCTGGCCGGCGCCGCCACGACCATGGGCGTGCTCGTCGTCGGGCGGGTGGTGCAGGGCTTCGGCTCCGGCCTGCTGTCGGTGGCGCTCTACGTGATCGTCGGGCACGCGTACCCGGAGCGGTTGCGGCGGCGGATGTTCGCCGCCTTCGCCGCGGCCTGGGTGGTGCCGTCGCTTGTCGGGCCGGCGCTGGCCGGTCTGATCGTGGAGCACCTCAGCTGGCGCTGGGTGTTCCTGGCGGTGCCGGTGGTCGCGGTGCCGGCGGTGCTGCTGATCCAGCCGGGGCTGCGGACGCTTGCCGGCACCGTGCCGACCCGGCCGCCGGCCGGCGCGCTCGCCCGGGTGGGCTGGGCCTGCGGGGCGGGGGCGAGCGCCGCGCTGCTGCACTACGGGGGGCAGCAGCGCGGCGCGCTCGCCGCCGGACTGATCGGGGTGGCGCTCGCCGGGCTGCTCGGCTGCGTACCGCGGTTGTTGCCGCCGGGCTTCCTGCGGGCGGCGCCCGGACTGCCGACGGTGATCGGCCTGCGCGGGCTGGCCTCGGCGGCGTTCGTCGGCGCCGAGGTGGTGATCCCGCTGATGCTCTCCCGCGAGCGTGGCTTCACGCCCACCGGCGCCGGGCTGGTGCTCACCGTCGGTGCGCTCTCCTGGTCGGTGGGCTCGTGGATCCAGGGCCGGATCCGCGCGCCCCGCTCCGCGGCCAGCCTGCCCCGAGCCGGCTTGGCCTGCATCGCCGCCGGCACGGCCGGTGTCGCGTCGGCGCTGCTGCCGGGCGTTCCGGTGGCGGCGGCGGTGCTCGCCTGGGCGGTCGCCGGCCTCGGCATGGGCCTGCTCTATCCCTCGCTGTCGGTGCTCACCCTGGAGTTGTCCGCCCCGGCCGAGCAGGGCCGGAACTCCTCGGCGCTGCAACTGGGCGACTCGCTGGCCGCCGCCGTCGTGCTGGCGTTGACCGGGGCGGTGCTGGCCACCGGGTCGTCGCCCGGTCCGGCGAGCTACGCGGCCACGCTCGCCGTCGCGGCCGGCTGCGGCCTGCTCGGCCTGCTGCTCGCGGGGCGCGTGGCGACCCGGCCGGTCGGCTGAGCGGGTCGGTCTTCTGAACGGGCTGGTCTTCTGGTCGGGCCGGTCTTCTGGGCGGGGGCGTTATGCCTGGGTGGGGCGCTTGCCTGGGCGGGCGGCCCGCCGGGCCGTCACGATCGGCGCCGGCGTTCCGTCCCTTGTCGGAAGCGGCTTTCGGTGCGGACCCGACGGCCGGCGGCAAGAGCGGAGGATGTGGCGATGCGGGTGCTGGTGACCGGGGCGACCGGACGGCTCGGACGGGTGGCGGTGCCACGGTTGCGGGACGCGGGGTTCACCGTCCGCGCGGTGAGCCGCCGACCCGCCACCGGCGGCCCTGGCGGCGGCGCTGACGGTGCCGGCGGTGGCGCTCACGGTGCCGGCGACGGCGACGGCGGGGCTCACGGTGCCGGCGACGGCGTCGAGTGGCTGCCGGTCGATCTGGACACCGGCGCCGGACTGGCGGAGGCGGTCGCCGGGACCGAGGCGGTGCTGCACCTGGCCTCGTCGCCGAACCGGGACACCCACCGGATCGACGTGCTCGGCACCCGCCGGCTGACCGTCGCCGCCGGGCACGCCGGGGTGCGCCACCTGGTGTACGTCTCGATCGTCGGCGTGGACCGGGTGCCGCTGGCGTACTACCGGCACAAGCTCGCGGCCGAGCAGGTGGTGGCCGCCGGAGAGGTGCCCTGGAGCGTGCTGCGGGCGACCCAGTTCCCCGAGTTCCTGGCCGGCCTGCTGGGCGGCGCGAGCCGATTGGGTCCGGTGATCGGGGACCGGGCCGTACTCGCCCAGCCGGTCGACCCGGGCGAGGTGGTGGACCGGCTGGTGGCGCTGCTGTCCGCCGGGCCGTCGCGCCGGGTCGAGGACTTCGGCGGGCCGGAGGTGCTCCGCTTCGACGAGGCGGCCCGGAGCTGGCTCGCGGCCCGCGGGTCGCGACGGCCGCTGCTGCCGGTGCGGATTCCCGGGCGGCTCGGCCGGGAACTGCGCGCCGGTGGGCTCACCACGACCGCCACGCCCACAGGTACGCGTACCTGGGCCGACTACCTCGGGGACACGTACGGGGGAACCGGCCGAAGATGAGATCCGGTCGGGTCCGGGGCGGCCTACCGTGACCTCATGCTGGTCTTGGCGATCACCGTGGTGCTGTATGTGTTCGGCTTCGTCTTCCTCTACGGGGTGATCCGGGTCGGTGTCCGACACGGGATCGCCGACGCCGAGGCGAACCGCCCCGAGCCGCTGCAACGGCGACACCTCACCGAGGTGTAAGGCGGGGGCCCCGCTTAACGGATTCGGTATAGGCGGGGGCCCCTGTTAACAGTGCGGCGAGCGGATTGCCGGCGCGGGTGCGAGGATCGCATCCGTGATGGGGACGCTGAAGACGGAGCCGGCCCGGGGCCGGCTGGACCTGTTGGCACCGCCGGTCGCCGCGGCGGTGGAGCGGTGGCCGGACGAGGCGCCGGTCGACGTGGACGAGGTGCTTGTCGCTGCGATCGACGCCGACCTGGCCGACACCGCGGCCTTCTGTGCGGCGTACGAGGTGGGGCTGGAGGAGTCGGCCAACTGCGTGGTGGTCGCCGGCAAGCGCGGCGGCGAAACCCGCTACGCCGCGTGCATGGTGCTTGCCACCACCCGGGCGGACGTGAACGGCGTGGTCCGCAAGCTGCTCGACGTGCGCAAGGCGAGCTTCGCGCCGATGGCCGAGGCGGTGGAGCTGACCGGGATGGAATACGGCGGGATCACGCCGATCGGGTTGCCCGAGGAGTGGCCGATCCTGGTCGACGCGCGGGTGATCGCCACGCCCCACGTGATCATCGGGTCGGGCGTACGCCACAGCAAGATTGCCCTGCCCGGGCCGGCGCTCGGCGCGCTGCCCGGGGCCAGGGTGGTGGAGGACCTGGCCCGGCCGGCCTGATCGCTCATCCGCATCGATCTTGTTCCACGTGAAACATCACGCGGCGGCCTCGCGCTGTGCCACCTCACGCAGCGCGGCGACAAGCGTGGCCGGCTCTTGGGCGCCGGTCACCGCGTACTTTCCGGCAAGCACGAAGGTCGGGACGCTGGAGACGCCGAGCTGGTGCGCGGCGCTCAGCTCGGCGGCGACCTCGCGGCGGCCGAGGTTCGACTCCAGATACCGGCGGGCCTCGGTCTCGTCCAGCCCGACCTCGCCGGCGAGCGTGACAAGCGCGTCGATCGATCCGACGTCGACGCCGTCGAGGAAGTGCGCCCGGTAGAGCCGCTCCACCGTCTCCGCGGCCCGCCCCCGCTCGGTGGCGAACCGCACCAGCCGGTGCGCGTCGAACGTGTTCGCCGCCACCGCCCGATCGAACCGCAGGTCGAGGCCGGTGCCCGCGGCGACTCCGGAGACGTGGGCGGCCATGCCCTCGGCCTTGTCCCGGCCGCCGAACTTGTCGGCGAGCGCGTCGAGCAGCGGCCTCGGCTCGGTGACCGGCGTGGGGTCGAGCTGGAACGGCCGGTACCGGACGGTCACCTCGCCGTCGTACGACTCCAGGGCCTGTTCCAGCCGGCGCTTGCCGATCCAGCACCAGGGGCAGACGACGTCGGCGTAGATCTCGATCTCCATGACCAGCGACAACCCGCCGGTCAGGAGATCTGTTCCCGGACCTGGCGCTTCAGGCGGGCCAGGATGGCGGTGCCGCCGCGTACCCGCAGTGGGCTGATCGCCTGGGCCAGCCCCATCCGCTGGTAGAGGTCGTCCGGCACGGCAAGCACCTCCTCGGCGCTCGCGCCCTCCAGCCCGTCGGCGAGGATGCCGGCGAACGCCCGGGTGGTCGGCGCCTCCGGCGGGCAGTCGAAGACCGTGCTCACGGTCTTGTCCGCGCGCACCTCGGCGCGTAGGAAGAACGCGGTCTGGCACTCGGGGACCTGCTCCAGCTCGTCCCGGTTTACCCCCTCCGGCAGGGGTGGGATCACGTCGGCGAACTCCAGCAGCATCTCCAGCACGACGTCGCGCGGTGCGGAGGCGAACTCGTCGACGATCTCGGCCAGCTTGGTCGGCATCTCGGGCATGTGTCGAGGCTATCCGCCGTGTCCCGCGCGGGCGGGCGGGGTGTTAAGCGGGGGCCCCTCCTCTACCGCAGGCGTTAAGCGGGGGCCCCGCCTTTCACGCAGTGGGGGTGGGCTGGGTGGCCAGGTCGCCGAGGGAGATGATGCCGACCAGCTTGCGCTCGTTGTCGCAGACCAGCACGCGCCGGATGTTGCGCTCGCGCATCAACGCGGCGGCCTCGCTCGCCGTGCAGTGCTGCTCGATCATGACGACCTCACGCGTGATGATCGATCCGATAGTGGTGGTGCCCGGGTCGGCGCGTTCGGCCACCGCCCGCACCACGATGTCACGGTCGGTCAGCACACCGGCGAGCGTGGCGCCGTCGGTCACCACCACGTCGCCGATGTCCGACTCCTTCATCACCCGGGCCGCCTCGTCCAACGGGGTCTCCGCAGGGAGGTAGACCACCTGCTTGGTCATCACGTCGCTGACGCGGTACATGGGAGCCTCCGAAACGCCTCGGTCGATCCTTCTGCGGTACCCGGTGGCGCGTTAGCTACACCGCGTTGCGGCGTGTCGCGCCCATCTCGTCGAGCAGGCGCTCCACCACGCCCTCCACCGGCAGGTCGGTCCGCTCGCCGGTGGCCCGGTCGCGCAGTTCCACGTACCCGTCGGCCAGGCGGCGGCCGACCACGACGGCGCGCGGGATGCCGATCAGCTCGGCGTCGGTGAACTTCACCCCGGCGGACACGTGGGTGCGGTCGTCGACGAGCACCCGCAGGCCGGCGGCGGCGAGGCGTCCGCCGAGCTCAAGCGCCGCGTCGAGCTGCGCCCCCTTCCCGGCGGACACCAGGTGTACGTCGCACGGCGCGACCTCGGCCGGCCAGAGCAGTCCCCGGTCGTCGTGGTGCTGTTCGGCGACGGCGGCGACCGCCCGGGACACGCCGATGCCGTAGCAGCCCATGGTGGGCCGGACCGGTTTGCCCTCGGGGCCGAGCACGTCGACCGCGAAGGCGTCGGTGTAGCGGCGGCCGAGCTGGAAGATGTGCCCCACCTCGATGCCCCGCCGCATGGTCAGCGTGCCGTCGCCGCAGGCCGGGCACGGGTCGCCGGGCCGCACCTCGGCCGCCTCGATCGTGTCGTCGGGGACGAAGTCGCGCCCGCACACCACGTCGGTGGCGTGCCGGCCCGGCTCGTTGGCCCCGGTGAGCCAGGTGGTGCCGGTGACCACGCGGGGGTCGACGAGGTAGCGGATGCCGTGCTTGGCCAGGATCTGCGGCCCGAGGTAGCCGCGGACCAGCTCCGGGTGCGCGGCCCAGTCGTCGAAGACGGCCACGGTGGCCGGGGCCAGCACCGCCTCGACCCGCTTCAGGTCCACCTCGCGGTCGCCCGGCAGGCCGATCACCAGCAGCTCGGTCTGCTCGGCGCCGGGCCGACGCACGGCAAGCACTACGTTCTTCAGGGTGTCGGCGGCGGTCCAGCCGGTGCGGCCGGCGAGCGCGCGGGCGTTCGCCAGGTCGACCAGGGACGCGATGGTCGGCGTCTCCGGGGTGTCGTGCACCTCCGTGGCCGGGCGCGCCTCCGGGTCACCGGCGGCCGGCGCGCGGGTCACCACCGCCTCGGTGTTCGCGGCGTAGTCGCAGGCCACGCAGCCGACGTAGGTGTCCTCGCCGACCGGCGTGGCGGCCAGGAACTCCTCGGACGCGGAGCCGCCCATCGCCCCGGACGTCGCCCGCACCACCGTGAAGTCCAGCCCGAGCCGGGTGAAGATCCGCTGGTACGCCTCTCGGTGCCGGTCGTAGGCGGCCTGGAGCCCGGCGGCGTCCAGGTCGAACGAGTAGGCGTCCTTCATCAGGAACTCGCGCCCGCGCAGCAGGCCGGCCCGGGGCCGCGCCTCGTCGCGGAACTTCGTCTGGATCTGGAACAGCGTCACCGGAAAATCCCGGTACGACGTGAACAGGTCCTTCACCAGCAGCGCGGCCAGTTCCTCGTGGGTCGGCGCGAGCAGGTGCTCGGCGCCCTTGCGGTCGGCGAGCGTGAAGATGTCGTCGCCGTACTCGGTCCACCGCCCGCTGGTCCGGTAGGGCTCGGCCGGAAGCAGCGCCGGGAAGTGCACCTCCTGGTCGCCGATCGCGGTCATCTCGTCCCGGACGATCGCGGTGATCCGGTCCAGCACCAGCCTGCCCAGCGGCAGCCAGGTGTAGCCGCCCGGCGCGGCCCGGCGGACGTAACCGGCGCGCAGGAGCAGCCGGTGGCTCGGCACCTCCGCGTCGGCCGGGTCCTCGCGCAGGGTCCGGAGCAGCAGGGTCGACATGCGAAGCAGCATCGCCGCAGCGTATGCGACAGGCCGTGGCCGGGCGATCCCTTTCGGTGCGGGTGCGTCCATCGTCGTCCGGGCAACGACAGACGCACCCGGAGCCGGGCGGCCGTCGCACCCACGGGGTATGAAGGGCGGATGGAACATCGACCGCGGCTCACGTTGACGTCCACGGTGCTCGACGCGCCCTCCGCACAGGAACTCGCCGTCTTCTACGAGCGGCTGCTCGGCTGGTCACGGCGCGACGACGAAGCGGACTGGGTCTTCCTGGTCCCGCCGGACGGCGGCGCCGGCCTGGCGTTCCAGGACGAGCCGGCGTACGTACGTCCGGTGTGGCCGGCCGGCCCGGGTGACCCGCCGATGATGCTCCACCTCGACATCAAGGTGGACGACCTCGTCGCCGCCTCGGCGTTCGCGGTGTCGCTCGGTGCCACGGTCGCCGACTACCAGCCCCAGGACGACGTGCGGGTGCACCTCGACCCGGTCGGCCACCCGTTCTGCCTCTATCTCTGACCGATCATCCATCAGGCATGCACGGTGATCCGGGGCCCCGGCAGTAGTCTGCCGAGGTGACCGCCACACCGTCGGCTCGCGCGGTGAGCCAGTACGCGACCACGACCGGCAACCTCACCGCCCGGATGGCGTTGCACGCCTACGGCACCAATGCGCAGGGCTGGTTCGCCTGGCTCGGCGAGCGGCTGCCGCTGGCCGGGGACGTGCTCGAGGTGGGCGCCGGCACCGGTGAGCTGTGGCGTCAGGTGGGCAGCCCCGAGACCGGGCTCCGGCTCACCCTGACCGACTTCTCACGAGCCATGTGTGACCGGCTGCGCGAGGTGCCCGGCGCCCGGGTGCAGCGTTGCGACGCCACCCACCTGCCGTACGCCGACGGTTGCTTCGACGCGGTGATCGCCAACCACATGCTCTACCACCTGGACGACCCGGACGCGGCACTGGCGGAGTTCGCCCGGGTGCTGCGCCCCGGCGGGCGGCTCGCCGTCGCCGTGAACGGCCGCGACCACCTCGTCGAGCTGGACGCGCTCGGCCCGGCCATCGGCCGACCCGAGATGTCCGTCGGTCTCCACCGGAACGACGTCACCGCCGAGACGACGCCGGCCCGGGTCGCGGCCCACTTCACCGACGTGACGGTCGAGCGTTACCCCGACGACCTGGCGGTGCCCACCGTCGAGCCGGTCCTCGCCTACCTCGCCAGCATGGTCGGGCCACTCACCGCCGCGCAGGAGTCGGTCGCCCGCGACGTGGTCCAGGCCCGCATCGAGATGGAGGGCGCCTTCCGGGTACGCAAGCACACGGTGCTGATCAGCGCCGTGCGTGACTCCCACTGACCCGGACGAAGGCGCGCCAGGCGTCGGGGGCGAAGGTGAGGACCGGCCCGGCCGGGTCCTTGCTGTCGCGCACCCCCACCACACCGTCCAAGTTGTCCGCCACCTCGACGCAGTCCCCCTGGGTGCCGCTGCGGGTGGACTTACGCCAGGTCGCGCCGCTCAACTCCATGACGTCATCACTTCCTTCATCAGCTCGGTCGACTGGCGGCGAGACAATGCCTCGCTCCGAACGCGAGGCGGAGGGCACCTTCCGGGTACGCAAGCACACGGTGCTGATCAGCGCCGTGCGTGACTCCCACTGACCCGGACGAAGGCGCGCCAGGCGTCGGGGGCGAAGGTGAGGACCGGCCCGGCTGGGTCCTTGCTGTCGCGCACCCCCACCACACCGTCCAGGTTGTCCGCCACTTGGACGCACTCGCTCTGACCGCTACGGGTGGGCTTGCGCCAGATCGCACCGGTCAGTTCCATGACCCGACCACTTCCTTCATCAGCTCGATCGACTGGCGGCGAGACAATGCCTCGCTCCGAACGCTCTCCCACCTGGACAGCAGGATAGCCACTCCTTCGTCGTTGTCGATCACCGTTCCCCCGAGCTGGTTCTCCAGGTAACCGATCCAACCCCCGTCGCCGCCACGGGCAAGTGTGAATGGTCCGGTCAGTCCGATGTGCAGGCTGACGTCGGCCGGAATCACATGAACGGCGACATGGGGTAGCCCGTTCGCGTCGATCAGGTGCGCGATCTGTTGGCTCATCAAGCCGCGGAAGGATTCGTCCGCCCGTCGCAGCACCGCTTCCTCGATCACCGCGACGAACTTGGGTGGATCGGGGCGGGTGAGCACTGACTGCCGGTCGAGCCGGACCGCAAGGCGTCGATCACCTTCTTCGACGGCGAGCATGTCATCGGTGTTGATCATCGCGCGGGCGTAGTTCTCGGTCTGCAACAGGCCAGGGATGAGGCCCGGCTGGTAGCAGCGCAACTGCTGGGCCTGGCGTTCGGCTTCCAGCCACGGGCGGAACCAGCTCGGCTGGCCGTCCCGCTCGGCGAGCTTGAGCAGCGACGTCAACAACCCGCCGGTGCCCAGCACCTCGTCGGCCCGCTTCAGGAAGAACCGGTCCAACGGCCGCTGACCCAACTCCACCGCCGACACCTGCGAGTTGGAGAAGTGCACCAGCTTTCCGAACTCTTCCTGGCTCAGCTCGGCCCTGAGTCGCAACCGCCGCAGTTGGGCGCGGATCAGGTCGGCTGTGGGTTCGTTCTCCACTCGGCCTCCTCGAACGCCGGCCGGCTTCTCGACCCGCTCCCGGGCCGGCTCCGGCGACTTCCGAGCGTAGTGGTGCTCTCAGCAGACTGTCACGCATGAACCTTCCCGTACCCCGGCTCGGGCCGCACCCCGACCGGCCGCGCCCCTGCCCGCCCGACCAGCCGGCGCACCTGCCGATCCGGCCCCTGTGGCTCTGCCGCGCCTGCGGCTCACCGTGGCCCTGCGCCCACGCCCGCCTGCTGCTCACCGTCGAGTACGCCGACCACCCGGTCGACCTGGCCGTCTACCTCTCCGGGCTCTACCACGAGGCCACCCACGACCTGTTCCGCCTCAACCCGCACGACGGCCCGACCCCACGTGACCTGTTCAACCGGTTCGTCGGCTGGGGCCCGTACCGGCGTGGTGTCGCCGGGGCGGTCTGATCGTCGGCCCCAAGGCGGCGGCCCCGTCGATAGGATCCGGCGTGATGGCAGCGCGTAGACACGTCGTGTCCGGGGATTTCGACCTGACCATGGACGAGTTGCGCGTCGTCGCGGGCTACGTGGTTCGGCACGCGGAGGACGTCCTGCCGGTCTTCGAGCAGGCCGTACCCGATGATCCGCGCCCTCGCGCGGCGATCGGGGCGGCCCGGGCGTTCGTCGACGGTGCCGCCCGGACGAAACTGCAACGTGTCGCGTCCATGGACGCGCACCGAGCCGCCCAGGCCGCGCCGTCCGAGGCCGCGCGCCTGGCCGCGCGATCCGCCGGTGACGCCGCCGCGGCGGCGTACCTGCATCCCCTCGCCCGGGCCAGCCAGGTCGGTCACATCCTCCGGGCCGCCGCGAGCGCGGCGCGGATCGGGGAGCTGGCGGCCGGCGGTGACCCGGCGGTCGGTGCCGCCCTGCTGGACCGCTCGCGACGCCGTGCCACCCCGGCGCTCGTCGACGTGCTCCGCCGCTACCCGCCGGTGACCGGTGGCAGCAGCCGGGTCGCCCGGCTGATGGGCGCCCTCGACGATGCCCTGCGGCGGACGCCGGCCGCTGACGAGGAGGAGGACGACTCGTGATCCTGCCGAAGGTCAGGGATCCCCGCTTCATCACGATCCGTCGCGGCGGGACGCTCACCGACGACGACCACCGACTGCTCGCACTCTGGGCCGCCGACTGCGCGGAGCACGTCCTCGACCTGTTCGAGGCGGTCCGGCCCGACGACCCGCGCCCACGTGCGGCGATCGAGCACATCCGGGCCTGGGTGCGTGGCGAGGTCACGATGATGGTGTCCCGCGCGGCCGGCGGTCACGCCATGGGCGCGGCCCGGGACCTGCGTGGGGCGGCCCGCCATGCCGCTTACGCCGCCGGGCAGACCGGGGCCGTCGCCCACGTCGCCGCGCACGAACTCGGCGCCGCCGCGTACGCGATCAAGGCGGTCCGGGCGGCGGCGCCGGACGGTCTGGTCGACGAGGCGGGGCGGGCCGAGTGCCGGTGGCAGCGCGACCGACTCCCGGCGGCGATCCGCGACCTGGTCCTCGACGACCAGCGGTTGCGCAACGACATCTGCTGGTCGGTGTTCGACTGCTGAGCCGGGACCTGTTCGACTCGTTGGTGCGGCGTACCGGTCAGTTGACCGCGTCGCCGGTCGCGCCGGGCCGACCCGCCAGGGCGCTCAGCTCGGCGGCCCGCGTCACCTGGATGCGGCCGGCGAGCTCCTTGACCTGCGGGCTGCCCCCGGCGGTCCGCTCACCCCGACACAGCACGACGGTCTGCTCGAGGTGCGCCCGGAGCAGACCGACGGCCCGGGACGGCACCTCGGCGTCGGGGGCGGCGCGCAGGTCGGCGAGGCGCTCGTCCGTGACCATGCCGGGCATCTGATGCCCCTCGTGGATGTTCCGCTCCGGGACGTTGCCGGCGGCCAGCAACCCTCGCAGCTCCACCACCTCGGCGCGGTGCGCCGTCCGGACGTCACCGAGGACGGTGCGCAGCGCGGGATCGGTGGTCGACCGACGGGTGTCGAGGTGGTCGATCAGCGCGAGAACTCCGTCGTCCATCGGCAGCAGCAGTTGGATGAAGGCGTCGTCGGTGCCGCTGAGCGTGACCGGCGCGGCGGGCGCGGCGGACTGGTCGACGCGGTCCGCATGCCGGGTCAGGGCGACGGCCAGCGTCGTCGCGGCCAGCGCCACGACGACTCCGGCGATCCGCCAGGCGGGGGTCCTGAGGGCGGAACCGATCATCAACGCGCGGCCTGGAACGCTCGACCGATCGCCGTCGTGCTGGTGCCGTCGCTGAACAACCCGGACCTGTCCCTGTCGGTCGCGGGCAGGCCGAACCAGGCGTACCGCTGCACGTAGGGGAGTTGGCCGAGCATGGCGGTGGCCGCGCTGAGGAAGGCCGCCTGCTGCGCCTGACCGGGGAATATCTGACGCCCGCCGTCGTAGCGGATCAGTGCGAACTCGGTCAGCCAGATCGGTTTCCGGTAGCGCTGGTAGACGGCTTGCAGGTACTGCCGCAACTGGTTCACCGCCGCGGCCGTGGTGAAGTCGGCGCCATACCAGTGCAAAGCGATGAAGTCGACCCGGTGACCTCTGGCCTCGGCGCCGGCCATGAACCTGTCCAGCCAGCCCTGGGGGTCCGCGCCACCCCAGGCGACCGCCGGGCTGCTCAGTTTGCTGCCCGTCGCCATCAGTCGCGGCCACAGGTCAAGTGCCTGTTCGACGGTCATGTTCGCCTGCTCGGGCAGGTCCGGCTCGTTGAAGCCGAGCAGGTAGGGTCCGGCCGAGCGGGCCCGGGCCAGGTCCGCGGCGTTGACGTTTTCCGCGCTACGGATCATGGGCACGAACGTCGCGCCCCGTGGGGTGCTGATCCCCGGGTGCTGGGTGCCCCAGGTGTAGTACCAACCGGCCTTCGAGTTGGCCAAAGCCTGACTCACGCCGGCGAAGTTCCACACCCCGACGCCCTTGCGGGTGGAGCTCACCGCCGGCACCACCGGTGCCTTCGAGGGCAACGGACGCACCGACGGCGACGGCGACGGCGACGGCGACGGGGACGGGGACGCGACGACGGTGGGCGCTGCGGGTGGCGCGGCGGCCCAGGACGGCACGGCCGGTGGCGCGGCGGCCGGATCGGCCGGCAGGAGCACCACCACCGCGCTGATCGCGACGACCGCCGCCACCGTCGCGGCGAGGGACGGCATCAGGCCCCGGGGTACGCGCACCGCCGGGTGGACGACGGTCGGCGGCGGCCCGACGGTCTGCGGGGCAGCCGGAGGCGCGGTCGTGGGCGGGACGTGAGTGCCGAGGCCGGGCGGAAGGGGCAGCAGCGGCATCCCCGCGAGCAGCCGGTCGATCGGCAGAAACGCGCCGCCCAGGTGCCCGCAGAACGCGCAGTCACGGATGTGTCGAGCCAACCGCTTGCGCCACAGCGGGCTGGGACTGCCGTCCCACTGGACCGTCAGGATGTGCAGGTCGGGGCACCCGGGCCGGGCGTGCAGCGCGCGGACGACCCCGCGTGCGCTCTGGATCTGCTCCTTCATCCGGTGGATGCGCACGGCGACGTGCCCCGGTGGCAAACCCGTCGCCTCGGCGATCTCGGCGCGCGTCAGCTCGCCGGTCTCCTCCAGCCACCACAGCGAGAGCAGTTCCTGGTCGTCCGGTTCGAGCCAGCGGGTCGCCTCGGCGACCTCACGCCGCTGGTCGGTCAGGCCGAGCCGGAGAATCGTCATTCCCGCGAAGTCGGCCGCGGGGTCGGGCACGTCGTGGACCACGTCCAGCCCGGCATCGCGGTGGAGGGCGGCCCGTCGGCGCTGCTCCCAGTCGCGCACCTGCCGGACGGTGATCGCCACCAGCCAGGACCGGTACGCCGTCGGGTCGTTGAGGGCGGGCAGGTGCCGGATCACCCGTACCAAAGTCTCCTGGACCACGTCGTCGACGTCGGCGTGGCCGCGGAGCGCGCGCCCGACGATGTTGTAGACAAGCGGGAGAGACGCCGCCACGACGTCGTCGAGAGCGTGCCGGTCGCCCTGGCGGGCCGCGACGACCAATCCGGGATCGGGTACCGCCCGACCGGCTGCCGACATGGTGCCACTCCTTGTGCGCTCGACCGAACAGCGCCCGTGCGCGCTGCCCGTCTCCTATCGGAGACCGGCGTCGGCAGGTCAGATTACGGTTTTCCGCCGGGAGACGTCACTGCCCGCGGTGGTGGCATTAATGAGAAATTAAGGATGCGAGGGTAAAAAATTGTTATCCGGAGCGGGCGCGGCGGCCACCAGGGCACCTGTCCGCACCCTTCCTTAATTCCTTTTTCCGAACGTTGCCGCAGGTCACGGGCGTGCACATACTCCATCCCGACAGGAGCTTCACCACCGAATCAAAGGAATCACTGGCAATGCGGACTCCCCCCGCGCATGTCGCATCGTCCAGCCGGGCGCACAAGCGCCGCCGCCTCACTCGAATCACGCTCGCCTCCGCGGTCGCCGCGGCCCTGGCCGGCAGCGGCATCTACGTCGCCGGTGCCCAGGCCGAGGAGGTCGTGGTGCCCGGCCGGGTCCAGGCGGAGGCTTTCGCGGCGCAGTCCGGCGCACAGACCGAGAACACCGGCGACGCCGACGGCGGCCGGAACGTGGGCTGGCTCGCCAACGGTGACTGGCTGCGGTACGACGGCATCTCGATCGTCGGCACCGACCTGACGGCCCGGGTCGCCGCGGACAACACCGACGGCGGCACCGTCGAGCTGCGCCTCGGCACGCAGACCGGCGCCCTGCTGGCCAGCTTCCCGATCAGCCACACCGGCGGCTGGCAGAAGTGGACGACGGCGAGCGCCACGGCGGCCAGCGTGCCGGTGGGTCCGCAGACCGTCTTCGCCGTCATGAAGAGCGCCTCCCGGTCGGACTTCGTGAACCTGAACTGGTTCACGTTCGGCTCCGCGACCGGCGCGACGCCGAGCGCGTCGCCCACGGCGAGCGCGTCGCCCACGCCGAGCGCCAGCTCGGCGACGCCGCCGACCACCCCGGCCACCCCGACCGCGCCGACGGCCGGTTGGGTCCCGGTCGACCAGGCCAGGTGGAACCAGGAACTTGCCGCCTTCGACGCGATCAAGCCGAAGGCGGTGACGCCGGGAACCACTCGCGTCCCCGAGTTCCACACCGACTGCGAGCTGGCCAACTCGGCGCCGGACGACCCGATCGTCCTGCCCGGCCTGCCAGGTGCCTCGCACATGCACACCTTCTTCGGCCCGAAGGTCGACGCCTTCACCACCACCGACGACCTGCTCTCCTCGAAGACCACCTGCAACGCCCCCGGTGACCTGAGCGCCTACTGGACGCCGGAGCTGCGCAAGGACGGCAAGCCCGTACCGATGAAGAGCTTCCGGGTCTACTACGGCTCGCGGGTGAAGGACCCGTCGGCCGTCAAGCCCTTCCCGCCCGGCCTGCGAATGGTCGAGGGTGACGCCAAGCGGCAGGTCGACACGCCGAAGAACGCCGGTAGCAACCAGTTCTGGTGCGCCGGCAGCGCCGAGACGGGCCGCAGCGCCGACGGCAACTGGCCGGTCTGCGCCTCCGGCGGCAACCTCATCTTCCAGCTCGTCTTCAAGGACTGCTGGGACGGCAAGAACATCGACTCACCCGACCACAAGTCGCACATGGGCGACCCGGTCAACGGCGTCTGCACCGGCAAGTACCCGGTGGCGGTGCCGAACCTGTCCTTCATGGTCAACTACCAGTCGCTGGGTGGGAACGGTCTCAGCCTCTCCTCCGGCAAGCCGTCCTCCATGCACGGCGACTTCATGAACGCCTGGGACCCGGCCCGCATCGGACCGCTTGTCAAGTCCTGCCTGAACCAGAGCGCCAAGTGCGGCACCGAGGTGACCTTCGCCGGCGGCTGACCCCGCACGGACCCCACCCACGGACGGCCCCCACGCCCCGGCGAGGGGGCCGTCCGGCGCGTCGACCCGATCGGTGCGGCCCGGGCGGGGCCGACGGCCGGGCCCATGGTCCGCTCGGGAGGTCGTCGGGAACCGGACGCCGAGACGTCCACCACGTCCGGCCGGGAGGGTGGGCGGGACCGGCCCGGGCGGTGACAGACTGGGCGACGCAATTCCGCGGGGACGTCGGAGGGGAGGCGCCGTGCGCTGGCGCAGCTTCGTGGCGGTGGGCGACAGCTTCACCGAGGGCATGGACGACGCGTATCCGGACGGCAGCTACCGGGGCTGGGCCGATCTGGTCGCCACCCGGCTCGCGGCCGAGGCGGGTCCCGACTTCGGCTACGCCAACCTGGCCATCCGGGGCCGGCTGTTCCCGAACGTCGTGGCCGAGCAGGTGCCGTCCGCGCTGGCCATGAAGCCCGACCTGATCACTTTCGCGGCGGGCGGCAACGACGTGCTGCGTCGCACCTTCGACCCGGACGCCTTCGTCCCGCGCTTCGACAAGGTGGTCGAGCGGCTGCGGGCCGGCGGCAGCGACGTGGTGCTGTTCCGGTTCGCCGACGTGATGGCCCGGCTGCCCGGGCAGCGGCTGGTGGCTCCCCGGGTGACGCTGCTCAACCGGGTGGTCGGCGAGGTGGCGGAGCGGCACGGGGCGATCCTGGTCGACCTCTACTCCGACCAGGCATACCTCAACCCGATGCTCTGGAGCACCGACCGCCTGCACCTGTCGGCCGCCGGGCACCGGCGGGTGGCCGCGCAGGTCCTCACCGCGCTCGGTGTCGGCTGCGAGGAGGAGTGGCTGCTGGTGCCGCCGCACCCGGCACCCACCCCGTGGCTGGCCGCCCGCGCCGCCGACCTGCGCTGGGCCGGTCAACACCTGGCCCCGTGGATCAAGCGCCGGCTGACCGGCCGCTCCTCCGGCGACTTCCTCACCGCCAAGCGGCCGGTCCTCGGGCCGGTAAGCGCCGACTGAGCGGGTGCGCACGCTCCACGTCGCGGACCTGCTGCGGCTCACGCCCGACGACGAGCCC
The DNA here is from genome assembly GCF_029581215.1 of Micromonospora sp. WMMD975. NCBI lineage: Bacteria > Bacillati > Actinomycetota > Actinomycetes > Micromonosporales > Micromonosporaceae > Micromonospora > Micromonospora sp. WMMD975. Next base: position 5,833,529 of record NZ_CP120739.1, read on the forward strand.
CGACCCGGGCTGGCGGTCCTGGTCGACGGCGACCGCATCGGGGCGGTCGCGCCGCTGGGTGAGCTGACCGGCGCGTACCCCCCGGGTGCGGGTGCGGCGGTGGGCCGGCACGCTCGGGCCCGCGCTGGTGCACGACGGTCCGCTGCCCCCGGCGCCCACGCCGCGCGAGCGGGTGCACGCGCTGTTCCGGCTCGGCGCCGCCGCGGTGCTCGACGCGCACGTCACCGACCCGGCGTTGCGGGCCGCCGCCGTCCGCAGCGAGGTGGCGGTGCTGCCCGCCGCCCGGCCGCCGGCGCTCGTGGTGGGTGGCCGGGCCGACCTCGCGGTCTTCGACCCGGACGGCTCCTGCCGGGCCACCGTGGTCGCCGGCCGGTTGGTGCACCGCCGCGCCTGACCGCAGTCGGTGCGCGGTCAGGAGAGCTGGAGCCAGCTACGGTCCACCCCCCGCCCGACGCCGAGGAACCACGTCCGGCCGTGCTGGGCCACGACCGTGCCGTCCGGCAGCACGCTCACCGAGGTGCCCGGGTCCGAGGTCCGCAACGGCCCGCGCAGCTCGGACACCTCGACGTAGCCGCCGCCGGTCACGAAGCCCAACCCGCCGTACGCGCTGGTGACCACCAGCAGGCCGGCGCCGGGCGCGGCGATCCCGTCGGTGTCGTCCGGCAGGGCCGGCCCGGGTTGCCAGCCGGTGCCGGCCAGCCGCCACACCCCGTTCGGCTGCTCCGTTCGGACCAGCCAGACGTCACGCCCGTCCGGTGCGAGCACGAGTTGCCGGGCGGCCCGGGGAACCGACGGCATCTCCTGCCAGGTGGCGCCCTGGTCGGCGCTGGTCACCACGGTCAGGCCGTCGTCGTCGCCGACCGTGAGCCAGAGCCGGCCGTCGGCACCCTCGACCAGTGCGTTCTCGGCGTCCGACCGCAGCGTGACCGGCGGCTGGTGGAAGTGCAGCCCACCGCTCACCCGCAGCACGCGTTGCCGGTCGCACGTCGTCGGCACCCCGTCCGGGGGGCAACCGAGGTAGAGCCCGCTCGGGGTGGCGAAGACGCGCCGGACCGCCGCTTGCGGCGCGTCGAACGGGTGACTGGCGAAGCTGTTCCCGCCGTCCATCGTGACGAGGTAGCCCACGCGGGTCATCACGGCCAGCGTGCCCGCGTCCACGGGAAGGAGATGCACCCTGCCGTCCGGCACCGCCGGCAGGGCCGACCGCTGCCAGGTCACGCCGCCGTCCACGGTCCGGGCGACGGTACGCCGGCAACCAGCCGCCGACTCGTCGGCCCCGGCGCAGGTGTCGAAGAGCGCCCAGCCGGCGCGGGCCGAGACGAAGCGCAGTTCGGCCAGCTCACCGGACACCCCGGGCAGGGTGACCGTGCGGACCGCGAGCCGGCCGGTCGGGCTCGGCGAGACCGACGGCGTCGGCCGCGGTTCCGGTCGGTCGGCGCGGTGGGCGACCGCGAGCGCCGAGGCCGGCCCGGCCAGCGCCACCGCGAGCAGGCCGGCCAGCAGGCCCCGTCGCCGTCTGCGGCCCCGGATCCGGCGTTGCACGTCGGCCACGCCCGGTGGCCGGAAGGTGGTCGCCGCCGCCGTCTCGAATTCGACGAACAGGTCCTCCACGTCAGGCACGGCGCAGCTCCGATCCGGTCTCGGTGAGGTGGCCGGCGAGCGTGGCCCGCCCCCGGGACAGCCGGGAGCGCACGATGCCTTCCGGCGCGCCGACCTGCGCGGCGATCTCGGCGACGCTCAGGTGGGCCAGGTGGTGCAGCACGATCGCGCGGCGCTGGTCGGCGGGCAGGGTGGCCAGCGCCTCCAGCAACGCCACCCGGTCCCGTCCCGGGGTGGCCGGGCCTGTTGCCGTGGGGTCATCGCGGTCCTCTGCGGTCGGCGGTGTTCGCAACTGTCACGTGTGACCCGCCGGATCCGCTGCATCCGGTCTTCCCGTCCGCCCGATCAACCGTACGGTCCGGCCTGCCTGACCGTTCCGTCCGGTGTGGCCGCTCCTCGCGAATCGGGACCGCCCGATGTCCGCCCGGCTGGATAACATCCGCTGCCCCCGTCGATCGAGTACGGGGTAGATCGGGGAAAGGTGGATGAGGGATGACCCTCATGCCTGACAGAAATCCACTTCGGACCGGCGGGCGGAACCTGCTCGCCGCCACGCTGTCCATGATGGTCGCCGCCGGCACGGTCGTCGCCACCGCGGCGCCGGCCGCCGCGTACGACGTGCGCTACGAGACCAGCACCGCCTGGGGCTGGACCGACTCGAAGACGCCGGGCAAGAACAACCTGAACCGGCCGGGAGACCTGCCGGTCGGCACCTGGAAGGACGCCAAGGGTCACCCGCACACGTCGCGGGCCTACCTCACCTTCGACATCTCGCGCTACCGGGGCGCCGACATCGAGCGCGCGGTGCTCGACGTCAAGGAGACCGCCGGCGCGGACTGCACCAAGCGTCCGAAGATCGAGCTGTGGCGCACCTCGCCCTACACCGCGAAGTCGAGCTGGCGGAAGCCCCCGGCCGACCTGGGCCTGGTCGACGACCGTCAGCTCACCAACCAGACCGTCTGTCCGGCGCCCCGGGTCGAGTTCGACGCGAGCGAGGGGCTGCGCCAGGCGCTCGCCGAGGGCCGGTCGACGCTGACCCTGTCGCTGCGACTGCCGGCCGAGGTGGAGAAGGACCCGGCGTGGGCCCGGAAGTACGCCACCCGGGCGGGCATCTCCATCGACTTCAACTTCCGCCCCGGCGTGCCGACCGACCTCCAGACCACGAACGGCACGGCGTGCACCACCACCGAGCCCTACCAGGTGGTGCGTTACGCGTCCATGTCCGGCGTCGTGCACGACCGGGACCTGAACGACACCGGTGGCCGCGACCAGCTCACGGTCTCGTTCGCAGCCTGGCCGGTCGACCAGCCGGACGCGCGGATCGAGCGGATGGACTACGCCTGGGACGGCGACCGTGCCCTCGGCCGGTTCGACCAGATGTGGCCGGCGCCGTTCGAGCACGACCGGACGTACGCGTGGCAGATGCGGGCGGCGGACAGCCGGGCCACCGGCGACTGGAGCCCGGTCTGCTACTTCCGGACCGACTTCCGGGGCCCGGAAAAGCCGCCGACGGTCACCTCCACCGCCTTCCCGAACGACCGCGAGTTCCACCCCGGGCTGCCCGGCGACTTCACCTTCGCCGCGAACGGCGCGGCGGACGTCGCGACGTACGGCTACTCGCTGAACTACAACGGGGAGAAGACGGTCGCCGCGAACGGGGCGGGCGGGTCGGCGACGGTCACGCTGACGCCGCGATCCGGCATCAACACGCTGCGGGTGTGGAGCCTCGACGCGGTCGGTAACCGCTCCGCGACCACCGACTACGAGTTCTTCGCCCGGGACATGTCGCCGATCGTCGACGGCCGGCTGGACGAGATCGGGGTGCCGGCCACGTTCCAGGTGCGCTCGCAGCTCGACGGGGTGGTGCGCTACCGCTACGGCCTGGACGGTGACCCGGAGCGGACCGTCGACGCCGCCGCCGACGGCACCGCCGCGTTCACCGTCACGGCGACCCGGGGCGGCAACCGTACGCTCTCCGTCACCGGTGTCACCGCCGCCGGGGTGGAGGTCACCGCGACGCGGGAGTTCTCGCTGCCCACCGAGCCGAAGATCTCGGCGACCGTCTACGAGGAGTACGGCGTCGGCGGCGGCCAGGGCGTGCCGGGTGTCTTCACCTTCACCCCGCGCGTTCCCGACACGGTCAGCTACCGCTACCACTTCAACGGCGAGGAAGGCACGGTGCGGGCCAACGCCGACGGCACCGCCTCGATCACCTGGACGCCGACCGCGGCCGGCTGGGTGGACCTGGGCGTGTGGGGCGTGAGCCGGGACGGCACCGAGTCGGAGCCGGCGACCTGGTTCTTCCAGGTCCGGGACCTGCTGCCCGGGGTCTACTCCAGCCTGTACTGGCCGGACCAGTGGGCCGGCGGCCCCGGGCAGGCCGGCGAGTTCCGGCTCAGCTCCGAGGTGCCCGACACGGTGGCTTACCGCTACCGCTTCGACGGCGGCGCCGAGCAGAGCGTCGACGCCGACGCCAACGGGTACGCCACCGTCGGCTGGACGCCCGAGCAGGGCGGGACGCACACCCTCACCGTGCGCGGGGTCACCCTTGACGGGACGGTGTCGGCCGAGCGGACGTACACGTTCCTGGTCAACGACGCGCCCCTGGTCTCGTCCGAGCAGTACCCGAAGGAGACGAACAGCGGGCTGCCCGGCGTGGCCGGGGTCTTCACCGTCACCCCGCAGCGCCCCGGCATGGCGAAGTACCACTACACGTTCTGGGGCGAGGAGACGAAGACGGTCGACGCGGCGGCCGACGGCACCGCCTCGATCACCTGGACGCCGGAGACCTCCGGCTGGCGTCAGCTCACGGTGATCGGGGAGACCGCGGACGGCACCAGCACCCAGCCGCGGGAATACACGTTCAGCGTCCGCGAGCCGAAGCCGGCGATCGTCTCCTACCTCTACAACGAGTACGACCCGCAGGGCGGCATCGGGCAGGCCGGCGCCTTCCGGTTCGACTCGGAGCTGCCGGACACCACCGCGTTCGTCTACCGGCTCAACGACGGGCCGGAGCAGACCGTGGCAGTGACCGACGGCACCGCGGCCGAGCTGACCATCACCCCGGACCGGGGTTTCCGGAACACGCTCACCGTCCGGGCCCGCTCGGCCTCCGGCGAGTTGTCCCCGGAGGCGAGCTACTCGTTCGTGGTCAGCACCGCACCGGCGATCAGCTCCGCCACCTACCCGTACGGTGAGCCGGGCGGCGGCGTCGGCGTGCCCGGTGTCTTCACGTTCACGCCCGGGATGCCCGACGTCGAGTCGTACGTCTACCAGTTCGACAACGGCCCGGAGATCACCGTGCCGGCGGGTGCGGACGGCTCCGCCTCGGTGACGCTGACGCCGACCGAGGCGCGCTGGTACCCGATCTCGGTGTTCGCGGTCGACAAGGCGGGCAACCGCTCGAACTATGCGTACCACTGGTTCGTGGTCCAGGGCTGACGGCTCGCTCCCGACCAGGCCGGCCCCACCACCTTTCCGAGGTGGTGGGGCCGGTGTCACATCCGCCGCGGGCGATCCGGCGTACCTTGGGGATCATGCCTGTCCCGAGCGATCCGCATCCCCACCTCCAGTCGTACGCCGACCCGCAGCGCCTGGTCACCACCGAGTGGCTGGCCGAGCACCTGGGCGACGAGGGCCTCGTGGTGGTCGAGTCCGACGAGGACGTGCTCCTCTACGACACCGGCCACCTCCCCGGCGCCGTCAAGGTCGACTGGCACACCGAGCTGAACGACCAGGTCACCCGCGACTACCTGGACGCCGCGAGTTTCGCCGAGTTGTGCGCGGCCAAGGGCATCGGCCGCGACGACACGGTCGTCTTCTACGGCGACAACTTCAACTGGTGGGCCGCATACGCCCTCTGGGTCTTCTCCCTCTTCGGCCACGCCGACGTGCGGTTGCTCGACGGCGGCCGGCAGAAGTGGGTGGCCGAGGGGCGGGAGCTGACCCGGGACAAGGCGAGCCGCCCGCGCGCCGACTATCCGGTGCCGGAGCGCAACGACGCGCCGATCCGCGCCTACCGCGAGCAGGTGATGGCGCACGTGGCGGCCGGCCGGCCGCTCGTCGACGTGCGCTCGCCCGGCGAGTACACGGGCGAGATGCTGCACATGCCGGACTATCCGCAGGAGGGCGCGCTGCGCGGCGGGCACATCCCGGGCGCGGTGAGCAAGCCGTGGAAGTCCGCCGCCAACGACGACGGCACGTTCAAGTCGGCCGACGAGTTGCGCGCCATCTACGCCGACCAGCTCGGGTTGAGCCCGGCCGACGACGTGGTGGCCTACTGCCGGATCGGCGAGCGGTCCAGCCACACCTGGTTCGTGCTGCACCACCTGCTCGGCTATCCGCAGGTGCGCAACTACGACGGCTCGTGGACCGAGTGGGGCAACCTGGTCCGGGCACCTGTCGTCAAGGGCGACCAGCCCGGCGGCCTGACCCGCTGAGCGCCCGGCCGGTCCCCGCGAGGCGTCGGGGACCGGCCGGTCAGCGCGCCGGTGCGCCGTGCACCTAGCCCAGCAGATAGCCGTGCCGGGCCAAGACCCCCCTTAGCTGCCGGAACAACTCCGTGAGTTCCCCTTCCGCCATGCCGGACGGGTCGGGCCCGAAGAGCACCATCGCTCTGGCCGGCGTGCCCTCCTCCTCCAGCCAGATCGCTGACTTGTGACGGTCCGGCAGATATTCCAGGAACGTCCCGCGACGCCCGCCGTCCGTGGACCAGGTGGGCAGTTCCCCCGGATGGGTGGAAGGGGTGAGGATCCGGTGGACGGTGGCACCTGGTGATCCGGCCGGCACGGGATGGATGGTGGTCGGTCGGTTCACGAAGGCGGGACCGTCGGGAGGGTATTGCAGATAGGCGATTTGGCCTGCCGGTTCGTTCCCGTGCAACACGCAGACCAGGCGGGTGAGGACGACCCTGTCGGCGTCGTGGATCTCGGTCTGCTCGCTCCAGCCGGGGCACTCCTGGCTCGTCCACCGTGCCTTGTCCGTCATGACGGCCAGTCCGGCGGGGAAACGCGGAAGGGCGGCGGATCCTGTCGGGGTGGCGCTGGCGGACGCGGCGGGTGGCGCCGAGGCCCGAGGAGACGTGGTGGCGTTCGGCCACGACAGGCTGAGGACGAGGGCTGCGACGGCGGTCGCGGCAGCGCCACCGCCGGCGAACGCGACGTCCCGGCGACGTCGGGGACGGAGGCCGTCCGTCCAGACCGCGACCGCGCCCCGGACCACCAACCACTGCCGGACCAGTGCCGGCAGCCGGCGTGCGGCATCCAGCGGGTCCAGCTCCCGCTGGTTCGCCCGGGCATGGAGAGAGGCGGTCTCGACTGTTGCCTTCGTGGCGACCCACGCGGGCCAGGTGCCCAGTCGGGGCGGACCGATCCCGGTCGAGTTCAGGAGCAGATCTGCGCGCTCCGGTTCGTTTCGCCTCAGCTCCGACAAGACGACGACGGCCGGTGCTGACGGCAGCGCCTGGAGCAGGGTTCGGGCCCGTTCCAGCGTCATGAGTTCGAGCACGTCGGCACCGAAGGCCGGCGAATAACGGATCAGCTCGACCGCGGCGGCGCGCGGTTTCCGCTCCGCCAGCGCATCGAGAACAGTCGCCCTCCTGGACCGCTCGATCCTGGCCAGCCACGCCCGTACCGGTGCGTGGACGAGAACTTTCGCCGCTCGCATCGGGGCCAGTTCGGAAAGAAGGCGGATCGTCTGATCGGACGGTAGCTCCGCGAGGACCGGAGTCAACTCATCCCTCTTCGCGCCGTCGAACCAGGAAAGAACACCGCGGTGGATGTTCGGCCCGGCGAGCAGTCGCGACACGCGGGCAGGACTCCGCGCCGCAAGTTCGGTGACGTGCGACCGGACGATTTCCCCGTCGAGAGGCTCGAAGGCCGGCCCGATGTCCTCACCCCACTTGGCGAGCACCTCGGCGATCACCGGCTCGGGCGGCAGCGCGGCGAGCAGGCGTGGATTGGGTGGGAGGATCGCGGCGGCGATTTCGGGACCTCGCCTCGGCGACGGCATGGCGGCGATGTTCGCGACCAGTTGGGCCGCCCGGGCCGCTCCCTCGGGCTGGTTGGCCAATTCATCGATGAGATGCCGGGCATCCGGGGGCGTCATGTGCGCCACCAGTTCGGTCTGCTCGGCGATTTCCAGCGCGCTCCACACGGGCAGCGCGTGTTCCGCGTCCATGGGGCCGAGGTAGTGCCGGGCGCAGTCCACCAATCCATCCGGGTGCTGCGTCATAACCCGTACGATGCGCGCCGCGAAAGCGGTGGGGAGGCTCCGCAGCAGTAGCCGCCGGTATCGTTCGTCATCCTCCTCGCGCAGACTCGCGTATGCGTGGACGGGGTTATCGGTGACCAGGGCGTTGACGCGAGCCTGGATCATCTTGAGGTCGTAGGGGTGGTTGTTGACGTACACGTGGTTGTTCGTGGTGCGGTAGACGTCGCCCTGGTGCACGTCGCCGCCGACGATCCCGGCGGTGACTCCCGAGCCGCTGCCTTCCACGGTGCTTCCGCTGACCTGATGGTGGGTCGAGGAGATGTGGGGTTCGGTCATGGCAGTTCGGTGGGTGTCTCGGGTGCCTTGTCAACGGTCCCGGAGGGCGCGACGTCGCCGCCGATGATGGCGGCCGTCGTCCCGCTGCCCCGGCCCGTGACGGTCGAGCGGTTCACCGTGTGGCCGATCGAGAGGGTCGGGACGACGGGCGACGCGGAAGCCCAACTTCCGGCGATCGATGCGGAAAGCGCGACGACGGCGGTGGCTCCGCCAAGGGCCAACGGCCAACGCGCCGAATTCGCCGAAGCGAGCTGCGCGATCAGTACGAACACCGACGCGGCCACAACCGCCCCGATGGTCAAGGTGATGATCCATTTCGCCATACGGCTCATGCGGTGGATCCGTCCTGCTCGGTGAGGAGGAGCGGGATTGCCGGTGGTCCGCGGCCTGAGACATGTCTCGGCCTTCCCGCTGACAGGCGTTCCAGTTCAACCGATCAAGCGGAGCGACGCCGCATCACGACGGATATCCGACAACCTCCGGCTTCTCCTGTTCACCTGGCGGAGGTCGAGGACGGTGGAAAGGGACGGGTCAGATAGCGCTGGATCGTCGGGCCGACCCATTCGACGAGTTCGTCCGGGTCCAGGTCGGTCACCGGTGGCAGCGGGATCACGTAGCGGGTGAGGGCCAGGCCGAGGATCTGGCTGGCCACCAGGCCGGCCCGGCGGGCGGCGGTCGCCGGATCGGCGCCGGAGCGGGTGACCGCCGCGACGAGCTGGCCGGCGAAGATGTCGCGCATCCGGTCCGCCGCGCCGGGGTTGGTGCTGGCGGCCCGGAGCAGGGCGACGAGCGTGCCGTCGGCCTCCCAGCGGCGCAGGAAGTGCCGGGCGAGTGTCTCGCCGAGCCGCTCCGGTGGCACCTCGGCCAGCTCGGGCAGGTGCAGGTCGAACTCGGCCGCCGCGGCGAACAGCCCCTCCTTGCTGCCGTAGTAGCGCATCACCATGGCCGGGTCGATCCGGGCGTCGGCGGCGATGGCCCGGATGGTGGCCCGTTCGTAGCCGTCGGCCGCGAAGCGTGCCCGGGCGGCGCGCAGGATGGCCGCCCGGGTGGCGTCCGAGCGGCGGGTACGGGAGCCCGTTCCAGTCATGTCCACGACTGTAGGCCAACAAGTGTTGACATGGTCCCTAAGGTTTTAGTCAACAATCGTTGGCAAACGGAGGTGGCGTGATGCTTCCCGAACACACGGACGTCCTCGTGGTGGGCGCCGGGCCGACCGGCCTCGCCGTGGCCGCGACCCTGGCCGGGCATGGCGTGGCCACCACGGTGGTCGATCGGCTCGCCGAGCCGCCGGTCACCTCCCGCGCCGCGGTCGTGCACGCCGGCACGCTCGAAGTGCTGGACCGGATCGGGGTCGCCGACCCGCTTGCCGCCCGAGGGCTGCACTCGACCCGGTTCTGCGTCCGCGACCGGGACCGGCTGCTGGTCACCGTCCCGTTCGACAGGTTGCCGTCCCGCTACCCGTACGCGCTGCTCATCTCGCAGGCCGACACCGAGGCGGCGCTCACCGACCGGCTCACCGCGCTCGGCGGGCGGGTGCTGCGGCCGTACGAGCTGACCGGCCTCGACCTCGACGGCGGCGGCGCCACCGCCCGGTTCGCCGGTGGCGACGAGGTCCGGGCCCGCTGGGTGGTCGGCGCGGACGGGATGCACAGCCGGGTCCGCGAGCTGGCCGGCATCGGTTTCGGCGGCCCGGCCGACCCGGGCGAGTCGTTCCTGCTCGCCGACGTCCGGGTGGACAGCGCGCTTCCCCGCGACCAGGTCAGCCTCTTCCTGTCCCGGAGCGGCCCGCTGATCTGGGCGCCGCTGCCCGACGGCACGGTCCGGCTGGTCGCGACCGTGGCCGACGCGCCGCGAGAGCCGCAGGCGCGGCACTTCCAGGCGTTGCTCGACGAACGCGGCCCGGCCCGGCGGCCGGACCGGGTCACCGGGATGGCGTGGGGGTCGCGGTTCCGGATCCACCACCGGATCGCGAGCAGCTACCGGTCCGGCCCGGTGCTGCTCGCCGGCGACGCGGCGCACGTGCACAGCCCGGCCGGTGGGCAGGGGATGAACCTCGGGCTGCGGGACGCGGTCGCCCTCGGCGACGCGCTCGCCGCCGGCCCGCAGGCCCTCGACGGGTACGCGGCCGACCGCCGCCCACGGGCCGAGGAGGTGCTCGGGTTCGCCGCCGGCCTCACCCGGCTCGCCGCCGCCCCGCCGGCCCTTCGCCCCGTGCGTGACCTGCTGCTCCGGACGGTCTCCGTGTTGCCCCCGGCCCGGCAGCGGCTGGCGGTCCGACTGGCCGGCTTCGAGCCCGCGTCCCCGGCCTGACACCCGGCGATCATGAGGTTGGCGGTGAGGTGCGTCCGGTTTGTCGCCGCCAAGCTCATGATCGTGCGGCACTGACCGCCCGGCCGTGACGCAACCGGCGGGTAACCTTGGCTGCCTCGCCTGGATCGCGAGGTCTAGGCTGGCCCGGTGGCGGTGGAACAGCAGGCACGGGGTGCGGCGGGCGTGGCCCGGCGCCGGTCCCGGCGGGACGAGATCCTGGAGATCGCGGTCGGCCTCTTCGCGGCGCGGGGCTACCACGGCGTGTCGATGGACGACATCGGCGCTGCCGCCGGCGTCACCGGCCCGGCGCTCTACCATCACTTCGCCGGGAAAGAGGCGATGCTCGCCGCCGCGTTGATCCCGGTCAGCGAGGGGCTGCTCGCCGGTGGCAAGGAACGCGCCGCGGGCCACCCGGACGACCCGCGCGGCGTGCTCGAGTCGCTCATCGACTTCCATGTCGAGTTCGCGCTCGCCAACCCGGCGGTGATCGCGCTGCACCTGCACGAGCTGGACCGCCTCCCGGACGAGCCGCGTCGCCGCATCCGCCGGCTCCAGCGGATGTACGTCGAGGAGTGGGTCACCGTGCTGACCGCGCTGCACCCGGGGCTGCCGGACGGCGCCGCCCGGGTGCTCGCCCACGCCGCGTTCGGCCTGATGAACTCCACCCCGTTCCTCGGCGGCGAGGTGGACCGGCGGCGTCGGGCGGAGCTGCTGCGCGGCGCGGCCCTGGCGGCCCTCCTGGCACCCACCGACCCCACCTGACACGCCGCGTCCGCCTTAACGCATGTTAAGAAGGGGCCCCGGCTATACCTCAGGCGTTAAGAAGGGGCCCTTCCTTGCCGAACATGTTTGATGCGCTGCTCGTGGCCAACCGTGGGGAGATCGCCCGACGGGTGATCCGCACCGCTCGGCGGTTGGGGGTGCGGGCGATCGCGGTGCACTCGGAGGCCGACGCCGACCTGCCGTTCGTGACCGAGGCCGACGAGGCGGTCTGCGTCGGCCCGGCCAACCCCGCCCAGAGCTACCGCAACGTCGAGGCGATCCTCGCCGCCGCCCGGAGCACCGGCGCGCAGGCGATCCACCCCGGGTACGGCTTCCTGTCGGAGAACGCCGACTTCGCCCGTACCGTCGAGGAGTCCGGCCTGATCTGGGTCGGACCCGGCGCGGACGCGATAAGCGCGATGGGCGACAAGATCAACGCCCGGAACCTGATGGCGGCGGCCGGCGTCCCGGTCGCACCCGGCACCACCGAGCCGGCGGCCGACCTGGACGCGGCGGTCACGGCCGCCGCGGAGATCGGCTACCCGGTGATGGTCAAGGCCGCGGCGGGCGGCGGCGGCATGGGGATGGGCGTGGCCACCGACGAGACCGCGCTGCGCACCGAGTACGACAAGGTCCGCGCGTTCGCGGAGCGGATGTTCGGCGACGGCTCGGTGCTGATCGAGCGTTACTTCCCCCGGGTACGCCACGTCGAGGTGCAGATCCTCGGCCTGGCCGACGGCCGGGTGGTGGCGCTCGGCGAGCGGGAGTGCTCGGTGCAGCGGCGCAACCAGAAGCTGGTCGAGGAGTCCCCGTCTCCGGCGGTCTCCCCGGCGCTGCGGGAGCGGTTCCTGGCGGCGGCGGTCCGGGCCGGCGAGGCGGTCGGCTACCGCAACGCGGGCACCGTCGAGTGTCTCCTCGATCCGGCCACGCAGGAGTTCTTCTTCCTGGAGATGAACACCCGGTTGCAGGTCGAGCACCCGGTCACCGAGTACGTCTACGGCGTCGACCTGGTCGAGGAGCAGTTGCGGGTGGCCGCCGGCCTGGCGCCCACCTTCGACCCGGACGCGCTCACCCCGCGCGGGCACGCCATCGAGCTGCGGATCAACGCCGAGGACCCGAAGCGGTTCCTGCCCGGCCCGGGCGCGATCCGGACCTGGGTGGAACCGTCCGGCGAGGGCGTCCGGGTGGATTCCGGCTACGTCGAGGGCAACACCGTCACGCCGTTCTACGACAGCCTGCTGGCCAAGCTGATCGTCAGCGGTGCCACCCGGGAGGAGGCCGTCGAGCGGGCCCGGGCGGCGGTCGCCGGGTTCGAGATCGCCGGGCCGAAGAACAACCTGCCGTTCTTCGCCGAACTGCTGGAGAATCCGGAGTTCCGCTCCGGCGACTACGACACCGGCATCGTCGGCCGGATGCGCTGAGTCGGGAGGCCGGGCGGGCGGTCTATGCCGCCTCCGCTCGGCCCTCGGTGGTGCGGATGGTGACGATGCGACGGAGAACGTCGAGGGCGTGTTCGGCTTCGTCCTGACTGACGGGTGCGGTGCGGGCGGTGATGTATCTGGTCAGGGCGTCGCGGATGATGTCGGAGCGGCGGGCTTCGGTCTGGTCGGCGAGGCGGTCGAGTTGGTCCACGAGCGGAACGGGTAGCCGGATGCTGACCAGCATCATCGGTGCTGCCCCGGGTGCGGTTGGGGATGCTGGTGCTTCGGTCATTGACCTGATGATCGGTGCCAGGCTGTCGGTGGTCCGGAACCATGCGACGACCTCATCTTTGGTCATCCGGTCGAAGTCCGGCTCGGTCACAGGATTCGCCTCCTCCACTCGTCGAGGTCTGTGCCCTTAAAGGCGCGGGCCCCGATGATCTTGTACGTTTGGGTGGCGCCGATGCGGTCGCACAGCGCGGCGATGACTCGACCGCTGTCGGCCATGCCCATGACGATGAGTAGCAGGTCCCCGAGGGCGCGCTCGTAGCGCAGGCCCTGAGGGGCGTACAACGCTTGGGTCGTCTCGTCCACGCCGACGCCGTTGCTGCGCGCGTTGTCCAGGCCCGCGTCGGTCCACACGTACTCGCGCTCCGGCACCCCACGACCGTAACACGACGTAATACACGGACGTCGCGTGATTCAGCGCAGGCACGTATGCGGGCCTGGGCCTTGTTCACGGCCTCCTGCCTTGGCGGAGGGCGCTGGCGCTTCGGCGTTCGGTTCTGATTCTCTTGGGATGAGTCGGCGGCGCGGTCTGCCCCGATCACGCACAACGTCACAGTGAGGTGACCTCTTATGACGCAACTGCCGGACGCCGTCTCCATCCGTGAGGTCGGGCCGCGCGACGGGCTCCAGAACGAGGAGCCCATCGGAACCGACGCCAAGGTGCGGCTGCTCGACGCGCTGTCCCGGACCGGGGTACGGCGGATCGAGGCGGTCTCCTTCGTCCACCCGAAGGCGATCCCGCAGATGGCCGACGCGGACGAGGTGTGGCAGCGGGCGGAGCGGGTCGACGGGGTGCGCTACTCGGCGTTGGTGCCGAACACCCGGGGCGCGCGGCGGGCGCTCGACGCCGGCTTCACCGAGATCGAGGTGGTGGTGTCGGCGAGCGACACGCACAACCGGCGCAACGTCAACCGGTCGACCGAGGAGTCGCTCGACGACATCGCCGAGCTGATCGACCTGCTGCACGGCGCGGGCGCGACCGCCGAGGTGATCGTGGCGACCAGCTTCGGCTGCCCGTACGAGGGGGATGTGGCCCCGGAGCGGGTGGCCGGCATCGTGGACCGGGTGGTCCGGGACGGCGCGGACCGGGTGGCTTTCGGCGACACCACGGGCATGGGTACGCCCCGCCGGGTCCGCGAGCTGGTGACCGCGGTACGCGACCGCAACGCGCACGTCCCGGTGCTGCTGCACTTCCACAACACCCGGGGGACCGCCCTGGCCAACATGCTGACCGCGATGGAGTTGGGGATCACCGAGTTCGACGCCAGCGTGGGTGGCCTGGGCGGCTGCCCCTACGCGCCGGGGGCCAGCGGCAACCTGGCCACCGAGGAGGCGGTGCACATGCTGCACGACATGGGCGTGGACACCGGCATCGACCTGGACGCCCTGATCGAGGCGGCGGAGTTGGCCGAGCACCTGGTCGGCAAGAAGCTCCCGTCCGGCGTTCTCCGCGCCGGCCCCCGCACCCGCCTCACCCCCCGCCCCTCCTGACCTCCCGCCCCGCTCCCTCCGGGGTCGCCGGAGAGGGCGGGGGTGGGGTAGCCTAACGATCGTTCAGGTCGGTGGGTGGTGAGGAGTCGGCGTGACGCTCGACGGTGAGGCTCTGGAGCAGCTGCGCAAGCGCGCCCGTGCCGGCGGTGCGGACAAGTACCACGCGGCCAACGCCGCCAAGGGGAAGCTCTTCGCCCGCGAGCGCGTCGCCCACCTGGTCGACGAGGGCTCCTTCGTCGAGGACGGGCTCTACGCCAACGCGATGGCCGACGGACTCCCCGCCGACGGCGTGGTGACCGGCACCGCGACCATCGACGGCCGGCCGGTCTGCCTGATGGCGAACGACTCCACGGTCAAGGCCGGCAGTTGGGGCGCGCGCACCGTCGAGAAGATCATCCGGATCATCGAGCGGGCGTACACGACCAAGGTGCCGATGGTCTACCTGGTCGACTCCGCCGGCGCCCGGATCACCGACCAGGTCGACCTCTTCCCGGGCCGGCGCGGCGCCGGGAAGATCTTCTGGAACCAGGTCCGGGCCTCCGGATCGGTCCCGCAGGTCTGCGCGCTGTTCGGGCCGAGCGCGGCCGGCGGGGCGTACATTCCGGCGTTCTGCGACGTGGTGGCAATGGTGGACGGCAACGCCAGCATGTACCTCGGCTCCGACCGGATGGTCGAGATGGTCACCGGCGAGAAGACCACCCTGGAGGCGATGGGCGGGGCCCGGGTGCACTGCGCCGAGTCCGGCGTCGGGCACTTCCTCTGCAGGACCGAGGCCGACGCGCTCGACGTGGTGCGGACCTACCTTTCCTATCTGCCGGCCAACTGGACCCAGGCGCCGCCGGCCGCCGAGGCGAAGCCGGCGCCGGCGAAGGCCGACCTGGCGGCGCTGGTCCCGGCCAGCGAGCGGCAGGCGTTCGACATGCGGCGATACGTCAAGGGCCTGCTCGACGAGGGCAGCTTCTTCGAGATCCAGGCGCTCTGGGCCAAGGAGCTGACCATCGGCTTCGGCCGGCTCAACGGCGAGGTCGTCGGCGTGATCGGCAACAACTCGATGTTCAAGGGCGGGGTGCTCTTCGTCGACTCGGCCGACAAGGCGACCCGGTTCGTGCAGCTCTGCGACGCGTTCAACGTGCCGCTGCTGTTCCTGAGCGACGTGCCCGGGTTCATGGTCGGCAGCGCGGTGGAGAAGCAGGGCATCATCCGCCACGGCGCGAAGATGATCACGGCGATCTCCGAGGCGACCGTACCCAAGATCTGCGTGGTGGTCCGCAAGGCGTACGGCGCGGGTCTCTACGCGATGGCCGGCCCCGGCTTCGAGCCCGACGCCACCATCGCGCTGCCCACCGCGAAGATCGCGGTGATGGGCGCGGAGGCCGCGGTCAACGCGGTCTACGCCAACAAGATCGCCGCGATCTCGGACGAGGCCGAGCGGGCCGCGTTCGTCGCCGCGAAGCGCGCGGAGTACGAGCGCGACATCGACGTGGTCCGGCTCGCCAGCGAGCTGGTGATCGACGCGATCGTCGAGCCGCACGAGCTACGTGCCGAACTGGTCCGCCGATTCGCCGCCGCCCGCACCAAGGAGCGGCACTTCTCCCACCGCCGCCACGGCGTAACCCCCGTCTGACCGGTAAGGAAGGGGCCCCGCTTAACGCCTGGGGTATAGGAAGGGGCCCCTCCTAACACTTCAGCCGCAGCCGGCGTCACGAGCGCCCGGCGGCCCGTCCCCTACCAGGAGGATCGAGATGGACTACCGGCTCAGCGACGAGCAGGAGGCGCTGCGGGAGAGCGTCCGGGAGTTCGCCCGCGAGATGGTCGCCCCGGTGATCGGCGAGCACTACGAGCAGCACACCTTCCCGTACGAGATCATCCGGCAGATGGGCAAGATGGGGCTGTTCGGGCTGCCGTTCGGCGAGGAGCACGGCGGCATGGGCGGCGACTACTTCGCGCTCTGCCTGGCGCTGGAAGAGCTGGCCCGGGTCGACTCCAGCGTCGCCATCACGCTGGAGGCGGCGGTGTCGCTCGGCGCGATGCCGATCTACCGCTTCGGCACCGAGGAGCAGAAGGAGCGGTGGCTGCCGAAGCTGCTCAGCGGCGAGGCGCTGGCCGGCTTCGGGCTGACCGAGCCGGGCACCGGCTCGGACGCGGGCGGCACCCGGACCCGGGCGGTGCTCGACGAGGCCACGAACGAGTGGGTGATCAACGGTTCGAAGGCGTTCATCACCAACTCCGGCACCGACATCACCACGCTTGTCACGGTCACCGCGGTCACCGGCACCAAGCCGGACGGCAGCAAGGAGCTGTCGACGATCATCGTGCCGTCCGGCACGCCCGGCTTCACTGTCGCGCCCGGCTACTCGAAGGTCGGCTGGACCGCCTCGGACACCCACGAGCTGACCTTCGACGACTGCCGGGTGCCGGCGGAGAACCTGCTCGGCGCGCGCGGTCGAGGCTTCGCCCAGTTCCTGCGCATCCTGGACGAGGGGCGGATCGCCATCGCCGCGCTCGCCGTCGGCCTGGCCCAGGGCTGCGTCGACGAGTCGGTCAAATATGCCAAGGAGCGCCAGGCGTTCGGCCAGCCGATCGGCAACTACCAGGCGATCCAGTTCAAGATCGCGGACATGGAGCTGAAGGCGCACACCGCCCGGCTGGCCTACTACGACGCCGCCGCCCGGATGCTTGCCGGCGAGCCGTTCAAGCGGCAGGCCGCGATAGCCAAGCTACACGCCAGCACGGTCGCGGTGGACAACGCCCGGGAGGCGACGCAGATCCACGGCGGCTACGGCTTCATGAACGAATACCCGGTCGCCCGCTTCTGGCGCGACTCGAAGATCCTGGAGATCGGGGAGGGCACCAGCGAGGTGCAACGCATGATCATCGCGCGGGATCTCGGCATGTGACCGACCCTCGACTCGGCCGTCTGTCGGATATCGGCGTCGGACGGTCGGGTGGTTGACGCTGGACTGTGGAGCGTCAGATCCCATCCGTACTCTTCGTGCCCATGACTCCGGACCATGATCGTTCACGGAGCCCGGGTGGCCGGACACCGCTGTCCGACCTGTTGCGCGGGCACCGGCTCGCCGCCGGCCTGACCCAGGCCGAGTTGGCAAGCCGGGCCGGCGTGGGCGTGCGGACCGTCCGCGATCTGGAGCGGGGCCGGGCGACCCGGCCCCAACGCACCACCGTCGGCCTGCTCGCCGACGCGCTCGGCCTGACCGGCGCGACCCGGCGGGAGTTCGTCAGCACGGCCCGGCCCGCGCCAACCCCCGCGCCAACCCCTGCGCCGCCCTCCCCGTCGGCCTCCGCGCCGGTCGGGGCCACCCCCGATCCGGGTACGCCGATCGCGCTCCCCCAGCCCGTGCCGCTGCTCGGCCGGGAACACGACGTGACCGAGGTGTCCGCCCTGCTCGCCGCGCATCCGGTGGTGAGCCTGGTCGGGCTGGCCGGGGTCGGGAAGAGCGCGCTCGCGCTCACCGTCGCCCACGCCGTCGCGTACCGGCATCCGGCCGGTGTGGCCGGGGTGCTGGCCGGCGAGGGCTCGGACGCCGCCGACGTGCTCGCCGCCTCGACCGCGGTGTTCGGCGTGAGCCGCCTCGCCGACCTCGCCTGTCGGCTCGGCGACCGGCCGGCGCTGCTGCTCGTCGACGCCGTCGAACGGGCACCCGGGCCGGTGGCGGAGGCGCTGCGGTCCCTCACCACCACCGCGCCGACGCTGCGGGTGCTGGTGACCGGCCGTCGACCGCTCGGGCTGGCCGGCGAGCTGGTCCGGCCCGTCGCGCCGCTTGACGTACCGCCGGCCGGGGCCGAGCCGGCGGACCGGTCCGAGCTGGCCCGTTGGCCCGCCGCGGCGCTCTTCGCGACCCGGTTCACCCAGGCCCGGCACGCGCCACCGACCCCGGCGGAGCTGCCGGCTCTCGCCGCGCTGGTCCGCCGCCTCGGCGGCCTGCCCCTGGCCATCGAGCTGATGGCCGCGCGGGGCCGCATCCTCGACGTCCCCGAACTGCTTGACCGGTACGGCGACCGGGTCCTCGACCTGGCCGGCCTACGCCCCGGCTGGGAGCCCGCCGATCCGGCCGCCGGCACGGTGACGTTGCGTGAGGCGGTGGCGACCAGTTACCACCTGCTCGCCCCCGCCGAACGCCGGGCGCTGCGCCGGCTCTCCGCGTTCCGGAACCGCTGGTCGGTCGAGCTGGCCGAGGAGTTGCTCGCCGACGGCGGTGGACGGTGGGACGCGGCCCCGCTGCTGGACCGGCTGCGCGAGTTGGGGCTGCTCAGCGTTCGAGGCACGGGTCCGTTCCGGTTCCGGCTGCTTGATGCGGTCCGTGACTTCGCCGCCGAGCAGGCCGAGGTGGAGGGCGAGACGGAGGGCATCCGGCTGCGACACGCGTCGGTGGTTGCCGGCCTGGTCCGGCGTACCGCGCCCGGCCTTGTCGGCGCGGAGCTGCCCGGCACCGTGCACCTGCTCGACGAGGCGACCGGCGACATCGGCGCCGCACTGGCGTACGCCGCGCAGGAGGCGCCGGGGACCGCGCTGCTGTTGGCCGCGGCGCTGCCCCGGTGGTGGCGGCTGCGTGGGCGGGACGTCTCCGGTCGCCGTTGGCTGCGGCGACTGCTCGCCGATCCGCGTACCGCCGACGCGCGACCGGTGTTGCGGGCCTGGGCGTTGCTCGGCGCGGCCCGGCTGGCCGCCGAGCACGGGGCGGGGCCGGAGGAACTGCCGGCAGCCCGGGCGGCACTTGCGACCTTCGCCGAGGTCGGCGATGTGACCGGGGAGCTGTCCGCCCGGTCGGTGCTCTGCGCGGTGCTGCGCGGGCTCGGCGCGCACGACGAGGCCCGCGAGCAGGCCGAGGCGGCGCTGGCGCTGGCCACCCGGCACCAGCGGGTACGCGAGGTGGCGGTCGCCCAGCACCACCTGACCTGGCACGACGTGCGGGTGGGGGAGCTGGCCGGCGCCAGACGCCGGCTGGCCACCGTCGACCGTTTGGCAGCGCAGTCCGGTGACCAGCGACTCCGTCTGCTCGCTCGGGCCGACCTGGCGGAGCTGACCAGGTTGGAGGGCCGGTACGCCGAGGCAGCCGAGCAGGGGCGGCGGGCGGCGTCCGCGCTCGTGGAGTTGGGTGATCCGGGGCGGCTGCGCCGGACGATCGGTTCGGTCGGGCTGGCACTCGCGATCGAGGGGCGCGACGACGAGGCATTGGCGGTGGTGACCGAGGTGTGGCCGTCCGGCCCGGTGCCGGGCCCGCGCCGGCCGCCGGCCGCGGAGCGGTGGGACCCGCCCGGGTGGGGCCGGAACGCGCACGGGGAGGACGCGCTCCGCGCATTGATCGAGGGTCAGGTGGCGTTGCACCGGGGAGACCGGGAGCTGGCGGCGGAGTGGTTCGCGGCGGCGGCCGAGGCCGCCGCCGACGGTGCGGATCGGCGGGACCTGGTCGAGGCGTTGGTGGGGTTGGCGGCCAGCACCGACGATCCGACGGTCTTGGACCGGTTGGACCGCGCGCGGCAGGTGACAGGCGTCAGCCTGTTGCCCCGGGAGGAGGAACTGCTCGCGCCGTTGCGGGAACGCGCTCGGTGGGCGTGAGCGATGCCGGACGTTTGGGCGATGCCGGCCGTGGGGCGGTGCCTGGACGTAAGGCGGTGCCGCGCGTGGGCGGAGTCGGTGCGGTGCAGAGGCGCGGGGGTGGCGCGAGCGAAGTAGCCCCCTGGTGCTGCCCCTCGCTCCACGCTCGCGCCAGCACCCCCCGGTGCCCCCCGCGCCTGAAAGCCTATCCAGGCGCGTCAACCGGTTGATACGTCTATATCCGCTTCTGCCCCGGTTCTCGGGTGGTTCTGCCGGTCATTCTGCCGGTGACCGGCGGGTAACAGTGGGGTCAGCAGGCGTCGGTCCCGGCCGGTTCGGTGCTGCCGGCGGTGGCGCCCGGGTGGACCGCGTCCCGCACCCGACGCAACCCGTCCAGGAGCCCGGCGAGCTGAGCCGCTTCGAGTTGGCCGGTGAACCACTGCTCGATGATCTTCAGGTGGCCGGGAAGCGTCTCGTCCAGCCGCTCCAGACCCGAGGTGGTCACCACCGCGAAGGAGCTGCGCCGGTCGGAGGGGCAGGCCCGGCGGCAGATCAGACCGTCCCGCTCCATCCGGTCGACGACACGGGTGACCCCGCTTGTCGACAGCGAGGTCTGTGCCGCCAGATCGGTCATGCGTAGCTGGTTGTTGGGCGAGCGGGCGAGCCGGGTCAGCACCTCGAACTCGACCGGCGAGAGCCCGTGCTCCTCGAACTGGGCGGCAAACCGGGCGGAGAGCCCGGCATGCGCCTCGTAGAGCAGGCCGACGGCGGTGATCCGAGGGTCGTCGAACACGTTCTGGTCCACGTCGCCATCCTAACAGCACTTGACACGGGGAATATTGCTGTGGCTATAGTTGCTTAGTCAGCCGTTGGGCTACTAAACAATCTTCTCCGGAGGAACGCATCATGACCAGCAGCACCGAGGCGACTACCCGCGACTGGGAAGGGCTCACCATCCCGGCCCCCGGCACGTACCTCCTGGACGCCGCGCACAAGCGCGTCGGCTTCGTCGCGCGGCACATGATGGTCAGCAAGGTACGCGGTGAGTTCGCCGACGCCACCGCCACCATCACCGTGACCGACGACCCGCTCCAGTCCTCGGTCACGGCCAGCATCCAGGCCGCCAGCATCAACACCGCCCAGGCGGACCGCGACGCGCACCTGCGCAGCCCGGAGTTCCTCGACGCCGAGCAGTTCCCGACGTTGGAGTTCCGCAGCACCGGCGTGAAGTCGCGCGAGGGCAACGAGTTCGTGCTCACCGGCGAGCTGACCGTGAAGGGCGTGACCCGTCCGGTGGAGCTGGAGGTCGAGTTCGAGGGCGTCGGCCGCAGCCCGTTCGGGCAGGACATCTTCGGCTTCTCGGCGCACACCGAGATCGACCGGGAGGACTTCGGCCTGACCTGGAACGTCGCCCTGGAGACCGGTGGCGTCCTGGTCGGCCGCAAGGTCAAGATCGAGATCGAGGGCGAGGCCATCCGCCAGGGCTGAGCCCACATCAGGCCCACGGGCCCGCACCGTCACCCGACGGCGCGGGCCCGTCCCGCATCCCCGCCCCGCCGGCGTGGCCCTCGGGCGATCTGCAGTGGGGAACTGCGGGTGGGTGCGGATTGTCACGTGATGTTCGTGGGTCACCCCGCGCTGTGCCGGGTGGTGGCTGGGTACAGGAGCTCCACCTGTCCGACCCGGGCTCGCCGGGCCGGACGCACTTACGCACACCACGTGAATGGTTCACAATGCGTTGCGGAACGCCAACGGTTCCGTGGCACCGGCGCCGGGAGGACAAATGGGCAAGGACGTCGAGCAGGGCGCCTTCACCCGCGAGGATCGAGTCCGCTACCGGCAGAAGGTCCGGCGGTGCCTGGACGTCTTCGCGCTGATGCTCGACGACTTCGGCTTCGACGCCGCCCGGCCGATGACCGGCCTGGAGATCGAGCTGAACCTGGTCGACGCCGCCGCCGAACCTGCCATGCGCAACGACCAGATCCTGGCCGACATCGCCGACCCGCTCTTCCAAACCGAGCTGGGCCAGTTCAACCTGGAGCTGAACGCCTCGCCCCGGCTGATCGAAAGCACCGGCTTCACCGACTACGAGCGCGACCTCCACAGCAGCCTCAGCCGCGCCGACGAGCGGGCGGCCAAGTCCGACGCCGCCATCGTCATGGTGGGCATCCTGCCCACGCTCACCGAGCGCCACCTGGTCGCCGACAACCTCTCCACCGACGCCCGCTACCGGGTGCTCAACGACCAGATCGTCGGCGCCCGGGGCGAGGACATCGAGCTGGACATCAACGGCGTCGAGCGGCTGCGTACGCACACCGACTCGATCGCGCCGGAGGCCGCCTGCACCAGTCTCCAGTTCCATCTCCAGGTCGCGCCGGACAGCTTCGCCGACCACTGGAACGCCTCCCAGGCGATCGCCGGCGTGCAGGTCGCACTCGGTGCCAACTCCCCATTCCTCTACGGCCGGCAACTCTGGGCGGAAACCCGGATCGCCCTCTTCGAACAGGCCACCGACACCCGGCCCGACGAGCTGAAGGCCCAGGGCGTACGCCCGCGGGTCTGGTTCGGCGAGCGCTGGATCACGTCGATCTTCGACCTGTTCGAGGAGAACGTCCGCTACTTCCCGCCGCTGCTGCCGATCTGCGAGGAGGAGGACCCGGTCGAAGTGCTGCATGCCGGCGGCGTGCCTCAACTCGGCGAGCTCCGGCTGCACAACGGCACCGTCTACCGCTGGAACCGCCCGGTCTACGACATCATGAACGGCCTCCCCCACCTCCGGGTGGAGAACCGCGTCCTGCCCGCCGGCCCGACCGTGGTGGACATGCTCGCCAACGCCGCGCTCTACTTCGGCCTCGCCCGCGGCCTCGCCGAGGCCGACCGCCCGATCTGGAGCCAGCTCACCTTCAGCTCCGCCGAGGAGAACTTCCACGCCGCAGCCCGACGCGGCATCGACGCGGTGCTGCACTGGCCCGGCCTCGGCGACGTGCCGGTCACCACGCTCGTGCTCGACACGTTGCTGCCGGTGGCCGCGCAGGGGCTGGACCGGTTCGGCGTGGCGCCGGCCGAACGCGACCGCCTCCTCGGCGTGATCGAGGGACGCTGCCGTACCGGCCGCAACGGCGCGGTGTGGCAGACCGAGACGGTGTGGGCCGCCCAGCGACACCGGGGCATGGACCGGAAGGCCGCGCTGCACCACATGGTCCAGCGCTACGCCGAGTTCCAACGTGCCAACGACCCCGTCCACACCTGGCCGATCGAGTAAGGAGGGGCCCCCGCTTAACGCTTCTGGTAGAGGAGGGGCCCCTTCTTAACA
This sequence comes from Micromonospora sp. WMMD975, assembly GCF_029581215.1. Lineage (NCBI taxonomy): Bacteria > Bacillati > Actinomycetota > Actinomycetes > Micromonosporales > Micromonosporaceae > Micromonospora > Micromonospora sp. WMMD975. The sequence continues at coordinate 5,856,813 of NZ_CP120739.1, forward strand.
ACCATCGGCGCGGAGCGGCGGGATCAGCGGGCGCGGCGGCGGGCCTTCGGCTCGACGGGCGGGGACGACGTTCCGATTGAGCGGCCCTCGGTGTCCGACTTGTCGGTGTCGGACTCGTCGGTGTGCGGCTTCTCGTCGCGGCGGACGGCAGGATCGTCAATCGAGGCACCCTCGGGCTGCCGCTGTCGTGGCACCGCCCGGCCACGACGATCGGTGCCGGACCGTGCGTCGCTACCCGGCTCGTCGGCCACCCCGCCGGTGGGACCTACCGTTGCGTCCGGCGTGGCCGCTGCCGTCGACCGCGGCCGTGGGCCGGCCGTCGTTCCCGGACCGGGGCCGTTCGCAGTCCGCCGACCGGGCCCGACCGTCGTCCTCGGCTCCGAGCCGACTGTCGTCTCCGGTTCGGAGCGGGCCGTCGTCGTCTGCGGCCGGGAGCCGGCTGCGTCGTCGGGCTCGCGGCCAACGGGTGTCGTGGTCGCGTCCGTCGCCCCGGTCCGGTCGCCGAAATCGGTCGAAGCGGTCGGGTGAGGCTCGCCCGCGGGCTGGTCGCCGAGGACCGCCCCGGCTGCGGCGCGGCGACGGAAGAACCGGCCGGCCGGCTTCTTCCCGCTGCTGGCCGGCTCCGCCGCTGCGCGCCCCGGTTCCGCCACTGCGCCCGCCGGCGCCGCGTCGCGCCCCGGTTCCGCCACTGCGTCCACCGGCGCCGCGTCGCGCTCCGGTTCCGCCGCTGTGCCCGCCAGTTCCGCATCTGCGTTCGCCGCCGGCTCCGCCTTCCCGCGTTGGGACGGGACCGCGGCCGGCTCGCCGGTGAGTTCCCCGGACCCGCCGGTAACCGGTGCGCCGTCGGCTGCCCGACGGTCAGCTCGCTGGGCCAGCGCGGCCACCAGGACCGAGCCGCCCACCCCGGCGATCACCGCGTACGGGGCGATCAGGTGGGCCGATAACTGCTCGGCGGCGATGCCGGCCAACCGCGGCACGGCCAGCAGGTATGCCAGTGCGACAAGCAGCGGGCCGGCCGCACCGGAGGCGGCCGCGCCGATCCGCACCCGCGGCGATCGAGCCGCGCGTCGGGCGGCCAGCACCCCGATCACCAGGGCGGAGCCCAGCGAGAGCAGCGCCCCCGGCCAGTAGAAGTAGTCGCGGATCCAGAATCGCGCGCTGTCCGCACTGATCTGCCAGATGCCGAGTTGGGCGGTGGTCAGGCCACGGCCGGAGAGGACCCCGTCCACCACCGACACCACGGCGAGCAGCCAGAGCCAGCCGGTGGTGGCGATCAGGTTGGTGGCGGCGGCACGGGTGTGCAGCGCCCAGGTAGCCAGCAGCACCCCGAGCAGCAGCCCCGCAGCCGCGTACGCGGCTGCGACGGTCTGCGGCGCCGAGGTGTCCGGCACCCGGGCGGCCCGGGCCGGCACCGCCACCAGCAGCACGGTGACCAGTGCGCCTACACCGGCGGCGAGGGCGAGCCCGAGCCGGGGCAGTGTGCCCGATGGCTCGTCGCCGCCGCGCAGCCGCTGGGCGCAGACCGCGCCGGCGATGACCGAGGTAGCGGCGATCCAGGTGGCCCAGGCGAGGCTCGCCACCCAGGCCGACTCGATCCGTACCGCGCCGGTCGGCGCCCAGTTGATGATGCCGAGCCCGTAGCCGAAGCCGAGCTGCGCGGCGCCCGCGCCGGCAGCCACGCCGAGCGCGGCGGCGGTCGATCCTCCCCAGCCCCGTCTGGCCATGCCGGGCAGCGTAACGTCCCGAGGTCGGCCCGGCGAGTCGTGGGAGCACCGACCGGCCGTGGGTGGCTTGGCGGCACCGGCTACGGTGCCGGTGACTGAGGCGGGAGACGCGATGACGGACGAGCGGCAGCCGGTACGCGACGAGAACGGTCCGAACCGTACCCGGCTCTTCGTCGGCGGCGCCGTGGCGGTGGTCCTGCTGGCGGTCATCGGCGGAAGTGCCGGCTGGATCCTGGCCGGTGGGTCGGACCAGCCGTCCGCCTCGTCCGAGTCCTCGCCGCCGACGGCGGTTTCACCGCCCCGCCCGACCGAGAGTGTGCCCGCCGAGGACCGCCCCACCGCGGACGGCCCGACGGACAACCGGTCGGCCACCCCGACTGGTCTCACGGTGCCGGAGCTGGTGGGCGCGGACTTCGAACACGCCCGACAGGAGTTGCGCGACCGGCGGCTCGGCTGGCGGCTGGTGTTCGGAAGCGGCTCGGGCCGCGCGGTGGAACGCACGTCACCGTCGCCGGGTGCCCCGGTGAAGCGCGGTGTCACCGTCACCGTCTGGGTCGCCGGTCCGGCGCCAGCGGTCACGGTGCCCGACCTCGACGGCCGGGTCTGTTCCGAGGCCGCCGACGAGCTGGTGGAAGGAGGGCTCTATCCCCGCTACCGTACCGGTCGTCAGGGCTCGGTCTCGGCGCAGGATCCGGCCGCCGGGGGCACCGCCCGTTGGAACGACCAGGTCGCGTTGACCTGCGGCGACGCGCCTCCGGGTACGCCGACGGCCAGCCCGCAGCCGACGCCCTGACGGACCCGCAACCCACGCCTCGACGGATCGGTACGGCCAGCCGGCGCGCTGATCCCGGCAGGCGTGGTGGTGGAACGCTACGGTGGACGATCGAGGGCCGTGTGCCCCGTCCCGGTGGGGAGGGCGTGTGTCATGAGCGACGACCGTCAGCAGTCACCCGCCGGCGACATGGACGCGACCCGGGCGCTGCCTCCGGACCGGAGCGGCGACGCCACCCGCGGCACGCCGCCGGGCGAGGCCGCCGCCGGCGACGATCCGGACGCCACCCGCGCGATGCCGTCGGACCGCTCCGCGGCCGACGCCGATGCCACCCGGGCGGTGCCTCGGGACGCTGCCGGTCAGGATGCGGACGCGACCCGGGCGGTGCCTCGGGACGCGGCTGGTCAGGACGCGGACGCCACCCGGGCGATGCCCCGGAACGCGGCGGGGGATGGGGAGAACGCCACGCGCCCCCTGCCCGGTGGCGCGTCCCGGCCTCTCGACGCCACCGGGCGTCAGGAGGTGGTCGGCGGTGGGGCCTGGTCCGGCCGGGCCGGGGTGCCACCGCCGCGGCCGGCCGGCTACCCGGAGCCGGGTGCCGAGTGGTACGGCGACGAGCAGGCCGGGCGTCGCTGGTGGATGCCGATCCTGCTGGGCATCCTGGCCCTGATCCTGATCGGGTTGATCGCGGCCGGAGTCTGGCTGGCGTTGCGCGCCGCCGACCGCGACTCCGGTCCGGGCACGTCTCCGTCGGCGGTGCCGAGCACTTCCGCGTCGCCGAGTGCCACGCCGACAAGCGCGTCGCCGAGCAGTTCTCCGTCGAGCACACCGCCGACCACAACGGCGGCGGAGGTGCCGATGCCGCCGTTGGTGGGGCTTCCGGAGGGTGTCGCCCGGTCGGCGCTGGACCAGCTCGGAATCGACTACCGGGTGCGGCGCCGGCCGTCGGACCGGCCGGCCGGCACCGTGATCGAAACGGATCCGGAGGCCGGTTACTCCGTGGGCGAGGGTGAGCGGGTCACTCTCGTGGTGGCCGAGGCGGCGGCTCCCACGACCGGCACGCCGACGACCGGTGGGACCAGCCCGGGTTCCGCGCCGGCCACCTCCGCCACGCCCTGACGGTCACCACTGTCGGCGTCGGGTGCCGACCAGACCGAGCCCGGCCAGCGAGATGGCGAGCCCGAGCAGCCCGGAGTAGAACAGCGACCGGCCGGGGTCGGTCGACGTGAGGGGCCGGTCGGCAAGCGTGCCCTCACCGGCACCGGCACCCGCCTGGTCGGCGTCGGCCGGCACGTCGGCTCCACCCGCTGGTGCCGGCTCGTCCTCGCCCGCCCCGGCCTGCGCGGGCTCGTCCGCCGGATCGGTGAGCGACCGGAAGTCCGCCGACGGACTGGTGGCCGAGTGGGCGTCCTCGCCGGCTACGGTGATCGCCGGGGCCGGTACGGGGTCGGCGAGTGGATCAGTGGCGGAGAAGGCCGGGTGGCGGGCCGTGAGCGCGAGCGCGATCGCGAGGAACGCGAAGAGCCCGAGGGCGTAGCCGATGCGAAACCGGTGGTGCCGCCGCGCGGCGGGCATTTTGACCATGACCATCCCTGGTTCAGGGTCCATGGCGCGCGGGGTGGAACGTGCCGGGGTGGGCGTACTGATCCTATGGCCTCGGCACGCCCACCCGGCGGGGAACCGTGAGTTCAGCCCACCCGGACCGGAGTCCGGGTCACCGGACGTCGGGCGGTGCGGACGGTGTGCTGGCGGGGGGTCGGCGCGGCCTGGATCCGCCGCAACCCCTCCTGCTGTACGAAGATCGACCGCCTGTTGACCGCGTCCCCCGCCGCGTTCAACTCGTAGCCGTCGAGCCAGATCCAACCGTCGTAGGTCGGCCAGTCGAGCACCCGGATCATGCGGAACATGATCGGTCGGAAGAACTGGACACTCGCCGCGCGTGTCACATGCAGTACGTCACCGGAGCGGGGAAGCACATGGGCTCCTGGGAGGGTTCGGCCGGCGAGCGGGGCCGGCGAGGTTGAACGGGGGTCGGATGCGGTCCGGTGACGGGGGTTCTGCCTGGTGGACCGACGGTCGGTGGGTCGGTGCTGGTCGGGCCGTACCCGCGGTGGCGGACCGCCACCCGACCATCACCCGGCTGCTCCGGTTGCCGCTCCCGCCGCCGCAGTCCAGCTGGCGTGCAGCGGCGGGGTCTTCATTCCGGTGCAGGTCGCGCGCGGCACGGGACGATCCACCCGCCACGCCCCGAGATCAAGCGAAGACGGTGAGTAACCCGCGCCATACGGACAGAGTGCATCAGCCACGTGCGACATGCAAGTTGCACGTCGACTTTTGCCGATAAGTGAGCGGGACACGTGAACGGGACGCTTGATGCGTCCGGGATCCGGGCGGCACACTGGACGCCGGTTTCGCCCGTCGCGGCCGGTCGAGGACCGGCACCCCCCTGCCGTGCTAGGAGATCTCGTGAGCGAACGGCGCAGCCCGACCATCCGCCGGCGTCGACTCGGGGCCGAACTCCGTCGGCAGCGCGAGGCGGCCGGCATCACCATAGAGGCGGTCGCCGAGCAACTCGAGTGCTCGGCGTCCAAGGTCTCCCGGATCGAGACCGGGCACACCACCGCGACGCCACGCGACGTGCGGGACATGCTCCGCATCTACGGGGTGGTCGGCGCGGAGAGCGACGAGCTGGTGCAGATCGCCCGCGAGGCCCGGCAGAAGGGCTGGTGGCACCCGTACAGCACGGTGCTGGTCGGGGCGTATGTCGGCCTGGAGGCGGCGGCCAGCACGATCCGGGCCTACGAACAGCAGGTCGTGCCGGGTCTGCTGGAGACCGAGGAGTACGCCGGCGCGATGATCCGAGCCGCCCGGCCGGACTTCACCGCCGATCAGATCGACCAACGCGTGCGTGTCCGATTGGGTCGTCAGTCGTTGTTGACCCAGGACGATCCGGTCGATCTGTGGGTGGTGCTCGATGAAGCGGTGCTGAGCCGGCCGGTTGGCGGCGACGCGGTGATGCGTGGCCAACTCAAGCGGCTGGTGGAGGTGGCCGAACTGCCGAACGTGACGGTGCAGGTCCTGCCCTTCGAGGTGGGAGCGCACGCCGGCATGGACGGGACCTTCTCGATCCTCGGCTTCCCCGAACCCAGTGATCCCGATGTCGTGTACGCGGAGAACGCCACGGGTGGGCTCTTCCTGGAGAAGAGCGACGAACTGCAGAAGTACAGCTTCATCTTCGATCACATTCGAGCAGCGGCCATTCGACCGGAGGAGTCCGTCGCACACATCGCGAGACTGGCAGAGGAGCCGCTGTGGAAATGGCGACCAAGGAGTTCCCCGTGGACCTGACGCAGGCGACGTGGTTCAAAAGCTCGAAGAGCGGGCCGAACTGCGACAACTGCGTGGAGGTCGCTTACGTGACCGGGGCGGTCGGCGTCCGGGACTCGAAGGACAAGGCCGGTCCGGCCCTGGTCTTCGCCCCGGGTGACTGGCACGCCTTCGTCGCCCGCGCCAGGGGCGGGGCCTTCGGCCAAAGCTGATCCGTACCCCCGGAAGCATGGTCCCGTCCGGCAGCGTCGCCGGGCGGGACCGTTCCCGTCGGTGTGCCGGCCGCGCCGGTGACCCGTCGCCAGTTCCGTTCCGCCTCGTTGAACCGCACGGATCGGCAACCGAACGAGGCAGGCGAGACGGATGACGACGATCGGTTCAGAGAATCTCACCAATGGCCCGGGCAAGCCCGAGCGGTTCGGTGGCAAATATCGTGGGGCCCGGCGGGACACCGTCCTGACCGAGGTGGTCTCCGGTGACGGCGACGAGCTGGCCGGCCGGGACGCCGGCACGCCGGAGCAGGCCGCCCCGGCGCTCTCCCTGCCGTCGCTCGACCCGAACCCGCTCACCGAGCCGTCCTTTCCGCCAAGCGGCTGGCCGGTGGAGCAGCCGGAGTCCCTGGTGGACCATCCGCTGCTGCGTGGCCTGCTGCTGGAGCTGCCGCCCAGGGGCAGCGTGCCCCCGCCCGGCTGGCTCGACCGCTGGTTCGAGGCGACCCGGGCGATCCTGGAACTGCTATACGTGCAGGGCGCGAGCCGATCGCGCTGAGACCGCCGACACGGCGGTCAGCGGCTGCGTGGCCCGCTCGGCGAGCCGGTTGTGCCGCAGCGCGTGGCGTACCCCGATCGCGGACACGCCGAGCACCGCGACGGTGATCGCCGGGCCGGCCACGCCCGGCGCGGCGAACAGGTCGACACCGAGGGCCGGAAGCACGGCGACGAGCATCGCGAGCGCGGTCGCCTGGAGCGGAAGCGCGATCAGTGGGTGCGCGGCGGCGGCTCGCAGCGCGTGCGGGGCCGGGGTTTCCGGGGCGGCGGCGAAGGCGCCCGCGCCGGCCCGCAGGCGCCGGACCCGGCGTACCGTCCAGACCCCGACGACCGCCGCCGGCAGCGCCGCGACGGCGAGCCCGGCGGCGGCCCGGTCGATCGCGGTGCCACCGGCGCTCTGGAGGCCCGCGGCGAGGACCGCCGCGGTGAGCGCGAGGCCGGTCAGCACCAGGGCGGACAACCATCCGGTACGCCGCCGCAGCGCCCGGGCGCGGTCCAGCCCGGGCAGGCCCTCCGCGACCAGGCCGGCGGCCAGCCACACGGCGGCGACGGGGAGCAACACGACGAGACGGTCATCCATGGCCCCAGCCTTGCCCACTTCGACGCGCACCGAATCCGGGGCGGCACCCCGCTTACCCCCGAACGTCTCCCCGTAGGGGATCAGACGTCGAAGGTGGCGGGGCGTCCGGTGGCCGGCGCCGGCGGCGTGGCCTTCCACAGGCCGGTCTTCTGCGCGGCCAGCCGGGCCAGGTAGGCCGGGTTGAGGATGACGTAGCGGCGCCACAGCCGCTTCGGTTCCAGCCCGAGCCGCCAGAACCACTCCAGCCCGGCGCGCTGCATCCACGGCGGCGGGTTGCGCAGCAGCCCGGCGTGGTAGTCGAACGCCGCGCCGACCGCCATCAGCGGCATGTCCAGCAGCGGTCGCATGGCATACGCGAAGACCTCCTGCCGGGGGCAGCCCAGCCCGACCAGGACGAGGCGGGCGCCGCTGTTCTTGATCCGGTCGGCGATCTCGGTGTCCTCGCCGGGGTTGGCCGCCCGGAACTTGGACGGCTCGACCCCGGCGATCTTCAGCGCGGGGAAGGTACGTTCCAGCGCCGGGATCAGCCGGGCCAGGGTCTCCTCGGTGGAGCCGTAGAGATAGACAGGCAGCCCTTCGTCGGCGAACCGGGCGAGCACCCGGAGGGTCAGCTCCGGGCCGTAGACACGGTCGGTGAGGCCGGCGCCGTGCAGCAGGTTGAGCGCCCAGCGCACCGGCTGCCCGTCCGGGGTGACCACGTCGAACGAGTTGAGCCGGGCGTTGTGCGCCGGATCGAGCACCCCGGTCATCACGCCGTGCACGGCGAGCGCGGTCAGGGCCAGCGGGTGGCGCTCGCGTGCGGCCGAGACCACCGCCTCGGTGGCCCGGGTGTAGTCGGTGGCGTCGACGAGCACGCCGAGCACGTTGCGCTTGGTGTCGACGGTCATGCCTTCGGCACCCACTTGTCGACGTTCGCCTCGTAGATCTCACGGAGGATCATCGGCACGTCGTAGGTGATCTTCCAGGCGGGGTAGTGCTCCTCGAACCGGGCCATGCTGCTGACGTACCACTGGTGGTCGCCGGTGCGGGCCTGCTCGACGTAGTTGATCCGCGAGTCCCGGCCGGTGATCTCCTGGGCGACCCGGAACGCCTCGATGTGCGAGGTGTTGGAGTGCCGGCCGCCGCCGAGGTTGTAGACCTGGGCGGAGCGCGGCTCGCGGAAGAACGCCTCGAACGCGGTCAGGACGTCCCGGGAGTGGATCGCGTCCCGGACCATCTTTCCCTTGTAGCCGAAGAGGTTGTACGTCCGGCCCTCCATCACGCACCGCATCAGGTACGCCAGGAAGCCGTGCAGCTCCGCCGCGGAGTGCGCCGGGCCGGTCAGCGTGCCACCGCGGAAGCAGGCGGTCTTCATGTCGAAGTACCGGCCGTACTCCTGGACCATCACGTCGGAGGCGACCTTCGAGGCGCCGAAGATCGAGTGCAGCGACTCGTCGATCGACATGTCCTCGGTGATGCCGTCGTACCAGTGGTGGTCCTCCGGCAACTCGTAGCGGGTCTCCAGCTCGATCAGCGGAAGCGTGTTCGGCCGGTCACCGTAGACCTTGTTCGTGGAACAGTGGATGAACGGCGCGTCGATCGCGTGCCGCCGGGTGTTCTCCAGCACGTTGAGCGTGCCGCCGGCGTTCACGTCGAAATCGGTGTACGGCTCCTTGGCGGCCCAGTCGTGGCTGGGCTGAGCGGCGCTGTGGATCACCACGGCGATGTCCCGGCCGTACCTGGTGAAGACGCCTTCCAGACCGTCCCGGTCGCGGATGTCCACCGCGTGGTGGGTGTACGCGGGCCCCAGGTCGGCGGCGAGGCGGTCGAGGCTCCAGGCGGTCGAGCCGTCCTCGCCGAAGAAGTATCGCCGCATGTCGTTGTCGATGCCGACCACGTCGAGGCCGAGGCCGGCGAAGTGCCGGGCCGCCTCGGAGCCGATCAGACCGCCGGAACCGGTCACCAACGCGACACTCACACGCCACTCCTGGTCCATGGGAGGCAGGGAAACCACCGGAGCATAGCGTGACGTCCGCTGCGTCCCGATATGGTGCGAGGGCCCCGCAGCCTGCGGAGCCCTCGTGATGGTGGGGATGGGGGGAGTTGAACCCCCACGTCCTTTCGGACACACGGACCTGAACCGTGCGCGTCTGCCATTCCGCCACATCCCCGTGGCGCGACCCGGGACACCGTATCCCATCCCGAACCCGCCATCTGCGCCGGGTGCCGGGACATATTACGCTGTCCACTGGTCATGCCACGGGCGATCACCGTCCGTGGCGGACGAAACTGTAGCACGCTCGCGGGCCTGGTCACGAACGGGCCGTCGGCAGCCGGCCGAGCGGCGTGTGAGCTGCGGAGGCGGTGTCCGGATACCATCATTGCCTCGGGACCCGAGGAGGAGCCGGTGAGCGTGCTGCAACGCTTCGAGAAGCGTCTGGAAGGCCTGGTCGAGGGGGCCTTCGCCAAGGTCTTCAAAGGGGTGGTCCACCCCGTGGAGATCCTCAACGCCATGCAGCGGGAGGCCGAGGCGCACAAGGCGATCCTGGCCGGTGGGCGCACGTTGGTGCCCAACCGCTACGTGATCGATCTCTCGCCGTACGACCACAGTCGGTTGGCGCCGTACGCCGCCGCGCTGGCCCAGGAGTTGGCCCAGTCGCAGGCGGAGTTCATCGGCGAGCAGGCCTGGACGGTCTACGGCGACGTGATCGTCGAGGTCGAACGTGGTGAGGGACTGGACACCGGCATGTTCCGGGTGACCGCCGAGGTATACACCGGCGGTGACGTCGCCCCGGTCTCCGCGCCGGGCGGCTACGACTCCGGCGGCGGCTACGACGCCGGCCCGGCGTACCCCGCCTACGACCAGGGCGGCGGCTACGGCCCCCCGCCCGGCCAGGGCGGCGGGCGCAACGTCCGTCTGGTCTCCGGCGACGGTCGCACCTACCCGCTCCAGATGGGCTCGACCGTGATCGGCCGTGGCGACCAGGCCAACCTGCGCCTGCCCGACGTCGGCATCTCCCGGCGGCACGCCCGGCTGGACTTCGACGGCGGCCAGGTGGTGCTGACCGACCTGGGCTCGACGAACGGCACGATGGTCAACGGCCAGCGGGTGTCGGCGGTCGCGCTCAACCCCGGCGACATGATCCAGCTCGGCACCACGACGCTGACCTTCCGCGTGGACGGCTGATCCCCGTTGCCGGAGCTCGTCATCACCGTTGCCCGGTTCGGATTCCTCATCCTGCTGTGGATCTTCGTCTTCACTGTGGTCGGCGTGATCCGCCGGGACCTCTTCGCGGGGGCCCGGTCGGGTCGGCTGGTGGCCGCGCCACGCGGGGTCGGCGCGTCGACCGGCCAGCCCGCCGGCAAGCCGGCCAAGGCGAAGCGGGGTCGCGCTGCCCACCAGATGGTGGTCACCGCCGGTCAGCTGGCCGGCACCCGGATCACCCTCGGGGAGGCCCAGATCACGATCGGACGGGCGGAGGACTCGACCCTGGTGATCACCGACGACTACGCGTCGGCGCGACACGCCCGGCTCGTACCCCGCGACGGGCAGTGGTACGTCGAGGACCTCGGATCGACTAACGGCACGTACCTCGATCGCGCTAAGGTCACCGGACCAACCCCCGTCCCCCTCGGCGTGCCGATCCGGATCGGCCGCACTTCCCTCGAATTACGGCCATGACTCTGACCCTGCGCTACGCGGCCCACAGCGACCGCGGTCTGATCCGAGACGGCAACCAGGATTCCGTCTACGCCGGACCGCGGCTGCTCGCCGTTGCCGACGGCATGGGCGGCATGGCCGCCGGTGACGTCGCCAGCAACATCGTCATCGGTGCCATGGCGCCCCTCGACGAGGACGTCCCGGGTGACGCCCTCGTCGACGCGCTCCGATCCGCCGTGGGCACCGCCAACCAGCAGCTCCGCGACACCGTGGACGCCAACCCGCAGCTGGAGGGGATGGGCACCACGCTCACCGCGACCCTCTTCTCCGGCAGCAAGCTCGGCATGGTCCACATCGGTGACTCGCGGGCCTATCTCCTGCGCAACGGCGAGTTCGCGCAGATCACCAAGGACGACACGTACGTCCAGATGCTCGTCGACGAGGGCCGGATCAGCGCCGAGGAGGCGAGCAGCCACCCCCAGCGCTCGTTGCTCACCCGCGCGCTCGACGGCCGCGACATCGACCCGGAATACAGCGTCCGCCAGGTGCTGCCCGGCGACCGCTACCTGATCTGCTCCGACGGCCTCTCCGGCGTGGTGAGCGCGGACACCATCGGCGACACCATGCGGGAATACCCCGACCCGCAGCAGTGCGTGGAGCGTCTGGTGCAGCTCGCGCTCCGTGGCGGCGGCCCGGACAACATCACCGTGATCATCGCCGACGCGACCGACCAGGACATCGTCGAGGCGTCCCCGATCGTCGGCGGCGCCGCCGCCCGGGACCGAGGCATGGCGACGTCGGCCGACGACTCCACCCCGGCGGCCCGTGCCTCGGCGTTGTCCGCCCCGCGCACGCCCGCCCCCGAGGAGCCGGCCGACAACCGCGACGACGAGCCCGAGCAGCGTCGGCGGAAGCCGCTGCGGACGGTGGCGATGGCGCTCGCGCTGGCGGTGATCGTCGGCGGTGCCGTCTTCGGCGGCTGGACCTACACCCAGCGGCAGTACTACGTCGGCGCCACCGACGACGGCCAGCTCGCGGTCTTCCGCGGGGTGCCCGGCCAGGTCGCCGGGCTCGACCTGTCGGACGTGCACGCGCGCAGCGCGTCCCGGCTCGACGACCTGACGCTTGCCGCCCAGGAGCGGGTGAAGCAGGGCATCCAGGCCAAGAGCGAGCCGGACGCCGAGCGTCGGTTGGCGGAGCTGACGAGCGACGACCCGGCCAACCCGAACCTGAAGCCGCTCTGCCCGCCCGACCCGACGCCCGGCTCGACCCCGGTGGCGACGCCGACCCCGGCGCTGAGCCCCAGCGCCGTTCCGCCGACCCCGGCACCAGGCGGGCCGACCCCGACACCCGGCTCGCCCACCCCGGTGGCCGGTACGCCGACGCCGACGCTGACCATCACGCCCGACGCCGTAGCCTCCGACACCGTTCCGCCGGCCGATCCCGCCGGTTGCCGGTCGCCGGAGTGAGCGCCGGCTCGATCCCGAGGACTCATCCGTGACCGCAGCCGCCGCACCGGCAGCCTCGCCCGCCTCGACGGGCGAGCAGTCCGGCGTACGCCTGGCCCGGTCCCGGCGTAACGCCGAGTTGTCCCTGCTCCTGCTCGCCATGGTGCTGGTGGCGGCGTACGCGGCGATGGTCGAGGCGAAGGCGCTCGACACGGTCACCCCGGACTTCTGGATCCCAGCCGCCGCGCTGGGGCTGGTGTTCCTCGGCCTGCACGTGGTGATCCGCTGGCTGGCGCCGTTCGCCGATCCGGCGTTGCTGCCGGCGGTGGCCCTGCTCAACGGCATCGGGGTGGGCTTCCTGCGGCGTTACGACCTGGCCGAGGCCGCGCCGGCGGAGCGGGAGGACCTGGCCATCTTCGCCGGCACCGGTGGCCGTCAGCTCGCCTGGACGCTCGCCGCGGTGGTGCTCGCCGCCGCGCTGCTGGCGATCCTGCGGGACCACCGCACGCTGTCGCGGTACGCGTACACCCTGGGACTTGCCGGCATCGTGCTGGTGATGATCCCGGCGGTGCTACCCGGTCGATTCTCCGAGATCAACGGCGCCAAGCTGTGGATCAAGGTGGGCGGGTTCTCGATTCAGCCGGGTGAGTTCGCCAAGCTGGCCCTGCTCACGTTCTTCGCGTACTACCTGGTGCGAAAGCGCGAGGTGCTCTCGCTGGCGAGCCGGCGGGTGCTCGGCATCGACTTCCCGCGTGGGCGCGACCTCGGCCCGGTCCTGGTGGTCTGGTTGGTCAGCCTCATGGTGCTGGTCTTCGAGAAGGACCTGGGCACCTCGCTGCTCTACTTCGGCATGTTCGTGGTGACCCTCTACATCGCCACCGAGCGGGTGAGTTGGCTGCTCATCGGTCTGATCCTGTTCTTCGGCGGCGCCTACCTGGCCTACGTGCTGGGCAGCACCGTGGGGGGCCCGTTCGCCAACTTCTACGACCGGGCGCAGATCTGGCTCGACCCGTTCGCCGAGCCGTACGACCGCGGTTACCAGTTGGTCCAGGGCCTGCTCACGCTCGGCACCGGCGGCCTGTTCGGGGCCGGGCCGGGCGGTGGCCAGCCGAACCTGCTGCCCGAGGTGCAGACCGACTTCATCTTCGCCGGCATCGGTGAGGAGATCGGCCTGTTCGGTCTCTCCGCGCTGCTCGTGGTCTATCTCCTGATCGTCGAGCGGGGCCTGCGCGCCGCGCTTGCGGTGCGGGACTCGTTCGGCAAGCTGCTCGCCGGCGGCCTGGCGTTCACGCTCGGCCTCCAGGTCTTCGTCATCGTCGGCGGGATCAGCAAGCTCATCCCGCTGACCGGGCAGACCACCCCGTTCCTCTCCGCCGGTGGCTCCTCGCTGATGGCGAACTGGCTGCTGATCGCGGTGCTGCTGCGGGTCTCCGACGGTGCCCGCCGACCGGTGACCGGGGGCGGTGGCCCGGCGGCCCGGCCCACCGGTGGCCCGCCCGAGCAACTGCACGGTGCCCCGACGGAGGTGATCCGGCCGTGAACGCGCCCCTGCGCCGCGTCGGTGTGGTCGTGATGATCCTGTTCGGGTTGCTCTTCGCGAACCTGAACTGGATCCAGGCCTACAAGGCCGACGAATACCGCACCAGCGACTACAACGGCCGGGTCCAGGTCGCCGAGTACGACCGCAAGCGCGGCAACATCGAGGTCGGCGGCACCGCGTACGCGCTGAGCAAGGAGACCGGCGGGGAGCTGAAATACCTGCGCACCTATCCCAAGGGGGAGATGTACGCGCACGTGCTCGGCTGGAAGCCGGTCAACGGCAGCGCGAGCGGCATCGAGCGGTTGGAGAACGACTTCCTCGCCGGCACCAGCGACGCGCTCATCGCCAACCGGATCAAGGACATGTTCACCGGTGACGAGACCGGTGGCGGCAACGTGCTGCTGACCCTCTCCAAGGGGGCCCAGGAGACGGCGTTCAAGCAGCTCAACAACAACGAGGTGGGGGCGAAGAAGGGCGCGGCGATCGCGATCGACCCGCGTACCGGCGCGGTGCAGGCGCTGGTGTCGATGCCGAGCTTCGACCCGAACCCGCTGGCGAGCCACTCCAGCACGGAGGCCGACCGGGCCTACAACGCGCTGGAGAAGGACAAGGACCGGCCGCTCGCCAACCGGGCGCTGTCCGAGGTGCTGCCGCCCGGCTCCACCTTCAAGATCGTCATGGCCGCGGCGGCGCTGGAGAACGGCATCGGCCAGCAGACCCAGATCCCAGCCGGTTCGAGCTACACCGCGCCGGGCGCCGGGGTGCCGATCAAGAACGCGGCCCCGTCGATCTGCCCGGAGTCGCAGGTGACCCTGCGGGAGGCGGTGACCGAGTCCTGCAACACCGGTTTCGCCCAGCTCGGCGTGCGCCTCGGCGCGGACAAGGTCAAGGAGAAGGCCCAGCAGTTCGGCTTCGAGCAGGAGGACCTCACGGTCGGCCAGCTCGGCGAGGGCGGCCTGCCGGTGGCGGCCAGCCGCACCGGCGACATGCAGAACCCGGACGGCAGCACCGACCCGGCCGCGCTGGCGCAGTCGTCGATCGGCCAGAACAACGTGCGGATGACGCCGTTGCAGGGCGCGCTGATCGCCGCCACGGTCGCCAACGGCGGCAGCCAGATGCGTCCGTACCTGGTGAAGCAGTTGCTCGGGCCGGACCGCACCACGGTCTACGACGCCGCCAAGCCGCGCGAGCTGCGCCGCCCGGTCAGCGGCCAGGTCTCCGCCGACCTGCGCGACATGATGCAGAACGTGGTGAAGGAGGGCACCGGCCGCCGGGCCGCCATCGACGGCTTCGTGGTCGGCGGCAAGACCGGCACCGCCCAGTCCGGCCCGGAGACGCCGGACCACGGTTGGTTCATCGGGTTCGCGCTGGACAAGGACGGTACGCCGCTCTCCGCGGTCTGCGTGGAGCTGGAGCAGGCCGGCAGCGGCGGCAGCTCCGAGGCGGCCCGGATCGCCGGCCGGATCATGGCGGCGGCCATCGCGGATTCCGGGAGGCGCTGACGTGCTCGGCCCGGGGGTGCAGCTCGGCAACCGCTACCGGCTCGACGAGCGGATCGCCAGCGGTGGCATGGGCGACGTCTGGCGCGGCACCGACCAGGTGCTGGGCCGGACGGTCGCGGTCAAGAGCCTGCTCCCCGCGCTGCTCGACGAGCCGGGCTTCGCCGAGCGGTTCCGCGGCGAGGCGCGGACCATGGCCACCATCAACCACCCAGGCGTGGTGGACGTCTACGACTTCGGCAGCGACCAGCAGATCGCGTTCCTGGTGATGGAATACGTGGAGGGCGACGCGCTCTCCGCCACGCTCGGCCGGGTCGGCCGGCTCACCCCGGCGCGCACCATGGCGTTGCTGGCCCAGGCCGCCGACGCGCTGCACGCGGCGCACGAGAAGGGCATCGTGCACCGCGATGTGAAGCCGGGCAATCTGCTGGTCCGGCCGAACGGCACGCTCGTGCTCACCGACTTCGGCATCGCCCGCTCGGAGCTGGTCGGCCAGCTCACCGCCGCCGGCTCGGTGCTCGGCACCGCCTCCTACATCTCGCCCGAGCAGGCCACCGGCGCGGTCGCCACGCCCGCGTCCGACGTCTACGCGCTGGGCGTGGTCGCCTACCAGTGCCTGGCGGGCCGCCGCCCCTTCGAGGGGGACAATCCGCTCGAGATCGCGATGAAGCACGTGCGGGACACTCCCCGGCCGCTGCCCGCCGACATCCCGCCGCAGGTGCGGGCCATCGTCGAGCGGGCCATGGCGAAGGAGCCGGGGGCCCGCTGGCCCAGCGCCGCCGCGTTGGCGAGCGTCGCCCGGCAGGCCAAGCTCGCGCTCTCCCAGCAGGCACGCGGCGGGCGCCCGATCTCCGGCGTACCGGCCTCGCCGGCCGCGCCGCCCGCTCGGGCGCAGGTGCCGACCGCCGCGCCCCGCCCGCAGCCCCGGCCGCCGGTGGCGCCGGCCCGGCCACCGGTGGCGCCGCGCCCGACCATGGTCGCGCATCCGCTTCCGCAGCCCCGCCCACCGGTGGGGCCGCGCGGCGCGGCGCCCGTCCCGCAGCAGCCTCGCCCTCCGCACAATCCCCTGGCGTACGCTCGCCCGTCCGCGCCGCCGCCACCAGCGCCCCGCCGCTCCCGCTCCGGGCTGTGGACGACGGCGATACTGGTGGCGGTGCTGGTCATCCTCTGTTCGGGCGTGATTTCGTTCTGGTACCGGAAATACGTGGCCGGCGCTCCCGGTCCGGCGAGTGTGAGCGTGACCTCCGGCGCGGTGCGCGCGTACGGGGACGACTATCCGGTCCGCACGTCGTACCGTCGTGAGGTACGCCTCCAGCCGGCCGGCGGCGGTACGACGACGAGCGAAGGACGAGAGACGCGATGACAGCGCAGGCCCGCCTGCTCGGTGGCAGGTACCAGGTCGGCGAGCTGCTGGGCTACGGCGGCATGGCCGAGGTGCACCGTGGCCGCGATCTGCGGCTCGGGCGGGACGTCGCGATCAAGATGCTTCGTGCCGACCTGGCCCGCGACGCCACGTTCCAGATGCGGTTCCGCCGGGAGGCGCAGAACGCCGCCTCGCTCAACCACCCGGCCATCGTCGCCGTCTACGACACCGGCGAGGAGACCGCGCCGACCGGCGAGACGCTGCCGTTCATCGTGATGGAGTTCGTCAACGGGCGGACCCTGAAGGAGGTCCTCGGCGTCGAGGGGCGGCTCCAGCCGCGCCGGGCGCTGGAGATCTGCGCCGACATGTGCGCCGCGCTGGAGTTCAGCCACCGGCACGGGATCATCCACCGGGACATCAAGCCCGGCAACGTGATGCTCACCCAGACCGGCCAGGTCAAGGTGATGGACTTCGGCATCGCCCGGGCGCTCGCCAGCGGTGCCACCACCATGACGCAGACAAGCGCGGTCATCGGCACCGCGCAATATCTTTCCCCCGAGCAGGCGCGCGGCGAGTCGGTGGACGCCCGTTCCGACGTCTACGCGGCCGGGTGCGTGCTGTTCGAGCTGCTCTGCGGGCACCCGCCGTTCGTCGGCGACAGCCCGGTCAGCGTCGCCTACCAGCATGTGCGGGAGCAGCCGCCGACGCCGAGCACGATCAACCCGGACGTGAATCCGGCGGTCGACGCCATCGTGCTGAAGGCGCTGTCGAAGAACCCGCTCAACCGCTACCAGAGCGCCGGCGAAATGCGGGCGGATCTGCTCCGCGCCGCCGCCGGCCGCCCGGTGCTCGCCACTCCGGTGATGCCGGCCGAGGAGACCATGCCGATGGGGGCCGCGGCGGGCGGCTACCAGGCGGCGCAGCAGACCCAGATGATGGGCCCGCAGACCCGCCAGCAGGCGCCGGCCCGGGTGGGTGACCCGCGCAAGCGCAAGAGTTCCTCCTGGGTCATCGCCACGTTCGCCGCGCTCGGCGTGCTCGCGGTGATCGCGCTGGGTACGGCGCTCTGGCTGAACCAGGCCGGCAACGACAAGGTGTCCGTGCCGCAGCTCGTGGACCGCACGCAGGCCGACGCGCAGGCCGAGCTCACGAAGGCCGGGCTGCGGTTCGCCGCCGGCACTCCGGTGCAGAACACCGAGTGCAAGGAGGGCACCGTGGTCGGGCAGAGCCCCGGGCCGGGCCTCCGGGTGGAGAAGAACAGCGCCGTCACGATCCAGATGTGCACCGGCCCGGGCGAGGTCACCATCCCGGAGGGGCTGAAGGGCGGCACCTTCACCAGCGTGGAGGCCCAGCTGAAGAGCCTCGGGCTCACCGTCGACCGCAAGGACGTGAGCGACGCGGCGCCGAAGGACCAGGTCATCGACGTGACGCCCAAGGAGGGCAGCACGGTGGCCCCGGGGAGCAAGGTGACCCTCGAGGTCTCCAAGGGCAACATCAACGAGGTGCCGAACGTCCGCGGCTACACGGAGGACCAGGCGAAGCAGCGGCTGGAGGACGCCGGCTACGACGTGAAGGTCCGGGACGGCGACGAGGTCGAGCCGGCGAAGGCCGGCAAGGTGAGCCGTCAGTCGCCGTCCGCGGGGACCAAACTGGCCAAGGGCTCGACCGTGACCATCGAGGTCGACGTGCCGCTTGAGGAGGAGTCCGAGAGCCCGTCGCCGAGCGCGACCCCCAGCGCGTCGCCGAGCACGCCCGGCGCCGGTGGTGGCGGCGGTTTCCCGTTCCCGTCCGTCCCGCCCACCCGCGACCGCTGATCCCGGCCGACACGACGTGGCGGTGCCCCACCCGGGGCGCCGCCACGTGGCGTACCGGAGGGCTTCAGGCGGTGGCGAACGCGGCCAGGCGTCGCGCGTCGACCTCGGGCGGCCACCACCGGGGCCCAGGTCACGGGGTCACCTGCCCGGAGTGGAGGGTGGGGCGTTGTTCGTCTCGATGTCGTAGGGGAGTTCCTCGTCCTCGTCCGGCTGCGCGGTCGGGTCGGTCAGCTCTCCGCTGCCGCCGCCGGGGACGCCGGAATCCTGGGTGACCTGCACGTCGTCGAAGGGCAGCAGCGGCTCGGCCCACGGGAAGACCACGAGCCAGAGTAGGGCGACGGTGGCGACGGCGAGCAGCATCGACCCGATCAGCTTGCCGGGCAGCCCGAACGGCAGCTTCCGCCAGATCCACGAGTACACGGGTCAGCCCTCCAGCTCGGCCGGTCGGCCCGCCGACTTGGCCTGGGCGTGGTCGAAACGGGCGTGGATGATCAGCCGCTGGTAGTTGTCGAACTTGGGGTTGCAGGTGGTGAGCGTGAGCAGCTTCTCGGTCGCCTTGCTGCCCGGTTTGCCCGGCACCGGGGCGACCACCTCGACCTGGGACGGCTTGACGATGCGCTGCTGGTAGACCTGGTAGACGAGCCACTCGGTCTTGGTCTCGACCACGATGGCGTCGTCCGGCTTCAGCTCGTCCAGCCGCCAGAACGTGGACCGGATGCGGTGGCCGGCGACGGAGAAGTTGCCCACCTCGCCGGGCATGGCGCTGTCCGGGTAGTGGCCGGGGGCGTAGCGGATGTCGTCCGGGCTGACCCCTTCGACCACCACCCAGTGCTTGTCGAGCTTCGGGATGTAGAGGCCGGCGACCGGCTTCCCCTCGGCCGGCGGCTTCGGCTTCGTGCTCGGGCCGGTGGTCGGGCCGACCGTCGGGTCGGCCGCCCACTCCTGGGCGAGCTGGCCGTTCAGGTCGTTCTGGTGGGCGTCGACGATGACCGACTTGCCCCAGATCTCGTATCCGGCGAAGAGCAGCACCACCAGCCCGAACGTGATCAGCAGCTCGCCCGCGCCGCGGACGACCGTGCGCAGGCGGGAGGCGGCGGTGGGGCGGGTCAGCTCGGAGTAGACGCTGCGATATCCCTCGCCGGTCTGCTCCGGCCGGAGTTGCACCACCCGCTCGCCGCGCCGTGGTCGCGGTGGCTCGGCCGGCGGCTCGCCACCGCCGTCGCCGGTGGCCGGTGCCGGGGGCACCGCGCCCATCAGCCCGGTGGCGTCCAGCAGCGGATCGGCCGGCCGGCGGGGGACGGTGGGCAGCACCGCGGTCGCGCCGGGGTCGGCCGGTGCGGGCACGTCCGGGCCGCGTCCGACCGGACCACCAGCCCGGGGTACGCCGGAGTGCCGCTCGGGTCCGCCGGGGTGCCGCTCGGATGCGGCGGAGTGCCGCTCGGGTCCGCCGAGGTGCCGCTCGGATGCGGCGGAGGCCCGTTCGGATCGCCCGGTCAGCGGCGGGATGAAGTCGGTGGGCCCGTCACCCGGCGCGGCCGGTCGCACGCCGGCCCCGGGCCACCCGGACGGCATGTCGGAACGGTCCGGGCCGGTGCGGCGGTCGTAGGGGCCGTCGACGGGCGGGCGGGAGTGCGTCCCCCGATCCGGTGGCGCGAACCGCCGGTCGGGGGTGGGGGCCGTGGGACCGGCGTACCGCCGGGGGTCGACCTGGGGCGTCTCCGGCGGGCGGGACTGGTTGCCCGGCCAGGCGGGCGGCGGGGGTGCGGTCGGGCGAGCGGTGGCGCCGCGCCGCGCCGGGGCGGAGTGGGACGGGCCGGCGTCGGGCCAGGGCAGGTCCAGCGGTGGCGGTGGCGTCGGGCGGTCGATCTTCGGGAGGAACGCGGTCCTGTCCTCCTGCGGTTGTCGGCCGTGACCGCGAGCGTCACGCTCGTGGGGATCGTCGCCGGTCACCGGGGCACCGTCGCCGACTGGAGCGCGGTGGAGTCCTCGAACGCGGGCACGGTGACGTCGGAGACGTGCTCGGTGTAGCCGAGCTGGTAGTGATCGGCTACTTCTTTGAACACCCGGACTCCTTCAGAGGCGGCGAGCGCCCGCTGGAACCCGGCGGGATCACCGATGGCCACGATCTTGAAAGGAGGGGAGTAAACCCGGCCGTGCAGCAGCAGGGTGTTACCGACGCAGCGTACCGCGCTGGTGCTCAGCACGCGGACGTTCATGATTGACATGGCCTCCGCGCCGCCGGCCCAGAGCGCGTTCACGACCGCCTGCACGTCGCCCTGGTGCACGACCAGGTCGTCGTTGCTGGCGCCCTTGGGCAGCGGCTGGCCGGGGCCCCAGTCGGCGTCGTTCAGCTCGATCGTGATCCCGGTGCCGGTGAGCGCGGTGAACCCGGCGGCCTGCCGGCTCGCGGCGGCCCGTTCGCGCTGCGTCTTCACCGGCCCGTCGGTGCCGGCGAGCGACTCGGTGCGTGCCTCGACCTCGTCGCGCAGCCGGGCGGCCTTGGCCTCGCTGGCCGCCACCTGCTCGCGCCGGTCCTCGATGAGCTGGGTGAGCTGGGGTCGCCGGTCCTCCCGAAGCGGGGTGCCGCCGGCGGTGGTCGCGCTCGTGGTGAAGAGCAGCCCGGCCGCGGCGGCGATCAGGGGTACGCCGATCGACCATCCCGGGCGTCGCTGGCGCGCCCGGCGGGGCAGCAGGCCGGCGACCGCGCGGCGGAGGGCCTTCTGCCAGGAGGCGGCGCCGGACGTGTACTCCACCGGGCGTTCCCTTTCCCGTCGTCTCGTTCCGGCCCGCGTCGATGCGAACCGACCTGCTCGACCCGAAAAGTCCGCTCTTTTCGGTAACTCCCCGCACCGGCCCGGCCCCATTCGTGGCTTGGACGGCCCGTCCGGACTACGCTAGCTGTCGAACATTATTGGCCATGGACCGTCGCCCCCGCGCCCGGTTGTCAGGCCGGACGAGGTCGTACCCCCCTCTGGAGAGCGTCGTGCCCAAGTCTCAGGTCCGCAAGAAGAAGGTGTACACCCCGCCGACGGACGTGCGTCCGACGGCGACGGCGTCGACGCGCAAGCCTAGCCCGATCTGGCTGCCGGTCACCGCCGTCGCGCTGATCGTGGTCGGCATCGGCTGGCTGGTCGTCTACTACCTTTCCGAGCAGGCGTACCCGGTCGCCTCCTGGGGCTACTGGAACCTCGCGGTGGGCTTCGGCGCGATGGTCTCCTCGCTGATCCTGCTCTCTCGCTGGCGCTGAGCGGCGCCTCTCCGTCCCGGCTCACGTCACGTCACGCCGCCCCTGCCCGGCACCCGGGCGTCGATCCGCCTAAGGTGGCGGCAGGGCGGCGTGGCCGATGCGAGAAGACTCACGTTACTGTCGAGTAACCTTCCGCGTAGGCTGCACTGACAAGCAGCAGACCGGGAGGCCAACTCGATGGGCAGCGTCCAGATCGTCACCACGATCCTCGCGGCCGCCATCACCGCCGTTGCGGTGTGGCTTGCGGTACGCGCGGTCATGAAGATGACGGCCGTCATCCGGCTCGGGCAGCCCGCGCCCGAACGGTTCGCCGACAAGGGCGCCCGCACGACGAAGATGCTCGTGGAGACCGCCGGCCACACCCGCATGCTGAAGTGGAGCGTGGTCGGGGCCGCCCACTGGTTCGTGATGGTCGGCTTCATCGTGCTGTCGCTGCTGGTGCTCGAGGCGTACTTCGAGGTGGTCTCGCCCGGTGGCGGGCTGCCGGTGATCGGGCACTGGACCGTGTTCGGCCTGGCGACCGAGTGGATCGGCATCCTGGGTCTGGTCGGCATCGTGGTGCTGATGGCCATACGGCTGCGCAACCGGCCGACCCGTCCCGGCGGCCTGTCCCGGTTCACCGGGTCGACCATGTGGCAGGGCTACTTCGTCGAGTGGGTCGTGCTGCTGGTCCTGATCTTCGGGTTCGTCATCCGGGGCTTCAAGGTCGCCACCGATCACTTCGAGTACCCGCTGTGGGCCACCCCGCTGAGCCACGCGGTCGGCGCCGCGCTCCCCGAGTGGTCGGCCGGCGTCAGCGTGGCCGCCCTCATCAAGATCGTGATCTCGATGACGTGGCTCATCGTGATCTCGCTGAACGTCACCATGGGCGTGGCCTGGCACCGCTTCCTGGCCTTCCCCAACATCTTCTTCAAGCGCGACCCGGCGAAGCCCGCCGGATCCGGCCTGGGCCCGCTGCGCCCGATGACGAGCGAGGGCAAGCCGCTCGACTTCGAGGAGGCCGACCCCGAGTCCGACCAGTTCGGCGTCGCCCAGGTCGAGCAGTTCACCTGGAAGGGCCTGCTCGACTTCAGCACCTGCACCGAGTGCGGCAGGTGCCAGTCGCAGTGCCCGGCCTGGAACACCGGTAAGCCGCTGTCCCCGAAGCTGCTGGTGCTCAGCCTGCGCGACCACGCGTACGCCAAGGCGCCCTACCTGCTGGCCGGCGGCGGCAAGGACGTGACCGGCGAGGAGAAGGGCACCGCGGAGCAGCTGGCCGGCGTCGACGTGCTGGCCATGGCCGAGGCCGACCGGCCGCTGATCGGCACCGCCGAGTCCGGCGGCGTCATCGACCCGGACGTGCTCTGGTCCTGCACCACCTGCGGTGCCTGCGTCGAGCAGTGCCCGGTGGACATCGAGCACGTCGACCACATCGTCGACATGCGCCGCTACCAGGTGCTGATCGAGTCGAGCTTCCCGTCCGAGGCCGGCGTCATGCTGCGCAACCTGGAGAACAAGGGCAACCCGTGGGGCGCGCCGCAGAACACCCGCGAGGACTGGACCAAGGGGCTCGGGTTCGAGGTGCCCCGGGTCGGCGAGGTCGACGACTTCGAGTACCTGTTCTGGGTCGGCTGCGCCGGCGCGTTCGAGGACCGGGCCAAGAAGACCACCCGCGCGGTCGCCACGCTGCTGAACGAGGCCGGCGTCAGCTTCGCCATCCTCGGCGAGGGCGAGACCTGCTCCGGTGACCCGGCCCGCCGGATCGGCAACGAGTTCGTCTTCCAGATGCTCGCCCAGCAGAACGTCGAGACGCTCAACGAGGCGTTCGAGGGCCGGGAGAAGAGCAAGCGGAAGATCGTGGCGACCTGCCCGCACTGCTTCAACACCCTGGGCAACGAGTACGGCCAGCTCGGCGGCGAGTTCGAGGTGGTGCACCACACCCAGTTGCTGGCCCACCTGGTCAGCGCCGGCAAGCTCACCCCGGTGCAGCCGGTCGACGGCGGCGTGACCTACCACGACCCCTGCTACCTGGGCCGGCACAACCGGATCTTCGCCGCCCCCCGTGAGGTGCTCGGCAGTGCCATCGGAGATGGCCGGGGTGGCGCAGCGTCCGATTCCGGTGCGGGCCGCGACAGCGGCCTCGTCGAGATGCCGCGCAACAGCGAGCGCTCCTTCTGCTGTGGCGCCGGCGGCGCCCGGATGTGGATGGAGGAGAAGATCGGCAAGCGGATCAACGTGGACCGGGTCGAGGAGGCCATGTCCACCGGGGCGAAGACCATCGCGGTCGGCTGCCCGTTCTGCTCGACGATGCTCAACGACGGGGTGAACGGCAAGGGCGCCGGCGAGGACGTCGAGGTGGTCGACGTGGCGAGCGTGCTGCTGCGCTCGGTCAGGCCCGAGTCGCCGTCCGGTGAGAAGGAGGCCGCGCCGGCGGCCGGTTGAGGCGTACCCCGGCGGGAAGCCGGGCCACGACGGCGGCGGCACCCGCGCGGTGCCGCCGTCGTCGTCTCAGCTTCCGGCGGAGATCGCCGCGGTGCTGGCGACGGTGGTGGCGACGATCACCGCGGCCTGCATCTCGTCGATCGCCTTCTTCACCGCGGCGGAGGCCCAGTCACCGGCGGCGATCTCGTTCAGCCGGGCCTTGACCCGCTCCTTCGGCAGCTCGCGGAAGAGCTTGCGGTCCAGGCCGACGGCCCGGGCCAGGGTGAGCAGCGCGGCGGTCCGGGCGTCCACCGGACCGTTGCCGACGAGCGCGGCCACCATCCGCTCCCGGGCCGCGGTCTCCGCTGCCGGCTCCGCGCCGGTCGGCGAGGGATAGCGGGTACGCGGGAAGACCAGCAGCACCCGGTCGGACTCCCGGCGCAGCACCCCGGCGCCGACCAGCCCGTCGAGCACCCGGTCCGGCAGGCCCTTGGACAGCTTGCCGATCCAGTCCTTGGGCTTGCGCGGCCGACCGGCTCCCACGGTGGCCAGTGCCTCGTCCAGCAGCGGCACACCGGTCGGGGTCGGGTCGGTCACCACCAGCCGTTTGTCGGCCACCTCCACCCGGCGGGCGAGTGCCAGCTCCAACAGCAGCGCCCCGGCGAGGCCGTAGTCGAGGTGCGGCCGGCCGAGTCGGTTGGCGCCCCCGTCGTCGTAGGCGAGCAGGACCAGTTCGTCGGTGAGCAGCAGACCGTCCATGCCCGCCACGCTACGGGTGACCCGCCACCGGCGCCCGCGTGCCACAATCACGCCCATCGACGGCCTGCTGGTTCTGACGCTGTTGCCCCTGGTCGGCCTCGTGCTGCTGACCGCCGGCAACGCCTTCTTCGTCGCGGCCGAGTTCGCCCTGGTCACCGTCGATCGCGCGGAGATCGACAGGCGGGCCGGCGAGGGGGACGCCCGGGCCGCCACGGTCCGCCGGGCGCTGCGGGACCTGTCCTTCCAGCTCTCCGGCGCCCAGCTCGGCATCACCATCACCGCGCTGCTCACCGGATATCTCGCCGAGCCGGCCCTGGCCCGGCTCGTGACGCCGCTGCTGCACCCGTTCGGCGGGGCGGACCGCTTCGCCGGGCTGCTTGCCCTGGCCCTGGCCACGCTCCTCTCGATGCTCTTCGGTGAGCTGGTGCCGAAGAATCTCGCGCTGGCCCGCCCGATGCCGGCCGCGCTTGTCACCGCCGCGCCGATGCGCGCCTTCTCCCGCGCCTGCGGGTGGCTGATCCGGCTGCTCAACGACTCGGCCAACCGGCTGGTCCGCCGGCTCGGCGTGGAGCCGCAGGAGGAGTTGGCGAGCGCCCGCTCCCCGGAGGAGCTGGGGTTGCTGGCGGCCATCTCGGCCCGGGCCGGCGCGCTGCCGCCGGACACCGCGATGCTGCTGCGCCGTACGATCCGCTTCGGCGACAAGCGGGCCGCCGAGGCGATGACCCCGCGGGTGGACGTGGTCGCGCTGCGCGCCACCGCCTCGGTGGCCGAGCTGCTGGAGGCGTCCCGGCGCACCGGCCGGACCCGGTTCCCGGTGTACGAGGAGACGCTCGACCTGGTCACCGGCGTCGCCGGGGTGCCCGACGCGCTCGGTGTGCCGCTGGCCCGCCGGGCCGGCACCACGGTTGCCGCGGTCGCCCGGGAACCGGTGTACGTGCCGGAGAGCCTGGACCTGGACGGGGTGCTCGCCGCCCTGAAGGACGCCGGCGCGGACCTGGCGATCGTGGTCGACGAGTACGGCGGCACCGACGGCGTGGTGACCGTGGAGGACCTGGTGGAGGAGCTGGTCGGGGAGATCGCCGACGAGTTCGACCCGGCCGCGGTGGACGACCTCGGGCCGGCGGAGCTGACCGTGCCCGGCGGGGAGCGGACGGTCCTGGTCGACGGCGTGCTGCGCGCCGACGAACTGGTTGAGCAGACCGGCTTCCGGCTGCCCGAGGGGCCGTACGAGACGCTCGGCGGCTTCCTGATGGCCCGGCTCGGGCGCATTCCGGTGCCCGGCGAGACGGTCGACGAGGCCGGTTACGAGTTCACCGTGGTGGAGGTCGACAGGCACCGGATCGAGCAGGTCCGCGTGCTGCGCCCGGAGGAGTCCGACGACGGTGCCTGAGCTGCTGGTGGCCCTGGTGTTGCTGCTCGGCAACGCCTTCTTCGTGGGCAGCGAGTTCGCGTTGATCGCCTCCCGCCGTACCGTGATCGAACCGCTCGCGGCGTCGTCGAAGCGGGCCCGGTGGGCGCTCGCCGCGATGAACCAGATCCCGCTGATGATCGCCGGCGCGCAGCTCGGCATCACGGTCTGCTCGCTCGGCCTGGGCGCGATCGCCGAGCCGGCGCTCGCCCACCTGCTGGAGCTGCCGTTCACCGCGCTGGGCCTGCCGGCCTCGGCGGTGCACCCGGTGGCCTTCGTGATCGCGTTGGCCGTGGTGGTGTTCCTGCACACGGTGGTCGGCGAGATGGTGCCGAAGAACATCACGCTCGCCGGTCCGGAGCCGTCGGCGCTCTGGCTCGGCCCGGCCATGCTCGCCTTCTGCCTCGCGACCAAGCCGCTGCTGGTGGCGATGAAGTGGGCGGCCCGGCAGGTGCTGCGCCTGTGGCGGGTGGAGGCGACGGACGCGGTCAAGACCGTGTTCACCGCCGAGGAGTTGGCCGGGCTGGTCTCCCAGGCGCGCACCGAGGGGCTGCTGGACGCCGAGGAGCACGCCCGGATCACCGGCGCGCTGGCCCTGCACAGCCGTACCGCGGCCGACGCCCTGCAACCCTGGTCGACGGTGACCACGGTGGCCGAGGACGTCTCACCGGCCTCGCTGGAGGTGCTGGCGACCCGCACCGGCCGGTCCCGCTTCCCGGTGGTGCAGCGGACCACCCGTCGGGTGCTGGGTTTCGTGCACGTGAAGGACGTGCTCGGGTACGCCGGGGCGAGCCGCCGGGCGCCGGTGCCGGCCGAGGTCTACCGGCCGCTGGCCGTGGTGCCGCCGGACCGTACGCTTGCCGATCTGCTGCTGGCGATGCGCCGCGAGCGCCGGCACATGGTGCTGGTCAGCGACGGCCGGCGGCCCCTGGGTGTGGTCACGCTCGACGATGTATTGACGGCGATCGTCGGCAAGTGAGTGAATACCCTTGGTGCGCAACCGATTGCGGAAACATGATTGAACAACGGGCCGCCTTGATTCCACCCCCGTGCCTTCCCTAATGTGATGCACCGACCGCTGTGGGTCGTCTGCCTCGATCTTCCCTCTCGCGAGGCGCCCGCCGGTCGGTTGCAAAGGAGTCCGTGCCGGTGGCAACCATGCCCCCTCATCGTCACGTCCCGAGCGCTCCATCCGGCCCGCCGGCCGGGTCGCACCGGGTGGTACGCCGTCTCCTCACCCTGGTCGCGGCCGTCGCGGTCGGCGCCGGGATGGTGGCGGCCCCGGCGTACGCGGCGCCCTCGGTGGACGAGATCGACGCGCAGATCGACAAGCAGTGGGAGAAGCTCGAACCCACCATCGAGGACTACAACAAGGTCCGCTCCCAGCTCAAGGTCAACAAGAAGAAGTCCGCGGACCTGCAGAAGAAGATGGTGCCGCTGGAGCTGGCCTCGACGCTGGCGATGAACAAGGTCGGCGACATCGCCGCCCGCTACTACATGCGCGGCCCCTCGCAGGAGATGGGCGCGCTGCTGGTGAGCACCAAGCCGGGCACCCTGGCCGAGCAGCTCGTCATGCTCGACCGGGTCGCCGACGACCAGCGGAGGCAGATCGCCAGCGTGCTCGCGGCCCGCGACAAGTACAACGCGCAGAAGCAGAAGCTCGACCGGCTGATCGCGACCGAGCAGCAGCAGGAGGCCAAGCTGGCCTCGCAGAAGAAGCAGATCGACGCCGAGATCAAGCGGCTCACCGGGATGCTGCCGGTGACCTCGATCCGCCCGGCCGGCTGCCCGAAGATCGACGGCGTGGTGAGCAGCGCCGCGCGTACCGCCATCAAGACGGCGTGCGCCCAGGTCGGCGACCCGTACGTGTGGGGCGCCACCGGCCCGAACTCGTTCGACTGCTCCGGCCTGACGCAGTACGCCTACAAGGCGGCGGGCATCTCGCTCACCCACTTTACCGGCGCCCAGTGGAACGAGGGCCGCAAGGTTTCCCGCTCCGAGGCGAGGCCGGGTGACCTGGTCTTCTTCGGCGCCGACCTGCACCACGTCGGGCTCTATCTCGGCAACGGGGTGATGGTGCACGCGCCCCGGACCGGCAAACCGGTGCAGGTGTCGAGCATCAGCACCCAACCGCTCGCCGGCTTCGTCCGGGTCGGCTGAGCCGCACCCGAGGCATCGAGAAGGCCCCCGGTCCACTGGACCGGGGGCCTTCCTCGCGTCGGGATCTTTTCGCGCCGGGTTCCCCTACCGGGGCGCGCCGACCGGCGACGGCAGGATCAGCACGTCGTCGAGGTTCACGAACATGATCCGGTGGCCGAACTGGACCTGCACGTACCGGTTCTTGCCCCGGACCACGGTGCGGTCGCCGGGGGCCGAGCCGTCGAACGAGACCGCCCGGTAGTACTCGCCCGGCAGCACGCCGCCGACGGCGTACCGCTGGCCGGCCGCGAACGTGTACTGGAGCGGGGAGATGGCCTGGTACGGGATGGTGTCCGGGTAGGCGGCCTGCTCCGGGTAGGCGCGGCCGTACACCGGGACGGTGGCACGGCCGGGCCGTGGCGTCACCACGAAGCCGGTGGACCACTTGGCCGTGGGCGCCTTGGTGGGGTTGTGGAACCACGCCTTCTGGCCGAGATACCAGATTGCCGTCCAGTCACCCTGCCGGCCGGCCACCGCGTACGTCTGTCCGGCCGAGGCGCGGGCGCCGTGGTCGGAGATGTACATCGTGTCCGGTGTGCCGTCCGGGCGCAGCCCGAGGTCGTTGACGAGCGGGGCGTCCGCGCTCGGCGCGGTCCGCAGGAGCACCGCCGAGGAGCCGTGCGACGGGCAGGGCTCGGCCGGCGGGGTGGGCGTCGGGACGCCAGGCGGCTGCTGGTTGCAGCCGACGAACGCCGGCCGGTTGGTGGTGACGTCCGGGTCGATGGTGACCAGGCCGGTACGCGCGGTGCCGAGGGTCCGGAATGGTGCCTTCATCAGGTCGAAGTAGTGCGACCAGTCCCAGTAGGGGCCCGGGTCCCAGTGCATGCCGCCGACCGCCGCGGCGGTGATGCCGGGCACGTTGTCGTGACCGATGATGTGCTGCCGGTCCAGCGGGATGCCGAACTTCTGCGCCAGGTAGCGGACCAGCTTGGCCGAGCTGCGGTACATCGCCTCGGTGTACCAGGCGCCGTTTCCGGCGAAGCCCTCGTGCTCCAGGCCGATGGACTTGGCGTTGACGTACCAGTTGCCGGCGTGCCAGCCGACGTCCTTGGCCTTGATGTGCTGGGCGACGTAGCCGTCCGCCGAGCGCAGCGTGTAGTGCCAGCCGAGGTAGTCGGCGCGCTTCACCAGGTCGACGCTGGGGTCGAAGTAGCCCTCGGTGTCGTGGATGACGATGTATTCGATCTTCTGCTGCTTCGGCCGGTTGCCCAGGTCGTGGTTGCCGTAGTCGCCCGGGTCCGCGCTGAGCTGCTCGTACGGTGCGGGGATCCACTCGCAGGCCAGCCGCACCGGGCACTCCAGCCCGTCCGGCCGCTGCGCGTGGCGCAGCCCGAGCCGGCTGAGCACCCCGCGGTCCGGCCGGGCGGCGGTGGCGGCCATGGTGACCCGCTGCCCGTCGTCGGTGGTCCGGGTCGCGCCCTGGCCGAGCTGGTCGTAGACCTCGTCGGCGAAGGCCGCCGCCGCGTCCGAGGTGTCCGCGCCGGAGTAGCGGGCCACCGCGCCGTACCAGGCCGCCGCGTCGGTGCCGGCACCGACCGGCCCACCCAGTGCCTTCTGGTACGCGGCGAGCAGCGCCGCGCCACCACGGATGTTCGCGGCCGGATCGGTGCGCAGCTTCTGCGCGTCGAGGCCGGTGAGCGTCGCGGCGGCGTCGAGCGTCTGGAGCGAGGCGGTGGGCAGCGGCTTCTCCCGGGCCGGTGCGGCGGTCGTGGCCGGGTCGAGGGTGAGCGGGCGGGAGTCGTCGCCGCGCGGGTCCTCGTCCTCGCCGACGTGCGCGCTGCGGGGCAAGGCGAGGACGTGCGCGGCGTCGGTGAGGTGCATCGGGCCGTAGCCGCCGCTGGTGCTGGGCTGCCCCGGGTGGGCGTCCCAGCGGGACTCCAGGTAGGAGACGCCGAGCAGCACGTTCTGCGGCACGCCGTATTCGGCCGCCGCGGCGGCGTACTGCTTCTGCCTGTCGTCGTTGCTGGATAGGGTGTTCGGTGGCGCGGCGGTCACCGGGCCGGTGGTCGCCAGCGCGGTGGCTGTCGCCACGGCGGCGGCGAGCAGCATCCGTCCGGCCGACGGCGGGGGCGAGAGGTGCATCGAACCTCCTGGACAGGGATGGGGGTCACTGCGTCCCCACCCTCACTCCGCGCACCCGTGACGGTCAATACCTTTCCGCCGGATAATCTGATGTGAAAAAAAGCTTCACTCATGTCCGGGGTTGCCCATTCCGTACGGAGTGTCACGGCCGTTCGGGTTGCGGATCGATAACGGGGATCCCTACTCTGGCCAATTGTCGGCCCGTACGTTCACCGTCCAACCCGGCCGGTGACGGTCCGACACCGCCGAGTCGCCTCCGGGCGAATCGGGGACCCAGGTACCTGGGGTGAATCCGCAGCCACTGCGGTAGGGCGTCCCCCTTCCCGCCCGAACCCGTCAGCTAACCCGGTAGGCGGTCAGGAAGAAGGAGTACCGACGCCCGGTGGCACACCATGCCCCGCGGCCGTCGTCGAGCCGGTCGATCGACCGGTCCGCCGTCGCGCCGCGTTCCCGCTGGTCCCGCTTCACCACCACACTCGCCGCCCTGGTCGGCGCCGCGGTCGTCCTGACCGGAGGCGCGACGGCGGCCCACGCCGAACCCTCGGTCGCCGAGATCGAAGCCCGGATCGACCGCGACTGGAACAAGCTCGAACCCGTCATCGAGCAGGTCAACGCCGTACGCGAGCAGCTCGCGCTGCGACGCAAGCAGGCCGACGCGCTCGGTCGGCGGATCGCCCCACTCCAGGCCCGCGTGGACGCCGCGCTCGGCCAGGTCGGCGGGCTCGCCGCCGACGCGTACAAGGGCGACAACCTCTCGACCGTCAACGCCCTGCTGGGCAGCCGCTCGCCGGGCGAGCTGATGAGTGGCCTGGAGCTGCTCGACCGCTTCGCGCGCCACCAGCAGGAGCAGGTGCGCACCATCGCCGATCTGCGCGACGAGCTGGCGGCGAAGAAGAAGCCGCTGGACGAGATGGTCGCCGACCTGAGCCGTACCGAGGCCCAGCTCGCGGCGAAGAAGAAGCAGATCGACGCCGAGATCGCCAAGCTCCAGAAGCTGCGGCTCAAGGTGTACGGAAACGGTGGCGGTGGCAAGCTGCGCCCGGTGCCCTGCCCGGCCGGGTACCCGGGTGGCGCGGCCGGGGTGGCGGTCAAGTTCGCCTGCGCCCAGATCGGCAAGATCTATGTCTGGGGCGCCGCCGGCCCGGACCACTTCGACTGCTCGGGCCTGACCATGGCCGCCTGGGCCAAGGCCGGTGTCTCGCTGCCGCACAACGCCCGCCAGCAGCACAACGTCACGAAGCGGGTCAGCCGCGCCGAGTTGCGCGCCGGTGACCTGGTCTTCTACTACGCCGACCTGCACCACGTGGGGATGTACGTCGGCGACGGCTGGGTGGTGCACGCCTCCCAGTCCGGCAAGCCCATCACCATGAAGCGCGTGGACGACGGCGACATCAACAGCTACGGCCGCCCCACCTGAGGTGTAAGGAGGGGCCCCCGCTTAACGCATTCGGTATAGGCGGGGGCCCCTCTTAACAACCACGATCGGCTGGCGTCAGCGCGTCGGCCAGGTGCGCCAGCTCTGCCACGACCGGCTCGGCGTCGGGCCGCGCTGACCCTGGTAACGCGACCCGTAGACGGCCGAGCCGTACGGGTGCTCGGCCGGCGAGGAGAGCCGGAAGATGCAGAGCTGGCCGATCTTCATGCCCGGCCAGAGCGTGATCGGCAGATTCGCCACGTTCGACAGCTCCAGCGTGATGTGACCGGAGAAGCCCGGGTCGATGAACCCGGCGGTGGAGTGCGTCAGCAGGCCGAGCCGGCCCAGGCTGGACTTGCCCTCCAATCGGCCGGCGAGCTGCTCGCCCAACGAGATCACCTCGAGCGTGGAGGCGAGCACGAACTCACCCGGGTGCAGCACGAACGCCTGCCCCTCCGGCACCTCCACCATCGATGTCAGGTCGTCCTGCTGCGTCGACGGGTCGATGTGCGTGTAGAGGTGGTTGTTGAATACCCGGAACAGCCGGTCGAGGCGTACGTCGATGCTGGACGGCTGCACCAGTGTGGGCTCGAAGGGCTCCAGCGCGAGCGTGCCCGCCTTGATCTCGGAGACCAGGTCGCGGTCGGAGAGCAGCATCGGAACACCATAGCGACCGATGCGGGTGACCTGCGTGTCGGACTGCGCTGTCGTACAAGTGTTCGATAGGATGTCGGCATGGCTTCCTGGTCCGAATTCGCCGCCGACGAGCCCCGACTCGCCGCCGAGATCCGCCTTCTGATCCAGCAGTACGGGCCGGGCTTCGGCTATCTCGCCACGGTCCGCGCCGACGGCGGGCCCCGCGTGCACCCGGTCTCCCCACTGATCACCGACGACGGGCTGTGGTGCTTCGTCATCGACTCGCCCAAGCGCCGCGACCTCGAACGCGACGGCCGCTACGCGCTGCACTCGTTCCCGCCGGAGGAGAGCGACGACGAGGCGTACGTCGCGGGCCGCGCCCACCCGGTGACCGATCCGGGCACGGTGGCCCGGCTGGCCCGGGTCGGCCGGGCGGCGCCGCTCGGCGACTGGAAACTGTTCGAGTTCTCCGTCGACGTGGCGATGCTGACCCGGCGCGACCCGGCTGCCCGCCCCGGCACCGGCCGGCCGGAGATGCGGCTCTGGCTCGACCCGCGCGGCTCCGCGCCGGCTCTCGGTCACGAGCCGCTCGATCCGCGGCGGGCCACGCCGGCTCTCCGTGAGGGGCCGCTCGCCCCGGAGGGCCGGCGCGGCCGGCACGGCTTCGACACCCGTCGCCCAGCCGCCTGATCTCATCCGGTCGGCTCCGGCCGGCGGTCACATCCGGCTGCGCCGACCAGATCCGCGGGCCGAGGTGCCCTTCCGGCGTCCGAGCGGTCCGCAAAACGACCGACGCCGGCCCTGTCCGAGGACGGGGCCGGCGTCGGTGCGTGGTGGGGTGAGGTCAGGCCGCGCGGTACGCGTTCCACGCGGTGAGCATGCGGCTCGCCTGGCCGGCGGTGAACTGGTACATGCAGGAGTCGTAGGTGTAGTCCATGAAGTTGGTGATCGGGTCCTTGCCGGTCGCGGAGCAGGTGTCCCGGCCGGTCGGGCACTGGTAGGCGGGGGACGCCTCGGCCGGGGTGTCGGAGACGCCGTCGCCCGAGCCGGAGCAGCCGCCCTGGAAGGTGTGGTAGAGGTTCAGCCAGTGGCCGATCTCGTGGGTGCCGGTGTCGCCCTGGTTGTAGTTGGTCGCGGTGCCGCCGGGCAGCGACTCGTTGAGCACGACGACGCCGTCCATCTTGTCGAGCGTCCGCTTCGGGAAGGTCGCCCAGCCGAGCAGGCTGTCGCTCAGCTCGCCCAGGTAGATGTTGAGCGTGTTCTTGCCGCCCTGGCGCAGCGAGGTCTTCATCGAGCGCTCGGCCGAGGAGCCCTGCACGATCGGGTACCACGACGTGTTGGTCACGCGGTTGATCTTCGTGAGTGAGAAGGAGAACGCGGTGGCCGCGCCGCCGGTCGAGCCCGCGTACGCCTGGTTGAGCACGCTGATCTGCTGGTTGATCATCGAGTCGGTGATGTTGCCGCCGGCCCGGGTGCTGTTCTCCTGGATCACGTGCACGACGACCGGGATGGTCACGGTCGCCAGCGGGGCGACGGCGCCGGTGCGGAAGTTGGCGCGTGCGCGTTGCGCGGCGGCGAGGTCGGCCTCGCGCTCGCGTACCTGCTGCGCGGTCAGCTCGTTGGGGTCGAGCTTGACGTTGCCGCCCTTGGCGACGCGGGCGTTGGCGTGGCTGTCGGCCGGCTCGGCGCAGCCGCCGGCCGGGGCGGCCGAGAAGGCCGAAGCAGCGGGGACGACGCCGACGGCCGCGGTGCTGAGCAGCAGCGCGAGGGTCGACGTCGCGACACCGGCGGTACGCCGGGTCAGCAGGTTGGGACGGAGTCCCATGGGCCCACCTCTTTCTGACGACGTGACCGGGGGTGTGTCACGTCGGGTCGGAAACGTGGGGCAGACGTTACATCCCATCGACGCATTTGAGAACGGCCATATGTTGCCGGCATGCAACATCCCCGGCCGGTCCGCACCGGGCGTTCTTGATCCACTCCAGTTCGGCGAGGTGGTGGCGACGCGGGGGTACCTGGGTGCACGGGGGCGGTGACCTCAGGTACAGTGGTGCCGCCTGCGGGTGTAGTTCAATGGCAGAACATCAGCTTCCCAAGCTGACAGTGCGGGTTCGATTCCCGTCACCCGCTCCACAAGTAGGGCCCAGGTCAGGGTTTGTTCCCGGCCTGGGCCTCACTCGTTCCGGTCACTTCTTGCGCTTGCCGTGTCCGACGTGGGCCCGGGTGGAGGCGTGGCCCTCCGGGGACGAGCGACCGAGTTGACGGCGGCAACGGCTACGGCATTGCTCATGAAGGCCTCGGCCAGCGGTCCCTGCATGCGCGGACAAACCATGAGTCAAAGACATCCCGGATGGACTCGGCCGAGGGTGATCTGTCTTCCGATGGCAAGTATTCGTAAGAATACTTGTCTCGACTGATGCGACCGTCCGGGCCCCATCCCAGTAGGGAGTAGAACAAGTCGCCATTGCCTAGCCGAAAGCCGTGCACTACCGGTACGAAGTTGTAGCCGTACGGCTCAAGCGTGATGCGGCGGCGCGCGAGAGCGGGAGATTGCTGCATGTCGTAGATCTGCGTGAGGTTGTTGCGTCCCTCATCGACCCACTCCG
Organism: Micromonospora sp. WMMD975; assembly: GCF_029581215.1. NCBI lineage: Bacteria > Bacillati > Actinomycetota > Actinomycetes > Micromonosporales > Micromonosporaceae > Micromonospora > Micromonospora sp. WMMD975. The sequence goes on from NZ_CP120739.1 coordinate 5,892,038, forward strand.
TCGGGAACAGGCCACCCGCGTCGCTCTCCACGACCGCCGCCATGCGTATCTTCCAATCTTGCAACTCGGTCCTGTTCAGCCAGAACCCGATGCTTGGCCACGCAGTGTAGAGCGACATGCCAAGCACATCCAGACACTTCTCCTCCGGCCGCTTGATCGACCTGATGCGATCGATAAGTATCGCGTAAACATCTAACGGGTCGGCGAGATGCTTCTGTTCGGAAGAATTGTCTTCGACGCGCTGTGCTATGGAGCGCACCTCCAGAAACACGGCGCCTAGGGTGGCAAAGATCAACGTTTGCGTCAAGCCGCTCGTATCTTTGAGGTCGACGCGGTCGAGGACAGGCTTCATCCATGGAATATTCAGAACCAGGATGATAATCAATCCACCGAACACAATGACGGGTTGCAGGAGGTCGAGGATGCGGGTTCCGAGTTGTCGCAACAGGTGCCTGAACTGCTTCCGCTGAAGCTGTCGGCCGATGTGAACCTGCTGGTCAGGCATCGTTTCCCCATTAGAGTCATGTAGTTATGGATGGATGATAGCATCGGCCGGTTTAGAGTGGTACAGTCCAGTACGTGGGACGAGTGGATGTGCGGGTGCGACAGTCGGATATCAGTCTGGAAACGACGCTGTTAAATGTGGCGATTCTGCCGCCGCAACCGATAGCGGCAGAGGTGCAGCGGCTGAGCGGTGAGCTCCAGACCCGCGGCGGTCTGATACACGTCGATGGGCAGCAGCGTCTAGCCCATATGACGCTCTACATGGCTCGCTTTTCGCGTCTCAAGATCGATGAGATCGTCCTGCGTGTGGAGGCGCTTGCGGCCAGTCGACGTTCACCGATCACCTCGGAGCACACTGGCTACTATCTGACTCCGGGGAACTACTACGAGGTCTCCTATGCAAGGAGTCCAAGTATGATGTCCCTGCACAACGAGGTTTCTGACGCTCTGCTACCGCTTCGCTTCTCGCCCGGGCAGCCGGTCGTCGAAGACTTCTTCGCTCCATATTCTGCGGCGCAGGAGGAGCAAGCCAAGCGTTCGGGGTACGACTTGAGCGGCGATCTCTACCGGCCGCACGTAACGATCACGCGCTTCGCGACCAGACCGACGGCTGACCTTCCGACGTCCCCTGTCGACCTTTCCTTCAATATCTCGCGCATCGGGTTGTTCGAGGCAGACAAGCTTGGCGCGGTAACCGAGCCGATCGCCTGCTACGACTTGGGATGAAGCTCCAGGACGTGCCGCCGGCCCGGCTGCCCGCCCAGGTCCACCTCGCCGGCCGGCACGAACCCGGTACCCCGGAGCACCGCCAGCGACGCCGGGTTCGCCAGCGCCGCGTCGGCGACCAGCCGGCGCAGCCCGTACTCGTCTCGGGCCAGTTCACAGACGCGCCGTACGCCGTGTCGGGCCAGGCCGCGCCCGGCGGCGCGCGCGGCCACCCGGTAGCCCAGCTCGGCGCTGCCGTCGGCCACGTCGACCAGGTTGAACCGCCCGAGCACCGCGCCGTCATCGTCGAGCAGCACGTGGAAGCGGCACGTGCCGCGAGCCTGTTCGTCGAGCAGGCCCGCGTGCCGGGCCGCGAAGTCGGCGAAGTAGTCGTCGCCCCGGTCGGGTACCCATCGGGCGAAGTACTCCCGGTTCTCCCGCTCGAAGCGCAGCACGGCGGGCGCGTGGTGGGCGGCGAGGCGTTCGAGTTCCGGCACCGAGCCAGGCTAAGCGGGCGCGCCCGACGGCGTCGTACCCCGCTGGCACTATCGGCGCATGCGGGACGAGATCCGGGCCCTGGTCGAAGGGCTGACGCCGGGTGACGAGCGGGAGGCGCGGCACCGGGAGGCGACGCTGGCGTGGCTGGCCAGCACGACGGACATCTTCCGGCGGGTCAAGCCGCGCACCCCGTCGCCGCACCTGGTCGCCTACTTCCTGCTGCGCGACCCGTCCGACGGCGCGGTGCTGCTCGTCGACCACCGCAACGCCGGCATGTGGCTGCCCAGCGGCGGTCATGTCGAGCCGGGCGAGCATCCGGTGCGCACGGTCCGCCGCGAGCTGCGGGAGGAGTTGGGTGTGCCGGCGGTCTTCGCGCCGCCGTTCGGGGAGCGACCGGCCTTCCTCACCGTCACCGAGACGGTCGGCCCGCCCGAGAGCCGGCACACCGACGTCAGTCTCTGGTATGTGCTGACCGCCGGCCGGGACCAGCGGCTCACCCCGGATCCGGTGGAATTCCGGGGCGTCCGCTGGTGGACGCCGGCCGAGGTGGCCGACGCGCCGGCCGGCTCCGTCGAGCCGCACCTCGGACGGATGCTGGCGAAGCTGGCTTGACCCGGCCCCTGCGGCAAGCATCAGCGTGGTCCGGGCCGGCCACCCGGGTCGGCGCGAGGAGGAGAGCGACGTGCGGCTGCTGACCATCGGCGCGTTCGCCCGCGCGGCCCGCCTGACGGCCAAGGCACTGCGGGTCTACGACGACTGCGGGCTGTTGCCGCCGGCCGCCGTGGACCCGCACTCCGGCTACCGCTACTACGCGCCGGAGCAGCTCGACCGGGCCCGGCTGATCGCCGCGCTGCGCCGGGCCGGGATGCCGCTGGCGGAGATCCGGACCGTCTGCGGCCTGCCGCCGGAGGCCGCCGTCGAGGCGCTCGACGCCTGGTGGCGGCGGGTCCGTGCGGACACCGCGGCCCGCGGCCGGGCCGTCGCGCTCCTCGTCGACCAGCTCAGCGAGAGGGGCACCACCATGTCCGAGCACACCTTCCGGTACGCGACGCGCTGCGAGACCGGCGCCGTCCGTGACTCCAACGAGGACGTCGCGTACGCCGGCGGCGCGCTGTTGGCGGTCGCCGACGGCGTACGCGGTCCCGGCGGGGCGGACGCCAGCGCCGCCGCGGTGGACGCGCTGCGGTCGCTGGAGTCGGCCGACGTGCCGGCCGCCGACCTGCTGTCCGCGCTTGCCGACGCCGTGTCCCGGGCCGACCGGGCGGTACGCGCGCGGGCCACCGACGTCGACCGGCCGGCCAGTACGCTCACCGCGATCGTGCGGCGCGGCACCCGGCTCGCCCTGGTGCACGTCGGGGACACCCGCGCGTACCTGCTGCGGGGCGGCGAGTTGTCCCGGCTCACCCAGGACCACACGTACGTGCAGACCCTTGTCGACCAGGGGCGGCTCACGCCGGCCGAGGCCGGGGTGCATCCGCAGCGGGCGCTGCTGGCCCGGGCGCTCGGTGCGGGCGCCGAGGTGGAGGCGGATCTGGCACTGCGTACCGCCTTGTCCGGCGACCGTTACCTGCTCTGCTCGGACGGGCTCTCCGCGGTGGTCGACCCCGGCGCGTTGCACGCCGCGCTGGCCGGCGCGGACGACCCGGAGACCGCCGTCGGGCGGTTGGTCGACCTGGCGTACGCGGCGGGCGCGCCGGACAACGTCGCCTGCGTGGTGGCCGACGTGACGACGTGAGCCGCCGGCCCGGGCCGGCGGGCCGGGTCGGGCCGTACCCTGGCGATCATGCGGATTGGCATCGTGATCCTGCCGGACCAGCGGTGGTCGGAGGCGCGGCGGCGGTGGGCGCAGGTGGACGAGTGGGGTTTCGACCACGCCTGGACCTACGACCACCTCGGCTGGCGTGACCTGGTCGACGGGCCCTGGTTCGATTCGTGGACGACGCTCACCGCGGCGGCGACGGTGACCTCCCGGGTCCGGCTGGGCCCGCTCGTCGCCTCGCCGAACTTCCGCCACCCGGCGGCGTTCGCCCGGCAGGTGACCGCGCTCGACGACGTCTCCGGCGGGCGGGCGCTGCTCGGGTTGGGCGCGGGCGGCATCGGCTTCGACTCGGCGGTGCTCGGTGGGGAGACGCTGCCGCCGCGGCAGCGGGTCGACCGGTTCGCCGAGTTCACCGAGCTGCTCGACCGGATCCTGCGGGAGGACGGCACGACCTGGCGCGGGGAGTGGTTCGCCGCGGTGGACGCCCGCAACAACCCCGGCTGTGTCCAGCAGCCCCGGGTGCCGTTCGTGGTGGCCGCGAACGGGCCGCGCTCGATGCGGCTGGTGGCCCGGTTCGGGCAGGGCTGGGTCACCACCGGCCTCGACGGCGACGACCTGGAGAGCTGGTGGGGCACGGTGGCGGAGCTGTCCGACCGGATGACGCGGACGCTGGAGCAGGCGGGCCGGGACCCGGCCACGCTTGATCGCTACCTCTCGCTCGACTCGGCGCCGGTGTTCTCCCTGACCAGCGCCGATCTCTTCGCGGAGCAGGTGGCCCGCGCGGCCCGCCTGGGTTTCACCGACGTGATGACGCACTGGCCCCGGGCGAGCAGTTGGTACGCCGGTGACGAGGCGGTGCTGGCCGAGGCGGCGGCGCTGCTGCCCGACCTGCGCCAGGTGTAAGGAGGGGGCCCCGCTTAACGCTTTCTGCATAAGCGGGGCCCCCTCCTAACACCTCAGGTGCCGACGCTGCCCTCCGTGGAGACCAGCCGGAAGCGGAGGCAGACGATCTCGCTGTCATCGGTGACGGGGGTGCCCTGCCGGGCCCAGTAGGCCCCGTGACCGGCCCGCCACTCCTCGATCGACCGGTCCCCCTCACCCTCGGCGCGGGCGAAGTCCCAGGGCACGTCGGCGAAGCGCACCACCTCGACGTTGGTGATCTCGACGACGCCGACGAGCGCGTCGTGGTCGTCGACCAGGGCCAGCCGTTCGCCGACGTGCTCCAGCTCCTCGTTCTCCTGCGCGTACTCGCCGGTCAGGCCGGCAGTGGCGGTCTTCTCGCCGGAGAGCACGAGCGCGTTCAGGCGGGCGCGCAGCTCGCCGGGGGTGCCGAGGGCGAGCGTGCGTAATCCATCGATGCGGGGCCACATTCCGCCGAGGCTACGGCACGCCTGAGCCCGGATCGGGTGCCCGGAGGTCACTCCTCGCCGGGGAGCTGGTCGCCGGCGAGCAGGGCGCGCAGCCGTAGGCGCTCGACCACGGCGGGTGGACAGGTCGCCACCAGCGTGGCTGCGCCGACCAGGTGGGCGCCGCTGTCCCGGACCACCCGGCGCAGCGCGTCGAGCTGTGCCCCGGTGTCGACCCAGTCGTCCGCCAGCAGCACCCGGTCGCCCGGCGCGAGCCGCCGGCGGTCCACGCCGATGCGGAGCCGCTGCCCGCGGTGGTCCGGCGGGGTCTCGGCCCACCGCATCGGCCCGATCCGGCGACGCTCACCGCCGTCCTTGTACGCGGGCAGGAACCCGGCGCCGGCAGCGACCGCGACCAGCGGGCCGAGCAGCAGCCCGGTCACCTCGGGGGCGATCACCACGGTGGGCCGCGCGTCCGGGAAGAGGCCGGCCAGTGCCGGCCCGACCTCGGCGAGTACGTCGGGGTCGCGCCACCAGCCGGAGAGGTCGCTGACCAGGTGGCTGCTCTCCGGTCCGGGGTCGGCCCACCGGAACGACTCGACCAGGCGATGCGTCAGCACGTCTCCCATCCTGCACACCGTCCACCGTTCGGCCCAATGGCGGTGGCTTGATCGGCTACACGTAACAGGGTAAATGTGGGCATAGCATCATGATCACGTTGACTTCGGAAGTACCTCTCTCGTTACGGTCCGGGCCGGTTTTTGTTCCACCGACGAAAGGACCGGGCCCGGTGGCTGCTAGGCACCTTCGTACCCGCAGATTGCTCTCCTCGCCCGCCGGCATCGCCGCCACCGCGGCCGTCGGCGTGGCGCTCGCGGTCGGCGGCACCGTCGGCGCGGTGCAGCTCACCGCCGCCGAGCCGCCCGCCCAGCCGGTCGTGGCCGAGATCCCGCCCCCCACCTCCGCCGCGCCCTCCCCGAGCGCGTCCGCCTCGCCGAGCGCGTCCGCCTCGGCGAGCCTCAGCGCATCGCCGAAGGCCAGCCCGAGCCCGAAGCCGACCCGTACGCAGCCGGCGTCCCGCGGCAAGGCCCGGACCGCGGCACCGAAGCCCACCGCGACGAAGAAGAAGACCGCCGCCCCGAAGGTCGTGGACAGCGGCTCCTGCGGCGCGTCCTTCTACGACGAGGGCCAGATGACCGCGAACGGTGAGACCTTCAACCCGGACGCGCTCACCGCCGCGCACAAGACGTTGCCGTTCAACACGAAGCTCCGGGTCACCAACCCGGCCAACGGCAAGTCCGTGGTGGTCCGGATCAACGACCGTGGTCCGTACATCGACGGTCGGTGCATCGACCTGTCCCGCGCCGCGTTCGCGGCCATCGCATCGACAGGTCTCGGTGAGGTGAACGTCCGGTACGAGGTGCTCGGCTGATCGGCCTCTCCGGCAGAACTTCCGCGCCGGACGGCCCGGGTTCATTCTCCGCTTCACGTCCATCAGGCATGCTGTCGGATGTACGTACGCGACCCTTCCAGCCGGGCCACGGCCCGCTGAGCCCCGGATCCCGCGCCGGCCTCGGCGCGGCTCTCGTGCTGCTCGCGATCGTCTCGGCCGCGGAGGCCGCCGACGGCCGTTCGGTGCACTATCTGGCGCTGATGGCCGCGGCGCCCGTGCTCGCCGGCGCGCTTGCCTCCTGGCGGGTGGTGTTGGCGGTGGGGGCGCTGGCCACGGCCGCCGCTGCCGCCTTCGCCGCGGCCGAGCCGAGATGCTCGCTGGCGACCGGGGTGAGCGGGGCGGCCGTTGTGCTGGCCACTGTCATCGCCGCTGCCACGGCGGCGATCCGGCAACGTCAGGCGGAGCGGATCGAGGAGTTGTCCCGGCTCGCCGCGGTCGCTCAACAGGCGGTGCTGCGTCCGCTCGGTCCGCAGGTCGGCACGCTTGCGGTAGCCGCGCGCTACATCTCCTCCACGGCCACCGCCGAGATCGGCGGCGACCTCTACGAGGTGATGGACACCCCGTACGGCGTCCGCATGATCATCGGCGACGTGCGGGGAAAGGGTTTGGACGCGGTCCGGCTGGCCAGCATCGTGCTCGGCTCGTACCGGCATGTGGCGTACGAGCGGGCCGACCTGCGCGCGGTGGTGACCGACCTGGACCGGGCGGTGGCCCGCAACGTCGGCGACGAGGACTTCGTCACCGCCGCGCTGGTCGAGGAGCGCGGCGGCACGCTCACCATCGTCAACTGTGGACATCCGGCGCCGCTGCTGCTGCGCCGGGGCGCGGTGATCCCGTTGGAGCCGCCGGCACCCGCGCCACCGCTCGGTTTCATGCCTGTGGTCCGGCCCCGGGTGGAGCGGCTGGAGCCGGGCGACCGGCTGTTGCTGTTCACCGACGGGCTGGGCGAGGCCCGGCGGGACGGGGAGTTCTTCCCGACCGCCGACCGGGCCTGGCGTCTGCTCGGCCACGGCACGGTCGGCGACGGGCTCGCCTCGCTGGAGACCGCCCTGGTGGAGTGGGTGCACGGCCGCCTCGACGACGACATCGCCCTGGTCCTGATGGAGTACGCCGGGCCGCGCAGCGCGGCCGGCGCGCCGGTGCCGAGCTGGGAGGTCGGCGCCGCCGACGGGTGAACCGCAGGTGTGTAATCGCTGTCACTTCCGTGATCGGCTTGTCGTTGCCTACCGGTCAGTAATACAGTCTGGAGTTACTGATCGGTAACACCTGTCCGGAAGCGGGGCCAGCGAGCATGACCCACTACAAGAGCAACCTTCGGGACCTCGAGTTCAACCTGTTCGAGGTGTTCGGGGCGGACCGGGCGTTCGGCCAGGAGCCGTACACGGATCTGGACGTCGACACCGCCCGCAGCTTCCTCTCCGAGGTCGACCGCCTGGCCCGCGAAGACCTGGCCGCCAGCTACACGGACAGCGACCGCAACCCGCCGGTTTTCGACCCGGCGACGCACACCGCGCCGCTGCCGGCGTCGTTCAAGAAGTCGTACCAGGCGTTCATGGACTCGGAGTTCTGGCGGCTCGACCTGCCCGAGGCCCTCGGCGGCACGAACGCCCCGCGTGCCCTCTGGTGGTCCCTCGCCGAGCTGGTGCTCGGCGCCAACGCCCCGGTCTGGATGTACGCCTCCGGCCCGTCCTTCGCACACGTGCTGCACGTCGAGGGCACCGAGGAGCAGAAGACGTGGGCCCGGCTGTTCATCGAGAAGCAGTGGGGCTCGACCATGGTGCTGACCGAGCCGGACGCCGGCTCGGACGTGGGCGCCGGCCGCACCCGCGCGGTCCCGCAACCGGACGGCTCGTGGCACATCGAGGGCGTCAAGCGCTTCATCACCTCGGGTGAACACGACCTGAGCGACAACATCGTCCACTACGTGCTGGCCCGCCCGGTCGGTGTGGAGGGCGTCGGCGGCCCCGGCACCAAGGGCCTGTCCCTCTTCGTGGTGCCGAAGTTCCACTTCGACGCCGAGACCGGCGAGCTGGGCGAGCGCAACGGCGTCTACGCCACGAACGTCGAGCACAAGATGGGCCTGAAGGTCTCCAACACCTGCGAGGTGACCTTCGGCGAGCACGGCGTACCCGCCAAGGGCTGGCTGTTGGGCGAGAAGCACGACGGCATCCGCCAGATGTTCATGATCATCGAGTACGCCCGGATGATGGTCGGCACCAAGGCCATCGCCACGCTCTCCACCGGCTATCTGAACGCGCTGGAATATGCCAAGAACCGGGTGCAGGGCGCCGACCTGGTCCAGCAGGCCGACAAGACCGCCCCGCGCGTGACCATCACCCACCACCCGGACGTGCGCCGCTCGCTGCTGATGCAGAAGTCGTACGCCGAGGGACTGCGGGCGCTCGTCTGCTACACCGCCGGCTGGCAGGACAAGGTCGCGATCGCCGAGGCGGCCGGTGACGAGAAGGCCACCAAGCTGGCCAAGCGGGTCAACGACCTGCTCCTGCCGCTGGTCAAGGGCGTCGGCTCGGAGCGGGCGTACGAGCTGCTCGGTCACGAGTCGCTCCAGACGTACGGCGGCTCCGGTTTCCTCCAGGACTACCCGCTGGAGCAGTACGTCCGGGATGCCAAGATCGACACGCTCTACGAGGGCACCACCGCCATCCAGAGCCTCGACCTGATCTTCCGGAAGATCGTCCGGGACAACGGCAAGGCCCTGATGGCGGTCGCCGGCGAGATCCAGGAGCACATCACCTCCGAGGCCGGCAACGGCCAGCTCAAGGAGGAGCGGCTGGCGCTCGGCAAGGCGCTCGCCGAGATCCAGACCATCGTCGGTGTGATGACCGGTTGGCTGGGCGAGGCCCAGGCCGGTGACGCCCGCGCGCTCTACAAGGTCGGCCTGGGCAGCCGCCGGTTCCTGCTGGCGATCGGCGACCTGGTGGTCGGCTGGCTGCTCCAGAAGCAGGCCGACGTGGCGTTGAAGGCGCTCGCCGGCGAGGTTTCCGCCACCGACAAGGCGTTCTACACCGGTAAGGTGGCCGCCGCCCGGTTCTTCGCCCGCGAGGTGCTGCCCCGCATCGGCGCCGACCGGCGGATCATCGAGGGCGCCGACCTGGAGATCATGGACCTCCCGGAGGAGGCGTTCTAAGCCTCATCACCCCTTTCACCGACGGCCGGCGGGCGACAGCCCGCCGGCCGTCGTCGTTGTGACACCCCGGGTGGTGAGGGCGGCCGGTGGGCGGGTAACCCGTCGCGGACCACGACCGGAGTACGCCCAAGGGCCATCGCACGGGGGAGTGCAGCGCACATGGGCATTGGCAGCGCCATCTTTCTCATCGCGCTCGGCGCGATCATGACCTTCGCCGTCCGGGCCAACGTCTGGTGGATCGACCTGCGCGCGGTCGGCTGGGTCTTCATCCTGGCCGGGCTGGGTGTCCTGCTGACCACGCTGTGGTTCTGGCAGGACCGCCGCAAGCGCGCCCGCACCCTCATCGTGGAGGAGAACCGGCTCTCGCACCCGACCGCGATGATGCCGCCGCCACCCGACCCGCCGCCGCCGACGGCCCCGCCGTCCTGACGTCGCGCGTCCACCCGGGCTGACGCCGCGCGTCCAGTCGGGCTGGTGTTAATAGGGGGCCCCGCCTATACCGCAGGCGTTAAAAGGGGCCCCCTCCTTACACCTCAACCGCGGGGGGTGTGGCGGGCGGTCAGGGGGGCGTGGGGGGAGACGTCGGGCCAGGGGGTGGCGGGGTGGTGCACCACGATGTCTGTGGTGCGCAGGCCGTCCGGATCGGCCCGTTCGGGGTCGAGCAGCGCCGAGAGCAGGGAGATGCCCGGATTGTGGGCGATCAGCAGGACCGTGCCGGCTTCCGGGTCGACCGACCGGACCAGCTCCAGCAACTCGTCCGGGTGTGCGTCGTACGCGGTCGGCTCGTACCGCACCACAGGTGTCGACCCCGCCGGACCGCCCTCCGGCGGGGAGCCCGTCATGCCGAGCGCCACGCCGTGCCAGGTCTGGCGGGTGCGTCGGGCCGGCGAGCAGAGCACCACGTCGGGCAGCAACTCGTGCCGGGCCAGCCAGGCGCCCGCCGCCGCCGCGTCGGCGTGACCCCGGGCGGTGAGCGGGCGTTCCGCGTCCGGGCCCTGGCGGGACTGCTCGGCCTTGGCGTGCCGTAACAGCACAAGCGTCCGCCGTCCGTTCCTGCCGTCCGTCATCCGCCCAGCTTGCCTGATTGGCGATCGAACCGCCTGGGTATGTCGATGTGTGCCGCTACCTCTATCCATGGCCGCGGCGGGCAGGAACGCCAGCAGGACGCCAAGGAGGCGACGTCATGGGCATCGGTGCAAGCATCTTCCTCATCGCGGTCGGCGCGATCTTCGCGTTCGCCGTCGACGCGAACCTGGGTTGGCTGAACCTCAACGTGGTGGGCTGGGTGCTCATGCTCGCCGGGCTCGTCGGGCTGATCACCACGCTCTTCTTCTGGAACAACCGTCGCCGCGTGGTCGCCGCGCCGGTGCGCGAGCAGGTCGTCGCGGAGCCGGTCGTGCCGGTGCAGGGCGACCGGGTCGTGCGCGAGGAATACCGCGAGGTGCACCGCCCGGGCTCGGGCTACCCGGTCTGACCCATCCCCCCCCAAGACCCCGAGGGCCCCGCAACGGCGCGGGGCCCTCGCGTACGTCCGGGGTCGGGCCAACGACGGGGCCCGCGTACGTCCGGGGTCGGGCCAACGGCGCGGGGCGGCTCACGTACGTCCGCGGGTCGGGCGCGGTGGGTCAGGCGAACAACGCGAAGTAGATCGCGATGTGGTGGCAGATCGCCGCGAGCAGCGTGCACGCGTGGAAGAACTCGTGGTGGCCGAAGACGGTGGGCCAGGGATTGGGCCGGCGCAGCGCGTAGAACACCGCGCCCACGCTGTAGATCGCGCCGCCCACGCTCAGCAGCACGAGCGCGGTGACGCCGCCGCCGTGCAGGATCTGCGGCAGCATGGTCACGGCCACCCAGCCGAGCGCCAGGTAGAGCGGGGCGGAGACCCAGCGCGGCGCGTGCGGCCAGATCATCTTGACCGCGACGCCGGCAAGCGCGCCGCCCCACACCAGGCTGAGCATGACCGTGGCGTGCCGGGGGTCCAGCAGCAGCACGCAGAACGGCGTGTAGGTGCCGGCGATGAACACGAAGATCATCGAATGGTCCATCCGGCGCATGATCTGGTAGCCGCGTTCGGACCAGACCCGTCTGTGGTAGAGCGCGCTGGTGCCGAACAGCCCGCACACGGTGAGGCTGTAGATCAGGCAGCTCACCAGCGGCGCCCAGCCGGGGCGGGTGGCGGCGACGGAGCACAGCACGATGCCGCAGACGAGCGCGGCGAAGAACGCGTACGCGTGGAGCCAGCCGCGCATCCGCGGCTTTCCGATGTCGACCGGCCGGAGCCGGAGCGGTGCGGAGGTGGTCACCTCAACAGGTTACGACACCGTAGGTTACTTGCAAGTAGTGTGGACCGTCACGTCCGCTGACGCGAGGATGACCGGATGCGGATCCAGCCCGTCGGGGCACACGCCCTGCTGCTCGACTGCGACGACCCCGACCAGGTCGAGGCGTGGCGCGCCGAGCTGTGGCGACGCCGGGCCGCCGGCGAACTGACCGCCGAGGACATCGTCCCGGCCGCGGTCACCGTGCTGCTCGACGGCGTGCCCGACCCCGCCGCCACCGCCGCGCGGATCGCCGGCTGGCACCCCCGAAGCACCCTGGCCGGCACCGACGCCGCCGAGGTCCGGGTGCCCACCGTGTACGACGGTGCGGACCTGCCCGCCGTCGCCGACCACTGGGGCGTCGACGTGCCGGCCGTGGTCGAGCGACTGCGGCGCACCGAGTTCCGGGTCGCGTTCTGCGGCTTCGCACCAGGCTTCGCGTACCTCACCGGGCTGCCGCCGGAGCTGGCCGTGCCACGGCTCGCCACCCCGCGTACCCGGGTGCCGGCCGGCTCGGTCGCGCTCGCCGGCCCGTACGCGGGCATCTACCCCGCCGCGTCGCCCGGCGGCTGGCTGCTGGTCGGGCGCACCGAGATGCCCCTCTTCGACGTGCGCGCCGACCCACCGGCCCGGCTCGTCCCCGGCACCCGGGTCCGGCTGGTGGAGCCGTCATGATCGAAGTGCTGCGGGCCGGCGCGCTCACCACCGTGCAGGACCAGGGCCGACCCGGCTGGGCCCACCTCGGCGTGCCCCGCTCCGGCGCGCTCGACCCGGCCGCCCTGCGCCTGGCCAACCGGCTCGTCGGCAACCCGGAACACGCCGCCGGCCTGGAGATCACCCTGACCGGCTGCGCGCTGCGCCTCACCCGGGCGGTCACCGTCGCGCTCACCGGTGCCCCGGCCGACGTGCAGGTCGGGCAACGGCCCGGGGACGTGGGGCGACCCCTGTCGCTGCCGGCCGGTGCGGTCCTGCGGGTCGGTCCGGCCCGCGCCGGGGTGCGTACCTGGCTGGCGGTCAGCGGCGGGATCGCGGTCGAACCGGTGCTCGGCAGCCGGTCCACCGACACGCTCTCCGGGCTCGGCCCGCCGCCGCTACGCGACGGGGACCGGCTGACCCTGGGCACCCCCAGCGGCCCGCCGGCGCCGGTGGACCTCACCGTCACCCGGCCCGTGCCCACCGAGCTGCGGCTGGATGTCGAACCCGGCCCCCGGCAGGACTGGTTCACCCCGGCCGCGCTCGACCTGCTGCGCCGCGCCGCGTACACCGTCGCCCCGGACAGCAACCGGGTCGGCGCGCGGCTGGCCGGCGCCGCCCTGCCCCGCGCGGTCGCCGGCGAACTCCCCAGCGAGGGCCTGGTGCTCGGCGCGGTGCAGGTCCCGCCGGACGGCCAACCACTTGTCTTCCTGGCCGACCACCCCACCACCGGCGGCTACCCGGTGATCGCGGTCGTGCGGGACGTGGCGCCGCTCGCCCAGGCCCGCCCAGGCACTACGGTGAGGTTCCATGGACCTCAACGCTGACCTCGGCGAAGGATTCGGGAGCTGGCGGCTCGGCGACGACGAGGCGCTGCTCGGGCTGATCAGCTCCGCCAACGTGGCCTGCGGCTTCCACGCCGGTGACGCGCCCACCATGCACCGGGTCTGCGCCGCCGCCGCCGAACGCGGCGTCGCGATCGGCGCCCAGGTCGGCTACCGGGACCTCGCCGGGTTCGGCCGGCGGCACATCGCCTACGACTTCGCCGAGCTGCGCGACGAGACCATCTACCAGCTCGGGGCGCTCGACGCCTTCTGCCGGCTCTACCGCACCCGGGTGCGCTACCTGAAACCGCACGGCGCGCTCTACCACGCCGCCGCCTGCGACCAGGCGCAGGCCGCCGCGCTGGTGGCGGCGATCAGTGGGTACGACCACGAGCTGCCGGTGCTCTGCCAGCCCGGCACCGTGCTCGCCCAACTCGCCGCCGGCGCCGGCCTGCGGGTGGTGGCCGAGGGCTTCGCCGACCGCAACTACCTGCCCACCGGCGCGCTGGTGCCACGCAGCGCCGCGAACGCGCTTGTCACCGACCCCGACCAGGTGGCCGCGCAGGCGGTCCGGATGGCCGTCGAACGGACCGTGGTCGCGGTCGACGGCAGCGTGGTTCCGTGCCCGGTGGATTCGATCTGCCTGCACGGGGACACGCCCGGCGCGGTGCGCAGCGCGGAGCTGGTGCGGGCGGCGCTCGTCGACGCCGGCGTCACGCTCACTCCGTTCGCGTGAAAGGAGGGGGCCCCGCTTAACGCATTCTGCATAGGCGGGGGCCCCTATTAACACCTCGCGCTCACGCCTCGTCCAGGCCGCGCAGCACCAGGGGGAGGCGGGTGGCGCCGCCGTCGACCACCCGGACGGGCACGCCCCAGTCCTGCCGGGTCAGGTGGCAGGCGGCGTGCTCGACGTCGGCGTCGCAGGTCGCCGCCTGGGCGGTCACCTGCAACACCCCCTGCGCCACGTCGCCGTCGACCACCAGCCGGCGGGACAGGTCGGTGGTCGTGCCGGCGCCCTCGACCAGCAGCTCCGCCGGGGACGCCGAGACCACCAGCCGGGTCGACGGCCCGTACGTGTCGTCGAGCTTCTGCCCCGGCGCCGGCGTGAAGATCACCTCAAGCGTCAGCTCCCCGGCGGCCACGTCGGTGGGCTTGCGCTCCAGCCGCAGCCGCGGACCCGCCACCGTGTTCGCGCCGGCCGCGGTCAGCGCCCCGGGCGCCAGCCGGGTCAACCGGTGCGCGGCCGACTCGACCACAAGCACCTCGCCCGCGGCGGTCACCACCAGGTCGCTCGGCTCGGCCAACCCGTCGGCCACGGTGCCGACCTGCCCGGTCGCCGGGTCGAAGCGGCGCACCGCGCCGTTGTACGTGTCCGCGATCAGCACCGAGCCGTCCGGCAGCGCGCACACGCCCAGCGGGTGCTGGAGCAACGCCTGGTCGGCCGGGCCGTCCACGTGCCCGAAGTCGAACAGGCCCTGACCGACGGCGGTGTGCATCACGCCGTCGGCCACCCAGCGGATCGCACTCGTCTCACTGTCGGCGACCCACAGCCGGGAACCGTCGGCCGAGACCGACAGCCCGGAGGGCTGCGCCATCCAGACGTCCGGCAGCGGGCCGTCACGCAGCGCCTCGACCGTGGTGCCGGCGTACATGCCGGCGGTCCGCCGGATCGGGTCGAACCACCAGAGCTGGTGGATGCCGGCCATCGCCACGATCACCCGGTCGTCGTACCAGGCCACGTCCCACGGGGAGGAGAGGTCGACCGCACGCGCGTCGTGCGCGTGGTCGTCGACGGTCGAGCGCCACTGCCGCCCCGTGCCGGCCACCGTGACCACCTCGCCCGAGGACAGCCGTACGCCGCGCAGCAGGTGGTTGACCGTGTCCGCGACGACCAGGTCGTAACCGGCGACCTCGGCCACGTGCGGCGGCAGCAGGCAGAGCCCCTGCGGCTCGGCGAAGGTGGCGCCGGTCGCCGGGCCGTCCGTCCGGCCCCGGCCGCCCGCACCGATCCGGCGGACCACCGTCTCCCCGTCCGGCGCCAGCTCGACCAGGGAGTGCCGGGCCGAGTCGGAGACCAGCAGGTTGCCGCCGTCGAGCGGGACGGCCTTGCCGGGAAAGCGCAGCGCCGTCTCCGGCAGGGGCGGCGGGACGTACGGGCCCTCGCCCCGGTGCAGCGTGCCCTTCGCCTCGTGCGTGGCGATCAGGTCGTCGATGAGCCGGGCCAGCCCCTCGGCGTGTCCCTCGCCGGCCATGGTGGCGACCACGTACCCCTCGGGGTCGATCACCGAGAGGGTCGGCCAGGCCTTCGCCGCGTACTGCTGCCACATGTCCATCTCGGGGTCGTCGAGCACCGGGTGGTGCACGCCGTACCGCTCGACGGCCGCGGCCAGCGCGTCCGGGTCCTTCTCGTGCTCGAACTTCGGCGAGTGCACGCCGATCACCACAAGCACGTCGCCGTACTTCTCCTCAAGCGGACGCAGCTCGTCGAGCACGTGCAGGCAGTTGATGCAGCAGAAGGTCCAGAAATCCAGGATGACGCAACGACCTCTCAGGTCCCGCAATGTCATGTTTCGTCCGCCGGTGTTCAGCCAGGCGCGGCCTCGTAGTTCGGGCGCGCGGACGCGGGATGAGGTTGCCATGAACGCCAGCCTGTCACGCCGTCGCCGAAGACGTCCGCCGGGTCGATAGGGCGGCGCTCAGCGCGGCGGGCGCGGCCGTGAGGCTACGAGACGTCGAACAGGCGCAGGCCGTCGTACTCGGCGAAGTCGGCGTAGTCCTTGCCGTTGAAGGTCGCCAGCGGTAGCCGGTCGACCAGGCAGCAGGCCGCGATCCAGGAGTCATTCGTCGGCCGGGGCCGCCCGCCCTCGGTGCTGTGCCCGCGCCTGAAGCTGACCCCAGGTCGTCGCTACCGCCTCGTCGAAGGGCAGCAGGACCACGCCGGATCGCCACTGCGCGAGGTCAGCCAGCTTGCGCGGCCCCCAGCTCCGCAGCACGGTCCACTTGGTCAGCTCGCCAAGCGTGACGAACGTGATGCACAAGGTCTTACCGGCCAGCCGGGCACGAAGCCGGTCAGGCAGACGACCACGCAGGATCGCCGACGCGACGTCGGTATCCAGGACGACCAGGCTCACGCGGCGCTGGCCCGCCGAGAGGCGTACAGGTCGGCGAGGAAGTCGTCCAACTCTTCGTCGGACTCGAACAGGCCCGGCCGGGCCAGGTCGTCAATGGAGGCGACCGGCTGCACACCCTGCCGGCGGGCCAACTCCTGCACCGGCACATGCTCAGCGGTCGGCCACTCGGGCATCCGCTCGGCGCTGCTCGACATCACGACCCACCTCCTGCACCCCACACCGCCGCCCATTGTCGCACGGTCAGCACCAGCACCACCGTCAATCAGCCGCACGGAGAGCTGACGACACGGCAAGCGGCAGCAACCAGGGGGCCTGCGTGGAGGTGGCCGACAACCTCCCCGGCGTCGTCGGCGTGCGGGACAGCAAGGACCCGTCCGGTCCGGCACTCGCCTTCGAGCCGGCGTCCTGGCGGGCGTTCGTCGCCCAGGTCGCCGAGCGCGGCTGACCAACCGCACACCGCAGCGCGAAGCGCCCGCCCCCGAACGGGGACGGGCGCTTCGCGTTGAGCGTTACTGGCCGGACGGCTTCAGGCAGAGCACCCGGTTGGTGCCGCCGCCCTGGAGGACGACTGTGGGCTGGGACAGGTCGGCGCACTTGTCCTTGTTGTCCACCTTCGACACCACGGTGAACGCGCCCGGCTGCCCGCAGTCCGTGGCGACGGCGCTCTCGCCGGACTGCTTGATGCAGGTGCCGACCGCCGGGTCGAAGCCCGACGGCTTGTCACCGCCGTCGATCTTGCCGAGCAGCATGAGCAGGCCGAGCGGCACGGCGAGGATGAGCACGGCCGCGACCAGCACGGCGGCCAGCACCCGGCCGTTGCGGACCTTCGGCGCCGGCGCCTCGGTCTGCGGCTCGGCCTCCGGCTTGAACGCGTCGAACCGGCCCTGCGCCGAGTCATCGGCCGGGTCGTCGTCGGACGACCACGCCGGTGGGGCCTGCCGGGGCGGCGGGAAGCCACCCGGCTCACCCTGACCCGGCACGGCTACCGAGGCGCGCCCACCGGCGGCCGGCGCACCGAACGGGTCCGGCTGGCCGCCGAACGGCTCGGGACGACCGCCGGGACCGGGGAACGCGTCCGGGTGGCCAGCCGGGCTGCCGTAGGTGCCCGGTTGACCGCCGGGGCCGCCGAACGCGCTCGGCTGGCCGCCGGGGCCGCCGAACGGGTCGCGCGGCCCGCCGGGCTGCTCGCCGTCGTGCGGGTGTACGCCGTTGGCGGGGCGGTTGTTGCCGGGCGGGTCCACGAACGACGGCACGCCGACCGGGAACGGCGACGGGCCGGCCGGCGAGGACGGCGCGTCGCCGTACCCGCGCGGGTCGTCCTCGCCGGACCGCGACGGCGGGTAGCCGGGTGCGTCGTCCGATCCTGACTGCGGCCCGGCGAAGGCGGACGGACTGGCCGGGCCGGGATAGCCGGGCGGGCCGTCCTGGCCGGGATAGCCGGGCGGGCCGTCGGGCCGGGACTGCGGTCCCGGGTAGCCGTGCGGGCTGTCCGGCCGGGAGTAGCCGGATGCGTCGTCCGGCCGCGACGACGGGCCTGGGTAGCCGGGTGCGTCGTCCGATCCTGACTGCGGCCCGGCGAAGGCGGACGGACCGTCCTGGCCGGGGTAGCCAGGTGCCTCGTCCGGGCCGGCCGCGTCCTCGGGCTCCGGGCGGGCCGGCCGGCCGTATACCCGGGGCTGGGGCGTCGGGGTGCCGGTGGGACGCACCGGCTGGTCGGAGGGCGGGCTGACCCGGCTGGCCACCGGCACCGACGCGCTCGCCGAGACCGCGCCGGACGCGCTCGCCTCGGGCGACGTACGCGGGCCGGGAATGGCCGGGCCGTCCGGCGAGTGCGGCTCGTCGGGCTCGGGTCGGGCGGCGCCCCAGCCGGCGTCACCGCGCTCCGGCTCGTGCTCGGCCGGCGTGAACTGCGCGGCGGCCGGGTGGTCGGCGGGCGGCGAGGCGGCCAGGGCGGCGCCCGGCACCCGCTGGCTCTGCGCGGGCAGCGGCACCACGTTGCCGGGGGAGATGCCGGGCGCGGGCTGGTAGGCCGGGCCGTCCTCGGCGGGCTGCCAGCCGCGCGACGGTGCCGGGGCGGCCTCGTCGGCGCGACCCCACGCCTCGGCGGGGGACCAGGGCTCGGCGTCCGGCAGGGCCGGACGCTCGGGTGCCCGCTCGTCGGGGTTGGCGCCCCAACCGGACGGCGCGTCCGGCGTCGGCACCGAGGCGCTGGCCCGGGCCGGTGCCTCGGGCGCGGCGGCGGAGCCCCAGCCGGGCTGCGCCGGGTCGTCCGTCGGCCGCTCGGGCTCCCGCTGCGGCGGCACGGCCGCGCCGCCGCTCCAGCCGCCGGGCTGCTCGCCGGTCCCCCGCTGCGGCAGGGCCGGGGCGTCGTTCCAGCCACCCGGCTGCGGCTGCTCCGACTGAGCCCAGCCACCCGACGGCGGCTGCTCCGACTGCGCCCAGCCGCCCGGCTGCGGCGTCTCCGCCAGGGCGGGCGCGCGCCCGCCCGCCGGCCAGCCGCCGGAGCGGTCCGGGTCGTCGTCCCGGGTGGACTCGTCCCAGCCGCCGGCCCGGTTGTCGGCCGGCGGAGCGGGCCAGTCGGCGGAGCGTGGCGGGTCGTCGTGCTGTGGTCCGCCGGCCCGGCTCCAACCGCCGGAGCGGTGCGCGTCGTCCTCGGGCCCGGCGGAGCGGGTGTCCTGGTCGGACTGCTCCGGAGTGGACCACGTCTGGTCCGGCCGGACGGCGCCGGGCACGGCGACCTTGGCGGCGGCCCGGGCGGGTGGCTCGGCCGGCGGCCACGTGGCGCCGGTCTGCTGGCCGGGCGGAGCCCAGGCCGGCTGGGTGTCGCGCGGGGTCCAGCCGCCGGAGCGGTTGGCGTCGTCCGGCTGCGCGCCGGGCTGCTCGTCGCGCGGGGTCCAGCCGCCGGAGCGGCCCGGGTCGTCCGGCTGCGCGCCGACGGTCCAGCCGCCGGAGTGGCCGGCGTCGTCGCCCTGCTGCGCGGCGGGAGCGAAACCTCCGGACCGGCCGGGGTCGTCCGGGCCGGCGGGGGTGACCCAGGACTCGTTCGGGACGGTGGCCGGCGCCGGGACGTAACCGGTGTCGCGCGCGTCGCCGGGCTGTGCCCAGGCCGGCTGCTCGCCGGACGGGCCGCCGCCCCAGGCGGGGCGGTTCGGCTCGGCTGCCCAGGCGGGGGGCGTGGGTTCGGCGGGGCTGTTCGGAGGCGTGGCGGCCCAGGCCGGCGGTGCCGGTTCGGCGGCCCGGTCCGGGCTGGTCTGTTCGGCCGGGGCCCAGGCGGGCCCGGCCTGCCCGGGGGCGGCCCAGGCCGGTGCGCCCGGCTCGGGAGCGGCCCAGGCGGGCTGTTGGGCACGACCGCCCTGGTCGGCGGGCGGCGGCACCTGTGCGGTCGCTCGACCGGTGATCTGCTGACCCGCGGGCGGCGCCCAGGCGGGTGGCTGGTCGTCGGCCCAGGCCGGCGCCGACGGGGCGGGGCGTCCGGGCGGCGGGGGCGGTGCCCAGCCGAGGTCGGGCGTGCCGTTGTACCCGTTGTCCTGCTGCGCCGGCTGATCGCCGTACGGCACCGGTCCGCCGGTGCCCGGCGACACCTCGCCCGGCTCCTGGCCGGGGCGGTGCGGAGCCTCGGACGTCATGGGTGCGCCTCCTCCATCACAGGTCGGCCGCCGATGCCGGTCGGGAGCCGTCGGCATGGCTGCCGCGTCGCCGGCGGGTACCGGCCGTGCGGGCTCCCCGCACCGTATCCGGTGGCCGCCCGGGGGCGCTTGGGGGAGCCTCTGCCGTCACCGAAAGTCACCGGGCGACGTCGATGAGTTTCACTTTCCACGTCGGTCCGAAGACAGTCGATTGGCGACCGTGCCAACCGTACCGGGCGGTGCGGCGAGGTGGAATCCCGGTGCCGGGCGGCGCGGAACGCCGAAGACCCGCCCGGCGTGCCGGACGGGTCTTCGAACTGGAGGAGGTGAGGAAGGTCGGTGGCGTCAGCTGAGGTGACGCTGGGCGATGGCGAGAAGCTCTTCCCGGACCGCGGGCGAGTTGGCGGAACGCAGGGCGTGCTCGATGGCACGGGCCCGGCGGTTGGCGTCGCGGCGGGTGCGGATTCGCTCGATCATGCTCATCTTGGGTCTCTCCTCCTGGCTATTCGGTTGTCAGCCCCTTGATGTGTCTATTGAAGCGCAGATCGCGGCCGAATGCCATCGATTATAAGGTGAGCTGAGCCACCTGCCTAAGGATCGTAGGCTGAACGGCGGGACGGCCGACGATGCAACGGCAGCGGCCGGTGTGCCGGGCGTTCACCCGTGGCACACCGGCCGTTGCCGGAGCGGTGGTACGTCAGGTCCAGGCGAGCAGCGCCGCCTCCGGGTCGGCCAGGAAGTCCCCCACGTCGCGCAGGAACTTCGAACCCAGCTCACCGTCGACGATCCGGTGGTCGAAGGAGAGCCCGAGCGTGGTGACCAGACGCGGCTTCACCTTGCCCTTGTGCACCCACGGCTGCTGGCGTACCGCGCCGAAGGCGAGGATCGCCGACTCGCCCGGGGGCAGGATCGGCGTACCGGTGTCCACGCCGAAGACGCCGACGTTGGTGATGGTGAGCGTGCCGCCGGACATGTCCGCCGGGGAGGTCTTCCCCGACTTCGCGGTCTGCACCAGGCCGGTCATCGCGTCCGCCAGCTCGCGCAACGTGAGCCGGCCGGCGTCCTTGATGTTCGGCACGATCAGGCCGCGCTCGGTGGCCGCCGCGATGCCGAGATTGACGTACTCCTTCACCACGATCTCGTCGCCGGCCCAGGTCGAGTTGACCATCGGGTGCCGCTTGACCGCCAGCAGCACCGCCTTCGCGACCAGCAGCAACGGCGAGACCCGCACGTCGCGCCACTCGCGACGGTCCCGGAGCCGGTCCAACGCCTTCATCGCCCGGGTCACGTCGACGGTCAGGAACTCCGTCACGTGCGGCGCGGTGAACGCCGAGCGGGCCATGTTCTCCGCGGTGAGTTTGCGTACCCCCTTCACCGGGATGCGCTGCTCGCGGTCCGCCCCGAAGCTCGCCGCCGACGCGGCCGGGGCCGCGACCGTCAGCGGCTCGGCCGCCGCCGGGGTCCCGCTCGCCGCCCGCTGTACGTCGTCGCGGGTGATCGAGCCCAGCGGACCGGAACCGGTGAGCGTGGCCAGGTCGACCCCGAGGTCCTTGGCGAGCTTGCGGACCGGCGGCTTGGCCAGCACCGGCCCGCCGACCCGGCCGTTGCCGTTCGCCGCCGCCGGTGCGGGCGCGGCCGGTGCGGGCGCGGCCGGTGTCGGGACCATCGGCGCGGCCTGGATCGGAGCGGCCGGGGCGGGAGAGCCGCCCTTGCGCGGCCGGCGCTTGGCCGGCGCGTTGCGCGGGCCGTAGCCGACCAGGACGGCGGTACGCCCACCCGGGGCGGCGCCGCCGATCAGGCCCGGCTCCACCATGCCCTCGGCGGGCGCTACCTCCACCGCCGCCAGCGATGCGGCCGACGGGGTCGGCAGCACCTCCGTCGGCGCACCTGTCGTCGACTGCTCCAGCGGCCCGGCGTTCGGGTCGGTGTCGATCGCGATGATCGGCACGCCGACCTCGACCGTGGCGCCCTCCGGGTGGAAGAGCGCCTGCACCCGGCCGGCCCACTTCGCCGGGATCTCGACCGCCGCCTTGGCGGTCTCCACCTCGACGATCGGCTGGTTCAGCTCGATGTCGTCGCCCACCTTGACCAGCCAGGCGAGGATTTCGCCCTCGGTCAGGCCCTCGCCCAGGTCGGGCAGGTTGAACTCCTTGACCCGTGTCATGCCGCTCACCAGCCGAAGGTGCGGTCGACAGCGTCGAGCACCCGGTCGAGGTCGGGCAGATATTCCTCCTCCACCCGGGCGGCCGGGTAGGGGATGTCGAAGCCGGTCACCCGCAGCACCGGCGACTCCAGCGAGTAGAAGCACTCCTCGGTGATCCGGGCCGCGACCTCCGAGCCGAGGCCGAGGTTGCCGGGGGCCTCGTGCACGACCACGCAGCGGCCGGTGCGCCGCACCGACTCGTACGCGGCGGTCAGGTCCAGCGGGGAGAGCGTACGCAGGTCGATGACCTCCAGCTCCCGGCCGTCCTCGGCGGCGGCGGTGGCCGCGTCCAGCGCGGTGCGCACCATCGGGCCGTACGCCAGCACGGTGGCGTCCGTGCCCGGCCGCGCGACCCGCGAGCTGTGCAGCGGGTACGCGTCGGCGAGCGGGGCGTCCACCTCGACCGGACCCTTCTCCCAGTAGCGCCGCTTCGGCTCCATGAAGACGATCGGGTCGTCCGAGGCGATCGCCTGCTGGATCATCACGTACGCGTCCTGCGGGTTTGCGCAGGTGACCACCTTGAGGCCGGCGGTGTGCGCGAAGTATGCCTCGGGCGACTCGGAGTGGTGCTCGACCGCGCCGATGCCGCCGCCGTACGGAATCCGGATGACCATCGGGATCCGCACCTTGCCCTGCGAGCGGTAGTGCATCTTCGCCACCTGCGACACGATCTGGTCGTACGCCGGGTAGACGAAGCCGTCGAACTGGATCTCGCAGACCGGGCGGAAGCCGCGGATGGCCAGGCCGACCGCGGTGCCGATGATGCCGGACTCGGCCAACGGGGTGTCGATCACCCGCTGGTCGCCGAAGTCCTTCTGGAGGCCGTCGGTGATGCGGAACACGCCGCCGAGCTTGCCGACGTCCTCGCCCATGATGACGACCTTCGGGTCGTTCTCCAGGGCCCGTCGCAGGCCGGTGTTGAGCGCCTTGCCGATGGTGAGCGTCTCCGTGGCCATCAGTGTGCGCTCCCCTCGAACGACTCCATGTACCTGGTGAACCGGGCCCGCTGCTCGTCCACCTCGGCGGAACCGTGCGGGTAGGCGTGGTCGAACATGCTGACCGGCTGCGGGTCGGGCATGTCGAGCACCCGCTCGCGCAGGTGCACCGACTCGGCGCGGGCCTGCTCGTCGACCTCGGTGAAGAACGACTCGTCGGCGATCTTCTGCCGGGTCAGGAACGCCTTCATCCGGGCGATCGGGTCCTTGGCCTGCCAGGCCTCGACCTCGCTGGCGATCCGGTAGCGCGTCGGGTCGTCGGAGGTGGTGTGCGCGCCCATCCGGTAGGTGTACGCCTCGATCAGGGACGGGCCCTGGCCGTGGCGCGCGGTGTCGAGCGCGTGCCGGGTCACCGCGTACGAGGCGAGCACGTCGTTGCCGTCCACCCGGACGCCGGGGAAGCCGAAGCCGCCGGCCCGCCGGTAGATCGGGACCCGGGTCTGCCGCTCCAGCGGCTCGGAGATGGCGTACTGGTTGTTCTGGCAGAAGAACACGAGCGGGGCGTTGAACACGCTGGCCCAGACGAACGACTCGTTGACGTCGCCCTGGCTGGTGGCGCCGTCACCGAAGTAGGCGATCACCGCCTCGCCGTCCTCGCCGCCGGTCTTGCCGTCCATGGCGACGCCCATGGCGTACCCGGTCGCGTGCAGGGCCTGCGCCCCGATCACGATCGTGTACATGTTGAACTTGAACTCGTTCGGGTCCCAGCCGCCCTGGTCGACGCCGCGGAACAGGCCGAGCGGCATGATCGGGTCGATGCCCCGGCAGTAGAGGACGCCGTGTTCCCGGTAGGTCGGGAACGCCATGTCCTGGGTGCGCAGCGCCCGGCCGGAGCCCACCTGCGCGGCCTCCTGGCCCAGCAGGCTGGCCCACAGGCCCAGCTCGCCCTGGCGTTGCAGGGCGGTCGCCTCGGCGTCGAGCTTGCGGACCAGGACGAGGTCGCGGTAGAGCCCGCGGTATTCCTCGTCGGTGAAGTCGACGCGGTACTCGGTCCCGTCCGGGCCGAGCGCGGTCTCGATCCGCTCGCCCTCCGGGGTGAGCAGCTGTACGAGTTCCGGTTCGCCGGTCGCGGCGGCGCGCCTGGTACGGGGTGCGGCCCGCTTGCTGCGGGTGGCGGCCCCGGGGTCGCCCTTTGCCATCCGTCTCTCCCTGTCTGTCTGCGCCGCGCCGGGGGTGACCCGAGCCGCGCACCTCGTGCGCCCGCCCGGCTGCTGCCGGGTCGGTCCCTGGCGACCGCGCCTAGCCCCGGTGAGGGTTGCCGCGCGGCGTGAGCCGGGGTCCGTAGGGGGACCCTGGCCCGGGAGCGCCGGCGCCGTACCGCACC
The DNA here is from genome assembly GCF_029581215.1 of Micromonospora sp. WMMD975. Taxonomy (NCBI): domain Bacteria; kingdom Bacillati; phylum Actinomycetota; class Actinomycetes; order Micromonosporales; family Micromonosporaceae; genus Micromonospora; species Micromonospora sp. WMMD975. The sequence continues at coordinate 5,916,565 of NZ_CP120739.1, forward strand.
AGCCGCGGGGTGCGCGGAGGTGGCGGCTGCGTTGCCGTCGTGCCTGAATGATTGCAGAGGAGGTGAGCGGGCCCACAGTATGGCCTCCCCTCCCGGTGAGGTTCCATCGGGTTCGTGACGCATCGATGCTTATGTCGGATAGGTCGCGCCTCGTGGACGGACAAGATGTGTGTCGACACGCGGTGGCGGCTGGTGAACTGACCGTCACTGCGGCAAGCTGACAACGAGCCGTTTCGGGTCATTTGTCCAAATATCCGCGCGCGATCTTCCGTCCCGCCGCCACGTACGAGGAGTGTGCCCGGTGTCCGAGCCAGAGGGTCCTCCCGGTACTCCCTTCCTCGGCCGGCACCGGGCCCTGCCCGCCGCCCGCTACCGCCGGCTGGTCGGCGCGCACCGCGCCCCCGGCGCCGGCGCCCCCAGCCGGGGCTATCTGCTGACCGTGGCACTGCTCGCCGGCACCGCGTCGATGCCGATCCTCGCCGCGATCAGCACCGGCTCGGCCACCGTGGGAAAAAGCGCGCTCCCCGACCTCGGCACCCCGTTCATCCCGACGCCCTCGGTCGGGCCGGTGGTCATCCCACTGCCGCGGACCACCCAGCCCCCGGCGATCCCCGTGCCCACACCGGCGGTCGGCCCCACCGCCACCGAGCCCCCGCGCCCGGTCCTCCCGGCCGCGCCGGCCCTGCCCGACGACAGCGACCTCGGCTCGATCCGGCGGTCCCGGCCGGCCACCGCGCCGCCACCCCCGCCCGTGCCGACCCGGCCCACCCCGGTCCGGCCACCACGGCCGTCCCCGGTGCCCTCGCCCTCACCGTCACCCTCCGGCCCGGCCACGCCCGAACCGAGTCCGGTCCCGGAACCGACCAGAAGCTCGACCGAGCCGGACCCCGAGCCGTCCAGCACGTCCGCCGAGCCCACACCGGAGCCGTCCAGGAGCTCGTCCGAGCCGGCGCCCGAACCGTCCGGCACGTCCGCCGAACCCGCGCCCGAACCTGAGCCGTCCAGAAGCTCGCCCGAACCCGCGCCCGAGCCGTCCGGCACGTCCCCCGAGCCGTCCGGCACGTCCCCCGAGCCGTCCAGCAGCTCGCCCGAGCCGTCCGGCACGCCGTACCGGGTCAGGCCGGGTCGTCGGTGAGGCGGTGCCGGTTCGCCTCGATCCAGGCGTTCAGCGCCTCCGGGTCGTCCGGGTTCACCCCGTCCGCCATGAGCTGCGCCACCGCCGCCGTGGCCGGACTGCGCCGTTCACCCGTGCTGTAGAGCCGGGCGAACTCGGGGACCATCTCGGTGATCGCCTCGTCCGTCCGGGCCGCGGCGGACTGCGACAGCCCACGTTGCCGGGCCGCGTACGCCGCCCACGCGCGCAACACCCGGGGCAGCATCGCGGCGTCGTCCATGTCGAGCACGGCACGGCGGTGCACCCAGTCGAGCAGGAACAACTCGACGACCATCGGGCTCCACCGCATCGGGTCGGCATCCGGGAAGCTCGCCGCGTGGTCCAGCAGCAGGCCCAGGCAGAAGTGCAGCGAGGCCAGCTCGCCGTCGGCCACCTCGGGCAGGCCGAACCGGACGGACTCGGGCGAGTCGAGGAACGCGCGTACCAGCCGGGTCCGTTCCTCGTCGGTGATCGGCGGCACGACGGTCGGGCCGGCCGGCGGGGTCGGCCCGGGCAGGACGGCCAGCCGGGCGCCCGCCAGGGCGCGGTCGGTGGCGAGCGAGCCCTGGGCGGGCAGCTCACCGAGGTCGTCGGTGACCGCCAGGTGGCGGCTCACCTCGGCGTGCATCCGGGCCGGGTCCTCGGTGCGGAACCAGGTCAGCTCGTCCTCGGTGCAGATCTCCCGGGCCTGCTCGACGATCCGGGTCGCCGGACCGCCGACGAACACGTCCTTGGTGATGCCGATGTTGTGGTCGACGAGGGCCACCAGGGCGTGCTCCGGCCCGCCCTGCTCCTCGTCGTCGTAGACGAACGTGGCGAGGTAGGAGGTCTGGTCGCCGTACACGTCGCCGTACGCCCAGGTGCCGGTGAGACGCACCCGGCCGAGCTGGCCGGCCCACGCCGGGGCGTGCGCGCCGGGCCGGACCCGGGCGGCGCCCTCGGCGTCCGGCACCAGGCTGGCGAAGACGGCGCGGATAGTGGTCGCGGCGGCGCTGCGCCGGCGGGACGTGGCGGCGAGGAAACCGGCCACGAAATCGCGGACGGCCTGCTCGCGGTCGTGCTCCGCGACGGCGTAGACGCTGCCCAGCAACGCGGCGCCGAGCATCTCCGCGTCCAGGGCGGAGTCGAGCCTCGTCACGTCGCGCGCGGCGTGCAGCACCGCGTCGTAGGGGGTCTGTGGCGTGGCCATGCATCGACCCTACGCCGCGCCGCCGGCCATCACATCGGCCAGCGCGCCGGGTTCAGCGCCGCGCGGCGTCCCGCAGCGCGTCCCGCGCTGCTCCGTAGCGCGCCAGCACCGCCCAGACCGGGTCCAACACGTACTTCTCGCCGACGCTGCCGACGGAGGTGAGCAGCCGTTGCTCGGCCTGGTGACGGGCCCGCCCGGCCGCCCACCCGACCACCGGCCGGGTCAGCGCCGCCACCAGGAGCCCGGCCAGCAGCCCCCCGAGCAGCAACACCGTGGGCCAGGGCACCTCGCCGAGCTTCGGATACTCAAGCGCCGGCAGGCCGAGGAAGCGCAGCGCGTACCCCAGGACCAGCCAGAGCAGCCCGGCCAGCGCGGCGAGGGTGACCAGCCACTGGACCCCGCCGACCACCCGCCACCAGGCCGGACGACCGTCCATGCCGAGGTCGGTGGCGGCGACGGCGTGGTCGAGCGCGCCCGGCAGCTCCGCCAGCCGGGACCGGGCCGCCGCGGTCACCGCGGTCGGCCAGGGCTCCGGCAGGTCGGCGCTGGAGCGGTCGGCCACCGCCCGGATGGCCAGGTTGAGCGACGAGCGCTGCGCGGCGGTCGGATCGGGTACGGAGGTGGCCGCGACCAGGCTCTCGGCCGGCGCCTCCGGATCCCGTCCGGGCAGGTGCAGCCGGCGCAGCGGATCCGGGCGCAGCTTCCGCCAACTCCGCACCAGCGGCCAGCCGGTGCTGCTCGCCGCCCGGTGCCGGTAGGCGCCTTGAACCGCGTCGGCCACGGTCGGCACACCGGCCGCCCCGGCAAGCGCCCGGGTGAGTTCCTGGGACGAGGCGTCACCCGGCCGGGTGCCAGGCGGCTCCGGCCCGACAAGCGGTTCGAGGTCGGCCACCACGGCGTCCACGTCGCCGGAGAGCCGGCGCAGGGCGGCCTGCCGTTCGGCGACCGTCTTCTCCAACTCGGCCCGTAGCCCGGACAGCCCGGCCGGGTCCACCGCCACCGTGGGCAGCAGCGGCACCCCGCCCAGTCCGTCGGCGTCGAGCAGCCGGCGCAGGTCGTCCAGGACCGTGGGCAGCTCGGTCGTGGGCAGCCGGTCAGCCTGGTTGAGCACCACCACGGTCACGTCCTTGTGCCGGTGGAACTCGCGCAGGTAGCTGGCGTGGATCACGCGGTCGGCGTACTTCTGCGGGTCGAGCACCCAGACCACGAGGTCGACCAGGCCGAGCAGCCGGTCGACCTCGAGCCGGTGGCTGTGCTGCACCGAGTCGAAGTCGGGCAGGTCCAGCAGGACCAGGCCGTGCAGGGTGGACTCGTCGTCGCCGTCCAGCGGGCTCTCCCGCACGAACCGGTGCCGGGGCAGCACCCCGACCCAGTCGAGCAGCCGGACCGCGCCGTCGAGCGGCCCCCACACGCAGGCGTGGGCCATGCCGGTGGTGGGCCGGCGGACACCGACCGGGGAGAGGTCCATCCGGGCCAGCGCGTTGAACAGGCTCGACTTGCCGCTGCCGGTCGCGCCGGCGAGGGCGACCACGGTGTGCCGGCCGGAGAGGGCGAGCCGGTCACCGGCCCGCTCGACCACCGTGTGCCCGGCCACCAGTTGCGCGTCGGGCACCTGGCCGTCGACCGCGCCGAGGAACCGCTGGACCGCCTGCAGGCGCGCGATCAGGACGTCCGGGTCGACCCGCTGGTCGGCCCGGAACGCCTCGCGCATCCGTCCCACGATGTTGCTGGCGCTCATGGGCGACCGTCCTGCTCGGTGGTGGGCAACGAGGCGCCGGCGGCGGAGGCGAGGCCGCTGTGGTGCCGGGCGCGCTCGACCGCCACGGCGGCCCGGCGCAGTGTGTCACCGCCGTCGGCGGTCGGGCGGGCCGCCTCGGTGCGGGCCAGGAAGCGGCCCGCCTCCTCGGCCATCAGCGCGCCGACCCGGTCGAGCAGGTCCGCCCGCGCCTTGCGGGACAGGTCGCGCACCGCCTGGTCACCGAAGATGGCCTGGAGCACGGTCTGGCCGGCGACCGCGGTGCCGGTGCCCGCGGCGACCTCCAGCCCGGTCGGGATGAACGCGGTGGAGGCGAAGACGCCGATCATCACGACCAGGCCGGTGGCGTTCACCGCGTACGCGGCGGTCCGGGCCACGAACCGCCGGTCGCCGCCCTCGACGCGGACCAGTTCCAACACCCCGCGCTGCCAGTCGCGGACCAGTTGCTCGCCGCGCGCGGGCAGGTCGGCCGAGGCGTGCGCCAGCTCCGGTTCGAGCAGCGCCGCGCCCGCCGGATGGGCCTTCCACCCGGTGTACGCGTTCTCCGCCGCCTCGGCGGCCACCCCGCGCAACAGCGTGACCAGTTGGGACTCGATCGCCGTACGCAGCTCCGCCGCCGGGGCGGGTCGTCCGGTGACCACCGCCACCACCCGGTCGCGCAGCCGGCCGATGCGTGCCTCCAAGCCACGGAAGAACTCGCCGGTGCCGACGAACTCCTGCCAACGGGCCAGCACCTCGCCGCGGAGCAGCCGGCCGTCCTTGAGCCCCTGGTCGACGGTGCGCTCCGCGCCGCGGTAGGCGGCCCGGACCCGCTCGTCAAGCGCCTCGGCGGCGGCCACCTGCTCGTCGGCGGCGTCGGCCATCGCCTCCACCACCGGGTGCAGGGCGGCCAGCGCGCCGTCCAGCGTCTGCCGGACCACCGCCGAGCGGGCCTCCGCGTCACCGGCGAGCCGGGCGAACCACCCGCTCAGCGGTGCGGTCATCCGGTCGGGCAGCAGCCCCTGCCCGTCCACCCAGGTTTCCGGCAGCACGAACAGCGGCGCGGCGCCCAGCTCCTGCGCGGCCAGCATCTCCGACAGGTGGGCGGCGACCTCGTCGACGGCTTCGGGCGGGACCCGGTCGAGCACCATGGCGACGGCGGTGCCCCGGGCGCGGGCGCTGCGCAGCAGCTCCCAGGGAACGGCGTCGGCGTAGCGCGCCGCGGTGGTGACGAACAACCACAGGTCGGCGGCGGCGAGCAGTTGCCCGGCGAGCGCCCGGTTGGCGTCGACCACCGAGTCGATGTCCGGTGCGTCGAGGAAGGCCAGGCCGGGCGGCAGCGCCGGGGCGGTGACCAGTTGCAGGGTGCCCGGATGCTCGCTCGGGCCGGTGGTGCGGGTCAGGCCGGGCAGCAGCTCGCCCTGGCGGAACCAGGCCGCGTCGGCCGGGTTGCAGACCAGCACCGGGGAGCGGGTGGTGGGGCGGAGCACGCCTGCCGCGCTGACCCGCGCCTGGACCAGGCTGTTGACAAGCGTCGACTTGCCGGCGCCGGTGGAGCCGCCGACCACCACGAGCAGCGGGGCGTCGAGCCGGGCCAGCCGCGGCAGCAGGTAGTCGTCGAGCTGGTCGGTGAGGCTCCGGGCCGCCTGCCGGGCCGGCTCGGCCGAGGGAAGGGCCAGCGGGAAGCGAGCCGCGTCGATCGCGGCCCGCAGGCCGGTGAGCGCGGCGGGCAGGCCGGCGGCTTCGGCGGGCTGGTCGTCGCCGGCGGTGGATCCGGTGCGGGCTGCGACGGCGGGCGCGCCGGCACGGGTGGCGGAATCGCCATGCGTCGTCACCGCTAAAGCGTGCCCGACCGACGCAAGGTAAGACAACCGGACGGTAATAACGGTCAGGTTGCGCCGAGTCGACTCAACCTCGACTTGCGGTTTGCCGGGGGCGTGGCACTATTGAGTCAAGTTCACTCAACTTATGGCGTGGCCGCCTCCGGGCGACCCAGCCGGGCAGGCCATCCGACCTGCTCACCCGTTACGAAGCGAGGAAGCGAACATGGCACGTGCGGTCGGCATCGACCTCGGCACGACGAACTCCTGCGTCAGCGTTCTCGAGGGCGGTGAGCCCACCGTCATCGCCAACGCTGAGGGCTCGCGTACGACTCCCTCGATCGTCGCGTTCGCCCGCAACGGCGAGGTGCTCGTCGGTGAGGTCGCCAAGCGCCAGGCGGTGACCAACCCCGACCGGACCATCCGCTCGGTCAAGCGGGAGATCGGCACCAACTGGACCGTCGACATCGACGGCAAGAAATACACCCCGCAGGAGATCTCCGCCCGGACGCTGATGAAGCTCAAGCGGGACGCTGAGGCGTACCTGGGCGAGCAGATCGCCGACGCGGTGATCACCGTCCCGGCGTACTTCAACGACGGGCAGCGCCAGGCCACCAAGGAGGCCGGTGAGATCGCCGGCTTCAACGTGCTGCGGATCGTGAACGAGCCGACCGCCGCGGCCCTGGCGTACGGCCTCGACAAGGGCTCCAAGGAGCAGACCGTCCTGGTCTTCGACCTCGGTGGCGGCACCTTCGACGTGTCGCTGCTGGAGCTGGCCGAGGGCGTCGTCGAGGTCAAGTCCACGAGCGGCGACAACCAGCTCGGCGGCGACGACTGGGACCAGCGGATCATCGACCACCTGGTGAAGACGTTCCGCGGCGAGCACGGCATCGACCTCTCGCAGGACAAGATGGCCATGCAGCGACTCAAGGAAGCGGCCGAGAAGGCCAAGATCGAGCTGTCCGCGGCCACCACCAGCAACATCAACCTGCCGTACATCACCGCCGGCTCGGCGGGCCCGCTGCACCTCGACGTGACGCTGAGCCGCGCCGAGTTCCAGCGGATGACGCAGGACCTGCTGGACCGCTGCAAGGGCCCGTTCGAGCAGGCCGTCAAGGACGCCGGGATCAAGGTCTCCGACGTCGACCACGTCATCCTGGTCGGCGGCTCGACCCGGATGCCGGCCGTCACCGACCTGGTCAAGCAGCTCACCGGCCGCGACCCGAACAAGGGCGTCAACCCGGACGAGGTCGTCGCCGTCGGCGCCGCCCTCCAGGCCGGCGTGCTCAAGGGCGAGGTCAAGGACGTCCTGCTGCTCGACGTGACCCCGCTGAGCCTGGGCATCGAGACCAAGGGCGGCATCTTCACCAAGCTGATCGAGCGCAACACCACCATCCCGACCAAGCGCTCCGAGGTCTTCACCACGGCTGACGACAACCAGCCGTCGGTGCTGATCCAGGTGTTCCAGGGTGAGCGGGAGATCGCGGCCTACAACAAGAAGCTCGGCACCTTCGAGCTGACCGGCCTCCCGCCGGCGCCGCGCGGCGTGCCGCAGATCGAGGTCACGTTCGACATCGACGCCAACGGCATCGTGAACGTGCACGCCAAGGACCTGGGCACCGGCAAGGAGCAGAAGATGACGATCACCGGCGGCTCCTCGCTGCCGAAGGACGACATCGAGCGGATGCGCCGGGACGCCGAGGAGCACGCCGACGAGGACAAGCGTCGCCGCGAGGAGGCGGAGACCCGCAACGTCGCCGAGGCGCTCCAGTGGCAGACCGAGAAGTTCCTCGCCGAGAGCGGCGACAAGCTGCCGGGTGAGAACCGCGACCAGCTCAACGAGGCGCTCGGCGAGCTGCGCAGCGCCCTCGGCGGGCAGGACATCGACAAGATCAAGGCCGCGCACGAGAAGCTGGCCCAGGTGTCCCAGCAGGCCGGTTCGCTGCTCTACGCCCAGCAGCAGGAGGGCGAGCCGGGTGCTCCGGGCGCGGCCGGGCCGGGAGCCGGCGCGGGCGCGGGTGCGGGTGCGACCGGTGGCCCGCAGGCCGGCGGCGCCGACGACGTGGTCGACGCGGAGATCGTGGACGAGGACAAGAAGTGACATCGGTCCCCCGACACGACTCGCACCGCACAGGGATGAGGTAACCGCATGACGGACAAGCCACGAGCGGCCGACCCGGGCTCCACCGGGTCGGCGCCGGGTGGCTCCGCGGGCGCCGGCAAGCACGCCAGCGACGAGCCGCGGGTCGTCATCCGCGACAAGCGCAAGCTCGGCAAGGTGACCGAGGAGCCGGCCGACGCCGCCTCGGCGGCCGACGCCGCCGCCGACGCGCCCGCCGAGGGCCTGGTCGAAGATGCCGAGGTCGTGGTCGACGAGATCGGCGGCGAGGACGAGGTCCCCGGGCCACCCGTGGTCGACTCGCCGGCCGAGCCGAGCGAGGAGACCGGCGGCGGCAAGGCGGAGCCGCTCGGCGCCGAACTGGAGTCGCTCCGCTCCGACCTGGAGGAACGCACCCGCGACCTCCAGCGGGTCTCGGCGGAGTACGCCAACTACCGCAAGCGCGTCGACCGGGACCGCAACCTGGTCCAGGAGCAGGCGACCGGCGGGGTGCTCACCGCGCTGCTGCCGATCCTCGACGACCTGGACCGGGCCCGCGAGCACGGCGACCTGGTGGGCCCGTTCGGCAGCGTGGCCGAGCAGCTCACCGCCGCGCTGGGCAAGTTCGGCCTGACCGCGTTCGGCGAGCAGGGCGACCCGTTCGACCCGACCCGGCACGAGGCGGTGGCGCACCAGACGTCCACCGACGTGACCGAGCCGACCTGCGTGCAGGTCATGCGCCGGGGCTACCAGCTCGGCGAGCGGCTGCTGCGGCCGGCCATGGTCGCGGTCGCGGAACCGGAGTAGTGCCGACCCGTGACGTCCCGCCCGCCCCCACCGGGCGGGCGGGACGACCGGGATTCGACCCGTGGAAGGGGGTGGACCGGTGAGTTCCAAGGACTGGATCGAGAAGGACTACTACGCCGCGTTGGGCGTGGACAAGTCCGCCTCCTCGGACGAGATCAAGAAGTCGTACCGAAAATCGGCCCGGGAGTCGCATCCGGACCACAACCCCGGTGATGTCAAGGCCGAGGAACGGTTCAAGACCGTCTCCGAGGCGTACGCCGTGCTCGGCGACGAGAAGAAGCGACGCGAGTACGACGAGATGCGGTCGCTGTTCGGTTCGGGCGCCTTCCGGCGCGGTGCCCGGGGCGCCGGCCAACCGGGCGGCGCGCCGTTCGACGTCTCCGACCTGTTCGGAGGTGGCGGCCCCGGCGCCGGCGACAGCCGGTTCGGCGGAGGCGGCTTCACCGACCTGTTCAGCACGATCTTCTCCGGCGGCGGTGCCGGCGGCGGGACCCGGGCCCGCGGCCCGTCCCGCGGCCGGGACGTCGAGACCGAGGTGGCGCTCGACTTCGGCGACGCGGTCCGCGGCGTCACGCTGCCGCTGACGCTGCGCGCTCCCGGCGTCTGCGACACCTGCCACGGCAACGGTGCGAAGCCGGGCACCCAGCCGGTGGCGTGCCCGGTCTGCCACGGCGCCGGGGTGACCACCCGCAACCAGGGGTCGTTCAGCTTCTCCGAGCCGTGCCGCAACTGTCAGGGCGTCGGCACGGTCGTCGAGGAGAAGTGCCCGGAGTGCCATGGCACCGGCGGCGTCACCAAGACCCGCACGCTCAACGTCCGCTTCCCCGCCGGGGTGGCCGACGGGCAGCGGATCCGGCTGGCCGGCCGGGGCGAGCCCGGCGAGCGGGGCGGTGCCGCTGGCGATCTGTTCGTGCAGGTGAAGGTCCGCCCGGACGACCTGTTCGGGCGCACCGGGGACGATCTCACCCTGAGCGTCCCGATCACGTACGCCGAGGCCGTGCTCGGCACGGACCTGCGGGTCCCGACGCTTGACGGCGCGGTGACCCTGCGGGTGCCGCCGGGTACTCCGGCCGGGCGGGTGCTGCGCGCCCGCGGCAAGGGCGTCGTACGCAAGGACGGCCGCGCCGGTGACCTGCTGGTCACGCTCGACGTGGTGATCCCGGCGAAGGTCTCGGACGAGGCGCGGGCGGCGCTGGAGACCTTCGCGGAGCAGACCCCGCCCGCCGCGCGGGAACATCTCGAAGCGCGGGTACGTCGATTCAGTTGACGTCGGCAGCGGAGGTGAGCGGGCATGTCGGAGGAGTACGTCGGTTCGGGTGACCCGGCCTATGAGGCCAAGATCTTGATGATCTCGGTGGCCGCGCGAATGGCAGGCATGCACCCTCAGACACTGCGCCAGTACGACCGGCTGGGCCTGGTGCAGGCGGGCCGGGCCACCGGTGGTGGTCGCCGGTACAGCGTCCGGGACGTGGTGCTGCTCCGCGAGGTGCAGCGGCTCAGCCAGGACGACGGGATCAACCTGGCCGGGGTCAAGCGGATCATCGGGCTGGAGCGGCTGCTGGAGGAGGCGCACCAGCGGGTGGCCCGGCTGGAGGCGGAGCTGGACGCCGCGTACCGGCGGATCGCCGAGCTGGAGTCGCTGGGCGGCTTCCCCCGCGGTGACCTGGTGCCCACCAACCGCACCTCCACCGCGCTCGTCGTGTGGCGTCCCCGCCGCACTCCCGACCGCTGACGAGCGCCGTTCGCCATTCGCCGCCCCTGCTCGCTGTTCGCCGCCCGCGCTCGTGGCTCGTGGCTCGTTGCTCGTGCTCGTTGCTCCTGCTCGGCAGAAGGCCGGCACGCCCCGCTGTTCCCGGGGCGTTGCCGGCCTTCTGCCGTTTCCACCCGTCCCGGCCAGCGCGGAGGTTGCGGAAAGTGGGGTGAAGCCGGCTGAGTTCCACTACGCTTCTACTCAGGGACAAAAGCCATGAAACGGAATCCGGGCTGGCGGGGGGAGCCATGACGGAACCGGCGAAGAAGGTGGCCGAGCGCGCGGAGGAACGCCTGGAGAAGGTGGCCGAGAACGTCCGGGAGCGGTTCGACCGGGTCACCGAGGGCCGCTTCAGCGACAAGGTCAAGGAAGGGCGTTTCGCCGACCAGACCGACCACGGCGTGGACCGGGCCAGGGACGACGAACGGCGCAGGAAGCAGGACGGATCGACCTGACTGATCCGTCGGCGTGCGGGCCGGGACCCACGGGGGGTCCCGGCCCGCACGCCGCACACAGACGGCCCGGAACGCTGGGTGCCCGCGCCCTGCCCTCGATGCCGTGATCATGAGGTTGGCGGCGGTGTTGATCTCCGTTGATGCCGCTAACTTCATGATCACCCGCTTGCCTTCCCTGGTGATGGGTCAGAGGCGGCGGTTCTCGCGGACCAGGCCGCCCTCGCACCAGTCCCGGTAGACGAAGAGATCCGGGCGGGCGAGCAGCACCCGGCTGTTGTGCGCCCAGTTGCGCATCAGGTCGTCACCGGACCGCTCGGACTGCTCGACCAGCTTCCGGAAGCGACGCTTCGGGTGGGCGCGGAAGTTCGTCCGGATGCCGTCGGCGGCGTAGATGTAGAGGCAGTGGAGCGCGAACCGGCGGGCCGGACAGTTCTGATCCATGGCCAGCTCGAACAGCGTCTGCACCAGGTGGTCACCGGCGACCAGCAGGTCCCAGTCCGGCGGCATCGAGGTCAGCGGCACCGAGTCGGGCTGGTAGGCCCAGGCCCGCAGCTCGGCGGACGAGGGGTCGACCGGGTTGGCGAAGCCGTGAAACGTCTCTTCCCGCACGCTCACCGGCCGACCTTCCGCATTCCCCGGCGGGTGCGCCGCTGGCCACCCGCAGATCCTGGCTGCTGGGGCGACACGTTAACGCGGTTCGGTGGAGCAGTGGTAGACCTTCCCGGGATCAATTTGACAACCTTCGGCCGGACCGCCGGGCCGGACCGGCTGAGTCGCCGATCCGGCCGGCCGGGGTTAGTCGCTCGCCCGTACCGCGGTGGCGGCCCGGGTGGCGGCGGCGCGCTGGCGTAGCCACTGCTTGAACCACGGCGTGTCCGGCAACCGGGCGAGCAGCGGACCCGTCACCACCGTGATCAGCACGTACGCGGTGGCGAGCGCGGCCAGCTTCGGCTCCACCGGGTAGACGGCGGAGACGGCCAGCCCGGCGATGACGATGGAGAACTCGCCGCGCGGGGTGAGCGCCAGCCCGGCCCGCCAGCGACCGGGTTCGGCGATCCCGGCCCGGCGGGCGGCCAGGTAGCCGGTGGCCACCTTCGTCGCCATGGTCACCACGGCCAGCAGCAGCGCGGGCAGCAGCACCGGCGGCATGTCCAGCGGGTTGGTGACCAGCCCGAAGAACACGAAGAAGACCGCGGCGAAGAGGTCCCGCAGCGGCGAGAGCAGCTCGGTGGCGTGGTGCGCGACCGGCCCGGACAGCGCGATGCCGACCAGGAACGCGCCGACCGCGGCGGAGACCTGGAGTTTCGCCGCGAGGCCGGCGACCAGCAGGGTCAGGCCGAGCACCCCGAGCAGGAGCGCCTCCGGATCCTTCGCGGAGAGCGCGGTGGAGATCAGGTGCCCGTACCGGATCGCCACGGCCAGCACGACGACCACGGTGAGCACCGCGACGGCGAGCGCGATGCCGCCCTTCATCAGGCCGACCCCGGCGAGCAGCGCGGTGACCAGCGGCAGGTAGAGGGCCATCGCCAGGTCCTCGATCACCAGGACGGAGAGGATCACCGGGGTCTCCCGGTTACCGACCCGGCCCAGGTCGCCGAGCACCTTGGCGATCACGCCGGAGGAGGACACCCAGGTCACGCCGGCGAGCACCACGGCGGCCACCCAGCCCCAGCCGAGCAGCAGCGCGAAGGCGAAACCGGGCAGCGCGTTGAACACCGCGTCGATCAGGCCGGCGGGCGCCGCCGAGCGGAGGTTGCCCACCAGCTCGTTGGCGCTGTATTCCAGGCCGAGCATGACCAGCAGCAGGATCACGCCGATCTCGGCGCCGACGGCGAAGAACTCCTCGCTGGCGTTGAGCGGCAGCAGGCCACCGTGCCCGAAGGCGAGGCCGGCGAGCAGGTAGAGCGGGATGGGCGAGACACCGACGCGGCGGCTCAGCCGGCCGAGCAGGCCCAGCAGGAGCAACAGTGCCCCGACCTCGATGAGCAGGACGGTGGTTTCGTGCATACGCGTCAGCCGTCCGGATCGGTCTCGGCGAGGATCGCGGTGACGCCGTCGAGACCCTGACGGGTGCCGACCACGACGACCACATCGCCGGATTCGAACCGGAAGGTGGGGTCGGGCGAGACGTTCACCTCGCCCTGACGCAGCACCGCCACGATGGAGGCGCTGGTCCGGGTGCGGGCCTTGGTGTCGCCGAGCCGCCGGCCGACGTACTTCGAGCCGGCCGGGATCACGATCTGCTCGGTCAGCAGCCCGGCGGCCTGCTCGCGCAGCCCGGAGAGCTGACCCAGCATCAGCGACGCGCCGAGGATGTCGGCGAGCGCCTCCGCCTCGTCGTCGGTAAGCGGTATGTCGTGCTGACAGGAGTCGGGATCGTCCGGGTCGTAGAGGACCAGGTCGCGGCGGCCATTGCGGTGGGAGACCACGCCGAGCCGGCGGCCGGACTCCGTCATGAGGTCATGACGTACGCCGATTCCCGGTAAGGCGGTCTGTTCGACACGTACTCGCACGCCGGTGAGGCTACCTCTGCCGGGCACGTGGTGGGTCGTGGGCCGAGTCACTGCCTGACCCGTGCACCCATTTCGCTAATTCGGCTCGGCGACGAACACGCCGACTCCTTCGAGCGTCTCGGTCAGTCCGGTCGCGCGCAGGATCATCATCGCCTTGCCGACCACCGTGTCGGAGACGCCGTACTCCTTGCAGAGTTGGGCGCGGCTCGGCAGTTTGGTGCCGGGCGGCCACTCTCCCGAATCGATCTTGCTCTTCAGCTCGTCTGCGAGCACCTGATATTGCTGCTTGGGCATACACACTCCCCGGATGGCACGCCCATTCGATCACGCATAGACCTCCAACCTCAAGCAATCGTGGGTTGGTCGTTGACCTACAACCGGTACCGATTGTAGGTTGCTGATGGACGCTCCCGGATGGCACCTGGAGCGCTTCTCCCGGGTCGGGGCGGGCACCCCCGTGGTCCGTCCCGACCCCCGTTCGGCGAGAGGGGATCAACGTGATTCGTAACCCGGACAGTCGTCGATGACCGGGCGGTATGTGATCCACCTGCCGGTGCGGGCGCCCGACCTGGCTCGGGCCAAGATGCTCGGGCGTACGGCCGGTCGGTCGCTCGGTTTCCTCGCCGTGGTCGAGCTGGGCGGGATCACCGTGTCGGCCGAGGACGACCAGTGCGTACGCCACTGGGTCTTCTGCGACCGCAAGCTCGACGACGGCCGGCGCTGTGTGCTGCGCGCCGACCACCTGACGCCGTGCACCGCACGCCTCCCCGAACGCCGCAGTCGCTGATGTTTGGGTGCATCTGTTGTCGCCCCAGCGACAACAGATGCACCCAAAGATGACGCCACCCGCTCAACGGAGCCCGGCGAAGAACTGCCGGATATCACCGACCAGCACGTCGGTCGCCTCGTGCGCGGCGTAGTGCCCGCCGACGCTCCCACGCTGCTCGGGCCCGGCCTCGAAGGCGTGCCAGCTGACGATGTTGGCGTGGTCGCGGTCGGCGAACCGGCGGATCGACCGGAAGTCGCCGGGGAACATCGCCAGCCCGGTCGGTGCCGTCGTCGGCCCGGCCGGCTGCTCGGTGGCGTGCGCGTCCTCCCAGTAGAACCGCATCGCCGAGGCCGCGGTGCCGGTGAACCAGTAGATCGCGACGTTGGCCAGGACGAAGTCCGGGTCGAGGCTCTCGTCGAGGAGCTGCCCGTTCCAGGCGAGCAGGCCGACCGGCGAGTCGGCCAGCGCGAAGGCGAGGGTCTGCGGCTGCTGGCTCTGCACCTGGTTGAAGGAGAACTTGTTCTCGTAGAACCACTGGAGGTGCTGCAACGCGGCCTGGTCGGCCTCGGTCAGCCCGTCGAATTCCGCCGGGTCGCCGGAGGGGAACGAGAAGAGCTGGGTGACGTGTACGCCGAGCACGTGGTCGGGGTCGAGTCGGCCCAGCTCGGGCGCGACCATCGAGCCGGCGTCGTTGCCGATCGCGCCGTACCTGTCGTAGCCGAGGCGGGCCATCAGCTCGGCCCAGGCCCGGGCGGTGCGGAAGCGGTTCCAGCCGGCGCTGCGGGTCGGGCCGGAGAAGCCGAAGCCGGGCAGCGAGGGGATCACCAGGTGGAACGCGGGCGCGTCCGGGTCGGTCGGCTCGGTGAGCGGGGTGAGCACGTCCAGGTATTCGACCACGGAGCCGGGCCAGCCGTGGGTGAGCACCAGCGGGGTGGCGTCCGCCCGGGACGACCGGACGTGCAGGAAGTGGATCTCCTCGCCGTCGATCTCGGTGATGAACTGCGGGTGTGCGTTCAGCCGGGCCTCGACCGCCCGCCAGTCGAATTTCTCCAGCCAGTGGGTGGCCAGGGCGCGGACCCGCTCGGTCGGCATACCGTAGGCGGCGCCGACGCCCGGCAGCTCACCCGGCCAGATGGTCCGGCGCAGCCGGTCGGCGAGGTCGTCGAGGGCGTGCTGGGGGACCTCGACGCGGAACGGGCGGAGAGTGACGTCCGACATGACAGCTCCTTCAGAGCGGAATGCTTCGTTCCGTTTAACCGTAGCAGAGCGGAACGATCCGTTCCACTGTTATCCTCGACGCATGCCGAACCCGACCGACAACCCGCCGCTGGCCGGCCGGCGCGCGCAGGCGGCCCGCAACGACGCCACGATCCTGGCGGCCGCCCGCGCCGTCTTCCTGGACGACCCGAAGGCGCCCATCGCCGCCGTCGCCGAGCGGGCCGGCGTCGGCATCAGCGCCCTCTACCGGCGGTACGCCGGCAAGGAGGACCTGCTGCGCAAGCTCTGCCACGAGGGGCTGCTCCGGTTCGTCGCGGCAGCCGAGGAGGCCGCCGCCGAGCCGGAAGACTGGGCCGCGTTCGCCGGCTTCCTGGAGCGTGTCGTCGACGCCGACGTGCACTCCCTCACCGTGCACCTGGCCGGCACCTTCACCCCGACCGAAGAGATGGGCCAAGCCGCGGTGCGCGCGAACGCGCTCGTCGACGGGCTGGTCGGGCGGGCGCGGGACGCCGGGCGACTCCGACCGGACGTGGTGACGCAGGACGTCGGGCTGCTGCTGGAGGGGTGCGCGGCGATTCGCGTACCCGATCCGGACCGGACCCGGCAGCTGCGCCGCCGTCATCTCGCGGTGCTGTTGGCCGGCCTGGCCGCCCCGGGTCCGCCGCTGCCCGGCCCGCCGCCGGCCGCCGGAGAGCTCGACTGGCGCTGGCGGTCCGCCGGGTAGTGACTCGGGTCACGCCGGTAGAGTTGAGCGGAATAGACTCAACTCTGGTTGTGTCGTTTCCAGTGGACACGCCGATCCCGGGGGAGCCCATGAACACGGAACGCCTCACCACCAAGAGCCGCGAGACCATCACCGGTGCCGTCGCGCAGGCCAACCAGCGCGGCCACGCCACCGTGGAGCCCTGGCACCTGCTGCTCGCGCTGCTGGACACCGACGGCTCGACCGCCGCGGGCCTGCTGCGCGCCGTCGGGGCCGACCCCGCCGAGCTGCGCCGGGTCGCGCTGCGTTCGGTCGACGCGCTGCCCGCCGCGCGCGGGTCCAGTCTCGCCGAGCCGACGCTGGCCCGCGAGTTCGTCAACGCCATCGGCGCCGCCGAGCAGATCGCCCGGCCGCTTGGTGACGAATACACCTCCACCGAGCATCTGCTGGCCGGGCTGGCCCGGGTCGGCGGCGCGGTCTCGGTCGCGCTGAAGGACGCCGGCGCCACCGAGGAGAACCTGGTCGCCGCGTTCCCGACCGTCCGGGGCGGGGACCGGCGGGTCACCACGGCCGACCCGGAGCAGACCTACCAGGCGCTGGCCAAGTACGGCGTCGACCTGACCGACAGCGCCCGCGAGGGCAAGATCGACCCGGTGATCGGCCGGGACTCGGAGATCCGCCGGGTGATCCAGGTGCTGTCCCGGCGCACCAAGAACAACCCGGTGCTGATCGGTGAGCCGGGCGTCGGCAAGACCGCCATCGTCGAGGGCCTGGCGCAGCGGATCGTGGCCGGTGACGTGCCCGAGTCGCTGCGGGACAAGAAGCTGGTCTCGCTCGACCTCGGCGCGATGGTGGCCGGCGCGCAATATCGCGGCCAGTTCGAGGAGCGGCTCAAGTCCGTGCTGGAGGAGATCAAGAACTCCGACGGGCAGGTCATCACGTTCCTGGACGAGCTGCACACCGTGGTCGGCGCCGGCAAGGGCGAGGGCTCGATGGACGCCGGCAACATGCTCAAGCCGATGCTGGCCCGGGGCGAGCTGCGGATGGTCGGCGCGACCACGCTCGACGAATACCGCGAGCACATCGAGAAGGACCCGGCGCTGGAGCGTCGCTTCCAGCCGGTGCTTGTCGGCGAGCCGACCACCGAGGACACCATCGGCATCCTGCGCGGGCTCAAGGAGCGCTACGAGGTGCACCACGGCGTACGGATCACCGACGCCGCGCTGGTGGCCGCCGCCACGCTCTCCGACCGCTACATCACCGACCGCTTCCTGCCGGACAAGGCGATCGACCTGGTCGACGAGTCCGCGTCCCGGCTGCGCATGGAGATCGACTCCCGCCCGGTCGAGGTGGACGAGATCGAGCGGGCGGTGCGCCGGCTGGAGATCGAGGAGATGGCGCTGGCCAAGGAGCCCGACGCCGCCTCCGCCGAGCGCCTGGAGCGGCTGCGCAAGGAGTTGGCCGACAAGCGCGAGCAGCTCACCGCGCTCTCCGAGCGCTGGCAGACCGAGAAGAGTCACATCACCAAGCTCTCCACCGCCAAGGAGGAGCTGGAGCGGCTGGGCGGCGAGGCCGAGCGGGCCGAGCGGGACGGCGAGCTGGAACGCGCCGCCGAGTTGCGGTACGGCCGGATCCCCGCGCTCCAGGGCGAGTTGAGGCAGGCCGAGGAGGAGCTGGCCCGGCTCCAGGCCGAGGGCGCGATGCTCAAGGAGGAGGTCGGCGCGGACGACATCGCCGCCGTGGTCGCCTCCTGGACCGGCATCCCGGCCGGGCGGTTGCTGGAGGGTGAGACCGCGAAGCTGCTGCGGATGGAGGAGTCGCTGGGCTCCCGGGTGGTCGGCCAGGCCGAGGCGGTCGGTGCGGTCTCCGACGCGGTCCGCCGCGCCCGGGCCGGCGTCGCCGACCCGGATCGCCCGACCGGCAGTTTCCTCTTCCTGGGTCCGACCGGCGTCGGCAAGACCGAACTGGCCAAGGCGTTGGCCGAGTTCCTCTTCGACGACGAGCGGGCCATGGTCCGCATCGACATGAGCGAGTACGGCGAGAAGCACTCCGTCGCCCGCCTGGTCGGCGCCCCGCCCGGTTACGTCGGCTACTCCGAGGGTGGCCAGCTCACCGAGGCGGTGCGCCGCCGGCCGTACTCGGTGATCCTGCTGGACGAGGTGGAGAAGGCCCACCCGGACGTCTTCGACGTGCTGCTCCAGGTGCTCGACGACGGCCGGCTCACCGACGGCCAGGGCCGCACGGTGGACTTCCGCAACGCCATCCTGATCCTCACCTCGAACCTGGGCTCGTCGGTGATCAGCGACCTGACGCTCACCGAGGACGAGCGTCGGGAGGGTGTGCTCGCGACGGTCCGGACGCACTTCAAGCCGGAGTTCCTCAACCGTCTCGACGACATCGTGGTGTTCGCCGCGCTCCAGGGCGCCGACCTGCGGGCGATCGTGGACATCCAGCTCGACCGGCTGCGGCGCCGGCTGGCCGACCGCCGGCTGGGCCTGGACACCACCGAGGCCGCCCGGACCTGGCTGGCCGAGCACGGGTACGACCCGATCTACGGCGCCCGCCCGCTGCGCCGCCTGGTGCAGTCGGCCATCGGCGACCGCCTGGCCAAGGCGCTCCTGGCCGGCGAGATCCGCGACGGCGACACCGTCCGGGTGGACCTGGCGGACACCAAGGACGCCCTGACGGTCACCCGCGCCTGACCCGCGGCACCCCGACGAAGGCCCGGCCCTCCGGCCGGGCCTTCGCGCTGCCCCCGTCCCGCCCTCGGCCCCGGTGATCAAGGACTTCGCGTCAGCGAGGACGCGGCAGGTGACACAACCTCCTTGATCACCGAGGTGGGAGCGGGCAGGGCGGGTGAGAGATGGGTGGGGTGGGCACATAGTGGGGCATGAGCGGGAAGCGGGAACTGGACCAGGCCGTGCGGGAGCTTGACGACGCGGACACCCTGGCCTTCGGTGGGGTCGGGTTCGCGGGGCAGATCCTGCCCGCCACCGAGGCGTACCGGCGGTTGGAGCAGGAGCTGCGCGAGCACCCGGAGACGGCCCGGAAGCGGGTGGAGCGGTTGCTCCGGAAGGGCTCGCCGGCCGGCCGGGCGTACGCGGCGACGCTGCTCGAAGCGGTCGATCCGACCGCCGGGCGGGACGCCTGGGAGCGGCTGCGCGGCGACGACGGCGAGTTCACCACGTTCAGCGGTTGCGTGATGGGTCGGACGACGCTGCGTGAGTACGCCGCCGCACGGCTGTCCGGCGCTGACGGTAGCTGATCCCACACTCAGCGAACGGCAGTTCAGGTGAGGTGCGCGGGGTTGTTACCGTCTCCGCCAATGCACGTTGGGGGAGGCGCTCATGAACGGTTCGGTGGCGTACGTGGTGGCCACGCTGGGGTGCCTGCTCGGGGTGGCCGGTGTGGTGATCGCCGTGGTCGCGCTGCGCAGGTCCCGCTCGACGCCGCGCCCGAAGGCGGCACCCGGTGACCCGTTCCGGGACCGGGACACGGACGTGCTGCGCGGCGACCCGCGCGCGCTCAAGCCCGGCGACATCGTCGAGATCCGCCAGGTGCCGTACACCGTGCGTGGCTCGGTGCACCTGGTCGAGGGCGGCTGGAGCTGGGCGGAGCATCTGCTCGACGACGCCGGTGGGGTGAAGCGCTGGCTCTCCGTCGAGGCGGATCCGGACCTGGAGCTGGTGCTCTGGGCCAGCGAGCCGGGGGCCACCGTCACGCCCGGCGCCCCGACGCTGGAGATCGCCGGTCGCCGCTACAACTGGGACGAGTCCGGCCAGGCCCGTTACACCGCGACCGAGGGCACCGGTCTCGACCCGCACGGCACCATGCGTTACCACGACTACCAGGCGCCCGGCGGGGCCCGACTGTCGTTCGAGGCGTACGGCGAGGCCGGCTGGGAGGTGAACCTCGGCGAGGAACTGCGCCGCGCCGAGGTGATGATCTACCCCCAGGGCGGCGCGGACCAGGTGAACTGAGCGTGCTCATCGCCCTCGCGGCCCCGTACGTCGACAGCCGCGCCGCCGACCTCAGCCTGTCCCTCGGCGGCCCGGAGCTGCCGGCGCTCGCCGTCCGCGACCTCGACCTGCCCGGCGGTCGACCACTGCGGTTGCGCCTGCTCGGCGCCTCCCACCAGGTCGTCGCCGGCGCGCTCACCGAGACGGTCGCCTGCCTGCCCGGCCGCCGGCCGCACCTGCCGGACGCGCTGCACGACGCGACCACCGGCTACCGGTTCACCGCCACGGTGCTCCGGCCGACCGGCGACGGACTGCGCGCCCGGGTTGCGGCGCTCCGCGCCGAGCTGGCCGACGACCCGCACGCGCTCGTCGGTGTGTTTCCCGGCGACGAGGACGCGGTCACCGCGCTCGCCGTCCGGCCCGACCCACCCGACGGCGCGGTCGCCTGGCGCACCTGGCACGCCTACCCGCAGACAAACGAGCTGGTCCTGACCGAGACGGTGGTGGAAGAGCTGTGACGTACCGACGGTGGTTCGTGGTGGGCGTGGCGGTCGCCGTCGTCGGCGTTCTCGTCGCCGCCTTCTCGATCTTCTACGGCAACTTCTCGCCCCGCGGCTATGTGAAGGACCACTACTCCCGGGCGTCCGGGCGGGACATCGGCTCGCAGGCGGTCGCCTACACCTCGAACAAGTCGCCCAGCCAGGTGTCGAAGCAGATCACCGACGCCTGGCAGCCGGCCGACCAGTACGTCGACGGCAGCGGCGTCTACCTGCGCTACGACGACGACTCGGTGGTGATCCTCCCGCTCGCCGTCGGCTCGGTGATCCTGCTGGAGCGGATGACCACGGCGTACCCCCGCTATCACGGCATCGTCGGCAACAGCTGGGGCTGGGGCCGAGGCAGCACCGTCCGGGGCGGCGGCCCCGGCGCCGGCAAGTAGCCCGTCCGACCCCCTCACCCTGGAGTCCCCTGTGCAGCATCTCGTCACCGATCTGCTGGTCACCCTCGCCTACGGCGTGGTCGGCGTGGTCCTGATGGCCGTCGGCTACCTGCTTGTCGACCTGGCCACCCCCGGCAAGCTCCACGAACTGATCTGGGCCGAGCGCAACCGCAACGCGACGCTGCTGCTCGCCTCCAACCTGCTCGGCGTCGGCACCGTCGTGGTCGCCGCGATCGTGTCCAGCGCCGACGACTTCGTGCTCGGTCTGGTCGGCTCCGCCGCGTACGGATTCCTCGGCCTGGTGATCATGGCGGCGGCCTTCGTGCTGCTCGACGTGGCCACCCCCGGCAAGCTCGGTGAGCTGCTGGTCGACCCGGAACCGCACCCGGCGGTCTGGATCTCCGCCACCGTGCACGTCGCCACCGGCGCGATCATCGCCGCCGCGATCAGCTGATGACCGCCAAGGGCGCCGCCGCGAAGGCGAAGAACAAGCGGGGCACGACGGTGCTGGTCTGGGTCATCGTCTCGCTTGCCATCGGCGTGCCCTGCGTCATCGGGATCATCAACGGCGGCGAGAGCACCGACGTTCCCACACCGACGACCGAGCAGCGGACCGCCACCGTGCCGCTCCTGGCGGCGGCGACCGCCGGCCAGGGCATCTGCTACGGCTGGGTGCTGCACGACTACAGCACCGAGATCAGTGTCGGCTCCAACCTGGGTGAGCAGGTGCCGGTGCGGGACGACCCACGGTGCCCCCGCTGGATCGAGGTCTCCGCCGTCGTGCGCTACACCTCCTCCAGCAGCGAGTCGCGGGACTCGGCGAGCATCGGCGTCGACGGCTCCACCGACGTCGAGCCGGCCGACCTCTATCCGATCGCCTCGGGGCTGAGCCGCTTCGGGCTGAACGAGGACGCCTTCGTCGACGAGCCCGGCTGGGCGATCACCCGCGCGGCGACCGTGCTGCCGCTGCTCGCCGCCGAGGCCGGGCTGGCCGATCCCGTCCCCACCGGCACCGCGACGCCGACCGGCACCGCGGCCCCGCTGCCGGACGCCGGCAACGACCTGCTGCGGGACCGTTGGGGCTGGCTGGTCGCCGCCGCCGTCCTCCTGCTGGTCGCCGCGCTGTTCATCGCGGTGGGCGTGCGACAGAGAAACCGGCAGCTCCGGGGCGGCGGACCCGCGAAGCGCGCCGGGGCGGGCGCCGCCGGGCGTACCCGGGAGAAAGCATGACCACCGACGCGCCCGCGCGGCCACGGTGGCGGGCGGCCCGCGCGGCGGTCCTGCTCGCGGTCTTCGTCTGCGCGGCCTGCGGCCTGGTGTACGAGCTGGCGCTGGTCGCGCTCGGCAGCTACCTGATCGGCGACGCGGTCGGCCAGGCGTCGATCGTGCTCGGCGTGATGGTCTTCGCGATGGGCGTCGGCGCGCTCGTGGCGAAGCCGTTGCAGTCCCGCGCGGCGCCCGCGTTCGCCGCGATCGAGCTGACCCTGGCACTGCTCGGCGGCCTCTCCGTGCTCGGCCTCTACGCCGCGTTCGCCTGGCTCGACCTCTACGGCCCGGCGCTCGTCGGCACCGCGTTCGTGCTCGGCCTGCTGATCGGCGCGGAGATCCCGCTGCTCATGGTGATGCTGCAACGCATCCGGGAGCAGTCCGCGGGCAGCGCGGTGGCCGACCTGTTCGCCGCCGACTACGTCGGCGCGCTGCTCGGCGGGCTGGCCTTCCCGTTCCTGCTGATGCCGGTCTTCGGCCAGCTCAAGGGCGCGCTCGTGGTCGGCGCGGTGAACGCGGTCGCCGGCGTGGCGCTCGTCCTCACCGTGTTCCGCGACGACCTCGGCCGCCGGGCGCGGGTCGGCCTGGGCGCCGGCTCCGTCGTGGTCGGTCTGCTTCTCGGGTACGCGTGGGTCACCGCACACGACTTCGAGGTGACCGCCCGCCAGCAGCTCTACCGGGACCCGGTGGTGCACGCCGAACGCAGCCGCTACCAGGAGATCGTGCTGACCCGGTCGGTGCGGGAGGTCGGCCACACCGACACCGACCTGCGGCTGTTCCTCAACGGTGACCTCCAGTTCAGTTCCGTCGACGAATACCGCTACCACGAGGCGCTCGTGCACCCGGCCATGCGCGGGCCGCACGGCGACGTGCTGGTGCTCGGCGCCGGCGACGGGCTGGCCGCGCGGGAGATCCTCAAATATCCGGACGTGCGCTCGGTGACGCTCGTCGACCTCGACCCGGCCGTGGTGGCGCTGGCCCGCAGCGAACCGCAACTGCGCGACCTCAACCACCGGTCCCTCGCCGACCCCCGGCTGCGGGTGCTCAACCTGGACGCGTTCGGCTGGCTGCGGACCGCCACGCAACGCTTCGACGTGGTGATCGCCGACCTGCCCGACCCGGACGAGACGGCCACCGCGAAGCTCTACACGGTCGAGTTCTACACGCTGATCCGCCCGGTGCTCGCCCCCGGCGGGCGGCTTGTCGTGCAGTCCGGCTCGCCCTACTTCGCGCCCCGGTCGTACTGGTCCATCGAACGGTCGGTGCGGGAGGCGGGCTTCGCCACCGTGCCCTACCACGTCGACGTGCCGAGCTTCGGTGACTGGGGATTCGTGCTCGCCGCACCGGGCGGCACCGCCCCCGAACTGGGCCTGCCGGCCGACGCGCCGCCGCTGCGCTTCCTCACCCCGGAGGTGCTCGCCGCCGCCGCCACGTTCCCCGCCGACCGCGGCCGGATCGACGTGCCCGCCTCCACGCTGCTGCGACCCAGGGTGCTGGAGTACGCCCGCGAGGAGTGGCGGGGCTACTAGGTTTCGGAACGTGCGCCGGCCGCCGGCGGCTGCGCCGCGCCGCCGACCACTGAGCCCTTCCTACCGTGCCCACCTGGCCAGAGATCGCTACGGTGGTCATCTGATCCAGGGAGGGAGAATCATGGTCGATGCTCCGGGCACCACGCCCCGCGCGCGTCCCAGTGTGGTGACGCTTTCCAGTTGGCTGCTCATTCTCGTCGCCGTCATCCAGGTGCTGAACCTGATCGTGACGCTCGCCGTCATCGGCAAGATCCGCGACGTGATGGCGGACGCCTACGCCGGCACCTCGGCCGAGTCGGCAGGCGACATCGCGTACGCCTTCACCATCGGCTCGTCCGTGCTGACGCTGCTGCTCGCGATCGGGCTGGTCGTCCTCGCGATGCTCAACAACCGGGGGAAGAACGCCTCCCGGATCACCACCTGGGTGGTGGGCGGCATCCTGCTCTGCTGCACCGGCGGCGGACTGCTCAGCGGTGCCTCCGGCGGCATGATGGGCAGCGGCGGCAACACCAGCGGCGACCTGCCGAGCACGCAGGAGGTCCAGCGCCGGGTGGAGGACGCGCTGCCGTCCTGGCACACGCCGGTCAGCACGCTGCTCGGCCTGATCGCGCTGCTCGCCCTGCTGGGCGCGCTGATCCTGCTGGCGCTGCCGAAGGCGAACGAGTTCTTCCGCAAGCCGAAGGCCGGCTGGGAGCCGCCGGTCCCGGGCGGCGCGTACCCGGCGTACCCGCCGGCCCCGGGCCAGTCGGGCGACCCGGGGTATCCGTCGACGCCGGGGCAGTCGGGCGATCCGGCGTACCCGTCGACCCCCGGCCAGCCGGCTGGTGGTCCGCCGGCTGGTGGTCCGCCGCCCGCGCCGGGTGGGCAGCCGCCGGCCGGGCCGACCGGTCAGCCGGGCGAGCGCCGCGACCCGGAGCCGCCCGCCGGAAGTTGACGACCGGATAACAGCGACGCCGACGGTCCCTCCGAGTAGGTTGCAAGCCGACGCCTACCGGAGGGACTCGTCGTGTCGTACCCCGATCGGGCCGCGCCCCGCCGGCCGGCCACGGTCGTCGCGGCGGTGGCGGTGCTGCTGCTGATGGCGGTCGGCGCCGTGGCCTACGCGGTGACGAACCTGGTGGTCGCCGGCGGCACCGTGGACCGGTTCCGGGCCGCCGCGCAGGGCACCGGCGCGGGCGGCGGCGACATCGACCGGGTGGCCGGTCTGCTGCGCGGCTCGACCGTGCTTGCCGCCGTACTCGGCGTGCTGGCCGCGCTGCTGCTGGTCGGGCTCGCCCTCGGCCTGCTCGCCGGTCGCCCGGGCGCGCGGATGGCCACCTGGGTGGTCGCCGGGCTGGGGTTGCTCTGCGGCTGCTGCGGGCTCGCGGCCCTCGTGGGGCAGCGGGCCGCTCCGCTCCGGCTCGGTGCCGACGACCGGGTCACCGCCGACCTGCTGGGCCTGGTCGGTGACGCGTACCCGGCCTGGTGGATCCCGGTGAACGCGGCGCTGTCGGTGGCGCAGGTCCTCGGCTACCTGGTGGTCGCAGCGCTGCTCACGCTGCCGTCCGCCGGCGGCTTCCTGCACCGCCGTACGACCGTGCCGGGTCCGTCGTCCGGCCCGGTGACCGGCTTCGGCGGTTCGGTGTCCGGCGCTCCCGTCTCCGGGCCGACGCCGTGGGGACCGCCGGCGGGCCTGGCCCCGCCGCCGGCCGGGCCCCCGCCACGACCTGAGGGCATGCCATGACCGGCCCCACCCGACGCCGTGCCCTGGTGACCGGCGCCAGCCTGGGCATCGGTGCGGCGTTCGCCCACCGGCTCGCCGCCGACGGCTGGGATGTGGTCCTGGTGGCCCGGGACACGGCCCGGCTCGACGAGATGGCGGCCGAGCTGACCGGCCGGCACGGCGGGGAGGTGACGCCGGTCCCGGCCGATCTGTCCACCGACGACGGCTGCGCGACCGTGGAACGCCTGCTGACCGCCGGCCCGCCGGTGGACCTGCTGGTGAACAATGCCGGGGTCAGCCTGAACACCCCGTTCGTCAGGTCGGCGACCTCGGACGAGGCCCGATTGATCCGGCTCAACGTGCTGGCGGTGCTCCGGTTGACGCACGCGGCCCTCGCCCCGATGATCGAACGGGGCGAAGGGGCAGTGATAAATGTCTCTTCGGTCGCGGGTTTTGGCGTTCCCATGCCGGGATCCACCTATTCGGCCAGCAAGGCGTGGGTGACGAATTTCAGTGAGTCGATCGGCCAATCGGTGGCTCCGCTCGGTGTGCGCGTGATGGCGTTGTGCCCCGGCTACACGCGCACCGGCAACCATGAGCGCGCCGGCATCGACATGTCGCGACTGCCCGCGTGGGCCTGGCTGCGGGCCGACGAGGTGGTCGACGAAGGGCTGCGTGACCTGCGAAAAGGCAAGCTCGTGAGCGTTCCGGACTGGAAATACAAGCTGGCCGTGGCCGGGCTGCGGCACGCGCCGAAGCGGCTG
Organism: Micromonospora sp. WMMD975; assembly: GCF_029581215.1. Taxonomy (NCBI): domain Bacteria; kingdom Bacillati; phylum Actinomycetota; class Actinomycetes; order Micromonosporales; family Micromonosporaceae; genus Micromonospora; species Micromonospora sp. WMMD975. Next base: position 5,942,935 of record NZ_CP120739.1, read on the forward strand.
CTGCGCGGCTTCACCCGGGACACCCGGGGCAAGGTCGACCGGGCCCGCGGCTGACCCGGCGGCCGTGTCGCCGACCGGCCCGGACTCACCGGCAGACCGGGATGGACGGTCGCGCAGCGTAGCCGAGCATTGCCACACATCGGTCGCCCCGAGGGCTGATCCGGGTGGACCCCACAGACGGCGCACAGACTTGCGAAGTACGCTCATCGCCATGGGGGACCACGACGACCTGCGTAAATTCATCACTGACCTGGCTGTGGTCCACGGTCGGGTGGTGCTCTCGTCCGGCCGTGAGGCGGACTGGTACGTCGATTTGCGTCGCGTCACGCTCCATCACCAGGCCGCCCCCCTGATCGGCCGGGTGATGCGCGACCTCACCGCGGACTGGGCGTACGACGCGGTCGGCGGACTGACCCTGGGCGCCGATCCGGTGGCCGTCGCGATGCTGCACGCCTCAAGCGGCAGCGACCGACCGCTGGATGCGTTCGTGGTCCGTAAGGCGGGCAAGGCGCACGGCCTCCAACGGCGGATCGAAGGTCCGGACGTGGCCGGACGTCGGGTCCTGGCGGTGGAGGACACCTCGACGACGGGTGGAAGTGTGTTGACCGCCATCGAGGCATTGCGTGAGGCCGGAGCCGAGGTGGTGGGTGTGGCGGTTATTGTTGATCGAGGCGCCGGCGACGCGGTGCGAGCCGCCGGATTGCCCTATCGGGCGGCCTATACGTTGGCTGACCTCGGCCTTGTGGCGTAAAAGTTTGTCGATTCGGTCCTGCTGATATGCAGGCGGATCGATGCTGCTGGTGGAAGGATGGAATACGTGGGAACTGCGTTGGCTGAAATGACCATGCCTCAGATCTCGCCGCTTGCCGGCGAGCCGATCGAACGCGCCGATGCCGAGCGGCTTGCGGGGGTCCTCAAGGCCCTCGCCGACCCCGCCCGGCTGCGGCTGCTCAGCCTGATCCAGTCGGCTCCCGAGGGGGAGGCGTGCGTGTGTGACCTCACCGCGCCGCTCGGCCTCTCGCAGCCGACGGTCAGCCACCACCTGCGAATCCTCACCGAGGCCGGCTTGCTGGAGCGGGAGAAGCGCGGGGTCTGGGCGTACTACCGGCTGGTGCCGACCGCGATCGCCACGATCGCGGATCTGCTCACCCCGCCGCGGAAGCGGGCCACCAAGAAGGCTCGCTGAGTCCGGGCCCGTCCTCCGGGGACGGGCTTGCCGGGGACGGCGCGCTGACACGCGCGCCGTGACCGGCGGCTCGTGTCGACCGGGTGTGGGTGACCGGTGGCGTGTCAGGGGTGGCGCCACCACCGCGCGATGACGGCTGCCGTCGTCCGTGTCACCCGCGGCCCGACAGGTCGTGAGCGAAGGCCGGCCCCCACCCGGGGGTCGGCCTTCGGCGTCGGCCGGCTCTTGGCGTCTGCTGGCTGTCGGCCTCGGTGCGGGTCAGCGGCGGGGCTGACCGCCGTGCCCGTGCGGGTGGTCGTCGCCGTCGATGGCGTCCCGGGCGGCGTCCACGGCGCCGGCGGCGGTCGCCGCGGCGATCACCGCGACCGCTTCGCCGCGCTTGCGTGCCTTCCGGTCGCGGAGGAACTCGAAGAAGATCGGCAGCACCGAGATCAGGATGATCAACGCGACCACCGGCAGGATGTAGCGGTCGATCTTGTCGCCGATGGCGTCGTAGATCTGGCGGGCCAGCAGATAGCCGATCAGCAGGATGCCGTCCACCCAGAGGACCGCGCCGACCACGTTCCACACGAAGAACTGCCGGGCCGGCATGCCCAGCACCCCGGCCACCGGGTTGAGGAAGGTCCGCACGATCGGGATGAACCGGGCCAGCACCACGGCCTTCGCCGGACCGAACTTCTGGAAGTAGTATTCCGCCTTCTCCACGTACTCCCGCTTGAACAGCCGGGAGTTGGGCTTGTCGAACATGCGCCGGCCGTAACGCGCGCCGAGCCAGTGCCCGAGCTGGGCGCCGGCGATGGCGCAGATCGGACCGCCGATCATCAACCCGGCCAGCGAGAGCCGGGTGCCGTCGCCGAAGATGGCGTCCGCCACCGGGGAGGCGGCCACCCCGGCCAGGAAGAGCAGCGAGTCACCCGGGAAGAAGAAGCCGATCAGCAGGCCCGTCTCGGCGAACAGGATGGCCCAGACGCCGATCATCCCGAAGGTGTGGATGAGGTCCTTCGGGTCGAGCGGATTCAACGCCACGTTCTCGGAGATCATCCGGGTCTTCTCAGCTGTGTCCACGGCCACAAAGGGTACCCGGCCGTCCTCCACCCCCGGCGGGGGTGCGCGGTGGGCGTCCCGGTCAGCGGTAGTCGTCCTCGTCGGCGGTGACCACCCGGGCCTGCTCCATGGCATCCCAGTCGCCGACCTCCAGGCCCCGGTGCGGCTCGCCGTCGGCGTCGTCCGGCGCGACCGTGGCGGCCTGCTCGACCGCGTCGGCCGGCTCCGCCTCGGGGTCCCGCTCCTCCGGAGCGAGGTGGTCGCTCGGGGCGAAGTCCTCGTCGGGCTGTCCCATCGTCCCTCCCTGCGTCTGGGGTGCGGATCGTGTCACCACCACCGTACGGGCTGGTCCGGGCCACCGCTCGGCGCCGGGCGGAACGAGGCGAGTCGGCGATTGCCCCTCCCGGGCGCGCGGCTGGTGCCAGGATGGTGCCGTGGGCTTCCTCATCCGGTTGGCGATCACCGCGGTGGCGTTGTGGATCGCGACGCTGATCGTGCCCGGGGTGAACGTGACCGGCCGCAACGGCGGCAACACCGTGTTCACCCTGATCGTGGTGGCGCTCGTCTTCGGCGTGGTCAACGCCGTGCTGAAGCCGCTCATCAAGGTGTTCGGCTGCGTGTTCTACCTGCTCACGCTCGGCCTGTTCGCGCTCGTGGTGAACGCCCTGCTGTTCCTGCTGACCGACTGGATCGCCCGCCAGTTGCGCCTGCCGTTCCACGTCGACGGCTTCTGGGCCGCCTTCTGGGGCGCCATCGTGGTGTCGGTGGTGAGCTGGCTGATCAGCGTCGTCGTGCCGGACCGGCTGGAGGAACGGTGAGCGGTGCCCGGGTCGGTTGTACCAGGCGTTCGCCCCTACGGGATACTTCCCGCGGTGGACAGCGCGGTCCGGCGCACCCGAGGAAAGACGGCGGCCTGCACGGCCGAGAGCGGTAAGTAAGGAGCGTTCGACATGCCCATCGCTTCCCCCGAGGCTTACGCGGAGATGCTGGACCGGGCCAAGGCCGGCCGGTACGCGTACCCCGCGATCAACGTGACCTCTTCCCAGACGCTGAACGCGGCGCTCAAGGGCTTCGCCGACGCGGAGAGCGACGGCATCATCCAGGTCTCCACCGGTGGCGCGGAATACCTGTCCGGCCCGTCGATCAAGGACATGGTGACCGGTGCGACCGCGTTCGCGGCGTACGCGCACGAGGTGGCCAAGAAGTACCCGGTGACCGTCGCCCTGCACACCGACCACTGCCCGAAGGACAAGCTGGACAAGTTCGTCCGGCCGTTGATGGCCATCTCCCAGGAGCGCGTCAAGAACGGCCAGGAGCCGCTGTTCCAGTCGCACATGTGGGACGGTTCGGCCGTGCCGGTGGCGGAGAACCTGGAGATCGCCGAGCAGCTCCTCGCCGAGGCCGCCAAGGGCAAGATCGTCCTGGAGATCGAGGTCGGCGTCGTCGGCGGCGAGGAAGACGGCGTGGAGAACGCCATCAACGACAAGCTCTACACCACCGTCGACGACGGCCTGGCCATGGTCGAGGCGCTCGGCCTGGGCGAGAAGGGCCGCTACATGGCGGCGCTGACCTTCGGCAACGTGCACGGCGTCTACAAGCCGGGCAACGTCAAGCTCCGCCCCGAGGTGCTCAAGCAGATCCAGGACGCGGTCGGCGCCAAGTACGGCAAGGAGAAGCCGCTCAGCCTGGTCTTCCACGGCGGCTCCGGCTCGCTGCTGGAGGAGATCCGGGAGGCGCTCGACTACGGCGTGGTGAAGATGAACATCGACACCGACACCCAGTACGCCTTCACCCGCCCGGTCGCCGACCACATGCTGCGCAACTACGACGGCGTGCTGAAGATCGACGGCGAGGTCGGCAACAAGAAGCAGTACGACCCGCGAGCCTGGGGCAAGCTGGCCGAGGCCGGCCTGGCCGCCCGCGTGGTGGAGGCGTGCGAGCACCTGCGTTCCACCGGCACCCGGATGAAGTGACACCCCGGATGTAAGGAAGGGCCCCTTCTTAACAACTCGTTGTTAAGAAGGGGCCCTTCCTATACCGGAAGCGTTAAGAAGGGCCCCCGCCTTTCACTTCACCGCACCAGGAGGGCGACGGCCTCGCGGACGTCGTCGGTGAGGTGAATCGTGCGGGACAGGTCGCCGAACGGGGACCCGGCGAAGAGTGGCCGCAGCAGCGCCTCCACCGGCAGCTCGGTGGTCCAGAACGCCCGGTCCAGGAAGACGTACGCGCCGCTCGCTCCGTCGGTGCCGTAGAACGTCTTCGTCGCCGCCTGGAACACCTCCTGCACCGTGCCGGCCCGGCCGGGCGCGAACACGATCCCGCCCCGGGCCATCCGCAGGATCGTGTCCTCCCGGATGGCGTTGGAGAAATACTTCGCGATCCGGCCGGCGAACAGGTTCGCCGGCTCGTGGCCGTACAGCCAGGTGGGGACGGCCAGCCCGCCGGACCGGGCCCACCCGGTGTCGAGCGCCGCCGGCCGGGGCGTGGGCAGCGACGGGCCGTCCGCGTACCGCTTGCGCACCGCCAGGGCCGCCGCCGTGTAGCGGTCGTGGTCGGTGAAGTCCGGCGCGGCGGCCAGCACGTCGATCGCCGCCGACAGTTCGTCGGCCGGCCAGGCCGCGAGGAACGCGCCCAGGTTGGCCGCCTCCATCACGCCCGGCCCGCCGCCGGTGACCACCAGGCGGTCGGCCCGCGCCAGCTCCCAGCCCAGCACCGCGGCCATCCGGTACGCGGAGCTGCCGCGCGGCACCGCGTGCCCGCCCATCACACCGACCACGGACTGCGGCCCGTGCACGGCCAGCCACGCCCGGGTGGCGTCGGCGAGCGCGTTGTCCACGCCGTGGTCGTGCAGCCGCTGGCCGAGCGCCTCGCGTACGTCCGGCAGCGCGCCGCCGTGCGCCCGGAAGTGCGCGTACACCCGGGTGTCGTACATCTCGGCGAACCCGCCCTCGTCGAAGCCGGCGGCCAGGTCGTCGGCGGTGTAGAGGTGGGACGGCTGGGTCGGGTAGGGCAGCTCGGAGAAGGGCGGGACGACGTCGGCGCCCCGGCGGACCAGATCCGCGCCCACCTCACGGTCGGCGAAACGGCAGCCCACGAAGAGGGCGCCGGCGACGTCGACGTCGCGCAGGTCGGGGACCGGGTGGTCGAGGCGGAGACCCTGCACGGTCAGGCCGGCGAGTGTTCCCCCGGCCAGCCGCCGGTCGAACTCGACCCGGGTCTGTACTTCGTTGAGGTGGGGGGCGTGCGGCTCGATGACGTCCGCGGGTGGTGGGGTCGGCACCAGGCCATCCTGCCCCGCCCCGGCAACCCCGCAAACCCGGACGGTACGGGCAGGAGCCCGGCGGGCACGCCGCCGGGCTCCTGCGTAACCGGTTCCTGGGGAGGCTCCGGATCTGTAGTTGTAGTGCAATATGCACGCGCGCGGCATGGGCCGCGGGTACGTGTGGTGCCGCCGCAGGCGTGACGAAACCCTCAGCCGTTCAGCCGACCGGCTGGCCAGCCCCCCTCGCGCACCCGAGGGCGAAGCGGGTTGAATGGGGCGATGCAGAACCTGTTGCCTGAGCCACCGGCCACCCTGCTCCCCGTCTCCGAAGAGGCCGACGCCGCGCTCGCCGCCGCGGTCGAGCAGGGCACCGACGAGGCGTACGCCGAGGTCGCGGCCCGCTTCCCGACCTACAGCGCGGCCTGGGCGGCGCTGGCCGGCCGCGCGCTCTCCGCGGGCCAGGTCGTTCCGGCGTACGCCTACGCCCGCACCGGATACCACCGGGGCCTGGACCAGCTGCGCCGCAGCGGCTGGAAGGGACACGGCCCGGTGCCCTGGTCACACGTGCCCAACCAGGGCTTCCTCCGCTGCCTGTACGTGCTCTCCCGGGCCGCGGGCGAGATCGGCGAGGCGGACGAGGCGGCCCGCTGCGCCCAGTTCCTCCGCGACTGTGACCCGGCCGCCGGGGACGCGCTGGCGAGCGACTGATCCCACAGGCGACGGCCGGCCCCGCCGCGGGCCGGCCGTCGCGCCGTCCTACAGACCTTCCGCCACCGACGCGGCGATCTTCAGCCAGGCGTCCCGGGTGGCGGCGGAAAGCTGCCCGTACCGCAGCGGCTCGCCGGTGTCGATGAGCCGCTCGTACGGCGCCAGCAGCACCGCCCGGGTGCGGGCGGCGAAGTGCGCCTGGATGGCCGGCAGGTCGATCTCCTTGCGGGACGGCGGCATCGAGACGACCGTCACCGCCTGCCGGACCAGCCGTTGCCGGCCGCTCTGCTCCAGATGGTCGAGCATCCGGGCGGCGGTCTCGGCCGAGTCGTTCCGCGCCGACATGGTCACCACCAACTGGTCGGTGGCGTCCATGGCGGCCTGCCAGTTCTGCGCCCGGACGTTGTTCCCGGTGTCCACGAAGATCAGCTTGTAGAAGCGACTGACCACCTCGCGGATCTCGGCGAACGCGGCGGCGGTGAGCATCTCGCCGCCGGTCGCCGACTCGTCCGAGGCGAGCACGTCGAACATCCCCTCGCCCTGCGAGCGGACATACTGCGACAGGTCCCCGACCCGGCCGTGCGGGCCCTGGAACTGGGCCAGGTCGCGCAGCATGTCCCGCACCGTGCGGGCGTGGAAGTCCTGCTGCGCCCGCATCCCGAGGGTGCCCTGGGTCTCGTTGTTGTCCCAGGCCAGCACGTACCCGCCGCGTTTCTGGCCGAATGTCATGGCGAGCAGCAGGATGGCCACCGTCTTGCCGGCGCCGCCCTTGGGGTTGACCACCGTCACCTGGCGCAGCCCGCCGAAGTTGCGGCGGACCATCTCGATGTCGCGCTTCATCTCCTGCTCGTGCCGGCCGGGCGCGAGCCGGACCAGCCCCATCCGGTTGACCACCGCGCGGACGCCCATGGTGGCCACCGGGTCGACCGGCCGGACCTGACGTCGCCGGGCGAAGTCCTCAGCCGTCGGGGGCACCGCCTGCTGCGGGGTCCAGCCGGGCTCCGGGTACACCCCGGGTGGCAGGGCGGGCTGTTGCGGCGGTCCGGCCTGCGGGGCCGGTCCGGCTTGCGGCGCGATCCCGGCCTGCTGCGGCATCCCGGCTTGTGGCGCCGGTCCGGCCTGTGGCGGCATCCCGGCATGCGGGGGTACGCCGGGCTGTGGGGGCATCCCGGCTTGTGGGGGCACGCCGGGCTGTGGGGGCACCCCGGGCTGTGGGGGCATGCCGGCCTGTGGCACCCCGGGCTGCGGTGGCCAGCCGGGCGGATACCAGCCCGGCTGGCCGGGCTGCGGCGGGTAGGCGGGCGGGGGGTAGGCCGCGTCACCGCTGTACGCCGGCTGTTGCATCGGCACGCCGGGTGACGGCGGGAACGGGCCGAGTCGGTGCGGGTTCTCCGTGGACGGCGCGCCCGGCCCCGCCGAATGTGGCCCGTCCAACGGCACGGCCGTGACCGACCCGGAGCCGACGATCGGTCCCGCGCTGATCGGTCCCGCGCTGACCGGTCCCGCGCTCACCGGGCGGGTGGTGGATGGGCCGTTCGCGGTCTGGCTGCCGGCGGGGGAGCCGGTGTCCGTCATTCCGAGCGCGGCCGATCCGTGCCCGGTGGAGCCGCCGGTGGCCGGGGCCGGCGCGGTCGGCCCGGCCCATGTGGCGTCGTGGAGCGGCGGGTATGCGGCCGGGACGGCGCCGCCGGGGCCGGTCGGCTGGCTCGGGACGCCGGGACGGGCCGGTGCCCCGACCCCGTCGGTCGGCTCCGCCGCACCCGTGGCCTCGGCTGTGGGGCGCTGCGGCGGCTGTGCCCACGGCGACGCGGCCCGCCCGTTCGCCGGAACCTCGCCACCGACGCCAACCGCCCGGGCCGCGGTCCCGTCGGGGTCGGCCGTCGGGCCGCCCGAACGACCCGCGGCCGGCGTGGCCCCCGGGACCGGGCCGGGTGCCGTGACGGCCGGAAGCTGATCGGTCGCGCGTGGCGGGGGCGCGTCGGGCATGAACGGCAGGTTGACCTCGACCGCCTGCTGCGGTGACCCACCGTTGCTCGTGCGGCCCCCCTCGGGCACGGGGGTGATCTGCGACGGCGGCACGGGGGTGACCTGCGGCGACGGTGCGGGGGCGTCGGCCGGTGGAAGGGGCCACGGTGGCACAGCCGGCTGGGCCGGTGCCGCCCACGGCGGGGCGGTGACCACCCCGTCGATCTCCTCGGGCGGCCAGAGCGGCTCGACGTCCCGCTCCGGCACCTGCGGCCCGCCCGGCACGTGGGCCCGGTCGTCGTTCTCGTGCGCCACGATTCCTCCCCATCCCTCCCGCCGAGAATAGGCGGTCCGGCCAGCCGGGCGATCCGGGTGCGGATCGATAGCGGTCAGCCCGTCCAGACCGCCCAGGCCCCCGGCTCGGTCCACCAGGACCGCTTCCGGCTCAACTCGCCCTCGACGCCGTCGTCGAGGAAGGGCACCTTCCCGTCGCGGGGCACCACCGCCACCGCCCGGCCCCGGGCCCGGCGTACCTCAAGCCGGACCTTCTTCCGGCCCAACGCGGATCGGGTCACCACGGGCACGGCCACGCCCACCGCCAACCGGCCGTCGGCCGGGTCCGGGTCGGCGAGCAGGGCCACCTCACCGAGGCGCGCGTACCCACCGGCGTTGCCGATCGCGCAGGCCGAGATCGGCTCGGTGCCGTCGCTCAGCACCGCGCCGTCCACCTCGACGCGGGCCCGCCAGTGCAGCGGGCGGCCGGCGTCGTCGGCCGCGCCGAGCAGCGCGCCGTCGAGCGTCACCGAGCCGCCGTCGTTGCGCAGCAGGTCCAGCCGGCGCGGCGTACCGTCGAGCACCGCCGCGGCCACCGCCGCCGGCTCGCGCGGCAGCCCGAGCTGCGCGGCCAGGTCCCGCGCCGACCCGGTCCGGGCCGGATCCAACGGGAGTACGCCGACCGGCGGCAGATCGGGCAGTGTCCGGTTCTCCGGCAGGTCGGGCGGTCGGCGGCTGGGCGGCGGAGCGTACCGGCGCACCAGCCGGCGCAGCACGGCGCGCAACTGACCGTCACTGGCCGTGGCGACGATCAGTCGGGTCTTGCCGTCGGAGTCCGGCCAGGCGAGGCCGTCTTCGCGGGGCGGACCGTCGAGGCGGGCCAGCACCTCGTCGATCTCCGCGTCCGACCGGGCGGTCACCGTGGTCACCCGGGCACCGCGCGTGGTCAGCCCGTCCGCGCAGGCCAGCACCGGTACGCGCGGTGTCTCGCAGCGTTCGGCGTCGGGCGTGGCGGCGGTGTCGTCCGCGCCGCTGCAGCAGGCTCCGCCGCTGCCGCAGCCCCCACCGGGAGCGTCCCGCTCCGAGCCGAGCGTGAGCAGCACCACGTCGTACACGAAGGAGCCTCCTGCTTCTCGACGAACCCCTGCCGGTCCGGTCGTCACTACTTGTTAGCCTGACACCCCGGGCTCGCCGACCGGTCGCCACCTGGCACCCGAGCCTTCTGGAGGCGGAAAAGATGCCAGCGATCGTGCTCCTCGGCGCCCAGTGGGGCGACGAGGGCAAGGGCAAGGTTACCGACCTGCTGGGTGAGCGGGTCGACTACGTCGTGCGCTACTCCGGCGGCAACAACGCCGGCCACACGGTGATCACCCCGGACGGCCAGAAGTACGCGCTGCACCTGATGCCGTCCGGCGCGCTCTCCCCGAGCGCGATGATCGTCATCGGCAACGGCGTGGTGGTCGATCCGAAGGTGCTGTTGCAGGAGATCGACGGGCTCGCCGAGCGGGGCGTGGACGTCTCCCGGCTGCGCATCTCCGGCGACGCGCACCTGATCATGCCGCACCACCGGGGGATCGACCGGGTGGTCGAGCGCTACCTGGGCAGCTCCCGCATCGGCACCACCGGCCGGGGCATCGGCCCGGCATACGGCGACAAGGTCGCCCGGATGGGCATCCGGCTTCAGGACCTGCTCGACCCGGGCATCCTGCGGAAGAAGCTGGAACTGGCGCTCCGGGAGAAGAACCAGCTCCTGTTCAAGATCTACAACCGCAAGGCGATCGACGTCGACGAGACCGTCGAGGAATACCTCCAGTACGCCGAGCGGCTGCGGCCGTACATCGCCGAGACCCGGGTGATGCTCTGGGACGCCCTGGACCGCGGCGAGACCGTGCTGCTGGAGGGTGCCCAGGCCACCATGCTGGACATGGACCACGGCACGTATCCGTTCGTCACCTCGTCGAACCCCACCGCCGGTGGGGCGTGCGTGGGCGCGGGCATCCCGCCGACCGCCATCACCAAGGTGATCGCGGTGAGCAAGGCGTACACCACCCGGGTGGGCGCGGGCCCGTTCCCCACCGAGTTGTTCGACGACAACGGCCGCCACCTGGTCAAGATCGGCCACGAGTACGGCACCACCACCGGCCGGGAACGCCGGGCCGGCTGGTTCGACGCCGTGGTGGCCCGGTACGCGTGCCGCCTGAACGGCGTGACCGACCTGGTCGTCACGAAGCTGGACGTGCTCACCGGCCTGCCCAAGGTGCCGATCTGCGTCGGTTACGAGATCAACGGCGAGCGTTTCGACGACATGCCGATGACGCAGACCGACTTTCACCACGCCACGCCGATCTACGAAGAGCTGGACGGCTGGTGGGAGGACATCACCAAGGCCAGAACCGACGATGAGCTCCCGGAGAACGCGAGGCGCTACATCGCAAGAATCGAGGAGCTGACCAGAACGCGCGTAAGCGTGGTCGGCGTAGGCCCAGGCCGAGAAGAAAACGTCCAACGCCACCCCCTCCTCCCCTGACACCCGCCGCCTCACCCGGCCACACCCGGCCACACCCCGCCTCACCTCGTTGATCATGAAGTTAGCGGCAGTTGCGTAGATCGACATCGCCGCTAACTTCATGATCAGCCGGGCTGGGGTGGGTGGGTGGGTGGGGTGGGTTGTCCACAGGGTGGGGCCGGTTATCCACAGGGGGTTGGTTCGGGCTGGGCATGCCGGGAGGCTCGGTGGGTGGAGCGCGTTTGGGTGGTCAAGCAGATCGCCAGGGAACAGGGTGGGGTTGTCACCCGTGACCAGGCGTTGCGGGCCGGCTTCAGTCGATTTGAGATCGACAACCTGCTCAGGGCCGGTCGATGGCGGCGGCTTGCTCGGGCGACGTACGTCGTCGAGCCGTCGGCCGGGTCCGACCTGGCCGAACGACGTCGCCGGATTCGAGCTGCGCTGCTTTCGCTCGGGCCGGAGGCGCACGCCGTTCTGGGGACCGCCGCCGAGCTGCACGGAATCGCCGGCCTTCCGAGGATGGCGGCGATCCATGTCGCGTTGCCGGGCCGCTCGGCCCGACCGGCCCGGGTCGGGGATCCCGCCGTGGTCCCGCATCAGTTCGACCATCCTGACGGCGAGCTGACGACGGTCGACGGCATTCCGGTGACGGTTCCGGTGCGTACCCTCGCGGATCTTGTTCTCCGGGAGCGCCGATATCCGGCCGTCGCGCTGCTCGACTCGGCGCTGAACCGTGGGAAGGTCAGCGAGGACGACCTGCGGGCCATGCCTGCACTGTTCGCGCGCCGGCGGGGCGCGGTGGCGGCTCGCAGTCACCTGGTGGAGGCGAATGGCGCGGCGCAGTCGCCGCTCGAGACCCGGACCCGGCTCCGTTGTGTCGATGGTGGAGTGCCGCCGGACATCCTCCAGGTGGAGGTACGTGACGCCGACGGGCACCTCCTCGGTGTGGGCGACATGGGCTGGCGAAGTGCCCGGGTGATCGCCGAGGCGGACGGCCGGGATCCGCACACCGCTCCGACGGCACTCTTCGAGGATCGGCAGCGGCAGAATCGCCTCGCCAACGCCGGGTGGACCGTGCTTCGGTTCACATGGCCCGACACCCTCCGCCCCGACTACATCCCCCAGGTCGTCCGCGATGCACTTCGCACCCGTACCCGGCTTCGATCATGAGGTTGACTGCGAATTCGATCTCACATGTTGCCGTCAACTTCATGATCGACGGGGTGAGGGTGGGGGTCAGTAGGATGCGGGCGTGCGGGTTCTTCTTGTGGGTGGTGGAGGGCGGGAGCATGCGCTCGCGCTCGGGGTGGTTGCCGATCCGGCCGTGTCGGGGGTGGTCGCGGCTCCTGGGAATCCGGGGATCGGCCGGGTTGCCTCGCTGCGGGAGGTGAACCCGACCGATCCGGCTGCGGTGGCGGCGCTCGCCGTGGAAACGGCGGCGGATCTGGTGATCATCGGTCCCGAGGCGCCACTGGTGGCCGGCGTCGCCGACGCGGTACGCGCCAAGGGCATCGCCGTGTTCGGCCCCGGCGCGGAAGCCGCCCGCCTGGAGGGCTCGAAGACGTTCGCGAAGGACGTGATGACGGCGGCCGGTGTGCCGACCGCGCGCGCGTACACCTGCACCGACGCGGCGGCCGTGGCGCGGGCGCTCGACGAGTTCGGCGTGCCCTACGTGGTCAAGGACGACGGGCTCGCCGCCGGCAAGGGCGTGGTCGTCACCGAGGACCGGGCGACCGCCGAGCGGCACGCGGCCGAGTGCGGCCGGGTGGTGATCGAGGAATACCTGTCCGGCCCCGAGGTGTCGCTCTTCGTGGTGACCGACGGCGAGGCGGCGCTGCCGCTGCTGCCGGCGCAGGACTTCAAGCGGGTCGGGGACGGCGACGCCGGGCCCAACACCGGCGGCATGGGCGCGTACACGCCGCTGCCCTGGGCCCCGCCGGGCCTGGTCGACGACGTGATGCGGGACGTGGTGCACCCGACGCTTGCCGAGCTGCGCCGCCGGGGCACGCCGTTCGTCGGCCTGCTCTACGTGGGCCTGGCGATCACCCCGTCCGGCCCGCGCGTGATCGAGTTCAACGCCCGCTTCGGCGACCCGGAGACCCAGGTCGTGCTGGCCCTGCTGGAGACGCCGCTGGCCGGGCTGCTGCACGCCGCCGCCACCGGCACGCTCGGCGCGCACCCGCCGCTGCGCTGGCGCGACGGCGCGGCGGTCACCGTCGTGGTCGCGGCCGAGGGCTATCCGGAGCGCCCGCGTACCGGTGATGTGATCACCGGCGCGGACCGCGCCGGGATCATCCACGCCGGCACCCGCCGGGACGCCGACGGCACGTTGCGGTCCGCGGGCGGCCGGGTCCTCTGCGGTACGGCGACCGGCCCGGACCTGGCCGCCGCGCGCGACGCCGCCTACGAGTTGGTACGCGGCGTCGAGCTGGACGGCGCCCACCACCGCACCGACATCGCGGCGGCGGCGGTGGACGGCCGGATCACGATCCCCGGCTGACCCGAACGGCGGGCGGCCGGCGGTGGCCCGGGGTGGACGGCCGGCGGCGGACCGGACGGCCGGTGGCTGGCGGCGGCCCGAGCTGGACGGCCGGCGGCGGCACGGGCGGACCGGACGGTCCGTGGCCGGCGGCGGCCCGAGCTGGGCGGCTGGGGCTGGGCGGCTCGGGGTGGCCTGGGCGGACCGGACGGCCGGCGGTCGGGAGGGGCGAGGGGTTACGCCGGGGCGGCCCGGTCCCGGCCGATCATCCGGTCGAGCACGTTCGCGGTGGCCCGCTCGATCCGCGGGTCGCGGTGCCCGCGCCGGTTCAGCGCCATGGTCCAGCCGAGCGTGCCGGTCGCGAAGACGACCGCGCCGCCGGGCGTCTCGTACAGGTGGGTGCCCTGGACCCGCCGGCCGCTCTGCCGTATCGGATACGGCGAGGCGCTGAGCAGGACGTCCTCCACGTGGGCCGGGGGTTCGAGCCGCCGGTTGAGGCCGTCCGCCTCGCCGGCCACCACCCGGGGGATCCGGTCACCGTCGGCCACGCCGGTGCCGGCCCACACCCAATGGTTGGCCGAGCGCACCACGAGCGGCTGCGGGGTCAGCACGATGCCGTTGAACTGCACGCCGATCAGCGCCTGTTCGGGCCGGTCGAGATCACGCCACCGCACCGTCGGGCCGGTGGTGACCTCGGCCGGATCGGACCAGTCCTTGGCGCAGGCGACGAGGCGTTCGGGTCGGCCGTCCGGGGTGTGCGGCATGCGGGCGTGCCAGTAGACGCTGTTGGCGCCGAGGTACGCGAGGCTGGTGCCGTCGGCCCGGGCGGTCTCCGTCGCCCGGCGCATCTCCGCCGACCAGTATTCGTCGTGCCCGCAGAAGACCAGGCCACGGTGCCGGGCCGGGTCGAGCCGGCCGGAGTGCAGGTCGAAGCTGGTGGCGTAGCTGACGTCGTAGTGGTTGCGCTCCAGCCACTGGATCGCGTCCTGGTCGCGGTCGAAGTGGATGGGCAGGCCGGCGTCGGCGTACGGACGGTCGAAGGAGACCGTGCGTGCCCGCAGCGCCGGGTCGCGCCGCCCGTCGGGGGTGTAGCCGTTGTAGAGGCTCGTGCCCGAGCGCCGGTCGCGGGGCCACTGGTTGTACGCCTGCCAGGTGGTCACCGGCAGCACCACGCAGAGCGCGGCGGTTCGCAGGTCGTCCCGCACCACGAAGGGGGTGCACGCCCGCCAGCCGGCGGCCGAGGTGAAGACCGCCACGTAGAGGCCGGAGACCCAGCTCTCGGGCACGCGCAGGCGCCAGGACACCGGCCACCGGCAGTCGAGCGCGCCGTTCGCCGGGTCGGCCGGCGGCACCGGCTGCGGCACGCCGTCCAGTTCGGGACTGGAGAGCAGCGTGCGGGCGCCCGCGCCGGCGTACCAGCCGATGCGGTGCACGCTGACGTGGAACCGTCCGGCCGGGTTGACCGCGACGTGGAAGTCGATCGACTCGCCGGGGGCGACGCTCGTCGTCGAGGCGTACCCCTGGATCTGCCGCCGCCGGTCGTCGGCGGCCCGGCCGCCCTGCGAGGGCCACCAGGGCTGGCCGGCCGCGCGGTTCTCCACCTCGACGGGCGGGACGTGCCGCCGGGTCGGCCGGATCTCCCGGTGCTCGCCGAGCACCGGGTCGATCGGGCTGACCGCGGCGACGGACGCGCCGCCGAGGAGGAGGCCGAGCGCGGTGCGTCGGCGGAGTCGGATCACCGTGTAGTTCCCCCGTTTCCCGAAAAACCAGGGGGAAAGTAACAGCGACGTCCGTCCTCTGTGGTCCGCCGATCAGCCGAAGTATCGGCGCAATTCACGACTCAGCACCTTGCCGGTGGCGTTGCGCGGCAGGTACTTGACGAAGATCACATCGCGCGGCACCGAGAACCGGGCCAGGTAGCGCCGGACGTACTCGCGGACCGCCTCCGGGTCGAGCGTCTCGTCCGGGCGCAGCGCCAGGAACGCGGCCAGCCGCTGCCCGTAGTCCGGGTCGGGCACGCCGATCACGGCCACCTCGCGGACCTGCGGCAGCCGGGCGATCAGATCCTCCACCTCGGACGGGAAGACGTTCTCCCCGCCGGAGACGATCATGTCGTCCGCCCGCCCGTCCACGAAGAGCAGGCCGTCGGGGTTCAGCCGGCCGAGGTCACCGGTGTCCAGCAGGCCGTCCCGGCTCTCCCGGCCGGCGCCTGACGTGTAGCCCTCGAAGAGCATCTCGTTGCCCACGAAGATCCGCCCCACCCGGCCGTCCCGGACCGGCTGACCCATCTCGTCCACGATCGCCAGTCGGGTGCCGTGCGGTGGCCGGCCGGCCGTGGTGGGCGCGGCGCGCAGCTCGACCGGCCCGGCGATGGACGCCCAGGAGACCTCGGTCGAGCCGTACAGGTTGTAGAGCACGTCGCCGTAGCGGTCCATGAACGCCGTCGCCAGGTTGCCCGGTAGGGCCGAGCCGCTGACCGCGACCACCTTGAGCGGTGGCCGGGACTGCGGCGGCGCGACCTCCATCAGCCGTTGCAGCATCACCGGTACGGCGAAGAGCGCGTCGCACGGCTGCCCGGCCAGCGCGGCGAGCGTGGTGGCCGGGTCGAAGCGGCGGTGCAGGACAACCGTGGCGCGCAACGCGAACGAGACCTGGAGGGCGGCGTACCCCCAGGTGTGGAAGATGGGCGCGGCGATCATCACGACGTCGCGCGTGTGCAGCGGGATCCGGTCGATGATGGACACCAGCGGGCCGAAGCCGTGCGGGGTCGGGCGGCGGGCGCCCTTGGGCGTGCCGGTGGTGCCGGAGGTCAGCACGATGGTCCGGCCGTCCCGCTCCGGCGGCTGGAGCTGATCGCCGGGCGCCGCGCAGGCGATCAGCTCCTCGTGCCGCCGTTCGTCGACCCGGGCCAGCCCGGCCGGGAGACCGAGGACACGGTCGGCGAACTCGGTGTCGTGCACCAGCGCCCGCAGGTCCTGCTCCTGGGCGACGGTGACCAACTGCGCCGCGGAGAGGCCGGTGTTGACCAGGACGGCGTCCGCGCCGAGCAGCATCGTCGCGACGATCGCCTCGACCAGCCCGTGGTGGTTGCGGCAGAGCAGACCCACCCGGTCCCCGGCCCGTACGCCGAGGGCGGCCCGCAGGGAACGGGCCAGCCGCTCCGACCGGTCGAGGAGTTCCTGGTACGTCAGCGCGGCGCCGTGCTCGTCCACCACGGCGACCCGGCCGGGGTCACGGGCGGCGGCCTGGCGCAGCTCCCCGGCGAGGCTCCAGCCCCACCGGCGCAGCGCGTTCAGTTGCGAGGCCACCCGGATCGGGTGGCCCGGGGTGAGCAGACCGCGTCGGGTCAGCGTGGTGACGATGAACGGCAGGTCCACGGCGCAGCCTCCTTCGCGTACGTGGCTCCCGGTGGTGAAGCGGCCGACCCGGCCCGCGACGGTGCCCGGCACGGCGTGCCGTCGCGGGCCGGTCTCCGGCGGTGATCAGCGGATCTGCATCCCGGAGATCGCCCGGGAGATGACCAGCCGCTGGATCTCGGAGGTGCCCTCGAAGATGGTGTAGATCTTGGCGTCCCGGTACCACCGCTCGACCGGGTGGTCGCGCAGGAAGCCCGCCCCGCCGAGGAGCTGGACCGCCCGGTCGGTCACCGAGACCGCCACCTCGCCGGCCTTCAGCTTGGACATCGAACCCTCGCCGGCGGTGAACGGCCGGTTGTTGCGGCCCATCCAGGAGGCCCGCCACACCAGCAGCCGGGCGGCGTCGATCTCCATCTTCATGTCCGCAAGCGCGAACGCGACCGCCTGGTTCTCGATGATCGGCCGCCCGAACTGCACCCGCTCCTTGGCGTAGTCGAGCGCGTACTCGTAGGCGGCGCGGGCCACCCCGAGCGCCTGCGCGCCGACCGTCGGGCGGGACAGCTCGAACGTGCGCATCGCCGCCTGGCCGGAGGCGCGTTGACCGGTGCGGGCCCGGGCCAGCCGCTCGTCGAGGGCGTCCTTGCCCCCGAGCAGGCAGCGGCCCGGCACCCGGACGTCGTCGAGGAAGACGTCGGCGGTGTGCGAGGCGCGCAGCCCCAGCTTGCGCAGCTTGCGGGTGGCGGCGAGGCCGGGGGTGCCCGGCGGTACGACGAACGCGGCCTGCCCGCGCGAACCCAGCTCGGGTTCGACCGAGGCGGTGACCACGTGCACCCCGGCGATGCCGCCGTTGGTGGCGTACGCCTTCTGCCCGTTGAGCACCCACTCGTCCGCGGCCTGGTCGTAGACGGCGCGGGTCCGCATCGACCCGACGTCGGAGCCAGCCTCCGGCTCGGTGGTGCAGAACGCGGCGACGGCCGGGGAGTCGGCGTCGCCGAAGCACTGCGGCACCCACTCGACGAGTTGGTCCGGGGTGCCGGCGCCGTAGATCCCGGCCACCGCGAGGGCGGTGCCGAAGATGCTCAGGCCGATGCCGGCGTCGCCCCAGAAGAGTTCCTCGCTGGCGATCGGCAGGGAGAGGCCGGTGGGGTCGGCCCAGCAGGTGGCGAGGAACTCGAACCCGTACAGGCCGACCTTCGCCGCCTCCTGGATGACCGGCCAGGGAGTCTCCTCCCGGGCGTCCCACTCGGCGGCGGCCGGGCGCACGACCTCGGCGGCGAAGCCGTGCACCCAGTCGCGAAGGTCCCGCTGTTCCTCGTTCAGGTCAAGCGAGAACTCGGCCACGGTCAGGCCTTGGGCATGTCGAACAGGTTGGCGATGTTGGCGGCCAGGCCCAGGTCGCCCTTGGCCTTCAGCTTGCCGGTCATGAACATCATCACCGGGTTGGCGCCGCCGGTGACGATCTTCAGGAACTCGACCGGACCCATGGTGAGGCTGAGCTTCGGGTCGCGGGTCGGGGTCTCCAGAACGGTGCAGGTGCCGTTCTCGATGATGATCTCGTAGGTGTCGGTGCCGCCGTCCGGCCGGCCGGTGATGTTCCAGTGGATGACCGCGTTCGTGGCGCCGGCGCGGTCGGCGCGGAACAGCGTGGGCATCCGGCTGAAGACCTCGCTGAGGATCTTGCCGCGCATCTCACCGGACATGATCTCGGCGATCTTGTCGTCCGGGGTGGACTTGACCAGCTGCGCGAACTCCTTCGGGCCGACGTTCGCGAAGGTGGCCGGGTCGAAGTCAGTCATGGGGAAGGCACCTCTCGACTTGGTTACTCTGGCGTAACCCTACGCACGAGTAGGTATGCTTGCAAGGGTGTCCAGCACACCGGCGTTCAAGCGCCTGCCCCGCGCCGTACGCGAGCAGCAGATGCTCGACGCGGCGGTCAAGGTCTTCTCCCGTCGGGGCTTCCACGCCGCCAGCATGGACGAGATCGCCGACGACGCCGGCATCTCCAAGCCGATGGTCTACGCCTACCTCGGCACCAAGGAAGAGCTCTTCATCGCCTGCCTGCACCGCGAGGGCACCCGGATGATGGAGGCCATCGCCGGGGCCGCCGCCCCCGACCTGCCCGCCGACGAGCGGCTCTGGCGCGGGCTGCGCGCGTTCTTCGGTTTCGTCGGCGAGCACCGGGACGGCTGGGCGGTGCTCTACCGGCAGGCCCGCGGCTCCCAGCCGTTCGCCGGCGAACTCGCCACCATGCGCGGCCGGCTGGTCGAGGTGGTCGCCGGGATGCTCGACCACGCGCTGCGCACCTCCGGCCGCGAGGTCGGCGCGACCGACCTGGAAGTGGTCGCGTACGCGCTCGTCGGCGCCAGCGAGTCGCTCGCCGACTGGCTGGCCGACCACCCGGAAGCCGACGCGGAGAAGACCGCCACCCGGATGATGAACGTCGCCTGGCTCGGCGCCGACCAGCTCCTACGCGGCGTCACCTACCACCCCGCTGGGGGGTAAGGAGGGGCCCCTTCTTAACGCTTTCGGTAGAGGCGGGGGCCCCTTTTAACAACCGCGCCGAACGGCGGCGGTTCCGTGACCAGCGCACCACCTCCACCACCAGGGTCACGGTGAGGGCCAGCCCCAGCCCGAACAGCAGGCCGCGGATCGGATCCTGCTCGAAGGCGAGCCCGCCGAGATAGCCGACCGACGCCGAGTAGGTGCCCCAGGTGGCGGCGGCCAGCGCGTCGAAGGCGAGGAACCGCCGGCGGGGGAACCGGGTCGCGCCCATGGTGAGGGTCACGGCGGTCCGGCCGCCCGGCACGTACCGGGCCACGGTGAGGATGAGGCCACCGCGTACCGCGATGCCCCGCCGGGCCCGGTCCACCGCGATCCACCGCCGGCTGTCCCGGGGCAGGCGATCCAGCAGCCGCGCGCCGCCGTGCCGGCCGATCGCGTACGAGACGTGGTCGCCGACAAGCGCGCCGAGCGCGGCCACGCCGATCACCAGCGGCAGGTCGGGCTGGCCGGTGGCGGCGAACACGCCGGCGGTGATGACGGCGGTCTCGCTCGGTACGACGGGGAAGAACCCGTCCACCACGGCGATGGTGAACAGCGCCAGATAGACCCAGGGCGAGGAGATCGTGTCGTGGAACAGGTCGAGGACGGCATCCATGACGTCGATGCTGGTGCCGCCGGCGCTCGGCGGAATCTGTCGTCGGTCGGCCGCGAGGGTCCACTTTCGTCGCGCCGTACCCCGAAGTGGTCTAGGGGTCGGCACCCAACCCTCCCCGAGCCCGGTCCCGTCGCGGACCGGTCCGGCCTAGGCTCGCGGGGTGACCACCTGGAGGGGTGCCGTACGGCGCGTCGAGCCGCACCTTCCGGTGCTGCTGGCCCTGACGGTGGCCGCCGCGACCTGGGCCTCGGCGACCGGCGGGCTCGGCGTCCGCGCGCCGCTGCCGGGGGTGGTGGTCCTCCTGGTCGCGCTGGCCACGGGCGCCGCGGTGCTCGCGTCACGTCCCTGGGTGCTACCCGCCGTGGCCGCCGCGAGCTGGCTGCTCCTGGCCGCCTGGGCGCCCGTCGTGGTCGCCTCCTGGCGCGCCGGCGTCGGCCTGCGGGGTCGGCCGCTCGCCGCGTACCTGCTCGGGACGGTTCCCGTCATGCTCGCGTCCGTGGCGGTCGGCGGCGCGATGGGCGGCGAACGCCGCCTGGTCGTCGCCACCCCGGGCAACGCGGTGCTGTTCTACGCCTGGTTGGTGATCGCCCCGGCGGTGGCCGGGCTCTGGATCGGGGCCCGCCGGGACGCCCTGGCCGCCCTGCGGGACCGGGCCGACCGGCTGGAGCGCGAGCAGGAGGCGCAGGCCGAGCGGGTACGCGTCGAGGAACGGGCGCGGATCGCGCGGGAGATGCACGACGTCGTGGCGCACCGGGTCTCGCTCATGGTGGTGCACGCGGGCGCGCTTGAGGTGACCACCGCCGATCCGGCGACCGTCGAGGCGGCGGCGTTGATCCGGTCCACCGGCCGGGCCGCCCTGACCGACCTGCGCGAGGTGCTCGGCGTGCTGCGCCAGGGGCCCCCGCTGCCGTCTCCCGGCTGGGACGCGGTCGACGACCTGGTCCGCGAGTCGCGCGCCACCGGACTGCGGGTGAGCCGGGCGGACGAGGGTACGCCCGGGCCGGTGCCGGGCGCGGTGGCCCGGACCGTGCACCGGGTGGTCCAGGAAGGGCTGACCAACGTGCGGAAACATGCCCCGGACGCGGCGGTCGACGTGCGCCTGCGGCACCTGGCCGACCGGATCGAGGTCGCCGTCCGCAACGATCCGTCCGACCGTCCCGGCCCGGTCCTGCCCGGTGCCGGGCTGGGCCTGGTCGGCCTGCGGGAACGGGTCGAGTTGACCGGTGGGCGGCTGACGGCCGGGCCGACCCCGGCCGGGGGGTTCCTGCTGTGCGCGCTGGTGCCGGTCGGGGAGCCGACGTGATCCGGGTGGTGATCGTGGACGACGAGCAGCTCATCCGGGCCGGGCTGCGACTGATCCTGGAGGCCGCGCCGGACATCGCCGTGGTCGGCGAGGCCGCCGACGGGGCCGAGGGGGTGACGGTCGCCGAGCGGCTGCGGCCCGACGTGGTGCTGCTGGACGTCCGCATGCCCGGCGTCGGTGGGCTGGCCGCGGCCCCGGCGATCGTGGCCGTCGGGCCGAAGGTGGTCATGTTGACCACCTTCGACCTGGACGAGTACGTGCACGAGGCACTCCGCGCCGGGGCGGTCGGCTTCCTGCTCAAGGACACCCCGCCCCGGGAACTCGCGGACGCCGTCCGGACGGTCGCCGCCGGCAACGCCATGCTCGCGCCGACGGTCACCAGGCGGTTGATCAGCTCCTTCGCCGAGCGGGGTCCGGCGCGGCGGGAGGCCGCCCGGCAGCGGCTGGCCCAGCTCACCGAACGGGAGGCGGTGATCGTCCGGGAGGTGGCCCGGGGGGACGGGAACGCCGAGGTGGCCCGCCGGGTCGGTGCCAGCGAGGCGACCGTGAAGACGCATGTGAGCCGCGCGTTGGCCAAGCTCGGCGTGGCCAACCGGGTGCAGCTCGCCATCCTGGTCCACGACGCCGACCTGCTGGAGGATCCGGTCAGCGACGGGTGGCGGCCCGGCGGGCAGGTCAGCGACGGGTCGCGGCCCGGCGGCGGACTCGGCGGCGGGCCCAGCGGGCGGCCTCGAACAGCCCGGTGAGCGCCAGCGAGATGCCGACGCCGGCGAGCAGCCCGGTGAGCGGGTTGTGCTCGAAGGCCAGGCCGCCGAAGTAGCCGAGCAGACCGCAGTAGGTTCCCCAGGTGCCGCAGGCCAGCGCGTCGTAGGCCAGGAACGAGCGCGGCGGGTAGCGTACCGCGCCCATGGTGAGCGTGACCGCGGTCCGGCCGCCGGGGACGTACCGGGCGGTGGTCAGGATCATCCCGCCGCGCCGGTCGACCGCCCGGCGGGCCCAGTCGGAACTCGCCCGCCGCCGGCTGTCCGCCGGTAGGCGGGCCAGCCGGTGTGCACCGCCGCCGCGTCCGATGGCGTACGAGACGTGGTCGCCGATCAGCGCGCCGAGCGCGGCGGTCACGATCACCGCCACCAGGTTCGGCTCGCCGCCGGCCGCGAAGACGCCCGCGGTGATCACCACGGTCTCACCCGGCACCGCCGGGAAGAACGCGTCGACCGCCGTGGCCGCGACGATCACCAGGTACACCCACGGTGAGGTCACCGTGTGGTGCAGCAGGTCGAGCACGTCCCCCATGCCTCCCATGCTCGACGGTGGGGTGTTAGGCGGGGGCCCTTCCTATACAAAAAGCGTTAACAAGGGCCCCCGCCTTCGCTTCAGCGGTGGGGCCGTGCGACGTCAGCAGCACGGGGGCGCCGAGCGCCTCCTCGACCGCCGCCGGCCAGTCGGCCGGCGCCTCGTCGAGCACCGGGCGCGCCCGCATCAGCCGCGCGGTGAGCGCCGCCTGCCGGTCCAGGTCACCGGGGCGGCCGGGGACGAGCCGGTCGGGGCCGTCGGCGTAGCGGCGGCAGATCCGCAGGGCCGGGCCGGCCAGGTCGAGGTGGGTCAGGGCCAGCCCGTCCACGCCGCCGGCCACCGCAAGCGCGTACCTGTGGGCGACGGCGTCGAAGTGCCCGAACCGGAACCGGCCCTGCCAGGCGTTCGTCGGGTTGCGCGGGTCGGTGAACGGCAGCGCCGGGTCCTCGGTGACGAGCGGCCCGGGGCCGTGCCGGGTGGTGGTCACCCGCAGCACCCCGAGCCGCTGGGCGGCCCCGGCCATCCCGGCCTCGGCGAGCAGCGCCTCGGCGTTGGCGAACGTCGTGGTGCTCCACGTCGTGTACGGGTGGAAGCCGTGCCACTCGTCGAGCAGCACCCCCTGCGCCCCCTCGAAGACACAGGTGCCGGCACGCAGCGCCCCGGCCAGCCAGGTCCGGTCGACGATCGCCACCCGGTCGGCGAAGGCGGCGTACGCGGGCAGGCAGTCGGCGACCGGCGGCGCGTCGAGCGGCCCGAGTTCGGCGGTGAGCCGGTCGCGCAGCGCGGCGAGCCGGCGGCGCAGCACCGCCGGCTCGCGGCAGTCGGCCACCCGGGGCGCCTCGTCGGGGTGGGCGAGGCCGTACGCGACGGCCTCGCCCACCCCCAGCCCGCAGGAGCCGTGCCGGTCGGCTCCCCGGGCGATCTCCCGGGCCCGGTTGGCCGCCCGGTGGTACGGGGTGGCCAGCAGCGCCTCCCCGTCCACGGTCAACCGGTCGAGCGCGTCGGGCACCCCGACCGCCGCGAGGTGGTCGGCCTCGGCGGCCAGCGCCAGCGGGTCCACCACCACGTGCCGGGCCAGGTGCGTCCGTACGCCGGGGCGGAACGTCCCGGCCCCGAACTGCGCGAACGTGTGCGCCCGCCCGTCGCGCAGCACGACGTTGTGCGCCGCCTGCGCGCCCCCGTTGAAGCGCACCACCGTGTGCACCGGCCGGGTGGCGCAGAGCAGGTCGACGACCGTGCCCTTGCCGGCGTCGCCGTAGCCGAGGTCTACCACCATCACGTGGTTCACAGCCGGGTGACCCCGCCCTCGCCGTCGGTCGGGGTGAACGGCAGCGCCGCCACCGCGCGCCGGTCGCCGCCGAGCCGGGCGAGCGCCCGGGAGACGGTACGGGTGGCGGTCGAGCCGGTCCGGTTCAGGTCGTCCAGGCCGGTGTCCAGGTCGATGGCCTGTTCGCCGAGGCCGACGATGAGCGCGATGGTCTCGCAGACCGCGTCCAGGTCGTCCAACTCGACCGCGTTCTGCCCGAGCAGCCCGCGCCAGAAGTCGAGCACCTTGCGGTTGCCGGCGTGGGCGGCGCCGGTGGGGAGCAGGTGGTAGGTGTCCCAGCGGGCGGTCACCTCGTCGACGACCTGCCGGATCGGCAGGTCCTCGACCCGGCGGTCGCCGATCAACTTGGCCACCTCCCGCCCCTTCACCCGGGGGTAGGCCAGCTCGTCGCCGATGACGAACAGGTAGCCGCGCCGGCCCCGCTTCGCCCAGCTGTCGGTGACCGTGTGCCGGGCCATGAAGTACAGCGCCAGCTCGTACGACTCCATCATCTGGCCGCCCCCGCCGCCTTCCAGCACGATCCGGCCGAGGTCGTCGTCCATCCGGTTGTCGGACTCGAACTGCCCGATCTGCAACGGCACCCGGTCGCAGGTGGCGTCGCCGATCGCGCCGAACATGACCTGCGGGTCGCGGGCGTACCCCTGGCGGAGCAGCAGGCCGAGCAGCTGCGGCAGCTTGCCCTGGAGCACCCGGGGCACGTGGCCCATCGAGCCGGTGACGTCGAAGAGCACCGCGATCGGCGTCGACTGCGGGTGTTCGGCGGAGTCGCGGCTCTCCCGCGTCGCGCCGCGCGGGTCGAGCGCGGGGTGCACGGTCCGCGCCCCGCTGTCGCTGTAGGAGAAGGCGCTCCGGCCGGTCTTGCGCCGGTAGCTGTCGGCGGCGTCGTACACGTCGGTGGACCAGATTCCGCTGCCCATGGCAGCCTCCCTAGGGGTTGAGGGTGAAGGGTCGGAAGGTGCGTGGCCCGTAGAGCCGGTCCAGCACCTCGTCGAGTTCGCGGAGCAGCCGCCAGGCGTCGTCCGGCCGGGCGGGCAGCGCGGGCTGCCGGCAGCCGGCGGCGAAGGCGCGCAGCTCGCGCGGCGCGCGGTCGGCCATCAGCCAGGTCAGGCAGCGGGCGGCGAGCGCGATGTCGGTGCCCGGGCCGCAGGGCCGCTTTCCGGTGACCTCGGGCGGATACCAGTCGGCCATGTCGGTCACGAGCGCCGGCACCAGCCCGCCCGGCTCGGTGGCGAAGCACCAGTCGACGAGCACCAGGCCGTGCGCGTCCGGCTCGATCAGCACGTTCCGGGGTAGCACCGCGCCGTGCACCACCCCGGCCCGGTGGGCGAGGCCGAGCGCGACGAGCAACCGCCGCCACATCCAGGCCGCGTCGCGCGGGTCCACCCCATCGGGGTACGCCCGGCGCACGTCCTCCAGGCTGTGCAGCCCCGGCACCGTCTCCAGCACGTTGACGATCAGTTCCGCACCGGTGGCCGGGTCGCGCACCGGATAGGAGTCGACCAACCGTGGCACGTACGCGAGGTGCCGCGGGTCCCCGCGCTCGGCGATCCGTCGCAGGGCGCGCGACTCCCGGCGCATCAGATCGTTGTCGCTCGGGTGCCGTGGTGCCTTGAGCTGCCGGTGATAAGCGGGGCCCCCGCCTATACCGGAGGCGTTAAGCGGGGCCCCCGCCTTGCACCTCATCGGAGGAGGGCGGGGTGGAGGAGGTGGGCGGCGGCAGCGCGGTAGAGCTTGGCGCGGGGGCCGCCCCGGGCGCCGCCGCGTTCGGTGCTGGCGCCGGTGGCCTCCACGAAGCCGGGCACGGAGAGCACCTTGCGGTGGAAGTTGCCGGCGTGCAGCGGCTGACCCCAGACCGTCTCGTAGACCGCCCGCAGCTCGGTGATGGTGAACTCGGGCGCGAGGAAGCGGGTGGCGAGCGGGGTGTATTCCAGTTTGGACCGGGCCCGTTCCAGCCCGTCGTCGATGATCCGTCCGTGGTCGAAGGCGAGCTGCCGGCTGCCCAGCGCGGTGACCGGTAGCCAGGCCGCGTCGGCGGCGTCGGTGTCGGCGACCGGGTCGGGCAGGTCGGGGGCGAACGCCAGGTGGGCGATCGAGACCACCCGCATGCGCGGGTCGCGGTCCGGCGTGCCGTAGCTGCCGAGCTGTTCCAGGTGCACCCGGCGCAGCCGCTCGCCGCCGAGCCCGGTCTCCTCGGCCAGCTCGCGCCGGGCGCCGTCGGACAGGTCCTCGTCCGGTCGGACGAAGCCGCCGGGCAGGGCCCAGTGCCCCGCGTAGGGAGGTGCGCCCCGGCGGATCAGCAGCAGGTGCAGCGCGCCCTCGCGGATGGTCAGGGCGACCACGTCGACGGTGACCGCGACCGCCGGGTAGTCCCGGGGGTCGTATCCGGCGAGGAAGTCCTGCTCGTTCACGACGATTACCTTCTCATCTTGAGAACAACTCAATCTGAGAACAACTTAACGCACGAGAGAGGGGACCGCAAGGTCCCCTCTCTCTCCTCAGCGGACGGTGCCGACCAGGTGGGGTCGTCCGTCCCGGGCGCCGTGCAGCCCGAAGTCCCAGCCCTCGCCGGAGCGTGACGCGCTGAAGGCCACCGTGGACGGCAGCGGCACCGGCAGCTTGAACGCCACGTCCACGGTGTAGACGTCGGGCAGCCGGGCATCGAGCGCGGCCAGGCAGCGGGCCTTGCTCCACATGCCGTGCGCGATCGGGCGCGGGAAGCCGAACAGCCGCGCGCCGAGCTTCGAGGTGTGGATCGGGTTGTGGTCGCCGGAGACCCGGGCGTAGTCCGAACCCACCCGGGGCGTCACCCGCCATCGCGCCGAGGGGGCCGGCGGCGCGGGGCGGTCACCCCGGTCGCGCCGCGGACCGCCGCCGGCCGCGCGCTCCTTCCCGAGGTACGTCGACACGCCCCGCCACACCTCCTCGCCGCCGACCGAGCCGACGAGCACCACGTCGAGCTGCCGGCCCCGTTCGTGCGGGCGCAGGTTCTCCGCGTACGTCCGGAAGTCGACGACCTCGTCGGCCCGCACCGGCCGGCGCACGGTGATCCGGTTGGCCACGTGCACCACGCCGGTGAGCGGGATCGGGAAGTCGGCGGCGGTCATCAGCCGCAGCGACAGCGGAAACCCGAGCACGTGCAGGTAGGTCGCCGGCAGCCGGTCGGCCAGCCGGAACCCGCACACCCGGTCGTAGTCGGCCAGATGCCCCGGTTCCACCCGAACCCCAGTAACCCCAAGTTCCACGCCGGGCAGTTCCCGCCCCCGCCGCCGCCCCACCCCGGGCAGCGCCCCCAGCATGGCCCGCCGGTAGAGCCCTCCCGCTGCGGGCACCCGCTCCAGCTCCACGCGCTTCCGCCCACCCGGCTCCCCACTCCGTCGATCATGAAGTTGGCGGTCCTGTGGATCTCCGGAAGTGCTGTCAACTTCATGATCGTCGGAGCGGGGTGGGGTCAGTGCGGCGGTTTGGGCAGTCGACAGGTCCTGGGTCTCCTCGGTCGGGGGTGGCGGGGTGGCGCGCGCGGCCAGGGCCGCCCGGGCCGAGGTGAGGTCCTGGGTGGGGCCCTCGATCAGGTCGTGCAGGGTGAGGTCGTCGGGCTCGTGGTCGCGGGTGGCCATCTACGCCCCCAGCAGGCTCTGGCCGCAGACGCGGACCACGTTGCCGCTGACCGCGCCGGTCGCCGGCCAGGAGAGCCAGCCGATCGTCTCGGCCACGTCCACCGGCAGACCGCCCTGGGCCATGCTGTTCATCCGCCGGCCCGCCTCCCGGATGGTCAACGGGATACGCGCGGTCAGCCGGGTCTCGATGAACCCGGGCGCGACCGCGTTCAGGCTGATCCCGCGCTCGCGCAGCACCGGGGAGAGCGAGTCGACCAGGCCGATCACGCCGGCCTTGCTCGTCGCGTAGTTGGTCTGCCCGCGGTTGCCGGCGATCCCGGCGATCGAGGAGACCGAGACGATCCGGCCGCCGGCCGGGATCGGGTCGCGCTCCAGCAGCACGTCGTTGATCCGCTCCTGGCTGGACAGGTTCACGTCGATCACCGAGTCCCACCGGTCGGCGTCCATCCGACCCAGCGTCCTGTCCCGGGTGATGCCGGCGTTGTGCACCACCACGTCGACCCGGCCGTGCCGGGACGCCAGGTGCTCGGCCAGCCGGGTCGGCGCGTCCGGCGCGGTCAGGTCGAGCTGCACCGCGCTGCCGCCGATGTCGTTGGCGACCGTGGCCAGTTCGTCCCCGGCCGCCGGGACGTCGAGCGCCACCACCTGCGCGCCGTCGCGGGCCAGCACCGTGGCCAGCGCCGCGCCGATGCCCCGGGCCGCGCCGGTGACGAGCACGACCTGACCGTCGAGCGGCCGGTCCCAGTCGGCCGGCGCGACGGCGGTGCCGACGCCGACCCGGACGACCTGGCCCGAGACGTACGCGGAGCGGCCGGAGAGCAGGAACCGCAGGGTGGACTCCAGGCTCACCGGCGTGCCGGCGTCCCCGTCGCGGGTGACGTACACCAGCTGGGCGGTGACGCCGCGACCGAACTCCTTGCCGATGCTGCGGGTCAACCCCTCGCACGCGCGCTGGGCGGTGGCCTCCCGGGGCGAGCCGCACTCGGCCGGCGGCGTACCGAGCACGATCACCCGCCCGCTGGGCAGCAACGACCGGGCGTGCGGGTGGAAGAAGTCGTACAGCTGGCGCAGCCCGGTGGAGTCGGTGACGCCGCTGGCGTCGTACACCAGGGCGGCGAACCGGCTGTCGGCGGTGGTGGCGGCCGGGTCGGCCAGCTCGACCCCGGCGGCGGTCAGGATCTTGCCGGCCGGCCCGGCGAGCCGGCCGCCGGTGGCGGCGCCGAGCAGGACCGGCCCGGGGACGAGCGGGTCGCCAGGCGTGTGCCGGCGCAGTCGGGGCGGGTCGGGCAGGCCGAGGCGCTTGACCAGCGCACGACCGGCCCCCGTCTGGACGAAGCTCGCGTACCTGTCGGTCATAGGCGTAGCCTACTGGCGAGTAGGGTTGGGGCAACAGCTTCGAGGAGGCCGATCGTGCAGAGTGTCCGGCGGGTCGCGGTGATCGGCGGCAACCGCATCCCCTTTGCCCGGTCCAACTCGCGTTACGCGCACGCGTCGAACGCCGACATGCTCGGCGCGGCGCTCGACGGGCTGGTCGCCCGGTTCGGGCTCGCCGGCGAGCGGCTCGGCGAGGTGGTGGCCGGCGCGGTGCTCAAGCACTCCCGGGACTTCAACCTCACCCGCGAGGTGGTGCTCGGCTCCCGGCTCGACCCGCACACCCCGGCGTACGACGTCCAGCAGGCGTGCGGCACCGGCCTGGAAGCCGCCATCCTGGTCGCCAACAAGATCGCCCTCGGGCAGATCGACGCCGGCGTCGCCGGTGGCGTCGACACCACCTCCGACGCGCCGCTCGCCGTCAACGAGGACATGCGCCGCACGTTGATCCAGCTCAACTCCGCCCGCACGCTCGGCGAGCGGCTCCGGCTGGCCGCGAAACTGCGCCCGCACCAGCCGTTCAAGCCGGAGATCCCGCGCAACGCCGAGCCGCGTACCGGGCTGTCGATGGGTGACCACGCCGCGGTCACCGCGCTGCGCTGGAACGTCGACCGGGCCGCCCAGGACGAGCTGGCGCTCCGCTCGCACCAGCGGCTCGCCGCCGCGTACGAGCAGGGGTTCTTCGACGACCTGATGACCCCCTACCTGGGGCTGACCCGCGACCAGAACCTCCGGCCGGACACCACGCTGGAGAAGATCGGCTCGCTCAAGCCGGTCTTCGGCACCACGGGCCCGGACGCCGAGCGGGCCACCATGACCGCGGGCAACTCCTCACCGCTCACCGACGGCGCGTCCACCGTGCTGCTCGCCTCGGAGGAGTGGGCGCGGGCGCACAACCTGCCGGTGCTCGCCTGGTTCTCCTGGTCCGAGACGGCCGCCGTCGACTTCGTGCACGGCGACGAGGGGCTGCTGATGGCCCCCGCGTACGCGGTGCCCCGGATGCTGGCCCGGGCCGGGCTCAAGCTCCCGGACTTCGACTACTACGAGATCCACGAGGCGTTCGCCTCGCAGGTGCTGGCCACCCTCGCCGCGTGGGAGTCGCCGGAGTTCTGCGCGGAGCGGCTGGGCCTGGACGCGCCGCTCGGGTCGATCGACCGGGACAAGCTCAACGTCAACGGCTCGTCGCTCGCCGCCGGGCACCCGTTCGCCGCCACCGGCGGACGGATCGTCGCCACGCTCGCCAAACTGCTCGACCGCAAGGGGAGCGGACGTGGGCTGATCTCCATCTGCGCGGCCGGCGGGCAGGGCGTGACCGCGATCCTGGAACGCTGAGCCGGGCGACGCCCGCCCGCCCCGCGTGGTTTCACGCCTCGGGCGGCGGCACCGCCGATGGGACGAGTCGGACGGTGGCCCCTTCGGGCAGGCCGACCGAAGGCTCTATGTGCCACTCGTCGGCGCCCTGGAAGCCCAGCTCCAAGAGTCGTTGTGACACCCGCGTCGGGCTGAGGCCGGTGACGTCGGCACCGATCACGAGGCGCGCGAGGGTGAGCGGGTCGGCCGGATCCATCCAGGGGTGCTGGCCGTCGAGGGACCGGCTGACGAGCACGGTGTCTTCGGCCGAGATGTAATCCGGCAGCGCGTGCTCGGGTGTCGCGTGGCCGAACTCGCGGAGACGTTCCGCGACCCGGGCCGGAGTGAGGCCGGTGCGGTGCGCGGCACCGACCAGGTGTCCGACCTCCACCTGCCGCTCCACGTCGAGCCAGGGGTGCTCACCGTCGAGCTGCTGGCTGAGAATGATCAGATCCGCCGAGGTGACGTCGTCGGGCAGGCCCGACCGGCTGGTGAAGCCGAAGCGCCGGAGCCGTTCATGCACCTGGGCGTGGGTGAGTCCGGTCCGTCTCGCGCCGAGCAGGACGTGGCCCGGCGGGACGACGCTGGTCCCGTCCAACCAGGGCGAGTCTCCGTCCAGGTCGCGGCTGAGCAGACCGACATCGGTGAAGGTGACAGTGTCCGGGAGCGACACCGCCGGGATGGGGTAGCCGTACTCCGCGAGCCGCGCCGCCACCTGGGCGGGAGCCAGCTCGAGCCGAGTGGCCGCAGTGGCGAGATGGGAGGGCAGGACGGTGGCGGCCGGATCCAACCACGGTTGCCGCCCGTCGAGATCCCTACTGAGGAGCACGAGGTCGTGCTCGCCCACCGTGTCGGGAAAGGTTTCTCCGACGAGCTGGTAACCGAGCTGCTTCAGCCGTTCGGCCGCCCTGCCGGGGCTCAACCCGCTGCGCTCGGCCACCTCGATCAGCCTGTGCGGGGGCAGGGGCTCCGACGCGTCCAACACCGGGTTGGGGGCCGAAGAGCCGTAGCGGCGGGGGCGGTCGAAAGCACTTCCGAAGGGGGGCGCCATCGCCTGGCCCGAGCGGTCCGGCAGATCGTCGGAAACGCACAGCAGCTTGATCTCGGCCTCGACCGCCAGGTCGGCCGGAGGCGGGACCGTCGCGGCGTACCCGAGCCGGCGCAGCCGGTCGACGACGGCCTCGACCGGGATGCCGGCCGCGAAGGCGGCGACGACGACGTGCCCACCGGAAACGGTCGCGCCGGGTCGGAGCCACGGGCGCAGGCCGTCCAACTGTAGGCTCGCGACGAGGAAATCGACCGGATCCAGACCGTCGGCCGGCGCGTCCCGTACGGTGAAGCCGAGCCGGCGGAGCCGGTCGGCTGCCAGGTCGGCGTCCACGCCCGCCTTTGCCGCCGCTATCACGAGGTGCGGGACCGCCACCTCGTCGGTCTGGTCCAACCAGGGCCCGTTCCCGTCGATGTCTCGGCTCAGCAGCAGTCGATCGACCGGGCTCGTCGGGTCGGGCAGTTCGTGTCGGGGCGCCGGATAGCCGAGTGCCACGAGTCGCTCGACAACCGCCGGAAGGAACGGGCCGAGCGTGGTGGCCGCTGAGAGGAGGTGGCCGATCGGGATCGGCTGGGTCGGAGCCAGCCAGGAGCGACTGCCCTGCTCCGCCTGGGTGAGGATCGAGTCGCTCGGTTTCGCCCGGATGATGCTTCCGTGCGACACCGCCAACTCGGAGCCGTGGAGGCCGGCGGCGATCCAGGCGACCAGGCGCCAGGTCCCGACCGGCTGGGTCAGGTCGGCGATTTCTCCGGCCATCCGATCCGTGGCGCGGCGCCTGGTCGGCGCGACCGGGAGGACCGGCATCGCCGCGTCTGGTGGGTAGCAGCCGACGGTGAGTAGCTCGTCCGCCCGGGTGCTCCCGGGCCAGGATGCGCGGCCCGCCCGGAGCGCCAGCTCGAACACCGCATCCGCCACCATCGGTTCGTGCTTGGTGAGTTCCGAGAGCCAGTGGTGACTGAACAGCGGACTGTCGGCGGCACCTGCGGCTCCGGCGGCCTCCCGCAGGAGATCGGTTATCTCCTGCGACTGGTCGTCAAGCATCTGCGTCCGGTTGACCGACAGCCGCGGCGCGCGCCTGCCGAAGAGGTTGACCACAGCGGTGAAGGCCGCTCTCTGAAGCCAGATGCCGTCCCCCAGGACCGCGCCGGGACGATTGCACCACCACACCGGATGTGGCTCCGACCCGACCACGATCGGCTCCGGGCGCGGTGCCCGGTCTGTATCCTCTTCCGCCTCCAGCAGGTCGCTGCCGCCCAGCGGGGCGATCGTCGACAGCCGTCGCGGTTCCCACACCGCGACCTTGTCGTCGTGTGTCACCGTGGTGCGGAACTCGGCCACCCAGAGAAACCGCCGCAGGAAGTCCGCGCTGGAGAGCTTTTCGGTGTCCTTCCTGAGATAGAGCCGGACCCTCGTGCCGGCCTCCGGCCCCGGGCCGGTGTCCCGAATTCGGAA
The DNA here is from genome assembly GCF_029581215.1 of Micromonospora sp. WMMD975. Classification (NCBI taxonomy): domain Bacteria; kingdom Bacillati; phylum Actinomycetota; class Actinomycetes; order Micromonosporales; family Micromonosporaceae; genus Micromonospora; species Micromonospora sp. WMMD975. The sequence continues at coordinate 5,975,629 of NZ_CP120739.1, forward strand.
GAGGTTGCCCGGTCCGGCGATGGACACCCGGAGGCGGCTACCGGGACGGCCCTCCTGACCGAACCGGCAGGTCTCCACGGTGATCTCATCGGCGAGCATGAAGTAGCTCAGCACGCCGACGCCGAACCGGCTGTTGGGGAAGAAAGCGATCGGCGGTTCCAGGCGCGCCCACCGCGACTGCTCCTCCACGAACTCGGATGTCTCAACGAAGCGCGTCCCGGCCTGGGAGAAGACATCGGTCAGCTCGCGGACACCCATCCCCACGCCGTTGTCGGTGCATTCCAGGTAGGGGCGTCCCTGGCCGTCCCTGCCCTGGACGAAGTCGATCCGGCCCTCCCACGCGGGAGTCGGCCGGCCGGTCCGGTTCACGTACTCGTTGCGGGCCGCGCGGTACCGGCAGGCGTCCAGCGCGTTCTGATAGAGCTCGCGGATGGCCAGGAGCGGGTCGCCGTAGAGCTGCTCGCCCATGAGCAGCTCCTGGATCCTGTCCTCGGCGAGATGGAACCGCACGCCGGCGGACTGGTAGGCCCGACCGTCCGGTCCTTCGCTCGGGCGGATCTGGTCCGCCGAGGCGTGCGCCGGCAGGGCGGAGAGCGGATGGAGGTGCGCGTCCTCGGCGGCGGCGTCCTGGATCTCGACCAGGAGCGTGTCGAAGAACTCGACGTGGGCCCGCAACGCGATCTCGATGGCGGGGTGGGCGCAGGTGGTGCGCAGGACGCGGACCGGCCCACGGGACTCCCATTCCACCGAGTCGATGGAGACGTGCAGATCCTCGGGTGTCACCGGATCACTGATCCCCATGTGCTCGACCACCACCTCCGGCAGGGCGGCGGCCTCGACGGCCATGGCGCGGCCCGCAGCGAGCAGGTAGGCGACCAGCCGTTCCCGCACCGGTTGCTCATCGGCGGTCCCCGCGCCGACCGTGCAGCGGCTCTGTAGCCGTCCCGGTCGATCGGTGCGGGTCAGGAAGCCGGGGCCACCGCGCAGGCTCCGGAGCAGTTCGATCACCCGAGGCTGCTCGAAGACCCGTGCGGACAGGTGCGACGAGGCGACCCCGAGCGGGATCAACTCCGAGACGTCGGCGTCCGGGCGGGTCAGGGACTGCCGGGCGATCCATCGGTGAAGCAGCCACCACCCGATCTGACCGGCGACGTCGGAGTCCCGTGCCCGTCCGTTCAACCGGCGCCACAGCCGGGGGAAGCTCTGCGCGAAGCGGCGGTAGGAGTCGTTGTCGGCGTCCAGGCGTTCCGGCGCGGACCAGTTGGTCGGATCGACGTGCGCGGCCCGGGCGGCGCGCAGCGCCCAGAAGGTGTCGTACAGGTATGGGCCGGCGACCAGCAGCGCGGCCTCGGCCGCGGACAGGTGCAGCTCGCCGCCCGAGGTCGTGGCGGGAAATGCCGGGAGGCTCGTCAGGAACTCGACCCGCCGGCCGATGCGCGTGGCGAGGTCCGGCTCGTGCCAGGGATCCCGGGCCAGATCCCGCGCGGCCTCCCGGCGCAGTCGCACCAGATGCTCGACGAGGCTGACGGTGGAACTACGAAGCTCCTCGCTGTCCAGCGCCGGTGCGACCAGGTCCCAGGCCCGGTGGGACTGCGCCTGGGTGACCCAGTCGAACGAGCGCTGCATCGACCGGCGCGACGAGAGCGGGAACGGCGTGATCGTCGCGGGGTCCGGATGGGCGTGGGCGGTCTGGACCCGGCGGTCGTGCGCCGCCGCCAGTTCCCGCATCTGCTCGTTGACCGTGCCGACGAGATCCTCCAGGGTGCGGCCGGCCTGACCGTTGACCAGAACCTGCTGCAACGCGCGGGAGAAGACGCTGAAGGAGTCACCGGCGCCGGGAACGAACTGCGCCTTCTCGCCGGGGCCGCAGGCGAACAGAAAGGCGATCCGCTGATGCGCCACGTGGCTGATCCGACCTGTGCTCCACCGCCGTAGTTCCAGCGCCATGGACTCCTGGTCCAGCCCCTCACGGCAGGCGTCCACGACGAAGACGACCTGCCCGGCCCGGCTCCGCTCGACGGCACCCGCCCAGTAGTTCAGGGGAACCATCGACTCGGTGAGCGGAATCCGCAGATCGGCCTCGGACGGCACCAGAAAGTCGACTCCGCCCGTGTGGGCGCCGTGCCCGCTCAGATAGATGAGCAGGTTGTCGCCCAGATGGGCGTTGTCAAGGAACTGCGTGACCTCGGCGCAGATCTTCGGCCGGCTGAGCCGGCCACCGTCGAGGGTACGGACGCGGTACCCGTTCTCCTCGAGAGCCACGCTCAGTGCGCCGATGTCGTTGGTGACGAAGGGCAGCGGCAGGATCTGCGGGTCGTCGTACTCCGCGACGCCGAGCAGGAGGGCACGGAAGGCGGCCACGGTGGCTACTCCCGGAAGGTCAGCGTGACCGTGCCCTTGGAGCCGATCTCGGTCGTACCGATCAGGTTCAGGCCACCCTTGGCCGACACCTCGAAACTGAACTGCGCCTCGGCGAGCCGGAGCCGCCCGGTCTCCTCGGCCACCTCGTCGAAGACCGTGCGGAGCGCGGCCACCGTGTGCCGGACGCTCTCCCGGAGAACGGCGATCGGAATGTGCCGGACCGCCACCTCGCGTTCGCCCTTCCGGAACAGCCCCATGGTGTCCGGGTCGTCCGACACCTCCACGGACACCAGAAAGGGCAGGGTGTCGACATCGATTGCGGGGTGCGACATCGGAGACGCCTTCTCGATCGGGGATCATTGACGGAGGGCGGACAGCATATCCGTGGAATTCGCGCCGGAGCGTGACTGTCGCATCGTCGACAACGCGCCGGAACGGTCGCGCTGGACCGGCCTGATGGTCGGTGGTTCGGGGCGTACGAAAGAATGTGGGCCGTGACGACGATCCCGAACGTGCTCGCCAACCGCTACGCCTCACCGGAGCTGGTCGCGCTCTGGTCGCCGGAGGAGAAGGTACGGATGGAGCGCCGGCTCTGGCTGGCGGTGCTCCGGGCCCAGCGGGACCTCGGCGTGCCGGTGCCGGACGGGGTGGTTGAGGCGTACGAGCGGGTGGTCGACGACGTCGACCTGGCCTCGATCGCGGCGCGCGAGCGGGTCACCCGGCACGACGTGAAGGCCCGGATCGAGGAGTTCAGCGCGCTCGCCGGGCACGAGCACGTGCACAAGGGGATGACCTCCCGCGACCTCACCGAGAACGTCGAGCAGCTCCAGATCCGGGCGTCGCTGGAGCTGATCCGGGACCGGGTGGTCGCCACCCTGGCCCGGCTCGCCTGGCACGCGGGCGAATACTCCCCGCTGGTGCTGACCGGCCGGTCGCACAACGTGGCGGCCCAGGCCACCACGCTGGGCAAGCGCTTCGCGTCCGCAGCGGAGGAGCTGCTGATCGCGTACGAGCGGTTGGCGGACCTGATCGGCCGCTACCCGCTGCGTGGGATCAAGGGGCCGGTCGGCACCGCCGCCGACCAGCTCGACCTCTTCGACGGCGACGCCGGCAAGGTGGCCGAGCTGGAGCGCCGGGTGGCCGGGCACCTCGGGTTCGGCCGGGTGCTGGACAGCGTCGGCCAGGTCTATCCGCGCTCGCTCGACTTCGACGTGCTGGCCGCGCTGGCGCAGGTGGCCGCCGCGCCGTCGTCGCTTGCCACCACGATCCGGCTGATGGTGGGCCAGGAGCTGGTCACCGAGGGCTTCAGGCCGGGGCAGGTCGGCTCCAGCGCGATGCCGCACAAGATGAACACCCGCTCCTCGGAGCGGGTGAACGGCTTCGCGGTGATCATCCGGGGTTACCTGTCAATGGTCGGCGAGCTGGCCGGTGACCAGTGGAACGAGGGCGACGTGTCGTGCTCGGTGGTGCGCCGGGTGGCGCTGCCGGACGCGTTCTTCGCCGCTGACGGCCTGTTCCAGACGTTCCTCACCGTGCTCGACGAGTTCGGCCCGTACCCGGCGGTGATCAACCGGGAGCTGGAGCGTTTCCTGCCGTTCCTGGCCACCACGAAGATCCTGGTCGCCGCCGTCCGCCGGGGCGTCGGCCGGGAGGTCGCACACGAGGTGATCAAGGAACACGCGGTGGCCGTGGCGCTGGCCATGCGGGAGAAGGGCGCTCCCGAGAACGACCTGTTCGACCGCCTGGCCGCCGACGGCCGCCTGAACCTGACCCGCTCCGAGATCGACACCCTGGTCGCCGATCGCAGCACCTTCACCGGCGCCGCCAACGATCAGGTGACCCGGGTGACCGCACGGATCACCGAGATCGTCCGTTCCCACCCCGAGGCCGCCACCTACTCCCCACCCCCCATCCTCTGACCGCACGGCCTTCCCCGTTGATCATGAAGTTGGCGGCGATGTGGATCTCCGTCGCTGCCGCTAACTTCATGATCAACGGTGAGAAGGGGCGGGGGTCAGGGGCCGGTGGGGGTTTCGGCCGCCGAACTCAGGTTGGGGGCGCTCGCCGGTTCGGCGATGCCGCCGGGGGCGGTGGCGATCTCCGGCTCGTGGGCGGTCTCGGCGGCGATCATCGGCTGGTCCGGCGGCATGATGTCGGGCGTCCTCGGCACCACGATCACCGCTGTGCCGTACGCGCAGATCTCCATCCACATCTCGCCGCAGTCGCGGCTGTCGAAGCGCATGCCGATCACCGCGTTCGCGCCGAGGCGCTGCGCCTCCTCGCCGAGCCGGGCCACCGAGTCGGTGCGCCAGCGGGTGAGGTTGTCCGGGGCCATCGGGTCGTAGGCGCCACCACGCAGATTCTTGACCCCCTCGCGGTACGGGTTGCGGGTCCGCGCCATCGAGGAGACCACCTCGCCGAGGATCTGGCGGATCTCGTAGCCGGGCAGTTGATCCGTCGTCACGACCAGCACGGTTCCGATGCTGTCAGTCGTCGGCGGGGGTGGTTCGCGTGCCGTGTGCACCTGATCGGATGCTGCGAAACGGGGCGGCGCGGACGGTCGGGTGCCTCCCGGCCATCCGCGCCGCGACGGTGGAAACCGTCAGACACCGGCCACCGAGGTGATCCAGGACCTGTTGTACGCGACACTGCCGTAGTTCTGGATGCTGGAGCCGTCGGCGGTGGACGCCACCCCGACCTGCTGGCCGTTGTAGAACTCCGGGCCGCCCGAGTCACCGCGCCACGCGTTGCCGTTGACCCGGGTGCTCCGGATCGCCTGGCCGCCGTACGCGTCGGTGACGCTCGTGCTCGTCACCCGGACGTTGGCGGTCTTGAGCTGGGGCGACGCGCCGCACCCGCTGTAGCAGGTCATGCCCCAGCCGTAGATCGAGTTGGTGGAGCCGACCGGCGGGTTGCTGCTGGCGAGCGAGACGGTGGAGGTGCTGACCGTGCTGGAGAGGCGGAGCAGGGCCAGGTCGTTGCGGGTGTAGGAGGCGCTCACGGTGCGGGTGACGCCGCCCGAGGCGTAGTAGACGCTGCCGACCCGGACTGACATGCTGCCGCTGACGCAGTGCCGGGCGGTGAGCACCCACTGGGACGCGATCACGCTGCCGGAGCAGGTGAACGAGCCGTTGCTGAAGACGGCCGCGGCCCACGGCGCGGACGAGACGGTGCCGCCGCCGATGATCGGCTGCGGTCCGGCCGGGGCGGCGCCGGCGCCGGACGCCGTGGCCAGTACGCCGGCAAGGGCGGTGGTCAACACGGCGAGCAGGGAACGGAGGCGCATGTGGTGGCTCCTTCTGCATGGACGCCCGGGGTCGCCGGGCGCGATCGGGGCCCGCCGGGCGGGGTGGACCGGCGGGGCGTCGATCGATGACATCGACATCTGGCGATGCATGCTATGGGCGTGCCGGTCCGTCTCGCCACATACCAATTGGTAGATATCGATGGTGTGAGGTGCGCCGCGGAGCGAGACGGAGGTCTGTCGGAAACCGGTCCCGTCGCGCGCCGAAGCAGGGCAGAATGCCTGGTGGGAGGCGCTGTGTGCGGCCGAGGCGCGGCCTCCCGCGCAACGAATACGTATCGACGCCGCAACGAACGCGCAACGGTCTCCGGTCCGCGCCGAGAGTCCCACCCGCCACCGCCCGTACTGGCGACGGCCGGTGCGGGCCGGGCGGTATCTGCCAGGTAGGCTGGCTGGGCTCGGCCGTTTGTGGGCCGGCACCCAACTGCGTACACAGTCAGGAGTGCCCCGTGCCTCGCGTCGTAGTCGACGTCATGCTCAAGCCCGAGATCCTCGATCCGCAGGGCCAGGCCGTCGCGAACGCGCTGCCCCGGCTCGGCGTCAACGACGTCGCCTCGGTTCGGATCGGCAGGCGGATCGAGATCGAGTTCACCGGCGAACCGGACCTGGACCGGGCCCGCGAGATCGCCGACAAGCTGCTCGCCAACCCGGTCATCGAGGACTTCACCGTCCACGTGGTCGCCTCCGACGAGACCGCGGGCGCGCACTCGTGACCGCCCGGGTCGGTGTGGTGACCTTTCCCGGCTCGCTCGACGACGGGGACGCGGCCCGGGCCGCCCGGCTCGCCGGCGCCGAGCCGGTCCGGCTATGGCACGGCGACCCGGACCTGCACGGAGTGGACGCCGTCGTCCTGCCCGGCGGCTTCTCCTACGGCGACTACCTGCGCTGCGGAGCCATCGCCCGGTTCGCGCCGGTGATGGAGACGGTCGTCGACGCCGCCCGCGGTGGTCTGCCCGTGCTCGGCATCTGCAACGGCTTCCAGATCCTCTGCGAGGCACACCTGTTGCCCGGGGCGCTCACCCGCAACCAGCACCTGCACTTCCGCAACCGGGACCAGGTCCTCCGGATCGAGGCCACCGGCACCGCGTGGACCAACGCGTTCCAGCCGGGCCAGGAGGTGCTCGTCCCGGTCAAGAACGGTGAGGGCTGCTACGTCGCCGACGCCGCGACGCTGGACCGGCTGGAGGCCGAGGGCCGCGTCGTCGCCCGATACCTCGGCGGCAACCCGAACGGATCGCAGCGCGACATCGCCGCGATCACCAATGAGGCCGGCAACGTCGTCGGCATCATGCCGCACCCCGAGCACGCGGTGGAGGCGCTCACCGGCCCCTCCCTGGACGGCCTCGGCTTCTTCACCTCGGTGCTCAAGCACCTGGTGGGAGCCCCCGCGTGATGATGGCCGGCACCATCGGTCGGCTCACCCGCCGTTGCGGCGGCGAGCGCAGCAAGGAGACGTCATGACCACCCATCCGGATCCGACCCTGCCCCAGGCGCAGGGCGTGGTGCCGCAGGCCGGCCCGACCGACGACTGGGCGCCGGGCGTGGACACCGTGCAGCGGGCCGGCGGCACGCCGGAAGAGCTTCAGCCGTACGCCGAGCTTGGCCTCCGCGACGACGAGTACGACCGGATCCGGCACATCCTCGGCCGCCGGCCCACCCAGGCCGAGCTGGCCATGTATTCGATCATGTGGAGCGAGCACTGCTCCTACAAGTCGAGCAAGGTGCACCTGCGCCAGTTCGGCGAGAAGGCGCCGCCGAGCGATCGGCTGCTCGCCGGCATCGGGGAGAACGCCGGCGTGGTCCGGGTCTCCGACGAGCTGGCGGTCACCTTCAAGGTCGAGTCACACAACCACCCGAGCTTCGTCGAGCCGTACCAGGGCGCGGCGACCGGCGTCGGCGGCATCGTCCGCGACATCCTCGCCATGGGCGCCCGCCCGGTGGCCGTGATGGACCCGCTGCGCTTCGGCGCGGCCGACCACCCGGACACCGCGCGCGTGCTGCCCGGCGTGGTGGCCGGCGTCGGCGGCTACGGCAACTGCCTCGGCCTGCCCAACATCGGCGGCGAGCTGGTCTTCGACCCCTGCTACCAGGGCAACCCGCTGCTCAACGCGCTCTGCCTGGGCGTGCTGCCGGTCGACCGGCTCCAGAAGAAGGACGCCACCGGCCCCGGCAACGTCGTGGTGCTGCTCGGCGCCAAGACCGGCCGGGACGGCATCGGCGGAGTGTCCGTGCTGGCCAGCGCCACCTTCGACGAGGGCAGCGAGCAGCGCCGCCCGTCCGTGCAGGTGGGCGACCCGTTCATGGAGAAGCTGCTCATCGAGGCGTGCCTGGAGCTGTACGACGCCGAGCTGGTGGTCGGCATCCAGGACCTCGGCGGCGCCGGCCTGACCTGCGCCCTCACCGAGACCGCCGCCTCCGCCGGCACCGGCATGCGGGTCTGGTTGGAGCGGGTGCCGCTGCGCGAGCCGTCGATGGAGCCGCACGAGATCCTGGCGAGCGAGTCCCAGGAGCGGATGCTGCTGGTGGTCACGCCGGAGAAGCTGGAGGCGGTGCTCAAGACCGCCGAGAAGTGGGGCGTCTGGGCCACCGCCATCGGCGAGGTCACCGCGCCGTCGCCGGACGGCCGACCGGGTCGGCTGGTCATCACCTGGCGCGACCAGCTCGTGGTCGACGTGCCGCCGGGATCGCTCGTCGACGACGGCCCGGTCTACGCCCGCCCGATGCGTGAGCCGGCCGACCTGATCCTGCTCCAGGCCGACCGGGCCGAAACGCTGCCCCGGCCGGGCACCCCGGACGCGCTCCGGGAGACCCTGCTGCGCATGATCGCCTCGCCGAACCTGGCCGACAAGACCTGGGTCACCGAGCAGTACGACCGCTACGTGCTCGGCAACACCGTGCTCGCCCAGCCGGAGGATTCGGGCGTGATCCGGATCGACGAGCGGACCGGCCTGGGTGTGGCCCTCTCCGTCGACGGCAACGGGCGGTACGCCCGCCTCGACCCCTACCAGGGGACGAAGCTGGCGCTGGCCGAGGCGTACCGGAACGTGGCGGTGACCGGCGCGAAGCCGATCGCGGTGACCAACTGCCTCAACTTCGGCTCGCCGGAGGACCCGGGCGTGATGTGGCAGTTCGCCGAGGCCGTGCGCGGCCTGGCGGACGGCTGCCTGGAGCTGGGCATCCCGGTCACCGGCGGCAACGTCAGCTTCTACAACCAGACCGGCGCGGCGGCCATCCACCCGACCCCGGTGGTCGGCGTGCTGGGCGTGCTCGACGACGTCGCCGAGCGGGTGCCGATGGGCTTCGTGCCCCGCCCGGCCGGCGACCACGACCAGCTCTTCCTGCTGGGCGAGACGCACGTCGAGCTTTCCGGCTCCGAGTGGGCCTGGGTGACCCACGAGCACCTGGGCGGCATCCCGCCGCAGGTGGACCTGGCCCGGGAGCGGCAGCTCGCCGAGCTGCTGGCCGAGGCGGCCCGGGTCGGGCACCTCAGCTCGGCGCACGACCTCTCCGACGGTGGGCTGGCGCAGAGCCTGGTCGAGTCCACCCTGCGCCGTGGCGTCGGCGCGCAGATCGCGCTGCCGGAGCACTTCGCCGAGGGCTCGATGCCGTTCGTCTTCCTGTTCAGCGAGTCGGCCGGCCGGGTGCTGGTGTCGGTGCCGCGCGGGCACGAGAAGGCGTTCACCGCCCTCTGCGCCGAGCGGGGGGTGCCGTGGGAGGTCATCGGCGTCACCGACCCGACCGGCGGGGCACTTGAGGTGCGGGGCCAGTTCCGGATCGACCTGAACGAGTTGCGCGAGGTGCACGGCGCGACGCTGCCGCGTCTCTTCGGCGACGCCGAGGCGGCGCGGGTGGAGGTGGCGGCGACCCGTACCGGCACCACCACCGTGCTGCCGGCCACCGCCGAGCAGCCGGTCGGGGTGGACCCGGCCCAGGTCGAGGCGGAGCCGATCGCCAAGACCGGTTCGGAGGCCGAAGCGCCTGGTGAACCGACCCCGGCTGAGGCCACGGACGGGCCGGCTCAGGCCGGGGCCGAGGCGGCGACCGGTGGATCCGTTCCGGCGGCGACCGAGGCGGCGTCGGCCGGCTCCGCTCCGGCCGGGGACGCGGGCACGCCCGAGGCGGAGTCCGCCCCGGACGCCGACCGCCCCGCTTCGGGTGAGCCGGACCAGCGCTGAGGTCTTGGCCTTGGCCGTCTTCGCCCAACCCGGGGCCGGCGCCCGGTTCGACTGGGGGTTGACCGGGGCGGCGGAACTCGGCCGGGTCTGCGCCGCCCTGGTGGTGGTGGACGTGCTCTCGTTCACCACCGCCGTGGAGGTGGCGGTGAGCCGTGGCTCACGGGTGCACCCGTTCCCCTGGGGCGATCAGGCCGCGGAATACGCCCGCCGGGTCGGTGCCGTCGCCGCGGTGGGGCGGCGGAAGACGACGCCGGAGCATCCGTGGTCGCTCTCCCCGGCGGCCCTGCGAGCCGCGCCGGTCGCCGCCGACCTGGTGCTGCCGTCGCCGAACGGCTCGGCGATCAGCGCCGCGGCGAGCGCCACCGGCACGCCCGTGGTCGCGGCGTGCCTGCGCAACGCACGCGCCGTCGGGCGATGGCTGCGCAATCAGGGGTACGGCACGAGCGACGCCCCGGTGGGCGTGGTGGCCGCCGGGGAGCGCTGGCCCGACGGGTCGCTGCGTCCCTGTGTGGAGGATCAACTCGGGGCGGCCCTCGTGCTGGACGCGCTGGCCGGGGTGCCCGGTGGGCTCTCGGTGGAGGCGGCCGTGGCGCTTGCCGCGTTGGCCAGCACACCCGACGTCCCGGCGGCGGTCCGGGGTTGCGTTTCCGGCCGGGAACTGGCCGAGGGTGGTTTCGCCTCCGACGTCGAGGTCGCCGTCGAGGTCGGTGTCTCCGCCGTGGTGCCGGTGCTCCGTCAGGGCTACTTCACCGCCGCCTGAGCGCCGCCCGCACCCCAGGTCCGTCCGTTCTGCGGGCAGCATCGTCGATCTTGGACTTGTGGTGCCAGAAAATGTCGGGCTCGGGCCGGTATCGGAGGTGCCACAACCCCAAGATCGGCGTGGACGGGCGACAACGAAAATGCGGGTATGCGCGGAACGCATACCGTGACGCCGTTGAGCGGCTTGAATGGTTAGGCTCGATTTCTGACTTAGCCACTCGCCCGGAGCGAGGTCGCCGGTGACACACGCCAACTGCCCCCGCTGCGGCGGACGCCTGGCTCGCGACAACGACAGTGGACGCTGCGCGCCCTGCCAGGCCGCCGAACGGGACCGGTTGAGCGCCCCGCCGGTGGTGCCGGCGTCCTTCTGGGAGCACGAGCCGGTACGGGCGGCGCTGGCCGGACGGCATCTCGGTCGGGCGATTCGCGCGTATCGGAATCACCCCTACCAGGGGAGGAGCCCACTGCCGCAGAGCGCGGTGGCGGGGTGGCTGGGGATCACGCAGGCGCAGTTGAGCCGGGTGGAGAACGGGCCGCCGATCGTTCACCTGGATCGCCTCATCCACTGGGCGCGGCTGCTCCGGATTCCGTCGCCGTACCTGTGGTTCAGCCTGCCCGACCAGCCACCCGCCATGCAGAGCACGGATGCCGAGCGACCGGACCACGAGCCGGTCGCAACCCTGGAGACAGCCGGGACGGCGAACCCGCCGATCCCGGCGGATGCCGCGACACCGGCATCGGAGCGAGGAGGTGGCACCACGGACCGCCGACAGTTTCACGCCCTGGCCGCACTTGCCGGCATCGCCGCGACGGGCTTCCACGACCTGCTTTCCGGCCCGGTCGACGCACCTCGGAGCGTCGGCATGGAACAGGTACGCTACGCCGGCTCGTTGGTGGAGCAACTCCGCCAGGCCGACGCGGTCGCGGGCGCCGATCAGCTCTACGACATCGCCGTCCGGGTCCATTCACGCCTGTCTTCGTGGGCGACAACGGCCACCTACAGCCGGGAGGTCGGCGACGCCCTGCAGACCGCGCTGGCCGACCTGGCGATAGAGACCGCCTGGCTGGCCATCGACTCCGACCGTCGGCCGCTGGCGCGGCCGTACCTCAACGAGGCGATCACCCGGGCCCGCATCGCCGACGATCCGCGCATGGAGGTCCGCGCCTTCGCTCAGCTCGCGTTGCTCGTTCGGGACGACCACCCCGGCGAGTCGTTGCACAGCGCGGAAGCGGCGGTGCGTGCCTCGGCCGGGTGGGGCACGCCGAGGCTGGCGACCCTGCTCCACCTGCGCACCGCGCGCACGTACGCGGCACTGGGGGATGCGGGCGGCTTCAGCCGGGCGATGACCAAGGCTCGCCGCGAGTTCGAGCGCGGCGCCAGCGAGGACGACATGCCATTCCTCCACTTCGTCACGGCACAGGAGGTCCAGGGCATCGAAGGGCTGTCGTACCTCGCGATGGGCCGGGCTGATCGTGCCGCGGACGCGTTCCGCGCGATCACCGAGAACATCCCACCGGCGTTGCGCCGGAACCGGATCTACTACACGGTTCAGCTCGCCGACGCGCAGTGCCGGCTCGGCGACGTCAACGAGGCCGCGCGTACGGCAATGGACGTCCTGCCCGAGCTGGACCAGGTGAGTTCCGGGCGGGTTTGGCGCCACCTCGCCCAGGTCAGGTCGAGCCTGGGGCAGGCCCAGCGACCGACCGCCACGAGCCGCGGGTTCATCGACGCCTACGACCAGGTGGTGAGCCGGTAGTGGGGGGACTGGACCTGCGTCACCACACCGCGGTCGAGGCGGCTCCGCTCGTCGACGAACTCGTCGCCCTCTACCTCCAGGTGTACGTGGGCGGCGGCGAGTTCCACAGCGAGGACCGTTACCGACGCCAGCTCGCCGCCCACATGTCACGCGACGGATGGAGCCTGGTCACCGCCATGGCCGGCGGGAGACTGGCCGGGTACATCTACGGCTTTCCCCTGCCCGCCGAGACCGGGTGGTGGGCGGGAATCGAACAACCCATTCCGTCCGGGTTCGTCGCGGAGACGGGACGACGTACCTTCGCCATCAGCGAACTGCTCGTGCAACCGCAGTGGCGGCGGCAAGGCGTGGCGCGAGCGCTGCACGACCAACTTCTAAGCCGCCGCGCGGAGGACCGCGCCACCCTTCTGGTGGATCCGGAGAACAGCGTCGCTCGACGCGTCTACGACTCCTGGGGGTGGCGGCACGTCACTCATCTGACTCCGGCCTGGGATGACGCGCCAAGATTCATGGTCCTGATCAGGCAGCCCGTTCACGCCGAACCGGGGACCTGACGACGGTGGCCGCCCCACGTTCGTGGGGCGGCCACCGTCGTGCAGGTGAAGTCAGTCGTCCAGCCAGTCGAGACGCCGTCCGCCCCGGTCGGACTGGCCGTCCGGGCGGGCACGACCGGCCTGGGCCGGGTCGTTGGAATAGCCGGCCTGGTTGTCGTAGCCACCACCGCGCTGCTGCGGCGGCTCCTGGCCGTATCCGCCCTGCGGCGACTGGCCGTAGCCGTCGCCGTAACCGCCACGCTGGTCGTAACCGCCGGACTGCTGACCGCCGTCGTAACCGCCGTAGCCGCCGGCCTGACCGCTGTCGTAACCGCCCTGCTGGCGACCGTCGTAGCCGCCCGCCGGGTTGGCGTCGTAACCGCCGGCCGGCGCGTCACCGTAGCCACCTTGCTGCCGGCCGCCGGCGTAACCGCCACCGGCGTTGTCGTAGCCACCCGCCGGCGCGTTGTCGTAGCCGCCATCCGCTCGGCTGTCGCCGTAGCGCGGGCCGTCGCCGTAGCCGCCCGCCGCCGGGGCGGCGCCGTAGCCGCCGGTCGGGTTGGGGTCGTAGCCGCCGCCTGGCTTGGGGTCGTAGCCGCCGGCCGGAGGGGTGCCGTAGCCGCCGGTCGGGTTGGGGTCGTAGCCGCCGCCCGGAGGGGTGCCGTAGCCGCCGGTCGGGTTGGCGTCGTAGCCGCCGCCCGGAGGGGTGCCGTAGCCACCGCTCGGGTTGGCGTCGTAACCGCCCGTCGGCGCGTCGCCGTAGCCCGCCTGCTGCCGGCCGCCGTCGTAGCCGCCGGGATTGTCGTCGTAACCGCCCGACGCGGCGCCGTAGCCACCGGCCGCGCCGTAGCCGTCGCCCTGCTCCGGGCCCCGACCGTACTGGCCCGGGGTCGGCTGGCCGTAACCCCGGTCCTGCTCCGGCTGGTACGTGCTGGTCGGGTAGGGATCGGCGGCCGGCGCGTACCGGGTGCTGTCACCGGCGTAGCGGCCGGTCGGCTCGTCGAAGCGCTCGTTGCCGTACCCGCCGCCCTGCGCCGGTGCGTAGCCGCCCGCCCCGGCCGCGTACTCCGGGCTGCCGTAGCCGGCGCCGGAGGACGGGCCGGTGCCGTAGCCGCTGCCGGAGGACGGAGCGTTGCCGTAGCCGGCGCCGGAGGCCGGGGCGGTGCCGTAGCCGCTGCCCGAGGAAGGCTCGTCGCCGTAGCCGTAGCCGGCCTGCCCAGCGCCGACGCCGTAGGTGGGGCCGGGCGGCGCGCCGTACGGGTCCGGCGGGACGTCGTCCACGACCGGCCGCTGGAGCATGGTCGGCGCCTCGCTCATCGCGGCGCCGCCGACCATGGTCGGGGTCGGACCGGCGCCCATTCCGTTGACCACCCGGGTCTGGTCGTCCGCACCCCGGTAGGCGCCACGGGCCGCGGGGATCGCGCCGGCCGCGGCGGCCCCGCCCGGGCCATCCGGACCGATCGGCCCGCCCGGCCCGTCGCCGTCGCCGTCCTCGTTCTTGCGGCGCATGTAGAGCAGCACGATGGTGCCCACGCCGACGGCGACGAAGAGGCCGCCGAGCAGGATCAGCAGCCAGGAGCCGAAACCGCCGGAGTCCTCGTTCGAGGTCGGCTCCTGGGCGGCGGCCGTGTCGGAGGCGGGGGCGTCGGTCGCCGCGTCCTCCTCGGTGACCTCCTCGGACGGCTGGGCCGACTCGCTCTCCGACGGGGTCGCGCTCGGGCTCGCCGACGCCTTGACCGCCACGCTGATGCGCAGGCCGGTGACGGACTGGCCGGCAGCGGCGTTGATCGACTTGGTGCCGGGCTCGGCCTGCCCCTTGGAGGCGCCGAGGTCGATCCGCCCCGGCGCGATCGGTTGGGACGCGGAGCCGCTGAAGCTGAAGTTGCCGCTGCCGTTCGTCTCCGTCGAGCGCTGCTTGTTGGCGCTGTCACGCAGCATGACGAGCGCGCCGGAGATCGGCTCGCCCTCGGAGGTGACCACCTTGCCGGAGATCGTCTTGACGGTCTCCGGCTGCTGCGGGGACGGCGGAGCGGCGGCTCGCACCGAGAGCGAGAGCGAAGTGCTGTTCGAATCGCTCGATGTCTCGGCAGTAATCTGAACGCCTGCACCGTTGGCTGCCGGCGCATCCGGCCGTGCCTTCAGGGTGATGGGGATGTTCCGCTGCCCGGCGACCGCTTGCGGAGCGTCACAACCGGCGCTGCACGAGACGCCGGACGGGAGGCCGGCCACTTTGATCGTCACCTGAGCCGGGCCGGGATCAGCCAGCTTTACCCGAACCTGGACCGACCCGTCGCTGCCGGCGTTGATGCTCAACGAACTCGGGCTGAGGCTCACCTCGGGCGGTTCCGCGAGGGCGGGTGTGGCGGGGACGGTGAGCAGGGCGCCGAAGACCAACGCTACGACCACACCGGCCCGATGCTGCCAGGCACGTCGGTGTGTGGACACGTCCACCGCCTTCCGGGTCTGATCTCCCCGCTGGCCGGTCCGGCCGGGTTGATCACTCACGGTACGAATTACGCCGTCGGCAACTATGCCTTGTCTGACCGGATCATCTCTACCCAGGGCCGGCGTCAGGCGGCCTTCTGCCGGGTCGTATCGTCCCGTCGTGTCCTCTCCGCACGCTTATTCCGAGTCGGTGCTCGCCGCAGTGACGGCGCTTGATGAGGGGCGTACGCCCGAACGGCCGGTGTTCCGGGCGGCGGTCCGGACGCTCTTGGCCGCCCTCACGGAGCGCGCTCCCGGCCGATCGGTGGAGGTGCGCGTTCCACCTTACGGCGCGGTGCAGTGCGTGCCCGGGCCGCGACACACCCGTGGCACCCCACCGAACGTGGTGGAGATGGATCCGGCGACCTGGCTGGCGCTCGCCACCGGACGTCTCGGCTGGGCGGACGCGGTCACCGAGGGTCGCGTACGGGTCTCCGGGATCCGGGCCGACCTTTCCGCGTACCTCCCGATTTAGCCGGGCCGACCCGGTCGGACCTGGTGACGTTCGGCGGATGTTTCGTGACTGTCGGTGTCGACATCTGTTCGCGTACACTGGTGCCCGATGACGGTCCCGGCCCACGGTGCGGAGCTGCCCCCCGACTCCGCCAGGCCAGTCCAGACCCCCACCATGAGGGAGCGGCAGGTGCCCCGAGGCGATGGCCGGCTGAGCCACGACCTTGACCCCCAACGACCCGGCCCCCAGGACGCGTGTGGCGTCTTCGGCGTCTGGGCCCCGGGGGAGGAAGTCGCCAATCTGACCTACTTCGGGCTCTACGCCCTCCAGCACCGCGGCCAGGAGGCCGCCGGCATCGCGGTCAGCGACGGCTCCGGCGTCGTGGTCTACAAGGATCTCGGCCTGGTCGCCCAGGTGTTCGACGAGCCGACCCTGGCCAGCCTGCGCGGGCACGTCGCGATCGGGCACGCGCGCTACTCGACCACTGGCGGTTCGACCTGGGAGAACGCCCAGCCGACGATCCGCGCCACGAGTGCCGGCACCACGATCGCGCTGGCCCACAACGGCAACCTGGTCAACACCGCCGACCTGCAACGCGAGGTGTCCGCCCGCGGGCTGGACTCCGACGGGTCGAGCAACGACACGTCGCTCGTCACCATGCTGTTGGCCAGCCGGCCCGACCTGTCGGTCGAGGCGGCGGCGCTCGAGGTGCTGCCGCAGCTGCGCGGCGCGTTCAGCTTCGTCTTCATGGACGAGTCGACGCTCTACGCGGCGCGTGACCCGCACGGCGTACGCCCGCTCGTGCTCGGCCGGCTGGAGCGTGGCTGGGTGGTGGCGAGCGAGACCGCGGCGCTCGACATCGTCGGCGCGAGCGTGGTCCGCGAGGTCGAGCCGGGTGAGCTGATCGCCGTCGACGAGGACGGCCTGCGCTCCAGCCGGTTCGCCGCCCCGGAGCCCAAGGGCTGCCTCTTCGAATACGTCTACATCGCCCGGCCGGACGCCACCATCGCCGGCCGTAACGTGCATGCCGCCCGGGTGCAGATCGGCCGCCAGCTCGCCAAGGAGCACCCGGTCGAGGCCGACCTGGTGATCCCGGTGCCGGAGTCCGGCACGCCGGCGGCGATCGGCTACGCCGAGGAGTCCGGCATCACCTACGGCCAGGGCCTGATGAAGAACCCGTACGTCGGGCGCACCTTCATCCAGCCCTCACAGACGCTGCGCGCGCTCGGCGTCCGGCTCAAGCTGAACCCGCTGCGGCAGAACGTCCGCGGCAAGCGGCTGGTGGTGGTGGACGACTCGATCGTCCGGGGCACCACCCAGCGGGCCATCGTCCGGCTGCTGCGCGAGGCGGGCGCGCTGGAGGTCCACGTCCGGATCTCGTCGCCGCCGGTGAGCTGGCCCTGTTTCTACGGCATCGACTTCGCCACCCGGGCGGAACTGCTGGCCAACGGGCTGGACAACGAGGGCATCCGGCGGTCGATCGGCGCCGACACGCTTGGTTACGTATCGCTGCCCGGTCTCATCGCGGCGACCGAGCAGCCGAAGACCCGACTCTGCCGGGCGTGCTTCGATGGGGAGTACCCGATCGAACTGCCGGCCGGGAACCTGATCGGCAAGCACGTGCTCGAGGGCGTCAGCCGCCGGATCGTCGCCGAGGCGGCCGAGTCCACGAACCCTCTCGTCGCCACACCGACCCACCACCCGTAGCACCACCGACGCGGGTCCGGCGCCTCGGCCCCGCGGGACCACAAAGGGGAGAACCGTGACGCACGTGTCCGAGCGCAGCGGCGCAGGATCCAGCCCGTCGGGTGCCGGCGGCGACCGCCAGCCCTGGTCGGCGGGCTCCAGCCGCACGCAGCGCAAACGCTCGGTCTCGTACGCCGATGCCGGGGTGTCGATCGAGGCGGGCGACCGCGCGGTCGAGCTGCTCAAGACCAAGGTCAAGGAGACCCGCCGCCCGGAGGTCCTGGGTGACCTGGGTGGCTTCGCCGGCCTGTTCCGGCTGGACACCAAGAAATACAAGAATCCGATCCTGGCGTCCTCCACCGACGGTGTGGGCACCAAGCTGGTGATCGCCCAGCAGCTCGACATCCACGACACGGTCGGCATCGACCTGGTCGCCATGGTGGTCGACGACCTGGTCGCCTGCGGGGCCGAGCCGCTGTTCCTGCTCGACTACATCGCCACCGGCGAGGTCGTGCCGGACAAGGTCGCCGAGATCGGCGCCGGCATCGCCGACGGCTGCCGGTACGCCGGTTGCGCGCTGCTCGGCGGCGAGACCGCCGAGCACCCCGGCGTGCTGCGCCCGGACGAGTACGACATCTCCGCCACCGGCGTCGGCGTGGTGGAGGAGAGCGAGATCCTCCGCCCGGAGCGGGTCGAGGTGGGCGACGTGGTGATCGCCATGCGCTCCTCCGGCCTGCACTCCAACGGCTACTCCCTGGTGCGGCACGTGCTGCTGGGCGCCGGCCGGATGCGGCTGGACGTGGTGATCGAGGACTTCGGCCGCCAGCGCACGCTGGGCGAGGAGCTGCTCACCCCGACCAAGATCTACGCGAAGGACTGCCTCAAGCTGATCGCCGAGGCCGAGGTGCGGGCGCTGGCCCACGTGACCGGCGGTGGCATCCCGGGCAACCTGGTCCGGGTCCTGCCCGAGCACGTCGACGCGGTGGTCAACCGTTCCACCTGGAAGCCCCAGCCGATCTTCGACCTGATCCAGACGAAGGGCCGGATCGAGGACCCGGAGATGGAGGCGACCTTCAACATGGGCGTGGGCATGTTCGCCATCGTCTCGGCCGAGGACGCCGACCGCGCGCTTGCCACCCTGACCGGCCGCGGCGTCGACGCCTGGCAGGCGGGGGAGATCATCGAGGGCTCCGGCAACGTCCAGATGGTCGGCCAGCACACCCGCGGGTGATCACCTTCTGTTGATCATCCGCGCACCTGATCGGGGGTTCACCCGGATGGCCGCCGCGGCCTAGCCTGAAGGTTCGGTTTTTCACAGGTACGCGGGGGAGGGGTCGATGGCTGCGCGCACCTCGGAGGGGATGCGGGGCATCGCCGCCGTCCCCTCGTACGTGGTGATGCAGCCGACCACGCTGTGCAACCTCGACTGCGCCTACTGCTACCTGCCGTTGCGCGCGGCGGACCGGCGGATGCCGGTGGCGGTCGCCGAGGCGGTGGCGGCGTCGGTGAACCCCTGGGCGGCCGAGGGTCGATGCTCGGTGGTCTGGCACGGCGGTGAGCCACTCGCGGCGGGCCGGGAGCATCTAGCCGCCCTGCTGGCCCCGTTCGGGCCGGAGGTGGAGCACCACGTGCAGACGAACGCCACGCTGATCGACGACGCCTGGTGCGCGTTCTTCGTCGAGCACCGGGTGCGGGTCAGCGTGAGCGTGGACGGCCCGCGGGCGCGCAACGCCGAGCGGGTCACCCGGGGCGGCCGGCCGGCGTACGACCGGATCGTGGCCGGGGTGGCGGCGCTGCGCCGGCACGGGCTGCCGTTCTCGGCGCTGGCGGTGGTCTCCCGGCCGGAGCCGGGGCTGGCGACGGAGCTGTACGACTACTTCCTCGACCTGGGCTGCGAGGTGCTCGGCGTCAACATCGAGGAGACCGAGGGGGTGAACACCCGCTCGAACGCGCGGGACGCGGGCGCGGTGACCGGGTTCTGGGCCGAGCTGGTGACCGCCTGGCGTCGGGATCCCCGGATCCACCTGCGGGAGGTGGAGTGGTCGCTGCGGTACGCCGGCGCGGTGCTGACCGGCGCCGCCGACGACCTGCTGCCCCGCCGGCTCGACCCGATCCCGACGGTCGCGTACGACGGTTCGGTGGTGGTGCTCTCGCCCGAGCTGGCCGGCTTCACCGACGCCCGCTACGGCGACTTCGGCAGCGGGAACGTGCTTGCCACGCCGCTGGGCGAGATCCTCGCCGACGCCGGCCGGACGCCGTGGGTGGACGAGTTCCTCACCGGGGTGGAGGCGTGCCGGGCGACCTGCGCGTATTTCGGTTTCTGCGGGGGCGGCCACGCCGCCAACCGCTACTTCGAACAGGGGCGGTTCGACGGTACGGAGACCGAGCACTGCCGGAACAGCAAGATCCGCCTATTGGAGGGAGTGTTGGAGCATGCCCGAGATCACCAGTGACACTGACCGGGACGCGGTCGCCGACCGGGTGCGGGATGCCGCCGCGGGGTTGACCGCGCTGCTCCACGAGGCCGAGGCGGCACGCCTGCTGCGGGCGGAGGTGTCGGGCGGGGACGGCGCCAACGCGGTGTGCGCGTGGAACCACTTCGAGAACATCCCGACGTTCTACAACTGGAACAATCGCCCGCGTTGAGGTGCCGGTTCCGCGATCAGGGACCTGTCGGCGCGGGGAGGCATCCCGGTGCGGCAGGTCCCTGATCGTCGGTCGTACGTCGGCGCCGGCTGAGCACATGCGTGAGCACGCGGGGGCTGCCGCGTGCTCAGTGTGACCGGAGGTCAGCGGGTCGGACGGGCCCAGGGGTCCGGGTCGTCGTCCGCGTGGTCCTCGTCATCGTCGTCGACATACTCTTTGTAGTCGTCGTCGAAGTTGTGCTCAGACTTACCACTACCCGCCAGTTCGCGCTGCAAGGCGGTTAGGTCGGTGTTCGGGGAGTGGTACTTCAACTCCCGGGCCACCTTTGTCTGCTTGGCCTTAGCACGGCCGCGCCCCATGGCTCGACCCCCTCGCACAGAATGCGGGGCAGCCCGAAGGCGGGCCCCGATGACGTCAGGCATCTCTCGTGGCTCTTACGGTACATGGGGATGCCACCGTTCGGCACCTCGGGTCACCGTCGACCGGCCCTGCGCGTCGCAGTGTTCCGACCGTCACAAAGTGTACCCGGTAAGGAGTGCTTGCCGGGGTCGGCCGTGACAGCGGGCAAATCGGCACGAAGTTACCTACGTCCAGCCTAACGCCCTGGTCGGCCGCAGGGCGGCCCCGGGGCGGAGCCGGTGGGTCCGCCCCCGGGAGCCGTTCACCGCAGGTGAATGCTGCGCAGCCGGCCGACCTCGGCCATCCGCCGCTCGGCGAGCCGGTCCGCGGCGACCGCCGGTGGGACACCCTCGTCGTCGGCGAGTCGCAGGATCTCGCGGGTGGTGTCGAAGATCCGGGTGGCGCGCAGCTTGGCCCGCTCGAAGTTGAAGCCCTCGATCTCGTCGGCGACCTGGATCACGCCACCGGCGTTCACCACGTAGTCCGGAGCGTAGAGGATGCCCCGGTCGGCGAGGATCTTCTCGATGCCGGGGTGGGCGAGCTGGTTGTTCGCCGCGCCGGCGACCACCTTGGCCCGCAGCACCGGCACGGTCTCGTCGTCGAGCGCGCCGCCGAGCGCGCACGGGGCGTACACGTCGATGTCGGACGCGACGAGCGCCGCGGTGTCGTCGACCAGGGTGACCTGCGGGTGGGTGGTGCGGGCCCACTCCCGGGCGCGGCTGCTGACGTCGGTCGCGACCACCTCGGCGCCGTCGTCCAGCAGGTGCCCGGTCAGATATTTGCCGACCTTGCCCAGGCCCGCCACACCGACCCGCCGGCCGGCGAGCGTCGGGCTGCCCCAGATGTGCTCGGCAGCGGCCCGCATGCCCTGGTAGACGCCCCAGGCGGTGAGGATCGAGGAGTCGCCGGCGCCGCCGTGCTCCACGCTGCGGCCGGTCACGAAGCGGGTCTCGCGGGCGATCACGTCCATGTCCGGGACGTAGGTGCCGACGTCGCAGGCGGTGTAGTAGCGGCCGTTGAGCGACTCCACGAAGCGGCCGTACGCGCGCAGCAGGGCCTCGCTCTTGAGCTGCTCCGGGTCGCCCCAGATGACCGCCTTGCCACCGCCGAGGTCGAGGCCGGCCAGGGCGTTCTTGTACGCCATGCCCCGCGAGAGGTCCAGCACGTCGGCGAGGGCGTCGGCCTCGCTGGCGTACGGGTAGAACCGGGTGCCACCGAGCGCGGGGCCCAGCGCGGTGGAGTAGATCCCGATGATCGCCTTCAGGCCGGACTGCTTGTCCTGGCAGAACACGACTTGTTCGTGACCTGTGGATGCGGGGTCGTCGGTGCTGGCAAATACGCCCATGGCTGACTCCTGTGTCGGTGTGCGACCTTGTGGGCCGCGGACCTGGGTGGCGCGGCCGGCGGGATGACGCCGGTGTCGTTGAGCCTAATATCGGCCGGAACCGTACTGTCGCCCACGTCACGGTGCCGGTGTGACGGTGGCGACGGGCGGTCCCGTCTCGTGGGAGGATCGCGCCGTGCCGTCGCTCTTCGCTTCATACCTGCGCGTGTACGAGCCGCTGACCGCCTTCGACCGGGATCGGCAGTCATACTGGCGCCGGTACGTCACCGAAGGTCGGGCGATCGCGCCGCTGGAGGGGCCGGGCCGGCAGCGGACCTCGGTGATCGAGGCGCTCGGCGCGGGCTGGACCCGGCTGCCCGAGCTGCCGGAGGAGGCGTACGTCCTGGAAGCCGACGACACGCTGCTGGTCTGCCCGTGGAACCTGCGGATCCGGGTCGCCGAGGCGGCGCTGAGCGCCCGCGACGGCGTGCCCTCGGTGCTCGCCGACGCGTTCGTGCCGCCGGTGCTCGCCGGGCAGGCCAAGGCCGTGGTGGAAGACTGGCGCAGCGGGGCGCGGGTGCTGGAGCACGGCGTGCCGCGCGTGCACGAACAGGTCGCCACCTGGGGGGTGCCGCTGCGGTGGTTCGTGCTCTTCGAGGCCGGGGAACGGCACCTGGTCACCGATGCGGGGCGGCGGGCGCTGCGCTACCGCACGGAGATCTCCAAGGCCCGTCGCCGTTCCTCCCGGGCGCTGTCCGTGCTGCGCAAGTCGGTCGGGGAGGCGCCGATCACCGAGGCGGTCGAGGAGGCCGCCCGCTGGCTGGAGGAGTTCCACCCGAGGTCGGTGGTGGAGCTGGACTACGGCGGTCTGGTGCAGCTGCTGCCGGACGAGACGCTTGCGGCCGACGACTCGACCGAGCTGGTCGCGGCGGGCCTGGCCGGGCTGTCCCGGGGCGAGGCCGAGGAAGCTTCGGCGGCGTACGACAAGCTGGTGGCCCGCTGGCGCGCGGTGCAACTTCTGGAGCGCTGCAATTGACGCCCGGTTCGTCCATTTTTGCAATGGCGGATCCGAAACTGTCTCGTAGTTGACGCATCACGAACCGTGATCATGAGTCCGAATAAGGTAGGTTCTGCGACATAAAAGTAGTAAAAATCGGGCATGCTTCATCCGTCCGTCTAGGGACCTTCAGCCGTTCGGCCCATGTCGGACATCGGGGACTAGCCGGACCATGGGAGACGCGTCGGCCGGCGGGACCCCGGCCGATGTCTATACATGTGGAGGAGTGACCCCGATGGCATCGCGAACGCACGAACCAGAGCCGCTACTGACACCGGCCGAGGTGGCGTCGATGTTCCGTGTCGACCCGAAGACGGTGACCCGGTGGGCAAAGGCTGGCAAGCTCAGCGCCATCCGGACCCTGGGCGGCCACCGTAGATACCGCGAGTCGGAGGTTCGAGCCCTACTTCAGGGGCAGATCCCCCAGCAGCGGCAGGGGGACTGACGACCCGGAGTTTTCCAGCTTTGCGATCGAGGGCGGTCGGCCGGACGGGCCACCGCCCTCAATCATGTCCGGAGGTCGCACCGTCGAGCACGATCCGCAACCCCACCGTGCCAGCCTCGCCCCGGCGCAGCCGGCTACCGAGCAACGTCATCCGCCCGATCAGCCGGTACTTGTGCTTGAGCAGCCCTCGCACCCGGCGGGTGTGCTCCGGGTCGTCGATCGTCGCGTGCCCCGCCACCGCCTCACCGCGCGGATTGCCGCGTACGTCGCACGGTGCCACCGTGACCCGGCCGTTGCGCCGGATCCGCTTCACCTTGCCGGAGTCGGACACCGTCCACACCGCGAGCGCGTCGCCGTCGCGCACCGCCCACACCGGCGTCGCCACCGCCCGCCCGTCCTTGCGGAACGTGGTGAGCAGCACGTACTTCTCCGCAGCCAGGCGGTCCAGGTCGGTCACGACGCCCAGGATACGGCCGCGACGGCGCCACCGAGCCCGGATAGCGTGCTCGCATGACCCCCGAACCAACGATCGGCGACGTGTTCGGCGAGCTGATCCGCGACGCGTACGCCGTGGCCACCGGGGTCGGCCCCCGGCCGATGGCCGGCGGACGCCTGCCGCGCCCGGTCATCGAGATCATCGAGCGGGACGACGGGCTGGTCAACGGCGCGCCCGCCGGGCACTACCTGGACCCGCCGCCGCAGTGGCAGCCGCACGACCACCGGGCGGTGGACCGGGTCCACGGGCACGTGCTCGACATCGGCGTGGGCGGCGGTCGGATCGCGCTGCACCTCCAGGAGCGCGGGGTGCCGGTCACCGGGCTGGACACCTCGCTCGGCGCGCTGCGGGTCAGCCGTCACCGGGGCGTACGCGAGCTGGTGCACGCCACCGTCGACGAGCACGCCGCCAGCGGTCGGCGCTACGACACGTTCCTGCTGCTCGGCAACAACCTCGGCCTGTTCGAGGGCCGCGAGCGGGCCCCGGTGCTGCTGGCCGCGCTCGCCGCGCTGGCCCGACCCGGGGCACGGGTGATCGCGCACGGCACCGACCCGTACGGCACCACCGATCCGGTGCACACCGGCTACCACGAGGCGAACCGGCGGCGGGGACGGCTGGGCGGGCAGCTACGGCTGCGGTTGCGCTACCGGCTGCTCGGCACCGACTGGTTCGACTACCTGGTCTGCTCGCCCACGGAGTTCGCCGAGCTGGTCCAGGACAGCCCGTGGCGACTGACCGACGTGGACGACACCGATCACCCCTACTATCTCGCCACGCTCGCGCTGAGAGGTTAGGAAGGGGCCCCTCCTATCGCGTAGGCGATAAGAAGGGCCCCCGCCTTACCTCTCAGACCTGGACGGTGGGCGTGGTCTGCTCGGGCGGCAGGCCGCCGTCGCCGTCGACCACCTCGTCCGGGGTGCCGTCCTCGTCGATGTCGACCATGGTGATGTCCACCTTGCCGTCGCCGTCGGTGTCGAACTGGAACAGGTCGGCCTTGCCGTCGCCGTCGGTGTCCACCACCCACACGTCGGTCTTGCCGTCGTTGTTGGTGTCCGCGCGAAGCAGGTCCACCCGCTCGTCACCGCGCGTCTCGACCGTCTCGGTGCTCTCCGCGCTCTCCGGTGCCTGGCTCATCTCGATCCTTCCTTCGGCGTTGACGGCGGTCTTTACCCCGTCCGCCCGCCCCCCACGCATGCCCGGCGGCCCCGCCGACGCATAGGGTCGCATCCAGGATCGAGCGAGCGGCCGGCCGGGCGGCGGAGACCCCGTGCGCCACCGCCGCGACGAGGGGACACGATGAGTGGTCGATTTGTGGTCGTCGGAGCCGGCACCATGGGCCTCGGCATCGCCTACGTGGCGGCCGGCGCCGGATACGCGGTCGAGCTGGTCGAGGTCGACCCGCAGCGGGGGGCGGACGCCGTCCGGCGGCTCGGCGAGCTGTGGGACCGCGCCGTCGCGCGCGGGAAGCTGACCGCCGAGGCGGCCACCGCCAACCGGGTGCGGGTGACGCCGCGTACCGGCCTGGCCGAGGTTGCCGACGGACCGGACGTGATCGTCGAGGCGGTGCCCGAGCGGCTCGACCTCAAGCGGACGGTGCTCCGGGAGGCCGAGGGCCGCCGACCGGCGCTGCTGGGCAGCAACACGTCGAGCATCCCGATCGCCGAGCTGGCCGCCGGGCTGGACCGTCCGGGGGACTTCCTCGGGCTGCACTTCTTCAACCCGGTCTGGGCGATGGCGCTGCTCGAGGTCGTGGTCGGCCCGGCCACCGCGCCGGAGACCACCGCGGCGGCCGTCACGCTCGCGGCCCGGCTGGGCAAGGACCCCGTCGTGGTACGCGACATGCCCGGCTTCGCCACCTCCCGGCTCGGTGTCACGCTCGGCCTGGAGGCGATCCGGATGGTGGCCGACGGGGTGGCCGACCCGGCCGACATCGACAAGGCGATGGTGCTCGGCTACCGGCACCCGGTCGGCCCGCTGGAGCTGACCGACCTGGTCGGGCTGGACGTCCGGCTCGACATCGCCCGCACCCTCCAGGCCGCGTACGGTGACCGGTTCGCGCCGCCGCCGCTGCTTGCCGAGATGGTCGCCGCCGGCAAGCTGGGCAAGAAGTCCGGGCAGGGCTTCTACACCTGGGAAGGCGGCGTTCGACGTGAGCGCGAGGAGTGAGCTTGCGAGCCCCGCAGTCGCGAACGAAAGGCAAGCACGGTGAGCGCGAGGAGTGAGCTTGCGAGCGCCGCAGTCGCGAACGAAAGGCAAGCACGGTGAGCGCGAGGAGTGAGCTTGCGAGCCCCGCAGTCGCGAACGAAAGGCAAGCACGGTGAGCGCGAGGAGTGAGCTTGCGAGCCCCGCAGTCGCGAACGAAAGGCAAGCACGGTGAGCGCGAGGAGTGAGCTTGCGAGCCCCGCAGTCGCGAACGAAAGGCTGGCACAGCAATGAGTGGGCTGCGGATCGAGAAACTGGCGGACCGGCTCGTGGTCACGCTCGACCGGCCGGAGAAGCGCAACGCGATCGACGCCGACCTGGTCGGTGAACTGCACGACGTCTGCGCCGAACTGGAGGCCCGCCCCCGGCTGATGCTGCTCACCGGCGGGACGGACGGCATCTTCGCCGGTGGCGCCGACATCGCGCAGCTCCGCGAACGCGGTCGGCTGGACGCGCTGGCCGCCATCAACCAGGGCGTGTTCGCCCGGATCCGGGCGCTGCCGCTGCCCACCGTGGCGGCGGTCGACGGCCCGGCGCTCGGCGGCGGCGCCGAGCTGGCGTACGCCTGCGATCTTCGGGTGTGCACGGAGCGTGCGGTCTTCGGCCAGCCCGAGGTGCGGTTGGGCATCCTGGCCGGCGCCGGCGCGACCTACCGGTTGCCGGCGCTGATCGGCGAGGCCCGGGCCAAGGAAATGCTCTTCACCGGCCGGCGGGTGGGGGCGGACGAGGCGCTGCGGATCGGCCTGGTGAACCGGGTGGTGCCGGCGCCGGCGGAGCTGCTGCCCGCCGCCCACAACCTGCTCGACGAGATCGGCAAGGGCTCCGCGCTGGCCCTGCGGCTGACCAAGCTGGCGGTGGACGCGCCACCGGCCGCGCACCCGCAGCTCGACCTGCTGAGCCAGGCGGTGCTCTTCGAGGACGAGGAGAAGCATCGGCGGATGACCGACTTCCTGGAGCGGCGCCGGGCACGCTGAGGCGCCACGGCGAGGGCCGCACCGGATCCACCGGTGCGGCCCTCGATGCCTGGCGGCTCAGTTCCGGATCTGGACCCCGGCGTCGGCCAGTGCGGTGATCGCCCCCGCCGACTCGCCGAACCCGATCACCAGCACCGCCTCCGGCCCGAAGCTCTTGATGTCCTGGGCGATGCCGGTGAAGTCGACGGGCGTGTTCGGGTCGGCCGGCGGCATGTAGGTGAGCAGCTTGACCCGGTCCGCGCCCACCCCGGCCTTCTCCAGCTCGGACCGGACGTTCTCCTGGAGGCCCTCGCCGTAGGAGTCCTTCCGGGCCAGGAGCACGATCTTGCGGGGCCCGTCCCGCAGCATCACGTCGGCGAGCGCCCGGCCCTGGAGGCTGTCCGGCGGCGCGGTGCGGAAGTAGAGGCCCTTGTCGTCGATGGTGCTCAACCCGGCGTCGGTGTTCGACGGGGAGAAGAGGATCCGTCCGGCCGCCACCACGTCCGGCAGCACCTCGCGGGAGATGCCGGACGCGCCGGCGCCGATGATCACCGAGACGCCCTCGCTGACGTGCGAGGCCACCGTCGCCTTCGCCACCGCCGGGTTGGTGCCGTCGTCGCCCGCGATGAACCTGACCGGCTCGCCGAGCACCCCGCCGCCGGCGTTGACCTCGTTGATCGCGAGCGTGACCCCGGCGGCCATCGGCGGGTACGCCAGTGCCAGGTCACCGGTCTTCGGCAGCAGGCCGCCGATGAGCAGCGGCGCGTCCTTCGCCTTCCCGCCGCGGGGCTTGCGACCGCGCGGTGGGGTCTTGGTGCTCACCCCGGACTCTTCGCCGGCGCCGACGAACTCGGTCTTCGCGTCGTCGAGTTTCTGGTTGTCGAAGTGCAGCGTGCCGTAGCTCGCGGTGGCCGGCTCGCCGGTGTCGGTGAATCCGGCCCGGTTCAGCGACACACCCCGGTATTCCAGGTCCTGGCCGGCGCGGGCCAGCTGGAGGCAGGACTTCACGGTGTCGCAGATCTGGCCGCCGGTGGTCACCCCGACGATCTGCTTGGCGATCTCGGCCGGCGCGGTGGTGCCGGCCACCTGGGCGGCCAGGGCGCTGATCACCACGGCGTCGTAGGACTCGGCGGAGTAGAGGTAGTCGGTCAACTTCGGATCGACGTTGCGTAGCCGTTCCTTGAAGCTCTCCGGCAACGGTGTCAGGGGGGTGGTGCCCTTCATCCCGTTGAGAAG
The DNA here is from genome assembly GCF_029581215.1 of Micromonospora sp. WMMD975. Taxonomy (NCBI): domain Bacteria; kingdom Bacillati; phylum Actinomycetota; class Actinomycetes; order Micromonosporales; family Micromonosporaceae; genus Micromonospora; species Micromonospora sp. WMMD975. Next base: position 6,003,900 of record NZ_CP120739.1, read on the forward strand.
ATTTGCCCGGTCCTTGAGTTCCGCGGCGAAGGAGTTCTGCATATTGCCGTCGGTGCCGTAGAGGCGGACCTGGGTGGTGGCCGCGTCCTTCGGCTCGTCACTCCCGCAGGCGCTGGTAGCGAGCAGGAGCGCCGCGCAGGCCATGGACAGGGCCGCGCGCGACGTGCGATTTCCAAGCATGGTCGTCCTTCCTCCGGCGAAGGTCCGCTGCGCACATTAGCGTGCCCGCGCAGCACGCGGGACCGTGGACCTGGCTCCGTCGGCACCTCGACTGCGGGAATGACTCTGCGTGATCGTCGACCCGTTTCCGGGTCACCGGTTTGCCCTCCGGCGTTACTGTTCCGCAGGTGACCGACGACGCACAGCAGACGCTCGACGACGCGACCGCCGTGCTCCGTTCGGCGTTGGCCGGCGACGGCGACGGCGTGGTCGGCGCCTTCGACGCGGTGGTGGACCGCCGCGGGCTGGCCGGTGCGTACGGGGTGGCCTGGTGCCTGGCCGCCACCATGCTCGGCGACGACGCTCCCGGTGGCGCCGCCGCCCTCGACTTCCCCGGCATCGACCAGGCCGACTACGACACCCGCTGGGTGGCCCGCTTCGTCAGCGCGTACGCCAACGACGACGCCGACACCGGTGAGGCGCTGTTCGGCGCGGCGGCGGCCGACGGGCTGCTGCCCGCCTGCCTGCTCACGCTCGCCGGCTCGACCATCGCCACGCTGCGCAGCCGGGAGGGCTGACACCGCGCCCCCGCGTTGTGATACCTCTGACTGATGTCCCAGGCGATGCTCGGCAAGGTGCGCAAGCTGCTCGCCCAGGCCGAGGACCCGGCCTGCACGCCCGCCGAGTCGGCCACCTTCATGGCCAAGGCCACCGAGCTGATCGCCCGGTACGGCGTCGACCGCGCGCTGCTCGCCGCCCGCGAGCCGGCCGTCGATCCGATCGGGGACCGCACGGTCGAGGTGGTCGCGCCGTACGCGCGGGACAAGGCCGGTCTGCTCGCCGCCGTCGCGGACCCGCTGCGGTGCCGCTGCGTACGCCGACGGCAGGGCGACAGCTACGTGATGCACCTGTTCGGCTTCGCCAGCGACCTGGAACGGGTCGAGTTGCTCTTCACCTCGCTGCTGGTGCAGGCGGCACACGGATTGGCCGGGACGGTGGTGCCGGTCGGGGAGCATCCGGCCGCGTTCCGGCGCAGTTGGCTCGCCGGCTTCGCCCAGGTCGTCGCCGAGCGGCTGCGGGCGGCCGAGGCCGGGGCGGTCGCCGAGGCCGGGGCGCCCTCGGTGGCGCTGGTGCTGGCCGACCGCTCCGACCGTGTCCAACGCCGCCTCGCCGAGGTGTACCCGCGACTGCGTACCGCCCCGCGCCGCCGGCTCGCCGGGGGCGGCTTCGCTCCCGGCGCCGCCGCCGGTCGTCGCGCCGACCTGGGCGGCAGCGGTCTGACCGGCGCCGGCGCGAGCCCCGGGATAGCCGGCGGCTGACCGGTCCGGCGGCGTCCCGCCCGGCGCTCAGACGGTGGTACGGGCGACCGTCGCCAGATAGCGGCAGAGCAGTTCGTGCCAGCCGGCGGTGAGCACCTCCCGGTAGTCCTCGGCGGCCGTGCCGTGCCGGTCGAAGTAGCGGTGCTCGACGTCCACCCGGGTCGACTCGGGGCCTTCGGGGTGGAAGAGCACCTCCACCTCACTGGCCCGGGCCGGATCCGGCAGCGGCACCCGGTCCGGCCCGATCTGCCAGGTGAACACCAGTCGCCGGGGCGGATCCCAGGTAAGCACGCGACCCCAGTCGTTGCGGAAGCCGTACGGGCCGATCTCGTAGAGCATCCCGCCGGCCCGTGGCTCCATGCCGAGCGCGGCCAGTGCCTCCGGCCCGGACCAGGTGTATTCGCGTACCCACCAGTCGGCAAGCGCGCCGGTGAAAACGGCGTACGCCTGCTCGGCGGGCGCCGGGACGAGGAGGCTGCTGCGGAGGGAGAAGCGGTCGGATTCCTGCCAGACCTCATCCGGATCGGCCATCTCCTGTCCCATAAGCCCGGACCATACCGGCTGATGTCTCGCTGTGCAGCTTCGGTTTCGCCCGCTTTCGGACAACGGGGACCCGCCGTCCCGACAACGGAAGCGGTCGCACCGGCGGTCACCAGGGGACACGTGACTCATGGATGCCGTACCGGAAATCGGGTAACCGCCGCTGACCCGAACTGGCCGATGGGGGAGCGGGAGCATGAGCGACAGCGGCGCCGCCTAGCGGAAGCCCGAACAACCGACCTCCCGGGGTACGGCCGAAGCGGAGCCGGACGTCCTGCTCGACGTGCCGGAACTGTCGGTTGACGAGATCCGGCTGGCGGTGGACGGGCTCGACGCGGACCTCTCGTTGCGCGCCCGGCTGGCCAATTTGCTCCAGATCGACGCCGGCGTCCGGGTGCACCTGGAGGGCGTCGAGCTGGACATCGCCGGCGTCCGGGCCGAGGCCCTGCTGAAGGTACGGCTGGAGAAGCTGGTGCAGATCCTGGACCGGGCCCTGGCGACGATCGACCGCAATCCCGAGCTGATCGACGCGCTGGCCCGGTCCGCCGGGGCCGTCGTCGACGACGTGCACCGGACGGCCGGCCAGGTCGCGGCGCCGGTCGTGGACCGGACCGGACGGCGGGTGGTCGGGGCCGGTGAGCTGGTGGACCGGCCCCTCGCGGCGGCGGCCGGCGACACCGAGCCCCGCCCACCGTCCCGGACCGCCCGGGGCGAACCTTCCGAAGGAGGGCGGAAGCAGTCGGCCGAGGCAGGCGGCGACGCCGAACCGGGTGGCGACAGCGGGTCGGGTGACAGTGCCGGCTTGGGTGGTGAGGCCGGGCCGGGTGCTGGCGCCGCATCGGGTGGGACAGTACAGCCTCCCGGAGCCGGGGCGGCGCAGTTGGCCGGGCAGGCCGGGCAGACACTGCGGCAGGCCGGCCGGAGCGTCTGGGAGGCGATCCAGAGCGGCATGGCTCAGCACCGTCAGCAGCGCCCGGGCCGGTGAACGCCGCAGAGCGCCAGATCTTGGAGAGAAACGGCCCCTGGAGGGGCCCGGAGCTTCCAAGATCCACCCTGGATGCAGGCGGTCTAGAGAACGTCGAACTCGTTGCCCTCGGGGTCGGCCATCGTCACGTGGTCAGGCGTCCCGTCCGGTCCGTCGACCCGGAGCACGGTCCCGCCCGCCGCCACCAGCTTGTCGACCGCCGCCCGGACCCGCGGCCAGCGGACCTCGAACGGCTCCTGCCGGCCGCCGCCGACGTGGACGTCGAAGTGCATGCGGTTCTTGACCACCTTCGGCTCCGGCACCCGCAGGAACGACACCCCGGGCCGGACGCCGTCCGGGTCCTCGATGAAGGCGCCGTCGTCCCACTCGTCCTCGGGGATCTCGAAGTGGGCCTGCCACGCCTCCCAGGAGGCGAACCCGGCCGGCGGGGCGGCCGGGACGTACCCCAGCGCGAGGCACCAGAACGCCGCCAACTCGCGCGGACTCGCGCAGTCGACGGTCAACGACCACTGCTCGGACACCGCCACACCGTAGACCCTCCGAGGTCCCGCCGAAAGCCGAGGCGAAAAGCAGAACGCCGACCGGCGTTTCCACTGGTCGGCGTTCCTGTAGCCCGGCGAAAGGCTATGTGGCCAGGGGCGGGGTCGAACCGCCGACCTTCCGATTTTCAGTCGGACGCTCGTACCAACTGAGCTACCTGGCCGTGGTGCTCGGCACATGCTACCGCACGGCCGATACGCAGAACGCCGCGCAATGATGTGCGCGGCGTCAGCGCTTGCGGTCCTGACGGGACTTGAACCCGCGACCTCCGCCTTGACAGGGCGGCGAGCACTCCAACTGCTCCACAGGACCTGGCTGGTGTTGCCTCCGGCGTGAGCCGGATCGTGCCCCCAACGGGATTCGAACCCGTGCTACCGCCTTGAAAGGGCGGCGTCCTGGGCCGCTAGACGATGAGGGCGGCCCCGCCATCATTGCACACTCGCAACATCAAGCGGACTTGCTCCCATCCGGCCCCGCCGGAGGCATGAAGAGCATATGTCATGCCTCCTCCGCCGGCCAAACCGGTATGGCCGCGGGCACATCACCGGGCAGAGCCGCAGCTCAGCGGCGGTGTTACCGCAGTCGGGCGATCCCGTACCGCCGCTTGAGATCCGGGATCAGGTGCCGGCAGGCGGCCATCGTCTGGGTCCGGTCGCCGCCCGCGTCGTGCATCAACACGACCGAACCGTGGTGGGTGGAGGACTTCACCCGCTTGATGATCTTCTGCGCCGGTGGGTGGTCCCAGTCCTGCGGGTCGACGCTCCAGTGCAACGGGCGCAGCCCCAGCTGGTCGGCGACGGCGAGTTCCTCGGCGGTCCACCGGCCGCCGGGCTGGCGGAACCAGGTGATCTGCGCCTTCGGGGCCGCCTCGCGGATGACCCGGTTCGTTCGCTCCAGGTCGGCCCGGATCTCCGCGACCGGGCGCCGGCCGAGGTCGAGGTCGTGCCGCCAGCTGTGGTTGCAGATTTGGTGACCCTCCCGGACGATCTGGGCCACCAGTTCCGGGTAATGCTTGGCCTGCCTGCCGACCAGGCAGAACGTCGCGGTGACGTGAGCCGCCCGGAGCTGGGCCAGGATCTGCGGGGTGTAGCGGGGGTCCGGCCCGTCGTCGAAGGTGAGCGCCACCCCGGGGCTGCCACTGCGCCGGTGCAGGCCGGCCGGGAGCTTCTTGGGCAGCGGTCGCAGCTTCGGCTTCGGTGATGGGGTGGTGCGGGTCGGCCGAGGTGTCGGACTGGACGTCGGCTTCGGCGTGGACGTGGCGGAGGGCGAGGCGGCGACCTTCTCCGGGGTCTTGCCCGAACCGCCGCAGCCGGCGACGAAAAGTACCAGGCCGAGGGCGAACGCCAGCACGGTGCGTGGACGCATCTGTCGCTCCCGGAGGGGTCGGGGTCAGATGGACTTTCCGACCGTAGTGGACGCCACCCCCGAGTGGGAGAGGGGGGCGTCAGCCCGCCGCCGACTGGTCGAGCGAATCCCGGACGGCCACGGCCAGCGAGAGCGCCTCGGCCAGGTCGACCGGGCGGACCACTCCAGCCGGCAGCGAGTCCGCCCGCCAGCCCGGCCCGGCGGCCAGCACCAGCAGCGGCCGGCGGGGAACGGCCAGCAGCGCGGCGAGTTGGTGCGGGTCGGCGGTGGCCCGGGTGTGCGACCAGAGCACCACGGCCGCCGGCCCGGTCCGGTTGACCGCCTCGACCAGGGCGGCCACGGGCATCCGGGCACCGAGCATGCGATAGCTCACACCGGCCTCGGCGAGCGCGGCGGCCAGCGCCTCCAACGGCAGGGAGTGTTGCTCTTCGTCGGCGCAGGAGAGCAGGATCCGGGGCGGCCCGGCGGTGGGGTGTGCCCGGGCCACCGCGGCGAACGCCTCGGAGACGCACCGGGACACCAGGTGCTCCACCTCGATCAGCCCGGCGGTCGCCGCGTGTCGTTCCCCGATGCCGGCGAGCACCGGCCGGAGCAGGGCCTCCCAGGTCGCCACCACCCCGTCCGCGGCGACGGCGTCGGCGATGGTGCGGGCGATCGTCACCGAGTCCAGCCGCATGGCGGCCCGGGCCAGGCCACGCGCGACCGGTCCGGCCCGGCCGACCGGGATGGTGGCGCCGCCGCCGTCGCGGACCGTCAGGTGGCCGACCTTTGACCCGAGCCGTTCCGGCGGGCGTACGGTCGGCGCCTGCCGGGCCCAACGAGCCGCCTCGGCGGGTGCGACCCCCTCGGCGGTGAGCCGCCGCATGATCTCCAGGCGAGCGAGGTCGGCGGGCGTGTAGCGCCGGTGGTGGCCCGGCACGTGCTCGCTGGGACCGAGGCCGTAGCGCTGGTGCCAGGTACGCAGCGTGGTGACGGCCACGCCGAGCCGGCGCGCGACGGCCCCCGCGCTCAACGCCTCATCGGCCACCCGACCGCTCCGGTGCCTCGGTGGCCGGCGCGCCGGACCGGAACGGATCGGCCGGGTGCAGCAGCCGGTTCACCACGCCGCCCAGCCAGGGGGCGTACGTGCGGGGGGCGGCGTCGAGATCGGCCGCCACCGCCGCCGGATCGACCCAGCGCAGCTCGGCCACCTCGTCCGGGTCGGGTCGGGTGGGCAGGTCGGCGGGTACGTCGGCGCGCAGCACGTGGTCGTACTCGAACTCGACCCGACCGGTCGCCGGGTCCTCGGCGTAGTAGAGGTAGATCCCCACCTCGGTGAGGTCGAGCGGGCCGAGGCCGAGTTCCTCGGCGAGGCGGCGGTTGGCGGCCTCGACGAGCGACTGGCCGGGCAGCGGGTGCCCGCAGCAGGAGTTGGCCCAGCGCAGCGGGAACCGGGTCTTCACCGCGGCCCGCTGCTGGAGCAGCACCCGCCCGGCGGGGTCGACCAGGAGCACCGAGAAGGCCCGGTGCAGCCGGCCGGGCGGCTGGTGGGCGCTGGCCACGCTTGTCTGGCCGATGGCCCGGCCACCGTCGTCGACCAGCTCGACCAGGTGGTCCTCCCGCGCGGTCACGCGCCCTCCCCGGTGATCCGGGCGGCGGCGAGCTTGCCGCTGATCAGCACCATCGGCACGCCCACGCCGGGTTGGGTGCCGGAGCCGACGAAGACCACGTTGCCCAGGGTCCGGTGCAGGTTCGACGGGCGGAACGGGCCGGTCTGGAAGAGGCTGTGGGCGGCGGCGAACGGGGTGCCCGCGGCCATGCCTTGCGCCGCCCAGTCGGCCGGGGTGACGGCGCGCAGCACCTCGATGCCGTCGCCGAAGCCCACGTAGCCGCGTTCCTCAAGGGTGTGCACGAGCTGGTCGGCGTAGCGGTCGGTGAGGTCGCCGGGCCAGTCGAACGGGGCCCGGTCGAGGTTCGGCACCGGGGCCAGCACGTAGTAGGTGTGCTTCCCGGCCGGGGCCACCGACGGGTCGGTGCGGCTCGGGTTCGTCACCAGCAGCGACGGGTCGGTCATCAGCTCGCCTCGCCGGATCACCTCGTCGAACGTGCCCTTCCAGGCGCGTCCGAAGTGGATGTTGTGGTGAGCGATCTTGCCATAACCCTGCGTCGAACCGACGTGCAGCACCACGCAGGACGGCGAGTAGGTCAGCCGGCGCTGCCGGCTCTCCGGCAGCAGGTCCCGGAAGGCGACCGGCAGGTCGGGGTTGAGCACCACCACGTCGGCGGGGACGACCTCGCCGTCGGAGGTGATCACGCCGGTGGCGCGGCCGTGGGCGGTCTCGACCCGGGTCACCGTGGTGTCGTACCGGATCTGCACGCCGTGCTTCTCGGCCGCGCCGGCCATGCCGCGGGAGACCGCGTGGATGCCACCGCGCGGGAAGCTCACCCCGGCCACCGAGTCGAGGTACGCGATGACGGTGTAGATGGCGAGCGCGTCGTGCGGCGACAGGCCGGCGTACATCGCCTGGAAGGAGAAGATCCGCTGGGTACGCGGGTCGCGGAAGAACTGGTTGATCTTCGTCTGGAGCCGCCGGAACGCGCCGTTGGTGAGCAGCTTCAGCAGGTTGCCGGTGATCAGGTCGGTCGGCGCGTCGAGGTTGCGCTCGATGAAGTCGGCCCGCTCCCACTTCCACAGGTTGCGGGCGTAGTCGACGAAACGCAGGTAGCCGTCCGCCTCGCGGGGGCCGCAGACGCGGGAGATCTCGGCGGCCATCCGGGTGGTGTCGGTGATGACGTCGAGCGTCGACCCGTCCGGGTAGTACGCGCGGTACGCCGGGTCGAGCGGGGTCAGGTCGAGCCAGTCGGTCAACTCCTCGCCGACCGCGCCGAGCGCCTCGGCGATCAGGTCGGGCATGGTGAGGACGGTCGGACCGGTGTCGAACTCGTACCCGTCGACGCTGAGCCGGCCGGCGCGCCCACCCGGCACCGGCTCGCGTTCCAACACGGTCACCTGCCGGCCGCTGCCCGCCAGGTGCAGCGCGCAGGCCAGCCCACCCAGCCCGGCGCCGACCACGACGACGCGGTCGGTCCGTCCGTCGACGGTGCGCATTCCGGCTCCCTTGGTCACGAGGTTGCTCATCAGGACCGCCGTTCGGTGGCTGCGGTGGCGAGACCAGTGAGCGCCGTGCGCGCCGTCTCGTCGATGGGTGCGGTGTCGAGCGCGGACAGCGCCTCGGCCACCCGTTCGGAGATCATCCGCTCCACCCGGGTCGCGGCGCCGGTGTCCCGGACCACGTCGGCCAACCGGGCCAGCTCGCGCGCGCCGCCCACCGAACCGGCCCGGTCCAGGGCGCGGCGTTGGGCCGGGTCGGCGAGCTGCCGGGCCAGCATGAGCAGCGGGGTCGGCTTGCCGGTGCGCAGGTCGTCCCCGGCCGGCTTGCCGGTGGTGGCCGGGTCGCCGAAGACGCCGAGCAGGTCGTCACGGAGTTGGAACGCCTCGCCGACGGCCAGCCCGTAGCGGGTGTACGCGGCGGTCAGCGGGCCGTCCGCGTCGGCGCCGGCCAGGCCGGCGCCGAAGAGCAGCGGGCGCTGGACGGTGTAGCTGGCGGTCTTGTAGCGGGCCACCCGCAGCGCCCGGTCGACCGACCAGTTCGCCCCGTCGTGCTCGCCGAGCACGTCCAGGAACTGCCCGGCGACGGTCTCCACCCGCATCTGGTCGTAGCAGCGGCGCACGTCGAGCAGCCGGTCGGCCGGCACGGCGGCGCGCCCCATGAGCCGGTCGGCCCAGACCATGCAGAGGTCGCCGATGAGTACGGCGACCGCCTCGCCGTACCGGTCGGGGTCGCCGGTGTGTCCGGCGGCCCGGTGCCGGGCGGCGGCGGCCCGGTGCGCGGTGGGCCGACCGCGCCGGACGTCGGAGGCGTCCATCACGTCGTCGTGCACGAGCGCGAACGTGTGCAGCAGTTCCAGCGCGGACAGGGCGGGCAGCACCGAGGGCAGCGGCCCGTCGCCGCCGACCACCCCGCGCCAGCCCCAGTAGGCGAACGTCGGACGCACCCGCTTGCCACCGACGAGCACGGAGTCGCGGGCGGTCGCGGCGAAAGCACCCATCGCCGCGTCGATCTCGGTGAGTGCGTCGACTTCGGCGGCCAGGAACGCCGCCAGGGTGTCGTCGACGCCGGTGACCAGGTCTTGGGTGAACGCGGCCAGTACGCCGTGGACCGGATCGTCAGTCGCTTCCGGCTGTGCCGGCGCGACGCGGAGCGCATTATCCGCAACTGCGTCGTTGGCCATGTGAAGGAGCGTACCCTAGGCTCACGAGTTGCGTCGATTTCTGCGTCGAAACCGAGGAGGGGCCGGTGGACACCGATCTCACCGCTGCCTATGACCGCTGTCGCGAGCTGCACCGGCGTCACGGCCGCACCTACTATCTCGCCACCCGGCTGCTCCCCGCATGGAAACGACGGCATGTGCACGCGCTGTACGGGTTCACCCGCTACGCGGACGAGATCGTCGACCGCACCGAGGACCTGCCGCCCGCCGAGCGCGCCGCCCGGCTGCGTGAGTGGTCCGACCGCTTCGTCGCCGGCCTGCACGGTGCGTCGGTCGACGACCCGCTGCTCCCCGCGGTGCTGCACACCATCGCCGTGTTCGACCTCGACCGCGACGACTTCGCGTCGTTTCTGCGCAGCATGGCGATGGACCTGACGGTCACGTCGTACCCGACCTACGACGACCTGCTCGACTACATGGAGGGCTCGGCCGCCGTCATCGGCACCATGATGCTGCCGATCCTGGGCAGCTCCGACCCGGCCGCCGCCCGGGAGCCGGCCCGGCAGCTCGGCTTCGCGTTCCAACTCACCAACTTCGTCCGGGACGTCGCCGAGGACCTCGACCGGGGCCGGACCTACCTGCCCGACGAGGACCTGGCCAAGTTCGACCTGACCCGCGACGATCTGCTCGCCGCCCAGGCCGCCGGCCGCGCCACCCCGGCGATCCGCGAGCTGATCGAGTACGAGGTGACCCGCGCGCAGGCCCACTACCTCGCCGCCGCGCCGGGCATCCCGCTGCTCCACCCGGCCTCGCAGGCCTGCATGCGCACCGCGTACGCGCTCTACGGCGGGATCCTCGACGAGGTGGCCGGGCAGGGCTTCGACGTCTTCGTCCGCCGGGCCCTGGTGCCGCAGCGGCGGCGGATGGCGGTGGCCGCGCGGGCGCTGCTCACCCCCGCCGGCACGCCGGTGCGGGTGCCCGGTCCGGCGCGGGCGTCGGTCTCGGCCGTGGCCGGATGACCGAGCGTACGGCGGTGGTGCTGTTCACCCGCGACCTGCGGGTGCACGACCACCCGGCGCTGGCCGCGGCGGCCTCGGCGTTCGACCGGGTGGTGCCGCTGTACGTGCTCGACCCGACGCTCGCGAAGCTCTCGCCGAACCGCACCCGGTTCCTGCACCAGAGCCTGGCCGAGCTGCGCGAGGCGCTCCGCCGACGCGGCGGCGACCTGGTGGTCCGGCGCGGCGACCCGGTGGCCGAGACCGTCAAGCTGGCCCGGAAGGTGGGCGCCGAGGGCATCGGGCTCTCCGCCGACGTGAGCCGGTACGCCCACCGCCGGGAACGCCGCCTGCGCGAAGAGTGCGAGCGGCACCGGATGTTCCTGCGGCTCTTCCCCGGGCTGACGATCGTCGACCCGGGCGCGCTCCGGCCCGCCGGCGGCGACCACTACCGGGTGTTCAGCCCCTACTTCCGCGCCTGGCAGGGAGTTCGTCTCCGGGAGGAGCTCGCCGCGCCGAAGCGGATCCGGCTCCCCGACGGCGTCGACCCGGGCCGGCTGCCGGAGCCGCCAAAGGGCGACAGCCCGGACGCCGCCACCGGCGGGGAGAGCGCCGCCCGGCGTCGCCTCAAGGCGTGGCTGCCCACCCTCGACCGCTACGACGACATCCACGACGACATGGCCGGCGACGACACCTCCCGGCTCAGCCCGTACCTCCGATGGGGTTGCGTCTCCCCGCTGGCGGTGGCGAACCGGGCCGGCGACCGCGACGGGCCGTTCGTCCGGCAGCTCTGCTGGCGCGACTTCTACCACCAGGTCGTCGCCGGCTTCCCGGACCTGAGCACGACGGCGTACCGGCGGGGCGCCCGGGAGGACTGGCGGGACGATCCGGCCGCGCTGGCGGCCTGGACCGAGGGGCGCACCGGCATGCCGATCGTGGACGCCGGCATGCGGCAACTGCGCACCGAGGGTTGGATGCACAACCGCGCCCGGCTGATCACCGCCGGCTACCTGACCAAGCACCTCGGGCTGGACTGGCGGCCCGGGCTGGAGGTCTTCTTCCGCTGGCTGCTCGACGGCGACCGGGTCAACAACTCGGGCAACTGGCAGTGGGTGGCCGGCACCGGCAACGACACCCGGCCGTACCGGGGCTTCAACCCGGTGCGGCAGGCCGAGCGGTACGACCCCGACGGCGCGTACGTGCGGCGGTGGGTGCCGGAGCTGGAGTCGGTGGCCGGCAGGGCGGTGCACCAGCCGTGGCGGCTGCCCGACGAGATGCGCCGCACGCTCGACTACCCGCCCCCGCTCGACGTGCCCGGCGCCGACCCGGTCTGGATGCGTTAGAGCACTCATTACCGGCGCAGGAATTCCGGCCGGGTCCGGTGGCCCGACATCCGGCGGTGCGGAATGCTTGCGGCATGGCAGAGCCGGAACTGGTGGACGTGGTCGTGGTCGGGCTCGGGGTCGGCGGCGAGGAGGTGGCCGGGCGACTCGCCGAGGCCGGGCTCGACGTGGTCGGCATCGAGCGGGACCTGGTCGGTGGCGAGTGCCCCTACTGGGGCTGCGTGCCGAGCAAGATGATGATCCGGGCGGCCAACGCGCTGGCCGAGGCGCACCGGGTCAACGAGCTGGCCGGCTCCGCCCAGGTGCGACCCGACTGGGCGCCGGTGGCGAAGCGGATCCGCGAGGAGGCCACCGACACCTGGGACGACAGTGCGGCGGTGGACCGTTTCACCGGCCGGGGCGGCCGGTTCGTGCGCGGCAGCGGCCGGCTCGACGGCCCGAACCGGGTCCGCGTCGGCGACCAGGTCTTCGAAGCCCGCTTCGGGGTGGTCCTCGGCACCGGCACCCGGCCCTCGGTCCCGCCGGTCGACGGGCTGGCCGACACGCCCTACTGGACCAACCACCAGGCCATCGAGGTCGAGGAGCTGCCCGGCACGCTGCTGGTGCTCGGCGGCGGCGCGATCGGCCTGGAGCTGGCCCAGGTGTTCGCCCGGTTCGGCGTCCGGGTCACCCTCGTCGAGGCGTCCGACCGGGTGCTCGCCGTCGAGGAGCCGGAGGCGTCCGCGCTCGCCGCCGAGGCGCTCCGCGCCGACGGGGTGGAGATCCACACCGGGGTCAAGGCCGGCCGGGTCAGCCACGACGGTGACACCTTCACCATCCACGCCGACGGCGCCACGTTTACCGGCGAGAAGCTGCTCGTGGTGACCGGCCGCCGGGCACACCTGGAGGAGCTGGGGCTGGACACGGTCGGCGTGGACGCCGGGCAGCGCTACCTGCCGGTCAACGACCGGATGCACGTCACCGACGGCATCTGGGCGGTCGGTGACCTCACCGGCGAGGGCGCGTTCACCCACATCGCCATGTACCAGGCCGGCATCGTGGTGGCCGACGTGCTCGACCACATGCGGCGTACCAAGGGTGGCCCGGACGCCAGCGGCACCGCGAGTGTGGTCGGCGGCGCGGCCGGCGTGGTCAGCGCGGTCGGCGGCGCGATGAGCGCGGGCGGGCCGACGGCCGCCCCGGGCAGCGTCCCGGTCGCCGACTACCGGGCGTTGCCCCGGGTCACGTTCACCGACCCCGAGGTGGGCGCGGTCGGCCTGACCGAGCAGCAGGCCCGCGACCGGGGCGTCAACGTCCAGGTCGGCCACACCGACCTGACCTCGTCGACCCGGGGCTGGATCCACAAGACCGGCAACGCCGGCTTCATCAAGCTGGTCGCCGACGCCGACCAGGGCGTGCTCGTCGGTGCCACCTCGGCCGGCCCGGCCGGCGGCGAGGTGCTCTCCGCGCTCGTGGTGGCCGTGCACGCGGCGGTGCCGATCAGCCAGCTCCGGCACATGATCTACGCCTACCCGACGTTCCACCGGGCGATCGAGGACGCGCTGCGCAACCTGAAGTGAGCGGTCAGCCGGCCGGCGCGCCGTGCCGGCCGGCGCCGGCGGCGAACCGGCCGGCGCCGCGTACCCCGTCCACGGCCAGCGACTCCATGCCGTAGGCCAACTCCACCGCGAGCGCCTCCGGCTCGGGCCGGCCGGCGCCGCCGAGCAGCGCCGCCCGGTCGTTGCGCAGGCAGGTCTGCGGATGCCGGGCGATCTCGGCGGCCAGCCGCTCGGCCTCCGCCCGGGCCGCACCGGGCGCGACCAGCCGGTTGACCAGACCCATCGCGTACGCCTCGTCGGCCGGCACCGGACGCCCGGTGAGGACGAGGTCCATCGCCCGGCTCTCCCCGATCAGCCGGGGCAGCCGCACCGTCCCACCGTCGATCAGCGGCACCCCCCACCGGCGGCAGAACACCCCGAGGGTGGCGTCCGACTCGGCGACCCGCAGGTCGCACCAGAGCGCCAGCTCCAGCCCGCCGGCCACGGCGTACCCGGAGATCGCGGCGACGACCGGCTTGGACAGCGACATCCGGGTGGGACCCATCGGGCCGTCGCCCTCGGCCTCGACCCGGTTGCCGCGCGGCGTGCCGATCGCCTTGAGGTCGGCGCCGGAGCAGAACGTGCCGCCCGCGCCCCAGAGCACGGCGACCGCCGCGTCCGGGTCGGCGTCGAACGCGCGGAACGCGTCGGCGAGCGCCCGGGCGGTCGGCCCGTCCACCGCGTTACGGGCCTCCGGCCGGTCCAGGATCACCGTGGTCACGCCACCCGCACGCTCGACGTGAACCGCCACCCCCCAAGCATGCCCGCCCCACCCCCACCGCGCCACAATCCCCGGCCGAGCGGCGCGGATTCACGGAAACAGTGCTCATCACGCGCCGGATGAGCACTGTTTCCGTGAATCAGACGGCCCGCTACTTGATGGCGCCGGGTGGGGCCAGCCAGCGCATCGGTTGACCTGTCACCGCGCCGACCTGATCGAAGTCCCGGTCGTAGTGCAGCAACGAAAGGCCGTGGTCTTCGGCGGTGGCGGCGATGAGCAGGTCAACGGCGCCGGCTGACCGATGTGTGCCCTGGGCGGTCAACTCGTGCTGCGTCTCGGCGGCACGCTCGTAGATCCGGTCGGGCATCGCCACCCAGCCGAAGACCGTCCGGAGTTGCTCCTCAAGTTGTGCGCGGTCGGCGACGGACCGGGCGGTGTAGAGAAATTCCAGTTCGACCAGTGGGCAGACCGCAACCAGTCCGGCGGTCACCGCCTGCTCCCAACGGGCCAGCACGTCCGGGTCGCGGAGAAGCCGGACGAGAGCGCTCGTGTCGATCAGGTAGTCCGCGAGCTTCACGAGCGGTAGGTGTCCTTGTCGAGCAACTCGTCGAAGTCACCGGCCCGCCCACGCCCGGCGAGTTCGGTCAAGGCCCGGGCACGGCGCAAACGTGCCGCGCCCTCGCGGAGCGCGACGTTTACCGTGTCCTTCTTGGTCTTGGTGCCGAACGCCCGGGCCGCGTCCGCCAGTGCCTCGTCGTCGACATCCACCAGAATCTTGGTCACCCTTGCCTCCTATATACGACAAGCGGCTGAAGTATATCCGCTGGCATGTCGGCGAGGGTTCGAATCGCGACGGGTCAGCGTTCCGCGAGGTCGAGGCGGACCAGGGGGAGGCGGGTGTCCACGTCGGCCGGCAGCGGGCCGTCGCCGGTCAGCTCGGGGATGCCGAGGGTACGGCCCAGCGCCGCGGCGGCCCGCCGGTGCCGCTGCCGATAGCGTCCCAGCCGCTGCCGGACCTCCTCGCCGGCCAACACGGTCGCCCGCGCCGGGACGCCCTGGTCCGGGCCGGTCCACACCCGTACCGCCGGATCCGCTCGCACGTTGCGGAACCACTGCGAGCCCGGGCCGTAGCCGGAGGCCAGGAAGAGCGCGCCCGGCTCCCGGTCGACCACCTCCAGCACCACGTACCGGGGCAGGCCGGACCGGCGGCCCCGGTGCTCCAGCATCATCAGCCGGCGGCCGAGGAACCGACCGAGACCGTGCCGGTAGAGCGGGATCGGCGCGCGGGCGAGCCAACGGGGGATGCGACGGCGGGCCATGCCGTCGACCGTACGCCGCTCGATGGGCACCTTTTTCCCCGGCGTCCGGTTTGGGGCCGGTCCGGCCGGGAAGTCGGACCAGGTGCGCGAACTACTGACGAAGCTCGAACAGGCATCCGGTCTCGACCGGGTGGGCGACCGGTTGCAGCGCGCCGTCCAGGGCACGCTGCGCTCGCACCGGGTCCGCGACGCGCTGCACGGCGTCTGGTTGGGTCATCCGCTGCACCCCGCGATGGTGCAGGTGCCGGTCGGCGCGTGGATCTCCGCCGCCGTGGTGGACCTGCTTCCCGGCCAGCGCCGGGCCGCCACCGCCCTGGTCGGGCTCGGCACGGTGAGCGCGCTGCCGGCCGCGGTCGCCGGCTGGAACGACTGGGCGGCGCTCTCCCGTGACCAGCGCCGGGTCGGGCTGGTGCACGCCGGGGCCAACATCGTCGGCCTGACCCTCTACGCCGGCTCGCTCGCGGCCCGGCTCAACGGGCGGCACGGGCTCGGCCGGGCCCTCGCCTACCTGGGGCTGTCCGCGGCGAGCGGCGGCGCGTACCTGGGTGGGCACCTCGCGTACAAGCAGGGGGCCCAGGTCAGTCAGAGCATCTCCGAGCTGCACCTGATCGGCGACGGCTGGCACTCGGTGGGCGACCTGAGCGACCTGCCGCAACGCGAACCGGTCACCCGGACGATCGACGACGTCTCGGTGCTCCTCTACCGGCACGGCGACGACGTCACGGTGATGCTCGAACGCTGCCCGCACCAGAGCGGCCCGCTCGGCGCGGGTGAGGTGCAGCAGATCGACGGCCACGCCTGTGTGGTCTGCCCGTGGCACGGCAGCGCGTTCCGGCTGGACAACGGCCAGGTGGCGCGCGGCCCGGCCGCCAACGACCAGGCCGTGCTCCCCACCCGCGTGGTGTCCGGCCGGGTCGAGGCCCGCCTGCCCTGAGCGGCCGGCGCCGGGTCAGTCCCGGCGGTGCCGCCCGTTGCCGAGCGCACGCGCCGCCGCCGGTCGGCGACGCAGCCCGAGGACGGCGCCGATCTGCGCCCCCACGATGCTTGCCACCGCCAGCACCGCCGAGATGGCGAGCGGACGGTTGATGCCCTCCTCGGCCGTGGCCCGGGACGCGCCCGCCGCCATGGCCGGCGGCTGCCCCTCCGGCGCTTCCACGGTGGGCGTGGTGTCCTGCGCGGACGTGTCCGGCGCGGGCTGCGGCGCCGTCGAGGACGTGCCGCCCTCGGCGGGCTTCGGCGCGGTCGAGGACGCACCCCCCTCGGCCGGCTTCGCCGGTGCGGGCCGGGCCGGCCGCACCACCAGCCGGCCGGCGGCGTGCCGCCGCGCGCCGTCGTCCACCGCGCCGCCGGGCAGCTCGATGAGTTGGCCGGGGCGGATCCGGTCCGGGTCGGCGAGCCGGTTCATCCGGGCCAGCTCCCGGTAGCGGTCGAAGTCGTCCAGGTAACGGTCGGCCACCTCACCCAGGTAGTCCCCCTTCGCCACCCGGTACACGGCCGGGCCGGTGGCGTCCGGCGCGGCCCGGGCCGGCGTGGCGACGTGCGGGGCCGCGTACGCCGTGCTGACGGCGGGGGCGGCGACCACCGGCTGCGGGGCGGCGAGCGCGGCGGCGCTCGCCGCGGCCGGGCTGGCCGCCAGGATCAGCGCCACCGAACCGACGAGCGCGGCGGCGGCCCGCTGCTGGCGGCGCATCCCGGGCAGCTTCGGGGCGGGCCGGCGCACCGCCGACGCCAGCAGCTCCACCACCACGGAGAACGCGAACGTGGCCCACCCGAACCAGCCCACCACGGCGAGCGCCCGCAGGAAGAGCTGCCCGTCGTCGCGACTGGTCAACGCCGTGCCCACCTCGGCCAGCGTGGGCAGATGGTCGGGCAGCGGGTTGCCGGCGAAGGCCAGCAGCGCGATCGGCCCGCCGGCCAGCACCCCGACGAGTACGACGAGTGCGCCGAGCCCGGTGAGGACCTGCCCGGCGCGGCGGACGGCGGAGCGTCCCGGTGCACCCATGGCGACCTTCCTTCCTACGGTCCGGTGAGCCCCCGAGCGGTGGCCTCACCGGTGACGGTGGCGGTCTTCTGCACGCCGAAGAGACCGAGCAGGTCCCGGCGGTAGGTGATCCGGACGCGTACCCGGATCTGGGTCTCGACGCCGACCACGGGGAAGTCGACCTCGTGGCCGGTCACGCCGCCGGCGGCCTTCAGGTAGTCGGCGACGGCCTTGCGGGCGGCGACCTGGTCGATCCGCTTCGGACCGCCGTCGATGGCGCTCGCGCGGTCGATCATCTGGCCGCCGCTGCGAGCCGCCTCGGCGGCCAGGTTGTCGGCGCGTTGCAGCGTGCGCAGTTGCCCGGCGCCGTCGTAGGCGAGGCTGACGATCGCCAGCACGCCCGTCATCGCCACCGCCAGGAAGAGGCTCACCCGGCCGCTCTCCGCGCCGCGCCGCGTCATCCCCGGCTCCGGTAGGTGTCGAGCGGCGAGGTGAAGCGCGCCGAGACGGTCTTGCCGCCCGGCACCCCGGGCAGCCCGGGCGCGCGCATGTCCTCGAAGGAGACCGTGCAGGTCACCGTCACCGTGACGGTCGCCGGCACGCCGGCGGCGCTGCGGTACGCCCGGTTGAAGCTCGTCGCCTTGCCGGCCACCGAGCCGGTCAGGTCCAGCCTCGGCGGGGCGGTGCAGCGCAGCCCGGACCAGTTGAGCTGGTCACGGGCCGCCTGCTGGGCCGCTTTCCGGCCGTCGGCGGCGGTCCGGGCGAGCGAGGCGGCCCGGGCGGCGTCGTGCGCGGCGGACTCCACCGCCTCGTCGGCGACGGCGGTCCGGCCGACCACCCCGGCCAGCACCATCAGCCCGATGAAGGCGGGGGCGAGCACCGCCACCTCGATCGAGACGGAACCTCGGTCCCGGGGCACCGGCCTCACCCCGTCCAGCGTTCGGTGGGGCCGTGCGCGGTCTGCGCGACCTCGAAGTCGACGCCGGGGACGACCGACAGGGACCGCCCGCGCACCGTGCAGGTGACGTCGGTGGCGGTCGCCACGCAGGTCGGGCCGGTCTTGTCCCAGCCGACGAGCCAGTCACCGGAGCGGCGCAGGAAGTCGGTGGCCCGGTCCCGCCCGGCGTCCGGCGCGGCGTCGTACGAGCGTTGCGCGTTCACCCCGGTCTGCGCCGCGTTGAGCGCGGTGGACCGGGCGACGAACCAGACGGCGACCTGGATCGAGCCGAAGAGCAGCACCATGATCGCCGGCATCATCACGGCCAGCTCGACCGGGTTGGCGCCCCGCTCGCGCCCGCCCGCGGCGAGGCGGGCGCGCAGCGCGGCGACGATCCGCCCCGGGCCGCGCGTACCGGACCGGCCGGCGCGAGCCGGCCGGTTCCGGGCCGTACGGGCGGGGCGGGACGTCACTGGGGCTCCACCGGCGCCTTGTTGTCCGGGATGGCTTTCATCCAGTTGTTCGCCTTGGCCAGGGCGTATCCGGTGACGATGACCGCCACCGCGACCAGGCCGAAGATGATGACAGCGGTCGGCACCGGGCTGTCGCCGCGCTCGGCGCGGTGCCGCAGCTCGGCGATGCGGCTCCGGACCGCCGCGTAGACGTAGGTGCTGAGGAGTTGCATGGCCTTCTCCTTCTCGGGGGACAGGTGTCACAGGCGGGCGAGGAACGGATAGACGGCGAAGCCGAGCAGGACGAAGACCAGCAGCGAGCCGGGAATGTCCAACTTGCTGGTCACCCCCTCGGCGCGGGTCAGGTTGTCGGTGCGGATCTGGTCGCGCAGCGAGTCGGCGCGGGCGCGCAACGTCTCGTGCACCTGGGCGCCCTCGCTGCCGGAGGACCGCATGATGGCGCCCACGTCGCCCAGCTCCGGGATGCCGATCCGGTCGGCCAACTCCTGCAACTCGTCCCACGGCGAGTGCATCTGGAGCTGGGCGAGCCGCAGCGCCTCCCGGATCCGGTCGAAGACCCAGCCGTCGCAGACCGTCGCCGCGCGTTCCAACGACTGCACCGGGCCGTGCGCGGCGGAGAGCTGCAACGCCACCAGGTCGAGGTAGGTGCAGACGGCCTGCCGGAACTCGTCCCGGGCGGCGTCCGCCTTGGTCAGCACCGAGCGGTGTGCGACCAGGCCGGCGAGCAGCGCCATCCCGAGGCTTGCCAGCAGCGGTACGACCACCGGCACGGACACCCCGCCCAGGAAGAGCACGGCCGAGACGACCGCCGGGGTGGCGAACCCGACGAGCGCGGAGAGCAGCACCGACAGGGCGTACTGCTCGGGGGTCCGGTCGAGCAGGGCGAGTTGTCGGGTCGGCGGGCGCAGCCAGCGGGCGAAGCCGCCGAGCCAGTCCGGCCCGGCACCGGCCACCGGGGCCTGGCCGGGCGGCTGGTGCAGCCGGCGCAGCGCCGGGCCGAGCGCCGGCGTGGCCGGCAACGCCTCGCGGACCACGAGGAACAGACCGAGCCCGACCGCGCATCCGCCCAGCACCGCCACCACGAGATGCCAGTTGGTCATCGGACCGGCCCTTCGTTCGCGACTAGCTCACTCCTCGCGCTCACGCGATCGCCTCCTCCGGGTCCGGGGCCGGCAGGAAACGCGCCGGGCGCGGCGGCTGGCTCATCGACCGCACCCAGACCAGCAGCCCGATGAAGGCCGCGCCGAGCACCGCCATCACGAGCTGCCCGGCGAAGGTCCCGTAGGGACGGATGTAGTCGTTGTTCACCAGCCCGTACGCGAGCGTCGCCAGGGTCATCCCGGTGAGGAAGCGAACCGCGAACCGGGGTTGGGTCCGCTTGGCCTCGACCTCGCGCCGGGTGGCCACCTCGGCGGTGGCCGCGCGGGCGATCGAGCCGAGCACGTCACCGAGGCGCTCACCCCGGTCGGTCAGGTGCAGGATCAGCGCGGCCACCACCTGGTCGGCGACCGGGTCGGCGATCTCGTCGGCGAACGCGAGCAGCGCGGACTTCGCCAGCCAGCCGGCCTGGAGGCGGGCGGCGAGCGTGCGTACCTCCTCCTGGATCTCCTCCGGCGCGGTGGTGATGGTGCCGACGATGGCCTGTTGGAGTCCCTGCCCGGTGGCGGAGACGTCCTTGAGTCGCCGGGTCCACTCGCCGACCGCCTCGACCCGGGCGATGGCCCGCTGCTCGGCCCGGCCGACGGCGAACAGCCACGGCACCCCGGGCACCGCGAGCGCCACCAGCAGGCCCACCACCGGCAAGCCGGTGATCAGGAATGCCAGTGCCCCGGCGGCGACGGCACCGCCGAGCAGGAACTGGTGGCGTCGCCTGTCGGCGCGGCTGGCCCCGGAGCCGGTCCAGAGTCGGCTCAGGCCCGGCCCGGCCTCACCCGGCGTCGACCTGGGTGGCCGGCGGGTGCCGACAAGCGCGACCACGGCGAGCACCAGCCCGGCCACACAGGCGGCGCCGGACACCAGCGCGATCAGCTCGATCTGCGTCACGCCGGGCCCCCGTTCGGCCGCCGCCCGAGGCGGGTGTGGCGGGGCCGCCGCCAGGCGCCGACGCCGGCCTCGACGAACCGGGTGAGCAGCCGGGCGTCGTAGCCGACGCGCAGCAGTTGGTCGCGGATCCGTTCGGGCAGGTGGCGGGGGACCGCCCGGCCGTCCGCCCCCGGGCCGAAGACGGTGGTGGTGGTGATCCGGTTGCCCTCGCCGACGCCGATGACCTCCTCGACGTGCGAGACGAAGCGGTGCTTGCGACCGCCGATCGCGGTCTCGTCCTCGACCGTGACGTAGACGATCAGGTCGAGCGCGTTGCCCGCCATCCGGCGGGCCTGGTCGACGGTCATCTCCCGGCCGTGGGACAGCGCCAGCTCGATGATGCGTTCGCTCACCCCGGCCGGGGTACGGGCGTGGATGGTGCACATCGACCCGCGGCTGGTGGTCATCGCCTGGAGCATCGGCACGATCTCCCGGGACCGCACCTCGCCGACGATGATCCGCAGCACGCCCATCCGCAGCGACACCGGGATCAGGTCGGCGATGCTCACCTCACCCGCGGGTCGCCCGTCCGCGCCGCGTTCGCCGTGCCCCTCCCGGGACTCGAAGCTCATCACCGCCCGGTGCTTGTGGCCGCGCCGGGCCGGCAGCAGTTCCCGGCTCTCCTCCAGCAGCACGTACGGCTCGTCGGCCGGGATGTCGTCCATCAGCGCCCGGATGACAGTGGTCTTCCCGGCTCCGGCCAGCCCGGCGACCATGATGTTCAGCCCGGCCCGCATGGACGCGCGGAGGAAGTCGCGCAGCAGCGGGTCGATCATCTCGTCCAGGTCGGGCCGCCCGCCGGCGATGTCCTCCAGGCTCACGTCCAACGTGTTGTGCTTGCGGATCACCGCGTAGGGACGGTGGCTGACCAGGAAGACCGCGGCGAGCCGGCTGCCGTCGGGCAGTTGCAGGTCGAGCGTGGGCTTGGAGGTGGAGAGCGACCGTTCGGTCGCGCCGGCCCGGCGGGCCGCGGCCTGGAGGATCTCCACCAACTCGTCGTCGCTGTCGGCGATCGGCTCGGCCCAGTCGACGCCGCCGCCGTGCCGGGTGATGCGCACCTGGTCGCAGCCGAGGATGTGCACCTCCTCGATGGTCTCGTCGACGAGCAGCGTCTGGAGTCGACCGAGCCCGACCAGCTCGGCGGTCACCTGGTCGAGCAGCAGCCGCTCCGCGTCGGCGGGCATCGGCGTGCCCGCCCGGCGCACCGAGTCGGCGTACGCGGAGACCACCGCGACGGCCAGCCGGGCCCGTTCGGTCTCCTCGGCGTCGGCGTCGAACTCCCGCCCGCGCTGCCAGTGGGTGAGCCGCTCGCTCAGCTCCCGGCGCAGCTCGCGGACCACGGCGAAGTCGACCCGTGGGCGGGGCGGTGGCGCGGGCGGCGCGGCGGGCAGGGCCGGGCCGGCGACGTGGTGCCGCCCGTTCGGCGGGGCCAGCGGCGGGACCGTGGAGACGACCCCGGGTTGCTGCCCGCGCGGGTCGTGCGAGACGGGCTCAAACCGCACCTGGCACCTCCGGCGCGAGCGGCGCGCTCACCGCGCGGGCGGGGGTCGCGCCGGGCCAGGCCAGCCGGGCCTGCCGCCGGTCCAGCAGCGCCCGGACCGGCACCTCGAGCGCGCCGGCCGCGCGCATGAGCGGCCGACCGGCGCGTACGGTGCCGCCGTGCGCGAGCACCTCGGCGGTACGCGAGTCGTGCGGCAGCCGGGCGATCACCGGCAGCCGCAGTGCCTTGCTGATCTCGCTGGTGCCGTGCCCGTCCCCGACCACCAGCAGCCGCAGGTTGCCGGGCGGGACGCGGTGTTCGGTGAGGTCCCGTTCGATCGTCCGGACGGCGGCCCGGGTGGCGGAGAGGTCGGGCAGATGGGCGCGGGTGACGAGCAGCACCACCGCGGCGGCCCGCAGCAGCGGCCACGGTGGGCCGTCGACCGCCAACCGGCCACAGTCGACGAGCACGTCGTAGGGGGGTACGCCCCGGTCCAGCCCGGTGAAGTAGTCGGCGAAACGTTGCCAGAGCGGCACCACGCTGCCGGCCTGCGCCGGGTCGACCACGCCGGGCAGGAGCAGCCGTTCGCGGCGCGGCGCGTCCAGGTCGACGAGTTGCGACCAGAACGCGGTCTCCAGGCTGCCGTCGCGCAGCTCACCGACGGCCAGCTCACCGATGCCGCGTGGTCCGTCGAGCGTGCCGCCCAGGTAGCCGGCGAGGATCGAGCCGCCCGCCGGGTCGCACTCGGCCAGCACGAGCCGGCGGTGCCAGCTCAGCGCCGCGGCCAGCGCGGTGGTGGTGACGCCCGGCGAACCCTTCGCCGACACCAGGGCGATGATCGCCATCAGGCCGCCTCGACAAGCACCAGCGCCACCCGGTCGTCCGCGGCCAGCACCACCACCGCCGGCACGTCCCGGACGGCAAGCGCCAGGTAGACCACCACGTCGCTGCTCGCCGGCACGGCGGTGTCGATCACGGTGGCCTCGAACCGGGTGCCGCCGCGCGTCGCCTCGGCGCCGCTGCTGCTGGAGTCCGGCGTGCTGACCAGCAGCACCTTGTCGCCGGGGTGCAGTTTGCGGGCCGGCACCTGGTCGGCGGCCAGCCCCAGCGCGATCTGCTGCTGGCCGGGGCCGAGCAGCGGGGCGTCGGTGAGGTGGGTCGTGGTGAGCAGCGTGCCGGGGGTGAGTCGGACGGCGGCCCGCAGGCCGAGCAGGTCCTTCATCCGGTCGGCGGGCACCGGCCGCAGCTCGCGTCCGCCGGAGAGCTGGACCGGCACCAGGTCGTCGGCGGTGATCTGCTGCCCCACCTCGACCGGGCGGGCCACCGCCAGGTAGGTGCCGGTGGACCGCACCGAGGTGACCGCGAACGCCGCGCCCAGCCCGCCGACCGCGATCAGCAGGATCGCCAGGCCGAGCAGGCCGGGCCGGATCCGCCGCTGCCGGACCACCTTGGGCGGCGCCACCGGCGCCTCCACCGGGGTCCCGTTCCGGGACGCCACCATGCTCATCGGGTCACCACCTGGAGTTCGTTGATCTGCACCGGGATCACACCGCTGGTCCGGGTCTGGGCGATCTCACCGCTCTCGCCGCCACTCGACGACCACTCGACCGTCCAGTAGGCGGTGGCGTAGACCCGGTAGGTGCCCGCCTTCGGGTAGCCGTTGGGCAGGCCGCAGTCGGGTGAGGCGGACCCGGCCCGTGGCCCGTCCGCCTTGTAGGGGGTGCCCGGCCCGTCGCACTCGACGTCGAGGCCGTCGGCCATGTGCCAGACGATCCGGTTCACCGTCGCGGTGATCCGCACGGTCAGTCCCCGCTCCGTGGCCGAGGCGGACAGCGGCCCGAAGTAGGAGTTGCCGGGGCTGGCCCACATCCACACCGGCAGGCCGACCAGCCCAGGCCCCTTGCTGCGGCGGGGCGCGACAGCCGTCCGCGGGGGCAGCAGCGAGATCGAGGCCAGGGCGCGGCGGGCCAGCTCCTCCGGGTCGGGTGGCGTGCCGAAGCCGGGCGGCGGGGCGGCGAGCAGGACGTTCACCTGGTTGCCGAGGCCGCCGTTGCAACTGGCCGTATACCACTGCTGGCCCTCGGGAGCGGGATCCTGCGGAGAGGCAAGCTTGTAGTAGCAGCCGTCGGCGTTGTTGAACCAGCCGAGGATGTCGTCGTAGCACTTGACGACCTGGCTCTCCCACTGGCACTTGGCGGTGCCGCCGTCGTTGCCGCCGCCTCCGCCCTCGTTCCCGCCGCCTCCGCCGTCGTTCCCGCCGCCACCCGGCACCGGCGGGTCGTCGTCCCAGACGTCGCAGTCAACCTGGTCGGGTGTGCAGGAGCCGCCCGGGTCGGCGGCCCGCGCGGGCGCGCCGGCAAGCGTGAGCAGCGCGACCAGGCCGGCGGTGAACCACCGGCGGGGCGTCCCGGCCCGGCGGGCCGGGACGCCCTCGCCTCCCCAGGTCAGCACGGCTGGTCCCGGTGCGCGGCGCCGGTCTTGACCAGCCAGCGGCCGTCCGGATAGCGGGCCGCGGTGGCGGTGGCCAGGTAGCGCCCGCCGCGGGTGCCGGGCACCGTCTTGCGGTCCTTGGCGTAGACGAGCCGGTAGCCGGTCGAGTCCAGGCAGTCCTGGATCTCGACGGTGGGCAGCGGGGCGGTCAGGTCGACCGAGACGACGGTGGGGTCGGAAACCAGTTTTCCGGTACGCATCGCGCCGTGCTCCTTCGCGTCACGAATTGCCAACCGAACCTGGGTCAGCAGCGGGTCGGCCAGAAAGCGTGCCAGTGCGGGGTGGCCGGGATCGCTGCGTGCGCTTGCCGCCCGGGACGCGGCGAGATAGCCGGAATAGGCGGCGAGTGCCGATTTTTCGGCCGCCTTCTCCTCGGCGGCGGAATGGACGGCCGGTGCGGGGGCGTCGCCGGTCAGCGGGCGGGCGGCCACCTCGGGCTCGGTGCCGCACCCGGCCGCGCCGGTCAGCAGCGCCAGGCTGAGCAGGCAGCTTTCCCATCGACGGGATTGCCATGTGCGCAACGCCGAGCCCTCCTCGGTGCCGGCCCGGTGCGGTCGTGTCGACCGGGCCCGGGCATGCGGAAGCGCGCCCGGATCTGCCCTGCCGGGCCTCGGCCGCCACCGCTTGCATTTACCTGTGCTGATCAGTAGGGGAATGTGGAACTGATGTCTCCGGTCGGCCTCCGACGCCAATTGATCGGGGGTTGCGTCGTACCCAAGGGGCGAGCATAGGCTGACGTGCGCCGATGCAACAGAGGCAATTCACGTGAACACGGTGAGTGAAGACGGGTGGTGGCGGCCGGTGGATGTCCGGACGGTGACGAGCAGGCCGCCATCGGCCCGGCCGAGCGCAGGCGTGTGCGCGCCCGCACCCCTCCGCCCGCACCCGGCGGCCCGGTCCGAGCCCACCGGTATGGGTGGGGTCCATCCGGGTCGTCCGATCCGTTCCACCGGCCGGGCGCACCCGACCCGTCCCGCCCGAACCGGCCGCCGGAACGCCCCTTTCCGCGCCATCCGCAACACGGCGATCACTGCCCCATCACGCTGCGTGTTGCAGGATGCAAGCGGCGGCGTCCGAACGGGGGAGTCGGCGTGACCGCCGAACGGATCCACCACCCCACCCCGCCGGCCACCGGCCGCCACCCGGTCGTGCGGCTGCTGGCCACCCTCGCGGTCGGGCCGCCCGTCCGGCTGGCGGTGGCCCGCTACGCCGTACCGCCGGATCGTCCCGACCGCACGGGGTGCGACGCCTGCGGCGCGCCGATCGGGCTGGACCGGCCACTGCCGGCGCTCGGGCCGGCGGCCCGCTGCCCGGCCTGCCGCGCCCGGGTCGGCGCGCCGCCCGCCGTGGCGGAGGTGGCGCTGCTCATCGCGGTGGCCGTGCTGGCGCTGGCCGGCGGACCGCTCGGCGCGCGGCTGGCGCTTGCGTGGTGGCTCGCCTGGGCGGTGCCGATGGCGCTCGTGGACGCCGCGGCGCACCGACTGCCCGACCGACTGACCTGGCCCGCCGCGGCCGGCACCTGGGCGCTGCTCGGGGCCGCCGCGCTGACCGGGCCCGGCCCCTCGCCGTGGCTGCGGGCCACCGCGGCCGGGCTGGCGCTCGGCGCTGGCTTCGCGGCGACCACAGTGCTCTTCGGCAGCCGAGGGTTCGGCCTGGGCGACGCCAAACTGGCCCTGGGCGTCGGCGCGCTGCTCGGCTGGCACGGCTGGCCGGTGCTGGTGACCGGGCTGGTGCTCGCGTTCATCCTCGCCGCGCTGGCCGCGCTGGCACTGCTCGCCACCCGGCGACTCCGCTGGACCAGCCACCTCCCCTTCGGGCCGTTCCTCATCCTCGCCACCGCCGCCACCCTCCTGCTGGTGTAAGGCGGGGCCCCCGCTTAACGCATCCGGTATAGGCGGGGGCCCCGCTTAACGCGCGCCGGTCAGGAGGCGGCCGGCGGCCGGGCCGCCGGCACGCCCGACATCTGCTCGACGATCTTCTCCAGCGCCTCGAACGCGTACGCCCAGTTGTGGCACTTGAAGCTGCGCAGGCCGGCGATCGGGGTCCGGCAGTCGGCACAGTGGACGCCCGGCACCCCGTCCGGCACCTCGGTGTTCACGTACTTGCGCTCGCCGAGCACCACCCGGGCGATCATCGTCTTGTCGTGCACCCCGTGCAACGCCGACGAGACGATGTCGTACCAGGTCACCCGGCGCCCGCACTTGGGGCAGTCCGGCTCGTCGCCGCTCACCCACAGTGGCGCGCCGATGCTGTGCGCCGGGATCTCCAACAGCCGTTCCAGCCGGCGTACGTCCGCCTCCGGGGTGGTCCACCGGTGCCGCCCCGGCAGCGAGGCGGGCGAGTCGTAGACGGCGCGGAACAGGGTCGGGTCGACCTCCACGGTCTGCCGTCCATCGGTCATCGGTACCTCCTCGCAACGGCGGGTCAGCGGTGTGTCGCCCAGAGTGCTACACATCAGGGCGTGACGGAGGCTGAAACGCGACCCAACGTGGCCCGGATGTACGACTACTACCTGGGCGGCTGCCACAACTTCGCCGCCGACCGGGCCGCCGCCGAGGAGATCCTGAAGATCTTCCCGGACACCGGGGTGGCGGCCCAGACCAACCGCGCCTTCCTGCGCCGGGCCGTGCGCTGGGCGGCCGAGCAGGGCGTCCGCCAGTTCCTCGACGTCGGGGCCGGCCTGCCCACCCAGGGCAACGTGCACGAGGTGGTCCGCGCCGTGCACCCCGACGCCCGGGTGGTCTACGTCGACCACGACGAGGTGGCCGTGGCGTACGCCCGGCGGCTGCTGCCCACCGACGGCGGTCGCACCGTCGTGGTCCGGGGTGACCTGCGGCGGCCCGACGAGCTACTGGCCGACCCGGCGGTGCGGGCCACGCTCGACCTGACCGAGCCGGTGGCGCTGCTCCTGGTCGCGGTGCTGCACTTCGTGCCCGACTCGGACGACCCGTGGGCGGCCGTGGCCCGGCTACGTGACGCCACCGCCCCGGGCAGCCTGCTCGCGCTCTCGCACCTGACGCTTGACGGCGCGCCGCCGATGCCCGCGCGGGCGGGCACCGAGATCTACCGGCGCAGCAGCGCGCCGCTCGTACCCCGCACCCACGCCGACGTGGCCCGCTTCCTCCACGGGTACGACCTGGTGGAGCCCGGTCTGGTCCGGCTGGCCGACTGGCGGTCGGACGGCGAGCCGCGGGCGGCGGTGTCGCACGGCTACGGCGGGGTGGGCGTGCGCCGGTGACCTCCCGTCGCTCACCCCAGGCCGCGGTGGGCGGCCCAGAGCGCGCCGGCCCGGTCGGCCGCGGTCGCCACCAACGCCGCCAGCTCCGGTCGGTCCGGTACCCGGAACGACACGTACGCGCCGCGGCCACCCGCCGTGGGCCGGCCGTACGCCTTGGCGGCGAGGTGCCCGTCGGGCAGCAGCCGGACGTTGAGCGTGGTCAGGGTGAACTCCTCGCCGCGCCGGGTGTCGGTCCAGCGCAACGCCTCCGGGATGGCCACGTTGATGGCGAGTGCGTTGACGTCGGGGCTCATCCGGGCATCGTCGCATGCCGGCTCAGCGTCGTCTCCCGGCTCATGTGGGACAGCTTCTCCGGGTTGCGCACGGCGTAGAGGCCGGTGATCCGGCCGTCGTCGTCGAGGCGTACCGCCATGACCGTGTCCAGTTCGCCGTCGAACCGGACGACGAGCGCCGGACAGCCGTTGACCTCCGTCGGCTCCATCGACGCCACGGCGGCGACCCGGCTCCACCCGCCGGTGACCAGGCGGGCCACCTTGTCGGCGCCGGCGACCGGGCGCGGGATCGCCTGCTTGATCCCGCCGCCGTCGCCCACCAGCACCACGTCCGCGGCGAGCACGGCCAGCAGCGACCGCAGGTCACCCGTCTCGACCGCCCGCCGGAAGGCGTCGAGCGCGTCCCGGGTCTCGGCCGGTGAGACGGTACGGCGGGGGCGTCGCGCCGCCACGTGGGCGCGGGCCCGGTGCGCGATCTGGCGTACCGTGGCCGGGCTCTTCTCGACCGTGCCGGCGATCTCGTCGTATCCGACGTCGAACACCTCACGCAGCACGAACACGGCCCGCTCGGTCGGCGCGAGCGTCTCCAGCACCAGCAGCATGGCCATCGAGACGCTCTCGGCGAGTGCCACGTCGTCGGCCACGTCGGGCGCGGTGAGCAGCGGCTCGGGCAGCCACGACCCGACGTACGACTCCTTGCGCCGGCCCAGCGTCCGCAGCCGGGTCAACGCCTGGCGGGTGGTGATCCGCACCAGGTAGGCGCGATGGTCGCGAACCTGGTCGAGGTCGACGCCGGCCCACCGCAACCAGGTCTCCTGGAGCACGTCCTCCGCGTCGGCCGCCGAGCCGAGCAACTCGTACGCGACGGTGAAGAGCAGGTTCCGGTGGGTGAGGAAGTCCTCGGTGGCCCGGTCCGCCATGGCGTGCTCCCTGTCCGCTCGGCTGCGTTCCCACCAGACGCCGGCGGCCGGCGCGGTGTGACACCTCGCCGCTGTGGTGGTCGTCACCGGGCCACGGTGTCACGGTGTGCCCGCCGCCGGCATCTCATGTGCGTCCGAACGACACGCCACCCGGAGGGGACGTCACCATGGAGACCCGGATCAACCTGTTCGAGAACCCGATCTCCGCGAAGTTCATGAAGAGGTTCGCCAACGCCAGCACGGTCCTGCACCAGTCGCCGCTGCCGTACTCGACCCAGGAGCTGGTGTCGCTGCGGGCCAGCCAGATCAACGGCTGCGGCTGGTGCATCGACATGCACACCAAGGAGGCGTCCGCCGCCGGGGAGAGCGCGGCCCGGCTGCAC
This sequence comes from Micromonospora sp. WMMD975, assembly GCF_029581215.1. Taxonomy (NCBI): domain Bacteria; kingdom Bacillati; phylum Actinomycetota; class Actinomycetes; order Micromonosporales; family Micromonosporaceae; genus Micromonospora; species Micromonospora sp. WMMD975. Next base: position 6,033,270 of record NZ_CP120739.1, read on the forward strand.
CTGGTCGCCGCCTGGCGTGAGTCGACCGTGTTCACCGAGGCGGAGCGGGCCGCGCTGGCGTTCGCCGAGGAGGGCACCCGGCTGGCCGACGCCTACCAGGGGGTGTCCGACGAGACGTGGGCGCAGGTGCGCAAGCACTACGACGACGACCAGATCGCGACGCTGATCTGCCTGGTAGGGCTGATCAATGCGGCGAACCGGTTCGGGGTGATCGCGCACCAGCAGGGCGGCTCGTACGAGGCGGGGATGTTCGCCGCCGCGTTGCGCTGACCGACGGGGATCGGTCCGGTCCGGAGGTCGTCCGGGTCGGGCCGCTACCGGTCGCCGTAGTGGTAACGACAGGCGACGATCTCGACGTCGTCCTTGGAGATCCGGTACACCAGTCGGTGTTCGCGATCGATCCGGCGGGACCAGAAACCGGACAGCTCGCCCCGGAGAGGCTCGGGCTTCCCGATGCCCTCGTATCCGTTGCGGGTGATGTCCGCGATCAGCTCGTTGATGCGTTTTACCAGCTTGCGGTCGGTGTGACTGACGTACTGGCTCCACGCTGTCGGCGTGAAGATCAACCTCACGCAACGTCCTTGATGTCGGCCGGGTCGATCAGCTTCCGCTCCGCGCCGTCGCCCTGCTCCAACTCGGCGATGGACCGGCGCAGAGCGGCGGCGTTGCTCGGACTCCGCAGCAGGTATTCGGTTTCCTTCATCGCCTCGTACTCGGCGAGCGGCACGATGACCACCGGCTCGTGTCCCGACCGGGTCACCACGACCTCTTCCGCGTCGGCGGTGACGCTGTCCAACTCGGCGGCCAGGTTCTGGCGGAGCTGGGTGAAGTTCACCGTGCGCACAATGATCACCTCCGGAGATGTACAGGAAACTGTACCTATTCCGCTGTGGGCTTGCCAGTCAGTTGACCGAAGAACGCGCGGACGTCGGCGGCGAACAGGTCGGGCACCTCAAGCGCGGCGAAATGGCCGCCCCGGTCGAACTCGCTCCAGTGCCGGATCGGGTACGTCCGCTCGGCGAACGACCGGATGGGCAGGGTGATGTCATGGGCGAAGACGGCCACGCCGATGGGCGACGGGCAGGGCGGCGGCGGCCCGGCCAACCCGCTCTCCCGGATGAGCCGCGCCGAGGAGGCGGTGGTGCGGGTGAGCCAGTAGAGCGCGACGTCGGTGAGGATGCGGTCGGTCGGGACGGCGGATCGCGGGTCGGCCCACTCGGTGAACTTCTCGGCGATCCACGCGAGCTGGCCGGCGGGTGAGTCGTTCAGCGCGTACGACACGGTCTGCGGGCGGGTGGCGTAGAGGACCTGGTGCGGGTGTCGCTGCGCCATGAGCTGTCTGATCCGCGCCAGCCGGGCCAGGTCCGGTGCGGACAGGTCGGCCTCTCCGGCCCAGCCGGGCGGCGGGGGCGTGGGCAGGTAGTTGACGTGTACGCCGACGACCTGCTCCGGGGCGATTCCGCCGAGCCGGATGGAGATTCCCGTACCCCAGTCGCCGCCCTGGGCGCCGTATCGCCGGTAGCCGAGCCGGCGCATCAGCTCGGCCCAGGCTCGGGCGACCCGATCGATGTCCCAGCCGCGTTCGCGGGTCGGGCCGGAGAAGCCGAATCCGGGTATCGACGGGACGACCAGGTGGAACTGCTCGGACAGGGGGACGAGCACGTCGAGGAACTCCACCACCGAGCCGGGCCAGCCGTGGGTGAGGACCAGCGGCAGCGCGTCCGCGTCGGCGCAGCGTACGTGCAGGAAGTGGACGTTCTGTCCGTCGATCTCGGTGGTGAACTGTGGGTACCTGTTGAGTTCGGCCTCGTGCTCGCGCCAGTCGTAGGTGGTGCGCCAGTGTTCGGCCAGCTCGCGTACCCGAGCCAGGGGGATGCCGTAGTCCCACCCGGCGTCGGGTAGCTCGTCGGGCCAGCGGCTACGCGCCAGGCGGTCGGCCAGGTCGTCGAGGTCGGCCTGTGGAACCTGCACCCGGAACGGCTTGATCATGACGGGCCTTTCGTTGGTTGCCCTAACATTTGGCGCACCTACGTTAACGCCGTTTCGTTGGTGTGGCCAACGAACTTGTTAGGCTGGTCACGTGGAAGCTCCAGACCCGGACGTCGTACCGGCCCGCCTGACCGGCCTGCCGAGCTGGCTGATCACCCAGACCGCTGTACGCGCCGGACGGCTGGTCGCCGACGGGCTCGCGGCGATCGACGCGCGGGGCTACCACTTCCGGCTGCTCGCGACGCTTGACGAGTTCGGGCCGGCCAGTCAGGCCACGCTCGGCCGTCGCAGCGGCATCCACGTCAGCGACGTGGTCGCGGCGCTCAACGAACTCGCCGACCGCGACTTCGTCAACCGCGCCCCGGACCCGGCCGACCGGCGGCGCAACGTCGTCACCATCACCACGGCCGGGCGCCGGCAACTCCGGCGACTGGAGAAACAGCTCGCCGCCGTGCAGGACGACTTGCTCGCGCCGCTGTCACCCGCCGAACGCGACCAGCTCGTCGCGCTCCTGGGCCGGGTGCTCGCCCACCACACCCGCGAGCGCTGAGCCCGCGATCAGCACGAAAATGGAAGCGACGTCGATCTTGTCCGCGCCATACTGGTGTCCATGAAGCTTGCTGAGGCTCTCGCGCTGCGGGCGGATGCGACTCGGCGCGTCGAGCAGCTCCGGTCCCGCATCGCCGCCAGCGCCCGCTACCAGGAGGGCGAGTCACCCGCCGAGGACGCTCCGGCACTCCTCGCGGAGGTGGGCGCCGCCCTCGGCGAGCTGGAGTCGCTGATCCGGCGGATCAACCGCACCAACGCCGCGACCGAGGTGGACGGCGGCACGCTCACCGACGCGCTCGCACGTCGTGACGTGCTTCGCCTGCGGCACAGCGTGGTCACTTCGGCGGCCGACGCCGCCGCCGGAGAGGGCCAGCGGGGCTACCGGCAGTTGCGGTCGGAGCTGAAGATGATCCCGGCGCTTCCGGTGGCGGAGTTGCGCCGACAGGCGGACGACCTGGCCCGGCAGGTACGCGAGGTGGACACGCTGATCCAGCGGACGAACTGGGAGATCGAATTGCTCGACTGACGGGCTGCGGAGCAGGTAGCCGACGTGGAGGCGTGCACGCCCCGAGAGCCGGCGGGTAATCCGGCTCACTCCTGGCGCGCCGTGGGCAGGCGTGGGGGTTCGATTCCCCGACACACATCGCACGCCCAGCACCGCTCACAGGTGACGGCGCACGGAGCACGGCACACTACCGAGTGCAGATCCACGGCGGCGAGGGTGGGACAGGGGACTTCCGCAGCCCGCGACGGTCGAAGACACCACACGGGCGGGCCGAACCTAGGGTTCAGCGCCAATCCGTCGAGTCGAAGCGGTTTGGCGCGTTACCGGCCAGCCGCCGCGCCTTGAGCCGATCTCGCGCCCACCGCAGGGACGGACACTCTCCGCGCCGATGCTGGCAATGCGCGCAGTTGCCCAGGATCCAATGTCGTCGAATGATCTGCTTCGCCAACTGCGGCACCCACTCTGAGCGGGGTGCTTGCCTCTCGATCATGGCAGCCTCCAGAGACAGGCAGGTCCGGGCACGGAGTCATGCGTCGCGTGCCCGGACCGCCATCCGGGCACTCCGCCAGTTGCCGACCGGAGGAGCGCTACTCCGCAACCTGCCATGGATAGCCATTGGTAGTCAAGGACTCCCCATGGGTGATTGAGTAGGGGTGCCGACCGGAGGAGAACCACAAGTGCCACCGCAGTACCGCTACCAGCAGGTAGCCGACGACATGGCGAACCGGATCAAGTCCGGTGAGTTCCCGCCCGGCTCGCGCCTGCCGAGCCGGGCCGAGCTGTGCGAGCAGTACGAGGTGTCCAGCTTCGTCGCCGACCGCGTGTATCTCGTGCTCAAGATGCAGGGGCTCACGGAGTCGCTGCCGGGCGCCGGCGTTTTCGTGAAGGAAAGCGTCCCGGGCCAGTAACGCGCGGGGCACTCATTCCGCACCGTCGACCTTGACAATCGACCGACGCAGGGCGGCGGTGGCGTGGAACAACAGGGCAGCCGGCCATGTACACCGACAGGGTCATCCGTCTAGCGTCCCGAACATGGGCCGCCGTCTGATGGGTGCGTACGAGATTCGTACCCGGCTGGGCGTCAGTCGCCAGCGCGTGGAGCAGTTGATGAAGCGCCCCGACTGGCCGGAGCCGTACGAGACGCTGGCGACGGGCCGCGTGTGGCGCACCGAGGACATCGAAGCCTGGATCCGCGAGCACCGGCCGCACCTCGACGAGCAGGATTAACGAACCTCCGACCTTTGGGTGCGTTTGTTGTCGCTCTGGCAACCACAAACGCACCCAGAGTCAACTCCCGCCGCCCGCACGCGGTCTGGTGCTGCCGGAAACTGATTCGTAGTCTGGTGCGGCACGTTTCGGGTCGACGGTGGGAGGGGTTCGCGCTGCTGTCGAACCGGAGCCTCACCGACGTACCGTCCGATCGCGTCGTCGCCCTGCCCGCCGCGGACACCGACGCCCTGGCGATGCTTGTCGCCCGCGACCATCCGGACCTGGCCGCCGTGGTCCACCGCCCGGCCACCCGGCACGCGATGCCGGCGGATGTCGTGCACGCCGCGCTGGACCGGCTCGAACAGGTCGCCGTCGAGCTGCTGCCGGCGTGGCTGCCCGAGGTCGCGGACGGCGTGCGTCCGGACACGGCCGGGCTCGCGGCGATCCGGGTCGCGGCCACCGCACGGGCACGCCGCGAGCGCTTTCCCGGATCCTTCCTGCCGGACCTCGCAGTCTTCGCGGTGACCGGCCGGCGTCCCACCACTACGCCGCTTCCGGCGCGTACCCGGGCCACCGCGCTGGCGCGCCTCGTCGCCGCCGCGTTCGGGCGGCGGCGGGTGGTGCTGCTCGTCGAACCGGCGGGCGGCGATGGCGCGGTGGTCGCGGCTGGCGCCGGCTGGCTCGTGCAGCACCGCGGCCCGGCGGTCTGGTTGCTCGGCACCGGCGCGGCCGGGCTGGACGGGCTGCCGGAGTTCCGGGTCGCGCCGCCCGCCGCCGCGCCGCCCGCCGCCGCACCGCCCGACTCGCCGGACGACCACGAGGCGGTGGTGGGTCGGCCGCATCCGGCAAGCGACGCGGAGAAGCGGCTGGAGGCGGCGCTCGCCGCCGAGAGCTGGGCGGCCGGGCGGCGGTGGAACCAGAGCTGGCGGTCCCACCGGCTGGCCGCGCCGATCCGGCTCGATCTCCTGTGGCCCGACGAGCGGTGCGTGGTCGAGATCGACGGACCGGAGCACTGCCGGCCGGTCCACTTCGAGGCCGACCGGCAGCGCGACGTGCACCTGCAACTGGCCGGCTACGCCGTCCTGCGCTTCACCAACGCCCGGGTAAATCACGACGTCGGCGCCGTGGTCCAGCAGATCGGTACGTATCTGCGGGCCCGTCGCCGGGACATTGCGGAAGGACGGCAGCATGGCCGGCGATGACCTGACGGCATCCGAGAGCGCGATCCTCGTCGTGCTCATGGCCGAGGCGCGGGAGGTGTTGAACACCGAGCTGCGCGACCGCTACCACCTGGACGTACGCAAGCCGCAGCGGGACAAGCTCACCCGCCTGCACTACGTCGCGAGCCGCAAGAGCGGGTCGACGTACGCCCTCCAGCTCGACGACAAGGGCTGGGTGCGGATGCAGGGTGACCTCGACTTCGCGCTGCGCGGCGCGTCCGCGCTCGGCGCGGCGCTTACCGCCCTCCAGACCAACCTGCGGGATCGGGTGCTGGCGCGCAGTGGCTGCGCCACGCTCGCCGAGCTGTTCGCCCTGACCGACGTGCGGGCGTCGGCCCCGGTGCCGGCCGACCCGGCCGGGGCGCTGACCGCGCGCGTCGTCAGTGCCTGTCGGGCGCTCGCCGACGAGCCGGGCGCCTGGGTGAGCCTGCGCCGGCTCCGGCCGTTCTTCGCCGACGTGCCGCGTGACGACTTGGACGAGGCGTTGCGCCGGCTCAGCCGGGAGCCCGGCGTGACGATCGCGCCGGAGTCGAATCAGAAGACGCTCACCGAGGCGGACATCCGGGCGGCGCTGCGCCTCGGCGGGCAGGAGAACCACCTGCTGGCGATCGGCGGGGAATGAACGAGGCGGAACGAACCGCGCTGGCGGCCCTGCGGTTCGACTGGGCGCCGGTCCCCGACGACGTGTGGCGCCCGCTGCCCTTCCACGTCGACGGGTTGCACGTCCCGGCCGTCCGGGACGTGCTCGCCGGCGTGGCGGAGGCCGAGGCGAACCCGCAGGGCAGCCCGCTCGGCCTGGTCGTCCAGGGCCAGCGGGGGTCCGGCAAGACGCACCTGCTTGGCGTGATCCGCCAGCAGGTGCAGGAACGGGGCGGCTACTTCTTCCTGGTCGGCCTGCTCGACGCGGAGAACTTCTGGGACAGTGTGCTGGCCGCGATGCTCGACGGCCTGGCCCGGCCGGTGCCCGGCAGCCCGGAAACCCAGCTCAAGTTGCTGCTGCGGCGGTTGTCGGCGCTTGTGGGCGCGCCCCGGACGGCACGCCGGGCGGTGATGGGCGACACCGAGCTGACCCGCGCGGCGCTCGACGCGTTCCTGGACGGGCTTGGCGACTTCGACAGGCACGCGGCCCGGACCTGCCAGGAGACCGCGCGGGCGCTCGCCTTGAGCGCCTCCGAGGACATCTCCCACCGCGACCTGGCGGAGAACTACTTCCTCTCCGGCGAGGAGGTCGTCGCGGGCGAACGCGCGGTGTGGGGGATGCGCCGGAGGCCCCGCCCGGCCCAGCAGATCGTGCAGGACCTGTCCTGGTTGCTGGCGCTCACCGGGCCGTCGGTCGTGGCGATCGACCAGATCGACACGTTGATCGCCCAGTTGGCGATCCAGAGCGACCCGTCGCTCGTGGGCGCCGCCGCGATGAGCCCGGAGCAGGCGCTGATGCTGGCGCGGATGGCGGACGGCCTGATGTCGCTGCGGCAGACGACGCGACGCACGCTCACCGTCCTCGCCTGCATCCCGAACTCGTGGACGATCATCCGGTCCACCGCCGCCGACACGGTGGCCGACCGGTTCCGGGAGACGCCGCCGCTGCGCCGGATCGACGACGCCGACCTCGCGCGGGCGATCATCGAGAAGCGGTTCGACCTCCGCTACCGGGACGTCGGATTCGCCCCGCCGTACCCCTCTTGGCCGGTGTCCCCGCGCGCCTTCGCCGAGGCGGGGGCGTTCACCCCGCGCCAGCTCCTGATCGAGATCGACGGGCACATCCGGGCCTGCCTCGCCGCCGACGAGGTGCGGGAGATGACAAGCCTCGGCGAGCCGCCCACGGCGGAGCCGCGGGCACCCCGGCCCGCTCCCGTCACCGCCGGCGGTGCGGAAATAGACCGCTACGACGCCCGCTTCGCCGAACTGAAAGCCGCCGCCGACGTCCGCGCGCCACAGGAGCGGGCGTCCGAGGACGCGGTGATGCCGGCGCTGCTCGCCGCCGGGCTCACCGCCTGGATCCTGGAACGCGGCGACGCCGGTGAGGCGTTCAGCGTCGACCCGCCGCCGAGCACCGATCCGCCGCTGCACGCCCGGCTGCGCCTGACGCTCGACGAACGCACCGAAGACCAGGTGCACTGGTGCTTCCGGGCGATAAGCGACGACCACCACGGCAACGCGGCGCTGGCCCGGCTGCGCAAGGCGAGCGTGGCGTCGGCCCTCGACACCGGCATGGCCAAACGCAGGCTGTTCCTGTTGCGCAACCGCGAGTGGTCGGCCAGCGCTGCCACCCGGAAGGCGGTCGGCGCGTTCACCGAGGCGGGCGGGCAGACCATCGGCCTGGACGAGGCGGACCTGCGCGTCCTCTCGGCGCTGCGGGTCATGCTCGCGGAGGCCACCATGGACCTTCAGGGCTGGCTTGTCGACCGCCGGCCGACCCGGGAGCTGACGTTCCTCAGGCACGCGCTGGCGGACGTGGACCGCTGGACGGCGGACGGCGGGCCGCCCTCACCGCTGCCCGCGCCGCCCGCCGGAACGGCTCCGGCGTCCGAGCCCGCAACCAGGCTGGCGTCCGAGCCCGCGACCGGGCCGGCGTCCGAGCCCGCAACCAGGCCCGCGACCGGGCCCGCGTCTGCGGCCAGGTCCGCGTCTGCGGCCGAGCCGTCGTTCGTCGTCGGGCACGGGTACGACGACGGCGCGCCGGTTCCGCTGGCTCTGGAGGCGCTGCGGAAGCACACCACGATCTTCGCCGGCTCGGGCTCGGGTAAGACCGTGCTGATCCGCCGCATCGTCGAGGAGTGCGCCCTCGCCGGGGTCTCCGCCATCGTGCTCGACCCCAACAACGACCTGGCCCGTCTCGGCGAGGCGTGGCCCGAGCCGCCCCCGGGGTGGCGGCCGGGCGACGCGGACCGGGCTGCGGACTACCTGGCGCACACCGATGTGGTGATCTGGACGCCGCGCCGCAGCTCGGGTCGCCCGCTGAGCTTCCAGCCGCTGCCCGACTTCACGAGCGTGCGGGACGACCCGGACGAGTTCGGCGAGGCGGTCGAGGCGGCTGTCGCGGCACTGGCGCCACGCGCCATGGTCACCGGCCGGGCCACCCGGGCGCACCTGGGCCTGGCGGTGCTGCGCAAGGCCGTCGAGCACTACGGCCGGCGCGGCGGCTCCCGGCTGAAGGGCCTCGTCGACACCCTGGCCGACCTGCCGGACGGGATCATCGACCTGGAGGACGCCGAGAAGATCGGCCTCAGCCTGGCCCAGACGCTCACCGCCGCCATGGTGAACGACCCGCTCTTCGGTGGCGAGGGCACGCCGATGGACCCCGGTGTGCTGCTCACCCCCGCCACGGGCAAGCGGGCCCGGGTGTCGGTCGTCAGCCTGGTGGGGTTGCCGTCGGACGACGTACGCCAGAGCTTCGTCAACCAGCTTCAGATGGCGCTCTTCGCCTGGATCAAGAAGAACCCGGCCGGTGACCGGCCGCTGCTGGGGTTGCTGATCATGGATGAGGCGCAGACGTTCGCCCCGTCCGGGGCGATGACCGCGTGCACCCAGAGCACGCTGGCGCTCGCGGCCCAGGCCCGGAAGTACGGGCTCGGGTTGGTCTTCGCGACGCAGGCGCCGAAGGGGCTGCACAACCGCATCCCCGGCAACGCGGCCACCCAGTTGTACGGCCTGATGAACAGCCCGATTCAGATCGAGGCGGCGCGCGAGATGGCGCGGGCCAAGGGTGGCGACGTGCCGGACATCTCCCGGCTGACCGTGGGCGAGTTCTATCTCGCCGCCGAGGGCGCGCCGCCGCGGAAGATCCGGACGCCGCTGTCGCTGACGCACCATCCGCGCAGCCCGCTCACCGTCGAGGAGGTGCTGGACCGAGCGCGTGGTCCACAGTGAAGCGGGTGTCACTGAGGGTTACCAGCGACGAGGTGCTCGCGCAGGGTCCCGCCAGCATGACTTTCTGATTTGTGTCGAGGTCAAGACACTGATCGTCGATCTCCCCGAACATTGTGGACGATGAGCTGTCTACATTGCCGCCCTGCCACGGATAGTAATTGGCGAACCGAAGGGGCCAAGGGGGAACGATGAACGAAGCACTGGCGGAACCGCTCACCGGCTATCAGGTGATGGCCGTGGCCGTAGCCGTCGCCGGAGTGGTGGGGGGCCTGGTGCGGGCCTGCGTGGCATACCGGGCGCGGATACACGCCGAACGCGAGGCCACGACACGTACGACAGCCCGGGTGACCTGGCTGATCCGGCTCACCGAGGCCGACCACGACGTGGTGCGGATCGTGGAGCGTGATCGCGACGGTCATCGCGAGGTGGAACTGGGCATCCGTGACATGCCGAAGTCCGGGATCACCAGGGAGGCGGCGTGAGCGACATCCAGGGCACCGCCGCCCGGACGCCGGCCGACGACGAGGACGCGCGCAGGGCGGAGGCCCTCCGTGTGAAGGCCGACCACGACCGGGAGTTCGCCACCTTCGTCGAGGGCTCCTACCACACCGTGGAGCGGATTCTCCGGTCCGTGTGGTGGGACCGCGAGGTGGTGGCGGACGCGCTGCACGAGGCGTACCTGCACGGGCGGGTCAAGTGGCCCGAACTCCGGGACCACGTGCGGCCGATCGGCTGGATCGTGCGTACCGCCCGGTTCAACCTGCTGAAGGACCGGGACCGGCGTCAGCGGGAGGCCGCGGTGGCGCCGGAGGACCTGCCGCCGGCGCCGCACTCCGACATCGCGGACGTGTGGGAGGCGCAGGAGACGTTGCGGGCCTGGCTGCGTCAGCTTCCGGCCCGGCACGCCGAGGTGTTCCAGATGTCCCGGGAGGGCTTCTCCAACCAGGAGATCGCCCGCATCCTCGGGCTGACCGAGAACAGCGTCCGCTGTTACAAGGCCGCTGCCAAGCGAGGTCTCGGTGAGCTGGCCGAGGAGGCCGGCTTCACCCGTTCGCCCGGCCGGCGGCGTCAGGGGGGCAGCCGTGGATCTCGATGACCTGCTGGCGTTGGCCGAGACCAGGCCCAGCCCGCTGGAACTGGCCCGCGCCCGCCGCGTCGCGCGCACCGTGCAGAGCCGGTACGACCTCTCGCTCGCCGAGGGCTACGAGATCATGGTCGACACCGACCTGGTCGACCCGGTGACCTGGAAGGTCGATGAGGCGACCCGGGTGGCCCGCGCCGCCCAGTTGTCGAAGCAGGGCACGCTCACCTGGATGGCCGGCGGACCCGGGTGCCTCGGCCGGCTCTTCTGGTCGGACGAGATGGCGATGATCTTCGGGCACGCGCCGGGAACGCGGCGCCTCACGCCCGAGACCGTCCTCGACCTCGTCCATCCGGGCGACGCCGAACGGGTCCGCGCGGCTGTCCGGGCCGCGTGGGAGCGGCACCGTCCCGACGAGGTCCGCTTCCGGGTGGTCCAACCGGGGGGCCGGATCCGCCACGTGCACTGCCACCTCGAAATACTCACCGCCGAGGACGGCCCGTCGGGGATCATCGCGACCGGGGAGGACGTCACCGCGTTCGAACTGGCCCGGCAGGAGCGTCACCGGCTCGCCGTGCGCAGCCGGATGCTCAGCACCGACCTGGCCGTACCGGACGTCCTGACCGGGTTGCCGACCCGCGCGTACGTGATCGACGAGGTGGACCGGGCGCGGCGCAGCACCGGCGGGGCGCTCGTCGTGGTGGCGACCGAGCCCGCCACCCGGCTGCCCGACGCGCTCACCGACGAGGACCGCGACCGGGTGACGGCGGAGGTCGCCCGGGTCCTCCGCGCGGTCGTCGGGGCGAAGGTGACAGGTGGGCTGGTGGGCTCCGGCTCGTGGGGGGTGCTCCTCACCCCGGCCGACGACCACCCGGAGACCGCGGAGAGCCTGGCGGCCAGGATCGTCGAAACGTTCCGGAACCACCTGTTCAGCGTGCGGCAGAAGCCGTTGCGGTTCACCATCTCGGCCGGTGTGGTGCACTTCGGCAGCGGCGTGCCCGCCACCGGCTTCGACCTGCTCATCGATGGGGAGAACGCCGCCCGCGACGCGCGCCGGAACGGCACCGCCGTCACCGTCCTCGACCGGCCGGTGGAGGAACGGGAGCGGACGGAGCGATGCCGGTCCCGGATCCATCGCGTCGTCTCGGCCAACAGGTTCGCGCTCTACGCGCAGCCCATCGTCGATCTCCAACTCAACCAGGTCACCCGGCACGAGATCCTGTTACGCGTGCGCAGCGACACCGGTGAGCCGGTCGCACCGTGGGCGTTCCTCGACATGGCCGAGCGGGTCGGTGAGATCCTCACGGTGGACAAGTGGGTCGTCGACCACGCCCTGGAACTGATCGGCCGGGGTGCCCAGACCTCCCACTACCAGGTCAACATCTCCGGCCGGTCGCTCGCCGACCCCGGGTTGCTCGCCTTCGTGACCGACGCGATCGACAGGCACCGGGTCAAGCCGGACTGCCTGACGTTCGAGATCACCGAGACCGCCCTGATCGAGAACCGGAACGAGGCCATGGCCTTCGCCACCGGGATCAGAGAACTGGGATGCCACCTGGCGCTCGACGACTTCGGCACCGGATACGGCACGCTCACCCATCTGAAACAGCTCCCGGTCGACCTCGTCAAGATCGACGGGACGTTCATCGTCGATCTCTGCCGGTCCCCGGCGAGTCAGGCGGTCGTGTCGACGCTTGTCGAGCTGTGCCACACGCTCGGCATCCGAGTCGCCGCCGAGTACGTCCAGGACGAGGAGACCATCGAGCTGCTGCGCAACTGCGGCGTCGACTTCGCCCAGGGCTACCGGACCGGACGGCCCGAGCCGATCACGGTCGGCCGGAAGGAGGTGCAGACGGTGGAACTGGAGTTGCGGTTTCCGCCGCAGCACACCGCGCTCGGCTGAGACCCCGTCCGGCCCTTCGACGAGCGCGGTGCGCGGCCCCGGTCAGGGCCGGAGCACGTAACGGCCGCGTACCCCGCCCTTGGCGACCGCGCGGTGGGCGTCCGCCGCCCGGTCCAGCGGCAGCACGGCGTGCACCCGGGCCGGCAGTTCGCCGGACGCGGTGCGGGCGAGCAGGTCGGCCAGCTGCCGGCCGTCCGCGTGCGTGTCCACGGCCGCGACGCTGACGCCGCGGGCCGGGGCCGGCCGGATGTTCGGCCGGACCCCGACGAACGCACCGCCGTCCCGGACCAGGGCGAACGCCTGCTCCTGAAGGTTCGCGGCGTCGGCCACCGCGTCGAAGCCCGACTCGGCCGTCGCGGTGAAGCCGGCGCCGAGGCCCCGCACGAACTCCTCGTCCTCCGCGCGGGCCAGGCCGGTCACCCGCCAGCCCCGGTCCGCGGCGAGCACGAGGACGTACGCGCCGACCGCGCCGGCCGCGCCGGTGACAAGCAGCCGGTCGGCCCCGGCGGGCGCGTCGCCGAGGAGGTCGACGACCTGCGCCGCGGCCAGCCCGTTCAGCGGCACCGTCGCCGCCGCCACCAGGTCCAGCCCGTCGGGTACGACGGCCAGCTCGGCGGCCGGCACGACGAGTTGCTCGGCGTAGGTGCCGTAGTCGCGGTCGAACCCGACCACCAGGCCGGCGACCCGGGTGCCGGCGGTCAGGTCGACGCCCGTGCCGGTGGCGACGACGGTGCCGGCGAAGTCCCAGCCCAGGCCGGTGTGGTGCGGTTGATTGATCATCCCCAGGCCGTGGAAGAAGCCGCCGGCGACACCGAGATCGACGGGGTTGACGGCGGCGGCGGCCACCGCCACCCGCACCTCGCCGGGCCCCGGCTCGCGCAGCGGAACGTCGATGACCTCGATGGTGCCGGGTCCGCCCGGGGTGCGGACGACGGCGGTGCGGAAGGTGGGCGTACCCATGTCTGGTGCTCCTTGTCCTTGACGGTTCTCCCACACCACGATGGAGGGGTAACTCTCCAGCGGGAAGGACGCACTTCGAAGTGCGTAGGGCACCCTCGGGTGGGAAGGAGCGGTCGATGTCGACGCGAACGGCCACCGAGAGGAGGGCCCGGGCGCGGGTGGAGTACGACGCGTTCCTGGCCGCGTGCCCCAGCCGTCAGTTGCTCGCCCGGATCTCGGACAAGTGGGTGGCGCTGATCCTGGCCGCCCTCGGCCGCGACGGTCCGGACGGCGAGGTCGGCCCGCAGGTGATGCGCTACTCGGAGCTGTCCCGTCGGCTGGCCGGGGTCAGCCAGAAGATGCTCACCCAGACGCTGCGTTCCCTGGAACGCGACGGCCTGGTCACCCGCACGGTGACGCCGACCGTGCCGGTGACCGTCACGTACGAGCTGACCGAGCTGGGCCGGTCGCTGCACCGGCTGACCTATCACATCAAGGTGTGGGCGGAGGCGCACATGGACGAGGTGTACCTCGCTCGCGAGCGGTACGACGCCCGCTGACGCCGTTCGGTCCCCTCGACGATCGTCCCGGAAGTTTCCGGCCGACCGAGCGCTGTCCCGGATGGACAGCGTGAACGGCTCGTTACGTTCGACAACGTTCGGTCACCCCTGCCGAATCCTCGCGTCCAACGGTTGACCAGGCCCGATAGTCATCGACATTGACCGATCGCGGACTGCCGAGTATGTTCCGTGCAGTTACCGGTAGTTTTCCGAAAAGTTTCGGACCTGACGGTAGGGGCGTGGTCTCCACGCCCGCCACCACCTTGCACATCACCGTCCGATATGCAGAGGAGTGTCATGGAACGTCTACTGAGGCGTGGTCGCTATCGCGTGGCGGTGGCCGCAGCCGCCGGCTCGCTGGCGTTGGCCGGCGCCGGGCTGCTGGTACCCGGTCCGGCCCAGGCGGCCTCCACCCTGGGCGCGGCAGCCGCGCAGTCGGGGCGGTACTTCGGCACCGCCATTGCCGCGAGCAGGTTGAACGACTCGACGTACAGCACGATCGCGGCGCGTGAGTTCAACATGATCACGGCTGAGAACGAGATGAAGCCGGACGCGACGGAGCCGAACCAGAATCAGTTCAACTTCAACTCCGGTGACCAGATCTACAACTGGGCCACCCAGCGTGGCCTGAAGGTCCGCGGGCACACGCTGGCCTGGCACGCGCAGCAGCCGGGCTGGATGCAGAACATGCAGGGCAGCACGCTGCGCAACGCGATGATCAATCACATCAACGGTGTGATGGGCCACTACAAGGGCAAGCTCGCCGCGTGGGACGTGGTCAACGAGGCGTTCAACGAGGACGGCAGCCGCCGTAACTCCAACCTCCAGGGCACCGGCAACGACTGGATCGAGGTGGCGTTCCGCACCGCGCGGGCGGCCGACCCGTCGGTCAAGCTCTGCTACAACGACTACAACATCGAGAACTGGTCGTACGGCAAGACGCAGGGCGTCTACCGGATGATCCAGGACTTCAAGTCCCGCGGTGTGCCGATCGACTGCGTGGGGTTGCAGACCCACTTCACCGGTGGTAGCTCGCTGCCGAGCAACTTCCAGACCACGTTGTCCAGCTTCGCCGCCCTCGGCGTGGACGTGGCGCTGACCGAGGTCGACGTCACCAACTCCTCCACCTCCCAGTACGCCGGGCTCACCCAGGCGTGCATCAACGTGCCCCGCTGCATCGGCATCACCGTCTGGGGTGTCCGCGACAGCGACTCGTGGCGCTCCAACGAGAGCCCGCTGCTGTTCGACGGCGGCGGCAACAAGAAGGCCGCGTACAACTCGGTCCTCAACGTCCTCAACGCCGCCGGCCCCGGGCCGACCACCTCGCCGACCACCTCGCCGACGGCGACGCCGACCACCTCGCCGACCACGCCGCCGCCGTCCGGCGGCGCCGGACGGATCGTCGGCAGCCAGTCGGGCCGGTGCATCGACGTGCCGAACTCCTCGCAGAACAACGGCACCCGGGTGCAGCTCTACGACTGCCACGGCCAGAGCAACCAGCAGTGGACCTCCACCGGCAGCAGGCAACTGACGGTGTACGGCGGCAGCCGCTGCCTGGACGCCGCCGGCTCCGGCAACGGCTCGGCGGTCCAGATCTACAGCTGCAACGGTCAGGCCAACCAGCAGTGGAACGTCAACTCCAACGGCACCATCACGGGCGTCCAGTCCGGCCGCTGCCTCGACGTCTGGGGTACCGGAAACGGGCAGCAGGTCCAGATCTACGACTGCAACGGTCAGGCCAACCAGCAGTTCCGGCTCGTCACGAGCTAGTCGACAGGTCGACCGGCGGTGGCCCATCGTTGCGGCGGTGGGCCACCGCAGTCGTCCGCGCACCCGGCGCCGTGGCGCGACCCGGCGCGCAGCCGTCCCCGAAGCGGAGGCGGACCTCAACCCCGGGGCCAGTGATCGGGTAGCCTGATGGCCCGACGGGCCGTTAGCTCAATTGGCAGAGCTGAGGACTTTTAATCCTTAGGTTCTGGGTTCGAGTCCCAGGCGGCCCACTTTGTTGATCTTTCATGCGGACCCGTTGACCGCGACGCATCGTGACGCTTGGCTCGGCTTCTTGACGTGGACTGTGGCTGACCACGGCGGCACGGTGCTGGACGGGCCGGGATGTTGCCGTACGGCGAGTCGCATGGCGACGGCACGCAGCCGCCGCAGGGCCGTGTCCCTCGGCGGAGGGAGTGGTCCTCTACCTCATTCGTAGTGGTAGCGGCACTGCGCGATCTGCACGGTGTCGTCCATGATCCGGTATACAAGGCGGTGTTCCTGGTCGATGCGTCTCGACCAGAATCCCGCCCAGTTTCCGCGGAGCTGCTCTGGTTTGCCGATGCCTTGGTGGCCGTTGCGTCGGACATCCTCGATCAAGGCGTTCACTCTTTTGAGCATCTGGCGATCTCGTTGCCAGGTCAGATAGTCTTCCCAGCCTCGGCCGGCGAACTGGACCTTCACGCTGCCGACGCCTCGCCTGAACTGGCGTCGGGGTCGATCAGGTCGTGCATCTCCCCACCCCCGTTACGCAGTTCTTCGACGGCTTCATTCAGGCGGCGCGCGTTGGCGGGGCTGGCCATCAGGTAGGCCGTCTCCTTCAACGACTCGTACTCGCGCAGCGAGATGATGACCGCGGCCTCCCGACCGGAGCGGGTGACCACCACCTCCTCGGCGTCGTCCACGACATGGTCGAGCATCTTGGCCAGGTTCTGCCGGACTTCTGAGTAGGGAACGGTGCGCATGCTGCTGTCTCCCAAACGTTACGTACAATAAATTGTACAAGCTTGTTGGGCCTGCTCGTCAGATGGTCGAACGTCTGACCTGGCACGGTCGATCAGGCTAAGGAGCGGCGCGGGAGGATGTTGCCGATGCCGAGGGTCAACGCCCCGATGCGGATCGCCGCGATGAGGGCGATCAACTCCGGTAGCGAGGTGATCGCCGTGGTGAGCGTGAAGCCCACGAAACCGCTTGGTAGACCCGATGCGGCGACCACGCCGAGCCCGCCCTGGCCGATCAGGTAGCCGGTGGCGGCCACCACGGCGGCCAGCGCGGCCAGCCGCAACCACAGTCGGCGGAGGCTCACATCCGACGGGGTCGCGGCCGGCACGTCCTGACGGGTGTCGGCGGTACGGCGCGCGAACCACATGGGTTCCCTGCGGAGCAGTGACAGGCCGTACAGATAGATCACGGGGATCAGCAGGCTCGCGCCGGGTGCACCCAGAAGACGGTGAGTTCAGGCGTCGCGTACGCCACCACGGGCAAGCAGAGCAACGCCACCAGGACGACCGCCTGTAGGACATTTTCCAGGGAAGCCGCCGCGTGCTCGATGTTGGACCGGCGGTAGAGCAGGTCGGCGATTGCCAGCCACACCGTCTGCACCGCGATGCCCCCGATCGGGTTGGCGAGGGCGAACTCGGCGTCCTGCCGCACCGAACCGATGATCGTGGTGGCGATGCCGGGCAGCGAGGTCACCGCGCCGAGCAGCAGCGTCCACCCCAGCCCGATTGCTTCTTGACCGGTACAGAAAGCCTCGCTACTGTACCGGTATAGAAAACAGCTTCGGTGAGTCAGGAGTTCGCCATGGAGATGCCCGCCGCCTTCGTCACCGCCATCAACGCTGTCGACTACGAATTCGCCAGCGCCCGCCCCGACGCCCCGGTCGTCCCGCACGTGGAGAAGCCGCAGCGCGCCAAGGTCGTCCGTACCGCCGTCGCCAAGCGTCTCGCTCGCGCCGCCAGAGCGGTCAAGCTGGCCTGATCGTGGTCTTTGATAGCCTGATACCAGCCGGTAGGCATCGGCCTCCGCCGACCCAGGTGGCTGCCGGACCGAAGACCGATCCGCCGTCAGGGCGCCCTCGACCCTGACGGCGGGCACAGCTGGAACGACTGGTGGTGGCGTGGCGTCCCGGGTGACACTGCAGACGATCGCCGACCGGGTCGGCGTGAGTCGGATGACCGTGTCGAACGCCTTCTCCAAGCCCGACCAACTGTCCGCGGCGCTGCGCGAGCGGATCCTCACCGCCGCCCGGGAAGCGGGCTACGTCGGCCCCGATCCGGCGGCGCGCGCCCTGGCCCGGGGCACCACCGGCGCCGTTGGCATCGTGCTTACCTCCTCGCTCCGTTTCGCCTTCACCGACCTGGTCGCCACCAGCTTCCTCGGCGCGGTCGCGGAAGAGCTCGGCCCGACCGGGCTGTCACTCACCTTGCTGACGTCGTCCGACGACGGCGCGATCATTCCGGCGCGGGACGTGGCGATCGACGGCGCACTTGTCTACTCGTGCGATCCCACGTCGACGGCCGTCCAGTTCCTCACCCGCCGCAAGCTGCCCCTGGTCTACGTCGACCAACTGCCGGTCGAGGGAATCCCCGCCGTCAACGTGGACGACCGCTCAGGCGCCCGGGCCGCCGCCCAGCACCTGATCGACCTGGGGCACCGGCGGATCGGGCTGCTCCTGTCCGGCCTGCATGGCACGCACGGCCTGGTCACCGCCGCCGACCTCACCGCCGAAGGGCACGCCTCCACCCAGCGGATGCTCGGGTGGCGTGACGCGCTCGACGCGGCCGGCATCGACCCCCTGATGGCTCGACAGAGCGGCGCCGACCTGGAGCAGGCGAAGGCGGGCGCCCGGCTGCTCCTGGACCGGCCCGACCGGCCCACCGCGCTGCTCTGTTTCTCCGACGCGGTCGCCTACGGCGCGCTCCGATGTGCCGAGGAACTCGGCATCGACGTTCCCGGCGAGCTGTCGGTGGTCGGCTTCGACGACAACCCGCTCGCCGTGCAGATCTGGCCCACCCTGACCACCGTCCGTCAGAACGTGCAGGCCAAGGGGCGGCTCGCGGCGGCGGCGCTCAGTCGCGCGATCCAGGACCATCTCGCCGGCCGTCCGATCGCCGCCGAACACACGCTGCTCCCCACCGAACTGGTCGTCCGGGACAGCACCGCCCCACCAAGAGCTGACTGATCATTCCCGCGATGCGCGGCACCGCGCACACCGGCGCCCCTCCTTGCCTGGCCGACGGCGTGTCCGCTGCCCTGCTTGCCCGGCATGGCCAGCGCAAGGCCGACGCTGCGGGGGACGACGCCGACACGTCGTCCCCCGCAGCACCGGCGGGCCGGCCTAAGCGGCCACGGCACCTGTGGGTTCACGGAGCAGCACCCGTTCGGCGGGCTCGGCCACCGGCACCCGACTGGTCCGATGGAGCCAGATCGGCCCGGCCAGGAGGAGCAGCAGGCCGGTCAGCGGGAACAGCGCGGCGATCACCTGCTCCCAGCCCGCCAGCGCCATCGGCGCCGGCGGCGACTCCTGGATGCCCAACAGCGAGAAGACCCGGATCGAGAAGACCGCCGCCAGCACGACCGTCAGCGTGGCCAGCACGGCGGAGCGGTCCCGGTAGGCCCGGACCGCGAGCCAGACCAGCAGCGGGATCACGTACACCCAGTGGTGTTCCCAGCTCACGGGCGAGACCAGCAGCCCGGTGACGGCCGCGGCGGAGAAGCCCAGAAAGTCCGAGCCGTGCTGGTGAGCGTAGCGGGCCACGGCCAGCCCGAGGACCGCCACGATCGCCAGTACCACCAGCCACCAGTGCGCGAACTGGGTGCTCGACACCCCCCGGGCCAGGGCCCCGGACAGCGACTGGTTCGGGGTGTCCCACACCCCGCCGGCCCGCGACGAATGCAGGACCAGACCACCCCAGTACCGCGCCGCGTCCGCCGGTAGCAGGACGAACCCGAGGGCAACCGTGCCGAGGAAGGCCGCCGTCGCGGTGGCCGCCGCCCGCCACTGCCGGGTCACCACGAGGTACGCGATGAAGATCAACGGCGTGACCTTCAGCCCGGCCGCGATCCCGATGCCCAGCCCGCGCCAGCGACCGGTGTGGCCGCGGAAGTCAAGCAGCACCAGCAGCAGGAGAAACATGTTGATCTGCCCGGCGATGAGCTGGATCCGCACCGGCAGCAGCCAGGTGGCCAGGACGAGCACGACCAGGGTCAGCGCGGCCCGGGTACGCGGGGTGCGGACTCCGGCGATGCCCAGCGAGAGCCAGGCGACCGCACCCAGGGCGATCAGCGACAACGTGTTCCACACCAGGCTCGCCACGCCGATCGGCAAAAGGGACAGCGGCACGAAGAAGAGGATCGCGGTCAGTGGCGGGTAGAGGTAGGGCATCGGCCCGTACAGCGGGCTCTGGATCGCCACGTCGTAGAGCGAGGTGCCGTGCCGCACGGCCTCGCCGCTGGCCAGGTAGACCTTCAGGTCCACCGTCCACCGCAGCGCCCAGTACGGGTCGCGGGTGAAGATCGCCTCGGCGATCAGGGCCAGCGCGAACGCTGCGACCACCACGGCCGCGATCGTGCCGATGTTCAGCCGTCGGCTCGGTGGCCGCGACTCGATCTCTGTCGTCTGCATGGCTCAGCTCCTGTCCGTCACAAATGGGAGGTGGGGTGCGCGTCCGGCCAGGATCGGCGGGAGTGGACGCGGTCCGATCAGCAGTTCGTCGTGGCCGGCGAGGCGCAGCTCGGCGCCGGTCGCGCCGAGACGATCCAGCACCCCGAGGGCGTCGAGTTCGTCGCATCCGTTGAGCAGGAGGTTGACCTGCTCGTCCGCCACGTCAACCTCGTCGGTCGAGCGCAGCGCGCCGACCGGCACCGGCCCGCGCCCGGGAAATCTGACAAGCGTGGCGATGTCCGGGCGGGCCGACCGGCGGCGGGTCGGTCCGGATCGGGCCGTCCGGATCTGGTGCTCGACCACGCCGGCGAGCAGAGCGGCGGTCCGGTCCCAGGTGAACCGGGCGGCCCAGGCCCGGCACGCTTCGGCGAACCCGCTGGCGACCTCGTCGTCGGCCAACGACACGAGTTGGCCGACGAGCGCATCCGACAGCCGGTCGGCCGAGCTGACGATCTCGCCGGTGCGGCCCGGACGCACGAAGTCCCGGGCGCCGGCAGCGGCCAGCGCCACCCCCGGCACCCCGTACGCGGCGGCGTCGAGCAGTCGGGAACCGCGCCCCTCGCGCGTCCCGGTGCAGGCGGTCAACCAGGCGCGACGCCACCACCGGTCCCGGAGCTCCGGTACGAGCGGGCCGTGCAGGGTCACCGCGGAGGCCAACCGAAGGACCTCCACCTGCCGGCGCAGCCGCGCGAGGTCCGGGCCGTCGCCGAGGATCTCGACCCGCAGGTCCGGCAGCGCGGCCACGACGGCCGGCAGCGCGTCGAGCAGGACGTTGAGCCCTTCCTGCGGGACCAGGTCGGCCTCGACCACGACGGTCGGGACCGTTGCGCGTCCTGTGACGCCGTCCGGAGCGGGCGTCGTGGCGCCGGGCGGCACCACGAAGATCGGCCCCCGGAGGCCGAGCCGCCGGCGCAGGTCGTGCCGGGCCGACGGCGACAGCGCCACGGTCACCCGATCCGTCCGGCTCCACCGGCCCACCGCGCCGGCCAGGAGCTGGCCCGGGCGGGTGCCGGTGTGGCGGTCGGTCCGGTCCACCACCTCGACCACGGGTACGGAAGGGCCGACGACCAGCGGCAGGGCGCCGATCGACCCGCCGGTGGCCAGGACCACGTCGAAGCGGTTCCCGTCCCGCACCGCACGCGCCACCGCGCTCAACGGTCGGGCGGCACGCAGCACCCGTACCCCGGCGATCGTCTCCTGCTCGGGACGGCCCGGCAGCCGGCGCGCGGCCCAGGTGACCTGGGTGCCGTCCGCCGCCCAGCGCCGGGTGACCTCGTGCAGGTAACGCCCGGCGGCAGCGGCGCCGGGCTGGTGCGTGTCGCGTTCGCCGAACACCAGCACCCGGCGGTCCGCCGGGTGTGGCAGGTGCGGGTTCACCGCGCACCCGCCCCGGCCGTGCCGAGCAGGTCCGCCCGGTAGAGGCGGAACAGGTCGGCGAAGGCTGCCCGTCCGTCCCGCAGCGGGCGGAACGTGGAGCGCTCGTCGTCGGTCCAGACGACCGGAACCTCGGTGATCCGGCCGCCGGCCCGCCGGATCTGTCGCAGCAGCTCCACGTCGAACGCGAAGCCACTGAGGTGGCAGCGGCGCAGGGCCCGCTGCACGGCCGGCCGGTCGAAGAGCTTGAACCCGCACTGGGTGTCGTGCACACCCGGCACGAGCTGCCTCGCCAGCGCCCGGAACACCGAACCGCCCAACCTGCGGGCGACCGGCTGCGGACAGGCCAGCTCGGCCCCCGGAGCGTGCCGGGACGCGATGGCCGCCGCGGCGCCGGCCTCCAGCGCGTCGACCGCCCGGGTCAGGGTCGGCACCGGAGTGGAAAGGTCGGCGTCGATGAAGCCGACGAAGCGCGCCCTGCTGCCGGCGATTCCGCGCCCGACCGCCGCGCCCTTGCCCGGCCGGGAACACCCGACCACCACCACTTCGGCGTCCCAGTTGCCGGCCTTCACGACGGTCGCGGTGTCATCGGTGCTTCCGTTGTCCACCACCACCACCCGGGACCGCCAGTGTTGACCGGCCAGGAAGGCGGTCACCTCGGCGAGCGTGGCCGGCAGCCGGGCGGCCTCGTTGAACGCCGGGACGACCAGCTCCAGGTCGACCGTGTCCCGCCGGGCGGCAGCGTGCACGGGGGCCGTGGCCACGTCCGTTCCGCCCATCACGCACCTCCCCGAACCGTCGCATCGGCCACCAGCGAGCCGCGCGCGGTGGCGTACCGGCTGGCGAAGAGCTTGGGGTGGGCGGAGCGGATGCCGCCGACGACCATGTCGTACGGGACGTCGTCGAACTCGCCGTGCTCGCGGAGGAACTCCATGTGCCGGCGGCCCTCGTCGTCGTAGGGGTGGTACATCGAGTCGGTGAGCCCGTCGAACTCCAGCGGTTTGATCCGATAGAGCCGGCAGAGCATCCGGTTGAAGACCGGGGTGGCCCGGACCCACCGGCCCTCCAGGTACACCGTCGTCAGACTGTGGAAGGTGAAGATGTTGCCGCCCATCAGCTCCTCGAGCTGCGGGGAGGCGAGGTGGTTGCGGACGTCGCCGTAGTAGATCCGGCTCGGGATGCCGACCGCCCGCAGCGCGGCGGCGTAAACGATGGACTTGTGCACGCAGAATCCGGTGCCCCTGGTGATCGTGGAGCTGGCCCGGAGGCCGTGGCGGGACAGGTCGGCCCCGTACACCTCGTAGTGAATGCCGTCGCGGACGGCGTAGTAGAGGGCCACCGCCCGCTCGGTCGGAGTGGCCTCCGGCGCGTCGGGCAGGTGCCGGGCGACGAAGTCGCGGACGACCTCGGAGTCGTGGTCGATGAACTCGGTGGCGGTGAGCAGGGGTGCGTGCGTGAGGGTGGTCGACACGGACATGGGGTGGTCCTCCAGGGATGTGGACGGAAGGGGAGATGCGGGGGGTCAGAGGCCGAGCATCCGGGCGATTCGCTGGCGCTGGACGTCGGAGGTGCCGGAGTAGATGGTTCCGGCGACGGCGTTGCGCAGGTCCTTCTCAAGGCCGTACTCACTGGTGTAGCCGTAGCCGCCGAAGACCTGGACGGCGGCGAGTGCGACGGCGACGTTGCTCTCGCTGGCGATCAGCTTGCTGGCCGCGATGTCGACTGTGACGTTCTCGCCGTCGACGTGGCGTTGCCCGGTGTCGTAGAGCCACTTGCGGGCGTTCTCCACCGCGATGTGCATGTCGACGATCCGGTTCGACACCGACTGGAAGGAGCCGATCGGCTGACCGAACTGCATCCGGGACCGGGCGTATTCGATCGAGCGCTCCAGCCGGTGCTGCATCTCGCCCAGATTGATCACGAAGGAGCAGAGGATCTCCCACTTCATGACGTGATCCATGACCAGGAAGCCGGCGCCGGGCGAACCGATCACGTTCGTCACCGGGACCCGGCAGTCGTCGAAGAACAACTCCGAGAAGGGAGACGTGGTCAGGCCCATCTTCGCCACCGGCGGTCCGACCACCAGGCCCGGCGTGTCCCGGTCCACCAGGAACGCGGTGAGCGCGGCCGGGCTACCTCGCTTACCGGTCAGGGCGTAGACGACGATCACGTCGGCGATCGGCCCGTTGGTGACGAACGCCTTGCTGCCGTTGAGCACGTAGTGATCGCCGTCGCGAACCGCTGTCGTGCGCATTCCCATGACGTCGGAGCCACCCGACGGCTCGGTGATCGCGTGCGCCCCGATGATCGATCCGTCACTGACCCGTGGCAGGTAGCGCTGCCTGAGCTCGGCGGACCCGAACCGTTGCAGCGGCACGCCGGTGCTGACGATGTGGGTGGAGACGGAGAAGCTGAACCCGCCGTCGCGGCAGGCGTACCCCAGCCCCTCCAGGACGTACATGGTGGTGAGCAGATCCTGGCCCAACCCGCCCCACCGTTCGTCGAACGGCAGCCCGAGCAGGCCGGTCTCCCGGATCAGCTTCCAGGCCGCGAAGCCGAACTCCCGGTCGGCGTCCCGGCCCAGGTGCCCGTCGCCCGCGGCGGCGCCCAACTCCTCGGCCAGTCCGCGCAGCTCGCGCTGCTCATCGGTCCAGTTGATCATTTCGTCACCGCCCTTCGGTGGCGCCGGAGGGCGTCCGCTCGCGCCGCGCCCGCAGCACGTTGCGGTCGACCTTTCCGGTCGATGTCCGGGGTAGCGCGTCGTCGACGAGCACGAACACGCCAGGGATGGCCGTACGGGGCAGCGCCGCCGCGCAGTGCAACCGCAGGTGCAGCCCGTTGACGTCCGAGGCCGCACGGGGGCGGACCACCGCGTGCAGGACGTTGCCCGCCTCCGCGTCCGGCACGGCGAGCACCGCCGCCTCCAGCACCTCCGGGTGCGTGAGCATCACCTGCTCCACCTCCTTCAGGTTGGTCCGGACACCGCGCACCTTGACCTGGTCGTCGTTGCGGCCGGCGAGGAAGAACAACCCGGCGGCGTCGCGCCGGACGAGGTCGCCGGTGCGGAACCAGCCGTCCCGCCAGCGCGCGGCGTTCGGCCCCGCGTCCAGGTAGCCCCGGGCTCGGAACGGGGTGCGGACCACCAGCTCACCCACGCCGGCACCGGTCACCTCCGCGCCGTCGGCGTCCACCACGGACACCTCGACCCCGTCGATCGGGCGACCGATCGGCGTCCTGCCCAGCGCCCGCACCTCGGCCGGCTCCACCCGGTGCAGGAAGCTGTCGTTGGTCTCGGTGCAGCCGTAGACGTTCCACAACCGCGCGTGGGGGAAGGCCCGCCCGATCCGGTCGAGCAGGGGCGGCGGCGCGGCGTCCCCGGTGAGCAGTACGTCCCGTACCCCCGGGAACCGGCCACCGGCGTCGGTGACCAGCCGGAAGAACAGCGGGACGGCCTGCACCACCGTGGGACCCTGCTCCCGGCAGAACTCCGCCAGCCACGGACCGTCGACGGCCCGTTCCGGGTCCACCATCACCACGCAGGCGCCGGTCGCCAACGCGGTCCACACGTCGAGCAGGCACAGGTCGAAGTTGAGCGGCGCGTAGTTGAGCACCCGGGAGTCGGGCCCGATGTCGAAGGTCCCGGCCGCCCAGGTCAGAAACGGGTCCACCCCGTCCGGGGCGAGCTCGACCACCTTCGGCGTGCCGGTCGAGCCGGAGGTGGTGAGCAACATCCCGGCCCCGGGCAGCGCCCGACCGGTCGCCCCGCTGGGCCGGACCGTCAGGCCGGCGGCGTCGGCGCCGAGGATGTCGGCGCAGCCGACTGCGGCGCAGACGCGGGCCAGCGACTCCGGGCCCAGGGAGGCGGGGGGCAGCAGCACCCGACGGTCCAGCTCGAACGCGGCGATCAGCAGCGCGACGGTCTCCGGCGACTTGACCGCCGGGACGCACAGCGGCACCTCGGCGTCCAAACCCAGTTGGTCGAGCGCGACGCGGGTGTCGCGGACCAGCTCCGCCAGCCGGCGATAGCTGATCTGGTCTCCGGCCCAGGACACGGCCGGTGCGTCGGGCCGGTCGTGGACCTGTCGGTAGAAGGCGGTGCAGAACGATGTGGTGGGCACGATCTCTCCTGTCGTTCGTCGTCGCGTCGGCGCCGCGGGACGGCAGCCGAACGGGTGGGATCAGGTGCCGGCGTCGACCAGTCGGCCGCCGCCGGGCACGGGCCGGTCCAGACCGGCGACGGTGAGCAGTCGATGCAGGCACGCCTGGTTGGAGGTGACCACCGGGACGCCCAGGCCGGCCTCCAGTCGGGCCACCGCGTCCCACGAGCGGAATCCGCTACCGGGAATCAGCACGCTGTCCGCGTCGGCCGGGAAACGGGCGGCCACCTGCCGGCAGACCTCGTCCGGGTCGACCGCCCAGCGGCCACCCCGGTCGAAGATGCGGTGTCGTTCCACCGCGTTCCAACCGGTGTCGAGGCGGTAGTGCAGCAGCCCGGCCACCTCGAAGCCCGCCGCGCTGAGATATCGCCGCGCCGCGGCGAAGGTCGGGTCGGTGAACCACGGCGGCACCAACACCAGCGGCCGGCGTACGCCCAGCTCGACAAGTCCGGCCCGGATCGCCTCCCCGGCGGTGTAGACCGGGGTCCCGGCCGCCAGGTCGGTGGCGGCGGCGGAGAAGCCGGCGTCGAACTCCAAGCCGCCGAAGAAGCTCGCCGACGCGAAGCAGAGGCAGATCGCGGTCAGGTCCATCTGGCCGAGCTGGACCAGCCCCCGCCGGATGTCCGGCTGGGCGATGAGACGCTGCCAGCTCTCCGCGGTGTACTCCGCGCCGGTGCTCGTCGGGCTCTCGAAACGCGCGGCGTGCACGGTCACCCCGGCCGGTGCCCGACCCCACAGCTCCGCCTCGACCACCGGGTCGTTGTGCACCACCAGCACACCGAGCTGGGCGGCCCATGCCGCGGCCCTCATCGCCGACTCTCCCCGAACTCCGGGACCAGCCGGTGGATCGGCTGGTCACCCGCCCCGGTGTCGGGCCCGATGTCCGTGGCCACGCGGTCGTCCGAGGTCCGGGCGGCGCCGCCGGCGCTCCTGGCGGGCAGTCCGAAGAAGGCCAGGACCGCGCCCGCGCCCGCCGCCAGGGCGGTGGTGAGGAACGCGGCGCCGAAACTCTGCGCGTCCGGGTCGGGGCCGAGCACCAGGACCAGCACCGCGATCCCGAGAGCGCCGGCCATGTACTGGGAGGTGGTCATCAGTGCGCTTCCGACACCCTGATTGCGGTCGGCCACGTCGGCGGTCCCGGCGATGAACATCGACACGTACGTGACGCCGTGCGCGAAGCCGGTGATCAGCAGACCGGGGAGCAGGTGCAACAGGTAGTTCTCGCCGTGCACCTGGGTCGCCAGCAGCAGCAGGCCGGCGGCGTTGCCGACGAACGCCAGGGTCAGGGCCATCCGGACGCCGAGCACGGAGACGATCCGGGCGGCGACGGAGTTGGCCACGGCGATCGCCACCGCCATCGGCAGGAACGCCATGCCGGCCGCGATCGGACCGTACCCGCGCAACTGCTGGAGGAGCAGGGTGAGCACGAAGAACTGGTTTCCGACGCTGGCCATGTAGAGGGCGGTCGACCCGCAACCCACCAGGAGCGAACGGGTCCGCCGCAACAGCGGGTCCACAAGCGGTTGGGTGCTGGTCCGTTCCCAGATGACGAACCCGCCCAGGAACACGGCGGCGAGCACGAACATGGCGACCGTGCCGCCGGACGTCCAACCGTCGCTGGAGGCCCGGGTCAGGGCCAGGGCGGTGGAGAGCACCGTGCCGGTGCAGAGGATCGCGCTCGGCACGTTCAACTGGTTGTGTCCGACCGTAGGGCGCAGTCGAGGCAGCAGCCGGGGCGCGGCGAGCGCACAGATCAGGGCCAGCGGCAGGTTGATCAGGAAGACCCAGCGCCAGGAGACGGTGCTCAGCAGCCCCCCGATCACCACACCGGCGGCGAGGCCGGACGCGCCGACCGTGCCCCAGACCCCGAGCGCCCGGTTACGGGCCGGACCGGCGGCGAACGAGGTGTTGATCAGCGCGATGACGGCCGGTTGGAGCGCCGCCGCGGCCACGCCCTGGACCGCTCGGGCCACCAGCAGCAGCGCCGGCGCGGTGGCGAGACCGCCGGCGAGCGCGGCCAGCCCGAAGACCGCCATCGCGGCGATGAAGAGATTCCGGGAACCGAACCGGTCGCTGGCTCGGCCACCGACGATCAGGAAACCGGCGAAGAAGACGGCGTATCCGCTCACCACCCACTGGATGGCGCTCTCGCTCAGGTCGAAGTCGGCGCCGATACGGGGCAGGGCGATGTAGACGATGGAGTAGTCGAGGGCGATCAGGAACTGGGCGATCGCCAGGATGGCGAGGGTGCCGGCGGCGGATGTCGGCCTGCCGGTGGCGGCTCGGTAGCGGGCGACGGAGGGCATGGTCAGATCACCTCTGGTAGCGGTCGGACGGAACGGGTGTCGGAGGTGAGCAGCAGCGCCGGGCCGAGCGTGGCCGGGCTGGTGAAGACGGCGCGGGCGCCGGCGAGAAGGAGTTCGACCCGGTTGGCCACACCGGTGGTCACCCCGAACGGGACCATGCCGGCCGCGTTGGCCATCCGGACGTCGTCCACCGCGTCACCGACGACGACGCACCGGGCGGGCGGTACGCCGAGCGTGTCCGCCGCCAGCAACGCGAGGTCGGCGTGCGGCTTGCCACGTGCGGCCATCCCGTGACAGGACAGGCAGTCGAAGGCGTCCAGCAGACCGGTGGCGGTCAGCAGCTCGATCGCGCTGGGCCGCACCTTGCTGGTGACCACCGCCAACGGATGGCCGCGGGCGCGCAGGGCGGTCAGCAACTCCGGCACGCCGGGAAACACCAGCTTGGCCGCGTTCGGGACGACCGTCTCGGTGAACAGTTCCCGCGCCCGGTCCACGGCCCGTTCCACCTCGGGGTGGTCGGCCGGTCGGGCGAGCAGCCCCGCCAGGGAGGCGGCCAGCGGGCGGCCGATGGTACGGCGTACCTGCTCGTCGGTGGCGGTCCGGCCGTGCTCGGCGACGACCGCGTGCAGCACGTCGGCCATGCCGGCCGGAGTGTCGACCAGGGTCCCGTCGACGTCGAAGAGGATCGCGGTGGTCACGGGTGCTCCCGCAGCGCGACGGCGACCTCGGCGGCGAGAGCGCTTGTGGAGAGCAGCACCGACCGGTTCGCCGCGGCGGTACGGCCGTTGGTCGCCGCCGAGACCCGGGAGAGGATGTACGGCGTCATCGCCGGGCCCTGCACCCCGGCCGCCTCCGCCTCCGCCTGCGCCTGCCGGACCAGCACGTAGATCTCGTCCGACGGAAGGGCATCCAGGTCGTCGATCGGGTGGGTCACCAGGAAGGAGCTGTCGTTGCCGACCGCCCAGTGCAGCCGGACCGCCCTGGCCAGTTCGTCGAGGTCGTCGATCCGGCGGGGGTTACGAACTCCGCTGGAGATGCTGTAGTAGGCCGGAAAGTCGTCGCAGCGATAGCCGACGACCGGCACCCCGAGCGTCTCCAGGTATTCCATCGTCAGCGCCGGATTCAGCAGGGACTTCGCCCCGGCGCAGACCACGGTGATCCGGCGTCGCGTGAACTCGACCAGGTCGGCGGAGATGTCGAAGCTCCGCTCGGCGCCGAAGTGCACGCCGCCGATACCGGCCACCGCGAAGACCTCGATGCCGACGTGCGCGGCGGCGACCAGGGCGGCCGAGACGGTGGTCCCGCCATGTCCGCCGCCGGCGAGGACCGGCCCGATGTCACGGGTGCCGACCTTGGGTATCTGGGGAGTGCTGGCGAAGATCTCGACCTGCTCCTCGGACATCCCGATCACGAAGCGGCCGTCGACGATGCCGGTCCGGGCCGGGACGGCGCCGGCCGCCCGGATCGCCTTTTCCATGTCGAGCGCGGTTTCCAGGTTGAGCGGCCAGCTCAAGCCGTGGACGACGCCGGACGACTCGAGGGCGACCACGGGCCGGCCGGAGGCCAGCGCGTCGGCGGTCTCCGCCGAGAGCGAGAAGTTCTCGTCCATCTGTTGCTCCTCTGTGACTCGTGCTGCTACGGGGGGCGGACGGATGGCCGCGCCTCCGGGACCGACCGGTCCCGGAGGCGCGCCGGCTAGTACTCGGAGAAGCCGTCCGCATCGAGGTTGTGCCGTTCGTCACCGCGCAGCGGCGGGTTGAACACGCTGATCAACTCCATGTCCTGCTCGGGATCAGCGATGAGGAAGTGCTCGTCGTGCTGGTCGAGGGCGTAGATGACGCCGGGCTCGATGTCGTAGGTGACACCGTCGGAAATCACCTGACCGCGACCGGAGATGCAGTAGCAGGCCTCAAGGTGGTTGCGGTACTGCAACGGCGACTTCGAGCCGGCCGTGACCACCGTGTGGGCGAGGGCGAAGCCCATGTTGTCCCTGGCCACGAGCAACCGGAAGCTCGTGCCGTTACCCCAGTCGACGGCCGGAACGGCGGACCTGGTCTTGACGATCATTTCGGTTCCCTTCCTGGATTCGTTGCTCTCTGCGGCGCGACGGCACCCGCGGCGGCAGGCGCCGGCGGGCTTTCAGACCGGGCTGTGCGCGTTCTGGACGAAGGCGGCGATGGAGGCGACCGAACTGAACTGGGTGGGCGAGATGTCCAACTCCTCGACGGGGATGCCGTATCGGTCCCCGACCCAGGCGATGAGGCGCAGCAGCCCCAGGCTGTTGACGATCCCGGTGTCCAGCAGATCCACGTCGTCCCCGAGCAGCCCCGCGGGGATGTCAGGGGCGAAACCGGTGACGATGAAGTCCCGGATCTCGGCCTCGTAGGACATGGCGTTCCTTTCGTCGGTGCCGCCGGCGGGAGCCGGGACGGCGAGGTGGGTCGTGGGTGGTCACCGCGGCAGTGACCGGTCCTGGCCGCCCCGGCAGTTGAGGAGCGGCAAGGTGTACGGGGGTCAGCAGAGTCCCGGCACGGCGTTGCTCAACAGCTCGACGAGCAGGACCTGCTCCGGGTCGGTGCGCCCGACGTGTTCGGCGAGGACCACCTCACGCAGGTCTCCCACCAGCCGGTAGCTGGGCCGGTGACCGCCGCGTGGTCGCGCCGGCCGGGTGAGACCGTGCTCGGCGGCCCGCGCCAGCAGGGACATGTCGTCGACGAAGACCGGCCCGACCTGCCCGGCCAGGTGCGGCGGCAGGTCCCGGCCCGATGCGTTGACAAGCAACGCGCCCCGGGCCAGGCGCACCTCTCCGTCGCCCAGGGGAAGCGCGCCGTCATCGGCGGGGCCGGTGACGACCACGAGGTTCGCCCCGAACGCGGACCGCCCGGGCGTGGCGGCCCGGACCACCACGATGCCGGCCAACTCCAGTTCGTCGAGCACCCATGGGTCGATGAGCGACCGGAACGGGACCGCACCGTGGGTGGGATCGGCGTCGGTGACCGCCGCCGCCGGCGGCGGCGCGTCGGTCAGGCACACCGCGACATGACTGATGGGAGGGACGTGCCGGGCGAGGACCAGGGTGTGTGTCTGGACGGTGAGCCTCGGTCCGATGACCGCCGCCGTGATCACCTCGGAGTCCAGCAGGTACCGGGCGGCCAGGGCGGCCAGCAGCGCCGACCAGTCCGCGGGCGAGGGCCGGCATACGGCTGCGTCCCGGTGGTCGGCCGGGAGGAGGGACCCTGTGGTCATCAGCTGCTCGGTCAGCACATCGACCGGGTCCCGCACATCGGCGCCTCGTATGCGGCCGGCGCACGGGCCGGGAATCAGGCTCTCCATCGGATGTCCCTCCGGTGGTCGTCTCGTTTGCGAGTCCCACCGTGGGAGCCGGTCCTATCGGGCGGCTTTCCAACGACTATCGGTCGACGCCCGATGACGAACAGCGATCGGAGGCCGAGGCGATAGCGCCGGCCGGTCTGGTGTGAGCAGAACGCAGTCCAGCGCCGCACCGGGAGGAAACCGAGATGCTCATCACCCGCACGTTCGTTCCCACCGCCGTCAGGTCCGTTCTCGCCGTCGCCGCTCTCGCGGTGACCCTCGGCGTCGCAACGGTGAGCGCAGACGTGCCGATGTCCGGAGTGCCGACCGCCGGGGGGGACTGCCCCATGGACACGCACTGGAGCCCCGAGCTCGGCGTCTGCGTGAACGACACGCACTGGTGAACCACGCCTGACGCCACCGGTCCCGGCGGCACCCCTTCCAGGGTGCCGCCGGGACCGGTGGCGTTCCGGTGGTGCGGGGCCGGCGGCAGGGCCGGCCCGAACTCAGGTCCCCGCCGGGACCATCGGGCGTGCCCCGCGGGCGGCCGACTCCTCCGCCTGGGCCAGCAACGAGGCGGCCCGGTCGTACCACATGGTCGAGCCGAGCTGCTGGAACAGGTCGCACGCGGTGCGGAGATGCTCCACGCCGACCGGGGCACGACCGGTGGCGAGGGCGATCTTCCCGAGGAAGTACTGCGACTTCGCCTCGACCAGTCGCTCCCCGAGACGCCGGGACCGGTTCAGGGTGTGGGCCAGGATCTTCGCGGCGTTGTCCGGTCGCCCCTCCTGGTACCGGAGCATGCCCAGGCCGTAGAGGGCATGGGTTTCGCCGATCCGGTCGCCGAGGTCCCGGACGATGCGGAGGGCCTGGTACAGGGCCCGCCGCGACAGGGCGATCTGGTCGGTGGCGAGGTACACCTCGGCGAACCGGTACAGCACCTGTGCCTCCACCCGCAGGCAGCCGGTCTCCCGGCAGATGTCCAGAGCCTGGCCGAGCAGGTCGAGCGCCCCCTCGTGGTCGCCGGCATCGATCCGGTGGCGCGCCAGGCTGCGCATGATGTGCGCCTCGCCCACGCGGTCGCCGACCCGGCGCATGATCTCCAACGAGCGGGCGTACTTGTCGAGCATCGCCGCGGTGTCACCGCGCAGGCCGTCCACGTACGCGGCGTTGCGCAGCACCAGGCCGGCGCCGTGCTCCATCCCCTCCTCCGTGAAGATCTCCAGCGCGGTGGTGAAACATGCGTCCGCCTCGGCGAGACGGGCCTGGAACATGTGCAGCGTGCCGAGCGAGTAGCGCATGGCCGCCATGCCGATGCGGTTGCCGGCCAGTTCGGCGCACGCGTAGGCCGTGGTGGCGCACTCCCGCCAGTCGTCGAAGTAACCCTTGGACTCGAACAGGCTGACCGCGCCCAACGCCAGATCCCAGCAGAGTTCGTCCAGACCGGCTTCGGCGGACTGCTGGACGGCGGCGACAAGTGCCCGCCGCTCCGTCTCCCACCAGTCGGCCGGGTCACCGATGTGCGTGGCGGCCTGGGCGGGGTCGAGACTCCATCGGTCCGCCGTGCCGTGCAGGGTCGTGTAGTTGCCCCCGTAGTCGCTGCGGTGTGCCTGCTCGGCGAGGGCCAACCAGCCGCCCAACACCCGGGCCAGCGCCGCCGTACGCTCCGTTCCGGTCTCCGTACCGGTCAACTTCTCGGCCGCGAAGACCCGGATCAGGTCGTGCAGCCGATAGCGGGGCGCCGCGTCGGGGTATTGGACGATGTCGACGAGTTGGGCGTCCACCAGGCTTTCCAGGATGTCCTCGGCCTTGAAGGGGCTGGTGTCCAGCAGCGCTGCCGCCGTCCAGCTCGGGAAGTCGGGGGCCTGCATCACCGCGCAGAGCCGGAACAGTCGCTGGCTCGCGGCGTCGAGCGCCCGGTAGGCCAGCTCGATGTTGGAGCGCAGCTCGAGTCCGTGGTGGGTGAACTCGTCCAGTCGGTTCGCCTCGTCCTGCAGCCGGAGGACCAGCCCACCCAGACGCCAGTGCGGGCGTGAGGCCAGCCGCGCGCCGGCGATCCGTAGGGCGAGCGGCAGGCCACCGCAGAGCGCGGTCAGCTCCGAGGCGTGCCTCCGCTCGGCGGCGATCCTCTTCGGCCCGATCATCGCGGTCAACATCTCGACCGACTCGGCGAAATCGAACACGTCGAGGTCGACCTGCCGGGCGCCGGGCAGGCCGGTGAGGCGTACCCGACTGGTGATCAACACGGCGCAGGACGAACTTCCCGGCAGGAGCGGGAGCACCTGAAGATCCGACGGCAGGCCGTCGAGGACCAGTAGCAGCCGCTTGCCGGAGAGCATGCTCCGGTAGAGCTCACCCCGTTCCTCGACATCCTCCGGGATCGCCGAGCCGGTGGCGCCGAGCGCGCGCAGGAACCGGGCCAGCAGTTCGGCCGTGCGGTCCTGCCGGTCCCGGGACCGCAGGTCGGCATAGAGTTGGCCGTCGGGATAGTGGTCGCTGAGCTCGTGGGCGCTGCGGATGGCGAGGCTGGACTTGCCCACGCCGTCCTTTCCGGAGATCACCACGATGGGCATGCCTTGTGAGTCGCGGACGCCGTCCGGCTCGCGGCTCAACAGACCGCGGATCCGATCGAGTTCCGCGTCCCGACCGACGAAGTCGCTGATGCTGGCGGGCAGTTGTCGGGGCAGCACCGTCATCGCGGTTCGCGGTGCCGCGGAGGCCGGCTTCGACTGCGCCGGCGCCACCGGTGCCACCGATCGCTCGTCGGCGGGGCCGAGCAGTTGGTCGCGTTGCAGGATGGCCCGTTCCAGGCGTTGGAACTCCTCGCTGGGGTCAAGGCCGAGTTCGTCGCTGAGCACCTGCCTCGCCGCTCGGGCTGCCTTGAGCGCGTCGACCTGTCGCCCGTTGCGGTAGAGCGCGAGCATGAGCGCGCAGTGCAGGCGCTCACGGTGCGGGTGCTCCCCGACCAGGCTCTGCAACTCGTTGACGACCTTCTGGTGCCCGCCGAGCTCGAGATCGAGTTGAATGCGCTCCTCGATCGCCGCGATCCGCTGGTCGGCCAGCACGGTGGCGGCCCGTTGGACCGTCGCGCTCGGTATGTCGGCGAGGGCGTCGCCACGCCAGAGCGCGAGCGCGGTACGCAGCGTGGCGGAGGCTTCGGCCTTGGCACCCGCGTCCGCCTGTCGCCGCGCGTCGCGAACCAGCGCGGTGAACCGGAACACGTCCACGTCCGCATTGTCGAGCTGGAGCAGGTAGCCGGGCGGGCGGGTGCTGATCGCACCGGGCCGCGAGATG
Organism: Micromonospora sp. WMMD975; assembly: GCF_029581215.1. Lineage (NCBI taxonomy): Bacteria > Bacillati > Actinomycetota > Actinomycetes > Micromonosporales > Micromonosporaceae > Micromonospora > Micromonospora sp. WMMD975. The sequence continues at coordinate 6,067,971 of NZ_CP120739.1, forward strand.
GCGTCGAAGAGGCGGCGGAGGGCGGAGATGCAGATCTGGATCTGGCCCCGGGCGGTGCTGGGCGGGTCCTCACCCCACACCGCGTCGATGAGCTGATCCACGGGAACCACGCGACTGTTGTTGAGACCCAACATCGCCAGGACGATCCGCTGACGTGTTCCGCCCAGGTTCACCGATCGTTCACCATCGATCATCTCTATCGGACCGAGTAGTCGTAGAGTCATCCACCATCTCCCCCGCTTGCTCTCCGTGATCAGTAGCCTACAATACGCTGCGGTAGCCCTTCTCGCATCAATCGGTGCGAATGCCTCAACTGTCTTACATTTCAAGAATATAATTGTGGGAAGTTACCGCACGGATGGAAGCAACAATTCGCATCGACGTAACCGGATTCAAGTGATGAATTTTGGGCCCTCGGATTCTGGGCGCGCGCCGGACCGGTGTCGTCCGCCACCTGAGGGCCGCCCGTCCCCGGGCGGTTGTCGTCCGGTTCAGCGGGTACCGCACCGAGTATGCGCATAGTGATCGTGGGGGCCACCGGCAACGTGGGGACCGCCGTACTTCGCCGGTTGCGGCAGGAGCCGGGGGCGGAGCTGGTCGGGGTGGCCCGCCGGCTGCCCGGGCGGGGCGCCGGTGAGCCGTACGACGACGTGCGGTGGCACTCGTGCGACATCGGCGCGCCCGGCGCGGCCGACGAGCTGGTGCGGATCTTCGCCGGGGCGCGGGCGGTGGTGCACCTGGCCTGGCAGATCCAGCCCAGCCACGACCGGCGCACGCTCTACCGGACCAACGTCGGCGGCAGCCGCGCGGTCATCGAGGCCACCGTCCGGGCCGGCGTTCCCGCCCTGGTGTACGCCTCGTCCGTCGGCACCTACGCGCCCGGCCCGAAGGACCACCCGGTCAGCGAGGACTGGCCGGCGACCGGGGTGCCGACCTCTTCGTACAGCCGGGACAAGGCGGAGGTGGAGGCGTTGCTGGACGGCGTGCAGCGGGAGCACCCGGAGCTGCGGGTGGTCCGGCTGCGGCCGGGGCTGATCTTCCAGCGCGAGGCCGGTACGGAGATCAGCCGCTACTTCCTCGGCCCGCTGGCGCCGGTGCGGCTGCTGCGCTACGGCCGGATCCCGCTGGTGCCGTCGCACCGGCGGCTGCGGATGCAGGCGGTACACGCCGACGACGTGGCCGACGCGTACGCCCGGGCGGTCGTGGGGGACGCGCGCGGCGCGTTCAACGTGGCGACCGACCCGGTGCTCACGCCGCACTTGGTGGCGCGTCACTTCCACGGCTGGACCGTGCCGGTGGCGGTGCCGGTGCTGCGCGCCGCGGCGGCGGTGACCTGGCGGGCCCGTCTGCAACCGGTGGACGTCGGCTGGGTCGACCTGGCGTTGAACGTCCCCCTGATGTCCAGCGCCCGGGCCGAGACGGATCTGGGCTGGACCCCCCGGGTCGACACGGCGACCGCCCTGAAGGAGCTCATCGCCGGCATGTCCACCAGAGCGGGCACGAAGTCCCCGCCCCTGTCCACCGATCCCACCCTTCCCGGCCGCCCCGCAGCCCTCCCCAGGGGCCGCCTCCCCGGTCACCCCAACCCCTACTGATCCACACCCCCTGACGAGGGTGTGAGAAGGGGCCCCTTCTCTACCGGAGGCGTTAAGAAGGGCCCCCGCCTTCGGTCTCACGAGAGGTGGGAGGAGCTGACCGACGGAGGGCGCGCGCCCAGAAAGAAGATCCCCGGGAACCCCTTCGTCTCGAAGCCCTTACTCGGGTTCCGCCGCAGGGTCGAACTGGAGATCGTCATGGTGCCGGTGCGATTGTTGCTGACGAAGAAGATGGCGCCGCCGCCCTCGTTGGCGCTGTTGTTCTCGACGACGGTGCCGGCGAGCTTCACCGTGAACTCGTTGCCGTCGCAGTAGATCGCACCCCCGCTGCCACCGCCGGGTGTGCCGCCCCGGGCCGGGTTCGCGCCGGTGCCGACCGCCCGGTTGTCGCGGAAGACGCTGTTCAACACCGTCCAGGAGACGCCGATGCTGCTCAGCGCCGCCCCGTTGGCGCACACCCCGCCGGTGAAGGTGCTGCCCACCACGTACACCGGCTTGTTCTCGAACTGGCTGAGCACCCGCAGCGCCGCGCCCCCCAGGTCCGGGCCGGTGCGGTCGCAGCGGTTGTCGACGAACCGCGAGTTGACCACCTTCACCCGCCCACCGCGGACGAAGATCGCGCCGCCCCCGCCGCCCTCGGCCTTCTCGCCCGTCGAGTTGCCGCCGGTGAACGTCAGGTTCTGCACGGTGAGCTGCGGGAACTCCTGGTTCTGGCAGTGTGAGGTGGTCCAGCCCTGGGCCTGGTCGCAGGTGTTCAGGTAGAGGATCCGCCGGCTGCCGCCGCCGCTCAGCGTGACCTTGCCGCCGCCGTCGAGCACGATGCGCGGGCCGTGCGCGTTCACCACCTTCGCGGTCGCCTTCATGGTGATGGTCACCGGCGCCGGGCCGCAGTCGAACGTGATGATGCCGCCCGCCGCCACCGCCTTCACCACCGCCGCCGAGGTGCAGCTCGCCGGCGTGCCGCTGCCGACGGTACGGGTCGGGCGCGACGTGTCCACCGCCCGCGCCTCGGCCGGCACGGCGGCCTTCCCATCCGGGTTGCCGGCGCGCAGCGCGGCCGGGGCGGAGCTGGGGCTCGGCTTGGCGCTGCCGAGCCCGGCGCGGGCGCTCGGTGAGACGGCCGGGTCGTCAGCATCCGGGGTGGACGGCGTGCCGGCCGGGGTGTCGGTGGCGGCGACCGGCGCGGGGGGTCCGGGCGGGTCGCCGCCGCACGCCGGCAGGGCGGCGGTGGCCAGGGCGAGGGCGAGCAGGGGGAGGGCGGATTTCAGGCGCACCGCCCGATGCTAGGAGGACGACCGGCCCGGGGACGACTCCGGGCGGCGATCCTTAACCCGCCGCTAAAGCACAAGCGCCGGGATGGCTGGCGGTCATTCGGCGGTGTCGGGGTGGTTGTCGGCGCGGGCTCGCCGGCGGTCGACGAGGTATTCCCGTAGTTGGCGTGCCTGCTCGTGTTCGCCCAGGCGGGCCAGGCTGTTGGCGAGGTTGTTGGTGCTGGTCAGGGTGTCGGGGTGGTCGTCGCCGAGGGTTCGGCGGCGGCGGTGGAGGGTGTCCTCGTGGAGTTGGCGGGCCTGCTCGTGTTCGCCCAGGTCAGACAGACTGGCGGCGAGGTTGTTGGTGCTGGTCAGGGTGTTGGGGTGGTCGTCGCCGAGGGTTCGGCGATAGCGGTGGAGGGTGTCCTCGTGGAGTTGGCGGGCCCGCTCGTGCTCACCCAGGCGGGCCAGGCTGTCGGCGAAGTTGTTGGCGCTGGTCAGGGTATTGGGGTGGTCGTCGCCGAGAATCTGGCGGCGGCGGTGGAGGGTGTCCTCGTGGAGTTGGCGGCCCTGCTCGTGCTCACCCAGGTCTATGAGGCATCCGGCCAGGTTGTTGGCGCTGGTCAGGGTGTTGGGGTGGTCGTCGCCGAAGGTTCGGCGATAGCGGTGGAGGGTGTCCTCGTGGAGTTGGCGGGCCTGCTCGTATCGGCCCGTGAGCCAGTAGGCCGTGGCGACCTGGCTGGCCATCCACAGGACGTGTCCATCGTCGGGATGCAGGCGCGACCGCCACTGTCGGTGCCAGCGCTCCGCGAGCGGTAGCACGGTGCGGTAGTCGGCGCGCATGAGGAGGTACCACGCCGCGTTGCAGGCGGTGTCCCGGAGATCCGTGCCGGCGGTTGCGGCGTCGAGCGTGAGCAGGTGCGGCAGCAGCTCCGCCCAGGCCGGCCAGGAGAGTGGGTCGGTGCCGTCGTTGTCGGGTTCGCCGGCGGCGACGATCTGCTCGGCCCGCTGCCGGTGGTCCTGCCGTTCGGCCGGGGTGGCCAGATCCCGCAGCACGGCCTGGGTGAGCCGGTGCAACTGGACCGTGTGCTCGTCCAGGCGGACCAGGCCGAGCCGCGCCAGCCGGGCCAACGTGTTGCGGAACGCCAATCGGGCACCGGCCACCGTGGCCAGCGGCTCGGGCAGGATGCCCTCCAGAGCGTCGGCGAACCAGCGCAGCGGGATCGGCTCAGGCGCGAGCTGAGCACACAACTGGAGGAACTGCACGCCCGCGCTGTCCTCCTCGCCGGTCAACTGGGTCAGTGACACCTCGATCGCGGCGGCCAGCGGCGCCGGATAGCCGACCACGGCGCCCATCCGCAGGAGTTGGGCGGTGTGCTCGGTCAGTTCCGTCAGATAGTCGGCCACGCCGATGCGGGTCTCCGCCATCAGGCCGGTGGCCTGCGCGAGCGCCAGCGGCAGGTCGCCGAGTTGCGCGGCGAGCCGGTCGGCGTCGGCGTCGGCGACGGTGGGCAGGTGCTGGCGCAACATGTCGACCGATTCAGCCCGGGAGAACACGTCGACCTCCACCGGCGTGGCCACCCCGGCGAACGCGCTGCTGCGGGAGGTCACGATCACATGCCCGGTCTCCGGCGGCAGCCAGCGTGCCAGGTCGGTGCCGTCCGTCGCGTTGTCGAAGATCAGTAACCAGCCGTGGACGGCCCGGAGCCGCCGCCACGCGATGTCCTGGGCCACCGCGATGGTGACGCCCTGATCCACCCAGCCGGCGGCCACGGCCAGGGCGGCGACCTGTTCACCGATCAGTTCCGGCCGCTCGGCGTCGATCCACCAGACCAGGTCGTAGTCGCCGACGAAGAGATGGGCGTACTCGATGGCCAACTGCGTCTTGCCCACCCCGCCGAGACCGGCCAGCGCCTGCACCACCGCCCGGTCCCCACCGGTCAGCCCGGCCCGCAACGCGGCCAGCAACCCCTGCCGTCCGGTGAACGCCTGGTTGCGGCGGGGAGCGTTCCACACCGCCGGGTAGCTGCCCGGCACGCGGGCCGTGCTCGCCGTCACCGCATCGCCGGGAAACGGCGCCGTCGCCGGCCGCACCGGACCGCCGACGGCGGCCAACAGTGCGGCGCGGGCCTGCGGTTCGGCCAAATCGAACAGGTCTCGGTAGATCAGTGACCGGAGGATCGGCGGGGGCTTGACCTCCTGCACCCGCACCGGGATCAGCCGGCGTCGCTCGGTCTCGTCCGGACGCTCGGCCAGCACCGCCGTCCACTCGTCGATCGTGAACCGCTCCCGCTCGAAGTAGGCCACGGAGAACAGAGCCAGCACCCGGTCGGCCCGGGCCAGCGCGTCGTTGATGCACAGGACGAAGTTGGCGCCGGTCGCCCAGTCCCACACGTCCAGTTCGACCGTGTAGCCGGCGGTCTCCAACTGCCGCGCCGCCCACTCCGCCCACGGCCGGTCCGGGCCCGCGTAGCTGACGAACAGGTCCACCCGAGCAGTCTTCGCCTCCGCCACGGATGACAGCGTGCCCCACCTCGGTCACCGAACGCGATCATCCGTCCGGCCAACGCCGTCCATTGGTCAGGTATGGGACAGGGCGAACGCGACCAGGAAGCCGAGCACGGTGATCAGGCCGACGAGCAGGTGCGCGTCCTCGAACGCCTCCGGGACCATGGTGTCGGTGATCATCGCCAGGATCGCGCCGGCGGCCAGCGCGGTGATGGTGGCCAGCACCTCCGGCGGGGCGCCGCCGAGCAGCGTGTACCCGGCCAGCGACGCGGCGCCGGAGATCAACGCGATGGCCGTCCACAGCCCGAAGACGTACCGCCGGGTCCGCCCGGCCTGGCGCATGCCGGCGGCGCTGGACAGCCCCTCGGGCACGTTGCTGAGGAACACCGCGATCACCGTGACCAGGCTGACCGGGCCGCCGGCCAGCAGGCTCGTGCCGATCACCACCGATTCCGGTACGCCGTCGAGCAGCGCGCCGACCGCGATCGCGTTGCCCGAGCCGGGCTGCTCCTGCTCGGAGGGCTGCTCGTCGCCGGAGCGCTTGCGGTGCCGGGCGCCGTGCCGGGCCAGCAGCACGTTCGCCCCGGTGTACGCGAGCGCGCCGGCCGCCGCGCCGATTGCCACCGGCAGCAGACCACCCTGCTCGTGCGCCTCGTCGATCAGCTCGAACGAGACGGCGGAGAGCAGCACGCCGGCCCCGAACGCCATCACCGAGGCGGTCGTCCGGCGCGGTACGCGCACGAAGAACCCGACGGCCGCCCCGATCAACAGGGCGGACCCGGCGAGCAACCCCCAGAGTCCCGCTTCCAACCACTCCGGCACGCGCCGGACACTACCCCCGGCCCGATGCCGCCAACCCGATCAGAAGTCGGCGAACAGGTAGGGCAGCTCACGGGGGAAGAGCCGGCGCAGCTCGGTGGCCGCGTCCACCGGCACCTCGCCCAGCCCGCGCACGGCCACCTCGGCCGGATCGAGCACCCCGTACGCCAGGGCGGAGAGCCCGGCGGCGGTGAGCCGCGCGCACGGCAGGCTGCCCTCGGCGGCGGTGTCGGCCGGCAGCACGGCCAGCTTGCCGGTGGTGCCGTCGAGCAGGTGGCGGCCGGCGAGCCAGCGGTCGCCGACCAGTTCGACGAGCACCCGGCCGACCCCGACCGGCTGGTCGGCGAGCGCCTCCAGGCTGAGCAGCCGGGCCATCGGCGCGGTCGGGTCGGGCCGGGCCACCCGGGCCTCCACGTGCACGTCCAGGTCGGTGAGCCACAGCTCGGGCAGCTCGCCGGGCGGCAACTGGACACTGACCCGGGCCACCTGGTCGACGTGCCGGGCGAAGAACTGCAACAGCGAAGCCCGGGCGTACGGGTCGTCGAAGAGCAGGTCGTCGGCGAACAGCGTGCCGGCGTGGTCGTCGATCCGGTAGGTGACCGCGCCGACCGTCTCGCCGCCGCGTACCACACTGAGCAGCCAGCGGTCGTCCCGCTCGCGCAGCCCGACGGCGCGGAAGTCGGGGAAGACCGCGAAGCCGTGCCACTCGCGCAGGCACCGTTCGGTGTAGGCGCGCCACCGTGGGTAGCCTTCACCGATCCGCTCCCAGACCAGCTCGTCGGGCAACTCGGCGCGCAGCAGCGGCGCCAGGTCCGTCGGGGTGAACACCGCGGTACGCCGCCGGGGCAGCCCGGCGTAGCCGAAGCGCTCGTAGAACGAGGCGCGGAACGGGTGCAGCGCGCTGAGCTGGTGCCCCTCGTCGCGCATCCCGTCGAGGACCTGGTGCATCAGCGTCCGGACGTGCCCGCGCCGGCGGGCCAGTGGATGGGTGGCCACCCCGGCGACGCCGGCCATCGGCAGCACCGCGCCGCGCAGGTTCTGCCGCATCGGGATCGCCGACACGGCCGCCGTGGTGACGCCGTCCTCCTCGACCACGAGCGTCGTGTTCCCCGCGTTGTACGGCAGGTACGCCCGGAACTCGTCGGTCCGGGACGCCGTCAGCGGCGAGGCCTCGAACGCATACGCCTGCAGCGGGAAGCTGGTGGTCAGGCGGTCCTCGGAGGCCAGCCGGCGAATGTGCATCCGTTCATCCCAACGCGCCCGGGCGGGGGCCGCAACCTGAATGGGACCGGGATCAGGCCTCGGTGACGTCGGAGATGACCACGGTGACGTTGTCCGGCGCGCCGGCCTGGTGGGCCAGCTTCACCAACTGCTCGCCGCACTGCTGCCGGTCGCCGTAGGTGGCGAGCGCCCCGGCGATGGCGGCGTCCTCCACGTAGTCGGAGAGGCCGTCGCTGCACAGCAGCAGCCGGTCACCGGGAAAGACGGTGAGCGCGCCGACCGCGGGCGGCGCGTCGGAGCCCTGCACCGCGCGGGTCACCAGCGAGCGCTGCGGGTGGTGCCGGGCCTGGTCGCGGGAGAGCGCACCCTGGTCGACGAGCGCCTGCACGAACGTGTCGTCCCGGGTGAGCTGGGTCAGCTCATGGTCGCGCAGCAGATAGCAGCGGGAGTCGCCGACCTGGGCGAGGACCAGGGTGTCGCCGGCCAGCAGGGCGGCGGTAAGCGTCGTACCCATGCCGTCGCGGGTGGGGTCCACCGTGATGGCCGCGCGGATGCGCTGGTTGGCGGTGCTGACCACGGCGCGCAGCGCGTCGGCCGCCTCGTCGGCGCTTGTGGGCGGGGTCAGCTCGTCCAGGATCCGGATGACGATCTCGCTGGCCACCTCGCCGGCCGGGAGGCCGCCCATGCCGTCGGCGACCGCCACCAGGCGGTCACCGGCGAGGGCGGAATCCTCGTTGTTGGTCCGAACGAGGCCGACGTCGTTGAGGATGGCCGAGCGGAGGATGAGCGTCATGGGACAAGCTTGCCAAGAAGAACGGCTCCGCGTCTCTACACGCTGCCGGGTCGGGGGAAAGAAATGTCATCCGCTTACATCCCGGGTATGTGTCAATTGTCCTTACCGGACGGACGTGGATAGCGCAGCAGCAGGCTGGCCCGGACCTGCTCGTCGCCGACCGCGGCGTAGCCGTGCGGCACGTCGGAGGTCCAGCGCAGGTATTCGCCCGGGCCGGCGGTGAGTGGGGCGTCCACCGGGCCGGCGCGGAGCACGCCGGAGAAGACGGTCACGTGTTCGGTGACGCCGGCCTGGTGGGCGGGGGAGAGCTGCGTCGGCCCCGGGCTGACCCGCATCCGGTACAGCTCGTAGGTCGCGTCGCGGTCGTGGAACACCTCCAGCAGCGTGGCGCCGACCGCGGTCCCGCGTACGGTCGGCGTCTGTTCGGGATCGGACAGCACGGCGGTGAGCGGAACGCCGAGCTGCGCGGTGATCGCGTACAGCGTCTCCAGGGTGGGGTTGCGGACGCCGTTCTCCAGGCCGGAGAGCGTGGCCTTCCCGACGCCGGCCAACCGGGCCAGCTCGGACAGGGAGATGCCCCGTTCCATCCGGAGGGCGCGGATCCGTGGGCCGACGTCCATGGGGCTATCGTGCTACATGGCGTCGTTCCGTAAACGGAACGCCCGGAGGGAGAAGCATGGTCGGTCGACTCCAACCCGTGCTGGCCGGCGTGGTGACCGCCCTGGTCGGCTTCGCCAGCTCGTTCACCGTCGTCCTGGCCGGCCTGCGCGCGGTCGGCGCCGACCCCGCACAGGCCGCCTCCGGCCTGCTCACGCTCTGCGTGGCAAGCGGCGCCTGCGCCCTCTGGCTCGGCCTGCGACACCGGATGCCGCTCGCCATCGCCTGGTCCACGCCGGGCGCGGCGCTGCTCGTGGCCACCGGGCCGGTCCCCGGCGGCTGGCCCGCCGCGGTCGGGGCCTTCCTGCTCACCGGCCTGCTGATCGTCGCCGCCGGGCTGATCCCCGCGCTCGGACGGGCGGTCGCCGCGATCCCCACCCCGCTCGCCTCCGCCATGCTCGCCGGGGTGCTGCTGCCGCTCTGCACCGCACCGGTGCGCGCCCTGGTGGAGGTGCCCCGGCTGGCCGGGCCGGTGGTGCTCGTCTGGGTGCTGCTGCACCGGTTCGCCCGCCGCTGGGCGGTGCCCGGCGCGCTCGCCGTGGCCGTGGTGGCGATCGCGCTCACCACCACCGGGCCGGCCCGGCTGGACGCCGCACCCGTGATCGCCCTGACCACGCCGGCCTGGACGCTGCCCGCGATCGTCGGGCTCGCGCTGCCGCTGTTCCTGGTCACCATGGCCGCGCAGAACGTGCCCGGCACCGCAGTGCTCGCCGGCTACGGCTACCGCGCCCCGCTGGGCTCCGCGCTGCGGGTCACCGGCCTCGCCACCGTGCTCGGCGCGCCGACCGGCGCGCACGCGGTGAACCTGGCCGCGATCACCGCAGCGCTCGCCGCCGGCCCGGACGCCCACCCCGACCCGGACCGACGCTGGATCGCCTCGGTCACCGCCGGTATCGGCCTGGCCCTGCTCGGCCTCGGCGCCGGCGCGGCCACCGCCCTGGTGCTGCTCTCCCCGCCGGTGCTCGTCGAGGCGGTGGCCGGGCTCGCCCTGATCGCGGCGCTGGCCGGCGCGGTGTCGGCGGCGGTCGCCCAGCCGGACGCGCGGGAGGCTGCCGTGGTCACGCTCGTGGTCACCGCGTCCGGGGTCACCCTGCTCGGCATCGGCGGCGCGTTCTGGGGCCTGGTCGCCGGCTGGCTGATGCTGCTGCTCTTCCGCCGCCCGACCGCCCCGGTCCCGACCGCCCCGGCCCCGACCGCCCCGGCCCCGACCGCCCCGGCACCAGCCGACCGGCGCGGGGTGGGCGCGGACCTTCCGGCCTCCCAGCAGTCCTGAGATCGCCGGTCCCGGGGTCTCCGGCTGGTTCGCCTCAGGGCTTGCTTCGAGCCGGCGCTCGCGGCGTCGGCCCTCGACCGCTCGCCCCTGTGCTCAGCGATGGCAGCACGGGCTCGAACCGGCTACAAACTTGATGACGTGGATGACTCGCTGGCCGTGATGCATTCACGTCATCAAGTTTCTAGGAGCCGTGCCGTCATGCCCTTGTCCGCCGGCTGGGGTGAGGCGCGCGGACCGGGAACGCCGCCGCCGAGTGTCGGGCGTGGTGGACATTCATCGTCACCACTCCGCGCAATCACTCCTCGGCGGGAAGCTCCGCGACCGGGACGGTGAGGCGGACCGCGCCGTCGGCCACGGCCGCGATCCGGTCGGCCAGCACGTAGACCGCGCCGGTGTCGGCAAGCTCGGTGGAGACCTTCAGGTAGCCCTCGCGCAGCAGCCGGGCGGCCAGGTCGGCCGGTACGTCCGGCTCCTCGACGGCGGCCGACTCGATCAGCTCGTCGAGGCTGCTGCCCGGGTCGACCGGAGCGGGCGCCTCCACGGTCACGGCGGCGGCGTCGCCCCGCTGGACGAGATCGACGGTGCCGACCTCGACGCCTGTGGAGTCGACCACCCGCATGCCGGTGGTGACCCGGGAGACGGTGTCCTGCTGCTGGCTCATGCCGAAGCGGTTCCCGGGGCGCGCGGGCGCTAAACGGACCGCAGGCGCTAAACGGACGGAGTCCAGCCGCCCGGCGGGCGGGGCGACAGCTCGCGCCAGGTGTCCGGCCCGTCGAGCAGCGCCCGGATCGTCTCCTCGGCCTCGTCGACGCTGGCGTGCTCGTAGAAGCGGGACACCCCTTCGGCGCCACCGGCGCGTTGCTCCACGTGCCAGCGGTCGCCGTCCACCCGGAGGAAGACGTCCCGCCTGGCGAGCCGCCCCCATTTCCCGTTCCACAAGTGTTTGCGCTGCTCCATGCCCCGGACTCTATCGAACATGTGTTCGATTCGGGTCGGCCCCCGCGGAATCTCCACGGGGGCCGATCGGCTATGGGCGTCAGCGCGGGGCCGGCGGCTCCTGCCGGCGGCCCAGCACGTCGTCGAGCGCGCCACGCTGGGCGGGCGTGCCCGGGCCGCCGGCGACGAGCGCGTCGCGGATCTCGGTGAGCAGCTTGACCTCCTCGCTGGGGGCCGCGGGCGGCGGCTCCTCGCCGCGCTTGCGCCGCTCGGCGAGCCGGTTCATCGGGTAGACGACCAGGAAGTACAGCGCCGCCGCGGTGAGCAGGAACGTGATCACCGCGTTGACGAAGGCCACCCAGTCGAACGGGATGCCCCGGAACATGGGAGTCGAGCCGGTGAGCCCGTCCTTCTTGCCGGTGATCAACACGATGACCACCCGCACCAGCGGTTCCAGGAACGACTTGGTCAGCTGTGTGACCACGCCTGTGAACGCGGCGCCGATGACGACACCGACCGCGAGGTCGACGACGTTGCCGCGCATGATGAAGTCTTTGAAGCCCTTGAGCATTCGCACTCCCGTGCTGTCCGAGTCCGGTCCGGCAGACCCTATGCCCCGGCGGGCCCCTCGAGAAAAGCACCCGCTTCGATCGCTGCCCGCGCCGGGTCGCCGGCCCGGATCGCCTCGACGAGTCGACCGTGGTCGACGTACCGCTCGTCGGTCAACGCCGTACCCATGGCCTGGGCGACGGTGCTGCGCAGCGCGGCGCCGACCGAGGCGTACAGCTCGGCGAGCATGGCGTTGTGCGCGGCGGCCACCACCGCCGTGTGCAGCGCGGCGTCCGCCTCCACGAACTCGTCCACCCGGCCGGAGCGCCAGGCGGCCTCCCGGGTGGCGAGCGCGCCGTCGAGCGCGGCCAGGTCCTCGGGGGTACGCCGCAGCGCGGCCAGCCGGGCGGCCTCCACCTCGAACGCGCGCCGGACCTCGATCACCTCGGCCATCCGGTCGTCGGCGAACCGGCGGGCCACCACCGGCGCCAGCTCGTCGGTCGACACCACGTAGGTGCCGGAGCCCTGCCGGCACTCCAGCACGCCGGCGTGCACAAGCGCGCGGACCGCCTCGCGGACCGTGTTCCGCCCCACGCCGAGCGCGGCGACGAGCTGCGGCTCGGTGGGGATGCGCCCGCCCACCGGCCACTCGCCGCCCAGGATCCGGGCGCGGAGCTGCTCGATGGTCTGCCGGACCCGGTGGCCGCGCGGTGGCACGGCGGCGGAATCCGCGGTGGGTGTCACCGGTTACACCTGCTGCACAAATTCATCCCATGATTGTAGGTTGAACGTCATGACGCCGCCAGCCACGCCCGCCGCGATCGCGCCCACCGCCGACGTCACCCTCGGGTCGGTGGCCGGTGCGACCCCGGCGACCACCCCGACCCCCGCCGTCGGTCCGGCGCGGGGCGGCCTGCTGGTGCTGGTCGGGATGCTGCTCGTCGCCGTGAACCTACGCGCCGCGGTGACCAGCCTCGGCGCGTTGCTCGACGAGATCCGGGTCGGGCTTGGCCTCTCCGGCGCCATGGCCGGCGTGGTCACCACGCTGCCCACCGTCGCGTTCGCCGGACTCGGCGCGCTCACCCCGTGGCTGGTCCGCCGCTGGGCCGCGCCCCGGGTGCTGGTGCTGGCCATGATCGCGTTGACCGCCGGGCAGGTGCTGCGCGCGGCCACCGGCTCGGCCGCCGTCTTCGTGCTCACCAGCGCACTCGCGCTGGCCGGCATCGCGGTGGCGAACATCCTGCTGCCGATGCTCGTCAAGCAGCACTTCCCGCACCGCACCGGGCTGGTCACCGGCGCGTACACGATGGCCCTGACGGTGGGCACGACGGTGGCCGCCGCCTCCGCCGTGCCGGTGGCCCACGCCTTCGGCTCCTGGCGGGCCGGGCTCGGTGTGTGGGCGGGGCTGGCCGCGCTGGCAGTGGTCCCCTGGGTGCCGCTGGCGCTGCGGGCGCGCGCCGCGCGGCGGGCCGCGGACCGGTCCGCGGCCCCGACGGCGGTGGTCGCCGCACCGGCGCGGGTACGCCCGGAGCGGACCCGGCTCGGCTGGGCCATGGCGGTCTACTTCGGCGCGCAGTCGCTCAGCGGGTACGCGATCATGGGTTGGCTGGCCCAGCTCTTCCGCGACGCCGGCTACCGGCCCGAGGCCGCCGGCCTGCTGCTCGCCGGCGTGACCGCGCTGGGCGTGCCGGTGGCGCTGATGATGCCCACCCTGGCCGGCCGGCTGGCCACCCTGCGTCCGCTGGTGCTCGGGCTGACCGCGTTCTCCACCGTCGCGTACGTCGGGCTGGCGCTCGCGCCGCGCGGCCTGGCGCCGCTCTGGGTGCTGCTGCTCGCGCTCGGCCAGGGCGCGTTCCCGCTCATCCTGACCACGATCGGGCTGCGCGCCCGGACCCCCGAGGGCACCGTGGCGCTCTCCGCGTTCGCGCAGAGCACCGGGTACGTCATCGCCGCGCTCGGCCCGCTGCTGGTCGGCATCCTCTACGGGGCGACCGGCGGCTGGACCGCCCCGATCGGCTTCCTGCTGGTGGCGCTCGCCGTGCAGACGATCGCGGGCATGGTGATCGCCCGTCCCCGCTACATCGAGGACGAGCGCTGAGCGGAATCGGTCAGGAGGAGGCCGGGGTGGGTTCGCCCGCGACGGCTTCGTCCACCGTCGGGTAGGTGTGCAGCACCTCGACCAAACCACTGACCTCGAGGATGCGCAGCACCCCGCGCTGCGGGGCGGCCAGCCGGACCACGCCGCCGGCCTCGTCGCAGCTGTTCTTGGCGCGGACGAACACCGACAGCCCGGTCGAGTCGCAGAACGACACCTCGGCCAGGTCGAACACGAGGCGGTTGCGCCCCTTGTCCAGCAGGTCCGTGATCTGGTCCTGGAGCTGCGGTGCGGTGGCCATGTCCAGCTCGCCCGCGACCGACACCACGACCACGTCGCCGCGCTGTTCCGTGTGCACCGTCAGGGACATTCGTCGACCTCCTGTGTTCGGTGGAACGGTATCCCACGATGACCGCGCCGTGCAGAACGGGAGCGGACACAGGTGCCGTCGATCATTTCTTTGTCCCGTGGCAAGTAGTGCCACAACCCCCGGTGATAGAGTCCGCCCGTCCAGATCTGGGAGGTCAGCATGGCGTTGAGCGGGGAACAGGGTGGTCGGCTCGCCGACCTGCTGAGTCAGCACGCGGACCGGTTGACCAACCGTTGGATCGAAATCATTGCCGCTTCGTTGCGCGGCCGGCTGAGCCGGGCCGAACTGGCCCGCCAGGTGCAGGAGCTGCACCGCGCCGTCACCGACGTCGGCCGGCAGGGTCTCGGTGACCTGGCCGACGAGCACGGCGGGGAGCTGCGGGCGGTGCTCGCGGAGATCTCGACCAGCCGGGCCCGCCAGGGGTTCAGCGCCACCGAGACCGCGATCAGCGTGTTCGCGCTCAAGGACGCCCTGCTGGACCTGATGGAGGAGGAGAAGAGCGACACCCTGCTGCGGGACTTCGTCGCCTTCTCCGCGCTCATCGACCAGATGGGGCTGTTCACCTTCGAGACGTTCGTCCGGGCCCGGGAGAGCCTCATCGCCGACCAGGCGGAGCAACTGCTGGAGCTCTCCACGCCGGTGGTCAAGCTGTGGGAGGGCGTGGTCGCCGTCCCGCTGGTCGGCACGCTCGACTCGGCCCGCGCCCAGGTGGTGATGGAGCGGCTGCTCCAGACCCTGGTCGACACCGGCTCGCCGTACGCGATCATCGACATCACCGGCGTGCCGGCGGTGGACACCCAGGTCGCCCAGCACATCCTCAAGACCGTGGTGGCCGCCCGGCTGATGGGCGCCGACTGCATCATCTCCGGCATCCGGCCGCAGATCGCCCAGACGATCGTCGCCCTCGGCATCGAGTTCGGTGACATCGCCACCAAGGCGAGCCTGGCCGACGCCCTCCGTCACGTGCTGCGCCTGAACGGGGTCGAGACCACCTCCCGCCGCGCCCGCCGGGAGGCGTGATGGAGCGGGTGCCGATCCTCAAGATCGGCGACATCCTGCTGGTCTCCATCCAGGTCGACATGTCCGACCAGACGGCGATCCAGCTCCAGGAGGACCTGGCCGAGCGGATCGTCGCCACCGGTTGCCACGGCGTCATCATCGACATCACGGCGCTGGACATCGTCGACTCCTTCGTCGGCCGGATGCTCTCCACCATCGCGTCCATCTCCAAGGTGCTGGACGCCGAGACGGTGGTGGTCGGGATGCGTCCCGCCGTCGCCATCACCCTGGTCGAGTTGGGGTTGTCGCTCAACGGCATCCGTACCGCGCTGAACGTCGAGCGGGGCATGGAGCTGATCGCGACGACCCGGGCCGACGACCGGGACGTGGTGTTCGACGACGACGAGGGCGACGAGACGACGGCGACGCCATGACCACCGGCCTCGACCTGGGGGTGCCGGCGACGCAGGCGATCCGTAGCGACGAGGACGTGGTGCGGGTCCGGCAGTTGGTGCGTACCACCGCCGTGGCGGTCCGGCTCTCCCTGGTCGACCAGACCAAGCTGGTCACCGCCGCCAGCGAGCTGGCCCGCAACACGCTGATCTACGGCGGCGGGGGCAGCGCCGAGGTCACCACCGTCTCCGACGGCCGTCGCCGCGGCGTCCGCATCGTCTTCGCCGACCAGGGCCCGGGCATCCCCGACCTGGACCTGGCCCTCACCGACGGCTACACCACCGGCGGTGGGCTGGGCCTCGGGCTCAGCGGCGCCCGCCGGCTCGTCGACGACTTCGACATCAAGACCGCCGTCGGCGAGGGTACGGCGATCACCGTCACCAAGTGGTCCCGATGATCGCCGACGTGGTCCCCGACCACGGTGTCTGGTTCCGGGTGGACAACGGCGCGACCGCAGGTGGCGTACGCCGGGCGGCCGAGCGACTCGGTCGGCAGCTCGAACTGGGCGCGTCGCGCGTCGCGGACCTGGCCATCGTCACCGCCGAGATCACCAGCAACCTGGTCAAGCACGCCCGCGAGGGCGCTCTGCTGATGCGTCCCGCGCGCCGGGACGGGCGGGCCGGGGTGGAGCTGGTGGCCATCGACTCCGGTCCCGGCATGGCCGACCTCACGCTCTCGTCGGCCGACGGGCATTCCACCGTCGGCACGCTCGGCATCGGCCTCGGCGCGATCGCCCGGCAGTCGAGTCGCTTCGACGGCTACTCGCGCCCCGGCCGCGGCACCGTTCTCACCGTCCAGGTCTGGGACGGGCCGCCGCCCGAGCCGGACTGGGCCGGCGGGCTGGCCCGGCCGATCACCGGCGAGCAGGACAGCGGCGACGGGTACGCGGTCCGGATGGCCGACGGCCGGCGGCAGGTGTTGGTCTGCGACGGGCTGGGGCACGGGCCGCTGGCCGCCGCCGCCACCGGGGCCGCGGTCGCCGCGTTCCGTTCGGCGCCGGCCGGCCCGCCGGAGGTCGTGGTGCGTCATCTGCACGCCGCCATCTCGCACACCCGCGGCGCGGCGCTCGCGGTGGCCGAGCCGGATCCCCGCAGCGGCACGCTCCACTACGCCGGCCTCGGCAACATCGCCGCCATGATCGTGGCCACCGGCGAGCGGCGGCGCGGCCTGGTCTCGCTGCCGGGCATCGCCGGTCATCAACGTCCGGCCATCCGGGGGTACGACTATCCGTTCCCGTCCGGCGCGACGCTCGTGATGCACAGCGACGGCGTGGTGGACCGCTGGGACCTGGACGACTATTCCGGGTTGGCCGGCCGTCCGCCGTTGCTTGCCGCCGCGACCCTGCTCCGGGACGCCGGTACCCGCCGTGACGACGCCTGCGTCCTGGTCGCCCGGTTGGCACGGCATGAGTGAACGCACCGAGCGGAGCGAGGGCCGTGAGCGCATGCCCGGCCAGCACGGCATGAGTGAACGCACCGAGCGGAGCGAGGGCCGTGAGCGCATGCCCGGTTGGCACGGCATGAGTGAGCCGCTGCTGCACCTGGCGCTCCGGGTCGAGCAGGACATCTTCCTGGTCCGTCAGCGCGGCCGGGAGGTGGCCTCCGCCGTCGGGCTGGAGCACCAGGATCAGGTCCGGATCGCCACCGCGCTCAGCGAGGTGGCCCGGGAGCTGCTGCGCGGCGTCGGCGGCGCGGACATCGCGTTCGCCGTCGACCGGGACGTCACCACCGGCCGGGCCCGACTCCGGGTGGACCTGTCGCCGGTCCGCCCGCTCCCCGACGGCCGGTACGAGCCGCAGTCCGGCGCGGTTGCGCGTCTGGTGGACTCATTGCAGGCGATCACGATTGAGGGCGATACCGTCGTGAGGATGTCCCGACGAGTACCGGATCACGCCGCGGAGCTGACCCCGGAACGCGCCGCTCGGATCCGTGCCGAGCTGGCCGAGCGCGCTCCGGGTTCCGCGGTGGACGAGTTGGCCGCACAGAACGCCCAGCTCATCGCCGCGCTCGACGAGGTGCGCACCCAGCGGGACGAGTTGGCGGTGCTCAACTCCGAGCTGGCGGAGACCAACCGGGGCGTGATGGCGCTCTACAACCAGCTCACCGAGGAGCTGGAGGAGACCAACCGCGGCGTGGTGGCGCTCTACGCCGAGCTGGACGAGAAGTCGGCCCAACTGCGGGCCGCCAGCGAGTCGAAGAGCCGGTTCCTGGCCAACGTCAGCCACGAGTTGCGCGCTCCGGTCACCGCGATCATCGGCCTGGGGCGCCTGCTTGCCGATTCCGCTTCCGACCCGCTCACCGGTGAGCAGGCCCGCCAGGTGGGGTTGATCCGTTCCTCCGCCGGTGACCTGCTGACCCTGGTGAACGAGCTGCTCGACCTGGCCAAGGCCGAGTCGGGCCGGATCGAGCCGGACTGGTCCGAGGTCGACCTGCGCGCGGTGTTCGGGCAGCTCCGCGGCACGCTGCGGGCGTTGGCCACCCGGCCGGAGGTGGAGCTGGTGGTCGAGGAGCCGCCCACTCCGGCCACGCTCCGCTCGGACGAGGTGCTGCTCGCCCAGGTGCTGCGGAACCTGCTGCACAACGGCCTGAAGTTCACCGAGCGGGGCGAGGTGCGGTTGCGCGCCGAACGCCGCGACGAGGCGTGGTCGCTCACGGTCACCGACACCGGGGTCGGCATCCCGCCGGAGTTGCACGAACGGATCTTCGAGGAGTTCTACCAGGTGCCGGGCACCACCCGGGTCGGCGGCACCGGCCTCGGCCTGCCCTACGCGCGGCGGCTTGTCACGTTGCTGGGCGGGACGCTGGAACTGGCAAGCGCACCGGGCCGGGGCAGCACATTCACCGTGGTCCTGCCCGTGGGCGGAGTGTGACGGTGGACGGCGGGCCGGCGACGGTGCTGGTGGTCGACGACAGCGGCCCGAAGCGGTACCTGCTGGTGAACTGGCTCAATCGGGCCGGGTTCACGACCGTGGAGGCGGAGAACGGCACCGCGGCGCTGGAGCGGGTGGCCGGGGAACCGGTCGATCTGGTGGTGCTCGACGTCCGGCTGCCGGACATGAGCGGCTTCGAGGTCTGCGAGCGGATCAAGGAGACGTACCCGTCGGTGCCGGTCATCCACGTCTCCGCGCACGCGGTGGACGTGGTCGACCGGGCGCAGGGGCTGACCCGGGGCGCGGACGCCTACCTGGCCGAGCCGATCGAGCCGGAGGAACTGGTCGCCACCGCGCACGCTGTGCTGCGCTACTACCAGGCCCGGCGGCGGGCCGAGCAACTCGCCGAACGGCTGGCCGCGCTCGCGGACGCGACGGTGGAGATGCACGCGTCGCCGAACTTCGTCCGGCTGCTGGAGGCCGCCGCGTCCGGCGCGGCGCGGATCTTCCGGGGGCCGGCGGCGGTGGTCGCCGAGACGTTCGACGGGGACTGCCTGGCCGGGGTGGCCGCCGACCCGCACACGCCGGCCGGGATCGTGCCGTGGGTGGTGGACGACACCGGCGTACCGATCGGCACCCGGGTGTGGGTGGACCAGCCGGGCAACTGGCCGCTCACCGACTGGCCGGCCGGCGACACGGTGACCGTGGCCGCCTCCCGGCTGCGGGAGGACCGGGCGCCGCTCTACGTGGTGGTGCCCACGTCGACCCAGACCGTGCGTACGCCGGTGTTGGTGCAGCTCGCCCAGGCCGTCGCCTCGGCGGTGGAGGCGCAGCGCTCGTTCGACGAGGAGCACCGGATCGCGGTGACGCTCCAGCGCAGCCTGCTGCCCCGACGGCTGCCCGAGGTCGCCGGCCTGGACCTGGCGGTCCGCTACGAGCCGGCGAGCGCGCAGACCGAGGTGGGCGGGGACTTCTACGAGCTGGTGATGCTCGACGGGCACCTGCTGGTGGCGATCGGCGACGTGGCCGGGCACTCGCTGCACGCCGCCACCGTGATGGCCGAGCTGCGGCACGCGGTGCGGGCGTACGCGGTCGAGGGACACCAGCCGGGTGTGATCCTGGACCGGGTCAACGAGCTGATGCGTACGCTGCTGCCGACCGAGCTGGCCACCATCTGCGTGCTGCTGCTGCATCCGGGCACCGGGTTGATCAGGTTGGCCAGCGCCGGGCACCTGCCGGCGCTGCTCAGCCGGGACGGGCGGGTCGAGTTCGTGTCGCAGACGGCGCCGCTGCTCGGCGTGCGCGCGCCCCGCCCGCCCGATCTGGAGTTCGTGTTGCCGGCCGGGGCCACGCTCGTCCTCTACACCGACGGGCTGATCGAGCGGCGGGACGCCACCATCGACGACGGCATGGCCGCGCTCGGCGTGGTGGCCGCCCGGGTGGACGACGACCTCGACCAGTTCTGCCAGCGGCTGCTGACCGAGTTGGCCCCGCCGGAGATCAACGACGACGTCGCCGTGGTCGCGGTCCGCCGCCGCTGACGCTCTTTCACCGCACTCCTTGGCGTCAACTGTCGCTACTCTTCGTATTTGTCTCGGGTGGGCTGAAGGCATCATCTCGCGCCGCCTTTGCTTTGCAGCCACCCACGCATCAGGCGCTTGAGCAGGTGTGATGTGTAGGCCGTGGGTAGGGCGATGGAGCCAGGGTGCGGGAGGCACCCATAGCGTTCCACTCGTGCGCTGCGCCGCCCACGGGTGGAACGGCATGGGTGTGTCAGCGCAGCCCTTCACGGGTCGGCCGGGATGTCGACGATCGCCCGTGCCGCCATTCCATGACCACCGCTCGCGCGCATTGGCCCTGGCCGGTGATCAAGGGGTTTGCGTCATCGTGGAGATCGACTTTGACACAAACTCCTTGATCACGACGGAGGGGGTTTGGGGGGAGAGGGGCGGGGAGGGGGAGGGGGAGGGTCAGGTGTGGGGTGCGGCGGTCAGGGAGCGGGCGTAGGCGGCGGGGGAGACGCCGGCGACGGCGGTGAAGTCGCGGACCAGGTGCGCCTGGTCGGCGTACCCCAGGTCGGCGGCGACCCGCGACCAGTCCAACGGGCCGGCGGTGGCCTGCTCGATCGCCTCCTGGAGCCGGTAGCGGCGGATCACCCACTTCGGGCCGACGCCGACGTGGTCCAGGAAGAGCCGCTGGAGTCGGCGGGCGGAGATGGCGTGCCGCCGGGCGAAGTCGGCCACCCGGAGCACGCTGCGGTCGGCGCGGATCTCCTCGACCAGCGCGGTGGCCTCGGCGGCGGCCGGGTCCGGCACCGGCGCCCAGGCGGTCAGCAGGTCGTCCAGTCGGCGGCACCGCTCGTCGTCGTCGCCCGGGCACACCGGCCCGGGTACGGCGGACAGGTCGGGTGCGGCGAGTGGGATGCGGCGACCGGTCAGCTCGGCCACCGGGCGTCGCCAGAACGGGCGGAAGCCGCCGGGGCGGAACTGGACGCCGGTGACCCGCCCCGCGCCGCGCAGCGTGACCGTGAACAGGCCGGCGCCGACGCCGGCGATCTCGCCGTGCTCGGCCGCGCCGTCCTGCGCCTGGAACACCACGTTGACCGCCGGGTGCGGCACGACCCGCTGGACGAACGGCTCGGCCAGGTCCCAGTCGATCAACCAGTAGTGCTCCACCCATGGTCGCAACGACGGATCGGGCAGCCGGCGCCGGAACCGGACCTGCCGCAGCAGCCGGCCGGGATCGAGGATCCCCCGGCTGTCCCGTCGCGGTTCGTGTCGCAATTCTTCAAGACCGTCCTCATACGCTGGCCCTATGACCACGAAGACTAGTGAGCTGCTGGCGGTGGCCGCGCCGGGCACGACTGCCGTGGTGCGCGGCATCGCCGACGACCAGCTCGACCGCCCCACCCCGTGCCCCGACTACACGGTGCGTCACCTGCTCAACCACCTGTTCGACGTGGTGGTCAACTTTCAGGCGATGGCCCGGCGGGAGGAGGTCGACTGGTCGGGCAAGACCGACCACCTGGTCGACGGCTGGCGGGACCGGTTCGCGACGGAGGCGGCGCGGCTGACCGAGGCGTGGTCGGACCCGGCCGCGTTGGAGGGCGTCTCGCCGGGCATGGGGCTGCCGCAGGAGACGGTCGGTCTGATGGGGCTGATCGACCTCACCGTGCACGGCTGGGACCTGGCGCGGGCCGTCGGTCAGGAGTACGCGGTGGATCCGTCGGTGGTGGCGGCCGGGCACGAGTTCATGGACCGGATGGGCGACATGGGCCAACGGATGGGCGCGTTCGGCATGCCGGTGCCGACCGACGCGGCGCCCGGCACGCTGGCGGCGCTGCTCGGCCGGACCGGGCGCGATCCGGCCTGGACGCGCTGAACCGACGGGTCCGCCCTTGACACCACTATTCACCAAGCGAATAGTGAGGCCGTGTCCACTCAGCACGTCCTGCTCGGCCTGCTCGCCGGCGGGCCGCGCCACGGCTACGAGCTGAAACGCGCCCACGACGAGCGGCTGCCCCGGGCCCGGCCGCTCGCCTTCGGGCAGGTCTACGCGACGCTGGCCAGGCTGCATCGGGACGGCCTCGTCGCCCCGGCCGGCCCCACCCGCGACGGCGGACCGGACCGCACCGCCTACGCGCTCACCGACGACGGGCGGGCCACGCTCGACGCGTGGCTGGCCACCGTCGAACCACCGATGCCGTACGTGGCAAGCACGCTCTTCGCCAAGGTGGTGGTCGCGCTGCTGGTGGCCGACGCCGACCAGGCCCGCGCCTACCTGATCGCCCAGCGGCGGGCCCACGCCGCGCGGCTGCGTGAGCTGACCGCGGTCAAGACGGCCCCCGCCGCGCACCTCGACGACGTGGTCGCCGCCGACTTCGCCATCGCCCACCTCGACGCGGATCTCCGGTGGCTGCACACCACCCTCGACCGGGTCGCCGACTGGCACCGGGAGGTGCACGCATGACGTTCCTGGAGGCGCGCGGCGTGGTGCGGGCGTACGGCCCGACACCGGCGCTGCGCGGCGTGACGCTCGACGTGGCCGAGGGGGAGATCCTCGCCGTCACCGGCCCCAGCGGCTGCGGCAAGTCGACGCTGCTGCACTGCCTCGCCGGCATCCTGCGCCCCGACGCCGGCCAGGTCACCTGGCGCGGCGAGCGGATCGACACGTGGTCGGAGTCGGCCCGCTCCCGGCTGCGCCGCACCGAGTTCGGGGTGCTGTTCCAGTTCGGCCAGCTCGTCGCCGAGCTGACCGCGGCGGAGAACGTCGCCCTTCCGTTGCTCCTCGCCGGCACGGGGCGGCGAGCGGCGCGGACGGCGGCGCTCACCTGGCTGGAACGGCTCGGCGTGGCCGAGGTCGCCGACGCCCGGCCGGGTGAGATGTCCGGCGGGCAGCAGCAGCGGTGCGCGTTGTCCCGGGCCCTGGTCACCGAGCCTCGGGTGCTCTTCGCCGACGAGCCCACCGGCGCGCTCGACACGCTCGCCGGTGAACAGGTGCTCACCCAACTGGTCCGGCTGGCCCGGGAGCAGCGCACCACGGTCGTGCTTGTCACCCACGAGCCGCGGATCGCCGCGTACGCCGATCGGGAGGTGAGCCTGCGCGACGGCATGGTCGACCACACCGGGCTGGGCCTCGACCCGGCGCTGTCGGGCGGGTCGCGGTGAGGCCGGGCACGTTGCTGCGGCTCGCGCTGGCCGGCACCCGCACCGACGGGGCACGGGTGGCGCTGACCGCGCTGAGCGCCGCGCTGGCGACGCTGGCCGGGCTGGCCGCGCTGACCGTGCTGGCGGTGGTGAAGCCGCCCGGGAACGAGTGGACGCAGTCCGAGCAGTACACGAACGCGCTGCTGCGCGAGCCGGGCCTGCGCCCCGGCGTCGCGTTCGCGTTGCTGCTGCTCTGCGTACCGGTGCTCGGGCTGGCCGGCCAGTGCGCCCGCCTCGGCGCGCCCGGGCGCGACCGACGGCTGGCCGCGCTCCGGCTGGCCGGCGCCACCCCCGGGCAGGTCACCCGCCTCGCGGTCGCCGAGACCGGGGTGGCGAGCCTGCTCGGCACCGTCACCGGCCTGGCCGTGTTCACGGTCGGCCGCCGGCTGCTGCACCGGCCCGACGCCGCCGGCCGGCTGCCGCTGCCCACCGACGTGCGTCCGGCCCCGGTGGCGGTGGCCGCCGTCGTGATAGGCCTGCCGCTGGTCGCCGCGCTGGTCAGCGCACTGCTGCTGCGCCGGGTCACCGCCACGCCGTTCGGCGTGGTGCGCCGGGTCCGCACGCGGGCGCCCTGGCCGTGGCCGGGCGTGCTCATCCTGGTCGCGCTCGCACTGTTCGCCGCGATCCGCCCGCTCCTGCTCTGGTACGGGCGGCGCGGCGCCGTGGAGCCCGGCTGGCTGGTACCGACGCTGGTGATGACAGGCTCACTCATCGCCATGATCGGCGTGGTGTCCGGCACCGGCTGGATCTCGTACACCACCGGGCGGATGCTGCACCGCCACGGGCGTGGCCCGGCCGCGCTGCTCGCCGCGCGCCGGCTGACCGTCGACCCGTGGGCCGGCAGCCGCACGTTCGCCGCGCTGCTGGCCGCGCTGATCTTCGGCGCCGGTGCCGCCGGCGTGCGGGCCGACTTCCAGGCCGAGGCCGAGCTGGCCCGCCGCACCGGCGGCGGCCTGTCCGACCCGGGTTTCTACCTCGGCGCGATGGACCTGGTCGACCTGGCGGTCGTGGTGGCGGTGGTGATCGCCGGCGGCGGGCTGCTGGTGGCCGTGGTCGAGGGCATCACCAGCCGGCGTCGGGCGTACGCGGCGCAGGTGGCCACCGGGGTGCCCCGCGCCGTGATCGGCCGCTCGCTGCTCTGGGCGGCGCTCGCCCCGGCCGTGCCGGCGATCGGGCTCGCGCTGACCGTCGGCTACCTGCTGATCGCCGGCCTGATGCCCGCGCCCAGCGGCGGCGGCTACGAGCAGACGCCGGACGTACCGTGGGAGCAGTTGGCGTGGTTTGCGGCGGGCGCGCTGGCGGCGGTGCTGGTCACGGTCGTGGCCGGCCTGTTCCTCCTGCGCTCCGCCACGTCGGTGGAGGAACTGCGCAGCACCTGAGCCGGCGGGTCAGCGACCGAGCAGGCCGGTGGACCCGGCGACCGCCAGGCCGATCACGGACGAGCAGCAGCAGATCGCGAGCGCGGCGGCGACCGCCACGAGGATCAGCCAGGTCGGCCCGCGCCGCGCCGCCACCCGCTCCTCCTCGGTCACCCCGGCAGTCTAGGGCGGGCAGGATGGAGCGATGGAGCTGATCTCGATCGACGATGTCCGGGCCGCCGCCGACGACGTGTCGGGCACCGTGCTGCGGACCCCGCTGCTGCGGACGGCCTGGGACGACGAGCTGTGGCTCAAGCCGGAGAGCCTGCAACCGGTGGGGTCGTTCAAGCTGCGCGGCGCCACCCACGCGGTGGCCCGGCTCGACCCGGCCACCCGGTCCCGAGGGGTGGTCACCCACTCCTCCGGCAACCACGGTCAGGCGCTCGCGTACGCGGCCCGCACGTTCGGGGTGCCCTGCACCGTCGTGGTCCCCGAGGGCGCGCCGCAGGTCAAGGTGGCCCGGATGCGAGGGCTCGGCGCCGACGTACGGTTGGTGCCGCCGGCGCGTCGGCTCGCCGAGGCGGAACGGATCGTGGCGGAGACCGGCGGGGCGTTGGTGCCACCGTTCGACCATCCGACGGTCATCGCCGGCCAGGGCACCGTCGGGTTGGAGATCGTCGCCGACCTGCCGGACGTGGACGTGGTCCTGGTGCCGGTCGGCGGCGGCGGACTCGGTTCGGGCGTCGCCACGGCGGTCAAGGCGCTGCGCCCGACGGCCGCCGTGATCGGCGTGGAGCCGGCGCTGGCCGCCGACGCCCAGGAGTCGCTCGCCGTCGGCGAGGTGGTGGTCTGGGACGTCGAACGCACCTACCGGACCTGCGCGGACGGACTGCGCACCAACCTGTCCGCGTTGACGCTGGCCCACCTGCGGGAGCGGCTCGACGGCATCGTCACGGTGACCGAGGACGAGATCATGGTGGCTGCCGGCCGGCTGCTGCGGGACGCGCGGCTGGTGGCCGAGCCGAGCGGCGCGGTCGCGACGGCCGCGCGGCTGTTCCACCGCGACGAGCTGCCGGCCGGGCGGACCGTCGCGGTGGTGAGCGGCGGCAACGCCGACCCGGCCGTGCTCGCCGCCGCGCTCGGCGTGTTAGGAGGGGCCCCTGCTTAACAGACGTCTGTTAAGCAGGGGCCCCTCCTAACACGTGTGCGACCGCGCGCTCACGCCCGGCCGAGGCGGTCCAGCGTCCAGGCGTTGACGAACGCCTCCTCGCGCCAGGCGTCGTACCTGCCGCTCGGGCCGCCGTGGCCCGCGCCCATCTCGGTCTTGAGCAGGTAGTCGCCCTGCGGGGCGACCGCGCGCAGCCGGGCGACCCACTTGGCCGGCTCGTGGTAGAGGACCCGGGTGTCGTTGAGGCTGGTCACCGCCAGGATCGCGGGATAGTCGGCAGCGGTCACGTTCTCGTACGGCGTGTACGACTTCATGTACGCGTAGACCTCGGGGTCGTCGAGCGGGTTGCCCCACTCCTCCCACTCGGTGACCGTCAGCGGCAGCGATGGGTCGAGGATCGAGGTGAGCGCGTCCACGAACGGCACCTGCGCGACGATCCCGGCGAACGCGTCCGGCGCGAGGTTGGCCACCGCGCCCATCAGCAGGCCGCCGGCCGACGCGCCCCGGGCGACCAGCCGGTCGCTCGCCGTCCAGCCGGCCTTGACCAGGTGCCGGGCGCAGGCCACGAAGTCGGTGAACGTGTTCTTCTTGGCCAGCAGTTTGCCCTCGTCGTACCAGCGCCGGCCCAGCTCGCCACCGCCGCGGATGTGCGCCACGGCGAAGATGACGCCGCGGTCGAGCAGACTCAGCCGGGCGATCGAGAACCAGGGATCCATGCTGGCCTCGTACGACCCGTAGCCGTAGATGACCGCGGGCGCGGACCCGTCGCGGGGGGTGTCCCGGCGGCAGACCAGGGAGATCGGCACCCGGGTGCCGTCGTCGGCCAGCGCCCAGTCGCGGTGCTGCTCGTAGTCGGCCGGGTCGTACGCCCGCCCGTCCGGGCCGGGCCGCACCGGCTTGCGCCGCAGCAGCGTCAGCTCGCGGGTGGTCAGGTCGTAGTCGTAGACGGAGTCGGGGGTGACGAGCGAGGTGTAGCGCAGCCGGACCGTGCCGGTGCGGTATTCCGGGTTGGCGTCCAGCCCGACGCTGTAGATCGGCTCGGGAAAGTCGATGTCCCAGCTGTCGTCGCTGCCGATCGGCAGCACCCGCAGCCCGGTCAACCCGTTGCCGCGCAGCGAGACGACGAGGTGGTTCTCGAACGCGTCGACCGCCTCCAGCCGGGTGCCCGGGGTGTGCGGGATCAGCGGCGTCCAGTCGCCCGGCGCGTCCGCCGAGGTGTACGCGAGCGCGAAGTCCTCCGCGCCGTCGTTGTGCAGGATCAGGAAGCGGTGGCCGTGGTGCTCGACGGCGTACTCGACGCCCTGCCGGCGCGGCGCCACGATCGCCGGTTCACCGGTCGGGTTGGCGGCCGGGATCACCCGTACCTCGCTGGTGATCTTGCTGTTAATGTCGATCACCACGAAGCGCTCGGAGCGGGTCAGCTCGACGCCCACCCAGAACCGCTCGTCGTCCTCCTGGTGGACCACCACGTCCTCGCCCGAGCCGGTGCCCACGGTGTGCCGCCACACCCGGTTCGGCCGCCACGTGTCGTCCACCGTGACGTAGAAGAGTGTGGAGGCGTCGCTCGACCACGCGGTGCCGTAGAACGTGTCGGGCACCTCGTCGGGCCGCAGCTCCCCGGTGGACAGATCCTTGATCCGCAGGGTGAACCGCTCGTCGCCGGAATAGTCGGTGGAATAGGCGAGCCAGCGCCCGTCCGGGCTGACGTCGAACGCGCCGAGGGAGAAGAAGTCGTGTCCCTCGGCGAGCTGGTTGCCGTCGAGCAGCACCTCCTCGCCGTCGAGCGGGGCGCCGTCCGCGCTGACCGGGGGCGTGGTCTCGCCGGGGCGGACGGTGCGTCGGCACTGCACGCCGTACTGCTGCCCCTCGACCGTGCGGGTGTAGTACCAGTGGTCGCCCTTGCGGGTCGGCACCGACAGGTCGGTCTCCTGGGTGCGTCGGCGTGTCTCCTCGAACAGTTCCGCCCGCAGCCCGGCCAGGTGCGCGGTGCGCGCCTCGGTGTAGGCGTTCTCGGCCTCCAGGTAGGCGATCGTCTCCGGGTCGTCCTTGGTGGCGAGCCAGGCGTACTCGTCGACGACAGCGTCACCGTGGTGGGTCCGCTCGGCCGGAACGCGCTTCGCCGTGGGCTGTGGGGTCGTGGTCACGGCGCCACGTTACCGGTCGGCGGGCCGCCGCCCGGAGCCCTCGCCGCGCGAATCGGTGTCCCGTTGGTGGGCGGAACGGCCGGGCGCGGGTCGATCGGTGCGAGCACGCCGAGGCGATCCTCCACCTCCTGGGCAGCGGTCAGGCACAGGTCCTCCCGGAACGCGCGCCCGATGATCTGTACGCCGGACGGCAGCCCGTCGATCACCCCGGTCGGTACGGCGACCCCGGGCACACCCACGAAGCTGGTCACCGTGCACAGGCGCATGCCCGTGCCGACCCGGTCCCGGCCAGCTCTGTCGCGCGACTCCAGCCCCGGCTCGACAGGCGGCTCGGTGAACACCGGCCCGAGCAGCAGCGGGTACTCGTCGAGGAACTCCGCCCAGGAACGGCGGATGCCCAGCCAGGTCCCCATCAGCTTCATGAACTCGCCGGCTGTCGCGGGCGGAGTCTTTTCCATCGCCATCGCGATGTAGCGATCTCCGTCCTTGCCGAGCAGTGTCCGCACCACGGGCCAGGTCTCGGCGAACTCGGTCACGGTGATCCGGCCGTATGCCTCGAGTGCTTCGTCGAGCCGCGGAACATCCGTTATCTCCCGTACGTCGTACCCGGCGTCCCGCAGCGCGTCGGCCGCGGCCGTGACAGCCTCGTGGACCGTGTGGTGGACGCCGTGTCCCCCGGGGTCGGCAACGACCGCGACCTTCATCCGACCCGGCAGCGGCTCGCCGTGGACGGGCGCCGGGACGGCGCGCGGGTCCCGCCGGTCGGCCCCGGCCAGCGCCTCGTATGCCAGGCGCAGATCGGCTATCCCACGGGCCAGGGGCCCATCGGTGACCAGCATCTGTGAGGCCGGTCCAGGATCGTCGGAACCGAGGACGCGCTGGTCGGCGGGGAACCTCCCGGCGGTCGGCTTCAGCCCGGCCACCCCGCAGAACGAGGCCGGGATCCGCACTGATCCACCCGAGTCGTTGCCGAGCCCGAGCGCGGCCATGCCGGTGGCCACGGCCACCCCGTCGCCACCGCTGGAGCCACCCGGGGTCCGGCTCGGATCCCACGGGTTGACGGTGTCGCCGAACAGTTCGCTGCGAGAGTGCATGCCCGCCAGGACCAGCGTGGGCATGTTGCTGTGCCCGATCGGTATGGCTCCGGCCGCACGCAGTCGCGCCACCGGAAGCGCGTCTGCTGGCGCTACCAGGTTACGGAAGCGTGCCGTTCCGAACGTGGTCGGCACGCCTTCCACAGGAATGCATTCCTTCACCGTGAACGGCACGCCGGCCAGCGGCCCGAGATCTTCCCCCGACGCGCGGCGCCGGTCGGTCCGCGCGGCGGCCTCACGGGCGTGCTCGGCCAACAGTTGCGTGACCGCGTTGACCCGCGGGTTGACCTCGGTGATGCGTTCCAGGTGGCTGTCGATGAGTTCGACCGCCGAAATCTCTCCGCCTCGGACCGCCTCCGCCTGGGCGGCGGCCGACAGTTTCCACACGGCGTCCTGCATGATCCTTTCGCTCCCGTCCACATGTTGACGTGCTTGCCGCGAGACCATATCCCAGAAGCGATACGATCGTATCGGAATAAGGAGATGACCGAGGATGCCCAAGCAGGTGGACTACGCAAGCAGGCGCCGCCAGATTGCCGAGGCCGTCTGCCTCCTCGTCGACGAACACGGACCAGAGGGGGTGACCATGCGGGACGTCGCCGCCCGCGCGCAGGTCTCCCTCGGCGCCGTTCAGCGCTGCTTTCGCAGCAAGGACGAGATGCTCCTGTTCGCCGTCGGCCACGTCGGCGAGCGCATGCGGGACCGCCTGGCCCACCGCGAGGCTGAGTCGGCCAACGCCACCCTGAGCCACGTGGCCACCGAGATCGCCCTGCTTCGCGAAGAGCATCGCGCCGAAGCGCGGATCTGGCTCGCCTTTGTCGCCCAGGCGGCCGTCAGCGAGCCGCTCGCCGGACCGCTGAGGACCAGCTACGCGGCCCTCCAGGACCTCCTTGCCCGCCTCATCGCGAAGGTTGCCGAGAGCGTCCCGGTCAACGAGGGCGCTGCGCCGCCCGACCCGCGGCGCGAGGCTCGCACCCTGCTCGCCCTCGCCGATGGCCTCACCAGCCACGTACTCATCGGCCACCTGACCGCCGAGGAGGCTGCGGAGGTGCTGCACGCGCAAGTGGTCGGTCTCCGGCGCGCAACCGGGCCTTGAGGCGCACGCGACCCTGACCGCCCACCCCCACCAGCTCAACCATGCAGGCCGCCGATTCGCGCCGTCAGCCATTAGAACATGTGTACGATAACCGTCATGGCGGCTGCTGCGCGTTCCACCGACCGACCCGGAGCCCTCGAGATCACCCGGAAGCTGGCTGAGATCTGCGGTCCGCCGTTCGCCCGTTTCGCCGGCCCGGCCGACGAGGTGGCCGGTCGCACCGCCCGCTGGGTGGCGGTGCCGGGCGGCCCGCGTGCCGCTGCCGAGGTGCTACGGCTGGCCGCGGCGCACGACCTGACCGTGGTGCCGCGCGGCGCCGGCACGAAGATCGACTGGGGCGCCGCCCCGGCCCAGGTCGACATCATGCTCGACACCGGCCGGCTGGCCGGGGTGTGGCACGAGCCGCGGGCCGCCGCGGTGGCCGAGATCGGTGCCGGCACGCCGCTGCGCGCCGTCCAGGCCACGCTGGGCCGCACCGGTCGACGCCTCCCGGTCGACGTGCCCTCGCCCGGTGCGACGCTGGGCGGGGTGCTGGCCGCCGACGAGGCCGGCCCGTTGCGCCACCGGCACGGCAGCCCGTGCACGCAGCTCGTCGGCGTCCGCTACCTCGACGCCGACGGCGAGCTGGTCAGCGTCGGCGAGTCCGGCACGGCGCAGCTCGGGCGGGCCGACCCGGCGGGCGGCTTCGACGTCGGCGGCCTGTTCGCGGCCGATGGGGGCGGCGACGGGGTGGGCGGCCCGGGCGGTCCCGGCGACGCGACGGGGTTCGGCGCCGGTGGTCTGGACGGTCGCGGTGATGCGATCGGGTTCGGCCGTGGCGGTCTGGATGGTGACGGTGACCCGGCGGGTTTCGGCCGTGGCGGTGGCGGCTTCGGCCCGGCGGCCCTCGGCGGGGATGCGGTGCTCGGTCGCGGCGACCTGCCGGGGCTGGACGTGGCCCGGCTGCTCTGCGGCTCGCAGGGCGGGCTCGGGGTGCTGGTCTCGGCCACCATGCGGGTGCAGGCCGTGCCGGCTGGCCGGGTCTGGGTGTCCCGTCCGGTCTGGACGCCGCTGGAGTTGCACGACCTGGTCCGCGCGGTGCTCGCCGCCGACGTCGGGCCGGCCGCGGTCGAGCTGGACCTGCCGGTGCCGGTGCCCCTGCCCCGCCGCCGGATCCCGGCGAGCCATCCGTCGGTGGCCGGCCGCCCCGAGCATCCGGCGGTGACCGGGCGACCGGCGGCGGGCAGCCTGGTGGTCCTGCTGGAGGGCGGCCCGTCCGACGTGGCGGAGCGAGCCGAGCGGCTGGCCGCGGTGCTCGGCGGCGAGTCGGTGGTCAACCATCACGCGCCGGAGTGGTGGGGGCGCTACCCGTTCGCCCCCGGCGACACCGCGCTGCGCATCGACGTGCCGGTCGACGACCTGCACGCCGCGGTCTACGCGCTGCGCGACGCCGCCGGCGCCCCGATGCCGGTACGCGGGTCGGCCGGCGTCGGCACCGCGTACGCCGCCCTGCCCGGCGCGCTGCCGCCCGAGCGGGTCGCCTCAATCCTGAGCGCGGTCCGCAGCGTGCTGGTCGCCCGAAGGGGCCGGTGCGTGGTGGTGGCGGCGCCGGCTCCGGTGCGCCGCGCCGTCGACCTCTGGGGCGACCTGCCGGCGTTGACGCGGTTGCGCAGCGCCAAGGCGCACCTGGATCCGCACCGCCGGCTGGCCCCCGGCCGTCTTCCCGGCGGTCTCTGACCCCGACCTCGACCGGGCCGCCCAATTCCGTGGCCCTTGACCTTGGCCGGGCCGCCGGTGTGTCAAGTGGGACTGTTGTCAGTGGGGTTCGTCCTGTCGGCGGTGACAAGCGGACGCACTGCACCGCCAACTTCATGCACGCCGGACCGCGCCGAGATGACGCCATTGATCGCGCGCGTGATCTGCGGCCGACCATCCACCACCCTGCTCCCAGGTGCCGGCCGACCCCTCTCGCATGCCGGGAGCCGGTGAGATCTTGGCAGGAAAGTGCCCCTCCAGGGGCCGATACCTTCCAAGTCACCTGGTCTCGTCGGGACGCCGCGCAGGCGTGAAAACGGGCAACCGGCCGCACGGTGGTCTGCTCTCCGGCCGGGTCTCGTGCGAGGAAGCGTGGGCGGTGATCGTTTGGCCATGATCAACACCAGTTCGGTGAAGTGGGGGCATCGCCGGTGGTCGGATTCCGCCACATCACCGAACTGGCGTCCGGCCTACCGACGTCTCCCGAGCACCGCGGGCATCAAGACGGCCAAACGGGTGCAAGCTGGGTCAATTTACCGGTCAGATCTCAGGCGGTCACAGATCTTGGACTTGTGGCGCCTCCGATACCAGCCCGAAACCGACATATCGCGGCACCGCAAGTCCAAGATCGAAGAAGCGGCCCCACCCAACCCGCCCGCCCTCCAGACGGCCAGCGGGTGATCATGAGGTTAGCGGGAGCAAAAGTGACAAAACTGAGCGCCAACCTCATGATCGCCCGGGGGCCCGGGGGCCCGGGGGCCCGGGAAGCGGTGGGAGCGGTGGGAGCGGTGGGAGGCCGGGAGGGATGGGAGCTCGGGAGCCGGGGGAGGGGCGGGTCAGGGGGTTTCGTTGCGGAGGACCAGGACGGCGATGTCGTCGCGTGGGGGCTCGGGGGAGAAGGCGATCGTGGCGGCGCGCAGCCGCGCGGCGACCACGTCGGCCGAGTAGCCGGCCAGCGGGGCCGCCGACTCGCGCAACCGCTCGGTGCCGAACAACTCCCGGCCGCGCCGTCGCTCGGTCACCCCGTCCGTGTAGAAGATAAGCGCGTCGCCGGGCTTGAGCGCGACCTCCGCCGTCGGGGTGGTGATCGTGTCGAGCAGGCCGAGCGCGGTGCCGCTGGCGCCGACGAACGTCGCGCCGCCACCGCCGTGCAGCAGCACCGGCCGGTCGTGGCCGGCGAGGTGCAGGGACACGTCGAGCTGGTCGCCGTCGCCGGGCGCGACGGAGGCCAGCGCGAGTGTGCAGTAGCGTCCGCCGCCGCGTTCGACGAGTGTCTCGTTGAGCCGGCCGAGCACCTCCGGCAGTGGCTTGCCGTCACCGACCAGGACCCGGATCACGTCCCGCACCAGGCCGGTCACGGTGGCGGCCTGCACGCCCTTGCCGGAGACGTCACCGACCACCACCAGCCAGCGGTTGTCCGGCAGCGGCAGCACGTCGTAGAAGTCGCCGCCGACCTCGGCGTCGTCGCCGGTCGGGACGTACTCGGCGGCGAAGCCGATGCCCTCGACCAGCGGGAGCGCCGGCGGCAGCAACGACTTCTGGAGGGCCTGCGCGACCCGGCGGCGCTCGGCGTGGATGCGGGCGTTCTCGATGGCCAGCGCGGCCCGCCGGGCCACGTCCTCCAGCACCGAGACCTCGTCCGGGTCGTGCCGGTGCCGCTGGTGCCGGCCCACGGCCAGGGTGCCGAGCCGCTGCCCGCGGGCGATCAACGGGACGGCGAAGCCCTCCATCGGCCCGCCCAGCGGCACCTGCGTCTGGCTGCGGGTCGCCTCGCGGAGCCGGGTCTGGACCGAGTCCGGGCCGGTCTCGGCGAGGAACCGGTGCAGGTGGGGCAGGAGCGACTCGTCGGCGTGGCTGCACGCGGCGAGGCGCAGCCGCCCCCACTCGTCGGTGGTGTGCACCGCGCACCACTGGCCGAGCCGGGGGACCACGAGCTGGGGGATGAGCGCCATCGTCAGCTCGACGTCGAGGGACTGGGCGAGCAGCTCGCTCGCCTCGGCGAGGAAGGTGAGCCAGGCGGAGCGGCGTACGTCGGCCCGGCGCAGCCGGTCGTTCTCCAGGTGCAGCGAGAGCCGCTCGGCGGCCAGTACCGCGAGCGGCCGGGCGTACGTCGAGGGCGCCGCGTCCAGTTCCAGTTCGCCGGCGTACGGGCGGTGCACGGCGAGCGGGACGCGCAACAGCTCGTTGCCCTCGCGTGGCTGCCGGCCGTAGCGGGCGAACACCTGGGTGCCCAGCCCGTCGCCCCGGTCGAGCCGGACGGTGCCCCCGGCGGCGCCCACCATCTCGGCCACCCGGGTCAGCAGCCCGACGGCGAAGTCGGGCAGCGGTTCGTCGGCGTACGGGTCGGGGGTGGTCTGCATGAGTTCGCTCATCGCCGCGGCGCTCGGGGTGCCCTCTTCCACCGGCTGCGCCGTCGCCCGGGCCGGCGGGGCGGACGGGCGGGCGGCGCCGGACAGGCCGGGACGGTCCAGGCGGAACCAGACGCCCTTGCCGGTGGGCAGGTAGGTGGTGCCCCAGCGGCTGGCGAAGTGGTCGACAAGCAGCAGGCCACGCCCGCGCGCGGCCACCTCGGTGATGTCGGAGGTGGTGTTGCGGACGCCGACGGTGAGTTCGTCGACCGGGCCGGAGGCGAAGTCGGTGACCGTGACGGTGAACCCGGCCTGGTCGGCTTCGACCTCGATGTCCAGTTCGGTGCGCGCGTGCTCGACCGCGTTGGTGGTCAGCTCGGTGGTGAGCAGGAGCGCCTCGTTGAGCAGCTCGGGCAGGCCGGTTTCGAGGAGCGTGGCGCGCACGAGCGCCCGGGCCGCGGCCGGGGTGCGCCGGTCGGCGGGTAGGCGGACACGCCGGACCTGCTCGTCCGCGCCGCCGCTGTGGGTCGGCTCCACCTCCGCTGACACCTTCACATCCTCCATCGCCGCCACCCCGGGTGCCAAGCGCCTCGCTCGAACCGGCCGACCGGGTGGATACGGGGCGTGACGCGCCATCAGCCGCCGGTGACCTCGACGGATGGCGCGGCACAATGATGGGATGGCCGCGTGTCGGCGCGAGCCGGTGAGCCCCGAGCTGAGCGAGGAAAGATGACCACGGCGAAACAGTCGGTGACCGCGGATCCGTCCGCGCCCGACCACGAGGTGCTCCTCGGCGAGCTGGTCGAGGCGCTGGAGCGGGTGGCCCGCGGCGACCTCCGGGTCCGCCTGCCGCGGCGGGCGGGGCTCTCCGGTGAGGTCGCCGACGCCTTCAACGATGTGGTGTCCCTGCAGGAACGGCAGCACCTGGACCTGCGCCGGATCAGCCGGATCGTGGGTCGGGACGGGCGGCTGACCGAGCGCCTGGACGACGAGGGCCTGGAGGGCTCCTGGGCGGAGGGTCAGCGGGCGGTCAACTCGCTCATCGACGACCTGGGCCGACCGGCCACCGAGATCGCCCGGGTCATCGTGGCGGTGGCCGACGGCGACCTCTCCCAGCACATGGCGTTGGAGATCGACGGTCGCCCGCTGCGGGGGGAGTACCTGCGCATCGGCCGGACCGTGAACACGATGGTGGACCAGCTGTCGTCGTTCGCCGACGAGGTGACGCGGGTGGCCCGTGAGGTGGGCACCGAGGGCAAGTTGGGCGGCCAGGCGGACGTGCGCGGCGCGGCCGGCACCTGGAAGGACCTCACCGACTCGGTGAACACCATGGCGTCGAACCTGACCGGCCAGGTGCGGTCGATCTCGCAGGTGGCGACCGCGGTGGCGAAGGGCGACCTGTCGCAGAAGATCACGGTCGGGGCGCGCGGCGAGGTGGCCGAGCTGGCCGACACGATGAATTCGCTCACCGACACGTTGCGCCTCTTCGCCGAGCAGGTGACCCGGGTGGCCCGCGAGGTGGGCACGGAGGGCAAGTTGGGCGGCCAGGCGCAGGTGCCGGGCGTGGCCGGCACGTGGAAGGACCTGACCGACAACGTCAACTCGATGGCGTCGAACCTGACCAGTCAGGTGCGGAACATCGCGCAGGTGTCGACCGCGGTGGCCAAGGGCGACCTGTCGCAGAAGATCACGGTGGCGGCGCAGGGTGAGATCCTGGAGCTGAAGGACACCGTGAACACGATGGTGGACCAGCTCTCGTCGTTCGCCGACGAGGTGACCCGGGTGGCCCGCGAGGTGGGCATCGAGGGCAAGCTGGGCGGCCAGGCCCAGGTGCGCGGCGTCTCCGGCACCTGGCGCGACCTGACGGAGAACGTCAACCAGCTCGCCGGCAACCTGACCAGCCAGGTGCGGAACATCTCCCAGGTGTCCACGGCGGTGGCGAAGGGCGACCTGGGGCAGAAGATCACGGTGGACGCGCAGGGCGAGATCCTGGAGCTGAAGAACACCGTGAACACGATGGTGGACCAGCTGTCCTCGTTCGCCGACGAGGTGACGCGCGTCGCACGCGAGGTGGGCACCGAGGGCAAGCTGGGTGGCCAGGCTCAGGTCAAGGGCGTGTCGGGTACGTGGCGGGACCTGACCGACAACGTGAACTCGATGGCGTCGAACCTGACCAGCCAGGTCCGCAACATCGCGTCGGTGACCACGGCGGTGGCGAAGGGTGACCTGTCGCAGAAGATCACGGTGGACGCCCGGGGCGAGATCCTGGAGCTGAAGTCGACGGTGAACACGATGGTGGACCAGCTGTCGTCGTTCGCGGACGAGGTGACGCGGGTGGCCCGCGAGGTGGGCACCGAGGGCAAGTTGGGCGGTCAGGCGCAGGTGCGTGGCGTCGCCGGCACCTGGCGCGATCTGACCGACAACGTGAACTCGATGGCGTCGAACCTCACCGCCCAGGTCCGCAACATCGCGCAGGTGTCGACCGCGGTGGCGAAGGGCGACCTGTCGCAGAAGATCACGGTGGATGCGCAGGGCGAGATCCTGGAGCTGAAGTCGACGGTGAACACGATGGTGGACCAGCTGTCGTCGTTCGCCGACGAGGTGACGCGGGTGGCCCGCGAGGTGGGCACCGAGGGCAAGCTGGGTGGCCAGGCTCAGGTCAAGGGCGTGTCGGGTACGTGGCGGGACCTGACCGACAACGTGAACTCGATGGGGTCGAACCTCACCAGCCAGGTCCGCAACATCGCGTCGGTCACGACGGCGGTGGCGCGTGGTGACCTGGGGCAGAAGATCACGGTGGACGCGCAGGGCGAGATCCTGGAGCTGAAGAACACCGTGAACACGATGGTGGACCAGCTGTCCTCGTTCGCCGACGAGGTGACCCGGGTGGCCCGCGAGGTGGGCACCGAGGGCAAGCTGGGCGGTCAGGCGCAGGTGAAGGGCGTCTCCGGCACCTGGCGCGACCTCACCGAGAACGTCAACCAGCTCGCGTCGACGCTCACCACGCAGCTGCGCGCCATCGCGCGGGTCTCCACGTCGGTGACCCGGGGCGACCTGACCCAGCGGATCAACGTCAAGGCCCAGGGCGAGGTCGCCGAGCTGAAGGACAACATCAACCAGATGATCGTCACCCTCGGGGAGACGACCAAGAAGAACGCCGAGCAGGGCTGGCTCGACTCCAACCTGGCCCGCATCGGCGGCCTGCTCCAGGGCCAGCGGGACCTGGGCGAGGTCTGCCGCATGATCATGATGGAGGTGACCCCGCTCGTCGACGCGCAGCTCGGCGCGTTCTTCCTGGCGGACAGCTCCGAGGGCAGCATGCGGCTGCGGCTCACCGCCTCCTACGGGTACGTGGCCCGCGGGCACGACGTGACGTTCGGTCCCGGTGAGGGGCTGGTCGGTCAGGCCGCGCTGTCCCGCCGGACCATCCGGGTCAAGGCGCAGCCGGACGGGCGGCTGGTGGTCCGCTCCGGGCTGGCCGACACGCCCCCGGCCGATCTGGTGGTGCTCCCGGTGCTGTTCGAGGGGGAGCTGCTCGGCGTGATCGAGTTCGCCGGCGTCACCACCTTCTCCGACCTGCACCTGGCGTTCCTGGAGCGGCTGGTGCTCACCATCGGCGTCGCGGTCAACACCATCCAGGCCAACCGTCGTACGGAGGAACTGCTGGCGCAGTCGCAGCGGCTGGCGCACGAGATGCAGGACCAGTCGGCGGAGTTGCAGCGTACGAACGCCGAGCTGGAGGACAAGGCGAAGCTGCTGTCGGAGCAGAAGGCGAACATCGAGACGCAGAACCGGGAGATCGAGTTGGCCCGGTTGGGCCTGGAGGAGAAGGCGCAGCAGCTCACCCGGGCGTCGGCGTACAAGTCGGAGTTCCTGGCGAACATGAGCCACGAGCTGCGTACGCCGCTGAACTCGCTGCTCCTGCTGGCCCGGCTGCTCGCCGAGAACCCGGAGCGGAACCTGAGCGCGAAGCAGATCGAGTTCGCCCGGACCATCCACAGCGCCGGTTCGGACCTGCTCTCGCTGATCGACGACATCCTCGACCTTTCCAAGATCG
Organism: Micromonospora sp. WMMD975; assembly: GCF_029581215.1. Taxonomy (NCBI): domain Bacteria; kingdom Bacillati; phylum Actinomycetota; class Actinomycetes; order Micromonosporales; family Micromonosporaceae; genus Micromonospora; species Micromonospora sp. WMMD975. The sequence goes on from NZ_CP120739.1 coordinate 6,106,063, forward strand.
AGGCGGGGCGGATGGACGTGGAGCCGACCGAGGTCCACTTCTCCGAGATCCGCGGGTACGTCGAGCAGGCGTTCGCGCCGCAGGCCGAGGAGAAGGGGCTGGACTTCCAGGTCCGGGTCAGCCGGGAGCTGCCGCCGGCCCTGGTCACCGACGCCCAGCGGTTGCAGCAGATCCTGCGCAACCTGCTCTCCAACGCGGTGAAGTTCACCGACAACGGCGCGGTGACGCTGCGGATCGGTCCGGCCGCCGAGAACGTCGTCTTCGACGTGCCGGCGCTCACGAACGCCCAGCGGGTCATCGCGTTCACCGTGATCGACACCGGGATCGGCGTCTCGGACGACAAGCTCTCGCTGATCTTCGAGGCGTTCCAGCAGGCCGACGGCACGACCAGCCGGCGTTACGGCGGCACCGGGCTCGGCCTGTCGATCAGTCGCGACCTGGCCCGCCTGCTCGGCGGCACGATCACCGTGTCGTCCGCGCCCGGGCAGGGCTCGACGTTCACCCTCTTCGTACCGGATGTGCTGGCGCCGGACGCGGTGGTGGCGCCGGCGCCGCCGTCGCCGAGCCGCGCGGGCCTGCCGTCGTCGCTGCTCATGCCGATGGAGCTGCCGCCGCCGCAGGAGACGCCGGCCGCCCGCCGGCTGGACGGCGTGACGGTCCTGATCATCGACGACGACGTGCGGAACGTGTTCGCGCTGACGTCCGCGTTGGAACTGCACGGGATGACCGTGTTGTACTCGGACAACGGGGTGGACGGCGTGCGCCAGCTCGCCGAGCATCCGGAGGTGGACATCGTCCTGATGGACGCGATGATGCCGGACCAGGACGGGTACGAGACGACCGCGCAGATCCGCCGCAACCACCGCTTCGCGGACCTGCCGATCGTGTTCCTGACCGCCAAGGCGATGCCCGGTGACCGGGAGTCGGCGCTGGCGGCCGGCGGTAGTGACTACATCACCAAGCCGGTGGACCTGGACGAGCTGATCGGGCTGATGGCGTCCTGGATCGGCCGGAGCAAAGGCGAGGAGAGCGCGTGACGCAGACGGCCAAGGCCCTGCTGGTGGACGACCGGCGGGAGAACCTGATGGCGTTGGAGGCGATCCTCCAGGGTCTCCCGGTGCAGTCGGTCGCGGTGGAGAGCGGTGAGGCCGCGCTCAAGCAGTTGCTCGTGGACGACTTCGCGGTGATCCTGCTGGACGCCCAGATGCCGGACATGGACGGCTTCGAGACCGCCACCCACATCAAGCGGCGGGAGCGGACCCGGCACGTACCGATCATCTTCCTCACCGCGGCGGACAAGGACGCCCAACTCGCGCTGCGCGGCTACCAGGTGGGCGCGGTGGACTACCTGACCAAGCCGTTCGACCCGTGGGTGCTGCGGGCCAAGGTGACGGTCTTCGTCGAGCTGTGGGTGAAGACCCGGCAACTCGCCGCCCAGTCGGACCTGGTGCGGGAACGGGACGTGCAGTTGCGGCGCCTCACCGAGGCGGTGGACTCCGCGACCGCGCTGTTGCGCGCCGACGACGACCCGGCGATCCGGGAGCGGGCGGCGGATCTGCTGGAGCAGGCCCGCTGGGGCAACACCCGCTGACGGCTCAGTCGGCCGGGCGACCGTGCCCGGTCGCGGCCCGCCGGGCCCGCCAGCGGTCGCCGAGCGCTTCCACCTCCTCCTGTACGAAGAGGAAGAAGTCCCGCATCTCGGCGACCCGTTCGCCGGCCGGGGTGCTCCGGCCGGCCAGCGCCTCGACGCCGCCGCCGGCGATGTCGATGAAGTTCTTGTAGAGCGTGGTCTTGGTGATGGTGGCCTCGTACCACGGGTTGTCGGGCATCCGGTAGCGGTCGCGCCGGGAGCCCTTGACCGGTTCGCGGACCAGCATGGCGAACTGCGTCAGGTAGCGCACCGCGCCGGAGACGGCCGCCGCGCTGACGCCCAGCCGCTCGCCGATCTCGCCCGCGGTCAGTGGCTCGTCGGCGCTCATCACGGCGAACAGGACCCGGGCGGCCATCCGGGGGAAGCCCACGTCGGCGAAGGCCATCGCCATCCGTTCGACGAAGAGGTGGACCTCCTCCTCGTCGCGGTGGCCCGGCTCGTTCATGGTCGGCTCCTCGACACTCACCCCGTGACCCTACAGTCTTCACAACTTTCTGAAATAAGCGTAGCTTCCGAAGCATGGAAACTGCCATTGAGGTGTCCGGCCTGGTCAAGACATTCGGCCGCACCCGAGCGCTCGACGGACTCGACCTGACCGTCCGTACCGGAGAGGTGCACGGCTTCCTCGGCCCGAACGGCTCCGGCAAGTCGACCACCATCCGGGTGCTGCTCGGCCTGCTGCGGGCGGACGCGGGGGCCGTCCGACTGCTCGGCGGCGACCCGTGGCGGGACGCCGTCGCCCTGCACCGACGCCTCGCGTACGTGCCCGGCGACGTCACGCTCTGGCCCAACCTCAGCGGCGGCGAGGTGATCGACCTGCTCGGCCGGCTGCGCGGCGGGCTCGACCCGACACGTCGCGCCGAGCTGCTGGAGTCGTTCGAGCTGGACCCGCGCAAGAAGGGCCGCACCTACTCCAAGGGCAACCGGCAGAAGGTCGGCCTGGTGGCCGCCCTCGCCTCCGACGTCGACCTGCTCATCCTCGACGAGCCGACCTCCGGGCTCGACCCGCTGATGGAGGAGGTCTTCCAGCACTGGGTCCGCCGGGCCCGCCACGACGGCCGCACCGTGCTGCTCTCCAGTCACATCCTGGCCGAGGTGGAGGCGCTCTGCGACCGGGTGACGATCATCCGCGCCGGCCGGGCGGTGGAGTCCGGCACCCTCGGCGACCTGCGCCACCTGCACCGCACCGCGATCGACGCCGAGGTCGCCGCCCCGCTCGACGGGCTGGCCGACCTGCCCGGCGTGCACGACCTGCGGGTGGACGGGCGCCGGGTGCGCTTCGACGTGGACACCGCCGCGCTCGACGCCGCCCTTCGCCGCCTCACCGAGCTGGGCGTACGCAGCCTGGTCAGCACGCCGCCGACGCTTGAGGAGCTGTTCCTGCGGCACTACGAGAGCGCCCCGGAAGAGGTGTCCCGATGAGCACGCTCACCGGGACCCGGCACCTGGTCCGGCTGATCCTGCGCCGCGACCGGCTGCTGCTGCCGCTCTGGGTGCTGGTCCTCGCCGCCCTGCCGGTGTCGTACGCGGCCAGCTTCCTCGAACTGTTCCCGACCGCCGCCGAGCGGGCCGCGTACACCGAGGGCACCGCCCGCAACCCCTCCGTCGTCGCGCTCCTCGGCCCGGTCTACGGCGACAGCGTCGGCGCGTTGACCGCCCAGCGCAGCGGCTTCCTACTGGTGATCGTCGCGCTGGCCAGCCTGCTCACCGCGATCCGGCACACCCGCACCGAGGAGGAGGCCGGCCGGCGGGAACTGCTCGGCGGCAGCGTGCTCGGCCGGTACGCCGGGCTGACCGCCGCGCTGCTCGTCACGTACGCGGCCGACCTGCTGCTCGGCCTGCTCACCGCGGCCGGGCTCGCCTCGACCGGGCTGCCCGCCGCCGGCTCGTACGCGTACGGGCTGGTCGCCGCGCTCACCGGGATGGTGTTCGCCACGCTCGGCGGGTTGGCCGCGCAGCTCACCGAGACCGCGGGCGGGGCTCGGGGCATCGGCATCGCCGGCCTCGGCGTCGCGTTCGGGCTGCGCCTGGTCGGGGACACCGCCGGCAACGACTGGCCGAGCTGGCTGTCCCCGCTGGGCTGGGCGGCGCGGGTCCGCGCGTACGAGGGGGAGCGGTGGTGGGTGCCGCTGCTGCCGCTTGCCGCCGCCGCGCTGCTCGCGGCGTTCGCGTACCCGCTCTCGGTCCGTCGCGACCTGGGCGCGGGCCTGCTGCCGCCCCGGCTCGGCCCGGCCACCGCCGGCGGCGCGCTGTCCGGGCCGTTCGGCCTGGCCTGGCGGCTGCACCGGGGGCAGATCCTCTGGTGGTCGGTCGGGTTCGGTCTGCTCGGGCTGATCCTCGGCGGCGCCGCGGAGGCGGCCGGTCGTTCGGTGGAGGGCAACGCGCAACTGGAGGAGATCATGTCCCGGCTCGGCGGGGCCGCCGGACTGGCCGACGCCTACCTGGGCGCCACGCTGAGCGTGACCGGGCTGGCCGCGGCCGGGTACGGCATCCAGGCCGCGCTGCGAATGCGCGCGGAGGAGTCCGCCGGCCGGGCCGAGCCGGTGCTCGCCACCGGCACCCGCCGCTCGACCTGGCTGCTCTCGCACGTGGTGTTCGCGCTGCTCGGGCCGATCGTGGTGCTCGCGGTGACCGGCCTGACCACCGGCCTGACCTACGGGTTCAGCGTGGGCGACGTGCCCCGACAGGTGGGCCGGATGGTCGGCGCGGGCCTGGCCCAGGCGCCGGCCGCCTGGGTGCTGGCCGGGTTCGCCGTCCTGTTGTACGGACTGTTGCCCCGGCTCGCGTCGGCCGCCTGGGCGGTGCTGGCGGTCTGCGTGCTCCTCGGCCAGCTCGGCGCCGTGCTGCGCCTGGACCGGTGGCTGCTGGACCTGTCCCCGTTCACGCACACCCCCCAGGTGCTACGCGCAACGTGGAGCCCCACCCCGCTCTGGCTGCTGACCGCCCTGGCCCTCGCCCTGGCCCTGACCGGCCTGCTCACGTTCCGCCGCCGCGACCTCCCAATCACCTGACCCGAGGTTGGCGGCGGTCAGGGGGTGGATTCGTTGCGGATCATCAGGGCGCTGCGCAGGCCGGTGATGTCCAGGACGCGAATCAGGAAGTCGCCGACGTTGCTCAGCATCAGCACGCACTGCATGTGGCTGGCCTTGCGGCTGAGCACCACGAGCGTGCCGAGGCCCTGGGAGTCGCAGAACGTGACGCCACTCAGGTCGAGCACGATGCGCGGGGGAGGATCTGCCAGCACCTCGTTGACCACCGTCGAGAGCTGGGCGGCCGTGAGCATGTCGATCTCACCGGCCAGGCGAAGCACGGCTTCGTCACCGGTCCGGTGCACGGTGATGGACAGTTCGGCACGATCCACCCGGTCAGCCTATCGCGATCTCGACGAGTGGGCCTGTCGAGCGCCCCCGCCCCGCCCGTCGCCGCTCTTTCCCGGAAAGCGTGGCCATGGCGCGCGAAATGGCCACTCTTTCCGAGAAGGTGGGCGGATGAGGTGCGGGGGGTGAGGCGGGTAACGGTGTTCCGGGGTGGCTGCCAGCGGGGCGTTCGGCGCTGACACAATGGCGGCATCGTGACCGAGACCCTTTCCGCCGGATCCGGCCGCTACCCGGCTGACGCTCCGGCCTCCGAGGCCCTGTTCGATCGCGCCCAGGCCGTCGTGCCCGGCGGGGTCAACTCACCCGTGCGCGCGTTCGGCGCCGTCGGCGGCACCCCGCGCTTCATGGTCCGGGGGGAGGGTCCGTGGCTGTTCGACGCGGACGGCCGTCGCTACGTCGACCTGGTCTGCTCCTGGGGCCCGCTGATCCTCGGCCACGCCCACCCGGCCGTGGTGGAGGCGCTGCGCGAGGCCGCCGCGCTCGGCACCAGCTTCGGCACGCCGACGCCCGGCGAGGTCGACCTGGCCGAGGAGATCGTCGCGCGGACCCCGGTGGAGCAGGTACGCCTGGTCAACTCCGGCACCGAGGCGACCATGTCGGCGATCCGGCTGGCCCGCGGCTTCACCGGCCGCAGCAAGATCATCAAGTTCGCCGGCTGCTACCACGGCCACTCGGACGGGCTGCTCGCCGCCGCCGGCTCCGGCGTGGCCACGTTCGGGCTGCCCGACTCGCCCGGTGTGACCGGGGCGGCGGCCGGTGACACCATCGTGCTGCCCTACAACGACAGGCGCGCGGTCGAAGACGCCTTCGCGGCTCAGGGGCAGCACATCGCCGCGATCATCACCGAGGCGGCGGCCGGCAACATGGGCGTCGTCGCCCCCCGGGACGGCTTCAACGCCGAGTTGGCCCGGATCGCGCACGCGCACGGCGCGCTGCTCATCGTCGACGAGGTGATGACCGGGTTCCGGGTCTCCCGCGCCGGCTGGCACGGCCTCGACGCCTCCGACGCCGACCTGTGGACGTACGGGAAGGTCATGGGTGGTGGCCTGCCCGCCGCGGCGTTCGGCGGGCGCGCGGAGATCATGGCGAGACTGGCCCCGGCCGGTCCGGTCTACCAGGCCGGCACGCTGTCGGGTAACCCGCTCGCGTGCGCGGCCGGGCTGGCCACGCTGCGGCTGGCCGACGACGCGCTCTACCGCCGTCTCGACGAGACGTCCGCCGCGCTGGGCAAGCTCGTCACCGAGGCGCTGTCCACGGCCGGCGTGCCGCACCGCCTCTCCACCGCGGGCAACATGTTCTCGATCTTCTTCACCGACGCCGACGTGCGCGACTACGACAGTGCCCGCACCCAGCAGGTGCCGGCGTTCAAGGCGTTCTTCCACACGATGCTCGCCGCCGGCGTCTACCTGCCGCCGAGCGCGTTCGAGTCGTGGTTCGTCTCGACCGCGATCGACGACGCCGCGTGGGAGCAGATCGCCGCCGCCCTGCCGGAGGCGGCGCGGGCGGCGGCAGCGGCCGGGACACGGGGGTAACCAGATGGCGGAGACGGTGGTGCACGTGCTGCGGCACGGCGAGGTCCACAATCCGGACGGCATCCTCTACGGCCGGTTGCCCGGATTCCGCCTCTCCGAGCTGGGCGTGCAGATGGCCAAGGCAGCGGCCCAGGCGCTCGCCGAACGGACCGTGGTGCACGTGGCGGCGAGCCCGCTGGAACGCGCCCAGCAGACCGCCGAGCCGATCGCGGCGCAGTTCGGCCTCTCCGTCGGCGTCGACGAGCGGCTGATCGAGAGCGCGAACTGGTTCGAGGGCAAGAAGGTCTCGCCCGGCGACGGCTCGTTCCGCGACCCACGCAACTGGTGGGTGCTGCGTGACCCGGTCACCCCGTCCTGGGGCGAGGCGTACCAGGTGATCGCCGAGCGGATGTTCGCCGCGCTGCACGCCGCCCGGGTCGCCGCCGAGGGACGGGAGGCGGTGCTCGTCTCGCACCAGCTCCCGATCTGGACGCTGCGCCGGCACGTCGAGCGCAAGCGGCTCTGGCACGACCCGCGCCGCCGGCAGTGCGGCCTGGCCAGCCTCACCTCGTTCCACTTCGACGGGGCCAGGATCGCCGGGATCGGCTACTCCGAGCCGGCGGCCCACCTGATCGCGATCTCGCCGACCGCCCGGACGGCCAAGGGGGCCTGATGCTCACCCGGAGGCTCGCCGCCGCCCTGCTCGCCGCCGTCACCGCCGGCACGGCGCTGACCGGTTGCACCTCCGGCAGTCAGGAGAGCCGGTGCGCCGCCGACGGGCTCACCGTGAGCTGCGCCCCGGACCAGCGTTCCAAGACCCCGAAGGTGAGCGGCGAGCTGCTCACCGGCGGTAGCTACGACATCGCCCGCGACCGCGGGCAGGTCGTGGTGGTCAACTTCTGGGGCTCCTGGTGTGCGCCCTGCCGCGCCGAGGCGGACGACCTGGAGGGCACCTACCAGGCCACCAAGGGTTCCGGCGTGACGTTCCTCGGCATCAACGTGCAGGACAGCAAGGACAAGGCGATCGCGTTCGAGGAGGGCCGGGTCACCTATCCGAGCATCTTCGACCCGTCCAGCCGGCAGGCGCTCAACTTCGACATCCCGCCGAACACCACCCCGTCCACGGTGGTGCTCGATCGAGACGGGCGGATCGCGGTGGTGATCCGCCGCGCGGTCACCCAGGACGAGCTGCGGCCGATCGTGGAGAGAATCGCCGCCGAGCAGCCGGCGCCGAACGGATCCCGCTGATGGGCGAGACGTTCCGTCAGCTCGCCGAATCCGGCCCGCTGCTGCTGGCGGTGGGCGCGGCGGCCCTCGCCGGCCTGGTGAGCTTCCTCTCCCCCTGCGTGCTCCCCCTGATGCCCGGCTACCTCTCCTACGTGACCGGCCTGGCCGGCGCCGACCTGGAGGTAAGGCGGGGGCCCCGCTTAACGGATTCGGTAGAGGCGGGGCCCCCGCTTAACAGCACCAGCACCAGCACCAGCACCGGTGGCGTGCGCGTGGCGGAGCGGACGGCACCGGCGCGGAGCGCCGCCGCCGTGAAAGGGCGGGTGCTCGCCGGCACGCTGCTGTTCATCGCCGGCTTCACCGCCGTGTTCGTCGCCACCGCGATCCTCTTCTCGGGCGTCGGCAAGCTCTTCTTCAGGTACGAGCGCCCGCTGGAGATCGTCATCGGCGTGCTCGTGGTGGTGCTCGGGCTCGGCTACCTCGGCGTGGTCCCCGGTATGCAACGGGAGTTCCGCATCCGCGCCCTGCCCGCCGCCGGCCTGCTCGGCGCGCCGGTCCTCGGCGCGGTCTTCGCGCTGAGCTGGCTGCCCTGCACCGGGCCGACCCTCGGCGCGGTGCTCGGCCTGGCCGCCACCGAGGGCAGCGCCGACCGGGCCGTGGTGCTCGCCGTGGCGTACTGCCTCGGGCTGGGGATACCGTTCGTCGTCTTCGGGCTGGGCTTCCAGCGCCTGCTCGGGGTGTTCCGCGCCGTCCGGCGCAACAGCCGCTGGGTCACCCGCGTCGGCGGCGCCCTGTTGATCGTGATCGGCCTGGCGCTCGTCACGGGCGGCTGGCAGAACGTGGTGATCTGGTTGCAGACGCACGTGGGCGTGGGTGAGGTGAGCATCTGATGACGACCGTGGACGACCGGCCGGGCACCCCGCCGGCCAAGGCGCCCCGGCGGGTCAACCCGGTGCTGGCCCTGCTGCGCAACTCGTGGCGGCAGCTCACCAGCATGCGTACCGCGTTGATTTTGCTCTTCCTGCTCGCGGTCGCCGCCATTCCCGGTTCGGTGCTGCCGCAGCGCGGGGTCAACCCGGAGAACGTCGACAAGTGGTTCGTCGACCACCCCGATCTGGCGCCCCGGCTGGACCAGATCGGCGCGTTCGGCGTCTTCGGCTCGGTCTGGTTCTCCGCGATCTACGTGCTGCTGTTCACCTCGCTGATCGGCTGCATCCTGCCCCGTACCCGCGATCATGTGCGCGCGTTGCGGATGCGTCCGCCGGCCGCGCCGCGGCGGCTGGAGCGGCTGCCCCAGCACGCGGTGCTGGAGGCCCCGGCCGCCGCCGATCCGGCGGCGATCGCGGCGGTGCTGCGCCGCCGCCGGTGGCGGGTCACCGTCCGGGGCAACGAGGTCTCCGCCGAGAAGGGCTACCTCAAGGAGACCGGCAACCTGCTGTTCCACACGTCGCTGATCGCCGTCCTGCTCGGGGTCGCGGTCGGTTCGTGGTACGGGTGGCACGGCAACCGCATCCTGGTCGCGGGCGCGGACAACGAATTCTGCAACACCCGCCAGCAGTACGCCGAGGCGTCGCTCGGGCCGCGGGTGGACAGCGCCGACCTGCCGCCGTTCTGTCTCACGCTGGAGAAGTTCGAGGCCGACTACCTCGACTCCGGGCAGGCGTCCCGCTTCTGGGCCACGGTCAGCGTGGACTCCCCGGACAGCGAGCCTCGCACCGCCGGCTTCTCGGTGAACTCGCCGCTGCGACTCGGTCCGGCAAACGTCTACCTGCTCGGCAACGGCTACGCGCCGATCCTGAAATACACCGACAGGTACGGCAAGAGTCAGACCAGCGACGACCCGTTCCTGCGTACCGGCGACCCGAACGCGACCGAGGAGGGCGTGGCGCTCTTCCCGGACGCGAACGTGGACCCGAAGACCGGCAAGCGGGACCCGGACCAGCAGGTCGCCTTCGACGGGCTCTACCTGCCCACCGCGCCCGACCGCGCGCCGTTCGTCGCGTCGCGGTTCCCGGCCGAGCGGGACCCGGCGGTGAACCTGACCGCCTACCGGGGCAACCTCGGGCTGGACGCCGGCATCCCCGGCTCGGTCTACCAGCTCGACCAGCGGCAGGTCGCGAACGGCAAGCTGAAGCAGGTCGGCACCAAGCTGCTGCGGCCCGGCGAGACGTGGACGCTGGACGACGGGAGCACGCTTGAGTTCGTCGGCACCAAGCCGTACGTCACGCTGGCCGTGCGGCACGCGCCCGGGCAGACGTTGCTGCTGGTGGCCAGCGGCACGCTGCTGCTCGGCCTGATGGGTTCGCTGTTCGCCCGCCGCCGCCGGGTCTGGTTCCGGGTGTCGCCCCCCGAGGGTGGATCTCCGACGAGCGGTAGTAGCTTGGTGGAGGCCGGTGGGCTTCCGCGCACCGAGCACCCAGGGTTCGCCGACGAGTTCGCGCAGCTCGTCGCCGCGGTCGGCGGCGACGGGCCGGACCATCGGCGGGCGCGAGAAGGAGACGAGTGATGTCCGCACTCTCCGATCAGTTGGTCACGTTCGCGATCCTGGCGTACCTGGTCGCGATGATCAGCCACGCCGTGGAGTTCGCGCTCGGCAACGCCCGGAAGGTGGCCGTAGCGGCCCCGGCCCGGGAGCTGGTCGGCGCGGGCGTCGGCGGCCCGGGTGGCCCGCTCGACCAGCCGGTCGTCTCGGCCGTGACCCGGCCGGACCGCTCCGCCGACCGGGCCGTGCTGGCCGGGCGGATCGCCGCCGGCCTCACCGCGCTCGCCGCCGCGCTGCACCTGGGTGCCGTCGTCACCCGGGGGCTCGCCGCCGAGCGGATGCCCTGGGGCAACATGTACGAGTTCGTGCTCACGGTCACCTGGATCGGGGCGGCGGCATGGCTCGTGGTGCTGTGGAAGCAGCCGTCGCTGCGCCGGCTCGGGCTGTTCCTGACCCTGGTGATGGTGCTGCTGCTGGCGTTCGCCGAGCTGAAGCTCTATGTCCAGGTGGTGCCGCTGATGCCGGCGCTCCAGTCGTACTGGTTCATCATCCACGTGTCGACGATCATCTTCGCCTCGGGCATCTTCCTGCTGGGCGTGGTGCCCGCCGCCGCGTACCTGATGCGGGCCGGCTGGGAACAGGGGAAGCGCAGCTTCCCGTACACCCTGGCCCGGCGGCTGCCGGCGGCGGCCGGGCTGGAGCGGTTGACCTTCACGCTGCACGCCTTCGCGTTTCCGATCTTCACGTTCGCGGTGATCGCCGGGGCGATCTGGGCCGAGGCGGCGTGGGGGCGCGCCTGGGGTTGGGACCCGAAGGAGACCTGGGCGTTCATCTCCTGGGTGGTCTACGCGGGTTATCTGCACGCCCGGGCCACGCCGAGCGTGCGGCGCAACGTGGCCACCTGGATCGCGGTCGTGGGCTTCCTGACCATGCTGATGAACCTGTTCGGCGTCAACTTCTTCTTCACCGGCCTGCACTCGTACGCCGGCGTCAACTGACCGCGCGGCGCCGACCGCCGGGAGTCGTGCGACCCCCGGCGGCCGTGCTGGTTCAGCCGATCGTGACGGGTGCGGTGTCGTTCGCCGGGTCGTCGTCGGGACCGGGGTACGCGTTGCGCACGGCGACCGTGCCCGGCGCGCCGAGCGGACCGTCGACCCGCAGGTCGACGTCGACCAGGAAGCTGCTGCCGGCCGGGAAGACGCCGTTCGGCAGCGTGCAGTACCAGACCGCCGGCGCGGTCGGGTCCTCCTCGTCGGCGCCGTTGGAGCAGTGCTCCGGGCTGTTCGTGACCACCGTCCCGGCCGGCGGGGTGAAGACGAGGTGGCTGGCGCTGTCGCCGGAGATGGTGCCGTCCGGCACGCCGGGGCCGTCGTTGCGCAGGCCGACGCGGACCCGGACGGTGTCGCCCGGTGCCCCGGCCACGGTCGCGCCGACGGCGACCACGTCGTACGCGCCGCGGACGGCCCGGAGGTAGTACGACCCGGACCCGAACTGCTGGTCGCGGCCGAGCACGTCGACCTGGCCACCGACCGGACGCAGCTCCAACGCCGACTCCGCCGGGCGGTGCCGCAGCACCACGCCCTCGGGCAGCGGACCGGCGGTGGCCTCGGGCGCCACGGTCTGCACGACGCGCTTGTCGCCGATCGCGGCCGGGCCGACGGTGGTCCGGAAACCGCCGGGCACCTCGTAGCGCCGGCCCGGCTTCAGCTCGCGGCCGAACTGACAGACCACGATCGTGTCGAGCTGGCCGCCGGTGCCGTACCGGCAGTTGCGGTAGGCCGTCGGCTCCAGCCCGACCGGGTAGCGGAAGGTGGCCCGCAGGCCGGTCACCGGCCGGTCGCCGGCGCTGACGAGGGCCACCGGCATGGCGAGCCGGTCGCCGGTGCCGACGCCGTCGACGTACGCGTCGACCAGGTCGACGGCGTCCGGCCCGGTGTGCACCGTGACGGTCGCCTGCTGGGCCTCGCCGTCCACGCCGTCGGCAAGCGCCGTCCAGCCGATCGTGCCGGCGGCGCCGTCGGCGTCGCCGGGCACGGCGCGGAACACGATCGGCACGGTGCCGGTGAGGCCGCCGAACTCGTTCGGGGTGGCGTCGGGGGGCATCGGGCAGACGACCGACGCGCCGGTGCGGTCGCACCAGGCCGGGAACGTGGCGGTCACGATGCCGGCGAGGCCGCTCACGTCGATGTCGACGCGTGGGTGGACCGCGTCGGGACTGCCGTCGACGAAGAGGGCGGCGGTGCGGGCGGGTGCGGTCGAACCGCCGACGGTGGTGTCGTAGAGCCAGCCGCGGACCCAGCCGGGACCGGGGTCGGCCAGGGCCGGGGCGGGCAGTGCCGTGACCACACCGAGGGTGGCCAGCGCCGCCGCGCCGGCCGAAACGCACAGACGTCTCATCGAGCTCCTTGCGGAAGGGGAGCCGACCCGAGCGGCCGGCGCGCCGATCCTATGAGGAGGGTGTGACGCGGCGGCTCAGCATCTCGTCGATCCGTCGGGTGATCTGGTAGGCCACCTCGGGCAGGTCGGCCAGGTCGAGGCGGTCCGCCCGTAGTGCGAACTGGGCGTGCAGTTCACGCGCCACCGCGTCCCGGACCTCGGTCTGGAGCGGGCTGAGGCCGTCGGGATCACCCATCACGTACGCGTCGTCCATCCGCCCATCCTGGCAGTGACCGACAACGCGACCCGACCGGACGTCGTTCTGGTCGGCCGGGTCCACCGTGCCATGGTCTAGACATCGATGTTTCTCTATGGTTACCTGAAAGCGCTTTCTTCTACCCAGGGTACGCACGCTCGAAAGGTGAAACCAGATGAGACGCAAAGTCGCCACACGGTGGCTGACCGGCGGCACCACTGCGGTCGTAGGTGCCGTCGTCGCGCTGGCGTTGCAGGTTCCCAACGCCTCGGCCGCCACCAACCTGAGCCTCGGCGCCGGCGCCGACGGCTCCAGCAAGGCCAGCGGCACCAGCTACGGCAACGTGATCGACGGCAACACCGGCACCTACTGGTCGCCGACCGGTTCGACCGGCACGATCTCGGTCAAGTGGGGCAGCGCCACCACGGTGTCCTCGGCTGTCATCGTGCCGGCCCCGGGTGGCGGCACGATCAGCGGCTGGCAGCTCAAGAACCACGACACGGGCTCCGTCCTGGCCAGCGGCGGCAGCGCCCCGAGCACCATCAACTTCTCCTCGACGTCGCTGAAGAAGATCTCCTTCGTCATCACGAGCGCGTCCGGCACCCCGCGGATCGCCGAGTTCGAGACGTACGCCAGCGGCGGGTCGAACCCGACCAGTGGCCCCACAAGCGGTCCGACGTCCGGCCCGACCGGCAACCCGGGCACGCCGACCGGCGCGTGGCCGTCTTCGGCCGGCTCGGTGAACATTTCGAGTACGGTCAACGTCTCCGGCACCTTCGACGGCGGCATGAAGACCTACTGCTGCATGGGCGACGGTGGGCAGGGCGAGTCGCAGGACCCGATCTTCAAGGTCGCCAACGGCGGCACGTTGCAGAACGTCATCCTCGGTTCGCCCGCCGGTGACGGCGTGCACTGCGAGGGCACCTGCACGCTGCGCAACGTGTGGTGGAACGACATCGGTGAGGACGCCGCCACCTTCAAGCAGACAAACGGCGGCACGTCCTACGTCATCGGTGGCGGCGCGCGCAGCGGCAGCGACAAGACCTTCCAGCACAACGGCAACGGCACGGTCAACATCTCCGGTTTTTACCTGAGGGGGACCGGCAAGCTGTACCGCGCCTGCGGCAACTGCTCCACCTCGTACACCCGCCACGTGCGCATCGACAACGTCCTCGTCGACGACATCGACATGCTCGCCGGCATCAACAGCAACTGGAACGACACCGCCACGATCACTCGCGTGGTCGTGATCGGCTCGGCCACCATCTGCGGCAAGTACAAGGGTGTGGCCAAGGGCAGCGAACCCAGCTACCTCGGTGAGGGCTGGAACGACGCCAACTGCAAGGTCAACAGGAGTGACGTCGTCTTCCGGTAGTGGTGTTCAGAAAGGGGCGTCCGCCGTCTCCGGTCGGGCGCCCCTTTCTTGTCCTTCACCCGCCGAGCCAGCCCGGCACGTCGAGGCGGAACACGTCGGCGGGGGCCATCCGGCGCAGGTCGTCCTCGATCGCCGCGACCCGGTCGGCACCGAGCGCGGCCACCCAGCGGTCGCGCAGCTCGTCGAAGACGACCGCCGAACGGTGCAATCCGTCGTGGCCCCGGGCGGTCATCCGGACCAGCTTCCGGCGCGCGTCGGCGGGGTCGTCCACCCGTTCCAGGTAGCCGAGCGCGACCAGCCGGTCGACCGTCTTGCCGGCGGCCTGCTTGGAGACGCCGAGCCGGTGCCCGAGGTCGGAGGCGGTGGTGCCGGCCGGACCCACGGCCTGGAGCACGAAGCCGTGCGCCGGACGCAACTCGGTGTGCCCGTGCCGGGCCAGCTCGACGTGCAAATCGTCGATGAGCGCGCGGAAGCCGGCGAGCAGGAGCAGCGGCAGCGCGAAGCCGGGGCGGTCAGGCGTTGCCATGTTCGACAACCGCGTTTACTATTTCGTCAACCACGTTGACTACCGTACCCCCGGGAGGCTGCCATGCCCCGACCGACCTTCCCCGTCCACACGGCCGACACCGCACCGGCCGCCGCCCGCCCGGTCATGGCCGGCGTCCACCGCAAGCTGGGCCACCTGCCCGCCGCCGTCGGCCTGATGGCCGGCTCACCCGAGCTGCTCAAGGGCTTCCTCGCCGCCAACGCCGCCTTCGAAGCCACCGACCTCGACCCGATCGCCCGCGAGGTGGTCGTGCTGACGGTCGCCACCCGCAACGCCTGCCACCTCTGCGTGGCCATGCACACCGCGACGCTCACCCGCCACCGCGCCGCGCCGGAGCTGATCGACGCGCTGCGTGCCGGCGGGACGCTGCCCGAACCCCGGCTGGAGGCGCTGCGCCGGTTCACCGTCGCCGTGCTCGACCACCGGGGCGCCGTCCCCGACGCCGAGATGGACGCGCTCCTCGCGGCCGGCTGGCAGCCGCGGCACGCGCTCGACGTCGTGCTCGGCGTCGGGACCTACACCATCTCGACCTTCGCGAACCGGCTCACCGCCGCGCCGCTCGACGAACCCCTGAGCGCGTACGCCTGGACGCCCGCCGCCTGACTCGGCGTTTTGCGCATTGCTACAGAAAAACTTTAGTTTCGCGCCGTGGCTGGGTCAGAAACTACAAATTATCTTTAGTTTGTTACTCTGATGTGTGCGCGTGGACCGGCAACAGCACAGGCGCAGGCTGTTCGGCCTGGCTGTCCGTCAGCATGGCTACTTCACGGCTGCCCAGGCCGTGGAGGCGGGATACACACACCAGGCTCAGAAGTACCACGTCGACTGTGGCAACTGGGTGCGGGTCGATCGAGGAATTTTCCAGATTCCGGACTGGCCGGCGCATCAGTTCGCCCCACTGATCCGTTGGGTGCTGTGGAGCGGCGGGAAGGGCGTCGTGAGCCATGCCAGTGCGCTGTCCCTGCACGACCTCGGGGACCTCGACCCGGCCGTGGTGCACCTGTCGGTGCCGCCACGATTCCGACGGTCGGCTGCCGGCGTCGTGCTGCACCGCGACCTCCCTCCCGCCGAGCACACAGAGGATCGGGAGGGATTTCGCGTGACCACACCAAGCCGAGCCCTGGCGGAGTGCGCGGACGAGCGGATCGAACAGCAGTGGCTCAACGACGCCGTCGCTGATGCGCTCAGCCGAGGTCTGACCACACCACGCCGCCTCCGCGCCGCCGCCACCGAGCTCAGCCCGACAGCGGAACTCGGGGTGCAGGTGGCGCTGGATGCGGCGGGTCGGTGAGCAAGAGATACGCGACGGCCTCCGCACTCCGTGCCGCCCTCCGCAGCCGCACCGGCTCGCTTGCGCGACGACGCGTACGGGCGCCCAGCCTGGCGGCTCCCGGTCGAGTGCCGCCTTGCGGGGCAGCTTTTCGCCAAGATCAAGCTCGATGTGGTGGCCCGTGCAGAGGAGCTCGGCGGGGTGGAGCTGCGTGAACTGCCGGACGAGTTGGCGTTTGCGCACATCCCCACGCGCTCGATGTGGGTCGCTGACCTGCGACAGCAGTACGCCGAGAAGCTGCACGCCCTGACCCGGCTCTATGAGACCGGGGAATCCACCCGAGTGAGAGACCTGATCGACCTGGTCCTGCTTGTGGAGGATGGGGTGTCGGCTGATGCCGAACTGGTTGGGCGTGTCCACCACGTCTTCTCCATCCGGCGCTCCCACGCTGTCCCGGAAGACTTGCCTGATCCTCCGCCGTCGTGGGCCGTGCGTTACGAGGTCCTGGCGGCGGAGATCGGGCTTGCGGTTACATCCGCGACCGAGGCCCACAAGATCATTCTTCAGCACTGGCAGCAGGCTCGTATCGCTCCGGAAGGATGAACGTCCACGTTCGCCGTCGCTTGAGTTGCGCTGTTAAGCAGGGGCCCCGCCTCTACCTAATGCGTTAACAAGGGGCCCCGCCTTAACCGCGGCGTGGGGTGGCCCAGCCGAGGAAGCGCTCGTGCAGCGCGGCCGGCTTCGGCGCATTCCGCGGATCGAGCCGGTGCAGATCCTCGACGGCGGTGTAGAGCATCCCGGCGAGGTAGATGCACAGGGCGATGCGGTCCCCGTATTCGGCCAGGAGCGTCAGCCGGGCTGTGCCGCACGGCCACGGACCGCCGCAGGCCCGGCAGAGCCACAGTGGCCGGTGCGGGTCGTGGCGTCGCATCATCGCTTCCTCCTCGGTCGCCGGGCTGGCGGGAGGGGCCGTCCGCCGCCGACGTAACGGACGGCCCCTCCGCGGTTTCGTCCGTCCTTTTCGGCTCGGATCCGAACGATTCCGCTGTGCACAGTTTCGGGACGGCGTGACCACTACGGGAAGGCGTATGGTCACCCTGTGTGTGGGGCCGAGTCGTCGGTGAGGTCGGTGAGACACGCGGTGCGCGACCGTGAGGAGGCGTGCGGGTGGACGAGCGCTTGCAGGTGTTGATCGAGGAGCTGCGGCACATGCGGGCGGCTCGGAAGATGACCCAGGAGGATCTGGCGAAGGCGATCAGCTATTCGCCGTCAACGGTGGCAATGGTCGAGACCGGCGCGCGCAGGCCGCCGCCGGACTTCTGGGACCGGGTGGACGTGGCGCTCGACACCTGTGGCGTGTTCGGCCGGATGCTGGCCCGGCTCGGGTCGCCGCAGTGGATGCGGGAGTGGGAGGCCAACGAGCGACAGGCGACCGTGCTCCGGTCGTACCAAAACATGGTGGTGCCGGGGCTGTTGCAGACGTCGGCCTACGCCCGCGCGTTGTTCCGCAGCGTCAACCTGTTCGACGAGGCGGAGGTGGAGCGGCGGGTGGAGGCCCGGCTCGCCCGGCAGGCGGTGCTGGCCGGGGAGAAGCCACCGCAGCTCGTCGCCATGCTGGACGAGCACGTGCTGCGCCGCCCGGTCGGCGGCCCGCTGGTGATGCGCGAGCAGGTGTTGCGGCTGGTCAAGGTGGCCGACGAAAATCCTCGGGTACGGATCCAGGTGGTGCCCGCCTCGACCGGCGCGTATTCCGGTGTCGCCGGGGCCTTCGTGCTGGCTACGCTGCCCTCCGGGGAGGACGTCGTCTATCTCGACGATCAGCTCAAGGGTCAGGTGATCGACCGCACCGAGGACGTGCTCGCGGTCCGGTCGTCCTGGGAGTCGATCGAGGGGGAGGCGCTGCCGCCCCGGCAGTCGATGGAGTTGCTGACGGAGGTGGCGGAGACATGGCGGACCTGAGCGGCGCCCGGTGGCGCACCAGCACCCGGAGCAGCACCAACGGCGGGGACTGCGTCGAGGTGGCCGACAACCTTGCCGGCGTGGTCGGCGTACGCGACAGCAAGGACCGCGACGGCGCGGTGCTGACCTTTCGCCCGGCCGCGTGGCGCGCGTTCGTGGCGTCGGCCCGCCGGCACTGAGCGGTCCGGTCGTCCCGGCAGTCGATGGAGTTGTTGACGGAGGTGGCGGAGACATGGCGGACCTGAGCGGCGCCCGGTGGCGCACCAGCACCCGGAGCAGCACCAACGGCGGCAACTGCGTCGAGGTGGCCGACAACGTTCCCGGCGTGGTCGGCGTACGCGACAGCAAGGACCGCGACGGCGCGGTGCTGACCTTCCGCCCGGCCGCGTGGCGCGCGTTCGTGGTGTCGGCCGGGCGGCTCTGACCTGGGCGTTCGTCAGCCCTTCAGGAACGGCAGCAGCAGGGCGGCGAGCTGCGCCGG
The DNA here is from genome assembly GCF_029581215.1 of Micromonospora sp. WMMD975. Lineage (NCBI taxonomy): Bacteria > Bacillati > Actinomycetota > Actinomycetes > Micromonosporales > Micromonosporaceae > Micromonospora > Micromonospora sp. WMMD975. Next base: position 6,124,575 of record NZ_CP120739.1, read on the forward strand.
CCGCTCCTCGAAGAGCCAGTGGCCGCAGTCCGCGACCACCTCGCCGGTGACCGTGTCGGCATATCGGCGCACCTGCTCGGCTACCTGGCCGCCGAGGCTGGCCGCCGCGCCGACGGCGAGCACCGGCATCGGCAGCTTCGTGCCCCGGTACGCCGTGTTGTCCGCGATGTCCTGCCCGAACGCGCGGAAGTAGGCGAAGCTGGCCCGCAGGTGGGCCTCGTCGCGCAGGTGGCCGGCGTACTCCTCGATCTCGTCCGGGCCGAGACTGCCCTTGTTGATCATGATCGAGTCGGTGAACCGGTCGACCCAGAGCGCCTCCCGGCCGGCGACGAGTTGCTCGGGCAGGCCGTTGGGGACGGTGAAGAAACCGAAGTTCCACACCGCCGGGCCGGCGGCGGTCAGCGCCGGGATCGTGTAGATGCTCTCGTCGGGGATCGGCGCCTCGGTGAGCGCCAGCCGGGTGACGGCGTCGGGATGGGCGGCGGCATAGGCGTACGCGACCATGGTGCCCAGGTCGTGGCCGACCAGCCGGATGTCCCCGGCCAGGTCGAGCCCGGTGAGCAGCCCGTGCAGGTCGGCGGCGACGGTCTTCTTGTCGTACCCGCCGGCTGGGGCGTCGCTGTCGCCGAAGCCGCGCAGGTCGGGGGCGATCACCTGGTACGACTGCGCCAGCTCGGGCAGCAGGTGCCGCCACATCCGCCAGCACTGCGGGTAGCCGTGCAGAAGCACGAGGGTCGGCCCCCGGCCACCCCGGACATAGTTGATCCCCACGTCGCCCACCTGGGCCCGCTGCTCGCTGAACCCCGCCGGCACCCGCCCGTCACCCATCCCGCCACCTACCCGGTTGACCTCGGTCCATGCGGCGGGTGGTTGTTAAGAAGGGCCCCCGCCTCTACCAAATGCGTTAACAAGGGCCCCCTCCTTACACCCCGGAGGGGTGGGGGAGGATGGGGTGATGCGTGGGTTTCCGTACGACGATCTCAACGACTTCCTCGCGGCCCTGGAGCGTGCGGGCGAGTTGCGGCGGGTCACCGTTCCGGTCGACCCGACGCTGGAGATGAGCGAGGTGGTCACCCGGACCGTCCGCGACGGCGGGCCGGCGCTGCTCTTCGAGCGGCCCACCCGGGGCGAGATGCCGGTCGCGGTCAACCTGTTCGGCACCGAGAAGCGGATGGCCATGGCGCTCGGCGTCGACACGCTCGACGAGATCGGCGCCCGGATCGGCGCGCTGGTCAAGCCGGAGCTGCCGGTCGGCTGGTCCGGCATCCGTGAGGGCCTCGGCAAGGTCATGCAGCTCAAGTCCGTGCCGCCCCGCAAGGTCAAGACCGCGCCCTGCCAGCAGGTGGTCTACTCCGGCGACGACGTCGACCTCGGAAGGCTGCCCGGGCTCCAGGTGTGGCCGGGCGACGGCGGGATCTTCCACAACTTCGGGCTGACCCACACCAAGCACCCGGAGACCGGCAAGCGCAACCTGGGCCTCTACCGACTCCAGCAGCACGGGCGGAACACGCTCGGCATGCACTGGCAGATCCACAAGGACTCGACCGCGCACCACGCCGTGGCCGAGCGGCTCGGCCAGCGGCTCCCGGTCGCCATCGCCATCGGCTGCGACCCCGTCGTCTCGTACGCGGCCACCGCGCCGCTGCCGGGCGACATCGACGAATACCTGTTCGCCGGCTTCCTGCGTGGCGAGCGGGTGGAGATGGTCGACTGCCTGACCGTGCCGTTGCAGGTGCCGGCGCACGCCCAGGTGGTGCTGGAGGGCTATCTGGAGCCGGGCGAGCGGCTGCCGGAGGGCCCGTTCGGCGACCACACCGGCTTCTACACGCCGGTCGAGCCGTTCCCGGTGCTGCACGTCGAGACGATGACCATGCGGCGCGACCCGGTCTACCACTCGATCATCACGTCGAAGCCGCCGCAGGAGGACCACGGCCTCGGCAAGGCCACCGAGCGGATCTTCCTGCCGCTGCTCAAGCTGATGATCCCGGACATCGTCGACTACGACCTGCCGGCCGCCGGGGTCTTCCACAACTGCGCGATCGTGTCGATCCGCAAGCGCTACCCGAAGCACGCGCAGAAGGTGATGAACGCGATCTGGGGCGCCCACCTCATGTCGCTCACCAAGCTGATCGTGATCGTCGACGAGGACTGCGACGTGCACGACTACCACGAGGTCGCGTTCCGCGCCTTCGGCAACGTCGACTACGCCCGCGACCTGATGGTCACCGAAGGGCCTGTCGACCACCTGGACCACGCCTCGTACCAGCAGTTCTGGGGCGGCAAGGCGGGCCTCGACGCGACCCGCAAGCTGCCCACCGAGGGCTACACCCGGGGCTGGCCCGAGGAGATGACCATGTCGCCCGAGGTGGTCGCGCTGGTCGACAAGCGCTGGAAGGAGTACGGGATCCGATGACCGCGGTGGCGGAGCGGCCCGGCCGGGTCACGTCCTTCCTCAAGCTCGTCGCGATCGAGCACTCCGTGTTCGCGTTGCCGTTCGCGTACCTGTCCGCGCTGACCGCGATGCAGGTCAACGGCGGGCGGGTGCGCTGGCTCGACCTGCTGCTGATCACCGTGGCGATGGTCGGCGCGCGGACGTTCGCGATGGCCGCCAATCGGATCCTCGACCGGCGGATCGACGCGCGGAACCCGCGTACCGCCAACCGGGAACTGGTCACCGGGGCGGTGAGCGTGCGCACGGCCTGGACGGGCGCGGTCGTCGCGCTCGTGGTCTTCCTGGGCGCCGCCGCCCTGCTCAACCCGCTCTGCCTGGCGCTCGCGCCGCTGGCCGCGGTGCCGCTCGTGGTCTACCCGTACGGCAAGCGGTTCACCAACTGGCCGCACGCCATCCTCGCGCTGGCCCAGGCGGTCGGCCCGGTCGGCGCCTGGCTGGCGGTCACCGGCACCCTGGCCGGGTCCGGCCCGGCCTGGCTGCTCGGCGCGGCGGTCGGGCTGTGGATCGGCGGCTTCGACCTGATCTACGCCTGTCAGGACTCGGAGATCGACCGGGAGATCGGCGTGCACAGCGTGCCGGCCCGGTACGGCCGCCGCTTCGCGCTGCACGCCTCCACCGTCGCGCACGTGGTGACGTTCGCGCTGTTCATCTGGTTCGGCGCGCTCGTCGGCTTCGGCTGGCTCTGGTGGATCGGGCTGGCGTTCACCGCGGTCGCGTTCGGCTACCAGCACCTGGTGGTCAGCCCCACCGACCTGAGCAAGGTCAACCGGGCGTTCTTCACCGCCAACGGGTTCGTCGGCATCGCGTTGTTCGTGTTCGCCCTGCTCGACCTGGTGATCCGGCTCGACCTGCGCCCCTGAACGGGCAGCGGGCCGGGCGGGTCAGGCCGGGCCGGGTCAGGGCGCCGCGGCCACCGGGTAGCGGGCGCTCTCCAACGTCCAGTCGACCGTGCCCCGGACGGCGGCGGCCACCCCGTCGAGGTGGGCGGTGACCGCCTCGTCCAGCGCCGGACCGAACGACGGCACCGCCGCGCGCAACGCCATGAAGCGGCTCATCTCGGCCCGCCAGTGCCCGGCCACCAGGTCGACCGCGGCCGGCACCGGCACGCCCCGTTCGCCGGCCACCGCGAGCACCAGGTTGTGCCCGCCGCCGACGGCCCGGTCGCGTTCCAGCGAGGCGATGTCGTTGAACCAGGAGAGCAGGTCGTTGCCGAGGTCGGCGTGGCGGCGAAGCGCGGGATGGTGGTAGACCGCGTCGGGCAGCGGTCGCCGGGACGCGAACTCGATCAGCGGGTACGACACGTACGCCGCCGAGGTGGCCCGGCGCAGCCGGATGTACTCGGCGACGCCTGGCGGGCGGCCGGTCGAGGTGGCCGTCGCCTCCCGCGAGACGCCGTCGAGGTGGTCGGCGACGGCGTCGGCGAACCGCAGCCGCCACCGGGCCGGCATCCGGCGGCGCGGCTCCCGCCACGCCTGCACCAGCAGCCGGCGCAGCGGGCCGGCGAAGCCGGCGTGGCGGGCCCGGGGACCGTCGCGGAGCAGCGCGAGCGTGCCGTCGCGCAGCGCGCGGATCTGCGCCGGGGTCAGCCGGTCCGGGCCGTCGCAGGCGTCGTCGACCAGGAAGAACCAGGTGAACAGCGCGGTCAGCACGCGCAGGTCGGCCTCGCTGGCGTCCGGGTAGAGCCGGCCGGCGTACCTGGCGAAACCGGACCGGGTCAGCCGCCGCCGGGTGGCCGGGTCGAGCGGCAGGCCGAGCCGGTCCAGCCGGGTGGCCAGCCAGCCCTGCACCTCGTCGGCGTACGGGGAGAGCCGGGGCGGAACGGGACAGTCGGAGCGCAGCGCCCGCAGCACGGCAGCCGTCATCACCGGGCCTTCCCGTGAGGGTTGGATTGCCGGTCAGAGAATCCCATGCCACGGGAAGACCCGTCGACCCGGTTCGCGTCCGGCCTGGCAGGCTTGACGGCATGCGCGAACCATGGGTGGTGGGCGTCTCCGGCGCCTCCGGCACACCGTACGCGGCGGCGGTCGTCCGGGGCCTGCTCGACGCCGGTCAGGCGGTGGACCTGATCGTCTCCCGAGCTGCCCGGCTGACCGTCCTCGACGAGACCGGCCGGCCGTTCCGGGACGCGCACTGGGCCGACGACCTGGCCGGCTGGCTCGATCGTGACCTCGCCGGGGCGGACCTGCGGCACTGGCCCGCCGGCGACCTGGCGGCCGGGCCGAGCAGCGGCTCCTACCGGGTACGCGGGATGGCGGTGGTGCCGGCCAGCACCGCCGCCTGCGCCGGCATCGCGATCGGGCTGTCGAAGGACCTGCTCCAGCGCGCCGCCGAGGTGAACCTGAAGGAACGGCGGCCGGTCGTGGTGGTGCCCCGGGAGACCCCGGTGACCCGCAGCCACCTGGAGCACCTCATCGCGTTGCACGACGCCGGCGCCGTGGTGCTGCCGGCCAGCCCGGGTTTCTACGGCGCGGGGGCGTCCGCCTCCGCCCAGCAGCTGGTCGACTTCGTGGCGGGCAAGGTGCTCGACGCGCTCGGCGTCCCGCACACGTTGTTCCGGCGCTGGTCCGGGCAGTTGGCCGCAGCCCGACGGGACCGCGAAACCGGCCTGACCGGCGGGACCGCGAAACCGGCCTGACCGGCGGGACCGCGAAACCGGCCTGACCGGCGGGACCGCGAGCCGGTCGGGGCGCGGCCCGCCTCACCGGTCGGACCGCGCCCCGCTCGCTTCAGTACATGCCGGCGTTCGCCGGGCCGGGGCCGGTCGAGGCGGTCGGGCCCACGTTGCGTGGCTTGCCCATGTCTTCCGCCTCGTCCAGCATGCCCTCCCCCTCCAGCAGGGCCCGCACCTCGGATTCCCGAAACCGGCGATGCCCGCCTGGAGTCCGGATGCTGCCGATCCGGCCGGCCGCTGCCCATCTGGTCACGGTCTTCGGGTCAACCCGAAACAGCGCAGCGACCTCACCCGGTGTCAGCAGGCGATCTCCAGTGTCCACAGCCCCCTCCTCGCGTCGACGAAGCCCCCGGCTGAACACACTGCCCCCGGCCGGTGCGAGCCCAGAGCCGTCATGAGGGACGTACGGTAATTACAGCACCAGCGACCGGGCGTGTCCGCCAAACGCGAAAAACACACACAGTGCGAAAGTTAGTAAATGCTACCGGCGTAGACCCGCTGTGAGCGGGCGTTTGTGAATGGATAGGGTCACTCTCCGTGGACGCGATCGACCTGAGCCTCGTGGAGCTGCTGCGCGGCAACGCCCGCCTGTCGTACGCCGAACTGGCCCGGCAGGTCGGCCTGTCCGCCCCGGCCGTGCACGAACGGGTCGGCAAGCTGGAGTCCGGCGGCGTGATCCGCGCCTACCGGGCCGAGGTCGAGCCGGAGTCCGTCGGGCTCGGGGTCACCGCCCTGATCGGCATCGTGGAGAACTCCGACGCGGACACCGACGACGTGCTTGAGGCGTTCCGCCAGATCCCCGAGATCGAGTCCTGCTACTTCATGGCCGGCGTGGAATCGTTCCTGCTCAAGGCGCGGGTGGGCACCATCGCCGAGTTGGAACAGTTGATCGTCCGGCTGAACCGCACGCCCGGCGTCGCCTCCACCCGCACCGGCATCGCCCTGTCGACCAAGTGGGAGAACCGCCCCCAACCGCTCGTACCCCCCACCCCCTGACGACCGGTCGAGGTCTCGGCCGGTCGGCGCGGGATGCCTTCGCGTTGCCTAGAAACTTGATGACGTGAACGAGTCAGGTGCGCCTGCTTCGCCGTCGGCAGCGGTTCGCCGAATTTGGCGGCACCGCCTGACTCACTTACGTCATCAAGTTTCTAGGCAGCGGGAGGACACCACAGGGGTTCCGTCGCCGCGCCGGCTCTGGCCCGGTGATCCGGCTCGCCCGTGCGCCCGTGCGCCCGTGCGCCCGTGCGCCCGTGCGGCCGTGCGCCCGTGCGGCCGGTCGGCCGGTCGGCCGGTCGGGTCCGGTCCGGTCGAGTCCGGTCTGGATCCGGGTCCGGGTTCGGTCGGGTCCGGATCCGGCCCGCGTGCGGCCCGCGTGCGGTCCGCGTGCGGTCCGCGTGCGGTCCGGGGCCGGAAACGGCGGGTCAGGGCCTGGCCGGCGGGCGGGGCGGGCGGTTAGCGTGCGGCGATGACTACCTCGGAGCGGGGCGCCGCCGTGGTGACCGGAGCGGCCGGCGGGCTCGGCCGCTCGCTCGCCACCGCGCTGCACGCCGACGGCTGGCGGGTGCTGGTGACAGACGTCGACGCCGAGGCGGCGGCCGTCACCGCCGCGCCGTTGGGCGGCTGGTCCCACCCCCTCGACGTACGCGACGAGGCTGCCTGCGCCGCGGTCGCCGCCGAGGCGGCCGGCGCGCCGGGTGGGCTCGGACTGTGGGTGAACAACGCCGGCATCCTGGTCACCGGCCCCTCCTGGGGGCACGACGCGCAGACCCGACGCCGGGTGGTGGAGGTCAACGCGCTCGGCGCGATGAACGGCACACTGGCCGCGCTCGCGGTCATGCGGGAACAGGGCCACGGGCACGTGCTCAACGTGGTGTCGCTGGCCGGGCTGATCGCGGCACCCGGGGAGACCGTCTACGCCGCAAGCAAGCATGCCCTGCTGGCGTTCAGCCTCGGCACCCTGAGCGACCTGCGGATGGCGGGCGTCCGGGGCGTACACGTGTCGTGCCTGTGCCCGGACGGGATCTGGACGCCGATGCTGCACGACAAGCTCGACGACCCCGGTGCGCTCGCCTCCTTCACCGGGTCGTTGCTGACGCCGGAGCGGGTGGCCGCGCGGGCGGTACGGCTGGCCCGCCGGCCCCGACCGGTGGTCAGCCTGCCGCGCTGGCGTGGCGCGCAGGTGCGGCTGCTCGACGCGTACCCCCGGCTCGCCCTGGCCCTGACCCCGGTGGTGCGGGCCGCCGGCCGGGCCGGGCAGCGCCGGCAGGCGCGCCGGGTCCGGGCGGATCCGAGCCCACCTCGCTTGTAACGTTGCCGGCGTGACTCATCTCGACCGCTGCGACGAGGCCGGCCGGCGCTGGTTGACCGAGGCCATCGCCACGGTCGAGGCGGACGCCAACCGCTCCGCCGACACCCACCTGCTGCCCTTCCCGCTGCCCCGGGCGTGGGGGATCGATCTCTATCTCAAGGACGAGTCGGTGCACCCGACCGGTTCGCTCAAGCACCGGCTGGCCCGCTCGCTGTTCCTCTACGGGCTGTGCAACGGCTGGATCGGCCGCGACACCACTGTCGTCGAGGCGTCCTCCGGGTCGACCGCGGTCTCCGAGGCATACTTCGCGCGCATGCTCGGGCTGCCGTTCATCGCGGTCATGCCCGCCTCCACCTCCCCGGAGAAGATCGCCCAGATCGAGTTCCAGGGCGGGCGCTGCCACCTGGTCGAGGACCCGGCCAAGGTGGTGATCGAGGCGCGCTGGCTGGCCGAGGACACCGGCGGTCACTACATGGACCAGTTCACCTACGCCGAGCGGGCCACCGACTGGCGGGGCAACAACAACATCGCCGAGTCGATCTACGCCCAGCTCGCGCTGGAACGGCACCCGATTCCCGCCTGGATCGTGGTGGGCGCCGGCACCGGCGGCACCAGCGCCACCATCGGCCGGTACGCCCGCTACCGCCGGCTGCCCACCAAGCTGTGCGTGGTGGACCCGGAGAACTCCGCGTTCTATCCGGCCTGGCAGGCCGGTGACTGGTCGCTGCGCACCGGCCGCGGCTCCCGGATCGAGGGCATCGGGCGGCCCGGCGTCGAGCCGTCCTTCCTACCAAGCGTGGTGGACCGGATGGTCCAGGTGCCGGACGCCGCGTCGCTGGCCGCGATGCGGTCGGGCTCGGCCGTGCTCGGCCGTCGGGTGGGCGGCTCCACCGGCACCAACCTGTGGGGCGCGTTCGCGCTGATCGCGGAGATGCTCGCCGCCGGCCGGACCGGCTCGGTGGTCACGCTGATCTGCGACCGGGGCGACCGCTACGCCGACACCTACTACGACGACGGGTGGGTGGCCGCGCAGGGTCTCGACCTCGCCCCGTACCTGGCCGTCGTCGACAGGTTCCGGACCGACGGCTCCTGGCCGGCCTGACGCGCGGAGCGTGGCTGGCCTGATCGACGGTGTCCGCCCGGTCCGAGCGGGCGGCGACGCGGTCACGACCGAAGGTCCGGCGGATACCCGACCCCGGCCCAGTCCTGCGCCCGCTCCCACAGCTGATCGGCGAGCGCCGGGTCGTTCGCGGGTGCGACGACCCGGTCGAGGTGCACGCGGTCGTCCCACCGCCGGTTGCGCGGACCGATGAAGACGCCGCCGTGCGCCGCCGGGTCGGTCGCCGCGAACAGCAGCGGAATCGCCGCGCGTTCGGCCGGGCGGCTGATCAGGGCGTTGAGGACCGCCATCGTCGCGCGTAGGGCGGGCTGGCCGACGTCGGAGTTCAAGGCGGTCCGCGCCAGGCCGGGATGCGCGACCAGGCTCCGGACCGGACGCCCGGCGCGTCGCAACCGCCGGTCGAGTTCCAGGCCGAAGAGCAGGTTTGCGAGCTTGGACGCCACGTACGCCCGCGAGGGAGAGTAGGACCGCTCGGCGGCCAGGTCGTCGAGGGGCAGTTCCACCGGGAAGTGCCGGTAGAGGTTGGACCCCACGTGGACCACGCGCCCACCGTCCCGGATCAGGTCGAGCAGCCGGCCGGTCAGGGCGAAGTGTCCGAGGAAGTTGGTCGCGAACTGCATCTCGATGCCCTGCGGGCTGAGTCGGCGACCCTGGTGGCCGCCGATACCCGCGTTGTTGACCAGCAGGTCGACGACCCGGCCGTCCCGGTGCAGGCCGCCGGCGAACGCGCCGACCGAGTCCAGGTCGGCGAGGTCGACCCGCCGCGCTTCCAGACCGGGTGCGACCCGGGTCGCCTTGGCCGGATCCCGCACCCCCGCGATCACGTCCGCGCCGTGCGCCGCGAGCTGCTGGGCGACGACCAGGCCGAGTCCGCTGGTCGCGCCGGTCACCACCGCCGTGCGGCCGGTCAGGTCCGGGATGTCGTCGAACGTCCAGCGTATGGCCATGGCCCCTCCTCAAGGGATCTTTCATCCGATCGGATTTAATATCCGCTGGTGATGAGCGTAGCAAAGAACGGATGAGTTATCCTCTCGGCATGTCGACGCATACCACTGGACGGCTGCGGGCCGATTCCGCGCGGGTCCGGGAGCGGATGCTCACCGTCGCCCGGGACCGGCTTCGTGACGGCGACCGGGACCTGCCGTTGAACGCGATCGCCAAGGCCGCTGGCGTGGGCGTCGGCACCGCCTACCGGCACTTCCCCACCCGTCAGGCGCTGATCGAGGCGCTCGCGGCGGAGAATCTCACCCGACTGGCGGCGGACGCGCGGGCGAGCGCCGACGACACCGATCCCGCCGCCGGTTTCCAGCGGCTCGTGGCGACCGGGCTGCGGTTGCTACGCGCCGATCCGGCGCTGGCGGAGGTGCTGGCCACCGGCGACGACCTCACCGGCGACTCGGTCGCGCCGTCCGCCGAGTTCCACGACGCGCTCGGCCGCGTCCTGAAACGGGCGCGGCAGGCGGGCACCGTCCGGTCCGACATCACCGCTGACGACCTGCGCAACCTGATGTGCGGGGTGCAACACGCGGCGGCGGTCAGTGCGGACGATGTCGTCGATCGATACCTCGACGTCCTGTTCCGCGGCCTACGCGCCTGACCTGCGATCAGCGTTGGTCGGCCCGCTCGGCCAGCCCCGGGTAGCGCACCACGAAGCCGTCCGGGTCGACCTCCAGGTCGGTGGTGAACGTGCCACTGGCGTACCGGACCCGGCCCGGACCGAGCGAGGTGTAGACCTGCTCGGCCGGCACCACGGCCAGGCCGGGCAGCAGCACCCAGGCGACCGTCACGCTCGTGGCGAGGTCGGCGGGGAGCCGACCCAGCCCGATCCGCCGGATCGGCAGCGTGTTGGTCAGCGGGGAACCGCCCAGGTCGACGTCGAGCGCGTCGGCCAGCCGGTCCGGGTCGTCCGTACCCGGCAGGCCCGCCAGCGGCTGCCCGGCCGCGCGCAGCGCCGCGTCCAGGTCGCCTTCCTCACCGGTGCGCACGCGCCACCCGTCCCGCCCCCGCTCCAGGCGCACGCTCCGCGCCCAGCCGGCGCCGTCCGCGTCGACCTCAAGCCGGGTGGTCGACCAGTCCCGCCCGATCGTCAGGCGGTAGCGGCAGGTGTAGGGGATCGGATCCACGGCCAGCGCCACACCCTGCGCCGTCAACCCCTGGTGGTCGTCGAGCACCACGTGCTCCGAGCCGGCGGTGTCGGTCCGGGTCCAGAAGAGCGACTTCGGCATGGACCGGACGTTACGCGACCCGGCCGGCACCGGCAGCGGATGCGCGAACGCCGCCGCCGAGCGCATGCTCGACGGCGGCGTTTCGCTTCGCGGTCTCCCGACCGCCCAGATCAGTGGGTACGCGCCGGCGGGCGCCCGCCGAAACCGCGCCGCTCGTCGCGCGGCCGGTCGTCCCGGCCCCGCCCCTCGGCGCGGAACCCGCCCCGACGCTCGGCCGGCCGGAAGTCACCCCGGTCGCCGAAGCGGCGTTCGGTGTGGCTGTCCCGGTCGCCGAAGCGCCGCTCGCCCTGCGGGCGGTCGTCGTGGCGGCGCTCACCGAAGCCGCGCCCGCCGGTGGGCCGGCCGTCGTGCCGCCGGTCGCCGCGGGCCTGCTGGTCGCCGAAGCCGCGTGCGCCCCGGTCGAAGCCACGCGCGCCCCGGTCGCCGTAACCGCGGCCACCACGGTCGTGGCCGCGTCCGTCCCGGTCGCCGTAGCCGCGCCCGCCGCGGCGGGGCTCCGGCTCCTCGCGGACCGGCACACCGCTGGGCTCGCGCGCACCGGTCAGCTCGGCCAGCGCCTCGTCGCCGGCACGCACCCGCGCCTGGGCCGGCTCGACGCCCGCCTTCTCCAGCATGGCGAGCGTGGTCCGGCGTTGCTTCGGCAGGACCAGGGTCGCCACCGCGCCGGACTCGCCGGCCCGGGCGGTGCGGCCGGCCCGGTGCAGGTAGTCCTTCGGGTCCTTCGGCGGGTCCACGTGCAGCACGAGCGAAACCCCGTCGACGTGGATGCCCCGGGCCGCCACGTCGGTGGCGACGAGCACGTTCATCCGACCCTCGCGGAACTCGGCGAGCGTCTTGGTACGCATCCGCTGGGTCTTGCCGCCGTGCAGGCCACCGGCCCGTACGCCGACCGCGCTGAGCTGCTCGACCAGCCGGTCGACGCCGAGCTGCGTACGGGCGAAGACCATGGTGCGGCCGTCCCGGGCGGCGATGGACGCGGTGACCGCGAACTTGTCGTGCGGCGGGATCAGCAGCATGTGATGGTCCATGGTGGACACGGCGGCGGTCGCCGGCGCGGTCGAGTGGGTGACCGGGTCGGTCATGAACCGCTTGACAAGCGTGTCGACGTCGTTGTCCAGAGTGGCCGAGAAGAGCAGCCGCTGGGCGTCCGCGGGCGTCTTCGCCAGCAACTCGGTGACCTCGGGCAGGAAGCCCATGTCGGCCATCTGGTCGGCCTCGTCGAGCACCGTGACCTCGACGTCGTCGAGCCGGCAGACGCCACGCGCGATCAGGTCGCCGAGCCGCCCCGGCGTGGCCACGACGATCTCCACGCCGCGCCGCAGCGCGTCGATCTGCCGGTCGTACGGCACGCCGCCGACCGCGGTCTTCAGGAAGATGCCGATCGACTTGCCGAGCGGCACCAGCGCGTCGTTGACCTGCATGGCCAGCTCGCGGGTGGGAACGAGGATCAGGGCGCGGGGGTGCAGCGAACGGGCCCGGTTGCGCTCGGCGAGCCGGGCGATCACCGGCAGGCCGAAGGCGAGCGTCTTGCCCGAGCCGGTCTGACCCCGGCCGAGCACGTCACGGCCGGCGAGCGCGTCCGGGACGGTGGCCCGCTGGATCTCGAACGGGGTGGTGATGCCCTGGCGGGCGAGCGCCTCGACCAGTCGCCGGGGCAGGCCCAGCGAGGCGAAGTCGGGGGCGTCGGTCGCCGGTTCGACGGCCGGGTCGATGGACGGGGACGTGCCGGAGGCAGCGAAGGTGGTCAAGAAATGCCTTTCGAGCGAGCGGGGGCGCATCTTCGCGATGGCCCGCCGCGGCACCGTCACGCCGCCGAATCGCCCGCAAGATCGCCCATGGGCGCGCGCAGTCGGCGCGCCGGGTCAGTGATCCCGACAAGTGTACGGCGATCCGCCGACACGGCCACCGCAGCGCGCGGCGGTAGTGGGCGGGCTCACCCCGTCAACCGCCGGTCAGCCCGCTCAACGCGTCGTTGGCCAGGAAGACCACGAGCAGACTGATCGCGATCAACGCGGCCAGCGCCACGGCCAGCACAATGATGACCTTGGTGTTGCTGGCCCGGGTGGTCGGTGTGTCCTCCGACCACCCCTGGGCGAGGATGTGCCCGGTCAGCGAACCGGAGTTCTCCGACGGGTTGCCCTGCGGGAACGAGATCGTGGCGAAGCCTGGTCCCTCGGTGCCGCCGTACGCGGTTCCGGCGAGGTCCTGAGCGTCCGGCTGCGGGCGTACCGGACGGGCCGCCGAGGCGTCCCGGGCGGGAGCGGCCGGCGGCGGCCAGGTCGGCAGCGCCGGCGCCGGCACCACCGGCGGCGCGGGCGCGGCGGGCGGGGGTGTGGTCGACGTGTACGTGGCGACCCAGCTCGGCTGTGTTCCGGAGGGCGACCCGGGCACGCCGGCCATCGCCGGCGGCGGCGGGAACGGCGGCGCGGGCATCGGCCCGGGAGGCGGCGGCGCCGGCGGCACCAGCGGCCCCGGCGGCGGTACGGGCGGCCCGGGCACCGGCGGGACCGGAGCGGGCGGATTCGGCGTCGGCGTCGGCGGTCCGGGTGGATTCGGCGTCGGCGTGGGCACCGGCGGGCTCGGCGTCGGCGGTCCGGGCGTCGGGCGCAGCGGCGGCTCCGGCTCGGGGGGAGCCGGCGACGGGGGCGTCGGACCCGGGACCGGGGTCGGCGCCGGCTCGGGCTCCGGGCCGTGCGGCGTCGGCGGCTGCGCGGGCTCCGGCGGCTGGGCGGGCTCCGGTGGCTCCGGACTGACCGGGCCGGCCCGGTAGATCTTCGCGGCGGCGGGAGCGGCTGCCACCGAGGCGGCGACCTCCTCGGCGGACACCCGGCTCAGGCCGGGCACCGAGGCGCTGGCCCGGGCCGGTGGGGTCTCCGCATCGGTGCGCGGCGTGGGCACCCGGACGGAACCGGAGACCCGGGCCGCCGCGGCGGAGTCACCGCCGGGCGTACCCGCGGCGAAGTCACCACCGGCCGTACCCGCGGCGGAGTCGCCGGGTGCGGGCACCGGGCTTTCGGCGTCGCCGGGCCCCGAGGAGTCGGCGTCGCCGGGAGTGGGCGAGGGGTTGTCGGCGTCGCCGGAGGCGATGGCGGGGCTGTCGGTGAAGCCGAGGGCGACGGCCGGTCTGTCGGCGGCGCCGAGTGCGGACGCCGCAGCCTCGGCGGACGACGCCGATGCGGACGCGGACGTCGGGGCGGCGGGGACCGGTGGTTCGGGGTCGGCCGTGGTCTGGCTCGACGCGGATGCCGGGTGACCGGCATCACCGTCGCCGGGTGGCGTCACGGTGGCCGGGCGCTCGGCCACCGCGAAGGCGGACCAACTGGCGGGCGGAACGGTCGCACCGGGACGGCGCCGGTCCAGCGGCGGCGCGCTCGCCGCCGGAGCACCAGCCCGATAGGTGGTGGCGGTGGCCGGCGGACCGGGGTGTTCCCCGGCGGACGGCGGCGGCACCGCCGAGCCGGCCACGCTCACCCGCGCCCGCGCGACGGCCACCGGTGCCGGCTGCTCGTCGGCGTCACCGGCGGGGTCGGGCGTGGGTCCCGGGTGGACCGTCTCCGCCGGAACCTCGTGCTCGCCCATCTCGCCCTCCGCACCCACGCTCGCCCCCGACCGTGCCGTCGGCCGGAAGTGCCTGGATCTCACCGTGCCACATTCCGGCCCGGGAGCACAGCCGGAGCGGACGGTTCGGTCAGCCGGCGCTGCTCGGGCTCGCGGAGTGGCTGCCGGCCGCGCTGCTGGTGGGCTTGGCGGCGCTCTGGGTCGGCTTCGCGGCGCTGCTGGTCGGCTTGGCGGCGCTGCTGGTCGGCTTGGCGGCGCTGCTCGACGGCGCGGCGGCGCTCTCGGTCGGCTTCGCCGAGCTGGTGGTCGGCGCGGCGCTGGCGGTGCGGCTCGGCGTCGGGCTCGGCGTGTCGGACGGGCTCGGCGTCGGGGTCGGCGTGGTGCTCGTCGACGGGGTGGGCGTCGGGCTCGACTTGGTCGGCGTCGGCGTCGGCTTCGGGGTGCCCGAGGGCTTCGGCATCGCGGTCTTCGTCGGCGTCGGCTTGGGCTTCGGCGGGTTGGTCGGCACCGTCGGAGCCGGCACCGGCGTGGCCGGGGCCGGGATGGCACCGACCACCCGGGTCGCGGCGTAGAGCCGGGACCAGCGGACCACGGAGATCTTCACGACGTCGCCGGTCCGCGGCGCCTCGACCATCTTGCCGTTGCCGATGTACATCGCCACGTGGTGGATGCTGGTCCAGCTGCTGTTCGAGGCGAAGAAGAGCAGGTCGCCCGGGAGTAGCGCGTTGGGGCTGACGGTGCGGGAGCGGGTCGCGAAGTACTGGTCGCGGGAAACCCGCGGCAGGCCCCGGTAACCGGCCGACCGGTAGGAGGCGAGCATCAGGCCCGAGCAGTCGAACCGGTCCGGGCCTTCCGCCGCCCAGAGGTAGGGATCGCCCAGCTGGGCGAGGGCGTAGCGTACGGCGTCGAGCGCCTGCGGATCGGCGACCAGGCCGTTGATGCTCTGGTTGACGACGTACGGGTTGCCGAGCCGCTGCTCGGCGGCGTCCTCCCGGCGCTCGATGTCGAGCAGCATCGCGGCGTTGTCCCGGCGCAGCTTGAGCAGCGCGGCTTCCTGCTTGTGCAGATCCGTCTCGACGCGGGTGAACTCCGCGGTCTTCTCGGTGACCCGCCGCTGCACCGAGGCGTGCGCCTCGCGGGCGACCCGCTCGTCGGTGGTGGCGCGGAGCAGCTCACCGGTCACCGACGTGGTGGCCCGCTCGGCCTTGTCGCCCCGGGTGATCCGTTGCAGGTCGGCGAACTCGCGCAGGCTGGAGCCGAAATTGCCGGTCGGCAGCGCGGCATCGGCCTTGACCGCGTCGGTGGCGGCGCTCTCGGCGTTCCCCCGGGCTCGGGCGAGCGCGTCCTGGGCGTCCTTGAGCCGGCCGGCGGCGACGACCAGCTCGGCCTGGGCCGCGTCCCGCTCGCCCTTGATCCGGAGAAGGTCGTCGCCGAGCTGCGCGACCCGGCCGTCGACCTGGTTGATCTGCGCGATCAGCGGCCCGTCGGCCGGGTTCACGGCGCCGGCCGTGGCAGCCGGCAGGCCCGGCACGGCACCGGCGCCGGGGACGGTGGCGCCGGGGAGGCCCGGGACGGTGCCGGGACGGCCGGCGACGGCGCCCGGCGCGGTGGGCAGTTGAAGGGTGCCGGTGACCTGCGGCCGGGAGCCCGTGCTGGGCACGGTGTCGGGCAGCGGATCGGCCCAGGCGGGTGTGGCGAGCGCCGCGGCCGCGACCGCCCCGAGCAGGGCGGACCAGAGCGCCGGGCGGAGTACCGGTGAGATCACCGGGACCCGTCGCCGGCGCCGTCGGGCCTTGGTGCTGTCGACCATTCCGCTCCCCGTCCGGTCTGATGCGCGCCACGCGTCGTGGGCGTGATGGGACAGGACGGCACTGGTGGTGTGTTCCGCCCCACCTTTGTCTTACCTCACCGACGCAGCGATGTCGATGTGCGGAGGGTGATGAACGGTGAACTGCGTCGCTGCGGCCGACCGCGTCGGCGGTCCGCCCGAACCGCGACGTACGCTCGATCCGAACCCAGGTGGAAGGACGTGGCTGTCGGATGGACGCCGGACTCAAGCGCGAGCTCGAAGCGAAGGTCTACGCGGGGGAGCGGCTGACCCGCGAAGACGGCATCGCCCTCTATGACAGTGACGACCTGACCTGGTTGGGCCGGCTGGCCCACCACAGGCGTACCGAGTTGAACGGCGATCGGGTGATGTTCAACGTCAACCGGCACCTCAACCTGACGAACGTCTGCTCCGCGTCGTGCGCCTACTGCTCGTTCCAGCGCAAGCCGGGTGAGAAGGACGCCTACACGATGCGAATCGACGAGGCGGTCCGCAAGGCCAAGGAGATGGAGGACGAGCAGCTCACCGAGCTGCACATCGTCAACGGCCTGCACCCGACGCTGCCCTGGCGCTACTACCCGAAGGTGCTGCGCGAGCTGAAGGCCGCGCTGCCCAAGGTCAACCTCAAGGCGTTCACCGCGACCGAGGTGCAGTGGTTCGAGAAGATCAGTGGGCTCACCGCCGACGAGATCCTCGACGAGCTGATGGACGCCGGGCTGGAGTCGCTGACCGGCGGCGGCGCGGAGATCTTCGACTGGGAGGTCCGCCAGCACATCGTCGACCACGCCTGCCACTGGGAGGACTGGTCGCGCATCCACCGGCTGGCCCACTCGAAGGGCATGAAGACGCCGTCGACCATGCTCTACGGCCACATCGAGGAGCCCCGGCACCGGGTCGACCACGTGCTGCGGCTGCGCGAGCTGCAGGACGAGACCGGCGGTTTCCAGGTCTTCATCCCGCTGCGCTACCAGCACGACTTCGTCGACTCGGCGGACGGCAAGGTCCGCAACCGGATCCAGGCGCGCACCACGATGGCCTCGCCGGCCGAGTCGCTCAAGACGTTCGCGGTCTCCCGGCTGCTGTTCGACAACGTCCCGCACGTGAAGTGTTTCTGGGTCATGCACGGGCTCTCGGTGGCCCAGCTCTCGCTGAACTTCGGCGTGGACGACCTGGACGGCTCGGTCGTGGAATACAAGATCACTCACGACGCCGACTCGTACGGCACGCCGAACACCATGCACCGGGACGACCTGCTCCACCTGATCTGGGACGCCGGCTTCCGCCCGGTGGAGCGAAACACCCGCTACGACACCGTCCGCGAGTACGATGCCGCGCCGTCGATGGCCGAGCGTCGCTCCGAGCCGCAGCAGGTCTGGGCCTGACCCGGCGATGAGCACCGACGAGCAGCAGAGCGCATTTCCCCGGCGCGACGCCGAGGGGCGCGTCCTCACCCTCGGTGACCTGCTCGGCGTGACGCTCGCCGGCCTGGTGATCGGGGTGCTGGCGCTGCTGCTCTTCGAGTGGGCGTTCGCCGCCGTGGGCGCCGGCGGGTTCGGGCGTACCAACGGCTGGCTGGCGGTGATCCTGCCGCTCTGGTTGTTCTGGGACGACTTCCGGGCCTGGGAGTTCGGGGCCGCCCGGGTGTTGGCCGCGCTGGTCGGGATCGCGGTCGGCGTCCTCGCCGGCCTGCTGGCGGCCGGGCTGGCCGCGGGGCTGCCGGCGCTGTTCACCGGCGCGCTGGCCGCGGCGGTGTTCACCGTGGTCTACGCGGTCATCTGGTTTCATGGCGTGCACTGGCTGGCCCGGCGGACGGGCTGAGGCGCGGAGAGAGTGGGAATGCTGGCATGAGCGCGGCCGTCAAGTACACGCTGGGCCGGATCGGGCTGTTCGTCGCCGTGCTGGCGGCCCTCTGGTTCATCGACATGAACGTTTTCCTCCGGCTGATGCTGGCGCTCGTGTTCTCCGCCGCGCTGTCGTTCTTCCTGCTCAAGGGATGGCGGGACGAGATGGCCGGGGAGATGGCGGAGGCGTCGGAGCGTCGTCGCACGGAGAAGGACCGGCTGCGGTCCGCGCTCGCCGGCGACGACCAGCCCACCGAGCCCCCGAACTAGCCGCACGGTGGTGAGAAGGGGCCCCTTCTCTACGCCAGGCGTTGAGCGGGGCCCCTCCTTTCACATGTGGGGCCAGGGGCGGGTGGTGGGCTTGATCAGGTAGGCGATGCCGCCGGAGCCGGAGGCCACCGTGCCGTTGGCGCGATAGCGCTTGGTGCGCAGCCAGATCTGCTCGAACTGCTCGCGCTTGTAGACGTTGCGGACCGCTTCGTTCGACGACGACGCGGGGTCGTTGACGATGACGTCACCGTCGGCGGTGAAGCCGACGATCACGAACAGGTGCCCGGAGGTGCCGTAGTTGGCGCCGTCCAGCTCGCTGGCGAGGAACGACTGCGAGGTGACCACCGGGATGCCCGCCTTGACGTACCGCTCCGCCTCGTCAAGCGAGTGCAGCCGGGTGACCCGTGCCTCCAGGCCGGGGAAGCCGGCCGCGTACGCGGTGTTGAACGGCCAGTTGCCGGCACCCTCGTACTCGTAGTCGTAGGTCATCCGCGCGGCGTGGTCGACGGTCGGGTCGGCGTAGGCCGGGTCGACCCAGGCGGTGTCCGCGGCCGAGGGCTTGCGCCCCCAGTACTCGACCACCATCTCGGTGGAGGTGGGGGAGCACCATGCCTCGCCGCCGCCGTCGTACTGCGGGTACTCACCGACGTGGACGTTCTGCGAGTAGCGGGGCACGGCCAGCTCGGTGCCCCAGGCGATGCCGCCCCGGCTCGGCGTGACGGTGAACCGGTCCGGCACGTTCGAGGCCATCGCGCCGAGCATCCGGACCCGCGGCGCGGCGGCCTGGCCGGGCGCGCGGTAGAGCGTCAACCGGAGCTGGTACGACCGCAGCAGCACCCCGGCCGCGGCGTCGTCGATGGCGAACGTGTCGGTCCAGATGCTCGACCACGGGTCGCCCTGGCCGTCGAGCGTGGACCGTTTGATGTCCTGGTCGCCGGAGGCCCAGCGGCCCATGACGTACCACGGGGTGTGTTCCCCGGTGGTGTAGGTGCCGTGCAGCTCGACCTGGATCCAGGTGCCGGCCGGGGTGCTGGCGTTCCACGACGCGACCAGCTCGGTGGCGTCGAACCCGATCCGCCGCTCGGGGGAGGTCCAGGTGGCGTACTCCCAGGTGCGGGTGGTCCCGGTGTGCTCGTCGGTGAACTCGGTGGTGCCGGCGGCGCGGCCGATGGTCAGCGCGGGGTCCCGGCCCGGTAGGGCGCGGGTGCCCCGGTGCGAGCCGCTCCGCCAGTCGGGATAGCGGGAGAACTCCTGGAAGGTGATCTGCTCGTCGTGGGTGACGCCCGGTCGGTGGCCGTGCGCGTGGGCGGGTGCGGTGGTGCCGAGGAGGGTGAGCGCGGTCAGGCCGGCGAGGGCGACCGTACGCAGGGGTCTTCCGAACATGGCAGCTCCACTCCGGAGGCGGCATCGTCGCCGTTCACTGTCGCGCCTGGCGGGAAGTTTCGCCAGATGTTCGGCCAGGGAAAATCATTGCCGATGTGAGGACCCGGTCGGGATGGACCTAGATAGAGATGAATGTTGATATGACCATGTAACTGCTGGTGGAGTGTGCGGACAACGGGATCTCCCGTACCCCGAGGAGGTTGTCGATGGCCCTCCATGCGCTCCCGCTCCGCCGCCGGCTGGCGCTCGCCGCCGCCGTCGGCCTGACCCTCGTCACCGCCGCCGCCGGGCCGGCCGCCGCCCGTCCCGCCCCGGAGCGGCCCGGTGAGCAGCCGGCCGCCGTCGCCTACCGGGTGCTCGGCCCGCGGACCGTCGCCGACCGCACCGCGGTCGCCCGCACCGGCGCCGCGATCGACTACTCCGAACACGGTGTGCTGCACGTCACGGCCACCACCGCCGAGGCCGCTGCGATCACCCGGCTCGGCTTCCGGCTGGAGAAGGACGTCTCCCCGGCGCCGGCCGGCGGCGCCACCACGTACGCCTTCCCGCCCGCCGACTCGAACTACCACGACTACGCCGAGTTGACCACGGTGGTGAACCAGGTCGTCGCCGACCACCCGAGCATCGCCCGCAAGCTCAGCATCGGCACGTCCTACCAGGGCCGGGACCTGATGGCCGTGAAGATCTCCGACAACGTCGGCACCGACGAGAACGAACCGGAGATCCTGTTCAACGCGCAGCAGCACGCCCGCGAGCACCTGACCGTCGAGATGGCGATCTACCTGCTCAACCTCTTCACCGACAACTACGGCAGCGACTCCCGGATCACCAACATCGTCAACTCCCGGGAGATCTGGATCGTGCCCACGGTCAACCCCGACGGCAGCGAGTACGACATCGCCACCGGCTCCTACCGCTCGTGGCGCAAGAACCGCCAACCCAACAGCGGCTCCTCGTACGTCGGCACCGACCTGAACCGCAACTGGGGCTACCAGTGGGGCTGCTGCGGCGGCTCGTCCAGCGCGAAGTCGTCGGAGACCTACCGCGGCCCGTCCGCCTTCTCCGCCCCGGAGACCACCGCACTGCGCAACTTCGTCAACAGCCGGGTCGTCGGCGGGGTGCAGCAGATCAAAGCGAACATCGACTTCCACACCTATTCCCAGCTGGTGCTCTGGCCGTACGGCTACACCTACAGCAACACCGCCACCGGGATGACCGCCGACCAGTACAACACCTTCGCCACCATCGGCCAGCAGATGGCGGCGACGAACAACTACACCCCGGAACAGTCGAGCGACCTCTACATCGCCGACGGCACCAGCATCGACTGGATGTGGGGCGCCCACAAGATCTGGGCGTACACCTTCGAGATGTACCCCGGCTCGGCCTCCGGCGGCGGCTTCTACCCGCCCGACGAGGTGATCCCGGCGCAGACCTCCCGCAACCGGGAGGCCGTGCTGATGCTGTCCGAGTACGCGGACTGCCCGTACCGGGCGATCGGCAAGCAGAGCCAGTACTGCTGACCTCACCACCTGTGGTGGGGACCCCGGTTCCACCCCCGCCGGGGTCCCCACCCACCCCCTCCCGTCCGGGCGATCTCCGCTGGTCATGCGCTACCGTGGCACCGACCGTGCCACAGCGAAGCCGGTGCGAAACCGGCGCTGTCCCGCAACTGTGATGCCCCGTACGCGCGGCGTCGGCCTTTTCCGCCGACGCCGACGGACGTGGGACGAGCCAGGTCGCCTGCGGCCCGGTCGCGACACGCGCTCTCGAGGAAGGGCGCCTCGCGGACGGGCCTTTCCACCTGTCGGCGAAGCACCACGCTCCTCGACCGACAGGAGGACCATGACCCGACGTACCCCTCGGCTCTTCGCCGCCGCGCTCGCGGCCGGCGCGGTGCTGCTCGCCGGCTGTGCCGAGAAGACCTCGACCGACACCCCCGCCACCGGCGCCTCGGGCGGCGCCTTCCCGGTCAGCGTGGGCAACCTGACGCTGGAGAAGCGACCGGAGAAGATCGTCTCGCTGTCGCCGACCTCGACCGAGATGCTCTTCGCCATCGGCGCCGGCAAGCAGGTCACCGCCGTCGACGACCAGTCGAACCACCCGGCCGAGGCGCCGAAGAGCGACCTCTCCGGCTACCAGCCGAACGCCGAGGCGATCGCCGCGAAGAGCCCCGACCTGGTGGTGCTCGCCAACGACACCAACAAGATCGTCAGCCAGCTCGTCGCGCTGAAGATCCCGGTCCTGCTCGCCCCGGCCGCGACCACGCTCGACGACACCTACCGGCAGCTCACCGACCTGGGCAAGCTCACCGGCCACCCGGCCGAGGCGGACGCCGTGACGCGGAAGATGAAGGACGACATCACGGCGCTCACCAAGGACCTGCCCAAACGCGCCGAGAAGCTGACCTACTACCACGAGCTGGGCCCGGAGCTGTACAGCGCGACGAGCAAGACCTTCATCGGCACCATCTACGCGCTCGCCGGGCTGGAGAACATCGCCGACCCGGCCGACGCGGGCGGCAAGAGCGGCGGCTACCCGCAGCTCTCCCAGGAGTTCATCGTCAAGGCCAACCCGGACTTCGTCTTCCTGGCCGACACCAAGTGCTGCCAGCAGAGCGCGGACACGGTCAAGGCGCGCAGCGGCTGGGGCGGCGTCACCGCGGTGAAGAACAACCAGATCGTGGCGCTCGACGACGACATCGCCTCCCGCTGGGGCCCGCGCGTGGTCGACCTGCTCCGGACGATCGTCGACGCCACCGCCAAGGTCCCGGCCTGACCGTGGCCGTACGACCGGTGGACCCCGTGCCGGCCGGGACGCCCGATGGGCCCCGGCCGGCCGGCCGGCTTCCCCGCCCTCGTCGCGCAGCCCGGGCCGACACCCCGGCCCGACCGGCCGGGCTGCGCCGACGATGGCTGCTCGCCGGCCTGGTGGCGGTGCTCGTCGCGCTGGTGGCCGGCGTGTCGTTCGGCCCGGTCAGCCTGCCGCCCGGCAGCGTCGCCGCCGAACTGCTCAACCTGCTGCCCGGGGTGCACCTGGACAGCGGGCTCACCGAGCGGGAGATCGCCATCGTCACCGAGCTGCGGCTGCCCCGGGTCGTGCTCGGCCTGCTCGTCGGCGCGCTGCTCGCCCTGGCCGGCGGCTGCTACCAGGGTGTCTTCCGCAACCCGCTGGCCGACCCGTACCTGCTCGGGGTGGCCGCCGGGGCCGGGTTCGCGGTCACCGTGGCGATCGTGCTCGGCGCCGGGGCCGGCGGGGCGCTCACCGGGCTGCCGGTCACCATCCCGCTCGCCGCGTTCGTCGGCTCGCTCGGCGCGGTCGCGATGACGTACCTGCTCGGCGCCGCCGGCGGGCGGGACCGCTCCCCGGCCGTACTGATCCTGGCCGGGGTGGCGGTCTCGGCGTTCTTCTCCGCCGGGCAGACCTACCTGCTGCAACAGCACTCCGACAACATCCAGCAGGTCTACTCCTGGCTGCTCGGCCGGCTGGCCACCGCCGGTTGGCACGACGTGTGGCTGGTCCTGCCCTACTTCGTGTTCACCGCCGTGGTGGTGCTGGCGCACCGGCGCGAGCTGGACGTGCTCTCGGTCGGCGACGACGAGGCCACCAGCCTCGGGCTGCATCCGCAGCGCTCCCGCTACCTGCTGATCGTCGCCGCCTCGCTGGGTACCGCCGCCGCGGTCTCCGCGTCCGGCCTGATCGGCTTCGTCGGCATCATCGTGCCGCACACCGTACGACTGCTCGCCGGCTCCAGCCACCGCGTGATCCTGCCGCTGTCGATGCTCTTCGGCGGCGCGTTCCTGGCGTTGACCGACGTGATCGCCCGGACCGCCGCCGCGCCGGCCGAGATCCCGATCGGCGTGGTCACCGCCCTGCTCGGCGGCCCGTTCTTCGTCCTGATCCTGCGCACCTCCCGCCGGGTCGGCCAGTGAGCGCGGCGCTTGAGGTTCGGGACCTGCGGATCGAGCTGGGTGGCACCCCGGTCCTGGCCGGCATCGACCTGACCGTCGCGGTCGGCGAGTGGGTCACCGTCATCGGGCCCAACGGCGCCGGCAAGTCGACCCTGCTGCGCGCCGTCGGCGGCCTGCTGCCCGCGCCGGACGCCGTCACCCTCTTCGGTACGCCGATCCGCGCGCTGCGCCGCCGCGACCGGGCCCGGGTGGTGGCCACCGTGACGCAGTCCCCGGTGGTGCCGGCCGGGATGGCGGTCTTCGACTACGTCCTGCTGGGGCGCACCCCCTACAT
This sequence comes from Micromonospora sp. WMMD975, assembly GCF_029581215.1. NCBI lineage: Bacteria > Bacillati > Actinomycetota > Actinomycetes > Micromonosporales > Micromonosporaceae > Micromonospora > Micromonospora sp. WMMD975. The sequence goes on from NZ_CP120739.1 coordinate 6,148,476, forward strand.
GCCGCCGCTGGGTCGGGAGTCCGCCGCCGACCTGGCCGCCGTGCACGAGGTGCTGGACCGGCTCGACCTGGGCGGGTTCGGCCGCCGCGAGCTGGCCACGCTCTCCGGCGGGGAGCGGCAGCGGGTGTTCCTGGCCCGGGCGCTGGCCCAGGGCGCCACCCTGCTGCTGCTCGACGAGCCGACGAGCGCGCTTGACATCGGGCACCAGCAGGAGGTGCTGGAGCTGGTCGACCAGCTCCGCCGCGAGCACGACCTGACCGTGCTCGCCACCATGCACGACCTCTCCATCGCCGGCGAGTACGCCGACCGCCTGGTGCTGCTCGCCGACGGCCGGGTGGCCGCCGACGGACCACCGTCGGAGGTGCTCACCGAGCAGCTACTGGCCCGCCACTACCGCGCCCACGTCCGGGTGATCCCCGGCCCCCACGGCCCCCACGTGGTCCCGCTCCGCGTGAGAGGCGGGGGCCCCGCTTAACGCATTCGGTAGAGGCGGGGGCCCCGCTTAACACCCACGTGTTAAGCGGGGCCCCCGCCTAACAAGCGGGCAGGGCGGGTGGGCGGGGCGGGGGTGGGTGGTCAGCGGAGGGTGGAGATGGAGAAAAGTGCGCCCTGGGGGTCCCGCAGGGCGGCGGCGCGCCCGGCCGGATTGTCCCGGGGCGGGACGAGGATCGTGCCGCCCAGCTCGGCGGCCCGAGCCGCGGTCGCGTCGGTGTCCTCCACCGCGAAGTAGACCGTCCAGTACGCCGGCAGGTCCGCGGGCAGGGGCTCGGCCGGCGGCAGCATGCCGGCGACGATGCGGGCGCCGCAACGCCACCCGACGTAGGGGATCGGCCCGGCCGTTCGCTCCTCGGCGTGCCAGCCGAAGACCAGCGCGTAGAACTCCCTGGCCCCTTCCGGGTCGGGGGTGACCAGCTCGTTCCAGCACATCGCGCCGGGCGCGTTGAACAGCTCCGCGCCGCGCATCGCCATCGGTTGCCAGACGCTGAACACCGCGCCGGCCGGGTCGGCGAGCACCGCCATCCGACCCTGCCCGCTGACGTCGAACGGCGACACCAGCACCTGCCCGCCGGCGGCCTCCACCCGGGTGGCGACCAGGTCGGTGTCGTCGGTCGCCACGTACGTCGACCAGATCGGCACCTGGTCCGGCGTGGCCGGCGGGCCCGCACCGGCGACGGCCTTACCGTCCTTCAGGAACACGGTGTAGCCCTCCGCGTCCGGCACGGTGGAGATCCGCCCGGTCCAGCCGAACAGCTTCGGATAGAACTGTCTCGCGTCCTCCAGGCCGGGCGTGGCCAGGTCGGTCCAGCAGGGTGTGCCGGGCTCGACGCCGTTCACGGTGACCCCTCTCGCCAGGAGCGGTCCCGCTGGCCCGCCCTGCCGGCATCGTGGCACCGCCGGCTCGGCCGCCGGGCCGGAACCGGACAAAAGGTCGGCTGAAGGTGGGTCCGACCGGCGACTGCGGCGACCATGGGCACCCGGCCGCGGCGGCCCGGGCCAGGATCATGGACCCTGCCCACGTCACCCGCACCGCCCCCTGTGGAGGGGGTGCATCCCCTAGTCTGGGGGCGCCGTCGACGGCGGTGGTGTTGTCCGACCGGACACTGGGGAGGGTCCGTGACCAGTCCGAGCAGGGATCTCGACGTCCAGCCGGAGGCGTTGACGGCGTTCGCCGCCGCCTCCCGGGACCGGGCCACCCGGTTCCGCGAGCTGCACCGGGGGTTCCGCGACGGGCACGTGTCCCGGCACTCCTTCGGTGTGATGCCCGCGTCGTTCAGCCTCGCCGCCGCGTACGCGGAGCAGTTCGAGGCGTGCCTTCAGGGGCTGGAGGAGGGCGCCGAGGTGATGGCTGACATCGCCGAGGGGCTGACCGACACCGCCGACGCCTACACCGGCACGGACGTGGCGACCACCGACATGTTCACGCCGGGCGCCTGAGGGGGCACCGATGAGCACCGAGGCGCTTCAGCGCAACAAGACCTACTTCGAGCAGATCGTGTCGGGCACGCCCGACCCGTTCAAGCCGCTCTCCAACGCCGTGTTGTGGCCGTTCGAGCAGTTGCTGGAGCTGGTCGCCGGTGAGCCGGACGACCTGATGCAGGCCGCCCAGCTCGCGCTGACCACAGGCGAGGCCGTGCGGCAGATCGCCGGTGACCAGGTCGCCGACCGGGCCCGGCTGCGTGGCGCCTGGGACGGCGACGCGGCGGAGAAGTTCCACGCCTCGATGGAGTCCGTCGAGGAGGCGGTCGAGGAACTGGCCAAGGGGCTGGACGGCACCAAGGAGGTGCTCGCCGACGCCGCGAACGCGGCGGTGGAGGCGTTCAACCTGCTGGTCGAGCTGATCCTGGAGTTCCTGCTCTGGTTCCTGACCGAGGTGATCATCGCGGCGGTGGCGGCGGCGCTCAGCGCCGGCGTGACGCTCGCCGCGACGGTGGTGCGGGTGCTGGCGCGGCTGGCCACCACGGTCGGCCGCATGGTCAAGATCGTGGCCCGGTTCGCGGAGATCCTCACCAAGCTGGTCACCAAGCTGGAGAAGGTCGCCGAGTTGCTCACCCGCTACCGCAAGCTGGTGATGGAGCTGCGTAAGGCCAAGAAGGCGTACAAGGCGTGGAACAAGTCCGGCTACACGAAGGAGGCGTTCGCGTTCAAGATGAAACGCGCCGCCATCCTGTTCCCGGGCAAGTTCGCCATCAACCAGGCGTCCCCGGTGAACATCCCGGGCATCGGCGGGGCCCTGCTCGACACCGGGGTGGGCCTGCACGACGTCGCCGACGGCCACAAGGATCGCAACTATCTGGTGGACGGCACCTACCGCGAGGACCTCGGCCCGTACACCAAGGGCGTGCAGAACGTGTTCGACTCGATCGTGAACTGAGAGGCAGCCATGACGTTCCCGGCCCTGGACCGGATCGAGGCGCTGGCCCGCAACCTGGACGGGTGGCAGCGTGAGCTCGGCGCGCGGATGGCCGAGCTGGAGCAGAGCAGCGCCACCGGCGCGAGCGACTCCGGCCTGGTCACGGTCGTGGCCGCCGCCGATGGCAAGATCCTCTCCACCGACATCAACGCGCGGGCGATGCGGTTCGACTCCTACACGCTGGCCGAGGAGTTCACCGCCGCGGCGAACCGGGCGCAGGAGGCCGCCGCCGCCCGCGTGCGGGAGATCGTCGGCGAGGTGATGGGCGGCGCCCCGGCCGCGGAACGCCGCGCCGACGACGGCTACGGCCACGACCGATACTGAGCCGATGGACGAGACCAGATACCGCGAGGCGATCGGCCGGCTCGTCGAGCCGGGTGAGCGCGTGCTGGCCCAGGCCAAGGCGGACGTCGGCGGCGGTCTCACCCCGCCACCGCCGCCCGAGCCGTCGTCGACCGCCGCGCCGGGCCGGCGGACCGTCGGATCGGTGCTGCTCAACGTGCTCCTGCCGGTCGCCACCTGGGATCGCGGCGACCGCCTGGTCGACCTGGTCGGCTGGGGGATCGCCGGCCGTGGCACCCCCGGTTCGGCCGCGTCCCGGCTGCACCGGGCGCTCAACCCGCCCCGGCCGGACGGCGCGGTCCGGGAAACCCTGTTGGCGGCCACCGACCGGCGGCTGCTGGTCTGCCGCACCGGCCCGGTCAAGCTCCTCGCCGGGCGTGACGACGAGGAACGGGCGCTGGCCGAGACTGAGGTGGTCTGGTCGGCGGCGCGCACCGAGGTGACCTCGGCCCGGGTGGGCTGGCACCGGCTCAACCCCAAGCGCCTGCGGTTCGACTTCGCCGACGGCTCCTGGCTCGCCTTCACCGTCCCGATCGCCGAGCCGGGCACCCCGCTGCGGGCGATCGCCGCCGCGCTCGCCGGTTGAGCGGCGTCGGTTCGCCGTGCCTGAGGGGGCGTCGACCGCCCGGGCGTCGACGCCGGCGGGTCAGCCGGCCAGCGGCGCGGGCAGCGGCTCCCGGTGCAGCACCGCCAGCCCGGAGACCGCCCGGGTCAACGCCACGTAGAGGCGGTTCAGGCCACGCGGCTCGGCGGCCACGATCGCGGCCGGCTCGACGACCACCACATGGTCGTACTCCAGGCCCTTGACCAGCGTCGCCGGGACCACCGTGACGCGCGCCACGGTCTCGACGTCGTCGGCGGTCGCGGTCTCGACGCCCGCCGCGGCGAGGGCCGCCCGGAGCCGGTCCACCGCGTCGTCGGCCGCGATCACACCGACCGAGCCGTCGTGCGCCAGCGCCGCCCGCACCTCGGCCACCGTCGCGGCCGTCAGGTCCTCGGCGGTACGCACACCGAGCGCGCCGTCGTGGCGAAGTGACCGGGCCGGGGGTACGTCGACGGCGAGCATGGGCAGCAGCCGGTTGGCGAACGTCACCACGGCGGCGGGCACCCGGAAGCCGACGCTCAGCGGCACCACCGCGGCGTCCGGCTTGCCCAGGTGAGCGAGGGACTCCCGCCAGTCGGTGGCGGCCCAGGGTGCGGTGCCCTGGGCCAGGTCGCCGAGGAGCGTGATCGAGCCGTGCTCACTGCGGCGGGCGATGGCCCGGCACTGCATCGGGGAGAGGTCCTGCGCCTCGTCGACGACCACGTGGCCGAACCCGGCGGGCCGTTCCAGCAGCCCGGCCGCCTCGTCGAGGAGCACCGCGTCGGCGGCGGTCCATCGGGTGGCCTTCGCGGTGCGCCCGACCTTGCCGGCACGGAACAGCTCCTGCTCCTCGGTGGTGAGCAGCCCGTCGGCGGCGGCGGCGAGCGCCTCGGCGTCGGTGCGCAGCCGGTGCAGCAGGCCGTCCGGGGTGAGCGCCGGCCAGACCGCGTCGAGCAGGTCGGTGACCGGTTTGCTGCGGCTCATCCGGCGCAGCCAGGCGTCCGAGGGCGACTCGGCTCGGCGGGCCTCGGCCTGGCGTTGCAGCAGCCCGACCAGCCGGGCCCGGACCCGTTCCCGGCCGGTGGCGTACGGCAGGCCCTCCGCGCGGGTCTCGGTGACCAGGCGGTGCAGCGGGTCGAGCCCGATCCGCCAGCGGAACGAGCCGTCCGACACCATGATCGGCTCGGTCGGCGTACCGATGTGGGCCTCGACGGCGCGGCGTAGCACCTCGGCCATCCGGATGTCGTGCTTGAGCGCGGCGGCGGCCGGCTCGTCGACCGCGCGGACCGGAACCCGGGCCACCAGGTCTTCGACGGTGGCCTGCTCGACCTCCACCTCGCCGAGCGCGGGCAGCACGGCCGCGATGTAGGACAGGAACGCCCGGTTCGGCCCGACGATCAGCACGCCGGAGCGGCGCAGCCGCTCCCGGTGCAGGTAGAGCAGGTACGCGGCGCGGTGCAGCCCGACCGCCGTCTTGCCGGTGCCCGGCGCGCCCTGGACGCAGATCGAGTCGGCCAGGTCGGCGCGGACCAACTCGTCCTGCTCGGGTTGGATGGTGGCGACGATGTCCCGCATCGGGCCGACGCGGGGGCGCTCGATCTCGGCGGTGAGGATCCGGCTGGCCGTGCCGAGTTCCTCGCCCCGGTCGAGGTGCTCGTCCTCGAAGCTGGTGAGGACGCCGTTGTGGAACCCGAACCGGCGGCGCACCGCGACGCCCTGCGGGTCGCGGGCGCTGGCCCGGTAGAACGACCGGGAGACCGGGGCGCGCCAGTCCAGCACCAGCGGCTCGCCCCGCTCGTCGGTGACGTGTCGCCGGCCGACGTGGTAGTCCCGCCCGGCGTGGTCCGGGTCGTCCGGCCCGAAGTCCAGCCGGCCGAAGAAGAGCGGGGTGGTCGGGTCGTCAGCCAGTTCCTTGACCCGCCGGGCCATGTGCCGGCCGAGCTGCTCGGCGGTGTACGCGTCGCCGGCCACCTTGTCGCCGGTGGCGAAGAGCGACTCGGCGCGTTCCCGCATCCGGCGCAGCGCGGCGCGGGAGGTCTCCAGGTGGGCGCGCTCGGTGGCGAGTTCGGCGTCGAGGGTGGTGGTGTCGTTCTGCGTTGCGGGCACGGTGAACTCCCAGGCTCAACATGATGCTCGCTCGCGTGTCCGGGGCGGTTGGCCTGCTCCCGGCGCGGGGACGTCCGCTGCGGTGCATGCTCACCGCGGCCGTCGGGCGGTCAACCACTATACGGAGGCGCCGATCGGCGTCGCCACCGAATTGGCGGTGTGGCCTGAGCCGCCACGGCGCTGCCGCGGGTGTCCGTCGCCCGCCGACGCGGGATCATGGGGGCATGACCGAGGCGCGTTCCGAACAGCACCGGGTGACGATCACCGATCCGCAGGTGATGCGGGCGTTGGCCCATCCGGCGCGGATGGCGATCGTGGAACATCTCAGCGCGTTGGAGGGCGGTGCGACCGCCACCGAGTGCGCCGAGATCGCCGGCCTCTCGCCGAGCGCCACCAGCTATCACCTGCGCGAGCTGGCGAAGTTCGGTCTGGTGCGGCAGGCGGCGGGTCGGGGTGACGCGCGGGAGCGGGTGTGGGAGGCGGTGAACCCGTCGTACTCCGTCGAGGCGGGGCCGGACGCCGACCCGGAGACGCACGCCGCCGAGGCGGCGCTGGTGGAGGCGCACCTGGTCCGGGACGCGCAGCGGGTCCGGGACTGGCTGCGCCGCGTGCCCGACGAGCCGCCCGAGTGGTACGAGGCGTTCTGGTTCAGTGACAGCGTGCTGCTGCTGACCGCCGAGGAGTTGGCCGAGCTGAACGAGGCGGTCCGGGCGCTGACGTCGCCGTACCGGCAGCGGAACCGTACCGACCCGCCGGCCGGGGCGCGGAAGGTGGCGGTGCAGTACCGGGCGATGCCGATCGACTGAGCGGGGCTTGCGTGCCCAGGTGTGAAGGATTATTTTCGAAGTATGTCCTTCGCATCTGGGTCGTCGCGTTGGTCGGACGTCTGGCTCGCCACCACCGCCCGGGGCGTCTCCAGCTGCGGCGACTTCCTCGCCGCCACCGCTCTGACCCTCGCGCTCCAGTCCGCCGGGGCCGGTGGGCTCGCCGTCTCCGGGCTGCTGCTCGCCGCGACGCTGCCCCTGGTCGCGCTCGCCCCGCTCACCGGTCGCCTCGCCGACCGGGTGGACAGCCGCGTCCTGCTGGTCACCGCCGGCCTCGTTCAGGCCGGGATCTGCGTGGCCCTGGCGTACGCGAAGGATCCGGTCCTGGTCGTCGCGCTCGTGGCGCTGCTCGCGACCGGCCTCGCGGTCACCCAGCCGGTGCTCGCCGCGCTGGTGCCGGTGATGGTCCGCGCCGCGGACCTGCCCCGGGCCGGTGCGCTCAACCAGACCGCCGGCACCCTGGGCGCGCTCGCCGGGCCCGCGCTGGCCGGGCTGCTCGTCGGGCAGTTCGGCACCCGGGTGCCGCTGCTCGTGGACGCGGTCAGCTACCTGGCGTTGGTGGTGGCCGCGCTGCTCATCCGTACCCGCCGGGGTGGCCGTGGGGTGGCGGCCGACGTCGCCGGGGCGGCCACGCCCGGGTGGCGGCTGCGGCGCGACCCGCTGCTGTTGGTCATGGTCGGCAGCGTGGCCGCGGTGGTCGGCGCGGTCGGGGCGATCAACGTGATCGAGGTCTTCTTCATCCGGGAGACCCTGGACAGCTCCACCACCGTGTACGGCCTGGTCACCGGCTCCTGGACGCTCGGCATCGTGCTCGGCGCCTGGCTGTTCGCCCGGGTCGCCCGCCGGCTCGCCGACGACGGCGCGCTGCTCGGGGCCGGGCTGGTGCTGCTCGGCGGCTGCTGCCTGGCGGTGCTCGCCTCGGCGGCGGTGCCGTCGGCGTGGCTGCTGGTGCCGATCTGGCTGCTGGGTGGCGTGGGCAACGGCGGCAACAACGTCTTCGACCAGTTGCTGCTTGCCCGTCGGGTGCCGGAGGTAGCCCGGGGGCGGGCGTTCGCGGCCTTCGGCGCGGCGGTGCAGGGTGCCGGGATGGGCGGCTACCTGGTCGGCGGACTGCTGCTGGAGGTGGCCGCCCCCCGGTCGCTTGTCGCCGCTTGCGGGGTGGTCGGCCTGCTGGTGGTGGTGGCGCTGGCCTGGCCGGTCCGCCGCGCGGTACGCGCCGAGCGTGCCGCCGCCACCCCCGCGCCGCACCCCGCCGCGCCGTCCCCGGTGGGGGTGGGCGGTTAAGCGGGGCCCCTTCCTCTACCGAATGCGTTAATAAGGGCCCCCTCCTTTCATGCGGTGCGGGCTGGACCACTTCCGTGCCGGCCCGTGGGGCGGTGCGGGGGTGGCGGGGATACGGTCGGGCCATGGCCGAACGCATCGCCCGTCCCCGCGTGGGGCACATCCAGTTCCTCAACTGCCTGCCCATCTACTGGGGGCTGATGCGATCCGGCGCGCTGCTCGACGTCGACCTGCACAAGGACTCGCCGGACCGGCTGAGCGCCGACCTGGTCCGGGGCGACCTCGACATCGGCCCGATCACGCTCGTGGAGTTCCTGAAGCACGCCGACGAGCTGCTGCTCCTGCCCGACCTCGCGGTCGGCAGCGACGGCCCGGTGCTCTCGGTCAACATGGTCTCGACCCGGCCGCTGGCCGAGCTGGACGGCGCGAAGGTCGCGCTCGGCTCCACCTCGCGCACCGGGGTGCTGTTGGCCGAGCTGCTGCTCGCCGAGCGGTACGGGGTCCGCCCGGAATACTTCCGCTGCCCGCCGGACCTGACCCAGATGCTGCTGGAGGCCGACGCCGCGGTGCTGATCGGCGACGTGGCGCTGCGCGCGCTCTACGAGGCGCCCGGCAAGGGCCTCGCGGTGACGGACCTCGGGCAGGCCTGGCACGACTGGACCGGGTTGCCGATGGTGTTCGCCGTCTGGGCGGTACGCCGGGACTTCGCCACCGCCCACCCGGGGCTGGTGAAGGAGGTGCACGAGGCGTTCCTGCGCTCGCGCGACCTGTGCCTGGCCGAGCTGGACCAGGTGGCCGAGGCGGCGGCCCGCTGGGAGCCGTTCGACGCGGCCACCCTGGCGACCTATTTCCGCACGCTCGACTTCTCGCTGGGCGAGCGGCAGGTGGCCGGGCTGCGCGAGTTCGCCCGCCGGGCGGCAGCGTACGGGGAGGTGCCGGCGTTGCCGGCGGACGGGCCGCGGTTCTTCCAGGGCTGAGCGTGGCTCAGTTCGCCGGGCGCAGCAACGCCTCGGTGATCTGCTCGCAGGCCTTCATGCCGTAGTCCCAGCTGCCGACGCTGAACGGGCTCTTGACCATCACACCCATGGTCCAGGTGTCGCCGATGGCCAGGCAGTTGACGTGGTATTCCTTTTCCTTCTGCCGGTCGATCCAGCCGTTCTTGATGGCGATCTTCTTCTGCTCGGCGGCCGGGAACGCCTTGCGGATGCCGAAGTCACCGGCGCCGCGGACCAGGCGCATCTCGTTGAGCAGCCACTTCGTCCACTTCGGGCCGGCGGCCCGGCCGTCGTCGATGCAGCGGCCGAGCCGTGCGGTGTCGCGCGGGGACAGCAGGGTCCGGCTCCAGCCGCCGTCGGCGGCGACCTTGCTGTCGGTCAGCTCGCAGATCGAGATCAGCCGCTTGATCGAGGCCGCGCTGCCGACGCTCTCGTAGAACTGCTGGGCGCGGGTGTTGTCGCTGTCCCGGATGATCCGCGTGGCGTCGGCGAGCTTCGCGTCGCTCGGGGTCTTGCCGGCCTCGGCGGTGCGGCGCAGGTAGTCGGCGACCACCCAGGATTTGATCAGGGACGCGGTGGTGCTGGTCTCGCCCATGTTCTTCGAGCCGATGATCTTTCCGGTGCGCTTGTCCAGCACCGACCAGGCGTACCAGCCCTTGAGGTTGAGGGAGTCGAGGTTCTTGGCCTCGAACGGCAACGGCTCCAGCGACGGCGACGGCGCCGGCCGGGGCCGGGTGTTGCGATCGGTGGGCTGCGCGGTGGACCGCTCGCCCGGGTCGGGACGCGACGCGGCGGTGGGTCGCAGCGGTGAGCCGGGGACCAGCCGGAGCGAGAGGACCAGCAGGCCGACCAGGGCCACGGCCACCGCGGTGAACGCCAGCGGGCGGTGATGGCTGCCGGGCCGTCGCCGGGCACCGGCCATCAGAGCTTCCCGACCGGCTGCTGCGGCACCTTCAGCGCCGCGCCGGGCTGCGGTGTGACGAGCTGGGTGGCGACGCTGGCGCAGACCTTCGACCCGTACGACAGGCCGGAGCCGATCGGGTAGCGCATCATCACCGCGAGACTCCACTTGTCGGTGACCGCCAGGCAGTTGACGTGCCAGTTGCGGTCGTAGACGAGCGCGGTCCAGCCGTTCTTGATGCTCACCGGGCCCTGGGCCTTGATCGAGGCGGGCAGGCCGTCGACGATGCCCCACTTGCCGCCGCCGGACTTCGCCTGCTGGCTCTTGATGCTGCCCCGGACGTTCGCCATCTCGTTCAAGACCCACTTCGTCCACTTGGGCCCGGCGGCCTTGCCGTCGGCGATGCAGTCGCCGAGCCGGACCGCGTCCCGGGGGGACATCCGGGTGAAGCTCCACCAGCCCTCGTAGGAGGGCACGTTGCCGGCCTTGGTGTCGGTCAGGCCGCAGATCTTGACCGCGCGCTGGAGCACCGGGTTCAGCTTGTTGCCCGGCTGCGGCTTGTAGGACCCGCCGGCCGCCCGGTAGACCCGGTTCGCGCCGTCGTCGTTGCTGTCCCGGATGGCCACGCTGGCCGCCTTCTTCAAGTCGGCGGTGGGCTGCTCGTCGCCGAGCTGGCGCAGGTAGTCGGAGACGATCCAGGTCTTGAGCATCGACTCGGTGGAGCTGGTCTGGCTCATGTTCTTCGCGCCGGTGACGGCACCGGTCTCCCGGTCCATCAGGGCCCAGGAGAAGAACTCGCCCTTGAAGTTCACCGAGACCGGGGCATCGGCGAGCGTGGGGGGTGGCGGCGCGCTCGGGGCGGGCGCGGGCACCTGCTCGGCGCCGGCACCGATGCCGCCGAGGCCGTCTCCGTTGGAGAGTTTCGCGTACGCGGCGGGCACCAGCATGCCGCCGCCGACGAGGACCGCCACGACGGCGAGCACCAGGGTCACGCGAGGTCGCATGAGTGGGTGGACTCCAGATGTATGGCCGGGGGGACCGGCGCTTGCGCATGTGTTCGGGCCCGATCACCACGAGGCCGGGGGACGGTGGCCTGGGTGGTGGCGATCAACGGCAGCCGATCGGTGTGCCGGGGGAAGTCTACTTCTGGACAGGCCGATCGCCAGATCTCGACACTCGCCGTCTAGCCGGATCGGCGGGACATTGAGCCGCTATGCCGCTCTTGGGGGGTTTCATCGTTGACAAGTGGTCGACATCACACTTGTTTCCGCAGCTCAGGGCGGTTCACGTGGAGCGTCTGTTCGGTCACGGAAGGTGGCTGCGGAATCCTGTTACACCCTCTGGTGTCATTCGTTGCGAGCTGTAACACTGGCTTCATGTATGGCAACGACTTCGCCCCGCCCGAGGACGCTCCGGGCGGCGGCCTGCTCGGCGAGGTGGAGGCCGCGGAGGCGGCGCTGCGCGAGGCGGCGGCGCGGGCCCGGCGGGGCGGTGCGGCGCCGGACCAGGACTTCGAGGCCTACTTCGCCGACGTCATCGACGCCGATCAGAAAATCGAGCCCCGGGACTGGATGCCGGAGGCGTACCGGAGGACGCTGATCCGGCAGATCGCCCAGCACGCCCATTCCGAGATCATCGGCATGCAGCCGGAGGGCAACTGGATCAGCCGGGCCCCCTCACTCAAGCGCAAGGCCATCCTGCTGGCCAAGGTGCAGGACGAGGCCGGCCACGGCCTCTATCTCTACGCGGCGGCCGAGACGCTCGGCATCACCCGGGACGAGCTGGTGGAGCTGCTGCTCAACGGCCGGCAGAAATACAGCTCGATCTTCAACTACCCGACCCTGACCTGGGCCGACGTCGGTGCCATCGGCTGGCTTGTGGACGGGGCGGCAATCGTCAACCAGGTGCCGCTGTGCCGCTGCTCCTACGGCCCGTACGCCCGGGCCATGATCCGGGTCTGCAAGGAGGAGTCGTTCCACCAGCGGCAGGGATACGAGATCCTGCACACGCTGGCACACGGCACCCCGGGCCAGAAGGCGATGGCCCAGGACGCTATCGACCGCTGGTGGTATCCGTCGCTTGCCATGTTCGGCCCGCCGGACGGCGACTCCACGCACAGCGCGCAGTCCATGGCCTGGAAGATCAAGCGCTTCTCCAACGACGAGCTGCGCCAGCGGTTCGTCGACATGTGCGTCGGTCAGGCGGAGGTGCTCGGCCTGAGCATCCCCGACCCGGACCTGCGCTGGAACGACGAGCGCCAGGCGTACGACTACACCCAGCCCGACTACGCCGAGCTGATGCGCGTCATCAAGGGCGACGGCCCGTGCAACCGGGAGCGGATGGCGCACCGGCAGCGGGCCCATGCCGACGGCGCCTGGGTCCGGGAGGCCGCCGCGGCGTATGCCGCGAAGCGGGCCGGGCGCAAGGAAGCGGTGGCGGCATGAGCGAACGCACCGAGCGGAGCGAGGGCCGTGAGGGCGTGCCCGGTCGGCTCGGCATGAGCGAACGCACCGAGCGGAGCGAGGGCCGTGAGGGCATGCCCGGTCGGCTCGGCATGAGCGAACGCACCGAGCGGAGCGAGGGCCGTGAGGGCATGCCCGGCCAGCACCGCATGAGCGGGCAGTCCTCGCCGCTGTGGGAGGTCTTCGTGCGGGCCCGGCGCGGCCTGTCCCACACCCACGTCGGCAGCCTGCACGCCGCCGACGCGGAGCTGGCGCTGCGTAACGCCCGCGACCTCTACACCCGCCGCCAGGAGGGGGTCTCGATCTGGGTGGTGCCGGCGGGCGCGATCACCGCGTCCAGCCCGGACGAGAAGGACGCCTTCTTCGATCCGGCGGCCGACAAGGTCTACCGCCACCCGACGTTCTACGAGGTGCCGGACGGGGTGTCCCACCTATGACACTGTTCGACTTCACGCTCGGCCTCGGCGACGACGCGCTGATCGCGGCGCAGCGGCTCGGCGAGTGGGCCACCCGCGCGCCGGAGATGGAGGAGGACATCGCGCTCGCCAACATCGCCCTCGACCAGCTCGGCGCGGCCCGGCTGCTGCTCACGTACGCGGGCGAGCTGGAGGGCGCCGGTCGCGACGAGGACGCCCTGGCCTACCTGCGCGACGACCGGGAGTTCCGCAACTGCCTGCTTGTCGAGCTGCCCAACGGCGACTTCGGCATGACCGTGGCGAAGCTGTTCTTCCTCGCCGCCTGGCAGTTGCCGCTCTACACCGCGCTGGCCGGCTGCGCCGACGACCGGCTCGCCGCGGTCGGCGCGAAGGCGCGCAAGGAGTCGGCGTACCACCTGGACCACGCCTCGCTCTGGGTGCGGCGGCTCGGCGACGGCACCGACGAGTCGCACCGCCGCATGCAGGACGCGGTCGACCAGGTGTGGCCGTACGTCCACGAGCTGTTCGTGGCGGACCCGGCCGCGCCGGTCGACCCGGCGGCACTGTGGGCCGACTTCGACGCCACCGTGACCGCCGTGCTCGACGAGGCCACGCTCACCCGCCCGGAGGCGGGTTGGAAGCCGGGCGGGGGCCGCGACGGCCTGCACACCGAACACCTCTCCTACCTGCTGGCCGAGATGCAGGTGCTGCACCGCGCCCACCCTGGGGCGCAGTGGTGAGCGCGAGGAGCGCAGCGCAGCGGAGCCCCGCAGTCGCGAACGGAAGGTGGCTCTGGTGAGTGACGCCAGGGCGGCCGTGGCGGCGGTGGTGGATCCGGAGATCCGGGTCATCACCATCGACGAGCTGGGCATCCTGCGCGCGGTCGAGGAGGAGCCGGACACCGGCCGGGTCGTCGTCACCATCACCCCCACCTACACCGGCTGCCCGGCCATGGACGTGATCCGCGCGGACATCCGACGTGCGCTCGCCGCCGCCGGGCACCCGGACGCCGAGGTCCGCACGATCTACGCGCCGGCGTGGAGCACCGACTGGATCTCCGAGCCGGGCCGGGCCAAACTGGCCGCCGCCGGCATCGCCCCGCCCGCGCCGCGCGGCGACGACACGGTGGTGCCGCTTACCCTCGCGGTCCGCTGCCCGCACTGCGGATCCCCGGAGACCACGCAGGTCAGCCGGTTCGGCTCGACCGCCTGCAAGGCGCTGTGGCGCTGCCGCTCCTGCGCCGAACCCTTCGACCACCTGAAGGCGCTGTGACTGTCACCATCACCCGGCCGGTCCGCCGCCGGCCGGTCTTCCACCCGCTTCCCGTCGCCGCCGTCGACCGGCTCACCGACGACTCGGTGTCCATCACCTTCGCGGTGCCCGAGGAGCTGCGCGAGACGTTCGCGTTCTCCGCCGGGCAGCACCTCACGGTCCGCCGTCCGGCCGTCGCGGACGATCCGGAGGCCGAAGAAGCGCGGCGGTCGTACTCGATCTGCTCCACCCCGGACGAGCTGGCCCGGCACGGCCGGTTGCGGATCGGGGTGCGCGAGGTCCCGGGCGGGGCCTTCTCCGCGTACGCCTGCGGCGCGCTGCGTGACGGCGACACCGTCGAGGTGCTGCCGCCGCTGGGGCAGTTCACCTCCGCGTTCACCCCGGGTCGGGCCAGACGGTACGGCGCGGTGGTGGCCGGCTCCGGCATCACGCCGGTGCTCGGGCTGGCCGCGACCGCGCTGGCCGTCGAACCCGACAGCACCTTCACCCTGGTGTACGGCAACCGCACGGCGAACACGGTCATGTTCGCCGAGGAACTGGCCGACCTGAAGGACCGCTATCCGACCCGGCTGCACCTGGTGCACGTCCTGTCCCGCGAGATGGGCGAGTCGGCGCTGCTCTCCGGGCGGATCGACGCCGACCGGCTGACCTGGCTGCTCGACACCGTCGTACCCGGCGACGAGATCGAGGAGTGGTTCCTCTGCGGCCCGTACGGAATGGTGGTGGACACCAAGGCCGTGCTGGCCGGGCGCGGGGTGCCGGATGCGGCCGTGCACACCGAGCTGTTCCACGTGGATGCCCCGCCGGAGCCGGTACGCCGGCCCACCGCCGATGCCGGCGACACCGACGACACCGGTGTCGAGGTGACGATCGTGCTGGACGGGCGTTCGTCGAGCCTCACGATGGGCCGGGACGAGCGGGTGCTCGACGCGGCCCTGCGGGTGCGGAGCGAGCTGCCGTACGCGTGCAAGGGCGGGGTCTGCTCGACCTGCCGGGCGCGGGTCACCTCCGGCGCGGTGACGATGGCGCGCAACTACGCCCTGGAGCCGGACGAGGTGGCCGCCGGATACGTGTTGACCTGCCAGTCCAGCCCGACCACCGACGACCTGACGGTCGACTACGACGCGTAGCCCGATGGGCTTCTGTCAGCGGCTCGCCGCCTGGTCGTGCCGCACGTGGGCGGTCCAGTAGGTGAGGTCGGAGTGGTGCTCGGTGAGGGTGACCGGCTCGCCGCAAGCTTCCTCGATCATCTTGACCGCGTCGTCGAGGTGCGCCGGCTGGTGGTCCCAGTCGTCGTCCAGGAACAGGTGCAGCCCCACCTCGCCCCGGTCGTCGCCGAGCGCCTCGGCCGCCTCCGGCGACACGAGCACGACGGTGTAGCGGGCCACCTCCCGCTCCGCCTCGGTGAGTGACGGTCGATCGGCACGCGCGTGCCGGCCGAAGCGGTCGATGACGGACGGGATCGGGCCGGGCGACTCCGCCGGGTCGTACGGCCGGAGCCAGGTGGGCTGGAATGAGGCGGAGGTGGTGTCCGGTGCATCCACGTCGAGACCCTTCCTAATCGATCGCAAAATTTCTAGTCGAATCGCAATTTGCGATCGATGATGGATCGCGTAGAGTGCCGTGTCAACAACTCTCGGCGAGGTGTGTTGGTGGCAAAGCAGACCATGCCGTCCGTAGCCGGACGCGGCTTGGGCGGCGAGTTGCGGCAGCTGCGGCGGACCATGCGGCTGAAGGGGTCGTCCGTGGCGGTCCAACTTGGCTGGCAGCCGTCGAAGCTTTCCCGAATCGAGACTGGCCAACAGGGAGTTCGGGCGGAAGAGGTCGCCGCGCTGTTGACCGTCTACGGCGTCGTCGGCGAAGAGCGCAAACGGTTGCTGTCGATGGCTGAGCGATCCCGTGACAAAGGTTGGTGGGAGACGCATGGGGCCGGATTGACCGCTTGGTCGCGCACCTTCAATCTGCTGGAGGCCGAGGCGACGCGGGTCGTGACTTGGCAGCCGCTGCTGGTGCCGGGGCTGCTCCAGTTGCCGGAGTACACAAGTGCCCTGATGAAGAGCTGCGGCGTGAGCCCGGCGGAAGCGGAGAGCCGGGTAGCCGCCCGGCTGGCACGGCAGGCGATCCTTGCCCGGGACGAGCCGCCGGAGCTGCACGCGATCATCGACGAAACCGTCCTGCGCCGGCCGCTCGGCAGTCATCAGCTGATGGTCCGTCAGCTTCGGCATCTCATCGAGCTGTCCGAGCGGCCCAATGTCAGCCTTCAGGTGGTCCCGCTCGCGCGAGGTGGCCACACCGGGCTGGACGGTGGGTTCGTGCTGTTCGATTTCCGCCGTCGTCCATCGGTGGTGCACCTGGAGCACAAGATCTCGGGCGTCTTCCTGGAGGAGCCGGAACAGGTGGCCGTGTTCCGCCGGGCGGCCGATGCATTGACTGGGGTCTCCTTGAGTCCGGCCGATTCGACGGACGTCGTCGCGCGGACAGCGGCGGAGCACGAGCGAGGGGGAGTGCCCGATGGCCATGCTTGACATCTGCGGAGCGACTTGGCGCAAGTCATCCCGCAGTGGATCCGACAGCGACTGCGTGGAAGTGGCGAAGATGGCCCGTGTGGTGGGCGTGCGGGACTCGAAAGATCCGACCGGGCCGGTGCTGGCCTTCGATCGGCTCTCTTGGACCGCCTTCGTCGCCGGGCTGCCGGAGAGCCCCGAGGCCTGAGGCAGACCCGTTCTCGCCTCCTGCCCGGAACGCCCGCGCGGGCTGGGAGTGGCATTTGCCGAACCTCGCGACTTGGCACCCAGACACTGACCGTGGAGCACGAGTGAGAGTGAGAGTGAGAGTGAGCAGAGGATGACCACCCCTGACCTGTCCGGCGCGACCTGGCGCAAGTCCACCCGCAGCGGCTCCAACGCCAACTGCGTGGAGGTCGCGACGGTTACCCGAGCGGTCGGCGTACGCGATTCGAAGGACCCGGCCGGCCCGGTGCTCGCCTTCGACCGGATGGCCTGGGCCGCCTTCGTGGCTGGCCCGCCGAACCGCTCCTGACGGCCCGCCGCCCCTCGAATGGCGGGAAATCCCTCTCGCCTCCTGGAAGCGGGAGAGATCTTGGAAGCTAAGTGCCCCTCCAGGGGCCATTTCCCTCCAAGATCTCGGCCCTCGCGCGGCGACCTAAGGAGTCACCTCGACTGGTAGGCCCGCAGCGTGCTGCTGGTGTCGTGGGCGAGCAGGACAGCGAAGCAGCCCTTGATCCTCTATATTGCCAACCGTCATCGCCCGTTGCCGGAGCGTCGCGTTCGTCGCGCGCCCCTGGCGGCGGGCGTTCCGCGCATCGGGCCGAGTGGTCGCCCGGGGCGCCACATCGAACGGGGGAGCACCATGACGGGACACCATCGACGACGACAGCGCCGCCGCGCGCTGCTGGCCGGGGTCGTGACGCTTGCCGGCGCGGGGCTGGTGGCGGGCGCGCCGGCGCGGGCGGTGAGCGGCGGCACGCCGGTCACCGACCCGGCGTACACGTTCGCGGCCAAGGTGGTCTTCGGCGACGTGCACGGCTGTTCGGGGGCGCTTGTGGCGCCGCAGTGGGTGCTCACCACCCGGTCCTGTGTGACCGACGGCGCGTCGGCCCCGGCGACCGGTGCGCCGAGCCGGCCGACCACGGTGACCGTGGGCCGGCTCGACCTGGCCGCCACCGGAGGTCACGTCCGGCGGGTCTCCTGGGTGGTTCCCCACCCCGACCGGAACGTGGCGTTGCTGCGGCTGGCCGTCCCGGCGGTCGCAGTCGCCCCGGTGGCGCTCGGCACCACCGCCCCGGCGCAGGGTGAGCAGTTCCAGGCGCTCGGCTTCGGCCGGACGGCCACCGAGTGGGCGCCCGACAAGCTGCACGGCGTGGGTGTCACCGCGGCGGCGGTGACCGACATCACCGTCGACATCACCAACCCGGACAGCGGCGGCCCGACGACCTGCAAGGGCGATGCCGGCGGGCCGACCGTCCGGGTGGCCGGCGGGGTTCCGCAACTGGTCGCCCTGCACGACAGGTCCTGGCAGGGCGGCTGCCTGGCCGAGACGGAGACGCGCCGCGACGCGGTCGAGGTGCGTACCGACGACCTGGCCGCCTGGATCCGGACCAACAGCATCTCCACCTGCAACGCGGGCGGCGGCACGGTGGTGCCGGGGGACCAGTCGAGCCTGGCGATGCTCGGGGACTGGACCGGCGACTGCCGCGCCGACGTGCTTGCGCAGACGGCCGACAACCGGCTGCGTCTCTACCCGTCCAGCGGCGACATGTCGGGCACGGCGCCGTTGTTCCCCGGGCCGTACCCGTACGTCGGCACCAACTGGTCGGCGTCGAACCGCCCACGGGTGCTTGTCGGCGACTTCAACGGTGACGGTCGCTCGGACATCATCGGGGGGACCTCCGACGGCACGCTCACCGCGTGGGCGTCGACGGGTGACGTCTCCGCCGACGGCCGGCTCTTCCCCACCCCGGTCAAGGTCGGCACCGCCTTCACGATCGGGTCGATCCCGCGTCTCCACGTCGGTGACTTCGACGGGGACGGGCGGACCGACCTGCTCGGCCAACTGCTCAACGGCACGTTGAAGGTGTGGACCTCCAGCGGCGACCTCTCCGCCGACGCCCGCCTGTTCTCGGCGCCGGCGCGGGTGGTCGGCGACGGTTTCACCACGTCGGCGGTGCCGCGGATCCTGACCGGTGACTTCAACGGCGACGGCCGTACGGACGTGATCGCCCAGTACGCGGACGGCAGCATGAGGGGCTTCCCGTCCAGCGGCGACGTCTCCGGCGACGGAAAGCTGTTCCCGTCGACCGCGCAGGCGAAGGTGGTCGGCAGCGGCTGGAAGAGCAGTTCGATCCCGCGCATCCTGGTCGGTGACGTGGACGGCGACACCGTCGTCGACCTGGTGGCCCAGTTGGCGGACGGCACGCTGCGGGTCTACCGGTCGTCAGGCGACCTGACCGGCAGCGCCCTCACCTTCCCGGGCCCCTACCTGAACGTGGGCACGAACTGGACGGCGGCGAACCGGCCCCGGATCCTGGTCGGTGACCTCTCCGGCGACGGCCGGACCGACCTGGTCGGGCAGCAGACGGACGGGAAGCTGCTCGGCTTCCGCGCCACAGGTGACCTCTCCGCCGACTTCAAGCTCTACGTCACGAGCGAGAACCCGGTCGGGCAGGGCTGGTCGGCCACCTCCATCCCGCGCATCTTCTAACCGCCGATCCGGAAAGCGGTCGGCTACGACGCCCGTCGGAGGGCGTGGTAGCCGACCGCTTTCACCGTTCCCTGAGCTGCTCGCGGAGCTCCTGCAGGGAGTGGCCACTGCGTGCATGGGTCCATTGTCCCCAGCCGTTGATGTCGTGACCCACACAGGCTTTGAGCGCAGGCGACGGTTTGGTGTAGGTGGACCCGTCGGGAAGTCGGATGTTCCCGTCCGCCGTGACCACCGCCCGATGAGTGAGACGCTTGCGCTTCTGGACGTGGACGAGTTCGTCGTCCGGCTCCAACAGCCCGGCCTCGATCAACCTGGAGAGGTCACCGGCATTCCGCTCGCCTCCTACGCCAGCACCGGTGCCGGTGTCGAGCCGCAACAGCCTGCGAAGGACGTCGTTCTCACGGTCAACGAAGGGTTGGGCGTGCCGCTGAAGCAGCGCGTACACCTCGTCGTCGATCTCGATTTCGTGCATAGCCGCGGTCCGCTCCTCTTCCTCGGCTCCGAAGGTCATCGGACGGAACGGGGGCCATTGTGCGCCACGAGGGCGGTTACCAGACTCGGGACTGAGGTCGAAGGGTTGCGGGCGTCCACCGGCTTCTCCCGGTGCAGGCGGTCCAGCCGCGCCGCCCTGCTCAGTGCGTTCGCGCGGCCCGACCGGAGGGCCTCGAAGTTCACGAGCTTGCCTCGTGGACTGTATCCGCACGGGTGCCGCTCAAGTCGACGGCATGCTTCGTCGGTGGTCAGGTAGGCGAAGAGATCCTCGTAGTGCAGCAGGAGAAAGACCTCGAAGCATGGGTTCGAGACCGCGCATCGGATGCCGTGTCGGGCGGCCAGAGCGAGTGCGGAAGCGAGCCGGGTGTGCGGTTGAGGCGCCTCCACATCGAATACGACCCACACCTCGTCGTAGGCATCGCCATCGGCTGCGGCCTGGTTCGCCTCGGCGATGGCCTTCTCGACCACCCCGTACGGTTCACCCTTCCCGGAGAGGATGTTGATTCGGACGGTGCCGGCCCGAAGCTCACGTCGTAGCCCCTTGAAGTACCAGGTCTCGGTGTTCTCCCCCTCGCTGCAGATCAGATAGGTCCGACGCTCGTCGTAGCGACCGGTGCGCCGTCGCAGCGGTCGGCTGGTCCGGGTCATCGGGTCGCCTGGCAACGGTGGGTCTCGATGGCCACGTTCACGCTCCAGACACTTGAACTTAAGCCTTCAAAGCGTAAAGCTTTGGTGCTAGAGTTTTCGATGTCAAGCCGCTCGGACCGACGGGTCGAGGAGGTTCAGCGTCTCGTGATCGAGGAACGGCACGGCGCCGTACCGGCCCTTGAGATATCTGCCCTCGACGTCGTCCAGGCCGCCACGCACCCGGAACTCGCTGAGCGGATAGAGGCGGGATGCGCCAGTTTCGTCCTTTTCGGTGAGCCACACCTGATCCCGGGCAAGCCGGATATCACGATGGCGGCCGAGGAGGCCGACGTCGTGGCTGTTGAAGATGAGCTGTGCACCGCGCGGGTTCGTAGCCGGCTCATGAAAGAGCCGGACGAATGCCGCCGTGAGAAGGGGATGCAACTCGCTCCCCAGATCGTCGATGGCCAACAGCCCGCCGGCGTCCAGGGCCCGCACGGCCAGTTGCAGGAGGTCGAACCAGTTGCGGGTGCCGGCCGACTCCCACTGCCAGGGCATGGTGGCCTCGCCGCCCTCGGTGGACGCAGAGTGCAGGAACTCGATCTTCGGCTCCATCGGCCCTGGGGCTCCGCCGCCGTCGCGCTGAACGATCTCCGCGCCGACGATGCCCAGGTCGGCGAAGCGCATGAGGGCGAGCATCCGGTCGTCCGGCAGGCAGTGCGGTGGGCGGCGCGGCGTCGGCTCGTGCTCTGCCGCGATCATCTGCCGCGGACTGAACCAGCGGTAGATCCGGCCGAGCTGGGGATGGTTGAGCGCGGCGGCGGCGGAGAGGAAGAGGCTGTTCGGTCGTACGGTCTCCGCGATCAGCTCACGTGGCCCGGTCAGGTGGTTTCCGAAGTGCAGCGAGTTGCCCTCGCGTTCGAGGTAGACCTGCCGTCGACCTTTCGGGAACGCGTACAGCCACTCCTGCCGGATCGCCTCGTCGTCCAGCGAGAAGCCGAACTCGTACCTGACGTCGTCGACGACGAAGTCGAAGACGAACTCGCTCGGCCGGCTGCCGCTGTCGGCGTCGAGCCGGAACGGCCACCGACCCGGAATGGGCTCCTCCGGAAGCCATCGCTGATGCGAGAGGCGAACCGCGTCGCGGGCGAACCCCAGCGCCTTCACGACGTTGGACTTGCCAGAGGCGTTCGGCCCGAAGATGCCGACGACGGGTAGCGCGTTGAGCCTTTCCCGTGGCACCGGGCGGACCGCGAGGTCAGGGTGCTCATCGGTGGCGACGAGGCTCAACTCGGCCTCATCCCGCAACGAGGCAAAGTTGGTCGCCCGGAAGCGCAGTAACATTTGCCGCCAGCTCCAATCCTCGAATCTTACTTTACCCCTCTTCGCTGCCTGGGATGTCAATAACTGACGATCCAGGCCTTCTGATGATGCTTCCAGCATGATGTTATGGGGTCGACGCCGCATGTCGAGGCGGCGGCGAACAGTCCGTGGAGCGCGCGACGTACGCTCGATGGCGTGACGGTGAGCCGGGAGATCGACGACATCCTGCAGCGTGGCGCGGACGGCGGGCGGATCACGCCCGAGGAGGCCCTGCTGCTCTACACCGAGGCGCCCTTCCACGCGCTGGGCGAGGCGGCCGACGCGGTACGGCGACGCCGCTACCCGGACAACATCGTCACCTACCTGATCGACCGCAACATCAACTACACGAACGTCTGCGTGACGGCGTGCAAGTTCTGCGCGTTCTACCGGGCCCCCAAGCACGCCGAGGGCTGGACCCACCCGACCGAGGAGATCCTGCGCCGCTGCGGCGAGGCGGTCGAGCTGGGCGCCACCCAGGTCATGCTCCAGGGCGGGCACCACCCGGACTACGGCGTGGACTACTACGAGGAGCTGTTCTCCTCGGTCAAGACGGCCTACCCGCAGCTCGCCATCCACTCGATCGGCCCGAGCGAGATCCTGCACATGGCGAAGGTGTCCGGAGTGAGCCTGGACGAGGCCATCGCCCGGATCAAGGCCGCCGGCCTGGACTCGATCGCGGGCGCCGGCGCCGAGATGTTGCCGGACCGGCCACGCAAGGCGATCGCGCCGCTGAAGGAGTCCGGCGCGCGTTGGCTCGAGGTGATGGAGCTGGCGCACCGGCAGGGTCTGGAGTCGACCGCCACCATGATGATGGGCACCGGCGAGACCAACGCCGAGCGGATCGAGCACCTGCGGATGATCCGCGACGTGCAGGACCGTACGGGCGGTTTCCGGGCGTTCATCCCGTGGACGTACCAGCCGGAGAACAACCACCTGAAGGGTCGCACCCAGGCCACCACGCTGGAATACCTGCGCCTGATCGCGGTCGCCCGCCTCTTCTTCGAGACGGTGCCGCACCTCCAGGCGTCCTGGCTGACCACGGGGAAGGACGCCGGGCAGCTCAGCCTGCACATGGGAGTGGACGACCTGGGCTCGATCATGCTGGAGGAGAACGTCATCTCCTCGGCCGGGGCCCGGCACCGGTCCAACCTGCACGAGCTGATCGGCATGATCCGGTCGGCGGACCGGATCCCGGCCCAGCGGGACACGCTCTACCGCCGCCTCGCGGTGCACCGCACGCCGGCGGACGACCCGAGCGACGACCGTGTGGTCTCGCACTTCTCGTCGATCGCCCTGCCGGGCGGCGGGGTCGGGAAGTCGCTGCCGCTGGTCGAGGTGAACTGACCGCTCGCACGTGTCTCCGCACCGTGGGTGACGGCCGTCGTTGGGTCGAACGGCCGAGGGTCGCTGGGCGAAGGGATCCTTTCGGCGGGCCGGTCGACCGGCCTCCGCCGCCGGGGATGGCGAGGAAGATCGCGGACCGCTAATGTCCCCGCCCATACGCTTTTTCCGCGCCACCCGGGGGCCGCTCTGGTGACATCGGGTGACCGGGAAGTCGACCGCCTGACGGTTGTCCTCCATCGGCCCATGAGGGCCGTCCACATAACGCACCGCGGCAGGGGCGGGATGGGTGACCATCCCGCCCCTGCTGTCGGTCGAGGTAGGTGGGAATTTCCACCCGCGCATCGGCTGGCGCACCGCCGCGTCGCTCCGGTACCGTCCGTTCGTTCCGTGCGTGATCTGCGCTTCCCTACCCCCCGGGGGAACCATGACTTTCCGTTACCGCTCCACACTGGCCCGTGCCGGTGTGGTGGCTCTGCTCTCCACCGCCGGCCTCGGCGCCGTCACCGGACCGGCGCACGCCGCCGGCGAGGCCGACCTCACGCTCATCCCGCTCAGCTACAAGCTGGCCAAGGGCGTCGACGAGGCCAAGGCCAAGCCGTTCAAGTTCCAGGTGAACAACACCACCGGCACCGTCGACGCGAAGGGCGTCCGGGTCACGGTGGAGACGACGGGCCTCAAGGCCAAAAAGGTCGGCGTGCTGGTCCCGGACGGCTGCACGGTGACGGGGACCGCCTTCTCCTGCCTGCTCGGTGACCTGGCCGCCGGCACCACCGAGGACTTCGGCCTCCCGCTCTTCTCCACCGGCGGCAAGGGCGCGGCGGGCACGCTCACGGTCTCGATCAGCGCGGCCACCGCCGACCCGGACCTGGCGAACAACTCGGTCGACCACGACATCACCGTCACCGCGCCCGGCTACGACCTCACCACCTGGGTGCAGGACGTGTACGCCGACGTGGACGTCGACGGCGACGAGGTGGGGGAGGCGGACCTGCGCCCGGTCCGGCCGGGCGGGACCGCGCCGCTGGACTGGGCCGTCTTCAACGACGGCAGCAAGAAGGCCACCGGTGTCGCGTACGGCATCACGCTGCCGGCCGGCGTCACCTTCGCCGAGCTGCCCGAGGGTTGCGAGGAGCAGGAGCTGGGCGGCATCGCGCAGGCGTACTGCGAGGACCGGGGCGCGGTGCTGAAGCCCGGCCAGTTCTACACCGCCGGGGTGCGGGTGAAGGTCGGCGCGGACGTCACCGAGAAGCTGCTCCGCCCGGGCTTCGTCTTCGCCTCCGGGTTGGACTCTGCCGCCGGTGAGCCCGAGGAGGCCCCGCGCGTCGCCAGCTCGGCCCAGCGTCGCGCCTTCGCCGAGGTCGACGACGGCGACAACACCGCCCAGTTCGACGTCTTCGTCGACCCGAGCGCGGAGCCGACCCCGAGCCCGACGGTCACCCCGACCGCCGAGCCGACTCCGACCGCCGAGCCGACCCCGAGCGGCAGCGTGACCCCGGTCCCGACCCCGACCACCGGTGGTGGCAACGGCGGCGGCTCCGGCGACGGCGGCCTGCCGGTGACCGGTATGCAGGTGGGCCTGATCGGTGGGATCGGCGCGTTGGTGCTCGCCGCCGGCGCGGCGCTGCTGATGCTGTCCCGGCGTCGCAAGGTCGTCCTGGTCGCGCCGAACGAAGAGCGCACCGAGGGCTGACGTCGCGCCGAACGAGGAGCGCACCGGGGACTGACCCGAGGACCGCACGACGCGGGGGCGGGGTGGGCGACCACTCCGCCCCCGCGCCGTACCCGGATGGCGTGGCTGGCAGAGTGGAGGGGTGAGTAGTCGTTCCCCGCAGGGCCGGCGCGCCAGCCTGGAGAAGCAGCCGCACGAGGTCGCCGCCATGTTCGACGGGGTGGCGGCCCGCTACGACCTGACCAACACCGTGCTCTCCTTCGGGCAGGACCGGCCCTGGCGGCGGGCCACCCGGGCGGCGCTCGGGCTGCGCCCCGGCGAGCGGGTGCTCGACGTGGGCGCCGGCACCGGCGTCTCGACCGAGGAGCTGGCCCACTCCGGGGCGTACGCGGTCGGCGTCGACCTGTCGCTCGGCATGCTGCACGCCGGCAAGCGCACCCGCCCGGCGGTGCCGCTGCTGGCCGGGGACGCGCTGCGGCTGCCGTTCGCCGACGCCAGCTTCGACGCGGTGACCATCTCCTTCGCGCTGCGCAACGTGAACGACACCGATGCCGCGCTGCGCGAGCTGGCCCGGGTCACCAGGCCGGGCGGGCGGCTCGTGGTGTGCGAGTTCAGCACCCCGGTCAACCCGGCGTTCCGCACGGTCTACCTGTCGTACCTGATGCGGTCGTTGCCGGCGGTGGCCCGGACGGTGTCCAGCAACCCGGACGCCTACGTCTATCTCGCCGAGTCGATCCGGGCCTGGCCGGACCAGGCCGCCCTGGCGGCGCGGGTCGGCGCGGCCGGCTGGGGCCGGGTGGCGTGGCGCAACCTGACCGGCGGTGTCGTCGCCCTGCACCGTGCCGTCCGGAGCTGACACTTCAGTCCCATTTCGTGAATGTCGGACTTATCCGTCATGGTCGCCGTAGGCTCGCGGCCATGACGCGATCCGACCACGCCACCACCACCGACGACGACGCCGCCGAGTTGGTCGCGCAGCTGACGGAGTTGGCCGGCGCGGATCCGGTGGAGATGCGCCAGGTGGTCGCCGAGGTGCTGGCCGCGCTCGACCGCGCGGCCGGCGGCGCGCTGCGCGACCACCTGCCCGAGACGATCCGGCTCGACGCCGGTCTCGGACCGGCCGCGCCGACCCGCCCGTGACCGATCTCCACCCGCTTACCGGACGGTTTCCGGGAAGTTAGGACCCCCTCAGCGCGTACTGGTGTAACGCCGGTCATAGACTCCAACCCGATCGGCTTGTGAAGCATTTCACGAGCATGCGGGAGGAGGCGCGGATGACCGCGGTGGAGAACGACGCCGACGTCATCGTCGTGGGCGCCGGTCCCGGAGGATCGGCCACGGCATACCACCTGGCACGGCACGGCGTACGCGTGCTGCTGCTGGAGAAGACGGAGTTCCCCCGGGAGAAGGTCTGCGGCGACGGGCTCACCCCCCGCGCCGTGCGGCAGCTGATCCGGATGGGCGTGGACACGTCCCCCGAGGCCGGTTGGTTGCACAACAAGGGCCTGCGGGTGATCGGCGGCGGGGTGCGCCTGGAGCTGGACTGGCCCGACCTGGCCAGCTTCCCCAACTACGGCCTGGTCCGGACCCGGCTCGACTTCGACGACCTGCTCGCCCGGCGGGCCGTCGACGCCGGGGCGACGCTGCGTACCGGCGTCAACGTGCTCGGCCCGGTGCTCGACGCCGACGACCGGGTGACAGGCGTGCAGGCCGAGGTCGGCCCCGGCAAGGAGCCGGCCACCTTCCACGCGCCGCTCGTGGTCGCCGCGGACGGCGTCTCCGGCCGCTTCCCGCTCGCCCTCGGCATGGCCAAGCGGGAGGACCGGCCGATCGGCGTCGCGGTCCGCCGCTACTACCGCTCACCCGCCAAGCACGACGACGACTACCTGGAGTCGTGGCTTGAGCTGCGGTCCAAGGGCAACGAGGCGCTGCTGCCCGGCTACGGCTGGATCTTCGGCCTCGGCGACGGCCGGGTGAACGTCGGCCTGGGCGTCCTCAACTCCTCGTCGGCCTTCGGCAAGACCAACTACCGGCGACTGCTCACCGACTGGCTGGCCAACACCCCGGAGGACTGGGGGATGACCGACGAGGCCAACGCGGAGGGGCCGATCCTCGGCGCCGCGCTGCCGATGGGCTTCAACCGGGTCCCGCACTACAGCCGGGGCGTGCTGCTCGTCGGCGACTCCGGCGGCATGGTCAACCCGTTCAACGGCGAGGGCATCGCGTACGCGATGGAGTCCGGTGAGCTGGCCGCGGAGGTCGCCGTGCAGGCGCTCGCCCGCCCGGCCGGCGCCGAGCGGGAGCGGGCGCTGATGGCGTACCCGCAGGAGCTGAAGGCCCGCTTCGGCGGCTACTACCGGCTCGGCGGGATCTTCGTGAAGCTGATCGGCCGCCCCGAGGTGATGCGGATGGCCACGAAGCACGGCATGCCGCACCCGATGCTCATGCGCTTCGTGCTCAAGCTGCTGGCGAACCTGACCGACCCGCGCGGCGGGGACGCGATGGACCGGGTCATCAACGCCATGACGAGGGCGGCGCCGGCCGTGTAGGAGACCACCGGTCCGGGGCCACCGGCCCACGGAGCGGACCGAGATCGACCCCCCGCCGACCGCGGTCGTCAGGGACGTGAATAGTGTGATTTTGGCCAACCACCGAGGTCAGGGAAGGACGAGCAGGGGACAACGATGACGCTCTCGCCTTATGCACCCATCATCGGGCTGTTCGCCCTCGCCGCGGGGTTCGCGCTGTTCTCCGTGGCCGCCGCCCGATTCGCCGGCCCCCGGCGTCTGAACAAGGCCAAGCTCGAGGCGTACGAGTGTGGCATCGAGCCGAGCCCGCAGCCGGTCGGCGGCGGCCGGTTCCCGATCAAGTTCTACCTGACGGCGATGCTCTTCATCGTCTTCGACATCGAGATCATCTTCCTCTACCCCTGGGCGGTCTCGTTCGACGCCCTGCCGATCTTCGGCTTCGTGGAGATGGTCATGTTCATCGTCGCGGTCTTCGTCGCCTACGCCTACGTGTGGCGGCGCGGCGGCCTGGACTGGGACTGAGGAGGTAGCAGATGGGCATCGAGGAGAAGCTTCCCTCCGGCGTCCTGCTCACCAGCGTCGAGAAGCTGGTCAACTGGTCGCGGAAGTCGTCCGTCTGGGGCGCCACCTTCGGCCTGGCCTGTTGCGCCATCGAGATGATGGCCGCGGGTGGCCCGCACTACGACATGGGCCGGTGGGGCATGGAGGTCTTCCGCGCCTCGCCCCGGCAGGCCGACCTGATGATCGTGGCCGGCCGGGTCAGCCAGAAGATGGCCCCGGTGCTGCGGCAGATCTACGACCAGATGGCCGAGCCCCGCTGGGTCATCTCGATGGGCGTCTGCGCCAGCAGCGGCGGCATGTTCAACAACTACGCCATCGTGCAGGGCGTGGACCACGTCGTCCCGGTCGACATGTACCTCCCCGGCTGCCCGCCCCGGCCGGAGATGCTCATCGACGCGGTGCTCAAGCTCCGCGAAAAGATCATGTACGAGCCGCTGGGCCCCAACGGCCGCAAGATGCTCGAGGCCCGCAAGGCGCGCGGTGACGTGCCGGTCGTGCCGTACGGCTCGATGCCCTCGTCGTACCGCAACGACAAGGCCCGGCGCGCCGAGTGGACGAAGGCCGTCCGCGAGGGGCGCGAGGAGCAGCTGCGGATTGAGAACTGGATGAACGCGCAGAACCACCTCCAGACGCAGGGGGGCCCGAAGTGACCGATGACCGGACCAACGACGGCGGGGTCCCGGTACCCACCACCCCGGTCGGCGCCAGTGGCACCGCGCCCGCGGAATACCCGCCGGCCAGCCCCGCCGGGCGCGGGATGTTCGGCAACCAGGGCACCGGCGACGTCTCCGGTTACGGCGGCCTGGTCCGCCCGCGCCGGCCGATCGAGGAGGCCGCCCGCCCGTACGGGAGCTACTTCGACGAGGTGCGGGACGCGCTGGAGGAGGCGTACCCGCAGTTCGGTGACGCGATCGAGAAGGTCGTGGTCGACCGGGGCGAGTTGACCCTGCACGTGCGGCCGGAGCGGATCGCCGAGGTCTGCCAGGTGATGCGCGACGACCTGTCGCTGCGCTTCGAGCTGTGCTCGTCCGTGTCCGGGGTGGACTACCTGGGCGCCGACGGTCGTCGGCTGCACGTGGTCTACCAGCTCACCTCGATGACCTACCGGCGGCTGGTCCGGTTGGAGGCCGCGGTCTCCGCCGAGGACCCGCACCTGCCGAGCGTCACCGCCGTCTACCCGACCGCCGACTGGCAGGAGCGGGAGACGTACGACATGTTCGGCATCGTCTTCGACGGCCACCCCAACCTGACCCGGATCCTCATGCCGGACGACTGGGAGGGGCATCCGCAGCGCAAGGACTACCCGCTGGGCGGCATCCCGGTGGAGTACAAGGGCGCCGAGATCCCGCCGCCGGACAAGAGGCGGTCGTACCAGTGAGCGCGAGGAGTGCAGCGAAGCGGAGCCCCGCAGTCGCGAACGGAGGGTTGGCACTGTGACCACGTCGAACTACGCGACCGAGCGCGAGACCACCGAGGGCAAGGTCTTCACCGTCACCGGTGGCGACTGGGACCAGGTCGTCTCCGGCACCGACCCGATCAACGACGAGCGGATCGTCGTCAACATGGGTCCGCAGCACCCGTCCACGCACGGCGTGCTCCGGCTGATCCTGGAGCTGGAGGGCGAGACGGTCCGCGAGGCCCGTTCGGTCGTCGGCTACCTGCACACCGGCATCGAGAAGAACCTGGAATACCGCAACTGGGTCCAGGGCTCGACGTTCGTGACCCGGATGGACTACCTCTCGCCGATCTTCAACGAGACGGCGTACGCGCTCGCGGTGGAGAAGCTGCTCGGCGTCACCGACGACATCACCGAGCGGGCCACCACCATCCGCGTGCTGATGATGGAGCTCAACCGGATCTCCTCGCACCTGGTCTGGCTGGCCACCACCGGCATGGAGCTGGGCGCGATCAACATGATGTTGTACGGCTTCCGCGAGCGGGAGTACATCCTCGACATCTTCGAGACCATCACCGGCCTGCGGATGAACCACGCGTACGTGCGGCCGGGCGGCGTGGCGCAGGACGTGCCGGACGACGCGATCCGCAAGATCCGCGACTTCCTGGCGCTGATGCCGAAGAAGCTCAAGGAGTACGAGAACCTGCTCTCCGGCCAGCCGATCTGGATCGAGCGCACCCAGAACGTGGCGGTGCTCGACACCACCGCCTGCGTGGCGCTCGGCATCACCGGCCCGGTGCTCCGCTCGGCCGGGCTCGCCTGGGACCTGCGCAAGACCATGCCCTACTGCGGGTACGAGACGTACGAGTTCGACGTGCCGACCCACACCGACGGTGACGTGTGGGGCCGCTACCTGGTCCGGCTGGCCGAGATGCGCGAGTCGTTGAAGCTTGTCGAGCAGGCGCTGGACCGGTTGAAGCCGGGCCCGGTGATGGTCTCCGACAAGAAGATCGCCTGGCCGGCGCAGCTCGCCATCGGCGTCGACGGCATGGGCAACTCGCTGGAGCACGTCGCCAAGATCATGGGTCAGTCGATGGAGTCGCTGATCCACCACTTCAAGCTCGTCACCGAGGGTTTCCGGGTCCCGCCGGGCCAGGTGTACGTCGGCATCGAGTCGCCCCGCGGCGAGCTGGGCGTGCACGCGGTGTCCGACGGCGGCACCCGGCCCTACCGGGTGCACTACCGGGAGCCGAGCTTCGTCAACCTCCAGGCGCTGCCGGCGATGGCCGAAGGCGGCCTGATCGCCGACGTGATCGCCGGTGGCGCCTCGCTGGACCCCGTGATGGGTGGTTGTGACCGATGAGCTTTACCGAAACGACCCGCGCCCGGGCGCGCGAGATCATCGCCCGGTACCCGGCGGACCGGTCCCGCTCGGCACTGCTGCCGCTGCTGCACCTGGTCCAGTCCGAGGAGGGTTACGTCTCCCCGGCCGGCGTCGAGTTCTGTGCCGAGGTGCTCGGGCTGAACAAGGCGCAGGTCGGCGCGGTCGCCACCTTCTACACCATGTACAAGCGCAAGCCCACCGGTGACTACCTGGTCAGCGTCTGCACCAACACCATGTGCGACGTGCTCGGCGGGCAGGTGGTCTACGACACGCTCGCCGAGCACCTGGGCGTCGGGCACGAGGAGACCACCGCCGACGGGAAGATCACCCTGGAGCACGCCGAGTGCCTGGCGGCGTGCGACTACGGCCCGGTGATGACCGTCAACTACGACTTCTTCGACAACGTCGAGCCGCAGGGCGCGCTCGGCGTGGTGCAGGAGTTGCAGGCAGGCGGCCGGCCGATGCCGACCCGGGGCGCCCGGCTCTGCACGCTGAAGGAGATGGCGGTCCAGCTCGCCGGGTTCGCCGACGAGCGGAACGACGCGGTCGCCGACGGCGGGCCGGGCGAGCCGAGCCTGCGCGGCCTGCGCCTGGCCGAGCAGCACGGCATCGCGGTGGCGGGCTACGACCCGAAGACGCCGATCCGCAGCAAGGCCGAGGCCGACCGGGCCGCCGCCGAAGCGAAGGCGAAGGCCGAGGCCGAGAAGCCGGCCCCCGCCCCGGAGAAGGCAGCCGAGCCGGCCAAGGCCGACCCGACCGCCAAGGCCGACACCGCCGGCAACGCGGGTGCGGCCGAGCCGGCGACGCCCGCGGCGGCCAGCGGCAGCACCGCCCCGGACGTGAAGGCGCCGGACGACAAGTCGCCGCAGCTGCGTACCGCCGAGACCCGGCAGCCGGACGCGCGGACCGCGGTGGCGGACGCACCGGGCACCAAGGTCCCGGTGGACGGCCCCGCACCGGCGCCCCGCGACGCGCGGGCGGCGGAGGCGGCCGGCGTGGCGGCCAACCCGCCGGCCGGCGACGGCAAGCCCGCCGGCGACGACGCCGGCGCGCAGGAGCGCAACCTCAAGGACGCCGAGGCCGGTACGGACGCCGACGGCGCCGACCCGGCGGACGCGAACGGAACGGGGGTCCGCAAGTGACCACGCCTCGGCCGGAGACGCTGGCCAAGCTCACGCCGGTGCTCACGAAGCGCTGGCTGTCGCCGGACGCCTGGCGGCTCGGCACCTACGAGAAGCTGGACGGCTACGCCGCCCTGCGCAAGGCGCTCAAGGCGCACCCGGACGACCTGATCCAGCTGATCAAGGACTCGGGGCTGCGCGGCCGGGGCGGCGCGGGCTTCCCGACCGGTCTCAAGTGGGGCTTCATCCCGCAGGGCGACGGGAAACCGCACTACCTGGTGGTGAACGCCGACGAGGGTGAGCCGGGCACCTGCAAGGACCTGCCGCTGATGACCCACGACCCGCACTCGCTCGTCGAGGGCGTCATCATCGCCTCGTACGCGATCCGGGCCAACCGGGCGTACATCTACATCCGCGGCGAGGCCGTGCACGCGGCCCGCCGGCTGCGCAGCGCGGTCGCCGAGGCGTACGCCAAGGGTTACCTCGGCCGCAACATCCTCGGCTCGAAGTTCGACCTGGAGCTGGTGGTGCACTCCGGCGCCGGGGCGTACATCTGCGGCGAGGAGACCGCGCTGCTGGACTCGCTTGAGGGCTTCCGGGGTCAGCCCCGGTTGCGCCCGCCGTTCCCGGCGACCCACGGCCTGTACGCCAGCCCGACGGTGGTGAACAACGTCGGCACCATCGCCAGCGTGCCGTACATCGTGCTCGGTGGCGTCGACTGGTGGAAGACCATGGGCACGGAGAAGTCGTCCGGTCCGATGATCTACTCGCTCTCCGGCCGGATCGCCGAGCCGGGGCAGTACGAGGCGTCGATGGGCATCACGCTGCGCGAGCTGATCGAGCTGGCCGGCGGGATGAAGCCCGGGCACGAGCTGAAGTTCTGGACCCCGGGCGGTTCCTCGACGCCGCTGCTCACCGCCGAGCACCTGGACGTGCCGCTGGACTTCGAGGGGGTGGCGGCGGCCGGCTCGATCCTGGGCACCACGGCCACCCAGATCTTCTCCGACCAGGACTGCCCGGTGTACGCGACCTACCGGTGGCTGGAGTTCTATCACCACGAGTCGTGCGGCAAGTGCACCCCGTGCCGGGAGGGCAACTACTGGATGGTCCGGGTCTACCGGCGCATCCTGGCCGGCCAGGGCACCCACGAGGACCTGGACACGCTGCTCGACACCTGCGACAACATCCTCGGCCGCTCGTTCTGCGGCCTGGGTGACGGTGCGACCAGCTCGGTGACCTCGTCGCTGAAGTACTTCAAGCAGGACTACCTCGACTACATCGAGGGACGTACCGCGCCGAAGCTGTCGGACAAGCAGCTGGTGGGAGCCCACTGATGACGGACGTAGCCAAGCAGACCGAGACCGTCACGCTGACCATCGACGGGGTCGAGGTCACCGCGCCCAAGGGAACGCTGCTGATCCGGGTCGCCGAGCAGATGGGCACCGAGATCCCGCGCTTCTGCGACCACCCGCTGCTGGCCCCGGCCGGTGCCTGCCGGCAGTGCCTGGTGGAGGTGGAGGGCCAGCGCAAGCCGGTCGCCTCCTGCACCCAGACCGTCGCCGACGGGATGGTGGTGCGGACCCAGCTCACCTCGCCGGTCGCGAAGAAGGCCCAGGAGGGGGTGATGGAGCTGCTGCTCCTCAACCACCCCCTGGACTGCCCGATGTGCGACAAGGGCGGCGAGTGCCCGCTCCAGAACCAGGCGATGTCCACCGGCCGGACGGACTCGCGGTTCCACGAGCACAAGCGGGAGTACCCGAAGCCGCTGCCGATCAGCACCCAGGTGCTGCTCGACCGCGAGCGGTGCGTGCTCTGCCAGCGGTGCACCCGGTTCTCCGAGGAGATCGCCGGCGACAAGTTCATCGACCTGATGGGACGCTCCTCGCACGAGGAGATCAACATCTACCGGGACGACGCGTACGGGGAGGAGGGCGACGAGGGGGACGTTCCCTTCAACTCGTACTTCTCCGGCAACACCGTGCAGATCTGCCCGGTCGGCGCGCTCACCGGCTCGCAGTACCGGTTCCGGTCCCGCCCGTTCGACCTGGTCTCCTCGCCGAGCGTCTGCGAGCACTGCTCGGCCGGGTGCGCCCAGCGCACCGACTGGCGGCGGGGCAAGGTGCTGCGCCGGCTGGCCGGCGACGACCCGGCGGTGAACGAGGAGTGGAACTGCGACAAGGGCCGCTGGGGCTTCCAGTACGCTCGCGCGTTCGACCGGCTCACCACCCCGCTGGTGCGGGACGAGAAGACCGGTGAGCTGCGCGAGGCGTCCTGGAGCGAGGCGTTCACCCGGGCCGCCGAGGGGCTGCGCGCGGCCCGCGACGGCGCGACCGGCACGGCGGTGCTCACCGGCGGCCGGCTCACCGTCGAGGACGCCTACGCCTACGCCAAGTTCGCCCGGGTCGCGCTGCACACCAACGACATCGACTTCCGGGCCCGCCCGGTCTCCCGCGAGGAGGCCGACTTCCTGGCCAGCAGCGTCGCCGGGGTCACCGACGTGACCTACGCCGACGTGGAGGACGCGCCCGCGGTGGTGCTCGTCGGCCTGGAGCCGGAGGAGGAGTGCCCGATCCTCTTCCTGCGGCTGCGCAAGGCGTACCTGAAGAAGAAGCTCACGGTGTACGCGATCGCGCCGTTCGCCACCCGCGGCCTGGAGAAGCTCGGGGCGAAGCTGGCCC
This sequence comes from Micromonospora sp. WMMD975, assembly GCF_029581215.1. Classification (NCBI taxonomy): domain Bacteria; kingdom Bacillati; phylum Actinomycetota; class Actinomycetes; order Micromonosporales; family Micromonosporaceae; genus Micromonospora; species Micromonospora sp. WMMD975. The sequence continues at coordinate 6,182,954 of NZ_CP120739.1, forward strand.
GGGTCGTGCCCGGCGAGGAGGCGAGCGTGCTGGCCGAGCACGCCACCGTCGCCGAGGCGCTGGGCCAACCCGGCGCGATCCTGATCGTCGGCGAGCGGCTGGGCGCGGTGCCCGGCGGCTTGTCCGCCGCGGCGGACGTGGCCCGGCGTACCGGCGCCCGGCTGGCCTGGGTGCCGCGGCGCGCGGGTGACCGCGGCGCGGTCGACGCGGGCTGCCTGCCCAACCTGCTGCCCGGCGGCCGGGTGGTCACCGAGCCGGCGGCCCGCGCGGAGCTGGGCGAGGCGTGGGATCTGCCGGCCGGCGTGATCCCGAGCCAGGCCGGCCGCGACACCGACGGCATCCTCGCGGCGGCTGTCGACGGAAAACTCGGCGCCCTGGTGGTGGCCGGGGTGGACCCGGCCGACCTGGCCGACCCGCGCCGGGCCGAGGCGGCCCTGGACGCGGTGCCGTTCCTGGTCAGCCTGGAGCTGCGGATGAGCGCGGTGGCGCGGCGCGCCGACGTGGTCTTCCCGGTCGCCCCGGTGGTCGAGAAGGCCGGCAGCTTCCTCGACTGGGAGGGCCGGCTGCGCACGTTCGAGCGGGTGCTGGAGACCGGCGCGATGACGGACGGCCGGGTGCTCGACGCGATCGCCGCGCAGCTCGACGTGCGGCTCGGCGCCGGTGACGTGACGAGCGTGCGCCGGGAGTTGGGCGCGTTGCCGCGTACCCGGATGGATCGGCCGTCCGCGCCCTCGGTCGAGCCGGCGGCCGTGCCGCAGCCCGGCCCGGGCGAGGCCGTGCTGGCGACCTGGCACCAGCTCGTCGACCTGGGCAGCCTCACCGACGGCGACGAGCACCTCGCCGGCACCGCCCGCCCGCCGGTGGTCCGGCTGGGCAAGGGCACCGCCGAGGCGCTCGGCGTGGCCGACGGCGACCCGGTCACGGTCGGCACCGACCGCGGCGCGGTCACCCTGCCGGCGGCGATCACCGAGATGCCGGACGCCGTCGTCTGGCTGCCGACCAACTCACCCGGCTCGACCGTGCGGCGCAGCCTCGGCGCGACGTCCGGTCATGTCGTGACGGTGACCGCGGCGCCCGTCGCCGCGGACGCCGCCGCGCGGCCGGGTCCGCTCCTCAACGCAGGGGGTGCAACCCAGTGAACGCGGTCTACCTCGCGGCGCAGGACCCGACGCTTGCGGACTTCGGCAAGGACCCGTGGTGGCTGGTCCTCGGGAAGATCGTCTTCGCGTTCGCCTTCGGCCTGCTGGCCACGCTGCTCGGCGTCTGGTTCGAGCGGCGGGTGGTCGGCCGGATGGCGGTCCGGCCCGGCCCGAACCAGGTCGGCCCGTTCGGCCTGCTCCAGACGCTCGCCGACGGCCTGAAGATGGCGTTCAAGGAGGACATCCTCCCGCGCGCCGCCGACAAGGTGGTCTTCTTCTTCGCACCGACCATCTCGGTGATCTCCGCGGTCACCGCGCTGTCGGTGATCCCGTTCGGCCCGAGCGTGAGCATCTTCGGCCACTGGACGCCGCTCCAGGTCACCGACGTGCCGGTGGCGGTGCTGGTGATCCTGGCCTGCTCCTCGATGGGCGTCTACGGCGTCGTGCTCGGCGGCTGGGCATCCGGCTCGACGTACCCGCTGCTCGGCGGCCTCCGCTCCACCGCCCAGATGATCTCCTACGAGGTCGCCATGGGGCTCAGCATCGTGGCCGTGTTCATGACCGCCGGCACGATGTCGACGAGCGGGATCGTCGCCGCGCAGGGTGACGGCACCCGGCTGAGCCTCGGCGGGTTCGAGCTGCCCACCCCGGGCTGGTACGCGATCCTGCTGCTGCCCAGCTTCATCATCTTCTTCATCTCCATGGTCGGCGAGACCAACCGGGCGCCGTTCGACCTGCCGGAGGCGGAGTCGGAGCTGGTCGCCGGCTTCATGACCGAATACAGCTCGCTGAAGTTCGCGCTCTTCATGCTCTCCGAGTACGTGGCCATGGTGAGCATGTCCGCGGTCACCACCACGCTGTTCCTCGGCGGCTGGCGGGCCCCCTGGCCGATCACGCTGTGGGCGGGCGCCAACGACGGTTGGTGGCCGATGCTGTGGTTCTTCGGCAAGGTGATCCTGCTGGTCTTCGTGTTCGTCTGGCTGCGCGGCACGCTGCCCCGGCTCCGGTACGACCAGTTCATGCGCTTCGGCTGGAAGGTGCTGCTGCCGATCAACCTGGTCTGGATCCTGGTGCTCGCCGGGCTCCGCTCGATCGAGGACTGGCAGACGAAGGACCGGCTGCTCGTCACCGCCATCGGCGCGGGCGTGCTGCTGCTGGCCACGCTCTTCTGGCCGAGCCGGAAGAAGCAGCCGAAGCCGTCGCCGCAGGAACAGGCGGACAACCGGCCGTACGGCAGCTTCCCGCTGCCACCGATGGATCTTCAGGTTCCGCCGAGCCCGCGCACCAGGCGTGTGGTCGCCGAGCGGGAGCCGGCGAACGTCGTCGCCGGCTCCGAGTCCAGGGAGGTGTGACGTGGGCGCGATCACCGGAACGTTCAAGGGCTTCGGGGTCACCTTCTCGCACATGTTCAAGAAGGTCGTCACCACCGACTACCCGTTCAAGCCGCCGGTCTCGGCGCCGCGCTACCACGGGCGGCACATCCTCAACCGGCACCCGGACGGGCTGGAGAAGTGCATCGGCTGCGAGCTGTGCGCCTGGGCCTGCCCGGCCGACGCGATCTACGTGGAGGGCGGCGACAACACCGAGGAGGAGCGCTTCTCCCCGGGTGAGCGGTACGCCAGCACCTACCAGATCAACTACGCCCGGTGCATCTTCTGCGGGCTCTGCATCGAGGCCTGCCCGACCCGTTCGCTGACCATGAGCAACGAGTACGAGTTGGCCCGGGACAACCGGCAGGACCTGATCTTCACGAAGGAGCAGCTGCTCGCGCCGCTGCTCGAAGGCATGGAGCAGCCGCCGCACCCGATGCGGCTGGGCGACAGCGAGAAGGACTACTACGTCGGCGCGCTCACCAACCCGGGCACCTCGGCCGGCGCCGAGCACTCGCCGATGGGCCCGGGCCGGTACCAGGTGGAGGAGCACCCCGGCGTGACCTTCCCCGGCGCCGAGCAGGCCGCGCAGCGGTCCGAGGCGGGCAAGGGAGCAGGGGCATGACCAGTTCTACGGTGCTCGCCGCGGCGGGCCAGGTGTCCGGGGGCGAGGAGGTCACCTTCTGGATCCTCGCCCCGCTGGCCCTGATCGGGGCGCTCGGCATGGTGTGGGCCCGCAACGCGGTGCACTCCGCGCTCTGGCTGGTGCTGACCATGCTCTGCCTGGGCGTGTTCTACGTGCTCCAGGCCGGGCCGTTCATCGGCATGGTGCAGATCATCGTCTACACCGGCGCGATCATGATGCTCTTCCTGTTCGTGCTGATGCTCGTCGGCCGGGACGCGTCCGACTCGCTGATCGAGACGCTGCGCGGCCAGCGGGTCGCCGCGGTGGTGCTCGGCCTCGGCTTCGCCGGTCTGGTCGGCACCGGGCTCTACCGCGCGCTCGACGGCGTGCGGGCGGCCGGGCTCGACCAGGCCAACGCCGAGGGCAACGTGCAGGGCATCGCCCGGCTGCTCTTCACCAAGTACGTCTTCGCCTTCGAGCTGACCTCGGCGCTGCTGATCACGGCCGCGGTGGGCGCGATGGTGCTGGCGCACGTGGAGCGGCGCAGGGAGGACCGGATGGACCAGGTCGCCACCATGAAGGCGCGGTTCCGGCCGGGCAACTACCCCGGCCCGAAGCCGGGCCCGGGCGTCTTCGCCACCTCCTCCTCGGTGGCCACGCCGGCCCGCCTGCCGGACGGCCGGCTGACCGACCGTGGCATCTCGGAGATCATGCCGGTGCGCGAGATGACGGCCGAGGAGACCACGCTGAAGGGTACGGATCGGTGAGCACGAGGAGTGCAGCGAAGCGGAGCCCCGCAGTCGCGAACGAAAGGACAGCACGGTGACGCCGGACTACTACCTGATCCTCGCGGCGGTGCTGTTCACCATCGGCGCCGTCGGCGTGCTGGTCCGGCGCAACGCGATCGTGCTGTTCATGTGCGTCGAGCTGATGCTCAACGCGGCCAACCTGACCCTGGTCACGTTCAGCCGGATCAACGGTGACCTGAACGGCCAGATCATGGCGTTCTTCGTGATGGTGGTGGCGGCGGCTGAGGTCGTGGTCGGGCTGGCGATCATCATGGCGATCTTCCGGACCCGGCGCTCGGCCAGCGTCGACGACGCCAACCTGCTGAAGTACTGAGGGGTCTGCGGTGGAACAGACTGTGGAATTCGCTACTGCGGATGGCCTGCTGGGCAGCGTCTGGCTGCTGGTGGCGATCCCGCTGGTCAGCGCGGCGGTCCTGCTGCTGCTCGGCAGGCGGGCGGACCGTTGGGGTCACTGGCTGGGCGTGGCCGCCATCGGTGCCGCGTTCGTGCTCGGGCTGACCTACTTCTTCCAGCTGCGCGGCCTGGAGAACAAGCAGGTCCAGTCCAGCCTCTGGCAGTTCATCACCGTCGGCGACCTGAAGGTGGACTTCGGTCTGCTCTTCGACCCGCTGGCCGCGGTGTTCGTCCTGCTGATCACCGGGGTGGGTTTCCTGATCCACCTCTACGCCGTGGAGTACATGGCGCACGATGAGGGCCGGCGGCGGTTCTTCGGCTACTTCAACCTGTTCGTCGCCGCGATGCTGCTGCTGGTGCTCGGCAACAACTACGTGATGCTCTACTTCGGCTGGGAGGGCGTCGGCCTGGCGTCGTACCTGCTGATCTCCTTCTGGTACGGGCGGCCGAGCGCGGCCACCGCCGGCAAGAAGGCGTTCCTGATGAACCGGGTCGGCGACGCCGGCCTGGCCATCGGCATCTTCGTCCTCTTCGCCCAGCTCGGCACCACCCAGTACGACGAGGTGTTCAACGGGGTCGGCTCGCTGACCTCCACCACGGTGCTGGTGCTCGGCCTGCTGCTGCTCCTGGGCGCCGCCGGCAAGTCCGGCCAGTTCCCGCTCCAGGCGTGGCTGCCGGACGCGATGGAGGGCCCGACCCCGGTCTCCGCGCTCATCCACGCGGCCACCATGGTCACCGCCGGCGTCTACCTGATCGCCCGCTCCAACCCGATCTTCTCGGCCAACGAGACGCTCCAGCTCGTGGTGGTCAGCGTCGGCGCGCTCACCCTGCTGATGGGTTGCGTCATCGGCGCCGCCAAGGACGACATCAAGCGGGTGCTGGCCTGGTCCACGGTCAGCCAGATCGGCTACATGTTCCTCGGCGTCGGGCTCGGCGGGGCGGCGTACGCGCTCGCCATCGTGCACCTGCTGGCGCACGGCTTCTTCAAGGCCAACATGTTCCTCGGCGCCGGCTCGGTCATGCACGGCATGAACGACCAGGTGGACATCCGCCGCTTCGGCAACCTGTCGAAGTACATGAAGGTCACCTGGCTGACGTTCATGATGGGCTGGCTGGCCATCATCGGCATGTTCCCCTTCTCCGGTTTCTTCTCCAAGGAGCCGATCATCGTGGCCGCCTTCGAGCGGGAGGGCTGGACGGCCTGGCTGTTCGGCATGGCGGCGCTGATCGGCGCCGGGCTCACCGCGTTCTACATGACCCGGCTCTTCGTGCTCACCTTCCACGGGCCGGCCCGCTGGACCGAGGACATCGAGCACCCGCACGAGTCGCCGAAGCTGATGACGGTGCCGTTGATCCTGCTGGCGATCGGCTCGGTCGGGGCGGGCTTCCTGCTCTCCACGTCCGTGCCGGACTGGCTGGAGGCGACCGCCGGTCTGGGCGGCCAGGAGGAGGGCCACGAGGCGGTCCTCGCGCACTGGTTGATCACCACGCTCTCGCTCCTGGTGACGGTCCTCGGCGCCGGGCTGGCCTGGTTCCTGTTCCGGAACGGCACGGCCACCGAGCCGCAGCCGGCCGGCGTGGCGGTCACCGCCGCGCGCCGGAACCTCTACACGGACGCCTTCAACGAGGCGGTCTTCGAGAAGCCGGGCATCTTCCTCACCCGGGCGCTCGTGTTCCTCGACAACCGGGGCGTCGACGGGCTGGTCAACGGCCTCGCCGCCGCGGTGGGCGGGGGCTCGGGCCGGCTCCGGCGGCTCCAGACCGGCTTCGTGCGGTCGTACGCGACCTCGATCCTGACCGGCGCGCTGCTCGTGGTGGCGGCCTTCCTGGCGGTGCAGGCGGGGTGGCTGGCGTGATCGACCTCAACGCGGCCGCCCCCGCCGGCGGGCCACGCAGTCACGACGGAGGTAAGGCCGAATAATGTCCAACTTCCCGTTCCTCTCGGTGCTGACCGTGGCGCCGCTGGTCGGCGCCCTGGTGGTGGCACTGCTGCCACGTAAGCGGCCGGACCTGGCCAAGCTGGTGGCGTTCGGCTGGTCGCTGCTGGTGCTTGTGCTCTCGGTGGTGATGTGGTTCGCCTTCTCCGCCGGCGGTGACCGGTTCCAGTTCCGCGAGTCGTACGCGTGGATCCCGAACTGGGGCGTGCGGTTCACCTTCGAGGTCGACGGCATCGCGCTCGTCATGCTGATGCTGATCGCGATCCTGGTGCCGCTGGTGATCCTGGCGTCGTGGCACGACGCCGAGTCGTCGAAGCGTTCGGTGCCGGTCTACTTCGCGCTGCTGCTCGTCCTCGAGTGCACGATGATCGGCGTCTTCGCCGCGTCCGACGTCTTCCTGTTCTACGTGTTCTTCGAGGTCATGCTGGTCCCGATGTACTTCCTGATCGGCAGCTACGGCGGCCACCAGCGGCAGTACGCGGCGGTGAAGTTCTTCCTCTACTCGCTCGTCGGCGGTCTGTTCATGCTCGCCGCGGTGATCGGGCTCTGGGTGGTCGGCGGGAAGACCTTCGACTGGCAGGCGCTGAGCCAGGCGGAGTTCGCCACGAACACGGCCCGCTGGCTGTTCCTCGGCTTCTTCCTCGCCTTCGCGATCAAGGCACCGTTCTTCCCGTTCCACACCTGGCTGCCGGACGCCGGTGGCGCCGCTCCGGCCGGCGCGGCAGCGCTGCTCGTCGGCGTGCTGGACAAGGTCGGCACGTTCGGGATCCTGCGCTACTGCCTGCCGCTGTTCCCGGAGGCGTCGCGCTGGTTCGCGCCGTGGGCGCTGGCGCTCGGCGTGATCGGCATCATCTACGCCGCGTTGCTGGCGGTCGGGCAGAAGGACCTGAAGCGGCTGGTGTCGTACACCTCGATCGCGCACTTCGGCTTCATCGGCGTGGGCATCTTCGCCTTCACCACCCAGGCCGGCACCGGCGCGGTGCTCTACATGCTCAACCACGGGCTCGCGACCGGCCTGCTCTTCCTGGTGGTCGGCATGCTCATCGCCCGGCGCGGCTCGTCGCTGATCAGCGACTTCGGCGGGGCGGGCAAGCTGGTGCCGGTGCTTGCCGGCGTGCTCTTCTTCGCCGGTCTCGCCTCGCTGGCGCTGCCCGGCACCGCGCCGTTCGTGTCCGAGTTCCTGGTGCTGATCGGCACGTTCACCGTCAACAAGCCGGTCGCGGTGATCGCCACCGTCGGCATCATCCTGGCGGCGGCGTACGTGCTGTGGATGGTGCAGCGCACCACCCAGGGCACGCTGAACCCGGCGCTGGCCGAGTCCGAGGGCATGCGTCGGGACCTCAGCCTGCGCGAGAAGGTGGTGGTGGCGCCGTTGATCGCGCTGATCGTGCTGCTCGGCTTCTATCCCAAGCCGGTCACCGATGTCATCAACCCCGCCGTCCAGGCGACCATGCAGGACGTCGGCAAATCCGATCCCGCCCCTGAGGTCGGCAGCGTCCAGGAGGCCGCAAAATGACCGAGCTCAAGCTGCCGTCGATCGACTACGCGGCGCTCGCTCCCATTCTGATCATGTTGGGCGTCGCCCTGCTGGGCGTCCTGGTCGAGGCGTTCGTGCCGCGTCGCCTGCGCAACGCGGTGCAGCTCGCGCTCGCCCTGGTGGCGGTGCTCGGCGCGATCACCATGGTGATCCTGAACGCCGACGATCGGCTGATCACGGCCGGCGGGGCGCTCGCGGTGGACGGGCCGACGCTCTTCCTCCAGGGCGCCATCCTGGTCCTGGCCGCGATGGCGCTGCTGCTCGTCGGTGAGCGCACGGTGGAACGGGGCGGCGCGTTCGTGGCGCACGCCGCGGTCACCGCCGAGTCGCCGGAGGACCGGAAGCAGGCCGAGGGCGTCGGCGGGGCCACCGAGGTCTACCCGCTGATGACGTTCGCGATCGGCGGCATGCTGATCTTCGTGGCGGCGAACGACCTGCTGACCATGTTCATCTCGCTCGAGGTCTTCTCCCTGCCGCTCTACCTGCTCTGCGCGCTGGCCCGTCGCCGGCGGCTGCTGAGCCAGGAGGCGGCGATGAAGTACTTCCTGCTCGGCGCGTACGCCTCGGCGTTCTTCCTGTTCGGCGTCGCCCTGATCTACGGCTTCACGGCCGGGATCCCGGGTCGTGGCGCGGGCGTCGACTTCGCCACCGTGCACGCCGCGGTCGGTGAGTCCGCATCCAGCCAGGTGCTGCTCTTCGCCGGCATGGCGCTGCTCGCCATCGGCCTGCTGTTCAAGGCCGCCGCCGCGCCGTTCCACGTCTGGACGCCCGACGTCTACCAGGGCGCGCCGACGCCGGTGACCGGCTTCATGGCCGCCTGCACCAAGGTCGCCGCGTTCGGCGCGCTGCTGCGCGTGTTCCACGTCGCGTTCGCCGGGGCCTCCTGGGACTTCACGCCGGTGATCGGCGTGGTGGCGGTGCTGACCATGCTGGTCGGCGCCGTGCTGGCGGTGACCCAGACGGACATCAAGCGGCTGCTGGCATACTCGTCGATCGCGAACGCCGGCTACCTGCTCGTGGGCGTGCTGGCCCCGAGCAAGGAAGGGCTCTCCGGCACGATGTTCTACCTGGCCGCGTACGGCTTCTCGGTGCTCGCCGCGTTCGCCGTGGTGACGCTGGTGCGGGACGCCGACGGCGAGGCCACCCACCTGTCCCGCTGGGCCGGGCTGGGCCGACGCTCGCCGTTCTTCGCGGCGATCTTCACGTTCATCCTGCTGGCCTTCGCCGGTATCCCGCTCACCAGCGGGTTCACCAGCAAGTTCGCGGTCTTCGCTCCGGCGCTGGAGGCGAACCAGGCCTGGCTGGTGATCGCGGGCGTGCTCACCAGCATGGTGCTGGCCTTCCCGTACCTGCGGGTCGTGGTGATGATGTGGCTCTCCGAGCCGGGTGAGGCGACCCCGACGGTGACCGTGCCGGGCGCGCTCACCTCGGCGGCGCTCGTCATCGGCGTGCTCGCCACGCTTGTTCTCGGCGTGGTCCCCGGCCCGTTGCTCGACCTCACCACGGGCGCGGCCGAATTCGTCAGATGACAGAGGCGGTTCCACCCGGGGGCCGGCACGCCGTGGCGTGCCGGCCCCCGGTCCGTATCCCCCTCACCGGGCCTGTCGAACGGGTGTGGCATGGTTGAAGACGTGGTGAACCCGGCTGGCGAGCATTCAGGTCAGTTCGGCGCGCTCGGCCTGCACCTCGCCGACCCGCGCGTCGAAGCCTCCGTGCTGGGCGTGCTCGACCGGGTCGAGACGGAGCTGCGGGCGAGCGTGGCGAGCGCGGACCCGTTGGTGACCGACGCGGCCCGGCACCTGCTGGAGGCCGGCGGCAAACGGTTCCGCCCGCTGCTGGTGGCGTTGTGCGCCCAGTTCGGTGACCCGGACACCGCTCAGGTCGTGCCGGCGGCCGTGGTGATGGAGCTCACCCACCTGGCGACGCTCTACCACGACGACGTGATGGACGAGGCGGCCGTGCGGCGGGGCGCACCGAGCGCCAACTCCCGCTGGACCAACTCGGTGGCGATCCTGGTCGGTGACTATCTCTTCGCCCGGGCCGCGGACGTCGCGGCCGACCTGGGCCCGGAGGCGGTACGACTTCAGGCGCGCACCTTCGCCCGCCTGGTGCACGGCCAGATCGCCGAGACGGTCGGCCCGCGGGACACCGATCCGGTCGCCCACTATCTGCACGTGATCGCCGAGAAGACCGGCTCGCTGATCGCCACCTCGGCCCGCTTCGGCGGCATGTTCGGCGGTGCGCCCGCCGCGCACGTCGAGGCCCTGGCCGGTTATGGCGAGATCATCGGCGTCGCCTTCCAGCTCTCCGACGACCTGCTCGACATCGCCAGCGAGTCGATGCAGTCCGGCAAGACACCCGGCACGGACCTGCGGGAGGGCGTGCCCACCCTGCCGGTGCTCTACGCGCTGGCGAGCGACGACCTGGACGCGGCGAGCGTACGCCTGCGGGAGATCCTGGCCACCGGCCCGCTCGTCGACGACGCGCTGCACGCCGAGGCGCTCACCCTGCTCCGCGAGTCCCCGGCGCTGAAGCGGGCCCGGGAGACGGTCCGCAGCTACGCCGAGGACGCCCGCGCCCGTCTGGCCCCGCTCCCGGACACTCCCGCGCGCCGCGCCCTGGAGTCCCTCTGCGACTACATAGCCGACCGCACAAGCTGACCCCCACCCCACCCCCCACCCCCGGGCTCCGGCCCCGGTGATCATGAAGTTGGCGCTCTCGGGATCGGCGTGTCGCGCCGCTAACCTCATGATCGACGCGAGGTCGGGCCGGGCGGGGTCGGGCCGGGCGGGGTGGGTGAGAGGGTGCGGCGGGTGGTCAGGAGCATGAGCAGGGCGGCCAGGAGCATGGCTATCGCCGCCGTGAGCCACATCGTCGGGTAGCCGGCCGTGCCGGCAAGCGCGCCCAGGCCGAGCGGGCCGACGCAGCCGCCCGCGTACACGCCGGTCTGGGTGATCGAGGTGGCGGCGGCCGGGGCCTGTGGGTGGAGCCGGACCACGGCGAAGTTCAACAGCCCGGGCCACGACCAGCCCAGACCGAAGCCGAGCACCACGCCCACGACCAGCGGCGCGGTGCCGGCCACCGCGAGCAGGACCAGCCCCACCGAACCTGCCACCAGCAGCCCGGCGACCACCACGACGTGCCCGCCGGTCCGCCGGTCGGCGAGCCAGCCGACGCCCACCCGCGCCGCCACGCAGACCGCGCTGCCGAGCGTCAGGGTCAGGCCGGCGAGCCCGGGGGAGAGCCCGCGGGCGGCCGACGAGTCGACCAGGAACGTGCCGAGCGCGTTCGCCGCGCCGGCCGCGAGCGTCGCGGCCAGCCCGACCACCACGAGCGCGGCCGTGCCGCCGCCCCGTCCGGCGGAGGCGGTGCGGGTGCGGCGGTCCCGGCCGGATCGAGGTACGGCCGGGAGCGCGGCCAACGCGGCTGCGGCGGCGGCCACGAACGCCCAGCGCCAGCCGGCGGTCAGGGCGACGGTGGGCACCGCCGCGCCGGCCAGCAGCGTGGAGACCGGGATGGCGGCCTGCTTCACGCCGAAGGAGAGCCCCTGCCGGTGGGCGGGCACGTGCTCGGCCAGCACGGCGTTGCTGGCGAGTTGGCCGAGGGCGTTGGCTGCGGCGCTGAGCGCCAGCAGCGCCACCAGCACCGGGTACGACCGGGCGAGGCCCGCCACGGCCAGCAGCGAGCCGGCGGAGAGCCCGATGGCGGCGCGGGCGATCGGGGTCGGTCCGTACCGCTCGACCAGGGCGCCGGAGGGCACCGAGGCGAGCGCGCTGATGCCGAAGTAGACCGAGACGGCCAGGCCCAGCCCGGTCGGGCTGAAGCCGAGTTCGTCGCCGAGCTGCACGGCCAGGCCGCCGACCAGGAAGACCGGCAGGACGCAGGCGATCGTGGTGGCGGTGGCGCCGGCGCCGACCCGGACCGCGCGCCTCGGCACCGGAGGGCCGGATCGTGAAATTGTTTCGGTCATCGTCGGCAAACCTACGCCGGCCGAGTTTTCGCTGCTGATCGTGTCTGTCGGAGCACGTTCTGTGTCCGCCGATCTGGCATCCTCCACCCGAACAGGCATTTCGCACTCGGCCTCTTTTTCATATGGTGTATGTCCCCGGCGGCGGAGGTGGTTGTGCGCGACCCCTTGGCGGAACCTTCGGATCTGATCCGGAGCGTCTCTCGGGCGCTTCGAGTGCTCGAGTCGGTCGGCCGTGCGCCGAGGGGCCTGACCGTGAAGCAGATCGCCCGACGCTGCGAGCTGACCGTCGCCACCACCTACCACCTGGTGCGGACGCTGGCGTACGAGGGCTACGTGATCCGACGCGAGGACGGCACCTACATCGTCGGGCTGGAGATCGCCGACCGCTACCGCGAGCTGGTCACCGCGTTCCGGGGTCCGCCCGCCGTCGGTGAGGCGCTGCGCCGGGCCGCGGCGGACACCGGCTGGAGCCACTACCTCGGTCGCTTCGTGGGCGGGCAGGTGGCGGTGACCGCCTGCGCCGAGGGGCCGCGCTCGCCCTACTTGGAGGAGATGGTGCCGGGCTTCGACGAGGGCGCGCACGCCACCGCGCTCGGCAAGAGCCTGCTCGCCACGCTCACCGCCGAGCAACGCTTCCGCTACCTGCGCGAGTACGGGATGCGCCCGTTCACCACCGCCACCCTCACCTCGGTCGAGGCGTTCGAGGCCGACCTGGCCGCCGGTGACCGGCGCGGCATGCAGTTGGAGCTGGGCCAGTTCCGGCAGGGCGTGGCGTGCGCAGCGGTCCTCGTCGCCCCGGACAAGGACATCGAGCGCCGGGTGGTGCTTGCCTGCGCGCTGCCGGCCAGCGAGATGATGACCTCGGCCCGGGTGGTCCGGGCGAAGCTGCTCACCGCCGCCCGGGCGATCGCCGACGGGATCGCCACCGAACACTAGAACGGCCGCGGCGCGCGGGCTCGGCCCGACCTGCGGCTGAACCGTTCGGCGTCACCGCACGTATGGAAGGGCGGACGCAACGCCTGGAAGGGCGGACGTAACCCCCGGTCTCCCGCCGCCGGAAGCGAGGTACCGCCATCAGTGACCACGACGCCCAACTGCTGCGCGCGCTGCACGACGAACATGCCGACGCGCTGTACGCGCACGCCCTGAGACTGGTCAACGGCGATCGGCCGCGGGCCGAGGACCTGGTGCAGGAGACGCTCCTGCGGGCCTGGCGGCACCCCGAGTCACTTGATCCGCGACGCGGCTCGGTCCGCGCCTGGCTCTTCACCACCGCCCGGAACCTGGCCATCGACGCCTGGCGTCGCCGCTCCGCCCGGGTCGGCGAGGTCTACACCGACGAACTGCCGGAAACCGCCGAGACGGTCGACGAGACGGAGCGCGCGGTGGAGGCGTGGACGGTGGCCGAGGCGCTCAACCGGCTCAGCCCGACCCACCGCGAGGTGCTGGTCGAGTGCTTCTACCAGGGCCGGTCGGTGGCGGAGGCGGCGGCCCGGCTGGGCGTGCCGCCGGGCACGGTGAAGTCGCGCACCCACTATGCGCTGCGCTCACTACGGTTGGTGCTGGCCGAGATGGGGGTGACCGGATGACCCGCTGCGAGTTCGCGCACGACGACGGGGCGTACGTGCTGGGCGCCCTCGCCCCGGCCGACCGGGTCGCCTACGAACGGCACCTGTCCGGCTGCGCCGCCTGCCGGGAGGCGGTGGCCGAGATCGCCGTACTCCCCGGCCTGCTGGGCCGTCTCGACCCGGCCGGGCTGGAACAGTTCCTTGAGGTCGGGCCGGAAACCTCCCGGGTGCCCGCGCTGCTCGACGCCGCGCGGGAGCGGCGGCGCCGCGACCGGTCCCGCTCCCGGCGGCGGTACGCGCTGACCGCGCTCGCCGCCGCCGCGCTCGCGGTGCTCGCCGGCGTCGGGGTGACCGTGTTCCGACCGCCCGCGGAGCCGGCCACCCGGCCGGTGGCGCTCACCTCGATGCGGCCGGTGGCCGGGACGGCGCCGGTGCACGCCGAGGTGGGCCTGACCGAGACGCCGTGGGGCACCGAGGTCACCATGCACTGCGGCTACGACCGGCGGGCCGGGCACCGCGAGGCGTACACGTTCCGGCTGGTGGCGCACGGCCCGGACGGCGCGACCGAGCAGATCGGCTCCTGGCTGGCGGCCCCCGGCGACGACCTGCGCTTCTCCGGCGTCACCCGATTCACGAAAGGCGAACTGGTCCGCCTGGACCTGATGCGCGGCGAAGACGCCCCGGTCCTCTCCTACGACCTCCGCTGACGGTCCCCCACACCCCTCTGTCGCACGCTGATGGGCGGAACTGGGGCGGGGATGAGGGCGGCGGCCCGCGCGGCGGCGCGGGTGCGGCGGGCTTGGCGCAGCGCATCCACGGTGAAGACCGCCAGGGCGAGCCAGACCAGGGCGAAACCGGCCAGCCGGGCCGGGGGCATCGGCTCGTGGAAGATCAGCACGCCGCAGCCGAGCTGGAGGATCGGCGCCAGGTACTGCAACATGCCGAGGGTGGACAGCGGCAGCCGGTTCGCCGCGCCGGCGAAGAGCAGCAGCGGGATCGCGGTGGCGGCGCCGGCCAGCACCAGCAGCGCCGTGTGCCCGGCCGAGACGTGGCCGAACGTCGAGTCGCCGCGGGTCGACAGCCAGGCCAGGTAGGCCAGGGCGGGCAGCGCCAGCACCGCCGACTCGACGAAGAGTCCCTCGACGGCGGGCAGGCCGAGCCGCTTCTTGACCAGGCCGTAGCCGGCGAAGCTGAACGCGAGGGTGAGCGCCAGCCAGGGCAGCCGCCCGTAGTCGACGGTGAGCACCGCCACCGCGAGCGCGCCGACGACGAGCGCCCCCCACTGCGCCGGGCGTAGCCGTTCGCGCAGCGCGACGACGCCGAGCAGCACCGACACCAGCGGGTTGATGAAGTAGCCGAGCGCGGTCTCCACCACCCGGTCGGAGGTCACGCCGTAGATGTAGGTGCCCCAGTTGACCGCGATCAGCGCGGCGGCGAGCGTGATGCCGGCCAGCGCCCGGGGTCGTCGGGCCAGCGTCCGCAGGAAGCCGACGTGCCGCATGGCCGCCAGCAGCAGCGCCACGAACGCCACCGACCAGATGATCCGGTGCGCGAGGATCTCCACCGGCCCGGCCGGGCGGAGCAGCTTGAGGTAGATCGGGAAGAAACCCCAGAGCAGGTACGCGCCGATGCCGTACAGGTAGCCGAGGCGGAGCTGGTTCACCCGTCCACCGTAAGCGGTCGATGCGTTACTGGTCCTTTCCGGTGACCGGCGTCACCGCTGGTCCAGCTCCAGGTAACGGTCCGCCGCGACGGGTTGGAAGCCGAGCTTGCCGTACACCCCGTGCGCGTCGAGCGTCGCCAGCAGGATCCGGCGTACGCCCAGCTCGGCCGTGTGGTCGCGGACGCCGGCCGCCAGCCAGGTGCCCAACCCGCGACCCCGCTCGGCCCGTTCCACGTAGACGTCGCAGAGCCAGGCGAACGTGGCCCGGTCGGTGACCACCCGGGCGACCGCCACCTGCCGGTCGTCGCCGGGCCGGTAGACGCCGTAGCCGATCGATCCGGCGAACGCGCGCTCGACCGTCTCCCGGTCCCGCCCGAGCGCCCAGTAGGCGTCCCTGGCGAGCCAGGTGTGCACCCGGGCGAGGTCGAGCCGGCCCGGGTCGGTGCTGAGCTGGTAGCCGTCCGCGCGGGTCAGGGTGAACACCCGGCCGAGCGTAGTGCCTCTCCCCGCGCCGGACACCTGCCAATTCCCGCCCGTTGGACCGCCCGCCCGTTGGACCGCCCGCCCGTTGGACCGCCCGCCCGTTGGACCGCCCGCCCGTTGGACCGCCCGCCCGTTGGATCGCCCACGCGCCGGGCCGGTCGGTGGCCGGGCCGGTCGGTCGCCGGATCGCAGGTACCGGCGACCGACCGGGACCGTCAGTCGCGGTCGAGGACGGCGCCGAGGATCCAGGTGACGATGCCGACGAAGAGCGCGCCCAGCACCGCCGCCGGCCAGAACCCGTCGACGTGGAACGGCAGCCCGGCCTCTCCGGCGATCCAACTGGTCAGCAGGAAGAGCAGGCCGTTCACCACAAGCGCGATCAGGCCGAGGGTGAGCAGGTAGAAGCCGCACCCCACGGTCTTGATGATCGGCTGGAGCACCGCGTTCACCACGCCGAAGATCACCGCGACGAGCACCAGGGTGGTCACCGTCTCGGTGGCCGAGTCCGAGTCGAGCGTGATGCCCGGGATGAGCAGGGTGGCGAGCCAGAAGGCCACCGCCGTCGTGCCCACCCGGATCAGAAGGCCCTTCAGAAAATCCATGGCCGGGATCGTGCCACGCCGGTTCCACGGGCGGAACCCTGTCCGCTTCAGCGGCGGACCGGGTGACCGACCAGTTGCGACTCGACCGGGGTCGGCGAGAGCAGCGCCCACCGCAGTGCCCGGCGGTTGACCACCGCCACCATGTCGTCGCGGATCCGGGTGAGCCAGTCGGCGGACGGGCCGAGGCCGAGCGCCGCGCCGGCAAGCGCCGCCTCGGCCGGGTCGAGGGGCTGGAGGACAGCCAGGTCCGCGCGGGCCAGCGCGGGCGCGTCCGCCGAGGTCAGCTCGTCGCGGACCACGAGCACCGACTGCCACGCCGCCGCCGGACCGACCTCCGGCGGCACCGGACCGGCGTCGACCACGAGCAGCGCCGGCCGCAGCGGCGAACCGGGCGCGCCACCGACCGGCCGCCCCGGCGGGAGCAGCGGCATCACGCCGCCCGGCCCCCCGGCCCCGCGGACGAACGCCTCCCACGCCCGGGGCCGGGCGGTCTGCACCGCGACCCGGGCGCCGAGCGCCAGCGCCCGCAACACGAGCAGCTGCGCGGCGGGCACGCCGCCCACAAGCAGCACCCGGGTCGTCGCCGGCCGGAACAGGCGCACGGTGAGCGGGCCGCCCCGCCGGTCGGCACCCACCATCAGGCCGGACCCGCCGACCCGCAGGTCCGGCGCCGCCGGCGGTGACCCGGCCGGGGGCGCACCCGAACCCGCAACCGCCAGTGGCAGGGTGGCGGCCAGCCCCGCCAGGTGCTCGCCGTCGAGGCGGCACAGCTCGCCGCCGGCACCGCCGGCCACCCGGTTCAGCGCCCGCTCGGCCACCGACAACTCCGCCGCGCTCGCGGCGGCCACCCGTACCGTCAGCTCGGCCGGGACCGGCGCGGAGTCGGCGCGGGGGCCGACGCGGAGTGCGACTGTGGTGGCGGTGGCCGGCACGGCCAGCAGCCGGGGAACCAGCCCTCGGGCGGCCTCACCGCGCGGATCCGGCCACCGGCGCAGCCGCCAGGTCGCCTGCGCCAGCCCACCCACGGTGAGCAGCGGCCAGGTCTCCCGGGCCGGCGCGCCGGCCTCGTGGTGGGCCAGCTCGGCGATCACCCGCAGTGCCGCCGGCACGCCGAGCGGCGTGCCGGTGAGCGGGCCGAGCCGGCGGACCGTCCGCCGGACCGTGCCGGAGAGCGCCCGCAGCAGCTCCTCGTCCGACCAGCCGTCGGCCCGCAGCACCCGCAGGGCCAGCACCACCCGGGCGCGCCCGGCCACCCGGCCGTCGGTGAGCTGACGGTACGACGTGCCGGCCGGACCGGCCGCGACGCCCGGCGCGGGCGCGGGCGACGCCGAGAAGAGCAGCTGGAGCCGGACCGGCGGGCTCTCCGGTCCGACGGTGGGAAGGAGGTCGAGCGGCGCCGGCAGCGCCTGTGGGCGGTCACCGAACAGGTCGTCCGGGTCGCCGAGCTCCAGCAGCGCGGTCAGCCCGCCGGCGTCGTGCAGCACGGCGGCCGGGCCGCCGGCCAGCTCCGCCGCGTGCGCCACCGTGCCCGGCCCGACCAGCTCCAGGACCGCCGCCGGATCGGCCCCGGCCGGCAGGGCGCGGCGACGGCCGAGGTACGCCAGCCCGACGCTGAGCCATTCGTGCAGCCAGCGGCCCCGGTAGCGGACCCACGCGGCGGGTAGCAGCAACGTCGCCGCCAGCACCGCGACGGTGGTGAACGCGACGCCCCGCCCGGCGGACGCCACGAGCACGGCGCCCGCGACCTGCGTCATCACGACCTGACCGGCGCGGAACCGGGTGCGGGTGCGGCGTCTCCACGGCGACGCCGGCACGGATGCGGGCGGGGGCCGTTCCGCCGTGGTCGCGGTCACCGCACCTCCTCGCCCGGCTGCCGGGTGACGTCGCCGTGGCTCATCGTAGTGGCCTCGTTGTCCACAGGGGAGGGCTGGGGGGTAGCAGAACCGGAGTGATGCGGCTACCGTCAGCGACGAAAACCGTCGACGCGTGCGCCCGCCGTCTCCCTCCCCTCCGGCGGCCGCGAGCGCCGCGCGACGAGTCCACGGTGGCCACACGGTGGCCAGCCACGACCGAGGAGACGAGGTGACGTCCGGGATGTCCCAGACCCAGGCAGAGGCCGCGGTGATGCATCAGACCGCCGCGAAGTTCGAGCAGGCCGATCAGTCGCTCCAGACCATGCTCAGCGGCCTGATGGCCGAGCTGGAGGTGTTGCAGCAGGCCTGGCGGGGCGCCGGTGGGCGTTCGTTCGAGCAGGTCAAGCAGCAGTGGGCGCAGGACCAGACGGCCCTGCAGCGGGCGCTGCGCGAGACGGCCACCGCGATCCGCACCGCCGGGCGGCACTACGACGCCTCCGACACCGAGGCCGCCGGCCGGGTGTCGGGCACCAACCGCGGCATCCAGCTGCCGCTCTAGACCTCCGGAAAGGAACGAACCGATGGAGCATGGTGTGCTGGTCGTCAACTTCGCCGCCCTGCATCAGGCCGGCGCCGACATCCAACGGGCGCTGACCACACTGGAGAGTCAGCTCGGGCAGCTCGAACGGGACGCGGCGCCACTTGTGGCGAGCTGGAACGGCGCGGCCCGCGAGGCGTACGAGCAGCGACAGTCCCGGTGGCGGGCCGCCTCGCAGGACCTCCAGGCGATGCTGCGCGACATCAAGCTCGCCGTGGAGGATTCCGCGTCCGACTACCTCGACACCGAGAAGCGCAACGCCAACCTGTTCCACTGACTCCGGTGTGGCCCGGGCGCCGCGCCCGGGCCACGAGCCGGCGGTCCGACCGGTCAGACCGGCCCGGCCGGACGCCAGCGCCGGCGCGCCCCCCGGGGCAGCACCACGGCGAGCAGCGCCACAAGTGCCGTCGCGCCACCGGTCACGCCGGCCACCAGCAACGCCCGCTCCCGCACCGCGGCGCGGCGGGCGCGACGGTCGAGCGCCGCCGGATCAGGCCGGTCGGCCGGGAGCGCGACGCCATTCCGGCGAGCGGCGCCCGCCCCGCCGGGCGACTCGGTCACCGCGCGGTACGGGTTGAGCACCCCGGCGCCGTAGCCCTCACCGCGCCCCGGGGCCGGGTACGTGCCGCCGACGATGCGTGCGGCGACCTCGGCCGCGCTCAAGCCGGGACGATACTGGCGCAGCAACGCCGCGGTGCCGGCCACGAACGGGGTGGCATAGCTGGTCCCCTCGGCCCGGTGGTGGCCTTGCCGGGGCGCGGCCATCAGCACCTCGCTGCCGGGAGCGACCAGATCGACGTACGGGCCGGTCTGGGAGAACGCGGCGCGCACCCCGTCCCGCCCGATCGCGCCGACGCCGAGCACCCCGTCGTACGCCGCCGGGTAGGGCCGGGGATCGCCGTTGTCGTGCAGGTTGCCGGCGGCGGCCACCACCACCACGTCCCGCCGCACCGCGTAGGCGACCGCGGCGCGCACGGCCGGGTCGTCCGCGTACAGCACGACCGAGAGGTTGAGCACGTCGGCGTCGTGGTCCACGGCCCAGCGCACGGCCCGGGCGAAGTCGGCCGCGTCGACCGTGCGCCCGGACTCCCGTCCCTCGACCACCTGCTGCTCGCTCACCCGCACCGGCAGGATGAGCGCGCCCGGCGCGAGCCCGTGGAATGCGACGCCCGGTCGCGGCGTGGCGGCGATGATGCTCGCCACGCCGGTGCCGTGCCCGGCGCAGTCGCGGGTGCCGTCCCCGCCCGGGTCGAGGAAATCGGCGCCCGCCAGCACCCGGCCGGCGAGCTGCGGGTGCGACCGGTCCACCCCCGAGTCCACCACCGCCACCACCACGCCGGCGCCGGTCGCGAGCGGGGCGAGCCGGTCCGGCGCGTACCGTTGCTGGGGCCACGGCTGCTCGACCACCGGGCGGGCCGGCGCGGGCGGGGCGGCGCAGCCGGACGGCGCGCGAGCCGCCGCCGGCGCCGCGGGCAGGCCGGTGACGAGGAAGGTCGCCAGAGTGGCCACGGTCCGGTGGGTGAACGGCCGAGGCATCGACGACCTCCGTAACATGTCGACTCCGGAACGCGATGTTAGCGCCTCATCGAGGCCGGGGCCGACCGTCGATGGCCAGGGATTGTGATCTTGTTACCACCTTGTAGGTTGTAGGCGATACCTGTGGCCGGTGCACGGAAGGAGAGGTGGCCGTGACCGGATGGGAGCCGGCCACCGAGGCCGAGGTGGCGATGCGGGACGCGCTGCACGCGCAGGACCAGCAGCAATACTTCCGCGTCCTGGCCCACGTCGATCTGGTGCTGCCGGTCGCCGGCGGGTCGACCGCGGGGTGGGGCACCTGGACCTCCGGGGGCCGCACGCACGTGTTGGCGTTCACCTCCGTCGCCGCGCTGCGGGCCAGCCTGGGTGAGAACGCGGGCGCCACCCGCCGGGTGCCGTACGTGGACCTGGCCGCCGGATGGCCCGACCCGGAGTGGTGGCTGGCCGTCAACCCGGGCCTGCCGATCGAGGGCTACCTGCCCGCCTGGTATGTCGCGCAGCTCTCCCGGGGGGATGTCCGGCTGCCCGGCCGGACCATGGGTGCCCGGGCCCGGTTGCAGCGGGTGGAGAGCGCCACCCGGGCCGCCCGCAACGGCACGCCCGAGCCCGCCCCCGAGGCGCCGACCGTCCCGGTGCCCGCCGCTTCCGTTCCGGCAGCTCCGGTGCCGCCGCCGTCGGTGCCGCCGCCCTTGGTCCCGCCGCCCTTGGTCCCGCCGCCGTCGGTGCCGCCGCCGTCGGTGCCACCGTCCCTGGGTCCACCGCCGTCGGTCCCGCGGGGCCGGGGCGGGTGGGCGGCGGAGCCCGACGAGCCCGCCACCGTGCCGATGCGCACCGCTCCCGGGCCGGGCCGCCGCGTGCCGACCGTACCGCCTCGTCGTCCGCGGCCGGCGGCCGGCGACGGTGGCGACCGGGCCGGGGTCGGCGAGGGCGCCGACTCCGACGCGCTTGACGGCTGGCTCACCGACCTGCGCCACCGGCCGGACGAGCCGGATCCGTTCGCCGCCGGCCGGGCCGCGGCGGTCGACGAGACGCCGACGGTGGCAGCGCCGCCACCAGCCCGATCCTTCTTCGAACCCACCTCCGGCCGCCCGTCCCGGCGGTCCTCCCCGCTCGACACGTCCCGCCGGTCCGCCGAGCGGGGCACGCCGCCCTCCCGGTTCGCCGGTGGTCAGCCGTTTCCCCGACGCCGGCCGCTGAACGAGCCGGTGCCCGAGGACCCGACGCGGGCGTTCCCGACGGGGGCGGACGTGCCGACGCCGGCACCGCGGCCGGCCGATCCGGCACCGTCGTTCCGGCCGGCCCGCCCGGCCGAGGACCCCACCCGGACGCTGCCCCGCCGGCAGCCCGCGCCGGCCGCCTCCGCGCCGCCGGACGAGTGGGCTCCGACCCCTGCGGACCGCTGGGAGTCCCTCGACGCCCCCGCGGAAACGGAGGAACTGCCGCCGTCGATCGTCGAGCCGGTGTCCGCGCCGCCCGCGTCACGTCGTGACTTCACCCCGATAGTCATCGAGGGCACCGTCATCGAGGCCCGCGACCTCACCATTCCCGGCCAGTTCGGGTCCACGCCGCCGGCCGCCGACGGGTACGCTGCCGGCCCCGCCGCGTCGTGGGCGACCCCCTCCGGGCCGACCGTGCCCCGACCGGCAGACCCCCCGGTAACGTCCCCGGTCGGCGCGGCCGATCTCAACGAGCCCGCCCGGACCGACGACCGCCCGACGGCCGAGTCGCTCCAAGCCGAGTCGTCCCGTGCCGAGTCGCTCCGTGCCGAGTCGCTCCGTGCCGAGTCGCTCCGTGCCGAGCCGTTCGGTCCTGAGCCGTCTGGGGCCGAACCGGCAACGGCGACTTCCGGCTGGCCGGACCCGCCGCCGAAAGCGGGTTGGGCGGCGGCCGAGCCGGGCGACCTGACCGGGCCACCCGTGTCCTCCGATGGACCGACGGTGTCGCTGTTCCAGCCGACCACGCCGCTGTTCGAGCCGACCACCCCGTCGTCCGAGCCGGCCCCGGCCGAGCCGGCCCCGACGGCGTCAGTCGCCGACGAGCGCACCGCATCGTTGTTCGAACCGGTGTCGCCGGCCGAGCCGACGGTGCCGCTGTTCGCGCCGTCGGCGTCCGGCGAGCCGACCACCGCGCTCTTCGCGCCCGCCTCGCCCGGCGCGCCGTCGGCGTCGCTGTTCGATCCGGTGGCGTCGTCCGGTGAGCCGACGGTGGCGTTGTCCGAGCCCGCGTCGCCCGGCGAACCCACTGCGTCGCTGTTCGATCCGGTGTCGTCGCCCGACGAGCCGACGGTGTCGCTGTTCGAGCCCGCGTCGCCCGACGAGCCGACCACCGCGCTACGCCCACCCGCGTCGCCGGCCGAGCCGACGGTGCCGCTGTTCGCGTCGGCGTCCCCGGACGAGCCGACCACCGCGCTGTTCACGCCTGCGTCGCCCGGCGAGCCGACCACCGCGCACTTCGCGCCGGGGTCGTCGGGCGAGCCGACCGCGTCGCTGTTCGCTCCGTCGGCTGCGCCGACGGAGCCGCCCCACGTCCCCGGCACTGCGGAGCGGACCGTCGACCAGCGGGTGACGGCTCCCCGGGCGGAGCCGGCGGAGCCGGACTTCGTGCCGGCGAACACGGTGGAGGAGGAGTTGCTGGCGGCGACCGGCAGCGGGAACGCGGACGGGTTCCTCACCACGCTGCTGCTGGCCCGGGTGATGCTGCCGGTGGCGTTCGACTCGGCACCGGGCAGCCGTCCAGGTGACCCGGGTTTCGCCTGGCGCACGGAGACCGTCGACGGGGTGCGCTACGTGGCGGTCTACACCTCGCCGGAGCGGCTCGCCGAACACACGGAGGGACCCGTCGACACGATCCGGGTCAAGTTCGTCCAGCTGATCCGGTGCTGGCCGGACGAGAACTGGTCGTTCCTCATCAACCCGGGCAGCCTGGTCGGCGCGGCGTACCCGGGGGAACAGGTGCTGGCGCTCGCGAACTGGGCCGCCGAGGTGGGGCTCGGCGACGACCCGGAGACCGAGCCGGAACCGTCCGCCTCCGGGCCGGCGCCGGCCGCCGAGCCCCGCCGGAATACGGCGGCGACGCCGCCGAGCCCGCCGGTGACCATGCAGAAGGCGGTCGCGGCGAGCCAACTCGCCTACTACCTGGAGCGCGGCTACGACCGGGTCTCCGGCTTCGTGCACCGGGCCGGCGAGCTGGCGCACCTGCGTACCCCGGCGGAGCTGTACGACGCGCTCGGTCTCGGCCATCCCGGTTCCCCCTTCTCCCGCGCCGACGAGGAGCTCTACCTGCTGCGCTGGCCGGCCTACCGGCCGAGCCTCTACCGGATCCCGTACGGCGGGCAGAACGAGGCCGCGATGCGGGCGATGGAGGGCTGGGTGATCGAGCGTCCGCCGTTCCGCGGCAACGGCTTCGCGCCGAGCGAGAACAGCGACGTGATCGCCGAGTTCAAGGTGGACAGTGCCCGGCTGCCGCACGGTGCGCAGCTGTGGCGGATCGGCGCCGACGGGGACGCCCGGCTCGTCGCGACGCTCGACTCCGACGCGCTGCGCTGGCAGAAGGCGGACCAGGCGTGACCCGCGACGGCTACGTGGCGCGCTGGCGGGGCCGGGAATACCAGGCCAGCCCGGACGGCGACGACATCCGTCTCTACCAGCCCGACCCCGACGAGGGTTTCACCGAGGCACGCCCCGGCCGGTACGTCCGGGTGGTGCCGGCGGCCGAGGTCGACGATCTGGCGTACGTGCGGACCACCTGCACCTGGCAGGGGCAGCCGTTCATCGTGCTGGCCGAGCACGAGGGCTGGCTGCGGGTCGAGTACACAGGTGGGCGTTGGCCGGTGGCGGAGGCGATGGGCCTGGAGGCGTTCGACTTCGGCGTCTACCAGGGTTGGGCGCCCGCGACCGAGGTGGTCGGGCTGGGCGAGCAGCGGGTCTGAGTCAGGACTTCGCCCACCGCAGGATCTCGCCGAGCACCACGTCCCGGGCCTCCACGTGCGGGAAGTGGCCCACGCCGTCGAGCAGCCGCCACTCGTACGGCGCGCTGACGTAGCGGCCGGAGCCCTGCGCGGTGCGGGGGAGGGACGCGCGGTCCAGCGCGCCGTGCAGTTGCAGGGTCGGCGTGACGAGCGGCTTCTGCATCAGCTTGACGAACCGGTAGCCGTGCAGTCGCAGCGCCGAGCGGAACGCCCAGCGGTAGCCCTCCAGCGCGCAGAACGCGGCCTGCGGGATCTGCATCGCCATCCGGCAGCACCTGGCGTAGTCGGCGAAGTCGGGGCCGTCCACCCAGCGCGGCCCGCCCCAGCGGCGCAGCATCTCCGTCACCTCGGCGGCGCCGTCCCGGGTCAGCACGTGCTCGTAGCGGGGGAGCTGGAACTTCAGCGTCGCGGTGGCCGAGGCGAACTGCCCGCGCGGGTCGGCGACGATGGCGGCCCGCAGCCGGAGCGGGTGCGGCGCGCCGAGCACCACGAGTCGGCGTACCAGGGTGGGGTGGAACGATGCGGCGGTCCAGCCGATCAGCCCGCCCACGCCGGTGCCGACCACTGTGGTCGACCGCTCGCCCAACGCCCGGATCAGGCCGGCCACGTCGGCGGCGAGCGTGTAACCGTCGTACCCCCGGGGTGGCTTGTCGCTCGCGCCGTAACCGCGCAGGTCGACGGCGACCGCGCGGAAGCCGGCGTCGGCGACGGCCGGCAGCATCTCGTGCCAGGCGTACCAGTATTCCGGGAAGCCGTGCAGGAAGAGCACCATCGGGCCGGTGCCCGCCTCGACGACGTGGAACCGGCTGCCGTTGGCGCCGACGAACCGGTGCGTCCACGGCCCCTCGGGCAGGACGCAGGACTCGTCGGCGGGTCCGCCGCGCTGGTCGGTCATGAGGCACAGCCTAGGGCCGCCGGCTGCCCACCGGCCCCGCAGGTGGGCAGGATCAGGGGTTTCTCCGGGCGGAGTCGGGGTGCGCGGTCAGGCCACGCGTTCGATGCGCAGCAGGCCGACCAGCCGGCCCGGTCCGCATGCGACGCCCTCCGGCGCCGGGCCGACCGTGACCCGGACCCAGGTGCCGGCGGGCCAGGTGCCCTGGTCCGGGCCGTACAGGGCGTGCTCCTGGCCGTCGTCGGTGACGAGCGTGTAACAGGGGCCGGCACCGCCGTCGCTGATCCGGCCGGCGAGGACGTTGGGCTTCCGCTGGTCGGTGGGGTGCCGTGGCGGCCCGGTCGGTGGCCGGAGCGTCGGCAGGTCGGTGGTGGAGAGCGGGGGCCGGCCGGAGGAGGCGGCCGGGGCCGGGGTTGCCGGGGCCGGGGTTGCCGGGCTCGATACGGCCGGGCTCGGCGCGGTTGGGGAGGGCTCCGGCGCGGCGCCGGTGGATCCGGTGGGGTCGGGCACGGCGGCTTCCTTCTCCGGGCTCGCGCAGCCGGCCAGGGCCAGGGCCAGCACGAGGACCGCGGCCAGGCGGCGGTCGAGGCTTGTGGTCACCCGTCTCAGACGCGCGGCGGGTCGCGACGGTTCCCACCTGGAACACGGGCGAGGCCCGGGCAGGTGACCTGCCCGGGCCTCGTCGTGGTGTCGCATGGATCAGCGGTTCAGGAGAAACGGACCTTCATCGAGGTGCCGTTCTGCTCCAGGACCTTGATCTTCGTGCCGGTGGCCGGGAGCTTGACGCCGTGGTTCGGCAGCTCCGGGTACCAGTACTGCTTGGTGTCGTTGAACAGCGGCTCCGCAGCCTGACCGCGGATGTACTGCGGCTGGCTGTTGATGTGGAGCGTGAACGAGTCCGCCTTCTTCAGGCTGAACGGCGCGTCGTAGACCTGGACGCGGGCCCGCCAGGGCTGCCCGGTCAGGTTGTAGATCGGCCGCGGGTGAGCGTCGATGTAGAGGTTACGACCCTCACCGGGGTGCGCGAACGTGTCGTTGTCCGCCCACCGGAGGTTCCAGTAGGAGATCAGCAGACCCTCCTGGTACGCGTAGTGGTCCACGTAGTCCGGGCGGGTGTTCGCGTAGCCGAAGTAGTACGGGCCGGTCTTGAGGTACTTGTCGTACGAGGTGTACGACCGGTTGCCGGCGATGTAGTAGTTGTCGAACTTGCGGGTGTAGGTCTCCTCGACGATGCTCCAGCCGCTGAGCGTCCAGCCGGCGGCGCCGGCCTCGGCGCCATCGGTGAGCAGCGTCTGACCGTCGGCGGTCACGGTGATGGCGTCACCGTAGAAGCCGCCCTCGGAGACGCCACCGTCGGTCTGGTAGCGGAGCCGGAACTGCACGGCCTTGCCGACGACCGAGTCCAGCGAGACGTTGACGTCGACCCACTTGTCGTCGCTGGAGCCGTCCAGGGCGTACCGCCCGGGCGAGATCTCCTTGAGCGCCTTGCCGTTGGCCGTGCCCGGGAGCGAGACCCAGCTCTGGCCACCGTCGGTGGAAGCCTCGAAGAAGAGGTAGTCGTAGTCCTCTTCGATGCTGTAACGACCCTTCATCGACACCGCGGCGCTGCTCTTCCCGGTGAGGTCGATGGCGCGCGTCATCGTGGTGTTCAGGTCGTCCTCGTTACCCGAGAAGAACTGCTTCGTCCCCTCGAACGGCTTGCCGTTCTGGAACGAGTACTCCCGCTGCGGCAGCACCACCACGGCGCCCTGGGCCTTGGGGGAGTTGTACTCCTGCGGGCCCAGTTGCAGCGTGCGCTTCTGACCGGCGACGACCACCTCGTAGTCGAGCCAGCCGAGCTGGAGCTTGTTCCAGGCGCCCAGGTCGCCACCGCGGTCGCCGATGCCGGCGTCGTTCTTGGCGCCGAGCCGGCTCTGGGCCATCAAGGTCCAGTGCTCGTTGTTGTTGTCCCCACCACTGACCACGTTGTAGTCGTCCGGCAGACCGAGGTCGTGGCCGTACTCGTGGTAGAAGACGCTCCGGCCACCGTTCTCCGGCTGGATCGTGTAGTCGCCGATCCAGACCCCGGTGTTGCCGATCTCGGTGCCGCCACCCGGGAAGGTGGACGGGCCGGTGCTGCCCTGGTCGCTGGCGAACGCGTACCAGCGGTGGCTCCAGATGGCGTCCTCACCCTGGATCGGGTCACCGTCGGCCTGGTCGCCGCCGGCGTGGACGATCTGGAAGTGGTCGATGTAGCCGTCCGGCTCGTTGAAGTTGCCGTCGCCGTCGTAGTCGTAACGGTCGTACTCGTCCATCGACTTGACGTCGGCGGCGATCTCCGCGTCGGAGCGACCCTGCGCCTTCTGGTCGGCGACCCACTGGTTGGCGGCGTCGCGGACCAGGTTCCAGGTGTTGGTGCAGACGTTCGAGGCGCACGGGTAGCCGTCGGAACGGCCGTAGCGCGCCTCGTTGTACTTCACCTTCACCCAGTTGGTGACCTCGCCCTCGACGCTGTACCGACCGGAGGACTGGGCCTCGTAGTACTGCTTCAGCGACTCGTCACCCGGGTTGGTGCCGAAGTACATCTGCCGGAAGTGATCGGCGCTGAAGTCCGGCTGCCAGATCGTGGAGTTGTCCACCGCCCGGTTGGGCTGGGGGATCTGGTTGACGCGCGGCCCGTCGAACCGGGTCGGACCCGCGGTGTCCGGGTCGGTGTCCTGGTCCGGGTAGTTCGGGTGCCGCTCGTCGCCGAACTCCGCGAGGATGACGAAGATCTTGTCGGTCCGCTCGCGGGAGAGCTCGACGTACTGGTCCTTGGTCGGACCCTTGCCGGCCTTGGTGCTCTTGGCGGACTTGCCCGCCGCGGCACCCTCGGCAGCCGTCTCGCCAACCTTGACGACGGTACTGCCGTTGATCTTCTGGGCCTTCGCCCTGCCGGACAGGACCTCGCTGAGGCCTTCCTGGCGCAGTGCGCGCCGCTTGTCCTCGAGCGGGTTGGGCAGGTCGTGATCAGTCTGCGCAGGCTCGGCCACCGACGGGGCGGTGGTCGGCAGCTTCGGCGTCGGCGCGGCGCTGGCGGACGTACCTGCCATCAGCCCCGTCGCGGTCAGCGAAAGCCCGAGCAGACCCACTGCGACTTTGCGCACGTGGTACCTCCGGTGTTAGGGAACCGGCCCCATGGGGGTACGGGCCGGTGGAACGTCCCACAAGTGGGACCCTTGGTGAACATAGACACTGCTGGGACTGGTGGGAAGATGTGCGCGTCGATTTGTTGCAACTTTTTGTTGGACAGGTCTTTCCCCGTCACACCCCGGACCGCCGCCGAGTCGTTGACCAGTGCGGACGTTCCCGTATCACGACGCAGCGACACCGATGGATATGCGTAAGGGTCGGGAGCGCGGTGGCTCCCGACCCTTACCTCATCCGGTCCCTTCAGCCCATTTTCCGGTCATTCCGGTTCCGGTTTCGCGCTGTCGTTCAGCTCCTCGGCGGGACCACGTACACCATGGCGTACGCGTTGTCCCGGGGGGCCCACTTGATCACGATCGAGGTGCCGTACGCGACACCCGCGTCCCGCGGGTTGCCGGTGCCCAACACGATCGCGCCGCCACTCAGCTCGGTGCCGTAGTAGTCGGTCGCCGGCGTGCCGTCCGGGTTCACCACCCGGGTGGTGTACTGCTGGTTCCCCTTCGACGGGACCACCACCGAGGCGTCGTTGTCCCGCGCGTACGGCGAACCGTCGCGGATCTCGATGCCCGGGTACCAACCCTTGCTGTCGGTGAAGCCCTTCACCGGCGCCTGGGCCTTGAACTTCGTGCAGTACTCGCTGTACGGCTCGTCGGCCGCCTCCAGGCACTCCTTGAACGGGTACGTCGGCTTCAGCCCGAAGGCGGCGTTCGACGACTGCGGGCGGCTGGGCAGGTTGTCCAGCACCGACGGGTCCTTCTCCGCCGCGGTGCCCTTACGGCGCAGTGGGTCGTTGTGCGAGTCGACGATCAGCAGCCCGCCCTTGGCGCCGTAGCTGGGCAGCGCGGTCATCTGCCCGGTGACGTGGTTGACGTCGCCGAGCTGGGTGTCCCGGTACCACACAAGCATGCCGGGCGCGTTGTACGCGATCCGGTCGACCTTCCACGCCTCGTGCGAGTAGACCGTGTCGTAGGCGTACTTCAGGCCCTTGTCGAAGCCGTCGAAGTTCCGCCACTCGGCCAGGTAGTAGTGCGACTTGACCTGGGTGCCCGAGTCGACGTGCCAGCCCGCGCCGCTGGTGTCGGTGAACGTGCCGCCGGTCTGGGTCCAGCCGGCCGTGCCGCCCTCGACGTCGTCGCTCCACGTGGTCGCGCCGCCGCCGGTCACCGAGAAGTCGTCGGCGAACCAGCCGCGCTCCACGAACGCCTCGTCGGTGGCGTACCGCAGCCGCACCTGCACGGTCTGCCCGGCGTACGGCGACAGGTCGACGTAGTCGTGCCGCCAGCCGCCGGTGCTGCCGGTCAGGCCGTACTTCTTGTTGCCGAAGTCGACCATCCGCCCGTTCGGGTCGTTGTAACCGTCGTCGGTGGAGACCAGCGCGCCGGACTCGTCGTACACCTTGCGCTCGGTCCAGGTGGCGCCGCCGTCGGTGGAGACCTCGACGAAGCCGTAGTCCCAGTCCTCCTCGATGACGTAGTCGTTCCACATCCAGAACTTCGCGTCGGCGGCGTCCGGGACCTCCACCGTGCGGCTCAGCTTGACGTCGGCCCAGTTCTGGTCGGCGCCGGAGTACCACATGTTCCCGCCGCTGTGCGGCTCGGCCAGCGCGATCACCTTGTCCGGCAGGTCGATCTTGATGCCGTCCTCGGTGCCGACCGGCGTACGCGAGCTCTGCCCGAGCTTGACCAGCTTGGCCCGGTCGCCCGGCCCGAACGTCTTGGGCTCGGCCCAGCCGAGCACCCACTTGTCCCAGATGCCCATGTGGGTGGGGAGCGCCTGGAAGATCTCGCCGGAGTGCGAGCCGGACGCCATCAGGTCCCAGAAGTCCACGTCGGAGTCGGCGTTGCCCGAGGTGTCGTAGAGGTCGGGCAGGCCGAGGTCGTGCCCGAACTCGTGGGCGAAGACGCCGACGCCGGCGTCCTCCGGCTGCACGATGTAGTTGGACACCTTCAGGTTGGTGCCGGGGATGGTGTAGCCGCCGGCCACCGTGGAGGAGTGCGCCCAGACCGAGTAGACGCCGATGTCGCCGCCGCCACGGGACTTGCCCTGGTTGGCGTGCACCAGCACCAGGTGGTCGATCACGCCGTCCGGCTCGTGGAAGTTGCCGTCGCCGTCGCGGTCGCTCTGGTCCTCGATGTCGTAGTCGGCCCACGGGAAGTTCGGGTCGGCGGCGGCCAGCGCGTCGATCGCGTCGGTGGCGAGCCGGCCGGCGCCCTGCGGGTTGTCCGGGTGGCCGTTCATCGACTGCTCACGCCCGGCGACCCAGTCGCCGTTCTCGTCCTGGAAGCAGCGCGACGCCGCGTACCAGCCCTCCGAGTGCGGCACCGTGATCCACGGGCTCGCCTGCCCGTCCACCGTGTACGCGCCCTTGGACATCTCCAGGTACATGTTGTGCATGGTCCGCCCGGCCAGGCTGATGCCCGGCCTGCCGTCCGGCCCCTTGAGGTCCTTGCGGACCCGCTCGGTGATGCCCTTCTTGGTGTAGAGCATCTTGTCGTAGTGGGCCGGGGAGAAGTCCGGCACCCACATCGAGTTGTTGTCCTTGTGCGGCAGCGTGGCCGGGTTGGGGATGGTGTTGTGCCGTGGCCCGTTCTGCACCGTGCCGGGCACGCAGGTGCGGTCCTCGAAGACCGTCTTCGGGACCATCACGTTCGTGAAGTCGTCGTTGGCGTTGTCGTTGAACTCGACGAGCAGCGTCAGCAGCTTGGCCGTCTGGGTGCTCTTCGCCTTCTTGATCTTGCGCGGGCTCTGGCCGGTCCGGATGGACTTCGCCTCCAGCTTGGCCAACTCCCGCGCCGTGGCCGGGTTGCCCCCGGCGTACTTGCGGTCGTAGGCGCGCGCCTCGTCCGCGGGTGACGAGAAGACCCCGTCCCGGCCCCGGGTCTCCTTGCCGCCGGTGTCCGGCTGCACCTCGGGCTCGGCATAGTTGATGTAGTACTCGTCCGCCCCGATCGTGGCCGACGCGGGCCGGGACGGTTGGGCAGCCGCGCTGCCTGTCACGGTCAGTGACGAGGCCGCGAGGGCGATGGCGGGCAGCGCGACGAGTAGGCGTCGGCGCGCCCTGGACTGCGAAACGGGGAGCATGCCACTCCGTTCGTAGGGAATGGTGAAGGGCCGGCCGTCTCAGTGACGCTTGTCGAAATCCGCCGGTTCCGGCTGAAGGTAGCCGACCGGACGTGCCATCGACAGGGGCGAACTGGTTAGTGCCTCCTCCGCCGATCGACCGGCATGATCCCCGCGTACGCCGAAGGGGGCGGGCCGCCGCGCGACCCGCCCCCTTTCGTACCGATGTGGTCAGTCCTCGTCGGACTTGCCGCCACTCATCCCCGAGGAGATCAACTCCATCACCGAGGAGTCCTGCAACGTGGTCACGTCGCCGAGCGACCGGTTCTCCGCCACGTCCCGCAGCAACCGGCGCATGATCTTGCCGGACCGGGTCTTCGGCAGCTCCGGGACCAGCATGATCTGCCGCGGCTTGGCGATCGGGCCGAGCGTCTTCGCCACGTGGTTGCGCAGCTCCGCGATGAGCTGCTCGCCCGCGTCCCCGGAGGTCTCCGCGCTGCCACGCGGGATGGCGAACGCCACGATCGCCTGCCCGGTCGTCGGGTCGGTCGCGCCGACCACCGCCGCCTCCGCCACCGACGGGTGGCTGACGAGCGCCGACTCGACCTCCGTGGTGGAGATGTTGTGCCCGGACACCAGCATCACGTCGTCGACCCGGCCGAGCAACCAGATGTGCCCGTCGTCGTCCTTCTTGGCGCCGTCACCGGCGAAGTAGACCCACTTGTCGCCCATGTTGGCACCCGCGCCGAACCGCGACCAGTACGTGTCCAGGAACCGGTTGTCGTCGCCCCAGATGGTGCGCAGCATCGACGGCCACGGCTCGGTGAGCACCAGGTAGCCACCGCCCCCGTTGGGCACCGACTCACCCTGGTCGTCGACCACGTCGGCCACGACACCTGGCAGCGGCGCCA
The DNA here is from genome assembly GCF_029581215.1 of Micromonospora sp. WMMD975. Taxonomy (NCBI): domain Bacteria; kingdom Bacillati; phylum Actinomycetota; class Actinomycetes; order Micromonosporales; family Micromonosporaceae; genus Micromonospora; species Micromonospora sp. WMMD975. The sequence continues at coordinate 6,215,035 of NZ_CP120739.1, forward strand.
TCGCCGAACCGGGCTTCGCCTCGGTCACGCCCGGCAACGGCGAGATCATCATCGCCCCGGTCTCGGTCTGCCACCAGGTGTCCACGACCGGCAGCTCACCCCGGCCCACGAACTGCCGGTACCAGATCCACGCCTCCGGGTTGATCGGCTCACCGACGCTGCCGAGCAGGCGCAGCGACGACAGGTCGTACCCGGCCGGGACGTCCTCGCCCCACTTCATCATGGTGCGGATCAGCGTCGGCGCGGTGTACAGGATCGTCACCCCGTACTTGTCGACGATCTCCCAGAACCGGCCCTTGTGCGGGGTGTCCGGCGTGCCCTCGTACATGACCTGGGTGGCGCCGTTCGACAGCGGGCCGTAGACGATGTAGGAGTGCCCGGTCACCCAGCCGATGTCGGCCGTGCACCAGTAGACGTCCGTCTCCGGCTTCAGGTCGAAGACCGCGTGCGTGGTGTACGACGCCTGGGTCAGGTAGCCGCCGGTGGTGTGCAGGATGCCCTTCGGGCGGGCGGTGGTGCCGCTGGTGTAGAGGATGAACAGCGGGTGCTCGGCGTCGAACGGCTGCGCCTCGTGCTCCGGCGACGCGGCCTCCACCGCCTCGTGCCACCAGTGGTCCTTCGCCGACCAGGCGACCTCCTCGCCGGTGCGGCGGACCACGAGCACGTGCTCCACCGACGGGCAGTTCGCCACCGCCTCGTCCACGGTCGGCTTGAGCGCGGACGGCTTACCCCGCCGGAATCCGCCGTCGGCGGTGATCACCACCTTGGCGCTGGCGTCCTGGATCCGGTTGGTCAACGCGTCCGCGGAGAAGCCGCCGAACACCACGCTGTGGGTGGCGCCGATCCGGGCGCAGGCGAGCATCGCCACCGCCGCCTCCGGGATCATCGGCAGGTAGATCGCCACCCGGTCGCCCGCCGTCACGCCCAGCTCGGTGAGCGCGTTGGCCGCCTGGCAGGTGAGCCGGTGCAGGTCCGCGTAGGTGACCGTGCGGGTGTCGCCCGGCTCGCCCTCCCAGTGGATCGCCACCTTGTCCCCGTGGCCCGCCTCCACGTGCCGGTCCAGGCAGTTGTACGCCACGTTGAGCCGGCCGCCGGTGAACCACTTCGCGAACGGCGCGTTCGACCAGTCGAGCACCTGCTCCCACGGCTGCGCCCAGGCCAGCCGGCCGGCCTGGCGCTCCCAGAAGGCGAGCCGGTCACCGGCCGCCTCGTCGTACGCCGCCGCGGTCACGTTGGCGTTGGCGGCGAGTTCGGCCGGTGGCGGGAACTGGCGCGTCTCGTTCAGCAGATTGGCCAATGCCTCGCTCATACGGTGACTCCTTCGTCGCGTGACCTGCGTCTCCCTACTCCGGGGAAGGTTAGCCCCGCCGCCGGGCACCCGCGACCGCGCCGCCGCCCCGCCGCGCCCAGCGGCACCCCCACCGCGCTGAGGTGTAAGGCGGGGGCCCCGCTTAACGCATCCGGTATAGGAAGGGCCCCCGCTTAACACCCCGTACCGTGTCAGGGTGACCACCGATCCGCTCGCGCCGCTGCTCGCGCTCGCCGACGTCGCGCCCGCCGCCGAGCAGGCCCGCGACCTGGTCGACCAGGCCCACCGGCACCGGGCGCTGCGCCGCCACGGCGGCCAGCTCGCCGCCGAGGTAAGCCTCCGCTCGGCCGTGGCCAGCGCCGCGCTCGAAGGCCGGAAGCACGACCGCGAGGAGGTACGCGCCGGCACGGTCACCGAGCCGGTGCTCCAGGGCGCGCTGCGGGTGGCCGGCGCGCTGCCCGGGCTGAGCGACCTCTGGCCGAAGGCCCCCCGACAGGTGCTCGCCCGGCTGCACGTACTCGCCGCCCGCGACGTGGTGACCGGGGATGAACTGGGCCGGCCGGTGGCCGACCCGGTGGTGGCGGCCCGCCTCGACAGCCTGTCCGGCCTGGTGGCCGGCGGCACGAAGGTGCCACCGCTGGTGTTGGCCGCCGTGGTGCACGGCGAACTGCTGAACCTGCGCCCGTTCCCCGGCCCCTCCGGCGTGGTGGCCCGGGCCGCCGCGCGGCTGGTGCTGATCTCCACCGGGCTCGACCCCCGCGGGTTGGTCGCGGTGGACGTCGGGCACCAGGAGCGGGAACCGGAGTACGTCGGCGCGGCCGGCGCCTTCGCCACCGGCACCCCCGACGGCCTGCGCTCCTGGCTACGGCACTACATGAGCGCGGTGGAGGTCGGCGCGGAGCAGATCACGCTCATCGGCGACGAGATCCTCGCCGCCTCCTGAGCCCACCGCCTGGGTTTAGCTCGCCCTGCCGCCCTGCCGCCCTGCCGCCCTGCCGCCCTGCCGCCCTGCCGCCCTGCCGCCAGCGCGTTGGCCGAGGATTTTCGCAGCGAGCCGGCCGTTGGTTGTCGGCCGTCAGGCGGTGGGCGCGGCGGTCCGGGTGCGGCGGTGCCGCCCGTACCAGGCGATGCCGATGGCGACCCCGACACCCACGCCGAGCGCCGCCGCCGCGACCGGCACCGCCGGCCGCTCGCGCAGCCGGCGCCCCAGCGGGATCGGATGCCGGAACTCCAGCACCGGCCAGCCGTTCTCCACCGCCAGCTTGCGCAACGCCCGATCCGGGTTGACCACACTCGGGTGCCCCACGCACTCCAGCAGCGGCCGATCACTGTAGGAATCGGAGTACGCGTACGAGTCGGCCAGGTCGTAGCCGCGCTCCCGGGCCAACTCGCCCACGCCGTCGACCTTGCTCGGCCCGGCCGCGTAGAACTCGACCTCGCCGCTGTACCGCCCGTCGACGACCGCCATCCGGGTGGCGATCACGTCGGTCACCCCGAGCAGCTCGCCGATCGGCCGGACCATCTCGTCGCCCGAGGCGGAAACCAGCACCACGTCCCGCCCGGCGGCCTGGTGCTCCTCGATGAGGGCGGCTGCCTCGGCGTACACATAAGGGTTGATCAGCTCGTGGAGCGTCTCCGCGACGATCTGGCGGACCTGTTCCACCGGCCAGCCCTTGCAGAGCGCGGCCAGATAGTCCCGGGTGCGGGCCATGGTCTGCTCGTCGGTGCCGCCCAGCCGGAACATCAGCTGCGCGTACGCCGACTTGACCACGTCACGCCGGGTGATCAGCCCGTCCCGGTAGAACGGCCGACCGAACGCCAGAGCGCTCGACTTGGCGATGACGGTCTTGTCGAGATCGAAGAAAGCGGCACCACGGCCCACGGCGCGAAAGTCTAGCCGGACGGACCGCCAACGGCCGCCCACCCCGGGGTCCGGAAGCCGCAGTGCACCCGCCGGAGTGACGGCGGTCACATAGCAGTGCGAGAAATTAGCTTTGCGTGGAGTGAACAACACTCGACGTATAAGGGTCGGCTGCGGCATGCTTGTCCTCGCGACGGGAGTTCGCCTTCGGTCGCTGCTCAGACCCTCGGCGGTTGCACCCCCCGTGACCGCTGAGTCGGTTCGGCTCGACCCCCCCCGGAGCCGAACCACACGACGACCCCCGTCTCCCCCCGACGGGGGTCGTCCCTTTCCGGGGAGCGCTCCCGCCCAGATGGAAGCACCTTTTCCGGCTCGGCCGGGCCGGACGTAGGGCGGAGCGTCAGCGAACGTCAGCCGGACCCGGTCGGCATAGTCCTCGGACCGTGAGGCGCGAACAACCGGATGGGTACGAGGATCTGAGTGCGTTCGCCCCGCTGACTGCGCGGTGCCACCTTGGTCCCCTCGACCCAGACCCACTGCTCGCGCTCCGGCCGATTGAGCACCAGGCGAACGCCGGTCACCCGGAGCACCACCGGGCCATCGGATGGTCGGTAGCGGTCGGCCGCGTCCACCCGGAGCACTGTGCCGAGCCGTACCCGAAGGTCAAACACGACGCCTCCTTGCCGTCCGCGCCAGGGCCGCGACGGCACGCTCGATGAGGGGCTGATCTGAAGCCCGGCGATCTGCGCGAGGACTTCGCGCCGGACCAACGCTTGCCCGTCGGTCGGGTTGATGACGTAGCCGGACAACCACACCCAGCCGTCATACGCCGGCCAGTCGCCGACCCCGGCCACCCGTAGCCACAACGCCCGGTCGCCGCCGAACTGCACCGAAGCGCGACCGTCAAGCAGTACGAGATCACCCGGCTTGGGTACGCCTGACGGAACCGGCTGCGATCTGCGGGGCGCAGGGGTGGGCGGGCTCTCCTGGGACCGCCGCTGCGGTCTCATGCCAGCGCCCACCCCCGGCCAGCCTCAGCAGGTCGCCGCGCGACCGGAAGCCGCACAGTCCTTGTAGGACCGGCGGGTCATCGAAACGTTCAGTTCCGTCATGAAGACAGGCTGTGGCCTAAGCCGTCCTTTGACCCGGAAAATCCTTCCGGGGTCGCAGCCGGTCGAGGGGAGAAGGTGAAACGGTGCACGGGACAACCAACACCCTGACCATCGGCGAGCGCGTTGCCTGGTACCGCCGCCGCCGCGGCCTGTCGCAAGAAGTTCTCGCCGGGCTAGTCGGGCGCACCGCTGACTGGCTCGGAAAGGTCGAGAACAATCGCATCGAGCTGGACCGGCTCTCCGTCATCAAGTCCCTCGCCGAGGTCCTGGACGTGTCGCTCGGTGACCTACTCGGCGAACCCGTACTGCTCGACTGGACCGCCGACACCGGCACGGAAACCGTCCCCGCTCTCCGCGCGGCGCTGATGAACTACCGCGCCATTGCCCCGTTCGGCGGCACTCCCCACGGCGAGCCACCGACCGTAGCCGTGCTCCGGCGAGACGTCGGCACGCTCTGGGACGCCTACCAGGACTCCCGATTCGGGTACGTCACCGGCCGACTTCCCGACCTGCTCCACCGCGCCCAGGCCGCCGCCGACCACCACGACGGCGACTACCAGGACCAAGCCCGCCGGCTCCTCGGCCTTGCCTACCAACTGACCGCCACCCAGCTCACCAAGCTCGGAGAGGCCGACCTCGCCTGGATCGCCGCCGACCGCGGCTTGGCAGCCGTCCGGCCCACCGGTGACCCACTCATCACCGGCTCCCTGTTCCGGTCCGTCGGTCACGCCCTACACGCCACCGGCCGCTACACCGAAGCCGTACGCCTCACCGAAGACGCCGCCGGCTACCTTGAGCCCCACCTGACACACGCAACGCCGGCCCTGCTCTCCGTCTACGGAACCCTGTTCCTGTCCGGCTCCATGGCCGCCGCCCGCTCCAACGACGCCGGCACCACCCGTACCTTCCTCGCCGCAGCAGAGCACGCCGCCGGTCAGCTCGGAACCGATGCCAACCATCTCTGGACGGCGTTCGGCCCGACCAACGTCGCCATCCACCGCGTCGCCACCGCAGCCGAGCTGGGCGATGTCCAGGTGGCCGTCGACCTCGGCCCGCGCGTCGACACCACCGGACTGCCCATGGAACGGCGGGTCCGGCACGCCCTCGAAGTCGCCCGCGCCTACAGCTCGTGGAACCGCGTCGACCACGCCCAAGCCGTGCTGCTCGAAGCCGAGCAAATGGCGCCCGAGCAGGTGCGGCACCACTTCCTCAGCAGGCAACTGGCGCTGACCTGGATCCGCCGGCAGCGCGGCAGGCCGCGAGCCGAGCTGGTCGGCCTGGCTCGCCGGCTCAGGGTGCTCGGCTGAACCGAGCACATTTAGGCTGCCATGGTGACGGCCAACGAGATGCCACCCGTGGCGACCCCACGCGTCGCCGCCGGTGCCCTCTTCTTCGATGACGAAGGCCGGGTGATGCTCGTGCGGCCCAGCTACAAGGAGCACTGGGAGATCCCCGGCGGCTACGTCGAACCCGGCGAGTCACCGCGGGCAGCCTGCGTCCGGGAGATCCGCGAGGAACTCGGCCTCACGCCCGCACTCGGACCGATGCTGGTCGTGGACTGGGCACCGGCCGAGCACGAGGGCGACAAACTGCTCTTCATCTTCGACGGCGGGACACTCGGACCTGACAGCGAGCGCGATATCCGCTTCGCGGACGGTGAACTCACCGAGTGGCGCTATGTAAGCGAAGAGTCCTTGGAAGAGCATGGCCCGTCGCGGCTGGCCCGCAGGATCCGTACCGCAATCGCGGCGCGTCAGGGCGGAGCGTCCGCCTACGCCGAGCACGGCAACGCCGTCTGGGGGGGCCGGCAGCGCGCAACCTGACGCAGCTTGCGACAGGTTGCGCAAACCGCCGATGAGGGCCGGGGGCGCACTCCGCAGCCGCCACTCGAACTCGCCCGACAGGCCGCCGTCTACCCATGCGTCCATGCCGACACCATTTCCGCCGATCCTCTCCGTCAACGACTGACCGAACAGATCTTGTAGGGAACGCGGCGGGACGCAAGTGTCAAGCATGTCCCGTGATGGGACACAACGGCTACCCCTGCTGGAGTGCTAAGAGCTGATGAACAGATCGGAGTGCGCGCTTTCTAAGGCTTCGATCTCGTTCAACCAGCCAAGGAGAAGGCCTCGTAGGTCGGCCATGCGAAGGCATGCGCGCTGCACGGCTTTGAGAGGGATATCGAGCGCCTTAGAGAAACCAATTACCCCTGACACAGAGCCGTTCAGTTGCTCGACTTGGCCAAGCGAATCAACTCCAGAAGTGGCCATCTCGCGGATTGACGATAAAAACGACACTGAGTCCGCGTCCTCAATCGCGCCGAGATCTGCCTTGATGGCCTCAAAAATGTGATTTACCAAGTAATTCCAGTCCCCGAATCCTGTAACGAGCCGGTCTGCTGTGGCGACCATGTCATTAGCGATTGGGGTCAAAGCCTGAGCGAGGTTCCTGGATACAGCGAGCTTCTGCCCAAACGAAGTCGCCCGCTCCATGGCAGGGCTTGCTAATCTCGTCTGTTCTCCCAGTTCCTCAATCAGATGTGCAAACGATTCGAGGTCGCTCTGCACTTGAGGCATCTTGCCCTCTGCCTCGCCGAGTCGGTCCAGAACCCAGTCTCCATCCTCATCCTCAGTGGCAGGGATGGGAGAGTCCGGTTGCTGTTGTTTCTCCCCGACAGCGGCGAAAGCGCTTAGCACCTCATCAATCCGGTCGCTAATCAGTTCTACGTTTTTAATCCAAATTGCAGAGCCGATGTCTGCTGAGCGTAAGGTCGAGGCGTCAACCCAGTTGAGATTGGAAATCCTTTGCCACAGGTTGTCATCGGAGAAAGTCCGGCCGATCCGGTCGGAACTTGCAAAGAGAAGTGGCAGTATTAGGCGAACGCTGGAATTCGCGTTTAGGAAGCCAAAAAACTCGCTCAACTCTTCCCTGCATGGGGCGCTGCGGAGATAGGCTGGCGATACGAAAGCAAGAAGGATGGAGGAAGAGGAAAGGCCGAGGCGGATCCGGTCCCGCCAGTCCTCCCCCGGCGCAATCGAATCAACGTCCTTGAAGACGCCAACAACTTGGCCGGTCATGCTGTGATAAGTGTTGGCGATATCTTTGATCAATTGGGTGATGCGTCCATGCGTTGCCTCATCGTCAACGCGGGCATAGGAGACGAAAACCGAAACCTCTGCCCGAGGTGCTGTGGGTGCGGGCTCTACTCGCTCTTGGGTCTCAACCCACAATTGGCGGAAGCGTTCGACGTCGCCGCCGAGATGCTCAACAATCTTGGCCGTGATCGGCCAGGAAGGGACTTTTGCCCCTTTGATTGCGGAATTAACCGTCGTATGGCTTATGTCGCCAATGGCGGTCGCGACGGCTCGACTGCTCGGCTTGCCTGCCCGAAGATAAAGATCTTGAAGCGCCGCATAGAATGCCCGTTCTGCAGCGCTTTGGGTACCGGGTGCCGTGGTCATCCTAGTTCTCCTTGGCTCCGCTGGCTGCGATCCCGTATCTTCTTGGAAGTCAATGTAAAGTTGACATAAGCTGACGAGGTGATCTAGGCAAGGTGGCCTGGTGCCCGGCGCGAGGAGCGGCCTGATGGCCGCAGGAGGCGGTGTACACGGATGTATATTACCGTAAAGGCGACCTGGATTCTGTTCGCCGTCGTCGTCCTCGGGCTGACATGGTGCGCGTGGAGGTACCCGCGGAGCGTCGTTCCGATCACCATCGGGATCGCCGCGGCTGGTGCGATGGCGATGATCGTCCGGCTGTAGACGACGGCGCTCGCTACCCTGCTCGTCGACGCTGGTGAGGCGTCAGGCAGCGAGGCAGCGGGAAGGCAGCGCGAGCACCCGGTACGGTTCGACCCCGAACGCGAACCGACGATCCCCGGCACCTGCCTCGCCAACGCGGACCACACCAGTTGGCACCGGCTAGCACTCTGAGACCGCATCCCCCTCGACGGGGGTCGCCCCTTTCTGGCACTCGATGTGGCGGGGCGGCCGACCCGTTGCCGGGCCGGCCGCTCCGCTCAGCAGGTCAGGACTTGACCAGCTTGACGACCGTGGTGTCGTTCACCTCGACGTACTTGTCGTACTCGCTGTCGTACCCCTGGGCCCTGGTGTCGACCTCCACCTTGCCCTTGACGAACGGCACGGTGCCGATCGGTACGGCGGTGGCGGTCCAGGCCGCCGGCGTACCCGGAACGCAGTTCACCCGGGTGCTGAAGTCGCCCCGGACGATGGTCTTCTTGACGATCTCCGTGACCGTGCCGTTGAGCGACACGGAGGTCGGCTGGTTGCAGGTCACGGTGCCGTGCACGACGGCCTTGCCGCTCACCGAGCTGGCCGTGCCGTCGGTGGCCACCGCCAGCGCGAGGTCAAGCGGCGCCGGCGCCGGCGGGTTGGCGATGTGCACCTCGCCGCGGGCCGCCGCGGTGCCGCCCTCGCAGTGCTGCTCGAAGGTCGCGTCGAACGTCTGGACGTAGCCGTTCGGCCCGAAGACGGCGTTGAGCACCGTGAACGTGCCGGTCAGCTCGTTGCAGCCGCGCCCGTTCCCGTCCAGGCTGAGGCCCGGACCGGCCCCGTTGAACGGGTAGCGCGTCGCGTTCTGGTAGGTGCCCGGGGCCAGCGGCGTGCTGCCCGGGGCGTCGAAGTCCACGGACCACCAGTCGCCCTGGTAGCCGTTGACGCCTACCGACACGTGGCTCGTGTCGGCCGACGCTGAGGTGGTGAGCTGGTCGCCGTCGGCGACCGAGTAGGCGTACGACCGGCCGCCGGTGATGTAGTCGCCCGGGTCGCCGCCGAAGGTGACCGATCCGGACGTCACCGGTTGCGCCTGTGCCGGCGCGGCGGCGACCAGCCCGCCGAGCGCCCCCGTGAGCGTCAGGCCGGCCGCCAGGGCCGCCCTCCGCCAGGATTTGTGCATCCCCGCTCCTCTCTGCTGAGACGGCTGGGCGCTTCCGCGCCCGAAAATCGCCGTCGGTCAATTACCGCACAGAGGTGTGACACTGATCGGCCGTGCCGACAGAGCCGTCCATGAAGGACGGCGGTCAGCGGATCACCGCGCGCATGGTGCGCGGCTCGGGCCGGAAGCAGACAAGCGCCCGGCCGCGCTCGTCGGTCACCACCCACGGGTGGCCCACGTACGTCTGCTGCCGGTGGGACCGACCGGCCTGGAGCACCGCGTACCGCTGGCGGCGGCCGTGGTAGTCCAACCAGTAGATGACCACCGGCCTGGTCCGGGCGTTGACGAAGTCGATGAAGGTCGACGGCCCGCCACCGCCGGACCGCAACCGCCACTCCCAGGACGCCGGGAGCGGGGTGAGCTCGTCGGTCCGGGGCGCGGGCCGCTTCGTCCGGGTAGCCGTCGGTTTCGGGCTGGGCCGGGCGGCCGGCGTGGTGCGACGCGGCGGCGCGGGCGGACGGGTACGCGGCGCGGCGCGGGCGGAGAGCGACACGGGCGCCGGGGAGTACGACTCGGCCGCCACCTCCGCGGTCGGCGAGGCGTATGCCGGGGACGCCAGGATCGCTTCGCTGCCGATCGGCGGTGGCAGGTCGGGGCGGCGGGGCATGGCGAAGAAACTGAGCGTACCGACCAGCACCACGATCACGATCCCGAGCGCCACCGAGGCGAGCGTGGCCGGTGACGGGTCGCGGAGCAGAACCTGGTCGTCAGGTGAACCGGTGCGGGCGTGACGTCGGACGGGCGGCGTTCCGGTGCCGTGTGATGACTCGGTCATGGCCTCGATTTCACGAGCCGGTGCCGTCCGTTTCGCGGCGAGAGGATCCGATTATGCGGGATGGATGATCCCTTTCGTCAATGGCTGACGGTCCAACCGGTTCGATCCGGTGGGCCCGGATGGGTCAACTGCCTGGTCAGCCGCTCCGAACGGTCGTCACCACCGCGCGGATGCCGCCGTTCGCCGGCCGGTCGGGCCCCATAGCAGATCGATTCGATCGCCGAGGTCTGTCCACAACCGCCTCGTTATCCACAGGCGGGTGGCTGCGATCCCTCCGTCCGGACGGCTGAGTGGGCAGGCTCGATCGCGGCACGTCCGAGTCCGACCGTTGGAGGCCGCATGCCGCCCCGCACCCCGCTCCCGCCGTACCCTCGACTGCCCCTGCTCGTCACGGCCGACGACGACCTGCTCGACGAGCTGTTGCGGCTCGCCGCGGCCGGCGGCGTCGAGGTCGAGCTGGCGGCCGACCCGGCCGCCGCCCGCGCCCGCTGGGGGCCGGCGCCGCTGGTGCTTGTCGGCGTCGACCAGGCGGCGGCCTGCCTGCGGGCCCGCCTCCCCCGACGTTCCCGCACCGTCCTGGTCGGACGCTCCGGCCAGCTTGATCCGGGTACGGAGCTGGCCGAGCTGATCGGCGCCGAGCACGTGGCCACCCTGCCCGCGGCGGAGCCCTGGCTGGTCGACCGCTTCGGCGAGTGTGCGGCCGGGCCGGTCGGCGCGGGCCCGGGGCGGATCGTGGCGGTGCTCGGCGGGCGCGGCGGCGCCGGGGCCAGCGTGCTCGCCGGTGGGCTCGCCGTCAGCGCGGCCCGAGCCCGGCTGCGTACGCTGCTCGTGGACGCCGACCCGCTCGGCGGCGGCCTCGACCTGGTGCTCGGCTGGGAGCAGCTCGACGGGCTGCGCTGGCCCGAGCTGGCCGGCGCCGACGGTCGCGTCGACCCGCCGTCGCTTGTCCGCGCCCTGCCCAGCCGGGGTGACCTGGTGGTGCTCTCGTGGGACCGGGGCGACCTGCGGCACCTGCCGGCCGAGGCGATGGCCGCCACGGTCGACGCCGGCCGGCGAGGTCGCGACCTGGTCGTGCTCGACCTGCCCCGCCACCTCGACGACGCGGCCGTGATCGCGCTCCAGGCCGCCGACCGGGCGTTCCTCGTGGTGCCCGCGGAGCTGCGGGCCACCGCCGCCGCGGCCCGGGTGGCCGCCGTGGTGGCCCCGCACTGCGAAGACCTGTCGGTGATCGTGCGCGGCCCGGCTCCCGGGCGGCTCCGGGCCGCCGAGGTGTCCCGCGCGCTCGGCCTTCCGCTGGCCGGCACGCTCCGCCCCGAGCCCGGCCTGTGCCGAGGGTTGGAACGCGGCGAGGCGCCGGGCGCCACCGGCAAGGGTCCGCTCGCCGTGCTGTGCCAGCGGCTCGTGGACGAGTTGACCGGCCGATCCGCGGCGGGTGCGGCGTGAGCGGGCCGACGAGCCCGGGCGAGCTGGCCGTCCGGGTCCGGCACCGGTTCGCCGCCGACGCCACCCCGGTCACCTCCGCCGCGGTCGTCTCCGCGGTACGCGCCGAGCCGGCCGCCGGCGTGCTCGGCGACACCACCCTGCTGCGGATCGCCGACCGGGTGCACGACGACCTGGTCGGTGCCGGCCCGCTCGCGCCCTTCCTGGCCGACCCGGAGGTCACCGACGTGCTGGTGAACGGCGTCCGGGTCTGGGTCGACCGGGGGCGGGGGCTGCACCAGGTGGCCGTGCCGCTCGGCACGGTCGACGACGTACGCCGGTTGGCGCAGCGGCTGACCGCCGCCGCCGGTCGCCGGCTGGACGACGCCTCGCCCTACGCCGACGCGCGACTGCCCGACGGCACCCGGCTGCACGCCGTGCTGCCACCGGTGGCGACCGACGGTCCCTACCTGTCCCTGCGTACCTTCCGGCAGCGTCCGTTCACCCTGGACGAGCTGGTCGACCACGGCACCGTGCCCCGGCCGGTGGCCCCGCTGCTCGACGCGGTGGTGGCCGCCCGGCTGGCATACCTGGTCACCGGCGGCACCGGGTCCGGCAAGACGACGCTGCTCAACACGTTGCTCGGCCTGGTGCCCGGCACCGAGCGGATCGTGCTTGTGGAGGATGCCGCGGAGCTGCGCCCGGTGCACCCGCACGTGATCGGGTTGCAGGCGCGTACCGCGAACGTCGAGGGCGCCGGCGTGGTCGGGCTCGGCGACCTGGTCCGGCAGGCGCTGCGGATGCGACCGGACCGGCTGGTGGTGGGCGAGTGCCGGGGCGCCGAGGTGGTCGACCTGCTGGCCGCGTTGAACACCGGCCACGACGGCGGGGCGGGGACGCTGCACGCCAACGCGCCGACGGACGTGCCCGCCCGGCTGGAGGCGCTGGGCATGCTCGGCGGGCTGCCACGGGCCGCGCTGCACGCCCAGGTCGCCGCCGCGTTGCAGGTCGTCCTCCAGGTCCGCCGGACCGGCGAGGGGCGGGTCCTCGACTCGATCGGCCTGCTCCTGCCGGAAGGGAGCGACCGGCTGGTGACGGTGGTTCCGGCCTGGATACGCGGCCGTGGTCTCGGCCTGGCCGCCCGGCCGCTCGGCAACCTGCTGCGCGAGCGTGGAGTGCCCGTGCCGCCGGTCCTCCGCGTGGTCTGGCCGGGCTCGGCGGGCCCGTCGTGACCGGTCAACTCTGGCTCGTGGTCGTGCTCCTGGCCGGTGCCGCGGTGGCGGTTGCCTGGCCGGTACGCGCCGGCCGCGCCCGACGCCGCTCGGTCCTCGACCCCGGGCGAGATGTCGGCCGTCTGCCTGGTTCGAGGCCCCATCTCGGCGGTCCGCCTGTTTCGGGGCCGGATCTCGGCGGTCCGCCTTCCACGGGTGGCCGGGGCGATGCACGCCCGGCGCTGCCCGCGCGGCGTGCCCTGCCGACGGCCGCGCTGCTCGGCGGTGGGGCCGGAGCAGTCCTCGGTGGTCCGGTGGCCGCGCTGGCGCTGGCCGCCTACGGGACGCTCGCGGCCCGTGCCGCGCTGCGTCGGCGTACCCGCCGGGCGGCCGACCTGGCTCACCGCCACGACCTCGACCGGCTCGGTGCCGCCGCCGCCGACCTGCGGGCCGGCCTGCCCGTCGACGGGGTGTTCGACAGCGGCACCGGCCGGATGGTCCGGCTGGCCCGGGCCGCGGTGCGGCTCGCCGACCGGACCGGGGCGCCACTGGCCGATCTGCTTGAGCGGATCGAGGCCGACGCACGTACGGCCGATCGAGGTCTCGCCGCTGCCGCTGCCCAGGCTGCCGGCGCTCGGGCGACCGCCTGGCTGCTCGCCGCCCTGCCGCTCGGTGGGATCGGCCTCGGCTACGCCATCGGGGTCGATCCGGTGGAGGTGCTCCTGCACACGCCGGTCGGCGGCGGTAGCGCCCTGGCGGCAGTCGCCCTGCAGATCGGTGGGTTGCTCTGGGCGGAGCGGCTCGGTGCGGGGCCGGGGCGGGCGGTCTGATGTCCCGCCAGGCGATGGCCGCCGCCTGCCTCAGCGCCGCCGCGTCGCTCCTCGTCGTCGCCGGCCCGGTCGTCCGCCCGGCCCGGCGACTGCGCCGGCTCGCGTCCACCCCTCGGCGTGGCCGTCCCAGCTGGTGGCCGGACCGGGTCCGGTGGGGTGCCGGCCTGGCTGGCGTGGCCGTGGCGGTGGTCGTCGGCGGGTGGGCCGGCCTGGTCGCCGGGCCGCTCGCCGGCGTGGTCGCCGACCGGCTGCTACGCCGGATCGAGCCGCGTGCCGTGCGCGATCGGCGGCTGCGCGAGACCGCCGACCTGCCGCTCGCCGCGGACCTGCTGGCGGCGGCGCTGCGGGCCGGCGCGCCTGTCGACCGCTCGGCGCTCGCGGTCGCGGAGGCGCTCGGCGGGCCACTCGCGGACCGGCTCGGCCGGGTGGGCCGCACGCTGGGCCTGGGCGGTACGGCGATCGAGGCGTGGGAGCACCTGCGACCCGTGCCCGGTGCGGGGAGTTTGGTCGCCGCCGCGGTCCGCTCGTCGAACAGCGGAGCCGCGCTGGCGGGCGCGCTCACCCGGCTCGCCGACGACCTGCGGGCCGAACGCTCGACGGCGGCCGAGGCCACCGCCCGGCGCGCGGGCGTGCTCATCGTGTTGCCGCTCGGGCTGTGCTTCCTGCCCGCCTTCATTCTCGCCGGTCTGGTGCCGGTGATCGTCGCCGTTCTCGGCGACGTCCTGTGAACCATCGAGAAGGGACGTACGACATGCGCAAGCTTCTCACCCGCCTCCGCGGCGACGCCGGCATGAACACGGCGGAGTACGCGGTGGGCACCCTCGCGGCGGTCGCCTTCGCCGGAATCCTGCTGAAGGTGCTCACCTCCGGAAACGTGCAGTCCGCGTTGACCGCCGTCATCGACCGGGCCCTGAAGTGACCGGACGCCGGTGGGCCGGCCGGTGCACCCGCCTCCACCCGGCCCCGGGGGTCGACGGTGCGGTCCACCGGGGCGGTGTCGTCCGGGGGCGCCAGGGGGAGCGGGGGTCGTTCACGGCCGAGTTGGCGGCCGGCCTGCCGGCGTTGGTGCTCCTCCTGGTCGCCGGGCTCACCGCGGTCGACGCGGTGACCACGCGGGCGGGCTGCGTCGACGCGGCCCGGGAGGCGGCGCTCGCCGCCGCCCGGGGCGAGCCGGGCACGGCTGCCGGCGCCCGGTACGCCCCCGCGGGCGCGGAGGTGACGGTGACGGTGGCCGGTGACCGGGTGACCGCGAGCGTCCGGGCGCCGGTCCGGACGGTCGGTGCGCGGCTGCCCCGGACGACCGTGTCGGGCGTGGCGGTGGCCGCCGTGGAACCCGGCGCTCCCGGCCCGGTGCCGTGACGCCGGGCCGGGAGCCGGCCGAGCGGGGTGGCGCGACGGTGTGTCTGCTCGCGATCGGCCTGGTGTTCGTGCTCGTCGGGCTGTTCGGCGCCGGGATCGGCGCTGCCCGGTGCGCGCGTCATCAGGCCCGGGTCGCGGCCGACTTCGGCGCGTTGGCGGGCGCGGGCCGTGTGCTCGACGGGACGGATACCGCATGTGCGTCGGCCGCCGCGCTGGTGTCGGCCAATGACGGTCGGCTGACCGGCTGCCGGGTCGACGGCCTCGACCTGATCGTCACGGCGGAGGTGCGGGTCGCGCCGTTGCCCGGGCTGGCCCGCGTCGCCACCGCGACTTCGCGCGCCGGCCCGGCCCGCATCGCCACCGCGACATCGCGCGCCGGCCCGGCCCGCGTCGGCGACCCCTGACGTCAGCGTGGCGCGTCCAGCGGGTCCCCGCCGGCGGCTTTGGGTGCGGTTGTTGTCGCTGGGGGCGACCATAACCGCACCCAAAGCCATCGGCCCTCCACCCACCGGGCCGCTTGCAGCGTTGTGCGGACCCCGGTGCGCGAGTACGAACCGCAGTCAGGTCGTCGCCTGGCCGGCCGGCGATACCGGACGTACGGGCGTCGCCGGCCGGCCGCACGGTCAGCGGGACTGGAGGGCGTCCAGACCCACGGCCATGGCGATGACCAACCGGCGGTCGATGTGCGGGTGCTGGATGTCGACGACGTACCGGTCGCGCAGGCCCCACTTCTTGTCGACGGAGAACACCGGCTGACCGCCGGCCACGAAGTCGAAGTGGTACGGCAACCAGGAGAGCGAATCCACGAAGCGTCGTAGCAGCGCCACCGGCATGCTGCGCTCCTGCCCGACCGCCGGGGGCAGGCCGGGCTGCTCGACGTGCCAGGTCGAACGCAGCAGCGACTGGGCGAAGTCCTTACGGAACAGGCCGATCGGGTTGCCGGCGTGGTCGGTCACGTCATAGGTGGCACCGAGGTCGAGCCGCTGACGGGCCTTGAAGCCGAGGAGAGGGTACTGCTTGGTGTCATCGGTGTAGATGGTGACCTGTTCCTTGAAGGCGAGCCGCTTCTGCTGCGCGAACGCGAGCAGCCCACCCTCGGAGCCGTCCGGTGCCACGGCATGCACCTCGTACTGGTTGACCATCATCCGAATCCGCTGCCGGACGATGAACCGGTGCTGAGCCTGCAGGTTGTCGAGCGACATCTGATCTCCTTTGAGGGGTCGCCGGAGTCTTGCACAGCGGCGCCACCGTCGCGCGCTCGCACAGTGCTTCCGGGCAGCTCCGACGTCGCCTCGTCTCCGTCGCAGCGGATGCGTGATCGGCTCCAGTTCGCTGCGGTGGCGGTGTCGACCGCCAACCGATACCGCTCCCCGGCCGGCAGCTCGAACGAGAACCGGTCCGGCGGCTTGAGCGGCGGTGGCGTGCGGATCAGCGTCCGCCGTCCACCGTCGCCTTCAACGCCCAGGTGTTGAGCACCTGGTGGATGCCGCGCAGACGTTCGTTGATCTGCTCCAGCCGCTCCGCCTGGGCCAGGTGCGCCAGCGCGGTGCCCAGCGCGATCTGCTGGTCCGCGGTCAGGTTCTCCTGGTCGATGGCATAGAGCAGCTCGACGGTCTCGGCGATAGTGTCGGCCACGGCGGCACCTCCGGCGGACGGGTCTCGGGGTCACGTCTGCGCTACCGGAATGATGCATGGAAGCGCTCCCATGTATCAATGCCCCGACGCCGCCGACCTCATGCACCCGTCCCATCCACCAGACGCCGGCACCCCACCGATCGAGCCTCGACCAGCACTCGGGGCCGCCATTTCGGCGATGTGGCGGGGTCCGGCACCCGCCGATGCCACCACTTCGCCGAACTGGCGAGCGAGACGGCGTGCGGGCACGGGAGACGGCGTGCGGGCACGGGCCCGGGGCGAACGGCAGGCGACGAGCAGCAAAGGCGAGGGGCAAAGGCGAGCAGCAAAGGCGAGGGGCAAAGGCGAGCAGCAAAGGCGAGGGGCAAAGGCGAGGGGCAGGGACGAGCGGCAAGGACCCGAGTCAGGGACGAGCGGCGGGAGGGCCGCCGGGGTCAGTCCGTCGGGCCGCCGGCCGTCGACCGTCGCGCCGTCCGGTCGTCCTGCCGCGGCAGCGCTCCGCCGCGTCCCGCGCCCGGAGCAACCCCACCGCCCGCCCCGGTACCGTCGGCAACGCCACCCGTACCCGGACCGCCCGCCACACCGCCGCCAACCCCGGGACCGTCGGAAGCGTCGCCAACCCCGGGACCGTCGGAAGCGTCGCCAACCCCGGGACTGTCCGCCGCGCCGCCAGCCCCGGAGGCGCCGGGCGAGCATCCGGCGAGGTGGGCCAGCACCACGTCGAGGATCTGCACCGCTTCCGGCTTGGCCAGCGGGTTGTTGCCGTTTCCGCACTTCGGGGACTGGACGCAGGACGGGCACCCGGTCTCGCACCCGCACTCGACGATCGCGTCCCGGGTGGCGCGCAGCCAGGCGGCGGCCGTCCCGTACGCCCGCTCGGCGAAGCCCGCCCCGCCGGGGTGACCGTCGTAGACGAAGACGGTCGGGGCCTCGGTGTCGGGATGCAGGGCGGTGGACAGCCCGCCGATGTCCCACCTGTCGCAGGTCGCGATCAGCGGCAGCAGGCCGATCGCGGCGTGTTCGGCGGCGTGCAGCGCCCCGGGGACGTCCGCCGCGTCCACGCCGGCGCGGGCCAGCGACTCCGGGGAGAGGGTGAACCAGACCGCGACGGTACGCAGTTCCCGCGCCGGCAGGTCCAGCGGGCGGGTGTCGATCACCTCGCCGGTGGCGATGCGCCGCCGCTGGTACGACACCACCTGGCTGGTCACGTCCACCTCGCCGAGGAAGAGCCCGACCGGGCCGGCGTCGGTGTACGAGCGGACGGAGACCACGGAGAGCGAGGTGACGTCGCGGGCGTGGGTGGACCAGTCCGGCTCCTCGGCGTGCACGAGCGCGCACCCGTCGGCCAGGTCGAGCGCGTCGACCAGGTAGGAGACGCCCTGGTGCAGGTAGACCGCGCCGGTGTGGAGCAGGAAGTGGGCGGAGCCGCCGTCGACGGTGCCGAGCAGCCGGCCGGTGGACTCCTCCACCACGCAGACCGGGGCGCCGCCCTCGCCGCGCAGGTCGACCTCGGGGCGTTCCCGGTGCCGCCAGTACCAGCCGGTGGGCCGTTGCCGCAGCGCGCCCGCCTCGACGAGGGAGTCCACCGCCTCCTTCGCGCCCTCGCCGAAGAGGTCCAGGTCGGCCGGGGTGAGCGGGGCCTCGTGGGCGGCGCAGGCGAGTTGCGGCGCGAGCACGTACGGGTTGGCCGGGTCGAGCACGGTGGCTTCGACGGGACGCCCGAACAGCGCCTCCGGGTGGTGCACGAGGTAGGTGTCGAGCGGGTCGTCGCGGGCCACCAGCACCGCCAGGGCCTCGTCCCCGCCGCGTCCGGCCCGTCCGGCCTGTTGCCACAGCGAGGCGCGGGTGCCGGGCCAGCCGCAGATCAGCACCGCGTCCAGCCCGACCAGGTCGACGCCGAGTTCGAGCGCGTTGGTGGAGGCGAGCCCGAGCAGGTCGCCGCGCAGCAGCGCCCGTTCCAGCTCGCGGCGTTCCTCGCGCAGGTAGCCGGCCCGGTAGGCGGCCACCCGGTCGCCCAGCCCGGGCACCGCCTCGTCGAGCGCCCGCCTGGCGTTCGCGGCGACCACCTCGGCGCCCCGGCGGGACCTGACGAAGGCGAGCGTGCGTACCCCCTCGACGACGCTGTCGGTGAGCAGGTCGGCGGTCTCCCGCAGCGCCGAGCGCCGGACCGACACCAGGTCGGCGACCTCGCCCTCCGAAGAGGGCAGCAGCGGCGGCTCCCAGAGCGCGAACGTCACGCCGCCGCGCGGGGAGGTGTCCTCGGTGACGGCGGTGACGGGCAGGCCGGTGAGCCGCCCGGCCGCCGCCGCCGGGTCGCCCGACGTGGCCGAGGCCAGCAGAAACACGGGGGTACGACCGAAGCGGGCGCACTGCCGGCGTAACCGTCGCAGCACGTGGGCGACGTGTGAGCCGAACACGCCCCGGTAGGTGTGACACTCGTCGACCACCACGTACGCGAGCCGGCGCAGGAAGCCGGACCAGTGCGCGTGCCCGGGCAGGATGCCGTGGTGCAGCATGTCCGGGTTGGTCAGCACGAAGCGGGCGTGCCGGCGGATCCACTCCCGTTCGGCGCGCGGTGTGTCCCCGTCGTAGGTGGCGGGGCGTACCCCGTCGAGTTCCAGGCCGGCGACGGCGCGGAGCTGGTCGGCGGCGAGCGCCTTGGTCGGGGCCAGGTAGAGCACTGTGGCGCGCGGGTCGGTGAGCAGGGTGCTCAGTGCCGGGAGCTGGTATGCCAGGGACTTGCCGGACGCCGTGCCGGTGGCCACCACGACGTGCTGTCCCGCGTACGCCAGCTCGGCGGCCTCGGTCTGGTGCCGCCACGGCGCGACCACGCCGCGTCGCGCGAACGCCGCCCGCAGGTCGTCCGGCGCCCAGCCGGGCCACGGCGCGGGTTCGCCCGCGCGGGCCGGCACCCGCTCGACGTGGGTGACCGGGTCGGTGGCGTGGCGCAGCCGCAGCCGACGCAGCAGCTCGGCCGGCGCCCGCGTCGGGCCGGGCCTGTCGTCGGTCACGTCCTGCACTCTCGCACTGGTGTTCGGAATTGGGAACCGCAGGGTGGGGGTATGGGGAGGGTCGGGCCGGTGACCCGAAGTGGTCGCACGCCGGGATGGTTAGATGCCCAGGAGAGTTTACCGAGGAGGAGTCGATGGAGCTGTCGCTGGCGACCAGCACCGTGGGAGAGCACACGGTGCTTGAGGTCGGCGGTGAGGTGGATGTCTACACCGCCCCCCGCCTGCGGGAACGGCTCATCGAGCTGATCGACGGCGGGGCCCGCCACGTGGTGGTGGACCTGGGTCGGGTGGACTTCCTCGACTCGACCGGGCTCGGTGTGCTTGTCGGCGCGTTGAAGCGGCTCCGCGCGGCCGGTGGCTCGTTCGGCCTGGTCTGCGACAAGGAGCCGCTGCTCAAGATTTTCCGGATCACCGCCCTGGACCAGGTCTTCCCGCTGCACCCGACGGTCGACGCGGCCATCGCCGCCGACTCCACCGGCGCGTGATGGCCACCGTCAAGCTTTCCTTCTCTCCGGCGCCGGTCCACGTGCGCACCGCCCGTCTGGTCGGCGTCGCGGTGGCCCGGCGGGCCGGCGTACGGGAGGATCTGCTCGACGAGGTGCGCCTGGCCATCGGTGAGGCGTGTACCCGGGCGGTCGCGCTGCACCGGCAGTACGGGTTGGCGGAGCCGGTGTACGTGGAGATGTCCGACGGCGGGCCGTACACGGTGCGGGTGGTGGACCGGGCCCCGATCGAGGCGGGTCTCGGGCTGGCCGCGCTCGGCCCGGACGAGTTGGCCAAGGAGTCGCTCAGCGAGGACGCGCTCACCACCGGCGTGGGGTTCGCCCTGCTCGCCGGTTTCGTGGAGGATCTTCAGGTCCGCCCGGTGGACGAGGGCGTCGGCACCGAGGTCCGGATGGCCTGGCCGGCCGGCCGCCTCTGACCGTTCCTCCCGCAGGCCGCGTTCCCCGCCCGGGGGGCGCGGCCTCGTCGTGTTGACCGGCCCATATATCAGATTTCCTCGCCTAACACAGTTACGAAGATCATCGGCGGCGGGTGGCCCCTCGATGTGACCCTCACCACGCCGGAGGGCTACAGTACCCGGGTTGTCAGCAAGTGGTCGCTCCCCGCAGCCAGCGGGACCGGGTGGATGGCGCGCGCTGGCGAGTTCGCTTCCAGGCGTCGGCCCGTGCGTCTCCACGAGCCGACGCGAGTGTTCGGTACAGGAGGACACAGATGTCCGGGACCTTGGCCGCCGACGGCGGCGCACTGTCCCTTACCGGAGCCAACGTGACGTACGTCGTCATCGCCGCGGTCATCGCGCTGGTGGCGCTCGTCTTCGCCGCCGCCTTGACCAAGGCGGTACTGGCAGCCGGTACGGGAACCACAAACATGCAGGAGATCTCCGGGGCGGTGCAGGAGGGCGCGTCGGCGTACCTGCTGCGGCAGTTCCGCACCCTGGCGATCTTCGTGGTGATCGCCGTCGTGCTGCTGTTCCTGCTGCCGGTGCACGACACCGACGGCAACCAGACGCTGGTGAAGATCGGCCGGTCGGCGTTCTTCGTGGTGGGTGCGCTGTTCAGCGCGTTCATCGGCGGCGCCGGCATGTGGCTGGCCACCCGCGCCAACCTGCGGGTCGCCGCCGCCGCCCGGGAGCGGGAAGGCGGACGCGAGGGCGCCATGAAGATCGCCTTCCGCACCGGCGGCGTGGTCGGCTTCCTCACCGTCGGCCTCGGCCTGTTCGGCGCGGCGCTCGTCGTCATTTTGTTCCGGGGTGACGCGCCGACCGTGCTGGAGGGCTTCGGCTTCGGCGCCGCGCTGCTCGCCATGTTCATGCGGGTCGGCGGCGGCATCTTCACCAAGGCCGCCGACGTCGGCGCCGACCTGGTCGGCAAGGTCGAGCAGGGCATCCCGGAGGACGACCCGCGCAACGCCGCCACCATCGCCGACAACGTGGGCGACAACGTCGGCGACTGCGCCGGCATGGCCGCCGACCTCTTCGAGTCGTACGCGGTCACGCTCGTCGCGGCGCTGATCCTGGGCCGGGCCGCGTTCGGCGAGGACGGCCTGGTCTTCCCGCTGATCATCTCCACCATCGGCGTGCTCGTCGCGATCGTCGGTGTCTTCATCACCCGGCTGCGCACCAGCGACCGCAACGGCCTCACCGCGATCAACCGGGCCTTCTACCTCTCCGCGGTGATCGCCGCGGTGCTCGTGGCGGTCGCGGCGTTCGCGTACCTGCCGGCGACGTTCAGCGAGCTGGAGGGCGGGCTGACCGACGTCGACCGCAACCCGCGGCTGGTGGCCATCGGCGCGGTCGTGATCGGCATCGTGCTGGCCGCCGCGATCCAGGCGCTCACCGGCTACTTCACCGAGACCAACAGGCGCCCGGTGCAGGACATCGGCAAGAGCTCGCAGACCGGCGCCGCCACCGTCATCCTCGCCGGCATCAGCATCGGCCTGGAGTCGGCGGTCTACTCGGCGCTGCTGATCGGCGCCGGCGTCTTCGGCGCGTTCCTGCTCGGCGGCAGCTCGATCACGCTGTCGCTGTTCGCGGTCGCGCTCGCCGGCACCGGCCTGCTCACCACCGTCGGCGTCATCGTCGCGATGGACACGTTCGGCCCGATCTCCGACAACGCGCAGGGCGTGGCCGAGATGTCCGGCGACATCGACGAGCACGGCGCGCGGACGCTCACCGAGCTGGACGCGGTCGGCAACACCACCAAGGCGATCACCAAGGGCATCGCGATCGCCACCGCGGTGCTGGCCGCCACCGCGCTGTTCGGCTCGTACACCGACACGCTGCGGACCTCGTACTCCGACGCGGGTGTGGGCGACGTCGGCACCGAGATCCTCAACTCGCTGAACGTGGCCAACCCGCGCAACCTGGTCGGCCTGATCATCGGCGCGGCGGTGGTCTTCCTCTTCTCCGGCCTGGCCATCAACGCGGTCTCCCGCTCGGCCGGCGCCGTGGTGATGGAGGTACGCCGGCAGTTCCGCGAGCTGCCAGGCATCATGGACCGCACCCAGCGGCCCGAGTACGGCAAGGTCGTGGACATCTGCACCCGGGACGCGCAGCGCGAGCTGATGACCCCCGGCCTGCTGGCCATCCTGGCCCCGATCGCGGTCGGCTTCGGCCTCGGCCCGGGCGCGCTGGCCGCGTACCTGGCCGGTGCGATCGGCGCGGGCACGCTGATGGCGGTCTTCCTGGCCAACTCCGGCGGCGCCTGGGACAACGGCAAGAAGCTGGTGGAGGACGGCGCGTACGGCGGCAAGGGCTCCGACGCGCACTCCGCCACCGTCATCGGCGACACCGTCGGTGACCCGTTCAAGGACACCGCCGGCCCGGCGATCAACCCGCTGATCAAGGTGATGAACCTGGTCTCGCTGCTGATCGCGCCGGCCGTGGTGGCCTGGAGCGTGGGCGACGACAAGAACACCCCGCTGCGCATCACGATCGCCGTGGTGGCCGCGCTCGTCATCGCCGCCGCGGTGGTGTTCAGCAAGCGCAAGGGCGTGGCCATGTCCGACTCGGACGACACCGGCGCGGGCACCCCGGACCAGCACCCGGAGACGGTGAGCGCCTGATCGACGTGACGGTTCCCGGCCGGCCCGCAGGTCGGCCGGGAACCGCACGAAACCTGACCGGTGGCGGTTCCACCCGGAGGTCGTACGCTGCAACGCATGCGTACGTGCCGGGCGGCAACCGCCGGAAAGCTCACGGTGGTCCTGGCCACGCTGGTCCTCGTCGTCGCCGGGTGCGGCGGCCCCAGCCCGCGGGCCTGGGCCGCCTCGGTCTGCCAGGCGCTCACGCCGTGGCGCGCGGAGATCTCCAAGCTGACCAGCAGCACCCAGCAGCAGATGACCGCGCAGACCACCCCGGCGCAGGCCAAGGAGAACCTGGTGCGGCTCTTCTCCGGCGCCGAGCAGGCGAGCGAGACGGCCCGGCGCAAGGTCGAGGAGGCGGGCGTGCCCGAGGTGGAGCGCGGCAGCGACGTGTCCGCCGGGTTCCAGGGTTCGCTCGGCAAGATGCGCGACGCCTACGGGCGGGCCCGGACCACCATCGACGGGCTGGACACCGCCCAGGCCGGCCCCTTCTACGACGGCGTGCGCGCCGCCGTGGACACGCTGAACAAGGAGTACGACGCGAGCGCGCTGGACACCAGCAAGCTCAACTCACCCGAACTCAAAGAGGCCTTCGACGAGGTCCCGGAGTGTCGCTGACCCCTCCCACACCGAACCCGGCCCGCCAGCCCTCGCTGTTCTCCACCGAGGCGGCCGATCCCTCGCTGGCGGACCTCGCCGGCCTGCTCGCCGGGCCGGGGGAGGTGGTGCGGATGGGCGGCACGGCCCGGCTCTCCGTGGTGGTGGACGCCGCCTGGCGGGTGCACGTGCTGGTGGCCGAGATGGCCGCCCGGGGCGTGCCGGCGAGCTGGGAGCCGACCGCGGACGGCCGGCACCGGGTGCGCACCGCGTACGCGACCACGCTGGCCCCGCTGGCCCGGGCCTGGCTGCGCGGCACGGCGAAGCGGCCACCGGCCCGGTTCCACCTCGACGGGCGGCGGCTGCGGCTCTGGGTCGCCGCCGCCGGTGCCGCCGAGCCGGCCGGGTTCCGGCTCCGGCTCGGCCCGGCCGACGAGCAGTGCTGGCCGGCGGTGCGCGCCGCGCTGGCCGCGGTGGGGCTGCCGGCCGCGTTCGTCGAGCCCGAGGACGGCGGGCCCGCGTACCGGATCGGTGGCCGGCGGATGACCCGGCTCGCCGAGTTGGTCGGGGAGCGGCCCCCGGCCGCGCCGGCCGCGATTTGGCCGGGCCCGCACGGTTGACCACCGACTGTCCGATCGCGGACCGGCCGGGCGGCGATTTGCGCAGGAAAACGACGGGCGTCACCTCCGCCGGGGGTCCGTGATCGTCACAGTGACACGCCTGGCGCCCTACCCACGGTGTACGGTGGCGCCGTCCGGCAGGGTTCGGCCGACTGTCGCCCGGAAGGCGGCCCGTCTGCCGCCCACGAAACCCGGAACGCGGGCGGCGCGTTACGTTGGACGTCCGGGCCATCGGCGGTCCGGACGGTGCAGCACGGCCCGAAGCGGGCATGGCGTAGGAGTGAGGTCGGGGAGAGACGTGCCGAGCAACGCTGGAACCACCCGTCTGGTCATCGTCGAGTCACCGGCGAAGGCCAAGACGATCTCGGGCTACCTCGGCCCGGGGTACGTCGTGGAGGCCAGCTTCGGCCACGTCCGGGACCTGCCCCGTAACGCCGCCGACGTGCCGGCGAAGTACAAGGGCGAGCCGTGGGCGCGGCTCGGCGTCGACGTCGACAACGGCTTCCACGCCCTCTACGTGGTCTCCGCCGACCGCCGCCAGCAGATCAACAAGCTGGTGAAGCTGGCCAAGGAGGTCGATGAGATCTTCCTGGCCACGGACGAGGACCGCGAGGGCGAGGCGATCGCCTGGCACCTGGTGGAGACGCTCAAGCCCAAGGTGCCGGTCAAGCGGATGGTCTTCCACGAGATCACCAAGCCGGCCATCCAGGCCGCGGTCGCCAACCCGCGGGAGATCGACCGTGACCTGGTCGACGCCCAGGAGGCCCGGCGCATCCTGGACCGGCTCTACGGCTACGAGGTCTCCCCGGTGCTGTGGAAGAAGGTCATGCCGAAGCTCTCGGCGGGCCGGGTGCAGTCCGTGGCGACCCGGATCGTGGTCGAGCGGGAACGCCAGCGGATGGCGTTCCGCACCGCCGAATACTGGGACATCCTGGCCACCCTGGCGGTGGCGAAGCCGGGCGAGGGCCCGCGCACGTTCAACGCCACGCTCGTCGCGCTGAACGGCGACCGGATCGCCACCGGCAAGGACTTCGAGCCGACCACGGGTCGGGTCAGGGCCGGCGCGGGTGTGGTGCACCTCGACGAGGGCGGGGCCCGGGGGCTGGCGGCCCGCCTGGCGGACCGGCCGTTCACCGTCACCCGGGTCGAGGAGAAGCCCTACCGCCGCCGCCCGTACGCGCCGTTCATCACCTCCACGCTCCAGCAGGAGGCGGCCCGCAAGCTGCGGTTCTCGTCCCAGCAGACGATGCGCACCGCGCAGCGGCTCTACGAGAACGGCTACATCACCTACATGCGTACCGACTCGGTGAACCTGTCGGAGACCGCCATCGCCGCGGCTCGCCGGCAGATCGTCGAGCTGTACGGCGAGCGCAGCGTGCCGCCGGAGCCGCGCCGCTACACCGGCAAGGTGAAGAACGCGCAGGAGGCGCACGAGGCGATCCGTCCGGCCGGCGACAACTTCCGCACCCCCGGCGACGTGGCCCGGGAGCTGTCCGGCGACGAGTTCAAGCTCTACGAGCTGATCTGGCGGCGCACCATCGCCTCGCAGATGACCGACGCGGTCGGCTCCAGCGTGTCCGTGCGCATCCGCGCGGTCTCGTCGGCGCAGGAGGAGGCCGACTTCGGCGCCACCGGCAAGACCATCACCGACCCGGGCTTCCTGCGCGCGTACGTCGAGTCGAGCGACGACGAGAATGCCGAGGCGGAGGACGCCGAGCGGCGGCTGCCCACGCTGGTCAAGGACCAGCCGCTGACCGCCGACGAGCTGGCCGCGCAGGGCCACCACACCCAGCCGCCGTCGCGCTACACCGAGGCGTCGCTGGTCAAGGCGCTTGAGGAGCTGGGCATCGGCCGCCCGTCCACGTACGCCTCGATCATGCAGACCATCCAGGACCGCGGGTACGTCAACAAGCGCGGCCAGGCGATGATCCCCACGTTCCTCGCGTTCGCCGTGATCGGGCTGATGGAACGGCACTACCCGCGCCTGATCGACTACGACTTCACCGCGAGCATGGAGAACGAGCTGGACGAGATCGCCGGCGGTGACCACGCCGCGGTCGACTTCCTCACCTCCTTCTACTTCGGCAGCGCCAACGGTGCCGGCGACCAGGCCATCGCGCACGCCGGCGGGCTGAAGAAGCTGGTCACCGAGAACCTCAGCGAGATCGACGCGCGCAGCGTCAACTCGATCCCGCTGCACACCGACGACGAGGGGCGCGAGGTCGTCGTCCGGGTCGGCCGGTACGGGCCCTACCTGCAACGGGCGTTGCCCGGCTCGGCGTCGGGCTCGGGCTCGGCGTCGGCGTCCGGCTCGGCCTCCGGGGAGGGCGAGGGTGAGGAGGGCGGCTCGCAGGGCGACCGGGCGCCGATCCCGGAGGGCCTGGCCCCCGACGAGCTGACCCCGGAGAAGGTGCACGAGCTGTTCCTCGGTGGCGGGGGCGAGCGCAAGCTCGGCGACGACCCGTCGACCGGCGAGCCGATCCTGCTCAAGTCCGGCCGCTTCGGCCCGTACGTGGCGAGCGGCGAGCGGAAGTCGTCGTTGCTGCGCTCGCAGTCGCCGGACAGCCTCACCCTGGAACAGGCGCTGCGGCTGCTCAGCCTGCCCCGGCTGGTGGGCGTGGCCCCGGACGGCGTCGAGGTCTTCGCCAACAACGGCCGCTACGGCCCGTACGTCAAGCGCGGTGACGAGTTCCGCTCGCTGGACTCGGAAGACAAGATGTTCACCGTCACGCTCGACGAGGCGCTGGCGCTGCTGGCCGCCCCGAAGACCCGCCAGCGCCGGGCCGCCGCCCCGCCGCTGCGGGAGATGGGCGCCGACCCGCTCACCGAGAAGCCGCTGGTGATCAAGGATGGGCGCTTCGGACCGTACGTGACGGACGGGGAGTTCAACGCGTCGCTGCGGCGCGGGCAGACGCCGGAGGAGCTGACGCTGGCGGAGGCGTCCGAGATGCTCGCCGAGAAGCGCGCGAAGGGCCCCGCCCCCAAGAAGAAGGCCACCAAGAAGGCCGCCCCCGCCAAGAAGACCACCGCCGCGAAGAAGACCACGGCGGCCAAGGCCACGAAGGCGACGGCGAAGAAGGCCCCCGCCAAGAAGGCGCCTCCGAAGAAGGCGACCTCAACCCCGAAGGAGTGAATCTTGGAAGTTACCGGCCCTCAGAGGGGCCGGTAACTTCCAAGATCTCGCGGTTGTCCACAGGGGCGGCGCAGCCGGCACCCGAGCGGGCAGGGTTGGACGGGTGGGGGATTCGTGGGCGGGCATGCGTCGGAGGCTTCCGGCGGATGACGCGGACGAGTTGACCTGGCTGCTGTTCCGGCAGGACGACGTGCTGAGCCTCGGTCAGGCGCTGGCGCACCTCACCCGCAAGGCGATCCGCCACCGGGTTGCCACCGGTCGTTGGCGCCAAGCCCACCGTGCCGTTCTCGTCGCACACAACGGTCCGGTCGGTTCCGCTCAGCTCCGCTGGATCGCGGTGCTGGCCGCCGGGCCGACCGCGTTGCTCGGCGGGATCACCGCCGCCCAGGCGGGTGGTCTACGCGGGTTCCCGGATCGCGTCGTCCACCTGCTCCTGCCGGCCACCTGCCGGCGCGCCCCGCTGCCGGCCGGGGTGCGAGCACACCGGACGACTCACCTGCTCGACGAGGACGTGGTGTACGTCGGCCAGCCGCCCCGCACTGCGGCTGCGCGGTCGGTGGTCGACGCGGCCCAGTGGGCGCCTTCGGACGGCCAGGCCCGGGCCATCGTAGCGGCGGCGTTCCAGCAGCGGCTGGTGGGCGGTGACGACCTGCATGAGGTGCTCGACCGGATGCCGCGGGTCCGCCGGCGTCGGCTGATTCTGTCCACCGCCACCGATGCGACCGGCGGTGCGCACTCTCTGGGCGAGCTTGACCTGCTCCGTCTGGTGCGCAGTGCCGGTCTGCCCGAACCGACCCGCCAGTTGGTCCGGCGGGACGCCGCGGGCCGGCGACGCTACCTCGACGCCTACTTCGAGGAGTGGCGGGTGCACGTCGAGGTGGACGGCGGGCAGCATCTCGACCCGGCGCACGCGTGGGCGGATATGCGCCGGCAGAACGAGCTCTGGGTCGAGGGCGACCGCATCCTCCGGTTCCCCTCCTGGGCCCTTCGCACGGAACCGGAGGCGGTCATCGCCCAGATCCGTGCCGCTCTTCGGGCCGCCGGCTGGCGAGGATGACGACCAGGGCCGAGATCTTGGAAGCAAACGGCCCCCGGAGGGGCCCTCATCTTCCAAGATCTCGGGTCAGGTTCCCAGCACCTGCTGCAGATACGGGTTTTTGAAGAGGTTTTCGGGGTCCAAGCGGGTGCGGACGGTCTGGAAATCGGCGAACTTCGGGTAGGCGGTGGCCAGCGAGTCCGCGTCGCGCCAGTGCAGCTTGCCCCAGTGCGGCCGGCCGCCCAGCTCGGTCGCCACCTGCTCGAACGCGCGGAAGTACGGCTCGTACGGCATCCCGACGTACTGGTGGACCGCGATGTAGGCGGAGTCCCGCCCGTAGGAGTGGGACAGCCAGATGTCGTCGGCGGCGGTGAACCGCACCTCGACCGGGAAGAGCACCTTGAACGGCAGCCGGTCGACGATCCGGCGCAGCTCCGCAAGCGCGGTGGGCAGCGCGTCGCGCGGCAGCCCGTACTCCATTTCCACGAAGCGGACCCGGCGCGGGGTGCAGAACACCAGGTCGGAGCGGCCGGTGTAGATGCGTTCGGTGAGCGCCCGGGCGGAGACGGCGCTGATTCTGGGGGCGAGGGCGGGCACGGCGCGACCCAGCCGGCAGGCCCCGGCGAAGACGGTGTTGGACAGGAAGTCGTCGTCCAGCCAGCCGCGCCAGCGGGGCAGCGGACGGTCGTCGGCGGGCACCCGGTCGTTGGCCTTGACCTGCACCCGGTCGGTGTAGGGAAACCAGTAGAACTCGGCGTGGTCGTGCCGCTCGTAGAGGCCGGGCAGGTCGTCGAGCACCTCGGCGAGCGCGGCCGGCCGCTCGTGCGCGCGAAGCATGAAGGCGTCGACGCAGCGCAGGGTGACCTCGACGACCACGCCGACCGCGCCGAGACCGACCCGGGCGGCGGCGAACACGTCGGGGTGCTCGTCGGCGGAGCAGCGCAGCACCTCGCCGGTGCCGGTGACGAGCGTCAGCCCGGCCACGAAGGTGGAGAGGCAGCCGAGTTTCGCGCCGGTGCCGTGGGTGCCGGTGGAGAGCGCGCCGGCGATGGTCTGCGCGTCGATGTCGCCGAGGTTGGGCATCGCCAGCCCGTACCCGACGAGCAGCGCGTTGAGCGTGTTCAGGGTCATCCCGGCCGGTACGGTGACCAGGCGACGTGCCACGTCGACGGTGACGTCGGTGGCCAGGTCGGCGAGGTCGAGCCGGTGCCCGTCGGCGACGGCGGTGGCGGTGAAGGAGTGGCCGCTGCCGACCGCCCGGATCGTCCGGCCGGCGGCGCCCGCCTGCCGGACCGCGTCGGCGACCTCGGAGACGGTACGCGGGCGCACGGTGGCAAGCGCCGTGCTGTGCTGGTTGCCGGCCCAGTTGGACCAGGCGGCGGGGGGACCGGCCATGGTGAAACTCCTCGACATGAATATGAACTGAATTCATATCAGGAACGTTGTGCCTGGTAAATACCGTAATCGAGCCCGGCTCGTTGTACCGGTAGTCACAGACTCGTGACGTGCAGATATGTTTCATCCGTCGAAGGGGGGTGGCGCCGAGTGTCCACACCAGCCGCCACGACCGGGCCGCTGCGTCGGGTACCGGTGCAGGGTCGAAGTGTGGCGCGGGTCCAGCGGATGCTGGACGCCTGCGCCGAGCTCGTCGACGAGGTGGGGTACGAGGGCTTGACCACGACCCTGCTCGCCGAGCGCGCCGAGGTGGCGATCGGGTCGGTCTACCAGTTCTTTCCGGACAAGCGGGCGATCGTGCAGGCGCTGACCCTGCGCACCATGGAGTCCTACCTCCAGCGACTCGACGAACGGTTCGCCTCGGACGATCTGACCCACTGGTGGGACGGGGTCGACGCGGCGATCGACGAGTACATCTCGATGCACCGCACCGTCCCCGGTTTCCGTACCCTGCACTTCGGCGACGTGGTCGACCTGCACCTGCTTGACGACGCGCGGGACAACAACGGCGTCATCGCGGAGCAGCTCGCCCGCGTACTCACCGAGCGTTTCGGCCTGGCCGGCGTGCCTGACCTGCGGTTCCACCTGGAGGTCGCGGTGGAGGCCGCGGACGCCCTGATCAAGCTGGCGTTCCGCCGCCGTGCCGACGGCGACGAGCGGGTGCTTGTCGAGGCGAAGGCGCTCATCCGGGAATACCTGCACCGGCAGGTCGACGCCCCGACCGAGGCCGTCCAGCAGGGCTGAGCGGCACACGAGCGGCGGGTTCGGAGCGTGCGCCCGGGCCCGCCGTCGTCACGTCAGAGGAACGCCTGGCCCTCGCCCCGGTAGGTGGGCACGGTCCCGACCACGGTGTCGCCCTCGACCAGGTGCACCTCGTTGACGTGCTCGCACACCTCGCCCGCCTTGGCGTGACGGAACCACACCCGGTCACCGACCCGCAGCCCGTCCGCGGCCTCGCCGGCGAGCGGGGTCTGCACCTCGCCCGCCCCCTCCGCGCCGAGGAGCTTCAGCCCGGCCGGCAGCCACGGCCGGGGCAGCCGGCTCTCCGCCGCCGGGCCGGAGGCGATCCAGCCGCCGCCGAGCACGGTGGCCAGCCCGGCCGCCGGCCGGCGGACCACCGCGCAGGCGTAGAACGCCGCCGGGGTCGGCCGCCAGGCACGGTACGCGTCGAACAGCGTGGGCCCGAAGAGCCCGGAGCCGGCGGTGACCTCGGTGACCGCCGGGTCGGCGCTGGTGGCGGCCACGCTGCCGGTGCCGCCGCCGTTGACGAACTCCAGGTCGGCGTGCTCGCGGACGGCGGCGACCGCGGCGGACCGGCGGGCCAGCAGTTCCCGGTACGACCGGCGCTGGGCGACCCGGATCGCGGAGCCGACCAGCGCCTGCCCGGGCGGTGCGTCGCCGAGGCCGGCGATCTGTGCCTCGTACGACATCAGGCCGACCAGCCGGAAGCCCGGCCGGCCGGCGACGGTGGCGGCGAGCGCGCCGGCCGCCCGGGCGCTGTGCACGGGCGAGCGGCGCACCCCGACGTGCACCCGACCCCGCAGCGGTCGCCACGAGGCGTCCAGGTCGAGGCAGACCCGCAGCGCGGGCCGCCCCCCGGGCGGGCACACCCGGTCGATCAGGTCGAGCTGCCCGGCGTCGTCGATCATCAGGGTGACCGCGTCGGCGAGCGCCGGGTCGGCGGCCAGCTCGGTGAGCGCCCCCCGGTGCGCGGTCGGGTACGCGACCAGCACGTCGTCGGCGACGCCGCCCCGGGCCAGCCAGAGCGCCTCGGGCAGGGTGAAGGCCATCACGCCGTGCCAGCCGGGCCGCTTGAGCGCGCGGGTGAGCAGCTCGCGGACCCGCACGGACTTGCTCGCCACCCGCAGCGGCTTGCCGCCGGCCCGCCCGGCCAGGGCGTCGGCGTTGGCGTCGAACGCGGAGAGGTCGACCACCGCGTACGGCGGGTCGAGGTGGGCGGTCGCCCGGTCGAGACGATCGCGAAGTTCGGCACGGTCGATGGCCACGTCTGCACGCTAACTGTCGGAACGGCAATGCGAAATACCCTCGCGTCTGTCCGGCTGCGGGCGGTGGTCCCGGCGGCCTAGGCTCGACGATCAGGCGATGTCACCGGAGGAGACCCCCTCCGCGCGGCTAGAGTGTTCCACCGGGGATGCCCAGACCTGGGCCGGCACGTGGAGGTACGGCCATCGAAAGCCAGAAGAACGGCGAGTCGTCCGGCGTGTCGTCGCCCGGCACACAGGCCGACCGGTCGGGCCTCGCCGCCATCCGCTCGGTGCTGCGCATCCGGCCGTTCCGCAGGCTGTGGATCGTGCTCAGCGCGGCCTCCTTCGGCGACTGGCTCGGCCTGCTCGCCACCGCGCTCTTCGCCGCCTCCCAGGTGTCCGGCAGCACCGCCCAGGGCGCGGCCTTCGGTGGCGTGACCGCGATCCGGCTGCTGCCGGCGCTGGTGCTCGGCCCGGTGGCGGGCGTCTTCGCCGACCGGTTCGACCGCCGGTGGACGATGGTCATCTGCGACCTGCTGCGCTTCGTGCTCTTCGCCTCCATCCCGCTCTACGCGCTGACCGGCGCGGCGGGCGGCCTGGTGGTCGGCTGGGCCCTGATCGCCACCTTCCTGATCGAGTCGATCACCCTGATGTGGATCCCGGCCAAGGAGGCGGCGGTCCCCAACCTGATCCCGCGCACCCGGCTGGAGACGGCCAACCAGCTCACCCTGATCACCACGTACGGCCTGACCCCGGTGGCCGCCGCCATCGCCCTGGCCGTGCTGGACCGGGGCGTACGCGGCGCGATCGGCGGCGACCTGCCGAGCTGGGCCGAGCCGGCCCAGCTCGCGCTCTGGTTCAACGCCTTCTCCCGGCTGGCCACCGCGCTCGTGGTGGCCTTCGGGATCAAGGAGATCAGCGAGGCCCAGCGCGGTGAGGGGGAACGCACCGAGCAGAGCATGTTCCGCCAGTTCGCCGACGGCTGGAAGTTCATCGGGCAGACGCCGCTCGTGCGCGGCCTGGTGCTGGGCATCTTCGGCGCGTTCGCCGGCGGCGGCATCGTGGTCGGCACGGCCAAGTTCTTCGCCAACTCGCTCGGCGCCGGTGACGCCGCGTTCTCGCTGCTCTTCGGTGCGATCTTCGTCGGCCTGGCGCTCGGCATCGGGCTCGGCCCGATCCTCGTGCGGGACCTGTCCCGGCGTCGCTGGTTCGGCATGAGCATCGTGCTCGCAAGCGCCTCCGTGCTGGTGCTGGCGTTCGCCATCCACCTGTCCATGGCCATCCTCGGCGCGATTCTGGTCGGCGCCGGCGCCGGCATGGCGTTCCTGGCCGGCACCACGCTGCTCGGCGGCGAGGTGGCCGACGAGGTGCGCGGCCGGGTCTTCGCGGTGGTGCAGATCGGCACCCGACTGGTGCTGATCCTGGCCATCGCGCTGAGCAGCCTCCTGGTCGGCGTCGGCGGCTCCCGCCAGCTCACCATCGCCGACCTGGGCATCTCCATCTCCTCGACCCGACTGCTGCTGCTCGCCGCCGGCGCGGCCGGCATCTTCGCCGGGATCAGCGCGTTCGGCCAGATGGACGACAAGAAGGGCGTGCCGGTCCTGGCCGACCTCTGGGGCTCGATCCGGGGTCGCCCGCTGATGCCGGCCGAGCCGTTCGTCTCCGCCGGCCTGTTCGTGGTCTTCGAGGGCGGCGAGGGCGCCGGCAAGTCCACCCAGCTCGCCGCGCTGGCCGAGCGGCTGCGCGGCGGAGGGCGGGACGTGGTGGTCACCCGTGAGCCGGGCGCCACCGGGGTCGGCGCGCGGATCCGCTCGCTGGTGCTCGACACCGCGACCGACGACGCGCCGTCGCCGCGCGCCGAGGCGCTGCTCTACGCCGCCGACCGGGCCCACCATGTGGCGACCGTGGTGCGCCCGGCGCTCACCCGCGGCGCGGTGGTGATCAGCGACAGGTACGTCGACTCGTCCCTGGCCTACCAGGGCGCCGGCCGGACGCTGCCGGTCGACGAGGTCTCCTGGCTCTCCTCCTGGGCCACCGGCGGGCTCAAGCCCGACCTGGTGGTCCTGCTCGACGTCGAGCCGCACACCGGGTTGAGGCGGGTGGAGGCCCGCAGCGAGGGCGCCGACCGGCTGGAGGCCGAGTCGCTGGCGTTCCACGAGCGGGTCCGGTACGCCTTCCTCGACCTGGCCTCCGGCGACCCGAAGCGCTACCTGGTGCTCGACGCTTCCCGCCCGGTGAAGGAGATCGCCGACGCGGTCGCCCGCCGGGTGGACGAGTTCCTCGTCAACCCGGCCGGGATCGTGCACCCACGCCCGGCGCAGGGCCCGGACACCTCGGTCCAGCCCGAGTTATCCGAATCGGAGCTGGTGACGATGGAGCAACGCCGACGATGACGGACGTCTTCGGCGATCTGGTCGGGCAGGACGAGGCGGTGGTCACGCTGCGGCGGGCCGCCTCCGCCGCCGCGCTGCTGCGGGCCGGCGAGGCCGCGCCGGCCGGCGACGCGGGCGGGGCCGGGCCGACCGACGTCGATCCCGGTGCCGGGATGACACATGCGTGGATCTTCACCGGCCCGCCCGGTTCCGGCCGGTCGGTGGCCGCCCGCGCCTTCGCCGCCGCGCTCCAGTGCGTGCACGGCGCCGGGTGCGGGCACTGCCCCGGCTGCCACACCACGCTCGCCGGCACCCACGCCGATGTGCGGCTCGTGGTGCCGGACGGGCTCTCCATCGGCGTCGGGGAGATGCGCGCGCTGGTGCTGCGGGCGGCGAGCACGCCCTCCGGCGGCCGTTGGCAGGTCGTCATCATCGAGGACGCCGACCGGCTCACCGAGGCCGCCGGCAACGCGCTGCTCAAGGCCGTCGAGGAGCCGCCACCGCGTACCATCTTCCTGCTCTGCGCCCCGTCCACCCACCCGGACGACGTGTCGGTGACCATCCGGTCGCGGTGCCGGGTCGTACCGCTGCGCCAGCCGCCGGCCGGCGCGGTGGCCGAGGTGCTGGTCCGCCGGGACGGCATCGACCCGGACGTGGCGCAGTGGGCCGCCGCGGCGGCGCAGGGGCACGTCGGCCGGGGCCGGCGGCTGGCCCGCGACCCGGAGGCCCGGCAGCGGCGGGACGCCGTGCTGGCCGTACCGCGCCGGCTCACCGGCGTGGGCGCGGCGTTCGACGCCGCCTCGGCGCTGATCGAGGCGGCCGAGGCGGAGGCCGCCGCCTCGGTCGCGGAGGCCGACGAGGCGGAACGGTCGGCGTTGCAGACCGCGCTCGGCGCGGGCGGCACCGGCCGGGGCGCGGCCGGCGCCATGCGGGGCGCCGCCGGCCAGCTCAAGGAGCTGGAGAAGCGGCAGAAGTCGCGGGCCACCCGGGCCCAGCGGGACGCGCTCGACCGGGCGCTCGTCGACCTGGCCGGCTTCTACCGGGACGCGCTCACCATGGCGTTGCGGGCACCTGTCGCGCCGGTGCACACCGACACCGCGACGCTGGCCGGGGCCGGCGCGCAGAAGTGGGACGCGGAGGGCTCGTTGCGCCGCCTGGAGGCCGTGCTCGAGTGCCGGGCGGCGATCGGGGCGAACGTCAAACCGCGGATCGCGGTCGAGGCGATGATGCTCTCCCTCTGGCGGGGTTGAGGCGCTCGTCCCGCGCTGTCCACAGGGCATCGACACGCGCGATTGACGTGCGGTACGGTCCGGTGATGCCGTGGTGACGAGGGCGGCACGCTCAGTGAGGATGGCGTCGGGGTGGGGCCGGCGGCGCCGACCAGCCGGGAGGAGTGCGCCGATGGCGCGGGGGGAGATCGACGAGGCCTGGATCGAGGAGGCGGTGCGGCGCTATCGCCGCATCGAGGCCCTGCAGGCCGAGTTCGACCAGGCGATCGCCACGGTGGAGGTCACCGTCCGCTCACCCGACGGGCTGGTCGAGGTGGTGGTCACGGCCGGCGGGCGGATCACCGACGTGCGCTTCCTCGGTCCACTGCACCAGCGCAGCCCGCGCGACGTGGCCGGCTCGGTGCAGGCCGCGGTGACCGCCGCCGCCGACGCCGCGCAGTGGGCCCGGGAGAAGCTGCACAACGAGACCTTCGCGGCATACCGGCCGCTGGCGGGAGCCTGACAATGGAATCGCTGCGCACCCTGGCCGCCCGCCTCGACGAGGCCGGCGCGACCCTCGCCACGCTGGCCCGCACCGTGACCGCCGCCGACCCGCCGCATCCCGCGTTCGGCGCCCACGCCGCCGGCCGGCCCGGCGAGGTGGGGCGCGCCCTGCACCGGCAGTGGACCACCGCCACCAACGACCGGGCGCGCGAGGCGCAGGCCGCCGCCAACCGGCTGGCCGCCGCCGCGGCGGCGTTGCGCAGCGCCGCCGACCGCTACGCGGCAGCCGACGACGCGGTCGCGGGCCGGCTGGCCCGGGAGGCCTGATGGACGCGTTGGACCGCCTCGCCGAGCCGGGTCTCGACCTGCTCACCCGGGTCGACACGCTGCTCGCCGCCGGCGCGCCCGAGGGGCACCGCCTCTGGCCGCTGCTGCGCCGGATGCAGGTCCTCCCCGGCGTGGCGGTGCGCGAATTCCTCGAACTGCACCCCGCGCCGCTGACCGGCGCCGGCCACGCCGTGCGCCGGCTCGTCCGGGGGTACGACGACACCTGCGCCGTCCTCGCCGACCCGGTCGCCTGGTCCGGGTCGGCCGCCGGGGCCTACGACGAGGCGCGTGGCGCCCTGCTCCGCCACCTCGACGAGGGGCCGGAGAGCCTGGTCGGGCGGCTGGAGTCGACCGCCGGCTACGCGGACGCGCTCGCCGCCTGGGTGGAGAGCAGCCGGGCCGCGCTGGCGCGGGCACTCGCCGAGGTGCTCGGCTCGACCGAGGCGGTCACCGTGCACGCCGCCGTCCGGCCGGGAGTCGAGGCCGGCCCGGCCGGCGCGTCGGCGGCGGCGGCGGAGATCGCCACCCGGGTGCTGGGCGTGCTCGGGGTGGCCTACGACGGGGCCGAGACGTTGCTGCGTCAGTGGGGGCCGAGCCTGGCCGAGACGACCTGGCGGGACCGCGCCGGCACCGCGCCGCGCTACGGCGGCACCACCCGGATCGGCTCCTGACGACTCACGGCGTCGCACGTCGATCCGGCCGTGGCCGGGCATCGGCGTGCGACGCCGTGGTCTTCCCCTGCACCCCCCGCAGGTATGCCTTCACTCAACGCGAACGGCTGGCGTTTGTCCCGGGACCGGCCCAGGTTTCAACCGTCCGGGCGACGCATGGGGGCCGCTTGGTCGGTTCGACCGGGATGGATCGCTGCGCGGTGTGACCGGACGGCGACCGGCGAGCCGTCCGGTCGAGCGGAGCCGCGTAGGGTAGGGCGCATGGGCATGCTCTGCGCGGTCAGCTTCAACCGGTACGGGCGTCTCTACTACCTCGACCCGGGTGAGCTGCGCCCGCAGGTCGGCGACCGGGTGCTGGTGCCCACCGACGACGGTCCCGAGGTGGCCGAGTGCGTCTGGGCCGCGCAGTGGGTCGACGAGGAGACCGCGGGTTTCCCGAAGTTGGCCGGGCCGGCCGACGACGACGACCTGCGCCGGGACGAGGCGCTACGCCGGCGCAAGGCCGACGCGAAGGTGGCCGCCAAGCGGCTCATCCGCGAGCACGGCCTGCCGATGAAGGTGGTCGCCGTCGACCACGTCCTCGGCACGCCGGAGACCGGCAGCGACCGCACCACCATCTATTTCACCGCGCCGCACCGGGTGGACTTCCGTTCCCTGGTCCGTGACCTGGGCGCGACGCTGCACTGCCGGGTCGAGCTGCGGCAGCTCTCCGCCCGCGACTCGGCGCGGGTGCAGGGCGGCATCGGCTCCTGCGGGCGTGACCTGTGCTGCGCCACGTTCCTCACCGACTTCGAGCCGGTGACGATCCGGATGGCGAAGGACCAGGACCTGCCGCTCAACCCGCTGCGCATCTCCGGCGCGTGCGGACGCCTGATGTGCTGCCTGAAATACGAGCATCCGCTGTACCAGAAATTCCAGGAGTCCGCCCCGGCGGTCGGCACCCGCGTCGACACCCCCCAGGGCGAGGGCAAGGTGGTCGGTCACAGCGTCCCGCGCGACGCGGTGACGGTCCGCCTGGACGCCGACGGCTCCCGCTGCCAGTGCAGCCGCGCCTCGGTCTGCGCCCCCCGCCAGTCCCACGACCAGCACTACAACCCCACCCGCCCTCCCGCCTCCCCGCGGTGATCATGAAGTTGACGGCGAAGTTGATCTCTTCCGGTGTCGTCAACTTCATGATCACCGCGATGGTGCGGGCGGGTGGGTCAGCGGAGGGTTATGGGGGGTTCGGCCAGGCGGGGGGTCAAGGGGGTCTTCGGGGTCAGCCAGGGGGCTGTTGGGGAATCGTCCGGGTTTAGGCTCCAGGCGTGGGAGACCCTGTCCAGGGCGATGGGATAGATCGTCAGCGTGCCGTCGGGGTCAAAGCGGAACCGGAGGAACGCCTTCGAGTCCTCGATGCCCTGGCCGGCGAAAAGCTCGTTCAGGTTCACCCCGAACGCGCCCGCCACCAGCAGATAGAGCGCCACGAGCTGACTGCCGACCAGCCCACTCGCCGGGCCGTAGAGCACCACCGCCGCGACCGCCGGCAACGGCCACGGCCAGTCGTAGAACGGCAGGTGCAGCCACAGCCAGGTCCCGCCGGCGGCAAGCGCCACATGGGCCGCCCCGTGCGCCACCCCGAGGATCCAGTGCCGGGCGTGCCGCTTGCCGTCCGCGCTCGGCGGCTTGGCGAAGAACACCGCGCCCAGCAGCGTCACCACGAGCATCGCCACCAACGGGACGCTGAACAGCCGCTGCGCGGTCGAGTCGGCCCGCTGCGCCGCCACCCCGGCCATGGCCAGCATCAGCAGCGTGTGCAGGGTGCCGAGCAGCGTGGCGAAACCCGGATTGCGGTACGGCAGCCGGCCGAAGATGCCCCAGCCGTACCGGCGGGAACGGGCCTTGTCCGGATAACGGGCGGTCAGCTCGTACTCGCGGGTGCGGCTGGCCCGCCGGGTCAACGTGTCCCGCGGCGGCACCTCCAGCCGCTCCGGCAACCGGTGGGTGGGGTAGAGGTAGGCGCCGCCGCCACCGCAGGTGATGAGCTGCCGTTCCGGGCCGGCGTACCGGGCGTAGTGGTGCAGGTCGCCGGAGACCAGCACCCGGACCTGCGCCCCGGTGGGCGCGACGATGGTACGGATGAAGTAGTCGATCGAGTCGTACGCGTTGGGGTGGTCGGCGGCCTTGACCCACGTCGGCGCCGGCACCGCCAGGATCACCTTGGATTGCGGGGTGAGCTTGCGGGCGACCTCGTCGAAGTAGGTGAGCTGCGGATCGTCCAGGTAGGACCCGGACTGGTCGTCGAGGCCCAGCAGCCACCAGCCGGCCGGCAGCTCGACCGCGAAGTACGAGCGGGACTGGCCGGTGCCCCAGCCGGCGAAGTGCCGGTCCCGGGACCTGACGAACAGTCGCAGGAACGCGGTCAACCCGTCGTACCAGTCGTGGTTCCCGGGCACCGCGAAGAGCGTCGGCCGCTCCGGCGGGGCGACCGGCAGCGCCGCCTGGTACGGCCCCTTGCAGCGGTCCTCGTACGCCTCGTAGCCGGCCGACGGATACACCTGGTCGCCGCCCATCACCAGCGTCTGCGCCCGGGGCAGGCGGTGGCCGTCCACGGTCAGCTCCGGCTGGGCGAGCAGGTACGCCACCGAGTACGTGGCGTCGAAGCCGTCGCCCAGGTCGGCCACGTAGTCCAGCCAGAGCCCGCCGTCCGGCCCGACCTGCCGGAACGTGTCGTCGCCGAAGGCGTTCTGTAACTCGCGCTTGTCCAGGTACGCCCCGAACAGCATGGCCAGCAGCGTCCGCAGGCCGGTGGTGATCAGCAGCAGCGGCGCGAGCCAGGGCACCGGCCGGCGCGGGGTGAAGCCCAGCTCCAGCGGGTCGATGCGGTGGGGTCGACGGCTGGCCCGCTCACCCGGGCGCGCCTCGGGGTCCGGCTGCTGCTGCGGCGGCGGTACGTGATCGTCGTTCACCCGCCGCAGGGTAGTCCGCGCCGGCCGGGAAGTCTCTCCCGCGCGGGGCTGCCCGTGCCCCGCTGTCCGGTTCCGGACCCGGGGGATCCGGTTCGGCTGTCGGCCGGGGGTGCCGTACACTTGAGCACCGTTGCCGCCTTAGCTCAGTCGGCTAGAGCGACGCACTCGTAATGCGTAGGTCGACGGTTCGATTCCGTCAGGCGGCTCCACTCGGGGACAGGCCCCGTGACCAGGACCAACGTCCGGCCACGGGGCCTTCTTCATGTCCAGCGGAGATCACCCGTCACGGTCCAGGGTTGCGTCCTTCGGTTGCAGTAGCGCAGGCCATCTCGTCAGACCCGGTGCTGAGGTTCGCTCCCGACGAAGCCGGGCAGTGGACCATCCGCGGACGCGACGGTAGCCGCGTCCGGCGGCAACAGCGGCCAAGAAGGGGCAGCCACGGGCAACGCCGCTACGTACCCGATGAGGGCACAAAGCAAGATCCCCACCGACGTTTCCGCTGGTGGGGACCTCTGTAGCACGGCGAAAGGCTATGTGGCCAGGGGCGGGGTCGAACCGCCGACCTTCCGATTTTCAGTCGGCGGGGCTCGATCGGCTGGCCGGACTGGGGCGGGCTGCCGGGTGGCGGCGCGCCCTAGGAGGTCAGGCAAGCCGGTGGGCGTGGGTGGCGGTGACCGTCGCGGTGCCACTGTTGGACAGGCAGGAGATTAGGTACGCGCGGTAGGTGCCATTCGGCAGGACCGTCCACAGGTCCGGGGTGCCGTCGGTGTTGATGTCGGCGGCCCAGAGGGTGCTGATCGCGACGCCGGTGTTCCAGTTCGCGGCGACCTGGTACTGGGTGTGGGTCAGCGTGCCGGTGCCGTCGCCGTTGTCGGCCATGGTGACCCCGGTCCACAGGTACAGGTCACCGGTCGTGGCGTTACGCAGGAAGAGCGCGACCCCGGAGGCGGTCTCTGTGGTGGCGATGCTCCAGTTCTGCCAGTCGCCCCCGCCGGTCGGGGTGGAGTTGGTCAGCGTGGTGGTGCCGTAGTAGGCGCCGGGCACGCCCCAGCTTGCGTGGTAGCCGAGGCGGTAGCCGTTGGTGGCGTCGCCGGAGATGCCGAGCAGGTCCGGGATGCCGTTGTCGATGCCGTCGGCCTGGAACGCGTTCGCTAGCCCCAGCGGGATGTTGCCGTTGGCGTCCGACAGGCTGTCGGAGAGGATCGAGGACTGGTTGCCGCTGAGGTTCGGGTTGAGCATGGTCCCGTCCCCGGCACCGACGATGATGCCGCCGTTTCCGGCGGAGACACCGGTCGGGTTGTAGTATACGAAGTCCTGGCGGTCGTAGCCGGTGAAGCGCCCGGTGATGACCTGGGCGCCGTCGAAGTCGGTCGGCGAATTGTTGCCGGTGACTCCGTTGCCGCGCAGGCCGATGTTAATGGCCGGAGTCTGTACCTGGCCGGTGCCGACGCCGGTTCTGCGGGACTTGAGGCCGAGCGCGGACCAGACGCCGGAGTTGAGGCCAGTGCCCGGGCCGCCCATGGTGACCAGGTCGGGGACGCCGTCACCGTTGAGGTCCTTGTCGACCGGGCCGGCGGTGACGATGGGCGTGGGCTTCGCCGCGGCCTGGGCTGGCAGGGCCGGGGCAAGCGCGGTCAGCGCGAGCGCCACGGGCGCGGTCCAGGCGAGCATTCGACGGCAACTGAAGGAATTCGTCAAGTGTTCCCCCGTGCTGTGAGTAGTTTGCCGCTCGGACGGTACTGGACGGAGGCAACTGCCACGACCCCGTGTCGTCCGGGCTTCGGGGATCCATGTAGGGAGTTGGCTGTACAGCCACCGGTACAGTCAAGCCGACCGACTGGCCCGGGCATAGGCAGACGCGGGACGACGGAGCGAGCAGGTCAACCGTTCCGGCGTTCGAGTTCGTGCCGGCGGGTGAGCAGCGCCCTGCGGTAGGCCCGGGCTCGGACGAGCAGCATGCTTGCCACGACGGTCAGGCTCACGCCGAGACCGCCGACGGTGAGGACGCCTGCGGGGCCGGCGCGCACGACGGCGATCGTCACCATGCCGACCGTCAACAGGGCGCTGAAGGTGACCGCGAGCCAGGCGGCGATCACCCGGTCGGCAGCGAACAGCGGGCGGCGGGCCAACGCCCAGCCCGCGAACCCGGCCCACGCCATCCCGATCCCGATCATCGCGACGAACGCGATCCTGGTCCGTAGCGGCAACTCGCCGGGTTCGGTGGCCAGCAGCAGGCCGATGGTCACGGCTGCCGCCAGGCCACCGAGTCCAGCCACGAGGAGGCCGACGCGCCGCGGCAGCGACAGCCCGCGCATGAGGTCGTCCGGGCCGTACGACGGTCCCTCGGTCATCCTGAATATCCCTTCTCGATCATGTGGTCGCGCAGCATCCGGCGCGCACGGAACAACCGGGACTTCACCGTCCCCACCGGGATTGCCAGCACCTGCGCACACTCCTCCAATGCCAGGTCGTAGAGATAGAACAAGATCAGCACCTCTCGTTCGCAGACCGGCAACCCGGCCAGGCTCTCAGTGACCTGCGCCTGGTCCAACACCGCGGCGACGTCGTCGTCCCCCGCCGGCTCGCCGTCCAGCGGATCGGCCTGGCGGTACTTGTCCCGCAGGTGATCCAGCACCGACCGCCGAGCGATCGTGAACAGCCATGGCGCGAACCGTTCCGGCTCCTTGAGGGCCGGCAGTGCCTTCAGCGCACCGGCCCACACCTCCTGGCTCACATCGTCGGCCAAGCCGGCCCGGTCGAGCATGCGCCGCACGTAGCGCCACACCGGCTCGTGCCAGTACCCGACCAGCTCGGCCAGCGACCGTCGGTCTCCCAACTGGGCCCGAACAACCAGTAGCGCGTCGCGTCTGACCCGATTCACATCGTCTCCCGCCCGTATCGCCTGCCATACCCTTACAGTCGCCCGGCAGGCCACCGAGGTTCATGGCGTCGGCATGACCACAGGCTCTCCGGGAAGGCGACGTTCACATCGGCGCACGTCGACCTAACATCGACGCAGAGGAAGCGCCTGCGGGTGGTGGTGGGCCTGGCCGTGGCGGGCGTGCTCGCCGTGCCGGTCGCCGTTCTCGGCGTCCATGTCACCCATCCTCGGGACGAGGACGGATACCTGGCCCACCTCAGGCAGTACGGCAACCGGCAGAGCGACGGGCCGCTGCGGCGACGCGCTGCCGGACCGGGGGTCGGTGACCGGGGGCGCCTGGCACCACCTCTGCCCGACGGACCGGGAGCTACGACAGCCCCGCTGGCATCCCTTCGCCCCCAAGTCGGATTGACCACGCGCACGGTGGACCGGAGCGGAAGGGAGCCCGGTGGACGCGGCCACGTCGGCCGGTCCACCGGGCTCACTCCGGCAGGGCGGTGGAAGGTCTATCGGGGTGGAAGGATGCCCGCCGGCCGGGCCGGGGCGTACTCCGGTTCGGTCTCCGGTGGCGGCGGCTCCTCGTCGGAGTCCGCGCGGTGCCGGGCCACCGGATCCTGCGGAGACGGGTCGGGGAGGCCGCCGGGGGCGATGGTCCCGCGCCAGCCGCCCGACTCCACCTGCCGGCCCTCGATGTAGTCCTTGAACCGCTCCAGGTCGGACTCGGCCTGCCGGTCCACCAGGTGCAGCCGGTCGCCGGCCTGCTCGACCAGGCCCTCCGGCTCGTACTCCAGCAGGAGCTGGACCTGGGTGCGGCCGGCGTCGAGCGGCGCGAACCGGACCATGCCCGCGTTGGGCGTGCCGCCGGTCGCCGCCCACGCCACCGACCGGTCCGGCACCTGCTCGACGATGGTGGCGTCCCACTCGCGTTGCACGCCGGCGATCTCGGCCACCCAGTGCATCCGCTTGTCGTCGAGCTGGCGCACCTCCCGCACGCCACCCATGAACCGGGGGAAGTCCTCGAACTGGGTCCACTGGTTGTACGCGGTGGTGACCGGCACGTCGACGTCGATGGACCTCTCGACCTTCCTGGTCATGACCACTCCTTGTCGTCCCGTCGTCTGCACCGGAATCGGTACCCCGGCGGCCCCGGCCTAATCGACCGTCGGTCAGACGTAGAGCTTCTTCGCGTAGTCCGGGCCGTAGTGCCGTTCCAGGTCGGCCAGGCTCTCCGCCGGCGCCTCCACCTCCTTGATGAGCCGGGGGCGGGACGGCAGCACGTCCGGCTGCCAGGTCTCCGGCGCCCACAGCTCGGAGCGGAGGAACGCCTTCGCGCAGTGGTAGAAGATCTGCTCGACGG
This sequence comes from Micromonospora sp. WMMD975, assembly GCF_029581215.1. Taxonomy (NCBI): domain Bacteria; kingdom Bacillati; phylum Actinomycetota; class Actinomycetes; order Micromonosporales; family Micromonosporaceae; genus Micromonospora; species Micromonospora sp. WMMD975. The sequence goes on from NZ_CP120739.1 coordinate 6,259,186, forward strand.
CCACCTCGACGGCGAGCACCGGCCGGTGGCCCTTGACCTCCATGTCGGCGAACCAGGGCGCGTCGCGGAGCAGCCGCGCCCGGCCGTTGATCCGCAGCGTGTCGGTGCGCCCGGGGATCAGGAAGAGCAGGCCCACGTGCGGGTTCTCCAGGATGTTGCGGTAGCCGTCGGCGCGCCGGTTGCCGGGGCGTTCCGGGATGGCCACGGTGGTGTCGTCGAGCACCAGCGCGAAGCCGGGCGGGTCACCCTTCGGGGAGACGTCGCAACTGCCGTCCGCCCCGGCGGTGGCGACCAGGCAGAACGGCGAGGCGGCAAGCCATTCCCGGTCTCGTTGGTGCAGCGTGCGGCGCTCCTTCGCGACCGCCCGCGGCATCGGTGCGCCGAGCAGCTCGCGTAGTTCCTCCGCGTTGGTGATCTCCTGCGTCGTCACGTCTTCCTCCCCCGTCCGTTGACCTCGACGACGGTTCCGGCCCGGAGCGGGTCGGGATCCGCCATCGTGAGTGTAGGAGCCTGTCGGCCGTCGGGTTTGTCCCGGACGGCGGCGGTTACGGACCGAAACGCAGCAACGGATGGAGACCGAGATGGAGAGCCGGCTGAAGGTACTCGGCCATCCCGTGCACCCGATGCTCGTGATGTTCCCGCTGGGCCTGCTGGTCACCGCGGTGATCTTCGACCTGGTCGACACCGTGGGCGGGCCGGACTTCCTCGGCGAGGTCGCGTACTGGAACATCACGGTGGGCCTGATCGGCGGCCTGCTGGCCGCCGCGGCCGGGGCCTTCGACCTGCTCGCCCTGCCGGCCGGCACCCGCGCCAAGCGGGTCGGGCTCACCCACGCCGGCGCCAACGTGGCGGTGATCCTGCTCTTCGCCGCGGTCTGGGTGGTCCGGCTCAACGCCGACTCGCGCGCGGCCGGGGGCGCCCTGATCGCCATCGAGGTGGTCGCCGTGGCGATCCTCGGGATCAGCGCCTGGCTCGGCGGTGAGCTGGTGGACCGGCTGGGCGTCGGCGTCGACCCGGAGCACGACCTCGACGCCCTCAGCTCGTTGCGACCCGGCCCGCAGCGGATCGGCGACGCACGATGACGGACCCGAAGGGCTGGCGGGGTCGCCAGCAGGGCTGGGACCCGATGGGCGAGTTGCAGTCGCTGCGCGCCGAGCTGAGCCGGCTGGTCAGCGGTCGGGCCGGCACCCCCGACGTGGAGATGGCCGAGGTGGCCGACGGCTGGGAGGTGGTGGTCCGGCTGCCCGGCGTGGCGCCGGAGGAGGTGGCCGTCGAGCTGGACGACCGGGAGCTGTGCGTACGGGCCCGGTCGGAGGCCGAGGTCAACGCCGACCAGGGCATCCCGGGCGGGTTCACCACCCGCGGCTTCGAATACCGGGTGGACCTGCCGGCCCGCGTCGACCCGGAGCGGATCGACGCGGTCATGGACCACGGCCTGCTGCGGGTGCGACTGCCCCGGGCGGCCCGGCCCGCGACGCGCACCATCACCGTCGGCCGCACCGGCCCGCGCGCCACCGTTGACCGTACGCCGACCTGGGCCGACCCGGCCGCGGACCGGGAGCTGCACCACCCGGACACCGCGCTCGACGAGACCGACCGGCCGTAGGTCCGGGTGACCACCCCGTCCGACGGCTCCAGCTCGGCGCGCTGCGGCCGGGAGCCGTCGTCGGCGCTCGGCCCGACCGGCCAGCGCATACCGGACGTCGAACGGATCGCCGTGCTGCGGGCCAACGCGCTCGGCGACTTCATCTTCCTGCTCCCCGCGCTTGACGCGCTGCGGATGGCGTACCCGTCGGCGGAGATCGTGCTGCTCGGCGCGCCGTGGCACGCGGCGTTCTGGCGCGACCGGCCCGGCCCGGTGGACCGGGTGCTGGTGGTGCCGCCGACGCCGGGCATCCGCGAGCCCGGGCCGGACGAGTCGCCGGTCGAGCCGGCGGACTTCCTGGCCGCCGCCCGCGCCGAACGGTTCGACCTGGCGTTGCAGGTGCACGGCGGTGGCGCCAACTCCAACCCGTTCGTGGCGCGGCTCGGCGCCCGGGTCACCGCCGGCCTGCGAGCCGAGGACGCGCCGCCGCTCGACCGCTGGCTGCGCTACGTCTACTACCAGCACGAGGTGGTCCGCTACCTGGAGGTGGTGGCCCTGGTCGGGGCGCCGGCCATCACGATCACCCCGGTGCTGGCGGTGACCGACGCCGACCGGGCCGAGGCGTCCGTGGTGCTCGGCGCGCCGACCCGACCCCGGGTGGCGCTACACCCGGGGGCCACCGACACCCGGCGGCGCTGGCCGCCGGAGAGCTTCGCCGAGGTCGCCCGGGCGCTGGCCGGGGACGGGTACGAGGTGCTTGTCACCGGCACCCCGGCCGAGCGGGAGACGGTCGACGCGGTGGTCGCGGCGGCCGGCGTGCCGGTGCGTCCGCAGGTCGGCACGCTGGGGCTCGGCGCGCTCGCCGCCGCCTACGCGGACTGCGCGCTGGTGGTCTCCAACGACACCGGCCCGCTGCACCTGGCCGCCGCCGTGGGCGCACCGACCGTCGGGATCTTCTGGATCGGCAACCTGATCAACGGGGCGTCGCCGCTGCGTGGCCGGCACCGCCCGATCGCCGCCTGGACCGTCCGCTGCCCGGTCTGCGGCGTCGACTGCACGCCCGGGATCTATCCGCACCGCCCCGGCGACGGGAACTGCCCGCACCGGGTGTCGTTCGTCGCCGACGTGCCGGCCGTCGAGGTGATCGAGGCAGCCCGGGATCTGCTCACACCTCCGCCACCGGCTCGTTGAGCACGACCTCCCACGCCTCCACGTCCCGCTCGGTGACAGTGGTCGGCGACTCCAGGTGGTAGGCGCCGCTCGGCAGCACGCCGGCGCCGCCGTGGCGTTCCAGCACGGCGAGCTGGGCGGCCACGTCCTCGCCCTGGTGCCGCTCGGGCAGCCGGTCCCAGAAGTCGAAGCCGCCGGAGTCGACCAGCTTCGCCCGGTCGTAGAGCACGCAGCCGCCGATCCAGGAGATCTTGTACGCCCGCCAGGCGCCCGCCGGCAGGCCGAGCTTCGCGGTGACGTGCAGCAGGTTCGCCGCCGGGTGGATCGACGCCCGCTGCCACTCCGGCGTGCCCGGGCGGATCCGTTCGGGCTCCGGCGGACCCGGCCACTCCTCGTAGTGCCGGTGGGTGTCCGGGCGCACGTCGTCGACGTAGGACAGCCCGTGCACCGCGTTGCCGACGAACCCGCAGCCCAGCTCCGCCAGCGCGGTGACCAGCCGGGACAGGCTGCCCGGTTCCAGCCACACGTCGTCGTCGAGGCAGAGCACCGCGTCGGCCGCCGACCGGGCCAGCAGGTAGGACCGGTGCTCGGCCAGCCCGCGCCGGGGCAGCCGCCGGGTCAGCAACACCGGGTGCCCCCGGTGCCGCAGGGCGCGGATCATGGTGGCCGCCGCCGGGTGGGCGTACGCGGGATCGCCGTCGGACTGGTCGCTGACCACCACCCCGAAACCGGGTACGCCCTCCTGGGCGGCCAGCCCGGCGAGGGTGACCGCCAGCTCGGCGGGCCGGTTGCGGGTGGGGATCAGCACGTCGACGCGCCGGGGTCGGCGGAACTGCTCGGGCGTGCCCGGGTCGAGCGGTCGGGTCACGCCGGCCTGCTCTCGACCGCCTGGGCCCGGATCCGGTCGATGATCGCCGAGGTGGAGCGGTCCGGCACGTATCCGAGCGTGCGCACCTGCCCGCCGAGGCGGCGCACCAGCGGCGCCTCGGGCACCATCTCCGGCGGGTAGTCGCCGCCCTTGACGTAGACGTCGGGGCGGACCGCCTCGATCAGCCGGACCGGCGAGTCCTCCTCGAAGACCACCACGTGGTCGACGCAGGCGAGCGCCGCCAGCAGGGCGGTGCGGTCCTCGACCGGGTTGACCGGCCGGTCCGGGCCCTTGAGCCGGCGGACGCTGCCGTCCGAGTTGACCGCCACGACGAGCAGGTCGCCGAGCGCGCGGGCCTGGGTCAGGTAGCGGACGTGCCCCGGGTGCAGCACGTCGAAGCAGCCGTTGGTGAACACCACCGACCGGCCCGCCGCGCGGTGTTCGGCGACGATCGCGGCCAACTCCCCGGCGTCGACGAGCGCCGGGTGCCCGGCGTCCTCGCCGGCGGTGCCGAGCGCGGCGAGCAGGTCCTCCCGCCGGCACACGCAGGTGCCGGTGTCGGCGACCGTGATGGTGGCGGCGAGTTGGGCGAGTTGCGCGGCGGTCGGCAGGCCCGCCTCGGCGGCCAGCGCCAGCGTCATGGCCGCCAGGTACGCGTCCCCGGCGCCGACGGCGTGGCTGGCCGGGACCGGGGTGCTGTGGCTGCGCCGGGGTGAGCCGTCGGCGCCGCCGACCACCGCGCCCTCGGTGTCCAGGGTCACCGCCACCACGTCCGCGCCGGTGTGCGCGCGCAGCTCGGACAGGCGCGACTCGGCCAGCACGGCCCGGTCCACGCCCGCACCGGCCGTCGCGTTCACGGTCACCCCGGTGCCGGTGACACTGAGCCCGTTGCCGGTCAACGCCACCCGCCCCTCGCCGGGCGTCGGCTCGCCGGTCGGCCCGGACGGGGCGTCCGCCTCCCGTTCGCCGGCTCCGCCGGGCGCGGCGCCGACCACCAGCTCGGACGGGCCGTCGTCGTCCGCCGCGTGGTCCAGGTGCAGGTCACCGCCGGTGGGGACGGTGTTCCGTCCGGCGTGGGCGAAACCGGCCGCGGCGCGGGCCAGCAGCCGGGTGGCCTCGGCGAAACTGGGGGTGACCACGGTCGGGTTGAGCCCGCGCCAGTCGGCCAGGTCGTGCGCGTCGAGCGCCACCGTGCCGTACCGGTCGCGGTTGGCGACCAGCCAGGCGCGGACCGTCGAGGGCAGCCCGCCCAGGCCGTAGTCGCAGACCACGAGCGTGAGTGGCCGTCCGGCGGCCACCGCGCGCAGCTCCTCGGTGGCGCAGTGCAGCGCGGTCAGCAGGCGGGCCACCGCGTCCTCGTCGAGCGTGTCCTCCGGGCCGCCGGAGTCCTCCCGGAGCAGGATCTGGTTGCCGGCGAGCATCCGCCGCTTGACCGGGGTGGGCCGGCCGGGCTGGCTCACCGTACGGTCCCAGACCGTCGCCCGGTCCAGGCAGTCGTGCAGCTCGTCCCCGGCGACATCGGCGCCGACCGGGGCGACGAGCACGGCCCGGCCGCCGAGCGCGGCCACGTTCACCGCGGTGTTCGCGGCCCCGCCAGCGGCGGAGATCCGGCGGCGCAGGGTGAGGACCGGCGCGGGCGCCTCCCGGCAGAGCCGCTCCGACTCGGCGAACCGCCACTCGTCGAGCATGGCGTCGCCGACGACCAGCACAGGACGTTCCTGCCAGCTCGCCACGACGGTGGCCAGCCGGCGCTCTTCCGCCGCTGCTCCTGCCATGCCCCTCCGGGTCCCCGTGGGGCGACCGGCCAAACCTGGCCGCCCGGCGGTCCGGGTGCGACGCCGGCCACCCGATGCGCCCGGTTTCGGGGCATCGGCCGGGGGAACCGTGCAGACACACCCCGGAGAGGAGAAGCAGCATGGCAGCGACACTTCAGGGCAAGCGCATCGCCTTCCTGGCCGCCGACGGCGTCGAGGAGGTCGAGTACACCAAGCCGCGCGAGGCGGTGGAGAACGCCGGGGCCCAGGTGGAGCTGGTCTCCATCGAGTCCGGCTCGATCCAGGCGTTCAACCACCTGGACCACGGCAAGCAGTACCAGGTCGACGTGACCACGAAGGAAGCGGACGCCGGGGCGTACGACGGTCTGGTGCTGCCCGGCGGGGTGGCGAACCCGGACTTCCTGCGGACCGACCCGGAGGCGGTCCGGTTCGTGAAGTCGTTCTTCGACGCCGGCAAGCCGGTCGGGGTGATCTGCCACGGCCCGTGGACGCTCGTCGAGGCCGACGTGGTGCGGGGCCGCACGATCACCTCCTGGCCGAGCCTGCGCACCGACCTCACCAACGCCGGCGCCAACTGGGTGGACCAGGAGGTCGTCACCGACAACGGGCTGGTCAGCAGCCGCAAGCCGGACGACCTGCCGGCGTTCTGCGCCAAGATCGTCGAAGAGTTCGCCGAGGGCCGGCACACCGCCGGCTAGGAAACTCGCCCGCCCACCGGGGGCATGATCCGCCCCCGGTGGGATAGGAAGCGGGATGACCGCCCAGGCCGCTCGTCCCTCGTTGCCCGCCCGCCAGATCCGCCTGCTGATGTTCGGGCTGATGACCGGCATGCTGCTGGCGGCGCTCGACCAGACCATCGTCGGCACCGCGCTGCCCACCATCGTCGGTGAGCTGGGCGGGATCGACCACTACTCGTGGGTCGTCACGGCGTACCTGCTGGCGTCGACCGCCTCGACGCCGCTCTACGGCAAGATGGCCGACCTGTACGGTCGCCGCCCGGTGTTCCTGTTCTCCATCGGCGCGTTCCTGGTCGGCTCGCTGCTGGCCGGGTTGTCCCGGGACATGACCCAGTTGATCGTCACCCGGGGTGTGCAGGGCCTCGGCGCGGGCGGCCTGATGACGCTGGCGTTCGTCATCATCTCGGACGTGGTGCCACCCCGGGAGCGGGGCCGCTACCAGGGCCTGTTCGGTGCCGTGTTCGGCCTGTCGTCGGTGGCCGGCCCGCTCGTCGGTGGCTACTTCGCGGAGACCAACTGGCGGTGGATCTTCTATCTCAACGTGCCGCTGGCGATCCTCGCCATCGTGGTCTGCTGGCATGTCATGCGGCTGGTGCCGTTCCAGCGCCGCGAGCACACGGTCGACTGGATCGGCGCGGCGTTGCTCGTCGCCGGCGTGAGCTGCCTGCTGCTGGCGTTGAGCTGGGGCGGCAACTCGTACGCCTGGGGTTCCGGGTTGATCGTCGGGTTGTTCGTGGCCGGCGCGGTGCTGGGCGCGGCGTTCCTGGTCCAGGAGGCCCGGACCCGGGAGCCGATCCTGCCGCTGCGGCTGTTCCGCAGCCGGACGTTCGCGCTCGCGAACTCCGCCGGTTTCGTGCTCGGCCTGGTGATGTTCGGGTCGATCATCTTCATTCCGCTCTACCTCCAGATCGTCAAGGGCGCCTCGCCGACCCGCAGCGGTCTGCTGATGCTGCCGATGATGGCCGGCATCATCGTCACGTCGATCCTCACCGGCCGGGCGATGAGCCGGATCGGCAGGTACAAGTGGTTCCCGGTGGCCGGTTCCGCCGTGCTGGTGGCCGGCATGCTGCTGTTCCGGCAACTTCAGGTGACCACGTCGCTCTGGGTGGCGTTCGGCTACATGGTGGTGATCGGCGTCGGGCTGGGCCTGTGCATGCAGTCCCTCATCCTGGCCGTGCAGAACGCGGTGGACGTCCGCGACCTGGGCGCGGGCACCTCCTCGGCCACGTTCTTCCGGTCGCTCGGCGGGTCGTTCGGGGTGGCGATCCTGGGCGCGGTGCTGTCGACGCGGCTCGCCGCCGCGCTCGGCGACCGGCTGCCCGGCGCGGTCGCCCAGCTCCCGCCGCAGCAGCGGGCGGCGGTGGCGGCCGGCGGCGCCGGGAACATCTCGGTCAACGACCCGGCGACCATCCTCGCCCTGCCCGCCCCGGTACGCGCCGCGATCCAGGCGTCGTTCGTCGACGCGCTGCACGTGGTCTTCCTGACCACCGGGCTGGTCGCCGTGCTGGCGGTGCTGGTCACCCTGGCCATGCCGAACCACCAGCTACGCGGTGCCGGACCGCGGGGCGTCACCGGCGGCGCCGACCCGCTGGGCGGTCAGGCCGCCGCCCCGGGCGGCAAGCCGCTCCCCAAGGAGTCGAAGGACGAGGCCGCCGCCGAGATGGAGGCGAAGTCGCAGACGATGCTCTGAGGCTCGCCTACTTCAGGATCAGGCGGTTGGTCTGCTCGAAGACGTCCAGGTCGGCGAGTGTCTCGGGCACGCTGGACGAGAGCGGGGTGGGAAACTCCGCCCGGTGGAAGAAGCCGGCGTCGGTGGTCTCGTCGGTGAACCGGGACAGCGTGCCGTCCCACTCGTCGACCCGGAACGCGGCGGTGAACACCTGGTAGGTGTGCCCGTACATGTTGGTGTGGGTGCGGTCCGGCCCGGTGTAGAGCGCGAACGCGCTCACCCGCAGCGCGCGCAGGCCGGTCTCCTCGCGCACCTCCCGGACCGCGCAGTCGGCGATCGACTCGCCGAGTTCCATCGCGCCGGCCGGCAACGCCCACTGGCCGTTGTCGGAGCGCCGGATCAGCAGCACCCGGGCGGCGTTGTCGCGCACCACGGCGCGGGCGCCGACGAACATCAGGGTCCGGTCACCGGCCAGGGCGCGGAGCTGTCCGACGTACGAGTCCGCCCACGAGATGCTCACCCGGACAATCTACGCATCAATTCCGGCCGGCTCGGTCTTTCCGGGGGGTTCCGCTGGTGTGAACGGCGACACTACGTTGTCACCCATGCGTAGCACGATGATGGACGCCCCCCTCCAGGTCTCCCGGATCCTCGAACACGGCGCCACCGTGCACGGCACGGCGGAGGTGGTGACGTGGACCGGTGCCGAACCGCGCCGGATGACGTACGCGGAGGTGGGCCGCGCCGCCGCCCGGCTGGCCCACGCGCTGCGCGACGAGTGCGGGGTGACCGGCGACGAGCGGGTCGCCACCTTCATGTGGAACAACAACGAGCACCTGGTGGCCTACTTCGCCGTGCCGAGCATGGGCGCGGTGCTGCACACGCTCAACCTCCGGCTCTTCCCCGACCAGGTCGCCTACATCGCCAACCACGCCGAGGACCGGGTGGTGCTCGTCGACAGCACGCTCATCCCGCTGCTGGCCCGGGTGATCGGCGAGATGGGCTCGGTGCGGCACGTGGTGGTGGTCGGCGGCGGCGACCCGGCCCCGCTGGTGGCGGCGGCCGGCGACCGGATCACCGTGCACCACTGGGACGCGCTGCTGGCCGACCGGCCGGACCACTTCGACTGGCCGGAGGTGGACGAACGGGACGCGGCGGCGCTCTGCTACACGTCCGGGACCACCGGCCACCCCAAGGGCGTGGCCTACTCGCACCGCTCGATCTATCTGCACTCGCTCCAGGTCTGCATGCCGGAGGGCTTCGGCCTCGGTCCGAAGGACCGGGAGTTGGCCATCGTGCCGATGTTCCACGCCATGTCGTGGGGCCTGCCCTACGCGGCGTTCCTCTCCGGCGCCTCGCTGATCATGCCGGACCGGTTCCTCCAGGCCGAGCCGATCGCCGCGATGATCGCCGCCGAGCGACCCACCCTGGCCGGCGCGGTGCCGACCATCTGGACCGAACTGCTGGCCTACCTGGACGGCCACGACGTGGACATCTCCTCGCTGACCGAGGTGATCGTGGGCGGTTCGGCCTGCCCGCCGGCGCTGATGCACGCCTTCCACGACCGGCACGGGATCGAGGTCATCCACGCCTGGGGGATGACCGAGATGTCGCCGCTCGGCTCGGTGTCGCGAGCACCGGCCGGCGCCACCGGCGACGACGCCTGGCGCTACCGCTACACCCAGGGCCGGGTTCCGGCGGGCGTGGCCGCGCGGATCGTCGGCCCGCTCGGTGAGCCGCTGCCCGCCGACGGGACGTCCGTGGGCGAGCTGGAGGTCCGTGGGCCGTGGGTGACCGCCCGGTACGTCGGGGACGAGGTCCCGGACCCGGAGAAGTTCCGGGACGGCTGGCTGCGGACCGGGGACGTGGGCACGCTCTCGCCGGACGGGTACATCACGCTCACCGACCGTGCCAAGGACGTGATCAAGTCGGGCGGGGAGTGGATCTCCTCGGTCGAGCTGGAGAACGCGCTGATGGCGCACCCGGCGGTGCTGGAGGCGTGCGTGGTGGGCGTACCGGACGAACGGTGGGACGAGCGCCCGCTGGCCACGGTGGTGGTCCGGGAGGGCGTCTCGGTGACCGCGGAGGAGCTGCGGGACTTCCTGGCCGGCTCGGTGGCCCGTTGGCAGTTGCCGGAACGCTGGGCGTTCATCGACGCGGTGCCGAAGACGAGCGTCGGCAAGTTCGACAAGAAGGTGGTGCGCTCGCGGTACGCCGACGGCGGGCTTGAGGTGCGGGAACTGACCGCGCCGTAACACTTTCCGGCGTACCGTCGCCAACACGGGTAGGAACATGTTTTCCGAACGGACATTCCTCCCAGAGGGCGGCCCCGGCGTTCGCACCGCGCCGGGGCCGCCCGTCCGTTACGGGGTGGCCCCGCTCCGTCCATTCTTGCGAAACTTGTTCGCCTCTGTCCCGATGTCGGGGAAATCTGATCCGCGTTCCTACTCGTCCGCGGTGGTGACCAGCACCTTGCCCACCGCGCCGTCGCGTACCGCCTGCTGCGCCGCCGCGGTCTCCGCCAACGGGTGCCGGTGCAGCGGCAGGCCGGCCTCCTCGCCGACCCGGATCGCGCCCTGCTCCACCGCCGCCGCGATGTCGGTCACCGCCTGCGCCTTCGCCACCTTCGGCGCGGTGTAGACGAGCACGAACTGCCAGCGCGCGTTCGGACCCATGAGCGGCCGGATCGGCAGCGTCACCTCGTCGCCGCCGTCGTCGGCGTAGACGCAGACCGCGCCGCCGGGGCGCAGGATCCGTACGTCGGCGGCGGCGTTGCGGGCGGCGGACACCTCGACGATCGTGTGCACCCCGTCGGGCGCGACCTTGCGGACCTCCTCGACCACGTCCTGCTCGCGATAGTTGATCACGAAATCGGCCCCGGCCGCGGCGGCGAGCTGCGCCTTCTCCGGAGTGCTGACCGTGGTGATCACGCAGGCGTCGGCCCAGCGAGCGAGCTGGATCGCCGCGTTGCCGACCGCGCCCGCCCCGCCCTGCACCAGCACCACGTGGTCGCTCAACGCGCCGGCGTGCAACTTGTCCGGCACGAACTCGCCGGCGGTCAGGCAGCGGTGCGCGGTCATGAACGGGATGCCCAGCGCCGCGCCCAGGTCGAACGGGGCCGAGCCCAGCGACACCGCGTGCCGGACCGGGACCACCGTGTATTCGGCGGCCGTCCCCCAGGGACGCTGCCAGGCCGCCTCCCAGACCCAGACCCGCTCGCCGATCATGATCTGGTCGACGCCCTCGCCGACCGCCTCGACCACCCCGGCGCCGTCCTGGTGCGGGATCTGCCAGCCGGCCGGCAGCGGCCACGCCTGGCGGGCCTTCCAGTCGGTCGGGTTCACCCCGGACACGGCCATCCGCACCAGCACCTCGCCGGGACCCGGCTCCGGCACCGGTCGCTCCACCAACTGGAGCACCGAGGCGTCACCGCTGCGCTCGTACACGATCGCCTTCATCGCCGTCCCTCCGCCGTCGTCGCGTGCGCTACCCCCACCCTAAGGAGGGTCCCCGCTCGACGCTCCGGTAGCGGACGGGCCGCTTCGATTCGCGCAGCTCAGCCTGCCCGCGAGATGGCCGCCGGCGCGGTTTGAGCCGGCTGGGGCGGGGGACCCGCACCAGGCACGAACTCGCGAAAGGGTGACGACCGTGTTCGTTCTGGCGCAGGACGGCTTGAAGATCAATTGGGTGGAGATGCCCACCTACAACACGATCATGTCGGTCGCCGCCGGGGTCGGGCTGCTGCTGGTGGTGGCGCTGGGCCGTCAGTTGGTCGACGGCCGGGAGATCGCGCCGGAAGGCTGGTCGATGGCCTTCGCGGTGCTCGGCGCGCTGCTCACCGCCACGGGCCTGCACATGACCCTGACGTGGCCGCTGGCCAGCGGCGGGTTCGCCTTCGACAACATCATCTTCGGGGAGCCGGCGCTCGCCTTCGGCGTGCTGCTGCTCGGCTCGGCGCTCGTGCTGTGGCGACGCGCGCCACTCTTCACGACCACCGCCGACGGCGCCGTGGACCGACGACTCGAACTCATCCGGAAACTGGCCGCGCCGATCTCGCTGTTCGTCTTCGCGCTCGGACTCTGCTGCTTCGCCATCGCCGCGGCGGGCTGGGCGTTCACCCTCTTCGCCGCCCCGCCCGAGGAGCCGATCAGCGGGCAGTTCGCCGACTACCCGTGGATCGAGGCGACCTTCATCTCAGGGCTGTACGTCCTGGTCGGCATCGGCGCGGTGCTCTTTCCGTTCGCGCTGCGCCAGATGCGCCGGCCGCTGCTCGTCGTGACCGGCGTCGCCTGGACCCTGGCCGGCCTGGCGTTCATGCTGTTCGGCGCGTTGAACTACTTCACCCACATCGGCCTGATCGTGCACACCCAGTAGGCCACCCGCCTCAGCCCAACAACCCCTCGACCACCTCGGGGGTGAGCGCGCCGATCGAGGGAAGCGACACCGCGGTGAGAGCCGCGGCGTCCGGATCCAGCGGGTACGACACGTGCGGCACCGCCACCACCCGGCACCCGGCAGCCGCCGCCGAACGCACCCCGTTCGACGAGTCCTCCACCGCCACGCACCGCGCCGGGTCGACACCCAGCCGCGCCGCCACCGCCAACCACACGTCCGGCGCCGGCTTGCCCTGGGCGGTCTCCTCGGTCGACAGCGTCGCGCCGAACGCCCCGGCCAGGCCCGTCGCATCCAGCGCCGCCGCGATCAGCCGGGTCGGCGAGGAACTGGCCAGCCCCAGCGGCCACCGCGCGGCCATGCGGCGCACCACCGCGTCGGCCCCGTCGATCAGTGGTACGCGCTGCGCGTACCGCCGGGTCATCTCGGCCACCACCTCGGCGGCGACCTGCTCGGCCGACCTGTCGACGCCCAGCTCGCCGCTCAGGTAGTCGGCCCACTCGCCGGTGCTCATGCCCATCAACCGGCGCTGTGTGTCGGGCTGCCAGGCGCCTCCGTGCGCGGCCACGTACGCCCGGCGGACCTCCTCCCAGACCGGTTCCGAGTCCACGATCACGCCGTCCAGGTCGAAGAGCACCGCGTCCACCATGCCGCCCATCCTGCCCCAGCCGGCGGCCCGGCTCACCCCGGCAGCGTGGCCCCGGCGGACCGCTGCGCCGGCAGGCCGATCGGGGCCAGCGGCGGGATGATCGTGCGACAGCGGGTCGCGATCGGTTCGAGCAGCTCCCGCAACCGCCCGGTACGCTCCGCGCCCAGCTCCCGCCACGGCCCCGAGGCGGCCCGGTCGGTGGCCTCCTCCACGGCCCGGAACGTGGCGGTGGCATGCGCGGTCGCACCCCGGTCGGCGGTCAGCCAACCCTTGTCGACAAGCCGCTCCTCGGCGGCGGACCACTCCTCGTCGGTCCAGCCCCGGGCCGGCTGGTGGAACTCGCGCGACTGGTCGACCCGGCACCGCCAGGCCACCACCTCGACCGGGTCCAGGCCGGTGCCGACAAGCGCCGCGACATGCCCGTCGCCCCGGTGCTCGCGTAGCGTGGCGGCGGCCTGCCAGAGCCGGGCCAACGGGTATTCGCCGCGCGGCAGGGCGGCGTTGACCGCGCCGAGCACCCGCCCGGCGGTGTCCACCCGGTCGGCCGCCTCCTCCAGCAGACCGGCGGCCTCGGCCAGGTGCGCCTCGGGCAGCTCGTAGGTGAACTCGGCGAGCGCCTGCACCGCCCCGGTGAGCCGGGCCCGCAGCGCCTCCTCCGGCGAAGCCAGCTGCCACACCGACGGCAGCGCCCGGGCCACCATCGGCGGCGCGAAGCTGAAGAACGCGGCCGTCACCGTCGGCGCGTCGACCGGCCCGAGCGGCGCGGCCCGGCCGGCGAAGTAGCCACGCCAGTAGCCGCGCAGCCCGACCGCCTCGAACGCGGCCCGGGCCCGAGGATGGAAGTAGGTCACCGCGTGGACCGGCTCGAAGAGCGTCCACATCTGCCGAGCCGTTCCGTTGTCGTCCAGCGCCGCCACGTGCACCTCCGCGTGGGTGAACAGGTCACCGTGGGCGGTGGACCGCCCACGGTGACACGAACCTACTGCCGCTTGGTGACCGGGCGGAAGCCTGGAGTGATCTACTGCGCAGCCAGCACGTCGACGACGAAGCGCAGCGGCCCGGCCGGACGGCCGCCCTCGGCATTGTCGCCGTACGCCAGATCGGCCGGGAGGTCCAGCTGCACCCGGCTGCCCACCGGCACACCGACCAGGCCCTGGTCCCAGCCCTTGATGACCTGACCGACGCCGATCGGGAAGGTGGCCGGCTGGCCGTTGTCCCAGGACGCGTCGAACTGCTTGCCGTCCTTGTAGAAGACACCCACGTAGTTCGTGGTGATCGTCTGCCCGGCCTTCACCGGCGCGCCCTTGCCCTTGACCAGCGTGGTGACCTTCAGCTTGGTCAGCTCGCCCGAGCCGGCCTTGACGGTCGGCTTGGTCTTCAGCGCCGGGTCGATGTCGGCGGGCAGTTCCGGGGCGGGCGGCGCGGTGGGCTCGACCTGGTCGGTGGGAGCGCTCGGGCTCGCCGAGGAAGCGGTGGCCGGCTTGTCGTCGTCCCCGCTGTTCAACCAGACCAGGCCGCCGACCAGGGCCACCACGGCGAGCACACCGGCGGCGGCGCCAAGCATCGACTGCCGTCGCCGTCGCGCCTCGGCGGCCTTCTTCTCGGCCAGTTGGGCAGCCAGCCGCCGCCCTGCCTTGGTGGCCGGGGCGGCCTGCTCCTCCGACCGGTTCTCCACACGCTCGCTCACGTCGACTCCCTGCAGTGGGTGGGTGCGCGCACACGGTACCCGCCCACACCCCCACACCGAGTAAAGGCGGGGGCCCTTCTTAACGCATTTGGTATAGGCGGGGCCCCTTCTTAACAGCTCAACCCTCCTCGGGCCCGGCCATGAAACCGGTGACGAACCTCGCGATCCGGCCTGTCCGCGCCTACCCGCCCTCGGCGAAGGAGACCTCCTCGATCCGGTCGTAGCCCCAGCCCTCGACGGCGGCGAGGGCGCCACGCCGGCCGGGAAACTCGGCCGTGGGTGATAAGAGGGGGCCCCGCCTATACCGGAAGCGTTAAGCGGGGGCCCCTCCTTACACCTCAGGCGGTTTTTTTCTTCGCGGGGGCCTTCTTCGCCGACGGGGCCTTCTTTGCCGGCTCGGCCTTCTTCGCCGCGGTCTTCCTGGCCGGGGTCTTCTTCTCGGCGGTCTTCTTTGCCGGCGTCCTCTTCGCCGGCTCGGTCTTCTTGGCCGGGGTCTTCTTGGCGGCGGTCTTCTTCGCCGAGCGGGCCGACGAGATCGGGGTCGGCTCGGCGCCGCCGCCGGACGGCGCCTCGCCCCGGGCCGCCCGGGCCCGCTCGACCGACGCCTTCAGCGCGGCCATCAGGTCCACCGCGGCGGCCGGGGCGGCCTCTTCCTCCTCCGGCTGCACCACCTCGCGGCCCTCGACCTTCGCGTCGATGACCTCCTGCAACGCGGCCCGGTAGTCGTCGGTGAAGGCGTCCGGCTCGAACTCGCCGGCCATCGAGTCGATCAACGAGCTGGCCATCGCCAGCTCCGGCGGGCGTACCTTCAGGTCCTCGTCGAGGAAGCCGAAGTCGGGCTGGCGGATCTCGTCCGGCCAGAGCATGGTGTTGAGCAGCAGCACGCCCTCACGGACCCGTAGCGTGGCCAACTGCTCGCGCTGGCGCAGCGCCACCTTGACGATCGCGACCCGCTCCGAGTCGGTGAGCGCGTCGCGCAGCAGCACGTACGGCTTGGTGGCGGTGCCCTCCGGTTCGAGGAAGTAGGCCTTGTTGTAGAGGATCGGGTCGACCTGCTCGGCCGGCACGAACTCCAGCACGTCGATCGCGTGCGAGGTGCTCAGCGGCAGGTCGGCGAAGTCGGAGTCGGTCAGGATGACCATCTCGCCGCCGCCGATGTCGTATCCCTTGGCGATGTCGTCGTAGGTGACCTCCTCGCCGCAGACCGAGCAGGTGCGCTTGTACCGGATGCGACCGCCGTCCTCGCGGTGCACCTGATGGAACCGGATGTCCTTCTCCTCGGTGGCCGAGTAGACCTTCACCCCGATCGACACCAGGCCGAACGACACCGCTCCCTTCCAGATCGCCCGCATCCCCGTGCTCCTCTCCCCGGCTGAAGACCAGAATCGCAAACGATCGAACGAGGCGCACGCCCTTCGGCGTGCAACTACAGTCAGGAGGTGCCCGGCGCGCCGTTGAAGCCGATGCTCGCGATGACCGGGCAGCTCCCGGCCGGTGCCGCCTGGGCGTACGAGTTCAAGTGGGACGGGGTCCGCGCGCTCGCCGACATCTCCCACGGCGACCGGCACTTCTACGCCCGGTCCGGGGTCGAGATCACCACCGCGTACCCGGAACTGCTCAACCTCGCCGAGCAGGTCGACGACGCGCTGCTCGACGGCGAGGTGGTGCTCTTCACCGACGGGCAGCCGTCGTTCACCGCGCTTGCCGAGCGGATGCACGTGCGTAATGCGGCGAAGGCGGCTCGGCTCGCGGCGACCGTACCCGTCACGTACATGATCTTCGACCTGTTGCGGCTCGACGGCGTGGATCTGACCGCCCGGCCGTGGCGGGAGCGGCGGGCGGCGCTGGAGTCGCTCGGGTTGGGCGCCGCCCGGTGGGCGGTGCCGCCGGTCTTCACCGACGGCCCGGCCACCTACGCGGCGGCGGGCGAGCACGGGCTGGAGGGGGTGATGGCCAAGCGGGCCGACTCCGTCTACCGGCCCGGGGTGCGCTCGCCGGACTGGGTGAAGGTCAAGTTGGAGGTCACCGGCGACTTCGTGGTCGGCGGTTGGCGGCCCGGCGCGCGCCGGATCGGCGGGCTGCTCGTCGGCGTACCGGGGCCGGACGGGCGGCTGGTCTACCGGGGGCGGGTCGGCGGCGGGATCGGCGCGGCGATCGAGCGGGAGCTGCTACGCGAGTTGGAACCGCTGCGTGCCACCGGCTCGCCGTTCGCCGCCGGAGTGCCGCGCGAGGATGCGCGGGGCGCGATCTGGGTATCACCCCGGGTCGTGGTGGAGGTCAAGTACGGCCAGCGCACCCCGGACGGCCGGCTGCGCTTTCCGCGGGTCCTGCGCCTGCGCCCGGACAAGCCGCCCGAGGAGGTCGACGATGCCGACTGACCGGTTCAGGGTCGACGTCGAGGGGCGCGCGCTGGAGCTTTCGAACCTGGACAAGGTGCTCTTCCCGAAGGCGGGTTTCACCAAGGGCGAGGTGGTCGACTACTACACCCGGATCGCCCCGGTGCTGCTGCCACACCTGTGCGACCGCGCGCTCACCCGGATCCGCTTTCCCAACGGCGTCGAGGGCGGCTCGTTCTTCGAGAAGAACGCACCCGCCGCGACCCCCGGTTGGGTACGCACGGAGAACCTGCCCGCCCCCGGGTCGAGCAAGGGGCGGGAGACCATCGACTACGTGGTCTGCGACGAGTTGCCCACCCTGGTCTGGTTGGCGAACCTGGCCGCGTTGGAGCTGCACACGCCGCAGTGGAAGATCGGCGCGCACCCGGACGTGATGGTGGTCGACCTGGACCCGGGGGCCCCGGCCGCGTTGAAGCAGTGCTGCCAGGTGGCGTTGCTGATGCGTGACCGGCTGGCCGCTGACGGCATCGACGCCTACCCGAAGACGTCCGGGAAGAAGGGAATGCAACTCTGCTGCCCGATCGCCGGCACGCAGGACGCGGAGGTCGTCTCCGGTTACGCCCGGGGCGTCGCCCGGGAGTTGGAGCAGGCGCACCCGAAGCTGGTCGTGTCGAAGATGGCGAAGAACCTGCGCCCCGGCAAGATCTTCATCGACTGGAGTCAGAACAACGCGGCGAAGACGACTGTGGCGCCGTACTCGCTGCGCGCCCAGCCGGTGCCGGCCGTGTCCACGCCGTTGACCTGGGACGAGGTGGAGGCCGGCGCGGCCGGGAAGCGGCCGTCGACCCGCCCCTACACCGCCGCCGAGGTGCTCACGCGGGTGGCGAAGCAGGGTGACCTGCTGGCTCCGCTGCTCGACGGCGGTCCCGAGCTGCCCGCCCGCTGATCCGCCACCACGCGCCGCCCACCAGGAGCAGCACGATCACGCTGATCGCCACGTCACCCGTCAGGTCCGCGGCCGGGCTCGACGGGGAGTAGGTCGGCACGTCGTACGCGGAGACGGCCGCGGCGAGCACGCTCGCCGAGCCGGCGGCGAGCACGTGCAGTTGTCCCCAGCCGGGCCGCCGGGACCAGCGCGTGAGCAGGACGGCGGTGACTGCGGCGAGGGCGAGCGCGACCCCGATCCCCGGCCAGCCCGACAGGGTGCTTGCCCCGGCGTACGCGACCGCGACCAGCAGCCCCGCCCACACCGGCCGGGGCGCGGTCGCGGCGCCGGTGTCGACGTGGCCACGGCGGCGCAGCAGGGCGGCGGCGATCAGGGCCAGCGCCACCCCGGCGGCGAACACGAGCTGGACCGGCGAGGCCTGAAAACCCTTGCGGCCTCCGTCGTCGGCGAAGATCAGCAGGCTGCCGCCGAGCCAGAGCAGCGCGGCCACGGCCAGCCCCGGGCGGCCCAGCCAGGGCCGCGACCGGCGACCCGCACCGAGGTACGACTCGACCAGGGCGCGAGCAGCAGCAGCGCGATCGCCGGGAGGAGCCGGCGGCGCAGGGGTTCGGTCGTCATGCCCGCACCGTGCCGTAGCCGCCCGGCTCGCCGATACGGCCATCGGCCGCCCGGGTCCGCGACCAAAGTCGACGTTCGCGGACCCGGGGGCGCTCTCTTCGGTGGCCGACGCCGCTGGGCGGCCGGCGTCTAGAGGGCGAACAGCAGGGCGGTGTCGAGGAGCATGACCACGGCGGTGGCGAAGTGGATGCCGAAGGCGGTGGCGCGGGTGCCGCCGTGCCGGAGCACGATGACGGTGTCGGCGAGCGGGGCCAGCGTGACGACGAGCATGAACCAGGCGACCGCTTCGGCGTTGGTGAAGGCGATCAGGGCGAGGCCGACCAGGCCGTAGGTGAGGTCGCGCACGCCCTTGATCGTGAGGTAGGCGGGGTCGCCTCCGCCCTCCGTCGCCGGGACGCCGTAGCCGGCGGCGGAGGCCCGGGGCGCCACGAGGAAACGCGCGCCGATGAAGACGATGAACAGGTTGAGGACGATGGCGAGCCCGTAGGCGAGGGAGCTGAGCATGACCGACTCCAAAAGCTAGCGCTGCTAGATGTGAAGGCGACGCTAGCAGAGCATCGGCAGTCTGGCTAGCGGTGCTAGAGTCTCGGTCATGTCGATTCAGGCGCGCCGGGAGCGGGAGCGGGCGGAACGCGAGCGGGCGATCGTCGCCACGGCCCGCGAGCTGGCCGAGTCGGAGGGCTGGGACGCGGTCACCACCCGCCGGCTCGCCGCCGAGATCGAATACAGCCAGCCCGTCCTCTACAGCCACTTCAAGGGCAAGGACGCCATCATGGCGGCGGTCGCCGTGGAAGGCTTCGGGGACCTCGCCGACGACCTCACCGCCGTCCGGACCGCCGCGACCGACCCGCGCCGCGCGGTGGCCGACGTCGCCCGGGCGTACGTCGCGTTCGCCGAGCGCCGGCCCGCCCTCTACGACGCGATGTTCACCCTCGCCGTCGAGTTGCCCTTCGCCACCCAGGACGTCCCGGTCGACCTGGCCCGGGGCTTCGCCCAACTGGCCGAGACCCTGCGCCCGTTCGCCGGGGACAACGACCTGGGGACATTCACCGAGACGTTCTGGAGTGGATTGCACGGCCTGATCACGCTGATGCGCAACGGGCGGCTCCGGCGGGCCGACCACGAGCGACGCCTGGCTCTCCTGGTGGACCGATTCGCCCGGCTAGGGTGAGGCGACCCCGCCAGGGAGGAGCACGTCCGATGACAGCGCCCGCGCCCACCCCCGTCACCACCGACGAGCCGTTGCTCAGCTACCTCGACGACGCCACCGGCGAGCGCGCCGAGCTGACCGCGTCGGAGCTGGGCGCCTGGACGGCCCGCAGCGCCGGGTTGCTGCGCGACGGCTGCGGGCTACGCCCCGGCGACCGGGTGGCGGTGCTGCTGCCGCCGCACTGGCGCGCCGCGGCGGTGCTGCTCGGGGCCTGGTCGGTCGGGCTCACGGTCTCCTTCCGGCCCCGGGCGCTGGCCGGGCTGCCGGTGCTGGAGCCGGGCGCGGACCGGCCCTACGACGCGGTGTTCGTGACCCCGGAACGCCTCGACGACTGGCTGGAGGACGTACCCGAGGGGACGCACCGCTACCTGGTCGGCAGCGGCCCCGGCGCGCTCGACGCGGTGCCGGCGGGCTGGCTGGACTGGTCGGCCGAGGTGTCGCGGCACCCCGCCGACCCGCCGGACTACACCGCCGTCGACCCGGCCGACCCGGCCACCCCGGACGGCACCAGCTTCGGCACGTGGCGGCGACTGGCCGCGGAGATCGCCGGGCAACTCGACCTGCGCGCCGGTGACCGCCTGCTCGTCGACCCGGCCGAGCACGAGCAGCCGTTGAAGTGGCTGCTCGCGCCGCTATCCGCCGGCGCCCGGATCCTCATCCACGCCAACCCCGCGCATCCGTCGCCGCCGCACACGCACCGCCTCTGACGACGGGCATCTCGGGCCGCACCTCGACGCTTGCGCTCCCCAGGTCGACGTCGAGGAGCAGAGCGATGGCTTCGCGGGCCATCCCCTCGACCTGGTCGAGACGTCGTGCCTGGGAGAACACGCCGGTGACCTCGGGGACGGTGATCGCCCACCAGCCGCCCGAGCGCACGCAAGTGGCGGTGTACCTCATCTGCGCCTCCCTCACCTCGGCCCGAGGTTGGTATGCGGTCGGGTGCCTAGAAACTTGATGGCGCGGATGGATCAGCGTCGTCGGAGCCAGGGCGCGCGTCGGGCGCACGCCGAGACGTGGTCCACCGGCAGCGCACACCGCCCACCGCCGTCCGGCAGCGGCCGATCGCAGAAGACCCAATGGCGTACGCACTGCGCGTCCTCCGCCGACACGGTCACCCCGCCCGGCTCGACCCGGGCGCTGAGCTGGGCCAGCACCCGGGCGGCGGTACGCGCGAAGATGCGCGCCCGATGCAGGTCCGGCGCGGCCACCGGCAGGTGGATCACCCAACGCTCGGTCATCGGTAGCGGTGCAGCGCCGACTGGGCGCCCTGCCAGGCGCGGAGCGCGTTCTTGACGCGTACGTTCTCCTCCCGCAACGCGACCACGGTGGCCTGCGCGACGGCCAGTTCGTCGGCGACGCGGTGCAGGAAGGCGCGGGTCTCGACCGGGTCGAGCCCGCGCCGGCGCACGGTGAAGCAGCGTTCCCGCACCTGCGCGGGACGGAGCGGAGAGCGGTACGGCGGTGGGGGTTCGTCGGGCCGGCGGGTCGGCCGGCGGAACAGGTTGCGCACGAGGTGACCGCCCTTCGAGAGGGTCGCGGATGCGTGGGGTCCCGACGGCGATGCGAGACCGGTACGAGAGGCGCCAACCGACCGCAACAGCACCGCATCACTGAGAGCGACGGTATTGCTACCGAGTCACCTATGTCAAGCACGTCTCCGAGTTATCTACCCACCTATGTCACCCGTGCTACATGCGTTGCCTCTGTCGAGCGTCTTGATCGATACTGGCCGGGCCAACCGACTGCAAGGGGCCCGACGTGCCTATCCCGCCCACCATGGATGAGCTGCTCGCTGACCTGTCAAAGAAGATCAAGGACGGCACCTATCCGCCGGGTTCTCAGCTTCCCTCCGGACGAAAGCTCGCGGACGACTATGACGTGTCGCAGTCCACGATCAGCCGGGCCGTCGCGCGGCTGCGGGAGCGGGGCGTGCTGGTGGGCCGCCCGGGCCGAGGCGTATTCGTCGCCGAGTCCAGTCGAAGCTGATCTGAAGGCATCAAAGTGGTACTGCATGCGGTACCATGGTGCGTGCCCTCCATAGCAAGGCTCATCGAAGCGATGCGGAAGAGCCCACAGAACATCGCGTACAACGATCTCTACCGGGTCTGCGAGCATCACTTCGGGAAGCCGCGACAGGCCGGCACCTCGCATGCCGTGTTCAAGATGCCGTGGGCCGGCGATCCACGGGTCAACATCCAGGACGACAATGGCAAGGCCAAGGCCTACCAGGTACGGCAGGTGCTCAAGGCGATCGACAAGAAGGAGGCCATGTGATGTCCGAGTCCCGTCCTGAGATCTCGCACTACACCTACCGCGTCACGTGGTCGGCCGAGGATCATGAGTTCGTCGCCACCTGCGCCGAGTTTCCGTCCCTCTCGTGGTTGGCTGCCAGTCAGTTCGAGGCCCTGCAAGGGCTCCAGGAGTTGCTACGTGAGGTGATCGCCGACATGGCGGAGCAGGGCGAACAGATCCCGGAGCCGCTGTCGGATCGCACCTACTCCGGCAAGTTCAATCTCCGGGTCGGCGAGAGCCTGCACCGTGAGCTGGCCATCCACGCCGCCGAGGAAGGCATGAGCCTCAACCAGTACGTGCTCAGGAAGCTGAGCGCCGCCTGACCACGCCCGAGGGTGTCGCGGACGCCGCTGGCGTGGTCTTATGTCGGGACGACGACGTCATCGACCCGCAGCTTTGACAACCCCGCGTCGTGTTCCTTTCAGCCTCTCGAAAGGTGCAACGATGCACAGGAAACCGACAATCCACCTGGCCGTGCTCGCCGCTGCCGCCGCCACGTTCCTCACCGCCGGAGGCGCGCCCGCCACGGCGTCCGCCGCCCCAACGGCGACCTGCCAGTCCGGCGCGGAGACGCCAAGCGCCGCCCGGGTCAGTGCGGGCGCCACCGCCCAGGAGCCGGCGCTCTACTCGAAGAACGAGGCAAACGCGTACGGCGTGATCAAGACGTCCCGCGCCTGGCCGACGGCAGCGTCACCGTGCCGACGGTCTTCCACATGATCTCCGACCACACGCTCGGCGCGGCCGAGAAGGCCCGGTGGAACACGCTGATCGCGGCGCAGATGACCGTGCTCAACGACTCGTACGCGGGCCGGACCGCCGCCGACGCCTCCGACACGCCCTTCCGCTTCTCGCTCGTCGACACCACGTGGACCGTGAACAGCGCCTGGTACACGGTGGAGCCGGGCAAGAACGAGCGGGACATGAAGAAGGCGCTCTACACCGGCGACTCCCGCACGCTCAACGTCTACGCGGCGAACATCGGCGGCGGGCTGCTCGGCTGGGCGTACTTCCCGAAGGGCTACAACAACGGCCGTGACTACATCGACGGTGTGGTGATGCTCGACGAGTCGATGCCCGGCGGCACGGCCGGCAAGTACGCGCTCGGCGACACGCTCACCCACGAGGTGGGGCACTGGCTGATGCTGGAACACACCTTCGCGCACGGCTGCTCCGCGTCCGGCGACTTCGTCGCCGACACGCCGCGTGAGGCGGCGCCGCAGTTCAACTGCCCGATCGGCGCGGATACCTGCACCGCGCCGGGGCTGGACCCGATCCACAACTTCATGGACTACACGCAGGACTCCTGCATGAACATGTTCACCCCCGGCCAGGCCGACCGGATGAGCGACGCCTGGGTGGCGTTCCGCGCCGGCGGCCAGGGCTGACCGACGACGGAGGGGACGGCCGCATCAGACCGTGGCCGTCCCCTCCGCCTGCGGAGACTCAGCAGGTGGTGTTGCCCAGCGGCACCCAGCCGTCGATCGACGGGTACTCGGCGCCGTGGCCGTACACCCAGGCGTCGTTGTCCTCGGCCCAGCCCCCGTGGGCGCGGAACCCGCGCCCGGCGGTCAGGGTGCGCAGCACGCCGCCGTGCGGTTGGTCCCGCAGCCAGGTGTTCTGCGTGAGGTTGCAGACGAAGCCGGGCGCGTCGCTCGCCGAGGCCGGCGTGGGCGCCACGGCCGCGCCGGCAAGGCCGACGGTGGCGAGCGTCAGTGCGGACAGGATGCGGCGTTTCACTCGGGCCCCTTCCGGTGTTCCAGTGACGGTGCCCGATTCTGCCACTGTGGACGGACGCCGGGAACACCGGAAGCCGGGCTACTCGACCGTCGGCAGCGGCGGGCCGAGGACGTCGTCGGCGTCCACGATGGTGTACGCGTACCCCTGCTCGGCGAGGAAGCGCTGCCGGTGCGCGGCGTACTCGGTGTCGATGGTGTCCCGGGAGACCACGGTGTAGAAGTGCGCCTGCCGGCCGTCGGCCTTCGGGCGGAGCACCCGGCCCAGCCGCTGCGCCTCCTCCTGCCGCGACCCGAACGTGCCGGACACCTGGATCGCCACCGCCGCCTCCGGCAGGTCGATGGAGAAGTTGCCCACCTTTGAGATCACCAGGGTTCGCAACGAGCCGGCCCGGAACGCGTCGAACAACCGCTCGCGTTCCTTGTTCGTGGTGGAACCCTGCACGATCGGCGCGTCCAGATATTCGCCGAGCTGGTGCAACTGGTCCAGGAAGCCGCCGATGACGAGCACCTGCTCGGACGGGTGCCGCTCCACCAGGGCCCGCACCACGGGCAGCTTCGTGCGGGCGCTCGCGGCCATCCGGTAGCGCTCCTCCGCCTCCGCCGTCGCGTACGCCAGCCGCTCCGCGTCGGTGAGCGTCACCCGTACCTCGGTGCACTCCGCCGGGGCGATCCAGCCCTGCTGCTCGATGTCCTTCCACGGCGCGTCGTACCGCTTCGGGCCGATCAGGCTGAACACGTCGCCCTCCCGGCCGTCCTCGCGTACCAACGTCGCGGTGAGGCCGAGCCGGCGGCGGGCCTGGAGGTCCGCGGTGAAGCGGAAGATCGGCGCGGGCAGCAGGTGCACCTCGTCGTAGACGACCAGGCCCCAGTCGCGGGCGCCGAACAGGTCCAGGTGGGTGAACGCGCCGCCGCGTCGCGAGGTGAGCACCTGGTACGTGGCGATGGTGACCGGGCGGATCTCCTTGCGCTCGCCCGAGTATTCGCCGATCTCCTCCTCGGTCAGCGACGTGCGGGCGATCAGCTCCCGCTTCCACTGCCGGCCGGCCACCGTGTTCGTCACCAGGATCAGCGTGGTCGCCTTCGCCTCGGCCATCGCCGCCGCGCCGACGAGCGTCTTGCCGGCGCCGCAGGGCAGCACCACCACGCCGGAGCCGCCGGCCCAGAACGCCTCCACCGCCTCGCGCTGGTACGAGCGCAGCGTCCACGCCCTGCCCCCGTCCTTGCCGGACTCGGCCAGCTCGATCGGGTGCGCCTCGCCGTCGACGTAGCCGGCCAGGTCCTCCGCCGGCCAGCCCAGCTTCAGCAGCGCCTGCTTGAGGCGGCCCCGCTCGGACGGGTGCACCGCGATGGTGTCGTCGTCGAGCTTCGTGCCGAGCATGCCGGCGAGCTTCTTGCTCTTCGCCACCTCGATCAGCACCACCCGGTCCAGGGCGCGTAGCACCAGCCCGTGCGCCGGGTCGTTGGCGAGCTGGAGCCGGCCGTACCGGTCCATCGTCTCGGCCACGTCGACGAGCAGCCCGTGCGGCACCGGATAACGCGAATACTTGATCAGGGTGTCGACCACGCCCTCCGCGTCGTGGCCGGCGGCCCGCGCGTTCCACAGGCCCAGCGGCGTCAGCCGATAGGTGTGCACGTGCTCGGGCGAGCGTTCCAGCTCCGCGAAGGGCGCGATGGCCATCCGGCAGGACTGCGCGTCCGGGTGGTCGATCTCCAGCAGCAGCGTCTTGTCCGACTGCACGATCAGTGGTCCACCGCTCACGCCGCGTCTCCTCGCATCGCCCGGGATCCGTGCCCGCACCGCGGCTGACCTGCCGAAGGCGGACCATCAAGTGTTGCACGCCCGGCGAGGTCGGAAAAAATTCTCGCTGGACAGGCAACGTCATACTCACCCCACACGTCTAGAAAGCGGGACAACTGTCCAGGGAGGGCCCATGCAGCGTGTCCGGTTTCTCGCCCGGGTCGTCGGCCTGGCAGTGGTCGTGCTGGTCGGCGTCGGCGCGTGTGCGCTCGATCCGCAGGCGGAGGGCGCCGGGGGCACCACCCCCGCGCCGGTCGGGCTGACGGAGGGAGCATCGGGGGCGAGCGCGCCGCCCACGCCCGAGCGGTCGGCGACGTCCCCGTCGGCGCAGCCGAGCCGGACGGCCACGCCGAAACCCACCCGGTCACCGACCGCGACCAGGAAGCCGAAGCCGAAGGCCACCCCGAGCCGGCCCGCCGGGTGCCCGCAGGGGGAGCACCAGAAGGCCGTGGAGAGCTACCTGAGTCGGCTGGGCGGTTTCGGGACGCTGAGCGTGGACGGCACGCAGTCCGCCGCCGACTGCGCCGCGATCAAGAAATTCCAGAGCCGGTACGGCATCAGCCCCGCCTCCGGGCGCGCCGGCCCCACCACGTACGACGTGGCGAAGCGGCTGGCGGGCACCGACGTGTCGCGCTGCCGGGCCGGTTCCCGGCTCACCTTCTGCGTCGACCTGACCCGGCAGACCGTGTGGGCGATGCGCGGCGGCAAGGTGGTGCTGGGCCCGACCGTCACCCGCACCGGCATGTCCGGGTACGCCACGCCGGCCGGCACCTACTCGGTGGCCGGGCGGAACCTGCGCGAGTGGTCCAACCCGTACGAGGTGTGGCTGCCCTACTGGCAGCGGTTCAACGGCGGGATCGGCTTCCACGAGACCACCACCTACCTGCACAACGGCGCGATCGGCTCGCACGGCTGCGTCAACCTGCTGCACCGCGACGCGGTACGCCTCTGGGAGCTGGGCTCGATCGGCACCCGCGTGGTGGTGATCGGTCACCGTCCCGGCACCTGAGCCGCCCCGAAACCGCAGCCGGCCCCGCCCTACCCGTGACCGGACCACCCGGATCAGGGTTTTAACCCCTGTCCGCGCGGTCCGGTCGGTGTCACTGTGGAAGCCGGGTCCACCACGGGGCGGGGAGGGACTGGCCATGACCGTCGATCAGGACGTGCTTCCCGAGGACGAGCGGACGCAGCAGGAGGTCTCCACAGCGGCGATGGTCGGTTACGCGGTCGCCGCCGTGGGCGTGTTCGGGTGGTTCCTGTTCGGGCTGCTCGTGCAGCGGCAGGGCTTCGTCGACTCGGTCGGCGAGTCGGCCGGTGCGGCGTTCGCGCTGCTGCTGGCCGTCTCGGTGATCGGCACGCTGCGGCGCAACGGCGAATAGGGGTCACTCCTCCAGCACGGCGGCGGTGATCCGGTGCAGCGCGAACGTGTGCAGCATCTCGGTGCGGTCGTCCTCGGCGCGCAGATAGCCGGCGCCGATCGACACCGGCCGGACCAGCCGGGACGCGGTCGCCCCGTGCGCGTCGACGTAACCCACCCAGACCAGCGCCTTGTCCCGTACCGCCTGCTGGAGCACGGCAAGCGCGTCGCCGTGCCCGTGCGCCGGCGTCGGGCCGGTGGTCGCCGCGCCACGGACCACCGCCGGCGCCCGCCGCGCCACCCGGGCCGCCATGTCGCCCCGGCGGATCTGCTCCACCACGCCGAGCAGGCGGGGCATCGGCAGCTTCGGCGTGGCCAGCGGGTCCACCGCGCGGCCGGTGACCGGGCTGCGGCCCGGCGCCCGCCGGGTCTTCGGCCGGGCCAGCACCGTCGCGCCGCTGGCGTCCTCGGGCACCGGCGCGTACCCGGCGTCGCGCAGGGCCAGCAGCATCCGGTTGACCTGGTACGGGGTGACAAGCACCGTCGGGGCCAGCCGGCGGAACGCCAGCGACTCCAGTCGACGGTCCGCCTGCACCTCGGTGAGCAGTGCCTCGTCGTCGCTGCGCACGTACCCACCGGCGGAGCCGACCCGCAGCCCGCCGTGCTTGCGGGCCACGTCGTCGACCAGGTAGGTCAGCCCCTGCGGGACCGGGGTACGGGACCGGCGGCGGAACAGCGCGTGCAGGTCGTCGGCGGTGTAGCCGGCGTCCAGGGCCCGCCGGATGCTCGCCGTGGTGACCCGGTGCACGCTGGCCCCGCCCGCCGACTCGTGCTCGGCCACCACGTCCAGTTCGGCGGCGAGCGCCGGGTCGGGCGGGCCGGGCACCACCACGCTCAGGTCGGCCTGCACGAGCACGTGGTCGACCGGGGCGGGCAGCAGCCCGTCGAGCGCGCGTACCGCCGTCGACGGGTCACCCGACTCGGCGTCGGAGCGCAACCCCAGCGGGTCGTCGCCCCGCTCGTCGGCGTCGGTCAGCTCGGCCAGCAGCAGCCGCCCGTACGTGGTGAGCGCGCCCAGCCCGGTCACCCCGAGCCGGGCCGCCTCGGCCAGCACCTCGCGGTGGGCGGTCTCCCGCCCCCGGGCCCGGCGGGGCGCCCGCCAGTCGAGCAGCTCCAGCACCTCGTCCGGGGTCGGCGCAGTGGCCAGCGGCAGGTCGGCCAGCACGGCGAGCACGGCGCGTCGGGCGGCCGGCGCGCCGGCGCGTTCCGCCTCCGGGGAGAGCACCGAGATCGGGCGGTCCCGGTCGTCCCGCTGGCCGACCAGGCCCACCTGGCGGGTCATCGCCAGCCAGGCCCGGGTGAGTTGCTCCCAGCGCTGGGCGAGCGACGCCGCGCGCCACACCTCGTAGCCCCCGGTGGGCAGGATCTGCTGGTCACCGCCGTACCGGGTGGTGGCCGACCCGGTCAGTTCCAGCTCGCCGGTCAGCCCCGCCGCATACGCCACCTCGAAGATCAGCGCGGTGGTCGGCTCGTCCAGCCCGAGGCCGCGGGCGAGCCGGCGCAGGTCGCGTACCCCGACGCCGCCGGAGCGCAGCACCGGGGCCGGTTCGGCGACAAGCGCCTCCAGCAGCGCCTCGGTGTGCCGGACCACCTCCATGGTCTGCCCGGCGCCGGCCGAGTCCACGGCCTTGACCTCCCGGGGCGGGCCGGAGACCTCGGGCGGCCCGGTGCGCAGCGGGCCGAGCGGACCGGCGTCGCGGCGCAGCACCAGGCCCACCTCGCGGGGCAGCTCGACGGTGCCGTTGGGGCCGCCGGACATCCGCACCAGCAGCCGGTGCTCGACCAGCCAGCGGATCGGTGAGCCGGTGGGCGCGCCGCCGTTGACCAGGTCGGGCGGGAGCACGTCCTGGTCGCCGGTGGCGGGGGCCTCCAGCGCGCCCGGAGCCACGGTGCCGACCGGTGGGCCGGCGGCGAGCCGGTCCAGGACCGCCCGGGCCGAGGGCGGCGCGGCGAGCAGCGTCCGCCGCAGCTTCGCCGGGTCCGCGCACAGGGCCGCCGCGCGCGGGTCCAGCTCCGCCGCCGGCCGGCCCAGCCCCGCCGGGTACGGGGAGACCTCGTCGACGCCGCCCACCACGTGCAGGTCGTGTTCGGGGCCGTAGAGCAGGAACCGCGCCCGGAGCCGGTCCACCGCGGCGCGGATGGCGGTCGGGGCGGGCGGGTGTGGCCCGGCGGTGGCCATGGCCAGGATCTCGTCGGTGGAGGTGTTGCCCTCGGGGCCCTGGGTGAGCCGGGCGGCGTCGAGGATCTGGAGGCTGAACTGGTCCAGCCCGTCGAGCGCCCGGGCCACGGAGACCCGGGACTGGGCGCGCAGGGCGAGAGCGGACACATCGGCCGGCACCGGCACGACGAGGTCCGGCCGCAGCTGGAGCAGGGCGGCCAGGGACTCGTCGGGGAGGGCCCGCAGGTGGTCGGCGAGTGAGGTGGTCATCGTCGTACCACGCTAGCCCGCTGGGTAGGTTCTCGGCATGCCTCCGCTGATGGTCGGCTTCGACCTTGACATGACCCTGGTGGACTCCCGCCCCGGCATCGCCGCCGCCTACCGGGCGTTGACCGAGCGCACGGGCGTGCCGGTGGACGCGGATCTGGCCGTGTCCCGGCTGGGCCCGCCGCTGCGTACCGAGCTGGCACACTGGTTCCCGCCGGAGCGGATCGAGGAGGCGGTGACGCTCTACCGGGAGCTCTATCCCGCGTACGCGATCACTCCGACGACGCCGATGCCGGGCGCGGAGGCCGCGCTCCGGGCGGTGCACGCGCGCGGCGGACGGGTGATGGTGGTGACCTCCAAGATCGGGCGGCTGGCGAAGCTGCACCTGGACCACCTCGGGCTGCCGGTCGACGAGTTGGTCGGGGACCTGTTCGCCGAGCAGAAGGCGACCGCGCTGCGGGAGCACGGCGCGACGCTCTACGTGGGTGACCACGTGGCCGACATGGCCGCGGCGCGGGCGGCCGGAATCCCGGGCGTGGGAGTGGCGACCGGCCCCTGCCCGGTGGACGAGTTGAGTGCGGCCGGCGCATACCTGGTGCTGGATGATCTTGTCGAATTCCCGCAGGCGGTCGACCGGATCATCGGGCTAGCCTTGGAGGGGTAGACGGTTCGAGTGGAGCGGGGTTCGACAGGTGCCGACGGGTCGAGTGAAGTGGTACGACGCGGCCAAGGGATACGGGTTCGTCACCAGTGACGAGGGTGGCGACGTGTTCCTGCCGAAGGGCGCGCTACCGGCGGGTGTCGCCGACCTGAAAGGTGGCCAGCGGGTCGATTTCAGCGTGGTGGACAGCCGTCGTGGCGCCCAGGCCATGGGGGTGAAGCTGCTGGAGGCGCCGCCGTCCGTGGCGGAGTTGCGCCGCCGGCCGGCGGAGGAGCTGCACGGCCTCGTCGAAGACATGATCAAGGTGTTGGAGGCGAAGGTCCAGCCGGACCTGCGCCGGGGTCGCTTCCCCGACCGCAAGGCCGCGCAGAAGATCGCTCAGTTGGTCCACGCGGTGGCGCGCGAGCTGGAGGTCTGAGGGACGAGCCCGGCGTCGGCGGCCCGGCCCAGCAGCGCCTCCACGGCGGCGAAGCCGGCCTCACCCAGGTCGGCGGTGAACTCGTTGACGTAGAGGCCGATGTGCCGGTCCACCACGTCGGGCTCCATCTCCTGCGCGTGTGCGAGCACGTACCCGCGGCTGGCCTCCGGGTCGGCCCAGGCCTGCCGGACCGACTCGCGGACCCACGCGGCGGCCTCGACCGGGTCGACCGCACCGCGGCGGGCCAGGATCGCGCCGAGCGGGATCGGCAGCCCAGTGTCGCTCTCCCACCACTCGCCCAGATCGACCAGGGCGGTCAGCCCGTGCCGCGGGTAGGTGAAGCGGGCCTCGTGGATCACCAGACCGGCGTCGTACCGGCCGGCAGCCACGCCCGGCATGATCTCGTGGAACGGCACCACCTCGATCCGCCTCGGCGTCTGCCCGGTAGCCCAGAGCCGGAACAGCAGGTACGCCGTGGTCCGCTCGCCGGGCACCGCCACGGTCGCGCCGGACAGGTCGGCCCGGTCGCCCCGGGTCAGCACCAGCGGGCCGCAGCCCCGGCCCAGCGCGCCCCCGCAGGGCAGCAGGTGGTAATCGCCGAGCAGCCAGGGCAGCGCCGCGTAACTGACCTTCACCAGATCGAACGCGCCACGCTCGGCGGCCGTGTTGGTGACGTCCACGTCCGCGTAGGTCACCTCGACCGGAGGTGCGCCGGGCACCCGCCCGTGCACCAGGGCGTCGAAGACGAACGTGTCATTGGGGCAGGGGGAGATCGCCAGGGAGAGCGCCACGCTCCCACCGTAGCTCCGTCCCTCTCCAGCGCCCGCCGCCCCGGCTCCGCGATGTGACCTGCGAGGCCGTGGGCTTACCGCGAATTGCCGGGTCAGCTCGGTCAGCTCGAAGTGGCGGGTTCAGCTCGAAGTGCCGGGTCCAGGGGTGTGCCGGGTCCAGGGAGTGTGCCGGGTCCAGGCCGTGCCGCTTTGACGGAGGCCGAGGAATTGTTCCCCGCGGTGAAGGTGCAGGGTGGACCAGACCCAGCTCAAGCAGCAGCTGGCGCGCGGCGAGGTGCGGTTTGGCTGCCTAGAAACTTGATGACGTAGATGAATCGGCCCCCGGACGGGCTTCGCCCCGCCGTCGGGGGACTCGACCGAATCCTCGCCAGGGTTGATTCATCCTGTTAGGGGTCGGTTGGGTGGGATCGAGGGTTCGGTCGGGGTCGGTGGTGGGTTGAGGGTTCGGTCGGGGTTGGTTGGGTTGGGTTGGGGGTTCGGTTGGGTGGGGTTGAGGTTCGGTCGGGGTCGGTTGGTGGGTTGAGGGTTCGGCCGGGGTCGGATGGGGCCGGGGTCAATCCGGCCGCGTCGAGCTTCCCTGCCAGGCGGGGGATTCGGCCCTGGCTCGGCGCGCCCGCCCGCCTGCGGCCGATCCACTCACGTCATCAAGTTTCTAGGCGCTGGCGCACCCCTTCGTCCCCAGGGGCTCTGCTTTTCCACAGGGTCGTCCACAGGCGGACGAGTGGGGTGGAGGAACAGCCGGCGACGGTCGAGCATGGCGTGGTGACCGACGTCGAGCGTCCCACCGGGCCGGCCACCCGACCGGCCACCGGAGCGGCCATCAAGCTGGGGGCGACGCTGCGGGCGTTACGCCGGGCGGCCGATCTCAGCCAGCGCGAGCTGGCGGCGAGGTCGGGGGTGCCGCAGGCCACCCTGGCGCGCATCGAGTCCGGAAATCCGAGCCCATCGGTCGGCCGGTCGGCTGGTGGGTCCTCTGGCCGGTCGGCAGGCCCGAGTTTCCGGACCATCGAGCGGCTGGTCATCGGTGCGGGCGGGCAGATCATCGTCGTGCCGCCACCACCGGACGGCGCGCCGGAGCCAGTCACGTCCGGCGCGCCGGAACCAGCCACGGGGCCCGGCGCGCCGGAACCAGCCACGGGGCCCGGCGCGCCGGGCGGAGGGCTGGCGGCGCCGCAGGAGGAACTGCGGGACGCGGCGGGGCGGCACTGCCCGGCGCACCTGGACGCCCGGGAGGTGCGTGAGCCGAAGGACTGGCCGGGGGCCTGGTGGGCGCACTGGCCGAGCCTGTCCGCCGGCTACTGGACCGCCCTGCCGGCGGTGACGTACCGCCTCGACCGGGAGCTGCGTGATCGCGACCGGATTCGCGAAAGGGTGCGGCAAGGCTTCCGGGTCCGTCGGCACCTCGCCCCGGAGCTGCCGACCACCTCTTGGCGGTTCGTCGCCGAGTTGCCCGACGGTGAGCTGGTGGGCGAACTGCGCGCACACGAGCGCAGCGACGAGTTGCTGTTCGGGCATCCGGTGCCCGAGCAGGATCAACTCGTGTTGGACGGGATCCTGGTCGTGCCGGCATACCGGCGACTCGGCATCGGCCGACGGTTGGTGAACGCGCTGACCGCCGAGATGGCCCGGTGCGGGGTGCGGTCGGCGCACGGCTTCGCCGAGGGCGGCAGCACGCGCTTCCTGTGGGTCTGCGGCTTCCGGGTCGAGTCGATGCGAGCGGCGGAGATGCGGCTCGACCTGCCGGTCAACGCAGGACTGATGCGGCGGTGGTGAGCGCGGTGAACGCCTCGCGCATACGCCAGGCGCCGCGGTCACGTGGGCCGATCGGGTTCGAGATCGTGCGCAGCTCGGCGAAGGGGACGTCGGCCAGGGCAGCGGCGACGGCCACGCCGTACCCCTCCATGGCCTCGGCCACAGCGTTTGGGTGCCCGTCGGCGAGGGCCGCCGTGCTCGCGGCGGTGCCGGTCACCGTGCTGACCGTCAGCACCGTGCCGACGGTGGCCGTGGGGAGGGCGGCGCGCAGCGCGCCCAGCAGGGCCGGGTCGGCGGGCACGGTGCGGCCGACGCCCAGCAGCTCGGGGGCCATGCCCAGCTCCTCGACCGGGAGGAACCCGCTCGGCGACTCGGCGCCGAGGTCGGCGACGACGCTGCGGTCGGCCAGTACGGTGGCGCCGACCTCCACCCGGCCGACGAAGCCGCCGGCGATGCCGGCGCTGACCACCGCCCGGTACGGCCGGCCGGCGGCCTCGGCCAGCGCCAGCATCCGGGCCGTGGCGGCGCCGGCGACCGCCGGGCCGACGCCGACCGGTCGCACCGTCACGCTCGGGTCGGTGAGGCCGGCGCGGACCGCCTCGGCCTCGGCGGGCACCGCCGTGACCACCAACAGTCCGGTCACGCCACCGGCCCCCGGGGATCGCGCCGGTTCTCGTCCTCCGCCGTGCCCGGTCCGCCGACCGACGAGGAGGGGCGGTAGATGTGGAAGCCGGGCGGCGCCAGCCCGTCGTCGGGGGCCGGCACGTCGGCTCGCTGCGGCGCCGGGGAGGTGGGCACCGGGTCGTCGAACGAGGTGACAGCGGACTCGTGGAACGCGGTACCGGTCGGTTCGTGTAGCGCCGTGCCGGCGGGCTCGGCCGGCGTGGCGGCCGGCGACATTGCCGCCAGCTTGTCGTCGCCCAAGGGGCGGCCGCCGGTCAGTTCGTCGTCACCCAAGGGGCGGCCGCTGGTCAGTTCGTCGTCGCCCAAGGGGCGGCCGACCAGGCGCTCGCCGCGCAGGCGGCCGGCGACCAGCACACCGCGTACGGCCACCAGCGCGGCCACGCCGGCGGCCACCGCCACCCCGATCAGGCCGGTGAACGGCACCAGCCCGAGCCCGCCGCCGGCCACGAAGGCGAGCATCAGCGCGGTCTCCGAGTGCGCGAAGGAACTGGCCCGCAGCCGCTCCGGGATCCGCTCCTGGATCGACGCGTCCACCGCCAGCTTGGCGATCCCACTCATCAGCGCGGCCACCAGGCAGAGCAGCGCCACCATGGGCAGCGAGAACTTGATCGCGGCGAGCAGCGCGACACCGGCCACGATGATCGTGCCGCTGGACTGGATCGCGGTCGGGCGATGGATGCGCAGCCGGGTGCCGAGCGCGGTGGCCAGGAAGGTGCCCACCGCCAGCGCGCCCCCGACCAGGCCCAGCGCGGCCTGGGCGCTCAGCTCGCGGCCGAAGAAATCGGTGGTCAGGTCGCCGGCCTTGATGGCGAACGCGAGAAAGAGCAGCAGGAAGCCGTAGAGCCCGCGCAGCGCCGCAGCTCCGATCAGCGTGGCGATCACCAGGCGACCGGCGGGACGTCCCCGGCCCAGCGGGCGCTCGCCGTCGCTGCGGCGCATCGCCCGCAGCGGGCGCGGCATCCGCTCCGGCGGCTCCGAGTCGGCCTTCGGCGGCAACCGGAGCGCGATCACCATGCCGATCAGGAAGATCACCGAGGCGACCCGGAGCGGCCACTGCGGCCCGAACCAGAACGCGGCCAAGCCGATCGGGGCGACTAGCGCGCCGGCTACCGTGCCGTAGACGCTGGATCGCGCTCCGACCTGGGACAGTCCCAGCCCGTCGGGGAGCAGCCGGGGCACCGCTGCCGACCGGGCCACCCCGTAGGCGCGAGAGAGGGCGAGCACCCCGAACGCCGCCGGGTAGAGCCCGAGGCCGCCCATGTAGTCGGAGATCAACCAGGCCAGGAAGGCCCGGCCGAGCATGGTGATGGCCAGGGCGTACCGGCGGCCGTGGCGGAAGTGGTCGAGCAGCGGGCCGACCACCGGGGCGAGCATGGCGAACGGGACCATGGTCACCAGCAGGTAGAGCGCGACCTTGTTGCGGGCCTCGCCCAGCGGCACGTCGAAGAAGATCGTCCCGGCCAGGCCGATGGCGATCAGCGTGTCCCCGGCGCAGGAGACCGCGTGCAGGTCGAACAGGCGGACCATGCCCACCTCGTTGCCGGCGCTGCGGGCCCGGGCGGTGCCGGCCCGACGGGTCATCCAGCGTCCGCCGTGCAGCGAGCCCCGCAGCAGCAGCCGGGTGGCGCGGATGCCGGTGCCGACGGTCCGCCCGAGGAAGGAGCGGCCGGAGCGGGAGGACTGCGCCATGTGACCCATCCTCGCCCATCCGCTCCCCGCGCGCCGCCTCACCCGGAGAGAACCCGCCGACGGGCATGGGGAACAATGGAAGAGTGACCAGGCCCGTCTCCGCCCGCGCTCCCCGGCTCGACCAGGTCTGCGCCGCCGCCGTCGAGGTGGCCCGCGACGCCATCACCGAGGTGGAGCCGACCGACGTCGGCGATCACCTCCAGGCCGTCGCCGAAGGCGACCGGGTCGTCACCCACTACTTCGACTGCCGGATGGCCGGCTACCGCGGCTGGCGGTGGGCCGTCACGGTGACCCGGGTGGCGCGCAGCAAGCACGTCACGATCTGCGAGACGGTGCTGCTGCCCGGCCCCGACGCGCTGCTCGCCCCGGGCTGGCTGCCCTGGCAGGAGCGGCTCCAGCCGGGTGACCTGGGCCCGGGTGACCTGATCACCACCTCGGCCGACGACGAGCGGCTCGCCCCCGGCTACCTGCTCTCCGACGACCCGGCGGTGGAGGAGACCTCCTGGGAGCTGGGCCTCGGCCGGGCCCGGGTGCTGTCCCGGGAAGGGCGCGCCGAGACCGCCCAACGCTGGTACGACGGGGACCACGGGCCGGACGCCGCCATCTCCACCGCCGCCCCGGCCGCCGCCCGCTGCGGCACCTGCGGCTTCTACCTGCCGCTGGCCGGCTCGCTGCGGCAGGCGTTCGGGGCGTGCGGCAACTTCTTCGCCCCCGACGACGGCCGGGTGGTCAGCGCCGACCACGGCTGCGGCGCGCACTCGGAGACGCTCGTCGGGGTGGCCGAGACGCCCGTCGACGAGTTGCCCACCGTCTACGACGACAGCGAGGTCGAGGCGATGCCCGTCGGCCAGGCCCCGGGCCCGGCGGAGGCGGTCGAGCCGGCGAAAGCGGTCGAGCCGGTGGAGCCTGCCGGGCAGCCCTGACCGGTCAGCGCTGAGGATCGGCGGTTGCCCGTCGGCGACGCCTGTTGGCGTCGTGCCGCATCATCGTGGCCAGCCCGGGAAAGCCCCACAGAAAACCGGCGAGGCAGGTCCAGAGCCAGTTCTGGTGCCCGTGTGCGGTGAGCCAGCCGCGGAAGAAGATCAGCAACACCAGACCGGCCACCGCCCAGACGATCAGCCCGGCGACGGCGAACGGCACCATCGGCGGGTCGAGCGGCTCCGGCCGCGGCTGCTCCTCGGGCACCGGCCCAGCGTACGTGATCGTCCTTCCCTGTCCGCCGGGTGATCTGGCACGATGCGCGCGACGAGACCGGTTGATCGACAGGATGAGGACCTCCGATGGCCATTGCCCCGCCGGCGGACCACGGCACGCCGCCCGATCCCGCGCACCCGCGTAACGCCTTCGACCGTTACTTCGAGATCTCCGCCCGCCGGTCGACGACCGGACGGGAGATCCGCGGTGGCTTCGCGACGTTCTTCACGATGGCGTACATCGTGGTCTTGAACCCGCTGATCCTCGGCGGCTCGGAGGACGCCGACGGCCGTACCCTGGCCATCCCGGCGCTCGCCGCGGCGACCGCCCTGGTGGCCGGCCTGATGACCATCCTGATGGGGGTGGTGGCCCGGTTCCCGATCGCGCTGGCCGCCGGGCTGGGTGTGAACGCGCTCGTGGCGTTCGAGATCGCGCCGCAGATGACCTGGGCGGACGCGATGGGTCTGGTGGTCATCGAGGGGGTGCTGATCGGCATCCTGGTGCTCACCGGGCTGCGTACCGCCGTGTTCCGCTCGGTGCCGACGCAGCTCAAGACCGCGATCGGCGTCGGCATCGGTCTGTTCCTGACCATCATCGGCCTGGTCGACGCCGGGTTCGTCCGGCGGGTGCCGGACGCGGCGAACAGCACCGTGCCGGTCGGGCTCGGCATCAACGGCAAGATCGTCAGTTGGCCGATGCTGGTGTTCGTGGTGGGCCTGCTGGTCACCGTGGTGCTCGTGGTGCGCCGGGTCCGCGGGGCGATCCTGATCGGCATCCTGTCCTCCACCGTGCTGGCCATCGTGGTCGAGGCGATCGGCAACATCGGCCCGTCCTTCGTCGACGGCAAGCCGAACCCGAAGGGCTGGGCGCTGAACGTGCCCGAGCTGCCGAAGCAGGTGGTGGACCTGCCCGACCTGTCGTTGCTCGGCAACTTCAACGTGCTCGACTCGTGGACCCGGGTGGGCTGGCTGGTCCCGCTGATGTTCGTCTTCACGCTGCTGATCACGGACTTCTTCGACACCATGGGCACGATGGTCGCGATCGGCCAGGAGGGGGACATGCTCGACGAGCAGGGCACCCCGCCCCGGGCCAAGGAAATCCTGCTCGTCGACTCGATCGCCGCCGCCGCCGGTGGCGCGGCGTCGGTGTCGAGCAACACCTCGTACATCGAAAGTGCCGCAGGTGTCGGTGAGGGTGCCCGGACCGGGGTGGCCAACCTGGTCACCGGCGTGCTGTTCCTGCTGGCCATGTTCCTGGCGCCGCTGTCGGCGATCGTGCCGTTCGAGGCCGCGTCGACGGCGCTGGTGGTGGTCGGCTTCCTGATGATGACGGCGGTCCGGACCATCGACTGGACCGACTACGAGATCGCGATCCCGGCGTTCCTCACCATCGTGCTGATGCCGTTCACCTACTCGATCTCGAACGGCATCGGGGCCGGCGTGATCAGCTACGTGCTGGTGAAGCTGGCGAAGGGGAAGGCCCGGGAGGTCCACCCCCTGCTGTACGGGGTGGCCGCGCTCTTCGTCCTCTACTTCCTGCGCGGGCCGATCGAGTCCGTGCTGCTGTGACGCTGGTGAGCCTGGTCATAACGCGTGTCGTTAGCCAGGCTCATTAGTTAAGCTAACGAGTGTGACGGAGCGGACGGTGACGGCGAAACGCGTGCCACCGGCGCAGCTGGCCCCCCAGCTGCGAGATGCGATCACCCGACTCAACCGGCGGGTCCGGCAGGCCCGGCCGGTCGGCGACCTCACGGTCACCCAGCTGTCGGCGCTCACCAGCCTC
The DNA here is from genome assembly GCF_029581215.1 of Micromonospora sp. WMMD975. Lineage (NCBI taxonomy): Bacteria > Bacillati > Actinomycetota > Actinomycetes > Micromonosporales > Micromonosporaceae > Micromonospora > Micromonospora sp. WMMD975. The sequence goes on from NZ_CP120739.1 coordinate 6,297,467, forward strand.
AACCTGGCAGGCGCCCTCACGCCACGGGAACTGGCCGACGTCGAACGGGTGCAGCCGCCCACGATGACCAGGATCGTCGCGAAGCTGGAGGAGCGCGGCCTCGTGCAGCGCACCCCCCACCCGACCGACGGACGGCAGGTCATCCTGGCGGCGACCGAGGGGGGACGGGCCGTGCTCGACCAGTTCGAGCGCGCCCGCAACGAGTGGCTGGCCGACCGGCTGGCCGCGCTCACCGAGGAGGAACGCGACACGCTACGGCGGGCCGCCGACATCCTCCAGGGGATCGCTCGCGCCTGACACCGCATCGCGCGGTTCGCTTCGTCCGCTGTGGATGAGGCGTACCCGACGCGAGGAGGCGCACCAAGAGTGCAGGCCAAGCTGAGCACGATGTTCCAGTCCCTACGAGTCCGCAACTATCGACTCTTCGCCACCGGACAGCTGATCAAACTGATCGGCGTCTGGATGATGTTCATCGCCCAGGACTGGCTCGTCCTCGACCTCAGCGACAACTCCGCGACCGCACTCGGCGTGGTCACCGCGTTGCAGTTCACCCCCGTACTCCTGCTCACCCTGCTCTCCGGCCGCCTCGCCGACCGGTACGACAAGCGGATGCTGCTCTTCATCGCCAACGCGTTCTGGACCGTGCTGGCGCTCGGCATGAGCCTGCTCGTCGTCACCGGCCTGGTGCAGCTCTGGCACGTCTTCGCGTTCGCCGCCCTGCTCGGTGTCTCCAACGCGGTGGAGACACCGGTACGGCAGGCGTTCGTCTCCGAACTGGTCGGCGTGCCGCTGCTGCCGAACGCCCTCTCGCTCAACGCCGCCGTGTTCAACTCCGCCCGGATCGTCGGCCCCGCCGTCGCCGGCCTCGCCATCGCCGCCTTCGACGTCGGCCCGGTCTTCATGTTCACCGCGCTCAGCTCGATCGCCCCGCTCGTCAACGTGGTCAAGATGCGCCCCGCCGAACTGCACCGCAAGGCCCTGCCGCCGGCCGGTGAGCGGGACCGGGCCCGGGTGGTGGACGGCCTGCGTTACGTCGCCCGCCGCCCCGACCTGCTGCTGCCCATGATGCTCATGTCGGTGATCGGGATGAGCCTGTTCAACTTCCAGCTCACCCTCGCCGCGCTGGCCAAGACCGTGTTCAAGACCGGGGCCGCCTCGTTCGGCCTGTTCAGCACCGCGCTCGCGGTCGGCGCTCTGGTCGGCGCGCTCGCCGGCACCGGCCGGCGCAGCCGCCCCTCGGTCTGGTTGGTGCTCGGCGCCGCGATCGGCTGCGCCAGCTTCGGCACACTGGTCGGGCTCGCCCCGGCGTACTGGATGGTGGTGGCGCTCCTGATGCCCACCGGGTTCTTCATGGTCTTCTTCGCCCAGGCCGCCAACCAGCGGGTGCAACTCGGCGTCGACGCCTCCTTCCGGGGCCGGGTGATGGCGCTGTGGGTGCTGGTGTTCCTGGGCACCAACCCGGTCGGCGCGCCGATCATCGGGTGGACGGCCGAACGGTTCGGCGCCGGCGCGAGCATCTGGATCGGTGGCCTGATCTCGCTGGCCGCCGCGTTGCTGGCGCTGACCTGGCAACTCCGTCGCTCCGGCGCCCGGCTGCGGCTGCGGGTACTCCCGATGCCCCGCTTCTACGTGGTGTCCGCCGGCGCCGAGTGAAAGGCGGGGGCCCTTGTTAACGCTTTCGGTATAGGAAGGGGCCCCGCTTAACACCCCGCACACCTGTAGCAGCCGGGTTTCGGCAATCGGGTGGCGGGTACGTCCGGCAGGGCCTAGCGTCAATGTGTGGGATTGGGGCAGGCGCTGCTGCTGACACTGGCGATCCTTGCCGTCTGCTGCCTGCCCGCCCTGTTCGCGCTGATCTTCTGCGCCGACGAGATCATCGACCGGGTCGCCTGCGGCTGGGCCGAGTGGCGCGAGCAGCGCCGCGAGCGCCGCACCATCGACCGGCTCGACCGGGCCGTCGAGGCCGAGGCGCTGACCCGTGACATCGACCTCACCGAGTTCGAACGGGAGGGCCGCCGCCCCCTGGAGCAGCTCGCGAACGACCTACGCCGGCTGGGCGGGCACCGGCTCGCCGCCGCCGACCGGTCGGTGGTGTGGCACGGCGCGGTCATCGAGGCGTACGACGAGCGGTTGCGCGCCGCCTGCCACGCCCTGGGCATCACCGAGCACCTCACCGAGCTGAACGGCGTCGACCGGGAGATCGAACGGGTACGCGTCGAAGGGCTGCTGCACGCCGCCGGGTTGACCCTGCCGGCCGCCCGCGCGGCGCACCACCAGCGGCACCGCTGACCGGGTGCGGCTCTTCGCGGCGATCTGGCCACCCCAGGCCGCCATCGACGACCTGACCGGAAGGGTCGCCGAGCTGCGGGTCGCTTTCGCCTCCGCGAGCGGCGTCAACGTCCGGCTCGCCGACCCGGCCCATTTCCACCTCACGCTTGCCTTCGTCGGCGAGGTGCCGGACGACCGGCTGGCCGACGTCGAGAGCACGCTCGGGCTGGCCGCAGCGGCGTTCCGGGACCGCCGGGGCAGCTCACCGCGGCTGCGCCTCGGCGGTGGGGGCAGCTTCGGACAGGGCCGGTCCACCGTGCTCTGGGTGGACGTGCGCGGCGACACCGACGCGCTGGAGGCGCTCGCCCGGCTGGTCCGCGACGGGCTGCGTCGGGCCGAACTGCCGCACGACGACAAGCCGTTCCGCGCGCACCTGACCATCGCCCGCCCCGGCGATCGGGTGGACCCCGCCGATGTCCGGGCCGACCGGGATGCGCTGCACGGGTACGCCGGCCCGCCGTGGCCGGCTGCCGAACTGATCCTGGTTCGCAGCCAGCTCGGCTCCCGCGACCGTTACACGCGCCTCGCCGCGTGGCCACTCTGACCGCTGCGCGCCCACCGCCCACCGCCGCCGCGCGCCTGCCGCCGCGCGCTCGCCGCCGGCAGCGGTTAATAGGGGCCCCCGCCTATACCGAATGCGTTAATAGGGGCCCCCTCCTTACACCTACCAGGCCCAGGCTTCGGGGGCGGGGCCGCCGTTGCCGATCGGCGGGAACAGCTCGTCGAGGCGGGTCAGCGTCGGCTCGTCCAGGTGGACGTCGAGCGCGCCGAGGTTGCGGTCGAGCTGGTCCATGGTGCGCGGGCCGACGATCGGGGCGGTCACGCCCGGTCGGGAGAGCAGCCAGGCCAGCGCCACGTCCGCCGGGTCGTGGCCGAGGTCCGCGCAGAGCTTCTCGTACGCCTCGATGGTGTTCCGGTGCTCGGCCAGCGCGTCGGCCGAGCGGCCGGTGGTGCCGCGGGCGGCGCTGCCGTCGGCCATCTTCCGGATGATCCCGGAGAGCAACCCGCCGTGCAGCGGCGACCAGGGGATGATGCCCAGCCCGTAGTGCTGGGCGGCCGGGATGACCTCCAACTCGACGTGCCGGGTGAGCAGGTTGTAGATGGACTGCTCGGAGACGAGGCCGAGGAAGTTGCGTTTGCCGGCCGCGGCCTGCGCCTGCGCCATGTGCCAGCCGGCGAAGTTGGACGAGCCGACGTAGAGCACCTTGCCCTGCGCGACGAGCGTCTCCATCGCCTGCCAGATCTCCTCCCACGGGGTGGTCCGGGAGACGTGGTGCATCTGGTAGAGGTCGATGGTGTCGGTCTGGAGCCGGCGCAGTGAGTCCTCGCAGGCCCGGATGATGTGCCGGGCGCTCAGGCCCTGGTCGTTGGGCCACTCGCCCATCTTGCCGTAGACCTTCGTGGCCAGCACGACCTTGTCGCGCCGCCCGTCGCCCTGGGCGAACCAGCGGCCGACGATCTGTTCGGTGATGCCTTCGCCGAGCTTCCAGCCGTAGACGTTCGCGGTGTCGAAGAAGTTGATCCCGTGTTCGAGCGCCCGGTCCATGATGGCGAAGCTGTCCGGCTCGTCCGTCTGCGGCCCGAAGTTCATGGTGCCGAGGCAGAGTCGGCTCACCGACAGGCCGGTGCGTCCCAGGTTCGTGTACTCCATGGGTCCACCCTGGCACGCGGGCACTTCGAGTGCCTCACTTCGCGCGTCCCAGGGTGGACCTGTGGATCAGGAGGATTCGCGGGCCGCCGGGCCGCTGCCGAAGAGGACGTCGTCCCAGCTCGGCAGCCGCTTACGCGGCTTGCCGCCGGCCTCGCCGGCCTCGCTGCCCGACCCGGATGCCGGCGCGGCGCCGGTGCGCCGGGGCCGCAGCACGGCCAACGAGGGTACGGCGGGGATCTCCTTCGGCGTGTCCGAGTCGTCGTCGAACGCCGAGCCCTGACCGCCGCCGAGCAGCGCGGCGGCGCCCCCGGCGACCGCCCGTTGCCGGGGCGCGTCGGAGCCGGCGAGCGCGGCCGGCGAGCGGCTGTCGAGGCCACGGCCGGAGGAGCCGCCGAGCGGCCGGTCGAGCGAGGCGAGCAGCGCGTCCCGCCCGGCGCGGATCGGGTCCCGCCCCGGTCGGGCCTGCTCGACGCCGGACGGCAGGCCGTGCCCGCCCCGGCTCGGCTCGCCACGCGACGGGCCGGGCAGCGCGTGACCGCCCCGCTCCGGCGCCGGCTCCTGGCCGAGGATCGGCGTGGGACGCTCGGCGCACAGGTATTGCGCCATGTCGTCGTGCGCGATGACGTTCTGCCGGGACTTGTCGAGATCCCACACCGCCTGCGCGGTGGCCTTGCCGGACGGCCAGGTGGCGATGATCCGCCAGGTGCCGTCGTCGCGGCGGTAGGCGTCCCAGGAGATCTTCTCGGTGTCGATGCCGTGCTGGGCCAGCCGGCCGTTCACCACCTCGGCCAGCGGGGTCGGCTTCTCGGCGCCCTTGAGCCGGGTGCGGCGGGCGTGCTGGGCGAGCATGGCCCGCTCCTGGAGCACCGGGCCGGCGTAGCGCAGCACCCGGTCGACGGGGACGCCGGCGATGCGGGCGACGTCCTCCGCGGACTCGCCGGAGCGGATCCGGGCCTGGATGTCCCGCGGGGACAGCGACGGCGTGGGGTCGGTGGACGCGGGCACCACGGCGAGCGGGGCGCCGCCCGGCTCGGAGTGCAGGGCCGTGGCGACGCGCTCGTCGATGGGCAGGGCCAGCAGGCGGCCCACCTCGTCGGTGAGCACCAGGGCCTGGCCGTCCTCGGAAAGGGCGACGAAGCGTACTGGGCGCATGGGCTTGCCTCCGTCCCGCTTCGCTGGCCGTCACGCCACGAGCCGGCCACCCGGGCGTCCTCGCACCACCGTACGCTCATCTTCCCAGCGGTGGCGATAACGACACCCCGGCATGTCGCGACTGAGCTGCGGCGATGATCACGGTGGGTGGCCGCCGGAGCCCCGGCGACCACCCAGCGTCACGACGTGATCAGAGTCGCTCCACCACGTAGTCGATGGACGCGGTGAGCGCCTCGACGTCGGCCGGCTCGACCGCCGGGAAGAGCGCGACCCGCAGCTGGTTGCGGCCGAGCTTGCGGTACGGCTCGGTGTCGACGATGCCGTTGGCACGCAGCACCTTGGCGATCGCGGTCGCGTCCACCCCGTCGGCGAAGTCGACGGTGGCGACCACGTTGGAGCGCAGCGCCGGGTCGGACACGAACGGGGTGGCGAACGCGGAGCGCTCGGCCCAGCCGTACACGATGCCGGCGCTCTCGGCGGTGCGCTTGGCCGCCCAGGCCAGCCCGCCTTGACCGTTCATCCAGTCGGTCTGCTCGGCGGCCAGGAAGATGGTGGCCAGCGCCGGGGTGTTGTACGTCTGCTCCAGCCGCGAGTTGTCGATCGCGGTGACCAGGTCGAGGAAGGCCGGGATGTAGCGGCCCGACGACTTGATCTCGGTGGCCCGGTCGAGCGCGGCCGGCGACATCAGCGCCAGCCAGAGACCGCCGTCGGAGCCGAAGCACTTCTGCGGGGCGAAGTAGTAGACGTCGGTCTCGGAGACGTCGACGTCCAGGCCGCCGGCCCCGGAGGTGGCGTCGACGAGCAGCAGTGAGCCCTCGTCCGCGCCGGGCACCCGGCCGATCGGCACCGCCACGCCGGTGGAGGTCTCGTTGTGCGGGGTGGCGTAGACGTCCACGCCGGCTTCGGCGGTGAGCGTGGGGGCGCTGCCCGCCTCGGACTTGCGTACGGTCGGCTCGCCCAGGAACGGCGCGTCCTTGACCGACTTGGCGAACTTCGCGCCGAACTCGCCGAAGCTGGCGAACTGGGCCCGGTCGCGGACCAGGCCGAACGTGGCGACCTCCCAGAACGCGGTGGTGCCGCCGTTGCCGATGATCACCTCGTAGCCCTCGGGCAGGGAGAAGAACTCGGCCAGGCCGCGGCGCAGCCGGGCGACCTGGTCGCGGACCGTCTTCTGCCGGTGCGACGTGCCCAGGTAGCTGGTGGCGACGTCGGCGAGCGCGGAGACCGCCGCCGGGCGGACCTTGGACGGCCCGCAGCCGAATCGTCCGTCGGCGGGCCTGAGGTCGTCGGGAATCCGGATGGTCGGTGCGTCAGCCACGGTTGTCTCGATCCTTCCGCATGGGCGAGGGCGGGCCTTCCTGCGGGCGCGGAGCGCCGACCGGCTCGTGCGCCGGGCGCACGGGACGGCCGGGATCCGAACCCGGCCGGCAGCGCTGCCGGCCCCCATCCTCGCACCCGACCGGCCGCGACCGGCCGTTCGTCCCACCCCCAGCCCTGAGGCGTACGACACAGGGCGGGTGTTAAGAAGGGGCCCCGCCTATGCAGAATGCGTTAAGCGGGGGCCCCTCCTTCTATCTCAGACGTTGTGCGGGATGGCGTCCCAACCCTCGACCTGCTGCGGCTTGCGGGTGCCCGGGCCGACGTAGGTGGCGGACGGGCGGACCAGCCGCTGAAGCTTCTTCTGCTCCAGGATGTGCGCGGACCAGCCGCCCATCCGGGCGCAGGTGAACATCGAGGTGAACATGTGCGCCGGGACCTCGGCGAAGTCCAGCACCACGGCCGACCAGAACTCGACGTTCGTGGCGAGGACGCGGTCGGGGCGGCGGGCCTGAAGCTCGGCCAGGGCGGCCTTCTCCAGCGCCTCGGCGACCTCGAAGCGCGGCGCGCCCAGCTCCTTGGCGGTGCGCCGGAGCACGCGGGCGCGCGGGTCCTCGGCCCGGTAGACCCGGTGCCCGAAGCCCATCAGCCGCTCGCCGCGGTCGAGCACGCCCCGGACGTAGCCCTCGGCGTCGCCGCCGCGCTCGACCGCCTCCAGCATGCTGAGCACCCGGGACGGCGCGCCGCCGTGCAGCGGGCCGGAGAGGGCGCCGATGCCGGAGGAGATGCAGGCCGCGGCGTCCGCCCCGGTGGAGGCGACGATCCGGGCGGTGAAGGTGGAGGCGTTCAGGCCGTGCTCGGCGGCCGAGATGAAGTAGGCGTCGACGGCCTTGACGTGCCGCGGGTCGGGCTCACCCCGCCAGCGCTTCATGAACCGCTCGACGATGGTCTCCGCCTTGTCGATCTCCTTCTGCGGCACCGCCGGCAGGCCCAGCCCGCGCGCCGACTGGGCGACGAAGGAGAGCGCGGTGACCGACACCCGGGCCAGGTCCTCGCGGGCCTGGACGTCGGAGATGTCGAGGAGCTGGCTGAGCCCCCAGTACGGGGCCAGCATGGCGACCGCGGACTGCACGTCGACGCGGATGTCGCCGGAGTGCACCGGCACCGGGAACGGCTCGGCCGGCGGCAGGCCCGGCCCGAACCGGCCGTCCACCAGCAGCGCCCAGACGTTGCCGAAGGAGACCTGGCCGATCAGATCCTCGATGTCCACGCCCCGGTAGCGCAGCGATCCGCCCGCGCGGTCGGGTTCGGCGATCTGGGTCTCGAAGGCTACGACGCCCTCCAGGCCCGGTTTGAAATCGGACATGTCGTCTCCAGGCTTCCGGTGCGGTGCGCCCGGCGGGCTGATCCAGCCCCGCAGCTCAGGCGACCTTCAGGGATGTGGTTCGTGACATCTTGCCCGGTGGGTAACCAGGTCCGCGACCCACAGCCACTGTGCGCCACGCGACATCCCCGCCGGTGGACACCCGTTCGGGTGGGGGAAGACTGTTCGTCGGGGCCTGGCCAGCGTCGGGGGACGCCGGTGCGCCCGGGAGAGGGACGGCGAGAGTGACAGGCGACACATCCGCCCCGGCCGGCATGCGTAACGAGTACGCCGCCGACCTGGGCCTGACCAAGGCGGACCTGGCCGCGGACTGGACCACGCAGTTCGCCCGCTGGTTCGCCGACGCGGTGGCGCACCCGCTGCCCGAGCCGAACGCGATGGTGCTCGGCACCGCCGACGACCGCGGCCGACCCAGTGGCCGCACCGTGCTGCTGAAGGGGTACGACCCGGAGGGCTTCGTCTTCTTCACCAACCACCACTCGCGCAAGGGCGCCGAGTTGACCGCCAATCCCTGGGCCAGCCTGGTCTTTCCGTGGTTTCCGATGCAGCGGCAGGTGACCGTCACCGGCCGGGTGGAGCGGGTCGACCGGGCCGAGACCGAGACGTACTTCGCCAGCCGGCCGCGCGGCTCGCAGCTCGGCGCGTGGGCCAGCACCCAGTCCGAGGTGGTGCCGGACCGGGCCGCGCTGGACGCCGCGTACCGGGCGGCGACGGAGCGGTTCACCGGCGTCGAGCCGGTCCCCGCACCGCCGCACTGGGGTGGGTTCCGGGTCCGCCCGGAGACGGTGGAGTTCTGGCAGGGACGGGCCGGCCGGCTGCACGACCGGCTGCGGTTCCGGCGTACCAGCGGGGACGTCTGGGTCGTCGAGCGGCTCGCGCCGTGACGGAAATCACCAAAGCCCGGGCGCGTGGACCGCGTCGCTGGGCGATCGACCTGCGTCCGCTGGGCGTGCCGGCGTACCGGCGGGTGTGGCTCGGCAACGCGGTGGCGATGTTCGGTTTCCAGTTCACCGCGGTCGCGGTGCCGGTGGAGATGTTCGACCTCACCGGCGGCTCGTTCTGGGTCGGGCTGCTCGGCGTCGCCGGTTTCGTACCGCTGCTGGTCTTCGGGCTCTGGGGCGGCGCGGTCGCGGACGCCCGGGACCGGCGGCGGGTGCTGCTCGCCGCCGGCACCCTGCTCTGGGCCGCGACGCTCGGGCTGCTGGTGCAGTCCCTGGCCGGGGCGCGCAGCCCGGTGCTGCTCCTGCTGCTCGTGGGCGTGCAGGCGGTGGCGTTCGCGATCACCTCGCCGGCCCGCAGCGCGATCCTGCCCCGGCTGGTGCCGGCCGAGCTGGTCCCGGCGGCCACCACGCTGAACTACACCACGTTCACCGCCGCGGCCGTCTTCGGCCCGCTGGCCGCCGGGCTGATCTTCGCCGGCTGGCGCGTCGACGCGGCGCTGCCCATCGCGTACGGGTTGGACGCGCTGCTGTTCACCGTCTCGCTCTGGGCCACGCTGCGGCTGCCGGCGATGCCGCCCGAGCCGGAGCCGGGCGGCGGCGTCCGCCGGGCGGGGCTGGGCAGCATCGTCGACGGCTTCCGCTACCTGGCCACCACGCCGGTGCTGCTGCTCTCCTTCGCCATCGACCTGATCGCGATGATCCTGGCCATGCCGCGGGCGCTCTTCCCGGAGCTGGCCCAGGACCGCTTCGGCGGCGGCGCGGCGGTCGGCTGGCTCTACAGCTCCATCGCCATCGGCGCGATGCTCGGCGGTCTCACCTCCGGCTGGATCGGCCGGGTCCGCCGGCAGGGGCTGGCGCTCGCCGGGGCGGTGGTCGGCTGGGGCGTGGCGATCGCGTTCGCCGGGCTGGCCGGCCGGCTCTGGCTGGCGGTGCTGCTGCTCGGCGTGGCCGGCGCCGCCGACCTGGTGAGCGCGACCCTGCGGCAGTCGATGCTGCTGGTGTACGCGCCGGACCGGATGCGCGGCCGGCTCCAGGGCGTGAACACGGTGGTGGTGGCCGGCGGCCCGCGCCTGGGTGACCTGCGGGCCGGCGCGACGGCCGCCGGGTTCGGCACCGGCTTCGCCATGGTCGGTGGCGGGATCGCCGCGGCCGTGCTGGCGACGCTGCTGGTGGTGGCGTTCCCGGCGCTGCTGCGCTATCGCGCCACCACCCCCGCCGAGGAACGCCGCTGACGGTAGGGTCGCCGAATGGGGATCGACGCGCAGGCACCGTCCGGGGCACAGTGGACCATTTCCGCCGACGGCCACGAGGCCGTCGTGGTGGCGGTCGGCGGTGGGCTGCGGGCCTACCGCCACGACGGGGTGGACTACCTCGACGGGTACGCCGAGGACGAGTTGAGCCCCGGCTCGGCCGGGCACGTGCTGGCCCCCTGGCCGAACCGCATCCGCGACGGCGCGTACACGTTCGGGGGCCGCTCTTTCCAGCTCGACCTGACCGAGCCGGAACGGCACAACGCCCTGCACGGCCTGGTCGACTGGGCCCGGTGGGAGCTGATCGAGCAGTCGCCCGCGAGTGTGACGATCGGCTACGACCTGCCGCCCACCCCCGGCTACCCGTGGGCGCTGCGGCTGCGCAGCCGGTGGAGCGTCGGCCCGGACGGCCTGCACGCCGCGCACGAGGTGACGAACCTGGCCGCCGAGGCGGCGCCGTTCGGCTTCTCCGTGCACCCCTACTTCCAGTTGCCCAAGGTCGCCGTGGACGACCTGCTGCTGAGCGTGCCGGGGCGCAGGCGGGTGCTGGTGGACGGCCGGCTGCTGCCGGTGGCGGCGACCGAGGTCGCCGGGACGGAATACGACTTCACCACGCCCCGCTCGATCGGCGGCCTGGTGCTCGACCTGGCTTTCGGTGACGTGCGGCGGGACGCCGACGGCGGCTCGGCGGTGACGCTCGGCGCGCCGGACGGCACGACCGGGCTGCGGATCTGGGCGGACCGCGAGTTCGGCTGGTGGCAGGTGTTCACCGGGGACACGCTCGGCGGTGAGCGGCACCGCCGCTCCGTCGCGGTGGAGCCGATGACCTGCCCGCCGGACGCGTTCCGGTCCGGCAAGGACCTGATCACGCTCGATCCGGGGCAGACCTGGCGGGGTGCCTGGGGCGTCCGGCCGGCGGTCTGAGCGTGGAGTTCGCCGAGGTCGTCCGGCGTCGCCGGATGGTACGCAACTACGACCCCGACCGGCCGGTGCCACCGGAGACCGTGGACCGGCTGCTGGCGCACGCGGTCCGGGCCCCGTCGGCCGGTTTCGCCCAGGGCTGGGGCTTCCTCGTGTTGGAGGAGCCGGCGGACCGGGACCGGTTCTGGGCGGCGGCCACCCCGGACGGCGGCGGCCGGGAACGCTGGCTGGCCGGCATGCGCCGGGCGCCGCTGATCGTGGTGCCGCACGCCAACCGCGACGCCTACCTCGACCGGTACGCCGAGCCGGACAAGGGCTGGGCGGACCGCGCCGAGGAGCGCTGGCCGGTGCCCTACTGGTACGTGGACACCGGCTTCGCCGCGCTGCTGATGCTGCTGACCGCCGTGGACGAGGGGCTCGGCGCCTGCTTCTTCGGCATCCCGCCGCAGCGGATCGAGGCGTACCGGGACGCCTTCGGGGTACCGCCGGAACTGCACCCGATCGGTGCCGTCACCATCGGTTATCGAGCTGTCGACCATCGGTCACCGTCGCTTCGCCGGGGGCGGCGTCCGGTGGATGATGTGGTGCGGCGGGGGCGGTGGAGCTGAGCGGCTAGGCTGGCACCCACATCGTCAGCCGGGCCTGGGGGAGGAGAGCGCGCCGTGATCTTCAGGGCGGTCCGGGACGGTCGTCCCTACCCGGAGCACAACTTCACGTTGAAGCAGTGGGCGGAGATCCCACCGCGTCCACTGCGGCTGGACCAGCTCATCACCACCAAGCGCGAGTTGGCGCTGGACAAGCTGCTCGCGGAGGACTCCACCTTCTACGGCGACCTCTTCCCGCACGTGGTGCAGTGGAGCGGCGGCCTCTACCTGGAGGACGGCCTGCACCGGGCGTTGCGTGCGGCGTTGCAGCAGCGCAACCAGATCCACGCCCGGGTGCTCGTGCTCGGCGAGCAGGGCGAGTGACGGCGTGACCGCTCTCGACCTGCTCGACGTCGACGCGTCACTGAGCGAGGAGGAGCGGCAGATCCGCGCCGTCGTGCGCCAGCTCGTGACCGACCGGGTACGCCCGCACGTCGCCGGCTGGTATGAGGACGGCGACGTGCCGGCCCGCGAGCTGGCCCGCGAGTTCGGCAAGCTCGGCCTGCTCGGCATGCACCTGACCGGGTACGGCTGCGCCGGCGCGTCCGCCGTCGCGTACGGGCTGGCCTGCCTGGAGTTGGAGGCCGGCGACTCCGGTGTCCGCTCGCTGGTGTCGGTGCAGGGCTCGCTCGCCATGTACGCGATCTGGCGCTTCGGCAGCGAGGAGCAGAAGCAACGCTGGCTGCCGGCCATGGCGACCGGCGACGCGATCGGCTGCTTCGGCCTGACCGAGCCGGACCACGGCTCCGACCCGGCGTCGATGGCCACCCGGGCGCGCCGGGACGGCGACGACTGGATCCTCACCGGCGGCAAGATGTGGATCACCAACGCGCCGATCGCCGATGTCGCCGTGATCTGGGCCCGCACCGACTCCGGCGTGCGCGGTTTTCTCGTACCCATGGACACGCCGGGTGTGACGGCGCGCGAGATCCGGCGCAAGATGTCCCTCCGTGCCTCGCTCACCGGCGAGATCGCGCTCGACGACGTGCGGCTGCCGGCGGACGCGCAACTGCCCGACGCGGCCGGGCTGAAAGCGCCGCTGAGCTGCCTGACCGAGGCCCGGCACGGCATCGTCTGGGGCGCGCTCGGCGCGGCCCGCGACTGCCTGGAAACCGCCTTGTCGTACGCGACCACCCGCACCCAGTTCGGTCGGCCGCTCGCCGGCTTCCAGCTCACCCAGGCCAAGCTCGCCGACATGGCGGTGGAGTGGAACAAGGGGCTGCTGCTGGCGCTGCACCTGGGCCGGCTCGCCGACGCCGGGGCGCTGCGGCCCGAGCAGGTGAGCGTGGGCAAGCTGAACAACGTGCGGGAGGCGCTCGACATCGCCCGGCAGTGCCGCACCATTCTCGGCGCGAACGGCGTCTCGGGGGACTACCCGGTGATGCGGCACGCCAACAATCTGGAGAGCGTGCTCACCTACGAGGGCACCTCGGAAATCCATCAGCTCGTCATCGGGCAGCGGCTGACCGGCCTCTCCGCCTTCTCCTGACCTGCGGTTCTCCCCGATCGCGGCACTCGACGCGCGAGTGTCGCACGCTACCCGTACCGTCATTGTCAGTCGATGTGTCGGACGAGGACGGTGAGTGGCGATGGCCCGCAATGGTGACATCAACCAGCCCACCAGGGAGTTTCCGGAATACCCCACCAGCGAGTCCCTGCACGACCGGGCGGAGCCGCCGGTCGGGCCGGAGCCGGGCGCCCCGCCGCCCCCGGCCGGCAGCCCCGCGCGCGGCCTGCTCTGGGTGCTCGGCGTGGCCGCGCTGGCGGTGGTGGTGCTGCTCGGCGTGCAGGCGACAAACCTGCTGCCCGACTTCCGCAACCCGTTCGCTAAGGAGCAGACCGACCGCAGCCAGCCGCCGCTGCTCAAGTCGATCCGCGACCTGAGCCGCTACGTCGCCGCGGAAGGCAACTTCCAGGTGGTGGTCGACGTGCAGAAGGACCGGCGCAACGTGCCCGACTTCCTGCTCAACGAGCGCACGCTCTTCGTCGGGGCGGGCCGGGTCGAGGCGTACGTCGACTTCGCGAAGATCGGCGACGGGGCCGTGGTGGCCTCGGAGGACGGCAAGTCCGTCGAGATCAAGCTCCCCGCGCCGCAGCTCGGCGAGACCGACCTGGACATGGACAAGAGCTACGTCTTCGAGGAGCAGCGCGGCTTGATCAACCGGCTCAACGACCTGGTGGCGGGCGACCCCAACCGGCAGCAGCAGATCTACAAGCTGGCCGAGGACCGCATCACCTCGGCCGCCCGGGACAGCGGCATGGCCGCCCGGGCCGAGGAGAACACCCGCAAGATGCTGGAGGGGCTGCTGCGCTCCCTCGGGTACGAGAAGGTCACCGTCACCTATACGGCCCCCTGACCTCGGTTTCGCGCTGCCCTGACTTGTTGTTCCCTGCCCCGCCCCGGCCTTGTTCAGCCGGGGCGGGCGTGTGTCGGGTCAGCGGGTGATTCAGTGGTCGGGTCAGCGGCTGGTTCAGCGAGTGGTTCAGCGGGTGGCGAGGTAGCGGTCCTCGTTCGGCATCAGCACCCACAGGATCAGGTAGATGATCACCTGGGTGCCGGGCAGCAGCAGCGACAGCAGGAACAGCAGCCGGACCATCCCGGCCGACATGCCGAACCGCTGCGCCAGGCCGGCGCAGACGCCGGCGATCATGCGCCCCTCGCGGGGCCGGACCAGTTTGCGACTCATCGTCGTCTCCCACTTCTGCGGCGATCCGCCGCGCTGATTCCACGGTAGGAAGGGGTGCGCGCCGCGCCCTCGGCCCCGAGGAGGATTCGGCGACCCGGGCACCCGTAGGTGCTTACCCCGGAGCGCCCCTTCCGACGCGCCAACCCTGCCCGTGCCGGAAGGTGTGGTGGGGAGGTCCCTGGGGTTTGGGTGCGGTTGTGGTTGCCAGAGCGACAACGAACGCACCCAAAGGCCGTAGGTGGAACAGCTTGGGCGGGGCGGTCCGGTGAGTCGTTCGGGTCGTGGGAAGGGGCTCCCGAGACGCGGGAACACGCACTTGATCGACTCCATTTCGCCGAAGTGGCGGGGTCGAGCGGGTGAGGATACCGCCACCTCGCCGAAGTGGAGTCGATCAAGACGCCGGCGCGGGGCCGGTCGCCGCCTGAAAAGGGGGGGCCGGAGTATGGGGTGGGGGTGGGCAACTGGGTGGGTGAGTAGGCTTGCGGGTCGGGCGCCCCCACCCTGGGCGTCGGTCGTCGACCCTCGGACAGCGGGGGCGCGGCACACGCACCGGATCGGAACCGCACAACGGGGACGACGGCGAGGAAAGTGCAGCCATGATCAGTGTTTTCGATCTTTTCAGTGTCGGTATCGGGCCGTCCAGCTCGCACACCGTCGGGCCGATGCGGGCCGCCCGTACGTTCGTGGGTGGCCTGAAGGCCGACGGGCAGCTCGCCGACGTCGCCCGGGTGCAGGCGGAGCTGTTCGGGTCGCTCGGCGCTACCGGCCACGGCCACGGCAGTGACCGGGCGGTGCTGCTCGGGCTGGAGGGTGAGTCGCCGGAGGCGGTCGACACCGACGAGGTCGGGTCGCGGGTGGCGCGGATCCGGGCCGAGCGGCGGCTCAGCCTGCTGGGCTGCCAGGAGATCGACTTCGACCCGGACCGGGATCTGGTGCTGCACCGCCGGCGCTCGCTGCCGTACCACCCGAACGGGATGACGTTCGCGGCCTTCGACGCGGACGGGAACGAGGTACGGGCGCGCAGCTACTACTCGGTCGGTGGCGGGTTCGTGGTGGACGAGGCGGCGGCCGGGGCGGACCGGATCAGGCCGGACAACACGCCGGTACGGCATCCGTTCCGGACCGGGGCGGAACTCCTCGACGTCACCGCGGAGACCGGCCTGTCGATAAGTGCGGTGATGCTCGCCAACGAGCTGTCCTGGCGCGGCGAGGCGGACGTGCGCGCGGGGCTGCTGGACATCTGGCGGGTGATGCGGGAGTGCGTGGAGAACGGCTGCACCCGCGACGGCGTACTCCCCGGGGGTTTGAAGGTCCGTCGTCGCGCCGCCGAGCTGCGGCGCGGCCTGGAGACGGAGAGCGCCGGCGATCCGCTGCGGGCGATGGACTGGGTGACGTTGTTCGCGCTCGCGGTCAACGAGGAGAACGCGGCCGGCGGTCGGGTGGTCACCGCGCCGACGAACGGCGCCGCCGGGATCATCCCGGCCGTGTTGCACTACTACACCCGGTTCGTGCCGGGGGCCTCCGAGGACGGGGTGGTCCGGTTCCTGCTGGCGGCCGGCGCGATCGGCGTGCTGTTCAAGGAGAACGCGTCGATCTCCGGTGCGGAGGTCGGTTGCCAGGGCGAGGTCGGTTCGGCGTGCTCGATGGCGGCGGCCGGGCTGGCCGAGGCGATGGGCGGCACGCCGGAGCAGGTGGAGAACGCCGCCGAGATCGGCATGGAGCACAACCTGGGGCTCACCTGCGACCCGGTCGGCGGGCTGGTGCAGATCCCGTGCATCGAGCGGAACGCGGTGGCGAGCATCAAGGCGATCACGGCGGCGCGGCTGGCGTTGCGCGGTGACGGGGTGCACCACGTGTCGCTGGACAAGGTGATCAAGACGATGCGGGAGACCGGCGCGGACATGAAGGTCAAGTACAAGGAGACGGCGCGGGGCGGGCTCGCGGTCAACGTGATCGAGTGCTGACCTCGTTGGGGTGATCCGCCGCTGACCGCCGCCGCGCCGGCAGGAGAAGGCGCGAGGATGGTGCGGTGACGTCAGGCGTCGCGGCGCTCTGGTCCGCCCGCACCTCGCTGCGCATCCTGGTCCGGCGGGATCTCGCGGTGAAGTACCAGCAGTCGGTGCTGGGTTACCTCTGGTCGCTCATCGAACCGCTCGGCATGGGCCTGATCTACTGGTTCGTCTTCGGCGTGCTCTATTCCGGGGCGACCCGGCGGCACCTGGGGGAGGCGGCCGGCTCGTACCCGCTGTTCCTGATCACCGGGATCTTCGCCTGGATGTGGGCCAGCTCGGCGTTGACCGAGGCGGCGAACGCGCTCACCGGACAGGCCCGGCTGATCACCACGATGAACCTGCCCCGGCCGATCTTCCCGATCGGCCGGGTCGCCGGCCGTTTCGCCGAGTACCTGGCCGGCCTGCCGATCCTGGTCGCCATCGCGGCGCTCTACGCGGCCCAGGGGAAGATCCACCCGGGCTGGAGCCTGCTCGCGTTGCCGCTGGCGGTGAGCGTGCAGTTCGTGCTGCTCGTCGGACTGGCCCTGCTGCTGTCGGCGGGCAACGTGCTGATGCGCGACATCGAGCGGACCATGCGGCTGGTCATCCGGCTGCTGTTCTACGCCACTCCGATCATCTATCCGTTCAACCTGGTCCGTGACTCCGGCATGCCGGGCTGGCTCAAGCTCGGGTACGAGCTGAACCCGCTGGTCGGGATCTTCCAACTGCATCACGCGGTCTGGTATCCGGACGAGTTCCCGGACGCCCGGCTGCTCACCGTGACCGTGGCGGGCAGCGTGCTGGTGTTCGTGCTCGGCTGGTGGGCGTTCCGCCGGCTGGAACCGGCCGTGCTGAAGGAACTCTGAGTGGCGGCGATCATCGAGGCGGACGGGCTCGGCATCCGGTTCGTGCGCAACCGCCGCCGCCAGCTCCGGCTGCGGGAACTGCTCATCCACCGGGGGGCCCGCGACCCGGACGCCGGCCGGTTCTGGCCGCTGCGGGACCTGTCGTTCCGGGTCGAGCCGGGCGAGACGGTCGGTGTGGTGGGGCGCAACGGCACCGGCAAGAGCACGCTGCTGCGGTTGATCGCCGGCGTGCTGATCCCGGACGAGGGCGCGATCCGGGTGCACGGCCGGGTCGCGCCGCTGCTGGAACTGTCCGCCGGGTTCTCCGGCGACCTGACCGGGCGGGAGAACCTCTACCTCGTGGGCGGGCTGCACGGGCTCTCCTCCGCGTACCTGCGCCGGCACTTCGACGAGATCGTCGCGTTCGCCGGTGAGCAGGTGGAACGCGCCATCGACACGTCGGTGCGGCACTACTCGTCGGGGATGAAGGTGCGGCTGGGCTTCGCGGTGATCACGCACCTGCCGCACCCGGTGCTGTTGGTCGACGAGGTGACCGCGGTCGGGGACGCGGAGTTCCGCGCCAAGTGCTATGCGACCATCGAGCGACTTCTCGCGGAAGGGCGCACGCTGGTGCTGGTGTCACACAACGACAAGGACCTCACCCGGTTCTGCAGTCGGGGGCTCTACCTCGACGCCGGACGGTTGACCGTCGACGGGACGATCGACGAGGCGTTGCGCGCCTACGCCGACGCGGCGCAGCGGTGACGCTCGCGATCGTGCTCGCCGCCGAGCCGGCGTCGGGCGGAGCCATTGGACCGGCGGCGGGCGGGGCCACCGTAGGCGAAGAGCCGCTGGTCGCGCAGTGGCGGCGGGCCGGCGCGGACGACGTGCGGGTGGCCGCCGACCTGACCGAGCTGGTCGACCTGGTGGCCGCCGCGACCGGCCCGGTGCTTGTCAGCGGTGTCGACCTGGTGGCGCACACGGCCGTACTCAGGCATCTCGCGACCAGCCCGGTCGGGCCGACGGTGGCGCTCGTGCTCACCGATCCGCCGGCCGACGGCCGGGCGACGGTGCGGGAGGAGCGCGGCCAGGTGGTCGCGGTCGGCGACGCGGACGCGACCGGCGTGTTCGGTGGCGCGCTGCGGGTCGGCGTGGCCGACCTGCCGGCGCTCGCCGACGCCGCCCGCGCAGCGGCTGCGCCGTTCGGCGGCGTCGCGGCGGCCGGGCCGTCGACCGGGCCCTTCGGCGGCGTCGAGGCGGCCGGACCTTCGACCGGGCCGATGGGCGGCGCCGAGGCGGCGGGGCCGGCGACCGTGGTCGGCGGGCCGCTCGCCGCGGTGGACCGGCTCGTGGCCGAACTCGCGGCCCGGGGCACGCTGATCTTCGCCCACCGGGTACGCCTGCTCGTGGCGCACCGGGTCGGCGACGCGGCCGAACGGGCGGACGCCGAGGCGGCGGTGGCGGCGGTCGACGAGGACCGGGCCGAGCTGAGGTTGTCGGTGAAGGAACGCGACGACTTCTTCACCACGTTCTTCGTCAGCACCTGGTCGCCGTACGTCACGAAGGCGGCGGCCCGGATCGGGATCGGGCCGACCGGGGTCACGATGGTCTCGGTGGCGTTCGCGGTGGCGGCGGCGGTGCTGTTCGGCGCGGGCGGGCGGCCCGCGCTGGTGGCCGGCGCGGTCCTGCTCTACCTGGGTTTCGTGCTCGACTGTGTGGACGGGCAGTTGGCCCGCTACACCCGGCACTTCAGCGCCTGGGGCGGCTGGCTGGACACGATGGCCGACCGGTTCAAGGAGTACGTGGTCTACGCCGGGCTCGGCTTCGGGGCCACGCACGCCGGGTTCCGCTACGGCTGGGCGTTGGCGCTTGCCGCGATGACGTTGCAGACCGTGCGGCACATGACCGACACCTGGTACGGCGCGCTGCACGACGAGGCGGCCCGCCGGCCGAAGAAGGTGGTCAGCGGGGACGCGGGCGGGATCGGCGGGAAGCTGAACGCCGCGTCGACCCGGGTGCAGGCGGACACCGGCTCGGTGTCGTACTGGCTGAAGCGGACCGTGGTGTTCCCGATCGGTGAGCGGTGGGCGTTGATCGCGGTGGCGACCGCGCTGTTCGGGCCGCTCGTGGCGCTCTGCGCGGTGCTGGTCTGGGGCGCGCTGGCGTTCGCGTACACTGGGGGGTTGCGGACCTTGCGGGCGCGGTGGATGCGGGTGCCGGTGCTGACCACTGTCGACGCGGGTCTGCACCGTGACGACGGCCCGCTGGCCCGGGTGCTGCCGGTGGCACGCCGGCCGCTGGTGTCGGCGGTGCTGGGCGCGCTGGCCTCGGCGGCGTTGCTGGTCTGGGCGTGGTGGGCGACCCGGCGGGACGGCACGCCGCCGGCCTGGCCGGTGGCCGTCGCCTTGGTGGTGCTGCTGGTCGCGGCGCTCGGCGCGCGGGCGCGGCACGACGGCGCCCTTGACTGGCTGGTGCCGGCCGCGTTGCGGGCCGCCGAGTATCTGTTCGCCATCGCGGTGGGGGTGGTCGGGCGGGCGCCGGTCTGGTTGATCTTCGGGTACGTGCTGGTGCTCACGCTGCACCACTACGACCTGACGGCGCGATTGGAGAAGCGGCAGGCGGCCCCGCCGTTGCACACCGCCACGCTGGGCTGGGAGGGGCGTTCACTGCTGCTGACCGTAGCGGCAATTACCGGTTTTGTGAGCTTCGCTCTGGCTACACTTACTGCGTACCTTTTCGTGGTTTTTGTTGCGAGTGTGGTCCTCGCCTGGGTGGTCCTGCCGACCCGCGCCCGTGGGGGTGCGCGCTCGCCGGGCTGACGGAGGGCGGGCCGGCATGACCTTGATCAGCTTCGTCGTGCCGGCCTACCGGGTGCAGGGCTACCTGCGGGAATGCCTGGACTCGATCCTCGGCCAATCGTTCGGCGACATCGAGGTCATCGGGGTGGACGACGCCTCACCCGACGACAGCGGCGAGATCCTGGCCGAGTACGCGGACCGCGACCCCCGGGTCCAAGCGGTCCGGCTCACCGAGAACATCGGGCTCGGTCCGGCCCGCAACGTCGGGCTGGACCGAGCCGCCGGTGACTACGTGTGGTTCGTCGACGGGGACGACTGGCTGGTGCCCGGCTGCCTGCCGCACGTCGCCGACCGGCTCCGCGACACCCGCCCGGACGTGCTGATCGTGGATCACGTCCGGGCGCACTGGAACAACGTCGGCACCCGCAGCGCCATGCGCGACGTGTTCCCTGACCCGCCCGGCGCGGCGACGTTCACGCTGCCGGAGCGGCCGGAGACGCTGCGGCTGCTGCACACCGCCTGGAACCGGCTGGTCCGCCGGGAGTTCCTGGTCGAGCGCGGGCTCCGCTTCGCCCCCGGATGGTACGAGGACGTGTCGTTCAGCTATCCGGCGCTGATGGCCGCCGAGCGGATCGGGGTGCTGGACCGGATCTGTCTCCACTACCGGCAGCGGCGGACCGGCGCGATCACCCGCACCCGGGGCGACCGGCACTTCGAGGTCTTCGCCCAGTGGCACCGGGTGTTCGCGCTGATCGACACATGGGGGATGGACGAGCTGCGGCCGGCGATCTTCGAGCGGATGATCTGGCACTACCTGACCGTGCTCGGCAACGGCGCGCGGATCGCACCCGAGCTGCGGGCGCCGTTCTTCGCCCAGATGCACGCCGACTACCTCCAGTTCCGGCCGCCGGCGGGCTATCCGGTCCCACCCGGGGTGGAGGGGCTGAAGCACCGGCTGGTGGCGGCCGGCCGGTGGCGGACGTTCAGCGCGTTGCGCGGGGCGCACCAGACCGGGGAGACCGCCCGGCGGACGGCGGGCCGGGTCCGGCGGCGGTTGGTGCCGGTGGTGCGGCGGGCGCGGGACGGCGCGTTGCTCGAGTACTACCGGGCCGAGCTGCACCGGCCGATCGATCCGACGCTGGCGGTCTACGCGGCGTACTGGTACCGGGGTTACTCGTGCAACCCGGCCGCCGTCTACGAGGCGGCCCGCCGGCTCGCCCCGCAGGTGCGCGGCGTCTGGATCGTCCGGCGGGACCGGGTGGCCGCGCTGCCGGCGGGCGTGGAGTACGTCGTCGCCGGTACCCGCGAGTGTTACCGGGTGCTGGCCCGGGCCCGCTGGCTGGTCAACAACGTCAACTTCCCGGACTTCGTCCGCAAGCGCCCCGGCTCGGTGCACGTGCAGACCCACCACGGCACGCCGGTGAAGGTGATGGGGCTGGACCAGCAGCGCTACCCGGTGGGCGCGACGGGCATGAACTTCGCCGGCCTGCTGCGCCGGGTGGACCGCTGGGACTACAGCGTCACCTCGAACAGCTTCTCCACCCAGATGTGGGAGCGGGCGTACCCGGCCGACTACACCACGCTTGAGGTCGGCTACCCGCGTAACGACCGGCTGGCCCGCGCCACCGTCGAGGAGTGCCGCCGGGTCCGTGCCGCGCTGGGCCTCGGGGCGGAGGAGTACGTGGTGCTCTACGCGCCCACCCACCGGGAGCACCTGCCCGGCTGGCGGCCACCGTTCGACCCGGACCGGCTGCTCGACGTGCTCGGGCCGACCGGGCGGCTGTTGATGCGTAGCCACTACTTCCACGACCGGGAGCGGCTGCCGCACGGGCCGGCGGCGGGCCGGGTGCTCGACGTCAGCGCCCACGATCGGGTCGAGGACCTGTATCTGGCCGCGGACGTGCTCGTCACCGACTATTCCTCGGCGATGTTCGACTACGCCGTGTTGGATCGGCCGATCGTGGTGTACGCCCCGGACTGGGACGCGTACCGGGTGGCCCGGGGCGTCTACTTCGACCTGCTGGCCGAGCCGCCGGGCGCGGTCGCGACGGACTTCCCCGGGCTGCTGGACCTCTTTCGATCCGGCGCGGTGCGGGCCGGAACCGCCGAGCGGGCGCGTGCGGCGTTCCGGGCCCGGTTCTGCGCGCTCGACGACGGGCAGGCCGCCGAGCGGGTGGTACGCCGGGTGTTTCTCGACGAACCGGCATGAAAGTGGTTACTCGCAGGTCACTTAACGGTGGAGCTTGACGATTACCCCGTAATAGGACTGTCACGAACCGAACATGGCACGTTTACCCGATGTGCGAACCCGATGATCCTGGCCACAGTCAGTTCCGGGTTCGGGCGAACAACTGGGGAGGTGACGGTGAGCACCGTCGCGCTCAAAGATGTCACCAAGGTGTTCCAAGACGGGACGATCGCGGTAGACACCATAAATCTGGACGTCAACGATGGTGAGTTCATGGTCCTGCTCGGCCCCTCGGGCTGCGGCAAGTCCACCGTGCTGCGGATGGTGGCCGGGCTTGAGGATCCGACCTCGGGCGCGGTCCTGCTCGACGGCGAGCTCGCCAATGATCTACCACCGCGGGACCGGAAGATCGCCATGGTCTTCCAGGATTTCGCGCTCTATCCGCACATGACAGTCGGCGACAACATCGGATTTCCGCTGCGCCTGAGCGGCGTCGAGCCGGGATCACGCGGCGAGCGGATCCAGGACGTGGCGGGCGCGCTTGGCATCGGCGACGTGCTCGCGCGCAAGCCGAGCCAGCTCTCCGGCGGCCAGCGGCAGCGGGTGGCCATGGGCCGGGCCATTGTGCGCCGGCCCGGCCTGTTCCTGATGGACGAGCCGCTGTCGAACCTCGACAGCGGCCTCCGCGCCGAGCTGCGGGCGGAGATCTCCGGGCTCACCCGGGAGCTGGGCGTCACCACCATCTACGTCACCCACGACCAGGCCGAGGCGCTCACCATGGCCGACCGGGTCGCCATCATGCGCAAGGGCGTGCTCCAGGACGTGGGCACCCCGACCCAGGTGTACGGGCGACCGGCGACGCTCTACGTCGCCGCGTTCCTCGGCAGCCCCCGGATGAACCTGCTGGAGGCGTCGGTCTATGTCCACCTCGACCGGTACATCGCGCTGAATCTCGGTGAGCAGTCGCTCTACCTGCCCTGGGACGACATCCGCAGCCGCGCCGTGGCGCATTACCACGGCGAGCGGATCGTGGTCGGCCTGCGCGCCGAGGCGCTGACCCCGGTGGCCCCCGACACGGCCGGCGACGTGCTGCACGGCCGGATCCGCTACCTGGAGCACCACGGCCACGAGTCACTTGCCTTCCTCGACATCGGCGCCACCGCGATCGTGGTCGACGAGATGGGCACTCCGGTCGAGCGGACCGCGCCCGGCCAGCGCAGCCTGCGCCGGTTCGGCCAGGTGATGCAGCGGCTCACCGGACGGGCGGCGGAGTCCGTCGCGCCGGAGCCCGCCCCGAACGGCGGGGGCGGCGGCAACCGCACGAGCGTGCTGCCCGACCCGGGCCGGCACCACCGCCGCCCGGCGGAGCTGGCGGTGCGGCTCGCGCCCTACCCGCAGGTGTCGTCCGGGCACCCGCTGGCGGTGCAGGTGCGGATGGACGCGCTGCACTTCTTCGACGAGCGCGGCGACCGCATCGACGTCGGCTGGAGGTGAAAGGCGGGGGCCCCGCTTAACGCATTTGGTATAGGCGGGGGCCCCGCTTAACACCCACCCGGCGGCGGGACCGGTGCGACGGGCGGGCGGCGGTGTGGGCCCCAGGCGACGAAGCGGGCGAACATGTCGGCGGGGGAGGGCGCGTCCGCCGGGTTGAGCCGGTAGAGGTCGCGCGTCGCCTCGTAGAACAGCCCGCACAGATAGATCGACAGGCCGATCTGGTTGTCCTCGTACTCGCTCCGGAGCAACAGGCGGGCGGTCGCGCACGGCCACGGCTGGCCGCACGCCCGGCAACACCACATCGGGCGCAGCGGCGTGTGCGGCGTGGCATGCCCGGGGTACGCGCAAGGGCGGTCCCCCGCCGGCCCGTCCGGCGGCTGTCCGAGCTGGTGACTGATCACGGGGCGCTCCTCGCGTTCGCGGGTTCCGGACGAATCCGGCTTCGCTGCGTGACAGTCTCGTCACCGCGCCGCTAGGGTCGGAAGGCGTTCCACCCCCACATCGCCGGCTGTCCGACCGGCCGTCCTTCGTGTGCAGAGGTGTGCAGATGAGCCGTGCGTCATTGTGGGAACTCTTCGCCGGTGAGCTGCGCCGGCTCCGCACCGAGGCCGGGCTGACCCAGGAGGCGCTCGCCGAGCGGGTGAGCTATTCGGCATCGCTGGTGGCGGCCGTCGAGCAGTGCCGTCGCGCGCCGCGCACCGAGTTCACCGAGCGCTGCGACGAGGTGCTCAACGGCGGCGGCCTGCTGGTCCGCATCCGGGCCGCGCTGGTGCGGGAGTCGTTGCTTCCGTGGTTCCGCGAGTGGGTGGGCATCGAGCAGGAGGCGACCGCGCTGCGCAGCTACGAAGCGCTTGTGGTCCCGGGCCTGTTGCAGACCGAGGAGTACGCCCGCGCGCTCTACGAGGGTGCCGCGCAGTTCGTCGGCGAGGCGCTGGAGCAGCAGGTGGCCGCACGGATGGCCCGGCAGGCGGTGCTGGATGGGCCGGCGCCGCCGCAACTCGTAGTGGTGCTCGACCATTCGGTACTGAGCCGTCCGGTGGGTGGGCCGAAGGTGATGCGCGAGCAGTTGGCGCACCTGGTCGAGATGGGTCGCCGGCCGCGGGTGCACCTGCACCTGGTGCCGGAGACGGTCGGGTCCTACCCGGGGCTCAACGGCGCGTTCGTGCTCGCCACCCCGGCGGACGGCGACGACGTGGGCTACCTCGACAACCAGTTGCACGGCTCCATCGTGGAGCGCGCGGCGGACGTAAAATCGCTGCGGCAGACCTGGGAATCCGTCCGCGCGGAGGCGATGCCGCACGGTGCGACCCTGGCGGCGATCTCGGAGGCGGCGAAACGATGGAGCTGACCGGCGCGACCTGGCGTAAGAGCACCCGCAGCAGCGGCAACGGCGGCAACTGCGTGGAGGTGGCGGACAACCTGCCCGGCGTGGTCGGGGTCCGCGACAGCAAGGACCGGCGGGGGCCGGCGCTGACGTTCACACCGGCGAGTTGGGCGGCGTTCGTCGCCCAGACCAAGCGCGCCTGACCTCTGACGCCGCGCCCGCGGCATGATCGACTCCAGCTCGGCGAGGTGGCGGCATACCGCGCCCCGGGATACCGCCACCTCGGCGAGGTGGCGACGCGCCTTGACCGGGATTTACCGCCACTTCGCCACCTCGGCGAGGTGCCTCGCCCGGGATACCGCCACTTCGGCGAGGTGGCGGGTGCGTCGCCCGGGATGCCGCCACTTCGGCGAGGTGGCGACATGCCTCGGTTGGAGATGATGCTCAAGCGCCGGCGGCCGGCTCGGTCTCCCGGGGCGTGAAGAAGCGGACGATCTCGGCGGCTGCGGTGGAGGACAGCATCATCGCCTGCACCCGCGCCGACATCTCCGCGATCGGTCGGATCCGGGCGAACATCGCTTCCTCGTACACCGGAATGGCCGTCGTGGGATCGGCGGCGAAGGCCGCGGCCAGCTCGGCGGCGTCGAGCATCGCCTGGTTGGCGCCCTCACCGACCGGCGGCATGAGGTGCGCGGCGTCGCCGACGAGGGTGATGCCCGGTCGATGGCCCCAGCGCGCGTCGGCGGGCATCGCCTCGATCCGGCGCGGGATCGGGGTGCCGTCGCCGGCTTCGATGAGGGCGGTGAGGTGGGGGTTCCAGCCGTCGAACAGGTCGAGCAGGGCCCGCTTGCTGCGGTAGACGTCGAGATCGCGATCGTCCGCCGGCAGGGAGATCCCGACCCGGACGCTGCCGTCGCCGAGGCGCTGCGCGGACAGGATCTGGCGCACGCCGATGCACCAGAAGTTGCCGGGCCCGATCATCTCGGCGAGCTGGGGATAACGCCTGTCGATGTCGCTGATGTTGAGTTCCACATGGGCGGAGACGGCGGACAGGGTGACGTCGGTCAGCAGCGGCCGGACCACCGAACGCGCGCCGTCCGCGCCGACGAGGACGTCGCAATCGGCGCGGTCGCCACCGTCGAACGTCAGCTCGAAACCCCCGCCGGGCCGTGGCGTCGCCGTGACGAGCCGGCGGCCCCACGCCACCGCGTCCCCGGGGAGCGAGTCGAGCAGCAGGTCACGCAACACGGTCCGGTCGATCTCGGGACGCCCGTCGAACGTGTCGGGTGGTGGCTCGTGGTGCAGGAGGACGCGGCCGTCCGGGTCGAGGATGCGGTGCTCCTCGCCCTGCGGGCGGGCCGCGGACCGGAAGCGGGCTTCGAGACCGGCGGCGGCCAGCGCGTGCTGCCCGGACTCCGGGTGCAGGTCGAGCGACCCGCCCTGCGTCCGCGCGGCGCGGTGCGGCTCGCGCTCGTAGACCACCGCGCCGATGCCGTGCCGGCGCAGGATGCGGGCCAGCGTCAGGCCGCCCAGGCCGCCACCGGCGATCGCGATTCGCATCGTCAACTCCCTTAGCGTACACTGTATTTTATGGATACGCCGTACGGTAACGTACCTCTGCCGGTCTGGGAAAGGCCCGAACCGCGGCCCCGGGCGGCCCCGGTGGCGCTGAGCCGGGCTCGGATCGCCACCACGGCGATCCGGCTCGCCGACGCGGACGGTCTCGACGGGCTGTCGTTGCGCAAACTCGCCAAGGAGTTGGGCGTGGGCCCGATGCGCCTCTACGACTACGTGGTCAACCGGTCCGAACTGCTCGACCTGATGGTCGACTCGGTCTACGCCCGCATCGCGGCGTCCGCCGGGATCGCGGAGGGTGCCCGGGGTCCCGGGGCCGAAGGCTGGCGCGACGCCGTCGTGACCATCGCCCGAGCGACGCGCGAGGCCGCCCTCGACCACGAGTGGCTCGTCGACCTGCTCGGCGCGCGGCCACACCTGGGGCCACACGCACTCGCCGTCGGCGAGGCCACCGTCGCCGCGCTCAGCCGGGCCCCCGGTGTACGCGACATCGGCGCTCTTCAGCGGGCCTCGGGCGCCCTCGGCGCGTTCCTCGTCGGCGCGCTCCGCCGGGAGATCACCGAGCGCCGCACCGCGCGGGCCACCGGCACCGACGTGTCGGCGTGGCAGTCCGCGCTCGGTCCCTACCTGAGGCGGATGCTCGACACCGGCCGCTATCCCACCATGGCCCGGCTCGTCGTCGACGGCGCCCATCTCGACGCCGAGGAGACCTTCCACCACAACCTGAGCACGATCCTGAACGGCGTCGCCGAGATCACGGGCCGGTGAAGACTATGGTTTGTCACTGGGCTCGGCTGCCGTGGCAGCCCCAGTCGCGAGACGGACCGGCATGTCCGGGTAGGGGTCGCTCACTGGAGCCCGGGCGGCGCGGACCCTCTCCCGCACCTCGGCCAGCGTCGATCCGGCAACGTAGTGTCGTCCTCGCCGCTCCCCGCGTGCTTCGAGCAGGCCCTGATCGGCAAGGTTGGTCAGGTCCCGGGTTGCCGTCCTCTCCTCCACATCGGAGAGCTTGACGTACCCGGAGCGGCGGACACGGTATCCCAGCACCGCCTCGTAGAGCAGATCGGTCACACGCTCGGGAAGCTTTCTTTCGGCGACGATCGAGTCAAGTTCCGACCAGATCTCAGACGCCTCCCGGAATCGGCGGGCAACGGTCTGGGCCTGCATGTGATGGGCGCGCAGATTGAACGACACCCAGAGGTGCGCCTGCCCTTCCGGGTTCCAGTGCCCCTGGCCGGTGATCGCCAACACCCGGTAGTAGTCCTCGGTGTTGCTCCCCAACCACTCCTCGATGCTGGAGAACGCGGGCTCCACGATGGCTCGTCGCGAGAGCACCAGGGTCTGGAGCGCGCGAGCCATTCGTCCGTTACCGTCCCGGAACGGGTGGATCATCACCAGGTTCAGGTGTGCCATGGATGCCTTGACGAGCGGAGAGGTGGTGGCGTCCGACCGCAGGTCTTCGGCCAGTTCCTCCATCAGGTGAGGGACGTCGTCCGCGTCCGCGCCTTCGTACACACGTCGGTCGGTCCGCTCGTCGTGCACGTAGATCGGCCCTTTGCGGTATTGGCCGGGGCTCTTGGCCAGGTCGTGCGAAAGCATCATGTAATGCATGCTCCGGATCGTCGACGTCTCGAAGCGGAAGTACGGGTCACCGGCGGTCTGCAGCACGTAGCCCAAGGCTTGTCGATATCCGCGGATTTCGGCGAAGGTGCGATCGTCAGCGCTCAGCGGCTCCTCGCCGTCGAGCGCGGCGGCGGCATCGTCCTCGGCCACCACGTAACCCTCGATGCTGTTGGAGCCGAGGATGGCCCGGGCCAGCATGGTGCGTCGTAGCCCGCCGGTCCAACGGCGGGGGCTGCGCAAGACATCCGCGAGAGTGTGGCGCATGTCGTGGATCTCGCCCAGGACATTACGGTCATGGTCGCTGAGTTCGGGCGTTCTGTAGATCATCTCATGTCCTATTGTCTCTTAATAAGAGACAATGGTACGTCCAGCGGAGATCATTGTCTCTTATTAAGAGACAATGAGCCATCCCGCCGTAGCCCCGCATCGGCGCGGCGGGCTTGCCGGGGAAGTTACTGGCGAGTAGCGTTCGGGTATGTCCATCGACTCGCGGCAGGTGGCGGCGGCCCTCCTCGAAGCCGTGCCGTTCGCCCGTACCCTCGGGATCGAGATCGTCGAGGTCGCGCCCGAGGCCGACGGCGGAGTCCGGGCCGTGGTCCGGCTCCCCGACGATCCGGCGCACCACAACCACGTGGGCGGCCCCCACGCCGGCGCCACGTTCACGCTCGGTGAGACCGCGTCCGGCGCGGTGGTGATGGCCGCCTTCGGGCAGGTGCTCGACCGGGCCGTACCCCTGGCCGTGACCGCGACCATCCGCTACCGCAAGGTGGCGATGGGGTCGGTGCTGGCCACGGCGCGGCTCGGGCGTCCGCCGGCCGACGTGCTCGCCGAGCTGGACGCCGGGCGGCGGCCCGAGTTCCCGGTCGAGGTGGAACTCGGCACCGAGGACAGCACCGTCACCTCGTCGCTCACCGTTACGTGGACGCTGCGCCCGCACCGCTGACGCCCCGAACCGTGTTTGCCCGGTGAGCCGCCTGGATAGATTCAAACAATGCTGGGCCTACCCGCGCACGTGACCGCGTGTCTCTTCGATCTGGATGGTGTACTGACGCAGACCGCCAAGGTGCACAACGCCGCCTGGGCCGAGACGTTCGACGCCTTCCTGCGGCGTCGGTCGGACGAGACCGGCGAGCCGTTCCGCCCGTTCGACCCCGGGCCGGACTACAACCGGTACGTGGACGGTAGACCGCGCGCCGACGGGGTGCGCTCATTCCTGGAATCGCGCGGCATCACGCTGCCCGAGGGCACCCCCGACGACCCGCCGGACGCGGACACCGTCAACGGCGTCGGCAACCGCAAGAACGTCGTCCTGCTCCAACGGATCGAACACGACGGCGTCGAGGTCTACGACGGCTCGGTGCGCTACCTGGAGGCCGCCACCTCGGCCGGGCTGCGCCGCGCGGTCGTCTCGGCAAGCGCCAACTGCGCGGCCGTGGTGCACGCCGCCGGGCTGGACCGCTGGCTCGAAGCCCGCGTCGACGGGGTTGTCGCCCGCCAACAGAAGCTCCAGGGCAAGCCGCACCCGGACACGTTCGTCGAAGGCGCGCGGCTGCTCGGCGTCGAACCGGCGCGGGCCGCCGTCTTCGAGGACGCGCTCGCCGGCGTGGCCGCCGGGCGGGCCGGCGGCTTCGGGTACGTGATCGGCGTCGACCGGGTCGGCCAGGCCGACGAGCTGCGCGCGCACGGCGCCGACGTGGTGGTCACCGACCTCGCCGACCTGCTCACCACGGAGCCGGCCGCATGATTCGGGAACGCTCCTACCCGGTCGAGCCCTGGCACATCCGCGAGGTGCGGCTCGACATGGACGTGCTGGCCCAGTCCGAGTCGGTCTTCGCGCTCTCCAACGGCCACATCGGGCTGCGCGGCAACCTCGACGAGGGTGAGCCGCACGGCCTGCCCGGCACCTACCTGAACTCGTTCTTCGAGCTGCGCCCGCTGCCGTACGCGGAGGCCGGCTTCGGCTTCCCCGAATCCGGGCAGACCATCGTCAACGTCACGAACGGCAAGCTGATCCGGCTGCTCGTCGACGACGAGCCGCTCGACGTCCGCTACGGCGAGCTGCTCGCCCACGAGCGGGTGCTCGACATGCGCGCCGGCACGCTCCAGCGGGAGCTGCACTGGCGTTCCCCCGCCGGCCGCGAGGTCAAGGTCCGCAGCACCCGGCTGGTGTCGTTCACCCACCGCTCCGTCGCAATGATCAACTATGAGGTGGAGGCCGTCGACGGGCCGCTGCGGCTGATCCTCCAGTCCGAGCTGGTGGCGAACGAGTCGCTGCCGCCGCAGAGCCGCGACCCGCGCGTGGCCGCCGTGCTGGAGTCACCGTTGCAGGCGGAGGAGGAGCTGACCACCGACGACGGCGGCCTGCTCATCCACCGCACCAAGGTCAGCGGCCTGCGGGTCGGCGCCGGCATGGGCCACGACGTGCACGGCCCGCATCACACCACGATCGAATCCGAGGGGTACGAGGACTGGGTCCGCACCACCATCGGCTGCGTGCTCAAACCCGGCGAGAAACTGCGGGTGGTCAAGTACCTGACGTACGGCTGGTCCAGCCGGCGGTCCCTGCCGGCGCTGCGCGACCAGGTCGGCGCCGCCCTGTCCTCCGCCCGGCTCGACGGCTGGGACGGGCTGCGACGCGCGCAGCGGGAATACCTCGACGAGTTCTGGGACGCCGCCGACGTGCGGGTCGAGGGCGACCCGGAGGTCCAGCAGGCGGTCCGGTTCGGCCTCTTCCACGTGCTCCAGGCCGGTGCCCGCGCGGAACGGCGGCCGATCTCGGCCAAGGGCCTCACCGGTCCCGGGTACGACGGCCACGCGTTCTGGGACACCGAGATGTTCGTGCTGCCGGTGCTGACGTACACGCAGCCGAGCGCGGTGAAGGACGCCTTGACGTGGCGCTACGACACCATGGCCCAGGCGCAGGAACGGGCCCGCACGTTGAACCTGCGGGGTGCCGCGTTCCCGTGGCGCACCATCGAAGGGCCGGAGTCGTCGGCGTACTGGCCGGCCGGGACCGCCGCGTTCCACATCGCCGCCGACATCGCCGACGCGCTGCGCCGCTACGTGCTCGTCACAGGTGACGAGGCGCTGGAGCGCGACATCGGGCTGGAGTTGCTCGTCGAGACCGCCCGGCTGTGGCGCTCGCTCGGCCACCACGACCGCGCCGGCCGGTTCCACATCGACGGCGTGACCGGCCCGGACGAGTACACCGCGGTCAAGAACGACAACGTCTACACCAACCTGATGGCGCAGCGGAACCTGCTCACCGCCGCCGACTGCGCGATGCGCTACCGGGACCAGGCCCTCGACCTCGGCGTCACCGAGGAGGAGGCCGCCGCCTGGCGGGACGCCGCCCAGGACATGCACGTCCCGTACGACTCCGAGATCGACGTGCACGAGCAGGTGGAGGGCTTCACCCGGTTGCAGGAGTGGGACTTCGAGCACACGCCGCCGGAGAAGTACCCGCTGCTGCTGCACTACCCCTACTTCGACCTGTACCGCAAGCAGGTGGTCAAGCAGTCCGACCTGGTGCTTGCCATGCACTGGCGGGGCGACGCGTTCAGCGCCGCCGAGAAGCTGCGGAACTTCACCTACTACGAGCGGCGCACCGTCCGCGACTCGTCGCTGAGCGCCTGCACCCAGGCGGTCCTCGCCGCCGAGGTGGGCTTCCCCGAGCTGGCCCACCGCTATCTGCGCGAGGCCGCGCTGATGGACCTGCACGACCTGAACGAGAACACCCGCGACGGCGTGCACATGGCGTCGCTGGCCGGCGCCTGGATCGCGCTCGTCGCCGGCTTCGGCGGGTTGCGCGACCACGACGGGACGCTCTCCTTCGCGCCCCGGCTCTCCAGCCGACTCAGCCGCCTGGAGTTCTCGTTGCAGTGGCGGTCGCTGCGGCTGCGCGTCGACGTCCGGCCGCACCAGACGACGTACTCGCTGCGCAACGGCGGGCCGGACACGGCGCTGGAACTGCTGCACCACGGCGAGAAGCTGCGGGTCACAAACGGCCAGCCGGTCACCGTGCCGGTGCCGCAGAAAAACGAGTCGGGGCCGCAGCCGGAGCAGCCGCCGGGCCGCGCGCCACTGATGCACCTGCCGGAACACGCCGGCTGACCGGTCCGCGCCGGCTGGGCCGTGCCCGGGTGGCCGGCCACGGTCAGGGGCCGGCTGGCCGAGCGGCCCCGCGTCGACGGGGCCGCTCGGTGTGCGTACCTCAGAACTGGCGTCCGTTGGACGGACGCCCGCCGGCGTCCCGCGGCGCCATCGCCCGCGGATCGTCGGGGGTACGCGCCGACGCGGCGCGGTCGGCCCACTCCGGCGAGCCTTCCAGCTCCTGTTCGCGGCGTTCCTGGTCGCTGGGTTCCCGCTCCCGGGACCGGTCCTTTTTCGCCATCATGAGCCTCGCGATCGGTCGGGTTCCGTGGTCACCCCGCGCGTTCCCGCCCGGCGCCGGCTCAACCGTCCGGGTGGCGGGCGAAGCTCTGCCGCAGGTGGTTCTTGGGCCGCGAACCGACTGTCGAGCCGACGACCTGGCCGTCGCGGAAGACGAGCATGGTCGGCGCGGACATCACCTGGTAGGCCCGGGCGGTGGTGGGATTCTCGTCGGTGTTCAGCGCGACGAATCGCAGCGCGTCGCCGAACTCCTCGGCCAGCTCGGCCAGGTGTTTCGAGACCACCCGGCACGGCGGGCACCACTCGGCCCAGAAGTCGACCACGACCGGGCGGTCGGCGGCCAGCACGGTTTCCGCGAACGTGGCGTCGGTGACCGCGGTCAGTCGGCCGGCCTGCGTGTCCTGAGGCATGTTTCCTCCCGATGGGTGATCGCGCGGGCGAGTTGGTCGTGCAACCGGCGGCGGACCGAGCCGAGCCGGTCGAGGTAGTCGTCCACCTCGGCCAGCTTGCGCCGCAGCACCGCCACCGAGTCGGGGCAGACGTCGCCGGAGTCGTGCCCGGCGCGGAGACAGGCGACGAACGGGCGGATGTCGTCCAGCCCGAAGCCGATCGCCAGCAGGGAGCGGATCTCGTGCACGACGCGCAGCTCCGCGTCGTCGTAGATCCGGTAGCCGTTCGCGGACCGGCGCGGCCGGACCAGCCCGTGGGTCTCGTAGTAGCGCAGCGTCCGGGTGCTCGTCCCGGCCCGCTCCGCCAACTCCCCGATCCGCATCAGCGCCCTCCGCCCGTCTGTCCCACGCCAGACGCTAAACCTTGCCGCCGACGTCAACGCAACAAGCGCAGACCCACCCACCCCCACCCTCCCCCCGCGCCCGCCCCGGCCCGGCCCGCCCCGGCCCGGCCCGGCCCGCCCCGGCCCGGCCCGCCCCGGCCCGGCCCGGCCCGGCGATCATGAAGTTGGCGGCATGGGGGAGCGCTCTCTTACCCGCTAACTTCATGATCGCGGGGGAGGGGGGGTAAGGGGAGGTGGAGCGGGGGTGAGGGGTGTGCGGGAGATTTCGGTGGGCGGGCTCGTCGGGGACGTGTCCGTCCCCTCGGGAGCCGGCGGGGTCGTGTTGTTCGCCCACGGGAGCGGCAGTTCGCGGCACAGCCCGCGCAACGTGGCGGTGGCACAGGCACTCAACGCGCGCGGGCTGGGCACGGTGCTCGTCGACCTGCTGACGATCGACGAGGAGGCGCAGGACGAGGTGACCGCCCACCTGCGCTTCGACATCGGGATGCTCGCCGAGCGGCTGGCCGGCATCGTCGACTGGATGGGCGCCGACCCGGAGCTGGGCCGCCTGCCGATCGGGCTCTTCGGCGCGAGCACCGGCGCAGCCGCCGCCCTGGTCGCCGCCGCGGCCCGGCCGGACCGGGTGGGCGCGGTGGTCTCCCGGGGCGGACGGCCCGACCTGGCCGGCAGCTCACTGAGCGCGGTACGGGCGCCGACGCTGCTGCTCGTCGGCGGGTTGGACGAGGAGGTGATCGTGCTCAACGAGCAGGCGCGGGACGAACTGGGCAAGGTGGCGGAACTGCGCATCGTGCCCGGCGCGACCCACCTCTTCGAGGAGCCCGGCACGTTGGAGCAGGTGGCCGACCAGGCCGGCACCTGGTTCGCCACCCACCTGCGCCAACCTCATCCGGCCTGAGCGCCGGCCGCCCAGCGGAGGCGGAGTCAGCGGGCGGAGTCAGCGGGCGATCTCGGCGGTGCGGGCGGCCTCGCCGGATCGGCAGCGCTGCACGGTGTCCAGCACCCGCCAGAGCACCGCGGCGATCGGCACCGAGACGAACGCGCCGGCGACCCCGGCGACGAGCGTGCCGGCGGTGACCACCACCAGGATGACCGCCGGGTGCAGCTGGACCTGCCGGCGCATCACGAGCGGCTCCAGCAGATTGCCCTCGATCTGCTGCACGGCGATCACCGCGGCCAGCGTGAGCAGGGCCGTGGTGGGCCCGTTGGCGGCCAGCGCGACGAGCACCGCGACCGCGCCGGCGACGGTGGCGCCGATGATCGGCACGAACCCGCCGAGGAACGTGATCAGGGCCAGCGGCAGGGCCAGCGGGACGCGCAACACGACCAGGGCCAGGCCGATGCCGATGGCGTCGATCGCCGCGATGATCATCGTGCCCCGGCTGTACGCGCCGAGCGTCCGCCAGCCGGCCCGCCCCGCCGCGGCGGTCACCTCCCGCCGTGGCCCGGTCAGCCGCCGCAGCACCCAGTGCCACATCGACCGGCCGTCCTTGAGCAGGAAGAAGAGCAGCACCAGACCGAGCAGGATCGCGCCGGCCACCTCGGCGGCCTTGCGCGCACCGGCCACCGGGTCGGGGGCGCTGCCGCTCAGGCCCTGACGGATCTGCTCGATGAGCCGGTCGAGCTGCTGGTCACTGACCGGCAGGGTGGAGGTGACGAACTCGCGGCTCCGTTGCAGGCCCTCGTCGAGCTGCTGGCTCAGCTCACCGAACTGGCTCGCGGTGAGGTTCCAGACCAGGACACCGGCGCCGACCAGGACGCCGAGCAGCAACAGGACGGTGAGCAGCGCGGCGAGCGCGGCCGGCACCCGGAGCCGGCGCAGCCGCACCAGCACCGGGTCGAGCAGGGCGGTGAGGAAGAGCGTGCCGGCCAGCGCCACGGCCAGCGGCGCCAGCAGCACCGCGACCTTGCCGAGCAGCCACAGCCCGGCCGACACCACCAACAGGCACGCGCTCCACGTGACCGCCGTCCGGACCGGCCACGGCAGCCCCGCCCAGGCCTGCCGGGGCCCGGCCGGCGCGGGTGCCGGCTGGGCCGGCTCCGTTCGCTCCGGTTCGGGGCGTGCCGGTCCGGGCGTACCAGCGTCGTCGTCCACGTCGCCTCCTCGATCGTGGCCGTTGATACCCGACGAGGGTGAATCCGACACCCGGGGCGTCACCGCCCGCCCGGCATGCGCCCGGTGTTTGCGCCCCCGGCCTCAGGGAAGGCCTTCAACGTACCGAAGGGAGAATCTGAGATGAGCAGCTTCATGGACAAGGCGAAGGACTTCGCCGACAAGCATGACGAGCAGGTCGACAAGGGTCTCGACAAGGCCGGCGACGCGGTGGACCAGCGCACCGGCGGCAAGTACGACAAGCAGATCGACAAGGGCGTCGACATGGCGCAGCAGCACACCGGTCGGGGCGACACCGCGCGCTGACCACTCGACGGGTCCCGGGCCGCCCCGAACCGGGGTGCCAGGGCCGTCGCGGAACCTCTCTCAGTCGGGCAGGCTGCCGAGCAGACGACTCACGGTGATCTCCAGGACCACCCGTTCCGGATTCGAACGCGGGATGCGGTAACGCTCGGCGTACCGCCGCTCGGCCTCGGCCACCGCCTCCGGGTCGCGGCGTACCACCGCCCGACCCTCCACGGTGAGCCACCAGCGGCCGTCGACCTGGCACACGGCGACCGGCGTGCCCGCCGGCCCGGCGGCGGCCACGTGCCGGGCCTTCGCCGAACCGCCCGAGGTGATCACCCGCGCCAGCCCGGCGTCCGGGTCGAAGGTCACCCCCACCGGTACGACGTGCGGGGTGCCGTCCGCGCGCAACGTGGTGAGCGTCGCCAGGTGCCGGTCGGCGAAGAACCGGGCGACCCGCCCGTCGTGCGGGTCCAACCGGTGACCGCCGGACATGCCGTCTCCTCACTCGCCGCGTGGCTGTCGAGCTGATGACCGGTCACCGACGCGGCACGCCACCCGGCGGGGCGGCGGGCAGGGTCGGTGCCGGGGCGTCCCGGGTGACGCGCTGCGCCGCCCGGTGCTTGGCGGCCAGCCGGCCCAGGTAGAACAACGCGCCGGCAAGCACACCCATGTCGTCCAGATAGATCGGGTCGGGCAGCAGGTCCACCGGCAAGATCGTGTAGATCAGCGCGCCGTAGAACGCGACCTTGCCGCCGGCGCCGAGCGCACCCAGCATGCGGCGGGTGCGGACCACCCGGATCGCGAGCAGCACCGCGCCGACAAGCGTCGCCGCCGCGACCACGGCGCCGAGCGCGACGAGAAACCAGGCTTCACGGGACACGGCACCACGCTAACCGAGCCCGGCCAGCACCGCCCGACGATCAGTACGCCGCCACGGCGGCCCGCCCCCGGGCCACCGGCGCCAACTCGCGGGTGATCTCCCCGGTGGGCAGTTCCCGGGTGCTCTCCGGGCCGGTGAAGCCCACGATGGAGAGCGCCGCCTGTGGCTCGACGGCCGGGTGCAGCGCCGCGAACGCCTCCTCGCGCAGGCTCCGAGCCGCCGCCGCGGCCGTCTCGGCGGCCCGCCACGCGGCCTGCTCCCGCTCCGCCGCGGCGTGCTGCCGGGCCTGGAGGTTGTCCCGCACCAGCCGGCGCAGCAGCAGTTCCTGCTCCACCGGGTGCCGGCTCGGATCCCAGCCGCGCCCGCCGAGGATGTCGCTGAGCTGCCGCACGCTGATCTCCTTGCGCCACTGGGCGTCGAGCGCCGCCCGGTGCAGCCAACGCTCCCGGTCCGCGTACTCGGCCGGGGTCCGGGCGGTCCGGGGCAGCGGCAGCGCCGCGGCGGCGGCCAGCCGGCGGACGTCCTCCTCCGCCGCCTGGCAGGCCAGCCACGCCGCCTCGGCCTCGTCCTGCGCGGCCAGCCACTCGGCGCGGCTGCGCTCGGCGGTGACCGTCGCGCGGGACGCGGCCACGGCGACCTCGTCCGCGTACCGGCGGCTTTCCCGGTCCTGCTCGCGGGTCCGCTCGGCCAGGTCGATGCTGCTCGGCCGGGCGGCCTCGCTGATCCGTTCGCCGAGCACCGAGCGGAACCGGGTCGGGCGGACGACGAGCGCGGCGACCACGACCGCGGCCAGGGCGAGCAGGGCCAGCCAGATCACGGCGGCGGCGGGAACGTCCGGCAGGACGGTGGAGAAGACGGTCTGCATCTACGGCACCTCATGGTGGAACGAATGTCGAACAACGACTGGGGCCCGGCGTCGGGCGGCGTGCGCGGCAGGGCGCGGCGGGATGCTGGGGCGGGCGGGCGGCCGGGTGGGGCCGCGCCGGGGCGTACCGGAAAGGTGGCCCGTCAGGCGCGCGGCGGCCCGCGGCGGGCGATGGTCGCCCGGCCCGGGTCGGCGGCGGCCGGAACGTCGACGACGGCGACCGGCGCGGCGACCGCGTCATCGGTCGGGCCGGCGACGGACGGGCCGGTGGCCGGGTGGGTGACGGCCCACGGCGCGGCTTCGGCAACCACCGTGGCCCCGCGTGCGGCCTCGACGGTCGACGCCGGACGGGCGTCGGTCACCGCGATGGCGGCGGGACGTGCCGTCGTGGCGTCGGCGTCGGCGGGTGTGGCGGCGATGCCCTGCAGGCCGGCGATCAACGCCAGCGTGGTCGCGGCCGTGCGGGCGATCCGACGCAGCATCGCCGTCCAGGTGGACGAGGCGAACGCTACGGGCAGCACCACATCAACCTATCGGTCAACAGCCGATCGCGCAGCTCGACGATCTTGTGGGTTGCGTGAGCCACCCCACGGCTCGCTGTGGACGGTCGCTTCTCCGCGCGACGACGAACGGCACGACGCCCGGTTCGGGGCGCCGCGCCGTGGTGTCGTCCCGGGTGTCGTGTCGTGGTGTCGGGCCGGGGTCAGTTGCCGCCGAGCACCGGCGGCGGGGCGGCCCCGCCGTCGCCCCAGACCATCTCGTCCTCGGTGAGCCAGGTCAGCCGGCCATCGGACTCGTCGTCGTCGTGACCGCCCCGCGCGCCAAGCACCCCGTTGCGGCCGGCCATCGCGGGCCGCCCGGTGGCGTTGGTGCGGCCGGTCGACCTGCTCTCCGACTCGACCGTCAGCCCGCGGCCGGAGGTGAGCCGCCCGGTCCCGGCCGCCGACCCGCTGTCCACGCCGGGCGCGCCGCCGAGCCGGCCGGCGGACGCCGCGGTGGGGCCGGTGCCGGCGAGCGAGCCGGTGCTGAGCACGCCGGGGCCGCCGAAGAGCCCGCCGCCCCCGCCGGTCGTCACGGTCGCCGGGTTGCCGCCGACCGTCGGGCCGCCGGTGACGCTTGTCAGCGGGCCGGCGCCGGCAAGCGAGGTGCCGGTCGGGTCGACCGTGCCGCCGGTCGGGACCGAACCCGGCGCGCCCGCGCCGGGGTGGCTGCCCGGGTCGCCGCCGCCCGGTGCGCCGCCGCCCGGCGTGCCGCTGGTCGGGGCCGTGTGGTGCACGCCCGACGTGGTCGCGCTGCCGTTCGCCCCGGGACCGAAGCTGCCCAGGCCCGGGCCCGACGCCGGCGTCTTCACCGACGGGCCGTTGTGCAGCGTCGGATCGTCGCGGTCGTGGTGGCCGGGCAGATCGGTGGGCGGCGGCTCCGGCACGACGATCCGGCCGTACGCGGAGAAGTCGTAGCCCTCGGCCAGCTTCGCCACGACCTGCACCATCCGCTGGTGCGCCTTCTCCTGCTCGGCCTCGTCCTGCTGGTGACCGATGATGCCGCCGATCAGCGCGCCCGGGGCGCCGCCGAGCAGGAAGCCCTTGCCGGCGCCGGAGAGCAGCTTGTCGTTGTCGTCGGTCTTCTCCGGGCTCTCCGCTGTGGTCTGGGCCGTGCGCAGGTCGCCGGCCATCATGTCCAGGGCCTGCCGGATGCCCGTCATGCCCTCGGCCAGGTTGCCCGAGTAGCCACCGACCATGGTCAGCCGGCGCTGGAACTCGTGGGCGGCGTCGCCGGTCCAGGTCTTCGCCAGCGCGTCCAGGTCGGCGCCCAGGTCACGGGCGAGGTCGTCGAGCGTGTCCTTGAGGGAGGTCCATTGGGCGCTCAGCCCGTCGATCTGCTTCGGGTCGCCGGCGTTGACGCCCTGGTAGAGCTCCTCGTGGCTGACATGCTGGTAGCGCTGGGTGTATTCAGACACGGGGATCCTCCTTCGGCTGCTTCATCGCCTCGTTCAGCCCGGAGAGAGCGGCGGCGATGTCGGCCGCGGCGGCGGCGTTACGGGCCTCGGCGGTCTTGTAGTTCGTCATGATCGAGTGCGTCGCCTCGCGGGCGGCCAGGATCGCCCGGCGCAGGCGGTCCACGTGGTCGACGTAGCTCTGGTGGGTCTCCGCGTAGCGCCGCGAGTTGTCCGTCGCGTCGGTGAACGTGCCGAGGGCCGGCGGGCGGCACTGCATCTCGGTGTTGAGCTTGCGCAACACCGACTCCGCCTGGTGCAGACGCCGCTCAAGCCGCAGGTGGAAGTCCTCCAAGGACAGTACGTCCACTGTCGTGCGCCCGGTCATGGCTCAATCCCCGTTGTCGTCGATGGCCCGTCGGCCACGCTCAGGCTAGTCGAACCGCGCCATCGCGGGCGACCCGTGACCAGCCAACTCCACTTCGGACGTACCGCCGGTCGCTCAACCGCCCCGGACCTGGGCGGCCTCGCCCCCGGGCGAGGGCGTCGCCTGCGGGGCCGCCGCCGCGTCGAAGTACGCCAAGGCGTCCGCACGGGCCAGGGTCGGCCCGGTCGGCACCAGCGCCAGCAACGAGGCGGGCACCGCCACCGGGGTCACGTCGCCGTAGCCGAGCGCGCTCTTCGCGTCGCCGCTGTCGGTGCCGAGCGGGTAGCGGATACCCTGCGCGGTGATCAGATAGACCGTGGCGCCGGCCGCCGGCTGGCCGCTCTCCCCGGCCGTGGCCTGCACCAGCACGCCCTTGCCGCCGGGTAGCAGCACGCTCTCGGCGGTGCGCACCGCGTCCCGGTCGCCCTGCCGCGTCGGCACCGCGGTCGACGCGGTCAGCTCCGCCGGCGGCGAGTCGAACACCTCGAGCGTGGTGGCCGGCGGTTGACCGGCCGCACCGGACCGGTAGGTGGCGCAGAGCACGCTGCGCCCGGCCCGGACGTCGTGCAGCGTGGGTATCCGGGCCGGCAACCCCTCGGGCTCCAGCCGTTGGTCGGTGAGGAGCCGGCCGGCCTCGTCCGGCGTGATGTCGGTGATCGCCCCGCCGCCGCCGAGCAGCAGCCGCGCGGTGATCTCACCGACCGCGGCCAGGCCCTGCCGGGTGAGCACGTAGAACTGGCCGGCGGCCTGGTAGACCTGGCCGATCCGGGCCGGCCGGTCGGCCACGGTCAGCCCGCTCGGGCCGCCGTCGGAGTCGATCGTGGGCTTACGCAGCACCGGTCCCACCGGCACCGCGTTGAGCAACTGCTGGCCGACGGTGAGGTTCGTCGCGCCGGCCATCCGCAGCGCGACGAGCGCCTGCTCGTCACCGGCCACGCGCAGCCGGGCACCGCCGGTCAGCAGATAGCGGGCCTCGCTCGTGCGGACCAGCACCGCCCGGTCGGTGAGCGGCGTGCCGCCGGGCAGCGGCCGGTCGACCACCAGCCGGGTGGTCGACCGCTGCGGGTCGGTCGGGTCCGGCACGTCGCAGACCGACCAGGGCAACCCGACAAGCGACTTGCGGTCCGGCAGGTCGTCCGGCGCGCCCACGATGCCCACCATCCGGCCCCGAGGCCGGTCCTTGATCGAGGCCTGCGACATGGTGCGTACCTCCGCCGAGGCGTCATCGACGACGAGCCGGGCCGAGGCGTAGTTGAGCGTCGGGTGCAGCACCTGGTCGTCGCCGAACCAGTAGGTGGCGCCGGTCTCCCGCTCGATCACCACGGTGTTCGTCTCGATCGGCGCGGAGTTGCTGGTGAGTTGCCCGTACGCGCCCACGCCGCCGAGCACCACGGCCGCGGCGATGACGCTGCCGAACACCGCCATGCCGAGCCGGCGCATCGGCAGGTCGTTGGTCTCCGGGTCGCCGGCGAGCAGCGCCGAGACGATCCGGCGGGTGACGAAGCGGTACGCCTGCACCTGATCGCGGCGGGTCCGCATGACTAACCTCCGGCGGGGGTGGGTCCGCGACGATCAGGTCCGAACAGCGCCGCGGGCTTCCCTACGATAAGGGGCCGTCGGGGGTGCGCCGGACCCCGTCCGCCACCGACGACACACCCCGCCGGCGGACGCCCGGCAGGTCCAGAAGGGACGCTCACCGATGACGCAGCTCCAGGCGCCACCCGGTCGTACGGCCACCGCCCCGGCGGCGGACCAGCCGGTCCCGCCGGTGGACAAGCGCCGGCGGGGGCGGCTCGGTCCGGTCGTCGTGGGCCAGCTCGTGGTGGCGGAGTGCGCCGCGCTCGCCGTCTGGTTCGCCACCGCCGGCCCGGC
The DNA here is from genome assembly GCF_029581215.1 of Micromonospora sp. WMMD975. NCBI lineage: Bacteria > Bacillati > Actinomycetota > Actinomycetes > Micromonosporales > Micromonosporaceae > Micromonospora > Micromonospora sp. WMMD975. The sequence continues at coordinate 6,339,140 of NZ_CP120739.1, forward strand.
CTGGCTGCTCGCCGCCGTCGTGGTGCTGGCGTTGCTGGCCGTGGTGGCGGCGTTCGCCAGGCGTGGCGGGCGCTGGTGGTACGAGGACCTGATGCTCCGCCGCCGGCTGCGTCGCCGCCGAGGTCGGGCCCGGGGCGCACTGCCCGGCGGTGACCCGAGGCTGGCCGCGCTCGCGCCGGAGCTGACCGTGGTGGAGCTGACCGAGCGCGGCACCCGGCTCGGCATCGGCCAGGACGACCGCGGCTGGTTCGCCGCGGTGGCGCTGACCGGCCGGCCCGGCGCGCCCGCCGGATCGATCGACGCGACCGTCGTGGACCGGGCGCTCGCGGTGCTCGCCGACTTCGCCGGGCCGGTCACCCAGACCCAGGTGGTCTCGCACACGCTCGTCTGGTACCCGGCGCCCGGCGCGCCGCCCGCGGCGCACCGCACGGTGTGGGTGGCGCTGCGCCTGTCCGTGGGCGACGCCCGCACCGAGACGGTGACCCGCGGCGGTGGCCTGCGCGGCGTGCACCGGACGGTGGCCGCCGGGGTCGGCCGGCTGGGCAAGGCGCTCAACGCCGCCGGCCTCGGCCACCGTGTGCTCGGCCGGGACGAGCTGCACGGCGCGGTGGTCTCCGGGGCCGGGCTGGACCTGGCGCCGGAGTCCCCGGTCGAGACCTGGACCAGCGTGCGCGGCGGCGGCTGGACCCAGCGCTGCCTGGCGCTGCGGGTGCGTCCCCACGGCTCGCTGGGCGCGCTCGTCGACGCGGTCACCTCCACCTCCGCCCCGTCGCACACGGTCGCGGCCGTGGTGCTCCCCGGCGGCCGTCGGGTGCCTCCGCTGCTGCGGGTGGCGGCGATGGACGGGCACGCCGACGCCCTGGTGAAGGTCGTCCGGGAGATGGCCCGGCGGGCCGGCGTGCCGGCCCGCCCGCTGGACGGCCAGCACGGCCCGGGCGTCTACGCCACCGCGCCGGTGGGCACCGCGATGGGCACCGTCACGGTCGAAGGTTGACGATCCAGCCGTACATGCCGCAGACCCAGACGGCCAGCGGCACCAGGGCGATGATCAGCAAAATCTCGACGATGTCCAGGGTGCGGCCCCAGACCGGGGAGATCCGCTTGCCGGCCACGGTGAGCCCGTAGACCAGGCTGATCACCGCCACCACGACCAGGCCGCCCAGGATCAGCCCGAGCCGGACCGGCAGCGAACCCGCGCCGAAGACCGCCGCGGCGACCAGCCCGAGGCCGAGGGTGCCGGCGAGCAGCACCGGGGTGCGCTGGCCCCGGCCGAGGAACGGGCGGGCCCGCAGCAGCGACAGCAGGGCCAGCACCAGGCAGAGCAGGACCGCCGGGAGCCGACCGTCGGCGGCGAGCACCACCTCACCGCCGAGCACCAGCAGGGCGACGGTCCACAGCAGACCGGTCAGGTAGGCGTCGGCGCGTTCGCTGTTGCGCAGCACCGCCGGTCCGTCCACCGACTCGGTGTCGGTCTTCAGGTCCTCCGGGCCGGTCGGGATCGACGGCACCGGCAGCCGGGCCAGCCGGTAGGCGAGCATCGGCAGCGCCGGCAACGCGCCGAACGCCACGGTCGCCACCACCGCCGCCCCGGCCGCCGCGTCGATGCCGAAGGCGAGGCTGAGCACCGCGCCGCAGCCGACCGCCGCGCCCACGCCGACAGCGCCGAGAAAGAGCGGCAACCGGTCCCCGACCGCGAGCGCGGCGACCGCGCCGAAGAGCACCACGGCGGTGCCGGCGAGCAGCAGGTGCGGGCTGGCCAGGTCGCCGAGCGGGCGGTCGCCGGCGAGCACCAGCAGGCCGCCGACCCCCGCGTAGCCGACCCCGACCAGGGCCAGCACCGCCCCGGTGCGGCTGTCGCCGGCCGCCCGGGACAGCACCGCGGCGCCGGCCAGCAGCGCGACCGCGACCACCAGGGCGGCCACCGCGCCGGGCAGCTGCGGCGGACCGGTGAACAGCGCCGCGACCGCGCCGCCGGCCAGCGCCGAGGAGGCGAGGAGCACCGCGTACGCCCGGGTGGTGCCCACCTGCCAGGCGCCGGCCCGTTGCGTGGTGGAGGTCGCGACCGCGTCCACCACGTCGTCGAAGACGATCTCGGGGGCGGTGTCGGCGCGGGGGTTGAAGTAGAGCACCTCGCCGTCGCGGACGCCGAGCTGCGCGGCGGTGCGCCCGCCGTCGAGCGGCTGCCCGCCGAGCCGGGACAGGCTCCAGCCGCCGTGCCGCACGCCCTCGTCGGCGAGATCCTCGCCGGCGTAGCGCAGCAGCGTGGGCAGCAGGTCGGCCAGTGGCACGTCGGACGGCAACGCCAGATCCATCCTGGTACGCGGCGCCACGATGGTGATCCGGCTCAGCCCACCGGTCGCCGTCTTCGTCGCCACAGTGGCCTCCTCGTGCTCGCCTGCGATCCACCCGGCCGTCGACGCCGTGCCTACGGGTCCACGACGCCCCCGGGAGATTACCTACGATGGCGGGCGCACAGGTCGCCCACCCGACGCGCGCACCGGCGGTGGCAGACCTTCTGGGGAGGGGAGAGCCGTGAGTACGGTGGTGTTCCGCCGACTTCCGCGTCAACCGGGGCCGGCGCTGCCGCGCGGCGAGGTGCTGCTGGAGTCCCCACCCGAGTTGCCGGAGCCGCAGGCCAAGGGCATGGGCCAGGTGCTGATGATCCTGCCGATGCTCTGCGGCGTCGGCGCGATGGCCTTCCTCTACGCCGGCCGGGGCGGCGGCATGATGACGTACGTGGCGGGCGGGCTGTTCGGCGTGTCCATGTTGGGCATGGCGCTCGGCACGCTCGGCAACGGCGGCAACGACAAGGCCGAGCTGAACGCCCAGCGGCGCGACTACATGCGCTACCTGGCGCAGATGCGCAAGCGCACCCGGCGGGCGGCCGAGCAGCAGCGCGCCGCGATGACCTGGCGGCACCCGGAGCCGGACGCGCTCTGGTCGATCGCCGCCTCGCGCCGGCTGTGGGAGCGGCGGGTCACCGAGGACGACTTCGGCGAGGTGCGGATCGCGCTGGGCCCGCAGCGGCTGGCGGTGGAGATCGTGCCGCCGGAGACCAAACCGGTGGAGGACCTGGAGCCGATGAGCGCGATCGCGCTGCGCCGCTTCGTCCGGGCCCACACCAGCGTGCCCGATCTGCCCACCGCGCTGTCGCTGCGCGCGTTCAGCCGGATCGCGCTGCGCGGCGACCGGGAGCCGGTGCTCGACCTGACCCGGGCCGCGCTGGGCCAGCTGGTCACCTTCCACGCCCCGGAGGACCTGCTGGTGGTCGTGGTGGCCGCGCCGGACCGGCAGCCGGCCTGGGACTGGGTCAAGTGGCTGCCGCACGCCCAGCACCCGGGGCGGACGGACGCGGCGGGCGCGCGCCGGATGGTCTTCGCCAGCCTCCGCGAGGCGGAGTCGGCGCTCGCCAACGAGCTGGGCGGTCGACCGCGGTTCACGCCCGAGGCGAAGCCGCTCACCACCGCCGGTCACGTGGTGGTCGTGCTCGACGGCGGCGAGGTCTCGGCGACCTGCGCGCTGACCGGGCCGGGTCTGCTCGGCACGACCGTGTTCGACCTGTCCGGCGCGGTGCCGCGCGACGCCGGGCGCTGGCTGCTCTGCCTGGACACCGGCGACGGCACCGGGCTCGACCTGGTGCGCGGCGCCACCACGTCCCGGCTCGGCCGACCGGACCGGCTGACCCTGACCGCGGCGGAGGGGTTGGCCCGGCAGGTCGCGCCGTTCCGGCTCTCCCAGCAGCAGGGCGCCAGCACCGACGAGCCGCTGGCCCGCAGCATGGAGCTGCCCGACCTGCTCGGCGTCGGTGACGCGGCCACCGTGGACACCCGGCAGACCTGGCGTCCGCGCAGCCACCGGGACCGGCTGCGCATCCCGCTCGGCCTGGGGCCGGACGGCAACGTGGTCGAGCTGGACTTCAAGGAGTCCGCGCACGAGGGCATGGGACCGCACGGCCTGGTCATCGGCGCGACCGGCTCCGGCAAGAGCGAACTGCTGCGTACGGTGGTCGGCGCGCTGGCCGTGACGCACTCCTCGGAGGAGCTCAACTTCGTCCTGGTCGACTTCAAGGGCGGCGCGACCTTCGCCTCGCTCGACGCGCTGCCGCACACCAGCGCGGTGATCACCAACCTGTCGGACGAGCTGCCGCTCGTCGACCGCATGCGGGACGCGCTGGCCGGTGAGATGAACCGCCGGCAGGAGGTGCTGCGGGCAGCCGGCAACTACGTCTCCCGTTACGACTACGAGAAGGCGCGGGCGGCCGGTGATCCGCTGGAGCCGATGCCGAGCCTGCTCATCATCTGCGACGAGTTCTCCGAGCTGCTGGCCGCCAAGCCGGACTTCATCGACCTGTTCGTGATGATCGGTCGGCTCGGCCGGTCGCTCGGCGTGCACCTGCTCCTCGCCTCGCAGCGCCTGGAGGAGGGGAAGCTGCGGGGCCTGGACACCCACCTGTCCTACCGGATCGGCCTGCGGACCTTCTCCGCGGTGGAGAGCCGGATCGTGCTCGGCGTGCCGGACGCGTACGAGCTGCCGAGCGCGCCGGGACACGGCTACCTGAAGACCGACACGGCCACCATGCTGCGGTTCCGTGCCGCCTACGTCTCCGGCCCCTACCGGGCGCCGGGGCAGGTGCAGCGTTCCACCCGGGCGCAGGTGCAGCGCCGGATCGTCCCGTACGGCGTCGACTACGTGCCGGCGCCGGCGGCGCCGGCCGCGGAGAGCGCGCCGGAGCCGGAGCAGGGCGGCGACGGCAAGGCGGTGGCCACGCTCGACGTGCTGATCGGCCAGCTCAAGGGTCGGGGCCGACCGGCGCACCAGGTGTGGCTGCCGCCGCTGGCCGAGCCGTCCGGGCTGGCCGAGCTGTTGCCGAAACTGAGCGTGCACCCGACGTTCGGCCTGACCACGGCCGACTGGCCGGGCCGGGGCCGGCTGGCGGTGCCGGTGGGCGTCGTGGACCGGCCGTACGAGCAGCGCCGGGACCCGATGATGGTCGACCTCGCCGGGGCGGGCGGCAACGTGGTGATCGTGGGCGCGTCGCTGAGCGGCAAGAGCACGATGCTGCGGTCGATGCTTGCCGCGCTGGCACTCACCCACACGCCGCGCGAGGTGCAGTTCTTCTGTCTCGACTTCGGCGGCGGCGCGTTGCGCAGCCTGGACGGGTTGCCGCACACCTCCGGGGTCGCCGGCCGGCGGGACGTCGAGGCGGTCCGGCGGACCGTGGCCGAGGTGGTCGCGGTGATCGACGAGCGGGAGAACCGGTTCACCCAGCACGGCATCGACTCGGTGGCCAGCTATCGGCGTCGGCGGGCGGCCGGGGAGTTCGCCGACGACCCGTTCGGTGACGTCTTCCTGGTGGTGGACGGGTGGAACACGCTGCGCCAGGAGTACGAGGAGCTGGAGCAGACCATCACCAACCTGGCCAACCGGGGCCTGGGTTTCGGCGTGCACGTGGTGCTCACGGCGGTGCGCTGGGCGGAGATCCGGATCAACATGCGAGACCTGCTCGGCACCAAGTTGGAGCTGCGGCTCGGTGACCCGTCCGAGTCGGAGATCGACAGGCGGGCCGCGCAGAACGTGCCAGTGGGCGCGCCGGGCCGGGGCCTGACCCGCGACAAGCTGCACTTCCTGACCGCGGTGTCGCGGATCGACGGCAAGCGGGACATCGAGGACCTGACCGAGGCGTCGGTCGCGCTGGCCGGGCACGTGGCGGCGAACTGGCCGGGTGCGCCGGCGCCGAAGGTCCGGCTGCTGCCGCGCCGGCTCACGGCCGGCGAGCTGGCCACGGTGGTGGACCGGGCCGCCCCGGGCATCCCGATCGGGGTGAACGAGGCGGCGTTGGCGCCGGTCTACCTGGACCTGGCGGGCGAGCCGCACCTGACCGTCTTCGGCGACGCCGAGTGCGGCAAGACCAACCTGATGCGGCTGATCGCCCGGGGGATCGCCGAGCGGTACACCCCGGCGCAGGCGCGGCTGGTCATCGCCGACTACCGGCGCGGGCTGCTGGGCGCGGTCGAGGGCGATCACCTGCTCGACTACGCGCCGTCCAACCAGGTGTTCAGCCAGGGGCTCGGCTCGATCCGCAGCGCGTTGCAGAACCGGCTGCCCGGCCCGGACGTGACCACCGCGCAGCTGCGTGACCGGAGCTGGTGGAAGGGGCCGGAGCTCTACATCCTGGTGGACGACTACGACCTGGTCGCGTCCGGCGGCAGCAATCCGCTCAGCGCGCTGCACGAGCTGCTGCCGCAGGCGCGGGACATCGGCCTGCACCTGATCATCACCCGCCGGGTGGGCGGGGTGGCCCGGGCGCTCTACGAGCCGGTGCTGCAACGCCTGCGGGAGCTCGACTCGCCGGGTCTGCTGATGTCCGGCAGCCGCGAGGAGGGTGCGGTCTTCGGCAATCTGCGGCCCAGCCCGCAGCCGCCGGGCCGGGGCACGCTTGTGCGTCGCCGCGACGGCCAGCAGCTGATCCAGACCGCGTGGACGGAGCCGGCCTGACCGTACCGTCCAACTCGTACGGTCCACGCCGGATCGCCTTGTCGGTGCTGGCCTGTCGGTTTTCGACGATGAGACGGCAGGGCTGCGCGGGTTGGACGTCGTCCGCTACGGTTCGGATGATGTGTCCGTCGGTGGGGTGTGTTGGCCTTGCCGCGGGGGAGGGCGCGGCGGAACCGCCGCCACAGATGACGGAAGGGTGTGAGCATGGCGTTCGAGGTCAGTGCAGCCTCTCTGCACACCGCCGCGAGTGACGTGCGGTCCACGCGCAGCGATGTCGACGGTGAGCTCAAGAAGCTGTGGAACGTGGTCGACGACCTGGCCATGGCCTGGAAGGGCCAGGCGTCCACGGGTTTCCAGAGCCTGATGAACCGCTGGACCGAGGACACGAGCAAGCTGCTCACGGCGATGGACAACATCGCGGACCTGCTCGACAAGTCCGGCACGACCCACCAGGTCAACGACGAAGAGCAGCAGCAGATGCTGGACAAGTTCCACGCTGCGCTCAACCCGTGATCCGCGAAGACAGGCAGAGGAGGAATCGATGAGCATCAAGGTTGACTACGCTGTCCTCGAAAGCAGCAACCAGCAGATGCAGGCCATCTCGCGGACCATCGACGAGAAGCTGGACACGCTGCGGGCCATGCTGACCAAGCTCGAGTGGGAGGGCCAGGACCGGGTCGCCTACCAGCAGCACCAGGCCCAGTGGGACGCCGCCGTGCGGGACATCAACAAGGTCCTCAACGAGATCGGCGGCGCGGTGGGCATCGCCCGCGAAAACTACATGACCACGGAGATGAGCAACTCCAAGGTCTGGGGCAACTGACCCTCGACCGGTCCGTCGCGGCTCCGCTCCGGCTCGTGTCGGGCGGAGCCGCTGTGCTTCCGTGCGGCGCCGGCCGGCGGGCGGCGCCGGGGAACCGCCCCGGTCAGGCGTTCCGTGGCAGGTCGCGCCGGCCGGGCCGCCAGCCGCGCCGCCGGCCGCGTACCAGGATCGGCTTCAGCGTCAGCAGGACGCCTGCGAGCAGCGCGCCGACGACCGCGACCCAGATCGCCACGGTGCGTTGCCAGGCCAGCGGGTCGACGTGCGGCGCGGGTGGCGGCATCGCGCCCAGCGGCGCGTCGTTCCGGGTGCCCAGCAGGCTCGTCACCGCCCGGTAGGGGTTTACCATCCCGTAGCCGACCTGGGCGTTGTGCCCGTCGGGCGGGTTGTCGGCGGTGCGGGTGAGCCGGTAGGCCACCTCCTCCGGACTGATGTCCGGGTGCGCGGCGCGCACCAGCGCGGCGGCGCCGGAGACGTACGCGGTGGCGAAGCTCGTCCCGCCCTGCGGTTCGGCCCGGTAGCCGGAACCCTGCGGGGCGGGTCCGACGATGTTCAGGCCGGGGCCGGCGATGTCCACGTAGTCCGCGCTGACCGAGCTGCCGACGTGGCCGCCCTGCTCGTCGATCCCGGCGACGGCGATGACCCCCGGGTACGCCGCCGGGTAGGCCGGCCGGTCCTCCCGGTTCTCCTGCCGGTTGCCGGCGGAGGCGACTATCACCACGCCCTTGCGGAGGGCCCCGTCGACCGCCGACTTCAGCGCCGGCTCGTCGAGCGTGACCAGGGACAGGTTGATCACATCGGCGTCGTGGTCGACCGCCCAGCTGATCGCCCGCCCGATCTCGCCCGGCACGTCGGGGTCGAAGTTCTCCTTGTTCTCCGCCAGGACCCGAAGCGGCAGGATGCGGGCCTCCGGCGCGATGCCGGTGTACGGCGATCCGCTGCCCTCGCGACCGGCGATGATGCCGGCCACCATGGTGCCGTGGCCGACCAGGTCGCACTGGCCGCGCAGGTGGACCAACTGGTTGAAGTCCTCGCCGGGCAGCACCCGGCCGCGAAGCAACGGGTGGCTCGGCGACACGCCGGAGTCGATGACGGCGACCGTGACGCCCCGCCCCTTGCCGACCCGCCAGGCCGCCGCCGGATCGAGCCGGCTCAGCGCCCACGGCACCTCGGTGGGGGCTGGACCGCCGGTGGGCCCGCACTTCGGCGCCGCCACGGCGGGCGTGGGCACCGCGAGCGCGCCACCGAGCAGCGCCGCCACCGCGGCTCCGGAGAGGACGGACCTGGTCCGGTGCCGGGCGGGTGGGCAGCCGGGCCGCAAGCTGTCGCGCACGCGGTGAGATTACCGTCGCGGCCGGGCGTACGCGGGCACGGCATGCGCCCGGCGGGGGTCACCGCTCGGTGGTGTCCCGGGCGGGTTCGGCGGCGAAGAGGTCGAGCAGCGCACCCACCTGCTGGTCGGCCTCGGCCGGGTGCCGGAAGCGGCCGGTCGGGTTGATCGTGTATTCGTTGCGCCGGCCCACCCGGGTGCGGCGGAGGTAACCGCCGGCCTCCAGGTCGGCGACGATGGCTTGGGCCGCGCGCTCGGTGACGCCCACCTCGGCGGCCACGTCCCGCAGTCGTGCGGTGGGGTTGCGCGCGATGACCAGCAGCACGTGCCCGTGGTTGGTGAGGAAGGTCCAGTTCCGGCGGCTCCCGTCCTCGCCTGGTGTGGTCGCCATGGTGGTCATGGTATGGCTTTCCCGGCTCGGGCGCTCCGACCGCGGTGCGGGCCGGGACGGCGACGTATGAAACGCGTATCACGAAATCTTGACGTGCCTTCCGGCCGCGTGTGACGGTGGGTCGCGAGGCCGACACCGCCGGCCGGCCCGGTCGTTCCGCGCGAACACGAGGTGAGCAGCAATGAGCCTGACCACTCCTGACGAGGCGATCGCCGAACTGCGGGCCGGTAATCACCGGTTCGTCACCGGTGTGCCCCAGCACCCGAACCAGGACGCCGGGCGCCGGGCCGCGGTCGCCGACGGCCAGCACCCGTTCGCGGTGGTCGTCGGCTGCTCCGACTCCCGACTCGCCGCCGAGATCATCTTCGACCGTGGGCTCGGCGACCTCTTCGTGGTACGTACCGCCGGGCACACCGCCGGTCCCGAGGTGCTCGGCAGCGTGGAGTACGCGGTCACCGTGCTCGGCACGCCGCTCGTGGTGGTGCTCGGTCACGACTCGTGCGGCGCGGTTCAGGCGGCCCGGGAGGCGGTCCGCACCGGCGCCGCCCCGGCCGGACACCTCGGCGCGGTGGTGGACGCCGTCTCGCCCAGCCTGCTCCGGGCCGCCCGGCAGGGGGTCGAGGATCTCGACGGCATCATCGACGTCCACATCGCGCAGACCGTGGAGGCCCTGCTGGCCCGGTCGACGGTCCTCGCCGGGCGGGTGGCGGGCGGGGCGTGCGCGGTGGTCGGCATGTCCTACCGGCTCAGCGGCGGCGAGGTGCGGACGGTGGCGCAGTCACCGGCTCCGCTGCCCGCGCCGGCCGCGCCGGCGGATCCGGCACTCGCCGGCTGACCGCACCGGACAGACGGAAGGGGCCGCCCGCGGGCGGCCCCTTCGCGCGCGTGTGTGTGGCGTCAGAGCAGCGACATGTGCACGTGGTCGGTGTGGTTGGACGGCCCGCTGTAGGAACTCCAACCGGTCGCCGGGAACCAGATCTGCCGGTTCCAGATCACGTAGTAGATGCCCAGCCGGTCGGCGTTGCGGATGAGGAACGCGGCCACCTCGTTGCCGTACCTGCGGGTGTCGTTGTTGTGCCACGGCGAGAAGCCACTCTTCTGCAGCGACCAGTCGCAGGCCTTGCCCTTGGGGTGCTCCCACGGCCCGCCGGGGCGGTAACAGCCCACGAAACGGTTGAAGCCGGCCCGCTTGACCTCCTTGTAGGCGTGCAGCGTGCGCGGCGTGACGCAGCCGGAGGTGGTCGGGTCGTTCTCGCTGCACGACTCCGACTTCCACCCGCCGTCGGCGGTGCGGCCGGGGCCGACCTTGGCGACCGGCGACGTGGCCGAGACCAGACCACCGGTGAAGCCCAGCCCGCCGACGAGCTTCAGCGCCTTCTGCGCCTCGGTCCGCTCCCGGGCCATCGCGTTCGTCTGCTTCTCCTGCTCGCGCACCTCGGCGTCGATGGCCAGCTTGGCCTGGGCGGCGCGGTTCTTGGCGGCGTTGATGGCGGTGAGCCGTTGCGCGTTGAAGAGGTTGAGTTCGTCCAGAGCGTTGGCACGCCTGACGAACGAGTCGGGCGAGTCGCTCTCCAGCAGCATCGCCATCGCGCCCATCCGACCGGTCCGATAGGACTGTGCCGCGATCTGGTTGACCTGCGGGCTGAGCGCCTCCAACTCGGCCTCCGCCGCGCTCACCTCGGCGGCCAGCAGCTTCTGGCGTTTCTGCGAGGTGGTCAGCTTCGTCTTGGCCTGGAGGTACGCCCGGTTGGCGGAGTCGATCGCCTCGGTGATGAGCGGCGGGTCGTCGTCCTCCGCGTGCCCGGAGGGGCTGGGCGCGGCGGCGTGCGGGGCGGCTGTCGCCGGGGTCGGCCCGGCCAGCACGGCGCACGAGGCGAGCACGGCCACCACGGGTGTGAGCCAGCGGCGCAGGGGTGCCGTCACAGTGTTCCCTTCCGTCGGCCGCCGACCGGGTTAGCTGACGGGTTCGGGACGGAAGTGGCCCCTACCGCTCGCGCGGATTCACCCCATGTACCTGGTTCCCCGGCTCGCCCGGAGGCGATTGGGCGGCGGTACCGCAGGCACCGGTGCGTGCCTTCGGCGGTGACCGGCAGCGAGGTTACCCGACACCCCGACCGGGGATCTACGTCCGGAAGCCGACCAATCGCGAGAATTCGACATTGCCCAGCGTGACCAGCATCGCGTTTGATTCCGGCCGTCACGCTGCGGAGTGTCACCATGCGTCCTGCGTACTCCTCGGGTCGCCGGGCCAACGTTCGGCGGGCGCCCCGCCGAGCGCCTCAAGCGCCTCGTCCCGCTCCCGCGGCGACCGCGGGGCGGGCGGCGCCGGGTCGTCGTCCGGCCCGCGCCGCCCGGCGGTGGTGACGACCGCGGCGAGGGCGGTGGTCAGAGGTACGGCGGCGATCAGGCCGATGGTGGCCACCGCGCTTCGGACGATCTCCTGGGCCAGGAACTCACTGGTGAGGATCTCGCTCACCGGGCGGGAGTCGGCGACCAGCAGGAGCAGCAGCGGCAGTGAGGCGCCCGCGTAGGCCAGCACGATGGTGTTGACCGTGGACGCGATGTGCGCCCGGCCGACCCGGGTGGCCGCCCGGTAGAGCGCCCGCCGGGACAGCCCCGGGTTGGCGCGCGCCAACTCGGTGACGGTTGCCGCCTGGGTGACCGTGACGTCGTCGAGCACGCCGAGTGAGCCGATGATGATGCCGGCCAGCAGCAGCCCGTGCAGGTCGACGTCGCCCTGGAACATCGACAGCGTGGTGGCGTCCTCGCTGCCGAAGCCGGTCAGGTGGGTGGCGGCCGTGGCGAGCGTGCCGAGCGCCCCGGTGACCACCAGGCTGCCGAGCGTGCCGAGCACCGCCACCGACGTCTGCGCGCTGATCCCGTGCGTCAGGTAGAGCACCACGAACATGATCAGGGCGGCGCCGACGATCGCCACCGGCAGCGGGGACCGGCCGGCGCCGATCCCGGGCAGCACGAAGCCGAGCAGGATGGCGAAGCTCGCCACCAGGCCACCCAGCGCGGCCAGCCCGCGCCACCTGCCGAACGCCACGATCGCGGCGGCGAAGAGCGCCACCAGCCACACCAGCGGCGTGCCGCGCTGGTGCTCGGCGATGTGGTAGGTCGTCGCCGCCGGATCGGCCGGGTCGGTCAGCTCGACCAGGATCACCTCGTCACCGACCTCGACCCGGGGCGCGCCCGGCCCGGCGGGGATCGGCGTCTCGACCTCCCGGCCGGCGTCCGGACCCTGTTCCGCGGCGACGGTCACGGTGCCGCACCGCCCGGCGGTGCCCGCCGGCTCCTCCGGGGTCGGCGGGCAGGGCTCGGTCACCACCCGGGTCACCGTGCCGTGGTGACGCGGCACGTTCGCGCCGCCCGTCGGCTCCGGTCCGTGCCGGGGCCACAGCGCCAGCGCCGCGACCACGGTGAGCACGAACAGCGGCACCACGGTCGCGACGAGGATTCGGCGTACGCGCGGCGGCGCGGGGACGGTACGGCCGTGGTCGGCGCCCACGGGCCGGTCAGCCGCGCTTCATGAGACGGCCCACGGCGGCCATCATCTCGGTCGCCATCTCGTCGGCCCGGCCCTCGGCGGCGCCCTCGTGCATGCAGTGCCGGGCGTGGCCGTCGAGCAGGCCCAGGGCGACCTTGTCCAGCGCGGCCTGGACGGCCGAGATCTGGGTCAGCACGTCGATGCAGTAGCGGTCGTCCTCGACCATCTTCTCGACGCCCCGGACCTGGCCCTCGACGCGCCGGAGCCGGGCGAGGAGCTGGTCCTTGCTGGCGGTGTAGCCCCGGGTCGGGGTGGGCGGCGTGGTCATGCGCCGAGGATAGCGTACCCCTCGGGGGTATGCTAACGTTCGACTCCTACCCCTGGGGGGTATCGGATCGGAGGGCGAGATGGACACCACCTACCAGGTCAACGGCATGACCTGCGGCCACTGCGTCAACGCGGTGAGCGCCGAGCTGACCGCGCTGCCGGGCGTCACCGACGTCCAGGTGGACCTGGCCACCGGCCGGGTCACCGTCACCAGTCAGAGCCCGCTTGACGCGGACGCCGTACGCGCCGCCGTGGACGAGGCCGGCTACGACCTCGCCGGGGCGTGACGGTCCACGGACCCGCGCAACCGAGGAGGCACCGATGAACACCACGGGAAAGGCGCTGCCCACCGCGCCGAATCAGATCGAACTCGCCATCGGCGGGATGACCTGCGCGTCCTGCGCCGCCCGGATCGAGAAGAAGCTCAACCGGATGGACGGCGTCGAGGCCACGGTGAACTACGCCACCGAGAAGGCCACCGTCCGGTACGCCGACGAGGTCGCCCCGGCCGACCTGATCGCGACCGTGGAGAAGACCGGCTACACGGCCGTGGTGCCGCCGCCGCCCGCGCCGGCTCGCGAGACCGTGGCCGGTGAGCCGGCGGACGAGCTGCGCGGCCCGCGTACCCGACTGTGGGTCTCCGCCGTGCTGACCCTGCCGGTGATCGTGCTGGCCATGGTCCCGGCCTGGCAGTTCGACTACTGGCAGTGGCTCTCGCTGACGCTTGCCGCGCCGGTGGTGGTCTGGGGTGGGCTGCCGTTCCACCGGGCCGCGCTCGTCAACCTGCGGCACGGCGCAGCGACCATGGACACCCTGGTCTCGCTCGGCACGCTCGCCGCGTTCGGGTGGTCGCTCTGGGCGCTCTTCCTCGGCGACGCCGGCATGCCGGGGATGACCCACCCGTTCCGGTTCGACATCACCCGGAGCGACGGCGCCGGCAACATCTATCTGGAGGCCGCCGCCGGGGTGACCGTCTTCATCCTGGCCGGTCGATACTTCGAGGCCCGCGCCAAGCGCACCGCCGGCTCCGCCCTGCGGGCCCTGCTCCAACTGGGCGCGAAGGACGTGGCGGTACGACGCGGCGGGCAGGAGGTCCGGCTCCCGGTCGACCAGCTCGTGGTCGGCGACCGGTTCGTGGTGCGCCCCGGGGAGAAGATCGCCACCGACGGCGTGGTCGAGGAGGGCACCTCGGCGGTCGACGCCAGCATGCTCACCGGTGAGTCGGTACCGGTCGAGGTGGGCCCCGGCGACACGGTGGTCGGCGCCACGATCAACGCGGGCGGCCGGCTCGTCGTTCGGGCCACCCGGATCGGCGGGGACACCCAGCTCGCCCAGATGGCCCGGCTGGTGGAGCAGGCCCAGACCGGCAAGGCCGCGGTGCAGCGGCTCGCCGACCGGATCTCCGGCGTCTTCGTGCCGATCGTGATCGCCCTGGCCGCCGGCACGCTCGGCTGGTGGCTCGCCACCGGCGCCGGGCCGACCGCCGCGTTCACCGCCGCCGTGGCCGTCCTGATCATCGCCTGTCCGTGCGCGCTCGGCCTGGCCACCCCGACCGCGCTGCTGGTCGGCACCGGGCGCGGCGCGCAGCTCGGCGTGCTGATCAAGGGGCCGGAGGTGCTGGAGTCCACCCGGCGGGTCGACACCGTGGTGCTGGACAAGACCGGCACCGTCACCACCGGCCGGATGGCGCTGGCCGAGGTGCGGCCCGCCACCGGCGAGGACGCCGCCGAGCTGCTCCGGCTGGCCGGCGCGCTGGAGGCGGCCTCGGAGCACCCGATCGCCCGGGCGGTCGCCGAGGCGGCGGCCCAGGCCGGACCGTCGGTCGCGGTCGACTTCGCCAACGTCGAAGGGCTCGGGGTGACCGGCACCGTCGACGGGCGGAGCGTGGTGGTCGGGCGGAACCGACTGCTGCGGGAGCGCGGTCTCGACGTACCCGAGGAGGTGTCGCGGGCCGCGACCGGCGCGGAGGCCGCCGGCCGCACGGCGGTCCTGGCCGGCTGGGACGGGCGGGCCCGCGGGGTGCTCGCGGTGGCCGACGCGGTGAAACCGACCAGCCGGGCGGCGGTCGACCGGCTGCGCGGTCTGGGGCTCACCCCGGTGCTGCTCACCGGCGACAACGCCACCGTGGCCGCCACCGTGGCCGCCGAGGTGGGCATCGACGAGGTGATCGCGGAGGTGCTGCCCGCCGACAAGGTGGCGGTGGTCGAGCGGCTCCAGCGCGAGGGTCGGGTGGTGGTCATGGTCGGCGACGGGATCAACGACGCCGCCGCGCTGGCCCGGGCCGACCTCGGCCTGGCCATGGGCACCGGCACCGACGTGGCGATCGAGGCCGCCGACCTGACCCTCGTCCGGGGCGACCTGCGGGCCGCGGCGGACGCCATCCGGCTCTCCCGGCGCACGCTCGCGATCATCAAGGGCAATCTGTTCTGGGCGTTCGCCTACAACGTGGCGGCGCTGCCGCTGGCCGCCGCCGGGCTGCTCAACCCGATGCTGGCGGGTGCGGCGATGGCCTTCTCATCAGTCTTCGTGGTGGCGAACAGCCTGCGGCTGCGGCGGTTCCGCCCGATCGGGTGACGTTGGATTGGGCCGGCGGCCGTCGGGGTAATCAGTTGTCGTCACGCAACTGCTGAGTTGGAGGTTCCCATGGGTCTCGACGACAAGATCGACAACACGTCCCAGGACACCGCGGGCAAGGTCAAGGAGGGCGTCGGCCGGGTCACCGACAACGAGCGCCTCGAGGCCGAGGGCCGCAACGACCAGGCCGCCGCCAAGCTCAAGCAGGCCGGCGAGAAGATCAAGGACGCCTTCAAGAGCTGACGTACGCCTCGCACCACCACCGGGCCGGCCTTCGGGCCGGCCCGGCGTGCTGTCCAGGACCATCCACGGTCGCTCACCCGGGGCCACCCCGGCTCGCGTTCGGTGCATAAGATGCGAAGCGACCTCGATTCCGGCAGGAGCTGTGCGATGGCCCAACCCGCCGACCCGTCCGGCCTCGGCCGGGTCCTGTCCGAGACCATGGCCGCGTTGCAGCGGCACAACGCCGCCGACGACGGTGCGCCGCCCGCGCCACCGGAAGGCGTCGGTGAGGCCGCCGACGGCCTGATCCGGGTCACCGCCGGCCTGCCCGGCCGGCTCACCGCCGTGGCCCTGGATCCACGGGTCATGCGCATGCCGAGCGAAACCCTGGCCGAGGAGATCGAGGCGGCGGTCAACGCCGCGCTCACCGACCTCCAGGAACAGGCCACCGCCGCCGTCCCCGGCCAGGTTGACCTGGGCTCCCTGGGCGAGCAGCTACGCCGGATCCAGGAGGACGCCGGCCGCCAGTTCAACGCGTTCACCGACGCGCTCGTCGAGGCGCAGGACCGGCTCTCCAAGCGGGACGGTCGCTGATGCCGGTCGAGGTCGACCCCGACGCGCTCGGCGCATCCGGGCAGGCGCTGGGCGGTGCGGCGACCCGGTTCGGTCAGGCGCTCACCGCGTTCCGGGCCGAGCTGGCCGGATTCGGTCGCCCCTGGGGCTCCGACGACATCGGCTCGCTGATCGGGGCCGCGCACGACGAGGTCTCCGCGTTCGCCTTCGAATGCTTCGACACCGCGCTCGACGAGATCTCCGCAGCCGGCGTCGACCTCGGTGACATGGCCGCGCGTTACGCCGAGGTCGAAGCCAGGATCACGCAGGGCTTCGACGGTCTGCGCCGGTCACTGGGAGGCTGACGATGGGCTTGGAGCTGCCCGGCGAGCTGCGGTCGCTGCTCGGCGTCCTGGGCTACACCTGGCCGGAGGCGGACGAGGTCAAGCTCTTCGAGATGGGCAACGCCTGGATCCGGTTCTCCGGCACCCTCTCCGGCGTGGTCGCCGAGGCGAACACCGGGGCGGCGGCGGTCTGGACGCAGCACACCGGCCAGGACATCACCGCGTTCCAGACCTGGTGGAACCGGGAGGACAGCCCCGCCGACAGCCTCCGCGACGGGGTGACGGCCGCGGTGCTCACCGGCACCGGCCTGATCATCTGCGCGGCGATCGTGCTCGCCCTCAAGGTCGCCGTCATCGTGCAACTGGTCATCCTGGCCATCGAGATCGCCCAGGCCATCGCCACCGCGGCGGTCACCTTCGGTGCCTCGCTGCTGGAGATCCCGGTCTTCCAGCAGTTGACCCGCACGATCGTCGGCAACCTCGTCCAGGAAGTCCTCTGGAAACTCGTCGACGGGTGAGCTGGTGATGGCCAAGGGGTCGGGCAAGGCCAGCGGGCGGCTGATGCGGGCGGCATTGAAATACCTGAAGCGCGCCAACAAGCGCAACCGGCCCGGCCGGATGACCCCGCATTCGCGAGAGCACGTGTTCAAGGGGCACGAGCGGCCGGGCAAGACCACCGGCTCCGGCTACCACTACCGGCCGGGCGGAGAAGACTTCCCGGGGCGTCGATTGAAACCCGGTACGGTCCGCCGGGACCCGCGGACCCAGGCATATACGGCCGAGCCGGAATACTTCGATCGATCCGCCAACCCGCCTGCCGGAGCATGGAAGCCGAAGGGTGGCAATAACGGCGTAAGCTCCTTCTTTCCCGATCACTGGAGCCCGGCCGAGGTGGACGCGGCCATTAGCGGCGCCTTTCAGAACGCACGTCGCCTACCCGACGGTACGTGGCGCGGCAGCTACCGCAACGTGACGATCGAGGGCTACTACCATCCTCAAACGGGTGCGCTGAAGCACGGCTGGCCTGTGGTGTGACGACTCGGAGGTTGTCCGTGAGTGCAATGACGTTTTCCGTCGACGAGTTCAAGCTGCCGCTGTATCACGCGGACGACGCCCGCCACGAGGCGTTGGGGGTGTGGCTGACCACTGATATCTCCGTCTACTTCCGAGTATGCCTGGACGCTCTCGCCATGATCGACGACGTGTCGCACGGCAGGGAGCCCTTTGAAGAGTGGAGCAGCGACAAGTTCGACGTCCACTTCGGAGCGGACCGGGTGACACTCCAGAACCAATGGTTGGAGTTCCAGCACGGCGAGTACTCGGTGCCGGAGGTTCGCGAGGTGCTGGAACGGTATTGGCGCTTCCTGGTCAGCATGCCGGAGCGCACCGATCTCGTCCGTGAATACCACCCGGACCTGCCTCAGTGGCAGGCCGATCTGCTCCGTTGGGAAGAGACCTGGCAGATGCCGCACCCGTACCGGGGGCGGCTGTTCTGACCGGAGACATCAGCTTCTACGTCGATGAGTTCGGGCTGCCGCTGTTCGACGTGACCGATCAGCGTTACCGGGCACTCGGCGCGTGGCTGCTTACCGACGTCTCCGTCTACCGCTCCGCCTGCCTCGCCGCGCTCGCGATGATCGACGACGTGGCGCACGGTCGGCCGCTCGACGACGGGTGGGACGGCGACAAATACGAGGTCAGATTCACCGCCGACGGCCTTGAGTTCGACAACGAGTGGGTCGAGGGGGCGCGGCCGCTACTACCGGCCTGACCTGCCCCGTTGGCAGGCGGAGCTGGTGCAGTGGGAGGAGCGTTGGGGCCGGCCGCACCCGGACTGGGTCAGTTGTTCTGATCTGGCCGACACCAGAGGGCTTTCCTTTGGGTGCATCTGTTGTCGCTGGGGCGACAAGAGATGCACCCAAAGCGTGTCTCAGGGGTCGACGGCGAGGCGGGCGGCGCGTACCTCCAGGTAACGCCGCTCGGGCAGGCTGGTGGTGGCGCGGGCGGCGGCCAGGTACGCGGCCCGGGCGTCCGCCCGCTCGCCGGCGAGTTCGAGCAGGTGCGCGCGGACGGCGGCCAGCCGGTGGTGGCCGGCGGTCCGGTCGTCGGCGTCCAGCGGCGCGAGCAGGGCCAGACCGGCGCGGGGTCCGTCCACCATGGCCACCGCGACCGCCTGGTTGAGTGTGACCATCGGATTGGGTGCGAGCCGGGCCAGCACCCGGTAGAGCGCGACGATCTGCGGCCAGTCCGTCGTCGCGGCGGTGGGAGCCTCCGCGTGCACCGCGGCGATGGCCGCCTGCACCTGGTACGGACCGGGCGCGGACCAGGTCAGCGCCTCCGTCACAAGCGCGATCCCCTCCGCCACGGCGGCCCGGTCCCAGCGGGTTCGGTCCTGCTCCGCCAGGGGCACCAGCTCTCCGTCCGGGCCGGTACGCGCCGCCCGGTGCGCGTCGGTGAGCAGCATCAGAGCCAGCAGCCCGGCCACCTCGCCGTGGTCCGGCAGCGATCGGCGCAGTTCCCGGGCCAGCCGGATCGCCTCCCCGGTCAGCTCGGCCCGGTGCAGCTCGTCCCCGCTCGACGCGGTGTAACCCTCGTTGAAGATCAGATAGAGCACCCGTAGCACCGCGCCCAGCCGCTCGTCCCGGTCCGCCGCCGAGGGCAGCGTGAAGCGCGCCCCGGCCGCCTCGATCCGCTGCTTGGCCCGGCGGATCCGCTGGCTCATGGTGGCCTCCGGCACCAGGTGCGCCCGGGCGATCTCGGCGGTGCTCAACCCGCCCACCGCCCGCAGGGTGAGCGCCACCTGGGCGCCGGCCGGCAGCGCCGGATGGCAGCAGAGGAAGAGCAGCTTCAGCGTGTCGTCCCGGCTCGGCGGTTCCTCGTCGGCCGGCGGGGCGACCGTCGTGTACGCCGGCTGCCGGACGCCCACCGCGACCTCGCGTTCCCGCCGGGCGTGTTCGCTGCGCCACTCGTCGGTGAGTCGGCGGGTGGCCACGGTGACCAGCCAGGCGCGGGGATGGTCCGGCACGCCCTGCGCCGGCCACTGGGTGGCGGCGGCGAGCAGCGCCTCCTGGACGGCGTCCTCGCAGGCGTAGAACTGGCCGTGCCGGCGCACGAGCACGCCGAGGACCTGCGGTGCGAGCGTCCGCAGCAGGTCCTCGACCGCCCGGGAGGTCACATCTCCGTCCCGGCCTGCTCCATCACCGCGCGCACCTCAAGCACGCCGAAGCCGTGCCGTACGTCCGGCCAGCTCGCGGCGATCTCGGCGGCCCGCTCCGGGGTCTCGCAGTCGACCGTCAGGTAGCCGGCGAACTGCTCCTTGCTCTCCACGAACGGCCCGTCGGTGATCTCGGTGCCGCCGGCCGTGGCCCGCACCGTCCGCGTCTGCGACGGGTGGGCCAGCGCCTCCCCGCCGACCAGCTCGCCGGACTCGGTCAGCTCCTTCATGATCTCGTCGACCTCGCCGAAGATCGCGTTGCGCTCTGCCTCGGACAGCTCCTCGACGAAGCCGGGCCGGTTCCAGATCAGCAGCATGTACTTCATGGTCCACTCCTCGGGTTCGGGCCACCGTCGGTGGCGCCTCGCAGACGGGTCGGAGCCGACCGGCCCGATCCGACAGGTCGCGTTGCGGTTTCTGGAGGGGTGGGAACCTACTCGGGCTCGGCTACGAAGACGCCTTGCCCCTGCTGCCCGTAAATCAGGTTCCGGGCGTGCAGTTCCTTCACGGCGCGGTAGGCCGTAGAACGGGCGATGTTGTACAACTCGCCGATCTCGGAAACCGATGGCAGTTGTTGGCCCGGTGCATAGTCGCCAGAACGAATCTTGGCCTCGATGTCATCGGCTACGCGCCGGTAGTGCGGTGGTCGCGTCGGCATGATCGGCTCTCCTGGACTTCAGCGGCGGTCATGTTTCCAGCCCGGACCGGCTCAGGACAAGCGGGCAATCCGACAAAGTGGAGACAGTGAGAACTTGACTACAGTGAGACAGTGGATACAGTGAGACAGCGGTCGGACACTCCTGGACTTCAGCAATCCGAGGTTTCCGGTCGTTCCGCCGTGGGGGAGCACGACGCATGGACTCTGCCCCCTACGGCGGCCTACTCGTGACTGTTCGGGGAGGGCTGGTCATGCCGATCGACGAGCCGGGTGCGGCCTCGGAGGCACGGGAAGTCTTCGAAGCGCATCGCATCATCGAAGTTCACTGGGTGCCCTCTGATCGCCCATGAAGGGGCTGCCTGCAATGCAAGGATCGGCACACCTGCGCCCAACTCGATTGGGCGGTGGAGCGGTTCGCACACTACGCCTCGATCAGCCTGCAGAAGCGATGACCGACGTGTTCATCCGGCGTCGATCATGAACTAGGCGGCGACAAAACGGACAGCGTACGCCGTGAACTTCATGATCAACGGGGCGGGCGGCCGTGCACGGGGCGGGGGGCGGGGCGGTTGGCGTCTAGTGAGGCGCGGTCGGCGGCGGTGGTGCCGGAGGACCACCCCTCGCTGTCGCGCACCTGGAGCCGGTGCCGGGTGGTGCCGGGAAAGAGCTGGTCGGCGCGGCTCCGGACGGCGTCCGAACGGCTCGCGAGCACCGGCAGCAACCGCTCGTCGTCCCGCTCCTCGGTCGCGGCGACGCTTGCGGCCCGCAACCGCTCCCCGATCCGCAGCGCGAACGCATTCAGGAACGACTCGTCGTAGCCCTTGGTGCGCCGCCCGCTGCGCATGCCGCGTCCGCTCCGATCGCTGTCCGTGCCGCGTCCGCTCCGCCCGCTGCCTGCGCCGCGTCCGCTCCGCCCGCGCAGCATCGCGGCGGTGGCCTGCACCAGCAGCGACGTGTGCAGCAGGTCGACCGCAGCCAGGTCGGCCGGGAAACCGAGCACGGTGGCGAAGCCCAGGTCGTCGGACCAGACCGACTCGCACCGGTTCGCCGCCGCCACCTCCTGGATCAGCAGCGCCTTCGCCGCGGCGTACGGGGCGTCGGTGCCGAGGCGCATCCCACCCGGTTGGTCCGGCCGCTCGGCCGTGGCATCGAGCAGCGCCGCGTCGATGCTGTGCCGGGCCATCAGCTCCTGCGCCTTGGCGGTGAACGCCTCCGCCTCGGCCGGGTAGCCGCTCGACTCGGCCTTGGCCAGCAACGCGCGTACCCGATCGAGCATCCGGGAGCCGGTGGCCGGCGCGGCGGCGAACGGGACGGCGACCGCGCCCGGCGGCGGCCGGAGCAGCGCGATCGGCGGCAGCCCTTCGACCAGGACGAGCGCGTCGACCGCGTCCCGCAGCGCGGTGATCCGGTCGCCGTCGGCGCGGCGGTCCAGCCAGCCCGCGTCGGCGTCCCAGCGCGCGCCCAGCTCGGTGAGCTGCTCGTCGAACCAGGCCGGGACCGGTGCGGGTAACCCGCGTCGCTGGGCGGCCAGCGCGTCGCGCAGCAGCCGGGCGCCGCGTGGGCTGAGCCGGCGGGTGGCCAGCCGGTCCAGGTCGACCGGCTGCCAGCCGCGCGGCCAGAGCCGGCCCACGGCCCGGGACAGCCGGGTGAGCAGGGCCGCGTCCACCGCCGCGCCGTCGGCCACCACCAGGGCGTCGAGGGTACGCTCGGCGGCGCGTACGTCGGTGCCGCGCGCCGCCGCGAGGGCGTCGGCGAGCAGCGGCTCGGCTGATGACACGGGTGGCTCCCTGGATCCGACAGGCGGCCGGTCGCCCACCCCGACATCGACCGTACCCGGCCCGCCCGTTCAACCGTGCGGCCCGCTCTTCCGTACTCTCCTGCGGAGCGCGGGCGGTGCGACGGACGGAGAGCGACGTGGGCGGGCAGGACCGGGGTGTGCACCGGCGGCGACGGAGGTCGCGGGCCGGCGTCCGCGCCCTGGCCGCGGTCGTCGTCGTGACCGGCCTCACGGCCGGCGGGGGGTACGCCGTGCGGCGGCACCCGGAGCTGCTGGCCGCGGTCGGGGTGGAGCGGACCGTGCCGGCGGCGGTGCCGGACGCGCGCCCGTCTCCGGTGACCGCGCGGCCGACGAGGAGCGCCCCGCCGCCGGTCCCGGCGGCCGGAAGGGTGCCGCCGGGCATCACCTACCCGCTGCGGGGCGGCGGCGACTTCCGCACCGCCGACACGGTCGGCGCGGTGGCCGGGCGCTCCGGCGAGCTGCTGCGTTACCGGGTCGCGGTCGAGGACGGCATCCGCAACGTGGACGTCGAACGCTTCGCCCGCGAGGTCGCGGCGACGCTCGCCGACCCGCGCGGCTGGACCGGCGACGGCCGGTGGCGGCTGCAACGGGTGGGCCGGGGCGGGCCGGCGGACTTCACGGTGCTGCTGACCACCCCGGTCACCCGTGGCGATCTTTGCGGCGACCGGACCGACCGCTACACCTCCTGCCGCAACGGCGACCGCGTGGTGGTCAACGTGGCCCGCTGGGTGTACGGGGTGCCGCACGTGCCCGACCTCGGCCTCTACCGGCAGTATCTGCTCAACCATGAGGTGGGCCACCGGTTGGGCCGGGGCCACGAGCGCTGCCCCCGGGCCGGCGGCCCGGCGCCGGTGATGGTGCAGCAGACACTCGGCCTGCACGGCTGCGCGGCGAACGCGTGGCCGCTCGTGGGCGGTGAGCCGCTGGCCGGGCCGTCCGGCCAGTACGACGACCCGATCCCGGCCGGGGACCACTGACCCACCGGACTGCGCGCGCCGCCGGCCGGTGGTGAGATGGACGGCATGGATTACGTGACGTTCGGTTCCACCGGCCTGGAGGTGTCCCGGCTCTGCCTGGGTTGCATGAGCTACGGCGAGCCGGGTCGGGGCACCCACCCCTGGTCACTGCCGGAGGACGCCGCCCGACCCTTCATCCGGCAGGCGCTGGAGCTGGGGGTGAACTTCTTCGACACGGCGAACGTCTACTCCGACGGCACCAGCGAGGAGATCGTCGGCCGGGCGCTGAAGGACTTCGCCGACCGCGACGACGTGGTGATCGCGACCAAGGTGCACGGCCGGATGGGGCCGGGGCCGAACCGGGGCGGGCTGTCCCGCAAGCACATCATGAGCGAGATCGACGCGAGCCTGCGGCGGCTCGGCACCGACTACGTCGATCTCTACCAGATCCACCGCCTCGACCCGGTCACCCCGATCGAGGAGACGCTTGAGGCGCTGCACGACCTGGTCCGGGCCGGCAAGGTCCGTTACCTGGGCGCCTCGTCGATGTACGCGTGGCAGTTCGCCAAGGCGCTCTGGGCCGCCGAGCGGCACGGCTGGACCCGTTTCGTCTCCATGCAGAACCACTACAACCTGCTCTACCGCGAGGAGGAGCGGGAGATGCTGCCGCTCTGCCGCGACGAGGGGATCGCGGTGATCCCGTGGAGCCCGCTGGCCCGCGGCCTGCTGACCCGTGACCCGGGGGAGTCGACCGCGCGGGCGGAGACCGACGAGTTCGGCCGCAAGCTCTACGCGCGTACCGAGGAGCACGACCGGGCGGTGATCGAGGCGGTGGGCCGGGTGGCCGAGCAGCGTGGGGTGTCGCGCGCCCAGGTGGCGTTGGCCTGGGTGGCCCGCAACCCGGCGGTCACCGCGCCGATCGTGGGCGCGACGAAGCCGCATCACCTGACCGACGCGGTGGCCGCGCTGGAGCTGGAGCTGACCGACGCCGAGGTGGCGGAGCTGGAGGCGCCGTACGTGCCGCACCCGGTGTCCGGTTTCTGAGCCCTACCGGGAGAACGCGGCCCAGATGTGCTTGGTGCTGTCGGAGGCGTACCAGCCGACGTCGAGCGAGATCGACTGGGCCAGGAACAGCCCGCGTCCGCCCGAGTCCAGCGGGCTGATGTCGGACAGCTCCGGCACCGAGCTGACGTCGTGGTCGGCGACGTCGAGCAGGAAGCGGTCGTCGGTGGCCAGCAGCGTGACGATGGTGGGCGGCCGTCCGTGCCGGAGCGCGTTGCTGGCCAACTCGGTGGCGACGAGCAGGACCATGTGCGGCACCTCGTCCAGGTCCTCGCCCTGCACGAGCCCGTGCCGGTTCAACGCGTCGCGCAGCGAGGCCCGTACGTCGCGAAGCTCCTCGGGGGTGTCGAGCACCCACCGCTCCAGCTGGGTGGCCTGCGGCGGTGGCGGCGACGTGCGCAACTGTCCCATGATCTTCCTTTACCCTGCGTAGCCGTCCGCTAAGCCCGACCGGCCGGCCTCCACGGAGCCGGCCGGTCGGGCAGCGCATCAGCGACGCAGTAGCGCGAAAACCCCCCAACCCAGATATTCACGCTGGAAACGGACGTAACTGAGCGGATCCTCGGTCAGTTCCCGCCGAAGCTCCGGGGCCAGCTCGTCGTCCGGGTTGGCGTCCAGCCAGCGGCGCAGGTTCAGCCAGTGCGCGGCGGCGTACCGGTCCCAGCTGTCCTGATCGGCGAGGACCATCTCGACCAGGTCCCAGCCGCACTCGCCGAAGAGCCGGACCAGGCCGGGCAGGTCGTGGAAGTCGTCCCGGGAGCGGGCGTGCGAACCGGTCACGGCCTCGGCGTCCGGCGGGTCCCGCCGCCAGTACGGCTCGCCGACGAGCGCCATGCCGTCGCGCCGCAGCGCGCGGCCGAGCAACTCCAGGGTGCCGGGGACACCGTCGCCGATCCAGGTCGCGCCGACGCAGGCGGCCACGTCGACCGGCCGCTCCGGAACGTACGCGGCGGCGTCACCGTGCACGAACCGGACCCGGTCGCCGACGCCCAGTTCGGCGGCGCGGTCCCGGGCGGCGGCGGTGAACATGGTGCTGATGTCGACCCCGGTGCCGGTGATTCCGTGGTCCCGGGCCCAGGTGCAGAGCAGTTCGCCCTTGCCGCTGCACAGGTCCAGCAGTTCGGCGCCGGGCGCGAGCTTGATCGCCCGGCCCAGCGTGGCCAGCTTGACCTCGTCGAACGGGTTGAGGATGCGGAGGTCGCCCTCGCGGATGGTGAAGTTACGTGGCAGGTCCAATGTGGTCACTCCGATGGCAGAGGGTCGTGGGCAGGTCGATTCGGTTCGGCGCGGTCGGCACGGGCACCAAAACACCCTCTTCGCGGTCTCGGAGTGACGGTTGTCGGGACGCTAACCCGCGCGCCGGCGACGGTCGATGGGATTTCCAGGTCTGGGCCGGACCGGGTCACCTGCGGTACGGTCACGGGATGGTCGTCGAGGAACACTGGTGGAACGGCGTCAGCATCCCGCGCGGGCGTCGCGACGTCTACATCTGCACCGACGGGCAGCGCTGGCAGGTTCAGGCCCAGATCGGCGGCGCCGCCGGTCGGTCGAAGATCCAGCAGTGCCCGAGCCGCGGCTCAGCGAGCATCCTCGCCGGGGCCTGGCGGTCGAGCGGCACCGGCTGGCGGGAGATGCCACGCTGAAAGCGGTACGGCGGCCGGCTCCGGCCGCCGTCCACCGCACGGTCGACGAGTGACTCGGCGACCTCCCCCGGCCTCCGGTCGGAGTCCTGCGTTCCGCGCCGTCTGAACCGCACCGACGTTTCGCCCTGCCCGATTTGTGCCGCTCCGGCCGTCCGGCGTGAAAGGCGCGTCAAGAATCCGCCGTCCGGCGTGATGGTCGCGTCATGACCCCTGTCCGTCGGGCCGACCCGGCGTTGTGATTGCCCGGCGACCGAAAGACGGTCGCGCGGACAACTCGCAAGGAGTGGTCAGCCGTGTCTGACGTGCTGTTCGTGTTGCTGACGGTGGGGCTGTTCGCGGCACTCGCCCTCGTGGTGCGGGGTGTGGAGAAGCTGTGAGCGCCGTCAACGCCGTCGGCCTGGTGCTGGCGATCGGACTGGGCGTGTTCCTGGTCGCCGCCCTGCTGTTCCCGGAGCGCTTCTGATGAGCACCACCGCAGCCGGGGTGCTCTTCGTGCTGTCGCTGGTGGTGGCGCTGGTGGCCGTCCACCGGCCGTTCGGCGACCACATGTACCGGGTGGTCTCCAGCACCCGGTCCGCCCGCGTCGAGCGGGGAATCTACCGCCTGGTCGGGGTCGACCCGGCCGTCGAGCAGACCTGGGGCGTGTACGCCCGCAGCCTGCTGGCCTTCTCGGCCGTCTCGATCCTGTTCCTGTACGCGTTCCAGCGCCTGCAGGACCACCTGTGGCTCTCGCTGGGCCTCGACCCGGTGGCGTCGCACGGCGCGTGGAACACCGCGGTGTCGTTCGTGACCAACACCAACTGGCAGTGGTACTCGGGTGAGTCGACCATGGGCCACCTGGTGCAGATGGCCGGCCTGGCGGTGCAGAACTTCGTCTCCGCCGCGGTGGGCGTCGCCGTCGCGGTGGCGCTGGTGCGGGGCTTCGCCCGCAGCCGTACCGGCGAACTGGGCAACTTCTGGGTCGACCTGACCCGGATCACGCTGCGGATCCTGCTGCCGTTCGCGGTGCTCGGCGCGGTCGTGTTGATGCTCGGCGGGGTGGTGCAGAACCTCTCCGGCGGCACCGACGTGACCTTGCTGACCGGCGGCGGTCAGACGATCACCGGCGGGCCGGTGGCCAGCCAGGAGGTGATCAAGGAGCTGGGCACGAACGGCGGCGGCTTCTACAACGTCAACAGCGCCCACCCGTTCGAGAACCCCACCGCGTGGACGAACTGGCTGGAGGTCTTCCTGCTCCTGGTGATCCCGTTCAGCCTGCCCCGGGTCTTCGGCCGGATGGTCGGGCAGAACCGGCAGGGCTACGCGATCGCCGCCGTGATGGCGATCCTCGCGCTCGCGAGCATCGCCCTGACCAACGTCTTCGAGCTGACCGGTGGTGGCACGGTGCCGCAGGCGGTGGGCGCGGCGCTGGAGGGCAAGGAGGTGCGGTTCGACGTGTCGAACTCGGCCACTTTCGCGGCGGCCACCACGCTCACCTCGACCGGCGCGGTCAACTCGTTCCACGACTCGTACACCGCGCTGGGCGGGATGATGCCGATGGTCAACATGATGCTCGGCGAGGTCGCCCCCGGCGGTGTCGGGGCCGGCCTGTACGGCCTGCTGATCCTCGCGGTGATCACGGTCTTCGTCGCCGGCCTGATGGTCGGCCGCACACCGGAGTACCTGGGCAAGAAGATCGGCTCGCGCGAGATCAAGTTCGCCTCGGCGTACTTCCTGATCACCCCGGCGCTTGTGCTCGCCGGCTCGGCCGCCGCGTTCGCCACCGGCAACAACTCGACCGCGCTCAACGTCGGCCCGCATGCGATGTCGGAGGTGCTCTACGCCTTCACCTCGGCGAGCAACAACAACGGCTCGGCGTTCGCCGGCATCACCGTGAGCACACCCTGGTGGAACACCGCGCTGGGCCTCTGCATGCTGCTCGGCCGGTTCCTGCCCATCATCTTCGCGCTGGCGCTGGCCGGCTCGCTGGCCCGCCAGCAGCCCACGCCCGCGTCCGAGGGCACCCTGCCCACCCACCGGCCGCTCTTCGTCGGCATGGTCGTCGGCGTCACGGTGATCCTCGTCGCGCTCACCTTCCTGCCCGCGCTCGCGCTCGGCCCGCTGGCCGAAGGGCTGTGACCACCATGAGAGACAAGGACATGACGGCACCTCTCGACACCGCCGACGCGCCCACCCTCGGCACACCGGCCCGCCAGGGCGACCGGGTCGGCGGCGGACTGCTCGACCCGCGCCAGCTGCTCGCGTCCCTGCCGGACGCGCTGCGCAAGCTGGATCCGCGCACCCTGTGGCGCAACCCGGTGATGCTGATCGTCGAGATCGGCGCGCTGTTCACCACCGTCCTCGCCGTCGTCGACCCGTCGGTGTTCGCCTGGGCCATCACGATCTGGCTCTGGCTGACCGTGCTCTTCGCCAACCTGGCCGAGGCGGTCGCCGAGGGACGGGGCAAGGCCCAGGCCGACACGCTGCGCCGGGCCAAGCAGGACACCATCGCCACCCGGCTGCTCGGCTGGACTCCGGGCGCGGCGGCCAACGCCTACCGGGACGAGGCGGTGCCCGCACCGCAGCTCAAGCAGGGCGACATCGTCCTGGTCGAGGCCGGGCAGATCATCCCGGGCGACGGCGACGTGGTCGAGGGCATCGCCAGCGTCGACGAGTCGGCGATCACCGGCGAGTCCGCCCCGGTGATCCGGGAGTCCGGCGGCGACCGCAGCGCGGTCACCGGCGGCACCCGGGTGCTCTCCGACCGGATCGTCGTCCGGATCACGCAGAAGCCGGGGGAGAGCTTCATCGACCGGATGATCGCCCTGGTCGAGGGCGCCGACCGGCAGAAGACGCCGAACGAGATCGCGCTCAACATCCTCCTGGCCGCGCTGACGATCATCTTCCTGCTCGCGGTCGTCACGCTCCAGCCGTTGGCGATCTTCGCCAAGGGCTACCAGGCCGCGGCACCGGACACGCAGGCGATCACCGACTCCGGTGTCGCCGGCATCGTGCTGGCCTCCCTGCTGGTCTGCCTCATCCCGACCACCATCGGCGCGCTGCTGTCCGCCATCGGCATCGCCGGCATGGACCGCCTCGTCCAGCGCAACGTGCTCGCCATGAGCGGGCGGGCGGTCGAGGCGGCCGGCGACGTCAACACGCTGCTGCTGGACAAGACCGGCACGATCACCCTGGGCAACCGCCAGGCCGCCGAGTTCCTGCCGGTGGACGGCGTGGACGCGGCCACCGTCGCCGACGCGGCGCAGCTGTCCAGCCTGGCCGACGAGACGCCGGAGGGGCGTTCGGTGGTGGTGCTGGCCAAGAACGGGTTCGGGCTGCGCGAGCGCGAGCCCGGTCTCGTCCCGCACGCCACCTTCGTGCCGTTCACCGCGCAGACCCGGATGAGCGGCGTCGACCTGGCCGCCGCCGACGGCGGCGTCCGGCAGATCCGCAAGGGCGCCGCCGCGGCGGTGACGAGATGGGTACGCGAACACGGCGGCCACCCGACCGACCAGGTCGGTGCGCTCGTCGACGCGATCAGCGGCACCGGCGGCACCCCGCTCGTGGTCGCCGAGCACGTCGCCGGCGAACCGGCCCGAGTCCTCGGCGTCATCCACCTCAAGGACGTCGTCAAGGCCGGCATGCGGGAGCGCTTCGACGAGATGCGCCGGATGGGCATCCGGACCGTGATGATCACCGGGGACAACCCGCGTACCGCGAAGGCCATCGCCGACGAGGCCGGCGTGGACGACTTCCTCGCCGAGGCCACACCGGAGGACAAGCTCGCCCTGATCCGTAAGGAGCAGGAGGGCGGACGGCTGGTCGCGATGACCGGCGACGGCACCAACGACGCGCCCGCGCTGGCCCAGGCGGACGTCGGGGTGGCCATGAACACCGGCACGTCGGCCGCGAAGGAGGCCGGCAACATGGTCGACCTCGACTCCGACCCGACCAAGCTGATCGAGATCGTGGAGATCGGCAAGCAGTTGCTGATCACTCGGGGCGCGTTGACGACGTTCAGCGTCGCCAACGACATCGCGAAGTACTTCGCGATCATCCCGGCCATGTTCGCCGGGATCTACCCGTCCCTGGACCGGCTCAACGTGATGCGGTTGGCCAGCCCCGAATCGGCGATCCTGTCCGCGGTCATCTTCAACGCGATCGTCATCGTCGCGTTGATCCCGCTGGCCCTGCGGGGCGTCCGCTACCGCCCGGCGAGCGCCTCGAAGCTGCTCGGCCGCAACCTGCTGCGGTACGGGCTCGGCGGCATCGTGGTGCCGTTCGTCGGCATCAAACTCATCGACCTGCTCGTCCAGTTCATCCCGGGGATCTCGTGATGCGTCTGCCCAGTTGGCTCGCCCAACACCTCGCCGCCCTGCGCGCCCTGCTCGTCCTCACTGTGCTGCTCGGGCTCGCGTACCCGCTCGCTCTGGTCGCGGTCGGCCGGATCCCCGGCCTGGACGGCCGGGCGGACGGCTCGCTCGTCACCGTCGACGGCCGGACCGTCGGCAGCTCGCTGATCGGCCAGTCGTTCACCGACGCGGACGGTGACCCCGTTCCGCGCTACTTCCAGTCCCGGCCGTCCGCCGCCGGCTACGACCCGACCGCCACCGCTGCCAGCAACCTGGGTCCGGAGAGTGTGGTGGACACGCTCGCCGCCGACCCCGCCGGCTCCACGCCGAGCCTGCTCACCCAGGTCTGCGCGCGCAGCAAGGCGGTCGGTGAGCTGGACGGCGTGGACGGGCGGCGCCCGTACTGCACGCCGGACGGGGTCGGCGCGGTGCTGGCCGTGTTCCGCGCCGACGGCCTGACCGGCCGGATCACCCGGGTGGTCAGCGTCAACCAGGTCGCGCCGGCGACGCCGTTCGTCCCGACCTGGCAGGGCGTGCCGGTCGAGGCGGCCCGGCCCGGCCACGACTACGTGGCCGAGGGCGGGGTGGTCACCCCGGTCCGGGGGGACGCGCCGGCGGAGCCGGCCGTGCCGGCCGACGCGGTCACCGCCAGCGGCAGCGGTCTCGACCCGCACATCTCCCCGGCGTACGCGGAGATCCAGGTGGCCCGGGTCGCGCGGGAGCGTGCGGCGGACCCGGCGGCGGTCCGCCGACTGGTCCGGGAGCACACCGCCGGCCGGACGCTCGGCTTCCTGGGCGAGCCCGCCGTGAACGTGCTGGACCTCAACCTCGCGCTGGACCGGGAGTTCCCGCCGCGCTGAGGGGTGGCAGGTGTTAAAAAGGGGCCCCGCCTCTACCGAATGCGTTAAGCGGGGCCCCTTCCTTTCACTCGGGGAGGATGGGGTGGTGGGTAAGGGGGAACTGCGGATCTATCTCGGGGCGGCACCCGGGGTGGGCAAGACGTACGCCATGCTCGAAGAGGCCCAACGTCGGGCCGAGCGTGGCACCGACGTCGTGATCGGGTTCGTCGAGACGCACGGCCGCAAGCACACCGCCGCCATGATCGGCGACCTGGAGGTGGTGCCGCGCCGGCCGATGACCTACCGAGGCGTCGAGTTCACCGAGATGGACCTCGACGCGGTGCTGGCCCGCCGACCCGAGGTGGTGGTCGTCGACGAGCTGGCACACACGAACGTCCCCGGCGCCCGGCACGACAAGCGCTGGCAGGACGTCCAGGAGCTGCTGGACGCCGGGATCAGCGTGCTGTCCACGGTCAACGTGCAGCACCTGGAATCGCTCAACGACGTCGTCGCGCAGATCACCGGCACCACCCAGCGCGAGACCGTGCCGGACCAGGTGGTCCGGGCCGCCGAGCAGGTCGAGCTGGTGGACATGACGCCGGAGGCGCTACGCCGCCGGATGGCGCACGGGAACATCTACCGACCCGACAAGATCGACGCCGCGCTCGGCAACTACTTCCGGGTCGGCAACCTCACCGCGCTGCGCGAGCTGGCGTTGCTCTGGCTGGCCGGCAAGGTCGACGAGCAGCTCGACGCGTACCGGGCCCAGCACGGCATCTCCGACACCTGGGAGGCGCGGGAACGGGTGGTCGTGGCGCTCACCGGCGGCCCCGAGGGCGAGACGCTGGTCCGCCGGGCGGCCCGGATCGCCGCCCGCGGCCGGGGCGCCGACCTGCTCGCCGTGCACGTGGCCCGCAGCGACGGGCTGGCCGGCGCGGACCCGGCCCTGCTGGCCCGGCAGCGGGTGCTCGTGGAGAGCCTCGGCGGCACGTACCACCAGGTGCTGGGCACCGACGTCCCGGCCGCGCTGCTCGACTTCGCCCGCGGCGTCAACGCCACCCAGCTCGTGCTCGGCGCCAGCCGGCGCGGTCGGTTCGCCCAGGTGCTCGCCCGGGGCGTCGGGGTGACCACCACCGCGCTCTCCGGCCCGATCGACGTGCACCTGGTCACCCACCCGGAGGCGGGGCGGGGGCGCCGTGGCGGGGCGGCGCCAGCCGCGCTGTCCCGCCGCCGCCGGCTACTCGGGTACGCGCTCGCCGTGCTCGGCATGCCGCTGCTCACGCTGCTGCTGCGGACGCTGCCCGACCTCACCCTGACCAACGACATCCTGCTCTTCCTCGCCGGCGTGGTCGGGGTGGCGCTGATCGGCGGGCTGTGGCCGGCGCTCGTCGCCGCGCTCGGCGGCTCGCTGCTGCTGAACTGGTTCTTCACCCCGCCGTTCCACACGCTCACCATCGCCCAGGCGGACAACCTCCTCGCGCTTGCCGTGTTCGTCGGCGTCGCGGTCGCGGTGAGCGGGGTGGTCGACGTGGCGGCCCGGCGTACCCGGGAGGCGGCCCGGGCGTCCGCCGACGCGCAGACCCTGGCCACCGTCGCGGGAAGTGTGCTGCGCGGGGAGCGACCCCTGCCCGCGCTGCTGGACCGGCTGCGGGAGACCTTCGGGCTGCACGCGGTGAGCGTGCTGGAGCTGACCGCCGGGGCCGAGGGACGGCCGACCCGATCCGCCGACGAGGCCGCCTGGCGGGTGGTGGCGAGCGTCGGCGAGCGGCCCCCCGGCAGCCCGAGCGCGGGGGAGACCGTGGTGCCTGTCGACGAGCGGCTCAGCGTGGTGCTCGCCGGCCGGCGACTGGAGGCGGCCGACCGTCGGGTGGTGGAGGCGTTCGCCGCCCAGGCCGCCGTCGCGCTGCGCCAAGAGCGGCTGGCCGAGGAGGCGGCCACCGCCCGCCCGCTCGCTGCCGCCGACCGGATGCGGACCGCGCTGCTCGCCGCGGTCAGCCACGACCTGCGTACGCCGTTGGCCTCGGCCAAGGCCGCGGTGAGCAGCCTGCGCAGCCACGACGTGGAGTTCGACGCGGCGGACCGGGAGGAGTTGCTGGCCACCGCCGACGAGTCGCTGGACCGGCTGGGCCGGCTGGTGGCGAACCTGCTCGACATGAGCCGGTTGCAGGCCGGTGCCCTCGGCGTCGCCGCGACCGCGATCGGGCTGGAGGACGCCGTACCCCGGGCCCTGGACGAGCTGGGTGCCGCGGCGGCCGAGGTGACCACGGACATCCCGCCGGACCTGCCGGCGGCGCGGGCCGACCCCGGCCTGCTGGAGCGGGTGCTTGTCAACATCGTCGCCAACGCGCTGCGGCACAGCCCGCCCGGCCGGCCACCGACGATCATCGGCAGCGCGCACGCCGGCCGGGTGGAGCTGCGGGTGATCGACACCGGGCCAGGCATCCCGGAGGACCAGTGGGAGCACGTGTTCCTGCCGTTCCAGCGTCTCGGCGACCGGGACAACCAGACCGGGGTGGGGCTCGGGCTGGCGCTGTCGCGGGGGCTGGCCGAGGCGATGGGTGGCAGCATCACCCCGGAGACCACGCCCGGCGGTGGTCTCACCATGGTGCTGCGGCTGCCGACCGCCAACGGGTCAGGAGGGCCGCCGGCATGACCCGCATCCTGGTCGTCGACGACGAACCGCAGATCCTGCGCGCCCTGCGGATCAACCTGCGGGTCCGCGGCTACGACGTCGACGTGGCCGACAGCGGGGCCGCCGCGCTGAAGGCCGCCGCCGGGCACCCGCCGGACCTGGTGGTGCTCGACCTCGGCCTGCCCGACCTGGACGGCACCGACGTCATCCGCGGGCTGCGCGGCTGGACCACCGTGCCGATCATCGTGCTCTCCGGCCGGGCCGGCAGCGAGGACAAGGTCGCCGCGCTTGACGCGGGCGCCGACGACTACGTGACCAAGCCGTTCGGGGTGGACGAGTTGCTCGCCCGGATCCGCGCGGTGACCCGCCGGTCGGGCCCGGCCGCGCCGGACGTCCCCGCGCTGCGCGTCGGCAGCCACACCGTCGACCTGGCCGACCGGACCGTCACCCGGGACGACGGTACGGAGGTCAGGCTGACCCCGACCCAGTGGGCCGTGCTGGAGAAGCTGCTGCGCAACCCGGGCAAGCTGGTCAGCCAGCGGCAACTGCTGCACGACGTGTGGGGGCCGGGATACGACCAGGAGACCAACTACCTGCGGCAGTACCTGGCCCAGTTGCGGCGCAAGCTGGAGGACGACCCGGCCCGGCCCCGGCACCTGATCACCGAGCCGGGCATGGGCTACCGCTACCGGCCCTGACGTTTGCGCCGGCCGCCGCGGGGGACTCGGCGAGCCGGCCGAGCAGCGGGGGAGGGGCATGGCGGACAACCGGTCCTCGGAGGGGTTCGGCCGGCAGCTGGACGAGCACGCCATCGACGCCGGCGCGGCCGAGCCGGAGCGGGCGGCCGGGCTGGTCGACAGCGGCGTCTACGTCGACGGCGTGCGGCGTGCCTCGCCGGGCGGCCTCGCCGACACGTACCGCTGTCTCCAGCAGCTCGACGGCGCGATGGCCTGGATCGGCCTGCGCGGGCCGAGCCGGGCGCAGATCGTCTCGCTGGCCGCCGAGTTCCGGCTGCCCGAGCTGGCGGTCGAGGACGCGATCAACGCCCACCAGCGGCCGAAGCTGGAGCGGTACGACGACACCCTGTTCGTGGTGCTGCGCGCCGCCCGCTATCTCGACGCGCGGGAGGCGGTCGAGTTCGCCGAGCTGCACCTGTTCCTCGGACCCGGGTTCGTGATCACGGTCCGGCACGGCGGCGCACCCGACCTGGCCGCCGTGCGGCGGCGGCTGGAGGCCGACCCGGGTGTCCTCGGGCTCGGCCCCGAGGCGGTCCTGTACGCGGTGCTCGACCGGGTGGTCGACGGCTACGCGCCGGTGGTGGCCGGGCTGGAGAACGACATCGACGAGGTGGAGACCGAGGTGTTCGGCGGCGACCCGAACGCCAGCCGCCGCATTTACCAGTTGAGCCGCGAGGTGATCCAGTTCCAGCGGGCGGCGAGGCCGCTGCTGAAGGTCGTCGAGGCGCTCACCGACGGCTTCGAGCGCTACGGCACGGACGAGGAGCTGCGCCGCCGGCTGCGGGACGTGGCCGACCACCTCATCCAGGTGGTGGAGCGGGTGGACGGCTTCCGGCACCTGTTGCAGAGCATCCTCACCGTCAACGCGACCCTGGTGTCGCAGGCGCAGAACGAGGAGATGCGCAGCCTCACCGCCGCCAGTTTCGAGCAGAACGAGGAGGTCAAGCGCGTTTCCGCCTGGGCGGCGATCCTGTTCGCGCCCACCCTGATCGGCACCGTCTACGGGATGAACTTCACCCACATGCCGGAGCTGGGCTGGCGGTACGGCTACCTGTTCGCGGTCGCCCTGATGCTTGCCGTCTGCGGCGCGCTCTATCTGCTGTTCAAGCGTCGCGGCTGGCTGTGAGCGCGGTCGCCCGGTCCCGGCCCGGGGCCGCCCCATAGGGTGGCGGGATGGTTGACCGGCGAGCTGAGGTGCCGGCCCAGCGGGGGGCGCGTCGTCCGGGCGGCGCGGAGTCCGGGACGGTGGCGGCCGGGTGCGCCCGGATCGTCGCGTCCCGGCCGTTCGAGATCGCGATCGTGGTGCTGATCATGGCCAACGGCGCGGTGCTGGGCATCGAGACGTACCCGCACTCGGGGACCACCGCGGCGGCGCTGCGCTGGACCGAGCTGATGTTCCGGGTGGTCTTCGTCGTGGAGATCACCATCCGGGTGCTCGCGTACGGCCGCCGGCCGCAGGACTTCTTCCGGCACGGCTGGAACGTGTTCGACCTGCTGGTGACCGTGGCGATCTTCGTGCCGGGGCTGCACGGCGACCCGGCGGTGCTGCGGTTCGTCCGGGTGGCCCGGGTGCTGCGGCTGGTCCGCTTCTCGCCCGGCCTGCGCACCATCGTCACGGCGCTGTGGCGCAGCCTGCCCGGCGTGGCGGCGTTCCTCGCGCTCGCCGGGGTCACCCTCTACGTCTACGGGATGGTCGGCTGGCTCATCTTCGGCGACCGCTACCCGGAGCAGTACGGCGACATCGGCCGCTCGCTCGTCACGCTGTTCGTGCTGCTGTCCCTGGAGACGCTGCCCGACCTGCTGGAGCAGGGCCTGGAGGTGTCGTCGTGGACGCTGCTCTACTACGTCAGCTTCGTGATGATCGCGGTCAACCTGCTGCTGAACATCCTCATCGCCGTCATCGTCAACTCGATGGAGGAGGCGCGCCGGTTGGAGATGACCGAGGGGTTGGCGTCGGACTACGACTCCGACGGCGACGGGGTGCCGGACGAACTGGACCGGATCGCGATCAGTCAGCGCCTGGACGACCTGCGTACGGTGGTCGCCGAGTTGGAGCGGGAGCTGCGGATCGACCGGGAGGACAGCCCCGGCGGGCCCCGGCGACGGCAGCCCGCGGACCGCTGACCGGACCGATCCGGGTCGATCCGGGCCGGATCGGCCATGACAGTTGCGTGAAAGAAGCGACTCTCGCGTTTGAGCCGCACGTCGAACGGGGCACCGAACGGGACGTCAAACCCTCGGAAGAACAGGACGACTCCCGTGGAAGTTACCGGCTTCTTCATCGCGATCATCATCGGTCTCATCATCGGCGCGCTCGGTCGCCTGGTGGTGCCGGGCAAGCAGGACATCCCGATCTGGCTCACGCTTGTCATCGGTGTGGTCGCCGCGCTCCTGGGCACCCTCGTCGCCGGCCTGTTCGGCGTGGACGACACCGCCGGCATCGACTGGATCGAGCTGGCGCTACAGGTCATCTTCGCCGCGGTCGGCGTCTACATCGCCGCCGGCGCGTACGGACGTCGCCGCCACTGACGGTGCAAGGCGGGGCCCCTTCTTAACGCATTCTGCATAGGAAGGGGCCCCGCTTAACGTCTACTCCCGCCAACCGGTGAGCTCGACCCCCTTCGGCAGCTCCACCCGGAAGCCCAAGGTGATCTCGCCGCTGTCGCCCGGCGCGAGCGACAGCCGCCAGGTCAGTTCCCCCAGCTCGGTACGCTCCGCCGGCGGCGGCGCAAGCGTCGTCTCCCGCACCACCACCGCCTCGTCGCGGGACACCGGCAGCTGGTCGCGTACCTCGACCGTCGCGGCGCGGGGCGTGTGGTTGGCGACGGTGATCCGGTGCTCCACCTCCCGCCGCCGGGTCGAGGAGAGCGTGGCCTTCGTCTCGGTGCGCCGGTGCAGTTTCCGCTCCACCCGCAGCCGGTCGTCCACGCCGAGCGCCAACTCGGTCTCCTCGCCCGGCGCCCACGTCGGCAGCCGGGTGGCCGCGACGAAGTCGGCGCCGTGGAACACCGCCGCCGGGCCGGGGAGCAGCGTGTGCGCCGACGTGTTGCGTACCGTCGCCCGCAGGTGGGCCTCGGCGGCGCGGACCGGCACGGTCACGTGGTCCAGCCGGGCCGGCAGCTCCAGCACCGCGATGGTGGCCCGGTGGGCGCTGCCGTCGGCCGGCACCGCCACCGGCCGGGCCGGCCGGTAGGTGGCCGCGCTGACCCTCTGCTCCACCTCGGCGACGCTCTCCCGCACCCGGGGCCGGAGTGCCGCGGACCGGGCGAGTCCGCCGCCGACCGGCGCCGCGCCGGGCGCCGGGGGCGGCGGCATCCCGACCGGCGGGTCCGCCGCCGCGGCCCGCGGGGCCGCCGGCCGGAACCGGTCGAGATACCAGGGCGGCAATTCGGGTACGCCGGCCGTCGCCGCCGGCCGGGCGGTGGAGAGCTGGAGTTCGCACTCCGGCCAGTCCTCGCCGGTGCCCTGGCTGACGAGCGCGAACCAGGTGACGGTCATGGTGTCGTCGACGAGCCGCAGGTCGTAGGAGGGCTGCCACCGGGCGCCGTCCACCAGGTAGGTCAGTTCCAGCTCGACGTCGGCGTCGTCGTCCGCCACCGTGACGGTCACGTCGGCGGCCAGCCGGTCCGGCTCCCGCTTGCCGCGCGCCGCGTCGAGGTCGCGATCGACCGCGGCCAGTTGCTCGGCCAGCTCGGTACGCCGCCGGGCCAGCGCGCGCCGCCGGGACCGGGCGTCGCTGAGCTGCGCGGTCACCCCGTCGGTGAAGGCGGCCACGTCGGCCGGCGCGGCGTCGCCGGCGGCGAGCGCCCGGGCGTACGTGCCGCCGGCGCGCTCGGCCAACCGGGTGAGGAAAGCGCCGCGCTGCTCCTCGACCCCGTCGGCGTCCTCGACCTCGGCCAGTTCGTCGGCGAGTTCGCGCCGCCGCCGCTCGAGGTCGACCACCTGCGCGTCGGTGCTGCGGGCCTGCCGCCGGGTGGTCACGTCCACGCCGAGCACGGTGGCCGCGCCGCGTCCGCCGACCCGGATCGAGTCCCGTCGCAGGCCCGACGGGAGCGGCGCGACGCGTACCCGATGGTCGCCGGCGGGGAGCCGGAGGCTGCCGCGGCGGGTGACGCGCGCCCGGTCCGGATAGACGGTCACGCTGACGACCGGTGCGTCGATCTCGGTGGTGTCCACGGCGGCGAGGGTAGCCGACCCGTGCTCACGTCGAACGTTATCGAAGCGCTTCACATCTTGGCAGCGCTGTCCGGCTCCGCTACCGTCCATGGGAACGCTCCCATGAACTTAGATACATCGATGTGATCAGGAGGAAACACGTCGTGGCTATCCTCTCCCCGCTGCGCCGCCGCAGATCGGCGGCGCTCGGCATGGCGGCCGTCGCGGGCGCCACCGCCGCCGCCATCGGTCTCACCGTCGGCGGCGCCTCCGCCGGCACACTGTCCGGATCGCTCTACCGCGACCCGACGTCGGCGGTCGTCCGGTGGTCCGCCGCCAACTCCGGCGACTGGCGCGCCGCAGTCATCCGGGACAAGATCGCGAGCCAGCCGCAGGCCCGCTGGTTCGCCAACTTCAACCCGTCGACCATCCAGTCCGAGGTCTCCGGGTTCATCGGCGCCGCCAACGCGGCGCAGCAGATCCCGGTGCTGTCGGTCTACGAGATCACCAACCGGGACTGCGGCGGAGCGAGCGCCGGCGGGGCGCCGGACCTCAACCAGTACCAGACGTGGGTGTCCAACTTCGCCCGCGGCCTGGGCAACCAGACCGCCATCATCATCCTGGAGACCGACTCGCTCGCCCTGCTGACCTGCCTGAGCAGCGCCGAGCTGAACGCGCGCAACCAGGCGATCTCGACGGCCACCCGGACCATCAAGGCGGGCAACCCCAACGCCAAGGTGTACCTCGACGGTGGCCACTCCACGTGGAACAGCGCCAACGAGACGGCCAACCGGCTCCGGAACGCGGGCGTGCAGTACGCCGACGGCTTCTTCACCAACGTGTCGAACTTCAACCCCACCTCGAGTGAGGCGAACTTCGGCCGCGGGGTCATCTCCGCCCTCAACGGCATGGGCATCTCGGGCAAGCGTCAGGTCATCGACACCAGTCGCAACGGCGGAGCCAGCGGCGACTGGTGCGCCGACGACAACACCGACCGGCGCATCGGGCAGTACCCGACGGTGAACACCGGCGACGGCAACATCGACGCGTACCTCTGGGTGAAGCCGCCGGGCGAGGCGGACGGCTGCCGCTACACGGCCGGCTCGTTCCAGCCGGACCTGGCCTACAGCCTGGCCAACGGCGCGCCCAACCCGCCGACCACCGCGCCGCCGACCACCGCACCGCCGACCACCGCGCCGCCGACGACGGCCCCGCCGACCACCGCGCCGCCGACCACGGCTCCTCCCACCACCACGCCGCCGCCGACCGGTAACGGCTGCTCCGCCTCGTTCTCGGTCAACCAGTGGCCCGGTGGATTCACCGCGAGCGTGAACGTCACCGCCGGCTCCGCGGACATCAACGGCTGGACCGTGACCATCACGCTGCCCAGCGGCGCCGCGATCACCGGCGTCTGGAGCGCGCAGGCAAGCGGCACCACTGGGACCGTCAAGTTCACGAACGTGGGCTACAACGGACACATCGGCGCTGGCCAGTCGACCAACTTCGGCTTCCAGGGCACCGGCTCCGGCCCCGGCGGGACGGCCAGCTGCACGGCCAGCTGACCCCGCCCGACGCCCGCGGCCCGGCGTGGAGCTTCCTGCTCCGCGCCGGGCCACGGCACGTCTCAGGCCAGGCCGGTCAGTAGCGGCCGAGGCTGTCCAGCGGGCACATCACGATCCGCGGCTGGGCCGCCGGGTCCAGCCACCGGAGCACGCCGACCAGGTCGGCGTGCGACAGGCTGACGCAGCCGGCCGTGGGACCGGAGGGCGTCTTGCTGAACTCGTGCAGGAAGATCCCGCTGCCCGCGTTCGGCACCGGCTTCGACACGTTCGGCGCCATGTTGTAGGTGATCACCGCGAAGTGCGTGTAGGCCGGCTTCTCCTTCCACAGCGCCTCGCTGTAGCCGCCGGGGTCGGTGGCCGTGTGCTGGAACGTGTTGTAGGCCGACGAAGCCGGATTCTCGTTCCACCAGTCGTTGGTGACGATCCGGTGGTAGGGGTGTTTCACGCCCGGATCCGCGGCGATGCCGTACATGGTGGGGCCGAACGAGTAGACACCCGTGGGCGTGGTCGGGACGCCCTCAACGTGGTTGTCGCTGAAGAACTGGGAGCCGATCCGCGCGGACAGCGCCGCCGAGACCGGGGTCCAGCGGCCGTCGGTCCTCGCGAACGTCTCCAACGTGGCGTAGCTGGTGTTCCAACTGGCCGCGGTCACCACGACGACCTGCCGTGTGGTGGCCGGCAGGGTGGTGAGCCCGCTGGCCCTGTTGCTCGGCGTCCAGGTGCGCGGCCGTGGGCGGGGCGGGTCGGTGGTGGCGTCGGGAGCGGCGGCCGCTGCCGGCGTCGCGCCGGCGACGACGGGCGCGGCGAGGCCGGCCGCCGCGCCGACGATCAGGGATCTGCGTCGCATGCGGCCGATCCTCCCACCCGGTGCCCCGTTCCGGTGTCCCGCGCGGGTTTCCCGGCCGGGCTCGCGGGGGTAGAGGGCACACCGCCCGTCCGTCGATCCCGAGGAGACAACCATGTCGGTGCAAGCGTTTCTCTATCTTGTCGCGGTCATCCTGCTCGCGCTCGCCGCGTTGCCCGTGCGTACCCGCGGCGTGTCGCTCGCCCTGCTCGGGGCGGCGTGCGCCCTGCTGGCCTATGCCTGGCCGGTGATCACCGGTTAGGCGCGGGCGCCGGGGTTCCCGGCCCTCTCGCCTGCCTCTCGCCCGCACGGACCCTTGACACCGGGTGGCGTACCCGGTGAGACTGCCCCTGCTAAAGCGATTTAGCCAGGCATTTCAAGGGTCCGGAAGGGGGCCCTGTCGCACTCTCCGGGTCAGCCACCGCCCGGCCGTCGGTGTCCGAACACGACCCGCCGGGGTCCTGAGCGGACCAGAAATGACAGGAGCACACTCAGATGAGAATGGCGATCGGAGGACGCCGGCTCAGCCGCGCGGTCTCGATGCTCGCGCTCATGGCACTCGGTGCCGGGGCCGGCGTCACCGTCTCCGCGCCGGCTGCCGTCGCCGGCAAGCACCGGCCGGCGGTCGCGCCGGGCGCGACCGTCAAGCCGGACCACAAGTCACCGACCGGTTACACCGTCACGTTCGTCTACCGCAACCCCGACGCCACCCAGGTACG
This sequence comes from Micromonospora sp. WMMD975, assembly GCF_029581215.1. NCBI lineage: Bacteria > Bacillati > Actinomycetota > Actinomycetes > Micromonosporales > Micromonosporaceae > Micromonospora > Micromonospora sp. WMMD975. Next base: position 6,380,835 of record NZ_CP120739.1, read on the forward strand.
CCTGGCCGGCGACCTGACGCTGCTCGACCTGAACACCGGCACCACGCGGTACCAGCCGGAGGAGTGGCAGCCGGGGCGCTACCACGCCGGGGGCACCGAGTTCCTCCGGGACATGACCCGGGACGCCAAGGGAAACTGGTCGGTCTCGCTCCCGCTGCACGCCGGCGGGATCAGCTACTGGTACCGGGTGTGGGACCCGACCCGGGGCTGGGATAACAAGCGGATCTGGGACCCGGCCTCCACCAAGCCCCGCCCGCCGGGCGACGCCTCGTTCCGGGTCCGCAACAACGACGTCCTCGACGCCGTGTACGTGCCCTACGCCAAAAAGCAGAACGACCCGGTGCTGAAGCAGCGGGCAGAGTATGAGCTGCCGATCGCGGACCGCGCGAAGCGGGGCACCGTCCGGTACATCCCCTACACCACCATCCTCGGCGACAGCGGTCACTACCTCGGCGTCTACCTGCCCGCCGGCTACGACGCCAAGCGCAGGCAACCGTACAAGGTCGCCTACCTCGCCCACGGCATCTTCGGCGACGAGACCGACTTCATGGTGCCGGCGAACGTCCCGAACATCCTGGACAACATGACGGCCAAGGGCGAGATCGAGCCCACGGTGGTGGTCACCATGGGCAACCACTTCACCGGCACCAGCCTCGGCTTCGCCTCCTACAACCAGACCAACGCCGCCAACAACCTGGTGCAGACGATCCTTCCGCTGATCGAGAAGAAGTACAACGTCTCGACCGAGCGCGAGGGACGCGCCTACGCCGGTTTCTCCTACGGCGGCATGACCGGCGCCCACGTCATCCGGGGCTACCCGACCACGTTCGCGTTCTACGGCCACTTCTCCGGCAACCCGGCCCTGAGCGCGCAGGACTACGACAACGTCGCGGCGGCGGTCGGTGACGACGACCTGTTCGTGTTCCTCGGCAACGGCGTCTTCGAGGGCAACCTCAACGCGCAGAACGCCGTCGCCGACAACTTCCGGGCCCGCGGCTACTCCGCCGCGACGACCCAGGTGCCCGGCGCGCACGACGGGATGACCGCGAGCCAGCTCTTCACCATCTTCGCCCGGGACCACCTGTGGTCGGGCGTCGACTCGGTGTCGGTGACGCCCGCGACCACCCACCTGAAGAAGGGCGGCAACCGGAAGTTCGCCGCCAGGGTGACCACCAACCCCGGAGTGAGTCCGGCGGTGACCTGGTCGGTCCGGGGAGCGACCTCGGCCCGGACGACGGTCTCCGCGGACGGCCGGCTCTCGGTGGCCGCTGTGGAGAGGGCGCGGTCGCTCACCGTCGTGGCGACGTCGGTGGTCGACCCGACCAAGACCGCCTCGGCCCGGGTGATCCTGACGCGACCGGGTCGGGGGCACTGACCGGTGGGCGCGGTGGGCCGGTGACCGAGGGTCGCCGGCCCACCGCGTCGGATCACGGAGTGGTGAGGTCGAAACGGTTGACGGTGACCGAACCGCCGAGCGACGAGGTGGCGTAGTTGAAGATGCCGTACCGGTAGCCCATGAAGAACGGCCAGTCGTTGTTCAGCGTGTACGCCGGCCCGAGCGAGGTGAAGTTGACTCCGTCGGTGCTGTAGGAGAACCTCGCCTGCCGGCCGGAGCCGGGTCTGACGTCCGCGTTGACACGTAGCCAGATCCGGCCGCCGGACACCGCCGCGCTCGCCCGTTCGGTGCCGGTGCTCGTGGTGTTCCAGTTGCTGTCCATGGAGAGCCCGTCGACCATCGACACCCGGGTCTGTCCGTTGTCGCGACGGACGCCGACCCAGGCCGACAGATGTCTCAGCATCGCCAGTCCGGACCGGTCACCGTCCCGCATGGTCGAGTAGTCCAGTTGGATCGTGGCGGTAGACGTCGGTCCCTGGATCCGGTGGGTCAACGTGTTGCGGGCGGCGTACAGGTCGTTGGTGACCGTGGCGGTCTGCAACCGCAGCCCGTTGTTGAGCGAGAACTTCGTGGTGTCCGGGTTGTGGTTCCACTCCCAGCGCGGGTCGAGCGTCGGGCCGGCGAAGGTGTCCGGACCGATCATCGACTTGACCTGGCGTGGTGGCCGCGGCACGTTCGGGAACGGGTAGCTGGCGCCCCAACCGCCGTTCACCGTCTGGACGCTGGGCCAGCCGTCCGAGCTCCAGTTGATCGGCGCCATCACCGGGATTCGGCCACCGGGGTACGCGTCGACGAACGCCATGTAGTACCAGGCGCCGTTCTGGGTCTGCACCAGACCGCCCTGGTGCGGGATGCCGGCGCCGGAGACCGGGGTCGGCATGTTGAGCAGCACCTGCCGCATCTCGTACGGCCCCCACGGGCTGGTCGAGCGCAGCACGTACTGGCCGTTGGCGGGCCGGGTCACCCAGATGTAGTAGTAGTTGCCCCGCTTGTAGAACCGGGAGCCCTCAAGCGTCCCGACGTTCGACGGCGTGCTGAACACCTGCTGGGCGCGGACCTGGCTGGTGCCGTCCGCCGACAACTGGGCCACGCTGAGGGTGGTGTTGCCGTACGCCACGTACATCGTGTCGTTGTCGTCGATGAGCAGCCCGGCGTCGTAGTAGCAGTTGTTGATCCGGGCCTTCTTCTGCCAGGTGCCGTCCACGGCCGAGGCGGTGTAGACGTACGTCCGGTTGAACTCGACGCATCCGAGCCAGTAGTAGGTGCTGTTGCTCTTGCGGTAGTTGAACGCGGAGGCCCAGATTCCCTTGATGTAGGCCCGGCCCCCGGTCAGGTTGTAGTTGTTCGAGTCGAAGTCCAGATTCGGCACCGCGTGCCCGGCGTACTCCCAGTGCACCAGGTCATAGGAGCGCAGGATCGGCGCTCCGGGCGAGTAGTGCATGGTGGAGGCCGTGTAGTAGTAGACGTCGCCGACCCGGATGATGTCGCCGTCGGCGAAGTCCTGCCACACGATCGGGTTGGTGTAGGTCGACGACGGCGGCCACGGCCCGTCGGTGGGCGGGGGCGTGGTCGTCGGCGGGGGAGTCGGTGAGGCCGTCGGCGACGTCGTCGGCGACGGCGAGGTGGTCGGCGAGGTGGTCGGCGACGGCGAGGTCGTCGGCGGGGTGTCACCGCAGGCGACGCCGTTGAGGGCGAAGTCTGTCGGAACCGGGTTGCTGCCGGTCCAGCCGCCGTTGAAGCCGAACGACACGCTGGCGTTGGTGCCGATCGCGCCGTTGTAGGGGGCGTTGGTGACGGTGACGTTGGCCCCGGACTGGGTGTGGTTGCCGTTCCACAGTTGCTGGATGGTCTGTCCGGCGCCGAAGGCCCAGGTCAGCCGCCAGCCGTTGACCGGATCACCAAGGTTGGTGATGTCCACGTTGGCGCCGAAGCCGCCCGACCAGGAGCTGGTGATCGTGTAGGTCACCCGGCAGCCGCTTGCGGCCTGGGCGGACGAGGCGACGAACGCGGCTCCGGTCGTCGTCAGGAGAGCGGCCAGCAGGCTGGCCAGCCAGAGTCGTCTGATGCGGTGCACAGTTCTCCTCCGATGCGTGGTCAGGCTGCGGCGCAGCTCAGCGTGGGGTTGTTGTTGGCGCCGCTGACGGAGCCGAGGAAGCCGAACTGGGTGCTGGCGCCGGCTCCCAACGCGCCGTTGTAGCTGACGTTGCGTGCGGTGACGGCGGCGCCGCTGCCGCTGATCGTGGCGCTCCACGACTGGCTGATGGTCTGACCGTTGGCCCAGGTCCAGGTGACGGTCCAGCCGGAGATGGCCGCGCCGCCGGCGGTGACGGTCACGGTGGCCTGGAACCCGCCCGGCCACTGCCCGGCCAGGGCGTAGGTGGCGGTGCAGGCCCCGCCACCCGGCGGTGGCGTGGTCGGCGGCGGAGTCGTCGGGGGCGGGGTCGTCGGCGGCGGGGTAGTCGGGGGCGCCGTCGTCGGCGGGGGCGTGGTCGACCCGCCCACGTTGCCGATGCTGCCGGGCACCGCGCGCAACGCGTTGTACCAGACGGCGGCCATCTTGTCGTAGCCGTTGGCGGTCGGGTGGATGCCGTCGATCAGGTCGCTCGTGTTGAGCGCGGAGTGCATGTCGACCAGGTGGACGCGCTTGCCGGCGTTCACCTTGCTCTGCACGATGCCGGGAATCGCGGCGTTGAAGGTGCGGACCGCCGACTCCTGGCCCGAATTGGACAGCGGGATGAGTTGCGCGACGAAGACCTCGGCATCCGGCGCGGTCGCGGTGATCTTGTCGATCAGGCTGGACAGCCGGTTCGGCGCACCCGACACGTTGTAGTTCTGCAGGATGTCGTTGGTGCCGATGTGCAACAGCACCGTCCGCGGAGTGGTGTTGCGCAGCCAGCCGACGATGTTGGCGTCGATCTGGTCGATTCGCCAGCCGGGGTGCCCCTCGTGGTCGTGGTCGCCCAGGTTCCCCGGCCCGTTGTACTGCGAGCCGACGAGGTCGACCCGGTATCCGGCGCTGTTCAGCCGCTGCCACAGGCCGATCCGGTAACCCCCCGGCACCTGGGTGCCCTCGGTGATCGAGTCGCCGAGCGGCATGACCCGTACTCCGCCGTTGGACTCGGCGCCCGCCGGCCCGGTGACGGTCGCCGCGCCGATCGCGGCCGTCGCGACCGCGAGGGCCGCCGCGACGAATAATCTCCTCCGTGTACGCATGGTCAGCCCTCCTGCCGGTGTCCGGCGGCGACGGTGTCGGCCCGAACGGCGTTCTCGGTGGCGTCCGCCGGGAGGCCGGCGGCGGTGCTCCCCGCGCAACGGGGAAGTAGCGGTCTGATTTCTGACAAGGGACGCTCCCTCTGGGACGGAACGGCCGGCGGTGCCGTGCGCGACCGCGGGCCGGGCGGGTGGAGGCGGGAGTTGTGGCCGGGCGCGGGAACGTGCGGGTGGGGTGCGCAGCGGCTCGACGCCCGGCGTCCGCTGCGGCGCGCGGCGCCGGCGGTTCGCCCGGACGGTCACCGGCGGACGGCACGGGAACACGGTGGTCCCGGTTGCCTTCGCGGCTCGGCGATCCGATGGGGAGCGTGCCCTTCGCTCCGTCGCCGGGAAGATTACATGTTATCGTTAACATCTTCAATGGGTGAGCGTCGATGCGTCACCCGGGCCCGCGCCCGCGCCGTGCTCAGCCGGCGTGGTGGTTTCGTCCGGCCCGCTGGATCAGGGCCTCGACCCACCGCTCGAACTTGCTGCTGCCCCCACCCAACAGCCCGGACAGCTCGTCCTCCGTCACCCCGCCGCGCGCCGCCAACGACTCCAACAGGCTCCGCAGCCGCCTGTGGTCCTCGTCGTCCGACCCGCCGCCGGTCGCGCCACCCATGCCCAGGTGGCGGTGCAGGTCCTGGAGGATGTCCATCATCTGCGGCAGCGTCTCGATGATCTGGGACAGCCCGGCCTCCCGGGGGCTGGACGAACCGCGCAGATCCTGCAGGGTGAGCGCGACGGACATCGGGGTGACGATGTCGGTCTCGCTGCTCATCGCGTCGATCGCCCGGCCCAGCTGCTGCTTGGCGGACTCCACGCTGTCGAGGTCGGTGTGGTCGACCAGGATGGTCCGCATGCCCTGCACGTCGAAGGGCAACTGCTGGTCCTTCGCCATCAACTGCACGAACGGCCGGCGTAACGCGTGCCGCACCGCCAACTCGTAGAAGACGTTGGCGTTCTGGTCGGTGAGGTCGGCGACGACCAGCTCGTTCTGAATGATCCGATCCAGCACCTGCGAGGTGATCAGCCCGGCCCGCTCGATCTCGTCGCCGCGCACGGCGACGAAGCCCCGTGCCTCAACCACCGGTCGGATCAGGTAGTTGAGGATCTGGTCGCTGCGTCGGCGGATCTCCGAGCCGTCGGGACCGATCGGCGCGATGACGAAACACTCACGGCGCGTGGCGTTGCCGTTACCCTCCCCCATGGAGTCAGCGTAGTGGAGGTCGGGAAGGCGGATGTCAGCCGGTCGGCGCGTGCTGGTGGTCCCAGCGGGCGCGGTGCGCCGCCAGCAGGCGCCCGGCCTCGGCCGCCGCGTCGGGGGCGACCGGCTCACCGGCCCATCCGTCGAGCACCCGGGCCATCCCGTCGACGAGCCGCCGGCCGACCGGGGTGAGCCGGCGTCGCGCGCACAGGACCGGCAGGACGTCGGCCACCGCCCGGCTCCACCTGATCCCCTCGACCCGGGCGTGGTGCCGCTGCGCCCGGGTGCGGGCGGTGTCCGCCTGCCGACGCCAGAACCGGGCCACCCCGAGGTGGGCGTACGCGCCGTGCAGCAGGCCCTCCAGTGGCCGGGGGTCGGTGCGCCACGGCGCGTAGAACAGCTCGGTCGGCCCGGGTTCGAGCAGGGCGAACATGTCGGCGAGCGCGGCCAGCTTCAGGTGCTGGATCTCGTGGGCCAGGGTGACCGCCGCGGTCCGGGCGTCGAGCGGATGCGACATCGCCACCGACCCGAACGCGTGGTGGAAGGTGCCGCTGCGGGTGCCGGCCCGGGGCGCGCGGACGGGTATCAGCACCCGCATGGCGGCGGACACCTCCTCGGCGACCGGCCGGTGGTCGTCGACCAGGAGCCGCCACGCCCCGTCGAGGCGGTGCCGCCACCTGTGGTCGGTCCGGGGTCCGTCGAGGCGTACCCCGGGGACGTGCTGCCAACCGGGGGTGTCCACCACCAGCGACAGCGGTAGGCCCTGGCGGCGGAACCCCATCCGGGGCAGCGGGGTCCAGCCCGGCCCGGCCGCCCGCACGTCGTCGACCTCGACCCGCTCGCCCGCGCAACGCACCCGCAGCCGCCCGTCGACGCACCGCACCGACGCGCGGGTCGCACCGGCCGGAACGGCGAGGGTGCCGAGCCCGGGCAGGTCGAGCCGGCCCGGCCCGCCGGGCGGCAACGGCACGTCGAGGTCGGCGTCCGCGCCGGCGCGGACGGCCGCGACCACGGCCACGGCCGCCAGCAACCCGGGGTACGGGGCGCTCCGCCCGCTCCGCAGCAGCGAGGCGGTGCCGAACGCCCAGGCGGCGACCGGCGGATGGCCCAGCGCCGCCGCCCGGGCCCGCGGATCCGACCCGGCCAGCACCCGGTAGGCCGCCTCGACCGCGGGCAGGTCCGGGTGGGCCGCCTCACCCAGCAGCAGCGTCAGCGCCCGGACCAGCAGCAGGGTCTTGCTGTGCTGCGCGGAGCGCAACCGCGCGACGGCGTCGGCCCCGCCCCGGCCGGCGGCGAGTTCGTCGAGGACGCCTCCGGGCAGGAGGTGGTGGGGGAGGGTCACGACGCCGCCCGGACCGCGGTCACGTCCCGGGCCACCGTCCGGTGGATGTGTCCGATGAGGGCGTACAGGTCGGGGCAGTAGACCGACGGGTTGTCGAAGCCGGTGCCGGCCCGGTACCGGTGGGTGCGCAGCCCGCCGCCGCACACCCGGTGCAGGTCGCAGGCCCGGCAGGTCGCACACAGCCCGGCGGCGCCCGCCTGCTGGGCCCGGACAACCGGCAGCCGCAGCGCGGTGTCGAAGGAGTGCCGGGTCACGTGCAACCCGGTGCCGGCCGCGCCGGGGTACGCGGCGGCGAGCGTGTCGTCCAACTCGATCGCGCCGTCGCTCTGCACCACCGCCACGGCGAGCGGGCCGGTGCCGACCCCGGTGAGCCGGGACGTCCCGCCGAGCAGCAGTTGGATGATCTCGTCGAAGAGGCGGACGCCGGTGCGCTGCCCGGGCGTGTGGTACCACTCGTCGAAGACGGCGGCCAGCCAGCGCGCGTACGGGGTGCGGCGGGGGTCGGGGGCGCGACCGGGCGGGGGCGCGGCCCAGGTGCCGTGCGGCAGCAGGAAGTCGACCGCCGGGGGCCGGTGCGCCAGCAGCGCGCGGTAGGTGGTGACCGGGTCGTTGCGCAGCTCGACGGTGCAGAGCAGACCGTTGAACAGGTGCGGGAAGTCGGTGGTCAGCCGACGCAGGGCCGCCTCGACCCGGGTGTGGCTGCCCCGGCCGTCCGGGCCGCGCCGGTGCCGGTCGTGCCCGGCCCGGTCGCCGTCGAGGCTGACGCTGACCCGGACGTCGAGCCGGTCGAACAGGCGCAGGAACGTCTCGTCCAGTCGTACCGCGTTTGTCTGCACCGTCACGCGGACCGGGACGGGCGTGGCGGCCTGCCGGAGGGTCGTCACGGCCGCGCGCATCCGCGCGGGCCCGGCCAGCAGCGGTTCCCCGCCGTGCAGGACGACGTCGACCCGACGGAGCCGGTGGGCGCGGGCGTGCTCGCCGATGCGCTGGGCGGTCCGGTGCAGCACCTCCGGCGGCATGGTTCGGGGCTGGGATCGCCAGCCCTGGTCGGCCTTGGTGTAGACGTAGCAGTGGTCGCAGGCGAGGTCACAGCGACTGTGCAGCTTGAGCACGAACTGCCGGAACGGGACGGCCGACACCCGTGGGCCGTGATCGGGTCCGGGCATCAGCCACTCCGCCGTGAGGTGAGGGGCCGTCCGGCCGCTACGGGGAACATCCAGCATACATCGACGGATGCCGTTCAATCGGCGCGCGGCGAGGAATGCAGGCCACCATGGATGCAGCGCACCGTTATCATGAACCTACGCAGCGGATCTGGCCACCGGTCGATATCCGAATCCGTGGTGACACCACCCGGAGCCACATGCGAAGACAGGCGGTGATCGGGGGATGGACGCGGAGGGGGACATGTTGCGTTCCGATCTCATCGATCTCACTGAGGTGGATCTGACCGCGCTCGACGCGGTGCCCAGCGCGGTGCTCGTGGCCGCGCTGCATCGCCTGGAACGCCGCAGCGCGGACCCGGGCGACCAGTACGCGGGCTTCGAGAGCGCACTCGATGGCCGCGACTGACGACACCCCCGGCGTCGCCGGGACCATCGTGTCCTTCGTCTCGCCCGCCAGCGGCACCGGGCGCAGCAGCGCGGTGGCCAACATCGCCTGGATCCTCGCCGGTAACGGAAAGCGTGTCCTGGCGGTGGACTGGTGCGCCCGGACCCCGCGGGTCTACGACTACCTGCGCTCGTTCCAGGTGGACGCCGCGTCGGCCGCCACCGCCCTCGGCCCCGAGCTGGCGACGCTGATCAGCCCGCACCCGGACGGGCCGTCGCACCGTGCCCTCGCGTTGAACGCCCCCGCCGCGCCGCACCAGGGCACGCTCTACCACTATGCGATGCCCGGATCGAGTTTCGGTTTCGCGATGGTCGGCGTCGGCGCGGACGCGGTGACCCGTCCCGACGGCGACCCGGTGCGGCTCCGGCAACTGCTGCGACAGACCGACTACGACTACGTCCTCATCGACACCCCGGTGGACCTCACCCTGCCCGGCATCACCCACGCCGCGGCGCTCAGCGACATCGCGGTGGTCAGCATGCCGCCCCGGCGGCCCGCCATGCACCAGGCCGCCGAGCTCGCCGTGGAGTTGCGCCGGCAGGCCGCCGGCGGCATCCGGATCCTCGCCGCGCCGACCCTGCGCGACGTCAACCACCCGTCGTACGGCGAGGCACGCGACACCGCCCGCCGCGCCTTCGCCGGCCTGCTCGACGAGTCCGACGCGCAGTCGCCCGGCGGGTCGGTGGAGATCGTCGAGGTGCCGGAGCAGACCTACGACACCTACGACGACGTGCTGGCCGTGCTTGCCGATCCGCCCGACGCCGACGGCAGCCTGCTGTCGGCGTACGAACGGATGACGGCGTGGATCAGCGAGGGCACGGTGACGCGGGCGGCGGCCGTGCCGGAGCGGATCCGGCGCCGCTACCGCCGGGGTGTCCTGCTGGAACGGGCGGAGAGCGCCGACGACATCGTCGTGCTCTACGACCCGGCCGACCGGCCCTGGGTGGACTGGATCTGCGGGCATCTGCGCCGGGCCAGCGTCACCGTCCATCCCCGCGCCCTGCGGTCCGGCACCCCGCCCGCCTACCCGGGCGACGCCACCGTGCTTGCCGTCGTCTCCCCGAACGTCCTGCGGGCGGTCGGCACCGCCCTGTCCACCCTGCCCGCGCAGGCCGACGACGCCGAGATGCTCGCCGTTCTGGTCACCGGCCGCGAGACCGACCAGAAGATCGACCCACTGCGGGTCGTCGACCTGCGCGACGTGGACCAGGACCGGGCGCAGTCGCTGCTGCTGAGCCGACTCGGCCTGATCGCCCCCGCCGCCTCCGCCGCCGACCTGCGCACCGCGCCACGCTACCCGGCCGAGCCGGACCGCCGGCCGCGGCACAACCTGCCGCCCCGCAACCGGTCCTTCGTCGGCCGGGAGGAATACCTGGAACGGCTGCGTGACCGCTTGGGCGTCGACGGCAGCCCGGTGACGCTCACCGGCGGCGCCGGCGTCGGCAAGAGCGAGTTGGCCCGCGAGTTCGCCCACCGGTTCGCCTACGACTACGACGTGGTCTGGTGGATCCCGGCGCAGGACCGGGACACGGTCCAGACCAGCCTCGCTGAGCTGGCCGACGAGATCAACGCCGTGGACGGCACCGGGGCGGCGGAGGCGGCGCTCACCGCGCTCTCCACCCGCGGCGGCATCGCCCGATGGTTGTTGATCTATGACAACGCCGACAACGCCGAGGTGGTGCAGCGGCTGCGCCCCCGCGACGGCACCGGCCACGTGCTCATCACCTCCCGGGACGACGGCTCCCCGGACCTGCCCTCACCGCTTGAGGTCGCCGCCTTCAGCGGCGACGAGAGCATCGCGATGCTGCGCCGGGTGCTCGGCGTCAGCACCGACGACGCGCGGACCATCGCCGCCGCGCTGGAACACCTGCCGCTGGCCCTGCGACTGGCCACCGCCTGGATCCGGGAACGCACCCGCGCCTTCGAGGACGAGGGTCTGCCCAACCTGGAAGCGGTGGGCCGCAGCGTCACCGAACTGCTCGACGAGCTGCGCCGACACAGCGCCCAGGAGGACGACGAACGCATCCCTGGTTCGCACACCTCCACCGTGGCCCGGGTCCTGGACATCACGCTGCGCACCCTCGACGACATCGAGTTCGGGCCACTGGCGGTGCGCCTGGCCGAACTCGCCGCGTTCCTCTCCCCCGAGGGCATCGGGCTGCCGCTGCTGCGCTCCACGTCGATGCTGACCCAGCTCGCCGCCGCCGCGGACGTCGACGCCGAGGAGTTGCTGCTCACCGCCGGCGAGATCGACCTGGTACTGACCGTCGGCGCGCGCTTCGGCCTCTACGACGTCGACTGGGGACGCGGCGCCGCGCTGCGCATGCACCGCGCCATCCAGGTGCTGCTCCGCGAGGCCATCCCCGACCCGCTCCGGCAGGAACGCCACGACCAGGTGCTGCACGGCCTCGCCGGGTACGCGCCGACCGACCCGGAGGCCGACGACCGCCGCTACCTCGACGTCTTCGAGGAGCTGCAACGACACCTCGTCCCGGCCGGCGCGCTGGAGTCCGATCACCGGCTGGTCCGCCACTGGGTCGTCAAGCAGGTCCGTTACCTCTACCTGACGAGCGACAGCGACATCTGGCAGTCGGCGCTGCATCTGGTCCGGCCGTTGTGCGAACGGTGGACCGCCGACGGTCAGCTCGACCAACTGACCATGCGCCTGCTCGTGCAGACCGCCAACCTGCACCGCGCCCTCGGCCAGTACGCCGACGCCCTGCGCCTCGACGAGCAGGTGCTCAGCGAGCAGCGCCGCCGCTACGGGCTTCGGCACTACCGCACGCTTGTCGCCGGTCGCGGCCGAGGTGGGGACCTGCGCGGTCTTGGCCGTTTCGAGGACGCCCTCGTCGAGGACCAGGCCACCTTCGCCGGGTTCCGCAAGGTCGTCGGCGACGACCATCCGAACACCCGGATGGCGGTCAACAACCTCGCCCTGTCCTTCCTGCTCACCGGCGACGCCCGGGAGGCGCTGCGGTTGGCCCGGATGGAACGCGACCGCCGGATGGCCCTGTTGGGGCCGGAGGACTCCCGGGCCTGGCGGGCGGCCTGCGTGGTGGGCACGCTGGAGCGCGAGGTCGGCGCCTACGACCTGTCGCTGGCGACCCTGCGCGAGGCGCTGGAGCGGATCCACCAGTTGCCGGCCGCCAGCCCGCTCGAGGAGCTGCGGGTCAACCGCACCCTCGCCGTCACCGAACGACGCCTGGGCTCCACCGTCGCCGCCAAGAACCGCAGCTCGGAGACCTACCTCGGCTACCGTAGCCACCTCGGCGAGGACCATCCGCTGACCCGCGCGAGCCTGCTCAGCATGGCCGTGGACTACTACCGGGCCGGTGACCTCGGCGTCGCCGTCGAGAACGGCATCCGCTGCCTGCGCGGCTACGAGCGGCAACTGGAGACCGGGCACCCCTTCATCGCCGCCTGCTCGGTCGACGTCGGGCTGTTCCTGCGCGGCGCCGGCGAGCACGACCAGGCCGTCCGGGACGGGGAGCGTGGCCTGCGCACCCTGCGGGCGCGACTCGGTGACGTACACCCGTGGACCCTGACGGCGATCAACGCCCAGGCCGGCCACCTGGCGGCGCGGGGCGACCTGGACGAGGCCCTGCGCATCCAGGACGAGGCACATCTGAACAGCGTGCACTATCTCGGGCGCAGCCACCCGTGCAGCCTGGACGCCGCCGCCAACGCCGCCACCATCCGCGGCCTACGCGACGGCGACGGCGACGTCACTCCGTCCGCCCTGACCGACACCGACATCGACGTGCCGGAGAGCTGAGGAGTGACCAGGTGAGCGTTCCGGAGCCACGCGCCGCCCTGCACGAGGAGTCCGCCGAGCAGGACGTCCCCGGGTTCCGCAAGAAGCGGGACCTGTGCCGGGAGGTGCTGCTCGCCGACTCCGGCATCTACCACGTGGCGCACTACACCTCCGGCGTCCTCGACTTCGCCCTGGACCTGCTGGCGCACGGGCCGGCACCGGGGCGGGACGGCGACGAGTTGGCCGAGCACCGCGACAACCACCGTCGGGTCGGCGCGCAACTGGTCTACCGGGCGACCGAGCTCAACCGGCGGCTGTGGGAGTTGCAGACCGGCGCGCTGATCCGGCTGGTCGCGCAGACCGCCACCGGCCTCGTCTTCTGCAACTCGGTGGTCGGCAGCGAGCACGTGGTCGGCTTCGGCGCCGCGCCTGCCGTGACCGGCGCCGCGCCGCCCGCCCCGGCCGGCGTCGGCGCCATGCCGGCCGACCCGACGCAGTTCGAGACGATCGACCGCGCCGCGTCCGGGCTCGCCACCGACCTGCGCCGGCTGATGCGGCAACGCTCCCAGAATCCCGGCGGCTGGCTGACCGACACGACACGCCCGGGTCAGCAGGCCATCGACGGCACTGTCCATCCCCGCGTGACCGGGTCCGCGGACCCCGACGGCGTGCTCGCCGCGGCCCTGCGGCCGGAAGGGCTGCACTACCTCAGCCACCACCGGGCGGGAGAACAGGTGGCCAGCGCCGACATCCTGGCGCACCCCGAACTGGCGCCGTTCTTCAACCGGGGCGTCACCGTCGCCGACCGGCGCAGCCGCTACCAGCGGCTCGCAGCCGACCTGTCCCTCCTGGTGCTGCAGATCAGCCGGGATCTGCGCCGGGCCGTCGACGGTGACGTCGCGCGCCTGGTGCTCGACGTGGAGATGGGCGCCGTCTACTACAGCCGCCTCACCACGGGCGACTACCTGTTCGGCGTCACCCTCGACCAGGACAGGGTCAGCCAGGCCGATCACGCGTTGTGGACGGCGGCGCGCCGGCTCGTCGAACCCGCCGCCGGACCGTCCGGCCGATAAGCTCCCGATGGACCACTCGGCGTCGTACCCGCCCGGAGGACGGTTGTGAAACCTCTGGCGCGATCGGCGGCCGTGGTGGCCGCCGGATTGTCCGGCCTGCTGCTGGCCTGGGCCGGGCACGTCCGCGGGCTGGAAGAGTCGCCGACCTACCTGCTGCTCGCGGCGGTCCTGCTGGGTGTCGGGCTGATCGGCAGCACCCGCGACCTCAGCCTCGCCGACGTACGCGCGCACCTGTCCACCGTGCTGCTCGCCGTCACCGTCGGGGTGGTCCTCAAGGCGGCCCTCATCGCCGCCGTGATGTACCTCGCCTTCCGCGATCCGACGGTGCTGGTGCTGGGCGTGGCCGTCGCGCAGATCGACCCGCTCGCCGTGGCCGCCATGAGCCGCCCGGACCGGACGTCCCCCCGCGCCCGCGCCATCCTGTCCGTCTGGGCGTCCTTCGACGATCCGGTGACGGTGCTGCTCACGATCTATTTCTCCGCGGTCGCGCTGGAGTTGCGCGGCGACGTGGCCACCACCGCACCGGGCATGCTCGGCAACGATCCGCTCGACCTCGTTCTCGGCTTCGCCCTCAACCTGGCGTTCGCCGCCGTCGCCTGGCTGCTGTGGCGTCTCCTGCTGGCCGCCGGCCTCCGCCCGGGCGCGCCGGTGAGCGCACGCCGCCTTGCCGTGCTGCGGTGGACCGCGGTCGGCGTGCTGATCGTGCTCGTGCTCGTCGCCGCCGGGCAGTTCCTCATGCTCGGCCTTGCGCTGGCCGGGCTCTTCTTCCGGCCGCGCCTGGGCCCCGTGGTCGGCCGGTCCACCGAGGCCGCCTACCTCGTCGCCACGTTCCTGCTCGGCATGCTGCTCGTGCGGGGAGTCCACCTGGTCGAAGGGGTGGTGCTCGGCCTCGCCGCGGTGGCCGCGCACATGCTCGTGTCGCTGCCGCTGTCCCGCAACCTGCCGAGCGCCGACCGGCGGTATCTGGCCTGGGGGCAGCAGAACGGGCTGACCGCGGTGATCCTCGCCCTCGTGCTGGAGCGCAACTTCCCGGGCACGGTGGGCGTCGTCGCCACCGCCATCGTCGTGATCAACGTGGTGCACGCCCTCGCCACCGCGGTGCTCGACCGCGCCCGACCCGCCGGTGACACCGAGGAGCCGGCACCCACCGACCCGGTCGCGCTGCCCCGGATGCGGGCGGACCCGGCCGCCGGCTCGCTCGAACCGGAACGGTGACGGAAGCGGGCCGTCAGCGCGCCACCATCAGCTGCCGGACCCGCCCGCTCAGCCCGTCGAACAGCGACCGCGCCTCCGACCATCTGCGTGACCGGTCCGGCGGCTCCACCGCGCCGTCGGACTCGCCCAGGTCGCCCAGCACGTCCAACTGGAACAACGGCAGGAACTCGGCGAGCCCGTCGTAGGTCTCGCAGAGCCGGTCCAACCGCTCCGGATCCGTCGCCTGCGGATCCCGTCGGTGGCTGTCGTACCATTGCGCGACCCCGTCGCGGAACGCCTCGACCAGCCGACGCAGCATCATCGACGTGCCCAACGCCCGTTGCACGTCCCGGGACCGCAGCCGGGCCCGAAGCGACGCCCCGCCCTCATCCGCGGTCGCGCCGCGCCGCGGCGCGAAGGCGTCGTTGAGCTGCCGGTCGACGCCGGTGAGCTGATCCAGCGCCCCCACCGCCTCCACGAACACCTGGGCCACCCGGCCGGGCAGCTCCGGCCCGCCCACGGCCACCGGACCCGGGGCGACCCCGCCCACGACCACCCGTGGCCCGCCCAGCTCGCCCCGCAGCTCGTCCAGCTGGTACGACAGCCGCTCGATGGAGCGCTGGGTGTTGCTCTGCTGCCGGTGGATGCGCTCGACCCGCTGCCGCACCGACGTCAGCGCGTCCGCACCGACCACCTGTTCCAGCCGGCGCATCGACGCCTTGACGCTGCCCGAGAGGTCCTCGGCGAACGTCTGCGGGTCGTAGACGATCGGCTCCACGCTGAACGTCGCGGCGAGTTCCGCCGCCAACTCGGCGGGCAGGTGCCCGACCACGACCAGGATCGCCTCGCTGTCGGGCACCCGGGCGCGGATGGCCACCACCCGCCGGTGCAGCTCGTCGACCTCCTCGGCCTTGAGGATCGACTCGGACAGCAGCACCCCGCACCCGGCGTCCTGCTCGTCCAGCGGGATCCAGAAGTCGACAGGCAGGTCCCGCACCGATCCGAGCAGATGGTCCCGCTGGTACGACCAGCCGTCCTGGGTCAGCACCCGTCGCACGGTGGCGGCCACGTCCTGCCGGCTGGCCAGGTCGAACTGGACCCGTACCGCCTCCCGGACCATGACATGGGTGACCGGCGTGCCCGCCTGCGTCGCCCGCTGGTGGAGGTCGTAGCAGAGCCGGATCACCCGGCGCGGCACCCCGTCGGCCAGGTTCGTCAGGTAGTCCACCGTCTCGGGGGTGAACGGCGCGAGGCGGGCCTGCCCGAACGTGCGTGCCTGGCTCCGCCGGATGAACTCCTCGACATCGGTGACGCTGAGCGCCGACATCCGCACGATCGGCCCGATCCGCTGCCGCACCTCGGGGGTGAGCAGGTGCAGCAGGTCGGGCAGCCCGGAGAGCACGAGCAGCGCCCCGGACGACGCGAAGGCGCTGATCAGCGCCGCCATCCGGGCCGTCGCCTCGTCGTCGGGCCGACCCGCCAGGAGGTTGTGCAACTCGTCGAGGACGAGGACGAACCGTCTTCGCCGCCGCGCGTGCAGCACCGCGAGCACCGCCATCGTCTCGACCGCCGCGGCCTCCACGTCGGTGCGCGTGGTAACCCCGGCGGCCACCAGGGCCGGCCCCGGCGGGTAGCCGGTCAACCAGTCCCACGCCGCCGCTTCGGTGGCTGGCTCCAGCAGCATCGCCAGCACGATGCCGAACGACGGGTCCGCGGTGACGTCGGCCAACTCCTCGCGTAGCCGCTCGGCGAGCGCACCGGCCGCCGGCCCACCCTCGTCGGTGGCCTGCCGCTGCGCGACGAGGTCGCGGACGGCCGCCCGGGACAGCCGGCCCAGGAACTGCCGGCTCACCGCCCGGAACGTGTCGGCCGGGGCGTCGAGATAGATCGCCCCGCTGACGGGCTCGCCGGCGGCCCGGGTACGGGCCAGCAGCTCGACCGCCAGATGCGTCTTGCCGGTGCCGTAGTCACCGAGCACGGCGACGGTCGCGCTCGCACCCGTCCGGAGGTAGTTTTCCAGGTGCCCGACCGCGTCCCGGATGGCCGCCGTGACCACCGTGGGGCCCGCCACGCCGTCCTCGCTGACCCGGGCGACGGCCGTCGGGGAGAACGGATTGACCGCACCAGCCGCAGGTGGACTTGCGTTCGCGTCCATCTTCCTGATCCTCCGGTAGCTCCGGTCTGGGCGCCAGACATTCCCGTACCGGAGGCCGGCTCCGCGCGTGTGCCACCTCCGGCCCGTCTTCGAATGGTAGCCGTCCGTAGCCACCGCAGCGGACCCTCGCCGCCCGCCGGTTCGGGTTCACCTGCGAAAAGAGCCGTTCGGGCAGGTGCGGTGAACACCGGCCCGATCGACTTTGTCCAATACGATAAGGCCCATGGTGGCAACCGGGTGGCCGCGACGCCGATTCGTGATCCGCCGCCGCCCGCCCGACCCGAGAGCCGTGCGATGACCGAGCCCGGTGCGGGCTCGTCCCGCCCCACCGGCTGGTGGCTGCGCGCGGTGTTCGCGGTGGTCGGCGTCGTCGCCTTCGTCCTCGGCTATCTCGGCTTCGAACGGCTGCTGCTGGACCGGCCGGAAACCGCACATGACCTGACCGACGTGATCTATTACGACCTGCAACTGTTCGTTCTCGGCGCGGAGCCCTTCCAGGAGGCCGGTCCCTACCCGTGGCAGCTCCAGGTCGCCCGCTTCGTCGCCCCGCTGTTCACGCTGCTCGCGGTCGCCGAGGCCGGTCGCCTGCTCCTGGCCGCCGAGATCCGTCGCATCCGCGCCCGGCGGGCGCGCGAGCACGTCCTCGTCTGCGGCGACTCCCAGTTCGCCCGGATGCTCGCCGACCGGCTCTTCGCCGACGGCGAACGGGTGGTCGTGGTGCGCTCCGTCCCCTTCGGGCCGCTGGAATACCGGCAGCGTCGATATCTCGGGGTGGTGGGCGACCCCACCAGCCCCGAAGTGCTCCGCGGCGCCGGCCTGCCCCGCGCGAACACCATCTACGCCTGCACCGACGACGACGACCGCAACCACGCCGTCGCGAACACGGCCAGCCGGCTGATCCAGGACCGCCGCCAGCCGCCCCGGGTCTACGTCCAGGTCCGCGATCCGGAGATGTGCCTGTCCCTCCAGGCCCGACGCCTCGGCGCCGCCGGGTCCAGCCGGCTGCGGCTCGACTACTTCCACGTCGACGACGTCGCCGCCCGCGCCCTGCACCGACACCACCCCCTGCCCGCCGCGCCGGCCCGGCCGACCCGCGTCCTCATCGCCGGCGGCGGCGCCTTCCGCCGGGCCCTGCTTGTGGAGACCGCCCGACACTGGCGTACCCGCGGTGCCGCCACCGCGCCGCTGCGGGTCGACCTCGTCGCCTCCGACGCCGGCACCGAACTCGCCCTCGCCGCCTCCCGGTACCCGTTCCTGAGCACCGCCTGCGACGTCGTCGCGCACGACCTGGACCTGGACGGCCTCGCCGGGTCGGGTCACCTGGACGACGGCTACGACCGCATCTACATCTGCACGCCGGACGAGCGGGTCGGGCTGCAGTTCGTCCTGGACACCCCCGCCCTCTGGCAGGCGGCGCGCGGCGAGGTGTTCGTGCCCGTCTACCGCCAGGCGGCGCTCGCCGCCGCGTTCCACGGCGACTCGCGGCACGACCTGCTCGACGAGGTGCACGGCAAACTCCGCCTCTATCCGGTGCTGACCCGGGCCTGCGACGCCCGGCTGATCGCCGAGGACCTCACCGAACGGCTGGCCCGGCAGATCCACGACCGCTACCTGTGGGCCCACCGCGGCCCCGGGGCCCGGCCCGGTCCGGCCGCCGCCATGGTGGACTGGGCCCGCCTGCCCGAGTCCCTGCGGCGGGCCAACCGCGCCCACGTCCAGGACATCGCCGCCAAGCTGCTGAACCTCGGCTGCGTCGTGGCGCCCCGGCGCGGCGGCGCCGGTGACGCGTCCGCCGAGCAGGCCATCGAGGACCGGATCGACGTCCTGGCCAGGCTGGAGCACGAACGCTGGTGCCGGGAACGCGCGGGCGAGGGCTGGGCGTACGGTGAGCCCCGTGACGACACCCGACGGCGGCACCCCGCGCTGCGGCCCTGGGACGAGTTGACCCCCGACGTGCAGGAGAAGAACCGCCAGGAGATCCGCGCCCTGCCCGACGTGCTCTCCGACAGCGGGTTCGAGCTGATCCGGCTGAGCGCCACCGTGCCCACCCAGTCCCGGGGCCCCGGCCGGTGACCTCCGGCCGCCCACCGGTGCGGGTCGGCGTCACCGGGCACATCCACCTGACCGCCGCCACCGAGCGGCTCGTCGCCGACGCGCTCCGGGTCGAGCTGCGCCGGATCAGCGCCCGGCCGGTGCACGGCGTCACCTGCCTGGCGCCCGGCGCCGACCAACTCTTCACCCGGGCCGTGCTCGCCGGCGGCGGCACCTATGACGTGGTCCTGCCGGCCCTCGACTACCGGGACGCGACGATCCCGCCGGAGAAGCGCGCGGACTTCGACGACCTGCTCGGACGCGCGGCGCACGTGTTCCACACCGGCCACGCCCACTCGGGCACCCCGGCGTACGCCGCCGCAAACCGGGACCTGCTGCGCCGGGTGCAGCGGTTGGTGGCGGTCTGGGACGGCGAGGCCGGCTGCCACGGGGCGTCCACCGACCGGACCGTCGGCTGGGCCCGGCAACTGGGCATCCCGGTCACTGTGGTCTGGCCGCCCGGCGCTCGCCGCCGGGCGAGCCCGCCGAAGTGATGGCCGTCACATTCGAGCGGGACCTTTGGGCAACGGTCCCGTCGTCTGACCTGGTGTGAGAACCGGCATGGACGCGGCCGACGAGGGCGAACTCGTACGACGCGTGGCCCGTGGAGATCGGCGGGCCTTCGACGAGCTCTACCGGCGTACCGCGCCCTGGCTGGAGGTGCGGCTGCGGCGCCGGTGCACGGACCCCGACGTGGTCGCCGAGGTGCTCCAGGACACCTACCTCGCGGTCTGGCGGGCGGCGGGCAGCTTCGCCGGGGCACAGGCCAGGGGCAGCGGCGGGGCGCAGGGCAGCGCGGTGGGCTGGCTGTGGACCATCGCCGCCCACCGCCTGGTCGACGCGTTCCGCCGGCGGGCGCGCCGGGCGCAGGTGCCACCGGTGCCGCTGATGCCGAGCACGTCACCGGCGGCCGAGGACGAGGTGATGGCGGCCCGGATCGGCCAGGAGTTGGAGCAGGCGCTGCTCGTGCTGCCGCCCGAGGTCCGGGCCGCCCTGCGGGCCACGGTCCTCGACGGTCTCTCGCCGCGCGAGGCGTCGGTGCTGCTGGGCGTGCCGGAGAACACCGTCAAGTCCCGCGTACGCCGAGCCCGGATCGCCCTACGGGAGGCGCTGTCATGACCACCCATCCCAGCCTCACCCAGATCGACCGCTACGCCGCCGGCGATCCCGGCCTCGACGAGCCGAGCGTCTGGGCGATCGAGGTGCACCTGGAGGACTGCGCCGACTGCCGGGCCCGGCTCGCCGGCAGCACCACCGCGGACAGCCGGGCCGTGATCGAGCGGGTGGCGACGATCCTGGACCGGGAGATCGCGACACCGCCGGCCCCCGCCGCGCGCGGCTGGTCCTGGCCGGTGCTGCGGCACCGCTGGTTCGTCGGCACGCTCCTGCCGTGGCTGGCCGTGACCGCAGTGGCGCTGGCCTGCGCCGCGCTGCTCGGCGTGTTGTGGACCGGGCTGCCCGCGCTGGTGCTGCTGATCGCGCCGCTGGCTCCACTGCCGGGCGTGGCGGTCGCCTGGAACCGTCGGGCCGACCCGGCCTGGGAGCTGATCGCCGCCACGCCCGCCGCCGGCCTGACGATGCTGCTGCGGCGTACGGCTGCCGTGTTGGCCTTCGTCGTGCCCGCGCTCGCCCTGGTCGGCGCCGGCGCCGGGGTGTCGTTGGCCCTGATGCTGCTGCCCGGCCTGGCGTTCGCCGCTGCCGCGTTGCTGCTGGGCACGCTCGTCGGGGTACGCCGGGCCGCGATCGGCCTGATGGCGGCCTGGACGGTCGTGGTGATCGCGCCCAGCCTGGCCGCCGCCCGGATGCCCGTGGTGCTGGCGGCGGGGAGCGTGCGCGCCTGGGCACTGGCCACGGCACTGCTGACCGTACTGGCGCTGCTTCGGGTCAACGGATTCCGGCGACTCGCCCACCACGACTGACCACCCGAGATCGCGATCCCTGAAGGAGATCATGACGATGCGCGCCGTGAGCGCGGTCGAGACGACCGCCACCACCCATCCCTGGGCGATCCACGCGGAAGGGCTACGGGTCCGGGCCGGACGGCACCTGGCCGTCAACGGCCTCGATCTGGCCCTGCCCACCGGCGTGCACGGCCTCCTCGGCCCGAACGGCGCCGGAAAGACCACGCTGATGCGCGCCCTGGCGACCGTCCTTGCCCCGGCCGGTGGCCGGCTGACGCTGCTCGGGCACCCGGTCGACGGCCGCTCCGACCTGCGCCAGGTCCGCCGCACCCTGGGCTACCTGCCGCAGCACTTCGGCTACTACCCGCGGTTCACCGTGCGCGAGTTCGTCGGCTACCTGGCCTGGCTCAAGGAGATGCCGAAGGCCGGTGTCCCGGCGGCGGTGCAGCGGGCCATCGACCGGGTCGGGCTGACCGCCAAGGCCGACGCCCGGCTGAAGACGCTCTCCGGTGGCATGCTGCGCCGGGCCGGCATCGCCCAGGCCATCGTCAACGACCCCCGGCTCCTGCTGCTCGACGAGCCGACCGTCGGCCTCGACCCGGAACAGCGCCTCGACTTCCGCGAGCTGCTGCGTGACCTCGGCACCGACAGCTGCGTACTGGTCTCCACCCACCTGGTCGAGGATGTGGTGGCGGCGTGCGCCGACGTCGTCCTGGTCCACGAGGGCCGGCTGGTGTGGCAGGGCACGCCCGAGGCGTTGAGCGCGCAGGGCGACCAGGGCCACGCCGGCGACAGCCCGGCCGAGCGGGGCTACTCCGCGCTCCTGCGCCGGCACCGCGCGGAGGCGGGACGATGAACATTCTCAGCCTGGAACTGCGCCGGTCCGCCGCGCTCGGCGCCGCGCTGATCACGATGGTGGTCGGGATCGGCGCGCTCTACACGACACCCGGCAGGTGGTCTTCCGGCTGGATGGCACTGGCCATGACCACCAGGGAATACCTGCTCCTGATGTGGCCGCTGGCCCTCGCCGCCGGCGCGTGGCAGGGCCGCCGGGAGCACCGGGCGAAGGTCGGCGAGCTGTTCGCCACCACCGCCCGACCACGCGCCGCGCGGATGCTGCCGGTGCTCGGCGCGACGGCCCTCACCCTCGCGCTCGCCTACCTGCTGGTGACCGCCGCGGGCCTCGCCGGGATCGTCACCACCGCCCCGTACCGGCCGCTGCTGACCTTCACCGTGGTCACCGGGGTGGGCGCGCTGTCCCTGATCGCGGCGGGGTGGCTCGGGCTGGGGATCGGGCGGATGCTGCCCGCCCTGGTGACCGCCCCGGCACTGGGGGTGGCCGGGGTGCTCGTCGTCTTCTTCACCGCCATCGGGCCGCCCGACCGGCTGGCCGCGGTGATCTCCCCGGTCCACGGCTCGAGCCAGTTCAACGACTACCAGACGATCGACAACCGGGTCAGCGGCGCGCTCGCGATCTGGCTGACCGGGCTCGCCGGCGCCGGCCTGCTGCTGTTCCTCGCCGGCGGCTGGCGTACCCGGACCGCGGCGGTGGTGCCGCTGGCACTCGGGCTGGTGACGGCGACCGCGGTCGTCCCCCGTGACCCGGACGTGCTCAACTGGTCGGTCGACCCGGTCGCGCGGGAACTGGTCTGCACCGACGACACCCCGACGGTCTGCGTCAGCCGGGTCCACGCCCAGGTGCTCGACACGCTTGCCCCGCTGGCCCGGGAGGGCCTGACGACGTTGGCGAAACTGCCGGACGCCCCGACCGCCGTGCACGAGGACACCCGGGTGATCTCCCACGACGGGGACTGGCCCGCCCCCCGGAACGGCGTCGTCACGATCGAGGTCCGGATCGACAAGCGTGGCGGGCTCGCCCACCCGGCCGCCGTGGCGCCGGAGGTCGTCAGGGGGCTGGGAGTCGGGTACGACGGGCAGTGCCGTAACCGCAACGACGTGGTCGAACGCGCGGCAGCCGCCTGGCTCCTGGGTCGCGAGCCGCGGTCCGACGTCGGGCTGGTGCCCGGTCTGGTCGAGGAGGATCCCGGGATCAACCCCGAGGCGGTCACCCTGTGGCGCGGGCTGCGTGAGCTGCCCGACGGCGAGGCGCTGGCCCGGGTCACGGCCGTCCGCGACGCGCTCCGCACCTGCCAGGACCCCGCCGGACTGCTCTCCGGGAGGGCCGGGTGACCGGGACGCTGCTGTACCTGCGTTCCCGGCGCGTACCCCTGGCCCTGGCCGCGGCCATCGGCGGCGTGGCCGTGGTCTGGGCGCTGTGGCTGGCGTTCGCCGAGGAGCGGGACGCCAGCGCAATGACCGTCGTCATGACCGTCGTGCTGATGGTCGCGGCGCTCGCGTCCACCCTCGGCGGCCCGGACGAGAACCTGGACCGGACCGCGTCGATGCGTTGGCCCTGGCGGCGCGCGGCGCATCTGCTCGCCGCTTTCCTGGTCGTCCTGGCGGCGCTGCTCGCCACTCGGCACACCGGCGCCCGGTTCGGACCCGCCGCCCTGGTGGCCCGCGACGCCGCCGGCCTGCTCGGGTTGACCGCGCTCGGTGCGACGGTGTTCGGCACCGCCCGGTCGTGGTTCCTGCCGCTGGCCTGGACCACCGTCGCGGCCCTCTACCCGCAGGGCGGCACCTGGGGAGCGGCCGCGACGTGGCAGGGCCAGCCACCCGGCAGCCGGGTCGCCGCGCTGACGGCGGCGGTGTTCGCCGTCGGTGGGCTGGTCGCCTACTCGATCGCCGGCCCGGCCCGCAGGGAGCCGGCCGAGTAGCGCGAAGCGGCGACAAAATTTCCGCACCCGGTGCAACTTTCCGGCGGGCCGCCTCCGTTCTACCTCCGTCACGAGGAGGCAGGCGACGTGAGAGCCGAAGACGAGCAAGCATTCCGCGAGTTCGTGACGTCACAGATGGCGTCGCTGCGGAAGCTGGCGTACATGACCTGCGGCGACTGGCACACGGCGGAGGACGCCGTGGCCAACGCGCTGGTCAAGCTCTATCCGCGGTGGCGGAAGCTGGAACGGCCCGATCTGTACGTCAAGACCATGGTCTATCGGGCCGCGGTCGACGAGACCCGCCGCCCCTGGCGGCGTGAGCGGTCGGCCGGCGACGCCATGCCCGACGTCGCGCTCCGGGACCCGGCCGGCGGGACCGACGAGCGGATGCGCCTACGGGCGGCGCTCGACGCCGTGCCGGCCCGGCAGCGGGCCGCGGTGGTGCTCCGGCACTACCTGGACCTGAGCCTGGAGGACACGGCCCGCGTCCTCGACTGCACCGTGGGCACGGCCAAGAGCCAGGTCTCCCGGGGCCTGGCGAAGCTGCGCGAGTCGCTCGGCGGCGAACACGTCAATCTCACCGGGAAGCCGATGGAGGAGTGGATAAATGCAGTTGCGTGAGTTCGTGGACGCCGTGACGGACGGCGAGCCGCCGATGGCCCGTACCGCCGACGACATCGTCGCGGCCGGGCGGCGGGCGCAGCGGCGTCGCCGCGCCGGGTTCGCGTCGGCCGGCGCGGCCGGGCTCGTCGTGGTCGCGGTCACCGGCGCGTTCCTGTTGCCGGCCCTGGTCGGCGAGCGGGACACCTCGGCCACGCCGGCCCCGGCCGGCGCGGCACCGCCGAGGGCCGTCGACGCCGGCTGGCCCGACGCCGCGCCGTTCGCCTTCACCTTCCGCGGGTACGACGCTGGCACGCTGCACGTGCAGGACCCGATCGTCACGTCCACCGGCTACCAGATCGCCTCCGTCTACTCCGACAAGCACACCTCCAACGACAAGCCCCAGACGGCGGAGGAGGCCGAGGCGCAGGGCAACATCGTCGAGCGGAAGAAGAAGGCCGGGGGGAAGCCGTCGCTGTGGGCGTACCTGACCGTCTACCGGCCGGGCGTCTTCGACCCCGCCGGGGTCTCCGGCGGCACGAACATCACCGTGGCCGGGCACCGGGCCGTGCGGGCTACGCTGCCGGTCGACCTCGACCCGAGCAAGCCGGTGGACGAGCGCAACAAGCTGTTCGCCTGGGAGTACGCCGACAACGCCTGGGCGGCGGTCACCTCGTTCTCCGGCGACGCGGCCACGCCGAGCTTCGAGGACCTGGGTGGCCTGGTCCAGGGCCTGAAACCCAGCCGTCCGAAGCCGGCCCTGGTGCCGCTCACGGTCGGCTATGTGCCGGACGGCTACCTGCCGCTCCAGACCGGCACCCACGCCATGCCCGGTCTCGTCGGGGTCGCCACGGCCCGCGAAGGTGACTACGGCGGCGCCACGTACACCCGGCCGGCCCTGCCCACCGCCGGTCTGACCGCGCCCTACGACGCGACCAGGGGCGTCATCACCGACGGGTTCCACATCTTCCTCACACCGAGCACCAGCGCGAACCAGTCGCCGGAGCCGGGCGCGACGAAGTGCTACGAGGTGGACCGCCGTCGTGTCCGGGAGGCCGGCCTGTCGGTCGGGGACTTCTGCAACATCTGGAGCGCCGACGGCAAGGTCGTCCTCCAGGTCAGCGCCACGGGCTCCGACAACAAGCTGCGGCGGGCCGAGCTGGAGAAGATCGCCAGGGGGATCACGGTCGCCGACGTCGGGGACGAGTCGACCTGGACCGCCGCGGAGGATGCCCTGCGGCCCTGACACGGTCTCCTGGAACGAGGCGGTGCCGGCACCTCGACAGGTGCCGGCACCGCCCGTCTGTGGTCGACTCGGGTGGCCGGCCGCCGGCGGCGCACGCGTTACGGGTGGACGAGCCGTGCGTTAGATCATCGTCGGGAAGGCCACCCACTTGAACCACTGGGTCGACATCCCGGCGTCATCCCAACCCGTCACGCAGGAACTGAGCATCGTGAGCGCGGAGTCGGCGAGCGGTTCCAAGAGGTGGACGGGCAACGAGAGGGCGATGTCGACAGCGACCTGAAGCCAGCTGATCATGGGCATGAGGCACCGTACCCATGATCGACAACACGCGCGAGCACTTTTCATATTTTGGGACGTATCTTTTATGTGCCATTAAGTGCATTTTTTAAATGACATGCAGGGAGTGGCAGCGATTATAGCGATCTGTGTCGACTGCGGGAGCCCCTTGCCGGGTGCGCTCTGGCGTTAGGCTCACCGGTAACGGCAATGCGAAGCGTCTATGTGAGTCGTGGTTCGTGGGAGGCCGTGCATGGATGACCAGATCGTCCTCGCTGTCGCGACCGCACTGGCGACCAAGGGTGCGGAGGCGCTCGGTGTCGGTGCCCGGAGCGCGATCGGTTCGCTGTTCAGTCTGGTCCGCGGCCGATTCGGATCGGGGACGCGAGAGTCGGCGGTGCTCGACGCCGCGATCACCCATCCGCAGGAGCGTTGGCGGCACGCCGCGCTCGCCTCAGCGTTGGCGGACGTGATGGCCCGGGACCCGAACTTCGCCGCCGCCCTCGACGACGAGTGGCGCAGGCTGGCGAGGACAGGCGTCGTAGCGGTCCAGGGCCAGGTGGTCAACCACTTCAGCGGGACGGCCGGCAAGGTCGTGCAGGCGCGCGACATACAGGGGGACATCAACTTCTAGGTCCGGCCGGGTCGGACGTGCGGCGGGCGGGTTGGGGCGCGGCGATTGGGAACGGATTCCAGCGGAACCGAGCGAACGATGCCGTCCGGTACGTCGAACGAACAGTCCGGGAACGTGTCCGGATTGAGCGTCCAGGCCGGTGTCATCCACGGCGGCGTGCATTTCGGTGGCGCTCCCGTCGACCGTTCTCCGATCCCCCGGCAGCTACCGGCGCCGTCGCCGAACTTCACCAACAGAACCAGCGAGATGTGCGTGCTGGACGGGTATCTCGCCGAGCGGGGAAACCTCGTCGCCGTTCTGTTCGGTCCGGGCGGCGTGGGAAAGTCGGCGCTGGCGAGGCAGTGGGCGCACGGCAGGCTGGACCGTTTCGCGGACGGGCAGCTCTATGCGGACCTGCGGGGGTTCAGCGGCACCGAGCCTCTGGACCCGGGCGTGGTGCTGTCCGCCTTCCTCCGGGCCCTGGGGGTGGCCCCGGACCGGATTCCCCCGCACCTGGCCGAACAGGTCACCCTCTACCGCACGGTGACCGCGGACAGGTCCCTGCTGGTGGTCCTCGACGACGCGTTCTCGGCGGCTCAGGTCAGAGCGCTGCTGCCGGCGTCGGCGTCGGCGGTGGTCGTGGTGACCAGCCGCCGGCGACTGACCGGGTTGCTGCCCGACGGCGCCCGCCTGGTCGAGGTGGGTCCGTTGCCGGCCCCGGAGGCGGTGGAACTGTTGGGGCGGGCCGTCGGCCGGGAGCGGATTCTCCGCGAGTTCGCGCCGGCCGAGGAACTGGCGGGCATCTGCGGCGGTCTGCCCATCGCGCTCGTCGTGGCCGCGGGACGGCTCGCTTCCCGTCCCAAGTTGACAGTACGACGGATGGTCGCCGAGCTGGCCGACGAGGCGCAGCGGTTGACCCGGCTTTCGGTGGTGGACGGTTTGTCGGTCCGGACGACGTTCCAGTTCTCGTACGAGGCGCTGACGCCGGAGGCGTCGATGTTGTACCGGAGGTTGGCTCTGCACCCGGGGGCGGAGTTCGGGATGGATCTGGTCGCGGCGGTGGCCGGCGCCGACGGGGCCCGGGTGGGCGCCGTGGTGGGGGAGTTGCTGGACGCGAACCTGGTGGAGGAGGTGGCCGAGGATCGCTTCCGCTACCACGATCTGCTCCGGCTGTACGCGCGGGAGATGTCGGAGCAGCATGATCGGCCCGACGGCCGGCTGGCGGCGGTGCGCACGATGCTGGAGTTCTACCTCGCCGCCGCCCGTCGGGCGGATCTCGTGGTGACCCCTTACCGGCGACGGTTGCCGTACGTCTATCAACAGGACCTGGACGGGCCACCGGAGTTCGCCGACCGGGCTGCCGCCCTCGGTTGGCTGGATCGGGAGCGGAGCAACCTGCTGGAGGCCGGCCGGGTCGCCTTCGACCTGGGCCTCCACGAGTTGGCTTGGCAGCTCAGCGACGTGGTCTGGCCACTCCTGCTCTATTTCAAGGGCTACGAGGACCGGCTGGCGATCGACGAGCGCGGGGTGCTGGCCGCCCGGGCCTGGGGCAACGTGTGGGCCGAGGCGGTCATGCTCAAGCGGCTGGGTCGGGCGTACAGCCGCCTCGGCGACCATGACGCGGCCGAGCGACATGGTCGGGCGGCGGTCGACAGGTATCGGCAGGTGGGCGACGCTCAGGGCGTCATCGACGCCGAGGAGGGGCTGGCCACCCTCTATGCCGATACCGGCCGGGAGGAACTGGCGGCGGAGGCGTACACCCGGGTCCTCGCCGGACGGCGGACGCTGCCGAACGTCCGGAGCGTGGGCCTGTCCTGTCTCAACCTGGGCATGCTCCGGACCCGGACCGGCCGGCCGGCCGAAGCGCTACCGCTGTTGGTGGAGGCCGGGCAGATCTTCGCCGAGCTGTCCGAGGTCGACCCCTACAACGCCGCCCGGGTGCTGATCGGCCTGGCCGATGCCCGCCTCGGCACCGACGACCTGGGCACCGCCGAGGAGTCGGCAACCGAGGCGGTACGCCGGATGGCCGGACTCGGCGCCGACAGTGAACGGGCAGAGGCGGTGTTCCTGCTCGGCCGCATCGCCCATCGGCGCGGCGACGACGAGACCGCACGACGACACTACCGGGAGGCCGCCAGCGTCTTCGCCGCGCTCACCGCGCCTCGGCTGCCCGACGTGCTCCGCCGGCTGGACGAGTTGGGTGGCGACGCGGACGAGCGATAGCACCTCCGCGCGGGTACGCCGGTGGCGCAGGGTTCCGGTGACCCACCGGCGGTGGAGCAGCCGACCCGTGACGGTGAGCAGCCCGATCGTCAGCCGGCCGGGTGCGGCCAGCCGGCCGAGGCGAAGTGGCGGATCGCCGCGCACCCCAACGGCGACCTCCCCCGCCGGGGTGCCGACGACGGCGAGGGCCAGCCCGGGATACGCCGTCAGCAGGCCCGCACCGACCTCGGCCGGGTCGTCGCCGTCGACGATGGCCACGACGATGTCGGCCAACCGGGCCGGGCGCGGCGCCTGCCCACCGGCCGACAGTGCCACGACGACGGGCTCAGCCGGCGAGGTCATGCCGGGCCTCCCGACGGTCGAGGCTCGGCACCGGCACGGGGCCTGACTGTCGGTGCCGGCCGGGCTCGGTCAGCTGGAGCAGGCGGTACATGGTGCGCCGCAACAACACGCCGGCCTCCCCCGGACGGCTGGTCAGCGCGGCCATCACCGCCTGCTCGTCGACTCCCGTGATGAGGGAGAGCTGGGGAGGAATCGGCCGGCGCGGATCCAGGCGGTTGGCGCCCGCGGCCAGCAGGTGCTGAGGCGTGCCGGCGGCCGGCACCGACCGCAGCGCGGGTAGCAGCAGGGTCGGACGTCCGATGGCGGCGGCGTACGCGGTGACGGAGCCGTGGTCACCGATGACGTGGTCGGCGGCGACCACCGGGCCGCGCCAGTCCTCGGTCGGGTCGGACAGCAGCAGCCCGACGTCGAGGCAGTCCCGGAGCCAGGCTCGGATCTGGCGGTGTCCGTGGGCGTCCCAGACCGCCGGGTGCAGCAGCGCGGCGATCCGGTACCGGCCCGCCGGGAGCTGCGTCATCAACCGCGGAAGCAGGTCGGGCCACCGTCCGAAGACGCCGTCCCGGCCCCAGGTGGAGGAGACCACGACGAGTTTCTCCCGCTCGCCCAGCCCCAGGCCCCGCCGGTAGTCCCGCCGCCGGGGGAGGCTGGCGACGAGCCGATCGGCGCAGGGGTCGCCGACCACCACGGCGGCCTCGACCGCCTCCGGGCACTGCCGGCGCAGCACCTCCAACTCGTGATCGTGGGAGAGGGCGAGGGCCGTCGGGAGGACCCGCCCACCATGGGTCAGTCGCTGCGCGTCGAGACCGTACACCGGCGGCTCGGCGAGCAACGGTCCGCCATGCGGTCCGGGGCGTACCCGTTTGCCGTGCCCGGCGCCGTGGGCCATCAGGAGCAGGGGTGCGTGCAGGTGGTGGAGTCCGCCGTGGGCGGCGGCGAGACCCAGATCGAACCGTTCCCGGACGGCCTGGTGCCAGGGGAGGACGAGCGCGCCCAGCCGGTCGAGGAATCGCTTCACCTGATGGTTGAAGACGTCCGGCGCCACCGTGAAGACCAGCTGCACCCTCGGGTCGCTCTCGACGTACTCGATCACGTCCAGGAGCCGCCGGCAGCTCGCGATGGTGTGCGCCACGACGAGCACCGTCCGGCAGCCCGACCGGGTTGCCCAGCGGTGGGCGTCGATGCCAACGGGGGTGGATGACCATTCCAGCGACGTCATTGGTGTCCCTCCAGCATTGAATGTCGGCGGGATTCAGCGTCGAAGAGCCGGTTGCGGATCAGCTTGCCGGTCGCCTTGCAGCGGGCTTGCAGAAGGCTGGGAAGTGGGGTGTCTGATTTTTGATTCCGCGGAGAAGGGTTTGAAGCGCTTGACCGCTGGAACGAGAATGAAATAGGCACATGTCGATCAAGAATGGTGGGGGCGGAGCTGATGGAGTTCGCGATTCTGGGTCCCACGAAGCTTACGGTCGAGGGGCGGTCGATCCCGCTGGGTGCGGCAAAGCAGCGCGGCCTGCTCGCCGTCCTTCTCTATCACGCCGACAATCCGGTGCGGGTGGAGACGATCGTGGAATTTCTGTGGCAGGACTCGGCTGTCGATGCTCGCCGCCCGCTGCTCTACACACTGGCCAGTCGTCTGCGGGCCGCCCTGAGGGTGGTCGACCTGCAGAACTCCCTGGTTCGAGTGCCCGGGACCGGCGCCTACCGGCTGGCCATCGATCCCGATCTGGTGGATTACCACCGATTCCTGCGGTTGGCCGCCGAGGCGAGGAAGGCGGTCGACCGAAATCAGCATGACCGGTGCGTCGCCCTGCTCACCAAAGCGGACGAGCTGTGGCGGGGCGATCCGCTCGCGGACCTGCGCGGGGCGCGGTGCGAACACCTTCGACGGGATATGCGCGAAAGGCAATTCAGCGCAGTGAAAATGCTGGCGGAAAGCGAGTTGGCCATCGGTCAGCACAACCGGGTGCTGGCTCGGCTGGAACCGTTGCTGATCGAGAACCCACTCGACGAGGGCCTGGCAAGGCTGTGGATCACCGCACTGCATGCGGCCGGGCGCACCTACGACGCGCGGGACTTCCTCGCCGCCTACCGCCGCCGCTACCGCCGTGCGATGCGAGCCGATCCGGTGCTCACCATCGCGGATCTCCTGCCCGGCATGTCCGCCGGGAACCACCTCACCGCCGAGGGCGCGGCGGTACCGGTGCCCCGGCAGTTGCCGAACGACGTGCCCGACTACACCGGGCACCGCGGCCTACTGGACGAGCTGGACGCCCTCGCCGCCGGCGAGAGCACTTCGAAGGTGGTGGTGTTGACCGGGATGCCCGGAGTGGGCAAGACCACCCTCGCCGGGCACTGGGGACATCGCAGGCAGGGGTGGTTCCCCGACGGACAGCTCTATCTCAACGCCGAAGCACACGGCCCGGTACCGCCCGTAGACACGCAGGAAGCGCTGCACCGCTTTCTCGTCGCCCTCGGTGTCCCGGCGGATCGGGTGCCCGCCGACGCCCATCGACGCGTCGAGCTGTACCACCGGCTGATGGACGGGCGGAACATGCTCGTCGTGCTGGACAACGTCGTCGACTCCGACCAGGCGCAGCAGCTCCTGCCCCGCTCCGACACCAGCCTCACAGTGGTGATCAGCCGCAATCGACTCCGCGGGTTGAGTGTTCGGCACGGCATCCGCAGCCTCACCGTCGCACCCCTGTCGCACCTGGAACGACACCACATGCTCGGCCGCATCATCGGACCCGAACGCACCGACGCCGAACCCGCGGCACTGGAGACGCTGGCCCGGCTGTCGGGCGGTCTGCCGCTGGCGTTACGGGTCATCGGCGAGCACGTGGTCTCCCGGCCCCAGGCACGACTCGGCGACCTCGCCGACGAACTCACCGGTCGACTACTCGACATCGAGGGCGACGACACCGATGAGATGACCCTTCGGACTGTCTTCGCCTGGTCGGTCAACGCGCTCGCTCCGATACCCACTCGGCTCTTCCTGGGCCTCGGCCTCTTTCCGGGCGGCACCATCGGGGCGGAGGCCGCGGCGGCGATGCTGGCGGTGGACGTCGCCGGTGCCGAGCGGGCCCTCGACCGGCTCGCCCGCGCCCACCTGGTCAGCCACGACACCGTCCGCCGATATCGGATGCATGATCTGCTACGCCGGTACGCCGCCGACCGGGCCCGGGCGGAGGAGCCCGCCGAGCAGCGGCGAGCGGCACTGCGCCGGCTGTTGGACTGGTACCTGCTCACGGCGGTCAACGCCGTCGCCATCCTGGAGCCCACCCGTGCACCCGTGCCCGACCTGCCCGAGCCGGGCGTGGTGCCACCCATGACGTTCACCTCGGACGGCGCCGCCCTGCGATGGTTCGAGACGGAGCGGACCAACGTGCTCAACCTGGTCCGCAGCGCGGCGGTGGAGGGGTTCCACAGGCATGCCTGGCAGACCGTCGACACGGTCCACGAGGTCTTCGACCGCTCCGGAAGTCAGGAGGACATGCGGGAGATGTTGCGCATCGCACTCGACGCCGCGACTGCCGACGGTCACGACCCGGGCCGGGCGGGCACCCTCGTCAACCTCGGGGCCACCTACTTCACCACCCACGACTATCACCGCGCCGGCCGACTGTTCGCCGAGGCTCTGCGTCTCGCCGAGGAGAACGGCTTCGCCGAGTTGCAGACGGCCTGCCGGCACAATCTCGCCTCCGTGCACCTACGGACCGGGGCGACCACCACCGCCATCGAGACCTTCGAGGAGGTCCTGACCGACTGTCGCGCGGCCGAGAACGCGACAGGTGAGGCGTACACGCTTTACCACCTCGGTGACGCCCACCGCCAGCTCGGACGGTACGACCAGGCCCGTCTTCTCTACCAGCAGGCACTCGCCATCTGGGACCGGATCGGCTCGCTTCGGGGCCGTAGCCTCCACCACGTTCGGCTCGCCGAACTGAGCCTCGACACGGGCCACCCCGAGACCGCGCTCGACCTCGGCCGCGCCGCTCTGGACCTGCACGACCGGGTCACCGACGACACGATCCGGTGCGACGCCCTCATCATCTCGGCCGAGGCCCAACTCCGCCTGGGGCGGCACCGTGACGTGCTGGCCGACGCCACCCTCGCCCGGGCGATCGGCGACGAACTGGCCGACCCGCTACGTCAGGCGCGTGCCCTCGCCGTACTGGCGGAGGCTCTCTGCGCCGTCGGCGACCACGACAACGCTCTCCGTCGGGGCCGGGAGGCCCTCGACCTGCTCGACGACACCGACGATCCGCAGCGGCTGGCCATTCGGGAGCGGATCTCCGCGTACCACGCCCACCAGGATCGGTGACGGCGCTGCCCGACCGGGTCGTGCTCGCCTCAGGTGGCGGTGGGGAAGTGGAAGTCCGAGCGGAACGTCTCGGTGCCGCCCGGCCACCGGCTGGTGACGACCTTTCCCCGGGTGTAGAACGCCACCCCCTCCGGGCCGTGGATGTGGGTGTCGCCGAAGAGGGACGCCTTCCAGCCGCCGAAGGAGTGGTAGGCCATCGGCACCGGCAGCGGGACGTTGACGCCGATCATGCCGACGGTGACGCCCCGGACGAAGCGGCGGGCCGCCGCGCCGCCGGAGGTGAACAGCGCGGTGCCGTTGCCGAACGGGTTCGCGTTGATGATCGCCACGGCCTCGTCCAGGCTCTGCGCCCGCAGCACCACCAGGACCGGTCCGAAGATCTCCTGCTGGTACGCGGACATCTGCGGGGTCACCCGGTCGAGCAGGCACGGGCCGACGAAGTATCCGCCGTCGTGTCCGTCCACCCGCAGCCCGCGGCCGTCGACGACGACCGTGGCCCCGGCCCGCTGCGCCTCGTCGACGCTGCTGATGACCCGCTCGCGGGCCTCGGCGGTGACGACCGGTCCCATCTGGGCGGACTCCTGGTCGCCGGGGCCCACCACGATCGTCGAGGCTTCCTTGTCCAGCAGCTCGACCAGCTCGTCGCCGGCCGGGCCGACCGCCACGACCGCGGAGATCGCCATGCACCGTTGCCCGGCCGAGCCGTACGCCGCGGAGGTGATCTGCCGCGCCGCGTCGGCCAGGTCGGCGTCGGGCAGCACCACGGCGTGGTTCTTCGCCCCGCCGAGGGCCTGGACCCGCTTGCCGGAGGTGGCGGCGCGCTCGTGCACGTACCTGGCGATCGGGGTGGAGCCGACGAACGACACCGCCGCCACGTCCGGGTGGTCGAGCAGCGCGTCGACGGCAGCCTTGCCGCCGTGCACCACGTTGAAGACCCCGTCGGGCAGGCCGGCGTCGGCGTAGAGCTGCGCGACCAGGTTGGTCGCCGACGGGTCGCGCTCGCTGGGCTTGAGCACGAAGGTGTTGCCGCAGGCGATGGCGATCGGGTGCATCCACATCGGCACCATGACCGGGAAGTTGAACGGGGTGATGCCGGCGCAGACCCCGAGCGGGGCGCGCAGCGAGTACGAGTCCACGCCGGTGGAGACCTGGTCGGAGTAGGCGCCCTTGACCAGTTGCGGGATGCCGCAGGCGAACTCGATGACCTCTCGGCCCCGGATCACCTCGCCCCGGGCGTCCTCGACGGTCTTGCCGTGTTCGGCGGTGACCAGCCGGGCCAGCTCGTCCTCGTGCCGTTCCACCAGGTCCCGCATCCGGAACAGGACCTTGGTCCGCCGGGACAGCGACATCTCGCTCCACGACTCGTAGGCCCGGGCCGCCGCCGCGACGGCCAGGTCGACCTCGGCCGGCCCACCGACCGCGACCCGGGCCTGGGGCTGCCCGGTCGCGGGCTGGTGCACGGTGGCGTAGTCGGTGCCGGTGACGGGCGCCCCGGCGATCCAGTGCTCGATGCTGCGCACCGTAGTTCCCTTCGTCAGCCGACGCGCCGCGCGTCGCCGGATCCGTTCCTGCGGTTGGCCTGTTCCGTGCCGGGTCCGTCCGCGGCGGCTACAACCACCGGGTGCCGATCCCGCTCAGGTCCGGGGTGCTGAAGGAGTAGAGCAACTCCATGTCGTGCCCGCCGCCGGTGGAGATGGCGTGGGCGACACCGGCGGGGATGTACATCGCGGTGCCGGCGCCCGCCTCGAACTCCTCGTCGGCCACCCGGAACAGCGCGGTGCCGGACAGCACGTAGTAGAACTCGGCCGAGTCGGCGTGCAGGTGCAGCGGGTGGGTCATGCCGGGCTCCATGCGGTAGACCCCGGTGAGGAACTCGCAGTCCGGGTCGCCGGTGAGCTGCCGGTCGACGAGGCGGTGTACGAGCCCCTCGTCGTCGGCGTTGTGGTTGAGGCTGGAGATCAGCTCGTAGGCCAGCTCGTCGCGGTGCACGACGAACGCCGGGCGTGCGACGCCCGCTCCGGCGTCGGCGGCGGCGATCCGGCGGCCACGGCCGGGCAGCGCCGTCACCGCTCGGCGTCCACGCTCGTCGCCCCGAGCGGGATCTGTGGGCTGGTCAGCGGGCCGTGGTGCTTGGACAGGCAGATGGCATCCCAGCCGGTGACCACGCCGTGGATGACGCCCGGCTCCCAGCACAGGTATTCCCCGGTGCGGTAGACGTGCTCCGGGTCGGTGGCGCACCAGCCGCCGAGGAAGAAGATCTCCTCCGTGCTGTGGTGGAACTCCAGCGCGGTCTTGGCGAAGTTGCGCGGCAGGACGAACAGGATGGTGTCCTTGCCGGTCTCCTCGACCTTGCGCAACCTGATGCACTGGGTGGGGACCTCGAGGTCGCCGTGGCTGCTGGTGTCGGTCACTCCCGCGAACGCCTCCTGGACGGGCAGCCAGTTGGCCTTGTCGAACAGGTCGACGGTCTCGCCGAGCGGCTTCGACGGCGGGGGCCGTTCGTCCGTGCGTACCTCGAACGGCGAGTCCGTCCAGAAGATCAACGTGGCGCCCTCGGTCGAGGAGACCGGGCCGATCCCGGTGCCGGTGGGCAGGAAGAGGTAGTGCCCGCGCCGGCACTGGCGTCCGGCGATGGACAGGTCGCCGTCGCGGACCAGGAGCTCGATGTCGGCGCTGTTCCAGTGCTCGGGCATCTGCCAGCCGGGCGGGACGTCGACGACGAGCGTCTGCGCGCCGGTCTCGGGGTCGGCGTTGATCTCCCGCACGAGTAGTCCGAAGGGCAGGTCCGGTGCCCGCCACACCCGCTGGGGTACCTGCTCGATGGTGACCCGTCGCTTGCCGGTATGAGTCACGGCGACCTCCTTCACGTTGCGCCAGATTGTATGTAATCTGGCGGAGCCCGTCTAGGGGTGTCAGGCGAACCTGCCGGACTGAGCAGCGGGTTCCACTGCATCTACTGAGCGCAGCGGAGCGTTATGTATGCAAGAAGGCGGCTGGTCGGGATGGTGACCAGGCCCGTCGGCGTCGGTACGGGGTCGGGTCGACTCCTTGTGCCGTCCCCATCGAGTTGTATACGGTCCACTGCCTAGCCTGCCTGTCACTCGCGTTTCCTCATCTGCACTGAACGGGGAAGAGATGCCGCGAAGGTTCGGTCTCGTCGGAGGCACGGTGGTCACCGAGGACGGCGTCCACCGGGCTGACCTGCTCGTGGACTCGGGGCGCATCGAGAGTGTCGGCCGGATTCCCGCATCGGCGGATATCGAGAAGGTCGACGTCCGCGGAAAGATCGTCATCCCCGGTGGCGTCGATGTGCATACACATATGGATACGCCGTTCATGGGGGCGATCACCTCCGACGACCATGCCTCGGCCAGTCGGGCCGCCGCCGTGGGCGGCACCACGACGTATGTCGACTACGCCTTCCAGCGCGCCGGCGAGCGCCTGCCGGAGGTGCTGGCCCGGTGGGCCGGGCGGGCCGGCGGCCGGTCCGCCATCGACTTCAGCTTCCACCTGGCCGTCACCTCGCCCTATCCGGACCTGGTGGCGGACATGGCGCTCGCGGTGGCCGACGGCGTGACCAGCTTCAAGGTGTTCATGGCCTACAAGGGCCTGGCCATGCTCGACGACGCGGAGCTGTTCTCCATCCTCACCGAGTCGTCCCGCCTCGGCGCCACGCTCTGCGTGCACGCCGAGAACGGTCACGTCATCGACGTCCTCGCCGAGCGGCTGGTCCGGGCCGGTCGTACCGGACCGCTGGCGCACCTGCTGTCGCGGCCACCCCAGACCGAGGTGGAAGCGGTGCGGCGCGCGATCATGCTCGCCGACCTGGCCGACGCCCCGTTGTACTTCGTGCACCTGTCCACCGCGGGCGCGGTCGCCGCCGTGGCCGAGGCCCAGCGGGCGGGCCGGCCGGTCGCGGGCGAGACCTGCACCCACTACCTCCTGCTCGACGCCGACCTCTACCACCAGCCCGGCTTCGAGGCGGCCAAGTACGTCGTCAGCCCGCCGCTGCGCACCGCCGAGCATCGGGAGGCGCTCTGGCAGGGGCTGCGGGAGGGCACCCTCGGGGTGGTCAGCTCGGATCACTGCCCGTTCTGCATGGCCGGGCAGAAGAGCCTGGGGGCCGAGGACTTCCGCCGGATCCCCAACGGGGCGCCGGGCATCGAACACCGGGTGCCGCTGCTCTACGGCCACGGCGTACGCCCCGGGCGGTTGAGCCTGCCGCGCTTCGTCGAGGTGGCGTGCACCGAGCCGGCCCGCCGGTTCGGGCTGTACCCGACCAAGGGGGTCATCAGGCGGGGCGCCGACGCCGACCTGGTCGTGCTCGACCCGGAGGCGGCCTCGGTGGTGCTCGCCCAGACGATGACGCAGAACTGTGACTACACGCCGTTCGAGCGGTGGCACGTGCCCGGTCGGGTCGACGC
Organism: Micromonospora sp. WMMD975; assembly: GCF_029581215.1. Taxonomy (NCBI): domain Bacteria; kingdom Bacillati; phylum Actinomycetota; class Actinomycetes; order Micromonosporales; family Micromonosporaceae; genus Micromonospora; species Micromonospora sp. WMMD975. The sequence continues at coordinate 6,418,630 of NZ_CP120739.1, forward strand.
GGTCTATCTGCGGGGGGAGCTGATCGCCCGCCGTGGGCGATTCGTCGGCCGGCAGGACGCCGGTCGGTTCCTGGCCCGCCGCCCGGCGTGAGCATCCGGCCCGGCCAGCTGCGGGTTTCCACCTGCATGGAGCCTTGACAGGGCCAAATTTGTATACAAGCATCGCTCGTGTTATCCGCTTTACCAGGTTCGTTGCGCTAGACATATTCAAGCTTGCACACAATATGGAGGTGTCGGCATGGGAATGCGTTCCGTGCGGGTGCGGGCCGTGGCAGTGCTCGCCGTGGCGAGCCTGGCTCTCGCGGCCTGCGGCGCCGACGATGCGGAGAAGTCAGACGCCGGCGCCGGCCAGGCGCTGACGATCGCCGCGCCCGGAGTCCTGTCGAGTCTCGACTCCGAGCGCTATCAGGGTTTCATCTCGATCGACCTGCTCCCCAACACCGCCGGGACCCTGGTGCGCTTCAAGAAGCCCGAGGCCGGCGCGACGAAACTCCAGACGCCGGACCAGATCGAGCCCGAGCTCGCCGAGTCCTGGAAGCTCGACGACGGCGGCAAGAAGATGTCGTTCACGCTGCGCGACGCCAAGAGCCAGTTCGGCAACCCGATCACCTCCGCGGACGTGAAGTGGTCGGTCGACCGGATGGTCAACAGCACCGGCGTACCGATCGCCAAGATCCTGATGGGCATCGGCGGCTGGGACACCGCCAACCCGATCACCGTCACCGACGACAAGAACTTCACCATCAACGTCGCCAAGCCCAACGCGGTGAGCGTGTCGATCCTGAGCACCTTCTTCATGACCATGTACGACTCGGTGGAGGCCAAGAAGCACGCCACCGCCGACGACCCGTACGCCTACAAGTGGCTGGGGGAGAACACCGCCACCTTCGGGCCGTACCAGGTGCGCTCGTTCGACCCGGGCAAGGAGGTCCGGCTCTCCGCGAACGAGAACTACTTCCGGGGCAAGCCCAAGGTCACCGACGTGGTGGTCCGCGCCGTCGCCGACACCTCCAACCGACTCCAGCTGGCCCAGAGCGGGCAGGTCGACATCGCCACCGCGATGACCTTCGACCAGCTCTCCTCACTTGAGGAAAGCGACCAGGCCCGGCTGGAACGGGTGCTCTACCCCAACATCGACGTGCTGGTGCCCAACCTCAAGGCCGAGCCCTTCGACGACAAGCGGGTCCGCGAGGCCATCTCCTACGCCGTCGACCGCAAGGCGATCGTCGACTCCGCGTACCAGGGCTATGCGACGCCCTCGAACGACTTCATCCACGACGACTTCGGCGCCCCGGCGGCCAGCCAGCCCTTCGCCCAGAACCTCGACCGGGCCAAGCAACTGCTGACCGAGGCCGGCCTGCCCAACGGCTTCCCGATGGAGCTGGCCTACAACGCGGCGAACGTCGGGGCGCACAGCGAGCAGGTCGCCGTCCTGCTGCGCTCGCAACTGGCCAAGGTCGGCATCCAGGTCAAGCTCAACAACGTCGCCTCCGGCGCGGACTTCGACACCGCCAAGCGTGAGGGCAAGTTGCAGAGCTGGCTGGCCACCAGCACCCCGCTGGTGCCCGACCCCGCCTACTACCTGCAGGTCTTCTACTCCACGGGTGGGCTGACCAACCTGCAGAACTACAGCTCGCCGACCGTCGACGAGCTCTCCCGGAAGATCCTGGAGACCCAGCCGGGGCCCGACCGGGATGCGTTGATCAAGCAGGTCAACGACTTCCTGGTGGGTGACATGCCGGCCATCCCGCTTGTCGACTCCCAGAAGTACTACATCTTCAAGAAGGGCGTGACCGGGTTCCTCAGCTACTCCCAGGGCCACGTCAACTACTACGACATCAGCGTCTCCTGACCCCGCTGGCGTCCCTACCGGCGCGGTGACCCCCCGGCCCGGTCGGCACCCCCGGGCCGGGGACCACGCCGCGACGACGGAGAGAACGGCAAGCCGAGAGAAAGCAGGATGTGCACTGATGTACCGCCTAGGAGTCGATGTCGGTGGCACGTTCACGGACGTTCTTCTGATCGAGGAGGCGACCGGGAGGACCCGCCGGACCAAGGTGCCCTCGACGCCTCAGGACCAGTCCGTCGGCGTCCTTGAGGGTGTCACCCGGGTGCTGGCGGACGCCCGGGCCCGCGCGGCGGACATCCGCCAGTTCCTGCACGGCACGACGGTGGCCACCAACGCCGTCCTGGAACGCCGGGGCGCCCGGGTCGGCCTGGTGGTGACCGTCGGCTACCGGCAGGTCCTGCACATCGCCCGCTCGTTCGTCCCCGGCGGCCTGGGCGGCTGGATCGTCTGGGACCGGCCGGCCGAGCTGGTCGCGCTGGAGGACGTCCGCGAGGTCCGGGGCCGGATCGACGCCCGGGGCGAGCAGGTCGAGCCCCTCGACGAGGCGGCCGTGCGGGCCGCCGTCCGCCAACTGGTCGACCAGGGCGTGGACGCCCTCGCCATCGGCTTCGTCAACTCCTACGCCAACCCCGCCCACGAGCAGCGGGCGGCCGAGATCGCCGCCGCCGAGGCCCCCGGCGTGCCGGTCTCCACCTCCGCCGGGGTCCTGCCCGAACTCGGCGAGTACGAGCGGACCCTGACCACCGTCGCCAACGCCTACGTCCGCCCCGGCGTCAGCTCCTACCTGAGCAACCTCAGCGCGAAACTGGTCGCCGAGGGGCTCTCGGGCGAGCGCCGCGTGCTGCGCTCCGACGGCGGACTGATGACCTTCGAGCGGGCCGAGGACATCCCGGTCAGTCTGCTGATGAGCGGACCCGCAGGCGGGGTCGCCGCCGCCGTGGCCCTGGGCCCGGCCGCCGGCCACCCGGACCTGCTCACCCTGGACATGGGGGGCACCTCCACCGACGTGGCCCTGATCGAGAACGGCACCCCAGCCATCCGGCGCGAGACGACCGTGGCCGACCTGGCCGTACGTGCCCCGTCGATCGACGTGCAGACCGTGGGCGCCGGCGGCGGCTCCATCGCCCACGTTCCCGAGCTGACCGGCGCGCTGCGGGTCGGCCCGGCAAGCGCGGGCGCCCTGCCCGGCCCGGCGACGTACGGACGCGGCGGCGAACTGCCGACCGTCACCGACGCCAACGTCGTGCTCGGTTACCTGCCGCACGCCCTGCTCGGCGGCGCCATGCCGTTGGACGTGGAGAAGGCCCGCACGGCGGTCGGGACCGTCGCGAGCCGGCTCGGGATCACGGTGGAGGCCGCCGCCGCCGCGATCATCGACATCGTCAACGAGAACATGCTCGGCGCGCTCCGGCTGGTCTCGGTGCAGCGCGGCTACGACCCCCGGCGCTTCGCGCTGTTCGGCTTCGGCGGCGCCGGCCCGTTGCACGTCAACGCCCTGGCCAAGCTCCTCGGCTCCTGGCCGGTGGTGATCCCGCAGTCACCGGGGGTGCTGTGCGCCTACGGCGACGCCTCGACCGGGGTGCGGGCCGAGGCCAACAGGTCCCTGGTCCGCCCGCTCGACGACGTCGACGAGGGACTGCTGCGACGCGAGTTCACCGACCTGGCCGCCCAGATCGACACCGAGTTCGACCGGGCCGGGGTCCCCGACGACGCCCGCTCGGTGCGGTACGAGGCCGACGTGCGCTACCACGGCCAGGGCTTCGAGGTCTCCGTCGAGGTCGACGCGGGCCGGGGTACGGCCATGATCCCCGACCTGCGCGGCGGCTTCGACGAGGCACACAAGCGCCTGTTCGGCTTCGCCCTGGACGAGCCGCACGAGATCGTCAACATCCGGGCCGTCGGGGTCTCCCACGCGGAACGGATCACCCCCGTCGAGATCGAGTCCGGTGACCGCGACGCCGCGCAGGCGATCGTCGGCCGTCAGCAGGTCTACGTCGACGGCGGCTGGCAGGAGGCCGCCCTCTACGACCGCACCGCCCTGCGGGCCGGCAACGAGCTGGCCGGGCCGGCGATCGTGGTCGAGATGGATTCCACGAGCCTGGTCCTGCCGGGCTGTGTCGCGCGCGTCGACAGGCTGGGCAACCTGCTCATCCTGCCCGCCGAGCAGGGAGGGAACCGATGAGTGCGGTCATCGTCGAGACAGCACGCCCGGAGCGCGGCGTCGAGGTCGAGACCGCGGTGCTCGACATCGTCGAGAACGCGCTGCGGAACGCCCGCTTCGAGATGGACGCCGTGGTGCTGCGTACCGCGATGTCACCTGGCATCCGCGAGCAGCACGACGCCTTCCCGTTGATCGCCGACCGGCGCGGGCGCATGGTCGCCGGACAGTTCGGCTCCTTCATCGACGGCTTCCTCTCCGGCTACGACGGCACGGTCGAGGAGGGCGACGTCTTCTTCACCTCCGACCCGTACGCCTGTGACGGCGCCATCAGCCACGCCAACGACTGGCTGGTGCTGCTGCCGATCTACTTCGAGCAGGCGCTTGTCGGCTGGGCGGCGATGTTCGGTCACATGAGCGACGTCGGCGGGAAGGTCCCCGGCAGCCTGCCCACCGACGCGGTGTCGATCCACGAGGAGGGCGTCATCGTCCCGCCGGTGAAGCTGTTCCGCGCCGGGACGCTCGACCAGCAACTCCTGGACACCGTGCTCAACCAGGTGCGCCTGCCGAGCTGGAACCGGGCCGACCTGAACGCGGTCCTGGCCTCCTGCCGCACCGCCGAGACCCGGGTCCGGGAACTCTGCGAGCGTTTCGGCGCCGACACCTACCTGTCCACCCTGGAGTTGCTGCTGGAGCGCAACCGGCAGGCGATGGCGAAGCTGTTCCGCCAGGTCGTGCCCGAGCAGCCGGTCACCTTCGAGGACTTCGTCGACGACGACGGACGCGGCGAGGGGCCGTTCCGCATCCGCTGCTCGCTGTGGCGCGACGGCGACCGGGTGGTGCTCGACTTCACCGGCACCAGCGAGCAGGCCGACGGCTCGATCAACTTCCTGCTCAACGAGAACGTCCTGCGGATGTTCTTCGGGGTCTACACCATCATGGCCGTCGACCCGATGATCCTGTTCAACGACGGGTTCTATCCCCTGGTCGACGTCCGCATCCCCGAGGGCAGCCTGCTCAAGCCCCGGCGACCGGCGGCCATCTCCTGTCGTACCCATGCCCTGGGTCGGCTCTTCGACGTGCTCGCCGGGCTGCTCGGGCAGTGCCAGCCGGACTTCCTCGCCGCCGCCGGCTTCTCCTCCAGCCCGCACCTGATGTACTCCGGCCTGGACCGGCACGGCAAGTGGTTCCAGCTCTACCAGATCGGCTTCGGCGGGGTGCCCGCCCGGCCGGTCGGTGACGGCTTCGACGGACACTCGATGTGGCCCTCGTTCACCAACGTGCCGAACGAGTACCTGGAGGCGTACTACCCGCTGCGCATCGAGTCCTACGAGTCGGTCCCGGACTCCGGGGGCGCCGGTCGGCACCGGGGCGGCAACGGCATCCGGGTCGGCTACCGGTTCCTCGAACCGGGCGAGGTCTCGATCCACGACGACAGGTGGTTCACCAAACCCTGGGGCGTGCTCGGCGGCGAGCCCGGCGAACGCGGCACGAAGCTCCTGGAACGCGCCGACGGCTCCCGGCAGGTGGTCCCGGCCAAGTGCGACCACGTCGCGGTCCGCCCCGGCGACCTGCTGCACTTCGTCACCTGGGGCGGCGGTGGCTGGGGCGATCCGCTCGAACGCGACCCCGAGCAGGTCCGCCACGACGTCGAGCGGGGCCTGGTCACCGTCGACGGCGCCCGGCGCTACGGGGTGGTCCTGGCCGACGGCCGGGTCGACGCCGAGCGCACCCGGGCGCTACGCGCCGAACTGGCCGCCGGCCGCGGCGACCTGCCCCGCTTCGACCGGGGCGGCACGTTGGCGGAACTGCGGGAGCGCTGCCTGACCGAGACCGGCCTGGCCCCACCCCGGGAACCGGCGGGCCCCGGGGCGCGGCAGGAGTCGACGCCTCCCGGCCCACGGGCCGGTGCGAAGCCGGCCCGCCGCCGCGACGCCGGCGGGCCGCCGACCCCCGACAAGCGACCGGCGCAGTCCCCGCTGGAGGCGCTCGTGCACCACATCGCCCGGCAGGTGACCGTGCGATGAGACCACCCCACTTCCAGACCGCCACGGTCCTGGGCAACGGCGGGCACCCGCCCGCCGACCAACTCGCAGAGGAGAACTGTCATGGCTGACCTGCAGATGTCCGCGCTGGGCATGATCGAGACCCGGGGCCTGGTCGCGGCGGTGGAGGCCGCCGACGCGATGGTCAAGGCCGCCACCGTCGTCCTGGTGGGCACCGAGTACATCGGCGGTGGCCTGGTCACCGTCGTCGTCCGTGGCGACGTCGGCGCGGTCAAGGCCGCCACCGACGCCGGGGCGGCCAGCGCCTCCCGGCTCGGCGAGGTCGTCTCGGTGCACGTCATCCCCCGCCCGCACAACGAGGTCGAGGCGATCCTGCCGACCGGGTCGAGCCGAGGCGGAACAAAGTCCTGACCAGAGCCCGCGTGCTCATCGAAGGAGTTGAGACATGAGTCGGGTGTGGACTGCTGTCGATATCGAAGACGTCGCCCGGTCGGACGGGCCGCGCGAGGTCCTGCTGGGCCCGGGCGACCTGATCTCGCCGCACGCCCAGGACATCGCCCAGGGGCTGGGCGTCGACGTCCGGCGCGGCCCGGCGGGCGCGTCGTCGGCCTCGGCGCCGACCGCCCCCGCCGGCACCGTCCCCGGCGCGCCCCAGGGCGGCTGCGACGACGCCGACGGCTGCTCGTGTGGCTGCGAGGCCGCGGAGGAGGCGGAGCGGACCATCCGTACCATCGCCGCCGCGGTCGTGTCGGCCAACCCCGACGCGGACGCGTCCACGGTCGCCACCGAGACGCTACGGGCGCTCGGCGCCTACGGCGGGCCCGGGGTGGGCAGCCCCGAGCAGGCCCAACCGCTGCCCGGACAGTTGCTGCCCAAGAAGGCCAAGGGCGCCCGTCCCCAGTTCTTCGCCGAGCCGGGCATGGAGGCCCTGGTCTCCACGATGGTGACCCTCACCTCTGAGGTGTGGGTGCTGCGCGAGCGGGTGATGACCCTGGAACAGCTGCTGGCCGACCGGCGGGTGGTGGAGCGGGGCGCGGTGGACGACTTCACGCCGTCCGCCGGGGACGCCGAGACCAGGGACGCCGAGGCGGCGGCGTTCGTCGCCCGGGTGCTGCGGGTCTTCTACGAGTGGCGCGAGGAGATCGTGCGGGAGGAGACCCCGGAGTCCTACCGGGAGGTCATCCGGCAGGCCTTCGCGCAGGTGGGGGAGGACAAGTGAAACAACAGCAGCGGCACGGCCTGTTGCCGACGGAGAACCACGACGAACTGGCCCGGGAGACGTTCGTCCGGGCGTTGAAGTCGCACATCTCCACCGAGGTGACCCCGGGGGTACGGGAGCTGTACGCGCACCGCGTCGTGCCCCGTTACCAGCAGGAGATGGGCGTCCCGCCCCGGGACCGGGAGACGGTCCGCCGGGCGATGGAACCCGAGCCGTACTACCAGCTCTGGAGCTCGGTGCGGCGGGCGAGCCAGGACCTGCTCTGGAACGTGGTGGCCGACAGCATCGCCCGGCAACTCGACGACCTGCGGGCCAGGGCGGAGCGGACCGGACGTACCCTCGGTTCGCTGGAGCTGGACCCCGACTTCGTCCTGCCCTGGTATTTCTGGGGCATCGACATCCACGCCATGCCCGGCGGCTACCGGGGCGAGTACGTCCCCGGCGACGTCACCGCCGGGGCGCTCTACGACCGGGGCGTCTACGTCTACGCCACCGGCCAGATGGGCGAGCTCAACGACGACTACGGCCAGTCGGTGGTGAACAACTACCTGAAGGCCACGCACAAGGACTTCCGTCCCAAGCGCATCCTGGAGATCGGCTGCGGCGTCGGCAACTCCACGCTGCCCTACGTCGACGCCTATCCCGAGGCGGAGGTGCACGGCATCGACGTCGGCGCGGCCCTGCTGCGCTACGGTCACGGCCGGGCGGAGTCCCTGGGTCGCAAGGTGCACTTCGCGCAGCGCAACGCCGAGGCCACCGGCTTCCCGTCGGGGCACTTCGACCTGGTCGTCTCGCACATCCTGCTGCACGAGATGCCGCCGGAGGCGGTCCGCGCCGTGCTGCGGGAGTGCCACCGGCTGCTCGCCCCGGGCGGCATGATGATCCACGCGGACTTCCCGGGCTACGCCGGGCTGGACCCGCTCGTGCAGTTCCTCATCGACTGGGACACCTGGAACAACAACGAGCCGTTCTGGGGCCCGATGCGGGACATGGACCTGGTCCAGGCCGCCCGGGACGCCGGGTTCACCGGCGACTGCACCGAGCTGTCCTGCAAGCGGGAATGCGTCGAGGAGGTCTCCACCCCCACCGGCCGGGTGCTGCAGAGCGGTGAGCGGCGCAGCAGCGGCACTCTCGCGCTGCTCGTGGGTCGGCGCTGAGATGGCCCGCAACGACGTCGAGCTGCGCACCTTCGCGTTCGTCGACCGGCTCCAACCGCAGATGGCCGCCCTGCTCGGCAGCGTGATGTCAGGTGACCCGGTGGTCGAGGGGATGTCCGAGCTCTACCTGGAGATCTCCCCGGGCAGCGACGTCTACGCCCTGGTCGACGCCGCCGTCAAGGCCGCCGGGGTCCGCCCCGGCTCCCAGGTCGTCGAGCGGCAGTACGGCATGACCGAGCTGCACTCGATGTCGCAGGACGCCGTGCGCCAGGCCGGTCAGACCATCCTGGACCTGCTCGGGATCACCGAGGCGGACGCGCAGCCGGCGGAGCTGGTCTCGGCGAAGGTCGTCTCCAACATCGACGCCTACCAGGCGCAGCTGGTCAACCGTTCCCGCAAGGGATCCCTGCTGGTGGCCGGCGAGTCGATGCTCGTGGTCGAGTGCCAGCCCGCCGCCTACATCTCCGCGGTCGGCAACGAGGTGGAGAAGTCCGCCGGCGTCAAGATCATCGACGTCCGGGGGGTCGGCCAGTTCGGCCGGCTGTGGGTCTCCGGGCTGCACTCGGAGGTGGAGTCGGCCCGCGAGGCGGTCCGTCGGGCGTTCGAGACGAAGCCCTGGTCGCAGCGACGCTAGAGAAACGAGGTGGTTCGGCATGCGTGTCGCCCGGGTGATCGGCTCGGTGGTCAGCACCGTCAAGTCCGAGGCGCTGACCGGGGCCAAGCTGCTCGTCGTCGCGCCCCTGGGTGAGACGCCCGCCGGGGAGCCCTACGTCGCCGTCGACACCGTCGGCGCCGGCAGGGGCGAGGTCGTCCTGATCGCCACGGGTGGCGCCGCGCGGCTGGCGCTGCGGCAACCCGGTCAGGCGCCGGTGGACTCCAGCATCGTCGCCATCGTCGACCGGCTGGAGACCGAGGCGTGGCTCAACTACGTGAAGGACTGACGTGGATCTGTGGGATGCGGGTGCGCTCGGCATGGTCGAGACACGGGGACTGACCGCCTCGATCGTCGCCGTCGACGTGATGGGCAAGGCGGCCGAGGTGCGGCTGATCGGCGTACGACGCATCGGCGACGGACTCGTCACGGTCTCCCTCGTCGGCGACATGGCCTCGGTCACGGCCGCGGTGGAGAGCGCCCGGCGGGCGGTGGCCGCGATCGGCGGGACCGCCGTGACGACCGTGATCGGTCGACCCACCGTGCCGACGAACCTGCTGCGTGAACCCCGGGCCGGCGGGACGCCGCCGCCTGCGCCACCGACCACCGCGCCACCTCCCGCCGCCGGCGGGTCCGAGTCGCCCGACCTCGACCCCGGGCCCGCCGCGTTGCCGCCCGGCGAGCCCGCCCCTGCGTCGCCGCCCAGCGGACCCGCCGCGTCGCCGCCCACCGAGCCTGCCGGCCGACCGGCCCGCAAGGCCGGTGGCGGACCGACCCGGCGCGCCGCGCGCTCGACCGCCCCGAAACGGCGTCCGCCCACCGCCGGCCCGTCCGAGCCACCCCTCGAACCCCCCACCCCCCGACCCCGAGGGAAGTGACATGCGCGGATACGTCGGCCCGCCCGGAGCGCAGATCCACTACCGCACCGCCGGCACCGGTGGACCCGCCGTGGTGCTGTTCCACGAGTCGCCACAGGCGTCGAACGTCTTCGCCCCGGCCCTGCCCGCCCTCGGCCGCACGCTGCGCGCGTTCGCCTTGGACACCCCCGGGTACGGGCTCTCCGACCCGCCCCGCGAGTCGCTAGACATCCCCGGCTACGCCCGCCTGCTGCTCGACGCCGTCGACGCCCTCGGAGTCACCGAGTTCGCCGTCGCCGGGCAGCACACCGGAGCCTCGCTGGCCCTGGCCGTCGCCCAGCTCGCCGGCCCCGACCGGGTCACCCACGCCATCCTGTCGGGGCTGGTGCTGGACCGGGCCGAGCGGGAACGCCTCGGCGCCTCCTGGGCGCCGGACAAGCCGATCGACCCGGCCGGACGGCACCTGGACGAGCTCTGGGCCCGCTACCTCGACATCTGGGAGGGGCCGCCGGAGCTGGTCAACCTCGCGGTGGCGAACATCGCCTCGGTCTTCGAGCGGTACAACTGGGCGTACCGGGCCGCGTTCGCCTACGACCCGACCGAGCCACTGCGCGCCCTGCCCTGCCCGGTGCTGCTGCTGACCGCCGCCCGCGACATGCTCGCCGACGGCGACGCGCTGGCGCAGGCGATCCGTCCCGACGCCGTTGCCGTGCGGCTGACCGACACCACCGGCCAACTGCCCTGGCGGGTGCCGGAGGAGTACGCCGCCGTGGTGTCGTCCTTCGTCACCACCGGCCGGGTCGGGCACGACCGGGCGGGCGCGCGATGAGCGGGGAGGCCGACCTGCTGGTGATCGGGGCCGGCACCGCCGGCCTGCCGTGCGCGATCGAGGCGGCGCGGGCCGGGCTCCGCGTCGAACTTGTCGACGGGGGCACCGACATCGGCGGCACGCTCAGCGTCTCGGCCGGGCACATGAGCGCCGCGGGCACCCGGCGGCAACGCCAGGCGGGTATCGACGACGACCCGGACCGGCACTACGCCGACGTGCTGCGCATCGGGCACCACCGCGGTGACCCGGCGCTGATCCGGCTGGCGGTCGACGAGGCCGCCGGTGTCGTGGACTGGCTCGACGAGCACGGTTTCCCGTTCGCCCCGGGCACACCTGTGGTCTATCACGGGCACTCCCCGTACTCCCGGCCCCGGACCTACTGGGGGACCGGGCACGGCCGGTCGATCCGGGAGACGCTGCGTCCGCTGCTGGACGAGCAGGTGGCCGCCGGCCGGGTCACCCTGCGCCTGCGCTCGCGCGCCACCCGGCTGACCAGCGCCGGCGGCGCGGTCACCGGTGCGCTCCTGGACACGCCCGAGGGCCCCCGCGAGGTCCGCGCCGGAGTCACGGTGCTGGCCTCCGGCGGGTACGGCGCCAACCCGGACCTGTTCCGTGAGCTGACCCCGGGCGGGCCCCGGCTGGTGACCAACGCGGTGCCGACCTCCACCGGCGCGGCGATCGAGATGGCCACGCCGTTGGGGGCCGAGGTCCGCTTCGCCGATCTGCACACCCCCCGGCTCGGCCTGCTCGAACGCCGCTCCCAGCCGGGGCGGGTGGACTTCTGGTCGGAGTTGGCGCACCTCGCGCCGGTCGAGCGCCCGCCCCGGGAGATCTGGGTCAACGCGGCCGGGCGCCGGTTCGTCGCCGAGGACCTCGACGACGTCACCGGGCACGAGCGGGCCGTGCAGGAGCAGCCGGGGGGCGAGTTCTGGATCGTCTGCGACTCGGCGGCCCTGGCGGCGGGGCCACCCCTGGTGCCGGCCTGGGGGGAGGAGCGGTTCCGGGCGGAGGCGCGGCGGGGGGACGTGGCCTGGGTCGCCGACGACCTGGCCGACCTGGCCCGCCGGGCGGGCATCGACGCGCCCGGGCTCGTCGAGACGGTACGGGCGTACCACCTCGCGGTGCGGCAGGGGGTGGACCCGCTGGGCCGCCGGGCGCCCGCGTACCCCCTGGTCCGGCCGCCCTACTACGCCCTTCGCTCGGTGGCCGCGCTGCTGTGCAGTTTCGGCGGGCTGGACGTCGACACCGACCTGCGGGTCCGGCGGCCCGGTGGCGCGGTCGTGGCCGGGCTGCACGCCGTCGGTGAGGCCATCGGCATGGGGGCCACCAGCGGCGCGGCTTTCTGCGGGGGGATGGCGGTGACGCCGGCGCTGGCGTTCGGGCGGCTGCTCGGCCGGCGGCTGGGCGGACGGGCGTGACGGACGTCGAGCCTCCCTACCGTTCTGTGTATGCATGAACGTCCAAATGTGGGCGCGGCACTGAATCTGGCCGGAAGAAACCGCTGTTGACAGCGGGTCCCGCCTGCCTGTTGTATACAACAACCACTTGGTGGCTGCTATGAGAGGTGTTCATGTCTAGCGATCTGCACCACGAGGGACCGCTGCACGGGGTACGCGTGGTCGAGTTCGGTTCCCTGCTCGCCGGGCCGTTCTGCAGCCAACTCCTGGCGGACTTCGGCGCCGAGGTCATCAAGTGCGAACCCCCGCGTCAGGGCGACCCGATGCGCGAGTGGGGCCAGGAGAAGCCGCACGGCAAGTCGCTGTGGTGGCCGATCGTGGCGCGCAACAAGAAGTCCATCACCGTCGACCTGCGCACCCCCGAGGGCCAGTCGGTGGCCCGGCGGCTGATCGCCCAGTGCGACGTGGTGGTGGAGAACTTCCGGCCCGGCACCATGCAGCGCTGGGGCCTGGGCTACGAGCAGATGTCCGAGGCCAACCCCGGGCTGGTCATGGTCCAGGTCTCCGGTTTCGGCCAGGACGGGCCCTACTCCGCCCGCCCCGGCTACGGCTCCGTCGGCGAGGCCATGGGTGGCCTGCGCTACGTCGTCGGCGACCCGCAGACGCCACCCAGCCGGGTCGGCATCAGCCTCGGCGACTCCCTGGCCGGCACCTTCGCCGCCCTGGGCGCCCTGATGGCGCTGCGGGTCCGCGACCGCACCGGCCGGGGCCAGAAGGTCGACTCGGCGATCTACGAGGCGGTGCTGGCGATGATGGAGTCGCTGCTGCCCGAGTACGCCCTGGCCGGTCACGTCCGCGAACGCACCGGCGCCATCCTGCCCAACATCGCCCCCTCGAACGTCTATCCCACCCGCGACGACGGACTGGTGCTCATCGCGGCCAACCAGGACACCGTCTTCCGGCGGCTGGCCGCGGCCATGGACATGGCCGAACTCGGCACCGACGAGCGCTTCGCCACCCACGCCGGCCGGGGCCGGCACCAGGTCGAGCTGGACGGCATCATCGCGAACTGGTCGGCGCAGCACGACACCGAGGAGCTGATGGCGGTGATGGTCAAGCACGACGTCCCGGTCGGCCGGGTCTACCGCGCCCCGGAGATGCTCGCGGACGAGCACTTCGCCGCCCGGGAGGCCATCGTCCGCGTCGCCCACCCCGAGTTCGGCGAGTTCCCCATGCAGAACGTGGTGCCGAGGCTGTCGGCGACCCCGGGGCGGATCAAGTGGGCCGGGCCGCAGCTCGGGGAACACACCGACGAGGTGCTCAGCGACATCGTCGGGCTGGAGACCGCCGAGATCGACGCGCTGCGTACCAGCGGCGTCATCTAGGGGCGGCCACGGTGGATGACCTCCAGGGCGACTACCGCAGGGCCGGCTTCGGCGGCGACCTGGGTCGCGGCTCGCGCCGGGCCCTGCTCCTGGTCGACCTCGTCCGGGCCTACCTCGACCCGGCCTCACCGCTCTACGCCGGCGACACCGACCCGCCGGCCCTGCGGGCCTGCGCCACACTGCTCGACGCCGCGCGCCGCCACGGCGTGCCGGTGATCCACACCCGGGTGCAACTGAGCCCGGGCGGAGCGGACGGCGGTCTCTTCGCCCGCAAGGTGCCCGCCCTGCGGGTCTTCGAACAGGGCAGCGCGTTCGCCGCCGCCCCGCCGGTCCTGGCCCCGGCCCCCGGCGAGACGGTGGTTACCAAGCAGTACGCCAGCGCCTTCTTCGGCACCAGCCTGGCCAGCACCCTGCGGGTTCTGGGGGTGGACGCCCTCGTCGTCGGCGGGGCCTCGACAAGCGGCTGCGTCCGGGCCAGCGCGGTGGACGCCCTGCAACACGGCTTCGTCCCCCTCGTCGTCGCCGAGGCATGCCTGGACCGCGACCCGCGCCCGCACCAGGCCGCCCTGTTCGACCTCGGCGCCAAGTACGCCGAGGTGCTGGCCCTGGACGAAGCCATGGCGCTGCTCGGACCGGGAGGTATGTGATGCGGGTCCTCGGCTACGCCCGACGGCGGTTGCTCTTCCTGCCGGTGGGGCTGCTCTCGGTCATCGTGCTGGCCTTCCTCCTGGTCAACGCGCTGCCGGGCAACCCGGTCGGGGTCATCGCCGGACCGGCCGCCGGCCCGGAGGAACTGGCCGCGATCGAGCGACGCCTCGGTCTGGACCGGCCCCTGTGGGAGCGGTTCGTCGACTACCTCGGCGGCCTGGTCCACGGCGACCTCGGATCGTCGTACTACACCGACCGGCCGATCCTGTCGGAGATCCTGCGCTTCGCCCCGGCCACCCTGGAGCTGGTGATCCTCTCGCTCATCGTGGCCGCGGTGCTCGGTGTGGGCCTGGGCACCCTGGGCGCGTACTACAAGGGCAGCCTGGCCGACCGGGGCTCCCGCTTCGTGGTCACCACGTTCCAGTCGATCCCCGACTTCTTCCTCGCCCTGCTGCTGATCTACCTCTGCTTCTATCTCGCCGGGTGGGCGCCGGCCCCGGTCGGCCGGCTCGGTCTGATGGACGAGCCGCCGCCGACGGTGACCGGGGCCCTGCTCGTCGACTCGCTGATCGCCGGTGACATGACGATCTTCCGTTCGGCGGTGGCGCACTCGATTCTGCCGGTGCTGACCCTGGGCATCTACTACTCGGCGTACTTCGCCCGCAGCACCTACGCCTCCCTGGTGCCCGCGTTGGAGTCCAAGCAGGTCGAGTTCGCCCGGGCCTGCGGCCTGTCCGAGCGGACCGTGCTGGCGTACGCCTTCCGGCAGGCCCGCACCCCGATCCTGACCTACGGCGGCATCCTGCTGGCTGCCCTGCTCGGCGGCGCGGCGATCATCGAGACCATCTTCTCGTGGGGTGGCTTCGGGGAGTGGGCGATCGACTCCATCCTCCAGCTCGACATGCCGGCCGTGCAGGGCTTCATCCTCGCCGCCGGCCTGGGAACCCTGTTGGCATTCACCGCACTGGACATCCTGGTCGCGGTGCTCGATCCGAGGGTGCGTTATGACTGAGACCCTGGCCGCCGACCCCACCACGGTCACCGCGCCGAAGCCCCGCAAGCCCCGCCGCGGTCGTCGACGCCTGCGCCTGTGGGTACCCACCGGCATCCTCGCCGGCATGTTGGCGGCGGCCTACCTCGCGCCGCTGCCGTACGATCCGGCGGAGCCGCTGCCCGACACCCTCGCCGCGCCCGACGGCGCGCACTGGATGGGCACCGACAAGTTCGGTATCGACGTCTTCAGCCGCCTGGTGGCCTCGGCCGGGGTGGACATCCCGCTGGCCCTCGCCGGCATGCTGATCTCGCTCGTGGTCGGCGTCATGCTCGGGCTGGCCGCCCTGCACCGGGGACCGTGGGGGGAGCGCGTGGTCCGCGCGCTCGACGTCTTCCAGGCGTTCCCCCTGTTGATCCTGGCCATCGCCCTGGTCGCCCTGATGGGCAACAACATCGAGAACGTCGTGGTGGCCATCGCCATCATCAACGTCCCGCGGTTCGTCCGGCTGGTCCGCAGCGAGGGGCTGACCATCCGGGAGAGCCGCTACGTCGAGGCCGCCCACGCCATCGGCGCGACCGGACCCCGGGTGATGTTCCGGCACGTGCTGCCGAACATGACCGGCATCATCCTGGCCCAGGCGTCGCTGGCGGTGGCCCACTCGATCGTGGTGATCGCCTCGCTGTCCTTCCTGGGCATCGGCATCAACGCCGCCGACGCCAGTTGGGGCGCGATGATCCAGACAGGAGCGCAGAACATGACGACCGGCCAGTGGTGGGTATCGGTCTTCCCCGGACTCGCCATCTTCCTGACCGTGCTCTGCTTCAACGCGATCAGCGACGAGTTGCAGGACTCCTTCGGCCGGGCGAGGCAGCGATGAGCGCCCCCGGCGCGGTCGCGGACCGGGAGCCCCGGCTGCTGGAGGTCAACGGCCTCACCACCCGCTTCGACACCCCCGACGGGCTGGTGCACGCGGTCAACGGCGTCGACTTCCACGTCGACCGGGCCGAGATCGTCGGCGTGGTCGGCGAGAGCGGGTGCGGCAAGTCGGTGACCATCCGGTCGATCCTCGGCCTGGTCCGCCCACCGGGGCGGGTGGTCGGGGGCACCGCCCGCTTCAACGGCGTCGACCTGCTCGGCCTGCGCGCGGCCGAACTGCGCCGGTTGCGCGGCGCCGAGATCGGCTTCATCGCGCAGAACCCGTTCAGCGCGCTGAATCCGGTGATGCGCATCCACCGGCAGTTCGCCAACATCCTCGCCGCACACGGCGTCCGCTCCGACTCCACAGCCCGGGACCGGGCCCGCGACGCGCTTGCCGACGTCGGCATCGCCGGCCCGGACCGGGTCCTCGACGGCTACGCCCACCAGCTCAGCGGCGGGATGGCCCAGCGCGTCGTCATCGCCATGGCCATGCTGCTCAACCCGGCCTTCGTCATCGCCGACGAGCCGACCACCGGCCTCGACCTGACCGTGCAGCGGCAGATCCTCGACCTCATCCGGGGCCTGGTCCAGGAGCACGGCCGCTCGATGCTGCTGGTCACCCACGACCTCGGGGTGGTGGCCCAGTACTGCGACCGGGTGGTCGTCATGTACGCCGGCAAGGTCATCGAACACGGCACGGTCCGTGACGTGCTCACCAGCCCGCAGCACCCGTACACGCAGGCGTTGGTCCGGGCCGTTCCCCGGCCGGGCCAGCCCTTGGTGCACCTCACCGGGCGGTTGCCGGATCTGGTCGACTATCCGGCCGGCTGCCCGTTCCGGGCCCGCTGCCCGCACGCCTTCGAGCCCTGCGGGCAGGTGTTCCCGGAGCCGACGACCACCGCCTCGGGCCGGACGTACTGGTGTCACCTGTCGCAGGAGAGGGAGGCGGTCCGGTGAGCCTGCTGGAGCTGACGAACGTCAGCAAGGAGTTCCCCGTCGGCGGGACCACCACGGTCTACGCCCTCGACGACGTGTCGCTGACCGTGAACGCCGGCGAGACGCTTGCCATCATCGGGGAGAGCGGCTCGGGCAAGTCGACGTTGGGGCGGCTGGCCCTGCGCCTGATCGAGCCGACCCGGGGCTCGGTGCGCTTCCAGGGCACCGACGTGCTCGCGCTGCCCGCGGCCGGGCTGCGCCGGCTGCGCGCCAAGGCGCAGATCATCTTCCAGGAGCCGTTCGAGTCCTTGAACCCGCGCATGCGGGTGGCCGACATCGTCGGCGAGCCACTCGCCATCCACCAGCCGAAGACCCCGGCGGCCGACCGCCGGAGCCGGGTCGCCCGGGTCATCGACCAGGTGGGGCTGGCACCCGAGATGGCCCGGCGCTACCCCGGTGAACTCAGCGGCGGGCAGCAGCAGCGGGTCGGCATCGCGCGGGCCATCGTCACCGAGCCGTCCCTGATCGTCCTCGACGAACCCACCTCCTCGCTCGACCTGTCGGTCCGCGCCCAGATCCTGCAACTCCTGGCCGACCTGCAGACCGAACTCGGCATGGGCTATCTGTTCATCTCCCACGACATCCACACCGTCCGCTACGTCAGCGACCGGATCGCGGTGATGTACCGGGGGCGGGTGGTGGAGACCGGCCCCTCGGAGCGGGTCTTCGCCGACCCGCAGCACCCCTACACGCGAGCCCTGCTGGCCGCGGCGCTGCCGGTGGACCCCGACCAGGAGCTGCCGCCGGCCCGCCTGATCGGCGACCCGCTGAGCCCGACGGAGAAGGTGAGCGGCTGCGTCCTCTACGGTCGGTGCCCGGTCGGGGAGGACCGGTGTGTACAAACTGAGGTGCGACTGACCCCTCTCGACGCCGACCGCGCGGTGGCCTGCATCAAGCCGGGCGCGCCCGGGAGCTGACCGGTCCGGCGCCCGATGGCCGGGCCCGGGTCGGTCGGAGCGGCGTGTCCCGGGGCGCTCAGAGCTCCGGGTTGTCGGACATGGCGGCCAGCAGGACCCGCCGGGCGGCCAGCACGTGCGCGCGCATCGTGCTCGACGCCCACTCGGCGTCGCGGGCACCGAGGGCCGCCACCAGGTCACGGTGGTGGGCCATGCTGCGGGCCAGCGCGTCCGGGGTGTAGAGGCGGAACGCCCGGACGACGAGCGGGACCTCCACCACCGCCGAGAGCAGAGAGGTCAACCGAGGGCTGCCGGCGGCGCCGATGACCAGACCGTGCAGCTCCGCGTTGAGGGTGGCGATGTCGTCCAGGTCCTGCGGGGTCATCCGTTGCGCCCGCTGCTCCATCTCGTCGCAGAGCAGGCTCAGCCTCGGCAGGCAGTCGGCGTCGATGCGCTGGGCGGCCAGGGCCGCGCCGTAGCTCTCCAGCCGGGCCCGGATCTCGTACGTGTCCTCCAGGTCGCTCAGCGACCACTCGGCCACCCGGGCCCCCCGGTTGGGCTGGAAGACGACGAGCCCCTCCGCGGTGAGCCGGCGCAGGGCCTCCCGGATCGGGGTCCGGCTGACTCCGAACTGCGAGGACAGCTCCACCTCGCCCAGCCGCTCCCGCGGGCGGATGGATCCGTTCAGGATCGCGCTCCGCAACGCCTCGTAGGCGTCCTGCCCGGCATTGGTCACCCGTGCCTCCGTGGTCTGAAGCGATGTCGCGGCCGGTGTCTTGCCGCCCGCCCGCCGGTCTGGAATTGTATACACATGATGGTGCGCGTGGTGGAAGTGTCCCCTCGGGACGGGTTGCAGAACGAGTCCGAGATCCTCCCGACAGCGAGCAAGATCGAGTTGATCCGGCGCTGCGTCGACGCCGGAGCCCGGCGGGTCGAGGCGGTGTCGTTCGTCCGCGCCGACCGGGTGCCCCAGATGGCCGACGCGGAAGCCGTCATGGCCGAGGTGCCGCGCCGCAGCGACGTATCGTACATCGGTCTGGTGCTCAACCGGCGCGGCCTCGACCGTGCCCTCGCCGCCGGGGTGGACGAGGTGAACTGCGTCGTGGTCGCCACCGAGACGTTCAGCCGGCGCAACCAGGGCGCCTCCGTCGACACCATGGTCCAGGCGTGGTCCGAGATCGCCACCGCCGCCCACGCCGCCGGCCGCCGGGCCAGCGTCACCGTCGCCGCCGCCTTCGGCTGCCCCTTCGAGGGCGACGTCGCCCCGTCGACCGTCGGCGAGCTCGTCGCCCGGCTGGCCGAGGGCGAGCCGGACGAGATCGCCCTGGCCGACACCATCGGGGTGGGAGTCCCCGCCCAGGTGCGGCAGCTGGTGGCCGCGGCCGGCGCGGCGGCGCCCGGGGTGCCGCTGCGCCTGCACCTGCACGACACCCGCAACACCGCCATCGCCAACGCCCTGGCGGCGGTCGAGGCCGGCGTGAGCGTCCTCGACGCGAGCGTCGGCGGCATCGGTGGCTGCCCCTTCGCCCCGGCGGCCACCGGCAACGTCGCCACCGAGGACCTGGTCTACGCCCTGCACCGCTCCGGCCACCAGACCGGCCTCGACCCCCGCGGGCTGATCGAGACGGCGGCCTGGATCGGTGACCGGCTCGGCAAGGCAAGCCTGCCGGGCGCCCTCGGCCGGGCCGGCTGGTTCCCGGGCGAGCCGGCCTGAGACCACCGGGACACCGCGCCCGTCCATCGTTCGTCCACCGTAGACGGACCGCATCGGCAGCACAGGTCAGGCCGTCGGCCGCTCGTCCTCGGGGGTCACCAGGACCATCCGGCGCCGCCGGGCGGCGAGGAACAACGCACCGCCGACCGCCAGAGCCGCGACGCCGATCCCGCCGATCAGCCCGGCCTGCGGCCCGGTGACCGGCAACCCGCCGCCACCGTCACCCCCACCGCCGCCGCCACCATCGCCACCGCCACCGCCGCTCTTCGCGGCCAGCACCACGGCGAACCCGTCCCGGTTGTCGCTGTGGTCCACGTCGGCCACCCGTACGCCGACGGCGTTCGCCGGCAACTCGGCCCGCGCAGGCTCGGAGCGGTCGTTCGTCGCCCGCTCGGCGAGGCCCTCCACCTGCACGGTTCCGCCCCGCAACGTCGCCGGAGCGGTGGCGGATGCCGCAGTCGTCACCAGGTTGTACAGCTCGACCGCCGAGTAGATCGCGTCCTTCGGATCGGTGTCCTCGGCGGCCGGAACGAGGGTGAGGCCCGGGTAGGTGCAGACCGCCGAGCGCCGGGCGTCGGTGACCACACACTGGGCCGGCGGCCTGGTGAAGGTCACGCCCTTGGGCAGGCGCAGCGTGATCCGCACTCCGCGGACCGCCGTCCGGCCCTGGTTGGCGACGGTGTGCCACACCGCGCCCGTCTCACCCGGGTTCAGCGTCCCGGTGGGCCGGGGCCGGCCGTCGGCGCCGAGCCGCACCGACTGCTTCACGTCCCGGGCGACCAGCGAGAGGTCGGCACTGGGCTGGTCGACAAGCGTCAACGGGAACAACCTGGTGTCGTCAGCCGGATTCGCGTCCTTCTCCGGCCTGATGCTGACCGAGGCTTCGAACCTGCCCTCGTAGGGTCCCGCACCCCCGAAGACATTCGCGTCGATGGGAACGTCGGCGGTCTGGCCCGGCCCCGGAATCAGCTCCGGCGACAGTCGGCAGTAGAACCCGCCGAAATCGCCGTCGCACTCGCCCACACCACCCCCTGA
Organism: Micromonospora sp. WMMD975; assembly: GCF_029581215.1. NCBI lineage: Bacteria > Bacillati > Actinomycetota > Actinomycetes > Micromonosporales > Micromonosporaceae > Micromonospora > Micromonospora sp. WMMD975. The sequence goes on from NZ_CP120739.1 coordinate 6,439,340, forward strand.
ATGCCAGAGCAGGGCGACCGGCAGTGGGTCCGGGCCCTCCTGCGGCTGGCGGACGTTGACGACGACGTCGCCGGGGGTCGCATCCCCCAGGTTGCTGATTTTCAGATAGACGACCTTCTTCGCAACTCCCAGCGGGATCGTGGTCCCGGAGGCGTCGACCGCGAGGTCCGGACCCCTCTTCGCTGCCGCGGCGGGACCGGCGGGGACGGTCACCCCGGCGAGGAGGAGCAGTGCGGCGGCGACAGTTCCCGGCAGCCGCCGACGACCAACGCTCATGGCAGAACCCTTCAGTACGCGCGGACAGTGTGGTGCAGAACACTATCGGCAATCGGCTTCTACGGGTGTCTATCCGTTGTCACTGGCCGAGGAAGGCTCATTGACGGAGTGAGTCCTCACTCCGTAGTCTGGTCGGCATGACTGAGACGCCCGGCCGGCGCAGAGCGCCGGGGATGAATGCGCAAGATCGACGCGAGATGATCGTGGCGGCGGCGCTGCCACTACTGGTCGAGCACGGCTCCGCGGTGACCACCCTGCAGATCGCGAAAGCGGCCGGGATCGGTGAGGCCACCGTGTTTCGGGCCTTCGCCGACAAGGATGAGCTGTTGGACGCCTGTGTGTCGGCGGCCCTGCGTAACGACCTCGTGCTGGCCGAACTCGACGCGGTGCCGCTGGACCAGCCCCTGGCTGCCAGGTTGACCGAGGCCGCCGCGACCCTGCATGCCTACCTGGATCGGATGGGCGCGGTGATCGGGGCGCTGCAGGCCGGTGGCCGCCGAGGCGAGCGGCGCGGGCCGGCCGACAACAGCGCGACCGGCGGTCGGGCAGCGGCGGTCGAGCGCACCCACCAGGCGGTGATTCGACTGCTCGAACCCGACCGGGCCGCGCTGCGACTGCCTGTCGAACAGCTCGCCGCCCTGTTCCTCGGCATTCTCATGGGCCGGCGAGGGGAGCACGGCGGCGCGGAGACTCCGGTCGAGACGCTTGTCGACGTGTTCCTGCACGGCGTGGTCGATCCGGCGTCGGATGCCACATGAGCCGCAGTCACCTCGGGGCCGGCGGGGTGGTGCTCAGCGCGTAGGGCCGCCGTGGTGGTCGAGTTTGGCGCGGAGCGTGCCGGCGAAGCCCTCCGCCATGGCGAGTTGGTCACGCAGGGCGGTGACGCGGGTGGTGGCGGCGGTGTGGAACGCGGCGAGCCGGTCGAGCAGTTCGGCGCGGTCGGCGCCGGTGGTGGTGTCGAGGGCGTCGAGGACGGTGAGGAGGGCGCGCATCTCGTCGAGGGTGAACCCGAGAGGCTTCATGCGTTTGACGACGGCGAGTCGGTCGAGATCGGGCTCGGTGTAGAGGCGGAAGCCGCCCTCGCTGCGGGCGGAGGGGACGATCAGGCCGGCTTCCTCGTAGTGGCGGATGGTGCGGATGCTCAGCCCGACCCGTTCGGCGGCCTCGCCGATCTGCATGAGGCGGCCGGAGGCGTGCGGCTCCGGCCCGGCGCCCCGGCTGTCGGCGGGGGCCATCAGTGGCCGACGCCGAGCTGCCCGGCGAGGGTGTCGTGGATGCGGGCGCTGGGCTGGTTCAGCTCGACGATCTCCACGGTCTTGCCCCGGGCGGCGTACCTGGTGGTGATCGCGTCCAGGGCGGCCACGGAGGAGGCGTCCCAGACGTGGGCGTGGGTCATGTCGATCACCACGTTCTCCGGGTCGTTCGCGTAGTCGAACTGGCCGACCAGGTCGTTGCTGGAGGCGAAGAACAACTCCCCGTGCACGGAGTAGATCCGGGTGCCGCCGTCGGGATCCAGGACGCTGGTGACCTCGACCAGGTGGGCGACCCGCCGGGCGAAGATCACCATGGCGGTGAGCACACCGACGACGACGCCGATGGCGAGGTTGTGGGTGGCCAGGGTGGTGGCGACGGTGGCCACCATGACGGTCGTCTCGCCGTACGGCATCCGCCTGAGGGTGGCCGGGGCGACGGAGTGCCAGTCGAACGTCGACACCGCCACGATGATCATGACGGCGACCAGGGCGGCCATCGGGATCACCGCGACCACATCGCCGAGCGCGACGACCAGGACCAGCAGGAACACGCCGGCCAGGAACGTCGACAGGCGGGTGCGGGCGCCGGACGCCTTCACGTTGATCATCGTCTGCCCGATCATGGCGCAGCCGCCCATGCCGCCGAAGAACCCGGTGACGATGTTCGCCACACCCTGCCCCCAGGACTCACGGGTCTTGCTGGACGGGGTGTCGGTGATGTCGTCGACGAGCTTCGCGGTCATCAGCGACTCCATCAACCCGACCAGCGCGATCCCCAGGGCGTAGGGGGCGATCAGGGTGAGGGTGTCCATGGTCCAGGGGATCTCAGGCAGGCCCAGGGTGGGCAGGCTGTTCGGCAGCGCGCCCTCGTCGCCGACGGTGGGCACCGCCACGTGCGCGGCCACCGTGACCACGGTCAGCACCACGATCGCGACCAGCGGCGCCGGCACGGCGCGGGTGAGCCGGGGCAGCCCGACCATGATCGCCAGCGCGACGACGACGAGCGGGTAGACCAGCCACGGCACGCCGAGCAGGTGCGGGGCCTGGGCGGCGAAGATCAGGATCGCCAGGGCGTTGACGAAGCCGACCATGACACTGCGCGGGATGAACCGCATCAGCCTCGCGACGCCGAGCACCGCCAGCAGCACCTGGATCGCGCCGCCGAGGATCACCGCCGCGATCAGGTAGTCCAGCCCGTACTCCTTGGCGAGTGGCGCCACCACCAGGGCGATCGCGCCGGTCGCGGCGGAGATCATCGCCGGTCGGCCGCCGCAGATCGCGATCGTGACCGCCATCGTGAACGAGGCGAACAGTCCCACCCGCGGGTCGACCCCGGCCAGGATCGAGAACGAGATCGCCTCCGGGATCAGCGCCAGGGCGACGACCAGACCGGCGAGGACCTCGGTGCGGAACACCTTCGGCGACAGCCAGGGCGGACGGGACAGACGCGGCCGGGAGACCGCGGACAGCACAGAAGACATACAGCCATTTCCACTCGGGCGTCACGCGGACGCGCACAGTTCCATCCCCGCGTCGGGGCGCAGCTCCTACGACCAGTCGGTCCTACCAGCCCGCGGGCCTCATCACCTGGACCCGGTCGGGGCCGGTGCCGACCCTACCCTTCCGTGAGGGGAGAGTTGACCGAACGTGGTGATCATCACGAATCACGTGCACCGGACGCCGCCCACGCCTCGCACACGATGTCCGGGTGCCCGCGGGTACGGCGGAGGCTGGGGTCGCCGTGCCCGCGGGGCCGGAAGTGGGATGGCTGCGTGCGTTCGCCGGGACCGCCTGCGGCGGTGGAAAGGGGCAGCCGCCTCAGCCGCTCAGCGCGGCCGGTGACGAGCCTCCATCGGCAGTCACCCACTCGAAGCCGTCGGGGTCGACGAAGGGGCCGGCGCTGCTGCCGATGACGAGCCGGTGTGAGCCGTCGCCGTCGGGCGGGACGCCCGCGTCCTTGGCGGCGGCACGACGGCCGTACAGCGCCAGCTTGATGTTCGAGGTCGCGAACTCGACATACTTGCGGCCGAAGCTCTTCGCCACGGTCAGGCCGCGATCGACGTAGAACCGTTTGGTCGCGGCGACATCGTGCACTCCCAACAGAAGCACGATCTCGTCGACGTGCCGGCTGGCCGGTCCGGTGTCCTTCTTCGACGATGTCGCGATCTTCCAGATGGTGCCGTACGGGTCGCGGAGTACCCCGCCGTAGCCCCAGAAGCCCTTCGCGGGTGGCTTCAGTGTGGTCGCCCCGCCGTCGAGGGCGCTGCCGAAGAGGCTGTTGACGGTGCCCGGCTGGGACACCACGAGCGACACGGCGAACCCACGAAAACCGGTCGTGGGTTCGCGTGCGGCGCCGACACGCAGGCGGTGGCCCAGATCGAAGGCTTCGGTGTAGAAGTGCTGGGCGGATGCCGGATCCGGCACTTCGAGCGTGACGGAATCGATGGCGAGCATGACGGTTTCCCTTCGTGGGTTACGGATCGCGGTCGGGCGGTTCGGACGAGCCAGGTCGTTCAGCTAGTCCTGGATGAGGCCCAGCAGGTTGCCGTCGGGGTCGGCGACGGTGGCCACGAGGCGACCGCCGCCGACATCGTGGGCGGGCTCGGTCACGGTGGCGCCGGCGGCGCCCAGCTCCGCCAGCTTCGCTGCGATGTCCGGAACGTGCCAGTAGGCCACCGGCGAGGTCAGGCCCTGCGGTCCACCGCCCGGCACCAAGCCGATGTGCTGACCCCCGGCATCGAAGCCGACGTAGTAGGACGAGTCGACCGTGGGCGACACGCCGAGCAGGGCCGCGTACGTCGCCTTGGCCCGGCCCAGGTCCGATACCGGATGCAGCACGGTCCTGATCCCCTGCGCGGAAGAACCCATCATGATCACTCCTTCGGTCCGCGGGCCATGGCCGGCCCGGTCGGTTTGTGTGCACAGCATGTCCTCGGGGACGTCCCGCCCGGATCCGTGCCGGCCACGGAGTCGACCACGGAACCGGCACACGGAGACGTGCGACAGAATGGGGTGATGGTGGACGTCTCCCCCCGGGAAGCCGAGGTGCTTGCGCTGGTCGGAGACCACCTCAGCAACGCCGAGATCGGAGCGCGACTCTTCATTTCGGTGCGTACCGTCGAGACGCACGTCTCCTCGCTGCTGCGCAAGCTGGAGGTCACGGATCGCCGGGCGCTCGCGCAGCGGGTGCCGGAACTGGCCGGCAGAGGCGCCGCCCCGCAGACGCCGGTCCTACCGGTCCCGCTGACCCCGTTCGTGGGGCGGGTGCGCGAACGCGCCGAGCTGACCGAGCTGATCCGGGATCACCGCCAGGTGAGCGCGGTCGGCCCCGGAGGAGTGGGTAAGACCCGGCTCGCGCTGGCGGTGGCCTCGCAGGCCGGCGGCGATCATCCTGACGGCGTGTGGTTCGTCGACCTGGTCCCAGTCGCCGACTCCGGCATGATCGCCGCCGCGGTGGGCGTCGCGCTGGGCCTGGGTGAGCAGCCCGGCCGGGACATGAGCGAGTCCGTCGTCGCCGCCCTGGCCGATCATCACGCGCTGCTGGTGCTCGACAACTGTGAACACGTGCTGGACGGGGTGGCGCTGTTTCTGGAACGGCTGTTGGCGGCGTGCCCCGGAGTGACGGTGCTGGTGACCAGCCGGGCCCGGCTGATGGTGCCCTTCGAGCGGGTGTACGCGGTGCCGCCGTTGTCGCTGGCCGTCGACGGCGAATCGGACGCGGTCGCGCTGTTCGTGCAGCGGGCGGCGGCGGTGGGCTGGCCACTGGATCCTCCGCTGCGCAACCAGGTCGCCGCGATCTGTGAGCGGCTGGACGGGATGGCGCTGTCGATCGAGCTGGCCGCCGCGCGGTATCCCATGCTGGGGCTGGACGGGATCACCGCCGCCCTGTCCCATCCGCTGCGGATGCTCACCGGTGGCGCCCGGGCCGACGACCGGCACCGATCGGTGCGGGCGACGCTGGACTGGAGTCACACCCTGTTGGAGCCGGCCGACCGGACGCTGCTGCGCCGGGTGTCGGTCTTCGTGGCGCCGTTCACCGCCCCGGCGGCGGCGGAGGTCGCCGGGGCGGAGGAGGGCATCGTCGCCGACGGACTGGCCCGGCTCGCCGAACAGAGCCTGCTGACGGTGAACGCCGTCCCCGGCGGGACCGAGTACCGGGTGCCGGAGACCATCCGCCAGTACGGGACGGAACGGCTCGCCGAGGCCGGTGAGTTGACCGACTCCCGCTCCCGGCACCTTCGCTGGTGCCTGGGCAAGGCCGCTGACCTGGCCGTGGTGCGAACGGACTGGCGAGCCCGGTTCGATTCGGTGGCGGACGACCTCCGCGCCGCCCTGTCGTGGGCAGTCGACCGCCCGGAGCAGCGCCCGGACGCCTGTCGCCTCGCCCGTCACCTGGCCGAGATGACCTTCGTCCGTACCCTGGTCGGTGAGTCTCAGCTGCGTTACGAGCAGGCGGCCGAGCTCGCCGCAGAGCCCACCGCCGAGGCGGCGATGCTCCGGCAGGCCGCAGCCGTGGCTGGATGCCGTATGCGCGGCGAGGACATGTACCGCCTCCAGCGGGCGGCCGCTCGGGCCGCCCGCCGGGCGGGAGACGCCGCCGGGGCCGCCGCCGACCTGGCGACCGCCGCCACCAGCTCCTACCGGTTCTGGAGCAAGTTCGCACAGCTCCCGCCACCGCAGGAGGCGATCGCTCTCATCGCCGAGGCGCGGGAGCTGGCAGGCGACGACCGGGCCGCCCGGGCCGCGGTGGCACTGGCCGAGGCCGGGGTGCTCACCGACGCGTTCGGTGCCGCGCAGGGCCCACCCGACAACGACGTACCCGAAACGATCGCCCGCGCCGAGCGGGCGGTCGAACTCGCGCGCCGCACACACGACCCGCTCGCCGAGTCCGCCGCGCTCGACGCGCTCACCGGCGCCCAGTGCTGGGCCGGCGACACCTTCGCCAGCGCAGCCACGGCGCGACGACGGGTCGCGCTGCTCTCACCCCTGCCGGCCACCCCGGCCAGCACCCACGAACTGCTCGACGCCCTCGGCAACGCAGCCGAGGCCAGCCTCGGCGCGGGAGACCTACCGGCCGCCTGCCGGTGGGCACGGCAGATCGCCGACCATGCGCTGCTCGCGGAGGTCGGCCACCGCGCCACGAGTTGGCTACTCGTGGCCGACGCGCTCGCGGGCAACACCGACCAGGTGCTCACCGAAAGTGCGCGTTTCCTCGACGCGTGGCAACGGGCCGGACGCCCCGCCAGGTCGGTCCTCGGTCCCGCGGCGGCCGGCGTCGCGATGATCCACGGGCTCCGCGACGACCGGGAGGCGCGACACGTCTGGACCGGGGTCCTGGATCAGCTCGGCACGTCGCCGGAACAGATCTACGGCTACGGCGCGGTCTTCGACGCGATGCTCCTGCTGCACCGGGGGGAGGCTGCGGAGGCGCTGGCTCGGATGGCGCCCGATCCCGGCGAGGTGTGGAAATCGGTCACGTGGGTGTGGCTCCACTGGTACGTCGCGCTACGCGCCGAGGCCGCGGTGCTCGCCGGGAGTCCGAGCGCCCGCGCCCACCTGGCCGGAGCCCGGACCGTCGTGGCCCGCAACCCCGTCGCCGAAGCCATGGTGCAACGAGCCGAAGCCCTGCTCGACGGCGACCACCAGGCGCTGCTCGCCGCGGCCGACGCGTTCGACACCGCCGGCTGCCGATACCAGTGCGCGAGAACCCTGGTGCTCGCAGGCGGCGCCCACGCGGAACGGGGTGCGGTCACCCTCGGTGACCTCGGACTCGCCCCGATGGGCTCCGGCCGACTTCCGATCACCTCAACCTGAGCCTCCTGGCGTTCGTCGCCGCTACCTCTGGGTCAGGACGGCGACATCGTCGCGGAGCCGTCACCTGGCTCCGGCCGCCCGTAGGTCGGCGATGAGCCGGTCGAGCAGCCGTTCCTCCATCACCGCTCGCCCGGTACGCCGCATCGACTCGCCCAGCGACTCGTCCCACGGCGTCCGGGCGGGCGCGCCGAGCAGTGCCGTGCCGGTGCCCGCCGCCGGCAGGTAGTCAGCCGCGGTCATCCGCCACGGGACCGCGCCCGGATACCGCTGAAGAGCGGCCCCCGTCAGTCGTACGCCGGTCCAGTCGAAGTCGTTGCGCCAGCGGATCACCGCTGCCGGAGCGGCGCGCAGCAGCGTGTGCACGGCGACCGACGGCACCCCTTCGGTGCAGATCAGCGGCGGGGCCTGGGCGCCGAGCACGGCGGTGGCCGCGCGCAACACGGCGGGGTTCTCGCAGACGCGGACCTCATCGCAGGTCAGGGCCAGCGGTGCCAGGCGTAGTTGGTGCAGGGTGACCCGGATCGGCACGCCGGCCCGCGCGGCCTCGGTCAGCCACCGCCCGACCAGCCCGCCGCTGGCCGGTACGTTGAGCACCAGCACCTGGCTGGCCAGGTCGTCCGGGACCAGACCGACCGATTCCCACAGCGCCCGTTCCCGCTCACCGTCGACCGGGAGCGCCGCCTGCTGCCAGGTGGCGACGGCACGGAGGACGAGCCCGCGCAGCGGCCCGTCGGTGAGGGCCTTCGTGTCCGCCAGCACCCGGTCGGCGAAGACCGGTATCGGCTCGTCGGCTGCGGGCAGCGCGTCCAGGACGCGGATCACGTCCCCGAACGGCAGTCCGGTGCGGACGACGCGGGTCAGGGTGCCGTCGCGGCGCAGGCCGTCGAGCCATTCGGCGTACCAGGCGGTGCCGGCGTGCCGGCCGTCGTCGGCCACGGCGAGGACGGCGTCGCGGGCCACCGCCTCGCGTCTGCGGTCGGACGGCCGGTCGCGCAGCGGGGCCGTCGTGGTGAGCACGTCGACCAGGCCGACTCCGTACGCGGCGTGCAGGTGCTCGTCCAGGTCGCTGAGCCGGACGCTGAGGCGGGCCGCCGCGGCGGAGCGGTGGGTGCCGGTGATGCCGATGACCACCAGGCGTTCGTCGTCGGTGGGGGCGGCGAGCGTCACGGTGGCGTCGAGCCGGCCGCCGGTGCGTTCCAGGCTGCGCCGGGCGGCCGTCAGCAACCGACGCCAGCCGGGCTGATCGACGAGATCCGCCGGACTTCCCGGCCGGTGCCGCCCGGTCGGCGCCGGCGACGGGTGCGCGGCGGAGCGGTCCGGCGGCTGCTCGCCGCGCCCGACGGTCATCAGTCCGTGAGGTCGAGCAGGACGCCGGCCCGGTCGGTATCGCCCGGGCCGCCGGGGGCGCGGCGGGTCTCCGGGGAGCCGAGCGCACGGGCCAGGGTGCCGTCGAAGTCGGCGATGTTGGTGGTGCCGTCCCAGACCAGCAGCACGGTGGACACGGCGTGCTCCACGGCGGAGTGCGACAGGTCGTAGTGGGCGGCGCCGCTGACCGCCGGATGGGTGGCCCAGAGGTCGTAGCCGGTCATGAACAGGTCCAGGTCGAACTGTTTCGCCAGCGCCATCAGCTCGCCCCGGCCGGTGTCGTCCACGCCGGCGAACGCCTCGTCGAGGCCGAGCAACCGGGGTGCGTCGGGTCGCGCCGAGCCGAACAGCGCGTTGGCGGCGGCGAACAGCGGCAGGTGCAGGGAAACCGACTGTTCACCACCGGAGAGCTGGCTGTGCCGGGCCCGGGTCAGCGCCTCCGTGCCGCCGCCGGGCCGGTGCAGGGTGAACGCGAACGTCCGCCACTGCCGGTAGTCGAGGACGTCACCGAGCAGTTCCCGGTACGGCCGTTCGGGCGCGGCGGCCCGCGCCGTCTTGATCCGCGCGGCGAAGTGCCGGCGCATGGTGGTGAGCTGGGCCGGACCGAGCCGGGCCGGGTCGCGTTCGAGGAGCTTGCACACGTCGCGTTGCTCGGCGTCGAGGTCGTCGGCGAGCCGCCAGCCGACACCGACGGTGAGCCCCGAGGACATGCGCCGGGCGCGCATCTGGCTGTCCATTGCCGCCACCAGGTCGCGGGCCTCGATGGTCCGGTGGTGGATCTGCCGGGCGAGCTGCCCGAGCAGGGCGTCCTCAAGCACCCGCTGCTCGGAGTCGGTAAGCAGTTGCTCCTGGTCGCGACGTTCGCGGGCGATCCGGTCGGCGAAGTGGGCGACGGGGGTGAGGCCCTGCTCGTCGGCGACCCGGACCACGATCACCCCGTCGTCGGTGTCCCACTCAGGCCGGTGGTCGAGACCGGCGGCGGGAAGTTGCGCCTGTAGCTCGGTGAGCGCGCTGGTGAGCCGGGTGGCGCTCTGCTTCAGCGAGGTCTCGGTGGGGCTCAGCTCCCGGGTGGCGGCGAGGATCGCCTCGTGCAGGGCCGCCACCCGCGGATGCAGCTCGTCGTCCGGGGTCTGCGCCGGCCAGCGCAGGTCGGTGGGGCAGCGCAGCAGGCCCAGCAGGTCCGGTTGGGCGTACGGGCGCAGCCGGTGGGCGTCGTGCTGCGCCTCGGCGACGGCCCCGACCAGGGCCTGCTCACCCAGCTCCACCCGGGTCAGCGCGGCGACCCGCCGCTCCCGGGCGGTGCCGAGAGCGGTGCGGGCCCGCTCGACGGACTGCTCCGCCTCCACGATCGCGTCGGCGGTCCGGGCCACGTCGGCCAGCACCCGTTCCGCGTCGGCGCCCACGCTGTCGCGCAACGTCCGGTACGCCTCCGCCTTCTCCTGGTGCCGTGCGCGGGCGGTGCGTGCGGTCTCCGCCGCGCCGGAGACCCGGTCGACCGCCTCGTCGTGCCGCTGCCGGGCCTGGTCCTCCTGCTCGGCGGCGCGCGCGGCGGCCGTCCGCGCGCCCTCCAGGCGTACCCCACGCTTCTCGAAGCGGCTCAGCGCCTCGGCGGTGTCGTCGAGCCGGTCGACCGGCAGCGACCGCTCGGCCGCGCTCCGCCGCAGCGCGGCCGCGGCGGCGGCCTGCTCGGCCAGGGCCTGGTCGAGGCGGGCGGCGGCGACCTCGCTGGCCTCCTGCCGGGCGCGCAGCGTCGCGGCGGCCCGGTCCAGCTCGCGCAGCGCCGCGTGGACCGGCGCGAGGGCCGGGAGTTGCGCGGCGGCGGCGTCCACCGCCGCCAACAGCGATTCGACTGACGCGCGGTCGCGGTCCACCGTGTCGAGGTCGGCGTCGACGGCGGTGAGCACCCGCTCGCACTCGGCGACCCGGACGGCGCGTCGGGTGGCCCGGGCGGTCGCGCCGATGTACTCGCAGGAGGTCTTGGCGAACCGGCCGGCGGCGATGCCCTGGGCGTACCGGCCGTCCACGCCGACGGTGACCGGCGAGGCGTCGGACGTGGTCACGTCGGCCAGCGCCACCGACGTGAGCACCTCGGTGATCCGCGCGGCGGGCACGTCGTCCTGCACCTCGGGGGCCAGCACGTCGGCGAGGGTGGCCCCGGTGGGCCGCCGGTGCGGCGGCAGCGGCAGCAGGTAGCCGTCGAGGTCGTCGCCGGCCAGCGCGGTCGTCGCCGTCCCCGGGTCGGGGTGCAGCCAGGCGTCCAGCAGCCCGGCCGCGTGCAGTGCCGCCTCGACGGCCGCCGCGTCCGCGCCGGTCACCGCGTCGGCGAACCGGACCAACCGCCACAGCGGCGCGCCGGGACGCCCGGCGCGCGGCGCCGGCCGGGTCACCGGGACGGGTGGCGCGTCGTCGTGCTCGGCGGCGATCCGGTCCCGCTCGGCGGCCACCTCCGCCCGCCGGTCGGCAAGCGCCGCGCGCTGCGCCGCCAACGCCGCGAGCCGGTCCCGCCGCTGGGCCACCGCGCTGGCCGTGGCCTCGGCGTACACCTCGCGCAAGGTCCGTGCGCCCGGCTCGCCGGTGGTGTCCACGGCGGCAACCAGCGCGGCGGCCAGGTCCGGGCGCGCGACGTCGGCCAGCAGCCCGGCGTTGCTCCGCGCCCACTGATCGAGCTGGTCGCGCAGCCCGGCGCGGGCCTGCGTGACGGCGTCCTCGGCGCGCCGCTCCGCCTGCTCGGCGTCCGCGGCGGCGGCCGTGGCGCCGGCCGCGTCGGCGGCGGCGCGGGAATGGTCCCGGTCGGCCTGGTCGTGCCGCGCCACCTGCGCGCGGACGGCGCGCACGTCGTCGCGGCGGGCGGCGGCCCGCGCGGTCATCCGGGCCGCCAGGTCGTCCGCGCCGGCGTCGTCGGCGCCCCACACGACCCCGGCCGCCTCGGCGTCGAGCAGCAGATCGGCGGCGAGCCGGTCGGCCGCCGCCCGCGTGTCCCGGGCCGCGACCGTGGCCCGTTCCGATTCGGTACGCCGCCGAGCCGCCGCGCTCTCCTCGGCGACGACGGCCTCGTCGGCCCGCCCGGCCGCCTCGGCCAGGTCGTGCACGTGCCGTTGCAGGTCGGCGAGCTGCTCGTGGGACTGGTATGCCGCCGAGGACTTCAGGCTGTCCAGGTGGGCGCGGAGCCGTCCGGGCTCGCCCTCGACAGCCCGTAGCCCCGCATCCGCCGCGGACTCCGCCTTCGCCGCCGCGTCGGCCGCGCCACGGGCGTCGTCGAGTGCGGTCGACCGGGTGGCGACCGCGTCGCGGCGGGCGGTCAGGGCGTCGGCGGCGGCCCGCGCGTGGGTGCGCAGGTAGGTCGAGTAGACCGTCAGGAACGCGACCGTGGCGCCGTCCGCCGCCACCAGCCCTTCGAGGGTACGGGCGACCGCCTCCATGTCGTCGAACGAGCGGGCTGCCTCCACCAGCAGGTGGTCCTCGACCGGACGCAGTCCCCGTTGCAGCGTGCGGGACAGCTCGACCGGGTTCAGGTCCTTGGCCAACTGCGGCTTGCGCAGGGTCAGCACCAGATCCAGCAACTGCTCGTAGCGGGCCGGGCCGAGGCCGAACAGCCGGGCGTCGACGAGCTGGCGGTAGTCCTCCGCGGAGTCCCGCACCGCGTCGGCGCCCAGCCGGTCGATCAGGTCGCGGCGGGTCAGCGGCCGGTCGTCGGCGTCCAGCAGGGAGAAGTCCACCCCCACCCGGCCGTCGACCACGAAGTGCCAGCGGGTGACCCGGTCGACGTGCCGGTGCGCCCGCAACCCGATGCCGACGGTCACGTGCTGCTCACCGTCGCCGAACTCCATCCACACGTACGCGTGGGTGACCTCCTGCCCCCGGTAGAGCAGGTTCGACTTCATCGTCCGGTCCTCGCTGGCGAACGGATTGAGCCGGCGCGGTTCGATCCGCCCGTCGAGGACGAACGGGAACAGCACCTCCAGCGCCTTGGTCTTGCCGGACCCGTTGGGCCCGCGCAGCACCAGCCACCCGTCGACGAAGCTGAACTCCTCGTCCCGGTAGTCCCACAGGTTGATGATCCCGGCCCGGGTGGGGGCGAACCGGCGGACGGTACGTTGCTCGATCACGATCGACTACCTCAGAACAGGGTTTCGGTGGCGGCGCGGGGCTTGACCGTGGCGACGGTGTGGCGATAGCGGCCGACCAGCGGCCGGACGACCACCCCGCCCGGCACGGCGGTGACCGCGCCGAACCGCTCCAGCAGCGCGACCGCCTCGACCCGCAGCCGCTCCGGGTCGGCGTGCCACTGGGCGCCGAACGCGGTCCCGTACCGCTGAAGGATCTCCCCGACGGCGGTGCGCAGGAAACTGTCGGTGATGAACGGCAACCGGCCGGCGCCGTCGGCCTCGTCGTGGTCACCCCGGTCCTCGGCGGTCCACGGCTCGCCCGGACCGGCGTCATCCAGGCGGATCAGGGTGGCCGTGGGCAGCCCGGCGTCGATATGGCCCGACAGCGCCTGCTGCCGGGCCTGACCGTCGGGCGGAGCCAGCCGCTTGACCCGACGGCCGTCGGGATCCGCCACCCGGTCGGCCATCTCCACCCCCAGCAACACCGCGGCCTGCGCCACCGAGCCGGTGCCCGGGAACCGCTCCCCGGTGAACCCGGCGGTGTCCACCAGCAGCACGCCCTCCGCCCGCCGTTCCACCCGCAGCCCGGTCAGCCGGGCCAGGTCGGTGGCGAGCGCCGAGCCGCGCAGATGGTTGGCGACCGCCGGCTCGACATCGGCGTGGTAGACGACAGGCGACTCCACCACCGCCCGCCGGGCCGCCTGGGCCGCCTGCCGTCGCTCGGCATTGCCGCTGCTGCCCACCGCCCGGCCCAGCAGCGCCGACACCGACTCGACGTGCTGGAGCACCCGGGGCGGCCGGAACAGCGCGAACACCACGTCCCGCGCCACGTCGTACAACGCCTCCCCGGCCCCCGGCCCCCGGGTCACTCGCCCAGGCGGCGCTGGAGCCGTCGGCCAGCCGCAGCACACCCCGCTCCTCCAGCCAGCCGACCGCGTCCACGAACGCCCGCCGGTCCGGGCCGTGGTCCGGATCCAACCCCAGGCCGGAGATCCGGTTGGCGTCCGCGGCCACCGAGTCGGCCAACTCGCTGAGAGTGATCTGGATCCCGGCCCGACCCAACACCGCCAGGCACAACGACAGGTACGCGTAGCGCTGCCGGTCGAACGGCCGCCCGGTGCGCGACACCGCCGGCTGGCTGCCGTCGAGCCGGTCCTTCGTGCGGACCAGCCGGGCCGTGGCACCGTGCAGCTCCAGCCGGTACCCGAACGCCTCGGCGAGATCCCGGCGCAGGGTGGCGGAGAACCGCCGTACCCGGGGCAACGCCCGCTCGTCGGGCCAGGTCGCCGTGATCAGCGGGTGACGCAGGACCAGCCGGACCGCCCGCTGGTAGTCCGCCAACTCGAACTCCGGGACGTCGACGGCGACCCGGTGCGCCGCCGGTCGCGGCGCGCCGGCCTCCACGGTCACGCCGGCACCAGGTCGGGACGGCGGACCGCGGTGTGCTGCGCTGCGGTGACCGTCAACGCGTACCCGTCCAGATGCAGCCGGCCCTCGGCGGTGCGCACCGTGGTGAACCGGCCCGGCGTCGGGGTGAGGGTCAGCCGGACGCCGTGCGCGGCGGCCGCCAGCGGCACCCCGGCCCGGCCACCCACCCGGGCAGCCAGCGCGATGTCCAGCAGGCGCAGCAGGACCTGGGTCTGCGACCCGTCCAACCGGTGGTCGTCCACGCCCTCGGCGGCCAGCGCCGTCGCCGCGTCGGCCCACCGGCGCTCCCGGGCGAGCTGATCGCCGCGCAACCGGTGCCGCCGCTCGTCGACCCGGTCCAGCCGGGCCGGCCGCCCCCGGCCCTGACCCGGTGCCCGGCCGGTGGTCACCAGGGTGCGGGACAGCTCCACCGCCGGCGCTTCCCACCACGACAGCCGGCTCGCGATCGCCTCCGGATCCGGGTGCGCCACCCCGACATGGCGCGGCGCGCCGAGGCCGAACACGACATCGAACAGGGCGTGCGCGCCCTCCTGCGTGCCGGTCCGGGTGAACCAGGCGGCCAGGTGCCGCAACTGCGACTCCCGGCTCACCCCACCGCGCCGCGCCTCGGTGACCCGGCGCAGCAGAGCCAGGACATCACCGATCGCGGCGATGGTGGCGTCCGACAACCGGTCCGCCTCGCTTGGTTGCTCCGGGCCCGGCGGCGCCAACCAGGACCGCAGCCCCGCCCAGCGCCGCCGCCAGTCCTCCAACCGCTGCACCGGGGTGTGGAACAGCCGCTCGTCGGCCTCGGCGGCGGCCTCGATCAGCCGGTCCAGGCCGGTCGCCTCGACCTCGTGCACCGCCGCGCGCAGCCGAGGCGTGTAGCGCTGCAACTCGTCGTGGAAGTCCCGCAGGTGAGCCAGCAGGGCGTCCTTGTGCGCGAGGAACACCTCCGGCCGCACGTCGTTGGTCCGCCCCAGGTCACCAAGCATGTGGTAGAAACGCGCCGCCCGCTCGGCGATGTCGGCCAACGCCCGGTCCAGCCGGTTGAACTTGCGGTAGACCTCCTCGGCGTCCCCGGCCTCGTTGGCCACCGCGAGCGCGTCGAGGTCAGCCAGGAGGTCGGCGAAGACCAGCCGGGACAGCGTCGAGTCGGCCATGCTCGCCGACAACACCGCCTCCACCGCCCGGTGCGCCCGGTATCCGGCCTCGGTGAACTGGTACACCGAGTGCCGGTTGCGGTACTCCGCGAGCGTGGTGGCCCGGGAACCGTCCTGCCCCCGGTCGAGCACCCCCCACTCCACCAGGGCGTCGAGCAGCCGCGGCAACTCCAGCCCCGCCGGATCCGGGCAGTCCGCGTCCGCCTCGTGCACCGTCGCCAGCGCCGCGGCCACGTCGGAGGTGTGCAGCACCACGTGGTAACTGGACCGGGCCGAATCGAACGCCCGCAGCAACCACAGGTAGGCGAACCGGTTCTCCGCCGTCACGTAACCGAACAGTCGCATCCGGTCGTCGAGCGCGAAATCGTCCAGCCCGAACGTCGGTCGGGATGGCTGCGCCGTCATCATCTACCTCCCACCGGGCGCGGACAGCCTCCCACCCTACTCAGGAGAGCCGACACGGCGGCCGGACGCGCGAGGGATCGGCGGCGGCCTGTCCCGTGGTCGTGATCGGCACCCTCGCGGCGGAATCTGTCACTCGCGGGTCAGCCCCGGTGGCAGCGCGTCCTCGTCGGGTCGGACCCGGCGGGCGTTGGCCACCGGGTCGCGTTCGAGACTGTCGATCAGTTGTTCCGGGCCACCGACACAGGTCCAGGTGTCGTCCCAGAGGGCGGAGACCAGCCATGACCGGTCGGCGGGGAAGAACAGGTCGGGTAGCGCGCCGTGCGCGTGGCGCATGTGACCGCCGGCGCGCCAGGTGAGGGCCGCCTCGGGTCCGGCCTCGACCAGCACGTACGGCCAGTTCCAGTAGAGGAACACCCGCGGGGCGTGGGGAAGGACGACGTCGTGGGCGCCGGTGTCGAGATAGGCCAGCCACCAGGGCTGGTCGGGGGTGTGCGTGAGGAGAACCTCGACCAGGGCCCGCTCGTAGGCGGCGGCGGTGACGTCGTCGGCCTGGTACGTGGTGGCGTAGGCGTCGAAGATCGGCGGGATGGCGGTGGTGATCGAGACACCGGCAGTGGTGTGACCGGCGATCCAACCCACGTCGGCGGCGCTGCCGATGCGCCAGTCCCGCCTGTCCCGGTCAACCCGCACCTAGCCATTCAAGCCGCTGCGATGAAGGGTTGGCGCGAAAATCGGGTCTCGCGGGGACCCACCGGCATGGCTGCCGGCGCAGCCACCGCCGAGCTGCTGCACCCACCCGGCGCCCTACAGTTGGCATCTGATGGACGCCGTGTGGAAGATCGCCGTGGGTGCCACCGTCGGTATGCTCGTGGTGTGGCTGGCGCTGATCGCGGCGTTGCTGTCGGCCGGGCGGCGCCATGCGCGCCCAGACCTCGGTGAGATGCTGCGGCTGCTGCCGGACCTGCTGCGCCTGCTGAAACGCCTGGCCGGCGACAAGAGCCTGCCGGGCGGGGTGCGGGTGCGGCTGTGGTTCGCCGCGGTGGGCGCCGCATCTGGGCTGAGCTCGGCGCTGCTGGGTTCGGTGGGGCCGTTGACGGCGCCCTTCTTCCTCGCTACGGGCTGACGCGGGCGGCGTACATCGGCACCGAGGCGGCCGGTGCCCTGACGATGCACCTGTCGAAGATCGCCGCCTACGGTGCGGGGGCGTGGCGAGGGATCAGGTGCGAGGTGGGCCCGGGGTCACGGCGGGCCGCTATCGCTCTTGCTGATGTGTGCGGTGTGCGATTCTCCAGCGGAGGTCACCCGGGTCGACCTGTGCCGCTTCGCTCGGCCCCCGCGACGGCCGGCAGCGGCACGGCGGTGACCGCCAGGCGCTGCCCGCCCAGCTGGATGTCCGCCCGCGGATGCGCCCGGAGGTTGCGGTACCAGTCGGACCGGGCGCCGAAGCCGGCGGCCACCACGTAGCCCTCGGTGGACGGGTCGACCACCTCGACCACGGTGTGCCCGAGCCGGCCGGTGCGCCGGCCGACGTGCTCGATCAGCACGAACCGGCCCGGCCCAGGTGGGCGCGGTAGAGCAGGATGGGCAGCCGGAACAGGCCGTGGGGCGGTGCGGGAGCGGCGAGCCGTCTCATCGGGCCGTTCCGACCGGCTCGGCGGAAGAGGTGACGACGCTGCTGCTCGACGTCGCCAGCGCGGGGCGCAGCAGGGCCGGCACGCCCGGCAGCGCGGCCGCGGCGAACGCGGCGGCCCGCACCGACAGCCGCCATCCGGTGTTGGGGACCAGCCAGTGCGCGGTTCGCCGGCCGGCTCGCTGCTTGGCCCGGACGAACGGCCGCATCCGTTTCTCGTACCGGTCCATCGCCGCCGGCACCCCACCGCCCCGCCGCAGCTCCTCGGCCAGTACGTAGGCGCCGCCCATCGCCATCGCGGCGCCCTGGCCAGCCATCAGCGATACGGCCTGGCACGCGTCGCCAACCAGGGTCACCGGCCCGCGATTCCAGCCCGCCATCTCGATCTGCGCCACCTGGTCGTAGTACAGCTCGGCACCCGTAGGGCAGTGGGCGAGCGCCCGGTCGGCCAGCTCGCCGAGGCCGACGTAGGTGGACCGGATGGTCGCCGCCGGTTCCGCCGGCAGCGCCGGTTGCGGCGACCGGTGCACCAGCCAGGCGGCGAGCCGCCGGTCGTCGATCGGGTACAGGCCGAGCTGGCGGTTCGGTACGGCAACCGCCAGGAACCGGTCGCCGATCTGGTCCCGCAGCTGCGGATCGGTGAAAACGTAGGAGGCGGTGTGGTACCCGATATAGCGCAGGTACGGTTCCTCCGGGCCGAACACGAGTCGCCGTACCCGGGAATGGATCCCGTCCGCGCCGATCAGCAGGTCCGCCCGCTGCTGCGTGTCGTCGCTCAGCGTCACGTCGACACCGTGGATGTCCGGGCGGACCGCGTCGATCGTGGTCCCGTACCGGATCGGCACCCGGTCGCCCAACGAGTCGTGCAGCACCCGTTCCAGGTGGCCGCGCATGATCGTTGCGATCCGGCCCCGGAACGCCACGTCGAAGGACTGGTAGCGCAGCTTGCCCCGGCCGTGTCCATCGGGGTCGACGTACTCGATGGCCTTCGCTCTGGTCTGGGCGCGGCGGAGCGCGGGGACCAGCCCCATGCGCTCGGCCACGTCATAGCCGGAGCCGAAGAAGTCGATCAGATAGCCCTCGTCGCGAAGCCCGGCCGCCCGCTCGACCAGGGTGACCTGCCAACCGTCCCGCTCGAGCCACCAGGCCGCGGTCAACCCGGCGATGCCGGCTCCACAGATGATTGCCCGCATTTCTCACGTACCTCTCTGCTCGATCGGATTCGATGTCGATGACGGCGGGGTGACGATCCGCCGCAGGATCCCGGCGAGCGCGGCCGGCTCGACGGCGACGCCCACCGCCCGGTAGAGCAGCAGGCCGTCCATGGCCGCGGCGAGCACCGTGGCGGCCGCCTCCGCGTCGGCCCCATGCCCGCACCGGTCCAGCCACGCCGTGACGACCTCCCGGAACGTCCTGATCGCCTCGTCGATGCGAGCGCCCAGGCTCTCGTTCCGGGTGGCGGCCAGGAAGATCTCGCTCGGCAGCCGCAGAGCGGTCGGGTCGCCCGCGTATCCGGTCAGGCTGGTGACGAACCAGTCCAGCCCGGTCTCCAGGTCGGCCGTGCTGCCCAACCCGGCCCGCACCTCGTCGATGAGTTGCCACAGCACCGGCGTGCAGGCCTCGATGAGTAGCTCGCTCAGCGACCGGAAGTGGTAGTGAACCGCACCCACCGGCACCCCGGCCCGATCGGCCACCAGTCGAGTGGTCACGTTGCCCCAGCCAACCTCCGCCACCAGCGCCACGGTGGCGGAGCACAGAGCCTCCCTGGTGCGCTGGCCGCGAGTGGACGCGGTGTCCGGCATGAGTTCCTCCGCTGTTCGGCCGGCTCCACCGACCTGGTCGATGGGTGCGGCCGTTCCGTTTGGTCGGCCAGGCGCCTTGGTCGATTGCCCTGTACAAGTGCCCTGTGCGTCCGCCTTGTGCATATGACCAAATCTTAGTGACCCTGTCGTCCCGACCGCAACCATTCGCCGGCACGCGCCGCTGGCGGCCTCCGATGTCTCGCTACTCCGGGCCCGTCCCGCCTTCGCCGCGCGCCACCTGCTCGCTGAGCCTGGGCTGGGCCGGTGACGCCGTACTGGGCGAAGTCGTCGGGATCGAGCTGGGTGGCTTGTCCGAGGGCGTCGGCGAAGATGCGCGGGTCGAAGTTACGGTCGGCGCGCTGGACGAGGGTGAGGAGGGCGTCGCGGGGCGGGTTGACCACTCACGCTCCGTGACAGGGTTCGACCGACGCCGACGGTGGCCGACGTCATGCCAACCCGGGGACTCTGGCGCCCTCACGGATGCCCTGGGCCGTCCCTTGACACCACAGGTCACCGTAATCAAGGATTAGCTTAATTAAGGAAATTCTTGAGGAGGGTCGGATGGGACCGGTGGAACTGTTCGAGGCGGCGGCCTGGCGTGCGGTCGGCCTCGCCGAGAACGTGGGCGACGAGCAGCTCGCCGGCCCGACGCCGTGTGCCCAGTGGGACGTGCGTGCGCTGCTGGACCATCTGCGGGGCGGGCCTGCCTACCTGCTCGCGGCTACCGGCCACGACCTTGACGCGGACGCCTCGTACCGGACCGTTGTCGCGCAGTGCCTCGCGGCGCTGCGCCAGCCGGGCGCGCTGGAGCGGCGGTGCATGTCGCCGCTGGGTTTCGAGTGGTCCGTCGGCGAGGCCGCGGCCGGCACGTTCATGGACCAGCTCGTCCACTCGTGGGACCTGGCCGTCGCGACCGGACAGAACCGCACTCTCGACCCCGCGCTAGTCGAGGCGTGCGTGGCCATGTTCCTACCCGACATGCCCGAACGCGGCCGGGCACGCGGTCTGGTCGGCCCCGCAGTCACCGTCGCCGCCGACGCCTCGGCGCAGGACCGGCTGCTCGCGGGCATGGGCCGG
This sequence comes from Micromonospora sp. WMMD975, assembly GCF_029581215.1. Taxonomy (NCBI): domain Bacteria; kingdom Bacillati; phylum Actinomycetota; class Actinomycetes; order Micromonosporales; family Micromonosporaceae; genus Micromonospora; species Micromonospora sp. WMMD975. The sequence continues at coordinate 6,459,638 of NZ_CP120739.1, forward strand.
ACGCCGTGACTCCCACCGGCGGCGCACGTGACGACGAGGTGGAAGAGGCCGTCCGCGCGATGGGCCATGCCGGACGGCGGGCGATGCTCGCGATGGCACGGGACGGCGAACGCACAGCGACCGAGCTCGCCAAGGCCGCGGGACTGTCCCCGGCCGCCGCGAGCCCGCACCTGAAGCTGTTGCGGCAGACCGGTCTGCTGCGCGTCCGGGTGGACGCGCAACGTCGGCTGTACCGGGTCGACTTCACGCGACTCGCGCAGGTCCGAGCCGTCCTCGACGAGATCTGGGGCGACGCCCTTGAACGGCTCCAGACGGTCGCGGAGCACGACGAGACGATCGACCGCCGCCGCGGCCGCCCCGCTCGCCGCACGGGGACGGACGGATGACCATCGAATCCAACGAGCCCTCGCACCCGGGGCTCGGTGTCCGCCTTGTCGACCGCACCCTCGTCATCGATGCCGCCCCGGAACGCGTCTACCTGCTCCTGACCACGGCCGACGGCCTCGTACGGTGGATGGCCCCGCAGGCTGACGTCGACGGCGTCGTCGACGGAGTTATCACCTGGCGGCACGCCAACGGCGACAGAGTGTCCGGCCGGTTCGTCGACCTTGTCCCGGACCGGAGTGTGGTCTTCACCTACGGCTGGGATCGCCAGGACGTCGGCATTCCGCCCGGCTCGACCACCGTCGAGATCACCCTGACACCGCTACCCGGCCCGGACGGCGACCGGACCGAGCTGCACCTCGTCCACCGCGGCCTGTCCGGACCGATGGCGAGCACCCATGACGGCGGCTGGGGGAACTACCTCGCCCGACTCGCTCTCGTGGCCGAAGGGCACGACCCCGGCCCGGACCTGCTGGCGCACCAACGCGTGCCCAGCGCCCGACCTGTCCCCAGGGAGACGACGCGGCACGAGCACTGACAAGTCGCGCGCGCTGTGGGAGCAGGTGCGGGACCTGCCTGCGTCATGGGCTCGACGATGACGGGCCTGCCCTGCCTGCGGCTGTCGGGCGTCTTCTTCGCCGCCTGGGACCACCGCCCCGGCAACCTGCTCGTCAAACCGCCGGCCGCCCGGGTCACCGCACTCGTCGACGCCGGACAGGCCCGTCCCTTCGCGCCGGCCGGCCGCCGCTCTCGCTGGGCCGCTCGACGAACCCGGCGGCCTGGACCGCGTAGCCGCCGGCCAGCGCGAAGCCGTATCGGTCGGCGGCCGCGAGTCCGGTACGGGCGAGGCGTTCGTGGAAGGGGTCCACCGCTATGCCGCGTCGCTGCGGGTGGCGGCGAGTTCGGGGAAGGCTTCCTCCCAGCGTTGGCGGAGCTGGGGCGGCAGCCAGAGGGTGGGCCAGAGCCGCCGGAGCAGGTCGGCATCGAGCCAGGTGTTCAGGTCCTCGACCGTGCTGGCTTCGGTGAGCACCACCTTGTACATGCTGGCCAGGCGCGCGGGCCGGTTCAGGTCGTACTCGGCGCGCCCGGACCAGTCGAGGTGACGCGGAAGCGTCACCGTTCCCTCGGTCGGGCCGTGCAGTTCGGTGAGGGTTTCGGCCACGACGTAGGGCTTCCCGTCACCGTAGGGCCGGTAGTCCACCGGCGGCTGGGGTGACGTCCGGCGCCGGTTGAGGTTGGTCGCCCGTCGGACTTCCGGTCGTAGTGCCTGACGGATCGTCTCCCGGCTGTAGCCGGTGACGCGTTGCAGATCCACCGGCCGCCAGCCGGCCGCATGGAAGGCCCGCAGTTGCTCGTCCCGCTCGGTCAACGCGGCCGCACGCGTCGCCTCGTACCGGGAGACAACCGCCTGCAGCTCATCCTCGGAGAACCGGCCCATGCCGGTAAGCCTACTACGCTAGGCCAAGCACGCTTGGTGTCTTCCCACGGAGGGCGATGCCCTCAGCGCGGACCGCCCGGCCCGACCAAGCCCGTTTCGTAGGCGATGATGACCAGTTGTGCCCGATCGCGTACCGCCAGCTTGGTCAACAGTCGTCCGACGTGTGTCTTGACGGTGGCCAGGCTGAGATGGAGATGCTCGGCCAACTCCGCGTTGGACAGGCCGCGGGCGATCAGTGTGAGCACCTCCCGTTCTCGCTCGGTCACCTCCGCCAGCCGCCGTGGCAGCGGCCGGGCCGGCTCCGGCCGACGCGCGAACTCGTCGATCAGCCGGCGGGTCACCGTCGGCGCGAGCAGCCCTTCGCCGGCGGCCACCACCCGGATGCCGGTCAGCAGGTCCGCCGGCGGGGTGTCCTTGAGTAGGAAGCCGCTGGCTCCGGCGCGCAGTGCCCCGTAGACGTACTCGTCCAAGTCGAATGTGGTCAGGATGACGACGCGGGTGCCGGCTGTCGCCGGCTCGGCGCAGATGCGTCGGGTCGCCTCGATGCCGTCCATCTCCGGCATCCGCACGTCCATCAACACCACGTCCGGGCGGTGCTCGGCGGCCAGCGCCACGGCCTCCACGCCGGTGCCCGCCTCACCGACTGTATTGAAATCCGGGGTCGAATCGACCAACAGTCGGAAGCTGCCGCGCAGCAGCGCCTGGTCGTCGGCGATCAGCACCCGGATCACGCGGCCACCCGGTAGGGCAGGGTGGCGGTCACCGCGTAGCCGCCGCCGGAGCGCGGCCCGGCGCGGAACTCGCCCCCGTGCAACGTCGCCCGTTCCCGCATGCCGATCAGCCCGTGCCCCTCCCCGCCGATCAGGACCGGACGGCGGCCGTCATCGGTCACCTCGATCCTGACCTCGCGAGGCGTGACGGTCACCGTTGCTCTGCAGGTGGCCGGTGCCGCGTGCTTCACCACGTTGGTCACCGCCTCCTGCACGATCCGGTAGACCCCCAGACCCACCGACTCCGGCACCGCTGCGGCCGGTTCCTCCTGCCGTACGTCAAGCCGTACGTCGACACCGGCGATCGCCGCCTGCTGGGCCAGCGCGGGCAGTTCGTCCAGCCCGGGAGTCGGGGCGTACGGGGTTTCCTCGCGCAGCGCGCCGAGTACCCGACGCACGTCGGTCAGTGCGTTGCGGCCGGTCTCCTCGATCACCCGCAGGGCGGCCCCCGCCTCGCCGGGATCGGTCCCGGCGACGTGATTGGCGACGGCCGCCTTCACCACGATGAGGCTCAGCGTGTGCGCGACGACATCGTGCAGCTCCCGGGCCACCCGTAATCGCTCCTCGGCAGCGGTCCGGCGGACCAGGTGCTCGCCCTCACGGGCGGCGATGGCACGCCGCTCGCGGACCAGCCAACCGATCAACCAGGCGGGCGCGATCATGACGGTGGCGTAGACGACTCCGCCGGTTCGCGACCAGAGGTCGCTCTCAGTCAGCACCAGGGCGACGCTCACCAGAGCGAGACAACCGGCGGCACACAGCAGTGACCGACGCATTTGCGTCGACACGGCCACCGTGTAGAAGGACAGGCCGATGGCGAGCCCGGGCGCGGCGGCGGCATAGTTGGGAATCACGCCGGTGATCAGGGCGACGGTGGCCACGGAGCTGATCACGATGGCGACGGTGATCGGCCACCGCCTCCGGACGGCCAACGGCAGCCCGAGGGCGAACCCGACGATCACCGACACCAAGAGCGGTTCGCGCACACCACCGTGCAGCGGCGATTCCAGCGCCGCGTACGGGCCGAGGAGCCCGCCGACCGCCACGGCGAGCACGGCGTCCACGATGGCCAGTTCCGCCGGCCGCAGCCGCCGGGTCAGCAGGAGGGCGGTCACCTGTCGAAGCGTATCGGTGGGCCGGTTCGGCCGCGTCCACCTGCGGGTGGTCATCCTCGGGTACGACGTCAGGCTCGTCCCGGACCCGGGCTCCGCCCGGGGGAGGGCCAGAATGTGCCCGCGCCGGCACGACGCGCGGCACCTGCCGGAGCCGGCACCCTGACGGTCATGACCACACAGGCAGTGACCCTGACAGGGCTCCGCGCGGTGTACGGCACCGGAGCACGCCGAGTGACGGCGCTCGACGGCGTGACGACCAGCTTCGCCAGCGGCACCTTCACGGCCGTGATGGGCCCGTCGGGCTCGGGCAAGTCCACCCTGCTGCACTGTGCGGCCGGGTTGGACAAGCCGACCGCAGGGACCGTCACGATCGACGGCAGGCGTCTCGACGACCTGGACGAGGACGAGCTGACCCGGTTGCGCCGCGATCGGATCGGTTTCGTGTTCCAGGCGTTAAACCTCGTGTCCACGCTGACCGCTGCCGAGAACGTCGAGTTGCCGCTGCGCCTGGCGAGGCGCCGTCCCCCGGCCCGGAACGTCCTCGCCGCGCTCGACGCCGTGGGACTGACCGACCGGGCCGGGCACCGGCCGAGCGAACTGTCCGGCGGCGAACAGCAACGCGTCGCCGTGGCCCGAGCGTTGATCACCTGTCCCGCGGTCGTCTTCGCCGACGAACCGACCGGGGCACTGGACAGCGCGGCGTCCCAGCAGATCCTCCGGCTGCTGCGCGTGCTCGTCGACGACCACCGGCAGACCGTCGTGATGGTGACCCACGATCCCACCGCGGCCGCGTACGCCGATCGGGTCCTCCTGCTCGCCGACGGCCGCGTCGTCGACGAGTTCACCGGCGGGATCACCGCAGCGGTCGTCGCCGCGCGGATCGCCGAGCGGGACACGGTCCCGGCGCGTCCCGTGGAGCCGTCGTGCTGAGCATCCGGCGGTCGGCCGGTGCGTTCATCGCCGTCGCCGTCGGCGTCACCCTGGTCACGGCGACCACCCTGCTGCTCGCCTCCGGCCGCCCACAGGTGCCCGATCGGCTGGCGTACGCAGCGGTCGTGGTGCAGAGCCCTGAGGCCGGTGCGCCGACCGACTCGTTCGCGCCCACCCGGCCGTGGTCGGCCGCCAGGACGGCGGAACTCACCAGCGGGCTGGCCGAGGTGCCGGGCGTTACGGCGGCAGTGCCGGACCGGACCTTCTACGCCCAGGCGCTCGTCAACGGCCGGCCCCCGGCCACCGATGCGCAGCGGGAGGACTCTCACCAGGGGCACGGCTGGTCCAGCACCCGGCTGGGTGGACTTCGTCTCACGGCCGGCGAGCCGCCCCGGCGGGCCGGCGAGGTGGTCGTCGACAGCGCGCTCGGGCTGCCTCCCGGCGGGCCGGTCACCCTGCTCACGGCAGCGGGACCGGAGCCGCACACCGTCACCGGTCTGGTCGATGCGCCCGGTGTCTACGTCGCGGACGAGGTCGCGGCCGTGCTCGCGCCCGGCGTCCGGGCCATTGGCCTGCTGGTCGCTCCGGGCGCCGACCCCGAGGCGATCGCCAAGGCGGCTCGCGGTGTCCTCGGCCGCGACGGGCGGGCGTTGACCGGGGACGGCCGCGCCGCTCTGGAGCCTCGGGGGGATGCCCGCACCCGCTGGATCGGCATGCAGGTGCTCACCGCCACGGCGGCTCTCGCGGGTTTCGTCACGGTCTTCGTGGTCGCCTCCACCTTCGCGATCACCGTCGCGCAGCGTCGCCGTGAGCTGGGCCTGCTACGCGCCGTCGGGGCCACCCCCCGTCAAGTCCACCGCATGGTCCACGCCGAGGCGCTGGTCGTCGGCGCCACGGCCGGACTCACCGGCCTCCTGGCCGGCGTAGCGCTCGCCCCGGTGTTGGGCGGGCTGCTCGTCGACGTCGGCTTCGAGCCGGCGACCTTCCGGGGCCGGTACGAACCCTGGCCGGTCGCGGTGTCAATCGTCGCCGGTCCGATGATCGCGCTGCTGGCCGTCTGGTCGGCGTCGCGCCGAGCGGCACGCGTACGCCCGCTGGAGGCGTTGCGCGAGGCGGCGGTGGAACAGCGGCCGATCGGACGGCTGCGAGTCGCCACCGGGGTGCTCCTCGTCGCGGCGGGGCTCGCCCTCAGCCTTGGCACGGCGACCGCCGACCAGGCCCGCGACGCTGCCACGTTCGCCCTCTACGCCGTGATGGCCCTGGTGGCCGGCGCCACCGTGTTGGCCCCGGCAGCCGTCGGCCCCGTGGTGCGGCTGCTGCGGTCGCCGGTGCGTCGACCGGGTGGTGCAATCGGGATGCTGGTCCGGGCCGGGGCGTCGACCGCGACCCGGCGGACGGCGTCGATCGCCGCCCCGGTGCTGCTCACGGTCGCGTTCGCGGTGCTGATCTCCGGGATGGTGCGCACCACCACGGCCGCCTACGCGGCGAGCCGGGCCGACAACGTGAACGCCGGCTGGGTCGTCGTGCCCGACCGCGCACCGGGCCTGTCGGACCAGGTCGTCGCGGCGGTTGGGGGGACCGCCCTGCTGCCGACGACGGTCTTCGAGAGCGACCCGGACTCGTCGCCGGCGAACCAGCCGTTGACCGCGCACGGCGTGGACCCTGCGGGCTTCGCCGCTGCCAACCGGGCGCTCACCGTGGTTGCCGGCTCACTGGACGACCTGAGCGGTGGTGACACGGTGGTCCTTCCCGCCTCGGCGAACCGGCAGCCGTCCGAGCCGTACGCGTTGGTCTTCGCCGATGGGGAGGTGGTGTCGCTGCGCGTCGTCGCGGTCGTCACCGACGACTCGATCCCCGGCGACCTGCTCCTGCCCCGGTCGATGGTCCGGTCGCACGACCCCTCGGCGCTCACCTCCGCGGTGTACGTCCAGAACCGGGTCGACCCTCCGGCCGGAGCGCGGATCGTCGACGTGGCCGGGTGGGCGGCCGAGGCGGACCGCGCCGAGGACCGCCTCGTTTGGCTGTTCACGCTGCTGCTAATCGGTGTGTCGGCCGGTTATGGGGCTGTCGCGGTGGCGAACACGCTGTTGATGGCCGCCGCCGGCCGGGTGGTTGATCTGCGGCTGATCCGGCTGGCCGGGGCGACCCGGCGGCAGGTCATCTGGCTGGTCACGGCCGAGGCCGCCCTGGTGGTGCTGATCGGCGCTCTGCTCGGCGGGGCTGTCGCGTTCGTCGGTCTGCTGAGCGTCCGTGCCGGCCTCGCCGAGCAGGCCGGCGTACCGGTCGACTTGGTGGTGCCGTGGTCGGTGGTCGGCTCGGTGGTGGGGCTCTGCCTGCTGCTGGCGGTGCTGGCGAGCGCGTTGCCGACCTGGCGGTCACTGCGTCACCGCCCCGCGCGGTCCCCCGTCGGCATCATGGGGTGAACCCGTGCCACCGCTCTCCCAGCTGGGCGGTCGCGCCGCCACCGCACACCGACGCGATCCATGCACCGAAATTCGCTCTCTCAGTCACTGTGCTCCTTCCCCCGCTCGACGGGGGTCTGATGCCCGCGGGCCGCACACCAAGTCCGAGATGCCGGCGGCAGGTGCGGCAGACTGGCGCCGCCGCGCCCACAGGGCGGGGAGTGGGGATGGCTGTGTGTGTTCCGCCGTGATTGTGGCTGAGCCTCGAGGTGCCACCCACTTCTCGCCTCGCGGGCAGGCCGGGTTGAACGGGCGCGGCCCTGGTGGCCGTAGACCCTGATGCCCGGGAGCGATGGGTATGGCTGCGTGTGTTTCGTCGAGATCGCTTGGCTCACGGTAGGAGATGCCACCCGCTGCTTCGTCGTCTGCGAGATTCGGTAGACCGCTGATGGAGATCCGCGACCTGCGTTCGCATTGACAGAAGATGCCGGCTAACCCGAACCCAGACGAGGCACATTCGAGCAAACCGACCGACGAAGGAGAGTACGACGGTGGCGAAGCTGTGAATCGGCGTGGACATCGGCAAGACCCACCACCACGTCGCCGCCGTCGACGGCGAAGGCCGGCTCGTCTACTCCCGCCGAGTAGCCAACGACGAGACCTCACTGCTCACCGTCATGGCCGAGGTGTCGACACACGGCCGTGCGGTCTGCTGGGCAGTCGACGTCACCACCGGCCTGTCCGCCCTCCTGCTGACCCTGCTCTGGCGCCGCCAGGTGCAGGTCCGCTATGTCTCCGGCACCGTCGCGTTCCACATGGCCGCCGCGTTCGCCGGAGAGAACAAGACCGACGCCCGCGACGCGGTCGTCATCGCACAGACGATCCGTATGCGCCCCGACATCCCCGTCCTGGAACCGTCTGACCGGCTCCTGGCCGAGCTAACCGTTTTGACGGGTTACCGCGGGGACCTCGTCGGGCAGCGCGTCGCCACCCTGTTCCGGTTGCAGGAACTCCTCACCGGGATCAGCCCCGCCCTCGAACGGGGGCCGTGGACCTGAACCGCAAGGCCCCGATGATGGTCCTCGCGTGCTGGCAGACACCGGCCGCGATCCGGCACGCCGGCGTCGACCGGATCACCGCTCTGCTCCGCCGCGGCACGTCAAGAACGCCGTCCAGGTGGCCGAGGCGATGGTCGCCGCCGCCCGGCAGCAGACCGTCACCCTGCCCGGCTAACGTGCCGCAGCCGTGGTCGTCGGGCAGATGGCCACCGAGATCCTCGCCATCGAACAACGCATCGCCGCCGTCGACGACCTCATCGCCGAGCAACTCGACCAGCACCCCTTGACGCCGATCATCGGGAGCCTGCCCGGCATGGGTCCCCTGCTCACCGCCGAACTGCTTGTCCACACCGCCGGCATGACCGAGTACGACAGCCCCGCCAAACTCGCCGCCCACGCCGGCCTGGCCCCAGTTTCTCGCGACTCCGGAACGGTCTCCGGGAACCATCGCCAGCCCCGCCGATACCACCGAAGACTGCGCCACATTCTGTGGATGGCCGCCTTCACCGCCGCCAGAGAATGCCCCACTTCGCGCGCCTACTACGAGAAGAAACGCGCCGAAGGCAAAAACCACCGCCAAGCCATACTCGCCCTCGCCCGACGACGCGTCGATGTCCTCTGGGCACTCATCCGCGACCGCAAAACCTTCACCCGACCGGCGCCAGCGATCCGCGCCGCAGCCTGAACCAGCCCGCTCCACGCCGACACGAACCCATCGCGCCGGCCACTCCACCCTGCCCGCCAAGATCAACCAGAGTCACATGGAGACTCGGGGTGTGGTCCTGGGCTGGGCGAACGGCGGTCCGGGGAACGTGGGTGAACGTGGGCCACTCCCTGCCACCCCAGGTGAACCCCAGGTCGCTAGACTAGGCGCTCGCGCCCTCGTAGCTCAGGGGATAGAGCATCGGTTTCCTAAACCGTGTGTCGCAGGTTCGAATCCTGCCGGGGGCACCAATTCGAGGTCCTGACCAGCAAAAGTCGGCCAGAGCCTTGATTCTTATCTATGCGACGAAGGCGCTGACCAGCCGGTTCGCTGCCCTCGCGGCAATATCACCCACTGCGCACATCAGCGGAGATCAACTCAGGTCCGTCCGTATGCCGACCGTCGGCACCGGTTCCTCGGCATAAGCGGCGGGCTGGCCGTGGGTCGCGAGGGTCGGCCGCTGGATGCCCTCGGACAGCCAGCGCTCCGTGGCCAGCAGTTCCGCAGGCGTCCCGTACGCCACCACCCGCCCGTTCCGCACCAGTGCTACCGAGTCGGCGTCCAGGCTCCGGAGCAGGTCGTGCGTTACGACGATCATGGTGCGCCCGGTCCGGAGCAGGCGGGTGGCGTCCTGAACCCTCTGGTCGGTCTCGACATCCAGGCTGCTGGTCGCCTCGTCCCAGATCAACACCGTCGGGTCCGCCATCCACGCGCGCAAAATCGCGATCACCTGGCGCTGGCTCGCGGACAGAGCCGTACCACGCACCCCGACGGGTGTGTCGAGCCCCTCAGATGTGGTGGACAGGACTGACCAGACTCCAAGCGTGCGTGCGGCGGCTTCGATCTCGTCGTCGGTGGCCGTCGGGCTGCCCATCCTGATGTTGTCCGAGATGGAACCGGTGAACAGGTATCCCTCCTGCGGCACGTAGGCGATCGCGCGACGTAGGTCCGAGTGGGCCAGTCGACGCACGTCGACCCCGTCCAGCGTGACTCGCCCCCGCTGAGGGTCGTAGAAGCGCAGCATCAGTTTCACCAGCGTGGACTTGCCGGCGCCGCTGGGGCCGATGATGACAAGGGTGCTGCCCGCGGCAACGGCCAGGTTGACGTCGTGCAGCACGTCCGGTCCGCTGAGGCCGTCGTGGTCGGGGTAGGCGAAGGTCACGTCGGACAGGGTGACCGCGCCGCGTGGGTCCGGGAGTCGCGCCGGCGACGCCGGTTCGGACACCGTCACCGGTGTCGCCAGGATGTCGATGACCCGTTCGGCCCCCGCCACGGCCGACTGGAGGGTGTCGTACACGGAGGACAACTCGTAGATCGGACTGAAGAAGCCCCGCAGGTAGAGAAGGAAGGCGGTGAGGGTGCCGATCTCCAGCCCCTCGGCCGAGACGGAACGAGCCCCCATGGCGAGGACGGCGACGGTGGCCAGGGCCGAGCAGAGGTCGAGGGTGGGGAAGTAGACCCCGGCCGTGCGGACCGTGGCGGCTTTGGCCTGCCGCTCCTCGCCGTCAGCCGCGGCGAACCGGTCGAGTGTCGTCCGCTCGTGGCGGAGCGCCTGGATGACCGCGATGGCGCTCAGGGCCTGCTGCAACTCGACGGTGACTGCGGTCGCGGTCTCCCGTACCTGTCGCCAGGCGACCGCCGACCGACGGCGGAACCATCTCGTCGCCAGTGCCAGCACGGGCATCACGACGAGGCAGGCGACCGCCAGCCCGGGGTCGAGCAGAAGGAGCACGACCGCCGTACCGGCGAGGGTGAGCGTACTGACGAAGAGGGTGACGAATCCCTGGGTCAGCAACCCGCTCATCGCTTCGATGTCCGCGGTCAGGCTGGCGACCTGCCGCCCCGGACGGTGGTGTTCGTGGTACTGCATCGGCAGCCGTTGCAGGTGCGCGAAGAGCGCGACCCGAGTGCTGGAGAGCATGCCGTGCCCGGCGCGGGCCACCGCGCGGATCTGTGTACGGGCCGCGAGCACCTCCAAGCCGGCCAGCGCGACGCCGGCCAGTGCCGCGAGGGACAGCACCGTGACGTTCCCGACCAGGATTCCGTCGTCGATGGCGACCTTCATCAGGTACGGGATGGTGAGCGCGGCAGCGGTCTGGAGGATGGCAGCACCGAGGCCGAGCAGGACCGGCCCTCGGTGCGTCCGGAGCAGCGGACGCAGGAACGCGACCACGCGACCTCGTCGCGCGGTCACCGCTGACCACCGCCCGCGCCGGTGGTCTCGCACAGCGCACCGTCGGCGGTCAGGGTGACCACCCGCCCGCGAGGTTGTCCCCCAACTCCGGGTCGGGTCAGATGCAGGATGGTGACCGCGCCGGCCAGTTCATCGAGCCGGTGGCGAACGCGTTGCCTGGTCTCCGTGTCGATCTGGGTCAGTGCGTCGTCGAGGACGAGGACCCGGGGTTCTGGCAGGACTGCGCGGGCCAGGGCCAGCCGCTGGCGCTGCCCGCCGGACAGCAGATGTCCGTGTTCACCGACGACGGTCTGCAATCCCTCGGGCAACGTCCGCACCAACTCGTCGGCGGCGGCCAGGCGCAGCGCCCGGTCGAGTTGGGCCGCGGTCGCGGTGGGGTGACCGACGAGGAGGTTGTCGCGGACGGTGCCGTTGAACAGGACGGCGTCCTGTGGCACGTAACCTACCGCGGCGCGTACCGAGCCGAGCGTGAGGTCGGCGACGTCGATGCCGTCGGCCATCAGGCGGCCGGAGTCCGGCAGCCAGAGTCGCACCAGCAGCCCGGCCAGCGCCGACTTGCCGGAACCACCGACGCCCTCGATTGTCACGTGTTCACCTGCGGCCACGTCCAGTCGGATCCGGCGCAGGCCGGGCCAGGTCCCGCCGGGGTACCGGAAGCAGAGGTCGTCGAAGGTGACGGAGGCGCCACCTGACGCTCGGGGCAGGTCGACCGCACCGGGACGGTCAGCCACCGTCAAGGGCTCGTCCAGAACCGCGTAGACCCGAGCGGCGCTGGCGGCGGCCCGCCGGGCGGAGCCGAACAGCCCGACCATGGAGCTGACCGGCCACACCAGCAGAGCCATGTAGGTGCTCAGCGCCACGAGTGTGCCCACGGTCAGCGATCCCCGGATCGTCAGGTAGCCGCCGAACCATACGATGAGCACCAGGCCGACCTCGGGTAGGCCGATCGTCCACGGCAGGTAACGGGCCTGGAGCGCGGACAGGGCGACATTGTGGTCACGGACCTCGGCCGACCGGCGAGTGAACGCCTCAACTTCCTCGTTCTCGCGGCCGAGGCCCTTGATGACGCGCATCCCGGCCGCGTTCTCCTCGGCGTGCGTGGTGAGGGCGGCCACCCGTTCCTGAAGCCCGGCGGAAGCGGCGAACGTCCGACGCCCGTAGCCGATGGTGACCAGCCCGAACAGCGGCAGGACAGCGGTGGCGGCCACCCCGACCGGCCAGGACAGGAGCCAGATCTGTATCAGGGCGGCGGCGGCGGTCAGCGTGTTGAGGATGATGAACAGGGCGGAGTAGGAGACGAAGGCGCGAACGATTCGCAGGTCGGAGCCGACGAGGGAGAGCATCCGCCCGGCCTCCGTGCGGCCGTGCCAACCGGCGTCCAGCGAGAGCAGGTGCCCGAAGAGCCGGGCCCGTAGATCCGCCTCCAGACGCAGCCCGACCTGGCCGCTGACCTCTCGGCGTACCACGTCCGCGAGCCAGCGGAGGGCGGCGAGCCCGAGCAGCAGGGCGAGCCCGGCGGTCGTGGCGTCGCTGTCGTCGGGCAACAGGCCGTGGTCGATGATGCGCCGGATCACCAGCGGCAGCGCATTGGTCAGCAGGATGACCACGACACCGAGTGCCACCGCGGTCGCCGCCGCCCACCACCGCCGTCGCAGCAGGCCCAGGACGCGGAGCAGGGCGTCCCGCTGGTGCGCGGTGTCGGTTGGCATGCCGGGCGAGCTCAGCCGGCCACGGACAGGGCCGGCCGGCGAGCCTGCTGCGCCATGAAGTCCAGCATGGTGAACCCGTCGGGAAGCACGCCGCGGCATCGGACGAAGATCTCCTGGTAGAGGTTGAAGACCAGCAGGTCGGACTTCTGTTCGAAGTACGCGCCGTACTCGTCGTCGCGGAGATAGTCCGCCGGCAGCACCTGTTCGCAGAGGCGGATGAACCGCTCCCGGTGCCCGAGGACCGAGGTCGGCGCGCCGATCTTGCGTCGCAGCACACTGCCCACCAGATCGACCTCGTCACCCCAGGTCCTCAGGACGGCCTGCTTGAGCAGTCGCTTGGTGATGCCCAACTCCCAGTCGACCCGGTGGGCCAGCGGTTGACGAAACGCGAACTCGACCACGTGGTGGTCGAGGAACGGCACCCGCATCTCCAGGCTCGCTGCCATCGACGAAGCGTCCAGGAGTTCGAGGTGGTCCCGGGTGAGCTGCTCCCGCATGTTCTCCGCGAACAGCTTCCGCAGGTAGTGCGGGAACGGCTGGTCCGCGGTGAGCGAGTCGAGGTATTCCCGCCCCCGTCGGCTGACCGGACGACCCGACGCTTCGAGAGCGGCGAGACGGTCGACCATCCGCCGGGTCCGGAACGACCGGTTGACGTACTCGCCGTAGCCGCCGAAAACCTCGTCCGCGCCTTCCCCGTTGAGGCACACCTTGACGTCCTCGCCGATCCGCCGGCACAGGAAGTTGAGCGCGATGCCGCCGAGACCGGCGGGCTGCTCGGCGGCGGTGAGGTAGGACGGGATGGTCGCGACGAAATCCTGGAACGTCAGGATCGACACATGGTGGTTCAGGCCGAGTCGCGCGGCCAGCCGCCGGGCCTGGACCACGTCGGGATGGTCCGCGTGGTCCCCGATCGTGTAGGCGCGGATCGGACCGTCGTGCAGTTCGCGCATGAGCCGCGCGAGGATCGTCGAGTCGAGGCCGCCGGAGAGAGTGATCCCGATCTCCACCTCGGCCATCAGGTGCGACCGGACGGTGGCCCGCAGCAGTTCCGTCAGGTCGGCGGCGGCCTCCGCGAACGGCATCGGGTCGGCTTCCGCCTCCGGCAGCGTGTGGTAGCGGGTGACGGAAGTGACAACCTGGTCGTCCGTTAGAACCGCGCTGAGCGTGTGGCCGGGTGGCAAGCTCACCACGCCCCGCAGCAAGGTGCCGGGACCGGCGGGATGACCGAACACGGCCGTGTCGGCCAGCGCTTCCTCATCGATCTGCGGGGTCAGCAGCCGGCTCTGTAGCAGCGCCTTGACCTCCGACGCGAACAGCAGGCCCGCGCCTACCTCGGCGTAGTGCAGCGGCTTGATACCGAAGCGGTCCCGGGCCAGCAGCAGGCGGTCCCCGTCAGCGACCGCGAACGCGAACATCCCCTGTAGATGCTCGACGCACCGGTCGCCGTACTCCTCGTAGAGGTGCACGATGACCTCGGCGTCCGAGTCCGTGCCGAAGTGGTGTCCCCGCCGCCGCAGGTCGTCACGGAGCTGCCGGTAGTTGTAGATCTCGCAGTTGGCCACCACGTACACGTCGCGTCGGTCGCCGCGGATCGGCTGGGCGCCGTTGTCGATCCCGATGATGCTCAGACGCCGGTGGCCCATGCCCGTGAGCTTGCCGAGGTACCGGCCTTCGTCATCGGGGCCGCGGTGACGCAACGAGTCCGTCATCGCCGCCAGGGCCGAGTGGTCGGCCGTACCGAAGATCCCGGTGATGCCGCACATCCTCAACACGTCCTTTCGGCGGTGAAGGCGATCGCCCCGAAGCGGTTCAAAGCGCGGAGCGCCGTCACGACCGGTTGCGGGTCGGGGTAGCGGGACGCGATGTCGTCCACCGTGCGGGTGCCATCGCACCGGAGCCACACCGACTCCATCCCGGCGTTGAGCCGGCAGGTCTGGACGAGCGCCTTCAACGGCCGCTTCACGAACATCATCCGCATCGGCTCCGCGAGCGGCGGGGCGTCCTCGGGCACCTCGCCGGCCTGCAACCTGGGCAGCAGGGCGGTCAGGTCATGCTGGAAGTGGTCGACGAGCACATGCGCGCCGGTGATCGGGACACAGTCGCCGAGCAGCTCCGGCGGTGCCGGCCGACGGGCGAACTCGGCGGCGTCGTGACAGGACGCGGCGCCGAATCCCTGCACCAGTAGGTGCTTCTCGTAACGGAGCAGGTCCCAGGCGTACGCGGGCCGCAGCTCCCCGTCGGCGAAGAGCCGCTCGGCGAAGTCGCACAGCCGTGTCGTGGCCAGGATGACGGCGCTCTCCGCGGCCGGAACCGGCGGGTACTCCCGGCAGAAGCGCACCAGGTGCCGATCGAGTTGACCGTGCAGGACCAGCGCGGAGAGCGGAGCCGACTTGAGCGCCAGGCCCATCCGGGCGTGAGCCAGGTTGCCGGCGTGCAGCCGGAGCCGCTTCCGGTCCATCCGGCGCAAGCTGTCCAGCTCCCGCTCGGTCAGGTCGTACCCTGATGGCGCCTCCGCGTCCTCGCCGAAGAACTCCCGTTCGAAGTGGGGATCGGTGAGCAGCCGGCTGAACGCCCGTTGCATGTCGAGCAGGCTCATGACCCGGCTTTCGCCGGGGCGGGCAGCAGGTCGCGAGCCCGGTCGAGGTGGTCCAGCAGTTCGGCGAACTCCGGCCAGTCGGAATCCCATTCGAGCAGGATCGCCTTGACCGGCGCCCGTTCCACGACGTGGGCGGCCAGCGCCCACACCTGCTCGTTGACGGCGCTGCTGTGAGTGTCGACGAGCATTCCGGCCAACTCGACCCCGCCGGCGATGTGCATCTGCACCACCCGGTCCAGTGGAATCGAATTCAGGAATTCGTACGGGTCGAAGCCCAGGTTTACTGAGTTGATCCAGACGTTGTTCACGTCGACCAACAGGCCGGTGTCGGTTTCCTCGAGCACCCGCGTGATGAACTCGGCCTCGCTGAGGTCGTTGTCCGGGATCGGGAAGTAGTAGGTGACGTTCTCCAGCAGGAACGGCGGTTCCGGGATTCGCGCCTTCAATTGCCGCACGTTGCGGCAGACCGCTTCGAGGCTCTCCTCCGTGAACCACACGGGGGTGAGTTGTTCGACATCGACATCGGGCGTTCTGGTGAAGCTCAGATGGTCGCTGAACCAGTGGCCACGCGTCGCCTCGACGAATTGCGCCAGCCGATCGAGGTAATCGCCGTCGAGGGGAGCCGCCGTACCGACGGACAGGCCGACCCCGTGGGGAATGAGGGGGAACGCGTCGCCAAGCTCCAACAATCGCAGGAGCTTCTCCGGCGGTGCGTACAGATATTGGTCGGAGATGACTTCGAGAAAGTCGATCCGGTCGGCGTTGGCGACGATGTCCTGATGTAGCGCCGTGCGGTACCCCAGGCCGGCGCCGAGCCGTGGTAGAGCCTTGCTCATTGCATCCTCCTGTGGAAGCTTGTGAGGGTGCGGGCTGCGGTGCCGGCCTAGGGCCTGCGCGGCGTGGGCGGGAGGGCTGGTCAGTTCTCCATGCCGCAGCCCGTGCACCCACCGCAGCTCGAGCAGCTCGCGCAACCGGGGGCCTCGATGTCCGAAACGTTGCTGAGCGAAAGCTCCTCCATCTCGAACACGATGTTCTCCAAGGTCTCCATGTGATTCACCTCCCTCCCGCTGGCAGTTGCCGACCGGCGGCGCGGGCCGCGCCGCCGGGGTATCAGGGCGTGCCCTGGGCGGCGTCCTCCAGCACCACGACGCCCTCTCGGCGGAGGTCGACGAGGGCCCGGAGAACGTCGGCCTCCGCGGCTGGAGCCAACGCGGCCACCAGGTCACCGACGGTGCGGTGGCCGTCGCAGAGGTCGAGCAGCCGATCGGTGGCGGCGTTGAGCCGCAGCTCGCGGTGGTCAAGGTTCGGTCGGCGGACGAAGCAGACGACACTCCGCTCACCCGGCTGCGTGGTCCTGACGCCGACCGGGCCCGTCGGCCGACAGAACAGGTCGGTGACGTTGTGGTCGAACGACTCCACCCGGACCGTGCCGGCGCGACGGGGTGCCATCTGCCGCAGCAGCGCCGGGGAGAACCGGATGCCGGCGTGCCCGTCCCGGTCGTGTGGACCGTCCTGACTGGCCCAGAGTCGGGCCTGTTGGAAGCGCAGCGCGTCGGCCAGGTAAGCGGGACTGACGCCTGCGGCCAGCGCGGCTTGGTCGAGTCGTCGGGTCAGATGCTGACAGAACGCCTCCGCGGCGGCGAAGTCGCCGGAAGCGGCGTCGATGTCGCATGCCGCCTCGAACTCGACGACGACGCCCGGCCACGCCGGCCCGAACAACTCGGCCAGTTTCGGCGTGAATTCGACCAGCAGGTCGGCCGTGGTGCGGGGCGCGGGAACCCGCCGAGCCGGCGACTCGATGTCGACAAGTGACTCCCAGGCATCGGCGAAGGTCTCGAAGCTGTCGAAGTCGGCACCGAGCGCACCACCGGCCGCGCCGATGCGGGCGGCCCCCGCCGGGTCCCGAACGACGATCTCGAGCTGGGCCGCCAGCTTCTCGTGTTCCTTGGGGTCGGTGACGACCAGAACGTTGCCCTGGTCGGTGAGGCGGTGTGCGTACGACTGCTTTTCGAGGATCTCCCCGGAGAGCACCAGGCAGACGCCGCAGGCGAGCACCTCCCGCGGTACCACCGGGCCGTGGATGCCGATCGGGAAGTCCCGCTCCAGGAAGCACACGGCGTCGCAGGTGCGAATGAAGCGGCCGACCCGCCACGGCGGCACGAAGTCGAGAATCGTGGTCCGGTCGGCGAGGCCGGCGGCGCGGAGGTCGGCGCGCATCCGGTCCAACTGGGACCGCCCGCTGAGGAAGAGCGCGTTGAACCGGAGCCCGCGACCGGCGAGGACAGCCAGCGCGGCGATCAGGTCGAAGGTGCCCTTCCGGTCGCCGGGCTTGCCGTACATGCCGATCGTCGGCAACGCCGGATCGAACCGGGAGCCGAACTCGTCGATGGACGCCGCGGCGATCTCCCCGGGGTCCAGGGGTACGGCCTCGGGTGAGAACGCCGACGTCGGTAGCGGGTACGGAGGCCCGAACCGCAGCGCCTCGCGGGCCACCCCCATGCCGAGGAAGCGGTGCACCAGAGACGGTTTGGTCACCACGGTGGCCGCCGACCGCAGGATCTCCTTGTAGACCGTTGCCAGCTCGGGCACGCGCATGAGCCGATCGAGGTCGCTGCCGGCGTGCTCG
The DNA here is from genome assembly GCF_029581215.1 of Micromonospora sp. WMMD975. Lineage (NCBI taxonomy): Bacteria > Bacillati > Actinomycetota > Actinomycetes > Micromonosporales > Micromonosporaceae > Micromonospora > Micromonospora sp. WMMD975. Next base: position 6,477,563 of record NZ_CP120739.1, read on the forward strand.
ACCATCATCGGCGTGCCGGTGAACGTCGACGCCAGGTGACCGGCTACCACGTACGGCTCGAAGTAGTAGGCGACGATGAGTTCGCAGCCATTTTCGCGGATGGTTGCGGCGGCCAGGCCGGCCAGCTTCGACACGGACGGGTTGCTCGACGGGATGTGCGCCATTCGACGTGGCGTCATCGGCTCCGGACGAATCACTCTGACCGCGCCGCCGGTGGCCGGGAATTGCGGTTCGTAATCTGCCGCCTCGGCACCGTCGAGACGTTGCCGGAAACGTTCCTCGACCTCATTTGAATTGGTCACGACATAGACCTCGTGACCGCGTGAGGCCAGCGCTGCCGCGGCCCAGTAGTTCTGTGCGCTGACTCCGCCCTCGATCGGAGGATATTTTCCGACGAAACAGATCTTCAATGATCTACTCCTCCGATTCGACCGGGAGTCACAAGAGGCAGAGTAAAGGAGGTGGAGCGCCGCGTCAATGTATCAATTATTGCGAATCCCATGAGCGGGAATTCCGATTGGTGTATTTGTTTGACGACCCGCCTAAGCTCATCCGGTACCGGCCCCACCGCGCGGCAGCCGGATCTCCAACACCGGGTGACTGCGCCGCGGTCGCATTTGCACGAAGTTGTCGGCGATGCCATCGCGGGCGCGTATTTGGATGGCGAAAAGGGGAATGGCCCGGTTGAGCAGACTGGTCATCGTCAGGAACCGGCTGGTGATGTGTCCTGGGCGACCAGGACTGCGGGTAACGGGACCGCTCGATGTCCCGGTACTCGATGGTGCGGATGATGTGCGCCTCGTCGGTGGGACCGAGCTGGATCTCCACCGCGTACCGGGTGGGCTCGTCCGGCTCGCCTACCGCAGGAAACGCCCGCTGTTCACATCGACCACCGTCCCGGTCATGAACTCGTTGACCGGGCTGGCCACGAACGCGACGGCCTGGGCGACCCGGCGGCTCGTCGCGTACGCCTGGAGCAGCAGGTTGCGTTGGGCGTAGTCGGGCGCCAGCGCGTCGATCGTGTCGCGGCCCATCGGCGTGATCGTGATGCCTGGTGCCACGCAGTTGACCCGGACCGCCGGGGCGAGTTCGCGGGCCATCGACCGGGTCAGGTTGACCAGTCCGGCCTTCGCGGCGGCGTAGTGCGGGTGGTGTGGCGCGCCGGTGTGGGCGGCGATGCTGGCCACGGTGGTGATGGAGCCACCGGGCCGGATCGCCGGGGCGAGCGCCTGGAGGGCCAGGAACGGTCCGGTCAGGTTCACCTCGACCAACTCGCCCCACTCGGCGGCGGTCACGTCGGCGAACGGCGTGACGATGTTCTTTCCGGCGCAGAGCACCACCAGGTCGAGTAGTCCGGTCTCGTCCACCGTGCGGCGCGTCGCGTCCGTCACCTCCGTACGCCGTGCCAGGTCCAGCGGCATGACCCAGCTTCGGCGGCCGAGTTCGCGTACCCGGGTGGCGACCTGCTCGGCGCCGGCCACCGACTCGCGGTAGGTCACGGCCACGTCGCAGCCTTCGGTGGCGAACACCTCGGCCAGGTCCGCGCCGATGCCGCTGGAGCCGCCGATCACGAGCGCCGTCTTACCGGTGAGTTCGAGGTCCACGTGTCGATACTGGCACCCGCGAGGCGTCCGGGCAGGTCAGGGCAGCGGGGGAAGCCGGTAGACCGACACGTGGTTGCGGGACTCGGCGGTGAACTCGGCGCCGGTCCAGTCGGCGTGCCGGCTCTCCAGGGTGAAGCCGGCCAGCTCGCCCATCAGGTCCAGCTCGGAGGGCCAGATGTAGCGGTGTGGGGTGCGGAAGACACGCGCCTCCCGGCCGGCGCCGAAGCGGAAGTGGTGCGACACGACCTGCTGCCGCAGCACGTCGTAGGTGTCCAGGCCGATGTAGCCGGCCTCGGTGTGCCACACGGTCGCCTGCTGGCCCGGGGGGAGTTTGCGCAGCTCCGGTACCCACAGCTCGATCACGAACCGTCCGCCCGGCCGGAGGTGGCGGGCCGCGTTGCGGAAGCAGGCCACCTGCTCGGCCTGGGTGAGCAGGTTGGCGATGGTGTTGTAGATCAGGTAGACCAGGCTGAATTCGCCCGGCACGGTAGTGCCGGCCATGTCGCCGACCTCCACCGGGATCGTCGCCGCGTCGACCTTCGTCCGCAGCCGCTCCACCATCGGTACGGAGAGTTCGATCCCGCTGACCCGCACGCCGCGTTCGGCGAGGGGTACGGCGATCCGGCCGGTGCCGATGGCGAACTCCAGGGCCGGGCCGCCGTCGGCGAGCGCGGCGAGCCGGTCGACGGTCGGCCCGAGCACCTCCGGCGCGAACATCCCGCTGCCCGGCGTGTCGTAGTCCCGGGCGGCTTCGTCGTCCCAGATCTCCTCCTTGCGCATGCGCCTCACCGTGGCCGTCGACGCGGATGCTGTCGAACGCTTTTCCACAACCCGGCATGCCGAAATTGTTACCCTCCGTCAACGAGGGCGCTCAGGACGGCGTCAGGTCATGTCGGTACCCTGCTAAGCCGACCCGTCGCGACGACACATGAGGTATTCGTGAACGATCTTCGAGTGGTGGCATTCGACCTCGACGACACGCTGGCGATCTCCAAGTCCCAGATCGATCGTCGGATGGCGGACCTGCTCGGCCACCTGCTCACCGAAGTGGACGTTCTGATCATCTCCGGCGGCCGGTTCGAGCAGTTCCAGTCGCAGGTGCTGGCCCACCTCGACCTGACCGGGGAGCAGCGTGACCGGCTGCATCTGATGCCGACCTGCGGCACCCGCTACTACCGCTGGTCCGACGACGACTGGCGGCTGGTCTACGCCGAGGACCTGAGCGAGGCCGACAAGGCGCGCGTGATCGCCGCGCTCACCGAGTCGGCGCGGGCGCTCGGCCTGTGGGAGTCGAAGACCTGGGGCGACATCGTCGAGGACCGGGGCAGCCAGATCACGTTCTCCGCGCTGGGCCAGTCCGCGCCGCCGGCCGAGAAGTACGGCTGGGACCCGGACGGCAGCAAGAAGCAGCGGCTACGCGACGCGGTCGCCGCGAAGCTGCCCGAACTGGAGGTCCGTGGCGGCGGCTCGACCTCGATCGACGTCACCCGTAAGGGCGTGGACAAGGCGTACGGCATGCGGAAGCTGCTGGAACACCTCGACCTGAAGATCGACAACGTGCTCTTCGTGGGGGACCGGCTCGACGTGGGTGGCAACGACTACCCGGTCAAGGCGATGGGCATCCGCAGCGTGGCGGTCACCCGCTGGGAGGAGACCGCCGACTACGTCGAGACCCTGGTCGACGACCTGGTGAAGCGGCGCGCCGAGCGCGCCTGACCGACTGGCGCGCCTGACCGCCGGTTGCGGCGGGCAGGCGCGGCCCGGTCGCGGTGCGCGGCGTCCCGGTTCCGGAACCCGGAAGGCTGGCGAGATCGACGGGGATGAGGTAGGAACGGCGAGAGAGCGCTCTCCGTCCCATCACCGAACAGGCAGGCAGATGCGATCACCCGACCCCTCCCGCCGCCGCTTTCTCACGCTCACCGCCTCCGCGGCCTCCCTCACCTCGCTCACCGCACTCGGCCTCCCGGCCGGCGCCGCCGTCGCGTCCCCGGCCGCGCGCCCCGCCCGACCGGCCCACGAGCCCGACTTCGGCCCGAACGTCTTCGTCTACGACGAGAGCACGCCGGTCGCGGAGATCCAGTCCACGCTGGACCGGATCTTCGCCGCTCAGGAACGCAACGAGATGGGCCTCGACCGGTACGCCGTGCTGTTCAAGCCCGGCCGCTACGAGGTGGACGCCCGGCTCGGCTACTACACGACGGTGGCCGGTCTCGGCGCCCACCCGGACGACGTGGAGATCCACGGCGCGGTCCGGGTGATCGGCCAACCCGACCCGAACTCCCCGGCCGGGATCTCCGCACTCACCAACTTCTGGCGCTCGGCGGAGAACCTCGCCGTCACCCCGACCGACTGGTCGAACCAGTGGGCCGTCTCCCAGGCGTCGCCGATGCGCCGGGTCCACATCAAGGGCGTCCTCTGGCTGGAACCCGGCAACGGCGGCTACTCCAGCGGCGGCTACATCGCCGACTCCAAGGTGGACGACGTCACCATCAACGGGTCCCAGCAGCAGTGGCTCACCCGGGACAGCGAACTCGGTGGCGAGTGGACCAACGGCGTGTGGAACCAGGTCTTCTCCGGGGTGGTCGGCGCGCCCGCCCAGGGTTTCCCCGACCCGCCGTACACGACGCTGCCGACCAGCCCGGTGACCCGGGAGAAGCCGTACCTCTTCGTCGACGGCGCGGGCCGCTGGCGGGTGGCGGTGCCCCGCCTGCGCCGCGACACCGCGGGCACCACCTGGGCCGCCGGCGGCGCGCCGACGCCCTCGCTGCCGCTCACCGACTTCTTCATCGCCCGGCCCACCGACTCGGCGAAGCGGATCAACGCCGAGCTGGCCCGGGGCCGGCACCTGCTGCTCACCCCCGGCGTCTACCGGTTGGACCGGGCGCTGCGGGTCCGCCGCCCGAACACCGTCGTGCTCGGCCTCGGCATGCCCAGCCTCGCGCCGACCACTGGCGACGCGGCCCTGCGGATCGAGGACGTGGACGGGGTACGGATCGCCGGCGTGCTCGTCGACGCCGGGCCGGTCGAGTCCGACGTGCTGGTCGAGGTCGGCGGGCGGCACTGCCACCGGTCGCACGCCGGCAACCCGATCTCGTTGCAGGACGTCTTCTTCCGCATCGGCGGCCCCTACGCCGGGCGCGCGGTGACCAGCCTGGTGATCAACAGCCGGCACACGCTCATCGACAACATCTGGGCGTGGCGCGGCGACCACGGCAACCCGGGCACCATCGGCTGGACCGTCAACACCGCCGGCACCGGCGTGGTGGTCAACGGTGACGACGTGACCGCGTACGGGCTCTTCGTCGAGCACTACCAGCGTTGGCAGACCATCTGGAACGGCGAGCGCGGCCGGACCGTCTTCTACCAGAGCGAGCTGCCCTACGACCCGCCGAGCCAGGCGGCATGGCGCAGCCCGACCGGCAACGGCTGGGCGTCGTACAAGGTGGCCAACCACGTCCGCACGCACGAGGCGTGGGGTCTGGGCGTCTACGCCTACTTCAACCAGGGGGAGGACATCCGCTGCGACCGGGCGATCGAGGCGCCGCGCCGGGCCGGGGTGCGGTTCCACGACGCGATCACGGTGTTCCTGGACGGCAGCGGCGGGATCGAGCGCACCATCAACGACGTCGGCACCCCGGTCGTCGGCTCGTACGGCACCAGCCCGGTGATCAGCTACCCCTGACCGAGACGGGCGGCCCGGCCGGCGGCACGCCGGCCGGGCCGTGCCCGCTCAGGCCGCCAGCTGGTCCACGCGGGAGAGCACCTGGTCGACGAGGCCGTACTCGCGGGCTTCCTCGGCGGTGAACCAGCGGTCCCGGTCCCAGTCGCGCTGGATCTCCTCCAGCGTGCGCCCGCTGTGCTCGGCGATCAGCTCCTGCATGGTGCGCTTCACGTGCAGCATGTTCTCGGCCTGGATGGTGATGTCGGCGGCCGTGCCGCCCATCCCGCCGGACGGCTGGTGCATCATGATCCGCGAGTGCGGCAGCGCGAACCGTTTGCCCGCCGCCCCGGCGCAGAGCAGGAACTGCCCCATCGAGCCGGCCATCCCGAGCGCCAGCGTCGCCACGTCGTTCTTCACGTACCGCATCGTGTCGTAGACGGCCATGCCGGCGCTCACCGAGCCGCCCGGCGAGTTGATGTAGAGGAAGATGTCCCGCTCCGCGTCCTCCGCCGCGAGCAGCAGGATCTGCGCGCAGATCTGGTTGGCCGAGTCATCGGTGACCTCGGTGCCGAGGAAGATGATCCGTTCCTTCAGCAGCCGTTCGAAGACCCGGTCGCCGAAGGCCGGCTGCCCGTCGTCCCGCATCCAGATGCCACCCATGACCGCCCACCTCCGTAGCGCCGGCGGGCGGGGGACCGCCCGGCGATCCGGCGGTTTCCAGCGTCCGCCGGCCACCCCCGCGCGGCCCAGGCTTTCTGCCCGGGGCAGATCCGCCCTCGGCAGAAGCCGGGCCCGCGTCGACGCCGCGCCCGGACCGGCCTTCGCCCGCCCGAACCGCGAGCGCCAGGACCACGACCCGGTGCCACGTCGTGCCGGGGCCGCCGTCGGGCCGCCCGGGCCGTGACGCGGCGCTTGTGTCGTGACCGGCCGCCGTCGGGCCGCCCGGGCCGCGAGGCGGCGCTTATCTCGTGACCGGCCGTCGTCGGGCCGTCCGGGCCGTGACCCGGCGTTACGTCGTGACCGGCCGTCGTCGGGCAGCCCGGGCCGCGAGCGCCGGGGCCATGAGCCGGTGGCTACGCCGTGACCGGGCGTCGTCGGGCCGCCCAGACGCGTCGCCGGGCGAGTGCCGGTGAGGTACGCGGGCGCGGGCGGGCGGCCGGCGTCGGGATCAGCCAGATCCGGGTGCCGGTGCCGAGCAGCTCCGGCGTGCCGTGGCCGAGCGGCATGGGGGGCGGACCCACCTGGCGCAGCGCGCCGCCGAGTAGCGGGGTTGGGTGGACCGGGCGGGCGGCGTACGCCGGCACCGGAATGTGCGGGCGGGCCGGGTGCGGGCCGGCCGGGCGGCGGGTGACGTGCAGTCGGGGCGGGCCGACCCGGAGGTGCGGGCCGCCGCGGGCGGCGGGCACCCGGTCGAGCCGGGCCGGCGGGACGCCGGAGCCGACCGGCGTGGGCCGCTCCCGGCGCAGCTCGTCCCGCGCCTCCTCCAGCAGGTCCGCGAGGTGGATGCCGAGCGCCCGGCAGATCGCGGCCAGCACCTCGGAGGAGGCTTCCTTGCGGCCACGTTCGACCTCGGAGAGATAGGGCAGGGAGACTCCTGCCGCCTGCGCCACCTCGCGCAGCGTGCGGCCCTGACGCAGGCGGATCCGCCGCAGCACCCCACCGATCACCCGTCGCAGCAACGACATGCCGGCCTCCTCGCGGTCGCCGTTCGCCGACGCCACCATCATGCCCCGTCCCGGCGACACGGACCGGCCCGGTCGGCGCCCCTGGCACCGAACGGCCGGTCGCGGATCGGCGACAGTCGGGATTCTCCCGGCAGGGTGTCGAGGTCCCGCGCCGCTCGTGCAGCGGGACCGGTTCCCCGCCCGCCGGGCCGGCTCGGGGCGTACCCGCTATCTTGAGGGCGTGCAGGCGACGGTGGCGGAGCGGGACCGACGGTGATCCATTTTCCCGCGCAACGGCGGGGGCCGCTGAGCGCGCTGAGCCTGCGCCTGCTCGCCGCGCTCGGGTTGGTCCTCGCCACGGTCTTCGTGGTCTGGCTCGACCGCGACGGCTACCGCGACACCAACGGCGACGGGCTCACCCTGCTCGACTGCTTCTACTACGTGGTGGTCTCGCTCTCCACCACCGGGTACGGCGACATCGCCCCGGCCAGCCCCTCGGCGCGCCTGGTGAACGTCCTGTTCGTCACCCCCGCCCGGGTGCTCTTCCTGATCATCCTGGTCGGCACCACCCTGGAAGTCCTGACCGAGCAGTACCGGACCGGCCGTCGCCTGTCGCGGTGGAGGAGAACCGTGAAGGACCACGTCATCATCTGCGGCTACGGCACCAAGGGGCGGAGCGCGGTCTCCGCGCTGCTGGAGAACGGGGCGGACAAGGCCAGGATCGTGGTGGTCGAGCGGAGCGCGGCGGCGTTGCGGCAGGCCACCTCGAACGGGCTGGTGACGATCGAGGGCTCGGCGACCCGCTCCTCGGTGCTGGAGGAGGCGCACGTCCGCACCGCCAAGGCGGTCATCATCGCGACCGACAGCGACGACGCGTCGGTGCTCGTGGCGTTGACCGTCCGGCAGCTCACCGCCGGTCAGGTCCGGATCATCGCGGCGGTCCGGGAGGCGGAGAACGCGCCGCTGCTCAAGCAGAGCGGTGCGCACCACGTGATCGTCTCGTCCGCGACCGCGGGCCGGCTGCTCGGCCTCTCCACCTCGGCTCCGCCGCTCATCGACGTGGTGGAGGATCTGCTCACTCCGGGGCAGGGGATGGCGCTGGCGATGCGTTCGGCCGAGCGGAGCGAGGTGGGCCGCTCGCCACGTGAGTTGGAGTCGCTGGTGATCGCGCTGGTTCGCCGGGGCAAGGTGATCACGTTGAGTGACCGCGCCGGCGCGCTGATCGAGACCGGGGACATGCTGGTCCACGTCCGCGACGACCGCCCCCAGGCGACCACCACGGCCTGACCGGGCCGGCGATGAGCTGTTAAGCGGGGCCCCCTGCTCTACCGCAGGCGTTAAGCGGGGGCCCCTCCTTACACCGTCAGCAGGTTTCGGCGCAGGGGGGTGGGGCGCAGCCCTGGCTGGCCCGCCTCAGCAGGTCGTAGAGCAGGTTCCGCTCGTCGGGGGTCAGCGCGCTGAGCACGTCGTCCTCCGCGCCGGCGAGCCCGCACTCGGCCTCGCGGAGCCGCGTCGTGCCGGTGCCGGTGAGGCTCACGACGTGCCGGCGGCGGTCTTCCGGCGAGCGGCGTCGCTCGACCAGGCCGGCGGCCTCCAGCTCGTTGAGCAGCCCGACCACGTTCGTGCCGTCGAGCTGCAACGTCGCGGCGAGCCCCTGTTGGCTGATGCCGCCGGAGTCGCGCAGCACGGTGAGTGCGACCAGGTGCCGGGGGCGCAGGCCGAGCGGCGTCAGCGCCGACTCCGAGCGCAGCTGCATTCGCCGGGCCAGGTGCTGGAGCAGCGGCCCGGAGCGGCGCTCCGACTCGTGGGTGGGCCCGGCTGACATGTGACCCAGTCTACGCGGAGCAGGGAACATCCATCTGCTATAAATAGTTGGCGCTACACAAACGATCTGCGGAGGAGCAGCAATGGCACACCTGTTGCACATCGACTCGAGCATCACCGGGGAGCGGTCGGTCAGCCGCCGTCTCACCGCCCGCGCGGCGGACGCCTGGCACGCCGCCCACCCGGACGGCACGGTCACCTACCGGGACCTCGGCCGGGACCCGCTGCCGCACCTCGACGCCGCCGGCGGCCTCGCCCGGGCGGTGCCGCCCGACCAGCACACTCCGGCGCAGCGCGAGTCGTGGCGGCTCAGCGAGGAGCTGGTGGCCGAGGTGAAGGCGGCCGACACCGTCCTGCTCGGCCTGCCGCTCTACAACTTCGGTCCGCCGAGCAGCGTGAAGGCGTGGGTCGACCACCTGATCGCGCCCGGCATCGCGCTCGACCCGGACACCGGGGCCGGGCTGCTCGGCGGTCGCCAGTTCATCGTGTTCGGCACCCGGGGCGGCGGTTACGGCGCGGGCACCCCGCGGGCGGGCTGGGACCACGCCGAGCCCTGGCTCCCGCACGGACTGTCGCGTACCGGCCTCGAACCGCGCTTCATCTCGGCCGAGCTGACTCTCGCCCCGGTCAACCCGGCGATGGCCGAGCTGATCCCGCTGTACGAGGCGAGCCTCGCCGCCGCCGAGCGGGCCATCGACGAGCTGTGGGTGCCGGCCGCGGCGGTCGCCTGAGCCGCGTTGACGCCGAGAAGGGCGGGCCGTTCCGAGGGGAACGGCCCGCCCTTCCGTGCGGATCAGCGGTGACTCAGAGGATCGTCCAGGTGTCGCCGCCGGCGAGCAACGCCGAGAGTTGCTCCTCCGGGGCCTGGTCGACGCCGGCCCGGGCCGACGCGACCTGCTCCTGCACCACGCTGTCGTAGGAGGGGCGGCGCACCGACCGGAACACCCCCATCGGCGTGTTACGCAGGTCGAGCCCGGGCAGCCGGGACAGCGCGAAGGCGTACGCCGGGTCGGCGACCGTGGCGTCGTGCACGACGATCTCCTCCGCCGGGGTGACCGCGGTTTCCCGGACCTCAAGCCCGAAGCCGCCCGGCGGGTGGACGACGCAGAACTGCCCGCCTGCGCCGAACGTGATCGGCTGCCCGTGCTCCAACCGGATCAGGAAGTCGTCCCGGGTGGCCGGCTCCTTCAGCGGCTCGAACGCGCCGTCGTTGAAGATGTTGCAGTTCTGGTAGATCTCCACGAACGCGGAGCCCTGGTGCTCGGCGGCGGCCCGCAGCACCGACTGGAGGTGCTTGCGGTCCGAGTCGAGGGTCCGGGCCACGAACGTGGCCTCGGCGCCGAGCGCCAGCGACAGCGGGTTGAACGGCGCGTCCGCCGAGCCGAGCGGCGTCGACTTGGTGATCTTCCCGACCTCCGAGGTCGGTGAGTATTGTCCCTTGGTCAGCCCGTAGATCCGGTTGTTGAACAGCAGGATCTTCAGGTTGACGTTGCGGCGCAGCGCGTGGATCAGGTGGTTGCCGCCGATCGAGAGCGCGTCGCCGTCACCGGTGACCACCCACACCGACAGGTCCGGCCGGGACACCGACAGGCCGGTCGCGATCGCGGGGGCCCGGCCGTGGATCGAGTGCATGCCGTACGTGTTCATGTAGTACGGGAAGCGGGACGAGCAGCCGATGCCCGAGATGAAGACGGTGTTCTCCCGGGGGATGTTCAGCTCCGGCATGAAGCCCTGCACGGCGGCCAGGATGGCGTAGTCACCGCAGCCGGGGCACCAGCGCACCTCCTGGTCGGACTTGAAGTCCTTCGCGGTGAGCTTCAGGGCGACGGGCTCAGACATTCTTCAGGACCTCTTCCAGCATCGTCTCCAGCTCGGCGGCGGTGAACGGCAGGCCGCGGACCTGGTTGTAGCCGATCGCGTCGACCAGGTATCGGGCCCGGATCACGTGGGCGAGCTGGCCGAGGTTCATCTCGGGAATGACCACCTTGTCGTAGGCGCGCAGCACCTCGCCGAGGTTGGCCGGCATCGGGGCCAGGTGCCGCAGGTGCGCCTGGGCCACCGGGAACCCGCGCTGGCGCAGGCCCCGGCAGGCGGCGCCGATCGGGCCGTACGTCGAGCCCCAACCGAGCACCAGCACCCGGGCGTCGCCGTCCGGATCCTCCACCTCGACGTCCGGCACCGGAATGGTCTCGATCCGGGCCGCCCGGGTCCGCACCATGAAGTCGTGGTTCGTCGGGTCGTACGAGATGTCGCCGGTCTTGTCGGCCTTCTCCAGGCCGCCGATCCGGTGCTCCAGCCCGGGGGTGCCGGGCACCGCCCACGGACGGGCCAGGGTCTGCGGGTCGCGCAGGTAGGGCAGGAACGTGGTGCCGTCCTCGCCGTTGGGGCGGGTGGCGAACTCGACCCGCAGGTCGGGCAGCGACTCCACGTCCGGCAGCAGCCACGGCTCGGAGCCGTTCGCCACGTAGTTGTCCGACAGCAGGATGACCGGGGTGCGGTAGGTGAGCGCGATCCGGGCCGCCTCCAGCGCCGCGTGGAAGCAGTCCGACGGGGACTTCGGCGCGATCACCGCGACCGGCGCCTCGCCGTGCCGCCCGTACAGGGCCATGTTCAGGTCGGCCTGCTCGGTCTTCGTGGGCATGCCGGTGGACGGCCCGGCGCGCTGCACGTCGACGATGACCAGCGGCAGCTCCAGCGCCACCGCCAGGGAGATCGTCTCGCTCTTCAGGGCCACGCCCGGGCCGCTCGTGGTGGTGACGCCGAGCGAGCCGCCGTACGAGGCGCCGAGGGCCGCGCCTACCGCCGCGATCTCGTCCTCGGCCTGCATGGTGACCACGCCGAACTTCTTGTGCTTGCTCAGCTCGTGCAGGATGTCCGAGGCCGGCGTGATCGGGTACGCGCCGAGGAACACCGGCAGCCCGGAGCGCACCCCGGCGGCCACCAGGCCCAGCGACAGCGCCGCGTTGCCGGTGATGTTGCGGTAGGTGCCGGGCAGCATCCGGGCCGGCTTGACCTCGTACCGGACGGAGAAGTCCTCGGTGGTCTCGCCGAAGTTCCACCCGGCCCGGAACGCGGCCACGTTCGCCGCCACCAGCTCCGGCCGGGCGGCGAACTTGCGCTCCAGGAACCGCAGCGTCGAGGCGTACGGGCGGGAGTACATCCAGCTCAGCAGCCCGAGCGCGAACATGTTCTTGGCCCGCTCGGCATCCTTCTTGGACACGTCGTGCTCGGCCAGCGCGCCGATCGTCATCGAGGTGAGCGCGACCGGGTGCACCGCGTAGCCGTCGAGCGAGTCGTCGTCGAGCGGGCTGCTCGCATAGCCGACCTTGGCCAGGTTGCGCCGGGTGAACTCGTCGGTGTTGACGATGATGTCCGCCCCGCGCGGCAGGTCGGCCAGGTTGGCCTTGAGCGCCGCCGGGTTCATCGCCACCAGCACGTTCGGGGCGTCGCCCGGGGTCAGGATGTCGTAATCGGCGAAGTGCACCTGGAAGCTCGACACGCCGGGCAGCGTGCCGGCGGGGGCGCGGATCTCGGCCGGGAAGTTGGGCAACGTGGAGATGTCGTTGCCCAACTGCGCCGTCTCCGAGGTGAACCGGTCGCCGGTGAGCTGCATGCCGTCGCCGGAGTCACCGGCGAACCGGATGACCACCCGGTCCAGCTGACGGATCTGCTTGGTCACTCCACGCACCTCGCTTCGCTGAGCGCCGTCGCCCACACCGGCACGGCCCGCTCCGTTTCTCACGTCAGAGCCTACGTCGGACGGTTAGGGCGGCCTTGGTGGAGGTCCGACGTGTGGGACTCGTTTGCGCAGGTGTATGCCCTGCTTTGCGGGCTTTAGTACCCCACCCCGTAATCCAACTCACCAAGATTTAGGGGGGTGTCAGCGGTCCGCGGTGGGGTCCGCCACGGTGATGTCGCTGCGGCGCCGCAGCGATCGGGTGGCGAGTGTCAGCGCGAACACGACGAGCAGCCCCGACATGACGATCAGGACGATCGCGATCCGGCGCGCCGGCGTACCGGGTCCGCCGGACCGCCCGGCCACGGCGCGCATGCCCTGCGATGCGGTCGGGGCGGGGTCCGTGCTGACCTGCGCCCCCAGCGGTCCGGCGGCCGGCTGGGGCTGGGTTGGCGGCGGGGGCTGCACGGGCGGCACGACCGGTGGTTGCGCCGGGGCGGTGGTGGTCGGCGCGGTGGTGATCGGCGTCGTCGTCGTCGGCGGGGCCGGTGCCGTCGTCGTCGGCGGTGCCGTGGTGGCGGCCGGCGCCGCGGGCGTGGTGGGGGTCGGGGCCTCCTCGGTCGGCGGCGCCGGCGCCGTGGTGGTCGTCGCCGCCTCGGTGGGCGTCGGCTCGGTCGGCTCGCCGCCGGGATCGCCGCCCGGGTCGCCGGGCACGTCCGGGCCGGCCGCCCGGACCACCCCGGCCGGCGGCGCGGGGGTGGCCGCGGCCCATCCCGGTGCCACCGCGACGACCGCTGCGGCTGCGGCGACCAGCGCGGGCGCGAACAGCGCGAGGGTACGGCGGGGCGCGCGGGCGCGGGTCATCTGACCTCCGGGGCGGTGACGAGGTCTCATTATTCGGTCACAGTTGCCATCCGGCACCAGTCCCGCCAGGAAACAAATTCGTAACGTGTTCGAGACGCCTCGACGGGACCGGTACGCTCCGGTCGTGACCGGATATCTCGGCTCGTACGCCACGCTCGGTCTGCTGTTGCTCGCCGCCGTGCTCTTCTTCGTCACGGCGTTCTCCGCGAACCGGGTGTTACGTCCGGCCCGTCCGGCCGAGCCGTGGGGCAAGCGGGCCCCGTACGAGTGCGGGCTCGACCCGGTCGGCGGCGACTGGGCCCAGATGCAGATCCGCTACTACGTCTACGCCTACCTCTACGTCCTGTTCGCGGTGGAGGCGGTCTTCCTGTTCCCGTGGGCACTCGTCTTCGACCGCCCCGGGTTCGGCGCGACCACGGTGGTGGAGATGGGCGTCTTCGTGGCGATCGTCGCGCTCGGCATCCTCTACGCCTGGCGGCGTGGCGTCCTGCGCTGGACGTGAGACCTAGGCGAGCCCGCGACGGGTCGCCGCCGGCGGCCGGTCCCCCCGGATCGACGCCACCATGTCCAGCACCCGCCGGGTCTCGCGGACCTGGTGGGCGCGGAACACCCGGGCGCCGAGCCAGGCCGAGATCGCGGTGGCGGCGAGCGTCCCCTCCAACCGCTCGGCCACCGGCAGGTCGAGCGTCTCGCCGATGAAGTCCTTGTTCGACAGCGCCACCAGCAGCGGCCAGCCGGTGTCGGCCAGCTCGGCCAGCCGCCGGGTGATCTCCAGTGAGTGCCGGGTGTTCTTGCCGAAGTCGTGCGCCGGGTCGATCAGGATGCCGTCCCGGCGTACCCCCAGCCCGGCCGCGCGGTCCGCCAGCCCGGTGACCGTGGTGACCACGTCGGCCACCACGTCGTCGAAGGCCGCCCGGTGCGGCCGGGTCCGCGGCGCCAGCCCGCCGGCGTGCGAGCAGACCAGCCCGGCGCCGGTCGCCGCGGCGACCTCGGCCAGCGCCGGGTCCGCCCCCGACCAGGTGTCGTTGAGCAGGTCCGCGCCGGCCGCGACGGCCTCCACCGCCACCTCCGCCCGCCAGGTGTCGATCGAGACGACCACCTCCGGAAAGGCGGACCGGACCGCGGCGATGGTGTCCACCGTCCGGCGGATCTCCTCGGTCACGTCGACCTCGTCGCCCGGTCCGGCCTTCACCCCGCCGATGTCGATGATCTCCGCGCCCTCGGTCACCGCCCGCTCGACCGCCCGCAACGCGCTGTCCCGGGCGAAGGTGGCGCCCCGGTCGAAGAACGAGTCCGGCGTACGGTTCACGATCGCCATCACCACCAGCTCACCCGGCGTGAAGGTCCGCCCGCCGAGCCGCAAGCTCCCCGCCATACCCGTCCCTCCCTCGTACCCACGCGCCCCTCGACACGGCGACGCTCCGAGATCTTGGTACGAAACTGCCCCTCCGGGGGAACTTTCGTCCCAAGATCTTCGCGTTTTTCGCCACTTCGTTCCGGACCGGAGGCTCCGGAGGGCTCGCCCGATTGCGGCCCGCATGCCACGATCTCTGCATGGGTCAGGTTCTGCTCCTCTTGGTCGTCGCGCTGACCGTCGCGGCTGTGGTGTTCGGAGTGACGGTGCTGGTCTCCGGACGGGATCCGGGCTTGGTGCCGGCCGAGCCGGACGGGCGGTCGGTGCCGCTGCCGGGCGCGCGCCCGCTCGGCGAGTCGGACGTGACCGGGGTCCGGTTCGACACCGCGCTGCGCGGATACCGGATGGCCCAGGTCGACGCGGCGCTTCGGCGGGCCGCCTACGACATCGGCTACAAGTCCGAGCTGATCGGCGTGCTGGAGGCCGAGAACACCGCGCTGCGGGAGGGGCGGACCGAGGACGCCGACGCGCTGCGCCAGGCTCGCGAGGAGGCCGCCGCGACGAGCCTCGAAGCCGATCCGTCGGACGCCGATCCGTCGAGCACCGGGCCGGTGGTCATCGACCTGTCGGCGCCCGAGTCACCGGCCACCGCCGAGGCGGGCGTGGCGGAGGCGCCGGCCGCCGCCGCGGTGGAGGACACCACCTCCCCCGCGACCGGGGCCGCACCGGCGCCGGCCGGTGAGAGCGTGCGCACGACCGACGCCGACGACCGGGAACGCGGGGCGCCGCTCCGCTCGGAGTCGGCGTGACCGGCGCGGAGGGCTCCGCCGGCTTCACCGAGGCGGCCCAGCCGGGTGCCGCCGAGGTCACCGCCACGGTGATCGTCGACGCGCCGGCCGAGCGGGTCTTCGCCGCCCTGACGGCGTGGGAACGGCAGTCGGACTGGATCCCCTTCACCACGGTCCGGGTGGTCGAGGGGGACGGCGGCGAGGGGAGCCTGGTCGAGGCGGTCACCGCGCTCGGTCCGGCCGCGCTGCGCGACGAGATGCGTGTGGTCCGGGTCGACGCGCCGTACGAGGTCGGCGTCGTCCACTGCGGCAAGCTGCTGCGCGGGCCGGGCGTGCTGCGGTGCACCCCGATGGAGCGGGGCCGAACCCAGGTGGTGTGGCACGAGTGGTTCCACCTGCCGGGCGGTGCGGCCGGCCGGGTCGCCTGGCCGCTGCTCTGGCCCGGCCCGAAGGTCAGCCTGACCCAGGCGTTGAAGCGGTTCGCCCGGTTGGTCGAGCAGGGCCGCCTGCCCTGAGCTGGCAATCCAGCCTGTCGGTGCCTTGACCTACGGTGTACGGCGTGACTGACCTGGTGACCGGTGCCGACGGCCTGCCCCGCTGCGCCTGGGGAGCGAGCACCATCGACTATGCCGTCTACCACGACGAGGAGTGGGGCCGGCCGCTGCGCGGCGACGACGCGCTCTACGAGCGGCTCACGCTGGAGGCGTTCCAGTCCGGCCTGTCCTGGCTGACCATCCTGCGCAAGCGGCAGGCGTTCCGGCTCGCGTTCGACGGGTTCCGGATCGAGAAGGTGGCCGACTACGGCGAGGCGGAGGTGGCGCGGCTGCTGGCCGACGTCGGGATCGTCCGCAACCGGGCCAAGGTCGAGGCGGCCATCGCCAACGCCCGCGCCGCGCTGGAGCTGCCCGAGGGCCTCTCCGCGCTGCTCTGGTCGTTCGCGCCCCCGCCCCGGCCGGCGCGCCCCCGGTCCTTCGCCGAGGTGCCGGCGCTCACCCCGGAGTCCACCGCGATGGCCAAGGCGCTCAAGAAGCGGGGCTTCCGCTTCGTCGGCCCGACCACGGCGTACGCGCTGATGCAGGCCACCGGCATGGTCGACGACCACCTCGCCGGCTGCCACTCCAGCGGTGACCGGGCCGGGGTGTGACGACGCGGCGTGATGGGATTGGGGCATGACCGACACCGAGCCGCGGACGAGCGGGACGACCGACGGTGACCCCACGGCGGGCGCCTGGGCGGTGCTGCTGCCCGCCGAGCGCTACCAGGCCGAGCGGCTGGTGCACCACGACGTGCTGGAGCTGACCGGGCTGCCGGGGGCGGGCCGGCCCCGCCCCGGTGACCGGGTGGCGGTGCTGATCGAGGCGCCGTTGCGGCTGGTGGCGCTCGGCCGGGTCGCCCGGCCCGGCGCCGGGGGCCGGGAGGATCCGGACGACCCGCAGTCCGACGCGACGGGCGGGGCGTTCGTGGTGACGTACACCCGACGGGCGCTCGACGAGCCGGTGGCGGTCGACGGCCCGGCCCCCGACGGGCCGGTGGCCGCGCTCGACCCGGCGCGGTGGCGGGCGTTGGCCGACCGGATCGGCCCGCCGCCGGCCCGGCGCACCTGGCTGGTCAGCCTGGACCTGCCGATCGAGGCGGCCTCGCGGGCGGAGGCGGTCCGGATCTTCTGGTCGTACGTGCAGGAGTTGGGGCCGCGCGAGCTGCCCGCGTTCGTCTCGCCCGCCGGCGACGAGTTGGCCATGCAGGCGTTCGTGCTCGGCGCCGAGGCCAACCAGGACCCGGAGGAGGACGACTAGCGGCCCTCGAAGACCGGCTTCCGCTTGCCGACGAAGGCCATCGTGGCGGCCCGGTGGTCGGCGGTGGCCCCGCAGATCGCCTGCGCCTGCGCCTCGGCGGCAAGCGCGTCGGCCAGGGTGCCCGCGTCGGCGACGGAGAGCTGGCGCTTGATCGCCCCGTAGGCGACGGTCGGGCCGGCGGCGAGCCGGGTGGCCAGTTCCTGCGCCGACGGGAGCACCTGCTCGTCGTCGTCCACCAGCCGGGTGAGCAGGCCAAGCCGGCAGGCGTCCTCGGCACCCACCGGTTCGGCGAGCATGAGCAGCTCGACCGCCTTGGCGTGGCCGACGAGGCGGGGCAGCGTCCAGGAGGCGCCGGTGTCGGCGGCGAGCCCGACGCCGGCGAACGCCATCAGGAACCGGGTCTTCGGGCCGCCGATGCGGAAGTCGGCCAGGAACGCCAGCGAGGCGCCCGCGCCGGCGGCCATTCCGCGTACCGCCGCGACCACCGGCTTGGGCAGGTTGGCCAGCCGGGCGGCGATCGGGTTGTAGTGCGCCCGGACGGTGCCGAGCGGGTCGGTGTCCGCCGACTCCAGCGTCTGCACGTGCTCCCGCAGGTCCTGCCCGGCGCTGAACGAACCGCCCGCGCCGGCCAGCACCACGGCCCGGCAGGAGCGGTCGGTCTCCAACTCGGCCAGGGTGTCCCGGAGCGCCTCCTTGAGCGCCACGTCGAGCGAGTTCATCGCCGTCGGTCGGTTCAACGTCAGGGTGACGACGGCGTCGGTGCGGTCGACGAGCAGCGGCTCGGTCACGTGTCTAACGACCCTTCTGTCGGGCGAGGCGGTTGCCGGCGTCGAGGCACTGCTCGACGTACCGGTCGGCGGCGGGCCGGAGCCGGGCCGCGTGCCGGTCGAAGAACCCGGCCGCGCTGGTGCCCGGCCAGCGCTCGGGGAGCAGCGCCGGTGGGAGCTGCGGGTCCCGGAACAGGAACGTACGCCACGCGTGCACGAGTCGGAACCGGGCCGCGTACGCCTCCTCGTCGCCGCTGCGTACCGTGACGCCGTGCAGCAGCGGTTTCTGTTCGGCGACGAAGCGCTCGTACGCCCGGCCGATCTCGGCCAGGTCCCAGGCGCGACGGACCACGCCCATGGCGCCGGGGGTGCCGGCGGCGTGCGCGGCGGTGAACCGCTCGAAGCGCACACCCGCCTCGGCGAGCAGCAGGTCGACGTCCTCACCCGGACGGGTGGCCACCCAGGTGCAGTCGTCGAGGGTGCCGTACCCGAGGAAGCTGAGGTTGGCGGCGAGCCGCTGCCGGTCCCGGCGCGACGGGGGCGCCGTGAGGACGATGAGATCGAACCGTCCGTCCCAACTGTGCCGGCCGGTCCGGTAGATCCGGGAGGCCGCCTCGTCCAGTCGACGACCCGCTTTCGGGGTGATCGAATACCCGGGTCCGGAGGCGAGCCGCAGCGGTTCCAGCCAGCCCTGGCGCACCATCCGGGAGACCGCGGTGCGCACGGCCGGTGGGGCTATCCCGAGCGGTGCCAGCAGCTTGACCAGGGCAGCGACGGGCGCGCGGCCACCCCTGGCGCGGAGGTGGTCGCCGTAGAGGTCGAAGAGTGCCGACCGTGCCTGCATGACCGCACATTGTGACAGGCCTATCCAAGATAAGCTAGGTGCTGTTACATCAATACTGCTTCGGTTTGGGTCCGGCGGTGTTCATCAGGGAAAATCGTTTGTTGACGCCTCCGCGACGGTTGCGGCTGGCGATTGGCGAATGTGGCTGTGGGGCAACCCACCGACCCTGGTGTAGGTCTGAGGGGAGACAACATGGCGGCGATGAAGCCGCGGACGGGCGACGGTCCGCTGGAAGTCACCAAGGAGGGCCGGGGCATCGTCATGCGGGTCCCGCTGGAGGGTGGTGGCCGGCTCGTCGTCGAGATGACTCCCGACGAGGCCACCGCACTGGGTGACGCGCTGAAGGCGGCCGCCGGCTGATTCGAGGAGCAATCCGCACGACCTCCGGTCGTGCGGGCGGTTCGTCCTACCCTGAGCCACCGGCTTGGCCGGTGGCTCAGGGCCTTCATCGGCCGGTGAGTGGCAACCTGTCCGCCTTGAAGCATTTTCGGAGGTACGTTCCAGCGTGCTGGCCATTCGTCTGGTGAGCGGGTCCACGGGACCCGACGCCCTCGTCCTGCCCGTTCGTCCCGGTGCCCCGGACGCCCCGCCCGAGGTGGTGCCGACCGCGACCACGCCCGGCGACGACATCCGGGCCGAGGTGGCCGCGCTGCTGCCGGTCGCCCGCCACACCGGCGCCGCCGGTGAGATACGCGAGCACCTGCGTCCCGGCGGCGCCCCGAGCCGCCTCTGGCTGCTCGGTGTCGGCGACGGCGACGAGCGGGACTGGCGGTCCGCGGGGGCCGCGCTGGCCCGCGCCGCGAAGGATGAGACGCAGATCACCATCGCGCTGCCCGAGCGGGCCGAGGCGGCGCCGTCCGGCCAGGTCGAGGCGGCGCCGTCCGGCCGGGTCGAGGCGGCGCTGCGCGGACTGGCCGAGGGGCTGCTGCTCGGCTCCTACCGCTTCCGCCTCAGCGAGACCGGCGCCCGGCCCGCCGCCCTGGCCCGGGTCGACGTGCTGGTGGCCGATCCGGACGCGCTTGCCGACACGCTGGCCGCCGCCCGGGCCACCGCCGAGATGACCCGGCTGGCCCGGGACCTCACCAACACCCCGTCCTCGACGAAGCACCCGGAGTGGTTGGCCGACCAGGTGGCCGCCGCCGCGTCCAGGCGGCCCGACCTGCACCTGCGGGTCCGCGGCCCGGAGGAGCTGGCGGCGGAGGGCTTCGGCGGCATCCTGGCCGTCGGCGCCGGGTCCGCGCGGAGCCCGCGCCTGGTCGAGCTGGACTGGCGGCCGGCCGACGCGCGCACCCACGTGGTGCTGGTGGGCAAGGGCATCACGTTCGACACCGGCGGGATCTCGATCAAGCCGGTGCCGGCGATGAAGCTGATGCGCAAGGACATGGCCGGCGCCGCCGCGGTGCTCGCCGCGACGCTCGGCGCGGCCGAGCTGCGCCTGCCGGTACGGGTCACCACGCTCGCCCCGCTCGCCGAGAACATGGTCAGCGGCTCCGCCTTCCGGCCGGGCGACGTCATCCGGCACTACGGCGGGCTGACGAGCGAGAGCACCAACTCCGACGCCGAGGGGCGGCTGGTGCTGGCCGACGCACTGGCGTACGCGGTCCGGGAGCTCAAGCCCGACCTGCTCGTCGACCTGGCCACGCTGACCGGGGCGAACGCGGTTGCCCTGGGGAAGCGGCACGCGGCGCTCTACAGCGACGACGACGACCTGGCCACCGACCTGCTGGCCGCGATCAATGCGGCCGGCGAGGGCGCCTGGCGGATGCCGCTGACCGACGACTACCTGGAATATCTCGCCAGCGACATCGCCGACCTGCACAGCTCCCCGGCCCGGGGCGCCGGCTCGGTGGTGGCGGCGCTCTTCCTCCGCGAGTTCACCGGCGACCTGCGGGGCCGCTGGGCGCACCTGGACATGTCCGCCCCGTCGTGGTCCGACGACGTGCACGGCGAGCTGGTCAAGGGCGCCACCGGCTGGGGCGTACGCGGTTTGCTGCGCTGGCTGGCGACGCTGGGCTGATTCCGGCGTTCAGGGAACGCCGGGCTGGCCTCAGCTTTTCACGGCGGCGAGCAGGCCGTGGCCGACCGGCAGCAGCGCGGGCACCCAGTGCTCCGACTCGCGGATGGCCTTGATGGTCTCCCGCACGGTGACCGTCTCCACGTCCCGTGCGGCCGGATCGCCGATCCGGCCGGCGGCCAGCGCGCCGTTGAGCGCGAGCACCCCGCCGGGGCGCAGCAGCCGCAGCGCGGCGTCCACGTACGCCGCGAAGCCGGTCGCCGCCGCGTCCGCGAAGACCAGGTCGTAGACGCCGTCCGCGAGGCGCGGCAGCACGTCGAGCGCCCGGCCCGTGATGATCCGGGTACGCCCCGACGGGACGCCCGCCTCCTGGAACAGCCGCCGGGCGATGCGCTGGTATTCGACCTCCACGTCGATCGTGGTGAGCACGCCGTCGGGGCGCATGCCCCGCAGCAACCAGACGCCACTGACCCCGGTGCCGGTGCCGATCTCGACCACCGCGCGGGCGTTGCCGGCGGCGGCGAGCAGTCGCAGCGCGGCGCCGGCGCCGGGCGTCACCGCCTCCACGCCCACCTCGTAGGCGAGGGCGCGGGCCGTGCGCAGCACGATGTCCTCGGTGACGTACGACTCGGCGAACTGCAGCGCCTGGGCCGTCGAACTGCCGTGACCGGCGACCGTGGCGATGGGACACCTCCGGGTGCGGGGCTGGTGCGAGGGGTCGGGTGGGCACTGTGAGCGTAGAGCCGGGCCGGTACCCGCGCAGCCGCGAGTCGGCCGTCGGACGATCACGGGGGGCAACCCCTGACTCCACCCGTGCCGTTCGTGCAATCCTGGATGGGTCCCGCGCGTCTCGGTCGTCCGGCTCCGCCGGCGTCCGGCGTGGGACGCGCGGGACGAAAGTGGGAGGCACGGACGTGACCGACGGCTGGGACTGGCGCCAGCCCGGCGGGGCCGGGGCGCCGGGGGGAGGCCCGTCACCCGGGCAGCCGCCGCAGGGCGCCGGGGGCGGTACGACGTCGCCCTGGTGGTCCGACGCGCTGGCCGACCCGTGGCGGGATCCGTACGCGCCCGCGGCGGTGGTGGTGCCGGCTGCCGCGCCCGCCGGGTCCGGTGAGCCGGAGCCGGTCACCGATCCGGACCAGCCGACCCGGCCGGGGCTGCGCCAGGTGGTGCTGATCTCGTTGATCTCCGCGCTGCTTGCCGGTTCGCTCGGCAGCGCCCTGACCTACGCGTTCCTGCGCGGCGGGGACGTGCCGACGCTCGGCGCGCAGACCGGCCAGGCCCCGGCGCTCGCCCAGCGCAAACCCGAGTCACTGGCCGGGGTCGCCGAGCGGGTGCTGCCCAGCGTGGTCACCATCCGGGTGGCCAGTTTCGGCGGGACCAGCGAGGGCTCCGGCTTCGTGGTGAGCACCGACGGGCACATCATCACCAACGACCACGTGGTCGCGGACGGCCCGGGCAAGGCCACTGTGCTGTTCAACGACGGCAGCACCGCCGCCGGCACCGTGGTCGGGCAGGACCCGGAGTCGGACATCGCGGTCATCAAGGTGACCCGCAGCGGACTGACGCCGGTGCAGTTCGGCGACTCGGACGCGCTCGCGGTGGGCGATCCGGTGCTCGCCATGGGCTCGCCGCTGTCGCTCGCGAACACCGTCACCGCGGGCATCGTCAGCGCGCTGGACCGCACCATGCAGGCGGGCGAGCCGGGCGGCCCGACCCGCTACTACGCGGCGATCCAGACCGACGCCGCGGTCAACCACGGCAACTCCGGCGGCCCACTCGTGGACGGCGGCGGCCGGGTGGTCGGCGTGAACTCGACGATCAAATCGCTGGTGGCCGACGGGCAGGAGGCCGGCAACATCGGCCTCGCCTTCGCCATCCCGATCAACCAGGCGAAACGGGTCACCGAGGAAATCATCGGCACCGGCAAGGCCCGGCGTACGGTGATCGGCGCCTCGGTCGGCGGCACCGGCGCCACCGGCGGCGGGGTCCGCCTCAACGCCGTCGAGCCGGCCGGGCCGGCGGCGGCGGCGGGGATGCGGACCGGGGACGTGGTGCTCCGGCTGGACGGCCATCCGATGACCGACCAGACCGACCTGGTGGCGCTGGTGCGCAAGTACGCGCCGGGCTCGGTGGTGACGGTGGAGTACCGGCGCGGGTCGTCCCGGCAGAACGCGTCGGTGACGCTCGCCGCGGACGCGAAGTGAGGACCGGTCACCCCCTCCCCGGAGGTCCCCTCACGTGCGTAGTCTTGCCCTGACACGGACGAGGAGGCCGGAGTGTTCGAGAACCTGAACATGTGGGAGGTCGGCGTCCTGCTGCTCCTGGCGTTGCTGATCTTCGGGGACCGGCTTCCCAATGTGATCAGCGACGGCCTCCGGATGGTCCGCAACCTGCGGAACATGGCGCGTAACGCCACCGGCGACCTGAGCCGTGAGCTGGGCACCGACATTCAGCTGGAGGACCTGCACCCCAAGGCGTTCATCCGCAAGCATCTGCTCAGCGAGGACGACGAGCAGGCGATCCGGAAGCCGCTCCAGAGCATGTACGACAACCTGCGCTCCGACGTCACCGGCGTGCACGACGAGCTGAAGGACGTGGCCAGGGCGGCCGACCTGCGCACCCCCGCCCCCCGCCCCGCGGTGACCAGCCCGGCCACCCCCGCCTCCACCCCCGCCGCCCCCACCCACACCCCGCCCGCCCCCCGCCCCTCCTACGACGACGCCACCTGACCCACCCCCACCCCACCCCACCCGGGGCGGTGGCGCGTGATCATGAAGTTGACGGCGCGACACGCCGATCCGGCGACCGCCAACTTCATGATCGACGCGGAGGGGGGAGACGCGTACCGCCCCTCCCCGGTGGACCGGGAAGGGGCGGTGGCGGGGGAGCGGGGACCGGGTCTAGCGGGTGGTGGGCTTGAGGCCTAGAGGCTTGCCGAGCAGCGACTCGCGGCGGACCGCGAGCCGGTCGGCGATCTCGAACATGGCCTTCGCGGCCGGCGCGTCCGGCTGGGCCAGCACGATCGGCTGGCCCGCGTCGCCGCCCTCACGGACCCGGGTGTCCATCGGGATCTGCCCCAGCACCGGCACCTGGGCGCCGATGGTCCGGGTCAGCGACTCGGCCACCGTCGCGCCGCCACCGGCGCCGAAGACCTCCATCCGGGAGCCGTCCGGCAGCTCCAGCCAGGACATGTTCTCGATCACACCGACCACCCGCTGGTGGGTCTGCAGCGAGATGGCGCCGGCCCGCTCGGCCACCTCGGCGGCGGCCGTCTGCGGGGTGGTGACGACCAGGATCTCCGCGTTCGGCAGCAGCTGGGCCACCGAGATCGCGATGTCGCCGGTGCCCGGGGGCAGGTCGAGCAGGAGGACGTCCAGGTCGCCCCAGTAGACGTCGGCCAGGAACTGCTGCAACGCCCGGTGCAGCATCGGGCCGCGCCAGACGACCGCCGCGTTGCCGGGGGTGAACATGCCGATCGAGATGACCTTCACGCCGTGCGACTGCGGCGGCATGATCATGTCTTCGACGCGGGTCGGCGCGCCCTCGGCGCCGAGCATCCGGGGCACCGAGTGGCCGTAGATGTCGGCGTCCACCACACCGACCGACAGGCCGCGGGCGGCCAGCGCGGCGGCCAGGTTGACCGTGACGCTCGACTTGCCGACGCCGCCCTTGCCGCTGGCCACCGCGTAGACGCGGGTCCGGGAGCCGGGCTGGGCGAACGGGATCACCGGCTCGGCGGTGCCGCCGCCGCGCAGCTTCGACTGCAATTCCTGGCGCTGCTCCGGGCTCATCACGTCGAAGATGATCTCGACGCGGCTGACGCCGGGCACCGCGCCGACGGCGGCGGTGATGTCGCTGCGGAGCTTGTCCTTCAGCGGGCAGCCGGCCACGGTGAGCAGCAGCTCCACCCGGACCACGCCGTCGTCGTCCCGCTCGGCGGAGCGGACCATGCCGAGCTCGGTGATCGGCCGACGGATCTCCGGGTCGTTGACGGTGGCCAGCGCGGCCTGGATCGCGTCGGAGATGGTGCTGACGGGTGCTGACATGCCCGTAATGCTACGTCGGTGCCGGCTCAGCTCTCGTAGCGACCGTCGTGGGCGTAGTCACCGTCGAGCTCGTCGCGGGGCTCGTCGAGCGGGTCGCCGCCGGCCGGTCGCCGGGCCTCCCGTTCCTGCCGCCGCTGCTCCAGCTTGCGCCGCCGCTCCGCCGCCTCGTCCAGCTCCTCGGCCAGCCGGGCCAGCTCCGAACGGAGGAAGTCACGGGTCGCCACGTCCCCCATCGCGATCCGCAGCGCCGCGATCTCCCGGGCCAGGTATTCCGTGTCCGCCTTCTGCATGGTGGCCCGCCGCCGGTCCTCGTCGAGCGAGACCCGGTCCCGGTCCGCCTGCCGGTTCTGCGCGAGCAGGATCAGCGGGGCCGCGTAGGAAGCCTGGAGGGAGAGCACAAGCGTCAGAAACGTGAAGGTGTACGGGTCGAAGCGCAGGTGCGCCGGGGCCAGCGTGTTCCACAGGAACCAGGCGGCGAGGATCAGGGTCATGTAGACGAGGAAGTTGGCCGTGCCCATCCCCCGGGCGATGCCCTCGGCCCAGCGGCCGAACGAATCCGCGTCGATCCGGGGCAGGTGGAGGCCCCGGGGGGCGCGCGGCTGGTCCAGCCGCTCGCCGCGTCGCTGCTCAGTCATCGTCCACGATCCCGTCGTCGGTGGCGGACGGGGTCGGCGCCGCGTCCCGGTCCCGCCAGTCGCGCGGCAGGGAATGATCAAGCACGTCGTCCACGGTCACCGCGCCGACCAGCCGGTTGTTCCGGTCCACCACCGGCATGCCCACCATGTCGTAGGTGGCCATCCGGCGGGTGATCTCGGTAAGCGGGGTCGACGTGCGGAGCGGGTCGATGTCGTTGAGCACGATCCCGCCGAGCAGGTCGGCCGGGGGCTCGCGGAGCAACCGCTGGAAGTGCACCATACCCAGGTAGCGCCCGGTCGGCGTGGTCAGCGGGGCGCGGGTCACGAAGACCTGCGCGGCCACGGCGGGCGGAAGTTGCGGCTCCCGGATCCGGGCCAGGGCCTCGGCCACGGTCGCGTCCGGCGGCAGGATCACCGGCTCGGAGGTCATCACGCTGCCGGCGGTGCCGGAGGCGTAGCGCAGCAGTTGGCGTACCGGGTCGGCCTCGTCCGGCTCCATCAGGTCGAGCAGCACGTCCTGCTCCGGCGGGGGCAGCTCGTTGAGCAGGTCGGCGGCGTCGTCCGGGTCCATCTCCTCCAGCACGTCGGCGGCCCGTTCCCGGTCCAGCGCGGCCAGGATCTCCACCTGGTCGCGCTCGGGCAGCTCACTCAGCACGTCGGCCAGGCGTTCGTCGTCAAGCGCGGCGGCCACCTCGTTGCGCCGGGCGTCCGGCAGGTCCTGGAGGGCGTTGGCCAGGTCGGCCGGGCGCATGTCCTCAAGCACGGCGAGCAGGTTGGCCGTACCCCGGTTGTCGCCCACCGCGCCGAGACCGTGGACCCGGTCCCACTCGACCTGGTGCAGGTGGCCGCGGCGGGTGAGTCGGTTGGTCTGTTCGCGGACGGCGACCCGGGTCAACGCCCACTCGCCGCCGCGGCTGCACTCCATGGCCACGTCCACCACCGAGCCGGCCGGCCCGGTGTCGAGATGGACCCGCCGGTCGAGCAGTTCCTGGAGGACCAGCAACTCGTTCGGACGCTTCTCGAAGCGGCGCAAGTTGAGGGTGCCGCTGCCGAGCACCACGGCGTCCGGGTCGATCGAGGTGATCCGGTTGATGGAGAGGAAGATGCGTCGCCGCATCGGCATCTCGGCGACCAACCCCACCACCTCCGGCGGTCGCTGAGTCGCACGGATCCGGGCGACCGCGTCCCGGACCCGGCCGACCTGGTCGCCGTTCGGGTCGAAGACGGCGACTCCGGCGAGTCGAGCGATGTAGACCCGGTTCGGCGTGCTCACGGGCACCAGCCTAAGGGCCTACTCTCTAACAACATGTCGACCTTGGCCTACGAGATCGTGGACGTCTTCACCGACCGCCCGTTCGCCGGCAACCCGCTGGCCGTGGTGTTCGGCGCGGAAGGGCTCGCCACCGAGCAGATGCAGGCGCTCGCGCTGGAGTTCAACCTGTCCGAGACGGTCTTCGTGCTGGTGCCCACGCAGGCCGGCGCGACGTACCGGGCCCGGATCTTCACCCCGACCGCCGAGTTGCCGTTCGCGGGGCATCCGAGCGTCGGCGCCGCGGTCACCGCGAGCCGGCGCGGCGTGTTCGGTGTGGGCAGGGTCACCCAGGAGTGCGGCGCCGGCGTGCTGCCCATCGAGGTGACCGCGACCAGCGCGACGCTGACCGGGGGTTCGCCGACGCTCGGCCCGGAACTCGACCCGGAGCCGCTGCTGGAGATCGCCGGCCTCACCGCGGCCGACCACGCCGGCCCGCCGCCGCGCGTCGCCGGCTGCGGCCTGGAATTCCCCTACCTTCCGGTACGCCCGGACGCGGTGGCCCGGGCCAGGCTGAACGCGGTGGCGGCCGAGCGGTACGGCGTGGAGCACGTCAGCCTCTTCTCCTGGGACGCCGACTCGCAGACCGCGCACGCCCGGGTCTTCGTGCCCGGGCTGGGCGTGCCGGAGGACCCCGCCACCGGCTCGGCCGCTCTGGGCCTGGGCGTCTGGTTGGTCGCCAGCGGGCTGCTGCCCGGCGAGGGCCGGACGCCGTACGCGGTGCGCCAGGGCATCGAGATCAACCGGCCGTCGTCGCTGTTCTGCACCGTGACCGCGGCCGGCGGCTCGGCGGTCGGCGCGACCGTCTCCGGGCAGGTGATGCCGGTGGCCCGCGGCGAGATCGCCGTCCCGCCCTTCATCGGCTGAGCCGCTCCCGTCCGCCGCCCTCGCGCCTGACTGTTCGTCCGCCCGGGCCGCTCTCTTGGGCCTGTTGCGCTTTCGGTCGGTTGGGCGCTGGTTCGGTCGTCAGCGCCTTTCGAGCTGAGTCGTTGGTGCTCTCGCGCGGCTCGGTCGTCGACGGCGCGATGTCAGCGACTCGGCTGAGTCGTTTCTGCTATCAGCTCGAAAGGCGCTGAGCGGGCGTGTCGTCGCACTCCCCGAGGCCGTGCGGGCCGTGGGCTTCGGGGTCGACCGGGCTCGGCCGTGGACGGGCCGTGGACGGGACGGTGAGGGCGTGCCGGCCGTGGGCGTGCCGGCCGTGGGCGGGACGGGACGGTGAGGGCGTGCCGGGTTGCCGGGGGAGTGGGGAACGGCGGGTCGGGCCGTCGACGCGGAGGCGAGCCGCGCGCGTCGTCGCGGGGGATGCGGGAGGATGGGCGGGTGAGCGACGAGGTGGACGAGCGGGTGACGCCGGCGCTTGTGGACGAGGCGGTGAAGAAGGCCGCGGTGTGCTGGGCCAGCGTCGGTGACGGCCCGGCGTACGCGCTGTGGTGCCTGCCGCTGGACGGCTCGCTGCTTGTGGTGACCGGCCCCGGCGAACAGGCCGCGCCCGGGCTGGCCGACAGCGACGCGGCCGAGGTGACGTTGCGCGGCGACCACGGCGGCCGGATCGTCTCCTGGTCGGCCCGGGTGACCCGGCTGCGGCCCGGCACCGAGGAGTGGGACACCACCGCGCCGCTTGTCGCGGCGAAGCGGCTGAACGCCTCCGGTTCCGCCGTCGACCTGGTGGCACGGTGGGCGGCCGAGGGTTGCGCGCTCAGCCGGCTGACCCCGGCCGGCACGGCGGTGACCGGCGCCGACCTGCCGGCCGGCGCGCTTGCCGAGCAGCCCCGGCCGGCGCCTGTGGTCCGGGCCGTCCGCAAGCCGTTCCGCCTGCACCGGGTCCGCCGCCGCTGACCGCTGCGAGGTCGCGGCCCGCCTGGTGGCGCGGCGGCCGGTCGGGTGCCGGCGCGGTGGTCGGTCGGGTGCCGGCGCGGCGGCCGGTCGGGTGCCGGCCGGTGGGGTGCCGGCGTGGCGGTCGGTTCGGTGGCGGCGCGGCGGCGTGGCGGTCAGCCGCGCGGCGGCGCGGTGTCGGCGGGCACGGCGGCCGGCTCGGGGCGGTGCCCGGCGCGCGCACCGCCGAGCACGACCACAGCGACGCCGGCCAGCAGCAGCGCCAGCCCCGGCAGGGCGAGCGGTCGGGGCAACTGGCCCAGCCAGACCCAGCCGATCAGGGCCGCGCCCGGCGCCTCCAGCAGGATCAGCACGCTGACCGTGGTCGCGGAGACCCGGTGCAGCGCGTAGTTGAACATCGAGTGGCCGAGCAGTTGGGCACCGGCCACCATGCCCAGGATGGCCAACCAGGTCCCGCCGTCGTAGCCGTGCAACCGCACCCCGCCGATCAGGCAGACGACAAGCAGGAGCACCGCGCAGACGCCGTAGCAGACGGTGGTGTAGGTGATCGTGCTGACGCTGGCCCGGGCGCGTTCACCGAACGCGGTGTAGACGGCGGCGAACACGCCGCCGACCACGGCCAACAGGTCACCGGCGAACGCGCGGCCGGAGACCGCGACGTCGGCGCCGGTGGCGAGCGCCGCGCCGAGCACCGCCACCGCGATGCCGGCCCAGACCGCGGCGGGCAGCCGCCGCCCCTGCCCGCGGGCGATCAGGCCCTGCCACACCGGCTGCGTCGCGCCCAGCGCGGTCGCGGCGGCGACCGAGGTGAGCTTCGCGCTCGGCATCCACGTGGCGAAGTGGGCGGCCAGTGCGACCCCGGAGAGTACGCAGTAGAGCCCCTCCCGGCGACCCGGCCCGACGGTGAGCGCGCGGAGTTCGGCCCGTCGGCGGGTCACCGCGACCGGACCGAGCACCGCCACCGACAGCACGTTGCGCCAGAAGGCGATGGCCAGGGCGGGTGCGGCGGCGAACGCCACGAGCGGCGCGGAGGACGAGATGGCGGCGACCGCGAGCGCGAGCGCGCCGAGGGTCAGCGCGTCGAGCGGGGGGCGACCGGGAGTGATGGGCACGTTACGATCATGCGCGTTCCGGCGATCCGCTCGACGACCGGAGGCATCTCCCCATGCCCAGGTTCCACGCGGTCCTGTTCGACTTCTTCGGCACGCTCACCCACGGCGTCCGGCGCGGCGACGCCCACCGCGCCGTCGCGGAGCAGCTCGGCTGCTCGACCGAGGCGCTGGTCGAGGTGCTCAACGGCAGCTACTACGAACGCGCCAGCGGGTTCTTCGGCGACGCCGAGTCGACCATGCGGTGGGTCTGCGCCCAGGTCGGCGTACGCCCCTCGGACGCCGCGGTACGGGCCGCCGTCGCCGCCCGCCACCGGGCGGTGCGGGCCGACACCCGGTTGCGCGCGGAGGCGGTGCCCGTGCTGGCCGCGTTGCGCCGCCGGGGCGTACGGACCGGGCTGGTCAGCGACTGCACGCACGAGCTGCCGGCATTCCTGCCGCAGCTCGCCGTCGCGCCGCTGCTCGACACCCGGGTCTTCTCGGTGCGGGTCGGCGTCTGCAAGCCGGATCCGGCGCTCTTCCTGACCGCCTGTCACCGGCTCGGCCGTGCCCCGGCCGACTGCCTCTACGTGGGGGACGGCGGCAGCCAGGAACTCACCGGCGCGCAGCGGGTGGGCCTGCGCGCCGTCCGGCTGGCCGCCGCGGACCTCACCGATCATCTGGTCTTCAACGCCGACCACGGATGGGACGGGCCGGCGCTGACCTCCCTCACCGGTGTGCTCGACCTGCTCGATCCGGTCACCGTCGACTGATTCCGCTCACCGGACGGGTCGGTCTGCACGAAAGTGCGGAGGGTGGAGGCGGGCCGGGACGACGCGGAGGAGCGGGGGACCGTCGTCACGCCGTCGGCCGAGTTCCCGCCGCTGGACGCCGAGGAACGGGCCGCGCTCGGCCGGATCGGCGCGCGCTGGCGCGGCCCTCGCCGCCCGGATGATCTGCCCGTCGACCCGACGCTGGGTCGACACGACCACCGTCCCCGGCCGACCCGGTTCGGCCGGCTGACCCCGATCGACCTGTTCACCGTGGCGGAGCCGGACGAACTGGTCGCCACCGGGCCGGCGTACCTGCCCGGCGGCCGGGCCGGCCGGGTGGCCGCCCGACTGCGCCGGGCAGTTGTCGGCCCGCCGCTTGCCAGCAGCTCCGTGCTCTACGAGCGGATGCGCAAGCTGGTCGCGCTGCCGGTGCTCTCGTCGGACCTGCTCAGCTCCGTGGCGTACGGGCCGGAGGCGATGCTCGCCGTGCTGGTGCTTGCCGGCGGCGCCGCGCTGGGGCTCGCCCTGCCGCTGGCCGCCCTGCTGGCGGTGCTGATGGTCGGGGTGGGGCTCTCCTACCGGCAGACCATCCCGGCCTACCCGCACGGCGCCGGGTCGTACCTCGTCGCCGGGGACAACCTGGGGCGTACGCCGGGACTGGCCGCCGCAGCCGGGCTGATGCTCGACTACGTGCTGACCGTGTCGGTGTCGGTGGCCGCCGGCGTGCACGCGGTCACCTCGGCGGTGCCCGGGATCACCCGGTGGGCGGTGCCGCTCGGGGTGCTGGTGATCGTCGGGCTGCTCGCCGGCAACCTGCGTGGCGTACGCACCGCCGGCAACATCTTCGTGCTGCCCACGTACGCCTTCGTGGCGGTGGTTCTCGCGGTGCTTGCGGTCGGCTACGCGAAGGCCGCGGCGCGGGGGTTCGCGCCGACGCCACCGCCGGCGGTGCCCGCCGCGGAGGGGTTGGGGTTGCTGCTGGTGCTGCGCGCGTTCTCCTCCGGCGCGGTGTCGATGACCGGCATCGAGGCGGTCTCCAACGCGGTGCCGGCGTTCCGCCCGACGGAGTGGCGCAACGCGCGTACCACGTTGGGTTGGACGCTCGTCACGCTCGTCACGCTCTTCGCCGGCCTGGTCGGGCTGATCCACCTCGACGGCCTGGTGCCCCGGGCGGACGAGACCGTGCTGTCCCAGCTCGGTCGGGTCACCTTCCCGACCGGCCCGTGGTACGCGATCCTCCAGGCCACCACCGCGCTGATCCTGCTGCTGGCGGCGAACACCGCGTTCAACGACTTTCCCCGGCTGCTGTTCTTCATGGCCCGGGACGGCCACGCGCCGCGCCGTTTCCTGCACATGGGCGACCGGCTGGCGTTCAGCAACGGCCTGGTCGCGCTGGCGCTCGCCGCCGCGTCGGTCTTCGTCGCGTTCGGCGGGCACACCGAGCGGCTGATCCCGCTCTACGCGGTAGGTGTCTTCCTCGCCTTCACGTTGTCGCAGACCGGGATGGTGGTGCACTGGCGGCGCCGGCGGGGGCGCGGCTGGCGCCGCCGGCTCGTGGTGAACGCGGTCGGCGCGACGCTCTCCGGGTTGGTGCTGCTGACGGCCGCGGTCGCCAAGTTCACCGAGGGCGCCTGGGTGGTGGTGGTCGCGGTGCCGCTGCTGGTGCTGCTGTTCCGGCGGATCCACCGGCACTACGCCACGCTGCACCGCGCGCTCGCGCTGCATCCGCCGCCGCCCGGCCCCGCCGGGCCCGTCGAGGGCGAGGAACTGCCCCAGCAGGTACGCCACCTGGTGGTCGTACCGGTGGCCCGGCTCAACCGGGCGTCGCTGCGTGCCCTGGCGTACGCGGCGTCACTGGGCCGGCCGGCGCTGGCGGTGCACATCGCGCCGGAGGACGCCGAGGCGGACCGGTTCCGGGAGCAGTGGCGGGCCTGGGGCGACCACCTGCGGCTGGAGACGATCGTGTCGCCGTACCGTTCGGTGATCGGGCCGCTGGCGCACTATCTGGAGGCGCTGCACGCCGCCCGCCCGGAGCTGACGCTCACCGTGATCGTGCCGGAGGTGGTGCTGCGCCGACGCCGGCACCGGCTGCTGCACAGCCGGGCCGAGCAGCGGCTGCGGGCCGCGTTGCGGGCGCTGCCCGGCGTGGTGGTCACCAGCGTCCCGGTGCACGTCGCGCGGTGACGCCTCAGACGTCGCGGACCTCGAGCACCCGGGTGGTCGGAGCGGCGTCGCCCAGGTCGGCGCGGAGCGCGGCGCGGTCCGGGTCGGCCAGGAACGCGTCGAGCCCGGCCCGCGCGGCGAACCGGATCACGTGCACCTCGGTCTCCCCGTCGCCGGTGCGCAGCCGCCGTTCCAGCCGCCCGCCGTGCCGGTCGAGCAGGGCCAGCACGGCGTCTTCGTACCGCCGGCCGGCCTCGGCGTCGGCGCTCAGGTCGACAAGCGCGACCAGCAGGACCTCGTTCCCCGTCGTCATGGCGTCGAGTGTCCCAGTCGGCCGACCGTCGCGGTGCCCCTCAACCCTCGACGCCGACTGCCTTCGCGCTCGCGGTCCAGAGCCGGGCGGCGAGCGCCGGGTCGGCCGCCTTGGGACGCGGCCGGTGCGGCTTACGGTCGACGTAGTAGCCGCCGCTGACCAGTCGGGACGGGTCCTGGCGGGCGAGCCAGACGAGCGTCTCGGCGCCCTTCTCCGGGGTGCGGAACGGCAGCAGCCGCATGCCGAACGCCACCAGGCGGCTCTCGTTGCCGAAGCGGGTGCTCACCACGCCGGGGTGGAACGCGTACGCCGGGACCTGCGGCCAACGCCGGGCCGCCTCGGCGGTGAACAGGATGTTCGCCTGCTTGCTGGTGCCGTACGCGCGGAACGGCCGGTAGTGGCGCAGCGCGGCGTTCAGGTCGCCCGGGTCGAGCACGCCGCTGCGGTGCGCGTCGGAGCCGGTCACCACCATCCGCCGGACGCGGTCGCGCAGCAGGTTGCTGAGCAGGAACGGGGCGAGGTGGTTGGCCTGCATGCTCAGCTCGAAGCCGTCGACCGTGGTGATCGGTTCGAGCACGATCGCGCCGGCGTTGTTCGCCAGCACGTCGATCCGGTCGTAGCCGGCGCGCAGTCGCTCGGCGAGCCCGCGTACGTCGTCGAGGACGGCGAAGTCGGCCCGGAACAGCTCCGGCTGCTCGCCGCAGGACTCGCGTACCTTTTCCCCGGCGGCGCGCAGCCGCGCCGGGTCCCGGCCGACAAGCACCACCTGGTCGCCGCGGCGGGCCAGCTCCACCGCGGCGGCCAGCCCGATGCCCGAGCTGGCGCCGGTCACCACCACGATCCGCCGCTCAGTGAGATCTTCCACAGGTCCATTCACCCCGGTCACGGCACGAGGTTACCGTGGCGTAGCCCGTCCTTTGGGATCGTTAAGTTCTCGACATCCACCGCCGCGTCGGCGTGTCGCCGCCGGACGCGGGAAGGAGCGCATCCATGACCGCTGTCGGTCGTCCCCGCCGGTCCTGCCTCGCGGTACCCGGCTCCAGCGTCAAGATGCTCGGCAAGGCCCAGGGCCTCCCCGCCGACCAGGTCTTCCTGGACCTGGAGGACGCGGTCGCCCCGCTGGCCAAGCCGGACGCGCGCAAGAACATCGTGGCCGCGCTGAACGAGGGGGACTGGGCCGGCAAGACCCGCGTGGTCCGGGTGAACGACCTGACCACGCCGTGGACCTACCGCGACGTGATCGAGGTGGTCGAGGGCGCCGGGGCGAACCTGGACTGCATCATGCTGCCGAAGGCGCAGAACGCCGAGCAGGTGCACTGGCTGGACCTGCTGCTCACCCAGATCGAGAAGACGCTCGGCCTGGAGGTGGGTCGGATCGGCATCGAGGCGCAGATCGAGAACGCCGCCGGGCTGGTGAACGTGGACGCCATCGCCGCCGCGTCGCCCCGGATCGAGACGATCATCTTCGGCCCGGCCGACTTCATGGCCTCGATCAACATGAGGTCGCTCGTGGTCGGCGCGCTGATTCCGGACTACCCGGGCGACCCCTACCACTACATCCTGATGCGGATCCTGATGGCCGCCCGGATGCACGACAAGCAGGCCATCGACGGTCCGTTCCTGCAGATCCGGGACGTCGACGCGTTCCGCGAGGTGGCCAAGCGCTCGGCGGCGCTGGGCTTCGACGGCAAGTGGGTGCTGCACCCCGGTCAGGTCGACGCGGCGAACGAGGTCTACTCGCCGGCGCAGGACGACTACGACCACGCCGAGTTGATCCTCGACGCGTACGACTACGCCACGTCCGAGGCGGGCGGGAAGCTCGGCGCGGTGATGCTCGGCGACGAGATGATCGACGAGGCGTCCCGCAAGATGGCGCTGGTGATCGCCGCCAAGGGGCGGGCCGCCGGGATGACGCGTACCTCCTCGTTCACCCCGCCCGCGCAGTGACCGTGCGCCGGGCCGCCCCCGGCGCGGGGGCGGCCCGGTCGCGTCAGTAGCTGCTGGAGCTGCCCGAGTTGACGGCGATCACGATCATCACGATGTAGAAGATGATCAGCGCGACCAGCAGGCCGGTGAGGATCCAGCCCACGATGATGGCCGCCTTCGCCATGCCCTCGCCCTGCTCGCCGGTCTCCCGGATCTGCTTGCGGGCGACGTGGCCCATGATCGCGCCGATCGGCGCGGTGATGCAGGAGGTGAATCCGACGAGCGAGAGCACCAGGGCCACGATGGCAAGCGTGTTCGTCCGGCTCGGCGGCACGTATCCGGGGTACGGCGGCGGGTATCCGACCGGCACCGCGTACGGGTCGCTGCCGGGCGACGGGTATCCGGGCGGCGCGTAGGGCGACTTGGCGACCGCGTACGGGTCCGGCGGCGCGTAGGGGTCGGCCGGCGGGGTCGAGTGCGGGCCGGCCCCCGCGGGGTCCTGCCAACCACCGGGTGGCGGGGGATAGGTCATCAGTTTCATCTCCAGAGGCGTGGTCCGGTCAGGGTAGCCACCGCCGCGTAACCCGGTGGACCGGAGTTCCGGGTGCCGCATTGCCCGGAAGGTCCACAGCGGGCAGGATCTTCGGCATGGCACTTGACGCACGTGGGGGTCGGTCGCGACGGGACATGAGCCGGCCGGGGTCGGTTCGCCGCCCGCGCGGCGGGGAGTCGGCGGGCGCCGTCGACCAGGACCGGGCCGAACCGCTCCCGGAGACCGCCACCATGCGGCTGGACGGCCGGGTCGCCCTGGTCACCGGCGCGGGCAGTGCGGACGGCATCGGGTACGCGACCGCACGCCGGCTGGCCGACCTGGGCGCCCGGGTGGCGATCGTGTCGACCACCAGGCGGATCCACGACCGCGCCGGCGAGCTGGGGGTGACCGGCTTCGTCGCCGACCTCACCGACGAGTCCGAGGTGGGCGCGCTCGCCGACGCGGTCGCCGAGCAGCTCGGCGACGTCGAGGTGCTCGTCAACAACGCGGGTCTGGCCAGCCGCGCCAGTCCCGAGGTGCTGCGGCCGGTGGCCCAGCTGACGTACGACGAGTGGCGCGGCGAGATCGACCGCAACCTGACCACCGCGTTCCTGTCCAGCCGCGCGTTCATCAACGGCATGTCCGAGCGCGGCTGGGGGCGGATCGTCAACCTGGCGGCCACCGCCGGGCCGGTCAACGCCTTGCCCACCGAGGCCGCCTACGCGGCGGCGAAGGCAGGCGTGGTCGGGCTGACCCGGGCCCTGGCGATGGAGATGATCGCCGACGGGGTGACGGTGAACGCGGTGGCGCCGGGCATCATCCACACCGCGGCGTCCACCATGGTGGAGATCAAGCAGGGCCACGGCACGCCGGTGGGTCGCCCCGGCACGCCGGACGAGGTGGCCGCGGCGATCGCGTTCCTCTGTTCGCCGGCCGCGTCGTACATCACCGGGCAGATGCTCGTGGTCGACGGCGGCAACAGCGTGCGGGAGGCGCAGTTCCGCTGACGGTCACCAGCCGTTGTTGTCCGCCCTGGCCCAGAACGCCAGGCCGATCCAGCCGCAGCAGGCCAGCAGGCCGAGCGCGGTGAAGACGTAGCTGAGGATCAGGCCCCAGGTGGCGAGCTGGTCGCCCTCCTCGCCGGTCTGCCGGATCTGCCGCTTGGCCAGGTGGCCGCAGACGATGCCGGCCGGGGCGAAGACGAACGCGAAGACGAGCGACAGGATGGCGAGCACGTTCGGGCCGCCGGACGGTCGCGGGCCCTCGGCCGACGGACCGTACTGACCGTAGGGCGGCTGCGGGGCGTACGGCGGCTGCTGTCCCCACTGCGGGTGTTGCTGCCCGTACTGCGGTTGCCCGTACGGCTGGCCGTGTGCCGGCGGCTCGTCGGGCGACGGTCGCTCGTACGGCGACGGTGGCTGCTCGTCGGTCACGCTCGCGCCCTCTCGATCGCAGGTCAACCGCCCTCTCTCTTGCGGACGCTACAGGCAGCGGTGAACCTTTTCACAGTGGTTGTGTGGACCGGTCACCTTGGCGCGGCCGGCCCCGGGGCCGATACTTACCGAGCGTTCAGTTACCCATGAGTAATGCACCGACCCCGGAGGCTGACATGGCCCGACTCGCCCAGACACCCGGCCTGACCGACGTGCAGCGGTCGATCCTGGAAACCGTGCGGGAGTTCGCCGACAAGGAGATCATCCCGCACGCGCAGCGGCTGGAGCACGCCGACGAGTACCCCACCGACATCCTCGACGGGATGCGCGAGATGGGGTTGTTCGGCCTCACCATCGACGAGGAGCACGGCGGCCTGGGCGAGTCGCTGCTCACCTACGCGCTCGTGGTCGAGGAACTGTCCCGGGGCTGGATGTCGATCTCCGGCATCGTCAACACGCACTTCATCGTGGCGTACCTGATCTCCCAGCACGGCTCCGCCGAGCAGAAGGCCCGGCTGCTGCCCCGGATGGCCACCGGCGAGGTGCGCGGCGCGTTCTCCATGTCGGAGCCGGAGTGCGGCTCGGACGTCTCGGCGATCAAGTCCAGGGCCGTCCGTCAGGGCGACAACTACGTCCTCGACGGACAGAAGATGTGGCTGACCAACGGGGCGTACTCCGCGGTGGTGGCGACCCTGGTCAAGACCGACACCGGGGCTGACTCGGTCTACGGCAACATGAGCACGTTCCTGCTGGAGAAGGAGCCCGGGTTCGGCGAGACCGCGCCCGGGCTGACCATCCCCGGCAAGATCGACAAGATGGGCTACAAGGGCGTCGAGACCACCGAGATGGTGCTCGACGGCGTCACCGTCCCCGCGTCGAGCGTGCTCGGCGGCGAGGAGAAGGTCGGCCGCGGCTTCTACCAGATGATGGACGGCATCGAGGTGGGCCGGGTCAACGTCGCCGCCCGCGCCTGCGGCATCTCGATCCGGGCGTTCGAGCTGGCGGTCGCGTACGCCCAGCAGCGCAGGACGTTCGGCCAGCCGCTGGCCCGGCACCAGGCGATCGCGTTCAAGCTCGCCGAGATGGGCACGAAGATCGAGGCCGCGCACTCCCTGATGGTCAACGCGGCCCGGCTCAAGGACGCCGGCCAGCGCAACGACGTCGAGGCCGGCATGGCCAAGCTGCTCGCTTCGGAATACTGCGCCGAGGTGGTCCAGGAGGCGTTCCGCATCCACGGCGGTTACGGCTACTCGAAGGAGTACGAGATCGAGCGCCTGATGCGCGAGGCGCCGTTCCTGCTGATCGGCGAGGGCACCTCGGAGATCCAGAAGACCATCATCTCCCGCGGCCTCCTCAAGCAGTACAAGCTGTAAGGCGGGGCCCCCGCTTAACGTTTCCGGTAGAGGCGGGGCCCCTTCTTAACGCTTCGGGCGGCGCGTGACGTGGTCAGCGGCGGAGAGCTGCCGCCGGGCGTGGTCGACAAGCGCCGCCGGGTCGTCCGCGTACAGCCGGATCTCCCGGACTCCGGTGCTCGGCCCGTTCGGCAGCGGCACCGATCGCGGCTCCCGCAGCACCAGGTCGACCGCCGTCTGACTGCCGACGCCGAGGTTGAGCACCGTCGGGTCGTCCTCGTCGTACCGGTACGCGCGGCTGGACGTCAGCGACCGCCGGCGCACCGACACCCCGGCGACGGCGTCCCACGGGATCGTGAGGTCGAGCGAGGTCCCGTTGCGCAGTCGCAGGCCGGTGCCGTCGACGACGTGCGGGTGTAGCCGGAGGCTGGCCATCAGCCCGACCATCCACAGCACGCCCCAGACGCCGATCCCGATCGCGGCGTGCCGGATCGTCGGCGAGTCGACTGTGTGTCGCAGGATCACGTCCAGGATCGGGATCTCGATCGTGGACAGGACGAGGAAGGCCAGCAGGATCGGCTGCACGCCGCCGACGTAGGCGAACGTCGCCGCGTCCGGCGCCACCGGGTAGGGGCGACGCAGCACCCATCGGGCGAGGCTGCGCCACATGCCCCATTCGTACGCCACCACACGTCGCGCCAACCGCCACATCGCTCCGCCTCCTCTTCTCAATACAGTCGTAATGTAAAGGCGTTCGCCGTACGAGTCAATGCAGTCGTATTGTGAAAGCATGGAGGCATGCCGAAGCGGGTCGACCACCGGGAACGCCGGGCGCTGATCGCGGACGCGCTGATGCGGGTCGCGGCCGAACAGGGGCTGGAAGCCGTCAGCCTGCGGCACGTCGCCGCCGCGGCCGGGGTCAGCGCCGGGATGGTGCAGCACTACTTCCGTACCCGGGACGAGATGATGGTCTTCGCGCTCGCCGTGGTCAGCGAGCGCAACGAGGCCCGGGTGCGCCGGGCGGTCGAGGCGCTCGGCCCGACGCCCGCGCCCCGGGCGCTGCTGCGGGCCATGCTTGCCGAGCTGCTGCCCCTGGACGAGGCGCGACAGGCGGACGGCCGGGTGGCGCTGGCCTTCCTCGCGTACACCGCGGTCCGGCCGAACGTGGCCGCCGCGCTGCACGACGACACGGCCGCGCTGCGGGCCTTCGTGGCCGGTCAGCTCGCCGCCGGATCGCCGCTCGCCACCGACGGGCGGGTGGATCCGGAACGGGCCGCGGTCGGGCTGCTCGCCGTGATGGAAGGGCTCGGCATTCACCTGCTCGGCGGGCACTATCCGCCGGAGACCGCGCTGGCCGCCCTCGACGCCCAGCTCGACCTGCTCTTCGGCCCCGAGCCGCAGCCGAGCGCGGTCAGTCGCGCCGGGTCAGGCCGGCGGCGGCCCGCTCGACGATGAGACACCGATCCTCGACGTAGTCGACGCCGGCCTCCTCGGCGATCCGGCGCGCCTCGGCGGAGACGATCCCGAGCTGCAACCAGACCGCCGGCGCGCCGATCGCCACCGCCTGCCGGACCACCTCGACCGCGTCCCGCGCCGGGCGGAACACGTCCACCAGATCGACCGGGTGCGGGATGTCGGCAAGCGTCGAATATGCCTTCTCGCCGAACAGCTCGTCCACGGTCGGGTTCACCGGAATGATCCGCCAGCCGTGCCGCTGCATCTCCAGCGGCACGCGGTGCGCGGCCTTGCCCGAGTCACGGGACGCCCCGACGACGGCGATCACGGCGGACTCGGCGAGAAGCTGCTGGGCGGAACGCATCACCCGAGCCTAACGCGCGCCGCGCTAGAGCAGGGAGAGCTGCTCGGCGGCCGGGGCAGCGGGCGAGGCGTCGGGCAGCCGGCGGTTGTCGCCGACCTCGCCCCGGTGCAGCCCGTGCCGGCGTGCCGCCATCCGCACCCGGGCGGTCACCTCCCGCTGGTAGGCGTCCGGTGCGTACGCGCCGGCCTGGTAGAGCTGTCGGTAGCGGGGCACCAGGTGCGGAAACTCGCGGGCCAGCCAACGCGCATACCACTCCCGCGCGCCGGGGCGCAGGTGCAGCGGCAACGCGGTGACGTCGGCGGCCCCGGAGGCGGCGATCGCCGCCACGGTGGCATCGATCGACTCCTCGTCGTCGCTGAGTCCGGGCAGGACCGGGGCCATCAGCACCCCGACCGGGAAGCCGGCGTCGGTGAGCCGGCGAACCGCGTCGAGCCGGCGGCGCGGGCTCGGTGTGCCCGGCTCGGCCAGCCGCCAGAGCGTCTCGTCCACGAAGCCGACCGAGTAGGACAGCCCGACCCGGGTCACCTCGGCGGCCTGCCGCAGCAGCGGCAGGTCACGGAGCAGCAGGGTGCCCTTGGTGAGGATCGAGAACGGGTTGGCGAAGTCGCGCAGCGCGGCGAGGATCGGCGGCATCAACCGGTAGCGCCCCTCGGCCCG
This sequence comes from Micromonospora sp. WMMD975, assembly GCF_029581215.1. Taxonomy (NCBI): domain Bacteria; kingdom Bacillati; phylum Actinomycetota; class Actinomycetes; order Micromonosporales; family Micromonosporaceae; genus Micromonospora; species Micromonospora sp. WMMD975. Next base: position 6,518,298 of record NZ_CP120739.1, read on the forward strand.
CTGGTAGCAGTCCACGTTGGTGCCCATGGCGACGTGCGCGCCGCGCCAACGCGGGGCGGCCAGCTCCCGGCGGACCAGCTCGCCCGCGTTGACCTTGACGATCACCTTGCGGTCGAAGTCCGCCCCGGCGTCGAGGTCGAGGTAGGTGTGGGTGTTGCGGGCGAAGCAGTTGTGGCTGACCACCCCGTTGGCGATGAAGTCGCCGGTGCCGGTGGTGATGTCCCACAGCGGCAGCTCCAAGCCGAGATCCTCGACGGCGGTCACCTGGAGCCGCGCCGCGCACTTGAGCGCCGTGCCCTCGATCGAGCGCTTCCGGGTCACCGCCGGGTCGGTCAGGTGGAAGAAGCGGAGCCGCTCCGGCAGGCCGCCGGTCAGCCGGACCTGGCGCGCGGCGTTGCGGTTGCCCGGTTCGTCGAGCGCCCACCGGAAGGAGAACCGGTCGAGGGCGGCGGCCGTGCGGCGCCGGCTCCCGTCGTCGGCGACGCCGATCCGGAACACGCCTCGCCGGCAACTGCCGGCGGTGTCGAACATGCCGGCCAGGAATCCGAGCCACCAGTCGTCGGTCGGCTCGTCCGGCGGGCGGGCCAGCACGGCGACGCTCTCGACGGCGGCCGGCTCGGCCGTGCGAGCCGTCGTGGACCGGCGGGCGACCCCGCCGTTGATCCACTCGACGGTGACCCCGGCGTCGGCGAGGAAGCGCCCGGCGCGCTCCAAGACCTCCGGCTCGGTGGTGGCCAGTCGGAAGCGGCGGCGCAGGTCAGCGGCATCAGCGTCGTCGAGAGGGAATTGGCGGCCGGCGTCGCGGACCAGCGCGTGGAGGTAGCCCCGGCGGTAGTCGGTGGACCGCTTCGGCGCGACGGCGAACCGACCGGTGCCGAGCAGGCGGTTGCGTGTGGTCAGGTGGGGGCGTCGCCCGCCACCCCGCATGCCGCCGGTGACGTGCTTCCAGCCGCGTTCGGTCAGGAAGCGGTGGTCGCCGCTGGCCACAAGCGTGGTGCCGTCGGCGAGCGTGATCCGGTGGGCCCGCTTCACCGTCGACCACGTGTCGCGCACGGTGGTGACGACGTAATGGCGGTAGGCGCCGCGCCGTTCGGTGCCGTAGATGCGATCGCCGACGGTCAGCTCGCTGATCGGTCGCGTCCGGCCGTCCGCCATGAGGATCGGCGTGTCACCGGCAACGCAGTAGGTGCACGCGTGGGAACACCCCCGGTAGGGGTTGACGGTCCACTCGAACGGCACGCGCGACTGGCCCGGCACCCGGTTGATGATCGACTTGGCCCGCACCTCGTAGAACGTCATGCCGGCGAACTCGGGGGTGTCGAACGTGCGGGCCACCGCGCCGGGCAGCGCCAGCGGCAGGGGTGGAGCCGCCGGCGCTGCCTCGTCGGGAGTCCCCTCGTCCGGGGGAGCGGAGAGGTTGTCCCAGCGCATGGGTCCCATTCGAACATGCGTACGAACGAAGCGCAAGTGACGCGCCGGACACCGGCCGCCGCCGCTCCCGCCGCGGGTGCAGGATGGAGGCATGGAGACGTCGACCTTCGTCTACGACGGCGACTGCGCTTTCTGCACCCGCTGCGCGCAGTTCATCGAGCGCCGGATCCCCACCGGCGCCCGGGTGGTCCCGTGGCAGTTCGCCGACCTGGCGGCGCTGGGCCTGACCGAGGCCGAGTGCGAGGAGGCGGTCCAGTGGGTGGGCGCCGACGGATCCCGTGCCGCCGGGCCGGACGCCATCGCCCGGCTGCTCGGCGACAGTGGGCCGCTCTGGCGCGTCGCCGGGGGCGGGCTGCGCTTCCCGCCGGTACGCGCCGCGGCCTGGCCCGCGTACCGCTGGGTGGCCCGCAACCGCCACCGCCTGCCCGGCGGCACCGCCGCATGCGCGTTGCCGCAGGAGGCCCGGGAGCGGCTGTACGGCCCGGCGGGCCGCCCCGGCCCGACCGGCTGACCCTGACGCACCTCGGAGCTGGCCCGTCAGGACGGAGCTGGCCGGTCAGGACGGAGCTGGCCGGTCAGGACGACTCGCCCGCCAGCGGCGACATGGCCGGCGCGGCGGACGGTGACACGGTTGTCGCGGGCGGCGTGCCGTCGGACCGGCCGGCGCGGCGGTTCAGCAGCCGGCGGGCGAGCAGCACCGGGCGGACCTTCTCCAGCGGGAGGAAGGCCGTCATCGCCACCAGGTGCGGGGCGAACGAGATCGTGATGGTCGCGATGGTCGCCAGATGGAACGAGTAGAAGAAACCCACGACCGCCGGCCGCCACCGGGCGGGCGCCACGAACACCAACGGGCTGAGCAGCTCGAACGCCAGGATGCCGAACTGGGCCACGATCAGCAGGTGGGGCACCTGCGCGATCAGGTCGGCGAGGTCGGTGCCGCGCCGGATGATCGCCCGGGCCAGCACCGAGCCGGTCGCCCAGTCCAGCCCGCCGAAGCGGAACTTGGCCCAGGCGGCGAGGAAGTAGGTGCAGACGACCGCGATCTGGGTGACCCGCAGCGCCCAGCCACCCGCCTCGGTGCGGGTGGGGTCACCGTGCCGGGCCCGACCGGCGGTGGGCAGCGCGGCCAGCGCCACGAGCAGCCCGAACCGGTCGTGGTCGACCTTGCCGTAGCTCATCGCCACGATCATCCACTCGAGGTAGAGCGCGAAGACCGTCCAGCCGAGCAGCCGGGGCGCCCGGCCGGTCGCGGCGAGCAGCGAGGCCACCAGCAGCACCCAGAAGACCACGCCGACCAGGGCGGGGTCGGGCGTGGGCAGCGGGAGCAGCCGGCCGATGAGCAGCGGCCGGTAGAGGTCGCCGGGCACATCCACCCGGGCGCGTACCCAGGGGGTGAAGACGACCAGGTCGGCGGCGACGAAGAGGTAGATCAGGGTGCGGAAGGCGGCGACCCGGCCGCGCGGCACCGCCTCGGTGAACCAGGCGGTCATCCGGTGGTCTCCCACCGCACCGCCGTCCGGTCGGTCCACTCGCCGGTCGGCCGCCCGCCCTGGATGTCGTGCCACCGGACCACGATCCGCACCTCCACCAGCGCCGGGGCGGCGGGGTGGCGTTCCGCGTACGCCTCGGCGACGGTGCGCAACAGGCTCGGGTCGGCGGCGTACCGGGCCTGCTGGCCCTCGATCTCGGCGCGACGGATGCCGGTGGCGTCCTGGCCGAGGGGCACCACCGCGCCGGTCCGGTCGACGCCCTCGACCCGCGTGTCGGGCGCGGGCGCGTCCGGCGGTTCGGAGGTGGAGTACATCCGGAACGGCCCGAACGGGAAGTCGTCGTCGGTGCCCCGCACGGTGCCGAGGAGCAGCAGTGCCAGCCCGACCAGGGTGGCGGCCAGCCGGACGGTGCGTCCGCGCGGGGTCAAGGTCTCCATCAGCTGGTGACGATACGGGAGTGAAGAGTCCGGAACTGTCCCTCAGTCGGCCATTTCTGACTGTCCGTCCGCCGGTCGGCGGGAACGAGAACGCCGCCGGCCGGCCCCGTGGTGGGACCGGTCGGCGGCGGAAGTCGCGCTCAGTGCTTGTGCTCGGCCAGCTTCTTGCGGACGTCCTCCATGTCCAGCTGCTCGACCTGCTCGATGAGGTTCTCCAGCGCCGACTCGGGCAGGGCGCCCGGCTGGGCGTACACGATCACGCCGTCGCGGATCGCCATCACGGTCGGGATGGAGCTGATGTTGAACTTGGCCCCCAGCTCCTGCTGAGCCTCGGTGTCGACCTTGCCGAAGACGATCTCCGGGTGCTTCTCCGAGGAGCGCTCGTACACGGGGGCGAAGCGCTTGCACGGACCGCACCAGTCCGCCCAGAAGTCGAGCAGGACGATGCCGTCGCGCCCGGTCACCTCGTCGAAGTTGGCCGTGGTCAGCTCAACCGTTGCCATTGCGTCTCTCCGATCACCGCGGATTGCCGTACGTCCGGTGGAACCAAGGTCGATCCACTGGAATTCCCGTGACCTGCGCGACGAAACGCCAGGTGGGCCCGGGGGATCCCCAACGCATCGAAGTTTATCTGTTCACACCGGCCGTGCGGTACGCAAGTGCAGGACGCATTTGCGTGACGGGACGTGATGGGAGCGTTTCCAGGGAGATCACGCTCAGTTCCGGCCATGAAGCGGTAACTTGGGGCCTGACGAGGGGGTATCCGGCCTGCGGAGATCGCTTACCCGGGGGTCGTCGGTAACAGTGAGTATTGTTACGAAAAGATAAATGTGACGCCGGTCTCTGTTGGCATCGCCCCCCGTACGGCAGAATCTTTCACATCAGAGCGTGGGCGGCGGGTGCCGGGGAGGGCCCCGCCGCTCATTGCGTCTCCCCCCAGGTGGCGCCCGGTGTGACAAATCCGCCGCGCGAGCGCCCCGGCCTCCGCCTTAACCAGCGGTAAGGCATGCTGTGCCGAACTCATCGCCGCCCGTCGAAGGGACCAGGATGCAGTTCGGCCGCTACTACGAGGAGTTCGAGGTCGGCGCGGTCTACCGGCACTGGCCGGGCAAGACCGTCACCGAGTACGACGACCACCTCTTCTGCCTGCTCACCATGAACCACCACCCGCTCCACCTGGACGCCCACTACGCGGAGTCCGCCTCCCAGTTCAAGCGCAACGTGGTGGTCGGCAACTACATCTACTCGCTGCTGCTGGGCATGTCGGTCCCCGACGTCAGCGGTAAGGCGATCGCCAACCTGGAGATCGAGTCGCTGCGGCACGTCGCCCCGACCTTCCACGGCGACACGATCTACGGCGAGACCACGGTGCTCGACAAGCGGGAGTCGTCCTCCAAGCCCGACCGCGGCGTGGTCGCGGTCGAGACCCGGGGCTACAACCAGGACGGCACGCTGGTCTGCGTCTTCCGCCGCAAGGTCATGGTCCCCAAACGGGAGTACGCGGTGGCGGCCGTCCCCGACGGCGTCGACCCCGAGCGCCCGAGCTTCCCCGAGCCGCGCTGACCCGGGCCGCGACGCCCCGTTCCCGTTCTGCGGGGACGGGGCTGCCGGACCCCTCCCGGGGCTTATGCTCGGGCTGGAGGTTCCCATGAGCCACTCCGTCGCCGGCGAGCCGTCCGCTGCCGGTCGCCGCGCCGCGCCGCTCACCTCCGCCGCCTACTCCGCGGCGGAGTGGGACCTGCTGACCGACCTGCCGGGCCGGGTCCTCGTCGCAGCCGCCTCGCCCGGCCCGGGGCGTCCGCCGCGGGGGGTCGCCGCCGGGCTGACCGGGCTGGACGCGGTGGCCGCCGGCCGGGCCTTCGACAGCGACCTGATCCGTGCCGTGGTCACCGCCATCTACGCCCGCCACGACGGCGCCGCCGACCGGGTCGAGCGCCTCACCGACATGGTGGACCTGCTCGCCGCCGCCCGGGCCGCGGTGCGGGTGCTGCGCCGTCGGGCCGATCCGGCCGACTCCGCCGCGTACCGGCAGTGGGTGGAATCGGTGGCCGCCCGGGTCTGCCGGGCCGGCGAGACCCCGGTGAGCCCCGCCGACCGACGCTTCCTGGACCGGCTGGGTGGCGCGCTCGACCTGCGCTGAGGAATGTCCGCCGCCGGCCCGTACCCTCTGCAGACCGTGACCGACGACCAGTTCGACGTGGGTGTGGGGCCGTGGCCCGGTGACCCGCCGGACGACCCGCGCCTCGACCCGGAGCTGCTCGCCGCCGGCGACCGGCGCAACGTGGTGGACCGCTACCGCTACTGGCGGCGCGAGGCCGTGGTGGCCGACCTCGACCGGCGCCGGCACGACTTCCACGTGGCGATCGAGAACTGGCAGCACGACTTCAACATCGGCACCGTGGTACGCAACGCGAACGCGTTCCTCGCCGCCGAGGTGCACATCGTCGGCCGGCGGCGGTGGAACCGCCGGGGCGCCATGGTGACCGACCGCTACCAGCACGTGCGGCACCATCCGACGATCGAGGAGTTCGTCGCCTGGGCGACGGGGGAGCGGCTGCCGGTGGTCGGGATCGACAACCTGCCCGGCTCCCGGCCGTTGGAGACGGGCGTGCTGCCCCGCCGCTGCGTGCTCCTCTTCGGCCAGGAGGGGCCGGGGCTCTCCCCGGTGGCCCGGGCGGCCTGCGACGCGCTCTTCTCGATCGCCCAGTACGGCTCGACCCGGTCCATCAACGCGGGCGTGGCCAGCGGCATCGCCATGCACGCGTGGGTCCGGTCGTACGCCGGCCCGCCCCCGGACTGAGGCTCCGCAGTTGTGCCCCGGGACGGAAATCCCACGATCGTCGGCCCGCCCCGCTTGACGCCCCGCCGTCCCGGGGCGACGGTGAGGGTGTGACTGTCGCGGTGAGTTGTCCGAGATGCGCGGGTCCGGTGCGCGAGCCGGACCTGATGCACGGCGAGCACCGGTGCCTGCGGTGCGGCCCGGTTCCGCCCCTGCACGTGCCGGAGCACATCGGCGCCGAGATCGTGGCCAGTGTGGTCGAACGGGTGGCCGCCGACGGCGCGCCGCCCGACCGGCTCGGCGTGCCGCTGTGGTGCCCGTGGCCGCTCCCGCCGGGTTGGACACTGACCGGCGTGGCCTGGGCCGGCGACGACCGGGCCGGGGTCCGCGCCACGGTGGTCGCCTGTGCCGGCCCGGCCCCGCTCGACGGTGGACCGGCCGACCTGATCTTCGTCGCCGAGGAGCCCGGTGTCGGCCTCGGTTCCCGCTTCGCGGGACTGCCCGGACCCGATCCCGGCCCCCAGGTCGAGGAGGCGCTGACCGATCCCGGCCCTGGTCATCCCGAGCGTCTGCCGCACGCGAAGATCCGTGTGGGCGGTCATCCCACTCCACTGTGGCTCGTGCGGTCCGAAACGGATCGAAGCGCGTACGCCGGTGAGGCTCGGGGAATGTGGCTCCATGCGATAGCCTGGCCGGCGAGCGCGGGTCACCTCCTCGCGGAAGAAGTCGTGCTGCACGACCTCACCGAGTGGACACCGCCCGAGCTCGTGTACGGCGCACCGTCCCCGTACCTGCACGGGCAGGCCTGACCGGCCGGCACCGGCGAGTCGGGGAGCGGACGCAGATATTCACGGTAAGACACCATGCTGATACTCTGGGTGCCGCTGCGGTAAACGGACCCGGCTCCGCGAGAGGATGGCCCGCTATGGTCAAGAAGGTCCTCACCTGGGCCGGCATCGCATTCTTGATCTTCTTCGTCGCCTACCGGCCAAACTCGGCAGCCGACGTGTTCAAGTCTCTCGGTGGCGGCATCATGGACATCGCGCAGGGCTTCGGCGACTTCTTCACCAACCTCGTCGCCTAGCCACCCATGGGAAGCCCTTCCGGTCCCCCCTTCGACCCGGACGATCCCGACCGGGCACGCCGGGAGCGCGACACCGAGCCGATCCCACGGATCGACCCGGACGACGGTCCCGGCTTCGGCTCCGGCTCCGGCTACGGGGCGGGTCCCTCCCTGTCGGGCGATGCCGCCTTCGGCGACGGTCCCGGCTATGCCGGCGAGGGCCGCTCCGGTCGCGCCTGGGCGCGCGACCCGGAGGGCTACCCGGAGCAGCCGATCTCCGAGGAGGAGCTGGCCGGTCTCCGGGTCGACGCCTCCGGCATGGCCCCGCGCCGCGTGCTGCCCCTGGAGGACGAGCCCAGCTCGCTCGTCGCGCGCTACCTCTTCCCCACCGAGCGCTACCGGGGCGAGTGGAAGCGGCACTGGATCCACCTCACCACCCCGATCATCGTCGGCATCGCGGCCACGTTCGTGCTCGGCTACCTCGCCGGCTTCCTCGCCGGGCGCGACGTCGGCGCGCTGACCACGGTCGCGGTGCTGCTCTGGTTCGCCGTCATGGGTTGGGTCGCGTGGCGCGTCGCCGACTGGTATTACGACAGGTTCATCCTGACCAACAAACGGGTGATGGTGGTCAACGGGATCATCACCCGCCGGGTCGCGATGATGCCGCTGGTCCGGGTCACCGACATGAAATACGAGCAGACCCCGACCGGTCGCGCCCTCAACTACGGCACGTTCGTGCTGGAGTCGGCCGGCCAGGAGCAGGCGCTGCGCGAGGTCAAGAACCTGCCCAACCCGAACGAGCTCTACCTGCGTGTGGTGGAGGAGATGTACGAGCCGCAGGCCGTCGAGGCGCGGTTGGGCAAGGAGGCCGACGAGGCCAAGGCCGACGACGGCGCCTGAAACTTTTCGGCCGAAAATCGGAGGGACTGCGCACCTTTCGCCGTCGACCTGGCCCACCCGGTCGTGGGAGCCTGCCAGGCAGGACGGGGGCGCGGAGGTGAGCGTGGCGAGCAGGGATCCGCTGGAGGAGGAGTTCCGCGAGTTCGTCGCGGCCCGCTCCGGCGCCCTGCTGCGCACCGCGTACCTGCTGGCCGGCGACTGGGCCACCGCCGAGGACCTGCTCCAGACCGCGCTGACCAAGACCTACCTGGCCTGGAAACGGCTCGGCGGGATCGACGCCATCGAGCCGTACGCCCGCCGGGTCCTGGTCAACACCTCGACCAGCTGGTGGCGCCGCCGGTGGCACGGCGAACGGCCGACCGAGGTGCTGCCGGAGCGGGCCGGCGTCGACGAGATCGAGCAACAGCTCGACCGGGACGCGCTCTGGCGGCACCTCCAGGCGCTGCCCGCCCGCCAGCGGGCGGTGCTGGTGCTCCGCTTCTACGAGGACATGTCGGAGGCGCAGACCGCCGCCCTGCTGGAGATCTCTCCGGGCACGGTCAAGAGTCAGACCTCCCGGGCGCTCAACACCCTGCGCCGCCGCCTCGGCTCCGAGGCCGCCCTGGGCCTGCCGGCCGACGCGTCCGCCGAGGCGGGAGCGGCTTCCCCGGCGAAGTTCGACACCTCGGCGGTCCCCCGGGGCTCGGCCGGTCCGCAAGCCCGACCCGCGGCGACGCGGCGACCCGCCGAGTCGACCGCACCCGGCCTCCCGGCCGGGACCGCACGGCAACCCGACGCCCCGCCGACCCGCCCGGCCCCGTCACGGGCGACCCGCCCGGCCTCATCACCGCCGACCCGCCCGGCCTCGTCACCGGCGACCTCGGCCACGCCGACGGCGCCGGTCCGTTCCGCCGTCCCGATCCCGGTAGAGACCCGATGAGCGGCACCCGACCCGCCGGCGACAACCGAACGGGCAACCCGGAGCGTCCACTCGCCGTGGGCGAGGACGAACTGGAGCGGGCGCTGCGCGAGACGCTGTCCCGCCGCGTCGTCACAACCCGGCCGCTGCGCGCCGATCCGGCGGGGGACGTGCTGCGGCGGGCCCGCCGCGCCGGGCGCCGCCGGGCGCTCACCGGGCTGGCCCTGGCCGGCGTGGCCACGGTGCTCGTCACCACCGGGATGGCGCAGCTCGGCGGTTCGGGCGGGCGGGGCGACACGTCGACAGTGGTGCTCGGCGACCCGCACGGATCCTCCGCCTCCCCGCTCCCCACCGCGGCCACCCCGATGTCCGGCCCGGGGCCGGTCCGTGCCGAGCTCGACCTGCTCGTCGGCGACGTGCTCGACACCAGCGGCGGCGAACGGCGCGAGCTGACCGGCGTGGGCAACGTCGAACGGGCGCAGCGGGTCCACGACCGGGAGGGCTGGCTGCTCACCTCGGCGGCCACCGCTGCCGGCCGTACCCTCTGGTGGGTGCCGGCGGGTGGCGGCGCGCCGCAGGTCATGCTCGCCGCCGCGGATGCCGTCGCGGTCTCCCCCGACGGCCGGCAGGTGGCCTGGCGGGACGGCTCGGACCTGGTCGCCGCCGGGGTGGTCGCCGGCCAGCTCATCGCGCCCAGCCGGGTGGCCGCGCCGCCCGGCGTCGTGCCGATCGGTTTCACCGGCGACGACGTGCTGGTCGCCCGGCCCGGCCGGGGTGGCACGAGCGTGTGGCAGCGCGCGATGGGCGGGGTGCCGGGCGCCGCGAACCCGGACGTACGCGCCGTCTACGGCATGCGACCGGACGGGCGGGTGGTCGGCTTGGTCACCGACGGTTCGGCGGGGAAAACCTGCCTGGCCCTGCTCGACCCGGCGCGCGACCTCGCCCCGACCCGCACCGACTGCGGTCCGAAGCTGGCCGCCGATGGGCTCGGCGCGGTCTCGCCGGACGGTCGGTGGCTGCTGGCCAACGGCGCCGCCCGCACCGCCCTGCTTGTCGACCTGGCAGCCACCTCGACGGCCCACCCGGCCGGCCCGGCGCTGGCCGGCGCGGTCGCCTGGACCCGCGCCGGCACGGCGCTGCACGTGGACGCCGCCGGCGGACTGGTCCGGGTCGAGCCCGGGCGGGTGCTGGCCGGGCAGCGGCCGACCGCGTCGGCGCTCGACGGGGTGCCGCCCGGGCAGCGTCCGGTGGTGGTGGCCGACACCCCTGCCACGCCGGACGGGGCGTAGCGTCGCTCAGGTGAGCGTTCCCGCCCGCATCGACCTGCACACCCACTCCACCGCGAGCGACGGCACGCTCGACCCGGCCGAGCTGGTCCGGGCCGCCGCCGACGCCGGGCTCGACGTGGTGGCGGTCACCGACCACGACACGACGGCGGGCTGGGCCGCCGCCGTCGCCGCCCGCCCACCCGGTCTCACCCTGATCCGCGGCGCCGAGCTGTCCTGCCGCTGGTTCGGCGTCGAGCCGGCGATCCCGCTGCACCTGCTGGCGTACCTCTTCGACCCGGACGAGCCGGAACTGGTCGCGGAGCTGGCCCGGGTCCGGCGGGCCCGCGAGGAACGCGGCGAGCGGATCGTCCGGCTGCTCCAGGCCGACGGCATCCCGGTGAGCTGGTCGGAGATCCTGGCCGGGGCGGCCGGCGGGACGGTCGGTCGCCCGCACATCGCGCAGGCGCTGATCCGGGCCGGCCTGGTCGCCACCACCACCGAGGCGTTCGGGCCGGACTGGCTGGGGGAACGGTACCGGCTGCCCAAGGACGACATCGACGTGTTCCGCGCGGTCGCGCTGGTGCGGGCCGCCGGTGGCGTGCCGGTCTTCGCCCACCCGAGGGCCAGCCGACGCGGCCGGATCGTGCCCGACGAGTTGATCGTGGACTTGGCGGCGGCCGGGCTGGCCGGTCTGGAGGCCGACCACGAGGACCACAGCCCGGCCGAACGGGAGCACGTCCGCCGGCTCGCCGCCGACCTGGGTCTGCTGGTCACCGGCTCGTCGGACTTCCACGGCACGCACAAGGCCGTCTGTCTCGGCGCGCACACCACGGCCCCGGAGGCGTACGAGCGGATCGTCGCGCTGGGCCGCGGGGTGACCCCTGTCGCTTCAGGCTGAAGCGTGCCGGCGGCGCGGCTACCGTGTCCGCGTGGATCTCAAGCTCTTCGGCGAGGTCTTCGTGACCCTGCTGGTGATCGTCGACCCGCCCGGAATGATGCCCATCTTCCTCGCGCTCACCGGGCCGCTGCCCGCCCGCGACCGGAACCGGGCCGCCTGGCAGGCCGTGGCGCTGGCGCTCGGGGTCATCGTGATCTTCGCGGTGGCGGGGCAGACGATCCTGGCCTACCTGCACGTCGACCTGCCCGCGTTGCAGGCCGCCGGCGGCCTGCTGCTGGTGCTCGTCGCGCTGGAACTGCTGACCGGCAAGGCGGACGACCCGAGCCAGCAGGTCACCTCCAACATCGCGCTGGTGCCGCTGGGCACCCCGCTGCTGGCCGGACCGGGCGCCATCGTGGCCACCATGCTGTTCGTGCAGCAGGCCGGCGGCGTCACCGACTACGTGGCCATCGCGCTCGCCATCGTCGCCGTGATGGTCGCCGTCTGGGTGGTGCTGCGCTTCTCCGGCGGAATCGTCAAGGTGCTCCGCCCGGGCGGCATCGAGGTGCTGACCCGGATCGCCGGCCTGCTGCTGGCCGCCATCGCGGTGCAGCTCATCGCGGACGCGATCGCCGCGTTCGTGACCGAATACCTCAACGCCTGAGTCCGTCGCGCCGGATGTCGTAGCCGGGTGGCAGGATCTCAGGCGTGCGACGACCCTCACCGACCGGACGACCCACCGGCGGCCGTGCGCCCCGGCCCCGCGCCGAGCAGGCCGAGCAGCTCGGTTTCGAGGGCATGCCGGAACGGCTCTTCGTCTGCACACCCAGCAAGCTCGGCGCCTACGCCGACTGCCCCCGGCGCTACCGCTACGCCTACGTGGACCGCCCCGCCCCGCCGAAAGGGCCGCCGTGGGCGCACAACTCGCTCGGCGCCAGCGTCCACACCGCGCTGAAGAACTGGTATGCGCTGGCGCCCGACCGTCGCCGCCCCGAGGCGCTCGTCGGCCTGCTCAAGGGCACCTGGGTTCGCGAGGGCTACCGCGACGACGAGCAGGAGCGCGACGCCTTCCGGCGGGCGCTGGCCTGGCTGGAGTCCTACGTGGCGGGGCTCGACCCGGCCGACGAGCCGATCGGCGTGGAGCGGGTCGTCGCCGTGAAGACCGGCGTGCTGGCCTTCAACGGCCGCACCGACCGGATCGACTCCCGCCCCGGCCCGGACGGCCGACCCGAGCTGGTCATCGTCGACTACAAGACCGGCCGCACCGGGCTCGACGCCGACGACGCCCGCGGTTCGCAGGCGCTCGCGCTCTACGCGTACGCGGCGGAGCGGGTGTTCCGGCGGCCGTGCCGCCGGGTCGAGCTGCACCACCTGCCGAGCGGCACGGTCGCCGCGCACGAGCACACCCCGGAGTCGCTGCACCGGCAGCTCACCCGCGCGGAGGACACCGCCGGCGACATCATGGCCGCCGAGCGGGCGGTGGCCGGCGGCGCCGACCCCGACGAGGCGTTCCCCACCGAGCCGGGGCCGCGCTGCGGCTGGTGCGACTACCGGCGCACCTGCCCGACCGGCGCGCAGACCCCCGGAAAGGACCCCTGGTCGGCGGTCGAACGCTTCGCCGACGCCGACTGAGGATTCCTCAGGCAGCCGCGAGCCGGGCCGCCCGCTCCTTGGCCACCTGTTGCAACGGTCCCTCCCGGTAGCGGCGCGGCACCGCCGCCAGGGCCAGCCGCAACGCCCGCACACCCACCTCGGCCGACAACGCCGTGGTGGGCAGCCCGAGCCCGCCGTAGAGCCGCAACGCCCACGGCGGCAGCAACCCCAACGCGGCGCCGGCGACCCCCAGGTACGCCCAGCGTGGCGGGCCCAGACTCAGGCCGAGTTTCACCGGCAGGCTGAGCTTCCACGGGATCGGCGGCGCGGTCAGGAACACCGCGGTCTCGGCCGCCTCGCGGGTCATCCGCAGCTCCGGACGCACGTCCCGGTAGTACGCCCCGACCTCGGCGGCGGTGCCCGGCACGTCGCCCGGGTCCAACCCGACCAGGGTGGCCGCCCGGCGCTGCTCGGTGTAATAGCCGTCCACCTCGTCGTCGGTAAGCGCCAGCCCGGCCCGCCGCGCGGTGGTCACGAACGACTCGACCTCGGTGACGTGCACCCAGCGCAGCAGGTCCGGCTCGTCGACCCGGAACACCTCGCCGGTGAGCGGGTCGGTGGCACGCAACCGGGCGTGCAGCGCACGCAGCCGCCGCCCGGCCGCCTCCGCCTCGGCGGTGGTGCCGTAGATCGTCGTCGCCACGTAGCCCGCCGTCCGGACCAGCCGGCCCCAGGCGTCGGCCCGGTAGTTGCTGTTCTGCGCCACCCCCGCCATCGCGCGCGGGTGCAACGCCTGCAGGTAGAGCGAACGCAGGCCGGCGACGATCAGGATCGGTTCCTCGTGCACCTTCCACGTGACCGATCCCGGTCCGAACAGGCCGAGGTCGTCGGTGTCCACCGGTCAAGAGTGCCACGCCGGGCGTGCCTGCCCGGACCGGCTCGGGGCCGCTGGCGTGAACCGGTGAGGTACTTGGTGCGTAGGTGTCGATGTGCGAACGTGCCTCGGCGTACGCTGACCGCGCGAATCCGTCCACTCGCCGGAGGTGTCGGTGTTCAGGGAAGTCAACGGTCTCCCGGGCCACGTCCTGGTCATTCACGCGGTGGTGGTGCTGGTGCCGCTGTTGGCGCTGGTCACCGTGGCGTACGGGGCGTTTCCCCGCTGGCGCCCCCGGCTGGACTGGGCGGTGGTGGCGCTCGCCGTGGTCACGCCGATCCTGGCCTGGGTGGCGACCGAGTCCGGCGAGGAGCTGGAGGAGGCGCTGGAGTCGCGGGGCTACCCGCCGGAGGGGCTGGCGAAGATCCACGAGCATTCCGAGTACGGGGAGACCCTGCTCTGGTTCACGCTCGGGCTCGCGGTCGTGGCGCTGCTGCTGGTGCTGAGCACCAAGGGTTTCGCCCGCCTCCAGAGCCTGCCCCGCTGGGTGCCCCTGGCGCTCACCGCCGTGGCGGCCGTCCTCGCCGTGTTCGCGATCATCTACGTCTACCTGACCGGCGACAGCGGGGCCAAGATGGTGTGGGACGGCATCGTCTGAGTCACCGGCCTTTCGGCCGCCGGCCGGGCCGGCTTAGAACAGCAGCCGGGAGCACAGCAGGCACGTCAGCAGCACCAGTACCACGCCGACGACCGCGCCGATGCCGTAGGTGAGCTGCTGGGCACGTTGCTCCGAGCGGTCCATGGCGACCATGTCCTGCGCCGGGAGCTGCCGGGGCGGTGGCACCCGCACGTGCACCGGCGGTCGCCAGCCGGGTGGCGGCGGCGTGCTCGGCGGCGGCCCGGTGTACGCGCTGGCGTGTCCCGGCGGGGCGTGGTGTGCGGTCGGACCGGCGTGTCCCGGCGGCCCGGTGTACGCGCTGGCGTGTCCGGGCGGGGCGTGGTGTGCGGGCGGGCCGGGGTGTCCGGGAGGGCCTCCGGGTCCTGGGGTCCAGGGTGGGCCGGGGTTGCCCGGTGGACCGGGCCATTGGCCGGCGGTGGCGGTCCAGCCGCCGGCCGGGGTCGCCGCGTCCGGCCTGGCCCAGGGGCTCTCCATGGCTCCCTCGCGCGACCACGGACTGGCGGCCTCGCTCGTCGCGCCGGCCCCGTCGGGCGTGCCCGGATCGGGCACCTGCTGACCGGCCGCGCCGTCCGGATCGTGGTGCTCGCGGTGGTTGCCGTCGGCCGGGGGCGCGTCCGCGCCGATCGTCGTCTCCGGCGTGGGCGCGTCCTCCTGGGGCTGGCTCGTCGCGGCGGGCCGGCTGTCATCGGGCCGGTCCACGGCCGGTGCCCCGTCCGGCTGCTCGGGGCGTCGCCAGGTCTCGTCGTCGGGGTTGCCACCGCTCGGCGTCGTCACGCCGACCGACGCTACCAACGGCTCGCCCGGTCGGCTGCCCGACGCGGCGAGCGGCAATTCACCCACGGCATCACGTGCGCAGGCCCTGGCCGCCTGGCACGGCCATCTCAGGGCACGGCCCTCTCATGGTGGGGCCCGCTACCGCTGTCGGACCGGGTGAGACGCCAGCCGGCGTCTCGAGTCGTGGACCGCGGCGGGTCGAGGCGGTCGGTCGGCGGCGGTATCGTTGCTCCCCGTGACCGACCCCGGCATCCGGGTCCCGCGCGACGACGACCGCGTGGTCGACCTCAGCGAAGACTTCGTCGTGCTGCCCGAGCAGACCACCGACGACACCGACCGCGGCTGGGGTGAGCGCCCCGGCGGCAACGACGACTGGCTGCTCGGCGAGCGCCCGCCGCACTGGGACTGAGGACGAGCGACCGCCGCGCCCTGGGGAGCGAGGACGAGCGACCGCCGCACCGGGAGCAAGATCGAGCGCCCGCCGCACTGGGAGCGAGAACGAGCGACCGCCGGCCGCTGGCCGTCATCGACTCGGGGGAGAGAGCCGGCGTCAGCCGCGTACCACCACGGCGAAGCGACTGCCCTCAGGCAGGCCGACCGCGCGTCGGGCCTGCTCCGGTGGGAGCGCCAGATAGAGCGCCGAGGAGCCGTCGACCACCCCGTTGGCCCCCACCACATCGAGCACCAACGCGCGCGGTGCGAGCAGGGTGGGATCGCGCGATCCGCCGGCCGGCACGACCAGCAGGTCGACCCGGGCACCCGGGCGTAGCACCGCGAGGGCAGCCGGCTCGGCCAACCGGATCGGCACGCCGACCGCCCCGGCGGGCAGCGTCAGGGCTCCGTCCGGCCGTGGCTCGGCGGGCGTCGGGAGGGCGGCCGGAAGCGGCCTGGGCGGGCAGCCGGCCGGCGTCTGCAGCACTGCGGCGGCCAGCCCCAGCAGCACCGCGACAAGCGTCACCCGCAGCAGCGTGCGGCCCCGGGGGACGCGCCAGCGCACCGGCCGCAACGTCACCTCTGCATCCGCCACCGCTGCCTCCCCTCCGCCGGCTCCACCGTCGGCGACTCGCCATCCCGTCAGCAGGCTAGGCGCGCCCCGCCCCGCCGCGTCGCCCGTCGCCTCCCCCCTGTGGATAACCCCGTCGTCCTGTGGACAACGGCGCAGTCCAGGCACCCCCTCCCGCCCCAACTCACCCGGCTCACCCCGACTCACCCAGGTCCACCCCGGTCCACCCCGAGCAGGGTGGACCGGTCGACAACGCCGTCGTCGAGGTAACCGTGCCGGAGCTGCCGTCACGCACTACGACGTTCCACTCATGGGCCGGCTGAGGCACGACTGGAGCGTTGTGGGTGTCTCCGGCCCTTTGACGCACCCGTGGCGTTCCACTCGTGGGCTGGGTGGGGCACGACTGGAACGTCATGGGTGTCTCCGGCGATCATGAAGTTAATTGCGACGAAAACGGACGAGTCGTGCCGCCAACTTCATGATCAAAGGAGGGGATGGGGCGGGGTGAGAGTGCGACAGTGGCCGGCCCCGAAGGGGTCGGCCACTGTCGGAAAGCGTGCGGTCAGGAGGAGCTGGACGCCGCCGGCGACTTGCTCGCCGAACCCGAACCCGAACCCGAACCCGAGGACCCCGAACCCGACGACCCGGTCCCCGAGGACCCCGAACCCGAGGACCCCGAACCCGAGGACCCGGAGCCCGACGAGGAGTCGGACGAGGATGAGGATGAGGAGGAAGTCGAGGACTCCGACTTCCCCGCCTTGCCGCCGGCGCCGGCGCCGTTCTCGGATCCGGACGAACGGGAGTCCGTGCGATAGAAGCCGGAGCCCTTGAACACGATGCCTACCGAGTTGAAGAGCTTGCGCAGCCGCCCCTCACACGCCGGGCACTCGGTCAGTGGCGCGTCCGAGAAGGACTGCACCGCCTCGAGCTGGTGGCCGCACGCGGTGCAGGCGTACTGGTACGTGGGCACGTTCTCCTCCGGATCTGGCACGGCCGGTCTGGCACTCGTGGTCTTCGAGTGCCAATGGTGCGTCATGGCACCCGGATTCGTCCAGCGGAAGCGCCCGGTCCCACACCCGGTACCGCCGCCAGCCCGCCCCGGGGCGTGATCACGCAGTGCACCGGCCGGTCGTGCGGGCCGGCCGGAACCGTCGGGACCAGCTCGCCGTCGTGCAGGAGCGCCACCGTCGGCACGGTGGCGGGCACCCGGGCCAGCGCCCGGTCGTAGGAGCCGCCGCCCCGGCCCAGCCGGACGCCCCGGTGGTCCACCGCCAGCGCCGGCACCACCACCAGGTCCGCCCCGGCCACGGCGGCCCGGCCGCACGTCGGGCCGGTCGGCTCGCGCAGCCCTCGGCCGGCGGCGCGCAGCGACTCCGGGCCGGTGTAGGCGGCCCAGTCCAGGTCGAGGTCGTCCCGGAGCACCGGCAGCAGCAACTCGGCGTCGGCCGGCAGCGCGGCCCGGAGCACCTCGGGCAGGTCGGGCCCGCCGGGTTCCGAGGCGACCGGTACGTACGCCGTCATCCGGGTCGGGCGCATCCGGCGTACCAGGGAAATCAGCTCGGCCTGCACGGACGCCGCGGCTTCGGCCCGGCGCGTCGCGGACAGCGATCGGCGGGCGGCGAGCAGCGCGACGCGCAGCTCCCGTTTCGCCTCGTGCACCTCATCCGAAAAATCCGGCACGCAACACTCCTGACGCAACGCTTGCCTAGCGGTCGCTCTGTGTCAGCATCGCACCAAGGGGCGCGGTACTTCCGGGGGCAAGCTTGACGCTACGCGGGCGGTTGACGATGGCCTTCCTCGTGGTGGTCCTCGGCCCCGTCCTGCTCGGCGCGTTCTTCGTCGGCACCACACTGAGCGCGGTCGACCGTGGTCGCGCCACCGAGCGGCTGGGGCTGGCCGCGGCCGGCGTGCGTACCTCGGTCGACGCGCTCTGCCAGCAACTGCGCGCGGCGGCCGACGCGGTCGCTCTCGTCGCGGACCCGGCCGCCCGGTCGCGTGCCGCCGACCAGGTGGTCGGCCGCGGCCTGGCCGCCGCCGTCGTGATCGCCGACGCCACCGGCCGGAGAAGCTACGCCACCGCCGGCGGCCCGGCCGGCCCCTGGCAGGACTGCGCCGGCGTCCCGGCCGGCCCGGTGGGCGCGCTCGCCGTCCAGGTCCGGCTCCGCGACCCGGCCGGCGCCGACCTCGGCGCGGTCGCCGCCGCGCAGCCCGTCGACCGGGCCTTCGTGGCGCGGCTCGCGGCCGTGACCGGCGTCGAGGTCACCCTCCTCGACGACCCCGGGCGAGCCACGACCGAAAATCAGGGGGTACGCGCGGCGGTGCTGGCCGCCGCCCGCGAGGTCACCGGGGATCGGGTGGCCGGGACCGGCGACGGGCGGTACGTGCGCCGGGTCGGGCCGTCCTCGGGGCAGCCGCTGCCGCTCGTGCTCTCGGTGCGCGGCGACCGCCCGCCCGGCCTGTACGGCGCGCTGGTGGCCGCCGTCGCGCTGGCCGCGCTGCTGGCCGTGCTGGCGGCCGGGCGGCTGGCCCGGGTGACCACCCGACCGTTGATCGAGCTGGCCGGCGCGGTGGACCGGGTGGCGCACGGCGACCTGACCGCGCGGGTGCCGGTGCGCAGCCGGGACGAGATCGGCCGGCTGGCCGGCGCGTTCAACCGGATGACCCGGGAGACCAGCAGTTACGTGGCGGCGTTGACAAGCAGCCGGGACCAGCTCCGCAACCATCTGGTGGTGCTCGGCGACACGCTCGCGAGCACGCACGACCTGCAACGGATCCTGCGGGTGATCCTGGACAGCGCGCTCGCCGGCACCGGCGCCCGGGCCGGCGCGGTGTTGCTGCTCGACGGCCACGGGGTGCTCGTCGGCCAGTGCGTGGAGGGGCTGACCGGGCGCTGGCCGACCGACGACCCGGCCGACCCGGCGACGCTGCGGGTGCCGGTCGGCGCCGGCGTGGTCGGGGCGGTGGCCGCCACCGGGGAGCCGCTGCGTGGCCGGTGGGCGCCGCCGGACGCGCCGACCGGGGAGCCGTCCTGCGAGACGTACGTGGCGGTGCCGTTCGCCGCGCCCGGCGTGGCCGACCCGCGTGGGGCGGACCGTCCCGGCCATCCGCCGGCCGACAGCGACCCCACCGCCGGCCCGCCCAGCGCGGCGCTCGGCGTACTGGCCCTCTACGACCGGCTCGGCGGGCACGAGTTCGACGACGACGACCTGGTCACGCTGCGGACCTTCGCCGGCCACGCGGCGGTGGCGGTGGAGAACGTCCGGGTGCACGAGGAGGCACAACGGCTCTCCCTGACCGACCCGCTCACCGGGCTGTGGAACTACCGCTACCTGCGCGAGTCGATCCGGCGGGAGGTGGAGCGGGCGAACCGGTTCGGCCGGATGCTCAGCGTGCTCGCCCTCGACCTGGACCGGTTCAAGGAGGTCAACGACACGTGGGGGCACGCCGCCGGGGACGCCGTGCTCGTCGAGTTCGCCCGCCGGGTACGCGGCGTGATCCGCGAGGTGGACCTGGCGTTCCGGCACGGCGGCGAGGAGTTCGTGGTGCTGCTGCCGGAGACCGACGCGCGGGGCGCCACGATCGTCGCCGAGCGGATCGGCGCGGTGGTACGGGACCAGCCGGTGTCCGTCGACGGGCACGACGCCGAGCCGCTGCGGGTGCCGGTGACGGTGTCCATCGGCATCGCCGTCTATCCGGACCACGCCGGCGGCGGCCAGCAGGTGCTCGACGCGGCCGATGACGCGCTCTACGCGGCCAAGGCCGCCGGGCGGGACAGCCACCGGCTGGCGCCCGCCCCCGATCCGGTGCGCACGCAGGAGATTCCGGTGGCCGCCACCACGGTCAGCCCGCCCGACGGGCTGCCCCGGGCCGGCGCGGCGGAGCAGGCGGGCGCCGCGCCGGGCGGCGCGTCTTCCGGTCCTCAGCCGCCGCGGCAGAGCCGTGGCCGATAGTCTCGCGGCATGTCGGAGCACTCAGCGAACCCCTCAGCGACCCCTGGTCGCTCCCGCGCGGTCAAGGCCGTCATCCCGGCCGCCGGCCTGGCCACCCGGTTCCTGCCGGCCACCAAGGCGGTCCCCAAGGAGCTGCTGCCGGTCGTCGACCGGCCGGTCCTCCAGTACATCGTCGAGGAGGCCACCCAGGCCGGCATCACCGACGTACTGCTGATCACCGGGCGGGGCAAGACCTCGATGGTCGACCACTTCGACCGGCGGCCCGACCTGGAGGAACGGCTCGCCAAGAAGCCCGATCTGCTGGCCGCGGTCAAGCGCACCGAGGAACTGGCCGCGATCTACACCTGCCGCCAGCCGGAGCAGCTCGGCCTCGGCCACGCCGTCGGGTTCGCCGAGTCGCACGTCGGCGACGCGCCCTTCGCGGTGCTGCTCGGCGACGAGTTCGTCAAGCCGTCCGAGCCGCTGCTGCCGGCCATGCTGGAGCTGCAGGCCCGCACCGGCGGCGTGGTGCTCGCGTTCTTCGAGGTCGACCCGGCCGAGACCAGCCGCTACGGCATCGCTTCGGTCGAGCCGGCCGAGTCGGAGTACGCCGACGTCGCCGAGGTCGTCAAGGTCACCGGCATGGTGGAGAAGCCCAGCCCGGAGGACGCGCCGAGCAACCTGGCCGTCCTCGGCCGGTACGTGCTCCCGGGGCGGATCTTCGACGCGATCCGGCGCACCCAGCCGGGCAGCGGCGGCGAGATCCAGCTCACCGACGCGATGGAGCTGCTGCGCACCGAGGGGGTGCCGGTGCACGCGATCGTCTACCGGGGCACCCGCTACGACACCGGCATGCCGCTCGGCTATCTCCAGACCGTGGTCCAGATCGCGTCCGAGCGGGAGGACCTGGGCGCCGAGTTCCGCAAGTGGCTTGCCGAGTTCGTCAACAACGGCGACGAGACCGTCACCGACGCGGTCCTGAACGGCCTGCGCGACGCGTCCGGCGGTGCCAATACATGACCGCGACGGCCGACGCCGAGGCGGCCGCGAACGAGTTGACGCCGCTCGCCGACTACCTGGGCAGCGTGCTGCGCAGGTTACGGGCGCTGCCTCCGCTCGACCTCGACCTGACCCAGGCGTACGGCAACGTGCTCGCCGAGGACGTGGTCGCCCCGCACTCGTTCCCCGCCTTCGACCAGGCGGCGGTGGACGGGTACGCCGCGCGCTGGGAGGACATCTCCGGAGGGAGCCGGGGGCCGGGATACGTCCCGGCCCCCTCCGGTATGCCCGGCGGGCGCAGCATCCGGCTCAACGTCGTCGGTGACCTGGGCGCGGCGAGCTGGCGGCCGGTCCGGCTCACCCCCGGCGCCTGCTTCTCGGTGGCGGCGGGCGCGCCACTGCCGCTCGGCGCGGACGTGGTGGTCCCGGTGGAGTGGACCGACCAGGGCATGGCCGCGGTGGAGATCTTCCGCGCCCCCCGACGCGGGTACGGCCTGCGCCGAGCCGGCGAGGAACTGGTCGCCGGCACGCTGCTCGCGCGCGCCGGTGCGTACGTCTCGCCGGCTTTGGTCGCGGTGTTCGCCGCCACCGGCATCGGACACGTGGTGGTGCGACCCAGCCCCCGGGTGGTGATCGTGGCCACCGGCGACGAACTCGTCGACGTGGGCCGGGGCAGCCAGCCCGGTCAGGTGGTGGACACCAACTCGCACGCGTTGACCGCGGCGGCGGCCGAGGCGGGCGCGCTCGCGTACCGGGTCGGGATCTGCGACGACGACCCGGAGGCGCTGCGCGGCCTGCTGGAGGACCAGACGCTGCGGGCCGACCTGATCATCACCACCGGCGGCACCGGCACCGGCCCGGGCGACATGGTCCGCCGGATCCTGTCCCGCCGCGACGGCGGCCGGGCCGGGCCGGTCACCTTCACCGAGGTGGCCCTCTATCCCGGAACCGCGCTCGGGTTCGGTACGGTCGGCGCCGAGGAGGTGCCGGTGGTGTGTCTTCCCGGTGAGCCCGGCGCGGCGCTGATCGGCTTCGAGGTGCTGGCCCGCCCGGCCATCCAACTGCTCGCCGGCGCCGAGCCCGTGTTCCGGCCCAGCGTCCGCGCGCACCTGCTGGAGACCGTGTCGTCGCCGGTGGGGCTGCGCGAGTTCCGCCCCGCGCACGTAGCCGAGCGGCGCGGCGGCGGCTACACCGTGCAGCCGCTGGCCGGCGGCCCGTACACGCTCTCCGGCCTGGCCGAGGCGAACGGCCTGCTGGTGCTCGGTGAGCGGGTCACCACGGCCGCGGCGGGCTCCACCGTGGATGTGCTGTTGTTGGACCGGCGCCGGTGAGCGCGAGGAGTGCAGCGAAGCGGAGCCCCGCAGTCGCGAACGGTTCGGTTCGGTGAGGTTTCGGCGGGCGCCGGGGTGGCCGGCGGTGCTTGTGGATGGTCCGGTGGTGCTGCGTCCCTACCGGCGTTCCGACGCGGTGGAGTGGTCGACGATCCGGCGCGCGAACCGGGACTGGCTCGCCCCGTGGGAGTCCCATGTGCCCGGCGGTTGGGACGAGACGAACTCGCCGGCCGCGTTCCGCCTGGTCCACGCCGACCAGCGGAAGTCTGCGCGGACCGGCGACGGGATGCCGTTCGCGGTCTGCCTGCGTTCCGACGGGCAGGAGCGGCTTGTCGGCCACGTCAACGTGGGCAGCATCGTGCGGCGGGCGTTCTGCTCCGGCTACGTGGGGTACTGGGTGGACTCGCGGGTGGCCGGTCAGGGTGTGATCCCGACCGCTGTCGCGCTCGCCGTGGACCACGCGTTCGGCCCCGGTGGGCTGCACCGGATCGAGGTGAACATCCGGCCGGAGAACGTCCCGTCCCGGCGCGTGGTGGAGAAGCTGGGCTTCCGCGAGGAGGCCTACCACGTGCGGTACATGCACATCGACGGCGCCTGGCGGGACCACATCGGATACGCGATGACCAGCGAGGAAGTGGCCGCCGAGGGCGGGCTGCTGGCCCGATGGCACCGCGTACGTGACAACCGGCGCTGAGCCGTTCGGCCCGTGACCGCCCGGCGCGGCGCACGGTGAACCCGGTCCGTGGCCCGTAACCTCAAGTAACTGCAAGCTGTGGCAAGCGCTGCCCGCCCGCATGATGTGCGCCGTTAACGAGCGGTGACGGAAGAAGTTGCGGCTGGGCGGCGTTCGCCCCGAACTTGGTGACGGGAGGGGTGAGGGTGCCGACGTCGGTGCTCCTCGCCGTCCTCGCCGCCGCCGGTCTGCTCGCCCTCGCTCCGGCGCTGGTCCGCCGGTACGACGCCACCGAGCGGCTGGTGGCGGAGCGGGCGCAGTCGACGGCGCGGGTGCTCCAACGCCAGCGTCGTCGCCGCACCGTGCCCGGACGGCGACCGCTGCACCCCCCGCGCTCCCTGATTGTCACCTTGAGTGAAAATTCGGACACGGGTGGTCTTGACCGGCCGGTCTCCGCCCCGCCTGCCCGGCGGCGCTCCGGCCGGCTCCGGCCCGTTTCCGCGATCCCCGCACAGTCCCGCCGACGGCACCCGCCCCGGCGGCGGCACACCCCCGCGGTCTACCGCCGACGCCGGGTGCTCGCCGCGCTGCTGCTGCTCAACTTCGTCGAACTGGTCGGCGTGGTGCTCGTCGGCCCCGGGTTCTGGATCAGCGTCTCGGTCACCGGCACGCTGCTCGTCGCGTACGTCGTACACCTGCGGCAGCGGGCCCTGGCCGAGCGCCGGCGGCGGCGTGCGGACGCCCGCGAGTCCGCCTGGCTGGCCGCCCGCCAGGCCGAGGTGCGCCGCGAACAGGCCCGACGCGCGGCGGCCCGGCGGGAGGCGCAGCGCCGGCTGGCCGCCCAGCGGGAGGCGGTCCGGCGTACCGCGATGGGCCTGGACCGCCCGTCCGACCTGCCACCGGCCGCGAGCGGCGGCTCGGTGTCCTACCGCCGGGCCGGCGGCCTGCGCGGCCGTCCCTACCAGTCCGGCCGAGGCGCCTGACCCGCGCTGCCCTCAGCTGATCTGCCCGTTTTTCCTTGATCGACTCCAGTTCGGCGAGGTGGCGGTATCCGAGCGTGCGGGATGCCGCCACCTCGCCGAACTGGCGGCCGCCGGGTGACGGTGGGGCGGTTCGCGTGGCGACGGCGCGACCTGTTAACCTTGGCGCCGGCCCGCCCGGTGAAAGCCGGGTGGGACCGACGCTGGTTCGCCGGCGGAGGGGCTGTGGCGCAGACTGGTAGCGCACCTCGTTCGCATCGAGGGGGTCAGGGGTTCAAATCCCCTCAGCTCCACCCAGTGCAAAGGCCGTTTCCCGTGGTGGGAGACGGCCTTTTCCGATTGTGGGCAGCCGACACCGCCGCGAGCCGCACCCGGACCGATGACTTTCCGGCCCGGCGACGGTCGACCGGAGCATGACCACAACCCAGACGCTCCAACTGCCCGAGGTCGACCTCGTCTACGACGTCCACGCCCCGAGCGCGGCGGCCGGCGCACACCGGCCCCTGTTCATGATCGGCCAGCCGATGTGCGCCGACGGCTTCACCACGCTCGCCTCGTACTTCCCGGACCGGACCGTCATCACGTACGACCCGCGCGGGCTCGGACGCAGCGTGCGTCGGGACGGCCGCACGGACGCCGTGCCGGAGGTGCAGGCCGCCGACGTACGCGCCGTCGTCGACGCCCTCGGCGCGGGTCCGGTCGACATGTTCGCCAGCAGCGGCGGGGCGGTGACCGCGCTCGCGCTGGTGGCGGCCTACCCGGGCACGGTAGCCACGCTCGTGGCGCACGAGCCGCCGCTGGTGCCGCTGCTCCCCGACGCCGAGGCCGCCGCGCGGGCGAACGCCGCCTGCCAGGAGGCGTACCAGAAGCACGGCTGGGGCGCCGGCATGGCGGCGTTCATCGCCATGACGTCCTGGCGGGGCGAGTTCACCGACGACTACTTCGCCCAGCCCGCGCCGGACCCGGCCACATTCGGCATGCCGGTCGACGACGACGGCTCACGGGACGACCCGCTGCTGTCCGATCGGTCCGCCGCGGTCACCAGCTACCGGCCGGACGTCGACGCGCTCCGCGTGACGCGTACCCGGGTCGTCATCGCGGTGGGCGAGGAGTCGGCGGGCACCCTGACCGGACGTACCTCGGTGGCGACGGCCGAGCTGCTCGGTGGACTGCCGGCGGTCTTCCCGAGCCACCACGGCGGTTTCCTCGGGGAGGAGGGCGGCTACGCCGGGCAGCCGGAGGCGTTCGCCCGCCGGCTGCGGGAGATCCTCGACGGCGTCGCCTGACGGCTCAGGCGCGCCGCACGTCGGTGACCATCACCGGGTACGGGCCGGCCGGTGCCTTCGGGCCGGCCTGGTCCGCCGGGACCACGTTCTCCATCCGCAGCCGCAGCGTCGCCGGCTCGGTGCCGTCGAGGATGATCCGCCACCCCCACCCGCCGCCGTACTCGGCGGTGAGCGCGACCGTGTCGCCCGGGCCCGCGTCACCGGTGAGCGTCATCGGCCCCGGCTGCTGGTGCCACGAGTCGCCCCACCAGGCGACGAGCGAACCCGGCTGCGCGCCGACCGCGATCACCAGCAGCCCGTCCTGCGGGCCGTCGTCCGGATGCGCCCAGGAGTACGCCACGGTGGTCAGGTGCCCGCCGGCGGCGGTCGCGACGGTCAGCGTGGCCGGCGACTCGACGAACGGGTCGGCGGGCAGCATCCGGAAGCCGTTGGTGCCGGCCCAGGAACCGGTGACGTCAGCGAGGATCACCGGCCCAGCATAGGTGTACGGGTGCCACCCGACCGTCCGCACGCGACGTCAGTCGTCACAGCCGATACCGTCGCCGTCCCGGTCCAGGTCGTAGATGTCGCTGCCGACGACACGGACCGGGCCGGTGACGTACGCGGGACCGTTGCCGCTGCCGCCGGCGCAGTCCACGTCGCTCGCGATCGGCACGCAGGCTCCGCTGTAGTTCGGGTCGCAACTGCGTGTCTGCTTGGTGCCCACGGCGACCACCTGCGTGATCGGCTTCCTGGTCACCACCGAACGGACCAGCTTCTTGCCGGTCTGGACCCCATCGGTGACCGTCACCCGGTAGGTGAGGGTGCGGACGCCGGCGACGCCCCGAGTGCGTACCTTCTTCGTCCCCCGTGACAGGGTGCCGTCTTTCACCGTCCGGGTGGAGTAGGCGATCTTCGCGGTCGAGGTGACGGTGGTGATCCGAACCAGGGGCGATGCGGACGGGCTCGGGCTCGCCTCAGTCGGTGACGGGGCGGAGGTCGCCAGATCCACGACCGCCGGTGCCTTGGCCCCGACACCCGTCGTTGCGGGCGCGGCTTCCGTCTTGTCCGGTTGCTTCGGAGCGTCGGCGCTCGCCCCGGTCGCCACTCCGCCGCAGCCAGCGAGCAGCAGCAGACCTGTCGATACGACCGCGACCTTCGCGCCGCCGGAGAGCCGACGCCGGCGGGACTGCTTCGGAGCGGGGTGGGCCCGGCCTGCGCCGACGGGGACGGTTGCCGGGTTCTGCGGTGATGGATGCGTCACGCAGCTCAGTCTGCTTGCGTCCACAACGATTTCCAGCGGTCGACCGGTGCGCTCCGTGTCGACGCTCCGACCGTCGGTCATGCCGAAGGTCGCGGAAAACGGACCGAGCGGCGAGCCCTCGACGGCTCCCGGGCCGACCGGGAACACCGGTCGCCGTCACCGGTCCGACCGGCCGTCCGGCGCTGGACAGACCGATCGGTCGGCGAGGCAAGGCGGGTTACGAGTTCGGTCGATGATCGACACCAGTTCGGTGAAGTGGTGGCATCCCGCCGGCTGGACCCCGCTATTTCCCCGAGCTGGCGTCCGGCCACCTCGGATAGTCGCCGGGTTCAGCCGGGCGGCAGCGTGGCGGCCAGGTCGGCGGCGTGCTGGAGGGTGTCGGTCAGCCGGGCGCGCGACTCCTCGTCGAGCGGCACCGCCCCGGCCCGCCGCAGCAGTTCCCGAGCGGCTTCCGGCTCGTCCAGCAGCAGCGCCAGCTCCGCCCGGTAGACGAGCGCCTCCACGAGGGCGGCGGGCTCGTCGGTGGCGTCCGGACGGGTCAGCGCGCCATCGAGGATCTTCGCGGCCTGCCGGGGGTTACCGCGGGAGTCGGCCTGCACCACCGCGTTCCCCAGCGCCCGGGACAGACCGGCGGCCGAGCTGCCGTCAACGTCCGGCGTGGCGGCCCGGGCCACGAACCGGATCCAGTTGCCGCCGGGGTCGACGATGCTGAAACCGGTGTGTCCGTCGGCGTTGCGGCGGACCCGGGGCCGGGTCATCCGGGGCACGCCGGCGACGAGCACCTTGCCGTACGCGGCGCGCAGGCCCGCCGTGAAGACGCGGTGCAGGCCGACCAGGTCGTCCACGACGACCAGACAACTGCCGTACGAGGTGGCCGGGTCGAACTCCGGCATGCCGAAGAAGTGCAGGTTCAGGTCTTCCCGGAGCAGGGCCAGGTAGGGGTTGGGGCGGATCTGCCGGTAGGTCACCTGGAAGCCGAGAGCCTGGTAGAACGGCGCCACGTCGTCCAGGGACCGACAGGGCAGCAGCGGGATGGTGGTCTCGTTCGTCATCGTTCGAGCCTGGCGGCCGGTGGCCGGCACGCGCACATGGAAATGGCCGAACGGCCGGGTGGGACCGCCGGAACGGCCGCAGGGGCCGGTCCCGGGCGGGACCGGCCCCTGCGGTGCGGGGTCGCGCGGGCGTCAGGGCTTCCAGGACCCGGCGGTACGCAGGTGGTGCTCGTACTCGACGACGCCGTTCTTGTCCTTCACGTCGAAGATGAGCTGGCCGCTGCGCTTGGAGCCGACCGGCAGGTTGTTGCCCGAGGTCATCAGCTTGCCGCAGCCGGAGAAGGCGCCGCCGATGCCGTTCTCCTCGGTGCCGTCCGCAGCCCGCCAGGTGAAGAAGAACGGGTTGATCGCCCCGGTGCCCTTGGTGACCTCGGCGGTCACGTCGGCGATCAGGAACGTTCCGTTCTTCGGCCCGGGCATGTACTCCCGGCAGGCGGCGTCCTTGGTCCGGAAGTTGCCGACCGTGATTTCGAGGGTGCCGTAGTCGTCGTTGATGATCAGCTTGTCGCCGGCCGGCATGTTGAACGTCTGGTCGTCGGTCTTGCCCGGCTCCGGCGTGGCGGTCGGGTCGCCGGTCGGGTCGCCGGTCGGCGGGTCGTCGACCGGGTTGCTGTAGGTGATGCCCGGGGTGGGCAGATCGTCGATCGCCTCCCGGGTCTTCTTCGCCCCGCTGTAGATGGCGAAGATGCCTCCGCCGCAGCAGAGCAGCAGCAGGACCACCGCCACGATGCCGATCGTGATCCAGACGTTCTTGTTGGACTTCTTGGCGGGCGGCCCGAACGGCTGCCCCGGCGGGGGCGGGTACGGCCCGGTCGGGTACGCCTCACCCGGTGGGTACTGCCCGGGCGGCGGATACGGCGCGCCCGAGACGGGCGGGTAGGGCGGCTGCGCCCCGCCCGGCGGCGGGTAACCCCCCGGCGGCGGGTACGCGCCCTCCGGAGGCGGATATCCGCCGGCTGCCTGCGGGTATCCGCCACCCGGGGGTGGATACGGCGTGCCGGACGTCGGCGGCGACGGCGGGAACGCCTGCGCCGACGGCGTAGCCGGGAACGCCTCGGTCGGTGGCGACGGCGGGAACGCCTGCGTCGACGGCGCGGGCGGGAACGCCTCGGTCGGTGGCGACGGCGGGAACGCCTGCGTCGATGGTGCCGGCGGGAACGCCTGCGTCGGCGGCGCGGCCGGGAACGCCTCGGTCGGCGGCGCGGGCGGGAACGCCTCGGGCTGCGACGGGTAGGGCGTGCCGGAGACCGGCGCCTGTGGAGCACCGGAGACCGGCGCCTGCGGCGCGTCGGAGGTGGGCGCCTGCGGCGCGTCGGAGGTGGGCGCCTGCGGCGCGTCGGAGGTGGGCGCCTGCGGCGCGTCGGAGGTGGGCGCCTGCGGCGCGTCGGAGGTGGGCGCCGGGGGAGCACCCGAGGTGGGCGCCTGCGGCGTGTCGGGGGCGGGGGGCGCCCAGGGGCTGCCGGACACCGGCGGCATCGGCGCGGTGGGGAACGCCTCGGTCGGCGGTTCCTGCGGCTGGTTCGGGTCCTGTGACCCGGACGGAGGCTGAGGGTGGCTCACCGTACTCCTTGGGCACCTTCGGAATTTTCAGTCGGAACGACGGTACAAGCAGGCGGCGACAAAGCCGTCCGGCCCTCACCGGCGTGTCAGAACGGCGGCGGTACGGACCAGATCGTCGTCCACCGCGAACCGTCCGGACATCGATGACGGAGGATCGGGCACGGGCGCGTCGGCGAGCCGGGTCGGCGCGATCTCGGCGTGGAACGTTCCCGCGTCGGGGTCGAGCGTGACCCGGGCGTCGGGGAAGCCCAGCCAGGTGCCGACGAGCGGGTACCAGACCTTGTAGACGGTCTCCTTGACGCTGAACAGCACCGTCGGCCAGGGCGGTCCGGACGGCAGTCGGGCCAGGTCCGCCTCCTCGTCGGGGCGGCACACCTTTCGGCGTACCCCCGGGGTGAGGGGTCGACGCCGCTCGGCGTCGATGCCGACCGCGCGCAGGTCGCTGGCGTGCGCGGCGGCGGCGGCGCAGTAGCCCGCGGTGTGGGTGATCGTCCCGACGACGCCGGCCGGCCAGATCGGGGCCCGGTCGGCGCCGGCGGGCACCGGCGTGGGCGGCAGGCCGAGCGCGGCGAGTGCCCGGCGCGCGCACACCCGGCCGGCGGTGAAGTCGCGGCGGCGGCTGGGCACCGCCCGGTCGCCGAGCGCGGCCCGCTCGACCGGCAGCAGCGCGCCGGACCAGTCGGCCGGGCCGGCGACCGCGACGGCGACGGCGGGCGGCAACAGGTCATGCACGAGCGTCGGTGGGTGACGGGAACACGCGGTGACCGTACCGTAACGGCGGAGCGCGATGGGGCGCTGAAGAAACGTTGCGGGGGGTGGCAGCGTCGACATCGATGGAAGGAGTGGCCGATGACCCCCGGTGTGGAGGCGTCGGAACCAAGGTCCGCCGAGCACGTGCCGGTGACGCCCGCCTGGACCTGTGGCTCGTGCGGCGACGACTGGCCCTGTGCCACGAAACGCCAGGACCTGCTGATCGAGTACCAGGTGGACCGGGCATCGCTGAGCGTCTATCTCGGGTCCTGCCTGGCAGCTGCCACGCAGGACCTGCGGAGCGCGCCGGTCACCGCGTTGCAGGACCGGTTCATCGGCTGGGTGCCGCGCCGCCCGCGTACCGTCTGAGCGCTTCCGGTGGCCGCCGTGTCGGGTGCCCGGCGGCCACCGGTCGCGGTCTCACCGGCGGCGGGGCCGCCGGGTGAGGGCGAAGCCGACCACGCCGGCCACGGCGGCGAGCACCCCGCCGACGCTGGTCCACACCCAGCGCGAGCCGGCCTCGGGTAGCCAGCCGGTCAGGTCGGTCTCCTCCTCGGCGACCGGCTCGGGCGTCGGCTCGGCCGCCAGCACGGTCCCGGCCCGGGTGTTCGGCACCAGCGGCGCCGCCAGCTCACCGTCGTCGCCGGAGGCGCCGCCGGAGTCGGCGGCACCGACAAGCAGGTCCACCTCGATCGGCAGGCCCAGGTCGGGTTCGGGCAGCTCGGTGACGGAGAGCCGGACGTAGTAGGTGCCCGGCAGCGGGTCGCCCGACCACGGTTCGGCCCACGGCCGCACCCGGCGCAGCGTGCATCCGAGCGTCACGGCGGTGGCCGCGGCGTCCACGGTGGGGGTCTGCGCGCCGGCCGTGCACGCCTGCCGGCGGCGTAACCCGTCGAAGACCTCGACCGTCCAGGTGGACGCGCCGGTGCGCGGCTTCGGGAAGGTGACCGTGACGTCGAGCTGGTGCACCTGCCCGGCGTCGGCCCGGAACGACCAGTACAGGTGGTCGCCGGTCGAGGCGCCCACCCGTACCGGCTGGCCGGCGTCGATGGTCGTGGCGGTGAGGAACGAGGTGCCCGCCTTGGTCACGGTGGTCGCGCCCGGTGACGGGCTCGGCGCGGCCAGGGCCGCGGCCGGGGCGAGCGCGAGGGCGAGGGCGGCCGTCGCGGCGCCGATCAGGGTACGCATCCTCAGTTCTCCCTCCAGGTGGCGACCCACCAGCGGGTGAGCAGCCCGGCGACCAGCCCGGTGACCAGGCCGGCCAGGGTGAGCAGGAGCAGCAGCGCCCAGCCGCGGCCGAGGTCCGGCCCGTCCGGAGCGGGGGAGGCGGCGACCACGTCCACGGTCAGTTCCACCGGCATGCCCGGTTCGGTGCTGGCGCCGGAGCGGGGCGCGAACGAGTTGCTGACCACCAGGCAGACGGTCCGGGCGGCCCGCGTCCCGCTCGGGGTCGGCTCCGGGCTCGCCGCGTCGTCCTCCTCCTCGGCGGCCGACCAGCGCAGCCCGGCCGAGACCACGTCGGTACGGCCGCTGCCGGCGTCGACGCCGCGGACCAGCTCCCGCCCGTCCGGCGCGGTCGCGCGCAGCAGCACGCCGTAGTCCGGGTTGACCGGCCGGTCCAGCGCGATGCTCACCGAGGCGCGCAGCTCCTGCCCCGGGCGTACCGGCACCCGGTACCAGCGGTGTTCGGAGAACGCCTCCCGGTCGGTGTAGACGCCGGCGGCGAGCAGCGGCGCGCCCGCGCAGTCCGCCGCGCCGCCGACCACCGCCGGCGCGGCGGTGTACGTGTCCCGGGCGCGGTCGACCAGTTGCTTGATCCGGCCGGTCAGCTCCTCGGCGCTCTGCGCCGCGGTGTAGGTGCCGCCGGTGGCCTCGGCGATGCAGAGCAACTGCCGGCGTACCTTCTCGTCCGGGGCCAGGCCGAGCGTGTCGACCACCAGCCGGGTGCCCTGGGCGGCCAGCTCGCGGGCGACCTGGCACGGGTCGGGTGGGGCGCAGGTGTCCTCGCCGTCGGTGATCAGCACGATCCGGCGGGTGGTGCGGCCGGTGCCCAGGTCCTGCGCGGCGGAGCGCAGCGCCAGCCCGACCGGGGTGAAGCCGGTCGGGCGGAGCCCGGCGACGGCGGCCTTGGCCTGGGTGCGGTCCACCGGGCCGACCGGCACGATCTGCTGGGTGTCCCGACAGCCCTGCTTCTTGTCCTTGCCCCGGTAGGTGGCGCCGAGCACCCGGATGCCGAGCTGTGTCTCGTCCGGCAGGCCGTCGACCACCTCGTTGAACGCCTGCTGCGCCACGGAGATCCGGCTGCGTCCGTCGATGTCGCGGGCCCGCATCGAACCGCTGACGTCCAGGACCAGCTCGACCTTGGGGGGTTCGGCGGCGGGTTCGGTGGTCTCGTCGTCGGCCCCGGCGGGGCTCGGACCGATCAGCGCGGTCGCCGCCAGCAGTCCGAACAGGACGGCCGTCGATCGTCTCTTGTTGATCACCGGGCGAAGTGTAGTGAGATCCACTTTGGAAGATCATCCGGGTGGGGTCCGACCGTTAACTGCTCGACGTAAACCATTCGGGGGTGGTATCGGTCGGAAATCTGACTCCGCTGCACCCGTTGTGCGCCCGGCGCAGTGTGGTTAAGCTCTGTCTTGCGCGCCCCAATCGCCCGCTTCCCCCGTGGCAGGCGATCGGGGCGCGCGTTTTCGTGTCCCGGCCCGTTCAGTCGGCCGGCGAGGCGATCACGAGCCACGACGACGGCCCGGTGGGAAATCCCACCGGGCCGTCGTGCGTCTGCCCGCGCTCAGATCCAGCGGCCGTCCAACCACATCCGGGCCGACCAGTCCGCATACTGCATGACCGTGCCCACGAAGATCGGATAGAAGTACGCGAAACAGAGCGCCACCAGCAGCACGTACGCGCCCGCGATGATGCCGCCGACCAGCCTGCGGTCGTTCACCTGCTCGGCGCTGGGCGGCGCCGCCGTCGAGGTGACAGGCGCGGGCGTGACGATCGCGCCGAGCACGTAGACCACCGCGAGCACCATGAACGGCACCGCGGGCGCGGCGTAGAAGGAGAACATCGTCCGGCCGTCGAAGGCGAGCCAGAACCAGGGCAGCAGGCCGGCGGCCACGGTCAGCAGGATCGCCCCGGCCCGCCAGTCCCGCCGGGCCAGGCCCAGCCAGGCGGTCGCGGCGAGCGCCGGCAGGAACGACCACCAGAGCAGCGGAGTGCCCAGCAGCAGCACCTCGGAGGCGCAGCTCGACGCGCCGCAGTCGCCGGTGCCGGACCAGTGGAACGCCACCGGGCGGCCCAGCAGCAGCCACTGCCACGGCCAGGACTGGTATTTGTGCGGGTCGTCGAGCTGGGCGTGGAACCCGTACGCGGCCTTGTGATATTCCCACAGGTTGATCAGCGGGCCGATGAACGGCGTGTCGCTCATCCCCGGCACGTTCGGATACCGGCTGGCCAGGCGGTAGTAGCCCTCGTCGCTGAGCAGCCAGCCCGACCAGGTGGCCACGTAGGTGACAAGCATCAGCACGCCGGCCACGAGCAACCAGGGCAGCTCGTCGAGCACGGCGTCGCGCCAGGGCCGGCGGACCCCGGCCGAGCGGCGGACCCCGACCTCCCAGAACAGCACCAGCAGCGCGAACGCCGGGAGGAAGTAGAGCCCGTTCCACTTCACCGCGCAGGCGCACCCGAGCAGCACCCCGGCGGCCAGCCGCCACCACGGCCAGTTCCGCCAGCCCGACGGCGGCCGGCCGGCCCGCCCGGGCACCGTCGGATCGAGCCCGTCCGCCAACGCCCGGGCCCAGCGTCGCCGTCGGGCGTCCCGGTCGAGCACCAGCGCGCCGAACGCGGCCAGCACGAACAGCAGCACGAAGATGTCGAGGATCGCCGTGCGGGACAGCACCAGGTGGAAGCCGTCCAACGCGAGCAGCAGGCCGGCCGCGCAGCCGAGCGTGGTGGACCGGAACATCCGCCGGCCGATGCGCACCAGCAGCAGCACCGACAGCGTGCCGCAGACCGCGGCGGCGAAGCGCCAGCCGAACTCCGGCGCGGTGGTCGTCAGGTGCCCCGGCACCGAGACGTTGCTCTCGGCGTCCTGGTAGCCGAACGCCCACTCGCCGATCCCGATCAGCCACTTGCCCAGCGGCGGGTGGACCACGTACGACGGGCCGTTGTCCTTGTAGTTCCACTCGACGCCGCGGTCGATCAGCCCGTACGCGTCCTTGGCGTAGTAGGTCTCGTCGAAGATCTTGCCGGGCGGCTGGCTGAGCCCGACGAAGCGCAGGATCGCGGCGATGGCCACCACCACGGCGGTGGCCAGCCACGCCTGCCCCTGCCCGAGACGGTCGTCGACGGTGGCGAGCCGGCGTCGGACCGCGGCCGGGATCCCGCCGCCGCCACCCCCGCCGTCGTCGTCGCCCGGCGAGCCGACGGCCCGGTCGGTGGTGGGGGAGGGCTCCTGTGCTGTCGACGCACTCGTCACCCGGCGATCGTAGGCTGCCGGAGTGCCCGGTGGCGTCAGTCGTCCCCGAAATTGGTACGACCGTCGATGAAGGAGCGCACGTCGTGGGGGAAATGTCCGACGTAGGGCGATTGGTGCTGCTCGGCGCGCCGCTGGGAAATCCGGCCGACGCGTCCGCCCGCTTCCGCGAGGTGCTCGCCACCGCCGACGTGGTCGCCGCCGAGGACACCCGCCGGCTCACCCGGCTGGCCCGCGACCTCGACGTCACCGTGCCCGGCCGGATCGTCTCCTACTTCGAGGGCAACGAGGAACGGCGTACCCCGGAACTCGCCGAGGTGCTCGCCGCCGGCTACACCGTCGCCCTGGTCACCGACGGCGGCATGCCGAGCGTCTCCGACCCCGGCTACCGCCTGGTCCGGGCCGCGCTGGAAGCCGGCGTCCCGGTGACCGCCGCCCCCGGGCCCAGCGCGGTCACCACCGCGCTGGCGCTGTCCGGCCTGCCCTGCGACCGGTTCTGCTTCGAGGGCTTCCTGCCCCGCGCCCCCGCCGCCCGCCGCTCCCGCCTGCGCGCCCTCGCCGCCGAGGAACGCACCCTCGTGCTCTTCGAGGCGACCCACCGGATCACCGCCGCGCTCGCCGACCTGGCCGAGGCGTTCGGCCCGGACCGGCCCGCCGCGCTCTGCCGCGAGCTGACCAAGACCTACGAGGAAGTGGTCCGCCGGCCGC
This sequence comes from Micromonospora sp. WMMD975, assembly GCF_029581215.1. Lineage (NCBI taxonomy): Bacteria > Bacillati > Actinomycetota > Actinomycetes > Micromonosporales > Micromonosporaceae > Micromonospora > Micromonospora sp. WMMD975. The sequence goes on from NZ_CP120739.1 coordinate 6,553,349, forward strand.
TCGGCGAACTGGCCGAGTGGGCCGCCGCCGGCGACGTGCGCGGCGAGATCACGCTTGTCGTCGCCGGCGCCCCGGCGACCCCCGCGATCCGTCCCGACGACGACGCGCTGCGCGCCGCGGTGGCCGAGCGGGAGGCGGCCGGGTCCTCCCGCCGGGACGCGATCAGCGAGGTCGCCACCGCGTACGGGCTGCGCCGTCGCGAGGTCTACGAGCTGGTGCACCGCTGAGGGTGTAAGGAGGGGGCCCCGCCTTACCAGGCGGTGATGAGGAAACCGACGGTGATGAGCAGCGGGCCGCCCAGCGCCAGGCCCACCGCCCAGCGTCGCTGGCGCGGGTCCGCCAGCCGGATCGCGCCGGTCCACCTGGCGATCCCGGCCGCGCAACCCCCCACCAGGGCCAGCCCGAGCAGCCAGCGCAGGTGCCCGCCGACGCTTCGGTCCGCGTACGCGGTGGCGCCGTCCGGTCCGGTCATCCGGGCCGGCAGCACGCTGCCGGTGGCGGTGCGCCCGGCCGGCACGCCGCTGACCCGTACGCCCTGGGCCTCGAAGCGGTCGTGGTCGGCCAGGAAGATGCCCCGGCAGCGCTGCGTGAGCCCGCCGCCCACGCACTCGGTGATCATCACCGTGCCGCTCGTCGAGTGGCCCACCGCCAGCCAGAGCGGGCCGGCGCTCACCCAGGCGAAGAACGCCGCGAGCAGGCTCAACGACACAAGCACGGCGAGGCCGGCGGGCGGGTCCGGCGGATGGACCGGGCGGGCCGGTTCCCGCCGGGCGCGGGCGCGGCCGGCGCGGCGGCGCGGCTCGTCACGCAGCGGCGTGCCGTCCCAGTGCACCTCCTCGATCGGCGCCCAGCCGGCCGCGTCGTCGCCCGCCGGGGCCAGGCGCCGCTGCCAGCGTGGCTGCCGTACCGGTACCCGGCGGGGCACGGCGTCCACCGGCGCCCCGGTGGTCGGTTCCACCTCCACCGTCGGGTCGGCGGGGTCGACCCGGGGCTGCGGGGCGACCGGGACGCCTGGTGCGGCGCGTGCGGCGCGCCCGGCCTGAGCGGCGGCCGACGGTTCAGGTGCCGCTGGTCTGCTGGTCACGACGTTCATTTCACACCGGCACCGTCGGCTCGCCGGGCAGCTCAGGGCGCGTGTCGGCGACAAATCGGACGTACGCCGGCGCCTCCGGCCCTATTGGTTCGCGGGTCGCCTCCGGCACTCACTAGGCTTGACGCTCATGAGTCACGTTCTCGCCGCGGTCGCCTGGCCCTACGCCAACGGCCCGCGCCACATCGGCCACGTCTCCGGATTCGGCGTTCCCTCCGACGTCTTCGCCCGGTACATGCGGATGGCCGGTCACGACGTGCTCATGGTGTCCGGCACCGACGAGCACGGCACCCCGATCCAGGTGCAGGCCGACGCCGAGGGGGTCACCCCGCGTGAGCTGGCCGACCGGTACAACCGGGTGATCGCCGAGGACCTGCGGGCGCTGGGTCTGTCGTACGACCTGTTCACCCGCACCACCACCCGCAACCACTACGCGGTGGTGCAGGAGCTGTTCACCGGGCTGTACCGCAACGGCTACATCGTCCCCAAGGTCACCACCGGGGCGATCTCCCCGTCCACCGGCCGCACCCTGCCCGACCGCTACATCGAGGGCACGTGCCCGATCTGCGGCTACGACAGCGCGCGCGGCGACCAGTGCGACAACTGCGGCAACCAGCTCGACCCGGTCGACCTGATCGACCCCAAGTCGAAGATCAACGGCGAGACGCCGGAGTTCGTGGAGACCGAGCACTTCTTCCTCGACCTGCCGGCCCTGGCCGACGCGCTGCGCCAGTGGCTGGACACCCGGGAGGGCTGGCGTCCCAACGTGCTGCGGTTCTCCCGCAACCTGCTCGACGACCTCCAGCCCCGGGCCATCACCCGCGACCTGGAATGGGGGGTGCCGATCCCGCTGGAGGGCTGGCAGGACCGGTCCGACAAGCGGATCTACGTCTGGTTCGACGCGGTGATCGGCTACCTGTCCGCGTCGATCGAGTGGGCCCGTCGCTCCGGCGACCCGGAGGCGTGGCGGAAGTGGTGGTCCGCCGACGCCGAAGGGAAGGACGCCCGCGGCTACTACTTCATGGGCAAGGACAACATCGTCTTCCACTCGGTGATCTGGCCGGCGCTGCTCGGCGGCTACTCCGGCGCGGGCTCCCGGGACGGCGAGCCCGGCGACCTGGGCCGGCTCAACCTGCCCACCGAGGTCGTCTCCAGCGAATACCTGACCATGGAAGGGCGGAAGTTCTCCTCCTCCCGCAAGGTGGTCATCTACGTCCGGGACTTCCTCGAACGCTACGACGCCGACGCGCTGCGCTACTTCATCGCGGTCGCCGGCCCGGAGAGCAACGACACCGACTTCACCTGGGCGGAGTTCCTCCGCCGCAACAACGACGAACTGGTAGCCGGCTGGGGCAACCTGGTCAACCGGTCCGTGTCCATGGCGGCGAAGAACTTCGGCGCGATCCCGCCGGTCGACCCGGCCGGGCTCACCGAGGCCGACGAGGCGCTGCTCGCGGTGGCCCGCGCCGGCTTCACCACCGTCGGTGACCTGATCTCCCGGCACCGGCAGAAGCAGGCCATCGGCGAGGCCATGAAGGTGGTCGCCGAAGCCAACAAATACCTCTCCGAGCAGGCGCCCTGGAAGCTCAAGGGCGACGACGACAAGCCGCGGATGGGCACCATCCTGCACGTCGCGCTCCAGGTGGTGAGCGACGCCAACACGCTGCTCACCCCGTTCCTGCCGCACTCCGCCCAGCAGATCCACGAACTGCTCGGCGGCACCGGCACCCACGCGCCGATGCCGGTGCTCGAGGAGGTCGACGACCTCGACGGCGGGCCGGCGTACCCGGTGCTCACCGGTGACTACACGGTCGGCGCGCGCTGGGAGTCCGTACCCCTGGAAGTGGGTCGGCCGCTCGCGGCGCCCAAGCCGGTGTTCCGCAAGCTCGACCCCTCCATCGTCGACGAGGAGCTGGCCCGACTCGCCGGCTGAGCGCCCGACGACGGCGGCCCCGGGCGCGTCCCGGGGCCGCCGTCGTTTCCCGGGTCAGGCCGGGGCCATGCTCGGCTTGCCGATGAACTCCATGATCGCCTTGTTGACCTCGGTCGGGTGCGTCCACGGGGTGCCGTGCGGCGCGCCCTTGAGCGTGACCAACTTGGCGTCGGGCAGCATGTTCACCAGCCGCTGACCCGTGAGCGGGTACGGCAGCACGTTGTCCTTGTCGCCCTGGATGATCAGCACCGGCACGTCGATGTTCGGCAGGTCGCCGCGGAAGTCGGTCTGCCAGGCGTCCACCGAGTCGTGGGTGCCCTTGGCCGACGCCTGCGCGCCGATCTGCCAGTGCGCGTGGTACGCCTCGTCGCTGACCAGCTTCCCCTTGTTCTCGCTGGCGTTGAAGAAGACGTCGCAGAACTGGGTCAGGTAGGCGAACCGATCCTGGATGATCGCCTGCTGGAACCCCTCGAACATGCTCTTGTCGACGCCCTCCGGATCGTCCGGGGCCTTCAGCAGGTACGGCGCCAACGGGGCCATCATGACCGCCCGCTCCACCCGACCCGACCCGTACGCGCCCAGGTAGCGGGTGACCTCGCCGGTGCCCATCGAATGCCCGACCAGGATGGCGTTGCGCAGGTCCAGCTCGGTCATCAGCACGTCCAGGTCGGCGGCGAACGTGTCGTAGTCGTAGCCGAACGCCGGCTGGGCGGAACTGCCGAACCCCCGCCGGTCGTACGTGATCACCCGATATCCGGCGGCGAGCAGCGGACCGCTCATCTTCTCCCAGGTGGCCCCGTTGAACGGGAACCCGTGGATCAGCACGATCGGCTGACCGGAACCGTGGTCCTCGTAGTACAGGTCGATGGGCGCGGAATTCTCCGTACCGACGGTGACGAAAGGCATGTCGGAAACATCCTTCTGCGTGGGTACTCGGACGCCCACGCCTTCCCTCCCAGCCGGCGGCTAATCGTGGCGGCGCGGATACGGCAGATCCACCACCCGGTCGTCGGTCAACTCGGCGGCCGGCGCCCAGACCTCGTACACACCCCGTTCGTGACACTGCGCCCCGGTCACCGCCACCGCGTCCGGATCCGGGCGGCGCAGCCGCAACCGCAGCCAGCCCCCCTCCTCCCGCAGCACCAGGCAGGGCACGCCGCGCCAGGCCGCGATCCGCAGCCGACGGGCCGCCGCCTCCACCGGATAGCGGGCCGCCCGGGTCATCGCCAGCACCCGGAACCCGCCGGGCTGGTCGGCCACCGCCTCGTACTCCGCCCCGGCGTACGCGCCGACGAGCCGGGTGGAGCGCGGCGCGTCGCCGGTCGGCACGTACTCCTGGTCGGCGGCGAGGCCGGGCACCGCGGCCAGCAGGTGCCGCCACTGCGGGCCGGCCAGGCGCAGCCAGCCGCGCTGCTCCGCCTGATAGGTGTAGAGCACCACCTCCATCCCCTCGGCCGGGTAGGCGAGCAGGGTGGCGTTCGCCGGCATCGGCAGGTCCGCGAAGTCCCGGGTGACGAACTCCGGGACGAGCTGGGCGTCGCTCGGCACGAACCCGGTGCCCAGCACCGGCGGACCGAGCCGGTCCCGCGGCGGCAGGGCGGTCAGCCCGCGGTGCGCCGCGCCGACCGGGACGTCGTAGTCGGCCGGGTCGGCGGCCCGCCAGCGCAACGCATACGCCACGTCGCCGCCCTCCGGATCACCGCGCAGCACCGCCATCCCCGCCGGCGTCCGCAGGTGCGCCACGTCGTGCTCCCGGTAACAGAAGCCGTGCGGCAGCCAGCCCCGCACGTAACCGGCGAGCTGCCGGGCGGAGAGCACCTTCACCATCCGGGTGCCCGGCCTGATCACCGCCGACGCCCGCACCGCCGCCAACGTCGGGTCACCCGCCGCCGTCGGCCGCTGGCTGAGCTGGTGCACGTACGCCCAGCCCCGCTCCCGGTGCAGCGGCACCAGCAACGGCGCGTCCGTCTCCTCGGTCGGCTCCACCGCGCCCCGCACCGCGTCCACCTCGGTCGCGTGCACGAACTTTCGCCACGGATGACCGGCCCCGGGCCGGGGACACCACTCGAAGCCGGGCGCCTCGTCGGCGCTGAACAGCTCGTACGCCGCGCCCCGGGCGATCTCCTCGGCCGGGTACACCTGGCCGTGGTACGTCACGCGCAGCCCGGTCCGCTCGGAGGCGGCCCCGCCGGCCCGGTCAGTGACGGTCACCGGGAGACGCTAAGCCGGCCAGATGTGGTGCGTGTGAACGGACGGTGGCGGGTGTGTGATGCTGGCCGCGATGACCGAGCAGACCGAGACCCGCAAGCAGCGCGCCGCCCGCCGGGCCGGCGAGTTCCCGCCCGCGCCCGAGCCGCTGCCCGTGCCCGTGCCGGACAGCCACACCCACCTCGACATCACCGTCGGCGAGTACGGCTCGCCGCCGGGCGGCGACGGCGGCGACCCGGTGGCCGCCGCGATCGCCGTCGCCACCGGGGTCGGCGTGGACCGCCTGGTCCAGGTCGGCGTGGACGTCGAGTCGTCCCGGTGGGGCGCCGACGTCGCCGACCGGTACCCGGCGGTGCTGGCCACCGTGGCGTTGCACCCCAACGAGGCGCCCCGCCTGGACGACCTGGACGAGGCGCTGCGTGCGATCGAGGCGCTGGCCGGGCGGGACCGGGTGCGCGGCGTCGGCGAGACCGGCATGGACTTCTTCCGCACCGGCGCCGACGGGCGGGCCGCGCAGGAGGCGAGCTTCCGGGCGCACATCGCCATCGCCAAGCGGTACGGCAAGGCGCTCGTCATCCACGACCGCGACGCGCACGCCGACGTGCTGCGGATCCTCGACGACGAGGGCGCGCCGGACACCGTGGTGATGCACTGCTTCTCCGGCGACGCCGACTTCGCCCGCGAGTGCGTCCGCCGCGGGCACCTGCTGAGCTTCGCCGGCACGGTCACCTTCGGCAGCGCCGTCGCGCTGCGGGAGGCCGCCGCCGTCACCCCGCCCGCGCAGCTGCTCGTCGAGACCGACGCGCCGTACCTGACGCCGATGCCGCACCGGGGACGGCCGAACGCGTCGTACCTGATCCCGCTGACCGTCCGCTTCCTCGCCGACACCACTGGGGTTGATCTTGACGAGTTGTGCGCCGCCATCTCCACCAACGGTGAGCGCGCCTTCGGCCCGTGGTGTTAAGCGGGGCCCCCGCCACAACGCCAGGCGTTAACAAGGGCCCCCGCCTTACCGCGAAGCGGGGGCGCTTACGCTACGGGGCGTGACCGGACTCCTCGGCCCGGCGGAGATCCGGGAACTCGCCGCGCGGCTCGGCGTCACGCCGACCAAGAAACTCGGCCAGAACTTCGTGCACGACCCGAACACCGTGCGGCGGATCGTCACCACCGCCGGCCTCGCCCCGGACGACGTGGCCCTGGAGGTCGGCCCCGGCCTCGGCTCGCTCACCCTGGCCCTGCTGCCGGTCGCCGCGCACGTGCACGCCGTGGAACTCGACCCGGCGCTCGCCGCCGCGCTCCCGGAGACCGCCGCCCGGTTCGCCGGCCCGGACGCCGGCCGGCTCACCGTGCACCCCGCCGACGCGCTGCGGGTCACCGCCGCCGACCTGGCCGACCCGGCGCCCACCGCGCTTGTGGCGAACCTGCCCTACAACGTGGCCGTGCCGGTGGTGCTGCACCTGCTCGCCGAACTGCCCACCCTGCGGCACGGCCTGGTGATGGTGCAGAAGGAGGTCGCCGACCGGCTCGTCGCCGGACCCGGCTCCAAGGTGTACGGCATCCCCTCGGTCAAGCTCGCCTGGTACGCCCGCTCCCGGGCCGCCGGCAAGGTCCCGCCGAACGTGTTCTGGCCGGTACCCAACGTCGACTCCGGCCTGGTCGCGTTCACCCGCCGCGAGCCGCCCCGGCCGGACGTACCCCGCACGGCGGTGTTCGCGGTCGTCGACGCCGCGTTCGCCCAGCGCCGCAAGACGCTGCGCGCCGCCCTGGCCGGCTGGGCCGGCGGCGCGGACCGGGCCGCCGCCGCGCTCACCGCCGCCGGCGTGGACCCGGGCGCACGCGGCGAGTCACTCACCGTCGAGCAGTTCGCCGCCATCGCCGCGTCGGCCCCGGACGGCTCCGCCGCCGCCCAGTAGGCTGGCGCCGTTGCCCGACCCGCCGAGGAGCTGACCGTGCAGAAGCCGTTCGACATCCGCCCGCGCCCACGGGAGCTCACCCGGTGACCGAGGCCTGGCGACCGGAGGACGAGGACGGTCAGCGGCGCGGGGCCAGCGGCCCGGTCAAGGTGCGGGTGCCCGCCAAGGTCAACCTGCACCTCGGGGTGGGGCCGCTGCGCCGGGACGGCTACCACGAGCTGAACACCGTCTACCACGCCATCTCCATCTACGACGAGCTGACCGCCCGCCGCGGCGACACCCTCACGCTCACCATGGAGGGTGAGGGCGCCGGCGAGCTGGCTCTCGACGACACGAACCTGGCGCTGCGCGCCGCGCACGCCCTCGCCGGCTATGCCGGTGTCGCCCCGCACGCCCGGCTGCACCTGCGCAAGCACATCCCGCTCGCCGGCGGGCTGGCCGGCGGCAGCGCCGACGCCGCCGCCGCGCTCGTGGCCTGCGACGCGCTCTGGGGCACCGGCCTGTCCCGCGACGAACTGGCCGGCATCGCCGCCGACCTCGGCTCCGACGTGCCGTTCCTGATCCACGGCGGCACCGCGCTCGGCACCGGCCGGGGCGAGGCGGTCAGCCCGGTGCTGGCCCGCCCCACCTCCTGGCACTGGGTGGTGGCCATCGCCGACGGCGGCCTCTCCACCCCGGCCGCCTACCGCGAACTCGACCGGCTGCGCGACACCGGCGCCGCCGGCACGCCGCTGGGCAGCACCGACGCGCTGCTCGGCGCGCTGCGCCAACGCGACCCGCGGGTGCTCGCCGCCTCCCTCGGCAACGACCTCCAGGACGCCGCGCTGACCATGCGCCCGGCGCTCGCCGACACACTGAAGGCCGGCGAGGCCGCCGGCGCGCTCGCCGGCATCGTCTCCGGCTCCGGGCCCACCTGCGTGTTCCTCGCCGCCGACGAGGCAGACGCCGGGCGGATCGCCGACGAGCTGACCGCCGCCGCGGTGTGCCGGGAGGTACGGGTCGCGCACGGGCCCGTGCACGGCGCCCGCATCGTCTGACGCCCCGTACCCTTGACTCAGGCGTCCCGGACCCCGGGGCGCCTGAGTCGTGTGAAAGGTGAACCAGTGGCCAACATCGTCAACCTGGACCGGGTGTCCAAGGGGTACGGCGCCGCCGGGCCGCTGCTCACCGACGTCTCGCTCGGCCTGGACGACGCCGACCGGGTCGGCGTGGTCGGACTCAACGGCGCCGGCAAGTCGACGCTGCTGCGGCTGCTCACCCACACCGAGGAGCCCGACGACGGCCGGGTGACCCACCGCCGGGACCTGCGCGTGTCCTGGCTGCCGCAACGCCTGGACCTCGCACCCGACCTCACCGTGCGGGACGTCGTGCTCGGCACCGCGTGGCTCGCCGAGAGCATGGGCGCCGAACACGAGTGGGCCGGCGACGCCGGCGTCCGCGCCATCCTCGACGGCCTCGGCATGCCCCACCTCGGCCTCGACACGCCGATCGGCCCGATGTCCGGCGGGGAACGCCGCCGGGTGGCACTCGCCGCGCTGCTGGTCCGCGACGCCGACCTGCTCGTCCTCGACGAGCCCACCAACCACCTCGACGTCGGCGGCGTCGACTGGCTGGCCCGGCACCTGGTCACCCGCAAGGGCGCGCTCGTCGTGGTCACCCACGACCGCTGGTTCCTCGACGCCGTCTGCACCGCCACCTGGGAGGTGGCCGACCAGACCGTCCGGGCGTACGAGGGCGGCTTCGCCGCGTGGACGCTCGCCCGCGTCGAGCGGCAACGGATCGCCGCGGCCACCGAGGCCCGCCGGCAGAACCTGCTCCGCAAGGAGATCGCCTGGCTGCGCCGGGGCCCGCCGGCGCGTACCTCCAAGCCCAAGTTCCGCATCGACGCCGCCAACGCGCTCATCGCCGACGTGCCGGAGCCGCGCGACACCATGTCGCTGCAACGGCTCGCCACCGCCCGCCTCGGCAAGCAGGTGTACGACCTGGAGCACGTCACCCTGCACGCCGGCCCGAAGGAGATCCTGCACGACACCACCTGGCAGGTCGGGCCCGGCGACCGGATCGCCGTCCTCGGCCGCAACGGCGCCGGCAAGACCACCCTGCTGCGGATGCTCGCCGGGGTGACACGCGCCGACGGCGGGCGGTTCGCCGCCGGGCAGACCGTGCGGGCGGCGTTCCTCTCCCAGGAACTCGCCGAACTCCCCGGCCACCTGCGCGTGTTGGAGGCGGTCGAGGAGGTGGCCCGCCGGGTGCAGCTCGGCGACCGGGAGATCAGCGCCGCCCAGCTCGCGGAGATCTTCGGCTTCGACGACCGGCGGCTCTGGACCCCGGTGAGCGACCTCTCCGGCGGGGAGCGCCGCCGCCTCCAGATGCTGCGGCTGCTCGCCGGCGAGCCCAACGTGCTGCTGCTCGACGAGCCCACGAACGACCTGGACACCGACACCCTCGCCGCGCTTGAGGACCTGCTCGACTCCTGGCCCGGCACCATCGTGGTGGCCAGCCACGACCGCTATCTCATCGAGCGGGTCACCGAGGTCGCGTACGGCATGTTCGGCGACGGGCGGCTCGTGCACCTGCCCGGTGGCGTCGACGAGTACCTCGCGCGCGCCGCCGCGGCCGGTGGCCCGGCGCCCGCCGACCTCACCCCCGGCACGACCGCCCCGGCCCGCGACGGCATGTCCGCCGCCGAGGTACGCACCGCGAAGAAGGAGCTCAACCGGCTGGAACGGCAGATCGCCAAGCTCGAACAGAAGGAGGCGGGCCTGCACGAGCAGCTCGCCGCCAACGCCACCGACTACACCCGGGTCGCCGAGCTGGACGCCCAGCTCAAGGAGGTGCGGGCCGAGCGGGACCGCACCGAGGAGACCTGGCTGGCGCTTGCCGAGGAACTGCCCGGCGGCTGAGAGTGGGGGGTGTGCGGGGTCACTGACCGCCGTCGGGGACAATCAGCGGAAACTCTCACCCGTTCGGTCTTTGGAGACGCAGAGATGGCCCACACCCCCGTCAACCACCCCGCGCGGCCGATCTTCCGGGCGATCGGCGGGCTCGTTGGTCTGTACTTCGTCGTCTTCGGCGCCCTCGGCGTCATCGCCAGCGCCGGCAACGACTTCTTCGCCCAGGACGACACGAAGGTGCTCGGCCAGGGCACCAACATGGGCTTCTCGCTGCTGTCGGTGCTGCTCGGCGTGGTGATCCTGGTCGGCGTGGTGATCGGCCGCAACCTCGACGTGGCGGTCAACCAGTGGATGGCGTACACCCTGATGGTCATCGGCCTGGCCGCGCTGGCGTTCCTCCAGACCGACGCCAACGTCCTCAACTTCTCGATCATGACGGTGATCGTGGTCCTGACCCTGTCGCTCGTGCTCCTGGTGGTCGGCATGTACGGCAAGGTCGGCAGCGACGACGAGCACGAGGCCTGGCAGAAGGCCCGCCTGGTGCTCTGATCCCGAACCACCCGACGGCCCCGGCGCGCCGCGCCGGGGCCGTCGGCGTCTTTCCGGGACGGAGGCGGGTGGCTCGGGTGACAATTGCCCCGAATCGGTCTCCACGGTTGGAGGGCAGCATGGCGCACTTCCCGGTGAACCACCCCGCGCGACCGTTCTACCGGGTGCTGTCCGGGCTCATCGGCCTCTACATCCTGGTCTTCGGCGTCTGGGGCGTGTTCGAGACCTGGGGCGACGGGCTGTTCGGGCGGGACGGCAGCACCGCCCTCGGGCTGCGTACCAACCTGGCCTTCTCGCTGGTCTCGGTGGTCTTCGGCGCGGTCCTGATCGTGGGCGCGTCCCGCCGCGACAACCTCGGGCACTACATGAACCTCACCGCCGGGGTGGTCTTCCTGGTCACCGGCATCCTGATGATGGCCGTGCTGCAGACGTCGGCGAACTTCCTGAACTTCTCCATGTCCACAGTCGTCGTGTCCATGCTGTTCGGGCTGATCCTGCTCGCCACCGGCCTCTACGACAAGGTCGGGCCGCCGGAGCACGCCGAGGAGGAGCGTCGCCGCCGCTACCACTCGGTCGCCGAGGGCCCTAACTCCTGATCGGGCCCGGCTTCGACTCCAGGTGCGACAGGCCGTTCCAGGCCAGGTTCACCAGATGCGCCGCCACCGTCTCCTTGCGCGGCTTGCGCACCTCCAGCCACCAGCGCCCGGCCAGCGCCACCATGCCCACGAGCGCCTGCGAATAGAGCTCCGCCAGCTTCGGGTCGTACCCCCGGCTGTGGAACTCCGCGCCGAGGATGTGCTCCACCTGGTGTGCGACGTCGTTCATCACGCTGCTGAAGTTGCCCGTCGCGGACATCAGCGGCGACTCGCGGACCAGCACCCGGAACCCGCTGGTCTCCTCCTCGATGTAGGTCAGCAACGTCAGCGCGGCCTGCTCCAGCAACTCGCGCGGGTGGCCCGCGGTCAACGCCGTGGTGATCCGCTCCAACAGTGAGCGGACCTCCCGGTCCACCACCACCGCGTAGAGCCCCTCCTTGCCGCCGAAGTGCTCGTAGACCACCGGCTTGGAGACCTTGGCCCGTGCCGCCACCTCTTCGATCGAGGTGGCGTCGAACCCGCGCTCCGCGAAGATCTGCCGGGCGATCGAGATCAACTGCTCGCGCCGCTGGGTCGCGGACATGCGTACCCGGGAGGGCTTGGTCGCCGGGACAGCCCGCCGCCGACTGCGGTCGCTGCCGGGAACGTCGGTCACCCGCCCATCCTGCCAGGCCCGGGCCGCACCGGCCGACCGGTCGTTGCGTTGTCGTACACCTGTTCTAATTTCGTGTGGTGACCGATCCACTTGCCATCGAGGCGCGCCGTCTACGCGTCGAAGAACAGCTCTCCGTGGCGGAGATCCAGGCCCGGCTGGGCATCGGTCGGGACAGGGTCTACGCGATGCTGCGCGGAATTCCCCCTCCCGAATGGACCCGTCGACCCCGCGCTCGGGACGACGACCGCGCCGAGGCGGTGCGTCTGCGGAAGGGCGGCCGGTCGGTGAACCAGATCGCGGAGCAGCTCGGGGTGGCGAAGTCGACGGCCTACCAGTGGGTGCGCCACCTGCCGCTGGATCCGGACGCGGCGACGGCCGAGCGGCGTCGCGCGCACTCGAAGGTGATGACGGAGGCCCGCTGGAGCGCGTACCGGGAGTCGCGGGACGCGGCGCAGGCCGCCGAGCAGGCCAGAGCTGCCGGTGTGGTGGGTGGCCTCAGCGAACGGGACCTGCTGGTGCTGGGCGCGGCGATCTACTGGTGCGAGGGGGCCAAGTCCAAGCCGTGGCGGCGACCGGTGACGATGCAGTTCGTCAACACCGACCCCGGTCTGCTGGCGTTGTTCCTACGCTTCCTCGAAGTCTGCGGCGTCGATCGGGCGGTGCCGACCTACCGGGTAAGCATCCATGAGTCGGCTGATGCCGAGGCTGCCGTCGATTGGTGGGCGCAGCGGCTGCGGCTGCCACTGGAACGGTTCCGCCGCACCGCGCTGAAGCGGCACAACCCGACAACGATGCGGCGCAACACCGGAGACACCTATCACGGCTGCCTCGTGATCACTGTGCCGCGCAGCCGTGCGCTCTACTGGCGGATCGAAGGTATGATCTCCGAGCTGTTCCGGATCGCGGACGGGGAAGCCGAGGAGGCTGGTCCGTAGGTCTTGACATGGCAATGGGGTGTGGGGTAACGGCAACCCGCAGGCCTTTGGAGCCTTGAGCTCCTGGTTCGAATCCAGGCACCCCAGCTCACTCGCCGAATTCACCCCGGGTGGACGGCGTTTGTGCGGCCGGATGCGAATTGGGGCGAGTCGCGTGGTTAGCATGACCGCGAGACTGTCGCCATACCGACGGGAGCCACGTCGTGCCCCAGCCCCACCTCCGCACCGTTGTCGTGCTCGCCGCCGGTGAGGGCAAGCGGATGAAGTCGTCCGTGCCCAAGGTGCTGCACCCCCTCCTCGGCCGTACCCTGCTCGGTCACGTGCTGGCCGCGGCCGGGCCGTTGGGCGCGGACCACACGATGGTGGTGGTCGGCCACGGCGCCGACCAGGTGCGGGCACACCTCGCCGAGGTCGCCCCGACGGCCGTCCCGGTGCTCCAGGAGCGTCAGCTCGGCACCGGGCACGCGGTCCGGATCGCGTTGGACGCGGCGCCGGACGCGACGGGCACCGTCGTGGTGATCAACGGAGACGTGCCGTTGCTGCGTCCGGAGACGGTCGAGGCCCTGGTCGAGGCGCACGAGGGGGGCGCGGCGGCGGCGACCGTGCTGGCCGCCGAGGTCCCGGACCCGGCCGGTCTGGGGCGGATCGTGCGGGACGCGCACGGGCGGTTGGAGCAGATCGTCGAGGAGCGCGACGCCACGCCCGCGCAGCGCGCGCTGCGGGAGATCAACGCGGGCATCTACGCGTTCGACGTGGCCCGGCTGCGGGAGGCGCTGGGCAAGCTCTCCACCGACAACGATCAGGGCGAGGAATACCTGACCGACGTGTTCGCCCTGCTCCGGGACGCGGGCGAGCCGGTGGTGGTGCACTGCGCGCCCGACCACGTGGAGACGCTCGGCTGCAACGACCGGGTGGAGCTGGCCGGGCTGCGCCAGTTGTTGCGCGACCGGGTCAACGAGGGCTGGATGCGCACCGGGGTGAGCATTCTCGACCCGCACACCACCTGGATCGACGTGACGGTCACCGTGGAGCGGGACGCCGTGATCGACCAGAACACCCAGTTGCAGGGCGCCACCGTGGTCGGCGCGGGCGCGCTCGTGGGCCCGGACACCACGCTTGTCGACACCGTGGTGGGCGAGGACGCGAGGGTGGTACGCAGCCACGCGGTGGGCGCCGAGGTCGGCCCGCAGGCGAGCGTCGGGCCGTACGCGTACCTGCGGCCGGAGTCGCGGCTGGCCCGCAAGGCGAAGGTCGGCACGTTCGTGGAGACCAAGAAGGCGTCGATCGGGGAGGGTTCGAAGGTGCCCCACCTGTCGTACGTGGGGGACGCGACGATCGGTGATCACAGCAACATCGGCGCGGCCACGGTCTTCGTCAACTACGACGGGGTGCGCAAGCACCACACCACGATCGGCAGTCACGCGCGCACCGGGGCGGACAACATGTTCGTGGCGCCGGTGCGGGTGGGTGACGGCGCGTACACCGCGGCCGGCTCGGTGATCGTCGCGGACGTGCCGGCGGGCGCGATGGCGGTGGCGCGGGGCCAGCAGCGCAACGTGGAGGGCTGGGTAGTGCGCAAGCGGCCCGATTCGGCGGCTGCGGAGGCGGCGCGTCGGTCCGGTGAGGGTGCGTCGGAGCCGGGCGGCGCGGCAAGCGAAGGTGACTGAATCCACGGGGACGGCCGGGCCGTGGGTGGACCGGTGAACCCGGGGGATACTGCAACCGAACAGTCCCCGGCTCCACCGCCGCCGGGCACCACCGACACACGGGAGCAGACGGGCCCATGGGCAGCATCGTCGCCGAGAACCGCAAGAGCCTGATGCTCTTTTCCGGGAGGGGTTTTCCGGAGCTGGCCAAGGAGATCGGTGAGGTGCTCGGCGTCGCGCCGACGCCCACCGACGCGTACGAGTTCGCCAACGGTGAGATCTTCGTACGGTTCAAGGACTCGGTGCGTGGGTCGGACGCCTTCGTGGTGCAGTCCGTGACGCACGGGGTGAACACCTGGGTCATGGAGACCCTGATCATGGTCGACGCGCTGAAGCGTGGTTCGGCCAAGCGGATCACCGTGGTGTTGCCGTTCTACCCGTACTCCCGGCAGGACAAGAAGCATCGCGGCCGGGAGCCGATCTCGGCGCGGTTGGTGGCCGACCTGTTGAAGACCGCGGGCGCGAACCGGATCCTCACCGTCGACCTGCACACCGCGCAGATCCAGGGCTTCTTCGACGGGCCGGTGGACCACCTGTTCGCGATGGACATCCTGGCCGAGTACGTCGAGCACCGCTATGCGGGTCGGCCGATGACGGTGGTGGCGCCGGACTCGGGTCGGGTGCGGGTGGCCGAGCGTTGGACGGACCGGCTGGGTGGCTGCCCGTTGGCGTTCATCCACAAGACGCGTGACCCGATGAAGCCGAACCAGGTGGTGGCGAACCGCGTGGTCGGTGAGGTCGAGGGCCGGGTGTGCCTGATCGTGGACGACATGATCGACACCGGTGGCACGATCTCCAAGGCGGCCGACATCCTGAAGGAGTCGGGGGCGGCGGAGATCGTGGTCGCGTCGACCCACGCGTTGTTGTCGGATCCGGCGACCGAGCGGTTGAAGAACAGCCCGATCAGCGAGGTCGTGGTGACGAACACGCTGCCGTTGCCGCCGGAGAAGCAGCTCGACAAGTTGACCGTGCTGTCGATCGCCCCGCTGCTGGCCCGGGCGATCCGGGAGGTCTTCGACGACGGTTCGGTGACCACCCTCTTCGGTGGTCTGAGCTGATCGTCGGGTTCGGCCGCCGGTGTCGTCCGGCGGCCGGGCCGTGGCCCGGCGCGCCGGACGGGACGGTGATACGGGGACTGCCGGAGAGCCCGGAATCCGCTCGGGTAGACTGGTCCGGTTGCCACGGCGAGGGTGCCCGGCGGGCTGCTGAATAGCACCGCGCGGAGGCGCCGTCATCGACGCGGTGCTCCGGGCGGTCGTTCATGACCTTGAGCCCCAGCGAGCCCCTCGCCCAGCACCGCCAGACGACAAGCCGCCGCAGCGAAGCATCAGGAGTTTCCCCGTGTCCGAGGTAAAGATCAGCGCCGAGCCCCGCACCGAGTTCGGCAAGGGTGGTGCCCGTCGTACCCGCCGGGCCGGCAAGGTGCCAGCCGTGCTGTACGGCCACGGCGAGAAGCCCACGCACATCGCGTTGCCGGCGCGGGAGTTCGCCGCGGCGATCCGCAAGGGCGGCGCGAACCAGCTCTTCGCGATCGAGGTCAGCGACGGCACCCAGGTGCTGGCGTTGCCGAAGGCGATCCAGCGTGACCCGATCCGGGACTCCTTCGAGCACGTGGACCTGCTCCTGGTCCGCCGGGGCGAGAAGGTCACCGTCGAGGTTCCGGTCCAGCTGACCGGTGAGGCCGCGCGGGACACCCTGATCGTGCACGACCACGACACCCTGTCGGTGACCGCCGACGCGACCAAGGTGCCGGACCACCTGGAGGCGTCGATCGACGGTGCCGAGGCGGGCACCGTGGTCACCGCCGGCGATGTCGAGCTGCCGACCGGTGTCGAGCTGGCCGTGGACGCGGAGCTGCCGGTCGCCTCGGTGACCGCCGCCCCGACCGCCGAGCAGCTTGAGGCCACCCTCCCGGAGGTCGAGGAGGCCACCGAGGAGGCCGAGGCCGGCGCCGGCGAGGAGACCGCCGAGGCTCCGGAGGGCGCTCCGGCCGCCGAGGGCGAAGAGGCTCCGGCCGAGGCGAAGACCGGGGCCTGACCGGTCCGCAGGCTGTGCGACAGGCGTCCCCGGGGGTCCGGGGGCGCCTGTCGGCGTATCGGGGCGGGTAGCGAGCGGGAAGGGGCGTCGGGGTGACGGACGAGGCGGGGCCGTGGCTGGTGGTCGGCCTGGGAAACCCCGGTCGGGAGTACGCGAACAACAGGCACAACGTCGGGTTCATGGTGGCCGACCTGTTGGCCGCCCGGGTGGGCGCGAAGTTCGGCCGGCACCGGCGGGCGGTGGCCGAGGCCGCCGAGGGGCGGCTGGGGTTCGGCGGCCCGAAGTTGGTGCTGGTGAAGCCGCTTACCTACATGAACCTCTCCGGTGGCCCGGTCGCCGGCCTGGCCCAGTTCCACAAGATCCCGCCGGGCCGGGTGATCGCGGTGCACGACGAGCTGGACATCCCGTACGGGCAGGTGCGGGTGAAGTGTGGTGGGGGCGAGGGCGGCCACAACGGCCTGCGGTCGATGTCGAAGTCCCTCGGCACGAAGGACTACGTGCGGGTCCGTTTCGGGGTCGGGCGGCCGCCGGGTCGGCAGGATCCGGCGGACTTCGTACTCTCGGATTTTTCCTCGGCCGAGCGCAAGGAGCTGGAGTTCCTGGTGGATCGCGCGGCGGACGTGGTGGAGTCGGTGGTCACCAAGGGTGTGGAGCCGACGCAGAACCTGTACCACGGGGCCTGACCGGCGTCTCCGGAGCCGGCCGGTAGTCTGCGCCTGCGCGAGGTGAGCGAAGGCCGGCGAGAGGAGCGGTGACACCATGGGCAGTCCTCCGGTGATCGACGGCGCGTTCGCCCGCTGGCTGGCGTCGCGGGCCGGGCAGGCGTTGGTGGACCTGCGCGCGGAGGTGGGCTTCGGGGACGCGGAGGCGTTGCGATCGGCCGGGGACAAGGTCTCGCACGACCTGATCCGGACCGAGTTGGCGAAGTGGCGCCCGGCGGACGCGGTGCTGTCGGAGGAGGACGCGGGCTCGCGGGTGGCCGGGGCGGGCGGCGAGGCGGCGGCCCGACTGGCCGCGGACCGGGTGTGGATCGTCGATCCGTTGGACGGCACCCGGGAGTACGCCGAGGAGGGGCGCGCGGACTGGGCGGTGCACGTGGCGCTCTGGTCGCGGCGGGCGCCCA
The DNA here is from genome assembly GCF_029581215.1 of Micromonospora sp. WMMD975. Lineage (NCBI taxonomy): Bacteria > Bacillati > Actinomycetota > Actinomycetes > Micromonosporales > Micromonosporaceae > Micromonospora > Micromonospora sp. WMMD975. Next base: position 6,570,988 of record NZ_CP120739.1, read on the forward strand.
CGCCGCACGGCCTGGTGGCGGGCGCGGTGGGCCTGCCGGCGCAGCACCGGGTGGTGGGCACGGACTACCCGCCTGCGTACCCGCCGATGCCCGTGGAGTCGAGGTCGGCGGGCGGCGTGCGGACCATCCGGTTGGCGGCCAGTCGTAGCCGTCCGCCGGTTTTCCTAACCGATCTGGCAGAGGACGTCGGCGCTCATCTGGTTCCGATGGGCTCGGCGGGCGCGAAGATCGCCGCCGTGGTCACCGGTGAGGTCGACGCGTACATCCACGCGGGCGGCCAGTACGAGTGGGACTCCGCCGCTCCGGTCGCTGTGGCGACGGCCACCGGACTGCATGCTTCCCGGATCGACGGTTCTGCGCTGAAATACAACGAGGCCGACCCGCGCCTACCGGATCTGCTGGTCTGCCGCAAGGATCTCGCGAGTCGGTTGCTTGCAGCGTTGCAGCGGCATTCCGGGTAACCTGAGCGTTCTTCTTCACGACTCCGACCGGAAAGGTCTGGATTCCCGATGTACGGTTCCGAGCGAATCGAGTTCGTGTCATGACGGCCCCCGCCGCGTACCAGGTGTCGCAGCTCGACGAGTTGGAGGCGGAGAGTGTCTTCGTGATGCGTGAGGTGGTCGCGGAGATGGAGCGGCCGGTGTTGCTGTTCTCCGGTGGTAAGGACTCGATCGTGATGTTGCGGTTGGCCCAGAAGGCGTTCGCCCCGGCCAACATCCCGTTCCCGGTGATGCATGTGGACACGGGGCACAACTTCCCCGAGGTGCTCGACTACCGGGATCAGCGGGTGGCCGAGTTGGGGTTGCAGTTGATCGTGGCGAGTGTGCCGGAGGCGTTGACCAAGGGCCTGGTCCGCGAGGCGGCGGACGGGACGCGGAACCGGATCCAGACGCCGGTGTTGTTGGACGCGGTGGAGAAGCATCGGTTCGATGCGTTGTTCGGTGGGGCGCGGCGGGATGAGGAGAAGGCGCGGGCGAAGGAGCGGGTGTTCAGTTTCCGGGATGAGTTCGGGCAGTGGGATCCGAAGAACCAGCGTCCGGAGTTGTGGTCGTTGTACAACGGGCGGCATCATCCGGGTGAGTCGATTCGGGTGTTCCCGTTGTCCAACTGGACGGAGTTGGACGTCTGGCACTACATCGCCCGGGAGGGGATTCCGCTGCCGTCGATCTACTTCGCGCATGAGCGGGAGGTGATCGAGCGGGATGGGATGTTCTACGCGGTGAACGAGTTTTTCCGGGCCCGCGCCGGTGAGCAGCCGTTCACCGCCCAGGTGCGGTACCGGACGGTGGGTGACGCGTCCTGCACCGCGGCGGTCCGCTCGGACGCGGACACGGTGGAGAAGGTGATTGAGGAGGTGGCCGCGACGCGGATCACCGAGCGGGGCGCGACCCGGGGTGATGATCGGGTCAGTGAGGCCGCCATGGAGGACCGCAAGCGAGAGGGCTACTTCTGATGAGCGTCGACACCCTGGCCCCGGCCGACGGTGAGACCGCCGCGCGGCCGATGGACCTGCTGCGGTTCGCGACCGCCGGGAGCGTCGATGATGGTAAGTCGACGTTGATCGGTCGGTTGTTGTATGACACGAAGTCGTTGTTCAGTGACCAGTTGGCCGCGGTGGAGGCGGTCAGCGCGGCGCGGGGGGATGAGTACACGAATTTGGCGTTGCTGACCGACGGCCTGCGGGCGGAGCGGGAGCAGGGCATCACGATCGATGTGGCGTACCGGTACTTCGCCACGCCGCGGCGGAAGTTCATCATCGCTGACACGCCGGGGCATATTCAGTACACGCGGAACATGGTGACCGGGGCGTCGACGGCGGATTTGGCGTTGATCCTGGTGGACGCGCGTAAGGGTCTGGTGGAGCAGTCCCGGCGGCATGCGTTCCTGTGTTCGCTGTTGCGGGTGCCGCACCTGGTGTTGTGTGTCAACAAGATGGACCTGGTCGACTGGTCGCAGGAGGTGTTCGAGCGGATCGCCGACGAGTTCACCGCGTTCGCCGCGAAACTCGACGCCCCGGACCTGACCGTGGTGCCGGTCTCCGCGCTCCGCGGGGACAACATCGTGTCCCGGTCGGAGAACATGCCCTGGTACGAAGGGCCGTCGCTGCTGCACCACCTGGAACACGTCCACATCGCCTCCGACCGCAACCTCGTCGACGTCCGCTTCCCGGTGCAGTACGTGATCCGCCCGCAGTCCACCACCGTCACCGACTACCGCGGCTACGCCGGTCAGGTCGCCTCCGGCGTCCTGAAACCCGGCGACGAGGTGATGGTCCTGCCGTCCGGGTTCACCAGCCGCATCACCGCGGTCGAAACCGCCGACGGCCCCGTCGACGAGGCGTTCCCCCCGATGTCGGTCACCGTCCGCCTCACCGACGAGATCGACATCTCCCGCGGCGACATGATCTGCCGACCGAACAACGCCCCCATGGTCGCCCAGGACATCGAAGCGATGATCTGCTGGATGGACGAAACCCGGCCCCTCCAGGTCGGCGGCAGGTACGCCATCAAACACACCACCCGCACCGCACGGGCGATCGTCCGCGACCTGCACTACCGCCTCGACATCAACTCCCTGCACCGCGACGAGACAGCAGGCGAACTGAAACTCAACGAAATCGGCCGGATCCGACTCCGCACCACCGTTCCGTTACTCGCCGACGAATACCGCCGCAACCGCACCACCGGCGGCTTCATCATCATCGACGAAACCACCAACCGCACCGTCGCCGCCGGCATGATCGTCGAAGGCGGCTGAGGTTTTTGATAGGCGGGGGCCCTTCTTAACACCCGTGTGTTAAGAAGGGCCCCCGCCTTACAACCGGGTGACGCCGCCGGCGGGGAGGACGGTCAGGGTGCCGGGGGCGGGGAAGCCGCGCTCGGCGTACGCGGTCCGGACGGCGGTGGCCACCGTGTCGGCGGCGTCCGCGTCAACCAGGGCGAGCACGCAGCCGCCGAAACCGCCGCCGGTCATCCGCGCGCCGTACGCCCCGGCGTGCAGCGCCGCCTCGACCGCGACGTCGACCTCCGGGACGGTGATCTCGAAGTCGTCGCGCATCGAAGCGTGGGAGGCGGTCAGCAGCGGCCCGGCCTCGCGGACCCGGTCGGCGCGGAGCAACGCGACGGTGTCGAGCACCCGCTGGTTCTCGGTGACCACGTGCCGGACCCGGCGACGGGTCTCGTCGTCGTCGAGGCGGGCCAGCGCCGCGTCGAGGTCGGCGGTGGGCACGTCGCGCAGGGCGACCACTCCGAGTGTCGCGGCGGCTCGTTCGCAGCTCTTCCGCCGGGCGGCGTACTCCCCGTCGGCGTGCCGGTGCGGCGCGCGCGAGTCGACGACAAGCACGGCCAGCCCGGCGGCGTCCAGGTCGAACGGGATCTGCTCGATCTCCTCGGTGCGGCAGTCGAGGAAGAGGGCGTGCCCCTCCCGGCCCCGGATGACCGCGGACTGGTCCATGATCCCGGTCGGCGCGCCGACGTAGTCGTTCTCGGCGCGCTGGGCGAGCCGGGGCCACCGCTCGGCGGGCAGGTCCAGCCCGCCGAGGTCGACCAGTGCGGCCAGCACCGCCGACTCGATGGCGGCCGACGAGGAGAGCCCGGAGCCGACCGGAACGTCGGAGGCGACGGCGAGCCGCGCGCCCGGTACGTCGAGGCCGGCGGCGCGCAGCGCCCAGACGACGCCGGCCACGTAGGCGGCCCAGCCATCGACCCGGCCGGGCTCGTCGGCCGCCTCGGCGTCGAACTCCACCGGCTCGTCGTCCAGCTCCGACCAGACCGTCCAGCGCCCGTCCGGGCCGGGTGCCGCGGCGACGACGGTACGCAGCGGAAGCGCGAAGGGCAGTACGAAGCCGTCGTTGTAGTCGGTGTGCTCGCCGATCAGGTTGACCCGCCCGGGAGCCGCCCAGCGGCCGGCCGGCTCGCCGGCGTACCGCTGCCGGAAGCCGGCGGTGGCGCGGACGGCGACGTCGCCGCTCATGGGCGTGCGCCCGCGATGTGTTCGCGGTAGAACGCCCAGGCGTCGCCGACCATGTCCTGGAGGGTCGGCTTCGCCGGCACCCAGCCCAGCTCGTCGCGGGCCAGCGCGGACGAGGCGACCAGTTCGGCGGGGTCGCCCTCGCGGCGCGGCGCCACCTCGACCGGCAGCGGGTGCCCGGTGATCTCGCGGACCACGTCGACGACCTGGCGGTTGGTGAAGCCGTTGCCGTTGCCCAGGTTGTAGATCCGGTGGCGGCCCGGCGTGGCCGCGTCGAGCGCGAGCAGGTGGGCGCGGGCCAGGTCCTCGACGTGGATGTAGTCGCGGACGCAGGTGCCGTCGACGGTGGGGTAGTCGTCGCCGAAGAGTTGGAGCTTCTCGCGCCGGCCGGCGGCCACGTCGAGCGCGATCGGGATGAGGTGCGTCTCCGGGTCGTGCCGCTCGCCGATGGCCTGCCCGTCGCGCAGGTAGGCCCCGGCGACGTTGAAGTAGCGCAGCGAGACGGCGCCCAGCTCGTGCGCGATCGCCTCGGAGGTGAGCGCCATGTCGACGGCCAGCTTCGTCGCCCCGTAGGTGTTGGTGGGGGCTTTGACAGCGGTTTCCGGGATGGGCAGCTCGGTGGGGTTGCCGTAGACGGCGGCGGTGGAGGAGAAGACCATCCGCGGGACCCGGGCGGCGCGGACCGCGTCGAGCAGGGCGAGCGAGCCGACGGTGTTGGTGTCCCAGTAGAGCTCCGGGCGGATCATCGACTCACCGGCGGCGATCAGGGCGGCGAAGTGCAGCACGCCGTCGAACCCGGCGTCGGGGGTGAGCACCCGGGCGGCCTCGTGCACGGGCAGGTCGACGTGGGTCGCCTCGGGGGCGAGCGCTTCGCGGTGGCCGGTGCGCAGGTCGTCCAGCACCGTCACCTGGTGGCCGTGGTCGAGCAGCATCCGGGTCACCACGCTGCCGATGTAGCCGGCGCCGCCGGTGACGAGCAGTTTCACGTCGGGTCCTCCTGCCTGGCCGCGTCCGTGTCGGCCGTCCGTGATCACCCTACGGCCGGGACGCCCGGGACGGCGGTCGAGTGCGCCTCACTTCATTCCACCACAAACCATCAGGGCCGAACAGATCCGAACATCGGGGCGGGTCGTCGGCGGTCGATGTCTACCATGCTTGTCATGCGGGAAGCGGGTGGTCCCGGGCCCCGGCGACGACCGCCGGGGCGGCCCCGACGCGAACCCGGTCCGCTGGCCCGGGCCGTGGCCCGCCTGGTGGTGCGGGCCGCCGACGGCGCCACCCGCCTGGTCACCGGCCTGCTCGGGGCGAGTCCGACCGCCGGGCGGGAACGGATCAGCGAGGCCGAGCTGCGCGACCTGGTCGCGGCGAACACGGTGCTCGACCCGGACGAGCGGCGGATCATCGACGAGGTGCTGGCGGCCGGCGCGCGGCTGGTACGCGAGGTGATGGTGCCTCGCACCGAGGTCGTCTTCCTCTCCGCCGGGCACTCCATGGCGCAGGCGCAGCGGCTGGTCCGGGACGACCCGCACACCCGCTACCCGGTGGTGGACGGCACCCCTGACGATGTCATCGGCCTGGTGCACCTGCGGGACGTGTTGCTGCACCCGGAGCCGGCCGGCACGGTCGCCGTCGGTGAGCTGATCCGCGAGGTGAAACGGCTGCCGGGCAGCAAACGGGTGCTCGCCGCGCTCACCGAGATGCGCCGGGAGGGGCACCACCTGGCCGTGGTGGTCGACGAGTACGGCGGCACCGCCGGCATCGTCACCTGCGAGGACCTGGTCGAGGAGTTGGTCGGGGAGATCTACGACGAGGGTCACGCCCCGCCCGGGACGGAGCCCGCGGGTCTGCCCGCCGTGGTCGACGGCCGGCTCAACCTGGTCGACTTCGCCGAGCGCACCGGCGTGCCGCTGCCCGCCGGCCCGTACGAGACAGTCGGCGGGTACGTGATGGCCGCGCTGGGCCGGCTGCCGGTGACCGGCGACGAGGTGCCGGTGGCGGTCGACCCGACGGGCGGATCGGACGTCACCGATCCGGAGGGCTTTCTGCTGCGGGTGCTGGCGCTCGACGGTCGGCGGGTGTCCCGCCTGGCGGTCTCCACGCTGCGGCTGCCCGAGCCCCGACGCGAGGTCAGCGGCCCGCTCCCGCCCGTACCCGTCCGACCCGCCGGCCCGTCATGACGGATCCCGGGGCTTGCTGACAGAATTGCCGCCATGTCCGACGTACCCGTCCGCCCACGCGTCTTCTCCGGCATCCAGCCGACCGCCGACTCGTTCCACCTCGGCAACTATCTGGGCGCGCTGCGGCACTGGGTGGCGTTGCAGGACAGCCACGACGCGTTCTACTGCGTGGTGGACCTGCACGCGATCACCGCCGGGCACGACCCCGAGGTGCTGAAGCGGCGTAGCCGGGTGGCCGCCGCGCAGCTCTTCGCGCTGGGCCTCGACCCGGAACGCAGCACGCTGTTCGTCCAGTCGCAGGTGCCCGAGCACCCGCAGCTGACCTGGGTGCTCGGCTGCATCACCGGGTTCGGCGAGGCCAGCCGGATGACCCAGTTCAAGGACAAGTCGCAGAAGCAGGGCAGCGAGCGGGCAAGTGTCGGCCTGTTCACGTACCCGATCCTCCAGGCCGCCGACATCCTGCTCTACCAGGCGCACGCGGTGCCGGTCGGCGAGGACCAGCGCCAGCACCTGGAGCTCTCCCGGGACCTGGCGCAGCGGTTCAACTCGCTGTTCGGTCAGACGTTCACGGTGCCGGCGCCGCACATCGTGAAGGACACCGCCAAGATCACTGACTTGCAGGACCCGACGGCCAAGATGTCGAAGTCGTCCTCCTCCCCGGCCGGCATCATCGACCTGCTGGAGGACCCGGCGCGGTCGGCCAAGAAAATCCGCTCGGCGGTCACCGACACCGGTCGCGAGATCGTCTTCGACGCGGTCGGGAAGCCCGGTGTCTCCAACCTGCTCACCATCTACTCCGCGCTCTCCGGCCGCAGCATGGACGACCTGGTCGCGGCGTACGACGGCAGGGGCTACGGCGACCTCAAGAAGGACCTCGCCGAGGTGGTGCGGGAGTTCGTCACCCCGGTCCAGGAGCGCACCAACGGCTACCTGGACGACCCGGCCCAGCTGGACAAGCTGCTCGCGCAGGGCGCGGAGAAGGCCCGGGCGGTGGCGGCCGACACGCTACGCACCGCGTACGAGCGGGTCGGCTTCTTCCCGCCGGTGCGGTTCGCGTAGCGGCCCGGGGTGGAGCGGAGACGGTGACGCAGGCGGTGGCCGGAGGGAGGGTACGCGACGTGGCGGGCAGTGACGCGGCGCCCAACAGCGAGGACACGATCCAGATCGGGATCGCGGTCGACATCCCCGAGCCGTGGGGCGGGCTGCTCACCCGCCGCCGGGTGGAGGCCGGCGACCCGCAGGCCGTCCCGGCCCACGTCACCCTGCTCGGGCCCACCGAGATACCGGTACGCGCGCTGCCCCCGGTCGAGGAACACCTGGCCCGGGTGGCCGCCGCCCACCTGCCGTTCACCCTGCACCTGCGCGGCACCGGCACGTTCCGGCCGGTCACCCAGGTGGTCTTCGTGACGGTGGCCGCCGGGATCAGCGAGTGCGAACTGCTCGCCTCCGCCATCAACTCGGCCCCCGAGCTGCGCCGCGAGATGCGTTTCCCCTACCACCCGCACGTGACGGTGGCCCAGGACGTGCCGCCCGAGGTGCTCGACAAGGCGTACGAGGACCTGGCCGACTTCTCCGCGCTGTTCGAGGTGGAGGCGTTCACGCTCTTCTCGCACAGCGGGGCGACCCGGTGGCAGCCCCGCCGCGACTTCCGGCTCGGCGGCGGGCGCTGAACACCCGACCGGCCGGGCCTCCTCCGCCGGGGGCGGTGATCGGCGAGGATGACGGGGTGAACGTCTTCGGCCGGATCGAGGCGGCGGCGGGGCGCCGGATCGACGCGGCCCGCGGTCGTTCACCGGTCTTCGACCACCTCTGGCAGGCCGGGACGCTCTACGCCGACCTGCTCGCCGGTCGGCTCGCCGCCGCCATCGCCTACTACGGCTTCTTCGCCGTGTTCGCGCTCGCGCTCGTCGCGTACTGGATCTTCGGCGCGGTGCTGCGGGACAACGAGGACGTCAGCCGCGCGGCGGCCGATTTCCTCCGGGAGAACCTGCCCTTCCTCGACCCGGCGCAGATCTCCGAGAGCAGCGGCACGGTGGGCGTGGTCGGCCTGGTCATCCTGGTCTTCACCGGGATCGGGTGGGTGGAGGCGATCCGCTCCTCGCAGCGGCTGATGTACGGCTTCAACCAGCAACCCGGCAACATCGTGGTGCGCCGCCTGGTCGATCTGGGAGTGCTTGTCGCGGTCTTCGTGCTGCTCTTCGTCTCGGTCGCCGCCGTCGACGCGCTGGAGTCGCTGCTGCGTTTCCTGCTGCGCAGCACCGGTTCGGTCGGCCTGACCACGGTCAGCGCGGCGCTGAGCGTGCTCGTCAACGCCGTGCTCGCCGCCGCGCTGCTGCTGGCCGTGCCCCGGCTGCGGATGAGCCGGCGGCGGTTACGTCCGGCGGTGCTGATGGTCGCGGTCGGGATCACCCTGCTCAACACCGTGGGGCGCTACTACGTGGTGCGCACCGAGCGGAACCCGGCCTACACGGTGGTGGCGACCGCCGTGGGCCTGCTGCTCTACCTCTACCTGCTCAACCAACTGGTGCTCTTCGGCGCGGCGCTCGCCGCCACCAGTCGGTACGGCCGGGTGGTCGACCTGGCCGAGGGCGGAGCGCGGGAGGTGGACGTGGAGGCGGACGTGCTCGACGAGGAGACCGATCCGGGCACCCCGGGTGGCGGGGGATGAGCACCGCGCGGCCGGGCGCGGTCGCCTGAGCGGGGAGAGTCGGGGGATTGCGCTCCCCGCGTGGGCGCGGAACGACGATGATGGGCGCGTGGGCGCACTCGTGACACTGGACCTGCCGGACGACTCGCCGATGCTGGGCCTGCCGTGGATCATCACGTTCGGCCCGCTCGCCGCCGAGGACGAGTGGGAGCCGGTGGTCTGCGGGCCGTACGAGCGTCCGCACGCGTTGGCGCTGGCCGAGGCGGTGGTGGCCGAGGAACAGTTGATGGCGGTGGTGGAGCCGCTGCTGCCGGCGCTGACGCCGGAGGAGATCCGCGGCGAGATCGCCGCCGCCCAGATCGCCGCCGCGGACGAGGCCGCCGAGATCGACCAGGCGGATCTCTACGGCGACTTCGAGGACGTCATCGACGACGAGTTGGAGTTGGCCGCCGAGCGTCAGCCGGAGCCGCAGCCGGCGAACCCGCCCGACTCCGACGAGGTCCGGGCCGGGTTCGCCCGGATCGCCGCGCTGCTCACCGCCAAGGGCGGCTGACCTCGGACACGGTCGAGCATGGACACCGGCCCCCGGGAGCGGACTCCCGGGGGCCGGCGCCACCTCACCCCCCACCACAAGGGGTCGGCAGCCCAGCCGCCCGTCGGCGCGGGGCACGACGGACGGCCAGGTCGATGGCGGGTTACCCGGCTCAACGCCGTTCGAACCACGCAGCCGCGTCCACCGGCAGGACGTGCCCGTCGCCCCGCTCGGTGAGGTCGGCGCTGGCGACGAGCGGCCGGCCGTGGCCGGCGACCGTCACGTCGGCGCCGCTGAGGTTGACCACACAGGTCAGGTCGGTGCCGCCGGCGGCGCGGCGGAACGCCAGCACCCCGGGCTCGGTCTCCAGCCAGGTGACGCCGCCCAGGTCGGCCAGCGCCGGGTGCGCACCCCGGATCCGCAACGCCGCCCGGTAGAGCTCAAGCGTCGAGCCGGCCACGTGGGTCTGGGCGGCCACCGAGAGGGCCCGCCAGGTCGCCGGGGCCGGCAGCCAGCTCAGCTCGCTGCCGTCCGGCCCGAAGCCGTACGGGGCCAGCTCGCCGCTCCACGGCATCGGCACCCGGCAGCCGTCCCGGCTCTCGCCGGTGCGCCGGAACGCCGGGTCCTGACGCAGCTCGTCGGGGATGTCCAGCACCTCCGGCAGGCCCAGTTCCTCGCCCTGGTAGACGTAGGCGCAGCCGGGCAGCGCGAACATCAGCAGCGCGGCGGCCCGGGCGCGGCGCAGGCCGACCTCGCCGTCGCCGTACCGGGTGACGTGGCGTTGCCGGTCGTGGTTGGAGAGCACCCAGGTGGTCGGCGCGCCGACGATCGTCGACTCGGCGAGCGCCGTGTCGATCACCTTGCGGAACGAGTCGGCCGACCAGGTGGCGTCGAGGAAGTCGAAGCTGAACGCCTGGTGCAGTTCGTCCGGGCCGATGTAGCGGGCCAGCCGCTGCGGCGTCTCGGCCCACGCCTCGGCGACCGCCATCCGGCCGCCCGGGTAGCTGTCCAGGATCGGCCGCCAGGAGCGGTAGATGTCGTGCACCTCGTCCTGGTCGAAGTAGGGAAGCCGGCCCTTGCCGAGCAGCTCCGACTGGCGCCGGCCGGTGGTCATCGAGCTGAAGCCGACGTCCGGCAGGCCCTCGGCCTTGATCATCCCGTGGGCCACGTCGATCCGGAAGCCGTCCACCCCGCGGTCGAGCCAGAACCGCAGGATGTCCTCGAACTCGGCCCGCACCTCCGGGTGACGCCAGTTCAGGTCGGGCTGGGCCGGGTCGAACAGGTGCAGGTACCACTGCCCGTCGGCCACGCGGGTCCAGGCCGGGCCGCCGAAGATGCTCTCCCAGTCGTTCGGGGGAAGCTCGCCCCGCTTGCCCTTGCCGTCGGCGAACAGGTAGCGCTCGCGTTCCGGCGAGCCCGGGCCGGCGGCGAGCGCCGCGGTGAACCACGGGTGCGCGCTCGAGGTGTGGTTGGGCACCAGGTCGGCGATGATCCGCAGGCCCAGGGCGTGGGCGTCGGTGATCATCTCGTCGAAGTCGGTCAGGTTGCCGAAGAGCGGGTCCACGTCGCGGTAGTCGGCCACGTCGTAGCCGGCGTCGACCTGCGGCGAGGTGTAGAAGGGGGTGAGCCAGAGCGCGTCCACGCCCAGGTCCCGCAGGTAGGGCAGGCGGTGCCGGATGCCCTGGAGATCACCGACGCCGTCGGAGTTCGCGTCGGCGAAGCTGCGGACGTAGACCTGGTAGACGACCGCGGTGCGCCACCAGTCGTCGTCGGAGGTCAGCGGCGTGGGTGCGGGGGCGGAGGTCATCGGCGGCGGTTCCCGTTCTGTGGTGGCGTGTCTGAGCAGAATGCCGCGCCAGCGCTGCAAGAGTCAAGCATTCCTTGCGCAAGAAATGACTCCGATCACCTCCCGGCCGGCGCGTTAACCCTCGGCGCGAGTCCCGCATCCCGAGACACCCCGCCACCCCGCACCCCACGCCATCCGCCGCGTGATCATGAATTTGGCGGCGACCACCGTCCGAAATGTCGCCGCTAACTTCATGATCACCGACGCCGGGCGCCGGGCGCCGGGCGCCGGGATGGGGGTGGGGGTGGGGGGTCAGGCGGGTATGGCCAGGGTGGGTGAGGTCGGGCGCTGGTGCCTGGGGGAGGTGGTGGGGCGGGCCACGGCGGTGGAGCCGCGTACCACGAGCTCGGGGCGGAACAGGTATTCCGAGTTCGGGGCGGGGTGGCCGTTGATCTCGTCGACCAGGGCCCGCACGGCCGCCACCGCCATGGCCGCGACCGGCTGGCGCACGGTGGTCAACGGCGGGTCGGTGAAGGCCATCAGCGGTGAGTCGTCGTACCCGACCACCGAGATGTCCCCGGGGACGGAGAGGTCGCGCTGGCGGGCCGCCCGGATCGCGCCGAGCGCCATCAGGTCCGAGCCGCAGACCAGGCCGGTCACCCCGCGCTCGATGAGCCGGCCGGCGGCGGCCTCGCCACCCTCCACACCGAACAGGGACAGCTCGGTCAGCTCGGTCAGGTCGTCGTCGGAGATGTCGGTGAGGCGCCGCATCGCGGCCTTGTAGCCGGCGACCTTGCGCTGCACCGGGACGAACCGGTCCGGGCCGGTGATCAGGCCGATCCGTCGGTGCCCCAGCGCGACCAGGTGGGCGACGGCCAGCTCGGCGGACTCCCGGTCGTCGCAGGAGACGAAGGGCGCGGGGATGCCCGGCGCGTATCCGTTGATCATGACGATCGGCAGCGGCCGGGCGATCAGCGTGCGGTACCGGTCGTGGTCCGCGGCGGTGTCGGCGTGCAGGCCGGAGACGAAGACGATGCCGGAGACCTGACGGTCCAGCAGCATCTCCACGTACTCGTCCTCGCGGACGCCGCCGGGGGTCTGCGTGCACAGCACCGGCGTGTAGCCGGTGGGGGCGAGGGCGGACTCGATGATCTGGGCGAACGCCGGGAAGATCGGGTTGTCCAACTCGGGCACGACCAGGCCGACCAGCCCGGCGCTGCGCTTGCGCAGCCGGGCCGGGCGCTCGTAGCCGAGCACGTCGAGGGCGGTGAGGACGGCCTGCCGGGTCTCCGGGGCCACTCCGGGGCGGTCGTTGAGCACCCGCGACACCGTGGCCTCGCTGACTTCGGCCTGTTGGGCGATGTCGGACAGTCGAGCGCGCATGGCCGCACTGTAGCTCAACGGCAAAGTCTTGCGTACGTCTCTGCAAGCCCTTCCATTCCATGCAACCTCTTGCTAACGTCCCCGCAACATGCGAGACCGGCGGCGCGGCATCCCCGCGCCGGTCAGCAAGAACTTTCAGAGATCTTCCACTGGCGGTAGCCCTTCCCCCGGCGTGCCGCCATGACGACAGGAGTACCGATGCGCATCCGTACCGCGGGTGTGGTCGCCGCCCTCGGCCTGGCGCTCGCCGCGTCCGGCTGTGGTGACAGCGGCAGCGACAAACCGGCCGCCGAGCAGTCCGCCAGCAAGGCGACCGGCGGCAAGCTGGTCATCTGGGCCGACGACAAGCGCACCGCCGCCCTCAAGCCGTTCGCCGAGGAGTTCGGCACGGAGAACGGCGTCACCGTCGAGGTCCAGGCCGTCTCCAAGGACCTGCAGACCAACTTCGTCACCGCCTCCCAGCAGGGCAGCGGCCCGGACGTCGTGGTCGGCGCGCACGACTGGATCGGCAACCTGGTCCAGAACGGCGCCATCGACCCGGTCCAGCTCCCGGCCGAGCAGAAGAGCGGCTTCAACGAGACCGCGATCAAGGCCGTCACGTTCAACGGTCAGCTCTACGGCGTGCCCTACGCCACCGAGAACGTCGCGCTGATCCGCAACACCGAGCTGGCCCCCGAGGCGCCGAAGACCATCGAGGACCTGGTGGCCGCCGGCAAGAAGCTCAAGGCGCAGAAGAAGGCGAGCGAGATCCTCTGCCTCCAGTCCGGCCAGAACGGCGACGCGTACCACATCTACCCGCTGTACTCCTCGGCCGGCGGCTACCTGTTCGGCACCGCCGCCAACGGCGACTACGACCCGACGGACCTGGGCGTGGGCAAGCCGGAGTCGATCGCCGCGTTCCAGAAGATCGCGAAGCTCGGCGAGAAGGGCGAGGGCGCGCTGAAGCGGTCCATCACCCCGGAGAACTCGATCTCCACCTTCACCGGCAAGAAGTGCGCCTTCCTGGTCTCCGGCCCGTGGGCCGTCGCCGACGCCAAGAAGGCCGGCATCAAGTACGACATCTCCCCGGTCCCCGGCTTCGCCGGCGGCAAGGAGGCCCAGCCGTTCGTGGGCGTCCAGGCGTTCTACGTCGCCGCCAAGGGCAAGAACAAGGCCCTGGCCCAGGAGTTCGTCACCAACTACGTGACCAAGCCCGAGCTGGCCGTCGCGCTGTACCGGGCCGAGCCGCGCCCGCCGGCGCTGACCGCCGCCTTCGACCAGGTCAAGGGCGAGGACGCGGACCTGGCCAAGTTCTCCGAGGCCGGCAGGAACGGCCAGGTGCTCCCGGCGATCCCGGCCATGGCCGCGATCTGGGACCCGTTCGGCAAGGCCGAGGCCGCCGTCATCGGTGGCGCCGACCCGGCCAGGACGATCACGGCCGCCGGCAAGACCATCCAGGGTCAGATCAAGTAATGAGCGCGCCGCTGTCCGGCCCGGGGTCCAGGCGGACCCCGGGCCGGGAGCCCGCCCCGGGCACGTCCCGTACCGCGCGGAACCACGCGCCGATCACCGCGACCGGCCTCGTCGTCAAGGTGGTCCTGCTCGGCCTGGTGGCCGGGATCGCGATCTGGGCGGCGTTCCCGCTCGTCGAGGCCGAGCACTGGATCGGGCTGGCCGTCCTGGTCGCCACCACCGTCGCGCTGTTCTACCTCTACCTGGGCCGCCGACACATCCCGGCCAAGTATCTGGTCCCCGGCACGCTCTTCCTCGTCGCCTTCCAGATCCTCCCGGTGCTGTTCACCGCGAGCACCGCGTTCACGAACTACGGCGACGGCCACCGGGGCAGCAAGGCCGACGCGGTGGTCGCCATCCAGACGTCCTCGGTGAAACAGGTTCCCGGCTCGACCGAGTACGCCCTCACCATCGCCACGAAGGGCGACCCGGCGACCGGCGCCCTGGTCTTCCTGCTCAGTGACCCGAAGAGCAAGGAGGTCTTCGCCGGCGACGCGGGCGGGCTGCGTCCGCTCGACGCCGGCGCGGTCACCGTCAGCAGCCTCAGCGGCAGGATCACCGCGGCCGACGGCTACACCGTGCTGAACATCGGGCAGGCCAGCAGCCGCAGCGACGCCGTCACCGCGCTGATCGTGCCCACCGACGCCGGCGCCATCCGCTCCAACGGCCTCACCCGGGCCTACGAGGGCAAGGCGGCCCGGGCGTACGACGCGGGCTGCGACTGCGTCACCGACAGCGAGAGCGGCCGGACGTGGACCGCCGACGAGAAGGTCGGCTCTTTCGTCGCCGCCGACGGGGAACGGCTCACCCAGGGCTGGAAGGTGAACGTCGGGTTGGAGAACTTCGGCGCGGTGCTCACCGACCCGAACATCTCCGGGCCGTTCTTCGGCACGCTGGCCTGGAACTTCGCGTTCGCGATCGGCTCCACCGGCCTCACGTTCCTGCTCGGCATGGCCATCGCGCTCGCGCTGCACTCGCACCGGATGCGGGGCACCAACGTCTACCGGGTGCTGCTGATCCTCCCGTACGCCATGCCGTCGTTCGCGATGCTGCTGGTCTGGCGGGACATGTTCAACACCGACTTCGGCCTGCTGAACAACCTGTTCGGGCTGGACGTCGACTGGTTCGGCGGCACTTGGTCGGCGCGGATCGCGGTGCTGCTGGTGCAGCTCTGGCTCGGCTATCCGTACATGTTCCTGGTGGCCACCGGCGCGCTCCAGGCCATCCCGCGGGAGCTGACCGAGGCCACCTCGGTCGACGGCGCCAGCCCCTGGCAGTCGTTCCGGGCGGTCACCCTGCCGCTGCTGCTGGTGGCGCTCTCGCCGCTGCTGATCGCGTCGTTCGCGTTCAACTTCAACAACGTCAACGCGATCCTGTTCACCACCGAGGGCGGGCCGTTCGCGCCGGACAACCCGCGTAACGGCGCCACCGACCTGCTGATCACGTACACCTATCGGCTGGCGTTCGGCGCGCAGGGCGCGGAGTACGGCCTGGCCGCCACCGTCTCGATCTTCATCTTCGCGATCGTGGCGACGGTGTCGGCGATCAGCTTCCGGCGCACCCGCAAGCAGGAGGAGGTGTACTCGTGACAGGCATCGCGGAAACGCCGGCCGCCCGTCGGTCGCGCAACAGGTGGTTCGCGCAGGTGGGCTGGCGGCATCTGGTCGGGGTGCTGGCGGTGCTGTTCAGCCTCTTCCCGATCATGTTCGTGATCTCCGCGGCGCTCAACCCGCTCGGCACGCTCTCCTCCACCGAGCTGCTGCCGACCGGGGCCTCGCTGGAGAACTTCACCAACCTGTTCGACCGGACCGCGTTCGGCCACTGGTTCCTCAACTCGCTGCTGCTGGCGGGCGTGGCCAGTTTCGCGTCGATCTTCCTGTCGGCGCTTGCCGCGTACGCGTTCTCCCGGATGCGGTTCGCCGGGCGGCGGGTCGGCCTGCTCACGCTGCTGCTGATCCAGATGTTCCCGCAGTTCCTGGCCATCGTGGCGATCTTCCTGATCTTCACCACGATCACCGATCTCTATCCGGGCATCGGCTTCAACACCCCGTGGGGCCTGTTCCTGCTCTACATGGGTGGCGCGCTGGGGGCCAACACCTGGCTGATGAAGGGTTTCTTCGACACGCTGCCGAAGGAACTGGACGAGTCGGCGACCATGGACGGCGCCTCGCACGTGCAGGTGTTCTTCCGGATCATGCTGCCGCTGGTGGCGCCGATCCTGGCGGTGACCGGCCTGCTCGCGTTCATCGGGTCGATCAACGAGTTCATCATCGCCAACGTGTTCCTCACCGACACCGAGTCGAAGACCCTCGCCGTCGGCATGTACGGCCTGGTGGCCGGTGAACGCAACAACAACTTCGGGATGTTCGCGGCGGGCACGCTGCTCACCGCGATCCCCACGGTGCTGGTGTTCCAACTGCTCCAGCGCTACATCGTCTCCGGCCTCACCTCCGGAGCGGTCAAGGGCTGAGCCTCCTCGGCTCACGCTGCGGCAAGGGCGTCGTGTCGGCGTACACCGGAGCGGTTCTCGGGCGGACCGCCGCGGTCGGGTGAACCGACCGCGGCGGGTGCCCGCCCCACTCCCTGTCGGTACGACGCGAAAGGCCGCACCATGTCCCTCCAACCGCACCACGACGGATCCGCCACCTACGTGCCGGAGCAGGAGCCCGCGCTCGGGCAGACCGTCCCCGTGTTCGTCCGGGTGCCCGTCGGCGCCGGCGTCGATCAGGTGTACCTGCGCACCACCGGCGACGGCGAGCCCCGCTTCGCCGAGGCGGTGGTCGACCGCACCGCCGGCGGCGACGTGTGGTGGCGGGCCGAGGTCGAGGTCCGCAACCCGGTCAGCAACTACCGCTTCCTGCTCGACGGCGCCGCCGGCGCCCGCTGGCTGAACGCGGCCGGCACGGCCGGCCACGACGTGCCGGACCACGGCGACTTCAAGCTGGTCAGCCACGCGCCGCCGCCGGCCTGGACCCGGGACGCGGTGATCTACCAGATCTTCCCGGACCGGTTCGCCCGCTCCGCCGCCGCGGACGGCCGCCCCGCGCCGGACTGGGCCATTCCGTGCGACTGGGACACGCCGGTCATCGGGCGCGGCCCGGAGACGCCCCGCCAGTTCTACGGCGGCGACCTCGACGGGATCACCGAGCGCCTGGACCACCTGGAGCGGCTCGGCGTCAACACGGTCTACCTCACGCCGATCTTCCCGGCCCGTTCCAACCACAGGTACGACGCATCAAGCTTCGACACCGTCGACCCGCTGCTCGGCGGCGACGCGGCGCTGGTCCGGCTCGCCGACGCGGTACGCGCCCGGGGCTGGCGGCTGGTCGGCGACATCACCAGCAACCACACCGGCGACGCGCACCGCTGGTTCACCGACGCCGTCTCCGACGTGGACGCGCCGGAGCGGGAGCTGTACTACTTCGACCTCCCCGGCTCCGACTACGAGTCGTGGAACGGGGTCACGTCGCTGCCGAAGCTCAACTGGGGCAGCGCGGAGCTGCGCCACCGCTTCGCCACCGCCGAGGACTCGCTTCTGCGCCGCTGGCTGCGCCCGCCGTACGGGCTGGACGGCTGGCGGGTGGACGTGGCGAACATGACCGGCCGGCGGGGCGCGGACGCGTACACCCACGAGGTGGCGCGGCTGCTCCGTGAGGTGGTCGCGCAGACCCGGCCGGACGCGCTGCTGCTCGCCGAGCACGGCCACGACCACACCGGTGACCTGGACCGCGACGGCTGGCACGGGACCATGAACTACGTCGGCTTCACCGACCCGGTGTGGTCCTGGCTGCGCGCCGGCGACGATCCGGTGCCGAACTTCCTCGGTACGCCCGGCGGGGTGCGGCGGCGGGACGCGGACGCGGTGCTGGCCACCATGAACGCCTACCGGTCGCTGGTGTCCTGGCGGTCGTACACGCACTCCTGGCAGCTCCTCGGCTCGCACGACTCGGCCCGGATCCGCACCGTGGTCGGCGACGCGGCCCGGCAGGAGGTGGCCGCCGGGCTGCTCGCCACCATGCCCGGCACGCCAGTGGTCTTCGCCGGTGACGAGCTGGGGCTCACCGGCACGAACGGGGAGGGGTCGCGTACCCCGATGCCGTGGCACCGGCCGGAGAGCTGGGACCGGCGCACGTTCGAGGCGTACCGGTCACTGCTGGCGCTGCGCCGCGACGAGCCGGCGCTGCGGCACGGCGGCCTGCGGTGGGTGTACGCCGACGCGGACACGCTCGTCTTCCTCCGGGAGGCGCCGACCGGCACGGTGCTGGCGCTGGCCCGCCGCGCCCCCGGCGTCCCGGTGCATCTGCCGGGCCTGCCCGCCGCCGACAACATCTACGGCGGCGCGCCCGCGCTGCACCCGAACGCCCCCCTCCCCGCCGACGGCCCCACCTTCCAGCTCTGGCGTGCAAGGCGGGGGCCCCGCTTAACGCATTCTGCATAGCAGGGGCCCCCGCTTAACACCTGAGCCCGTGTGAGCGCCGGCGAGGTAGGTGGTGCCGGCGGAGGTCACGGTATGACGGCACCTCGCCGGCCCCACTACTACACGGCGTCGTTGATGAGAGAGGATGGGCGGCGTGGAAGCTCTTCGACTGATCCTTCTCTACGTCCATCTGATCGGTTTCGCGCTGCTGCTCGGCGGCGGGATCGCCCAGTACGTCACCGGTCGCCTGCGGATCAACGCGGCCATGCTGTGGGGGTCGGTGATCCAGATCCTGACCGGTCTCGGACTGTCCGCGCCCCTGCGCGACGGCGACGAGCCGGCCCCGGCGAAGCTTGTTACCAAGTTGGTGCTCGCGCTGCTCATCTTCGTCATGGTTTTCTTCTCCCGTAAGCGGGAGTCCGTGCACCGTGGCCACTTCCTCGCGATCATCGGGTTGACGCTGCTCAACGCGGCGGTCGCGGTGTTCTGGCGATAGGCCGCCGGGCACCCGGAAGGTCCCGGAAAGCGGACGTTCGGGACACGTGCGCGCACGCCTACCAGCCCGATTAGTGATCTGCCCCACGCAAGGGTTACACCGGGGTAACGGACGCTCAACAGTCGTGCACGATTGTCGGCCGGTGGGTGGGCGCGGGCGTACGCTCCCGTCCGTAACGTGGGACGCCGGCGGCACACCGCAGGCCGGCGCAAGGGCTGCCACCGCGCACGACGCGGTCGGCAATGGGAAGGAGACGTCTTGCGCTCTGTGCGTGGGATGCGGATCGCCTCCGCCTTCGTGGCGGGTGGCCTCGTGCTGGGCGCCGCCGCTTGTGGTGAGGCCCCCGACGACAACAACGACGCCGGTGACACCGGCGGCAAGAAGTACAGCGCCTGCATGGTGACCGACGTCGGCGGTATCGACGACAAGTCCTTCAACACCTCCGCCTGGAAGGGCCTTCAGGAGGCGCAGAAGGAGAACGACAACATCGAGATCAAGAACGTCCAGTCGAAGGCCGAGGCGGACTACGAGGTCAACCTGACCGGGTTCGTCAACCAGAAGTGCGACTTCATCCTGGCCGTCGGTGGCCTGATGCAGGACGCCACCAAGAAGGCCGCCGCGGCGAACCCGAACCAGCAGTTCGGGATCGTGGACGCCAACCCGGGCGTGGCGAACGTCTACCCGATGCAGTTCGACACCGCGCAGGCCGCGTTCCAGGCCGGCTACCTGGCCGCCGGGATGAGCAAGACCGGCAAGGTGGGCACCTACGGCGGCCTGCCGATCCCGCCGGTCACCATCTTCATGGACGGTTTCGCCGACGGCGTGGCCTACTACAACAAGGCCAAGAGCAAGAACGTCCAGGTGCTGGGCTGGGACAAGGCCACCCAGAAGGGTTCCTTCACCAACGACTTCGTCAAGCAGGACGAGGGCAAGAAGGTCTCCGACGCGCTTGTCGCCCAGGGCGCCGACATCGTCATGCCGGTCGCCGGCGGCTCCGGCCTGGGCACCACCGCCGCGGCCAAGGCCTCCGGCGGCAAGTACTCGGTCGTCTGGGTGGACGTCGACGGCTGCGAGAGCACCCCGGACTGCTCCGCGATCCTGACCACGGTCGTCAAGAACATCCCGGAGGCCGTCAAGGAGGCCGTGCTGAAGGCCGCCGGTGGCGAGAAGCTCCAGTCCACCCCGGGCTTCGTGGGCACGCTGGCCAACTCCGGCGTCTCGATCGCGCCGTACCACGACTTCGACAGCAAGGTCCCGGCGGACCTGAAGGCCGAGGTCGACAAGATCAAGGCGGACATCTCCGCCGGCACCATCACGGTCACCTCGAAGGCCCAGCCGACCAAGTGACCGCTCCGCCGCCCGCCACGGTGAGATCATCGGCAGCGGGGCCGGCGGGCGCCAGGTAGCACGATCCGGCCGTCCCGGGTGTACGGGGTCCGAACCCCGCGCCCGGGGCGGCCGGTCACCTTGATCGCCCACCCGGCGTGGTGGCCGCGTGGCAGTCGCTACGCGGCACCATCGCTCGCACTCCAGGAGGTTGCGCTGAGACTCGAACTGCGCGGCATCACCAAGCGGTTCGGTGATCTGGTCGCCAACGACCACATCGACCTCACGGTGGAGCCTGGAGAGATCCACGCTCTGCTCGGCGAGAACGGCGCCGGCAAGTCGACCCTGATGAACGTGCTCTACGGGCTCTACCAGCCGGACGAGGGCGAGATCCTGGTCGACGGGAAGCCGCTGAAGCTGAGGGGCCCGTCGGACGCGATCGCCGCCGGGATCGGCATGGTGCACCAGCACTTCATGCTGGTGCCGGTCTTCACCGTGGCCGAGAACGTGATGCTCGGCGCCGAGCGGGTCACGGTGCCCTTCGCCGGCCTCCTGGACCGCCGCCGGGCCCGGCGTGAGGTGGCCGAGGTCTCCGAGCGGTACAACCTCCGGGTCGACCCGGACGCGGTGATCGAGGACCTGCCGGTCGGCATCCAGCAGCGGGTGGAGATCGTCAAGGCGCTCACCCGCGACGTCGACCTGCTCATCCTCGACGAGCCGACGGCCGTGCTCACCCCGCAGGAGACCGACGAGCTGCTCACCGTCATGCGGTCGCTCAAGGCCGCCGGCAAGTCGATCGTGTTCATCACCCACAAGCTGGGCGAGGTGAAGGCGATCGCGGACCGGATCACCGTGATCCGGCGCGGGCGGACGGTCGGCACCGCCGAGCCGAGCGCCAGCCGGGACGAGCTGGCCGCGCTGATGGTCGGCCGCAACGTGCGGCTGACCGTGGACAAGCAGCCCGCCCAGCCGGGCGGGCCGGTCCTGGAGGTCGCCGGCCTGGTCGTCGACGACGACCGGCAGGTACGCGCCGTCGACGGCGTCGACCTGACCGTGTACGCCGGTGAGGTGCTCGGCGTCGCGGGCGTGCAGGGCAACGGACAGACCGAGCTGATCGAGGCGATCATGGGGCTGCGCCCGACGCTCGCCGGTACGGTCCGCCTCGACGGCGATTCGACGAAGGGCTGGTCCACCAAGAAGGTGCTCCGTGCCGGCGTCGGCTACGTGCCCGAGGACCGCAGCGTCGACGGTCTGGTCAAGGAGTTCTCCGTCGCGGAGAACCTGGTGCTTGACATCTACGACCGGCCGCCGTTCGGCCGGGGCCTGTCGCTGAAGCCGGACGAGATCGCGAAGTCGGCGAAGGAGCGGATCGACCAGTTCGACGTCCGCACCTCGTCGGCGGACGCGTCGGTGGGCACGCTCTCCGGCGGCAACCAGCAGAAGGTGATCGTGGCCCGGGAGCTGTCCCGGCCGCTGAAGCTCCTCATCGCCGCCCAACCCACCCGCGGCGTGGACGTCGGCTCGATCGAGTTCATCCACAGCCAGGTGGTCCGGGAGCGGGACGCCGGCACCGCGGTCATGGTGGTCTCCAGCGAGCTGGACGAGGTGATCGGCCTGGCCGACCGGATCGCGGTGATGTACCGCGGCCGGGTCATCGGCATCGTCGGCCCGGACACCCCACGCGAGGAGATCGGCCTGCTGATGGCCGGCATCACCCCGGACACCGCGGCCACGCCCTCGAACGCGGGCGACGCCGCGACCCCGAACGCGGGCGACGCCGCCCCGGCCCCCGAGGGCCCCAGTAACGAGGACGAGGCATGACGAACCCGAACCCGGCGTCGGGCTCCCCGGACAAGGAGCCGGCGACCGAGCCGCAGGAGGCGCGCGCCGAAGCCCGGGCGACGCCGACCGCGCAGTCCGGCGACACCGAGCAACCGGCGACCACCACCGCGACGAAGCAGCCGCCGGCCGAGCCGGCCCGGCCCAGCCTGGGCCGGCTCTTCCTGGACAACCTCTGGGCCGCCAACACGGTGACCGTGACCGTGCTCGCGGTCGTGCTCGCCATGCTTGTCGGCGCCGTGCTGATCATCGTTTCCGACCCGGACGTGCTGGCCACCTACGGCTACATCACCGCCCGCCCGGCGGACGCGCTGAACGCGAGTTGGAACGTGGTCAGCGAGGCGTACGCGAACCTGTTCAAGGGTGCGATCTTCGACCCGGACGCGGTCGGCTTCACCGCCGCGATGGGCCCGATCTCGGAGACGCTCACCTACGCCGCGCCGCTGGTGTTCACCGGCCTGTCGGTGGCGCTCGCCTTCCGCGGCGGCCTGTTCAACATCGGCGCCCAGGGCCAGGCGACCATCGGTGTCATCCTGGCCGCCGTCGCCGGCTTCGCGCTGCCGCTGCCGCCCGGGGTGCACCTGCTGGTGGCGCTGATCGCCGGCGCGCTCGGCGGCGCGCTCTGGGGCTTCGTCCCGGGCATCCTCAAGGCACGCACCGGCGCCCACGAGGTGATCAACACGATCATGCTCAACTACGTGGCGGTCTACTTCCTGTCCTGGATCATCGTCCAGAACGGGGTGCAGAACCCGAACCGGTCGGACGCGATCAGCAAGCCGGTCGAGTCCTCCGCGCAACTTCCCCGGCTGCTCGGCGACAACCTGCGGGTGCACGCCGGCATCCTGCTCGCGGTGCTTGCCACCTGGTTCGTCGCGTGGCTGCTCAACCGCTCCACGCTCGGCTTCGAGCTGCGCGCGGTGGGCGCCAACCCGGACGCGGCCCGCACCGCGGGCATCAGCGTGACCAAGACGTACGTGCTGGTGATGGTCGTCGCCGGTCTGCTGGCCGGCCTCGGCGGCTCGAACATGGTGCTCGGTTCCACCGCTACCGCGCTGACCCCGCTCGTGGTCGCGCAGATCGGCTTCGACGGCATCCTGGTCGCGCTGCTGGGCCGGGTGAAACCGTGGGGGGTGTTGCTGGCGGCGTTGCTGTTCGGGGCGCTCCAGGCCGGCGGCAACCGGATGCAGTCGTACTCCGGGATCTCGCTCGAGCTGGTCACCGTGCTCCAGGCCCTCATCGTCATCTTCATCGCCGCGCCCGCCCTGGTGAAGGCGATCTTCCAGCTCCGGGCGGCCCGCGCCGCCCGGCTGCAGACGAGCCTCGCGAAGGGCTGGTGAGCATGTCCACCACCGCTGTCCCGGACGTCGCGGTCACCGCGGTCGACGAGGGTTTCTGGACGCGCGCCCGGAAGGCCGGCGCGGTCCTGCTGGCGCTTGGCGTGCTCGCGACGGTGCTGTTCGGCGCGCTCGCCACCGACCAGCAGGCCCGCTTCACGCTCAGCGAGACCGAGGGCGGGGCCGCCCTGGCGATCAACGGCACGGTCGGCGCGATCCTGTTCGGGGTCGTCGCCGCCGCGGCCGGAGCCGCCCTCCTCGCCGGCGTGCCCAAGCGCTGGTTCACGCTGCTGCTCGGCGCCGGGCTGGTCGCCTTCGTGCTGAGCTTCCTGTGCTGGCAGGTCTCCGCCGCGCCCGAGGGGCGCAACTTCATGCCGCTTGTCAACGTGGTGCGCGGGACGTTCATCCTGGCGCTGCCGTTGACCTTCGGCGCGCTGGCCGGGGTGCTCTGTGAGCGTTCCGGCGTGGTGAACGTGGCGATCGAGGGCCAGATGCTGATGGGCGCGTTCTCCGGCGCGCTGTTCGGCAGCATCTCCGGCAACGTCTGGGTGGGCCTGGTGGCCGCCGCGATCGGCGGCGCGTTCATCTCGCTGCTGCTCGCCGTGTTCGCCATCCGCTACCTGGTCGACCAGGTGGTCATGGGCATCGTGCTCAACCTGCTGGCGGTCGGCGTCACCGGCTTCCTCTACGAGCGGTTGATGGCGACCGACGCGGAGAAGTACAACAGCGCGCCCCGGTTCAGCAACTGGGAGATCCCGCTGCTGAAGGACATCCCGCTGCTCGGTCCGGCGCTGTTCCGGGGCAACATCTTCCTCTACCTCGGCCTGCTGCTGGTGCTGGTCATCCACCTGGCGCTGTTCCGGACCCGGTGGGGTCTGCGGACCCGCTCGGTGGGCGAGCACCCGACCGCCGCCGACACGGTCGGCGTGCGGGTGCTCGGATTGCGCTACCGAAATGTGATCATGGCCGGTCTGGTGGCCGGCGTCGGTGGGGCGTCGTACACGCTGGCGCTCTACTCGTTCACCAAGAACATGATCGGCGGCAAGGGCTTCATCGCTCTGGCCGCGCTGATCTTCGGCCGGTGGAGCCCGACCGGCGCGCTGCTCGCGGCGCTCTTCTTCGGCTTCGCCGACCAGCTCGCCACCTATCTGGGCGCGATCGGCAGCAGCATTCCGGACCAGTTCCTGGCGATGCTGCCCTATCTGGCGACGATCCTGGCGGTGGCCGGGCTGGTCGGCAAGGTCCGGGCGCCGGCCGCCGACGGCAAGCCGTACGTCAAGGGCTGACCGCCCGCGACGCACCGCGCCCGGCGGGACAGACCCGCCGGGCACCGTCGTCTCCGACCACACCCGCGACCGATCGGCGTGAATTGGGCAGAATGGGAGTCGTGATGGAGATCGACTGGGAGCGGCTGCGGGCCGCCGCCACCGAGGTGATGCGGCACGCGTACGTGCCGTACTCGAGGTTCCCGGTCGGGGCCGCCGCCCTGGTCGACGACGGCCGCGTGGTGGTCGGCTGCAACGTGGAGAACGCCGCGTACGGCGTGGTGCTCTGCGCCGAGTGCGGCGTGGTCTCCTCGCTGCACGCCACCGGCGGCGGCCGGATCGTGGCGCTGTCCTGCGTCGACGCGACCGGCGAGCCACTGATGCCGTGCGGCAGGTGCCGGCAGCTGCTCTGGGAGCAGGGCGGGCCGGAGTGCCTGGTCGAGGCGAAGGGCGGCCCGCTGCGGATGGCCGAGCTGCTGCCGCACGCCTTCGACGTGGCCGACATCGAGGCGGTGACCGGCGAGCACCCGGTGCCCGTGGTGCCGGACCGGCTGGCCGCCTGGCGGGGCCGGGGCACCGTGTTCGTGCACCCCGACCTGTCGGACGGCCAGCAGGTCTGGACGGCGTACTGGGAGCGGTCGGCGGGGGACACCGAGGGCGCCGAGACCGGTGTGCTGGAGGAGGGCCCGACCTGGGACGATCCCACCGGGGCGATCGAGTGGGGGCTGGCGCGGACGCCGCGCGTGGTCGTGGTGGACGCGTCCGGCGCTATTTTCTGGGCCGGTGAGGGTGAGCCTCCTACGGAGATTCCGGTTCGCTGGGGTTGAGGTGGGGGCCTGGGCCGACCGTGCCCGGCTCCGGGCGGTCAGGCTTGATCCCTCCGCCGGGCACGGTCGGCCCAGGCCTGACGTGGTCACCGTTCGCGGGTCGGGTGGACCACGCGCACGCGCTATTACTGATTGGATCTTGTGGTGAGTGCTTTTACGGCGGTTGACGTCATTCGGGCGAAGCGGGACGGGGGTGAGCTGAGCGACGGGCAGATCGACTGGGTGGTGGACGCGTACACCCGGGGGCTGGTGGCCGACGAGCAGATGTCGGCGCTGGCGATGGCGATCCTGCTGCGTGGCATGACCGTGCCGGAGATCGCCCGCTGGACCGCCGCGATGATCGCCAGCGGCGAGCGGCTGGACCTGTCGTCGGTGGCCCGGCCGACCGTGGACAAGCACTCCACGGGCGGCGTCGGCGACAAGATCACCCTGCCGTTGACCCCGCTCGTCGCGGCGTGCGGCGCGGCGGTCCCGCAGCTCTCCGGCCGCGGGCTCGGCCACACCGGCGGCACGCTGGACAAGCTGGAGTCGATCCCGGGCTGGCGGGCGGCGCTCAGCAACGACGAGTTCATCGCCCAGCTCGGCGACGTCGGCGCGGTGATCTGCGCGGCCGGTGACGGGCTCGCGCCGGCCGACCGCAAGCTGTACGCGCTGCGCGACGTCACCGGCACCGTCGAGGCGATTCCGCTGATCGCCAGCTCGATCATGAGCAAGAAGATCGCCGAGGGCACCGGCGCGCTGGTGCTCGACGTCAAGGTGGGCTCCGGCGCCTTCATGAAGAACGCCGACGACGCCCGCGAGCTGGCCCGCACCATGGTCGAGTTGGGCGGCGCGCACGGGGTGCGCACGGTTGCCCTGCTCACCGAGATGTCCACCCCGCTGGGCCGGGCCGTCGGCAACGCGGTCGAGGTGACCGAGTCGGTGGAGGTGCTGGCCGGTGGCGGCCCGGCCGACGTGGTGGAGCTGACGCTGGCCCTGGCCCGGGAGATGCTCGACGCCGCCGGCCTGCCGGACACCGATCCGGCCGCCGCGTTGCGCGACGGCCGGGCCATGGACGCCTGGCGCGCGATGATCCGGGCGCAGGGCGGCGACC
This sequence comes from Micromonospora sp. WMMD975, assembly GCF_029581215.1. Lineage (NCBI taxonomy): Bacteria > Bacillati > Actinomycetota > Actinomycetes > Micromonosporales > Micromonosporaceae > Micromonospora > Micromonospora sp. WMMD975. The sequence goes on from NZ_CP120739.1 coordinate 6,597,570, forward strand.
CGGACGCCCCGATGCCGACCGCGAACGAGGTCGAGCTGGTCACCGCGGCGGAGGACGGCTGGGTGACCGAGGTCGACGCGTACGCGGTCGGGGTGGCCGCCTGGCGGCTCGGCGCCGGACGGGCCCGCAAGGAGGACCCGGTGAGCATCCCGGCCGGGGTGGTGCTGCACAAACGTCCCGGCGACCAGGTCCGCGTCGGCGATCCGCTGTTCGAGCTGCGCGCCGAGCACGCCGAGCGGATTCCGGCCGCGCTCGACGAGGCGCGCCGGGCGGTCCGGGTGGCGCCGACGGCCCCGGCCGGCACCCCGCTCGTCATCGAGCGGATCGGGTGACCGGCCGGCCATGGTGCCGGCCCGGTCGGAGCCGCTATCCTCGCAGGCCAGGGGGACCGACCGGCAACGAGCCGAGGCGAGCAGACAAGGACTGACCTTGCGCGTATCCGCTCCCGACCCCCGGGCCGTCCGTGAGGCGAGCCTCGACGAGCTGTCCCGGCTGGGTCTTCCGCTGCCGCCGCCGCAGTTCCCGCTGGTGTGGGAGCCGGGCGACGAGATCGAGCTGCGTCCGACGCCGGAGATCGAGGCCCGGATCGCGGTGCTGCACGTGATCCTGGCCCGCTGCTTCGGGATGCCCGCGCAGGCGGCGATGGGCTGGCTGCTGGAGTCGCACCTGGTGGAGATGGTGACGCCGCCGGAGTGGCAGTTCGTGATGGGCGGCCGGGGCGACCACAGGTCGTTCGTGCTGCACCACGACGCGCTCTTCTCGCTGGCCTGGGTGCTCGGCCTGGCCAAGCAGCTCGACCCGACCGTGCCGGTGGACGAGCGCCTGGTCGAGCGGATGCCGCACCTGGTCACGGGCGAGACGTTTCCGCAGTGGCGGGCTCGCATCCTGGCCGCTCCGCAGCATCCCGCCGACGCCGCCGCCCTGCTCGACCTGCACTACTGCCTGGACTGGGCCTACCTGGAGACCGAGCGGGCCGGCCAGGCGCTGCCCGGGCTCGTGGACGCGAACGCGATCGGGCAGCGCCGGTGGGCGCTGGAGTGGGCGGTGGTGCTGCGCGGGCCGTACCATGACGAGCCGCCGGGCTGGGAAGAGGTCGACCTGTCGACCTAACGGGGGCGGTGTGTGCCGAGCCGGACGGCGAGCGTGACAGGCGTCGGCTCGGGCAGCGCGGCGATCCGTGCGGCGAGCCGCGCCGGGTCGGCGTGCCAGGCGCTGGGCCCCATTCCGACAAGCGTGGTGACCTCGGTGCGGGTCAGCGCCAGCCGGGCCCGGTGCGCGGTGGCGGACTCCTCGACGAAGTGCGCGCCCAGGCTGCCGGCGACCCGGTCGGCCTTGGCCGGGTCGACCCGCAGCAGGTCGAGCGCCTCGACCAGTTCGCCGAGGTGGTCGGCGGCCGGGGTGACCACCAGCAGCGCGCCGTCCGGGTCGAGCACCCGGTGGAACTCCGGGCCGTTGCGCGGTGCGAAGACGTTCAGCAGCACGGCGGTGGACCGGTCGGCCAGGGGCAGCCGCTGCCAGGTGTCGGCGAGCGCGGCGGCGGCCCGCGGGTGGGCCCGGGCCGCGCGGCGCAGCGCCGGCTTGGAGACGTCCAGGGCCAGGCCGGCGGCGTCCGGCAGCGCCGCCAGCACCGCGGCGAGGTAGCGCCCGGTCCCGGCGCCGGGCTCCACCACCAGGGGGTACGGGTCGTCGGGCGCGACCGCCGTCGCGGCGGCGGCGAGTGCGGCGGCCACGGTGTCGTAGTGGCCGGCGGCGAGGAAGTCGGCCCGGGCGGCGACCATCTCCGCGTTGTCCCCGCTGTGCGGGGCCCGGCCGGCGAGCAGGTTGACGTATCCCTGCCGGGCGGTGTCGAAGCTGTGCCGGCGCGGGCAGCGCAGCGCGCGGGTGGTGCCGGCGGTGGTCTCGGCCAGCGGCTCGCCGCAGACCGGGCAGCGCAGCCGCGCCAGCACCGCCGGGAGCAGAGTGGGATCGGCCACGCCGAAGATCCTATTCCTGCGGCCCGACGACGGATCTAGATTGAGGCATGGCAACCAGTGAGCGACTGTGGGAACTGTTCGGATCACACGGTCGCGGGGTCCTGGCCACCCTGCGCCGCGACGGCCGCCCCCAGCTCTCCAACCTCGACTACCTGGCCGAGCCGGGCCTGATCCGGTGCTCCACCACGGGCGACCGGGCGAAGGTGCGCAACCTACGCCGCGACCCCCGGGCCAGCTTCCACGTGACCACCGCCGACGGCGGGGCGTACGCGGTGGCCGAGGGCACTGTGACGCTGACCTCGCCGGCCGCCGCGACCGACGACGCGACGGTCGAGGAGCTGGTCGAGGTCTATCGCCGGATCCGCGGCGAGCATCCCGACTGGGCGGACTACCGGGCCGCCATGGTCGCCGACGGCCGCCTGGTGCTGCGCCTGGCGGTCGAGCGGGTGTACGGCTGGCGGCCCTGACCCGGCCGGCACCATCGGTGACTAGGGTCTGGGCATGGTCGCAATCTCGTACGAGGACATCGTCAAGGTCCCGAAGGCGCTGCTGCACGATCACCTCGACGGCGGCCTGCGGCCCGCGACGATCGTCGAGCTGGCCGCCGAGGCCGACCACGAGCTGCCCACCACCGACGCGGAAGCGCTCGGTCGCTGGTTCGCCGAGGCGGCGAACTCCGGCTCGCTGGAGCGCTACCTGGAGACGTTCGCGCACACCGTGGCCGTGATGCAGACCGCGCCGGCGTTACGCCGGGTGGCTCGGGAGTGCGCGCTGGACCTGGCCGCCGACGGCGTCGTCTACGCCGAGGTCCGGTTCGCGCCCGAGCAGCACCTGGAGCGGAACCTGACCCTGGACGAGGTGGTCGAGGCGGTGGTCACCGGGTTCCGGGAGGGCAGCGCGCTGGCCGGCGAGGCGGGCACGCCCATCCGGATCGGCACCCTGCTCACCGCGATGCGGCACGCGGCCCGCTCGCAGGAGATCGCCGAGCTGTCCGTGCGGCACCGGGACACCGGCGTGGTCGGCTTCGACATCGCCGGCGCCGAGGCCGGTTTCCCGCCCACCCGGCACCTGGACGCGTTCGAATACCTCCAGCGGGAGAACTTCCACTTCACCATCCACGCCGGCGAGGCGTTCGGGCTGCCATCGATCTGGCAGGCGATCCAGTGGTGCGGCGCGGACCGGCTGGGCCACGGCGTCCGCATCGTCGACGACATCGTTCCGGGCAACCCGCCCGCGTTGGGTCGGCTGGCCGCGTACGTGCGGGACAAACGGATCCCGTTGGAGCTGTGCCCGTCGTCGAACGTGCAGACCGGCGCGGCGGCGTCGATCGCCGACCATCCGATCGGGCTGCTGCGCGACCTGCGCTTCCGGGTGACGGTCAACACCGACAACCGGCTGATGAGCGGCACCTCGATGTCCCGGGAGATGGCGCTGCTGGTGGAGGCGTTCGGCTACGGCTGGAAGGAGCTCCAGTGGTTCACCATCAACGCGATGAAGAGCGCCTTCATCCCGTTCGACGAGCGTCTGCGGATCATCGATGAGGTGATCAAGCCGGCGTACGCGAAGCTGATCGGCTGATCACGACCGGTGCGGGTGGCCGGCGAGCAGGGCGGCCACTCCGCGCAGCACCTCCCGGGCCCGGGCCGCCTCCGCGCCGAGCCCGGTCTGCCGGCGCAGCACGGCCGGTTCGGCCCGCAGCAGGGTGATTCCGCGCCGGACCAGCACCCGGGGCGCCTTGCGTTGCTCGGCGAGGTCCCGGGCGAGCCGGCGCAGGAACGTCGCGCCGCGCGGGCGGCGCAGCGCGTACGCCCCGGCGAGCAGCCCACGGCGTCGGCACTCGGCGACGATCTCGGCCGCGAAGATCCCTTCGGCCACGAAGATCGGCGATCCGTCGACGACAAATGGCCGGGTAGCCACCCTCCGGTCCGCGCCGATCGCATAAACCGGCACTTCGGCCTTGCCCTCCCGGGCCAATCGGGCAATGGTTTCCACCGCCGTGTCCGCGTCCCAGGACAAGGGAGACTCCCAGTCGACCTGTCCGTTTCGTCGCGGGCACGTAGGGTCATCGCCGTCCTTGTAGAAGTCGTCCAGACACAGCACCGGAAGCCCGGTTCGGTGTGCTATGTACGACTTTCCCGAGCCGGATGGCCCGGCGAGGAGGACGACGCGGTGCGGATGATCCATAACCTTCAGTGACTCCGGCCGGACAGATTGCTATCAAATTGCATCAACATCTCATCACACCTTCGGTGAGGGACAACCTGGGCTTTCTCTTTACCGGGCGGCGTGATGGAATCTCGGAGGTCCGACCCGCCGGGTCGGACGCTCGGCGTTGCCCGCAGGTGACGTCGGACGCGGTTTTGCGAGGGCGGTGACGTGAGCAAACGGCCAACGACGGCGGGCTCTTTCCTGTCGCGGCTGAGCCGGCCGGCGAGCCGGCTGCGCGACATGCCGATCTGGTCCAAGCTCGGTCTGATCATGATCGTGCCGACCATCGCCACGGTCGTGGTGGGCACAAGCGGTCTGGTCGACCACCTGGAGACGCTCAACAGCGCCAACCGTGCCGGTGACCTGGCCAGCCTGATCGGATACTCGGGCGACCTGGCCGACACGATGCAGGACGAGCGGGTCGGCTCGGTGCTCTTCCTCGGTGCGCGGGAGACCCAGACCCGGGCGCAGTACCAGGAGGCGTACAACCGGGCCAACCAGCGGGTGGACCAGGCGAAGGGCCCCTACTCGCGGCAGCGTGGCGAGATCAGTGACCTGCCACGCAACTTCGAGGTCCGGCTGAACGAGATCGACGACCAGCTCAAGGACCTGCCGGCCACCCGTAGCCAGGTGCTGAACGGCAAGCTCAAGATCGACGAGGCGGAGAAGGCGTACGAGCGCCTGATCAACGACCTGCTGTCGATCCGCGACTCGGCCACCCAGCTCGCCGGCGACAACGACCTCAGCGACCGGATGCGCGCCGCCGCCGCGGTGGCCCGGCAGAAGGAATACCTGGCCCAGCGCCGGGTGGTCGTGCACCAGGCGCTCACCCAGAACCAGTACAGTCCGGCGCTGCGCGAGCAGTTCATCGCCAGCGGCACCGCCCAGGCCCAGGCGCTCGCGACCTTCCGGTCCGTCGCCACCCCCGCCGACTCCGAGTTCTTCGACCAGACCGTCGAGGGTCCCGACCTGCGCAAGGCGGACAACCTCACCGGCTTCATGTCGGCGAACAACAGCGGCTCGATGGCGAACGCGCCGTTCGGGCCGGACCAGTGGGACCAGGCCATGGTCGGCAACGCCAAGCTGCTCCGCGCGGTCGAGTCACGGCTCGACAGCAACGTGGTCCAGCGGGCCGACGAGCTCCGCTCGGACACGCAGCGCCAGGTGTTCCTCGAGACCGGCCTGCTGCTCACCATGCTGCTGCTGGCCATCCTCTTCGCCTACCTGGTCGCCCGCTCGATGGCCCGCTCGCTGCGCGACCTGCGTCAGGGCGCCCTCTCGGTGGCCCAGTACGGCCTGCCGCAGGCGGTGGCCCGGCTGCGTGACCCGCAGGTGACCGGCCAGCTCTCCCCGGTGCAGCTGGCAAACCAGATCGCCGAGCCGCTGCCGGTACGCAGCAAGGACGAGTTCGGCCAGGTGACCGAGGCGTTCAACGCGGTCCACCTGGAGGCGGTCCGGACCGCGGCCGAGCAGGCCGCCCTGCGCGCCTCCGTCGCGACCATGTTCGTCAACCTGGCCCGCCGCTCGCAGATCCTGGTCGACCGGCTGATCGGCCACCTCGACCGGCTGGAGCGCGGCGAGGAGGACCCGGACCGCCTGGCCGAGCTGTTCCAGCTCGACCACCTGGCCACCCGGATGCGCCGCAACGACGAGAACCTGCTGGTCCTCGCCGGCGCGGACTCCACCCGCGTGCAGCGTGAGCCGGCCGCCCTGATCGACGTGCTCCGAGCCGCCCAGTCCGAGGTCGAGCACTACACCCGGATCGAGTTCGGCGTGATCGACCGGGACATCGAGGTCGCCGCGCACGCGGTCAACGACCTGGTGCACCTGGTCGCCGAGCTGTTCGACAACGCCACCGCCTTCTCCCCGCCGGACTCGCACGTCATGGTCGAGGCCCGCCGGGTCGGCGACCGTGCCTCGCTCTACGTCGAGGACCGCGGCATCGGCATCAGCGCCGACCAGCTGCACGACCTGAACGAGCGCCTGGCCACGCCGCCGCAGGTGGACGTGGCGGTCTCCCGGATGATGGGCCTCGTCGTGGTCGCCCGGCTGGCGGCCCGGCACGCCGTCAAGGTCGAGCTGCGGCCGGCCGCCGACCGGGGCACCGTCGCCGACGTCACGCTGCCCACCACGGTCCTGGTGCCGCGCGCCCTGGCCGGTCGCGGGATGCCTGGGCCGGCCCTCCCGGCCGCCGGCCCGCAGCAGGGCGGCCCGGCGCCGGCCTTCGGCGCCGGCCCGGCACCTGCCTTCGGCGCACTGGCCGCGCTCGGCAACGGCCCGCACACCCCGCCGCCGTCGCACCCCGGCGCCTCCGGCAACCAGGTCACGCTCGGCGGCCGGTCCTTCGACCCGGGCCACCGCAACGGCGCCGGCACCCCGGCCAACGCCGGTGCCGGTCGTGCCATGCCGGCGTGGTCCGACCTGACCGGGGCGAACCCGAGCGGCGGTGACGGCTACCCGCCGCGGTCGGCGAACGGCCAGTCGATCGACCCGCTGCCCCAGCGGCGTCACCCGGGCGAGGGCGACCCGGCGACCGGCGGCCAGCAGCCGACCATCCCACGGCAGCTGCCCAGCAGCCCCGAGGCCCGGCCGTACAATCCGCCGCCGGTGTCCGCGCCGCCGGTCCCGCCGGTGTCCGCGCCGCCGCTGCCGCCGGTGTCCGGCACCCCGTTCCCGGGGTTCTCGGGCCGTCCGGTCTCGGCCGCGCCGGTCTCCGGTCACCCGGTCTCGGGTGACCCGTACTCGGGCCGCCCGGTCTCCGGTGACCCGTACTCGGGCCGCCCGGGGGCGGACGACCCGTACTCGGGCCGCCCGGTCTCGGCCGCGCCGGTCTCGGGCAACCCACTTCCGACCCGGCCGGTGTCGGCCGCGCCGACCTCCGGCCAGCCCACCGGTGGTTTCCCGGTGTCCGCGCCGCCGGCTGGCCAACTGCCGTCGCGCCCGGCTCCCGCGCCGCACGTGGGCGCCCCGCCGGTCTGGCCGCCGGTCGCCCCGGCCGAGCCGGCCCCGGCTCCGGCGACGCCGGAGCGGCAGTCCGCCAGCCTGGACATGACCACCGAGCTGCCCCGGGTCCCGCGCGCCGAGACCCAGCCGGCGGCTCCGGAGGCGGCGGCTCCGCAGCCGACCGCCGCGGCCCAACCGGCCGCCGCGCCGTCGACGCCGGCCCCCGCGGCGCGACCCGCCGCACCGCAGCCGGCCGGCAACCGCCAGCGGTACGCGGACGAGACGATGGAGCTGCCGATCTTCCGGGAGCTCGAGTCCGCCTGGTTCCGCACCCGCCGACCGGGGCCGAACGACGAGGCGCCGGCGACGGCACCGGCGCAGGCCGCGCCGGCGAACGGCGCCCCCACCCAGCAGTTCGCCAAGGTGGACACCGCCGGCCGGCCCGTACCGCAGACATCCGCGACGACAGGTAACACACCGATGGCGCAGACTCCGACAGCCGGCGGAGCGCCGCGGGACAACCGGGCGGCGAACGGCAACGGCCGTCCCGCGTACGCCGGAGGGTTGCCCACCCGGCAGCCGACGTCGCCGCAGCAGCCCGCACCGCAGCAGTCCTCGCCATGGCAGACCGCGGCCGACGACGGCTGGCGGGCCGCCTCGGCGGCCACCGAGGTCCCGGTCGCGGAGACCACCCAGAAGGGCCTGCCGAAGCGAACGCCGATGGCACAGCTCGTGCCGGGCAGCATCGACAAGCCGGCGCCGACCGTGCAGCGGCGGACGCCGGAGGCCGTACGGGGTCTGCTCTCGGCCTACCATCGAGGTGTCCAGCGGGGCCGCAACCACCCCACCGACAGCAACACGACCGGCCCGGAGGGCACTCCGGGCGGGCAGCAGTCCTCGCAGTCTGGCTCAGGCCCGGTGGCCGGGAGCGGGCAGAAGGAGCAACAAGGATGACTACTACGCAGGATCTCGGATGGCTGCTCGCCAACTTCGCCGACCGGGTGCCCGGGGTGGCGCACGCGGTCGCGGTCTCGGCCGACGGCCTGCTTCTGGCCTCGTCCCGTGACCTTCCGCGGGACCGCGCCGACCAGCTCGCGGCCATCTCCTCGGGTCTGGTCAGCCTGACCCAGGGCGCGGCGCGGTGCTTCGAAGGCGGGGCGGTGCTGCAGACAGTCGTCGAGATGGACAACGGCTTCCTGTTCCTGATGTCCATCTCCGACGGCTCGTCGTTCGCGGTGCTCGCGGCGCGGAGCTGCGACGTGGGTCAGGTCGGGTATGAGATGGCCCTGCTCGTCGACCGGGTGGGCGATGCCCTGACGCCACAGCCGCGCGCGGCTGTGGGGATGATGGGCTGAATGACGCGCTGGCCGGTGGGTCAGGAGCGGAAACAACGAGGACAGCGACGGATGTCACCGGGGCGAGCCGGTGCCGGGTACGAGGGAGGTGAACGGCCACATGGCGGATCGTGACGAACCAACCGGAGCGTTGGTGCGGCCGTACGCCGTGACCCGTGGTCGTACCCGTCCCCGGCTCGAAATCGCCCTGGAGGCGCTCGTCGAGACGACGGTGCGCGGCCGAGCAGTGGCCACCGGCAACGGGGGTCAAGGTCGCGAACACCAGTACATCGCCGCGTTGTGTGACGGACGTGTGCAGTCGCTCGCCGAAATCGCGGCGCGGATGCAGCTTCCGCTCGGCGTGGCCCGGGTGCTCATCGCCGACATGGCGACGGATGGCCTGGTCGCGGTGCACGAGCCGACCATTCTGGACGACTCCGACGACGCGGTGGGCACTGAATTGCTGGAGAGGGTGCTGAGTGGACTTCGCAGGCTCTGACATGTCGCACCGGGCGCCGGTGCCGAGCGGGCGCGTGACGTCAGCGAAGATTGTTATCGCCGGCGGGTTCGGCGTCGGCAAGACGACGCTGGTCGGCTCGGTCTCCGAGATCACGCCGCTGACCACGGAGGCGATCATGACCTCCGCGGGTGTGGGCGTCGATGACACCCGGCAGGTGCCGGGCAAGACGACGACCACGGTGGCCATGGACTTCGGTCGTATCTCGATCGACCGTGACCTGATCCTGTACCTCTTCGGTACGCCGGGTCAGACGCGGTTCTGGTTCATGTGGGACGAGTTGGTCCGGGGAGCCATCGGCGCGGTGGTGATGGTCGACACCCGCCGGCTCGCCGACTGCTTCGCCGCCATCGACTTCTTCGAGCACCGGCGGCTGCCCTACCTGATCGCCATCAACTGCTTCGACGGCATGCAGTACCACGACCCGCAGGACGTCCGGGACGCGCTGGCGATCTCCCGTGACGTGCCGGTGGTGCCCTGCGACGCCCGTAACCGGGAGTCGACGAAGCACGTGCTGATCTCGCTTGTCGAGTACGTGCTCACCATGCGGCGCTCGCGGGCCGTCGCACCCGCCTGACCGACGCGCGGAAGCGCCCGATGGCCGTGGGGCCACCGGGCGCTTCCTGCTGTTCGTCACCGCGTTCACCCGCGGAGCGTCCCGGGTACGACGGTCAGGCGTACCGGGTCCAGCTGCCCTGGGACACCCGGTAGACGCCGAGCGAGTCGGCCTCCATGCCCCCGTGGTGGCCGGCGGTGAACGCGTACCCGCCGGCGATGCCCTCGACCATCTGCGTCTGCAGGAAGGCCCGTAACCGGCCACGGTCGAGGCTCGTCGCCCCGCGCGCCGACGCGGCGAGGAGGTGGAGGGCGTCCGCGGCGTACGGGGCGAAGCCGACCGAGGTGCCGTGGCGCTGGGTGTAGCGGTAGTCGAAGTCCCGCCGGGCCACCTGCGCGCCGCTGGTGGCGGTCAGCGCGGAACCGCCCAGGCAGGCCGGGTGCACGGCGTACGCCCCCTCGACCGCCTTCGCGTTGGCGCGGCTGAGTGTGTCGTCCACGACCGCGCCGGGGTCGAAGAAGAGCGGGCCGCGGTGCCCGGCCCGCCGCAGTTCCCGGGCCGCCGCACCGGAGTCGGGCGCGGTGCTCCAGACGATGACGCCGTCCGGGTCCCCGGCGGTCGCCCGCCCGGCGGCGGCACGGAAGCTCCGCCCGGTTTCCGGGAGGCGTAGCGTGCGCACCAGGTCCATGGTGCTGGCGCCGAGGGCCTCCCGTACCGCCCGTACGCCCGAGTCGCCGTGCGGGCCGTCCCCGGCCAGCAGGACCACCCGCCGGATCCGCTGTGATTCGAGCAGGTCCACCATCCGACGGGCCACGTCGGCGCCGTCGGGGGTGAGCTTGAAGCTGAACGTGCGGTCCGCCAGGGGCAGCACGATGTGGTCGGCGTGGCCGAGCGCCAGGAACGGCGTCTTGAGCTGCTGGGCGGCCGACGCGAGGGCGGTGGCGGTCTCCCCGAGGACGCCACCGACCAGGGCGTGTGACCCGGTCCGGGTCAGGTCGGCGGCGTGTCGGGCGGCCACTTGCGGGTCGCTGCCGTTGTCGCGGATCTCCAGCCGGATCGACCGGAGCAGGTTCCCGACCGGGATCCCGGAGCGGTTCAGTGACTCCGCCGTGATCTCCAGGGCCCGCCGCTGGACCAGACCGAGCGCCGCGCCGCGACCGCTCAGCTCAAGGCTGGCGCCGACGACCATGTCCTGGTCGCCGGGTGCGCCGCTGGCCGCGCCCTCGTCCGGCCGCTGACCCTGCGGGCCGCATCCGGCGAGCAGCAGGCTGCCGGCTGCGGCCGTGAGGACGCCCCGGCGGGTGAGCACGGTGGAGTCGAATGCCGGTGTCGCCAATGGAGTCGCCTTCCCACCACGGCGAACACGCGCCGCCGCTGGTCCGCCGGGTATGCTCCCGGCCGACAAGCGGCGGCGTCAAATTGTCCGGGTGTGGGCAGGAACACCCTGCGGGGCGGCTCGGGTCAGGACCGGTAGCCCGCAGAGCGGTATTCGAATTCCCGCTCGTCGTCGCGGTCGCCGGTGTCCCGGCTGAAGTCCCAACCGCCGGCCGCCTCCCGGCCCGGCCGACCGCCGACGGCGAAACCGCCGATCTCCTGCCCGCGCCGCCAACCCCGGAAGTAGCCGGTGGTGTTCTCGGCGAGACTGGCCGCGTTGCGGACGATCCGTAGAGGGCGCTCCTCGCGCAGTGGCGAGCCCGGCACCAGGTTGGCCTGCGGCACCCGCTTGGGCAGGCCGGCCTTGGTCTCCGAGCCGACCGCCGGGCGGGCTGCCTGCTCGGCGGCCTGCCAGCCGGTGTCCGCGGTGGACGTCCACTCCAGGTCGGCCTCGTCGCCGTGCCCGACGAACCAGGCGGACCTGGCCTGCGCGAAAATCAGCAGGTCGCCGTCGCCCTCGTCGGAAACCGGCGGGGGCCGGTGCTCCTTCGGCGCGGGACGCCGCTCCAGCGGCGGGGGCAGCTCGGCGCGGGCGACAGTCCGGCCGGCGTCGCCGCGGTCGACCAGCCGCAGTGGCGGGGTGTCCAGGCCCGGCTCGGTCGGCCGGTCCAGCTCGCTGCGCAGTGCCCGGTCGGCAAGCGGCGGCGGTTCGACGAGCCGCAGCATCGGCGGCTCCTGCGGCAGGTCGTCGGCGAGCCACGGCGGGGTGACCCGCCCCGGGTCGCTCGGCGCGTCCACGCCCCGCCCGTAGGGGTAGGCGGGCGCCTCCCGCTCCCGGTCGGCCTGGTCCTCGCCGTTGTTGACGAGGGGCCAGTTGGCGCGGGATCCCGGCGGGGCCTCCGGCGCCGGGGGACGCGAACTCGGCACCGGGATGCTCAGGTCGGTGGCGCTGAACCCGCCCGTCGGCGGCTCCGGCGTGGTCTTCGGGCGCGGCGGGATGACCGTGCGCTGCCGCTCGGCCCGGGCCTTGTTGATCGCCGCGGTGGTGAGGGTCGGGCGGAACGGCTCGCCGGCCTCGGCCGGCGGCACGACGCCGCGCTGGGACGGCGGGATCGGCGTGATCCCGGGCGGCGGCGGGGGCGGCGCGGAGACCGGACGGTTGGTCGGCCCGTCCACCCGCGACGGCAGCGGCACGCCGGTCGGCTCGGGGCGGCTCGGGGATGCGGCGGTCGGCCGGCCCAGCGCCGCCGCCGGGGCGACGGGGGTGACCGGGTTCGGGGCGACCGGCGGTGGTGCGACCGGTGCGGGCGCGACCGGCGGCGGGCCGAGCGGACGGGGGGAGGCCGAGGCGGCCGGGCCGGAGACCGGCTCGGGGCGGCTGCGCCGGCCACCGGGGACCGGCTCGGGGCGGCTGCGCCGGCCGCCCGGATCGGTGGCGTCGGGGTGTGGTTGGGGGCGGCGGCGGCCCGGATCGGTGGCGTCGAGGTCCGGCTCGGGGCGGCTGCGCCGGCCGGTCGGCTCGGCGGCCGGCGCGGGCTCGGGCGCGCGCACCGGGCGCAGCCCGGCGGGTGCCGCGGGGGTCAGCTCGTCGACCTGCTCACCACGGCGGGCGGCGGCCCGGCGGCCGGCGGCCGGCACCGGGGTGGCGCGTTCGGCAAGCGCACCCACGAGCGCGTCGCAGCCGGCGTCGCAGGCCCGGACGGAGGCGACGGCCTGCCGAACGGTCTCGGCGACGGCGGCGGTGAGCACCCGGTTGACGGTGGCCCGTCGGGGCGTCTCGGAGACGGCGACCCGCAGCGCGGTCACCGCCTCGGTCACGGTGTCGGCGTCGGCCAGGCCCTCGGCGGCGAGCTGCGCGGCCACCGCGTCGATGGTCGCGCCGAGGTCACGGCCGCGGCCGATGGCGCCGGTCAGCATGCTCGGCTCGGGCAGCGCGTCGAGCACGGCCAGGGCGACCGGCTCGGCGGGGTCGAGGTACGCGCGCAGCGCGGCCGGGTAGAGCTCGCGGAGCACCTCGCGCAGCGTCACCGCCGCCGAATGCCGCCCGCTGGCGAGTGCCGCGTGCGCGGACAGGACCTGCTTGTAGCCGGCGAGGTCGCGGGGCGCCGGGAGGGTCACCGCGGACAACGCTCCGGCCTGCAACGCACGGGCCAGCCCGACCGCCCGACGCTCGGCGGGCGAGGACTGCATCTCCTCAAGCGAGTCGTCGTCGGCGAAACGCTCGGCGAAGTCGTCGACCGAGTCGTCGTCCGCGATCGCCAGCGGTCGGCCGGCGGCGCTGAGCAGTGAGGTGACGGTGTGGTCGTCGCTGTCCGCGGCGATGGCCGCGCCGCTCGGCCCACCGGAGCGCTCCACCAGCAGCGCGACCAGCCGGGCGTAGCCGGCGGGCTCGTCCCCGATCTCACAGACATGCAGCAGACGGCCTGCGTCGTCGACCACAGCGGACGTCAGCGTCGTTTCGGCCGAAGCCGTTCGGTCGGCCGGATCTGCCGAGGCCAGACCGCAGTACACGCGCACGAGCGCCACAGCGTCGTCCTCCTCCCGGGACACAGGTCTTGTTCTGCCAGAGACTGATGCTCCCCGCTCCGGGTCAGTCGCGCCAGTCCACGACGGCAGAGATCTTGCCGACAATGGTGCGCCAACCCAAACTTGCGGTTTGTGCCCCGATTTTCTTCAGCCGCCGCCGGCCCAGGAAACCACCGACTCCGCCGTTGACGGAAGCGCGCAGCGCCTCGTCCAGATCGTCCAGGCTGGAGCCGGCGGAGAGCATGTCGAGTACGGCCGGTAGCCGCAGGGCGTACGCCAGGTCACGGGCGATCTCGCCGGCTTCGATCAGGAGCGCGGGATCCCATGCGTCGTGCCCGCCGCGCAGGTTCTCCACGACCAGATCGAGCTCGTAGGTGTCCTCGTCCAGCGGGGCGACGTCGGCCGGTTCCAGCCGTTCGGACAGTTCATTCCAGCTGTCCAGTTGGGACAGGTCGGTGGGCGCACCGGAACGGATGAAAGTCACAAGTGACTCGGGGGTCTTGAACAGCAGCAGCCGGCCCTTGTGGGTGAGGAAGACCGGCACCTCCTCGTCGCCCGCGGCGTCCTCGTCCTCGTCCGCCTCGTCCTTCTCGTCGTCGGACTCCTCGGACTCCTCGGCCGCGTCGGCGTCGGCCTTCCCGCGGCGGCGTTCCCCGTCCGTCTTCCCGTCCTCGTCGTCCTCCTCGGCGGAGAGGGCGGCGAACTCCTCGTCGAGGATCACCACCTCCTCGTCGTCCTCGGTCTCGACGACCTGGCGGCGGGCCAGGAAGGGGTCGTCCTGGTCGCGCTCGGCGACGTCGGTCGGGGTCAGCTCGCGCGCCGACCGGTAGGCCCGCAGCGTGAAGCCGGTGCCGGCGGGGAGGGCGATCTCCACCGGGTCGATCCGCACCTCGTCCCAGAGGGCACGATCCGCGGCCGGGCGGTCGGCCTCGACCTCGTCTGCTGCGGTCGACGCGGTGTCGTCGAGCTCGGGCTCGTCGGCGTCGGGCCGTTGGGGCGACTGGCGGGCCACGCTGACCTCCGTGTGCGTTCGGGTGCCCACCCGGCGGCGTCGCGCCGCCGAGTGACTCTGCGCACATACCCTAGTGGTCGACCGGTCGCGCACGGGAACCCCACCCCGGTGGCGTCCCGAAGCCCGGACAAGTAGGCTTTCTACACATGAAGGCGCAGGCGCTGCACGGACATCTCGACGCGCTGCTGCTGGCGGTGCTCGAGCAGGGCGCGCAGCACGGCTACGCGATCATCGAGGCGCTGCGGGCGCGCAGTGGCGGCACGCTCGATCTGCCGACCGGCACCATCTATCCGGCGCTGCGCCGGCTGGAGCGGGCCGGCCTGGTCGCAAGCACATGGAGCACGGTCAACGGCCGGGAACGCCGCACCTACCAGCTCACCGACGCGGGCCGCCGGGCACTCGCCGGGGAACGGGCCGGCTGGCGGGAGTTCAGCGCCACCGTCGGCCGCTTCCTCGGCGCGGACGAACCACCTGTCGCGCCGGCCTGACCCACCCGACCCGCGGGCCCGACCCTCGGGCCTGCGTACCTGGCCCCTCGGTCCCGCATACCCGGCCCCTCGGGCCTGCGGGCCGCGAGCTAACCGGCCACCCGTGGCCGGCGTGCGCTGAGCAGCCACCAGCGAGCCGACCGGGCCAGCGAGAACCAGGCCGCCGACGCCACCACCGCCCCGATGATCATCGGGGGCCAGGTCAACGCGGCGTCCCACAAGCGGACCGACCAGCCGAACAGGGCACCACCGGCGAGCGCGCCGACCAGCAGCCCACCTGTCAACCCGAAGCCGACCGCCCGGGCCGACCGGACGAGCCAGGGCGAATCCCGCCGGGCGGCGAGCGCGCCGAGCACCAGCCCGGCCAGCGCCAGCCCGGCGACCACCCCCCAGATACCGTGCATCGACGTGGAGAGCAGCAGGTAGGCCGCCGGCGGTCGCGGGCCGGCGCTCCAGCTCGACCCGTGCCAGGTCAGGTCACCGGCGGCCATCAGCACCACCGCCACCGCGAGCGTGCGCAGCGCCAGCCCGCGCAGCGCGCCGGCGGCCAGCTCGGCCTGGAAGCCCGGCGCGAGCTGGGCGACGCTGCCGAACTCGGCCACCGCCCGCCGCTCGGCCTCCGCCCGCGGCAGACCACCCTCCCGGTACGCCTCGGCGGCGTCCTCGAGCGCGTGCCGCGCCTCGGTCAGCAGATCGGCCTTGAGCCGGGCCGGCCCGTGCAGACGCCCGGACAACTCCCGCAGCCGGTCCTCGACCCGTACCCCCTGATCCACCCGCATGGGACCAGCCTGCCACCGTGGGCGAGCGCCCGCGTCGGGGAAATCCCCGGAGGACTCAGGGAGTCAGCGCGAGATAGCCGCGCTCGGCGGTCTCCTGGCGCAGCCACTGCTCCCGGTACCAGCCGGAGCGCGCCACCAACTCGTCATGCCGGCCGCGCTGCGTCACCCGGCCGTCCTCCAGCACCACGATCTCGTCCAGCCCGGCCAGGCCGCTGAGCCGGTGGCTGATCAGCAGCACCGAGTGCCCGGCCGGGACGGCGGCCAGGGCGGAGGTGAGCACCACGTCGGCCGCCGTCGGGTCGAGCCCCTCGGTCGGCTCGTCAAGCACCAGCACCGGCGGGGCGGCCAGCAACGCCCGGGCCAGCGCCAGCCGCTGCCGCTGCCCGCCGGACAGCTGCCCGCCCTGCTCGCCGACCACTGTCTCCCAACCGTCCGGCTGGTCGAGTACCCAGTCCAGCAGCCCGGCCGCCCGGGTGGCGGCGGCCAGGTCCGCCGCACCGGCGTCCGGGCGGCCGAGCAGCAGGTTCTCCCGCACGGTGGCGTGGAAGACGTACGCCTCGGCGAACAGGCCGCCGACCGTCCGGGGTAGACGGTCGGCCGGGTGGTCGGCCACCGGCACGCCGCCGACGGTGACCCGGCCGGTGTCCGGGTGGACCGCGCCGGTGAGCGCCGCGGCAAGCGTGCTCTTGCCCGCGCCGCTCGGTCCCACCACGGCCACCCGGCGGCCGGCCGGCAGGTCGAGGTCGAACCCGGCCAGGGCGGGCGCGGCACCGGCCCGGTAGCGGACGGTCATCTGCTCGAACCGCACGTCATGACCGCCCGGCGCCGGCGGCGCGGTGGCGTCCACGGGCGGTGCGGTGTCCTCCGGGGGCGCGGGGTCCACGGGCGGTGCGGCGTCCGCAAGCGGCGCGGTGTCCGGCGGTGGCGCGGTGGGCTCGGTGAGCAGGTCGGCCACCCGGGCCAGCCCGGCCCGGAGCTGGGTGCGCTGCCGGGCCGCCGCGACCAGGGCGAGGGCCACCTCGACGGCGGCCAGCGCGCCCACCGCGAGGACGCCCACGAGCACCCCGCCCACCCCGGCGCGCAGCGCCACGGCCACCACCGCGGCGGCGGTGAGGCCGCCCACGAGCACCCCGGCCGCGTCCACCGCGAAGCCGGTCGCGGCGAGCCGGCGCTCCAGCCGGGCCAGCCGTTCGGCCCGTCGCCGGGCGGCGGCGAGCGCGGCGCCGGTCGCGCCGAAGGCGGCCAGGTCGGCGGCGCCGTGGGTGAGGTCGACCGCGTCCACGGCGAGCGCGCCGCGCAGCGGGGCCACCTCGTCGGCGGCCCGGCGGGTGAGCCGGGTGGCAAGCGCCGGCAGCGCCACCCCGGCGACCAGCAGGCCGATCGCGAGCACGCCGGCGGCCGGTGGCGAGATCAGCGCGGCGCCGGCGACGGCGAGCAGGCTGACCAGGGCCGCCGCGGCCCCCGGCACGAGCACCCGAAGCAGCAGGTCCTGAGCCGCCTCCACGTCGGAGACCAACCGGCTCAGCGCGTCCCCGGTGCGCCGGTCGGCGGCGTCGCGCCGGGCGGCGAGCGTGGCGAAGACCCGGGCCCGGACGTCGGTGATCATGCGGAGCACGGCGTCGTGCCCGGCGAGCCGCTCGGTGTAGCGGAACGCGCCCCGGCCGACCGCGAGCGCCCGTACCGCGACGATCGCCACGGTGAGCCGGTCCAGCGGTGGCCGGCCGGCGGCGCTCATCAGCAGCCAGGTGGCGGTGGCCATCAGCGCCAGCCCGGCGAGCTCGGTCGCCGCGGCGAGCAGGCCGGCGCCCAGCAGCCGGCCCAGGTACGGCCGGGCCAGGCGCAGCACGGCACGCTCGGCCGTCATCGGGTCACCGCCGCACCGAGGGCCGTCAGGCGCAGCACGGCCCGCTCGGCCGTCATCGGGTCACCGCCGTGCCGGTGGCCGTCGGGTGCAGCTCGGTGACCCGGCCGTCGGAGACCCGCAGGATCCGGTCGGCGTCGGCGAGCAGCGCGGGCCGGTGCGCGACGAGCAGCGCGGTCCGGCCGGCGACCAGCCGCCGGGTGGCGTCCAGGACCACCGCCTCGCTGGCGCTGTCCAGGCGGGCGGTCGGCTCGTCCAGGAGCACCACCGGGGCGTCGCGGAGGAACGCCCGGGCCAGCGCGATCCGTTGCCGCTGCCCGCTGGACAGGCCGTGACCGCGCTCGCCGAGCCGGGTGTCGAGTCCGTCGGGCAGCGCGGCGACCACCTCGTCGAGCGCCGCGTCGGAGACGGCGGCGGCAAGCGTGTCGTCGGCCGTGTCCGGGGCGCCGAGGCGGATGTTGTCGGCAAGCGACCCGGCGAACAGATGCGCCCGCTGCGGCACCCAGGCCAGCTCGCGACGCCAGGCGTCGAGGTCCACCCCGGCCAGGTCGACGCCGTCCACGGTGATCCGGCCGGCGGTCGGGGCGACGAAGCCGAGAAGCAGGTTGAGCAGCGTGCTCTTGCCCGCGCCGCTCGGCCCGATGATCGCCACCCGGTCGCCGGGCCGGATGGTGAGCGTGACGTCGCGCAGCGCGGTCGTCCGGTCGTACGCGACGGTCACGCCCTCGAAGCGGATCTCGCCGCGGCCGTCCGGAGCCGGACGGTGGTCGCCGGCGGGCCCGGTGGCGGGGTCGGTCGCGGACAGGGTGAGCGCCTCGTCCAGCGCGGTGAGCCCCTCCATGCTGGCGTGGAACCGGCTGCCCGCGGCTCGCAGCGGCAGGTAAGCCTCCGGGGTGAGCAGCAGCACCAGCAGCGCGGTGGAGAGCGTGATCCCGCCGCCGAGCAGGCGGAGCCCGACCGGCACCGCCACCAGCGCCACGGAGAGTGTGGCGACCAGCTCCAGGACCAGCGCGGACAGGAACGCGATCCGCAGCGTCCGCATGGTGGCCGCGCGGTGCCCGTCGGCCATCCGGCGCACCACGTCGACCTGCGCCCGGGCCCGGCCGAACGCGCGCAGCGTGGGCAACCCGGCGACCATGTCGAGGAAGTGCCCGCCGAGCAGCGACAGCCGCCGCCACTGCCGTTCCGTGGCGGCCTGCGCCTGCCAGCCGAGCAGCGCCCCGAAGATCGGGATGAGCGGGATGGTGAGCGCGATGATCAGCGCCGAGCTCCAGTCGGCGAACACGATCCGGGCCAGCACCGCCGCCGGCACGGTCACGCTCAGCACGAGCTGCGGCAGGTAGCCGGTGAAGTAGGCGTCGAGCGCGTCCAGCCCGCGACCGGCGAGCGTGGCGAGCTGCCCGGCCCGCTGGCCGGCGACCCAGGTCGGACCGTGCCGGCCGACCGCGTGCAGCAGATCCGCCCGCAGCGCCGCCTTGACCGTCGCGGCGGCCCGCGCCGCCACCGTGCCCTGCGCCCAGGCGACAAGCGCCCGGGCCGCGACCGCCGCCAGGAGACCGGCGAGCGCCGGCCGGTGCAGCCGCCCGTCGAGCGCGGTGGCGAGCAGCGTGGCCAGTGCGGTGGCCTGGGCGACCACGAGCAGTGCGGTCGCGCCCCCGAGCAGCGCGAGCACGGCGAGGTCGCGCCGGGCCGCGGGGACCCGGCGCAGCAGACGTGGGTCGAACGGACGGCGGTTCACCAGTACACCGGCGCCCTGCCGTCGATCCGTCCCCGGAACACCCACCAGCACATCGCCTGAAAGCCTAGTAGGGCCGGCACGAGCGGCAGCACGAGCCAACCCAGCAGCGCCAGCGTCGGGCGGCTCGCCGCCGCTTCGGCGACGGTGAGCGAGGTCGCCGGGTCGGTGGTGGAGACCAGGACCCGGGGCCAGAGCGCGGCGCCGACGAGCGGGGCGGGCAGCGCCAGCGCCGCCGCGGTGGCCACGAAGGCCACCCCGGCCCGACCCCGGCGCAGCGCCGCGCGGGCCACCAGCAACGCCGCCACCAGCGCCAACGGCAGGAGTACGGCGATCGCCGGCCGCGCCACGGCAGCGCGTACCCGGTCGGAGAGCAGGCCGAGGACGGTGGCCGCGGCGACCGCGGTGAGCGCGGCGGGCACCAGGCCGCGGGCCAGGCGGGCGTACGCGGTCGTGTCGCCGGCCGGCAGCCGGAGCGTGAGGAACGTCGCACCGTGCACCGCGACGAGCGCGAGCAGCGTCAGCCCGGCGGCGGCGACGAACGGGGTGACCACGTGGCCGACGCCGGCCACGTGCCCGTCGGCGGCGCGCGGCACCCCCTGGAGCAGGCCGCCCAGCAGCGCGCCCCAACCCAGCGCGGCAAGCACGCCGCCGGCCACGACGAGCCGGTCCCAGCCGGCCCGGGCCGCCTCGCCGCCCGCCCGGCCGCGCAGTTGCACGCCGGCGGTCACCAGCACCACCCCGGTCAGCGCGCCGAGCACCACCGGGTAGAAGCCGGAGAGCAGCTCGCCCTCCAGGGTGGGGAAGGCGCCGAACAGGATGCCGACCGAGGCCACCAGCCACACCTCGTTGCCGAGGAAGAACGGGCCGACGGCGGTGAGCGCGGCGCGCCGGCCCGTCGTCCCGCCCACGGTGGTGGCGCCGGGGGTGGTGGCCCCGGCGGTGGTGGCGTGCCGGGCCAGCAGCAGGGCGACGCCGTAGTCGTAGCCGCCGAGCACCAGGTAGGCGGCGAAGAAGAGGCCGAGCAGGGCGTACCAGGCGAGTTCCACGGCGGGCTCCCTCAGGCGAACACGGGCTGGCGGTCGGGGTCGGTGTCGGGCGCGGGCGGGCGGCCCAGGGCGGGGTCGAGCGCACCCCGGGCGGCGTGCCGGGCCAGCAGCACCCAGTTGGTGACCGCGAGCGCGCCGAGCAGCAGGCCGAATCCGATCAGCGAGGTGAGCATCAGCCCGGGCGACACCGGCGACACGGCCTGCGAGGTGGGCAGCAGCCCGTACGCCGCCCAGGGCTGGCGGCCCACCTCCCGGGCGATCCAGCCGAGCAGCACCGCCGCGAACGGCAGCGGCAGCCCGACCAGGACCAGCCGGAGCGGGAACCTCAGCCGGATGATCCAGTCGCGCCACAGCAGTGGCAGCAGGAGCCAGACGCAGCCCAGGGCGAAGCCGATCAGGATCATGAAGCCGAGGCCGACGCTGGACAGCGCGGGCGGGGTCCAGTCGCCGGGGCCGAACCGCGCGGTCCAGTCGGCGACCGTCGCGTCCCGGTCCGGGCCGCCGCCGAACTTGGTCGGCTGGAGCTGGCCGACCGGGCCGAACTGGGCGAAGCCGAAACCCTGCAACGCGCTGACCGCGACCGCCGCGGTGACCAGGCCGAGCCGCAGCGAGGTGCGGAAGAGCAGAAAATCGGGGGTACGCCGGAGCAGGTGCCAGGCGCTGACCGCGGCCATCAGCAGGCCGCCGGTGACCAGGCTCGCCGACAGCACGTGGCCGAACGCGAAGCCGAACGTGGGGTTGGTGACGAGTGCGCCGAAGTCGGTCAGGTGGGCGACGCCGTCGCGTACCTCGTAGCCGACCGGGTGCTGGAGCCAGGCGTTCGCCACCATGATCCAGAACGCCGAGGCGTACGCGGTGAGCGCGACGCCCCAGAGCAGCGCCAGGTGCACGCCGCGCCGGAGCCGGTGCCACCCGAAGATCCACATCCCGAGGAACGTGGACTCCAGGAAGAACGCGACGAGCGTCTCGATGGCCAGCGGCGCGCCGAACACGTTGCCCACGTAGCGCGACAGGCCGCTCCAGTTCAGCCCGAACTGGAACTCCATGACGATCCCGCTGGCGATCCCGAGCACATAGTTGATCACGTAGAGCTGGCCCCAGAACCGGGTCAGCCGCTCGTACACCGGTTTGGCGGTGAGGTAGCCGGCGGTCTGGAGCCCGACCAGCAGGGTGACCAACCCGAGCGTGACCACCACGAAGAGGAAGTGGATCGAGGTGGTGGTGGCGAACTGAAGTCGGGCGAGGAGCAGGGGGTCCATGGCCGTCCTCCCACAGGTTGGCTCCCTTGTCGTAGCCACCCTACACGTAGGCTATCTACCCATACAGACCGAAGGCGGGGCCCCCGCTTAACGCCTGCGGTAGAGGAACGGGCCCCGCTTGAACGCCCGAGGACGCGCGCGAGGGCGGCGCCAGAATCAGCTGAGGAACAGGGAGATCGGCAGCGCGACCAGGGTGGCGGCAACGGCCAACGCGGCGGCGCCGAGCACCCGGGGCGGACGGTCCGCGACAAGCAGGCGCTGCACCCGTACGTCCAGGTCACGGTCGCCGATGCCGAGCGTGCCGGCCGGCGTGACCCGGTGCCCGGCGGCGGCGAACCGGCGCAGCGCGCCGGCAAGCGGCTCCTCCGCGTGCAACTCCCGGGCCTTGTCGTCCGCGCGCATCTCGACAAGCAGCGCCACCCGCGCGTGCGCGTCGCGCACCCAGCGGAACCAGGGCATCGCCCGACACAACGCGGTGAACGGCAGCAGCACCAGGTCGTGCCGCTCCTGCGCGTGCGCCCGCTCGTGGGCCAGCACCGCCGCCAACTCCGCCGGGTCGAGCAGGTCGACAGTGCCGGCGCTGACCACCACCCGGGGCCGCACCCCGGGCAGGCAGTAGGCCGCCGCACTCGGATGGTCGAGCACCAGCGCGCCGGGCACCGTCGGGTCGCGCCGCGCCACCAGGCTGAGCAGCTCCCGATGCCGGCGCTGGGCGCGTACCGCGCCGTGCACCGCGCGCACGGTCGTGGTGAGCAGCACCGCGCCGATACCGAAGCCGACCCCGACCAGGCCGAGGTGCGCCGCGCCCACGCCGGCCGGCAGCGTGCCGTGGGTCAGGTCGTCGGCGAGCGCCAGCAGCGCGCTCCCGGTCGGCCGGTCGTAGGCGGTGAGCCCGACCGCCATCGGCAGCCCCATGGCGGAGAGCCCGAGCGCCAACCCGACCGCCTGCCAGCAGACGATCGCCACCCGAGGCGCCCGCCACGTCCAGCGCGCGGCGGCGAGGACCTGCGCGGTCAGCCAGCAGGCCAGGACGGTCGCGGCGAAGTGCACGGCGTACGCCACGGCGGTCGCCCTACCGGTCCGTCGCCTCGTCGAGCGCCGGCCCGGCGGCCCGCGCATCCTCGACCCGTCCGGTCAGCCCGGCCTCGGCGCCGGCCGGCCCTGCGGCGCGGGATCGGGCGCCGGTGTGCGGGCCTGCCTCGGCCGCCTCGGCGGCGAGCGCGGCGCGGAGCACGTCCGCCTCCGTGCCGGTCACCGAGCGGGCGAAGCGGACGAGCGCGGCGTCCCGGCTGCCACCCAGGTCGAGGGCGTCGAGCATGAGCTGGGCGATGTGCGCCTCCCGGGTGGCGGCGGGCCGGTAACGCCAGGCCCGCCCCTCCCGCTCGCGCTGCACCATGCCCTTGCCGGCGAGCCGGTCGAGCACGGTCATCACGGTCGTGTACGCCAGCTCACGCCCGTCCAGGGCGTCGGCGACCTCGCGCACGGTCACGCCGTCCGGCGTGGCGGACGCCGAATCCCACAGCACGTCCATCACCGCACGCTCAAGGTCCCCCAGCCGAGTCACCCCCCAATCCTACCCCCCGTAGTAGAGAGGGGTCAGACGCCCTTGGGGTGCCAGACGGTCTTCGTCTCCAGGAGCGTGGTCATCCGGGTGACGCCCGGGTCGGCGTACCAGTCGTGGTCGGCCGGAGCCGGCCGGAGCACCCGCTTGAGGTTCTCCGCGGCCTTGACCTCCAGCTCCGCCGCCAGCTCGGCGTCGGCGACACCGGTCAGGTCGATCGCGTTCACATCCATGTGCGCGGCGAGCGTCGGCACCGTCTCGGACAGCCGCCCGGTGAGGATGTTGACCACGCCGCCGGGCAGATCGGAGGTGGCCAGCACCTCGGCCAGGGTCACCGCCGCCAGCGGGGCCGCCGGGGAGGCGGCCACCACCACGGTGTTGCCGGTGACGATCGCCGGGGCGACCACGCTCACCAGGCCGAGCAGCGCCGGCGCCTCCGGGGCCACCACCGCCACCACGCCTGTCGGCTCCGGCGCGGACAGGTTGAAGTACGGGCCGGCCACCGGGTTCGCCCCGCCGTAGACCTGCGGCAGCTTGTCGGACCATCCGGCGTACCAGACCCAGCGGTCGATCGCGGCGTCGACCTCGTCGGCGGGTACGCCGAGCGCCACGAACTGCTCGCGCCGGCCCTCAAGCATCTCGGCCACCCGGTAGAGGATCTGACCCCGGTTGTACGCGGTCGCCCCGGCCCAGCCCTTCACCGCGGCCCGGGCGGCGACCACCGCGTCCCGCGCGTCCTTGCGGGAGGCCAACGACACGTTCGCGGATTGCACCAGATACGACCGTCCCGACTCGCTGCGCGGGAACTTCCCGCCGATGAAGAGCTTGTACGTCTTGCGTACCGCGACCCGCTCAGACATTGAGGTACGCCTCCAGCCCGTGCCGGCCGCCCTCGCGACCGTAGCCCGACTCCTTGTAGCCGCCGAACGGCGACGTCGGGTCGAACTTGTTGAACGTGTTGGCCCAGACCACGCCGGCGCGCAGCCGGTCGGCCACCCACAGGATCCGGGAACCCTTGTCGGTCCAGATCCCGGCCGACAGGCCGTACGGCGTGTTGTTGGCCTTCTCGACGGCCTCCGCCGGGGTGCGGAAGGTGAGCACGGACAGCACCGGGCCGAAGATCTCCTCGCGGGCGATCCGGTGCGCCTGGGTGACGCCGGTGAAGATGGTCGGCGCGAACCAGAAGCCGCGGTCGGGCAGCTCGCACGGCGGCGACCAGCGCTGCGCGCCTTCGGCGGCGCCGGCGTCGGACAGCTCGCGGATCCGGGCGAGCTGCTCGGCCGAGTTGATCGCGCCGATGTCGGTGTTCTTGTCCAGCGGATCACCGACCCGCAGCCGGGCCATCCGGGACCTGAGCGCTTCCAGCACCTGGTCCGCGACCGACTCCTGGACCAGCAGGCGGGAGCCGGCGCAGCAGACGTGGCCCTGGTTGAAGAAGATGCCGTTGACGATCCCCTCGACCGCCTGGTCGACCGGGGCGTCGTCGAAGACGATGTTGGCGGCCTTGCCGCCCAGCTCCAGGGTGAGCTTCTTGCGGGTGCCGGCGACGGCACGCGCGATGGCCTTGCCGACCTCGGTGGAGCCGGTGAACGCGACCTTGTTCACGCCCGGATGCTCGACGAGCGCCCGGCCGGTGTCGCCGGCGCCGGTGACGATGTTGACCACGCCGGCCGGCAGGTCGGCCTGCTGGCAGATCTCGGCGAAGAGCAGCGCGGTGAGCGGGGTGGTCTCGGCCGGCTTCAGCACCACGGTGTTGCCGGCTGCGAGCGCCGGGGCGATCTTCCAGGCCAGCATGAGCAGCGGGAAGTTCCACGGAATGACCTGCGCGGCGACGCCGAGCGGCTTCGGGTCCGCCCCGAACCCGGCGTGCTCCAGCTTGTCGGCCCAGCCGGCGTAGTAGAAGAAGTGCGCGGCCACCAGCGGCAGGTCGACGTCGCGGGACTCCCGGATCGGCTTGCCGTTGTCGAGCGACTCCAGCACCGCCAGCTCGCGCGAGCGCTCCTGAACGATCCGGGCGATCCGGAACAGGTACTTCGCCCGGTCCCGGCCCGGCATCGGACCCCAGACCTTCTCGTACGCCGTCCGGGCCGCCCGGACCGCGCGGTCGACCTCCGCCTCGCTGGCCCAGGTGACCTCGGCGAGCACCTCCTCGGTGGCCGGGTTGATCGACTTGTGGAGATCCTCGCCGTCGACGAACTCGCCGTCGATGAACAGGCCGTAGGACGGCCTGAGGTCGACGATTGCGCGCGACTCGGGTGCAGGGGCGTATTCGAACATCGCGTTCAGTCCAGGGTGAAGTAGTCGGGGCCGGCGTAGACGCCGGTCGTCAGCTTGGTGCGCTGCATCAGCAGGTCGTTGAGGAGGCTCGACGCGCCGAACCGGAACCAGTCCGGGTCGAGCCAGTCGGCGCCGACGGTCTCGTTGACCATGACCAGGTACTTGATCGCGTCCTTGGTGTTCTTGATGCCGCCGGCCGGCTTCACGCCGACCTGCCGCCCGGTGGCGGCGCGGAAGTCGCGTACCGCCTCCAGCATCACCAGCGTCACCGGCAGCGTGGCCGCGACCGGGACCTTGCCGGTGGAGGTCTTGACGAAGTCGCCGCCGGCCAGCATGGCCAGCCACGAGGCACGCCGTACGTTGTCGTAGGTGGCCAGCTCGCCGGTCTCCAGGATGACCTTGAGGTGGGCGTCCCCGCACGCCTCCTTGGTGGCCACGATCTCGTCGTACACCTCGGCGTAGCGCCCGGCCAGGAACGCGCCCCGGCTGATCACCATGTCGATCTCGTCCGCGCCGGCCTCGACGGCCGCCCGGACGTCGGCGAGCTTGATCTCCAGCGGGGCCTGCCCGGACGGGAACGACGTCGCCACGCTGGCCAGGTGCACGTCGCTGCCGCGCAGCACCTCGGCCACGTACGGGACCATCGCCGGGTAGACGCAGACCGCGCCGACGTGCGGGCAGCTCGGGTCGGCCGGGTCGGGGCGCAGGGCCTTGGCGGCGAGCGCCCGCACCTTGCCCGGGGTGTCGGCCCCTTCGAGGGTGGTCAGGTCGACCATCCGGATCGCCAGGTCGATCGCCTCGGCTTTGGCCGTGGTCTTGATGGAGCGGGTGCCGAGTTGGGCCGCCCGCTGCTCCGCGCCGACCTGGTCCACGCCCGGTAGGCCGTGCAGGAAGGTCCGCAGAGCGGTCTCGGATCGTCCCAGCTCGGAGAGGTCCGACCGGGCCGACGTCGCTGTCGCCGTCATGCCCCGAATAGTACGCACCCGCGAGTCGAGTGATCTTGGTCACGTCAGACCTGTGGTGAGCGGCGTCGCTGGCCGGGCCGCACCCACCGTGCGCCGGACCGGGGACCGGTAGGTTGAGCGATCGTGGACGTACACGTCATTGACCATCCGCTCGCCCAGACGCGGCTGACCGCCATGCGAGACGCCCGGACCGACTCCGCGTCGTTCCGGGCCGCACTGCGCGAACTCACCACCATGCTGGTGTACGAGGCCGCGCGTTCCTTCCCGGTCGAGAACTACTCGATCCAGACCCCGGTCACCGCCACCGAGGGCACCCGGCTGGCCAACCCGCCGCTGCTGGTGCCGGTGCTGCGGGCCGGGCTCGGCATGGCCGACGCCGCGCTCGGCCTGGTGCCCGAGTCGTCGATGGGCTTCGTGGGCCTGGCCCGCGACGAGGAGACGTACGAGCCGCGGGCGTACATGGAGTCGCTGCCCCGGGACCTGACCGGCCGGCCGGTGCTGGTGCTCGACCCGATGCTCGCCACCGGCGGCTCGCTGGAGCACTGCTGCCGGCTCCTCGCCGACCGCGGCTGCACCGACATCACCGTGCTCTGCGTGCTGGCCGCCCCGGTCGGCATCGCCCGGCTGGAGCGCAGCGGACTGCCGCTGCGACTGGTCACCGCGTCCATCGACGAGGGCCTGAACGACCGGATGTTCATCGTCCCCGGCCTGGGCGACGCCGGTGACCGCCAGTTCGGCGGCATGCCCCGCTTCTGACCACGGCAAGTCGGTGCGCGGGCTGCGGGAAGGCGCTAGCGTTCCGGGCCATGAATGGTGTTGCGCTCGCCGAGGAACTGCTGCTCCTCGCGTATGACGACGAAACCGGCAAGGCGGCCATGCCGCGGATCAGCCTGGACCTGGGGATGGCCGCCGCGGTACTGGTCGAGCTGGCCCTGGCCGGCCGCGTCGCGTACGCCGACGGAAACCTGACGGCGGTCGATCCGACGCCGACCGGCGAGCCGATCGCGGACGCGGTGCTCGCCAAGATCGCCGCGGACACCCCGCACACGCCGTCGTCGTGGGTGCAGCGGCTGCGGCACGGCCTGCGCGACCGGATCCTCGGCGACCTCTGCGAACGCGGCGTGGTCCGCGACGTGGACGAGACCGAGCTGGGCTTCATCCACGTGCACCGCTACCCGGTGACGGACGCCTCGGTCGAGGCGGACATCCGGCGGCGGCTGGCCGAGGCGCTCACGAGCGGGCAGCTCCCGGACGAGCGGACCGCCGCGCTCGCCACGCTTGTCGCGGTGCTGCGGATGGAGCCGGCGCTCGGGCTCACCGGGGCCGACGCGGACGACGCCGGCAAGCGCCTGGCGGAGATCGCGACGGGCGCCGGCTTCTCCGGCACGGTGAGCGTGGACGACAGCGTGGTACGCCCCTCGGTGAGCCTGGTCATCGCCGCCCTGGCCCAGGCGGTGGACGCCGCCCTCGGCAAGCGGCCCAGCATGTAAGGCGGGGGCCCCGCTTAACGCATTCGGTAGAGGCGGGGGCCCTTCTTAACACTCAGGTGTTAAGAAGGGCCCCCGCCTTACACCTCAGAGGGCGAGGGCGGTGGCGATCTCGGTGCGCAGCTCGGCGACGGCGACCCGGGCACGCTGCCGGGCCGCGGGGACGTCGCCGCCGGTCACCGGCTCCACCACCTCCAGATACGCCTTGAGTTTCGGCTCGGTGCCGGAGGGCCGGATGACCACCCGGGCGGCCTCGGTGCGCAGGGTCACCACGTCCGCGTCGGGGAGCCGATCGGACGCCTCGGTGACCGGGTGCCCGAGCAGTGCGGTCGGCGTGGCCGCCCGGATCCGCGCCATCGCCTCCGCGATCACCCGCAGATCGTCCACCCGCACCGAGAGCTGGTCGGTGTGGTGCACGCCGAACTCGGCGGCCAACTCGTCGAGGCGGTCGGTGAGCGTACGACCCTGGGCCTTGAGCCCGGCGGCCAGCTCGGCGACGGTGAGCGCGGCGGTGATGCCGTCCTTGTCCCGCACGTGCTCCGGCGCCACGCAGTAACCGAGCGCCTCCTCGTAGCCGTAGACGAGCGGCTCGTGACCACCGCCGGCCCGGACGATCCACTTGAACCCGGTGAGCGTCTCGTCGTAGGGCAGGCCTCGTGCCGTGGCCATGGCCCGCAGCAGCGAGGAGGAGACGATGGTGGTGGCGTAGAGGCCGGTCACTCCGCGTCGCATCAGGTGGTCGGCGAGCAGCGCGCCCACCTCGTCGCCGCGCAGCATCCGCCAGGACCCGCCGTCGCGTACCACCACCGCGCAGCGGTCCGCGTCCGGGTCGTTGGCGATCGCCAGGTCCGCGCCGGTGCGGTCGGCCAACGCGACGAGCAGGTCCACCGCGCCCGGCTCCTCCGGGTTGGGGAAGGCGACGGTCGGGAACGCCGGGTCCGCCTCGGCCTGCTCGGGCACCACGCCGGGCACTCCGAAGCCGGCCCGGGCGAACGCGGCGGTCAGCACCGCCGCGCCCACCCCGTGCAGCGGCGTGTACGCCACCCGCAGGTCGCGCGGCCCGGCCGGGTCGACCACCGCGGCGGCCCGGTCCACGTACGCGGCGACCACGTCGTCGCCGAGCACCTGGCCGGGTGGGCCGAGCGGCACCTGCGCCAGCGGGCCGACCGCACGGATGGCCGCCTCGATGCCGGCGTCGGCGGGTGGCACGATCTGTGCGCCCGCGCCCAGCTCGCCGCCGAGCCGCGCGCCCAGGTAGACCTTGTAGCCGTTGTCCTGGGGCGGGTTGTGGCTGGCGGTGACCATCACTCCGGCGACGGCGCCGAGTTGCCGCACCGCGAACGCCAGCACCGGTGTGGGCAGCGGGCGGGGCAGCAGCAGCGCGGGCCGGCCGGCGCCGGTGGCCACCTGCGCGGTGCGCTCGGCGAACGCCCGCGAGCCGCGCCGCGCGTCGTACCCGATCACCAGCGGGCCCTCGCCGCCCTGGGCGGCGAGCCAGCCGACCAGCCCGGCCGCGGCCTGGGTGACCACGGCGAGGTTCATCCCGTTGGGGCCGGCGCGCAGCGGGCCGCGCAGCCCGGCGGTGCCGAAGGTCAGCGGGCCGGCGAAGCGGTCGGCCAGCTCGGCGGCCGTGCCGGGCAGCCCGTCGAGGACGGCGCGCAGCTCGTCCCGGTCGGCCGGGTCGGGGTCGTCGGCGAGCCAGCGCTCGGCTCGCACGCGAAGGTCGTCAAGGTCAGTGGTGTCCGCCGCCATGGCCTCTTGATAGCACGGCGGCGGACCATCACCGGTCGTCGGCCTCGACTCAGTTGGCCGCCGTGAGCTGGAACGAATTGACCATCGCGTCGAAGATCGGCTTGCTCTCGGCGAAGTTCGCCTCGCCCGAGGTGAGGTAGAACGAGTAGACCTTGTCGTCCTGCACCACGCCGCGCCACACCCCGTGTCGCTTGGTGTCACCGTCGCCGCAGGTGTATTCGAACTCCGCCGCCGGCTTTCCGGCAAGCGTCGTCTCCGTCATCGCGAGCTGCTCGTAGGGCTTGTCGCACGCCTTGCTCTTGTCGCGCAGGTTGCGCGAGGCGAACTCGGCCCAGCTGACCGATGTGCCGCCCCAGTTCTCGGCGAGCACGCGCACCTTCCGGCCGCTGTCCTGCGGGTCGACGAAGTCGACGAAGACGCCGCCGGTCTTGCGGTCCCATCCCTTCGGCACCTGGACCGTGATGCCCTTGGTGGTCTGCTCCTGCATCTCCGGCGCGGCGGGGGTCGAGTTCGACGGCAGCGCGCCGACGATCGGCGGGGGAGCGTCGTCGCCGCCGCTGGTCAGTGCGATCACGCTCACCAGCAGCACCACGGCCAGGCCGCCGGCGGCGGCGAGTTGCACCTTGCGGGGCAACGCCTTCACCCGGTCGAGGAGGCCCTTCGCCCCGCCGGACGCGCCGTCGGCGGGCGCGGTGGCGGGGGTGGTCCACGGCTGGCCGGTGCCCGGCACCGACCACTGGTTGCCGCCGCCGTAGGTGGCCGGTTTGGTGGTGGGGACGTGCTGCGTGGCGTCCGCGCCGCCGCCCTGGTTGAACCGGACGGTGGAGTCCGGCGAGATGCGCTGGGTCGCCTCGGTCGCGTCCGGCCCGGACATCGCGCCGGTGGGCGTGTGCAGCGGCCCGGCGAGCGCGTCGGCGCTCGTCTCGTCGAGCGCCGCGGCGCCGGTGGCCGGCTTCGCGGCGGGACGCTCGCCGCGGCGCAGGGCGGCGAGCCGGTCGGTGAGCGACTCGCCCGGTTCGATCATCGCCCGGCCGCCGATCTGGCCGCTCGGCTTCGGCTCCGCGGCGATCGCCGGCGGCGTGGTGGGGCGCGGCACCGGCACCACCGCGTACGGGTCGGTGACCGAGTTGACGGCGGTGGCGGTGCTGGTCAGCGGACCGGCTAGCAGCTCACGCAGCATGGCCCGGGCGCGCGGCACGTCCAGCCGGCGGGCCGGGTCCTTCTCCAGCAGGCCCATCAGCACGCCGGTCAGCGGGCCGCTGCGCTGCGGCGTGGCGGGCGGGTCCTCGACCACGGCGTGCATGGTCTCGATCGGGTCGCCCTTGTCGAACGGGGGCCGGCCCTCGACCGCGGTGTAGAGCGTCACGCCGAGCGAGAACAGGTCGCTGGGCGGGCCGAACTCCTGGCCCATGGCCCGCTCGGGGGAGATGAAGTGCGGCGAGCCGAGCACCATCCCGGGCGTGGTGAGCTGCACGTCGGTGGGCATCCGGGCCACGCCGAAGTCGGTGAGCACGCAGCGGCCGTCGGAGCAGATCAGCACGTTGGCCGGCTTGACGTCGCGGTGCAGCACGCTGAGCGCGTGGGCCACCTCCAGCGCGCCGAGCAGGGCGATGCCGATCTTGGCGACCGCGCGGGGCGCGACCGGCCCGTCCTCGATCACCATGTCGGCGAGGCTGCGGGCGTCCAGCAGCTCCATCACGATCCACGGCCGGCCGCCCTCGGTGACCACGTCGTAGACCTGCACGACGGCCGGGTGCTGGATCGCGGCGGCGGCGCGGGCCTCGCGGAGCGTCCGTTCGTAGAGCGCGTCGCGGTCGCTGGGGGCGAGCCCGGGCGGGAGGACGACTTCCTTGACCGCCACGTCACGGCGCAGCAGGGTGTCTGTGGCCCGCCAGACCGTGCCCATGCCGCCGTTGCCCACCGGCGAGCGCAACGAGTAGCGCCCACCGATGGTGGTGCCGGGCGCCGCGCGTCCAGTGGGGGGACTGGCCGGTCCACCGCTCCACGTCGGAATCTGAGTCACAGAAAAGCCACCGGGGGATATCGAGGGGGCTGGGACACAACCCCTCTATCTTGCTGGTTCCGACGCCCGATGCGAAACCCGACGCGGCGGGCGTTTATCTACTCGACGGTATGTGGGCAGTTACTCACCTCCGGTGGGTGGCCGCGTCCCGGTGTGCGGTATCCCTCACCCCTGCGGCGGCAACCGCGTCCTACCATCCGGTAATGAGCGATGCGCGGTCAAGCGAGTCGGGTTTTCCGATCAGGGGCGTCTACACGGCGGCCGACCTTCCGGCGGATCTGGAGTCCCGGCTGGGCGAGCCGGGCGACTATCCGTACACCCGCGGGGTCTATCCGACGATGTACACGTCCCGCCCGTGGACCATGCGGCAGTACGCCGGCTTCGGCACCGCCACCGAGAGCAACGCGCGCTACCACCAGCTGCTCCGCGCCGGCACCATGGGCCTGTCCGTCGCCTTCGACCTGCCCACCCAGATGGGGTACGACTCGGACGACCCGATCGCGCACGGCGAGGTGGGCAAGGTCGGCGTCGCGATCGACTCCATCGAGGACATGCGCACGTTGTTCGGCGACATTCCGCTGGACAAGGTCTCCACCTCGATGACCATCAACGCACCGGGCTCGGTGCTGCTGCTGCTCTACCAACTGGTGGCGGAGGAGACCGGGGTGCCCGGGGAGGCGCTCAACGGGACCATCCAGAACGACATCCTCAAGGAGTACATCGCCCGGGGGACGTACATCTTCCCGCCGAAGCCCTCGCTGCGGCTGGTCGCCGACACCTTCGCCTACTGCCGGGCCGAGGTGCCGAAGTGGAACACCATCTCGATCTCCGGCTACCACATGGCGGAGGCCGGCGCCTCGCCCGCGCAGGAGATCGCGTTCACCCTGGCCAACGGCGTGGAGTACGTCCGCGCGGCGCTCGCGGCCGGGCTGGCCGTGGACGACTTCGCGCCCCGGCTGTCGTTCTTCTTCGTGGCCCGCACCACGCTGCTGGAGGAGGTCGCCAAGTTCCGCGCCGCCCGCCGCATCTGGGCCCGCCTGATGCGTGACGAGTTCGGCGCGAAGAACCCGAAGTCGATGATGCTGCGGTTCCACACCCAGACCGCGGGCGTGCAGCTCACCGCGCAGCAGCCGGAGGTCAACCTGGTCCGGGTGGCGGTGCAGGGCCTGGGCGCGGTGCTCGGCGGCACCCAGTCGTTGCACACCAACAGCTTCGACGAGGCGATCGCGCTGCCCACCGAGAAGGCGGCCCGGCTGGCGTTGCGCACCCAGCAGGTGCTGGCGTACGAGACGGATCTCACCGCCACCGTCGACCCGTTCGCCGGGTCGTACGTGGTGGAGGCGATGACCGACGAGTTGGAGGCGGCGATCACCGGGCTGATGGACCGGGTCTTCGACCACGGCTCGGCGGTGGACGCGATCGAGGCCGGTTTCCAGAAGCGGGAGATCGAGCAGTCCGCGTACCGGATCGCCCAGGAGATCGACGCGGGTGAGCGGGTGGTGGTGGGGCTCAACCGGTTCCGGATCGAGGAGGAGGAGCCGTACGAGCCGTTGCGGGTGGACCCGACGATCGAGGCGGCTCAGGCGGAGCGGTTGGCGAGGCTGCGCGCCGATCGCGACGCGGGCGCGGTCGAGCGGGCGCTGGCCGAGCTGCGCGTCGCCGCGGAGGGGGACGCCAACGTGCTCTATCCGATGAAGGAGGCGTTGCGGTCCCGAGCCACCGTCGGTGAGGTGTGTGGCACCCTGCGCGAGGTGTGGGGCATTCATCGCCCGACCGACCGTTTCTGACGCGTTCGACGACGGCCCGCGCCGGCGCCCTCCGGGTGCCGGGTGTGGGCCGTCGTCGCGTCTGTGGCCGGGTGTGTGATTTGGCGATGCGGGTAAACCGGTCGGGTGGGCGGGACGGACAGCCTGTGTGGGCGGCCGACTGGCGATCATGTCACCGTCGGGATTCGCCGAGTGGCCGACCGCTGTCGGGGACTTGTCCGAGCCATGGTCGACCGGTGCGACCAATGCGACAATTCGGAACAGCGGCCAGCTATTTGATGTTCGACGAGTCGGTTACGCGGTGTAGGAGGTGGTGGTCAGATGACGGCGTCCGACCGCGATCTACCTGCTGTCCCGCAGATATCCGAACGCTCCCACCAGGGCATTCGTGACGCTGTGCGGTCCGACCGCTACGGGAAAGAGGTTGCGCAGCGTTACCGTCGGGGGTCTAGGCTGTCTGCGGTTCTGCCCGATGATCCAACCCTCTCCAGTGATCGAGAATTCGACGTGACGAGTGCGCTGACGCTGCCTTCGGACGGCCTCCCGGCGGCGTCCCGGCTGGACGCCCAGCCCGGGACGATGCCGCTGCCGCATGGCGCGGACGAGGTGCTGACCGGGAACATCCCGGGCCTGATCGCCGTGCGTCGCCACCTTCACGCGCACCCCGAGCTGTCGGGTCAGGAGTTCCAGACCACCGCGCTGGTGGCCGGCCGCCTGACCGGGCTCGGTCTGACGCCGCAGCTGCTGCCCAAGGGGAACGGCCTGTTCTGCGACATCGTCGGCGAGGCCGACGGGCCGCTGGTGGCCTTCCGGGCGGACCTCGACGCGCTTCCGCTGCCCGACAGCAAGACGGTCGACTACCGGTCCACCGTGCCCGGGGTCTGCCACGCGTGCGGCCACGACGTGCACACCACGGTGTTGCTCGGCCTGGCCCCCGTGCTCGTCCGGCTCGCCGAGCGGGGCGCGTTGCCGGGCCGGGTCCGCCTGATCTTCCAGCCCGCGGAGGAGACCGTGCCCTCCGGCGCGCCCGAGGTCATCGCCGCCGGGGCGCTCGACGGCGTCTCCTCGATCTTCGCGCTGCACTGCGCGCCGCAGTTCCCGGTGGGGACGGTCGCGGTCCGCTCGGGTCCGCTGACCGCCGCCTCGGCCACCCTAGAGGTCCGCGTCTCCGGCGGCGGCGGGCACACCGCTCGCCCGCACCTCGCCGCGCACGTCGTGGACCTCCTGGGACGGGTCATCGTGGGCCTTCCGGGGTTGCTCGCCCACCGGATGGACCCGCGCCGGCCGGTCTCGCTCGTCTGGGGCGCGGTCAGCGCGGGCACGGCCTTCAACACGATCCCCGCGGACGGCGCGGTGCGGGGCACGGTGCGCAGCCTCAGCCGCGAGGCGTGGCACGAGGCCGGCGCGGTGATCACGAACCTGGTGCCCGACCTCCTCGCCGGATCGGGCGCCGACATCGAGGTCAGCTATGTCGAGGGCTTTCCGCCAGTGATCAACGATCATCAGGCGACGGCGCTCATCGCCTCGGCCGCGACCCGTGCCCTCGGCGTCGACCACGTGGTCGAGGCGCCGGTGAGCATGGGCGGCGAGGATTTCTCCTTCTACCTGGAGCAGGTGCCGGGCGCGATGATCCGACTGGGGATCACCGCGCCGGGCGTCACCGATCCGCCCGACACCCACCAGACCGGCTTCGACGTCGACGAGCGGGCGATCGAGTGCGGGGTCCGGGTGATGGCGCACACCGCGCTGGCCGCGCTCGCCGATTCCGGGCGGGAGCCGGGGAACGGGACTCCGCGGTGAGCCACGGGCCGTCGACCGAGCCCGACGGGCGCAGCGAACTCCGCGACCAGGTGGCGAGCGTCGTCTCGGAGCTCACCCCAGGGCCGGCGACCGTCCGTCCCACCCACATCTGGTACGTCTGCTACGGCTCGAACATGAGCCTGGGCCGGCTCAACTACTACCTGGTGGGCGGTCGCCCGCCCGCGGGCGCGCTGACCTACCCCGGTTGCCGGGACAAGACCCCGCCGAGCGAGAGCCGCGCGTTACGCCTGCCGGGCACCATCTACTTCGCCCTGGAGGCGTTGGCCTGGACCGGCGGGATGGCCTTCTACGACCACGGCAGCCCCGGGGACACCCCGGCTCGGGGTTACCGGCTCACCGTGTCGCAGTTCTCCGACATCCTGGCCCAGGAGATGAACCTCGAACCGGGCGACGACGTCGACCTCACCGATGTGCTCGAACAGGGGCGACTGGCCCTCGGTCCGGGCTGCTACCAGACCCTCCTTCACCTGGGTGACATCGACGGCGTTCCCGCCTTCACCTTCACCTCCCCGTGGTGCAGTGACGAGGTCGAGCATCGCAAGCCCGCCGCGATCTACCTGCGGCACCTGGCCGCCGGTCTGGTGGAGGCCCACGGCTGGGGCGTCGCCGAGGTCGCCACCTATCTCGGCAGCCGGCCGGGAGCGGCCGGGTCCTGGTCGCCGGACGAACTTCTGACGCTCTTCGCCGACCTCTGCTCGGAGGCCACCGGCCCGCCCCGGATCAACCCCGTCCGGCATCTCGGGGCGGTGCCGGCGCCTCTCGGCGTGGTCACGGGCTGATCGACCACCGACCCCACCCTGCTTCCGCCGGTGCCCGACAAGCGGTGCGCGCCGATCGGGCGACATACGAGGAGGAATGGCCATGCACCTCAGCGCGACGATGGCCGACCTGGAACGCAGCAGTCTGTTCCTGGACCACCAGCGCCGGCACTCCTGCACGGACTGCGGCCATGCCTACCTGGACTCGCACCTCGGGCCGGCGGGGGAGCACTTCCGCCGGTTGCGGGTGGGCGGCGGGACGATCGTCGCCAACACCGACGAGCCGCTGCGGGAGCTGCACATCGTGCCGCACGGCGGCACCGAGCTGCCGGCGGACCTGCTCTCCGCGGTGGACCCGGCCGACTACCCGAGACTGGCCCAGTTGGTGCACGAGAACGTCGACCTGGGTACGGCCGCGATCTACCGGCACCTGGTCGACGACATCGTCGCCGGGCGCGCCCGGGGGGTGGCGGTGGCCGGGTTCCACCTGTCGCGTCTCCTGCTGGACGCGAACCGGCACCTCGTCGACGAGCAGCTGCCACCGACCCCGTACGTCGGCTCGGCGGACCTCTATCGGGAATACCTGCTCAGCGAGGGGCGCAGGCTTCGGGTCGAGGCCCTTCTGCCCTGGCTGGAGGCGGTGGACGAGGTGCTGCGCGAGATCGGCGGCGCGGGCACGGTCTACCACCACCACACCTACGACGTCTATTCGATGAGCCCCCGGCCCTGGGATCGCGGCTTCACCGAGAAGCGTCCGGCGTTCCAGCTCATCTGGCGGCGTGCGCCGCTGAGCCCGACGGACGTGGACCCCGCCGAGACCGACCCGGGGCTGGCCCCGGTCGCGGACATCGAGGACGTCCAGGCGACCATCCGCGACTTCCTGGAACAGGAGATCGGGGTCGGCAACGGCACCGGCCAGATCGACTACCCGCTGCTGCTGCCGGTGCTGCCGTTCCGCGGGACCCGGGTCGGCGACCCGCCGGGCGCACCCCGGCACCTCGTCTACGACCTGCGCAAAGACCTGCTCGCGACCGAGCAGCACATCCATTCCTGGGTCGTCGTCGCACCGTGGCGGTTCCGGGATTCGTCCGGATCGACGGTAGGGTTGGCGGAAGGGTTGGCGCCCCCGGCGAAGATCAGCTGAGCCCTGCTCGGCCCCGTCGGGAGAGCGACCGGGAGCGGGAGTGACCCATGAGTCAGGGCGTGGTGCCACACGACGAGCCACAGCTGAAGATTCCCGACCTGGTCGGGTGGTTCCGGCCGACCGGTCGGCACAGCCACCGGATCGGGCTTGAGGTCGAGTGCGGTCTGGTCCGCCCGGACACCGGGCGGTCCGTCTCGTACGACGAGCCGGCGGGCACCCGGGCCCTGCTGGTGGCGCTCCTCGACGGGTTGGGGGGCGACCCGATCCACGAGGGTGGCGCGCTCGTCGGTCTGTCGCTTCCGGACGGCGCCGCGCTGACCCTGGAGATGGCCGGCGCGATCGAATACTCGTCGGCGCCCCAGGTGTCGGTGAGCGAGAGCGTGGCCGCGGCCCGCCGGCGCCTGGTCGAGGTGGCGCGGGTCGCCGAGCCGTTGCGGCTCCGCCTGCTGACCGGCGCGCACCTGCCCTTCGACGACCCGGCCGGGATCAGTTGGGCGCCCAAGGAGCGGACCCGCATCATGCGTCGCTGGTTCGCCCAGTTGGGCGACGGCGGCCGGCTGGGTGACCAGGTCATGGGGTTGACGCTGTCCACCCAGGTGAGCCTGGACGCGCTCGACGAGGCCGAATATCTGGAGAAGTTCCGGATGCTGCTCGGAGTTTCGCCTTTCCTCGCCGCGCTCCTGGCGAACGCCCCGGCGCTCGCCGGGCCGCACCGGGACGACGGCCTCGTCTCCCGGCGGATGGCCTACTGGCGTCGGATCGACCCGGCGCGGTGCCAGCATCTCGCCTCCCGCCTGTACGCCGTCACCGACCTGGCGGAGTTGGTCCAGGTGCTGTGCGCGCTGCCGATGATCTACCGCCGCTCCGACCACGGGTACGTGCCGGGCGGCCCGCACAGTTTCCGCGAGTCGCTGCGGGACGGCTTCGGGGACGGAACCCGGCCCACGATCGCCGACTGGCGCACCCACCTGGGGCAGGTGTGGCCCTCGATCCGGCCGCGCCGGACGCTTGAGACGCGGCTGCCGGACGGCCAGGCATGGGCTCAGCTCGCGCTCGTCCCGGCGCTCTTCGTCGGTCTCGCCGAGGAGCCGGCGGTCCGGCGGGCGGCGCTCGACGTGGTGTCGGAGTTCCGGACCGAGGCGCTGGACCTGATCGCGGTCAAGGCCGCGCAGGGCAGCCCGGACGGGATCAACCCGCAGATCCGCGAGGTGGCCGGGCACCTCGTGCACCTGGCCGAGAAGGGACTCGCCGCGCGGGTCGCCCGGGGGCTGGAGCATCCGGACATCGTCAAGTCGCTGGAGCCGGCGTTCCACAGTGCCGCCACCGGCCGACCGCCGGCCGACGCGATCGTCGCCCGGTGGACGAACGACTGGGCCGAGCGGCCGGACCGTTACGTGGCGGCGCTGGGCGTCCCGACGGAGCAGACCGGCTAGGACGGCTGCGGATCGGCACTCGCGAGCCGCCACAACTCCCGGAAGTGGTGCTCGAAGGCGGCTGCCACCCCGGTGTCGCGGATGCTGAAGCCGCGCAACTCCCCACGGTCGTCCACGGCGAAGCCGAGGAAGACCACCACGGAGTCGATGACCGCGAAATTCTCGCCCTCCAACTCCATGCCGGGCGGATAACGCAGGATCTTGATGTGGTAATTCTCGATCTTGCTGGCCAGGTCGACCTGCTCGTCGACCCACTGCTGGATGTCGGGACTGCTGTGCGGCAGGCGGATCACCCGGTGCAGGGAGCGCTTGCCCGGTGTCTTGCGCGCCCAGCGGATGGTGCCGGTGTAATAGCGGCGGGACTCCTCCGTCTGTTGACCGGGGGCGGTGTCGTGCGAGAACACGGCGTAGACCGATTTCGAACTGCGGGAAATGGCGTGCAGGGCCTCGCCGTAGAAGGCCGACGAGGAATCGTATGTGCGCAGCGGCGCCCCGGTGGCGATGGTGAGGACCCGCCGCCGGGTGATGTCGAGCCACCGGAGAAAGACGAGCATGGTCAGGAAAATGAGGGGAATCGTCCAGTCTTTGTTCGTGACGAAGTGGAAGATGTTGTCCGCGATGCTGACCGCCAGCGCCCCGGTGAGCGCGAGCGTGATCAGCCTGGACTCAAGCTCCTCGATCCGGGACTGCCCGGTCTCGTCGTTGTTCAACGGAACTCCCTTCCGCCGGAATCCCCGCACGACGCACAGTCCTTAGTGGTGCGACAAGTATCCCATGGTGGCGCGCGCCCGGCCCGGGCCGGAAAGGCGTCGGAGTCGGCGGGAATCCCATTAACGTCCGACGTCACGCGCGGTCGCGCCACGTCCGGCAGACTGCGGTGAGGACGGCACGATTCGACGATCGAGGAGCCACCATGCAACTCACCAAGTACGCCCACTCCTGCCTCCGGCTGGAGCACGACGGGGCAGTGCTTGTCGTCGACCCCGGGGTGTTCAGCGAGACGTCCGAGGCGCTGGACGGGGTGGACGCGGTGCTTGTCACCCACGAGCATCAGGACCATCTGGACGTCGCCGCGCTCACCGGCGCGCTGGAGCGGCGACCGGTGCCGGTGCACGGCCCCGCCTCGCTCGCCGGCGTGCTCGGTGACGCCGCCGAGGCGCTCGTCCCGGTCGCGCCGGGAGAGTCGTTCACCGCCGCCGGGGTGCCGGTGCGTGCGTACGGGGGACGGCACGCCGTCATCCATCCGGACATCCCGGTGATCGAGAACCTGGGTTATCTCCTCGCCGACGTGGTCTACCACCCGGGCGACGCGCTGTTCGTGCCCGACGACGTCCAGGTGGACACGCTGTTCGCCCCGATACACGCGCCCTGGTCGAAGTTCTCCGAGGTGGTCGACTTCATCCGCGCGGTCGCCCCGCGGCGGGCCTACGCCCTGCACGACGGGTTGCTCAACGCCAACGGCTTCGGCGTGCTCGACCGGCAGTACACCGCGTTGTCGAAGACCGACTACCGCCGTCTGGAGCCGGGCACCCGGATCGATGCCTGACGTACCCGTCGAGATCGTCCGGCGGCTGTACGCCACCCCGCCGGACAAGTTCGTCGAGGCCCGGGACGCCGCGGTGGCGCAGGCGCGCCAGGCCGGCGACCCGCGCACCGCCCGGGAGATCGGCCGGCTGCGCCGGCCCACCGTCGCGGCCTGGCTGGTCAACCTGCTCGCGATCCGGCGACCCGAGCTGGTCGCCGACCTGGCCCAGCTCGCCGAGTCGCTCCGCGCGGCACAGCGCGACCTGCGCGGCGGCAAGCTGCGGGAGCTCTCCGCCCAGCGCCGCGCCGTCGTGGGCGCGCTCGTCGCCGAGGTACGCCGGCTGGCCGCCGACGAGCCCGCCGCGCCGCCGGCCGGGAAGCTGCCGCTGGGCGAGGTGGAGGCCACGCTCAACGCCGCGCTCTCCGACACCGAGGTGGCCGAGCAGGTACGCGCCGGTCGGCTGCTGCGGTCCAGCCACTACGCCGGTTTCGGCGAGGTGCCCCGCCCCCAGCTCCGGCTGGTCACCGCGGACGAGGAGGCGCCCGGCGTACCGGATCGGGCCA
Source organism: Micromonospora sp. WMMD975 (assembly GCF_029581215.1). NCBI lineage: Bacteria > Bacillati > Actinomycetota > Actinomycetes > Micromonosporales > Micromonosporaceae > Micromonospora > Micromonospora sp. WMMD975. The sequence continues at coordinate 6,638,259 of NZ_CP120739.1, forward strand.
GCAGGTCCGGCGTACCGCATCGGGCGGTCGGGTCCGGCGTACCGGATAAGGCGGCCGAGCGGGCCGAGGCGCGCCGGGCCCGCGACGAGCGGGCGGCGCGGGCCGAACGGGCCGAACGGGCCGGGCGGCGGCGGACCGCGACACGCGAACTGGCGAAGGCCCGCGCGGACCTGGACCGGGCCCAGGCGGAGCTGGCCGGTGCGGACACGGCCGAACGGGACGGCGCCGCGACGCTGGACCGGATCGAGACGGAGCTGGCCGAGCTGGAGCGCCGCCGGGCCGTGGCCGAGCAGGAGCTGAGCCGGGCGAAGCTGGCCCGGCGGGGCGCGGAACGGGCGGTCACCGCCGCCCGGCGGCGGGCCGGCGAGGTGGAGGCCGTGTTGGAGGCGCTCGACGCCGAAGAGGGGGATGCCGAAGCCGGTGACGACCGGGCAGACTGAGCGTGATGGATGCCCACGGTGGACGGACGGCGGTGGGTCACCGATGACGCCGGAGCAGGTCGCCGCCGCCTGCAAACCGCTGGTGCTGGAGCTCGGGGAGGCGTTCTCCCGCTGCCCGTCGACACAGCGCCGGGCCCGGCTGCTCGGCATCTCCGGCTGGGCCTTCTACATCACCGGCCGGGCCGGCGCGCTCGGTGACGTACGCGCCGAGACGGTGGCGGCGGCGCTCGGGTTCATCGCCCCGGATGCGGTGGCGGACGGCTGGGACGCCGCGGCGCGGGCGGTGCCGCCCTTGCAGGTGGCCGCCGCGAACCTGACCGAGTGCTGCCGGTGGGGGGTGGACCGGCTGGGCGACGCGCCCGGGGCGGCCCGGCTCGCCGGTCTGCTCGACCGGGCCGTCGACGCGGCCGACGGCAGCGCCATGCCGCTCTTCGCCGCCTGGCGGGCCATGCCGGTGCCCGACCCGTCACCGGGCGCCCGCGCTGCCGTCGGCCTGCTGCTGCTGCGCGAGCACTTCGCCGGGGCCTACCTGCTGGCCGTGCGAGCGTCCGGACTGACCCCGCTGGAGGCGGTGCTGGCCGGCCCGGAGGGGGAGGCGGGCGCCGCCGCCTGCGGCTGGACGCCGCCCTACCCGCCGGTCGGGCCGCTGGTGCGGCGGCGGATCTGGGCCGAGGCGGTGACCGACCGCCTGGTGTCACCGGCGTTCCACGCCCTCGGCCAGGTCGGCGGCGCGGAGCTGGTCGATCTGCTCACCGTCGCGCGGCTGCACGCCCGGCACGGATAAATGGGAGGCGTGGCGGCGGTCCGACTGCCAGGATCTGCCGCGTGACGTTCCCCGCCGGTTGGACGGCCCGCCGCCCCACCCTCGACGACGTGCCCGCGATCCTGGCGGTGGTGCACGCCGCCGACACGTTCGCCGTGGGCTATCCGGACTTCGACGCCGACGACGTACGGGACGCGCTGACCGCGCCCTTCGTCGACCCGGCCCGGGACTCCTGGCTGGTCACCGACCCGGACGGGACGCCGGTCGCCTGGTCGATCCTGGGCAACCCGAGCGGGGTCGGCCGGGAGTGGGTGGACGTGCTCGTCGACCCGGACCGGGGCGCGCAGTTCCGCGCCCCGCTGCTGGCCCGGCTGCTCGACCGGGTCGCCGAACGGGCCGCCGAACGGGGCGTGCCCGCGCTCACCGCGCGCGCCGGCGTGTACGCCCCGGAGACCCGCTGGGCGGATGAGCTGGTGGCGGCCGGGTTCCAGCGGGTCAAGCGGTACGTCCGGATGAGCCGCTCGCTTGCCGATCTGCCGGCCGAGCCGCCACCCCCGGCCGGGGTGACGGTCCGGCCGCTGCGCCCCGACGACGAGGCCGACCTGCGGCTGTTCCACCGGATCCACGACACCGCGTTCCGGGACACGCTCGACCACGATCCACTCGGCTTCGACCGCTGGCGGGAGCTGCTGCCGTCGTACGGCAAGGTCTGGGACGAGTGGTTCGTGGCCGAGGTCGACGGCGAGCCGGCCGGCGCCCTGCAGTCCTCCGACCAGGCGGTGGAGCAGGACGCCGGCTGGGTCCGGACGCTGTCCGTGCTGCCGGCCCACCGGCGGCGCGGGGTGGGCGCGGCGCTGCTGCGCCGGGCGTTCGCGGTCTACGCGGCGAAGGGCCGCGCCCGCGCCGGGCTGGGCGTCGACCTGGCCAACCCGACCGCGCCGGTCACTCTCTACCGTTCGGTCGGGCTGGTGGAGGAACGCTGGACCGACATGTACGAGCGGAGCGTGCCCGCCCCGCAGGTGTGACCCGGTACCCCCGGGCCGGGGGTCGCCGAGCGGGTGGGCGGCCGACCGGCGCACACTGTCGGGGTGGGAGACGCGCTAGGCGGACGCCGTGCCGGTCGGACGGGACCGCAGCTCGGTGACGTAGTCGTCGGGCGCGCCCGCCTTCTCCGCCGCGTTCGCGATCTCCGACAGGTACCACGACGTCGGCAGGCCGCCCTCGTACCCGTCGAAGACGTAGACCCAGGCCGTCACGTCCCCGTCCAGCGTCGAGACGCGGACGGTCAGCTTGCGGTAGGTCCCGGCGGTCACGCCCTCCAGCTCGTCGAGCTGGGCGGCGTCGTACGGGTGGATGTCGTAGAGCGCCACGAAGACCCGCTCACCCGGGGCCTCGACCACGGTGCTCACCGAGCCCTCCCACCCGATGACGTCCTCGCCCGCGAAGGTCAGCCGCCACCCCTCCAACCAGCCGGTGCCCACCATCGGCGAATGCGGGCAGTAGGCGCGCATGCGAGCGGGATCCAGGTTTGAGCCGTAAGCGGCGTAGAGACGCACGGCGACGACGATAGCCCGGTCTGCCGGTGGGGGAGAATACGACGGTGCGTGTCGGACGCGACGGGGAGAAGAAAGTCACTGTGAAGACGGACGAGAGGATGGCTGTGGTGAGCGCGAGGAGCGCAGCGAAGCGGAGCCCCGCAGTCGTGAACGGAAGGACGGCTGTGGTGAGCGCGAGGAGCGCAGCGAAGCGGAGCCCCGCAGTCGCGAACGGAAGGATGGCTCAGTGAGCCAGATCGTGATCATCGGCGGCGGGCCGGCCGGGTACGAGGCGGCGCTCGTCGCCGCCCAACTGGACGCCGATGTCACAGTGGTCGAGGCGGAGGGCGCGGGCGGCGCCTGCGTGCTCTCCGACTGCGTGCCTTCGAAGACGTTCATCGCCAGCTCGGAGGTGGTCACCAACTATCGGGACACCGAGGAGTTCGGGGTGCACTCCGACGGCCTGGAGGCGGTCACGGTCGACGCCGTGGCGGTGCACGAGCGGGTCAAACGGCTCGCCCTGGCCCAGTCCGCCGACATCCACACCAAGCTGGTCAAGGCCGGGGTGGAGTTCGTCGCCGGCACCGCGCGGCTGGGTGAGGACACGCTCGGTCACACCCACCAGGTGATCGTCACCCCGGCCGACGGCTCGCCCGCGTACCCGATCGGCGCCTCCACCGTGCTCGTCGCCACCGGCGCGACCCCGCGCCAGCTCCCCACCGCGCTGCCCGACGGCGAGCGCATCCTGACCTGGCGGCAGGTCTACGACCTGCCCGAGCTGCCCGAGCACCTGATCGTGGTCGGCTCCGGCGTCACCGGCGCCGAGTTCGCGAGCGCCTACCTGGCCATGGGCGTCAAGGTCACGCTGGTCTCCAGCCGGGACCGGGTGATGCCGCACGAGGACGCCGACGCCGCGATGGCGATCGAGCGGGTGTTCCGCAACAGGGGCATGAGCATCCTCAACAACTCCCGGGCCGAGGCCGTCCGCCGGGTCGGCGACGGCGTGGAGGTGGTGCTCTCCGACGGCCGCCAGGTCGCCGGCTCGCACGCGCTGATCGCGGTCGGCTCGATCCCGAACACCGCCGACCTGGGCCTGGCCGAATACGGCGTCGAGCTGGCCCGGGGCGGTTACGTCACGGTCGACCGGGTCTCCCGGACCAACGTGCCGGGCATCTACGCCGCCGGCGACTGCACCGGCGTGCTGCCGCTGGCGAGCGTCGCCGCCATGCAGGGCCGGATCGCGATGTGGCACGCGCTCGGCGAAGCGGTCCGGCCGCTGCGCCTGCGTACCGTCGCGGCGAACGTCTTCACCGACCCGGAGCTGGCCACGGTCGGCGTGTCGCAGGACGAGGTGGCCGCCGGGAAGACCCCGGCCCGCCAGGTCATGCTGCCGCTGTCCGGCAACGCCCGGGCGAAGATGGACGACCTGGCCGACGGCTTCGTCAAGCTGTTCTGCCGGCCGGCCAGCGGCCAGGTGATCGGCGGCGTGGTGGTGGCGCCGAAGGCCAGCGAGCTGATCCTGCCGATCACCATGGCGGTGGAGAACAACCTCACCGTCAACGAGCTGGCCCAGACCATCACGATCTACCCGAGCCTGTCCGGGTCCATCACCGAGGCCGCCCGCCAGCTCATGCTGCACGAGTTGGAGTGAGCGCGGCCCTCGACCCAGGTGGAGGGCGACGGTGGTCAGGAGCGCGGTCTCGGTGACGATGAGGAGGCGCTCGGCCAGGCCGATCAGGGCGCGGTCACCGGGGTAGGCGCACCAGATCATCGCGGCGGCCAGCAGCAGGCTGGTCAGGGTCAGGGCGCGCAGCCACCGGGCGGGCGGGCCGCTGGGTCGGCGGGCGAGCAGCCAGCCGGCGACCGGCAGGGCCAGGAACGACAGCACCGAGGCGTACCGGTGCACGTAGGCCGCGGTGTCCATGGGCGAGCCCGGGGCGTTCGTGGGCACCACCGCGGCGGCCAGCAGCCCGCCCGACCAGGCCGCCAGCAGCGTGAGGGAGGCCCGGTCCGCGCCGCTGCGGCGCAGGGCCGGCAGGAGTACGACGGTGGCCGCCGCCAGGACCGCCATCGCGGTGTCGATGACGCCGCCCCGGTCGGAGACGGCGAAGTCGCTGACGGTCAGCGACAGGGGACTCAGGTCGTCGTTGACCTCGACGTGACCGATCACGGCGAGCACCGCCGCCAGGGCGATCCCGCCGAGGGCCAGCAGGCCGCTGCTCCGGGCCGAACGCATGGGTCCAGCCTGTCGCCGGAACCGCCCGAGACGGATCCGGGGCGGTCACCCACTTCGATCCCCGGGTCAACCCCTACCGGGGCGGCGGTGGAACGCGCGTCAGGCCACGTCGAGCCGGATGTTTCCGATCCGGGCGACGACATCGAGATGGCCACCCAGCCCGGTCACGTAGGCGCGCAGTATCTCCAGGTTGACGCTCTCTCCGCGCTCGATCTGGCTGATCCGGGCCTGGGACAGGCCCGCCGCTTCCGCCAACTGAGCCTGCGTCATGTCCAACTGCTTACGGATCTCCGCCAACTGCGCGCCGCTGACCGAGGCCAGCATCTGCTCCCTGAGCCGGCCGCGTCGGGCCACCCGATCGGAGTCGTCCCAGGAGGGGTCGACCTCCCGAACCTTCGCCTTGACGTCGCGCCAGTTCGCCCAATCGGTCATGTCCGGTCTTCCTTCGAGCTGATCAAGTGTTCCTGGAACCGCTCATCCGCCAACGGTATGGCGATCCGGTACCAACTCTGCCATTGCCCCGACTTGTCCCCGGCTACAAGGAATACGGCTTCGCGGAAGGGGTCGAACGCAAGATCATGCGAACCTCCGAGGAACCACTCGAACCCGGCCGTAACTCCTTCATATGGTGATAGGCGCTGCCCTTCAGTCGATCGACCAACGGCCGGCCAAGGGCCGGGCCGTGCTTTGCCAGTAGGTCGAGCGCCTCTTCGACGAGTTCGGCCGTGCGCGGATCGCCTATGCACAGGTCGAGGAACCAGGCTTCGACCTCAGGATGCAGTCTGATCTCCCACACCTGACAAATATAAGTAAACCTTATGCGATGTGGTTTGCGGCTCTCCGATGTCCTCCGAAATTCCGCGAACCTCAGTCGACCGGAGTCTCGGCCCGGTCCGACTCCTCGCCGGCTGGGCCGGGCCGCGCGCCGTCCACCGCCGCCAGCATCTGCTTCCGGAGTTGCCGGCGTCGGGCCACCCGCTCGGGATCGTTCCAGGTGGGATCGAGCCGCTGGGCCTTCGCCCCGACGTCGCGCCAGTTGGTTCCACTGTTCATGATCGGTTCTCCTTCGCTGTCGTCACGTGGTCGTGGCGTCGGTGCGGCCGACTGGGCCTGGCGGGTGCCGATCCAGGTCATCGCCCAGCCCGCCGCCGCGAACCCGCCCGCGGCCACGCCGGCGATCAGCAGCAACCGCCACCCGGACCCGGTGAGCGCCGTGCCGCCCAGGTGGCCGACGAGCGCGCCATAACCGGCCCAGCCGACCGCCGCCACCGCCTCGTAGCTCAGGAACAGCCGGTACGGGTAGCGGCTGCGGCCGGCGGAGAAGCAGGCCGCCATCCGGCCGCCGGGCACGAAGCGGCAGAGCAGGATGACCAGCGGCCCGGGCTCGCGCAGCCGGCGGGTGGCCTTGGCGACCGCACGCCGGGCGCGCCCCGGAGTGGCGTGCCCGGTCGCCTTGCGGGTCGGCGTGGTGCGGCCGAGCAGATAGCAGGCCAGATCGCCGACGAAGACGCCGGCCGCGCCGACCGCGATGGTGACCGGCAGGCTGAGCCCGCCGTAGACGGTGAGCGCGCCGCTGGTGATCATGATGACCTGGGTGGGCACCACCGGGACGAAGGCGTCCGCCACCAGCAGGGCCAGCAGCAGCGCGTACGCCCACGCGGGCGACGTGACGTGGGCGATGAGCTCAGCCACGGCCGCCACCCCGCCGGAGTGGGCCGGACGCGGAGCGGGGCGGCGGATCTGTGCGCACCGGCGTACCGTTGGCGGGACGCGGCACCGGCGCCGTCGGGTCCCCCGTTCCCGACGACCGGGCCGCCGCGGGTCGCCGGCAGGTCCCGTGCCGGCGACCCGCACCCACTCTCCGCTGTCGGGCCTGCGACAGCACGCCTCCCCGGATGCGCATCCCAGATACGATCTTGGGCCCTAGCAGCATTCGCGCACAGGAGGCTCCATGGTTTCCACCCTGCTCCGGGGTGTGCTCGCCCTGACCCTGACGATCGGCGGCGGCGTGGCCGTCGCGGTCGGCCCGGCTGAGGCGGCGGCGAAGACATACAAGAACTGCACCGAGCTCAACAAGACCTACAAGCACGGCGTCGGCAAGAAGGGCGCGAAGGACAAGGTGCGCGGCAGCACCAAGCCGGTCACCAACTTCACGGTGTCGAACGCGGTCTACGCGAAGAACACCAAGCACGACCGGGACAAGGACGGCGTCGCCTGCGAGAAGCGCTGACCCGCCGGCCGGAAATGCGGTCGCGCGGTAGGGCCGGCCGGCCGTACCGTCACCGCATGCGCAGCGCGGAGAGGACCACGACGCCGGGTGTTCCCGGCGCGCCGCACTGACGTTTCCGTCGACGAGGCCCCGGGGCGATCCGCTCCGGGGCCTCGCGGCGTTCCGGCACCGCTCGCCTCCGGGTCGTACCCGATCAAGGAGAGCGACATGATCGACCACCGTAGGCTCGGCCGGGACCTGGAGCTGTTCGTCTCCGATCCGCTCGCGGGCGCCGGCCTGCCGATCTGGCTGCCGGCCGGCGCCGCCGCCCGGCACGCCGTCGAGGAGTACGTCCGGGAGCTGGAGCGCCGGGCCGGCTACCGGCACGTCTACTCGCCGCCGCTCGGCAAACGGGAGCTGTTCGAGCGGTCCGGGCATCTCGGCTACTTCGCCGACGACATGTTCCCGCCGATGCGGTTGAGCGCCGACGACGAGTTCGTGCTCCGGCCGGCGCTCTGCCCACACCACGCGCTTGTGTTCGCCGCGCGTGGCCGGTCCTACCGCGAGTTGCCGCTGCGGATCGCCGAGCTGGGCGGAATGTACCGGGCGGAACGCTCCGGGGTGCTCGGCGGCCTGTCCCGGGTTCGCGCCATCTCGCTCAACGACGCGCACAACTTCTGCGCGCTGGAGCAGGTCGGCGACGAGGTCCGGGAGATCCTGCGGCTGATCGGCGAGGCGCACGCCGCGCTCGGCGTCCGGCCGGCCGGGCTCCGGCTGTCCGTGCGCGGGCCTGGGCAACGGTACGTCGGCGACGACGCCGGCTGGGCGCGGGCCGAGGACCTGCTCCGCGCCGCGCTCGACGGGGTGGACGCCGTCGAGGCGCCCGGCGAGGCCGCGTTCTACGGCCCGAAGATCGACGTCCAGATCGTGGACGCCGCCGGTCGGGAGTCGACGATCTCCACCGTGCAGCTCGACTTCGACAAGCCCGAGCGGTTCGACCTGTCGTACACCGACTCGGACGGCCGCCGGAAACGGCCGGTGATGGTGCACCGGAGCCTGGTCGGCAGCATGGAGCGGCTGTTCGCGTACCTGATCGAGGTGCACGAGGGCGCCTTCCCGGCCTGGTACGCCCCGGTGCAGGTGCTGTTGCTCCCGGTCGACGACGCGCAGGCCGACGTCGCCCGGCGGCTGGGTGCGGAGGCGGAGGCGGTCGGGCTGCGGGTCGAGGTCGACTCCGGCGGCTCGCTCGGCGCCCGCATCCGGGACGCGGCCCGGCGCCGGGTCCCGTACGTCGGGGTGGTCGGGGCCCGGGAGGCGGCCGACGGCGCGATCTCGCTGCGCCTGCGCGACGGGCGTCGGCTCGCGCCGATGGCCGCGGACGCCGCGTGGGGCCTCGTCGGGGCCGTGGTCGCCAGCCGCTCGGCCGACCTGCTCCCACCGGCCTGACCCGGTCCCGCCCGGGTGACGGACCGTCACCCGGGCGGGACCCGGTGTCGAGGCTGTCGCGGGGTCCACGTCAGTTCCCGATCGGCGCGCCGGTCGGACGCATCCCCGCCGGCGGGCCCGCCGGCGCCGGCACCTCGTCGGCGAGCACCGCGCCGGTGAACTGCGCCCGGTAGAGCCGGGCGTACGCGCCGTCGGCGGCGACGAGCTGGTCGTGCGTGCCCTGCTCGACGATCCGGCCCCGCTCCATCATCAGGATCAGGTGGGCGTCGCGGATGGTGGAGAGCCGGTGCGCGATGACGAAGCTGGTCCGGTCGGAACGCAGCGCCGCCATGGCGCGCTGGAGCAGCACCTCGGTGCGGGTGTCCACCGAGCTGGTCGCCTCGTCGAGGATCAGCAGCGACGGCTCGGCGAGGAACGCCCGGGCGATGGTGATGAGCTGCTTCTCACCGGCGCTGACGTTGCTGCCCTCCTCGTCGATCACGGTGTCGTAGCCGTCCGGCAGGCTGCGGACGAACCGGTCCACGAAGGTGGCCCGGGCGGCGGCCAGGATCTCCTCCTCGGTGGCGTCCGGCCGCCCGTAGGCGATGTTGTCCCGGATGGTGCCGCCGAAGAGCCAGGTGTCCTGGAGCACCATGCCGATCCGACCACGCAGGTCGTCCCGGCGCATGGTGCTGATGTCCACCCCGTCCAGGGTGATCCGCCCGGCGTCCAGCTCGTAGAACCGCATGACCAGGTTGACCAGGGTGGTCTTGCCGGCGCCGGTGGGGCCGACGATGGCCACCGTGTGACCGGGCTCGGCGACCAGGGACAGGTCGTCGATCAGCGGCTGGTCCGGGTCGTACCGGAAGGAGACGTTTTCGAACTCGACCCGGCCGTGCGGGTCGGCGATCCGGGCCGGCTCGCCCGGGTCGACGCTCTGCTCGTCGGCGTCGAGCACGTCGAAGACCCGCTCGGCCGAGGCCACCCCGGACTGCAACAGGTTGGCCATCGACGCGACCTGCGTCAACGGTTGGGTGAACTGCCGCGAGTACTGGATGAACGCCTGCACGTCGCCGAGGCTCATCGCGCCCGAGGCCACCCGCAGGCCACCGACCACCGCGATCGCCACGTAGCTCAGGTTCCCGATGAAGAACATCGCCGGCATGATGATCCCGGAGACGAACTGGGCGCCGAAGCTCGCCTGGAACAGCTCCTCGTTCTTGGTCCGGAAGGCGGCCTCGACCTCCTTCTGCCGGCCGAACACCTTGACCAGCTCGTGCCCGGTGTACGCCTCCTCGATCTGGGCGTTCAACTCGCCGGTGTGCGTCCACTGGGCGATGAACTTGCGCTGCGACCGCTTCGCGATCTGACCGGTGACGACCACCGACAGCGGGATCGCCACCAGGGCCACCAGGGCCAGCAGCGGCGAGATCCAGAACATCATCCCGAGTACGCCGACGACCGTGAGCAGCGAGGTGAGCAGTTGGCTCAACGTCTGCTGGAGCGTCTGCGCGATGTTGTCGATGTCGTTCGTGACCCGGCTGAGCAGCTCACCGCGCGGCTGCTTGTCGAAGTAGGGCAACGGCAGCCGATTGAGCTTGTCCTCCACGTCGGCGCGCAGGCGCAGCACGGTGCGCTGCACCACCCCGTTGAGCACCCAACCCTGCCCCCAGGTCAGGATGCCGGCGGCGACGTAGAGCGCGACCGCGAGCGCCAACACCCGGCCCAGCCGGGAGAAGTCGATCCCGGCGCCGGGCACCACGTCCATCCGGGCCAGCATGTCGGCGAAGTTGCCGTTGCCCGCGGCCCGGGCCGCGGCCACCGCCGCCTCGGTGCTGGTGCCGGCGGGCAGCTGCCGGCCGATCACCCCGTTGAAGATCAGGTCGGTGGCGTGGCCGAGCACCTTCGGCCCGATCACGCTGAGACCGACGCCGGCCAGGGCGAGCGCCAGTACGCCGGTGAGCTGGATTCGGTGCGGTCGCAGCCGCCCCAGCAGCCGGCGTGCCGACGGCCCGAAGCGCATCGCCTTCTCGGCCGGCATCCCCATGTTCATGTGCGGCGGGCCGCCGCCGGGTCGCCGCCCGGCCGGGGGCAGCCGCTTCGACTCGGCCTTCTGCTGCTGGGGTACGGCCCGCTCGGTGCGTTCGGTCATGCTGTGCTGGCCGGGCATGCCCTCACGGCCCTCGCTGCGCTCGGTGCGTTCGGTCATGCTGTGCTGGCCGGGCATGCCCTCACGGCCCTCGCTGCGCTCGGTGCGTTCGGTCATGCTGTGCTGGCCGGGCATGCCCTCACGGCCCTCGCTGCGCTCGGTGCGTTCGGTCATGCTGCCACCCCCGCGGTCTGCTGGGACGCCACGATCTCGGCGTACGTCGGGCAGTTCTCCAGCAGTTCGTCGTGTCGTCCCATTCCGACGACGCCCCCGTCCTCGAGCACGATGATCTGGTCGGCGTCGACGATCGTGGAGACCCGCTGGGCCACGATCACCACCGCCGCGTCCGCGGTGACCGGCTTGAGGGCGGCCCGCAGCCGGGCGTCCGTGCCGAGGTCGAGCGCGGAGAAGGAGTCGTCGAAGAGATAGATCTCCGGTTTGCGTACCAGCGCGCGGGCGATGGCCAGGCGTTGCCGCTGGCCGCCGGAGACGTTCGTGCCGCCCTGCGCGATCGGCGCGTTCAGGCCGCCGGGCATCTCGGTCACGAAGTCACGCGCCTGGGCGATCTCCAGGGCCGCCCACAGATCCGCGTCGGTGGCCTCCGGGTTGCCGTAGCGCAGGTTGCTCGCCACCGTGCCGCTGAACAGGTACGGCCGTTGCGGCACCAACCCGATCCGCCGCCACAGCTCGTCCGGGGCCAGTTCCCGCACGTCCACGCCGTCGACCAGGACCGCGCCGGCGGTCGGGTCGACCAGCCGGGGGATCAGCGTGAGCAGCGTGGTCTTGCCGGCGCCGGTGGAGCCGATGATCGCCGTGGTCCGGCCGGGCTGCGCCCGGAACGAGATGTCGTGCAGCACCGGGGCGGTCGCGCCCGGGTACTGGAAGCCGGCGCCGCGCAGCTCCAGCTCGCCGTGGCCGGACACCTCGGTCACCGGGTCCGCCGCCGGCACCACCGACGAGTCGGTGTCCAGCACCTCGGAGATGCGTTCGGCGCAGACCGCGGCGCGGGGCACCATCATCAGCATGAAGGTGGCCATCATGACCGCCATCAGGATCTGCATCAGATAGGCCAGGAACGCGGTGAGCGCGCCGATCTGGATCTCACCGGAGTCGACCCGGGACGCGCCGAACCAGAGCACCGCGACGCTTGACACGTTGAGCACCAGCATCACGATCGGGAAGATCAGCGCCTGGAGTCGGCCGATGCGCAGCGCGGTCGCGGTCAGCTCGGTGTTGGCCACCCGGAAGCGGTCGGTCTCGTACGGCTCGCGGACGAAGGCCCGGACCACCCGGATGCCGGTGATCTGCTCGCGCAGCACCCGGTTGACGGTGTCGATCCGGGTCTGCATGAGTCGGAACCCGGGCACCATCCGGCGGATGATCAGGCCCAACGCCACGGCCAGCACCGGCACGCAGACGAGCATCAGCCAGGACAGCCCGACGTCCTCGCGCAGCGCCATCACCACGCCGCCGATGCTCATGATCGGCGCGGCCACCAGCATGGTGCAGCTCAGCAGCACCAGCATCTGCACCTGCTGGACGTCGTTCGTGTTGCGGGTGATCAGGGACGGGGCGCCGAACCGGGCGACCTCGCGGGCGGAGAAGCGGTTGACGTGCCCGAAGATGGCGCCCCGGACGTCCCGGCCGAAGCCCATCGCGGTCCTGGCGCCGAGGTAGACCGCGGCGATCGAGCAGGCGATCTGGACCAGGCTGACGAGCAGCATCCATCCGCCCGTACGCAGGATTTCGTCGGTGTCGCCGCGGGCGACGCCGCGGTCGATGATGTCGGCGTTCAGGCTTGGTAGGTAGAGCGACGCCATGGTGCCGACGAACTGGAACGCCACCACGGCGGCCAGTGGTCGGCGGTATGGGCGTAGGTAGGTGCGGAGCAGGCGGATCAGCACGGACGTCTCCCCGTTGGCGACTCGGTGTCGGACTCGCTGTCGGACTCGCTGTCCCGGTTCAACCGACGGAGGTCCCCGTCGGACATGCCGGTGATGATTTCGGTGAGGAACTCGCGGATCACCGCGCGCTTGGCCGGGTCGGCGTCGACCGACGTGAGCGGGCGGTCGCTGTGGATCATGTCGATGATCGAGCGGGCGTGCTCGTGCCCCTTGTCGGTGAGCGTGAGCTGGACGGTGCGGCGGTCCTCGGGGCCGCGCCGCCGGGCGACGAACCCGTCGCGTTCCAGGGTGTCGACGATGCCGGTGAGGGTGGCCGGCCGGACGAAGCACAGCTCCGCCATGTCGCGGTGGGTGATGTCGCCGGAGCGCAGCAGGATCATCAGCACGCGCATGCCGGCGGAGGTGAGGCCGTGGTGCTCGGCCAGGTAGCGCCCCCAGTGCTGCTCGACGACGTGGCCGGCGATGGAGATGAGCCGGCCGAGCGGCGCGTGTTGCAGCGCATCGGGGAAGCGGACGAGCGGACCCATGTTCACGGGAGCCAGATTAGCCCCCAAACCATCAGGCCCCAAACTAATTTAAGGAGGGGGCCCCGGTTAACGCCTCCGGTAGAGGCGGGGGCCCTTCTTAACGCCTGACGCTCACCAGCTCACCAACTCGTCGGCAGCGGCATGCCCTCGGTGTAGCCCGCCGTGCTCTGCACGCCGACAAGTGCCCGCTCGTGAAACTCGTCCAGGCTGCGCGCCCCCGCGTAGGTGAACGCGCTGCGCACCCCGGACACGATCTCGTCGATCAGATCCTCCACGCCCGGCCGGTTCGGGTCGAGATACATCCGGGCGGTCGAGATGCCCTCCTCGAAGATCGCCTTCCGGGCCCGGTCGAACATGCTGTCCTCGGCGGTCCGCGCGCTCACCGCCCGGGACGAGGCCATACCGAAGCTCTCCTTGTAGCGCCGGCCGTCGGCATCGGTGTAGAGATCGCCGGGGGACTCGTAGGTGCCGGCGAACCAGGAACCGATCATCACGTTCGAGGCGCCGGCGGCCAGTGCCAGCGCCACGTCCCGCGGGTGGCGTACGCCGCCGTCGGCCCAGACGTGCCGGCCCAGCGAGCGGGCCGCCGCCGCGCAGTCGAGCACCGCGGAGAACTGCGGGCGGCCCACCCCGGTCATCATCCGGGTGGTGCACATGGCACCCGGGCCCACGCCCACCTTGACGATGTCGGCACCGGCCTCGACCAGGTCGCGTACCCCGTCGGCGGTGACCACGTTGCCGGCCGCGACCGGGACGGCCGGGTCGAGCTTGCGGACCGTCCGCAGCGCCTGCATCATCCGCTCCTGGTGCCCGTGCGCGGTGTCCACGACGAGCGTGTCCACGCCTGCCTCCAGCAGCGCGGCGGCCTTGCCGGTGACGTCGCCGTTGATGCCCACCGCCGCCGCGACGCGTAGCCGGCCCCGGTCGTCCACCGCCGGCGTGTAGAGCGTCGCGCGCAGCGCGCCCGCGCGGGTCAGCACGCCGATCAGGCGGCCGTCGGCGTCCACCACCGGAGCGAGCCGCCGCCGGCCCGCCGAGAGCCGCTCGAATCCGGTACGCGGGTCCGCGTCCGCCGGCACGGTGTGCAGTTCGGTGGACATCACGTGCCGGAGTTGGGCGAAGCGGTCCACTCCCACGGTGTCCGCCTCGGTCACCACGCCCATCGGCCGACCGCCCTCGTCGACCACGATCACCGCGCCGTGCGCCCGCTTGGGCAGCAGGTGGATGGCGTCGCCGACGGTGTCGGTCGGGCCGAGCGTGATCGCCGTGTCGTGCACCAGGTGCCGCTGCTTGACCCACCCGACGACGTTCGCGACGACCTCGATCGGGATGTCCTGCGGGATCACCGCGACGGCGCCCCGCCGGGCGACGGTCTCGGCCATCCGCCGGCCGGCGACGGCGGTCATGTTCGCCACCACCAGGGGAACTGTGGTGCCGGTGCCGTCGCCGGAGGACAGGTCGACGTCGAGCCGGGAGCCCACCTCGGAACGGTTGGGCGCCATGAAGACGTCGTTGTAGGTCAGGTCGTGCGCGGGGACCGCGCCATGAAGGAACCGCACCCGGCCATCATTCCCGCTCCGGGCGTTCCCCGCCGCCGCTGGTGGCCCAGACCACCCGCCGCCCGGGTGTTAAGAAGGGGCCCCGCCTCTACCGGAGGCGTTAAGCGGGGGCCCCTCCTTAACCCTCGATGGTGCAGATGGGGGCGCCTGCGGTGATGGCGGCGCCGACCTCGGCGGCCAGCCCGCTCACCGTGCCGGCCTTGTGCGCGTGCAGCGGCTGCTCCATCTTCATCGCCTCCAGCACCACGACCAGGTCGCCCTCGGCGACCGTGTCACCGTCGGCCACGGCGATCTTCACGATCGTGCCCTGCATCGGGGAAGCGAGCGTGTCCCCGCTGACAGTGGCGCCCGCCTTGCCACCACCACGGCGGGTCGGCTTGCGCGCGGCGGGCACGACTGCCGCCGTACCCGCGCCGAGGCCGGCCGGGAGGACGACCTCCAGCCGCTTGCCGCCCACCTCGACCACGACGGTCTCGCGCTCGGCCGCGCCCTCGGCGGCGTCGGCGACGGCGGTGAAGGCCGGGACGGTGTTGTCGAACTCGGTCTCGATCCACCTGGTGTGCACGGTGAACGGCTCGCTCGTGAATGCCGCGTCGCGGACCACCAGGCGGTGGAAGGGCAGCGCGGTGGCCATGCCCTCGACCACCATCTCGTCGAGTGCCCGGCGGGCCCGCTCCAGCGCCTCGGCACGGGTCTCGCCGACGATGATCACCTTGGCGAGCAGCGAGTCGAAGTTGCCGCCGACCACGTCGCCCGCGGAGATGCCGGCGTCCACCCGGACGCCGGGGCCGGTGGGCAGCCGCAGCGCGGTGACGGTGCCGGGGGCGGGCAGGAAGTTGCGGCCCGGGTCCTCGCCGTTGATGCGGAATTCGATGGCGTGGCCGCGCGGCGTCGGGTCCTCGGTGCGGCGCAGCTTCTCGCCGTCGGCGATGCGGAACTGCTCGCGGACCAGGTCGATGCCGGCGGTCTCCTCGGTCACCGGGTGCTCGACCTGGAGCCGGGTGTTCACTTCCAGGAAGGAGATGGTGCCGTCCCCGCCGACCAGGTATTCGACCGTGCCGGCGCCGTGGTAGCCGGCCTCCCGGCAGATCGCCTTGGCGCTGTCGTGGATCTGGGCGCGCTGGGCGTCGGTGAGGAACGGCGCGGGCGCCTCCTCGACGAGCTTCTGGTGCCGGCGCTGGAGCGAGCAGTCCCGGGTGCCGACGACGATGACGTTGCCGTGCTTGTCGGCGAGCACCTGTGCCTCGACGTGGCGGGGCTGGTCGAGGTAGCGCTCGACGAAGCACTCGCCCCGGCCGAACGCGGCGACCGCCTCGCGGGTGGCCGACTCGAACAGGTGGGGGATCTCTTCCATGGTGCGGGCCACCTTGAGGCCCCGGCCGCCGCCGCCGAACGCCGCCTTGATGGCGACCGGCAGGCCGTGCTCGGTGGCGAACGCGGTCACCTCGTCGGCGCCGGCCACCGGGTCGGACGTGCCGGGCACGAGCGGCGCGCCGGCACGCTGGGCGATGTGCCGGGCGGTCACCTTGTCGCCCAGGTCGCGGATGGCCTGCGGGGTGGGACCGATCCAGGTCAGGCCGGCGTCGATGACGGCCTGGGCGAAGTCGGCGTTCTCGGAGAGGAAGCCGTAGCCGGGGTGCACCGCGTCCGCGCCGGCCCGTGCGGCGACGTCGATCAGCTTGTCGATCCGCAGGTAGCTGTCCGCGGCGGTGTCACCACCGAGGGCGTACGCCTCGTCGGCGAGCGTGGCGTGCAGGGCGTTCCGGTCGGAGTCCGCGTAGACGGCGACGCTTGCCAACTCGGCGTCACGGCAGGCGCGGATGACGCGGACGGCGATCTCGCCGCGGTTGGCGATGAGAACCTTGCGCACCTTGGGGCTCCTCCCGGGAGGTCGATTTCGGGAGTGTAGCCCCGGGCCAGGGCGGCCTAACGATCGCTCAGTGTGGGATGTCGCACTGTAGTCAAGTTTGGTTATTACGCTTATCCGATGTCGGCGACGCGGATGATGATCCTGGGGCTGGTCCGGTGGATGCAGCCGGTGCACGGTTACGACGTACGCCGTGAGCTGCTGAGTTGGAGCGCGGACAAGTGGGCCAACGTGCAACCCGGTTCGATCTATCACGCGCTGCGCAAGCTCACTGACGAGGGGCTGCTGCGGACGGTCTCGGTCGAGCAGGTGGGCGCCCGTCCGGCCCGCACCACGTACGAGGTGACGCCGAAGGGCGAGGACGAGTTCGAGACGCTGCTGCGGGCCCAGTGGTGGCAGGTCCACGAGTCGCCGGACCCGTTCGCGGCGGCGTTCTCGTTCCTGCCGGCGATGCCGCGCGAGGAGGCCGCGGCGGCGTTGCGTAACCGGGCCAACCTGTTGCGGGCCGGCGTCGAGTCGATGCGTGCGTCACTTGACTCGGACTGGGTACGCGCCCGCAAGCCGGTGCACGTGGGCTGGATGTTCGAGCTGTGGTTGGCCCGGGCGGAGGCGGAGATGGCCTGGTGCGTGCGGATCGCGGAGCGGATCGAGTCGGGGGTGTCGTATCTGCCCGCCGGGATGGAGCGCGGGGAGGGATGGACCGGCGAAGACACGAAATAATCAACGTTGACCAGAGGAGCTATATCGCGTTAGCCTCGACGCGAATCGCTTATCGGTGGCCGCGCGACGCCGGCCCGGGAGGACCAGGAGCAGAGATGATCGAGACCAGGGGGCTGCGGAAGTCGTTCCGCTCCCGCGCGGGTCGCGAGAAGAAGACCGTCGACGCGGTCCGCGGCGTCAACCTCGACGTCGCCGAGGGGGAGATCTTCGGCTTCCTCGGACCCAACGGCGCCGGCAAGACCACCACCCTGCGGATGCTCGCCACCCTCATCGAGCCGGACGGCGGCCAGGCCACCGTCGCCGGCGCCGACCTGCTCCGGGACCCGGCCGGGGTGCGCCGGCGGATCGGCTACGTGCCGCAGGGCGGCAGCACCTGGGACGACTCCAGCGCCCGCGAGGAGTTGATGCTCCAGGCCCGCCTCTACGGCATCTCCAAGGCCGAGGCGCAACGGCGGGCCACCCGCGCGCTCGATGCCTTCCAGCTCAGCGAGTACGCCGACCGCAAGTGCAAGACCTACTCGGGCGGTCAGCGCCGGCGGGTCGAGATCGCGCTCGGCATCATCCACGAGCCGAGGATCGTCTTCCTGGACGAGCCGACCACCGGCCTCGACCCGCAGAGCCGCGCGCACATGTGGGACGAGATCCGCCGGCTCCGCACCGAGGGCATGACCGTCTTCATCACCACGCACTACCTGGACGAGGCCGACGCGCTCTGCGACCGGATCGCGATCATGGACCATGGCGAGGTGGTCACGGAGGGCACCCCGACCGAGCTGAAGCGCGAGATCTCCGGCGAGGTGCTTGTCGTCGGCCTGGACGCGGCGACCACGCCCCGGGCCGCCGAGCTGCTCGACGCCGAGGCGTACGTGACGAAGCTGGAGACCGTCGACGAGGGCGGGCTGCGCCTCTACGTCGACGAGGGCGCCGTCGCCATCCCGCTGGTGCTGCGTCGCCTCGACCACGCCGGGCTGGAGCTGCGCTCGATCGAGCTGCACCGCCCCAGCCTCGACGACGTCTTCCTCACCAAGACCGGCCGCTCGCTGCGCGAGTCCTGACCCCGGGAGAACCTGTCATGAAACTCGCCCGCGACACCTGGTTGATCTTCCAGCGTCAAGTCCAGCTGCTGCTGCGCAACCCGGTCTGGCTCTTCGTCGGCGTCTTCCAGCCGGTGATGTACCTGCTGCTCTTCGCCCCGCTGCTCAAGCCGGCGCTGAACGCGCCCACGCAGGCCGCCGCGTACAAGATCTTCGTACCGGGCCTGTTGGTGCTGCTGGCCATCTTCGGCGGCCTGTTCCAGGGCTTCGGCCTGATCGCCGAGCTGCGTGCCGGGGTGATCGAACGCTCCCGGGTCACCCCGGTCAGCCGGCTCGCGCTGCTGCTCGGCCGTTCCCTGCGCGACGTGGTCTCGCTCGTCGCCCAGGCCGTCATCATCACCGTGCTGGCGCTCCTGTTCGACCTGCGTGTCTTCATCGGCTACCTGCTCCTGGCGTACCTGATGCTCGCCCTCATCGCGCTCATGACCTCGGCCGTCTCCTACGGCGTCGCCCTCAAGGTCAAGAGCGAGGACGCGCTCGCCCCGCTGATGAACACCATCGCGCAGCCGGTGCTGCTGCTCTCCGGCATCCTGCTGCCGCTCACCTACGCTCCCGGCTGGCTTCAGGGTGTGGCCAAGTGGAACCCGTTCTCCTGGGCGGTCGACGGCACCCGCGCGCTCTTCGACGGCGACCTCGGCAACGACCACGTCTGGCAGGGGCTCGGCATCATCACGGTGCTCGCCGTCGCCGGCGTCCTCTGGGCCGCCCGCCAGTTCGCTCGCAGCGTGAGATGAAAGGCGGGGCCCCCGCTTAACGCATTCGGTAGAGGAAGGGGCCCCGCTTAACACCCCACGAGAGCTGCCTCTCACTCACGGCGGGACGCCGGCCGGCGCCAGTAGCGTCGGGCCGGTGCCCCGCCTCACCCGTGACCGGACCACCTGGCTGACCTACGCCCAACTCGGCCTGTGGGGCTTCTTCCTCTACGGGTTCGGTCCCGTCGTACCCCTGCTCCGCGACGAACAGGGCACCAGCGCCGCGGTGGCCGGCCTGCACAGCACCGGCATCGCGGTCGGCGCCCTGGCCGGCGGCGCGCTCTTCGCCCCGGTCGCCCGCCGCCTCGGGCGCGGCCCGGCCGTCTGGCTCGGCCTCGCCGGCGTGGCCGCCGGCGTCACCGCCCTCGGCCTGCTCCGCCCGCTGCCCGCCACCATCGCCGCCGTCGCGGTCGTCGCCACCTTCGGCATGATGGTGATCAGCGGCGTCAACGTGGTGCTCACCGCCCGGCACGGTCCCGCCGCCCCCGCCGCGCTCACCGAGGCCAACGCCGCCTGCGCCGGCATGGGCATCCTGGCGCCGCTGACCATCGGCGCCACCGTCGACGCCGGCCTCGGCTGGCGGCCGATGATGGCCGTCGAGGTCGGCCTGATCACGCTTGTCGCGCTCGCCGCCCTGACTTTTCGGGTACGCCTACCGAAGCGCGCCCCCGCTGCCGCGGCTACCGCCCGCCCCGCCGGGGCCACGCCTGCCGTCTCCGTCCCGGACGGTCCGGCGGCCGTGCCCGCGCCCGCCGGTCCGGCGGCCGTGCCCGCGCCCGCCGCTCCGGCGGTCTTACCTGCGCTCGCCGGTCCGGGCACCGTCGTGGTGTCGACCGACTCCGACATCGCCCGACCGGCCGCCGGGCAGGGCGAGGTCGTGGACGGCTCGCGTTCGACCGGAACGGGAACCGCTCACGGTTCGGGACGGCTGCCGCGGGCGTACTGGATCGCCTGGGTGTTGATGTCGTTCACCGGATCGATCGAGGTCTGCCTGTCGCTGTGGACCGCCGACGTGCTCCGGACCCACGCCGGGCTGAGTGCCGGCGGGGCGTCGGCCGCGGTAGCGGCGATCGTCTGCGGCATGTTCGTCGGCCGGGCCCTCGGCGGTCGGGTCGCGCTGCGCTGGCCACCGGTGCCGCTGCTGCTCGGCGCGCTCGCCGTCTCGCTCACCGGGTTCACGCTGTTCTGGGCCAGCCCGGTCGGCTGGCTCGCGGTCACCGGCCTGGTCGTGCTCGGCCTGGGCAACGCGCTGCACTATCCCCTGGCCATCTCGATCGCGCTCGCCGTCGCCGGCCCGGCTGCCGATCGGGCGGCGGGCTGGTCGTCGTACTCGATGGCGGTGGGTTTCGGGATCGCGCCGGTCGTGCTCGGCCGGGTGGCGGACGGCGTCGGACCGCATCTTGCCTTCCTGCTGCTGCCCGCCTTCATCGCGGTGGCCGCGCTGCTGGCCGTACGCCTCGGCCGCGCCCTGCGCCCGCCTTCTCCTGCCCCCGTTTGACCGGTTCCCGGACCGTTTGATCCACGCCATCTCGGCGAGGTGGCGGGGTCGGGCCGTTTGATCCACTCCGTTTCGGCGAGGTGGCGGGGTCCGGCGGGCTGGCATGCCGCCATCTCGGCGAACTGGCTCAGCGGACGCGGGCGAGGGTGACCCCGTCGGCGATCGGCAGCATGACGGCCTCGACGCGGGTGTCCGCGACGACCGCGTCGTTGAAAGCGGCGATCGCCCGGTCGTCCGCGTTGCCCGGAGCGAGCACCCGCCCGCCCCGGAGCGTGTTGTCGACCGCGATCACCGCGTCCGGACGCATCCGGGGCACCAGCTCATCCCAGTAGACCGGATATCCGGCCTTGTCCGCGTCGATGAACGCGAAGTCGAGGTGACGCTCCCTCGGCAGCGCACGCAGCGTGTCAGCGGCCGGCCCGATGCGCAGCTCGATCCGGTCCTGGACGCCCGCCCGGGCCCAGTACCGCCGGGCCACCCCGGTGTACTCCTCGGAGATGTCGAAGCAGGTCAGCCGGCCGCCCTCGGCCAACCCGCGAGCGATCGCCAGCGAGGACAGCCCGGTGAACGTGCCCACCTCCACCGCCTGCCGCACCCCGAGCAGCCGGGTCAGGAACGTCAGGAACGCCGCCTGTTCCGGCGCCACCTGCATGCCCGCCTCGGCCGGCAGCGCTGCCCGGGTCTCCTCGACCAGATCTCGCACGATCTCGTCGGGGGCGGACCCGTGGGCCACCAGGTAGGCGTGCAGTTCCGGGGTCAGCGGCAACGGCTTCGTGGTCATGCCTGGACGTTAGCCGAGATGCTCGATCTCCTGGCCCCCCGGCGCGACCTTCGTCCACAGATCGATCAGGCGCAGGTCCAACTCGCCGAGAAGCCTCCGCAGCAGCGGCAGCGAGAGCCCTACCACCGTGCCCGAATCACCCTCGATGCCGGTGAGGAACGCGCCGCCCAGCCCATCGATGGTGAACGCCCCGGCCACCGCCAGCGGCTCGCCGGTCGCCACGTACGCGGCGATCTCCTCGTCACTGATGTCGGCGAAGTGCACCGTGGTCGAGGCGACGGCCTCCGCACGGGACCCGCGCGCCACATCGATCAGGCAGTGCCCGGTGTGCAGCACACCGCTGCGCCCACGCATCCGCTGCCACCGCCGGGTCGCATCCGCCGCGTCGTCCGGTTTGCCCAGAATCTCACCGTCGAACGCCAGCACCGAGTCGCAGCCGAGCACCAAGGTGTGCTCGCCCGGATCGGGACGCAGCCGCCCGAGCACGGCCTGCGCCTTCAGCCGGGCCAGCTCGAGACACAGATCCTCGGCCCGGTCACTGACCACCTGCGACTCGTCGACACCGCTGACCAGCACGTCCGGCTCGATCCCGGCGGCCTGGAGGAGCTTGCGGCGGGCGGGACTCTGCGAGGCGAGCACGAGGCGCAACGGCACGGAGGTCGACACCCCGCCGACGCTACCGGCTGATCCTCGGCGGCGGGTCCCCGGCACGTCGACGTCGCCGCCAGATCAGATAGCCGCCGCCGGCGGCCAGCAGCACCCCGAGGGTCACGAGGCCCCGGACCGTGCCGTCGTCACGGCCATTGCCGGTCCGGGCTTCGGTCGAGGCCGGGGCCGTCACCCCGGTGGATTCAAAACCGAGCGGGGGTACGTCGGCAGTGAGCGCGGCGACCAGATCGATGACTCCGTAGCCGTACTGGTCGTCGCGGCCCGGCGGTCCCTTGTCGATGGCGGTGGCGGTGAGCCGGTGTGCGACCTCTTCGGCGGGGAGGTCGGGATATTTGGATCGGATGAGCGCGGCGGCCCCAGCCACGATCGCAGTGGCATCGGAGGTGCCGGTGCCGACTCGGTAACCTCCGTTCAGTCCTGTGCTGTAGATGTCGACGGCCGGTGCAACGACGTCGATCTCTGGTCCCGTAACCGAGATGGCGGCGTGATTCCCGTTTCGGTCGATTCCGCCTACGGCGATGACGCCCGGTTCTCTTCCGGGGTACTCCACAGTAGTGGAGCTTGTGGTGTTGCCGGCTGCTGCTATAACTACGATATCTGCCTGTAAGGCAAGCTTGATCGCCTGTTGGAGGCGACCGTCCGCGGCTGCGGCGGCCGAAATGCTCAAGACGTCAGCGCCGTTTGCTATTGCGAACTCGATGCCAGACGCCAGATCCGCGGTGTCGCCGGCTCGGTTCTCGATTTTCCCTCTGATAGGGAGCACCTTAGCCTCCGGCGCGATGCCGAACACACCGAGCTGATGAGGTCCGCCGTCTGCAACGATAAGGCCAGCCATTGAAGTCCCATGGCCATCTGTATCATGCTGCCCATCGCTAGGCTGCGGGCTCGTTAGGTCAACGCCTGTAAGAAGATTCCGTCGGATGTCGGGATGAGGTGCGACCCCTGTGTCTGGCACTGCGATTACCACCCCTGTGCCTCTGGAAATAGTTTGTGCCTTCGCTGCATTGAGAAATCCCAGGTGCCACTGCAATCCTGCAGGCTTCTCAATCGTCAGATGAAGTGGTGTTGACGAGTTCGACGGCGGAAGGGTGGCTAGGGCTATTTGCGCGAGGGCGAACGGCACCATAGTCGAAGCAGTCGCCCGCCTCACCTATCGAACCCTATTGCGGGACCAGGATCGATTGGACCCTTGTCCTCGGGCGGGCGAACTATGGGCGGGACTCCCTGTTCAGTCTCCCAGGGTTGATCTGCATCCCAGAGCCGGTATTGGTCCGACTTGCCGGGCTGGAATGGCCGACCATTGCCGTCCACTCCGCTTGCGGCGGGCTTTGGAGCACCACCGAAAGGCGGAGCACCCTGCATTCCGCCGATCTGCGAAGACCTTCCCGCCCCGGGCCGTGATCCCGCAGCGCCGGCCGGTGCTGTGCCGGCTCCGCCACCGCCGATCACGCCGCCGACAGGGTTAATGCGGCGTTGTGGCACTGAGGGTCCGGGCTGGTTGGCGCCCATGCCTGGAACACCGCCGATCATTCCGTTCATAGGGGAGGCGCGGATCGGCGTTGTTCCGCGGCTCGCGCCATCGGCGCTGACCGCTGGGGGCTTACTAACGTTCGTTGGTCCGCCGATTCGGTCGGGCGATGGTCCACGAGCTGAAGCATTCGGCAAGCTCGGCATGAATGCCGAGCCGCTAAATCCCGATTGAGGGACATGTTGACTAGCAGGCGGAATCGGGGTCAGGTTCGAGTTGGGCGGCGCTGGCAGTTGGACTGCTGCTGTGCCACCGAGAATTGGACCCACCCCGTGTGCCGTTGGTGGGGAAGAGGAAACGACCCCTGCTCCTAGAGAGAGGGCTCCATCGTTCTTAATTGGCATTGGCAGGGGAGTCGGCACGATAGGCGGAATGACAGGAACGCCTGGGGCGTCCGCCGGGGCTGCGGTGCCCTCATCGCGGCCTGGCCACGTTCTTGTTGGAGGCTGGCGAAGCATGACCTGGGCCTGCTGGAGTTCTCCGCTCAACCCCGTCATCAACCCGCGCGCCCGTACGTTCAACTGCTCCAGGTCGTCGTCCGTCACCGGGGGCCGTTCCGGTAGTCGGCTGCCTGCCACCGCCTTCGGGTCGGCGAGGATCGCCTCGTACGCCCGCTTCTGCTGCAACTTGGTCGCGTACTCGTCGTGGAGCGGTTGCAGTTGGGTGCGGGCGCTGCCGATGGCGCGGGCGGCGGCGGCCAGCGCGTCGTAGTTCGCGGCGGCGGCGTCGTGGGTGTGTTGGACGCGTTCGATGAGCTGGTCGAGTTCGCCGACGTACGCCCGGGCGGCGGCGTTAGTCTCGGGTGGCCACGCCTCGGCGAGCCCGCGTCGGTATTCCCGCAGCCGGCCGAGGTGGGCGAGCGCGAGGTCGCAGACCTTGCGCCAGCCGGCGACCTGCTTCCACTGGCCGGTGGTGTCCTGGTCGTGCAGGCACGCCCACATGCTCAGCACGTCCATCAGCCGCCAGTCGGTGAGCCCGGAGGTGCGTCCGCTGCCCCGTTCGATCACGGCAGGACCACCCGGCCCTGGTCGGGGCCGGTGGGGTCGGCAAGTGGCGGGGTGGGGCGTACGACGGTGGTGGGGGGTGCGGCGAGTGCCCGTTCGACGTCGGCGACCCGGGCGGAGGAGAAGGCGTCCGCGTCGTCGTAGTGGGCGGCGATCCGGCCGGCGGCGTCGGCCAGCCGGCCGGTGGCGGGGGCCAGGTCCCACACGGCGCTGACGGCCGCTTTCTGCGTCTCGTGGTGGGCCTGCATGAACTGGACCAGCTCGATGAAGGCGTCGGCCGGGTTGGGCACCGTGGCTTTCATGTCGTCGGCGATGTAGGACAGGTGGGGCGCGTAGTTGCGGGTGACCTCGTCCTGGAGCCGGTCGGCGAACTCCCTCATCTGGCGGATGTCGGCCTCGATGCCGCCGTAGTCACGCAGCCAGCCGCCTGGCCGGTTGTCCTCCGGGATCATCGGACCTCCCTGCCCGTCACCGTACGGTTTCCCAGAGTGAGGTTAATGGCTCCACTCGGATCCCGGCAGCCCCGACAGGGCTCCGTACGCGGGGAAGGTTTCAGCGGGGAAGGCCGGCGGCGCGCCACGCGCCGGGACCGGCGGCGGGCGTCGCGCCGACCGGGCGGGCGCTGCGCGTCCAGTGCGACACCGCGACGGGCGCGGCGACTGCGACCGGCCGGGTACGCACCATGATCGCGCCGACCAGAGCGGCCAGCTCCTCGGCGGTGGGCACCCCACGGACGATCCGGAACATCGGCTCTTCGGCAGACATGGACCCAAGGGTACGCGTCGTGAAGTCGACCTTCGGCAGACAGTGGCGTGCCGGCGGTGTGTGCGTCAGGGTGGCCGGGTACCGTTTCTGCGATGTCGAACGCACTTCCCCAACTCGTCGCTGACCGGTATCGGCTTCTCACGCCGCTCGGTCAGGGCGGCATGGGCCGCGTCTGGAAGGCGCGGGACGAGGTGCTGCACCGGGATGTCGCCATCAAGGAGCTGGTCCCGCCGCCCGGTCTGACCCCGGACGAGCGTCGCGAGATGCGGGAGCGCTCGCTGCGTGAGGCGCGGGCCATCGCCCGGCTCAACAACGTCAACGTGGTCCGCATCTTCGACGTGCTGCGCACCGACGGCGACCCGTGGATCGTCATGGAGTACGTCGCGTCGAAGTCGTTGCAGGACACGATCGCCGAGGACGGCCCGGTGTCGGTGGCCAAGGCGGTCGAGATCGGCCTCGGCGTGCTTGGCGCGTTGAAGGCCGCGCACAAGGCCGGCATCATGCACCGCGACGTCAAGCCGGGCAACGTGCTGCTCGGCGAGGACGGTCGGGTGGTGCTCACCGACTTCGGCCTGGCGACCATTCCGGGTGACCCGAACGTGACCCGCACCGGCATGGTGCTCGGCTCGCCGGCCTACATCTCGCCCGAGCGGGCGCGGGACGGCACGGCCGGGCCGGAGGCCGACCTGTGGTCGCTCGGCGCGACGCTCTACGCCGCCGTGGAGGGCAAGTCGCCGTACGCTCGCCCGTCGGCGATCGCCACGCTCGCCGCGCTCGCCACCGAGCCGATGCCGCCGCCGCGCAACGCGGGGCCGCTCAAGCCGGTGCTCCAGGGGCTGCTGCGCAAGGATCCGGACGAGCGGATCACCGCCGAGGTGGCGGAGCGCATGCTGCGCAAGGTCGGTGGTCGGCGGGGGGTCAAAGGCATCTCGCTGCTTGACGGCGTACGCCGGCCGGGGCCGAACGGTCCGCGCGTGCCGCGCCCGCCGCTGGTGCCGGCGCCGCGCCCGGCCGACGACCAGGTCGAGCGCGCGGCCACCTCGGCGTCCGGGGTCGCCGCGGCCGGGGGTGTGGCCGCCGCCGACCCGACGGCGAAGGTGCCGGCGCCCACCTCGGACGCCGGCCCGACCGCGAAGGTGAGCCCGCCGGTCGCCGAGCCGACGACGAAACTCGACGCGGACCGGCAGGCCGACGCGAGCCGGCAGGTCGACGAGACGCGGGTGGGCGGCGTCGATCCGGCGCTCGACGAGACCCGGCTCGACGGTGAGCCGGTGGCCGCCGCCCCTGCCCAGCGCTCGGCCCCGGTCAGCCCGGCCCCGGTCAGTCCGGCCTCGGGTGACTCCGTTCCGGTCAGCCCGGCGCCGGTCAGCCCGGCGCCGACGACCGGCCGGGCGACGGTGCTGCCGGGGGTCAAGGCGCCGAACCGGCGGAACCTGCTGATCGGCGCGCTCGCCCTGGTGCTGCTTGTCGGCCTGGCGGTGGCCGTGCCGCTGCTCAACAACGGCGACGACGACGGTGACGGCGGCAAGCCGTCGGCCGGTTCCTCGGTGGCGTCGGCCGTCCCACCCACAGCCAGCGACAGCGCATCGCCGAGCGCCAGTGCCAGCGCGTCCCCGAGCAGTTCGTCGCCCAGCGCGACGCCGTCGGCGAGCCCGTCGGCGTCGGCCTTCGCCCTGCCGACCGGTTGGCGCTACTACACCGGCTCGAACGGCTTCAAGGTGCCGATCCCGAACGGCTGGCAGGCCCGGCCCGGCAACAACCAGGTCGTGCTCTACGAGGTCGGCGGCGCCAAGCGGGTCCTGTTCATGCAGTGGACGTCCAAGCCGGAGAAGGACGCGTACGCCGACTGGAAGAGCAAGGAGTCGTCCCGGCACAACTACGTGAGCAACTACGAGTTGGTGGGCATCACGCGCTGCAACGGCTACTACCGCACCTGCGCCGACTGGGACTGGCTGGAGACGCGCAACGACGGCACCCGCTTTCACGTGCGTAACCGCGGCGTGGCGACGGCAAGCAACCGGGGGTACGCGCTGCGTTGGGAGGTGCCGGCGAAGGACTGGGAGGCAAACCTCGGTGCCTTCGACGTCATCACCAGGGGCTTCGTGCCGGACCGGGAGAACTGACGCCCGGTAATCCCGCCGTCGCCCAACTCGTTGGCATGACTTTCCGTAGCGGGGGGTATGGATACCCCTGACGACGGAAGGAGGTGCGACATGGGTTACCGACGCAGGGACACCGGCCCTCGGCTGGCACTGTGGATGCTCGTCGCGCTCGGCGACGCCGTCCTGCTCCTGATTTCCGCCGGCATGTCCGCGCCGGTCGCGGTCCTCGGTGTCCTCACCCTCACCGTCGCGGGCGTCGCGGCGTGGCGCTGGACCCGCCGGCCCGCCACGGTTCCCGTCCCGACCGGCACGCGCCGCCGCGCCTGAGCCAGGACCAGACGGTACGACGACAGCGGGATCGCCTCGACACGAGGTGATCCCGCTGCGAAGCCGTGTCCGTCAGGTGTTGTTGGCCAGGGCGATCAGCCGGCTGCGGTCACCGTTCCAGTAGTTGCGGTCGACGTTGCCGCTGATCCCGGAGACGCTGCCGGTGCTCGTGTACTGCCAGAAGCTCCACACCGGCGCGCCGGCCGGCAGGGTGCCGGGCGAGCTGGCCCAGCGGGCGAGCCACAGCGGGTGGTTGGCCCACGGGCCGGTCCAGCTTCCGGTGCACTGGTTCCACCAGCTCGCCGTGGTGTAGATGACCGCGTACCGGCCGGTGCGGGAGCGGTAGGTGTTGAGGAAGTCCTGGATCCAGTTGCGCATGCCTGTGGTGCTCAGGCCGTAGCAGGTGCCACCGCTGTACGGGTTGGCCTCGACGTCAAGCGCGGCAGGCAGCGTACGGCTGTCGGCGGACCAGGCGCCGCCGTTGCTGGCCAGGTAGTTGGCCTGGGTGGAGCCGGCGGAGATGTTCGGCCGGGCGAAGTGGTAGGCGCCCCGGATCACCCCGGCGTTGTAGGCGTTCACGTAGTTCGCGTTGAAGCTCGAGTCCTTGTAGCTGGTGCCTTCGGTGGCTTTGATGTAGGCGAACTGGATACCGGCGTTGCGCACGCTGGTCCAGTTGATGCTGCCCTGGTAGTGGGAGACGTCGACGCCGGGCGTGGTCGCGGCGGCGGCCGGTCCGCCGGTCGCCACGAGGGCCGCAGCCGCGGTGGCGGCCACGGTCAGGCCGGTCGCGAGCAGCCGGCGTACGGAGAGTCTGGTACGGGCCATGGTGTGCCTCCAGAGGACGTCAACTGATTGACGCTCATCTTTGGAGGTTAGTGCCCTAGATCGCAATAGGGCGCAAGAAAATTTTCATCCGTTCACCGGAGGTCTCCCGGGTCCATGGCCCACCGAAACGGCTCGGTCACGCTCAGCGTCTCGCCGGCCTTCGCCACCCCGTCCTCGACGTAGTGCCCCCCGTCGAGCCGGTGCAGCCGCAGCAATTGGCTGTCCCAGTCCTGCTCGACCAGCAGATACCACGGAATTCGGGCCACCGCGTAGAGCTGCATCTTCAGCACCCGGTCGACCGCGGCGTTGCCGGGCCGCACAACCTCCCCGACGAGGGCGACGCGATCCGCTTCGAGCACGGTGCCCTCGTCGTCGGCGTCCGTGACGACCAGGTCCGGAATCATGATCCGGTTGGCGTCGAGCCGCACGTTGACGGCCTCGTAGACGAACAAGCCGGCCGGTTCGGCTGCCAGTTCGACAGCGTTCGCCAGCCGTCGCGCCAACCGCTGATGCCGCCGGCTCGGAGCGGCGCTGACAACCAGACCGCCGTCGAACAGCTCGATGCGGCATCGGCTCTCGCCCGTCGCCAGGTAGTCGGCTTCGGTCAACGGGGTCACCGGCGAACCGAGCGTTGCGCTCACCCGACCTCACCTCCGTTCCGGCGTCCGGTCCGCCCAGTGTGACGTTCCGAGTGGCTCGGCCGGTCGAACGACACGGCTCGGCCCGGTAGGCTCCCCGCCCATGCCCCTGATCGACGGCCTCACCACGCTCCGGGACACGCTGCTGAGCGCCCAGCCGGACCCACCGCCGCTGCTCGTGGTGCTCACCGCCGTGGTCGCGCTCGCCGTGGTCGCCGCCCGGGTGCCCTGGCGGATCGCCCGCAACGCGGTGACCATCGCGCACGAGGGCGGCCACGCGCTTCTGGCGCTGCTCACCGGCCGCCGGCTGCACGGCATCCGGTTGCACTCGGACACCTCCGGGCTGACCCTCTCCGCCGGCCGACCCACCGGGCCGGGCATGATCCTCACGCTTGTCGCCGGGTACGTCGCCCCGTCGCTGCTCGGCCTCGGCGGCGCGTGGCTGCTGGCCGGCAACCGGATCACCCTGCTGCTCTGGCTGGCGGTGGCGCTGCTGCTGGCCATGCTGCTGCTGATCCGCAACCTCTTCGGCGCGCTGTCGGTGCTCGTCACGGGCGGCGTCGTGCTCGCCGTGTCCTGGTACACCTCGCCCCAGGTGCAGGCCGTGTTCGCCTGGACCTCGATCTGGTTCCTGCTGTTCGGCGGCGTACGGCCGGTGTTCGAGCTGCGCCGCCAGCGCAGCCGGGGCCGGATGCCGGAGTCGGACGCCGACCAGCTCGCCCGGCTCACGCCGTTCCCGCCGCTGTTCTGGGTGGGGCTGTTCCTGCTGACCAGCGTCGGCGCGTTGCTCGCCGGCGCGCTGCTGCTGACCGGCCCGCTCCTCGCCGACTCCGGCCTCACCGGCTGACCCATTCCACGCCGACGCCGCACTCCCGGCCGCGCGACACCCCACGGTCCCGAGCGGCACGCGCCCGGGGGAGGCAGAATCGGACGGGTGCGATACGTGATCATCGGAGCGGGCGCGGTCGGCGGCACCATCGGCGTACTCCTGGCCGAGGCCGGCCGGGACGTGACGCTCGTGGCCCGCGGCGCGCACCTGGACGCGCTGCGTGAGCGGGGGTTGACGCTGCGGCGGCCCGACGGCACGGTGACCGCCCGACCGCCGGCGGTGGCCGGCCCGGACGGTCCGCCGCTGCCGGCGGACACCGTGCTGGTCCTCACGGTCAAGTCGCAGGACACCGTCGCCGCGCTGGCGACCTGGGTGGACGCCCCGGTCGAGGGCGGCGGGACGGCGGGGGAGCGGCTGCCGCTCGTGCTCGCCCAGAACGGCGTGGCGAACGAGACGGCCGCGCTGCGCCTCTTCGCCCGCGTGCACCCGGTCTGCGTGTGGCTGCCCGCCACCCACCTGGAGCCGGGTGTGGTGGTCGCCAACGGGCACCCGCATCCGGGCATGCTGCACCTCGGGCGCTACCCGACCGGCGCGGACGACACCAGCCGGGCGGTCGCCGCCGACCTGACCGCCGCCGGTTTCGTCGCCCCGGTCCGCGACGACGTGATGCGCTGGAAGTACGGAAAACTCCTGGCCAACCTCGGCAACGGCCTCCAGGCGCTGCTCGGTCCGCACGTGCCCGAGCACCTGTCGCAGCGGGTACGCGCCGAGGGCGAGGCGGCGCTGGCCGCCGCCGGCATCCCGCACACCGCCCGGGAGGAGGAGGCCGCCGAACGCGGCGACCTGGTGTCGCACCGGCCGGTCGACGGCGAGTCGCGGTCCGGCGGTTCCACCTGGCAGAGTCTGGCCCGGGGCGCCGGCTCCGCCGAGGCCGACCACCTCAACGGCGAGATCGTGCTGCTCGGCCGCCTGCACGGGGTGCCCACCCCGGTCAACGCGGCGGTGCAGGTCGCGGTGCGCCGGGCGGTCCGGGAGCGGATCCCGGCCGGCGGCTTCCCGCCGGGCGAGCTGGAGAAAATGGTCGGCTGACCGCGCAACCGCATCCGGTACGCCAGGCGTCTCCCCTGCGACCGCCCCGGGGGAGGTAACAGCGTGTCGGACGTCGACGGGTTCGACGAGTTCTACCGCGGCAGCCGACAACGGCTGCTCGGCTTCGTCTACGTGCTCACCGGCAACCTCGCCGAGGCGCAGGACGCCGTGCAGGAGGCGTACATCCGGGCCTGGCAGCGGTGGCCGACGGTGCGCGGGTACGACGACCCGGAGGCCTGGTTGCGGGTGGTGGCCAGCCGGATCGCGGTGAGCCGGTGGCGCAGCCTGCGCAGCCGGGCCCGGGCCTACCTGCGGCACGGGGCCCAGGAGAGCGTCCCCGCCCCGAACACGGACACGGTCGAGGTGGTGGCGGCGTTACGACGGCTGCCCGAGGAGCAACGCACCGCCATCGCGCTCTACTACCTGCTCGGCATGCCGGTCGCCGAGGTGGCCCGGGAGACCGAGGCGCCGGTCGGCACGGTCAAGGCGCGGCTGTCCCGGGGGCGCACCGCGCTCGCGGAACTGCTCGCGGTCGTGGATCTGGAGGAGCCCGCCGATGCGTGACGACGACCTGACGTTCATCGAGGCGGTCCAACGGGACCTGCACACCGTCCGCTGGGCGGAACCGGCCGAGCTGCGGGCCCGCGCGCGGCGGCGCAGCCGGCGTACGGCGGTCGCGGCGGCCGTGGCGGTGCTGGCGCTCACCTCCGGGGCCGCGTTCGTGGCGAGCCGAGGCGCCACCGCACCGGCGTCGGCGCCGGCCGCGGCCAGTCCGTCGGCACCTGTCTGGATCGCCGCCGAGGTGCCCGCCGAGGCGTTGCTGCAACCGGTGGACCTGCGGCCGGCCATCGCGAGGCCGTGGAACGAGGCAGGTCTGGACGAGGAGATCCGCCTGGACCAGATGCTCGAGGTCTGCCGGAAGGACCAGGGACTGGTGACGCGGTGGGAACAGTCCCGATACTCGCGGTCGGTGGCCATCGTCCGGGAACGCCCGGGCGGGGTCGACAAGCGGGAGGGTCAGGTGCTCGCCATGCAGGACCTCTACCGGGTGCCGCCGGACCGGGCCGACCACCTCTTCGACGGGCTGCCCGCGCTGCTCGGGCCGTGCCGGCAGTGGCGGTCGAGCGGACCCACGGCGTGGCGGGGCACGACGATCACCGCGGAGGTCGTCCACTCCTGGCAGGAGGTCGACCGCGACTTCGCCGGCGACGAGTCGGTGCTGGTGCGCCACACGGTCGGCCAGGCGCGCAACCTGGACACCGGCGCGCCGCTCGATGACCGTACGTCCGTCACGGCCCAGGCGGTGGTCCGGGTCGGCGATCTGGTGAGCGTGCTGCGGTACGGGTCGGACGGCAGCGAGTCGCAGTTGCGGGACCTGGCCCGGGTGGCGGCCGAGCGGATGTGTGTCGCCGCCAACCCCGGCTGCTGAGCCCGGCCGTGTTAAGAAGGGCCCCCGCCTCTACCGGATGCGTTAAGCGGGGGCCCCTCCTTACACCTACAGGGGGATGTTTCCGTGCTTCTTCGGGGGCAGCGTCTCGCGCTTGGTGCGCAGCACCCGCAACGCCCGGACGATCTGGGTGCGCGTCTCGTGCGGCGGGATCACCGCGTCGACGTAGCCGCGCTCCGCCGCGATGTACGGGTTGGCGAGCGTGTCCTCGTACTCGGCGATCTTCTCGGCCCGCACCGCCGCCGGGTCGTCCGCGTTCGCCAACTCCGAGCGGTAGAGGATGTTCACCGCGCCCTGCGCGCCCATCACCGCGATCTGCGCGGTCGGCCAGGCGAAGTTCAGGTCCGCGCCGAGGTGCTTGGAACCCATCACGTCGTACGCGCCGCCGTACGCCTTGCGGGTGATCACGGTGACCTTCGGGACGGTGGCCTCGGCGTACGCGTAGATGAGCTTGGCGCCGCGGCGGATGATGCCGTCCCACTCCTGCCCGGTGCCGGGCAGGAAGCCTGGTACGTCCACGAACGTCAGCACCGGCACGTTGAACGCGTCGCAGGTGCGGACGAACCGGGCCGCCTTCTCCGACGCGGCGATGTCGAGCGTGCCGGCGAACTGCATCGGCTGGTTGGCCACCACACCCACCGGGCGTCCCTCGACCCGGCCGAAGCCGACCACCATGTTCTGCGCGTACAACGGCTGGACCTCGAGGAACTCGCCGTCGTCGAGCACGTGCTCGATCACCCGGTGCATGTCGTACGGCTGGTTCGCCGAGTCCGGGATCAGCGTGTCCAACTCCCGGTCGTCGTCGGTGACCGCCAGGTCCGCCGGGGCGTCGAACACCACCGGCTCGTCCAGGTTGTTCGACGGCAGGTACGACAGCAGCGCCTTGACGTAGTCGACCGCGTCCTCCTCGTCCGTGCCGAGGTAGTGCGCGTTGCCGCTGCGGGAGTTGTGGGTGCGGGCGCCACCCAGCTCCTCCATGCCGACGTCCTCGCCGGTGACCGTCTTGATCACGTCCGGGCCGGTGATGAACATGTGCGAGGTCTGGTCGACCATCACGGTGAAGTCGGTGACCGCCGGCGAGTAGACCGCGCCACCCGCGCACGGGCCCATGATCAGGGAGATCTGCGGGATGACGCCGCTGGCCCGCACGTTGCGGAAGAAGATCTCGCCGTAGAGGCCGAGCGACGCGACGCCCTCCTGGATCCGCGCGCCGCCGGAGTCGTTGATGCCGACCACCGGGCAGCCGATCTTCATGGCCAGGTCCATCAGCTTGACGATCTTCTCGCCGAACACCTCGCCGAGGGAGCCGCCGAAGACGGTGAAGTCCTGTGCGAAGACGCAGACCTGCCGGCCGTCCACGGTGCCGTAACCGGTCACCACGCCGTCGCCGTACGGGCGGGTCCGCGCCAGGCCGAAGTTGGTGGAGCGGTGGCGGGCGAACTCGTCCAGCTCGACGAAGGAGCCCTCGTCCAGGAGCAGTTCGATCCGCTCCCGGGCCGTCTTCTTGCCCCGAGCGTGCTGCTTCTCGACCGCGCGCGCCGACCCGGCGTGCACCGCCTCGTCGACCCGTCGCTCCAGGTCCGCCAGCTTGCCGGCGGTCGTGTGGATGTTGGTGCCGGTCTCGGTAGTCACCCGTGGAATATAACGATGGTTCAGGTGAGTGATGCTGTGCAGTGCGCCTCACCCGGGGCCGTAGGCTGGCGGAATGCCCGGCTCGCCGTACACCGATCTGGATCGCCCGCCGCTGTCGGCGGCCCGGTTGCGGCGCGCGCTCGTCGCCCCGCACGGGCCCTGGCGCCGGCTGGAACTGGTCGCGGAGACCGGCTCGACGAACGCCGACGTGGTGGCCGCGGCGCGGGCCGGCGAGCCGGAGGGCCTGGTGCTGGTCGCCGAACGGCAGACCGCCGGCCGGGGTCGGCGCGGCCGGATCTGGCAGTCGCCGCCGCGCGCCGGCATCGCCGCGAGCGTCCTGCTCCGGCCGGGCGAGGCGGTCGCCGAACGGGGCTGGTCGCCGGTGCCCGCGACCGGGTACGGCTGGCTGCCGCTGCTCGCCGGCGTCGCGCTCGTCGAGGCGGTGCGGCTGCTGGCCGAGTTGGACGCCCGGTTGAAGTGGCCCAACGACCTGCTCGTCGACGGCGCGAAGTGCGCCGGGGTGCTGGCCGAGGCGGTGCCCGGCGACGGGGCCGCCCAGCCGCCCGCGATCGTGGTCGGCATCGGCCTGAACGTGACCCTGCGCGCCGGTGAGCTGCCGGAGAACCCGACCGGCCTGCCGGCCACCTCGCTCCAACTCGCCGGCGCCACCGCCACCGACCGGGATCCGCTGCTGCGGGCGTTGCTGCGTGCGCTCGCCGACTGGTACGAACGTTGGCGCGACGCCGAGGGCGACGCGGTGGCCAGCGGGCTGCGCGAGGCGTATCTGGCGGGCTGCGCCACGATCGGCCGTCAGGTGCGGGTGCTGCTGCCGGACGGCCGTGAGGTGCACGGCACCGCCACCGGCGTGGACCCCGACGGCCAGCTCCAGGTCGACGCGGCCGGCGAGACGCTCCGTCTCGCCGCCGGCGACGTCCTCCACCTGAGGTGAAAGGCGGGGCCCCCTTTTAACGCTTCCGGTAGAGGCGGGGCCCCCTTTTAACACCCCCGCCCCGGGTAGCCGCCCGCGCGGCCGATGCCGCCGGGGTGCGCTGACCAGTTACGGTCAGCGCGTCCGGTTCTGCGAGGAGGTTGGCAGTGGCGTTTCCCGAAGACGTGCTCACCGAGGACGAGCACGTCGTGTTGCACCTGCACCCGCACTGGAAGGCCGTCATCCGGCCGATCCTGGTGCTGGCGCTCACCGTCGTGGCGCTGGTCGCCGCCTGGATCCTGCTGCCCGATGGTGACGGCGGCACCATCGCGCTCTACACCATCGCCGGGCTCGGCGTGGTGCTGGTCCTGTGGTTGGGCCTGTGGCCGTTCCTGGTCTGGCGCACCACGCACTACCTCTTCACGAACGAGCGGGTGCTCCTTCAGGAGGGGGTGTTCTCCCGGCACCGGCGGGACCTGCCGCTGACCCGGATCAACGACCACGCCATGAGCCAGCGTTTCGTGGAGCGGATGCTCGGGTGCGGCACGTTGACCATCGAGTCGGCCGGCGAGCGGGGCCAGTCGGTGCTCGCCGACGTGCCGCACGTGGACCGGGTGCAGACGAAGCTCTACGAGCTGGTCGAGGCCCAGCACGACAAGCACAGCCTGGGCGACGACGAGATGCGCGACATCCTGGCCGACATGGCCGAGGGCAAGTCGCTGCGCGACCCGTCCTGACCCTGCCGGGTCGCCGGAGCGGGGGCGAGGGTCGTCAGCGGCGGGCGCGGCGAGGTCGGAGCTCGGCGGCGAGTTCGGCGTCCAGGTTGGCGCCGACCGCGCCGCCGAGGGCGTCGGCCGGTGCCGTCCGGCCCTGCGGCGGGGTGTAGTCGCCCGCCGGGCGGCCCGTGCCCAGGGGCGGCTCTTCCTCCTCCAGCTCGCTGACGGACTCGGCCAGCTCGGCCACCGGGTCCATCTCGGCGACGTTGTCCCACTCGTCCCGGGGCACCGCGTGCCAGGTCTCCTCGGCGTGCTTGGGCACCGGCTGGAACACGAACGTCCGGTAGGACCAGAAGCGGAACAGGGTGGCCAGCAGGACGCCGATCGTCTTCGCCACGTTCAGCGCCAGCAGGCCGTGCACGCCGAGGCCGTACTTGGCCAGGGCCAGGACGCCCAGTTCGATGATCAGGCCGGCGCCGTTGAACACGAAGAAAAGGGCGTATTCGCGCCTCAGCGCGGATTTCGGCCGATCCCGGTACGTCCAGTGCCGATTCATCAGATACGACGTGATCATCGCCACGACGGTCGCGATCGCCGTCGCCTTGAGCTGACCGTCCCGGAAAATCGTGAGCGCCAGCGCATTGAACACCGCGTAATTGATGACGGTGTTGATGCCGCCGACGATGCCGAATTTGGCCGCCTCGCGGATGAACTTCTGCCAGCGCTCGGGCAGCAGACGGACTCCAGGCATGCGGAACACCTTAGGGCAGTGGGCAGGGCCGGCTGGGCCCAGCGGGTCGGGATGGGCGGTGGGTCACGCCCCGGACTCTCGATCGTGGCTCGGTGCCGGAACGGGGAGAGTTCCCGCCTCGACGAAGACGAACCGTCGGTACGACCAGAACCGGAACAGCGTGCCCAGGCCGGTGCCGACGATGAAGCTGGCGATGTTGTCGGCCAGCGGCGTCTGGAACACCTCCGGCCAGAGCGCTCCCAGGCCGTAGTGACTGATCGCCAGGCAGGCCACCGCGATGCCGAGACCCACCGCGTTGAAGAAGAAGAACAGCGCGTACTCGCGGGCGGGATGGGAACGCTGTCGGTGCCGCCAGGTCCAGAACCGGTTGCCGACGAAAGCGACGGTCGCGGCGATCACGGTGGAGATGGTCTTGGCAGCCAACGGGGGCATGCCGCGACCGCTCGCCAGGTAGTTGAAGAGCGCGAAGTCGACGAGGAACGCGAAGCCGCCGACGGTGGCGAACTTGCTCAACTCGTGGATGAGGTGACCGAAACGGTGGAGCAGGGCTCCGATCGGACCCCGGCGGGTCGGTGGAGCCCCCGGTTGATCCCCGGTCATCGTCGTGGCCACTCGCAGAGAGTACCGGTTGGTCCTGAACGAGACCGACCGCAACGGCGAGTCGCCCGGCGGGAACCTCGCGGCCGTCGCCTCCGCCGGCCGCCGCTGCCCCGGCATCCCCCCGCGTGATCCGCCGGTCCGTGAGCTGAGCGTAACCGACGGTACGAATGCGGAGAACGTGTTCCGCTCCGGCGCCGGGAAGGTTCACCGCAGGATTTGCGTGAAACTGCGCGCGAAAGCGGGTATCAGATCGTGAAGCCGCAGCGTGGGCGTACCTTGTGCAGTTCTTCACAACCAGTCCCACTGACTGGGGACGCAGCCCGGTTTACGCTGAGTCCAATCCCAGGTTTCCACGACGGCGGCGCTCTTGCCCGCCAGAACTCGTGCATCCCATAGATCGGTCAGCGTCGACCACAAGGAGATGTGACATGGTTGCTCCGGCTGTTGTGCGGGGTATCGATCAGGCCCCGACGTCCCACCCGAAACTGCTCGCCTGGGTCCGTGAGGTCGCGGAACTGACCACCCCGGAGCGGGTGGTCTGGGTGGACGGTTCCGACGAGGAGTGGCGTCGCCTCACCGACGAGCTCGTCTCCAGCGGTACCCTGATCCGGCTGAACCCCGAGAAGAAACCCAACTCGTTCTACGCGCGGACGGACCCGACGGACGTCGCCCGGGTCGAGGAGCGCACGTTCATCTGCTCCGTCGACGAGGCGGACGCCGGCCCCACGAACAACTGGATGGCGCCGGCCGAGATGAAGCGGACGATGACGGAGTTGTACCGCGGCAGCATGCGCGGGCGCACCATGTACGTCATCCCGTTCTGCATGGGCCCGGTCGAGGCGGAGAGCCCCATGTTCGGCGTCGAGATCACCGACAGTCCGTACGTGGTCGCCTCGATGCGGATCATGACCCGGATGGGGTCGTCGGTCCTGGCGGCGATGGGCGACGACGCCGACTTCGTGCACGCGCTGCACTCCATCGGCGCCCCGCTGGCCCCCGGCCAGCAGGACGTGGCCTGGCCGTGCAACGAGACCAAGTACATCTCGCACTTCCCGGAGACCCGGGAGATCTGGTCCTACGGCTCGGGCTACGGCGGCAACTCGCTGCTCGGCAAGAAGTGCTACTCGCTGCGGATCGCCAGCGTGATGGGGCGCGACGAGGGCTGGCTGGCCGAGCACATGCTGATCCTCAAGATCACCTCGCCGGAGGGCAGGGTCTACCACATCGCCGGCGCCTTCCCGTCGGCCTGCGGCAAGACCAACCTCGCCATGCTGGAGCCGACCATCCCGGGCTGGAAGGTCGAGACCATCGGCGACGACATCGCCTGGATGCGCTTCGGACAGGACGGCCGCCTCTACGCGATCAACCCGGAGTACGGCCTGTTCGGCGTCGCGCCCGGCACCGACTGGAAGACGAACGCCAACGCCATGCGGACGCTCGACCGGGGCAACTCGGTCTTCACGAACGTGGCCCTCACCGACGACGGCGACATCTGGTGGGAGGGCATGGGCGAGCCGCCGGCGCACCTGGTCGACTGGAAGGGCAACGACTGGACGCCGGAGAGCGAGAACCTCTCCTCGCACGCGAACAGCCGGTTCTGCACCCCGATCACCCAGTGCCCGATCCTGGCCGAGGACTACTACGACCCGAACGGCGTGCCGATCGACGCGATCCTGTTCGGCGGCCGGCGGCGCGACACCGTTCCGCTTGTCACCGAGGCGCGGGACTGGGTGCACGGGGTCTACATGGGCGCCACGCTCTCCTCGGAGACCACGGCCGCCGCCTCCGGCGCGGTCGGTGTGGTGCGTCGCGACCCGATGGCCATGCTGCCGTTCATCGGCTACCACGCCGGTGACTACTTCCGGCACTGGATCGAGATGGGCAAGGGCACCGACGGCGACGAGGCCAAGCTGCCCAAGATCTACTACGTCAACTGGTTCCGCAAGGACGCCGAGGGCAGCTTCCTCTGGCCGGGCTTCGGCGAGAACTCCCGCGTGCTCAAGTGGATCATCGAGCGGCTGGAGGGCCGGGGCGAGGCGGTGGAGACCCCGATCGGCATGGTGCCGGCGCAGGACGCGCTCGATGTCGACGGCCTCGACATGACCCCGGAGGACGTCCGGATCGCCCTGAAGGTCGACCCGGAGGAGTGGCGCCGGGAGTTGCCGCTGGTCACCGAGTGGTTCGAGAAGTTCGGCGACAAGCTCCCCGGCGTGCTCTGGGCCGAGCTGGACGCGCTGCGCGCGCGGCTGGACGCGGAGCCGCAGAAGTAGCAGGTGTGTAGGTTGCCCGTGCCGGGCAACATCGGATGCCATGAGGACGGCCGTCGAACCTGTCGAGGTCCGGCGGCCGTCCGCCGTCCGGGCGCTGACCACGCTGCTCGCCGTGACGGCGGCGGCCACCGTCGTGGTCGAGCTGCTCAATTACTGGTACGCCCCGGAGCAGGAGTTCGGTCTCGCGGTACGCACCGGCTGGGCGATGCTCCGGTCGTTGGGCTTCCTGATCCTGATCGGGCACGTCAACCGGGGTCGGGTGGCGGCCCGGCCGTTCGGGTTGATCCTGGCCGTGACCACTGTCTTCGCGGTGGGCCGGCTGATCGTGCCGCGGGCGGGCGTGCCCGCGCTGCCCGGCCTGGTGGGTTTCGCCGCGCTCACCGCGCTCTGCGTCGCCGTGGTGGTGCTGCTCTACCGCTCCGAGGCGGTCCGGGGGCACCTGGTCCGGCACCGCAAGGGCCTGGTCGTCGAGGGCGGGACGATCGCCTGGCGCGAGGTGGCGCCGAAACGCCCGCAGGCGAACGGCTGGCTGCTCACCGCCCGGGTCGCGGCGTTCACCTACAGCCCGCTGATGCTGGTGCCGGCGCTGGTCGCGACCGGTTCACTGCTGGACGGCCGGCTCGTCGCCGTGCCGGTGGTGTTGGCCTGGATCGGCGCCGGCATCGCGGCCAGCTACGCGGTGCTCCTCTGCACCGCGTTCCTGCTGCGCGGGAAGGGCTGGGCCCGCCGCGCGCTCGTGGTGGTGACGCTCGGCGTACTCGCGCTCGACCTCCCGCTCTGCTGGTGGCTGCTCGGCTCCGACGGCCTGGTCCGCGACGGCGCCCCGCTGCTGACCGCCGCCGCCCTCTGCCTGTACTCCCTACACCGCTCCACCCCCTGACCCGCCCCCACCCGCCCCACCCCCCACCTCGTCGATCAAGGAGTTTGCGTCACGCCGCTCCCGCCCCGGGACGCAAACTCCTTGATCACCCCGCTGGCCGGGCCGGGCCGGGTCTGAGTCTGGGGCCGGGTGGTTGCTGCCGGGTGGTGGTCTGTGAGTGGGCTGTCGGGGGCTCTGCGCGTCGGCGGCGACAGTGGAGCCCCTTTATCGCCAACGTCATGAACGCCGGACCGGGCCGAGATGACGCCCGGAGACCGCGTGCGTGGTTCGCCGCCGCCATCAGCCCCTCAGTGCCAGCCCTTCCAGGGGCATCGCCCTTCAGCGCCCCGGTCAGTTTCGCAGATCTTGGACTTGCAGCACCTCCGATATCACCCCGAAACCGACATGTTGTGGCACCGCAAGTCCAAGATCGACGAACACGGCCGCCCCAAGCCCGCCCTCACGGAGAACAGGCCGGTGATCATGAAGTTGACCGCCGTGTTGATCTCTGCTGATGCCGTCAACTTCATGATCATCAAGGTGGGCGTGGGGAGCGGGGTGGGCGTGGGGAGCGGGGTGGGTGGGGGGAGCGGGGGAGGATGTGGGGATGGGTGGTGGTGGGGTGTGGGATGTGGTTGTGGTGGGGGCGGGGCCGGCCGGGGCCGCTGCCGCGATCGCCGCGCGCCGGGCCGGGGCGGAGCGCGTCCTGCTGCTCGACCGGTACGACTTTCCCCGGGACAAGGCGTGCGGGGACGGGATCGCCGCCCACGCGTTGGACGTCCTCGCCGAGCTGGGGGTGACCGGCGTGGTCGACGGGTACGCGCCCCTGCCGGCGCTGCGCCTGGTCGGCCCCGGCGGCGGCACGGTGGCCCGGGCGCTGCCCCGACCCGCGTACACGGTGCCCCGGCGGGTGTTCGACGCGCGCCTGGTCCGGGCTGCGGTCGAGGCCGGGGCGGAGCTGCGGCGGCACGCCGTCCGCCGGGTGGAGGTGCACGCCGACCGGGTGGTGCTGGATGGGGAGCTGGCCGCGCGGGCGGTCGTCGGTGCGGATGGCGCCGGTTCGGTGCTGCGCCGGACGCTCGGGCACCAGGTGAACCCGGATCGGCATCTCGCCCTCGCCATCCGGGGGTACGCGCCCGCGCCGCCCGGCCCACTCACTCCCGGCCCGCTCACCCGGTCCGGCTCGTCCAGCCCGCCCGGCTCGTCCAGCCCGTCCGGCTCGTCCAGCCCGCCCAGACCGCCCGAGCAGCCTGAGCAGCCTGAGCAGCCCGAGCAGCCCGAGCAGCTCATCGTCACGTCGGCGGCGCGCTGGCCCGCGTACGCCTGGGCCTTTCCGATCGGCGACGGGCGCGCGAACGTCGGGTACGGGGAGGTGCTGCGCGGCGAGCCGCTGACCCGCGCGCACCTGCTGGACCGGATGGCCGCGCTCCTGCCCGGCGTCGATCCGGGCACGGTGACCGACCTGCGGGCGCACCACCTGCCGCTCTCGACCCACCGGCCGGCGCCGGGCCGGGGCCGGGTGCTGTTGGCCGGCGACGCGCTGTCGTTGATCAACCCGTTCACCGGCGAGGGCATCTTCTACGCGCTGCGGTCCGGCGCGTTGGCCGGGACGGCGGCGGCCGTCGCGCCCGCCGACGCGGCCCGCCGGTACGCGGTCATGCTGCGTGCCCGGCTCGGCACCCACCTGCGGCACAGTTCGGCGGCGGCGTGGCTGGCCCGGCGGCGGTGGGTGGTGGACGCGGCGGTCGGCGCGGCCGGCCGGGACGAGCGGGTCTACCGGACGGTGGTGGAGTTGGGGCTCGGCGACGGCCGGCTGGACGCCCGCACGTTGGCCGCGATCGCCGCCGCCGTGCCGCGTCCGCGTCCGGCCACGTGACCGGGCGCGATCGCCGCCGCCGTGCCGCGTCCGCGCCGGCCACGTGACCGGGGTCGACACCGAGCTGAAGCGGCCGGGTCGAGGTCATGTTGACCGAGAGGACAGGCGACGCGCCGTCCCGCGATGCGCCACCGCGGCACTGATCTTTCCCGTGGGTCGCTACCC
This sequence comes from Micromonospora sp. WMMD975, assembly GCF_029581215.1. Taxonomy (NCBI): domain Bacteria; kingdom Bacillati; phylum Actinomycetota; class Actinomycetes; order Micromonosporales; family Micromonosporaceae; genus Micromonospora; species Micromonospora sp. WMMD975. Next base: position 6,680,738 of record NZ_CP120739.1, read on the forward strand.
TGCAAGGTGATGACTCTGCGGAACCTCCTCTACTCCGTGTACGAGCGCCGGCTGACGGCGAAGCTCGCGGGTAAACCCGTGCCGGCGCACGTCGGCGTGATGTGCGACGGCAACCGCAGGTGGGCCCGGGAGATGGGCTTCGTCGACCCGAACGACGGCCACCGGATGGGCGCCGAGCGGATCAAGGAACTGCTTCGCTGGTGCGACGCGGCGGGCGTCGGGCACGTGACGCTCTGGCTGCTCTCCACCGACAACCTGTCTCGGCCGGCCGCCGAGCTGGACCCGCTGCTCCAGATCATCGAGGATCTCACCGCCGAGTTGGCCGAGGAGGGCAACCCCTGGCGGCTGCGCATGGTGGGCGCGCTTGACGTGCTGCCGGCGCAGCACGCCGCCGCGTTGAAGGGCGCCGCGGAGCGCACCCGGGACCGCGACGGCGGGGCGCAGGTCAACATCGCCGTCGGGTACGGCGGCCGGCGCGAGATCGCCGACGCGGTCCGCTCGCTGCTGCTGGAGCACGCGGCCCAGGGCGGCACGATCGAGGAGCTGGCCACCATGATCGACGTGGACCACATCTCGGAGCATCTCTACACCAAGGGGCTGCCCGACCCCGACCTGATCATCCGGACCAGCGGCGAGCAGCGGCTCTCCGGTTTCATGCTCTGGCAGAGCGCGCACTCGGAGTTCTACTTCTGCGAGCTGAACTGGCCCGACTTCCGCAAGGTCGACTTCCTTCGCGCCCTGCGCTCCTACGCCACCCGGCAACGCCGCTACGGGGTCTGACCTCTGCCGCCGCCCGGTCAGCGCAGGTGGGGCAGGGCGGCGGTGAGGAAGTCGCCGAGGGCGGCCGGGGAGTCGAGCGTGAGGTCGGCGGCGTCGGCCACCTCGTGGCCGGTCTCCGGGTTCGCCACGGCCACGCAGACGCCGAGGAAGTCGGGGTCGGTGGCGGCGCGGGCGCGGAGCGCGGCGAACGCCTTGATGTCGGAGACGTCGTCGCCGAAATACCACGCGCCGCCGGCGTCCCGGACCGTCTCGCCGATGACCATGCCCTTGTCCCGGTCGACCGGGGGCTTCAACTCCAGCACCATGCGGCCGGCCTGGCAGCGTAGGCCCAGCCGTTCGGCCCGGGCCCGGCCCCACTCCTGCACCAGGTCGCCGAGCTGTGGGGCGGTGCGCCAGTGCAACGCGACGGAGAGTCGCTTGAACTCGACCAGGACGCCGGGCGGCAGCTCGGCCTCGGCCTGCTCGGCCAGCTCGGCCATGGTCGGCACCCAGGGCAGGGCGGCCGGTTCGGTGACCGTCTCGCCGCCGGAGTGGCTGTGCTCCAGGCCGTAGAGCCCGTACAGGTCGACGTCGGTCAGGCCGCCGAAGTGGTCGCGGAGGAACTCCACCGGGCGGGCGGAGACGATGGCGATCCGGCGTACGCGGGCGGCGAGCGCCTCCAGCGCGGCGAGCACCTTCGGCGCGGGCCGGACGGCGGTGGGGTCGTCGTCGACCGGCGCCAGTGTGCCGTCGAAGTCGAAGAAGAGCACCACGTCACGGGCGCGGGCGGCGGTGGCACGCCACGCGTGGTCGGCGTCCAACGGAGTCTTCGGCGGCTGGTTGCCCAGATTCAACGGCGGCACGCGCGTCAGCGTACCCCGCGCCGGGCGGCGTATTCGTGGCCGAGATGTGACTTCGGGACGACCGGGGAGTCAGCGTTCGGCGGCTCCTCGTCCCCGGCGCCCGAACGGCACGACTGCCGCTTCCGGCCCGTGGCTGAGCAAGTAGCCCTCCACGAAGCCGGTGTTCCGGTCGCCGGTGTGCGCCTCGATCTCGTTGAGTCGCGCCACCAGAAACTCGGTGAGCGCGCTGACCCGGTCGTTGAGCCGTTCGTGCAACTCGGCGACGACGGCGAGGATCACCGCCGTGCCGGCCGTGGTGAGCGCGAGCAGATTGACGACGAGCGGAAGCTGCCCGCCGTTCAGCACGCCGACGACCACGTTGCCGGTCACGCACGATGTCACCGACACCACGGCGACCACGACTGCCAACCATTTCAGGGTCATGGACAGACCCCTCCTTCTGTCCCGCAGGGCTGGGTTCGGCTGTGTCCCGTCCCCCCGCCGATGACGAGCCCCTAGCAGTACAAACGTGGACGCTATCGGGTCCGATCCGTCCCCGAGGCGAATTGATCGGTCCCGACCTTCCGTTCTTTCGCCATCTGAGGAACTACCCGGCCTGTTTACCCCTATTTCGGACATTTGCCGAGAGAGTTGGGCGATATGCGAGGTAGCGAATGGTTTCTCGAATGTGGAACTTCTCCGCGTCGGAGACGCTCGGGTCGACCAGCCGGCGCAGCAGCGCCTCCACGTCCGGGTCCATCGGAGGAGGGGTGGGGGTGGCGCGGGGGCCGGTCGCCCGGTCCCAGCCGAGCGCGGCGAACGCGGCGGCCGGATCGAGGCCGAGCCCCTCGCAGAACGCGACCACCCGTTCGGCCTCGGGATCGCTGGCCCAGTCTCCGCGTACCCAGCGGTTGATGGTCTGTCGGGAGACGCCGGTGCGCCGGGAGACCTCGGTGCCGCTCCAGGCCCGCATGGCGCGGGCGTCGTCGAGCGCCCGGCGGACGAAGGTGGCGAAGGCGATCTTCCGTGCGTTGGCCGTCTCGGTCACCCCGTGACGGTACGGCCAGTCCGTTACGCCGGGGTGACTCGGCACGCTGGTGTCACGCCTACGTGACGCCAATCCGGGCCCTTCGGTAAACGATCCAGAACCGCGCTTCAGGGGTGTCACCCGGGCAGAATAGATAGACGCGAGTACGACGGCAAACGGCCGAAAAGCTGATACTGTCACGCCCATGAGACAACTTACGGTGTGTCACGTGCTTGAGACGGTTAGTGCTCACGTGCGTCACTCCGCGGTTGCGGAGGGGGTCTCGTGACCGAGGTCGCGACCCGAGCCCAGGCATTCGGGCTGATCGCGGACGGAGTCTCCGCCGGGTTGAGCGCCCCGTGGCGCCTCTACCTCGCCCGGGGGTGCCGCTATCTCTCACTCAGCGTCGGCGACCGGGCGGAGTGGGACGCCTGGCGTACCCATCTCGGCTGTCCCGAGCTGAGCGTGCGGGTCTACGACTCCGGCGGCGAGATCCGCCGGGCGTCCGTGGCCGAGGTGATCCTCGACGGGTGCCGGATCAGCGTCGAGCTGGTCGAGGAGGTCAGCACTGCCGACCTGGAACGGCTCCTGGTGGTCGACCCGCTGCCCGGGGCGGACGAGCGGTGAGCCCCTTCCTCGCCGTCGTCCTCGTGCTGGTGCTCGGCGCCACCTGCTACGCCGCCGGCCGGCTGCACGGCCAGCTCAGCTATCGGATCGGCTACCGGTTCGGCTACCGGCAGGGCTACTTCGACGGCGACCGGGGCGCGTGGAACCGCAGGCGTCGGGAGGCCCAGGCGGTCATCGCGTCGGCGCTGTCCGGTCCGACCCCGGCCGTGGTGACGTCGGTCGGGCGTCCGGCCACGCCGTTCGCCGGCACCGCCGCGCCCGCCGCCGTCACCGCCCGGTCCGTGGCCCCGGCGGTACGGGTCACCGCGCCCGGCGGAACGGCGGCCCGCGCGGGCACCACGTACACCGGCTCCTCGTTCGGCGCGACCGCCACCGGGCCGCGGGCCCGGGCGCTGGTCCACCGGTCGGGTTGAGGCCGGCCGGGCCGGCCGGGACGCGCCCAGGGGGCATCGCGTCCCGGCTGGTTCCGGCGTCTTCACCGATGATCCACGCGGACATCTAGCCGCGCGGGCCGACGGCGATTAGCGTCTAGGCATGGCTTGGGGTTTTCCCGGGCCAGCCGGACAGCCCGGACCTGCGAACCTCGCGCACGGGGCCCGCATCCGACCCCGTGTCCGCCGGGCACCGGAAGAGGCGGAACTCGGGTGGCCGGGTGCCCATCCGCGGAGCAGGCCTGTGACCACTCGCCGTACCCCCGCCGGTGCCGACCAGACCCCGGCCGCGCCCGCCACGACCCGTCGGACCACCCGCAGCCGCCGTGCCGCCGCTGCCGCCGTCACCGAGGAGCCTCGACCAGCGGGCCCGGCCTTCGTGCTGGACACCTCGGTCCTGCTCTCCGACCCGGCGGCGTTCCACCGCTTCGCCGAGCACGAGGTGGTGCTGCCACTTGTGGTCATCTCCGAGTTGGAGGGCAAGCGGCACCACCCCGAGCTGGGCTGGTTCGCCCGGCAGTCGCTGCGCATGCTGGATGAGCTGCGCGTGCGGCACGGCCGGCTGGATCGGCCGGTGCCCGCCAACGACCAGGGCGGCACGCTGCGGGTGGAGCTGAACCACACCGACGACGGGGTGCTGCCGCCCGGCTTCCGCAACGAGTCGAACGATGCCCGGATCCTCTCCGTGGCGCTCAACCTCGCCGCCGAGGGGCGCGAGGTGACGCTGGTCAGCAAGGACATGCCGCTGCGGGTGAAGGCGGCCTCGGTGGGCCTGCGCGCCGACGAGTACCGCCACGGCCAGGCCAGCGACCCGACCTGGACCGGGATGGCCGAGGTGGAGCTGGCCGAGGAGGAGATCGCCCGGCTCTACGCCGGCGAGACGCTCGATGCGGATGCCGCCGCGGGCCTGCCCTGCCACACCGGGCTGGTGCTGCACTCGGCGCGCGGATCGGCGCTCGGCCGGGTGCTGCCGGACAAGACCGTGCGGCTGGTCCGGGGCGACCGGGAGGCGTTCGGCCTGCACGGGCGTTCGGCGGAGCAACGGATCGCGCTCGACCTGTTGCTGGACGAGTCGATCGGCATCGTGTCGATGGGCGGCCGGGCCGGCACCGGCAAGTCGGCGCTGGCCCTCTGCGCCGGCCTGGAGGCGGTGATGGAACGCCGCCGGCACAAGAAGGTGATCGTCTTCCGCCCGCTCTATGCGGTCGGCGGCCAGGAGCTCGGCTATCTGCCCGGTTCGGAGTCGGAGAAGATGTCGCCCTGGGCCCAGGCCGTCTTCGACACGCTCGGCGCGGTGGTGCACGAGAACGTGCTGGAGGAGGTCACCTCGCGCGGGCTGCTGGAGGTGCTGCCGCTCACCCACATCCGGGGCCGGAGCCTGCACGACGCGTTCGTCATCGTCGACGAGGCCCAGTCGCTGGAGCGGGGCGTGCTGCTCACCGTGCTCTCCCGGATCGGCCAGGGGTCGCGGGTGGTGCTCACCCACGACGTGGCGCAGCGCGACAACCTCCGGGTCGGCCGCCACGACGGCGTCACCGCGGTGATCGAGGCGCTGAAGGGGCATCCCCTCTTCGCGCACGTCACGCTCAGCCGATCGGAGCGTTCTCCGATCGCCGCGATGGTCACCGATCTCCTGGAGGACATCCCGGGCTGATCACATTCGTCCGCATTTTCGGTGTGGCGCAGATCACTTTTGGGCTCTGCGGTTTCCCACCGGCCGCACCGTGCGCGATGGTGTCCAACGAGCGTCACCGACAACTCCAGTCCCTGGAGTCCCATTCACACCTGAAACTCGTCGAGCATTCTCCGCCACGGTGGCGGGAGCCACGAGGGCCGGTGCGTCGGCTGAGACCGGCGGGTCGGGGCGCTCGCGGCACCCGGGCACGGCCGAACCCCGGCCACGCGTGGTGCCGCGTCCCTGCCTCCGACGAAGGGAAACTTCGTGAGTCGGCTGTGGAGCCGGTTCGGCGCCCGTACGGCCGCTGTCGCACTGCTCTCCGTGGGCGTTGCCGGCGGCTTCTACCTGGGCGAAGATCGTCAGACCCAGCAGGAGGGCCTGACCGCGCAGGTCGGCCGCGAGGTCGACCGAGCCGAATACACCTACCTGCGCGAGCAGCAGGCCCACCACCGCGTGCAGTCGTCCCGGCAACGGGCTGCGGAATACCAGGCCAAGCTGCGCGCCGCGGCGGCGGCCAAGGAAGCCGCCGAGCGGGCCAAGGCGGCCGAGAAGGCCGCCGCGAACCGCAAGAAGGAGCGGGAAGCGGCGAAGGCCGAGGCCGACGCCAAGATCAAGCCGTACGAGGGGAAGATCCCCGCCTCCTGCTCGGAATACAGCGGCAACCGGGAGATCGGCTGCGCCCTCATGCTCGACAAGGGCTTCGGCATCGACCAGTTCCCCTGTCTGGACAAGCTCTGGAAGAAGGAGAGCGGCTGGAACCCGAAGGCGTCCAACAGCAGCTCCGGCGCGTACGGGATCCCGCAGGCCGTGCCGGGCAGCAAGATGAGCTCGGTGGCCGACGACTGGAAGACCAACCCGGCCACCCAGATCAAGTGGGGCCTGAACTACATCAAGGGCAAGTACGACACCCCCTGCGGCGCGTGGCAGCAGTCGCAGAGCGAGGGTTGGTACTGACCGGTTGACCGGCCGACCGGCGGCGGGATATGCGGAGATTCGCGTGTCCCGCCGCCGTCGTCTTACCGCTCAACTGGCGGCCGGGTTCATTTGCTGATAGCTGTTGGTGGGTGACCTGGCCTGACAGCCCTCGTGGCGGAGACCCCAACCGGTTCGGCACGGACGCGTTCTACGCGGCGCTCGGCCGGGCCTTCGTCGCCATGTGCGCGGTCGTGCCGGTGCTGTTCCTCATCGAGGCGCTCGACGTCGGGTTGCGCCTCAACCTGGACGTCACCGCCGGCATCATCCCGCACCGGATCCAGGGCCTGGACGGCGTCTTCTTCTCGCCGTTCCTGCACGCCGGCTGGAACCACCTCTACAGCAACAGCATCCCGCTGATCCTGCTCGGCACGTTCGTGCTGGCCGCCGGCACCCGCCGGTTCCTCTGGTCCACCGCGGTGATCATCCTGGTGAGCGGGCTGGGCGTCTGGTTCACCGGCTCACCGACCTCGGTGGTGGTCGGCGCGAGCGGGGTGATCTTCGGCTATCTCGGCCTCCTGCTCACCCGGGGCGTGGTGGAGCGGAGCTGGTGGAACTTCGCCGTGGTGCTGCTGGTCGGGCTGCTCTACGGCTGGCAGTTGCTGGGCATCCTCCCCACCGACGAGCGGATCTCCTGGCAGGGCCACCTGTTCGGGCTGCTCGGCGGCGTGGTCGCGGCGATCCTGTTCCGCCGCCGCTCCGACATCGACACGCCGGACCGGCTCGGGTCACCGCCGGTCACCCTGCCCTGACGACGCGTTCGCCCATCGGCGGGACGTGTTTGCCCACGGCCACCCCTCCGCCTACCGTCGGCATCAGCACGCGTTGATCCACCCCGGGCGGAAAGTGACGGTACGCCATGCGCGAGGTCGATGTCGCCGTGATCGGGGCCGGCCCGGCCGGGCTCTTCGCCGCCTACTACGCCGGCTTCCGCGGGCTCTCCGTGGCCGTGATCGACGCGCTGCCCGAGCCGGGTGGTCAGGTCACCGCGATGTACCCGGAGAAGCTGATCCTCGACGTCGCCGGCTTCCCCGCCGTCAAGGGCCGGGAACTGGTCGCGAACCTGGTCGCCCAGGCCGCGCCGTTCCACCCCGAATACCTGCTCGGCGTACGCGCGGAGAAGCTGTCGTACGTCGACGGGCGACCGGTGCTCGGGCTGGCCGGCGGTGAGCAACTGAGCTGCGGCGCGGTGGTGGTGACCGGCGGCCTGGGCAGCTTCACGCCCCGGCCGCTGCCGGCCGCGGAGAGCTTCACCGGCGCCGGGATCGTCTACTTCGTGCCGCAGCCGACCGAGCTGACCGACCGGCACGTGCTCATCGTCGGCGGCGGCGACTCGGCCTTCGACTGGGCGGCCACGCTCGCCCCGCTGGCCCGGTCGGTGACCCTGGTCCACCGGCGGGAACGTTTCCGCGCGCACGCCGCCACCGTCGAGCGGGTCCGCGCGCTGCCGGTGCGGGTCGTGGTCAACGCCGAGGTGAGCCGGCTGTACGGGGAGGAGCGCGTCACCGGCGCCGAGCTGACCGTACGCGGCGGCGACGTGGAGTCGCTGCCGGTGGACACGGTGGTGGCCGCGCTCGGCTTCACCGCCGACCTGGGCCCGCTCGCCGAGTGGGGGCTCACCCTGGACCGGCGGCACATCGTGGTGGACAGTGCCATGGCCACCAACCTGCCGCGGGTGTTCGCGGCCGGCGACATCACCGAATATCCGGGCAAGGTCCGCCTGATCGCCACCGGCTTCGGCGAGGCGGCGACCGCGGTCAACAACGCCGCGGTGGTCATCGATCCCTCCGCGCACCTCTTCCCCGGCCACTCCTCCGACGGCACGTAAGGAGGGGCCCCTTCTTAACGCCTCCGGTAGAGGCGGGGCCCCTTTTTAACACGTGCGGTGGGGTGCCGACCGCGTCAGGGCAGGCCGATGAGGTCGGCCATCAGGCCGACCTGGTGGTCGAAGTAGTCGTCCCGGTGCGGTAGCGCCCGGTTGATCCGGCCGAACAGCTCGAAGCTGATCAGCCCGAAGAGCTGGGTCCAGCCGGCCATGCCACGGGCCATCAGCGCGGGCGGCAGCGCCATGCCCGTCTGGTCGACAAGCTCGGCCACGTCGCCGCGCAGCGGCTCGGGCAGCTCCTCGTCCGGTGGGACGAGCCGACCGGTGGACACCCCGTCGCGCAGGATGCCGAGCAAGGTGATCGGGGGACGCTGGGCCGGCGCGATCGTGTCGTCCGGTGCCGCGTACCCGGGGATCGGGCTGCCGTAGAGCAGCGCGTACTCGGCGGGGTGGGCCGACGCCCAGGCGCGCGCGGCGCGGCAGGCGGCGAACCAGCGCCCGCGCGGGTCGTCGGGGTCGGCGGCGGCGTCCGCCGCCTCCACCGCGTCGCCGAGCGCGTCGTACGCCTCCAGGATCAGCGTGGTGAGCAGGTCGTCCCGGCTGGGGAAGTAGCGGTAGATGGCCGAGGAGACCATGCCGAGGTCCCGGGCGACGGCGCGCAGGGAGAGATCCGCGCCGTCGGTGGCCAGGTGGCGGCGGGCGACCGCCTTGATCTCTTCGATCATGCCGGCGCGGACCCGGGCACGCAGCGAGGGAGCGACCATGACCTCACTGTGCCACGGATGAGAGCGGCAATCAAAAGAGAGAGCACTGCTCTTGACATTCGGCCTCGTCCCGAGTCATGCTCTTCTTCGAGAGCGGTGCTCTCGCTTCGGACTACTGCTTCAGAGAAGGTGGACCCGCCATGGCCCTGCACGTGATCGTCGGCGCCGGCCCCGTCGGCACCGCCACCGCCCGCCTCCTCACCGAGCGTGGCGAGCGGGTGCGGATGGTGACCCGGCGTGGCACCGGCCCGGAAGACCCGGCGGTCGAGCGGATTGCCGCCGACGCCGCCGACCCGGCGCGGCTCACCGCGCTGACCGAGGGCGCGGTCGCGCTCCACAACTGCGCCAACCCGGCGTACCACAGGTGGGCGACGGACTGGCCGCCGCTGGCCGCCGCGCTGCTCACCGCCGCCGAACGCAGCGGCGCGGTGCTCGCCACCGTCGGCAACCTCTACGGGTACGGCCCGGTGGACGCCCCCATGACCGAGGCGAACCCGCTCGCCGCCACCGGCACCAAGGGCCGGGTCCGCAACCGGATGTGGGCCGACGCCCTGGCCGCGCACCGCGCCGGTCGGGCCCGGGTCACCGAGGTACGCGGCTCCGACTACATCGGCGTCGGCGGCGTCTCGCTGGCCATGATGGTGCTGCCCCGGGTGCTCGCCGGGAAGCGGGTGTTCCTGCCCGTCGACTGGGACGCGCCGCACACCTGGACGTACGTGCCGGACGTCGCCCGTACCCTCGTCGCCGCCGCCACCGACCCGCGGGCCTGGGGCCGGGCCTGGCACGTGCCGAGCGCGCCGGCCACCTCGATGCGGGACGTGGCCGAGCGGACGGCCGCCCGGGCCGGCGCGCCCGCGCCGCGGCTGACCCGGATGCCCTACCCGGTGCTCTGGGCGGCCGGGGTGGTCAACCCGTACGCCCGGGAACTGCGGGAGACCGCGCACCAGTTCGCCGGGCCGTTCGTGCTCGACTCCACCGCGGCGACCGAAACGCTCGGCATCGAGCCGACCCCGCTGGACCGGATCATCGAGGAGATCGTCGCCGGCCTGCGCACCCCGTCCGCGCGTTAGGCGGGGGCCCCGCTTAACGCCTCGTGTTAAGCAGGGCCCCCGCCTCTACCGAAAGCGTTAAGCGGGGCCCCCGCCTTACCTCCGGACGGCGGCGATGAGGACGGCGACCAAGGTAAGGGCGGCGCCTAGCAGGGTGTTCACGCCGGGGTGGCTGGCGGCGGTCGGCAGCACCACGTCCAGCAGCACCGCGCCGACGATCTGCCCGGCGATGGTGGCCAGGCCGAGCAGCAGCACCCCGGTGAACCGGACGAGCGCGGCGGCAAGCGCGATGAACACGATGCCGAGCGGGCCGCCGAGATAGAGCCACGGCTCGCTCGGCAGCCGGCCGGTCGGCCAACCGCGCACCGCCACCTCCACCACGAAGGTGGCGAGCAGCGCGACCGTACCGACGGCGAAGTTGACGAGCGTGGCGGTCACCGCGCTGTCCGCCGCGGCCCGGACCCGGCCGTTCACCGCCTGCTGCCAGGCGATGCCGACCCCGCCGGCCAGCGGCAGCAGGGCCAGCGCGAGCGCCCCCGGGTCGCCGAGCCGGTCGCCCACCGCCAGCAGCACGGCCAGCACGGTGAGCACCGCGCCGATCAACCGGTTCGGGGTGACCGGCTGCCGGCCGGTCGGGCCGATGCCGGCGCGGTCGACGAGCAGGCTGCTGCCGGACTGCCCGGCCACCACCGCGACGGTGAAGACGGCCACGCCGAGCGCGCCGATGGTGAGCCCCTGGGCCGCCACCAGGAAGGCGCCGCACACCCCGCCCAGGCACTGCCACGGCCGCAGGACGCCGGCGCGCAGGGCTCCCCGCAGGGCGGTCAGTCCCCGCCGGCCCCCGGGGGTGGCGGGGACCAGCACCAGCAGAACCAGCAGGCCCAGGCCGAACGAGACCACCGCGGCGGCGATCCCGTCGGCCAGCCGTACGCCCAACTCGCCGTTGATCCGGGACTGGAGGGCCACCAGGACGCCGCCGGCGGTGGCCAGCCCGACGCCGGCGACCCGCCGCCCGGTCGACAGCGTCGGTGGTGCCGCCGTCCCGGCCGTCACTCCTGCTCGGCCAGCGGGCGTCCGTCGAAGTCGACCGCCGAGTAGAGGGCGAGCTTCTCCAGGCGGTGGTACGAGTCGATGACCCGGATCGTGCCGCTCTTGGAGCGCATCACGATCGACTGGGTGTACGCCCCGCTGTTCCGGTAGCGCACGCCGCGCAGCAGGTCACCGGAGGTGACGCCGGTGGCCACGAAGAAGCAGTTGTCGCCGGTGACCAGGTCGTCGGTGAACAGCACCCGGTCCAGGTCGTGCCCGGCGGCGATCGCCTTCTCCCGCTCGGCCGCGTCCTTCGGCCAGAGCTTCGCCTGCATCACGCCGCCCATGCACTTCAGCGCGCAGGCCGCGGTGATGCCCTCGGGGGTGCCGCCGATGCCCATCAGCACGTCCACGTCCGACTCGCCCCGGGCCGCCGCGATGGCCCCGGCGATGTCGCCGTCGGAGATGAACCGGATGCCCGCGCCGGTGCGCCGGATCTGCTTCACCAGGTCGTCGTGGCGCGACCGGTCCAGCACGCAGACCGTCACCCCGGCGGTGTCGGTGCCCTTGACCTTCGCGATCCGGCGGATGTTCTCGGCCACCCCGGCGTTGATGTCGACCACGTCGGCGTACATCGGGCCGACGGCCAGCTTCTCCATGTAGAAGACCGCGCTCGGGTCGAACATCGCGCCGCGTTCGGCGACCGCGAGCACGGCGAGCGCGTTCGGCATGCCCTTGCTCATCAGCGTGGTGCCGTCGATCGGGTCGACCGCCACGTCCACCTCGGGACCGGTGCCGTCGCCGACCTCCTCGCCGTTGAAGAGCATCGGGGCGTTGTCCTTCTCGCCCTCGCCGATCACCACGACGCCCCGCATCGGGATCGAGTTGATCAGCTTGCGCATGGCGTCGACGGCGGCGCCGTCGCCGCCTTCCTTGTCGCCCCGGCCGACCCAACGGCCCGCGGCCATGGCCGCGGCCTCGGTCACCCGGACCAGATCGAGGGCGAGGTTGCGGTCGAGATCCTGGGGCGTCCGCGTCCTGGTGGTTGTCATGGCGGCCTCCTCCTCGCGACGTTGCGGGGTGGACCGGCGGGAGCACGGCCGTCGCCGCCGCCGGTTTGTCGCTGATCCTCACACGATCTCAGGTTCACCGCCCCGGCGGGGCGGAGGAGGCCAGGATCACCTCACCCGAACGGCTGCGACAATGGCCGGGTGGAACCCGCACAGCCTGCCGACCGCGTACCGCCCGACGCCACCCCGCCCGACGGGCAGCCGCCGGCGCGGCCCACCGCCGACGCGACGCCGCCGGACGGGTCGCCCGCGCTCGTCGAGTCGCCCGCGCCGGCTGCCGACGCGGGGGACCGGTCCGCGCCGCCCGCGGACGCCGGGGACCGGCCCGCGCCACCCGCCGGCCGGGACAAGGCCCGCTCCGAGCGGTCGCCGAAGGACATGGTCCTGTCGCTGCTCATCCTGCTGGTCCCGATCGCCCTGCTGATCGCCTTCTACCGCGGGTTCCTCGGCGGCGACTCGCCGGCCACCGTCGACCCGGAGCCCGCCCTGGAGCAGGCCCGGTCGGCGAACGCCTTCCCGGTCGCCGCGCCGTCCGGGCTGGACTCCGACTGGCGTACGGTCACCGCCCGCTTCCGCACCGAGGCGGACGGCGCCACGCTCCGGATCGGGTACGTCACCCCGGAGGGCCGGGGCGCGCAGCTCGTGGAGAGCGACGTCCCCGCCGAGAAGCTGCTGCCGGCCGAGCTGAGCGACGGCCAGCCACAGGGTCCGGTCGACCTGCCCGACGGGCTGAGCTGGCAGCGGTACACCGCCCGCGGCAACGAGCAGGCGCTCGTCCTGCTGGAACCGGACCGCTCGATCATCGTGGTCGGTGACGCGGGGGAGACCGAGCTGCGTCGCCTCGCCACGTCGCTGCGCTGACACCCGGTCGGGATTGCGGAACGCCACTTCCGGGAACAGAAGGGACACGAGCCTGGATGACCCACCTGGAGAGGTTGACGTGAAGATACGACGCTTCAGCGCCACCGCGTTCGCCGCGGCGCTGCTCATCCCCGGCCTGGCCGCCTGCAACGGCGCCGGGACCGGGACCTCCGACGCCTCCGCGACCCCCGGCGCGTCCGCCAGCGTCGCCCCCAGCGCCACCACGTCCGGCAGCGCGGCCAAGCAGGCGCTGCTCGACTCCACGAACGCGATCCGCGAGGGCAACTTCCGGTTCACCATGACCGGTGCCGGCTCCACCGCCGAGGGGCAGGTGCACGAGCCCAGCCAGAGCGCCGAGATGCGGATGACGATCGGTGACCCGTCGTCGGACCTGTCGATGAAGCTCGACCTCATCCACGCCAAGCCGGACAGTTGGGTCAAGCTGGAACTGGGCGGCACGGCCGCGGCCCAGATCCCCGGCGCGAAGAACATCAACACCGGCAAGTACCAGCACCTCGACCAGAACCGGATCAAGGGCAACCGGGCGCTGGGCTTCGACTTCGAGAAGGTCGACCCGGCCGGCAGCGCCGTGCTCACCAAGGGCGTCACCGAGGTACGGCAGACCGGCGACGGCGCGTACGCGGGCACCGTCGACGTGTCGAAGGCCGCCGAGGCGGGCTCGCTCGACCCGGCGATGATCACCGCGCTGGGGGCGCAGGCCCAGTCGGTGCCGTTCACCGCCAAGGTCGACCCGCAGGGCCGGCTCAGCGAACTGGTGCTCCAGATCCCGGCCGCCGGCCAGAGCGCCGCGCAGGACCTGAAGATCACCTACACCGACTACGGCAACGCCGCCGCGGCCCAGAAGCCGCCCGCCGACCAGGTCGTCGAGGCGCCGCAGGAGCTCTACAAGCTGTTCAACTGAGCGCGACAGTTCGTCGACGCACCCCGCAGGCGCGCGCCTGCGGGGTGCGTCACTCCTCGGGGCGCTGCCGGGCGGCGTCGATGCGGGCCCGGGCGCCGTCCAGCCAGCGCTGGCACACGCCGGCCAGTTCCTCGCCGCGCTCCCACAGCGCCAACGACTCCTCCAGCGAGGTGCCGCCGGCCTCCAGCCGTTCCACCACCGAGGCCAGCTCGGCGCGGGCCTGCTCGTAGCTGAGCTGCTCGTTCCTGGTCGCTTCAGTCATCGGTCCCCTCTCATCAGCCGTCGACGGTGGCGGTCAGCTCGCCCTCGGCGAGGCGTACCCGAAGTGGATCGCCCTTGGCCACCGCGGACGCCGCGCGGACCACGTGGCCGTCGGCCCGCTGGACGATGGCGTAGCCGCGGTCGAGCGTGGCCGCCGGGGAGAGGGCACGCAGCCGGGCCAGGGTGTGCCGCAGGTCGTCGGCGGCGGCGCCCAGCCGGTGCTCCAGGGACCGGCCGGCGCGGTCGTGCAGCGCGGTGACCTCGGTGGCCCGCTGGTCGACCATCACCTGCGGCCGGGCCAGCACCGGGCGGGAGCGCAGCAGGTCGACCCGGTGCTGCTCGCGGTCGACCAGGTGGCGCACGGCCCGCTCCAGCCGCGACCGGGCCTGACCGATGAGGCGGACCTCCTCGGTCAGGTCGGGCACGATCCGCTTCGCCGCGTCGGTGGGCGTGGAGGCGCGCACGTCGGCCACGTAGTCGAGCAGCGGCGCGTCGGTCTCGTGGCCGATCGCGCTGACCACGGGCGTGCGGCAGGCGAAGACCGCCCGGCACAGCGCCTCGTCGGAGAAGGGCAGCAGATCCTCCAGGCTGCCACCGCCGCGGGCGATGACGATCACGTCGACCGCCGGGTCGGCGTCGAGCACCTTGAGCGCGCCGACGATGTCGGGCACCGCGCCCGGCCCCTGCACCGCCACGTTGACGGTGCGGAAGTCGACCGCCGGCCACCGGCGTCGCGCGTTCGTCAACACGTCCCGCTCGGCCGCCGAGGCGCGCCCGGTGATCAGGCCCACCCGGCCGGGCAGGAACGGTGGACGCCGCTTGCGCGACCGGTCGAACAACCCCTCGGCGGCGAGCAGCTTCTTGAGCTTCTCCAGCCGGGCCAGCAGCTCGCCCAGGCCGACCTGGCGGATCTCGTCGGCGCGCAGGCTGAGCGTCCCTCGCGCGGCGTAGAACTCCGGTTTGGCGTGCAGCACCACCCGGGCGCCCTCACGCAGCTCCGGCGCGCCCGCGTCGAGCACGTCGCGGTTGGTGGTGACGGTCAGGCTCAGATCGGCCGAGGGGTCACGCAGGGTGAGGAACACGGTGGCGGCGCCGGGCCGGCGGCTGATCTGCGCCACCTGGCCGTCGACCCACACCCAGCCGAGCCGGGCGATCCAGGCGCCGACCTTCTGGCTGACCACCCGGACCGGCCACGGCTCCTCCGACGTGCTCCGGTCCGACGGCGTGCTCCGGTCCTGGGGCGTGCTCCGGCCGGAAGGCGTGCTCCGACCCACCTCACCCGCGCTCACGCCGCCCACCCTACGGCGCGGGCCCGACAGCCCGGGGCAGGGTGCTCGCGGCGCACGTACGATGGTCGGGTGACTGATGCGCAGACGACTCCCCGGACCGGCAAGCGCGTGCTCCTGGCCAACCCCCGCGGCTACTGCGCGGGCGTGGACCGGGCGGTGCAGACCGTCGAGGAGGCGTTGAAGCTCTACGGCGCGCCGATCTACGTACGCAAGCAGATCGTGCACAACCGGCACGTGGTGCGGACACTGGAGGCCAAGGGCGCGATCTTCGTGGAGGAGAACGAGGAGGTGCCCGAGGGCGCCACCGTCATCTTCTCCGCCCACGGCGTGGCGCCCGAGGTCTACGCGCAGGCGAAGGAGCGCTCGCTCAAGGCGATCGACGCCACCTGCCCGCTTGTCACCAAGGTGCACCACGAGGCCCGGCGGTTCGCCCAGCAGGACTACGACATCCTGCTGATCGGGCACGAGGGGCACGAGGAGGTCATCGGCACCGCCGGTGAGGCCCCCGCCCACATCCAGCTCGTCGACGGCCCGGACAGCGTCGACCAGATCACCGTGCGTGATCCGGAGAAGGTGGTCTGGCTCTCCCAGACCACGCTGTCGGTGGACGAGACGCTGGAGACCGTGGCCCGGCTCAAGACCCGGCTGCCGCTGCTCCAGTCGCCGCCGAGCGACGACATCTGCTACGCCACCTCCAACCGCCAGCACGTGGTCAAGGAGATCGCCCCCGAGTGCGACGTGGTGCTCGTAGTCGGCTCGCGCAACTCCTCGAACTCGGTCCGACTGGTCGAGGTGGCGGTGGACGCCGGCGCCCGCGCCGGTCACCTCGTCGACTTCGCCCACGAGATCGACGACGCCTGGCTGGAGGGCGCCCGCACGGTGGGGCTGACCTCCGGCGCCAGCGTGCCGGACGACCTGGTGCAGGACGTGCTCGCCCACCTGGCCGAGCGCGGCTTCGCCGACGTCGAGGAGATCACCACCGCGGACGAGCGGCTGACGTTCTCCCTGCCCCAGGAGCTCAAGCGCGACATGAAGGCCGCCGCGGCCCGCGGCTGACCGGGAACGGATCCGCCGCCGACCGCGTCCAACCGACATGAAGACTCCTCGGACGGTGCTCGTCGCCCTGCTCGCCGCTGCCGCGCTGACCGCCTGCGCCGAGCCGGGCGACGAGCCCGCCGGCCCCAGCCCGACGGGAGCCGCCACGGTGACCAGCCAGTCCGAACCCGCTCCCAGCACCAGCAGCCCGGACCCCACCTGGAAGGGCGGCCCGTCGACGCCGCCCGGCGTCGGCGGCACCACCCTCAACGGCACCATCCGTGCCGGGGTCGAGCCGAACTGCCTCCTGCTCGACGACCACCTGCTGGTCGGCGGCCCGCGCGACCTGCTCAAGCCCGGCGCCAAGGTGCAGGTCACCGGCCGCCCCGAGCCGGGCATGGTGACCACCTGCCAGCAGGGCACGCCGTTCGTGGTCGAGTCCGCCCGCCGGGCCTGACCGGCCGCAGCGCCGCCGCCAAACCCGCCTGACGACCGCCTCGGCCGACGGCCGCCTCGCCTGACGGCCCTCCCGTCTGACGGCCCTCCCGTCTGACGGCCCTCCCGTCTGACGGCAGGAGCCCCGCCCCCCGGATGCGGGGGACGGGGCTCCGTCGTACCGGCGGGACGTCAGTCGACCGCGTTGATCTCCACCGAACCGCGGCCGACGACCGCGCCCTCGACGGTGGTGACGGCCATGTCGCCGTACAGCTCACGGCCCGTCGACGAGGTGGACAGGGCGGTCACCGAACCGGTCAGGGTGGCGGTGGCGCCGTTCGCGAGCGACAGCGGCGTGTTCGGCGCGGCGAGCGAGCCCAGCGCCGGGGACGCGAACGAGTCCCGGTAGTCGTACGCCGTGCCGCCGGCGGCCACCGCGTAGCCGTCGATGACCACCCGGTAGGTGCCGGCGACCGGGTTGGTCAGGGTGACGGCCTCCTCCGAGTCGCCGTCGGCCGACCGGCCCACCTCGGTGGCCCCCCGGAAGACGAACAGGTCCAGGTCGGCGCCGAGGTCGGAGGTGTTGCCGATCCGGGCGGAGAACGACGTGGTCCCGGCCGGGATGTCCACCGTGTATTCCTGGGTGGTGCCCTCGGTGATGGTCGGCCGCTCGGCGCGGACGCTTGCGAGTGGCCCGCCCACGCCGGTCACCTGCACCGGGCCGAACGTGTTGGTCAGCTTCCAGCTCACCGGGGTCGGCGTGCCGGCGGTGACCGACGGGAGCTGGACCACGGCCGGCTCCACCTGCACGCCCTGCACCCGCGCCTGGAGCTGGAACGGGTTGTCGAGCGCCGGCGAGGTGCGCCGCGCCTCCACCTCGATCTCCCAGACGCCCGGGATCGGGTTCTGGTAGTCCCGCTCCTGCGGCTTGCAGGCGGCGGCGTCGGAGAAGTTGGTGTAGCAGGCGGTGCTCGCGGTGCTCTCGACCGGCACGCCGTACGGGTTGATGGCGATGAACCGGGTCTGTGAGCCGGTGGCGATGCCGGACAGGTTGACCTGGAGCGCGCCCGCGCCCTGCGGAACCGTCACGAAGTAGGACGTGAACCCGTTCCGCTCGACCGAGCCGTTCGCCGAGTACGAGTACGCCGGGGCGGCCACCGCGTTCGAGGCGACCACGACGGTGGCGACCTCGAAGTCGACCACCGAGGTGGCCGGGTCGTCGACGGTCATGATCGCGCCGTGCGCGCCGGCCGTCATCGGCTTGGCCTTCACCTTGACCGTGACGGTCTTGTTCAACGGCAGCCACACCTCCTTGGGGGAGGTCCAGGTGCCGTCGTTGCCGCGGAAGTCGACCAGGTGCCGGATGCCCTTGTTCGGCCCGCTGGTCCGGGTCAGCTCGACCTCGTAGTAGCGGCCTTCCTTGACCGCCTGGCCACCCCGGTCGGCGGCGCAGCGGTTGTAGATGCCGGTGCCGACGTTCGGGTTCGGCATGAACGTGCCGGAGGCCCGGTCGTAGCGGGTCAGGTTCGGTGACAGCTCGGTGCAGACGTCGGCCGCGGAGGTGTAGGTGCGGGTCTGCACGCCCGCGGCGAGCAGGTCCCACGCGCCCGGCACGTTGAACATGCCGTAGCCCTGCGCGTACGTCGGGACGCCCTCGACCGGTTCGGCCGAGGTGTAGACGGCCCGGCGCAGCGCCGCCGGGGTGACCCCGGCGCCGGTCGCCTTCGCCGCCGACAGCAGCAGCGCGGCGGCGCCGGTGGCCTGCGGGGAGGCCATCGAGGTGCCGTTGAGCATCTGGTAACCCGGGGGCAGCGGGTAGCCGGCCTCCGGCACCGGGTTGCCCGGCTGCCAGGTCGGCGCGGTGGAGATCGCCGAGCCGGGCGCGGTGATGTTCGGCTTGAAGCCGCCGTCCTCACGCGGGCCGCGGGAGGAGAAGTTGAACAGCGCGTTGTCCTTGCGGACCACCGAGCCGTAGTTGGCCAGCCAGGTGTCCCGGCTGACGTTCGCCGCGACGCTGACCACGTCGGTGGCGACCGAGGGGTCGCCGACGGTGTTCACGCCCGGGCCGGAGTTGCCGGCCGAGAGGAACAGCTGCACACCGTAGATGTTGATCAGGTCGTTGTAGAGGACCGCGCGGGCGTTCGAGCCGTCGTTGAGCGCCGGCAGGCCGCCGATCGACATGTTCACCACGTCGACCTTGCGGTTGACCACCAGGTCGACCATGCCGGTGGTGAGCGCGGCGGCGGTGCAGCCGCCGCCCCAGGAACAGGCCCGGGCGGAGACCAGCTTGGCGCCCGGGGCGGCGCCGTCGAAGGCGCTGTTGCCGAGCATGTCGTTGGCGGCGGTGATGCCGGCGACGTGGGTGCCGTGGGTGCTCTCGATGATGCCGATGCTGACGTAGTCGACCAGGCCGGGGCCGCCCACCGGGGTGGTGTCGACGTTGCGCCGGTATTCGACCACGAACGGGATCTGCTCCCGCACGGCGGTGTCCGGGTTGTCCGTGCCGAAGTGGCCGACCTGGAACTTCTCCTTGTACGGCCGCATCACCTCGTCGTCGGTGAAGTCGCGGTTCTGGTTCGCGTCGACGCGGATGTCGCCGTTCGCGGGGTTGTAGAGGATGCCGAACGTGTCGGTCTTGTCACCGTCGCGGTTGACGTCACCGGCCGGGTCGCTGGCCGCGGTGATCGCCTCGCTGAACTGGTTGAACCGGTAGGTGCCGGCGGGTGCCGTCCAGGTCACGGCCGAGGCGCCGGTGCCGGTGGTGAACGTGGGACCGGCGACCTGGGTGATCATCGGTCGCCAGGAGGCGTCCTCAAGCGGGTCGGTCGCGGTGACCCAGTCGACGATCTTGCGCTCGCCGGTGGTGGTCTTCTGCAGCGCCGGCTGGTCCAGGTCGACCCCGGAGTCCATGATGCCGATGGTGACGCCCCGGCCGTCCCACTCCGGGTGCGCGGCCTTGAAGGCCTCCGCGCCGGTCTCGTTTGTCGGCATGTACGGGTTGACCGCGCCGGTGCCCGCACCGGGCCCGGCCAGCGTCTCACCCTGCTCGGCCGCCTTCGCGCCGTTCGGGGCGGCCTCCGGTGCCGGGTCGGGGAGCGTGATGGTCTCGTCGAGGTCGACGGCGGCGACGCCGGGCAGCGTGGCGGCCTTGAGCGCCTTGGCCGTCGGCACCTTGGCCAGCACGTAACCGACCTGGTCGTAGCGCTGGCTGACGGTGGCGCCGAGACCGGCGAGCCCGTCGACGACCTTCTTGGCCGAGCCCTTCCGCGCCGCGATGATCATCGTGACGGTGGGCGCGTGCTTCGCCTCCGCCGCGTCGAGCAGCTTGGCGTCGTGGGCGCCCAGGGCCTTCGCGGCGGTCGGCGGCGAGGGTTGCGGGGCGGCGGGGGCCGCGCTCGCGGTGCCGGCGCCACCCCCGACGGTGATGGCCCCGGCCGCGAGGACCGAGGCGAAGAGCGCGGCGGAGGGGCGCCGACTCCGGTTGAGGGGTTGACTCACGTTCTCTTCCTCCAGAGAACAGGGCCCTTCAGGGGCGGGGCACGTGTGACGCAGATCCTGCGTGGCACGACCGGCCGTGTCACCAGTGGATTAAGGTTTGTGACCACTCCGTGACGAGATCGACCGTCATCGTCGCACCTGACTGTGTTAGACGTCGATATCTGCCGGCCGTTCGGCCGATGTGGACGGCTGGGCCAACAACTCGGGCGCCTGCGGCTGCCGGGGCGCGAGCTCGACCTGCGCCGGAGCGGCCAGCTCGTCGCCGGAGACGCCCAGCTCGGCCAACTTGCGCGCGCTCACCAACACCCGGGACTCCAACGAACCGACCGCCCGGTTGTAGGCCGTCACCGCCCCGCTCAACGAGCTGCCCAGCTTGCCCACGTGGTCGCCGAGCGTGGACAACCGCCCGTACAGCTCACGGGCCAGCGAGTGCACGGTCGCGGCGTTGCGGGCCAGCGCCTCCTGCCGCCACGAATAGGCGACCGTGCGCAGCAGCGCCACAAGGGTGGCCGGCGTGGCCAGCACCACGTTGCGGGCGAACGCGTGCTCCAGCAGCGCCGGGTCGCGCTGCAACGCGACGTCGAGGAACGGATCGGCCGGCACGAACAACACCACGAAATCGGGGGTCTGGTCGAACGCGGCCCAGTAGGACTTGGCGGCCAGACTGTCCACGTGCGCCCGCAGGTGCCGGGCGTGCGCGTCGAGCTGGGTGTCCCGCCCGCGTTCGTCCCGCGCCTCCATCGCGGTCAGGTAGGCGTCGAACGGCGCCTTCGCGTCGACCACCACCGTGCGCCCGCCGTGCAGGCGTACCACCAGGTCGGGCCGGACCCCCTGATGCTCGGTGGCGGCGGTGACCTGCTCGTTGAAGTCGCAGTGCTCAAGCATGCCGGCCGCCTCGACGATCCGGCGAAGCTGGTGCTCCCCCCAGCGGCCCCGCACCTGGGGTGCGCGCAGCGCCGCGACGAGCTGCTTGGTCTCGGTGCGCAACTCACCCGAGACGGTGCCCATCGCGCGGACCTGCTCGCGCAGCTCGGCGTACGCGTCGACCCGGTCGTGCTCCAGCTCGGCGACCCGCTGCTCATAGCGGCGGAGCGTGTCGTGCAGCGGCGCCACCGCGCGCGCCACCGCCTCCTGGGACTGCGCGGTCGCCTCGTAGCTGAGCGCCCGCATCGACTGCTCCAACCGCCCCTCGCCCTCCCGGGTGGCCGCCAGCGTCGCCTCCAGCCGGGCCACCTCCGCCGCCGAGCGCGCCCGGGCCGCCAGCCAGCCCACCGCGCCGCCCGCGGCGAGGCAGAGCACCACCACGGCCAGGGTCGAGAAGCTCATGCCAGAGAGCTTGCCAAACGGGTACGACGTGCGCGCGGTGGGTACGTTCGAGGTCATGGACATTGCCCTGTGGCTGTTCCTGGTGCTGATGCTCGGAGGTGCGCTGGTGTTCTGGCGGTGGGGAAGCAGGTCCCGGCGGGCGAACGAGCTGGCGGACGCCCGCGCCGAGGCGCAGCGGTGGTACGAGCGGCTCGGCGGCCAGCTGATGAACCTGCACGGCGACGAGCCGGCGGTCCGGCAGGCGCTCGCGGACGCCGGTGAGCGGTACAACGCGGCCGGCTCGCAACTGGAGCAGGCGCGTACCACGAACCAGTTCGCGCTGGCGCGGGAGACCGCGCTGGAGGGGCTGGCGTACATCCGCGCGGCGCGGACGGCGATGGGCATCGACCCGGGCCCGGAGCTGCCGCCGCTGGCGGCTGCCCGCGGCGCCGGCGCGCTCACCAAGGAGCGTGAGGTCGACGTGCAGGGCCAGCGGTTCCGGGCCGGCCCGCAGCCGGGCGCTCAGACGCCCTACTACTACCCCGGCGGCCGGCTCCAGGGCCGGCCGGTGCCCGCCGGTTGGTACTCGACGCCGTGGTGGAAGACCGCGCTCGGCGCGGGCGCCGGGGTGATCGGCGGCATGTTGATCGCGGACGCGCTCTTCTCACCCGCGTTCGCCGACCCGGGCTACGGCTACGACTCCGGCTATCAGGAGGGGTTCCAGGACGGCTTCGGCGACGGCCAGGACTACGGCGACCAGGGCGGCGATTTCGGCGGCGGTGACCCGGGCGGCGGCGATTTCGGCGGCGGTGATTTCGGCGGCGGTGGTGACTTCGGTGGCTTCGGCGGCGGCGACTTCGGCGGCGGCGACTTCTAACCGGAGCCAGGTGTTAAAAGGGGCCCCCGCCTATGCAGAATGCGTTAAGCGGGGGCCCCTCCTTACACCTCAGCCGGTGTTGCGCATGCCGGCGGCGATGCCGTTGACCGTGGTCAGCAGCGCCCGCTCCAGCGCCGTGCCGTCGTTCGGGGCGCGTCGGCCGCCCGGCGCGGTGGCCACCGCCCGGCCGGCGGCGCCGGACTCGCGATACTGCCGCAGCAACGCCACCTGAAGGTGGTGCAGCGGCTCCAGGTAGGTGTCCCGCACCGCGAGCGTGCGCTGGAGCACCGGCGAGTTCTCCAGCAGGGCCGGCGAGCCGGTCACCGCCAGCACCTCCCGCTTGGTCAGCTCGTACTCCTCCTCGATCTTCGCGAAGATCGGGTGGAGTTTCTTCGGGACCAGGGTCTCCACGTAACGGCGGGCGATGCTCAGGTCGGTCTTGGTCAGCATCATCTCGACGTTCGACAGGAACGTGCGGAAGAAGTGCCAGTTCCGGTTCATCTCGGCGAGCACGTCGGCCAGGCCCGCCTCCCGAGCGGCGGCCAGCCCGGAGCCCACGCCGAACCAGCCCGGCACGATCTGCCGGGTCTGCGTCCAGCCGAACACCCACGGAATGGCGCGCAGCCCGGACAGGCCGGCGCCGGTGTTCGGGCGCTTCGCCGGCCGGGAGCCGATGTTCAGCGCGCCGAGCAGCTCGGTCGGGGTGGACGCCCAGAAGTAGGCCGGCAGGTCCGGATCCTCGACCAGGGACCGGTAGGACCGGAACGCGGAGGCGGACACCACGTCCATCGTCGCGTCCCAGCGCTCCAGCATCTCGGCCGGCTGCCGGGGCGCGGTGTGCAGCAGCGTCGCCTGGAGCACGGCGGCCACGGTCAGCTCCAGGTTCTCCCGGGCCAGCGCCGGCAGCGTGTATTTGTCGGAGATGACCTCACCCTGCTCGGTCACCTTGATCGCGCCGTCGAGCGTGCCGTAGGGCTGGGCCAGGATCGCCTCGTGGGTGGGGCCGCCGCCCCGGCCGACCGTGCCGCCCCGGCCGTGGAACAACCGCAGGTGTACGCCGTGCCGGGCGGCCACGTCCCGCAGCGCCCGCTGGGCCCGGTGGATGGACCACTGGCTGGTGGTGATGCCCGCTTCCTTGTTGGAGTCGGAGTAGCCGAGCATCACCTCCTGCACGTCGCCCCGGGCCGAGACGAGCGCCCGGTACGCCGGCAGCGACAGCAGCTCGTCCAGCAGCTCGCCGCCGGAGTCCAACTCGGCCGGCGTCTCCAGCAGCGGCACGATGCCGACCCGGGCCCGCCCGCTCTGCACGTCGACCAGGCCCGCCTCGCGGGCCAGCACCACGGCGGCGAGCACGTCGTCCACGCCGAGCGTCATCGAGATGATGTACGACTCGATGACCTCGGGGCCGAACCGGTCCTGCGCCTCGCGGATCGCGGAGAACACGTCGAACGTCTTGCGGGCCGACTCGGTGAGCGGGCTGTCCTGGGTGGAGAGCGGCCGGCGGCCGGTCAGCTCGTCGGCGAGCAGCTTGGCGCGCTCCAGCCGGCTCAGCGACGGGTAGTCGGACACCTCGCCGACCGCCTCGTAGAGCTGCGCCAGCACCTCGTGGTGCTTCTCGGCGTGCTCCCGGATGTCCATCGTGGCCAGGTGCAGCCCGAACGCGGACACCGTACGGATGGTGGAGGCCAGCCGACCGACGGCGGTGAGCTGGCCGGAGTTGCGGGCCAGCGAGGCGCGCAGCAGCTCCAGGTCGGCGACCAGCTCGGTCGAGCCCTGGTAGTCCCGGCCCGGCACGTGCGGGGTGCCGGCGCGCAGCCGCACCCGGGTGTTCGCGAGCTTCGCCTTCACGCAGCGGGCCTTGAGCCGGTAGGGCTCCTCGGCGTTGACCCGGCGGAACCGGGGCGCCACCTCGGGCAGCGCGTCCAGGTCCTTGGCCAGGCTGGCGGAGAGGTCGAGGGAGACCGCGCGCAGCCGGCGGGAGACGCTGACCTCGCTGATCAGCTCGTCCATCGCCTTCTCGGTGGCCTCGATGCCGTGCTCGTGCTGGATCCGCAGCACCTCGCGGGTGACCGTCGGGGTGACGAACGGGTTGCCGTCCCGGTCGCCGCCGATCCAGGTGCCGAACGACAGCGGGCGGGCCGTCGGCGACGTCTCCACGCCGAGGGTGCGCAGCGTGTCGGCGAGGTCGTCGAGGACCTGCGGCGCCGCCTCGGCGTGCAGGTCACGCAGGTAGTAGATGGCGTTGCGGGCCTCGTCGGTCGGGTCCGGCCGGTCCAGCCGCAGCTCGTCGGTCTGCCACATCAGATCGAGCAGCTCGGCGAGGCGGCGGTTGGCCGGGCCCTCGTCGCTTGCACCGTAGAGGATCGCGTTCGCGGTCTCGGCGTCCAGCTCGTCGGCGACGGCGCGCAGCTTGGACAGGATGGACCGGCGGGCCGCCTCGGTGGGGTGGGCGGTGAAGACCGGGCGGACGGCCAGCCGGCGGGCCGCGGCGGCGATCTCCTCGGCCGGTACGCCGCGCTCGGCGATCGTCTTGGCGGCCTGGTCCAGCCAGCCGCCGTGGGTGGCGCGGCGGCGGCGCAGGTCACGGGCGCGGTGCACCTGCTCGGTGATGTTCGCCAGGTGGAAGTAGGTGGAGAAGGCGCGGGCCAGCTTCGTGCCGGTGCTGACGTCGAGCCCGGCGAGTCGCTGGGCCGCGGCCGGCGCGTCGGAGCGGACCTGGGCGCGGATCTCCTCGACCAGGTCGAGCAGTGGCCGGCCCTCCTGGCGGGCCAGGGTCTGCCCGAGCAGCGTGCCGAGGCGGCGGATGTCGGCCCGGAGAGCGGCGTCGGGGCCGTCGTGGTCATGCTGGTCGGTCACGGTGCGCTCCTTACGCGAGGACGAAGGACAGCGCTGTCCGACTCCCCTGGATGGTAGTCGCGTGCGCCCCGACCGCAGGAGGGGGACGACGTGATGATCTGCACTCTGGGACGCGCCGGCCGGTCAGCCCTCGGCGCGCCGCGCGCCGGCGGCGTGCCGCCCCGGCGCGGTCCGGGTGGCCCGTCGGCGGGCCCGGAACATGGTGGCGGTGAGCAGCCCGACCAGGCCGGCGACCACCCAGACCAGCAGCCCGGTCAACGCCCAGCCGCCGCCGCGCCAGTCGAAGTAGACGGCCGACTTGAACAGGTCGGTGGCGAGTCCGGGCACGTTCCAGCGGTGCATCCCGCGCAGGAACGGCGGCAGGAACTCGGGCGCGTAGATGCCGCCGGAGCCGGGGTTGCCGAGCACCACCAGCAGCAGGATCACGATGCCGGTGCCGAGCAGTCCGAGCCACGCCTGCACGGCCGCCGCGACCATCCCGGCCGCGAACGCGGCGAGCGCGCCGATCACCGCGATGGCCGGCACGTTGTGGCCGAAGACGTCCAGCACCGGCCCGACCAGGATCGCGCCGATCATGCCGAGCAGGATGGAGTGCACCGCGAGTGTGGCGATCCGCAGTCCGGCCCGGCGCAGGTCGCGCGGGCTGGTGCCGAGCGAGATGCCGAGCGCCGTGGACGCCAGGTAGCCGCCGAGCACCACGCCGACCGCCAGATAGAACGGGACCAGGCCGCGCGGGTCGCCGCCGGAGACCGGCACCTCGTCGGTGACCTGGAGCGGCACGTCGGCCTGCCGGGCCGCCTCGGTGAACACGTCGGTGACGAGTTCGGTGGCGGCGGGCGCGCCGGCGCTGGCCGTGGCCAGGGTGAGCCCGCCGCCGGGGTCCGAGTGCAGCACCGCGTACACCGATCGGTCGCGCAGGCCGCCGACGGCGCGTTCCTGGCTGTCGTACCCGACGGGTTTGATGGTGTCGGTGCGGGCGCGGACGGCCGACATCACGGCCTGGGCCTGCTGGTCGGTGGTGACCACGGCGACCGGCACGTCCTTCGGGTCCGGCTTGTGCAGCGCGCCGACGTAGGCCGCGATGAACGCGCTGGCGAGCGCCAGGGTGCCGAGCACCAGCGCCGCCGTGCGGGGCAGCCAGTCCCGGGTCCGCAGCTCCGGCTCGTCGTCCACGGCCTCAGCCTATTGCCCTCATATGCCTGGCCTGCGGGGTTTCGCCGGGCTGAAATCGCTGGTGCGGGCCGATAGCGTCGGATCATGACACCGCCGCGTTACCCGACCAAGCCGCAGCCGGGCGACCGGGTCGCGGTCGTCTCACCCTCCGCCGGCCTGCCGGCTCTCTTCCCCCACGTGTACGAGCTGGGCCTGCGCCGGCTCCGCGAGGACCTCGGCCTGGAGCCGGTGGAATATCCGACCACCCGCGTCATGGGCGCCGACCCGCGCGACCGGGCCCGTGACCTGACCGCCGCGTTCGCCGACCCGACGATCACCGCGGTGCTCGCCACCGTGGGTGGGGACGACCTGATCACGGTCACCCCGTTCCTCGACGACGACGTGCTGCGGGCCAACCCGAAGCCGTACTTCGGCTACTCCGACAACACGAACGTGCTCAACCACCTGTACCGGCTGGGGATCGTGGCCTACCACGGCGGTTCGGTGCTGGTGCACCTCGGCCGCTCCGGCCGGGCACACCCGCTGACGCTCGACTCGCTGCGCACCGCGCTGTTCACCACCGGCTGGTACGACCTGACCCCGGCCGCCGAGTGGGGCGACGAGCCGCTCGACTGGCAGGACCCGACGACGTTGACCGAGGAACCGCCGATGCTGCCGGGCGAGGGCTGGCGCTGGCACGGGCCGGCCCGGGTGGTCCAGGGGCGCACGTGGGGCGGCAACCTGGAGATCCTGCACTGGCTGGCGGCGGCCGACCGGGTGCCGTCCGCCGCCGAGTTGGCCGGCTCGGTGCTGGTGCTGGAGACCTCGGAGGAGATGCCGCCGGCCGAGGAGGTCTTCCGGATCGTGCGGAACCTGGGCGAGCGCGGCCTGCTCGCCGGTTTCCCGGCCATCGTGGTCGGCCGACCCAAGGCGTGGGACTTCGACCACCGGTTGTCGGTCGCGGAGCGGCTGGCCTGGGGCGAGGCGCAGCGGGCGGCGATCCTGCGGGCGATCGGCCCGTACACCGGCGACCCGGTGGTGGTCTTCGACGTCGACCTCGGTCACACCGACCCGCAGCTGATCATCCCGTACGGCGGGGAGATCCGGGTCGACGCGGTCGAACGGCGGATCGCGGTGCGCTACTGACCGCGCTGCTCCCGCACGAACACGCCAGCGCCGGGCGCGCCCTCGACGAGTCCCCGCGCCTTCAGCCAGTCGATGGCGGAACGCACCACCTGGCGGGAGACGTCGAACTCGGCGCACAACTCGGTGCCGGAGGGCAGCTTCGCGCCGGGCGGATAGTCGCCTGATTCGATGCGCTCGGTCAAGGTCTCGATGAGGCGTTGCTTCTTGGTATAGGCAGGCATGGGTCGACTCCGTGGCAGGTGCACCCATGTGATCACGGCGGACGACGGAGCGTCAATCAAATGTCGTGGCAGGTATTGACCTGACATGACAGGTAGTCGTAGGTTGCATCTGGGTGACCGTGGCAGGTCCCCACGACGCATAAGGCGGCCCGGGGTGGAGGTGGCACTCCGCTCCCCGGGCCTTGACCGGGAAGGAAGCCCCGGCCCATGAGCAATCTATCGAACATCGCCCACCCGCCCTGGTGCCTGCGCGGCCCGGACTGCGCCGGCCGCAACGGTCTGCACCTGTCCCGCCTCGTCGGCACGGCGGTCCGGGGCGACGAGGTGATCCAGGCCGGAGTCGGCCTGTGGCGGATGGACGTCGGCCCGGCGTCGCCGACCGGCCTGCTGTTGGAGCTGTCGGCAGGTGAGGACGTCGAGCGATGGCCGATCGACCTGCCCCAGTCCCGCGCCCTGATCCGCACGTCCCAACACCTGCTCCGCCACCTGACCCCCACCGCAACTCACGCCGCCTGACCGCCCCCACCGCCCCACCGGCTCGGTGGACTGTCACGGGCATCTCAGCCCCCGCCACCCCGCCCGCTTGATCAAGGAGTTCGTGTCGCCGAACGCGCTCTCCAGCACCCCAACTCCTTGGTCAACTCGCGCATCGCACCCGCCCACGTCGATCATGAAGTTGGCGGCGCTTCAGGAGATCAACTTCGCCGCTAACTTCATGATCACCCGGCTTGGCCCATGGGGGGCGGAGGTGGGCTTGACCGCTTCGTTGATCTCGGGCTTGCGGAGGCGGGGTATGTCTTATTTGTTGAAAATGTGAGGGCTGCGATTCCCGGGAGTGATGGCACTGTCCGGGATCTTGGAGGGAAATGGCCCCTGGAGGGGCGCTCAGCTTCCAAGATCTCTCCTGCTTCCGGGATGCGGGAGAGGTCGTGCGCCATGTGGGACTGTCGGTGGTTGGGCGTCGTGCGCGTGTCGGGGTGCTCGGGCACGTGTGACGTTCACCGGACGCTCACACGGCGGAGCCGCGCCAGCGCTACCGACCCGGCCGGCGGCGCGGAGCGTCCGACTTGTCGTCGCCAACGTCATGAACCCCTTGACGGCCCCCACTTACCGATCGACGCATACAGCGGGCGGTCAGACGACGGCGAAGGCGCGGACCGGGAAGGTGCCCATGCCGGCCACCCGTGGCGGGGCGGCGGTGAACCGGAAACCGGCCGGCGGCAGCGCGTCCAGGCCGGTCAGGTGCTCCACGATCGGGATGCCGGCGGCGAGCAACGTGCTGTGTGCCGGGCGCTCGCCGGCGGCCGCCGGGGTCATGTCGTCGATGTTGATCGAGTCGATACCGACAAGCGTGGCACCCGCTGCGACCAGCCAGGATGCGCCGTCACCGGTCAGGAACGGCGCGTCCGGGGCGGCGTACCGATCGGTGCCGAAGTGGGCGTCCCAGCCGGTGTGCAGCAATACGGCCCGCCCGGCCACCTCGTAGGGGGCGAGCAGCAGCCGGTCCACCGCCCGGGTGCCGGCGGGTACGCGCACCATCACGCCGGGCAGGTCGGCCAGCTGGTCCAGCCCGACCCCGGTCAGGTCGGCCCCGTCGGCGTAACGGTGCGACGGCGTGTCGACGTACGTGCCGGTGTTGGCGATCATGTCGATGCGGGCGACGTGGAACTCGACGCCCGGCGCGTACCGCTGACGGGACGCCTCCCGGGTCAGCCACTCGGTGATCCGGGGCGCCGGCCAGCCGGGCAGCGTGACCGTGCCGTCGCCGATCACGTGACTCAGCTCGACGAGACGCCGCCCGCCGGGCCGCGCCAGATAATCGCCCACCCGCCCACCGCACCACGCCCCCTCCGCCCCCGTCAACAAGCGCCGCTGATTCACGGAAAGAGTGCTTATCCGCGTGCCGGAGGCAACGCTTTCCGTGAATCAGCGCGCATCGTGCCGTGAGTCGACGCGCATCCGGGGGAGGTGTGGGAGGGGATAAGGTCGGGGGGTGCACCCCCCGTCCGGCTGGACGCGGGGTCGTCGTCGTGTCAAGCGCTGGAAGTGAATGCTGATGCTCACCGGACTCTTCGCCGCCGCCCTGGCCGACCCCGGGCTGGCCCGGGCGCGTGACCTGGCGCGCTCCGGTGCCGCCCAGGTCGACGGGCTCGACCTCACCGCCCCGGCCGCGCTGCGCCCGTTCGCCGTGGCCGCCGTCGCCGCCGACGAGCAGGGGGCCGGGCGGCCGGTGCTCGCGGTCACCGCCACCACCCGCGAGGCCGACGACCTGGTCTCCGCGCTTGGCAGCCTGCTGCCGCCGGAGCAGGTGGCGGTCTTCCCGTCCTGGGAGACGCTGCCGCACGAGCGGCTCTCGCCCCGCTCCGACACGGTCGGGCGGCGTCTCGCCGTGCTGCGCCGGCTGGCCCACCCCGACGCCGCCGACGCGCACGGGCGCACCGGGCCGCTGCGAGTGGTCGTGGCGCCGGTCCGGTCGCTGCTCCAGCCGCAGCTCAAGGGCCTCGGCGACCTGGAACCGGTACAGCTCGCCGCCGGCGAGGAGGCCGACCTGGAGGAGGTCGCCCGCCGGCTCACCGACATGGCGTACGCCCGGGTCGACCTGGTCACCAAGCGCGGCGAGTACGCCGTGCGCGGCGGCATCCTCGACGTCTTCCCGCCCACCGACGAGCACCCGTCCCGGGTCGAGTTCTGGGGCGACGAGGTGGAGGAGATCCGCACCTTCGCCGTCGCCGACCAGCGGACCATCGAAGGCGTACCGCAGCTCTGGGCGCCGCCCTGCCGCGAGCTGCTGCTGACCC
Organism: Micromonospora sp. WMMD975; assembly: GCF_029581215.1. NCBI lineage: Bacteria > Bacillati > Actinomycetota > Actinomycetes > Micromonosporales > Micromonosporaceae > Micromonospora > Micromonospora sp. WMMD975. The sequence continues at coordinate 6,711,467 of NZ_CP120739.1, forward strand.
CGGGCGTGCGGCAGCGGGCCGCCGCCCTCGCCGCCGAGCACCCCGAACTGGCCGAGATCCTCGACAAGCTGGCCGAGGGCATCCCGGTCGAGGGCATGGAGTCCCTCGCCCCGGCGCTCATCGGCGCCGACGCGCTGGAGCTGCTCGTCGACTGCATGCCGGCCGGCACCCACGTACTCCTCTGCGACCCGGAGCGGATCCGCACCCGAGCGCACGACCTGGTCCGTACCTCGGAGGAGTTCCTCCAGGCGAGCTGGGCCGCAGCCGCCGTCGGCGGCCAGGCCCCGGTCGACCTCGGCGCCGCCGCCTTCAAGACCCTGGCCGAGGTACGCACGCAAGCCCGCGCCCTGCGCCAGCCCTGGTGGACGCTCGCCCCGTTCGGCCTGGTCGAGGCCGACCCTCATTCGGTCCGGAGCGCCGGCTACCGGCGCGGAGGCCGAATTATGGTCGAAGAGGCCGCGCCGGCCCGGCAGCCGTGGGAGGACGCGCCGGCCGAGGTCGACGTCACGCCCGACGACGCCATCGCGGTGAGCCTGGCCGCCCAGCCGGCGCCGCTCTATCACGGCGAGACCGCCCGGGTGGTCGACGACCTGAAGCGCTGGGCCGGCGAGGGCTGGTCGATCGCGCTCGTCTTCGAGGGGCACGGTCCCGCCCAGCGGGCCGTCGAGGTGCTCCGCGACGCCGGCCTCGGCGCGCGGCTCACCGAGGAGGTGCCCACCGCGCCCGCCCCCGGCGAGCTGCTCGTCTCCTGCGGCTGCCTGACCGCCGGCTTCGTCGACGAGGCGTCCCGGTTCGTGCTGCTGACCGGCAACGACGTCACCGGCGGGCGGGGCACCTCCACCCGCGACATGCGCAGGATGCCCAGCCGACGGCGCAACACCATCGACCCGCTGGAGCTGCGGGCCGGCGACTTCGTGGTGCACGAGCAGCACGGCATCGGCCGGTACGTCGAGCTGGTGCAGCGCACCGTCAACGGCGCCAGCCGGGAATACCTGGTGATCGAGTACGCGGCGAGCAAGCGCGGCCAGCCCGGCGACCGCCTCTTCGTCCCCACCGACCAGCTCGACCAGCTCTCCCGCTACGTCGGCGGCGAGCAGCCCACGCTGCACAAGATGGGCGGCTCGGACTGGCAGAAGTCCAAGGCCCGGGCGCGCAAGGCGGTCCGCGAGATCGCCGCCCAGCTCATCCAGCTCTACGCCGCCCGCAAGGCGTCCAAGGGGCACAACTTCGGCCCGGACACCCCGTGGCAGCGGGAGCTTGAGGACGCGTTCCCCTGGCAGGAGACGCCGGACCAGATGGCCGCCATCGAGGAGGTCAAGCGGGACATGGAGCAGACCGTCCCGATGGACCGGCTGATCTGCGGCGACGTCGGCTACGGCAAGACCGAGATCGCGGTGCGGGCGGCGTTCAAGGCGGTGCAGGACGGCAAGCAGGTGGCCGTGCTGGTGCCCACCACGCTGCTGGTGCAGCAGCACTACAACACGTTCGCCGAGCGGATGAGCCAGTTCCCGGTGAACATCCGGCAGCTCTCCCGGTTCCAGACGCCGAAGGAGTCCGAGCGGACGCTGGAGATGGTCGCCGACGGCAGCGTCGACATCGTCATCGGCACCCACCGGCTGCTCCAGGCGGCCACCCGCTTCAAGCAGCTCGGGCTGGTCATCATCGACGAGGAGCAGCGCTTCGGCGTCGAGCACAAGGAGCACCTGAAGACGCTGCGCGCCTCGGTCGACGTGCTCGCCATGTCGGCCACCCCGATCCCACGGACGTTGGAGATGGCGATCACCGGCATCCGGGAGATGTCCACCATCGCCACCCCGCCGGAGGAACGGCACCCGGTGTTGACGTTCGTCGGGGCGTACGACGACCGGCAGGTCGCCGCGTCCATCCACCGCGAGCTGCTCCGCGACGGGCAGGTCTTCTACCTGCACAACCGGGTCGAGTCGATCGACAAGGCGGCCCGCCGGATCCGGGAGCTGGTGCCCGAGGCGCGGGTCGCGGTGGCGCACGGCCAGATGGGCGAGGAGGCGCTGGAGAAGGTGATGGTCGGCTTCTGGGAGAAGGAGTTCGACGTCCTGGTCTGCACCACGATCGTCGAGTCCGGCATCGACATCCCGAACGCCAACACGCTCATCGTCGAGCGCGCCGACCTGCTCGGCCTGGCCCAGTTGCACCAGATCCGGGGTCGGGTCGGCCGGGGCCGGGAGCGCGCGTACGCCTACTTCCTCTATCCGGCGGACAAGCCGCTCACCGAGAACGCGCACGAGCGGCTGGCCACCATCGCCCAGCACACCGAGCTGGGCGCCGGCATGTACGTGGCGATGAAGGACCTGGAGATCCGGGGCGCCGGCAACCTGCTCGGCGGCGAGCAGTCCGGCCACATCGAGGGCGTCGGCTTCGACCTGTACGTGCGGATGGTCGGCGAGGCGGTGTCGGCCTTCAAGGGCGAGAGCACCGAGTCCGACGCCTCGGCGGCCGACGTCCGCATTGATCTTCCGATCGACGCGCACCTGCCGCTCGACTACGTCGGGGTGGAGCGGCTGCGCCTGGAGATGTACCGCAAGCTCGCCGAGGCCCGCGACGCCGAACGGCTGCGCGAGGTGGTGGCCGAGATGACGGACCGCTACGGCGAGCCGCCCGTGCCGGTGCAGAACCTGGTCGCGGTGGCGAACTTCCGGCTGCTGGCCCGCCGCTACGGCCTGGCCGACGTGTCGATGCAGGGCAAGCATCTCCGGTTCAGTCCGTTGCCGTTGCCCGACTCGAAGCAGATGCGGCTCAAGCGCTACCACCCGGACTCGGTCTACAAGCAGGCGGCCGACCAGGTGAGCGTGCCCCGGCCGAGCACCCGCCGGATCGGCGGCGAGCCGCTGCGCGACCAGGCGCTGCTGGAGTGGTGCGCGCAGCTCCTCTCCGATGTTTTGGGCGAGCCGGCGGCGCAGCCGGCGGGGGCGGGGGCGCGGTGAGGTGGGCGGCGTCACAGCCGGATACGGGGCGTGAGAGAGTGACCGTCATGCGTGCTCGCCGTCTTGTCGCCGTCGCCAGCGTGGCGGTCGGCCTCGTCGCCCTCTCCGGTTGCCGTACCGAGCCCGGGGTCGCCGCCTACGTCGGCGACACCCGCGTCACCGAGGATCAGGTCACCTCGATCCTCGACGAGGTCCGGGACGGCCTGGCCAGCCAGCCGGCCACCGCACCGCAGGCCGATGCGCTGCTGCCGGCCCGGGACCAGGTGGTCGCCACCCTCGTGCTGTCGGACGTGTGCCGGGAACTCTCCGCCGACAAGGGCTACCAGCCGCAGGGCCAGGTGACCCCGGAGCAGGTCGCGGAGCAGACCGGCCTGCCCGCCGACGCGGCGTACCCGAAGAAGGTGGCCGAGTTCTACACCTGCATGTCCGGCCTGCCGGCCTCCGAGCAGGCCGCCCCCACGCCGGACGAGCTGGCCACGGTGATCTCCGCCGGCCGGGCCGCCGGCGCCATCCCGCCGGACGTCTCGGACGCCGACGCCGCCCGCCAGCTCGACGGCGAGCAGCTCCGCTCCGCTCTGGGCACCCGCAAGTCGCTCGCCGACGCCATCGGCGGGTACGACGTCTCGGTCAACCCGCGCTACCGCCCGCTGGCCTTCCCACTGCTCAGCTTCAAGGGCAACGTGCCGGCGGTGGCCGTGCCGCTGGGTGAGCCCGGTTCGTCGGTCACCGACGTCTCCACGCCGGAGCCGGACGCCGGCGAGTCGGTGCCGGTGGTCGACCCGTCGGCGGCGCCCGGAGCATGACCGCACGCATCGTCCTGCTGGTCACCTCGCCCCGGTTGCCGGCCGGCCTGCTGACGTCGGCCGCCTGGGACGCCGTACGCGCCGCCCCGGTCCTCACCGGCGCGGAGAGCGAGCTGACCCGGGCGGTCCGGACGGCGGGCGCCGAGGTGCGCGTGGTGACCGACGGCGCGACGCAGGCCCTGCTGGACGCCGCCGAGGCGCACGGCGGCGCGGTGTGGCTGGCCGGCCCGGCCGGCGACGAGGCGCTCGCCCGCGAGCTGGGGCTGCGGCTGGCCCGCCAGCCCGGGCTGGCCGAGTTGGAGCTGATGTACGGCTCCTGGGACCCGCCGGGCGCCCGGCTGCTCGACGCGGTCGAGGTGATGGACCGGCTGGCCTCGCCGGGTGGTGACCCGTGGAAGCGGGCGCAGACCCACCGCAGCCTGGCGGGTTTCCTGATCGAGGAGTGCTACGAGGCGTACGACGCGATAAGCGCCGACGACACCGACGCGCTCCGCGAGGAGCTGGGCGACGTGCTGCTCCAGGTGCTGCTGCACGCCCGGCTGGCCGAGGATCTGCCGGAGGGCGAGAGCTGGACCGTCGACGACGTGGCCGGCACCCTGGTCGACAAGATGGTGCGGCGCAACCCGCACGTGTTCTCCGGCGAGCAGGCCGGTTCGATCGAGGAGATCGAGGCGAACTGGGAGCGGATCAAGCGGGCCGAGAAGACCCGTGACTCGGTGCTCGACGGCGTCGCGTTGAGCCAGCCCGCGCTCGCCCTGGCCGCGAAGATCCTGGACCGCGCCGGTCGGGTCGGCCTGGCCGTGCCGCCGCCGCTCGCGCAGTCGCAGGTGGACCCGGAGGCGCGCCTCGGCGCGAGTCTGCTGGCCACGGTCGCCGCCGCCCGGCAGGCCGGCATCGACCCGGAGGCCGCACTGCGTCGCGCCGCGCTGGCGTACGCCGACGCGGTCCGCGCGGCCGAACGCGCCACCGGAGACCAGCCGACCTGACCCCCGAGTCCGGAGCCCTCGGGAACGTCGGGGTAGGTCGGTAGGGTTCGGGCATGGAAGCGTTCGTGCCGCTCGCGGAGCGGATCGTGGAAGCGTTGCTGGAGAGCCGGCCCGGGCTGGCCACCTCCGCCGGGGACCACCGCTACGACGACCGCCTGCCCGATCTCTCCGCCGACGCGCTCGCCGCCGACCGGGCGATGCTGAAGGACGCGGCCGACGCGCTCTCCGAGATCGACCCGGACGTGCTCGACGCCGACGAGAGCGTCGACCACGCGCTGCTCAGCGCCCTGGTCGACCGGGGGTTGTTCGAGGCGACCGAGATCCGCGGCCACGAGTGGGATCCGTTGCGGCACAACCCGGGGCCGCTGCTGCACGCGCTGCTGGCCCGGCCGTACGCGCCGGTCGAGGAACGGCTGGCGCACCTGGCCGGGCGTCTCGCCGCCGTACCGGACGCGTTGTCGACCGCACGCGCGACGCTGCGGGACATGCCGCGGGTCCATGCCGAGACGGCGGTCGGCCAGTTCGCCGGCACCGCCGCGCTGGTGCGCGACGAGGTGCCGGCGTTGCTCGCCGAGGCGCCGGCGCTGCGCGACCGGGTGGGGCCGGCGGCGACCGCGGCGATCGCCGCGCTCGACGAGTTCGTGGTGTGGCTGCGGGCCGGGTTGGCGGCCGACGCCGGCCCGGGGCGCGACCCGAGGCTGGGCCGGCGGCGCTGGGAGGCGCGGCTCTGGCACACGCTCGACACCGAGCTGGGCGCCGCCGAGGTGCAGCGCCGCGCGTGGGCCAACCTCGACCGGGTCACCGACGAGATCCGCGCGGCGGCCGTCGAGCTGGTCGGTGGTCCGGCCGACGACGAGACGGTACGCCGAGCGTTGGACCTGCTGGCCGCCGAGCACCCGGCCGACGCGACGATCGTGGACCTCGCCTCGGTGACGCTCGACGAGGCCGGTGACTTCGTCCGGCACCACGACCTGGTCGGCCTCGTCGACGACCCGTGTGTGATCCAGGAGATGCCGGAGTTCGCCCGGGGCGTGGCGGTGGCCTACTGCGACGCGCCGGGTCCGCTGGAGACGGCAGACCTGCCGACGTTCTACTGCATCGCGCCCACGCCGGCGGGCTGGCCGGCGCGGCGGGTCGAGTCGTTCTACCGGGAATACAACGACCACATGATCCGCAATCTGACCGTGCACGAGGCGATGCCCGGCCACTTCCTCCAGCTCGCCCACGCCCGGCGTTACGCCGGCCCGACCCGGGTGCGGGCGCTCACCGAGTCCGGCGTGTTCATCGAGGGCTGGGCGGTCTACGCCGAGGAGCTGATGGCCGGGCTCGGTTTCGGCGGGCTGCCGGTGCGGTTGCAGCAGCTCAAGATGCAGCTCCGGATGACCATCAACGCGCTGCTCGACCAGCTCGTGCACTGCGACGACCTGTCCGAGGCCGACGCGATGGCGTTGATGACCGGGCGCGGCTTCCAGGAGGAGGGGGAGGCGGCCGGCAAGTGGCGGCGGGCGTTGCTCACCTCCACCCAGCTTTCCACCTACTTCGTCGGCTACAGCGAGATGGCCGACATCGCCGCTTCCCGGCCGGACGGCGTGCCGGTGCGTGACTGGCACGACGCGATGCTGGCGCACAACTGCCCGCCGCCGCGCCACCTGCGCACCCTGCTGGGGGTGTGACGGGTCAGGACGTCTTCTTGGTGCGCCGGTCCACCACGCCGGCGCCGGGCGGCACGGCGAACGCGGACGGCTCGACCGTCTCGGTGTAGCGACTGAGCGTCACCTCGGCGGCCTTGCCGTCGAGCGTGCCGGTGAAGCTGCCGAGCACTCCCTCGGTGGTCACGCAGGCGGTGAAGCGTTCCCCGGCGCTCGTGACGTCGACGCATGTGGCGTGGTGCCCGGCCAGCGTGGTGTCGGTCTGCTTGATGGCCGCCTCCGGTTGCAGCGCCGCGTCGGTGAGCAGCCGGATCACCGCAGGCGGGGTGACCAGACCCTGCTTGCGCGCCTCGTCGTAGACGATCACCGACGGCTTGCCGGCGGTGAGCACCGGCGGGGACACGGTGCAGGAGGTGCGCCCGGCGGCGCTGGTGCACCGGGTCACCGCCTCCTGGGTCACCGTGATCTTGCCGCCCGACCAGGTGTAGGTGGAGCGCAGCGGATCCTTGGTCTGCGCGATCGACGCGGTTTGTCCCCCGGCGAGCTGGTAGTCGGCGGCCCAGGTCTGCTCCAGCGCCCGGTCCATCCGCGCGGCGAGGTCGTTGACCAGGTCGGCCCGCCCGAGCGCGACGCCCGCGCCGTCCAGGGCCTGGCAGCCGGTGACCGAGAGCGACGCGATGACCGAGGCGGCGAGCACGCGGAGTGTCGTCGAGGCGGCAGGCATGATGCCCAGCCTTGTCGATCGACGCAACCTCTCGCAAACCCGTTGCCGGTTGACGACCGGTAAAGCGGGAATGTCCGTCTCAGTGGCCGCCGTGGGGACCGCCCCGAGCGGCGTGCCGGAGGGCGGGGACCGATACGCTGCGTTCAACACCTGCCTCAGCCGCACCGTCGCGGCCCACACCGGACCGGTACACACAAACGAGGAGCGACTCAGTGGCAACCATCGAGGGAATCGTCGCCCGGGAGATCCTGGACTCGCGGGGCAACCCGACGGTCGAGGTCGAGGTCGGGCTCGACGACGGCACGATCGCCCGCGCCGCGGTGCCGTCCGGCGCCTCCACCGGCGCCTTCGAGGCGGTCGAGCTGCGCGACGGTGACAAGGGCCGTTACCTGGGCAAGGGTGTCGAGAAGGCGGTCGCCAACATCGAGGACCGGATCGTCGACCAGCTCATCGGCTACGAGGCGAGCGAGCAGCGGCTGATCGACCAGAAGATGATCGACATCGACGGCTCGGACAACAAGGGCGAGCTGGGCGCCAACGCCATCCTCGGCGTCTCGCTGGCCGTGGCGAAGGCCGCCGCCGGCAGCGCCGAGCTGAGCCTCTTCCGCTACCTGGGCGGCCCCAACGCGCACCTGCTCCCGGTGCCGATGATGAACATCCTCAACGGCGGCGCGCACGCCGACTCGAACGTCGACATCCAGGAGTTCATGATCGCGCCGATCGGCGCGCCGACGTTCCGGGACGCGGTGCGCTCCGGCGCCGAGGTCTACCACGCGCTGAAGTCGGTGCTGAAGAAGAAGGACCTGTCGACAGGTCTCGGCGACGAGGGCGGCTTCGCCCCCAACCTGCCCACGAATGCCGCCGCGCTGGACCTGATCGCCGAGGCGGTGGAGAAGGCCGGCTACCGGCTGGGCACCGACGTCGTCTTCGCGCTCGACGTGGCCGCCACCGAGTTCTTCGACAACGGCACCTACACGTTCGAGGGCAGCGCCAAGAGCGCCGAGGAGATGAGCAACTACTACACCAAGCTCGCCGGCGACTACCCGATCGTGTCCATCGAGGACCCGCTCGCCGAGGACGACTGGAGCGGCTGGGCCACCCTGACCGCCGCGCTCGGCGACCGGATCCAGATCGTCGGCGACGACCTGTTCGTGACCAACCCGCAGCGCATCGCCCGGGGCATCGCCGAGCGGTCCGCCAACGCGGTGCTGGTCAAGGTCAACCAGATCGGCTCGCTCACCGAGACGCTCGACGCCGTGGACCTGGCGCACCGGGCCGGCTTCAAGTGCATGATGAGCCACCGTTCCGGCGAGACCGAGGACACCACCATCGCCGACCTGGCGGTCGCCACCGGCTGCGGCCAGATCAAGACCGGCGCGCCGGCCCGCTCCGACCGGGTGGCCAAGTACAACCAGCTCCTGCGGATCGAGGAGGAGTTGGGCGACGCGGCGCGGTACGCCGGCGCGGGCGCGTTCCCGCGCTACCGTTCGGCCTGAGGCAGCGCTCCGGGGAGGGGTGTGACCGATGCAGCAGCGCCGCACACCGGGCGGCCAGCGGCCCGTCCGCCGGCCGGGACAGGCCGGTCGGGCGGGCGGTGCCCGGGTCCGGTCGACGGCCCGTGACGGCGGCGTCCGCGCCGAGTCGCGTGCCGCCGGCCGGTCACCCGGCGCACCCCGGGCCGCCGACGGCGTACGCTCCGCGAGCCGCCCGGCCGCGGCCCGGCGTACCGCCGCCGGTGGCACGGTCAAGCGGCTCACCGCACCCCAACCCCGGCGCTTCACCGGGCGCGCCACAGTGCTGTTCGCGGTGCTGATCGCGCTCGCCCTGGCGTACACCTATCCGGTCCGGGTCTATCTGGACCAGCAGGCCGACATCGAGCGGATGGAGGCGTCCCAGGCCGAGCAGCGGAGGCTGATCGAGCGCCTCACCGCCGAGGCGGCCAAGTGGAAGGACGACGCCTACGTCGAGACCAAGGCGCGGGAACGCTTCTTCATGATCCGGCCGGGTGAGACGGCGCTCGTGGTGCTGCGGGACGCCGAGGGCGCCGCCCGGGACGCCGGCAAGGGCGCGAAGCCGGGGGCGCCGGCGTCGCCCGAGCCGTGGTACGACACCCTGTGGTCGAGCGTGCAGGCGGCGAACGCCGAGCGTCCCGACAAGTGAGCGACCGAGGAAGGCGTGACCCGTTGAACGTCGTACCACCGCAGGATCCGGCGGCGGACTCCGTACCCCCGCCGGAGCGCCAGCCGGCCACCGAGGCCGACCTGGCCGCGGTGGGCGCGCAGCTCGGACGCACGCCGCGCGGCACCCGGGCGGTGGCCCACAGGTGCCCGTGCGGCCTGCCCGACGTGGTGGAGACGACGCCCCGGCTGGCCGACGGCACGCCGTTCCCGACGCTGTTCTATCTGACCTGCCCGCGTGCCACCGCGGCGTGCAGCCGGCTGGAGTCGGCCGGGCTGATGAAGGAGATGGCCGACCGGCTCGCCGCGGACCCGGAGCTGGCCGCCCGCTACCGGGCCGCGCACGAGGACTATCTGGCCCGCCGGGAGGCGATCGGCGAGGTGCCGGAGATCGCCGGCATCTCCGCCGGTGGGATGCCCGGCCGGGTGAAGTGCCTGCACGTGCACCTGGGCCACGCGCTCGGCGCCGGGCCGGGGGTCAACCCGCTCGGCGACGAGACGCTGGCGCTGGTGGAGAAGTGGTGGGCCGCCGGCCCCTGCGTGGACGTCCCCACACCGTGACCACCGTCGAGCAGGTCACGATCCGCCGCGCCCGGACCGCCGACGTACGCGGCATCCGCCGGCTGGTGGACACCTACACCGACGACCGGCGGCTGCTCAGCAAGGCCACCGTCACGCTCTACGAGGACGTGCAGGAGTTCCGGGTGGCGGTGACGCCGGACGGGACGGTGGTCGGCTGCGGCGCGCTGCACGTCATGTGGGAGGACCTGGCCGAGATCCGCACCGTGGCGGTGGACCCGTCCTGCCGGGGGCACCGGCTCGGGCACCGGATCGTCGGCGAGCTGATCGACGCGGCGCGGGAGCTGGGCGTCGCCCGGATCTTCGTGCTCACGTTCGAGACCGGCTTCTTCGGCGCGTTCGGCTTCCGCGAGATCGACGGCGCCCCGGTCCCGCAGCCCGTCTACGAGCAGCTCCTGCGCTCCTACGACGAAGGTGTCGCCGAGTTCCTCGACCTGGAACGGGTCAAGCCCAACACCCTCGGCAACACCCGCATGCTGCTGCGCCTCTGACCCCGCGCCCCCTCTGCGGTGATCATGAAGTTGACGGCGTCCGCTGTCCGGTTTGTCGCCGCCAGCTTCATGATCGCCGACGGCCGGCGGCACCTGTCGTAGGGTGGGCGGCGTGAGCGCGCGCGTGGGGGCCATCGACTGCGGGACCAACTCGATCCGACTGCTGATCGCCGACCTGCCGGATCCGTCCGCCGGGCCGTCGGCGCCGCTCGTGGACGTCAGCCGGCGGATGGAGATCGTGCGGCTGGGCCAGGGCGTGGACCGCACCGGCAGGCTCGCGCCCGAGGCGATCGAGCGGACCCGGGCGGCGCTCGCCGACTACGCCGCCGAGATCGAAAAGGCGGGCGTCGACCGGGTGCGGATGTGCGCCACCTCGGCCTCCCGCGACGCCTCCAACGCCGACGACTTCCGGACCATGGTCGAGCGGACGCTCGGCGTACCGCCGGAGGTGGTGACCGGCGACGAGGAGGCCCGACTCTCGTTCACCGGCGCGGTGCGCGGCCTGCCCGCCGACGCCGAACCGCCGTACCTGGTGGTCGACATCGGTGGCGGCTCCACCGAGTTCGTGGTCGGCACCCGCTCCGATGGCGTAGGCGGGGCGATCTCGGTGGACATCGGCTGCGTCCGGATGACCGAACGGCACCTGCACGGCGACCCGCCCGGCCCGGCCGAGATCGCCGCCGCCGAGGCGGACATCGCGGCGGCGGTGGACCGGGCGCTCGCCGCCGTGCCCGGCCGGGAGGCCGCCACGCTCGTCGGGCTCGCCGGTTCGGTCACCACAGTGGTCGCCCTGGCCGAAGGGCTCCGGGAGTATGACCCGCACCGTATCCACCACGCCCGGGTGCCGTACGCCCGGGTGGCGTCGGTGACCGCCTACCTGCTCGGCGCCACCCGGGAGCAGCGGCTGGCCGAGCCGGTGATGCACCCCGGTCGGGCGGACGTGATCGGCGCCGGCGCGCTGGTGCTGCGCATCATCATGGAGCGGGCCGGCATGCCGTCGGTGGTCGCCTCCGAACACGACATCCTCGACGGCATCGCCTGGAGCCTCGCGTAGCCCTGCCAGGACGCCAGGAGATCTTGGAAGGAAAGTGCCCCTGGAGGGGCCGTTTCGCTCCAAGATCTCGGGTGGCGATTCAGTCCGTCGACAGGTCGGGTCGGTGCTCCCGCACCCACTTCTCAACGTCCGACTTCCGCCAGATCTGGCCCATCTTGAGCACCTGGTAAGGGGCGGGGAAGTCACGCCGGGAGGCGACCACCGACGCACGGGCGCGCGAGACGCCACCGAGCATGTCTCGGATCTCGGCGATTCCCACGAACTCGAGCACACCTTGACGGTAGGTACCGCCGATTGTTTGACGATCGATAACAGCGATGGGGGTTGACGATCGCTAACAACGTGAGCACGATCGGGGGATGAGTGTGCCGAATGTGTCCCCCGTACCCGATCGCGGTCGCCGGGTCGTGCGACCGCACCTGCCGATGCGGCCGTGCTGGCTCTGTCGGGTGTGCGCGGGCCCCTGGCCGTGCCAGCCGGCCCGCCTCTTGCTGCTGATGGACTACCGGCGGGACCGCGTCGCCCTGTCGATCTACATGGCGGCCTGCCTGTTCGACGCCACCGCCGACCTGCTCCGACAGAACCCGAACCCGCAGGACCTGTTCGACCGCTTCGTCGGCTGGACCGCCCACCCCCCAGCTCCGGTGATCAAGGAGTTTGCGTCGGATCCACCGCCACCGCCGACACAAACTCCTTGATCAACGGCGGCGGGGCGGCGGGGTGGCGGGGCGGGGGAGGGGAGGGGGTGCGGTGTTCTTGACGGTATTCTGTAATGCGCACTAGTGTGCACAGTGTGGATACTACGCAACTCCTCAAGGGTGTCCTCGATCTCGCCGTGCTCGCCGTGCTCAAGGACGAGGACGGCTACGGCTACGACATCCTCCGCCGGCTGCGCGACGCCGGCCTGACCGAGGTCGGCGACGCCTCGGTCTACGGCACCCTGCGCCGGCTCTTCGCGGGCGGACTGCTGACCACCTACGTGGTGCCGAGCGAATCCGGGCCGCACCGCAAGTACTACTCGTTGAACGCCGCCGGGCGGGACCAGCTCACCCGCTCCGGCAAGACCTGGCGCTCGTTCGCCACCACCATGGACGCACTGCTCGACGATCGGGGGATGGCGGCATGACCGTCACTGGGCAGGAGATCACGGACTACGTCGACCGGGTGCGGGCCGCGCTCGCCGACCTCCCGCCGACGCTCCGGGACGAGTTGACCGAGGACCTTCCGGAACACCTCGCCGAGGTGGCCGCCGAGGCCGACGGCACGCTCGTCGACCGGCTCGGCACGCCGGAGGCGTACGCGGCCGAGCTGCGCGCCGCCGCCGGCGCCGGGGAGGGGCAGCGACCGGCGCGCTTCCACCGCCTGGCCGAGGTGCGGGAGCAGGCGGTCACCCAGTTGCGCCTGATGGACCGCCAGCTCGGCCCGGTGCTCGGGCACGAGACGGTGAGCGACTTCCTGCGCCCGCTACGCCCGGCCTGGTGGCTGGTGCGCGGCTGGCTGGCCGCCCTGCTCGTGGCCGCGATGACGGACGGGCAGGTCGGGCTGGTGCCGCGGCTCGGCACCAATACCTCCGCCGGGTTGCTGGTGCTCATCGGCGCGGTCGTCGCGTCGGTGTGGTGGGGCCACCGTTCCGCCGGCCTCGCCGGGTGGCCGCGACGGCTGCACCACCTGGGCACCGCCGCGCTGCTGTTGTTCTCGGTCGCCGTGCTCGCCGAGGTGGACCAGCGCGCCGGCGGCGGCAACCCCGCCGACTACGAGCAGGTGGCGGTGGATCGCCGGTACGACCGGATCGAGGACGTCTTCGTCTACGACCAGCAGGGGCGGCTGATCCGCGACGCCCAGCTCTTCGACCAGAACGGGGTGCCGATCCGCCTCGGCTGGCCGAACTGCCTCGACTCGTCCGGTGCCGTGCCCGCGCCGCGCAACGCCTACCCGTACTGCCCGGAGTCGGCCCCGTTCGGGCCGGCGGTCCCGCCCGCACCGGCACCTACGCGCACCGACATGCCCGCGTCGACCGCGAGCGCCACGCCCACGGCGACACCCACGCCCGGCCCCGGCGTTTCGACGGAGTCGCAGGCGCCGACTCCGACACCAACCAGCTGACCGCCGCGGTCGCCCCCACCATCGCTCAGGTAGCGGGGTGGGGGCGACTTCATGCGATGGCCGCGATGTCGCCGTCGTCGAAGTAGATCGCCTGGTGAAGTCGACCCCCCAGCGCGGCGGCGAACCGGGCCACGACCTCGTGGCCGGCGATTTTCCCCTGTTCGATCTGCGAAACCCGCCCCTTCGTGACGCCCATGCGGTCGGCCACCTGCTGCTGGGTCAGCCCGCGGGCGCGACGCACCTCGGCGAGACGATGACCAATGACTTCGGCAAGAAGTTGCTGTTTGCCCGCCTCGACCGCCTCCTCGCCGCCGGCTCGGGCGACGTGATCGGCACGGATGTCCTGCCACCGGGAGTAGTCGCTCATGCCTTCCTCTCCTCCTCTCGTGCCCGATCTTTGAGGTAGAGCTCGTAGCGCTGTTCGGCGACCGGAATGGCTTCGTGATACCACGTCTTCCATCGACCGGATTTGTCGCCGGCCACTAGGAGGACGCTCGAACGCCACGGGTCGAACGCAAAGAGGATACGTACGCTGCCGGGCCGGAGTTCCTTCAAGTTGGCCATCGACGAACCGCGGATGGTGTCCACCAGCGGCCGTCCGAGTCCGGGGCCGAGTTCCGCGAGGAGATCGATCGATTGAACTACCCGGGCGTAGGTGTTGGCGTCCAACGTGTCGATCCAATGCCGCACCTCGTCGACGAGGTAGACGTCCCACTCACCCACCACCATACGACTGAGTTTAGCAATCACTATACCAAGCTGCTGACACTTGCCCGGCGGGTTGGCAGGAGGTGAATGCCACTGTTGTTCCGTCTTCCCCGGGCCCATGATCGCGTGGCACGCTACCGGCACGTGACACCCAACTGTGCGACCAGCCAACGTTGACTGACCGCTAGGAGGACGGCCCATGGGCGAAATGGTGAGCTTCACCGGCAACGGGGGAACGAGCGAGGGGTATCTCGCGATACCCTCCGGCGGTGCGGCCAGCCCGGCGGTCATCGTCATCCAGGACTGGTGGGGGCTGGTGCCCCACGTCCGGGCCGTGGTCGACCGGTTCGCCGAGGCCGGCTTCGTCGCCCTCGCGCCCGACTTCCGGCACGGCGGGCCGGCGGTCAAGCCGACCGAGCCCCGGCAGATGTTGAACAGCACGCAGATGGACGAGGCGGCGAGCGACATCGCCGCCGCCGCCGAATACCTCGCCAACCGGCCCGAGGTCGCCGGCAAGGTGGGCTGCGCCGGGTTCTGCGCGGGCGCCAGCCTGGCCCTGTGGTCCGGCACGTCCTCCGAGCGGATCGTCGCCACCGCCGGCTTCTACCCGCGGCTGCCCTGGGAGGGCATGCCCGCCGACAGCGACGACTGGGCCGGTTACGCCGGCAAGGCCGCCCTCATCCACTGCTCCGAGGCGGACGGCCTGTCCGCCGCCGACGGGGTGCAGGGCGTACGCCGGTCCATCGAGGCAGCCGGCGGCACCTGCCAGACGTTCGACTACCCGGGCACCGCGCACGCCTTCTTCAACGAGGACCGGCCGGAGCACTTCGACCAGCGGGCCGCCGCCACCGCGTGGGCCCGCACGCTGGAACTGTTCCGGGCGAAGCTTGGCTGAGTCGCGTACCCCCGAGGAGGTGGTCGCCCGCGCGGCGCGGGCGACCGACCTGGCCGACCTCGACGGCGCGGTCAGCGACTGCTTCGCCTGCCCCCGACTGGTGGCGTGGCGCGAGGAGGTGGCCCGGGTCAAGCGGGCCGCGTTCCGCGACCAGGGCTACTGGGGGCGTCCGGTCCCCGGCCTCGGCCCGCCGGACGCGCGGATCGCGATCCTCGGCCTGGCGCCGGCCGCGCACGGCGGCAACCGCACCGGCCGGATCTTCACCGGGGACCGCTCCGGTGACGTCCTCTTCGCCGCGCTGCACCGGGCCGGGCTGGCCAACCAGCCGACGAGCGTCGCCGCCGACGACGGCCTGACGCTGCGGGACACCCGCATCTTCGCCGCCGTGCGCTGCGCGCCGCCGGACAACAAACCCACCCCGGCCGAGCGGGACACCTGCGCGCCGTGGCTGCACCGCGAGGTCGAGTTGGTACGCCCCACGCTGCGCGTCGTGGTCGCCCTCGGCGCGTTCGCGTGGGCCGCGTGGTGGCCGGTGCTACGCCAGGTGTACGGACAGCGCCCGCCCACACCGCGACCGGCGTTCGGGCATGGGGCACACTGGTCCGGCGAGTCCGTGCCGGCGGTGCTCGGCTGCTATCACGTCAGCCAACAGAACACGTTCACCGGCCGGCTCACGCCCTCGATGCTGGACGACGTGTTCACCCGGGCGAAGCACCTGTCCGGGGTGGACTGACACACCTGAGGCGGTGGAATGGATTTCGGCGTGCTGCGCAGGTGGTGGCCGGTCGCGGCGGTGGCGGCCCTGCTCGCGGTCGCCGCGCTCGCCGCCGGTCACTCCGCCATCGGGGCCAGCCGGATCCCGCCCGGCGTCCCGTACGCGCCGAAATATCCGTCGCCCGAGGCGGTGCCCTCGATCCGGATCGAGCCTCGGGAAGTGGGCGAGCCCTCCTCGGGCGGAGTGCCCGACTGGCTGGGCACCGCCGCCGTGGCGCTGCTGTCCGCGATCGTGTTGGCCGGTGTCGGCTACGCGCTGTGGAGCATCGTCCGCACCCTGCCGCGCCGCCGGACCCGCGCGGTGGCGACGAGGCGCACCCGGCGTACCGCCGAGGGCACCGCGCGCGAGGTGGTGGCGGCCCTGGACGCCGGCCTGGAGGAACTGGACGACAGGTCCACCGACCCGCGGACCGCGGTCATCGCCTGCTGGGTGCGGCTGGAGGAGGCCGCCGAGGACGCCGGTGTGCCCCGGCAGACCGGGGACACCCCGACCGACCTGGTCAGCCGGCTGCTGCGCGGCGACCCGGCGGCCGGCATCCCGGCGATCGCCAGCGCCGATGTGCTGGACGGCTTCGCACACGTCTACCGGGAGGCCCGCTACGCCACCCACGCGGTCGACGAGCGCATGCGGGACCAGGCCCGGGCCGCGCTGCGGCGGCTGCGGGGCGAGCTGACAAGCGTGGCGGGTCCGGTATGAGCACCAGCATCGACGATCTGCTCGGCTCCGCCGAGGAGCCGGCCCGGGACGCGGAACGGCCCTCCGGCGGTCGGGCGCGGATGCTGCTGCGGACCGCCGCGATCACCGCCGCCGTGGTGGTGGTGATCGTGGTCGGCCTGCGCGCGGTCGGCCTGCGCGTGCCGATCTGGATCATCGTGGCGGGTGTGCTCGCGGTGCTCGCCGTCCGCCGGGTCACCGCCGCGCTCTCACCCCCGCCGCCGCCCCGCGCCGGTGTCCGCAGCTCCGCCGGCGGGGAGGAGCCGGGCACCTGGAACTGGTCCGCCCGGGACGCGCTGCGGACCGCCATCAACGGCTGGGAACGACCGCTCGACTGGTGCTCCGACAACCGGGAACGGTTCACCGAGCGGGTGCTGCCCCGCCTGGGCGAATTGGCCGACGAGCGGCTGCGCCAGCGGCACGGCGTGACCCGCGAGTCCGACCCGGCTCGCGCACGTGCCCTGCTCGGCGAGCCGCTCTGGACGTTCCTCGGCACCCCCGCCCGCCGCCCCCCGACGCCGCGCGACCTCGCGGCGATCGTCGCCGAACTGGAGAAACTCTGATGAACGACGTGGACCGGAGCATGCCCCCCGCCGAGGTGGGCCGGCTCGCCCGGGCCGTCCTGGACGCGGTCGGCACCGTCGTGGTCGGCAAGCGCGACGCGCTGGAACTGGTGCTGGCGGGCATCCTCGCCGGCGGCCACGTGCTGCTGGAGGACCTGCCCGGCCTGGGCAAGACACTCACCGCGCGGTGCTTCGCGCAGGCGCTCGGGCTTGACTTCCGCCGGCTCCAGTTCACCCCCGACCTGCTGCCCGCCGACGTCACCGGCTCCTTCCTCTACGACCAGAGCAGCGGCGACTTCTCCTTCCGGGCCGGCCCGCTCTTCACCAACCTGCTGCTCGCCGACGAGATCAACCGGACGCCGCCGAAGACCCAGTCGGCGCTGCTGGAGGCGATGCAGGAGAAGCAGGTCTCGGTGGAGGGCGTGACCTACCGGCTGGACGAGCCGTTCCACGTGCTCGCCACCGCCAACCCGATCGAATACGAGGGCACCTACCCGCTGCCCGAGGCGCAGCTCGACCGGTTCCTGCTGCGCGTCTCCTTCGGCTACCCGACGCACGACGAGGAGTGGGACGTGCTGCGCCGGCGGATCGCCCGCCGCCGCGAGGAGGCCGAGATCAAGCCGGTGGTGGACGCCGGCACGCTACGCGCCATGCAGGCCGCGCTCGAGGACGTGGTCGTCGAGGACTCGATCGGCCGGTACATCGTGTCGCTCACCGCGGCCACCCGGGAACACCCGTCGGTGCTCGTCGGCGCGTCGCCGCGCGGCTCGCTGGCGCTGCTGCTGCTGTCCCGCACGCGCGCGGTGCTCGCCAACCGGGACTACGTGGTGCCGGAGGACGTGAAGGCGGTGGCCGCGCCCGCGCTGGCGCACCGGATCACGCTGCGGCCGGAGATGTGGCTGCGCCGGGTGGACCCGGCGTTCGTCGTCGGTGAGGTGCTCGAGTCGACGCCCGCCCCGGCCAGCGGCGCGCTGCCCAGCTACGCCGCCGGGCGCTGATGGACGCGCGGGCCGAGCCGGCGGGGGGCTGGGCGCCCACCTGGGCGCTCGGCCGGGCCGTGCTGCTCACCGGCGTGCTGATCGTCGCGGCCGTGCTGCTCGGCCGGATCGACCTGGTGGTGCTGGCCACGCCGTTCGCGCTCGGCACCGCGTACGCGCTGCGCCGCCGCCCAGCCGTTCAACCCGAGCTGGAGCTGAGCGTCGGGGACACCCACCTGGTCGAGGGCGCGCCGATGGCCGCCACGGTGGCGGTCGCCAACCCGGACCTGATCGGGTACGACATGGCGGTGGTGCGGACCCGGATGTCCCCGTGGCTGCGGGTGGAACAGGTCGGCTTCGGTGGCGCCGCGGTGGACGTGAGCCGCTCCGGCGGCGCGGACCGGCCGTTCGTCACCTCCGTCCCCCCGGGCAGCGCGGTCGACCTGGAACTGACCGGCGCCGCGCTGCGCTGGGGCCGGCACCCGGTCGGCCCGGCCGGTGTCCGGGTCGCCGCCGCCGACGGGCTGCTCGTCTCCCGGGCGGTGATCACCGACGCGATCCGGGCCCGGGTCTATCCGCGCACCGAGCCGTTCGACGCGGTCGAGGCGATGCCCCGGGCCGCCGGGCTGGTCGGCGGGCACCGGTCCCGGCGGCCGGGGGAGAGCGGCGAGCTGGCCGGCGTACGCGTCTTCGCGCCCGGGGACCGGCTGCGCCGGATCGACTGGCGGGTGTCGTTGCGGGCCCGCCAACTGCACGTCGCGGCCACCCTCTCCGACCGGGACGCCGAGGTGGTGGTGTTGCTGGACGTGCTGGCCGAGGCGGGCCGGTCCGGCGGCGTACGCGGACCGGCGTCGGTGCTCGACACCACCGTCCGGGCCGCCGCCGCGATCGCCGAGCACTACCTGCACCGGGGCGACCGGGTGGCGCTGCTGGAGTACGGTCCGGCCGCCCGGCGACTGCGCCCGGCCACCGGCCGGCGGCAATACCTGACGGTGCTGGAGTGGCTGCTCGACGTGCACGCCGAGTCCTCCCCGCACGAGCCGTACGACCAGGTGTTCGGCCCGCAGGTGCTCTCCTCGGACGCGCTCGTGGTGGTGCTCACGCCGCTGCTCGACGAACGGTCGGCGCAGATGCTCGCCCGACTGGCGCGTGGTGGCCGGTTCGTGGTCGCGGTGGACACGCTGCCGGCCGAGCTGCCCGTGCCGAAGGACCGGGGCTGGGCCGAGGTGGCGTACCGGCTGTGGCGGCTGGACCGGGACACGATGATCGGCCAGCTCCGCGAGCACGGCGTGCCGGTGGTGCGGTGGGCCGGCGCGGGCAGCCTGGACGAGGTGCTGCGCGACGTGGCCCGCCTGGCCACCGCCCCCCGGGTGGGGGGCCGGTGAGCGCGAGGAACGCAGCGGAGCGGAGTCCCGCAGTCGCGAACGAAGGGCGGGCACGATGAACGGCGTGGTCGAACGGGTGCGCGGGCTGCGGTACCGGGCCGCGCGGGTCAGCGCGCTGCCGCTGCTGGTGCGGGGCGGCATCTTCCTCGTCGTGCTGGCCGGCTTCCTCCTCGCGTACCCGGCGGAGGCGCTGGCCCCGCGGGCGCTGCTGGCCCTGACGGTGGCCGCGGTGCTGCCGGCGGTCGGGCCACGCCGGATCTGGCCGACCTTCGCCGCGCTCGTCACGGTCGCCGGCTGGCTGCTGGCCGCGCTCGGCTTCGACCGGCCGCCGGCGCTGTGGCGGCTGCTCGCCGTGGCCACGCTGCTCTATCTGGCGCACACGCTCTGCGCGCTCGCCGCGCTGCTGCCCTACGACGGGTTGATCGATCCGGACCTGGTGCTGCGCTGGCTAACCCGGGCCGGCGGGGTGGTGCTGGCGAGCGCCGTGCTCGGCATCGTGCTGGCCTGGCTCGGCGGGGTCGGCGGCAGCGGCGGCACGCAGGCGGCGACCGTGGCGGGGCTGCTGGTCGCGGTGGGGCTGAGCGCGCTGTTGGGGTGGCTGCTGCGTCGCAGATGACGGGACATCCCGGGCACGTTGCGCAGGTCACACCGGTTGTGCTCCGTCACAGAAGGGGGTCTCGCGCGGGATTACCCGAGCCCCCCGGGGAAAGATGGAGGCGTGAATCCGAAGCGGATCCTTGTCGTGGGTGCCGGGCACGTCGGCCTGTACGCCGCTCTGCGCCTGTCCAAGAAGCTGAGCTCGCGTGAGGCCGAGGTCGTCGTCGTCGACCCGCAGCCGCACATGACGTACCAGCCGTTCCTCCCGGAGGCCTCGGCGGGCAACATCTCCCCTCGGCACGCTGTGGTGCCGCTGCGGCGGGAGTTGCGCAAGTGCACGGTGGTGGCCGGCACGGTCACCCGGATCGACCACCACCGCAAGACCGCGGTGGTGCAGCCGATCAGCGGCCCGGCCCGGGAGATCCCGTACGACCACGTGGTGGTCGCCCCCGGCTCGGTCTCCCGCACCCTGCCGATCCCCGGCCTGCACGAGAACGGCATCGGGTTCAAGACCATCGGTGAGGCCATCTTCCTGCGCAACCACGTGCTGGACCGGCTCGACGTGGCGGCGGCCACCACCGACCCGGAGGTCCGCCGCCGGGCGCTGACGTTCACCTTCGTCGGCGGCGGCTACGCCGGCATCGAGGCGCTCGCCGAGATGGAGGACATGGCCCGCGACGCGCTGCGCTACTACCCGGAGCTGACGCCGGCGGAGATGCGTTGGGTGCTCGTCGAGGCGACCCAGCGGGTGCTGCCCGAGGTCGACCGGGACATGGGCGCCTACACGGTGCAGCAGCTGATGAAGCGGAACATGGACATCCGGCTGGACACCCGGCTGGAGTCCTGCGTCGACGGGGTGGTCAGGCTCTCCGACGGGGACAGCTTCCCCTCCGACACGATCGTCTGGACCGCCGGCGTGAAGCCGTCGCCGATGCTTGACGCGACGGACCTCCCGCGCGACGAGCGCCGCCGGGTCACCTGCCTCCCGACGCTCCAGGTAGTCGACGGCGACCGGGTGGTCGACGGCGCGTGGAGCGCCGGTGACTGCGCCGCCGTGCCGGACCTGACCAAGGAGCCGGGCAACTTCTGCTCGCCGAGCGCGCAGCACGCGGTGCGGCAGGCGGCCCGGATGGCCGACAACATCGCCAACGTGGTTCGTGGGCGCGAGCCGGTCGACTACAAGCACAAGCACGTCGGCAGCGTCGCCAGCCTCGGCCTGCACAAGGGCGTGGCGCAGGTCTACGGCATCAAGATGACCGGCTGGCCGGCCTGGTTCATGCACCGGACGTACCACATGTCGCGGATCCCCTCGCTCAACCGCAAGGTCCGGGTGGTGGTCGACTGGTCGCTGGCGTTCTTCCTCAAGCGTGAGGTGGTCGCCCTGGGCCAGTTGCACGACCCGCGCGAGGAGTTCGCCGAGGCGTCCGCCCCGCCGGTCGGCGCTACGCGGGGCTGAACCGCCAGGTCCAGGCGTCGGCGACCCGGGTGCCCGGCCCGAACAGCGCCTCCAACGTGCGGCGCAGCGCCGTCGCGTGCGGGGCGTCGTCGGTGAGCGCGACGCACGACGCGCGCCAGGCCGCGACGTCCCGGGCCGCCTGGCGGCGCTGCCCGTCGCCGACGGCGGGCGGCACGCCCCGGCGGGCCACGTCGGCGAGCAGGGCCGAGGTGGGGCGCTGCCAGGTGCCCATGGTGGCGGAGCCGCCCCGCCCGTACGGGCCGATGAAGAAGCCCTCCGGCATGCCGAACTCGACTCCGGCGGCGGTGGCCCAGCGCATCGGTCCGGGATCGCGCGGGGTGGCCGTCGGCACCGGCACCAGCACCCCGCCGGGGCGTACGCACTGCCGCCAGTGACCGCCGGTGACGAACTCGGGCAGCGGCGGCCGGTCGACCGTGGGCAGCGGCGTGGGGAACACGCTGAGCAGGGCCGCGCCGACCGCGAGCGGCACCAGCCGGCGGGCCGGACCCGGCTCGCGCAGCGCCCGGTGCACGGCGAGCGTGAGCACGGCGCCGACAAGTGGCAGCACGGCCAGCGCGAAACGCGTCGGCAGCGCGCCGTCCACCACCGGCAGGCCGTCGAGCAGCGCGTACGGGCCGGGTACGCCGGTCCGCTCGCCACCGGCCACCACCTCCGGGCCGAGCGCGAGCGCGGCCATCACGAGCGCCGCGGCCACGATGGCGCGCACCAGGGCCCGCCGCCCCGACCAGACCGCGCAGCCGGCCGCGACCAGCAGCAGCGGCCAGCCCAGGAACGTGGTGAACTCGGCCGGTCCGGTGGTCAGCCGGACCGACTCCGGGCTGCCGAACACGGTGAGCGCGGAGAGCCGGACCCAGCCGGTCAGGTCGGCGGAGAAGTAGGCCGCCGGGAACATCCCGTCCGCCACGCCCTGCGGGCCGGCGAACTGCACCCAGAGCGGGTACGCCAGCACCAGCAGCGCCAGTCCGGCGGCGCAGAGCAGCCCACCGGCGAAACCGGGAAGCGCGCGACGGGCCAGCTCCCGGTCGGCCAACCCGTACCCGACCGCCATCACCGCCAGGGTGAGCGCGGTGAGGAAGAGCACCTCCTCGCCGACGAAGACCTGCACGCTGACGACGGCGGCCAGCCCGACCGCCGAGGAGGCCATCCGGCGGCGGTCCGGGCCGTCCGGGCGGCCGGCCGGATCCGCGGCGCGCAGCAGCCGGACCACCAACCAGACGATCATCGGCACCAGCCACTGCGCGGTCATGTGCAGGTGGCCGTTGCTCTGCGAGACCATGCCCGGCCCGAAACCGCAGAGCACCGCGCCGAGCGCGGCGGCGAGCCGGCGGGCCCCCAGCACCCGGCTGAACAGCAGATACCAGGCGACCGCCGTGCCGGCCAGGTTGCCGGCCACCAGCAGCGCGAACGTCACCGGCGCACCGAACACCAGGGTCACCGGGGCGAACAGCACGCCGAGCGCCATCACCGAGGTGTTGGCCAGCAGGTTGACCCCGTCGGGCGCGTTGAGCCGGTCGGTGACCAGGCTGACGTCGCCGCGCAGGGCACGTGCGTCGAGCGCCAGGAACCACTCGTAGAGCGTCTGGTCGGCGGGGTTGAGCGCGAGCATCCGGGTGCCCGGCGCCGGCCACAGGCGGTGGGTGAGCCAGCCGGCGAACCCGGCGTACGCCAGCCCGACCAGCAGGTCCGCGCGGTGCCGGCGGGCGGCGGCAAGCACCCGGGCCAGCCGCGCCCCGACGGCTGGCGGCGCGGGGCGGAGCGCCTGGTCCGGGCCGGGCACCGGGGCCGGGCGGGCGGCGCTGGTCACGGCCCGACCCTAACGGCCACACCGCCGGGGTACGCCGAGGCGCGGCGCAGCCGCTACGGTGAGATCTGCACCGCCACGCGCGTCGACGCGCCGGTGTCACCCGCCCGGGTGGTGGAACGGCAGACACGGCCGCCTTAAAAGCGGCTGCCGCAAGGCGTGCGGGTTCGACCCCCGCCCCGGGCACCCCCGAACTCTCAGGTTTCCCACAGCTTCGCGCCGCACACGGGTTGGCCTCCCCGTCTACCCTGGAGGCGCACGTCTGCGTGCGAACGACCCCCTGAGGGAGGCCTGAGAAGTGAAGTCCTCGAACCCGGTGCTCGCCCGGCTCGGCCAGGCGGCCGAGCGTGAGCGGGCGACCGGGTACGCCCAGCCCGGGCCGTACGGTCAGCCCGGATACCCCCAGCATTACCCGCCGCAGCAGCCCTACCCGGGCGCCTACGGCCAGCCGGTGGCCCCACCCGCCGTGACCCCGATGACCATCGACGACGTCGTGGTCAAGACGGTCCTCATGCTCGCCCTGCTCGGCGCCGCGGGTGCCGCGGCGTGGGTGCTCGTGCCGGACTCCCTGGCCGGCGTGGCCTGGATCGGCGCCGCGGTGGTCGGCCTGGTGCTCGGCCTGATCATCTCGTTCTCCCGGATCGCCAACCCGGCGCTCGTGGTGGCCTACTCGATCGTCGAGGGCGTCTTCGTCGGCCTGGTCAGCAAGGCGTTCGAGTCGGCCTACAACGGCATCGTGCTCCAGGCGGTGGCGGCCAGCTTCGGCGTCTTCTTCCTGATGGCCATCATCTACAAGGCGCGCATCATCCGGGCCACCCCGAAGTTCGCCCGGATCATGATGGCGATCATCGCCGGCCTGTTCGGCGTCATGCTCGTCAACCTGGTGCTGTCGCTGTTCGGCGTGAACACGCACCTGCGCGACGGCAGCCCGCTCGCGATCGGCTTCAGCCTGGTCTGCATCGTGGTGGCGTCGCTGAGCTTCGTGCTCAACTTCGCGCAGATCGAGGAGGGGGTCCGGATGGGCCTCCCGCAGCGCTACGCCTGGACGGCCGCGTTCGGCATCGTGGTCGGCCTGGTCTGGCTCTACCTGGAGATCCTGCGCCTGCTCAGCTACCTCCAGGGCGACGACTGACCGTCCCGTCCGCCTACCGACGCCCGCCTGCCACACCCGTGGCGGCGGGCGTCGCCGTTTCCCTGCCCGTCCGACCGTAGACTCGGCGGCGATGAGCGCAGCGGAGCTGGACCGGGCGGTGACCCTGCTGGTCCGACAGGTCGGGCACTGGCAGCAGCCGCGCTGGTCGGCGCCGGCCGAGGGAGGCAACGTGTCCCGAGCCGACCTGGTGCACAAGCTGGTCCAGGAGATCGCCAACCTGGCGGCGGACGTGGCCGGCGAGCCGCGCCGTCAGGTGCCCCGGCTCCCCAGTGACCTGGCCCTGCCCGACCAGCTCCGGGTGGTCGCCGCCGACCTGGCCCTGGCCGCGCCGCCGGAGCCCGTGCTGGCCGGCGCCGCCGAAGCGGTGACCTGCACCCGCTCCGCCCTCTAGCGGCAGCCGTCCGACACGGTGCACCTCGATGCCGGCGCGCCTTTGGGCGCTGGCGTGCCTTCGGATGCCGGCGTGCCTTCGGATGCCGGCGTGCCTTCGGATGCCGGCGTGCCTTTGGGCGCTGGCGTGGTCTGGAGGTTCCTGCTTCGCCCTGATTGCGGGTGTTCTTCCCGGCCCAACCCGCCGAAGTGGCGGCATTTCCAGTGCACAGAACTCCGTTAGTTCGGCGACCTGACGCTGTGCCCGGCCGGGATGTCGCAAGCCGGCCTTGTCACACGGCGGTCGTCGCGGTGAGGTGACGCCTCTACCCGAACGGGTGCCTCTCCGGGCGCTACAAACTTGATGGCGTGAATGGATCAGCCGGCAGTGTGAGGTCCGGAGTTGCCCTGCCGGGTAGGTGCGGCGTCGGGCAAGGCGGGAGCGAGGGCCGGGCGGGCGAGGTCCGGGCGGGGATGGAGTCCGGGTGGGGCAAGGTCCGGTTGGACACGGCCGCTGTCCAAGCGGACCGAGGCGCTGTCCTGACTCATCTGCGTCATCAAGTTTCTAGGCGCCGACATAGGCCCTCCCGCCGCCGCACGGGAAGGCCGTCTCAGGGCCGGAGCTGACGCAGGAGCCGGCGGAGGGCCGCCGGGAGAGTGAGAAAGGTCGTTGCTAGGACCGTCGGAGGACTCTGCCAACGCATAACGGCGCCCGGTGGCCCAGCGGTCAGCGGCTCAGCCAGCGGCGTACCTTGCGCCGCCGGGCCCGGTCCCGCGCCCGCAGCACCGCCGGCAGGTCGTGCCCGGCGGTCTCCGCCTGGCGGGCGTGCAGCAGGCCGTAGGTGAACGTGTTCTCGCCCTCGGCGTACGCCCGGAGCGCGTGGCGGAGCAGCACCTCCCGGGTCACCACCGAATCCTGGTGCGTGCCGAGCAGGTCCTGGAGCCGCTTGAACCGCTTCACCAGGTGGGTGGCCGGCTTCCCGACGGCGGGCTCGCGCACCTCCGCCGCGTACCGGGCCGCCTTGTACTTCTTGCGCGCCTCGTGCAGGGCGGCGTCGCCGGCCGGGCCGCCACCGGCGAGCGCCCGGTCCAGCCGCTCGTCGGCGCGGCGCACCACCCGGCGTACCCGGCGGTCCACCCAACGACTGTCGACCTCGCCCGCCGGGCCGTCGAGCAGCCGGTCCAGGCGGGTCAGCAGCTCGGGGTAGCGGTCGGAGTCCAGCGCGGCCCGCAACGCGGTGGTCGCCTCGGCCAGGTCGGCGGCGAACCGTTCGCCGGTCCGCGCGGCGACCGGACCGAGCACCAGATCGTCCGGCAGCTCGTGCACCGCCGCGGCCAGCCGGCCGGCCATCACCTGGTGGTCGCGCACCGCGCCCAGCTCGCCACCGAGCCAGCGCAGCTCGGCCCGCACCGCCTCGCTCTCCCGCCGGGCCCACAGGCCGCGGAACGTGCGCAGCGTGGCCCGGAGCCGGCGGACCGCCACACGCATGTCGTGGACCGCGTCCTCGTCCCCCTGGTACGCCGCCGCGTGGTTGGCGACGATCGTGTCGCGCTGCTCCCGGGCGTACCCGATGACCGGCCCGGCCGCGTCGGCGGGCGGCCGGGTGTCGAAGCGCGCGAGCCGGTGCGCGACCGCTCGGTGCGACTTGCTGACCGGCACCTCGCGGGCGCCGGCCCCGGACAGCCGGACGGCCACCGCGTCGAGCAGGTCCTCGTCGCCGTCGACCAGCTCGACCTCGACTTCGTACCAGCTCTGCGTGGTGCCGTCGAGCAGGTCCTCGGACCGGACGTCGTCCTCGGCGACCTCGGCCAGCACCCGGCCGTCGGAGGCCAGCAGCCGCCGCTCCCGGCGGTGGTTGACGACCCGGGCCGCCGGGGCCACCGGGCGGCCCCGGGACGCGCCCCGGATCAGCGCGGCCAGCTCGGCCGGCGGGCCGGCGCCGGACGCGCCGGCCGGGAACTGGTGCTCCACCCGCGCGCCACCGACCGCGCCCACCTTCAGGTGCCAGCCGGCGTCGTGCCCGCCGGTACGCCGCCGCAGCGCGTGGCCGCTGCGGAGCAGCCGCAGGTCGTCGGTGTCCCAGTAGACGGCGTCCAGTTCCAGGGCGGTGGCGTCGGACACCGTCGCGACGCCACCGCACCCCGTCAGGTCGGGCAGTTGGAAACCATCATCGCCGGAGAACTTGCGCTCGCGTTCCACGACGGTCGCCATGCCGAGTGCGGTACCCGGTTCGCGCCGTCGCGAATCGGCCTCAGTTGAGCCGTTCGAGCACCATGGCCATGCCCTGGCCACCGCCGACGCACATGGTCTCCAGGCCGATGGTCCGGTCGTGCCACTCCAGGGCGTTGAGCAGGGTGCCGGTGATCCGGGCACCGGTCATGCCGAACGGGTGGCCGACCGCGATCGCGCCGCCGGCCACGTTCAGCTTCTCCTCCGGGATGCCGAGCTGCCGGTACGACGGGATCACCTGGGCGGCGAACGCCTCGTTGATCTCCACCAGGTCGACGTCGTCGATGGTCATGCCGGCCCGCTTCAGCGCCTGCTTCGACGCCTCGACGGGGCCGAGCCCCATGATCTCGGGGGAGAGCGCGGTGACGCCTGTGGAGACGATCCGGGCCAGCGGGGTGAGGCCCAGCTCGGCCGCCCGGCCGGCACTCATGATCACCACCGCGGCGGCGCCGTCGTTGAGCGGGCAGCAGTTGCCGGCGGTGATCCGGCCGTCCGGGCGGAACACCGGCTTGAGCCCGGCCACGGCCTCCAGGGTCACCCCCGCACGCGGGCCGTCGTCGGTGCTGACCACGGTGCCGTCCGGCGTCGTGACCGGGGTGATCTCGCGGGCCCAGAAGCCGTCCGCGATCGCCTTCTCGGCCAGGTTCTGGCTGCGGACGCCGAACGCGTCCATGTCCTCGCGGCTCACGTCGTACACCTGGGCCAGGTTTTCCGCGGTCTGACCCATGGCGAGGTAGACGTCCGGCAGCGCGCCGGCCTCCCGCGGGTCGGTCCACACCTCGGCGCCGGCCTGCGCGCGGGCCTGCGAACGCTCCCGCGCCTCGGCGAAGCGTGGATTCTCCCAACCGCCGCCGACAAGCGCCTGCGCCTCCGGCGGCAGCGTGTCCGAGTTGCCCCGCGCGTACCGGGAGACCATCTCCACCCCGGCGGAGACGAACACGTCGCCCTCACCGGCCCGGATCGCGTGCATCGCCATCCGGGTGGTCTGCAACGACGAGGCGCAGTAGCGGGTCAGCGTGGCGCCCGGCAGCCCGTCCAGGCCCAGCAGGGTGGCGACCACCCGGGCCATGTTGAACCCCTGCTCCCCGCCGGGCAGACCGCACCCGAGGTAGAGGTCGTCGATGGTGGTGGGATCGAGCGCCGGGACCTTGTCGAGGGCGGCCTGGACGATGGTGGCGGCGAGGTCGTCCGGGCGGACCTCGCGCAGGGAACCCTTGAACGCGCGGCCGATGGGGGACCGGGCGGTGGCGACGATGACGGCGTCGCGGGGCGACTCAATCGGCATGAACCAACGTTAACCTGCGGGTAACTTGCGGTGGAAGCCGCGCGCCGGGCGGGAAATGTCACCCCGCCGGCGGCCGTCGGTGGTGCCGGAACGCGACCGCCGCGGCGGCCGCGACCGCCGGGAGCAACGCGTGCGCCCAGACCCGGTAGCCGTCCGCGGACGGATGGAAACCGTCGTGGCAGAGTGTGCCGGCGTCGGCCCGGAACACCGGGCCGGTCTCGGTCCCCAGGTCGACCACGGTGCCGCCGGCGTCGAGCACGGCCACCGTCTGGGCCCGTGCCATCCGCCGCCCGGACCAGCCGAGCACCTGGCGCAGCGGGGCGGCGACCGCGCGTACCGCGCCGAGATCGGGGCAGGTGCCCACCACGACCTCGACGTGCGCCTCGCGGAGCCGGCGCACCGCCGAGCCGAGGTAGGCCGCCGCGTCGGCCGGGCGGGTCAGGGCGGTGGCGTCGTTCGCCCCGATCAGCACCACCGCCACGTCGGGTCGCTCACCGAGCAGCGCGCGGGCCACCTGGGTGGCGAGGTCGTTGGCGCGGGAGCCGGAAACCCCGACGCTCGACAGGTGCACCCGCCGGCCGGCCGGCCCCTCGGCAAGTAGGAGGGCGAGCTGGCCGCCGATGGTCTCCTCGAACCGGTCGACACCCACGCCGAGCGCCGACGAGTCGCCGAGCAGCACCAGCCGCAGCGGCGGCGCATCGGCCCGGCCGACCGTGGCGCGCAGCACGAGACCCAGCTCGGGCTGGGCGTACTCGCGGCTGCGGGCGGCGATGGCCTGGCCGGCGAGCACCGCCGCGCCACCCACGGTGCCGGCCAGCAGCGACAGGGCCGCGGCCCGGCCCCACCGGGCTGCCGTCTCGTTCGGTCCGCTCATGCCATCACCTCGCTGCGCTCGCTCATGCCGGCACTCCGCTTCGCTGCGTGCCGCCATGAGGCACGTTCGCCCTGAGCTTGCTGATTCGCTCGCTGCGCTCGCTCATGCCGGCACTCCGCTTCGCTGCGTGCCGTCATGAGGCACGTTCGCCCTGAGCTTGCTGATTCGCTCGCTGCGCTCGCTCATGCCGTTCCCTCAAGTGTGGCCGGGTCGGCCGCGGCGCCGGTCGCCGACACCGCGCCGACACCGAAGAAGGCCCGTCGGCGAAGCTGCGCCCACCGGCCGCCCGGCCCGCGGTCGCGGCCCCGCAGTTGGGCGCCGGTGACCTCCGTGCCGGCGTGCCGGGCCGCCTCCTGAGCCGCCTTCGGAAGCGACCGTACGCCCTCCAGACCGCTGAGCGAAGGACGGCGTTCGGGCGCCGCCTCCAGCGCCGAGAGCACGGTGGGCAGCAGTGCCGCCGCGGCCATCGCGTACCCCTCCGCCGAGGGATGGAACCGGTCCCAGGCGAACATCCGGCCGGGCTCGGCGGCGAACCGCGGCCCCAGCAGGTCGCCGAGGGAGACCGTCCGGCCACCCGCCTCCACCACCGCCACCGTCTGGGCGGCGGCCAGTTGCCGGCTCCACCGCCGGGCCAGCCAGCGCAGCGGAGGCTGGATCGGCCGGATAGTGCCCAGGTCGGGGCAGGTGCCGACGACCACCTCGCAGCCGGCGGCGCGTAGCGTGCGGACCGCGTCGACCAGATAGCGCACGGCCAGCGCAAGCGGGGTGCGGTTGGTGACGTCGTTGCCGCCGACAAGCACCACGGCGATGTCCGGCTCGACCTCCAGCGCGGACTCGACCTGCGGCTTCAGGCCGGCCGACAGGGCGCCCACCACGGCGAAGCGGTGCAGCCGGACCGGCCGGTGCAGGCGGCGGGATAGCCCGGTGGCCAGCAGGGAGCCGGGCGTCTCCCGACGCCGGTAGACGCCGTAGCCGGCGGCGGAGGAGTCACCGAGGACGACCATGGTGACCGGCGGGCCGGGGAACCTCGCGCCGTAGACGCCGTCACAGCGCGGCGGCGGGGCCTGCGCCATCGGGATGGTGCGGCGGGCCTGCCGGGCCTGGCCGAGCAGCACCCCGCCGGTGGCGGCCGTGGCCGCCACCGTGGCGCCCGTGCCGATCGCCGCCAGGCGGGCGATCTGCCGGGCGCGTCGCCGGCGGACCGGCGCCACGGAACCAGCGTCCCCCATGAGCCGACAGTATCGCGCCGGCACGACCATCGCTGTCCTTGATCGGGCGGCTGGACGGTGACCGTTCTGGGTACCAGTGGGGTGGGCTTGCCCGGGTGACGCACCCTGGTCCAGCGGAGAAGGGCGGAAACATGGGGAAGACGTTGAAGCGCAGCGCCGCGTTCGCCGCGCTGGCCCGGGCACTGGCGGCCGGCGCGCGACGCGGGCCGTCGCTCGGCACCCGGATGGCGGCGCTGCCCCGGATGATCCGGGCCACCAGCCGGGGGGAGTACGACGGTGGGCTGCGGCTGGCGCTGATGGCCGGGGCGGCGGCGTACGTCGTCTCCCCGATCGACCTGCTGCCGGAGATCCCGCTGGCGATCTTCGGGTTGGCCGACGACGCGGTCATGGTCACCTGGCTGGCCGGCAGCGTGCTCGCCGAGACGGAGCGATTCCTGGAGTGGGAGGCGCGCCGTAGCTCCGTCATCCCCGGGCATGTGGCCCCCTGACGGCACGTACGCTGGCGACGAAACCGGCTGACCGACCGCCCCACGACGGCGGCGCGACGAAGGGCACAACGAGGTGCAGTACTACGACAACGTCGTCGAGTTGATCGGCAACACCCCGCTGGTACGCCTGCGCAACGTCACCGAGGGCATCCAGGCGACCGTGCTGGCGAAGGTGGAATACGTCAACCCGGGCGGCTCGGTCAAGGACCGGATCGCGCTGCGCATGGTGGAGGACGCCGAGAAGGCCGGCATCCTCGGGCCGGGCGGCACGATCGTGGAGCCGACAAGCGGCAACACCGGCGTCGGGTTGGCCCTGGTGGCCCAGCTCAAGGGCTACCGCTGCGTCTTCGTCTGCCCGGACAAGGTCAGCCAGGACAAGCAGGACGTGCTGCGGGCGTACGGCGCCGAAGTGGTGGTCTGCCCGACGGCCGTCGCGCCGGAGGACCCGCGCTCCTACTACAACGTCTCCAACCGGCTGGCCCGGGAGATCCCCGGCGCGTGGAAGCCGGACCAGTACAGCAACCCGGCCAACCCGCGTTCGCACTACGAGACCACCGGCCCGGAACTGTGGCGGCAGACCGAGGGCCGGATCACCCACTTCGTCACCGGCGTCGGCACCGGCGGCACCATCTCCGGCATCGGCCGCTACCTGAAGGAGGCGTCCGAGGGCCGGGTCAAAGTGATCGGCGCGGACCCGGAGGGCTCGGTCTACTCCGGCGGCAGCGGCCGGCCGTACCTGGTCGAGGGCGTCGGTGAGGACTTCTGGCCGGCGACGTACGACCGCGGGATCGCCGACGAGATCGTCGAGGTGTCGGACAAGCAGTCGTTCGAGATGACCCGGCGGCTGGCCCGCGAGGAGGGGCTGCTGGTCGGCGGCTCCTGCGGCATGGCCGTGGTGGGCGCGCTGGAGGTGGCCCGCAAGGCCGGGCCGGACGACGTGGTCGTGGTGCTGCTGCCGGACGGCGGTCGGGGCTACCTGTCCAAGATCTTCAACGACCGGTGGATGGCCCGGTACGGCTTCCTGGCCGACGCCGGCACCGAGCCGACCGTGGCCGACGCGCTCGGCAGCAAGCCGGGCGGCCTGCCCGAGCTGGTGCACGTCCACCCGACCGAGACGGTCCGCGACGCCATCGACTACATGCGCGAGTACGGCGTCTCCCAGCTCCCCGTGCTGAAGGCCGAGCCGCCGGTGGTGACCGGCGAGGTGGCCGGCTCGATCGCCGAGAAGGACCTGCTCGACGCGCTCTTCACCGGCCAGGCGCACCTGCACGACACGATCGAGCGGCACATGGGCGAGCCGCTGCCGATGATCGGTGGGGGGCAGCCGGTCAGCGAGGCGGTCGGGCTGCTGGAGAAGGCCGACGCGGCGCTCGTGCTCGTCGACGGCAAGCCGCGGGGCGTGCTGACCCGCCAGGACCTGCTGGCCCACCTCGGCGCCCGCTGAGCGAGGCGCGTGAGCGCGTGTTAAGCGGGAGGGCGTGTTAAGCGGGGGCCCTTCCTCTACCGAATGCGTTAAGCGGGGGCCCCTCCTTACACCGGACGGGTGTAGCGGAGCTGGGGGACGGTGACGGGGCCGATGCGTTCGGTGAGGTGGCCGCCGGTGGCGTGCCAGCCGCCGCGCTCGTAGAAGCGGCGTGCGGCGGCGTTGTCCCGCAGCACCCACAGCGCGGCCCGGGTCCAACCACGGGCCCGGATCGCGTCCAGGGCGTCCACCATCAGCGCCCGGCCGGTGCCCCGGCCCCGCTCGTCCGGCTCCAGGTGGATGGCGTGGAGCAGCCCGGTCGCCGGGTCGCCCTCGTCGTCCGGGCCCAGATAGCTGAAGCCCACCAGCCGCCCGTCCCGCTCGGCCACGGTCATCCGGTGGTCCACGCCCTCCCAGGTGAGCCGTTCCACCCAGTATCGGCCCATCGCCTCCGGGGTCGGGTCGGCAAGCGCCTCCGGCGGCAGGAACGACGAGTACGCCGCCACCCGGGAACGCTGGTGCAGAGCGCCGACCGCCATCAGGTCGGCCTCGGTAGCGGGGCGTAGGGAGAGCGTCACCCGGGCGACGGTACCCGTCGGGGTGGCACCGGCACCGTGCCCAGGTCCTCGGCGATCACCAACTCCCCGGTGAAGTGTCGCCGGGCCTCGTCGTGGAACCGGCGCGGGTCGGCGTACCGCTGGGAGAAGTGGGTGAGCACGAGCGTGCGTACCCCCGACTCGGCCGCCACCCGCGCGGCCTGGCCGGCGGTGAGGTGGCCGACCTCGGCGGCGAGCGCGGCCTCCGACTCGCAGAACGTCGACTCGATGACCAGCAGGTCGGCGTGTTCGGCGAGGGCGTACACCCCGTCGCAGAGCCCGGTGTCCATCACGAACGCGAATCGCTGCCCCGGTCGGGTGACGCTCACCTCGTCGCGGCTGACGCGACGCCCGTCGAGGTCCAGGTGGCCCGCGCGGAGCAGCTCGCCCACGGCCGGACCGGCGATGCCGTACGCGGACAGCCGCTCCGGGAGCAGCCGGCAGCCGTCCGGCTCGACCAGGCGGTAGCCGTACGTCTCGACGGGGTGCCGCAGCCGGCGGGCCTCAAGCGTGCCGACGCCGAGCGCGATCTCCTGCCCGTCGGCGTGGATCGGCTCGACGGCCAGCTCGGCGGTCTCGTGGAAGCTCGACGCGTGGCGCAGCCGGGCGAAGTATTCCGCGCCGCCGGCCGGGAAGTGGACGGCCACCGGGTGTGGCACCCGGTCCAGGGAGAGCCGTTGGATCATGCCGGGCAGCCCGAGGCAGTGATCGCCGTGGAAGTGGGTGACGCAGATCCGGGTCAGGTCGGTGGCGGTGACGCCGGTGTGCAGCATCTGACGCTGGCTGCCCTCGCCCGGGTCGAAGAGGATCACCTCGTCGTCCCAGCGCAGCAGGTAGCCGTTGTGGTTGCGGGCCCGGGTCGGGGCCTGGCTGGCCGTGCCCAGGACCACCAGTTCACGCATGGACAAGGCCGCCTCCGGACATGAAGCGACCCCCGGGGCTTCCGCGCTCGCGCGCGGGCCGGCTGGACTGTGGCCGGCACCCCGGGGGTCGGGTGGCTGTCGTGGTTTCGCCGCACCGCTGCCACACGGTCTCGACGATCGTGCTGTGCCCGCCTCGCGGCGGACGATGGTCACTGTCGAGGACAGCGGCTAGCGGACAGCCACCTCACGAGTCCGATTGCTATACAAGTCTGGACCACCTCCTTTCCCGTGTACCGCCACGCTATCCACTTCCCGGCGGCCTCGGCAACGGATTTCGATCACAGACGCCTACTCCACGCCGATCGGGCCCTCGCGCGGGCCGTCGACGTGGGCGGGCTGCACCGCCAGCGACGGGAAGTCGGCCAGGTCGCCCTCCGGCTCGGCGTCCCACTCCGGGAACACCAGCGGGCTCTGCAGATAGAGGCAGAGCAGTTGGGTGAGGTGGTGCAGGCCGTCCAGGTGGGTGCGCTCGTGGCCGTGGGTGGCGTCCACGCCGAAGCCGAGCAACGCCACCCGGGCGTGCGCCCCGGCCTCGACCGCCGACGCCGCGTCCGAGCGGTAGTAGTCGAACACGTCCCGGACCAGGTCGACGCCGTGCTCCTTGGCGATCGAGGCCAGGTTGCGGGTCAGGTGGTAGTCGAACGGCCCCACCCCGTCGCCCATGGCCAGGGTGGCGGCGTTCTCCCGGGACTGCTGGCCGGGCGCGACCACCGCCGCGTCCACCGAGACGATCTCCGCCACGTCCGGGTCCAGCCCGTGGCTGGCGCCGTGGCCGATCTCCTCGGTGACGGTGACCAGCAGGTGCGCGCTGACCGCCGGGGTGACACCGGCGTCGACCATCGCCTTGAACGCGGTGAGCACCGCGGCCACGCCGGCCTTGTCGTCCAGGTGCCGGGACTTGACGTACCCGCTGGGGGTGATGGACGGGTTGGGCAGCAGCGCGACGAAGTCTCCGGTGTCGATGCCGAGCGCCCGCAGGCCGGCCTCGTCGGTCACCGGTTCGTCCACCCGGACCTCCACCAGCTCCCAGCCGACGCCCTGGAGATCGACCGCCTCGTTGTAGCGGTGCCCGCTCGCCTTCAGCGGAAGGATCTGGCCGGTGACCACCCGGTCCAGGTCGTCGGTGAAGACCCGCACGTGCGCGCCCTCGGCGAAGCGGGCACTGTGCGTGCCGATCGGGTTGATCTCCAGCCGGCCGTTCTCCTTGAGCCGCTTGACCATGCCGCCGATGGTGTCGGTGTGCACCACGACGGCCCGGTCCGCCCCGGTCGACCGGGGCCCGGGCAGGCAGGCGCTCAGCGCCCCGCGCCGGGTCAGCGTGGAGCTGATCCCGAGCGCGGAGAGCCGTTCGCCCACGTACTGCTGGATGTGGTCGGTACGCCCGGACGGGCTGGGGATCTCCAGCAGTTCCACCAGCACCTGGCGCAGGTATTCGAGGTCGAGCTTGAGCGGTTCGGGTTTCCGTGCGGTCATGCCCCAGAGCCTGCCGCACCGGCCGGCGACCAGAGTCGCTGCGGTGCCCGCGTGCCCGGGAAGAGCAGGTCGACGAACCGTTCGGCGGTCGGCTGCGGCTCATGGTTGGCCAGACCCGGCCGTTCGTTCGCCTCGATGAAGACGTGTTCCGGCGCGTCCGGGGCGGGCACCAGCAGATCCAGCCCGGTGACCGGGATGTCGAGCGCCCGGCTGGCCGTCACGCATGCCTCCGCGATCGCCGGGTGCAACTCGGCGGTCACGTCGTGGATGGTGCCGCCGGTGTGCAGGTTCGCCGTCCGCCGGACCGCCAGCACCTGCCCCTCGGGGAGCACGTCGTGCATCCGGTAGCCGGCCTCGGACACCACCTCGCGGGTCATGCCGTCGATCGGGATCCGGGACTCGCCGCCGGTGGCGGCGGCCCGGCGGCGGCTCTGCCGTTCGATCAGCTCGGTGACGTCGTGGACCCCGTCGCCGGTGATCTGCGCCGGCCGGCGCACCGCGGCGGCCACCACCTCGTGGTCGATCACCACCACCCGCAGGTCCTCGCCCGCGCGCAACTCCTCGATCAACACGTCCGGGCAGAACCGCCGGGCCAGCTCGACGGCCGCGGTCAGCGCCTCCGGCGTCCGCACGCCGACGGTGATCCCGTTGCCCTGCTCACCCCGCGCCGGCTTGACAACCACCGGGCCGACGTCGGCCAGGAACGCCACGTCGTCGGGCTCGCCGGTGGCGGTGCGCCCGCGCGGCACGGACAGCCCCGCCTCGGTGAGGATGCGCCGGGTGACCCGCTTGTCGTCGCAGCGGCTCATCGCCACCGCCGAGGTCAGCTCGGACAGCGACTCGCGGGTGTGGATGGTCCGGCCGCCGCTCGTCAGCTTCAGCTCACCCCAGTGCGGGTCGGTCACCTCCACCCGGATGCCGCGCCGCATCGCCTCGTCCGCGACGATCTTCGCGTACGGGTTCAGCTCGTCGTACCCCTCCGGCATGGCGGGCAGGAAGAGCCGCTCGTTGATCGGGTTCTTCCGCTTGACGCAGAGCGTGCCGGTGCGGTGGAAGCCGAGCCGCTCGTAGAGCCGGATCGCGCCGGAGTTCTCCGCCAGCACGGACAGGTCCACGTACGCCCGGCCGCGCGCGTCGAGCCGGTCGGCGAGCGCGGTGAGCAGCGCCTGGCCGGTGCCGGGCGGCGCGGTGTTGAAGTCCACCGTCAGGCACCAGAGGCTGGCGCCGTTCTCCGCGTCGGCGAAGACCGCCACGTGGTCCACGCCGGTGATGGTGCCGACCACCTCGCCTGTCGCGTCCTCGGCGACCAGGTGCAGGAACCGGTCGGTGGCGGCGTTCTCCACCAGCACCTCGACCGGGGCGGTGACCATGCCGTTGCGGGCGTAGATCCGGTTCACCGCGTCCGCGTCGGCCGCGTCGCGCAGCGGCCGGATCGCCAGCCCGGGGATGTCCTCGCCCTCGGTGGCCGCC
Organism: Micromonospora sp. WMMD975; assembly: GCF_029581215.1. Lineage (NCBI taxonomy): Bacteria > Bacillati > Actinomycetota > Actinomycetes > Micromonosporales > Micromonosporaceae > Micromonospora > Micromonospora sp. WMMD975. The sequence continues at coordinate 6,748,437 of NZ_CP120739.1, forward strand.
GGCCGGCGCTCGCCGAGCGGCAGCCGGTAGGTGAGCGACGGGTCGATGAACAGCTCGTCCGGCAGCCGGGAGACAAGCACGTGCGGGTCGCGCAGGTAGATGCAGATGTCCCGGGCGCCGTTGGCCTCGGAGCGCAGCACGTCGGCCACGTGGAGCTGGTCGGTGAAGGTCTGACCGAAGACCAGCCGGCCCCAACCGCAGTCGAGCACCACGCCGGAGGCGTCCGCGGACTCGGGCGACGGCCGGCGCGGCTCCGGCGTACCGGGGGCGACCGGGTCGCCGCCGGGGCCGGTGCGTTCCCGGCGCCGGCCCAGCACCCGTTCCCGGTCGGTGCGTGCCGTGCCGGTGGCGAGGGTGTCGGTCACGGTCAGTCGATTCCGTGGCTCTGGAGCCACATTTCCAGGAGTCCCAGTTGCCACAGCTTGTTTCCGTTCAACGGGGTCAGTTCGGCATTCGGGTCGGCGAGCAGCGCGTCGACGTAGTCGGCGCGGAACAGGTCGCGACGGCGCGCCTCCGGGGCGCTGAGCGCGTCGCGTACCCGGTCGAGCAGCTTGCCCTCCAGGTGGGTGAGTCCGGGTACGGGGAAGTAGCCCTTGGGCCGGTCGATGACGTCGTGCGGCAGGACCCGCCGGCCGATCTCCTTGAGCACGCCCTTGCCGCCCTGGGCCAGCTTCAGCTCCGGCGGGCAGCTCGCGGCCAGCTCGACGAACTCGTGGTCGAGGAACGGCACCCGGGCCTCCAACCCGTGCGCCATGGTCATGTTGTCGACCCGCTTCACCGGGTCGTCGGTGAGCATGACCTGGGTGTCGATCCGCAGGCCGGCGTCGACGGCGGTCTGCGCGCCGGCCCGGCCCAGGTGCGCGGCCACGAACTCACGCGCCGGGTCGCCGTCGGCCAGCCACGCCGGGTTGAGCACCCGGGCCAGTCCGGCCGCGTCGCGGTCGAAGAACGCCTTGGCGTACGTGTCGAGCGCCGCCTCCCGGTCCACCCCGGCCAGCGGCGGGTACCAGTGGTAGCCGCCCAGGATCTCGTCCGCGCCCTGGCCCGACTGGACCACCTTCACGTGCCGGGCGACCTCCTGGCTGAGCAGCCAGAACGCCACGCAGTCGTGGCTGACCATGGGCTCGCTCATGGCCGAGACGGCGGCCTCCAGCGGCGGCAGCAGGTCGCCGGTGGGCACCCGGATCTGGTGATGGTCGGTGCCGAACGTCTTCGCCACCAGGTCGGAGTAGACGAACTCGTCGCCCTCCCGGCCGCCCACCGCGTCGAAGCCGATGGAGAACGTGGCCAGGCCGGAGCGGCCCTGCCCCTCGCCGGCGAGCAACGCGACCACCAGGCTGGAGTCGAGGCCGCCGGAGAGCAGCACGCCCACCGGCACGTCGGCCACCATCCGGCGGCGCACGGCGGTGGTCAGCGAGTCGAGCAGCGCGTCCTGCCAGTCCCGCTCGGACCAGCCGGACCGCTCGTCGGCCCGGCCGAACGACGGGTCCCAGTAGACCCGCTCCCGGCTGGTGCCGTCCGCCTCGTACACCTTGACGGTGGCGGGCGGCAGCTTGGTGACGCCGCGCAGGATGGTGCGCGGCGGCGGCACGATGCTGTGGAAGCTGAGGTAGTGGGCGAGCGCCACCCGGTCGATGGTGGTGTCGACGCCGCCGCCGGCCAGCAGCGCCGGCAGGGTGGAGGCGAAGCGCACCACACCGGGGCTCTCGGCCAGGTAGAGCGGCTTGATGCCGAGCCGGTCCCGGGCCAGCACCAGACGGCCGGTGTCGCGCTCGCTGATCGCCACCGCGAACATGCCGATCAGGTGGTCGACGAAGTCGAGGCCCCACTCGGCGTACGCCTTGACCACGACCTCGCTGTCGCCGGCGGAGAAGAAGCGGTGGCCCTTCGCCTGAAGCTCCGCGCGCAGCTCGCGGTAGTTGTAGATGCAGCCGTTGAAGACCCCGGTGAGGCCCGAGCCCGCATCCACGATCGGTTGGCCGCTCGCCGCCGACAAGTCGATGATCTTGAGGCGCCGGTGTCCCAGCGCGGTCGGGCCCTGCGACCAGACGCCGCTGTCGTCGGGCCCTCGGTCACTCATCGTGGCCGCCATCCGCTCCACGGCCGAAACGTCGGCACGTGAACCGTCACGGCGGAACTCTCCCGCAAGTCCGCACATACGAGCCAATGCTGCCAGAGCTTGTTGCAGTTCGCCTGTTGAGACGATGACGAACGTGTGACAGCTTGCTACAGTGCGCCGTCACCGAGGGTGGTTGCCCGTCACGCCTTCGATTCCTGCCCTGCTGTCTCGGATGCCGGAAACGCGCCGGGCCCACGGTGTGACGAACACCGCAGGCCCGGGGTCCGCCAGCCTAGCTTCCGGTACGGGCCACGCCGACCGGGCAGCTCAACCCGTTCGGAACGGGCTGGCTATATGTGACCCTTCAACTCGGCCGCACCAGCCTCGCATAGCTCTCCTGCGAGGCCTCTTGTCTAGCGGCTCCCGCCGTTAGACAAGCGTGGCCCGTCGGCGCCGGAGCGGCGCTTCGCCGCCATCGGCGATCATCACCGGCAGGTCCACCGCGGCCCGGCTCGTGGCCGCTCTGCCGTTGCCTCAATGCGGCCAGGGCCTCGCCGAACGTGCCGGTCAAACCGGTCACATCAGGAACATCGGCCAGCAGCCAGACGGCGGCGTGTCCGACCACGCCGCGTCCCTCCGCGCTCACAGTGATCTTAGGACGGGTTCCGGTAGCCTTAACCTGGCAAGTGCCTTCCGTGACGGGCGATCTCGACAAACCGAATCATCTCGGATCAGAAGGTACTTCCTCATTCTCGATCATGAAACCAGGAAGCCTTTAACGAAGGGCCCAGGTTAGCTGCATCCTCATCTGCTGGAGCTGACTGATCAACTGGATCGGGACGTACGAGGGTGTGGGATGCACTCAGTGGTCAAGCACTTCGCGTACAGTGATGGCACGATTGGCTAGGATCCGTGATTGGGCGCGCGCCGTGCTGATTTAGTGAAAGTCAATTCCTCTGGGGAGGATATGAGTAATGCTGGCACCTGGGATCAACGCCTGGCCCAGTTGGAAGACCGAGCATATAGGACATACAAGGCTCGACTTGAGGCGTGTAAGCGCCTTGAGTCAAGATCGCGAGCGATAAATGGCCTTGTCGTGGCGCTATCGCTTTCGAGCCTTATCGCGGCCAGTGGCATGATCGCCGATAGCAACATTTACGGGCCTCATGGTGATGTCCTTTGGCTGTTCATCGCAATTCTAACTTTCGCTGGTTCGCTGACATCATCAGCCATGGGCTATGCCGCTAGAAGTCGTAACATGTTTCAGAACTATCGCAAGATACAACGTCTATCAGTCCGGGTGGAAAGCGCTAAAGGTGACCCTGCTCAGTTCACGAAGGAAATTTTCGAGAAGCTGAGTTCTGAGTATGACGATCTACTCGATGAGAGCGAGAATCACACTACCGCTGACTTTTTGCGCGCTCGATCGCAGTTTGCGCCGGCAACTAAGCCGAAGAAGTCTGAGCGCTTGCACGTTCTTGCATCCGGGACTCTTACTGGGATGCCTTGGCTCGCAGCCCTCGCCCCCGCGGCACTTGTGGTGCCGGCCATTAAAGCTTTTTGGCCCTAAGCCTGTACAAGCCCTGGACCTTACGTCTCTGCTCCGCTAGAATACTCTGCATCGTTCAAGAGAACGTAGGCTTTGACCCGGAGCTGGACGGCGCAACCGTCCTTTTGGATCATTGGTGAACGCCACCTGTGATCTGCATGCGAATGCAACTCTTTCAGGGTTCGACCAGCCGCACAGGACCCGCCTTGAGCGGGTCCTGTTGTTTCGAGGGGGTAACCGTGGAAGATTTCGCGACCACTATGACTCGTATAGCTCAGGCACGTATTCGTCGCTTCGAGCGTGCCGCAAAGCGGCACTACGATGAAATGGAGCGCGAAGCTCGCCGAGTGAATGCGGGTATTTCGAGAACCTCTTACTCTAAGCCTAAGTCGTGGTCGTTCAGGAAAGATTTTGATCCCTTTATTGTGAGAGCCCGCGCAGGTATTTATGCTCACGGGATCGGGCAATCCTTGAAGAACAAGACCTATACAGTGGGCGCGCCGTATGTTTTTAATGTCATGAAACCGCAAGGCGGTTCAAGAATGATTACATCATTTGGTATACCTGACGAAGCTCTTTCGAGGCGGACGTACAGGTCGCTGATGAGTAAGAATATGGGCGCACTCAGTGGTAGATCTTACGCCTACAGGGCCGACATCAATGTTTTCGATGCTATTACTTATATTTCAAGCGAGTGGCGCGATCATCCTCGCCTGTTTGTGGCAGAATATGACTTACAAGATTACTTTGGATCGGTAGATCATCGATACCTGTTCCGGCAGATGGAGATGCTAAATCTGCGTATGACCCCGCGTGAACGACTAATAATGGAGGCGTTTCTGCGGGTGCCTAACACTGATCGCTCAAGTGGCTTCCCGCAAGGAACCTCTATTAGCCTATTTCTGTCAGGCATTGCACTGTCGCCGCTAGACCGCTCTCTTGAGCGACTTAACGTGGGATTTGCAAGGTTTTCCGACGACATCTTGCTTTGGGGTGCCGACTACGCGGCAGTTAGAGCAGGGGTGGACATGCTCTTCGAGTGGTCAAATGAATCTGGAGTTGGCATCAGCAAGTCTAAGAGTCGAGGGCTCCAGATCCTTTCTCCAGCCGGCGTAATCGGCGGGTCGGAAATCCGAGACGTGGACTCAGTTGAGTTCTTGAGTCACAAGATATCACTGCGAAGCGTAGGGCTCGCAAAGCGGCCAGAACGCGATATTCGGCAAAGGATTTCGAGGCTCATCTATGCAAATCTTTTGCGGCAGCCGCTCGCTAAGACGCAGAACTTGGCACGACTTTCTAATGGAGTGGACCGCGACTATCTAACGTTGCTCTCACAGTTGCGGCGTCTTTTGTACGGTGGTCTAAGTGAACACCAGGTTCTCAGGTTCTCCTGTTCAGGTTATGTGCCACTCACCCATTTGACGGGATTCGTTGCTCGGCACCCGGTTGTAACTGAGGAAGGTAACTGGCGCGATTTGGACAGATGGCTTCGGCGGCAGATTTGGTTAGCTTTGAGGCGTCGCACCTCGCTTCTTCGGGAGGCTGGCTTTGCGGGATCATGTATCCCTTGGGGCGTTTCCGTTCATATGCTCAGTATTCAATCTTATCGCTCCAAGCGTACGTCTTCCCTTTTGAGTATGAGGGTTCCAAGCACTACACGGATGGCGCGCGTGGTTCGTAAAGCGACAGAATTGCATGGAACGAGGGTCACTGAACGACCGCGCGGAATTTATTAGTGGGCACCGAGTCTGTATGCTGAGCCATTTTCATCGTGACGGCGCAGGTCATGGGCGGTGCGGGAGGCGGGTGTCTAGTGCTCCAGCGGAGACGAACCTGGCTGCCGCTTCCGGTAAGACAGCAGGATTAGTGCCCCAACCGGGAGCCCGACAGCTATAGAAGCATCTCAATGTAACCGCATATTTGCGTCAGGTATCCCGGCCTGGCCGGGTCAATCTGACAGGGTGCGGCTGACGAAAGTAGATGTGTGTCTGCCTCTCCTGGGGCATGTATTGCCTGTCGCCCGTGGTTTTGCGATCTTGGCGAACGGGTTAGTGCTTCTCCGGCTCACGCGATGAATTTCGGGTCCGTGTAGCCCATCTGGCGCATCTTCGAGGCCGTGAACGCGACCACGATCTCGTCCCCCGGAATGAATACCCTTTGCGGGTCCGGGAACTGCGGCATACCGGCGACGAACCACACTGGGCCACCGTCGAAGTCCAACCGCAGAGCGGTGGGGACGTCTACGTCATGCGGTCGGCCGGTCACTTGACCGTTCGCCCGCATGACGGGCCCGATGGTGAAACGTTCCCACGACACCTGTGCATCGCGTACCGGCTGTCCCAGCACCGCTGTCCAGCGCGAATTGGGACTCGGGCCGACCCGTTCCGTCCCGTCCCGGTTAACATGGCGGTCAATCGGTTGCAGGAAGACCTCGACGCCGTACGGATAGAAGGTTGCAGTCCACGTCACCGTCACCGGACCGGCATCGGTTGCCAACTGGACGCCCATCACGGCGTGGTGCCAGTCGCCGAAGTCCCACTCGGTGTTCGGCCCCATGCCGCTCAGATCCCAATATCCGACAGAAAGGACGCGGCGGCCCCGCAGCGAGCCGACCCGGCGGTCGAAGTTGGCGCGCACCTCGGAATCTTGGACGGTCATGGGCTGCAGGATCTCCCCGCAAGTCTGGGCGCGACAACACCGTTTACGACCGGTGACGCGAGGGCCGCCGGTCGGGAATCCGGCGGCCCTGCGACGGTGGGACCAGAAGGATCAGGCAGTCTTGGCTACACCAACTGGACAAGTCATGCCATTAGGGCCATGATTACAATAACCACCCGGATTTTTGGTCGGGGCCAGGTACTGCTGGTGGTAGTCCTCGGCGAAGTAGTAGTCGCCAAGCGGGGCGATCTCCGTGGTGATCTCACCCTTGCCGGCCCGCGCCACGATCGGAGCGAACGCCTCCCGGGACGCCTCCGCCGCGGCGCGCTGCTCGTCCGTGGTGGTGTAGATCGCGGAGCGGTACTGCGTGCCCACGTCGTTGCCCTGGCGCATGCCCTGGGTCGGGTCGTGGTTCTCCCAGAAGACCTTGAGCAGGTCCTCGTAGGCGATCTTCGACGGGTCGTAGACCACCTGGACCACCTCGGCGTGCCCGGTCATGCCCGAGCAGACCTCCTCGTACGTCGGGTTGGTGGTGAAACCGCCCGCGTAACCGGCCGACGTGGTGATCACGCCGGGAAGGGTCCAGAACAGGCGCTCGGCGCCCCAGAAGCAGCCCATGCCGAAGACGGCGACCTGCGCGCCCTCGGGGAAGGGGCCCTTCAGCGAGGCGGGCAGCACCTCGTGCCGGTCGGCGACCGGCATGGCGAGCGGGCGGCCCGGCAGGGCCTGGTCAGGAGCGATCATCTCGGCCTTCATGCGGCGGAGGAACACGGTGGGACTCCTCTCGTGGCTTTCCCAGCGTGTGCAACAGCGCCGGTCCCCGGTTCCTTACCCGCCCGTCCCGCGCTCAGGCCAGCGCGGCCGAGATCCGTTGCGCGTAGCCGGTGGCCTCGTCGTCGTCGGCGTAGCGGGTGCGGGGCCAGAAGAAGCCGCGCAGCCCGTCACCCTTCGTCCGGGGCACCACGTGGGTGTGCAGGTGCGGGACGGATTGAGACACCTTATTGTTCATCGCCACGAACGTTCCACCGGAGCCGAGACCGGTCTCCACCGCCGCCGCGATCCGCTGCACCAGCCGGAAGTAGCCGGGCAGGGCGTCGGCCGGCAGGTCGGTCAGCGCCACCAGGTGGGTACGGGGCACCACAAGGACGTGCCCCTTGAACACCGGCCGGGTGTCGAGAAACGCCACCCCGTCCGCCTCGTCCGTCACCGTGAAGCTCGGCACCGCACCGCCCACGATCCCACAGAACACGCACCCGCCCATCCGCTCAGGCTAGCCCGAACCCCCTCCACGTTGCCCTCCTCCACCAAGCCCCGTCGATCATGAAGTTGGCAGCGAAAATTGGGACGCCAGCCGCCGTCAACTTCATGATCGAGGGCAGAGCAGATGGGGTTCTCAGAGGGCGTCCAGGTAGGTGTCCCAGTCGTCGTCGGGGATGCCCGGCGGGCCGGGTTCGCCGTTGGCGAGACGCGCCCGGATGTCGGCTTCCCACCGCCGCGCCCAGTGCCGCAGTTCTGCGATGTCGTCCTCACCGAGGCCGTAGGCCGCGAACGTCTCCACGTCGAGTTCGTCCACCCCGCCGAGCCGGTCGGCGAGTTCGTGAAGCGAGAATTCGGCGGTGTGCCGGGCGGCCAACGTTTCCAGTTCGGTGCATGCCAACAACGTGTTGGCGGCCCTGGCGTCGATGTAGTCGCGATGTGCGGCGCGATCGTGCAATGCCCTGATCTTGAGACCCACCGCGTCCTCTAATGCCAGCACCGGCCCGACGTGCAGCGCGGCCGGCGGACCGATCGCCTCCTTGAGCAGGTCGACCTCACAGTCGCCGGACGAACTGCTGACCAGCAGCCGGGCCATCCGCGGCGTCGCCTCGACCACACGGCATTCGAAGCCCGCGGCCCGGTACGCCGCCGCCAGGCGCCCCGCCACGAGAGGCAGCGGTAGGGCGGTGGCGGTGGCAAAGTCGATGTCGCGCGAGGGGCGGTGAACAAGATCATGTGCGACGAGAGCATAGCCGCCCGCGAGGACCAAGCCGAGCTCGTCCCCGGCGCGGAACCCGATGCTTAACAGGTGCGCGTGCAGATCGTCCACGGCTACGCGGTCAATCCCGGCATCCTGCTCTCCCACAGGGCGATGACACGCCGAGCGGTCAGCCGGCGGATGCGGGCCCAATCGCCGCGCAGGAGGACAGGGTTGACGAATCTGGCGATGTCCTCGCGCTGTCCGCAGTCCATCAGAGTGCGGTACAAGGTCAGTCGCTGCCCACTGTCCTCGATATCGAAAGTGGTCAGCCCGGTCCAGGCGAGTCTGATCGGCAAGCTGACCCGGCCGCGTTCGGGCCCCTTCAGCTCGTCGATGGACGTGGGGATCCGCTCGGCGACGCCGTGCAGGCGGGAGGGCAGCGCTTCGGTCGAACTCACCGGCCCAGTATGGCCGACCGGCCGACAACCTCGCGGTTGTGACCCGCGCCGGGTTCTCCGCGCCGCAGCGGACCGGCGGACTAACGTCTCGGTAATGAGTCACGGCTTCGAGACGCTCGCCATCCACGCCGGCCAGGACCCCGAGGCCCGCACCGGCGCGGTGATCCCCCCGATCTACCAGACCAGCACGTACGCCCAGGACGCCGTCGGCGCGCCCCGCGAGGGCTACGAGTACAGCCGCTCCGGCAACCCCACCCGGGACGCCCTGCAGGAGTGCCTGGCCGCGCTGGAGGGCGGTCCGGTGGGGCTCGCCTTCGCCAGTGGCCTGGCCGCCGAGGACACGCTGCTGCGGACCGTCTGCAAGCCCGGCGACCACGTCGTGATCCCGGACGACGCGTACGGCGGCACCTACCGGCTGTTCGCGAAGGTGGCCGAGCGGTGGGGCCTGGCGTACACCCCGGCGAAGGTCTCCGACCCGGACGCGGTCCGGGCCGCGGTCCGGCCCGGCGCCACCCGGATCGTGTGGGTGGAGACGCCGACGAACCCGCTGCTCGGCATCGCCGACATCGCCGCCCTGGCCGCCGTGGCGCACGACGCCGGCGCGCTGCTGGTGGTCGACAACACGTTCGCCTCGCCGTACCTGCAACAGCCGATCGCGTTCGGCGCGGACGTGGTGGTGCACTCCACCACGAAGTACGTCGGCGGTCACTCCGACGTGGTCGGTGGCGCGCTTGTCGCCGCCGACCGGGCGCTCGGCGAGGAGTTGCGCTACCACCAGAACGCGATGGGCGCCGTCAACGGCCCGTTCGACGCCTGGCTCACCCTGCGCGGTCTCAAGACCCTCGGGGTACGGATGGACCGGCACTGCGACAACGCCGAGCGGATCGCCGCCTGGCTGGACGGCAACGCGAAGGTCGCCCAGGTCCTCTACCCGGGCCTGCCGTCGCACCCGGGTCACGAGGTGGCGGCCAAGCAGATGCGTCGTTTCGGCGGCATGATCTCGTTCCGCGCGGCGGGCGGCGAGGAGCACGCCGTCGAGATCTGCAACCGGGCCCGGCTGTTCGTCCTCGCCGAGTCGCTGGGCGGGGTGGAGTCCCTGATCGAGCATCCGGGCCGGATGACACACGCGAGCGCCGCCGGCTCGCCGCTTGAAGTTCCCGCCGATCTCGTGCGACTGTCTGTCGGCATCGAGACGGTCGACGACCTGCTCGCCGATCTGGAGCAGGCACTGGGCTGACCGCTGGACGACGGAGGGTGGCAGTGCCGGACATCTTGCCGACGACCTGGGTCGGGGCGACCGCGAAGCAGATCGCCCGCGCGGTACGCCGCGGCGACGTCTCCGCCACCCAGGTGGTGGCCGACCACCTCGACCACGTGTCCCGGGCCGACGCCGAGCTCGCCGCGTTCCGCACGGTACGCGGCGGCGAGGCGATCACCGAGGCGGAGAAGGTCGACGAGCAGGAGGAGTTGGCCGACCTGCCGCTGGCCGGGGTGCCGGTGGCGGTCAAGGAGAACACGCCGGTGGCCGGCCTGCCCACCTGGAACGGGTCGGCCGCGATGCGTACCGGCGTGGCGGAGGCCGACCACGAGGTGGTCCGCCGGTTACGCGGCGCGGGCGCGGTGATCCTCGGTGTGACCCGGATGCCGGAGCTGGGCCTGTGGGCCCTCACCGACGACGACAGCGGGGTGACCCGCAACCCGTGGGACCCGGCGCGTACCCCCGGCGGCTCCTCCGGCGGCGCCGCCGCCGCGGTGGCCGCCGGGATGGTGCCGATGGCGCACGGCAACGACGGGTTCGGCTCGATCCGGATCCCGGCGGCCTGCTGCGGCCTGGTCGGGCTCAAACCCGGCCGGGGCGTGGTGCCCTGCCAGCTCGGCGCGGACGACTGGTTCGGCCTCACCGAGCACGGCATGCTCACCGGGACGGTGGCCGACGCGGTGGTCGGCTTCTCGGTGCTGGCCGGGCGCCGACCGGCCACGCTGGTGCCGCCGCCGCGGCTGCGGGTGGGCGTCTCGCTGCGTTCCCCGGTGCGCGGCGTCTCCGCGGACGCGGCGAACCGGGACGCGGTCGCCGCCGCCGGCCGGCTGCTGGCCGGCGCCGGGCACGACACCGTCCCCGCCGACCCGGTCTACCCCACCCGGCTCGGCCTCCAGGGCATCGCCACCTGGTTCGCCGCCGCCGCCGCGGACGTGCGGGCCGCCGGCGTGGCCCCGCGCCGGCTCCAGCGGCGCAGCCGCCGGCACGTCGCGCTCGGCGAGTGGGCGCAGCGCCGCGGGTACGTCCGGGAGGCCGACCGGGCCGCCTGGCGCGAGCGGTCGGTGCACTTCTTCGCCGACCACTCGGTCGACCTGCTGCTCACCCCGGCGCTGGCCGGGCCGCCGCCGGAGGCCGCCGGCTGGTCCGGCCGCTCCTGGCTGGCGAACATGACGACGAACATCAGGTACGCCCCGTACGCCGCGCCGTGGAACATCGCCGGGCTGCCGGCGATCACGATCCCGGTCGGCCGTCGCCCGGACGGGCTGCCGGCCGCCGTGCAGTTCGTCGGGCCGCCCGGCTCGGAGCTGCTGCTGCTCGGCGTGGCCGGCCAGTTCGAGATGCAGGCGCCGTGGGCGCGGCACGCACCCGGCTATCCCCGCGTCGGGACGCCGGCCGCCGCCTGAACGCGGCTGTGGGTCCGACGTCGGCGCAGGTCCCGCCGGGGGCGAATGGCACGATCGGGGCATGACGGAACTGGTCGGTCTCGCCGACGTACAGGCCGCGCGGGAACTGCTCGCCGGCGTCACCCGCACCACCCCGCTGGAGCCGTCCCGGCCACTCAGCGCCGAACTCGGCGGGCCGGTCTGGCTCAAGTGCGAGAACGTGCAGCGCGCCGGGTCGTACAAGGTGCGGGGCGCGTACGTGCGGATCTCCCGGCTCTCCGCGGCGGAGCGGGCCCGCGGCGTGGTGGCGGCCAGCGCCGGCAACCACGCCCAGGGGGTGGCGCTCGCCGCCGACCTGGTCGGCACGCACGCCACCGTCTTCATGCCGGTGAACGCGCCGCTGCCGAAGGTCGCCGCGACGAAGGGGTACGGCGCCCGGATCGAACTCGTCGGCAACACGGTGGACGAGTCGCTCGTCGCGGCGCAGACCTTCGCGGAGCGCACCGGCGCGGTGTTCATCCACCCGTTCGACCACGCGGACGTCATCGCCGGCCAGGGCACGGTGGCGCTGGAGATCCTGGAGCAGTGCCCGGACGTGCGCACCATCGTGACCGGGGTGGGTGGTGGCGGGCTCGTCTCGGGCATCGCGGTGGCGGCCAAGGCGCTGCGCCCGGACGTACGGGTGATCGGGGTGCAGGCGGCGAGCGCGGCGGCCTTCCCACCCTCGCTTGTGGCCGGCGAGCCGGTCCGGCTGCCCTCCTTCGGCACGATCGCCGACGGCATCGCCGTCGGCCGCCCCGGCGAGCTGACCTTCACCCACGTCCGCAAGCTCGTCGACGACGTCGTCACGGTCACCGAGGAGGACATCTCCCGGGCGTTGCTGATGCTCCTGGAGCGCGGCAAGCAGGTGGTGGAGCCGGCCGGCGCGGTAGGCGTGGCGGCGCTGATGGCCGGTGCGGTGGAGGTGTCCACGCCCGTGGTGGCGGTGCTCTCCGGCGGCAACATCGACCCGCTGCTGATGCTCCGGGTGATCGAACACGGCCTGGCCGCGGCGGGGCGTTTCCTGCGCGTCACGGTGCGCTGCACCGACCGGCCGGGACAGCTCGCCTCGCTGCTCAGCGAGATCGCCGAGCACCGGGCGAACGTGGTGGACGTGGTGCACCAGCGGGCCAACCCGCACCTGCGGCTCGGCGAGGTGGAGGTGGCGCTCTCCGTGGAGACCCGCGGGGTGGCGCACTCGGACACACTGATCAGCGCGTTGCGCGCCAGCGGCTACCAGGTGGTCTTCGCGGGCGAGGGGTGACGGTCGGCCATGACCGCGAACGCCCCGACCGGAGGAACCGGTCGGGGCGTTCGGCGGTGTGGCTCGGGTCCGAGGAGCCTGTCAGCCTCGGTCGGGTCGGACCCGAGCCGGCCGGCGCGGGTCCGCCGGCGGGTCAGCCCGAGTAGGGCTCGAAGGAGACCACGGTCACCTTGATGTCGGCGCCGCTGGGCGCGGTGTAGGTGCAGGTCTGGCCCGCCTTGCCGCCGAGGATCGCCTTGCCGAGCGCGGACTCGGGGCTGTAGACGGTGAGGTCGGTGGTGGAGGCGATCTCGCGGGAGCCGAGCAGGAACGTCTCGGTGTCGTCGGCGTCGTCGTCGAAGTAGATGGTGACGACCATGCCGGGCGACACCGCGTCGGCGTCCGGCGCCTCACCGACCTTGGCGGTGCGCAGCAGCTCCTTGAGGTAGAGGATGCGCCCTTCCGCCTTGCCCTGCTCCTCGCGGGCGGCGTGGTAGCCACCGTTCTCCCGCAGGTCGCCCTCCTCGCGCCGGGCGTTGATCTCGGCGGCGATGACCGGCCGGTTGGCGATCAGCTCGTCGAGCTCGGCCTGGAGGCGGTCGTGAGCGTCCTGGGACAGCCAGGTGGCGGGCGCCTCGTTTCCGTTTGTGGACACAGGCGATCTCCTCGGTTGGTGCGAACTGGCTGACAGGTGAAACCACCAAGTTACCAGTGCCGCACCCGTCCGGGTGTGGTCCAGCGCCCCGGGTGCCGGCGATGGGACCCGGGGTGTGGGTGCCGGCGGCTCGCCGGCGTCCGGCTCAGCCGGCCGGTCGGCAGCGCAACACCTCGCCGATGAACGGTCGCGCGCTCGTCGGCACCTCCTGCCGGGCGCGGACGTGTCGTCGACCCGGTTCGGCGGTCACGGTGGCCTCGACGTGGCCCACCTCGGCGCCGTCGTGGGAACGGGCCCGCAGCAGGCAGGTGGCGGCCCCGCCCGGTGGCACGGTGACCCGGAAGTCGACCACGACCCGGGAGTCGGTGATCCCGGTGTAACTGATCATCTCGCCCCGGTAGTCGGGGTCGCCGTACTGCTGGTAGAGCTTCAGCGCGCCCAGCCCGAGGAGGGCCAGCACGGCCGTCACCGCCAGGGCGAGCGCGAGCGGCCGGCGGCGACCCGGCTCCCGGCGACGGCCGTAACGGCCCGGCGGGAAGACCGGCGCTTCCGGTGCGACTGTGGCGTGCGTCTCGCTCACCGGCGGGCATCTCCTGGCGTTGTTGTCGGCGGCATCGGCAAGAATGGCAGGGTCCATCTTCCCAGCCCGGTGCTGAGTCAAGGATGGCAGGTCGGCCCCGACGGGTCCGGGTGGTCCTCGCCACCCCGGCGGCGGTCCCGACCGGCCAACACGGGGGCTTTCGCGGGCGCGGGGGGAGATTCCGGCAGGTCAGCCGGCCGACGCATGTCGGTCGGCGGGCACAGACGAGGAGCGCCGAAGGTGGCAGAGCAGCTGCGTCTCATGGCGGTGCACGCCCATCCCGACGACGAGTCGAGCAAGGGCGCCGCCACCATGGCGAAATATGTCGCCGAGGGGGTGGATGTCCTGGTCGTCACGTGCACCGGCGGTGAGCGGGGCAGCGTGCTCAACCCCAAGATGGACCGACCGGACGTGTGGGCCAACATCGGCGACATCCGCCGGGCCGAGATGGACGCCGCGCGCGCCGTCCTCGGCGTCGAGCAGGCATGGCTCGGCTTCGTCGACTCCGGGCTGCCCGAGGGCGACCCGCTGCCGCCGCTGCCCGAGGGCTGCTTCGCGCTCCAGGAGGTGGAGGTTGCCGCCGCGCCGCTGGTCCGGCTGATGCGACAGTTCCGCCCGCACGTGGTCACCACGTACGACGAGGAGGGCGGCTACCCGCACCCGGACCACATCATGACCCACAAGGTCACCGTGGCGGCCTTCGCGGCGGCCGGCGACCCCGACCGCCACCCGGAGCTGGGCGAGCCGTGGCAGCCGCTGAAGCTCTACTACGACGTGGGCTTCTCCCGCGCCAAGATTCTCAGCCTGCATGAGGCGATGCTCGCCGCCGGCTTCGAGTCGCCGTACGGCGAGTGGATGAAGCGGTGGGAGGAGCGCCCCGACAAGGGGGAGCGGATCACCACCCGGGTCGACTGCGCGCCCTACTTCCCGGTCCGCGACGACGCGCTGCGCGCCCACGCCACCCAGATCGACCCGGACGGGTTCTGGTTCCAGGTGCCGATGGACCTGCAGCAGCGCGCCTGGCCGACGGAGGACTTCCAACTCGCCCGCTCGCTCGTCGACAGCCCGCTCCCGGAGTCCGATCTCTTCGCCGGGGTGCGCGAGACGTGCCGTGCCGGCTGACACCCCCGAGGGCTACCCTGGTGGCCAGCCGCACATCGGAGGAACACCATGCTGACCACCGCCCAGGTGCTCGCGGAGAACAACTTCGGTGACACCCGCACGGGTGGTCTGGCCGGCCCGATGGGCCTCTTCCTCATCATCGCGCTGGCCACCGTCACCGTTCTGCTCATCCGCAACATGAACGCCCGGCTGCGCCGCCTGCCGGACCGCTTTCCGCGCCAGGCCGAGCCCGGCCGGGCCGAGGCGGCAGTCGTCGATCCGACAGATGGACCCGACGGGCAGGATTCACCGACGAATGCTCCCACCGGCCCCCAGCAGCGCCGCAACAGCTGAACACCGCATGAATCACGCCCAGACCGGTCCTCGACCCCTGTTGCGGCCACCGGGTTTGGCTTAGCCTTCCGCCGGGGGGACCGTCAGGCCCCGGACCCTGCGTGGAAGGGGGCGCCGATGTCGAAGGCAGCAACGGCCCCCGACCGTGCCCCGATTCCGCGTCCCACCGGGGCGGGGCCGTGACCTCCGAGCCGGCCGACCGTCCCCCCGACCGGCTCGGCCTGCGCGGCACGCCGCTGAGCGTCGTGCTGCTGACCGCCGCGGTCGCGGTCACCGCGTTGCTGGCCGCGGTGCTCGGTCTCGCCGCACCGGCGCACCTGCCGGCCGGGGACCCGCTGCCCGGCCCGGCCCGCTTCGGCCTCGCGGCGGTCGCGTTCGCCGTCGCCCAGCTCGCGCGGCTGCGCTTCCGCACCGCGGCGGGCATGGTGAGCATCACCTGGGGTGAGGCCGCGCTCGTGGTCTGCCTCTGGCTGGTGCCCGCCGGCTGGCTTCCGGCCGCGGCGCTGCTCGGCGCCGGCACCGCCTGGACCGCCATGTCCCTGGCCGCCGACCGCCGCCCGGCGCTGGAACTGGTGCGCATCACCACCTCACTCACCGCCGCCACGGCGCTGGCCGGGGCGGTCGCGAGCGCGCTCGGCCGGCCGCTGCTCGCCGCGCCCACCCCGGAGCTGGCCCTCGCCCTGAGCGTCGGCGCCGTGACCTACCTGCTCACCACCGCCTGGCTGGGCGCCGCCACGATCGCGCTGCGGCACGACATCCCGATCGGGCCGCCGCTGCTGGCCGCGCTCCGCGGCAAGCTGCTCATGTTCGTCGGCAACGTCGCGGTCGGCCTGGTGGTGGTCACGCTGCTGGAACTCGACCCGCGCTGGCTGCTGCTCCTGCCGCCGCCACTGTGGCTGCTCCAACAGACCTACCGGCACCGGCTCCGGGCCGAGGAGGAACGGCGGACCTGGCGGGCGTTCGCCGAGGCCACCGCCGCGCTCAACCAGCTCGACGAACGCGGCGTGGCGACCTCCGCCGTGTCCGGCGCCCTCGCCCTGTTCGGAGCCGAGCTGGTCGAGGTGGACGTGGCGCGCGGGGACGGGCGCTGGCGTCGCTACCGGGCCGACCTCGGCGGGCAGGTGCGCGACTGCGAGGTGACACCCGCGGCGGGCGACGGGTCGGGCGAGCACGAGCTGGTCCGGCGGCTCGCCGTGGGCGCCGTCGAGGTGGGACGGTTGCGGGTGCGCTTCGCCCGGTCCGCACCGCCCAGCCAGCGCGAGCACGACGGCGTGGCCGCCTTCGGCGACGCCCTGGCCGCCGCCCTGCACGACGCCGCGACCCACCGCGAGCTGCGGCTGGTCACCGCCCGATCGTCGTACGACGCGGTGCACGACCAACTCACCGGGCTGCTCAACCGGGCGGCGTTGCTGACCCGCGGCGACCAGGCACTGCGGCAGCGCCCGCACGACCATCCGGTGGCGCTGCTGCTGCTGGACGTGAACCAGTTCAAGGAAGTCAACGACACGCTCGGGCACGCGGCCGGCGACCAGCTGCTGCGGCTGACCGCCAACCGGTTGGCCGTGCTGACCCGGCCCGGCGACCTGCTCGGGCGGCTCGGCGGCGACGAGTTCGCGCTGCTGCTGACCTCGGTCCCGGTGGTCGAGGACCGGACGGCACCGCTCGCGTACGCGCTACGCCAGGCCCGCGAGGTGGCCGAACGGCTCGCCGCCCCGACCGAGGTGGCCGGCGTGCGGATGTCCGTCGAGGTGGCGGTCGGCGTGGTGGTGGCCGACGCGGGCGCCGCCGACCTGACCGAGCTGCTGCGCCGAGCCGACATCGCGATGTACCAGGCGAAGGCGGGCGGGGGCAGCGTCGCCGCGTACGACAGCTCCCGGGACGCGGCGAGCACCGATCACCTGGCGTTGCTCGCGGAGCTGCGGGAGGCCCTGGCCGCCGACGACCAGTTGGTGTTGGCGTTGCAACCGGCGGTCGACCTGGCCACCGGCGCTCCGACCGGGGTGGAGGCGCTGATCCGGTGGCGGCACCCGCGCCGCGGCTGGCTCGGCCCGGCCGACTTCATCCGTCCGGTGGAGAACAGCGAGCAACTCGGCAGTTTCACCCGCTACGTGCTGAACAAGGCGCTGGAGGTGGCCGCCGGGTGGGCGCGGGACGGGCTCGACGTGCCCATCTCGGTGAACCTGTCGGCCCGCAGCCTGCTCGACCCGCGGCTGCCCACCGAGATCGAGGAGGCGCTGCGCCGGCACCAGGTCCCGCCGCACCGGCTGGTCCTGGAAATCACCGAGACGGTGGTGATGAGCGAGCTGGAGATCATCGACGAGGTGTTGGCGACGCTGCGGGCGATGGGCGTGCAGCTCGCCGTGGACGACTTCGGCACCGGCTTCTCCTCGTTGACGTTCCTCACCCGGATCGCGGTGGACGAGTTGAAGGTGGACCGCTCCTTCGTCATCCGGATGGCCGACTCGCCGGAGGCGGCGGCGATCGTGCGTACCACCGTCGGGCTCGCCCACGAGCTGGGCCTGCGGGTGGTGGCCGAGGGCGTGGAGACGGCCGAGCAGCGCACCGCGCTTGCCGAGTTGGGCTGCACGGCCGCCCAGGGTTACCACTTCTTCAAGCCGATGCCGGCGGACAAGATCGGCGCCGTGCTCGGCTCCCTGCGCGACACCGCCCGCGCCAACGTCTTCCCCCTGCGCGCCGACGGCGCCTCCTGAGACTGCAACGGTGATCCAGAAGCGTTCACCGGATAACCTGGCAGCCGCGATGCGATCGAGTTCCAGAAAATGGCTTACCCCGGGGGGCTTGAACCAGAGGCCACACCCGGGGTGTACAGACCGAGAGTAACGCACGAAGAGTTCTGGTAGAGCTAAGGATGTGCTGCTGTCGAAGCTGCTCCCGGGAGAAGCACGAGTGGGAAGCTCGATTCAGAAGCACATTTCTCAATTAGACCCTGTCTTGCCGATTGTTGCCGAGGGAGGCGACAAATTTCGTCCAGGCGGCGGTGCTCAGAGCGAGGGAGGTTCCTTCTCGGTCCTTGCTGTCACGGACCTCAATCCGACCGTCAAGGTAGCGAACTTCAACGCACTGGCCTTGGGTGCCGCTGCGGGTGCTGGTGCGCCACGTCGCGCCGAACGATGCCATGGCTTGTTCCTCCACGCTCAATCAATCGCGCGCGCCGAATGCCGCAGCAACTCGATCGAATCCCTCTTGCTGAGGGCGGCGGCGCGCAACTCGTTGAAGATGATCGTACAGCGAGCGGCCTCCTCCGCCTCCCCGTGCACCGCGCCCGTCAACCCTTCCGAGAAGACGATGCTGGTGTCCGGGGCTGGGAACTCCATGAGAGTGAACGAGGCGATCATGCCGGGGAAGATCGCCTGGCGATGAGGAAGCACCTGGAGCGAGACATGCGGCATCTTGTCGGCGGCGGTGGCCAGATGCAAAAGTTGGTCCCGCATCACGGACGGGCCGCCAAAGGGCCGCCGCAGCACCGCCTCGTCGAGGATGACCCACAGCTCTGGCGGATTCTCACCCGTCAGACGTTGCTGCCGGTTCAGCTTGATCTGGATCTGTCGATCCGCGTCCTCGCTCGCCTGCACAGAAGTCGCTCGGTCATTCAAAGCCCGGGCGTACGCCTCGGTTTGAAGTAGGCCGTTGACAACGATCGTCTCGTAGCACAGCAGAGCCGTTGCCTCGTGTTCAAAGCTGATGAAGCTGGCGTACGGGCCGGTGATGGTCTGGCCGTAACGATTCCACCAGCCGTGTTGCTTGCTCTCCCGGGCGAGTTGCATCAGCTCCGCGCGGGTCTCCTCGCTGGCCACTTCCAAGGCGTCCAGCAGTTCGCCGAGGTCACGGCTTCGTAGCCCGACGCGCCCGCGCTCCACCCGGCTGACCCAGGAAGCGGAGCGCTCGATCCGCAGCCGTCAGTAAACGAGGTCGCGTAGAGGAGATTCGATGGCCCAGCCCTACGACCTGAGGAGCGCGGGTGTTCGACCGTTCGCGCCGGACCATCCCGCCTGGTGTGCGACGCATCGCGACGGGATCCACTACTCAAGCGAGATCCCGCCGTGGGGCAACGACCGGGTCATCTACGCGGCGAGCAGCCTGTTTCGGATGGATGGCCTGCCAGTGCCGCTGGTCGGGGTCAACCTGCGGCTCTACGCGGCCGACCTGGTCGAGGACTATCCGCTCGACCTCGATCAGGCCCGTATCCTCGCCTGGTCGCTGCGGCGGTTGGTGCGGCGGGCGACCTGATATCGAGACCAACTCCGCGATCGACCTATCGGCGGGATCCTCCGTTCACCACCCTCCAGAAGTTCGGTCTGACCGACGCGGAGCGGGCTGCCGACCGTGGCCGCCCGAGGCTCTCCGAGCGGCGCAACGTCGTGGTGATGGTCGACGAGGCGCACCGCAGCCACTACGACTTCTTGGACGGCTACGCCCGGCACCTGCACGACGCCCTGCCGCACACCGCCTTCAGCGGCACGCCGATCAAGGACATGCACAAGAACACTGGGGCGGTGTTCGGCGCGAGATCGACACGTACGACTCGGATCGAGAGCAGGTGCAGGCGCGGATCAGGAGCAAGATCAAGCAGCTGCTGGCCCGTTACGGCAATCCGCCCGACGAGGAGCCACGGCCGATCGAACTGGTGCTGGCACAGGTGAATACGTTCGCGGGAGAGTGGAGCTGATGGCATGCCACGCCCCTGCTGAGGGACGCGGACATCGGCTGACTGTCAGCCGCGCGGCAGCACGTCGTCGAGGACCGACGGCAGCGTCGACCAGTCGGCGGAGGCGATGCTGGCATGCGCGGCGGCCAACTGGGCGACCCGGGCCGCCGCCGCGTCGGCGTCGCCGGCGCCCACCGCGGGCGGGACGCTCTGCGCGTCGGTCATCACCAGCAGGTAGTGGTTCGCGTCGTACCAGGCGGTGTCGATGCCGCCGGTGACGTACCCGGTGGCGTCGCCGTCGAAGAGCACGAACCACTGCCGCAGTGTGGCGTCGGCGTACCGGGATCGGGGGTCGCCGGCCTGGGCCCGGTGCACGGCCGGGAACGCCCGGGCGGTGCCAAGCGTGCCGGCCGCCGCCAGGCCGGCCAGGTGGCGGGCGTACTCCACGTCGGTCCAGAGGGTGTCGGTCGGGTTGCCCTCCTCGACGGTGCCGGGGATCAGCTCCACGAGCACCCTGCCGGCGAGCTGCGCCCGGGTCGGCCAGGCGTCCGCGCGGGCGGCGGTGTCAAGCGTGGGGTGGCCGCCGAGCAGGTCGGCCGGGCCGAACACCCGGTCGCCGAGCCGCGCGGCGAGCACCGCGTCGAGTTGGGCCGGCCCCTGCCCGGTACGGCCGCTGAACCCGGTCTTCAGCTCCAGCTTGAGGATCAGCGGGCCGGCGTCGGGGTGCGCGCCGAGCCAGAGCCGGATGTCGTCGAGGCAGTGTTCCAGGTTCTTGTTCCGGGTGCCGGTGTAGAGCTGCGCGGCGCTTGTGGCGGCCACGCAGTTGTTGTCGTTGCCGAGCGGGTTGCCGTGGCTGACCCGCCACTGCCGGGTGAGCACGTCCGGCCAGACGTCCAGCTCGATCAGCGCGGGGCGGGCGTCGAGCGCCTGGGCCAGATAGGTGTAGGTGCCGCGCTCGTACGTGTTGTGGATCCCGACGCCCGTGGTGGCGGACCACCGGGTCTGCGGTGGCACTGCGGCGGACGCGGCGCCGGGGGCCAGGGCCGGGCCGGCGAGGGCGGCGAGAGCGAGCAGGGCGGGGATTCTGCGCATGACCGTCTCCTTCGGACGTGCCGGCGGGGGGTACGCCGGGCATGCGCCGATTCAAATAGACGAAAGTGAATAGCGGAAGGACGGTCCGTGGCTCCGACCGGTCCGGCGGCGGTGCCACCGGACGGCGGATAGGGTCGGGTGGTGAATCGACTCGCCGAGGCCACCTCGCCCTACCTGCTCCAGCACGCCGACAACCCGGTCGACTGGTGGCCCTGGTGCGCGGAGGCGTTCGACGAGGCGAAGCGGCGCGACGTGCCGGTGCTCATCTCCGTCGGCTACGCGGCGTGCCACTGGTGCCACGTGATGGCCCACGAGTCGTTCGAGAACGAGGCCGTGGCTCGGCTGATGAACGACGACTTCGTCTGCGTGAAGGTCGACCGGGAGGAGCGCCCCGACGTCGACGCCGTCTACATGACCGCCACCCAGGCGATGACCGGCCAGGGCGGCTGGCCGATGACGGTCTTCGCCACCCCGGACGGCACCCCGTTCTTCTGCGGCACCTACTTCCCGCGCGCCAACTTCGTCCGGCTGCTCGACTCGGTCGCCACCGCCTGGCGGGACCAGCGCGAGGCGGTGCTGCGCCAGGGCGCCGCCGTGGTCGAGGCGATCGGCGGCGCCCAGGCCGTCGGCGGCGTGACCGCCCCGCTCACCGCCGAGCTGCTCGACGCCGCCGCCGCCCAGCTCGCCAAGGAGTACGACGAGACGAACGGTGGGTTCGGCGGCGCGCCGAAGTTCCCGCCGCACATGAACCTGCTCTTCCTGCTCCGGCACCACCGGCGCACCGGGTCGGCGCGCAGCCTGGAGATCGTCCGGCACACCGCCGAGGCGATGGCACGTGGCGGCCTGAACGACCAGCTCGCCGGCGGCTTCGCCCGCTATTCGGTGGACGGCCACTGGACCGTGCCGCACTTCGAGAAGATGCTCTACGACAACGCGTTGCTGCTGCGCGTCTACACCCAGCTCTGGCGGCTCACCGGCGACCGGCTGGCCCGCCGGGTGGCCCGCGACACCGCCCGGTTCCTCGCCGACGAGATGCACCGGGCCGGGGAGGGCTTCGCCTCGGCGCTCGACGCGGACACCGCGGGCGTCGAGGGGCTGACCTACGTCTGGACGCCCGCCCAGCTCGTCGAGGTGCTGGGGGAGGACGACGGCCGCTTCGCCGCCGACCTGTTCACCGTCACCGAGGAGGGCACCTTCGAGGAAGGCGCGAGCGTGTTGAAGCTCGCCCGGGACGTCGACGACGCCGACCCGGCGGTCCGGGCCCGCTGGCGGGACGTGGTGGGCCGGCTGCTCGCCGCCCGGGACACCCGTCCCCAGCCGGCCCGCGATGACAAGGTGGTGGCCGCCTGGAACGGGCTGGCGATCACCGCGTTCGCGGAGTTCCAGCAGGTCGCCGCGCTCTACGCGGACCCGGCGGACGAGGACGCCAACCTGATGGAGGGCGTGGTCATCGTCGCCGACGGCGCGATGCGCGACGCCGCCGAGCACCTGGCCGCCGTGCACCTGGTGGACGGCCGGCTGCGCCGGGTGTCCCGGGACCGGGTGGTCGGCGATCCCGCCGGGGTGCTCGAGGACTACGGCTGCGTCGCGGAGGCGTTCTGCGCGGTGCACCAGCTCACCGGCGAGGGCCGGTGGCTGACCCTGGCCGGTGAGCTGCTCGACGTGGCGTTGGCCCGGTTCGCGGCGCCCGACGGCGCCTTCTACGACACCGCCGACGACGCCGAGCGCCTGGTCACCCGCCCCGCCGACCCGACCGACAACGCGACACCGTCCGGCCGTTCGGCGATCGTCGCGGCGCTCGTCGCGTACGCGGCGTTGACCGGGGAGACCCGCTACCGGGAGGCGGCGGAGGTCACCCTGTCCACCGTCGCGCCGATCGTCGACCGGCACGCCCGGTTCACCGGCTACGCCGCCACGGTCGGCGAGGCGCTGCTCTCCGGGCCGTACGAGATCGCGGTGGCGACCGACGACCCGGTGGGCGATCCGCTGCTGGCCGCCGCGCACCGGCACGCCCCGCCCGGCGCGGTGGTGGTCGCCGGCGCCCCGGACCAACCAGGTGTGCCGCTGCTGGCCGGTCGGCCACTCGTCGACGGGCGACCCACCGCGTACGTCTGCCGGGGTTTCGTCTGCCAACGGCCGGTGACCTCGGTCGAGGAGCTGGTCGCCCAGCTCGGCTGAGCCGCCCGCGGCGGGCCGCCCTCGCGGTCGGGCCGGTCGCCGCCCCGGCTAGGCTGGCGGCGCTATGGACTCCCGTACCGGACTCCCCGTCGTCGGCATGGTGGGCGGCGGCCAACTGGCCCGGATGACCCACCAGGCCGCCATCGCCCTCGGCCAGTCGCTGCGCGTGCTGGCGCTCGCCCCCGACGACGGCGCGGCGCTCGTCGCCGCCGACGTCCAGTACGGCGACCACACCGACCTGGCCGCGCTGCGCACGTTCGCGAAGGGCTGCGACGTGGTCACCTTCGACCACGAGCACGTGCCCAACGCCCACATCCGCGCGCTTGCCGACGAGGGCGTGAAGCTCTTCCCACCGGCCGAGGCGCTCGTGCACGCGCAGGACAAGCGGGTGATGCGGGAACGGCTCGGCGAGCTGGGCGCGCCGAACCCGGCCTGGCGTCCGCTGGAGGCCCCGGCCGACCTGGTCGCGTTCGGCGACGAGACCGGCTGGCCGGTGGTGCTCAAGGCCGCCCGGGGCGGCTACGACGGCCGGGGCGTCTGGATGGTGGACGACGCCGACCAGGCCGCCGAGCTGGCCGCGACGCTGCTCGCCGGCGGCACGCCGCTGCTCGTCGAGGAGCGGGTGGCGCTGCGCCGGGAGCTTGCCGTGCAGGTGGCCCGCTCGCCGTTCGGGCAGGTCGCCGCGTACCCGGTGGTGGAGACGGTGCAGTCCGACGGCATCTGCGTCGAGGTGTTGGCGCCCGCGCCCGACCTGCCCGAGGAGCAGGCGGTCGCCGCCCAGCAGCTCGCCATCGACCTGGCCACCGCGCTCGGTGTGGTCGGGCTGCTCGCGGTGGAGCTGTTCGACACGCCCACCGGGCTGGTCGTCAACGAGCTGGCCATGCGCCCGCACAACTCGGGGCACTGGACCATCGAGGGCGCCCGCACGTCGCAGTTCGAGCAGCACCTGCGGGCGGTGCTCGACTATCCGATGGGGGACACGTCGCTCACCGCGCCGGTCGTGGTGATGGCGAACGTGCTCGGCGGGGAGCCGGGCGGGACGTCGATCGACGAGCGACTGCACCACCTGTTCGCCGCCGAGCCCGGCGCCAAGGTCCACCTGTACGGCAAGCAGGTGCGGCCGGGCCGCAAGATCGGGCATGTCACCGTGCTCGGGACCGATCTCACAGACGTACGGGCCCGGGCGGCGCGGGCCGCCCGTTGGCTGCACGAGGGAGCGCCGTGAGCGCGAGGAGTGAGCTTGCGAGCCCCGCAGTCGCGAACGAAAGGCGAGCACCGTGAGCACCGTCGGGCTGATCATGGGCAGTGACTCGGACTGGCCGACCATGCGGGCCGCCGCCGAGGCGCTCGACGAGTTCGGCGTACCGCACGAGGTGGGTGTGGTCTCGGCGCACCGCACCCCGCTCAAGATGATCGAGTACGGCCGGGAGGCCGCCGGTCGCGGCGTCCGTGTGATCATCGCCGGGGCGGGCGGCGCGGCCCACCTGCCCGGGATGGTCGCGTCGGTCACCCCGCTGCCGGTGATCGGCGTGCCGGTGCCGCTGAAACACCTGGACGGAATGGACTCGCTGCTGTCCATCGTGCAGATGCCGGCCGGCGTGCCGGTCGCCACCGTGTCGATCGGCAACGCCCGCAACGCCGGGCTGCTCGCCGTCCGCATCCTGGGCGCGTCCGACCCGGCGCTGCGCGACCGGATGGTCGCCTACCAGGCGAGCCTGGAGGACCTGGTGGCCGAGAAGGAAGCCGCGCTCCGCGCCTCGCTGGGCTGACCCGGCCGCCCACGGCTCACTGCATGCCGCGCAGCGCGGTCTGGAGACGCTCCTGGGCGCGGCGCCGGCGCTCGTTGCTGGCGCCGAGCACCAGCAGGACCAGGCCGACCGGGAGCAGCACCAGCCACGGGCCGAGGCTGAACAGCGCGTGCACGGCGGCCACGGCGGTCACCGTCGCGCCCACGATCACCGGCGCCTGCTGCCGGCTCGTCGAGCCGAAGATCAGCACCGCCACGGCACCCAACAGCAGCAGCACCTGGCGCAGCATGGTGGAGTCGGTCGCCAGCACGATCGCCAACGTGGGCAGGAACGCGGTCACCAGCGCCGGCCCGTACGCCACCCAGCTCGACAGGTCGGGCCGCTGGCGCAGTTGCAGCACCCCGACCAGCAGGGCCAGCGCCGCGAACGGCAGCGTGTACGCCTCGGGCAGCGCCACGTCGGACACCCGCATCAGGATCCACCAGGCGGTGATCTCGCACGCCACCACCGCCCAGAACAGCAGGTTCCGCTCCATCGGCCGCCGCCCCGGGCGGCTGGCCGCCACCCCGAGCACCGCGCCCCAGGCGGCCAGCAGCGCGGCGATGTGCCGGGGCGAGTCGTACGCCAGGGCCAGCGCGATCAGCGCCGACCCGTAGCCGCTCCACTCGACCGTGGCCGCCTCCCGGTACGCCTCGGGCCGGCGCAGCCGGGGCAGGGTGGCGGCGAAGACCTGCAACGCCGCGCCCACCGCGAGCACCCCGAACGCCGACCACACCGCGGCGAGCCCCGCCACCAGCCCCAGCGTGAGCACGAAGAGCTGAGCCATCAGCGAGGCGAACAGCCAGCCGAGGATGCGGGCCCGCTGGGTGGTGCCGAAGAACGCGGCGATCGCTCCCACACCCACCGCGCTACCCAACGTGATCAGGGTGAGCTGACGGGTGGCGAGGGCGCCGGCGAGCCCGGCGCCGCCGGCGGCCAGCCCGATGGCGAAGACGAGCACCCGGGCGACCCGGATCGAGCGGCCCGGCTCCGCCAGTGCCGGCGGCGGGGTCAACGCCAGCCCCAGCGTCGAGATGGTGAACACCACCAGCCCGGCCTGCGCGGTCACCGGCCAGCCCTGGCCGAGCGCCACCGGCGTGATCAGCAGCGTGAGGGCCGCGCCGGGCAGGACCACCGGCACCGCCCGGGAGCGGCGACCGCCGCTGAAACCGGTCGCGGCCAGCGCCGCAGTCGCGGTGAGCAGCAGCGCGGTGAGCACGTGGGTGGGGTTCACCGCCTCCGGCGGCGGGGTGAGCAACTCCGGCGGCGGTCCCTGCCACACCCGACCCAGCACCGCGAACGTCGAGAACAACGCCACCACGAGCGACGGCGCCAAAGTGACGAGCGCCAGCGCGGTGGGCAGCGCCGCCGCGGCCAGCGCCCCAGCGGCCGGGCTGACCCGCCACCGCAGCTCCGTGCCGGCGTCCGGGTCCCGGCGCAGCGCCCCGTTCAGCAGCACCGACCAGCGGCGGACCGGACGGGCCGAACCGGCCGGCGGGACGGTGGCCGCCCGTACCAGCTCGGCGAGCACGCCGAGCAGCGCCGCGGCGGCGGCGAACACGCCTGCGGGCAGGTGGACGAGGAGGGCGGCGGCGGCCGTGACGGTGGCTCCGCCGACCACCGCCACGCTTGCGTACGGCAGATATTGCGGCACCTGCCGGCGGACCGCCGCGATCACGGCGAGGCCGATGCTGGCGGCGGCCAGCGCGGCGGTGAGCACCACCTGCGCCGGGCGGCCGAACTCGGCGGACAGCGCGGCCACCGCTCCGGGCAGCGCCAGCAGGGCCGACCCGGCCGCCGCGCCGCCCACCTGCACCAGGTGCGGCGGCATGCCCTCGGTGCGGAAGTCGTCCACGAGCGCCGGCGCGAGCGTCCGGGCCAGGACCGCCACCGTCACCCCGATCAACGCGACGCTGCTGAGCGCCAGCGCGGTGGTCCAGGGCCGGACCAGCCCGGCGCCGGTGGCGTGCAGCGCCACCACCCCGGCCACGGTGGCCCGGGACAGCGCCGCCCGCGGGTCCGCCGCAGCCGCCGCGGCCATCCCGTAGACCGTGGCCACCATGCAGCCGACAAGCACCGGCGACCACCAGGGCAGGTCGAACGCGGCCGGCGCGCCCACGGTGGCCAGCACCGCGGCCACACCCGAGACGTCGTACTTCCACGGCGGCGGCAGCAGGACGGCGGCGGTCACCGCCAGCAGCGCCAACGCGACGGGCGCCTGCCACGCCGCCCCGCCGGTGGGTGCGGCCGGCCAGCCGCTCAGGTCACCCGCCCAGATCGGCCCCGGGGTGGCCAGCACCCCGAACCCACCGCGCAGCGCGCTCCAGGCCGCGACCAGACCGATCAACGTGCCACCGGCCGCGATGCCGAGGACGGGCCCGCGCCGCCACTCCTCCGGCAGCGCCCGCGCCGCGACGGCCACCACGAGCACCAGCGCGGCGGCCACCACCAGCTGGCCGCCCGGCGCGAGCACCGCGGCGATCCGGGCCAGCGTGGCGACAAGCGCCACGGTGGTGGCGGCGAGGGCCAGGTCCGACCCGTCGAACGACATGTCGGCGCGGCTCCGGGCGTCGATCCGCGGGGCCAGCGCCAGCATGGCGGCGGCGATCAGCAGGAGACCGCCCACCCAGGCGTCCGCCGAGGTCGCGCCGGGCGCGCCGAACGCGGCGGCGACGACGGCCACCGCGCCGAACACCGTCCCGAGCGCGTGCGGCATGCTCAGTTGCCGCTGCGCCACCTGGACCAGGGCGGCGTAGGCGAGCGTCACGCAGACGCCGAGGAAACTCGCGGCGAGGATCGGGACGGTGATCTCGCGCAGGTTGGCCGGGGTGGATATCGGCGGCGTCGGCACGCTTGCGGCGACGAACGCGGCCACCGCGCCAGGCAGGGCGAACGCGGCGCCGCCGGCGGCCCAGGCGCAGACCGTGTCCGTCGCGGCGGCGGCGAGGCGGACCCGGGGCGCGAGCGAGACCAACGCCCCGGCCAGGAAGAGCAGGGTCAGCGCGGCGGCGGTGAGCGCGGGCCGGGCCAGCGCGGCCCCGGCCCCGGCCAGCCCCAGCACGGCCGCGGTCACCGCGTGCGCCACGGCGGCGCGTTCCGTGCCGGTGCTGAGCCCGAGCACCCCGATCGCGACGGCGGTCAGCAGCATCGGCCAGCAGGCCGCCGCCCAGCCCAGCCCGAGGGAGGCCGGCACGGCGAGCGCGGTGAGCGCCGCGCCGACCACCGCGAACTCGCGTCGGATCTCGGGGGGCAGCGCGACCACGGCGGCGACAGTGAGCAGCAGGGCGCTGGCGGCGAGCTGCCAGCCGGTCGACCCGACCGCCCGGGCCAGCTCGGCGTGCCACCCGCTCAGGTCCGCCGACCAGGCCGGCAGCGCCGCCCGGACCGGCGCCAGCCCGGCGCGCAGCGCGCCGCCGGCGACCACCAGGCCGCTCACCGTCAACGCCACCGCGGAGGCGAGCTGCGGGCCCCGGCGGGTCACCTCCGGCATGCCCCGCACGGCGACGCCGGTGAGCGCGATGACGGCGGCGATCAACAGCAGGGACCGGCCGGGCAGGGCCACCGAGGCCACCCGGCCGAGCGCGCCGATGACCGCGAGGGTGACGATGCCGGCGCCCAGGTCCGGCAGGGGCGGCCGGCGCAGCACGAGCGTGCCGGCCAGCGCGGTCAGCGCGGCCAGCAGCAGCACCGTGCCCGCGCCGGCGGCGGCTGCGACGGTGGAGGCGCGCAGCAGGGCGGTGACCGCGTACGCCAGGGCGAGCGCGACCGCCACGCCGTGCAGCAGCCAGGTCGCCTCGCGCAACCACGGCACCGGACGGGCCGGCGCGGCGCTGGCGCCGGCGGGCGGGTCGCCGCCGAGCACCTCGGCGGACTCCTCCGGCGCCGACTCGGGCCGGTCGTCGTCGGCGCCCTGACGACGCGGGACCGTGGCCCTCGGCGTGGTGGGGGGCAGGTCCGACCGGACCGGCCGTTCCAGCATCACCGCGGACCGCGCCAGCGCCAGGTCCAGCACGGCCACCACGGTGAGCACCAGGGCCCAACCGGCGGGGCCGGTGATCCGCTCGTACGCCAGCAGCGGCAGCACCGGTTGGGCGGCGAGCACGGTGGCGAAGCGGGGCGCGCGCAGCCCGGTGCCGTACGCGTACCCGACCGCGACCACGGTGGTGACCAGGAAGATCGCTCCGGCGAACGCGGCGCCGGACGTACCGCCCCCGATCCGGTCGACGGTCCAGGCCGCGTACCCGGCGAGCGGCACCAGCAGCAGCCCGACGGCGGCGATGGTCTCGGCGGTCGAGGTCAGCCCGCGGCGGGCCAGCACCGGCGGGGCGAGCAGCATCAGCACGGTCGCGACGAGCAGCACGGCGAGCCGGGCCAGCGCGTCCATCGAGCTGGTGGCGACCGCCGCGAAGACGACCGCCGCGACGCCGAGCAGCAGCCCGGCGAGCCCGAGCGGGATGTTCTGCACCTCGCGGGAGGACGCCTCGGGCGGGTGCTCCGGGTCGTCCGCGTCGAGCCACTGCGGGCGACCGCGGGGCGGCGACGGGGGAAGGTCCTCCGGAGTGGGCGGCGTGCCCTGCCGGGGCACCCGGGGCGGCGCGCCGGTCGCGGCGGTGGGCGGCCGGCGCCCGGGACGCTTGCGCAGCACCTTACGCGGCCGGGTGGCCTGTTTGATCCGCTCCTCGCCGGCGTGCGCCAGGATGTCGCGCTGGAAGAGCGCGGCCTGCATCTTGGCGGCGATCTGGCGCTGCTCACGGGCGATCTCGGCGTCACGTGCCTTCATCTCGGCGATCGAGCGCTCGATGTCGGCCAGGTGTTCGGCCCACTGGGGCTGCTCCGCGCCGCAGTGCGGGCAGACGGCGGCGGGCTTGATCTCCCGCCCGCACGACGCGCACCTGAAGCTCTCCACGGCAGTCTCCCGTCCGCCCACGCCCCGCACTGTGGACCTCTCAGTGGCAGCATGCCCTGACCGGGCCGGGATTTCGACAGTTGCGGGCGCGTTCCGGACAACAAAAAGAGCCGGCCGGCCGGGTACCTGGTCCCCGGCCGGCCGGCCCGACGTCGATCGGTCAGGGGCGGCCCAGGCCGCGGTACTCCCAGCCGGCCTGCGTCCACAGTGTGGAGTCGAGGCAGTTGCGCCCGTCGACGACCTTGCGACCGTTGGCCAGCTCACCCAGCGCCACCGGGTCGGCGTTGCGGAACTCGGCCCACTCGGTCAGCACGCAGACCAGGTCGGCGCCCTGGACGGCGTCGGTCATGGTCTCCTCGTAGGCCAGGTGGGGCACCGCGCGGCGCGCGTTCTCGATCCCCTGCGGATCGAAGACGTGCACGTCGGCGCCGGCCTTGCCGAGCAGCGCGGCCACCGCGAGGGCGGGCGCGTCGCGTACGTCGTCGGTGTTGGGCTTGAAGGTGGCGCCCAGCACCGCGATCCGGGTGCCGGAGAGGTCCGGGCCGGCAGGCCCGGAGCGGCGGCCGAGCAGTTCGGCGGCGAGCTGCACCACCCGGGTACGCCGGCGCAGGTTGATCAGGTCGACCTCGTGCAGGAAACGCAGCGCCTCACCGGCGCCCAGCTCCTGGGCGCGGGCCTGGAAGGCGCGGATGTCCTTGGGCAGGCACGCGCCGCCGAAGCCGAGCCCGGCCTGGAGGAAGCGGTTGCCGATCCGCGGGTCGTACCCGATGGAACGGGCGAGTTGGGTGACGTCGCCGCCGGCGGCCTCGCAGACCTCGGCCATCGCGTTGATGAAGGAGATCTTGGTGGCCAGGAACGCGTTCGCGGCGACCTTGACCAGCTCGGCGGTGGCGAAGTCGGTGACCACGAGCGGCACCTCGCGGTCCTCGGTCGCGGCCAGGTCGAAGACGCCCTTGTGGGCGGCGAAGAGCATGCCGTTGGCCCACTCGCTCTTGACCCCGACCACGATCCGGTTGGGCCGCAGCACGTCGTCGACGGCGAAGCCCTCCTGGAGGAACTCCGGGCTCCAGGCCACCTCGACCCCGAGGTCGTCCGGGCTGTGCTTGCCGACCAGCTGCTCCACCCACTCGGCGGTGCCCACCGGAACGGTGGACTTGCCGACGATCAGCGCCTTGCGGGTCAGGTGCTGGGCCAGGCTGGTCACCGACGCCTCGACGTACGACAGGTCGGCGCCCATGCCGTCGGCCCGCTGCGGGGTGCCGACGCAGATGAAGTGCACGTCGCCGAAGTCGGCGGTCTCCTGCATGTCGGTGCTGAACCGCAGCCGGCCGGCGGCCAGGTTGCGCCGCAGCAGCTCGTCCAGGCCGGGCTCGTGGATCGGCACCTCACCGGCGTTCAGCTTGGCGATCTTGTCGGCGTCGACGTCGAAGCCGAGCACCTCGTAGCCCAGCTCGGCGTAGCAGATGGCGTACGTCGCACCGAGGTAACCGGTGCCGAGGAAGGTCACCCGGGGTCGGGCCGCGCCGGAGGGCGGGGTCACCGCGGCGATGGCGGGCATCGGCTGGGAGTTCGGGTACGGGATCGTCACGCCTGTCTTCTCCGCTCGCACTGGCGGCGCATCCTCGCGTCGCATTCTGCTGGGGCGCCTGGGCCGGGCACCGAGGGGAACTGATTCTGGTGTGAGGGTAGTGGGTCGGGTGGGCGACGCTCGGGCGCGATCCTACCCGCCGGTAGCTCCGGTCGAAGCCCGGTCGCTATCCTTCAGTCTGCGGCAGTCGGCGGCCCCCGGGCAGCACAGACTGCGCATGATAGCCGTGAAAGGGGGCCGATGTGGCCGCAGAGCAGTCGTTCGACGTCTACCGGTTGCCGGAGGAGCACGAGGCGATCCGGGATGCGGTCCGTGAGGTCTGTGCGGCCAAGGTGGCCCCGCACGCCGCGGAGGCGGACGAGACAAGCGAGTTTCCCAAGGCGTCCTACGACGCCCTGCGCGCGGCCGACTTCCACGCACCGCACGTCCCGGTCGAGTACGGCGGCGCCGGCGCGGACGCGCTTGCCACGGCCATCGTGATCGAGGAGGTGGCCCGCGCCTGCGCCTCGTCGTCGCTGATCCCGGCGGTGAACAAGCTGGGCACCATGCCGCTGCTGCTGGCCGGCTCCGAGGAGCTGAAGCGCAGATACCTGACCCCGGTGGCGGCCGGCGACGCGATGTTCTCCTACTGCCTCTCCGAGCCGGAGGCGGGCAGCGACGCGGCCTCGATGACCACCAGGGCGGTACGCGACGGCGACCACTGGGTGCTCAACGGCGTGAAACGGTGGATCACCAACGCGGGCGTCTCGGAGTACTACACCGTCTTCGCTGTGACCGACCCCACAGCCCGCTCGAAGGGCATCTCCGCCTTCGTGGTGGAGAAGTCCGACCCGGGCGTGAGCTTCGGCGCGCCGGAGAAGAAGCTCGGCATCAAGGGCTCCCCGACCCGCGAGGTCTACCTCGACAACGTCCGCATCCCGGCCGACCGCATCATCGGCGCCGAGGGCAGCGGCTTCGCCACCGCCATGCGGACGCTCGACCACACCCGGGTCACCATCGCCGCCCAGGCGATCGGCATCGCCCAGGGCGCGCTCGACTACGCCAAGGGGTACGTCCAGGAGCGCAAGCAGTTCGGCAAGGCGATCGCCGATTTCCAGGGCATCCAGTTCATGCTCGCCGACATGGGCATGAAGCTGGAGGCGGCGCGGCAGCTCACGTACGCCGCCGCCGGCAAGTCCGAGCGGGGCGACGCGGACCTGACCTACTTCGGCGCGGCGGCCAAGTGCTTCGCCTCGGACGCCGCCATGGAGATCACCACCGACGCGGTCCAACTGCTCGGCGGCTACGGCTACACCCGTGACTACCCGCTCGAGCGGATGATGCGGGACGCCAAGATCACCCAGATCTACGAGGGTACGAACCAGGTGCAGCGGATCGTGATGGCCCGGCAGTTGCTGAAGGGCTGACCGGGCTGTTTTGGGCGGGCGGGCCGGGATTCCCCCGCCCGCCCGGTCGGTTTGTTATGGCGGGCGGGCTGGGATCCCCCCGCCCGCCCGCGCCGGTCAACGAGGGTCGGTGGGGCCGTCCGCTCGGGCGCCGCCGCGCGGGGGAGCGGACCACGGCGACTCGCCGCCGGTCCGGCGAGGCAGGGGTTCGGTGGGGGTGTCCGGATAGGCGAGCGTGAGCGGGGCCGTGTCCGGATCCCTCGGCGGCGCCGGCGGCGGGGACCAGTCGCTTGACGCGGGCGTCGGCTCGACCGGCGCAACGGCCGGGGTCAGCTCCGCCCCGTCCGGCTGCGCTACGGGTCGACTCCGCCACCGCTGGCCGCTGAACACGGCCATCAGCAACAGCATGCCGATCAGGAACAGCGTGCCGTTGTCGAGTGGCTGGCGCAGCGGCAACGGATCACCGAGCAGCTTCAGGTCGCCGGGCACCCGGTCCCGCACGGTGAAGGGCGCGACGAACAGCCAGAGGTAGGGGACCGCGAGCAGCAGCCCCGCCACGAGCGGGCCGAGCGGCGAGAAGCGCAGCGTGCCGAGCAGGCCGAGCAGGATGCCGGCCACGCCGAGATAGACGGCCGGCTCGATCAGGTTAGGGGTGCTGTACGTACCGATCTCCACCCAGCGGTTGACGGTCCGCCCAGATCCGTCCTGACCGAGGGTGACGAGCACCCAGGTGACCGGCGCCACCACCAACCCGGCGAGGAAGCTCCAGAGATGTCGCATCCGCGCACCGTACCGTTTCCGGCATGACAGATCATCCCGCGGTCCCGTCGGGTAAGCCGACCTCGTACTCCCGCGTCACGCTGAGTCGCATCATGACTGCTGTCGATGTCAATCTGTACGGGACCGTGCACGGTGGGGTGCTGATGAAGTTCGTCGACGACGTGGCCGGCGCGTCGGCCGCCCGGCACAGCGGCGGCACCGCGGTCACCGCGTCCATCGACGAGATCGTCTTCTCCGAGCCGGTCCGGGTGGGCGAATTGGTGCACGCACACGCCCAGGTCAACTGGACCGGCAACACGTCGATGGAGGTCGGGGTGCGGGTGGTCGCCGAGCGCTGGGACTCGGCCGAGGACGAGCCGGTGCGGGTCGCCACCGCGTACCTCGTCTTCGTGGGTGTGGACGTCGGTGGCGCGCCCCGCGCGGTGCGCCCGGTGCTGCCGGAGTCACCGGACGACGAGCGCCGCTTCCGGGAGGCGGAGATCCGGCGCGCCCACCGGCTGGCCCGCCGCCGCGCCATCCAGGCCCACCGCGCCGCCTGAGGTGTAAGGCGGGGCCCCCGCCTTACACCCACATGGGGAGGGGGTGGGGGGTGTGGGGTGGGCACGCCCCGCAGGCGGGGGCCGGTGCGGAGAATGGCGGCACCGGGTAGGGCAAGATGGCGCCACGGCCCATGCACAGTGTCGTGCCGGGCCTCAGGGGAGGTTGGAACAGTGGGTGACGTGCTGTGGACGCCGACGGCGGACGTGCGCGAACGGTCCCGGATCGGTGACTATCTGCGCTGGCTGGCCGCGCACCGGGGGCTGGAGTTCGCCGACTACGACGCGCTGTGGCAGTGGTCGGTCACCGACCTGGACGGGTTCTGGTCCTCGATCTGGGACTACTTCCAGGTGCTCGCACACACGCCCCCGACCGCAACGCTGGCCGGGAGGTCCATGCCCGGCGCCCGCTGGTTCCCCGGCGCGACGCTCAACTACGCCGAGAACGTGCTGCGCATGCCGGGTCTCGGCGACGACGACCCGGCGGTGATCGCGCACGGGCAGACCCGCGCGCCGGAGACGCTCACCGCGGCGCAGCTGCGCGAGCGGGTCCGCCGGGTGGCCGCCGGCCTGCGCCGGCTCGGCGTCGGCCCGGGCGACCGGGTCGCCGCGTACGCGCCGAACATCCCGGAGACGTACGTCCTGCTGCTCGCCACCGCCAGCCTGGGCGCGATCTTCTCCTCCTGCGCGCCGGAGTTCGGCACCCGCAGCGTCACCGACCGCTGGCAGCAGATCGAGCCGACGGTGCTGGTCGCGGTCGACGGCTACCGCTACGGTGACAAGCCGGTCGACAGGCGCGCCGAGGTGGCCGCCATCCGGGCCGCGCTGCCGTCGCTGCGGCACACCGTCGGCATCGCGTACCTCGATCCGGACGGCCCGGCCCCCGACGGCGCGCTCGCCTGGGCGGACCTGGCGGCGGAGACCGACGAGCCGTTGGCCTTCACGCCGGTGCCGTTCGACCACCCGCTGTACGTGCTCTACTCCTCCGGCACCACCGGCCTACCGAAGCCGATCGTGCACGGCCACGGCGGCATCCTGCTCGAACACCTGAAGATGCTGGCGTTGCACCACGACCTGGGGCCGGCGGACCGGTTCTTCTGGTTCACCACCACCGGCTGGATGATGTGGAACTTCCTGGTCTCCGGGCCGGCGGTGGGCGCGGCGATCGTGCTGTTCGACGGCAACCCGGGCCACCCGGACCTGGGCGCGTTGTGGCGGCTGGCGGCGGAGACCGGCACCACCTATTTCGGCACGTCGGCCCCGTTCCTGCTGGCGTGCCGCAAGGCCGGGCTGGTGCCGCGGGAGTTCGCCGACCTGTCCGCGCTGCGCGGTCTCGGCTCGACCGGCGCGCCGCTGCCCGCCGAGGGCTTCACCTGGGTGTACGGGAACGTCGGCGACCGTCTCCAACTCCAGTCGCTCTCCGGCGGCACGGATGTCTGCACCGGGTTCGTCGGTGGGGTGCCGCTGCTGCCGGTGCACGCCGGTGAGATCGCCTGCCGGGCGCTGGGCGCGAAGGTGGAGGCCCGCGCCGCCGACGGTTCGGCGGTCATCGGCCAGCTCGGCGAGCTGGTGATCACCGAGCCGATGCCGAGCATGCCGGTGGGGTTCTGGAACGACCCGGACGGCGCCCGCTACCGGGAGGCGTACTTCGAGGTCTATCCCGGGGTGTGGCGGCACGGCGACTGGATCACGGTGAACGAGCGCGGCGGCTGCGTCATCACCGGCCGGTCCGACGCCACGCTGAACCGGGGTGGGGTGCGGCTCGGCACCGCCGAGTTCTACTCCGTGGTGGAGGGCCTCGACGAGGTGGTCGACTCGGTGGTGGTGCACCTGGAGGACGACGAGGGCGGCGCGGGGGAGCTGCTGCTGTTCGTGGTGCTCGCCGACGGCCTGGAGCTGGACGACGAGATGCGGAAGAAGATCTGCCGCGAGCTGCGTACCGCCCTGTCGCCCCGGCACGTGCCGGACGAGATCCACCAGGTCCGCGCCGTGCCGCGCACGCTGAGCGCGAAGAAGCTGGAGGTGCCGGTCAAGAAGATCCTCACCGGCACCCCGGTCGACCGCGCCGCCGCGAAGGGCGCCCTGGCCAACCCGGAGTCCCTCACGGCCTTCGCCACGTTCGCCGAGCGCCGCGCCGCCCCCTGACCTAGGCCAGGGTGTGGGTGGCCTTCTCGGTCGCGGCGCGGGCGTCCAGTCGGGCGCGGTCGAGGTGGGCGCAGGGGACGACGCTGGCGGCGGCGGTCAGTGGGGTCAACAGCCAGTCGACCGGGTCGGGGTGCCGGGTCACGTCGACCAGGAGGCGGTCGCCGGCGGTGAGACCCAGCTCCGCGGCGCGGGCCTCCGCGCGGGCCAGCAGCGCCGCGTCCGCCGCACCACCCGAGGGGTACGGGGTGAAGTGGTCGCCGTGCCCGCGTACCGCCGCGACGAAGTCGGTGCAGCCGGCCGGCACCTGCCGCATCGGCAGCGCGAACGGGTCGAGCGCCAGGGCGTACCGCTCGCCGGCCGGCCACCGGCTCGCCTCGTCGACCCGGTCGACGGCGGTGAACAGCACCTCCACCGGGCCCGGGGTGTCGATCATGGTCAGTTTCGCCGACCAGCAGCCGAGCAGCACCGCGGCGGTCTGCCAGTGCGGCGGCAGCAGCACCCCGGCCGGGTCGCCGGGCGCACAGCCGGCCTCGTCGACGAGCAGATTGGCGGTCTTGGCGACCCAGTTCGCAAGCGTCGCGCCGGAAAGTTCGGTGCGTTCGCCGGTGGCGTCGTCGTACCAGGTCAGCAGCGGTCGGGTGGGGTCGGTCGCGATCGCGTCGGCGAACACCCGGGCAATGTTGTCGGCCATCGGCGCGAACGATACGCGCCCCGGGTACGTACTCGATGACAACGACAAGTCGGCGTACCGTCGGGTCGCAGTCAGCGTGGGACACCCCGTCCGGCGTAGGCTTGCCGACAGTGTTGTTCCCCACAAACGCGCCACCTGAGGAGTCGCCCCGTGACCGCCGGTCGCCCGCCCCGCGTTCTCATCGACGCCACGAGTGTCCCCGCCGATCGCGGCGGCGTCGGTAGATACGTCGACGGCCTGCTCGGCGCGCTCGGCCGGGTCTGCGGCGACGGCGTCGACCTGGCCGTGGTGAGCCTCCGCACCGACCTGGAGCGCTACACCCGGATGCTGCCCGGCGCCGAGATCATCCCCGCGCCGGCGGCGGTGGCGCACCGACCGGCCCGGCTCGCCTGGGAGCAGACCGGCCTGCCGCTGCTGGCCCAGCAGGTCAACGCGGAGGTGCTGCACTCGCCGTTCTACACCTGCCCACTGCGGGCCGGGTGTCCGGTGACGGTCACCGTGCACGACGCGACGTTCTTCACCGAGCCGGAGCACTACGACAAGTCGCGCCGGACGTTCTTCCGCAGCGCGATCAAGACCTCGCTGCGTCGCGCGGCCCGGGTGATCGTGCCGAGCAAGGCCACCCGGGACGAGCTGATCCGGCTGCTGGACGCCGACCCGACCCGGATCGACGTGGCCTATCACGGCGTCGACCAGGCAGCCTTCCACGCGCCGGGCGACGAGGAGAAGGCCCGCGTCCGGGCCCGGCTGGGGCTCGGCGACAACAGCTACGTCGCGTTCCTCGGGGCCAAGGAGCCGCGCAAGAACGTGCCCAACCTGATCCGCGGCTGGGCCCGGGCGGTGGCCGACCGGCCGAACCCGCCGGTGCTCGTGGTGGCCGGCGGCCAGGGGCACGACGACGACATCGATCGCGCGGTGGCCGAGGTCCCGTCGCACCTGCGGCTGCTCCGCCCGGGCTACCTGCGCTACGCCGACCTGCCCGGCTTCCTCGGCGGTGCGCTCGTCGCCGCCTACCCGTCGTACGGCGAGGGCTTCGGGCTGCCGATCCTGGAGGCGATGGCGTGCGCCGCGCCGGTGCTCACCACGCCCCGGCTCTCCCTGCCCGAGGTGGGTGGCGACGCGGTGGCGTACACAAGCGAGGACCCGGACCAGATCGCCACCGACCTGGGCGCCCTGCTCGACGACGAGCAGCGACGGCTCTCCCTGGCGAAGGCCGGGTTCGACCGGGCCAAGGAGTTCACCTGGGAGTCCAGCGCGGAAGTGCACATCGCCGCCTGGCGGCGGGCGCGTTCCTGAGCGTCCGCTGCGGATCCCCGGCGACGGCCGTGGCGGCTCGCCCGCTTCGGGCATGATGTGCTGATGTTCTACGCCGTCATCCCGGCGGGCGGCAGCGGCACAAGGTTGTGGCCGCTGTCCCGCGCGGGCCATCCCAAGTTTCTCCACCCGCTGACCGGCACCACCGCCTCGCTGTTGCAGGCCACGGTCGACCGGTTGGCGCCGTTGACCACACCGGAGCGCACGCTCGTGGTCACCGGGGCCGCGCACGCCGCGGCGGTGGCCCGGCAACTGGCTGGCCTGCCGGAGGAGAACGTCCTGGTGGAGCCGTCGCCGCGGGATTCCTGCGCGGCCATCGCGCTGGCAGCCGCGGTGATCGCCCAGCGTGCCCCGGCCGGGGTGATGGGCTCGTTCGCCGCCGACCACCTGATCGGTGACCCGACCCGTTGGGCCGAGGTGGTGCGGCAGGCGATCCGCGGCGCCGAGCAGGGGCTGCTGATGACGGTGGGCATCACCCCGACCCGGCCGGAGACCGGCTACGGCTACCTGGAGACCGGCGACCCGGTGGACGGCGGGCCGCTGCGTCCGGTACGCGAGTTCAAGGAGAAGCCCGCCGCCGAGGTGGCGGAGGTCTACGTCCGCTCCGGCCGGCATCTCTGGAACGCCGGCATGTTCGTGTGGCGGGTGGACGTCTTCCTGGCCGAGCTGGCCCGTCAGCAACCGGCACTGCACGCCGGGATCACCGCCATCGCGGCGGCCTGGGGCACCCCGGAACAGGACGACGTGCTCGGCACGGTGTGGCCGACGCTGCCGAAGATCTCGGTCGACTACGCGGTGATGGAGGGCGCGGCGACCGCCGGCCGGGTGGCCACCGTGCCGGGCGACTTCGGCTGGAACGACGTCGGCGACTTCCACACCCTCGGTGAGGTGCTGCCGACCGACGACGACGGCAACGTGGTGCTCGGCGGCGACGCGAAGCCGGGCGTGCTGCTGCACGACACCTCCGGGACGGTGGTGGTGCCGCACTCCGGCCGCCTCGTCGCCACGGTCGGCGTGCACGACCTGATCGTGGTGGACACTCCGGATGCCGTGTTCGTCTGTCCCCGGGACCGGGCGCAGGACGTGAAGAAGATCGTCGATCAGCTCAAGGAGCGCGGCGAGGAGGGCCTGATCTGAGGGCCGGTTTCGGCCCGTCGGCCGCCGGTGTGCGACTCAGCCGGCGGCCCGGCGGGCCAGGGCGGACAACGCCGGTGCCACCAGCTGGGCGGTCGCGTCGGCGAGCGGCTCGGGCAGCTCGTCCGGCGGGAACCAACCAAGCGCCTCGGACTCGTCACTGACCCGCTCCGTCGCTCCCGCCGGGGCGAAGACCGCGTACCGGACGTCGTAGTGCAGCGAGCCGCCCTGGCAGGCGACCGGATGGATGTCGACGTCGATCGGGTCGGGATCGAGCGTCAGGCCGGCGATCCCGGACTCCTCGGTGGCCTCGCGCAAGGCGGCTGCCGCAAGCGTCCGGTCGCCGGGCTCGCAGTGCCCGCCGAGCTGCACCCATCGCCGGAACTTGCCGTGCAGGCAGAGCAGCACCCGGTCGCCTGTGGAATCGAGGACCAGCGCGCTCGCGGTGACGTGCCCCGGCCGGTGCGCGCGGCCCATCGCCATCGGCCCGGCGGCCAGCAGCGTCAGGGTCCGGTCCCGGTGCGCGGCGGCGGCCGGGCTGGTCGCCGTCCAGCGGCTCAGCGCCGCGACGGCGTCGGCGTGCAGGTCGGCGTACGCGGTGAGATCAGACACCCCGACACTGTACGAGCGTCGTCTCCGTACCCTGACCCGGTGACCCTGCGACTCGTCGAGTTCCTGGTGGCTGGCAACGAGGCAAGTGACCTGCTGCCGGTCCGTTCGCCGGCGTTGCTGCGGGCCTACGGCGCGCGGCGTGGGTTCTGGACCGTGCTGGACGAGGGGCCGGTGGAGCAGTGCCTGGCGCTGCTGCTGGAGCGCGACGACGGCGAGTGGCTGGAGTACCACGTGCCGGCCGACGCGGGCCGGGAGAACGGCCGCACCGAGGACGGCGAGGCGCTCGCCCACCACGACGGCTGGGTGTACGTCTTCGGCTCGCACTTCGGGTCGAAGGCCGGGCCGCTGCGGCCCCGTCGCGCCTTCGTGGCCCGGTTCCGGGAGGACGACGCGGTGGCCGGGTCGCTCGCCGTGCATGTGGTCCGCAACCGCTTCCGGCTGCACCGGGCGATCAACGACGCGCTCGTCGCCGCCCCGCTGACCCCGCTGCCGCCCGGCGACCGGGTCCGGCAACGGTTCGTGGTGGAGACCGTGGCCCGGGGCGTCGCGCGGGCCAAGGGTTGGGTGAGCCGGCTGGCGGAGGACGACCTGCCCCTCAACGTCGAGGCGGCGGCGTTCACCCCGGCCGGGACGGTGCTGCTCGGGCTGCGTTTCCCGGTGACCGCCGCGGGCGAGCCGATCTACGTCGAGCTGGCCGGGGTGGCGGGGATGTTCGACGACGCCGACGTGGCGAGCTGGCCGCGGGCGCTCGGGGCGTACGCGCTGACCGGGGTGACGCCGGCCGGCGCGTTGGCCGGGTTCCGCGCGATCACGCCGACCGACGACGGCGGCTACGCGGCCGTGATCGGTTCGATCGACGCGCTGGGCAAGGGTTCGGTGCTGCTCGACGACCACCCGCACGGCGGTGAGGTGACGTCCCGGCACGTGCGGTTCCGGCACAGCTGGGGCGCGGACGCCCGGGTGGGCGCCGAGCTGGTGGCGGAGTTGGCGCCGTTCCATCACGTGGAAGGGCTGGCCGAGGTGGCGGGACGCTGCTATTACGTGACCGACGATGACCACCGGGTGGCGCTCTGGATCGGATGAGCGACGGCCGGACGGCACCCCTGCGGAGCGATCCGCAGACCCTCGTGGTGCCGTCCGGCCACGCCCGTCGACCGGCGACCGGGTCGGCATCGCGCCCCGGCGTCGGCGGGCAAGGGAGAGTTTGCCGAACCGGTACGCCCAACGTCGAGGTCTTTCACGTCTCGCTTAAAAATGGAGATTAGTGCCGGCGGGTAAAGTGCGAGGGGTGGCGGGCACCTCCGCCGTCCACCCGGGAGCGATCCATGTTGAAGATCATTTTCTCGCGCGAGGACATCCTGCGGACCCGGGTCGCCCCGGCCGCGGACCCGCTGTGGGAACTGGTTCTCAGCCTGCACCTGCTCCAGGGGCGCAGCCGTGACCCGCTGTCCACGACGTGGCGACGCGGCGTGGCGCGCGGTCTGCGGACCGACACCGGGGCCGAACGCTACCGGCTGCTCCTCGCGCTCAACCCGCCCCGTGGCTACTTTCCCGACTTCCTCACCCCGTCCGCCAGCCGGGACGGTTTCGAGGCCGGGCTGGAAGCGGTCCGCGGCACCCCGCTCGGCATGCTGCGCCGCGACCTGACCGTCCTGGCCGGAGAGACCTCGCTGCCGTCCTCGGCGACCGCGCTCGCCCGGGGTGAGCCCGAGGCGTTGCAGGACCTCACCGACACCATGGCGCGCTACCAGGCGCTCGCGGTCACCCCGTACTGGGCGCGGGTCCAGGCCGCCGTCGAGGCGGACCGGTCACGGCGCGCGCGGGCCATGCTCGACGGTGGCGCCGAGGGGCTGTTGGCCAGCCTGCGACCCACCATGCGGTGGGCCGACGGCGTGCTCGAGGTGCTCGACTACCCGGACACCCGGGAGCTGCACCTGGACGGCCGGGGCCTGCTGCTCGTACCGTCATTCTTCTGCACCGGCAACCCGGTGGCGCTGCTCGACCCGAGCCTGCCCCCGGTGCTGGTCTACCCGGTCGACCGGCTCGGCGGCCTCACCTCCGACACCGGCGGCAGCCGGGACGACGCCGCCGCCCAGCGCGAGGCGCTCGCCGCGCTGCTGGGTCGCACCCGCGCGGCGGTGCTCCAGGTCGCCGACGAGGGCTGCACGACCGGCGAGATGGCCCGGCGGCTGCGCATCTCCGCCGCCGCGGCCAGCCAACACACCTCGGTGCTGCGCAACGCCGGGCTGCTGGTCAGCCACCGGGACCGCAACACCGTGCTGCACACGCTGACGCCGCTGGGCCGCGCCGTCCTCGACGCCTGACCGACGCCGCTCGGCGGGTCACGCGGTCCGGGCGGTTCGCGCTCGGGCGGTCAGAGCGCCAGCGTGGCGCTGGCCGTGCTTCCCGCCGGGGGCGGCAGCAGGACCGACCCGACGCCCTCGGCGGCCAGCGCGGTGCGCAGGCGTTGCAGGTCGGCGCCGAACCGGACCAGGTCCGCCCGGTCGACCGGGGTCGGCGCCGCACCGAGCACCAGGCCGGTGGCGGTGGCCGGCCAGCCGGACACGGTGGCGGTGAATCCGGCGCGTACCTCCTCGTCGGTGACGTGGGTGAAGACGGTGCCGGGGGCGACCGCGTCGGCGACCACGGCGATCGCCCGGTCCACCGCGGCCGGGTCGGCCGGGGCCGGACCGGTCACGTCCGGCAGGGTGGCCGCCGCCCGCAGGCCGGCGGCCCGCGCCTCGGCCGTGCCGAGCGAGAAGAGGTCAAGCGAAGCGTCCCGCACGAGGGTCCGGGCGCCCTCGTCGTCGTCCCGGGTCGCGGTGAGGTAACCACGGACGACGGCGACCGGCACCTGATCGCACTTGCCCTTGATCAGCTCGCCGGCGCCGGCGAGTTCGTCGACCACGGCCATCTGGGTGAGATGGAGCTCGTTGCCGTACGGGTCGACCTCGCCTCGGTGGTCGCGGATCGCCGGCATCCCGGCCACCCCGAGCGCCACGTCGGTGAGCCCGTTGCGCCACGGGCGGCCCATGGTGTCGCTGACGACGACTGCGACGTCGAGGCCGTACCGCTCGCGCAGTGCCGCCCGCAACGCGCGGGCCGAGGCGTCCGGATCCACCGGGAGCAGCACCAGCCGGGTCTTGTCCACGTTCGAGGCGTCGATGCCGGCGGAGGCCATCACGAACCCGTGGTGGGTCTGCACGATCCGGGTCCCGCCCCGGGTGGCGACCACCCGGGCGGTCTCGGTGGCCAGCACGCGGTCCCGCTCGGCGAGGCGTTCCGGGCCGTCCGCCGGCACGTCCACCAGCCGGCCCTCCGCCTTGGAGACGATCTTGCTGGTGACCACCAGCACGTCGCCGTCGCGCAGCCAGGGCGCCGCACCGGCGATCAGCGCCGCCAGATCGTCGCCCTCGGTCACGTGGCCGATGCCCGGCACCGGCAGGATCTCCAGCTTCACATCAACTCCAGCGCGGCGCGCACCATCGCG
Source organism: Micromonospora sp. WMMD975 (assembly GCF_029581215.1). Lineage (NCBI taxonomy): Bacteria > Bacillati > Actinomycetota > Actinomycetes > Micromonosporales > Micromonosporaceae > Micromonospora > Micromonospora sp. WMMD975. Next base: position 6,792,034 of record NZ_CP120739.1, read on the forward strand.
GCGGTCGCCGCCTCGTCGGTCATCCGCAGCGGCGCCGAGCGGACCACCACGCCCGGCACCGCGGCGCCCTCGTCCTCCTCGGCGACCAGCCAGCCGTCGAGCAGGCCCCCGGCGGAGCGGGCGCCGTAGAGGCCACCCACGCCGGTCGCGCTGCACTCGACCCCGAGCACGGCCAGGCAACGGTCGGCCATCCCGCGTACCGGCGCGCCGCCGATGATCGGCGACACCCCGATCACCGGCGCGGGGCCGCCGACCACCGCGTCACGCAGGCCCGGCACGGCCAGTACCGGCGCGACGCTCACCACCGGGTTGCTCGGCGCGATCAGCACCACGTCCGCGGCGGCGAGCGCCTCGACCACGCCCGGCGCCGGCTTCGCCGCCTCCGCGCCCACGAACACGAACCGCTGCGTCGGTACGTCGGCGCGGTGGCGCACCCACCACTCCTGGAAGTGGATCGCCCGCTGCCCCTGCCCGTCGGAGATGACGGCGTGGGTCTCCAGGCGCTCGTCGGTCGCCGGCAGCAGGCGTACGCCCGGCTGCCAGCGGCTGGCCAGCGCCTCGGTGACCTGGGACAGCGGGTAGCCGGCGTTGAGCATCGTGGTGCGGACCAGATGGGTGGCGAGATCCTTGTCGCCGAGGCCGAACCAGCTCGGCTCCGCGCCGTACGCGGCCAGCTCGGCCTTGACCGTCCAGGTCTCACCCGCCCGGCCCCAGCCACGCTCCGGGTCGGCGCCGCCACCGAGCGTGTAGAGCACACTGTCCAGATCCGGGCAGACCTTCAACCCGTGCAGCAGGAGATCGTCGCCCACGTTGACCACGGCGGTCACCTCGGCGCCCACCTCCCGGGCGTACGCCCGGACGCCGAGCAGGAAGCGGGCGCCCCCGATGCCGCCGGTCAGTACCACGATGCGCATGCCGTCCATCCTTCCGCACGTGCCGCCGTCGATCGCCCGGTGGCCGGAGAGACTAGGCTCACTTCGCCAACTGTCCGCT